>CAWCPE010000001.1:0-47998 GCA_963797245.1 Terriglobia bacterium
CAGAAATACGGCCGCCAGTCCGGCCGATTTCACTGCTTCGGGAGTACACGGCAAACGCGGAGGACCGGGATGGCCCACCGGCCGGGGACGCTCATCCTTTTCCATGTGTTCCAGCAGGACCGGCCGGGCGCGCGGGTGCTTCGCCAGAATGTGAAGCATTTCCTGGCCGCTGTAGCCGCGAAAGCCGACGATGCCGACCGGAACGGGTGAGTAATTATTCATCGGACTGAATAATTATACTCTACTATAATCGTAGCGATTTGCAAACGTTAACCCTCACCATCGCAGTGGAATCCCTGGCCGCCGCGCTGTTGATCGGTTTGCTGATCGGCGCCCAGCGCGAAGCCGCGGGAGGCGAAGAGCATCCCGGCTTGCGCGATTTCGTGCTGGTGACGCTGGCCGGGGGCGTGTGCGGATTGCTGGGAAATCTGTGGCTGGACGCGATCGCGCTAGCGGCCATCAGCGGGACCTTCGCGGTGTTTCATTGGGAGCATCGCGAGAAACGCAGCGGCATCACCACCGAACTGGCGGCTGCGGCGGCGTTTCTGCTGGCGCTGTTCGCAGCCTCGGGCGCGACCGCTTTCGCGCGGCCGCTGGCGATCGGCGTCGCGATCGTGGTCACCATATTCTTAGAAGCGCGGCAGCGCCTGCACACGCTTCTGCAGAAGACCATCACCGAACCCGAATTCAACGCCACGTTATGGTTCGTGGTGGTGGTGCTGGTGATTTACCCGCTGCTGCCGGAAGGCGCTTACGGCCTCTACAATTTTTTCTCGCCGTCCCAGGTGTGGGGCTTCGTGGTTCTGGTCTCCTCGATTTCCTACGCCGGCTATTTCCTCCAGAAATTCCTGGGCGAGGAAAAGGGGCTGTTCTATACCAGCGTTCTAGGGGGCCTGGCCTCCACCACCGCGGCGACCATCCAGTTCGCGCGCCAAACCAAAGAGAATCCGGAGGAGACCTTCGGGTTGTGGCGCGCTTTCGTGATTGCCAACACGGTGCAGTTTCCGCGCACCGCTCTGATCGCGGGTCTGGCGAGTCCGGAACTGCTCCGCTTGACGGCCTGGCCGCTGGCGGCGATGACGGTGCTGGGGATTGCGCTGTGGTGGGGGTTGGGGCAATGGCCTCACAAGCAGGTCCAGACGCTGGCCATCAAACCGAGCAACCCGTTCCGGATCGGCCCGGCGCTGCAATTCGGGGTGCTATTCACGGCGGTGGTATTCATCAGCAAATGGGCGACGGTGCGGCTGGGCTCGGCGGCATTCAGCGCGACCAGCCTGATCGGCGGATTAGTGGACGTGGCCACGGTGATCGCGCCGGCGGAAGACATGCTGCAAACGCATCGGATCACGGGGGACACAGCGGCGGTCGCGGTACTGCTTGCGCTGGCCTCGAACGCGGTGTTAAAGATCGTGATCGCGGCGGCGCTCGGCACCCGGGCATTCGCGGTCCGGGTAACGGCGTCATTCCTGTTATGGGCCGCGGCAGGCGCAGGGGCCTGGGTGATCTTCGCAAAATTTGTTACGAAAATTTGACCATCCGCGACCACTGGGCTACCATGAGTGTGCGGGGTGGAGCAGTCTGGTAGCTCGTTGGGCTCATAACCCAAAGGTCGAAGGTTCAAATCCTTCCCCCGCAACCAAGTTTCAAATCCCTATTTCATCCTCCACAACGGTAGACTGAAAACATGCGCGCCACTCGATATGTCCATTGGCAAGACCAGGGCATGTGGCTTGGCTATTTCGAGGAGTTCCCGGACTACTTAACGCAGGGGGAAACGCTGGAGGAACTCCAGGAAAATCTCCGGGACCTCTACAAGGACCTGACCAATGGAGAGATCCCCGGCATTCGCCGCGTGGCCGAATTGCCGGTTGGATGAAGCGCACGGACCTGATCCGCAAGCTGGAAGAAACCGGCTGCGAGTTCGTTCGTCACGGCGGGAATCATGACTGGTACCGAAATCCGAAGACCGGCATTTCGCAACCGGTGCCCCGTCATCGGGAGATCAACGAGTTTCTGGCAACGCACATCCTGAAGAAACTCGCGAATTGAGCGAGCGCCTTCCGTTTCTGGATAAGCTCCAGCATCGAACGAGCCGACCGCTAAAGGCGTTATGAATAGCCTCTAAACAGGCGCCCGCAATCAATTTTTCAGTGAGAGCCATGACCGGCGAGGAGATCCCGATGTCTGGCAAGGCGGAGTCTCTGCTTCACAGCATTCGGTCTGTCCAAGTCTGAGCTTCGATATGATCGGATCTGTGCAACCATCCGAGCCCGGGAACCGCGTCGATGCTCCTGCCGATTTTTCGACTGGCGGCGGGAAGGCGTCCAACGTCGGGCCAGCCGGCATCGAGATCGCCTACCAGCGCCTGGGGAATTCCGATGCGCCTGTGGTGCTGCTCATTATGGGGGTCGGCGCGCAATACATTCATTGGCCGGACGCCTTTTGTCAGGCTCTGGTCGAAAGCGGCCTGCAAGTGATCCGGTTCGATAATCGTGACGTAGGGCTGTCCACACACATGACGGACGCGCCGCCTCCGAATCTGCCCGCGGTGCTGGCCGGCGACCTGTCGTCGGTGTCGTACACGCTGTCGGATATGGCGGCCGACGCGGTGGGGTTGCTGGACGCGCTGGGCTTTGAGAAAGCACATGTGGTTGGCGCGTCCCTGGGAGGCGCCATTGCGCAAACCATGGCGATCGAACATCCGGGCCGCGTCCGCTCCCTCACGTCGATCATGTCGACCACCGGGAACATGGCAGTGGGGCAGCCCTCGCCGGAGGTGCTTCGCGCAGTGTTCAGCGGTCCGCCCGCCATCACTCGGGACGAAGTGATTCAGCAGAGGCTCCGGGCTTCGCGCGCGGTCGGTTCGCCTGGATATCCGAACGACGAAAGTGAAGTCGCCGCGAAGGCCGGCCGGGCGTATGACCGCTCGCATGATCCGATCGGCGTCGCTCGTCAGGCGATCGCGTCGGTCGCCTCGGGCGATCGTACCGAACGCCTGCGGCATCTCGCGGTCCCGACTCTGGTGATCCACGGCGCCGCCGACCGCATGTGCGACGTAAGCGGCGGGCGAGCGACCGCGGAAGCCATTCCCGGCGCAGAACTCGTGCTGATCGAGGGGATGGGACATGACCTGCCACCGGGGTTACGGTCCCAACTGGCCCGGCGCATCGCCGAGTTCGTGTCTCGCGCGGCGTGAGAATGCCGCACACCGGACACGTGATGGCGTGACTTCAAGTGGGCATCCTGCCTCCCGGTCGCTTGAATCCGGTAGCGTGGCCGGTCAAGAATGGATGGTGCCGACGGGGAGCATGGTTGGGATTGATTTCGGGACCACGAACAGCACGATCGCCCGCTCCATCGATCGGTCGTCAAAGGTCGAGATTTTGCGGTTTCCCCTGTTTGGCGGAGAAACCGAATCCTACCGATCCCTCTTGTACCTGGAACATCTCCGGCAGCATGGGAAAAATCGCCTGATCTCATGGACGGGGCCGGCCGGCATCGAACATTATCTAAGCAAGGAGATCGACGGGCGCCTGATCCAGTCGCTCAAGTCGTTTCTGACCAGCCGGACGCTGCTCACCACGGAAATATTCGGCCTGCGTGTCACGATTGAAGAACTCATCGCACGGATCCTTCGCGATTTGCGGCAAAAGGCGGAGGAGGCGTTCGGAACCTCGATTACGTCCGCGGTGGTGGGACGCCCGGTACGATTTGTCGGCGCCGGGACTGAAGCCGACAATCTTTATGCCGAGAGCCGGCTCAGGCACGCCTATCAACTGGCCGGCTTCACCACGATACAGTTCGAACTGGAACCGGTAGCGGCGGCGCACTATTACGAGTCCACGCTGGACAGCGACCAGCTGATCCTGATTGGAGACTTCGGAGGCGGCACCAGCGACTTTTCCCTGATTCGCGTCGGCCCCACCATCCGCCGGCGCGGGCGGACCCCGGCGGATGTGGTGGGCAACGCGGGCGTCGGAATCGCCGGCGATGCGTTCGACGCCAAGATCGTGAGACACCTGGTTTCGCCGTTTCTCGGCTTGGGGAGTCAAATGCGGTCGGTCGACAAGATTCTGCCGGTGCCCAGCTGGGTTTTCTCGAAGCTCGAACGATGGCATCATCTTTCCTTTCTTAAAGCCAAGGACACCATGAATATGCTGCGAAGCGTAAGGGCGCAGGCGCTCGAGCCCCACAAGATTGACGCTTTGCTTCACTTCATAAACGAAGATCGCGGATATTACTTACATCGCGCCGTTCAAGCCGTGAAATCCGATCTTTCCATCCAAGACGCCGCGCGCTTCGTTCTCTCGGACGGTGGCACAGAGATCGATGCCGTCGCGGAGCGGCCCTGGTTCGAGCAATGGATCGCGGAAGAGCTGGCCACCATTGAGGGATGCGTGGATTCGTTGCTTCAAGATTCGAATGTTCTGCCGGCAGATGTCGATATGGTGTTCCTTACAGGCGGCTCATCCCTGGTTCCGGCCGTTCGCCGGATCTTCGAACGGCGTTTCGGAGCGCATCGGATTAGAACCGGCAGTGAGTTCACCTCCGTCGCGCAGGGACTGGCCCTCAAGGCCAACGAGATTGCATGATTTGCGCTGCGAAAGACTCCGTCTGGACGTCGGTCGATCCACGATGCTAAGCTTGTCGACGTTTGAAGGCGAGGCTCGACTCTTAAACGAGGCACGCCCCCCGCTGGGATGACATCCGCATGAATCCGATGAGCGCACCCGAAGCTGCAACGGGCTTGCGCGGCGTGGCTCAACCGGTGGCCGCGCCGCTCACGCGTGCCGCGATCTTTCTGGTCGCCACGCTCAACCCGGGCGTGGAGAATCGCGCGACCCTGCGATCTTTCTGCGGGGATCTGCCCGCGCTGCTGCGCGCGGTGGGATTTCGCGACCTCGAAGGCGGGCTGTCCTGCGTGCTGGCCTTCGGTTCCGACGCGTGGGACCGCTTATTTGGTCAGCCGCGTCCAGCGGAGCTGCATCCTTTTCGCGAGATTCGCGCTGGAACGCGGCATGCCGTTTCGACCCCCGGCGATGTGCTGTTCCATATTCGCGCCAAGCGCATGGATCTATGCTTCGAACTTGCCACGCAGATCATGGCGCGGCTGGGCGATGCGGTTTCGCCGATCGACGAAGTGCACGGGTTTCGCTTCTTTGACGACCGCGATCTGATCGGCTTCGTCGACGGGACGGAAAATCCGACCGGCGACGCGGTGGTGGAGGCCGTGCTGGTGGGTGACGAGGACGCCGCGTTCTGCGCCGGCAGCTACGTGATCGTGCAGAAATATCTCCACGATCTGGCGGGATGGAATGCGCTGCCCACGGAGGCGCAGGAACGGATCATCGGCCGCAGCAAGTTGTCGGACATCGAACTGGACGATTCCGTCAAGCCAACCTCGGCGCACAATGCGCTCACCACCATTGTCGAGGACGGGAAAGAGATCAAGATCCTGCGCGACAACATGCCCTTCGGCCGGGCCTCGCAGGGTGAATTCGGCACCTATTTCATCGGCTACAGCCGATCGCCGGCGACCATTGAACAGATGCTCGACAATATGTTCGTGGGACGCCCGCCCGGCAACTACGACCGGCTGCTGGATTTCAGCCGCGCGGTCACCGGAAGTCTGTTCTTCGCGCCGTCCGCTACGTTTCTCGACAGCATCACCGAGGACGCGTCTGCGGCTCCGTCGCCGGCCTCTGAATCCGCCGCGCCGGAACCCGGAGGTTCGCTGGGCATAGGATCCCTCAAAGGAGAAATCCGACATGAATAATCTGCATCGTGAGCTGGCTCCCATTTCCGATATGGCGTGGGCTGAGATCGAAGAGGAAGCCTCGCGCACGCTCAAGCGGTATCTGGCCGGAAGGCGCGTGGTGGACATGCAGGGACCCGCCGGGAGCGCACTCTCCGCGGTCGGCACCGGCCATCTGCGGAACATTGGCGCACAGGGGCCCGGAATCGTCGCCCGCCAGCGCGAAGTCAAGCCTCTGGTGGAACTGCGCGTTCCCTTCGAGCTGAGCCGCCAGCAGATCGACGACGTGGAACGCGGCGCCAACGATTCCGACTGGCAGCCGGCCAAAGACGCCGCGCGTCAAATCGCCTTCGCCGAGGACGGCGCGATCTTTGACGGCTACAACGCCGCGGGCATCCAGGGGATCCGGGAAGGCACCAGCAATCCGATCAAAACGCTTCCGGGCGATGTGCGCGCCTACCCGGAAGCCATCGGGCAAGCCTTGAGCCAGCTGCGTCTGGTGGGTGTGAATGGACCGTATTCGGTGCTGCTCGGCGCCGACGCTTACACTGCGCTCGCCGAAACCAGCGATCATGGTTACCCGGTGCTCGAGCACGTCCAGCGGCTGGTGAAGGATCAGATCATCTGGGCGCCGGCGATCGCAGGAGCGTTCGTGCTGACCACCCGCGGCGGCGATTTCGACCTGCACATCGGCCAGGATGTTTCGATCGGCTACCTGAGCCACACGGATACGGCGGTCCGCCTGTACCTGCAGGAGACGCTCACTTTCCTCCTGCTGACTACCGAAGCCGCGGTGGCACTGAATCCGCCGGAAAAACCGCAGAGCTGAGCGGGCGCATTCAATTTGCTTTCGGTCGAATGAGCGACACTCAGAGCCGCGCGCGTCGGAGTGTGGGCGAAAACTTCGGACGTGCTCCGCTTGCTGACGCGCGCGGTTCCGTATGGGCTCATTCGATAGCACACCAAAACGGAACCCCGACCGTCAGAGTTTGCGTGAAAAGTGGAGTTGATCCCCGCCGTGACCGGCAGGGCTGGTCGCCGACGCCCGCGCCTTCAACGCGATAGACCAGCCCTGCCGGTAACGGCGGGGTGGAGTCCCGACTTTTCACACAAACTCGTCAGGAAGGGGAGCAAGTCCGTTCTCACGCAGACTCATCCGCAGGCAGCGCGCGCCCGGAGTCTTCACGGACCCTCTATTCCGGCAGCGGACGGCCTTTGGTCTCCACCGCCCATGGCAACACCGCGAGACCGATCAGGAAAACCGCGCTCATGGTGATTCCGGCCAGGCGCAGCGGCTCCGCCTGGCCCGCGTAGACGCGGCTAGTCAACAATCCCAGGCCCACTGGGCCGATCGCCGCGACCCCACGGCCGACGTTGTAACAGAACGACGTCCCGGTCGACCGCAGCCTGGTCGGGAACAACTCCGGAAAATAAATCGCGTAGCCGGCGTACAGCGCGAGTTGGAAAAATCCCATCAGCGGCGGCATCCAGAACACGTCGCTGAAAGAATTCAGCTTCCAGAACAGGAACGCCGTCGCCAGCATCGCCATCACGAACGCGATCGCGAACGCCAGTCTCCGGCTGGTTCGCTGCGTGAAATAAGTGAATGCATAGACTCCCAGAAACGCGCCCGAATTCTGCACCAGCGACGTGATGCCGGTCCACATGGTTTTCTTTCCGGCGATCATGCTTTCGCTCAAGCCCTGCGCGCGGAAATATTTGTCGAGCACTCCGGAGAGCAGGTCGTAGCTGAAATAGCCGATGCCCCACAGCCCCACCACCCCCGCGAATGCCAGCGCAAATCCGACCAGCGCGTTCCGGCGCCAGCGTGGATCTTCGAACAGCTCCACCATCGACCCCAGCTTTTGGTGATCCTGCTTGGCGCGCTGCCACCGTTCCGGCTCTTTCAATCGCCGCATGACGATCACCACCAGAAACGCCGGGAGCGCGCCGACGATGAACATCACCCTCCACGCGCTCTGAATCACGTGCGCCTGCTGCAACTCGCCCAGGCCGATGCCGATCAGCGCCGCGATGATGTTCCCCGCCGCCGAGCACGATTGCAGCGCCCCCAGCGCGAACGGCCGCGCGGCCGCGGGCAAGACTTCGGCAACCAGCGCCACCCCCACCGCGAACTGGCCGCCCACGCCGAGGCCGGTCAGAAATCGATACGCCGAGAAATCCCACACGCCGGTCGAAAATACGCTCAGCCCCGTGAAGATCGAATAAAAGAGGATGCTGAGCGTCATCGTTTTGACGCGTCCCATGCGGTCACCCAGGATTCCGAACACCACCCCGCCGACGGCCCAGCCGAGCATGAACGCCATGGTCGCGTAACCGGCGTATTCGGTGACGGTGCCGGCCATCGCCGCGTCGTCGGGACGCGCGTGCAGCAATTCGAGCATGGCCGGCCGCCGAGCGAGCCCGAAAATCTGCTGATCCATGCAGTCGAGCAGCCAGCCCGCCGAGCAAACCATCAGCACCAGCCAGTGATAACGATTCAATTGCCGGTACCAGGGGCTGGGCATGAGGTTTTATTCTAACCGGTAGCGCGCTAAATGGGGCTGATCACATCGCTTCTCTCGCTGACGCGTGTGCGAAAAATTCGGACGCGCTCCCCCTTGCTGACGCGCGGGGTTCCGCATGTGGTTCATTCGACGGCACGATAAAAACGGAACCCCGACCGTCAGGGAGGGGAGGGTCAGGCCGTCGACCTGGCTTCTGGCGCACCAACTTCACGGGCCTGCTGTATACTCGCAATTGACTAAAAGGAGGTCCCCGTGGACACTGGCCGCCGTCAATTCCTCAAACAAACCTCGCTGCTCGCCGCCGGATTGGGCGTCGCGCGGGCCGCGAAGACCGATTCCTCCCCCGTCGTCGAAACCGCCTACGGTAAGGTCCGCGGAGTTTCGGTCGAAGGCGTCAAAATCTTCAAAGGCATTCCCTACGGTGGCGATACCGGCGGTAAGAATCGGTTCATGCCGCCCACCAAGCCCGCCAAGTGGGCCGCGGTTCGCGACTGCACCGAATTCGGCCACATCTCCCCGCAGGTCCTGGTCACCCATCCCGGCGATTATGAAACCGCCATCGAATGGGCCAAGCAGAAAGGCGGACTGAGCGAGGATTGCCTCAACGTCAACGTCTGGACTCCCAACACCAAAGGCGAGCGCCCCGTGCTGGTCGATTTCCACGGCGGCGGATTCACCACCGGCTCCGGCAATCTCCCTGGCTACGATGGCGAGGCGATGGCAAAGTGGGCGAACGTCGTGGTGGTGAATGTAAATCATCGCCTGGGCGCGCTCGGCTATCTTTATTTAGGCGATCTGGCCGGCTCCGATTACGCGTATTCGGGCGTGGCCGGGATGATGGACTGCGTCGCCGCGCTCGACTGGGTGCACGACAACATCGAGAACTTCGGCGGCAATCCGCGCGACGTTTTCATCTTCGGCCAATCCGGCGGAGGCGCGAAAACGTCCACGCTGTTCAGCATGCCGTCGGCGAAGGGCTTGTTCCAGCGCGCGGCAATACAGAGCGGGTCGACCATTCGCCTCCCGCATCACGAACAAGCCACGCGCGGAGCCGAAGCGCTTCTCGCGAAGCTCGGCATCGATAAATCGAAGGCCGCCGATATTCAGAATGTCCCGTTCGAGAAACTGATCGCCGCGGGCGGCGTCGGCGGACCGATGGTCGATGGGAAAATCATCCCGCGCGATCCGTTCGATCCGACCGCTCCCGAAGTTTCCGCCGAGATCCCCGTGATCATCGGCACTGCGCGCGAAGATGCGGCGCTGCGCATGACCGACTGGGATCTGACTGAGGACGGTCTCAAGGCGTACGTGAAACAGACCGTCGGCGGCCATGCCGATCGGGTGCTGTCCTTGTATCGCAAAATTTATCCCGACGCGCGCCCGTTCATTATTAAAGCGCGCATCGCCACCGACCGCGGCGGACGGCGCAGCGCGACGCTTCAAGCTGAACGCAAAACCGCGCTGGGCAAGGCTCCCGCGTATCTGTATCGCTGGGATTATCCGTCGCCCGCGTATGGCGGAAAATTCGGCGCGATTCACGGCATGGACGTGAGCCTGGCGCTGCATAACGCCAAGCCTCCGCTGGTTATGGATACGCCCGATTCGCGCGCCATGGCGGAGAAGCTTTCGTCGGTGTGGCTGGCGTTCGCCAAGACCGGCGATCCCAATAACAAAGCGATCCCGCACTGGCCCGCGTACAACGCGCAAACCCGCCCGACCATGCTGTTCGATCTGAAGACCCGGGTCGAAAACGATCCGGATCACGAGATCCGCGTGATGTGGGATGAAATCCCACCGGCCGGTCGCGGCGGTGGCGCCGCCGACTAAATATGGTAATCTTGAATTTCATGCCAACCGCGCGCCAGCATCATCATCACCATCGGACGCAGCGGCGCGGCTCTTGATTTTTACGCAGTCAGACTTCACAGCCCGCCGCGAATAACGGCGGGCTTTTTTCATTTAAAGGAGGCGCATTGGAAACCAGGACGGCGGGATTCATCGCGCGCGTGGCTTCAGCCACGCCTGCCGCGGCGGAGCTGAAGCTCCACGCCGGCTAAAGCCGCCCTCCTTTGTTCCAGCACACCACTATGGATCTCGATTTCACCAAACTCGACGGACTGATCCCCGCGATCATCCAGGACCACCTGACCGGCCGCGTGCTCATGGTCGGCTTCATGAACGACGAAGCTTTTCGCAAGACCGTCGAAACCGGCTACGCGGTTTTCTTCAGCCGCTCCCGCAATAAGCTATGGCTCAAAGGCGAAACCTCCGGCCATCGCCTGGTAGTCAAGAAAATCGAAACCGATTGCGATCAGGATTCGCTGGTGCTGCATTGCGAAGCCATCGGACCGGGCGTCTGCCACAACGGCTACCACAGTTGCTTCTATCGCACACTTCAAAACGGCCAGTGGGTCGAAACCGAGCCCCGCGTTTACGATCCCGATAAAGTTTACGGAGGCAGCCAGTGAAGCTGAAGCTCGGGATACCCAAAGGGAGCCTCGAAAACGCGACGCTCGATCTGTTTCGCCGCGCCGGCTTCAACATCGCCACCAGTTCGCGCTCCTATTTCCCTTCCATTGACGATCCGGAAATCGAGTGCATGCTGATCCGCGCCCAGGAAATGGCGCGCTACGTTGAAGACGGCGTGCTCGACGCCGGCCTCACCGGGCGCGACTGGGTGGCCGAAAACAACGCCGAAGTGCAGGTGGTCGCCAATCTCATTTACGCCAAACAGAGCTTCGGGAAAGTGCGCTGGGTGCTCGCCGTTCCCGAAGCTTCGCCGATCCAATCCGTACGCGATCTGGAAGGCAAGACCGTCGCGACGGAACTGGTCGCCACGACGAAGCGTTATCTCGAAGCCAACGGCGTCACCGCGAAAGTCGAGTTCAGCTGGGGCGCCACCGAAGTGAAACCTCCCGAGCTGGCCGACGCCATTGTCGAAGTCACCGAAACCGGCTCCTCGCTGCGCGCCAACAAGCTCCGCATTGTTGAAACGGTGCTCGAATCGAACACGCAGTTGATCGCCAACACGGCTTCCTGGGCCGATACGTGGAAGCGTGGCAAGCTCGAAGACATCCGCATGCTGCTCGAAAGCGCCATCAACGCGCTGGGCAAAGTGGGGATGCTGTTGAACGTTCGCAAAGACGATCTCGATAAAATTTTGGCAATCCTGCCCGCCCTGAAGCGCCCCACCATCTCCACTCTGAGCGACCCGGACTGGGTCGCGCTCAACACGATTCTCGATGAATCGACGGTCCGCACCATCATCCCGCGCCTGAAACAGGCCGGTGCGCAGGGGATTGTCGAATATCCTCTCAACAAGATCGTGATGTGAATATGATCCGAATTCTGGACCACACCGCTGCCCGAACGTTGATCACCCGCAAGGAAGCCCGCCTCGCCGAAGCCGAAGCGATTGTCGCGCCGATTCTCACCGCTATCCGTGCGCGAGGTGACGCGGCCGTGCTTGAGTACACCCAGAAGTTCGACAATTTCTCCGGCAACCTACGTGTGAAACCGTCGGACTGCGCGGCCGCTCTCGATCGCCTGACGCCGGATTTCCGGGCGGCCGTCGAGATCGCGTCGAAGAACATTCGCGACTTCGCACAGGTGCAATTGCCGCGCGACACGCAGGTCGAGTATCCCGACGGCCGCAAGCTCGGCCACATCGTCCGCCCGCTCGATTCAATGGGGGCCTACATCCCCGCCGGCCGCTATCCGCTCCCGTCGACCCTGCTGATGACCGTGATCCCCGCACAGGTCGCCGGCGTTCCCCGCATCGCCGTCGCGTGCCCGCGCCCGAGCGATGAAATCCTGGGCATCTGCGCGATTTTGGGCGTCGATGAAATGTATCGCGTCGGTGGAGCGCAAGCCATCGCGGCGCTCGCCTACGGCACCGAATCCATCCCCCGCGTCGAGCGCATCGTCGGCCCCGGCAACATCTACGTCGCAGCCGCGAAGAAGCTGGTGGCGGGAGAAACCGGAATCGACTTCATCGCCGGTCCCACCGAAATCGTGATCATCGCGGCCGAGGGCGACCCGAAACATATCGCCGCCGATATGCTCGCGCAGGCCGAACATGACGTGGACGCGTCGTCGATCCTGCTGACGACTTCGAAATCGTTGGCCGAAGCTGTGGCTCTGGAAGTGGATCGCCAGCTCGCGATTCTCCCCACCGCGCCGGTCGCCTGCGAGGCGATCGCCAAGAACAGCGCCATCGTCCTGGTCGAAAGCCTGGATCAGGCCGCCGAAATCTCGGACGCCATCGCGCCGGAGCATTTGAATATTCCCAACGCGTCGCTCGTCGCGAAAATCCGGAACGCCGGCAGCATCTTCATCGGCCCGTATTCGCCCGAAGCCGCGGGCGATTACGCGACCGGCCCGAATCACGTGCTTCCCACCTCCGGCGCTGCCCGCCTGCGCGGCGGCCTGTCGTCGGCCGATTTCGTGAAGATCATCTCCACTCAGGAAATTTCGCGCGACGCGCTCAGAAAGCTCGCGCCTGCCATCACCACGCTCGCCCGCGCCGAAGGACTTGAAGCGCACGCGAGATCGGTGGAGGCCCGCAATGCCTAAACCTCGCGATGCAGTGGTTCGAATGGCGCCCTATTCGCCGCCCGCTGAAGGGCGGCATGACGCGATCCGGCTCGATTTCAATGAGAATACCGTCGGCTGTTCGCCCGCGGTGATCGAATTTTTGAAAACGCATCTGACTGCGGACACACTCTCGATGTATCCCGAATATGCCGAAGCCAAACCCGAGCTCGCCGCATTTTTCGGCGCCGCGGAAAGCGAACTGCTGTTCACCAACGGCACCGACGAAGCCATACAGGTGCTGGTGAACACCTACGTCGACGATGGCGACGATGTTCTGATTCTGCGCCCCTCTTACGCGATGTACCGTTTCTACGCCGAAGTCGCGGGCGCTGCGGTCCGCGAAGTCGGCTTCCCTTCCGACCTCTCATTTCCGCTGGAAGAAATCCTCGCCGGCATCCAACCAGACACGCGCGCGATTCTGATCGCCAATCCGAACAACCCGACCGGCACCGGCATCGACGTCGCGGGCATTCAGCAAATCATCGAAGCCGCCCCCGACGCCGCGGTCCTGATCGATGAAGCGTACTTCGACTTCAGCGGCGTGACCGTCCTGCCGATGCTCGCGCGCTACGCGAACCTGTTCGTCTCGCGCACGTTTTCGAAAGTCTACGGCATGGCCGCGATGCGATTCGGGTGTCTTTTTTCGCAAGCGGAAAACGTGCGGATGATGCACAAAGCGCAATCGCCGTACAGCGTGAATACCCTCGCCGCGCTGGCCGCGCGCGCCGCGATTCGCGATACCGCTTACGTTCGCGATTACGTCTGCGAAGTCCTGGCCGCCCGTGAAATGATTTACGCGGGCCTGCGTGAGCTCAACATCCACGCATATCCGAGCCAGGCCAACTTCATTCTGTTCGAAGCGGGCAACCACGCCATCGACATCCGCGACGAACTGCGTCGCCGCCGCGTCCTGGTGCGCGACCGCAGCTACGAAATTCCCGGCGCCGTCCGCGTCACCGTCGGCACACGCGCGCAGGCGGAGAGGTTTTTGACGGAACTGAAATCCATATGGAAATGAATCTTCTAACCGCTTCCTCTGGTCGCGGCTCGCGTAGGACAGCCGGTCTCGCCGGCTGTCTCGGGAAAGTATGAAACAAGGCGTCATCGCGTTCGACATGGACGGCGTCTTAGTCGAGGTGGGCGATTCCTACCGTGAAACCATCGTTCAGACGGTGGCGCATTTCAGCGGAGCGACCATCACTCGCGATCAGATTCAGGGCTACAAGAACGCCGGCGGATGGAATAACGACTGGGCGCTGTCGCAGAAAATCCTGGCCGACCTCGGCCACGAAGTCGAATATGCAGCGGTCGTCGATCAGTTCAATAAACTATTCCTCGGCGAAAACGGACAGCCCGGCCTGATCATGCGCGAGCGCTGGATCGCCCGCGACGGGCTGCTCGAACGGCTGTCGGATCGTTTCCATCTCGCCATCTTCACCGGCCGGCTGCGCGACGAAGCGGACATTACGCTGAATCGCTTCACCAAGCCCTGTCCCTTCGATCCCATCATCTGCTCCGACCACGTGACCAATCCCAAACCGCATCCGGAAGGTCTGTTTGCGATTCAAGCCGCGCTTCCCGGCAAGCCGGTCTGGTACCTGGGCGACACGGTGGATGACGCGCGCAGCGCCCGCGCGGCCGGCGTTCCCTTCATCGGCGTAGTGGCGCGCGAACATTCCCGCCGCGCCGACGTCATCCGGCTCTTTAAAGAGGAACAAGCCATCGCCATCATCGACGAAGTCAACGAACTGGAGAGAGTCCTTTGAGCCACAGATTCACGCCGATTCACGCAGATTAAAAAATGGTTATTTTATCTGCGTTAATCCGCGTGCATCTGCGGCCATAAAACGAACATGCGAGCATCCACCATCACCCGCGACACCAAAGAAACCCAGATCCGCGGCAAGCTCACCATCGAAGGCCGCGGCCGGCATGAGATTTCTACCGGGATCCGCTTCCTGGATCACATGCTGGAGCTGTTCGCAAAACACGGCGGCTTCGATCTCACACTGCACGTCAAGGGCGATCTGGATGTCGACCAGCATCATTCGGTGGAAGACGCGGGCATCGTCCTCGGCCAGCTTTTCCACGAAGCCCTGGGCGACAAGAAAGGCATTCTGCGCGCCGGGTATTTCGTGATGCCGATGGATGAGACGCTGGCCGTTGCCGCGGTCGACCTCAGCGGCCGGCCGGCGCTGGTTTATAAAGATAAGGTCAAAGTCCGGCTGGTGGGCGATCTGCAGACGGAACTTGTCGAGGATTTCTTCTCCGGTTTCGTCGCGCACGCCAAAGCCAACCTGCACGTGAAGGTTTTGTACGGCCGGTCGAGCCATCATAAAATCGAAGCGATCTTCAAATGCTTCGCGCGGGCCATGCGCTTTGCGTGTTCGAAGGACCAGCGCTTGAAGGACCAGCTTCCCTCCACCAAGGGGCTCTTGTGATCGCGATCATCGATTACGGCGCGGGCAATCTGCGCAGCGTCTCGAATACGCTGGATGAAATCGGCGCGGATTACCGGATTTTCTCGACGCCCTCCGGTCTTGGATCGGCGCCGAAAATCATTCTGCCGGGGGTGGGGCATTTCGGTCAGATGATGCGCGCGCTGGACCAGCGCGGGTTTCGCGAGCCTTTGGTCGACCGCCTGCGTGCTGGGATTCCGTTTCTCGGAATCTGCCTGGGCCTGCAAGCGTTGTTCGAATCGAGCGAAGAAGCGCCGTCCGAGCGCGGTCTGGGGATTTTTCCGGGCAGCATTCGCCGCTTCACCGCAGCGCGCGTTCCGCAGATGGGCTGGAACGACCTCGAACGCACGCGCGCTTCGCGGCTGCTCGACGGGCTGGGCGACCGGCCGTACGTCTATTTCGCCAACAGCTTCTATGCGCCCGAAAATCCGGCTGCGTCGGCGGTGGGAACTTACGGGGTTCGCTTCACGGCTATTCTGGAGCACGAAAACCTGAGCGGGGTGCAGTTTCATCCGGAAAAATCGGGACCCACGGGGCTGCGCATCGTGCGCAATTTCATCGAACATGCTGGCTAAGCGAATCATCCCCTGCCTCGACGTGACCGCCGGCCGCGTGGTGAAGGGTGTGAAGTTTCTGAACCTGCGCGACGCGGGCGATCCCGTCGAACTGGCCGACCGGTACAACCAACAAGGCGCCGACGAGTTGGTGTTTCTGGATATCACCGCGTCCTCCGATGCGCGCGAGATCATGGCAGGGGTGGTGCAGCGCACCGCGCGGCGCGTGTTTATTCCGCTGACGGTGGGCGGCGGAATCCGCAGCGTGGCCGACGCGCGCACCATTCTGCTTTCGGGCGCCGATAAAGTCAGCATCAACACCGCGGCCATCCGGCGGCCGGAGCTGATTCACGAATTGTCCGAAGAATTCGGCGCGCAGGCGGTGGTTCTGGCGATCGATGCTCGCAAGAGCGGAACAGCGTGGACCGTCTTCACTCGCGGCGGGCGCGATGACGAACACATGGATGCGGTCGCGTGGGCGCAGCGCGGGGCCGAACTCGGCGCGGGCGAAATTCTGCTCACCTCCATGGATACCGACGGCGAACGGACCGGGTTCGATTGCGCTCTCACGCGCGCCATCGCCGATGCCGTGACCATTCCGGTGATCGCCTCAGGCGGCGGGGGCACGCCGGAACATTTCGCGCAGGTTCTGACCGAAGGCCGCGCCGACGCCGCGCTGGCCGCTTCGATTTTCCACTACGGGACGTTTACGGTGGCCGATCTCAAGCACCGGCTGATCGAGCTCGACGTTCCCGTGAGGCCGCCCGAATGATCATCCCGTGCATCGATCTTATGGACGGCAAAGTGGTGCAGCTGATCCAGGGACGCGAGAAGGCGCTCGAAGCCGAACCGGTGGACGCGATGCTCGAAAAGTTTGCCGCGTTTCCCCAGATCCAGGCGATCGACCTGGATGCGGCCATGCGGCGCGGCTCAAACGATGCGCTGATTGAATCGATCGCGTCGAAAGCGGTCGCCCGGATCGGCGGAGGCATTCGGACGCCTGGCCGCGCGCGGGCGCTGCTGGAGCGCGGCGCGCATCGGGTGATCGCCGGAACGGCGGCGTTCAATAGTACCGGAATCAATCACGATCTATTAAAAGAGATGCCGCGCGAGCGGCTGATTATCGCGCTCGACACGAAAAACGGACGCATCGCCGTCCAGGGCTGGCAGGAATCGATCGAGGCGAGCGCGGAGGATGTGATTGCCGAGCTTGAGCCCTATTGCGCCGGTTTTTTATGCACTTACGTGGATAAAGAAGGGATGATGCAGGGCACCGATCTCAACTGGTTCGGGCGGCTGCGGGAGATTACCGCGCATGAAATTACCGCCGCAGGAGGCATCACGACCATGGAAGACATCCGCGTTCTCAGCAAGTTGCGCATCCACGCCGCGGTCGGCATGGCGATCTACACTGGACGGCTCGATCTGGGCGAATTAGCGGAGCTGAATCGGACGTACCGGAATTAGACCGGTTAGGCTACGCAAACTACGGGCTTGACAATGCGAGCGCCTTCCTTAGAATAGGGATAATCTGCATCTATGCCGGGCTGCGAGCACAAGCGCACTGAGTTCCTGATGCGCCGTGATGGGGTCGATTACCTGCGATGCCAGGATTGCGACCAGGTCTTTGACGCCGAAGATCTGGAGCAGGTCCCCGTCTACGACGAAGAGGAAGAGCCTCGCCGCAAGAAGGCGTCCTAGTTTCCAAACTGTCCTCGGTTAATACTCTTCTCGCTGAGCGGACGGCGGATTTTAATCCGCGCGGCGCTTCAGCGCGGCTCGGTCGGCAAGGCTAAAGCCTTGCGCGGGCCGAGGCCCGCCGTCCTGTGCCTCGCTAGGCGCTGAATTGGGGAACCGGATTCGAGAGACGTTCCACGCGCCTGCCCCATTTGTCGGCGAACCACAGTTCCAGGCCGTAATTCACCAGCGTGATGGCCGGGATCAGTGCGAACAGGGGCGCGAGAATTGTGGCGGCGCGATGTTCCCGCATGAGGTCGGCGCCGATTTCGCAGATGGCGCGCGTGAGTTTCCAATAATCGCCTGAAACGCCCGCGACTACGCTTCTCGACTGGCGCAGTCCTTCGAGAAACTCCCGGGCGTCGCCGACACCGTGGACTTCGGTGTACGTCTTGCCGAGCGATCCGAGCGTGTGCGCATCGCTCCCGCCCACCGCGATCTTGCCGGTGCGGGCCGCGAACATCGCCGCGCTGCGATTCGCGCACGCGAGCATCTGGCCATTCAGCGTCTCGACCGCCGGAAAGTGCGCGGCGAATTCGTCGAAATCGGCGTCCTTACGCGTGCCGGTCAGGCCCGAAAAAACGTGATTGACGCTGAACAATAGCTGCTGTTCGTCCAGATAGGCGAGCAGCGACGCCATGTCGTCGGCGCGGCGCTGCAGTTCCACATGATGGCGCTCTTCGATACCATAGACGCCCATATGCAGGTGCGTGCCGGCCGAGGTGCGGCAGCTCACTTCCTCGCTCAGGAAAAAATCGGGATGGCGGCGCAGGGGTTCCACCGCGTCGATAGAGTCGTGATCGGTGACGGTGACCAGATCCATGCCACGGCGTTTCAGCAGCGCGTAGACCTCATGCGGGTCGTTATAACTTTCCCGGCAGATCCGATTCAGCAGCGGGATCGTGCACATGCCGGAGTGAACGGTGTGGACGTGCAGGTCGCACTTCATGGGCCCTTTATAACAGTGCTGTGTTACAGTCCGGACTCCGATTCAACAAACATTTGTTACATATTGTGTTTTTTCGAAAAACCACTATGGGAGGGTGCGGAAAGAGGGGTCAGGCCGCTCTGTCCACGCCGAGCGCTCCCAGCAAGTCAACGATTTCGGATTGGGGACAGAGTAGTCTGTCCCCTTTTTCCGCACGCTGCCAGGAGGGATACCGCGAGAAGAGACAACGCCGTCAGGGCTCCTCCGAGGTAGACGCTCAGGAGGCGATAACGCATGTCAATCTGATGATGACCGCGCTCGACCACCACACCGCGGATGGTCGCGTAAGCGGCATAGAGCGGTGCGGGTTGGCCGTCGATGGTCGCTGTCCAATCCTTCGAATATCCGTCGGCCAGCACCACCATGCCGCGGCAGGCCATATTCACATCGAGCGTCGACCGCTGGATATCGTGTCGAACCAGGCGGACCTGATCGCCGGTGCAGTTTTCAAGCGGCGGAAGGTCGCCCATGAGGAGCACGGTGCGGTTGAAGTCGAGCGAGGGATGAGTCAGGTGCGGCTCCAGTTCGTCCAGATTGTGGATGGGGAACGTTTCGTGAACCGACCAGGCTCTGGGCATGGCGGTGGGAATTTCGAAGACTTTGATTCCGGCCGCGCTCGTGAAAATTTCCGTGAGGCCGGGGCGTGGGGGCTGTCTCGAGACGTAATAGCGCACGCCGAATAAGTCATGAGCGCGCTGGGAGCCTTGTATATGGATAAAGGCCTCGGGTGCGGAGGAGACGTAGCCCATGTAGCTTTCGACGCCGTACCAGTCGCCGAAATTATAGGGGACATCGTCTTCCTTGAAGTCGACCCGAAAGGGACCGGGGCGGCTTTTGAGAAACGCGGCGACGTCGGCGTCGCGCGAGAGCATGCCCCAGTAGCGGAATCCCAGATCGCGATTCTGAAGATCGGCCTGGGTGAGCGAACCGACTTCCAGCATCACCAGGACGATGAGAAGCCAGGACGCGGATCGAGGCTGGATCGTCCCCGCGCGCAGTGCGTAAAGGAGGGCAATGAAGAGAATGGCCACCAGCCCGGTCACCGCGATGGGCGCCGTGCGGGCCGCGGGGGAAACATGGAATAGCTGGGTGACCGCCTGGTAGATCCAGATCGCGATGGCGACCGCTCCGCACGCGACGGTCACCCGTTTCACCCAAATCGATGACGCCTGTTCGATCACGGCGTCGGCCCCAAATGCGGCCATGACGCAGACGCCGAGATGGAAGATAAACACGGCCATGGCGGGATTGCGCGCCTTATCGGCGAAGGGGACCAGCGCGTAAATGATCCCGTGCAGAATGGTGGGGCTGGCGAACGCAAACAGCAATCCCCCCGTGGCAACGGCCGCGAAGATACGCACCGGTGTTTCCGTCCAGGCGAGCGCGACCGCCAGGATCGCCAGCGCGAGCACTACGATTCCTACAAACGGGTTCGAATGAGTGTAGACGCTTTCGAGAAATACGCCAAGGACGGAGGCCGGGTTGAGGCTGAACTCATCGTGGACCGAATACGGGACGGGTTCGTTCCAGGTGAGCTCATGGCTCGCGTTGGCCCAGCGTACGGCGGTGTGCCCGTAGGAATAGGCGGGAAAGGTTTGGACGGCGCTGACCAGCAGCATGGTCGCGAGCAGTGCGGCGAATTGCAGCGACCGCTCGGCGCGTTGTTTTCTCGCGATGTGGTAGAGCCAGACGGCGGAAATGGCAAGCGTCGTGAAGAACGGGATCTGGTGATGGCCGCTGAACCACGCGATGCCGAGGCAGGCTCCGGAGACGATCGCATTCACCAGCGGTCTCTCGCCTCGGAGCGCACGCAGTGAGAACAGGAAGACCAGCGGCGCCCAGACAGTGCCGTTGATCAGTTGCGGCCATGCGGTGGAGGCGACGTATCCGGCGAATGCGAAGGCGCAGGCGCCCAGCAGGGACGCGGCGCGCGATCGACCCAGGTCGCGGCACAGGGCATAGCAGGCGAGCGCGGCCATGAATCGAATCAGGGCGATGTACCAATTGAAGACGGCGTCGCGAATGAAGCCGTGCTTCAAGGGCGAAAGAAACAGCAGCCAGTTGAAGGGATACGCGACCCCCGGCTGTACCTGGCCGATCAGCGATTGGCCGCCCACCTGATACGGATCCCAGAGCATGGGATGGAAATGGTGCCAGGGCACGGCCTGGGCCTGGAGCCAGGGCGCGACTTGATAGGTGAGGTCGGGTTTGTCGAAATCGCTGTATTGATTGGTGAGAAGAGTCTTCCAGTGGACTCCGATGGTGAGAGCGAGCAACACTACGGGCGCGAGAAAAAGGTCGCGGGCGCGTGAGAGCTGCATCGAATCGAGCTTACAACAATGGTGCGTGCTTAATGTGGATCAGGATCCGCTCGCTTTGGGAATCGAGTACGTTGTCCCGGTCGTTTCGTTCGGCGGGAGCTGACCCCGCCGTGACGAGTCTGTGTGAAAAGTCGGGACTCCGCCCCGCCGTGACGAGTCTGTGTGAAAAGTCGGGAATCGACCCCGCCTTGACCGGCAGGGCTGGTCTATCGCGTTGAAGGCGCGGGCGTCGGCGACCAGCCCTGCCGGTCACGGCGGGGATCAACTCCACTTTTCACACAGACACTGACCGGCAGGGCTGGTCTATCGTGTTGAAGGCGCAGGCGTCGGCGACCAGCCCTGCCGGTCATGGTGGGATGAAATCGCCCTTTTCGCACGGTGCGCGCTTCACGCTGCGGCGGCGTGATATTCGAGGAATTTGTCGGCGCCAGGCTTTCCCAGGTATCGGTCGAGCAGCGGACGGGTGAGGCGCGAAAGGTCGACCATCACCAGGCCGTCGACTACGTCGGAGAAATCGGCGTCGACGTTGAAGGCCAGCATCTCGCCGCCGACTTTCAGATATTGGCGAACCAGAACCGGGATGCCTTTGCCGTCGGCTTCGAGATCGGCGACCACTTCGGAAAGCTCGTCGACGCCGGAAAGCAAGGAGCCGAGCAGGCGGGTGTCGCAGGCGCGCAGACGGCGGGAACGAAGTTTGCGGCGCGGCTCGACCAGTGCGGCCAGATCCTGGTGGCCGCAGCGGGCTTCGAGATACGAAACCATCAGATCGCGCGAGACGGGATTGTATTCGCGGCTGATGCTGACCGGGCCGAACAGCACGCGATAGCGCGGATGGCGGGCCACGAACTGGCCGATTCCTTTCCACAGGAGCAGGAGAGCGATGGCGTTTTTCTGATATTCGGGGCGCACGAAGGAGCGGCCGAGCTCGAGTGCGGGGTGGAATTTCTCGAGCAGGCCGGCGCGGAAACGGAACAGCGTGTTCGAGTACAGATCGCGGCGCGCACGGACGGTATCGGTGCCACACAGCCGATACGCGCCGACCACTTCATGCGACTTCGCGTTCCAGACCCAAAGATGGCGATAGTGGGCGTCGAAGCGGTCGAGGTCGAGCGAACGGCCGGTGCCTTCACCGGCGTTGCGAAAGGAGATCTCGCGCAGGCGGCCGATTTCGCGCAGGATATTGGGGATTTTCGGCGCGGAGGCGCAATACACGGCGTAATCGCCGCTTTCGAGCAGCAGATGATCGGCGTCTAGCGATTCGATTTCGGCCCGCATCGCGTCCACTTTCACCGGTCCCGCGACGGCGGCCTGACCAAGCTGGATACGCCACGATTTGCCGATCCCCCGCGCCTGAAGAATGTGCGTGCGGTGCCACAAATATTCGGTGGCATCGTGACCGCCGGACAGGTGGGCGAAGCGGCCGGGAGGGATTGGGCTGCCGATCGAAACGCGGATGACGCGTCCGCGTTTGTTCATCAATTCGCGCGGGAGCAGGGCGGTGCGCAGGCTCGGGTGAATCAGGCCGGCCATCTGAAATCCGGGGCCGTTCGAGCCATGGAAGAAGACCGGGAGCGAAGATGCTCCGGTGAGTTCAATGATGCGGGTGATGTTTTCGTTCCAGGCCGGATCGGCAATGTGGAACTTGGAAAGCTGGAGTGAGGAGACTTCGCCGGCGGGGAACGTGATCAACATGCCGCCGCGGCGGACCCACTCGATGGCAGTCCGCATGGATCGCCGGTTTTCACGGGCCGCGCCGCCGGATACATCCACGGGAATGGCGTAATCGCGCAGCGCGGGGACGTCGCCCAGAACGGTGTTGACCAGGATCTTGAAATCGGTGCGCACGCGGGCGGCGAGCGCGCCCAGGATCTGGCCTTCGACCAGGCCGAAGGGGTGATTGGCGACCACCACCACGGGCCCGTTGGCGGGGAGGCGCGCAAGATCGTCATCGGCGCAATCCCAGCGGACGCCCATGGCTGCGAGAAAGCTCGCGAATACGGAGGGGCCCGGCGAATCCTCAACCGCTTTCATCCAGCAGCGGTCGAGCTGATCGGGCAGCAGGTAATTCTCGATCAGCTTGCCCGCGGCGCCGGCCGGCATGCGTTGCAGCATCACGCGGGCGGCATCGAAGACGGATGTCGATCTGGCAACCATGTCACGCTCCTGCGATTAGAATAGTCGCTCTCGGTAAACAATCGATGTCGAAAATGTTACGAAGCGGATGGAAACGAAAGGATCGTTTTCAGAGGGCATGAGGGCGAATATCCTTCGCTCGACCGCTCGCTGACGCGCGCGGCTCTGTTGCTCGTCCTGTACGGAATGAAGCCGACTGGTGAGAGTCTGGTTGACAGGTCGGGATCGATCCCCGCCGTCACCGGCGCGGCTGGTCGCATTGACCGCAATCATCGCGGACGGTGGATCGGATGGAATCGCGCTTAGCCAAACTCGGAAAGCGTGGTACTGACTTCGGCGCGGGACTCGTGCGATGCTCAGTTCAGAGTGAATTCCGCGGGAACATCGCCAGCCACGCCGCCTTTGAAAATTGTTTCGATCGGCGGCGGGAACGGACTCTCGACGCTGCTTCGAGGGTTGAAGCGCTATGCCAAGGCGAGCGAGGGCGGGCTGGATATCACGGCCATCGTCACGGTGACCGACGACGGCGGCAGCTCCGGGCGGCTGCGCCGTGAGTTCGACGTCCTGCCGCCGGGCGATATCCGGAACTGCATGGTGGCGCTGTCGGAAGACGAAACGCTGCTGAGCCGGCTGTTCCAATATCGTTTCTCGAACGGGCGCGGCCTGAAAGGGCACAGCTTCGGAAACTTGTTTCTGACCGCGATGACGCATCTGACGGGAGATTTCGGACAGGCCGTTAAGCTGTCGTCGGAAGTGCTGGCGGTGCTGGGGCGGATTTATCCATCGACCGCGGCGAACGTGTCGCTTGAAGCGACCCTTGAAGATGGGACCAAAGTCGCGGGCGAAACGCGCATCAGCCGCAGCCGGTCGCGGATTGAGAAAATCCAGCTGCGGCCGAAACGCCCTAAACCTTTGGATGAAACCTTGCGCGCGATCGCGGAGGCGGACCTGATCACGCTGGGGCCCGGGTCGCTGTTCACCAGCGTGATTCCGAATCTGCTGGTGAAGGGAGTGCCGGAGGCGATCGAACGGTCGCCCGCGCTCAAGGCGTATTTTGTCAACCTAATGTCGCAGCCCGGCGAAACGACCAATTTTCGGGCATCCGATCACGTGGCCGCGGTGCTGCGGCACGCCGGGCGCGCGCGGCGGCTGATTGACGTGTGCGTGGTGAACACGCAACCGATTGGACGGAAAGCGTTGGATCGATATCAGGAGCGGGAGGCGCGGCCGGTCGAAAATGACGTGCAGAATTTGAAACGGCTGGGACTTAAAGTGGTCGGCGTCGACCTGGTGCGGATGGGCGGACGGCGGAGTGACAAAACGGATCGGAAAATCCGCCACGATCAGAGCGTGATCGGCGCGGTGACGCTCGAACTGGCGCAGAAGGGACGGCGCGCGAAGGGTAAAACATGACTACGAACGTAGTGATTCTGGCGGCGGGGCTGGGAACCCGCATGCGGTCGAAACACGCGAAGGTGCTGCATCGGGCGGGAGGGCTGGCGCTGATCGAGCACGTGACCGCGGCAGCGCGACCGGTTGCGCCTCCGGAGCGGATGGTGATCGTCACAGGGCACCATGCGGCGGAAGTGGAACACGTGATGACGCCGTGGGGCGCGCGCTTCGCACGGCAGGCCGAACAGAAGGGCACCGGTCACGCGCTTTCCTGCGCGCGCGGCGCAATGGTCGATGAAGAGGGGCTGCTGATGGTGCTGTACGGGGATACGCCGCTGCTTTCGGCATCGACCCTGCTGCGGCTGCGCGATTTGCAGGCAGGGTCGGACGCGGCGGCGACGCTGATTACCACCACGCTCGACGATCCGGCCGGATATGGGCGCGTGCTGGTGGATGAGAACGGTCATGTGTCGAGGATTGTCGAGGAAAAGGCGTGCACGGCGGAGCAGAGGGCGATCCGCGTGATCAATTCCGGGATTTACTGCTTCCGCGCGGAGGTTTTGTGGAAGCACCTGGGCGAGATCGCGCCGGAGAATCCGGCCAAGGAATATTATCTGACCGACATGGCGGAGATTTTGGCGCGCAACGGCCACATCGTCCGCGCGATGCACGTGGAAGATTCGAGCGAATTGTTGGGCATCAATACCCGCATCGAACTGGCCGACGCGGACCGGCTGCTGCGGCGAAGGAAAGCGGATGAGTTGATGCTGGCGGGCGTGACCATCGAGCGTCCGGAGACGGTTTCAATCGACGTGCAGGCGCAGGTGGGGATGGACACGGTGATCGAGCCGTGCGCACGGATTCTGGGAGCGACGGTGATTGGCGAGGATTGCCAGGTGGGCGCCGGGGCGATTGTCGAATCGTCGGTGATGGAAGCCGGGAGCACGGTGAAGCCGTACAGCATGGTCAGCGATTCGCGGATCGCCACGGGGGCGCAGGTGGGTCCGTTCGCGCGGCTGCGGATGAATGCCGACATCGGACGCGGAGCGCGGGTAGGGAATTTCGTCGAGGTGAAAAAGAGCCGGCTGGGAGCCGGGACCAAGAGCCAGCACCTGGCGTACCTGGGCGATTCGCAGATCGGTGACCGGGTGAATATCGGCGCGGGGACCATCACGTGCAATTTCGACGGAGAGAAAAAGCACGCGACTACCATCGGGAGCGGCGCGTTTATCGGTAGCAATGCGACGCTGGTGGCGCCGGTAGAGATCGGCGAAGAGAGCTACGTCGGCGCGGGGAGCGTGATTACGGACGGGGTTCCGGAGCGATCGCTGGCGCTGGGGCGCGGGCGGCAGGTGGTGAAGACGGATTGGGTGGCGAAGAGGAAGAAGGAATCCGTCGCGAAGTAGACAACGCTGCCCCGGCGAGGCGGGCGTGAAACTGCGGACGTGACACTGCGAACGTGCTCCCCTTGCTCACGCGCGGGGTTCCGGTCGCGGCGCCAACGGAACCGCGACCGTCAGGGAGCGGAGCACGTCCGGAGTCTCCGTCGGGCTCACAGCACCAGAACGGGGTGATACAGGTGGGGCAGGCGCGCTTCGCCGATGGCGACCAGCTCGCCGTGCTGGCTGACGGCTTTTACGTAGCGCGCGCCCTGTTGGCGCATTAAGAACGGCGAGATGCGGAAGTCGCGGCCGTTGCGGATCTGGCTGGCGGTGATCGAATCGACCACTTCCAGCGGAAATTCGGGTAAGAGCTGCGCGGCCGGGATCAGCGCTTCTTCGATGCTGCCGGATTGTGCCAGTTCAGCGAGCTGTTCCAGCGTCCGGGCGCTTTCGATCTTGAAATCGCCTGACGCGATGCGGCGCAGCGATTTCAAGAACGCTCCGCAGCCGAGAAGCTGGCCGGCATCGTGCGCGATGCTGCGCAGATACGTCCCGGCCGAGCAGTGCACGCGCACCGCAGCTTCATTATTTTCCATGGAACCCAGATCCAGCGAATAGACATTGACTTGGACCGGTTCGAGCTCCACCGGCTGGTGCTTTCGCGCGAGCGCGTAGGCAGGGACGCCGGCGATTTTCTTGGCGGAGACGGCCGGCGGAGTCTGGGTGATCTCGCCTCGAAAACGATCGAGCAGCGATTCGAGCTGAGCGCGGTCGAGCGTGACGGGGATTTCGTCGGAGACCGGCGTGCCGTCGCCATCGTAGGTGTCGGTCGAATAACCGAAGTGGATGACGCCTTCGTAAATCTTGTCGTTGCGGGTGTAAAACTGCGCCAGGCGCGTGGCGCGGCCGATCACCAGCGGGAGAACACCGGTGGCTCCCGGATCGAGCGTGCCCAGGTGCCCGACCTTGCGCGTGCCGGCGAAACGGCGCATTTTATTGACCACGTCGTGCGAGGTCCATTCGCGCGGCTTGTCGACTACGATGACTCCATCCACGTAGCTTAAGCTAACCGACGGCGGCCTTCGGCGTCTACCTGGCATGTTGCACGATCTTCGCCATTCCGTTCGTGTACTGATGCAGGGGCGGCCGGTCACGCTGATCGCGGTGCTGGCGCTGGGGCTGGGAATCGGCGCGAATACCGCGATTTTTTCGGTGGTGAACGCCGTGCTGCTGAGTCCGCTGCCGTATCGCGATCCGGCGCGGCTGGTGACGCTGCTGCGGCCCCAATCGGGGCCGATTTCGCCGGGTGATTTTGTGGATTTCCGCAAGCAGGCGAGTTCCTTCGAAACGGTCGGAGCGGCGGAGGCGTCGAGCGCCGGGTTGAATGGAGGGGTGGCGCCGGAGCAGATCGTGGGGCTGCATCTGACGGCGGAGATGTTTCCGCTGCTGGGCGTGACGCCGGTGCGCGGGCGCACATTTTCGGCTGACGATTTCCAGCCCGGGAAAAATCGCGTGCTGGTGATCTCCCATCAATTGTGGCAATCGCGATTCGGAGCGGCGCCGGATATCGTGGGGCGGAAGGTGCTGCTCGATAACGAGGCGTATCAGGTGATCGGCGTGATGCCTCCGGATTTCCGCTTCGCTCCGTTCTGGATCACCAATGCGGAAATGTGGGCGCCGCTCGATCTGACGGGGCGTGAGAATCAGCGCGGGTACAATTCGATCCGCGTGTTTGCGCGGTTGAAGCCGGGCGTGAGTGCTCAGAGCGCGCAGGCGGACGTGAGCCGGATCGTGGCGAATTCGGCGGCGGCGTATCCGGAAACCAATGCGGCCATGCGCGTGGTGGTGGAATCGCTGGCGGACAAATCGATCGGGCGGCTGCGGCCGGCGCTCGAATTGATGCTGGGCGCGGTGGGGATGGTGCTGCTGATCGCGTGCGCGAATGTCGCGAACCTGGCGCTGGCACGCGCGACGGCGCGGCAACGCGAGATCGCGATCCGGATGTCGCTGGGCGCGCAGAGGCTGCGGATCGCGCGGCAGTTTTTGATCGAAAGCCTGCTGGTGTCGATCATGGGCGCGGCGGTTGGCCTGCTGCTGGCGGATTGGGGCAAATACGCGCTACAGGCCATGCTGCGGCCGGATTCGGGAGGTTTCACGGTTCGGCTGGCGCAATGGAATCGGATCGAGATCGACGGTCGGGTGTTGTGGTTCACGCTGGCTCTGGCTGTCGCGACCGGAGTACTGTTCGGGCTCGCACCGGCGATCACGGCGTCGCGCGGGGAGTTTAATTCCGCGCTCAAAGACGGCGGGCGTGGGCTGATCGGAGGAAGCGGCGGGCGGTTTCGAAAGATTCTGGTGGCGGCGGAGATCGCGATCGCGTTTGTGCTGTTGATCGGCGCGGGATTGCTGATGCGCAGTTTTGTGAAGCTGCGGGCGATCGATCCGGGGTTCGATTCGCGGAACGTGATGACCATGGTGGTGTCCATTGCGGGACGGCCGGAATATGTGGGGCCGGCGCGCGAAGTTCTGTACCGGACCGTTCTCGAACGCGTGCGCGCGGTGCCGGGGGTGCGGTCGGCCAGCATGACCAATCATCTGCCGCTAGCAGGGGATACGTGGGGAACGTTCATCGCGGTGGAAGGGCGGCCGGTGCCCGAGCCAGGCAAGGAAGACTCGACCACTTTCCGTTACACGCGGCCGGATTATTTCGCGACCATGCGGATACCGATTCTCGAAGGACGCGATTTTACCGATCATGATGACACGAATGCGCCGAAAGTCGCCATTGTGAATCGGGCGCTGGTGCGGCATTTGTTTCCCGGCGAAGATCCGCTGGGCAAGCGGATCGCGCTGTCGGGCGTGCGGAAGAATCAGGAATGGATTTCGATTGTGGGCGTGATCGCGGATGTGAAGCAGCAGAGCTGGGCGGATGAAGCGGGCAACGAAGTACACATTCCGTTTCTGCAGGGCGGGCAGATCGTGAGCTCGACCAATCCGTGGCTGTCTTCGATGACGCTGGTGGCGAGGACGGCAATCGACGCGGAGTCGGCCGCGGGTGCGATCAAAGACGCGGTGTGGAGCGTCGACCGCAATCTGCCGCTCTCGCAGGTGGAGACGCTCGACCATGCGATCGGCGATGCGACCTGGGCGCAGCGGTCGTCGCTTCTGCTGGTGGGAATATTTTCGGGCGTCGCGCTGATTCTGGTGGTGATCGGGATTTACGGCGTGATGTCGTATGAAGTCGCGCAGCGGAGGCACGAGATCGGGATCCGGATGGCGCTGGGCGCGGGGCGCGGCGGGATTGTCAGGATGATCGCGAATCACAGCGTGCCGGTGGCGTTGATCGGGACGGCGTGCGGGCTGGGGCTGGCGGCCGCGGGGGTGCGGCTGATGCGGACCATGCTGTATCAGGTGGAGCCTCTGGATCTGGCGACATTCGGGATGGTGACGGGATTGATTCTGATGGTCGCGATGATCGCGGCGCTGATTCCGGCGCGGCGGGCGATGCAGGTGGATCCGATGATCGCGCTGCGCGGGGAGTGAGATTGCCTCGTACCGCGGACGGCGGATTTCAATCCGCGCAAGGCTTGAGCCTTACTGTACTGGCGGCGCTCAAGCGCCGCGCGGATTGAAATCCGCCGTCCGCGGTACGAGATGGCGTGCGCCACGAAAACCACGCTAAGCTGATCGATAGTAGCTCTCGTGGAAGAAGAAGCACTCGGTAAAGCATATGATGCGCGGCTGATGCGGCGGCTGGTCGCGTATTTGCGGCCCTATCACGCCGCGGCGGCGGTTTCGCTGGTGTTTTTGCTGGGGCAATCGCTCGCGCAGGTGTGCGGGCCGCTGCTGACGCAACTGGCCATCGACCGGTACCTGGCGCGGCCGGAGCATCCGCAGCCTTCGCTGCTCGACGGTTGGCTGGCGAGCGATGTGTGGACCGGTCTCACGCAGATTTCGCTGCTGTATCTGGCCACGGTGCTGATCGCGTTCGTGTGCGAATTCAGCGAAACGTATCTGATGGCGCGCACCGGGCAGATGGCGATGCTCGATCTGCGGCGCGAATTGATGGAGCATCTGCAGCGCCTGGATCTGGCTTATTACGATCGCAATCCGGTGGGCCGGCTGATTACGCGCGTCACCACCGACGTCGACGCGTTGAATGAATTGTGGGCGTCCGGCCTGGTGACCATCATCGGTGACGTGATGGCGATCGGATTTTCGGTCATCGTGATGATGCGGATGAGCGTTTCGATGACGCTGATGCTGCTGGCCGTGATGCCGCTGGTGATCCTGGTGACGGCGCGATTTCGCGCCACGGTGCAGCAGAGCTACCGGCGCATCCGGGTGTGCATCGCGCGGATCAACGCGTATTTGCAGGAACACGTAAACGGAATCGCCGTGCTGCAGCTTTTCAATCGCGAGGCGCGGAGCATTGACGAATTCGACCGCGTGAATCGCGATCACATGGAAGCGTATAAAGACGCGATTCAGGCGTATGGCTGGTTCTATCCGATTGTGGAATTCCTGAGCATGCTCGCGCTGGCGCTGCTGGTGGGTTACGGCGGTTTTCGAGTCCGCGCCGGCGGGGCGTTTTCGCTGGGGATGCTGGTGGCTTTTTTCCAGTACGGATTGCGCTTTTTCCGTCCTATCCAGGATTTGAGCGAGAAGTACAACATTCTGCAAGGGGCCATGGCTGCGAGCGAGCGCGTGTTCAAATTGCTCGATACAAAAGAAGAGATTCGGTCAGCGGATGAGCCGCGGGCGTTTCCGTCGCAGCCGGCGGCGATTGAGTTCGATCACGTGTGGTTCGCTTACAAGGACGAAGACTGGGTGCTGCGCGACGTCAGCTTCCGGATCGAGCCGGGCGAGACCATCGCGGTGGTGGGGCATACCGGCGCGGGCAAGACTACGCTTTCGAGTCTGCTGCTGCGCTTTTACGATGTCCAGCGCGGGTCAATCAACATTGGCGGGATCGATATCCGCGAGTTTTCGCTTCACGATCTGCGCCGGCATTTTGGAGTGGTGCTGCAGGACCCGTATCTGTTCACCGGGACCATCGAATCGAATATACGGCTGGGTAGCGCGATCGCCCAGAGTGCGATTGAGGACGCGGCGGGGCAGGTGAATCTGCTGGAGTTCGTGCGCACGCTGCCGGAAGGATTCGAATCGCCGGTGCGGGAGCGAGGCAACGGATTTTCGACCGGGCAGAAACAGTTGATCAGCTTCGCGCGGGCGCTGGCGCATCATCCGCGATTTCTGATTTTGGACGAAGCGACGTCGAGCGTGGATACGGAAACCGAATTCCGGGTGCGCGCCGCGCTCGAACGAATGGTGGAGGGGCGAACATCGATGGTGATCGCGCACCGCCTTTCGACCATCCAGCGCGCGGACCGCATTCTGGTGATGCATAAAGGCCGGCTGCGCGAGAGCGGCACGCACCAGGAACTGCTCGCCGGCCGGGGAATTTACTGGAAGCTGTACCAACTTCAATACAAGGATCAGGAAAATGGACGATCTTCGCTATCCGATCGGGAAATTTTCGTTCCCACAAACGATCACGGTGGATCAACGGCAACAGTGGATCGCTGAAATCGCCGAAGCGCCTTCGAAGATTCGCGCGGCGGTCGCGGGATTGGACGCACATCAACTAGACACGCCGTATCGCGAGGGCGGATGGTCTGTGCGGCAGGTGGTGCATCACGTGCCGGAGAGCCACATGAATGCGTACATCCGGTTCAAGCTGGCGCTGACCGAGGACGATCCGGTGATCAAGCCGTATAACGAGGACGCCTGGTCGAAGCTGCCGGATGTCGAGCACACGCCGATTGAGACATCCCTCACCATGCTCGATGCGCTGCATGACCGGTGGGTGCGGACGCTGCGCGGGATCCACGAAGACGGATGGAAGCGGACGTTCCGGCATCCGGAATTGGGCTCGGTGAAGCTCGAAGGGAACCTGGCGTTGTATGCGTGGCACGGCAAGCATCACGCGGCGCACATCACGCGGCTGCGTGAGCGGAAGCACTGGTAGAAACGCTACAATAGCGAGTTAGTGGCCGCGAGCATCACTGCGATTTATCCGGGCTCGTTCGATCCCATCACCAGCGGGCATCTGGATTTAATTGCACGCGGGAGCAAGCTGGTGGACCGGCTGATTGTCGCGATTCTGCGGAATGAATCCAAGCGGGCTTTGTTTTCGGTGGAAGAGCGGGCCGAAATGTTGGGTGAGGTTTTGAAGCCGTATTCGAATGTCGAGGTCGGTTGGTTTGAAGGCTTGACGGTCGAGTATGCGGCAGAGCGCGGCGCGACGCTGATTTTTCGTGGGATCCGGGCGATTTCGGATTACGAATACGAGCTCCAGATGGCGCTGATGAACCAGCGCCTGGCGCCCGGGATCGAAACGGTTTTTTTGATGGCGGGCGAGAAATATTCGTTCGTCAGTTCCAAGCTGGTGAAGGAAGTGGCGTCGTTGGGAGGCAATATTTCGGGGCTCGTGCCGCCGGTGGTCGAACAACGGTTGCGCGAGCGGCTTGTGATTAAAACTTGAGGTGAGGGAATGCAAACAGCACTGGATTTAGCCGAGAGAATTTCGACCATCAGCGTGTCGAGCACCATGGCGGTTTCGGCCGAGGCCGACCGTCTGCGACGCGCGGGCGGCGACGTGGTGGACTTTGGCGCGGGCGAACCGGATTTTCCGACGCCGGACAACATCAAGCGCGCGGCGTATGACGCCATCGAGAAGAATTTCACCAAGTACACCAATACCGGCGGGATTGAAGAGCTGAAGCAGGCGATTGTCGATCGTCACAAGCAGGATTACGGAACCGCGTATTCGACCAAGGAATGCATTGTCACGGTGGGCGGCAAGCACGCGATTTTCAACTTGATGCAGGCGCTGGTCGATCCGGGCGATGAAGTGATCATCCCGGTGCCGTACTGGGTCACGTATAAAGACGTCGTAAATTACGCGGGCGCGACCTGCGTGTTCGTCAATACCGACGAAGCCGAGGGGTTCAAGCTGCACGCGTCGATGGTGGAGCGCGCGATTACGTCGAAGACGAAGATGATCATCATCAATTCGCCGTCGAATCCGTCCGGCGCGGTGTTTGCTCGGGCCGAGCTCGAACGCATTGCGCAGATCGCGCGGGATCGCGGCGTGTGGGTAATGACCGATGAGTGCTATCACCGGTTTATGTATTCGGGCGATCCGTATTCGATGGCGGCGTTTCCGGGGATGAAGGAGACGGTGATCGTGGCCGGGTCGCTTTCGAAAACTTACGCGATGACGGGATGGCGCGTGGGCTTTGTGCTGGCGCCGGCGGCGGTGATCGGCGGGATCATGAAGCTGCAGAGCCACTCGACCTCGAATGTGAATTCGATCGCGCAGAAGGCGGCGGTGGAAGCGCTGCGCGGTCCGCAGGAGTCGGTCGGAATCATGCTCGCGGAATATCGCAAGCGGCGGGATTACGTGATCGAGCGGCTGCGGGCGATGTCGGGAGTGAAAGCGAACATGCCGGACGGCGCGTTCTACGCGTATCCGAACGTGAGCGTGGCGTTCACCGGCGGGATCACCAATGCGCTGCAGTTTTCGGAGAAGCTGCTGGCGGAGGAATTGGTGGCGGTGGTTCCGGGCGAAGCGTTCGGAACCAGCCAGCATGTGCGCATTTCCTACGCGACTTCGATGAAGGAGCTGGAGCGCGGGTTGGATCGCATCCAGAAGTTCATCGCGGCACGAGTATAAACCAGGCGTAATGCGCCGGCTGACGCCTTCATTTCGGGAAAAGGTGTGGGGCTCGACCAGGCTCGGGCCCTGGTTCCCGGATTCGGATCGCAAAATCGGCGAAGTGTGGTTTGAAGGAGTTCCCGATCTGCCGCTGCTGGTGAAGTTTCTCTTCACCACTGAAAAGTTGTCTGTACAGGTGCATCCGGAGGACGATTACGCCCGGCTGCATCACCAATCGCGTGGGAAAACGGAGATGTGGCGGATTCTGGCAGCGGAGCCGGGGGCGCAAATTGCCGCGGGATTTCGCTCGCCGCTGACGGGCGAACAGCTTCGCGAGGCTGCGTTATCGGGGGCGATCGAACGGGAGTTGCAGTGGTTCGATGCGCGGCCGGGCGACACGTTTTTTATTCCCGCGGGGACGGTACACGCGATCGGAAGCGGGTTGACACTGTGCGAGATCCAGCAGAATTCGGATGTGACGTACAGGTTGTACGATTACGGTCGTCCGCGCGAGCTGCATCTGGAGCATGGGGCTCGGGTGAGCCGGCTGGGGTGTTGGGATCCTCGGCGGACGGGGGAGGTTTCGTGCGATTATTTCCGGACTTCGCTGGTGCGGGGTGGAGAGCGGACAACGGCAGGGTTTCAGTTGTTGATTGCTGTTGAGGGCTCGGGTACGTTGAACCGGGAATCGGTTCGTGCGGGTGAAGTTTGGTATGTCGATCGCGAGCGTGTGGAAATTGGCGGCGATTTGACTCTACTTGCGACCAGCGTGGGCGGATGACGAGGCCGCTTGGTGGCGCACGCACTCCTGCGTGCCGTGTCGAGACTCCTCTCGACACCTCGTCTGGGGCGGAAGAGGCGTCGACAAGAGTGTCGACGCGGCACGCAGGAGTGCGTGCGCCACAAATGCTACGCGAAGAAGATTCGCCAGGTGGTGACCACGAGCGCGTGGGTCACCATGGGGGCCCGGATGCTTTTTGCGTTGCGGAAGGCCAGGCCGCAGCACAGGCCGAGCAGCGTCGCGATCGCCGAGATGCGCCAGTTGGGGAACGGGCGGTACCACAGGTGCGCGGCGCCGAAGACCACCGACGCGACGAGTAATCCGGCCCATTCGCTCCGCAGCCAGGCGGTCATCCATTGTTGCAGCAGGCCGCGAAAGAAAAATTCCTCACCAAGCGCCAGCACCCAGAGAGTCCCGAAGAAGGTGGCGACGGCGGCGAAGGAAGTCCACGCGGGGCCGTTCGAGGGCATGCGGAATCTGGCGAATCCGATCCACCAGGCGAGCGTGGCGGCCAGCGGCAGGAACACCGCAAAATACAATATGCCGATTTTCCATTCGCGCCGGTTCGGCCAGAATCCGAATCCGATGCCCGGCGGCCGGCGGATGCTGACCATCGCGAACAGGCAGGTGCGAAACCACATGGCTTGCGCCAGCGCTTCCAGGGGGAGCTTAGGAATCGGCCGCGGGTAAAATCCGGCAAGAATCTTCGACAGCCATACCACCGCGATAAACACAAGAAACAAAACGTCCGATCCAGCTGCGCAGGGCAGCCAGACGTACCAGAAAGATACCGCGCCGGCCAGCGCGACGATCGAAAAGAATGCGCGCCAGTGAAACGTCCCGAAGGCGAACGAAACGGCGCAATACGGCGCGATCGCGGCGGCGCTGAGCGCGAGCGCAATGGCCGGCGGCGTCCACTTTTCGATTCTGGCGCGGACCCGTTCCACCGCGAGCGCATAGAAGAACGTCGCTTCCAGCAGAAACGCCGGAAGCGCCTTCAGCCCCAGGCTCCAGGGGATATTCTGGTGGAGAGCATACAGGCAGCCCGCGATCGCGCAGGCCGCCCAAACCAGGGGCAGGAGCATTCCGGTCCATCGTAACATCCTCCCCCCTGTAACCTTTTAAACGCAGCCGGGTATCCACTTACGAGACCGTGAACGCAACCGACAACTTAGTGATGGCGCAGGTGAGCGGCGGCGACGTCGCCAAGATGGCCGTGCTGTTTGAGCGGCACCACCGGCCGTTATTCCGCTACTTCGTTTCCATGAACCGCAATCGCGAATTGTCGGAAGATCTGGTCCAGGACGTCTTTTTTCGCATGTTGAGATATCGCGCCAGCTACGACTCGAAGCAGAGTTTCACGGCCTGGATGTACCAGATCGCGCGCAATGCGAGCGTGGACCAGGCGCAGAAACGGCGGGGCGAAGTGGTGGGCATCGACGAATTCGACGACCGGCGGCCGGAGCCGGCGACCGATGCTCCGGGTCCCGAGGAAATCGCCGAGCGTGGTCAGGATGTGGCGCTGTTGAAACGGGCGCTCGACCGGCTTCCGCATGACAAACGGGAAATCCTGGTGCTCAGCCGGTTCAACGAAATGAAGTACGAAGAGATCGCCGGCGTGCTGGGTTGCGAGGTAGGGACGGTGAAGGTGCGCGTGTTCCGGGCGATGCGCGCGCTCGAGCAGATTTACGTGGCGCTCGCGAAGGAGAAATCCGCATGACTTGCGACGAATCGAAACTGGTGCTTTCCGAATACTGGAGCCATACGCTGGGTGAGGCGGAGGAGCTGGCGTTTGAGGCGCACATCGCGACGTGCGATGCGTGCCGGCGGGATGCCGAACAGCTCGGAGCGTTGTGGCGGAATCTCGCGCTGATTCCCGCTGAAGAGCCGGCGCCACAGATGCGGACTCGATTCTACGATTCGCTCGCGGCCTTCCGGCATGGCCTCGAATCGGCTCCGAAGCATCGCTGGCGCGAGCGGCTGATGGCGCTGTGGCCGAAGCAGCCGGCTTGGCAGATGGCGGTGAGTTTTGCGCTGTTGGTGGTGGGAGTGGGTGTCGGATATGAAGTGCACCCGGGGCAGACGAAACCGGAGGGGAGCACCTCCGGCGCAAGTGAGGTCGCTCAGCTTCGTGGAGAAATCAGCAATATGCGGCAAATGGTGGCTTTGTCTTTGTTACAGCAACAATCGGCGGGTGACCGGTTGCGCGGCGTCAGCTACGCGTACCAGGTTCCGTCGTCGGATACGCAGGTGCTTTCGGCCCTGCTCGCGACCGTGAACACGGACCCCAACGTGAACGTGCGCCTGGCGGCTGTCGATGCCCTGCACGGGTTCGGTGCAAGCGAAGTGACGCGCGCGGCGGTGATTCAATCCATTCGCAAACAGGATCAGCCGATGGTCCAGATCGCGCTGATCGATCTGCTGGTGGATCTGCATGAGACCGAAGCGCGGCCGGAGCTGGCCAAGCTCTCGACCGATGACAAAGTGAACGAAGCGGTGCGGCAGCACGCGAAAGTCGCCATGGAGAAGCTTCAATGAGAAGCGCTCTGCTCATGCTCGCAGGGGTGGTTGCGTTCGCGCAGATGGACGACAAGTCCACCGAGCACAAGTCCTACGCGGGAGTGCGGGAACTGGTGATCGACAATGTTCGCGGCGATATTGAAGTGACCGCGTCGACCGGATCGTCAGTCGAGATGGACATCGAGAAAACGTTGAGCGCCAGGTCCCAGGACCGGCTGGCGATCGCGAAGAAGGAGATTTCGCTAGCCGAGCGGCGGGAGGGCGGCCTTTTGCAATTGATGGTCGACGGGCCGTTCCGCTGCCATTGCAGCGATAACTCGGTCAACTTTCGCGGGGATTCGCTGTACGAGTTTCGCTACGCGTTCAAGATCCGCGTGCCGAAGAATATCAGCCTGGATTTGCGGACGGTGAACTCATCGGACATTCGCGTCGCCGGGACGGCGGGGGATTTTCGGATTCGGAACGTGAATGGCGGAATCGAGATGCATGATGTGGAAGGCGCGGGGTCGGTGAGCACGGTGAATGGTGGAGTGAAGGTGACGTTTGCGCGCAATCCGACGGGTGCGACCTCGTTCAAATCGGTGAATGGGACGCTGGACGTCGCTTTCCTTCCGGGCTTGAACGCGGATGTGCGGATGAAGACTTTCCACGGCGGGATGTACACGGATTTTCCGGTTTCGGCGATGCCGGTGGCGGCAAATCAGCCGGAACATCGGGACGGGAAACTGGTTTGGCGGAGTAATCGAATGACAGGGGTGCGGATTGGCAGCGGGGGTACGGAGTTGAATTTCGAGACGTTGAACGGAGAGGTTCTGATCCGGAATCGGGAAAAATAAAACATGAAAAAAACAAATAAAATGACAACACTTTTTCTGGCGGGCGTGGCGGTGGGAGCGCTCGCATTCGGGCAGGATTCGGGGGATCGCGTCACGGTGCCGTTCCGCGACGCAGGCCGGCCGCGGACGCTGGTGGTGAGCATGATCCAGGGCAGCATCACCGTTCGCGGCTACAACGGCGCCGACGCGATAGTGGAGGGCTCGGGCAGGTCGCATCATCGGCCGTCGAACGCTCCGCCCGGGATGCATCGCATCGATCCTTCGAACTCCGGCATGGACATCACTGAAGACAACAACGTCATCACCATTCACGGCGGCGTGTTCCGTTCGGCCGACGTGACGGTACAGGTCCCGGCGCAGACGTCGGTGCGGCTCAAAACCGTGAACGGCGGAAAGATTACGGTGGAAGGAATTTCGGGCGATGTCGAGGCGGACAACACCAATGGGTCGGTAATCATCACCGACGTTTCCGGATCGGTGGTCGCCAACTCGACCAATGGGAAAGTCACGGTGACGCTCAGCAAGGTCACGCCCAACAAGAACATGAGTTTTTCAACGCTCAACGGGACCGTGGATGTGACGCTGCCGGGCGACACCAAGGCCAATTTGAAAATGCGCACCGACAACGGCGATATCTGGACAGATTTCGACGTGAAACTGGATGGCGCGCAGCATCCGCCGCAGGTGGACGATCAGCGCAGAAGCGGCGGAAAGTATCGGGTGCGGATCGACAAAACGATCTACGGGTCGATCAACGGCGGCGGGCCGGACATTCAGCTGGTGACCTTCAACGGCAGTATCTACCTTCGCAAGAAATAACCTTCTACAATAGGTAGTTCATGCCTCGATTCCCAGGTGTTGACTATCTTTCCATCGATTCCCAGTTCAGCGAGCAGGAACTCATGGTCCGTCAGACGGCGCGCCAGTTCGTCGACGAACGCGTCGCGCCGGTGATTCGCGACAGCTATCGAGATGCTAAATTCCCGATGGAACTGGTCCCCGAAATGGGCCGGCTCGGCTTCTTCGGCGCGAACCTCGAAGGCTATGGCTGCGCGGGAATGAACAATGTCGAATACGGCCTGCTGATGCAGGAGTTGGAACGCGGCGACACCGGACTGCGCAGTTTCGCGAGCGTCCAGGGCGGCCTGGTGATGTATCCGATCTACGCGTACGGAAGCGACGCGCAGAAGGAACAATGGCTGCCGCGCATGCAATCGGGCGAAGCGATCGGATGTTTCGGGCTCACTGAGCCGGGGTTCGGATCGAATCCGGCGGGCATGCTGACCAAGGCTGTGAAGCAGGGCTCGTGCTGGGTGCTGAACGGCGAAAAGACGTGGATCACCAACGGGTCGATCGCGGATGTGGCCGTGGTGTGGGCGCGGGCCGAGGATGGGATTCGCGGATTCCTGGTGGAACGCGGGACGCCGGGATTCACTTCGAGCGAACTGCACGGGAAACTTTCCATGCGCGCGTCGGTGACGGCCAGCCTGGCATTCAGCGACTGCCGGGTTCCCGAAAGCGCGATGCTTCCGGGCGCGAAGGGTCTCAAAGGGCCGCTGGGCTGCCTGTCGCAGGCGCGTTACGGGATCGGCTGGGGAGTGATTGGCGCGGCGATGGATTGTTATGAAACCGCGCGGTCCTATTCGGTGCTGCGCAAGCAATTCGACGACAAGCCGATCGCGTCGCATCAGCTGGTGCAGGAGAAGCTGGCCGACATGATCACGGAGATCACCAAGGCTCAGCTGCTTGCTTTGCACGTCGGGCGGTTGAAGGACGAGGGGAAAATTGAGCCGGCGCACATTTCGATGCTGAAGCGGAACAACGTCCGGATGGCGCTTGAATGCGCGCGTTCCTCGCGCGATCTGCTGGGCGGCAACGGGATCATGGATGAGTATCCGATCATGCGGCACCTGTGCAATCTCGAAACGGTGAAGACGTATGAGGGTACGGATCATATTCATACGCTGGTGATCGGGGAGCGGGTCACGGGAGTCGCGGCCTATAAGTAAGCCGTGTTAGCATTAAAGGACAGCGAGAACCTCGCGAAACTCTTATGGTTGTTTTCCTTACCATCGTTCACATAATTGTGTGTTTCTTTCTGGTTGTGGTGGTGCTGCTGCAGAGCGGCAAGGCCGCCGACCTGGCGGGGGCATTTGGCGGCATGGGATCGCAGACGGTTTTCGGACCGCGCGGGTCGGCCACCGTGCTTTCGAAAGCCACCACCATCGCAGCGGCGATGTTCATGTGCACTTCTTTGACACTGTCGATCATGTCGCAGCGCGCCGGGAAGGCGACGCCGTCGTTGTTGAACAAGGCATCCAAGCCGGTACCGGCGCAGACGCAACCGACGCAACAGCAACAAGTTCCGCAGCCGCTGGTGCCGGGATCGACGGTTCCGATCACGGTAACGCCGTCGGTGGACGGGAAGAAGGGAACCCCGCAGCAGGTACCGGCTCAAGTGGTTCCGGACCTGGGGAAGAAGCCCAACCAAAAGAAATAGTCCCACCTGCGGAGGTGGCGGAATTGGCAGACGCACTAGCTTGAGGTGCTAGCGGGAGCAATCTCGTGGGGGTTCAAGTCCCCCTCTCCGCACCATTTTAATTCAATGACTTAGGGGTGTTGTCTGAGGTGCCAATTTTAGGCTCCTCGGAATTTCGTACGCCTTTCGTACGCCTTTCTTCCTCCTCAGCCGCTTTGCGCCGGTGCTCGGCGAAGTAACCCTCCAGGCGACTCGCCGCCACCTTCAGGTCGCTCTCGGAAACGATGTTGTAGCGATCGAAAACTGAGCGGCTCTTATGACCGCTAATCGCCATCGCAACGCGCTCGGGGACGCCTGCACGAATGAGGTTTCTCACACCGGTACGTCGCATGTCGTGGAGTAGGCGTGTCGAGCGTTCGGTAGCCGCGTCCCAAAGCCCAGCACGCTTGCTGGCGCTCTCCCACGCGCCACGAAAATCGGCCAGCCGCTTGCCGCTGTCGTGCCGGAAGAACACCCACGGGCAACGGGGGTAATGGCGGTCGCGCAGTTCGCGTTGCATGCCGAGGATCTCGATCACATCCTGGGCGAGGGGAATGGTGCGGCCTTCTTTATTTTTCGTGGTGCCCGGCTCCAGGCGAATGACCCGCTCCAGAAGATCCACCTGGGACCATTGCAGCCGTAGAATCTCGCCCCGTCGGCAGCCGGTGTGATAGGCGAACACAAGTACCGGCTTGATCTCCGTCGGCAGTTCTGCGAGCATCGCTGCATACTCGGCGTGCTCGAAAAATCCCTTGCGCGGCGGGTCCTCGGTTAGGTGTGGGAAACGTGGCACGCGCGCCACCTTCGGCGGGGTTTCTTGCTGTGCGAGCTTCATCGCCCTCTTTAGAACAGTGAGCTCGCGATTGATCGTTCCGTTCGCGCGCCCCTTCGCCTGCCGTGACGCGATGTACTCCTGAATCACTGTGGTTGTCACGCGGTCGGCCAGCATATTGTCGAAGTACGGTCGGAGGTGCGCCTTGATTACGATGGACGCCCAAGGCGACTTGCGGTTGATTTTAAAGTTCAGCAGCAGATCATCGAACAGCACCCTCATTGCGAACTTGCCGTTCGGGAGAGTACCGCTGTCGCGCCGCATCATCTGCTCGCGAGCCCAGCGCTGCGCGTCCTTCTTGCGGTCGGACTTGAACGTCTTTACAACCCACAGCCGCTTGCCGTTGCCGTCCCGACCGACGAACACGCGCGCCTGCCAGTGGATTCCCTTTCTCGTTTGCACCTTGCGGAATTGGGGCATTTGGTCATCGTCCTTTCTCTTGCGTTTTCGGGCTGGGGTTCTGTTTCAGTGCCCACGTGAGGAGCCACTTAATCGCCGCCGCCCGCGTCGGGAATTGATGTCGGTGGCGGAAGTTTTCGATCCGCTGCAGATCCGCTGGATCGATCGAGAAGTTTACGATTGGCTTCATAGTCATACTACTAGCATAACCTATATCGCCAATGCTGTTAGCACGCGCTCCTGCTCGGTAGCCCGATCTGCGGGCCCTTTCGCGGCTCGAGGAGGGGCAGTGGGTCGTACGACGCAGGCGCGCATAGTTTACAATCCGGTAGACGATGGAAAGTCAAGTCAACCTGAAACGAGCATCCACACGAACAGCGAATCTTCCGCAAAAGCGGCTCGCGATCTCGACCGAACCGTTCGATCACCTGACCCACTACCTATTTCGGTATCCCGCCAAGTTCCATCCCCCTGTAGCACGAGCCCTTTTGGATCGCTTCACAAGAGCGGGACAGGTCGTCTTCGATCCGTTCGTGGGAAGTGGCTCCCTACTTGTCGAAGCGCTTGCCATGGGGCGCAATGCCATCGGCCTGGATATTGATCCCGTGGCGGTCGCCGTCGCATCCGCGAAGATTCACCGTTACGACCCGAAGACGCTTAGAACCGCCGCCGCCGCCGTGGTGCGCGCTGCGAAGCACTTCGAACGCCCCACCGCCGAATACGAGAGAAGAATGTTCGAAGACCTTTCGGAACGCGAATACAGGGCACAGTCCCGGGAGTTCGCCGGTCTTATCCCGGAAATTCCAAACCTGGAACACTGGTTTCGACGTTACGTCGTCGTCGATCTCGCGCGGATACGAACCGCAATCGCAAGCGTGACCCTATCCAAGGCGCTCCGGAGTTTTTTTAACGTCATCTTCGCCTCGATAATCCGCAATGCGTCAAACGCCGACCCTGTACCCGTCTCAGGATTGGAAGTGACCGCCTACATGAAGGAACGTGATCGACAGGGCCGTTTGGTAAATCCGTTCTCGCTCTTCGAAAGGGCGACAACAAAGTCCATCGAGGCCGCCGAGAGTTTCTATAATTCGACGACCCCTTCGGTCTCATCACTCGTTATGAGAGGTGACGCAATCGAGGCGGATAGCCTTGTAAATGGCATTGTTGACGTAGTAATCACATCGCCCCCTTATCACGGCGCCGTGGACTACTATCGACGACACCAGCTGGAAATGTTTTGGCTGGGCGAAATCGATTCACATCAGGATCGTCTGGACCTATTGCCTCAATACATCGGCCGCACACGTGTCGCCAAGCGTGCCTTGGCTACTCTCAATCTGAACCTTACTGTAATGCGCCGCAGTTATCGCCCCCGACGTTTTCACGATAATCTCCGGCTGGTTTCTCAGCTTCCCGGCGGCGTGGTGCGCTGCTGAAGCTATCGGCAGATGATGCGCGTGGGATAGGATACTCGCCTGTATAGGCAACGCCGGTATCCCGACGGCCAGTGGGATCAAGAAGGCGGGATTTGGAGCGCCTGGCAAAAAGCAGCCGGGCGATCTTCGCGTTTGATAGCCCAAGGCCTCCGCTCGGAGCCTCACCAAAGAAATGGGCTGACCGTAAGAACCTCTGAGTGGCACGGGGCAGAAACCAGAAACCCTCCAGCACGGATGGAGTGTGCGCCGGAGGGTTTCTATAAGCCGATTTCTTCGGAGCCAACTCCGTCGCATCGGCCTTGGGCATCCGCTCGGGCGCGACCCCATGCGGACAATCGAGAAGGAATCGCTACTCAGGCGAGCGGTAGTGGCCGTTGGCCGCCGCGATCCAGCCTTGCTGGCAGGCCGCGGCAATCGCCAGTTGTGCGGTTCGTTTGGAACATTCGGTGAGCGTCATGATCTGCTCTCGCAGTTGGTTGTAGCGCGCTTCGCCGCCGAGGTCCGCCAGAGCCTGGGTGATGTCGGCTGCTTCCACTTTGCGCCGCGCGGGGGCGGTTGGCGCTGGCTGTCCGGCCGGAGAGAACCACAACGTGTCGGGATCGAGATCGAGCAGGCGCGGTGGTTGGGGAGCGGCGTAGCGAAACTGGAAGCGCAGTTCGACGGTGTGGAACTGCGGCGCGGGTCTGGTCAGCAGCAGATAGCTGTCGCCCACGGCGTGCAGGGCGCTGGAGCCGCGGAAGGCGCTGCCGATCTCGTAACGGCCGATGGATTTGCGCACGTGATGCACCACGATCAGAGCGGCGCGCGAAGCTTCCCGCAGGCGCAGCAGGCTCTGGCACAAAGCGGCCATGGCGCGGGTGTCGTTCTCGTCCTGATCGTGAGTGGAGTAGAGCGGATCCAAGATGATGATCTCGGCCGCAGCGGCGCGGGCGGCGGATAGGAAGTGATTCAGGCCTTGGGATGCATTGAGCAGATGGCCGGTGGCGCGCGTATCTACGAACAGGTTCTGGTCGGCGGTATTTCCCAGGATGCGCCGCATAGTGGCCAAGCGGCCGACGAACTGCGGGACGGGTAGTTCGAACTGGCAAACCAGCACACGGCGCGGAGCAGGGATGGGAAAGCCGGTGCGGTCCGAGCCGGCTGCCAGCGCCAGCGCGAGGTTGGCGACCAGCAGCGATTTGCCTACCTTCGGCTCCCCGCCCACGAACAGGATTCCCTGTGGCGGCAAGAGTCCGGGCTCGATCAAGCAGGGCGGCGCAGTGGGCGGCTGTTGCTCCAGCAGTTGGGCCAGCGACAGGACGCTGGGCTCGGCCTCTTTCTGGCGTGCGATGGCGCTCATAGCAGCGCCTCGGTGGTGGCGTCCAGCAGAATGGCTTCATTCACCACGGCGGCTTTGCGCCCGGCGGCCACGCGCAGGGAGGTCAGGGCCAGTTTGTTCACCTTGCGCGGGATGCCTTTGGTGGCCTGATACAGAGCTTGGCGTGCGGTGTCGTCGAACAACGACTGTGAGACACCGGCGGCTTTGAGTTGATGCGTGAGGTAGGCATCCAGTTCTTCGCGGGAGAGTCCCTCCAGGTGATACTGCACGGCGATGCGCTGGCGCAACGGTTCGTGCATCTGCAGCGAGAGCGTGCGGCGCAGCAGCGGCTGGCCGACCAACAACAAGGTCAGATAGTGCGAGGAATCCATATCGAAGTTCAACAGCAGCGGGAGCTGTTCGAGGGCGGCATGCGGCAGCAGTTGGGCTTCGTCGCAGATGAGAATCGGGTGCTGCTTCTTGCTCTGATTGAGGCGCACGATGGCTTCCGAGATCTGGCGCACCAGGTCGCCGCGGTAGTGCGCGGGAACGAGGTCCAGTTCCAGCGCCAGTTGCCGCAGCAGGTCGAGAGCCGATCCGCAGGTCCAGTGCAGGTACAGGATCTTATAGAGATTGGGATTGAGGCCGGCGGTGAAGGTGCGCGCCGCGGTGGATTTACCGGCGCCCACTTCGCCGGTGAGCAGGCCGGCGCCATGATGATCGACCAGAAACTGGAGCCGCGCCTTCACCTGGGTCCACGCCTGGGAAGCAAACAACTGCTTGGCGTCGGGGTTGTCGCCGAAGGGAGGTTTCTTGAAGCCGAAGAAAGTCTCTACCATGGCGCGGAGTCCTCCTCGTCGTTCTTCTGATCGTGAAGCAACTCGACGAAGTTAATGCCGGTGGGTTCGGGAGCAGCCGGTGGAACTGGTTTCGGCGAAGGGATCTGGCCGTTGACGACGGGATCCACCAGCCGAGCTATGCCCTGCGGTTTCCCCTGGAAATAGATCTCGACGGAGACCGAGTCGAGCGGATCGAAGCGCACTTCGACGGTTTCGCCGGCCAGTTGCGGCGGGGCTTCGTAGTAGCGGTTCTGCAGCAGGAAAGTGCAGTCGCGGCGCACCAGGCGATTCAGGCGATGAAAAAAGAGACGGCGCAGATCGGTAGCCGGCGGCAGTTGCCGGATATGCTCGATGTCGCGCTGCCAGCGCAGCAGCGGGGTGGTCCCCAACGCGCTGTGTTCGGTGCGGTGATAGGCATTGTCGATCCAGGCCCACAGGCGCTCGTTGAGATCCTCCAGCGAGAGCGTTTGCTTGCGGTCCAGGTTGGCCAGGAACTGTTCGCGGACGGAACGGAAGTAGCGTTCGATTTTGCCGCGCCCCTCGGGCTGATACGGCGGCGTGTGCACCACCAGGATGCCGATGGAAGCGGCGATGCGCGCCAGTTGCTGTCCGCGATAGATCTTGGCGTTATCCATGTAGAGCCGCACCGGCAAGCCGCGGGCGGCGATGGCCTGGCGCAGACAGTCTAGGCAGGCATCCAGTCCCTGGCTGGTGTAGAACTGAGCATGCGGGATCAAGCGGCTGGCATCATCGAGAGTGGCGTGCAAATAGGCCTGTATCTTGCCGCCGCTGGGGCGTTGCACGTAGGGGCCGAAGAGCATGTCGGACTGCCAGATCTGGTTGCTGTGTTCGGCTTCGAACTTCTTGTGCGGTGGCGGAGCGAGCAGCTGCTTTTCCGAGAGGCCGCGTTGTTTGAGGAAGCGATACAGAGTCGAGGCGGAAAGCGCGGGTTCGTTTTGGCCGGACGACAGAGCCAGCTCACGCAACAACGTGGCGCCGGTGCGATGCGGATTTTCGCGCTTGAGGCGTTCGATCAGATCGGCGAGTTGCGGCGTGATGGTGCGCGACTGTCCGCGATCTTGCCGGGCTTGCGGCGCCAAAGCTTCGAAGCCGCCATTGCGGTAACGGAGCGCCCACTCCAGCAGGGTATCCACCGAAACCGAGGTGCGATCGGAATGCGGAATCTCGTAGTGGCGGGCGGCGATCTCTTGCGCGCGGCGGGTGAGTTCGCCGCGGGGCAGAGATTCCAGGACCAGCGGCGCGATCAACCCGTACCGGAACAGGGCGACTTTTTCGGCTTTGGCATCCATGAAGAAAATCTCCTGAGCCAGAAGCATAAGGCCAAGGGCATCGCCGGCTCCATGCAAAAGCTGTGTGGGGCACTCAGGCGGGAGGTGCCGCCGGGCCGAGCGCGGCACAACGCCCGTCCGGAGCGAGAAACGCCGGCCAGCCTAACAGGTGGAATCGCAGATCGGCGAACAGGAAACGGTGGGCGGTGACCCAGCCGGTGGATTGCAACATGTCGAGGGCACGGCGGGCGAAGGTCGGAGCCGCCGGTGGCGCAACCAACGCCGCCAAAACCGCACAAAGAGACTCACACTGCCGTTGGAAGCGGCGAACCCAGAACTGTCCCCGCTGATAAGGCATGGCGCCCTGCGCAGCTTTGGCTGACGCTGCGGCGAGAGTGGAGCCCTGAAGCAGGCGGGCAACCAGAAAGAACGAGATGACAGTGATACCGAAGCGGAGATAGGGCAACGCAAACTCCGGCAACATGGAAACGGTGCGTTTACAGGACCGGCACAGGTAACGGCGCACGCGGATGGAGCCGTCGAACCCGGCGTCCACTAGCGTGCGGCTGTAGAAGCCGTGCGCGGTGAGCGAGTGCTGAGCCTGACACTGCGGACACTGAGTGGGCCGATAGCGATCCGGATCGGCAATCTCTTCGGCATACTGTTGGACGGAGCCCGCGAAGGGATGTAAGATTTGCACAAGAACTCCCTCAAGAACGGATAAAACATGATCTCTTGGGTAGCGATGGACCGCATTGTGGAAAGAAAGCGCGCCGCCCATGCCGCCTACCGCAAGCAAGCCGCGGGGAAGGTGCTGCGCTCGGATGCCAAGCGGCTCACCGATGGTGAGTTGCTGGCCAAGTTGTGCTCTTTCGGCATCGAGTTGGACCGGCTCTCGCTGGAGCGGCTTTGCGACCACGCGCTGTCAGCGGAAGAGATCGCCCAGCCGCTGCTCGACCAGCGCACCTTCCACGGCAAGCACGAGCAGATGGAAAGCGACTGGATCTGGATTTGCTTGTCGGCTCGATGGCAGCGCTGGTTTCCTGACAAACCTTCTTTCGAGGCGCTGGACGACAAGATGCAGGCCGGCTATGAACTGCGGGAGTCCGGCGCCGTGGCGGTTTGCCGTGTGTGGCTGGAGGCGTGGAACGATGTGCTGCGCATCTTGGACAAGGCCGCCATGCGGTCGATTCAGGAGTTCGATGATCGGTTCGGAGGGAGCCAATCGCTATTTAACTGGATTCAGGATCTGGAAAGCGAGTTGTGGAATGCGGGGCTGGAGGATCGGCAGTTTTACCGCTAGGATCGCGCTGTGCGAAGAGGGGTTACGGCGCTTTCGCACTGACGACGACTTGATGACCGAGAACCGGCGTCGCGCCTTGGCGGAGTCCTACTACGAACTGGGCGAGACGGACAAAGCAGAGGCTCTCTATCGCGGATGGCTGCATTTGGACCCACGCTGGGGTTGGGGATGGATCGCTCGGTCGGATTGCTGCCGATTCACGCGCACCGAGCGGCGCGACTGGAATCAGTGCGAACAGATCCTGCGAGAAGGACTTTCGATTGCGGGCGTCCGGGACCGCGCGGATATCGCCGACCGGCTCGCCGATGCGTGCCAGGAGCAGGGACGTAACGCGGAGGCGGCGGAGCTTCGGGGCAGGCGAAACGAAGCGCCGCAACTGT
>CAWCPE010000002.1:0-211397 GCA_963797245.1 Terriglobia bacterium
CATACTCGGCCGCGATGCCGGCTTGCTGGAGCGATTGCTGCCGGCCGCGCTGGCGCGCCTGCTCCCGCTCGAGCACCGGCCCGATCAACTCCACGCCGCCTTGGTCCGCCGCGACGATGCTGTGTTCGGTAACATACCCGCCATCCACGATCACGGTGGGTTTCTCCGCCGCCGCCGCCGCCCGCTGCGCCTGCATGCGCTCCAGCGCCGGCTTCAGTTGTTGTTGATCGCCGGCCGCCTGCGTGACCTCCACATCCAGCACGATCTTGTGCGCCCCATCCACCACCGACTGCACGTTATAGCTCGGCGCAAACCCGCCCTGTCCGTTCTTCATCACGCGCGCTTCCGGCTCGCTCAAACTCACCCGCGCCTGCTCGCGCTCGGCCGCCGGCTTGCTCTCGCGAATCTGTTGCAACTCCTGGAGGGCCTGCTTCAGCCGCTCTTGCTGCTCCCGCGCCGCCCGCTTCCGCGCCGCTTCCACCCGCGCGCTTCCCGCATGGCTGGGCGACTGGCTCAGCTCCTTCACCACTCTTTCGGCCTGCTCCAGCCGATCCCGCAACGTCGGCTCCCGCCGCAGCGACGCACCCGAGGCCTGCGCCTGGATCTTGGTGCCATCCACGGTCAGCTCTTCCAGCCGCACCATCCCGCTCTGGCTCAACGCCGCCAGCACCTGACTGAAGATTTTCTCCACCGCCGCCGCATGGGCCACCCGAAAGTCCGACAGCGTGTGATGATTCACCGTCTCATCCCCGCACAGCCACCGCAGCCCCGGTTCCTGTTCCAGCCGCCGTTCCAAATCCCGCGCCGACCCGATCCCCAGCGTCAGTCCATACACCCACACGCTGATCAGCAGCCGCGGATCGGTCCGCTCCGCCCCGGCGCGCCCTTCCACGCTTTTGTTGTCCACCAGGAACCCGCTCAGATCCAGTGTTCCGCTCAACTCCCAGATCGCCCGCGCCGCGTGGTCCGCTCCGATCAGCGTCTCCACATCCACCCGACTCCAATAGCTCTGGCTCCGGTCGATCCGCTTCAGCCGCGCTTCCGCCATGCCATAGTGTGTACCAATCACCCAAGGTTTGCATCAAATTTTTCACAGCTTCTCACCGGCAGGGCTGGTCTATCGCACTCAAGGCACACGCGTCGGCCAAAGCCCCATGCGTTAACGGCGGGGTGAAGCATCACTTTTCACACACACTCTTAAGCATGGGGCTGGTTCGGTGCGCACACCGAAAATCAGGACTCGGACCACGCCGGTTACGGCGGGCCTACTTTTGACGAGAGACTCCGCGCCAGAACCCCCATGCAACCCCCGACGGTTTGAGCGCCAGCGCCCATTCCGCCCGTGAAATCGCCCGAAAAGCCTGCAAATCCGCCTGGCGGCCGGCGTGCATCTCCCAAGGCGTGGAAGTCACGGCCGAATATCTGGGCAACACCAGATTTGAAGTCGCCGCCCGCAATCACCGGCTGATTTGCGATCAGCCTCTTGACAACGGCGGCGCCGATGAGGGCATGACGCCCCCCGAGTTTCTATTGGCTTCGCTCGCCACTTGCGCGGCCTATTACGCGACTCAATACCTGAAAACCCGCGGCCTCAGCGCCGAGCATGCCGCCGTTACGGTAACCGCCGAAAAAGCATCCGCGCCGGCGCGCCTCGCGTCGTTCCGGATCGAGGTTTCCACGCCGCCGCTCGACGGGCGCCACACCGCCGGTCTCCTGCGCGCTGTGAAATCCTGCCTGATCCACAACACGCTGCTCTCCGAACCGTCGATTGAAATCGAGTTGAAAACTACTTCGCCGGTACCGGAACCAGACTGCGCTGTTCGATAATCCGATCCACCAGGCCGTATTCGAGCGCCTGGGGCGGTTCCAGGATATAGTCGCGATCCACGTCGCGAGCCACCTTTTCCATGGTCTGGCCGGTCGCCTCCGCCAGAATCTGGTTCAGCGTCTCGCGCATGCGCAGGATTTCCTTGGCGTAAATATCGATATCGGTAGCCTGACCGGCGAGGCCGCTCATGGACGGCTGGTGAATCAGAATCCGCGAATGCGGCAGGCTATAGCGCTTGCCCTTGGTCCCGCAGGCGAGCAGCACCGCCGCCATGGACGCGGCCTGCCCCACGCAGGTGGTCACGATATCCGGCTCAATCAGCCGCATCGTGTCGAGAATCGCCAGCCCGGCCGTGATCGAACCGCCGGGCGAGTTGATGTACAGAGAAATGTCCTTCTCCGGATCTTCGGCCGCCAGAAACAGCATCTGCGCAATGATCAGATTCGCCACATTATCGTCGATGGGCGTACCCAGAAAAATGATATTTTCCTTGAGCAGTCGCGAATAAATATCGAACGCGCGTTCACCGCGCGAGGTCTGCTCCACTACCATCGGAACCAGCATGGACAATCTCCTTCAGATCGAAAAAACGCTATCGTTTGCCTTCGCGCCGGCGCGGCCGGGAGAGGAGACGGCGCTTCTCCCCGAGCGCGTTCGCCAGATCGGCGATCGAAGTCCCCTCTAAATACTCTATGATACGCGACCGCAGAGGCATCCAGGAAGCATGCAGCCCGCACGCCACCTGATCGTTGCATTCCGGACTTCCGCCCAGGCACCGGTCGAAGCGCGAAGGACCGTCCACCGCGTCCACCACCCGGCGCATCGAAATCTGCTCGGCCGGCACGCGCAGCCGGAAACCTCCGTGCGGACCTTTGCTCGATTTGAGGAACCCGTCGCGCGCCAGTTCCTGCAGGATCTTGGCCAGAAAATGCGCCGGAATCCCGGTTTCCGCTGCGACGTTCTTCACCAGGGCAAACTCGTCCTCAGGCAGCGCCGCGATATGCACGACGGCGCGGATTGCATACTCAGCTGAACGCGAGTAAATCATGTGGCGCACGCACTCCTGCGTGCCGCGTCGGCACTTTTGCCGACGCTTTGACCGTCACAGGCGAGGTGTCGAGAGGAGTCTCGACACGGCACGCACGAGTGCGTGCGCCAAGATTTTGCGACGCTCACCACAACACCGATTTATCGATGCTCGCGATGGTCGGCCGGCCCATCAGCATCATGGTCGCCTCGAATTCCTTACGCAGAATCGAGACCACGCGCGCCACCCCTTCCGGTCCCGCGATTCCGAGCCCCCACAGATACGGCCGCCCGATCTGCACGGCCGTCGCGCCTCGCGCCAGCGCCTTGATCACGTCCGTTCCGCGCCGGATTCCGCCATCCACCAGAATCGGCACACGACCCTCCACCTTTTCGGCCACCAGCGGCAGCGCATCGATGGTGGCCGGCACCGTATCCAGATTACGCGCGCCGTGATTCGACACGATGATCCCCGACACTCCGGCTTTCACCGCCGTCGCCGCGTCGTCCGGATTCAGTACCCCCTTGAGCATCACCGGCGTTTTCGCGAATCCGCGCAACCAGTCGATATCTTTCCAGGTCAACGCCGGGTCCAGATAATCCTTGCCTTTCAGATTCGGCAATTGGCGCGGTGGCAGTTCCGCCCGCGCACGATCTTCCCGGTTGCGCATCGCGAATACCGGCGAATCGACGGTCACGCATAGCGCCGAACATCCGGCGCCCTCGGCTCTCTGCACCATGTCACGTGTAAATCCGCGGTCTCTTTGTACGTAGAGCTGGAACCACACCGGGGCGGTCGCCGCCTTGGCGACGTCTTCCACCTTCATCGACGCGCTGGAGCTGATGCACAGCGTCGCGCCCGCCATCCCCGCGCCGCGCACCGACGCGACGTCGCCGTCCGGATACACGAACCCTTGCGCTCCCACCGGCGCGAGGATAATCGGAAACGGAAGCACGCGCCCGAACAGCGTGATGCGCGTGTCCACGTGAGAAACGTCCACCAGAATGCGCGGCTTCAGCCGGATGTGTTCATACGCTTCATGATTCCAGCGCATGGTAATCTCGTCGGCCGCGGCGCCCATGACGCGTTCCCACGCCCCATGCGAGATATGTTTCTGCGCTTCTTCCTGATAATCGAACAGCGAGAGCAGAGCGTCCAAATTCACCTTCTGCTGAGCGCTGAGCCGCAGCGCTCCGAGTCCAAGGGCACTGAGAAAAATGTCACGGCGTGAGATCAAACCGGATTATATCGCCTCTCATCACGCGCGCGTTTCCGAATGCCGCTGCTTGCGCAGAGCCCCGCACGTGCTCCGCTTGCTGACGCGCGCGGTTCCGCATGTCCCTCACTCGACGGGGCGCCAAGCGGAGCCCCGACCTGGCGCAGGCACGCCTCCACCTCGTGATAACGTGATGAATGAACGGCGAGAACTCCGATGAACATTCTGCTGGTAGACTCTGACGCCACAAGCCGCGCGGTTCTTCGCGACGCGCTCGAAGCCGCCGGGTACCTGGTGAGAGCCGCCGGCGATCTGGGCAAAGCCGTCGACCGCCTCACCGAAATGCGCCCGGATCTGCTGATCACCCGTCCCTATATCAACTCCATGTCCGGCTGGATGGCCGCCGAATATCTGCGCACCCGCTGTCACGGACTCGCCGTTCTCATCGTCGGCGGATTCCTGGAGGACGACCGGAACACAACCCGCGCGGCCATTGAGGACATTCACACTTTCCCCAAGGCATTCACCCGCGACGAACTCCTCGACGCCGTCAAACAGGTGTTCGAAGCCGAGTCAAAAACGGCGTAGCCCGATACGCCCGCGGGCTCATTCCAAACTCGGCGCGAAACGCGTGATTGAAATTGGAGACGTCGCCGAAGCCGCCATCCAGCGCCACGTCGAGAATCTTCGTCGATTCGGTCCGCAGCCGCAGTGCCGCTCTCCTCAGCCGGATCCGCATCAGATATTGATGTGGCGTGGTCCCGGCTATCGCCTGAAAGGTGCGCAGAAAATGGTACGGACTTAGCCGGGCCTCCCGTGCCAGGTTCGCCAGGTTGTGCGGCCTCTCAGGATCGTTCTCCATCCGCCGCACCACTCGCGTCACGCGCGCGAGCGAACCGGGCTCCGGCGACCGCCCCGCTCCGACCCCGCGCTCCAGTTGCACCGCCTGGGCGGCCACTTCGATGCTGAGCTCTTCACAGCTCAGCCGGCCGACCCCCGCGAGCGCCGCGGAAGCCTGAGCCACCAGCCGGGATAACGCCCGGACCGGCGGAATCCGCAGCGCCTTGAAGCGAGGTCTGGCGTTTCCCGCATCCGCCGCCAGACGCTCGAAAAACTCCGGAGCGAAGGAAAAAGACACGCATCGATCGCCGGTCGCGTGTTCATGCCCGCAGCTAAACGCTTGCCCCGCATTGCCCAATAGCAGGGACCCCGGCGTCATCAGCGCGCAACCCGCTGAAGAACGATATTGAAACGTCCCGGCAATCACGATCGCGATGGACGCGCCCGCGTGCTGTTCTTCGAACGGCCGGTCCTGTGGCCCCGACGTGCAGATCACGTCGGACACAGCCCATCCGTCGCCCGCCTCGAGCAATCGCGCCTGAGGCGGACCCGCTGCCGTTCTTTCCGCAATTTTCGCCAAGAATCCCGTGCCTGTTTGCCTTACAAACGATAGTGTACCGGGCGCGATCAGCGCCGGCAAAGGAGACATTCGAAAAATGACCGCAAGTCCCCGTCAAGAACCAGCCCTGTCCGATCTGATGATTCAGAAGTGGGAGGAAATTCATCGTAAGATCGTGAATCTTGCCCGCGAGATCCCCGAAAAGAAGCTGGAGTCCAAGGCGTCCGCCGACGTTCGTACCTTCGGTGAAGTGCTGCGTCATCTCGCGTTCTGGAATCGCTACGTCGCCGACGTGCTGCGCGGCAATCCTGCCAACGACAGCGCCAACGAAGTGTCCCTCGCCGAGGCTCCCACGCGCGCCAAAATGATTCAGATCGTTGAACAGACCTCGCGGTCTGTCGCCGACGCGTTCAAGGCAATTCCCGCGGACGCGAAATCGGTGGAGCTCTTGATGTCCTTCACCGAACACGCCTGCGAGCATTACGGCCAGTTGGCCGTCTACGCGAGGCTCTCTGGAATCGTCCCGCCCGCGTCGCGGAGCCAGTCATAGCCATGGCGTCCATCCGCAAAGAGATCCTGACCAGCGCGCCGGCCGGGGAAGTGTGGGCAGCCATCCGCGACATCGGCGCGCTGCACACGCGCCTGGTCCCCGGCTTCGTGGTCGACACCAGACTCGAACCCGGCGCGCGCATCGTGACGTTCGGCAACGGAATGGTGATCCGCGAACCGATCATCGCCATCGACGACGAAGCCCGCAGACTGGCATGGACCTCGACCGGCACAAAACTCACGCACTACAACGCATCGACGCAGGTTTTCCTGGAAGCGGACGGCCAGACCAGAGTAGTTTGGATCGCCGACCTGCTCCCGGACGAAGCCGCACCAACCGTCGAACGAATTTGCATCTACGGCACGAACATCTTCTGAATCCCGGCCCCAACTTCCTCATGAGTGAGAAACTCGCCGGAATCGAGCTTCGCCAAGCTCGCCGTTACTTTCTGCCGGAACCAAGAATCGTGGTCGAGATAGTTTTCGACCAGCTGCTGGACATATTCGTCGGCATCCCGCCGGCTCTCGGCCGCGACGCTTTCGATCTTCGCCTGCAGCTCCGGGCTGAAGTGTACTACCATCGACTTCGGAGTATGGAACTATGCGGCTCGCGTCAAGCCTGGCGAGCCATCCACTTCTGAATCTCCCCCGCCAGCGTATTCAGACTATTCGTGATCCGATCCGTCTCCACATTCACCAACGCATACGTCCCTACCGACTCCGATGAGTGAATCAGTGCGTGATGATCCTCGCGCAGATTCGGAAACTGGCTCTGATCGACCGGCTGCCCGCGCAGCGCGCCGGCCAGCAGCTTTAGCGTTAAATCCACATCCTCGGCGAATTTGTGGAATTTCTCGCGGGGCGGCACATGGCTCGCCGAAATGGCCGCTTCGAGCGCCAGCAGGGCCTGCACCAGACGATGCATGCTCGCGAGCATGGCGCGCAGCAACTGCACCGTTTCCGCCGAAACTCCCGGCTCCGCTGCCGCCCGCTCCGCGGAAGCTTCGAAGTTCGATCGCGCCAGCCGTCCGGCACCGCGCACCCGTTCGAGTTCCTGCCCGGCCGCCGGTGTGCGGCTCACATAGGCCTTGCGCATCGCTTCGAAATACACCCGAAACCCGTCCAGCATCCGCGCCATGGCTTCCGAAACCTGGTGCCGCTCCCAGGTGGGCCAGAGCCAGTACGCGGTCAGGGCGATCGCGCCGCCGGCCAGCGTATTCACCGCGCGGATCGCCATTACCGGCTGCGGCGCGACTCCGTTCAACCAGATCAGGAACACCACCATGGCCGTGATGGCCGTGGCGAACACGCCGTAATTCGCCGCGCCGAAAGATCGCACGATGAAAATCAGCAGCGCCACGGCGGCGATGCGCGCGTATACCGAATCGGGGAGCGCATACACCAGCCCGGTGGCCAGCACGATTCCGAAAAACGTCCCGATCAGCCGCAGCACTCCCCGGCTGAAGGTCGCTCCGAAATCCGGCCGCAGCACGATCGCGATGGTCATCGGAATCCAGTACGGCCGCTTCAGCCCCGACGCGTGCGACACCAGTTCGCCCACCCCGATACATAACGCCAGCCGCACCGCGTGCCGGAACGCGGCCGATTCGAACGACAGGTTGGCGCGCAGAGTCTGCACGCGGTCTTGAAATCCCGGTCTCGGTGCGCGCTTCACCGGCGCCGGTCCCGGCATCCGCGTGGGGGCGTTCTTCACAACGATGTCCAGCGCCGACCGCAACTGCCCGGAGAGCGCATCCATCTGCGCTCTGGCATCCGCCACCATGTCCGATTCGTGTGTGCGCAACTGCTCGCTCAGTGTGGCCAGTTCCACCGCTTCCGTTGCCGCGTCCACGCCCGACTTGAGCGCGTATCCGATGGCCGTCGCCACCCGCGACGCCTCCGCAATAAACCGGTCGACCATCGCGCAGACCTCAGGGGATGGAAAGTCGCGCTCCAGCCGGACCCGCGTGCGCCGCAGTGCCAGCAGGCTCAGCCGCAGCCGCTCCGCCTGGCTCAGCAGGAATCGAAAACGATCCGCGCCCGCCGACCGGTCCTCTTCGATCGCCGTTAACGCGTTGTACGCCGCGATGGTCTGCGCGGTGGCGGGCGGAGAATCGGTGGCCTGCGACGGCGCCACCATCGCGCGCGCCAGTTCGAGATACAAATCGCCCATCGCGCGCCGCGGAGGAGCATACGGATCGATCGGCCAGTTCGCCACCGCGAGGGCGGTCTGAAACAGCCCGCCCGCGAAGGCCGCCAGACCGGACAGCGCCGCACGCGCCGGGGGCATCGGCACCGCTTCGTAAATCACCAGCAGCACCAGGCTCATCAGCCCGACCTCGCCCGCCGCCTGCCCCAGGCATACCAGCATCCCCGTCGCGAACGCCCATAGCATCGCCAGCACAATCGCCCCGATCGCGCGGTTGCCTCCCAGCGCGCCGGTCGAAACCGCGATTCCCGCGATCACGCTCGCGACCAGCATCAGCCGGCCACGAATCGGATATGGCTCGTCGCTATCGCGAAAAGCGACCTGCAGCGCACCGGTGCTCGCAATCAGCCCCGCGCCGAGCTCTCCCACCGCCGCGCCGATCAACAGCGGCGTCGCCACCCCGATGGTATTCCGCAACGCCAGCCACGGATTGATTTTCGATTTTTGAAATTTAACGACGCTTCGCCAGAACGCACCCCACGCGTCCGGCCGAGCGTCTTGCCCGGCGGGCATACAGGAACCAGTGTACGTTGTAACCGTCCGCCGACGACGCAGTAATGCGAATAAGGAGGGTCCGAACGGGGCTTGTTCAGCCCCATGTGTAAACGTGGGGCCTTTAGGTGCGCAGACGTAGCCCCATGCGCGAGAGTTTGTGTGAAAACCGGCCGTTTCAGCCCGCCTTCACTGGCGGGGCTTTGGGGTGGCGATAGGGATCAATACGATAGACCAGCCCCGCCAGTAAGAGTGTGTGTGAAAGTCGGTGCTTCACCCCGCCGTGACCGGCAGGGCTGGTCACGACGCGTGCGTCTTCAACACGATAGACCAGCCCTGCCGGTAAGAGTCTGTGTGAAAAGTGGAGTTGGTCGGCCTTGCTCCCCTCCCTCACGGCGGGGTCAGGCATCGACTTTTCACACACACTCGTAAGCGTGGGGCTTCCGTCCGGCACAGACGATGTGAGTGTTTTCGAGGGTGCGTGCGCCACAGAACTCTGCGACACTCCACGAGTGTCGTGTGCGTTGGCGTGATAACATCGCGCCATGCGACTGGTGGATCTCTCCCGGCCCCTTGAAAACGACGTGCCTGCCGACCCGCCCGGCCTGGGGCCGCGCATCGAGTATTTCGATCACACCCAGTCGCTCCCCGGAATGCTCGCCATGTTTCCCGGACTCGAAGCGAATCAATTACCCGGCGGCGAGGCGTGGGCCGTGGAACGGCTCACCATCTCCACCCACAACGGCACCCACGTCGACGCGCCGTGGCATTATGCTTCCACCATGAATCGAGGCGAACGCGCCTGGACCATCGACGAAGCTCCGCTCGACTGGTTCTATCGCCCGGGACTCAAGCTCGATTTTCGCGACGCGCCGGACGGGCACGTCGTCACTGCGGCGGAAATGGCGCAGCGCGTGGCCTCCACCGGACACGAATTGAAACCGCTGGACATCGTGCTGATGAATACGGGCGCGGGCTCGGCGTACGGAACGCCCGCTTACGTCGATTCAGGCTGCGGATTCGGCCGCGACGCCACACTGTGGCTGCTGGAACGCGGCGTGCGCGTGGTGGGAACCGACGCCTGGAGCTGGGATGCTCCGTTCTCATTTACGCGCCGCCGGTTTCTCGCTTCCGGCGATCCCGCGATCATTTGGGAAGGCCACAAAGCCAGCCTCGAGATCGGATACTGCCATATCGAGAAACTGGCCAATCTGGAGCTTTTGCCCGCATCCGGATTTCTGGTGTGCTGCTTCCCGTTCAAGATCAAGAGCGCGTCCGCCGGCTTCACGCGAGCTGTAGCGTTACTTGACGCCGCGTAAACGAATTCCTAAGGTTTTCGTTGTAGTACCATAAGTAAGCAATCTTTGGTTCGGACTGGGACTTTTGTCGCATTCCATCGTCGGAGATGACGCGACAATATAGTAGTTGGACATTCGAGATCCGTCGGAGAAAGTTAGTATGCGCAAAATACTTGGATTCAATGTTTTAGCCGTCTTGGCGTGTGCCATCCCCGCAGTGCAGGCGGGCAGCATCACCTATTCGGCGACCATCGGCTGCGACGACACCTGCGTGACTGCGTATGTGGAGTGGCAAAATTTCAACCCCGGTGTGGCGTTCGTGCTGGTCGAGGACAACTTCGGCGACCCGCTGTTTACCTTGTCCACCGATTTCCCTCCCGAAACCACTGGATCCATCGATCCGAATCCGCAGACCATCGTCGGCTTGACCACGGACCAGATTGATTTGATCGAAGGCGGAGGATCCCAGATACTTGGACAGAACCAGGTGCAGCCGACCTTCGATGGACCGAGCTACGCGAATCTGGTACTCGAAGACCAGAGCAACAACGTGCTGGGCGATGAAGTTTTCACAGACACGCCGGAACCCGCCACCTGGATGCTGACCGTCTTCAGTCTGGGATTGCTGTTCGCGTTCGTCCTGATGCGCCGGCGGAAACTCCAAACCGCGCCCGTTCCTGCCCGACCCTCCGTTCCTTAGCGGAAGATGTTCGCGAAGGTCGCCTGCCTGCTTGGTTCGATCGCGGCCGTCGCGGCGGGTCAAACTACTCAAGGGCTCATTTCCGGTCGCCTGCTTGATTCGAGGACCGCCCGTCCGGTGGCCGGCGCGCATATCCAGTGCCTCCAGGAATCGACCAACACCCAGGCCGATGCGACCTCGGATAACCAGGGATACTACGCACTCCCACTTCTGCCGCCCGGCACGTATTCGATACGCGTGACTGCCCAAGGGTATCAGTCGCAAGAGGCCGAGCAACTGGAATTGGCGGTCGCCGGCCGGCTCGAGATCACGTTCCTGGTGCGACCCCTGAGAGACGTGTGGGAGGCGGGAATGTACCGGAGCGTACTGCTTCCCGGATCGCGAACCGTGGTCACGTTCTACGGTCCCGACGTGGACGCCAGCTATTCCGGCAATTTCGAAGGGACGATGGGAGTGGCGGGTGCGCTCGAATCCACGGTTTCCTACGTCATCGATCCAGTCGAAATCGACAATATTCCCCTGGCCGGCCGCGACGTTTACACGTTGTTGTTCACGCTTCCCGAGGTGACTTCCGACGGAGGCGTTTCGCGCGGACTGGGATTGTCGGTCAACGGCCAGCGGCCTTCGGCATCGAATTATCTGCTGGACGGCGTCGAGAACAATAATTATCTGACCACCGGACCGCTGACCCCCATCGCGCCGGAAGCGATTCAGGAGTACCGGGTCTCGGTCAGCAATTATTCGGCGCAATATGGGCGGACCTCCGGGTTCATCGCCAACGCGGTGACCAAAGCGGGCACCGAGCAGTGGCATGGCGTCGCGTATTTCTATTTCCGCAACGCCGCGCTCGATGCGAATTCGTTCACGCGAAATCTGGAAGGTCTGGGCACGCCTCTCGATCGCGAGCTGCGGCCGGGATTTCAAGTGGGTGGTCCGCTGCTTCGCAACCGGCTGTATTTATCGATGGCGTACGAACATTTCGACGGCCGCCAGGAACAGGCTCCGCAGACGTATTACTTCCCGACGCCGGCTCTGGTCGCCGCGCTTCCTGCGGGAAGCGTGGGAGCGAACCTGCTCGCAAAATTTCCCAGTCCGCTGGGCACGATTCAGAATCCGCAGCCGTGTACTCTCACCTCGACGGCCGGCTGTTATGCGCCCATGACATTGTCGGCGCCGCTCTCTCTGAATCAGGATGTGGGATTGCTGCGCCTCGATTACATCACGCCGGACGGAAAGCATCACCTCACCGGCCGCGGCGCGGTCACGGTGCTGAACCGGCCGGACTTCCTGTGGAGCCCTTATGAGGCTTTCACGCAGCCCTACAATCAGCCGGACACTTCGTTCACGGTCAGCGATCAATACACGGTGTCGCCGCGCGTGACCAATGAGGCTCGCGCGGCCTACAGCGTCGACCAGGTGGGGTGGGCCAAGCCGGGACAATTGCCCACGCTGAACATCTTGACTCCGGTTCCGGTTTCGCTCCCCGGGAGCACTCCGGTGTATCCGTTTTCAAGCTTCGATTCTTCAGTGGAGCTGATCGACAATCTGGTATGGACGCACGGCCGGCACGTGATCACGGTGGGCGCGGGCGCGCTGCTGCGCCATATCAACGGATTTGAAAATCCCGAAGGCAATGGCGTTTACGAATTCATCAACCTGCAGGAGTTCCTGCGGGCCACTCCGTTTCTGTTTGAAACCACCCTCTCGCGAGCTAATCTGGCCAGCCCGACCGTGCCGCAGTTCGGCGGCACTTACTCGAATCACGAGTACTCCGGATTCGCGCAGGATTCGTTCCGCGTCACCTCCCGCCTGCAGGTGAATTTCGGATTGCGGTATGAAAATCTGGGAAACGTGCAAAGCGTCGGGCCGAACCCGAACGCGGTACTCGATCTGGGATCGGGCGCGAATCTGACCCAGCGCCTGGCCAACGCGACGCTGAATATGGGAGGCGCTTCGAACGGGCAGCTGTACGCGCCGGATAATAAGGACTTCGCGCCGCGCGTGGGATTCTCCTACAGCCTGTTTCCGAAAGGCACCACGGTGCTACGCGGCGGCTACGGCATTTACTATGACCGTCCCTTCGACAATCTATGGGAGACCGCGCGCTCCAACAATCTGGATTACGTGGAGTTCGAATTGGGCGGCGCAACAGCGGTGAATTATTCGCAGCCGGTCAGCCAGGCGTTGCTCTCTTCCTATGGATCGCAGTTTCGCTACCTGACCACCAGCGTTCCCAATCTCACGCTGTTTCAGCCCCATCTGCGGAACGGATATGCGCAGGATATTTTCCTGGGGATCGCGCAGCGGGTGTCGCAGAGTTTGAGCCTGGAGGTCAACGGAACGTCGTCGCTGGGTCGCGAGCTGCTGACCAACGACACGCTCGGCTACAATCTGCTGTTCCAGGGAACCACGCCGGGCATTCCCGCCGGACAACTGGTGACCTATCGCGCCAACCAGGGAATCTCGGACTACTACGCGCTGGCGGTGCGCGCGCTGTACCGGCGCGGACGCAGCCTGATCCAGGCGGCGTACACGTGGAGCCACTCGATCGACAATCAGAGCGACCCGCTGGGCATCGACTTGAGCAGTTTCGGATTCAGCAGCGGCAGTCTGCTGCCGGCGGTTCCGGCGTCGTTGATCGCCGGCTTCTCACAGCCGATGAACAGCAACGCGGATCGCGGCAACTCGGATTTCGATGAGCGTCACAATCTGGTGGTGCAGGCGAGCTTCGATTTACCGTCGTGGAATCGCGGACGCGTGCTGAACATTTTGACCCGCGACTGGACTGTGGCCGGGGTCGCGGCGCTGCGTTCCGGATTTCCGTACTCGGTGTTCACGCCGGGAGGGCTCAAAGGCTACTCGCGCGCGAGCATCGTCAATCCCGCGGCCACGACGGAGTACGTGCCCGGGCCGGGAGGCGAGTATCTGTTGAATCCGGCGGCATTCAGCGGCGTAGGTGGAGCGGGTGAGCCGTCCGGCAGGAACGCATTCACGGGTCCCGGATTCATCAATCTCGATATGGGCATCGCGCGAACGTTCGCGGTGCGCGGGCTTCCGGAAGGCTGGCGATTCAATGTGCGCGCGGATTTCTTCAACGTGTTAAACCACGCGAATCTGAACGCTCCGTATCCGATCTACGTTCCCGGCGACAGCTCTTCGGGTTTTGGCCTGGCGACGTTCGGTCTGAACGCGATCCCGTCCACGTTTCCCACGCCGTTGCCGCTGGGCCAGACTCCGCGCCAGATCGAGATGTCGCTGCGGTTGCGGTTCTAGCGAGTCGGCGAGTGTGAAAACGGACGTGCTCCCCTTCCTCATGGTCGGGGTTCCGTTTGGGGCGCTGTCGCATGAGCGACATGCGGAACCCCGCGCGTCAACAAGGCGAGCAGGTCGGGGGCTGGTGTGCGCCCGAAATAGCCCCATGCGCGAGCTTGGGGCTCTCCTCGCGTGTTGAGCGAGCGCCATCGTTGTAACGCTGCACGGGGGACGGTGCGAGTTTCGAAAACGCCGTGCGCAAATTGCGCGGAGCGGCGGGTATGTGCTGAAACGGTCGGCCAGAGCGGAATTGCGGGAAGCGATCCGGCAGGTGATGAGCGGGAACGCGTACGTGAGTCCGCACCTGACCAAGGACGTGCTGTCGATCATGCTGGAGCCGCGCGCTCCGGTGCTGACGGCGCGGCAGCGCGAGATTCTGCGCTTCGTGGCGCTGGGATTATCGGGGAAAGAGATCGCGAGCCGGCTGAAGATCTCGGTGAAGACGGCGCATTTCCACAAGACCAGCATCATGGAGAAGCTGAATCTTCACACCACGGCGGAGCTGACGCGATACGCGCTGGAGCACGGAATCGCGTCGTAGCGTTGTGGCGCACGCTTCAGCGTGCCGCGTCGCCACACCTGGCGACGCTTGTGGACAGGTCAGCAGGTGTCGAGATGAGTCTCGACACGGCACGCTGAAGCGTGCGCCACAATCATCTGGCGGATACCTGATTGAGTTTGTAGACGGCTTCGGCGGCGAACGCCTTCTCGGCGCCGAGGAAGTGATTCGTCGCGGAGTACAGACGGATGGAGCCGGTCCGATCGACGATCCAGGTCTGGCCGAATGTTCCCTGCCAGAAAAGCGGCTTTCCCATCATCACGGGAAACGTAAAGCCGTTCTGCCGCATGTAACTGGTGAAGTCGCGAGCGTCGCCGCTGAGCGGCCACAGGGCGACCATCTGAAGATCGGGCCGGGTCTGAATCGCGTTGTACAGAGCCTGAAGCGCGGGCGCGAACGACTGCATACCTCCGAACGACCACAAGAACACGAAAGTTGTCTTCCCTTCGAAATCCTTGGCAGTCCAGGCGTGGGAATCGAGGCCCGGCACGTTCACCTCGGGCAGTTTATAGTCGAGCTTGATCCACGAGGAAAATGGGACGCCCGAAAATCCCGAGGGCACGCCGTCCGGCATCGGCGCGACCTTCGAAAATGCGGCCCACGCTGCTTCCGATCCGCCGGTTTGCTTGAACAGTACGTGCGTCGCGTCCACGTAGCCATCGTATTCGCGGCGAAAGTACGGGCTGGTGATCACCTCCCGGTAAAATTCCAGTGCCGCCGCGATCCTTCCTTCGCCTTGCGCGAGCTGCGCCGAAAGCGTCAGGTACTTGGCTTCGTATTCCGGGAACGTCCCGAGCGGATCCTGGTCGTAATAACGCTTGAAATCGCCGTCCAAGAGATCGTGTACGCGCCCGAGAGTGATCCGGGCGCGGTTTTATTGTAATGCCTCCCCGCCCGATCGCATTCGCTCCCGATAACCGCTCCCTTTGGTCACGGCTCGGGGAGCGGCCGTGTGGAAGACGGCAATTTTTATTAACGGCCGCTGGTCCGCGGCGCCGCTCCCCGAGCCGTGACCAAAGGGAGCGGTTATCGGGAACTACTTCGGCGCCATGCGCAGCGCGCCGTCCAGGCGGATCACTTCGCCGTTTAAATACGAGTTCTGCACGATCTGCAGCACCAGTTCCGCGAATTCCGGGGGCTGGCCCAGGCGCTTGGGAAACGGGACGGATGCGCCCAGGCTCGCCTGCACTTCTTCGGGGAGCTTCAATAGCAGCGGCGTCAGAAAAATTCCGGGCGCGATGGTCATTACGCGGATTCCGAATTGCGCGAGTTCGCGGGCGGCCGGCATGGTCAACGCTACGATGCCGCCTTTCGATGCGGAATACGCGGGCTGGCCGATCTGGCCTTCATATGCGGCGATGGATGCGGTGGAGACGATGACTCCGCGCTCGCCGGTTTCTAGCGGGGCGAGGGTGGCCATGTCCGCGGCGGCAAGGCGCATCATATTGAAGGTGCCGATCAGGTTGGTCTGAATCACCTTGCTGAAATCTTCGAGCGGCATGGGGCCTTCCTTGCCGACGATCCGTTTTCCCAGGCCGATGCCGGCGCAGTTGATCAGGATTCTGGCAGCGCCGTGTTTTTCGCGCGCTTTCGCGACCGCTTCGGCGCCCGATTTCGCGTCACCTACGTCGCACTGGATGGCGATGCCGTGGCACTTGGCGGCGATTTCTTCAGCGCCTTTCAGGTTCAGGTCGAGGACGGCGACTTTGGCGCCGGCTTCGCTCAGTCGGAGGGCAGTCGCGGCGCCGAGGCCGGAACCTCCGCCGGTAATGATGGCCGCATGGCCTTGGGGAATCATAGGTATCATTTTACTTCTGACGACCTTCACCACGAGCAGGGCCGACGCGGGGCAACGGCTGGATCATTATCTGCAGGCGCGGATGCCGGAGTTGAGCCGGTCGCGGATTCAGAGCTGGATTAAAGAGGGCCGCGTGCTGGTGGATGGCGCGGCGGCGAAGGCGTCCGCGATGCTGCGGGAGGGCGCGGCGATTGAAGTTTCGCCCGCGGATTTGCCGCCGCTGAAGGCCGAGCCGGAGGATTTGCCGGTCGAGATCTTGTATGAAGACGACGCGGTGATCGCAATTTACAAGCCTGCGGGGTTAACGGTTCATGCTGGGGCGGGGGCGCATTCGGGGACTTTGGTCAACCGGCTGGTGCATCATTTTAAATCCTTGTCGACGGCCGGAGGGGAGTTGCGGCCGGGGATTGTGCATCGGCTGGATCGCGGGACCAGCGGGGTGTTGCTGGTCGCCAAGACGGATGCGGCGCATCGGGCGTTGGCTGCGCAGTTTGCTTCGCGGACGGTGGAGAAAACTTATCTGGCTTTAGTGGAGGGTTTCATTGACGCGGATTCGGGTCGCGTGAACACTCCGATTACGCGCGATCCGGTGAGGCGCACGCGGATGACGGCGCGGCTGGGGCATGGACGGTCGGCGATTACGGAGTATCGGGTGTTGCGGAGGTTTGAGAAATTCACTTATTTGCAAGTGCGGATCGGGACCGGGCGGACGCATCAGATTCGCGCGCACCTGGCGTCGATCGGGCATCCGGTGGCGGGGGATCGGGTGTATGGGGCTCACGCGCGCGACCGATTCTTTCTGCATGCATGGAGAATCGGCTTCGTAAGTCCTTCAACGGGAGAGCGCGTGGATGTGGAGGCTCCGCTGGACCCGGCGTTGGAGCTTTGGCTGAGCACTATATAATCTAAGGTACGAGTTACTTTGAAACCGCTCCCTATGGTCGCGGCTCGGGGCCGGCGTTGGAGCGGAGATAGAAAGCCTTCCATGAAATACCTTGCGATTTTGGGGATTTTTGCCGCGGCGTTACGGGCTCAGCCGCCGGCTTCGGAACAAGAGGATCAGAAGACGCGCATTACGCTCGACGTGACGCGCGTGCAGTTGCTGTTCACGGTGTCCGATAAAAAGGGGCGCTTTGTGAGCGATCTGGCCAAGGAAGACTTCCAGGTTTTCGAGGCCAAGAAACCGCAGTCGATTGTCGAGTTCACGGCGGAAAGCGATCTGCCGCTGCGGCTGGCGATTCTGATCGACACGAGCAACAGCATTCGCGACCGGTTCAAATTCCAGCAGGAAGCGGCCACCGATTTTGTGAATACGGTGATCCGGCCGGCGGAGGATCGGGCGGCGATTGTAAGCTTCGACGCGGCGCCGGAGCTGGTAGCCGACCTGACGGGAGATGTGGAGAAGCTGACGTCGGCGATCCGCAGCCTGCGCGCGGGCGGGGGGACGGCGCTGTACGACGCGATTTTTTTCGCCTGCCGCGACAAGCTGATGCAGGATCAGCCGAAGTTTAAATATCGCCGCGCGATGGTGATTTTAAGCGACGGCGACGATAACCAGAGCCGGTACACGCGCGATCAGGCGCTGGAGATGGCGCACAAGGCGGATGTGGTGATTTATTCGATTTCAACCAACCGGCTGGGAAACGAGACCGACGGCGACAAGGTGCTGAAATATTTTTCGGTGCAGACCGGCGGCGAGGCGTTTTTCCCGTTCAAGGCGCAGGACCTGGCGCAGTCGTTTGAAAATATCGCGAATGAGCTGAGGCATCAGTATAACGTCCTGTATCGTCCGGAGCCGCTGACGGCGGACGGGAAGTATCACGAGGTGGAAGTGAAGGTGAAGGGTCGCAAGGACCTGATCGTACGGGCGCGCCACGGGTATTACGCTCCGCTGCTGACTCCTTAAGTTGATCGCAATAAGGGTGTTCGAAAAAGGGGACAGACCGCTCTGTCCACTGGCAGACGGAGATTCGGTGTTTGAAAGATTTTCTGTCGGGGACAGAGTAGCGTGGTTCAAAAAAGGGGACAGACCGCTCTGTCCACTGCAGACAGAGCTTCAGCGTTTGAAAGATTTTCTAATGGGGACAGAGTGGTCAGTCCCCTTTTTTGAACATCATTTTTTAAGCTGCTCGGCATCTCCTTCGGATCAAATTTTATGGTGCGCACCCTCCCGTTGTAACCCTACGAGTGAGGGGCTGGCCAGTAACCCGGGATCCAACGACGGGGCTGATATTTTGCACGGTACAGCATCCGCCCGGGGTCTCGCCCTAAACGGGCTTGTTACGTTGCAGCAATCAGGATCTAGAATGACGCGCTGCTAGGTGAACGGGAAGCTCCGGGGGCGCCCGTCTCTCTGGCTACAGGGTAGTGGGGAGTGGGCTGGCGGGAGGCGGATGAAACATCGATGTTGTTGAGATCGCGGCGAATATAGTTTAGGTCGTGACCGGGATCGCTTCTTGCACCGGCTTGCGGCGTTTGCGCATGACCCAGTCCTGCATCCCAGCCATGTAGGTGTAGAACACCGGCGTCAGGTAGAGCGTGACCAACTGCGAGAACAGCAGGCCGCCGACCACCACCAGGCCGAGCGGCTGCCGGGCTTCGCCGCCTGCGCCGTAGCCGAGCGCGATGGGCACCGCGCCCAGCAGCGCCGCCATGGTGGTCATCATGATGGGGCGGAAGCGGATCAGGCAGCCTTCGTAGATGGCCTTCATCGGGGTCAGGCCCTGGTTGCGCTCGGCGTCCAGCGCGAAGTCGATCTGCATGATGGCGTTTTTCTTCCACGATGCCGATCAGCATGATCAGGCCGACGAACGCGTAGATGTTCAGATCCATGTGGAACAGGTAAGAGTGACCAGCGCGCCGAAGCCGGCCGAGGGCAGGCCGGAGAGAATCGTGAGGGGGTGAATGTAGCTTTCGTACAAAATGCCCAGCACGATGTAGACCACCAGGATGGCGACGATCAGCAGGACCCACAGGTTGCCGAGCGAACTTTCGAACGCCTTGGCCGCGCCCTGGAAGCTGGTGCTAATGGTGTCGGGCAGGGTGTTGGCGGCGATGGCGCGGATCTTGTCGGTGACCTGCGCCGAGCGCGTAGCCGGGCTTGAGATTGAACGAAATGGTGACCGCGGTGAGCTGGCCGTAGTGATTGATGGTCTGCGGGCCGACGTCGTGTCTTCAAGCGTCGCCAGCGTGTCCAGCGGGATCAGCTGGTTGGCGGTGCCTTTGAAATACAGCAGCGACAGCGCGTGCGGATCGGACTGATATTGCGGCTTCAGTTCCAGCAGAACTTTGTATTCGTTGATGGCGGCGTAAATGGTGGAGACCCAGTGCGGGCCGTAAGCGTCGTAGAAGGCGCTTTCGATCGTGTTGGCGTTGACTTGCAGCGGCGGCGGCCTTGTCGCGATCGATGTCGACTTCACCTGCGGGCTGGTGATGGCCAGATCGCTGGTGACGTCGCGGACGCCGTCGGAGCTGCTCGATTTGCGCTTCCATTTTGCGGGCGTTCTCGAACAGCTCCGGCTTGTTGGGCGACTGCATCGAGAACTGATACAGGCTCTTGGTGACCTGGCCGCCGATGCGGATGGTGGGCGGGTTCTGCAGGTACACCTTCATGCCGGGGACCTGGTCGAGCTGCGGGCCGCAGGTCGTGCGATGATCTGGTTGACGCCTTCCCTTGCGCTGGGCGCGCGGCTTCAGGCGCACCACCAACTCGCCGAAATTGGGGCCGCCGAGGGTGGACGCGGCGGTGCCGCCCACGGTGGACATCAGCGCCTCGACGTCGGGGTTGCGCGCGGACGATCGTCGGCCACCTGCTTTTGATACTCGACCATCTGGTAATAACGAGGTGCCCTGCGCGGCTTCGGTGATGACCGAGATCTGGTCGGTGTCCTGATCGGGAATGAAGCCCTTGGGGATGTTGATGAACATCCAGACGGTGGCGGCCAGCACGACGACGAAGGTGGCCATGGTGAACACGCGATGCCGCAGGACCATCTTGCAGCGTCACGTCGTAGACGTGCAGCATGCCTTCGAAGAAATTTTCGGTGGTGCGGTAAAACCAGCCGATGCTCGCCATGCTCCGGGCGCTGCGCAGGAAGCGGCTGCACAGCATGGGCGTCAGCGTGACGCGAGACCACGCCGGAAATCAGAATGGCCACGCAGATGGTGACCGCGAATTCGCGGAACAGGCGTCCCAGGATGCCCTCCATGAACAGCACGGGAATGAAGACGGCCGCCAGCGACAGCGTCATCGAGACGATGGTGAATCCGATTTCGTTCGAGCCCACGAGCGAGGCTACCAGCGGCTTCTTGCCCATCTCCATGTGCCGGAAAATATTTTCGAGCATGACGATGGCGTCGTCCACCACGAAGCCGACGGACAGGATCAGCGCCATCATGGACAGATTGTCCAGGCTGTAGTGCAGCAGGTACATCACCGCGAAGGTGCCGATGATGGAGAACGGCAGCGCCAGGCTGGGAATGACGGTGGCGGAGACGTTGCGCAGGAACAGGAAGATGACCGTGATCACCAGGCCGAGCGTCAGCAGCATGGTGAACTCGACGTCGTTGTAGGATTCGCGGATGGTGTCGGAGCGGTCGTACAGGATGTCCATGTGGACCGACGGCGGGAAGCTCCTGGGCTTGAACAGCGGCAGCAGCTTCTTGATGTCGTCGGTCACTTCGATGGTGTTGGTGCCGGGCTGGCGCTGGATGCCCAGGACGATGGCGCGCTCGCCATCGGCTTGTCGTGCGTGTAGAACCAGGACGCGGTCTTATCGTCCTCCACGCTGTCGATCATCGCCCAGATCCTCCAGGCGCACCGGGATGCCGTTGCGATAGGCGACGATCAGCGGCTTGTATTGCGCCGGCGCTCATCAACTGGCCGCTGGCTTGCAGCGTGAAGGCGCGCTGCGGTCCGGTGATCTGGCCGGTGGGCAGGTTGACGTTCCAGGTCTTGCAGCGCGGTCTTCCACTTCATTGATGCCGACCTGGTGCGAGGCCAGCGCGTGCGGATCCATCTGCACGTGCACGGCGTATTTCTGCTGCGCCCAGCACCTGCACCTGCGCGACGCCGCTCGACATGGAAATGCGCTGGGCGATGCGGGTTTCGGCGTATTCGTCGAGGGTCCACAGCGGCAGAGTTTGCGAGGTGAGCGACCAGGTAGATGATGGGCTGATCGGCCGGGTTGACCTTGGTGAAGGTGGGCGGCGTGGGCATGCCGTTGCGGCAAGCAGGCGCGCGGCCTGGGTGATGGCGGCCTGCACGTCCACCGCGGCGCCGTCCAGGCTGCGGTTGAGGTCGAATTCGAGGGTGATCTGCGTCGAGCCGAGCGAGTTGACCGAGGTCATCGCGTGCAGGCCGGCGATGGTCGAGAACTGATTTTCAAGCGGCGTGGCGACGGCCGAGGCCATGGTCTCCGGGCTCGCGCCGGGAAGGCTGGCGGTGACCAGCAGCGTGGGGAAATCGACGTTGGGCAGATCGCTGACCGGCAGGGCGCGATAGGCGACCACGCCGAACAGCGCGATGGCGGCCATCAGCAGGCTGGTGGCGATGGGGCGGCGGATAAATGTTTCTGAGAAGTTCATATCGATACTGGTTCGTGGTCCGGCGTGGCGCACGCACTCCTGCGTGCAGTGTCGCGACTCTTCGCGACACTGGGTTGCATACGAGAGGCGTCGACAGGAGTGTCGACGCGGCACGCAGGAGTGCGTGCGCCACAACGAGCTATGCACGAGCTTCAATCCGTAACCTAACTCGCTCCCTCGATCGTTTCCGGGTGACGGCCGCGCCACCATTCGAGCAGGCTCGACATGTAGGTGTAGACCACCGGCGTCAGATACAGAGTCATCAATCTGCGAAACTACCAGGCCGCCGCACTACCGCCAGGCCCAGCGGACGGCGCGGCTTCGCCGCCCGCGCCGTAGCCTAGCGCCATGGGGACCGCGCCCAGCAGGGCCGCCCATGGTGGTCATCATGATGGGCCGGAAGCGGATCAGGCAGCCTTCGTAGATGGCCTCGCGCGGAGATCTTTCCGTGCTTGCGCTCGGCTTCGAGCGCGAAATCGATCTGCATGATGGCGTTCTTTTTCACGATGCCCGACCAGCATGACCAGGCCGACGAAGGAATAGATATTGAGCTCGACTTGAAAGATGATCAGCGTGAGCAGCGCGCCCACGCCCGCCGACGGCAGGCCGGAGAGGATCGTGATGGGGTGAATGTAGCTTTCATACAGCACGCCCAGCACGATGTAGACCACGCCGATGGCGACGATCAGCAGCAGAGTCAGATTCGAGAGCGATTGCTGGAAAACCTGCGCGGTTCCGGTGAAGCTGACGCGCATGGTGTCGGGCAGGGTGCGCGCGGCGACGGCGCCCAAGCGCTCGACTGCCTCACCCAGAGATTGCCCGGCTTGCAGATTGAAGGAGATGGTGACGGACGGGAGCACCGAGGTGTGGTTGATGCTCTGCGGCATGGCGTCGTCCTTGAGCTTGACGACTTCACTCAGCGGGACCAGCTGGCCGTTGGTGGCTTTGAAATAGATCTTCGAAAGATAGTCCGAGTAGTCCTGGTATTTCTGCTGGATCTCCGTGCAGCACTTCGTATTGATTGGTGGGGGAGTAGATGGTGGTGGACCACTTCGGGCCGTAGGCGCAGTAGAGGGCGTTTTCGATCTGACGGTGGTGTCCAGGCCGAGCGAGGCGGCGCGGTCGCGGTCGACGACTCACGTTCACGCGCGGGTTCTTGATCTGCAGATCGCTGTTGACGTCCAGGACCAGGTCGCGCTCGGCGGCGACGGCGGTCATTAGTTTTTGGGATTCCCGCGCCAGCGCTTCGGTATCCGAGCTAAGAATGGTGAATTCATAGGCGGCGCGCGAGCCGCGGGTGCCGATGTTGATGGTGGGCGGGATGCGCAGGAAGATCTGGAATCCGGGGAAGCGCGCGATCTGGGGGCGCAGCTTGTCCATGACCTGCTGCATGGTCATGGTGCGCTCATTGGCGGGCTTCAGGATGATGTTCATGTTGGCGTTGTTGCCGCTCTGCCCGCCAAATCCGCCGCCCACGCTGGCCATGAAGGTATCGACGTTGGGGTCCCGCTGGATGATCTGGGCTACCTGCTTCTGGTAGTCCACCATCTTGTAGAACGAGGTGCCTTGCGCGGCCATCATCTGAAGCGAAATCTGATCGATATCCTGATCGGGAATGAAGCCCTTGGGGACGATCTGGAACAGATACCAGGTGAGCCCGATGACGGCGAAGAAGGCCGCCAGCATCAGCGGCCGGACCTTGAGGACGCCGCGCAGGCTCCATTCGTAGAACTTGTACTGCATCCGGAAAAACCAGTCGGTGGCGCGGTAGATGAAGTTGTGCTTTTCGTCGGGATCGTGATGCTTCAGGAAGCGGCTGCACAGCATGGGCGTCAGCGTGATGGAGACCATGCCGCACATGAGAATCGCGACGGTGATGGTGACCGCGAATTCGCGGAACAGGCGGCCCAGGATTCCGCCCATGAACAGAATGGGAATGAAGACCGCGGCGAGCGAAACCGTCATCGAGACGATGGTGAATCCGATTTCCTTGGAGCCGAGCAGGGCGGCTTCAAACGGCTCCATCCCGCCCTCGATGTGGCGCACGATGTTTTCGAGCATCACGATGGCGTCGTCCACCACGAAGCCGATGGCCAGAATCAGCGCCATCATCGACATGTTGTCCAGGCTGAAGTTGAGCGTGGCCATCACGGCGAAGGTTCCGAGGATGGTGAACGGCAGCGCCAGGCTGGGGATGATGGTGGCGGAGGCTTTCCGCAGGAAAAAGAAGATGACCGCGATCACCAGCACCAGCGTGATCAGCATGGTGACCTGCATGTCTTTGAAGGCGCGGCGGATGGATTGCGAACGGTCGCCGCGGACGAGCAGATTCAAGGCCGGGGGGAGCTGGGACTGGAACAGCGGAATGAGGCTGCGGACGCGGTCGGTCACTTCAATGGTGTTGGTGCCGGGCTGGCGCAGCACGCTGAGGGTGACGGCGCGTGAGGCGGCCAGTTTGCCGGTTTTTTCGTCGCGCGTGTACAGCCAGGAGGCTTGTTTATCGTCCTGCACGCTGTCGATCACGTTGGCGATGTCCTGCAAATACACCGGCCGGTTGTTGACGTAGGCGACTTCCAGGTGCCGGAACTGCTCGGCATTCATGAGCTGGCCGTTGGCGTAGATGTTGTATTCCATCTGCGGGCCGTACAGGGTTCCGAGCGGGGTGTTGACGTTCCACTGCGCGAGCGCGTTATCGATTTCGTTGAGGCCGATGCGCTTGGCGGTGAGCTTATCGGGATCGATCTGGACGCGCACGGCGTACTTCTGCTGGCCCATCACCTGGACCTGGCTGACGCCGTTGATCATGGAAATGCGCGGCGCGATCTGGGTCTCGGCAAACTCGTCGATGGTGGACATCGGGAGGGTATCGGAAACCAGGCTCAGGAAAATGATGGGCTGTTCGGAGGGATTCTGTTTGCGGAACGAGGGCGGCGCGGGCAGGCCGGCCGGGAGCAGCGGCGTGACGGCGGCGATGGCGCTCTGGACGTCGACGGCGGCGCCTTCAATATCGCGGTCGAGCGAGAACTGGAGGCTGATGTTGGTGGAGCCGGTGGAACTGCGCGAGGTCATCGAATCGAGGCCGGCGATGCCGGTGAACTGGCGCTCGAGCACGCTCGCGACGGCCGACGACATGGTGTTCGGATCGGCGCCGGGCAGGCTGGCGCTGACGTTGATGGTGGGGTAATCGACGGTGGGGAGGTCGCTCACCGGCATGGACCGGTAGGCGATGATGCCGAACAGCGTGATGCCCAGCCATCAGCAGGCTGGTGGCGATGGGACGGCGGATGAAGACTTCCGAAAAGTTCAAAGGGAACTCCTCATTTGGAAAAAGGCACGTTTAACCGCTCCCTTTGGTCGCGGCTCGGGTTCGGCGATCTGCGCAATCAGCCCCGTTGCGAGCCGCGACCATAGGGAGCGGTTAAACGTGGGTGATTCACCGAGACTGCATTTTCTCCGCGGCATCCCACTTAGCTCGTCTTGCCGGTTCCTTTATCGTCGCCTTTGCCTTCGCCACGGCGGCCGCGGCCGCCTTCACGACCGCCTCCGCCGCCTGGATTGTTCGCATCGCGGGTGGTGACCTGCGCGCCGGGCGCCAGGCGCAGCTGGCCCTCGGTCACTACCGTTTCACCTTCTTCCAGGCCTTTATCGATCACCAGATCCTGGCCGCTGCGGGGGCCGACCGTCACCGGCCGCGCGGCGACGCGGCGGTTGTCGCCGACTACATATACGAAACTTCCATCCTGGCCGCTCTGCACGGCCTGGTTCGGCACCACCAGCGCATGCGGGCGCATGGCCAGCCGCAGGACCACGTTCACATACTGGCCGGGCCACAACTTATGATCCGTATTGGGGAACGTGCCTTTCAGTTTAATGGTGCCGGTGGTCATGTCGACGTTGTTATCGACGAAGGTCAGCTCACCGACTTCCTTGACGTTTTCGCCGTCCTGGGTGGTGGCGACCACCTGCAGTTTCGACTCGGCCATGTACCGCTTGATATCCGCCAGATTGGTTTCGGGAACCGCGAAGGTGACGTAGGTCGGCTCGATCTGGGTGATGGAGATCAGGCTGGTCGAATTGGCTGCCACCACGTTGCCCAGTTTTACGGCGGCGTTGCCGGTTTTTCCGTCGATGGGAGACACGATGGTGGTGTATCCCAATTGAACCTGGGCGTTGTCGATATTGGCTTCATCCGAAGCGATGGTCGCTTTGGCGCTTTCGATGGCCGCTTTATCGGCCAGAACGGACTGGGCGAGAGTGTCGGAATTGGTGCGGTACTGATCGCCCTGTTCGCGGGATACGATGCCCTGGTCGAACAACTTGCCGTAGCGCTCGGCTTCGGCGCGGGCGTATTTTTCGGAGGCGACGTCACGGGCGAGATTGGCTTCGGCCTGACCGAGCAAGGCCTTATCGCGCGCCAGAGCGGCTTTATTCTGAGCCAGCGTGGCGGTGAGCGGGCGCGGGTCGATCTGGAACAGCTTCTGGCCCTTCTTGACGATATCCCCTTCTTTAAAAGGGACTTCTATCAACTGGCCGCCCACCTGGGGAATGATGTTGATGGTGGCGTACGCTTCGACGTTGCCGACCACGGCGATTTCGATGGGCACATCCTTTTGAGTGACCGCGGCGATGACGACGGGCACGGGTCCGCCGCCGTCGAAACTGCGCCGGCCGCCCTTCCCGGATTTGCCGCTGCTCTTGCCGCCCGTGTCGACGCCATCGGCCACGGTCGAGCCGGTGCAAGCGTGCATCATGAAGCAGGCCAATACTAAACCCACGGAGGCGGCCCAGGCCCCGGCGCGGCTCGAATGTTTAAAGATAGAGATCACAATTTGGCTACCAGTATACTGCCTTGACACACGGATCCACTAAATCCGCCGTGCTTAACGATTGGGCGTCATCGGAACGATCAAGGTTACTGATTTACAGGTGTTTACGCACGGATCGCGGGACTAATTTGTATGCCATTCGGCACATCGGGCTGATCGCGCTGGCGGCATGCCATACTGATAATTTCCCGTGAGCCGATCGCCCCTTGTGCTCTCTAGTGCGCTGTCTCTGAAATTCGTGAAATTAAAAAGGGGACAGACCACTCTGTCCACGGCCACTTCGGTCAGGGGGAAGAATAATATGCGAGCGGGGACAGAGCAGTCTGTCCCCTTTTTAATTTCACGAATTTCAGAGACAGCGCACTAGCACTTGTGGCGAAGCAACAAAGGAAGGGACGGTTTATCGCAACGACAGGGCACAAGACGATCGTCATCGCGATTGACGGTCCGGCGGGGGCGGGGAAGAGCACCATCGCACGGTCGCTGGCCGGGCGGTTGGGATTCACGTATATCGATACGGGAGCGATGTACCGGGCGGTGGCGCTATGGGCGCTGCGGGCGGGAATCGATCTCGACGACATGCACCGGCTGGAGCAACTTGCCAAGGCCGCGGTGATCGAATTCGACGGCGAAAGGGTGATTTTGAACGGCGAAGACGTGACGGCGGCGATCCGCGAGCCGGGTGTGTCGGATGCGGCGTCGAAGGTTTCGATCGTGCCGGGCGTCCGGAGGGCTTTGCGGGAACAGCAGCAATCGATGGGCGCGGCGCGGTCGGTGGTGATGGAGGGCCGGGACATCGGGACGGTGGTGTTTCCGGACGCGCAGGTGAAAATTTTTCTGGACGCGGATCCGGAGACGCGGGCGGAGCGGAGGGCTCGGGAGATGGGGGCCGAGGTTGGCCGCGTCGCGCAGGAAATTGCCGAACGCGATCAGAGGGACCGGTCGAGGACGGAAGCTCCCCTGACGCAGGCTCCGGATGCCGAGTATATCGATTCGAGCAAGCTTCCGGCGGATCAGGTGGAGGAGGCGATATTGAGGATCATCCGCAGGAGAACTTCGAATTAGCCGCCGATGAACGCGGATGAACGCGGATAAGACATGAACGACCTTCTTGTAATGAAATTCGGCGGGACCAGCATGGGGTCGGCCGAGCGGATTCGCGTGGCTGCGCGGATTTCGCGGGAGCAGCATGCCAAGCGGCCGGTGGTGATCGTGGTTTCGGCGATGTCGAAGATCACGGACCTGCTGCTCGATTCGCTGCGCAAGGCCGAGGCGGGGGACACGGCGGATCTGGATGCGAATTTAAAGACGCTGAATGCGCGGCATTTTGAATGCTGCCGGGAATTACTGCCGGCGCCACGGCAAGAAGCGGCGCTCGCGGGGGTTCACGCGCTGATTTCGGAATTTTCGCGTATCGCCAAAGGGTGCATGATGCTGGGCGAGCGGCCGCCGCGGTCGATTGACGAAGCGATCGCGATCGGAGAAAGGTTGAGCGCGCTGCTGATGGCCGAATATCTGGAATCGGAAGGCGTGGCTGCCAGGGCCGTGAGCGGGGCGGATGTGATCGCTACGGACGCGGTGTTCGGAAATGCCACGCCGTTGATGGAGCCGACGCGGGAGCGCGCGCGGGCCGTGATCGGGCCGCTGCTTCAGGAAAAGATTTTGCCGGTGATGACCGGGTTCAACGGGTCTACGCTCGATGGTCGTCCGACTACGCTGGGGCGCGGGGGGTCGGACTTCTCGGCATCGATCGCGGCGGCGGCGCTGGATGCTTCGGAGTTGTGGATCTGGACGGATGTGGACGGGATCATGACGGGTGATCCGCGCCTGGTGCCGGACGCCAGGGTCCTGGAAGCAGTCACGTACAACGAAGCGGCGGAGCTGGCGTATAACGGCGCGAAGGTTTTGCATCCGCGGACGCTGGCTCCGTTAGTCGAGCGGCAGATTCCGGTGTGGAGCAAGAACAGCTTTGCGACGGAAAAGCCGGGGACGCGGATTGTGCCGAAGATCGAGAGCGCTCGGGGTCCGCACGCGGTGACGTCGATGGGGGACGTCGCGCTGGTGTCGATCGAGCCGGCGAATTCGGCTTTGAGCGGGACTCGCGTGATGGCTCGGGCGCTGGAAGCAATCGCACGGGCCGGGGTTGAGGTGCTGGCGATTACGAGTTCCAGCTATCGGCAGAATTTTTGTTTCCTGGTGCGGCAGGCGGAGTTGGAGCGCGTGTCGGAGTATTTGGAAGAAAGCCTGTCGCTCGAATTCGCGCACGGGTATTTGAAGCCGGTGGCGATTAATAAGGACGTGGGGCTGATCGCGGTGGTCGGCGAAGGAATGCGCGGGACGCCGGGGCTGGCTGGACGGATCTTTACGGCGATTTCACGGGAGCAGATCAATATTATTGCGATCGCGCAGGGGTCGAGCGAACTGACCATTGCGATTGTGGTGAATCGGGACGGGCTGAACCGGGCGGTGCAGGCGATCCATCGGGAGTGCGGGCTGGGGTCGAGTGAGCCGCAGATGCACGCGGATTCACGCGGATAGGACCACCGGCGCGCTGGTCGAAGAGACAGCCGGCGAGACCGGCTGTCCTACGGGAATTCTAATCTGCGTTCATCCGCGTGCATCTGCGGCTAATACTTTTTTTTCGGACGCGTGAAGAATCGGTACGCGAGCAGGACCAGCAGGATCAGGCCGTACATCACCGGCAGGCGGATGTCGGATTTTACCAGCCAATAATAATGAATCACGCCCGCGATGGCGGTGATGTAGATCAGGCGGTGCAGGTTTTGCCAGCGCTTGTAGCCCAGACGGCGGACCCATCCGGCTGTCGACGTGATCGCCAAGGGGACCATCAGGATGAAGCCGGTGAATCCCGCCGTGATGAAGGGGCGCTTCAGGACGTCTTTCCACATTTCGCGCAGGTCGAAGGCTTTGTCTAATCCGAACCACGTCGCGAAGTGGAGGGTTCCGTAGAAGAACGCGAACAGGCCGAGCATGCGGCGGAATCTGGCCAGGTTGGGCTGCTTTAGCAGGATTCGGAGCGGGGTTACGGTGAGCGTGATCAGGACGAAGCGGATGGTCCAGTCGCCGGTGGTGTGGGTGATGTATTCGACTGGGTTTGCTAGCGTGCCGGAGTACACGGCCCAACCGAGCAACGCCAGCGGGATCAGGCACGCGATGAAGAGGATGGGCTTTGCCCAGCGGGATTTCATGGGTGGGTGAAGAGACAGCCGGCAAGACCGGCTGTCCCACGCGAACTAATAATTCTTGCGGAGGTCCATGCCGGTGTAGAGGCTGGCTACCTGGGCTTCGTAGCCGTTGAACTTCAGGGTCTTGCGGCGGCTGAATTCGCCCAGACGGCGTTCGGTGGCCTGGCTCCAGCGGGGATGGTCCACTTCCGGGTTCACGTTCGAATAGAAACCGTATTCGCGGGCGTTCGAAATATTCCACGTGGTGGGCGGCTGTTTTTCGACCAGCTTGATTTTGACCAGCGCCTTGATGCTCTTGAAACCGTACTTCCACGGCACCACTAAACGAATGGGCGCTCCGTTCTGGTTGGGGAGAACTTCGCCGTATAATCCGACAGCCAGCAGCGCCAGCGGATGCATGGCTTCGTCAATGCGCAGGCCTTCCACATAGGGATATTCGAGACCGGTGCGGAAGGGCGTCGCGAGTGGCATCTGTTTGGTATCGTGATAGGTTTCGAAAGCCACGAATTTCGCTTTATCGGTGGGCTGCGCCTGCTTGAGCAGGGCGTTCAGCGGGAATCCGATCCAGGGCACTACGATCGACCAGGCTTCGACGCAGCGATGGCGGTAGATGGCTTCTTCGAGCGGCGCGATCTTCATGAGCTGGTCATGATCGAACTTCAGGGGCTTGGCGACGGCGCCTTCCACCGAAAGCGTCCAGGGGTTGGTCTGGAACCTGGTCGCATTCTTGGCGGGGTCGTCTTTGCTGGTGCCGAATTCGTAGTAGTTGTTATAGCCGGTGATGATTTGCAGCGGGGTGAGTTTTTCGTCGGTGTTGAAGGGGCTCTTGGAGGTCGCGGTGAGCTTGGGTTCGGCGCGGCCGAAGGCGGCGAAGGCGGCCGTGCCGGCGGCCAGGAATCGACGGCGATTGAGATAGACGTTCTTGGGGGTGACGTCGGAATAGCGCAGTTCGCTCGATTTCCGGATGATCATACATCTATTATTACGCGAAGCTGCGGGATTTGGATGTAAGAGGGGTTTCGTCGGATTGTGCGGGGATTGCGGGAAGTCGTGCGGTGGGTAGAGCGTGGGCTCCCCTCCGTTGTGAAAACTTTCCTGAAAGCGGACGGCGGATTTCAATCCGCGTGGCGCTTCAACGCCGCTGTACGGAGCGAGGCTGAAGCCTCGCGCGGATTGAAATCCGCCGTCCAAACTACTTTCTTGCTGACGCGCGCCGCCCGGCATCGGCACTTTACACGGACTCGCGGCCCATGAACTGCTAAACCGCTTTTCCCAGGGCGGCGGCGACGATGGAGCGGGCTTCGTCCTGGATCTGGCGCAGGTGGTCGAAGCCGCGGAAGCTTTCGGCGTAGATCTTGTACACGTCCTCAGTCCCGGAGGGTCGCGCGGCGAACCAGCCGCTTTCGGACATCACTTTGATGCCCCCAATGGGATTGCCGTCGCCGGGAGCTTTGGTGAGGATGCTCTGGATTTTTTCACCGGCGAGCTGCTGCGCCTTGACGTCGCCGGGGGAGAGCTTGGCGAGCGCGGCTCGTTCGGCCGCGTTGGCTTTGGAATCGATACGCTCATACGCGGGCGAGCCGTGCTTCTCGGTCAGCTCCGTATAGATTTCGCCGGGATCGCGTCCGGTGCGTCCCGTGATTTCGGCGGCGAGCAGGGCTGGAATGATGCCGTCTTTATCGGTCGAGAAGGGCGAGCCGTCGCGCGACAGGAAGGACGCGCCGGCGCTTTCTTCGCCGCCGAATCCGAGCGCGCCGCTCAACAATCCTTCCACGAAAAATTTGAATCCGACCGGGACTTCGAACAATTTGCGGCCGAGCGCGGAGGTGACGCGATCGATGATGGCGCTGCTGACTACGGTTTTCCCGACCGCCGAGGCGGCCGGCCAGTGCGGGCGGTTGCGATACAGATAATCGATGCACACGGCCAGGTAATGATTGGGCGGAAGCAGGCCGGCGCTGCGCGTGACGACGCCGTGGCGGTCCGCATCGGTGTCGCAGGCGGCGGCGACGTCGTATTCATCCTTGAGCGCGATCAGGCGGCGCATCGCGTAAGGGGAGGAGGGGTCCATGCGAACGCGGCCGTCCCAATCGAGAGTCATGAACTGAAAGGTGGGGTCGACGGTTTCGCTGACCACGGTCAATTTGAGTTTGTAGCGGTCGCGAATGTGGGCCCAGTAATGGACGCCCGCGCCGCCCAGCGGGTCGATCGCGAAATCGACGCCGCGGATCGGATCGAAATCGAGAACGTCGCCGAGATCGCCGACGTATTCGTCGAGGTAATCGTGCTCCTGGGTGGTGGAGGCGTGGAGCGCGGTTTCAAACAACGTGCGGCGAACGCCGTTGAGATCGTTTTTGAGAAATTCGTTGGCGCGGTCCTGAATAAAAGTGGTGGTGCTGGTGCCGGCCGGGCCGCCGTGGGGAGGGTTGTACTTGAAACCGCCGTTATCGGGCGGATTGTGCGAGGGCGTGATCACGATGCCGTCGGCGAGGCCGGTTTTGCGGCCGCGATTGTATTTGAGAATCGCGTGCGAGACGGTGGGCGTGGGCGTGTATTCGTGATCGCGCGAGATCATCAGCGTGACGCCGTTGGCGGCGAGCACTTCGAGCGCGCTCGCGAAGGCCGGTTCGGAAAGAGCGTGCGTGTCGAAGCCGATGAACAGCGGGCCGTCGATCGACTGCGCGGCGCGATAAGTGCAGATGGCCTGCGAGATCGCCAGAATATGGCGCTCATTGAAAGCGCGGTTGAAAGATGATCCGCGATGGCCCGAGGTTCCGAACAAAACCTGTTCCGCGGGAACGTTCGGATCGGGCCGTTCGGCATAATAGGCGGTTACCAATCGTGGAACATTAACGAGTGGTTTTGTTATTGCGGGCTGGCCGGCCAAAGGGTCAACAGGCATAGCGGTTCTATTTTATCGCGCACAGCGCGTTTTCCACTTTTGGAATCGCGCAATCCCCAAAAACGGAAGATTAAAATCGGCTGAAAAACGAATCCAGCCGGGTGTTACGCGCGTCAGTTGCAGTGTACGGTTTTCACGGTCGCGTAACGATCGGCGATGCTTGAATCGCCCGCGGCGAGCGTGCCTCGCAACCCCGAATTTTTCGATGGCGGGAGACGTGTGCCTGCGCGGCCGGAAACAAAAAATGCTTCAGGAGACGAACATGACCAAGACAATTTTTTTCGGAATGATGCTGGCGGCATCGATGAGTGTGTTTGCGCAGGAGAATGAGACGGCGAAGTTCGAAGTGGGCGCCGACTACACCTATACGCGCGTGAATCCGGGCGGCTCGCTCGGTTCTTATAATTCCAACGGCGGTACCGGATTTGTCGAATACAACTTCAATAAAGTGTTCGGCGCGGTGGCGGAGCTGGGCGGAACGTATGTGGGGACGGCCAACGGGGTCGCGCTCAACAACACGAGTTTCGATTACCTGTTCGGGCCGCGCTTCAACCTGCGGCGCTCGCGCTTCACTTATTACGTGCAGACGCTGGTGGGCGGGGAGCGGTTTAGTAACGGCTTCAATCCGGGGAGCGCGTCGAATCCGGTAACCGGCGCATCGCAGAACAATTTCGCGGCGGCGATCGGCGGGGGCGTGGATATCGCTGTGACCAATCACATTTCGATCAAGCCGATTCAGGTGGAGTATCTGATCACGCAGGTATCGCCCACCGGCGGATCGCTCAATTACGTGCAGAATAATCTCCGCTATTCTGCGGGCGTGGTTTTCCGTCTCGGATCGAAGTAAGATCGGGACAACGCCCGGCGCTATTCCGTTCGCGCCGGGCTTTTTTGTTGCAACACGAAGATGCGTCCACTGATGCCGTCCCGGAACCCGCTGTTTCCGCTGCCATCGAGTTTATTAGACGATTTCATACTTTATCGTCTAATAAAAAGTGCGCCTCCAGACGCCGTGGGGCGCACGACCCCCAGTCGGGTCGGTCAGGCAGAGAAATCCACCTTTCCAATAATGCCATTCTTCGACCACTGGGCGGCAAACCTGGCGTAGGCTGATCAGAAGGAGTGTCCAATGAAGCGTTCGCTCGTTTGTCTTCTCGCAGCACTGGCGCTTGATTCCCCGACATCTGCACAGAGCACGGCTTTTGAAGTGGTCTCGATCAAGCCAGCGCCTCAGAACAAAAAGGAACTTCAGCAGCATTTGGGTACGCAAATTGATCCGGCCATGGTTCGTTTCGGGGGAGTCTCCCTCCTCATGTTGCTCACGCGAGCTTATGGGTTGCGTTCCTTCCAGGTGGTAGGCGAGCCCGAATTGAACACCACACGATTTACCATTGTGGCCAAGCTGCCGACCGGGTCCTCCACTGCCCAGGTACCGGAGATGCTAAAGACAATGCTGCGGGAACGCTTCCGGCTTGAAGCACGCCAGGAGACACGGGAGCTCGGCGTCTACGCCCTCACCGCGCCGAAAGGCGTTCCGAAGATTCCCCTCAAACCAGCGGGTGACGATCCCACCCCTGTTCGCGGATTACCACCTGCCACCATGGCGCAGGCGGCGGATTTCATCAATCAGTACCAATACGTTCTCCGGCTCAGCCGGCCAGTAGTGGATCAAACCGGTGTAGGGGCCGACAACATTGACCTAGCGTCCTTCGTGCAGCCGTTGCTGGATGCTGCGATCGCAGCACGGAAAGACAGTGGCGACTCTATGGCGGTGGAGAGCGCTGTTCTGGGCGCCGTCCAGAAACTCGGGTTGCGATTGGAGCCGCGCAAGGCTTCCATGACCGTCTTAGTCATCACTCACATCGAGCTGACACCGACGCCAGAGTAGTGGCAGGGCGGCCTTCCGCAGTTGAGAATCATATGTGGGCTTATCGGAAAAGTGCTGTCGCGCCCTTTCCTGCCGCCTGAACATCAGCTTCAGATAATCCGGCGCTATGTCAACCCGAATACCCGACCCCGGTACGATCTGCCTCGCCCGCACGCTACCCTAAAACTTGACTTCCGATACCGTAAAACAGATCGCGCAGGAGTGCGGATTCGAACTCGCCGGCGTAGCCGCGGCTGAGCCTCCGGACGATTTCGAGCGGTATCAGAACTGGGTCGACCAAGGACACGCCGGTGCGATGGGGTATCTGGCCGATCGGCGGGCGGAAATGCGGCGCGATGTCCGAAAGCTTCTGCCCAACGCGAAAACGGTGATCTGTGTCGGAAAACTTTACTCGCAGGCCGTTGGGCCGGTGTCGGAAGGGTACGGGATCGTTTCGCGTTACGCCTTTGGTGAGGATTATCATCAGCGGATGACCGCGGGGCTGGAGAAAATGGCTGCGCGATTGCAAGAAATTGAGGCGTGTGAGTGGAAGGCGTGTGTCGACACGGCTCCCGTGCTGGAACGGACTTACGCGCGGCTGGCGGGGCTCGGCTGGGTCGGCAAGAATACGTGTTTGATCAATGAGCAGCGCGGGTCGTGGTTTTTTCTGGGGGAGCTGATTACTTCGCTGGACCTTACGCCCGACCTTCCTCCGCCGGAGCGGTGCGGGACGTGCACTCGCTGCATTGATGCTTGCCCGACCGACGCGTTCGTGCCGGCCGGGGACTGGTGGTCGATCGATGCGCGACGGTGCATCGCGTATCTGACCATCGAACTGCACGGGCCGATTCCGGAAGAGCTTCGCGCCGGGATGGGGATGCATATTTTCGGCTGCGATATTTGCCAGGACGTATGTCCATGGAACTCGCGGCGGGATTCCGGCGCGGGCCTGGTGCCCTTAGGGCTGGATCTTGAAGAATGTTCGAATCTATCCGAGCCCGAATTTCGTCTAAGCTTCGAAGGAAGCGCTCTCGCCCGGCCGAAGCACGCCGGGTTTCTGCGGAACGTGGCGGTCGCCATGGGAAATAGCGGGCTGGAGCGATTTGAGCAGCCGCTCAAACGGCTGGCCGCGGGCGAAAATGAGATGGTGGCTGAGCATGCGCGGTGGGCGCTCGGGAAGGTGACGGGGTGCGAGGACTAGCAGTCGCGATGCTGGTGCTGGGCGCGGCGGCCGAAGCCGAGCGGGTTCCACCCCGCAGCGCGCTTGAAGAGCAGGGGCTGGCGGCTTTCTACAATCTCGACTACGATCAGGCGCTCGAAGCGTTTCGAGCGGAGGCCATCGCGCATCCGTCGGCAGGGGCATTCAATCATGTCGCGCAGACCATCGAATTCCGCGCCATGTTCCGCGCCGGAGCGCTCGATTCGGCGCTGATTCTGAAAACCGAGAGCGTGCTGCAGATGAAGAAGGTGCCGGTGGCGGCCGCGGAGGAAGCCGAGTTCAATTCGGCGCTGCACCGGGCGATGGAGCTTTCGCAGGCGCGCCTTCAAAAGGACGCGAACGACACCGGGGCGCTGTACGCCCTGGGGGTGAGCCACGGGCTGCTGGGGAATTACGACGCGGTGGTTCACAAGAAATATTTCGACGCGCTGCGCGAAACGACCGCGGCTCGCAAACTGGACAACCGGGTGGTGGAGCTGGATCCGGCCTTCATTGACGCGCGGTTGACGCAAGGGTTGAACGACTACATTATTGGCAGCCTGCCGCTGGCGTGGAGGATGCTGGGTTTCCTGGGAGGCTTTCACGGCGACCGGGAACGCGGTATCCAGTCGCTCGAACTAGTGGCCGAACGCGGCGCCAACAATCGGATCGACGCGCAGATCATGCTCACCGCGATCTACCGGCGGGAAAAAGAGGCCGGCAAATCGATTGCGCTGCTGAACGACTTGATCGCGCGGCTGCCTCGCAATTATCTGCTGCGCTTCGAACTGGCCGAAATGTACGGCGACCTGCGGGAAACCGGGCGGGCGCTTGAAGTGGTCGACCAGGTGGAGCGCATGAAGACGGCGCACGTTCCCGGCTACGATCGCGTGCCGGAGGATCAGATTCGCGCGCTGCGCGCAAAGGTGGGGACCGAGGAGCGCGCGCACAAATGATTTATGCGCTCATCGCACGCCGGTCCAGAATTTCGAGCACCTGTTCGACGGAAAGTTCGAGTGGTTGCTCGCCGCTGACCACCAGATCGGCGAAGGCGCGGCTGGGCAGCACGTACTGAACCGCCATCGGCCACACCGATTTTTCGTACTGATCGCGAACGCTTTCCGGGGTGCGCCCACGCTGGGCCACATCGCGAGCCAGACGGCGCGCGAAACATTCCTCCGGCGCGGTGGAAACGAAAACCTTAAGATCCAGACGCTCGCGGACGTCGGCGCGGCACAGCGTCAGGATGCCTTCGATCACCAGGCAGGGCTGCGGTTCAATCACTCGGGTTGCGACGGAACGCGTATGTTCTTCGAATGAATAATGCGGTTCTTCGATCGCGTGACCCCTTGACAACTCATCGAGATGAGTGGTCAGCAGCGCCCAGTCGAGCGCGTCGGGATGATCGTAATTGAGCGCCGCGCGCGCTTCGAGCGACAGGTGCGACTGCGAATGATAGTACGAATCGAGCGTCAGCATCGCGCAGCCGTTGAGGCGCGAGGCAAGTTTCCTGGCCAATTCGCTTTTGCCGGACCCGGACAGCCCGGCCACGCCGATTACGCAGCTTTGCGCCAACGCTCATTGTGACACGTATATATTCAAAGGACGTGAAGCTCTCCTATCGCGAACGGCTGCGCATGGCTTGGGAACTGACCTGGCCGATGGCGCTGATCGACCTGACGGTGGTCATCCTGTTGCATGGATTCTTGGATGTGCAGGGCGAAAGCGCGGATTCGATCTGGGCGGTGATCGGATTCTTCGGCGTATCCCCATGGGTGGTGCGCCGCGCGTTGAATCTGAAGTACGGAACATGGAACATTCTGCCGAAGCTTAGTTATCAGCGGAGCCTGAAGGTGATGTGGCTGCTGGGGTGGAGGACGCTCGCGTTGTCGCTGGCGGCGCTGGTTCCCATTTCGCTGGTTTTGCGCGCGCTGCATCTGGACGGTAATTTGGGCCGCGAAAATCCGCTGATCGATAATGTAGGGCTCAGTCTGGTGGACGCGGCATCCAGCCTGGCGTTTTATCCGTTCCTGGTAACGGCGATGCTTCGGAAACGATATCGCGGTTTCCGGCTCGAACTAGTGGAGGAGCCGGTGGTGGTGACCCGGCCGGAGGCGAGGAAGAAAACGAGAAGGTAACTTTATGTTTGCATCCAGCATCGTTTATAATGACTGGTCAAGTTTAGGGCCACGAAGCCGATAAAACAAAAGAGTGGGAATATGAACATTCTCGGCGATCGGAAATTCGTTGAAGTGCCCGGTTCGAGGACGCATGAACTGCCTCCTCTGCTGGTACGCACCGGGCACGATGTGAAGCATCTGAATCGGGTCATGGACATGGCCAACGATCTGATCGATCAGGAGGACATGATTCCGGTGCACGCGATGGACGCCGCGTCGCCGGAGGAAGCCGACCGGCGCAAGATGGACCTGGCGCTGAACCTGATCGACCAGTACCTGGCCTTCGTGCGCCACTGGCAGTGGGGCGACAGCATTCTCGAATGGATCCGCCAGTGCGAAACCACTTTCGAGACGCGCATCGACCTGCGCAACCTGCTGCGCGCCGACCTCTGGCCGCACGCGGGCCGCGCCAGCTTCGTGACGCTGCTCGAGGACAAGAGCGTCGAAACCGGGGGGGTGGGAATCGAGAAAGCCGTCGGCATGCGGCTCACGTTCCGGAAACCGCCGCCGCTCAAGTGCTTCTCGAATCAGTTCCTGTTTTATTTGAACGCGACGGTCGCAAATACCGCGTATTCCACCTGGGCGGGGATGACGCCCGCGCCGCTGAGCGCGCTGCCGCCGGAGCGGTTCATCATCAACGTGGTCGACATGAGCTTGCAGTAGCTTCGGAGTGTTCCACGCTCCCCTTGCTGACGCGCGGGGTTCCGTAGGCTTGCGGACCAGCGCTAACAGAACCCTGAGCGTCAGAGTTTGTGTGAAAAAGTCGGGACTCCACCCCGCCGTTACCGGCAGGGCTGGTCTATCGCGTTGAGAACCCAGGCGTCGGCGACCAGCCCTGCTCGGTCACGGTCGGGGTTCCGTTTGGCGCCACGTCGAATGAGCCACATACGGAACCCCGCGCGTGAGCAAGGGGAGCAGGTCCGTGGTTTTCACACAGACTCGTAACGGCGGGGTGGAGTCCCGACATTTCACACAAACTCGTAATGGCGGGGACCGGTCCCGACTTTTCGCACAGACTCTGACGCATGGGGCCGGCCCCGCGTTCATAAACAAAACAGGCCGGGGAATCGCTCCCCAGCCTGTCAAGTTTTCGAACAAGGAGAAGAAAATCTACCGCCGGAACCCTCCGCGGAACCCTCCGCGATAATACCCGAATCCAGGACCGTAATAGAAGCCGAGGCCAAATCCGCCCCAATAGGGGTACCCGTAGCCATACGGATAACCGTAACCGTAGTAAGGATAGGCATAGGGATTTGGGTACCCAGCATAGCCCGGCGCATAAGCTGTTCCCGGAGGCGGAGGACCATACCCCGGACGCGCCTGCATTGACGGCTGCGCGTTGTACTCACCCGGCGAAATATATCGGAACGTCTGCGGAGCATGTTCGGTGGAGATCGTCACCGGCTGATCGATCCGGAAGGTTAACACCGATTCAGGCCCAATGTAGGTCGGTCGCCCGCGCGTCAACAGGACGCCCAGGGTCCCCACCACTGCGCCGGCGCCCGCGCCGATCGCGGCTCCCGTGCCCCAACCCACACCCGCGCCGATCGCGGCTCCCACAGCCGTGGTCCCGGCAATCGCGCCCGCATCGCGGCCAACTGATGTTGGGCCGTTGCGGCTGATCAGGCTCGTCGTGATCGGGACTTGCCCACCATCCACCACCGGCAGATCAGTCAGTTGGACGGCCAGACGCGACGTGCCTTCCACGCGGCCGGCCTTCTTCGCCTCGGTCACCTTCCCGCCCAGCGTCTGGCCGCGCTCGGCCACCACGACTCCATCCACTACCACCGGCCGCACCAGCGTCGCCGAAAATGCGTCGCCCGCATGGTTGCGATTCGAAGATAATGGCTGGTTGATCCGAACCGTGACGTAGGTTCCCGGCTTAATGGTCAACTGCGGCGGAAGCGGCGGAGGCGCCTGAGTATTCTGCTGATAATTCGGAGCGTTTTGCGGGTCTACCGTCCCTGGGGCCGGCGCCGCGGGTGCGTTGTTGTCCTGCGCCGGACCGTTATTCATCCTGCGCCATCCACTATTATCCTGCTGAGGCGCAGTCTGCTGGGGAGCCGGAGGCTGATCTTGCGCCGGAAGCTGCGCTCCCATCAGCGCGGCCGCGGCAAACATCGGATAAATTCCAAACCGTTTCATGATGTCCCTCTTACACAACTTCACGACGGTTAACACATAGCATGCGTTTCACCACTCCTAAACGCATGAAAATAAGAGGAAAAATCAACGCTAGCTGTGGTGGAAATGCACCGCGCTGGTGCTTTTCAGCCAGATTATTTCGATTTTTGCTTGCGGCGTGCCGCCCAGAACGCCTTCATCCGTTCAGACTGCTCTTTGCGGGCCGCGGCACTCATCGGAGCGCGCTTGCGCGGCGAGGGCGCGGTGGCCGCGGCAGCCGGCTCGGCAGCGACGGCGGCCGCTTTCACGCCGGCTTTGCGTCCGCGGCGCTTTGCCGGACCCTGCAATGCCTCAATCGCCCGATTCAAACGGTCGCGTTCGGCAACCAAAAGTTCAACAATATGTTCTGTCTGCATCTATTTGAAATACTAACACCGGGACCGATTCGTCGCAACCCTCAAATCGCGATATCTTCATGCCACAGTTGAGGATGGCGCTCGATGAAACGTTTCATCATCGCCTCGCATTCCGCATCTTGCATCACCTCGACGCTGACTCCCTGGCTCCGCAGCCAATCTTCCGCGCCGAGGAATGTCCGGTTCTCGCCGACCACCACGCGCGGGATTTTATATAACAGGATCGCCCCGCTGCACATTGGACACGGCGAAAGCGTGGTGTACATGGTGCATTCCCGGTAAATCGCCGCTTGAAGCCGTCCCGCGTTCCGCAGGCAATTCATCTCCCCGTGATCGATCGGACTGCCCGTCTGCACCCGGCAATTGTGCCCTTCCCCGATGATTTTGCCCCGATGCACCAGCACCGCTCCGATCGGGATTCCGCCTTCGTTCAGACTCTTACGCGCCTGCGCAATCGCCGCTTCGAGAAACGCGTCCCTCGTCATGAAATCGAGTATAGCGTCCCAATCGCGAACACATCGTTCGCACCTTCGCTCCATGTTTTCTATCGATTGGCATCGGTTGTCCAGATGCATCCACTGAACATATGTGGAAAGATCTGCGCTACGCCGTCCGCGTGCTCGCCAAGTCGCCCGGATTTTCGGCGGTCGTCATTCTTTCGATCTCGCTCGCCATCGGCGCGAACACGTCCATCTTTTCCATCGTCAACGCGTTCCTGTTGCGTCCCATGCCAGTGGACCATCCCGACCGTTTGCTGGCCATCTACGTCAACGCCCCCAACTCGGGGCCTAATGTCACCGGATTTTCCTATCCGGACTGGAAGGATTTCACCAAACAGGACACCGGCCTCTCCGAAATCGTGGGCTATGAAGGCGCGCCTCTGAGCGTCACCGATCGCGAAAAGCCCGAAGTGATCTGGGGCGAAGTGGTCACCGGAAATTATTTTTCCGGCCTCGGCGTGCACCCCGCGCTCGGCCGGGGATTTCTCCCGGATGAAGACCAGGTCCCCGGAGCCAAAGCGGTCTGCGTGCTGAACTACAGCTTCTGGCAGCGCCGCTACCATGGCGATCCTGACATCGCCGGCAAGATCATCCAGATCAAGAATCACGACTTCACCATCGTCGGCGTCGCCCCGCGCGGCTTCATCGGCGCCACCATGCTTACCTTTATTCCGGACGTGTGGGTGCCCGTCATGATGGCGAAAACCCTCTCGCCCGAAACCGATCTCACGCAGAACCGGGAAGACCGCTGGATGAGCGTCCGTGCCAGGCTCAAAGACGGCGTCTCGCCGCAACAAGCCGAAGCCGCATTGAACGTGGTCGCGCGCCAGCTGGCCCAGGAATATCCCAAGGCCGACGCCGGTCTCGCCGTTCACGTCATGCCCGGCGGAGCCCGAACCCAGCCCTGGTTCTACACGACCGGAATGGTCAGCGCGATGACCGCCATCATGAGCGCCGTGGTGCTGCTGGTGCTCCTCATCGCCTGCGCCAATGTGGCGAACCTGATGCTGGCGCGCGGAACCACAAGAGCGCGCGAAATCGGCATCCGCGTCGCCATTGGAGCCACCCGCTGGCGCCTGATCCGCCAGCTTCTGGCCGAATCCGTGCTCCTGTCGTTGGCCGGCGCGGCGGGCGGGATTCTGTTCGCGATCTGGTTCAACGACCTCGCATTCCGCTTCTATCCCACGCTCGATTTCGCCACGGTCGATCTGGCCGACGCCGGCCGCGTCGATCCGCGCATTTTCGTTTTCGCGATCTTGCTTTCGCTGGTCGCCGCCTTGTTGTTCGGGCTGTTCCCTGCCTTCCACGCGTCGAAAATCGATCAGACCTCGGCCATGAAAGGCGAGCAGTCCGGCCTGCGGATCGGCCGGCTCCGCTTCAGTGCCGGCAATCTCCTGGTGATGTTCCAGGTCGCGCTGTCGTGCGTGCTGATGGTGGCCGGAGGCCTGTTCCTGCGCAGCATGCAGTTCGCCCATTCGGCCGACATCGGCATCGATCGCACCGGGATCACCATGTTTTCGATCAATCTCGACATGCAGGGCTACGATGCCGCTCGGGCCGCCGGATTCGAACGCAACATGATGGACCGCCTGCGCGCCCTCCCCGGGGTCGACGACGCCGCTTACGCCTTTCAACTTCCCATGGACGTCTACGGCGGGCCGCTCCCGGTTTATCCGGAAGGCTGGCAGGCGCGCTCCGATCAGGAGCAGAATACCGCATGGCACACCTTCGCCGGCTCGCATTACTTCCACACCATCGGGGTGAAAATCATGGCCGGCCGCGCCATTGACGATCGCGACATCGCCAAATCGAAGCTGGTCGCGGTGGTCAATGAAACCATGGCGAGCCGGTATTGGGGATCGCCCGAGCGCGCGCTGGGTCACCGCTTCGCGCAGGCCAAAGGCGCGAGCGAATTCGAAATCATCGGCGTCGAGCGCAATGGAAAATACTTCAGCTTCGGCGAGCCCGCCACTGCCCACTTCGTCACCGCCGCCGCGCAGGACCATCCCCTGCTGCTCGAAGTCCTGCTCCGCAGCCCGCAGGACGCGGCCACGCTGATGCCCGCCGTGCGCCGCCAGATGAGCGAGCTCGATCCCGCGCTGCCCCTGTTCGGCGTCCGCAATATGCCGCAATATCTGAGTCTGCGATCGTCGGTCTACGAACTTGGCGCTTCGCTGGTGGGCACCTTCGCGGTGATGGCGCTGCTGCTTTCGGGTGTGGGAATCTACGGAGTCCTGCATTTCATCGTCTCCCGCCGCACCCGCGAAATCGGCATTCGCATGGCGCTCGGCGCCAGATTCGCACAGGTGCTGAGAATGGTGCTGGGACGCTCGCTGCTGTGGGTGGGAGCCGGCCTGGCGCTCGGAATCGGCCTGGCCTTCAGCGCGAAAAACATCACCAGCCAACTGATCGCCGGCGTCAGCGGAGCCGATCCGCTGACCTTCGCCGCGGCCTTTCTGATCTTCCTCGCCATCGTGGCCGCGGCCTGCATCATCCCCGCCCGCCGCGCCGCTCGAGTGGACCCGTTAAACGCCCTGCGCCACGAATAACAAGTCGCATCCACCGCTCCCTGACGGTCGCGGCTCGGTTTGCCTCTGGATAGTCCGCACCCTTCCGAGCCGCGCGCTTAAGCAAGCGGTCAGCGGCCGGGTTCACACAGAGACCGTCGCGCATTCAGAACCGCGCGCGTCAGCAAGCGGAGCACGTCCGCAGTGGGCCGGACAACGTTTAACCGCTCCCTCCGGTCACGGCTCGGGGCCGGCGCTCTGCGCAATTGTCGGGGAGCGCACCCCAGGATCGCCTTCCTCGACCAGCTCACTCGCGACCTCCGCCACGGCCCTATCCGGACGCTCACCGTCTGGTGGCCGCCTGGCACAAGGCTCCGGGAGCCTGGCGCGCACTTTCTTCACGCTGGTGATGCTGGCGATCGCGCGCTCGATGGCTTTGGTGCTGGGCGTCATCGGAATTTACGGCGTAACCTCTTACGTCGTGTCGCAGCGTCGCAGGGAAATCGGAATCCGCCTCGCGCTGGGCGCGCAGCCCGCGTGAGTTGCAGCGCATGTTTCTCCGGTATGGACTGACCCTGGCCGGAAGCGGCGTCGCCATCGGCCTGGGCGCCGCGGCCGGTCTGATGCGCCTGATGAAATCGCTGCTCTACGGCATCAGCTCGCTCGACCCCGTTACCTTCGCCGCCGTTCCGCTCGTCCTGATCGCAGCCGCAGTACTTCGCGACCTATCTCCTGGCCCGCCGCGCGGCCCGAGTCGATCCATTGCAAGCCCTACGGCATGAATAAGTGGCGCACGCTTCAGCGTGCTGCGCCGGCACTCCTGCCGACGCCTGTCCGGTCGCAGACGAGGCGTCGAGATGAGTCTCGACGCAGCACGTTAAAACGTGCGCCACGGGAGTAAACTAATCTGCATGACCCTGCGATTACCCGTCGCACTTCTTCTCGCCGCTGGCGCAACCTTCGCCCAGCAGCCCAACGGAGCAGCCATCAATCCACCGTGGACCTCCGCCGACGTGCTCAACGTCGCCGACCTCTCGAAAATCGTCCAGAGTAAATCGACCGCGCCGCTGCTCCTGCAGGTCGGCTTCGCGATTCAGTACAAGAGCAAGCACATTCCCGGCGCCGTCTACGCCGGACCCGGACGCGAAGAAGCCGGCCTCGCCGAATTAAAGCACGCAGTTGCCAATGTTCCCAAGGATCGCCAGATCGTGCTGTACTGCGGCTGCTGCCCGTGGGATCATTGCCCCAACATGAAGCCCGCTTTCACCTTACTGCACAGTCTCGGCTACACGAAAGTCCGCGTGGTCGAAATTCCCAATAGTTTCCTCAAAGACTGGGCCGAAAAAGGATTACCGGTGGAAGGCGCCACGGCGGGCGAAACACCCCTTAAGTAAAGTGGACTGGAAAGCGCATGGCATCCGCGTAGTGCACGCGGATGAACTCGATTCGAATACCCCGCAGACTCAGGGCATGACGCGAGCCGCCGCCATCACCCACGCCGTTGCGGGCGCCAGCAAGTTGTGGGCAGGAACGGTCGTGGTGGAACCCGCCGCCAAGACCGGCGCGCATCATCATGGCGAGCTTGAAACCGTCCTTTACATTGTCCGCGGACGCGCCCGCTTCCGGTGGGGCGAGCAGCTCGAATATTTCGCCGAAGCCGGCCCCGGCGATTTCATCTTCGTTCCGCCTTACGTCCCGCACCAGGAAATGAACGCCAGCCCGGAAATGCCGGTAGAAGCGGTGGTCGTCCGCAGCGGCCAGGAACCGGTGGTCGTCAATCTCAACATCGCCGGCGCGGACCATCCGACTGAGATCGTCTGGCCAAATTCCTTTCATCCCGCCAAGTAATCACAACCGATCTCGCAAAGATTTGGATGCCCATTTCACGGTGAAACATCCCGCTTGACACCACCCGTCGGTTCCCGCATACTCCTATCAAGCGTCTATGGGAAAAGAGGCGGGAGAACTGATTCAAGGCACCCTCGACATGCTGGTCTTAAAAACCCTGGCCCGCGGAAAAATGCACGGCTGGGGCATCGCGCAGCACATCCAGCAATCCTCCGACGAAGTTCTCCGGGTCGAAGAAGGCTCGCTTTACCCCGCCCTGCACCGCATGGAGCTCGACGGCCTGCTCGATTCCGAATGGGGCGTCTCCGAAAATAACCGCCGGGCGAAATTCTATAAACTCACCGCGCCCGGCAGAAAACAATTGTCGAAAGAATCCGCGCGCTGGACCAAACTCGCCCAGGCGATCGCCCAGGTGATGGAGACGGCGTGAAGTTCTGGAAAAAACTACGCCGCCGCCGCGCACTCGATCGCGATCTTGAAGACGAGCTGAACTTTCACCTGGAAATGTCCGGACGCGCCCGCTTCGGAAATCCGACGCTGGTCAAAGAACGCACCCGCGAGCTGTGGACCTTCACAACTCTTGAAAGCTTCTGGCTCGACCTGAGCTACGCAGTTCGGACGCTCCTGAAAAACCCCGGCGTAAGCGTCGTCGCGATCCTCACGCTGGCGCTCGGCATTGGCGCCAATACCAGCGTATTCACGGTGGTAAACGCGGCCTTCACCTTCGATTTCGGGCCGGTGAAGCCGGAGCGCCTGGTGATCATCCGTCCGGGCGACGCGTTGCGCAGCGCCACGGTCGAGGCAAGGCTCTTCGACTTGAACCAGCTTCGATCGCAGGTGAAATCGATTTCGGCGGTGGGCGCGCTGGCCGTTAGGTCGTGGAACGTCAGCGGCGGCGCGAACCCGCCCGACAGCGATTTCGGCGCCATGCTGTCGCCCGGCGCGTTCGACGTGATCGGCCGGCAGCCGGAGGTGGGGCGCGTCTTCACCGAAGCCGACCGCGCCACTCCCGTGGCGCTGATCAGCGACCGGCTGTGGCAGAACCGTTACGGGCGCGATCCGCACATGATCGGCCGGAGCCTGCGCGTCGACGACGTGGCGCGTACCGTGATCGGCATCATGCCGCCGGGCATGCTGTTTCCGGAAAACGTGGATGTGTGGATCCCGCTCGACGCCACGCAAAAAAGCATGTTTTTCGCCCGCCTGGCGGACGGCGCGACCATCGCCCAGGCGCGCGCGGAGCTGGATGGAATCGCGCGCCGGTACGTGGAGACGCCCTCCGGCAGTCCTTTGGTCGACGTGGAGCCGCTGCTCCAAATTTACGGCGTATACGCGATGCGCCCGCTGTTTATTGTCCAAATGGTCGCAGTGGGATTGGTGCTGCTGATCGCCTGTGCCAACGTCGCGAACTTGTTGCTGGCTCGCGCCGCGGTGCGGGGACGCGAAATCTCGATTCGCATGGCCATCGGCGCGGGGCGCGTGCGCGTCATCCGCCAGCTCCTGATCGAAAGCGTGGTGTTGTCGGTCGCCGGCGGATTCTTCGGATTCCTGACCGCGCTTACCGGCATCCGCTGGATGGATCGCTTCACGCTCGCGCAGGGACGGCCGCCCTGGGTGAACCTTGAAATGAACGCACGCATCTTCATTTTTCTCGCCGCGATTTCGATCGGCACGGGAATTCTGTTCGGCCTCGCGCCCGCGCTGCGCCTGGCGAAAATCGACGTGAACAGTGCGGTGAAGGACGGCGCCGGAGCCACCGGAGGCCCGCGCGGCCGGCGTGTTTCGAACCTGCTGGTGATTTTGGAAATGGCGCTGTGCGTGGTCCTGCTGGCCGGAGCCGGATTGCTGATCCGCAGTTCGCTCAACGTCTACAACGCGCCCACCGGCGTAAATTCTTCGAACGTCCTGACCGCTCACGTGAATTTGCCGAAAGCCAAGTACCGCCGCGCAGAGGACGAAATCGAGTTCCATCGCGAGCTGAAGGCGCGCCTGGAATCGCTGCCCGGGGTCGAATCCGCCTCCATCGCCTCCGCGCTGCCCACCTGGGGCTATGGCTTGTCGACCATCGACTGCGAAATCGAAGGCGAGTACATTCAGAATCCAATCGTGCAAGCCGTGACCATCGGCTCGGATTATTTCCGCGTGATGCAGGTAACCCCGGTCCACGGCCGCGTGTTCGCGGACTCGGAGAAGGACGCCATCGTCATCAACGGAATTTTCGCGGCGAAATATTTCCCCGGCGAAGATCCGCTGGGCAAACACATGAAGCTCGGCGAGACCTGGCGCACCATCACGGGCGTGGTCCCCGATATCCAGCAGAACATTTCTCCCGATCGTCTGCCGCTGATCTATATCCCCTACGCAGCCGATCCCAGGCGCGAAATCTTCATCGCTGTCCGCACGCAAGTTCCTGCATCGACGTTAACGGAGGCCTCCCGAAGGGCAGTTCAAACGCTGGACTCCAATCTCCCGCTCTACGACATCCGCACGCTCGACCGCCGGATTTCGATGAACCGTCTGAACGTGGGCGCACTGGGCGTGATCTTCACCATCTTCGGCGCCATCGCCCTGGTGCTCGCCTCGGTGGGACTCTACGCAGTGAGCGCCCATTCCGTCAGCCAGCGCACCCGCGAAATCGGAGTCCGCATGGCCATGGGAGGATCGTCACACAGCATCTTCGCACTGGTCGTCGCGCAAGGCATGCGGCAAATCGGAATCGGCCTGGCGTTAGGATTACCGGCGGCGATCGGAGTGACCCGAGTCTTACGCGGATCACTGGTAGGCGTATCGCAATTCGACCCGGTAACGTTCATCAGCGTAATCGCAACGCTAGCCATCGCCGGAGCCCTCGGCTGCGCGATCCCGGCCCGGCGAGCGGTGCGGGTGGATCCGGTGGTCGCGTTGCGGTGCGAGTAGGCGCGTGATAAATTGTACGGCTAATCGCGATGGCGGACGAATCGATCGGAAAACACCGCAGAATTTTCCTGACTGCGTTCCTGGGGCTTTGGATCCCAGCGCTGATCCTGATGGCCGCAGCGAGTTTCATAAATGCGGACACCCCGGCTGGTCGTCACCTGGTCTTCGCCATGCGCGTCGGCTCGGACGTCTTTATGCTGGTCGGATTGTTTCTCCTGGTGCGCTACAAACGCAAACAGCGCAGGTGGCGGGAAACCGGCGAATGGAAGTAATCTACCCGCGAGGCAGCCGGCTCGACCGGCTGATTACTTGCGATCAAGACAGCCGGCAAGACCGGCTGTCCTACAATTACTCAGATCGCAGCGTATCGGCGGGATTCAGGCGCAGGATCTTCGACGCCGGGATCAGGCTGGCGATCAGCGTGGCCGCCAGCAGACCCGCGCCGACCGCGGTGAGGGTCACCGGATCGGTCGCACGGATTCCGTAAATGTAGCTTTGCAAAAATCGTTCCAATCCCAGCGACGCCGCGCTTCCCCCGATCGCGCCGGCCAGCACCCAGATCAGACCGGGCCTTAGCGCGGTTTGAATCGCCTGCGCGGTGGTCGATCCCAGGGCCATCCGGATTCCCAGTTCCCGCGTCCGTTCGGCCACCAGGTTCGCGATCAATCCGTAAATTCCCAGCGCGGTCAGCAGAATCGCGAGCGTGCCGAGCGAATCCACCAGCACGGCCATGAAGCGCTGCGGTTGAAGCGCCGCCTGCTTCAAATCGTTCACCGAGCGAAATTCCGCCATCGGCAACAGCGGGTCCGCCGAGTGGACGGCTTGCTCGACCGCGGCCAGCACATCGCGGCCGGAGAGTGAGCTTCGCACCACCCAACTGGGCGAAAACCACGTGTGGAACACCTGTAGATTTCCGTCGCTCATCTGCGCGGCGGGGACAAACACGGTCGGCGCGTGCGCGATGGGCCCGAAATCGCCCCAACCCCCGCGCTTCTCCTGGACGTTCCCCACCACCCCGACGATCTGAACCGGGCTGCGCCCCAGTTCGATGGTCTGTCCCTCGGCTGGCCGCCCTTTGAGGTAGCGGCTGACGAACGCATCGTTGACCACAGCGACCCGCGTTGATGCGCCGTTATCGGTCGCATTGAACGCGCGCCCGCCCAGCAGCGGGATTCGCATGGCGCGGAAATATTCGGGCGTCGCGTAGATCATGTTGACGTTCTGATAATCGGAGCCGGGAATCCGGAATGCGGTGTTCAGCGGCCGCTCATACGGCAGCGTCAGCGTGACCGCGGCCGATTCGACGCCGGGCGTGGATTCCAGGCGCGCGATCACCTGATCGTAAAGCTGGTTCATCTTGGGGGCGGTCGCGTAGCGGGCGTCCTGCATCGAAAATTGCGCGGTCAGCAGGTGATTCGGATCGAAGCCGGGGTTCAGGTTCCACAAGTACAGAAACGTCCTGAGCAGCAGACCGGCGCCGATCAGCAGCGGGACGGCCAGCGCGACCTGTCCGCCCACCAGCGCGCCCAGCGGGATGAAACGCCGCTTGCCGGTGACCGATCGCGAGGTGCTGGTCAGCCGCAGACCGGCGCGCGTCGATTGCAAAGCCGGAATCAGGCCGAACGTCAGCACGGCGATCAGGGTCATGACGAGCGTCGCGGCCAGCACGCGCCAGTCGAGATGCACGGATCGGAGGAAGGGAAAGGTTTCCGATCCAAGCGAGCGGAGCGCGTCCAACGCGGCCCATCCGACGCCCACTCCCGCGGCGCCGCCGGCGATTCCCAGCAATCCGCTTTCGACCAGCAGTTGCCGGACCACGCGCGCTGCAGACGCGCCTAAAGCCAGCCGCGTGGCGATCTCATTGGCACGCGCAGAAGCCCGCGCCAGCAGCATTCCACCGACGTTCACGCAGCCCAGCAGAAACACCGCGGCGACCGCGATCCACAAAATTTTGAGCGGGTCGCGCAGATCGCTGGTCATCCCCTGTTGAAGCCCCACAATGCCGATCTTGACTCCCGAATCCTTGCCGTACGAGCCGCGCGCCCGGACTTCGTCGGTCAGCAGGGAAAGTTGCGCGGAGGCCTGTTGAAACGTCGCGCCGGGACGCAGGCGTGCGATCATCCCATAGTTCGATCCGCCGCCTTCCCCTTTGGTCGACGGGCGCAGAGGAGTCCACACATCGGCTTCGTCTTCCCATTCGAATCCGGCGGGCAGGACGCCGACGATGGTGTAAGGCTCGCCGCGCAGCAGAATGGCGCGGCCGATGGCGGAGTAGTCGCCCCCAAAATGGCGCTCGAACAGCGCGTGGCTCAGGATCACCGCGGGCGGTCCACCGTCACGATCTTCATCAGGAGTGAACTCGCGTCCCGCCGCGGGAGCGATGCCGAGGATGCGGAAAAACCCGGAAGAAACCCGCTGTTGATGAACGAAAACTCCGCTCCCGTTGACGCCCATGTTGACGCCGCCGCCAAATCCTCCTCCATAGAGCCCGATGTCAAGCGAAGGCACCCGATCGCGCACCAGTTCCCAGGTGACCCCGTCGACGCTGGTTTCAAAACCGTCGGAATGGGGATAGACGGAGACGACGTGGACCAGGCGGTCAGGATGGGGGTAAGAAAGCGGCCTGATCATCGCGGCGTTGACCACGGAAAGCACGGCCGTATTGGCGCCGATGCAGAGAGCCAGGATCAGGACGATCGTGAGGGAGAAGGTCCAGTTTTTGGCGATGAGGCGGAGCGCGTAGCGGAGGTCGTGCATATTCTAAGTACGAACAAGAACGGCAATGGTTTCCATCATATTTGTACTGCGGTTCCGCCAAACAGGGGTAGGTAGTTTTTCTTAAGTAATTAGTCTTAAGTACAATATATTTCAATTAGTTACGCGGTTGACGTCCGGTCGGCGCTACGTTATATTCGAAACTAAGATCCGGTCATAAGGCCCATGCCGCGACCCAAATTCATCGCCGACGCCGACTTCGACTACCGGGTGGTCGCCGGTCTGCGAAGACTCGAGCCGGCCGTTGACTTCATGAGCGCGACCGACGCGGGTCTCAGAGGCTGCTCCGATCCAGAGGTGCTCCGTATCTCGGCGGCGGCAAGCCGCGTCCTCGTGTCGCACGACCGGAAAACGATGATCGGACACTTCGGACGGTTCATCGCAACTGAGGACCATCCCGGCCTTGTCATCGTCCGCCAGCGAATGAGAGTTGGCGTGGCGGTCGACGCGCTGCTCCGGTTGTGGGCCGAGTCGGATGCGGCAGAGTTCCGAAACCGCGTGCGCTATCCCGTGGTCAGTCGGCTTTGAGATGCACGCGGGCCGCGTCGAGTTTGGCGTAAAAGGCCGGGTCGGCCTTCCGCGCCTCCTCGGCCATTCGATCGAATTCAGCTTCCTCGCGCTTGAGGTAGTCGTCCACAGCGGCACGATTCGCCAGATAATATTCGATTGCCCCGCTGATCTGATCCAAGCTCAGCGACGTGAACGACTCGGCGATTCCAATATTCGATTCGCCGCGCAAATAGGCGTACACCACCGAATCGAGCGACACACGTGATCCTGCTACGTACAGGCCGCCGTTTCGTTCGTCCACCGCGTTCATGACTCCAGTATAGATCGTGTTACACTCAAGAGGATTTGGTTTCCCCTCGGTAAACCATACATCCCCTGGAGGAATTAGGCAAGTGGCTGATCGAATGCGGCATATTTTTACGTCCGAATCGGTGACCGAAGGACACCCGGACAAGATGGCGGACCAGATTTCGGACGCCGTCCTCGACGCGGTTCTGGCGGAAGATCCTACCGGCCGAGTTGCCTGTGAAGTGCTGGTCACCACGGGCATCTGCGTGGTTTCGGGCGAGATCACCACGAAAACCTACGTCGACGTGCCCAAGCTGGTGCGCTCGGTCATTCATGAGATCGGCTACACCGACGCCGAAATGGGCTTCGATTCGAAAACCTGCGGGGTTTTGAACACCATTCAGAGCCAGTCGCCCGATATCGCGATGGGCGTCGATACCGGCGGCGCGGGCGATCAGGGGTTGATGTTCGGCTATGCCTGCGACGAAACGCCCGAACTGATGCCGATGCCGATTATGCTGGCGCACAAGCTGTGCCGCCAGTTGAGCGAAGTGCGCCGCGCGGGCACGCTTAAATTCCTGCGGCCGGACGGAAAAAGCCAGGTCAGTATCGAATATATCGACGGACGCCCGGCGCGGATCGATGCGGTGGTGGTTTCGACCCAGCACGACGACGAAGTTTCCACCGAAACCCTGCGCGCCGAAGTGAAAAAGCACATCATCGACCCGGTGCTGCCGGCCAACATGATCGATTCGGCCACCAAGTATCACATCAATCCCACCGGGCGTTTCGTAATCGGCGGGCCGCATGGCGATACCGGCTTGACCGGACGCAAGATTATTGTCGACACTTATGGCGGAATGGGCCGGCACGGCGGCGGGGCATTTTCCGGAAAAGACCCGACCAAAGTGGACCGGTCGGCTTGTTATATGGCGCGGTATATCGCGAAAAATATCGTCGGTTCGGGACTCGCCAAGCGCTGCGAAGTGCAGCTCGCCTACGCGATCGGCGTGGCTGAGCCGGTTTCAGTGATGGTGAACACGTTCGGCACCGGGACGGTGGAAGATGAGCGGCTGGTGGAGTTGATCCGATCGAATTTCACGCTCACGCCCAAAGGCATGATCGAGCATTTAAAGCTGCGCCGTCCGGTGTATCGCAAGACGGCCGCCTTCGGCCATTTCGGACGCACCGAAGATACGTTTACCTGGGAAGCCACGGATAAAGCGGCGGCGTTGAAAGAAGCCGCGATGCCGGCGGTCGCCGCTCGCACCTGATTTTTTAACGGAGAAATTATGAACGCAACTGCCACAGTACCCTGTGATGTGAAAGATCTCGCTCTGGCCGACGTCGGCAAGCGCCGGATCGAGTGGGCCGCGCAATCGATGCCCGTTCTGGCCGCGATTCGCAAACAATTCATCAAGACCCAACCGCTGGCTGGGATGCGCGTAGCCGCCTGCCTGCACGTCACCACCGAAACGGCAAACCTGATGATCGCGCTGCGCGACGGCGGCGCGTCGATCGCCCTGTGCGCGTCGAATCCGCTGTCGACCCAGGATGACGTTGCCGCGGCGCTGGTTCGCGAATACAACATCCCGACGTTTTCGATCAAAGGCGAATCGAACGAAGTTTACTATCAGCACCTGAATTCGGCGCTCGATTCCAATCCGCAAATCACCATGGACGACGGCGCCGACGTGGTTACGGCGCTGCATACCAAGCGCAAAGAACAGTTGGCGGGAGTGATCGGCGGGACCGAAGAAACCACCACGGGCGTGATCCGGCTGCGCGCGATGGCGAAGGATAAGGTCCTGGGCTATCCGATTATCGCGGTGAACGACGCTCTGACCAAGCATCTGTTCGACAATCGCTACGGCACCGGTCAGAGCACGCTCGACGGGATCATTCGCGCCACCAACGTTCTGCTGGCCGGCCTGACGCTGGTGGTGGCGGGCTACGGATGGTGTGGTCGCGGCGTCGCGATGCGCGCGCGCGGGATGGGCGCCAACGTGGTGGTCACCGAAATCGATCCGACCAAGGCGATTGAAGCCATCATGGACGGCTTCCGCGTGATGACCATGCACGAAGCGGCTGTGATCGGCGATATTTTCGTCACCGTGACCGGCAACAAGAACGTGATCGCGCGCGATCATTTCCCGAAGCTCAAGAGCGGGGCGATCCTGTGCAACTCCGGGCACTTTAACGTCGAAATCGACCTGGAAGCTTTGGCTTCGATGTCCTCCGGCCGCCGCGAGGCGCGCGCGTTTGTCGAAGAGTACGCGATGCGCGACGGTCGCAAGGTTTACGTGCTCGGCGAAGGCCGCCTGATCAACCTGGCCGCCGCCGAAGGGCACCCGGCTTCAGTGATGGATATGAGCTTCGCCAACCAGGCGCTGTCCGCCGAGTACATGGTGAAGAACCACTCGAAACTTGAAAAGAAGGTTTACTCGGTGCCCGAGGAACTCGACAAGCAGGTCGCCAAAATGAAGCTCGAATCGATGAGCGTGGCGATCGACCGGCTGACGTCGGAGCAGGAAGAGTACCTGGCCGGCTGGAATGAAGGAACCTAGGACGGAAGCCACGTGGCGTTAGTCGAAGGGGTCAAGCACTCGCTCGAGATTTCCGTGTCCGTGTCGGAAGTCGAGCAGGAAACCGAGCGCGTCGTTTCCGAAATCCAGAAAAAGGTGAAGCTGCCCGGCTTCCGGCCGGGGAAGGCGCCAGTGTCGCTGGTGAAATCGCGCTTTGGCGGCGAGATTCGCCAGGACGTGCTCGAAAAGGTGGTGCCCAAGGCGTTCCGCGCGGCGGTCGCCAAGGATCATCTGGAAGTGGTGGGCACTCCGGATATTTCGGACGTCCATTTTCACGAAGGCGAGCCGCTCAAATTCAAAGCCGATTTCGAAGTTGCGCCAACGTTCGAGTTGGGCGATTATCGCGGCATCGTGGTGAATTACACGGAGCCCGAAGTCTCAGACGAAGACATCACCAAGCGCCTGAACGAAGTCCGCGAGCAGAAGGCGGAATACGTCAACGAAGATCCGCGGCCGTTAGCCGACGGCGATTACGCGATGGTGTCGCTTGAAAGCCTGGGGGGCGTCTCGCCCAAGATTCAGCAGGACGAGATCATGCTGAAGATCGGCGACGAATCGACTATGGCGGCGTTCACCGAGAACCTGCGCGGAGTGGCGCCCGAAGACTCGCGCGAGTTCGACGTCACCTACCCGGCCGATTATGAGCGCAAGAATCTGCAGGGACGCACCGTGCGTTTCCGAGCCGAGGTGAAGGCGGTTCGCCGCAAAGAACTGCCGGAGCTGAACGACGAATTCGCCAAGGATCTCGGCGATTATCAGACGCTCGACGAAGTGAAGGAAATGGTCCGCAAATCGATCCAGCGCGAACGCGAGATGCGGGCGCAGGATGCCGCCAAGCATCAGCTGATCGACAAGCTGGTGGACGCGCACGAGTTTCCGGTTCCCAGCGTGTATGTGGACCGGCAGATCGAGATCAATCTCGAAAACCAGTTGCGCACACTGGCGGCGCAGGGGATCGATCCGAAGTCGATCAAGCTCGACTGGAACAAGGTGCGCGAGACGCAGAAACCAAAGGCCACGCGCGACGTGCGGGCGTCGCTGCTGCTCGACAAGATCGGCGAGCGGGAATCGATCGCGGCGACGCAGGAAGAAGTCGACAAAGAAGTGCAGCGCATCGCGCGCCAGCAGCGGGAAGCGGTCGCGGTGACGCGAGCGAAGCTCCAGAAGGAAGGCGCACTCGGCCGAATTGCGGCGTCGATCCGGACGGAGAAGACGCTGAACTTCCTGTTCGAGCACGCGCGGAAGGAAGCGGGAGCGCCGCCGGAGCCAGAAGACGTGAAGGAGCCGGAGTCGGAATAGGATGGCCATCCGCGTCGCGATGATGCTGGTCGCCGCTACGATCCTCCTCCTGCCCGCTTCCGCCCAGCCTCCCGTCAGTGGCGAAAGGTCGCAGCTCGACGGCCTGTTAGTCCGCGATGCGGATCTGATCGTCGTCGGCACGCTGCGGCCTAGGATTTCCTATTTCTGGTTCGACGGCATCCACATCGGTGGCACGATCGCCGTCGCCGAGGTGCTCTACGGCAGCCCACCTGACAACAGCCTCGCCCTCCGGCAGATTGTACCGTGCAATTGGTCGGGGCCGATGCACTGTGACGTCCGGTTGTGGATTCAAAAACCGAGGGTGTATCCGGATACGCTCACAGAGCCCGGCATCTGGTTCCTCAAACGAGTGAGCGACGGAACATGGCGGCCCTCGGCGATCTTCGGGTTCGACGCCCTCTCGCGCCGCGCCGGCTACGAAGAATACATTCGCCGGTACAAACGTTAACTCAGCATCCGCACGAATGGGTAGTGGCGCGCGACCGAGCGATAGAATCGCTGGTCCGCCGTGATCAGGTCCGCGCGACGATCGATGGCCAGCGCCAGATAAAGACAGTCCCATACGCTGATCTGATGGCGAAGCGACAAGGCAAAAGCGGCGCCGACCAGGTTCAAGTCATCGACCAGCCTTGGCTTCCGCGCTTCAAATTTACGATACGCCGACTCGGCTTGCCCCACGCTGAGCTTTTTTCGACGATACAGTTTGGACAACGCGCTCGCGACTTCCTCAACGATCTGGCGAGGCGCGCGTAGATCCACTGCTTCAGCTTCGTAGAGTGCCCGCAGGTCGGCCGCCGCTTCGCGTTCTGGTTCCACGACGACCCATTTCACCGCGACACTGGCATCGACGACGAACGTGGTCACCGGCGGTCGCGGTCCTCGCGAATCAGGTGCGCGCTGCTGCGGCGCAGTTTGGGAAGAGTTGCGACGAAACGCTCCAGTTCGGCTCGTGTTTCCCGCATGCTTCGCCGCCGGTCCGCTTCCGCGGCGGCCTCGGAGAGCGCCTGAACCACGACTGAGTTCAAGCTGCGCCCCCGGTCAGCCGCGATTTGTTTCAGCGCCTGGTGGAGGTCATCCGGGATATTCTTGATCGTCAGGTTCACGGTTTCATTATGCAACCGCGGACGGTTCCGTTTCAATGCCCGAAGCGATCGCGCAGGACGCCCTTTTGCACCTTCCCTGTCCCGCCCTTCGGCAGCGTGTCGACGAATGCCACCGACGCAGGGCATTTGAAATGCGTCATCCTCTCGCGGCACCAGCCGATCAGCTCTGCTTCCGTTAACGCTGTACCGTTGCGCGTCGCGACCACGGCGCGAATCGCTTCGCCCCATTTTTCATCCGGCACTCCGATCACCGCGACTTCGAGCACCGCCGGATGCGCGGCGATCATCGATTCGACCTCCGGCGTGTAGACATTTTCGCCGCCGGGCTTGATCATGTCTTTCTTCCGATCAAGAATATACAGAAATCCATTGGCATCGAACTTCCCGATGTCGCCGGTGTGCATCCAGCCGCCGCGCAGGACCTCCGCAGTGATCTCGGGGCGCTTCCAGTAGCCCTTCATCGTATTCGCGCCGCGTGAAATGATTTCGCCGCTCTGCCCAACTGGCACGTCGCGGTCGAGCTCATCGACCACCCGCACCTCTACTCCGAGCACCGGTCTTCCGGCGGAGGAAACCGCGTCGCCGAAATGGTCTTCGTACTGAAGAACGGTCAGCAGCGGGCTGGTTTCCGTCATCCCATAGCCTTGCCGGAACTGCGCGTGCGCGAGCTTGGCCATGGCATCCTTCAACAGCGGCAGCGGCATGGGCGAGGCGCCGTACAGGAAATATTCCAGGCTCGAAAGATCGTACTTGCCGAAGCTCGGGTGATGAATCACCATGTTCAGCATGGTGGGCACCAGCACCGTCTCGGTGACTTTGTGGCGCTCGATCAACTGCATGCACAGTTCAGGGTCGAAGCTCGGAAGATAGGCGTGTGTTCCGCCGTTGGAAGTGACCGAATAAATCGCGCCGAGATCGGCCAGGTGAAACATGGGCGCCGAGTGCAGCCACACGGCACGCTCGGAATACACGATCATCGCGTGCAGCAGGTTCGCCCACAGGTTGCGATGCGTGAGCATCACGCCTTTGGGTCCGCCGGTGGTGCCGCTCGTGTAAAACAGTCCGACCAGGTCCTCCGGGTCGGGCTCGTCAAAAGCGTGCGAAGAATCGGAGTGGCCGTAGGGGACCATGCCCTCGGGACATGCGCCGGCGCCCGCATAGATAACGTGCTTCGGACGCGGAACATTGGCGACCAGTGGCGCGAAACGGTCGTCGACGATGATCGCTTCGGCTTCCGAATCCTCGAGCGTGAAGGCGACGTCGTGTTCATGCCAGCGCGTGTTCAGCGGAACGATGACGATGCCGGCTAGGGCGGTCGCGTAATACAGCTCCAGATATTCGTGCGAGTTGAGCATCCAGACGGCGGCGCGATCGCCTTTGCGGAGGCCGATGTCGCGCAGGAAAGCCGCCGCGCGATCCACCTGCTCGCCGAACTGCGACCACGTCACCGGACCGGTGTCGCTATGCGACGCGATGTTCGCGCCGAACATCCCGCGCGCGCGGCGCAGACAATAGAGGACGTTCATAGGAGTTCCCCATTGTGCTCGCCCAGGCGCGGCGCGCGGCCTTCGGCGCGGCCCGGCGTCTCACTCAAGGCAGGGATGGGTTCGGTAGGATAATCGGCAATGGCGTCCTTTAAATGCCGCACTGGCGCGACGCAGCAATCTTTCGCCCCGAGTTTTTTGAACCACTCCTCGGCGGTCGCCTGTTTGAAAATCTCGGCCAGCCGCGATTTCAACCGGGCCTGATCGGCGCAGTATTGTTCCGCGATCAGCTCTTCGCAACCCAGCTCGCGGCAGAGATTGCGCCAGAACTTCGGTTCGAGCGCGCCCACGGTGACGAACGATCCCGCGGCCGCCGGGTAGATCTGGTAACACGCGTAACCGCCGCTCAACAGATCGTTTCCGCGCACCGGCGCACGGCCGGATTGAAGCATCGACATGGGCACCGGCATTAATGAACACGATCCCGCGAACATGGAAACGTCCACGCGCTGGCCGCGGCCGCTGCGATGGCGCGCTTCAAGAGCCAGCAGAATTCCAATCACGGCCTGCATCGATCCCCCGGCCAGATCGGCGATCTGAATCCCGGCGAGTGCCGGTGAATGGACCGGGCCCATCAGATCGAGCACGCCGGACAGAGCCAGGTAATTGATATCGTGGCCAGCGAGCGACGCGTATTTCCCTTCGGCTCCATAGCCGGTGAGCGCCGCGTAGATCAGCCGCGGATTCGCGGCGCGCAGCACTTCATAGCCGAGGCCGAGGCGATCCATCACGTCCGGCCGGAAGCCTTCAATCACGACGTCGGCCGTGGCAGCCAGCTTCAGGAACGATTCCCTGCCCTGCGCGGCCTTCAAATCGATCTCGACGCTCTTCTTGCCGCGATTGACCAGCGCGAAGATGGGATTTTCACCAGGATTGTTAAAACCCTGGCGGGCGTAATCGCCGGTGACGGGCTGCTCGATCTTGATCACTTCCGCGCCGAAGTCGGCGAGCCATTGAGTCGCCACCGCGCCGGGCAGCAGACGCGTGAGATCCAGAATTTTGATTCCATCGAGAGCGGTCATGCGCGGGTTTTCACCATCAGGCGGGTGGTGTAAACCACTACCGGTTTCGAGTCCTGATTCAGCACCGTGATCTCCGACGCGATGACGCCGCGTTCGGCGTTCTTGGCCTGTTTTTCGAGCACGCGCTGCGTGACGTGAATGGTGTCGCCGATGAAAACCGGCGCGACGAAACGCAGTTTATCGACTCCGTAAAACGCGACGATGGCTTCCGGGTTACGCGTCATCTGGACCATCAGGCCGGTGGAGATGCTGAAGATCAGCGCGCCGTGCGCGATGCGGCGTCCGAAGGGTCCGCGCCTGGCGTACTCCTCATTCATGTGAAGCTCGACGAAATCGCCGGAGAGGCCGGCGAAGTTCACAATATCGGCTTCGGTGATGGTGCGCCCGCGCGAGGTCGCGACGGCGTCGACAACATAGTCTTCGAAATACACGTGATTCCTCCAGGGAACCTCACTATCATAGGAAACTATTCGCGCGGCCGGGACCGCTTGTACTTGAGCGCGATCAAACCCTTGGAGTAGGTCTTGCTTTCGACCAGCCGGAAATCGCGCTGCGGGAATCCGCGCGGGAACATCGGGATGCCGTCGCCGAGCAGGGTCGGCACGATACCGAGGTTCATTCCGTCGACCAGGTCGGCCCGAAGAAATGCGTGGGTGAGTTCGCCTCCGCCAATCAGCCAGATATCCTTGCCGCGCTGTTTGCGCAGTTCGGCGATGAATGCGGCGGGGGTCTGGTTGACGAACGTGACGCCGTCACGCGTCCCCGGCGGGGAGGAATGCGAGAAAACGTACAAGGCCTGAGATGTTTCGGGAAGCTTTCCGCCATTCATCCTGAGCCCGGCCTGGTAGGTTTTGCGACCCATCACGGCGGCATCCGTGGTGGCCCAGAAAGCCTCCATCGAATAATCCTTCGGCGAGATGAGGAAATCGAGCGCGCCGTCGGGACGGGCGATGTAGCCGTCGACAGACATCCCCACGGCGAGGATCACGTTGCGCATGGTTCGAATTATACGCGCCCGGGAGCGGTCCCGGAAACGCTATAATTCTGATTTCTATGCGCAATAAAATCACTGTAGTCGGCGGCGGGAACGTGGGCGCGAGCTGCGCCTTGAATCTCGCCATGAAAGAGATGGGCGATGTCGTGCTGGTGGATATCGTGGAGGGCGTGCCGCTTGGCAAGGGGCTGGATATGCTCCAGACCGGGCCGATTGAAGGCTACGATTCGCGCGTCACGGGCGCCAATGATTACGGGCCGACTGCCAACTCGGACGTGGTCGTGATTACGGCCGGCCTGGCGCGCAAGCCGGGCATGAGCCGCGACGATCTGCTGTTCGCGAATTATGAGGTCATCAAAAACGTAACCGAAAAGGTGGCCGCGCATTCGCCCAACGCGATTCTGGTACTGGTGACCAATCCGCTGGACGCGATGTGCTGGGTGGCGCACCAGGCTTCGAAGTTCCCTCGCAATCGCGTGGTCGGAATGGCGGGCGTGCTGGATACGGCCCGGTTCCGCACGTTCATCGCGGCGGAGCTGAATGTTTCGGTGGAGAATGTGACCGCTGTCGTGCTGGGCGGGCATGGCGACACCATGGTCCCGGTGGTTCGCCTGTCGAGCGTTTCCGGAATTCCGCTGACCGAGCTGATCGAGAAATCGAAGCTGGACGCGATTGTGCAGCGCACGCGTAGCGGCGGCGCGGAAATCGTGAAGCTTCTGGGGACGGGCAGCGCGTACTACGCTCCGGCGGCGGCGGCGGCCGAGATGGTCGAGTCGATATTAAAGGATAAGAAAAAGGTCCTGCCGTGCGCGGCGTATCTCGAAGGCGAGTACGGCGTGAACGGATTGTTCGTCGGCGTGCCGGTGAAGCTGGGCGCGGGCGGGATTGAGAAGATCTACGAGATCCAGTTGAACGATGAGGAGAAGGCGATGCTCGCCAAGAGCACGGCCGCGGTCAAGGAATTGATCGACGTGATCAAGACAAAGATGTGATACATCGTGGCATATTGTTCGCGCTGGCTGTCGCGGCTTGCGGGGCCGATTTGAGGGTCGACCATATTACGGTCGCCGGAAACGACCTCGTCAAGCTGCAGGCGATGTTCAAGAAGGCCGGAATCGAGACGCAGTTCGGCGGAAAGCATAGCAACGGGCAGACCCAGATGGCGCTCGCTAGCTTTTCCGACGGGTCTTATCTGGAGCTGATCGCGCCGCAGGCAGGCGCCGATTTTTCCTCGCACTATTGGGGTCCGTTCATGAAGGCGAATGCGGGTCCCTGTGCGTGGGCGATCCGGAGCGACGATATCGCGGGCGACGCGGCCCGGCTGAAGGGCGCGGGCATAGAAGTTCGGACCGCGAAGAACGGCCGGACGCGACCGGATGGAGTGGCGTTGAAATGGGAGACGGCGGATGCGGGTCCGGGGTCGCCGGGATCGTTTTTTCCGTTTCTGATTCACGATGAGACGCCGCGGGCGCGGAGGGCCGGGAGCGCGGCAGGTTCGAAGATCTTTGGTGTGGTTTTTGTGGTGATCGCGGTCCACGATTTGCCCGCCGCGATTGCGAAGTACCGGTCGGCGTTCGGGCTCGGCGCCCCGGTGATCCAGCCCGACAAGTTCTTCGGCGGACAGCTCGCCTGGTTCCAGGGAACGCCGGTGATTCTGGCGGGCGGGAACGGATGGGCGGGGAAACGAGTGAAAACGCTCGGGGATGCGCCGTGCGCCTTCGTGCTGGGGTCACAGGAACCCTGGAAGGGTAAGGCTGAGCCGCTGTTCACGTATCGGGTGCACTGGCTGAGCCTGGGCGGAATGCGGGTGGGGGTCAGCCAGATTCGGGTGAGCGGGCGGCGGTAGGCTAGCCTTTGATCTCCGCCACGGACATTTTATCCAGCGCTGCGACCACGCGGGCAAACGTCGTCACTTCGCCATGCAGGCGGTGCTTGTCTAGCTTGTCGATTCCTCCGCCTTTCGCCGGTGCGATGAACAAATACTGCGGCGTCGGGATGTAGGAAACCGTCGGGATACCAGCGGCCCAGAAGCCGGCGCCTTCACCGGGGTACGAGCCGTCGGGGCGAAACGCGAATGTCTTCTTCGCTTCGGTTCCGTCGACGGCTTTCAAAAACACTTCGCCTTCGGGACGCTTCGGCGTGTAGCACAGGCCCCATTCGAGCTCACCGGTCGGCTTGTATTCGTTGGTCGCCGGGCGATCTACCCACTCAGTCGCAGCCAGGTGTTCGATGGTGACGCAGGCAACCGCCTTCTTCATCAGCGCGGGATTCGATTGGCGCCAGTCCTGCGTGCCGCGCACGTAGCCGTGGCCGAAATGGCCGGTGGTCATCAGGAAAACCAGAGTGCGATTGCGCTGCGATAGCGGGACCTTCGCAAAATATTTCGCGAGCGCCACCACCCCGAGTCCGCCATTCTCTTCACACGCGTTGCAGCCGTCCGTGTGCGTGTTGATGATGATCACTTCGTCGGTCTTGCCGGGAAGAATCGCCCACAGGTTATCGGTCGGCGTGTCCGGATGGATGGTCGCGTTCACCGTCATCTTGATGCTGGCGCCCTTCGATGCCGCCTGCTTCAGACGCTCGCCCTGGGTGTGATTCACCCATAGCACCGGCACACTCGAACTCGGCGATGAGAACGGCAGCGCCTGATCCTCCGCGTTGCCGTCGGAGACTTTGTTCCACATATAAATGACGCCGGCCGCTCCGGCTTTCTCGGCAGCTTTGAGATCGGGCGTGAAGCGATAGATGCCGATGACTCCGTGGCGCACGTTGCGATGCGGGATGTTCGCTGGGTAAGTTCCGATCAGCTCCCCCTTCACCGCTTCGCCGTCTTCACCCTGCGCCGGCGGCATCTCGATCAGGACGATTTTTCCGCTCGCGCCGGAGTAATCGAGATTCTTGCCGGTGCCGGCGAAATAGAGCGGAGCGCTTAAGCCTGATTCGGGAGTGATGCCGCAGTACGGACGGTAACTGGCCGTCGGGATTTTTTCTCCGTCGAGTTCGAGGCCGTAGCCTTTGAGTTCCCAATAGGGCAGATGGAAGGTTTTGCGCTGCGGCACCAGCTTCGCTTCCCGCAGCTTCTGGTCGAGCAGGTTGACGTACTTCACGTGGCCGGGACTGCCGGTGTAAGCGGGGCACCACTCGGAGAGCTGGCGCAGCCATTTCCACAATTCGTCCGCGTTCGGCAAGTGGCTGCCCTGCGCGAGTTCGGGGAGCGAGCCGGAATCGACCGGGAGTGGCAACGCGCGATCGGGCAACATCAAGCCCAAGGCAGCGGCGCCGGACGCTTTGAGGAAGTCGTGGCGGGTCATGGGTCTGATTTTACTACCAAACGGTTTGCGAAACGAACCTGCTCGACTCCCTGACGAGTCTGCGTGAAACGGCGATTTCATTGCGCCTGTTTAGGGCCTGTGTGAAAACGGACGTGCTCCCCTCCCTGACGGTCGGGGTTCCCTTTGGGGCGCTGTCGAATGAGCAGCATGCGGAACCCCGCGCGTGAGCAAGCGGAGCACGTCCCGAGTTTTCACGCAGACTTCCAGCTCTTAGGGTCAGGGCTGGCCCGGCAGCGGGGCGAGCACCGGGGTGACTTTGCCCCAGCCGTTCTCTTTCGCCGCTTTCATGTCCTTCACCAGTTGATCCGGAAGATTGGATTTCAACTGCGGACGCCCCGGATCATTCGCGAGCTTCCAGCCGATCGCAGCGAGCGTTTTCGCGACGATCTGCATCTGGTGGTAGTCGATCTTTTCGGGCGTGTCGGTCGGCCGATGATAATCCGGGTGCAGGCCGGTGGTGAAGTAGCAGATCGGGACGCCGATCTTGGCGAAGTTGTAATGATCGCTGCGATAGAAAATCCGCTGGCCGTTGGGCTGCGGGCCCAGATTGTCGTGGCTGTCGTCGGGCTTGGTGGTGTCGTAGAAATGGTTCAGCTTGAGTTTCAGATAGCTGTCGTTGACCGACTCGAGCGTCTTCTCTATGTCGTCGCTGCTGATGGCGGGACCGACCACCAGAATTTCGCCGGGGTCGACCAGCACGTGCGTGGGATCGGAATCGGTGAAGCCGGGACCCTTGGTGCGGCCGATCATATCCATATTCAGGTCGGCCACAATCTTCGTAGGGTCAACAGGCGGATACTCGGCGAAATACTGGCTGCCCCACAGCCCTTTTTCCTCGCCGGCGTTCCACAGAAAAATGATGCTGCGCGCGGGACGCATGCCTTTGGCGGCGCCCTCGGCGTAGGCTTTGGCGATGGCCAGCAGGCCCACTGAGCCGGAACCGTCGTCATCGGCGCCGTTGTTCACGTTGTGGCCGTTGGGCAGCGGCGCGCTCAGGCCGATGTGATCGAGGTGCGCGCTGATCACTACGAATTCGTTCTTCTTGACCGGGTCCGCGCCTTCGAGCATCGCGACCACGTTTTCCGCGTGGCCGGGTGCGCTCTTAACGGCCACGTGCAGGCTCATCGATTTCGCCGCGCTGAATTCGAAAGATTCCTGCGGCGCGCTGGCGCCGGCGGCGTAGAAAATCTGCGACGCGTTTTTCTTCTCGCCCTGGAAGATCGCGTTGGTCATGGACAATCCGGCGGTGACGGCCGGAACGGTGGGACATGCGGCGTGCTGCTGAAGTTTGGGCACCGTGTAATTGGGGCCGTTCAGACCGCCGCGCCCACCACCCCCGCCGAAACCGCCGAACGCGGCGTTAGGATTTTCCATGGCGGAGAGCTGCTGAAAATCCGGAATGCGAACCACGGCGAGCGCTCCATTCGCACCGCCGTATTCTTCGGGAGTGAGGAAATCGGTGCAGCTTTCGCCCAGCGGATTCGGCGCTCCGCGGCCGCCGCGACCGTTGGCCTGCTGCGCGGCGAGTTCGGCGGGCAATCCCGCGACCACGATGATTTTGCCGTGCACGTCGAGTCCCTGGTAAGGATTGACGTTGGTCTTGTGGATCACGTAACCGTCGCCCGCGAAGACCAGCTTGCCGCTTGCGTCGAAGGGTTCAAGCGGAGGCGCTGCCCGACCGCCGGCCACTACCGACCAATCTTTTCCGTATTCAAAATCGGTGGTACGCGGACCGTTTCCGCCCCGCCCGCGTCCGCGACCTTCGCCACCACCCCCGCGCCCACCACGCGGAGCCGGCGCGGTGATGGATGCTTTGGCCGCTTCGGCGTCCACCTTTTTGGTGACCAGCCCGAACGGCATTAAATATGGTTGCAGCGGACCGGTGGTGCCGGTCGCGCTGCCGCCGGGTTTGAGCCCGTAGTCGGCCAGTTGGGTGGCGACGAACAGCGCGGCCGTGTCAAAGCCGCGCGAAGGAAGATTGCGGCCTTCGAGCTGATCGGAGGCCAGGAAAAAGAGATTGATTTTCAACTCTTCCTGCGTGATGGAGTCGGCGTTGCCATAGGCAGGCGTGGCGGACGCGGCCATTTTAGCCGCAGCCTTCGGTTTCGACTGCGAATGGACCGCGGGAGCCGCGGCGAGCAAGGGGATCAGGAAGAGAGTGAATCGGCGCATAGGGACCTTCAAAGGATAGCGCGGATCATTTCTTATTCGCAGCTATTGGTGGTGCGCTGATCGAACCCCTCCCCTCGCTGACGCTCAGGGTTTCGAATCGCAACCCTGGCCGTAGAGTCCGCTTGAGAGCGGACCTGCTCCCCTCCCTGACGGTCGGGGTTCCGTTTTTGTCGCGCGGTCGAATGAGCCACATGCGGAACCGCGCGCGTCAGCAAGCGGAGCACGTCCGGAAGGGAGGGGAGTTCGATCGTCGACCTGAAATCAGCGGACCACACAGCTATTCGCACCGGAGGGCGACCAACGGGTCGACGCGTGCGGCGCGACGGGCCGGGAGCCACGCGGCGAGCGCGGCCACCGCCAGCCACAACATCCCGACGCAGACGAAAGTAAGGGCGTCCGCCGCGCCGACGCCGTACAGCGATCCTTTAAGCAGCCGCGCGACGCCGAGCGCGAGCGCTGAGCCGAATACGATCCCAACCAGGGCGAGAGTCAGGCTTTGACGAACGATCATGCGGACCACGTCAGGCCCGCGCGCGCCCATCGCCATGCGGATGCCGACTTCGTGCGTCCGGCGCGAAACCGAGTGCGCGATCACGCCGTAAATCCCTACGCACGCCAGCGCCAGCGCGAGGATGCCGAAGAAGCCGGCGAGTTCCGCGGTTCCGCGCTGCGGGCCGAAGCTTTCAACGACGTGCGTGGACATGGTTCGGATGCGCATCACGGGAACGTCGGACTGAATTTGCGCGACTACCGGCGCGATGGATTTCGCCGGGTCGCCGGTGACGTTGACGATCAGGCGCAGGTCGGGAGTGGATGCCTGCGCGAGGGGAAGATAGGCGATCAAACTCGGATCCTCGCCCGTGAAGCGCTGCTTTACATTCGAGACCACTCCGACCACTGTGCGGAGCACGCCGCCCACGCGGATCTGGCTGCCGACCGGATTCTGTCCATGCCAATAGCGGCGCGCAAGCGTGGCATTGATCAGCACGACGGCCGTCGCGTTGGCGCGATCGCGATCGTCGATGGCTCGTCCGGCGATCAAGGGGATGGCGAGCGTTTCGAAATAGCGCGGCGCGACCGCGTCGGTGTATGCCTCTCCAGTCTGACCGTCGATATCGAAGGCGGCGGAGCGGATCGGCGGGGATTCGAGCGGAATGTGGCTCGCGAAGGTCTCCGAGCGTACGCCTCCGATATTCTCGACGCGATGGCGCAGGTCGTCGAGAAAAGCGTCCTGTTGAGCCGGACGCTGGCCGGTTAGATCCAGGCGAATGAAGAATGTGTGAGCCGTGTCGAAGCCGGGGTCGATGGACTGCAGGCCGGCCAGGCTGCGCAGAAACAATCCAGCGGCGATCAGCAGGGTGAACGATCCGGCCACTTGCACGGCAGCCAGCGTTTCGCGCAATCCGAACCGGCGGACGCCGCCGCCGGAGCCGCGATTTTCCTTGAGCGTCGATACCAGATCCGTGCGCGAGGCTTCGAGCGCCGGCGCGAGACCGAACGCGACGGTGGTGACCAGAGCCGCGGCGGCGGAAAATGCGAGCACCGGCAGATTGACGCGCGCGTCGATAAAATACGGCGACAAAGACGCGATGGCGCGCGGACCGTAGACCGCCAGGAACAACGTCGCGGCGGCGGCGATCGAGGTCAGCAGCGCGCTTTCCGTTAATAACTGCCGGATGAGGCGTCCACGCCGTGCGCCGACCGCCAGGCGGATGGCGATTTCTCCGCGCCGGGCGGCGACTCGTGCTAACAGCAGATTCGCCACATTCGCGCAGGCGATCAACAGCACCAGCGTGGCGACGGCCATCAGGAATCCGAGCAGCGTCGCGATGCGGCCGCGGATGAATTTCGGCACCACGCCTTGCGTGCTTGAAAGATGGATCTCATCCCAGCCCGGTTCGCGACGCGAGTTGCCTGGGCGCGCGTCGGCTTGGGCGAGTTGGGGCGCGATGACGCTGAGTTCGGCTTCGGCTTGTTGACGCGATGCGCCCGGATTCAGGCGGGCGATGACGCCGCAGCAATCGGCGAAGCGATCGGCGAGCGCGCGCGGCTCGTCCGGAAATAGAACGGGCGTGAGCTGAATGGGAATCCATGCGGTGGTGTTCCAAGGGATCAGCACACCGTGAAAAGATTCGGGCGCCACGCCGATCACGGTCAGATCCGCCCGGTTCATCCGGATCACGCGGCCCAGAATGTCGGGATCGCGGTTGAAGCGTCGCTTCCATAATCCGTCGCTGATGATGACGACGGGCGCGCTGGCGTCCTGGGAAACAAATGCGCGTCCGCGCGCGGGGTCCACTCCCAGCGTCGCGAAATAATTGGGCGATACGAATTCGCAGCTGGTTTCCTCCACCTGCGCGCCGTGGCCGAGCTTCACGGTGTACAGATCGGAATGGATGAAGATGTCCGCAAAGGACTTGGTCCGCGCGCGCAGGTCTTCGTAATCGAGATACGAAAACGGCGGAGCGTCGCCCAAGCCGCCGCGTCCAATGCTGACCAGCCGTTCCGGATCGCGCACCGGGAGCTGGTTGAACAAAGTCGCGTGCAGCAGGCTGAAGATCGCGGTATTCGCGCCCAGGCCGAGCGCCAGCGACAGGATCACGACCAGCGCGAATCCGGGATGCGCGCGCAGATTCCGCACGGCGGAACGAAGATCGCGCCACAGAATATCCAGGTGCTCGGCCGGCGCGGATTTGAGCAGATCGGCGAAGGCGAGGGTGCAGGTGGCGAGCGTTCCGGTGTCGCGGCGGCGGTCGCGGAACAACTGAATGAGCTCCGCACCGTACTCGTCGCGAAATTCGGAGGGGTAGCGTGCAGCAGGATTCGATACAGACGGTCCGCGGTCATCGCGCACCTTCTAGCAAATGTTTGCGGCGGGAGACACGCACCAGTTGCGCCAGGCGCCGGGCCTCGGCCGAAGCGGCGCGGCGGCCTGGCGTGGTCAGGCGATAATAACGGCGGCGTTCATCGTCGATTTTCGGGTCGGGGCGCTCGCCCGATTCTTCAATGAGCCCGTCGGCCAGCAGGCGCTTAATGGTCCCGTACAGAGTGCCGGGGCCGAGCGTCACCTCGCCCTCGGTCCGCTGGGCAATCTCCCGCATGATCCCGTAGCCGTGGCGTTCGTCGTCGGCGAGGGCGAGCAGAATGTGAAAGACGGCAGGCGTAAGCGACATATATCTGTAACGGATGTATCTGTCACGGATATAGTAACACCCCGTATATTGGGTATCAAGATGCGTTTTTGGTGGATGTTCCTTGCCGTGGCCCTGCGCTTGTGCGCCGAAGGGTGCAATTCGACCCCGGCATGGTCGGCGTGCGAGATGGCCTTCGATCTTCAACCCGGTGAGGACATCCAGAAAGTTCAATTGCACGTAGAATTCCGGTCGCCCCACCAGCGCACTTATGTGATGTACGCGTTTCACGACAGCGACCGGAAACTGCTGATTCGCTTTTCGCCGACCGAAGGCGGCTCCTGGGCCTACCGGCTCTCGAGCAGCCTGACGCGCCTGGATGGGCAGGAGCTTTCCTTCACCGCCGCGGATTCCGAATCGCCCGGATTCGTACGCGTCGCCAACGTGCATCATTTTGCGTACGAAGGAACCAACAAAGCGCACCTGTGGATGGCCACCGCGGTGGATCGGTTCGTGGAGATGCCGCGCGCGGCGTTCGACACGCTCATCGCACAACGCGCCAAGCAGAATTTCACGCATCTGCGTGTGACCATCGACCCCGGCGCCGATTTGCCGGAAGCGGCCGAGCGCGTGAAGGCGATCAATGCTCATGGAATGGTGGCGGATCTTGTGCTCGCGTCCATTCCCGACGACCGGGCCAAGCGCACCGCGTACGTCACCGATATCGTGGCGCGATTCGGCGGAATGAACGTGACGTGGATGGGCGTTCCGGCGTTTGAAGACGTGGTGCACGGCAGGCACGTGCTGCAGGAGACGGGCGAATTGCTCAAGCGGCTCGACTCTTTCAAGCATCCGCGCACGACCCTGGCCGCGATCACGTCGGGTGCGCTGGTAAGCGACGCGTGGATGACCATCCTCGATTACGGTACGCCCGATCCAAACGTCGGCGCAGTGGAGCATCAGCTTTACCAGATGCCGGGAATCAACACCGGCATCAAGAGCGTCGGCGATCTGTGGAATGCGGCCATGAACGGCCAGTATCCGGCTTCGGGCTCGGGCGAATACATGTCGGCGTGGTACGACTTCATGGCGGGCAACCGGTATTGGGAGCTGGAGCCGTACTTCGATGTCGACGGCGGCCGCGCGGTGGCGCTCGAAGGGGTGGAATATATCGTGTACGTCGAAAAGCCGGGGCCGGTGGAAGTGACGGTGGAGCATCACGGCTACGACGTCGCCTGGATCAATCCGTTGAACGGCGATCGCATCAAGGCGAAGGGCTATAGCGGCGAGCATTTCACGGGTGAGCCGCCGGACAAAGCGCATCCGTGGGTGCTGCACATTTCGCGCGAAGGAACCAAGGCGGGGATGTTGAAGTCGTGGAAGTTCGAATCGAGGCCGGTGCCGGTGCAGGAGGTCAGCCTGGATCCGAAGAACACGCCGTTTGAAATTTCGTCGCCGGGTGATGTGGGGGTTTCAATTGCGGCGCCGCCGTATTTTGCGATCAAGATCAAGCGCGACACGCGCGGGACACGTTCGCTGCTGATCGAGTGGACCGGCGAGGTGGTGACGGATAACGAAGGCTATCGCGTGATCGGCAGCGGGCGGGAGGGGACCTGGCAGATTCCGAAATCGATCTCGAATCATCTGCCCGCCGTGATGAGTGTGCGCGCGAATATTCTGAATGCGAACGGGAAGGCGTACGTGGTGGATAAAGTGTACAGGCTGATTCCGTGAGGAACGGAACGTCTAACCGCACCCTATGGTCGCGGCTCCGGGTCGGTGATCCACGCACTCAGCCACGCCGCGAGCCGCGACCAAAGGGAGCGGTTAAACGTGGAGCGGCTTGCCGGTGACGCGGATTCTCGCCCTGGACACGACCGCCGACCGCGGAAGCATCGCGTTACTTGAAGACGCCCGGGTGCTGGAGGAGATCGCGATCGAATCGCCCGAGGGGTTCGCGCATGTTCTGTTCGGCGAGATCGAAGCGTTGTTCGCGCGGCATGGGCTGACCGTCAACGAAATCGACGTGTTTGCAGCCGCGGCAGGGCCGGGATCGTTCACGGGCGTTCGCGTCGGATTGTCGGCGGTGAAGGGGCTGGCGGAAGCAACCGGGCGCAAGGCTGCGGCGGTTTCGAATCTGCGGGCGGTCGCGTCGTTGGGAACGGGAGCGGTGCGGGCCGCGTTCTTTGATGCAAGGCGCGGCGAAATTTACGGTGGCGTGTACGATAATGCACTGAACGTTGTGTCCGAAGAAGTCGTGATGCCGAAACAGCAGTGGTTGGCGACGTTGCCTGCGGATGCGGAGATCGTGGAAGCCGACGGCCGCCCGCTCGCCGCGGCGATCGGACGCATCGCCGCAGAACATCCCGAACTCGCACGCGATCCCGCGGAAATCGATGCCAATTATGTGCGACGATCGGACGCGGAGCTGCTTTGGAGGGAACCGTGAGCTCACTTGACCTGAAGATTCGAGAGAACGGGGGCGAGGCGGTGGTCGCCTGCAGCGGATGGCTGGTGGCCGGCGTGACGGGAGTACTGTACGACGAAGTAAAGCCGCTGGTGGCGCGCGACCGTCGCGTGGTGCTCGACCTGACCGACCTCACCAAGATGGACAGCATGGGCCTGGGGACCATCGTCCGCCTGTACGCGTCGGCGAAGTCGGCGGGGTGCGATTTCGAATTGATCAACTTGAGCGCCCGCGTGCGGCAGCTGTTCGGAATTACCGGACTGCTTTCACTTTTCGGAGAATACGGCGAGCATCCCACGCGGATGCCTTAGCCCGACAATTTCCTAGCCACGATCGTCGCATGGTGTATATCGTCCGGCCTCGTATAAGATTGACAGATGCTTCGTCTCTGGTTGCCTATTTCCCTCGCGATGGTCTGCGCGGCGCAGGATCCGATTGCGCCTCATTCCGCGTTTGAACCGCCCGCTGCGAAGGCCGCTGCTTCGCTGGCACAGTCCACTAAAGATTCCCCTCCCGATCTGATCACGACCGGCGAGAAGACGGATTGGAATGAGACCGCGCCTTATGCCGAAGCGGTCGAGATTTCGCATCGTCTGGAAAAAGCTTCGCGATTCGTCAAGGTTCTGGATATCGGGACCACGCCTGAAGGGCGGACCATGATCGCGCTGGTGGTGTCAAGAGACCGCGCGTTTACGCCGGAAGCAGCGGCGAAAACCGGCAAAGTGATCATGCTGATCCAGAGCGGGATTCATGCGGGCGAGATCGAGGGCAAGGACACCGCGCTGATGCTGGTGCGCGACATGGTGGTGTCGAAGCGCTATGCGGCGTGGCTCGATCATATGATCTTCGTGATCATTCCCGTGTTCAACGTGGACGGGCACGAGGATTTCAGTCCATATCACCGGCCCAGCCAGAACGGGCCGAAATCGACCGGGCTGCGCGCGACGGCGCAGCGGGTGAATCTGAATCGCGACTATATTAAGGCCGACACGCCGGAGATGCGCGCGTGGCTTCGGCTATTCAACGCGTGGATGCCGGATTTTCATATCGATAATCACGTCACCGACGGCGCAGATTTTCAATATGACGTGACCTGGGATATGGCTCGCAATCAGGATCTGGCGGAGCCGGCGGGGGCATGGGTTCGCGAGAAATTTGTCCCGGAGCTGAACAAGCGGATGGAAGCCGACGGTCATATGGTGGCTCCGTACGGCGCGCTGCGCAACGTCGGCGGCAGGCGGGAATTTTTCATGGAGGTTTTTTCGCCGCGGTATTCGCATCTGTACAGCGCCGTGCAGGACCGCCCGTCGCTGCTGGTGGAATCGCATTCGCTGAAGGCCGCCAAGACGCGCGCCTGGGCGCATTACGACATCATGAAGCACGCGATCGAGACCATCCTGCTCGACCCGGAGGGTTTGCGGCGCGCGGTGCGCGAAGCGGATCGGGAGATGGCCGCGCGGGCGGGAAATCATTCGGCTGCGCCGGTTTATCTGGCGGGGAAAGTCAGCGATCAGAGCCGGCCGCTGGTGTATCACACGCTGAAGAACGGTCCGTTCAAGAGCGAAGTGACCGGCGCGATGGTCAACCGGTTCCTGCCGGAGCCGGATGATTTGCAGACCGTGATTCACGACAGAATCGACACGACGGCGGAGGCGCAGATTCCTCTCGGGTACTTGATTCCGGTGGCGTGGAAGAATCTGGCGGATGTTCTGGCTTTGCATGGGGTCGAGATGCAGCGTCTTACGAAACCCGTGACGCAGGAGTTTGAAACCTATCGGTTTACGAATCCGAAATTCGCGGCCATGTCGTTTGAAGGGCGCGTGATGCTGGATTTCGACGCGCGCCTGGTGAAGGAACAGATCACGATTCCGTCTGGATCGTTCTGGGTTCCGGCGGGACAGCGCAGAGCGCGGCTGATTCTATCGATGCTCGAGCCCGCTGCGCCGGATTCGCTGGCGAAATGGGGATTTCTGAATGCCGTATTTGAAGGCGGAGGACGCGGAGGACGAGGCGGGCGAGGAGGCTTGGGAGAGTATCTGTCGGAACCGATCGCGCGGAGAATGATGGCGGATTCGCCGGAGCTGCGCAGGCAATTCGAGCAGAAGCTGGCATCCGATCCTCAGTTCGCTGCCGACGCGCAGGCTCGGCTGAAGTGGTGGTTCGACCAGTCGAAATACACGCCGGGAGATAACGGTCGTTATCCCGTGGTCCGGGTGTGGCAAAAGACGTGGTGACTATTTGCCGTAGTTGGGGCGATAGTCTTTGTGGCAGACGACGCAGGATTGGTACAACTGATCGTTCAGATCGAGGATGGCCTGCATATCCTTTTTCTGCGCGGCGCGGAAAGCGGCGGTGCCGGCGGCGATCATGAGCTTGGTGTCTTTCACCCAGCGGTCCGGATCGCGCTGGCGATAGCCCATCAGCAGAAGATTGCCGGATTCGGCGAGCGTGAGGGCCTGGCCGCGGATCACGTTCCAGTCGTGATCGTTCTTGGGCGGGGTGCGCTCGATATAGAAGAGCGCGTCGGAACTGGGGTAGATGATATCGATCATCAACTGGCTCACGTTGCCGACAATTTGAAAGTTCGACGGGGCTTGGGCGATCATGACGCTCGACAGCCCGAGCAGGAGCAACAGCCCGAAGATTCGCATACTCGAATTGTAGGCGAAATCAGCGGGCTTGTATCGACTCCAAGTATTTCGCGAGATTGTGGATGCGAACCCGGCCGAGGTCGTGATCCCATTCGATCTGCGAAAAAATCGGCCCCCACAGGGGCATTTCGCGCGAGCCGTGCGCGGTGATCAGGTCCTGTTCGCCGGAGATGATGGCTTCCACGCGCTCGGTCGGGAACTTGCCTTTATTGTGGCGTGCGATCCGAGTCAGGTCGGGCAGTGGCGCTTTCAGCACCATCGCCATGGGACCTCCCCCTTTCGCGTCGGCACCGTGACAGGTGGCGCAATAAGCGCGGTAGAGATCGGAACCTTCAACGGAAGGAATCAGCGGCGTGGTTTCGGGGCGCTGCGACCACAGATTCTGAGTGAAGAGCAGGGCTCCTGAAACGGCTCCAAGAAAGACAACAGCAATCGATCCAGCGCGAACTTTATTCATGTTCGCCTCCCGGTGCCTGTTTAGATTGGGAAGCGGCGCTGCCATGAGCGGTCGATCTCGACAGGCACTGCCTGCGCCATCGATTCGCGCCAACGGGCGCTGCTCGCTGTATTTGCGTAGCCTTTATCCGGTCGCGGCAATCCAAAATGGATTCCGAACCGCCTCAGGCCGCGTCGCTTCCCATCCGTTCGAGGTCTATAGGCACCTCCTGATCGGAAACCAACAATGTGCAAACGGATCTCCATATGCGACCGCGTTTGGAATCAATATCGACGGGAAACGGCGGGGTGAAAGCACGCAACCGGATTGCGCTTGGTGCGTGCCGCCGCGCAGGGTCCGTGCGTGGCAGGCTAAAATAACACGATGCTAAAGCAAATTGTGGGGATGGCGATTCTGGCTGGGGCGCTGGGGTATGCGCAGGGCTCCAATCCGCGATTCGGCAAATGGAAGCTCAAGTCGGACGCGCCCGCGCCGGCCAGCAACATCATGACTTACGAGCCCGCGGGCCAGGGGGGGATGAAGATCACCATTGACGCGGTGAACAAGAGCGGCGTGAAGACGCAGTGGGGCTATGAAACCATGTTCGACGGAAAGGATCGGCCGGTGACCGGGAATCCGGGAACGGATACGGGCGCGGTGAAGGTAATTACGCCGGCGATCAACGAAATCGTTTACAAAAAGGGCGGGCGGGTTTCGCAGATCCTGACGAACGTCCTGTCGCCCGATGAGCAAACCATCGGCGTGATGTATATGCGGTTCGACGCGTCGGGCAAGGTGTCGAACATCACGGTGGCCACTTACGAGCGGATGAAGTAATTACCTCTTGATGGTGACGACGACGCCGGTGGGGCGAATGTCGATCCGGTCGATATTGTCGTCGAGATCGAACGGCTCATCGATTTTGGCATCGGGGTAGAGCGGCATGAAAAAAGTCCTGATGAGGAAATCGAGCACGGTCTGATTGGCCACGGCGTTCGAGATTTCGACGCGTGTCAGGTGGACGACGCATCGGCCGGCGCCGGATTCAAGCCGCACGGAAACGGCCAGGGGCCGCTCGCCTTCGATGAGCTTCGAGATCAGCCAGTTGGTGGACTCGCCTTTGGCCTGACGCATTTTGAGGAAATCGACGAGTGCGTAGCCCGTGGCCGTGCCGTTGCCGAGTTCGACGCGCGGATCACGCATGCCTTCGGGTACGATTAGGTGGACTTTGACGCGCGCCCACGCGTTGATTTCCGCCGGGGTGAATTTCACGGAAGCGCCGCGCGCGACGGCCCGCGCCCCGATCGCGTCGAGCTTGCGTTGGGCGCTCTCATACAGGGGGTCTGCCGCGTGCAGCGTGCAGACAAAGGCGGCCAGCGCGGCGATCAGTTTCACCTGCAGCGATTATACTCCGCGGACGGATTGACACGGCTACAGAGAACCATCGACATTGGAATCATATGAGATTTTGTTTACCGCTGCTGGCGGCGTTATGCATTGTCGCCTGCTCCGATACGCCGGCCACCACCGAAAAGAAAGCTCCTCCACCCCCGCCCGAACCGATCAGCGGACGGCAGGCGTTTCAGATGACGTATCCGCAGGCGCGCACGTGGGCCGCCGATTGCCAGCCGATGCGGATTCGCAGCCTGAATCTGCCGAATCCGAAATCGGTGGACGGGAAAGCCGGGGCGTGGGAGATCCTGTGGGTGTCGCAGGCGCGGCAGCGGCAGCGGACCTACACGTGGTCCGCGGTGGAGGCGGAGGGAAATCTGCACAAGGGAGTCTTCGCGGGTCTGGAGGAAGGCTGGCATGGGTCCACCGGACAAGCCAAGCCGTTCCTGGTGCAGGCGCTGAGAATCGACACACCGGAGGCTTTGGCGACGGCGTTGACGAAAACAACCGAGTATAAAAAGAAGGCGGAAGATCGTCCGCCGGTGAATTTTATGCTGGAATATACGCCGCGTTTTCCGGATCCGGCGTGGCGCGTATTCTGGGGCGAAACGGTTTCGGCGGCGGAGTGGAACGTGTTCATCGACGCGACCACCGGGACGTATCTGGGGCGCTGACGAAACTCTTGGGGTGCGGAGGGTGTCTAAGCAAACATGCTTTCCGACTTGCGTTACGCTCTGCGAGGCCTGGCGCGCAATCCCGGATTTGCGCTCGCCGCGATTCTGACACTCGCGCTGGGAATCGGTTCCGTCACTTCGATTTCGAGCGTGGCCGACGCGGTTTTGTTGCGGCCTTTGCCCTATCCGGAGCAAGCCCGCCTGGTGATGGTCTGGGATCAGTTGACCAAATTGCACCAGGATCAATTCCCGGTCCGGTATAACACCTACCTTCCCTACAGCCAGTCGGGGGTGTTCGAATCGACCGGCGCGTATCGGATACAGACCGCGACGCTCACCGGCCTGGGCGAGGCCGCGCGGTTGACCATCGTGAACGCGAGCGCTGGTTTGCTTCAAATGCTCGGCACAAGGCCGGAATTCGGGCGCGGATTCGAGGAATCCGAGGATCGTCCGGGGCACGCGAACGTCGCGATTCTGAGCCATGCGTTCTTCCGGAACCGGTTCGCAGGAAATCGCGACGCGCTGGGGAGGTCTTTGACTCTCGATGGCCATCCTTACACGATTGTCGGCGTGATGCCCGCCGATTTTGAGTTCAGTCTCAGCGCGGATTCGCCGGATGTCTGGATTCCGATCGAGCTGGCCGATCACGGGTTCGCGCCGCAAGGGGAGAACTTCGACATGATCGCGCGGCTGCGGCCCGGTGTTTCGATCGCCACGGCGCAGGCGGCGCTGGATGTGATCGCGAAGCATCTGGAAGAGACGCTGCGCTTATATCGCGGACCGAACGGCGAAGACGCGGGCTATCGCGTCAAGATCGTTTCGCTGCACGAACAGTTGCTCGGCGGATTCCGGATGGCGACCATCCTGTTGCTTTGCGCGGTGGGCGCGGTGCTGCTGATCGCGCTGGCGAACGTATCGAACCTGCTGATGGTGCGCGCGGTTTCGCGGGAGCGGGAATTCGCGGTGCGGCGCGCGATCGGCGCGTCGGAAGCGAGGCTCGCGCGGCAGTGGATGGTGGAGGGCGCGGTCTTGGCCGCGATCGGCGGCGGATTGGGCGCGATCGCATCGGTGTGGTGGGTGCGGGTGCTGGTCGCGTTGAGCCCCGCGTCGCTGCCGGCGGCGGCCCGGGTGAGCGTGGATGGCCGCACGCTGGCGATGACGCTGGGGATCGCGGCGGTGGTATCCATCCTATTCGGACTCGCGCCGCTCGCAGCCGGCCGATCGAATCTCCGCGGCGCTTACCGGAAGAAACGAACGGCGCCGGCGCTGATCGCGGCGGAGGTCGCGCTCGCGATGATGCTGCTGATCAGCGCGTCGCTGCTGCTCCGGAGCTTCGCGTCGCTGCGGCACGTCGACGCTGGGTTTCGCGCGGAACATCTGTTAACCATGCAACTCGACCTGCCGCACGTTTCTTATCCGAAGCCGGAGAACCGGATCGCATTTTACGCCGCGCTGCACGGTCGGCTGGTGGCCTTGCCCGGTGTGATTTCGGCGGGGCTGGTGCGATGGCTTCCAGTGCTTGGGAATACGCCGCAGAGCCGGGGCGGCAATCCGTTCAGCATTGAAGGGCGACCCTGGCGTCCGGATGGCACTGTGCCGCAGCTGGCGCACACGCCGGCGGCCGATCCGGATTATTTCCGGACCATGCAGATCCCGCTGCTCGCCGGCCGCGTTTTTACAGACGCGGATACAGCCATGTCGCAACCGGTCGCGGTGGTGAGCGAGACTTTAGCGCGCGGATTTTTTCCGAAGGGCGCGGTCGGCGAACACATCATGCTCGGCGCGCCGCGCAGCGGATATCCGTGGCTCACGATTGTCGGCGTGGTGGGCGATGTGAAGACGGCCGGGCTGGACGAAGCGGTGGTCCCGCAATTCTACACGCCGCTCTCCCAGGACGCCTCCCCGTTTCTTTCGGTGGTCCTGCGCACCGTCGGCGATCCGGGCCAACTCGCCCACGCGGCGATTGCGGCCATTCATTCGATTGATCCCGACCGGCCGGTCTATGCGGTCGAAACCATGGAGCAGCGTATCGACACCACCATCACGCAGCCGCGCTTTGAAGCGGTGGTCATCGGATTCTTCGGACTCGCTGCGCTTTTTCTGGCGGCGATTGGACTTTTTGGAGTAGTCGCGCATTCAACCGCGCAGCGGACTCGGGAAATCGGGATTCGAATCGCACTGGGTGCGGATGGTTCGCGCGTGGTGCGGCATGTGATGCTCACCGGACTGCGGCCGGTTCTGATCGGCTCGCTGATCGGAATCGCCGGCGCGCTCGCGGCCGGAAGGATACTGAGCTCGGTGCTATTTCACGTGAAGCCGGACGATCCGGCGACGTTCCTGATCGCGGCGGCGGTACTCGGATTGGCCGCGGCCGCCGCGTGCCTGGGTCCCGCCCGAAAGGCGGCACGCATCGATCCGGCGAGGGCGCTGGGATCGGAATAGCGGTTACTTCTTCTCCGACGCGGCTTCCTCTTTGCGAGCGCCGCCCAGCACGTCGACGATCGAATAATTGCCCTCGTGGCAGGCGTATTCGAAAACCGGACCCTTGGTCGCCGTGAACGGATACTCGATGGTCCAGGATTTGGTCCAGGTGGTGGGATCATCGAGGGTCGCGCGATACAGCATCGTATTCGCGTCGGCACGCGTGAATTTCTCGATCACGTGCAGGTTCTTCGATGAGCCGCGGAAATTAATCGCATCGTTGAAATGAACCGTATCCACCACCAGCGTGTCGCCTTCCCAATGCCCCACCGAATCGCCCAGCCATTTGCGGATATTTTCGGGATCGTGCTCCGCATTCATCCGAATGATGCGCGCGTCGTGGACCATCTCGACCAGAATCATCACGCGGTCCCCGGTCTGGACGATTTGATAATTGTTGTTGTAGAGCACCGGCAGCATGGGCGGGCCAGAGCTCGATCCGAAGCTCATCAGGCAGCGCTCGGAAAGCGGACGGTTCTTGGCGGAGGCGAGCGACGCACCACGTCGCATGCTTTGCAGCCGCTGCCGCGCTTCGGGCGTGAGCGGAGGAACCCTTCCGTCCCGTGGATCAATTACCAGTGAGCTGCGCTTGACGCCGTCGACCCGCGCGAGCTCCGAACCGCGATCGATAAACAGCGCATTGTACCCGCCGGTTTCGCCAGACCCCGCGCGGCGATGAAAATCGCTGTCGGATTTCCCGTCGCCAGAGGTCAGCTCTTCCTGCGCATGGTTCTCGAACGCCTTGGCCTCGGCTTCGGTGAGGTTCAGCTTGCCTGCGAACGAGGCGGGGCGTTCCATGGGGGTGAGCGTCGCGTTGGTCCAGACGCCCTGGAAATCGGGATGGCCGTCGGCGGTGCGGGGAATCGGTTTTTTCGAGGCCGTCTGCGCGGCGAGCGTGAGCGCCAGCAGGGGAGCGATCAATAGAAGGCGGTTCGACATGGGTGATCCTCGTTTTTCAGTAATGGAAGCGGACATCTAACCGCTCCCTATGGTCGCGGCTCGTTGCGAGGCAAGAGAGCGCCAACAACGAGCCGCGACCATAGGGAGCGGTTAAGCGATCAGGTTCACAAGAGCTTCTGAATGAGGATCTCACAGGTTTGGCTATTTCGGCTTGGGAGGATATTTTTCGAGCGCTTTCCGCACCATATCGTCCAGTTTGCCTTCAATTTTGTTCGGGTCGTCTTTCTCTTCCCGGGCAATTCCCCGCCAGACCAGCGAACGCGTGGACGGGTCGCGCAGATCGATTACCAGCGTCCCTTCGGTGTACGGCACGCGCACCACGCGCGTTCCGAGTCCTCGCCAGCCCGCGGGATAGGTTTCCACTTCCCTTTTCCGCGCGGACCCCAGACGGTAGCGGACGTTCAGATCCGGTTTCGCGTTCACCCGCAGCATCCCGTGCGCGTTCAGGTACTTTTCGATCAAGCCGTCGATTTTCTTGCGCGTCAGATCGCTGTTGAGGGCCGGATTCCTACTGTTCAGCGCGCCTTCCCGGATCATGAAGGTCTTGAATTTCGCAAACTCCACGGCTTCGTCGAATTCGACCGTAATTTTCTGCGCCCACGCCCCGGTCGCGAGCACAAAAAACAGAATCCACTTCATTAGTCGTAACTGTAGCACTGGTGGCATAATCGATCAATGGAATTCTCGAATCTGAATCGCCGCCGATTTCTGACTGCCGCGGGAGCCGCACTGGCTGTTTCGAGCCGCGTCTCCGCAGCCGATTCCGCCGACCTGAAGCCGCTCTTTGCCGAGGCCAACCAGCGGCACGACGAAGCCGTCCAGCGTTTGCAGCACTGGATCCAGCAACCGTCGATTGCCGCCGAAAATCGCGGGATGACGGAAGGCTGCGACCTGATGATGCGCATGCTGCGCGACGCCGGATTCAGCAGCGTCACCAAGGTCCCCACCGACGGCCATCCCGGCGTGTTCGCCATGCTCGACGCCGGCGCGCCGCGCACCATCGGAATTTATTTCATGTACGACGTGAAGCAGGTGGATCCGTCGGAGTGGTCTTCGCCGCCGTTTGAAGCCCGTCTGGTGGATCGCGCAGGGGTGGGGAAGCTGTTGATCGGCCGCGGTGCGGTCAATCAAAAAGGACCCGAGGCAACCTGGCTCGCCGCGCTGCATACTTTCAAGGCCGCGGGCCGGAAGCTGCCGGTGAACCTGGTTTTCGTGGCGGAGGGTGAGGAAGAAATCGGATCGCCGCATTTTCCGCAGGTGGTGCATCGACCCGATATTCTGGCCGCGCTCAAAAAATGCAACGGCGTGTATATGCCGATGCCGATGCAACAGCTCGACGGCACCGTGACCATCAATCTGGGCGCCAAGGGCGTGGTCGAGATGGAGCTGGTTTCAAGTGGCGAGCGCTGGCATCGCGGGCCGAAGCAGGATCTGCATTCGAGCAACGAAGCCCGCGTCGACAGTCCCGCCTGGCACCTGATTCAGGCGCTGGCGACGCTGGTGGGTCCCGACGGCCACACGCCGGCCATCGACGGATACATGGACAAAGTGCGTCCGCTGAACGCGGAAGAAAAGGCTCTCATCCGCGAATATTCGCACCGGCAGAGCGAAGCGCTGGCCATGAAGCAGGAGGGAGTGGAACATTGGGTCCACAATGTCGACTGGCTGGAGTCGCTGGAACTTCTCGCCGGGCGGCCGACGGTGAATATCGAGGGGCTGGTGGGAGGGTATACGGGACCGGGCGGGAAAACAATTCTGCCGCATCGCGTGGTGGCGAAGCTCGACCTCCGGCTGGTGCCTGACATGACCGCACATGAGACGCTGGCGCTCGTGAAGGCGCACCTGGCCAAGCGCGGATTCGGCGATATCGAAGTCAACATGAGCGGCGGTTACGATCCGACCACCACACCCAAGAACTGCGCGCTGATCAACGCGCAGGCCGCGGTGTATCGCAAGCACGGCATCGATCCGGTGTTCTGGCCGCGGCTGGCCGGGTCCTGGCCGGGGTACGTCTTCACCGGTCCGCCGCTGAACCTGCCGGCCGGCCACTTCGGCCTGGGCCACGGAAACGGCGCGCACGCACCGGACGAGTATTACGTGATCGAGTCGAGCAATCCGAAAGTGCAGGGGATGGACGGCGCGGTGAAGTCGCACATCGAGTACCTGTACGAGCTCGCCAGCATCTAGATGTAACGTATCGCGGTCCCAAACGTGCAACGATTGAAACGCCTATGCCCTGCCTGATCCTGATTCTGGTTCTCGCCTTCCCGCGAATCGTGCTGCTGCTATTGTTCCTGATGTCGAACTATCTCCAGCACGCCTATCAAGGCCTGCTGCTGCCGATTCTCGGGTTCATCTTTCTGCCGCTCACTACGCTGTGCTACGCCTGGGAAGTAAATTCGCACATGCCGCTCGAAGGGGTCAATCTGATCATCCTTATCGTTGCCGTGGTGATCGACGTAGGCGGACTGGGCGGTGGCGAATACCATCGCCGGAGCAGGAACTAGACGTTAGCCCGCGCTCCATTACTGTCGCGCGTCAAGAGCTGAGGGGTTGAGGCGCGACAGTGATGGAGCGCGACGGCCTGCTCCCGAATTCGTCCCACTAAACGTCCGCCGACATTGCGATCCGGAAGGCGGGTCGATAGGCACGCGCTTTCGGATTCTGCAATCCCGCGCCGCGTGCCAGGTCCTCTAATTCGCGGGGGCGGAACGCGGCTTCGACCGAAATTGCGCCGTCGTTAACCGTAACCGGATCCCATTTGAAAATCCAGCGGGTGCGCGGAAGGAAATAATACGCGACCGGATTGCGCTCCAGGTCGATCACCAGCACTTTGCGCGTCGCGACGGCGGCGAAGCCGCGCAGCAAAGAAACGATCTCGTCAGCAGTGAAGTGATGCAGGAACAGCGAGCAAAAAACGTAATCGAAGGATTTTGGTTTAAACGGAAGCGCGAAGGCGTCGCCTGCAACGCGCGGATCCTCGGCTTCTTTGAGATGCGCTGGAATACGGTCAAGCGAAGTGACGTGCGCCTGCGGATACCATTCGCGCACGCGCGCCCCCATGTCGCCGGAAGCGGCGCCGACGTCGAGCAGCGTAAACGCGCCCGCCACGTTTTCTTTTAATAGATGACGCAGCGTCGAGTGCCCACCCCAGCGGCGATTGATGCGGGTCAAATCGTTCAGACTGGCGCGCGCTTCGGCTTCGGGCAGCGTGTCCAGGATTTCCGGTTTCAGCACGCGGCCGCCGAGACAGTGCATTCCGACTCAATGATAGGTATTCTGCTGGTATGCCGTCTCGCCGGGAATTTGTTCGCGTGGGCGTGGGAGCCGCGCTGGCCATGCACATCGCCGATGCGCAGGATGAACTGAACGACAGCCTGGAAGAGGCCACCGTGATCCAGCTTCAGGGCGCGTTGACGTCGGGCCGCTGGACCTCGGCCCAGCTTCTTGAAAAATATCTCGCGCGGATTCACGAAATAGACCCGAAGATTCACTCCGTGATCGAGCTGAATCCGGATGCCCCGGCGATCGCGGCGGCGCTCGATCGGGAACGGAAGGAAAAAGGCGTGCGCGGGCCGCTGCACGGCATTCCAGTCCTGATCAAAGACAACATCGACACCGGCGACAAGATGATGACCTCCGCTGGTTCGCTTGCGCTCGAGAGCTCGGCCGCCAAGGATGCGGAGCTGGTGGTGAGGCTGCGCGCGGCAGGTGCGATCATCGCCGGCAAAACGAATTTGAGCGAGTGGGCGAATTTTCGTTCCACCCATTCGACCAGCGGATGGAGCGGGCGCGGCGGGCAGACACACAATCCGTATGCGCTCGACCGGAATCCTTCAGGTTCGAGCTCGGGAACCGGCGCGGCGGTTTCGGCGAACCTGTGCGCGGCGGGGGTGGGCACGGAAACCGACGGATCCATCGTTTCGCCGTCGTCGATCAACGGCCTGGTCGGGATCAAGCCAACGGTCGGTCTGATTCCGGGCGTGGGCATTGTGCCGATTTCGCACCGGCAGGACACGGCGGGTCCCATGGCGCGGACGGTCACAGACGCGGCGCTGCTGCTGGGCGCGCTCACCGGGGCGAGCTACGGGCAGGCGCTCGATAGGAACGGGCTGAAGGGCGCGCGCATCGGCGTGGCTCGGCAGGTGTTCGGATTTAACGATGAAGTGGATCGCGTGATCGCCGGAGCAATCGACGTGATCAAGCAACTGGGCGCCGAAATCGTCGACCCGGCCATTCTTCCGTCGTATTCAAAATTAAGCGAGCCGGAAAACGACGCGCTGCTGTGCGAGTTCAAGGCGGATCTCAACGCGTATCTGGAAGCGCGCGGGGCGCAGGTCAAAAGCCTCCACGACATCATCGAATTCAACGAGAAAAATCGCGCTCGCGAGATGCCGTGGTTCGGACAGGATCAGATGATTAAAGCGGAGGCGAAAGGCCCGGTGACCAGCAAGACCTATCGCGATCTGGTGACCAGGCTGAATCGTCTGGCCAGGCAGGAGGGAATCGACGCGGTGATGACCAAGCTGGCGCTGGACGCGCTGATCGCGCCCACGGATGGTCCCGCCTGGCCCACCGATTATGTGGATGGCGATCATTTCCTGGGCGGATGTTCAACTCCCGCGGCGGTTGCGGGATATCCGCACGTGACTGTCCCGGCGGGATTCGTGTACGGGCTGCCGGTGGGGATTTCGTTTTTCGGATCGCCGCGCAGTGAAGTGAAGCTGATCCGCTACGCGTTTGCGTTCGAGCAGGCAACCAAAGTTCGCAGGCCGCCGCAGTTTCTACCCACCGTGAAGTTGTGAATCGAGAGCGAGATCCGGCGCCGTTTCCATAGCGCTTTCGGCCAGCGGAAGCAGCACCGTGAAACGGCTGCCTTCGCCGGGCGTGCTGGCCACTTCAATGCGCCCGCCGTGCACTTCCACAATCCAGGCGACGAAACTCAAGCCCAGGCCCAGTCCGGGAACCACGTTGGTTTGCGCATTGCGAACGCGATAGAAGCGGTCGAAAATATGCGGCAGATTCTCCGCCGGAATCCCGACGCCATTGTCTTCAATCACCAGCCTCGCCCAGCCAGTTGTGTCCGCGGGACCCGCCAGGACCCCCACCGTTCCGTTGGCGGGAGTGTATTTGACGGCATTTGAAAGCAGGTTCGAGAGCAGACGCTCGATCTGGGTGTGATCGGCCGAGATGACCGCGCCGGGATGGAACGTGGGCGACAGCGTGACGTGTTTTTCTTCCGCCGGAATCTGAAATTGGTCGACCACGTCAGCCGCGAGCGTGGCCAGATCGAGTGGCGCCTTCTGCAAAACCAGTTGTCCCGATTCGGATTGCGACAGCAGTAGCAGCGCACGCACGATGCTCGAAAGTTTTTCGACGTCTTCAAGCGCATTGACCATCGCTTCGCGATACTGCTCCGGCGTTTCGGCGGTGAAGAGAGCTACTTCGAGCTGGCCGCGGATGGCCGTCAGTGGGGTTCGCAATTCGTGCGAAACGTCGGTCGAAAACTGACGGATCTGTTCGAAGCTTTGATGCAGACGGGCAGTCATCCTGTTAAAGCTGTCCACCAGGTGATCCAGTTCGTCGCCTGCGCCGCGTAGCGGAATATTCATCGACAAATTGGAGCCGGTGATGGTCTGGGCCGCCTGCGCGACCACGTTTACCGGCCGGATGGCGCCGCCGGAGATCAGCCAGCCGAGCGTGGCGCACACCGCGATCATCAGCGGCAGCGCCAGAAAATAATTCCGCGTCATCACGCGCACGGTATGGCGGGCGTCTTCAAGCGACCGGCCGACCGCCAGAAAATAGCGATCCCTTTTCTTGCCCGGAAGGACCCCGGCTTCGACCAGGTAAGGGATGCCGTCGCTCGAGATGCGTTCACTCACCTCGGGTTTCCCGAGCGCGAGAATCCGCCGGATCTCTGCCGGCGAATCGCGGCCGATCGACGTATACGTATCGGACTCCTCGAGCGAATTCCCGTTGCTGTCGGCGACAAAGTAGACCTGTTTTAGGCGTAGCTCGATCTCCTGCGCGTCGGGATCATCCGGATCGGGAGTGTCCCAGTGCGGCCGGAAATTATCGATGGTCAGGTAGCCTTTGGCCGCGTCCCATTCTTCCTCAAGCGCGGCGCGCTCGACGCCGTCCAGTTGGATTTTCAGATACTGCCGGTACACCAGGCCGACCACGATCAGCAGCACCGCGAAGAACACGACATAACTCACCGTCAGGCGAAAGCGCAGGCCGCGCATTTTCGCGACGGGCAACTTCGGGACGCCGAAGACTCGCGTGAACCGGGCCATTGGTCAGGCGGTCTTCTCGCCCGCTTTTTCCGGCAGATCCAGCATGTATCCGATCCCGCGCACGGTCTGGATCATTTTAATCGGCCACTTGTCGTCGATCTTGCTGCGCAGGTGGCGGATGTAGACGTCGACGATGTTGGTGAGTCCGTCGTAATCCATGTCCCAGACGTGTTCCACGATCATGGTGCGGCTGAGCGGACGGCCGCGATTGCGCATCAGGTATTCAAGGATGCTGAATTCCTTGGGCGCAAGCTCGATATTTTCGCCGGATCGGATCACTTTGCGGCGAATGCAATCGAGCGTGAGCTCACCCACCTGCAAACGTTCGGGCGTCGGCTGTCCGCGGCGCAGCAGCACTCGCACACGAGCCAGCAGCTCGACGAAGGCGAACGGCTTGACCAGGTAATCGTCGGCGCCGCCCTCCAGGCCCTTCACGCGATCATCCACCTGATCGCGCGCGCTCAGAATCAGCACCGGCGGGCTGGTCTTGCGATTACGGATTTTCTGAAGCACGGAAAGGCCGTCCATATCGGGCAGGCCGAGGTCGAGAATGATAAGGTCATACTCGGTCGCGTGGACCATATCGATGGCTTGAGCCCCCAGCCCGGCGACATCGACCGCGTAGCCGCCGCTTTCAAGGCCTCTCGACAAAAAGTCGGCAATCCGTTTTTCGTCTTCGACGACGAGGATACGCATATATTTTGATTCTAGCGGTTACACGTACATAATGAAGGCATGACGATCGACGACCGGCTGGACCGTTTGACGGAACGACATGAGGCCCTGACCCAGAGCGTGGAATTGCTACTGGTGGAAACGCGCGAGCTTCGCGCGGGACAGGAACGGTCCGACGAACATATCCGAAAAATCACGACGGCAATTGAACTCGACGCGGAGAATATCAGGGCGCTGGCTCGAGTCGCCGAAAGCCATGAGCGCAGACTCACGGATCTCGAAGGCGAGTAGCGCTATTCCGGCGGCCGCGAATATTTCAGGTAGGAACGAATCAGTGCCGGAATGGACCAAATGGGACTAAGGCTACGTACACGAGCCGGCGTTGATGGCGATTGCGCGCGATTTTCCGCCAAATGCCATCCCAGGAAACCGAAGACGATCCACGATGCCTGATCGTCCGCATATCCGGCTTATCGGCGTCAGCAGAATCGCCGAGACCACCGCCGCATAGACGGCGGCGACGAATCTGGGCGGCCGCTCACGAAACGAACTTCATCGCCGATCACCGCATATTCTTGACTCGATAATCTTCCGTCTGCCGGCATCCGGATCACCTTGCACATCTCGAACAGCCGCGACCGCGCGCGCGTCCCGATCGCCTCCGCCAGCGTCTTCTTATATACGGCCACTCCGCCCGCGCCCGTGTATTCGACCATCTTGCCCGTGATTTCCGGATCGGGAATATTCGTCGTCGCGATCAACGGCTTTTTGTGGTTGCAGCGGTACGTGATGATCGACGTGACGATATCTTCCACCCACTCCGTCACGCGATGCGCGCCTAAATCATCGAGCATCAGGACATCGGCCTCAAGCGCGGTCGAATACGCTTCGCGATCGCTGGTCCCGGACGTCGCGTCATAACTCGAACGAATCCGGTCGAGCAGGTTCTGATAATCGAAGAACACGCATTCATGCCCCTTGTTGAGCAGCGCCTTCATCACGCCGACGGCCAGGTGCGTTTTGCCAGTACCCGGCTCGCCGATCAGTAACAGACCCGGCGGCGTGACGGCCGGAAAGTCGCGCGCGAAGCCCATCGCCTGGCGCAGCGCCATTCCGAGCCCAGTGCGCGCGATCGGATTATCCTGCGGCAAAACGAAATTATCTAATGACGCGCGCTCGTAATTCGGCGGAATGCGCGCGCTGTCGAGCAGCCCCTCCGGCCGATGCACCGCCGCGCAATCGCAACGCGCCGCTCCGGACATGCCATCGCGCTCGATGATTTTCCAGCCGGTTCCTCCGCAATGCGGGCACTTCGGGTCGGGCACTATTCGATCACCATCAGCACTTCTCCCGCGGCCACGGTCGCTTCCGGGCGGGTTTTCATTTCGATCACCCGGCCGGCTTTGGGCGACTTCATCTCATTCTGCATCTTCATCGCCTCCACCACAACCAGCCCCTGCCCGGCCTCCACTTCATCGCCCTGCGCGACCAGAACGCGCACCACTTTCCCGGGCATCATCGCGACAATTTTCTGCCGTCCTTCGCCAGCCGCCGCGTTTTTCCGTCCGCGCATTTCGCGCGGATCGAAAACTTCCACCTTGAACGCGCGTCCGTTCACGCGAATATCGCCGCCTGCGGCAACTACGTCGTAACTGCGGCCGTCGATCAGCACGGAAAACGATCCCGGATACATCGGCTCGACCGAAAATTCGCGCTCGATCGCCTCGGCGCCTTCGGGTTGGTAACGCAGACGACCACCATCGACGTCCAGCTTGGCCGCGCGGCCGTTAACGACGACCTCCACCTTCACCGCATCAGCTCCTCGCGTCCGCGGGCGACCCACGCGCTCCCTTTCGATTCGTTCGATACCGGCTGTGGTTTCGGAATCTGCAAAGCCGCGACCAGCGCCGCCACCGCTTCGGTTTCGATATCCGGCGCAGCACGTTTGACCCGCTCAAACCGGTCGAGCAGATCGGTGGACAATCGGCCCGCGATAAAATCCGGGTAACTCAAAATTTCGTCGAACCATTCGATGTTGGTGCGAATCCCTTCGACCACGTACTCCGAGAGTGCTCCGCGCATGCGTGCGATGGCTGCGTCGCGCGACGGCGCCCACGCGATCAGCTTCGCCAGCATCGGATCGTAATCGAGCGGGACGTTGAAACCCTGAAAAACCCCCGAATCGCGCCGGATTCCGGGTCCTGAAGGCTGCTCCAGAAACGTGATCCGGCCGGGCGAGGGAAGAAATCCGTTATCTGGATCTTCCGCGTAAATCCGGCACTCGATCGCCGAGCCGGTCCAGGTGATATCGGATTGCTCCAGCGTAAGCCGCTCGCCCGAGGCGATGCGGAGCTGCCAGTGGACCAGGTCGAGCGCAGTAGCCAGCTCGGTCACCGGATGCTCAACCTGCAGCCGCGTGTTCATTTCGAGAAAATAGAAATTCCGATCGGCGTCCACCAGAAATTCGCAGGTACCCGCATTGGTATACCCGGCCGCGCGCGCGATCTTCAAAGCAGCCTCACCCATGCGGTCACGCAGCTCAGGATGTTCGAGCATCACCGGCGACGGGCACTCTTCAATCACCTTTTGATGACGCCGCTGAATGGAGCATTCGCGCTCACCCAAGTGGAGCATGTGTCCGTGATGATCGCCCAGCACCTGGATTTCGATGTGCCGCGGCTCGAGCACCAGCTTTTCGATGTAAACTTCGTCGTTCTGAAACGACCGCGCCGCTTCACTCGACGCATCCCGCAGCGCGGCTTCCAGATCCGCTTCGCGATCCACGCGCCGCATGCCCTTTCCGCCTCCACCCGACACGGCCTTGAGCAGCACCGGATACCCGATCCGCCCCGCGATCGCGCGAGCCTCATCGGGATCGCGCACCGGCTGCTCGGTCCCCGGAACCACCGGAGCTCCCGCCGCAATCGCAACACGTCGGGCCGCAGTCTTCGAACCAACGGCGCGAATCGCCGAAGCCGGCGGCCCAATGAACACAATCCCCGCCTCGACACACGCATCCGGAAACGCCGCATTTTCGCTCAGGAACCCGTAGCCGGGATGGATCGCCTCGGCGCCGGTGCGTTTCGCCGCATCAATGATTTTATCGATCCGAAGATAGCTCTCCCGCGATGGAGCCGGTCCCAGGTGCACAGCTTCATCCGCCATGCGAACGGCCAGCGAAGCGCGGTCGGCATCGGAATACACGGCGACGCTAGAAATCCCCAGCTCCCGCAGCGCGCGGATAATGCGAACGGCAATCTCACCCCGATTGGCGACCAGAACTTTTCGGAACATGAACCGTCGATTGTAGCGCAGAGACCGGCAACGCGCTTATCTACTTTAATGTCACGATGGTCGCGCCCCACCCTCCGGCTTCGGCGGGGGCGTCCGAAAAATGCGAAACGAACCCAGTGCGCCCCAGAATCTTCCGCACCATTTCCCGCTGCGCTCCGATTCCGCGGCCGTGGATGATCCGTAAAGCCTTCAATCCAAGCGCGTTCGCCTCCTCCAGATACGCCTCTACCGCCGCTTTCGCGTCCCTCGGCGAAACGCTGTGGAGGTCAAAAACATCTGTTATCGGAATACGAAATGGGTCTTCCGGAGACATACTCCTAAAGGAAAAGCTGGGTTCCCTCGATTGTATACCTTAGAACCATAGCGGTAGCCGTTCCAATCCTCTAGCCTTTCTTTACCTAGGCCTGCTACCCCGAGAGATTGTACTGGTAGAATCGGGCTATTAAAGTAGGCGAATTGGATGCTTTGCTTTTTATGCGGTAAAAAAATCGGGATGCTGCGGTCGCTGGTCGACCAGCAATACTGCTCGACCGATCATCGCAAGGAAGCCCAGCTCGCCACCTCGCAAGCTCTTCGGGATGAAGAGGAAGTCGAGCTTTGGACGGTTTCAAAATCGAAGCGTCGAGGGCCGCGTTCCACCGCGACGGCCGGTCAGACCGCGTCTCTGTTTGCTTTCTTGATCGTAGCCGGATTGCTGGTGGCCGCGCTGCTGATGCCGGGGCCCGGCCCGGGCAGCGCGTTTCCGCCGGTTTCGCTCGACCCGGCTGTAAAACGCGGTTTGTTTCAACGGGTTGGCGACACCGTAAGCGAAGTGATCCGGTCCCGCGCCCCGATCACTCTGCATCAGGATTTCGGATCCACCCTCAGCAGTTGGACCGGTTGGACCGCCGCCGCCCTACCCCGCGTTGACGATCCGCGAAGGGGGCGGGTGGACGATCCTCGCTGGGCTTCGGCCGCCGCGCCGGTGCTGCGCATCTGGAACCGGTCGACCGCGTTGCAGAATTACCAGATGGAATTCAGCGGCGAGATTGAAAAGAAAAGTCTGAGCTGGGCGTTCCGCGCCTCAAACGAAAAGAATTACTACGCCACCAAGATCCTGATCACTAAGCCGGGTCCGCTGCCGAACGCCGGCCTGGTGCGGTACGCGATGGTCGACGGCCGCGAATCGGACCGGGTGCAGTTGCCGCTGCCGCTGACGCTTGAGCGCGGCAACCATTACCGCGTGCGGGTGAGCGTGCAGGACGACCATTTCATCACGTTCCTGAACGGCCAGGTGATCAGTTCCTGGAGCGATAAGCGTCTGCTGCGGGGCGGCGTGGGCTTTTTCGAAGATTCGGACGATCCGCAAAAAGTCGCCTGGATCAACCTGTCCGAGCGCGACAGCTTCCTGGGCAAGATGCTGGCGCACTTCTCGCTGATAATCGCACCGTCCTCGCTCTACGACTCGCTGCCATAAATCATGGGCCGCAGATGAACGCAGATAACCCGACTCATTTTTTATCGGCGTGAATCCGTGTGCATCTGCGGCTATACCAGCAGCCCCGCGCGCTCCAGCAGCGCGTCCGGGTCCGGATCGCGTCCCATGAAATCGCGATACAGCGCGGCAGGGTCTTCGCTGTCGCCGCGGGCCAGGATTTTTTCGCGATACTCGCGCCCGACCTTTTCGTTAAAGACGCCTTCGATGCGGAACCGCGTGAACGCATCGGCATCCAGCACTTCCGCCCATTTGTAGGAATAATAACCGGCGCCATAACCGACCGGGCTCGAGAACAGGTGCGTGAAGCCGGTGATCATGGCGTAGTCATCGGGCAGCGGCGCGGGCGCGAAGTTTTTGAGGATTTCGCGCGAATAGGCGACCACGTCGGTCTTGCCATCCCACTCGCGATGCAGCGCCAGGTCGACGAACCCGAAGCCGAGCTGACGCATCTGCGCATTGGCGGCGCGAAACGTTTTCGCGCGCTTCATCTTGTCAAATAAATCCTGGGGCAATTTGGCGCCGGTTTCATAATGCGCGGCGAACTGGTCGAGCGATTCACATTCCCAGCACCAGTTCTCCATGATTTGCGACGGCAGTTCCACAAAATCCCACGCCACGCTGGTTCCCGACAGGCTGCGGACTTCCACGCGGCTTAATAAATGATGCAAAAGGTGCCCGAATTCGTGGAAAATCGTCTCCACTTCGCGATGCGTCAGCAGCGCCGGCTTGCCGTCCACGGGCGGCGTGAGGTTTCCGCAGATCAGCCCCAGGTGCGGCTCATGCTTTTGCGGATCGCCGGTGATCAGCGAATCCATCCAGGCGCCACCGCGTTTGTTTTCGCGCGGATACCAGTCCGCGTAGAACGATCCCAGAAATTCGTTGGACGACGCGTCGTGAATCGCGTAGCAGCGAACCTCCTTATCCCAGGCCGGCACGCCGGATTCTTCGGTCACGCGGATGCCCAGCACGCGTCCGAAGATCTGAAACATTCCGGCTACCACGCGTTCCAGCGGAAAATACGGACGCAGTTCCTCTTCGTCAAAATCGTACAGCGCCGCACGCTGCTTTTCGGCCCAATAGCCAACATCCCACGGCTCGAGCGCGCCTCCCGCGAATTTGGCGAGCTCCAGATTCTCTTCGCGAAACCGTTTTTCCGTTTTTTCCTTGAGCTCCGCAATAAAGTGTTGCGCGCGATCGCCGGTGTGGGCCATGCGATCGTCCAGCACCAGGTCGGCGAAGTCGCGGAACCCGAGCAGCCGCGCCTTTTCATTTCTCAATCCGAGAATCCGCGCGAGCAGTGGACGATTGTCGTGCTCACCCGAAGCCGCGCGCGTGTTGTAGGCATGCCAGGCTTGCTTTCGCACGCTCGCGTCGTCAAGATATGTCATCACGGCCATGTAACTGGGCGCCTGCAGAGTGAAGCGCCACCCCTCCCGCCCCTTCGATTCAGCCGACGCACGAGCCGCGGCAATGGCACTGGGGGGCAGCCCGGCCAACTTCGATTCATCGGCGATCACCAGTTCCCAGCCGTTGGTCGAATCGAGAACATTTTCCGAAAATTTCGTAGTGATCTCGGCGAGCTCGATGTCGATTTCCTTCAACCGCGCCTTCCCCTCCGGATCGAGCAGCGCGCCATGCCGTTTAAACGCGTCGACGGTCTTGGTGAGATAGCGCTGCATGGTCCCGACAAGGGAGTGTCCCTCTTCGCCGGCAGCATAGCGTTGAATCGCCTTCCACAGCTCCTCATTGAGAGGAAGGCTCGAATAAAAGGCGCTGACCCGGGGCTGAACGGAATTAAACGCGGCCCGCAGCTCAGGGGTGGTGGCGACGCTTTCGAGATGCCGGATCACGCTCATCGCGAAATCGAGCCGTTCCGTCATGGTATCGAGCGCGTGCAGCGGCCGGTCGCTGTGGATGGTCTCATCAAGGCGCTTCTGGGCGTCGGTGAGGAGCTCGTCGATGGCAGGCTCGACGTCGGAGGCCTGGATTTTGTCAAAGGGAACGCGGAAGGAGATCTGAAGGAGCGGATTCATCTACTTTTAATGTAGGTCAGGAAGCGATGGGGATGCAGCGCAGTCGCGCACGCCGATGCCTTATTCGACCATTTCCCAATTAAACAAGGACGCTTTGATAGAGTCGTTGTGATGCCCCCGGGATCTTCGCCAGGCCGCGATCCCCTTATAACCGATGAGGAGTTCAAGATGGAGTTGGACATCGTGGCCAATGAAGTATACGAGGCGACGTATATCCATCCCACGATGGAGCAAATCAACGACCTTGCACTCAATGACCACGGCATCCTGGCAGCGATGCGCGAACAGCCGTTGTTCTGGCAGGCGCACCGCGCCGCGAGTCAAGCCGCGTTGTTCATGTGCCTAGGCCGACTTTTTGATATTGACGACGCGACGAAGTCGATTCACCGGCTGCTCCGAATCACGCGAGCGAACCTGCAGGTTTTCTCGATAGCTGCGCTCGGGGCGAGAAAGACGGGGTCGGGACCGAAGCCGTTCTGGTTCGACGATTTCATGGCCGCGGCGTGGGAACCTCAGACAGCGGCGGATCTGAAATTTCTTAAGGACGCGCTTAAACCTCATGCTGCTGAATTCGAAACCGTCTACCGGCCTATCAGGCACCGGGTCTACGGTCACCGGCTCATGAGCGACGAGCAGGCCGGAATCGATCTCTTCCCACAGACAAATCGAGAAACCGTCGGAAAGATTCTCGATTTCCTGCACGACTTGACCGAGGCCATCACCGACCTTTATCTGAACGGAACGAAGCCGGTGCTAGGGCGCCATTTCAGGGACTACAATCGACGAATCCGCGATGACGCCCGGAACGTCCTGCGGAGGTTTGCTGGGTACACTTCAGAACGACGACTGGAAGGTGATTAGCGGCCGACAGACCAAAGAAAGACGAAGAAATCCGCGAGGCCATGAAGGAGCAGAAGGGCCGGCGGCGTCCGGCTCAAGACACTGCGACGCGCGAAGCTCGACAGTGGGAAGCCGAGGCAGAGCGATTGCTAAAACGCGGGACGGACGAGGAGATGATCGAGGCTATTCGACGTGCAGGGATTGATCCCGATTCGCCCGCTGGGCGGCGCGCGTTGCAGGTTTGGCGTGAGAACCAATACTAGCGACGTACGTCTTGAAGTCGCGCTCGCGTCTCTTCCGCTCCGTGGGCGGCAGCGTCGCGAAGTGAGCATCGAAGATCGCCGCAAGCTCCTTGGCCGCCTTACCGACTTGCTTCTTTTTCGCCGTCACAATACGATCTTAGCGCCGTTCCTTCGCTTTCACAAGCTGGATCATGTCCGAACAATCCCGCCCCGACTCTCGTATCCTAAAGATAGTGAAATCCTCGCGAGCATCCTTCTTAGAAGCCGCCTCCGTTGCGTTCGATTCCTTGCGGTCGAGTAAGCTGCGCAGCTTTCTCACCTTGCTCGGGATCATTCTTTCGACCACCACGCTCATCGCGGTCAGCTCCGTCATCCACGGGATGGACGTGTTCATCGCGACCACTGCCTCCACCATGGGCAACGACGGGTTTCGCGTCCTGCGCGTCGCCTACATGGGCAATCGCGATCCGAAGGCGTTTGTGCTGGCGCTGCAGCGCAATCCGGAGCTCTCTCGGGAGGAGTTCGCGTTCATCAAAGAACACGCCCAACTGGTCAAGGAAGCCGGCATTCAGACGCAGCGCTCGGTCAAACTCACCTATCAGGGCGACCTGGTGGACGGCGTCACCCTGATGGGCGCGACCGCCAATGCGCTGGCGATGAGCAATACGCAGGTGGATCAGGGGCGCATCTTTTCCGATATCGAAGATGAGCGCCACAAGGAGATCGTTTTTCTGGGCGCCGATATCAAGGCGCGCTTTTTCCCGGCCGCCGACCCGCTGGGAAAAGTGGTGCAGATCGATGGACGGCCGTTCGAGGTGGTCGGCATCGGCAAGGCCAAGGGCAGCGTGTTCGGACAATCGCAGGATAATTACATCGCGATTCCGGACCAGACCTATTTCAAGATTTACGGATCGCAAAAGGGCATCGCCTTCAATTTCGAGGCGCTGGACCGGTCGCGGCTTGAAGAAGCGCAGGATGAGGTTCGCTCCCTGCTGCGCGCCTACCGGCATCTGCGCCCGCAGGTGGCCGACAACTTCGCGGTGCAGTCGTCCGACACGCTGGTTTCGGCGTGGGACCAGTTGACCGGCGCAATCGCGGCGGCGGCAATCGGCGTGGTCAGCGTCTTCATGGTGGTGGGCGGCGTGGTGATCATGAACATCATGCTCGCGGTGGTGAGCGAGCGGACGCGCGAAATCGGTGTACGCAAATCGGTGGGCGCGCGGCGGCAGGATATTTTGAATCAGTTCCTGGTGGAATCGTCCATGCTGTCGGGGATGGGCGGATTGATCGGCGTCGCCATTGCGTGGTTTCTGGCGCTGCTGGTGAGCACGTTCACGCCGATTCCGATGGTGCTGCCGATGAGCGCGGTGATCCTGGGCGTGGTGTTGTCCTGCGCGGTCGGATTATTTTTCGGAATTTACCCGGCGCAGCGCGCCGCGCGGCTGGACCCGATTGTGGCGCTGCGATCGGAGACGTCATAACCAATGAAACTGCTGCTTTCCGTCATCGGCCTGGCGCTCGCCACGTTGCGTGAGAATAAAATCCGCTCGTTCCTCACCGTGCTCGGGGTGATTATGGGGACGGGCACCATCATCGCGGTCGGCTCGATTCTGGCCGGCCTCGACGGCGCGGTCACCGGCGTGATCCGCAGCATGGGAACCAATACGGCGGTCGTGTTCAAGATGCGCATGGGACCCGGTTTCGCCGGCCGCACCGCCGAAGAACGCAATCGCAAGCCGCTGACCCACGAAATGGCCGACGCGATCGCCGAGCGGTGCCCGGCGGTGGAACGCACGAGCGCGCTCCTGTTCCCGAGTGGCATGGGAGGCATGGGCAACTTCACCGGCCGCGTCCGCTACAAAGGCAACGACTACTTCGGGCCTCAAGTGAATGGCACGGGAGCGGGCTACGCGTATAGCGGGCAGGCCGAAATGCTGGAAGGCCGCTTCTTCACGGAAAGCGAAGATCAGCATCACATGCCGGTCGCCGTCATTGGCGAAGACGTCTACAAGGCCCTGTTCGGACAAGAGGAGCCACTCGGGAAAACCATCAGCGTAGCCGGCGCCGAGTTGCAGGTGATCGGCGTGATGAAGCGCCCGGCCGCGTCGTTTCCGGGCCAGGACGACAGCCGCATCATGCTCCCGTACTTCACCATGCACAAGCTGTTCCCGTCGGCGCAGGAGAACATGCTGATCGTGCTCGCCAAGGACGGCCAACTCCCTGAAGCGATCGATGAAGCGACCGCCGTCTTGCGCCAGGAGCGCCACGTTCCGCTCTCGGCGCCCGACAATTTTTTCATTTCGACGGCGGATCAGTTTGTCGAGGATTTCCGGTCGGTCACCGCGATGGTGACCATCGTTATGGTGGTGCTCAGTTCCATCGGTCTGTTGGTGGGCGGCATCGGCGTGATGAACATCATGCTGGTCTCGGTCACCGAGCGCACGCGCGAAATCGGCGTTCGCAAAGCGATTGGGGCAAGGAAGGGCGACATCGTGGCGCAATTTCTAACCGAAGCCGTGGTCCTCACCGGCTTGGGCGGGTTGCTGGGAATGTTCTTCGGTTGGATGGTTTCGCTCGCCGCCCACTTTGCCTTCCCGAGCCTTCCCACCGTGGTCCCGTTGTGGGCCGCGGGCCTGGGGATCGTGGTGTCCGTGGGGATCGGCCTGTTCTTCGGAATCTGGCCGGCCAGCAAAGCGGCTAAGCTCGATCCGGTCGAAGCGCTACGCTACGAGTAGCCGAGTGTGCTGAGTTACAAGTTCGTTGCGTATCTCGGAGGCGGACACGTGCCCGTTTGGACGGCGGGATTCATCCCGCGCGGAGCTTTAGCTCCGCAGTCCGCCGTCCTTGGTCGGCTGGGGAATTATTCGGCGTATTTCTAACTCAGCACGCTCTAGCGCTGCTCAGGACCACCGGTCGTCACAGCGCCCGCCTTGCTGATCTGCTTGGTCCGCTCTTCGATGTCGTCCTTCATTTTGAGCAGCGGCACGCCTTCGGTCCACCACTTGGGCGGCTCTTTGGCCATCAGCTCATAGTCGAAGAATTCCTTCATGCGGACCGTATAGTCCTTCATGTTCTCCGGCTTCCGCAGCCCGTGATTTTCGCCCTTGTATTCGAGCATCACCACCGGCTTGCCGAGCCTCCGCAGCGTGTTGAAATATTCGATCCCCTGCGTCCAATCGACGGCGCCGTCTTTGTCGTTATGCAGAATAATCAGCGGAGTCTGCACGTTTTTGGCGTGATAAACCGGGGAATTTCTTTCATACGCTTCGAGATTATCCGATGGACTGCCCGTGAATCGGCCCTGGCTCGATTCGAAAATCGGCTGATTCGCGGAACCCGTGTTCCAGTAAATCGCGTTATACATCGCGATCATATCCGTGAGCGGCGCGCCCGCGATGGCCGCGTGGAAGATGTTGGTCTGCGTGATGGTGAACGCCGTCTGATACCCGCCCCAGGAATGGCCATGCAATGCGACGCGCTTGGCGTCGACAACTCCGGTTGCAATCGCGGCCTTCACCGCTGGCACGATGCACCACACCGCGCTCATCCCCGGATCGTTCAGCTTGTAAACGATATCCGGCGTGAGCACCGCGTATCCATTGCTCGTGTACGCCGAAATGCTGAAGCCGTTGAACCCGGGCTGCGCGTAGCTGTTGGCGGCTTGCGATAATTTCTCGTAAATATAGACGACGGTCGGATACGATTTCGCAGGATCGTAATTCGCCGGCAGATATAAGGCGCCCTGCAGCTTGTCGCCTTTGTCGCTCACGTAGTCGATCACCTTCACGCCCTTCGACCACAGGAAATTCTTCTGCTGAGGATTCGCGTCGGTGATTTTCTCGGCCAGATTCGCATCGGTGTGCTTGACTCCCGCCAGGTTCGCGTCGGACTTGTAGAAGTCCGGAAAATCCTGCGTGGTCTCGCGCGTGAACAGATACACGTCGGCGTGCTTCGCCTTGAGCAGCGTCTGATAATGCGCGTCATCCCAGTGCAGGAGCTGAATACCAGCCCGCCCCGGCGCAATCACTCCGATGCCGCCCTTCTTGGTCCACTCCCCATACGCGCCCACATAAATCGGCGCGGCCAGGTCGATTCCCTTCTCTTCCGGGTCGAGCCGGAAGCGCTGGCGATACCGGATTTTGTCCTTCTTTCCGTTGCCCGTCAGGTTCACGCCCGCTCCGCCGTGCGCCGGCGCCTTCCAGATATCCCAACCGTCCGACAGCAGCACGAACTGAGAATCCTTCGACCATCCGATGGGCCGCTCCGGCGGCTTCACCACGTTGTGGTCGTCTTCGGTGTCATAGAAAACGGATGGAATCTTCTGCGTGATGTTGTAGGATTTTCCGCCGGTAAGGTCGAAAGTAAAAAACGTGCCGTCGTCATAATAAAGGATGTGCGTGCCGTCCGGCGATGCTCCGAAAACCCAGCGTGCCTTCTTCAATGCCAGTTTCCGCTCGCCCGTGTCGAGCCTTACGCCGTAGATATCCTCGAACCGTTTACCATCTAGATTCGATTCAAGCTCGTAGTCGCGAACGTCCGTGCCCATGGCGAACTTCGAATCCGGCGTCACGTTGACCACCCGCATCGATTCATCTGCCAGACGTATGAATTTCTGTCCGGCCGGACGATAAAGACACAAATAACTGAAATTCTTGTCCTGATTTTCCTGGACCTGTTGCATCGGCTGGAGCCGGCTGTCTTTATAATGCCAGATCACCATGTCGGGCTGATCGGGCTCGTCCGCACCTGGACGTCCGCCGCGCCCGCGACCACCTTCCTCGCCTTCCGCCTTCGCGTCAGCCTTCTTGGGATGCATTTCGTGGATCCCGAAGGTCACCGCCGAAAGGTCCGTCATCCAGTAAGGATTGCGATTCGGACTGATCGTCATGCCGGCCGGAAATGACTTGTCTTTCGTCGGATCGAACACGCTTTTTTCCGGCTTTCCGTTGGAAAAATCCCGAAATGCGACCAGAGTATATAATTTGTCGTCCCACGCCTTGTCCTCGACCCCGCGCAGGGTTGCCAGTCCATCGCCTTTTTCCGTCCAGCCGATCCCTTTATAGGTCGCCTTCGCGTTGTCGAGCGGAATCACCGCGCCGGTTTCCAGGTTGCGCGCCTGGATGCCGTTGCCTTCCTTGTCCTGCGCGTCGATCAGCCACGCCAGCCAGTCGCCCTTCTTGTCGAAAGCAAAATCGGAAACGTTGCCGACGTTGATCTCGGCCGCGTTGGCCAGTTCATAAAGGATCATGTCCGTGCCCTGAACGCGATCTTCAGCAGGAGCGCCGGGTGCACCGGACGCGCCACCTGGACCAGCGGCGGCAGGCCCGGCTGGCCCTGCCGGTGTGGGAGCGTATCGAAGCATCGCAATCGCGGTCGAAAGCTCGCCTGAAAACGCGAATCGCCGGACTTTGTCGAACTCCTTCTTATTTCCGGTCGCCAGTTCCACCAGCATCATCTTGGTCTGCACGGGCTTGTGCTGTTTGCGCAGCGCCTTGGCCTCTTTCGCCGCCGGATATTCGAGAAACGCGGCCCATTTCGAGTCATCCGAAATCGCCAGATCATGCCGAGCCGGAGGCGGAGGACCGAAGCCTGCGGGGCGCGGCAGTTCGCCGATCGCAAATCGCGTTTCCTTCCCGTCCTTCAGGCTGCGAATCACGACTTCGCTGTTTCCGTCACCAGGCGTCACCTTATAGACGAACCAGGCGCCATCATTCGATACGACCGGCGTCTGAATCCGCTTCCACGCCAGGATGTCGGCCAGCTGCATCGGCCTCTGCGCCTGGTCGGCCTGCAGCGGGCCGAACGCCGCCGCGGCGAAAATCAGAGCGAGCGAAAATCGCATCTTCATACGCTGGATGTTATCACGTCCTCCCATTTTCCCGACACCGCCGAGCGAGCGATCGCGTCGATGGCCGCCACATTATTCACCGAATCTTCGAGCGGCACGGGGACGGCGCCGTTTTCGAGGATGGCCCGCGAAAACAGGTCGCCCTGAATCGTGTACTGATTGCAAATCGGAAACTCCTCCACACGATCGTTCACAAAAATGCGCGCCGGACGGTCCGGCGGAGCATTCACTGGAATCTCAATCTCGATTCGCCCGCGCGTCCCCACAATCTGCATTCGCTGAAAGGGCGCAAGCTGGGTCGAACAGGTGAACGTGCTTTCTCCGCATGGGAATTCCATCATCGCCGAGGTCAGCCGATCGGTACCGAAATCCGGATCGCGCTCCATCCTGCCCATTACGCGCCGCGGCTCGACGCCGAAAATCATGCGGGAATGCGTGATCAGGTAGCAGCCGATATCCATCAGCGCGCCGCCGGCCACGTCCGCGCGATTGCGAATATTTCCGGAATCGCGATTGAAATAGCTGAACAATCCGTGAATAAGCCGGACCTCGCCGATTTCCCCGCTCCGCGCCAGCTGCTGCGCGCGCAGCCACTGCGGATGGGTTCGCGACATGAACGCTTCGCCGATTTTCACCCGGGTCCGATCCCTCACCGCGATCAACCCCCGCGCCTGCGCCGCTGAAATCGCGATCGGTTTCTCGCACAACACATGCTTTCCCGCTTCCGCGCATTGGATCGACCAGGGCACATGCAGCGCATTCGGCAGCGGAAGGTAAACCGCGTCGATCTCCGGATCGGCAATCAGCTCTTCGTAAGATCCATACGCCTTGGCGAACCCGAGCGCGCGCGCCTTCTCGAGATCCCGTGACGCGATCGCCGCCATTTCACAGTATTCCCCCAGGCGCATCGCGGGAATAACTTTTTCGCGCGCGATTTTCGCGGCGCCCAGAACTCCCCACCGGACTTTTTTCATGGCCATTAATGAACGTGAATGAACATGAATAACACATTCGCGTTCATTTACGATTGCGACGCGATCCCCCAAAGCCTGTGGACTCCACCCCGCCGTTACCGGCAGGGCTGGTCTATTCCGTGGAAGGCACAGTCGCCGGTGACAAGCCCTGCCGGTCCACGGCGGGGATCAGATCCACCTTCTCACATTAGACTCTTACTGGCGGGTTCGCCGAAGGCGTTGATCGCGGTAGACGTTGACTCACGCAATCGCCGACCCCTTATTAGTGGGCGCCCATCGCAGGACCCGAGCCGCGCTTGGGGCGGCGCATCAAAAACGCGAGCGGCGCGATGGCCAGGCATCCGAGCCCGTAAATCCAGATGGTGTCGACATACGCGAGCCACGCCGCCTGCCCGCCGAGCATCTCGTAAACACGCGCGTACGCCATTTGCGTCGCGGTCGCCAGGTCGTATCCGGCGTGCATCATCGATTGTGTAAGGGCCGCGACGGTCGACTGGAACGCATTGCTGTACTGGCTGGTATGCGACGATAAAACACTTTGGTGGAATTGCGTGCGCCGCGCCAGAATGGTTTCGAGCATGGCGATCCCGATGCTTCCGCCCATGTTGCGCGCCAGGTTGATCATGCCGGAGATATTGTTGTTCTTCTCCATCGGCACGCCCACGTAGGTCATGGTCTGGATGGGAACGAACAGAAACGCGACGCCGATCATCTGGTAAACGCGCATCATCACGATGGTTTTCATGTCCATCTCCGGGTTCACGCTGGTCATGTGCAGCAGCCCGATACCCGCCACCACGAACCCGAATGCGATCATCCACCGGGGATCCACCTTGTTGATCATTTTTCCGACGAACGGAAGCAGCAGAATGATCACCACGGCGCCGGGCGAAATCACCAGGCCGGCCTGCTCGGCCGAGTACCCCATCAGGGTCTGGACCAGTTGCGGCAAAAGCACAGTCGCGCCGAACAGCGCGGCACCCAGCATGAACATCATGATGCAGGAGATGGCAAAATTGCGATTTTTGAATAATCGAATGTCGATAATCGGATGGGGATGATAATATTCCCAGAAAATCGCCGAAATGATACAGGTGGTCGACGCAATCTGGAACCACAGAATGAACGGCGATGAAAACCAGTCTTCCCGCTGCCCTTTATCGAGCACCACCTGTCCCGCGCCAACGCCCACCGCAATCAAGCCGAGACCGATGTAATCGACCTTCCCCGCCTTTCCCATCATCGCCTTCAGATGGGGCGGATCTTCCACCAGGCGCGACGTCAGAATCAGAGAAACGATGGCCACCGGGACATTAATAAAAAAAATCCAGCGCCAGTCAAAATTATCCGTGATATATCCGCCCAGCGTGGGACCGATGGCCGGCGCCAGCACCACCGCCATTCCGTAAATCGCGAACGCCATGCCCCGTTTTTGAGGCGGAAAAGTATCCGCCAGGATGGCCTGCTCGCTGGGGGCCAGCCCGCCTCCGCCCAAGCCCTGGATCACGCGGAAGAATACCAGCATCGACAAAGACGTCGCGAAGCCGCACGCCAGGGAACTGATGCCGAACAGCACCACGCACGTCATGTAGAACCGTTTGCGCCCGAAACGCGTCGCCAGCCACGCGCTGATCGGCAGGATCACCGCGTTCGCCACCAGGTACGAGCTCAACACCCACGCGCTTTCATCCGTGCTCGCCGAAAGTGTTCCGGCGATGTGTGGCAGCGCGACATTGGCGATGCTGGTGTCCAGCACCTCCATGAACGTCGCCATGGTCACCACCAGCGCGATGACCCATGGGTTATGACTCGGCTTCCATGGCGCCGGCGTGATGGGCGGCGCGGGTAATGTCGCGGTGCTCACTGGACCCGCACCGACGGCTCCACCGACATTCCCGGCCGCAGCAGATGATCCTCATTCTGCCCCGGGTCGAGCACGATTCTCACCGGAATCCGCTGGACCACTTTGACGTAATTGCCGGTCGCGTTTTCCGGCGGCAGAAGGCTCATCTTGGCGCCGCTCGCGCCGGCCATGCGCAGGACCTTCCCCGTGTATTCGCGATCATAGGCGTCCACCTTGATCTTCACCGGCTGGCCGACCCTCATTTTCTGAAGCTGCGTCTCCTTGAAATTCGCGGTGATCCAGATGCCTTCCACCGGAACAATGGCCAGCAATTGTTGCCCCGGCGCAACGTTGTTGCCCACCTCGACGTTCTTTCGCGCGATGATGCCAGTGACCGGCGCGACGATGGTGGTGTATTGAACATTGAGCTCGGCCTGCGCGAGCAAGGCGCGCTGCTGTTCGACCTTCGCCTGGGCGGATTCCACCTTTGCTTCCGTCACCTGCACCTGCTGCGGACCGGTCATCGCGCCGGCGACCGTCGCGTCCATCTGCTCGACGCGCGCGCGCGCCTGCTTCACGGATTCCTCTGCCGCCGAAATATTTTGCTGCGCTTCATTCACCAGAGCCTTCTGCGCATCGAGCGTGGCCTGTGCTGACTGCTCGGAAGCCACCGCCTGATCGTACTGCTGCTTCGAAATCTCATCCTTGTCAACCAGTTGCTTATATCGATCCAGATCGGCCGCGGCCTTGGCGTAATTCGCCTGCCCGGCGCGGACGTTGGCCTGCGCGGTGGCGAGCCTCGCCTTGGCGCCGCCCAATTGCTGCTGTGCGCCGCTCAACGCCGCGCTCGCATCGGCGTGTTGCGATTTCGCCCCGGCCAGAGTGCTGGTGGTGGTGACCGACATGATCGGCACGTCCGTGCGCGAACTGGTCAGCGCGGCAACCGCATCGGCCAGATCGGCCCTGGCTTTTTCGACCGCGACTTCGTAATCCTTGGGATCGAGGCGCGCCAGCACGTCGCCGGCTTTGACGAACTGTTCGTCTTCGATCAACACCTCCGACACGTGACCGGAGACGCGCGGGCTGATCGCGTAGATCTGGCCGTCGACTTCGGCATCGTCGGTGGTTTCGAACTGCTGCGCGTTTTTCCAGAACAGGTAGCCGGCGCTCGCTGCGGCAATCAGCGCCAGAGCAATCACCACACGCACCACGATCGTCTTTCCGCTGGTTTGGGTGCGCACCACTGCGTGAACTTCTTTATCAATCGCCATTTTATTGACTCCCCATATACTGCTTCAGATTGGTTTCAGTGGCGCCGATGGCGCGCGCCAGCGATACCTTGGCCAGGTTATGCGTATAAGTGCTTGAAATAAGACTTTGATTCGCGTTGGCCACGGATTCCTGGGCCTGCACTACTTCAATGTTGTCGGCGACGCCCGCGGTAAACCGGTCGCGCGCCTGGATCAGCGTCTGATTCGCCAGCACCAGGTTGTCCCGCGCGACGGCGACCTGCTGTGCAGCCGTGTTCAGATCGAGCAGCGCCGCGCGGATCTGGAAATTGATTTGTCCGGCCAGATCGGCCATTTCGTTTTTGCGCTGCTGAATGACCGCGTCGGCCTGCTCAACGTCCGAACGGATTTTGCCCGAATCCCAAATGTTGAACTTGAGCGATCCGGTGACGCCGAAGTTCCCGTGCGACTCCGCAAAGCTGGTGCCCGTATCGGCATAGTACGCGGCCAGGCCCACCGTGGGATAGCGCTGTGCCCGCGCGGCGTCGCGAGCTGTTTCCGCGGCCCGCACCTGCATCTGCGCGCTCAAGTAATCGGCCCGCGTCTCGAGCGCGTGATGCAGTGCCTCGCCCGGCTCGATTGCTTCCAGCGCCTTGAACGGGATGGTGTCGCTGAGCGTAAGATCCTGACCGGCCGGCAATCCGATCACGCGCGCCAGCACCAGCTTGTCGTGATCGAATTGATTCTGCTGCGCGAGCAGCGCCTGCTGCTGCGTTTTGAGCTCCACCTGCGCGCGCAATTCGTCGATGGCGGGAGACACGCCGGCCACGTGCTGATCGCGCGCGCGCTCATAAAGAGCCTGCGCCGTGGCTACCACGGCTTTGGTCGCTTCGACGCGGGCCGCATCGGCGATGATCTGCAGGTACGCGGAAGCAGTGGCCTGCACCACCAGGTCGCGCGCATCCTGCACGGAAAGCTGTGACGCCTTCACATTCTGCTCGGCAGACCGCTTATTTTTCCAAGCCGTCCAGTCGAACCCGGTCTGCGACATGGATGCGCGGGCATCGTTGTAGCCGAACGGTCCGATCACACTGGGAATGCCGGCGAAATGGAACCCGAACGACGCCAGATCGATCTGCTGCTCGGTGCCGGAGACGCTGCCCTGAACGTTCGGAAGCAAATAGGAAAGCGCGCGGCGCCGATCGGCTTGCGCGAGCGTGGTTCCGGTCTGCCGCACCAGCAGGCCCAGATTGGTTTTGAGCGCACGGTCAATCGCGTCCTGTAAGGAAAGCGCGATGGGCGTCGCACTGGCGACTCCGCTCGCCACGCTGCCTTGAAACTGCTCCGGCGACGCGGATTGGATGAGCCCCGGCTGCTGCGGAATCGCGGCCGGCGCAGTGGATGCTGGTGGAGGCACCGCAGGTCCCTGTGCAAGCAGAGACAAGCTGAGTGCTGCAACGATGATGAAGATTTTCATTTAGACCCCGTGACTTGATTCACGACTTCCCGAGTCAACAACCCCGCGGCCAGGAACGTGGCGCCATCCCCATGCATGCGCCGCAGCAAAGCTTCGCCGGCATGATCGATAAAAGTAACCGAGCGCAGGTCCACCGCAATCGGCCCGTGGTGAGCGGATCTCGCATCCCTCCAACACTTGTCGAGTTCATCCACCCAACCTTCCGCCAGCCGCCCGCACACCTTGAGGGTGACCGCGCCAAGGCGTTCTTCCACCTGAGCCTTCATCATAGATGCTCAAATGTCGGCAATCGACGCACCGATAGAAACGGTATTATTTTCTTAGATTTGGGGACGTAATGTGAAAATAAATAGCCGATATTTCAGCGACTGCCGAAATGTCGGCTATGAGAATTCCCAGCGACGAGCGAATCTGCGGGCGATGACGAACAGTCCTACGGCGACACCCAGCAGGACACCCACTTGCGGCAGAAGATGAGAGACCGGCTCGTCACGCCAGAAAATTTTGGTGAAGCCGTCGATCGCCCAGGCGTTAATCGTCAGCAAACCTGCCTTCTGCATCGCCTCCGGCATCAGGTAACGCGGGAACATACTGCCGCCGATGGACGACATCACTAAGATCACCAGCGTCGAGAGCGCGCCCAGTTGCGCGCGCGTCTTGCAGATGCTCGCCAGTAGCATTCCGAACGCGCCGACCGCGACCGCGGTGCACACGCCCATCACCACAAATCCGGGAATATGCGACCAGAAGTCGAGCTTGAATACAGCCCAGCCCCACACGAACATCAGCACCAGCTGCGCGAACGCCAGCACGGAGTTGAACGCAAGCTTGCCCAACAGCAACGACGTCATGGTGACGCGCGAGCTGAGCACCCGGTCGAGGGTCCCGCTTTCCGCTTCATCGAGCAACGACCCGGCCGAACCGCTGGCGGTGAATAGCAGGAACATCACGCCGATGCCGGCTGCATAAAACGAAATCATGGGAGCGTTCTTGTTCTGGCCGAGCACCGCCTGCGTTTTGACGGCGACGAACCCGCCGCCATTGCCCGAGCTGGCCGCCGGCGGCTGATCGCGCAGGAAGCGCAGGCCCCGGTCGATGCGCTCGCGCTGCTCGGGCGTGAGTCCGGCTAGCTGATCGAACATTTTCGAGCCTTGCTCCGCCATCACGTCGGGCATGGACGTCATGGCGACCTTCTGAAGCAGACCCGCCACCACCTGCGGCGCAACCATGTCGCTCGAGTCTTCGAGCAGGCGGATGGCGGGACGAGCCGCACCGCCGGGACCAAACGCAATCGGACTCTCGCCGAAGCCATGCGGAATAATCAGCGCCACCGGCGCGACTCCGGTCTTCACCGCGGCTTCCGCGCTCGACGCTGTGTATTCGGGTTGCTCGACTTCTCTGACCGGCGCAGGCCGCGTGTGCACCACCAGCGACCCTTCCCTCTTCAGCCCGTCCACCAGACGCCCGGAAGCGCGGCTGTGATCTTCATCCACCACCAGAAGCTGGACCTTGGGAGTCGTGTCGCGCCGTCCGCCGAAAATCGACGCGAAAATGCTAAAGAAAACCACCGGCAGAATAAAACTCAGAGCGAGCGCGCCCCGGTCCCGGCGCAGACCCATGATGGCGGTGCGAACAATAGCGAGGATCAATCGCGCAGCTCCCTTCCGGTCAGGTGCAGAAATACCGATTCAAGATTCGGTTTGCGCAGCGTCACGTCCAGCAGTTCGAAGCCGGCCTTCGCCGACGCGTCGAGCAGACTGCCGATCTCGGTGGGATGTTCAATCGAAAATTCGGCGGAGCCATCCACGGTATGCCCGCCGCGCTCCGCAACCCACTGGGCCAGGCCGTCCGGCGATCCCGCAAAACGCGCCAGCACCTGGCTGCGCGAACCGAACGCGTTCCGGACCAGCTCGGCGTGGGTGCCGTTGGCGATGACTTTGCCGTGATCGATGATGGCGATCCGGTCGCACAGACGCTCGGCCTCTTCCATATAGTGCGTGGTGTAAATGATCGACATACCTTCGGCGCGCAGTTGCTCAATCATTTCGAAAATATGGTTGCGCGACTGCGGGTCCACGCCGACGGTCGGCTCGTCCATCAGAACCAGCTTCGGTTGATGAATCAGACCGGCGGCCATATTGAGCCGGCGCTTCATGCCTCCTGAAAGGTTCCTGACCAACTCACCGGCCCGATCCGTCAGCGTGGCCCAGCCGAGGCAGTGCGCGGCGGCCTGGTCTAGCGCCGCGCCGCCGAGTCCATGATATCGGCCGAACGATTCCAGATTTTCGCGGCCGGTCAGCCGCGGATAGAGCGCCAGATCCTGCGGAATCCATCCAAGAGCATTGCGTGCTGCGGTCGACCCGGCGGGCGCGCCGAACACCGCGATGGTTCCGGAGTCCGGGATCCCGCGGCCGACGATGCTGCGAATCAATGTGCTCTTGCCGGCGCCATTCGGCCCGAGCAGGCCCAGGCATTCGCCGGCGCGCAGTTCCAGCGTCACGCCGTCGACGGCGGTCATCTTGCCGAATCGTTTGACCAGCGCGTCTACTTGTAAGGGCGTCGATTGGAGCACCACGACAATACTATCGAACGCGCTTCATGTTGTCGCGCCGCTGTTGAGATACGGACGGCGGATTTCAATCCGCGCGGAGCTTCAGCTCCGCTCGCCGGAGAGCAAGGCTGAAGCCTTGCGCGGTCTGAAGCCCGCCGTCCAAGCGGCAGGGTGGACTTACGACGCTCCCGTTCGCTGGACTCTGATGCCTAATTTCTCCATCCTCGATTGCAGCGTGCTGCGCTTCAACCCGAGCATCGCCGCGGCGCCCTTGGGTCCACCGACGGTCCAGTTGGTCGCGGTCAGGGCTTCGATGATGTGCCGCCGCTCGGCTTCGGCCATGGGGATCACCGCGCCATCCGGCGTTTGCGCGGACTCGTCCAGCGCATCCTTGGGGATGCGCAGGCGTTTGCCCTGCGTCACGATGACACTGCGCTCCAGGACGTTGCGCAGCTCGCGGATGTTGCCGGGCCAGGTGTAATTCACGAGCGCGGTCATCACGTCCACTGGAATCGACTCGATCGGTTTGCCCATGCGCGTCGAAAATTCCTGGACGAAGTACCGGACCAGGGTCGGGATATCTTCTTTGCGCTCGCGCAGCGGTGGAATCGTGATGGGGAACACATTGATGCGGTAAAACAAATCCGCGCGAAAACGTTGTTCGGCGACCATCACGCGCAGATCTTTGTTGGTGGCGGCCACCAGCCGAAAATCCGACGCGATGGTTCGCGATCCGCCCAGCCGTTCGAAGTGGCCGTCCTGCAGCACGCGCAGCAGTTTGGGCTGAAGCTCCAGCGGCAGCTCGCCAATTTCGTCCATGAAGAGCGTGCCGCGGTTGGCCAGCTCAAATCGTCCGATCCGTTGCGCGAGCGCGCCGGTGAACGCGCCTTTTTCGTGGCCGAGCAGCTCGCTTTCAAGCAGCGCCGCGGGAATTGCCGAGCAGTTGAGCTTGATGAACGTCCCTTGATTACGGCGGCTTAACTGATGAATCGCGCGCGCCACCAGTTCCTTGCCGGTTCCCGTTTCGCCCTGGATGAGAACGGTGGAATCGGTAGGCGCGGCGGTTTCGATCTGCTTCAGCACGTCGCGAATCGCGGCGCTATTGCCTATGATTTCGTCGAAGCGGTACTCGGCGCGGATTTCCTCTTCGAGATACACCTTTTCGTCTTCGATTTTGCGCCGCAGCTCGCGGATCTTCTCGAAAGCCAGAGCGTTTTCGACCGCAATGGTCACCTGCCGCGCGATGTGGTCCATCAGCTCGCGGTCTTCGGGGCCATAGGCATCGGGCGACTGGGAGGAGAACGACAGCGACCCCAGAGTTTTGCCGCCGCGTGTCAGCAGAACCCAGTAACCGCTAAGGATTCCGAAGCGCTGGTAGCGCTCCATCAGATCGGGCCGGAAGCGTGTCTCGCCGCGCAGATCGGCGACATAGAGCGGCTCCCCGGTGGCGAGCAGAATCTCAATCGGCGTGCCTTCGAGCGGCAGGTCCGTACCCAACGGCACGCCCAGGTCGTCGTTGCCGGCGATGGCTTCGAGCCAGCCCGAATGGTTCTTCTGATCGTAGCGGATCAGCGCCAGGTAATCGAACGGGATCACGGGCTTCAGCGAAGTCCAGAGCGTGCGCACCAGCGTGTCGTAATCGCGGCAGGCCACGAACGCTTCGGAAGTTTCAAGAAGAGCCCGGTACTTAAGGGTGCTGGAGTCGGCGGGCACGAGTTTCTTCTATTTTACGCTGGCAGTCTGCGCGGGCCGGTCCGTGAGCGAATGTGGGTTGATCGAATCCCTCCCCTCGCTCACGCTCAGGGTTCCGAACCGCATCGAAGCAAAGCCCCAACTGTGGAGTCTGCGTGAAACATCAGCGCACACCCCGCCGTGTGAAGGAGGGGAGCACGAAGTTAACCCTCAAGCTGAAGAGTCTGCGTGAAAACGGACTTGCTCCCCTCCCTGACGAGTGTGTGTGAAAAGTGGAGTTGATCCCCGCCGTGACCGGCAGGGCTGGTCACGGACGTCTGCGCCGTCAACGCGATAGACGAGCCCTGCCGGTAACGGCGGGGTGAGGCATCGACTTTTCACACACACTCTGACAGTCGGGGTTCCGCTTGGAGCCGCATCGAATGAGCGACATGCGGAACTCCGCGCGTCAGCAAGGGGAGCACGTCCGCAGTTTTCACACAGCCTCTGAAGCTAGGGCACCACCGCTTCGTTGTGCTCCAGCCGATCCGCGATCACTCGCAGCGCGAGCGCCTGCGCCGACACCAAGGCTTGCTTCCGTGTGCGGCCGTAGACCGTCACGCCGGGCAGAGCGGGAATGTCCGCGATCCAGCGGCGGTCGTCTTCGCGTGAAAATTCGACGCTGAGATTGAATGCCTGTGACTGAGGCGCCCGTTTCATCGCTTCCATTCGAGCCTAGCAAAGCTCCATGGGTCCTTATAATAGTCGAAAGGTGCTTTGATGTTCTCGCTTGGGTGGATTTTGGCGGGAATTTTCGCGGGTGCGCCGCTGCTTGCCCAGATTACGATCTCGGGGCGGATCGTGGATGAGAATGGGGCAGGCGTCGGCGAAGCTCGGGTTTTGATCGGATCGAGCGCGCCCGTGCTCAGCGATCCTACTGGAGCATTCACCCTCGAACTCCCCGGCGCGGGAAGATATCTGACTCGCGTGGAGCGCGACGGGTTTTTCCCACTCAAGGATTTCCCCGTCGATATCGCGTCCGATACGCGCGAGCTTCATCTCACCATTAGTCACGCTCGGGAAGTGTTCGAAAAAATGAACGTCAGCGCGTCCTCGGGCGACTTGGACGTGGATCAGACCGCGGCGGAGCGCAAGCTCACCGGTACCGAGGTCATCGACATTCCGTATACTCCCACGCGCGATCTGCGGGTCGCGCTCACGTTAATCCCCGGCGTGTTGCAGGACGCGACCGGCCAACTGCATTTCGCCGGCGGAGCGGAGCGGCAGACTCTCTATCTGCTCGACGGCTTCGATTTCAGCGATCCCCTGACTGGAACGCTCGACGCGCACCTGAGCGTGGATTCGGTTCGCGCCATCGACTGGTTCAGCGGACGGTATTCGCCCGAATTCGGCAAAGGCTCCGGCGGCGCGCTGGCGATTCAGACCGATATGGGTGACGATCCGTGGCGCTATTCGGCCACCGATTTCATTCCGGGCCTCGACTTCGCCGGCGGAGCGCACATAGGAACCTGGGCGCCGCGCGCGAATCTGTCGGGTCCCATCCGGCGCGGTCGCATCTGGTTTTCGGACCATTTCGACGCGGTGTACACGCCCACCGTCGTGCCCGGTTTACCCAACGGGCAGAACCGGACGCAATCTTTTCAGACCAGCAATCTGATGCGCGGGGAAGCGTGAAGGATCAAATTTACCTCACGCACGGAATGCTGCTTGAAATCGGCATCGCGGAGGATCGCAACTTCTTCCGCGTGATCCCGCAGGGCGACGGATTTTACGACATCTCGCCGGTTTCAAAGTTTGGAAATTTCTACGACAACTCGACCGAGATGTCGCACCGGACGCAGCTGCTCTCCAACCTGTTCCTGCCTTCATTCGAATTTCTCGGCCATCACCAATGGAAAGCCGGCGTCGATCTGGACCGTCTGCATTACTTCCAGGATTCCGTCCGCACCGGGATCGATATTTTCGATTCCACCGGAGCGCTGGTGCGCCAGACCCTGTACGCCGGAAGCGGAATGTTTTCGAAAGGGTCGCGGGAGGAATCGACGTACCTGCTGGACGATTGGAAAGTCCGCAAGAACGTGGTGATTGAATACGGCGTGCGCCAGGATTGGGACGATCTACTCGACCGCTCGGCACTTTCGCCGCGCGCGGCGGTTTCGTGGTCCCCGGATTCGAACACGAAATTATCGGCCGGGTACGCGGTGGTGCGCGACGAGACTTCGCTCCAGTTGTACACGCAGCCGCTCGATCAATGCGCGATCGAGACGTTTATCAACCCGGCCAGCCCGGCCATCATTGAGACGTTTCAGATCACCAATCCGCATCTCGCGTTTCCGAAATATCAGAACTGGACCGCGGGCCTCGACCAGCGGCTGCCGGGGAAAATCACGCTACGGCTCAGCGGGATTCGCAAGACGGGAACCGACGGGCTCGCGTATATCCCCGAATCGACGCCGGGGCTTTACGATCTGACCAACGCGCGCCGCGATTCTTACCACGCTGCGACTGTCACGCTCGATCAGCGCTTCCGCGGCAAGTATGAGTGGATGGCCAGCTACACCCGGTCGCGCGCGCTGTCGAATGAAGCGCTCGCATTCAGCGTCGATCAGGCGCTGCAGGTGACCGACAACGCGGGGCCGTTGCCTTGGGATGCCCCCAACCGACTGGTCACCTGGGCGTATCTGCCGACGCGATGGGAGAACTGGGCGGTCGCGTATTCGATGGAGATCCACACCGGTTTTCCCTACTCGATCGTCAACGGCGACGGACAAGTGGTCGGCGCCGTGGATTCGCAAAGATTGCCGATGTTCCTGTCGTTGAACCTGCACCCGGAGTACAAGTTCAAGCTATTCGGACGGCACTGGGCCATCCGGGGCGGGTTCAATAACCTCACCAATCACCAGAATCCGGTGGTCGCACAGACCATCCCGGGTCAGCCGGTGCGCTTCTTCGGCAGCGAAGGCCGGCACTTCGTGGTTCGCCTGCGCTGGCTGGGAAAAGCGGGCTGATCCGGCAAAGTCCATGAAACGCGACAACAGCGGCGCGCACCTAAAGAAGTTCGCACTTCCGTAGCGTGTCAACTGTTAAAATATCCGGAGACTCGTTTTACCCAATCATTTCAATGAGGAACAAGTGAAGTTGACATTTTCGAGTGGGATCGTTTGCCTTCTCTTCGGCACCCTGGCGAGCTTCGCCCAATCACAGACTCCGACCGACGCGGATGCGCCATCGCAGCCGCCGGCGCAACAGCAGCCTCCACCGCCGCAACAAACGCCGCCGCCCGTCACGGTTCCCGGCACTCCCAGCACCCCCAAGCCGACCGTCCAACTTCCACCCACGGTTCCGCAGGCCACGCCTACGCCGCCGCAGGAACGCGACACCGGCGGCGACGCTTTCTCGATTATGCCGTTTTACTGGTACAACAACGATCAGCCGGTGATGCGCGGAGGATCTTCCGACACCACCTTTCTTCCCGGCAACCTGCACTTCACCGGGAACAAGAAATACTCCTACGGAGCCGTGATCACCATTCCCACTGGCCATGAGAATAGCTTCGAATTCACATATTGGCGAAAACAGGGATTCGGCACCAGCGTGCTTGGCAGCACGGAGACGTACAATTTTTTCGGCGACAATTTCGCGCCCAGCGATTCCGTGCTCACGCGCTACACCGTGCAGAGCATGAAGCTGAGCTGGGATTATCTCACCTTTCCGTACCCTTCCAACAGCGCGAAATTCCGGCTCAAGACGCTGTATCAAATTCAATACGTGAGCGTCGGAACCAGCTTCGACGCGCCGGCCGATCCGGACGCGATTCCCACCAGCGGCAACAAGGACATCATTTTCCCCACCCTCGGCGTGGGGCTCGAGTATCATCCGAGCCGCCATTTCCGCCTGGAAATGAAAGCCTCCGGGTTCGGCCTGGTGCATCACGCCGATATCTGGGACGTGCAGGCCTCGGCCGTGGCGCGCTATGGACGCTTCGAATTTTTCCTGAGCGAGAAGGGGTTTCACTACAAAACCTCGCCCCAGGGCGATCAGTATTTTACGGAAACCCTGCTCGGGCCACTGGCCGGCATTCGCTACATGTTTAAGTAATCGCCAGCCCCGCATTGCGCGCGGAGACAGTGGCGATTCCCGACCAGTCCCATTCGCCCTGGCCCTGCGCAATCGCGGAAATGAACTGATCCCGGATCAAGCTCGCGATCGGCATCGGCGCGGCGCACTCTTCGGCGGCGGCCAGCACCAGGCGTACGTCTTTCAGTCCCAGCTTCAGCGCGAATCCCGCCGGCTGAAATTTCGCGTCCGCGATCGCGGCGCCATAGCCCGCATAAACCGGCGACGCGAACAGCGCGTTCATAATTTCGAGAAACGTGTGCGGATCTACGCCCGATTTGCGCAGCGTCGCGTAGGCTTCTCCGAAAGTTTCAAGCATGCTGGCGATCATGAAATTGCCGCACACCTTCAGCACATTGGCCTGCCACGGCTCGCTTCCGGCGATGAACGTGGCCCGGCCGATCGCGTCGAACAACGGCCGTGCGCGGTCGATCAGGTCCGCAGCCCCGGCCGCCGCCACCACCAACCGCTTCGATTCGGCCGCGTCCGGACGTCCGAATACCGGGGCGCTCAGGTAGCGTTGGCCGAGTGCCGAGTGCCCCTCGGCAAGCTTCCGCGCGAGCGCCGTGCTGATGGTGCTGTGTGAAATGTGAAGCGCGTCTTTGCGCAGCGTGGACGCGATTCCGTGATCGCCGAAGACCACGCGCTCGACCGCCGGATCGTCGGCAAGCATGGTCATCACCACATCCGCGTCGCGCGCTGCCTCGCCGGGCGAATCCGCCACCCGCGCCTTTTCGATCGCCTCTGCTTTCGCGCGGGTCCGGTTGTACACCGTGACGTCGAATCCGGCACGCACCAGATTGTGTGCCATACCGGAACCCATTTTTCCAAGTCCAATGAATGCGAGCTGCATGCTTTCAGTCTCTCCTATTGTTCGCGCCCAGCCGCGAACGGACCAGCAGCCAGATTTTCTCCCACCCCGGAACCCGCACGCGTTTCGACAGGACGTCGTAATTCGATTCGACAATCCGGTCGAGCAGGCGGGAATACACGGCGATCAACGCGCGCAGCGACGGCCGGCTGGACGCCTCGATCATCCCAGTCAGCGGCGCCGATTCGCGGTAATAGTCGCGTGCCCGCTGCGCTTCAAACTCCATCAGCCGGCGAAACGCATCGGCAGGCTCGAAAGTTTTCGCCGAGACGCCGAACCGCTCGAAATCCTCGGCCGGAAGATAAACGCGCTGCTTCTCCGCATCCTCACGGACATCCCGCAGAATGTTGGTGAGCTGAAACGCGATGCCGCACTTCTCAGCCAATTCCAGCGCCTTCGGGTCTTCGAATCCGAAGATGTGAATGATGGTCAGCCCCACCACGCTCGCGACGTGATAGCAGTAGCGATACAGCTCATCGAAAGTCCGGATCGCGCGCGGTTCGAGATCGGAGCTGACGCCTTCGATCATTTCGAGAAAATAGAGATGCGGAATTTTGTAGCGCGCCACCGAATCGGCAAAGGCGGGCCACAACGGATGGTCGGGAGCACGTCCGTTCAAAGCCGACTTAAGATCGCCACGCCACCGCGCAATCTCCGCGGCCCGATCCCCCCCTTGTTCAATGGCCCCCTCGTCGTCGCTTAAATCGTCGCAATAGCGCATGAACGCGTAGATCGCGCACATGGCCCGGCGTTTGGGCGCGGGAAGCAAGAGGAACGAGTAATAGAAATTCTTGGCTTGCGATCGCGCGACGTTTTCGGCCCACCGATAAGAATCTTCGAGCGTCATGCGGCGCGCGAAAAGGCCCGGCGGCGGATCGCGCCCAGCAGGATCCCGACGCGTTCGATTTTCGAAATCGCGGGCCGCGCCGCCAGCACGTTGTAATCCTGGCGCTCGATCTTCTCGAGCACCTTCAACCCGCCGCGGCTGAATAATTCGAGGTCGATCGCCAGCCGCCGGTCCACCTGATCGATCAGCGGAAGGCCGCCGAGGAACAGGCCGCGCGCCACATCCACGGCCTCTTTCATCGCCGCGCGAAACGACCCGTCAAACCTGCGCTGCGCAATCGCGTCCACCGCCGTGCCGTGTTTTTCGAGCAGCTCGACCGGCAGATACACGCGGTCCTTCGCCCAATCGACGGTCACATCCTGCCAGAAGTTGGCGAGTTGAAGCGCGGTGCAGGTGGCGTCCGACAGTGCATAGCGCGCCGCGTCGTGATAACCGCATAACCCCAGCACCAGCCGACCGACGGGATTGGCGGAATAGCGGCAATACTCGAAAACATCGCTAAAGGTCCGGTAACGCGTGACGGTCTGGTCCTGCTCGAAAGCCTTGATCAGATCGTCGAAGGTCTCAATGGAAAGATCGTGCTGTGCTGCGGTCGCCCGAAGGGCGACATAAACGGGATGCGAAGCTTCGCCCGCGTACATCCGGTTGAGCTCCTCGCGCCACCACGCGAGCAGCCGCAGACTCTCTTGCGTATCGCCGACCTCATCGCCCAGATCGTCCGCCCAGCGGCAGAACGCGTAGACATTATAAAAATCCTGGTGCAGGCGCTTGGGCAGCAGAAAGCTGACCACCTGAAAATTTTCGTAATGATGGGTCGCAAGCCAGCGCGTGTAGTCGAGCGATTCGGGAAGCGTCCATGCGCGCGTCATCGCATCGGAGGACGCGAGAAAATCGATGGGGGCGGCCGACACCTTGGTCACACCAGTTAGGGAATAATCGCAGTCTTCAGATGCCCGTTGTGGCTCATCAGGTGTTGCATTACCGCCAGCAGGTTGATCAGCGGCTCCACGCGATTCACCATGTCTTTGGCGGAAACGCAGCCGCGCGATACGGCATCCAGAGCCTTGCGCACCAGTGCGGGCGTGTGATGGAAACTCGCTTTGCAGGTCAGTTCGGAATAGTGCAGCAGATTGGTGTCGAGCTTGATCTCAGTCCCGCTCGGACAGCCCCCGAAGAAGTTGACCACCCCGCCCCGACGCAGCAGCCGAATGGCGAGCTGCCAGACTTCGGGAAGGCCCACCGCCTCGATCACCACATCCGCGCCGCGTCCCCCGGTCATCGCGCGCACCGGCCCGATAATGTCCGCGCCGTCGCAATTTTCGACGGTTTCATCCGCACCCATTTTGCGCGCCCGGTCCAGCTGCGTCTGCCGCCGGCCGATGGCGATCACCCGCGCATTGTATACGGCCTTGGCGACGCGCACGAACATCATCCCGATGGGGCCCAGGCCGATGACGGCGATGGTGTCGCCCGCCCGCAGACCGCTCTCCTCCAGACCGCGCAGCACGCAGGCCAGCGGCTCCACCAGCGCCGCGTCCTGATAGCTCACATGCTCGGGAACTTCGTACATGTTCTTTTCGACGATGCGCGCCGGAATGCGGATGTATTCGGCGTACGCGCCGTTGTTGAACAGCAGGTCCTGGCACAGGTTTTCCTGGCCGCGCCGGCAGAAATAACACACGCCGCACGGCGCCGAATTGGCCGCCACCACGCGCTGGCCCACATGGAATCCGCGCACCTCGCGTCCCATCGCCACGATGTCGCCGGCCAGCTCATGCCCGAACAGCGCGGGCGGCTGGATCATGCGCGCGTGGTATCCTCGTCGAAAGACTTTGACGTCGGTACCGCAGGTGAGCGCGGCGCGCACGCGCACCAGTACGTCGCCCGCTCCGATGCGGGGCACGTCGACAGTCTCGATTTGCAGGTGCTCCTTGCCGTACAGGACGGCAGCCGTCATCTGCGAAGTCACTTAATTTATCACCTCTGAGGCTGTACTACTATCTTCAACGATCCTTCCGCGGGATGCAACGCAAGATCGATGCCTTCATGGATGCGATCGAGCGGAAATCGATGCGAAATCAACCGCTCCACCGCGAGCGCTCCGGAAAACACCAGATCGGCAGATTCTTTTTGCAAATCCACCGATGCGCTATAAGAACCGCATAAAACCCGCTCGCCCATGCACACATCCGCGCCCGAAACCTCGATGCGTTCCTGATGCGAGGTCTGCGCAAACAGCAGGATGCGCGCTCCAGGACGAGAGCTTGCAACCGCCTGTTCGACAATTCCGCGCGCCGAAGTCGCGATGATGGCCAGATCCGCACCGCGCCCATCGGTCATCGAACGCACTGTTTTTTCGAGACATGGATCGCGTGGATCGAACGCCGCTTCCGCGCCGAATTCGAGCGCCAGCCCGCGCCGTTCCGGCATTCCATCGGTCGCCACGATCCGGGCGCCGGTGCGCGCCGTCATCATCGTGAAAATCAATCCGATGGGTCCCTGCCCAAGAATCACGACCACATCTTCCGGCTGCGGATTCAGCTGCTTGATGCCTTTGAGGCACGTATTCACTGGCTCGACAAAACACGCCTGATCGAAAGATACGCCCGCGGGAATCTTTTCGACGCCCTGCTCGACAATCCAGTCCATGGCGCGGACGTATTGCGAAAATCCGCCGCCCGCCGGTTCATACCCGGCCGTTACGCCGACCTTTTTATATACCGGGCACTGCGCGTACAGCTTGCGCTGGCAGTAAAAACATTTTCCGCACGGAATGTGATGGAACACGATTACGCGATCGCCCGGCGAAAAACGCGTAACGCCCGCGCCCACCGCGGCCACCACGCCGGCCGTCTCGTGCCCGTAAATGCGCGGCGGCGCGAGCAGGTTGTACTCGATCTTTTTGAGATCCGTGTGGCAGATCCCGCAGGCTTCGACGCGAATCAGCAGCTCGCCCGCCCCGATTTGGGGCACCGGAATCGATTCCACTTCCACCAGGCTTGCCCCGCGATACACGGCGGCCTTCATGGTCGTCGTGCCCGGCGCTTCGGTTAAAAGGCTACAGTCCGCGGTTGACAAAGAATTCCCCTAAAGCTTCGGATGCGATCCGGCAGTTCCGGTCGAGACGCAGCAGCGCCGGAATCGCGGTAAATGGTCTTTGAACGGCTGCCAGCGCAATGCGGGTCCGGGAAAACCGGCCGCGCGCGTCGCGATACAGATTGAAATCGAGCGGCATGTCCTCCGCAGCGAGATCCGAAACAGCGCGCACCGAACGGAACGGTACGTTCCACTCCCGGGCCTTTTCGGCGACCGCGGCCGATTCCATGTCGACCGCCGCGGCCCCGGTTTTCGCGCGCAACTCCGCCTTTTCCCCGGCCGTCACGGCGACACGATCCGCGCACACCAACCCGTGCTCGACGATATCGCCAATGCCGAGCGCCGGGTCGAGGGCGCCGCAAAATCCAGTGCTCACGATTCCGCTGACTTCCACTCTGCTCTCCAAAGCCTGTTCGACTGCTTCCCGGCCAGGCCCATTTGCCACCATCCACCAACGCTCGCCCCGAAACTGCGATTCCACCGCGAACTCCACCGGCCAATCCAGCTTCTTCGACGCTTCTAGCCGCTTCATCAAGCCATCGAACTCCCGCCGTTCAGCGGCGACCAGCAGCCAGGTGCGCATCGCCCGAGTATCCATCCGTCACATAACCGTTCCGCCGGAACCACTGCACCGCCCGTTCGAGCGCAATCTCCGCGCTCCCCGGCCGGTATCCCAATTCGCGTGTCGCCTTGTCATGCGACACCCACATCTTCTTCTTCGACATCCGCACCCCGTCGAGCGGCGCGAGCGGCGCTTTTCCCGTAATTCCCGCCCAGGCCGTCGACGCGGCGCCCACCGCGAAGGCCACAAAATACGGAACGCGAATGGTTGGCGCGGGCTTACCGGCAATCCGCGCCAGTTTCCCGAAAATCTGTTCCAGCGTCAGGTTCTCCGACCCCAGAATATACCGTTCCCCGCTTTTTCCCCGTTCGAGCGCCAGTAAATGCCCCTGCGCCACGTCCCGCGCGTCTACAATATTCAGCCCCGTATCGACAAACCCCGGCATCGCGCCGCGCACGAAATCCACCACCATCTTGCCAGTCGGCGTCGGCTTAAAATCGTGATCCCCCACCGGAGCTGTAGGATTTACGGCGACCACATCTATCCCGGATCCAAGCGCCACCCGCTCCGCTTCGAATTTCGAACGCTTGTACGGCCCCGTCATCTCCTCCACAGCGACCGGCGTTTGTTCATCCCCGATCCCGTCCTTCGGAATACCGATGCACCCCACCGTGCTGGTGTACACCACCCGTTCGACGCCAGCGCCTTTCGCGGCGTTCAGCAGATTCCTGGTTCCCTCCACATTCGACCGGAACATTTCTTCCGGATCGCGTGCCCACAACCTATAATCCGCGGCGACGTGAAACACCACGCCGCATCCCTCGACCGCCCGCGCGAGCGAATCCGAATCCCGTAGATCGCCCCGTACGACTTCCGTCCCCTCCAACTCGCGAATCCTCGATGGATCGCGAGCCAGTGCACGCACCCGATCCCCGCGATCCAGAAGCTGGCGCGCGACGTGCCAGCCGAGAAACCCGGTCGCTCCCGTAACGAGAGTCGGCTTCACCTAACTCAACAGCCAGCTCAGCGATTTGAACGAATCGCTGAATTTCGAATTGATTCCATAGGCGGCCGACGGTTCGTAGCCGCAGTGCACCATGCAATCCTGGCAGCGCGGATCGTTGCCCGTCCCGTAGTTATCCCACGGGACTTTGGTCATCAAGTCTTCGAAGGTGTCGTAATGTCCGTCCGTGATCAGGTAGCACGGGCCTTTCCAGCCCTTTACGTTGTAGGTGGGCATTCCCCAGGCGGTGCAGGGAAGGTCGCGGTCGCCCTTCAGGAATTCCATGTACACCGGGCTCGCCGCCAGCGGAAAGCGTTTTGAAAACTTGTCGATGTCCTTGAATTTCTCGTAGACATCCTCGCGCGTCAGGAAAATTTCGCGATCGTTCACCGCCGAGTAGCCATATGCCGGCGAAATCGCGTGACCATCCACCTTGAACGTCTCCAGCAGTTCGAACAACTGCCAGATTTCGTTCATATCGGTCTCTTTATAGACCGTCGTGTTCGAGAAAACTTTGAATCCGGCAGCCTTAGCGGCCCGGGCGCCTTCGATGGCTTCCTTGAACACGCCTTCACGCTCGACCGAAATGTCGTGATTCTTTTCCATTCCGTCCAGGTGGACGTTGAAGACCAGGCCGGGATGCGGCTTGAATTCCTTGAGCTTCTTGACCAGGAACATCCCGTTCGTGCAGAGCTGGATGTATTTTCCGCGATCCAGAATTGCAGCAACGAGCTGCGCGATCTCCGGATACAGCAGCGGCTCGCCTCCGCAGATCGACACCATGGGCGCGTTGCATTCGTCGACGGCTTTCAAACACTGCTCGAGCGACAACCGCTCCCGGATGCTCGATTCATATTCGCGAATCCGTCCGCAGCCCGTGCAGGTGAGATTGCAGGCGTGCAGCGGTTCGAGCATCATCACCAGTGGGAACCGCTTGTGAATCATGGGATGCGACTTGCGATCGCCCTTGGCATGCAGCGAAGGGATCTGCGCATGGACGATCTTGAACGGATTATTGGAATCGTCCACGGGCGCCAGATTCTTCTGCCACTCCGGCTTGGGTCGGATCTTGTTCTTGGCGATATAGGTCGCCATATCGGCAACCTGGCTTAGCGGAACTCTCATTTACGGTTTGCTCCGTTCTGATATTCAGTCTGGCCACTCCTCGTTTTCAGGTAGGTAGACAGCGCCAGAACCGGAAACGAATGGCGATAATAGTGATACTTCAGGTAGAACACGCCCGGGAATCCGGTGCCGGTGGATAAATCCTCATCCCAGCCTCCGTCGTTCCGCTGCGTTTCCATCAGAAATTCGACGCCTTTGTGCAGGCTGTTGCTGGTCGTGTCTCCGCCCGCGAGCAGACCCAGGATCGCCCAGGCGGTCTGCGACGGCGTGCTGTGCGCCGGAACGAACGTGTTCCGGTCGTAGCTTTCGCAGCTCTCGCCCCATCCGCCGTCCGCATTCTGAATCGACCGCAGCCACTCGCCGGCGCGCAGTACGTAAGCTTCGCGATCGCTCACGCCCGCGGCCTGCAATCCGCGCAGCGCCAGGAACGTTCCATAAACATAGTCGACGCCCCAGCGCCCGTACCAGCTTCCGTCGGCTTCCTGGGTGCGCTTCAAAAATTCGACGCCGCGCCGGATGGCCGGATGATCCTGCCGCACGCCCGACGCGAGCAGCCCTTCCATCACTCGACCGGTGATATCCGGACAGGTCGGATCGAGCATGGCGTTGTGATCAGCAAACGGCACCGCGCTCAGAAAATGCCAGTTATTATCGACGTCGAACGCCGCCCACCCGCCGTCCTTCGACTGCATGGCGAGCAGCCAGTCCACCGCGCGCTTCACGCAGACATCATGCCCGGACGACGCCTTAGCGTGGCTGAGCGCCAGCAGCACTTGGCCAGTGTCGTCGATATCCGGATAAGATTCGTTGGCGAATTCGAAGTACCAGCCGGATGGCTCGACATTGGGACGTTTGACGCTCCAGTCGCCCTTGCGCCGGACTTCTTTGGTCAGCAGCCAGTTGGCGCACTTCCGCAAGGCCTCATCGGGAGCATAGCCGGATTCGCCCAGCGCATACGCCGCGATTCCCGTATCCCACACCGGCGAGAAGCACGGCTGGAAATAAAACCCGCGCTCGTCATCCACCAGCAGGTTGAAAAACTGCTGCTCGGCTTCCTTGACATCAGGATGATCCTTGGGATAACCCAACAGATCGAGCGCCATGATCACGTACATCATAGGCGGATAAATCGCTGCCAGACCGTCGGTATAGCGGGTCCGCTCGAGCATCCACTGCTCGGCCATGCGAATCGCCCGGGTGCGCAGCCCGCGCCACATGCGGCGTTCCAGGAACTTGAGGACCACGTCGGTCTTGAGGAAGAAATTGCGCCAGCTCCAGAAGCCTTCGTTATTCGGAAATTCGAATGGCACCCCGGGTTTGATCAGCTCATTCACCGTGAACCCGGCCGGCACCGGACGCCGGGGATTCATCGCGTACACGATCGATAACGGAATCACGATCGCGCGCGTCCAACTCGACATTTCGTAGATCAACCGGCCGAGCAGCATGCCTTCCGGCGGAATCATGGGCGTATGCTCGCGCGGGTACAGGCCAAACAGGCTCAGGTTGATCTTGACGTAGGAATTGGCGTGCTGCAGTCCGCCCATGGCGAGAATCCGCTCCCGCGCCCGGGCGAGATTCGGATCGTCATAATCGAGCCCGGCGAGTTTCAACGCCGTATAAGCCTTCACCGTCGCGCTGATCTCCGACGGACCCTGCGCATAAATGTTGAACCCGCCATCCGGCAGTTGGCGATCGAGAATCGACTGGACCGCGCGTTCGATCCGCTCCCGCGACGGCGGATCCCACACGCCGTTCTGCGGCGGATGGCGCCACAGCTCGAGCAGGATGTAATCGGATTCGAGCGTGGTGTCGGCGGTCAGGTCCGCCCACCAGTACCCTTCCGGGCGTTGCAGGGAGAGCAGATAATCGACACCGCGCCGCGTAGCCTGCGCACAACCGGCCGTCAGCGCGTCGGCGACCTGTAGAATTGGGCTCATAGACGGAAATCAGTTGGCACTCTGCACCGCCCTGGTCAGTTCCGAAGGAAGATGGAACCGCACGTCTTCCTCTTTAACATGCATCTCTTCGAGCTGGTTGAACCCGCGCTGTTGCAGACTCTCGATCAGCTCTTCCACCAGATTTTCCGGGGCTGAAGCTCCGGCCGTCACGGCGACGGTCGACGCATTATCCAGCCATTCGCTCTTCACTTCACTCAGATCATCAATGAGATACGCTGGTACTCCCATGTTCTCACAAACTTCCACCAGCCGTCGCGAATTGGAGCTATTCTGCGACCCCACCACCAGCAGCACCTGGCACTTCGGAACCACCTCTTTTACCGCCAGCTGCCGGTTCTCCGTCGCGTAGCAGATATCCTGCGCCTTGGGCCCCATGATCGCCGGGAACCGGACCTTCAGCCGCGCCACGATGTCCTTGGTTTCATCCAGGCTCAAAGTGGTCTGGGTGATATAGGAAACCCGCTCCGGATCTTTCACTTCGAGGCGATCGACGTCGGCTTCAGTCGACACCAGAACGGTCGATTCGGGCGCTTCACCCAGCGTGCCGATCACCTCATCGTGATCCTTGTGCCCGATCAGAACGATGGTATAGCCCTTCTTGGCGAACTGCACCGCTTCAAGGTGCACCTTGGTCACCAGCGGGCAAGTGGCGTCGATCACGTGCAGTTTCCGAGCTTTGGCCTGGGCCCGAACGGCGGGGGAAACCCCGTGAGCGCTGAAAATGACGCGCGCTCCCTCCGGCACTTCGTCCAGCTCTTCAATAAAGATGGCACCCGCGCCGCGCAGCTCGTCGACTACGTGGCGGTTATGCACAATCTCTTTGCGCACATAGATGGGCGCGCCGTACAAATCCAGGGCGATCTTCACGACGTCGATCGCGCGCACCACTCCAGCGCAAAACCCTCGTGGCGTCAACAGGATAATCTTCTTATCCATTTCCTTGTGCATAGGGAGTCTACATTATAACAATACGGTTGACGGCCACGCGAGGTTGCATCCTCGGAATGTACCGTTACATCCTAAACGCATGCCGCGCCTTGCCGGAATCGAGCCTTCCCAAGCTAACCTGTTCACTCGCATCGTCTATTGGATGACGAAACGCCAACTTGGTCGCGTAATTGAGCCCCTGAAAGTAACCGCCCACCGTACGCCCCTGCTGTGGGCGTCGGGGCAAATGGATTACACGCAGATGAGGATGCACACGGTCGATCACACGCTGAAGGAGCTGGCTCAGATCAAAGTCGCGATGCTGGTGGGATGCCCGTTTTGAATCGACATCGGTTCTGCCGTGGGCAGAAAAGCGGGCCTGACGGAGGCCAAACTGCGCGCCTTGGCGCAATTTGAGGAATCGCCGGAATTCACCGAACTCGAAAAACTGGCCATCCGGTACGCCGTGGAAATGACCCGGACCAAAGTCGAAATCCCGGAGGAGCTGTTCGACTCCCTGCGACGGCATCTCAGCGACCCGCAGCTTGTCGAGTTGACCTCGGCGATCGCATGGGAGAACTACCGGGCGCGGTTCAATCACGCCCTGGGGATGGAATCGGAAGGGTTTATGAAAAAGGGCTATTGCCCGCTGCCGGAACCACTCAGCCAGGGAGGCAGTCCACGCTGATAGGCGGCCTGGATCTGGATCGCCTGCTGTTTGATGGCCGCAAACAAGGCTTCGTGTTCGGCCCGCTCCTGCTCCGATTGCGCGCTGGACTGGGCCGTCCGGAAACTGGATGCGAATTTCGCGATGCGGTTGTCGCTGCTCTTTCCGGCGGCCGATGAAGAGATCCGCGGAGCCTCCTCGCCCGTGAGCGTAAGGCGAAAATCGATGTGCGCGGTCTTGCGTCCGCGGCCTGAAAGCTCCACCAGTTCACCGTTCACCAGCGCGTCGCACTTCGGGCCATTTTCCTGGGCGAGCATTCGCGACGACGGGAAGCCCACTTTCCGGAGCTGAGCCACCAGTTCGCCGTCGACCCCCACCATGTTCGCCGGTTTACCGCTCAGATTCTGAATCGTGTCGACGCACACGGTTTTGACCACGGGAGCGGTAATGGCGCGCTGCGTCTCCCGTTCTGTGAACGGCGAATGATTGGTGCTCCGCGAGAAGTAAAGCCATCCGCCGGCCAGCGCGATTCCGGCAGCGATCAGCATGATCCGTTGATTCATGGGTACAACCAGCCCTTCATTCATACAAGCGCGGAACCCGGACAAATCGCCTCATCCCCGAACCGAATATTCTTGAAAAGAGGTGGATCTTGCCGCTGTATACATTCGTTCGTTTCGAACCCAAGCCGGGCAAAGAGAATCAGCTCCGGGACGAATTGAAGCTGCTCCTGGAGCCGACCCGAGCTGAACCCGGCTGCCTGCGGATCCATCTTTTCGAATCGGTGCGCAGCCCGCTGGTCTTCTACATCCACTCCGAGTGGAAAGACGAAGCCACCTTCGAAGCGCATGCAGGCTTACCGCACATGATCCGCTTTCTAGGGCTGGTAGGTGATCTCATCACGCACCAGGTTCAAGGCGTGCGGACCCGCCAGATCATGTAGGACGGCCGGTCTTGCCGGCTGTCTCAGGCACCACGCAAGTTTTCACGGTAGAATGACACACCGATGGATCAGCCCCGCGAATTGAGCGTTAAGGCTGTCGCAGCGGGACTTTTCCTCGCCCTGGTGTTCGGCGCCGTGAACGCCTACCTCGGACTGAAGGCCGGGTGGACTGTCACCGCGACCGTTCCGGCCGCCGTCATCGCCGCCACGCTCTTCAAGATTCGCCTGGAACAGAACATGGCCAGCACCGCGGCTTCGGCCGGCCAAGCCCTGATCAGCGGCGCGGTTTTCGTGATCCCTTCCTTCTTAATCGCCGGGATGGACGGCCGGCCGCTGTGGGCCGACCTTCGGTCGCATTACTGGCAGGCATCCATGCTCCTGGTCACCGGCGGAATGCTGGGTGTTCTGTTCACCATCCTCATCCGCCGGACGCTGCTCGCTGACCGGACGCTCGAATGGCCGGAAGCCGTAGCGGGCACCGGCGCCGAGAGAACCGGAGCGTCGAGGATGATGTTCGGCTCGATGGCGTTCGGCGGGTTTCTCCAAATTCTTACGGACTACAAAGGCCTTCAGATTTTTCGCGATTCGATCCGCGGGTTCCTGCCGTCCCCGCGCGGCGGCGGTGTTGCCTGGGCCGCGCCTGCCCTCTCGCCCGCACTGATCGGCATCGGCTACATCGTGGGACCCAGCCTGGCTGCGGCGAACTTCGCGGGTGGGGTTCTGGCGTGGTGGGTGATCGTCCCGCTGCTGCTGTTTTTCGATCCCGTCCTGCATAACCTTTCGCCCGAGGCCACCGCTTTCGGGGTCTGGCACGGGTTCGTCCGCCCCATCGCGGCAGGCGTCTTACTGGCGGGTGCGGCGAACATGGTGTTCTCGATGCGCGGGCCGTTCATCGCTATGCTGCGCGGGGTGTTCGCCGCTGCCCCGTCCGAGGAAACTCGCGACCAGGACCTGCCCCTTCGCGGAGTGATTTTCGCGATTGGCGCGCTGCTGGTCCCGCTCATTTCGATGTATTACGGCTTCACGCATGGATGGTCGGCGGCGATCGGCGCGGCGATCGTCATGGCGGTCAGCGGATTTCTGATCTGCGCGATGGGCGGATACCTGGTCGGCCTGGCGGGCGCGACGAATCAGCCGCTCTCGGGATTGACTCTGCCTTCGCTGATTCTCACGGCCCTGCTGATGTTGACCATCGGCGAGACGGGAGCCTCGGGAATCGCGGCGGTCCTGGGAGTGGCAGCCGTCGTGGCCATCGCGGCGTCGGTTTCGGGATCATTGATGCAAGATCTGAAGGCCGGCCACATGTTGGGAGCAACTCCGTGGAGGATGGAATTGGTGAAGATGCTGGCCGTGGCGCTGCTGGCGATGTTTCTGATGCTGCCGATGATCGCACTGCACGAAGCGAATCTGGCCACCGGAGGAATCGGCAGCCTTTCGTTTCCAGCGCCGCAAGCCGCATTGATGGCTGAGTTCGCGCAGGGAATCGTCGGCGGACAAATGCCGTGGGGACTGCTCGGGATCGGCGTCGCGCTGGGCATGGTGCTGATCCTGTGTGGTGCGCGCGCGCCGATGCTGATCGCGATCGGAATGTATCTGCCGTTGGAAACCTCGGCGGCGATTTTTCTGGGAGGGATGATGAAATGGCTCGCTGACCGCGTGGTCGCGAAACAGGATGACGAGGGGAAAAAGCGCGCTGAAGACCACGGTAAGTTGATCGCATTCGGCCTGATCGCGGGGGAAGCCCTCGCCGCACTCTTGCTGGCCGCGTGGTTTCTGGGCGGGAGGCCGTCAATCACCTGGCTGCTGACCGGTCACGAGGAACTCTCCTGGCTGCCCAGAGCCGGCGCATGGCTGTCGCTCGCGGCGTTTCTGGCGATCGGGTACGTGCTGGTCCGGATCCCGACGCGGCGTGGAGATTAGGGGAACATCTCCAACTGACCCTGGTCCGCTTCCACCTTTTTCGACGGACGACGCTTCAGCGGGCTGCCGATGACTCCCAGGACCTGCACGTCGGCTAGAGCGGCTTTCGGGACAAACAGCCGCTGGTTTTGGAAGGTCGGGTCGGGCGGAATGATGCTGAAGCCGTTGGGTTCGATTTGCAAAAGATTGTTGGCGAGCATTCCTTCGACGGAATCGCCGTCGCGGAACAATAAACGAACCCACAGGCCGGCCGATTTGGGGCGGGTGGAGAACGCACGGTGCTCGCGCCAGGTCTCTCCGTGATCGAAATCGCGCACAAAACAAACGACTTTTGTCTCAGTGTAGGGGACGTTCACCAGCGAGCCCTCAGGGCTAAGGAGCTCGATGAATTCGGGGCCGAAACCACTGGGGGATTGGACGAAGCCGGCCAGCGTCTCGCGGTCGAAGCGGGCCAAAAGCACTCTTTTGTTGGTGGTTAGAGCCACTTGCGCACGCTTTTTGCGGCTTTTCCTTTCAAACAATTTCGCAAATATTGTATCATTAGCTAAATGAAGGCGTTGAGCGCCGATTCGACCCTCGTGAAGTCCTTCCTCGACTTCTGCCGCGTCGAAAAGGGGCTCTCCGCGAATACTCTGAATTCATATCAGTTTGATTTAGAACGATTTAGCGAACAGGTCCCGGCCCTTACCGCCGTTCCGGACCAGCTGGCGAGCTACGTCGAGTCCTTGTACAGCGCGGGGCTGTCACCCCGGACGATTGCGCGTCATATTACTACTCTGCGTAACTTTTATAGCTTTTTGGCCCGGGAGGGGAAGATCGACCAGGACCCGACCGAGCACCTGGCGCAGCCGAAGCAGTGGTCGACCCTGCCGAAGTACTTGAACCGGGAGGAACTCGATCGGCTGCTGGGCGCACCGGACGCAGCTAAGCCGACCGGGCTGCGGGATCGGGCGATGCTCGAGTTGTTGTACGCCACCGGGCTGCGGGTCAGCGAGTTGTGCAAGCTCGAACGCTCGGCCGTGGACGGCGAATTCGCGGTGCTGCGGGTGACCGGCAAGGGGAACAAGCAGCGGCTGGTGCCGTTCGGCGAATCAGCTCGGGAGGCGATCGACCGGTATTTGGGCGACGGGCGTGCGCGGCTTTTGAAGGGCCGGGCGAGCCGGTATTTATTTGTCACCGCGCGCGGTTCGGCGATGACGCGGCAGGGATTCTGGAAGCTGTTGGGATTGTACGGACGGCAGGTTGGGATTTTCAGGAATTTGACGCCGCATGTGGTCCGGCACAGCTTCGCCACGCATTTGGTGGAGGGTGGAGCGGACCTGCGCAGCGTTCAGATCATGCTGGGGCACGCCGATATTTCCACCACGCAAATCTATACCCACGTGGCGCGGCGCCGGCTTCGGGAGACGGTCGACCAACATCACCCGCGCGCTTAGCGCGAGGATTGAGGCGAGTAGCGAATGAGCGATTACATGTTCATGCTGGAAAGCCACCTGAGCACGGACCAGTTCCGTGTGGTGGCCGAGATGCAAAAGATCGCCGCGGCGGCGGGCGTGAACCTGTTCCTCACGGGCGGCGCGATGCGCGATATGCTGGGCGGATTCCCGGTGCGCGATCTCGATTTCACGATCGAAACCAGTCCGCTGAAGCTGCTGAAGGCCATCGAGAAGCACGGCGCGACGGTGGTCTCGACCGACGATCTGCGTAAATGCGTGGAGCTGACGTTTCCGGGCGGCGTGACCGCTGAGCTGGCCATGGCGCGGTCGGAGAAATATCCGAAGGCGGGCGGCAAGCCGCAGATTACTCCCGCGGCCGCGATTCACGAAGATCTGCGCTCGCGCGATTTCACGGTGAATGCCATCGCTCTGTCGCTGAACAAAGCTTCGCTGGGACTTCCCATCGATCCGACTAACGGCGTCGGCGATATCGAGCGCAAGGAATTGCGCGCCATCCACAATTACGCGTTCTATGACGATCCGTCGCGCATGCTGCGGCTGATTCGATTCAAGGTCCGGCTGAACTACACGATCGACGAGCGGACGCGGCTGCAATACGAAAACGCGCGCGAAGCGGAGATGCTCTCGAAGATCACGCCCGAAGCGCTCGGCTCGGAACTGCGGCACATCGCGGCGGAACCGCTGGCCGGCGACGTGATGAAGGCGCTCGAAGACGAAAAACTGATCGGCCTCTTTTCGGCGGCGCTGGCCGGTCCGAAGCTGAATCTGGCGACCTTCGCGAAACTGCAGAAGGCGCGCCAGACCGCGCCGGTCGATTACCGGATTCACGCCATGCCGTTGTTCCTGGCGATTCTGTTCGAAAAACTAAACGCCAAGGAGCGGACGGCGCTGATCAACGCGTCGGGGCTGACCAAGGCGGAAGTGAACGCGGCGCAGAAGATCGACGCGGCGGCGGGCAAGCTCGAAAAGATTCTGAAGGGCGCGAAACTGAATAAGACGTCGCAGCTTTACCAGGTCCTGGTGAAAGCGCCGGGCGAGCTGGTGCTGTACCTGATGGTGTATTCGGATCAGCGCCTGGTGCAGGACCGGATCAAAAATTATTTCCAGAAATATCTGCCGCTGTCGCTCGAGATCACGGACGAAATGGTCGCGGCGACGGGCGTCGCGCCGGGGACGCCGAAGTTCGCGCGCGCCAAAGAAGAGATGATCCTGACGCGGCTCGACGCGCGTCCCAAGAAACCACCACCGGAGCCGGAACCTCCGCCGCCTCCGCCCATGTCGAGCTTCGCGCGAGGTCCAGGGCCGAGAGCGCCGCGCTAGATTTTTGGCCACGAATGAACACGAATCGCTGCAATTTGCGTAAGGCCGCAGACACTCCCTGGACGGCGGATTTCAATCCGCGCAAGGCTTCAGCCTTGCTCCCCGGCGAGCGGAGCTGAAGCTCCGCACGGATTGAAATCCGCCGTCCATTCTGCTCGGATTGATAGAACTAATGGAATGTCGCAGAGATACCGTTAGCATGTGTGGGAACGTTTTCTTTGCGACAGGACACTTGGTCTAGCTCGCCCGGGATCGTTAAATCGCCGGTCAAGCCGATAAGGCAGATTTTGCAAAGCTCGATTCGCGTTCATTCGCGGCCAACAATCAGGGCATGCGATAATCGCACCTTAATGCCACGCGGTTCTGAGCTGGACCTGCTGCTACTGCACGCGCCCAGCGTTTACGACTTCCGCAAGAAGTCGATCTTCTACGGTCCGGTCAGCGATCTGATCCCGTCCTCGACGGTGTTCGAGATGTATCCGGCCGGGTTTTTGACCATGGCGACCTATCTGCACGCCAAGGGAATGCGGGTCCGCATCGTGAACCTGGCGGTCCGCATGATGAAGAGCCGGACTTTCTCGGTCCCCGATTTTTTGCGCAGGCAGAAGCCGAAAGCGGTGGGCATCGACCTGCACTGGCTGCCGCATGCACATGGGGCGCTCGAAGTGGCCAAGCTGGTGAAGGAAATTCATCCCGACGTGCCGATCATTTTCGGAGGGCTCTCCTCCACCTATTTTCATGAGGAGCTGATCCGCTACAACCAGGTGGATTACGTGCTGCGCGGCGACAGCACGGAGCAGCCGCTCTATCAGTTGTTGACGGCGCTGCGCGACGGGACGCCTCTCGACAAGATTCCGAACCTGACGTACAAGCAGCATGGGCTGCAGCACGTGAATCCGCTGACGTTTCTGCCGCCGACGCTCGATTTCGCGGATCTGCGGCCGGACTTGATGGTCGAGATGGTGCTGCGGCATCGCGACCTGACCAGCGTAGTGCCGTTCCAGGGCTGGCTGCGCAATCCGATCACGGCGGTGTTTACGGTGAAGGGCTGCGCGCATGAATGCGCCACCTGCGGGAGCTCGCATACCACGTGCGGTCACCTGACGATGCGGACGCAGCCGGTGTTTCGGAGCCCGAAGAATCTGGTCGCGAACATGGTGACGCTATCGAAGTTCTCGCGCGGGCCGCTGTTTCTGGTGGGCGATCTGCTGCAGGCCGGGCGGGAGCATTGCGATGAAGTGCTCGACCGGTTGAAGAAGGAAGATATCGAGAACCAGATCGTGTTCGAATTTTTCGACGTGCCGCCGATCGACTTTCTGCGGCAGATCGACAAAAACGTCCGCAACTGGAGCCTGGAGCTGAGCCCGGAAAGTCACGATCACGACGTGCGTCGCGCGCAGGACGGCGAACCGGCTTACGATAATGAACAAATGGAAGCGGCGCTGGTCGAAGCGCTGCACTTGCGATGCACGCGCATCGACGTGTTCTACATGATCGGGCTGCCGCGGCAGACCTACAAATCCGTGATGGAGACCATCGACTACTGCGAGAAGCTGTTCAAGATGAGCGATCGCAGATTGTCGTGCTTCATTTCTCCCATGGGTCCATTTTTGGATCCGGGCAGCCGGGTGTTCGAGGAGCCGGAAAAATTCGGCTACAAGTGTTTCGCGCGAACACTCGAAGAGCATCGCCAGTTGCTGGTGCAGCCAAGTTGGGAGAGCATCCTGAGTTACGAAACCGAATGGATGACGCGCGCGGAACTGGTGGATGCGACCTACGACGCGGGGGAGCGGCTGAATCAACTGAAGCTCCAGTACGGGCGGATTTCGAAGCGGCGCGCGGAAACCGTGGCGGAACGAATTCGATCGGCCAGAGAGCTGCGCAAGCGAATGGCTGGGTCGAAAATGAACGGCGAGCTGGAGGGCGAGATCGACAAGTTCAGTATTTCGACGGTGTGCGACAAGCGCGAGCTGTTCTGGGCCAGCCACATGGTGAATTTCAAGGTCGCGGGGATCTTGAAGACGGCGATGCGATATTATTTCGGCGGCGGGTAAACGTGCTCCCCTCCCTGACGAGTGTGTGTGAAAAGTCGATGCCTCACCCCGCCGTGACCGGCAGGGCTGGTCTATCGCGTTGAAGGCGCAGACGTCGGTGACCAGCCCTGCCGGTCACGGCGGGGATCAACTCCACTTTTCACACACACTCTGACGGTCGGGGTTCCGCAGGGGGCGCTGCGGCGCAACAGAACCCTGAGCATCAGCGAGGGGAGTAGGGTCGCAATGCTGCAGGCGTGAGGGAATAAAGCATGAAACGTCGCGATTTTATTTTGGGGGCGGCGGCGGTATGCGCGACAGGAGCGCCTCGGCAACGGCTTGTGCGTGTGCAGCCCGAATTGTTCGCGGCCCCCGGTGCGCAGCCTAATTGCTGGGGCGATTTCGATAACGACGGCGATCTGGACCTGTTTGTCGGCTTCAAAGCCGGCGCGCCGAACCGGCTGTATCGCAATGACGCGGGTACGTTCGTGGAAGTCGGTCAGCAGATGGGCGTGGCCGATCTCACCGATACGCGCGCGGCGGCGTGGAGCGATTACGACGCCGATGGGAACCTGGAACTCTACATCGGCTTCACCCGGCGCAGCGGAGAGCGCAACAAGCTGTATCGCAAAATGGGCGGCAAGTTTGTCGACGTCGCGCACGAGCTGGGCGTGGACGCCATGGGCGAGACGCGGCAGGTTTCCTGGATCGATTTCGACAACGACGGGCGCGTGGATCTGTTTGTCGCCTTCCGCGACGCGCCGAATAGGCTGTTCCACAACGAAGGCAACCGCTTCGTGAACGTCGCGCCGGACCTGGGCGTGGACGATCCGCGCAAGACGGTGGGCGCGGTGTGGTTCGATTTCAACCAAGACGGACGGCTGGACGTGTTCTGCGCCAATCAGGACGGGACGCTGAACGGGTTATTCGAAAATCGCGGCGGGAAATTTGTCGATGTGGCTCACGAACTGGGGATGGACGCCTTTGGCCGCGCGGCAACATCGGGAAGCAACGGGCCAAGCGTCGCCGATTACAACAACGACGGCCGGCTGGATCTGTTTGTCGCGAGTTACGGGCCGAATTTTCTGTTCCGCAATGATGGCGGAGGGAAATTCACGAACGTCGCGAAAGAAATGGGTGTGGAAGGCGGAGAGCGCGCCACGCCGTCGAATTGGGGCGATTACGATAACGACGGGCGCGTGGATCTGTACGTGTCTTCATATATCGACAAGCCACTGAATGAGCGGGATTATCTTTTTCACAATGATGGCGAGCGATTCACGGAGGGTCCGCGTCTGGAACATGGCGCCACGCACGGGATTCAGTGGGCGGATTTCGACGGCGACGGCGCGCTGGACCTGGCCATCGCCAACAACAATCCGAACGGCACGCACGCGCTGTATCGCAACGTGATGGCGCCGGAAATGGCGCGGCGATCGCTGCAGGTGCTGGTGCTCGATAACAACGGGCATTACACACGCGCGGGCTCGGAGGTGCGGATTTACAAACCGGGCACGCGCCAGGTATGGGGTGGACGCATCGTGGATAGCGGGAGCGGGTATTGTTCGCAGAACGCGATGCCGGTGCATTTCGGATTGCCGAAGGCGGGCCGCGTGGATGTGGAAGTGACCACGTTCGCGTCAGATGGACGGAAAATCACCCGCGTCGCGAACGTGGATGCCGCGAAGCTTGCGCGTCGAACGCTCGTGGTGCCCTGTCCGTGAGAGTCTGTGTGAAAACTGCGGACCTGCTCCCCTTGCTCACGCGCGGGGTTCCGTATGTGGCTCATTCGACGTGGCGCAAATCGGAACCCCGACCGTGAGAGTTTGGGTGAAAAGTCAGTGCTTCACCCCGCCGTGACCGGCAGGGCTGGTCTATCGCGTTGAAGGCACAGGCGTCGATGACCAGCCCTGCCGGTAACGGCGGGGATCAACTCCACTTTTCACACAGACTCGTGAGGGCGGGGCTGCGAACGTGATCCGGAAGCCCCGGGCTCACGCCACGAGGCAGTCGATCGGCCCTTGCTAGTTCTTCTCCTGCTTGGAGGCTTCCTTGGTTTCGTGCGATTCCGGCTTGGGGGTAACTTCCTCGGGCGCTTTTACCTGCGTGACTTGCGTGGCGGGATCTTCAATCAGGATGTAGAGCGGCTGCTCCAGAAGCTTGGGGTCGTCGCCCTTGGTCAGCGCCAGGATCTGCATGCGGCCGGGCTTGGCGAAGGGCGGCACGCGGAATTTGATCACCGTATCTTTCTGCTCGATCAGCTTCACGCGCATGTCGAACTTGTGATCGGTGAGATAGAGCTCGTCGATCTTGCGATCGCTCAGGCCCACGCCGTTGATTTCGATCACGTCGCCGGGCTTGGCGGTTTTGGCGGAGAGACTTTCCATCTGCGGCGCGGCATCCGGCGGCGCCGAATTCTGGGCCATCAAACAAGCAGCCGATACGGCGAGCACGGGGAGGAACGTTCTCATGGTCCTACACCTCTGCATCCCACAGTACGGGCCGTTGGTAAGGGCCGCAATAGGCGAATAGTCCCGAGCTTGCTCAGTAAGTTCACCGAGACGCGGCTCAGGCGAACACCTGAATCCGGACTAACGGCATGGGAGAGTGCGCTACATTGAGTACACGCGCGGAAGTACACGCGGGAGGTCCTGATGCCTGATCTGTCGGTGCCGATGATCATTGCGGTGATCGTCGTAATCTATCTGCTGTCCAGTATTAAGATCCTCGCGGAGTATGAGCGGGGCGTGATTTTCCGGCTGGGACGCGTCCTGTCGAGCCCCAAAGGGCCGGGCGTGATCCTGGTATTCCGGCCGATCGACCGCATGGTGCGCATTTCGCTGAGAACCGAGGCCATGGAAGTTCCCCCGCAGGACGTGGTCACGCGCGACAACGTCACGGTGAAGGTGAACGCGGTGATCTATTTCCGGATCGTGGACCCCGCAAAAGCGGTGATCGAAGTCGCGAATTACCTATACGCGACCTCGCAGCTTTCGCAGACCACCTTACGGAGCGTGCTGGGTGAAGTGGAGCTGGACGAGCTGCTCAGCCAGCGTGAAAAGCTGAATGTGAAGCTGCAATCGGCGCTCGATCAGCATACCGGGCCATGGGGTGTGAAGGTGGCGCTGGTGGAGGTGAAACAGGTCGATCTGCCGGATCAGATGATTCGCGCGATTGCCCGGCAGGCCGAAGCCGAACGCGAGCGGCGCGCCAAGATCATCCATGCCGAGGGCGAAGTGCAGGCCTCGGCCAATCTCGAAAAGGCGGCGGAGATGCTGGGCCGTCAGCCGGCCGCCATTCAGCTCCGCTATCTGCAGACGCTGGTGGAGATCGGATCGGAAAAGAACACCACTGTCGTGTTCCCGCTTCCGATGGATATACTGTCTTCATTAGGCAAAGTATTGAGGAAGATGGCGGGTCCCGAAGGGGAAGGCCCGGCATAGTTCACTCCAGGCTTTGTCGAAGTCACTATGCCGAAAAACGAAGAAGGCGAATTTGAGTTAATCCTGGGGAACAAGCAGTTGTTGAGCGTGTTCTTCATCGTGGTGGTGCTGCTCGGCGTGTTCTTCACGATGGGTTATATCGTGGGGCGGAACTCGCCGCTGGCAACGGCCGAGTCGACGCCTGAGAAGAAGGAAGCCAAGCCGCTGGTGGTCGAATCAGCGGCTCATGACGAGTCCGCGCCGGTGGCGCAACTGAAGGAGACGCCCGCTCCGGCTGCGCCCGACGCCGCTCCGACGGAGACCGCGCCGCAACAGCCGGGCGACACGAAGCCGGCTAAGTCCGTGGAATCCAAGCCCGCCGCGGCGAAACCGGAACCGGTCGCCGCGAAGCGCGAGCCGCCCAAGCTCGCGCCGGCAACGAAGAAAACGGAGCCCGTGAAAGAAGCGGTGGATCGCCCCAGCGGAACGTATCTTCAGCTCGCCGCGACCTCGCAGCGCGAGGCCGATATCGAAGTAGACGTCCTGCGCCGCAAGGGATTTCGCGCCATGACGGCGGAGATTCCGGAAAAACCGGGCATGTTCCGCGTCCTGGTGGGGCCGCTCCCGGACGGCGCGATCAATAAGACGAAAACCGATTTGCAACACGCCGGTTTTCCGGGAGACAAGGCCATCCGGCGGGTGTTGTGAGCGATTCGCTGGTTCAGCTGGATGTTCCGCAGCCGCGCCTTCCCGAGTGGCTGCGCAAACGCCGCACCCACTTCGAAGCCGTGCACGATCTGAAAGCCGAGCTGCGCCGGCTGAATCTGCATACGGTCTGCGAATCGGCGCGCTGCCCCAACATGCACGAGTGTTTCCATCGCGGCGCCGCGACCTTCATGATCCTGGGTAATCTGTGTACGCGCGGGTGCGGATTCTGTTCGGTGCCGAAGAGCGCGCACCCCGACGCGCTCGACGCTGACGAGCCTTCGAATGTCGCCAGGATGGCTGCGGCGATGGGGCTGCGCTACGTCGTGATCACCAGCGTAAATCGCGACGACCTTGCGGATGGCGGGTCTTCGCACTTTGCCGTGACCGTCACTGAGGTGAAGCGGGCGTTGCCCGGCGCGCGGGTCGAAGTGCTGACGCCGGATTTCTGCGGCGATCTGGAAGCCGTCGCGCGCGTGCTCGACGCGGGACCGCACGTCTTCAATCACAATATGGAAACCGTCGCGCGATTGTATAAACGCGTGCGTCCGCAGGCCGATTACCGGCAATCGCTGGACGTTTTGCGATTCGCGAAGCAGCACCGGCCGGAATCGCTTACCAAGTCCGGGTTGATGGTCGGGTTAGGCGAGACCGTCGATGAAGTGGAAGCTCTTCTGCGCGATTTGCGCGAGGCAGGCACGGACGTGGCAACCATCGGCCAATATCTCCAGCCGCGCCGGAGGAATCTGCGCGTGGAAGAATACATCTCGCCCGATCAGTTCGAAGCGTATCGGGAATACGGACTATCGATCGGGTTCAAGATGGTGTTCAGCGGCCCGCTGGTGCGCAGTTCCTACATGGCCGACGTGGTGAGCGCGGACTTGTGATTTTTTCGCTGGTCTCCGCGGTTTTACTGGTCCTTCTATTTCCCCGATTCAATCTGACGTGGCTGGCACCGATCGCGCTGGCGCCCATTCTGTTCGCCTGCGCGCGCGAATCGTCCTGGAAACGGCGATTCCTGAACGGATGGGCCGCGGGATTCGTGTTCTGGTTCGGAGTCTGCTACTGGATCCAGTTCGTGCTCGAAGTCCACGGCGGGCTCGGAAAATGGGGCGGATGGGCCACGTTCACGCTGTTTTCGATTCTCAAGGGCCTGCACATGGCTATTTTCGCCACGTGCGCCGGACTTTTGATGCGCAGATGGTGGGCCATGCCGGCCGTGGCAGCGCTGTGGACCGGCCTCGAGCGCACGCACGGCGATCTCGGCTTCACCTGGCTTCAGCTCGGAAACGCGGGAATCGATATGCCGGTGCCGATGCGCCTGGCGCCGTATCTCGGTGTGTATGGATTGTCGTTCGTGTTCGCGATGCTCGGCTGCGCGGTCGCCTTGGTGATTCTTCGGCGGCCTCGCAAGGAGCTGGCGTGGTTGCTGGCGTTGCCGCTGATTCTGGTTCTACCGTCGGCGCCCGCGCCCGAAAAGGGAGATCAGCACGCGCTGCTGGTGCAGCCGAATATCGACACGGAAATGGACTGGACCACGTTGTCGCTCGCGCGCGTGGAGCGTGAACTCGCGATTCTGTCGCATTCTCCCGGCGGTCATCTCATTATCTGGCCCGAGGCGCCGGCGCCGTTCTATCCGAGCGACGCGGCGTTTCGCGCCTATGTGGAAGGGATCTCGCGAAGCGAACAATCCTACTTTTTGTTCGGCGGCGTCGCCTACAATTCCGAGCGTGCGCCGCTGAATTCGGCGTTTCTCTACGATCCGGCGGGCCAGATGGTAGACCGTTACGACAAAATCAACCTGGTGCCCTTTGGAGAATTTGTTCCGAATATTTTCTTCTGGGTGAACCGCGTCACCAAAGAAGCTGGCGATTTCGCTTCGGGCAGCCGCATTGTCGAATTTCCGGTGAACGGCCACAAGCTGGGCGTGTTCATCTGTTATGAATCGGCGTTTCCCGACCTGGTCCGCGAATTCGCCCGCGGCGGCGCGCAGGTGCTCATCAACATTTCAAACGACGGCTATTTCGGCCATACATCGGCGCGTGAGCAGCATCTGGAGCTGGTCCGGATGCGCGCGGCGGAGAATCGCCGCTGGATTCTGCGCGCAACCAACGACGGAATCACGGCTACCTTAGATCCCGCTGGCCGCGTGGCGTTTCGGGCGCCACCGTATAAGGAAATCGCGAGCGACGTCAGCTATCGGTATTTGTCGAACGTGACGCCGTACACTCACTGGGGGGATTGGTTCGCGTGGGGGTGCTTGATTGTCGCTGGGATTTTATTGGCCGTTAATAAACGTTATTGAACGTGAATCCGATTCACGTTCATGCATGTTTATTAACGGCTAAATAATCATCCGTGGCGGATGACGAGCACATCTCCATCCTTGACGATGTACTCTTTCCCCTCCAGCCGCAGCAGACCTTTTTCTTTCACGCCCGGATAGCCGCCGAGGTCGATCAGCGTTTTCCAGTTCACCACTTCGGCGCGGATGAATTTCTTTTCGAAATCGCTGTGAATGGCGCCCGCGGCCTTTTGCGCAGTGCTGTTCATGGGGATGGTCCAGGCGCGCACCTCCGTTTCGCCGGCCGTGAGAAAGCTCATCAGGCCGAGCAACGCGTAGGTCGCCGCGATCAGACGCTCGAGACCCGATTCCTTCAAGCCGTAGCTCGCCAGATATTCATGCGCTTCTTCGGGCGACAACTCGGCGAGCTCGGCTTCGACTTTCCCGCAGATCGCCGTCACCGCCGTGTTCGGACGATTTGCAAAAGGACCGGTGCGGTACTTGTCCTCGACTTCCTGCATTCGCGACGTGTCTTCCTCGCCGATATTCAGCACCACCAGCATCGGCTTCAGCGACAGGAACTGGAAGCCGCGGATGCGCTTCTCATCTTCGGCTGAAAACTCCAACCCGCGCAGGGGACGATTCGCTTCCAGCTCGGCTTTCAGACGCTCCAGCAGCGCGAACTCGGCGTCCAGCTCGGGATTCCGCGTTTTCTTGCGATCCTTATCGACACGTTCCATGCGCTTTTCAACCACCGCGAAATCGCTCAGGATCAGTTCGATTTCGACGTCCTCGAAGTCGCGCAGGGGATCGACAGACCCTTTTTCGTGTGGCACCGTGTCGCTTTCAAAAACCCTGACTACATGTGCCAGCGCATCCACCACGCGAAGACTCGCCAGGCAGCTCGGATCGCGCAGGGCTTCCTTCGAAATGGCGGGAAAATCCAGATATTCGACGGTGGCGTGCGTGATCTTGGGCGGGTCAAAGATCTTCGCCAGGGAGTCCAAGCGCCCATCGGGGACTTTCGTCACTCCGACACGGGCTTCAAGCGACCCCACGCGCGCCGATTCGTGCACGCCGGTCAGGATCGTAAACAGACTGGTCTTGCCCACCATCGGCAGGCCAACGATTGCAGTTTTCATCGGGTAATTGGGAGCGGGGAATGGAAAGTGAACGTGCTCCCCTCCCTCACGGTCGGGGTTCCGATAGGGAACCCCGACTGTCAAGGAGGGGAGGGCCGCTACCAGCTTCCCACCGCCCACTCATCTATAGTGGCACGTCCACCAGCGTCAGGATTTCGCCCAGGATTTTTTCGGCGACTTCCGCCGACCGCTGCGCGATGGCGATGCGCGTGTTCACCACCACGCGGTGCGCGAATACCGGGACCACCAGGCGCTTCACGTCGTCCGGCGTGGCGTAATCGCGGCCTTCGACCGCCGCCAGCGCCTGCGTGGCGCGATACAGGGCCTGCGCGCCGCGCGGGCTCACTCCCATCGCGACCGATTCATGCGAGCGGGTCCGTTCCACAATCGCGAGCATGTAATCGATCAGCGATTCATCCACGGTCACCTGCGCGGCCAGATCCTGAAGTCCGGTCAGATCTTCGCCGGAGATCACCGGACGCACTGGGTCGTGCCCGGTGGCAGCGGCCTGCTTTACGATCTCGCGCTCCGACGCGTGATTCGGATAGCCGATCCGAATGCGCATCAGGAACCGGTCGAGCTGCGATTCGGGTAGCGGGTAGGTGCCATGATGCTCCACCGGATTCTGCGTGGCGATCACCATGAAGGGTTGCGAAAGCGGCCAACTGCGGCCGTCGATGGTCACTTGCAGTTCGTTCATGGCCTCGAGCAGCGCCGATTGCGTCTTCGGTGTGGCGCGATTGATCTCGTCGGCTAGCAGGAAGTTCGTGAAAATCGGCCCCTGCTTGAATTCGAACTCCTGGGTGTGGGCATTATAAATGGTCACGCCGACCACGTCGCTGGGAAGCATGTCGGAGGTGAACTGCAGCCGGTGAAAGTTCGAATCGACGCTACGGGCCAGCGCCTGCGCGAGCGTGGTCTTGCCGACGCCGGGAACGTCCTCGATCAGCAGATGCCCGCGCGCCAGCAGGCAGGCGAGCGACAGCCGCAAGACTTCGGCCTTCCCGCGAATGGCCTCACCCAACGCGGATTCGATTTCCGATAATCTGGAGAGCGAAACGGGCGGGGAGTAAACAGAGTCCCGCTGAACCATCATTGTCATGATATCGAAAATATTGACGCTCTTTGTCCTGGGAACGTTTGGGGCGATCGCGCAGACCGCGGCAAAAGCTCCCACGACCGCGAAATCGGCGCCGAAAGCGGCCTCCAAAAGCTCCTCGACGGCCGAGGCGGCGATTCGCGCGGTCATGGAAAGACAGGAGCTGGATTGGAATCGCGGCGATACCGAGGGCTTTCTGCTGGGCTACGACAAGGACACGATTTTCGTCGGCGAGAAGATGACCAAGGGCCTGGAAGAGCTGCGCGTCCGATATCAATCGCACTATCCCACCCGAGGCTCCATGGGGCGCTTGACGTATTCCGATCTCGATGTGCACATGCTGAGTCCGGAGTACGCCTATGTGATCGGACACTGGCGCCTGGAACGTACCGCCGAGGATGGCGGCGACACCGGCGGGGCGTTCACGCGGTTATTTAAACACACTCCACGCGGTTGGAAGATCGTTGTGGATCACACCAGTTGACGGCCGCGGTTCCAGGGCCTGAAAACGCCATAATGCTCCCCTCGCTGACGAGTCTGTGTGAAAGTGGAGTTGATCCCCGCCGTGACCGGCAGGGCTGGTCTATCGCGTTGAAGGCGCAGACGTCCGTGACCAGCCCTGCCGGTCACGGCGGGGATCAACTCCACTTTTCACGCAGCCTCTTACGCAAGGGGCTAGGCCGTTTTCATGGGCACCGGTGCCCGCTGGCGGGCAGAGCAACACTCCTGCGTGCCGTGTCGAGACTCGTCTCGACACCTCGTCTGCGATCGAAGAGGCGTCGACAAAAGTGTCGACGCGGCACGCTGAAGCGTGCGCCACTACTCTATGATGGCCTGATATACCAGGCTCCTCGACAATGCGTGGATCGGGCGCGTGGTGCCGAGACTCTGGTGCTGCACCATGCCGACGAAAGCCAGGTCGCGGACCGGATCGATCCAGAACCAGGTGCCTGCAATGCCGAACCAGCTGTAGGTCCCAGTCGAAACCGGTTCGCCCGCGGCGGCGGCGTCGGTGACGATCTGGAAGTCCATGCCCCAGCCGGTGCCGGGAGGCATGGTCTTGAGCGGCTCGGGATTCACGATGTTGGTGCGCATCATTTCTACGGTCCGGGGAGCGAGTATGCGAACGCCATGCAACTGGCCGCCTTCGAGCAGCATTTCGCAGAAGCGCGCGTAATCCATGGCGGTGGAAAACAATCCGCCACCGCCGGAGGCTCCGAGCGGAACCACGGTCGGGTCCGGCCGGTTGGTGTCGACGGCGAGGCTCGCCCCGGAGCCGGTGTGGACCTGCGCCAGGCGCGCGAGCTTTTCCTTGGGCACGTAGAACCCGGTGTCCTTCATGCCCAGCGGGTCAAAGATGCGCTTCTTGGCGAATTCCGCGAACGACATGCCGGAGAATTTCTCGATCAGATAGCCCTGCACATCGACGGCGATGCTATAAGACCAGCGCGTGCCCGGCTGCGCCAGCAGGGGAGTTTTTCCGAGACCGTCGATCATGGTCTGCAGCGGCGCGTTGGCGTTGAGTATGTTCCCGTCGATGATCATTTTGTCGACCGGATTCATCGGGCTGAGGATGTAGCCGAGGCCGGCGGTATGGGTCATCAACTCGCGCATGGTCATGGAGCGCTTGGCGTCTTCAAGCTTGGGCGAGCCGTCCGCGTTCCGGCCGGTGTAAACTTTCATGTGCGCGAATTCGGGAATGTAGCGCGACACCGGATCGTTGATCTGCCACTTCCCTTCTTCGTACAGGATCATCATGGCCACGCCGGTGACGGGTTTCGACATCGAATAGATGCGGAAGATGGAATCTTTTTGGGCGAGGTCGGGTTTGCGCACGTCGAGGACGCCGTGGGCCTGGAAGTCGACCACTTTGCCGTGGCGCTCGACCAGGGTGACCAGGCTGGCGACCTTCTTATCGTCGACGAGCTTTTTCATGGCGGCGTCCAGGCGGCCGAGCCGTTCCGCGGACATGCCCACCGATTCGGGAGTCGCGGGCGCCAGATCGCGACGCGGCTCCGCCACTTTGGCGCGGGCGTAAGAGGCGGGACGAGTGGCCTGAGCGAATATGTTCGGCGATGCGGCTGCGAACAAGGCGAGCAGTGCGGGCGCGAGGGTGCGAACGGGGCGTGTCATTCAATCTCCTTTGGCTTCCACGAATCATAACACTAGTCTCCTGTCTCCTAAATTTGTGGAATAAAAAAAGGGGACAGACTTCTCTGTCCCCGGCCATAGGTTCTTTGGGTTCTCGAAGCCGCCCGCCGGTGGACAGAGCGGTCTGTCCCCTTTTTTGGAACGCCCCTTCCGAATGCCTCTCGATGAGCGGAGATTTTCATGCTTCCGGGTGAAGCTCGGCTTCATCGCTCTACGCTGTCCCCTTTTCGGAGCCCACGTGAAAGGCAGGGCCGACTGCTCGCTGACGAATGTGTGTAAAAAGTCGGGACTCCACCCCGCCGTTACCGGCAGGGCTGGTCTATCGCGTTGAAGGCGCACGCGTCGGGGATCCAACTCCACTTTTCACGGGGACTCTCACAGGCGGAGCTTCGGCGGTCAGGGGCGCCGGCCTAGCTGGTGCATTTCCCACAGGTCGCGGGGGGTTTGGGAGAGCAGCGGGCGGATGGCCAGCATTCCGGTGGGGCCGATGCTTTTTTCGAGATACCGCAATTCCTTGAAATGACCCTCCAAAGCCGGATCGGGACGGACCTCCATGCCGATTTCGCGGCGGATGAGGTCGCCTTTGGCGCGGGCGCTGAGCTCCAGCGTCAGGTGCAGAAGGGTCAGCATGTCGCCACGCACTTCCGGCGGGAAGGCGTCATTCAAAGACATCAGATAAGCGCCCTGCGGGGTCTTTTTGAATTCGCCACTGGCAATCATGGCGATCATGTCGATGTCCTGGTCGAGCTTGCCGCCCAGCCAGCGCTGGAGGGATCGCTCACTGAAATAGAACACGACCATGAAGATGACCGGAAGGCCGGCGACGGTGGCCGCGGTGGAGCCGGCGGGCGAGAGTACGCCCTGGTTGAACAAGGAATGCAGCAGCATCGCGACGATCAGTCCGGGCGCGAATTGACGGATGCCGCGCCACTGGCGGCTGTCCTCCAGGTAGACCGAAATGAACGCTCCAATCGCGGCCACACCACCGTGCATTACGGCGGTGCCGAAACCGCGCAGCAGCCAGACGCCGAAGCCGCGATCCTTGAGCACTTCGAGGTACGAAATATTTTCGATCAGCGCGAATCCAGCGCCGATGGCGAATCCACAGATGGCCGAATCGACCATGAAGGCGACGCGCGCGGTGGCGATCAGGAAGATCCAGAAGGCGCCTTTGGTCAACTCCTCCACCACGGGCGCGCCGAAATGGATGTAGATGTCCGGGTCATGGATATGTTGGAAAACTACTGTGTTGACTCCGTAACAAATGGCCGCCGCAATGGCTCCGGCGCCGAGGGCGGCTCCGACGGTCGGGAGCGATACGAGTTTATAGCTGTCGAGCACGCGCAAGGCGGCCAGAAACAGCAGCACGGGGAGCAGCGCCAGGGCTACGCGCAACGCCTGATCTGCCATCACGAGCTCGCGGACATCGCGAACGTGAGGCGGTTCCAATCGCGATCCCGGCGATAGCTTACCGACGGAGCGAGCGCCTTCACCAGGAAGATCCCCAGGCCTCCGATGGGGCGGCTTTCGAGATCCAAAGTTAAGTCGGGCGGCGGAGCGGTCAGCGGGTTGAACTCGGCGCCCTGGTCGGCGACCTCCACGCTTAACTCACCCGGCGCGGGGATCGACCAGGTGAGCGTCACCATGCCCGGGCTGCCATCCGAATAGGCATAGCGGCACACGTTCATGAAGATTTCCTCGATCAGCAGATCCAGCTCGCCGATGCGCGCGCCGGGAAGGCCGGCCTCTTGCGCACCGGCGCGGACGAACTCCACGGCGGCGTGAAGCGATGCGGTGTTCGCCGCCATCGTCAAGGATCGGGTGGCGCCTGGCACGCTCTTTCCTTTAACCCCTGATCAGCGCGGCCTCGACCGATTCGTAAACCGGGAAGCTCCCCAGCAGGCCCGTGATTTCGAAAACCTGTTTGACCAAACCGTTCAGGCGGCAGAGCCGGAGCGCTCCGCCTTTGTCCTGCAAAGTCTTGCCTACCGAAACGAAACTCCGGAGCCCCATGCTGCTGATGTAGGCGAGGCCCGCTAAATCGACGACCAGGCCGGTGTGTCCTTCGGCGATGCTGGCTCGGCACTGCTGTTCGAACTGAGGTGCGTTCTCGGCGTCCATGCGGCCGGAGACCAGCAATACCACCTGGTCGGACACCTGTTTTCGCTCAATGGTCACGATCGTCATTCTCCCATTCAGCCGTTACAATTCAATGACTGTCTTTTTAATGATACGGCTGCTGGGCTCCGCGCCATAATACAAAGGACCATGACCCCGGAGCGGTGGCGGCAGATTGAGGAATTGTATCTGGCGGCTGTCGAACTGAACCAAGACGGCCGCGCCGCGCTGCTGGCCCGTTCGGATCCGGAGGTTCGCCAGGAGGTGGAGTCCATGCTGGCGCAGCCGTCCGGAACGAAGCTGCTGGATCATGCGGCTTGGGAGGTGGAAAGTTCCCGAGACAGCCGCCAAGAGCGGCTATCCCACACGGGGTTACCGGTTGGGCCGGGCGTGCAATTGGGTCAATACACGATCGAGGCTGCGATCGGCGCGGGCGGGATGGGCACGGTGTTTCGGGCCGTGGATACGAAGCTGCATCGGCCGGTGGCGATCAAGTTCCTCTCCGACGATCTCGCCGACGCGGCGGCCCGGCGGCGATTCCAGCGTGAGGCGCAGATGGCGTCGTCGCTGAATCATCCGCATATCCTCACGGTTTATGACGTGGGCGAGTTCGAAGGCCGGCAGTATCTGGTGACCGAATTCGTGGACGGCGGGACGCTGAAAGATTGGATCCGGCGGCAGCCGCGCAGTTGGGAGGATGTGGCTCAATTGCTGACCGGGGTGGCGGATGGCCTGGCGGCGGCGCATCAGGCCGGCATCCTGCACCGCGATATCAAGCCCGACAACATTCTGGTCACCACCAGCGGTTACGCCAAGCTGGCCGATTTCGGTTTGGCTAAGCTCGACGCGGGGTGGCAGGCGCCCGAAGATCAGACGGGCAAAGGAATGATCCTCGGAACGGTCGCCTATATGTCGCCGGAGCAGGCTTCGAGCCGGCCGCTCGACGCGCGCAGCGACCTGTTTTCGCTGGGCGTGGTGCTGTATGAAATGCTGGCCGGCGAGCGACCGTTTCGCGGGGCGACCAATCTCGAACTGGTCGAGCAGGTGATTCACGCGAAACCCTCGCCGTTGAGCGACCAGATTCCGGAGCCGTTGCGGGCGCTGGTTACGAAGGCGCTCGAGAAAAATCCGGCGAACCGTTATTCATCCATGCGTCCGCTGGTTTCGGATCTGCGCGCGGTGCAGCGTCCCAGCGGGCAAGGCTACGCGGCGCCGCGGAGGCGTCGGGGAGCGTGGGTGTTTGCGGTGGTATTGGCCGGAGTCGCGGTCGCGGCGTTGGGCGCATTCCTGTTTTCCGCGCGGCGGGGCGCCTCGACCAAGCAGCTTGAGTACACGCCGCTCACCAACTTCACCGATTCCGCCGTGACGCCGACTTTGTCGCCCGATGGCCGGATGGTCGCGTTTATCCGCGGCGACAGCACGTTTACCGGTCCTGGCGAAGTGTATGTGAAGCTGCTTCCGGACGGCGATCCGGTGCAGCTCACGCATGACCGCCGCGACAAGATGGGACCCGTCAGCTTTTCGCCGGATGGCTCGCGAATCGCCTACACGACCGGAACGTGGGAGACCTGGTCCGTTCCGGGGCTGGGCGGAGAGCCCACGCGTTTGCTGACCGATGCGGAAGAGTTGAGCTGGACGAATTCGAATTCGAAGCCTTACCGGGTTCTGTTCTCGGCCGAAACCGGCGAAGGGATCCACATGGGAATCTTCACCGGGACCGAGAGCCGCGCCGAGCAGCGGCCGGTGTACATTCCTTCCAACGTGAACGGCATGGCGCACCGGTCGGCTCTATCGCCCGACGGCAAGTGGGTGATCGTGGTCGAAATGCTGACGAACTGGCTGCCTTGCCGGCTGGTGCCGTTCGACGGGAGCTCGGCCGGACGAACGGTGGGGCCGCCGCAGTCGCAATGTACGTTTGCGGGCTGGACGCCGGATGGAAAATGGATGTATTTTTCCGCCAATACCGGAAACGGGTTTCATATCTGGCGGCAGCGTTTTCCGGATGGCGCGCCGCAGCAGGTCACCTCGGGCGCAACCGAGGAGAACGGCGTCTCGTTCGCGCCCGACGGCAAATCGTTCGTCACATCGGTGGGGGAAAGCCAAAGCGCATTGTGGGTCCACGATTCAACAGGCGAGCGCCAGATCACGTTCGAAGGCTACGCGTATTTGCCGGTGTTCTCGCCGGATGCCAAACGGCTTTACTACTTGCGGCGCGCGAGTTCGGGCAGGCGTTTCGTGGTCGGCGAACTGTGGACCATGGATCTGGAGACCGGCCAGGCGCAGCGACTGCTTCCGGATTTCCTGACCGAGCACTACGATGTTTCCCCGGACGGCAAGCAGGTGGTTTTCGTCGTCCCGGAAGGAGAGGAACACGCGCCGCTGTGGATTGGATCCACGGATGGGAGTTCGCCGCCGCACCGTCTGGTGAATCAGGACTGCGTCCGGGCGATCTTCGCGCCGGACGGTGAGATTTATTTCAACTGCGGCGATTTCGGAACCGGCCATATGTATCTTCAAAAGATCCGCGCGGATGGGTCGGATCTTCAAAAAGTCGTACCGCAAAAGGTGCTCTTTTTTTACGATGTTTCTCCCGATGGAAAGTGGCTGGCGGCCTGGGAGGACGTGAATTCCGCGATCAAGGTCTACCCTACCGCCGGGGGCGCGGCAACGCTGCTCTGCACGGGCTGCGGCGGAGCCGGCGCAGAGGAGCGGGGCGTTACGCCGCCCTATGTGAGCTGGTCTGGCGACGGCAAGGAGCTGTATCTGTATTCGGACAGGACGCTGCGGACTTTCGCGGTTCCGCTCAAATCCGGACGGCCCGCGCCCTCCTTGCCGCCGTCCGGCATCAAGTGGAGGACCGTGCCGCCGGACCTCGCGGGAGTGCGGACCATCCCTCATCCACGCGCGTTCATGAGCCGCAATCCGGGCGTGTATGCGTATCCGCAAGTGTCCACGCACCGGAATATTTATCGAATCCCGGCACCGTGAAGGCGCGTTACGGCGTCACCTGATCGACCGTGACGCGCGTCGCCGCGAGGGTTCCGGCAAGCTGGTCCACCTGCTGCGTGCCGGTCGCATCGAAGATGTAGATGGTGAAGGTTCCGCTGTACTGGTTGCCGCTGGGGTCGAGCGTGACCTGTTCGCTGATATTGATTTTGTTCACCAGGGCTCCGGTGGTGGCGCTGTAGCTGAGCGCGAAATGATTCACTTCATAAGTGAACATCCCGGTCCGCACCCACACGCCCAGGCAGAAATTCCCGGTGTTGGCGGCGTGCCCGCCCGAGTTCAGAATTTCTGTGCCTTCCTGGTGGAACTGGTTATAGCCGAAATCGATCAGGGCGCCGTCGGGAATCGGAGGATTGTGGCCGCCGTTGCCGAGGGAGATGAATTGAACGTTCCACATCCCCACCGGAGTGGCGTCGTTGTTCATGGCATTGGTCGCGGACTTTGCGGATGGCGCGCGCATCGCCAGCAGGGTGGCGGATTGGGAATCGACGAACTGGAAGGGCGGTTGCAGGGTGCTGACATCGCCGCATCCGGCGGCGGCGGTCGACGCGAACGCGGCCCCGATGGCCACGGCCTGCAGAACATGTGCGAATCGAGCATTCAGTTTCATTTTGAGTGAGCCTCTTTTCTGTCGCCGGCGTCCGGCTACCGGATGTCTGCCGTGCGTACGCCCCTTAAGCGCAAACCGCGGGCGGGAACTGTAACCGCCTCCAAAAATATTTTCGGGCTCGTATACTTCAAGAAAGAGGGATGGACGAGGCGACCATTTCGGAGACCACGCAACTGCTGCGGGCCTGGGCGGGAGGCGATTCGCAGGCGCTGATGGCTTTAGTTCCCAGGGTCTATCGCGAACTTCGAAGGCTCGCCGGGCGCTGTCTTCGCGATGAGCGTCCGGGACAAACCCTGCAGGTGACCGATCTGGTCCACGAAGCGTACCTGCAGCTGGCCGACGCGTCCCGGCTCGACTGGCAGCACCGCAGCCACTTCTTCGCGGTCTCGGCGACGCTGATGCGGCGCATTCTGGTGGACCGCGCGCGACGGAGGACGGCGGCCAAGCGCGGAACCCGCGCGGTGGGAATCGATGTCGAGCAGGCGCTGGATCTGTCGACGCGGCGGTCGGCCGAACTGGTGGCGCTCGATGACGCGTTGAACTCGCTGGCGGCGGTGGATCAAAGAAAAGCGCGGATTATCGAGCTGCGGTTTTTCGGCGGGCTGGAAGTGAAAGAGACGGCCGCGGTGGTGGGCGTTTCGTCCGAGACGGTGATGCGCGACTGGAAGATCGCCAAGGCATGGCTGTTGAAGGAACTGGCGAAGGCGTGACGTGGACGGCGGATTTTAGTGCATACGGAAAAAGGGGAGCTGATCCCCGCCGTGACCGGCAGGGCTGGTCACGGACATCTGCGCCTTCAACGCGATAGACCAGCCCTGCGGTCACGGCGGGGATCAACACCACTTTTCGCACAGACTCGTACTGGCGGCGCTCAAGCGCCGCGCGGATTGAAATCCGCCGTCCTTGGCGTCTTCATCGCTCTCGGATGGATCGCCGATCCGTAGGAACACTCTTGCGTAGTGCGTGCGCCACATTCGCGATCGAGTAGGCTGGTCTGTATGCGCAAATTATGGTTCCTGATGCCGTGCCTGCTGGCGGCACAGGTGATCCGCACGGCCGATCCGATCAAGCGCGGGTTCCAGCTGACCGATTTTCCCAGGACCGTCAAGGTCGCGGACGGGGTTTACACCTACGAGGATTTTCATGCGGGCGCGGAGAAGTTCACGACCACCGACATGTTCGTAGTCACCGATGACGGCGTGCTGGTGGCGGATGCGCAGGGTAGCGTCGAGGCGACCCGGGGATTGGTGGAGGCGATCCGCAAGATTACGCCGAAGCCGATCCGGTACGTGGTGGTGTGCTCGGATCACGGGGACCATACCGGCGGCAACTCGGCGCTTCCGCCGGGGATTGTGTACTTCATTCATCCAACTTCGCGGGCGATTCTCGAACGGCAGGCGAAGGGTTGGAAGCCGCCCGCCGACGCGCGGCTGGTGACTGAAAAGGAGACGGTCCGGATGGGCGGGGAGGATTTTGAGATTCTGTTCCTGGGTCGCGCGCATACCGGAGGCGACCTCAGTGTGTATCTGCCGCGGCGAAAGATTCTTTTTCTGAGCGAGACTTTTCTGAACCGGGTGTTTCCGGCCATGCGGTCGGCATATCCGAGCGACTGGCTGCGGTCACTCGACCGGGCTGAAAAAATGAACACCGACATTTATATTCCGGGGCACGGATTCACGGAGACGGCGGCGGTGTCCAAAGAAGAGCTGCGCAATTTCCACCAGGCACTGCAGGCTGTGATTGACGAGGCGACTCGTCTCTATAAAGCGGGCGTTCCGGTGGATGACGCGATCAGGCAGGCGGACTGGGGCGAATATAAATCCTGGACGCTGGCCGGCTCGCAGGGCCCGATCGCGATTCGCAAGGTGTATGAAGAGCTGAGCGGCAAACTGCGGTAGCGTGAGAGTATTCATGAGATTGCCGGTCGCCGCGGTTTTCCTGAGTTGGTCCCTGTTCGCGCAAAATCCGTTTCGGCCTCCTGCCGTGCCGCTGATCGTACATGACCCGTACTTCAGCGTGTGGTCCATGGCGGACAAGTTGACGGATGAAAACACAAAACACTGGACGGGAACCGAGCAGCCTTTGACGTCGCTGGTGCGCGTCGATGGCGAGACTTTTCGGATTATGGGGCGCGAGAGGAACGCTCCGCCGGAGATGGCTCAGGACGACCTGCAGGTGCTGCCGACGCGAACCATTTACACATTTGAGCGATCCGGCGTGCGCGTGGAGTTTACTTTTCTGACGCCGGCGATCCCGAACGATCTGGAAGTGCTGTCGCGGCCGGTCACTTATGTGATCTGGACCATCCGATCTACCGACGGGCGCGAACATCAGGTGCAGGTTTATCTGGACGCTTCGGCGGCGCTGGCCGTGAATACGCCCGAGGAGCCGGTGGTGTGGGGACGTTTTCGAATCGGCGGAATGAATGCGCTGCGAATCGGCACCGCGCAGCAGCCGGTGCTTGAGAAAGACGGCGACAATCTGCGGATCGACTGGGGATATTTTTATCTGGCCGCTCCAGCGGGGACGGAGGCCGCGGCCAAGCTGAACGTGTTGCGGGCGTCGTTCAAGAAATCCGGGAAGATCGAAGTGGACGACGAGACGGAAACCGGCGGTGCGTTAAACACCCGGGACCCGGCGGGACGGGCCGCGGGGCTGGGCGTCGCGATTCCATTTGGAACGGTGGGCGCCACGCCTGTTTCGAAACATGTGCTGGTCGCGTACGACGACATCTGGGCGGCGACATACTTGCAACGCCGGGTTCGCGCGTGGTGGAGGCGGAATGGGGCTACCGCGGCGGATCTTCTCATCGCGGCCGAGCACGACTACGCGTCGCTCGCGGAACGGTCGGCGAAGTTCGATACGGATTTGATGTCCGATTTGCGCAAGGCGGGCGGGGAGCATTTCGCGCAAATGGCGGCGCTCGCCTACCGCCAATCGATCGGGGCGCATGAGATGGCGGCCGATGCGGACGGCACGCTGCTGTTTTTCCCGAAAGAGAATTTCTCGAATGGCTGTATCGACACGGTGGACGTCTTTTATCCGAGCGCGCCGCTGTATCTGCTGCTGAATCCGAAGCTGCTGGCCGGATCGGTGCAGCCGGTGCTCGAGTATGCATCCATGCCACGGTGGAAGTTCGATTTCGCGCCGCACGATCTGGGCCGCTATCCGCGGGCGGACGGGCAGGTGTATGGAGGAGGGGAAAAGAACGAAGAGAATCAGATGCCGGTGGAGGAATCGAGCAATATGATTCTGCTCACGGCGGCCATCGCGAAAGCCGGGGACAGTTCCCTTGCGCAGCGGTATTGGCCGGCGCTTCAGAAGTGGGCTGGGTACCTGAAGGAGCACGGACTGGATCCGGAGAACCAGCTTTCGACCGACGACTTCGCGGGACATCTGGCCCACAACGCGAACCTGTCGATCAAGGCGATTGTGGCGCTGGGGGCATATGCGCAAATGGCGGAATCGACCGGGCGGCACGAAGAATCGGCCGGCATACCGCACGGTGGCAAAGGGGTTCGCGCAACGGTGGATCGCCATGGCGGAGGCCGGCGATCATTACGTGCTGGCGTTCGACAAGAAAGACACCTGGAGCCAGAAGTACAACCTGATCTGGGACAAGGTGCTGGGGCTGGATCTATTTCCAGCGGAAGTGACGCGGCGGGAAATCGCGTTTTATCTTAGGCACCAGAACGAGTATGGGCTGCCGCTCGATAACCGCTCCGAATATACGAAGCTCGACTGGATTTACTGGACCGCGTCGCTGGCCGAATCGCAGAAGGATTTTGACGCGCTGATCGAGCCGACCTGGGAATTCGCGAACGAGTCACCCTCGCGGGTGCCGTTGACGGACTGGTATTGGACGCAGGATGCGAAACAGCGCGGATTTCAGGCGCGGTCGGTGGTGGGCGGGTTGTTTATGAAGATGCTGACGGATCCGGTGGTATGGAAGAAATGGGTTGCGGCTGAGCATTAAACGGGCGGCTAAAGTTCTCCGGATGGTCTGCCGATAGTCAGAATGTCCGTTTTGCAGGCTCCCTTAGCAAGGCGAAAGATGGGTTCGATCAGCAATATCGGCGACCCGGCGTTCATCGGCCCTTCAGGGTCGGCCTCGACCTCTGTGGCACGGGTCGAGCCGGTTTCGGCGGAGCAAGATGAAGTGCATCTTGCGACTATCCCTTTGACTTTACAGGCCGAACAGCAGCTGCAAGCCAAAGTACCGCCGAATCTTCCGGCGGTTTTGGGCGAGGCGATCCGCAACCTTAGAGCGGCGGCAGTCGACTCTTCGAACCCGATCGATGCGGCGTATTTATCGGGGCTGGCGGACCGTTTCGAGCGGCTCCAGGAATCCGGCGTCACTCCATCTTCCCGCGCCACCTCAGCGTAACCGTTCCCGATCGAACTGCGGGGAATCGGGCTAGAATCGTCACATGACCTTTCTTCCACGCTACGCCGCAGGTTTGTTTCTGACTTGCGGTGTGGCCGCGGCGCAGCACAGCGACATTCCGGGTACCTTCACCGTCCCCACCGCCGGCTATGATTACGTCAAGCGCGAAGTGATGATCCCCATGCGCGACGGGGTCAAGCTGCACACGGTGATCGTGGTGCCCAAGGGCGCGCGAAACGCGCCGATTCTGCTGACGCGCACGCCCTACAACGCGTCCCAGCGAACCGCCCGCAATAACAGTCCGCACATGCTGGCGATTCTTCCGCTGGGCGACGAGGTGTTCGTAAAGGACGGCTATATTCGAGTGTTCCAGGACGTGCGCGGCAAATACGGGTCGGAAGGGGACTACGTGATGACGCGCCCGGTGCACGGCCCGCTGAACCCGGCGAAGACCGATCATGTTACCGACGCGTATGACACCATCGACTGGCTGGTGAAGAATACGCCCGAATCGAACGGACGGGTGGGCATGATCGGCTCGTCGTATGAAGGATTCACCGTGGTGATGGCGCTGCTGGGGGCGCATCCGGCGTTGAAGGTGGCCGCGCCCGAGAGTCCCATGGTGGACGGCTGGATGGGCGACGACTGGTTTCACTACGGGGCTTTTCGCCAGATTAATCTCGATTACACCTACATGCAAACCGCGCAGAGAGGCGCAGGCGAGGATATCCCGCGGGACGCTTACGACGACTACGACGTTTTCCGCCGGGCCGGTTCGGTCGGAGCTTTTGCGCGGGCGCATGGGCTCGACCAGTTGCCCTGGGCGGAAAAAATGATGGAACATCCGGGCTATGACGCGTTCTGGCAAGGGCAGGCGCTGGACAAACTGGTGGCCGAGCGTCCGTCGACGGTGCCCACCATGTGGATTCAGGGCCTCTGGGATCAGGAAGATATGTGGGGCGCGATTCACTGCTACCTGGCGTTGAAGGCCAAAGGTCAGGCGGATCACAACTACCTGGTGATGGGTCCCTGGCGGCACAGCCAGGTGAATTCCGACGGCTACAATCTGGGTCCGCTCAAGTGGGACGGCGACACCGCCCTGCAGTTCCGGCGCGACGTGCTCAAGCCGTTCTTCGATCAGTATCTGAAGACCGGCGCGCCGAAGGCCGATACTCCGCCGGTCTTCATCTACAATACCGGCGAGAATCATTGGGACCGTCTGAAGAACTGGCCGCTCGCCTGCGAAAAGCAGTGCGCATCGCCGATGAAGCCGCTGTATCTCGAAAGCGGTTTCGGACTGGGATTCGACAAACCGGCGGGCGGTGCGCGGGCCGGGGACAGCTACGTGTCGGATCCCGCCAAGCCAGTGCCGTACGTTCCGCGTCCGGTTCGTTTCGCGGATGGCGACCGCTGGAGATCGTGGCTGGTGACGGATCAGCGCGGGGTGGAAGATCGCACTGACGTGCTGGCCTACCAGACTCCGGTGCTTACAGCGCCGGTGCGTATCAGCGGCGCACCCATCGCGGATCTGTTCGCCGTCACCACGGGGACGGATGCGGACTGGGTGGTGAAGGTGATCGACGTGTTTCCGGATGAGGTCCCCAGCGATCCGGAGATGGGCGGCTACGAACTGTCCGTATCGATGGATATTTTTCGCGGACGGTATCGCGAGAGTTTCGAGCACCCGTCGGCGATTCCGGCCGGGCAGCCGCAGCGGTACCGCTTTGCTCTTCCGACCACCAACCACGTGTTCCTGCCGGGGCATCGCATCATGGTGCAGATCCAGTCCAGCTGGTTTCCGTTGTACGATCGCAACCCGCAAAGCTACGTGCCGAATATCTTCTTAGCGAAGCCGGAGGATTACGTGAAGGCGACGCAGATGATTTTCCGTACTCCGGAACAGCCCAGCGCGGTGTGGCTACCAGTGGTTCCGTAGTAGAGTCGCGGAGGAAGTGTTCGCGCTTGCTCCCCTCCCTGACGAGTCTGTGTGAAAAGTGGAGTTGATCCCCGCCGTGACCGGCAGGGCTGGTCAACGACGCCTGCGCCTTCAACGCGATAGACCAGCCCTGCCGGTAACGGCGGGGTGAGGCATCGACTTTTCACAAACACTCTGACGGTCGGGGTTCGGTTTGGCGATCCGTCGAATGAGCTACATGCGGAACCCCGCGCGTCAGCAAGGGGACCAAGTCCGCAGTTTTTCACGCAGAGTGCTCATGGATTGGGGCTTGCGCTGGTGGCCGCAATAGCCCCAAGCTCATGAGTGTGTGTGAAAAGTGGAGTTGATCCCCGCCGTGACCGGCAGGGCTGGTCAACGACGCCTGCGCCTTCAACGGGATAGACCAGCCCTGCCGGTCACGGCGGGGATCAACTCCACTTTTCACTCTCATGCATGGGGCTCTAATCCGGCCCGGGGTTCAGGACCAAGCGAACCATTCATGCGGTCGCGTCACTAGTTTCGAATCGGGCCCCTGATTCCGACGCCGGGCTTCACATCCTCGACCAGCTTGCCGTCGCGAACCACGAAGATTCCGTTCACCAGCACGAACGGAATGCCTTCCGAATACTGATCCGGTTTGTCGAAAGTAGCTTTATCGATAACGCGCGCCGGGTCGAACACGGCGATATCCGCGTCCGCGCCGACCTTGATTCTTCCCTTATGCGCCATCTGCGGCGCGACCGATTCGAGACGCCGGGCGGGCAGCAGACTCATCTTTTGAATCGCGGTCATCAGCGGGAGCGCTTGCTCCTCGCGCACGTAATGGCCGAGCACGCGCGCGTAGGTTCCGGCGCCGCGCGGATGCCCTTTGCCCTGCTCGATGCGGCCGTCGCTGGCGATCATCACGCCGGGATAGGCGATGGCCTGCCGCGCGGCTTCTTCCGGGATCGCGTGGAGAATGACGAAGCCTCCGGTCTTGCGATAGCGGTCGAACGATTCGGCGGTGAGGCGTTCGCCGGTTTCGACCCACTGGAGATCGTGATAGCCGATCGACAGGCGCTGCTGCCAGCCGGGATCGAACATGGCCGAATCGATGGCGGTCTGGCCGGCCGTGTAAGGATACGCTTCGGTGGTGATATCCAGGCCGCGTTTGCGCGCGCCGTCGATCATTTCAAGCGCGAGGCCGGTCTGGCTCAAGGACATGCTGGTGATATGCACGACATGGATCGACGCGCCGGTAATGGCTGCGCCGGCGATCACTTCCTCCATGGATTCGGTGGTCGATCCCGGTTCGAGCGTTCCCACCGAACGGGTGTGAACGTAGCAGGCCACCTTGCGATCCGCGGCGATTTGGAAGATGGAAAGAATCTCGGGGTGCGTGGCGGAGGGCACGTAGGCAATGCCCATCCCGATGCCGAGTCCACCTTCGTCCAGGCCCTGGCGGACCAGATCTTCGATTTCGTGCCGCTCCTGAGCCGTGGCGATCCGATGCGCGGCCGGGCCGTTGGGGAGAAATGCGCCGGGGTCGTGCATCACCTTCATGCGGGCGGGAATGTGACCGGAGGTGGCACCGTAATTGATCAGGGCTTTGCCGGCGCGCTCGGCATACCATTCCTTCACGGGATAGACGCCCACTTCCAGTTCGAGCGCGGTGGTCACGCCGTCGCGGGCTTTGTAGCGATAATTCTCGTCATCCTGGCCGTGGGAGTGAAGGTCGATGAATCCGGGCGAGACCACCAGGCCTTTCACGTCGACCCGCGTGCGGCCTTGCAATGGCCTCTGCGAGATGGCCGCGATTTTGCCGGCGCGAATGCCGACGTCGCGCGTGGCGTCGAGTCCCGACTCGGGGTCCATGACTCTTCCGCCGGAGAGGACGATGTCGTACTGCTGTCCGAAGGCGGCGACGGCCCAACAGAGAAAGAGCAGACTGGCTTTCATGCGTACTTCGCATGATAACTTACAATTCCGAGAGCATCCGCTTGACGCGCTTCAGCGCCTTCTCGTCGCGCTTATAGAAAGTCCACTGCTTGATCTTCTTGCCGCGGATCAGTCCGGCATGGGCCAGCATGTTCAGGTGTTCACTGGCGCTGGGCTGGGTGATTCGTAGCTTGCGCGCGATGAAGACGCTGCACACGCCGTCTTTCACCAGGTCGCCATCCACCTGAGGCGGAAAATGTTTGCGCGGATCTTTCAGCCAGTGGAGGATGCGCAGGCGCCGCTCATTCGCCAGGGCGCGCAGCATCGCATCCTTTTTCATATAGACACTTAGCCAACTGCCCAAGTATACTAAAATCTCCGCAAGGATTTCAACATGGCAACCCGAATCGTCACTGTCGATGCTTTTACGAGTGTTCCGTTCGCCGGAAACCCGGCCGCCGTGTGCGTGATCGAGCAACCCCGGCCGGAGGAGTGGATGAGGAACGTCGCGCGGGAAATGAATCTCTCGGAAACGGCTTTTCTGATTCCGCGCGAGGGCGATTTCGATCTGCGCTGGCTGACGCCGGCGGTGGAAGTCGAGCTGTGCGGTCACGCGACCCTTGGGAGCGCGCACGTGCTGTGGGAGGACGGTCACTTGCCTGCCGGAAAACAGGCGCGATTCCACACGCGCAGCGGTCTGCTGACGGCGGACCGGCGCGGCGAATGGATCGAACTGGATTTTCCGGTGAAGCTGGCGGCCGCGGCGGACCCGCCGGCGGAATTGCTGCCTGCCCTCGGGGTGTCCTCGCCGGTGGGTGTTTTCCGGAACGCTTTCGACTATATGGTGGAAGTCGCGACCGAAGAGCAGGTGCGGGCGCTTACGCCGGATCACGGCTTGCTGCGCAGGATTCCGGTGCGCGGGGTGATTGTCACGGCGCGCTCCTCGACGCGCGAGTTCGATTTTGTTTCGCGCTTCTTCGCTCCGGGATCGGGAATCGACGAAGACCCGGTTACCGGCTCGGCTCACACCGCGCTGGCGCCGTACTGGAGCGCGAAGCTCGGGAAGAAGGAGATGACCGGCTATCAGGCATCGGCGCGAGGGGGCGTGGTGCGGGTGCGGATGCACGGGGACCGCGTGATTCTGGGCGGGCAGGCGGTCACGATCATGCAGGCGACGCTGCTGGTTTGATCGCGATGCGGGCTTGCGCGTGACGACATACCCGGGCTCCGCTCCGTGACGAGTCTGCGTGAAAAGTGGAGTTGATCCCCGCCGTGACGAGTGTGTGTGAAAAGTGGAGTTGATCCCCGCCGTGACCGGCAGGGCTGGTCTCGGACGTCTGCGCCTTCAACGCTACAGACCAGCCCTGCCGGTAACGGCGGGGTACGGTCGCGGTTCCGTTGAAAAATCGAGGGAGGGCGGGCTTTGAGCCGGCGCGAGGCTTCAGCCTCGCTCCCGTACAGCGGCGCTGAAGCGCCGCGCGGATTGAAATCCGCCGTCCACTCGTTCTTGTCGCGTGGCTATTTTCGGGCTTTGAAAACGGCCTTGGGGATGCGCGCCATAACTACGTTGGTGTAGTCGACCGACTCGGCAATATTGAAATCGACCGCCAGGCTCGCAAATGCCATCGCGTCGGTTGCGGACATTCCTTTTTCGTGTTGAAGAAATTCGAGCGCGTGGCGCACCGCGTCCTGGACGGCCTTATTGTGATCCGTACTGATGCCGAGCAGAATGTAATGCGTGGGCGTTTCCGCGCGGGGGAACTTGAGTCCGCCGTGCTTGTGAACGATGAACTGCATGGTCACCGTGTTTGATAGTTCCAGCGCCGTGCCCGACACTTCGCCGTTGGCCTGCACCTGATGCGGATCGCCGGTGAAGAACTGGGCTCCGTGCTGAAAGACGGGGAAAAAGATGCTAGCGCCCTCGCCGAGGTCGTTCAAATCCATATTGCCGCCCATGGGGCCGGGCGGGCGCGAGCCGACGTAGCCTGACGCAGCTTCTTCCGGAATCGGAGAAAGATAATCGTCCGCCGGCGCGACGGCCATGGTTCCTTGAAATGGTTTCAACGGAATCTCGATGCCGGGACCGAACAGCGCGAGGCCGTTGCGGATGCGGATCAGCTTGCGGGTGTCGGTCTTCAGATATCCGGGAAGCGCGCCGCCGGGACCTTGCGTGTTGTAGCCCCAGGTCACGCGGGGTTTGATCTTCAGGACTCGGACTTCGAGAGTGTCGCCCGGTTCGGCGCCTTCGATGTAGATGGGGCCGGTGAGTACGTGGCCGCCGCCGGTTTTGGATCGGGTGGAATAATCCAGTTGGTAGAAAACGTTGGTCGCGTCGGCGAGCACTTCCGACGCGGCGATTCCTTGCTGAGCTTGAAAGGCGACTGGATCGAGCGCGCCAGTCTCGTGACAGGTTGCGGGAGCCCGATCTCCTTTCGACGGAGTGCAGTCTTTGAAGCTGTTCAGTCCCTGATGCGACAGCGTATCGATTTCGACCACCGCGCCGCTCGGCACGGTCAGCGCGGGCTTCGCGTTGCGCGGAAAGAATCCGCGATAGACCGTGTCGGGTGTCGACGCAAGGTGATAGGTGGGCTGCGCGTGGATTTGGAACGCGAGAGCGATCAGAAGGAGCGGGCGCATGCTACTTGAGCTTCGCGCCGGCCAGGTGCGCGACCGCGCCTAAACTGGTCTCGGTCGCGTTCAGGCCGAGCTTGAAATCGCCTTCCGAGAAATGCGAGTAAACGTCGATGGGCTGATGATGGGTCGGATCCCAGCCGCCGCCGATCTGCGAGACGCGCTCCAGCTCGCGCAGGCTGATGGCCGCGACCAGATCCTGGAACGGGCCGGAATCCGTATTCGTCATGTGATTGCCAACCACGGCAGGATAGTCGGTCGCATATTTTTCGTTGGCGGCATGGAACGCCCAGGCGAGCTCGGCTGCCTGTGCGGCGAATTTCGCTTTGGATTGAAATTCGATGTTCACGTCGGCTTCCGGACGCTGTTGATCGCTCACCGTGCCGTCCTTGCGCGGCATCCCGTGGTCGAACAGCATCATGTCGTGCTGGATCATGCCCAGCCACTTGGGCTCCGGATATTTTCCCGAACCGGGAGGGTCTTCCTTGCCCTGCAGATCCTTGCGCTGATCGACGTAAGCGCGGGCGCCGTTCACGCCGGTCTCTTCGTTGTTCCACAGCGCGAAACGAATGGACCGGTCGGTGACGACGTCCGGGCTGCTGAGCACGCGCGCGATTTCCATCACCAGCGCGGTGCCGGATCCGTCGTCGTTGGCGGCTTCGCCCCAGCCGATCCCGTCCATGTGCGCGCCCACGATGTACATTTCTTCGGGATGGGTCGAGCCGATCTTGGTGCAAAAAACCTCTTCGCGCGGCCCGGGCGTGGAGGGCTGTGAGTTGAGTTCCCGAAGCCTGGTGTCGGGCTGCAGGTCGGGGTCGTTATTCACGCCCGCGGGCGCGCGATCGCCGCGTATTCTTCCACCGGCCGCGTTCCCTCTTCCGCGCCCTCCGCGACCTCGGCCTCCTGACGCGGGCGGTTGATATTCGTAGTGGATTCGCTCCGTGTTCGAGCAGCCGTAGCTTTTGAGCTGCGCCTCGATCCAGTCGATGGCGGCGCGGTTGCGGTCGGTGCCCTGGCGGCGGTCGCCGAACTTGGTCAGGCCGCGGATGGTGGCTTTGTACTTGGCCAGGTCGAGGCGGCCGACCAGGGTCGCGATCGGGTCGGGTTCAGGGGCGGTCTGGGCGTTCACGGAACACGCGAGAAGAAAAGAGAGGGAGGTCGCGAGAAGCAGATTTGGGCGCATGGGTGTCCCGCTATTGTAATAAACTCGATTGAGCCCGGCTTTTGCATCGCGAGGGAGGCACATGGAAGTTTTCGGTTTGTTTGTATTGGTGTTGCTTGCACTGGGGGTGCTGTACACCATCTTTGGGAGTTTTTTCACGGTGAGCACGGCGCAAGTGGCGGTGGTCACCAGATTCGGGAAGTTTCTGCGCGTGGCGGAGCCCGGATTGAACTGGAAGTCTCCGTTCTTCGATTCGGTGGCCGGCGTGGTGAGCCTGCGCGTGAATCAGATCACGCTGACCATGGAGACCAAAACCAAAGACAACGTGTTCGTCACCATTCCGATTTCGGTTCAGAACCGGGTTCGTCCGGAAAAGGTTTACGACGCTTACTATAAGCTTTCGAATCCCGCGGCGCAGATTCAGTCCTATGTCGAGCAGGTGATTCTGGGACATGTTCCGGGCATGACGCTCGACGAAGTGTTCGCCAGCCAGTCGAGCATCGCGATGGCGGTGAAGCAGGAACTGGACGCGGACATGTCCGGATTCGGATACGAAATCGTCAACGTGCTGGTGACCGACATTATTCCCGACGCGAAGGTGAAATCGGCGATGAACGATATCAATGCGGCGCAGCGTGAACAGGTGGCCGCGAATGCGCGGGGCGAGGCCGAGAAAATCCTGGTGGTGAAAAAAGCCGAAGCCGAAGCGGAGAGCAAAGCTCTGCAGGGACAGGGAATCGCGAACCAGCGCAAGGCGATTATCGAAGGGCTGCAGGTTTCGATCGAGCAATTCCAGAAAGTGGTGGAGGGAGCGTCGGCTAAAGAAGTGATGCAACTGGTGATGGTCACCCAATATTTCGACACGCTGAAGTCGATCGGTGAGAGCGACAAGACGAATACGCTGTTTCTCTCCCACTCGCCGGGCGCGGTGAAGGATGTTGCCGATCAAATTTTGCAATCGATGGTGGTGGCGGACCGGTCGAAATCCTGAGGGCTATTGGACGGCGATGGTCGCGGCGTTGCTGGTGACCGTTCCATCCGCGGACGTGACTGTCAGCGAAACGCTGCTCCCGGTCGGCGCGCCGGATGGAATCGTGAGGTTGATCTGCATGACGCCGGGATATCCGGCCGCCTGTCCCGCAAACGATACTGTCGCCGCGACGCCTCCCACCGAAACCGTGGGCATCGCAACCGCGTTGCAGAGACCGTTCGCGGCCGGGCAGGTGCCGCTTCCGTCGGTGACCGAAGGAGCCAGCGCGCCGAGGCCGGTGACGTAGAAGAAGGCGGTCTGGCCACGAGGGATGGGATGTGAGCCAGGAGTGGTCCCGGCCGGCGCGGCGATGGTGTTGTCGGCAAGATTCACCAGTACCGCGTTGCCCTGTCCGTTGGCGGTCAGCGTAAAGATTCCGGGCTGGCTCGCGACGATTTGCGTCATCATGGGAGTCGAGGCGAGCCCGTTCACGGTGATCACCACCGGTACCGCTCCGGAAGATACCTCGTAGGGAACCTGGACGCTGACAAACGGATTCGCGCCGGTGGGAACCACCTGCACCATGGGAGCGGTGATGCCGCCGAAGGTGACGTTCACGCCGGCGAGCGAATTGGGGAATGGTAGCGAGGTGAAGTTGGCGGCCTGCGTCGCGAGCGGGGACGTGAAGATCGCCACCAGTGATCCGGGAGCGAGGGGCGATCCGGCGTAGCTCGCCGCGTTCAGGATTCCTCCGGCGAGAATGGAGGGCTGGTTCGGATTGGTAATCACGACGCTGACTGGGGCGGACAAGCTCGGGGCGTCGCTCGAGTCGCCGCCGTAGGACGCGGTGATCGAATGCGTGCCGACGGCGAGCGTTGTGAGCGCATAGAACAGCGCCCCACCGCCAAGGGTCCCCGACCCGATCTGCGTACCCGAGTCAGAGAACGTCACCGTACCCGTGGCTGTCGAAGGCGTGACGTTCACGGAGAGCAACACAGGACTGCCGGCGGCCTGCGATGCGGGGGTCGCCGACAGGGTCGTGGTGGTGGATTGCAGCGGCCCGTTCACCTGCAGACTGAGAGGCGGCGAGGTGCTGGATGGATAGATGGCGCTGCCCGAGTAGGCGGCCGTCAGCGTGTGGATACCGGCAGCGAACGAAAGCGAAATGGTGGCCGCGCCTCCGGACATCACCTGGGTGCCCAGAGACGTCGCGCCGTCGTAAAACGTGATGGTCCCGCCGGCCACCGAAGGCGTCACCACGCCGACCAGCTCGACGGCCTGTCCGCTGACCGCCGGATTGGGCGACGCGGTCAGCGCTGTGGTCGTTTTCAGGGGAGCGTTCACCGTAAGAATGCACAGGTAAATCCAAACTTCACCGGAAGTGTCGGTCACCGCGACGGTGCCGGAATAGGTTCCGGCCGGCAGTCCGAAGGGCGTGGCTGCGAGCGTGATGAAAAACCCTCCGCTCGATGCGTTCAGGTACGCCGTCAGCCAGTTCTGATCGCTCGAATAGCCGAGTGCCAGGCTGTTCACCGAAATTCCACAACCGCTGTTGACGGCGAGCGTCGCCTGCAGGGGCGGCGCCACGCCTCCGGTGGTGTAGGAAAAACTGAAGGCAGCCTGCGGATTCTCGACCACCAGATAAACCTGCGTGCTGGTGAAGCCGCCCGGCGTGAAGAATGAAATCGTGTCGAGATATGTTCCGGGTGCAAGGCCGGCTGGTTGCACCGAAACCACCAGGCTTTGCCCGCTGCTGCCGGAACCGTAGTTGGGCGATCCGTTGATCAGCAACCATCCTGAAATTTCCCGCGCGGGCGGTCCGGCAGTGGAGAACGCACACGTCGCCGACGGGCCTGCGCTGGCGAGTTGCGGCGTGATGGTATAAGTGAACGGGAGCGGGGCGCCCGCCGAGGCCACCAGCAGCGTTTGCGGGTCCTGCGGACTGGCCGGAGCCGACGCTCCCACCACCGCTCCAAACACCATCACGCTCTGAACCGACAGCGCCGTTCCGACCGTCAATGTGGCGGTCACCGTCACGACTTGCGTACCCGAAGTCAGGTTCACCGCGGCGGTATAAGTCCCGGGCGGAAAGCTCTCCGAGACGTTGGTCGCCGAGATCGTCAAGATTCCCGGATTGCCGGGACTGGCGAAGCCGCCCGGTGACGATACGCCGATCCAGTTGGCCGGCGCGGGCGAAGTGTACTGGACGGTGACGCCGTAAGACAGCGTTCCTAACGTGCTGGTGACCTGGACGGGTTGCGGCGTGGGCAGCGCGCCGGGGGCTGCCGCGAAGGACAGCGATCCGGGCGTGACGCCCAGAATGCCGGTGGTCGCCGGGATCACGTGCACCGGGCTGGTAGCCGTCAGGCTCTGGCACACGCCGCCGCTGATCTGGTCGACGTAAACTTCCACCGGATAATTGCCGGCCAAGGTGAGAAGGCTGGCGGGAACCGTCACGTCGATTTCCGTCGCGGTGGCGTTCGTAATCGTCAGCGTGTTGGTGGTGTTCCAGGTGACCATTTCCGGGGCGTTAAAGCACGGCGATGTCGACGCGCCGGCGAAGCCCGTTCCGAGGATCCTGAGCGCCGTCGATGGGCTTCCCACCGCGATGGTCGCGGGCGTAATCTCCGAAATGGTCGGCGCCGAAGGCAGAGGAGCGGTCGGTGCCACGCGCCACAGCGTCTGATCCGACGAATCGGTGAACCACATGCCGCCATCCGATCCCGCGGTGATCTGGATGGCCTGCCGTCCGTTGAAGGGATAAACCGACACGACTCCGGAGGTGGTGATGTGGCCGATCGCGCCGTTGCCGGTGAACCACAAGGCGCCGTCGCTACCGGCCGCGATCGAGGGCGCCGGGAAGCTGTAGTAGCTTTGCAGCGGAACGCCGTACATAGTGATGACGCCCGTGGTCGTGATCCGTCCGATGCTGGCCTGCGCGGTGCCGGAACCAGCTTCGGCCGCGAACCAGACCGCGCCGTCCGGTCCCGTCGCGATGGTCCCCGCCTTGATCGCCAGGCCGGCGGCCAATGGGTACGTGGTAACCAGGCCGCCGGGCGTGAGTCGCCCGATCACGCCGCCGCCGGTAGAGACATCGGTCCCGGAGAACCAGAGATTTCCATCCACGCCCGTGGTGATGCCGTAGGCAGCGTAGTTGTCGGTGGAAAACTGGGTAAACGCGCCCGTGGTGGTCAACCTTCCGATGCCGCCGTTGGTGAACCAGATCGCGCCATCCGGGCCGATGGTCATCGACCAGACCAGCGCTCCGTCGTCGATCGAATACTCGGTCGCGCTTCCGGACGTGGTCACACGCGCCACCTTGTCGTCGCCGATCTGGGACCATAATGCGCCATCCGGAGCAGCCACAATCGCGAGCGGGAAGCCGGTGGCGGGAACGGGAAATTGTGAGAATGAGCCCGCCGTGGTCATCCGGCCGATGGTGCCGGAGCTTCCCGTAAACCACAAAGATCCATCCGGACCTGCCGCGATGGCGTACGGCGAGAAGCCCGGCGTCACGAACTCCTGAAAGTTCTGCGCGCCGCAGGCTCCGGCCGCGACCAGGAGCCAACCTAGATAACGAGGCACACGGGACATGGCAATGTAATGCGGACAGTATACACACTGCGCCATTCCGCGCGTGCATGTCAAGTATGGCGACGCCGGTTGGTCTAACATCGACAGATATGAGCTTTTCCTTGGACCGCCGACGTTTTCTCAGCACTGCGATTGCCGCGCCTATGATTCAGTTGGGACGCGTGCGATTGTTCGGAGCGGAATATTCGACGCGCGCTGTCGATCTGATGAAATCTTCCACCGTGATCGACATGCTGAGCCCGTTTGCGCTGGCCAACTCCCGCACCATGGAGCTGCTGCACAAGCCGGAAACATTCACGGCGGCGGATCTGGCCAACTATCGCGCTTCGGGAATTCAGGTGTTTCACATCGCGCTGGGCATCGCCGGTCCGGACGCCTTTGAAACCACCATGGAATTCGTCGCGGGCTGGGATGGCTTCCTGGCGCATCATAGCGAGACGCTGAAGCGGATCGATTCGGCCGCCGACATCGACGCGGCGCGCGCGGCGGGCAAGATCGGGGTGATCGTCGGCTTGCAGAACTCTGAGCACTTTCGAAGATTGGACGACGTGGACCTGTTTTACGGCCTCGGCCAGCGCGTTTCCCAGCTCACGTACAACGCTCGCAACATGATCGGCAACGGGTCGACCGAGCGGCGGGACGACGGGTTGAGCGATTTCGGCGTCGCGATCGTGGAGCGCATGAATAAGCTGGGGATAGTGGTGGACGTTTCGCATTGCGGCGACCGCACCACGCTCGACGCGTTCGAGGTTTCGAAGAAGCCGGTGCTGATCACGCACAGCAACTGCCGCGTGCTGGTGAACGGACACCCGCGCTGCAAAACCGATGAAGCGATCCGGAAGCTGGCCGCGCAGGGCGGCGTGATGGGGATCACCGGGGTCCGGATGTTCGTGAAGGCGGACGAACCGACCACCATTGAAGATGTCCTCAACCACTTCGATCATGTGAAGAAGCTGGTGGGACCGGAATTTCTGGGGGTGGGCAGCGACATCGACCTGTTCGGCTACGACGCCATGCCCGCCAAGGAGCGCGCCGCGCTGCACGCCGCCTACAAGAGCACTTACGGCTTCCGCGAAAAGGACGACATCGAAGGCCTCAACCATCCCCGCCGCATGTTCAATCTGACCGAAGGCCTGATCCGCCGCGGATACACGAATGACCAGATCCACGGCATCTTAGGCGGTAATTTCAAGCGGGTGCTGGCGAAGATCTGGGTGTGATCTAGTGTGCTGTCTCTGAAATTCGTGGAATTAAAAAAGGGGACAGACTGCTCTGTCCCCGCTCGCATGTTATTCTTCCCCCTGACCGAAGCGGCCGTGGACAGAGTGGTCTGTCCCCTTTTTTAATTCCACGAATTTCAGAGACAGATGGGATGAGACGGCTGGCTCACCTGGACAGCGGTAAGCTGTGAAACGCACTCGATGAGGTGCAGAGGAGAAACCAGCCATGAAAAAGCTTAGCAAGATGCACAAGCAGATGCGCGAGACGATCGGGATCGATCTGGGCGATAAAATCAGCCGGTACTGCATCGTCGACCAGGACGGCGAAGTGGTCGAAGAAGGCGACTTTCGCAACCAGGCCAGTTCGATCGAAAAACATTTCGGCGATCGGCCGCGGCGGATCGCGCTCGAAGCCGGTGCGCAATCGGCCTGGATCAGCCGCGAGTTCGAGCGGCTGGGGCACGAAGTCATCGTGGCCAACCCACGCGACTTAAAGTGGATCACCGCGAGCGACGCCAAGAACGATCCGGTGGATGCGCGCAAGCTGGCGCTGCTGGCGCGCGCCGATGCTCGGCTGCTCCATCCGGTGGAACATCGCACGGCCGAGCAGCAAGCCGAACTGGCCGTCATTCGGGCGCGCGATGCGATCGTGCGGGCGCGCACGCTGTTGGTCAACAGTGCGCGCGGCATCGCCAAAGGCTTCGGCGTGCGCCTGCCCAAGTCGATCACGGGCACGTTCGGCAAACGGGCCCTCGACACGCTTCCCGAGTTTCTGCGCACCGCGCTCGCCGGATTGCTGGATCAAATCGACGCTTTGAGCAAGCAGATCGCCGGCTACGATCAGCAGATCGGCGAGTTGGCCGGCCGGCATCCGGAGCTCGCGCGATTGGAAAGCATACCGGGCGTGGGCCGGCTCACCGCGCTGACCTTCGTGCTCACGCTGGGCCGCGCCGGCCGATTCACGCACAGCCGCGACGTGGCCGGCTTTCTGGGACTGAGGCCGAAACAGCGGCAGAGCGGCGCGCGCGACCCGCAGTTGGGCATCTCGAAAAGCGGCGATGCTTATGTGCGGAAGCTGCTGGTCCAGTGCTCGCACTACATTTTGGGACATGGGGGGCGCGATTCGGCGCTGCGGCAGTGGGGCCTGGCGAAAAGCGAAGGCGGAAAGAAGGCCACGTTGCGAGCCATCGTCGCGGTGGCGCGAAAGCTGTCCGTGCTGCTGCACCGCTTGTGGGTGAGTGGGGAGTTTTACAAACCCTTTCCTAAGTTGGCCTGAGGTTTCGCGGTGGTGGTAGCGTCGTAAAGAACCCGTACGTTCCCGGCGACTGCGTTAGTGTCCTTGAGCCTGTGAGAGCTCGTGAGACAGATGGCAGCGCCGGACTTTTGACCCTGAACCCACCTTGCATCGAGCCAGGCACGTGATGGCTCATCAGAATGCGTATGGAAGCCTGGGTTGAAGTAGGGGACAGTAGGAAAAGATTTTTGTTGACAACGGTCGCCGTCTCATGGAAGGACAATAGGGTCTTTCTATGAGAACTTCCTAAGGGGATCGTCTCAGGTGCAGGCACCATCCGTGGATGCCGATAAATTGAAGGAAACCATGAGGGCGATATTCACGCACGCGGCGCGAATGGCTGCGCTGGTGCTCATTGCCGGCCTGGCATCCGCGCTGCTGGTCAGGTATTCGCCGGGAGCCCTGGTCGATGAACGCGAGCTCGACCGCCGGTTAAACGAGCAGAGCCTCGCTGCGATCCGCGCCGAGAAAGCCGCCGGGAGTGATGTCCTTCCGGCATTCCGAAGCTATCTTACGGGCCTGGCGCACGGAGACCTGGGCTATTCAAAATCGCGCGAGGCTCCCATCGCGAGTCTGATCGCGCAGGGCGCTCCGGAAACGCTTCGGGAAATCGGGATTGGATTGCTCGGAGGATGGCTTCTTGGGCTAGGCTTGGCGATCCCGGCGGGCCGCTTCCGTCAGGCGTGGATCTATGACGCCTTCTGGGCGACCGCGGCCGGCCTTTTGCTCGCGCTTCCAGCGGCATTGCTGGCGTATCTGTGTCTGCTGGCGGGAGCGCGATCGGCGACCGTGCTGGCGCTGGTGCTCGCGCCGAGGATTTTTCGATTTACGCGCAACATGCTGGTGCAGGGATATGGATCGCTGCACGTGGAAATGGCCCGCGCGCGCGGGGTCCGGGAAAGTACCATTCTGGTCAGGCACGTATTGCCCGCCGCGGCGCCTCAGATCCTCGCGCTGGCGGCCGCTTCGGCGAGCATGGCTTTCGGCGCGGCGATTCCCATCGAAGCGATTTGCGATGTCCCTGGCCTGGGACGGCTGGCGTGGCAATCCGCCATGGCGCGCGATCTTCCGGTGCTGGTCAACTTGACCATGCTGATCGCGCTCGCAACCATGGCGGCAATGGCGATTTCGGAAGCAGCCTCGCGGCGGGAGACGGCCGTCGCGTCATGAAAATCGCGCGGGCGAGTGCGATCGTATTTCTGGTGGTGGTCATTCTCGCCGCGCTGGCGCCGGAGATGTGGACCTCCGTTCATTACCAGACGCAGTTTCGTGACTTTACTGACGCACGCCCCTCGACGCGATTTCTGCTCGGCACCGACGATCTGGGTCGTGACCGGTTCATACGGCTGCTCTACGGTACGCGCGTCTCCCTGCTACTGGCTCCGGCGGCCGCGTTGATCTCCTGCGCCGGCGCTGCGCTGCTCGGAGGAGCCGCGGGACTCGCCGGCGGTTGGCTCGAAACCGTGGTCCTTGGTGCGGCCGACCTGTTCCTTTCGCTTCCGTGGCTGTTTCTGCTGTTGACGGTCCGCGCGTGTTTGCCTCTCAACGTATCGCCCGAAGCCTCGGTCACGCTCACGTTCCTGTTGCTCGGAACGTTGGGGTGGGCCGCACCTGCGCGCATCGTCCGCGCGGCAGTGGTCCGCTTGAAGCGGTCCGAATTTATGCTGCACGCGCGCGCCTCCGGATGTGCTCCGTTGCGATTGTTGTGGGCTCACCTGCTTCCCAATGTGATGCCGGTGCTGCTGGCGCAATTGTGGATCTCGATTCCGGTGTACATCCTGGCGGAGGCGACCCTCGGGATGCTCGGCCTCGGCGTGGTCGAACCGCTTCCCTCTCTGGGAGGGATTCTGCGAGAGCTCGAAAATGCGGGCGGCGTTCTTGCGCAGCCATGGCTATTGGCGCCCGCCATCCTATTGGCCGCCGTGGTGGGAAGTTTTCAATTGGTGCTGCCGAGAGAGGATTATTCGCTATGAAATGCTTCTTCTGGCTGGCGGCAGTGGCGCTCGCGGCGTCAGGGTCTGAATTGAGATTCGCTCTCCACGACGAGCCCAAGACGCTGGACCCGCTGATGACCGCGGACGAGTCCGAAGAGGCCGTGCGCTACCTGACCGAAGGCGTGCTGATCCGGATCAATCGGCTAACCCAGCAACCCGAGGCGGAACTGGCAACGTCATGGAACATCAGCAAGGATTCCAAGACCATCGTCTTTGAGTTGCGCCAGTCCGTGACGTTCCCGGATGGGTCGCCCTTTACTGCGGAAGACGTCGTCCACACTTTTCGGGACCTTCTGGATCCGGGCTTGCACTCTCCCATCGCGGACACGTTTAAGTCGGATAAGGGAACGGTCCGGGTGAGTGCGAGAGGGAAATATTCCGTGGCAGTCGACTTCCCCACGCCGACCGGAGGGATCGAGCGTATGTTCGACCAGGTGGCCATCGTGTCCGCGAAGGCGTCCCATCGACCTGCGCCTGGCTTGGGGCCGTACGTGATCGCCGATCGAAAACCAGGCGCCGGAATCCTGTTGAAGCGCAATCCCGCTTACTGGAAACGCGATGTCAACCATACCCAGCTGCCGCGCATCGATTCGATTCGCCTCGACTTTGAACAGAACCGGGATCTGGAACTGCTTCGCTTCAAGCGAGGCGAAGTTCAGTTGATCGACAAGTTGACTCCCGCGCTCTACGAACGCCTGGCATCGGAAGCTCCAGGCTCCGCAATCGACGCCGGCCCCACGCTCGAATCCGAATTCATGTGGTTCAACCAGGCGCCGCAATCCCCGCTGCCGTCGGCGAAGAAAGAATGGTTCCAATCGAGCGCGTTCCGGCGCGCGATTTCAAAGGCGATCCAGCGCGCGGATCTGTGCCGGGTGGTTTATCGCGGCCACGCCAGTCCGGCGTCCGGTCCGGTCTCGCCGGCCAACAAGCTGTGGTTCAAAGAGGGGATGACGCCCGAAATATTCGATCCGGCGGCGGCCTTGAAGCTGCTCGAATCGGATGGATTCCGGATGCAGGCCGGATCCTTGCGGGACCGTCATGGAAATGCCGTAGAGTTCTCCGTGATCACGAACGCCGGCAACGCGGCTCGCGAACGGATGGCCGCGATGATCCAGCAGGATCTGGCGAAGGTCGGCATGAAGGTCAACATCGTTACGCTCGACTTCGCCTCGCTGCTGGAACGAATGACCCGAACGCTGAACTATGAAGCTTGCCTCCTGGGACTGGTGAACGTCGACCCGGATCCGAGCGAATTGATGAATGTGCTGCTCAGCTCGGCGAGCAACCATCCCTGGAATCCTTCGGAAAAAACTCCGGCCACGGCCTGGGAGGCGGAAATCGACCGCCTGATGCTGGCGCAGGCGGCGACCGCCGATTACAAAACTCGAAAAAAGGATTTCGACCGCGTCCAGGAGATTCTTTGGCAGCAGGCACCCGTCATCTATTTGCTGCATCCCAACGCGTTGTCCGCAGTCTCGCCACAGCTTGCGGGCATCAAGCCGGCGGCGTTTTTTCCGCACGTGTTCTGGGACATCGAGCACGCCGTCCTGAACGCTAATTCGAGCAGCGGCAGATGATCCTCAGTCTCAACATCAGCGTCGATTATCCGGCGAAGCCGGGCGTTTTGCGCGACGCTTCGCTCGAAGTCGGTGAGGGCGAGATCGTCGGGCTGGTGGGCCGAAGCGGAGAAGGGAAAAGCACCATCGCGCTGTCGATTCTGGGTCTGCTGTCGCTCAAAGGCGGCGTGTGCCGCGGAAGCATCCGATTCCGGGATCGCGATCTGCTCAAACTGAACAGCAGCGAAATGCGCCGCGTTCGAGGCAAGGAAATCGCGGTGGTGCCGCAGAGCCCGCTGGCGGCTTTGAACCCGAATGTGAAGCTCGGATCGCAGCTTCAGGAGGCCTGGCGCGCGCATTCGCGAGGAACGCGCGACTGGATGCCTCTGCTCAAAAGTGTCAGCCTGCCTGCCGACCCTGCGTTCCTCGAACAGCGTCCGCGGAATCTCAGCGTGGGGCTGGCGCAGCGATTTCTGATCGCCATGGCCATTCTACACGGGCCGGCGCTGCTGTTGGCCGACGAACCAACCAGCGCGCTCGACTTGATCACACAGGCCGAGATTCTGCGTTTATTCGCGGACCTGAATCGGTCGACCGGCGTTGCCATGCTGTATATCTCGCACGATCTCGCCTCGGTCGCGTCGTTATGCCATCGTGTGGCCATCCTGCACGAAGGTCAAATCGTCGAATGCGCGCCCACCGCGGAGGTTTTCCGGAATCCGCAACATCCCTACACGCGGACGCTGATCGCGGCCATCCCCAGGCTGGCTGTGGACCGCTACGCGGACGCGGGCGTTTCCTGCGCCTGAAGGACTCCGCATCAATCCGGTAATATCGAAGCTGGCTTGGGAGGATAGAAGGCTGTGAAACAGACACTGCTATTGCTCGCGTCCACGCTATGTGTTTGCCCAGGCGCATGGGCACAGGAGCATGGTTATCCGATCACGGTGATTCCACCGGGGAAGGGTCCTTACCAGTTTCCGCCCGGATACCAAATCCCGTGGGACAAGATCCAGATGCTGGTGACGGAAAAGCTGGCTCCGAACCTTTATACCTTGCACGGCTCGGCAGGTCTTGATCCGACGCATCCCGACGCAGCCGGCGGCAGGGTGGAAGTGCTGTTCGGCCCCGACGGGGTGCTGATGGTGGATACGGAAGACCCGCAGCTCGCGGCAAAGACGCTTGACACGATCCGGACCTTCTCGAGCGCCCCAATTAAGATTGTTGTCAATTCGCATATTCACCCGGACCATACCGGCGGGAATGCGTTCTTCGCCAAACAGGGAGCCGTGATCTTCGCGCAGGAGAATCTGCGCGAGGAAATGGTAAATCCGGCGTATGGCCGCACGCCCGATCCGGCCGGCGTTCCAACCGCGACCTATCAGTACGGCTCACCGGGTGTGCCGGCGGTCACGATCCACATGAATGGTGAAACGGTGGATTTCATCCCGATGATGCCGTCCCATACCGCGGGAGACACGATTATTCGCTTCAACAAAGCGAACGTGATTTACATCGAGGATTTCTATCGCAACTTCGGCTATCCGTTTGCCGACCAGGCCAATGGCGGCTCCATCAAGGGCATGCTGGAGGCGGTGGACTTGATTGAGAAGATCGCCGGCCCGGATACCACGCTGATCCCCGGCCACGGCACGCTGGTTACGAAGAAGGACCTGCTGGGTTACCGCGCCATGCTGGTCGACATTCTAGGAAAGGTGCAGAAGCTTCGCAATGAGGGAAAGTCGCTAGAGGAGGTTCTGGCCGCGAACCTGACCGCACCCTATGACGCGACGACCATGGGCGACACCAAGCAGAGCAAGGATCGCTTCATTACCGAGGTGTACGACGAAGTGAAGGATTTCCCTCTGGTGGTCGATGGCAAACGGAAGATGCCGAGGCACACGGGGCCGGGCCGGTAGGGCCGAATCCGTCGAATCCGAGCATCACGTAATGCGGAACGATCCCGAAAAAAAATCGTCCGGGCTTGTGATATTTGCCGCGGACGCGACACATATATTTGCCAGAGTTCGGCTTGACGCACGTTAAGCCGGTGGAGCAATTAGGTGAGCTAACTCACAGCGTCGGAGGTTTTCATGGTCCGAAGATTCGGCGAGTTCCTCAAACTCCACAAATTCACAGTGGCGCTATGGCTTGGAATCGGACTGTTGCTTCTTTCGAGCTATCAGCGAAGCTTCAGCTTTCAACGCCCCCAGGGCTCCGGCCCGGTAGGCGTTCTCGTGGCATGCGCATACGCCTATGCGGTGGGCACGTCTGTTGACCCCGCCTTCGGCGATGCTGCCAGACCGTTCGGTTCGGCGAGCAGTTGTGAAAGCAACAGTGCGAGATCGGACGCTGCGCCGGAGCAAACATCGTCCATCCGATTCGAGCTAAACGTAGGACAAGGGGATCCAACCTACGATTTTATCGCTCACGCGCGCCGGCAATCGATTCTGCTTTCCTCGACGGGTGCCGACTTTCAATGGAAAGCCTCCAAGTGGACCAAGGCCCGCACCATCCATGCCTCGCTCGAAGGAGCGCGCGGCGTCGAACCGAAAGGCGAGCAGCCTTTGAGCGGCCGCGTAAACTATCTGCTCGGCCGCGACCCAGCCAACTGGTACACCGATATCCCCACCTTCGGGAGCGTGCGCCTGGCCGGCGTCTATCCTGGCATCGACGCGGTTTATCACGGGAATGCCGCGAACGTCGAAGCCGATTTCGTGGTGCAGCCGGGCGCCGATCCGGATACCATCCGGATCCGTTTGAGTAACGCGGATGAGATTCGGCTGGAAAGCGACGGTTCCCTTTCCGCGCTGGCGGACAAGCGCACGTTGACCTGGCAGAAGCCGTTGCTCTATCAGACCGCGCGCGGAAAACGAACCGCGGTGGAAGGCCGCTATAAATTCGCAAGCGATGGTGCCGTGGGTTTCGAAGTGGGCGTGTACGATATTAGCCGTCCGCTGGTGATCGATCCGGTGGTCACTTACGCGACCTATTTTGGCAGCCCGTACGGCGACGGCGCGGCCCGCGTGGCGACCGATGCGTCGGGAAATGCATACATCGTCGGCAGCACGGACGATCCGGCGCTCCCGGTGTCACCGGTCGGCACGTTCTTCAACCAGGTGGACGGAGTTCAAGGCAACGTGCTGGTGGCCAAGGTGAGTCCGGACGGAAAATCGATGGTGTACGAAACCCACATCGGCGGAACGGGCGGCGATCTGGGATGGGGAATCGCGCTCGACGCCTCCGGGAACGTGTACCTGACTGGAAATACCAGTAGCGCGAATTTCCCGCTGGTTCCCGCCACGAATAATATGACCACCCACAACGTTCTGGATCCGGGGAACTGCTTCCTGGCCAAGCTGAACGCAGCCGGGAACGGATTGGTTTATTCGGTGGTGTTCGGTGGCAGCGCCCCGGACGGATGCAGCAGCGTGGGCGTGGACTCCACCGGCAACGCCTACGTCGTCGGCGTGACCGATTCCACCGATCTGCCGCTCAAAAATGCGATCCAGACCACCTTCCCGGCCGGTTCGTTCGGGGCGACGCTTGCGTCCGCCTTCGCGGCCAAGTTCAGCCCGGATGGGACCCAGTTGTTGTACTCCACCTATTTCGGCGGCGGTGGCGGCAACAACGCGGCAACTTCGGTCGCCGTGGATAGCGCCGGAGACGCATACTTCACCGGGTTTACTACCAGCAGTCAGTTTCCGGTTTCCTCCAGCGCGCTCCAGATGAACTATGGAGGAAGCGGGGGGCAAACTCTTCCCACCCTCACTACCGGTGACGCGTTCGTGGTGAAGCTCGGTCCCACCGGGCAGAAAATCTACGCGACTTACCTGGGCGGGCCCAAGGATGATGTCGGCGTGGGGATCGCGATTGACTCGAAGGGCGACGCCTATATCGGCGGCGCGACGCTCTCGCCCTCCTTCCCGACCGTGAACGCGTTCCAGAGCTCCTACCACGGCGCGGGCGGCGATCAATATTCGGTAGGCGGCGACGGCTTCATCACCGAACTCGACCCCACCGGCAGCACGATTCTGTTTTCCAGTTTCATTGGAGGATCGAAGGACGACCGCGTGCTGGGCGTCACGCTCGATTCGAGCGGCAACATCTATCTGGCGGGTCACACGCTGTCTTCCGATTTCCCCACCGCGGGCACGCAGGCGCAGGCTGGCTATGCCGGAGACAATTCGGGAACGGTGCGTACCGGGGACGCGTTTGTGGCGGAGATTAACGCATCGCACGCACTGATTTTTTCGACCTATCTGGGCGGATCGGCCAGCGAATACTCGGGCGGCGTGGCGGTGGACGGCACCGGCGGAATTATCATCGCGGGCGGCACTACGTCGACGGATTTTCCCGCGAGCAGCTCCGCGTATCAGACCAAATATAGCGGCACCGATCCGTTTTTTGTCGGCTACCCGGTGGGCGACGTCTTCATTGCACGCTTCGGCGGCGCCATCTCTTCGGTCAACATCACCGGCGTCTCCAATGCGGCGAGCTATGTCGGCGGAGGAATCGCTCCCGGCGAAGCTGTATTGATTTCAGGCACCAGCATCGGTCCGGCGGCCATCGCGGGCGCGGCGTTGACGTCCGCCGGAAATCTGGCGACCACCATTTCCGGGACGCAGTTCCTGTTCAATGGCGTCGCCGCGCCGATTGTATATGTGAGCGGACAGTACAGCTCCGTGATCGTGCCGTATGAAGTTGCGAACGCGAGCACCGCGCAGATTGTCGCGGTCTACAACGGAACCCAATCGCCGCCCTTCACGGTGCCGGTAGTGGCCACGCTGCCGGGAATTTTTTCGGCGAATTCATCGGGCTCGGGTCAGGGAGCGATCCTCAATCAGAACCTGACCAGCAATTCGGCGCAGAATCCGGCCGCACGCGGTTCGTTCGTGGTCGTGTTTGTGACCGGCGAAGGCCAGACCGTTCCGCCCGGGGTCGACGGCGCGATCACGGAAAGCGTGATCAATCCGGTCCTTCCTGTGTCAGTGAGTTTCGGAGGCGTGCCGGCGACTTCGATTCAGTTTGCGGGCGAAACGCCCGGCGTGGTAGCCGGCGTCATGCAGATCAACGTATACGTTCCGCAGCTCGCAGCGACCGGGGTCGTGCCGCTCGCCGTTACGGTTGGTGGCGCCACCACGCAGTCCGGCTTGACGGTCGCGATTCAGTAGCTCCGGCCGCTTGTTTATTACATCCGAAACACGGCGCGCGGCAGGCTGTTTGGCGCGGCCCAAACGCGCGCCACTTCGGAGAGCGGAAAGGTCTGGGTCGCGATTTCGAAGCGGCCGGGCCCGGCTGCCTGCATCAGATCTTCAATGGATTTCATGATGCGGTCTAACGGGATGCTGCCGATGCCGCTCCCCATCAGCGTGATCGCCGAAGAACGAAGTGCCGCGCCGGGGAGCGTCAGATTCGGCGCGCTGACCGCGCCGATATGCACGAACCGGATGGGAACCGTGTCGCGGCCCGCTTTGGCCCCGGCGATCAAAACCCGTTCCGCGCTGGGTCCCCAGAGGTAATCCAGAACCACGTCGATTCCATCGCCGCCGAATTGCTTTTTCAGCGCGTCCTCGAACGCATCGCCCACATCGCCGAGCGGAATGGTCACGTCCGCTCCTAGCGCAGGCAGCGCTTGCAGGGCTTCCACGTTCCGTCCGGTCGCCACCACCTTTCGCGCGCCCATGTACTTGGCGATCTGAACTGCCAGACGGCCCGCCGTGCCGGTGGCTCCGTTTACCAGCACGGTTTCCCCCGCCGTGAGCTTGGCGCGTTCTTTGAATGCAGCCCAGGCCGACATCCCGGGATTGGCGATCGCTGCGGCAGTCACGTCATCCAGATTGTCCGGCAGCGAAACACATTGAGAAGGCCGGATCACGGTCTTCTCCGACATGCTTCCGAACGGCGCTCGCGGAAGCGCGAAATACACGCGCCGGCCGTCATCGAGGCGTCCCACACCGTCGACTCCCACTACGAAAGGCAGTTCGCCGGACGAACTGTAGTGCGCGCCGGACGCCCTGCTCTTGACGACATTGCTGAGCGCGGCGGCGCTGACCGTAACCAGGACTTCTCCAGTCGCCGGCACGGGCTCTTCGAAATCTCCATAAATGGGCGATTGGCCCGCTTCCACGACGATGGCGGCCTTCATATCGATATGTGTATGATGCACATATCAATGCTATCCTGTCAAGATGAATCAAGAAATCCGGCAGCTTCACCACACGCTGGTGGATCTGGTGGGCCTGATGAACCGGCCGCAGCGCGATACCGCGCTGCTTCAGGAAGCGGGAGTTTCGCTCGACCGGGCGCTGTTTCCGCTGCTGATCGCCATCGAGCGCAAAGGCCCCATTGGCGTGGTGGAATTAGCTGAGTTAGTGGGCCGGGATTACACCACCGTGAGCCGACAGATCACCAAACTCGATGACCTCGGCCTGATCGAGCGGCGCCCCTCGAAGACGGATCACCGGGTGCGCCACGCCAGAATTACGGCCAAAGGCAAGAAAATGACCGGCGCCATTGATGCAGCCCGCGAACGAATGGCCGCCGTCCTGTTTGCGGCGTGGAGCAAACGCGATCTTCAAGAACTGGCGCGGCTGATGCGCCGGTTTGCGGATGATCTTCAGGCTTTTCCAATGCGCGAATAGACATCATTTGGGAGGAGGTTTCGAATCTGTCGGCGTGCTCGCCTGCCCCTGCGCCACCGCCTCTTCCTGCTGGTCGAGACCGGAGTTCCGAACGATGATCGAAATCCGGCGATTCGACGGATCGGTGGGGTCGTCTTTCTTCAGCAATCTCTGATCGGCGAATCCGCGCACCTGGCTCACCCGCGCATTGTCCAAACCGGATTCCTCGAGGATCCTGCGCGCCGCGTTGGCCCGGTCCGCCGATAGCTCCCAATTCGAGTAATCGGCGCGTCCGAACGGGCTTGAGTCGGTATGTCCTTCGATCGCAATTTTGTTCGGCAGTTTCACCAATTCGTCCGCGAGAGCTTTGAGGAGCGCCTTGCCCGCATCGGTCGGCTTGGGATTCCCGGTTTCAAAAAACAGGCCGTGCTCGGTTTCGATCAGATCCACGCGAAGACCTTCCGTGGTCAGCGTGATTTTGACCTGCTTTTCCATGTGCTGGAACGCCGGGATCTGCTTCATCGCTTCTTCCAGCTTTTCTTTGAGGCGCTGCAGATCCTGCCGGCTCAGGGTGAGGGTTTCTCCCTGGCCCGCCGCGGTGGTCCCGGTTTGCCGGCCCTTTCCGGTGGGATCCAGAAAATATCCGCCGACCGCTTTCTGCACCTTTTCGCTGGCGCTCAACAGCCACAGGACGATGAACAGTGCCATCATGGCGGTGACAAAGTCCGCGTAGGCGACCTTCCATGCTCCGCCGTGCTCGTCATCGTGTTCCGCGGAGCGCTTCTTGACGATGATGATGGGCGCGCCCTTTTTGGCGCTCAAGCCGCCGCCTCCGCCACCGGGGTTTCCGGCGCTTTCCGGCAGGCCTTATCCATTTCCTGGAACGTCGGCCGCAGGTGATGCGGGATGGCGCGGCGCGCAGCTTCGAGCGCGAGCATGGGAGAGAGCCCCTTTATATTCGCCAGCAGCCCCATGCGAAGGCACATGAAGTATTCGCCTTCCGCGTCCGTGTGCTTCTTGATATGCGCGGCCACGGGCCCCAGGAATCCATAACACAACAAAATCCCGAGGAACGTTCCCACCAGTGCGGCCGCCACTTTATGCCCGATTTCCTCCGGAGGCCCGCCCAACGAACCCATGGTGATGACCACTCCCAGGACGGCCGCGACAATTCCCAATCCGGGAAGACTGTCCGCTACGGTGGTGAGCGCGCTTGCGGAGAGACGGCCTTGGCGGTGCAGGATCTCCAGGTCCGTTTCCATAATCTGATCCAAATCATGGGTTTCGACGCCGCCGGTGACTTGAGTCCGCATCGTGTCGCAGAAGAAATGCATGGCTTCCTTGTCGCGATAGAAGGTGGGATGGCGTTTGAACAGCGCGCTCTTGTCCGGCTCGTCCAGGTCCGGTTCGAGCGTCGCCAGGCCGTTCTTGCGGACGGTGTTGAAGAAGTCGTTTAGAAACTTCAATGTATCGAGATAGACGCCACTCGTGTAGCGGCTCCCCTTGAAGACCTGAAGCACCCCCCCGACGATCCCTTTCAAAACATACAACGGGTTCCCGATCAGGACCGTGCCGATGGCCGCGCCGCCAATGATCAGCAGTTCGGCCGGCTGCATGAGGACCAGCAGATTCCCTTTTTCAATAAGATAGCCGCCGGCAATGCAGCCCAGAACGACAACAAAGCCAATCACGGGAACCATTTTTCTGCTGACTCTCCTATCACTCCTTAAGCGACGGGCTAAGGGTAAATTTTTCCATCGACAGCGGAGAGCCCGATCTTTATGGCAGCGATTGTGAGAGATTGGAATCCATGAGCACCCCCGCTTCAATCGCCGTCGCACTTACCGGCGCCCTGAGCCTGAGCCGTCCCCCGATTTCGGTCAGTTTCGCCGATGAAATCCCGGCCGGCGTGCCGATTTTTTCAGGAACCGTGCCGGCTGGATGCCGCTTCTGGCAGGACGCCGCCGACCGCGTCTTCGCGACGGTCGCGCAGGATCACGAACTCTGCGCGATCGGCGTCTACACTCACAATCTCGACTCGACGCCCGCGCAACAAAAGGATTTGGGCGACGCGTTGAAGGTCTTCGCCGATTTAGGTTACGTGCGGCCAGCCGATCTTCCGTTCATCCCGGTGCTGAACCGCACAGCCAAGGCGGTTATTTACGGACCGCTCGGCGCGGTTCCTGTTGCGCCGGATGTGGTTCTGTTATTCGTACGGGCGGACCAGACGCTGATACTTTCGGAAGCGGCGCAGCAACTCGAAAACGCCATGCCGCCGGTCATGGGCCGTCCGGCCTGCGCGGTGGTTTCGCAAGCGTATAACACGGGCCGAACGGCGATGAGCGGGGGATGCTGCGGCGCTCGCGCGTATCTCGATATTTTGAAGCCCGAAGTCGCGCTTTTCGCGGTGCCCGGGTCGATTCTCGAAGCCTTCACCGATCGCGTGGTGGAGCTCGCCAAAGCAAATGCGATTCTTACCGCGTTTCACACGCGCCGTCGCACCGATATTGAGGCGGGAGGGCGTCCGAGCGTGCAGGAATCACTCGCGGCAATGGGTTAACGGATTCAGAAAGCCGCCGCGCCGGCTTCGGCGACGGCATGGTCCTGAACTCCGCTCCCGCCGCTCACGCCGATCGCACCCACCACATTGCCGTCCTTTTTAAGAGGGATGCCGCCGGCGAAGATCATGATCTTGCCGTCGTTCGACGCGTGGATGCCAAAGAACTGTCCACCCGACTGCGAGTGCTCGATCCTTGGTGGCGATATCGAAGGCGCGGGAGGTGTACGCCTTCTTTTGCGAGATATAGATACTGCTTAACGAGTCCGTGTGAAAAGTGGAGTTGATCCCCGCCGTGACCGGCAGGGCTGGTCTATCGCGTAGAAGGCGCGGACGTCCGTGCCAGCCTGCCGGTCACGGCGGGGATCAACGGCAGGTCTTGCGGGGATCTGCGCCATGATCGTTACTACCCGGTCTTTTTCGTGCAGCTTCCCAGGAATCAACTTTTTGCGTGTTTGAAACGCCAAAATCGAGGAGCCCGAAAAGGACTCGCCATACCGAGGGTGCGGAAAATCGGGAAATCGCGGCTGCGGGCGCCCGAGGCCCCTTCAAAGCGATTTTCCCAAATTCCTTATTGCGTTGGCTGGGCGTGGAAACGTCCGAACCACGCCGCCTTGCCGATGACGTGACCATCCATCGCTTTCAGCAGTTCGTCGCGGGTCGTGTTGGCAGGCAGATCCAGCTTGGTATCCAGTGCGTAAAACTCGAACACGTAATGATGCAGCGGCCCCTGCCCCGCGCCGGGACCGAAATAGCCAGGCGCGCTGCCGCGCATTGCATTGATACCCGGACCGTTCCGAGTGCCGTCGGCCAGGTCGCCGGTCCCTAATCCTTCCGGCAGGCCCCTGGCGGTTCCGGGAATATTGAAGGCGGTCCAGTGCAGCGTGTCCACGGTCGTCTTGTTGCTCGAATTTTCGACGTCATGAAAAATGACCGCGTAGGTTTGCAGACTGGCGGGCGCGTCGGTCGGAGTGTTGCCCAGGCTCCAATGGAACTCGAAAGCTGGCGACTTGTTGTCGCCGCGGAACGCGTTGTGCATGGGAACCTCGGCGCCGTCCGCCCAGGCGGTGGAGGTGACCGAAAGCACCGGACGCGGGGCCGCCTTCCCCGCGCGAGGTGCCTGCGCAAATGCCAGCGCGGTGGATGAAACGGCGATGATGGTCGAAACCAGAAGCCGTCGATTCGTGTTCATTTCAAGTTTCTCCTCTAGGGAAGTCTACTTCGCGAGTGCGGTGCTGTGCGAGCCAAGTTGAAATCGTAGTGTTAAACCTACGATGTCCAGTATACATAACACTCTCAAAGCTCCCAGTGATATGATTTCTGAGGCGAGTGGTTAAGGGAGGCAGGGAAATGACTACTTTCAATTCTTTGAAACCGCAGCGGCCCGCCGCCCACCCATCTGCGCTACTGCATGAACTCGGCGTCGTTAAACTTCGCGCCGCGAGGAAAGCAGCAGCCGTCAAGGTAGACTGTTATTCATAAACGTGCGATCACCGGGTGCGCGCCGCCGGATGAATCTGAAGTTGGGGCGCATTTGAAGAAGCGAGGGGGACGAATGAAGATGAAATTGGCGAATGCGCCAATACTTTTCGCCGTGGTGTCGGCGGCAGCCTGGGCCCAGGTCAATATCGGCGAACAGCAGATCGAAGGCAGCCTGCCCTTCACGATGACCACGGTTGCCAGCTTTGAGCTGCCCTGGCGGATCGCATTCCTGCCCGACGGGCGCATGTTGATCACCGAAAAAATCGGGCCGGTCTGGCTGGTGACCCAGCAGGGAGAAAAGATCCCGGTGGGCAATACGCCGCCGGTTTACTGGCAGGGTCAGGACGGCATGCTGGGTGTGTTCGTCTCGCCGCATTACGCCACCGACCAGAGCATCTATCTTACTTATGTCGAGCCGGGCGATTATGGCGGCGGACTGGCGCTCGCCCGCGCCAAGCTGAACGTCAGCGCGACTTCGGCGAGACTCGGAAACTTCGAGGTGTTGTGGCGCCAATTGCCCACGGGCAAGGGCGGCCAGGCAGGCGCGCAAGTGGCGTTCTCGCCGGATGGCCAGTATTTATTCCTTTCGGTGGGAGACCGCCAGCGTTTCACCCCCGCCCAGGATCCAAACCAGCCCGAAGGCAAAATCCTGCGCCTGACGCTCGATGGAAAACCTGCCCCCGGCAATCCCAACTTCGGCAAGACCGGTGCGGCCACCGTTCCCCTGATCGATCCGCCCAGGGACACTGAAGCGGCCAAGACCGCGAAGGTGGTCAGCACCTATACTTTTACCGGCCCGAATCTGACGCCGTCTGAAACCTGGGCGAGCGGCGTCCGCACGCCTTATGGCCTCGCGTTTTCGCCCACCGGCGAGCTGTGGGAAGTCGAACATGGCCCGCGCGGCGGCGACGAGTTGAACCTGATCGAGAAGGGCAAGAATTACGGCTGGCCGCTGGTCTCCTTCGGCAACAACTATAACGGCGTGCCGATTCCCAAGCCCGATATGCGCCCCGACCTGGCGATGCCGGTGTTGTATTGGGTCCCGGTGATCGCGCCGGGCAATCTGATGTTTTACCGCGGTACTCAGTCGTTTCCGCAGTGGGACGGCAACGGCTTCGTCAGCGGCCTGGCGACCAAAGCGCTGGTCCGCATCGTCTTTGACGGCCATGGCGGCGCCAAAGCGGCACAGCGCTGGGATGTCGGTCGCCGCATCCGCGACGTGGAAGAAGGCCCCGATGGCTCACTGTGGATGCTCGAAGATGCCAATCCAGGGGCTTTGATCCATGTAACCCCTAAGGTGTTTGTTCCCGCCAGGTGAACAAAAAACAGGGCAAGAGTCTGGGTGAAAACTGGAGCTGATCCCCGCCGTGACCGGCAGGGCTGGTCGCCGACGCCTGCGCCTTCAACGCGATAGACCAGCCCTGCCGGTAACGGCGGGGTGAAGCACCGACTTTTCAGGCATACTCGTACGGATCATTTCGACTTGTGCGCGCCTTGGCGCGTCAGCATGAGCTGGTGGAGTCTGGCTCCCAGCCGCTCGCGAGCGGCCTCCAGCACTGCGGGGTCATTGCTGAACGTATACGAATTCGTCATGAAGGTGCGCACCTCTTCGAGGGCGAACGAACCCTCTCCCAGATTCTTGAGGGCGTTCAGGTATTCGTAATCCTGCATCCCGTCGCGGATCATTTTCATCCGCAGGCTCGGCAGCCAAATGGGGGTTTTCGTTCCGACGTAGGCGGAGGAGCCTGGATACATCAGTGTCCCATCGCCCCATCCCCCCGAGTAGTAATTGGAAATCAGCGGGTTCATGGAGCCAGGCTTGGGATATCCGCATTGCGTGGCGGCCCCGCCCGGCCCATCGCACACGTCGACGTAGTAATACAACTCGCCGGTTTGGCCATGCAGGAAGGTCAGCCATTCCATGGCCCGATTGGCCACCGGCGTACCGTCGACATCGTAGTTCGGATAGCCGTTAGGCAGTTCCTTATACTGCGGTCCGACAATCCCATTGCCGCACGTTCCAGAGCTTGAGCAGCTTTGATAAGACCAAAACCGCCTGGCGGGATTGGCGGCAAGCCAGCGCTGATATTCGGCAAGGTCCTGCTTGGGATAGGGGCCCCCGCGCTCCAATGAAACCACGTTTACGATCAGCCAGTCGATTGCATCGAGGGCGCCGTATTTGCGGGCGGTCTCCAGATCGGTGGTCACCGCGGTAGGCAGGCTGGGGGTTGAGAATCCGTGCACTTGGCCGCCCCTGGAAATGAGCGATTTCCACACCGAAGCGTCGTTGGGGTTCGGCTCATCCACCAGGAAATAAGAGGGGACCAGCCAATGCTTTTCCGCAAAATGCTTTTGAAAACCTTGAAGCACCGCCGCATTGAACTGGTTCGTCAGCAGGCCGAGACCGTAACTGGTGAATCTGGCGCCGTGCAGAATTGCGGGAACACGGGTCCGCGTTCCATCGAACAAAGGCCCATAAATATCGTCGAAGCCGGTGTAGGGCCCCGCCCCGGGATAGACGTTGGTAATTCCGCTCGCGGAGTAGCGGTTATCGAGCATTTGGACCGCCGCATCGATATTCACCAAAGTCGCGCCGTAGTCGGAAATTCCCTGCGCGCCCGGATAAGCGGCGCATCCGGCTCCCCGGCCGTAAACCTGCAAGCAAAAGCCGCCGTAAGATATGGACGTAAACGAAGGCAGGGACGCGGTGGACGGCATTTCCCAATCCCACACCACGTACTGGACCGGCATGACGGCCACGACGGCGGCTCCATCTTGGACGGTAACCGTCCCGCTATAGTAGCCGGAGGGGCTGGCGGGTGGAATATGCACATCGATCCACATACTCTGATTTTTTCCCGGCGCGACGGTGAACGGAAACGCGTTGGTTCGCTGATGATAGTAGGGATCCACGGCCGGGATGAGGATATCGGGAATCGGTCCGGTGGTGTTCAGGAATGCGGCGCCCCGGGCGGTCGGGATGCCCACGTTCTGATACGCCTCGCGGTACACGACGATATCCGTGGATGCCGCTGAAACGCGCGTTTTCGTACGGGCATTGACGAGGTCGCTCATGCTAACGCTCAGGGCGTGGATGGGGCTGCCGCCCGCATGGACATGCACCTGAAAACTCTCAATCTCGTTCCGGGAGGCGTGGAGTACGATCGAATGAGCCGACCCCGGTGTTCCCCGGTCCTGCAGCACCTTTTCGAGTGGACCCGTCATCCAGATATTGTTTGAAAACGGCCCGGCATTGGCGATCGCAGGCTTGAAGGAAGGATCCAGCGGATCGGATGGGCCCTGGGCGCCGCCCGATACGGCCCACAGCAAAATGGCCGCCGCCTGGGGGACTTTTTTCATCTGGTTGGATTGTATCAATCGTGCGTTCGTTGATGAACAAGGCGGCGCGCGACATCTCTTCCACGTTTAGTGAAAATTCTCGACCCGTGTGAGATTACCGTCGCTGCGGTCAGGCTGTCCATTTTGGCTTTCCCGAATCGACTATATTGTGGCGGTGGACCAATCCACCGCGATTGAAAGAGGAAACCACCCATATGAAAGCACTCTTGGTCAAAATGACGATACTGATCGTTCCCGGCGCGGCGCTGCAGGCTTGGGCGCAGGTCAAGGAATCTCCATATCCAAAAATGGCACCCATCGACCAGTACATGATGACGCGGGATGCCGAAATCGCCCTGGCGCGAAGCGCAGCCCCGGAATCTCTCTCACGCGATGCGGAGGTCATGATCCTGGGGCAGCATGGTTACAAAACCGCTGTCAAGGGAAAGAACGGGTTCGTGTGCATCGTGGAGCGATCCTGGACCGCTGGAATCGACGATCCCGGCTTCTGGAATCCCAAACTGCGCGGACCCATCTGCTTCAACCCGGCGGCCGCGCGATCCTACCTTCCCCAAACCATCCGGAAAACCCGGTCGATCCTGGCTGGAAAAACCAAAGAACAAATGTCCGCGGACATTTCAACCGCTCTCGACAAGAAAGAATTGCCGGCCCCGGAGCCCGGAGCGATGTGCTACATGTTGTCCAAGCAGCAGTACTTAGGCGATGCCGGTAAGCACTGGCACCCGCACCTGATGTTTTTCGTTCCGCTGACCGACCCGATCGCCTGGGGCGCGGACGTGGCGGGCTCCCCGGTCATCTCGAATAAGGACGTTCAAGGGCGGATGACCGTGTTTATGATTCCAGTGGGGCATTGGTCGGACGGAACGGCTGACACGCCGATGGAGGGAAAATGAAGTACCTGTGCATGGTGATCGTCGACGAGAAGCAGCAGGATGCAATGCCGGAAAACGATTTCCAGGCGCTGATCGACGAGAGTCTGGCATACGACCAGACACTCAGGGACGGCGGCCACTTCGTGGCAGCTCAGGCGCTCGAATCGGTAAATACGGCCACCACACTGCGAGTGCGAAACGGCAAACTATCCATTACCGACGGGCCCTTCGCGGAGACGAATGAGCAGATCGGAGGCTTTATCCTGATCGAGGCAAGAGATCTGAACGAAGCCATCCAGCTCGCTTCGCACATTCCGGGAAGCCGGCATGGAGCAATCGAGGTGCGGCCCGTGAAAGAACTGGTGGCCAGCAACGCCCGAAAATAACACGGCTGCCGGCGAAGTGGTCGAAGCCGTGTATCGATCCGAATCGCGCCGCGTTCTGGCCACGCTCATTCGGCTGGTGGGGGACTTCGATCAGGCCGAGGAGGCCATGCAGGACGCTTTCGCCGCCGCGGTCGAGCAATGGCCACAGACCGGTATGCCCGCCAATCCGCGTGCGTGGCTGATCTCGACCGGCCGGTTCAAGGCGATCGATGCCTTGCGGCGCAGGGCCCGGTTCGACAAGTCGACGGCGGAACGGGGTCACTTGAAGGCAGTCGATCCGGTTGAATTTGACGAGGCAGCGGTGGAGGATGACCGGTTGCGATTGATCTTCACCTGCTGCCATCCCGCCTTGCCGGCCGATGCCCGGGTCGCGCTCACGCTGCGTGAAGTGTGCGGCCTGACTACCGAGCAGATTGCGCGCGCGTTCCTCACCACCGCGCCTGCCATCGCCAAGCGGATCGTGCGCGCCAAGGCGAAGATCCGGGATGCTCGCATCCCTTATGAAGTGCCGTCCCGCTCGGATCTCCCCGACCGGCTGGAGTATGTGTTGCAGGTCGTGTATCTGGTCTTCACCGAAGGCTACGCGGCAACCTCCGGCGCAACGCTCACCCGGTCCGATCTGTCGCTCGAAGCCATCTATCTGGGAAGGACGCTGGTGGAGATATTGCCCGAGCCGGAGGCGCAAGGCATCCTGGCGCTGATGCTTCTGCACGAATCCCGCCGCACTGCGCGCACTTCTCCGGAAGGAGATCTGATCCTGCTGGACGATCAGGATCGCTCGCGGTGGGATCGGGATCTGATCGAAGAGGGCAAACGGTGGCTTGAACTCGCGCTGAGATTGCCGGGGCCTGGTCCCTACACCGTGCAGGCTGCGATCGCGGCCGTACACGCCGAAGCACGCAATGCAGCCGCCACCGACTGGGCCCGGATTGTGGGTTTGTACGACCTGCTGCTGCGCTGCTCTCCCTCGCCGGTGGTCGAACTCAACCGCGCCGTGGCCATCGCCATGCGCGACACGCCATCGGCCGGCTTGAAAGCTGTCGATGCGATCCTGGCGCGCGGCGAACTTCAGAATTATTACCTCCTCCACTCCGTGCGGGCCGACCTGCTCAGGCGGCTGGGAGAGACTGAGGAAGCCCGCAGTTCATACCAAAAGGCGCTCAGCTTCACACGACTGGAGCCGGCACGGCGGTTCCTTCAAAGGAGGCTCAATGAATTGTCGAACCGCTGATACCGACTCTTGGCCGTGCCGGCATTTCGTGTCAACATCTGCCGCCGCCTTGACGTGTGTGTGAAAACTTCGGACGCGCTCCGCTTGCTAACGAGTGTGTGTGAAGAGTCGATGTCTCACCCCGCCGTTACCGGCAGGGCTGGTCTATCGCGTTGAAGGCGCAGACGTCCGGGGATCAACTCCGCTTTTCACCCAGACTCTAACGCGCGCAGTTCCCATGTGGCTTATTCGACGTGGCCCCAAACGGAACCCCGACCGTGAGGGAGGGGAGCACCGCGATCGTTATGGCTGGGACAGGCGGCGTACAGATTGAATCCGCAGCGGACGCGGACGTCTTCGCTGGATGCTGCGATTCTTATTCGCCTGGGATCATGAGGTGGGCGGTGCTTGTACCGGCATTCATGATCCAGACACCGCCCTGCTTGTTATTTTCGGGAAGTCCGAGCGACTGCGTGGTTGCGCCCGGCACTGCAATCGTCATGTGCGTTCGAGTATGCTCCGCATCGGCGCCCTGCAGGTGGTACCAAATCGATCCGAATTCGGGTTTCGCCCGGGTGCCGTTCTTCTCCTCGGCTTCCAGCGCCGCCTGACTCGCCGCCCTGTCGCCGAGCGCCTCGAACTTCATGTTCTGAGCCGCCCGATCCAGGTTGGCAAGGCTGGTGCACTCCACGCTAAACGGCCGCTGGCCAGGCTGCCCGGATTTGTCGTAACAGACCAGGCGATTGGTTCCCTTCTTCAATGTCTCGTAGGTGTAGTCGGACTTCCATTTGATGACCGTAGCCCCAGCTTTCAAATTACCCGGAGCGGCCATCAGGGCCTTGTCAATCGCAGCTTGTTCGGGCGCCTGTGCGAACGCACCGGCCGAAATCGCTACCATGCTGAGAACAATAGACGTCATCGGTTTCATTCTGTGGTCTCCCATTGATCCGCCCGGAACCTGCCTGCGTCGCGAATGCTCGAATGCACGGCCATACTTGGATTCGCGAACAGTAGCCTCGGCGATTGGAACCAGTATAACGCCGGGAGAAAAGAAGCACCGCTGCACTTCTAAGACAACTGCCGCGCGATGGTCGGGTCCTTGATCTTCGTATCGTTCACCAGCAGAAGCGCCTTACTGAGAACTAAGCCCAGGATGCGATCGCCCTCAAACGGCAGGGCAAGATTCGCAGCCATATCCCCGGGACCCTGCACGATACACAGGTAGCGGCTGCCCGGCTCGATCAAAACGTTGGCGCTTCCAATGTGGATGCGGTACTCATGCAGATCTCCGCGAACCACCAGAAACCGGCCATCCAGCCGGCAGCGGTCTCGAATCGCCAGCCTCGGTAAGAGACCTTCGAGCACTGCCCTCCGGTGCTCCGACGCCGCGGTCAGATCGCCAAATGCGAATTGTCGCCAGTAGGGGAGATGCGGGTCATCCGGGTGATCCCGGCTCCAGGCTGGATCGGCGCCGATGCTGGTCACGCCTACAAACAGGTCACAGTCTCGCATCACCTCGGAGAACACCAGCGCCGGAACCTCCTCCAGACGAACCGTGGCTCGCCCGAGCCCTTGAAACGTCCTCCGGAATTTCCTGGAAAGCGGGATCCCGAACGGTCCCCGTTCATCCTTGCCCGGCGGCGGAGCCTCTAACCTCGCGAACGTGACCCGGCCCGTGCTGATGGCCAGATAGATGCCGTGCGCGGTGGTGGATTCGTCGTCCTCCGCTTCCGGCGATTCGACCTCGAACCTGGCTTGAAGATTGTACTGCGCGAGATCGAGCGACGGGGTATTGTGCGAATCCCAATCGCCCATCACCTTAAACTTCCAGCCCCGCTCCCGGCACAGCGATGCGAACTGGTGCTGGCGGATGATGTGCGACGCGAAGCGATTGGAGTAGGTCTCCGTCTCACGTTCGGCATCGGTGAGCAGATAAACCTCGCGATGCGCCTGCTTAAACGGCTGGCGCACCTCATGGTCTTCCAGCCAGCAACGCCAACTTAAGGTTGTTTGCACGCCTGACCGGATCGGATGCCACATCCGCACGCGGGCCTGTTTCGAAGGCTGGACGGCATGGCCCGCCCAATCCACCAGCTTGCCTTGCCACGGAATGGCGGTCCGCGTCTCGCCGCCCTCCTCAAACTCCCAGATAAGACGCGTCGCGAAATGGGAGACCAGCGGATGATCCAGATACCATGGCTTCCAGCGCTCGACCGGGCAAGTCCCTTGCGAGATCAACTGGCGCTCCAGCCGGCTCCGCTGCGCCGCGACCTGCGCGTCCATCTCTTTCAAGGTGCGATTCAGATCCTTGAGGATTTCCGCGTGTTCTTCTTTCACACTGGCTGGAGCGCTCTTTAAGCTTTTACCCTCACGGCTCCACAGGAGCGACGCTCCGTCACGCCCAATGGTGAGGCTGGCTTCGCAATCCCCGACGCGCTCCATCCGGACGCCGGCCGCGCCGGACATCACCAGGCCGAACGTCGGAACAGCCATCGCTTCCAGATCGTCGCGGGATACCTGGTTGCGCTCGGCCGCCTCGTTCATCGCCTTTTCGATCAGCCTGCGGGCCACGTCGTATTTGACCCTGGCCGCCAGGCGGCTCAATTGCGCCACGCCATCGAGTCCGGGCATCGCGGCCAATGCGTTCACGCACGCATTGCCCACCCGATGCGAAACCGCGCCCAACATTGGAATTTTTCGGAAACACCCGAATGCGAAGTTCGCGATATCCGGCGCGATGGACGTATCGCCAAGCGCGCCCAGCAGCCATACGAAGCCCTTTTGGTAGCTCGCCTCCGCTTCGGGCGCCTGAATCGTCGTGTCACCGGGCGTCGGCCCCAGCGCCAGCCAGCGCCGGGCCGCGTCCAATACCTCAGCCTGCCCGATTCGCGCCGCCACGTTCACTGCGTCGGTCTGCCACTTCTTCGATGCCGTGCTCTGCGTGAGCGATCGCGCGTGAAGCAGCAGGGCATGCCATTCAAATTTCTGGGCCGACCCGGAGACTTCTCGGAAAACGGTTTGACTCCACGCGCCCGCGGGTTCGAGAGGTTGTTCCTTGGCGCCGCCGATGAAAACGTCGATTCGCTCGTGGATCTCTTTCATCTCGGCGCGGCCTTGATAGGGTGTGACACTACGGCGCAAGTGGTAGAGCGCAGTAAGGAGCGCGGGCGTCCGGGGAGCGCCTTCGATGGCCGACAGAACTGCCTTGAACGGAAACGGCAGCCTCGGTTGCGACGCCGCTTCGACCAACCTCACCGCCTCCACGGCGCTCAGCGCCAGACCACTTCGAAGCAGGGAGGCAGCCACGCTTTTCAACACAAGCTTGAAATGAAACGATGGGTTTCTCACCATCTCGTGGAGCGCCTCGAAGACGAAAGCCAGCCGGACCTCCGGCGTCTCGCCCTTCAGTCTGTTCAGAGGTACTTGCGCGAGGTTGAGTACGTCTCGCTCCCGGTGGATGAACGGATTAGACCCCACCGCAGAGACGATTTCGCGCATCCACTCACTGGCCTCCGGAGCGAGTTCCGGCAGCGGATACTGCGCTCGCAAAGCCCGCTGTACCGCCTCAGGGTCAACCGTCATTTCATCCTCCGGCCAGGGGGACCAGCTTGATGAAGTCGATCTCGGAATCTTCGTGGAGATCAACCCGCGAGTCCAGCTCCGTCATTTGCTTGCCGTCGACCAGCACCAGAAAGCCGTTCTTCTCGAAACCGGACCAGGCGCGGCGGCACTGCGCTTCCCAGTCGAGCGGCCGCCTGGTCTTCATCCGGAAACCGTTCAGGATCTGCTCTGATTCTTCCGGCTGCACCAGGCCCTCAAAGGTCTCTGGAAGCGCCTGGTTGTAGCGTTCCACCTCCTGCTGGAGGCGGCCACGGATCAAATCCCGCAGTGTGGCAGGGCCCGGGGCCAGCAAAATTCCGCCGGCTGCAGTCCGCTCGCCATGCAGGGGCGCGTCGAATATTCGGATCGTCATTGAGCCATCCGCTCCGATGCAGTATGTGACTTCGACAAAAGAATCGGCCGCAACGCGACCGCGCATTAGGAGTTTGTTGAAAAAGTGTGTTGAAAAAGTGGGACAGACTGCTCTGTCCCCAATCGCAAACATCTGATTGCAAAAACAGCCTTCGATGTGGACCGAGCGGTCTCTCTTGTAAATCGCCGCCAGAGCGCTTCGTGGGGCCGCCATCCTGGCGGCAAGCCGGCTTTCGAGCCGGCTTCGTCGGTCGGAAAAGCCGGTCTAGTGACCGGCTCGCCGGCAAGGTCGCCGGCACCACATCGGACTACCTTTCGATCACGTCACTTTCTGCTTGTAAAGCACTGCGAGACATTGATTCCGCATTTTCATGCTTCCGGGTGAAGCTCAGCTTCATCGCTCTGCGCTGTCCCCTTTTTCAACAAGCTCTTAGGGGTACTCAAATTTGTGTCGGGAAACGAGGGGTAGAGTCCCCTAGAAAACCGGAGGATAACACCATCCGGTAGCAGCAGGACCGGATCCGGAAGCTGGCGGCGCGGCTCACGGCCCTGGAGGCTTTGTTGCAGAGCAAGCCTGCCGCACCTGTAAGAGTTTGCGTGAAAAGTGGAGTTGATCCCCGCCGTGACCGGCAGGGCTGGTCGCCGACGCGTGCGTCTTCAACGCGATAGACCAGCCCTGCCGGTAACGGCGGGGTGGAGTCCCGACATTTCACACACAAGCTCGTAACCGCGGGGCGCTAAGCCCGTCGCCTGAAAACCTGGCGCGACGATTTCCGACGCACTACACCAGCTTCGAGTCAGGGTTTTACGACGGCTCGCAGGAATACCAGAATGGCGTCGAGTTCCTGATCGTTGTAGGAAGCGAGCATCCGCTCATGCTGCCAGGTGCTGCCGTTCTTGAAAGTCACCGCGCCTTTTGGAAAGGTTCGCAGCACCGGCGGCGTGGTCTTCAAATCGTAGAGCTTGGTGTGTGAGCCGTTCTTGTTCAAAACCAGAGCGGGGAACGAATCGCCGTCGACCATCGCCGTCTCGATCTGCGGCGTCGAGACTTGCCGAAGCGCGGCCACGTTTTCCGGAACCGTTGTAAACGGCAGCGCCACGGCCATCCCGATCCCATCCGCCTGATGGCACACCGAGCAGCGTTCAAACCCGCGCACCTGATCGGCGAACAACTGCCTCCCGTGCTGCGCATCCGGCGGGAGACGGCGCATTTCCGGCCGGGCCGCGAAAGGATTCGGCGGCGGCGTCACCCCGTTCAGACTATCCACGTACGCCACCACTGCCATTAAATCGGCGCGATCGAGGGTGGCGCCGAAACCCGGCATCGCGGTGCCGCGAATCCCGGCGCGAACGGTCTGCGAGACATAGGCGTCATCGAATCCGCGCGCAGCCAGGCGCGGCGCTCCGGCGGGCGTCCCCTTCACTCCGTGACAATACCCGGTGGCGCAGGTCTGGTTGTAAATTTCGAGTCCACGAGCCTGAGGCGATCGGGCTGGCTGAGCCATCGAAATCATGGGCGCGAGCACGGGCACCAGCCAAATCCACCTTTTCACTGCGCCTCCGGCAGCGCGAACACCATCAGCGTCGATCCGGCGCGGAATGTCTCGGCTTCCGGCCAAAGGCTCACCAGGGCGCGTCCCGCGATGGACCCCCAGCCGGTGGGCGTCGCGATATACTGGCGGCCCTTCACGCTGTAGGAAATCGCCGAGCCGCGATGGCCGCTGCCGGTTTGAAAACTCCACAACTTGTTCCCGGTGCGCGCGTCCAGCGCGAAGAAAAACCCTTCCGGATCGCCCGTGAACACCAGATCGCCGGCGGTGGCCAGCATCGACGCGAGCAACGCGTATTTGTACCGCATCGACCACACGCGTTTGCCGCTGACCGGATCGTACGCGTCGATGTGGCTGTAGGCGGGTCCGTCCGCGGGCGCGCGATGGCTCCACGTTCCGCCGATGAATCCGCGCCCTTCCACCGGCTCCTGTTCCCGCGCCACGGAGTCCGTGCAGATCTCGAGCGTAGGCGTGTACATCAAGCCGGTCTTGGGCGAATAGGCCACCTGATTCCAGCTTTTCCCGCCGTCTGGACCGGGACAAATTAACGTGGTCTTCCCTTCCACCGGTTCCTTGCGTCCCAGGATCTTGCCGTCTTCCGTCATCCCGGTGAGCCAGTTGTGATAATCGACAATCGGGTAAGCGCCTATAAATTTTCCGTCGGTCCGGTCAAGCACCCAGGCGTATCCGCTCTTATTGATATGCACCAGCAGCTTGCGCATCACGCCGCGCACTTCACGATCGATCAGCAGGCATTCATACGCCGCGTCGTAATCCCACACGTCCTTGGGGATCTCCTGGTAATACCATTTGAGCTTGCCCGTATCGGCATCCAGCGCAATCACGCTGCTGGTATACAGATTCGATCCCTCCCCTTGCCCCGAATACCGATTCCCCGCGTATAGATCGGAGGCCGCGTTGCCCACTCCCCAATAGACAAGGTTCAGCGAAGGGTCGAAAGAGCCGGTCATCCACGTTGCGCCGCCGCCGTATTTCCAGCTATCGCCCTTCCAGGTCTCGTTGCCTTTCTCTCCGGGACCGGGAATGGTATAAAACCGCCACGCGACGCGCCCGGTCTTGGCGTCCAAGGCCGTGAGATATCCGCGAAACGCGCCATCGCCGCCGGCGACGCCGATGATCACCTTGTCCTTCACGAACAGCGGCGCTGACGTGATGCTGCATCCGCATTGACGCGAGTCGTTCATGGCCGTTTTCCAGCTCTCGACGCCGGTTTTCTGATCGATCGCGACCACGTAATCGTCATACGTTCCGACGAATACGTTGCCCGCGCCGACCGCGAGCCCGCGATTCTGAATGTTCCCGCCCGCGCCGCGCGGCACCGAATATTTGTATTGCCAGATCAGCTTGCCGGTGGCCGCATCCAGCGCGAAGACGTTGCTGTGCGTGGTGGAAAGATACAGAACGCCATCGATGACAATGGGCGTGGATTGCAACCCCTGGTCGTAATCGCCGGTCTGAAACACCCACGCCGGCGCAAGTTTCTTCACGTTCGCGGTGGTGATCTGATCGAGCGCGCTGTATCGCCAGGCCAGCTGCGTCCCGCCATATGAGGGCCAGTCGGCGTGCGTCGCGCCCTCCTGTGCGCGCATGCCAATCGATCCGAACGAAAAGATTAATACGAGCCGCAGGAATTTCATTCGGCTTGCGCTCCCTCAGGTATGTCGGAGGCGGGAAATTCATACCACCACCACTCGGCATTCGGCCCGGATGCGGCCAGGCGCACCAGCCGCGCAGCCGCGGCAGTGATCGAAGACATGACGGTAAATTTGGTTTTTGCCATCCGATTTCCCGTCAGTATACACCCGCCCGCCATCGCGGGATTACTGTACGGTGGTCATCACACCAGGCTGTAGGGCACCAACCTCATACTCGCGATTTGCTCGGGTTACTCGCCAAACACGCCGCGGATATTGTTTCACACAGGCCTGGTCGACCTCTCGAATCTCAGGGTTGTACGCGGAACTCCGAGTACCCTGGCGGCTCCCTGTCGCGCCGCTACGCGTTACGGGACGCTGCAAAGCGGCGGTAGCCCGTGAATAAACCTAAGCCAACCAATGCGACCATGGCGAGGAGGATCGTCGGGGGAGCCGGCGTCGTGGTGGGCGGCGCAGGCGTCGCCGAAATGCCAGGGGTGCCGGTAACGCCGGCGGTTGTGACGCTGAATGTCAACCCCGCGTTGGTCGCGAACAGATCGGAATAAAAGATCTGGAGCGTGTGGCTGCCCGCGCTCAGTGTGTTGGGGGTGGTGCAGCTTCCCAGGACATAGCCTCGCGCGCCGCCGAGGTTGCAGGCGATGGTCCCATCCACATAGACGAACGCGACGTCGTCCTCGCCGATGCTGAACGTGAGCGGTTCCGAGGTTGGAACGTTCAAAGTGCCGGAAAATATCGCCGACTGAAAACCGTTCAGATCATTCGGTCCAGACCCGTTTGGCGGGTAGAAAAACCGGTTACTGAAGGGCAGGGTGACTTGCGCGGTGCTCGTCTGGACTACGTCTGAGGTCCCGCCGGGTCCACCGATGTTCAGGCTCGGACTCCACCAGGTGATCTCGCCGCTGGAGCTCAGATCCCTGGGGAAAGGATAAATGGTGGTGTTCACCAGACAGTTCGACACACAGCCATACGCCGGCGTATTAAGGATAGGCAGGCCGTGCGGCCCCAGGGTGTTTTGCACCTCGTTAGAGAACGGCCCGTTGATCACATCCTGCATGTCCTGATCGTGTTCCGCGATGGTGAAATAGGTGACCGATAGGGTGACCTGGCCTACCGCGAGAGGCGCGAACAGGATCGCACCGGCGGCCATGGGCAGAATGAGATTTCGAAACACTTTCACGGTTTTGCTCTCCTTGGAACGAGTTTGCGTGTTGCACCGGCTCAAGCCGCATTTCGACCGCTGGCTCGGGGCAAGTCCAGATTTGGATCCACGATGTCCTCCGAAGGCTTCCACCGGACGGCCGCTGAAAACCTCACCGCGTTCTTCCCAGAATCGATGCCAGACGGTCTTTACGGTAAAATAAACCGCCGACCGCTTCAGGCATTGTAAAGGCAGCCTGGGTGATCGGCTGTCACCCGTTTGGGTGACGGAATGGTGATTTTCCTCGGACGCAGTCATGCCACGGGAAAAGACAATCCGCGATCTCATCCGCCTGATCTATGAATGCGCCATCGATGCGCGTGAGTGGCCTCATTTTGTGGCGTCCTTCTCGAAAGCCCTGGATGACGCCTGGGTGGTAATGGGGCTGCCGGATGCCGGGAACCGGGACGTCATCGCCCTGACTCATGGGGTCGAACCCGTTTGGATGAGGCGCTACGAGGAATACTACTTCCAGCTGGATGTTCGGGCGCGTCGCGCGCGGCCTTTCTGGAAACCCGGCGGCCTGATCCGGCGGGAAGAGGTAATCGGCGACGCCGAGTTGGAAAAGACCGAGTTCTACCATGATTACCTGCGCCCGCAGCGGCGATTCTATTCCGCGGCCGCTCTCCTGCACCAGGAAGGTTCCGTGCCTTCCCTGGTTGATATTGGCCACCAGGGCCTGAGACCCGTCTCGGAAGCCGAGCTCGCCTTGCTCGGCGCACTGGTGCCACATTTGCAGACGGCCGTGCGCTTGCAGCAGCGGATTACCGGTCTGGAGACGCGGCTGGAATATGCGTCCGCCGCTTTGGACGGCCTGCGGCGGCCCCTGATCGTCACCGATTCTTCCGGCCGGATTGTGCATATGAATCGGCGCGCCGAAGCCCTGCTGAAATCGAACGGGGGGCTTTCCGCGGGCGCCGACGGGCTGCGCGCCGCCTCCTCTCATCAGACCGCCCGCCTGCGTGAGCTCATCGCGCGTGCGGCCGGCACCGTAGCCGGCAACGTACCGCATCCGGGCGGTGTGATACAGGTTCAGCGAGTCGGCCAACCGCCGCTGAAATTGCAAATAGCTCCCCTGGCGTGGCCTTCCGGACGCGCCGGGCGCCGGCCGGCCGTGGCGATCTTCTTGCCCGACCTGGAGCGGCCTGCCAAGCCGGATCCGGCTTGGCTGGGCGCCCTGCTGGATCTAGCCCCCGCGGAAGCCCGGCTGACCGCGGTCATCGCCGGCGGCGGAACCATCCAGCAGTTCGCGGAGGAGGCTGGAGTGAGTCTCAATACCGCCCGCACGCTCCTCAAGCGCGTCTTTTCGAAGACCGGGGTCTGCCGTCAAGCCGAATTGGTCCGTCTCGCCCTGACCTCCACCGGCGGGGGTTAGTTAGCTGGATCGGTTCGATCTCAGGGAGCTTGACGGGAAGGTCGAACAAAACCGTTAAGTCTCCCGTCTACGCCAGCGTCCAACGGGGAAAGCCAGGAGGATACCTACGGCGAACCCACCCAAACCGCAGAGCGCCTCTCTGAGAAAGGCTCTGGAAAACCGGCCGCTGAATCGCACTTCGTCCGCCGCATCCAGGCGCTTAACCAATCGCTGGACGCGTGGGTCGGCGGCGATCTCCCGATCTAGCGTGATCTCGCGGTCGCCGAACGGCTTCGATCTCAGGATCATCTCGAGCAGGCCGCGCTCGGTTTTGGAGATTGGGACGGGCTGGCCGGTCTCGGTGGACCGTAACGTACCCGTCAGCCAAAAGTACTCGTACTTGCCGATCGAGGAACGATAGTCTTCGGTGCGGAAGTCGGCCAGCTTCTTGAGCATGGCCTGATAACCGCGCTGGACGACCACCAGATAGTTGCGGTTGGCAGTGATGAAGGCGTCCACCGCGACCTGCGGCCGCAACTCGTCCGGGAACCCCTCCTTCCTCTCCCACGCATAGTCGTCGAGGATCACGATGCCGCACGATTTCCGACGCACTACACTAGTCTGACCGCTTCGGGAACGGTCAGCGTTTTGCGACGGCTATGCCCGCAACCTCGAAGTGCGCGCCGAATAGCAGCTTCGCCACACCTACAAAAGCGCGCGCCGGAAAATTCGCGTGAAAGTACTTACTGTAGACGCCGTTGAATGCATCATAGAGAGCGAGATCCGTGCAATATACCTGAATCGCGACAACATCATCCATGGTCATGCCGGCGCTCTCGATGGTCTTTTTGAGCTGCTCCATGATGTTTCTCGCCTCTCCTTCCGCCGAAAGGCCGGCCGCGAGTTTGTCGGTATCCGCGATCGTTCCAGCAATATATAACGTTTGGCCGACCAGAACCCCGCTACTGAAAGGCAAGTGCTTCTCAGCGGCCAATTGCGATTTCACGAATTTGCGATCGCTCTGCGCAGCGGCCGTTGCCGCGAGGAGAAGAAAGCCGATTAGAAGACGCGATTTCATCTGTTTCCTCCAAGATCGAAGTCCGTGTATGCTTTGCAATGCGCAACGGCCGACGACACCAGGATGCTACGCATAGGCGAATTGTATCGCAATCGCGTAAGACGCGCCGCGATGTTTTGCTTCTTATCTTAAATTTCCGATACGCCCGGCCTTTGCCTGGCGACGATTCCTTCGAAATCGCCTTCGAACGCCAGCCGAACGGCCATGATGATCAGTGGCCACAAGTCGAATGCAATGTTGCAGCCGGACAGATTTTCGACATGAACTTCGACAGTCGGTCGATTTTTCGCGGGAATCGGCATGATCGCTTCGCGCCTGCGCCTGCCCGTGATTCCGATCCGGCTGCGCGGTGTCGGTCGAATCCTTCCGCCTCACGTGAAGATACCGCGTCCGGGTCCTGTCCAAGTCGCGACCGGTGGGAGCATGCATCTCGAAGGCGAATCCTTTGCCTCTCTGGCGCAGCAGGTTGAAAATGTCGTGCGCAAACTGGGGTAAGCTGCATGTGGTGCACCCTGTCGCCACACGAGCGGCCCGATGAGCATCGGCAGCCGGATGCTCGCCCGCCTGTGGCATCTTCCGGAAGCCAACCCGGGTGACATCGTCGAGCATCACGACATACGCGTATCTATGTCCGATGGCATCGATTTGCTTACCGATCGCTATCATCCGGGAGCGGGCGAAAATCTTCCGGTGATTTTGATTCGCAGCCCCTACGGTCGCGGTATGCAGTTCCGCGATCTGGCTCTTATCTTCGCGGCGCGCGGCTTTCAAGTCCTGGTGCAAGGCTGCCGCGGGACCGATGGATGCGGAGGCTCCCTGCATCCCATGTTTCAGGAGCAGCAGGATGGCGCCGATACGATCGCATGGCTGAACCGCCAACCCTGGTATTGCGGCAAGCTTGGTCTGCTGGGCACCAGCTATCTCGGCAACGCCGCCTGGGCCGTGGTCCATTCCGCGGGCGACAAGGTGAGCGCCATGGTGCTGCACGCGACGCTGTCCGACGCCAGCGCGGAAACCTACGCCTTTGAAGGATTCACGCTCGAAGGATGCCTGGTCTGGACGCTGGAGCTTACCGAACCGCAGTTCACCGCGACCGTACCCGCTCTGTTACGCCATTGGCTGTATCCAGATCCGTATAAACCGCCGATGCTTCCCGCCTTTGAGAGGCTGCCCTTACGAGACGCGGATCGATTGGCGATCGGCCGCAGCGTTCCCTGGTGGCAGGATTGGGTGGACCACGCCGAGCCGGGGGATCCATTTTGGAAGCCTCTCAACTTCATCGGCGGCGCCGCGGCGGCTCCGCCCACGGCCATGATCGGCGGCTGGTACGACGTCTTTCTTCCTTGGCAGATCCAGGACTATCAGGCGATGCAAGCCGCCGGCCGTTCCGCATCTCTCACCATCGGACCCTGGGCGCATACGAGCCTCGAAGCCTGGGGTGAAAGTGTACGCCAGGCATTGGTTCTATTTGGCTTGCAGCTTCTGAATCGCCCGGCGCCACCGTTGACGCCTGCGGTGCGCCTCTACGTAATGGGCGCCGAAGAATGGCGCAGTTATCACTCCTGGCCTCCACCGGACGTTGATCCCACGGCATTTTATCTCTCTGCGAACGGCGTGCTCTCCACCACCGAGCCAGACCCTGGCGAACCCAGCCGTTATACCTACGACCCTGCCGATCCGACGCCCGCCGTGCATGGTCCCAGGCTCGGCGGGGTCCGTGCAACCGGCGCCATGACCCAACTCGAAAGCCGATCGGATGTCCTGTTGTTCACCACCGAACCCCTGGCCGGCAGCCTGGAAGTCATCGGGCCTGTTTCCGCGAACCTGTTTTTCCGCTCCAGCCTCGAACACACCGACTTTTTTCTAGTCCTTTGCGACGTGGCGCGCGATGGGCGATCCACGAATGTCTGCGACGGCTATATCCGCCTTCGTCCCCAACGCCCCGGCGTGCTGGCCGACGGGACCCGGCAGGTGCATATCGAATTCTGGCCCACCGCGTATCGCTATCGCGAGGGCCATCGGCTGCGTGTGATCGTGTCGAGCGGCGCTCACCCGCGGTACGCCCGAAACCTCGGCGCCGGTGAGCCATTGGGGGACGCCGTGACGTTTCACCGCGCCCATCAACAGATCCTTCACGATCCCCGGCATCCTTCGCGAATCCTGCTGCCCATCGCCCGCGCATATCGCCGCCACGGTTCAGCGGACGATTCTGTGAGCGCTCCCAGCGAGTCGCCGGGTAAGAGAGGCAGCCATGTCGCCCAACCCTGATAAGGCCCAGGGTGCGATTTCCGGCTTGACAACCGAGGAAGCGGAGGCAAAGCTTGCGCAGTTCGGGCCGAACGAACCCTCCGCGGCCAAGCAGCACTCCATTCTCGCCGATCTCGCTCATGTGTTCGCGAATCCGCTGACATTGATCCTGTTGATCGCGGCCATCGGATCGGCGTTCCTCGGTGACGCCGTAGACGCCGGAATCATCGCCGTAATTGTTCTGCTGAGCTCGGCGATGGATTTCAGCCAGACCTACCGGTCACAACGCGCGATCGAGCAACTGCGCGACCGGGTGGCCCCAACCGCCACTGTGCTGCGTGACGGGAAGTGGAAGGAAATGATGCGGCGTGAATTGGTGCCGGGGGACATCATCCGATTGTCCGCCGGAGACCTGGTTCCCGCCGACGCGCGCCTGTTGGTTGCGCGTGATCTCTACGCGTTGCAAGCCTCCCTGACGGGCGAGTCGCTCCCCGCCGAAAAGGAAGCGACCGGGGAGCCCGCATCCAACCAGGTGGATGCGCGCAATATGGTCTTTCAGGGTACCTCCGTGGTCAGTGGAACAGCCACGGCGGAGGTGGTGGCGACCGGCGCACGGACCGCCTTCGGGGACATCGCGGCCCGCCTCGCGGCCAGGCCGGAAGAGACCGCTTTCGATCGTGGCGTGAGAAAATTCAGCCAGCTTATCGCGCGCACGGTTTTCTTCCTCGTGCTCTTTTTGATTGTCGTGAGTGCCGTGCGCCACCGCGATGCGTTTCAATCCTTGCTGTTTGCAGTTTCGCTCGCGGTCGGCTTGACGCCGGAATTCCTGCCGATGATCGTATCCGTGACGCTCTCCAGGGGCGCAGTCGAGATGGCTCGTAAGAAGGTCATCGTCAAACATCTCTCCGCCATTCAAAATCTCGGCAGTTTGGATGTGCTTTGCAGCGATAAGACGGGAACGCTCACGGCGGGAACCATGTCGCTTGACCGCTGTCTGGATCCCCTGGGGAGTCCCTCTCAGCGCACGCTGGAACTCGCGTACCCCAACAGCAAGTTCCAGACGGGCATTCGCAGTCCGCTCGATAAGGTCATCCTCCATCAGACTCCACCCCAGGCGGAAGGCGAATACACCAAGTGCGACGAGATTCCGTTTGACTTCGAGCGGAGGCGGCTATCGGTCGTCGTCGAGTGGCAGTCCCGGAGGATTCTCATCACGAAAGGTGCGGCCGAAGGGATTCTCCCCCTGCTCTCCGGTTACGAACTGGAAGGGAAAATACAACCCATAAGCGAGGACGCCACAACGCGTATCCGGCAGACCAGCGAGGATCTGAATCGCCAGGGATTCCGTTCGCTGGCGGTTGCCTATGTCGAAGTTCCCAGGCGTGCGAACTATTCAGTGGCGGACGAGCGCAATCTGATCCTGGCCGGGTTCTTGAGCTTTGCCGATGCGCCGTTGCCTGACGCCGCTCAAGTTCTGGATTCCTTGAAGCACGATGGCGTCGAAGTCAAGGTGATCTCCGGTGACAACGATCGCGTCACCGGCCACGTTTGCGCCCAGGTAGGAATCGAGGCGGGACAGATCGTCACTGGTGAGGAAATGGAGCGGATGACGGACCCCGCTCTGACGCATGTGGCCGAGCAGACCTGTGTATTCGCGCGAATTTCGCCGGCCCAGAAAAACCGGATTCTCCTGGCCCTCAAACACGCCGGTCACGCGGTGGGTTTCATGGGGGATGGCATCAACGATGCGCCGTCGCTTCACGCCGCCGATGTTGGCATTTCCGTGTCGAGCGCGGTGGACGTGGCTCGCGAAGCTGCGGACGTCATTCTGGTCGAGCCCGGTTTGCGGGTCCTGCATGAAGGCATCGTCGAGGGGCGCAAAGCATTCGGCAACGTGATGAAGTACCTTTTTATGGGTACCAGCTCGAACTTCGGAAATGTGCTCAGCATGGCCGCGGCTTCGCTCTTCCTGCCGTTTTTGCCGATGCTGCCCACCCAAATCCTGCTGAATAACTTGCTCTACGATCTCGCCCAAATCACCATTCCAACCGACAATGTGGATGACACTTACCTGCAGAAACCCCAGCGCTGGGATATTGGCCTGATCCGCAATTTCATGATCTTCATCGGACCGATCAGTTCTGTCTTCGACTTTCTGACCTTCTACGTGTTGCTGCATTTCTTCCACTCAAGCGAGGCGCTGTTTCATACCGGTTGGTTCGTAGAATCGCTGGCCACGCAGACGCTGGTCCTGTTCGTCATCCGGACCTCCGGAAATCCGCTGCGCAGCCGTCCCAGCGGTCCCTTGATCGCGACCTGCCTTGCGACCGTGGCGATGGGAGTGTATTTACCGTTCAGCCCGTTTGCGGGCTTTCTGGGATTCACCGCCCTGCCGGCCGGCTACCTCGCTTTTGTCGCCGGTGCAACCGGGGTCTATCTGTTGATGGTAGAGGCTGCCAAACGACGCCTGCTCCGGCCGAAACGTTGCCTGACCTTACCATCGAGGACCGCCCAAACGATACCTTAGCCTGACCTGCTTACAAGGTCTGCGACCAGGATCATCGCACCGCTTTCCGTCTGTGTCATGAGCGGCGCCAGGCCCTGCAGCATAAATTCGAAATCCTGCGCGGCCGATTGCCTCCAGTTGCGACCACTCCTGGGGCAGCTTCGATCGCAGACGCTGCTCGTCGCGGGATGTGCGGCGTCCATCGACGACATCTTCGCCCTGGCCATTGAACTGGAAGTCGATAAAGTCACGACAGGCGTCGATTCCGGGGAGGCGCATCATTCCCTCCACCGTCTGCGCGTTCAACCCGACGTCCAGAACGGTTTCGAGCATGCCCGGCATCGACACGGCTGCGCCGGAGCGAACCGAAACCAGCAACGGACGCCGCGCGGACCGTAACCCTTCGGGAGGAAAGCCTCATCCTGGCAGCCTGCGATCAAATCGGTGGCGCAAAGTATAAACGCGCGCGGCGGTGTACGAGCGGCTTCGTGCGCGGGCGATGGTGATGCTGCTCCGACATACTGCCCTTCGCGTCTCCGACGTATGCACGCTCAAAAAGGATGCTGTCTCCAGGGACAACGAGAAATCCACGTGGCGGACATCCTCGGGAACAGCCCGGCGGTCGTTCGAAAGCACTACGGCAAGTGGTCGAAGGGTCGGCAGGACAACATTCGACCGGGTCATGATGGCGCATTTTGAGACGGCGCAAAATACAGTTCCAGTCACACCGCAGTCACACGAAAATTCTGGAGCTGTAAACTAATGAAAATACAAGGGATAAAATGGTGCGGAGAGGGGGACTTGTTCTCTCGCTGGTCATTGAAAACACGTAAGTTATACACGTCGCGAAGAGCTCAAAGTTCTGAAAGTGCCAGAAATACCAAATCAAGTCACACGCTGAGTCACACGGCCGTCTCGGAGGTCTTGTGACCTCCTCCGCGAAAGGGCCCGAACTCATGGCCCCCGACGATCTCACCGAGCGCGATCAGTGGGTCCTCTGGAGGCGCGAGGTCGTGGCCGGCCGCGAAACGAAAGTCCCCTACTCCGTCCGCGGGCATCGAGCAAGCTCGACAAAACCAGCCGATTGGGGCGAGTTCGAGAAAGCCCTGGGCGTCTGGCGCTGTCAGCCTGAACGGTACGCCGGCCTGGGGTTCGTGTTTACCGCCAAAGATCCTTTCGTTGGCATCGATCTGGATGACTGCTTGGACGCCGACGGCAATGTCAAGAGTTGGGCGCAAGGGATCATCGAGCGATTCAGCGGCACGTATGCCGAGTTCTCGCCCAGCGGTCAAGGTCTGAAGATATGGTCCACCGGACGTTTACCGGCGAACCTCGCTGGCGTCCGCCTGGGTGACGGGCAAATCGAGATGTATGATCACGCCCGGTACTTCACAGTCACTGGCCGGGTTTTCCGGCGAGCGCCGTTAGAGGTCGAGGACCACGCTTCCGACCTTCTATTGCTCTATGACCACCTGGTTGGTCGGAAAATCAAACGGTGGCCGCTGCAGCCGCTTAAAGGCGGCCGGATTCCCTATGGTCAGCAGCACAACACGTTGGTATCGCTTGCCGGCACACTCAGAGCAAGGAATGTGTGCGACGAGGCGATCGAAGCCTGCTTGCAGATGGTGAATGAGCGCCAGTGCGAGCGACCCGGCCCTCGCGCTCATATCACCCAGGTCGTCCGCAGTTCGCGGAAATGGGGAGCAACGGCATGAGCCCATCTTCTTCCGCCGCGACCGCAGAGTGGCTCCCGAACACCCCGACCGAGGCCGACGATTCGAAGCGTGATTGGAAGCATGGTCTCCTGATGACTGACCGAGGGACCGCAAGAGCGGTGCTGGCCAATGCGATCATCGCACTCCGTCTGGCACCCGAATGGGAGGGAGTTCTCGGATTTAATGAGTTTTCGATGACCACCGTCGCACTGAAGCCGCCGCCTTGGCCGATGGGCGCAGTGGCCGAGGACTGGACCGACCAGGAGGATCGCTTGACCGCCGATTGGCTTCAGCACAACGGAATCTATGTTTCCGTCGAAATTGCCGGATCAGCGGTCCAAACCGTCGCGCGCGACCGTAGCTTTCATCCGGTACGGCAAAAATTAGACGCGCTGGAATGGGACGGCACCAAACGCATTGATGACTGGCTCAGTCTTTACCTCGGCGCCGATTCGAATGAATACACCTGCGCGGTCGGAGCGCGTTGGCTTATCTCTGCCGTCGCCCGAATCTATGAGCCCGGATGCAAAGCCGATTGCGCCGTGATTCTTGAAGGGGATCAGGGCCTAATGAAATCGACTGCCCTGAAGACACTGGCGGAGCCGTGGTTCACCGACGAGATCGCCGAACTCGGCAGCAAGGACGCTGCGATGCAAACGCGCGGCGTCTGGATCATCGAGATTGCCGAGTTGGACTCGATGAGCCGCGCCGATGTTTCCAAGGTCAAGGGATTCATTAGCCGTACCGCTGACCGGTTCCGTCCGCCGTATGGAAAGAGACTTATCGAATCCCCGCGTCAATGTGTGTTTGCGGGCTCAGTGAATCATTCCACCTATCTTCGAGATGAAACGGGCGGCCGACGATTCTGGCCGGTGGCCTGCACGCGGATCTTCATCGATGAGCTGACGCGCGACCGCGATCAGTTGTGGGCGGAAGCGGTCGCTCGTTATCACACCGGCGAACGATGGTGGCTAGACACGGCAGAGCTGACGCTGGCGGCGGAACAGGAGCAGGCGGATCGCTACGAAGGCGACGCCTGGGAAGGTCCGATCGCGACATGGATCGAAGGAAGGGACTCGATTTCGATCGAAGACATCTTGATGACCTGTCTCGACAAGGCGAAGGGCACTTGGACCCCGTTCGACAAGACCAGAGTGGCGCGTTGTCTCCGCGCGCTGGGCTGGGAACGGTACAGATCGGGACCGCGCACAAGTCGCGAATGGCGCTACCGGCCGCGTCCCGTGTCCCAGTCACCGGCCGTGTCCCGGTCGGTGTCCCAGTCTGAGCAAGAGAGTGGGCCACAGGAAGCCTATGAGTAGTAATCAGAAATCAGCCGTGTCCCAGTGTCCCAGTCCGGTGGCGCGGGCGCGCGTAGCGATCACACACCTTATGTTCTGTACAGATTTTCAAAAGGTCTGGGACACCTGGGACACCGGGACACCAAACCAAAACGATACGATCCTTGCGGTCCATGGAGGTGTTTGTGCGAAGTGCCGTTAGCCGTAGGATCTCCAACCTCGAAGCCCTGCTTCCCGTTCCGCTCACCGCCAAGGGCTTCACATCTCGCGCTCATCGAGTCGCGACGAACTTGGGCGTAAGTGTCGCGGCGGCGAGGGATAAGTTGCTGGCGGATCTTAGTGACGGCGAACTCGCCGCCCTTGGGGCGGAATTTGAGCGGGTCGCGTTCGGATCGGATATCGCAGCTCGCGACGCGGCGAAACGCGAGGTGTTCGCGGCAGCAGGTTGTCCAGTTCTGGACAAAGACGATCCGCCGGGAGCGGAGGAGTGCACATGGTAACTAAATCCTCCAAGTCGCCAGTGTTGAACTCGTTGGCCATGGCGAGCCACATTGAGATGTGGATTGTGGGCAAGCTGATTCCTTACGCTCGCAATCCGCGAACCCACTCTGACGCCCAGATAGCGCAGATCGCCGCCAGCATCGCGGAGTTCGGCTTCAACAATCCAATTCTGGTTGACACTAACGCCGGTATCATCGCGGGCCACGGCCGCCTGCTCGCGGCGCAGAAGCTGGGGCTCGAAGAAGTGCCTGTGATCGTTCTCGATCATTTGAGCGAGGCACAGAAGCGAGCCTACATCATCGCCGACAACCAGCTCGCGTTGAACGCCGGCTGGGACGACGATCTGCTGCGCGCCGAACTGGCAGCACTGAACAACGAGAGTTTCGATATAAGCCTTATCGGCTTCGAGGATGAGGAACTCGCGCGGTTGCTTGCCGCCCAGGATGCCACCGAGGGGCTCACGGACGAGGACGCCGTTCCGGAACTGCCGCAGACGCCAGTCTCAGTACCAGGTGACCTGTGGATACTCGCAGACCACAAATTACTCGTGGGCGATGCAACTAAGCAAGCTGATGTCGAGAAGCTGATGGCTGGCGACGTTGCAGACCTCGTTTTCACCGATCCGCCATATAACGTGGACTATGAGGGCTACACGGAAGAGCGTCTGAAGATTCGCGGCGATCGGATGTCAGACGCTGAGTTCAAGCAATTCCTGGAGAGCGCGTTCCGGGCGTATCGGGCAGTGGCGAAACCAGGTGCGTCGTTGTACGTCTGCCACTCTTCTTCCTGGCAGCGTGAATTTCAGAATGCGCTGGAGTCCGCCGGCTTCGAAGTTCGCTGCCAGATCATCTGGGCAAAAAATACGTTTGCCTGGGGATTCGGTCGGTACAAGTTCCAGCACGAACCGATTTTCTATGCCCACGTCGCCGCGCAGAAGGACCCTTGGTACGGGGACAAGTCTCAATCAACTTTGTGGGAAGAGAAGAAGCCCGCGGCGAATCGCATTCACCCGACCGCGAAGCCCGTCGAACTAGTCGAGCGCGCGCTGCTCAACAGCAGCAAGGCGGGGGACATCGTAGCCGACCTGTTCGGCGGTTCCGGCAGCACACTGATCGGATGCGAGCGCCGCGGACGCAAGGCGCGCCTGATGGAGATCGATCCGAAATACGCTGATTGCATTGTGCGGCGGTATCAGGACTATACGGGAAAGAAAGCGGTGCTGGACGGCGACGGCCGAACGTTCGAAGAAGTTGCGGCTGAACGCCCGAAGGACTCTGCGTGAATCGTACGCTGCCGCCGGGAGATAGCGGAAGTAGAAGCGGAACTGCTCGCAGGCAATCCCGACATAGCGGGGTTGTGCCTGGCGCTTTCGGACTGGTCAGCGGAGTTGCGAATCATCCAAAACGAACAACGCCGCCGGAGGTGAATCCGGCGGCGCGATTTGAAAGGCTGTGGAACGGATCAGGCTTTGACGGAGTAGCTGCGCGCGCCGTCTTCCTCCTTAGTAGAAACGACGGTCAGGCCCAGCTTCTTGCCCACCGTTCCGGAGAGGAACCCGCGCACCGAATGCGGCTGCCAGCCGCTGGCTTTTTGCAGGTCCTTGGATGTGGCGCCGCCCGGCCGCTTCAGCAGTTCGAGGATCTTGGATGCCTTGCTGCCATCGCGCGTGGCAGGCGCACTACGTTGGCCCGACTTCGCGCCCTGGCGCGCTGTGTCGCCCCGCTTTCCCTTAGCTGCGGACTTGGTCGCCTTCGGCCTGGTCGCTTCCAGCCCTCGCGCGGGTGGCGCGACGACCGGCGCCGCAGCCACCATCGGAGCGAGCCGTTCGACGGCCTCCCAGACACGCGCCAGGGCGATATCGCGGCTGGTGAACTTCTTCACGGGCTTCAAGTCATTAAATGGAGCCGCACCTGCAAAGCTGTTCCAGATATCTACCAGCCGGGAAAGCGGCCACTTGGCGGCCAACCTGGTCAGGTCTTTGAGATTAGCAAAGGGTTCGTTGGCGCCGGCGGGCGGAAGCCCGGCGTGCGCAATGACGTTGTTCTCGGAATCGATGGTAAAGGTTGCCCTGACTACCTTGGACGCGACGTTCGCGCGGATTTTAGCAGAGCGGGGCTGTTGGGTGGGTTTCGGCTCGGTGCTGGCCGGGGCCGTTTCGGTATGTTCAGTGATCGTCGTCATGATTTCTCCTTGGGCGGTGATTACCGCTGCGATCACATGAATCACTCCAAAGCGTTTGAAAAGCAAGGCGATTCTGACTCGGCGAATCGGTGGCGATGGACTGGCGATGGTCGGTTCCGTTCAGCGCAGATTGCGTCAGGTTGCGTCAGATGAAAGGTCACGGCACCAAATTCGGGCGGAAGAAGGAAGAGGCCATCGCCGCCCTGCTGACGCAGCGCAATATCGAAGAAGCGGCTCGATCCATTGGCGTGGCGCCCAACACGCTGCTGAATTGGCTCAAGCTGCCGGAGTTCGAGGCCGCCTACCGGGAGGCGCGGAAAGCGTCGTACCGACAAGCTGTCGCACGGCTACAACAGGGAACCTCGGCGGCCGCCAGCACGCTGTTGAAGACGTTAGTTGATCCGGCGACCCCGGCGTCCGTCAAGGTACGTGCGGCCGAGGCCATCTTCAGTCACGCCGCGAAAGCAATTGAGATTGAAGACATCGATGCGCGGGTCGGAGAGTTGGAGCGCAGCGCCGAGGCCACCAAACCGGGCTGGCGGAAATGAAAACCAAGCAATTAGACCCAGAACAAAATGACGAACCTTCGACGGCGGCTCAAACAACTGGAAGCGCAATTCACCGATTCGACCGGGCGGGTCCCGCACTCGCCGGCTTGGACAGACTATTGGACGCAGGTATTGGAGAAGGTCCTCGCAGAAGACTACTTTGGCCCTAAAGCTCCCGTGCCGTTGAAGGTGGTGCGAGCGCACCTTCAAAGCGAGCCGGATTGCGAGTGACAGCGATGACAACGCCGCAAACACAGAGGCTG
>CAWCPE010000003.1:0-138113 GCA_963797245.1 Terriglobia bacterium
GTCGAAGCGTGGACGAGAGAGTGTGTGCACGCTTAGGCCAGAGGCGATAAAGACAGTCAGCGACTGGGCGGCTTATTATCGCCGATTCTGGGAAGAGAGTTTCGACAAGCTGGGTGTAGTTGTGAATCAAATGAAAAAAATGGAGCTCAGAGATGACAAAAAACACGGTTAGCGAGACAGAGCGGATGGTTGTCACAAGAGTTTTCGATGCCCCGCGCGAATTGGTCTGGAAGGCGTGGACGGACCCGAAATATGTGATGCAATGGTGGGGCCCAAAGGGTTTTACGACGCCCTTTTGCGAGATGGATTTTCGCGTGGGAGGAAAATTTCTCTGCTGCATGAGAGCGCCGGATGGCCAGGAGTTCTGGAATGGCGGTGAATACCACGAGATTGTTCTGCACGAAAAGATCGTTTCGTCCATGTACTTTTCCGACCCGCAGGGAAACAAGGTTGAGCCTGCGCGATATGGAATAGAACATGAGGCCATTGACGATGTGCACGATGTGGTTACCTTTGAGGATTTGGGAAACGGCCAGACGAAAATCACCTTCATTGGAAACGAAACCATGGAGAGCGCCAATACCAGCGGTCAAGTAGAGGGCATGAACCAGTCACTCGATAAATTTGGTGCGGTTGTTGCGGGGCTGGCGCGGGTGAAATAAGACCCGAGTTACTCGTTCTGGCTCGGGGCAGGTGAGATTCGCGGGCTCCGGGCGGCTCGTCGGCGATCGGTACAGAGGGGGGCGCGGGCGGTTCGGTTTGGCGCTCTCTACGAGTGCCGCGTCATCCGGACGGAGGCCGCGAAAATCCTAAGACGCCGTTTCCGGGCGGTGAGGCACGGGAAATTTGCGATCGAGTGATAGATTGAGGGGGCAGTGAGGTCGCGAAAGAACTAAATCGTGCAGCCGTGCACAGCCCCCCGGTCTGGCCGTGCATGCTCCAATGCCCCAGAACGGCAAAATGCTCGCGCGTTTAAACGATTCGCCTGTTTATCGGAGAGACTTCGCTCCGCGCGGCGATGGCTGCCAGGCCGGGGTGCCGTCCTCCCATTGGTTATCCGTCAATTGCTCGACACCCGAACCGTCGTAACGCATCACGAAGATCTCGCCGTACGGTTGGGGAGCATCCGTATACATCGCTTCATCTTTGAACCCCATCCTGGAGCTCGCAAAAACGATGGACTCGCCATCCGGCGACCAAGCCTCATGCGCGTCGTTTCCATGGGTTGAAGTGAGACGCTTTAGCGAGGTGCCGTCCGGTTTGATCGTGAAGATCTCATACGCGCCCTCAATCAAGCGCGAAAACAGGATCAGGTCCCCACGCGGGGACCATAGCGGAAAATTGTCGTATTCGCTGGTCAGCCTGGTGACCGCTTTGGTCTGCAAATCCATCTTGCGGAGACCGTATTCGTCTTTGGAGAAAGTACGATAAACCAAACGCTTTCCATCCGGGGCAAAAGTAGGGAATGCATTGTTGTCCTTGCCTGACGTAATCTCCTGAAATCCGGTTCCGTCCGCGTTCACGATCGCAATCTGCGCGCCGTCCTCGGCACGATCCCCAGGTTTCAGGAACAGAGTTCGAAAACCGCCAAAAAATGCAGCGAATGTGCCAATACTGAAAACAATCCGGTCATTCGAAGGCGACCACGCGCCCGCCAGAACGTTCCGATTCTTATCCTGGTAGACCGCCCGTGTTGCACCAGTCTCCACGGTCGTAACATTGAGACTCGCGCCGGTCGGGTTCTCCGAGGGCGGAGTACTCGTTAAGAATTCCTTACCAGACGAGCTGTACGCGGGCAGGATTCCAGACAGGCTCAACGTGTAATTAGGATTACGGCTGAAGGTCGACTTCGTACCGCCGCTTGGCCGTGGCATGTTAGCACGCCGGTGGAACACAACATGTGTGGCATCGGGCGACCACGACGCGGCCCGAATCGCGCCGCGTGGTCCGCGCCGTCCGCTGGTGTAATAAATTCCAGCCTCCGCCGTGTCTTTCCGTACGTAGCCGACGTCGTTGCCCGGTAACGGCGACGGGTTGACCTTTAAGCCCAGGCCCGCCGACACCTCCGTCGAGCGTCCGCTTGCAGCTTCGATCGAAACCAATTTCGTCTCGGACATCGTCCCGGAGGAGGTCGTGCGATTTCCCAACGTCGCCTCCGCATCCATGCAATACGAGATGACGCGACTGCTATCGCTCGTCCACTTCGGGCTACCGCAGAAGTTGCCACTCTCGGTGAGCTTTTTCAGACCGGTGCCGTCGGGATGAATTATATAGATGTCCGCGAGTTGGAGGCGCTCCCATCTTCCATGAGAGAACGGCATTGGATTCGCCCGGCTGGATGCGAAGGCGATCCATTTTCCATTCGGCGCCCACGAAGGTCGATAATCGCCGCCTGCGCCCGAAGTTAGCCGGCGCACGCCTTGGGTGGCCAGATCCATCGTCCACAAATTCGCTCTGCCGCCGCCACGCGAGCTGACGAACACCAATTGCTTGCTATCAGGCGAGAAACCGGCTTGATCGTCGTAAGCGGGATCGCTCGTCAGCCGGGTCAATCCACTGCCATCTGTCCGCACTCGAAAAAGGTCGGCCGATCCGTTTCTTTCCGAGGTGAAGACGATGGACGCGCCATCCGGGGACCAGACTGCATCGTAATCGGTGTCGGCCGATGCGAGCAGCGGGTGCTCATCGCTTCCATCGGCTGTTGCGATGAATAGACTCAACTGGCCCGGCTGGGGGTTCACTCGCGCGAACGTAATGTGCGGCAGCGGTGGCGTTTCCGCCGACAGGAGGCAGCTCGCCGCGAGTGCAATCATCAATGGACGCATGGAAGCATTCTATTGAGGGATGTGTCGCTGCGCAAGCCTGGAGCAGGTACGCTTACAAAGCTCCGGTTGATCAGAGCCCCAAGCCGACCTCGCAATTGGCCGGAAGCGGCGTTCGAGTAAATGTCCGCGCCGACGTGACGCAGACTGGGGGCGTCTCCTCCAAACGGACTTCCGGCCCGCGTCGCAGGAATCCGAGCTTTGTACGAGTGGTGCGTAATCCTCCCGGAGGTTCCCAATTGACGGAACGGCGACTAACCGTCAAGTTGCATTACCCTCCAACCCGAGTGGCACTATCGTGAGTTCTGTTGTCCGCGTTATAGTGATTGCGATATCTATGCGGCTGTCCGCTACCTGCCAAAGGATCATCGCCAGCGAAACTGGCATCCTCGTTCTATCTGCTCTGTTCGTAGTCGCGCTGCACACCGCGACCAACGGCCAATACGGATTCCACCGCGACGAGCTGGCCACAATTGACGACGCCCGGTTCCTCAACTGGGGGTACGTGGTATACCCGCCGATTACTCCTTTCCTCGCGCGAGTGTCGATGACGCTTTTTGGCGCGTCGGTGATTGGACTACGCTTGTTCGCCGCGTTGGCTGTCGGAATCGCCATGGTACTGACCGGTTTGATGGCTCGCGAAATCGGCGGAAGACGACCGGCGCAACTGGTGGCCGCGTGGGCGGCGGCGACCGCCGGACCCGTGGTGAGTTTTGGGTACCTGTTCCAATATGTTTCCTTCGACTATCTGTGGTGGGTGCTGGCGGCTTGGGTGACCATTCGCCTGCTGAAGTCTGGAGATCAGCGCTGGTGGCTGGCGTTGGGAGCGGTCGTCGGCTTCGGCATGATGACCAAGTTCACCATGGCGTTCCTGGTCGCGGGCATCGTTTGCGGCATTGTTCTGGACAGACCGCGCTCCCTTCTCAGCAAGTGGTTGTGGTGCGGTGCTGCCTTGGCGCTCCTGATCTTCCTTCCTAACCTCATCTGGCAAATCCGGCACAATTTCATAACGCTGGATTTTCTGAAGTTCATCCATGCCCGCGACGTCAGGCTTGGCCGCGCGGACGGGTTCCTGCCCGCGCAGTTCTGGGCGGTGACGAATCCTGTCACGGCGCCAATATGGATCGCGGGGCTTTATTTTCTGTGCGTCAAACCAGAGGGGAAACGTTTTCGCATGATCGGCTGGATGTACCTGATCCCGTTGGTAATCCTGCTCATCGCGCGAGGCAGGCCCTACTATCTCGCACCAGCCTACCCCATGCTGCTTGCAGCGGGCGTAGTTTGGGGCGAGCGATGGTTGGAAACTTTGTCGGTCGCGACTGCTGGCACCATACGCAGGGTGGTTCAGAGAAGCATGATGGTCAGCGGCCTTGCGATATCCGTCCTGGTTCTGCCGCTGGCGCCGCCCGGTTCACGCTGGTGGAAAATTGCTGATGCGACGACCCAAAATTTCAATGAGGAATTCGGCTGGCGCGAAATGACGGATGCAGTGATTCGCGCTCGCGATTCGCTCCGAGCGGATGACGCCCCCGTCGGCGTTCTGGCTGGCGATGCCGGTGAAGCCGCCGCCATCCATCTCTATGGCCGCGGTCACGGACTTCCGGAGGTGATCAGCGGCTCGAACTCGCATTGGCTGCGTGGGTACGGCAATCCGCCGCCCGAGACGGTTGTCGCGGCAGGTTTTCTGCGCGTCGACCTCGAGCCCGTCTTTTCGTCCTGCGAACTGGCGGGCCATTTTACGATTCCTTACGGCATCGAGAATAACGCCATCGGGGATCACACGGACATTTTCGTGTGTCGGCGCCCACGTCAGCCGTGGGATGTATTCTGGAGGCGATTTCACTCGTTTGGGTAGAGCCTGGCGGACTTCTCTTGCTCCAGCTTGCTTGCGCCAGAAAGGAGCACGAATCCCCGCGCGGTGTTCCGCAGTCTGCCAGTTGAAAATGGCCGATTTCGCACATTCGGTTGCGCAATCGCACGCACGATCTGGAGCTGAGAGCCGCGATTACAACAGCTTAGGAGGGGCCGACAATTGCTTCATTAAACCGGAAATGCGGGATATCCGTTTCGGCCTGAGAGTGTTGAAAAGCAAGCCGGGGTTCACGGCCGTCGCGGTGCTGACTCTCGCTGTCGGCATCGCCGTAAACTCGACCGTTTTTTCCTGGATTGACGCGGTGCTGCTGCACTCGCTTCCTGGCGTCCATCACGTGGAGGAACTGGCACTGATTGAGACCACCACGCCGAATGCCAGCAATTCGTACCTCGACTACCGCGATTACCGTGACAATCTGAAGCAGGTCTCCGCCGTGGCAATCGGACGCTTCACGCCGCTCAGCATCGGCGACAAGGGCCGCACCGAGCGCGCCTGGGCCGAGCTGGTCTCCGCCAACTACTTCGACGTACTAGAAGTGAAACCGCTGCTGGGGCGGACGTTTGTGACCGAGGAAGGGCTCGATCGGGAGGGCGGCTATCCGGTGGCCGTGATCAGCTATCGGATGTGGCAGAACCGATTCCATGGCGACCCGAAGCTGCTGGGCAGGACGATCCGGCTAAACCAGCACGAGTTGACGATCATTGGGGTAGCGCCGCCGGGGTTTCACGGGTCCCTGGTGGGCGTGGTGTTCGACGTCTGGATGCCGGTGACCATGGCCACCGCGATGGGGACGGGCGGCGGCACGCTCCACTACCGCGGGACACGAGACTTAACTTCGACGATTGTCCGGCTAAAGCCGGGGGTCACGATCGGACAGGCGGATGCGGAGGTGGAGGCGCTGGGGCGGCAGTTGGAACGGATGCATCCCGATACGAACCGCGGCGTGGCCGCGCGGGTGACGCCGATCTGGAAGGGTCGCCTGGGAGCCCAGGGGATGCTCCTGAAGCCATTGCGAATCCTCATGGCGGTATGTGTGCTGCTCTTGATCATCGTGTGCGCGAACGTGGCTAACCTGCTGCTGGCCCAGGCGGTGTCGCGCCAGAAGGAATTCGGCCTCCGCCTGGCGTTGGGGGCTGGACGCGCGAGGCTCGCGCGGCAGCTCCTCACGGAGACGCTGCTACTGGCCGGCGCCGGAGCCGCCCTTGGAGTGCTGCTGGTGATGTGGATGGGCCAGTCGCTGATCAAGCTGATGCCGGCGATCGATATTCCGTTAGACCTCGGCGGCGGGTTAAACCTGCCCACGTTGGGTTTCACGATCGTGATCGTCGCCGTAGCTACGCTGATCTCTGGCACCGTGCCGGCGCTCCTGTCGGCGCGGGCGGACCTGAACGGGACGCTGAAAGAGGGCGGCCGGGCCGGCGGTGCCGGAACCAACTCACACCGCCTGCGCGGCCTGCTGGTGACCGCGGAAGTGGCGCTGGCGATGGTGGCGCTCATCGGCGCGGGACTGTTCTTCCGCAGCTTCGAGAACGCGAGAAATGTGCAGTCTGGTTTCGAAATGACGAACATGTCGATGTCGCAGTTCTATCTGTCCTATGCCGGGTACTCGGGCGCGGATCAGCACCTGTTCTGCCGCCAGTTGCGGGAGCGGATGGAGGCGCAGCCGGGCGTCATCGGAATGACCTACTCGGACGTCGTCCCGCTAGGGATGCCCATGGACGCGCTGCCTTACCATCTGATCGAGGTGGACGGCTACGTTCCAGCAGCGAACGAGCAGATGATTCTCCAGCGTGCGACCGTGCCTCCCGGTTATTTCAAGCTGATGGGCATCCCGCTGCTGGAGGGTCGCGATTTCACCTATCGGGACGAGCAAGGTAAGCCTCTGGTGATCATTGTCAATGCGACCTTCGCCCGGCGATTCTTCCGCGGGGCCGATCCGATTGGCCGGAAAGTTCGAGTCGGGCGCGCCCTGGGTACGGTAATCGGACTCGTCAAGGACAGCAAATATGGCACGCCGATCGAGGCGCCACTGCCGTTCTTCTACCTCCCGTTCGATCAGTGGTTCGAGCCGGGCTTAAATTTCGCCGTGTTGCTGAAGACCAGCGGCGACCCGATGCTGCTGACGCCGGTATTGCAGCGGGAGGCCCTGGCGCTGAACCCGGACGCGGTATTTAACACCAGCCGCATGGAGGACGCGACGGGCTCGTCGCTCTACGCGCAGAGAGTCGCGGCCAGCCTGTTGAGTGTGGTGGGGTTGGTGTGCCTGACGCTGGCGGCGATCGGGCTTTACGGTGTCATGAGCTACGCGGTGAGCCAGCGGACTCACGAACTCGGGGTCCGGATGGCGCTGGGCGCAAACCCGAAGGACGTGCTCGCGCTGGTGATGAAGGAGGGTTTGCGGCTGACGCTGCCGGGACTGGTCGCCGGGATCGCGGCGGCGCTGGCGGCGGCGCGACTCGTCGGCGGGATGCTGTTCCAAGTGAGCGCAGCCGATCCCGGGACGTTCGCCGCGGCGGCCGTGTTCCTGGGGCTGGTAGCCGCCATCGCCAGCTATCTGCCGGCCGTGCGCGCCACCCGGCTGGACCCGATGAGAGCGCTTCGTTGCCAGTGAGCTGCCGGTGTATTCGCGGCATACTCGCCAACGGAAGTTAGCCACCCCCGGCGGAGATTAAGACCGATAAACGCGCTTCGGTCCGCTGGTAGATCGGACGGAGGATCGCAAGATACGGCGTTGGAGGAGGCGACTTCGCCAAACGACCCGCGTCGGCGACGATGGACGAGATCCGGACCTCTGGGGCAGTGAGTATTTTCAAGCTTACCCGTCAACCGACCGGGATCTTGGTAGCATAGCGATGGATCGTCGAGCGTTGCTTCACCACTCATTCACGAGCAGCCCTGGAAAGGAACAATCTGCCATTCAGCAATGAAGAGATTTCAACCCAGGGGCGATCGCCGTTTAGGAAAGCAGGATCGGCGGCAGCTTCACGTGCTTTACGAAGACGATGCCGTTGTAGTCCTCAATAAGCGGGCCAAACTGCTCGCGGTGCCCGCGGATGACTCCGATGCCCCATCTGCGCTTTCTATGCTTTCGGCAGAACTGAAATCAAAGAGGCAACGGGCCTTTGTCGTACATCGCATCGATCGTGACACGTCTGGGATTCTGCTCTTCGCAAAAACCTGGCCCGATCGAGAAGCACTCGTGCAACAGTTTATCCGACACACCCCGGTTCGGGAATATCTCGCGGCAGTTCGTGGTCATCTCCGCCTTAAAGAAGGGACTCTCGTTCACTACTTTCGGCAAGAAGGAATGTTTCAAAAGGTGACCACAGAATGCGATCCAAAATCGGCCCGCGCTGAACTTCGCTATTCCGTGGAACATCGCCTTAGGGGCGCATCGCTCGTCCGAGTCTCGCTGGTGACAGGATTACAGAATCAAATCCGTGTTCAGCTTTCAGCGATCGGCCACCCGGTAATCGGCGACAAAAAGTACAATCCATCAGAAAAGCTGGAACGGCGAATTACCCGCGTCGCTCTCCACGCGGCGCGTCTTCAGTTCATTCATCCACGTTCGGGAGAGAGCGTCTGCGTTGACTGCGAACCTCCTCCGGACTTTCAGTCTCTTCTTCAGGCATTAGGGCTCCCAATCCGCAGGGGTCGATGAAGCTCCCGCCATGCAATTGGCAGCTGCGGAGCCATTCCCGAACAGGACACGACTCCGCCTCCGGCGTCATAGGCGTCAAGTTTGACCTCGTGGTCCGGAAACGGCGTTCGAGGAAGTCAGGTTGCTCGGAACGGAAATCGGCATCGGACCGGCGATCAGAGGCGGCCGCCCGTGCGAACGCTTCAGGGAATTGGCCCGATGTGCAGCATCAATAACGCTATCGCTGTGGTTGGCCAGTGCTGTAAGCTATTTCAGAGGTGACGCCGTCATGGGGTCCACGCCTCGCGATTCGGAGTCCGAATCGTCAAAGTTGTTTCATGTTTCCGGCGATCGGCCGTAGGACCTAGCCAAGGAGCGTTTTTCTTTGCGATTCTTTCCGGTTTTTTCTACACTGGCTTTCGCCGCCACTTTGCCGGCGCAGGTTCCATTGCTGTATTCCTTCGGTGGAGTGGGCACTGAGCAGGGTAGCAGCGGTTCGGCCGTGTACAACTTCCCCGGGTCAGGCTACCTGGCGCCCTTTGGGGCGGCCAGCGTCGGACTTTCCGTCTCGGCCGGCGAGAAAGGCAGCAAACAATTGTCGCTGTCAGTGATGTTCACCCTTACAAGCGGAGACAGCTTGACCGTCACCGGACCGCTGAACGTCACGCTCAGCGATTCCACTTTCACCGTGACCGGCACACCGCCCGTTACACAGGGGACCGGAATGTTTCAGGGCGCGAGCGGCTCCATCACGCTGGTTTTGACCGCGCCCGCTCCGCTCAATCCAGCGGGCACGCCATTCACCTTCACGGGCACCGGCACACTCACGGGATCGAGCTTGGCGATCGGCGCGGGCGGGCCGTCGTATCCGATTTCAGCGCCCGGCGGCTCCGGATATCCGATCGCAGGCGCGGGAGGAAGCGGGTATCCGGCGATCTGCGCGGCGGCGATTGGGTTGAAGCAATGCGACCAGGTCGCGGGTTTGTCGAATCTTGCGATTTTTGACGCGACCGGCGGGTCGGGCACCGCGATTGTGTTTCCGGCGAGCGCGAGTGCGCCAGTGGGAATTCTAAGTTTCGACTCCGCGGGCGGGAGCATCGTCACGTTCGATGGAAGCACCAGCCCCGTGACGCTGGAGATCGCCACACCGGCCGTGACCAGCGCGTCGAATTATTCGGCGAGCGCCGCGTGCGCCACAACAGCGACCGAGTGCTGGATCACGATTCCCGCGCCGACCGGAACGGTCGCGTCCGGACGCGGCGCGATAGCGGCCGTCGTGAATCCGCAGGGATTGAGTCCGGGAGTTTATACGGCGAACGTGACTGTGACGCTCAGCTCCGGTGGGAGCGTGACGGCGCCGGTGACCGCGGTGATCGCGCCGTCCACACCGCAACTGGCGATTTCCGCGACCGGGCTACAATTTCAGGCGGTGTCGAACAGCGCGACGGTTGAGCAGTTTATCTCCGTTTCGAACGCGGGGTCTTCAACGGCGCTCGCGTTTTCCTCGCAAGCCTCCACGCTTTCCGGCGGCAACTGGTTGACGGCGTCGGCGTTCGCGGCCTCGACGCCCGCTGTGGTTACGATCTCCGCGAATCCGGCCGGTCTCGCGCCCGGCACCTACTTCGGACGCGTCGATTTCACGGCCGCCGGAGCGCTGAACTCGCCCGCATCGGCCGAAGTGGTGTTCACGGTGTTGCCGGTCACGACAACCGCGGGACCAATCGTCACTCCCACGGCGCTGTTCTTTACGGCGCCGGCGAACGGCAATCCGGCTTCGCAGGCGGTGCAGGTGGTGAATCTTACCGCGCAAACGCTAACCGTCGATTCGTTTGTTTCCTTCGATCAGGGATCGGGCCAACCAGCGTCTGGATGGTTCAGCGTATCGTCGCTTTCCGAGACGGTGGGAGCGGGCGCGCCGCTCAACGAAACGGTGAGCGTGAATACAACCGGGCTCGCGCCGGGGTTGTACCTCGGAAACCTGACGCTGCACGCGAACGAGATCAACGCGAATTATTCGGTGGGCGTGACGCTGGAGGTGTCGGCGTCGATACCAACGTCGAATGGCGCGTCCTCCGGATCCGGCGCGTCGTGCACTCCGTCGCAACTGTTCGCGAGCTTTTCAAATCTCGAGAACGGATTTTCTACGGCCGCCGGGGTTCCGGTCCCCATGCAGGTTCGCGTGGCGGACGATTGCGGCAACGCGATGACGTCGGGCTCGGTGACCGCGTATTTTCCCGGATCATCGGACCCTCCGGTTTCACTCACTTCGCTCGGCTACGGACAGTGGACCGGCACGTGGATGCCGCACAACGTGGCCGGAGGCGCGGCGTCGGCGGGCGTAGTTGCAGTGTCGTCGAATCCCGCGCTGTACGGATCGGCGGGAGTGACGGGAACGCTGCTCGCGAACTCGACGGTTCCCGCGATCGCCGCCAGACAGATTGTGAGCTCGGCGAGTCTTTCGGCGGCTGCGGCGACGCATCCCGCGCCGGGGAGCTTTATCACCATCACCGGAGCGAATTTGGCGTCGGGCCCGGCCGCGGCGAGTGCGCTTCCGTATCCGACCACGCTGGCCGGGACGCAGGTGTTTCTTGGAGGCGACCTTCTGCCGCTACAATACGCCGGCAGCGGTCAGGTGAACGCGCTGGTCCCGTTCGATCTCCCGGTCGGTTCGTCATTCGAGCTGATGATCGAGGAGAACGGCGCGGTTTATTCGATGCCGGAGCCGGTAACGCTGGCCGCCGCGCAGCCGGGGGTCTTCACCCAGGATGCGAGCGGCGCGGGACCGGGGATCATCCTGGACATTCCGCCGATCGGCGAATATTTCGAAGTCACGCCCACCTCGCCTGCCGCCGCGGGGGATCTGCTGGTGATCTACGCGGCCGGGCTGGGCGCGGTTTCTCCGGAGGTGCCGGCCGGGTCGGCCGCGCCGTTAGCGCCGCTCTCAAACACCGTGAATCCGGTGACGATGACCATCGGAGGACAACCGGTGGCAGTCGCTTTCGCTGGGCTCGCGCCGACCTTCGTCTCGGGTGTCTATCAGATCAACGCGGTCCTGCCAGCCGGAATCAGCCCGGGGAGCGCGGTGCCGCTGATCGTCTCGGTGAGCGGATATTCAAGCCCTCCGGTGACCGTCGCGATTCACTAGTGTGCTGTCTCCTAAATGTGTGGAATAAAAAAAGGGACAGACTTCTCTGTCGCCGGCCGTAAGTCTTTGGGTTTTCGAGGCCGCCCGCCGGTGGACAGAGCGGTCTGTCCCCTTTTTTAATTCCACGAATTTCAGAGACAGATGGGATGAGACGGCTGGCTCACCTGGACAGCGGTAAGCTGTGAAACGCACTCGATGAGGTGCAGAGGAGAAACCAGCCATGAAAAAGCTTAGCAAGATGCACAAGCAGATGCGCGAGACGATCGGGATCGATCTGGGCGATAAAATCAGCCGGTACTGCATCGTCGACCAGGACGGCGAAGTGGTCGAAGAAGGCGACTTTCGCAACCAGGCCAGTTCGATCGAAAAACATTTCGGCGATCGGCCGCGGCGGATCGCGCTCGAAGCCGGTGCGCAATCGGCCTGGATCAGCCGCGAGTTCGAGCGGCTGGGGCACGAAGTCATCGTGGCCAACCCACGCGACTTAAAGTGGATCACCGCGAGCGACGCCAAGAACGATCCGGTGGATGCGCGCAAGCTGGCGCTGCTGGCGCGCGCCGATGCTCGGCTGCTTCATCCGGTGGAACATCGCACGGCCGAGCAGCAAGCCGAACTGGCCGTCATTCGGGCGCGCGATGCGATCGTGCGGGCGCGCACGCTGTTGGTCAACAGTGCGCGCGGCATCGCCAAAGGCTTCGGCGTGCGCCTGCCCAAGTCGATCACGGGCACGTTCGGCAAACGGGCCCTCGACACGCTTCCCGAGTTTCTGCGCACCGCGCTCGCCGGATTGCTGGATCAAATCGACGCTTTGAGCAAGCAGATCGCCGGCTACGATCAGCAGATCGGCGAGTTGGCCGGCCGGCATCCGGAGCTCGCGCGATTGGAAAGCATACCGGGCGTGGGCCGGCTCACCGCGCTGACCTTCGTGCTCACGCTGGGCCGCGCCGGCCGATTCACGCACAGCCGCGACGTGGCCGGCTTTCTGGGACTGAGGCCGAAACAGCGGCAGAGCGGCGCGCGCGACCCGCAGTTGGGCATCTCGAAAAGCGGCGATGCTTATGTGCGGAAGCTGCTGGTCCAGTGCTCGCACTACATTTTGGGACATGGGGGGCGCGATTCGGCGCTGCGGCAGTGGGGCCTGGCGAAAAGCGAAGGCGGAAAGAAAGCCACGTTGCGAGCCATCGTCGCGGTGGCGCGAAAGCTGTCCGTGCTGCTGCACCGCTTGTGGGTGAGTGGGGAGTTTTACAAACCCTTTCCTAAGATGGCCTGAGGTTTCGCGGTGGTGGTAGCGTCGTAAAGAACCCGTACGTTCCCGGCGACTGCGTTAGTGTCCTTGAGCCTGTGAGAGCTCGTGAGACAGATGGCAGCGCCGGACTTTTGACCCTGAACCCACCTTGCATCGAGCCAGGCACGTGATGGCTCATCAGAATGCGTATGGAAGCCTGGGTTGAAGTAGGGGACAGTAGGAAAAGATTTTTGTTGACAACGGTCGCCGTCTCATGGAAGGAAAAGATTTTTGTTGACAACGGTCGCCGTCTCATGGAAGGCACGTGATGGCTCATCAGAATGCGTATGGAAGCCTGGGTTGAAGTAGGGGACAGTAGGAAAAGATTTTTGTTGACAACGGTCGCCGTCTCATGGAAGGAGACTAGTATTCTGAGTTATAATCCCGCTTCAATAAAAGCGTAACGAGTGCTTCTGTGGGCAATTATCTCCTGTCCGGCCGCGGCCCACTGCGCCCCGATGTCGCGCACTAACGGCACTTGGCTCGGACGCCGCTTGTATGTACTCGCCACGGCTCTTCATTTGTGATACATCGAGTCCTACTAAGCTCGCAGGCTATGCATTGGATCGACGCCCGCCGCGCGCCGCGCCGGCAGGAACGCCGCGGCAAGCGAGACCGCCGCGAACACTGCGACCAGTGCGGCCAGGAGTTGCGCGTCGAAAAATCGCATGTAGTTGCGGCTTTTTTTCATACCCGCAGGAGGCCGGTCTGGCCCCTTCCGGCGCTGTGAGGCTCGGCATAGAAAATAACTCAAGAAGCCGGGCCCAGCCGGAGGAGGTTGGAGTACAATGGTCCGATTACGAGAAGCGAAAACGGAAATTCCGGATTACATGATCGAAGAGCGTCGTAAAGACCAACCCTGATGAGACGACTGCGTTCCGCTTATTTGTTGTTCTATGCGTTACCTCAGGCTTTTGCAGGTTACACGTATTACTACTCGTCGAGCACCGCCAGCTTCCAATCGTCGAACTGGATTCCTTTCGGCAATATTTCTACCGGCAGCAACGGCGCGGCCGTAACCAACCTATCGCGTCAATCCGGAACGTCCGGGGGGTTGATTAGTAACTTGATGACCGGACCGGGAGAAGTAAAGGTCACCGTGGCTTTCCCCGCTCCCGATGACTCGCCCACCTACACTGTGTTCTTCAACGTGACGCCAGGAGCACAGCCCGTGAATTGCGGACCAAGCCCGGCCGGCTGGTACGAAATTCGAATCGCCGGTTACCTAAGCGTGTACCGGTGCGACCCGGGGCTTGGCTACACGCAGATCGCTTATGCGCAAGCGAGCATTCAAGATGGCTCCCAGATACGCGTGATCCGGCTCGCCAATGGACAGTTTGCGGCTTACATCGACGATTTTCTGATCCTGGCTGCGAACGACGTTTATACTTCCTTGCCTCCCGGTTTTGTGGGCGTGGGGGTTCAGAGCGTTTTCAGTCCGAATGCGATTGCCGAGGTGGACCTCGGCCCGCTCGATACGATTGTGCCAAATGCCATTCCAGCAACGAGCATTAGCGTGGCCGCATTTCCGGATCACGTCAACCTGGCGTGGCCGGCGGGGACAGACGATCCCGATGGGACAGGGGTGGCGTTTTACCTGATTTCGCGAGACCGCGAACCTCTGGCATACCAAACGACCTTGTCGTATTCCGATATCGGACTGTCCCCTCGCACCAGCTACACGTACACGATTTCGGTATTCACTTATCACTTGACTGTCGCGAATACCTCTGTCGCCACGACCACTCCGCTGTCCTTTATAAATCCACCGCCGAGCGTCGCCAAGGTCGCAAACGCGTTTTCGCAAAGTCCGGTGATTTCCGCGAATACCTGGGTAGCGATCACCGGTACCGGCCTCTAGCGCCCGACACGCGCTCATGGCAGGCGCAGGATTTTGTTGGCAGCCAAATGCCCACGGCTCTCGATGGGGTCAGTGTGACGATGAACGGCGAGAACGCCTATGTCTCATACATTAGCGGCGGACAGATCAACGTTTTGACTCCTGGCGATCTCGCGCCGGGCGAGGTCGAGGTCGAAGTCCTGAATAACGCCGTCGCGAGTGACGCGTTTGTGGTTCAAGCGCAAACATATTCGCCGTCATTATTCGTTTTCAGTGGCGGCTATGTCGTCGCCACGCACCTTGACGGCAGTCTGATTGGCCCGACCGGCCTTTACCCCGGTCTGACGACTCCAGCCGCGCCGGGCGAGACCATCGTTCTCTATGCGACTGGCTTCGGAGCCACTTCCGATTCAGTCGTTCCCGGTGCGGTCACACAATCCGGCACCCTGCCCGCACTGCCGGCAGTACAAATCGGCGGATTTCCGGCGCAAGTCTCGTTCGCCGGACTGGTCGGGCCGGGTGATTTTCAATTCAACGTCGTCACTCCGCCGGTCCTGCCATCGGGTGATAACGCGACCACGGTTACCTACCGCGGGGCAAGCATCCAGACGGGGGCGCTTCTAACGTTCGCTCAATAGTGCCGGCCGCCCAACTCATTCGTACTATCTCGGTCAAACCAACTGGCAGTTGCCGGCGGTGAACCCGGGCTGCCCGACATACGGTTGCAACGGCCCCGGCAACCCGATGGGGGAATTGTCAGTGGACCTGATCTTATTTCTTCTGATCAGGTTGCGTCTTGGTTGGATCCTAGCAGGATGATGAAAAAGATACTCGGCGAAGGTGCTTGCCCCTTGCCGACGATCTCTTTACGGGCATTTTCGTGGAGCTTGCATGCCTGAATCGCCGATTTGTTGGCGTTCGGGCACACTTCTCCCGGAACTTACGCGGAGGGAACCACCGCAAGGTTCCTCATCCGCACCAGATTGTAGGCGGCCGCCGCGAAGGTGAAGACCCATCCCACTTTGAAGATTCCGCGGTGCCGCGTCTTGCGCAGCATGCCCACGGTCTTTAACCACCCGAATACTTCCTCGATCCGTTTCCGTTTGCGCTGGCTGACCTGGTAGCCCGCATGCCGCGTCGTGCGGCCGTCGATAGCGCTGCCGCCAGATCGAAGCGTGTTCTGCGATACGTGCGGCGTCACATTCCGCTCGCGTAGGTCGCGCACCAGGCCGCGCGTGTCGTAGCCTTTGTCGGCTCCCACGGTCACGCGTTTGTCGCCATCGATCCGCTCGGCCATTTCGATGGCGGCGTCACGCTCAGCCGTGCCGCTCGCCATCACCAGTGCGGTGTCCACCACTAACCCGTTGCGATTTTCGATCAGCACGTTTCCGCAATAAGCTAGCTTCGACTCGTGCCCAGAACTCTTTCGCGCCAGCCGCGCCTCCGGGTCCGTCGTCGATTGATGCGTGTCATTGCGGCGTTTGTCCCCGTGAAAATTCACCGTCGGGTTGCCGGGGTCGTCCGGCGGCGGAGCCTGTTTCTCGTCCTTGCGCTGAAAACTCTTCTGACTGGCCCAAGCTTCGATCAGCGTGCCGTCCACACTGAAATGCTCGTCCGACAGCAGATCGTTCGCACGCGCCTGCTGGAGCACTTGGGCGAAGAACTTCGCGGCGATCTCGCCCTCCAACAGCCGGTCGCGATTCTTGCTGAACACCGTGGGGACCCACACCGGCTCGTCCACATTCAACCCCACAAACCAGCGGAACAGCAGATTGTATTCCAGCTGCTCCATCAGCATCCGCTCGCTGCGGATCGAATAGAGCAGTTGTAACAGCAGCGCCCGCAGCAGCTTTTCCGGAGCGATTGAGGGCCGCCCCCAATCCGGATACATTTTCCCAAAGGATCTCGACAGTCCTTTCAGTGCCAGATCCACCATCGTTCGGATCGGCCGCAGCGGGTGATCCGCAGGAACCCGCCGTTCCGGCGAAACGTAACTGAACATCGCACTCTGTTGGGTGTCTTCTCCACGCATAGGGGTTAAAACATAACGACGCGATTTTGTCGCCCGGGGTCACGCGTCAGCCAAGTTTCTTTTTCATCATCCTGTTAGCGCGGAAGACAAGAAGCGGATTCTGGAGGATGTCGAACGTGCCACCGGACACGGTGGCATCGGAGCCGTGCTTCGACGCGAGGGGATCTATTCCTCGACGTTATACAGCTGGCGCAAGGAACGCGACGCCGCCGTTCACAAGGCTTTTTCTCAGAAGCGAGGTCCGCGGCCGCAGCGCAATCCACTGGCCAGGGAAAACGAAAAGCTGCGTCGCCAGAATCAGCGTTTGCAGGAAGAGTTGGAGAAAGCCCACATCGTAATCGACGTTCAAAAAAAAGTGGCCAAGCTGTTGGGTCATCCGATCGCAGAGGTTCCCAACGGGGAGAAGTGATCATGACCGCCCTGGATCAACTTCGTCCTTTAATAGGAATGAAGCGGGCGTGCCAGGCGTTGTCGGTGCCGCGCGCGACCTGGTACCGGCGATGGAAACGTCGCGGTCTTTTTCCTGCTGCCCCACCTTCCGTGCAGCACCAGCGGCATTCGGCGCGAGCCCTTTCCGATGGCGAACAGTCCAGCGTACTTGCGTGCCTTCATGAGGAACGTTTTCAGGATTGCTCACCCGCGCAGGTCTACGCGGCACTGCTCGATGAAGGCCGGTTTCATTGCTCCATCCGCACGATGTATCGTCTCCTGGAAACCCATGGCGAGAGTCGTGAACGCCGCGATCAGCTCACTCATCCGCCCTATCAGAAGCCGGAGTTGCTGGCCACCGCAGCGAATCAGTTGTGGAGTTGGGACATCACCAAGCTCCGCGGCCCGGTGAAGTGGACCTGCTATCACCTTTACGTCATCCTGGATGTTTTCAGCCGCTACGTGGTCGGTTGGATGATCGCGTATCGCGAAAGCGCCGAGTTGGCCAAGCGCTTGATCGACCACGCCTGCCGTGCGCAGTTGATCGCGCCCGGTCAACTCACGGTGCACGCCGATCGCGGATCGTCGATGAAATCCAAACCCGTGGCGTTGCTCATGGCCGACCTGGGCGTCACAAAAACGCATTCCCGCCCGCATGTTTCCGACGACAATCCGTATTCGGAAAGTCAGTTCCGCACGCTAAAATACCGCCCTGGGTTCCCGGATCGCTTCGGCTCCATCGAAGATGCGCGCGGGTTCTGTCAATCTTTCTTTCAGTGGTACAACCACCAGCATCATCATTCCGGTCTCGGTCTGATGACCCCAGCCATGGTCCACCACGGCCAGGCTCCAAACATCCTGGCGCGCCGGCAGGTGGTCCTGGATGCCGCCTACTCGGCTCACCCTGAGCGCTTCGTTCGAAAACCGCCACGTCCACCGGAACTGCCCTCCCAGGTCTGGATCAACAAGCCCCCTTCGGAGGGAAAAACTCCTTAAACTTTTACGCCGTGTGTCTCATTTTTATTGACACGCACCGATGTGATGTACGACACCGAGGCCATTTGGCGCACAAGTTTGCGCTTGCTGATGGATCGCGCAGACGTGCTTCCGAAATTCGTCGGTGCGGAGCGCGATCAATACCTTAGGCAACTCAGGGCCCAACGTCTCGCTGCTGGATGGCTTCAGCTGCCTCAAAGCCAACCGCCGGCTACTCTTTGAAAAGCTGCTTCGACGCCGTATTGAATTTTCCGAAAATCGCTACCGTCAGACCCAGAGCCAGTTCCAGGTGTGCATTCGACGCGGTGGCATAGTCGTATTGAACAACTGGATCCCATCATACGACCCGAGTTGATATAAAACCCAAGCTGCAAAGCTCATACAAGCCGCGTCCGCCGAATACAGCGCGAAAGCGCAGGCCTCGGTGGACATCTGAAAACCGGCCATAGGTGGACACTTCAAAACCGGCCAACGGAGCGGAACCAGAACAAGAGTATTTATAACCTGCAGAGGGTCGCGCGGGCAAACCTTTTTTTGAAAAGCGATCCTGGCGGGCTTATACTGAGTCTCACCTGGGCGGAGGATACGGCAACGCAGGGATGCGACCGGAGCGCCGACCAGCTGCCGGAATGGCTCGGGGCGGCGGTAGCCGCTCCGCAAGCCAAGCAGCCATTCTGGCGCTAAAGCGATAAATCCCAGGGGTTTGGGGACAGAGTCCCCAACTAAGAACCCATTTTGTAACTCTTCCGACGACGTGTCGTTCGTGTTTGCCTGTAATGACTAAGTTCGAGACCAATATTTGCCGATTGGCTATTGCAGGCAGAACAGCAATGGGCAAGGGAACACGCAAAACGGTAATGGCGGTGATTCTTTTTTTAGCGCTCGCAGCATCTAGCTGTAGCTTGCATGCTATCAGCGGAGGTAGTGGCGGATACGTGCTGTGGAATGCCAACGAAGCCTATTTCTTCATAGAGGTCAGCAACCTCGGATTTAGCGCGACCGGCGCCCGGGTTCCCTGGATTCTGTTCAAGCGGAACGTCATCGGCGGCTTTGCTGCGTATGAGCCACCAGCCGATCAGCACGCATATTTGCTTGTGATTCGAGTCATATCCTCCGGTGTCGAACGCCACGTCCTGAAGCTCGCGGATCGGCTGAACGGAGGCCCCGGCAGCGACCCAGACCGGTTCACGCCGTTGAAGGGTCAAATTTACGCATCGTGTCCATGGCTAATTGGGCAATTCATGCAAGATGGACACCTGGTGGGGAAAGACGTCGGTGATGGCCTTTGCAGGTGGGTGGGCGATCACTTCGAGAAAGCTACGGAGGACGAACGGCGACAACTGGATGGCATCAACCGTCTCACTAAGGCCGATTTCGAAGGGGATGAAAACGGGTGGTCCCGGCGTGAGTTTGGGGCCGGCCCTAAGAACAACAAATTCACGATCGCCGTTGGCGACAAGTTTCGGCTTTCAATCGATACAGAGGCGAAGGGAGTTGAGAGAAGTACTGTTTCCATCGATTTGCTACGCTCCGGGAAGGTCTCCGAGAGGATTGGAGTATTCGATGCCCACGAGGGAAGCGTTAGCGCGGAAGAATATGAGCGCGTCTTCCGAAACCGCCGGTGACCTTCCTGCTGTCGTTCTCCGATGCTGTAAATGAGCAGTGACAAGGTAATCGTATGAACGCGCGGCGCACGGTCTGTTATTGGTCACCCGCAGGTGTGGTCTTGGTGCGCCAGCTCCGTGGACCGCACTTGAGCACATGCCCGTGATGCAGCAGCCGATCGAGCATCGCACTCACGGCGGCGACATCACCGAGCAGCTTGCCCCAGTCATCGACCGGACGATTGGATGTGAGCAGCGTGCTGAAGCGTTCGTAGCGTCGCATGATAATTTCCAACAGATCCTCGGCAGCGGTGTGTGGGAGTTTGCGCATGCCGAAGTCGTCGATGATGAGTAGCGGAACGGTCGCAACCGATTCCATGTATTCCTTGCGCGTGCCGTCTGCAACGGCCTCGGCCAGCTCATCGAGCAGGATATGAGTTTCGCGATAAAACACCTTGCGGCCTTGTTGAATCGCAGCCTGCCCGATGGCTTGTGCCAAGTGGCTCTTCCCCGTTCCGCCGGGGCCGAGAAACAACGCGTCCTCGCGCTTGTTGATGAAGGCGCCAGTGGCCAGGTCGAACACCAGACTGCGATTCATCTTGGGATTGAAGCTGAAGTCGAAGTTGTCGAGCGTCCGGTCGGGATCGCGGAATCCGGCCTGTTTGCGACGACGTTCCAGCAGCCGGTCGGATCGGCGCGTCAGTTCGTCCGATACCAGGCAAGAGATCAGGTCGATGGGAGCCATGGGCTCGGCCTGAGCCTGACGCAGACGGGTTTCGAGCACTGAGGCCATGCCTCCCAACCGGAGTTGCCGGAGTGCGCGTTCGAGTTCGATTACGTTCATGATTGGTCCTCCTGACGGGTTTTGCTTTGGTGAAAATATGCTTGACTCATCATCGCCGGGGTGGGAGAATACACCTTGCGATGGGGAGGGGTTGAAATTGTCAGTCTGTATAGCGGCGACGTGCGAGTACGAAGGACAACCCTGCATTGTTCATTGCAGCGACATGGCCGGGACTCGGGCGGAAATTAAATCTGACGACATTCACAAGATCCAAAGTATCGGCAGTAGCACCGTGATGTTTGCTGGGGAGAATAGCCACGCTCGGAATCTAATTGATGAATGCTTCAGTGCCATCGAGGCTTACCAGTCTGGCTCGAACGAGATATCTATAACCAACCTTAAACTTGCGCTGAACGACGCGATCAAACGGCGGAAGCGATATGTTTCGGACGCCTTCTTGTCTTCCAGATTCGGGTTGAGTTGGGGTGAAGTGTTCAATTTTTCTAACGCGAATCCGAAGAACCAGTTTTATACGGAGTGCTGGGATCACATTGCCCGCCTCACATTGGGAGCGGAGTTGATTATAACCACCTTCTCTGATGATGAGGCAGTTATCCTACATGTTCCGATAGAAGGTGGGGAGGCTAAATGGCCGGATCACTACGCAACCATCGGGACCGGATCTCGCATCGCGAACACGTATCTTCGGCAGAAGGCTTACGACGATGACATGAGCATCGCGGAATGCCTGTATCGTGTATTGGAGGCCAAGACAGCAGCAGAAGGTGATCTGTATGTCGGACAGGCTACGGCTATTGAAGTATCCACCCCTGATGGCTCGTTTGAGGTCGCCGACAGCTATATAGATCGAGTCATCGGAACGATTGAGAGAAGACGAGAGAAGGTACCAGAAATAAAATTCAATCCTAAATTTCTGGTAAAAATTGAGGACGACGACGCCAGTGAGGATGCCGCGAAGGCGGTGTAAAATGGAGGCATATGCGACATTCCGCCGAGTTCAACGTTTTCGACAAGGCCGTGAGGCAGATTCTGTCTGTCCCCAAAGCGGAGATTCTGAAACGCGAAGCGGAGTACCAGAAGCAAGTCGAAGCAAACCCGCGCAAACGTGGACCGAAGCGAAAGGTCAAACCTTCCGCTTCCCCCGACCCTGCCGTTTCCTAGTTCACTACCGGCTCAGTCGTCTTGCCGGTCAGTTCTTTGTAGGTCAGTTTCTTGCCGGTAATTTGCGAAACGGCCAAACTGCAACGCTCGGCGTCGTTCATGTCTTTGCGAGTGTTGTAGCGGAAAGCCTGTTCGTCCAGGTAGCGGAACAGGTGAAAGGGTTCTACGCTGATGTAGGTACCGTGCAGGCCGCGCTTCAGCAGGCTCCAGAAGTTTTCCATCGTGTTGGTATGAACGTTGCCGTTGACGTATTCAATGGCGTGGTTAATGACGGCGTGCTTGTAGTCTTCCGACAGGCCATCATAGGAAAGCAGTTCATCGCTGAAGATCGCCGCGCCGACTTCCACGCGCTCGCGGATCGCGCTTTGCAGTTCTTTCTTCTTGCGAGTCTCGACGTGGTCAACGATGACTTTACCGCCGCGCTCGACCATACCGAAAACGACTTGCTTCCCAGCAGGCCCGCGACCTTGAATCGTTTCTGCCCGCTTGCCTTTGTGCATATTGCGAGCCTTCGCGCCGATGAAAGTTTCATCAACTTCGACTTCACCAGAGAGTTTTCCGCCTGTCCCGTCCTGCAACGCGAGCCTGATCCGGTGCATCATGTGCCACGCGCATTTCTGGGTGATTCCAAGCGCCCGGTGAATCTCCCAGGAGCTAACCCCATTCTTCATGCTGGTCTGCATCCAGATCGCCGTAAGCCACTTGTCAAGGCCAAGCGCGGAGTCTTCCATGATAGTCCCGACCTTCGCGGAGAACTGCGACTTGGGATGCCGCGTCTTGCACTGCCACACGCGGCGAGCGGGGACGTAAGAGACATCGGCACGGCCACAAGTCGGGCAAGTAACACCCTTCGGCCAGCGCCGCGCTACAAGGTAAGCAACGCAGTTGTCAGCGTCCGAAAAGTAGACGATTGCTTCTTGAAGTGTCCTAGGAGCCTGTCCGAGTAAAACCTTAAGTTCGTAGGCATGAATGGAACGGAACGGGTACATAATGTTTTATGGCAAAGGGCTACCGAGACTACCTGCCGGAGCAAGACCTGCTGTTGCCGCCGAGCCTTCGCGACTGGCTGCCTGAAAACCATCTGGTCTACTTCGTGAGCGACGTCGTGGACCAACTCGATTTGACGCCAATCCACGCAGTGTACGAGAAGGAGAATCGGGGGCAACCACCGTACGATCCGCGACTCATGACGAAGCTCCTGGTGTATGGTTACTGCACCGGAGTGTTCAGTTCCCGGCGGATTCAGAAGCGGATGCGGGAAGACATCCCGTTCAAAGTGCTGGCGGCCGGAAACGAGCCGGACTTCCGGACCATCTCCGACTTTCGCAAGATCCACCTGGCATCGCTGAAGAACATGTTCGAGCAAGTTTTGGCGATGGCGCTGGAATGCGGATCGATCAAGTTGGGCAAGATATCGCTGGACGGGACGAAGTTGAAAGCCAATGCCAGCAAACACAAGGCCATGAGCTACGGCCGGATGATCGAGAAGCAACAGCAACTGAAGGAAGAAGTGAAGCAGTTGCTGGAGCAGGCCGAGGCCGCCGATGAGGCGGAAGATCGAGAGTACGGCGACCAGCGTGGCGACGAGTTGCCGGAGGAACTGAGGCGGCGCGAGACTCGGCTGGCCAAGATCAAAGCAGCCAAGAAAGTCCTGGAACAACGGGCGCGAGACAAAGCCATCGCGGAAGGCAAGAGCGCCGAGGAGGCCAAACGGGCCAAGCCGGCAGACAAGGATCAATATAGCTTCACCGATCCGGAGTCGCGTATTATGCCGGGCGCGGAGGGGATCGTGCAGGGTTACAACGCGCAAGCCGCCGTGGAGCCGACTTTGCTATTGATCGTGGGCCAATCGGTGACGGAAGCGAGCAATGACAAAAGGCAGTTGAAGCCGATGGTGGAGATCATCGAACAACAGTCCGGACAGCGTCCCGAAGCGATCCTGGCCGACAGCGGATATTGCTCGGAAGAAAACCTGGAGTTCCTGGCCGCGGAACGCGCGATCGAAGGGTACATCGCGACAGGTAAGCAAAAGCACGGAGAGCAGCGCCTCCCGGCCAAGCGCGGACCCTTGCCGCGGGGCGCAACGGCGGTCGATCGGATGAAGCGGAAATTGCAGACCAAAGTTGGCAAAGCCATCTACGCGGGGCGCAAGTGTGTGGTGGAACCGGTGTTCGGGCAGATCAAACAGGCGCGCGGATTTCGCCAATTCTTGCTCCGCGGAAGAGAGAAAGTGAAGGGCGAGTGGGCGCTGCTTTGCCTGACGCATAACATTTTACGACTCCACGCCGCCATGCAGCACTGAGGAGGGGCATCCGGGAATGATTTTCGATCAAAATCGAGGCTCCGCCCGCTCCTCCGGCAACATCGCCCGCAGTCGGCGTCACCGTCACTGCCCAGCGAAGACTTTGGGCTACTTACCCGCGCGAGTTCCAACCCCTTCCGGCGCTTTACTCGGACAGGCTCCTAGGTTCGCTTGCCATGAATCTATTATGAGGCAGGTAGCTTGATGAGTCAAGCATATTTTCACCTTTGCTTTCGATGAGATCGCGGTATAAGGTGAGCTGGCGGATCAGCGGATCGACCTGCCGCAAACTCAGCGGCAGTTGCGGATTGCGCTCCAGGTAACGGCGTACGAAGTGGTATTCGCGGGTGTGAGTTTCTAAAGCCAGCGCGCAGGCGTCGTCAGTGGAAGCGATGCCGTACTTTTTGGCCAGCGCCAGCGTCCCCAGGATGCGGCGCACGGCGAGTTCGCCGTGTTTCGCGTGGATCGCCTGGCACAACTGGCCAATGTGCTTTCCGGCTTTTCCGGCGCGGTGCAGCAACTGTTGCGTCGATAGCGGTGTCCGCCGCGGACGGTCTTCATCGTGGATTCGATGCCGGCCGCGCTCTTGCCGCTGGTGCTCGCGTAGCAGCTGACCGGTAGTGGGATTCAGCAAACGAACAACGGCGTCATTCCACTGGACCTGAACGTGGCGGCCGATCCAGCCTGGCGGCGCGCCGTAGTATGCGGCTTCCACTTCGACGCAACCATCCAAGTGCACGACTCTCTCGCCGTACTGGTAGTAGCGAAAAGGTTCGACCGGAAGCGGAAGTAGTGCGGGACGCTCTTCAGCGAACATCGCTGCGACCTGGCGCTTGGTGGTTCCATGAATGCGCGTGTCGGCCCAGTGAGCTTCCCAACGATCCAGATACGCTTGCGCATCTTCCAGGCTCTCGAAGCGCTGGCCTTTGAGCGGCGTTTTCTGCGCATGACCGACGCCCGACTCGACCTTGCCTTTGCGATCCGGGTCCTGGACTCTGCATGGAAGCGCTGTGACGCCGTAGTGCTGCAGCACGTCACGGTACAGCGGATTGAGCGTGGGCTCATAAATGTCGGGCGTGAGCACGCCTTCGCGGAGATTATCCAGCACCACTACGCGAGTGACTCCACCCAGTCGGCGAAAAGCTTTCTCATGCAGTTCGGCCCAGACGCGCGAACTGGAGCGAAAGACCAGGAGGCGGACGGCCTTTCGGCTGTATCCCAGCGTCAGGACGAACAGCCGCGTGCGCCGGTACTTGCCCGTTTGCGCGTCGCGGACCATCGGCCCGGTGCCATAATCAACTTGCGCTTCTTCACCAGGGGCCGTCTCAATCACCACGCGCGCTTCCGGCGTGGGAGATCCGCGCACCTTCCGCACGAACCGTTTTACGCTGGCGTATTTTTCGGCGAAGCCGTGGCCGTCCACCAGATCTTGCCAAATGGCCATGGCGTTCCGGCCCTTGGCCAGCTCAGCTTCGATGAACTCCCGGTAAGGTTGGCAGGCACTCTCCGACGGAGTTGATGCCGGATTCCGGGTCTCATCCACAGGGCCATTTTCGTGTCCAGGGTCGGTGGACACCTCTATGGCCGGTTTTGGATGGCCGCGTCCCCAGCCTCCTGGAGGTCGGACGGGAATGCCCGCCGCTTTTAAATAGGTCGAGACCGTTTCGCGCCGAATGTGTACGGCTCGTTCAATCCGCCTTAGGGACCAGCCAAGTCGGCCGAGCGCAAGGACTTGCTGTTTGTTTTCTTCGCTCAAGACATTCACCGCCGGAGGATAATCCTCCGTCTCAGTCAATGTCCTGGATCAGCTATTCCGTTGGCCGCTTTTCAGGTGTCCACCGATGGCCGGTTTTGGGTGTCCCCCGAGGCGCAGGTCGTCTCGCCTGCGAGCGACATCGCCAGCGGATACAACCCACAATAGCGTGAGCCACACTCATTGGCTCGATCGACGCCCAACAATCCGTCACGGCCGACTACAGGACTGTCAAACCATCCGGCTAAGGTCAACGCCAGCCACAAGATACCGACCAATCGGGCTCCGGGCTTAGCGACACGCAAGGTCATCTAAGCGTCACCTTGCTACTATGCTCGTTAGGATCAGGCGTTCGCTTGATACCGATCGAATCCTCAACCCCGAAACACCTTTTCCTTCCCTTCGCTGTAATCTTCGTAGGTTTTGCGCAGACCGATCAGAACTTCCGCTGTGGTTTCAAGGATCGCCTTGAATCGCGGATCTTCCACCTGTTCGATCTCCTTGCGCACCTGATGCACCAGATCCGTGAGGGAGTGCTGGACCGTGGAGGAATGACGTTTCACGTTTGTCGCTTCTATCGTTGAAATACTCATGTCATCGAAGTAGCACGCCAGATGCCGTCCCGGCTAGCTCAGACTCTCCGCGCTATAACGGGCGATCAACCCGGTCCGCACCGCGTGACGATACACGCGCTCAAACAGCCAGTACGCGAGAATCAGGCACGCTAAGTCCAATCCCCCCGACCATGCGAGCATCCCCACCGGGAACGACCGCCCCGCCACGATCGCCCGCATACCTTCGAAAACGTAGGATGGCGCCAGCCCGCGCGAGATCCACTGCATCCAGTGGGGCAGCGTCGAAATGGGGTAATAGACGCCCGCAAAAGGCGAAATCAGCGCCGGAATGGGCCAAATGAACCACTCCGATGCCGGGCCCAACCGCAGCACGATTGCGCACGCAATCACGCCCAGCGCGATTCCGAACACAAACAGCAGCAGTAGAAACGGAACCAGCATCGCGCCAAAGCTCAAGAACGATAACTTGAACACCAGCCCAGCCAGTACGAACATCACTGCCAGCCCCACCGCGCTGGTCGAAATGCTGGAAAGGACCAGTCCCCCGATGTATTCGGAAATCGACAGCGGCGTTGCGAAAAAATTCAGGAAATTGCGCGACCACACGTCTTCCAGGAACGCCGTCGTCACGCCCTGCATCACGCGAATGAAAAAATCCCACAGCAGCACCGCGCCCAGCAGAGCCGGCACGAAGTTGAAACCGGAACTGGCCACGCTATTCAGATATCGGGTGATAAAGCCCCACAGCGTGATGTCGATGGCTACCCAGGCAAACAGCGGTGGAATGCGCGCCGGACTGCCGCGCAGCAGATAATACTGGCGAAGCACAACCGCGGCGGTCCTTCGGGCCGACATCATGAGGTTTCTAACGACAGCGGCTGGCGCGCCACCGTGATAAACAACTCTTCGAGCGTCGCTTTCCCATGCTCGCGCGGCAGTTCCCGCGGATCGCCTTCGAGCAGGATCTGGCCGTGCGAAAGAAACAGCACCCGGTCGCAGACTTCTTCCACTTCGTACATGTTATGCGAAGTCCACAGCACGCCCGACTCGCCCGTGCGCGCAAATTCGCGAATGGTCGCACGGATTTCCTGAGCCGTCGACGGATCGAGCGACGCGGTCGGTTCATCCAGCAGCAGGAGCCTGGGCCGATTCAGCAAAGCCTTGGCCAGGCTGACACGGGTCTGTTCACCCGAAGACAGTACGCCCGATTTCACGTCCCGGAATTTTTGGAGGTCGAACTGCGCCAGGAGTTCCTCGATGCGCGCGCCGAGCCGGTCGACGCTGTAAATCATTCCGAAGATCCGGAGATTTTGATAGACCGTGAGATTCCCCGGCACCGGCGCATACACCGCCGCGAAGTTCGTGCACCCCAGCGCCTGAGACCGGTGCGACGCGAGATCCACGCCCTGGATCTGAATGCGTCCCGAGCTCGGCTCGAGCACGCCGAGGATCATGTTAATGGTGGTCGTCTTGCCGGCCCCGTTGGGACCCAGCAGGCCGACAATTTCGTTCCGGCCCACGTGGAACGAAACGCCGTCCACAGCGACCGTTTCGCCGTACACTTTGCGCAGATTTTCAACGCTGAGGACGCTGGACAGATTAAAACGCGACCTGCGACGGAAAATATTTATCGATGAGCTTTTGATAATACGGACGCAGTTCCACTGCGCTCGGCTTTTGCGCGCTCTTCGAATACAGGTCGTAAGGATTGAACGTCTTGACCCAATGAAACATCTCGCGGTCGCGATCGTTCATCAGGTAATCGTACGCGCCCTCGCGATGCGCCGGGTAAAACGAGTGATACCGGATCATATACAGCGCCGGCTCCGGCAGATATTCCTTGGCGATGTGATAGAAAAACTCGTCATGACCCCAGCTCATGGTCACCTGGTCCAGGCCGCCGTTTTCCTGATACTCACCGAGCTTCGACTGATACACCGGGTTCTTCGCGTCCGGATTCGCCGCGAAAAATTCGTGGAACACGATTTTGTCGGAGTAAGCGCACCCGGTCGGGAAGGTATCGCCCACCACCGCCCACTGCGGCTCGCCCCACAGGCACAGAACTTTGCCTAAATCGTGCACCAGCCCGGCGAGCTGGAACCAGTCCGGATGCCCGTCGCGCCGGATCGCCTCCGCGGTTTGCAGATTGTGCTCGATCTGGCTCAGGTCCGTGTCGGGATCGCTGTCGTCGACCAGCGTGTTCAGGTATTCGAGCGCCTCCCAGATCCCCATTCTTGCCTTGCTGTGCCCCGCGTACTCGCGCCGTTTCGCCGCCGCGAATTCGTGGGTCTGATGGGTGTGATTCAGGCGGTAGAACTCGCGCACGCCGGGCGTAGTGTTCTCGTAATTGCGGAACTCCTCGGTCTTACGATTGGGATCGTAGCGTTGCTGGACGAATTCGTCCCACTGTTCCAGATTTTGAAGCGGCCCCATCATCTCCTCCGTTTCCCAGCATATCCGTTCGCTTCGATTTTTTTCTTGCGAACTTCGGCCGGTGCCACCGCCGGCTGCATCAGGAACTTCGCCTGGCTGTTCACCGCCGGCTCACCCGATTGGTCCCACACGAATGTCCCGTCCGATTGCATATGCCGGGCGTTGCGATTGTCGGCCAGATAGGTGGCCAGAATATCGTCGCGCAGACGCTTGAGCAGGCGCTTGTTCTCCACCGGAAACAGCAGTTCCACTCGATGATTCAGATTCCGGTCCATCAGGTCCGCGCTACCCAGGTACACTTGATCGCGACCCGCGTTGTGGAAATAATAAATGCGGCTATGCTCTAGAAACCGGCCGACGATGCTGGTCACCCGGATGTTCTCGCTGACCCCGGGCACTCCCGGCCGCAGGCAGCAGATGCCGCGCACCAGCAGATCGCAGCGCACGCCCGCCTGCGATGCTTCATACAACAGCCGGATGATGCCCGGATCTTCGAGCGCATTCACCTTAAAGATCAGGTGGCCGCCCTTCCCTTTCGACGCATGCTCGATTTCGCGCCGGATCAGCCCTTCGATCTTCCCGCGAAGGTTGATCGGCGCAACAAACAGTTTGTGAAAATCGGTCTTCGCCGAATAACCGGTGACGTAATTGAACAGGTCCGTCGCATCCGCGCCGATCTGCTCATCCGCCGTGAAGAAACTCAGGTCGGTATAGAGACGCGCCGTGGTCGGATTGTAGTTGCCGGTGCTCAGGTGCACATACCGGCGAATCGTCTCGCCCTCGCGCCGCACCACCAGCGCGACCTTCGAATGCACCTTCAACCCCACCAGCCCATACACCACGTGCACGCCCGCCGATTCGAGCGCCTTGGCCCATTCAATATTACTTTCCTCGTCGAACCGCGCCTTCAATTCCAGCAGCACCGCCACCTGCTTGCCGTTTTCGATCGCGCTCAGCAGCGCTTCCACCACCGGCGAGTTGCGCCCCACCCGGTACAGCGTGATCTTGATCGCCAGAACGTCCGGGTCCACCGACGCGCGCCGCAAAAATTCCACCACCGGCTGGAACGAATCGTAGGGATGGTGCAGCAATACGTCGTCGCGCTTGAGCAGCGCGAAAATATCTTCTTCCGATTTCGGATTCAGCTCCGGCGGAGTGTGCGGAAGAAATGGCGCGTCCTTCAGATCCGCGCGATCAATCGCCGCCAGCTGCCGCAACCTGCTCAAATCGAGCGGCCCGTCCACGGGATACACATCCCGCCAGTCGAGCTCCAGATTCGCCACCAGTGTTTCGAGCATGTGCTCGGGAATGTCTTCGGAAATCTGCAGCCGCACCACCGCCCGGAATCGCCGCTGCCAGACAGCTTCCTCTATCGTTTCCAGGAGATCGTCGCTTTCCAGCTCCTGGATCTCCACCTCGGCGTCGCGCGTCACGCGGAACGGATACGCCTCCATGATCTCGAGCCCCGGGAACAGCATCTGCAAATTCCCGATGATCACCTGTTCGAGCCACACCAGCACCGGTCGCGCGGCCACCGCTCCTGAGGGCGCAGGATCCACCGGAACCATCTGCGGCAGCGTGTCGGGAACCTTCACGCGCGCGAAACGTTCCACGCCTTTGTCGTCCCGCACCGCGACCGCCAGGTTCAGACTCAGACTCGATATATGCGGAAACGGCCGCCCCGGATCGAACGCCAGCGGCGTCAGCACCGGAAACACCACTTGCCGGAAGTACGCTTCCACCGATTCGCGCTGGCGTACGGTCAACTGCGCATAATCCCGGAGTTCGATCCCGCTCGATTCAAGCGCCGCACCCACCTCCCGCCAGCACGCATAAGCGTCCTTGGTGAGCTGTTTCACTTCCGCGCGAATCTGCTCCAGTTGCGTCTGCACGGTCCCATCCAGCCCGCTGGTGGCCGCCTTCTGCTTCAACACCGCCACCCGGACCATGAAAAATTCGTCCAGGTTGGAAGCCAGAATCGATAAAAATTTGACGCGTTCGAGCAGCGGATTCGCGGGATTCTGCGCTTCTTCAAGCACCCGGCGCTGAAACGCCAGCAGGCTCAACTCGCGATCGATGTATAAGGAAGGATCGTTCAGCGAAGGTGCGGATTCCGCCGAACCCGCCTTCATCACGGGGCTTGTCATGCCACATATTAGTGTAGCTGAATGAAGCGCAGCCCCGTTTACTGCCTTATTCCAAATGATTTAGCAGGGTGCGGAAAAAGGGGACAGACTACTCTGTCCCCGATCCGAAATCGTTCCTTTGTTTGGAAGCACTCGGCGTGGACAGAGCAGTCTGTCCCCTTTTTCCGCACCGTGTCAGAAGCTGAACCGCAGCGTCAGCTCGATGCGCCGGTTAAATCCGTTCCCGCCCGGTCCGCCGATGTTGGCGAGCCCCAGCGGCTCACCCAGCCGATCGGAAAGCAGGTCGCTTTCGATATTGGTCGGATTCACGGTGTTGAACAGGTTGTGTGCGAATAGGCCCGCCGTCAGCGTGTAGCGTTTCCCGCTCGAATCTCCGCCGAACATCCCGCCGAATCCACCCGGTCCGCCGGGACCGCGTCCGCCGCCACCGCCGCGAGGTCCACCGCCGCCCGGTGCGCCCTGCCCGAATCCCGGACCGCGCTGCCCCTGCCCGCGCTGGTTATTGTTATTGTTGATCGCCTCGCCGAATCCCCACGTCCGGCTGATCCGGAGGTTGACCACGAACTGGCTGTATCCCTTAAAGTAATTCACCGGGATCACCTTCATACCCGGCGTCGGGTTCACCACGAAGTTCCCCAGCGCCGTCGATTGCAGGCACGTCACCAGTTGTTGTGCCAGTTGCTGCGTGCACGCCGGTCCGGAGAATCCCGCGGGAGCGAATGCCGGCCGCGCCGCCGATGTAATGCCATACCCAAACTGGTCCACGCCTTCAAATAAATTCCACGGCGGCGCCGAGTTGAACGTGATATTCGGCGATAGACGGACGCCATAAAACGACATAATCGATCCGTTGATGTTCACGCGATGATGAACGTCGTAGCCCGCTCGTCCCCAGTCCTGGTTCAAGTTGTAGGGATTCGAAGGCGTCCCGTTCACGTTGGTGTTCACGTGGCCGTACGAGTAGTATCCGAAGATCGAGATCCGCGAGTTGATCCGCGAATTGACGTTGGTGATCAACTGGTTCTGCTTGTAAACCCCGTCGCTCTCGAACTGATTGTAATAGCCGGCGGCAGCCCCGTAAGGGTAAACGCCCGTTCCCGGCCCGAAATACGTCCCCGGCAGCGGAGTGTTGATATCCACGCCGCTCCGCAGGATATGGGTTCCGCGCGAGTTGAGATAGTTCACCGAAACCGAAGTGTTTTTGGGCAACTGCCGGTCGATCCCGATGGCCGCCTGCTGTAACCGCGGCGCCTGGAGCGCCGAGTCGATATGATACGTGGCCGACGCGACTGCATTGGCGGGATTCTCGAGCGTCGCGTTGGACGGAATCGCCACGCCCGCCGCCGGATAGAACATCGGATTCGTGATCGTGTAGGCGAGCTGGTTGATCCCGTTGAACTGCTCCGTCCTCAGAACATTGGCCAGGCTGAAGCGATCATAGAAATAACCCATGCCCGCGCGCAGCACCGTCTTGGGAGTGCGCAGCCGGCCCTGGCTTGGCCCAATGCCCCAGGCGAGGCCCACGCGCGGCGCAAAATCGCCTTTGTCCGGAATATTCTGCTGCCATTCGTAGCGCAGCCCCAGGCTCAGCGTGATGTTCGGCTTCACCTTCCAGTCGTCCTGGATAAACGGGCCGAGGTCGAACTGGTCGCCCTTGATCAGAGGATTGCCCGCGTTGAACTGATACTGGATCGGTCCACCGCCGTTGGCCACGATGGTCGAAAGCGGCAATCCCTGCGCGATTCCCTGCTGCATGATCGCGTATGCGTTGATTGAAGCGAAGCTGAACTGCCCCAGGTAATTGCTGGTGGCGTAGATGCTCTCGGTCGCTTCCCGCACCCGTACGCCGAACTTGATGAACTGCGTCCCGTGCGTGATCGACGTGTAATTTTGCAGCTCCCAGTTGCCCTGGTGCGTATAGTTGAGGGGAAACGTGCTGCCCGCCGTGAACGCGTCGTTGACCGAAATATTCAGGATCGGATTGTCGCCGGTCTGGTTGGTCTGCTGGCGGAAATACTGAAAGCGCGTTTCATTGATGGTCGACGCGTTCACGATCTGCGTCTCGATCAGGTTGACGGCCTGGTTCACGCTGTGTTGCGTATCGGCCGTGCTCGAGTTTTCGCAACCGAAGCCGCACGGCACGCCCGGCGCAAGATTGTATCCTCCCACGCCCTGGTTATCGTATTCCTGCCCGCGCCAGCTATACCGGCCGTCCAGGGAAATGTTCGGCGACAACTGGTAGGTGATGCGCGGGCTGATCGAATCGAACGTGTTCGGCGCCAGGATCGCGAAGCCGTAGGGAACCGGCTGGAACGTGTTGGGCGCCAGCGTCACCGCGTTGATCAGCGCGTCCAGTCTTTGCTGCCGCCGCTGGAAGTCGATGAAGAACGACATTTTGCTCTTGATAATCGGCCCGCTGAGGTTGGCGCTTAACAGCTTGCTGTCGGCCGCCGGCACCGGAAACAGCGGAGACGTAATGAACGGATTGCGCGCGTCGAACAGGTGATCGCTGTAGTTGGCATTCACCGACCCGTGAAATTTCTCCGACCCCGGCTTGGTAAAGATCTCGATGCGCCCGCGGCCCTGCGTGTCATACTCCGCCGAAAACGGATTCGCATTGATGCGGATCTCGCGGATCGAATCCTTGGGCGGAAGCTGGCCGTTGCTAAACCCGTCAATGAAGATCTGCCCGCCGTTGGGACCCGCCGAGGGTCCGGCGAGCGCCAGAAGATCGGCCTGCAGATCGTCCGGATCGTCCGACAACATGTCCAGATCTTCCTGCTTCAGCACCAGCGCGCCGGCGTTCTTCGAAGGATCGAGCTCCACCTGCTGCGTATCGGAAACCGTGACTTCCTGTTTCGACGCTTCCACCGTCAGCTTGACGTCGAACTGAAGCGGCCGGCCGGCGGGCACATCCACGCCCGGCTTTTCGAGCATCGTGAACCCGGTCGCAATAATCCGGATCATATATTTCCCAGGAGGAAGCCCCGGGATTGCATAATTGCCGTCATTATCCGTGGTCGCGACTTTCACCACGTTGTTGGGACCCGTCACCGTTACGGTCGCCTTCGGAACCGCCGCACCCGATGGGTCCAGAACCTGCCCGCGAAGACCGCCCGGCGCCTGCGCCATCAGTGCCGCACACATGGTCAGCAGCACCAGGCCGGCCAAACACACCCTTTTTGAAAAGATCATTCCATTTCCTTGATTTTTATCAGGCCGTTCTTACGGCTCTCCTCCGCCCAACCCGCCCAGGCTCCAGCCGCCGAGTTGCATCTCGCGCGTGCCCGGCCTGGTCAGGATCGGCTCCACTCCGGCGAGCATCGTGATGGCAGTCATCTGATCCGCGCTCGCACCCACCGTACTCAGCACAATGATCGCGTCGCCCGGTTTCAGATCCGCCAGCGTCACCGCCGGAACGCGTTCCAGCATCTTGGTCAGATCCCCGCCGCCGCCTCCGCGCCCGCCAAATCCGCGCCCACCGTTCGGATTATCCCCGCGTCCTCCGCGTGCAGCGCCGTCCTCGGGGGGACGATTGCGCGCCGCGAGCATCTGCGCCATCTGCGCTGGAAGCTTGCGCACATTCGAATCCGGATTAATCTTCACCGTCACGCGCTTCTTGTTGGCCAGGTCCGTCACCAGCATGCTGTGATTGGCCGCGTCGATCGAAACGATGGTCGCCGCGATCTCTTTAAACGACCCGGAAACAATCGCCTTGGCCGTCATTTTGGTTCCGTCTTCGCTTTTGTCGCCCAGCGCGCGCACCTGATCGCCGGTCTTGATCTCCGCGAGCGTGGACGGCTTGGCGTCCGCGAACTGAATCGAATCCGGCGCATACCGCCGGATCTCGGCGCCCTTGGCCGGCGTGATCATCAGCGTCTTCTTGGTCCCGCCCGGCCCGCTCACCGCAATCGCGATATCTTCCGGACCGGCTGCGCTCACAATCCCGATCACGCCGCTCTTGTCCCACTCCGCCTGTTCCGCCGCATGCGTTTTCGCCACGTCGGCCTTCGACATAACCACGATCAGCGCCGCAGTGACCGTGGTGCCGTCGAGTTTACCCACCGCCAGTGCGCGGTCGCCGACATTGATATCCCCGAACGTGATCACCTCGCCCTTGCGAAGCTCCTTTTCGCCGGGCGCCATGCGCCGGAAAGCCACTTTCGGCGACATCTCCACCTTGAGTTCAGCGCCGGCGTCGGTCTTCAGAGTCAATTGTTTAGCATCGGCGTCAATTTTCGTGATCACGCCGGCGTTCTGGGTATTCTGCGCCAGAACCACCATCGAAAATGTTGCGCAAAACGCCGCGCACACGAGCGACTTGAATATACTGCGTTTCATATGCTGACCAAGCCCCGTAGTTGCTGAAATCAAAACACAATTGGATCGAAAGCCGGATGTGAGCAACTGATAAGACTTCGTGGGCGGGTGCCATGGTTACAGCCTGGGGGAAATAGTTGGTTTTGAAGTCCTTACGCTAAAGTAGTATGGATGCTCGCTCGTATCGGCCGCGGGTTTCTGCTGGCGATTCTGCTCTCTGGCGTCGTTTATCTGGGCGACTATCTGGCCGTGCGATTCCCCGGCTCCCGCAACCCGTTCGGCAGCGTGAATGTCCAGCCCTACTACGCCATCCACTTGAAAAACAAAAAGACTGAGTTCGATTTCGATGTCCCCCCGCAAACCAACGTCTGCGTCCGGTCCCTGTTCCCGCATCTGGGCTATCCACCGTGCTGGTACGCCTCGCGAAAAACCAGCCAAAGGATTGACGAGTAACCCAGGAACTTCCATCCAACGATTTTGTCTATCCTTAGGTGAACGTGAGCGCGATGAAAGTCGTGGCCGGACCCGCCGCCGCGCTCCTCTGCGCCTGGCTCCTGTGCCCGATCCCGCCGCGCCATCCGTTTTCCGGCCCCACGCTGATCTTCGCCGCGCTCGAATACATTTGCCTGGTCGCCCTCGCCGCGATTCTGGGCGCCAAGCTTTTCCGTACTCCGTTTCCGGCCCTGCTAAGATCCTGGGCAGCCGCCCTGTGGACCGCTCCGCTGATGATTTTAGCGGTTCAAGGCTCGGCCTTCGCCGCAGCCCCATTGATCGTTTTGGTGGTTCTCATCACCCCGCTGTTCGGCGTCGACCGCCAGCCGGAGGAGCCTCTTCTGCGGCGGCTCCCTTCTTCACTGATCGCCGCCGCCGCGATCCAGTTGGCCGCGGTCGAGGCCTTGCTTCGTCACCAGGAAGTCGCCGGAATTCTGCTCTCCTTCGGCGCGGCCATGATCGCATGGCGCGCCACTGCGGTCGATCCGCAAGCCAGCCCGAAGCCGCGCCGTATGGCCGCCCTGATCGCGATCGCCGCCGCCCTGGTGATCCTCGGAATGCTGCCGTTTCAAGCGGCTGCTCCTGCCGGCGGATCAGCCGCCGCATCCGCGAACGCCGACACTCATCAACCGTCCGGCGACGGCTTCATGGCCGATTCTTATCTCGGCGTGATTCTCCTGCCTGAAATTGAGAAGCGCGTGACGCTGGTGCCTCCGCTGCCAGCGCTGATCTACGATCCATTCCGCGAAAACAAGAGGACTCTGGAAATCCCGTTCTACGGCGTGTACTGGTTTTTCCGCAGACCGTACACGCGTCCGCCGCCGGATTCCATGGAAATGGGCGGCAAGCCTTCCGATCTGACCTTCCGGTCGCATGACGCCCGTCCGCTGATCATGGAAGCGCACCAGAGCCTCGGCGCGCCGTTCAAAGTGACTTGCTGCGCGAGCATTCAGCTCGCTATCACCAACCGCAACCGGGTTCCCGGAACAGTTTCCGTCGAACTTCTGCTGGTGAACACGTTTGACGAAGGCAAGCCGTCGCAATCTCTGGGGATGCTCCCAGTCGAATCCGCGTTCGGAGCGAATGAAGTGCTGACCTATCCGATTCCGCCCTCGCCCGCCATCGAGCAGTTCGACGAATTCACCATCCGTTTTCACCGGCCCTTTGTATTGGCCCGGGAAAGCCCCAACGTCTCCATCGACGGCTTTACGTTGCAGCCAGCTTCTGCAATCCGGTCAGGTAAGTAGTGAGGCGATGCGCGTAGACGACATCCAGCGGCTTGAATCCGCCGTGCACCAATTGTTCCGCGCCGACATGTTCATACAGCGGCGGCAGCGGCACCTGCGGAACGACGTCCATGAAATTCACCACGCGGTTGCAAACCGGAAACGCGGCATTGAACTTCCCTGAAAAGCCGGGATCTACCGCCCGGGGACCCGCAAACGTGCAGAATTCCGGCACCGAACCGGCCACGATGTTGCGCGCGATGTCGAATCCGGAAAGTACTGCGACCGCGCCTCCGAGACTGTGGCCGGTAATCAGAATTCTCTGCGCACCCGCGCACGGGCCAGTCAATAAAGTGTTCAGGCTGGCGCGCACGTGCTCATACACCAGCTGAAATCCCATATGCGCCAGGCCGATTCCTTTAACCGCCTGATAATCCACGGGAACCGCGTCGAGATCGTCGAGCCAGTCCTTGGCATCCTGGGTTCCGCGGAATGCAACCATGGCCGTTTTTACGGCCGCATTCCAGGCCACTAAGCCGAAAATGTTGCTATCGGCGAGCATCGCGTTTACCATGACGTGCTGCTCGGGCGGCGTGGAGGACATCAGCGCGGCGGCCTTTTGCGGATCGGCCTCGAGCGGTCCGGCGAGCGCGAATCCGGCGGGCAATACCGGGTTTGGAACGGTCTGGATCTGATAAGCGGCGTTGGCTGCGGGATAATACGTGCTGATCGTGAATTGGACATCAAACGTTGCCATTTGACGTCAATATAGCATGCTTTTCAACAACCATTCCCGATTTTTCTGCACGTCGTTTTTCAAGCGCCCGCATAACTCCTGACGCTGATCGAACAAACGGTACCCGTCACGCGATCGTAAATATCCGGCGGGGACCGCATGACCCTCGGCTGACATTTTTTCGAAACGAACCCGATTATCAAGTAACGCCTTGACAATAAACGGCATCACCGTCGAATAATCGGCCTGCATGCTCTCCGTCGACTGCTGATAGGTGTCCTTGTCGACCTTTCCCCAGGTAACCGCTTCGGCAGGCGGACACGAGGAAAGCGAACCGTCGGTGACCGGCGCGGTGACGATCTGGACGTCGAAATTATATCCGCGAACGTTGGGAATGCCGAGCACCTGGCCCAGGGCGGGCTCGGGTTGCAGGTTGTAATTCTTGGGAACGCCGCCGCCCAGGATCAGCGTTCCGAGCGCGTTGGGGGGATTGTCGAACAATCCCCAGCGATGATAGGCGCAGGCTTCGAACACTTCTCCGTGCAGGTCCAGGTTGAAGTTGTAGCTGTCGATCAGGCCGGATTCTTTCATGGCCCACAGCTTCATCGAGTTCAAAAACACGCTGCCATCGGCGGGGGCGCCGACGAAAATCGGGATCGCCAGGCGATGGCAGGTGGCCAGAAGTCCCGGCTCGACGCCGGCTTTGTGCTCTTGTTCCGCGTAGAGCTGACCGAGTCGATAGCGCAGCTCGGTCCCGGTCATCGAATGCTGAAATTCGGGACGGCGGAGCGCGGCAGTGAGGAAACGGTCCTGATCGAGCAGGACGTCTTCATCGAACGCCATGTCGGTGACGCGGATGGTGCGTTCATCGCGGAGCGCGCCGTCGTCGCCGAAGATGGGGACTTCGAAGACGGGATCGCGGTGGGCGTTTAGACTGCGATGGCCGTCGTGATAGCAGACCGCGTCGGTGGTGCTCAGGTAGGCGACCCATCCGGTTTCAAGTAGCGGGATTAGCCACGCCTGATGCTGGCCGGATACGGTGACCGGTCCGGAAATGGCGACGGTGAGCGGACAGCCCAAGCCGATGGCTTGATCGAGGATGGTGTAGATGCGGCGCAGGAAGGCTCCGCCGAATGCAGGGAAGCAGTGGGTGATGAGGTCGTGAAGCGAATCGCATTCATCGATACGGCGAACTTTGACGCGGCGGTTTGCGTTGGTGTGTTTCATGGATGAGTTCTCCTGTTTCCGAAAGTTCCTTTTACGATCTCCGAGAATGAACCCCGCCCTGACGGGCAGGGCTGGCGCGCACCGATCAAGCCGCGCCGGTTACGGCGGGGTTCAGAACTCATAAAGGAGCTGCCGTTGCTCGATGCACTACTTGAACTGGCGCTCGAAAGCGTCGTATCGCTGTTTCAGTTCAATGAGCTCCCGTTCAAGGGTGGCGACACGCTCTTCCAGATTACTGACGGGCGCGGGAGCACTCGAAGAATCTACCCCGAGCTCAGGCTCCCCGCTGAGTAAATGAACCCAGCGTCCGCGCGGGACCTTCGCGACCAAGGGCTCCGGCAGACCTGCGAGATGATCGAGTACGGTTTCCACTTCTTCCATGTCGGTGAAATCGTGCATGCGTTCGGTGCGGCCGCGCAGTTCGCCGACGGTTTGCGGGCCGCGCAACATGAGTACGCAGAGGAGGGCGAGCTCGCGGCGGCCGAGATTTAATTTTTCGCCCAGGCGATGGCCGAATTTTTCGACGCGATGGCCGGCGCCGCTGACCCGGATCGCCAAACCCTTGTTTTTCAAAAGCTCAAGCGCTTGAGACACGGTGTCTTCGTCGTAATGGACCACCGGGTCGCGGCTCGATTTTTGATTGCACGCATTCTGTAACGCATTCAGCGTCAGCGGGTAGTACTCAGGTGTGGCCATGTCTTTCTCGACCAGAGCGCCCAGCACGCGCACTTCAACGGGATGCAGATTTTCCACCTTCATCAACTTAACCGATAGGACGCGGCGGCGTCTACGGAGCGGTGGGTTGAAAAAGGGGACAGCGTAGAGCGATGAAGCCGAGCTTCACCCGGACGCATGAAAATCGGCGCTCATCGGGAGGCATTCGGAGGGGGCGTTCCAAAAAAGGGGACAGGCCGCTCTGTCCACCGGAGTGGTGGTGTCGGCGGTTGAGGGTGTGTGGGTTGGGGACAGAGTGGTCAGTCCCCTTTTTTGCGCGGGCGTTGGTGGGTACTCCAAGAAGGGGACGGCGTGGAGCGGATTTACAAGAGAGACCGCTCTGTCCACTAGCGTGGTGATGGCTACTGTGGCTGGCGTGTGGATTTTGGGACGGAGTGGTCAGTCCCCTTTTTCAGCAAGGAGAGAATATGAAATTCGGATTACTCGCGATGGGAATGTTCATGGCAGCGCTGCCGGCGGCGGCGCAGCAGAAGTCGCTCAGTTGCGACAACCAGAATCACAACAATAACCAAGTCACGCACTGCGAGATGCGGGAGCAGACCGTGGCTTACGCCGGCCGGCTGAACGTGGATGCGGGCGTGAACGGCGGCGTTTCGGTGAAGGGATGGGACGGCGGGAACGTGCTGGTGCGCGCGAGAGTGGAAGCGTCGGGCGAGGATGATGCGTCGGCCAAGGCGATCGTCTCGCAGATTTCGGTCAACACGTCGGCGGGGCAGGTTTCGGCAACGGGTCCGGAGATATCGAAGGGGCACGGATGGACCGTGAGCTACGAAGTCTTCGTCCCACGACAGGCGGATCTTTCGCTCAAAGCGCACAACGGCGGGCTGGCGATCAGCGATGTGAGCGGGCACATCCAGTTCGATACGACCAACGGCGGCGTGACGCTGAAACGGCTGGGCGGGGATGTGGAAGGCAACACGACCAATGGCGGAGTGACGGTGGAGCTGGCGGGTGCGCGCTGGAATGGAACCAGGCTGGATGCGCGGACTACCAATGGCGGCGTCACCGTGAGCATGCCCGAGGGTTATTCGGCACATTTCGAGACCGCGACGGTGAACGGGAATCTGAACCTGGCGTTTCCGATGACGGTGCGCGGCGAGATCGGGAAAAGGCTGGTGACGGATTTGGGATCCGGCGGTCCGACGATTCATGTGGAGACGATGAACGGCGGGGTGAACGTGAAGAAGATGTAGTTGTTAGCCGCAAATACACGCCGATTCACGCGGATCACGCTCGGGTTCCACCGTGGCTTTGCCGAATTATACTGAAGCGAGCCGAACAGCGGTGATCTGTTTCCATGGATCGCGGGGATCAAATCAACCAATCCGGTCACGCGGACGACGAGTCCTTGAACCCGACCGAGCGGATGCTTGTGCCTGGCGCGCGGGTGGGGCCTTATCAGATTGAAGGTCCGCTGGGACGCGGCGGGATGGGGCAGGTATACCGGGCGCGGGACACTCGGCTGGGGCGTCCGGTAGCGTTGAAATTTCTGACCGATGCGACGGTCGAAAACGCCGAAGCGCTGGAGCGGTTCCGGCGCGAGGCGCAGGCGATTTCCGCGCTCAATCATCCCAACGTCTGCACCGTGTACGACATCGGAGAGGAAGCCGGGCGGCCCTTTTTGGTGATGGAGCTGATGGATGGGCGGACGCTCAAGGAGCGGATCGCAGCCGGACCCATCTCGAACCAGGAGTTGCTCGCGGTCGCGATTCCGATTCTGGACGCGCTCGAGGCGGCGCACGCCTGCGGGATCGTGCATCGCGATATCAAGCCGGCGAATATTTTCCTGACCAGGCAGGGCGCGGTCAAGATTCTGGATTTCGGTCTGGCCAAGGCGGCGGGGGCGGATCAGGGAAAGCCGTTGGAGGACAGCCTCACGACGCCGGGGACGACAGTCGGCACGGTGTCCTATATGTCGCCCGAACAGGCGTGCGGACAGGCGGTCGACGCGCGGTCGGATTTGTTCGCGTGTGGGGTGGTGTTGTATGAGATGGCCACCGGAACGCTGCCGTTCAAAGCGGATAGTTGGGCGGCGACGATCGCGGCGGTGCTGAATCGGGCGCCGCGTCCGGTGAGAGAAGTGAAGCCCGATGTATGGCCGGAGATCGGGCGGGTGATCGGCCGGGCCCTTGAAAAAGATCCGAAAGCTCGCTACCAGAGCGCGGGCGAGATGCGGGCCGACCTGGTGCGAATACATGGCTCGCAATCGGCGCCGCTTCGCAAGCGGCCGCGGTTGGCTTGGGCCATGAGCGGTGCGGCGGTGTTGCTCGCGATGGTGGGGGCGGGATGGTATTTCGGCGCGCGCAATCGTCCGGTAACTTCGCCATCGGAATATGTCCAATTAACCGATTTCAGCGATTCCGCGGTCGCGCCGGCGCTTTCTCCGGATGGGCGGATGGTCGCGTTTTTCCGGGGTGGACTGAGCTTCCTGACTAAAGCGCAGATTTATGCGAAGGTTCTGCCGGATGGCCAGGCTACGCAGCTTACCAACGATTCGGAGCGCAAGTATGGGATCGCGTTCACGCCGGATGGCTCGCGCGTGGCCTATTCGGTGCTTGGGCAGGACGATGGATGGAACACCTGGACGGTACCAGTCACGCGCGGCGCACCGACTCGACTGATGCGCAACGCGGCCGGGCTGACCTGGATCGGCGAAGGCCGGATTCTGTTTTCGGAGATCATGGACGGAACACCGCTGCACATGGGGATTGTCACGGCGCAGGAGAGCCGCGCCGATGAGCGTGAGATTTACTTCCCCGATCATGACCGCGCCATGGCGCATTACTCGCATCTTTCGCCGGACCGGAAGTCGATTCTGGTGGTGGAGATGGATCAGACGGCGAATTGGCAGCGGTGCCGGCTGCTCCCGATGGATGGCAGCTCGGCGGGGGCGCAGGTTGGTCCGGAGGGGCCGTGTTTCGCGGCGGCGTGGTCGCCGGACGGCAAGTGGATGTACTTCAATGCCAGCGTGCAGGGCGCGACCCATCTGTGGCGGGAGCGATTTCCCAATGGCGTCCCGGAGCAGATCACATTCGGACCGGGCGAGGAGGAAGGATTGGCGTTGTCGCCGGACGGGAAATCGGCGATCTCGTCGGTGGGAGTGCGCAAGAGTTCGGTGTGGATTCACGATGCGGCGGGCGAGCGGGCGATCCCGGTGGAGGGATCGGCGATGGCGCCGCTGATTTCATCGGACGGGAAGCGCGTGTACTATTTGTTGCGAAAGAATGCGTCGGCGGCGAGCGAGTTGTGGTCGGCGGAGTGGACTTCCGGGCAATCGAGCGCGGCGCTGCCGGGTGTGGCGATGACGGATTTTGATATTTCGCGGGACGGGCAGCAGGTGGTTTTCACATCGCAAGACAGCAAGGGAAGGCACATTTTTGTGGCGCCGCTCGACGGAAGCGCCGCGCCGCGCCTGATCGCGCGGGATGGGGACAGGGTCGCGTTCGGCGCGCCGGGCGAAGTGCTGTTCCGCCAGTTGAACGCGCAGGCGAACTATCTGGCCCGGGTGAAGACGGATGGAACGGGCCTCGTGAGGGCTTGGAACCACCCAATCGACGATCTGCTGACCATCTCGCCGGACGGCAGTTGGGCAGCCGTCGGCGTGGCCAATACTTTGCTGGTGTCGTTGAAGGATGGAAGCTCGAAGCAGGTGTGCCCCGCGCTTTGCCTGGTGCATTGGCCTGCCGCGGGAGGATTCGTGCTCGTGACGGTCAACCCGGATTGGTCCATTGGCGGCACTACGGTGGCACTGCCGCTTCGCCCGGGCGAGTGGACGCCGGACGTGCCGCCCATGGGATTAACGGTCGGCGCCGACGGGAAGGTTGCGGGAGCCACGGACATCCACGAAGGCGAACTGGCGCCGGGAGCGGATTCGCGGACTTATGCGTTCTCGAAGCTGGAGTTTGTCGGGAATCTGTTTCGGATTCCGCTGCATTAGTGGATTGCTCAGGCTGTCAATGAACGTCCATCCACGTGTCGTAGTCACGTGCATTCATGTTCATTAACAGCTGACTAAGAGCGTTCGTAGTTGACGACGACCGGCTGGCCGTAGATTTCCGCGAAGACGTCGGAGACTCGCGAGGCGGCCCATTCGGCGAGATCGGGTTCGCGGGCGGCTTTCAATTTTACGAGCACGCGCGCCGGCTGGATTTCGCAACTCACGATTTCCATTTCGTCCTGTTCGGGGCTGCGGGCGAGGTTGTCGGCGAGACGCAGGATCGGGATCAGAAGGTGCAGCGGGCGGCGATCGTCGGGGGTGAGCGCCTGAAATTCGGGATGGGCGGGCGAGGGCATCGCTTTGCGGTGATAACGGCACAGGAGCGCGATGAATTCGCGCTCGCGGTTGGTGAATCCGGAAAGATCCACGTTGGCGACGATGTAGTAGGCGTGCTTGTGATGGCCGGAATCGTTGATGTAATGGCCGGTGGCGATCAGGTAGCAGGCGGCTTCGAGCAGGCGGCCGTAGCTGAGCGGCAACTGGTGCAGCGGCTGGAGATGACTGAACAGGAACTGGCTGAATGCAGCGATGCGGCGGGCGTGTTTCAATGACGCGCCGAAGCGGACTGAAACGCGCTCCACTTCTTTGCGCTGATCGCGGCTCAAGCGGGCACGCTCGCCACCGACGCCGCGGGAGGCCATGTCGGCGATGATGCCGTCGCGAACGCCGGCCGCGGAATAATACATGCCGGAGATGTGGAAACGTTCGAGAATGCGCAGCAGCGTTCCGGTTCCGGCCACGATGATTTCCGCGCGACGGGGTCCAATGCCCGCGATCTTGCGGCGGCCGGCGAGATCGGCGGCGGCGAGCGTGCGGTAGAGCTTGCGGATCTGGGCGGTGGAGGCTCGCAAGCGATCCGCTTGATCGCGCCGGGAACGTGACACGCGATTGACGGCGCAGACCACGGCAGCGGCGGTCGCCGAAGTGGCGATGGCGCGGTCCCAGCGCAGGCCCATGCGGGCGATGGCGTTCTCGACTTTTTCATCCACGAATTCGGTCATCTGATGAAGCTCGCGCTGGGCGGGAGGGTCGCCGTGGAGGAACATTTCCTGAAGGCGCACAGCGCCCAGGGGTTTCGATAACGCGTCTACCAGAGTGCCGTCTTCGCTCGAGATAATTTCGGCGCTGCCGCCTCCGATATCGACGATCAGGACGCGCTTTTCGGGCTGCGGCCAGCGGCTCATGACGCCCTGGTGAATCAGGCGGGCTTCTTCGCGGCCGGTGATCACTTCGACGTTCGAACCGAGGGCGGTGGAGGCTCGCGCCAGGAATTCGGCGGCATTGGAGGCGTCGCGGACAGCGCTGGTGGCGACGGCGCGCACGCCGGCGACGTCCAGCTTCTTGTAGGTCTCGGCCATGCGGGCGAGCACGCGGACGGTATCGTCCATGGCTTGCGGGCTGATGCGGCCGTCCTGGAACACGCTGGCGCCCAGACGGGTGACTTCGCGTTCGGCCGCGAGGACGACCGGAGGCGATCCGCGTGGGTCGGGGGCGACCTCCGCGGCGAGCATCCGTGTCGAGTTACTTCCGATGTCGACCGCCGCGTAGCGAAGCATGTAGCGAGCTTCTTTTAGAATAGGCTCAGGTCCAGAGCAACTTCAAGCAAACTTCATGAATAAAAGGTGAATCGTCATCGAGGTGCCGCTGAGGCGGGCGCGAACAAGGCGGAGTGATGTGCTAACGTAGAGGCGTTGTCGCTCAGGTTCGCTTCGGGACTCGCGATGAAGTTCAAGGCTGCTTACTCCCTTTTCCTGATTCCTCTTCTCCTGTGTAATTTATTCGGGCAGGAGCGCGCGCTCACGGTGCTGGTGGTGGAAGGCGATGCGGCGATTCTGCATCCCAACCAGCGCAACGCTCCCGAAATCGTGGTCGAAGTGGACGACCCCGACGGCAAACCGGTGGAGGGCGCCACGGTGGTGTTCTTCCTGCCGACGCAAGGGCCGGGCGGAACGTTCGCCAACGGCACCAATACGCTGACGGTGCGGACCGACGCAATGGGCCGCGCGACCGCGTACGGGATGCGTCCCAACAACAAGACCGGTGTGTTTCAGATCCGCGTGTCCGCGTCGTATCGCGGGCAAACGGCGAATACGACGATTACGCAGAACATCGTGACGGCCAGCCAGGTGAGCGGCACCGGCGGGGGCATGAGCTTCAGCGCCAAGGCGTGGATTATTTTGGGGATCTGCGGAGCCGCGGTGGCGGGCGCGGTGATCGCGGCGACGCACAAGAGCTCGACCAGCGCGCCGAATACCGGGATCACGATCACGCCCGGGTCGCCGACGGTGGGAGCGCCGCAATGACGCGCGCGAGCGTTTGTGTGAACGTGCTCCGCTCCCTGACGGTCGCGGTTCCGTTTGGCGAGCCAGCAGAACCGCGCGCGTCAGCAAGCGGAGCACGTCCGGAATCGAGCAAGCGGTGCGCGATTCTGTTTTGCATGACGGCGATCGGAGCGTGGGGGCAGATTGCCGGACCGTCCCTTGGTCTGGTTCCGGATGGGTCGAACGTTCGCGCGATGTATGGAATGCCGGCGGCGGGCGCGGTCGGCGCGGTGATTTCCGGCGGGCGGCCGCTCGCTAATATCGCGATCTCGCCGCCGCAGAATTATGCGATCGCGACGGCAACCGATGACGGGTCGACCGTGCTGGTGCTGGCGTCGGGCTCGGTTTCAATGGTTGCTGGCGCGGCGGCGAATGCCTCGCACATTGTGGTGAGTCCACAAGGTTCCTCCGCGGCGCTGTGGCTGGCGGCGAGTTCTCAATTTCAAATTTTGTCCGGTTTGCCGGGCGCTCCGACGATTCGATCCATCAATGCGACGGCGTTTGGCGCACCGATTGCGTTCGCGGTCAGCGATGACGGCGAAGTGGCCGCATCGTGGAACGACGGCGTGCGCGTGTTCGGCGCCGACGGGTCGGTGAATCCGGTTCCGACTGCGGAGCGCGTGCTTGCGCTCGCGTTTTTCGCGCAGCGCGACGGCCTGATGATGGCCACGGCTACGCGCGTGATCTCGGTGGGCACCTGGGCAGTTTCGCTTTTAGATCAGGATGGTGCCTCCCGGCATCTTGAATCGCCGGCGGGAATTGCCGTATCGGCGGACAGCCGCTGGGTCGCGACCGCGATTCGCGGCGGGATTATCGTGACAGTGAACGTGGCGACCGGGGCGTCGGCGACCATCGATTGCGGCTGCGCGGCCGAAGGAGTTTTCCCGATCGGTGGCAGCGTGTTTCGGTTGACCAGTAAAGTTGTCAAGCTGATCGATGCGTCCACCGCGAGCGTGTTCGTGGTTCCAGTGGCCGGAGTGCAGCCGTGACGCGGGTGGTGTTCCTTGGTTTCGTGCTGGCCGCGGCGGCGTTCGCGGATACGGAAGCGATCACCACTACATGCTTACCCGATGCGGTGATCAACAAAAATTATTCGGCGCAACTGGCGGCGGCGCCGGGACAGACGCCGGCGTGGTCCGTGGCGCAGGGGATGCTGCCCGCAGGGCTCGCTCTGAGCGCGACGGGCGTGATTTCGGGAGTTCCGAACACGTTGGGGGCGAGCTCGTTTCTGATTGCCGCGACCGATCCGCAGTATGGCGTCGCGTATCAGGCGCTGACCATCGATGTGACGCTGGGGCCGTTGAATATCGCGAATGAAAGCCTGCCGATCGCCACCCAGGGTGTTCCGTATAACGTGACCTTCAGCGGAGTTGGCGGCGTGCCGGCTTACAAATGGAGTTTTGCGTCGACAGTTACGCAGGGCATGACCATCGATCCGGTGAGCGGAACGCTGTCGGGAACGCCCGCAGTTGCCGGGAGTCTGTCGATTCCGATTCAGGTGACCGATAGCCTGGGGCACACGTTTACGCGGGCGTATTCGTTTTTCGTCGCGACGCCGTTGACGGTGCTGACCACGTCGCTGCCGAACGCGGCGCAGGGAGCGGCGTATTCGCAGACGCTCACAGCGGGCGGAGGACAAGCGCCATACGCGTGGTCGGCGAGCGGGCTGCCCACCGGGCTGACGATCAATTCCGCGACAGGCGCGATCACCGGGACGGCTACGGCCAACGGAACGTCCGCGGTGAACGTGAGCTTGACCGATTACGGACAGCGTAACGCCGCGCGGTCGATTTTACTGACGGTCGGGCCGGGGGTGGTGATCACGAACACTTCGCTGGCGATGGGAATGATCGGCGTCGCGTATTCGCAGACGCTGGTGGCGACCGGCGGACAAGCGCCGTACACGTGGTCGATGGGCGCGGGAGGATCGCTGCCGCCGGGCTTGGAGTTGAATGCCTCGACCGGCGTGATCAGCGGGACGCCGTTGTACGGGAGTTCGCTCACGTTCAGCGTGAAGGCGGCCGACTCGCTCGGATTGTTCGGCCTCGCGACTTATACGATCAACATCCTGCCGCAGCTCACGATCCTGACGACGTCGCTGCCGCCGGCGCCGGTAGGCACGGCGTACTCGCAGGCGATTACGGCCATGGGAGGCGAGACGCCGTATCGATGGTCGGCTGCGAATCTGCCGGCTGGGTTGGCGTTAAACGCATCCACGGGCGTGATCGCAGGAACGCCCGCGGGTGCGGGGTCGAATACGGTCTCGGTGACAGTGACCGACTCGCTGAATCACACGGCCGCGCAATCGCTGACGGTGATGATCGTGACTGCGCCGATTCCAGCGCTGACGATCGGGGGGTTGCCGACGTCGACGGGATATCTGCAGCAGCCGTCGATTACCGTTTCGGCGGCGTCTGCCCCCACTTCGACTTTTGCAGGCACGCTCTCGGTGAGCTTCGCGTCGTCGGTGGGCGGGACGGATCAAATGATCGCGCTGGTGAACGCCAGCGGCCAAAGCGTCAGTAGCATAGGCTTCACGATTTATGCGGGCTCCACGCAGGCGCAGTTTTCGGGAGCTTCGAGCATCACGCTGATGACCGGGACGGTGGGCGGCACAATTACTCTCACGGCCACCATCGGAACCAGCGTGACCACGGCCACGCTCACCAATGTTCCGACGGTTCCGTTCATCAAGAGCGTCGCGCTTGCGCAGACTCCCGGCGGAGTTACGGTAACGGTGACCGGATTTTCGTCAACACGTGACATGACCAGCGGCCTGTTCCACTTCGCACCCGCGACCAACGCGACCATCTCGACCAATGACCTGACGGTGCCGCTCAGCTCCGCGTTCACGACGTGGTATTCGACCGCGGCTTCGCAACAATATGGGAGCCAGTTCACGCTGACGGTGCCGTTCGCAGTGGCGAACGGGGCGGCGGCCAACCTGGTATCGGCGACGGTCACGTTGACCAATTCCAAGGGCGCATCGACTCCCGTTTCGCCCACCCAGTAATCATGAACACGCCCGCGCAGCCGGAGCGCACCATTCCCGGACCGGTGATTGTGCTGCCGGTGCTGGTGTTCGCGGCCGCCATCATTTCGATTGCGGCGTACTGGCTGTTCAGCACGGCGCACAGCGCGCCGGGGCCTCCTCCGTCAATCGCGGTGCTTCCGTTTGAAGGCGACCGGCTGGGCGACGGGATCGCGCGGCAGATCATCGCCGAGCTGGGTCCGATTGCGGGATTTGAAACCATCGCGTGGCCGTCTTCGGCGGCGATGCGGGGTCAAAGGGATGCGCGCCAGATCGGGCAGAAGCTGAATGTCCGCACGGTGGTCCTGGGCAGCATCGAAAAATCCGGCGACAAGGTGAAAGTATCCGCGCGGCTGATCCGCGCTGACGACGGAGATCAGATGTGGTCCAAGAGCTACGATCGCGATGCGAACGAAATTTTCGCGATTGAGGACGAGATTTCCGGCGCGCTGGTGGATGCGCTGGGGTTGAAGCCGGTGGTGCCGCTGGATCACGCGGAGCCGACCAGCATCGAAGCGTACGGCTTGTATCTGGCAGGGAGCTTCGAAGAAGCGATTCAGAAGGATCCCAAATATGCGCCCGCCTATGCGGCACTGGCGGAGTCGGATCGGCATGCGGGCATGATCCCGAAGGCGCGCGCGGAGGCGGACAAGGCACTGGAGCTCGATCCGCGGCTGGCTGCGGCGCATGTGGTGCTCGGTGAGATCCGGGCGTTCAACGATTGGGACTGGAATGGCGCGCGCGGCGAGTTCGAACGGGCGCTGGCGACGAATTCGGCCGATGCGGATGCGTTACGCGGCATCGCGATGATGGTGCTGGCCCCGACCGGGCAGGTGAAAGACGCCATCGGAGAGATGAATCGGGTGGTGGATCTGGATCCGCTGAATCCGGTGCCGGCGACGGATCTCGGTTTGTTGCTGTTCCTCGACCGGCAGTCTGACGCGGCCGTCGCGCAATTGAAAAAAACGGATTCGGCGGAAGCGCGCGAGCTTCTGCAACGCATCTCTCAGGGCGCCGGCAAGGCGGACGAGAAGGAAACCGCGTTCGATGCCGCGTGCGCGGATGCGAAGCTGGGCGATAAAACGCGGGCCATGGACGATCTCGACCGGGCCTATGACCAGCATGATGAATGGCTCGCGTATTTGAAGACATGGCCGGAGCTCGACCCGCTTCGATCCGATCCGCGATTTGAGGCGCTGCTCAAGAAAATGAACCTGGCGCGATAAATTCGCGTGACCTTTTCCCTCCTGCGCGGTTATACCGTTAGAAGATGGCGAGAGCGACTGCCGGCGGTCTCGACGAACGTTCGCTGATTGAAGCGAGCCAGCGCGATCCTCGCCGGTTCGCGGAGCTGTACGAAGCGAATTTCGAACGGGTTTACGCGTTCGTTGCCGCGCGGGTTCGGGACCGGTCGGAAGCCGAGGATGTGACGTCGGAGGTGTTTCACCAGGCGCTCGCGAACCTCAAGCGATTTGAGTGGCGCGGCGTCCCGTTTGCGGCGTGGCTGTACCGGATCGCGGCGAATGCGATCGCCGACCGGGCAGAGCGCGCGGGTCGGGAGCGGCCGCTGGATGCGGAGGAGCCAGCGATGAGCGCCGATTTCGAGGAGACGGAACTGCGCGCCAAGGTCTTTCGCCTGGTGAAGGAGCTGCCGGCCGAACAGTCGAAGGTCATCGAAATGCGATTCGCGGCGGGCGCGAGCATTCGAGAGGTTGCGAAGCATCTGGGGCGCAGCGAGGGCGCCGTGAAACAGCTTCAATATCGCGGATTACAGACACTGCGCGACCGGCTGGGTGAAACCGATGCCTGAACGCGATTTGATCGAACAACTCGACCGGGCGGTGGACGCGATGCTGGCCGGATCGCCGTCGGACACAGGGCCGGAGGTGACGGAACTGGTGCGGATCGCAGGCTTGCTGCGCGGGCTGCCGGATAAGGATTTTCGCACGCGACTCGGTCGCCAGATTCTGGGTGCGATTCAATATTCAGCTAAGGAGAAGAAAACGATGAGCACTGCTACTGTGAACTGGATTCGAGCGGGCTTCACCAGCCTGACGCCTTATCTGCATGTCGCGAACGCGGCCGGACAGATCGAGTTTCTCAAGAAAATGCTGGGCGCCGAGGAACTGGGCCGCTACGCTTCGCCGGACGGAAGCCGCATCATGCATGCCCAAGTGCGGGTGGGCGATGCGATGATCGAGATGGGTGAGGCTCCGGGGGCGGTCAAGCCGACTCCGCTGCATGTGTACGTACCGGATGTGGATGCGGCGTATCAGCGGGCGCTCGAAGGCGGAGCGGTTTCGCTGCACGTGCCCACCGATCACGAATACGGAGAACGAGGCGCGAGCGTGCGCGACGCCGAGGGTAATCACTGGTATCTGGCGACGGCAAACGGCGCGCATTACATCCCCGCGGGTCTGCATGCGGTCAACCTTGCTCTGCATCCCAAAGGCGCACCGGCTTTGATCGATTTTCTGAAACGCGCGTTCGGAGCGCAGGAGATCGCGCGGCATGAAGCCGGCGGCCGGGTGGTGCATGCGCAGCTCAAATTTGGCGATTCGATTCTCGAAATGTCTGACTCACATGGCCCGTATCAGCCGATGCCCTGTGCGATCCATTATTATGTTCCCGATGTGGATGCAGTTTATCGCCGGGCAGTGGACGCCGGAGCGGTTTCAATCAGCGTCCCGGCCGATCAGCCGTATGGCGAGCGCAGCGCGGGCGTTACCGATTCGCACGGGAACGTCTGGTACCTGGCGACGGTCATTCCTGAAAAGCACTAAACAAATTCACGCCGGCGGCGTCTAAGGATTCATGCTCGGAAAAGAGGTCGTGTACGCGGCGCGGGCCCTCGCCAGGACTCCGGTTTTCCTGATTACCTCGGTAGTGACGATTGCGCTCGGCATCGGCGCGTCCACCGCGATTTTCAGCGTCGCGAACGCGGTTCTCCTGCGGCCTCTTCCTTATAAAGATTCGGAACGGCTGGTGGAGATCGGCGGCGATCTGCGGACGCGCGGCGTCTACGATGAGCGGATGTCGTTTGAGAATTATACCGACCTGCGCAAATCGACCACCGGCGTGTTCGACGACATGGCCTGCGTGGCGACGTTTCGCAACACGATTCCGCGCGAGGATGGGTCGCCCGAACAGGTGCGGACGGCGTTGGTCAGCTCGAATTTTTTCCGCCTGCTGGGCGCGCACATCGTCGCCGGGCGCGACTTCGACGACTCCGACGGGCAACCCTCGCCGCCTCCGGACCCGGCCGCGAACCCGACCACGCCCGCTGCTCCGCTGCCGACCATGGTGATCATCAGTTACCCATACTGGCAGCGGCGCTTCGGCGGAAATCCGGCCGCGCTGGGGCGTCCCATGCTGAACGGCGCGCCCAACAGTCCGGTGATCGTCGGCGTGTTGGCGCCGGGTTTTGAGCTGGAGTTTCGGGCGAGCTCGAACGTCGACCGGAATCCGGATATCTTCTCGGCCATGCGGACCAACTACGATAATCGCAACCGCAACACCTATTTCCTGCGTGGAATCGGACGCGTGAAACCGGGAGTTTCGCTGGATCGCGTGGAGGAACTGGCCGGGCTGACAGCCGCCGAGGTTCGAAGAAATTTTCCGTTGTATAGCGGCGGCGGATTTTACTATCACATCGAGCCGCTGCAGCATCACCTGGTGGCGGAGGTGCGGCCGACCATTCTGGCCCTGACCGGCGCCGTGCTGTTTCTACTGCTGATCGCGTGCGCCAACGTCGCCAATCTTCTGCTGGTGAGGACGTCGCTGCGCACGCGCGAGCTGGCGGTCCGCGCCGCGCTGGGGGGAAGCCGCTGGAGGCTGATCCGGCAGATGCTGTGGGAGGCGGCGTTGGTCTCTGGCGGTGGAACCATTCTAGGAGTCGCGCTGGCGTACCTGGGAATCCGCACGCTGATCGCGATCGGTCCGGCGGATCTGCCGAGACTCAACCAGGTGGCGATCGACCCGGCAGTGCTCGCATTCTCGATCGGAGCGGGTCTGGTGGCCGCGATTTTGTTCGGTCTCGCGCCGGCTTTGCGCGCGTCGCGGCCGGATGTGATGGACGTGCTGCGCGGCAGCGGACGCACGGCGGCCTTAAGCGGCGGCGGATTACGGAACGCGGTCGCAGTGGCGGAAGTCGCGCTGTCCTTCGTGCTGCTGGTGGCTTCGGGGCTCATGGTTCGCAGCTTTATCGCGCTGCAGCATGTGGACCTGGGCTTCGACCCGCATCATCTGCTGACGTTCCAGTTGCTCGGCGGACGCCGCGAAACGCAGCCGCAAGCTCGCGCGGCGCGAGTCCGCGAAATTCAGACGCGCCTGAGCGAAATCGCCGGCGTCGAAACCGTGACCGCGTCGGCTTTCGTCCCGCTTTCCGGCGGATATTCGTCGATTCGCTGGGGCCAGGAGGACGCGCTGACCGATGCCAGCCGGTATCGGGCCACCGACTGGCAAACCGTGCTGCCGGGATTTTTCGAAGCCATGCGCACGCCGCTGATGGCGGGCCGCACCTTTAACGATGCCGACAACGCGCCCGATCGCAAGTACGTAGTGGTCGATCAAATGCTGGCGGCCAAGGCGTTCCCACACGAGTCGGCGGTGGGCAAGCGCATTCTGATCCGCATTCAGACGCCGGAGCCGGAGTGGGTCGAAATTATCGGCGTGGTGGCGCATCAGCGCGCCGTGTCGCTGGTGGAACCGGGGCACGAACAGGTCTACTTCAGTGACGGGTTCCGAAATCACGGCGCGGTTTTTCGATGGATTCTGCGCACCTCCGGTGATCCAGCCGCGACCGCGCCGGCCGTGCGCGCGGCCATCGCGAAGCTCGATCCGCATCTACTGATCACGGAGATGGAGCCGATGAACGTGTGGGTGGATCGCGCCCAGGCGGGCACCCGTTTCGCGCTGCTGCTGATCGGAGTCTTCGCGGTGATCGCGGCCGTGCTGGCGGCGGTGGGACTCTATGGCGTGCTCGCAACATTCGTCCGGCAGCGTACCGCGGAAATCGGCGTGCGAATGGCGCTGGGCGCGGCGCCTTCCGGAATCTTTACGCTGGTGGTGGGACAAGGGCTATGGTTGAGCGCGACTGGAATCAGCATCGGATTGATCGCCGCAATCGCCGCGACCCGCATCATGGCCTCCATGCTGGTGGGCGTACGGGCCACCGATCCGGTGACCTTCGTCGCCATCGTGCTGTTCTTTTTCGTCATTGCGGCGGTGGCCTGCTGGATACCGGCATGGCGTGCATCGTCGCTCGATCCAACCGTCGCGCTCCGAGAAGAGTAGGACGACCAGTCACAGAAGCTGCCGCGCTCGCTTGAGGATCTCCATCTGATCGCCGCGAAGCACATTGCCGCTGGGCTTCCAGCGTTCGAAAAATCGCACACTTACCGCGCCCATAAAAACGCAGATCTGCGAAACGCCGCAAGCTGACGCAACGTGTCCGCCCGCCGAATCGTAGCCGATAAACAATTTCGAACGCGCGATCTCAGCTGCGAACGGAGCAAACGCGCCGTCGTGAGTGCGCATACCGGACAAGACGGTACGCTCGACCCGGGCGCGCTCCTCGGCCGTCCCGCCTTTGTCGATCAGCACGGAGCGCCCGCCGAGCATCGAGATGAGCTCGCGCTCGAAATCGTCGCCCAGCCGTTTCGACGGGTTTTCCCCGACCCCGAGGCTCACCGTAATTTCCGCCGGCTCGCCCGTAGCCGGCAGCGGAGCGATAAAGCCTCGCGCGTTTTCGACGCCGAAAACTTCTTTCGCCCATCGCGACGCCAGATCGGGCAGCCGGTCACCTGTGTCCCAGCCATACGCTCTGCTTTCGAAGAAGAAATATCGATCCGGATCGCACACCGCGATCAGACCGAGCTGCGTCAGCCGCGAGTCAGGATCGATCACGATCCCGTCGTCGAACCACAACGCGGCCGAGGCTCGTAACCGTTCCGCGAGCGAGCCCGAGCGCGCGTAGGGAGCTTCGAAATGGCGGATGCGCGGATCGGCTTCGAACATTTCGTACGATTTTCGCGGACCTACGAAAACGATTTCCGCGCCGGGATAGCGGCGCTTGGCCGCATCGATCAGAACGCTGGTGACGGCCACATCGGCTCCCAGCGTCACACGAGAAAGGATGTAGATGCGCCCGGTTTCGCGAGGCGCCGGACCAACGGAGCGGGATCGACATATGCGCGGCGCAAGCTCCGGGGCCGCGCGCTCGATCACCTGGGTGAACAATCGCGCATAGACATCGCAGAGTTGCGGTTCGAACAGATCGCCCAAACGCTCGACCACAATCGAAAACAAGGCACGGCCGTCGTCTTCTTCAATGGCGCGGTCGAGCAGATTGGAAGGCCAGGGTTCCCCGCGCAGGCACAGATCCAGAAGTTCGCTACAGGTACTTGCCAACCAGCAGCTCCAGCTTTCGACGGGTGGCTTCGGGGATCATTTTGCGATCGGTAATCAGCGCATGCGCGAGCGCGGAGCCGCACTTGCACTCGCGCGTTTCAGGCATCGCCTCGACCGCCGCCGCGATCAGGTTGCACGCATTCTCGGCATTTTTCATCAGATTCGCGATGATGTCGGTGACGGTCACCGCGTCGTGATCGGGATGCCAGCAATCGTAATCGGTGACCATCGCGATGGTGGTGTAACACATCTCCGCTTCGCGCGCGAGCTTGGCTTCCTGCAGATTGGTCATGCCGATCACGTCCATGCCCCAGCTTCGGTAGAGCTCCGACTCGGCGAGAGTCGAAAACGCGGGACCTTCCATGCACAGATACGTTCCGCCGGACTTGATGTTCACGCCGACGCGCTTGCCGGCGTCTACCGCCAACGTCGCGAGCTGCGGGCAGATGGGATGCGCGAAGCTGACGTGCGCCACCAAGCCTTCGCCGAAGAACGTCGACACGCGGCCGCGCGTCCGATCGACAAACTGATCGGGCACCACGAAATCGAGCGGCTTGTGTTCTTCTTTGAGCGAACCGACCGCGCTCAACGAAAGAATCCGCTCTACTCCCAGCGCCTTGAATCCGTAAATATTGGCGCGAAAGTTCAACTCGGAGGGCGAAATTCGATGGCCCTTTCCATGCCGCGCCAGAAATGCGACCGTGTGCCCGCCCAGCTCGCCGACCATGTAAGGGTCCGAAGGCGCACCCCACGGCGTTTCCACCGAACGCTCATGGTGCGCCTTAAAGGCCGGCATGGTGTACAACCCGCTGCCGCCGATGATTCCGATAGTAGGTTTCATTCCTGTATGAGTTCGATCAACACGCCGCCGGTGGAGGACGGGTGCACGAAGACGTAGAGATGCCCGCCCGCGCCAGTGCGCGGCTCGTTCAGCAGCTTCGCGCCGGAACCGCGCAGGCGCTCCACCGACGCGTTCAGATCCGGCACGCGAATGGCGATGTGATGCAGCCCTTCGCCGCGCTTGTCGAGAAATTTCCCAATCACCGATTCGGTTTCGGTGGGCTCCAGCAGCTCGATGCGCGGCTCGCCTAGGGGAAGCATCGCGACGTTCACTTTTTCGTGCGCGACGGTTTCGCGCAGGGAAATTTCGAGCCCCAGTTGGTCGCGATAAAACTCCAGCGCGCGATCGAGCGACCGCACCGCGATGCCGAGATGATCAATTCTAAATCCGCTCAAGCCAGTCATGCAAAATCGAATAGGGATCGCGCCGGTGGGCGGCGACTTCTCTTCCGCCTTCCGCGAATTCTTCGGCCGGGAGACGGTCCATCAAACGTTCCCGCAGCATCTCGCGCAGCCTCGCCGCCCAGATTTCCGCCGCGCGTGAACGGGCGGCGCCGCGGGCATGATACTCGCGCGCGGCGGCCAGCAGTTCGACGATTCCCTGCCCTTCGTTCGCCACGGTGCGGATAATTTTGGGCGACCATCCGTCCGGCCGGTGCGCCAGCCCGAGGTAGCTGTTCAATTCGCGCTCCAGCTTTTCCACGCCCGGTTGATCGGCCTTGTTGATGACGAACACATCGGCGATTTCAATGATACCGGCTTTGATCGCCTGCACGTCGTCGCCCATGCCCGGCACCATCACCACCAGCGTAACGTCGGCCAGGCGCGCGATCTCCACTTCATCCTGGCCCACCCCCACGGTTTCGACGATTACCACATCGAATCCGGCGGCGTCGAGCAGCATGGTCATCTCCGTGGTCGCCGAAGCCAGGCCGCCGAGCCATCCGCGGGTCGCCATGGAGCGGATGAAAACGCCCGGGTCGGCATGATGCCGCTGCATGCGGATGCGATCGCCCAGAATCGCGCCGCCAGTGTAGGGGCTGGTGGGGTCGACCGCGATCACCCCGACCGTTTTCCCTTCCGCGCGCAATTTTTCGGTGATCTGATCGCACAGCGTGCTCTTGCCGGCGCCGGGCGCTCCGGTCACGCCCAGAATCATCGCGCGCCCAGTGCGCGGAAACAGCTCGCGCAGCAAGGGTTCCGATTCGGCCCGGCGATTCTCAATCCAAGTCGCGGCCCGGGCGAGCGCTCGAATGTCGCCCTGGACGATTTTTTCCGCTAGCATCCGCTCTTGAGCAGTTGCCGCGCAATCACCAGCCGCTGGATTTCGCTCGTCCCTTCACCGATGGTGCACAGCTTCACATCGCGGTAAAACTTTTCGACGGGGTAATCTTTGATGAATCCGTATCCGCCGTGAATCTGCAGCGCCTCATTGGCCACCCGCACCGCGCTTTCCGACGAATACAGCTTGGCCATGGCGGACTGCTTGTTCACGCTCTGGCCGGAATCCTTCAGCCACGCCGCGCGCAGAGTCAGCAGCCGCGCCGCGTCGATTTCGGTCGCCATGTCCGCCAATTTATTTTGAATTGCCTGAAATTCTGAAATAAATCGACCGAATTGTTTGCGCTGCTTGGAATATTTGAGCGCCGCTTCATACGCGCCCTGTGCGAGGCCGACGCCCAGCGCCGCGATCGAAATCCGTCCGCCGTCCAGAATGCGCAAGCTGTCGACGAATCCCTCTCCACGCTTCCCGCACAATTGCGATGTGGGCAGTCGGCAATCGGAGAACAGAACTTCGCCGGTCGGCGAGCAGCGCATGCCGAGCTTGTTCTCTTTCTTCCCGACCTTGAACCCGGGCGTCCCCTTTTCGAGAATAAACGCCGAAATTCCGTGCGAGGACGCCGCGCGATCCGTCACGGCCATGGCGACGCACACGTCGGCGACATGCGCGTTGGTGGTAAACGTTTTCCCGCCATTCAAAACCCAGTGGTCGCCATCGAGAACTGCTTGGGTGCGCGTTCCCGCGGCATCCGACCCGGCTTCCGGCTCGGTCAGCGACCAGCAGCCGATCCATTCTCCGCGCGCGAGCTTGGGAATGTAGCGCTCCTTTTGCTCCCGGGAGCCGGCGAGATAAATATGGTTCGTGCAGAGCGAAACGTGCGCGGCGACGCTGAGAGCGATCGATGGATCGACGCGCGCGATCTCTTCCATGAGGATCGAGTAATCGACATAGCTATATCCGGAGCCTCCTAAATCTTCAGGAAAAACCGCGCCAAGCACGCCCAAATGACCCAGCCCGTGAAAAACGTCGACCGGAAAATGCTGCGACTCATCCCACTCCATTACGTGCGGGCGAATCTCGGCTTCCGTAAAATCGCGAATCGTTTTCCGGAGCTGATTCTGTTCGGGCGTGTAGGCGAAATCCAAGTTTTAGACGATCTCCTCTGCGGTGGGATCCCAGCGAACGGTGCGCCCCAGCCGGTAGCTTTCGACCGCCATGCGCGCGGCGATCGACACGCGCCAGCCGAGGTCGAAGGGACAGTTGGGCGCCGCTCCATCGCGAATACAATCGAAGAAATTCTGCATGTGCGCGTGCGGAACATGACTCGATCGCCCGGTCATTTCATTTCTATCCGGCCGGTTGATTTTCTGGGGTGCGTAGCGGACCTGCGCGTCCCGCGAAATGGTCCCGCGGTCGCCCAGCACGTCTTCGCCGACGCCAGGATGATTGTTGCCGAGGCAGGACGCCCAATGGATCAGGATGTCTTCCGGCTGGTTCAATGATACGTTCATCGTATCGGGCACCTCGCGGCCGTCTTTCGATAACAGGACGCCGCCGGCCGAGGTCGCTTCCCGCGGGATTTCGAGGCGCAGCGCCTTATACCAGAAAGTCAGCTGTTGAGACATGTGTTCGGAAATATTCCCGCCCGAATAATCCCAAAAAAGCCGCCAATTCACATAGCGGTTGGCGTCAAACTCCCGCGCGGGAGCGTCGCCCAGGAAGGCGCTCCACGCGATATTGGAAGCGCTCACATCCGATGTGACGCGCGCCGTGCGCGACCATTGAGCCTTGCCGCGCGGAGTGTTGCGGAACATGCGCATGGCGATCGTGGTAATTTTTCCCACGCGCGCCGGCTCCGATAGAAACATCTGAACATCGCGCATGTGGCCCGACGAACACGCCTGGTGGCCCACCTGAACCACGTGGCGTCCGCCGTCGTGCTCGAACGCCGCCCGCATCCGCCGCGCGTGTTCCAGGTCGAACGCCAGCGTCTTTTCCTGATACACGTGTTTGCCGGCATCGAGCGCGGCGCAGAAATGTTCGGCATGCAGATGCGGCGGCGTCGCGATCACCACCGCGTCCATCGAAGAATCCTCCAGCAGGCGCCGATAGTCGGCGTAACCCGCGGCGCCGGGCGCCAGGCTCCGCGCGCGGTCGAGTTGCCTAGTGAACACGTCGCAAAATGCGACCGCATCCGTGTTGGGACAGGCGCGCACGTGGTTCAAAAGATCCGTGGCGCGATCGCCGAAACCGATGAATCCCACCCGAATCCGGTCATGGGCTCCCCACACCCGGACCGGGACCGCGGCCAAGGTGCCGAGTCCGGACGCGACTTTGCCGAGAAAGTTCCGGCGGGAATCCATATAAGAAGTGTAGCTAACCGCGTGAAGCTGTTGCAGTCTAAAGATTGCATGGAAGAAAGCGACAGCGTAGCAGTCGCCCGTGTGAAAGCGGGCGACGAGAACGCGTATCGCGTGTTGGTGGACCGGCACAGCCGGAGTGTGTTTCGACTGGCGTATCGCATGACAGGCAACCAACAGGATTCCGAAGACGTGGTTCAGGAGACCTTTATGCGCGCCTACAAGCAGCTGCATCGCTGGGAAGCGCGGTCGAGTTTCAGCACCTGGTTGTACCGGATCGCGGCAAATTATTCGCTGGACCTGGTGCGCCGTCGCAAACGGCACGGCGAAGTCGGCCTCACGGAATCGACAGGCGAAGAAACGGCGGAACTGATCCATGCGCTGCCGTCTCACGCTCCGGGACCGGACCGGCTGCTGTTCTCGGGCACCGTTCAGGAGTGTGTCGCCAGCACGTTGAATGAATTAAGCCAGCAGGAGCGGACCGCGTTCGTGCTGCGGCATTTTGAAGGGCAATCGATCGAGGAAATCAGCGCGGCGCTGGGGCTTTCCGGCAATGCGGCCAAGCACAGCGTCTTCCGGGCCGTGCAGAAACTGCGGCGCGCGCTGGAACCATTGGTGAATACACAAGCATGAATCACCTGAATGAAGAGCAATTCGTTTTGTACTACTACGGCGAGCCGGCCGAAGGCGTCGAAGATCACCTGGGCGCCTGCGAACAGTGCCGCGCCGCGTATCACACGCTGCAGCGGGTGCTGAATTCGGTCGACAGCCTGCCGGTTCCGGATCGCGGCGCGGATTACGAGGCGCAGGTGTGGCAATCGGTGTCGGAGAAGCTGCCCCGCCGGCGATCGTTCGCCTCGCGATGGTTTTCATGGAAACCGCTGGCTGCGGCTGTGGCAATGGCGGGCCTGTTGATTGCGGCTTTTCTGGCCGGCCGGACGTGGCGCAAGCCTGCCGGGAATCTGGCGTCCGATCCGCAGGTGCGCGAACGGGTACTGATGGTCGCGGTGGGCGATCATCTGGAGCGCAGCCAGATGGTGCTGGTCGAACTCGCGAACGCCGGCGCGCCGAGTAACGGACCGCTGGATATTTCGTATGAGCAACGCGCGGCGGAGGACCTGGTCGAATCGAACCGCTTGTATCGCCAGACGGCGATCAGCGCGGGGGACGACGCAACGGCCAACGTTCTCGAAGACCTGGAAAACGTGCTGCTCGACATCGCACACAGCCCGTCCGAGGTTTCGGCGAAACAGTTGGAGGATCTACGCAAGGAGATCGAGAGCCGCGGAATCCTGTTCAAGGTGAAGGTTTTCGGAACGCAGGTGGAAGAAAGGCAATCGGCGCAGAACGCGCCCGTTTTGTAAGGGGAGAATCCGATGAAAAGAATCGCAAAGTGGATGGGAACGGCGGCGCTCGGTGCGGCGTCGCTGGCCGCGCAGACCGCTCCGCAGGACAAAGTAGATCTGCAGGGACAGATAGATCGCGCGATGGCGCAGTCAAAAGAGGCCCTGGAAAAACTCCAGACGCCGGAGATGCAGGATCAGTTGGCGCGCGCCATGGAGCAGGCTCAGAAGGCCATGGAAAACGTCCAGCTTCCGCAGCTCGATCAGCTTCAGCAGGAGCTTCAGAACCTGAAGATCGAGATGCCGGATGCGGCGCTCGACGATCTGAACTTCAAGCTCGACGGAATGCTTGCGCTGGGCAAGCAGGACTCGAGCGATCGCGCGCAGGAGGCCAGGGAACGCGCTCAGGAAGCCCGGGACCGCACCCGCGAGATGAAGGACCGCTCACGCGAAACCGAGGATCGCAATAGCGAGATCTACCGCGCCGGCACCAGCCAAGTCGACAATCATCGCTATGAGCTCGCGATCGAGCGGTTTGATCGTGTCATTACGGACAAGTGGGCGCGCGCGGACGGCGCGTATTACTGGAAGGCATACGCGCTGAACAAGCTGGGCAAGCGCGATGAGGCGCTGGCGGCGCTCGCGGAGATCCCCAAGCAGTTTCCACAGAGCCGCTGGATCGGCGATGCCAACGCGCTGAAAGTGGAAATTCAGCAGGCGTCGGGCAATCCGGTATCGCCGGAGAGCCAGTCCGACGAAGATTTGAAGCTGCTGGCCATCAACTCGCTGATGAATTCGGAGCCGGAGCGCACCGTGCCGCTGCTCGAAAGCGTTCTGACCAATCCGAAGAACAACCTCGGTTTGAAATCGCGGGCGCTGTTTGTGCTGGCGCAGAGCCGCGACGACAAAGCGCGCGCGATCGTTCTTCAATACGCCAAGAGCGGCGCCAATCCGGATCTTCAGATTCGAGCCGTCACGTATCTGGGAACCTTCCGCTCTCCCGCCAGCCAGCAGGCGCTCGCCGATGTGTACGCCGCGAATACCGACCCGGCGGTGCGTCGCGCCGTGCTGCGCAGCATGGCGATTTCGCGAGACGCCACGCATCTTTTTGCGGCCGCCAAGAGTGAGTCGAATGCCGATCTGCGCCGTGAAGCGATCCGCTCGCTGGGGATGATGCAGGCGGCCGGCGAACTCAGCCAGCTCTACGCGAGCGAGACGAATGCCGATCTGAAAGAGACCATCCTCGGCTCGCTCATGATGTCGCGCGACGCGGACAAGCTGCTCGAAATCGCCAAGACCGAGAAAAACGCCGAGCTGCGCGGCGATGCGGTCCGCTATCTCGGCACCATGCGCAACGAGAAGTCGGGCGACGCTCTCAAATCGCTGTACGCGGGCGAGACGGACAAGAACGTAAAAGAGCAGATTATCCACACGCTGGGCCAGCAGGGCGCGGGGAAACAACTGGTGGAAATCACGCGCGCCGAAAAAGACCCCGAGTTGAAAAAGGAAGGCGTGCAATGGCTCGGAAGGATGCGCGGATCGAAAGAAGCCACCGATTACCTGATGGAGCTGATTAACAAATGAAGCTCGCCGCGATCGCGCTGACCATTTCGATCGCATTCTCGCAGCCGCGCGTGACCAATGCCCGCATGGAAACGCGCGCGGTGTCGGGATCGCTCGACTCGGCGTTTCGCGCAATCCTGAATCAGCAGTCCGCGCCGGCCCAGAGTGTCATGTGGATCGGATACGCAGCGCCGATGATCGCGGGCGATCGCTCCCTGTGCTGCTGGAATTCAAACAACGGAATCACATGCGAGGGCTGCATGCTGGAACCCGGGATGGCGAACTTTCCCGCGACTTCCAACCAAACCGTGCATCTGGAAGGCGCAACCGAGTTCTACGTTTTCTTCCGTGTGGAAGCGAAGCAGGTGGAAAAACTCCGCACCTTCTCGGTCGATTGCAACGTGGACGCGGGAGGCCTTCCCTTCATCTTCCTGACCGGCGTGAAGCCGAACGAAAGCGTGGCGCTGCTCGAATCGCTGACGGCGGGAGCGGATCGAAGGTTGGCAAATTCAGCAATCTCCGCTATCGGTATGCATCGCGATCCGGCAGCCGACGTTGCGCTCGATCGGTTCACAGCCGCGCCGCAACCGGAGGAGATCCGCCGCGAAGCGGTATTCTGGCTCGGCAACGCACGCGGCCGTCACGGCTTCGAATCGCTCGAACGGATTCTCAAAAGCGATCCGAGCGACCGCGTCCGCGAACGCGCCGTATTCGCGCTCACCCGGAGCAAAGAGCCCGGTGCGATTCCGGAAATCGTCCGCGTCGCGCGCGAAGATTCGAATGCGCGCGTCCGCGGCCAGGCGCTGTTCTGGCTGGCGCAAACGGCTACACGACAGATTTCGGAAGACGCCATCCGGCGGGCCATCGATAGCGATCCCGAAACGCAAGTGAAAAAGAAAGCCGTCTCCGCGCTCAGCCAGATCAACAACGGCGACGGCGTCCCGTTACTGATCGAGATCGCGAAAACCAATCGCAACGCGGTGGTGAAGAAGGAAGCGATGGTGCAGCTGGGCCGCTCCAAGGATCCACGCGCGGTGAAATTTTTCGAGGATCTGCTGGCTGCCCGCTAGCGCGGTGTGTCTCTTGGTAGGTGCTGATCCCCGCCATCACGAGTCCGTGTGAAAAGTGGAGTTGATCCCCGCCGTGACCGGCAGGGCTGGTCGCGGACGTCTGCGCCTTCAACGCGATAGACCAGCCCTGCCGGTAACGGCGGGGTGAGGCATCGACTTTTCACACACACTCTCACCGGCAGGGCTCCCACGTGCGCTTGTGTTTAGGGGACAGACGAGCCGCGCCGGTTATGGCGGGGTGGGAGGGCCGGTTTTCACGCAGGCTCTCACCGGCCCGGCTTTCGCGAATCGAAAAGCCTTGTCTACTTCTTTAGCGCCTCGCGCCAGTTGAGGAGGACGGTCAGCTCGGTTTCGGCGTGGGGCTTCTCGCCTTCGATGAAAGTCAAAAACCTCTTCCCGTCGGGTGAGACGTCGTAGCCGTCGCTCACTTTTTCTGCCGCATCGGGCAGCGGAAAAAGTTCGTGTGCCGAGCCGAAACTTATCCCATTCGCCGATTCGTGAACGTCTACCGACACGAGGCGGCCCTGAACGGAACGATAATACAGCTTCTTGCCGTCGCGTCCCCATACGACCGACGTCCCGGAATTCGCGGCGACTGTCCGGGGCGTGCGCTCCGGAAACTTCTCAACGTAAATCCCCGATCTGAAGCTCCCGTTGTAGGCGATGTACCGGCCGTCGGGCGAGAAGCGCGGGTTGTTTCCTTCTCCAAAAACAATTGGTCGATTATTGCCGTGACCAAGAGGAACCGCGACCAGGCCGCGCGAGTCACGAACTGCGACGTACTTTCCATCCGGCGAAATGTCGCCCAGGCTCACTACGCTACCTTGCAGCTCGGCTAGCGCAGTTGGCGGCGCGACGGAGTCAGGATCCTTGCGCATGATTTTGCCGGCATGGAAATAAACGACACCCTTCCCGTCGGGCGACCAGAAAGGATAGGTTCCCGAACCAAGGTCGAGCGTAACGCCCCGGGCCATATCGATGACGATGACATCGCCGAGGCCTCCGAACACGTATCTCTGTAGCACAACACGAGAACCGTCCGGTGAGATGTGGGGACCGAAAAAATGATCGGGTGAGCCGATCGCCGAGACCCGGTCTCCCGAGGCTTGGAGCCAAGCCATCTGGACCTTCCTCTGGCCAGCGCTGCTCATAATCACGGTACCGTCTCGCGCGGAGGCGAAATTCGCCATCGCTTGATTTGCCAACACGCCCGGTTCCCCCAGAACGGTGGGATCGCCTGTCGCTCGCAGAGTCGAAGCGTCAAACGGCTGCGCCAGCAACTTCCCGTCGCGGCAGTAAAGAATATACCCGGCCCGACCGCCGGCCGAAGGAACAAATGTCGCGTTCGAAAATGTGGCAATGACTCTCGTGCTGGTCCGCGGATCTTTCAGAGACGCGACGAAGATTCCGTTGTTGGCTGTTTCATAGGATCGGGCCGCGTAGAGAAAGTGATCGCCGTCCGGTAAAAGCTCGGGAAATAGTGCGCACTCTCGCCCCGAGCCGGGTCGGGCGCCGTCACCGCCGCTGGCGATCCTCCCGAGCTCTCGACACGGTAAATACCACTGTTGATCAGAGCGAACAGAATTGTTCCACGCTCGTTCCAGGCTCCCCCGCGGGGATTGCTATCAAGCCCGCCGTCACGGCGCCGGACGTGAGATCGACCTTCATCAAATCGGGACCGGCGAAATATGCGGCGAATTTTCCGTCCGGCGAGAAGAAAGGATAAAAAGCGCGGTCGGTGCCGGGAAGTTTCCGCGCTTCCCCGGAAGCCAGCGGACGGACCCACAGCGCGTCCTGAGCGGCAAATGCAATGGTTCGGCCGTCCGGCGAGATCGCCATTCCACCATTGCCGACGGCGAACTCAAATGTGACGCCGGGTGGCGCGGAGATCGAGAGAATGTACGGCTCGGGGAGGGCCGCGCCCCGAGGCATGAGGGCGATCGTGCCGGCTGCCAGCAACGCCGCGGCTCCGATGGCGAGCGGCCACCAGGTCCGTGGCGGAGAGCGTTTCGATGTTGGCTCCAGTTCCAGATCGTCGAGGGCATGCTTGAGGTCGCGCGCGGATTGCCAGCGGTCGTCCGGTTGTTTTGCGAGAGTGCGGCGCAGGACACGGTCGAGCGATGACGGGGCAATTCCCGCGATCGATGGCGCGGGACGTTCAATGATCGCGGCGATCACGCTTGCGGCGCTGGAGGCTTCGAAGGCTCGCTTGCCGGTCAGCATTTCATACAGCACCAGTCCGAAGGAAAAAATATCGCTGCGCGCATCGGCTTCCTTCGACTGGAGCTGCTCGGGCGACATGTAGTTCAGCGTCCCGACGATGGCTCCTTGCTGGGTCAGCGCCTGCGTCGCATCGGATTCTTTGAGCGGGGTAGTTTGTTTCGCCAGGCCGAAATCGAGGAGCTTGATGCCTTTTTTCGTGACCAGGATATTGTCGGGTTTGAGATCCCGATGCGTGATGCCTTTTTGATGCGCGGCGTCGAGAGCATCTAGGATTTGCGCGGCGAATTCTATGGCTTTTTCGATCGGCAGAGGACCTTTGAGCGGGGCGCCTTCGATGAACTCCATGACGATGTAATTCGGGCCGACGTCGTAGAGATGGCAGATATGTGGATGATTCAAGGCCGCTACGGCTCTGGCTTCGTTTTCGAAACGCTCGGAGAATTGGGCTTGGGAAACTTTGATGGCGACGATGCGGTCGAGGCGGGTGTCGCGGGCTTTATAGACTTCGCCCATGCCGCCGGCGCCGATGGCCGAGAGGATTTCGTAGGGACCGAGACGCTCGCCTGCGGTGAGAGGCATGAGTTTTGAACGATTCTAACAGCATTTTTGCGAACTTTATTTGCAATCGATTCAGACGGTTCGCGGTTCGGGTCGCGGGATCGGTAGAGGGTTGATGGATACCGTTGGCGTGGAGGTGAGGCTGCATGACGGGTTGAGAAACGGTCAGGATCCACCGGTTCCTTTGGTCGCGGCTCGTTTCGAGGTGCTGCATTGCGGAGGGCGTCCTGGGTACTCTGGGAGCAATGTCTTTGTCGCCCTTTCTCCAGCGCGTGGCCGGCGCAGAGAATTTGTCTTCCGAGGACGCCTATCGCGCGATGAGCGTGATTCTGGAAGGTCGCGCTTCGGAGGCCTCGCTCGCGGGGTTCTTGATCGCGCTGCGGATGAAGGGTGAGACGGCGGGTGAGCTGGCCGGGTTTGCCCGGGCGATGCGGGAACATGCGGTGGTCGTGGACGCGGGCGAGGGATTGATCGATACCTGTGGGACCGGCGGGGATAACGCGGGGACGTTCAACATCTCGACCGTTGCGGCGATGGTGATGGCGGGGGCGGGGGCGCGGGTCGCGAAGCACGGGAACCGGTCGATTACTTCGAAGACCGGCGGGAGCGCGGAGATGGTGGAGGCTCTCGGGGTGCGGTTCGCGATGACGGCGGAGGAAGCGGCGTGCGCGGTGCGGGAGGTGGGAATTGGATTTTTATTTGCTCCGCATATGCATCCGGCGATGAAGCATGCACAGCCGGTGAGACGCGAGCTGGGGGTGCGGACGGTTTTCAATTTGCTGGGGCCGCTGGCGAATCCGGCGCGGGCGCAGGCGCAGGTGATCGGGGCGCCGTCGCATGAGGCGGCCAAGTTGATGGCGGAAGCGATCGCGGAGTTGGGGACGCGGCATACGTTCGTGGTGCATGGGCACGACGGGCTCGATGAGATCAGCATTACCGGGGCTACCGCGGTTTACGAAGTTCACGGCGGAGGAATTCGGCGGATGAGATGGACTCCCGCGGATTTTGGGGTTGCGTGCGCGCCGATCGAGTCGCTTGCGGGGGGCGGGCCGGAGCGGAACGCGGAGATCGCGCTGTCGATTTTGCGCGGGGAGAGTGGGGCTCGGCGGGAGATTGTACTGATGAATGCGGCGGCCGGGCTGGTGGCGGCGGGGTTGGCCGGGGACTTGAAGCAAGGGATGACCCTGGCTGCGGAATCGATCGATTCGGGGGCGGCTATCGAGAAGTTAGAAAAGCTGCGGAAGGGATGGCCGTGGGTCGATGGAAAATAGGATGCGCAAAAAGGGGACAGACCGCTCTATCCACTGATGGACCTTTCTTCGTGGTTGGGGCATTGTGGATTGGGGACAGAGTGGTCAGCCCCCTTTTTGCGCTGCTTTTTTTTAACTTATGCTTCGACCCAGGCGCGCTTCGTGGAGCTTTCGAGCGCTTTTTCCAGAAGCTCCATTCCTCTTGCGCCGTCTTCGAAGGTGGGGTATTCGATGGCGGCGCTGCCGGCCACGTGGGCGTAGAAGCGGCGGAAAATTTGTTTGAAAGTGTCGTCGTAGCCTTCGCTGTGGCCGCCGGGGAGATCCGCGTAGCTGGCGGCGGCGCGGTGGAATAGCGCGGGATCCTTGATGATGATCTGGTTGGGCTGGTTGCGATGGCCGATCCAGAGCTCGTCAGGGCGTTCCTGGTTCCAGGTCACGCCGGATTTGGTGCCGTAGATTTCGAACTCGAAACGATTCTTACGGCCGGAGGAAACCTGGCTGACGGCGAAACTGCCGCGGGCGTGGTTGCCCAGGCGGATGAGCACGGCGCCGAAATCGTCGGTGTCGATAGGGACTTCCTCGTATTCGGTGGGGCGTAGATTTTTTCCGGTGAAGGTTTCCACCGATCCGTGCGGGCGCTTGCGGGTTTTGTGGAAGGTGGCGAGATCGGCGCAGAGCGCGGTGATGCGCTGGCCGGTGAGGTGCTGGATCATGTCCATCCAATGCGATCCGATATCGCCCATGGTGCGGAGCGCGCCGCCTTGTTCGGATTGGACGCGCCAGTTCCAGTCGGTGTCGTGCAGCAGCCAGTCCTGAAAATAAGTTCCGTTGACCACCATGATTTCGCCCAGGTCGCCGGCGGCGATCATGGCGCGGACTTGCTGGACTTGCGGGTAGAAACGCAGGTTGTGATTGACGCAGTGGGCGACATTCTTGTGCGTGGCGATGGCGACTAGCTCGCGCGCTTCTGCGCTGGTCATCGTCAACGGCTTTTCGCACACCACGTGCTTGCCGGCCTCCAGCGCGGCGAGCGCCATGGGGTAATGCAGGACGTTGGGAGTGCAGATGTGGACGGCGTCAACGTCGGCGAGAGTGGCGCGCCAGTCGGCGGTGGCTTTGGGGATGTTGAGGGAGTTGGCGAAGGCGTCGGCGGTCGCTTGCGAGGTCGCGGCTACTACGGCGACTTCCACGTTTCCGAGACGGCGCAGGGCTTCGGTGTGCACCTTGCCCATGAATCCGGTGCCGAAGATAGCGGCTTTGAAGGTTTTCATATGAGGTTGCACAAAAAGGGGACAGACTGTTCTGTCCACTGACGACGGTTTGTTCGAAGTTGATGAATTGTGGATTGGGGACAGAGTAGTCAGTCCCCTTTTTTGCGCGGCATTTATTTAAGTGCATCAGAGTTTGTAGATGGTGACGCCGCTCAGGAGTTTGGGATAAAAATCGGTGGATTTCTGCGGCATGACGCCGCCGGCGAAGGCGATGCGGGCCATGTCTTCGATTGGGGTGGGTTCCAGAAGGAACGCGACTTGGGCGCCATGTCCGACTTCGGCGGCGGCGGCGTCGATGCCGCGCACGTACTGGATGAATTTCTGATCGCGCACGGCTTCCTCGGTGATGCCGAGCAGGCCGCCGAGAATGTCCTGGTGCAGAATCGGGACGTCGAGGCGATCCTCTTTGCGGGTGCGCTGCATCAGGCGGATTTCGCCTTTGGCGACGACGCCGATCTGCACGTGTTTCGGATCGCGGTGGGACATGCGGCGCTTGAGCGCGTCCAGGCTGGCCTGCGCCGAGACGGACCAGCCGGCTTTGACGGCGCGTTCAAAGAAGTGGACCGGATTGAAATCGGCGAGATGGCTGAGCACGCGATGCGTGGCCAGGATGCGAAGGCCGGGGGAGTACATGTTGACCAGCGTCATCATGACGAACTTCGCGGCCGGGTTGTCGGGATTTTCGTTGCGATAGGCGAGCGCGGTTTCGTAGCGGTGATGACCGTCCGCGATCAGGAGCTTTTTGTCGGCCATCAAGGCTTGGATTTGGGAGATGCGGGATGGGTCGGTAATCGGCCACAGGCAGTGGCGGGCGTGGTCGTCATCGAGGACGTCGAGGACCGGAGCGGCGGAGGCGGATTGATCGAGAAGCTGATCGATCTCGCCTTGGGGGTCGGGATACAGCATGAAGATCTGGCCGAAGTGGGCGCGGGTGTGGCGCAGAAGATCCAGGCGATCCTTCTTCGGGCCGGTGAGGGTTTGTTCGTGGCGGAAGACGATATTGGCGGAATAATCCTCGATTTTGCCGAGGGCGATGAAGCCCTTGCGGGTGAGGCGCTGGCCTGAATCGGGGACGGCGAATTCCTGGAAGTAGGTGTAGATGCCCGGGGCGGGATCCCTTGCCAGAATGCCGTCGCGAATCCAGTTGTCGAGATACGCGGCGGCGCGGGTGTAGACGTTGTCGGAATCGGTATCGGTGGGGCGCTTTTCGCCGAGGAGGACGCGGACCAGATTATAGGGACTGGCGGCGAGATAGCGGGTCTGCATCTCCGGGCTGATCTTGTCGTAGGGCTGGGTGACGAGATTCGCGGGGTCGCCGGCTTTCGGGGAATAGCGATAGGGCTCGAAGGGTTGTATGGTGGCCAAGGAATCAGGATACATAAGGTAGCGCAAAAAAGGGGACAGCGTAGAGCGATGAAGCCGAGCTTCACCCGGAAGCATGAGAATCGACGCTCATCGGGGGGCATTCGGAGGGGGCGTTCCAAAAAAGGGGACAGACCGCTCTGTCCACTGGAGGGGTGGTGTCGGCGGTTGGAGGGTGCGTGGGTTGGGGACAGAGTGGTCAGTCGCCTTTAGGCTGCGATGGATCGAACGTCCTGGATCGTGCCTGGTACGGTCGGGGGTTTTAATTATTGCGACTGCATGTCATCGTAAAGTTGACCAACAGAAAAGGGTCAGATGGCAGGCGAATATGAAACACAATATCGGATTATTTGTAATGTTTGCAGCGCTTGCCGGGGCTAGTACGATCACGCTTCAAAGCGGAGTCAGCCCGGGCGAAAGTAATAATATGACCGGAATTAACTACGTTATTCCAGAATTAGAACCCGCATGGTGCCCGGATTTGCCGGACGGCGCCTCCTGGATTTCCTTTGAAAATACGGGATGGCAGGTGGTGGACAGCGTCGCGAGCGCGGTGATCACGCTTCCGAATGCGACACCCGGCGATCCCAACGCCATTTTTTATCAGACTTTCACGGACACCGCCGGCACCGAACTCACCGGGAGCATCACGGTGTGGGCGGACGACACGGCCGCGGTGTACCTGGACGGCGTCGAGCTGCTGGCGCCGAATTATACGCAACAGACCGGCGTGAATTGCTCTCCGGGTGGTGTTTCCTGCACCGACGGCGGGACCACGGTCGACTTCACCACAAGTCCCGGAACCCACACGCTTGCGTTCGACGTGTATCAGACGGGAGCGTGGACATACGGCCTGATGTACGACGGTTCAGTGACCGACAATTACCAGACTACGCCGGAACCGGGTTCCTATCTTCTGCTGGGCCTGGGACTGATCGCGATCGGGCTCATCGGGCACCCTTCTGTTCGGAAGGGACGCGGTACGAGATCGGCGCGGTGATGATGACCGGGCGCGGGCTGATGACGGCTTTGGCGATCCAGGGCGAGAAGAAATGCGACTGGTAGTTGACGATGGAGACGCTGAGCAGATCGTCATGCGAGCTGACCTGGATGTTTTCGCGGGTCAGGCCGAGAAAGGTCGCGGGCGGCGTGGCGGGTTCGGCGGGCTCTCCGTAGAGAATCAGGTTTCCAACCTGGGCGCCAGTACCATCGTAGGGATGGAGCGTGCCCCAGCGGACGGCGGTGCGGACCCGCTCCTGAAGCGCCTGGTGCGACCACAGGACCTGGCCGCAATCGATGACGCCGAGCAGGAATGCGAAGAAGACCAGCAGGACCAGAGTCGCTTCCACCATGCTTTGACCGCGGGTTCTCATTTGGCGGGCTCGCCTACGTAGGGAAATTCGACGCCGGGCCGGTTATGGAAGTTGAACTTCGAAAATACCGCGTCAATAGAGAAATCGCGAATGGCGATGGAGACGGCTTCGGGTTTGCCGGATTCCATGGTCCAGTTGACGTCGACTGACTCAGGCGTGAGGCCGTTGACCACCGGGCGAGCGCCGGGTTGGGGTTGAGGATCGCCATAGGCGACCAGGTTACGGATGGCCTGATTGGTTTTTTCAACGTCCGGCTGCCAGGGGCGGACGGCGGCGTAGCGCCCCCCGTTGCCGACCGCGGTCACCAGTTGGTTGTAGACGTAGAAGGTGTAGCCGAACTGGAACGTTCCGGCGATGCAGGTGACCATGACGGCGGCCGAGACGGCGAGCTCGATCATGGCGTGACCGGATTGGCGATTGAGCTTCATTCGACCAGCCGTACCGGATTGGTCGCGGCGACGGCGTGCGCGGGGACGGTGAAGGTGGCGGGTCCGCCGACGGCTCGCAGGAAAGTGATTTCGACGCTGTTGGCGGGCGCGGTGACGCGGACCTGTTTCAGTGACGACGCGTCCTTGGGGTCGCGCTCCCATCTGACACCGTCGGGACTGAATTCGACGATGACGCCGGTAAATTCGCTGGTTCCCAGGTTCCAGCGCATGGGCAGGCGGGCAACCGATTCGCGCGCTTTGGCGACGCCGGCGGAAGAGCCGTCGAGTTTCGAGGCGGCGGACATGGCGGCGGCGTCGGTGAAAACCTGCGCTTCATTGCGGGCAATGTAGACGCGGCCAAGATCGAAGGCGAGCCCCATCACGGCCAGCAGAAGCAGCATGGTGATGGACATCGCAATGAGGACAAAACCGCGCTGCCGGGAATGCATTCCTATCCATTGAGAACGGCAGAAACGGCGGAAACTTTAGGATTTAATGCCGTTTAACCGCTTCCTTTGATCGCGGCTCGGCGCGGGATCGGATAGAATACGGGGGATGCCTGGGTTTGCCGCGAGGCTGGCGGGATGGGCGCCCAAGGGGTTGCCCAAATTCTTACGTGGCTATGTGTTGGCGGCGGGGCTGATGGCGTTTTGTTCCGGCCTGACGGTGCTGCTGCGACCGTATGAGCGCGGGTCATGGGAACGCACCGTTTTATCCGGGGTTTTTCTCTTGTCGCTGCTGGTGTGCGCGTGGTGGGGCGGCTCCGGGCCGGGAGTGCTGGCGACGCTGTACGCCACCCTGTTCGCTTCGCGGCTGATGACGCCGAACTGGAACCTTTCGAAGGTGAGCTGGACCGGGGTCGGCGAGCTGCTGGTGATCTCCCTGCTGCTGAGCTGGGCTGCGGCGTCCCGCGAAAAGACGCAGCGGGTGAACCAAGAGCTGGACCGGCGTGTGCGGGAGCGGACGGCGGAGCTGGAGCGCGCCAATGATGCGCTGCTGGAGCGCGAAGCGATGCTGCTGCGGCAGACCGAGGAACTGGCGCGGTCGAATACGGATCTGGAACAGTTCGCCTATGTCGCGTCGCACGATCTGCGCGAGCCGCTGCGGATGATCGCCATTTATACCGAGTTGCTCTCCCGGCGGTACCGCGGCTCGCTGGACGCCGAGGCGGACGGGTTTATCGACACGGTGCTCGAAGGCGTCGCGCGCATGGAGGCGCTGATCCGCGACCTGCTGACCTATTCGGCGACCATCCATGCCGAGCCGCTGCCGCGCGAGCGGTTCGAGGCGGCGGAAGCGGTGAGGGTCGCGATGAAGGAACTGGAGCCGGGGGTTCGGGAATCCGGCACGAGGATCGAGATTGGTCCACTGCCGGAAGTGGCGTGCGACCGGGTGCAGTTCGTGCGGGTGATTCAGAATCTGCTGAGCAATGCGATGAAATACCACTCGGATGTGGCGCCGGAAATCCGCATTCGGGCGGACCAGGAAGATGGTGTGTGGATTTTTTCGGTGGAAGACAACGGCATCGGAATTCAGTCGGATTATCACGAGACCATTTTTAATCCCTTTAAACGGCTGCACGGGCGGGAATATCAGGGCACGGGCGTCGGGCTGGCGATTTGCCGGCGGATTATCGAGCGGCACGGAGGGCGGATCTGGGTGGAATCGTCGCCGGGGCAGGGCGCGAGGTTCCGGTTCACGATTTCGGCGGCTGGATTGGCTGAGGCTTCGGTGAGTGGGCGAGTGGCCGGCGCCGGCGGGTAGTGGTCAGTTCTCCGCTTCCTCGCTTCGGATCCGCTCATCACGACGGACGAAAGCCGGAGGGACGGCGGGCTTTGAGCCCGCGCGAGGCTTCAGCCTCGCTCCCGTAATGCGGTGCTCAAGCACCGCGCGGATTGAAATCCGCCGTCCACGTGCGAGGGAACTGACGGCGCTAAGCGGCGTTGGCCTTTTTGAAGACGCGCGTGAGGACGGTCATGGCGCGTTCTACGTCCTGTTCGGTGAGGATATAGGGCGGCAGCATGCGCAGCACGGTGTCGTGCGTGCAATTGATGAGAACGCCTTCCTCCATTGCGTCGAGGACGATCTGCTTGCCGGGCATATCCAGCTCGATGCCCAGCATCAGGCCGAAGCCGCGGATTTCCTTGACGAAACCAAAGTGTTTCGCGAGGTCGGTGAGGCGCATGCGGAAATAGCCGCCGACGTGGATGATTTGCGGGAGCAGCTCGTCCAGGATGTCGAAGAATTCGAGGGCGACGCGACAGGCGAGCGGTCCGCCGCCGAAGGTCGATCCGTGCATGCCGCCTCCGATCGAGGCCGCGGCGCGTTCATTGGCGGCGATCACGCCCAGCGGAATTCCGCAGGCCATCGGTTTCGCGGCCACCATGATGTCCGGCATCACGGCCGGTTCGAGCATCTGATACGCGAAGTACGTTCCGGGGCGGCCGACGCCGCATTGGATCTCGTCGAAAATGAGCAGGGCGTTGTGGCGATCGGCCAGCTCGCGCGCGGCGCGGACGTACTCGGCGGAGAGCGGATAAATTCCGCCTTCGCCCTGGACCAGTTCAAGAATGATGGCAGCGGTGCGGTCGCCGGCCACCTGCTGGAGCGCGGTGATGTCATTGCGCGGGACGAAGTGGACGCCGGTGAGCAGCGGCTGAAAATCGCGGCGGTATTTCTCCTGGCCGGTGATGGAGAGCGCGCCGAAGGTGCGGCCGTGGAACGAATTTTCCAGCGAGATGAATTCGATTTTGTCGGGGCTGATTTTGCGGCCATGGGACCGCGCCATTTTGAGCGCGCCTTCGATCGATTCGGCGCCGGAATTGGAAAAGAACATCCGGTCGAGGCCGCTGGCGCGGGCGATTCGTTCGGCGAGCGGGCCCTGATATTCGTGGTAGTAGAGATTCGACGTATGAAGAATGAGGCCGGCCTGTTCGCGAATCACTTTGGTAAGGCGGGGATGCGAGTAGCCGAGCGCGTTGACGCCGATTCCGGCAATCAGATCGAGATACCGTTTGCCGGAGGTGTCGTAAACGTAGCAACCCTTGCCGCGATGCAGAACCAGCGGATAGCGGGCGTAATTCTGGAGCAGGTACTGCTTTTCGAGATCGATGACGGAAGGGGGAGCGATGGTCGCCATAACTCATCATAATAGAGCGGTGCTGGTGACACATCTGGAGTGCCTGGGGTGCGGGGCGCGGCGGGCGATGGATCCGCGGGCGTATGTGTGCGGGCAGTGCGGCGGGATCCTGGATGTTCATTATGATTACGGCTCGGTTCGAGCATTTGAGGGGCGCGGCGTGTTTCGATATCTGGATCTGCTGCCGGTGTCTCCGGAGCATGACACGCGCGAGATTTTGCCGGCGGGGGCGACGCCGCTGGTTTCGGCTCCGCGGATCGCGTCGAGGCTGGGGCTGGCGCGGGTCCTGATTAAGGATGAAACGCGGAATCCGACGCGGTGCCTGAAGGATCGGGCGACGGCGGTGGGGATGGCTCTGGCGATCGAGGCGGGCGCGACCGAAGTTTACTGCGCGTCGGCGGGGAATGCGGCGATTTCGCTGGCCGGGTTCGCTGCGAGCTGCGGGATTCCGTGTCATGCGTTTGTTCCGTCGTACGCGTCTGAGACGCGGCTCGACTGGCTGCGGCGATTTGGCGCGGAGGTTCAAGTTTCGAAGGGCAATTATGATCAGGCGTTTGAAGAAGCCGAAGCGGCCGGGCGCGAGCATGGATGGTATAGCCGCAACTGTGCGCTCAATCCGTTTCTGGTCGAAGGAAAGAAGACGTGCGGGCTGGAGATTGCGGAGGAGGTCGCGGCGGATTACGTGATTGCGCCGGTGGGCGATGGCTGCACGCTGGGCGCGATCGGCAAAGGGCTTCGGGAAGCTCGGGAGTTGGGACTGATCGATCGGCTGCCGAAGTTGATCGGAGTGCAGGCGGAGGGGGTGCGGCCGATTGTGGATGAATTTCTCGGGACGAAATCGAAAGAAGGAGAAACGGCGGCGGCTTCGATTGCGGTGCGGCGGCCTCGGAATTCGATCCGGCTATTGAGGGAAATTGCCGCGTCAGGAGGAATGATGATCGCGGTGACGGATGCGCAGATCGGCGCGGCTCAGAGGGCGCTGGCGGAGGAGGCAGGGGTGGTCGCGGAATTCACCAGTGCCGCGACACTGGCGGCGCTTTCGGCGGTGAAAGACGTCGCGGGAGCGACCGTTGTTCTGGTAATTACAGGTGGTCGGGTAGACTGAAAATATGTCAGGGGAAAAGAAACAAATCGCGGGGTTGATCGACCACACGTTGTTGAAGCCGGAGGCGACGGGAGCGGATATCAGCAGGATTTGCGGCGAAGCGCGGGAATATGGCTTTGCGAGCGTGTGCGTGAATCCGTATTGGGCGCGCGTGGTGGCCCGGGAGTTGGAAGGTTCGGCCGCGAAGGTGTGCGCAGTGGTGGGGTTTCCGCTGGGGGCGAGCACGACCGGGACCAAGATCGTGGAGACTGCGAATGCCGTGGGCGACGGCGCGCGCGAGATCGACATGGTGCTGAACATCGGCGAATTGCGTGCGGGAAACCTGGTGGCGGTGAGCAGCGAGATCGGTACGATCGTGGCATGTGCACATCTGAACGGCGCGATCGTGAAGGTGATTCTCGAAACGGCGCTGCTGGACGACGAACAGAAGATCACAGCGTGCAGGTTGTCGAAAGAAGCTGGCGCGGATTTTGTGAAAACGTCCACGGGATTCGGACCAGGCGGAGCGACGGTGGAAGATGTCGCGCTAATGCGGAAAACGGTGGGACCCGACATGGGAGTGAAGGCGTCGGGAGGGATTCGAACGCTGGAGGATCTGCGGAAAATGGTCGCGGCCGGGGCGACGCGGATCGGGACCAGTGCGGGCGTGAAAATTGTGGAGGCTGTGAGTTAATGGCGACGCCGCGCAAAGCGATGGTGTTTCGGGAACGGGCGGAGCTGCTCGATTTTCTGCTGGAAGTGTCGCGGATTACTTCGGAAACGCTGGATCTGGACAAGCTGCTTGAAAACGTCGCGTCGATCGTGAAGACCGTGATTCCGTACGATCTGTTTGCGATTCTGCTGTACGTCGAAGCCGCGCAGGGGCTGCGCATTCGGTATGCGATCGGGCATCGCGACGAAGTGGTGCGGAGTTTGACGATTCCATTAAACGAAGGCATCACGGGCACGGCCGCGGCTACCCGGCTGCCGGTGGTGGTGGAAGATGTTCGCAATGACCCGCGTTATCTGAATGCGCTCGACGCGGTGCGCAGTGAGCTGGCGGTGCCGATGATTGCGCGCGGGAAGCTGGTGGGCGTGCTGGACGTCCAGTCGACGCGCGTAAAGGCGTATGGCGAGCACGAACGCGCGCTGATGCGGCTGATTGGGGCGCGCGTGGCAGTGTCGATCGACAATGCCCGGCTGTACCGTCGCGTGGACCGGCAGAACCGGACGTTGAGGACGCTGGCGCATCTTTCGCAGGAATTCAGCTCGATTCTGGATCTGGACGAGCTGCTGGGCAAGATCGCGGCGACGCTGCGCGCGCTGATCAACTATGACGCGTTCAGCATTTTTCTAGTGGACGCGGAAAAACGGGTGTTGCGGCATCGCTTCAGCGTGCGGTATGACGAGCGCGTGAATCTCGATAACATTCCGCTGGGCAAAGGAATTACGGGCGCGGCGGCCGAGTTGCGCGAGCCGGTGCGGGTGGCCGATACCGGCCAGGATCCGCGCTACATCGCTTCGCACGCCGACATCCGGAGCGAGATGGCGGTGCCGCTGATCGTGCAGGATCGGGTGGTGGGCGTGATCGACATGGAAAGCGACCGGTTCGGATATTTCACGGAAGATCATCAGCGGACGCTGTCGCTGCTGGCTCCGCAGATCGCCAGTTCGGTGGAAAATGCCCGGTTGTATGAAGAGATCGCGCAACGCGAACACCGGATGGATCAGGATCTGACGGCGGCGCGCAAGCTGCAGTCGGTGATGCAGCCGCGTGAGGCGCCGGAACTGCGGGGACTGGAGATCGCATTGCGGGCGCGGCCGGCGCGCGAAATTTCGGGCGACGTGTACGATTTTTTCGATCATGGCGACGACTACGCGGTGATCGTGTTCGGAGACGTGAGCGGAAAGGGAGCGGCGGCGGCGCTGTACGGGGCGCTGATCAGCGGGCTGCTACGTACTCTCGCGCCGCGGCGGCGCAGTCCGGCGGTGCTGATGCAATCGCTGAATGAAGCGCTGCTCGAACGTAAAGTCGACGCGCAGTACGCGACGCTGCTGATCGCGCTGTGGGAGCCGCGGACCCGGCGGTTGACCATGTGCAATGCGGGCGCCGAGCCTCCTTTCGTTTATCGCAATGGGGGAGTGATCAAGCCGAAGGCGGAGGGAGTGCCGATCGGCCTGCTGGAGGCGCGCGAATACGAAGAGGTCGTGTTTCAAACCGAAATCGGCGATCTTGTTTTGTTCTATTCGGACGGCGTGGAGGATCAGTTGAACGCCAAGGGCGAGGATTTCGGGCGTGCCCGAGTGCAGAAGCTGCTGAAGAAGCGCGGCGCGCAGACCCCCAAGTGCATCGCTTCGGCGCTGTTTCATGAACTGGACGCGCATCGCGACGATACTGTGATTACCGACGATCAGAGCGTGGTCGCGATGCGGGTGTGCTGATGAGCTTCGAATATCGCGATCGGGCGCTGTATTGCGAATCGGTCGCGCTGACCGACATCGCCGGGCGGGTGGGGACGCCGTGTTACGTGTATTCGGCGGGCGCCATCCGGGACGCGTATTGCGCTTATGACCAAGCGTTCGGCGGCGTCGCGCACACGGTTTGTTATGCGGTGAAGGCCAATAGCAACCTGGGCGTGTTGCGGGTGCTGGCGCAAGCCGGCGCGGGATTCGACATTGTTTCGGGCGGCGAATTGTTTCGCGTGCTCAAAGCCGGCGGCGATCCCTCCAAAGTGGTTTTCTCAGGAGTTGGAAAGACGGCCGAGGAGATCGATCAGGCGCTCGCGGCCGGGATTTTCATTTTCAATTGCGAATCGGAACCGGAACTGGCGCTGATCGACGCGATGGCGCACCGGCGCGGGGTGAAGGCGCGCGTGGCGATGCGCGTGAATCCCAACGTGGACGCGTCGACGCACGCCTACATTTCGACCGGGCGGCTGGCGCATAAATTCGGCATCGATATCGACCAGGCGGAAGCGGTGTACGAACATGCGCGGGCGCATCAGAATCTATTGGTTGAAGGCGTGAGCTGCCACATCGGGTCCCAGTTGATGGATCTGGAGCCGGTGATGATGGCGGCCGACCGGGTGCTGGCACTGATCGACCGGCTGCGGGCCAAGGGCTTCCACATTCGCCATGCCGATTTGGGTGGAGGGTTGGGCGTGCCGTATAAGGCTGGTGACGCCGCGCCTCCCATTGCCGCGTTTGTCGCGGAACTGACTGCGCGGGTCCGTGAAAAAAATCTGCATGCGTTCATCGAGCCGGGACGATCGATTGTGGCGAGCGCGGGAGTCCTGCTCGCGCGGGTGCTGTATCGCAAGAAGACCGGCGACAAGGAATTCGTGATCGTGGACGCGGCCATGAACGATCTGATCCGGCCGGCGCTCTACAGCGCGCATCACGAGATCATTCCGGTGCGGGAAACGGGTGCGCCTGCCTCGCGTGTGGACGTAGTCGGGCCGGTGTGCGAGACCGGAGATTTTCTGGCGCGCGACCGGGAACTGCCGGGCGTGTTCCCGGGTGACCTGGTGGCGATCTGCTCGGCTGGCGCCTACGGGTTCGTGCAATCGTCGAATTACAATTCGCGTCCGCGCGCGGCGGAGGTGCTAGTGGATGGCGCGGCATGGAACGTCGCGCGGCGCCGCGAAACTTACGAAGACCTGGTGCGCGGCGAAAGCGATTGAACTTCGGCGGGCGTGAGGGGCCGATGTTTGCCGATTTCGAGTCCCGCGATCTGCACCGGCCCGATGGCGGTTCGCACCAGTTTCAAAACCTTCGCGCCGAGCGCTTCCACCATTCTTCGCACCTGGCGATTGCGGCCTTCGGTGATGGTGATTTCGAAAAACGTGTACCGCGCCGAATCGCGAATGCGATCCACGATGGCCGGGCGCGTGGGCCCGTCCGTCAACGTAACGCCGCGGCGGAGCCGGTCGAGATCGGCATCGATAAGCAGCGTGGAACTCTTGACCAGGTAGGTTTTGGAAACTTTCGATTCGGGGCTGGTGACGAAATCGCCGAAGTCCGTGTCGTTGGTCATGATCAGCAGGCCGCTGGTGTCCTGGTCGAGGCGGCCGACGGGAAAGATCCAGTCTTTGATATTGGTGGTCAGATCGTAAACCGTCTTGCGGCCTTCGGGGTCCTTGTAGGTGGTCAGGTAGCCTTTGGGTTTGTAGAGCAGCAGATAGATTTTCTTGCTAGCGCGGAGCGGGCGGCCGTCGAAGGTGACGCGATCGCGATCCAGGTCGACCCAGGTTTCCGCATCGAGAATTTTGCGGCCGTTCACAGTGACGCGGCCTGCGGCGATCCACTGGCGGGCTTCGGTGCGCGAGCCCAGGCCGGCTTTGGACAGCACGCGGTCGAGCGTTTTGAGTTTGCGCTGGCGTGGGGGCAATTTCTATGATCGTACAGCGATGATCGAGTGCGTCCCGAATTTTTCGGAAGGACGGAATGCTGTGACGGTGCGCGAAATCGTCGCGGCGATTGAAAGCGTGCGCGGAGTTCTGCTGCTTGGCTGGGAATCGGACAGGGATCACAATCGCAGCGTGGTGACGTTTGCAGGGCCGGAAGAAGCGGTGCTCGAAGGCGCAGTTCGCGGGGCTGGCGCAGCGGCGGAGCGTATCGATTTGCGATTGCATGAAGGCGCGCATCCGCGAGTGGGTGCGGCGGACGTCATCCCGTTTGTGCCGCTCAAGAACGCCACCATAGATGACTGCGTGAGCATCGCGCATCGCGCGGGTGAAGAGATCTGGCGGCGGTTCGGCGTGCCGGCGTATTTTTACGAAGCCGCCGCGCTGAGCGAGAACCGTCGGCGCCTGGAACGCGTAAGGCGTCCCGGATTCGACGGTCAACCTCCGGATGTTGGCGATATCGCGGCGCATGTTTCGGCGGGCGCGTGCGCGATTGGAGCGCGCGATTTCCTGATCGCGTTCAACGCGAATCTGGCGACGACGGATGTGAGTGTTGCGCAGGCGATTGCGCGGAAGATCCGTGAGTCGTCCGGCGGATTCCGGTTCGTGAAGGCGATGGGACGGTATCTGGCCTCGCGCAATTGCGCCCAGGTTTCGATGAACTTCACGAATTTCCGCGAGACGCCGCTCGATCGCGTGTATGCGGCGATTTGCGCGGAAGCCGAGGTTGCGTCGTGCCAGTTGGTCGGATTCATTCCGCGTCATGCGTTTGAAATGTTCCCGGCGTTCTTCGATCGGGCGGAACATTTCGACGAATCGCGCGTGATTGAAACGCGAATCGCTACAATGAAAGCGAGTGTTGGTAACGATTGAACCTAAACCGGCGCGGCCGTCTTGGCTGCGCGCTCCAGCCCCGGTGGGCGGAAATTATCGTGATTTGAAGCGGCTGGTGGAAGAGCTGAAGCTGCACACGGTGTGCGAAAGCGCGGCTTGCCCCAACATCGGCGATTGCTGGAACCGGCTGACGGCGACGTTCATGATCCTGGGAAACGTGTGTACGCGTCGCTGTGGATTCTGCGCGGTGCAGAAAGGCGCTCCGCTGACCGTCGATTACGATGAACCTCGTCGGGTGGCGGAGGCTTGCGCGGTGCTGGGACTGAAATTCGCCGTGATCACCAGCGTGAATCGCGACGATCGCAAGGACGGCGGAGCGGAGCTGTTTGCGCTGACCATCCGCGCGATTCGCGAGCGCGTTCCGGGCTGCGGCGTGGAAGTGCTGGTGCCGGATTTCCAGGGGTCGCACGCGGCCATGGATATCGTGCTTGAAGCGTCGCCGGATGTGCTGAATCACAATACGGAAACGGTCCCGCGATTGTACAGGCAGGTGCGGTTGGGGGCGCGATATGAGCGGTCGCTCGATATGCTCGCCTACGTCAAGCGTACGCGGCCGGCGATTCCCGCGAAATCGGGATTGATGCTGGGACTGGGCGAAACCATCGAAGAAGTGCTGGGCGTGATGCGCGATCTGCGCGCGGCGGGCGTGGATATTCTGACGCTGGGCCAGTATCTGCGGCCGTCTCCGAAGCATCTGCCGATTCTGCGCTACGTGACGCTCGATGAATTTGCGGATCTGAAAAAGCGAGGCTACGAGATGGGATTCGGGCACGTGGAAAGCGGTCCGCTGGTGCGGAGCTCGTATCACGCGGCGGACGCGGTGGCATGAGCGCTCATCAGAACGGCGTGCCGGGAGTTCATACGGTCACGCTTCCCATGCCGTGGGAACTGGAATCCGTCAACGTTCACCTGGTGGATCTGGACGACGGGTACCTGCTGGTCGATTCGGGGATCGGGACGCCGGAATGTTTCGACGCGCTCGCCGGGGCGCTGGCCGAGCGGAAGATCGAGTGGAAGCAAATCCGGCTACTGTGCCTGACGCATTTGCATCCCGATCACATCGGGCTGTCGTGGAAGATTCTGGATCTGTCGGGCGCCCGGCTGATCATGCATCGTGCCGAGTGCGAATACCTGGCGCTGGTGGCGCGCGAAAGCCGTGCGCCGTTTTTCGACGAAGCCATGCGCAAATCGGGCGTGCCGGCGGATCTCGAAGTGAAAATGGATCGCGCGCTTAAGGATGTGCGGCGGCATTTCCGAGAGCATTCCCCGGACTGGCTGCTGGCGGGCGGCGAGAGCATTCCGGTGCGCGGCGGTACACTCGAAGCCGTGTGGACTCCGGGGCATTCGCCCGGCCACATCTGCCTGTACTCGCCGGAGCATCGGTACCTGATTTCTGGCGATCACATTCTGGAGCACATCACGCCGAACATCGGCTGGCATCCGGGCTCGGATATGCTGGCGGAATATCTGGAATCGCTTTCGAAGCTGCATCCCTTAGATATTGACCTGGTGTTGCCGTCGCACGGGACGGCGTTTCGAGGGCATCGCGCGCGCATCAAGGAAACGACCGAGCATCACGATCAGCGTTGCAGGGAGATTCTGGGCCACATCACGCGCGAGCCGATGACGGCTTACGGAATCGTGCAAAAGGTGTGGCCGCGTGGGCTCTCGCCATTTCATCAACACTTCGCGGTGTTTGAAATTCTGGCGCATCTGGAGTTCATGCAGCGTCGCGGACAGGTGAAGGCGGAGGCTCGCAATGGCGGGGCTCTGTATTGGGTGCCGGCTGCGCCCGCGAAACTCGACTGAACTTTTGGCGCGTCCTTTTCGTATTTCTGGAAAAGGACAATTGTGATGTTCACCTTTCTGCTGTGGTGCATCCTGTTTGTGCTGTGCTGGCCGCTGGCGATTGCGGCGATTTTTCTTTATCCGATCGTGTGGCTGATCACGCTGCCGTTCCGGATCGTGGGGATCGCGGTGGGCGGCGCGCTGCATCTGGTGTGGTCGATCGTGATGCTGCCGTTTTTCGTAATCCGAAGATTGGGGAGTATTTAGTCCCCCGCTTCCGAAGTGCTTTGACTTTCGCCTCGAGTGGACCCCGCCCTCACGAGTCTGTGTGAAAACTGCGGACCTGCTCCCCTTGCTCACGCGCGGGGTTCCGTTTGTGGCTCATTCGACGTGGCGCAAAACGGAACCCCGACCGTGAGGGAGGGGAGCAAGGCCGATCAATTCCACTTTTCACACAAACTCTCACGGGTCAGGGCTTGTCTTGCACCGACCAGCCCCGCCGGCGGGGTGGATCGGCCGGGTCTGCGCAAACCCATGCTAGAATCCCCCTAGCGTTCAGGGACGCATCCGGTCCGCGGAAAGGGTAGAAGCCCACCCGGTTCGATTCGATTTTCGCGAACCTTCTTTCTGGCCCGCACTGCGGACAACGGGCGATATTTGAAAGGAGGTCGCTCATGCCGACCCTGCCCGATCGTCCCGATCTTCGCCATCTCAAAGACCAGGCGAAAGATCTTCTCAAAACCGGCTCCGCTGCTTCTCTCACCGACGCCCAATTCCAGATCGCCCGCCATTACGGATTCCCGAGCTGGCCCAAGATCAAGGCCTACGTCGAATCCTGGGACCGGATCGGCGGACTGAAACAGGCCATCGATCGGAACGATCTTGACCGGATCAAACAACTTATGACGGCCGACCCCGCGCTGCATCGCGCGGAACTGGGCTATCAGCAAAGCGGACCGCTCACCTGGGTGGCCGAATGCCGCATACCGTGGGAGCCGCCGGGACCGATTCGGCTCGCGATGGCGCGATGGATGATCGAGCATGGCTCCGACGTTCACCAGGGCGGAGACGCGCCATTGATGCGGGCCGCGCTCAACGCCGATCGGATTCCCATGATGGAGCTTCTGGTCGCAAACGGCGCCGACGTGAACGCCGAATGCGGCGGGGATTTCCCCATTATTTTCGCGCCCTGTGAAACGGTGGACCCGGCCGCGCTCCGCTGGCTGCTCGACCATGGAGCCAATCCGAATGGCGCGCGACGGAGCGCGCTCGATTACGTGATCCAGTCCTATTGGCGTTCGCCGGACCTGACCGTATGCATCGATACGCTGCTCGAATCGGGCGCCGTCACGCGGTATGACGCGCCGGTGCTCGATATTCTTCGCGGCAGGCTCGATCTCGATCGAGATCCGGAGCTGATCCATTGTCATTTTCCCGAGCTCGACTTCGGCAGCACAGCCATGCGGCGGCTGACGCTCAGAGGCGGCACGCTGCTGCACTTGGCCGCTGAATATTGCAACGCCGAAGCCGCGAAGCTCCTGCTCGATCGCGGCGCGGACGTAAACGCCGCGGCAGCCTGCGGCCAGACGCCGACCTTCCACGCCGCCTCGCAGTTCGACGACAAAGGTCTGGCAGTGCTCGAATTGCTCCTCGATCGCGGCGCGGATTTGTCCATCCGCGCGAAACTGCCGGGGCACATTAGACGGCGCGAGGAAGTGGTCGAGTGCACACCGCTCGGCTACGCGCTGCTGTTTCCCGGCGCCGATCCGAGCCACGCCGGCCGGCTTCAGAGTCCGAGGACGATCGCACTGCTGCGCGAGCGCGGAGGTCTGTTATAGTAAAAATTCTCCAACAGCCATGAAGATCCATGAATATCAGGCCAAGGCACTCTTGGCCAAATACAACGTCCCTGTGCCCAGAGGCGAGGTGGCCACCACTGCGGCCGAGGCGGAAGCGGCCGCCAACAAAATCGGCGGAAGCGTGGTGGTGAAAGCTCAAATTCACGCCGGCGGACGCGGAAAGGGCGGCGGCGTCAAGATCGCCAAGAATGCCGCGGAAGCGCGCGAGATTGCGGCAAAAATGCTCGGGATGACCCTCATCACGCATCAGACCGGGCCGGAAGGGCGCTTGGTGCAGAAGCTGTTGATCGAAGAGACGCTGCCCATCGCGCATGAATTTTATCTGGGCATTGTGCTCGACCGCGGGCTGGGCAAGAACGTCTTCATGGCGTCGGCCGACGGCGGCGTCGAGATCGAAGAGGTCGCGGCCAAGACTCCCGAGCGGATTTTGAAAGAGCCGCTCGACCCGGTGCTGCATCCGTTTCAGGCGCGCAAGCTCGCGTTCGGAATCGGATTTACCGGACCGGCGGCGAATCTGGCAGCCAACGCGATGATTGCATTGTCGAAAGCCGGCGATGCGCTGGACGGAACGCTCGCCGAGATCAATCCGTTCATCCTGACCAAGGACGAAAAAGTTTACGCCCTCGACTGCAAGATGAACATCGACGATAACGCCATGTTCCGGCACAAGGATCTGGTGGCGCTGCGCGATCTGAATGAAGAAGATCCGCTCGAAGTGGAAGCGTCGAAGTTCGGACTGAATTACATCAAGCTGGACGGCAACGTGGCGTGCATGGTGAACGGCGCGGGGCTGGCCATGGCGACCATGGACATCGTCAAGTTCGCGGGCGGAAGTCCGGCGAATTTCTTGGACGTGGGCGGCGGCGCCAATGCCGAGCAAATCAAGAATGCGTTCCGCATTCTGCTGTCGGATTCAGCGGTGAAAGCCGTGCTGATCAACATTTTCGGCGGGATTCTGCGCTGCGATACGCTGGCCGCAGGCGTGGTCGGCGCGGCGCGCGAATTGTCAATTAAGGTGCCGATTGTGATTCGAATGGAGGGAACTAACGTCGAATTAGGGCGCAAAATACTCATGGAATCGGGATTTAATTTTACGGTTGCGGACGGCATGCGGGACGCCGCGCAGAAAGTTGTAGGGTTGGCGAAATGAGCGTCCTGGTCAACGAAAACACGCGCGTCCTGTTTCAGGGATTCACCGGCAAGGAAGGGACCTTCCATGCCACCCAGTCGATCGCGTACAAGACGAAAGTAGTGGGCGGCGTGACGCCCGGCAAGAGTGGGCAAACGCACCTGGATCTGCCGGTTTTTAATACGGTTAACGATGCCTTGAAGGCTACGGGCGCGGATGCGTCGGTGATTTTCGTGCCGCCTCCGTTCGCGGCCGATGCGATCATGGAAGCGACCGACGCGGGCATCCCGCTGGTGGTGTGCATTACGGAAGGGATTCCGGCCGCGGATATGATTCGCGCGTGGGAATATCTGAAAAAGCATCCAAAAACGCGTTTAATCGGTCCGAATTGTCCAGGAATTATTTCGCCGGGGAAATGCAAAATCGGGATCATGCCGGCGCACATTCATTTGCTGGGACACGTCGGGGTGGTTTCGCGCTCGGGCACGCTGACTTATGAAGCGGTGGGGCAGTTGACCAAGCTGGGGATCGGACAATCGACTTGCATCGGCATCGGCGGCGATCCGATTATCGGGACTTCGTTCACCGACGCGCTGCGGCTGTTCAATGACGATCCCGACACGCATGCGATTGTGATGATCGGCGAGATCGGCGGCAACGCGGAAGAGACCGCGGCGGCGTTCATTAAAGAACACGTGAAGAAGCCGGTGATCGGATTTATCGCGGGGCAGACGGCTCCTCCGGGACGACGGATGGGTCATGCGGGCGCGATCATTTCGGGCGGCAGCGGGAAGGCTGAGGACAAGATCGCGGCGATGAAGGCGGCCGGAGTCACGGTCTGCGACACGCCCGCTGAGATCGGCGAAAAGGTCAAGTCACGAATCTAATGGAACGAACATTTGCAATCATCAAACCCGACGCGGTTGCGGCGGGACAGTCGGGCGACATTATCGGCGTCATTCAGCACGCCGGATTCCGCGTGGTTGGAATGAAAATGAAGCGGCTGAGCCAGATGGAAGCCGAGGGATTTTACGCGGTCCATCGCGAGCGGCCGTTTTACGGGTCGCTGGTGAAGTTCATGACGGAGGGTCCGGTGGTGGTGATGGTGCTCGAAGCACCCGATGCGATCAAGAAGTGGCGCGACACGATGGGCGCGACCAATCCGGCGAATGCGGCGGAGGGAACCATCCGCAAACGCTTCGCGCAGTCGATCGAACGCAACTGCGTGCACGGATCGGATGCGCCGGAGACGGCGGCGGTGGAGATCCCGTTTTTCTTCAGCGCGGCTGAGTTGCTCTAAGACGGCGCCCCTGATACTGTGAACCATGAGCACCACGCTCAAACCTGAAATCACGATTCCGAAGAGTATCCGCCGGAAGGCGGGCTTCAAGCCGGGCGAACCGGTTGTGTTTAAGGTCGCCGACCGAACGATCACGATCGTGCCTAAACCCACGCCGGATGAGATTGAGGACGAATGCGAAATTCGCGACCCCAAGGTCCGCGGGTTTATTCGGAAAGGCTATGCGGAGTTTGTAACTGGAAAGAGCCGGCCGATTGAGGAGCTTTTTGCTGAACGCGGCGCGCGAACGAGGCGTCCACGCCGCAAGGCATGACACCCGCGAACTTCACGGTTCGCACGGTTCCCCGCTACGATCGGCTGTCCACAAAGCTGCAAAGAGCTCACCGCGACTTCGACGCCGTTGAAAAAAGCGCAGCGCTGATCCTGGCGTCTGATCCTTACAACCGGACGCGGCAGCACCATATAAAAAAACTGGGAGGCGTACCGGCTGGCGAGGGCCAGTATCGGCTATCGCTCGGGCGTTGGCGATTCCGCTATGACATCTTCGATGAGATCGTTTTGCTCGGGTACTGCGGCCTGCGACGGGAAAGCACCTACTGAGATCGAACCTCTTCACGCTATCGATCGAGCCGAAGTGCGGGCCGTGCCGAATGTGGTGAAGGCGAGTCAGGCATGATTAAGGGATGAGCATGAGCCGCGCCATCCAGCTCGGCCGTCGCGCCTCAATCCGCCACGAAACGGGTCGGGCCGTAAACGCGTTTCTCGTTACCGATCTGAGGCAGCAGCGGTGGAGGGGATCACGAAGTCGGCGGCTCTCGAACTCGCCGGTACTGGTGTTCGTGTCAACGTCGTCGGCCCTGGGCCGATTGAAACGGCAATGTTCAACCGTTTCGCACAGACAAAGGAAAGCAAAGCGGCCTTCGTTGAGGCTCAAGTTCCCAACAAACGCATGGGCAATCCCGAAGAAATCGCGGATGTCATTGTTTTTCTCGGTTCCGACAGGGCTTCGTACATCATCGGTGCGTCCTTGGCAGTGGACGGCGGCATGATCGCCGGTTGAGGGTTGTAGATCCGGCGGGCGAGGGCGGACGCGGTCTTCAAAACGGTCGCGCGACGGCCTCAAGAGGTGTCGTTCGAACAGACCCAGTGCCGGCCTCGCCGTATATACTAAACGGATATGGTGAAACGAGCAGCCCTGCTGCTGGCGGCCGGGCTTTTGCCTCTGGGGGCGCAGGATGCGGGTCTTCAGCTTTATCGGGCGAATTGCCAGCCGTGCCACGGCGAGAACGGCGACCAGGTGAACGGCGTGAGTTTTCACACCGGAATTCGCAGAGCATCGACCGACGAAGAAGTATCGAAAATCATTGCCGGCGGAATCCCGGGTACGGGTATGCCGCCGACCAATCTCACCGCGGCGCAGCGGCGCGATCTGGTGGCGTATCTGCGATCGATGCACGCGATGACCGGCGGCGGGAAGGCCCCGGGCGATGCAACTCGAGGCGCGGCGATTTTTGAAGGCAAGGGCGGATGCGCCGGGTGCCATCGCGCCAATGGCATGGGCTCCTATTTCGGGCCGGATCTGAGCGACATCGGCGCCACGCGCAAGGAAGCTTATCTCGAACACGCGCTGCTGGAGCCCGACCAGGAAATCCCCGCGCAGAACCGGATGGTGCGCCTAGTCACCAAGCAGGGCACGACCATCATGGGCAGGCGGCTCAACGAAGATACGCACACCATCCAGCTCATCGACCAGAAACAACGGCTGATTTCGATTTCCAAATCCGACTTGAGCGAGTATACGCTCTTGAAAACCACGCCGATGCCGTCGTATCAAGGCAAGCTCAGCACGCAGGAGATCGCCGACGTGGTCAGTTATCTGCTCACTCTAAAAGGTTCCCAATGAAGAAGACTTTCGTGATTCTGATTCCGGCTGTCGCGGCCATGCTCGCCGGGCAGATTTCCAATGACCGCCTGTTGCATCCCGAGCGCGAGCCGCAGAACTGGATTCATTATTCAGGCGACTATTCGAGCGAGCGCTACAGCCTGCTGGACAAAATCACGCCGGGGAACGTCAAAAACCTGGAGCTGAAGTGGATTTTCCAGGCGCGATCGCTTGAAAAGTTCGAAACCACTCCGCTGGTGATCGACGGGATCATGTACTTCACCGAGGCGCCCGATCACGCCTACGCGGTGGACGCGAAAACCGGACGGATTTTCTGGGATTACGAATACCGGCCGTCGCGCGACGCGCGGGTGTGCTGCGGATCGGTGAATCGCGGCCTGGCGGTGTGGGGCGGCCTGCTGTACATGGGAACCATCGACGGCCGGCTGATCGCGATCGACGCGAAAAGCGGGCGGCCGGCGTGGAATATCGAGGTCGGCGATCCGAAGGCCGGCTACGCGGTGACGCACGCGCCGCTGGTGGTCAAGGATAAAGTGCTGGTGGGCGTGGCGGGCGGCGAGTACGGAATTCGCGGATTCATCGCGGCGTACGATGCGCGGACCGGGAAAGAGGTCTGGAAGTTTTACACCACCGGCGGTCCCGAAGATCCGAAGGCGATGAAAACGTGGAATGGCGATTCATGGAAGCACGGCGGCGCGCCCGCGTGGCTGACCGGGTCCTACGATCCTTCACTCAACACGGTGTATTGGGGCACCGGAAATCCGGGACCGGACTGGGATGGCGACGATCGCGCGGGCGATAACCTGTATAGCGATTGCGCGGTGGCGCTCGACGCGGATACGGGCAAGCTCAAATGGTATTTCCAGTTCACGCCGCACGATGAATACGATTACGATGCGGTGCAGATTCCCGTGCTGGTGGACGCGGATTGGCAGGGGACCAAACGCAAACTGCTGATGTGGGCGAATCGCAACGGATATTTTTATGTGTTCGATCGCGTCACGGGAAAATTTCTGGCTGGGTATCCGTACGCGAAGATCAACTGGTCGAAGGGACTGGATGAAAGCGGACGTCCCATGCGTCTGCCGGAGATGAGCCCCACCAAGGAAGGCACGGTGATCTATCCGAACCTGTTCGGCGCGACCAACTGGTATTCGCCGTCGTACAGTCCGCGCACTCAACTGTTCTACATTCCGAGCTGGCAGGATTCGAGCATGAATATGTCGAAGATGCCGCAGAAGTTCGTGGAGGGGCAGCGGTTTACCGGAGGAGTGCCGCGCGCGATGAGCATGGGGCGGCGCGGATCGCGAAATACGCCGGAAGAAGGCTCGGCGTACGGCGCGGTGCTGGCGATCGACCCGAAAACCGGGCAGAAGAAATTCATGTTCAAGATGAGCGACGTCACCGCGAGCGGCATCCTGACGACGGCTTCCGATCTTCTGTTCGCGGGCGGCCGGGAAGGTTATTTCTACGCGCTCGACGCGCGGAACGGGAATGAGCTGTGGCGCGCGAACCTGGGCGGGTCGGAAGAAGCGGCTCCCATTACCTTCCTGATCGACGGGAAACAGTATGTCGCCATCGCAGCCGGCCACGCACTGTTTACGTTTGCACTGCGGGAGTAGCCACGGTCCGTTCGCCGAGCAGCATGTAGGTGACCAGCGCAGCGCCCACCTGGCGTTTGCGATCGTCGGACAGTTCCACAGCGCCGACGCAGATCTGCGATCCGATGCGGACCAGGCGGCAGCGTGCGAAGATCCGTCCCTGGGTCACGGGGCGAAAATAGTTGATCTTCAACTCGACGGTGGTGATGGCGCGTGTGCCGCCCAAGTGCCGGTGCAGCGAAATTCCTGTCGCCGCGTCGGCGAGCGTAGCGAACACACCGCCGTGAAGCGCGTGAGCGGCGTTCATTAAGTCGTCGCGCATGGCGCATTCGACGGTCACGCCGTCGTTATGAACCCGGGTGACCTTCATTCCCAGCAGGCGGTTGAACCGGAGCCGGTTGTTCATGAAATCGTTGATCTGACGGGCGGTAAGTTTTTTGTGACTCACGGGCGAGAGTCACGAGTATAGCATCGAAGGGATTCCGGCAATTCGCCGCGTTACAGAGCGGCTGGATGGTTTGGGCAGCGCCCGATTGCTTCGGCACGGGGCCGAAGGTAAGGCTCTCGACCTGAACGACGGCATAGGCCGTGGGACCAATGAGATTCACCGGCGAATCGGCTTGAAACCAGATCTGATTTTTGGTGGCGCCCAGAAACTCGCCCGTGAACATGCGGCCGTCGCGCAATCGCAGAATATCGGCCTTGGCCATGGGCACACCGATCAGCCCAACCGAAAACAACAGGATGGACAACGCACGGCGAAGGGCCGAGCGTTTGAACCGCTTCATGAGAGGAACTCCTTTTCTAGAGAAGGTGCAATCGCGGTTCCGTGCACGGTTCGCGTGAAATCTTCGCACTTTGCCGGGAGCGCATGAAAGTGGTTCCGGTAAGATTTGCGCGGCCCAACTTCGCGCCTTGAAAAAAGACCCGGAAAGGCTGGGTGCATTTCCGGCGCTGGCTACGTCATTTTTACTGTTGCATCCCATCGGCGGGGCCGTCTAATTTGCGTATCGAGTACTATACGGAGTCGCGGCCGTGCGTCAGCAACGTTTCGATTTTTCGCATCAGCGGTTCCAGTTCCACCGGCTTCGGCTCGAACTCATCGCACCCGGCTTTCAGGGCGCGATCGCGATCGGCGGGCAGCGTATGGGCCGTGAGCGCGATCACGGGAATCCGCGATGTATCAATGTTCCGCCGCAATACACGGGTGGCGTCCCAGCCATCCATCCCCGGCAGCGTCATATCCATCAGGATCAAGTCGGGGTGATCATTTTGCGCCCGGGCGACCGCCTGGGAACCGTCACTCGCGACGATAATTTCATGGCCGAAGCGCTTCAGACGGCGCATCAGGATGTCGCGGCTGATTTCGTTATCTTCCACCAGCAGGATTTTGGCCATGAGCATGCCCGCTGTAGTTCAAGCAAACCCGAGGCCGCGGCATGAGTCACGCATCTATTTCTAAAATTGGTTCTAAAATTGGTTCTAAAATCGGTTCTAAAATCGGTCCGAAGCCGGCCATGGAACACGCTTCAAAGACGAATCCGAAGCGGGAGGCAAAAGCCTCCATCGATATCGCCGGATTGCGCCATCAACTGTTGACGCCGCTCCACCACATCATCGGATATTCAGAATTGCTGATGGATGAGTCGCCGGAACTCGGCTACAGCAGCCTGCATCAGAACCTGACGCGCATTCGCGAGACGGCGCGCCACCTGGTGCGGATGATCCACACACACCTGGGCCCGAACGCGGCCCCGCGCGGCGCAAGGCTGGCCGCGGAAAGCGTTGCGAATCTGCGCTGGGATTTCGCCGCGCCGCTGCACACCATTCTGCAGGCGGTGGGCGCCATCACCAGTGAGAACACGGGCGTGCTGAACGCGGAGGATATCCTGCGAATCGGCCGCGCAGCCACGGAGCTGCTGGCCTTTGTCGATGAACGCGACAGCGGCGCTCCGGCCCACCCCGCGATTCGTACACACGGACGCCGCCCGTCACGCGTTCCCCCGACGCAGACCCGGCCGGACACCGTCACGGGCCGGATTCTGATTGTGGACGACAACGCCGAGAATCGCGACCTGCTGGGGCGCTTTCTGAAGCGTCGCGGCCACCAGGTGACGGAGGTTTCAAGCGGCGCCGAGGCGCTGGAGCGCCTGGTCGAAGCTCCGCAGGACGAGCCGGTTGAAGTGGTCCTGCTGGACATGCTGATGCCCCAGCTCGACGGCTTTCAAGTGCTCGAAAAGATCAAGGCCGATCCGGCGCTGCGCTCGATTCCGGTGATCATCGTCTCGGCGCTCGACGAAATTCCGGGGGTGGGGCGCTGCCTGGAGATTGGCGCCGAGGATTACCTGTTCAAGCCGGTGGATCCGGCCCTGCTTGCGGCACGCGTCGCTTCGGCACTGGAGGCCAAGCGCCTGCGCGATCGGGAGCGGCTGCGCTCGGCCGATCTCGAACGCGCCTATGAGCGCATTCAACTGAGCGAAGACCGGCTCCGGCTGATGCTCGCGGCGGATCATGCGGGCGTGTGGGAATGGGATCTGGCGGCGGGTACCAAGGATCGTTCGAAGCGCGGATCGAAGCATTCAAATGGCGGAGCCTTCGCAGGGATGGAAACCGCGCTCGCATCCGTGCATCCCGAGGATCGCGAGCGTGTGAAGCGCAAGCTGATCGAAGCGGTGGATCAGCTGCGCGACTTTCACGAAGAGATGCGGCTGACGCGGGCGGACGGCTCGACCGCATGGGCGGAGTTGTTGGGGACGGTGCATTTCGACACGGCACGCCGGCCGGTGGGAATGGTCGGTGTGATGCGAGACATCACGCGGCGCAAGCGGATCGAGGAATCGGAAAGCCATCAGGGCAATCGCCGCGCGGCGCGCACTTCCACTCGCCGGAGCTAACAAGACGGGACGGACTTTGCCGAGCTAACTAAAAAAGGGACGGCCTTCGCCGAGCTAACTCAAAAAGGGACGGCCTTCGCCGTCCCAGCCAAATTCCTCGAACTCAGCATTTAAGAATGGTCAAACCCTTCGGGTGAGACCTGCGACCAGCGAGATGACGAAAAGGATGAGGAACAAATAGAACAGAATCTTCGCCACTCCGGCCGCCGCGACGGCTACTCCTCCGAAACCGAAGACTGCCGCGATGATCGCGATAATGAAGAACGTCAACGCCCAGTTCAACATTCTGAAATCTCCTTGCGGCCGCGAAGCTAGAATCGGCGGCCACCCTCATTGGAGCAAGTTCTTCGCCACGCCCCAATCCAACGGAACGCAGAGACAACCCGGGCCCGGTGCAGGAAAAAGCTACTCGCGACTTACAAGTTCTTCCGGCACCAGGCCCGATGTTGAAGGCCGTTAAGCCTTAGTAGCCGCCGGTATGCCGCGGCTCCTTCCAGGCATACCGTTCGAGCTCGCGGTACAGACGCGAGGCGGCGGGTGGCGGAGTCACGTCGCCATGCAGAACCTCGTGCGTCGTGACGTCGCGGCCGTAGAGCGCGTGATTGTCGTCTTTATCGGTACGCAGGCTGGCGCCGCTGAGATCGACGCCCGCGAACACACCGCGCGACCGCGACCAGCTCAGGATCTCGGCAGTCATCAACGCGTCGGTTTGCGCCTGCACCGTTCGCCCGACCGGTCCGGCCATCGCCGCGACTTCTCCACCGATCGTGACCTTGTCCTTCATCAGGCGGTTCTCGCCATCCTGATTCATGATGGTGAACACGATGTCGGTTTCGCCGGCTCCGATCTGCAAGCCGAAGCTTCCTCCTGAAAGAACCACCATGTCGGGGGCGCTCCACCTGTTCCTGCCGCCGGTACGGCAGGTGACCAGACCTTTCCCATAGTCGGCGCCGACGATAAAGCCGGCTCGTTTCATGCCAGGAATGACGCCGACGCAATGCGCTCTTTGCATCAGGTCGGACGGGACGCCCCCATCGGCGGCATGCATGATCTCGATCAGCGAAGTGGTGGCCACGTCAATTCTTTTCAAGTCGTCGCTCTGCCGGTCGGCGGCGAGCAAAGGCAGGGCGGCGACTAAACACAATAGTCCGCGTTTCATGAATATATTCTCCTTTGCGAGGGCAGGCCTTTAAACGGAGCGCCGGCCTCGGTCGGCCTCACGCCGCATCGCGTTTGGCCAGGAGGGGCTTGCAGACCGGAACAGGTTTCCGCTCCGCCTTGGAACGGGCGGCGCGGCGGGCTCGAAGCAGCCGGATGCGGATCGCGGTCTCCGTAACCCCCTGTTTTCGCGCAATCTCCTCCGCAGTGTCTCCTTGCATCTGTAGCTCCAGGAGAGCGCGGTCGCGGGGCGCGCAGAATGTGAGGATTCGATTGAGGTCGATCGCGGCGAGGTTGACGCCGGTGCCGGTATAAAATTCCGGCAGGGACTGAAAAGCTCGCTCGCTGCGCAGGACGCTGCGATGTACGTTCATGGCGATCGCATTTACCCAAGTGGTAACCATGCTTTCGTTGCGGAGCTGGCTCAACCGCTCCCAGCCCTTCACCCAGGCGGCCTGGGCAACGTCGCGGGCCATGTCGCGCGGGACTCCACGGGAGATCAGAAAACGAACCGTGAGATTGTATCCGCGCTGGTAAGCTTGTCCGTAGGCTTCTCTAGTCATCGCGATCGTGGGGTCTCCTTCGGCGTTTCGAAGAGCGGAACATTGCACCTGGCGGGCCACCCCGCCGGGCCGTTCGAATCATTCTAAGTGATTGTAAAATAGCTGGTTGTTTCGTCAATGCCGGGTTTTTCCGGGTGCAAGTTCTGCAGCGAATGCAACTTCTGTCAGTAAGAAGCACTTACCGGGATCCTGCGGCCGACTTGCGGGCATTAAAACTGTCTAAAAACCGCGAAGATGCTCATCATGGCGCGTTCGGATTTTGGAAGCTGCGCGTGTCCCCGATTATGCTTCCACCAGACGCTTGCGGATGGCGTAGCGGATCAACTCGCTACGGTCGTGCAGATCGAGCTTGCGCATCAGGTTGTACTTGTGCGCCTCCACGGTTTTTACGCTGAGGTTCAGGCGCTTGGCGATTTCCTTCAACGCGATGCCTTCGGCCAGCAACACCAGGATTTCGCGCTCGCGATCGCTCAACAGATCGTAGCTGGATTTAGGCTCCGTCGGATTGGCGATAAACTGGCGAACCACGGTGGTCAGGACGCGCGGGCTCATGTACTGCTGGCCATTACTGACGGCCTGGATCGCATACGTCAACTGCGCAGGTGGGGAATCCTTCAAAATGTAACCCGAGGCCCCCGCATCCAGGCATCGCGCGACCAGATCTTCATCGTCATAAACGGTGAGGATCAATACTTTGGCTCCCGGACGGTCTTTCCTGATGCGGCGCGTCGCGTCGAAGCCCTTGAGCACAGGCATCGAAATGTCCATAAGAACGACGTCCGGATTGAGACGATTGGCGCGTTCCACGGCTTCACGCCCATCTTCCGCCTCGCCGACAACTTCAAATTCGGGATGCGCGGCGAGAATGGTTTTCACACCTTCGCGGAAGAGCGCGTGATCGTCGCAGATGAGAACCCTGATCTTGTTGGACATTACTACGCGCTCATTTCTCCGCCGCGGCGGTCAAAGGAAGGCCGACCTCAATTCGAGTTCCGTGCGCGCGGCTGAAGGGGCCGGCACGCGACGATTCCACAAGAATACGTCCGCCCAGAACTTCCACGCGCTCGCGCATCGCGGTCAGACCAAACGATCGCCGGCCCAGCTTTTGAGCCGGATCGAAGCCGACGCCGTCGTCCTCTACCACCATGATAAGCACGGAATCCTTCACACTACCAAGTGAGATGCGAACAGTGCGTGCGTGGGCATGCTTTAAGACGTTCGAAAGAGCGCCTTGCATGAGCCGATACAACGCGATCTGATGCGTCAGGGGAACGTCCGCGGGCATGTACCCCTCCTGCACGGTTACATGGATGTGCGTATGCGCGGAGAATTGCTGCGCGTAGGATTTGACGGCGGGCAGGAACCCCAGCTCATCGAACACGGCCGGACCCAGATCCAGAACCAGGCGGCGCACCGAATCGATGGCGTGCGAAACCAGACCGATCGCTTCATCCAGGCGCGGTTTAATGTCGGCCACTTCGCGGCCTTTGAGCGACATGCTGATCATTTCGAGATACAGCTTGATGATGATGAGATCGTGTCCCACTTCGTCGTGCAGGTCGTGAGAGAGCGCGCGGCGCTCGCGCTCATAGACTCGCGTGACGTAAGCGGAACCGCCACGCTGCTTGCGCTGCGCTTCGGTGAGACTGGTTTCGGCCAGCGCGGGCGCGGTGCTGCCGGGTTCACCGGCATACTCGGATACAATTAACATGCTCACCAATGTGTGAAGCCGCGCGAGTCCCACCGCAACGGCCGGCTGGAGATACGGCAGGCAGATTTCGAACAGGCGGTTGAGCGCGGCCGCGGCGGTCTCCAGTCGAATTCCGCGCCGGGCGATACGCCGCCCCAGCGCGCGAATCTGGCGGCGAAATCCGGAGAGTGTGCTGTGCCGCACCACGCGGGCCAGCGACTGGAACTCGAGTCCGCGAACCGGCAGGAAATCTTCGATGCGAAATCCCAGCCCCTGAAGCGCGCCCGACCATTTAAACGCGATGCTGTGTGAATGCGCACTCAAGGTGTCCAGCGCCTCCGCCGCTGGCCCTTTGATCGTGGAATGAAATCTTTTCTGCGAGATGCCCGGCATGGACCGTAGGCCGATTCAGGCATGAAGCAAGAACAAGGCCAGTATTCTCCAAGGAATTCGCCACCGGTTTCGCGGGACGAAGGAAATCTTCTACCACTACGTAGACGCACCTGACCACTGGAATGGTTGCGCTCCGCCGCACCTGGATCATTCGCCGCGACTTACGCGCTTGGCAGTGGAGGTGCATTCTTCGAGCGTGAGCGGAGAAAACTCGCGGGACGCGAGATTGCGGTAGCTTTATCCGCTCACTGCATCGAGGAACTTGGACGGGCGGATGGAAAGCGCGAATCCGGCTCCGATCCGGGAAGTGGCGAGAGACGCCGCCGAAGTGGATCGCGTCGAAACGCAGTGGTTCGCATTGGAAGTGACGGCCCGGCATGAAAAAGCAGTCGCGCGGATGTTGCACCACAAAGGCTATGAAACGTTGCGGCCGCTGTACACCAAGCGTCACCAGTACGCGAATCGAGCAGGGGAGTTCGAGCTCCCTCTCTTTCCGGGCTACGTGTTCTGCCGTTTCGAAGCGAATGCGCGTCTTCCCGTGCTGACTACGCCGGGCGTTCTGCGCCTGGCGGGCGCGGGCCGCACGCCGGTGGCGGTCGATTCCGCGGAAATCGCGGCGCTCCACACGGCAGTGCGCGCCAAGGCTCGCATGACGCCGTGGCCTTTCTGGAAGAGCGGCCAGCGCGGTCGAGTGGTGAGCGGACCGTTAGCCGGAATCGAAGGGATCGTGGCCACCGTCAAGGAATCGGTGCGGATGGTGCTCTCGGTTTCGCTGCTTGCAGCGATCGTTGCTGGTGGAAGTGGATGCGGATTGTGTTCGCCCGTTGTAAGGAGGAATGATGAAGCTCATCGCGATGACCGTGTTGGCGGCGGCGTTCGCGCGCGCTCAGCAGGCGCCGGAAAAGAAGCTGATTCAGGCGCCCACGCCGACTGTTCAGGAATACGTTCTCGGCCCCGACGACCAGGTGAAAATCTGGGCGCTAGGGTTTGAAGAACTCTCGGACAAGCCGGTGCGCATTGACCCGGGCGGGTACATCGACTTGCCGATGATCGGCCAGGTCAAAGCAGCGGGGCTGACTCCACGCGAGCTTCAGAGTGCGCTGGTGGATCGCTTGAAGCCGATGGTGCTCAAGCCGCAAGTGTCAGTCACCATCGTCGACTATGGAAGCCAGCCGGTCTCGGTGATCGGTGCGGTGAACCAGCCGGGCGTGCACCAGTTGCAGGGGCGCAGGACACTCGCCGAGATGGTTTCGGTGGCGGGCGGCCTTCGCCCGGACGCGGGATCGGTGATCAAAATCACGCGGGAGATTCAGTATGGGCCCATTCCGCTGCCGACCGCCCAGACCGATCCGACCGGGCAGCACATCACGGCGGAAATCATGACGGGGGATCTGCTGGCTGCCAAGTTGCCCGCGGAAAATATTCTGATCCGGCCGCGCGATGTGATCACCATTCCGGTGGCCGATACGATTTCGGTGGTCGGCGTGGTGCAGAAAGCGGGAGCCTTTCCGCTGAACACGCGCACCAATGTCACCGTGCTGGAGGCGCTGGCGCTGGCGGGCGGCTATGGGCCGCAGCCTCAACCGCAAAACGCGAAGATTCTCCGCATGACGCCCGGCAGCATGGATCGCAAAGAAATTCCCGTGAACCTGAGTAAAATCCAGCAGGGCAAAGCTGAAGACGTCGCGCGTCGACCCTACAATATTCTTCTGGTTCCCACCAGTACGGTGAAGAAGGCGGGAGTTCACCTTGGCGAAGCGGCATTGGCCGCAGTGGTCGGTTTCGCCATCTGGCACGGGATGTGAGCGTGGCCCGGGGATACATATTGTGGCGTCGCAACTGGACGCTTGTGGCGGTGCTGGTGGTGTGTGTCGCGGCGGCGGCGTATCGCCTGCGTGCGCGGCCGCGGATCTACCACGCCGAAGCCGTTCTTCAAGCCGCCGACCGCGATATCGCCGGCACAACTGATCCGCGAATCGCCGTGGGCGCCAATGGCGTCATCCGAGTGTCTGCCGAAGCCACCGACCCGCAATCGGCCGCGCAATCGGCGAACGCGCTCGCTGAAGATTACGTCGAACAGGATGCGTTGGCGCGCCGGCGAGCGGAAGAGGCTGCCGTCCAGTCGCTGGAAGCACGTCTCGCGCAAATCGATGCGGATCGGGCCACGCTGAAGCGGCGGCTCGAAATCAACGATCGGATTCACGACGCGATCTTAAGCCGCATCCAGCAAGCGGCGATTGCATCTGCCATGGCGGGGTCAAATATCCGTTGGGTCGCGGGACGAAGTGTCCTGGTGACGGGCGCGGCGGGTTCCATCGGCAGCGAGCTCTGCCGGCAGCTCGCACGCTTTCGCCCGGCGCGCATTATAGCGCTCGATCAGGCCGAAAGCGATCTCTTCCGGATTGAAGGCGAGTTGCGCGAATCGCACCCGGAACTCGAGGTGGTCGCCGCCCTCGCCGACATTCGCGACGCCCTCTCCGACGTGTTCGATCAATGCGCGGTCGACTCCGTATTCCACGCGGCCGCCTACAAACACGTGCCCATGATAGAGTGCCACGTTTGCGAAGCAGTGCAGAACAATATTTTCGGAACGTGGAAGCTGATCCACGCCGTGCATCCGTCGGCGCATTCCCAATTTCCTGATGATTTCCTCCGACAAAGCTGTGAATCCGACCAGCGTCATGGGCGTGACCAAGCGCGTGTGCGAGCTGATCGTTTCCGCCGCGCCCGGCGCGCGCGAAGGCCGCTTCACCAAATGCGTGTCGGTTCGTTTCGGCAACGTGCTGGGCAGCAACGGAAGCATGGTGCCGATTTTTCAATCGCAGATCGCGGCGGGCGGACCGGTGTGCGTCACCCATCCCGAAATCCAGCGCTACTTCATGACCAGCCCCGAAGCGGTCTCGCTGGTGTTGCAGGCATCCACCATGGGCACCGCGTCCGAGCTGTTCGTCCTTGACATGGGCGGGCCGATTCGGATTCTCGATCTGCGGCCGGGCGAGAAGCTGTTTGAGGAAATCAACACAGCGAGCGCACGCTTCCCACCTATCACGACAAGATCGAGATCTTTCAGCAGACGCCGCCGGATTGGAACGCGATCTCGGCGTGGGTGGGTCAACTGCGAACCCTGCTCGCCAGGAGCAGACCAGCGCTTCTGGTGAAGCACATTCGTGATCTGGTGCCGGAATACTGCCCGAGCGAAAGGTGGCTCGATCGAAAAGCCGCCGACCTTCCGCGCGCCGTCCCCACTCCGGTGGTTGCGCCGCCGCTTTCCACCGCCAGCGCAAAGCTCACGGCTTGAAGCGTGGTTGACATCACGCGCCACCCGTACTAATTTATTAGTACGGATGAGAGTCACCGGTTTCCTCCTCGCAGCCCTTGCCGCGCCCTTCGCCGCGCGTGGTCAAAGTGCCGCACCGGCGTTCGACGTCGCTTCCTTGAAGCCGAGCGAGCGGCTGGCGCCTGGCCAGAACTACAACGCGGACCTTGGTTCGATCCGCAACGACACCCTCACGCTGACCAACGCCACGCTGGCGGACTGCGTGAAGTTCGCCTACGGACTGGTGAGCGACGATCAGGTGGCGAGCGAGGACTGGGTGAAGTCGAAGAACGTCCGTTTCGACGTGGTCGGCAAGGCCGCGAATTCCACGCCGCGCGCACAGATGCTGCTGATGCTGCGCACTCTGTTGAACGAGCGCTTCCATCTGGAAATCCACACTGAGCAGCGCAAGCTGGCGCACCTGGCGCTCACCGTTTCTAAAAGCGGACTGAAGCTGCACGAAGTGGAGGCGAACCCGGCCACTTCCCACATGACCTACCGGATCGGAAGCATCACGCACAATCAGATCACGATGCACGCGCTGGCATTGCTGCTCTCGCGGCAGCTCAAGGAAACGGTGCTGGATGAGACCGGATTGAAAGGCGTGTACGACCTGAAGCTGGAGTGGACGCCGGACAACACGCCGGTCTCCGCCGACCGTCCCGATTCCGCGCCGAGCATTTACACCGCGGTTCAGGAGCAACTGGGGCTGCGTCTGGAAAATCGCAAGGAACCGATGGATGTGATGGTGATCGATCACGCGGATCGAACGCCGGTGGCCAACTGAATTCCTACCGGGGAGCTTCGAGACCGCCCAACAATTTCTGCGCCGCCGAATACTGCGGATCGGTCACGGGAATTGCCGTGAGAATTTCTTTCGCGCGCGAAATCTCGCCGCGCTGCGCATAGGCATACCCGAGCAGATATTGGACGGCGGCTTGTGGGTCGAGCCGGAGACTCAGCTCCAAAGCGTTCACCGCCTGCGCCGGATCGCCCGACAGCAGATAGAACCTCCCCGCCGCGATCTGTTGATTGGCGTCATCTGAGTAATGCTCGGCGCGCCGGGTGAAGGCCGCCTTGGCTTGCTTGAATTGCTCGCCTGGTTGGCCGGGAAGATCGCGCACTCCCAGCGCCACCAGCGCAACAGCCGCTCCGATCCGGACAATGGCGGCGGAGTCGCCGAGCGCCCTGGTCAGCGGCGCGATGGCAGAGTCCCGATCGGCAGGTCCGGCTCTCAGCTTGAGTGTGGCGATCGCGCGGACCAGCGGCTCCGGGTCTTCAATGGCCCGCTCGAGCGCCGTGGCCACGGTGGGATCGTAGCTGAATCGCCCCAGGTGACCGGCCGCATTGGCTCGCGCGAACGGACCTTCCTTCGCATTTCCGAGGATCGCCAGCAGCAACGGAATCGACGCGGGATCGCTCTTGCGCGCCAGCGTGAATGCGTCCGCCCGGCGGATCAGCTTTTCACGCGAACCCTCGCCGTACCAGGCGGTCATCTGCTTCAGCGCCCACTGTGCGTCGCGATCCTGGTGGCAGACGTTGCAGGCGTTCGGGATCCCGTGTTGAATGGTATTTTCCGGCACCGGAATGCTCATGGAATGGTCGCGGATTTGAGCTTTGATGCTGGTTACGGTGCGGGGCATGTGACATTCCACGCAGGATCGTCCCGCACTGCCAACCGCATGATGGGTATGCTGCGCCACGGCTTGCTCTTTGTCGGCCGAGAGATTGGTATGGCAGCCGGTGCACAACTGGTTGCGATCGGCGGCCAACTGCGGGTTCTTGTCGATGTTGGTGTTGTGCGGTTCGCGATGGCAACTCAGGCAGGTGGCGCCGCCCTGCAGAAAACATTCGCTCTGCCAAAAGCCGATGGAGTCGTTTGAAAAACGCCGGGTGCGTCCATCCGCAAAATACGCCGGATCGCCATTCGGAGGATAGTCGAACTCCAGAATCGGCAGAAAGAAATCGTAGTAGTTCGCGCCCGCCTGGTAACCCGTCACATAGGTGTCGCGCAGCGAATGACACTGCGCGCAGACCTGCGTATTCCGGGTGGGGTCCAGGCGAGTTTGCAGCACGATATCGTCCTTCAACGGCAATGGTCGCGCGGTGGTTTTGTAGCGGGCGGCGTGCGCTTTCCCGGCGCCGTGGCAGCGCTCGCAATTGGTTCCGAAATCGAGCCAGGTGGTTGAGTAGCGCTCAGTTTGCGGATCGAAATTCTTTTCCTCCTGGCTGACGTGGCATGAATAACAGTTCTTGTTCCAGAGCTGAACCTGCACCCCCGGCGCCTCGTCCGGGTCGTCGATGTCGAGATTGTGGAACCATTGCTTGCGCAGGATATCCCAGCTCGGCGGCAAGACGATAATCCGGCCGTCCGGGAGTTTCGTCAAGTAATGCTGAATTCGCCGGTTGCCGAGCGTGTAATCGACCCGGTGCTCCTCCAGCGTGCCATGCAGATAGGAGTCGGTGACATAGAAAACGCCGTTCCGCTCGGCGAGGGTGAAGGCTTGGCCCCGCAGGATGATCCGCCCGCGCGTGAAATCTCCCTGGACGGAGGTCCGGGTGGCGGGTTGAACCATTTTGCTATGCCGCGACTGGGCCCAGACCTTGTGGATTCCGGCGTGGCAGGATTCGCAGCCGGCGGCGGTGGTGTGGACGCTTGCGGAATACGCGGTTGGGAGAATCACCGAGATCAGAACCAGCCAGTGGATGCGCATAAGCTGAAGCCGTCTTCGCGACCCCGCATAAAAATTATACATCGCTCTCATAACAGGACCGCGGAAAACGAAAAAAGGGACCGGTTTCCCGGTCCCCTTTCTAAGTGCAGCTAGCCTCGGCGAAGATTAGAAGCCGATGCGCAGACCGAACTCCATCCAGCGAGCGGTCGTTCCGTTGGGGCTGGTGTACTGGCTGTTGATCACACCGAACGACGTGGGCGAAGCAATGGATACCGTCGGGTCGGCCGGAACGAAGTGATTCAACACGTTGACCATCTGGATGATGATCGTCCCGTTGACGCGTTCCGCGATCCGAACGTTCTTGGAAATGGTCAAGTCGAGGTTCCAGTAGCCGAAACCACGAATCGGGCCGTCGCCGCCGCTGTTGGTATCGAGGCCCAGAATCGGCTGGCGGAACTCGTTGAACACCGCGACCGGGTTGGCGAACATATTGGCGCCCGTGTTGCCGCTGGTGCCCACGCTGGAGGGATTGTTGGTGGTAATCTTCTGTTCGTTGAAGATGGGCGAGTTGCCGCCGGTAAAGACCGCGGACGGCACGGCGTTTTCGTATTGCCCGCTGTTGCCACCGTCCGTCCCGGACTCGCCGAAGGCTTCCTCATCCCCGTTGTTGTCGGTGACGCGAAGTGGCTGGCCACTGCGCGCGGTAAACAGCGGAGCGAGACTCCAGCCGCCCGCCACGCGGCCTAGGAAGCCCTGCTGGTTCTTGAACCAGGGCTCCTGTGCCAGGATGAGCAAGCTGTAGGTGTACTTGATGTCGAACGGCTGCACGCCGTAGGTGCCGAAGTTGTTGAAGTTATACGGGTTCGGCACGGTGATGGAACTGGAGGCCTGCACCACGCTGCCGTCGCCAAGAGCGCGGCCGTAGGTGAAGTTGGAGCGCGCCGTGATGCCGTGCCAACCCCTGGAGGTGAAGGCCACGTATCCGGCGTTGTAGTTGCTATGACCCAGCGAGCTGATAAAGTCGTATTCGCCGGACAACTGTTGATTTCCCAGGCTGGTGGAAGGCGTCGACAACAGGGTGCGTCCCAGCGTCCAACCCGACTGGGTAGCGAGACCGTTCCAGATCGCCGTTACGGCCGCCGTCTTGAAGTTACTTGTCTGCTTCGCGGCAATCGCCGCGGTGCAGCTGGCGTAGCCGGCGCAATACGCTCCGGTGGATCCGCCCATCGCATCCTCAAAGAACGGCTGCGTGGTGACGGCCGAAAGGTTGGGGCTGGAGCAGACGGTAGCGCTGCCGCACAGCTCGGTATAAACGTTGGCGTAAGCTTGGGCGAAGGTCTGGCCACCCAGCGTGGTCATGGTCGGCACGGCATCCAGGTTGATTTCCGAGAATTCGTTGCCGATTTTGCGCCCGATGTAACCGACTTCCAGCAGCATCTTGCTGCCGAACGCGCGCTGAATGCTAAACGTGACTTCGTCTGAAACGTTCGGCCGGAGGTTCGGATCGAGACCCGATCCATCGGCCGCGCTTGCGTTCAGAATGCCGTTCTGGGTGGCGCCTGGGATGAACGGTTGCGGCAGGGTTTGGGTGACCTGGCTGGCCAGCGCCCCGACGCCCGGCAGCGGAGCGACCAAGCCGTCGGTGCCGACGCGGAAGCCGGTGGTCGGAGTGCCCGTGTTGCATCCGCCGGTGATGGTCGGATTGAGGCAAGACACGGCCTGCAGCGGGCCGGGGCCGAGCAGCGGCACCAGCATCAGGTCGACGCCGTTGAGACGGCCGTAGATGCGGGCGTAGCCGCCGCGAATCACGGTCTTGCCGTCGCCCACGATTTTACCGAGCAACCCGCTACCGTATTTCGGACCCCACGCCAGGGAGACGCGCGGGCTCAATCCTTTGTAGTACGGGTTGTAAGGATACTTCTCGGACCCACCATCCACGTTCCGGATGGTCGCGAAGCTGATTTGCGGTTCATAGACAGAGCCGGCGAGAGCAGCGGATTCGCGCGATTCCAGGTATTGCTGGATCTGGATCGGTTGCCCGGTCGACTGGTTCAACATCTGGACCTGCTTCCCGTTGATTTCGTACGGCGGCATGGAGATGCCGTAATTCAAACCGTACGTCAAGGTCAAGGTCGGCCGGAGGTGCCAGGTATCCTGCGCGAACACTTCATAGGTCGGGATGACGCTCTGGTCGAACCCGAACTCCAGAGGCGGATTCAGGGTGAGGCTCGATCCGCTGCGCGTGTACATGAGCTGGGTCTGCTGGATGAGACCGGTGACTTCATTGAACAGGATCGGGTACTCCGACGTAGCGGAAGACCCCGCGCCGTTGGGAAGCACGTAATTCGAGGCAGTGACATTGTTTCCGGAGATCAGATACGTCGGCGACGTGTCGATGCCGATGCCGTTGTCGTTGCGGTTGTGGTAATCGAAGATCCGGAGATAGGTGCCGCCGTACTGAAGCAGGTGGTTGCCGTGCAGCTGGCTCAGGGTGTCGTTGATGTTGTAGTCATGACCGTCCCAGGCGCGCTGGCGCGTATCCTGCGAATCGACGTTCTCGGGGATCAGCGAGCCGACGGAGCTTTCGCCGCCGATTTCAGCCGCACCGCCCAGACCCGCGATCTGCGGAATGCCGCCCTGCGTCGACCACTGCCAGAAGTTGCGCAGGTAGCCGAAGCGGAAGTCGTTGGTGATGTTCGCGCTGATGGTGGTGGTCAAGCCTTCGGAGAAGAACTCCGGCTTCACCGGGCGCGGCGCCGTGGAGACCGGCGTGCCGCCGGCGATATTCACCTGCACGTTTACCAACTGCAGGAAGTCGTAAACGCGGTAGCTGCTGGTGAACTTCCACTTTTCGCCGAAGTCATGGTCCAGGCGTCCGACAAAGAAGTTGGAGGTCTGCGGCAGCGCCAGGCCGTTGCTGAAATAGCCCTGCGCGTTGATCCCGTCCACGTAGCCGGTGGTGGTGCTGCCCGTGGTGTACGACGGATCGTTCGGCATAGGCATCTTGGTCCAGATCTGGGAAACGTACGGGTTCAGACCGAGTCCGCGAGGATCGCACGGACCGGTGCCGCCGGCGAAGGTGCACTGCGCCGGGGCGTAGGTGGTTCCCCCCACGGTTACGGCGCCAGGATTCAGGTTAAACGGAGTCTCGACGCCAGCGCTGTTGGGCAGCATGATAACGCCGTTGCGCATCAACAAGGTCGGCGAGCCTTTTTCATACGTCGACACGTTGGGATAGCGCATTCCTTCGTAGTTGGCGAAGAAGTACGTCTTGCCGCCCCAGAACTTGGGGGTCAGCGGACCGCCGATTGCGCCGCCGAAGCGGTTGCGATGGGTCTTGGGAAGCGGGGTGTCCGCCGTTCCGGTCTGGCTGTCGGCCGTGTGGTTGGCTTTCCAGGTGTTCGCCGCGCCGACGTCATTCGAGAAGTAGTATTCGTACAAAGCGCCGTGGAACTGGTTGGTGCCGCGCTTGGTCACCATCTGCACATTGCTGCCGCCGGAGACGTTGAAGTCCGCCGTCTGGCCGCTGGTGCCGACCTTGAACTCTTCAATACTCTCGATGGGGGTCGGGATTACGCCGTTGGGCGTGCCGCCCGTCGAGCCGGAGCCCGAATAACCGTTGCCGGGAACATAACTATTGCTGCCGCCGGACATGTCGTCGTTGTTCTGCACGCCGTCCAGCGAATACGAATTCTGATCGACCGCCGCGCCGGCCACGTTGCCAGCCAGCGACACGCCGACCTGCAACACCGCGAGCGTCGAAGCGTCGCGGCCCAGGTTCGGCAAAAGATTCAGCGATTCATTCGTGATGGTTTCACCGACCGTCGAATTCAACGTCTGAAGATCCGCACCCGCGGTCGCCTGCACTTCCACCGTGGTGGTGGTGGCGCCGACCTGCAGCGGAATGTTCAGAGTCAAGGTGCCGCCGATGTCCACTTTCTGATTCTGCAGCTTCGCGGCCGTGAATCCGGTCTTGGTCGCCGTGACGGTGTAAGTACCCGGCGCAACCTGCACCAGCGTGAAGCGCCCGACCTCATTGGTCGAATTGGTGTAGGTGCTGCCCGTCTCGGAATTGACGGCCTTCACTTCCGCTCCAGCGATCACAGCGTTCTGTTGGTCAGTCACCTGACCCAGAATCGTTCCGGTCGCGCCTTGAGCATGGGCCGGCGTCGCGGATAAACTGAGCAGAACGCCCAGCGTGATCGCAAGCAGCAACCCGTAAACAAGATTCCCAACATGACTGAGCTTTGAGCCCGAATACATGCAACTACCTCCACTTGTGATTATGCAGTCCGATCCCCTGCCAGTTCGGCACAGAAGAACATTAGGGTGATTCTAGGTCGCCAGTCGAGGTAATGTCAAGAAAAATTTCGTTGTTATGACACTTTGATGCATTTTCCCGGAATGTGGAAATCAGAGCCCTGTGGCTCTCGAAAACCGTAGGCGCTCAGCCCGGGGGCTCTATGAAAAAAACTTAGCCAACCATCTGGCGGCATGGGACTGGACGTGATTATAAGAGGTTTAGAATCTGATCGCGAGTCCCTCGACACAATGTTCGATGCCGCTGTGGAAAAACTACCAGTACCGGCCCGCGCGCCGTTTTGCACCACCGCTGAGTGGATCGCACTTTCGATGTTCATATTTGCGGAGGACGGGCCCGGAGGGGTGTTTGCGCTCCGCCCCTCAGTTATAATGATGGCTCGTGCCGGCGAAGAAGAAGCAGAAACTCGGCGGTCGCGCGACCCCCGGCAACACCTCGCCACCGCCCGCGCCGGCTTCGAGAGTCTGGCAACGATATATCTTCCAGATTGCGGCGCTGTGGGTCCTGGTTTTTGCCGTATACTCCAACTCGTTTGACTCAGGCCTGGTATTCGACAACGCAGCGATCATCGGCCAGGACCGCCGCATTCGCGCCGCCACGCCCGCATCGATCGATCTCATTTTCCAAACCGAATATTGGTATCCGAACAGCACGAGCGGCCTCTACCGTCCGCTGACTACTTTGTCTTATTTATTGAATTACTCGCTGCTGGGCGACGGCCCCCAGCCGCCCGGATATCATTTGATTAACCTGGCGATGCACTGCCTGAATGTTCTCCTGGTTTACACGCTGGGGTTCATGATCTTCGCGGAAGGCTCCGCGCCCGCCTTTGCGCTCGCCGCGCTGTGGGCAGTGCATCCGCTGCTCACCGAATCCGTGACGAATATCGTAGGACGCGCCGATCTGCTGGCCGCTTTCGGAGTTCTCTCCGGACTCCTTTGTCACCTGCAAGAGATTTCAGCCACCGGCCGGAAGCGCCTCGCGTGGCTGGCGGCTCTGGCGGGCGCCGAAACCGTCGGGCTCTTTTCGAAAGAGAGCGCCGTCATTTTGCCCGCTGTGATGATCCTCTATGACGTCATCTGGAATCGCAGCCAGACCTGGCGTGACCGGATTCCTTCCTACGCCGTCCTGCTGGTTCCTTTCGGCGCGTTTTTCTACCTTCGATCGCACATCGATACTCACCTGGCGGTGCGCTTCAGTGAGAACGCGCTCATCGGAGCCGGATTCTGGACCCAGCGGATCACCGCGATCAAGGTGATCGGCAAGCTCCTCTGGCTGTTCCTGTGGCCGGCGCACCTGTCGGCCGACTACTCCTTCAACGCCGTGCCTTTGTTCGCATGGCGCCCGAGTTGGGAAGACGCCAAGGCGCTGATCGCCGTCGCAGCCTGCGCTGCCTTGGTCTGGCTGGCGATCCGCTTCCGCCGGATCAAACCCCTGGCTTTCTTCATCGGCTTCTTCTTTATCGGGCTGGCGCCTTCTTCGAACCTCCTGTTCCCGATCGGGACCATCATGGCGGAGCGGTTCATGTACCTGCCATCGCTGGCCCTGTGCGGATGTGTCATGATCGCGCTCCAGGAAATCAAACTCACGCGGCCGTGGCTGAAATGGGCCGCCGTCGCCGTCGTGTCCCTGGCATTCGGGCTGCGGACGTACGCCCGGAATGCCGATTGGCATGACGCCGCCAGCCTGTGGTCCAGCGCCGTCGAGAGCTATCCCGAAGACGCGCGGGCACATTTTAGCCTGGGCGTAGCGCTGGCCGAAAGGTCCGAAGGCTCGCGCGCCATTGCGGAATTCGAAACCGCCCTGCGCATCCGCCCCGCCTACCCCAACGCCCACATCGCCCTGGGAAATGAGCTGTCTCGCCTTCCCGGACGCACCTCAGATGCGATCGCTCAATATCAGGCCGCGCTCAGCCTCGACCCGAATCTCGCCGACGCGCATTACAACCTGGGCCTGGTTCTCGCCCGCCTTCCCGGACGCACCGACGACGCGATCGCGGAGTGGAAAGCGGCGATTCGCATCCAGCCCGGCCACGCCGAGGCACACTACAATCTCGGCACCGCGTATTCGCAGCTTCCCGGCCGGTTGCCGGACGCGGTCACCGAACTTCAAGCCGCTCTGCGCGTCCGCCCCGATTATGCCGACGCTCACAACAATCTGGGCAGCGTGTATGCCCAAATCCCCGGCCGGCTGCCCGACGCGCTAGCCGAATATCAGGCCGCGCTGCGCCTTCATCCGGACGACGCCAACGCGCACTTGAGCCTCGGCAAAGTGTTGTCCGAAATGCCGGGACGAATGCCTGAAGCGATCGGCCAGTTCCAACAGGCCATTCAGCTTCGCCCGGACCTGGGAGAGCCGCACTATCGCCTGGGGATGGCGCTGCTCGAAATCCCGGGCCGCGGGCGGGACGCGATCGACCAGCTCGAAGCCGCCTGGCGCATCAATCCCGATCCGCAAGGCCGGCGAATGATCGACGAACTGCGCGCCCGGGTGCACTGAAGTCTCGACCGCTCGAGTCCCTGTAAAAACTGCGGACCCGCTCCCCTTGCTGACGCGCGGGGTTCCGCATCTGCGTTCACTCGACGCGGCGACCCAAACGGAACCCCGACCGTGAGGGAGGGGAGCAAAGGCCGACCAACTCCACTTTTCACACAGACTCGTCAGGGAGGGGAGCACGTCGGTTTTGCACGCTGTCTTGTAAGCAGGTGGTGCGTTATTGCGCGACTAATTCTTCCCGCGCGCCGATCCGCCGCAGGCACCGGTCGATCCATTGCCGCGTCAGCTTTTCCGCCACGCCGTTCTGCGAAAGACGCGTCCGCAGGTTTCCCCAATCCACATGATCCAGCGACTGATCCTGATTGAAACATGAGAACACGACCGTTTCTTCGCCCGTGACCGGATCCACGTGCTGCTGTAAACACTGCGCGCAGATCTCTTTCATCATGCATTGCATGGGCGAATTAATCGACCCGATCGCCTTGTGATCCGGATTGAGATACGGCGCGAGCGCAGCATGGCGCGCGCGCGCCACCGCGTGCATCATCGCGTCCGATCCGATCACCACCAGCCGGTCGACCGCGCTCAGCGGAATTTCCGGTTCATCCAGATCCCCGCGCCCGTAGGCGAGCATCGCCGCGACAATATTGCCCACGAAAGCCTTGTCCTGCTGGCGCCCCGGCGTGAACCCCGGCGCTTCGTCGCAGCACCACACCACCACATCCGCGGCTTTCTCGATCTCCTCCACCTTGTATCGATCGATGATCTTCTTATATCCGGCGAAGTAAATGGTCCGCGATCCGCTGGCGCGAAGCTCCTGGCCGATCGAGAACAACACCGCGTTCCCCAGCCCTCCACCCACCAGCAGAACCGTTTCTTTCCCCGGCGTTTCCGTCGGCGTGCCCGTGGGTCCCATCAGGATCACCGGCTCGCCCGGTTTCAACAGCGCGCACAGATCCGAAGATCCGCCCATTTCAAGCACGATGGTCGACAAGAGGCCGCGCTCCCGATCCACCGACGCGCCGGTGAGGGCTAGCCCTTCCATCGCCAGCGTGGTTTTGTGCGTCGACCCGTTGGCGGTCGCCGCCAGCGTCTCGTAATTCTGCAGCCGGTAAAACTGCCCCGGCCGGAACGCCCGAGCCGCCATCGGCGCTTTCACCACCACTTCAACAATGTTCGGCGTCAGCCGGACCACGTCATGCACCACCGCGCGAAGCTCGCCGTTCAAATCGTCAAGATGCCCTTTATCAGGAGCCTTTCGCGCGAGCGTTCGCGACACCACGGGATAACCTTGCTTGGCGCTCGCCATCGCCTTGACGACGTTGCCCGCAAACGACGGATGCAGATCGCCGAAAAAGCTGATCGCGCGCCCGTCCGGACGCAGCGACATGAGCACCCGCACTTCCTCAGGCTTCGCCACCCGCTCCGGTTTCACTGGATGCCCATCTTCATCGACCGCCTGGAACCACTTCCCGTCCAGAAAAACGTTGTCCGGATCTTCCCGCCCGAGCACCGTATTCGGCTGCGTCCCGGCTGCCACCAGAATCGCCTTCGCCGGCATCGGAATCGATTGCCCCGCCGCGTTCCTGACCACCAGCGCCGCCGCGTGGCCGAACTCATCCACTTCGACCGCTTCGGGCGTCAACCGCTCCGCAAACCGGATCCCTTCTTCGAGCGCCTTCGACACTTCCTCGTGATTCAGCGTATAGCTTGGCGAATCGATCAGCCTGCGCCGGTACGCGATGGTCACGCCACCCCACGCGTTCAACAGCTTCAGAAAATCCGGCTCGCGACCTTCCGCCCGCGCCGTCGCCCGTTCCGCCCGAATCGCGCGCCCATGCGCCAGAAATTCGTCCGCGGTCGCGGTTTCCTCCACGCTCCAACCCGCCCGCACATCGCTTTTCTCCGCGGCGAGCGCTTCATACCGCTCCAGAAATTTCTCCACCTGCACCACGTAATAGGCAAGCGACTCAGTGGCCGTATCGATTGCCGTCAGTCCTCCGCCGATCACCACCACCGGCATCCGCAACTGGAGATTCGCGACCGAATTGGTCTTCGCCGCGCCGGTCAACTGCAGCGCCATCAGGAAATCCGACGCCTGCCGCACCCCGCGCGCGAGGCCGTTCTTCATCGGGATCACCGTCGGCCGACCCGCGCCCGCGCACAACGCGATGTGATCGAACCCCAGCTCGAACGCCGAATCGACCGTCAGCGTCCCGCCGAACCGCACGCCGCCAAACATCGAAAACTGCGCTCGCCGCTCCAGCAGCAGGCGGATGATCTTCAAAAAATTCTTGTTCCAGCGAACCGTAATCCCATACTCCGCCACGCCGCCGAACCCCGCCATCACGCGATCGTCCAGCGATTCGTACAGCTCATTCACATCGTGAATCGGCCGGAACGGGCGGCGTTCGCCCAGCGCCGTGACACCTGAAATCGAAGGATCCAGCGGCTCGATCTTCAACCCGTCGATCGCCACCACGGTATGCCCGTCGTTCATCAAATGATGCGACAAAGTGAATCCAGCGGGACCGGTTCCCACCACCAGCACTTTGTACCCCGAGTCAGGCATTGGCACCGGCCGCGCGAAATCCAGCGGATTCCAGCGCGTCAGCAAGCTGTAAATTTCGAGGCCCCACGGGAGCTCTAAAACATCTTTGAGCGTCCGCGTTTCAATCTGCGGAATGTCCACCGGGTCCTGCTTCTGAAAAACACAGGCCTTCATGCAGTCGTTGCAAATGCGATGCCCCGTGCCCGCGCACATCGGATTGTCGATGGTCACAATCGCCAGCGCGCCGATCGAATCGCCGCGCTGCTTGACCACGTTCATCTCCGAAATCTTTTCATCCAGCGGACACCCGGCCAGCGTCACCCCGAACGCGCTCGACTTGAACGCGCCCGTCTTCTCTTTCAACCCGGTCGAGCAGGAATCCTTGGCCTGGTTATGGCACTTGATGCAATAATGCGCCTGGTCGAGCGCACCGGCCAGATCCATCCCCGGATCGGTCAGCTTGAATCCTTCGCGATGCCGTATTTTCGCGGCCGGAAACGCAAACCGGTCGATGCCGCCGATTTGCAGAGTCTCCACCGGCACCAGGTGCTGCGGATCCAGCTTATGCGGAACGTGAAACAGAATATCGTGCCGATGTTTCGCGCGCCCGGCCGGCGATAAAGCCGCCCACGCTGCATATTGCTGCGCTTTGGCTAACTGCGGCCCATGCTCGGATTCCTGGTCGAGCCATCGCGAAACGTGCTCGACAAAATTTTCCTGCGTCAGCGGCCCGTGAAACAGCGCCTCGAGTTCCGCTTCAAGCGCCGCGCCATCGATCGCGCTCGCCTGCTCGACACTGACGCCGCTAATGGCCTTTTTCTGAACGAATCTGCGCTTCAGCGCAAACAGGGGCTCAGCCGCGTTGTGCCGCGCTTGAAGTTCGCGCACCTCGGCGCCGATTCCGAACAGCTCGCCCAGAAAATCCTCGACGTGCGGCGCCAGATCGATCATCAGATCGGACTGAAGCCGGCGCGTAAATCCTCCGCCGCGAGCGTCTTTGAGCCGCGCTGTGAGCGCGGCATCTACGCCAGCGAGATATTCAACGAAAGCCGCGTCCAGACGGACCAATCCCTCACGGACATACAGATCCTCGAATGAAAAACCCCACTTGAGATTCAAAACCGAAGACATTTATGTTAATTCTGTCCCTCAGGCTCTAACCGCTCCCTATGGTCGCGGCTCGGGGCGTGCGATCTGCTCCATGCGAGCCGCGACCATAGGGAGCGGTTAAACGAAGCCGTTCAAAAGAAAGAGACTACCCTCAGTATAACTTCTAGAGCCGCCGCGCGAGCAGCATCGTCATGTCGTCCTGCAGCTCCTCCGACGCCGTCCAGTCGTGGACGCTCGACAGCACCAGCTCCACAATCTGCTCATCCGTGCGATGCACGTTGCGCGCGACCAGTTCCACCAGCCGGTCTTCGCCGAACATTTCGCCGTATTCGTTTTCCGGCTCCGTCACGCCGTCCGTAAAACACACCAGCAGGTCGCCCGATTTCATCTCCACTCGACTCTCGTTATACACCGAAAACGGAAACGCCCCCACCACCGTCCCGTTCACGTCCAGCCGCTCCGGGACCCCATCGCGCACTAGCAGCGGCGGCAGGTGACCGGCATTCGTATAGGTGAACTCTCCGGTCGGTTCATCGTAGATTCCCAGGCAGAACGTCGCGTATTTTTCAGGCGACGTCAGCGCGTGAAGCTGCGTGTTCAACCGCCCCACCAGCCGCGACGTCGACACCGGACCCGACGATTTCCCTCCCGCCGGCGCCGCAGCGGCCTCCAGCCAGTTCTGCAACTGCGTCCGCAGCGAGCTCTGCAAAGTGGCCATCAACAGCGCCGCCGAAATTCCCTTCCCCGCCACGTCCCCGATCGCCAGCGCCACCTGCGATTCGCGGATGCATTCGTAGTCGTAATAATCGCCCGAAACCATGCGCGCCGGCTGGCAGACTGCGGTTAAATTCAAGGTGCGCGTATGCGGCACCTCGCGCGGATAAAGCTGATTCTGCACCTCGCGCGCGATCTCGATTTCCGACTGCAGCCGCTCCTTCTCTTTCGCCACCACCAGCAGCTTTTCCAGGTTCTCCGTCATCGTATTGAAGCTGCGGCTCAGTTCCGCCAGCTGATCCCGCCCGCGGACTTCGATGCGATGCGAAAAATCCCCTTCGATCACTTTCTCGGTGCCTTCATACAGCCGATGTACCGCGCCCGTGATGGTCCGCGTCATCGTCACGCCGATCACCAGCGACACGATTTCGACAATGAAGAACACCACCACGCCGATCACCAGCAGAATCTGCAATCCGGCCTGCCCCAGATCGGCCTTGCGATTGAACACCTGCGCGAGCACCGCCGTCGCGCGCGTCCGCACTGTCAGATATCCCGTGGCAGTCTCACCCGGGTGGTCCCAATTCAGAATGGGCATCGATGCGAACCACGAAAGCTCCGGATCCAGGCGGCCCATCTCCGGAGGAAGCCGGCTCGCCGCCGCTCTGCCCGTCAGCCGGTTCGAACGCCGCCGGTTGAGCACCGTCGCTCCGAAATCGACCACTCCCAGGTCCGGCACCAGCCCATCCAGAAAATCGCGCGTGATCGGCACCGTCACCGTCACATCGCCCGTATCGGTCTTGTCGTAGGCGCACAAGTAATACGAGTCCCCGCGCTGGACCACGCCGCTCGACTGCGTCCACCCGGCGGCCGGCGGCGTGATCGTGCTCGCTACCGGATACCGGATCAACCGCCCGGAATCGCGCAGCGCAACTTCGATCCCTGGATAATGCTCGCTGTAAAACAGGTCGATCATTCCCCGGATCACGTCCGGCCGACTCTCCGCGGCCGTTCGCACCACGCTTTGCGCAGCCGAGCGCACACCGTCGATCCGCCGGTCCAGCTCGCTGGTCAACAGAAACATGGCCAGCTGGTCGACCAGCGCATACCCGCTCGCAATCGCGAGGCCGGCCACCAGCACAATCGGAACCACGGAGATGAACAGGTAGGTGACCAGCAGCCGGTTGCGCAGTCTCCAGGTGGCATGCAGCGCCGCCATCCGCAGCAGCCGGATGGCCAGCCAGATTCCCGTAACCAGCGCGCCGAATCCAAAAACCAGCCGCAATCCGCGACGGTCCAAGGCTCCGGCCGCGAGATACCCCGCGAAGAGAATCAGGAACGCGATCCCGACCCTCCCCAGCCAGCGAACCATCACGCGCAAGCGGTCCGGCACGTTCCCCTTAAACCCTCGATTTCGCGATCTCCGGCGCCTCTTTATCCGGCTCGATGTAATACTTCGTGAGGCCTTTTTCCAGCAGTTCGAAGGCGCCGTCGACGTCGTCCGCGAAGCTGAACAGCTCCAGGTCCTTTTCGGCGATCATCCCGTGCTTCACCAGCGCGTCGAAGTTGACGATCTCCTTCCAGAACGCGCTCCCATACAGCACCACCACCATTTTCTTGAGCAGTTTCTGGGTCTGCACCAGCGTCAGGATCTCGGTCAGCTCATCCAGCGTACCGAACCCGCCCGGAAACACGATCAGCGCTTTCGCCATGTAGGCGAACCAGAACTTGCGCATGAAAAAATAATGGAATTCGAAGCACAGCTCCGGCGTGATGAACGGGTTGGGCCGCTGCTCGAACGGGAGTCCGATATTCAGCCCGATGGTTTTGCCGCCCGCATCCTGCGCCCCGCGATTGGCCGCTTCCATGATGCCCGGCCCTCCGCCGCTGCACACCACAAACCGCCGCGTCGAATTCTGCAGATTATTCGACCATTCGGTGATGCGCCGCGCCAGGTCGCGCGCCTCATTGTAATAGCGCGCATTCGGCCCCGTCTCGTAGGTGCGCGCCGATCCGAAGAACACGATCGTGTCCGCAATTTTCTCTTTCCGGAATTCAGACAAAGGATACAGATACTCGCTGATGATGCGCAGCGAGCGCGCTTCCGGAGTATCCAGAAATTTTTCATTCCGATAGGCCAGCATGGGATGCCCCGATGGTTCCGGCCGCTCGTCACTGGGATTGTTCATGAGTTTTCGCGGGGTCGCGTTTCAACTGCATTCAGCCGCTTCTCCAATTGTCGCATTGTCTTTAAAATCTCCGGCAGTTTCGGAAATGCAGTCACCGCCCGCAGCCATTCGCGCGCTTCAAACGCCGGCGATCCGCTCATCACCGCGCCCGCCTCCACATCGCCCCCGATGCCGCTCTGTGCATAAATCACCGCGTTGTCGTGAATGGTCAGATGCCCCGAAATCCCCACCTGTCCGGCCAGCAGAACGCTCTTTTCAAGAATGCTCGACCCGGCCAGACCCGTTTGCGCGCAGATAATATTGTCCTCGCCCACCACGCAGCCGTGGCCGATCTGCACTAAGGAATCGATCTTCGCCCCGCGCTTCACCCGCGTCTCGCCCATGGCAGCTCGGTCGACCGAAGTCAGCGTCTGAATCTCCACGTCGTCTTCAATCACCGTCACGCCGCTCTGGACGATCTTAAAATGCGACCCGTCCGCGCGTTTCGCGAATCCAAACCCGTCACCGCCCACGACTACGCCGTTTTGCAGAATCACCCGGTTCCCGATGCGGCAGAATTCTCGCACAGTGGCGTGCGAATGCGCCAGAAAATCGTCGCCGATCTGCGCACCCTCATAGATGACCACGTGCGCGCGCAGCACGGCGTTAGCTCCAATCGTCACGTCGTCGCCGATGGCCACAAACGGTCCAATCGAGGCGTTCGCGCCGATCCGCGCCGTTTTCGCAATGGAAGCCGTCGGATGGATCCCCTCGGCCGGCCGCGGCGCCCGGTAAAACATGGCGAGCGCCCGCGCATGATCCAGGTAAGGATTGGTCGAGAGGAGCTGAGCCGCTTCCAGCCCATCGATCAAGCGTGCGACCAGAACCGCCCCCGCGCGCGTATGCTTCACCTTGTGCGCATATTTCGGATTGGCGAGAAAGGTAAGCTCGGACGGCCCGGCCTGCTCCATTCCAGCCGCCCCGGTAATCTCAATGTCCCCATTTCCGCGCAGTTCACAGCCGAGAGCAACGGCAATCCCGGAAAGCTTCATTCTTTGAGGTTAGCCGCAGATGCACGCGGATGCACGCCGATTAAACGCTGTTGATGATGCGTTTCCATTCGAGCTTGGTTCGTTGAAAGTTGATAAGCAACGCAATTTCAAGCTTCGCGGCTTTCAAGCAGTTGATGCACTGTGCCAGATGCTCGGGGGCGAGATTCTCAACGCACTTGAGTTCGACGACGATCTGATCCTCAATCAGCAGATCGGCTAAATACTCGCCGACGATCCTGCCTTTGTAGGGCACGCGCAAGGAAGCCTGCGCCTTCACCTTAAGCCCGCGATCCCGAAGCTCGTTCACCAGGGCGCGCTCATAGACCTTCTCAAGAAACCCGCAGCCAAGAGTGTTCGCGACCTCGAACGCACAACTCAAAATGGCTTCAGTGATTTCATCGGCGTGCATCTGTGTGAATCTGCGGCCAATGATGTAGTGCGATTCACCCCCGAAACTTCTCGCGGCAGGCCTCCGAACAAAAGTAGTAAACTTCGCCGCCGGCCTTTTTCTGCAACGCCGTAGCCGTCGAGATGAACGTTCCGCACACCGGGTCGCGCTTCAGTTCGCCGCCGGCTTCGACCGTCGGCCGGCGAGCCGAGGGCTGCTGCTGCGGGCTCACGAAATTCGCAAACGCCTTCGCGAAAATCCCGATTACGCTTCGCAGCGCACTGATTGCCAGCACCGCTACGATCACGTACAGGATCGTTCTGATCATCTACTCCTATTGTTACTTCTTTTTCTTCGGGTCGCCCGGCTTGGAGAAGTTGGTTTCGACCTTCGCGCCGATCTGCGCCAGCATCGCCTTCGCCGTCTCTGCATCGCGACCGTTGGGCGCCAGCTCCAGGTACTTGTTGAACGCCTCGGCGGTGCCCGCCACCGGGATCATCTTGCCGTCGGAGCCCGTAGTCGCCTTGCCCATCAGCGTAATGCCGTACTGGAAGTAGGCGTCAGCGTATGTCGGCTCCAGCTCGATCGCCTTCTTGAACGCATCCCCCGCCGGCTCCAGTTGCCCGGTGTTCACCAGCACCGCGCCCAGGTTGTAATAATACTTCCCGCCGTTGGCCGGATCGAGTTGCGCGGCCTTCTGCAATTCCGCCTGCGCCTCGGGGAACTTCTTCTCGCCCGCCAGCGCCAGCGCGTAGTTATTGTGATACTCCGGAGCGTCCGCCTTTAACTCGATTGCCTTCTGATAAGCGGCGATGGCCTTTTCGAGCGCAGCCTGTTGATCGGCCCCGGTCTTGGTCTTGGCGAGCGCCGAATAACTGTCGCCCAACCGGCCAAACACCACATTCTGCGTCGGATCGAGCGTCGCCGCCTTCTCAAAGCTCTGAATCGCCACGTCCCACTGCTTGGCGTCCTGCGCAGCGATACCCGCGTTGAAAGCGTCGTTCAATTCCTTGTTCTTCTTGATCTGCGCTTCCTTGCTCGACTTGTTCTTCTCATAGGCGGCCTTCTGCTCAGGAGTCATGCCGCGCTCCTGCTCTTTGGTCAGTTCCGGAGCCGCCCCTGCCGGCGCCGTAGCATGCTCCGCCTTGAGATCGAAATTCACCGGCTGCGGGTCCGGACTCAGATGCAGGATCACATGGTCCTGGGCCCCACGCTCTTTGCCGTCTACGTCGATCGAAACCCGGTACGTGCCCGGCTGCAGCCCTCCGTAGTAGTAATGACCCTTTTTGTCGGTCTTGACGGAGTAATTCGCCTTGATATCAGTCCGAACGATCTTGATCACCGCGCCTTTGAGCGGCTGTCCGTCATCGCCCTTCACATCCCCCATGACGGCGGTCGTGGTCTGAGCAATGCAAGCGACTGAAAAAAGGATAGTTACGGAAGCGAGAAGCAGGTTTTTTCGCAGCGTGGCGCACATGGGTCTGGAGACCTCCAAAAGTTGATAAGTTTCTAACATTCCAGCATACTACAGGCGTCGCAGCGTAGGGAAGATGTTACCGCCCTCGGCTGTGGCAACCGGGCTACGTTTGGGAAGGGGGTGACATTTGCGGTATCCGTCCGACGCCTCCGGGCATCGAACGGTTAGAATAACTTCTATGTGCAAGGCGATCGTTACACTCCTTGTTTCATCGCTTTTCCTGACCGCCGGAGCGCCGGCCCTGGAACAGGCTCGATCTTTATTTGACCGCACCGAATACCAGCAGTCCGTTGACCTGTTGATGGCCGGTCCCCAGCAGGACGCTGCGACGTTACAATTGATCGGCCAGAATTACTTCATGCTGGGCGAGTATAAGAAATCCACCGACGCACTCGAAAAGGCCGCCGCGCTCGCCCCCAGCAATGCCAAACTGTTCGATTGGCTGGGCCGCGCCTATGGCCGCCGCGCCGAAACCGCAAATTTCTTCACCGCGCCCGGCTACGCGAGCAAAGCCCGGCAGATGTTCGAACAGTCGGTTCGCCTGGACCCCGCCAATAAAGATGCCGCCGGAGATCTTCTCGATTTCTATCTTGACGCTCCCGGATTTCTGGGCGGCGGCTTCGACAAAGCCGAAACGCTGGCACATCAGATCGGCCAATACGATCCCGCCGAGGAGCACTATGCCGAGGCCATTATCGACGAGCATCGCAGGGACTACGCCGGCGCTGAGGAGCAGTTCCGGCGCGCCGTTGACTTGGCGCCGCGCCAGGTTTCCCGTTTCATTTCCCTGGCCCGATACCTGGCCCGCCACGGCAAGGTCAAGGAAAGCGACGCGCTCTTCGCACAGGCCGCCAGCATGGACCCCCACAACCTGCGCGTCGCCTTTGCGCGCGCACAGACCTACATTGAGCAGCGTCGCAACCTCGATCAGGCTCGCCAACTACTCCAAAAATATCTCCACGCGACCCTGACCCCCGACGATCCACCCCGCGAACAGGCGGAAGCCTTGTTGAAAAAGATCACATCATGAGGAATGGGGAGGGCGGATTTCAATCCGCGCGGAGCTTCAGCTCCGCCGCTCGACTCGCGAGGCTCAAGCCTCGCGCGGGCTCAAGCCCGCCCTCCACGGGCGCAAGCCCGGCTTCAATGTGATGCGAACCTTCCGCCACATCGAAGCACTCCGTTCCAGCATTGAAGCGCTTCGCGCCAATAAATTCCGCGCGTTCCTGACCGCCCTCGGCCTGGTGATCGGGAACGCCAGCGTGATCCTGGTGGTCACCATCTCGCTCACCAGCCGGGATTACATCATGGAGCAGATCCAGCGCGTCGGCTCCAACCTGATCTACGCCAACTATGAAGCCGGCAACAACGGCGCGACTGCCACGGCCGCCGCGGATTATGTCAAGGAGGCCGATGTGGTGGCCGTTCGCGACAAGCTCGGGTCGCGTGTAGTGGCCGTCACCGGCGTGATGAACGACCTGGACCGGCTGCACATCGAAGGGCATGACGAGGACGTCACCATCAGCGGCACCGACGAATATTATCCAACGGTGCGCAACGTGGAAGCGCTGGCCGGCCGCTTTTTCGATGGGGAGGACGTGCGTCAGAGGCAGCACGTCGCGCTGCTGATTCAAAAACTCGCCAAGCGGCTCTATGGAAGTGAGCAGGCCGCGGTGGGAAAGTCCATCCGGTTGCACGGCCTCCAGTTCACCGTCATTGGAACTTTTCGCGAACGGGTTTCAAGCTTCGGTATGTCCGAGTTGACCAGCAACACGGTGCTGATTCCGATCACCGCGCTCAGACTGTTTTCACGGATCGAGCGCATCGACCCGCTGTACGCGCAGGCGCGCTCGCCCAGCGATGTGGATGCGGTCACCGCTGAAATCCAGTCGATTCTCGAAGGCCGCCATCGGGCCGGCGCGCGCTATTCGGTGCAGAACCTTACGGAGATTCTGGCGGCGGCAAAAAACATAGCCGAGGCGCTGACCGGGGTGCTGGTGATGGTCTCCGCCATCGCACTGATCATCTCCGGCATCGGAATCATGAACATCATGCTGGTCACGGTGACCGAGCGAACGCGTGAGATCGGACTGCGCATGGCGGTGGGCGCCGCGCGCCGCGACGTGCTCGAGCAGTTCCTGGCTGAAGCGGTGCTCATCAGCGTGGTCGGCGGCAGCGCCGGAATTCTGATCGGCATCGCGATTCCGTTGAGCGTCCAGTTCTTCACCGACGACATTTCGATTCCCATTTCGCCGCTCTCGATCGCCGTCGCGTTTTCGGTTTCGCTACTGGTCGGCCTGGTCTTCGGCCTGCTCCCCGCCAGCCGCGCCGCGCGCCTGAATCCGACCGACGCGTTACGGTTCGAGTGAGAGCCGTGGCGCACGTTTCAACGTGCCGCGTCGGCACTCCTGCCGACGCCTGTTCGGTCGCAGAAGATGTCAAGATGAGTCTCGACACGGCACGCTGAAGCGTGCGCCACGCTCAGACCGCGCAGAACCGCAGCGGCAGCTCCGGCGGTTTCGTAATCCCAATCCGCCGCGACACTTCAATCTCGAATTCTTCGCAGCCATCGTCCAGCACCACGATCGGCCCGCGCGTCACATCCACCCCGTAATGCGAAAGCGTGATCCCCAGCGCCTTCGTCAATTTTCCCGGACCGTTAGAAAGATTCGCGGCATCCCGCACTCCACGCCGCCGCGACATTTCTTCCATCCCGCTCATCGGGGACAGCGCGCGGATCAAAACGCAGCCCGCGGTGCCCTCCGGCTCCGCCACGAGATTCAGGCAAGCGTGGATTCCATAGCTCAGGTACACATACGCATGCCCCGGCGGCCCGAAAATGACGCGCGTGCGAGCCGTAATTCCGGCCGCCGAGTGAGCCGCCGCATCGCCGATTCCCAGGTACGCTTCGGTTTCGATGACGCGCCCGGAAGTCTCGCCGTGCCGGATGATTTTGCCGAGCAGATCCCGCGCTACGAGCACGGTATCGCGCGCGTAAAACGACCTTCCGAGCGGCTGCACTATAAATCGAGCTTGCCGTTGACCAGCATGTCCTTCAGCCGGAATTTCTGCCGGATGCTGAAATCGCCGATTCGCACGCTGAACTCGACTTCCCGGTCCTCTTCGGTGATCGGAGCCGTCCTGGGAAACGCGAACAGGACTTCAACAGTGCGGCCCGATTCTTCCGCCATGAAATCGACGGGACGGATCGGATCGCGGCCTTTGATTACCAGCTCGGCTGCGGCCAGCATCCGTTTCTTCAACTCGTCCGCGTCGCCCTCCAGCGCGGCCTTGGGAACCCCGCCGACCGAAAGAATGTAATGCTCGATCGGCTTTTCGAGAGCCTTCTTGGCCTCCTCGGATGTGCCCGCTTCATTGCCATATTTCGCCTTGACGATGGCTTCGCGAACCAGCATCGCGCTCTGCCAGCGAACGATCAGATTGACGGTCGGCACCGTGCCGCCGGGTCCATCGCCCGGATCGATCTTGCTTCCTGCGTAGCGTCCCAAACCACCCGGATCCGGAGTAGTGGCCGGACCGGCCATCGTCGCCGTCGGATTGCTGGTGTTCATCCCGCCCGCGCGCCCGCGTCCGCTCGCCGGGCCACTCCCCGCCAGCGCCACACTGAATTGCTTGGACCAAGGCGAGCTGTGCAGCATTTTCTGGACGTCCTTCTCGTTCCAGTCCGTAAATGGCTTGGCCTGCCAGAAATCGGCGGCAAACAGACTCACGGCCACGAAGAAAGCGAGGATGACCAGCTTTTTCATACAATTGTCCAGCCGCTCAGTATAGCAGGTGGGCCGACTTTGACCGACCCAGCCGGTGCGCGCCGATAAGACACCTTGTTTTCATCTGCGTGAACCCGCGTGTATCTGTGGCGAGTCGCTGACCTATAAATCCAGCCGGCCGTTGTAGACCATGTCTTTTAAATGAAATTTCTGCCGGATATTGTAGTCGCGAATTTTGACGATGAACTCGGCGTCCTTATCGTCCTCGGTGATGGGAGTCGTTTTCGGGAACACAAACATCCCTTGCGCTGCGCGGCCTTCGCCTTCCGTGATGAAATCGATGGGCCGGATCGGCTCCCTGCCTTTGATCACCAGCATGCCCTGTGCGAGCATCTGCTGCCGCAGGTGGTCGGGGTTGCCGTCGAAAGCGTTCGCGGGCAGGCCGCAGATGGAAATAATGTAGTGGTCGACCGGTTCTTCCAGCGCCTTTTTCGCCTCGGGTGAGGTGCCCGCTTCGTTCCCGTACTTAGCCTTCACCGCCGCCTGCCGGACCGGCTTGGCGCTTTGCCAACGCACCACCACGGTGACCAGGGACGGAGTTCGGCCGGAGTCGCCGGGATTCACTCCCTTATGATTTCCCAGTCCGCTGAATCCATCCAGTCCCGGCGTATTTGCAGAACTGGCGGGCGCGCCGGACGCGGCGATGCTCACGGACCTTGCCCATGGCGAGCTCTGGAGCAACTTCTGCACGTCCTTGTCGTTCCACTCGGTGAACGGCTTGGATTGCCAGAAATCGGCGGATGATAAATGCACGGCGAACATGCACGCCGCGACGGGGATGGCGAACAGGTACACTTTGCCCATACGGATCCATCGGATGACGTTCAGCCGTGCTGTAGGCGCTGGTTGAAAAAGGGTACAGACCACTCCGTCCCAAATCGCAAACATTTGATTCCACAAGCAGCCCATCGTGTGGACAGAGCGGTCTCTCTTGTAAATCCGCTCACGCCGTCCCCTTCTTGGAGCACCCACCAACGCCCGCGCAAAAAAGGGGACTGACCACTCTGTCCCCGACCCACACACCCTCAACTGACGACACCACCACTCCAGTGGACAGAGCGGTCTGTCCCCTTTTTTGGAACGCCCCCTGCCAATGCCTCTCGATGAGCGGAGATTTTCATGCGTCCGGGTGAAGCTCGGCTTCATCGCTCTACGCTGTCCCCTTTTTCAACCAGCACCTGGAGCAGGTACACTGATTATTTCCACATGCGACTGTTTACCGCGGTGGACATCCCGGACAATATCAAAGACGGCCTGGCGAAGACCATCGAACGCCTGCGCCCCGCTGCCGATTTGAAGTGGACCAATGCGGATAAACTGCACATCACGACCAAGTTCATCGGCGATTGGCCCGAGGACCGGATGCCGGAGATGAACGCTGCCCTGCGCGGCGTCGGCTCACCCGGCGCGATGTTCATTGCCGTGCGCGGCCTCGCGTGGATTCCCGACGCGCGCCATCCGCGCATGTTGTGGGCCGGCGTGGAGGCTGCGCCCGGACTCGCCTCGCTCGCCCGGGAAACCGAAGAGGCCATGCACGCGCTGGGCGTCGCGGTCGAAGATCGAAAATATTCGCCGCATCTGACGCTCGCGAGAATTCGCGACCACGCGGCGGCCAAAGCTCTTCGGCCCGCGATCGAGGCGGAGCGGCAGACCGATTTCGGCTCGTTTACCGCATCCGCGTTTTGTCTTTATCTCTCGAAAGACGGCCAGTATACGAAATTGTCGGAATTTTCACTGGTTTAAATGATCCCCGGACTGCTTGCGCTCGCCATCGCCTACCTGATCGGTGGGATTCCGTTCGGATACGTGCTGGTAAAGCTCTCGACCGGTAAGGACGTCCGCGCGTCGGGAAGCGGCAACATTGGCGCGACCAATGTTTTGCGCACCACCGGGAGAGCGGTCGCCGTCGCGACGCTGCTTCTCGACATCGCCAAAGGCTTCGCCGCGGTGTGGATTGCCGCCATGCTGACCAACAACGACGCATGGTGGACCTCAGCCGCCGCGCTGGCCGTCATGGGCGGACATGCGTTTCCCATTTTTCTGCATTTCAAAGGCGGCAAAGCCGTGGCGAGCTTCATCGGCGCATTTCTGTATCTGACGCCGCTGCCGCTGGCCGCGACGCTCATCGTGTTTGTGGTGGTGGTCGCCGCTACGCGGCACATTTCCGCGGGATCAGTGATCGGCGCCGCGATGTTTCCGCTGGCCGTCTGGCTGATCCTGCATCCGCCCGCGCCCGTGCTCGTTGCCGCGCTTCTGGCGGGAGCGTTCATCGTCGTCCGGCATCGCTCCAACATCGAACGCCTGCGCGCGGGAAATGAGAGCGTGTTTGCCTGGAAACGACGATGAAGCTGGCCATTCTCGGCGGCGGAAGCTGGGGCACCGCGCTGGCCATCGTTCTGGCGCCGAAATTTTCGCGAGTGGTGCTGTGGGTATTCGAACCCGAACTAGCCGACAGAACCCGTATTTCGCGTGAAAATGACGTCTATCTGCCCGGATTCCGGCTACCGGATCATGTCGATGTCACCACCGACCTGAGCGCGGCCGCGGGATCGAGCATCGTGCTCGGAGTAATGCCGTCGCGTCATGCCCGTCGATTGTACGGCGATGCTGCGCCGTACTTCGATCCCTCCATGACATTCGTCAGCGCCACGAAGGGCCTGGAGCAGAGTTCCCTGTTCCGGATGTCGCAGGTGATGGCCGAAGTATTGCCGTTTCAAACCGATATCGCAGTACTATCCGGGCCAACCTTCGCCCGCGAGATCGCCGCAGGCGAGCCTGCCGCGGTAGTCGTCGCATCCGAAAACGCCCGCGTCGCGTCACACGTTCAGGCTGCGTTTTCGGGTCCGACCTTTCGTTTGTACACGAATTCGGATACGATTGGCGTAGAAATCGGCGCCGCGCTCAAGAACGTAATCGCGATCGCGGCGGGAGTTTGTAGCGGATTGGGCTTGGGAAGCAACACGCATGCCGCGCTGGTCACACGCGGTTTGGCGGAGATTACTCGTTTGGCGGTCGCAATGGGTGGGTTGCCGAAAACCATGGCCGGACTGGCAGGATTGGGCGATCTAGTACTGACTTGCGGCGGCGCATTGAGCCGTAATCGTCAGGTGGGATTGGAGTTAGCCAAGGGTCGCAGCATCGGGGAGATTACCGGCTCGATGCGGATGGTGGCCGAAGGCGTGGAAACGTGCGATGCAGCAGTGGAACTAGGTGCGAAGTTCCAGGTCGACTTGCCGATTATCCAGCAGATGCACGCCGTGCTGCATTACCAAACGAACCCACGGAGCGCTCTCCGGGAGCTGATGGAACGGTCGCTTAAGGGCGAGTAGATGTTGCCGCAACCTTCCGATAAATCCGGGGTTTCAAAAGACATGGAGGCTGTTGCCGCCCTGGAACGCGACGCCGAGCTGATGCTACGGGTGCGCGAAGGGGATGAAACGAGTTTCGGGTTGCTGCTCGACCGGCATCGCGCGCCGGTGGTTCACTTCCTGTACAGAATGGTGCAGAACGATGCGGTATCGGAAGAACTGGCTCAGGAAGTTTTCCTGCGGGTGTACCGGAGCCGGGCGACATACGCGCCGACGGCGAAGTTCACGACGTGGCTGTTCCGCATTGCGACGCATCTGGCGTTGAACTGGATTCGTGACGGAAAAAAAGAAAAGGGGCAGGAAAGCCTCGACGAAGAACTGCTCGACGGCGTGCAGCGCCAGGTGGCTTTAGAGCAACCGACGGTGGAGCAGGCGATGGTGTACGAAGTAAAATTGCGGGAGATCAGAGAAGCGATCGGGATGCTGCCGGAGAAGCAGCGTGCGGCGGTAACCATGCACAAGTATGAAGAATTAGAATACTCCCAGATCGCAAAAGCGTTAAACTGTTCGGAATCGGCCGTGAAGTCGCTGCTGTTCCGGGCATATGAGACGCTGCGTGCGCGCCTGTCGCATATGGCGTGACGCAAACGGTTTTGATTCGGGTCGGAATGTTGCTTTACGAGGGACGGATCATGGAATGTTTGAAGCAGTCCAAAAACGGGGCTGAGACCCTGCTCGACTATTGCTCTGGAGCGCTTGAGCCGCGCGCCACGGCGGACCTTACCAGGCACCTCGACAGTTGCGAAGATTGCCGGCGGATGGTCGGGGCGCAGCGCGAAGTTTGGGAAACGCTCGACCGGTGGATTGCTCCGCCGGTATCCTGCGATTTCAATACGCGCCTGTATGCCCGCATCGCGACTGAACATGAATTGCCGCGCTGGCGGCAGTGGATCCGGCGCGTCACGCGTCCGGTGGTTCCCTACGCGTTGTGGAAACCCGCGGCTCTGGCGGCGGCGTGCGCGGTGCTGGTGGTCGGATTCATGGTGCATGCTCCACAGCCGGCCGCGCCGAACGCACAGATCGAGAGCCAGCATGTGGATATTGAGCAGGTGGCCAATGCGCTGGACGAACTGGATGTGCTGACGCCTTCCGCTTCGTCGAGCGCGATGTAAGTCGAGCGGATGCCCATGCGCCCCGCGTTCGCCGCAACGGCAGTAGTGTTGGTGTGGGGGGGCGTGTGTCCAATGAACGCGCAGAAAGTCCCTTCCAAACCGCCCGCGCAGCCCAAGCCCGCCAGACCCAACAACGGAAAGCAGCAATGGGGCAAGGTCCCGCAGCAGCCCGCCCTGGTGGAGCAGCTGAAAGCGTTCCAGAAGCTGTCGCCGGAGCAGCGCGAAAAAGAACTCGCGAAACTGCCTCCTCAACGTCGCCAGCGAATCGAAAACCAGATGGCCCGCCTGGACCGCATGACGCCCGAGAACCGGGAGCGGGCGCTCAACAAGCTCGAAACCTTCGAGCACCTGACCCCGGAGCGGCGGCAGGCGGTGAATGAAGAGATCGCGTCCTTACGCGGCCTGACGCCGCGCGAAAAGAAGGCTCGCCTGTTCAGTGAAGAGTTCAGTAAAGAGTACACGCCGGAGGAGCAGAAGGTGATCCGGGAGACTTTCCCGGTGGGACGTCAATCCGCGGGTAAAGAGCAGTGACTTACGTCAAGGCTCTGCTGGTTGGACTGATCGCTTTGGCGATCTCGCTCGTCGTGTTTACCCTTGTTCTCAGTCTATTCTCTCTCGATGCTCGATACTTCATGGGAGCGGATCCGGTGGTCACGTTGCTGGCGGCAGCGGTGATTTTCGCTGCGGCCTTCCGGTGGCAGATCGTGCATCAGTCTCGTCAGCGAGTCGGGGGGACGCATGCGCGGACGACTTGAAGGCAACTCGCTGTGCGACCTGCTTCGGTTATGATCGAAACAGGTTATGGAGATCACACAGCGTCTTCCGATCGATGAAACCACGCTCGCGGAATTTTGCCGCAAGTGGAAGATCGCAAAGCTGGAACTGTTTGGGTCATTCCTCAGAGGTGATTTCGGACCAGCTAGTGACATTGATCTGCTGGTGACTTACGAGGCCGGTGCGCGGTGGAGTCTTCTCGAACACGTGCATATCGAGAATGAACTTTCCGACCTGGCCGGTCGGAAGGTCGATCTGGTGATGCGTCAAGCCATCGAAGCCGGTCACAACGCGATCCGGCGGAATGCAATCCTCGGAACTGCCGTTCCGATTTATGTCGCCACCTGAGTCGCGGGACGCGGCGACGTTGATCGACATGATTCGCGCGTCCCAGAGCGCGATCGAGTTTCTCAGCGGGATGGACGAAGAATCGTTTTACAACAACCTCACTGCCGTTTCAGCGGTGAACTATCAGATCGCGGTTCTTGGTGAAGCAGCGGTCCGCTTGTCACGCTCGCTGCGGGCACGCTACGCGCATATTCCGTGGCGCGACGTCATCGGAATGCGGAACCATCTGATCCATGGATATGACGACGTCGCATTAACAGACGTGTGGGACGTCGTAAAGCGAGACCTGCCGGTTCTTATTGAGCAGCTCCGTTCGATCCAGCGAGACCTCGGAGTCGTCTAAGCCTTCGCTTTTTTCACTTCCTCGACCAGCGCCGGCACCACTTCGAACAGATCGCCGACGATCCCGTAATCCGCGACCTCGAAAATCGGAGCGTTCGCGTCTTTGTTGATCGCGACGATGGTTTTCGCGCCCTTCATCCCGACCAAGTGCTGGATCGCGCCCGAAATTCCGACCGCCATGTACATCTTCGGCGCCACCGTCTGACCCGAGCTGCCCACCTGGCGTTCCATCGGAAGCCATCCCGCGTCGCAGATGGGACGCGATGCGGCGAGCTCGGCGCCGAGCGCCTTGGCGAGCTCTTCCACCACGTGAATGTTGTCTTTTTCCTTGATGCCGCGCCCCACCGAGACGATCAGTTCGGCGGCCGTGAGATCCACGGCTCGCGCGGATTCGCGGAACGGCGGCTCCGGCTGCTGGCGAGGCGCGTGCAATTGCGGCGTGAACGATTCGACGGGAGCAGAGCCGGATTCAAGCGAGTCGGCTCGCCACGCGCCTGCTTGCAGCGATGCGAAGAACGGTCCCGCGCCGCTCACTCGCACGTCGCCATTCAATTTGCCTTGAAACAGCAGACGTACGAAGACCGGCGTGCCCGAATCGAAGCGCGCGGAGATCACGTCGCTGATCAGCACCTGATTGAATCGCGTGGCCAGCTTGGGAGCGAAATCGCGAACCTGATAGGTATGCGGAAACAGCACCAGTGTAGGATTCACTTTGCGAATGAGCGCTTCGACGGCCGCGGTATACGCATCGGCCGTGTAATCCTTCAGCAAATCGTGCTCGACGCTATAGACTTTGGCGAGCTTTTTGGTTGCCGCGTCTTTGGCGAGCTCCGGCGAACCGAGCACCGCGGCTTCCACCGGCAGGTTCAACGACGCGCCGAATTGCTGACCGGCCGCGAGCGTCTCCGGCGACATGCGGTGCCACTTTCCGCCCTGTTGTTCGAGAACCACCAGAACGCTCATATGACCCTCACTTCGAATTTCAATTTCTCGACCAGCTTGGCGGCCGACGATTTCGCGTCGCCTTCGAAAATCTGCGCTTGTTTCGTTTTGTGCGGCACGTAGATTTTTTCGATCACGGCGGTGGACACCGGAACGCCGCCCAGCTCAGCCGCGGTGACGCGTTTGATCTCTTTCGATTTGGCTTTCTTGATGCCCATCAGCGTCGCGTAGCGCAGCTTGTTGATGCCGCTCTGGATGGTCAGAATCGCCGGCAACGGCATGGTGATGTGCTGGAACCAGCCGTCTTCAAGCTCGCGCTTCACGCGGATTTTCGCGCCGTCGACATCCACCTGCATGATGATGGTCGAGTGCGGCAGGCCCAGCAGCTCGGCCACCACGACGCCGGTTTGTCCGTAGCCCAGATCGTCCGATTGCAGTCCGGTCAGGAACAGATCCGGCGCTTCGGTCTTGGCCGCGGCGGCCAGCAGCTTCGCGACGCCCAGCGTATCGAGCGTGTTGAGACTTTCTTCTTCGATATGAATCGCGCGATCGGCGCCTTTGGCGAGCGCCTCGCGGATGGTTTGGGCGGCGCGCGCGGGGCCGGCGCACAGGGCGATTACCTCACCGCCGTGCTTTTCTTTCAATTGCAACGCTTCTTCGAGCGCATACGCATCGGGTTCGTTGATTTCGAAGCCCAGATCGGCTTCCTGAATCCATTTCCCCGACCCGTCGACCCGCAGTTGCGAGTCGCGGACCGGGACTTGTTTAATAGCAACAATGATTTTCATAGGTTCATGTGCGAACGAAATCTACTTCGGAAGAGTTCTTTTAACCGCTTCCTCTGGTCGCGGCTCGGGGCGGGCGTTGCTTTCACTTGTACCGCTCCCCGAGCCGCGACCATAGGGAGCGGTTAAACGCCAATGGTCCTTCACGGAGACTCGGCCGCATCCCTAACAGCGTCCTGGAACGGATGGTGTTTCTTGAAAATGAGACATCCGTTCGTTCCCCCGAAGCCGAAAGAATTGGAAAGCACGTAGTCGATCTTCATGGGACGCGCGTGGTTGGGAACGTAGTCCAGATCGCAATCCGGATCGGGACATTCGTAGTTGATGGTCGGCGGCGCGATCTGGTCGCGGATCGCCAGGACGGAAATTCCGGCTTCCAAACCGCCCGCGCCGCCCAGCAGATGGCCGGTCATCGATTTGGTGGAGCTGACCGCCACGCGGCGGGCATGCTCGCCGAAGACACGCTTGATGGCGATGGTCTCGATACGATCGCCCACATCGGTCGACGTGCCGTGGGCGTTGATGTAATCGATCAGGTGCGGCTCGATACGCGCGTCGCGCAAAGCGGCGCGCATCACACGGTACGCTCCGTCGCCGTCTTCCGATGGCGAGGTGATGTGATACGCGTCGCCGCTCATTCCATATCCGACCAGTTCGGCCAGAATCGGCGCGCCGCGCCGGCGGGCGTGCTCCAGCTCTTCGAGAATCAGCATTCCCGCGCCTTCGCCGATGATGAATCCATCGCGCATTTTGTCCCACGGACGGCAGGCGTGCTCGGGATCGTCGTTGCGTTGCGACAGCGCGCGCATGGCGCGAAATCCGCCGACTGCCAGCGGTGTGATGCAGGCTTCGGTCCCTCCGCAGATCATCACATCGGCATCGTCATGCTCGATAATCCGCATCGAATCGCCGATCGAGTGCGCGCTGGTGGTGCAGGCCGTCGCCGTGGCCGAGTTGGGACCTTTCGCGCCGGTGCGGATGGAAACATATCCGGAAGCGAGGTTGATAATGGTGGCCGGGATGAAGAATGGCGACATCCGGTCGGGACCCTGTTCGAGCAGGATTTTGTGCTCCCGCTCGATGACCTCGAATCCGCCGATGCCGCTGCCGATGTAGACGCCGGTGCGCTCGGCTTCTTCGGGATTCACTTTGAAGCCCGACGCCTCCACCGCGAATCCAGCCGCCGCGATGGCGAACTGAATGAAGCGGCCCATTTTCTTGATCTCTTTTTTCTCGATATACAACGCGGGATCGAAGCCCTTCACTTCACCTGCGATGCGGCATTTAAATTTCGACGCATCGAACGCGGTGATGGGGCCGATCCCGTTCCGGCCGGCTTTGATGGCTTCCCAGACCGGTTCTGTACCGATTCCAACCGAAGTCACAAGTCCGACTCCGGTGACTACGACTCTGCGTTCTTTCATTCGCTTGAACCGCGTGAAGACCTGGCCTGATGGCGCCCTAGGACTTCTTCTTCGACTCGATGTAGTCGATGGCGTCCTTCACGGTCTGGATCTTTTCGGCGTCCTCATCAGGGATGTCGAGGTCGAATGCTTCCTCGAACGCCATCACCAGCTCGACGATGTCAAGCGAGTCCGCGCCGAGATCATCGACAAAGCTGGCGGTTGGATCGACCTGCGCCTCATCCACGCCCAGCTGCTCGACGATGATTTGCTTGACCTTCTGCTCAACAGACATGCATCCTCCTGAGGATTCGTTTGTAACGGTTTGATTCTACCCGGATGGCGAGGCACACCGCAACACTTTACTCCGCGTAGTGCGACCGTGCTCCCGCGATTTCTAGTTCCGGAACGTAAGGATAGCGCCAGATCACGCTCTCGTCAATCTCGACCCCCAGGCCGGGGCCGCGTGGCACCACCAGATTACCCCGGTCGATCGTGAGCGGCTGCTTCAGAATTTCGGATGCGAGCGGATAGCTGGACACCTCCCGCCGGGAGATCAGGTAGCGCGGATATTCGAGCCAGCGGACCACGCTTTCCGGCCAGCACACGCCCAGATGCGCCGCCGCGACGGTCTCAAGCGCGGTCCCGAAATTGTGAAACGCAAAACGCAGCCCGGCGCGCGCGATATCCGGAAACAGGCGCCGGGCGGTCGAGTAACCGCCTTGCGAAACCAGGTCCATTTGAACGTAATCCACGGCCGCCGATTCGATCAGATCCAGATAGCGCAGCTCATTCGGTTCATACCGCCCGGCGGCAAGCGGCGCCAAGTGCAGCGCGCGGAGCCGGGCATACGCCGCGTGATCGGTGGCCGGGAGCGGCTCTTCGAGAAACCGGACGCGAAGCTCATTCATGGCGCCCGACAGGCGCTCCACCGTTTCGTCCGGATAGGACCAGGCGCGGGCGTCGACCATGAGGTCCAGATCCGGGCCGGCGGCGGCGCGGACGGCGCGAACCGCGGCGAGGTCTTCCTCGGGTCCGCGGCCGGCGCGCAACTTGTAGGCGGAAAATCCCGCCGCGATGACTTCGAGCGAATCCGCCGCGTGAGCCTCAGGTGAGCGGAACAGGCCGCCGCTCCCATACAGCCGGATGCGGTCGCGCACGCGTCCGCCGATCAGCTCGCTGACCGGGGTATTGCTCGCCTTACCAGCCAGATCGTACAAAGCGACTTCCACCGCGCTGTAGATGCGGCTGACAGCAGCGTCCACGCCGGGACCTTGCTGGAAAACGGTACGCAGCGCGTCCGGATCGGCCAGCGCACGTCCGGCCAGAAACGGTGCGATGATGCGATCGATGACATGCTTGGTTTCGAGATCTGGGTGGGCGGGGGCGTAGCCGGCCAGACCGTCGGCAGTGGAGACGCGCACCAGCAGGGCGTCGCGCTTGAAGAGCGTGCGTTCGCCCGTATGCGAGATCAGACGCAGCGGCTCGGCGAGTGGGAAAGAGAGGAGATACGCGTCGACACCGGTAATCTTCATCGTCCTGCTGGGCCGCTTCAATTCTACAACGCGGGAAGAAGGGCAGGAGTCAGAATCAAGGTCGCCGGGTATTCCGACTCCTCCTTTTACGCAAGCAGTCCGCCGTGACCGAGACACGCCACCTCAAAGCCCGAGACGCGATACCGGGCGAGCAAGGGGGGCAGGACCAGATCGACCACATTGGCCTTGGCCGAGCGAAAGCAGCCGGGCGCGGAGACGATGGGGATCTCTTCTTTGTAGGACAACATGAACAGGTTGCCCGGCTCGACCGGCGCGAGGAAGCGTTCGATCTGGCAGCCGATGCGGGTCATGGCGCGGCCGATCACGTCTTCGGGACCGGCGGGCGCGGTGGTGGACGCCACCAGGATCACCGCCGGCTTGGTGCGCATCAGGTGCTGGAGATTGCGCGCGATGGACGATTCGTCTTCAATGCTGGTCAGGACAAAGCTGGGGGTGCTTCCAAAGCGCTCCAGCCGCTGCCGCATGATGGGTTCAAACAGAGTGCGTGCGCGGTCGCCATGGACCGGATCGCTATACAGGATCGCGGTGGCCGGATTGCGAATGGGACGGGCTTGCAGGATGGGGCCGCGTTCTTTCAAAACGTTGATGATGGCCTCCAGTTGCGGCGCGGGAACCGCGAAGGGCGCGCTCTTGACCGTGGCGATCCGGTCGCCGGCCTTGGCAAAACTGAAGTTGGTGGCAGTAGCGGTCACCACGCTCGCGATGCAGTTGATCTGCTTCAGGAGCTCATCATCCACCAGCACGCACACATCTTCGGTGGCGTACAAATTGGCTCGTCCACCGGCCGCCAGACGAATTTCGACCGCGCCGCAAGCCATTTCGCGGCTGGCCTGGCAAACGGCATCGTCTTCCGGCACCTCGCCATCTTCCAGTTCGGTCACCCACACCTGACCGAGGCCTTCGGTCTCAAGCAAGCGAACATCATCTTCGCTCAAGACATGTCCTTTCGCGAGTAGTTTCCGTCCGCCCGGTCGAAAAATCGTACAGCACAGAATCCGGCCAGTGGACGCTTTGACATCAACGGTCTGAGCTCGCATCGCGCCATCGCTCCTCTGAACGTTCGGCTCTCATGAGAACGTTCGGTCCCTACACTGTTCCGGCGCTTTGCAATCGGAGTTGCAATGCGTAAATTTACCAGTCTCGCAGACGATAGTGGAATTATCGCCCATATTCTCTCATTTGTTTTGTAAATCTTTAAGAAGTACGGTTCTTTTTTGGAAACCGTACTGGGACTATCGAAAGATTGGGAACTTCGGGAGCTGGATCAGTTCGGGTTTCAGGTCGAATGGCACGGGCTTAACGTCGGATAGTTCGGAACCAGCGGCGGGAACCACTTTGATCCGTTTCAACATCGCGATCTCATCGCAAGCCTGAAATTTGGGGCAGCGCAAACAATCCTTCCACGCTTTCAGCGGGAGCTCGCCGCGGTCTACTTCCTCATAGCCAAGCTTACGAAAGAACCCGTCGACATACGTAAACGCAAATAAAGAATGGAGATCATGCTCGCGTGCCTGCGCTTCGAGCACCTCCACCAGGCTGCGCCCGATCCCGCGGACTTTGAGGTCCGGCTCAACCGCCAGGCTCCGGATTTCGCCAGAGGTAGGGGTATAAAAATGCAGCGCGCCGCACCCCACCAGGCGTCCATCCTCCACCGCGACTACGAAATCGCGGATATTTTCGGCCATCTCGAATTCGGTGCGCGGCAGCATGATTCCGCCCTTGGCATAAGCGTTGATCAGCTTGAGCAGCGCGGGAATATCGGCGAGGGTGGCGGGACGGATTTCAGGCATAGGAGGGGATAAGGCGGGTGCCTATCGGCTTTTCGTAAAGTATTGTATCGATAATTCCGGGATAAGACCCCGGGCAAATGTGCACATCCACCACCTTGTGGTGGGAGTCGGCCAGATAACAGAGCGCAGCTTCGAGTTTGGCCTGCATTCCTCCGGTCGCAACGCCGGAGCGGATCAATTCGAGGGCTTCCTCCGCCGTGAGTTCGCTCCGAATGCATCCGGCATGATCGCGTACACCATCGACGTCGGTCAGAAAAATCAGTTTCTCAGCGCCGAACGCAGTCGCGCACGCTACTGCCATCTGATCGCCGTTCACGTTATAAATATTCCCCGAGGAATCACCGGCCACACAGGCGACCACGGGAAGAAAATTTTCGCGTACTAAAACTTCTAGAAGTCTTGGATCGGAACGGACCGGACGGCCTACCTGACCGAGCTCCCGATCGACCGGCTCCGCATCCACTAGGCCCGCGTCGATTCCGGTCAAACCCACGGCGGGCGCACCTTCCGCGCGCAGTGCGGCGACCAGCTCCGTGTTCACGGTGCCGGCGAAAATCTTCAGCACGGCATCCAGAATTTCCGGCGTGGTCACACGCAGTCCGTTCACGAAACGGCTTTCGATTCCGCGCTCGGCGAGGTATCGGGTCATCTGCTTTCCGCCGCCGTGGACCACCACCATTTGCTCGCGCCGCGACGCCGCGGCGATCTCCCGCGCCAGCCGTTGCCGCCAGGCCGGGTCGTCGAGCAGCGTCCCACCGAGCTTGACCAGGACTTTCACTTTTAGAGCAGGCCCGCCGTCTCTTCGAATCCCAGCGTCAGATTCATATTCTGCACCGCTTGTCCCGCGGCGCCCTTGCCGAGATTGTCGATGGCCGCGACGATCACGGCGCGGCGGGTACGCGCGTCATAACGGATGCCTAAATCGCAAAAATTGGTATGCGCCACTGAATGAATATCGGGAAACTTCCCGGGTTCATACAGCCGGACCAGTGGCTCACCGGCGTAGCGCTGCTGATAAATATCGAAAATATCGACTGCGGATTGAATATTTGTGGCCCGGAAATAAATGGTTTCCAGAATGCCGCGATCGATGGGAATTAGTTGCGCGGTGAAGCTCAACTCGCTTTCTTCGATGCCGGAGACCTGTAAAATCTCCGGCACATGGCGATGTTCGAGGATCGCGTAGGTCGAAAAATTTTCGGTGATTTCGCAAAAGCTGGTTTTAAGCGACGGCTTGCGGCCCGCGCCGCTGACTCCGGATTTCGCGTCGCACACGATTCCGGATTCGCGCGCGATGACGCCGGCGTCGATCAGCGGGCGCAGGGCCAGGTTCGCGGCGGTCGGATAACAGCCCGGGTTCGCGATCAGACGGGCGCTCGAAATGCGTGCGCGGCAGAACTCCGGCAGTCCATAGGCGGCTTCCGGAAGCAGATCCGGACGGGTATGTGGCTCGCCATACCAGCGCTCGAAATTCGCGGCCGTCCCCAGGCGGAACGCGCCGCTCAAATCGACCACCTTGGCGCCGGCTTCGAGCAACTCTGGAGCAAGCTGCATGGAAACGTCGGCGGGCGTGGC
>CAWCPE010000004.1:0-263581 GCA_963797245.1 Terriglobia bacterium
CTTGATCACAATCCGCGCCCGCACCAGGTAGGCAATATGTTTTGAAATCATCTGCTGCGAAATTGCAAACGGTTCCGTCAATCCATGCACAGAGGCAGGACCATGGGAGAGTCGTTCGATAATCCCCCGCCGGGTTGGATCAGACAAAGCAGCAAATGTTGTACCCAATTGATCCACAACCATATGGTAGTGGATTCTCTGGAAATGTCAAGTGTGAATTTTGCGATTCCTGATTTCTGTCCCCTGGTCTCTGATTTCTGATCTCTGATCTCTGAACCCTGACACCTGCGCTACACGGACAAATGGTGGGCTGCAGTTAATGAAACGGATTCTATCGGAAGTGCTCCGGCGGAAAAATGGCGTGGTGCGAACGGAATGGTCGGGCCGGAGCACTTCCGATAGAATTCATTGAACGGAGCCGGAACGAGCCGCTGGGTATTGAATGGCTTTTTGCGGCTCACGGTGCCGTATGCAGCGGGGGAACTGGCAGGTTGGAAGGTGCGTGGACGGCTTCCAGCGTGAAAACGACCGGCGATCACAAGTGGCGGAAGAAGTCTGGGCTGGTACGCGATCGGCCGAAGACAGAGATCTGCTGAGGCTCTGAGCAGAGCCGGTGCAGGCGGCGAGGAAGGAGCGCGTTGCGCCGGTCATGAGGTGTCCTGAACCGCGGCGGTTTGGACGCCGAGGACTTCGATAACGATCAATCGTCCTCGCTTACAGATTGGACAAGCGTGCGGGTCGTCCACGCTGGTGGTGCTGTCGTCAGGGTCGATGGGCATGGGTGCTGCGGAGGCGGCGAGCAGAGCACGGCACTGAGTCAGCTTTTGTTTGCGGACGCGATTGGCGAGGAAGCCGAAGTGGCGGATGCGGACCAATCCGGAAGGCAGCACGTGGAGCAGGAAGCGACGGATGAACTCGACCGCATCGAGAGTCATGGTCTTGGTGCGGGAGTGATCCGCGTAGTCTTTCCAGTCGAAGCTGACGCGGCCATTTTCTAAAGTTCGCAGCCGGTGGTTGGAAATGGCGACGCGATGAGTGTAGCGAGCCAGATACTTGAGCACGCGGCGAGGTCCACCGAAGGGAGGCTTGACGTGAACCACCCATTCGAGATGGTCAGCTTTTTCACAGAGGGCCTGGAACGCGGCGGGCTTGGTCAGCTCGCGAAGTTCGCCGGAGAAGCGGAGCTGGCCTTTGCGAAAAGCTTTTCCCAGAGCTAACAGGAACAGTTTGCGGAACTGGCGGCTGAGGACCTTGTAGGGGAGGAAGAAGGAATCCTTCCGGCAGGCGATCCAGCGGGAGCCGTCGGGGGAGAACCCGCCGCCGGGCACGACGCAGTGCAGGTGCGGATGAAGGTGCAGGTTCTGACCCCAAGTGTGCAGGACGGCCAGGAAACCGATGGAGGCGCCGAGGTGTTTAGGATCGGCGGCAATGGTGAGCAGAGTTTCCGAAGCGGTCTGAAACAGGAGGTTGTAAATCTGTCGCGGGTTCTGAAGCGCCAGTCGGCCGATCTGAGCGGGCAAGCGTGAAGACGACGTGGAAATAGGGAACCGGTAAAAGCTCCGCTTCCCGCTGGGCGAGCCACTTGGCGCGAGCCGTGGCCTGGCACTTGGGGCAGTGGCGATTGCGACACGAGTTGAATACTTTGACGCGATGTCCGCACTGGTCGCACTCATAAAGGTGACCACCCAGGACCGCGGTCCGGCAGTCACGAATGTCGCGCAACGCTTTCCTGTGCTGGCGCGAGAGTACGGGATTCCAGCGAGCCAGGAAATCGTGTTGATGGGTGCGGAAGATATCGGCCAGTTCCAGCCGATGCGGTTTCATCCCTTCGGCGGAAGGAGGCGGAGCGACTCGAGCGATTCCAGGGGACTGGTGGTCCCGCGCACGTTCACGTCGGCGACTTGGAGATAGCGTGCGGTGGTTTCGAGCTTGGCGTGTCCGAGCAGAATCTGAATGGTGCAGAGATTGACGCCGGCTTCGAGCAAGTGGGTGGCGAAGGCATGCCGCAGCAAGTGCGGATGAACGGGCTTGGCGATGCCGGCGGAGTGCGCCGCTTTCCGGCAAGCCATGAAGATCGCTTTCACCGAGATGGGTTGGCCTGGACGCGCGCCGGGAAAGAGCCAGTCAGTAGGCCGCTTGGTCCGCCAATAGCAGCGCAGCAGTTCGCGCAGCTTCGGCGGCAACAGCGCTTGCCGGTCCTTACGTCCCTTGCCCGAACGAACCCACAGCACGTTGCGGGCGCCGTCGATGTCGGAAACTTTAAGGCGAGCGACCTCACTGACTCTCAGTCCAGAGCCATACAGAATCGCCAACATCGCGCGATGGCGCAGTTCGCGCGGCGCCTCCAGCAGAGCTTTGACTTCATCGCGGCTCAAAATCAATGGCAGCTTCCGTTCGCTCCTGGGAAACGGAATGCGCTCGATGGCGACCTTTCGATGCAGAGTGTGGGTATAGAAGAACCGCAGCGCGCAAACCATCAGCACGTAGGTGGACGTCGACACCTTCTTTTCCTTGGTCAGGAACAACTGATACCGACGAATGTGTTCGGCACCGAGTTGATCGGGTGGTTTGCCGAAGTGCTTGGCGAACGACTTGATGGCGTACAGATAGAGCCGGATGGTGGTCGGAGAGTAATGGCGGATCTGGAGATCTTCCAGCATCCGTTGTCGAAGTAGGGTCACAACGAAACTCCTTTCGTTGTGACCACATCACAAATCACCCCGCAGCGCTGAAGGTTCCGACGCTACCCAGGGCTACGCTTACGGCTTCGTTAGAATCACGATCTCGCGCATCCCCTGCCGAAGGCTTTGTTGTGTGCTGGGCATGCTCAGCAGTTTGGAGGTGAAAGTCCTCCGGCCAACCTGATGGAGGTGAAGGCCTAGTGAAAATGCAAGGGCTACCGCCGCGAGGCGGGGTCTGAAGGAAGCACGTAGCAAAAGTGCGAGTCGATGGACAAGAACCGGATACAAGGCGCGAGTGCCGGACGAGCGGGCAACTTACCGCGAAGTCCATATCCATCAAAGACGCGAAGCGTAGATCCGGCGGCTGTGCACGGAAGACGGTTGAGCTTACCCCAGGAGATCTGCTCCGTGTCGCTTCGGCGACTGAGGTTGTCGAAAGGCGGCCTGATCGCGGAGCAGAAGTCAGCAGAGGGCATAGTAGGTCGTGACGTCGGTGAGGCTAGTGAGGCACTCCGGATGCCGAAAGGCGGAGCAATGGATAGGCCAAGCCGGAAACGACGGCCGAAGGCCCGAACGAGAAGGAGAGGCCAGTAGGTCATGAGTCTCAAGGACGATAAGCAGCAGAATACCCAGCTCGAACTGGACTTCTCTTCTGCGCCGACGGGTGAAGCCCGAACGGTGGGGAGGGAAGAGACTGAATCGTCCGGGGCGATGAGTGGAACCGAAAACCCAGCCAGCACGAATCGATTGATGGAGGAAGTATGTGAGCGAGAAAACCTGAAAGAAGCATTGCGGCGGGTAAAGGCGAATCAAGGGAGCGCCGGCGTCGATGGGATGACCGTCGGCGGCATCAGCGACTACTTGAAACAGCACTGGCCAGCCATCCGGGAACAACTGCTGAACGGGACTTACGAGCCGAAACCGGTGAGGCGGGTGGAAATCCCCAAGCCGGACGGAGGGGTGCGAAAGCTTGGCATTCCGACGGTGCTGGATCGGTTGATCCAGCAGGTGGTGATGCAGGTTCTGCAGAAGCAGTGGGACCGGACGTTTTCCGATCGCAGCTACGGGTTCCGGCCGGGACGGTCGGCTCATCAGGCGGTGGCACAGGCGCAGCGGTATATCGCCGAAGGTCACGGCTGGTGCGTTGATCTTGATCTGGAGAAGTTTTTCGATCGAGTCAGTCACGACAAACTGATGGGTCAGATCGCCAAACGAGTCGAGGACAAGCGGCTGCTGAAACTTATCCGGGCGTTCTTGAATGCTGGGGTGATGGAGAACGGGTTGGTCAGCCCAAGCGTGGAAGGGACTCCGCAGGGAGGTCCACTTTCGCCACTGCTGAGCAATCTCGTGCTCGACGAACTCGACCGGGAGTTGGAGCGCCGGGGCCATCGCTTTGTTCGATATGCGGATGACTGCAACATCTACGTTCGCAGCGAGCGGGCGGGGCAACGGGTGATGGAAAGCGTTACACGCTTCATTACGCAAAGGCTCAAGCTCAAGGTGAATGAGGCGAAGAGTGCGGTGGCGCGACCGCAGGAACGGAAGTTTCTCGGGTTCAGTTTCACGGCCGGTTCGGAGGTCCAGCGCGCCATTGCGCCGCAGGCCTTGGATCGGTTTAAACGGCGAATCCGAGAGATTACGCGACGGGCCAAGAGCGTCAGCACGAAAACGACGGTGGAGGCGTTAGCCCCGTACCTACGGGGTTGGCGCAGCTACTTCGGATTTTGCGAAACGCCCGAAGTGCTTCTTAGCCTGACCCGCTGGGTCCGGCTGCGGCTACGGGCCGCTCTGTGGCGGCAGTGGAAAACACAACGCCGTCGCCGGGCTGCCCTGCTCGCGCTGGGGGTTTCTCCGCGGCTCGCGCGCAACACGGCGGGCAGCGGCCATGGCCCTTGGTATCTGGCTCGGTCCCAAGCCCTCGCACGGGGGCTCTCCAATGCATATTTTCGGTCGCTCGGACTTCCATCGTTGATCGAGGAGCGTTAGCGCAACCGACTCGAATCGCCGTGTACGGACCCGTATGCACGGTGGTGTGGCAGGGGTCGGCGGGTGACCGCCGCCCCTATGCCGATCAATGCCCACTACCCGGCGAAAATGCCAATTGGAGCCGGAAACACAAGTGCCGAAAGTTTTCGCCGCGCGGGATCTCAAACATGGTGGACATGCTGTGTTTCTTGACGCCGATTACGGTCGATCAAGCCAGATTGTTTGTGGCACATCGGAGTTCGGAGCGGCCGAGCAACCTCGCCGTTGGGTATAACGGAGCGCTGGCGCGTCGTCCATAAATTCCGGAGCACTCTCTATTAGCATTGTTTATGGCACGGCACAGATGATTTCAGCGACACAATGGTATCCTTCGGGGAGTCGGTCACGGAACTCGGCTTTGCCCCGGTGGTCGCACGTAGGTCAGATCAGGTGCTTCTAGTCTCCCGTTAGAGTAAATATCTGGCTGTGTTCAGCCCTGGCGACGAGGACGCTATCAATGGCGGCAGCAGCTTCTGAGTACGTGTTGGAGCCAATCCGAAATGGAGCGGAATTCACGCTTTATCGCGCCCGGCAGCACGGCAACCCATCGCCCCTCCTGGTAGTGGCTCCTACCGCAGAACAACCGTTGCCCCAGAGTCTGCGACGCCTGGAGCACGAATACTCGCTCGCAGCCGAACTTGAGCCCGCGTGGGCGGCCACGCCTCTCTCGCTCAGTCGTCACGAAGGACGGACAATCCTGGTTCTCGCCGACCCGGGAGTGAGCCCCTGGACCTCATTCTTGAGCGGGACAGGGACCAGCCACTCGATCCGGCCCGCTTCCTACGTCTTGTCATTAACCTGGCAACGGCGCTCGGCCATGCGCATCAGGGCGGCCTGATCCACAAAGACGTCAAGCCAGAGAACGTGCTCGCCGACGACGCCGGCCACGTGTGGCTCACTGGCTTTGGCATCGCGTCCCGGCTGCCCCGCGAGCGCCAAGCGCCCGCGCCGCCCGAAATCATCGCCGGCACCCTTGCCTACATGTCTCCGGAACAAACCGGGCGCATGAATCGCTCGATCGATACTCGCAGCGACCTCTATTCTTTGGGCGTCACCTTGTACCAGATGCTTACGGGCGAGCTCCCGTTTGCGGCCGCCGACCCTTTGGAATGGGTCCACTGCCACATCGCGCGTCAAGCAGTAGCGCCCGCGGATCGTCGCGCAGTCCCGGAGCCGCTGTCGGCTATCATCATGAGGCTCCTTGCCAAGAACGCGGAACACCGGTACCAGACCGCCGCGGGTCTGGCGGGCGATCTTCGGCGGTGCCTCACGCAGTGGCAGACGCATGGCCTCATCGATTCATTCCCACTGGGCGCGGACGACTTTTCGGATCGTTTGCTGATACCCGAGAAGCTATACGCGAGGGAGCGCGAAGTCAAAGCGCTGCTTGCGGCGTTCGATCGGGTGGTGGCGCAGGGCGCCCCCGAACTGGTGCTTGTTTCTGGTTATTCCGGTGTCGGCAAATCTTCGGTAGTGAACGAGTTGCACAAAGTATTGGTTCCACCGCGCGGGCTTTTCGCCGCAGGAAAGTTCGACCAGTACAAGCGAGACGTACCGTACGCAACGCTGGCACAGGCATTCCAGACGTTGGTGCGTCAGATCCTGGTTAAGAGCGAAGCCGAGGTGGACCATTGGCGGCACACCCTGCTGGAGGCGTTGGGGCCGAATGGCCAGCTTATTATCGATCTGATTCCCGAGGTCGAATTCGTCATCGGCAAACAACCACCCGTGGCAGAACTGCCACCGCAGGAAGCGCGGAGCCGTTTCCAGTTGGTATTCCGGCGTTTCCTGGGCGCTTTCGCTCGCCCGGAGCATCCGCTGGCGTTGTTCCTGGACGATCTGCAATGGCTGGATACGGCGACTCTGGAGTTGCTAGAGCGCCTGATTACCGATCCGGACGTGCGGCACGTGCTGCTAATCGGAGCCTACCGCGACAACGAAGTCAGTCCGTCTTTTCCGCTCATGCGGACGCTGGCCGCGATCCGCGAGGCGGGAGCAAAGGCACAGGAAATCGTACTGGCGCCTCTCGGGCTCGATGATGTTGACCGGCTTATCGCCGAGGCCCTGCGCTGCAGTTTGAACTCCGCTGGTCCTTTGGCACGTTTGATTCACGAGAAGACCGGTGGCAATCCGTTCTTTGCAATTCAGTTCCTCACAGTGCTGGCCGAGGAGACTTTGCTCCGGTTCGACCGGGATGCCTCTGGCTGGACCTGGGACCTGGACCGAATTCGCGCCAAGGGCTACTCCGACAACGTGGTGGATCTGATGGTGGGGAAGCTCCAGCGACTGTCCGACACGACACAGGCCGCTCTCCAGCAGCTCGCGTGTCTCGGGAACGTGGCGGAGATAACGACCCTGAGTATGGTATTTGGGCAATCCGAGGAGGAGATTCACGCTGCGCTTCTGGAAGCCGTCCGCACCGGGCTAATCCTACGCGTGGAGAGTTCTTATGCTTTCCTCCACGACCGGATTCATGAGGCGGCTTATGCGCTCATCCCGGAAAGTGCCCGCGCGGAAACACACCTTCGAATCGGCCGCGCGCTGCTGGCGAGCTTGACGGCTGACGGCCTCGCTGAACGTCTGTTCGATGTCGCCAACCAACTGAATGGAGGCACGGCATTACTGACCGATCATGACGAGAAAGCACATGTAGCCTCAATTAATCTGAGAGCCGGGCGTAAGGCCAAAGCGTCCGCGGCGTACGCGTCAGCGCGCGAGTATTTTGCGGCCGGCATGGCGCTGCTGGATGAACGGGACTGGAGCAATGAGTACGAGTTGACGTTTGGCCTGTGGCTCGAACGTGCGGAATGTGAGCTTCTAACTGGTGACTTCGACACCGCCGGTCAACTGATCGGGGGATTGATCCAGCGCGCCGCGTCGAAAGTCGATGAGGCCGCCGTCGGCCATCTGAAGGTCACTTTCCATGTCATGAGATCGGAACTCCAACTTGCGGTGGAGGCGGCCCTCACATGTCTGGACCGGTTGGGCATCGAGATACCGGCGCATCCGACCGAGGATCAGGTCCAAGCCGAATACGAGACGCTAGGGCAAGCTCTCGATGCGCGCTCGATCGAAAGCCTGATCGATCTGCCGCTGATGACCGATCCGGAGCTGGTGGCCGCCACGCAGATCCTGTCGGATCTTACTGCCCCCGCCTACTTTGCCGACCAACGTTTGTTTTGCTTACTGCCGTTCCGCACGGTGAAGATCAGCCTGCAGCACGGCATAAGCAGTGATTCCGCATACGCCATCTCCAATCTGGGGTTTATGCTTGGGTTTGACCGCTTTCGTCGTTACCGTGATGGCTATCGTTTCGCAAAGCTTGCGTGCGACTTGGTCGAGAAGCACGGCTTCATCGCAATTCGGGCGAAAGTTTACGTGGCGTCTGGGGTAGTTGCCGCCTGGACACGGCCGATCGCGACCGCGATCGATTTCGGCCAGACCGGCTTTCGCGCTGCGATTGAAACCGGTGATCTTACCTACGCTTGCTTGAGCGCGTACGAAACGATCTTACACCTCCTCGTTCGAAACGACCCGCTTGATGTAGTTTGGCGCGAATCGGAGACAGAGCTGGATTTCGTCCAAAAGGCCAAGTACCGCGACGCCGCGGACATTATCATAATCCAACAGCGCTTCATCGCCACTATGCAGGGCCGGACCGCAACCTTCTCCACCTTCAGTGACGCGCAGTCCGACGAGGCGGCGTTCGAGGCTCGGTTCGCCGGGGGCCGGAATCTCATGACGATCTGCTGGTATTGGATCGTCAAGCTGAAGGCGCGATTCCTGTCAGGCGATTACGCCGAAGCACAGGCAGCGGCCGACAAGGCGAAGCCGTTGCTCGGAGCCTCCGCCGGCCTAATCGTGCAGCTCGACTATTTCTATTACGCTGCCCTGACGGTGTCGACGCTCTATGAGACCGCGTCGGCCGATGAGCAACAGGCATGGCGCAAACTCCTGAGAGAACACCAGGAACAACTGCGCGAGTGGGTCGAAAACTACCCGCCGACTTTCGCCGATAAGCACGCGCTGGTTTTGGCCGAGATCGCGCGCATCGAAAAACGGGACTCCGACGCACTGCGACTGTATGAGCAGGCTATCCATTTGGCGCGCGAGAACGGCTTCGTTCAAAACGAGGGCCTCGCCCACGAACTGGCGGCGCAGTACGACCTGGCGCAAGGTCTGGAAACGGCCGGCTACGCTCATCTCCGCAACGCGCGGAACTGCTACGACCGTTGGGGCGCCCACGGAAAAGTAAGGCAACTCGACGAACGGTATCCGCGCCTGCGCGAGGAACGAAGTCTTGCCTCGTCGGCCACGATCGGCCCACCGGTCGGGCAGTGGGACGTCGAGACTGTCGTCAAAGCTTCGCAGGCGATTTCGAGTGAGATGGCTCTTCCCGCGCTGATCGAGAAGCTGGTGCGAATCGCGGCGGAAAATGCCGGCGCAGAACGGGGTTTGTTGATCCTGATTCGGGACGGCGAGCTTCGCAGCGAAGCCGGAGCCATAACCGGCCCGGGCGGAATTGAGGTTGTTGTCCGGCAGGCAGCCGTCACTCCGTCTGACCTTCCGCTATCCGCGCTGCACTACGTGATCCGGACACAGGAGGGCGTGCTGCTCGATGATGCTTCGGCCGATAGCGTGTATTCGAAGGACGAATATGTGCGCCAGAAGCACTCCAAGTCCATTCTCTGCCTGCCAATCGTGAAGCAGGCGAAGCTGGTCGGCGCACTGTATCTGGAGAACAATCTCACGGTGGGCGCTTTTACGCCGGACCGGGTTACGGTGCTGCAGTTGCTCGCCTCACAGGCCGCGATCTCACTTGAGAACGCGAGGCTCTATACCGATCTGCAACTCCAGGCTGAGCTGCTGCAGCGTCTTCCGGTATCCGCCTGGACGCTCAAGCCCGATGGGACACCGGACTTCGTGAATCAAGTCTGGCTCGAATATTCCGGCCAGAACCTCGATTTCATCCGGTCGCGTCCCGAGGCCTGGATGGACGCGGTCCACCCAGAGGATCGCGAGGCAGCATCCAGGGCCTTTTGGGATGGAGTACGCTCAGGACACGGTTTCGCCCTGGAAACCCGGTCTCTCCGCGCTCAGGACCGGACCTATCGTTGGCATCTCCAACAAGCCGTGGTCTTGCGCGATGAAGAAGGAAAAGTCCTCAAATTCGTTGGCACGACGACCGACATCGACGACCAGAAGCGTGCCGAAGAGAAGATCCGCCAAAGCGAGAAGGAAGCCCGGCAAATTCTCGACTTGTCGCCGATGCATATCACCGAAATGGGGCCCGATGGGACCCGCCTCTATAACAATCGGGCGGCGCGTGATTATCACGGCATTACCTTGGAGGAATGGCCGGGAGCAGATCTGCAACAGTTGCTGCATCCGCAGGACGCCACGTTCGTGACAAAGGATCTTCCCGAAAAATTCCAAGGTGGATCGCCCTTTGAATACGAAGTGCGGCTCAGGAGAAAGGACGGGCAGTATCGCTGGTTCCACTATCGCTTCAACCCGGTGTCAGACGAGCAGGGACTCATCACGCGATGGTATGCCGCCGGGACCGATATCGACGATCGCAAGCTCGCCGAGCAGAGGCTCCAGGAAGAAAACGTTGCGTTGCGCGAAGAAATCGACAAAGCATCGATGTTTGATGAGATTGTCGGAGGTTCCGGCCCCTTAAAAAAAGTGCTCTCCCGCATCTCCAGAGTCGCGCCGACCGACTCAAGCGTTTTAATCACGGGAGAAACCGGCACCGGCAAGGAACTCGTGGCGCGCGCCATTCACCGGCGGTCCCGGCGATCTTCACACCCATTTGTGAGTGTGAATTGTGCAGTGATCCCTCGTGATCTCATCGCATCGGAATTATTTGGCCATGAGAAGGGCGCTTTCTCGGGGGCAACTCAACGTCGTTTAGCAGCCCGTGTCAGAACACCCGTCTTAGGCGACAGGTAAATTTTCAAATACTGGCGACCATTTCGCGAGCGGGCAAGGCTTCCGCCGCGAAATCGGCGAAAACAGACCCGCTGGGCGGGAAGTCGGCGCATAAGGCGGCAGGAGGGCAACCAGAACGCGCCCAAAAGCGCCCAGCAGCTTGATTTTCAGGTCTGCCAGGCCTTTCGGCGTTCCGGCTTTGGTGATGGATCGCAGAATCAGCGCGAGATTGAACGCGGCGGCTTGCAACAACACTCGCTTGGCAACATTGCCTCGGCCGCGAACATGCACTCTTCGCAGCGCGCCGGTCTCATACTGATGTGCGAAGGGACGCTCCAGAAATTCTCCGCGCCGCCGCAGCAAACGCTTGCCCCGCTCGCCTTCCACGCGCCGCTGGTTGGCGTACACGGCGGCTTGCTCGTCGGCTTTGCCCTTCCAATTGCGCCGTGGTTGTTGAGGAACCGAAACGTAACTCCGCACGCCCATCTCACGCATGCTCACCAAACTCGCGCCGCTGTGATAGCCCTTGTCCGTCACGACCTCGCACATGCCTTGTTCGTCAACTTTGTATTCGCCCTGGGCGGTCGGCGTCGCGATTTGCTCGGCCACCGCCAGACCGGCCGCAGGCAGGGTCTCCTCGACCGAGGTGGTGTCCCCCACCGCGCCGCCCTGCGTGGTGATCGCCACGATGGCGCCGGTGTCCAGATCCACCGCCTGCTCGGCTTTGTAAGCCAAGTGCGTCGCGCCATTCTTCATCTTGGTCACTTCGGCATCCCGATCGTGCGGGTTCACCCACTCCTGGTTGGACGTCTTTTTCTTTCGCTTGCGATCCATGCGACGCACCGCGGCGTCATCGGTGGAGTCGATGCCCGCCTCGCTCGCCAGCCGCCGCAGGTATTCCATGTAACTCTCGCCGGTGTCCCGTCGTACAATCGAGCGCATCGCCGCATTGGCTTCCAGCGTGGTCGCGTCGATTCCTATGGTTTTGCCCTTCAGCATTCCGCGCCGCGCCACCTCCCTCAACACAAACGTGAACACGGCCTGGTGCGTGGCTTCGTCCAACAACCGCCGCGTTCGCGAGATCGTCACGTGATCCGGCGTGGCTTCGCTGATCCCGTAGTTCAGAAACCGGCGCAGACTCAAGCTGTCCGCCACCCGCCAGCCGATCCCGCGCTCGCTCCCGATTCCTTCAAAGAAGCCGATCAGCAGCAGCCGGAAATACACGCCCGGAGCCAGCGACGGCCGTCCTACCTTGGCGTGATAGAACCCGCGGCAGCGTTCCTCGCAAAACGCGTCGAACTTCGCCTGATCGAGTACTCGATTCAACTGCTCATAAAACGGATGGCCCGCCGTCTCGGTCCGCTCGCTCGCGTAAAACAGGTCTTCCTGCTTCTGCCTAGCTCGCTTCGTTCCCATCGCCATACCTGATTTTACGGCCAAACAATCTTATGCGAAAGTGTTTTTAGACACGGGCTGTTAGGACGCTTTGAACTGGCAGAGAAAGGCACGATCTTCCTCGACGAAGTTGGCGAGCTCCCGGCGGAAACCCAGATCGCTCTTTCGCGGATTCTTCAGGAGCGCGAATTTGAGCGCATCGGAGGAACCGGCTCCATAAAGACCGATGTGCGGGTGGTTGCCGCAACCAATCGCGACCTGGAGGCTGCCATCGCCGCTGGTACCTTTAGGAGCGACCTGTACTATAGGCTCAACGTCTTTCCCATCGAGATGCCCACTCTGAGGGAACGCAGAGAAGACATCCCCTTGCTTGTCACCTATTTCCTGAATCGCTATGCCCGGAAAGCAGGAAGACATTTTGCGACGGCCGACAAAAAGAGTCTCGATCTCCTTCAAGCGTACGCTTGGCCCGGGAATATTCGAGAATTACAAAACGTGATCGAGCGATCCGTTATTGTGAGCGAAACACAGACCTTTTCCGTAGATGAAAGTTGGCTTTCCCGGAGGCCATCGTCCGGCCCTGCTTCGGACAGTGATCCGTCTATCCAACCGAGCCCCTTCAATCGGTCGCCTGCTCAGGAGAAGGCCGCGATTGAGGCTGCCTTGCGCGAATGCGGAGGACGCGTGTACGGGCCTACCGGCGCCGCTGCGAAACTCGGCATTCCGCGATCCACGCTGGAAACGAAGATCAGGGCATTGAAAATCAACAAGCATCGTTTTAAAGGAACAGATCTCTCGACGGAAAGCTAGCGCTCCGTCGGTCCCACCCACCTTGCAAGCGCTTTGCATCGTGTCCGCCAATTGGTGGAATCCACCAATTTAGCGGTACGACAATATCTTTCCCTTCAATAGCCTAGCCTTGGTGCCAGGCGTGCACTCTTGCATCGCAAGGTACCGATGCTGAGAATTCGCAGGACGGAGAACGGGGATGTGGTCTTCACCCTCAGCGGCCAGATCCACAAAGAGCACATCGCGGAGCTGGAAGCCCTCATCGCGGCGGAAGTGAAAGACCGCCGAATCATCCTTGACCTCAAAGACATGACTTTAACTGGTCAGGATGGCATTGCTTTTCTGGCTCAGTGCGAGGCAGCCGGCATTGCGCTGGTGAATTGCGATCCATACGTCCGCGAATGGATCAGGATACAAAACAAGGGAAGCTAAGCCCATGTTGGCTTGATCACGGAGAAGAGATCTCACATTCATAAAGGAGTAACAAGATGACTACTTTAGATTTGATCGGATCCAGTCCGAAATTCCGGGCGGTGCTGGCAGACATCGATAGAATCGCACCAGTGGACTGCGCTGTCCTGATCCAGGGCGAAACAGGCACCGGAAAAGAAGTGATTGCGAGGGCCATCCATGAAGCCAGCCCTCGCCGCAACCGCCGCTTTGTGGCGCTGAACTGCGCAGCCATTCCGAGTGCTTTGTTGGAAAGCGAATTGTTCGGCCACGAAAGAGGCGCGTTCACGGGCGCGGTCACACAAACCCAGGGGCGATTTCAGATGGCGGATGGGGGCACCCTCTTTCTGGACGAAATTGGCGACATGCCGCTGGAACTTCAGCCTAAACTCCTCCGCGCCCTGCAAGAGCGCGAGTTCGAGCGGTTGGGCAGCGGCCAGACCGTCCGCGTCAACGCCCGGGTGGTGGCGGCCACCAACCAGGATCTCGGAGAACTGGTCGCCAAAAAGCTGTTTCGGGCAGAGCTGTTCTACCGGTTGAACGTAATTCCAATGCGCCTGCCTCCGCTGCGTGAGCGGGTCCAGGATATCCTGCCGTTGACCGAGTTCTTCGTGGCGAAATTCGCTGCCAGCTTCAACAAGCCTATCGATTCGATTCCCGAAGAAGTGGTGGAGGTCCTGAAAGCGCACGACTGGCCGGGCAATATCCGCGAACTACAGAATTTCATCGAGCGCGCGGTGCTGTTTTCGCCCGGGTCGGTGCTGCGTCTGCCGCTCAACTTGAAGCAGACCGTGAAGCAGAACTCGGAGAACACATCAGGCACGCTGGCCGACGCCAATCGGGAGCACATCCTCGAAACATTGAACCAAACCAACTGGATGATCGGAGGGCACGACGGAGCGGCCAGCCGGCTCGGATTGCCGCGTACTACTCTAATTTACAAGATGCGAAAGCTTGGAATTGAAACACGCCGGTCCCTGAGGGTGCGCCCCCTTCGGCCGTTGGCGGATGAAGCGTGCCATGCCGCGGCGAACTGTTGATTAAGCGAAGGAGTTCAGACGAGCGGAGCGGACGATGCGTGTTTTTGTGGCAGGGGCGAGCGGAGCGATTGGCGAACCGTTGATCGCGGAGTTGTTGGAGCGTGGACATTCCGTGGTGGGGATGACAACCAGCGCGGCGCGGGCGAAGAATCTGGAGAGCCAGGGAGCCGAGGCGGTTATCGTCGACGCGTTCGATGCGCCGGCGGTGGAGGCTGCGCTGCGGCGTGCGAAAGCGGAAGTGGTCATCGATGAATTGACGTCCTTGCCGAAGGCGCCGAGTGATATGCCGAAATACGCTGCGGGCGACAGGAAGCTAAGGATTGAAGGTGGAGGGAATTTGTTCCGTGCGGCGCATGCGAGCGGTGTGCGGCGGTATTTACAGCAGTCAAGCGGATTCTTCTTGAAGGCAGCGGCGGGGACACTGGCGGACGAATCCTCTCCACTGGATGTAAATGCGAGCCCGGGCGTGGCAGCGAGTGCGCGGACGTATGCGGAACTGGAGGCGCGGTTGTTCAGTTCCAATGCAATTGAGGGTGTGGCCCTTCGATACGGATTCTTCTATGGGCCCAAGACGTGGTATTACCCGGGCGGGGCGGCAGCCGACACGGTAACGCGGCAACAGAATGCGGTGGTGGGTAACGGCGAGGGCGTGTCTTCGTTTGTGCATATCCACGATGCGGCGATCGCAACAGTGGCTTTGTTAGGGGCGCAACCGGGAGTGTACAACCTGGTGGATGATGACCCTTTGCCGCAGAACGTGTGGCTGCCGGCGTTTGCTAAGTTTGTGGGTGCTCCCGTGCCCCCGCGCATGAGCGAGGCGGAAGCGACGGCAATTACGGGAAAAGATGCGGTCTACTACGCGACGAGGCTGAGCGGGGCCTCGAATGCGAAGGCGAAGCGGGTACTCGGCTGGAAACCTCGACGGTTGGAGTGGCTGGAAGCGTAAGCTCCGCGACTAGGCCGCCCGTGCTGTCGGCCACCCCTGTCCTCCCTGGAGCGCACTTGTCGCGAGGGTTCAGTGCCCGATCGCGGTCGCCACAAGTTTAATTAAATCGTCCCGCCGGAACGGCTTGGAAAGAAATCCGGCTGCGCCGTTGCTCATCGCTTTTTCACGATTCGCCGGAGTTCCCTGCGCACTCACGATCACGATCGGCACACGCTGATCCGCCTCAGTCAGCTTGGCTTGAAGTTCCAGGCCGGAAATGCCGGGCAACTGCACGTCAACAATCAGGCAAGCCGCGTTCCGCGCGGACCCCGACGCCAGAAACCGCTCGGCCGAAGCGAAGCTCTCCACAGCGTATCCTGCTGATTCCATACAGTCTTCCAGCGCTTGTCGCACCAATACATCATCGTCGATGATCACGATGTTACCCGGCAACTTTTTGCTCGATCCGGCCGGCCCGGGGTGAGGATCGGTCCGTCGACAGTCGGATACTACCAGGGTTGTCAAAGGAGGTCTATTCTACTTTGGTAGAATGCCCGGCGCCGCCGGGATTTTGAGCTTCTCCGCCATACGGACCAGATCGGCCAGGGAGCCGGCGCGCATTTTTCGCATCACCTGGCCGCGGTGCGCCTTGATCGTCAACTCGGTGGTGCCGAGTTCGCCGCCGATCTGCTTGTTCAGGAGGCCGGTCACGACCAGCGCGAAGACTTGATGCTCGCGCGGAGTGAGGGTTTGAAGCCGCTTTCTGAGCTCCGCGATTTCGGATCTTTGCGTCCGGCTGTCGCGATCGCGCCGGACCGCCTCCTGGACGGCATCGAGCAGTTCCGGTTGGCGGAACGGCTTGGTCAGGAACTCCACGGCGCCGGCCTTCATTGCGCGCACGCTCATCGGGATATCGCCGTGTCCGGTGATAAAGATGATGGGCATGTCGATGCCTGAGGTCGCCAGTTCGGCCTGAAGATCCAGGCCGCTCAGGCCGGGGAGTTGCACATCCAGAATCAGGCAAGCGGGAAGATCCGGACGTTCGCCGCGGACGAAGTCAGTGGCCGATCCGAAGGTGCGCACCATGAAGCCCGCCGAGTCCAGCAGATCAGCAATCGAGTCGCGCACCAACGGGTCGTCGTCCACGATGAACACCACCGAGTTCGGATCGCTCATTCAGCGGGTCCCTGGATGGGCAACCCCAGTTCGATCCCGTGTGGCTGGGTGCTGAAAAAAGACTAAGCCGTTCGGCACAGGAGTGCGCTGCGTGCGGCAACCAAGCCGAATGACCAGACCGATTGGCATCGATACCTTCGTCCAATTGGATTTTCTCCTGCGTCGTGGCCTAATTGCAAGTGTGATGACGCAGTCGAACTCAGGTCGTGAAGAAAATTTCGCGGGTCGAATGGCCCCGGCGGGCGGGAACTTGAAGGACAATTTCGGTCACGTCACATGCCCGACTGGCGATACAGCTAACCGACAGCATTGAGCAATGCCAAAATATTTTCCGGTTGCGCCCGTCCAATGGTTAGGTCAAGTACCTCGGCCTGATGACACGCCAGGACCGACGCAACCCACCCGAAAGTTTCAAGGAGTTGCCATGAATTTGAAAGTGGATGCGGACACTGCCCAAACCCCGGGCAAAGAAGACCAAGTGGAGGTAGAACACCATGCTTGAACGAACCGTCGCGGTCCACCGCGTCGAAGACGACATCGTGGGTCGTAGCGCCGCGTTTTTAAATGTCTTGAATCAGGTTCGCATCATCGCGAAAAGCGATTCGGTCACGCTGATCCAGGGCGAAACCGGCACGGGCAAGGAAGTCATCGCCCGGGCCATTCACAATCAAAGTCTGCGGAGCCGCGGACCGTTTGTAACATTGAACTGCGCTGCGATTCCCAGCGCGCTGCTGGAGAGCGAACTCTTCGGCCACGAACGAGGAGCCTTCACCGGCGCGGTCACGCAAACCATGGGGCGGTTCCAGAAAGCGGACCACGGGACGTTGTTGCTTGACGAAATCGGCGACCTTCCGCTGGAGTTGCAGCCGAAGCTCTTGCGCGCTCTGCAGGAACAGGAGTTTGAGCGATTGGGCTGCGGCCGGACCATACGCGTGAACGTGCGCGTGGTGGCCGCCACCAACCACGATCTGGCGAAATTGGTGTCGGCGCGCCAGTTCCGCGCCGATTTGTACTATCGCCTCAATGTCATCCCAATCTTTCTTCCTCCCCTGCGCGAGCGTCTCGATGACATTCCTCCATTAGTCGAACACTTCGTTCGAATGTACGCAGCCCGCCTCAACAAACCGATCGACACCATTCCCGACGAAGTGATGGAACTGCTCAAGTCCCACGATTGGCCGGGCAACATTCGCGAGTTGCAGAACTTCATCGAACGCGCCGTGGTCCTTTCACCGGGGCCGGTGCTGCGTCCCACCTTGACGGAGTTGCGGCATATGACCAAACCGCCCACCGCCGGCGCGGCGCAGACTTTTGCCGAGGCGTCCCGCGATTATATCCTCGAAGTCCTGGAACAGAGCAATTGGATGATCGGCGGCCGCAATGGGGCAGCCGAGCGGCTGGGTCTGCCGCGCACTACTTTGATTTACAAGATGCGCAAGCTCGGTATTGTAACGCGACGGTTGCAACGGCGCCGGCCCGCACCACTGAAGCCCGCGTTCACCGGGACCGGCGCGCAGGCTGCATTGGCAGCGACTCGTTGAGGATCTGGATTGGCCGGAGCGTCGACATGCCTCACGCGCGGTTCACCGCCAGGAGTACCGTCGACCCATCGACTCGCATTGCGGACACCTGAGTAGGAAACATCCCGAAAGAGTGCGGGTTTTCAGTGGTTTGGCGATGGCCCCTGCATTGCCCCTGCCGTAATGCAAGCGACTCCGCTGGAGCCGGAAGAGCCGCCGAAAACAATGCCGATGAAACGCAGGACGATGATCGTGACCGGTGCGGCGCAGGGGAACGTCGCGCGATTTCCCTGTCAATCCTGCCCGAGGCCCCGTCAGACTGTCTCCACGCTGGATCTAACCGGGAAGGAGCTCTCGAAATGAAACGCAACGACGGCAGAATCGCCGTGGGGCGGACCTACCCGCTCATCGGCGCCTGGGTCGCCCTGTTCGCTGGTTCGGCGCTCTTTGGACAACAGGCTCAGTTTCAAGGCAGCGTGCCGGCGGGGGTCGCTTCTCCCACTCCCCTCTCGCTGACCCTCCGCGAAGCGCTCGATCGCGGCCTGCGAACGAACCTCGGCCTGCTCCTCAGCGCACAGACGAGTGAAACCGCGCGAGGTGAGCGGCTGAAGTCCCTCAGCGCGCTGCTGCCGCAAGTGACCGGAGTGATTAGCGAGAACGCCCAGCAAGTAGACCTGCAAACCAAAGGGATCAACTTCCACATTGGCAGCTTTTCGAGTCCGTCGATCGTCGGCCCGTTCGACTATACCGATGCGCGCGCATACGCCTCTTTCAGCGTTTTCGATTACAGCCTCCGCAAGAGCCATCACGCCGCCCAGGAGAGTGAGCGGGCCGCGCAACTATCGTTGAAGGACGCTCGCGATCTGGTGGTGCAGTCCGTCGCCAACGCTTACCTGCTGGTGATTGCCGGTTCTTCGCGGGTGCAAGCGTTACTGGCGCAGGTGCAAACCGATCAGGCCATCTACGACCAAACCGCCGACCAGGACCGCGCCGGGACGGCGGCGGCGATCGATGTGCTCCGGGCTCACGTCGAGCTGCAGCAACAGCAGCAGCAACTGATCGCGCAGCGAAATCAGGTTGCCAAAGACAAGCTGGCTTTGGGACGGGTGATTGGCCTGCCGTCGGGCCAGCTGTTTACCATCGCCGATCTGGAACCGTACTCGCCGCTGGCCGCGATGACTCCGGATGACGCCCTGCGCACAGCTTACGAACAGCGCCCCGATTTCCAGAGCGCCAAGGCCTCCGTGCGCGCCGCCGGCGATTCCGTCAGTGCCGCCCGCGCCGAGCGTTACCCGAACCTGGGCGTTACCGCGGACTACGGCGCTGAGGGGACCACGCTCGACAGCTCCCACGGAACGTTCACGTTTCAAGGTTACGCGAAATTCAATATTTTCGACGGCGGCCGGATCAGCGGCGACATCATTCAAGCCCGGGCGGCGTTGAAGAAGCGTCAGGATAAGCTGGCCGACCTGGGCGGCCAGATCGATTATCAGGTGCGGACGGCTTTGCTCGACATCCAGTCGGCCGCCGATCTGGTGGCGGTCGCCCGGAACAATCTCGACCTCGCGAATCAGACCCTGACCCAAGCGAAAGACCGCTTCCGGTCCGGAGTCGCCGACACGGTTGAGGTTGTGCAGGCCCAGGGATCGGTGGCGGTGGCCAACGACAACCTGATCGCAGCCTTGTACGCGCACAACCTGGCGAAGGTGGAACTCGCGCGCGCCCTGGGTTCCACTGAGCAACACATTCAGAAATTCATGGAGGTGAAGTAGCCATGCCTGACGTCACGATAACCGAAAGCCCAGCCGCAGCTGCGCGGCCGGCCGAATCCCTCCGTCCGGAGCCGCCACGAAGCTACAAGGCGCCCGATAGAGGACGAAAAACGCTGGTTCGTGTGGTGGTGTGGCTGATCGCCCTGGCCGCGGTGGCCGCCGGCGCTTACTACGCCTGGGAGTATTTCAGCGCGTTTGAGGACACGGATGACGCTCAGGTCGATGGCCACATCGACGCCATCAGCGCGCGCATCAATGGCTACGTGTTGCAGGTGCCGGTAGAAAACGAGTATCACGTCAAAGCAGGCGACGTCCTGGCTCGCATCGATCCCAAGGACTACACGGTCGCGCTCGCTCAAGCCGAGGCGGATCTGGCGGCCGCCGAGGCAAGCTCCCAAGGCTATCGCAGCGATGTACCGGTTACCTCGACCACCACCAGCAGCCAGTTGACCTCGACCCGTTCCGGTAAAGTGGACGCGGTCGCGGCGTTGCTGGGCGCCCAGCGCCAGTTGAGCGCGGCCCGGTCGCGTCTGGTGACTGCGCAGGCCAATGTGCGCGAAGCCGAGGCAACCCACAAGCGGATTGCGGACGATGTGGCCCGGTACAAAATGCTGGTGGACAAGGATGAGATTCCGCGGCAAATCTACGATACGGCGGTGAACAACGCCAACGCCGCCAGCGCGACCGTGGACGCACGCCGGTCAGCGGTCGCCGAAGCCGAAGACAACATCCGCGTCGCGCAGACTGCCGTGGACCAGGCCAGTGCGCGTATCGAGCAAGCGGATGCTTCCATCCAAGCCGCATTAACCGCGCCGCAACAGGTTGCCATCAGCCAGGCTCGCGCCAAGACGTCCGAAGCCCAGGTGCTTCAAAAACGCGCGGCCGTCGAACAAGCCCGGCTGAATCTCAGCTACTGCACGATCGTCGCTCCGGCAAGCGGCATCATCCAAAAGAAGAGCGTTGAAGTGGGAAGCAACGTCTCACCGGGCCAGGAGCTGATGGCGGTTGTACCTCTGGATGACATCTGGGTCACGGCGGATTTCAAGGAAGTCCAGTTACGGCATATGAAAGCGGGCCAGCGAGTCACGTTTACTGTGGATGCTTACGGCCGTGAATACAAAGGTAGAGTCACCGGTATCGGTGGCGCCAGCGGTTCGCTGCTCAGCTTGCTGCCACCCGAAAACGCCACCGGAAATTTCGTGAAGGTAGTGCAGCGCCTCCCGGTCCGGATCGATATCGATCCCAACCAGAACGATGACCACCGGCTGAGACCCGGAATGTCCGTGGAGCCGAAAGTGTATGTCCGATAGCGCGGACGTGCTCCCGGTGCCGGAGGGAGGTGCGCCCCCCGGACCGTGGCGGCCGAAATTCAATCCCTGGCTCATCGGCGTGGTGGTGGCGATGGCCGCGTTCATGGAGGTGCTTGACACCAGCATCGCCAACGTGGCTTTGCCATACATGGCGGGCGGCCTCGGGTCGAGCAACGACGAGAGCACCTGGGTGCTCACGTCGTATCTGGTGTCCAATGCCATCGTCCTTCCGATCAGCGGCTGGCTGGCCAGCCTGTTCGGCCGAAAACGCTTCTTCGTCGTCTGCATTTTCATATTTACAGTGGCTTCGGTCCTGTGCGGCAGCGCCACCAGCCTGAACATGCTGCTCCTGTTTCGCGTGATCCAGGGTGCCGGTGGCGGCGGACTCCAGCCCATGGCGCAAGCCATCCTCGCCGATACGTTCCCGCCGCAGAAGCGGGGCCTCGCGTTTGCGCTTTACGGAATCACGGCGATCATGGCGCCCACCATAGGTCCCACGTTGGGCGGATGGATCACCGATAACTATTCATGGCGCTGGATTTTCTTCATCAACCTTCCGGTCGGAATATTGGCTACATTCTTAGTCATACGCCTGGTCGAAGATCCGCCGTTCCTGCGGCTAACCAAGAGGGCCGGTGTGACTGTCGACTTTATTGGCATCTCGCTGCTGGCTTTGGGCGTGGGAGCGCTTCAAGTGGTGCTCGATAAGGGCCAGGAAGACGATTGGTTCGGCTCCCCGTTTATCACCCGCCTGGTGATCGTCTCGGTGGTCTGTCTGGTTGGTCTGGTGATTTGGGAGTGGCGTCATAAGACACCCATCATCGACGTGCATCTGTTCAAGAACTTCAACTTCGCGACTGCCAACCTCATGATGTTTATTTTCGGCGTTCTGCTCTTCGGCGCACTGGTGACGATGCCGCAATTTCTGCAGACCGTGTTGGGGTACACGGCGGAAAACGCCGGGCTGGTTCTGTCGGGCGGCGGCGCGGTGGTGCTCGCGCTGATGCCCGTGGTGGGCGTGCTGGCCGGAAAATATCCAGCCAAATACATCATCGCCGCGGGCTGGCTGGCATTGGCGATCGGGATGTATGTCTCCACGGTGCGGCTGGACACGTTGATCAGTTTCCAGTCGGCTACCGTGCTGCGTTTGATTCAATCCGTGGGGCTCGGCCTTCTGTTTGTTCCCGTAACCATGGCGGGCTACATCGGAATGCCCGCCGAAAAAGCCAATAGTGTGGCCGGCCTCATCAACTTCATGCGCAATATCGGCAGCAGCGTGGGAACCTCCATGGTCACGACGCTGTTGGCGCGGCGCGAGCAAGTTCACCAGGTGGCGCTGTCGCAGCATACCAGCCGGTTCGATCGGTCGGTTCAGAACCAGGTCCAGGCTTTGAGCCTGCGGCTGGTGCACTCCGGCTCGAGCGTAGCCGACGCGCACAAGCGGGCCTACGGTCTGCTCTACCGGGCCATGGGAGGACAAGCCGAGACGCTCGCTTACATCGATATTTTCCTGGTGCTGACCATCGCGGCGAGCATCATGTTTGTGCTCGCCTTCATCGTTCGTAAAAACGATCCCAAGGCGAGTGGCGGTATGGCGGTGGGTTAGCGAAGCACGTCCTGGTGTCCTGTCGCAAAGAAAACGTTCCCACGCAACTTCGTGGCGCACGCACTCCTGCGTGCCGCGTCGGCACTCATGCCGACGCCTACCTGGTCGCAGACGAGGTGTCGAGAGGAGTCTCGACACGGCACGCAGGAGTGCGTGCGCCACACATGCTGACGATATCTCTGCGACATGCCGCTGCTGTCCTGAGTTAGAAGTTCGTCGCATTGTGGGGTGGGCATTCCTGCCCGCCCCACACCATCGCTCCGGTTATGTAACGAATTTCCAACTCCCGCAAATCCCCTGAATTGCTCGATACAGTCGGGGAGGGCGCACTTGAGTCCGCGCGGGGCTTTAGCCCCGCAGCTCGACCCGAACTGCGGAGCTGAAGCTCCGCGCGGGATAAAATCCCGCCCTCCAAAATGCTCCACGGGTTGTGGAGATATGCGATGAATTTCCGGGGCGTGATCCTAGATCATTCGCTTCTACGCTGATTGTAAATGGGTTATGGTTACCCGTTCCTTCGCCCTCCTTTGCGATCGGTCGAAAGTCAGATGAATACCCGAAACGTGAGGTTCGGCAATAACTCAAACCCATAGGATCGTCAGGAGCTTAATGTGGTCGCAACTTCCGTCTTAAAAGAATCCGATTTCGAGCGGCTGCATAAGCTCGATACCTGCACCGTTTCAAACGCCATTGAAAGGCTCGAAGCCCGCCCCCGCAATGAGGGCTCCGTACGCGGCTCGGCACTGCACTGCTTCTTCCCCAAACTTCCGCCCACCCTGGGATACGCGGTCACCGGAAAGATGCGCTCGACCACCGCGCCGGTCTCCGGTCGCGCTTATCACGAAAATATGCACTGGTGGCGATATGTCGCGTCGCTTCCCGAGCCGCGTGTGATGGTGGTGCAGGACCTGGAACATTTCCCCGGCATCGGCGCCCTGGTCGGCGAGTTGCACGTCGCCATCGGGCTCGCGCTCAAATGCGTCGGCTATGTCAGCAACGGCTCCGTCCGGGACGTCGACGCGATTGAGCAACTGGGATTTCAATTATTCGCCGGAAATGTCGCGGTTTCGCACATGTATGCTCATATCTCCGAATTTGGCAGTCCCGTCGAAATCGGTGGCTTAAGGATTTCTCCCGGAGATCTGATTCACGGCGACCGTCATGGCGTCCAGATCATTCCGCTTTCCATCGCGCCCGAGATACCCGGCGTGGCTGCCCAGATTCTCCAGGAAGAAGACCAACTCAAGCAGCTATGCCGCTCCCAGCGATTCTCCCTCAACCGGCTGGAGCAGCAGTTGAACGAGCTTCCCGGCGACGGTGTCGAGGTCCTGCTCGGCGAGCACTAGCATGGGGCGCAGATATCCGTTCATTGTCTTCCTCATCGCGTGCCTGGTCTTGCTTCTCGATTCCTGCGGCGGCGAAGGCGCTCACGCCAAAGAGCCCGCCAAGAGCTCGCAATCGCCGGAAGTTGCCGTAGTCAAGGTCACTCGAAGAGATCTGCACCGGACCTTAATGGTTTCTTCCGAACTGGTGCCTTTCCAGCAGATCGATGTGTACGGAAAAGAGTCCGGGTTCGTCAAGACACTTAACGTCGACTATGGCACCCACGTGGCTGCGGGCCAGGTAATGGCGATCCTTGAAATTCCCGAACTCCAGATGCAGCTGGATGAAGATCAGGCCGCCATCAAAGACGCCGCCAGCCAGGTAGACGGTGCCAATAACGAGGTTCATCGCATCCAGGCGCAGCAGAAGGTCGCGCATCTTGAATTCACTCGCCTGGACCAGGTCGCCAAGAGCCGGCCCGGATTAGTCGCCCAACAAGAGGTCGATGACCGCCAGGGCAAGGATCTCGCGGCCGAAGCGCAGGTGGCCGCCACGCAATCCGCGCTTCAATCCGCGCAAAGTGAGCTGACTCGAGCCCGGGCGAGACTGCGGCATGATCAGGTGCTGTATGATTACTCAAAAATCACGGCGCCTTTTGCGGGCGTGGTCACCAAGCGCTACGCCAATCTTGGAACCCTGCTGCAATCGGGGATAAATTCCAGCACGCAAGCCATGCCGCTGGTGCAGCTGTCCCAGGATGATCTGTTCCGGCTGGTCATACCGGTTTCAGAATCATATGTCCCCGAGATTCACATGGGAGATCCCGTGGACGTCCGGGTTCCCGTGTTGCAACGCTATTTCGACGGTAAAGTCGCCCGTTTCTCGGTCGACGTCGAAGAAACCACGCGGACCATGCACACCGAAGTCGATGTGCCGAATCCGAACCGCGTATTAATGCCGGGAATGTACGCGGAAGCGACCGTCACTTTCGATCGCAGGAGGAATGCGATCGCCGTTCCGGCGGAAGCCGTCAACGTCGAAGGCGACCAACGCTCCGTCTGGGTCGTCGACCCTAACGGTAAGGTGGAAAACCGAACAGTGACGCTCGGAGTAGAAACTCCGGACTATACCGAGGTTCTTTCGGGGCTTAGCGAAGGAGCCATGGTCGCAGTCGGAGACCGCAGCCGTTTAAAGGCCGGCCAAACCGTTCGCACGAAAGAAATCCAGCTGATTCACTATCAGGGGGGCTGACGCATGTCCAGGTTCTCCATTCGGCACCCCTATTTCATCTTCGTCATCTGCGTGATGCTGGTGCTCATCGGCGCCACCACGCTGTTGCGCATGCCGGTGGATCTGTTCCCCGCCATCAACATCCCGGTGGTCGACGTGGCCACCTTCTATTCCGGAATGCCCCCCGCCGATATCGAGACCGATATCACCAACCGGTTCGAGCGCTTCTTCACTCTCGCCGCCAATGTCGATCACACCGAATCGCGCTCGCTCCCGGGGGTCAGCATCATCAAAGTATACTTCCAGCCCGGCTCTGACCCCGACGCAGATATGACCGAACTGTCTAATCTCGCCCTGGCCGATCTTCGCCGTCTTCCTCCCGGCACGCTGCCGCCGGTCGTGCTGAAGTTCGATGCCTCCAGCCTTCCGGTCTGCCTGGTCACGCTCAACGGCGCAGGGCTTACCGAGACTCAGTTGCGCGACCTGGGGCAATTCCAAGTACGCGACGAAATCGCCATCGTAAAGGGCGCCGAAGTGCCTCCGCCGTTCGGCGGAAAGTACCGCCAGGTCATGGTGTATGTCGATCCCTACAAGCTTCTGTCGCGCGGACTGAGCGTGATGGATGTGGTCGACTCCGTGAATAAGAACAACCTCATCCTTCCCTCGGGCGATGTGAAAGTCGGCGGCTACGATTACTATGTCTATTCGAACGTTCTGGTCGACAAAGTGAAAGAGCTGAATGACGTACCTTTGAAAACCGTCGGCCAGAAATGGGTGTCGGTAGGCGACGTCGGCCAGGCCGAAGACGCACACCAGATCCAGTACAACATTGTTCGCGTCGACGGCCAGCGATCCACCTATCTCCCGATCATGAAGCAAGGCGGCCAGACCAACACGATTCAAGTGGTGGATGGCGTGCGCGGACTGCTCAAGAAGTTATTCGGAGTGCCCAAGAGCCTCCTGGCGACGGTCGTGTTCGATCAATCCGCCTACGTGAAAGAAGCCATCCAGACGCTGCTGCATGAAGGATTGATCGGCCTCCTGCTCACCAGCCTCATGATTCTCATTTTCCTGGCGAGCTTCCGCGCCACGCTGGCCGTATTTCTCTCCATTCCTCTTTCCGCTCTGGCAACCTTCATCATTCTCTATATGATGGGACGCACCGTGAATACGATGATCCTGGGCGGACTAGCTCTCGCCTTCTCGCGCATCATCGATAATTCGGTCATTTCGCTTGAAAATATCTACCGTCACCTGGAAAGTGGCTCGCCCCCGGAGCGCGCGGCTGCACAAGGCGGCGCGGAAGTGAGTCTCGCGGTGCTGGCCGCCACTCTCACCGCGGTGGTCGCATTTTTTCCGGTTGTATTCCTCTACGGGGTGAGCAAGTTTCTGTTCACCGCCCTGGCCTTGGCCGTCGTCATATCTCTATTTGTCTCCTACTTCGTGGCAATGACGGTCATTCCGTTATTCTGTGCGCGATACCTCCGAAACCGGCCGGACCAGCCTTCCGCCGCTCAGAGCTCGAAAACACGCCACTTTGGCGAGCGCTTCCACCAGTCCTTCGATCGCGGATTCACCCGTATGCTCGACCTCTACGAGCGCAGCGTCCGCCGCGCCATCCGGCGTCCGCTCTTCACGGTCGCCATCCTGGTGAGCGTGTTTCTCTTAAGTCTGGCCATCTACCCGTTGATCGGAGTCGCATTTTTTCCACGAACCGACGCCGGCCAATTCTCCATTAACCTCAAGGCTCCCACCGGAACGCGGATCGAAGTCACCGAACAATATGTCGCCCGCATCGAGGGCCTGATTCGCAAAGTCATCGGTCCAAAAGATTTTCACATGGTCGTGTCCACCATCGGACTCGATCCCGGTTTCGCGTCTCTCTACACCACCAATTCCGGGGAATACACGGCTACCATTCAAACTGAGCTAAATCCCTCGCATAACGTCAGCACCTTCGTATATATGGATCGGGTTCGCCGGGAAATCCAGAATCAATACCCCGAGCTGCGCACGTTTTTCAGCAGCGGATCCATGGTGGATGCCGTTTTGAACATGGGCATGCTCGCACCCATCGATATCCAGGTTTCCAGCCAGGATCTGAACCAGGCGCACCAGGCTGCCCTCGAACTGGCCGATCGCATCCGCGGCTTTGCCGGGGTGCGCGAGACGTATATTCCGCAGGATTTGAACTATCCGGCCGTACGGCTGGACGTCGACCGTATCCACGCCGCCGAGCTCGGCTTAACTCCGCAAAACATCGTGCAGAACGTCATCACCGCTCTCGATTCCAACCTGATGATCGCACCCAACTACTGGCTGGATCGCAAAACCGGCAACGACTATTTTCTGACCGTCCAATATTACGAAAACGGCCGTCCCGCCGTGCATGATTTCGTCGATCTGAAGAATATCCCCCTGCGCGGTCCCAATGCTGCCCAACCCACCACTCTGGATACCGTCGTAAAGCTCAATCGATTCGTCACGCCTACCGAAGTGGATCACTATCAGATCCAGCGGGTGATCGATCTCTACGTAAGCCCCTCCGGTGAAGACCTGGGCGGCGTGGCGGGCAAAATCCATAAGCTGCTCGCAACCGTAAAATTCCCGGGAGACATCCGTATCGATCTGCGCGGCATGGTTCAGTCCATGGAAGAATCCTTCAAGAGCTTCGCCTTGGGTCTATCGCTGTCCGTGGTTCTGCTTTATCTGATCCTGGTCGCGCAATTCAGCTCCTTTAAAGATCCGGTTCTGATCATGCTCGCCATTCCCATGGGATTCATCGGCGTCCTGCTGATTCTTCCGCTGACCCACACCACCCTCAATGTCATGAGCCTGATGGGAGTGCTCATGCTGTCCGGCATCGCGGCTTCCAACAGCATTCTGATCGTCGAATTCGCGCACCGCCTGGAACAGGAGGGACGCTCCGTTGAGGATGCTATCGTGGACGCCTGCCGCGTGCGTCTCCGGCCGATTCTCATGACCTCGCTAGCCACCATCATCGGTATGATCCCGATGGCGCTCGCATTAGGCACTGGCAGCGAGCAATACGCGCCGCTGGCACGCGCCATCATCGGCGGACTGACGGCGTCCGTCGTTCTGACTGTTTACATTGTCCCCGCCGCGTACCTGTGCGTGTATCGAAACCGGAGCGCCGTTCCACCGCGCTGACACCAGGTATTCTGCGTCGCATGTGGGGCCGGCTTTCAGCCGGCGGACCCGTTTTCCAACGGGTCCAGCCGACCTAAAAGGTCGGCAGCGGGCAAGCATGCCCACCCCACCATGCGACGAACTTCTAACTCGGGACACTAGTCTCCTGTCGCGGAGAAATCGTTAGTGTGCTCCCCTCCATAACTGTCGGGGTTCGGTTGGAAATGCGGAGACCTACTCGGCTTCTGAAAACGGAACCCCGACTGTGAAGGAGGGGAGATAGTAATGATTTCTCCGCGACAGTACACTGGCCTCGCCAACGACAGCGTCAAACCATCGTCACCACTGCGCACGCAAACCGATCTGGAATTGGCGGGCGGGGGTGATGGTGTGGTCGATCACTCCCGTGTCGTCGACGTCGAGAATGCGGTTGGGCAGGGCGAAGTTGGCGCGGTTCAGGATGTTATATGCGTCGATGCGGAAGGTCAGTCGCACCCGTCCGTAGGGGAAGGCGCGCGCCAGGGCCAGATCCACGCTGGCAAGGCTGGGACCGGTCAGAATGTTGGTGCCGGAATTTCCATACTGATACGGCGCCGGGATCACGAAAGCGGAAGCGTCAAACCACTGTTGATAGGACCGGCCGGAGGTGAGCGCTCCATTGCCGACGCGATCGGGGAGTTGATAGCCGCCGTCGTTCAGCGTGCTGGTGGCCAGCTGCGGCGTAAACGGAAGCCCCGACTGCAACGTCACCAGCATGTTGATCCGCCAGTTCGCCAGCATCGGCTGCTGCGCGGGAACCTGATATTGGGCGAGCAGCACGGCGCGCTGCGGGACGTTGAAAGAAGAGACCGAACGGTTGGTGCGCGGGTCGAAGATGCTCTGCGGATCCACGGATTGCCCCACCGGATCGGTGCCGGGAGCCGCGGCGTCGTCAATCGATTTCGAGTAGGCGTAGTTGAGCTGTAGAATAATCCCGCGCCAGAAAGTGCCGGTCAATTTCGTGACGCCTGCGTAATAACTGGATTCGCCCCCGAACCCGAGATAATCAATGCGCCAGTCATACGGGCTATAGGGCTCGCGCGGCGCGCTGAAGGGATACGGTCCGGGCGCCGGCTGATTCGCGTTGTAGGCCTGGTAGAGATGAACGCCTCTCGATCCGAGGCCGCCGATCTGGACCACGAAGCGCGAGAGAATGCGATGTTCCAGAAACAGGTTCCACTGCTCGGAATAGGGCGTGTATGCGCCGGGTTGAATGGCGTAAATGGGAGTCGCGGTGGCGTTGAGATTCGCCGTGGTGGGCACGATCGCGGCAGGCGTGGGAAGGCCCTGCGCCAGCGTCGACCCGGTGGCGAATTCACCGTTGATCAGGTCGTAACGCGAGGCGTACGGCGCGTTCTGGGCGAGGCTGGTCTGGAACATGTAAGCGCCGGTATCGTAATTGGTGCTGAATCCGCCGCGCAGCACCCAGGGGCCTGAAATGATGTACGAGAGAACTTTTCCGATCGTATTTCCTAGAAATTTTGTGGTTGGCTTGACTTGAGAAGTGCCCAGATCGAGCGCGATCCCGGCGCGCGGAGCGAATGCGAGACGCGACTCGCCCACCCCCGCGGAGCCGCTGACCAGGGCCGGATCGGTCCGCGAGAAATTGAAGTTGTCCAATTGATTCGAAGCCTCGCCCACCGGAGGAAGGTACTGATACCGCACGCCGGCTTCGATGCTGAGCCGCTTAAACAGCCGGATTTGATCCTGGAAGTAGCCGGACCACTCCCCATCCCGGATGTGATATTCGGTCAACTGGACGTCGCGGCGGACTTCATCGGGGTAGCCGAGCAGCAGCGATGCGATCGAATTGCCGGTGGCGGTTCCGGGCTGGCTGGTGAAATCGGGAGTGAAGATGAACGTCCCCCGATTGCTCAAGGCATTCGCATTGCCGTCGGCATACCGGCGGATAGCCTGGATTCCGAAATGAAATGCGTGATGGCGCGTGGTCCAGGCCACGTCGTCTTCGATCTGTGCGCTGACCGTCCGGATTTGAAGAGGAGCCGGTCCATAAGCGCCCAGCGCGGTGTAGCCGGTGGGCTGGATGGAAGGGACTCCGTTCGAGGTAAGCCCGGGAACTCCGAGAAGCGTGGACGCGTTGACGCCCCGATCGTTCGCGACCGCGTCCAGATTCACCGAGGAAGCTCCGGCGCGGAATTCGTTGCGGATGCGCGCGCTGAGCACGTAGGCATCGGAAACCGCAGCCGACCACGCATGAGTATGCATGTTTTCGTCGCCCGCGCCTTGCGCGTAGTCGCTGCCCGAGGTCGGCAGCGCAGACGGTGAAAGCTGATAAGGATTGTCGGTGTTGAAACGGAAGAAAGCCGTGTCGCGCGCCGAAATGGTAGCGTCGGAGCGCGCCAGCAATTGATTGTCGTAATTAACGGCGGTGGGTTGATAGAGATAATTATTCGCCACTCCGGGAAGGTTCGGATTGGGATACAGCGCCAGCACGGCTTCAGAAGCCGGCGAAATTCGACTCAAAGGAATCTGATTCCCGGCGAATGGCTGGCGGGTGTAGTTGAGGCCGTCGGCTGTATACAAAGTCGCCGGATCGTAGATGGGCGTGTTGAACACCCCCGATTTTTCGAGCGCCGTGGGCACTGTGGAAATCACGGTGAGCTCCTGGCGATCGCGCAGCGCTTCGGCGTTGACGAAATAGTAAATCCCGCGGTGCGCGCGCCCTCCCGCGCTTAATCCGAACTGGTTGGAAACCTGGCCGGGCTTGCTCGAAGCATCGAAAAAGTTCCTGGAGTTGAGACGGGTATTTCGGAAGTACTCATACGCCGCTCCGTGAAATCGATTGGTGCCGGCTTCGGTTCCGACCGCCAGCGTTGCGCCCAGGGCATGGCCGAATTCCGCGGGAATCACGCCGGTGGAGAGAGTTACCTCAGCGATGGAGTCGGAAGGCAGCAACAGCGCCGGCGCGCGGGTCCAGATCTCATTGTTGTCGATGCCGTCCACCAGAAAATTATTGTCCTGGCTGCGCATTCCGGCGGCGTCGAAGCCCTGGTTGCCGCGCACTCCATACGGCGGAGCGCCTTCCATGAATCCGCCGGGCTGGCCCGGTTCGAGTTCCGCCTGGCGCAGCGACTGAAGCACCGGGCGCAAAGGCGGATCCGGCACGGGAGTCTGGACCAGGCGCAGGTCGAGTTGAATCAGTTGTCCCGCGTTCACATTCACAATCTGGCTCAGCGGGGTGGCCCGCGCGGATTCCACCGTGATGCGATAAGACCCGGAGGCCAGGTGAACGGTTGCGTGGCCATTCTGGTCGGAGATGAATCCGGCCGAGATTGGACTGACGCTGTAACCCACCGTGATGCGCGCGCCGGGGATGGGTATGCCCGAAGAATCGTAGATGGTGAGATTCAGCGTCGCGGTGGGCTGCGCGAACACGGGGAAGGTCAGCAGGAGCGTGAGGGCGAGTTTCATCGTTGAAAACGGGCGCGCGAAACGTGCTTTCTCTATAGTCGCGTGTCTTGCGGCGAGCGTGTTCGAGCTGATCAATGATTTCGGATCGGGGGACAGAATAGTCTCTCTTGTAAATCCGCTCCACGCCGTCCCCTTCTTGGAGCACCCACCAACGCCCGCGCAAAAAAGGGGACTGACTACTCTGTCCCCAACCCACACACCCTCAACCGCCGACACCACCACTCCAGTGGACAGAGCGGTCTGTCCCCTTTTTTGGAACGCCCCCTCCGAATGCCTCTCGATGAGCGGCGATTTTCATGCTTCCGCTGTCCCCTTTTTCCGCACTGAACGGCGGGATTCATCCCGCGCGGAGCTTTAGCTCCGCAAGTCGCGCAAAAGCGGGGCTGAAGCCCCGCGCAGACTGGAGTCCGCCGTCCTTACCTGATACGATGCCCTCAGCGGTACCACCCCTTGCTCAGCGCGACCAACCCCTACAACGATTTTCCGGCCTACCCGTTCGTTCGAGCACCGGAAATGGATGGCCGCAAACCAAAGCACCCTGTGGTTATTGTTGGCGGAGGTCCGGTAGGACTCACCGTCGCCGCAGGAATTAGCCGCCACGGCGTCCCCGTCGTCCTTCTGCACCCGTCCAATTCCGCCAGTTTCGGAAGCCGGGCCACTTGCCTTTCGCGCCGCAGCATCGAAATTTGGGAACGCTTCGGCGTCGCGGAACGCGCGCTCGAAATGGGCCTGGGATGGACCCGCGGCAGAAGTTTCTGGCATCTGCATCCGGTGCTCGAATTCGAAATGCACTCGATGCCCGGCGAAAAACATCCGCCGATGATCAACCTTCAACAGTGCTTCATGGAGCAATTCCTGATCGACGCCCTGCGCGAGCGCGAAAACGTCGACCTGCGCTGGCACTCGCGCGTAATTCAAATCGACTCGCGTCCCGATAACGTGCGGCTGATGGTCGAAACGCCGGAGGGTTCTTATCCCATTGAAGCCAGCTACGTGGTTGCCGCCGACGGCGCGCGCAGCTTTATACGTCAGGCGCTCGGTTTGCGGATGGAAGGAAATTCCTATGAAGGACGTTATCTGATCGCCGACATCACTCTCAAAAGAACCGGGCGAGTGGAGCGGCGCGCCTGGTTCGATCCGCCGTCGAATCCCGGCTCGACCGTTCTCGCGCACTGGCAGCCCGGCGATATTCTGCGCATCGATTATCAGCTCAGTCACGACGAGCGAGATGAAGAGGAGCTTCAGGAATCGCGCGTAAGGGCGCGCGTCGATGCGCACCTCGAGATGCTTAGCGAGCCGAAGGATTACCGGCTGCTGTTCTTCAGCCTGTATCGCGCGCACTGTCTTACGCTCGCCGAGTATCGCTCGAATCGGATTTTCTTCGCCGGAGACGCCGCGCACCTGGTGCCCATCTTCGGCGTTCGCGGTCTGAACTCGGGAATCGATGACGCGGCGAATCTGGCGTGGAAGCTGGCGCTGGCCGCGCGCGCCCGGGCCACTGAGCGGCTGCTCGACAGTTATAGTCAGGAGCGCGTGTTCGCCGCTCAGGAAAATATTCGTCAGGCGCGCAAGAGCACTTTATTCATGACCCCGCCCAGCCGCGGTTATGAAGTGATGCGGGAAGCGGCTCTGAGCCTGGCCGTGTCGAATGAGTTTGCCCGGGCATTAGTCAATCCGCGGCAGACCACGGCGATCACGTTCCCGACCTCGTCTTTGCAAACGCCGGATACTAACAAATGGAGCGGAGGAACGGAGCCCGGCGCGACGATCCCGAACCTCCCCGTGGGCTACGGACATTTGTTGGACCTTCTCGGCCTGGCGCCGGTCGCGCTGATTCGAGAGGGCAACCTCGAAGCGGAGAGCGCGATCGGGAATGAGGTTAAAGTGGTTGTGCTGGGAGAAGAGAACGCGGCTGCGTTCGCTCTGGACGCGCCCGGCGCAGGTTATCTGGTTCGGCCCGACGGCCATGTGGCGGCCCGCTGGCGGGAGTTTAATCCGGGAAACTTCGCCGCCGCGCTCCGTCGTTCGATGGGCTTACTGCCATGACCGCACGATCGTTTGCGGATTAGCCCCAAGCTGACGAGTCTGTGTGAAAAGTGGAGTTGATCCCAGCCCTGCCGGCAGGGCTGGTCGCCGACGCCTGGGTTTTCACCGCGATAGACCAGCCCTGCCGGTAAGAGTCTGTGTGAAAACTGCGGACCTGCTCCCCTTGCTCACGCGCGGGGTTCCGTATGTGGCTCATTCGACGTGGCGCAAAACGGAACCCCGACCGTGAGGGAGGGGCGCAAGGCCGATCAATTCCACTTTCACACAGACTCGTAACGGCGGGGTGGAGTCCCGATTTTTCACACAAACTCTGACGCATGGGGCTGTCGACACCGCACTTCAGCCCCACGCGTCAGCTTGGGGCTAATCCGCGAAGGCCTAATCTAAATCCTGAAGCGCGGTCTCGATCAGTTGCTGCAACCTGGCGAGGTCCCCCAGTTCGTTTCCAAGCAGGAGCGCCAGCTTTGAGAGAAACAGCACCTCATGCTCGCGCCCCGCGCGATCGATCGCTTCGGCCAGGCGTTCCCACAGATTCTCCAGATTCTCCACTGAGTTGTTCATGCGGTTTTCACTTTTACCGGGATGCTGATCAATCCACGAAAACGCGCTCTCTTCGACCGTAACGCCGGACCCTCGGGGACGTATTCGCGAAAGCGGGCCAGGAAACGCGAGATCGCGAGTTTCGCCTCCATCCGTGCGACGTGCATTCCAGCGCACTGATGCGGACCCAAGGCGAAAGCCAGGTGGCGATTCGGCGATCGCCGGACGTCCAGCCGGTCCGGTTCGGGAAACTGCTCCGGATCCCGATTCGCCGCGCCGATGCACAGATGGATCTGCGAGCCGGGCGCCAACGTGACGCCGCCTACACTTACCGGCAGCGTCACCATCCGGTTCCCCAGCTGATTCGAGCTTTCCATCCGCAGGAACTCTTCGATCGCAGTCGGGATCAGTTCCGGGCTCGCTCGGAGCAATTGTTGTTGATCGGGCCAGTTCAGCAATAGCTGCAGGCCGTTGGCGATCAGATTGGTGGTGGTTTCATGACCGGCATTCAGAATGAAAATGCTGTTATGCAGCAACTCGGATTCAGTCAGCTGTTCGCCGTCCGGTTCGCCTTGAATCAGCCTGGTGAGCACATCCTTTTCAGGGTCGAGAGGACGATGCCTGCGATCGGCAACCAGCGTCCGAAGATAGTCGAGAAACTCGGAGACGGCCAGATTGCCGCTTCGTAAAATCTCAGCCGAAGGATTCGGCTCGAGAGCGCTCAGAATCGCCAGCGACCATCCCCGCAACGGCCGACGATCCTGATGCGGTACCGCCAGCAGGTTGCCGATCACTTCCACCGGAATCGCCGCCGCGAAATCCGCGACCAGATCGGCGCGTCCGGTTTCTTCGATTCGGTCGAGCAGACCATCCACCAGCTGAACCAGCGGGCTTTCCATCTCGCTTAAAGCTTTCGGAGAAAGAGCCCCAACGATCAGCCGCCGCACGCGCGAATGCAGCGGAGCATCGTTGAAAACCAGGCTGGTGGTGTGGTGCCGATACAACGGAGAATCGCCGAACTTGGGAAGATACTCGACTCGCTTGTCGGAGCTGAACGATTTCGGATCGCGATAGATCTGCACCAGGTCGGCGTAGCGGGTGAGGAAATACGAGCCGTCCGGCAGCCGGTGAACCGGATCGCGCAGCCGAAGCTCGCGATAGTACGGATACGGATGGTCGTAAAAATCGTCCGGCAGCGAGCGAAGGTCGAACATCAGCGAGCGCTGGGAACCGACATGGCCGGATTATTCGCGAAGAAATTGAAAGGCATGAGAGAAAAGCTCGACCAGTGGGTGGGCATCACCGGCCAATCCTCCATGCGCGGGATGTGATGAAAGCCCATGGTGTACCACGCCACGATATCGCGATTCCCAATGGCACGGTCGGCTGAAGTCCACGCGTCCAAAGTATCGGTGCCGTCGCTCATCACCGCATAACGCCCTCCCGCGTAGCGCTCGTCCGGCTCATACGGCGTCACAAAGAGCTGATAACCGATATAGGCGTTCCGCTTGAACGGAGGATCGTCGGGAGCCAGCAGCGAATTCGCGTAGCTTCCCGAAGGGTCCAGCATATAGCCAGGATTGTGGCCCAGCGCGGCCTCTACATTGCGATTGATAAAGTGTAGCGCCGCGGGATTCGAAGGATCGATTCGCGTGCGCGCGGCCTTCTCCGTCGCGGGTATTTCGTGTTCGATCATCCAGTACGATTTGCGCGGCGCCTGAGCATTGGCGCGTTGGGGCACGAGACGATCCCGCATGAAATCGTTGGACGCGCCGTCGATATCCAGGTCCAGCCGGAAGTTGAAATAGTGGCTGTGCATCGGCGCCACCAGGTTGGGCGCGATCAGGGTGCCGTAGCGTGTGTCCGCCGCGGCCGTCGGATCCTTCATCGATCGCGAAGCGACGCCCTTTACCGAATCGATTCCGGTGGCGCCCACCGCGACGCGAATGGTCCCATCCTGCTGGAAAATGTAATCGATCAGGTAATCGTAATTGCCCACCTCGGAAGCCGAGCGCACCACCAGTTCGGTCGCCGGGCGACCCTCGGCCGGGACCATCTTCGCCGGAGATTGAGCGAAGATTTCGAAATGGCGCCAGACCGGGTCGCCGATACTTCGCTCGAAAACGCACACCGAATACGGAAGCTCCATCGGATCGCCGTGGTCGTCGGACAGCGTCATGGTGAAGAATTTTGCAGATGCGGGACAATCGGTGCCCTTCTTCAGCGGACTCAAGAAATTGCCGAACCCATATTCGCCGCTGTCCATATACGTCCTAAAATACCAGCCCTTGTCCGGGTCCATGTAAGGGACAAACACTTCGGAAAGATTCATCTGATACGCGACCGATCGCCATCGCGCGCCGTCGCGCACGTCCACCAGCGACAGCACCACGCCGGGACGTTTGTCGACGCGCAGATGCAGGCGCCAGATATCCCACTGAATCAGGCTGCCTTGAACGGAGAAACTGCCGGCCTGCGCAGGACGCGCCTGAATCGCCGCGGCGCGGCGGCCACCGGGATAGGCCGCGGTCTCGCTCGCGGCGTAACCCCAGTTCTTTTCAGGGACAGGCACCACGCCGGTGTCGGTCACCTCTAGCACGCTCTTCGATTTCAGGTCGATGGTCGCGAACAAACCTTCGATCGGCTTGGCAAAGTAGTTGGAGCCGGACGGCTTCACGTAGCAGGGCACTTTCATGAGCCGTCTGCCGCTTTCATCCGGCAGGCCGAACGCGCCCGCGGTGAGCGGAAGGCAATACACCTGCGCGGGTTTCAATCCCCGCTTGGCCAGCCCGGCGATCATTCTGGCGTCGGCGATCGCGATGTCGGTTGCGCCGGTCACCTCCTCCAGCAGAATCGCGGGTTCGCCCGTGACAGGTTTATAGGAAACCAGGCGCTGTTGACCCAAATCAATCACCGCCTCGTATGTTTTTCCGTGATCGCTGATGACCGCCAGAGCCCGCCGGGGAAATGAGGTCCCCGGTTTCCATGCCCGCACCATGGATTTTTCAGGCTCCTCCAGTGCGACGGTGTGAAATCGCGTGGATTCCGTCACTTTACCGCTGCTCGCCAAAACCGCCTTGACGGTCTTGAATTCGCCGGGCGTTAACCCGTCCAGCGGATGCGCCGGAGACTGCGCGAATCCAGGAACGCAGGGAAGCGCAAGACACAACGACAACATTCGAGGAATTCGCATCAGACCATGGTACCCCTGCGATCTGAGATTAAAATGGACCGATGACGACCTTAGCGCAAGATCTGCATTACGCCATCCGGATGCTCCGCAAATCATCGGGCTTCGCTGCCATTGCGGTGCTCACTCTCGCGCTTGGCATCGGCGCGAACACGACCCTTTTTTCGGTGGTCAACGGCGTGTTGCTCAACCCGTTGCCTTATCCGCACTCCGGGCAGTTGGTGAGGGTTTACGCGAAGACTCCCGGAGTCGACCAAGGTCCGGTGGTCTATCTGAACTACCTCGACTGGCAGCGCGACGCGCGCACGTTTCAGTCGATGGCCATCTATCGCAACCAGGATTACAACGTGACCGGAACGGCCGAAGCGGAACGCCTGAGCGGTTACATGATTTCCGCCGGATTCTTTTCCACCCTCGGCGTGCAGCCGGTTCTGGGACGCGCCTTCCGCCCCGATGACGATCAGGTGGGCGCCGCGCCGGTCGTGATCCTGGGCGGAGGTTTGTGGATGCGCAAATTCGGATCGTCGGCCGAAGTCATCGGAAAATCGCTGACTTTGAACGGCAAGTCCTACACGGTGGTGGGCGTGATTCCGCCCGGGTTCACTTTTTACGGCCATGACCGCGACGTCTATACGCCCATCGGCCAGTGGAACGATCCGTCGTTTCACGACCGGCGTATCTCGGTGAGCGCGCATTGCATCGGACGGCTGAAGCCGGGCGTGACGCCGGAGCAGGCCCAGGCCGAGATGGACGTGGTCTCGCGCAATCTGGCTGCCGCTTTTCCGGTCGCGAATAAAGACGTCGGCGTCACGCTGGTTTCAATGAAGGAAGATATCGTCGGCAACGTCCAGCCGTTTCTGCTGGTGCTGCTGGCCGCGGTCGGATTCCTGTTGTTGATTGCGTGCGCCAACGTCGCGAATCTCTTGCTGGCGCGTTCCATGGGGCGCACTCGCGAGTTCGCGGTTCGCGCCGCGCTGGGCGCCGGCCAGTGGAGAGTCGTCCGCCAGCTTCTCACCGAAAGCGTTCTGCTCGCCGGTCTGGGCGGAATCCTGGGCCTGCTGTTCGCCTTCGCGGGGGTCAAAGCCGCGCTCAGCAAGTTGCCCGGCACCTTGCCGCGCGCCGAGGAGATCTCTTTCGATGGGCGTGTATTGCTCTTCACGCTGGCTCTCTCGGTATTCGCCGCGGTGATTTTCGGTCTCGCTCCCGCCGTGAAAGGTTCCCGCGTAAATCTGATGGAGATCCTCAAGGAAAGCGCCCGCGGCTCATCCGGAGCGCGTCACGGGCTGCAGAGAATTTTCGTGGCAGTCGAAGTCGCCATGGCGCTGGTTCTGCTGATCGGCGCGGGCCTGATGCTGCGCAGCCTCTCCGCGCTGTGGCGCGTAAATCCCGGATACAATCCGAGCCACGCCATCACGTTCAGCTTGTCGCTGCCGGCGTCTCCGGCAACCACCTCCGCAGAGACGCGGGCGCGCCTTCGTCATTTCGATGACAAAATGAGCACCATCCCCGGCGTCCAGGCCGTTTCCGTGACCCTCGGCTCACGCCCCATGATTCACGATTCGTTTCTGCCCTTGTGGATCGAAGGCCGCCCCAAACCGGCCAACGACGCCGAGATGCCGCAGTCGATGTATTACCTGGTCGAAGCCGGTTTCGAGCAGGCTATGGGAATCACTCTTGAGCGCGGCCGCTTTGTCGCCGCCCAGGATAACGAGAACGCTCCCGTGGTGATCGATATCGATGACGTTTTTGCGCGCACGCTGTTCGGCAATCAGGATCCCATCGGCAAGCGCGTCAATCTGACGCAGTTCAACGTGCAGGCCGAAATCGTCGGCGTGGTCGGCCACATCAAGCAGTGGGGGCCGGGCGCGAATGAAAGCTCGGCTATCCGGGCGCAGTTCTTCTACCCCTTCATGCAGCTTCCCGAGAAGCTGATGCCGATGGTGGCCAACAACGTGGCCGTGGTGCTGCGCACCGCGGGCGATCCGGCGGCTGTGATGAGCGAAGTTCGCCGCGCGGTGGAGCAGATCGATTCCCGCGAGATCATCTACGCCGTCCAGACCATGAACGAAGTCATCGCCAACTCTTTCGCCGCGCGCCGGCTCTCGATGATTCTTCTTGCAATCTTCGCCGCTTTGGCGCTGGTACTTTCCTGCATCGGGATTTACGGTGTGATTTCCTACGTGGTGGGCCAGCGCACGCATGAGATCGGGATCCGGATGGCGCTCGGCGCGCAACGCCGGGACGTGATGCGGATGGTGCTCGGGGAGGGCGCCCGAATGGCGCTGATCGGCGTGATCGCAGGCATCGTCGCCGCGCTGGCGTTGACGCGTCTCATGGCGAACCAGCTGTTTGGCGTGAGCGCGTACGATCCGCTGACGTTCACCGCCGTGGCGATTGTCTTGACGCTGGTGGCGCTGCTCGCCTGTTATCTGCCGGCCCGCCGCGCGGTGCGAGTCGACCCAATGATCGCTCTAAGGTACGAATAGCCCTCGGAAAAACGGCAAACCGTCCGTACGAGATCCCCGGACGTGCTCCGCTTGCTGACGCGCGCGGTTCCGCATGTCGCGCATTCGACGGGTGAGCCAAACTGAACCGCGACCGTCAGGGAGCGGAGCACGTCCATTTTCACACAGGAACGGTTGACGCGCCCACCGCTGGCCGCGCGGCGATCAGTGCTTCGGCGCCGCTTTCATCAGCCGCAGCCACACTTGCTGGTCGAACCCGCGGTCGGGAGTCGCTTGGCCGGTGCGGACCACAATCAGTTTCCGGCTGCGCACTACATAAATCTTCCGGTCCTGCGCGCCCAGCGCCGCGACCAGTTCGGGCGGTGCGGCGGGAATCAATGCAGTCTCCGATCGAACACCGGCCGGGCGCAGCGTATATGCCGAACCGTTGAGCCACCACAGCCGTCCGTACGCCGGATTGGTCGGGCTCCGCTCGAACAGGGCCGCGAGTTGCGCGGCGGAGATCACGCGCTTTCCGTCCGCCGCCTTCCCGTTGTCGAGCACCAGTTGGCCCAGCTTCGCCATATCGCGCGGCGTGGTGTACAGACCGGTCGGATTGCCGACGCCGCGGAACACGGCCGGACGCTCACGCCATAACGTGTCGGTCATGCCGGCCGGCTCGGTGAGCCATCGCCGCGTGAGATCGTCGAGTTTCTGCCCGGAAACTTTTTCGAGAACCGGCTTCATGATTGCGTACGCCGGCGTATTGTAGAAAAATTTCGTTCCCGAGGGCGCCTCATAAGTGAGCTTCTCGGTGAGTCCCGAGCTCATCTCCATCAGATTCCGGACTGTAATCGACTTCTCCTGGTCGGGCGCGGCCTTGGACCACCCGGCGCCGATATAATCCGACACCGGCTTCGAAATATCGAGCAACCCCTTATCGATCGCGACTCCCGCCAGGATCGCAACAAAACTCTTCTGGGCCGACGCGACGTCTTCCGCGAGTGCGCCATGGGCGTCGGTCCCATGGGTGAAGTTCGCCGCGAAGTTCGCCGCTCCCGGCGGCAGCGGCCAGTTATGCTCGAAGATCACCTTACGGTCCTGGACGATCAGAAATCCGGTGGTTTTCTGCGACTGGACGTAAGCCACCAGTTCGTCGAGCGCGGCCGGATTCCAGCCGGCTTTGGCGGGATCGACCGTGGCAAGATCCTTCGCCGCGTGCGCCGCGGCCGCGATCAGGCAGAATGACAGCGCCATTCGAGCGATACTCATGGATGTATTCTTGCACCTCCGCATCGACCCGGCAACGCGGCGGCCTGCCGGTGGCTCGCGGTCTAGAGTGCGATGACTGCATGATTTGTTGCGGATTAGCCCCATGCGTCAGAGTGTGTGTGAAAGATCGATGCCTCACCCCGCCGTTACCGGCAGGGCTGGTCTATCGCGTTGAAGGCGCAGACGTCCGTGACCAGCCCTGCCGGTCACGGCGGGGATCAAACTCCGCTTTTCACACACACTCGTCAGCTTGGGGCTTCTGGATCGCAACAATCCACACGGTCGCAGCACTAGTTCTCCGAAGGCCGCTCGACGTGATCGACCATCAGCGTCTTGATTGGCCCTCGCGTGGGCTCGAGCTTCAGTCCGAGTTGATCGCGCAGAGCCTCAATCAGCGTGGGGCCAGGCAAGTCGGCCGACGGAGCCGCATCGGGGGGCGGAGGGCCGTTCGGTTCCGGCGTCCATTCCATCTCGAAATCGAATTTTCCCGTGAGTCCCGTGCGATCCACCACCGGACGCCCCAACTCGCGAAGCGATCCCGCGAAAATCTCCATCGTCGTGTTCCGCGACCCGTCCCGAACCGTACCCTTCGCGGTTCTGATCCGCGCGTACACCTGGCACTGGCGCGGAAACACGTCCGCCCCCGAATCGCACGCCGGGCCCTGCTCATGCGGACGCAGATTCGGCCCCAGCTTTCCCGGCTTCGCCAGAACCAGCGCCAGCAGCGGCGTATCCCGGCTCTCAAAATGAACCGCCAGTTTGAAGCGCTCGGCCAGCAGCGATTGCATCATCAAACGCATCTGATCCTTGGTCGGAGTCCCATTGGCGCGCGCCTCGATCTCGAACAGGTCGGATGCCGCCCACTTCGGCAGCGCGGCGGTGAGAGCGTCCCGCTGGTCCCGGGTAAGCGAAAGCTTGTAGGCGAAGGTGATGTAAACGATCAGCGGAAAGTCCGCATAGAACCGTCCGCCCACCGCCGCGTAAGCATCGCCGGGGTCCAGGGGAAAATTCGGCGGGTGGAAGGTCTTGCTCGGCTTAATGGAGGCGACCTCGAACGCCCTCGCCGACGCAGGCTCCTGACCAAACGCAATCGACGTCACCGTAAGGAATAAGAGCGTTCGACCGCCGGCCACGGAAGGATGATAATACGAAGGCAATCGTAGGTCAAGGCCGGATGCATGAAATCATCGCCGTGCTAGGCTGGACTCAACGTGGAGAGCACGGAACTGCTGCGCGCTCCCTTTTTCCATACGCCTCGAAATCCATTTTTCGAGGACGGCGCGCTGGTTTATCAACCCGACGGCGGCCTGCTGATCCAGGATGGTCGCATCGCGGGATGCGGCGACTTCTCCACGCTCAGCCCCGCCAACCCAACGGCCGTCACTCGGGACCTGCGCGGCGGATTTCTGCTCCCCGGCCTGGTCGACGCGCACGTTCATTTTCCGCAAATGCGCCTGCTCGGATCGTGGGGACGAAGCCTGCTCGAATGGCTGGAGCAATGTGCCCTGCCTGAGGAGGCGCGCATGGTCGATGCCAACTACGCCGCACAAGTGGCGCGCGAATTCGTGCACGCGCTCGCCTCGCATGGGACTACCACCGCAATGGTGTTCGGCGCGCATTTCAGCGCGGCCACCGCGGCGCTTTTCGAAGCTGCCGAAACCGCGGGACTGCGAATCGCCGCCGGACTGGTCCTCTCCGATCGCCTCTTGCGTCCCGACCTGCATATCAGCCCCGACGCGGCGTACGTCCAATCGAGCGAGCTGATCAAAACATTCCACAACCGCGGCCGGTTGCTCTACGCGGTCACGCCGCGCTTTGCGCTCTCGGCGTCGGATGCGATGCTCGAAGTCTGCCGCGCGCTGCGCGCCGAACACGCCGGTCTCCGCTTTCACACGCATCTCAATGAGAACCTCATCGAGATCGCCCAGGTTCGCCGCATGTCCCCATGGGCGCAGGATTATTTCGAGATCTATGAGCGCTTCGGTCTATGCGGCCCCGGCGCGGTGATGGCGCACAACGTTCATCCCCTGCGGAACGAACTGGATCGGCTGGCTTCGACCGCAACCACTATTGCGCACTGCCCGTCGAGCAATGCAGCGCTCGCGAGCGGCATTTTTCCGATGCACCGGCACCTCGCCGCGCGCGTTCCATTCGCGCTCGGAACCGACGTCGGCGGAGGAACCGGGTTCGGCATCCTGAAAGAAGGTCTGCAGGCTTACCTGCTGCAGCGCGTAGCGCCGGAACCGGTCACGCTCGACGGAGCGAAGCTCCTGTATCTGGCCACCAAAGCCGGCGCGGCCGCGATGGCTCTGGATCATGAGACCGGAGATTTCGAGCCCGGAAAATCGGCGGACTTCGTCTATCTGCGCCCGCCCCCGTCGACGCCTCTCGCCGCGGTTCTCGACCAGGCTGAGACTCCGGAGCGCATTCTCACCGCGCTGTTCACCATGGCCGGACCGGAAAGCGTTCGCCAGGTGCGCGTGGCCGGGTCGGTCGTTCACGAAACCTGACGCGATCAACGCGCTCGATTACGCGGAGACGCCGGTGTCGGCCGCCCGACATTATGGATGCAAAGCGATCTGGTTTCTGACCGTCGCTCCGCGCGCTTTCAGTGACTTACGAATGGGCAGCCCCTTGCTAAGTCACAAGAGCGGCATTTCGTTTCACGTTGCCGTAGGCCGCCGAAGGAAGGATGTGGATGTCGAAGACTATCATCGTCACCGGTGCGTCTCAAGGAATCGGCGCCGGCGTAACGGAGGAGCTCCTGGTGCGCGGGTACAATGTGGTCGCCAATGCGCTCGACTTCAAGAACTCCGCCATTCAGCCAGGCGCCAAGCTCGCCATGGTAGAGGGGAACATCGGCGACGCCTCAACTGCCGCGAAGATTGCCGAGACGGCCATCAAGACCTTCGGCTCGATCGATGGCGTGGTCAATAACGCAGGCATCTTCATCACCAAGCCATTTGTGAACTACACCTCGGAAGATTTTGAGCGGCTCTCGGAAACCAATCTTAAGGGTTACATCTACGTCACCCAGCTCGCGGTGAAGCAGATGCTCGCGCAAAAAACCGGCGGCAGCGTCACCTGCATCACGTCGGCGATGGTGCGGCATCCCATCGCCGGGGTGACCGCATCCGTGGCAATGGTCACGAAAGGCGGCCTGGAGGCGATCACGCTTAGCCTTGCGATGGAGTATGCCAAGGAAGGCATCCGGTTCAACGCAGTCGCGCCGGGCGAGGTCAATACTCCGATGCACGCCAAAGACTCGAAGGACTACTTGAGAAGCCTTTCGCCCATGGGAGCCATCGCTGAAATCCGCGATATCGTCGAGGCAATCCTGTATTTGACCGAAGCCCGTTACGTGACAGGAGAGGTGCTGCATGTGGACGCAGGTGCGCACAACGGGAAATGGTAGTGCGGTTAACCGTTACTGCTGGCTTTGCCGCTTTCCGCGATGGCATGATCGTTCAGAGGGCGGGCCTGCCTCGATTCGGCTTCAGAAATCATAATTCAAAGGAGAAATTATGGCAACCCCAAAAACCGCAACCGCGCCGATGAAGTGCGCGCAGATTCCCAAGCCGGGAGCGGACTTCCAAATCGTCGAGCGTGAGATTCCCAAGCCCGGCGCGGGACAGGTGCTCATCAAAGTGCAGGCCTGTGGAGTCTGCCACAGCGATCAGCTTACGAAAGACGGCCAGTGGCCGGGCATTCAGTACCCGCGTGTTCCAGGACATGAAGTCGCCGGCGTCATCGAAGAGGTCGGCCCAGGCGTTTCCGCGTGGACCAAAGGGCAGCGCGTGGGCGTCGGCTGGCACGGCGGGCAGGACAACACGTGTCCCTCCTGCCGGCGTGGAGATTTCTCCAATTGCCAGAACGTGAAAGTTCCGGGCATCAGCTATGACGGCGGATATCAGGAATACATGCTGGCGCCGGTGGAGGCTCTGGCTGCGTTGCCGGAAAGTCTGAGCGCCGTCGAAGCCGCGCCTCTGCTCTGCGCCGGAATTACCACCTACAATGCCCTGCGCCACAGCGGCGCGATGCCCGGCGACCTGGTGGCGGTCCAGGGAGTCGGCGGCCTGGGCCACCTGGGGATTCAATTCGCGAACAAATTCGGTTACAAAGTCGCGGCCATCGGGCGCGGATCGGAAAACGCGGCGCTCGCCAAGAAACTGGGAGCGCACGTGTATATCGACAGCAAGGCCGGCAACCCGGCGGAGGCGCTGAAAGGCATGGGCGGCGCGCGCGTGATTCTCGCCACGGCTCCCAATTCCAAGGCCATGTCGCAGTTGATCGACGGCCTGGGCCCCCACGGCACATTGCTGGTGGTGGGCGCGGCCTTCGACCCGATCGAAGTCACACCGCTGCAGCTCATTTCCGGCAGCCGGAGCATTCAAGGCTGGTGGTCGGGAATCCCCACCGATTCCGAAGACACGCTGCGCTTCTGCGAACTCACCGGCGTGCGTCCGATGATCGAAACCTATCCGCTCGCAAAAGCCGGTGAGGCGTACGCGCGGATGATGAGCGGGCAGGCGCAGTTCCGCGTCGTGATCACCATGTGAGGATCATGACCCGCTATCGCACCGTGAAAGTCGACGGACTCTCCATCTCATTTCGCACTGTATACGGCCGCCGACGAAATCGCCGGATTGGTCCGGGTCTTTCTCCGCTGATTGGAGCAGTCGCGGTATGATGATTTCGGTTGACATCCATACGACGAAACTAGTCTCCGCGGACTGAGGCGGTGGCGTCCTTCACCCGGTCGTCACAGTGGTGTTTCCTTCAGCCGTCGCGATGCGGATGTTTACGGGAAGGCTGCAACGGCCCGAATGCGAAGAGTTTTTCGCGACTTCGGATGTTTGGTAAGCGCCGCGCTCCTGCTTGGACTGAGTTCCCGTGTGACCCTCGCCGAGGTGGAGTTGGCCGTCCAGCAGGGGACCGGATTCCATCACACCAGTTGGAGCGGACTGGGCGCGGTTTTCGATCTCAAGCAATCCTCCGAGGGCTATCTTTGGCTCACCACCTCGAAAGGCGTGCTCCGTTTCGACGGGGTTCGGTTCCAGTCGGTCGAAGAAGTGACCCGCGGCGCCGTGCACGATAGCGAAATCGATTCGGTGTTCCTGTCTTCTTCCGGCGGACTTTGGCTCACCACCCAGGGCGCCGGACTTCTGCGCTGGAAAGACGGGCGGCTCACTGCATTTCCAGACCGGCGCTGCACGCCGACCCGGAAGCAGGGAAAAATCCTCGAAGCCCCGGACGGTTCCCTGTGGGTGCAGGCGTCCGCCGGTCTCTTTCATCTGCGTGGCTCGGTTTGCGAGCAGGCCGGCGTCGAGCAGGCATATCCGGGAGGCTTCCCCGCCGGCATGTTGATCGACAGCGATGGAACGTTATGGATCAAGCGGCAGACCGGCCCGCTCCTGTTCCTGCCGCGCGGTCAGTCGAAGTTCCGGGTCAGCCAGTATGGAGAAGGCGCGTCCACCAGTTACGGCGAAAGGACGGCCACCAGTTACGCTTTTCTGCATGAGGCGGCGGACGGCTCCATCTGGCTCTCCGACGATCAGGGGCTTCGTCGAGTGGCCAGTAAGCTGAGCGCGCCGCCCTTCTCGCCGCCGGCGAAAAGCAAAGCGACCGCTCAATTCGGCGATTTCACTTTTGCTCCGGATGGCTCGCTGTGGGCGGTCACCGGCAAAGGTGTGAAGCGATTTGACCACGTGGATCAGTGGCCGGCGCCGGTGGCGATGGAATCGGCTCACGGAGAAATCTTCACGCCGGAACAGGGACTCAGCTCGGACGCCGTCTGGAAGGTTCTGATCGATCGGGAAGGAGCGTGGGTGGCCACCAATTCCGGGCTCGACCGGCTGCGGCGCGCGGCGCTGACGGTGGTGGGACTCCCGCATGCGCCCGAACACGAGTGGGGCGTCGCCGCCGGCGATCACGGATCGGTCTGGACGGGAAACAGCAGCCTGCCGCTCCTGCACATTGCGGCCGATGGCGCCATCACCCGCATCCCCGGCACACGCCAGACCCTCACGCTGCAGCGCGATCACACGGGAACCATCTGGTCAGGCGGCGCGGGTGACTATCATTTGTGGCATTCCTCCGGCGACGGATTTTCGCCGCTCCATTATCCGGATGAGAAGCTGAACTCCGTCGTGTTCGTGGCTGTCGATCGCAACCACGATCCGTGGGTTACGACGACGGGCGGGCACGCCTATCACTTGTCCCAAGGAACGTGGAGCGACCAGACCGACGCGCTCGGCAAGAAGCCGGGAGTGATGGGAGCTATGGTGGATGACCAGTCAGGCAACGTCTGGTTCGCGTTTTCGAACAAAGTGGTCGAATGGGACGGGTCCACCTACCACCGGTTTTCTTTTCCGGATGGACAGCGCGGCGTTTCGGAGAATACCATGTCGGTCCGCGGCGACCACGTCTGGCTGGGCGGAGCCGGCGGAGTCCAACTGTTCACGCGAGGCGCCTTTTACCTGATGCACTGGAAAGATCGTGCGCTGCCCGGCCGGGTCTCCGGCGTCGTCGAGACGGAGTCGGGGGATCTCTGGGTGAACGGATTCTCGGGCATCAGCCATGTCTCCGCCGCGGATTTGAAAACGTGGATCCACGATCCCGCTTACGCGGTTTCGGCCGAGCGCCTCGACGACCTGGACGGTCTTCCGGGGCTCTCCGAAGAAACCACCCCCGGCCCATCCGTGGTGGAGGGCCCCGACGGCCGATTGTGGTTCGCGACCACCCGCGGCATCGCCTGGCTGGATCCGGCGGCGTTCGAAAAAAACCGGGATCGCATCCCGCCGGCGGTGGTCATCTCCGGGGTGGTCTCGAACGGAAAAACCTACGCGGACGCGGATGCCTTTACGCTTCCCGCCCACACCGAAAATCTGGAGATCGATTATGCCGCTCTCAGCCTCTCCATTCCGGAGCGCGTGCTGTTCCGCTACCGGCTCGACGGCGTCGATGCGGATTGGCAGGATGTAGGCACCCGCCGTCAGGCTTTCTACACCAAGCTTCGCCCCGGCCATTACCAATTCCACGTGATCGCCTGCAACAACGACGGCGTCTGGAACGAGTCCGGCGCCGCGCTGGATCTGGATATCGCGCCCGCCTTCTACCAGACCATCTGGTTTCAGGTGCTGTGCTGGGCGAGCGGTGCGGGAATGGTGTGCTTGCTTTATCTTCGCCGCTTGCGCCAGGCCACCGCGCAGATGCACGGGCGCCTCGAAGAACGGCTGGCGGAACGAACCCGCATTGCCCGCGAATTGCATGACACGCTCTTGCAGAGTTTTCAAGGGTTAATGCTTCGTTTTCAGCTGGTGGACCAGTTGCTTCCTCCCGGCCGGGCCAAGGACGAACTCGAGCGGGCGCTGGAGCGTGGGGATCAGGCCATCGCAGAAGGCCGGGATGCCGTGCACGCGTTGCGTTCTTCGACCGTCATCACCAACGACCTGGCGCAGTCCGTCAAAGCGCTCGGCGACGAGCTGGCCGCGGATAATCCGGCGAGTTTCCATCTGGTGCTCGAAGGCCAGCCCCGCGAGCTTCATCCGATTCCTCGCGATGAAGTTTACCGGATCGCGCGCGAGGCGCTGCAAAATGCGTTCAACCACGCTCGGGCGCAGGAGATCGAAGTGGAAATCACCTATGGTCCACGGATGCTTCGCGTGCGTATTCGGGATGATGGGAACGGCATTGCCGAAGACGTTCTCAAGGCCGGGCGTTCCGGCCACTACGGTTTACCTGGCATGCGTGAGCGCGCCACCCAGATTGGCGCGAAGTTGAGTATCTGGAGCGGACTCGGCTCCGGCACGGAGATCGAGCTGACCGTTCCCGGCTCGATTGCTTACGGCACATCGCCCGGTCAGCGCCGGTTTGGGTGGTTCCTAAGGAAAGGTGGGGTGAGCTCGTGATTCGCGTTCTCTCGGTGGACGATCATCCCCTGCTGCGCGAAGGCATCGCCGCGCTGGTCTCCCATCAGGCGGATATGGAACTGGTGGCCGAAGCCGCCAACGGACGTGAAGCGGTGGAACTCTACCGGGAGCACCATCCCGATATCACGCTGATGGATCTCCAGATGCCGGAAATGGGCGGCATCGAAGCGATGGGGGCCATTCGCGGTGAATTCCCGGAAGCGCGCATCATCGTGCTGACCACCTATGTCGGCGATGTCCAGGTGGTTCGCGCGCTCAAAGCCGGCGCACGCGGATACTTATTAAAAGGCCTGTTGCGCAAGGAACTGCTGGAGACCATTCGCGCGGTCCATGCCGGGCAGAGGCGAATGCCGCCGGAGATTGCCGCCGAAATCGCCGCGCATGCCGTAGACGATAATTTGACCGCGCGGGAGATCGATGTGCTGCGGCTGGTCGCGGGAGGGAATGCGAACAAAGAGATCGCCGCCCAGCTCTCGATCACGGAGGAAACCGTGAAGGGTCACGTCAAGAATATCCTCGCCAAACTCTGCGCGAACGACCGGACGCACGCCGTCACCATTGCGCTGAAGCGCGGAATCATCGAGCTATAAAAAGCCCGGGTTGAAAGCATTCCCCCCCTCGAAAGAGGGGTTTCCAGAATAAGCTAATTAGGGTATCGAAACCGGCTGCGGATTACATACCATCGAAACGGGATGTACTCTGCAGCGGCTATTTTCCACCTTTCCTGACGGCTGGCCCGGCGGCGGCCTGCTGCTGCTGCGGCTCGGCGCTGGAATACCGCTGGTCTATTTTGGCGTGGCCGGCTTTTCGGGCAACCCCGACCCTCTCACCATCGCGCGGAATTTAACCGCGGCGTTCGGGGGAATCCTGGTGCTGGCCGGTTTGTGGACGCCCCTGGTGGGAGCCGCGGTTGCCGTCGACGAGTTGTGGATCGCTGCCTCCCAACATCTCCAGCCGGATGCCCTGTGGACTCCCGTTCTGGTGGCGGTGATCAGCGTTGCGGTTGCGATGCTCGGCCCCGGCGCGTGGTCCGTGGATGCTTATCTTTTTGGGAGAAAGCGCTTCGATATGGGCGATGGCTAATCTCACCCCCCTCGAAAGTGGCGTCCATTCCCGTGACCTTCAGGGGAATGAATCGGACTCCATCGAGGGTTGGGCGCGAACGCAATCGGGCGCACAATCGGGGCAAGAACAGTCAGCGGATTCAACGAAGGAGTAAAAAGATGGCTGCAATCACCTGGGCAGCGGTATCACCCGCAGTCAACCGAAGCACGTCCTTTGAAATCGAATATCCGACGCCAGGGAAGGCCGCGTTCGACAGTAACCAAACGCGTCGTCCGTCGCCCGAAATCGTAGGGAACAGCGCGTCTCTCCGGCGAGTCCTCGAAATGGCGCATCTGGTAGCCCCCACCAACGCCACCGTGTTGATCAACGGCGAAACGGGAACGGGGAAGGAACTGATCGCGGAAACCATTCACCGGTCGAGCGACCGCGCCGACGGTCCGTTTGTGAAGGTGAATTGCGCCGCGATTCCCGCCAGCCTGCTCGAAAGCGAACTGTTCGGTCACGAGCGCGGCGCTTTTACGGGCGCCATTGCGCAGCGCATCGGACGCTTCGAATCGGCCAGCCGCGGCACGGTGTTTCTGGACGAGGTCGGCGAAATCCCGCTGGAGCTGCAGCCCAAGCTGCTGCGCGTGCTGCAGGAGCGCGAGTTCGAGCGCCTGGGCAGCTCGCGGACTCGGAAGACCGACACCCGCGTGATCGCGGCCACCAACCGCGATCTGGAAGTGATGGTCAAAGAGCAAAAATTCCGTATGGATCTCTTCTATCGGCTGAATGTTTTTCCGGTCCGCGTTTCGTCGCTGCGCGAGCGGGCCGAGGATATTGCGGTTCTGGCCGAACATTTCGTCGCGCACTACTCGAAGAAAGTCGGCAAGAGCATCCGCCATATCGGACGGCACATCCTCGAATTGTTCAAAGCCTACCACTGGCCCGGCAATGTCCGCGAACTGCAGAACATGGTGGAACGGGCCGTCATCATGACGGAAACGGATACGCTGTTCTTTGACGCGACGTGGCTGGAACGCGAATCGCCGGGGACCGCAGTGAGGCAGCGGGATTGGCGATCCGCCGTGGCGGAACATGAAGTGGAAATGATCGAAGCCGCCTTAGCCGAATGCCATGGCCGCGTGGCCGGACCTTCCGGCGCCGCCGTGAAGCTGGGAATGCCGCGCACCACGCTCGAATCGAAAATCCGCAGCTTGGGAATTAACAAATACCCGCTGGACGCAGACCGCGCGACGCCTCAGTCGTAGCGCATCGGAATCCGCAACAGCGCATTGGACGGTATCTTTGCGCCTGACGCAAATGGACCAGCTCTGCCGGTGCGTCTGTGTGAAAGGTGGAGTTGATCCCCGCCGTGACCGGCAGGGCTGGTCGCCGACGCCTGGGTTTTCACCGCGATAGACCAGCCCTGCCGGTAACGGCGGGGTGAGGCCTCGACTTTTCGCACAGACTCGTGACGGCGGGGACAAGCCTCGCGTCTTCGCGTAAGGGATCTCAGAATGCCCGGCGTTACAGCCGGTCGAGCCGCGTTCGGGCATCTCCAAACTGCTCGAGCTCAATGCCGAAGCGGTCCATCAGCGACAGGTACAGGCTGCACATCTGACGATGGTCCTCGCCTGCGTCCAGATAATTCAGCGTGCGCCCGGTCTCGAGCGTTCCACCCAATCCGCCGGCCAGCACCAGCGGCAAACGCGAATTGTCGTGCCTGCGGCCGATCCACATATTCGAAAGAAACATGAGGCAGGAATGGTCGAGCACGGTGCCATCGCCTTCCCGCATCCCGTCCAGCTTCGACGCGAGATACGCGTACTGGCTTACGTGGAAGCGCGAGATTCGCTCATATCCGGCGGAGTTGTTCTCGTGCGACGCGGCGTGATGGCCGTCCGCCACATCGAGAAACGGATAATACATCGCCGACAGGTCCCGCGAAATGATCAGCGACGCGACCCGCGTCTGGTTGGTCTGAAACGCGATCGCGATAATGTCGCACATCAGCCGGGCATGCTCGCGCAGATCCTCCGGCAGACCGTTGGCGGGCCGGTCCATCGCGGCGGCGACGGTGTTTTTCGCCTTCGCGGCGGCGTCCGCCTGATCTTTGCCCTTGCGCATTCCTTCCACGCGCTTCTCGACTTCGCGCACGCTGGTCAGATATTCGTCGAGCTTGCTCTTGTCCCCTGAACTGATCCTGCGCGTCAGATCCTCCGTGCGATCTTTGACGCGATCGAGAATACTCAGGTTCAACAGGCTGCCGCGATTGTCGAACAGATTGTCCCAGGCCAATGACGGGTACACTTCCACCGGCACCGGCGAATCCGGCGTCTGCCAGGAGATGTGCGAACTGTACGCCATCGAAAAATTCGTCTCGTGATACCCGGTCATGGGCTGTTCGCAGGCCAGCACGATGCTCGACTGCGGGGTGCTGTCGCCCACCCGGCTGGCGATCATCTGATCCACGCTGATGCCGGAATGGATGATGGCGCCCTTCGAAATGTGCGCGCCCGAAAGCAGGCTGCCGGTCTGCGCCGGATGAATGCCCTGACCCGTCAGCGATTTCACAAACAGACCGTCGATCACGTTGATCTTCTGCTTCAACGGCTCAAGGGGCTCCAGCGTCTTGCTGAGTTTCATCGACGCGCCCATGCCTTCCGCACTCCAGTGATCCTCATTGATTCCGTTGCCCAGGAACATCACCGCGAAGCGCTTGGGGAATGCCGACGCGGCGGGCGTATCAGCCAGAGCGTGCAGCGATTCGAGCCATGGCAGCCCCATGGCGCAGCCGACCCCGCGCAGGACCGTGCGTCGGGAAATCTTGCGGGCGGACATGTGTGCTTTTCTAGTCGTGTGTCGCATAGAAACCATTCGCGTGCGATTCGTGGCGCACGCACTCGTGCGTGCCGCGTCGACACTTTGTCGACGCCTTTACTGGCGCAGGCGAGATGTCGAGACGAGTCTCGACACGGCACGCAGGAGTGCGTGCGCCACAACTGCTTCGATCCACCATTCCTTCACCTTACCTGACTGAGCGTCTGGTGCGCATCCGGATTGCGTTTATTCAAAAACGGCGGGCTGGTGACGATCGTTTCCACCAGCGAATCGAAACGATACTCGTCCGCGCGGAGCCGCGTTTCCATCTTCCCGATCAGTGACTCATCGGACAGCTGCAGCGACCGGTTCAGAGCATACGCGAGCAGCTTCCGGCTCAGGTTGTCGACAAAATCCGCCTGGCGATGCTCGCGAATATAGGTCCGCACGCCTTCGAGACCCGCGCCGCTCGAGCCGCCCGGAAACACCGCGTGGATGTCGATCGGACGGCCGGCCAAGTCCTTCGTCCGCGCCTCACCCACCGGTCCGTAGCCTTCAAACGCGAGGCCCAGAGAATCGAAGCGCGCATGACACGACGCGCACACCGGATTCGAGCGATGTTTCGCCAGCGCGTCGCGCAGCGGCAAATCCGATTTCGATTCGTCCGCCGGCAACTCCGGCACCACCGGCGGAGGCGGAGGAATCACTTCGCCCAGCACCCGCTTCACCACCCAATAACCTCGCTTCACCGGACTGGTTCGCAACCCGGGCGCGTTCTCGGTCAGGAACACCGCCATCGGCAGCAGACCGCCGCGCTGATAATTCCCGGCGTGGTCGACCCGAACCCAGCCATCGCCCTTCACCTGCGGCATACCGTAGTGCATGGCAAGCGGCGCGTTGACGAACGTATAGTCGCCATACAGCAAGTCGAGCACGCTCCGGTCGTTGTGGATCACGTCATCCAGAAAATGGATCGGCTCCTGAAACATCGCCTCCCGCAGGTCGTTATCGAAGCTCGGGAAACGCGCGCGATCCACCGTATTGTTGGTTTCAAAATGCCGGAAGTCGAGCCAGTTGCCGCCGAACTCGGTGGCCAGGCCGCGTGCGCGAGGGTCCTTCAACATGCGCCGCGTCTGGGCCAGAAGAACGCTTTCCTTGTGCAGATCGCCGGCCGACGCGTGTGCCAGCAGCTCTTCATCGGGCATGCTCGACCACAGAAAATAACTCAGCCGGCTCGCGAGCGCGTAGCCTGAGAGCGGCTGCTCGGCCGCGCGACTCGCGGACTTCGAAAGCAGATCAACGCGATACAGAAAATCCGGCGACATCAGGATGCTCACGATCGAATCGCGGATCGCGTCTTCATGCGAGAGCCCGTGCTTGTCCCGCAGCGTCCGATAGTAGGCCAGCGTATCGTTGCGCTCGGCTGCGGTCAGCGGACGCCGGTAAGCTCGCTCGGCGAATTTGAGCAAAGCTTCGAGATGCCTGGGTTCGGCTTCCGCATGCTCCTTCTCCAAACGGCGAAGCGCGGCGTTGATGCCGTCGAAATGAACGCGGATCGCCTCTGCGGCCACCGGGTCATTCGCTGGATCGGCCGCTGCCTTGGCCAGATAGGCGTCGCGCAATCCTAGGATGACCGCAGCGTCCGTGATCTCGTGATCGACCGGCCGCGCGGTGCCCGATTCGGCTCCCAATCCCTGCACTTCGCCGCTCTGGTTAAAGAAATACTGGACCCAGGTCCGCGCCGTGTACGCGGCCACGAAATCGAATTCAGCCCACAGGCGTTCGAGCTCCTGGCGACCTTTTTCATCGAGGATCATTTCCTGCAGCGGCGTATCGTCACGGAAAAAGCCCATCGTGTTGTGGTAGCCGGCGCTCAGAAATCGACCCTTGTCCTCCGAATCGTCCGGATAAAACCGGCCGCGTTCCTTGACATAAAACGCATCCGGAAACACCGCAGCAAAACGCGAAAACGCAGCTTCGTAGCGGGCGCGCTCGGCGGCGGGGATCACCAGGTCGGGATCGGTGGCGCGCATCTGCGTGGAAACCGCCGCCCAGCGGTACGCGGCCTCATGATGCCCGTCCGGATAATCGGGGATGACCGGCAGAGGCGGAGGAATTTCGATATCGTCGCGCAGGTCCCGGGGGTCGCTCACGCGTCTATGTGCCGCGTACTCGCGCAATTTCCAGTTCATCAACGGCTGCGACCCGGCCGGCAATCCCTTCACCACCGGTGCGGCGAATTGCATCGCCGTCTGCTTCCGGATCTTGATGACGAAATCGCGCATCGCGGCGAACCTGTCCGCGGTCGCCGGCAGACTGCGCCACATTTCCTGCAGCTTCGCAATGGGACCCACGGCGTCCTTCTCTTCGAGAAGCTGCCACACCATCGGCAGATACCGGGGGCTCAGTTTAGCTTCCGCCGCGATGGCGCTGAGGGTCGCGTGCGGCTCGCCCAGTTCCGCGCGATGTTCGAACTTCCATGCCGCCTTAAAGTAGTCGGCCAGATCAGTCGGCTGCCGCGCGTAAAAATCGAGAATGTGCCCGATCGCATATTTCTCGCGATCGGTTTCGACGCGCATCGGGTAGGGCGCGAAGTGGATTCCATCCGGCGTCAGCACCATGTGATCCGCCACGCCGCGCGCGGCCTGCAGGTACTTGTTGAGCAGCGCCGAAGACATGGTGAGCGATTCGGCGGAGTTGTCGAACCCGGCGGGATTCGCGGGGTCGACGGGAAATTCCCGGGTGGGCTGCAGATCCTGGCCGGTCAGGTCGCGGATGGTGTAGTTGTATTCGGCGTTGCTCAAGCGCCGCGCCAGCACCAGGCCCGGATCGCCGGCATTCTTGCGAATCTCTTGGGCGCGCACCGCGTGAATCCAGCGGATCACGCGCTCGCGTGCTTCCGCCGGTGGTTGCGGGAGGGCCTTGGGCGGCATTTCATGCGCCTCCAGCCGATGCCCGACCAGGGCCCAGCGCGGAAAATCGCGAGTCACCATGCCGAGCGCGGTGTAGGATTTGAGATCGAACTGCGCGGCCGGCGAAGGTCCGCTATGGCATCGGGCGCAGTAGGTGGCGACGAACGGGCGGACGGTTTTTTCGAACTGCCGCTCGAGCGCGGGCGTCGCGGCCTGGCACGCTGAAATCGCGGCCAGAGTGAGGACCAGCGAAGTGAGCCGGCGCCGCATCACAACAACCTTAATGATGCCACACGTATTCGAGCGCCTCGGCCAGCGTCTGCTGCTTTACCGCGCGATCCGTATGCCCCGCGTTGCGGGCGAACACGAACTGATCGTGATAACCCTTGGCGGCCAGCGCCTGGGCCATTTTCTCATTGGCCAGCACCCAGTCATGCATGTTGTCGCGCATCACGTTCGGATTCAAAAGGTCCCGGTCGCCAACCTCCATCCAGATGCGCAGCGGCTTGGGCGGACTCGCCGGGATCAGGTGTTCGTGATATTCCCACGCGCCGTGCGGAGTCTGCGGATTCGGGGGCCACTGCTGATTCACGAACGTGCCGGAGTAAATCAGCACGCGATGATACAGCTCCGGGTGATACCAGGCCATGCTGAACGCACACGACCCGCCGGAGCTGCCGCCCATGGTCGCGCGGGCGTCCGGATCTTTGGTCAGCTTTACATGTGCGCGCTTCTCGACTTCCGGCAGCACTTCCTGTTCGACGAATTCGGCATACCGGCCCGACATGGTGTCGTATTCGAGACCGCGCTCGCTGCCCTGCGCGTCGCCGCCGCCGTTGCCGATGGAGATTGCGATCATGGCCGGCACGCGATGTCGGGCGATCAGGCTATCGAGAGCCTTGAACAACAGCGGGTCCGGACCATCCGCCTCGATGATGAACGGCGCGGCCGTGCCCGCGACATATTGCTTCGGGACATAAACCGTGACGCTCCGCTGGTACGGCGCGGAATGGCTGGTGGTGACGTTGAGCTTGGCCGGTTCCTTCGGGTCCCATGTTCCAAACGTGCCCGCATCCCGAGCGATTCCGGGATAGAATTTGCTGTCGGCGGAATCCATGGTGAAATTGGCGATCGTACCTTGGGGAGCATCCGTTTCCGCCACGGGATGGTGGGTGGGACCCAGAATAAAATTGCCATCGGCGTCGGGCGGAGCGTTGGCGCCATCCGGCAGCTCCTTCGCCGCGACGTAACCGGGGCTATGCGGATCGCGCGTGGGCGGGTCGCCCGCAAACACCAGACCGATCAGAACCGCACAGCTCAGCAATCGGCGCATTACTTTGACAGAATATCGTAGAAACCGACCGTTGACGTCAAAGCCAATTTGGCGTGAGGAAGATAGACCCCGAGTGTCCCGTTTAAAAGACTTTGAATAACTCTCAAGCCGACTAGGGACGGCGGACTTCAGTCCGCGCGGGGCTTCAGCCCCGCATCTGCACGCGTTGCGGAGCTAAAGCTCCGCGCGGGATGAATCCCGCCGTCCGCGCTAGAGCTGTGTAATCTTATGACTCGCTTGACTTTTGCCTTGACAGGAACGCGGCGGCGGGTGCTATTATCCATAGAATTAGAGCATAAGTCAAAATCTGGAGAACAAACATGGAACGACGCTGGGTCTGTCTAGTTCTTGGCGTTTTTGCTGCCTCGGCGCAGGCAGCTACCGTGCTCAGTGAGAACTTCAATGAGCTGACACCCGGTCCGTCGGCTACGTCCGTCGGCCAGTTTTCGACCATCGGCGGCACCAATATCGATATTGTCGGGAGCGTGAACGGATCTTACTTTCCGGCGCTGTGCGCCGCCCCGGAGTCAGGCAACTGTATCGACATGGACGGCTCGGGCGGAAACCCTCAGGGCGTTCTGCAGAGCAACGCCACTTTTCCGGCCGGCGTTTATTATTTGAGCTTCAACCTGATTGGCTCACAGCGCGGGAACACGACTTCGACCACGGTTACGTTCGGTCCATACAGCCAGACATTTGTTCTCGCCAGCACCGATGTGTCGAGCGGGATTGTGAGCAACGTTCCGGTGACGCTCACTGCGCCGGCCCAGCTAACATTTACCAGCAACACGCCGGGCGATCTGGGGGCTTTGCTCGATAACGTCCTCATCAGCAATACACCTTCCGGAGGCACGCCGACGACTACGCCCGCGCCTCCCACGCTGTGGCTGCTGATGGGCGGGTGCATGGCTGTGCTCGGCTACACACTGTGGTCCCGGCGGCGATTGGCCTGATTCGTCCGACGTCCGGACAAACCAGCGCGCTATAATCGCGCGTATGCAAATCACCGCAGGACAGAGCCGGCGCCGGCTCCTGTCTTATTTTTCCGGCATCGGACTCGGCTCTACCCTTCTGCCCGGCGTTCTATGGGCCGAAATGCAGCAGGAAAGTGAGCCCCGGGTTACGGCCGAAATGCTCAGGAGCGCCCTCGCACTGGCGGGCCTGAGCTTTAGCGAAGAAGATCAGAAAGCCATGTTGCAGGGCGTGAACCGGAATCTCCAGAACTTCGAGGAAGTTCGCAAACTGGAGATCCCCAACGATATCGCGCCGCCGTTTTATTTCAGCCCCATTGTCCCGGGCATGAAAGTGAACCGCGCTCACGAGCCGCTCCACTTCAGCCCGCAGAGCGCCAAGCGTCCCGCGAATCTGGAAGACGTCGCGTTCTGGCCCATCGTGCAACTGTCGCAGCTGATCAAAACGCGGCAGGTGACGTCGACTGAGCTGACCGAAATGTATCTGGCCAGGCTGCACAAGTTCAATCCGAAATTGAATTGCGTGGTGACGTTCCTCGACGACGTGGCGCGCGCGCAGGCCAAGCAGGCGGATTCGGAAATCGCGGCGGGAAAATATAAAGGGCCGCTGCACGGCATTCCGTGGGGCGCCAAAGACATTCTCGCGGTGAAAGGCTACAAGACCACCTGGGGATCGGGGGCTTACAAAGACCAGGTGATCGATGAAGAAGCGAGCGTGGTGGTAATGCTGCGCGAGGCGGGCGCCGTGCTGCTCGCCAAGCTTGCATCAGGCGAGCTCGCGTCGGGCGACCAGTGGTTTGGAGGGCAGACCAAGAATCCCTGGAATCTGGAGCAGGGCTCCAGCGGATCGTCGGCTGGTCCTGGATCGGCGACCGCGGCCGGATGCGTGGCGTTCGGGATCGGAACCGAAACCAGCGGGTCTATTCTAAGCCCGTCGGGCCGCTGCGGCGTCACCGGGCTTCGTCCAACATTCGGACGCGTCAGCCGCCACGGCGTGATGACGTTGTCGTGGACGCAGGATCGGCTGGGGCCGATGTGCCGCTATGCCGAAGATTGCGCGGTGGTGATGAGCGTGATTGCGAAGCCCGATGGGCGCGATCTGAGTGTTTCGGAAATTCCGTTCAACTGGAACGCGCACCTGGATGTTCGAAAATTGCGCGTCGGGTATCTGGCCGACGCGTTCGACGAAGTGCGCGACCCGGCCATCAAAGCGATGAACCAGCGCGCGATGGAACAGGTGGAGGCGCTGGGCGTGAAGCTGATCGCGATGAAAACGCCGGAGGTGAAGACCGACGGTTCGAGTTACGGCGTCGAATCCGCGGTGTTTTTCGACAAGCTCATCCGCACGGACGGCGATAAACGGATGACGAATCCTGGCCGCGCCAGTGGATTTCGCAGCGCGCGCGTGATTCCGGCGGTCGAATACCTGCAATCGCAGCGGGCGCGAACCATGATGATGATGACGCTGGCGGAAGCGACGGCGGATGTCGACGTGTATCTGGTTCCGGCCAACGCGGGCGGTGGGGAGGGTCGTGGGCGAGGAGCCGGGGCGGATGGCGCCGGCCGGGGACGCGGCGGTTTCGATCCGAGCCGTATGCGCGGGCCCATCCAGCGGCACTTCGGAATGGCCAATACCGCGGGCTATCCCGCCATCAATGTCCCGCACGGGTTCCTGGCGAGCGGATCACCGGGCGCATTCACGTTCTACGCGCGTCCGTTCGGGGAAGCGGAGCTACTGGCGCTCGCGAAAGCTTATCAGGACGCGAGCGGCTATCATTTGAAGCATCCCACGCTGACCGCCTAATGTGCTGTCTCTGAAATTCGTGGAATTAAAAAAGGGGACAGCGTAGAGCGATGAAGCCGAGCTTCACCCGGACGCATGAAAATCGCCGCTCATCGAGAGGCATTGGGAGGGGGCGTTCCAAAAAAGGGGACAGACCGCTCTGTCCACTGGAGTGGTGGTGTCGGCGGCGAGAGGGTGTGTGGGTTGGGGACAGAGTAGTCAGTCCCCTTTTTTGCGCGGGCGTTGGTGGGTGCTCCAAGAAGGGGACGGCCCGGAGCGGATTTACAAGAGAGACCACTCTGTCCACGGGCACTTCGGTCAAGGGGAAGAATGATATGCGAGCGGGGGCAGAGCAGTCTGTCCCCTTTTTTAATTCCACGAATTTCAGAGACAGCACACCAGGAAAACTCAGCCCTGTGCGGATCGGAGCGCCGCGATGACGGCGCGAACTTCGGGCAGCTTCGCTTTACACTGCGAGCACGACGAAAGATGCTCTTTCGTCGCCACGGCGGTGCGCACCGACAGGTCGCCGAGAAGATAGAGCGCGAGAGTTTCGTGCGCGGCGTGCCGATGCGCCGCGAAAGTATCCATGGGCAACGGCGAACTCGCGCCGCGCGAAGTAGTTTCGAGCATGTGGCCTCCAGGCCGGGCCAGCAATGCCCGACGCTGTTTTCTAAAGCACGTCATCAACCATTCCCTTCCGGCGTTTCCTTGCAACGCAGATTAGTGGGCGACGTTCCAAAATTGCATTCCAGTCTGTACATAAACGGTGTATGCCGCATTGGTTGGCGCGGTGATGAAGAGACTTTTCGTCGCGCATGTCGAATAGTATGTGGCGGATCTGGCGAGATCACGACAGTTCTATGAGGATTTTCTGAGCGTTCACGTCCGCCACCTGATCGCGGCCAGGGACAGCTCCGCCGGATTGCTCTTTACACCGGCCATGCAGCGCCGATGGGGCAATATCTGACGTCGAAAGGCGTCAAATTGGCACCCGCCGGACGGCTGGTTGTTTTTCTTTCTTCGATCTCCTTTCTTCGATCTCCGTTCAAAGTGACAGCCGGCAAGACCGGCTGTCCTACGTTTTATAGTGCGCGCACCCCCCGTTGTAACCCTACGAGCTAGGGGCTGGCCAGTAACCCGGGATCCAACGACGGGGCTGATATTTTGCACGGTACAGCGTCCGCCCGGGGTCTCGCCCTAAACGGGCTTGTTACGTTGCGGCGATCAGGATCTAGAATGATGCCGCTGGGTGAACGGGAAGCTCCGGGGGCGCCCGTCTCTCTGAGTCAAGGGTAGGGTGGAGCGTGAAATCGAGGGGCGAATCAAATATGGATGTTGTTGACAGGGCTTGAAAAATTCTTTCGGCGGACACTGCCAATGATCGGACGGCCGATGTGTGCCACGATAACGGCGTGAGGCTTGGAGTAATTGGCGCCGTGGTGCTGGCTGCTACGGCATGTGGACCGCGCGGGTTTGACCGGGAAGTTCGGGAATACGTGCGGCTGGCGGTCGCACTGGGCGAACGGGATCCGGACTCGATTGATTATTACTACGGGCCCGCGCAGTGGGTTGCGGATGTTCGCAAGAATCCGCCGAGGCTGGAGGAGATCCGGCGGGAGGCGGCGGAACTGGAGCGGCTGCTGCAACCGGATCCCCAGGCGAGAGCGAAACGCCTGGCGCGGCAGGTCAGCGCGATCGCGGCGCGAGCCGATGAATTGCTGGGCCGTCCCCAGAGCTTCGATCAGGGGACGTCGCGGTACTTCGGTGTCACTCTGCCGGCGGCCGGGGATTTGGAGCAGGATCGCGCGGCGATCGACCGGCTGCTTCCCGGTGCAGGGCCGCTTGCGTCGCGTTATGCGGAATTCGACCGGCAATTCCTGGTACCGGCGGATCGGTTGCAGGCCGTGATGGCGCGGGCGATTCAAGGCTGCCGGGATCAGACCCGGGAACATTTGCGATTGCCCGCCGGCGAAAACGTTCGCGTGGAATATGTGCATGACAAGCCGTGGAGCGGATTTAGCCGGTATCAGGGAAATTTCCAGAGCGTGGTGTCGGTGAACGCCGATCTGGCGTTGACGGTGGATCGTGCTCTGCAGCTGGCGTGTCATGAAGGGTATCCGGGTCATCACGCGCAAAGCGTTTTGCAGGATCTTCGGATGGTTCGGGGCCGGCACTGGATGGAATGGACGGTGCAGCCGACCTTCAGCCCGCAATCCTTCGTTTCGGAAGCTTTGGCGACTTTTGCGGCGAAGATCGCATTTCCCGGGAATGAGCGGATGCGGTTCGAGCGCGACGCTTTGTTTCCACTGGCCGGGCTGGATCCCAAGAGCGCGGAGAAATATGAACGCGTGGAACGGTTGATGGACGGGTTGCAATCCGCCGAGCCGGCCATCGCGCGCGATTTTCTGGATGGAAAACTCGAGTGGGCGCGCGCGGCGGAGGCGCTGGAGCAGCAGGCGCTGATGAGCTCGCCGGAACAGACCCTCAAATACATCAGCGAGTATCGAACCTATATGATCACTTACACGCTGGGGCCGGAGCTGGTGACGCGGAGGGTCCACAACTGGAGAGAGTTCGAACAACTGATGACCGATCCGGACGCGGCGGCGCGAATTATCATGAATTGATGAAGACGCTGCTGACGGGGCTGCTGATGGTGGCGGCGATTGCGCGAGGGCACGATATCAGCTCGCAGGTGACGTGGTCGCGGGAAGTTTCACGATTGTTCGCGCGGCATTGCGCGGCGTGTCATCGCGACGGCGGGTCGGCGTTTCCGCTGTCGACCTACGTGCAGGCGCAGGCGCGGGCGAAGGGGATCTCGAAAGCGGTGCTCGAAAGGCGCATGCCTCCGTTCGGAGCGGTGAAGGGATTCGGAGAGCTGCGCGACGATGAATCGCTGACGCAGGAGCAGATTGAGCTGGTGGTGCGCTGGGTTCAAGGCGGCGCGCCGGAGGGAGATCCTAAGCTTGCGCCGAAATCCGCACCGGCCGGCGGGCCGTCGAAGCTGGCGGTGAAAACGGGAGTGGAATGGATCGCGGGCGGCGGGGGGAAACTGAATGCGGAAACGACTTTCGTGGCGATTCGACCGCAGTCGCTGCCGGGCGATTCGGTCCGAATTGTGGCGGAGCGTCCGGACGGGAGCGTGGAGCCGCTGATCTGGTTCTATCGCTACGATCCTAAATTTGCGCGCACGTATTATTTCCGCAAGCCGCTGAAGCTGCCGGCGGGAACGAAGATTGTCGCGTCGATTCCGGGCGCTACGGTTGCGCTTCTGCGACCGGTACGTTGAAGGCGACGGTATTCACCACACCATCGCGCTGGAATTGAACCCAGACGCGGTAGATTCTCGCGCGCGGAAAGGTCAGATCGAATTCGATTTTGCCGTTGTCGGCGTTGAAGGGATGCTCGTGAAGCAGATCGATGAGGTCGTCGCTCGCGGCCAGCATGTGGGCCCAGGCGCCCAGATATCGTTCGAGGTTTTCGGCGGGTTTGAACGCGAAATACAGGCGCGTGGCGGCTCCGGCGGTGGGGTGCGGAGGGTCCATGATCAATTCGACGGCGCTGTTCTGGCTCTTCTGCGGAGCTAGATCGGGCTGGAGCGAGGCATCGGCGAGCGACAGCGGGGCGCCTTCGACGAAGATGGTTTTGGGAGCTAACTGCGGCGTTGCGCCGGCGGGATAGAAGTCGCCCAGGATGCGGTACATTCCGGCTTTCGGAAACGTGGCGGTGTATCGAAATTCGCCCGCTCCGTTGTACTTGGGGTGGTCGTGGACGAAATACTGGAGGTCGGCGCTGACGATGAACAGGTGAAACAGGCGTTCGTGCACGGTATCGAAACGGCTGACGGTTTTTCCGGTTTGCGGATTTTCGACCGAGAAGACCAGATCGACTTTTTCGTGCGGCCGCGCGTGCGGAGGGTCGAGCGCAAGACGGAGAGGAAACTCTTCGGGATCGGGAATGCCCATGACGAGTTTCATGCCGCAGCGCGAGCACACGCCGGGCGTGGCGGAGCGGATATCGGGGTCCATGGGGCAGACGTAATCGAGCGGCGCGTCGACGGTGGAGAGCGCGACCACCGCTGAATCCGGGCCTGCGCGGGTGGTGAAGGCGACGTGGCGGGTGAGATCGGTCGGGAGCGGTCCTTTTCCGACCCAGGTTTCGCCGGTGTCGTTGATCTGCAATGCCACGCCGTCGACGGTCACGCCGGAGACCTGGGCGGCGGGCAGGTCGTCGCCCGAGGCGTCCATGAAATACACCATGAAATCGCCTTGCGCGGAGATGGTGAGTTCGGTGTGCAGGCCGGTCTTGGTGATTCCTGATCCGCGGTATTTCGGAAGGCTGGTGACTGGCGATGACTGGGGCGCGGCAGCTTCTTTGTCGGGGCGTGCGCATCCCGTGAAGACGCCCGCGGCGAGCAGGCAGACGGCGAGCAGAGCGGAATTGCTCCCCTCCCCTGAAAGTGATCCACAGGTCATTGATTTCACGAGAGCCCGCGGACGGCGGATTTCAATCCGCGTGGCGCTTCAGCGCCGCTCTGTACGGTAGCGAGGCTGAAGCCTCGCGCGGGCTCGAAGCCCGCCCTCCCTCGACTTTCATCCGTCACGATGAGCCGACGGATCATCGCCAACTCGCTGACGAGTCTGTGCGAAAAGTCGGGACTCCACCCCGCCGTTACCGGCAGGGCTGGTCTATCGCGGCGCAGCGTCGATGACAAGCCCGGCCGGTCACGGCGTGGATCAACTCCACTTTTCACACGGCGCGCGTCAGCAAGCGGAGCACGTTCGGAATTTTCAGGCTGGCTCCTACTCATAGCGAAGTGCATCAATGGGCGGAAGGCGGGAGGCGCGGCGGGCTGGGTAGAATCCGAAAAAAACGCCGACCAGCGCGGAGATCCCGAAGGCGAGCGCGATTGCCCAGGCGGGCACGGAAGTGGGCCATTCGAAAATCTCGGTGACCAGGAGCGAGGTCAGAAAACCGAGTACGATTCCGATGCCGCCGCCGCATAAGCTTAGCGTGACGGCTTCGACCAGAAATTGCTGGAGCACGTCGCGCTGTTTGGCTCCGACGGCGCGGCGGATGCCGATTTCGCGGGTGCGCTCGGTGACCGAAACCATCATGATGTTCATGATTCCGATGCCGCCGACCATCAGCGAGATCCCGGCGATGGAGGCGAGCAGGGCGGTCATGGTGGCGCCGGCGCGGTTCAATGTGCCGGCCATTTCCTGAAGATTGATCTGATCCACCTTCGGCATGTTCGCGAGCACGAATGCGGCGACGGAAGTGTATAAACCTTTGGTGAGCGCTTCGGCTGCCTGGGTTTTCACGGTGAAATCGTCGGCGACCATTCCGCCGGTGCCGGATTGCGGCATTTGATTTCCGGCCAGTCCCGAGACAGCCGGCAAGACCGGCTGTCCTACCGCGAGACCGTGGCGCTTTCTTAACAGCGGGGCGATTTGTTCGACTACGCCGGTCGCGTCGCCGGCTTGCGACGTCGAGACGGTGATGAAGTGAAGATAGTCGATGTGAAGCAGGCGCTGGAGTGTCGTGTAGGGAACATAGACGGCTTCGCTTTGATCGTCGTCGGTAGTGGAGGCGAGGCCGATGACGCGGAAGGTCTGGCCGTGGATCTGGATCTCATGGCCTACCGGGTTCGCGTCGCCGAACAAACGGTCGCGCACGGCGGTTCCGAGGACGGCTACCGCGGAGTCCGAGGAAATGTCCTTCGGCGTGAAAAATTTGCCGTGCGAAAACGACCACATGTGGATCAGCGGGAACGCGACGTCGGCGCCGATCACTTGTGTGTAATCGCGTTGATCGTTGGTCGAAACCCAGCCGCGCAGGCGCACGCCGGCGCTGAAGTATTTCACGCCTTGAATCTGTCCGACGGCTTCAGCGTCAGCTTCAGTCAGCGTGGTGGCGGAGCCCAGGCCGGTGGCGATCTTCACCGATTCGCCGCCGCGCGTGTAATTTCCGGCGCGAATCTGAATCAGGTTGGTGCCGGCGGATTGAACTTCGCGCGAGACGGTCTGTTGCGCGGCGGCGCCGAGCGCGACCATGGTAATGACCGCGGCTACGCCGATGGTGATGCCGAGCATGGTCAGTCCGGCGCGCAGTTTGTGGCGGCGCAGGGCTTTCAGCGCGAGCCGGAAACTGGCGATCAGACGCATTCGCGCTCACTCATACCGCAGCGAATCGATGGGCGCGACGCGCGAGGCTTGCCGGGCGGGATAATAGCCGAAGAAGACGCCGACGCTGGCTGCGATCCCGAAGGAAAGAAGCACGGCGATGGCGGAAATCGAAACCGACCATTCGACCAGATGCGCGATGGAATCCGAAACAGCGACGCCGATCAGGATGCCGGCTAAGCCTCCGACGACGCTCAGCGTGACGGCTTCGACCAGGAATTGGCGCAGGATGTCGGCCGCCTTTGCGCCGACCGCGCGGCGGATGCCGATTTCGCGGGTGCGCTCCGTCACGGAGAGCAGCATGATATTCATGATGCCGACGCCGCCGACCAGCAGCGAAACCGCGGCGACGCTGGCGAGCAGCGCGGTCATGGTCTGGCTGGCGCGGTCGAGCGTTTTGCCCAATTGTTCGAGCGTCACCTTTTCGAGTCCGGCGACGTTGCCGACCACGGATCGGGCGACTTCAGGAAGCATTCCGCCTTTCGCGAGGGCCTGGCGGGCCTGGCTGGTAACGGTGAAATCGTCCGGGCTCTTGAAGGAGATTTTGTGGCGCGCGCGCAGAACGTCGGTGATCTGTTTAGCTACGCGGGTCACGTCGCCGCTGGATGCGGTGGTGATGGTGATGTCGTTGAGTTTCGACAGATTCAGGAGTTTTTGAATGGTGGTGAACGGAACGTAGACGGCGTCGAACTGATCGTCGCCGGGCGCGGGCGCCACCAGCCAGCTTCCGCTGCCGATCACGCCGACCACTTCAAACGGCTGCTTCCAGATGTTCACGGTTTTGCCGACTGGATTCTGCGTGCCGAAGAGATGCTGGCTGGCGACTGCGCCGAGCACGATCACCTGCTCCGCGCGCGACTCTTCACGCTTGCTGAAGAAGCGGCCGTGTTCGAAGTTCCATGCGCGGCGGATTTCGGGAAGTGAAACATCGTCGCCATGCAGGCGCGTGAACCAGCGCTTCGATCCCGCGGCGACGTGTGCGTTGGTGTGAATGCCTTCGGAAACATATTGGACGCCTTTGATTTTGCGGATCGCTTCCGCGTCGGCAGACGTCAGCGTCGCGGCTGCGCCGAGGCCGGCTTCGGTGTCGCCCAGGCGCTGGCTGGCGAGAGGGTGGTCGTGCTTCTCCATGGGGTCGTCTTCCGGATGGAAGACGGGAACGAATGCGAATGTCTGGTCGGGGTTCCAGACCGCGGCTACGAAATTGCCGTGACGATTTATGCTCCCCTGTTCCTCGACTGCGCCGCCCTGGTCTTCGGTTTTGGTTTTGTAGTTGCCCGCCGTGACGACGATCATGTTCATGCCCGCGGCACGGACTTGATCTTGGATTGCGGATTCGGCGCCGCTGCCGAGGGCGATCATGGTCAGAACGGTCGCCACGCCGATGGTGATTCCGGTCATGGTCAGCGCGGTTTGCAGCTTGTTGCGGCGCAGGGCTCGGAGCGCAATCAGGATGCTCGGTCGAAGCGATTTCATACTTCCTCCTCGCTCAGCGGAAGCTCCGCTAATTCTCCGCGCGCCACGCGCTGGCGGTCGTTGGGGCGATCGGAGACGATCCGGCCGTCCTTGAAAGCCACGATGCGCGAACCGTATTCGGCGACCACCGGTTCATGGGTGATCAATACAATGGTAATCCTCCGCTCGACGCGCAGGTTCTGGAAAATATCCATCACTTCAATGCTGGTGCGGGTGTCCAGGTTGCCGGTGGGTTCGTCGGCCAGCAGAATCGAAGGATGATTCATGAGTGCGCGCGCGATGGCGACGCGCTGCTGCTGGCCGCCGGAGAGCTGATTGGGATGATGTTCGGCGCGGTCTTCCAGGCCGACGGCGCGCAGAGCGTCGAGCGCGCGGTCACGTCTGGCGGACGCCGTGAGACCTCCGCCGCTGTTGTAGAGCAGCGGCAATTCGACATTTTCGAGAGCCGAGGTGCGCGGCAGCAGGTTGAAGCTTTGAAACACGAATCCGATTTTATGATTGCGCACTTCGGAAAGCTGATCGTCACTCAAATGAGAGACGTCCGCGCCGTCGAGAAAATATTGGCCGCTGGTGGGTGGATCGAGGCAGCCGAGAATGTGCATCAGCGTCGACTTGCCGGAACCGGACGGACCCACCACGGCGACGAACTCGCCCGCTTCGATTTCGAGCGAAACGCCGCGTAGCGCATGCACGGCCACTTCACCTACGTGATAAGTCTTGACCAGGTCGCGGACGGAAATCACCGCCATCTCGAGTGGCCTGTTGCGGACGTTTCGGTTACATGGGATACGCCACGGTGGGCGAGGCAAGCGCGGCTGAAGCCACGCGCGGGATGAATCCCGCCGTCCGCCGCCTTCACGATCTGTCTGCGACCGAGCATTAGTTGCTGGACGACGGGGACGCCGTTCCTGCGTGCGCGAAGTTGTACAGAATCGTCGCGACCGATTTTTCCGCTCCCGCCATGCCGTACACTTTGCCCGCGCCTTCGATGACGAAATATTCGTTGGCGGCGTGCGCCATGCCGCCGTGTCCGGCCGCGCCGCCGGCGATCGGCATGGAAACCGGAGCCACCTTCTCGCCCACTTTGCCGTTCCCGAACAGATACGCCGGCCAGTAACCGCCGGCCACGATGGTTTCGCTCATGGACGGCTGGCCGTGCGGGATCCCGAACGTTTCGTACATTTTCGTGATGGATCGCGCGATATCGGTGTCGTAGGACATCTTGGCCCACGGGACGTCGCCGATCAGTTTCAGCTCAACGTCCTTATACCCGTTGCGATCGAGCTGGGCGCGGATTTTTTTCACGATGTCCAGGCCGTTCATGTTGGGGATGTAGCGGATGTTGTGCTTGGAGGTGATCTTGTTCGGCAGAATCGCGCCCGCGCCGCCGGCGAACATGTTGCCGCCCCAGATTCCGTCCATGTTGAACGACGTACCGTAGCGGCTCATCTTCAGCATCGTGAACGGATCGTCGGAGATGTACCGCGCCACGCCGATATTTTCGGCGGCGGTTTTCAGATCCACTTTCGAGGCCGCCTGCTTCAGGCGATCCGTTTCGGCCTGGCTCAACGGCTCGATGTTATCGAAAAAGCCCTGAATTTTGGGCGTATTGCCGTCATCGCTCACCAGCGAGGACAACATCTTTATATGACGCCACGCGGGGCTATCGACCTCGCGCTTGTGGGTGCCGTGAATATCTGAATCGGTCGGGCCGCGACCCCAGCTTTTCCCGCTGGTGGTCAATTCGATGTAGACGCAGCCTTCCGATCCGCCCATCATGCCGCCTGCGCCGCTGGGCGCCTGCTGGCCGAACATCAGCATGGCGTCGGCTTTCACCAGGTCGGGATGATCCTTGACGAATTTTCGCAGGCCGATATCCATGCGCTCTTCATCGCCCTCGGCAATGAAGATCAGGTTCACGGGCAGCTTGCCGAGCACCTTTTTCATGGACCGGATGGCATTCAACTGCACCATCTCCGGCCCTTTCGAATTGGTCGCGCCGCGGCCGATCAGCACCTTTTTAAAGGGCGGCTGCTCCACCAGTTTGGCTTCGAACGGCGGATTTTTCCACGCGTCGGGCTGGGTGATCGGCATGGTGTCGTACATCCAGTAGATTGCCAGGGTTCGGGGCGCGCCTTCGTCGCACTTGGCGTACACCACCGGATTGCCGGGCGTCCCGTATTCGGTGATGCCGACGTCGTACACGCGCGTCTCCTGGCAGCCGAACTCATCGAAGAAGCCTTTCACCATTTCGGCGCTCTCCGGAATGCCTTCGCCGGTGTTTGAAATGCTCGGCTGGCGAATCCACTTCTGGAGATTCTCGACGTGCTCGTCGATGTGGTCGTCGATATAGGTGAAAACTTTTTTAAGATCGTCGGGAGTCTTGCTGGGATCCGGTTCAATGGTTTCATCGCCGTGCGGGCGGATCCCGAGTTTCTTCGCGGACGAGACCTTCGACGCGGTGGGCTGCTTGGGACCGCTGGTGCAGGCGGCCAGCAGAAAAACAATCGCGAGTGGAGCCAGTCGGCAACGCATGGTTCGCTCCTACCAATCTGTTCATCGTCGTCACGGCGATGACATTGTGCAAGAATACACGAGAATGGCGGTCGAGTTCCAGTCGACCACCGCGATGCGCGGTAGTGCGATGACCCAGGATTGGTGGCTGCCTCAAGCTGATGAGTCTGGGCGAAAAGTGGAGTTGATCCCCGCCGTCACCGGCAGGGCTGGTCGCCGACGCCTGGGTTTTCAACTCGACAGGCCAGCCCTGCCGGTGTCCCGACCTTTCACGCAGACTCTGACGGGTCGGCCCGAGCACTGACCGCTTGCTCACGCTTACTCCACACAGCGCCGAAACTGAGCCACGACAGTCAGGGAGCGGTCGGAGTTCCTACCGCGCGACTTCGGATACGCACTGGAATCCGGAGAGATAGCCCTTCTGAAATACGGGAGGCGCGCCTTTCAGGTCCAGTTGGAACGGCAGCGTCAGCGTCTTGCCGCTATCCAGACGGATGGGCTGCCCGGATTGGCCCTGGCGCGGGACCCATTGCAAGGTGTAGCCGGAGCCGGTCGACTGAAAGCGGTCCGCGTCGCCGAAGAATCGGAACACGGCCCACAGACCGTCGTAAGTGATGAAGCCGAGCTCGGTGCCGCCCAGGCTCCCGGACAGCTTGGCCGCGTGAGATGCTCCGGGCCAGGTGAAGTCCTGCGATTGGCCGCCGGTCGCGTCGGCTTTCAAGGCTTGGCCGTCGAGGGTGAGCGTGACGCTCTTCAATCCTTCAGCGGGAAGCGCGCGCATGCTGTAGGCGATGCTCGGATCTTTGGCGCCGCCTTTATAAAGTGCGCCGCTGAACGCCATGGCGCGATTGAAAAAGCGCAGGAATGCATCGGTGACCTGCACGCGGCTATCCGGCTTGCGCACATACACGCTGCCTTGTTGCTGGAGGTAATTTTTGAGCGTGTTGTCGTAGAATTGCGGCAATCTGCCGTCGCCGGGGCGAAATACGGCGTTCACGTCCTGCAAGGTCGCGTCGGTTTTCGAATTGGTGTCGAACGGATATTTTTTCGCCAGCGCGAAGACGTCGCTGCATACGCGGCGGCCTTCGGTATTGAGTTGCGCCGGTCCCAACCTGCCGAGGATCGCCTCGGCCTGGCGGATGGGATCTTCCATCAGCTTCTGCACCATCCCGTGCACATTGCCCTCGTGATCGATCTGGAAGCTCTGCGCGATCTGGCGCGTGACCTTGTAGCCGTTGGTCGCGTCGTTCATGGTCTGCGCGACCATATCGTCGCTGACGTTGTTGCCGGCTTTCGCCACGCGGTCGAGCGAAGTCTGCAGCGCGGTCAACGCGCTCACATACGCGCTGTTATTGGCTTGCACGTATCGATCCGGGCAGTTCGACGGCGTGATGAACGTCACCGGCTGATAGGGCGCGGCGGTTTGCGCGTCGGCTGCGGAAACGTTCACCGAGGCGAGACAAAATAGCGCCAGCAGATACGATTGATTGCTCGATAATTGCGACAGCTTTTGCGCCGCATCGCCGATGCCGCGGTAGGGCGCAATCGAGGACGCGGCCAGGTACGCGCGCCAGTTGCCGATGAAATCCTTGTGATACCGCTCGCGCAGCTGAGGGCCGATCTGCGCGGGATCGAGCGCGCCGTAATTGTGATCGCCCAGCACCCACGCCTCGCCGCCGAAGAATTGCTTTACATTATTAATGGCATTATCGACAAATTTCCAACCATCCGCGGTAAATGCGCCAGTGACGTCACGATTATTGACGACATAATTCGCCGATCCCGGGAACTTTTTATTGAAATTTACCGCGGGCTTCTGGCGCGACGCTTCCGAGATGATGAACTGATAGATGCTCTCGATCGCGTTGAACTGGGCCAGATAGACGCGCGCGTGTTCCACCGCGCCGGCGTCGTTATCGGCGGAAAAGGGGTTGGCGATAAATAGCTCATCGCTGTAAAAATCGAACTGGCGGCGCGCCAGATCGGAGCGCGCGGAATCCACTTGCCGCCCGGCCGCCCATTTGTCCATCAACAGGGGCGACAGGAAGGTTCGCACGCTTTTTTCGTGACGCGAGGTGGTGATTAAGTAGGCTTTCAGATCGTCGTAAGTCGGCTTGTACTCATCTGTGGGGCCGGGCTTGGCCGGCAGCTTCTGCAGCCATTCGAGCAGCGCGACTTGCGTTTGACCGAACAAGAGTTGATGAAAGCTCGCGAAGTAGAGACGGCGTGCGCTCGGAAAAAGCTCGTGGCCGGTGTACAGACCCCAGCGAAGGCTCCACGGCGGGCCTTCGCGTTCGTAGAGCGAAAGCAGCTCGACGGTTTCACGAAGATTGTCCAGACGTTCGAGAGCATCGCGCGAAGGCAGCTCCTGCGCGGCGCCTCCCGACTCGCGCCCGATACCGCGCACCGCGTCCGAGACGCGCGTTTCGAGCGCGCGGTTGCGCAGGAAGGAAACGGTAAGGGCGCCGGCCAGAAACAGGCATAACGCGGCGGCCGAAATCGCCGTGATGCGGCGCATCAATTCCGTTCGGATGCTGTGGCCGCTCGCGCCCATCGCGGCGCGGTCGCGCAGAACCACGCTGCTGAACAGATGGCCCAGGAACAGCCACTGCGGAACGCGCCGGGTGCGGCCGGAAGGCTCGCCAAAAGGATCGTCGAGCTTGGCGAAGGATGGCGAGGAGAACAATCCGGTGGTGAGGCCTTTGTATCCGGCGGACGCGCGCTGCGCCGGCGCATTGTCGGCGACCACTACCGGGCCGGACGCCGGAAAAATAGAATCCGCGCAGAAATGGATTGGCGCGCAACTGGCTGGGCCGGCCCAGATCCACCAGGAAGCGCACCGCGCTCGAGCGGAGCTTGCGGAATTCACGCGGAAATTCGTAGACGGCGGAAAGTTTATTGGGGTCGTGCTCGCGAGCGAGAAATATCAGGCGCTGGTCGCACAGTGCGCGAAAAAGTTCGTCGAAGGCCGCGGTGAGACGGCGCGATTCTTCTTCGGCGTAGACGCCGCCCTGCTCGCGATCGCTGCGCAGCGGCAGCGTCACGCCCAGCACCTGGGTGACTTCCTGGTCCGTCAGATTGCCGACAAAATCGGTGAAATGCGCCAGCCGGTCGAGCTTGGTGAATAAAACATAAACCGGCAGACGGATTCCGAGCGTTTGCGAAATCTCGCCCAGCCGCGTCCTCAAGTTGCGCGCTGTAAGCGCGAGCGCGTCCTCGACATTCGGCTGCAGAAACAATTCGCCGTCGAGAAAAACCACAGCCGCGCGCGGCGACGGCGGACGACGCCGGAACGGATTGCGCCGCCGGGGATTCAGACGTTTGATCAGCGTGGTCCATCGGCCGGGGTCGGCAAGGAGCTTTCCGCCGGCCTCGACGAACACCGATTTTTGCGCCAGCCAGAAGTTGACCGGACGCGTCGGGATGACGGTGTTGTCCTGATAAACCTGGCCGGCGAGCAAGTCGGGCTCGACTCCGGATTGAACGAAGACGCTGGTCTTGGCGGCGGAAGATTCGCCGATCAGGAAAAAAACCGGCAGCTGCGCGAGCTTGGCTTCTTTGCCGACGTTCGATTGCGCGAGGCGCAATTCGGCGTCGCGAATGAACGTCTCGATTTCTTTTTCGGCCGTGGCGGTGTCGGCCTGGCCACCCTGCGCCGCCGCTTCTTTGGCGCGCTGGCGTTTGTTCCGCCAAACGTACACCAGGCCGAAGGCGGACATCACCAGTCCCATCAGGAGCACGCGCACGATCATGGCGGCGGCGCCGGACAGGTTCAGCAGGGAAGTGACAAACCACGAGGCCGCCAACATCGCCACCATCATGACGGCGGAGATCATGTAGTAAAACGAGGGACCCATCCGGCTACCGCAACCCTCGCACGGACAGGATCTGGACCGCGTTCACATCGGAGCCAAGTGAGATTTTATAGCCGGCAAACAGCAAGACGGTCGCGATCGCGCAGGCCGCCGCGATGAACACCAGTCTGCGCAGCCAGACGTCGATGCGCGTGGGTGCAAGCTCGTCCGGCAGCATCCAGGACGGCGAAAGATCGGTGCGGTTTCCGCGGATGCGGTTGATCTTATCGGCGGCGTGATCCATCATCACGCGCAGGTCGCCCTTGGACGCAATGCTGTAGCGGCCCAGATATCCGAGCAGCACGCACAGCGAGTAAACCTCCAGCAGATCGGCCAGTTCGGGTGAATCGCGCCGGCCCAGAAGCTGCTCCAGGTTCTGAAAAAACACCTCGCCCGCCACGTGGCGGCCGAACAGTTCCTCCTGCAGCGGTTTGCGCACCCACTCCTGGAACACCGGCTGGCGCAGATTCAGGATCGATTCGTCCAGAAACGCGACCACCGCGAAAACCGCGAGCTGAATATCGTCGTCCGAATAGCCGCGCGTTTTGGCGTTTTGTCCCGCGCTGCGGATGGCCTGCAGAACCTGATGCCGGAACACCTCGGCGTCGGTCACCTGCTGGCGATGCGAGCGCAGGCGCACGATCCCCGTGAACAATTCCTGAAGAAGCAGCGCGAGATTTTCGGGCGGCGCGGCAATCTCCGGAAGGTTCGCCATCACTAAGATTCCAAAATTACGGACAACTCAATCTGCGGATCCGGCAATTCGCCTGGAATATACAACGCCAGCTCCCGAGTCTTCACCATATGCTCCCAGCAGGGCCCCGACTTGTCAATTGAAAAATATTGATACTCGATTTTCGGCGAGAGTGACGGCGGAGGCACCTGGATATGCGTCAGCTTCAATCCGGGGAGCGCGCGTTCGACCAATTTCGGCAGGAACGCGCGTGAGCAGATCTTCACCAGGCGCGGCGTGCGCTCGATCAGATCGGCTTCGCCCATCTTCGAGCGGATTCCGAAAATCCAGCGCGACAGGTTGAGCGTGCGCTCATCCACGACTTTGCCTTCCCAGAAATACGGAGCCGCGACGATGAGCGGAATGTCCACGCAGTTGCTCGGCACGATCAGCTCGAGATGCGTGCGGATGTGCCGGTCGAGCGCTTCGAAGCAGTCGGCCAGGTGCAGGTGATCGTACAGGGGCAGCGTAGAAGGATGCGAATCCAGGCTGAAGGTGCACAGGGCGCCCGCCAGGCGCGACATTTCGACAAACAATTGTTCGGGATGCCCGCGTTTTGAAATACACAGATGCCGCAGTGGGGCGAGGCTCGAATTGATGCAGTGCAAAAACCACGCATTGGCGATGCCCTCGGCCGAAAATCCAGAGACGGTAGTGCTGCCCAAATCCTTCGGCCGCGCGATCGTCTTGCACTTATCGTCGAGCAGCGCGGTCAGCCGCCGCAGCATCGCCATCAACGGCGGAGCGGCGCTGATCTGTAGCGTGGGAGGCACGAAGCGGTCGTCGAAAACAAATTGTCCCGAGCCCTGCCGGCGCACCCGGCCGAGCGGCAGAAGCGCCAGGCCTTCGGTATTTTCGCCGGCCACCAGCAGCCGAATATTCTTGCGTCCCAACTGGATGAATTTCACGTCGCGGCCGGTGTTCTCATCAGGCAGCGGACGTTCTTCAGCGACGTAACGGACTGGCATGGTCCGCTCCGCTTCCGATAGCGCGCAGTTGGCTCCTTCGCCGTGCCGCTCCGGAACGCTGAGAAAAAAATCCAGGCTGTCCTGCATGGGCGGGAACAGATCCGCGACCAGGCGCGGCGGCGGCAACTCATCGAATTCCGGCATGTGAAAAAGCAGACCGTCGGAAAACAAGCCGCGTGCGTGAACCACCGAAAGCGTACCGTTGTGCAGAGCCTCGGCATCCAGCTCATAACCGGTCAGGCCGTAGGGTTCAAACCAAAGACTGGTGGTGGAACTGTGAACCGAATCCTCGAAATAACGGTTCTGGGCCTGGAAATGATGCGGTCCCAGAAACATTCCTTCGGACCAGACGACTCGGGAAAGATTTTTCATTTTGGTGCGTTGATTGACATCCGCCTTGAAATTGGCATCATGATACTACAGGCGGTGAAACGCGGACAACGCTCGACACGATGAGCTTCTACCAAAAGTACGAATTGGAGCGCCTGATCGCGGACGGCGAGATCAAGACGTTTCGCGCCACGGAAAACATCAGCGGGCGTCTGGTTTTTCTGCATCTGTTCAATCCGGAAGCGCAGCCTGTGCTGGTGGCGCTGAGGGGCAGATTCGCGCAGGATCCGCTGCATTTAACGCCTCCGCTGATCGCGCTGGGAGAGTTTGCGGGCAATCCTTACTCGGTGACGGAACCGATCGCGCCGTTCACGAATTTGCGCGAGTGGCTGGGAATAGCGGCGTCTCCGACGCCAGTCCCGCAAGCTCCCATCACGAAGCCGACGGTTGAAAAGACCGACTCATTCGCGCGCCTTTTCACGGATTCAAAGCCGGCTCCAGCGCCCGCGCGCCCGGAGCCTGGCGAGTTCACGTCTTTCTTCGGTTCATCGCCCGCCGCTTCGAAGCCGCAGCCCGCGTCGCAGCCGGCGAGTGGCGAGTTCACGTCCTGGTTCGGACAGCCGGCGCCTCCTTCAAAATCTGCGCCGCCGGCACAGACCGACGAATTCTCGGAGATGTTCGGCGCGCCGGCTCAGCCTGCCTCGCGTCCGCCGGCTCCGGCCTCGGCTTCCGAAGACACCAGTCAGTTCACACGCTTGTTTGGATCGGGACCTTCGGGCGAAGCGATTAACATCGAAGAAGAGCAGGCCCGGGCGGCTAGAAACGCGCCTCCGGAAAGCCGGCCGTTTCAGGCTCCGACGGAATTCACTCGCGTATTCGGTCCTCAGCCGGGCGCGGGATCCGGGCCGGACACGCAGCCGCGGCTGCTGACGCTGCGGGGCGCGTCGGGATTGTTTCGGAGCGCGCGGGATCAAAAAGCGCGGCTGCCAAAATCCCCCGCGGCGACTCCTGACGAAAAAAGTCCCGGCGAGTATACGCGGATGATGGTGCGCGCTTCGGTTCCAGACGGAGTGCTGCCTCCGGTTCCCCAACCGATCGCACCCGCTGCGCCCAGACGCGGTCCCATGATCGCGCTCTCGATTGTGGTGGGCGTGCTGGTGGTGATTATCGTGGTGGTCGTGGTAATGGCGCTGAGGTAAAGACGGACTTGCTCCGGCCAAAGCCCTTCCGGTAAGAGCCTGGGTGAAAAGTGGAGTTGATCCCCGCCGTGACGAGCGTGTGTGAAAAGTGGAGTTGATCCCCGCCGTGACCGGCAGGGCTGGCACCGATGCCTGTGCCTTCAACGCGATAGACCAGCCCTGCCGGTAACGGCGGGGTGAAGCATCGACTTTTCACAGACACTCTTACGGTCAAAGTTCCGATTGTCGAAAGCGGAACCGCGCGCGTCAGCAAGCGGAACACGTCCAGAAGCACATGCGTTCAAGAAGGTCTACGCGTTCGCTTCCGGCAGCAGTACGATCAGTTCCGACCGCGCATTCTCGAAATCGCCGGGAATGTACGCGGCGATGTTGCGCGCCCGGCCGATCGCTTCCCACGCCAGGCCCGATTGATTCAGGCTGAAATACTGGTGATTGAGCTTGATCGGAATGGTGGTGGGCGGCGACATCACGTGGGTCAACTGAAGACCCGGCAGCGCCTGGCGGATCAGATGTTCGATGTGGCTGGCTGAACAGACTTTGATCAATTGCGGAGCTTTTTGAATCAGCTCGGCCTCGTTCATGTCCGCCTGGATCGCCAGGTACATGCGCGTGTTTTCGAGGAACCGGTCCTCGAAGATCGACGCGGCGTAAATCGAAGGCCGGATCAGCTTGAGCGGCACCGAAACGAAGTTGCTGGGGATTACGGTTTCGAGCAGATGGCGAAGTTTTTCGTCCAACTCGGCGAAGCATTCGCCTAACCGCTCATGATCGTAAACCGGTAGCTCGCGCGGCTGGATCTGCAGCGAGAACGTGGTCAGCGTGGATGCCAATCCCAGCATCATCGAGAACAATTCTTCGGGATGGCCGTGTTTGGTTTCGAACAAATGCCGCAGGTGCGGGAAATGCAGGTTGATGGTGTACAGCAGCCAGAAATTCGCGATGTCGGCGGTGGTGAATTCGGCCAGGCTCTGATTCTTCTGACGGCGCATGCCGGCCAGAATGCCGCTCTTGGCGGAAAGAATCTCCACCAGGCGGCGCGCGATCGAAACGATAAACTCGTTGGCGTAAAAATCGAGCAGCGGCGGCGCGAATTTCGGATCCAGTTGGAAAGTGTCTCCCGAGATCCGCTCCACGCGCGCCACCGGCATGGTGACGCAGCCGCCTTTCGGCTCCCCCTCCACCAGCAGGCGGAAATTCTTGCGCGCCAATTGCACCGGCTTCTCCGCCGCGCCGGTATTTTCATCGCGAAATGAAGCGACCTCGGCCAGGTAGCGTGTGTCGAGGGCGCGTTCCCGCATGGAAAGATTCACGCCGCTCACGCGATGACTCGGAATCGCCAGGTGCACGTCGATGGTCTTCTGGTCCGGTTCGAAATAGCCGGCCAGAGGCTTCAGATCCGGTGCGGGATCGGATTCCGGGATATCGAACAGCAGACCGTCGGGCAAAATTCCGGAAGCCTGATGAAGCGCAAGCGCCCCGCCGGCCAGCGCCTCATGATTGATCTTCAGCCGGGTGAATCCCCACGGCCGGAATTGCAGCGCTTCGGTGCGGAATTGCAGAATGCTTTCGATGAACCGGTCCTGAATCTGGAGATGCTGCGGGTTCAGAAACGTCCCTTTCGACCAGATCACCGGCTGCAGGATGCGCATGTCGAAATAACATTACCACGGTCCCGCCAATGGTTGCGGCGGATCTGCGATGGACTGAAATCGCACCAGCAGCACTGCATCGCTATGCTTCACCGAAGCGAGCGGCATGATGCCGGCGTCTAAAATTTGCGCGGCGAAACGCTCCGTCATCTGGATTTCCGCGGTGGGCGTCGGCTCCATATTCGCGAAGGAATGGACCGGCAGGCCTTCGAGCCGGTTCACCGATCCCACGCGCATTTCCCAGTCCTGCTGATTGAAAGTCTGGCCCAGCAGCGCCGCGCAGGCGGCCGCCGGATTGCCCCACAGGTACGCATCATGCACCGGCGAGTGCGGCATCTCCTCGAAATCGAAACTCTCGATCGGCACGGTCTTTTTTCCGTACGGCAGCCGCAGCAGAAATCGCGGAAATGCGAGCCCGATCCAGTTCGCCTCCGCGGAATGCCGAAGGTCGCGCCAGGCTTGCGCGTCCGCGGCGGGGAATGGCGTTTTCCAATCGTCCGGGTCGGGAGTTTCGCCGATGGATTCGCAGCCGAACAGACGGGGATGCATGGCCGCGAGGAACGAAGCGCCGGCTTGCCCGCCGATCGCGCCCATCCGCGAAAGCACTTCGCAATCGTGCTGGTCCGGCGAGAAGGTAAATAAGCCGGCGATCAAGCTCCACGACCGTTCGCCGGCCAGCAACCTGGTCAGCTCCGCTTGTTTCTCGAGCAGTTCGTCCTGCGAAATGTCAATTAACTCGATTTGCAGCTCGACGCCCGTTTCGACGTACCGGAACAGAAAAAAGACCGATCGCCAGGCGGCTTCGAGCGTCTGAAAATCGGGATGCGAGAGGATGGCGCGCAACTGCGCTGCCGCGGCTTCATCCATCAACGCGATCGCCTGCTCCTGTTGAGGATCCCGGCCAGGCGTCGAATGCTTCGCGGCAATCCTGCGGATCGCCTGGTCCCACTCGGCTTCATCGCCGGGAGATTGTTCGACGATCCGATCGAGAAGGCTGCCGCCAGTGGCGGGCGGAGCGGCCGGAGCGGTCGCGCGAAACGCTTTCGGGTCCGACAGTTGTTTCCTGGCTTCGTGAATCGGTTGGAACAGAGGCAGATTTCGATAAAGCCGGTCGGGATGAAAATCATCCAGTTCCCGGAATGGCAGGGTGCCGGCCGGTAAATCGAGCGCAACGCCGAGACGCCCCATCGCGTCTTCGAAACTGTCGGGATCGATCGGGACCGCACGGATCGCGGTGCGGAAGCCGCGATTGGCGCGTCCGCTGAAGTCGCCGAGCAGTGCGATGCGGAACGGCTCCGGGTGAACTTCGGTCATGGCGATAAATTGTACTTGAAACCGTATTGGATTGACAGCCGCCGATCGGCGGGATTAGACTTCGTTCTGAAATTCGACGCAGAGGTGTTCTGTGGGACAAGCAAATTTCGCCGCATGCATGGAATGCACGTCGAGAAGCAAGGTGCCTTGCATGAGCCAGCTGAACACTCATCAGGTGGTGCTGGTGGCCGCCACGGATATGGCGGAGTCGTGGGGCGCGGTAAATTGCCCGTTCGTGGCGTCGTGGGCGGAAGTTCGCAAATGGGGAACACCGGCCACGCCGCCGGTGAACGTCAGCCATTTCGCGAAAAACGCGCTCTCCGCGATCCACGCCGGTCTCGCGAAGCACGATCCGCCGCAGCGCTGTGGTTTTACCGAATTGTCTCCGGCCATGCCGGAAGGAAATAACCGTCACACCTACTACAACAACGGCGTCCAGTGGGTGTTCCTCCGCCGGATGCATGAAGGCGATATGGCGGGGTTCAGGCAGAAGTACCAGAGCTGGAAAATACGCTTCTCGCACATGGACTCCGGGGAAAAGGATTCGATCCGGACCGCGGAGATGGCCCGCAAGGCGCCGTGGACGCCGCCCCCACCCGCGGCTACCGCGACCGGCACTTTCGTCCACTGGGACCAGGTCCAGACCACCGCGCAGCAGAAGGGCGAGGATTCCTTCATCAACTGGAAAGCGCTCGAGTACGGATACGAAAAAGCGGGCGGCAAATCGATCGGCGTGCAGGTGAATTCTCCGTACTATCGGATCGCTCCCATCGTGAACGGCTGCCGAAATGTCGAAGCCGCGTTTTCAAACGTCTTCGATACCGGCAAGCCGTATTTCCGGCGGGCTTTTGATAAAACCCTCAGCAGATTTCACAAGAAGGGGACCAGTTGGCTCCCGGTCGCCTACCAGATCCTGAGCGGTTTTGGAGCGATGGTGGGCGTGATGGCGGGCGCCGCGGTGATCGGGTTCGGCGCCGGCGCGGCGGTCAGTTATTTTTTTCTGCCGGGCCTGAGCACCGGCGAATTCGCGGTCAGCGGAGCCAGCCTGGCGATGGCTTTGGCAGGCAAACTCATGGAGGCGCAGTTCGCCACGGACATGGTCCGGGAGGCCAATGCTCAGGGCAAGGCGCTCGAAACCGCCGTACAAACCGCCTGGTCGGGGAACGTGGACGCTGGGTCCAATCAGATCGCCGAGGTGGTGGCTGCCATTGTCTTCGTCGGAATACAGGCGCTGGTGATGAAGCTTGCCGAGGGCGTGGCCATGGGCGGCATGGCGATGTTCAAGAACGTCCGGGAGCGTCTCAGCCGCATGCCCAAGTACAACACGCGTGAGATGGAAACGCTGGTGGAGGACGAAGTTGCCGCGACCCATCCGGCCGCGAAGACTCCCACGCACGCCGACGGTGTAGGTTACGAGGAGATGCGTGCGCCGGCCGCGCTTCGTCCGCATGTGGAGATCAAGCCGCTGGATGTCGGCAGGGACTTCAAGCCCGAGTTGGACCAGCTCGAAAAGGATTTCCTGCGGCCGCTCGAGGATTTGGGCAAGGTGGAGAACTGGAACGTAAAACCCGGGTTCAAGGAACTGGAAAAGAAATTGCCGCTCAAGGAGTTCCTGGATGTCGCCGAAGAATACCGGAAGTTTTACCGCGAGACGCTCGGCCACATTCAAGCCGTGAACGCCGGCGCGCAGATGTTCGACGTCTACCTGGCGAAAATGCGGAACCACGGGCCGATTACCCCGGAGTTATGCAAAAAGTTCTTCCCCAGCCTCACCGAAACTGAGGCGAAAGCCGCGGCGAACATACTGAGCAAAATCACACACAGCATCGGCGAAGCCACCCGGCGTCACGACGTGGATGCCGGCGCGATCCGGGTCGGCGTGGGCAGCAAGTTAACGGTCGGGGTGGGCAAGGGAATGCGTTTGCCGGCCACCAGCGCCGAGCGGCAAATGGCCATCTGGGAAGGCGATTTCATGAAAGCCAACCCGGGCGCGACCCGCAGGCAATTCGTCGAGGATCTTTACAAGCAGCTCGCGACACATCCCGACAAGCTCCAAGCTCTGCTGGAAGGTTTCCGGGTGGACCGTTCCCGGATTCTCCACAACACCAGCTTTTATCACCACCTTCCCAAAACCCCGGAGGACTGGGCCGAGTTGGGAGTCGACGTGATCGCGGCGCTGTCGCAAAGCCGTTGTTACCGCAAAAACGATCCGGGAAAGAGCCCCGGGACGATCAAAATCGGCGCGGCTGAAGGCGACACCAGAACTGTTTCGGTTTACGAATGCGCCATGCTGAAGATCGGCCGGGCCGTGTACCTCGATCTCGAAGGGCTGATGGGCGAGGATTTCGTCCGGAATCCGCAGGCCAAGCTCACTCACCTGATCTGAAAGTCACTCGACCTTATTGAAAATGTGGGTGTAACGTACGTTACGTACCTGTTGTCACTTCTATCCGCGGCCGTTTCCGGCTATTCCTGTAGAGGATCAACGGGCAGGTTTGGAGCCGCCCCGGTCCGTCACAAAAGAAAAATGAGGCGTTTCCGAAATGGACTGCGCGATTAACAAGTGAGACGGTTAAGACCATCGTTTTGGCAGATCCGAGGCGCCAAGTTGACGGACCTGGGCTCCTGGAACGTACTGGTACGGATTTAATTTTTCATTGGAGGTTCTACCATGGCACGTGAAAGTGTGCATGCAAAGATTGAGCGCGTCAGGCCGCCTCGCGTGCATGTTACCTACAACGTCGAGATCGGCAACGCGATCGAACTGAAGGAGATCCCCTTCGTGATGGGGGTCCTGGCCGATTTGAGCGGCATGCCGGAAGAACCGCTGCCCAAAATCAAGGATCGCCGGTTTGTGGAGATCACGCCGGACAATTTCGACGCGGTGCTCGACAGCATGAAGCCAAGGGTCGCGTTTTCAGTGGAAAACAAGCTAAGCGACGATCCGAACGCGGGAAAGATCGGCATCGACCTGACCTTCAAGACCATGGAGGATTTCGAGCCCGAAAGAGTGGCGCGCCGGGTACAGCCGCTGCGCGAATTGCTGGAGTTGCGAACCAAGCTTTCCGACCTGGTGGGGACGCTGCAAGGCAATGAAAAGCTGGAGCGGCTGCTGAATGAGGTGATCAGCAACACCGACAAGCTGGAGCAGGTCCGGGGCGAGATTTCGAGTGAGAAGGTGAAAGACGGTGAGAACCATGGCTAAGCGTCAGGAATCCACTAAACCTGCCGCCGCGGCGGCGGCGACGGCGACCGCGCCGGGGATCAGTCTGCTCGACCAGATCGTGCAGGATGGACGGGTCGGCCGCGATGAATCGAGCCGGGAGTGGGGCCGCACTCTGGTGAAGGAATTCGTCAACCAGGTGCTGGAAGGCCAGATGACGGTATCGGCCGACCTGGAGGCGACCATCCTCAAGCGCATCGCGCAGATCGACCACTTGCTCTCATTGCAGTTGAATGAAATTCTCCATCATCCCAAGTTCCAGCAGATGGAGTCGACCTGGCGCGGGATCCGCTATCTGATTGAAAACAGCGAGACGGGCGTCAACCTGAAGATCAAGGTCTTCAACGCCACCAAGAAAGAAGTTTTGCGGGATTTGCAGAGGGTCCCGGAGTTCGATCAGAGCCAGATGTTCAAGAAAGTTTACGAGCACGAATTCGGCGTGTTCGGCGGCGAGCCGTTCGGCTGCCTGCTGGGCGATTATGAATTCGGCCGCGGTCCCGAGGACATCGAGTTTCTGGAGCGGATGTCGCAGGTGGCGGCGGCCGCGCATGCGCCGTTCATCTCCGCGGCGAATCCGGAACTGATGAATATGGAGAGCTTTACCCAGCTCGACGCGCCGCGCGACATCGCCAAGGTGTTCGACACCACCGAGTACGCGCGCTGGAAGGGCTTCCGGATGTCGGAGGATTCGCGCTATGTATGCCTGACGCTTCCGCATGTGCTGCTGCGAGTCCCGTACGGGAAAGCGACCAAGCCGGTGGACACTTTCCACTACGAAGAAGGAGTCACCGGGACCGAGCATTCCAAGTACCTGTGGGGCAACGCGGCATATGCGTTAGGGGCGAGGATCACGGGAGCGTTTGCGCGCTACGGCTGGTGCGCGGCCATTCGCGGAGTGGAGGGCGGCGGGCTGGTGGACAGCCTGCCGACCCACAACTTCCATACCGAGCATGGGGACGTGGCGCTGAAGTGTCCGACCGAAACCATCATTACGGACCGGCGCGAGAAAGAGCTGGCGGATCAGGGATTCGTGCCGCTGGTGCATTGCAAAGGTACGGATTATGCGGCGTTTTTCAGCGTGCAAACCTGTCAAAAACCGCGCATCTACAATACCGAGCAAGCCAATGCCAACGCGCGCCTGTCGGCGCAGCTGCCGTACATGCTGGCCGTCTGCCGGTTCGCGCACTACCTCAAGGCGATGATGCGGGACAAAGTGGGTAGTTTTGCTTCGCGCAAGGACGTGGAAATCTTCCTCAACAACTGGATTGTGACATACGTGACCGAGGACGAAACCGCTTCCCACGCTGCCAAGGCACTGCGCCCGCTGCGTGAGGCGAGGATCGAAGTCATTGAGGATAAGTCGAAGCCCGGCGTATTCAAAGCCATTGCCTTCCTGCGGCCGCATTTCCAGCTGGACGAGCTTTCGGTTTCGCTGCGGCTGGTCGCGGAGCTTCCCAAGGCTACCCGCTGACGCGCAGTTTTTGTGAGATTTATCGAGCAAGGAGCAACCAGAAAGGAGCAACATGGCAGATACACCCAAATATTTTTTCCTGAACTTACAGTGCGCCCAGATCATCGGCAACTCCAACAAGATCGGTCACCAAAAGTGGCTCGAAGTGGATAGCTGGAATTTCCACATGTCCACGCCAGCCACGCCGGTGGTGGGCGGAGGGGCGGCGAAAGGGGCCATGGCGACCGGCACCTTCCACTTCGAACAGAAGCACGCCGGCCCGATGATTTTTATCAGCACGTCGACGGCGGCCCACATCGCGGGTCCAGCCCAGTTCGATGCCATGCGCGGCGGCATTACCCAGGCAAGCGCCGGCGGCCAAAACCCGCTGGCACCCTACCTGACGTTGATGTTCTACGATTTCGCCATCGTCGGCCGCGACCTGCAGGGCGGCTCCGGTATCAAGGACGAGAGCATCACTTTTGCGTTTTCCAAGGTCAGCCTCGGCTACGCGCAGGTGCTCAACGGGGCGATGCAGCAGATGAACAGCAAGACCTACGATCAGAAGGCGCCGACGAATCCCGTTCAATAGGAGAACAGCATGCCAATGTATCTGGATATAACCAGCATTCCGGGTGAAAGTGTAAGTTCGAACGCCAACTGGAATAACAAGATCGAAGTCCAATACTTCAGCTACGGAATCGCGGTGGACCACTCCATGGAGGTGGGAACCGGCGTGGTCGCCTCCGGGGCGCAGTGCGGTCATTTTAACATCACCAAGGTGATGGACAAAAGCACTCCGCTGCTGTTCGCGCAGCTGTGCAGCGGGCAGACCATCAAGGATGTTTATCTGCGGGTGACCCAGAATGGGCCCAGTGGAGCGTACGAATCCGAGCAGTACCACATGCAATGGGTGGTGGTGTCGCATTATCAGACGTCCGGCGCGCCCGGCAGCGGCAACCTTCCACAGGAGAACTGGCAACTGGCCTTCATCATCATGACCGAGACCTACCAGGACGTGAAAGACGGGGTTCTGCAGCCGGCCATCACGAAAGGCATGGATTTCGGGCAGGGCGTCCAGACACAGTGACGCCGTTGTGCAGACTGCGCGGGAACTATTCGACTCCGGTCAATTGAATCAAGCCATCGAGGCGCTGGGCAAGGAATTGCGCGAGTATCCCTCCGACGCTCAGCGCCGTACTTTTCTTTTCGAGCTGTTGTGCTTCGCCGGGAATTGGGATCGCGCGGACAAACAGCTTGAGATTCTGGCCGGAAGCGATCCCTCCGGCACCAAGGACCGCCGCCTGGGGGCGCTGTTGTATCGGGCGGCCATCGGCGCGGAGCGCACCCGGCAGGAAATGTTCGGGGCGAAAACGCCCGTCCATGCCACCGCTCCGGCCGGTGGGTATTTGAATGGACGCGAGTATCAGTCGATTGAGGATTGCGATCCGAGGATTGGCGCGCGCCTCGAAGTGCTGGCCGGTGAGAATTATATGTGGATACCGTTCGAACAGATCGAATCGGTCGAGATGGAGCCTCCCAAGCGCCTTCGCGATCTGCTGTGGGCTCCGGCCACCATCCACACGACCAGCGGATTTGAAGGCGGGGATCTCGGTGAAGTTCTGCTCCCCGTGCTTTCGCCATTTTCGTCGACTCATGCCGATGATGCTGTCCGGCTGGGGCGCGCCACGGTCTGGGAGGAGGGCGTTCCCTTCGGACAGAAGATGCTGATCGCAGACGAGGAGGAGATCCCTCTGCTCGAGCTGCGGAAATTGGAGATCCGTCGACCGGCGGTGAAGTGATCGGCATGCCAATCGATGTCGAGGCCTTGCTCCAACCTATCCCCGGAGAAGATCCCAGCGGCGCGGATCTTCGCTACGATGCGCTGACCGATCAGATCAAAGAAGCGCGGCGGCGGGATGACGACCTGAACCAGGGCGTCTGGCAGCGCGAGATCAAGACCGCGGATTACGGGCTGGTCATCAAGCTGGCCACCGAGGCCCTGGAGAAGCGCAGCAAGGATCTGCAGATTGCGGGCTGGCTGGCCGAAGCGCTGGTTCGACGCGAGGGCATTCCCGGTTTACGGCAAGGGCTGGAGCTGATCCGCAAACTGCTGGAGGTCTTCTGGGACACGATTTATCCCCGGATCGACGACGACGGCGACCTGGAGTTGCGCGCCACGCCGCTGCGCTGGGTGGGATCCCAACTCGATTCGGCGGTGCGCTCCACGCCGCTCACGCAAGCCGGGCATCACTGGTATCAATATCGCGAATCGCGAACGCTTCCGACCGAAGCCGAGGCGCAGTCGGATTCCGCCAAACAGCAGCGCCGCAACGACGCCGCGGCGGAGGGGATCCTGACGCCGGAGGAGTTCGAAAAAGGACTCGAGGGAACCTCGCTGGGCGTCAGCCAGAAGATCTTCGATCATCTGACCGAGCTGCTGCAGGATGTTCAGGATTTCGGCGCCTATTGCGACGAAAAGTTCGGCGACGCTTCTCCGGACTTCGTTCCGCTGCGGACCTCCATTGAAGAGGTCCTGCAAACCGCGCGCGTGCTGCTGGTCAAAAAAGGCGGATTGCGGTCGCAGGCCCAGACGGAAGCCGAGGCGCTTCCGGAGCTCCCGCAAGCCGGCGAATCCCCGGAAATGGGGGTGGGGACCCAGCCGTTCCCGGACGGATCGGCGCCAACGGCTGCCGCTCCGCGACGGGCGCGCGGCGGGATCGAGCCGGTGGACTTCGATGATGCCGTGGAACGGACCATAGCCGTCAGCCGCTTTCTCCGGCGCGAATTTCCGTTCAGCCCAGCACCTTATTTAATGTTACGAGCGCTGCGTTGGGGGGAACTGCGCGCGAGCGGCGGCTATCCCGACCCGAATTCCCTGGAGCCGCCGCCGAGCGAGGTTCGCATCGAGCTGAAACGTCTGGCGAATGAGGGCAACTGGAACGAGCTGCGCGAACGCGCCGAAGAAGCCGCCGGGCAGCCATGCGGCAGAAGCTGGCTCGACTTGCAGCGTTACGCCGTAAATGCCTGCCGGTATTGCGGCGTGGACGCGGCTGCCCAGGCGATCCTGTCGGAACTGAAGGCCCTGCTCGCCGATTTTCCGCAGATGCTGCAGTGGACACTGGCTGACGATACGCCGGTCGCCAATGCGGAGACCATGGAGTGGCTGAAGGAGAACTCGGTGCTGGCCGCCGAGACACACGCGCCTTCACTGGCTCGGCAGGAGTGGACTCCACCGCCGATTGTGGAATACCAGGCTTCGGAAAATGGCGACGGAGAGCCCGCGACGCCGGATGCCTATCAACTTGCCATGGAAGCGGCGCAGTCGGGACGCGTGGAGGAGGCGTTCACGATTCTGTCGCGGGAGATCGCGCAGGAGCGCACCGGACGCAGCCGGTTTTTAAGAAAAGTCCAGTTGGCGCAGGCGTGCCTGGCCACCGGGAACGAGGAAATCGCGCGGCCGATTCTGCAGGAGCTGGCCGAGGAAATCGAAGCGCGGGGCCTGCAGGCGTGGGAGGGACCGGAAGTGATCGCGCAGCCGCTGGCGCTTCTGTATGGGAGCCTGGCCAACGCCGGCGATTCCGATGAAGAAAGACGCAAGCTCTACGCGCGCATCTGCCGGCTGGATCCGGCCCGCGCACTGAGCCTGAGAGGTTGAGCGAATGGCGCGAAAATCCACTCAACGTACCATCCTGCCTTCGGTGCTCGACCGGCTCATCGATCATGAACCGGCCAATCGGGCGGAACCGCGCAGCTGGCGCTCCCAATCGCTGAAGGAGCTGAAGGATTCGGTCCGCCGCGACCTGGAATGGATGTTGAATGCGCGCCGCACACCGGCGGAGCCGCCCGCCTCGGCCAAGGAACTGCGGCGATCGGTCTACAACTACGGGCTGCCGGACTCTACCGGAGTCGCGTTGCGGTCGCAGGATGAACGGGCGCGGCTGGCGCGTGCGGTGGAAGGCGCGATCAGCGCGTTTGAGCCGCGCCTGGTGAACGTCCGTGTGAGCATCTCGCCGGTGGCGCCGTCGGCCAAGGTGGTGCACTTTCAGATCGAGGCGTTGCTGCGCACCGAACCCGCCCCGGAGCGGGTGTATTTCGATTCGACGCTGGAGCTGACCAGCGGCGAATACGAGATCGAAGGAGAATCGCGTGCGGGATGAACTGCTCGTCTATTACGAACGCGAGCTGACGTTCCTCCGGCAGATGGGCGCGGAATTCGCGGCGCAATATCCCAAGGTTGCTTCACGCCTGCAGCTCGACCCGAGCCGGTGTGAAGATCCGCACGTGGAACGGATGATTGAAGCGGTCGCGCTGCTGGCCGCGCGGGTTCACTTGCGCCTGGACGACGATTTTCCGGAAATCACCCAGGCGTTGTTGAACGTGGTGTATCCGCATTACACTCGTCCGCTCCCGTCCATGTCGATCGCGGAGTTTTCGCTGCGCGAAAGCAAGGTGACGACGGCGGTGCGGATTCCGAAAGACTCGCTGCTTTATTCGCGTCCGGTGGAGGGCATGCCGTGCAAGTTCCGGACCTGTTATGACACCGAGGTCTGGCCGATCCGGGTGACGGAGGCGCAATGGACCACGCTCGATCGCCTGGATCCTCCGCTGAAAGCTCCGGGCGGGTTCGCCGCGCTGCGGGTCCGGCTGCAGGGCTGGCCGAACGTGCGCTTCTCCGCGCTGGAGATGAGCTCGCTGCGCTTTTATCTCGAGGGTGCGCCGGCGCTGGTGCATTCGTTATATGAGCTGTTGTGCAATAACTGCCGCTCGATCGTACTGCGCGATCCGCGTCCGCGTTTCAGGCAGCGGCCCATTGAACTGATTCCAGATGCTCTGCGACCGGTCGGCTTCGGAGAAGACGAAGGGATGCTGCCGTATCCCGGCCGGTCCTTCACGCCGTACCGGCTGCTGCAGGAATATTTCGCGTTTCCGGAAAAGTTTTTCTTTTTCGATATGCGCGGCGCCGACGCGATTCGCGCGGGCGGATTTCAGGAGAGCGTCGAAATCGTTTTCATCATTTCGCCATTCGAGAGGGCCGATCGGCAGCAGCTTCTGGAACTCGGCGTGAATGCGCGAACGCTGCGCCTGGGATGCGGTCCCATCGTGAACCTGTTCGCGCACATGGCGGAGCCCATCCAGCTGGATCACACCAAGTACGAATATCCGGTCGCGCCGGACTACCGGCTGGCCCGATCGCTTGAAGTGTTTTCCATCGATGAGGTGACCTGCACGTATCAGGAAACGGGAGAGACCACCACCTTCGACCCGTTCTTTTCTTTCCGTCACTCGGCGCGGCAAAAGCGGCCGGTGTTCTGGAACGCGACGCGGCGCTCGGGCGGGCCGGGCGTCGAGGGCACGGAGATGTGGATGAGCCTGGTGGATCTATCCGGGCAGCCGGTGGCGCTGAATCTGGACCTGCTGAGCATCCGCTGTACGTGCTCCAACGGCGACCTTCCTTCGCGCCTGACGTTCGGCGACGAAGCGGGCGATTTCGACATGGGGCAGGAGTCGCCCGTCGACAAGATCATCGCGATCCGGAGTCCCACGGCGGCGGTGCGCCCGGCGGTCGGCCGCGACGCGCTGTGGCGGCTGATTTCGCATCTGTCGCTGAATTATCTGTCGCTGGTGGAGGATGGGCGGGAAGCATTGCAGGAAATTCTGCGGCTGTATCACGGCTCCGCGCCGCATCTGGAACAGCAGGTGGACGGGATTGTTGGCCTGTCGAGCGCGCGCCGGTTTGCGCGCGTGATCGGCGATCACGGGATTTCGTACGTGCGCGGAGTGCGGGTGGAAATGGAACTGGACGAATCGAAGTTCGTGGGCGGAGGCGTGTATCTTTTTTCGAGCGTGCTGGAGCATTTTCTGGCGCAATACGTGTCCATGAACAGCTTCAGCCAGTTGGCCGTGAAATCTTTGCAGAGAAAGGAACTGCTGCGGGAATGGGCTCCGAAAGCGGGCAGCCGGATTCTGCTCTAACGTCGCCGCTGCCGGAGCGGCTGCGCGAGCGGGCGGTCGATTTTTCGTTCTTCCAGGCCGTGCGATTGATGCAACGGCTGAGCGGAGCGCGGGAGCCGATCGGATCTTTTCTACAGCCCGCGAAGGAGCCGGTGCGCCTGGCTGCGCATGCGTCGCTGACTTTCCCGGCGGCCGAAATTCAGAGCCTGGTCGAAAGAGATGACGCGCCTCCCAAGATGACGGTGAATTTTTTCGGTCTGGTGGGGCCGCTCGGCGTGATGCCGACGCGCTATACCGAGCTGATCATTGAGCGCATGTATGCGCGCGATGCCACGCTGCGCGACTTCCTCGACATTTTCAATCACCGGCTGATCTCGCTGATGTATCGGGCCTGGGAAAAATGCCGGTTCCCGGTGGCCTACGAGCGTGGGGCCGAGGACCGCTTCACCGGCTATCTGCTGGATCTGATCGGCCTGGGCACGCCCGGGCTTCGCAATCGCCAGGCGATTCCCGACCAGTCTCTGATCAGTTTCGAAGGTCTGCTCGCGCAATATCCGCGATCGGCCACGGCGTTCCGGCTGATGCTGGCGAATTATTTTGAAGTTCCAGTGGAGGTGCGGCCGTTTTCGGGAACCTGGCGGCCGCTCGATTCGGGATCGCGAACCTGCCTCACCGATGGCCGATCGCGATCCGAGCAGTTGGGCATCGGAATAGTGCTGGGCGACGAAGTATGGGATCAGGAATCGGTGGTGCGCGTGCGGCTGGGGCCGATGACGCTCGGCCAGTACAAGGATTTTCTCCCCGACGGGAGCGCGTACCAGCCGTTGAAATCGATGGCGCGGTTTTTCTGCGGCGACGATCTGGATGTGGAAGTCCAGTTGATTCTCAAGCGTGAGGACGCGCCGCGCTTCACGCTCGAATCCGAGCACGCGCCTCCGCCGCGGCTGGGCTGGATTTCCTGGATGTTCACGGGGCCGCTGGATCGCGATCCGGACGAAACGATTTTGCGGTTGTGGGACGAGTAGAGGTTGACATGAACGTAAGCCTGAAATCACTGATCGGAAAACTGAATGATGCGACGCGCAGCGCCCTTGAAGGCGCGGCGGGATTGTGTGTCTCGCGCACTCATTACGACGTGGAGGTGGAGCACTACCTGATGAAGCTCGCCGACACTACTGGCGGCGATTTCGATCGGGTGGTGCAGCGCTTCGGCATTGATCGTTCCGCGCTCGAAAAGGAGCTTTCGAAAAGTTTAGATGCGCTGAAGTCCGGAAACGCGCGCACGCCGTCGTTCAGTCCCATGCTGGTCAAAATGCTTTCCGACGCGTGGACCTTCGGATCGCTGCAATATGGATTGCGCGAGATCCGCACCGGCGCGACGCTGCTGGTACTGGTCGCGGAGCCGGAGTTGGCGCGGGTGGTGCGCGAAATCAGCCGCGAATTGCAGAAGATCGACGCGCAGGCGTTTCAGACCGAGTTCGCATCGCTGCTTGCCGGGTCATCTGAAGACGCCGTGCGTGGCGCGCCCGCGGAGCCGGCCGCTGTGCCGTCGCGAACCGGCGGGAAGACGCCGAACCTGGATCAGTTCACGATTGACGTGACTGAAAACGCGCGCGCCGGAAAAATCGATCCAGTGCTGGGACGCGACCGCGAAATCCGCCAGGTGGTCGACATTCTGACGCGGCGCCGCCAGAATAACCCGATTCTGACGGGCGAAGCCGGCGTCGGAAAGACCGCGGTGGTGGAAGGCTTCGCGCTGCGCATCGCACAGGGCGACGTGCCTCCGCCGCTCAAAGACGTCAGCCTCCGCAGTCTGGACCTGGCGCTGCTGCAAGCCGGCGCGGGCGTGAAAGGCGAATTCGAAAACCGGCTGAAGGGGCTGATTGAAGAAGTGAAGGCCTCGCCCTCGCCGATTATTCTGTTCATCGATGAAGCCCACACTATGATCGGAGCCGGCGGCCCGGAGGGGCAAGGCGATGCGGCGAATCTTCTGAAACCGGCGCTCGCGCGCGGCGAACTGCGCACCATCGCGGCCACAACCTGGTCCGAATACAAGAAATATTTTGAAAAAGACGCGGCGCTGGCGCGACGGTTCCAGGTGGTAAAAGTGGACGAGCCGGAGGAGCAGCGCTGCCTGGTGATGCTGCGCGGCGTGACTCCGGCGCTTGAAAAACATCACGACGTCCGGATTCTGGACGAAGCCATTCACGCCGCGGTGCGCCTGTCGAGCCGGTACATGGTCGGCCGGCAGCTTCCCGATAAAGCGGTCAGCGTGCTGGATACGGCGTGCGCGCGGCTGGCGCTGGGCCACAGCACTACGCCTCCGCCGATTGAAGACGCCATACGGCGGCTCGACGATCTGGCGGTGCAGCAGCGCATCCTGGGCCGCGAGTCGGCCGCCGGCGCGGACCACTCCGAAAGACTTGCGGCGATCGCGACCGAAATGAAGGCGGTGGATGCCCGCCTGATGACGCTCAAGGAGCATTTCGAGAAAGAGCGGACTATGGTCGCGCGCATTCGGGAACTCCGCACGCAGCTCGAAGGCGAAGCAGCCGTCGCCGCGGGCGGAACTACGGATTGGCGGGCCTCAGCGCGCGTGGAGATCGACACGCTGAGCGTTTCGCTCGCACAATTGCAGGGCGATCAGCCGTTGATGAGAGTTTGCGTCGATTCACAAATCGTCGGCGAAGTGCTGTCGGCGTGGACCGGAATCCCGGTCGGAAAAATGGTGAAAGACGAAGTCGCGATGGTGCTGAAGATGGAAGATCATCTGGCCCGGCGCGTCATCGGACAGAATCACGCGCTGGCCGCGATCAGCGAACGGATTCGCACCTCGCGCGCGAGCCTGGACGATCCGAACCGGCCGGTGGGCGTGTTCATGCTCGTCGGACCGAGCGGCGTCGGGAAAACTGAAACCGCGCTGGCGCTCTCCGATTTGATGTACGGAGGCGAGCGCAACCTGATCACCATCAACATGTCGGAATTTCAGGAAGCGCACACGGTCTCGACGCTGAAGGGATCTCCTCCCGGATACGTCGGCTACGGCGAGGGCGGTGTTCTGACGGAAGCCGTGCGGCGGCGTCCCTATTCCGTCGTGCTGCTGGATGAGGTCGAGAAGGCGCATCCGGACGTGCTCGAAATGTTCTACCAGGTTTTCGATAAAGGACAGATGGAAGACGGCGAAGGCAGGGAGATCGACTTCAAGAACACCATCATTATTCTGACCAGCAATGCGGCGACCGACACCATCATGAAGCTGACCTCCGATCCGGAGACCAGTCCCTCGGCCGAGGCGCTGGTGAAGACCATCAAGCCCGAGCTGAACAAAATCTTCAAGCCGGCGTTTCTGGGGCGGCTGGTGATCGTCCCGTATTATCCGGTGCGCGATGAGGCGCTCAAGCAGATTATTACGCTTAAACTAGCGAAGATCCAGAAGCGGATCGAGGAGAACCACAAGATCCGCCTCACGTGGGATGCCGCGGTGCTCGACCAGGTGGCGGAGCGGTGCACGGAAGTCGAAAGCGGGGCGCGCAACGTCGACAACATTCTGACCAACACGCTGCTGCCGGATTTGTCGCGCCGGTTGTTGAGCGGGATCGCCGAAGGAACGCGTCCCAGCGCGATTCGTGTCGGCATCGGGGAAAACGGGGGATTTGCGTACACGCAGGAATAAAGTATGGGCCAGCTAGTCAGCCAGCACGGGCGGCTATTTTATTTCAACTGTCCGCTCGGGTTGGACGTTCTCATTCTGAACAAATTTTCCGGCACTGAGGAAATTTCGCATCTCTTTCAGTTCGAGCTGGAGCTGGCATCCGAGGACGGGACCATTCAGACGGAGGACCTGCTCGGGAAGAATGTGACTTGCGGAGTCCGCCATCGCGACGGCGTCACCTTCCGGTATTTCAACGGGCAGGTCAGCAAGTTCCTGCCGACGCGTCAGGAAGGCCGGCTGTATTATTACGCGGCCGAAGTGGTCCCGTGGGTGTGGTTCCTCTCGCTTTCAAACGAGTGCCAGATCTATCAGGACAAGACCGTGCCACAGGTGATCGACGCCACATTCGCCAAATTCGGCTTCCATGGCTATGACACCAGCGGAATCACGGGCGAGCACAAGCCCTGGGAAAACTGTTGCCAGTACATGGAATCGAGCTGGGATTTCGTGGCGCGGCTGATGGAGATGGAGGGCATCTATTACTACTTCACGCATGAAGACGGCAAGCACACGCTGATGCTGGTGGATAACATGGCGGCGCTGCTGCCGTGTCCCTACCAGAGCAGCATCCGCTACGAGCACCAGCTGGGTCCCGGCGAATATCGCACCGAGGACACCATCTTCCGCGCGGACATGCACAAGGTAGTGAAGCCGAACGTATACGAAAATAACGACTACAACTTCAAGATTCCCACCAACAAGCTGAAGGACTGGCAGAAGGTGCCGCGCGATACCGGCCTTTCGATCAACGTGTCACGCCGGTTCTATCCGGCCAACGTCGAATTGCCGGGAGAACCGCAGGACTACGCCAAGCTGCGCATTGAGGAGCAGGAGCACGACCACACGGTTTCAAACGGAACCAGCAACGCGCGCGCCATGCTGCCGGGCTTCCGCTTCGATATGACCGATCACGACCGGCCGGAACAGAACATCAATTACCTGATCGTCAAAGTGACGCACACCGCCCAGGAGGGCACGCTGCTGCCGGGGATGGACAAGCAGGAGGCGAGCTACATGAACGATTTTGCGATTCATCCCTCCTCCATCGTTTTCCGGCCGAACCTCAAAACCGAAGAGCCGCAGATCACCAGCATGCAGACTGCGTTCGTGGTCGGTCCGCCCGGTGAAGAGATTTATACCGATGAATACGGTCGCGTGCGGGTGAAATTTCTTTGGGACCTGACTCCCGGCGACGATAACGGCGCCAGCTCCTGCTGGATGCGCGTGATGCAGCCGTGGGCGGGTCCCATGTACGGGCAGATCTGGATTCCGCGGGTCGGCATGGAAGTGGTGGTGCAGTTCCTGAATGGCGATCCGGACCGGCCGGTGATCACCGGCTGCGTTTATCACGCCAAGAATATGCCGCCGTATCCGCTGCCGGCCAAAAAGGAATGGACCGGCATCAAGACCCGCAGCACCAAGGGAGGCACCGAGGACAATTACAACGAGATTCGCCTGCAGGACAACATCGGCGACGAGTTGTTCCGCATGCAGGCCGAGAAAAATTTCCACCTGTTCGTGAAAAACGACCGCTGCGAGCTGGTGCTGAACGACCGGTTTCTTGAAGTCGACAACGACAAGCACGAAAAAATCAAGAACGACAAATACACGACGGTCAAAGGCGATTTTCAGGAGCAGGTGGAGGGCGACGTCAGTGTGAAAGTGGGCGGCGACGCGTCGCTGAGCATTGACGGCGATCAGACCGAGGAAGTGGACGGCGACAAACACAGCACCGTCGAGGGCGATTTCGCCGAGGATATTGAAGGCGATACCAGCATCCAGAATGAAGGCGATTACGACCAGAAGATCGGTGGTGACGGCAAGATTACCGTCGACGGCGACCTGGATATCAAGGCCAACGGCGACCTGGTGATTGAGGCGGCGGGCGACTTCGTCATCAAGTGCGGTGGTTCGTTTATCAAGTTCTCAAATGGCATCGTGACGATTCAGGGAACCAAGGTTTTGATCAACTGCGGCGGGTCCGCAGACCCGGCCGACGAGGCCGACCCCGACGATCCCGATTCGCCGGAGGATTTCGACAATCCGGAGGTGACGAGTCCGGACGATTCGATGTCGAATGAAGGCAGCGACGACGACAGTGACGACGACACGTCCGAGATCAGCGACGGCGGCGGCGCTGACGATAGCAGTGATGACAGCAGTGACGACGATAGCGACGACGACAGCAGTGACGATGGCGAGGATGATGACGATAGTGATGATGACGATAGCGGCGATGACACGGCCGACGACGACGATGATGACGACGACAGCCCGGAAACCACCAGCGATCCGAATTCACCGGCCAATCTGCTCGCGAACAATCCCTGGGTCGCCCAAGGTACGGGCATCCTCCAGCAAGGCGCCACTCAGATCCAGTCGGTAGCGCAACAAGCTGCCGGGACGGTTCAGTCGGTGGTGCAACAGGCTCAGTCGGTCGAGCAACAGGCTGCCGGGCAGATTCAGTCAGCAGTGCAGCAGGCGGCTTCTCCAACGGATTCGGAGACGGATGACGACGATACCGATGACGACGACGTAGTCAGCGGGACGCCTTCGGACAATCCTGGAAATCCTTCCAACGATCAGGGGGTTGCGTGATGGAAATCAGCCGCCGACGAATACATCTTCGCTGCCTTCGATCATTTGTCCCTGGCCGCCGCAGTGCATATCCTCATCGTTCTGGCGATGCGCGGGTAGATTGTTTATCAGCACGGTCTGGCTGCCCTGGGTCGCGATCCAGATGTTGGGGCCGCAGCAGTGGGAGTGAATCCCCATATCGGTCACGCGCAAAGCGGCGCGATTGTTCACCTGCACATCCGGCGATCCGGTTTGCGCCGGCCCGATGCAGGAGTGTTTGCAGCACGGCTTGCCGTGTGTATCGGCGGGAACCTGTGACCGGTCGCCGATTCTCGATTGCGGTTGCATTTCTACGCCGCAGATTATCACAAAAGAGGTCGATCCGTGTCCACCAAGCGAACTAAACTTCAAGATCGGTACGAGCTTCGCGAAGTTCTGGGTCGCGGCGGCATGGGCGTCGTGTATAAGGCGTATGACCGCCTGATGAGCCGCGAGGTCGCACTCAAAACCATTCTGGACATCGACAATCCGGCCACGCTCAACCTCTTTTATAAGGAGTGGAGCACTCTGGTGACCATGGTTCATCCGAACCTAATCAACATCTACGACATCGGCGAATTCGAGCAGGACGGCGTGAAAAAACCGTTCTTCGTGATGCCGCTGCTGCCCGGCGTGACGCTCGACAAGCTGATTAAGGAAGCGAGTCCGCGGTTAAGCGTGGCCGGCGTGATCAACATGATGGAACAGGCCGCGCGCGGATTGCAGGCGGCGCATGAAATGGGCCTGGTGCATCGCGACGTGAAGCCGAGCAATCTTTTCGTGATGGACGACGGCTGGTTGAAAATCATCGATTTTGGGATCGCGCGCGAAGCGTCGGCGAATTCGAAAACCGTGCTCAAAGGCACGCTGTACTACCTCTCGCCCGAACAATTGGACATGAAGGCGGCCTCGCCATTGTCCGATCTGTTCGCGCTGGCGGTGGTCACCTACGAAGCGCTCACGCGGCGCCGGCCGTTTCAAGGAGCGAGCGAGAGCGACGTGGTGGAAGCCATCCAGCGCCACACTCCGCCGCCGATTTCCGAGTTGAATCACGAAGTCCCGTACGCCATCAGCCAGGTGGTTCACAAGGCGATGGCCAAGCAGCCCTGGCATCGCTTCTTCAACGTGAAGGAATACGGTGAGGCGCTGGCGAAGGCGATGCGCAACGAGACGCTCGAATTTTTCGACAGTGCGAAGATCAAGCCTCGCCTGGAACGCGCCACGCAGAGCTATGAGCAGGGCGATTACGCGTTCGCATCCGATATTTTGTCCGAGCTCGAAGCGGAGGGCCATCTCGATCAGGGGATCGCGCTGCTGCGCGGACAGGTGGATCAGGCCGTGCGCCAGATCCGGCTCAAGCAGACGCTCGATAACGCGCGCCGGTTTTACGAAGCGACCGAGTATCCGCTGGCGCTGCGCAAAGTACAGGAGGCTCTGGAAATCGATCCGGCTGACACCACCGCGCTGTCGCTCAAATCGGTCATCGAAAAGGATCGCCGGGAAAAGAAAATTTCGGAGTGGATCACGTTGGCGCGCCAGCACCTGGAAAATCAGGCGTTCCGGCAGGCGCGCGAGGCGCTCGATAACGTCCTTCAGATCAAGCCGAATGAGACCGACGCACTGCAGCTCGCCGCCGAGATCAAACGGCGCGAGCAGGAAGTGACGCGCGTCCGTGAGGAAAAAGCCAAGCTGTACCAGGCGGCCATGCAGGCCTGGGAAAAAGGCGACGTCACGGCTGCGCTCACCAAGCTCGAAGTGCTGATCGCCATGGACCGGGACCTGCCGGAAAGCGACACGGCGCGCAGCAACACTTACCAGGGTTTTTATAACAAGGTCCATTCCGAACACAACGCGCTCAAGAACTCCTACGAAGAGGCGCGCCGGAATCTGGCGGCCGACAATTGTGAAGCCGCGCTCACGATCTGCAAACAATATCTGGCCAAGTATCCGAACCATGCGCTGTTCCAGGCTCTGAAATACGATGTCGAGGAGCGCCTGCGCCAGCGGCTTTCCGCCGTGATCGCCGAAACCGATCGCCGCGTGGACGGCGAACCGGATCTGGACAAGCGCCTGGGCATTCTCGAAGAAGCGCTGAAGGTGTATCCGGGCGAGCCGCATTTCACGCACGCCATGCAACTGGTGCGCGACAAGCGCGACCTGGTCCACTCGATCGTCGCCAAGGCGCGCTATTTCGAAGAACGTGGCCAGTGCATCGAAGCCCTGGACCAGTGGCAGATTCTCAAGTCGATCCATGAGAAACAGCCCGGCCTGGCGTTCGAAATCGAGCGGCTGATCAAGCGCCGCGATCAACAGGCGCGCCAGGATTCGAAAGCCCGCTGGGTGGAGCAAACCGACAAGTATCTGGAGGGCGGCGATTACGATCGCGCGATGAAGACCGTCCAGAACGCGCTCCTCGAATTTCCCGGCGAGGCGGAATTGCTCGAATTAGACAAGCTGGTCCGCAAGAATCAGGAGCGTGCCAAACAAGCGCTGGAACTGCTCGACCGCGCGCGGGAGCATGCCGATAAAGGCGCCATCGACGCGTCGCTCGAAGCGTTGCACCAGGCCCGCGAGCTGGATCCGAGAAACACAGTCATCGATACGGTGCTGGTGAACACCCTGCTGCAGCAGGCGCGGAGCCTGATCGATTCGAATCCGGATGCGGCCGAGACTGCCGTTCAGGAAATCCTCCATCTGGATCCGCAGCATGTTCCGGCGCGGAGCCTGGCGAGCCAGTTGAGTGACCGCAAGCGCGAAGACTTCATCACCTGGTGTCTGGCGCAGGCGCGCCGGCTGCAGACCGACGGCGATATCGAAGGCGCACTCGCCGTAGCTGTTCAGGGACTCGGATCGTATCCAAACGAAACGCGTCTTCGGCAGCTGCAGGGGACGCTCGAGCGATCCAGGCAGGAAGGCCAACGGCAGGCTTTGCCCACGCCTAAGCCGCCGATGCCATCCGTCGAAGCGCCGGTTTCGCTGCTGACGGAAACTCCCAAGCCTTCAGTCCCCGTGCCTCCGCCGGAACCTCAGGTCGAGCCGAAACCGGCGCTTCAGATTGTTCCCGCCGCGCCGCGACGAAAGAATCCTTATCTGTACGCCGGCGTGAGTGCGGCCGTGATTCTGGTATTGCTTGGCGCGGCGCTTCTGTATTCCCGCATCGCCCGCCAGCGGACGGATGCGCCGGCACCTGAAGCCGCCGCGCCCGTAAAGGTTCCCGACGCACCGGCGGCCGGCACACCCGCGACCATTAAGGTGCATCTACTGTCCGCGCCGGTGGGCGCACAGATCAGTGTGAACGGATCGCCCTGCGGCACGTCAACGTGCGAGCTGGAATTGCAGCCGGGTGAGTATCGCGCCGAAGCTCAACTGCAGGGCTTTGAAACCGCCAGCGCGAATTTTACGCTCCGCGCGGGCCAGCCTTCCGCACCGGACGTCACCTTAATACTGCCGACCATGGCTCCTCCGCCGGCGCTGGTGACGCTTTCGACGGACCTCACCGAGGGCTCCGTGACGGTCGACCGCGCGCCGCTGGAGGCGATTAAAGGCGGAGACGTTGAAATTCCCAAGCTCACGCCCGGCCAGCACACGATTTTGGTCGAGAAGGGAGCGTTCCGCTCTTCGCTTACGTTGGAGATCGCCGACGGCGCGCCGCCGCGGCTGGTCGGGCCGATTCGAACTCAAGGCATGAACGGGTTCGTGGTGGTGCAATCCGGCTCAGACGCCAAAGTGTATGCGAGCGTCACCGGGACGAAGGCCACCGTTGACGGGAAACCGGCCGGGACATTGATGGGCGATAGCCTCGAGCTGCACGATCTTTCGCCGGGCACGCATGAGCTGGAGTTGGAAGCTCCCGCCGCGCACGCGAACCTTACGCTGAACGCCGGTCCGGTAGCCTCGGTCGTAGCCTCACTCCTGACCAATCAGAATCTTAGTGTTCTGGACATCACCACCAACCAAGACGGAGCGCAGATTTTCATCAACGACCAAAAATACCCGCGCACCACCCGGAACGGGCGCATCCGCATCTATCTTCCGCCCAGATCCTATTCCGTGCGGGTCCACAAAGACGGCCTCGGCGCGCCCCCGGCACAGGTGGTGAAGCTAAAAAAGAAGCAGGAAAGCCAGCTCACCTTCGACATGTCCTTGTCCAAGGCCACGTTGGCCGTGCATCACGGGGTCGGGGGCTCGGAAGTGCGCATCGACGGAAACAAAATTGGGCTGGTGGGTAAGGACGGTGAATTTTCGGCGGCTTACGTTGCGCCCGGCACTCACACGGTCTCGATCCGGCACCTCGGCTACAAGCCACTCGACTCGCAGCAGGTGTTTGTCGCGGGGAAAACGATCCATCTCGAAGCAACGCTGCACAGCACTTCGGGAACTTTGAAAATCGATCTGAGCCCGGCCGCCATCATTGCGCGAATCACTTTGCGGCGCCAGGGCGATAGCCAGGATACCGAGGTCAAAGAGAGCTCCCTGAATCTGGCCGAAGGTACTTACACGGTTTCCGCGACGGCGCCGCATTATCAGGAAGCGTCGGTCACGGTCCGGGTGACTGCGGAAACCGCCAGCACCGCGACCCTGATTCTCAAGCCGGTGGAAGAAAAACCGTCGCCGAAATCCGCGGCAGCCGCACCGACCGCCGCGACCGCGCAGTCCATCTTTCAGTTGAACGACTGGCTGAAAGTTCCGGGATGGGTGAGCGAAGGCACCTCGCTCACCCACCAGGGCGGCGATTTTGTCCTGGTTCCGGGCCAGTTCAGCACGGCCAACATCCAGTTCCGCGTGGTGCTTCGCAAAGGCCGGCGGATCGAATGGGTGGTCGGTTTCCGGGACCGGAATAATTACTACCTCTTCCAGATCGACGAAACCAATTTCACGCGTACCGAAGTCAGCAACGGATGGCGCGGCAAAACTTTCAAGACACCGCATGGAGCCAGCCGCGAAGAGTTCAATACGTTTGGAATCGATGTCTCTCCCAAAGCGCTGGGGCACGGCATTCTGAGAAACGGCAAGTGGGTCCTGCTGGATAACTGGCAGCCGGCGGGAGGGTTCGCCGCCGGCCAGTTCGGCTTCCATATTCCAAACCGCGACCAGATCGAGCTCTCGGAATTCCGTCTTACGGTGAAATAACCACGTTCACGCCGGCCGCCGGCCGGATCACTTTATAACCCGGCGGAATTTCGAACAGGGAAGGCGGCGGCGGAACCGGTGTGCACTTACAGGCGCAGATCTTCTCGCCGAAACTCCCGATGGTGCGCGTCAACACCGGCAGTTGGAGCGTCGTACTGGTCCAGATTTCCCAACTGAAAATCAGGCCGCCCGGCGGAAACAGATAACGCATGCCGATGGCTTCGTGGCCCTCGATAAGCGCGATTCCCAACTGCTCAATTTTCAGAATCGCCGACTGGAGCGCGAATTCGGCAGCCAATCCGATCCCCGCCGATGGCAGCGCGGGCACCGCCGGCATCGCCGCGCCGGCCAAAATGATGCGAGCCTCCAGCGCGATATGGTCCAGAAGAATCCGCACCTGCGTCAACGGATTCACGATCATCGACGTGGTTCCGAAATTGATCCGGATCTTCCCCTCGAGCGAGCGGAACTGCTGCATGGCGAGTTGCATGGGAATCGCGCCGATCTGCGCGAGCACGGTGGTTTCCAGGCAATCGGCGCAAGCCGCGGGAAGCGACGGTGGGGCCGGAGGAGTCGGAGTCGTCACAACCTCCACAGAATATCATTTCCGGGACCGGCGATCCTTCCCATTAGTCCGCCTCGGACGCCAGATGTGATAATGTCGGGTTCGAACAGCTTGAAAGCGAGGGACCCACGTTGACCCGCAACACCTGCTTCTTTTCCGTTCTTATACTGGCCTTTGGCGGACTGGCCGGCTGCTCCAGCGAGCCGGTCGCCAAACAGGTTGCGCCCCCGCCGGACAAGATCCACGGAACGGCGCTGGTGATGCTCGACGAGACGACGGCGTTAGACTCCGCGCTCAACGCGGGAGGACCGTCCGCCTACCTGGTGGACGGCCTGAATCGCTACCGCCTGTTCTTCAACAAGACTTTTCAGATTGACCCCGGAAAGGCGTACACGGCCGAGGGCGTCTACGCGCAAAAGGCCATCGATGCGATCGGCGATCCAGATCAGGGCAAGAACGGCTATCCACTTCAAGCCAGCTGCGACCGGGTGGTGAGGATGGCTTTCCCGGGACTCGCGTTCGATGTGACGGATTCCTACTCGAACAGTCTCCGCGCCCGGGTGAAACGGTATCCGGCGCGGCCCGTGTTCCTGGTGATGCAGATCGAGCTTGCAACCGGCGCCGATTCCGCGACGCCCAAGAAAGACGAGGCCGGCGGCAAAGAAGCGGTCTCCGTTCCGGCGGATAAGCAGCGCGCTTTGCTGGTGGAGGGTCCCGCGTCTTTTCCGGCGCCGCTTTGGGAGCCCGAGGGCGGAACGCATCGCTGCAAAGTAATCATCGACGAGGAAGGCAAGATCGCGGAGCTCGACAGCGGCGCGGAGCTCTGCGAGGCTGTGCCATGGTCGCAGTTCCGGTATAAACCGACGCTCAAGGGCGGCCATCCGGTGAAAGTGAATACCGAAGTGGAAGTGCGCTTCGACGCGCGAAAGTAGAGTGAGTCCATGCGATTGCTTGTTTCCTTAACCATCGTTTTCTGCGCGACGATTACGCTCTCTGCGCAGACGGCCGCGAAGCCCCCCATGACTTTGACCATTGCGGGTTTCGCCGACGGCGGACAAATTCCAGTCGGGTTCAGCCAGGCCGCACCGGGCGTGGCGGTGGGCCAAGGCACCTCGCCGGCGATGAGCTGGGCCAACGCTCCGGCGGGCACCCAGAGTTTCTTTCTCCACATGCACGACATGGATGTTGCCCGTAATAAGACGACGGACGATCAGGCGCATTGGGTCCTGTGGAACATTCCGGCGACGGCCACGGGCTTGCCCGAAGGCGTGCCGAAGGGATCGCAATTGTCCGACGGGAGCTATCAGATCAGCGCCACAGGACCGATGTACCGCGGTCCGGGAGCTGGCGCCAACGGGCCGTTCCATCATTATGTATTCGAGATCTACGCGCTGGATATCAAGCTGGATGTGAAACCGTTGGGCGATGCGTTCGAGACCCGCGCCAACGTGATGAAGGCGATTCAGGGTCACATCCTGGCGAAAGCGGTGTACGGCGGCTTGTTCCGGCGGCCGAAATAGAGCCGTTCAATCTTTAGTCTCCGCTGGCGTCATCAGGTACATGGTTGCGTCGGCTTCACTGAGTAAACGCCGCTCGGCGGAATCCTCTCTGATATCGGCTCGCGCGGTGACGATGCGCCCTCGCCGGCCGGTCATCCACGCGCGAATGACGAGTTTCGTCGCCACCGGGATCAGTTTTCGAAAACGGACTTCGACGCGCGCGGTGACGCCGCTCAGTCCGTGTAAATACAAAGCCCACCCCAGCGCTTCGTCCATCAGCGCAAATGTGACGCCGCCGTGCAGGATGCCGGACCAGCCTTCGTGCTCGCGACGCGCCGTGTAAGTGGCAGTGCAGCCGCTTTCGCCATCCGGCGTGAACTGAAGTTTAAGACCCGAGGCATTTTCCACTCCGCAGCCATAGCACCCCTCGCTTTTCGGCAGGTCATTCGACATAGGTTCAGTATGAAGCAGCCGCCGCCAGTGTCCCGAGTTAGAAGGTCGCTGCTTATCTCTGAACCAGACGTCCAGCTGTTTGGACGGCGGGATTTATCCCGCGCGGAGCTTTAGCTCCGCAACTCGTGCAGACGGCGCTGAAGCGCCGCGCGGACTGAAGTCCGCCGTCCTTGGTCGCCACTGTCCCCTTTTTTAATTCCACGAATTTCAGAGACAGATGGGATGAGACGGCTGGCTCACCTGGACAGCGGTAAGCTGTGAAACGCACTCGATGAGGTGCAGAGGAGAAACCAGCCATGAAAAAGCTTAGCAAGATGCACAAGCAGATGCGCGAGACGGTCGGGATCGATCTGGGCGATAAAATCAGCCGGTACTGCATCGTCGACCAGGACGGCGAAGTGGTCGAAGAAGGCGACTTTCGCAACCAGGCCAGTTCGATCGAAAAACATTTCGGCGATCGGCCGCGGCGGATCGCGCTCGAAGCCGGTGCGCAATCGGCCTGGATCAGCCGCGAGTTCGAGCGGCTGGAGCACGAAGTCATCGTGGCCAACCCACGCGACTTAAAGTGGATCACCGCGAGCGACGCCAAGAACGATCCGGTGGATGCGCGCAAGCTGGCGCTGCTGGCGCGCGCCGATGCTCGGCTGCTCCATCCGGTGGAACATCGCACGGCCGAGCAGCAAGCCGAACTGGCCGTCATTCGGGCGCGCGATGCGATCGTGCGGGCGCGCACGCTGTTGGTCAACAGTGCGCGCGGCATCGCCAAAGGCTTCGGCGTGCGCCTGCCCAAGTCGATCACGGGCACGTTCGGCAAACGGGCCCTCGACACGCTTCCCGAGTTTCTGCGCACCGCGCTCGCCGGATTGCTGGATCAAATCGACGCTTTGAGCAAGCAGATCGCCGGCTACGATCAGCAGATCGGCGAGTTGGCCGGCCGGCATCCGGAGCTCGCGCGATTGGAAAGCATACCGGGCGTGGGCCGGCTCACCGCGCTGACCTTCGTGCTCACGCTGGGCCGCGCCGGCCGATTCACGCACAGCCGCGACGTGGCCGGCTTTCTGGGACTGAGGCCGAAACAGCGGCAGAGCGGCGCGCGCGACCCGCAGTTGGGCATCTCGAAAAGCGGCGATGCTTATGTGCGGAAGCTGCTGGTCCAGTGCTCGCACTACATTTTGGGACATGGGGGGCGCGATTCGGCGCTGCGGCAGTGGGGCCTGGCGAAAAGCGAAGGCGGAAAGAAAGCCACGTTGCGAGCCATCGTCGCGGTGGCGCGAAAGCTGTCCGTGCTGCTGCACCGCTTGTGGGTGAGTGGGGAGTTTTACAAACCCTTTCCTAAGATGGCCTGAGGTTTCGCGGTGGTGGTAGTGTCGTAAAGAACCCGTACGTTCCCGGCGACTGCGTTAGTGTCCTTGAGCCTGTGAGAGCTCGTGAGACAGATGGCAGCGCCGGACTTTTGACCCTGAACCCACCTTGCATCGAGCCAGGCACGTGATGGCTCATCAGAATGCGTATGGAAGCCTGGGTTGAAGTAGGGGACAGTAGGAAAAGATTTTTGTTGACAACGGTCGCCGTCTCATGGAAGTACACTAGGCGGTCGGGAGCATCAGTTTATCGGGGTTCGCGGACACTTGCGGCTTCAGGCGCTCCAGAAAATACATCTCCATCAGACCTTTATTCTTGGCGTGAATCATCCCGCGCGGCTCGCAATCGAAGTAAGCGCTGACCTGGGCGTGCGTGGCGGCCGAAATGTTGACGCGGCCGGCCTCGCCGTTCTGTTCCATGCGCGCGGCGACGTTCACCGCGTCGCCCCACACGTCGTATGCGAACCGCTGCCTTCCCACCACCCCGGCGATGACCGGTCCGGTGTGGATACCGATGCGGATTTCCCACACCGGCATCCGCAATTTTGCGCGCTGCGCGTTCAGGCGCGAAACGAATGCCTGCATGGCGAGAGCCGCCAGGGCCGCGTCTACCGGATGCGTGCGATTGCTCTCCGGCAGCCCGCCGGCGCACATGTAGCAGTCTCCAATGGTTTTGAGCCTCTCTAGCCGGTAGTGCTTCGCGATTTCATCGAACGCGCAGAAGAACTGCTCGAGGGTCCGCACCAGGGTGTCCGGATCGATCCCTTCGGTCAGTTTGGAGAAGCTCTTAATATCCGCGAAAAGAATCGTCGCGGCAGGGTAATAGCGCGGCGGCGGCAGCTCGCCCTCCGGCAACGCTTTCAATTCGTAAGCGATTGCGGAAGGGAGCACGTTCAGCAGAAGACGGTCCGCGATCTTCTTCTGCGAGGTCAATTCGGTCTGCGCCGCGCGAGCGCTTTCGATCAGCCGGCGCATTTCGAGCTGGGTCACCACCTGACGCGAGACGCTGCGCAGAGTCAGGCGCTTGGCTTCGGACAATTCGCGCGGCTCGAAATCCACCACACACAGGCTTCCGAGCGCGTGTCCCTGCTGGTCGATCAGCGGAGCGCCGCAGTAGAAGCGCAGGTGCGGATCGCCTTTGACGATGGGAGCGTCGCGAAACCGCTCGTCGTGCGCCAGGTCGGGCACCATCATCACATCGCCGTAACAGATGGTGGTATTGCAGATGGAGACATCGCGCGGCATCTCGCACATGCTGAAGGGCAGATTCATCAGCGATTTGATCCACTGGCGCGTATCGTCGATGAAACTGATGTAAGCGGCCGGGCATCCGCACACCTCGGCGGCCAGCGCGGAAAGATCGTCAAAGGCAGGGTCGGGCGGCGAATCGAGGATTCCCAGCGAATGGAGCGATTCAAGGCGCGCGGTTTCGCTGTGTGCGAGCCGCTCCAGGAGTTGATCCGCCGAGGTACTTCCGGGGATCGAAACAGGAACCTCGGCAGGTAGCGCATTGGTGAGCATACCCAACTGAATCGGCATTCGATCGGAAGAACTTTCGCCTGCGAAGCGGGGAATCGACGTAGTACTTCGAGGATGTCAGTCCCATTTTTCGGTGGTGTGCTTAATCCTCCCCTCCCCTAGAGGGTCGCGTTTCCGGTTCGGAGCGGTGCGGAACCCTGAGGGTCGGGGTCGGAGTCTGGGTGGAAAGGTCTGGACTCCACCCCGCCGTGACCGGCAGGGCTGGTCTATCGAGTGAACGGCACAGGCGCCGGTAGACCAGCCCTGCCGGTCACGGCGGGATCAGCTCCCCCTTTTTCCGACAGACATTGAGCGCACGATCCATTCTTGAGGAGCGCACAACCCGATCGAGTAAACTAGATCCAGTGCCGTTTTCCGTAGGCTCGAAAACGATCCTCATGACTCTGGCTGCGTTTTCGCTTGGCTTGCCGGCGAGTGCGCAAACCCGGCATCCGGACTTCTCGGGATTCTGGAACTCCTCGACGGCCACTCCCATCGAGCGCCCCGCGAGGTTCAAGGACCAAGCGTTCTTCACACCGGCCGAAGCGGCGGAATGGGAACGCTCGACCGGCGCCAAGAGTAAGGACACGCCGGTGCCGCATGGCCCGGTTGAAAGCATCGGCCCTTCGTATAACGCCGTTTTTTATGAAGTCGCCACGCACGTACTGAAGAGTCTGCGGACCTCTATCATCACCGACCCTCCCAATGGCCGCATTCCCGCACTCACCCCCGCCGCTGCCGCCGAAAAACGCCGCCGCATGGAACTGCTTCGCCATCCGGTGGGCGCGCGGGATCTGGGTCTGCAGGATCAGTGCCTCATTTTCCCGACCGCCGTTCCGCCGATGCTTCCGTATCGTTACAACAGCAATTACCAGATCGTCCAGACCGGCGACCGGCTGGCGGTTCACGCGGAGATGATCCACGATACAAGAATCATTCCGCTCGATGGCCGCGCTCACGTGCCGTCTGACATCAGACTCTGGCTGGGCGATTCGGTCGGGCATTGGGAAGGCGGCACGCTGGTGGTGGATACGGCCAATTTCAACGACGCCGGCGGCTTCTACGGGGATGCCGGTGGGATGTACGGTTGGGACCGGAATCTTCACGTGGTCGAACGGTTCAGCCTGATGGATGCGGACACGATCCTTTACCGGTTCGAGGTGGACGATCCGACGGCTTACACGCGGGCATGGAAAGGCGAATTCACGATGGCGCGGTCCACCGGAGGGATCTACGAATACGCCTGCCACGAGGGCAATTACTCATTGCCGAACCTGCTGAATGGCTTTCGGGTCAGCGAACGGGGCGAACCGGCGTTGAAGCCGCGCTAGGCTGCTGTCTGGAAATAAAAAAGGGGACAGACTGCTCTGTCCCGGCTTGCATGTTATTCTTCCCCCTGACCGAAGTGGCCGTGGACAGAGTGGTCTGTCCCCTTTTTTATTTCCACGAATTTCAGAGACAGCAGCCTTGGGCGAAGCACACGATTCCACCACAGGATGGCGCCGGTCACAAACATCGCCGCGGGGGCGAAACCGAACAGCGCCCAAATCGCTTTGGTGGTCTGATCGCAAACTCCGGGTCCGCTGCACGGAATCCCGATGCCGTTGACGCGGCCGAAGTGCAGGAACGCGAGCCAATAGATGACGCTATCCACGACGCGCGTTCCGGCGTTCGCCGCGGTGGGAGGCTGAATGCGGTCGGCCAGATCCTGGAACGGCTGGGGGATGCTGAGATACGCGCCGCTCACGCCGAAAATCAGCAGGAATGCGAAGCTCCAGAAGCCGATCATGCCGTGCAGATGCCAGATGAAGCGTTTCCATCCTACGCCGCGATGCACCGTCAGGCTGCGTTTCCAGGTCCGGATGCCGGGCCACCAGATCGTGAGCCCCGTGAACGCCAGCGCCAGCAGGGCGACCGCGCCGGCCATGTTCACCTTCCGCCCGGTCGCGCCGGTGAGCAGATTGTCGTGCAGGTCGATCATTTTCGAAACCAGCCAGATCCCGGTTGGCACCGAGTTGCCGAGATCGCGACCGGTGCGCACATCAAACAGCCGCTGCTTGATCGCGTTGCCACGACGCATCCAGATATCGACCGCCTGGTCGGGATTCACCCCCCGGCCGATGTTCGTGACACGATAGCCGGGATAGGCGCGGCCTGCAGCTTCGGTGAGTTGGGCATCGGTCAGGCGCGGTCCGGAACCCTTCGAGAGGATCGGTTCGAGGGTCGCGGCGTTGTAAAGCTCGTTGCTATAGACCAGCACGCCGCCAGTCACGCTCATCATGAGGATGTACAGCCCGAGGACGATGCCGCTCCACAGGTGAAGCTGAAAAAGCGCCCTTCGGAACCAGAGGTTGCGCGGCTGCCGGACCCAGCGCTGCCAGACGGTCGGCTGATTGCCCGCGCTCACTAGCGACAGGCTACAACACGTGGCCGGTCGCGTCAACGCGTGGCTGCCAGGTGGTGCGTTGAATTCGGGTCGACGCCGGGCTCCCTCCCCTCCCTTACGAGTGTGTTTGAAAAGTGGAGTTGATCCCCGCCGTGACCGGCAGGGCTGGTCACGGACGTCCGCGCCTTCAACGCGATAGACCAGCCTTGCCGGTCACGGCGGGGTGAGGCATCGACTTTTCACACACACTCTTACGGTCAGGGTTCCGCTGCGCTGCGATTCGGAACCCTGAGCGTCAGCGACTGGCGATGATCCGTCCGCCCATCGTGACGGATGAAAGTCGAAGGGAGGGCGGGCTTCGAGCCCGCGCGAGGCTTCAGCCTCGCCCCGTACAGCGGCGCTGAAGCGCCACGCGGATTGAAATCCGCCGTCCGCGGGAATCAATGATCCGCGGATCACTTTCAGGGGAAGGGGAGGGATTCGATGAACCAGTTAGGCGTACGACCCGGTCCCAGAAATGGTCGATTGACGTGTTATACTCCGTCATCGATTGAGCTTTGAAATCGAGGTTTTCTATGCGCACACTGACTCGTCCGGCCGTGATCGCAATCGCGGCAGCCGGTTTCCTGTTGAGGCCGCTCGCCTCCGCCCCTCCTGAAATTCCTTCTTACCAGCGATACCTGAGTCCCGCGTCGCCGCAGGAAGTGGTGGCGGCACGCAAGGTCGACCGGGTCGCGTGGGTCGATTATGCCGAGGGCAAACGAAACGCCTACACCGCGGCGGCGCCGTTGTTCACTGCCGTGAAGCTTACGAATTTTACGAAGGACGACGGCATCATGATGTCGGGGATCCGCATTTCGGATGACGGCAGCACGGTCGTCTTCCTGCGCGGCGAGGCGGTGAATCGCGAGGGATGGTCGCCCAATCCGTCGGCCGACCCGAACGGACCGGAACACTCCATCTGGGCAGCCCGCACCAGCGGCGCCGGCGGAGCGTGGCGGGTGGTCGATGCCACCAATCCCGAAATCGCGCCGGATGGCAGCTCGATTCTGTTCGTCAAGGCGGGACAGATCTATCGGGCGAAACTCACGCCCACCAAGCCCGCGAGCGAGGTCGACCGCGGCGAGAAGGCGTTCATCACCGAGTGGGGCGTGCAGAGCAACCCCACGTGGTCGCCGGACGGCCGCAAGATCGCGTTCGTGACCACGCGCACCGATCACAGCTTCATCGCCGTGTACGACGTCGCGACGCGAAAGGTGACGTACATATCGCCCAGCGTGGACTTCGACACCACGCCGATGTGGCTTCCGGACAGCAAGCATCTGGTGTTCATGCGCCAGCCCGGTCTTCCGTTCGGCCAGCAGGCGCAGCAGGGGACAGGCTCACTGGGCGATCCGAATGGACCCGCGCTACCGGCTCCCGCGGCGGGACGTGGAGGCCGCGGAAATGGTCGTGGAGGCCAGGCCGCTGCCGCGGCGCCGGCTCCCAACCAATCTCCGGGTTTGATGAAAGCCACCTTCAAAGGCGGTTACACGATCGCGTTCTACAAAGCCGATGTCGCAACCGGCGAGGCGCAGGAGACCTGGCACAATCAGGCTAACGACGCGCTGGTCCTGAATCCTCAAAACGTCCATCTGGCAGGCAACCATATCATCTTCGAGTGGGCTGCTCCGGGCAGTGGACGGGGTGGAAGAGGCGGGCGCGGCGGCCGAGGTGGACGAGGAGCGGCTGCACCTACGCCCGAAACTCCCATGAGCCCCGAAGTCGAGAAGCTCTCGAAGGACGAGTGGGAGCGGTATTACGCGATCGATATCATGGATGCGTCCGCGCGTCCCGTGATGCTGACCACCACCGACGGCATGATCGAGAATCAAACCTCGGTCGCAATCTCACCGGATGGAAAAACCCTCTACTATTGCACCAACGCCAAGGACATCGAACTGCGCCACATCTGGACCGTGCCGACCAGCGGAGGGACGCCCACGCAGGTGACCACCAGCGAAGGCGCGGAGACGTCCCCCGCTCCGCTCGCTTCGGGAAAATACCTGGCGACGCTGAGCGCGGATTGGAAGATGCCGCAATCGCTGGGCGTGTGGAAGATCGGAAGCAATGCCGCACAGAAAATCATCTTCCCCACGTCCCGGCCCGGCTTTCCGATGGACGCGCACGTGAAGCCCGAGATCATCCTCACCAAGGCCGCTGACGGCATGGAGATCCACAATCAACTCTTCCTGCCTAAGGACCTGAAACCCGGCGAGCGGAGGCCGGCGATTGTTTTCGTCCACGGCGGACCGGTGCGGCAGATGATGCCCGCGTATCATTACATGCAGTTCTATCATTGGGCCTACGGCATCAATCAGTGGCTGGCAAGCCAGGGCTACATCGTGATGTCGATCAACTACCGCAGCGGCGTCGGTTACGGAAAATCCTTCCGCACCGCGCCCAAGACTGGCGGCGAGGGCAACAGCGAATATCAGGACGTGGTCGCGGGCGGCAAGTACCTGCAGTCAAGACCCGATGTCGATCCGAATCGGGTCGGCATCTGGGGGCTCTCCTACGGCGGCGTGCTCACTTCCCAGGCCTTGGCGCGGAACTCCGATATTTTCAAAGTGGGCGTCGACCTGGCGGGCGTGCACCTGTGGGGCAGTTCGCTCGATCCCGAATCGGTTTCCTACAAGTCCTCGACCATTGGCGCAATCGATGGGTGGAAGTCGCCGGTGCTGCTGATCCAGGGCGACGATGATCGCAACGTCGCGTTCCAGCAGATGACGGGCCTGGTGCAGTTGCTGCGCCAGCGCGATGTCTATTACGAACTGATCGTGTTCCCGGACGACGTTCATGAGTCGCTGCTGCACAGCCGCTGGATGTACACGCTCGGCCGCATGGATACGTTCCTGCACAGATTCCTGGGTGAGCCCGCGACGTCCAGCGCCAACCGGTAGTGCTCCGGATGTTCTCGGCTGGTTCACGGGTCTGGCGAAAAGTGGCTGTGTGCCCGGCTTTGGTCTGAAAACCGGCCGTTTCACCGGCGGGCTCTCGCGTGGCCCTGGCGGTCAACACGATAGACCAACCCCGCCCGTAAGAGTGTGTGTCAAAGTGGAGTTTGATCCCCGCCGTGACGAGTCTGTGTGAAAAGTGGAATTGATCGGCCTTGCTCCCCTCCCTCGCGGTCGGGGTTCCGTTTGGCGCCACGTCGAATGAGCCACATACGGAACCCCGCGCGTGAGCAAGGGGAGCAGGTCCGCAGTTTTCACACAGACTCTGACCGGCAGGGCTTGTTACCGTCGCCTGCGCCTTCAACGCAATGGACCAGCCCTGCCGGTCACGGCGGGGTGGAGTTCCGACTTTTCACACACCCGGTCAGGCGCGTCAGGGGAGCGGAGCACCTCCGGAGCCCTTACGCCTTCGGCCGCGTCAGGTTCGACCGCACCCGCACATCCAGCTGCGGAGCCGTGAACGGCTTCACCAGGTAATCCGCCGCGCCCAGCTCGAAACAGGCCCGGATGCTCTCCTCATCCCCCTGCGCCGTCAGCACCAGCACCGGGATCTCCTTGCTCTGCGGATCGTCCCTCATCCAGCGCAGCACGTCGAAACCGGAAGGCGCCGGCATCAGCAGATCCAGCACCACCAGGTCCGGCTTCTCGGACTGAATCAGGTGCATCGCTTCATGCCCCGTGCTCGCTTCCAGAATCATGTTCCAGCCGCGCGCCAGCGTCTTGCGCGCCAGGATGCGCAGGTCTTCGTCATCGTCCACGATCAGAATCCGCCGCGGACGCCCGTCGAACATGGCCGTCACGTTCAACCGGTCCGGACGCGATTTGCCGCTCCCGTCGCCTTCCACCGCCTCTTCACAGCCTTCCCACGCGCAGGAAACCTGCATCGGCGACCCGGCTGCCGCGGCGATCGCGCGCGACTGGTTCTCGATGTTGCTCAGAAACGCGTCGTCATGCGTCGGATCGTGATGCGTCAGGAACAGGCGCTTGACGCCCGCCGCCGCGGCGATCTGCGTGGCATAGTTGAACGTCGAGTGGCCCCAGTTCCGCTTCACCGCGTATTCTTCGGGCGTGTATTGCGCGTCGTGAATCACCACATCGGCGTTCATCAGGAAATCCGCGTGCCGCCGGTCGCCCGGATGCAGAATCGATCCCACCCTCCCCGGCGTGGCGTCCGACCGCCACAGCTTTTCCCAATACGGCTCGTGATCGCAGGAGTACACTACCGAAACGCCGTCCGCCTCGATCCGGAATCCCAGCGTGGACGCCGGATGATTCAGCCGCTGCGTCACGATCCGCACCCCGCCCACTTCGTTCTCGCCTTCGGCCAGTTCCTTGTAATCGATCTTCGCGCCCAGGTCCCCTAGCTTCACCGGGAAGTAGGTGTACTCCATTTGCCCCGACAGCGTGTCGGGAAGCGAGTTGTAACTCCCGTCCGGTCCGCACACCGTCAGGTGCCCGCCCGGAACAAACGCCGGCGCGAAAAACGGGAACCCCTGAATGTGATCCCAATGCGTATGGCTGATCAGAATGCTGGCTTCGATCGGTTTCGGTGCGTGCGCCATCATCCACATCCCCAGTAGCCGCGCGCCAGTGCCGCAATCGAAGACGAACCGCTGCCCCGCGTTGGTCACCGCCTCCACGCAGGATGTGTTCCCGCCAAACCGGTTGGTTCCCGGCCCCGGTGTGGCGATCGACCCTCGAGTTCCCCAAAAACGTATTTTCAAGTTAGCCGCAGCCGCCGTTCATTGAGCATAATCCAACTTCACGTTCCCCGCATACCAGGCCAGCCGGTCCACTTCGGCCGCCACGCCCACCGCATCCTTGCGAAGCGCCGCCTGCTCGATGGCGTCCCCGATTTTCGTCAGCACTGGAAATCCGTACCCGGTTCCGGTCCCCTTCATCTTATGGCCCATCATCCGCACCGCGTCAAAGTCTCTGGCCGCCAGCGCCTGCCGGTACGCATCGACGTCCTTGCGCTTTCTTTCGAGATACTCCGGAGCCAAATCCTCAAAGCCGGGCGGCGGGTGTGCCACCAGATCGTCACCATTCTCCGCGACGTCCGGTTCCGTCCCGCCCACCGGCGCCCCGCCCAGAGACGCCAGCGCCTGGAGCAACGTCACTTTGCGGACCGGCTTCACCAGGTGCCCCGTAAATCCCGCTTCTTTGCCCTGTTCCGCCAGATCCGCGAACGCGTGCGCCGTCAGCGCCAGCACCGGCGTCGGGGAAATCCCCGCTTCCCGTTCATACCGACGGATCTCGCGCGTCGCCGTGTAGCCGTCCATCACCGGCATCTCCACGTCCGTCAGCACCACGTCGAATCGCCCGGCGCGAAATTTATCCAACGCTTCCTGGCCGTCCTCGGCGATCTCAATCGAGCACTTCACCTGTTTTAAATACGACAAGATCAGAAACCGGTTGTCATCGGAATCGTCCGCCAGCAGAATCCGCAGCCCGTCCGACTTGCGTTCCAGCTCCTCAATCGAAACCCGCGGGGCTTCCGAAGAAGCGACCGCGTCTTCATTCACCGCCAGCTTCACCGTAAAGAAAAACGTGCTCCCGCGCCCCATCTGGCTCTCCACCCAGATCCGCCCGCCCATCAACTCCACCAGTTGACGCGATATCGTCAGCCCCAACCCGGTCCCTCCATACTTCCGCGTAGTCGAGCTGTCCGCCTGCGTGAAACTCTCGAACACCGCACTCAGCTTCTCTTCCGGGATCCCGATCCCCGTATCGGCGACCGCAAACCGCAGGCATCCCGCGCGCGCATCTTCCGGATCCTGTTCGACGCGCACTTCCAGGTACCCCTGCTCCGTGAACTTGATCGCGTTGCCCAGCAGATTAATGATCACCTGCCGCAGCCGGCCGGGATCTCCCATCAGGTTCACCGGCACGCCCGCCGCCACGGACTGCTTGAGCGCCAGCCCCTTCGCCTTGGCCCGCCCCTCGATCACCTCCATCGCCCGCGCAATCACTTCGCGCAAATCGAGCGGCACGTTTTCAAGCTCGACCTTCCCCGCCTCCACTTTCGACAAGTCGAGAATATCGTTGATCAGGTTCAGCAGCCCGATCCCGTTGCGCTGGAAAACGTCCACGCATTTTTTCTGTTCCGGAGTCAGCGCAGTGGAGGAAAGCACGTCCGCCATCCCGATAATCGCGTTTAGCGGCGTCCGGATTTCATGACTCATCGTCTGGAGAAAGTCGGTTTTGGCCTGGGTGGCCCGATCGGCCCGCGCCTTCTCCTTATCCGCCCGCTCGCGTTCCATCTGATGATCGTGCGCCAGCTGCTGGTAAGTGAACCGGTCGCGCGGAACCGATTTCACGAACAGCATGTTCCGGCTTCCCAGCTTCACCGCCGTGCCTTGCAGTTGCCGCCGCGTCCCGTCCGGCTCGTCTTCCTCCCAGATATCGGAATCCAGGCGCGCGGGCGAGCCGGTTTCATACACCGGCTCGCAATCTGAAAAAAACAGCTCGAGCACTGGAAAGTGTTCGGTGAGATCGATCTCCGCCAACGGGTCCGCGTCCAGCCGCAGCCACTCCGGCAGCGCGCCGAATACGCGGAACAGCCCGGCGGCCGTCCGCTCGAAGGCCGCCAGATCAAGCGCCGCCGGCAGATTCTCCATGCCGTCGCGCTCAATCGTCATCTTCGCCGTCGTCCTCGGCCTGCGCGGTCAAAATTCCCTTGGTCAGCGTCAGGAACGCCTTTTCGACGTTCTGCTCGGTCTTCGCGCTGGTTTCGAGCACGGTCCATCCACGCGACGCCAGCCCCTCAATCTCCGCGTCCTGAATCTCCCAGCTGGCCCGTTCATCTACTTTGTTCACCAGCGCCAGAAACGGAAGGCGGCCGTATTCATCCTCCACCCGCTGCTGGATACTCAACGCCACATCCAGCGTTTTCCGCCGCGTCCCGTCCACCACCAGCAGATACCCGAGAGCGCCCCTCACCTGCTTCAAATTGACCGCCGCGTCATCTTCCTCGCCCGCCACATCCCACAACATCAGCGCGACGTCCTGGCCTTCGACCTTGACCTCCTTTTTATCGACCTTGACGCCCACCGTGGTCTGATAATTTCCGGAGAACAGGCTGGTCACGAATCGGGCCACCAGGCTCGTCTTGCCCACCCCGTAGTAGCCGAGCATACAGATCTTAATCTTCTTCACCATGCAGTGGAGGAAGTATAACGAATCTGTACGCTCGATTTCGAGAACCGCCTTAGCGATGCCGCCCGTGCAGATTCGACCGCCGGTAGCTCGGCGTGGTCTCGACCCCATGCACCCACCGGTCGAGCCTGCGCCACAAATTCCCAAGCCAGTGCAACATGGCTGACTCCTTCCGCCGGAACAATATCACAATTTTCCGCGGAGGTCGACCACTCGAAAAGGGGACTGACCACTCTGTCCCCAAATCCACCACCCCTTCAACCGTCCGAACCCACACGTCAGTGGACAGAGCGGTCTGTCCCCTTTTCAAGACGCTCAGCATCCCATCCGAAGCGCTCTTCTGGCGCCCACCACACCCGACGAAAAGGGGACTGACCACTCTGTCCCCCAAATCCACCACCCCTTCAACCGTCCGAACCCACACGTCAGTGGACAGAGCGGTCTGTCCCCTTTTCAAGACGCTCAGCATCCCATCCGAAGCGCTCTTCTGGCGCCCACCACACCCGACGAAAAGGGGACTGACCACTCTGTCCCCAATCCACCACCCCTTCAACCGTCCGAAGTACGCCTTCAGTGGACAGAGCGGTCTGTCCCCTTTTCAAGACGCTCAGCACTTTTTTTACGAATACCGCAGCAGCGCCTTGAACCCGAAATCCATATGCTGCTGAATATGGCAGTGAAACAAAGTCGGCCCCGGCTGATCGGCCGTGAAATCCACGCTAGCCCGACCATAAGTCGGCACCACCACCGTATCCTTGATCACGCCGCCCGTAGCCTTCCCGTAAATCTCGGCGATCTCCAGCTGATGCCGGTGCACATGCAGCGGATGCGCATCGTCGGTCCGATTGTGAAAAGTCAGACGGTACCGCGTCCCTTGCTTCAGCAGGAACTCCTGCTCATGCGGATACGATTTTCCGTTCACCGTAAAGCTGTTGAACTTCCCCGCCCCCCGGGGCACCTTTTCGAAAAGCATGTCGAGCTTCTCCGTAGGCGCAGCTCCCGACGGAGCCTTTCCAAAAACTGTGTAATCCCAATTCGATTTCGGTGGCGCGACCCACTGCGGAGTCCGGTGCTTGCCCGCATACTCGATCACAATCCCCAGCCCGCCTTCGCGCACCGGATCCTCGGGCGCACCCAGAATCCACACGCCAGGCTGATTCATCTCCACCCACGCGTCGATCCGCTCGCCCGGCCCGATCATCAACACGTCCACGGCAGCCGGCGTAGGCACCGGGTTCCCGTCGAGAGCAATCACATTGAACTTATGCCCCGGCAGCGCCAGATGCCGATTTTCGATCGCGCTGGCGTTCAAAAAATGAAACAGAACGCGCTGCCCTTCATTCACCCGAATCGGCTCGCCCGCCCCCAGCGACTTGTCATTGATCGAATAGATATCCGCCGCGACTTCGAGCCCCACCGGCCGGGTATCCATCACCGCCGGCTTCTCCGGCTGCGGCATGGTTGGATCCAGATCGTCCGTATCCATCACGGTGTTGCTGAAATACGGCTCCCAATCCCGCAGTGCCAGATAATGCTCCGAATCGTACCGCCCCGGATTGCTCCCGCCTTCAATGACCAGAAACCCATACATCCCGGTAAAACTCCCGCGATGCAGATCCTCCATCGACATGGTGTGCGTGTGATACCACCGGGTCCCCGCCGGCGTCGGAGTAAACGAATACTTCCGAGACCCATGCGGAGGCACCACCGGCGTCCCCTCTTCCTCCGACCCATCGACATCGGAAGGAATCAGCAGCCCATGAAAATGGACATACTCCGGCACGTCAGTCTTATTCACAACGTTGACCGTAACCGGAACCCCTTCCTTCATCCGCAACAGCGGTCCCGGCGAGGTCCCGTTGTACCCGATGGTAGAGATCACCCGATTCTGCGCCAGTTCGAGAGTGATCGGCGCAATCTCCAGATTGAACTCCGTCTTAGCAACATCGGCCGTCGCAGCCGGCGCCAGAAAAGAAGTAGGCTGCTGCCCCGAAAGCGTCCGACCGGCAGCCGCGAGTCCAGCAATTTTAAGAAAATCGCGTCGTTGCATTGACAAACGACCATGGTACCGCCAGCTTCGCTTAGGGCCAACTAGGAGCAAGCCTCTTCAACTGTGCGGGCCACTTTCGGCGTGCGATCGGCGCCGCGCCCACTCCGATCGGAATTTCTGAAAACTCCGCTGCTCGAACTCATCCGCCGGCAACTTCGGCGATGAGGATGCGTAAAACGCTTGAACAGCATCGGAGAATCCGCAGACAGCAGCCCTCCAATCGAGAGCGCTGACCCGGTGCTGTCTTCCGGCTTCACTGGTGAGTAGAACGTCGTCTCCGTCCTGGACGACCTCGAAATCGATGCCCGAATTGCAGCCTACGATGAGCACGTCATCCTGGCCCTCTACTTCAAAGATGCCATTGCCACAACATGGGAACAGCTGGCTTCCGGTCCCGTGTGCTTTTGTGCGGGGCCCCGAAAGTGTCCGCAGTAGGTACAGTGCAGCGGCGCTCACTGTCCAGTCGCCATCTCGAACCAGCACATCGCCGTCAATTTGGAAGTCAACGCCGGAGTGAGCGCAAAGATCCGATGGGTCGTCGACCGACCCGTCGATCCAATGGAGGTCCGTGGGACGAAGAATAATCATCGCAATAACGAGGCCCACTTGAGTCGTCTGACGAGGTTATCTATACACGTCCGACCGATGGCGAACTCGCAAAACCGTAATTTCCTCCACACTCGTCTGAAAGATCACCCGAAAATCTCCGACCCGAAGTCGAAAATATCCGTCCCACTCCCCGGAAAGCGCCCTGATGTCACCCTCACCCCGATTCTCCATAACGGTCAAGCGCCCGAAGAATCCGCAGCGCCATCTCCCGATCCACCGCACGTAACTCCGATCGCGCGGATTCAGGCCATACGAACTTCATCGAAGCCCGAACTCGCGAAGAACCTCCTCGTGCGAAACCACCTTCCCGGCGCGCAGGTCGGCCCTCGCGCGCTCGATCGCGGCAGCATCTTCGCTAGTAACCGGCTCATCGTCCGCCGGCGCGGAGAGCGTAGCGCGAAACGCGGCGCTGCTCGCCAGGTATTCCAAAAAGCGTTGCGCCGTAAGGATCTCCTTCTCCGGAATGCGGTCAATCAGTTCGTGCAGAGCTTCGCGTGCCATATGATCCTGTCTTGAGCCTACTGTATTCGGGAACCAAACGGCCACTGCAACCGACTTTCGGCGTTAGAATCAAACCATGGTGCTCACCCCCCAGGAAGAGCCACTAATTAGCGTGGTCCGCGCACTCCCTCCCGACGAAGCCTGCAAAGTGCTTAATTGGGCTCGCCAGCTAGCTGATCTCGCCGCCGGACGCCCGGTCGAATGGTCGGACTCCTGGACCGACCAGGATCTCGCTGACGCCACAGCGGCCTCAGTACGCAGCTTCGAACAACAGGAACATCGTTGAAACCTGGCGACGTTGTCATCGCCGCATTTCCTGGTGCGCAACTCACCAAGACGCGCCCCGCCGTGGTGCTCTCCACTCAACTTGCGCCGACGCGTGTTCCCGAACTTCGACGATGAAGAGTTGTTATACTTCCGGCAGATGGCATCCATCACCCTCAGCCTTCCGGACGATCTAGCCTCGCAACTCCGCGCGAAGGAGCAGCAGCTCCCTAAAATCCTGGAACTCGGCCTCCGCGAGTTGAACGCCGCCGCTCAATCCGGTTTCGATGGCGCCGCCGATGTTCTCGAACTGCTCGCCGCCTTGCCCTCCCCGCAACAGATCCTCGACCTTCGCCCCTCCCCGCGCCTGGCCGCTCGAATATCCGAACTGATCGACAAAAGCCGCGCCGGCGAAATGACGACTGCTGATCAAGAAGAGTGGGAGCGCTACGAATATCTCGAGCACCTCGTCCGCATCGCAAAAGCAGCCGCGCAATTGAAGCTCGCGCCGTCCGCGAGCGATGTCTGACATCGAACCCGCAATTCGAGACCTCGTCCGATCGCGTGCCGGCGGCTTGTGCGAATACTGCCGCATTTCAGAGCGATTCACGCTCGCTGAGCACGAAATCGATCACGTGATCGCCGTGAAGCACGGCGGCCGCGGAACCGTGGAGAATCTCGCCCTGTGTAGTGTGCAACCGCTTCAAAGGCAGCGACATCGCGTCCATCGATCCTGACACCGGAGAACTCACTGCCCTGTTCAACCCTCGCCTCGATCACTGGCAGGACCACTTTGAACTTCGCGCGGGCGAACTTCTCGCCTTGACCGCTAAGGGCCGCGTCACCATCCGCCTTCTGCGATTGAATCGCCGCACCCGAATCAAGGAACGCCAACTCCTGCCTTCCGCGTCGCCGATCTTCTGATATCCTGCATTACAAGATCCGAGGTATTACGACCCATGAAGCTGGTCCGGCCCATCTTCGCCCTGCTCTTCGTGCTCTCCCTCACCACCGGACTCTACGCCCTCCAGCGCGGCTACGGACGACGCGACTATTACCCCATGGGACCGCTGGTTCCCTCCGAATTCTACTGGACCCGCCTCCAGTACACCTCCGGCTACGCCAACGGCACCACCTTCGGGTACTTCCGCGGCCGCAGCGCCTGGATGCAGGATTTTCCCAAGGCTGATAACGACTGCCTGATCGCCCTTCGACGCCTGACGCACATCCATTCTCCATCGCGCCTCAACGTCGCCGACCTCGATAGCGATCACATCTACGATTACCCCTGGATCTACGCCGTCGACGTCAACACCTGGACCTTCACCGACGAAGAAGCCAAGCGCCTTCACGATTACCTCATGAAGGGCGGCTTCCTGATGGTCGATAACTTCCACGGCACCGACGACTGGGAGCATTTCATGGCCGGCATGCGCCAGGTCCTGCCCGACCGCCCCGTCGAAGACCTCGCGGACGGCGACGAGATCTACCACGTCCTTTACGACATCAACGAAAAATTTCAGATCCCCAGCGAGGTTTACGTCAATACCGGCCGCACCTATGAAAAGGACGGCTACGTCCCCAAATGGCGAGCCATCCGCAACGACCACGGCCGCATCATGGTCGCAATCTGCGCCAACATGCACCTGGGCGACGCCTGGGAGTGGGCCGACAGTCCCGAATATCCCGAGAAATTCTCAGGACTTGCTTTTCGCATTGTGCTCAATTACATTACGTACTCCATGACCCACTAGACATGATCCACCAGCGCAGACTCGCTCCGTGACCGAAGCAATCCCCTCTTCGATCGAATCCCGACCCCGAGCCGCGACCAAAGGGAGCGGTTAAACGTTCCCCTTCCAATCCATGTTCGAGTTCTTCTTTAAATATCCGCGCTCGCTCTACTCCCACGGCCAATTTGCCCTCCTGGGCGCATGGCCCAAGTGGATCCTGGTCCTGTTCATCCTGATCGCCGCCGCAGCCCTGGCAGGGTTAATCCGCCGCCGCCTCCCCGAAGCCGCCCCGCCAATCCGCACCTGGCGAGCCGCGCTCCTCTGGACCCTGCAGACCCTGTTAGCCGCCATCGTCCTGGTCCTACTCTGGCAGCCCGCCATCACGGTAGCCGAACTCAAGCCCCAGCAAAACATCATCGCCGTCCTGGTCGACGATTCCCGCAGCATGGCAATTCCCGAAGAAAACGTAACTCGTGAATCGCAAGCCATAACCGCCCTCCAAGCTCTGCTCCCAAATCTAAACCGAAGGTTTCAAGCCCGCCTCTACCGCGCAGATTCCACAACCGCACGCATAGACGCCCTAACCGCCCTTCATCCCGCAGCCCCCTCCACACGCCTGGGCGACGCCCTCAAGCAATTAACCGAAGAAACTTCCGACCTCCCGATAGGCGCAGTCGTCTTGCTGACCGACGGCGATGACAATACCGGCGGCATCGGTGAAGACGTCATCAGCGCCCTCCGAGCCCGCCATATCCCCGTCCACACGGTCGGCTTCGGACGCGAGCACGCTACCCACGACGTCGAAATCGACGACGTCACTATCGCCCCGCGAGCTCTGGCCGACTCCCGCCTAGCCGCCAAGATCACCTTGCACCAACGGGGCTACGCCGGGTCGAAGATCAACCTCACCATCCGCGACCAATCCAAAACCCTGGCAGCCCGAACCATCACTTTAGGTCCCGACGGTAACCTACAGACTGAAAACCTGATGTTCGACATCGGCAGCGCCGGAGCCAGGACCCTCCAGATCTCCGCCGCCGCACTCCCCGGCGAGCAGAACACCGCCAACAACGCCGTCACCCGCCTGGTCAACGTCTCCTCCGACCCGCGCCGCATTCTCTACATTGAAAACGAGCCCCGCTGGGAATTCAAATTCATCCGCCAGGCCGAAGAAGACGACCGCATGGTCCAGATCGCCAGCATGGTCCGCACCAGTGAAAACAAAATCTACCGCCAGGGCATCTCGAACCCGCAGGAGCTCGCCAACGGCTTTCCTTCCAAACCCGAAGACCTGTTCACCTATCAGGGCCTGATCATCGGCAGCGTCGAAGCCGGCTATTTCAGCCCGGCCCAGCAACAATTAATCCGCGATTTCGTCGATCGCCGCGGGGGCGGGTTGCTTCTGCTGGGCGGTCAGTTCTCGCTCGCCGACGGTGGCTGGAACGCAACCAACATGACCGACTTCCTGCCCACCGTCCTTCCCACCCAGCCCGGCACCTTCCATCGCGAAGCCGATCCAAAAAGCGGCACCACCCACACTACCGTCGAACTCGCGCCCTCCGGCGTCGACAGCGTGATCACCCGCCTGGTGGACGACCCCATCGCGAACGTCGCCAAGTGGAAAACCCTCCCCTACCTGATGGATTACGAAGATCCCGGCACGCCCAAACCCGGTGCGACGGTGCTCGCCAACATGATCACCCCGGAAGGCCGCAAGCTCCCGTTACTGATTACCGAAAACTTCGGCCGGGGCCGCACCGCCATCATGGCGACGGGTGGAAGCTGGCGCTGGCAGATGAGCCTGCCCTTAGGCGACACCGCGCACGACCTGTTCTGGCAGCAACTGCTGCGCTGGATCGTCACCGACACGCCCGGCCACGTCGCCGCGTCGGTTCCCAGCCAGACCCTGCTCGACAACGGCTCGATCACCTTCACCGCCGACGTCCGCGACCAGCGCTATAACCCCGCTCAAGACGCGAAAGTCGAAGCCCATATCCTGGGCCCCAGCGGAATCAGCGCGCTGGCGGAGATGTCCCCGGTCCCCAACAATCCCGGCCAGTTCCAGGCCACCTGGAACGCCCCCAAACCCGGCGATTATCTCACCGAAGTCACCGCCCAGCGCTCCGAATCCGGCGCGGTCAAAGAACTAGGCCGCGACGTTCTCACCTTTGAGCGTATGGACGGCGCTGCTGAAAATTTCCACACCGAACAGAATCGCGCCCTGCTCGAACATCTCGCGATCCAAACCGGCGGCCAATACTGGAAGCCCGCCGACCTCGCCAAACTCCCCGCAGCCATCCCTTATTCTGAAGCCGGCGTCACCACCCGAGAAACCAAAGACCTCTGGAATCTCCCGCTGGTCTTCATCGTCCTGATCGCGCTCCGCTTCTCCGAATGGTGGCTCCGCCGGACTTGGGGGATCGTCTAGCCCGTTTTCTGCGCATCCATGTAAGTCCGAAGCACCGCATTGATTCGCGTCTGATAACCCTTCTGCCTGCGCAGCCATTTCAGCAGATCCGCATCCAGCCGAATCGTGATCGGCTGCTTAGGTTGCGGCAGCACGACCTTCGCCGCGCTCCAAAATTTGGCATCCGTCGCACGCGCCTCGGGATCTTTCCCGATGGAGTTCCTGATTTCCCGGTCGCTCAACGACCCAAGCCGCTTCCAGTCCGTATGTCTCTTAGCCGATGCTTCGCCAGTACGCTTCCCGCTCATGCCGTTCTGCCCTCCATGCCGAAATAATCCGCCGTTCGGTCTCCGATACATCTGTGTAGATCAAGGTGATTTCCAGATCGTTCACGATTCCGATGGCATACACCCGAACCTCGCCGTAATCGAACCGGTCATCCACCTTTTCAAGCGTCGGGCCCTCGAAAACCCTGACTGCGTCCTCGAACGAGATTCCATGACGCGCGAGATTCGCCCGGTTCTTTTTCGAATCCCAAACGTAGTGCATCGGTGCATATTTACATTATGTACATACGCGAACCGGCGCGCAAGAGCGTGTTAGCGTGGGTCTCGTGGGCCTCTTCGCACCCTGGTTCCTCGTCGCCGCGGCCGGCATCGCGCTGCCGCTCTATCTCCATCTCCTCAAACGCCACAAACAACCCCCCAAGCCCGTCCCCTCCCTGATGCTGTACGAGTCCCGCACCATCGCTTCCACGCATCACCGCCGGCTCGATCACATCCTGCTCCTCACTCTCCGCCTGCTGGTGCTGCTGCTCCTGATCGCCGCCTTTGCGAATCCCTTCATCAACCGCAACGCCGCCGCGCTCGCCAGCAACCGACTGGTGCTGTTGGTCATCGACAACTCCTTCAGCATGCGCGCCGGTACTCGCCTGGAAGACGCCAAAGCCGCTGCCATGAACGTCCTCTCAACAAAGGGCGCGGCCCGAGCGCAAGTCGCCGCCTTCGGCTCGCAGTTGAAGCTCATGACCCAGGCGATCGAGGACCAGGGCTCCCTGCGCGCCGCCGTCCAGGCGATCCAACCTGGCGACGCTCACGGCAACTTCGGCGAACTTGCCCGCTCCATCCGGGCCATCGCCGAATCCGTCCACACCCCGGTCGAGCTGCACCTGTTCAGCGACCTCCAGCGCTCCGAACTCCCGGCTACCTTTGCCGACCTGACCCTCCCCACGAACGTCAGCCTGACCACGCACGCCGTAATCAGCAAAGCTCAACCCAACTTCGCCGTCGAATCCGTCGACGCGCCCGGCCAAGTGTGGGGCAAGGACGTCAAGCCGATTCGCGTTCAAGCCGTGATCGCCGGCTACGGCACGCCGGCCGCGCAGCGCACTGCATCGCTGGTCGTCAACGGCAAAACCGTCGCGACCAAACCAGTCCAGATTCCCGCCAACGGACGAGCCACCGTCGAGTTCCCGTCTCTCGAAGCTCCCTATGGCTTCAGCCGCTGCGAAATCAAGATCGATTCCGCCGACTCGTTGCCCGCCGACGATCTCCGCCGTTTCGCCATCGAACGCTCCGACCCGCAGCATGTCCTGCTGGTCCACAACTACGGCGATAACCGATCTCCGCTGTACATCGGAGCGGCACTTTCCGCCGCCGCGCAATCGGCTTTCATTCTCGAATCCATCAACGTCAACGAAGCCGCCGACCGCAAGCCGTCCAACTACGCCTTCATCATTCTCTCCGACCTCAACTCGCTCCCGTCGCTTCTCGAAAACTCACTCACCCAATACGTCCGCGACGGAGGCAGCCTGTTCATCGCCGCCGGAACCAACGCGGGCGCTCGCCGAAACATTCCCATCTTCGACGCGCACATCGTTGAAACCCGCGACTACACCCGCACGCCCGAACATTCCATCCAGGTCGGCTCCAGCGACGCATCCTACCCCGCGGTCGCCAAGGCCGCGGGCTGGCCTGGCGTCAAATTTTTCTACGCACTCAACGTCGATCCGGGCGACGCCCGGGTGATCGTGCGCCTGGCCGATCAGACTCCTCTGCTGCTTGAAAAGCGAATTGGCGAAGGCCGGGTCGTGCTGCTCACCTCCGCGCTCGACAACCTCACCAACGATTTTCCGTTGAACCCCGCCTTCGTTCCATTCATCGAGCAGACCGCCCGTTACCTGGCCGGCAGCGAACGCCAGGGCGGCGCGCGACCCGTGGATGCGTTCCTCGAACTGCGCACCGCGAAAGAACAATCCCAAGGCGTCGAAGTGACTGACCCCGAAGGCCGCCGCCCGCTCACCCTGGGCGAAGCCGCCCACGCGCAGTCGTTCCAGCTCACCGAAGCCGGCTACTATCAACTCCGTCTCGCCAACGGCCGCCAGAACGAAGTCGCGGTGAATCCCGACCCCAAAGAGTCGAACCTGGACGTGATCCCCGACGACGTCCTGTCGCTCTGGCAAGGCAAATCCACCCAGTCCTCACCGGAATCGCCAGCCACGGCAGCGCAACACGAAATCCCGCAATCCCTGTGGTGGTACGTAATGCTCTTCGTGCTCGTCGCCGCGTTAGCCGAATCGATCCTGGCCTCGAATTACCTGGGCACCCCGCGCGACGAATCGTAATCATCCCTCCTGCCTCCCTGATGGTCGGGGTTCCATTTTGCCGCGCCGTCGAAGGAGCCCCATGCGGAACCCCGCGCGTCAGAGTGTGTGTGAAAAGTCGATGCCTCACCCCGCCGTTTACCGGCAGGGCTGGCCTATCGCGTTGAAAACCCAGGCGTCCGTTTGACCAGCCCTGCCGGTCATGGCGGGGATCAGCTCCCCATTTCACACAGACCCTGGCCGACACCGCCTGGCGTCTCAACCGCGTCGCCGCGCTCGAAAACAATCTCCTCACCCTCGGCATCGTCTCGACCCCCACGCCCCTCCGCGATGCACCTGAACAGGTCCAGGACGCCCTCTCGATCGCCGCCGCCCTGGACTCCCAAACCCGCGCCCTCTCGAACCTCAGCCTCCACGGCCAGCGACTCTCCCGCCAGTTCGAAAAAACTCTTGCCCTCCTCAAGCAACTCCAATCCGAACGCGCCCCCGACGACCAATACGAGCTCAATCAAGCCGCCAACCTCGTCCAAATGCATGAACAAGAAGGTGAACCCTACGACCCCGCCGAAGATGGCTTCGTTTTTTCGAATGAAGAAATCCAAGCCGCCCTAAGCCGCCGGGACCGCGACCAGCGAGCCGAATCCGCCGCCGCCTACCTGGCCGACGACCACGATGACGACGAATTTTACGACTAAGCACCTCTCGAAAAGGGGACTGACCACTCTCTCTTGTAAATCCGCTCCACGCCGTCCCCTTCTTGGAGTACCCACCAACGCCCGCGCAAAAAAGGGGACTGACTACTCTGTGCCCAACCCACACACCCTCAACCGCCGACACCACCACTCCAGTGGACAGAGCGGTCTGTCCCCTTTTTTGGAACGCCCCCTCCGAATGCCTCCCGATGAGCGGCGATTTTCATGCTTCCGGGTGAAGCTCGGCTTCATCGCTCTACGCTGTCCCCTTTTCAAGACAGACGGCATCCCTTTGCGATTCTTTCCGGCGCGAACACCACCGCCATGCGATATCCTCTATATGTTAAGACCGTCGCGCCGTGGGAGGTTCCATGAGTCTCCGCGATCAGCTTCACGCATATATTGCGCAACTCGAGAAGCGCCTGCGCTGGAGCACTCTGCTGCGCGGGCTCGCGATCCTCACGGCCAGCGCTTTGGTGGCGACAGTGGTGCTGGTGGCCATCGCCAATGCGCTGGCGTTTTCGCACGGAAGCGTTACGGCCGCGCGTTTCGGGCTGATCCTGATTCTGGCTGTCGCGGCTGCCGGCGGACTGGCGATTCCCTTGCGGCGGCTCACCCGGCGGCGCGCGGTGGGGACCGCCGAAACTGCGTTCCCGCAATTCGAGCAGCGGCTGACCACCTTCAACGAACGCGATGGTCAGGATCCTTTTATTGAACTGCTGGCTGCCGATACGCTGGACGTGGCGAAATCGGCCGAGCCCACGCAGCTGGTTGCGCCCGGCCGACTGTGGCTCTCGTCGGCCATCAGCGCCGCGGCGTTTGCAGTATTGATTTGGATGATCGCGGCGGGGCCCGGCTTTCTGGGTTATGGAGCGTCGCTTTTGTGGACCGGTCCGCATCGCGAACCGATCTATGAACTCCGCGTGACTCCGGGCGACGCCGTGGTGCGGCGGCATGCGGATCAGATGGTTTTGGCGCTCCCTACCGGCATGCAGTCGCCCACGGTCAAGCTCTTCGCGCGCTTTCAGAGCTCGCCGAAGTGGGAAGAAATCGCCATGCATCCGACGGCCGCCGGAAGCTTCGCGGGCGGCTACGAATATCTGCTGGCTGGTCTTCCGGAGAATGTCGAATACTACGTGACCGCCGGAGCCATGGAGTCGAAGCACTTCAACATTCGCGTGACGGACCTGCCTTCGGTGAAGCAGATCCGCGTCACCTATCATTACCCCGCCTGGACTGGAATGCCGAGCGAAGTTGAGGAACGCTCGGGCGACCTGCGGGCGGTGCAGGGCACTGAGGCCGAGATTGAAGTCTCTACCGACCGGCCCTTGAACGGCGGCCAGATCCAGCTCGATAGCGGCCAGCAGCTCAAGCTCACCGGCGGCGAAAACAATCGCTACCGGGCGACGGTGAAGATGGATCAGGACGGGGTTTATCACATTGCCGGGGTCGAGCAGGGCCAGCCGGTGCGCGTCAGCGAGGATTTTTTCATCGAAGCGCGCAAGCCCAACCCGCCGATGATTTCGATGGTCCGGCCGCGCGGCGATTATCATGCGAGCCCTATCGAGGAGGTCACGCTCAGCGCCAAAGCGACCGATGAATACGGGCTACGCGGCGTGACGCTGCACTATTCGATTAATGGCGGACCGGAAACCGCGGTCGACCTGCTCAAGCAACACGGCGCCAAGCAATCGGATGGCTCGACCACGCTGGCGCTTGAGAACTTCAAGCTGCTTCCCGGCGATCTGATCAGCGTCTATGCGACCGCCAAAGACGCCAACGCGGAAACCCACACCGACATGATGTTCATCCAGGCGGACCCGTTCGAGCGCGAGTATTCGCAATCGCAGCAAGGCGGCGGCGGAGGCGGCGGAGGTCAGGGCAATCAGCAGGCGCAGATTTCACAGCGCGAAAAGGAAATCATCTCGGCCACGTTCAAGCAACAAAGCGATAAGCACGCGACCAGGCAGCAAGCCGCCGATATCGCCAAGCTGCTCAGCCAATCCCAGGCTACGCTGCGCGATCAGGCGGTGTCTCTTTCCGGGCGCCTGGAGGCGCGCGAGCTGACCGACCAGGTGCAGGCCATCGGCGATTTCACCAAGGACATGATCGCGGCGTCGGACGCGATGGGTCCCGCCGCGCGGCAGTTGCAGCAGGAGCAATGGAAAGACGCGATCCCGCAGGAGCAGAAGGCGCTGCAATATCTGCTGCGCGCGGAGGCCACTTTCCGGCAGATCGAAGTCGCCTTCGGAGCCCGCGGCGGGGGTGGTGGAGGAGGCGGCGGGGCGGCGCGCGATCTGGCGGCGCTGTTCGATCTGGAGCTCGATACGGAAAAGAATCAATACGAGACCCAGCAGCAAGCGTCTTCCACCGCCGAGCAGAAGGCCAAGGAAATCGACGACGCTTTGAAGAAGCTGGATGAGCTCGCCAAGCGCGAAGAGAATTTAGCCCAGCAGCAGCGCAACGGCGCCCAGACGGCCGAAGAGAAATGGCAGCAGGAGATGCTGCGGCGCGATGCCGAGGAGCTTCAGAAGAAGATGGAGCAGCAACTCGCGCAATCGGGTCAACAGGGGCAGCAAGGCTCGCAGGGCGGCTCCGCATCCGGACAATCGAGCGGGCAATCGGGCCGTTCCGGTCAGTCGGGCAGCCAGGGCAAGCCTCAGCAATCCGCCGATAGCCGTCAGCAGGCCGCGCAGCAGGCGCTCGACCGGTTGCGGCAGGCCAATGACGATATGCGCCGGGCCAGTTCACCGGCCGACGCACGCCGGGCTGCCGAACGCCTGCGCGAAGCGACTGACCTGCTGGGCGGAGTCGAACAGCAGGACGCCGCCGGCCGTCTGAAATCGATGGCCCAGACGGCCGATCAGCTCACCGCGGAGCAGAAGCAGCAAGCCGATAACGTGCGCAAGCTGCTCGCCGACCAGAACGCCGCGCGCGCCGCCGGAAAGCCGCAGAAGTTCCCGACTGCGCAGGAAATCGACAAGATGGTGAACGATCGCCAGAAGGTGAGCGACGAACTTTCGCGCCTGACCCAGCAGATGCGGACGGCCGCGCGCGAGCTTGCGTCGACGCAACCGGCGGCTTCGAACAAATTGCGCGGCGCGCTGGATGGGCTGGATGAAAACGATCTCGGCACGCGCATGCAGCGCAGCTCGGATTGGCTGCGCGGCGGCCAGTTTTCCGATCAGGCGGAGGCGGCGCTCACCAATGATTTGCAGAAGCTCGGCCAGCAGGTGGGCGATGCGGCTCGCGCGCTGGGCCGGGCGCAGCAAACTTCGAAAGACGCCGACCTCAACCGCGCCATGGACGATCTGTCGCGTTTACGCGATCAACTGGCCGGCCTCGGACGGGATTCGAATTCGCAAGCCAACGCCGGTCGCGGCAACCCGCGCGGGCAAGGTCAACCCGGTCAAGGCCAATCCGGCCGCGGAGGTCAGCAAGGCCAGTTGGGCCGCGACGGGCAGGGCGGTCAAACTGGTCAAGGCGGGAATGCGAACGGGGTCGGCAACCGCCAGGCCGGTCCGGTGGGCAATCCGGGAGGCGGCGCAGGCAATCGGAATGGCAGCAACTACGGCGGGTACGACACCGGCAACACCCGCATCACGGGCCATGCGGTCGCGCCGCAGCAAGGTCCTAACCCGGCCGATACACAGCGTCAGATCGACCAGGGACTGGATCTTCTAAACCAGGTGCGCGCGGCGGTGGGGGACACTCCCGAAGCGCGCGAGCAGCTGAAAGCCCTGATCGAGGAGATGCGCAATCTGGATCCCAAGCGTTTCCCCGGCAACCCCGCGCTGGTGGAGCAGATGCATCAGCAACTGGTCAGCGAAGTGGACGCGATCGAGCTGCAACTGCGGCGCCAGCTGGATCAAAACCGCGGCGGCACCATCCGCAATGCCGATCCCACCAAGGTTCCCGCCGGGTATCGCGATTCGGTGGCGGAGTATTATCGCAAACTCTCCGGGAGCAGCCACTAGCCAGCCGCCAATTTCACCTTACGACCTACTGTCTGGTACACGACCCGTCGAAAGTACCCAACAAGCGGTGATCACCTCAACATCGGGAGGGAAGGCAACCTCCGACGCTTTCCCTCCCAGTCCGATGCTGGCTAAACCGCGGCCCGATCGCTAGCCCGACGGGCGCGTCTGACCACTTTCACGATTTCCGTGTTGCGACCGCGCTGGAGCTGCTGTTCGGCTTGAAACCAGTCGTGTTCGGGCGACCCTTCGGGACACCCCCGCTCGCGCCAGAGCGCATTGGCGAGCGCTGCGATCTGCTGTTCGAGCGTTCCCGCATCTTCTCGTGGAATCGACGTCTTCATTGTTCTGCGTGCCATTTCCGATCCTCCGATTTAGTCAGATGATCGGCGGAATATGCCGGACACATTAGTGCGGGGGCCTATGCTAGACTGTTCGGAACTTGGTCAAACGGAGGTGATGGCATGAGACGTTTTCAATATCTGGCGCTGGGGTCTCTCGCGCTGGCGTTGCTCGCGCAAAGAGGAGTCGCGCATTTTCATCTGCTGGAACCGGCGTCCTGGATCCAGGAGTCCGCCAGCGGCGATCCGCAGAAGATGGCGCCGTGCGGCGGCACATCGGCCGATCCGGGCAAGCCGACCGGAGCGGTGACCAAGGTTCAGGGCGGAGAAAAGCTCCACATCAAACTTCGCGAGACCGTCTTTCATCCCGGATTTTACCGGGTCGCGCTGGCCGTGAACTCCCGCAGCGAGCTTCCACCCGATCCGGAAGCGAGGACCGAAAATACCTCCAAGGGTCCGCGCTCCGTCTCCGGAGCCATCCATTATCCGCCGGTCCCGCCGGTGCTGGCCGACGGGTTGTTCCAACACACTGCGAGGTTCGATAACGATGTCGAAACCGATGTCGATATCCCCAACATCAGCTGCTCGGCCTGCACGCTGCAGATTATCGAATTCATGGCATCGCATGGCCTGAACAAAGATGGCGACTACAGCTATCACCACTGCGCCACGCTGGCGATCCAGGCGAACCCGTCCAAGCCGATGGATACCCGCTTTCCGGCGGAAAAGAAGTAGCTCGCCGCCGGTTGTATCATCGTTGGATGATCAAGCTAGCCTTCCTGATGTTTGCGGCTCTGGCCGCGGCGCAGCAGACCCGCATGGAAACCGGAGGCTCCGGCGACGCCAAGCCCAATAGCGATCAGGTGCCGGACGTTTATTCCATTCCGACGCAGTTTGAGAAGGTGATGATCTGGCGATTCAAGTACGACACGGATCTGCTGGCCGGGATGGAAAAGATGGTCAAGGAGAACCACATCGTCAACGCGGTGATTCTCTCCTGCGCGGGCTCGGTGCGGAATTACCAGATCCACCAGGTGAGCAACCGGACGCTTCCGGCCAAGATCACCATTGAGAAGGACCCCACGCAGCCCGCCGACATCATCAGCATGAACGGCTATATCACGGGTGGAAAAATCCACGCGCATATGACCATGGCGACTCCCGAGAAAGCCTTCGGCGGCCATCTGCATCCGAACACCACGGTATTCACGTTCGCGATTGTGACCATCGGCGTGCTGCCTGAGAGTCTGGACTTATCGAAACTGGATCAGACCAACTATCGCTAACGCCGGAAATCGTGCCCGATGTAAAAAAGGGGACAGAGTGCTCTGTCCCCCTTTTTACACTAGCGCTTTCCGGTGACGTGGCCGCGGCCGTCGCGCATTTCGTTGCCTTTGAAGCTGGGCATCCTGTCCACCCGATTTTCGGGAGCCGCTTTCTCTCCACGTGCGGGCATGTGGCCTGTATACCCATGGTCGGGATGGAAATGATTATTGACGTGGCCATGGAAATCGGCAGGGCCGTGGAACCAGGGTCCGGCGCCGATGAAAAGACCGTTCACAAACCATTCCGGGCCGTAATAGCCGTAGGGAGCGCAGGTGTACGGTGGGACATCGTAATAGCCATAGGGGCATATCGGGGCCGGTCCAATTTCAACGCTGACCTGGGCGTTCAGTTTGGTCCCGGTTGCAGTGAAGCCGATGACCGCCATTGCTGTGATCGCGAGAATATTAAAAGCGCGCATAGGATTTGCTCTCCTCGTTTATAAGAGCCGAATCGGTGCGCGAGTGTTTCAGAGTGGGCTCGCTACCCAGGCGTCACGTTAAGCGGTTTTTATGGGGTCGATTTGGGGAGTGTTTTCAATATAATAGCCGGGACTAGAGCGGGGCGCGGAAAAATTTATAGGATCGATGATACGGTTCGCGTGGCGTTCTTGTTAAGTGAGGTAAGCGGCCACGAAGCAGCGCTTCAACAGCCGGAATTGGGATCCATACAGAAGGAGCAGAATATGACCGCAACAAAGATTGCACTTTTGGCCGGCGCCGCAGTGGTGGTCGCGGGCGGGCTTGCGTTGGTAATCAAAAACAGCTCGACTTCGAGCAATGAAGGGCACGGCACCATCGCCGCCCCTGCACCGGTTGCCACCGTGCAAGGCGGACCGTTGAACCCCTTCACACATGTCGCATCTATCCCGGCCAGCGTCGATCCGTCGACCATCCGGTTTGAGAAGCTGAAGTCGGTGGAACTGGCGTCCCGGACCAGCACGTCGATGGACCCGAATTGCAAAGATAAGCAGTTCCGGGAACCGGATGGCTCGAATTGCGAGCAGGTCAAGGTGGAAGAAAAAGTCAAAGCCATTGAAGCGCTGTATTCCTACAACGGCACCGTGATGTCGGCGGGCGAGAGCGTTCCGGGCCGGGACAACTTCTCGGTGTATTTCAAGCCGGAAGAAGTGGCGACCGACGGGCCGGCCGACAAGCTGAAGCGCGACCAGGCGGCCTCTCTGTTCCAGGTGAACACCTATCGCGGGACGGTGGAGCAGAAGATCATCGACAAAGCGAATTCGCACTTCTGCGAAGGCAGCTACGTGGATGGCAGCTGGGTTCGCAAGGATCCGAAGTGCCAGGACCAGGTTCAGTACATCAACCAGACCGCTCCTTCACCGTATCTGACGGTGCAGGTGGATCTGAGGAACGCTTCGAACTAAGCGCCCGGACATCCTCGCTTCAGTTACGGGTCTGGGATCGATCCCCGCCGTCACGAGTTTGTGTGAAAACCGGCCGTTTCACCCCGCCTTCACGAGTCTGTGTGAAAAGCGGAGTTGATCCCCGCCGTGACCGGCACGGCTGGTCACGGACGTCTGCGCCTTCAACGCGATAGACCAGCCCTGCCGGTAACGGCGGGGTGAGGCATCGACTTTTCACACACACTCGTTAGCAAGGGGAGCGCGTCCGAAGTTTTCACACACACTCTCACCGGCAGGGCTGGTCTGAAGGAAATCGTAGCCGGCGGATTACGGCTTTCGTCGCTCACGCGCTCCATTACGGTCGCGCCTCAGGTGGTTCGGAGGTGAGGCGCGACATTGGTGGGGCGCGTTGGCGTGTTTACGAGCACCTCGCACACTTCCTGGGCCGACGGACGGGCGGCGGGACGGCGGTCGAGCATGTGCAGGATCAGGCCGTCCACTTCCCCGGGAACGCCGGTACGGATGGAAGCGACCGGGGCCACCGGGCGGAGTTCGATCGCCTCGAAGACGTCGAGCGGGGTTTCCCCGGCAAAGGGATGTTGGCCGGCGGTCAGCTCATACAGGAACGCGCCCAGCGAAAACACATCGGATGCGCTGGTAGCAGTCTCGCCGCGGAGGATTTCGGGCGGCATGTAGAGCAGGGTCCCGGAAAGGGTGCCGGAGATGGTTCCGGACGCGCCCATGGAACTCGGGTCCGCGCCCACTGCTCCGTCGTGGCGGGCGAGGCCGAAATCCAGGATCTTCACGACCCCGTCTTTGCGCAGCATGATGTTTTCCGGCTTCAGGTCGCGATGCAGGATTCCGGCGGCGTGGGCGGCAGCCAGTGCGCGCGCGGCCTGGCCGCCCCAATCCATGGCCTGAGGGATCTCCGCGTGACCGGCGTCCATGATGGTGCGGAAGGTGGAGCCGTCCAGCCACTCCATCGCGATGAATAATCCGGCCGGCGATTTTCCGGACTCGTAGATCGTGACGATGTTGGGATGGCAGAGCGCGGAGGCGGCGCGGGCTTCGGTTTCGAAGCGGTCGACCGCCTGAGGGTTGACGATCAGATGGCGGCGGAGGATCTTCAGGGCTACGGGCCGTCCGGTTCTGTCGCGAGCCAGATAGACTTCGCCCATGCCGCCGATGCTGATGAGCGATTCGACTTCGTAATCGGCCACGCGCTGACCGGCCGCGAGGCCGCCGGGCTGGCCATCCAGCAGATCGGCGGCGACGTGGGTGGGGGTGGCGAGCAGTCCGTCGCCGGCATCGGCTTCGAGCAGGGATTCGACTTCCTGGCGCAGTTCGGGGGTCGCGCGGGCGAGCAGGGCTTTGCGGTCGCACACGGGGAGGTCCAGGGCTGCGTGGTAGAGGCGCTCGATGTCTTCCCAGGCAGGCGGATTCATGACGGCTCGCGATTCATCTCGCGGATCAGCCAGCTGCGGGCCAGGCGCCAGTCGCGATTGACGGTGCCGACGGAGACGCCCATGGCTTCGGCGGTTTCCTCAATGCTGAGGCCTCCGAAGTAGCGCATCTCGACCACCATGCTTTTGCGCGGGTCGACGGTGTGGAGGGCTTCGAGCGCTTCGTGCAGCGCGACGATCTCGGCGGCTTCCTGATGGACGGCGGGCTGGACATCGTCGAGCGAAACGTTGGCCACGCCGCCGCCGCGCTTTTCGGAAAGGCGGCTCTTGGCGTGGTTGACCAGAATCTGGCGCATCGCTTTACATGCCACCGCGAAGAAATGGCAACGGTCCTGGAAGGTGGCATTTTCGGCATTGGCGAGCTTCAAGTACGCTTCATTGATAAGGGCGGTGGGTTGCAGAGTGTTGTTGTGCGGGTGCTGGCTCCAGGCGCGGCGGGCGATGCGGTGCAACTCGGCATACACCAGAGGCATCATTTCGTTGAGCGCGCTGTGGTCGCCTTGGCTCCACGCGGCTAGCAGCCGAGTCACTTCCCCCTGGGGGTTTTTCTCCGACACGTTCGAATCGAGTATACGGACCGCCGGTTGCAAATCGATGACGTTGCGGCGTTTTCGGGACCCGCGGACCCGACTGGCGAAAAATCCGGGGCGAGTTGCGGCCCGTTACCAGTGCTGGGTGAAAAGTGAGGATGATCCCCGCCGTCACGAGTCTTCCATGTGAAAACTGCGGACCTGCTCCCCTTGCTCACGCGCGGGGTTCCGTATGTGGCTCATTCGACCTGGCGCCAAACGGAACCCCGACCGTGAGGGAGGGGAGCAAGGCCGACCAACTCCACTTTTCACACTCTCACCGGCGGGGCTGGTCTATCCGAAGGACTATTGAAACGAGATGGCCTGATGCGATGCAGTGACGTTACATTCCCGGCAGGAGGAACGTGGTCTCCCGTGGGGCTTCGTCACGGGAACGTAATCCGAATTCCCGGACCGTCCCAGGAACTCCGCCATCTTTCTGCGGGCACGCAACTGCCGCGTCTTGACCGCGGGGACCGTCAATCCCAGGCGCTGGGCGACTTCGGAAAGGCTGAGCTCCTCCAGATCGCGCAGCCGGATGACCACTCGATATTTGTCGGGGAGCCGGGCGAATGCGGCGCGCAGCCGGGTAATGGCCTGATCCCTCTGGCAGAGTGCGAGGGGCGAGGAGATGTCGTCGGTAGCGTGGAAGTCAGACACGCCGGCCAGGTCAGCCGTGCGGAGGCGCGCGGAGGAAGATTTTCTCTGCCACTGCCGGGCCTCATTAATCCCGATTCGAATCAACCAGGTCCGGAAGCTGGCTTTAAAACGAAACTGGTCGAGGTGCAGCAACGCTTTCAGCACGGTTTGCTGGACTACGTCTTCGACGTCGGTGTGGATGCCGACCGCCGCGCGCACCATCCGCGAGAGCGGCTTGAGGTGCGAGGCAATCAAGGCGCCGAACAGATCGCGCCGTCCCGCGAGGACGTTACGAATCAAATCGGCTTCGTCGGCGGTCGCAACGTTCGGCACTGAACTGTACATAGCGAAACCCGGGCTTGTATCCAGCATGCAACTCCTTCGCGGGCGGCTGACCCGCCGACTTGGGAGGGTGCATTTTGATCTCCATCAATTCTCTCTGTGTTTTCTGGAATTTACAGCGGTCCCCGCGCTTCGGACGTTCGTCAAAAAACGTCAATCTGTCGAACCACAGACACGTCCAGTGGGTTGGGCGGCGGGAGGGGTGAACTGAGATAATGAGCTTCATGACGAGGCCGCGCACAGCGGTCTGAGTTGGACGGCCGGGCCCCGGCAAAGGACCAAGCGGGCCGCTCCAGCCTGCGGTTGATCGGCAAGAAAGCGGGAAGAGCTTGATTCGAATCCTTACGGCCGACGATCACACGCTGCTGCGCGACGGCATCGCCGCCATGATCGGAAGGCAGACGGATATGGAGGTGATCGCGGAGGCCTCCAACGGGCGCGAGGCAGTGGAACTTTTCCGGACGCATCGTCCGGATGTGACGCTGATGGATTTGCAGATGCCGGAGATGGGCGGCATCGACGCATTGAGCGCGATCCGCGGGGAGTTCCCGGAGGCGCGCGTCATCATGCTGACCACTTACGCCGGGGACGTTCAGGTTTTTCGCGCTTTGAAGGCCGGCGCAAGAGCCTTCCTATTAAAAGGGCTGCTGCGCAAGGAACTGATCGAGACCATTCGTGCGGTGCATGCCGGCCAGAAACGTCTGCCCGCGGAGGTCGCCGCGCAGATCGCCGAGCATGCCACCGATGACTCTCTCACGCCAAGAGAAATCGATGTGCTTCGATCGGTCGCCGAGGGGAACGCCAACAAAGAGATCGCCGCGCAATTATCGCTCAGCGAGGAAACCGTCAAAGGTCACGTCAAGAACATCCTGGCCAAACTGGGAGCCAACGACCGGACCCACGCCGTCACGATCGGGCTGAAGCGCGGAATTATCGAATTATAGGCTGAGGACACCCCGCTAAAGGGTGGTATCGGCCTCCCAACCTTCGGGGGAGCGATCAAGACCCCATCTAGGGGCGATACCAGACCAGGATTGGGGTGACAATCGGCACAGGGATCAGTGATTAGAACGGGCGGTACGGTCCAGGCAAGGAGAGAAAACTATGGCTAGTTTAGAGTTAATCGGCTCCAGTCGAAAATTCCAGGCTTTGCTCCGGGACGTGCAGATGGTTGCGCCGGTGGACTCGGCGGTCCTGATTCAGGGCGAAACAGGGACCGGCAAGGAAGTGATTGCGCGAGCGATTCACGAGGCGAGTCCGCGGGCCAGGAATCGTTTCGTGGCGCTCAACTGCGGCGCGATTCCCGCCACGCTGCTCGAAAGCGAACTGTTCGGTCATGAAAAAGGCGCCTTCACGGGAGCCGTGGCGCAGGCCATCGGGCGGTTTGAAGCCGCGGACCGAGGGACCCTGTTTCTGGATGAAATCGGGGATCTTCCACTGGAACTGCAGCCGAAGCTGCTACGCGCGCTGCAGGAGAAGCAATTCGAGCGGTTGGGCGGCGTCCATACACGCCAGGTGGACGTGCGGGTGATCGCGGCCACCAATCGGGACTTGGGGCAAATGGTGGAAGAGCGCAGATTCCGCGCCGATCTTTACTACCGGCTCAATGTTTTTCCGATAACACTGCCGCCGTTGCGGGAACGCGGCGAGGATATTCCGCTGCTGATCGAGCACTTCGTCCGGAAATTCGCGGAGCGGCAGGGAAAGCCGGTCCTGCACATTCCCGACGAGGTCATGGACGATCTGAAGCGTTATGAGTGGCCGGGCAATATACGGGAACTGCAAAATGTGATGGAACGCGCCGTAATCATGACCAGCGGGCCCGAGCTTAGCCGGCAGATTACGGAGGATTTAAGAAGCGAAGTCCGGCACGCGCGGTTGGGAACGTACGCAGAAGACGATCGAGCGCCGGTCCGGACGCTGGCTGAGGCTCAACGGGCGCACATCATGGCGACCCTGCGGGAAACCAGGGGAGTGATCGGCGGACCGCGCGGAGCGGCTGCACACCTGGGGCTGCCACGGACCACTTTGATTGCCCGGATGGCGCGGCTCGGAATTTGCAACGTGATATCGGGACGGCAGGGGCAGGCGATCGCAGCCGGAGCGTGAATTCGAAGGCGGAATCGGCGTTACGCTTGCTTCGCAGAGAAGCCTCACGCTCACCGAGTCCGTGTTGAAAACTGCGGACGTGCTCCCCTTGCTGACGCGCGGGGTTCCGTAAGCGCCCCAAAACGGAACCCCGACCATGAGGGAGGGGAGCACGTCCGTTTTCACTCTCACGCGGGATGCCGAAGTGCATCTAACTTGTCGTATGCGAGACCAAGAGGAGGATGCGTGTCATGAGTCAAGTCGAGCAGTTCGACGTCCTCATTTTCGGCAGCGGGGCGGGAGGCAAGATTACCGCCTGGACCAGCGGCAGTGAAGGACTGCGGACAGCGGTGGTGGAGCGCGGCCTGATCGGGGGATCCTGCCCGAATATCGCCTGCCTGCCGACCAAAAACGTAGTCCACAGCGCGAAAGTGGCCGACTTTGTCCGGCATGACCGCGACTTCGGCAGCGGTACCGCGCCGGCATCGATTGAAATGGCCGAGGTGCGGGCTCGCAAGCGGCGGATGGTGGACGGCCTGGTCAGCTTGCACATGGACAACTACAAGAAAAGCGGCGCCGAGCTGGTGTTTGGCGAGGGCAGCTTCGTCGAACCGAAAACCATTCAGGTCCGGCTGAACCACGGCGGCGTGCGCACGCTGCGCGGCGAGCGCGTGTTCCTGAATCTGGGCACTCACGCGGCCATCCCCGACATCCCCGGCCTTGGCGCCGCGAAACCGCTGACACACATAGAGGCGCTCGAACTGGATCGCCTTCCCAGCCATTTGATCGTCCTGGGCGGCGGCTATGTGGGCCTGGAATTCGCGCAGGCCTTCGCGCGTTTCGGAAGCCGCGTCACGGTTCTGGAACGTGGGTCGCAGTTGCTTCCCCGCGAAGATAAAGACGTCGCCGATGCTGCCAGTGAGTTACTCCATCTTGACGGCGTGGATGTTCGTTTGAACGTGGAGGCTACGCAGGTGGAAGGCGCATCCGGAGGGTCGGTGCGCGTGACTGTTACTGACCCGACGGGAACGGCGGTTGTCGAAGCGAGCGATATCCTGGCAGCCACGGGTCGAATTCCCAACACGATGAACATCGGTCTCGACAAAACCGGGGTAGCGCTGGACGCCCGTGGATTTATCCAGGTGAACGAACGCCTGGAAACGACGGCGCCGGGCGTCTGGGCGTTGGGCGAATGCGCCGGCAGCCCTCAGTTCACGCATGTCTCCGAGGACGACGCCCGAATTGTACACAGCAACCTTCACGGTGGCTCGCGAAGCACGCGCGATCGCCTGATCCCGTATTGCCTGTTCACCGATCCTGAAATCGCGCGAGTGGGACTGAGCGAAAACGAAGCGGTCGCGGCGAGCCGCGCATACCGGGTAGCGAAGCTACCCATGCTGGCCGTGCTTCGCGCGAGGACACTATCGGAAACGCGCGGCTTTATGAAGGCGCTGGTCAGCCGCGAGAGCGACGAAATCCTCGGCTTCACGGCGGTGGGACCGCACGTGGGCGAGGTAATGGCAGTGGTCCAGACCGCGATGATGGGGAAGCTGCCTTACACCGCGCTCCGCGATGCGGTCTTCACGCATCCCACCATGGCGGAAGGCCTCGGCCCCCTGTTCAGCGGAGTGCCGGCGCGCACCTAGTGTCCCGAGTAAGGAGTTCGTCGCATTGTGGGGTGGGCATTCTTGCCCGCTGCCGACCTTTAGGTCGGCTGGACCCGTTGGAAAACGGGTCCGCCGGCTGAAAGCCGGCCCCACGCCATCGGTCTCGGTTATGTAACGAATTTCCAACTCGGGACACTAGGCCGGGCTCTGTCGCCGAGGCGTCAGGCGGTGACGCTACCTGAACACGTCCCGGCAACCGATCTCCGCAATCGCCGGATTCCAAAGCCTGTTTTGACCGGCCCACGAGCTGCACTTGGTTGCCTGGCCGCTTGAAGCTTCAAAAGGACGCTGGTCAAATGACATCACGAAAACTTGGAAAGAGCGATTTGGAAATTACGCCGATCGGAGTCGGCGCCTGGGCGATCGGTGGGGGGCAGTGGGAATTCGGATGGGGTCCGCAGGAGGATACCGCGTCGATTGCGGCGATTCGTGCGGCGCTGAATCGCGGAATGAATTGGATCGACACCGCGGCCGCGTATGGGTTGGGGCATTCGGAAACGGTGGTGGGGCGAGCGATTCTCGATCTGCGCCCGCGACCGTATGTGTTTACGAAATGCAGCCTGGTGTGGGATGCGTCGGGCAAGATCTCGCACAACCTGCAAGCGGCTTCGATTCGAAAAGAAGCTGAGGCGAGCCTCGGGCGGTTGAACGTCGACACGATCGATCTGTATCAGATTCATTGGCCGGCGTGGCAGGGAAATCCGGAGAGCGCATCGCCCGGATCCATCGAGGAAGCGGTGGGCGCGATGGCACAGCTTAAAGCCGAAGGAAAGATCCGGCACATCGGCGTTTCGAACTTCGACGCGCGGCAGATGGAGCGGGCGCTGGCAGTCGCGCCGATCACTTCACTTCAACCGCCGTATTCGCTGTTAGCGACGGAGGTGGAGTCCGCGACGCTTCCGTTCGCGTTGAAGCACGACATTGGCATCATCGTATATTCTCCGATGGCTTCGGGGCTGCTGACCGGCGCGATGACCCGGGAACGAATCGCACGGCTTCCCGAAGACGATTGGCGTAAGCGCAGTCGGAATTTCCAGGAACCGCTGCTTACCCGCAATCTTCGACTGGTCGAACTGCTGCGCACCATCGGCCAGCGGCACAAGGCCACTCCTGGCGAAGTCGCCATCGCGTGGACTTTGAAAAATCCGGCCGTGACGGGAGCCATCGTCGGGGTCCGCAGCGAAGCCCAGGTGAACGGGATCGCCGGCGCTCCGGATGTCAAACTGAGTCCCGACGAATGGTGGCACATTGACGAGACGCTGAAGAAACAGGCGGCCTAATCGCAATGTGGATCGTCAGGCTTGCGCTCCGGCGCCCGTATACGTTCATCGTGATGGCGATTCTGATCGGCATTCTGGGCGGACTTGCGATCGTCACAACACCCACCGACATTTTTCCTTACATCAATATTCCAATGGTGGGCGTGATCTGGAGTTACAGCGGCATGAGTCCGGATGACATGGCGAAACGGGTCCTGATCGTTTCCGAGCGCGCCATGACGACGACCGTGAACGATATCGAGCGCATCGAGTCGACGGCGTATAACGGGGTCGGCCTGATCCGCGTCTACATGCAGCCGGGCACTAATGTGGATCTGGCCGTCGCGCAGGTGACCGCGGTTTGTCAGACACTGCTTCGAACCATGCCGCCGGGGATTTTTCCGCCGCTGATCGTGCAGACCGATGCTTCGAGCGTTCCCATTCTCCAGTTAGGTCTGAGCAGCGGGACGCTCACCGAACAGCAGCTCTACGATTACGGACAGAATTTCGTTCGTACCCGGCTGGCGACGGTGCCCGGGATCTCGGTGCCGTTGCCTTACGGCGGGAAAGTCCGATCGGTCATGGTGGACCTGGATCCGGAGGCGTTGTATGGCAAAGGGCTTTCCGCCACGGATGTTTCGAATGCACTGAATCTTCAGAATCTGATTCTTCCGACGGGAACCGTGAAAGTGGGCACGCGCGAATACCTGATCCGGCTCAACAGCAGCCCGGAGCTGATCTCGGCAATGAACGATCTGCCGATCAAGACCGTAAACGGCAACCCCGTGTACTTCCGCGACATCGGAACGGTGCGCGACGGGTTTCAGGTGCAGACCAATATTGTCCGGATCAACGGCGGACTCGCATCGCTGCTGACGGTGCTGCGGCATGGCGGCGCATCCACGCTGGCGGTGGTGCAGGGCGTCAAGGATCTGCTTCCGAAGATCGAGGCGACGCTTCCTCCGGCGCTCAAGATCAGTCAATTATTCGATCAGTCCGTGTTCGTGAAATCCGCGGTTACGGGGGTGGTTCGCGAGGCGAGCATCGCGGCTTTGCTCACGGCGCTCATGATTCTGCTGTTCCTCGGAAGCTGGCGCAGCACGCTGATCGTGTGCATCTCGATTCCGCTCTCGATTCTCACCTCCCTGATTGTGCTGGGATTCCTGGGCGAGACCATCAACGTGATGACGCTGGGCGGTCTGGCGCTGGCGGTCGGAATTCTGGTGGACGATGCGACGGTCGAGATCGAAAATGTGCATCGCAACATGGGGATCAAGGGGAAAACTCTGGTTCGCGCGATTCTGGATGGCGCGCAGGAGATCGCGGTGCCGGCCTTTGTTTCGACGCTCTGCATCTGCATCGTGTTCGTTCCGGTGCTGATGCTGACGGGCGCGGCGAAGTATCTGTTCACGCCGCTGGCGATGGCGGTCGCGTTCGCGATGCTGACGTCTTACTTGCTCACACGCACCGTGGTGCCGACGCTAGTCCACTACCTTTTGCCGGTCGAAATCTCGTTGTATCAGGAAGGTGAATCCACCGCCGCCGGAGGCGTGATCTGGCGCATCCACCAGGCTTTCGATCGAAAATTCGAGAAATACCGGGACGGTTATCACGGCCTGCTCGAGTGGGCTCTGGCGCACCGCGGGATCGCGGCCGGAGGGTTTCTCATTTTTGCGCTGGGCTCGGGAACTTTGATTACGGTGGTGGGCCAGAACTTCTTTCCGTACGTGGATGCGGGGCAAATGCGACTGCATGTCCGCACTCCTACCGGCACTCGAATCGAAGAAGCGGCGGCGATATTTGCGTCGGTGGAAAGCGAGATCCGCAGCATGATTCCGGCGCAGGAGCTCGATTCCATATTGGATAACATCGGACTTCCGAATTCGGGAATCAATCTGGCGTTCAGCGACAGCATCACCAACGGCAATGGCGATGGCGACATTCTGATTTCGCTGAAGCCGGATCATCACCCCACGCTCGACTACACGCGCGAGCTTCGTAAGGAGTTGGCGGTGAAGTTTCCCGCCGAGGGGTTCTCCTTCCAGGCGGCCGATATTACCAGCGAGATTTTGAACTTTGGCTTGCCCGCTCCGGTGGACGTTCAGGTGGCGGGCAACGATCTGGATCACAACGCTGAAGTCGCTCAAAAATTGCAGCACGAAATCGCCGGTTTGCCCGGAGCGGTCGACGTGTTCACGCGGCAGCGCCTGGATTATCCGACGGTGGATGTGAATGTCGATCGAATCCTGGCGGATGAGGCTGGCCTGACGCAGAAAGATGTCGCGAGCAGTCTGCTCATCTCGTTATCGGCGAGCGGGCAGGTGGCTCCGAATCAGTGGCTGGATCCGAAGAACGGGGTCAATTATCAGGTGGCGGCGCAGACGCCGCAATACAGAGTCAACACCTTCGACGCCATGCAGCGCACGCCGATCACGTCGATCGCCGGCGGGACAACCGAACTGCTTTCCAATCTGGCGCGATTGAAGCGCAACAATTCGCCGGAGATCGAAAGCCACTACGATATTCAGCCGGTGATCGACGTTTTCGCATCGCCGGACAAGCGCGATCTGGGCGGTTTCGCCAAGGATATCGAGCAGATTGTCGCGAAGGTGAGTTCTACGCTTCCGCGCGGAACCACGATCAACGTGCGGGGTCAAGTGGACACCATGCGGACGTCCTTCACGCGGCTGGGCCTGGGGATGGTGTTTGCGGTGGTGCTGGTGTACCTGGTCATGGCGATCAATTTTCAGTCCTGGCTGGATCCGTTCATCATTTTGATGGCGCTGCCGGGAGCGCTGGCGGGCATGCTGTGGATGCTCTACCTGACCGGCACCACTCTGAGCGTGCCGGCGCTGATGGGGGCGATTATGGGCATCGGCGTGGCGACTGCGAACAGCATCCTGCTGGTCACGTTCGCCAATGACGAACGCGCCACCGGCAAAAGCGCAATCGAGTCCGCGCTGGCGGCCGGGTTTACTCGAATCCGGCCGGTGACGATGACCGCGCTCGCGATGATTATCGGGATGCTTCCGATGGCGTTCGCGATGGGAGAAGGCGGTGAGCAGAATGCTCCGCTGGGACGGGCCGTGATTGGCGGACTGCTGCTGGCGACGCCGACCACGCTATTTTTTGTCCCGATTATTTACACGCTGCTTCGAAAGAACGCGCCGGTGGATATGGATCGGCGGATCGCCGAAGAGGCCGGGGAGATTCCCACGCCATGAGCGATCGCAAAGCGCATTTCGGGATCGGGTCGAAGGTGTTGGGTGCGCTGGTGGTTGTGGGAGCGGCGGCGGCAGTTTACCGGGTCGGGTATCTGCCGCGCGAGCGGCTGACCAAAGCGCTGGATGTGGCGGCGGCAGAGCGCAGGGCGACTCCTCCGATCGTGAATGCCGCAGTGGTGAAGCGAGCGGCTTTGAACACGCAATTCACGCTGCCCGGAAACGTGACACCGATCACGGAGGCGTACATTTTCGCCCGCGCGGCGGGATTTCTGAAGCGGCGGTATGTCGATATCGGGGATCGCGTGCACACCGGGCAGAGACTGGCGGATATCGATGCGCCGGATCTGGATCAACAGGTGTCCCAGGCGGAGGCGGCGCTGGCGCAGGCCCAGGGCCAGCTCGGCCAGGCGCAAGCCACGCTTGAGCAACTCACCGCCACCCGCAATCTGGCGGAGATTACGTGGCAACGATACAAGATTCTGACCGCGAAAGGCGCGGTTTCACGGCAGGATGGCGACAATCAATCGACCGCTTCCATCACCGCCAAAGCGAATGTCGATGCGCAACAGAAAACCGTCCGCGCCGCCCAGGAATATGTTCGCGCGAGCCAGGCGACGCTGGATCGCCTGCGTACGCTGCAAGGTTATGAGCAGATCACGGCTCCGTTCGACGGGATCATCACGGCGCGGAACGTGGATGTGGGCGCGCTCATCTCCGCGACGGGTTCCACGTTGGGGCCGGCACGGCCCAATGCCGCGGCTCCGTCCGATGTTCCGAGCGGTGGAGAAATTTTTCGCCTTGCGGAGATTTCGAAGCTGCGCGTGCTGATCGCCGTGCCGCAAACCTATGCACCGGATATCGCAGTCGGCCGGGAGGCGACGGTTACGGTGCAGCAGCTCCCCGCGCTGAGCTTCAGGGGAACGGTGACGCGCACCTCCAGCTCTCTGGATGCTCAATCCAGAACGCTGCTGACCGAAGTCGATGTTGCGAATCTCAAGGGAGAGCTGCTGCCGGGAATGTACGCGAGCGTGGCGTTTTCGACCAATCGAATCGATCCTCCGTTTCTGGTACCCGATGCGGCGCTGGTGGTCCGGGCGAGCGGGACCGTTCTCGCGGTGCTCCAGCCGTTGACGCCGGGCGAGCAGGAAAAGGTCAGCGCGGACGGGATGGATCAGGCGACGGTGGCGCGGGTCCGGCGCGTGCATTTTCAGACGGTCACGCCTGGCAGGGATTACGGGATTGAGCTGGAGATCCCGAGCGGGCTTAAGTTGGGCCAGGAAGTGGTGGTCGATCCGAGCGATGCAGTGCAGGAAGGCGCCCTGGTTCAAATCGCGGCTCCGAATTCGAACGTTAAGAGCTGGTTGAAAAAGGGGACAGACCGCTCTGTCCACTGTCGAAGCAGATGCGGAAATCAATATGTTGCGGCTGGGGACAGAGTAGTCTGTCCCCTTTTTCAACCAGCTCGTAAAGGATAGCGATGAAATTGCCGCGGCTAGGGGTCCTTGTGCTGCTCACCGCTGGGGTCGGTTCGGCGCAAAACTTCCTCGAAAGCTCGTTGATCCGGCCCTACGAAGCGAAGCCGGTGCCGCGAGTGAGTTTTAAGAATTCGGAACGCATTTTCGAACTGATGCGCGGCGGCCAGATCTATCTTTCATTAGCGGACGCGATCGCGCTGGCACTCGAAAACAATCTCGATATCGAGCTGGAGCGGGATCTTCCGCGAATCGCGCAAACCGAGATTGAGCGGACCAAGGGCGGCGGTTTGCCGCGCGGATTGAGCCTGGTGGTGAATGAGACTCCGCCGGGAATCGGAGGTCCGAACGGCCCGCTGCTTACGACGCTTACGTCAAGCCCCACGCCCGCGGCGGCGATCAACACCAACTTCTCCGACGTCGCGTTGATCACCGAGCAGCAGAACAATCTGGCGATCGACGGCGGGATTCCGCTGTCGATCGGTCCGGTGATTCCGCAATACGATCCCTCCCTTTCGGCTTTAGCCGGCTGGGGGCATCAAAGCACTCCGGAATTCGATCCGTTGCTGGTTGGCTCAACGAACTGGCTGGTTTCCAACAGCGTCACGGGAAATGCGGGATTCACTCAAGGGTTTTCAACGGGCGCGCAGCTCGGCATGACGTTCGACAATGAGCGGCTCACTTCGAACGCCAGCCGGTACACTTACAACCCTTTGGTCAGCTCCAGCCTGGGATTCACGATTGCCCAGCCGCTGCTGCGCGGTTTCGGAATCGAGCTGAACCGCCGCTACATTCACATTACGAAGAACAACGCAAAGATCGCCGAACTGGTATTTCGGCAGCAGGTGATCGATACAGTGGCGGGGATCGCGCGGCTGTATACGGACCTGGTGAGTCTGAATGAAGACGTCAACGTGAAGAACGAGGCGGTGCGCCTGGCGGAGCGGCTGTACGAGGATAACAAGAATAAAGTGGACCAGGGCACGCTCGCGCCCATCGAACTGACGCGGGCGCAGGCCCAGGTTGCGGTCGCGAGACAGGCTCTCATTTCGGCGCGGGGCCTGGTGCAGCAGCAGGAAATGATCGTGAAGACGGCGCTCACTCGCAACGGGCTGGCGAATCCCGCGATCCTGGCCGCGCATCTGATCGCGACGGACTCCGTGACCGTTCCCGAGAAAGAGCCGGGAACTCCGCTGGCAGATTTGATCGCCGAAGCGGTTCAAAAACGGCCCGACCTGGCGCAGGCGGGGATACAAGTGGAAAACTCCCAGATCAGCTTGAAGGGCTCGCTCAACGCGCTTCGGCCGGAGCTGGATGTGGTCGGCTCGGTTCAAAATGGGGGGCTTTCCGGGGATGTGAACGCGCCGGCTGTTGCGCTCGCGCCGGGAGCGTCAATCTATCCGGGCGGCTATGGGACCTCGCTGGGGCAGGTGTTCAAGAACAACTTTCCGACGTACACCGTTGGGCTCCAGTTGACGCTGCCGCTTCGAAATCGCGTGGCGCAGGCGGATGCGGTTCGCGACGAGCTTCAGCTCCGGCAGACGGAGATGCGCCGGCAACAGTTTGAGGATCAGGTTCGCCTGGAAGTTGCGGATGCGTATGTCGCGATGCAACAGGCTTGGGAAGCGTACCGGGCCGCGGTCCAGAGCCGCCTGCTTCAGGAGCAATCCGTGCAGGTGGAGCAAGACACCTTCGATGTCGGGCTCGCGACCAATTATCTGGTGATCCAATATCAAACTTATCTGGCGCAGGCGCGGTCCACCGAAGTGGCCGCAAAGGGTGCGTACGCCAAGGCGAAGCTGGCTCTGGATCGCGCCACGGCGCGGACACTGGAAGTAAATCAGGTATCGATTGAAGAGGCGCAGAACGGCCGCATATCGCGACCGGCGCAGGTGTCGCATCCGTGAAAGATTCTAGTGAGGTGAATCGATGTTAGCAAATGAAAAAATCGGTATTGGCAATCGGCTGGGATTCATGGGACTCGGGTACCTGGGTTCACGAATCGCGCGGCGCCTGGTCAATGCCGGGTTTCCGATGGTGGTTTACGATCTGGACCAGACCAAAGCGGCGGAGTTCGCCCGGCTCGGCGCGGATGTGGCGTTGAATCCGGGAAGCCTGGCTCGCCAGGTGGATGTCGTCTTATCCTGCCTTCCGGATGAACGCGCCGTGGAAGTTGCTTATCTGGGAGTAGGCAACGTTCTGCGCAGCGCCCGGCCCGGCACGCGGATGATCGAGATGAGCACCATTTCTCGAGATGCCTCCCGGCGGCTGCACGAGTCGGCGCGGCAATTCGAGATGGTTGCACTGGATGTCGCGGTCTCCGGCAGTACAACCAGCGCCGAATCTGGCGCCTTAACACTGTTCGGCGGTGGCGAGCGCCAGGTCTTTGAATCTTCCGAATCGATCTTCGCCGCCATTGCCAGGCAGTGGTTTTACATGGGTCCGGGCGGTTCCGGCGTGGCCATGAAGCTGGTGGTCAATACTCTGCTGGGGGTGGGCATGCAAGCCATCGCTGAATCGGTCGCGCTCGGCGAGGGTCTGGAACTACAGCGCGATGTTCTGTTCGATGTGCTTTCGAAGACTGCCGTGGTCGCTCCGGCCCACGTGGGAAAGCTGGCGACTGCGAAGGCGCACGATTATGCGCCGCAGTTTCCGGCTCGTTTGATGCGCAAGGATTTCGGACTGATTCTCGCCGCGGCGGCTGGCTTCCGGCTTTCGATGCCGACCACCGAAGCGGCGGCGGCGATCAATGACGCGGAAGCTTCGAGCGGTGGCGAGGAGGACTTCTCCGCGGTCATCCGCCGGATGGAACAAGCGGCGGGAATAGAGCATCTGGTTCCGCCGGCGGCGTAGCGGTTTACACACAACCCGGCAACATGGTGAGAAAAAGTCGAGAATCGACCCCGCCGTGACGAGTCTGCGTGAAAAGTGGAGTTGATCCCCGCCGTGACCGGCAGGGCTGGTCACCGACGCCGTGGCGATTCGGAAGGGCGGGCGTTAAGCGGGCTGTTCAGCAACCGCCCGCACGGGCCATTCGGACGGCGCCCGGTGCGGCGGGAAATTCACGGGCGTCTGCAATGGGATACACCCGCGCCTCCATCCGGCCGCGCGAGATGCCGAGCCGGCGCATCCGGGAGAGGAGGCTGGTCCTGGGCAATCCCAACCGGGAGGCAGCGCCGTTCTGGCCGCCGACCACCCAATTGGTTTCGCGCAGGGTAGCCGTGATGTGCGCCCGCTCTGCGTCGGCCAAGGTGCGAACCGGGTCCGCACCGGCATCCGCGCGCGTATGGGGGATCGGCAGGGCGAATTCTGCCAGCGGACTCAACGCGCGCCCCGTGGTGGTGATGACCGCGCGCTCGACGAAATTCTGCAGCTCCCGGATATTGCCCGGCCAGTCGTGAGCGATCAGGAGATCCATCACTTCCGTAGGGATGTGCTCGATCGACTTGCCCTGGCGCTGCGCGAATTTTTCGACGAAGTGTTCCACCAGCAGTGGAATATCGGCTTTCCGCTCGCGCAAGGCGGGAATCCGGATGGGGAAGACGTTCAATCGATAATACAGATCCGCGCGAAATTTCTTCTCCTGCACCATCTGCCACAGATCCTGATTGGTGGCGGCGATGACGCGCACGTTAATCGGAATGGGACGCCCGCCTCCCAGCCGTTCGATCTCCTGTTCCTGGAGTACGCGAAGGAGTTTGGGCTGCAGTTCGAGAGGAAGATCTCCGATTTCATCCAGAAATAGCGTGCCCCCGTCGGCCGCTTGAAAGCGCCCCACGGTCTGCGTGACGGCGCCGGTAAACGCCCCGCGCTCATGCCCGAACAATTCGCTCTCGAGCAACCCCGCCGGTATCGCCGCGCAATTCAACGCCACGAAGCGATGCTGCCGGCGCGGGCTGGCGTGATGAATCCGCTGTGCAATCACCTCTTTGCCGCTTCCCGTTTCGCCTTGAACTAAAACGGTGCAATCGGCCGGCGCAACCAGGTTTATCGCGTCGAGCACAGCCACGAACTTCGGACTGGAGCCAATCAAATCGGAGGTAGCCATTGTCTTACTCCTCTCTCAAGAGTGCTGCAGAACCGCTATTTCTAATGGGGAGAGCCGGTCAGCGCCACGCGGATGGCTTCGAGCAGCTCTCCCGCATCAAAGGGCTTGTAAAGGAACCTCGCGGCGCCCTCGTCCAGTGCGCGCTGTCGCGTTTCATCGTCGTGGTGGGCGGAAATGAAAATAACCGGCAGCTTGGGACGCTCCGTCCGAATCCGCCGCTGCAATTCGATTCCGCCGATGCCCGGCATCCGGACGTCGGTGATCAGGCACATTGCGCCATTGAGCGTATCCGACGCGAGAAATTCCTCCGCTGAAGAGAACATCAAAGGGGCGTATCCGGCGGATTCGACCAGGCTTTCAATGGATTCCCGAACCCGGAAATCGTCGTCTACCGCAACTACCAGTTGTCTTTCGAACCCGGCCACGAATCGATCATAAGCGGAATTCGAAGGGCTGCCTATTATATGTTTATTCAGCCCGGCCTAACTGTATGAGCGATGGCGAGTTTATCCGCCATCCTCACCAGCTCCGCGAGCGATCGCGCGCCCATCTTGCGCATAATCTGGCCCCGATGGACCCCGATGGTGATCTCGCTGGTGCCCAGCTCGCCGGCCGTCTCCTTATTCGCAAATCCGGCAACCACGAACGGAAGCACTTCGCGTTCGCGGGGCGTGAGGAGAGCATAATTGTTGCGAAGCTCGGCCAATTCCGAGCGTTCTTGACGCGAGGCGCGATCCACATCCAGGGCCGCGTCGATGGCCTGCAATAATTCGTGTTCGCCGAACGGTTTTTGGAGAAACTCAATCGCCCCGGCCTTCATGGCCCGCACGGAGGAAGGGACGTCGGCATGGCCGGTGACGAAAACGATGGGCGGCGCGTCCCCGCCGGCCAATTCCCGCTGGAGTTCCAGCCCGTTGACGTCGGGAAGCTGCAAATCCAGGATCAAACAGCAGGGCGCGTCGGGTTTTTCGAATTGCAGAAATTCGGCGGCCGAACCAAACGCGGCCACGCGGAATCCCACGGAGGAAATCAGACTGCACAGCGCCTCCCGCACGCGAGGATCGTCATCCACCAGAAAGACGATGGCGTTATCGGAGCTCACTGGGCAGCACTCGCCTGCTTCGGGAGAGTGAAGGAGAAGGTCGCGCCGGCTCCGTTCGATGACGCGGCCCACAGCCGGCCGCTATGTGCCTCTACGATCGAACGGCAGATGGCCAGACCCATCCCCAGCCCGTTTTCCTTGGTGGTGAAGAACGCTTCAAAGATCTTATCCGGTTCGGCCAGACCTGGACCGCAGTCCCGCACCTCAACCAGCACGCCCTCGCCGGCCTGATGCGTCGACCGGATGCAAAGTCTTTTCGGCCGGTCCGCGACTGCATCCATCGCCTCCATTCCATTGACCAGCAGGTTGAGCAGAAGCTGCTGCAGCTGGACGCGGTCGCCTTCGATGCGCGGCAGGCCGGCTTCCAGTTCGGCATCGACCGCCACGCCCCTGCGAAGCACTTCACTGCTCGTCAGTCGAATCACTTCGCTGATAATATCGTTCACGTCGAGCGCCGTCTTTTCGAGAGAAGCCCGCCTGAACAGCGCGCGGATGCGCTGGATCACCTCGCCCGCGCCCTTACCGTCGCGAACGATCCTTTCGGCGGCCTCGTGCGCCTTGGCGAGATTGGGCGGATCGGCGGACAGCCAGCGCAGACACGCGTGCCCGTTTGCGACCACGGCGGCCAGGGGCTGGTTGATCTCATGCGCGATGGAAGCGGCGAGTTCGCCTACGGTGGCAGTCTGGGCGGCCCTCGACAGCCGCGCCTGGGTGTTGCGCAGCGCCTCTTCCATGTTCTTGCGCTCGTCGATGTCGATCAGCAGTCCGTACCAGCGGGTCAGGTGCCCCTCCGCATCGCGCGCCGCTTGCCCCACCACGTGAAACCAGCGGTACACGCCATCGAACCGGCGAAAGCGGTATTGGATCTCGAGCGCCTGGCCGGTTTCGAGGGAGTGCGACCAGGAGCGGACGGTCGACGCCACGTCGTCCGGGTGAAGAAAGCCGACCCAACCGGACTTGGCTAAGGTCTCGAGGTCCGTACCGGTGTAATCCAGAATGCGCCGGTTCACATAGGTGAGATCACCTGTGGCGGAAGCACACCAAACCAGGCCAGGAATGGTCTCGACGATGGTGGTCAGATCCCGCTCGCGCTGCCGCAGGCGATCTTCGGATCCCTTGATTTCGTCGAAGGCGCGCTGCAAAGCCGCTTGGGCCTGGCGCTGCCCGGTGACGTCGATCGCGGTCCCCACAATTTCGAGAACCTCACCGGATCGGCCGAGCACCGGGCGTCCTACGAAGCGGACCATGCGTTCGACGCCGCCGTCTGGCCTCAACGGGAACTCGCCATCAAAGGTCGTCTTGTTGACGCGGGCGGCGTCGAAGGTTTCCGCCACCTGCGCCCAGACCTCCGGCGCAAACAACGCGGCGACCTGCTCCACGGAGGGGGGATGGTCCGCAGGGGAAAGCCCCATGATCCGGAACATCTCCTCCGACCAGTAAGTTACCCCCAGGCGATCGGGCAAGTTGGCCCAACTGCCGCTGCGGCTCAGCTTTTGCGCTTCCGCTAAATACGCCTCGCTTCTCTGCACCTGCGCGGCGATTTTCCGGCGAGCTTCATCGGCTTGCCGCGTGCGGTCGATCAACCCCGCGGCGAGCAGGGACGCGATCAGGAACGGTCCGAAGCGCAGATAGGACGAAGCATCGAGGCTGAAGTGGAATACCGGCGGGAGAAAGAAATAGTCGAAGGCCAGAGAGGAGAGCGCAACCGCGAGCAACCCGGGTCCCCTGCCCCCATACAGACTGCTGACCATGACCGCAAGGAAGAAGCAGGAAGACGGCGCGTCAAATGGCCATGCGAATGCCAACGCGATCCCGCAGGAAATCGCCGCCAGCCCGTAGCGTCGAATCTGGGAGTAGACCTCCACCCGTGACGGCTCCTCCGCGGGCGATCGTGGATGCGCAAAAGGCGGAAACCCGCCCGCGTTCTTTGATCATGCCATACCCACCAATCGGTTGTGAGCTATTTGGGAGAATCTACCAGCGCAATTGCAACACCGTCCCAATCGTCGATGCCAGTGCCCTTCGGGGGCTCATTACGCATCGCCACAATCCCCAGGTTTTTGCGATTAAGATCGAAATGCTCTTCCAGATACAGGCGGACCAACTCGGCGCGCTCGCGCGAGGTGGTGAACTGCTGAGTGGGTGATCCCCGACCGGCATAACCCTCGACGACAATCGTGTCGTACGGCAGGGCATCCACCACCGGACCGATTTCGGTGTCGATTGCGTGGCATCCGGCGGGCGTGATCTGCTGGTTTCCATCGGAGCCGGTTTCGAAGACCGCGGCGGCACGCAGCCAAAGGCGCTTGGAAATATGCTTCTGAAGTCCTTTCTCCTGCAGATAGTCTTCGCGGGTCAGTTGAGCCATATTGAAATAGCCGCGTTTTTTGAAAAATCCGCGCAGGAAGAAATTGTGTTTCAGCGCCTCCATATCATCCTGCAGATTGGAAGTGGCCTGGTCCAGGTTGGAAAGCGTGTTGCGAATGTTTTGGGCTCCGTTCTTTCCCAGACGGTCGTCCCCCAGCGCTTGTTTCAAAGTCCCATTGAGCCGGCTCGATATCTCCTGTGCGTTCTGAAGTACCGCCTCCATCCTGGCGCCCAAGTCGCGGGACTGGAAATCGGCCACCAACCCGTTGACTCGATCGGAGGCCTGATCGAGGTTGGCGGTCAACTGCTTCGCGTTGGCGAGGGTGTCCTGAATTTGCTGTCTGGCCTGTTCATCCTTGAGCAGGAGGCCAGCCGGACCCTTGCCGTTCTGAAGATCGGCAACCAGCAGGTTGAGGTTATCGGCGATCTGAACTCCGTCGCCGGCAATCTTGTTGATCCGCGGCTTGAGATTCACGATCATCCCGTCTGCGTCACGAAGGGTTCGGGTCATGGTGGTCATGGTGAGGTCCGCGTGGCCGCGCAGGTCCTTGAGACTGTCGTCCAAATCGCTCAATACCACCGAACCCTTGTCGAGCAATGCCGAAATATCGGGCGTTTCCTTGCCTCTGAGAATGGTACCCGGCCCGGCCTCGGGCTCAGCATCGCTCCCCTTGGTTATAGAAACATACTTGTCGCCAACTACGCCCTCGGTTTCGATGGAGGCTACCGAATCCGTGCGGACCATGCCTCTCAGCGGATCGTTGATCTGCAGTTCCACCCGGAACTTACCGGACGGCGACCGGGGAATCTCGATCCTCTTGATCTGTCCGGCCTCGAGTCCGTCCACGCGAACTTTCGCGCCGTCGCCCAGACCGCCCAGACTCGAAAATTCAGCATAGATATCGATATGTTTCCCGAACAGGTTCTGGCGGCTGCCGACCATGAACAGAATTCCGGTAAACAGCACAAATCCGAGAACCATAAATAGCCCAGTAGTCCAAACTCGAATACGCATAGCTTTTTCTAACCCTCAGACACAAGCCCCCGAACAAACCCGTTATCGCTGTTTTTCAGGTCCCCAACCGGACCGACGGCCAGCAAACGCCCTTTATCCAGCACGGCGACCCGGTCGCCTACACACCTGGCTTCGCGCACGTCATGGGTGACGATGACCATCGTGACTCTTCCTTTCAAGCCGAGCAGCAGTTTATCGATTTCCGAAGCTGTAACTCGGTCCAGCCCGCTGCTGGGCTCATCGATCAGCAGAATGCGAGGTTCCAGGATCAGCGCCCGCGCTAACCCGGCGCGTTTGCGCATGCCTCCGGAAAGCTCCGACGGCATCCTGTAACGGGCATCCGCCAGGCCCACCGCCTCCAGTTCACGTTGCACCGTCTGATCGATCTCTTCCTTCGACTTTTTGGTGAAGCGCATCAACAACACCGCGAGATTGTCATTGAGCGAGAAGGAATCGAACAACGCGGCGCTCTGGAACATGAAACCCATTTTGCGGCGAACAGAGGAGAGTCCGTCTTCGTCCATGCCGGTAATGTCCTGCCCGTCAACCACGATCGCTCCCCGATCGGGCCGCTCCAGTCCGATGGTCAGTTTGAGCGTCACCGACTTCCCGGTTCCGCTGCGGCCCATCAGGCAAACCACCTCGCCCGCATGGATTTCAAAAGAAACGTCATCCAGCACCTTGTGGCTGTCGAAGCTCTTGGACACTCCTTTAAACGCGATGGTCAGGCAACGGGGATCGATCATACGGCAGTATTCGGAAACAGAAAGAAGATGAACTTTACCAATGTGACGTCGATCAGAATGATCAGGAGTGACGATACAACCACGCTGTTGGTGGCGGCCCGGCCCACTCCGATCGACCCTTCATCGGTGGTGTATCCGTAGTAGCCGGAGACGAGACCGATTACAAAGCCAAACACAGCCGTCTTTAGCGTCGGCGGGACGACACTTGCCCAGGTGAGATTGCTGAAAGCGCGATTCAGAAACAGCGTCAGCGACAAGTGCGAAACCTGGTGCTCCACCAGAAAACCGCCCACCAGCCCGCATACATCGGTAAAGACGGTAAGCAACGGCAACGCGATCATGCACGCGATGATGCGCGGGATCACCAGCATCTTAAAGGAATCGATCGAAAGCGCTTCGACGGCGTCGATCTGTTCGGTAGCGCGCATGTTCGCAATTTCCGCTCCGATCCCGGCGCCGACGCGGCCGGCTACCAGTAACCCGGTGATCAACGGGCCGATTTCATTGAAGAATGCCATGGACTGCACAGCCGGAATAAGGGCTTCGGCGCCGAATTCGACCAGGGAACTGCGCGTGTGCAGGGTAAGGATGACCCCCAGTGCAAAGCCCGAAGCCGCCACCAGCGGCAGCGATTGCCAGCCGGCCGATTCCAGATTGCGCCAGATTTGGGCAAATTCAAAAGGCCGTCGGACGCCCCTTTGTACGCTGCGGCTGGCGAACACGCCAAGCTGACCGATTAAATCGAGGTAATTCGCCATAAGTTATCTCGCCGGATTCGACGTTGCCACCGGCAAGGCGCTCTGACGAGCGCCACCCGTAGTTGGTGCAAGCCTCGTGCCACACCACCGCAATCGTGAAATTGTTGGCGAACGGAACGATTCGAAAAAGAAATCAGGACCTGGGATGTCGAATATCCGGCAGTTGCCGGAACACTGGCTCAACAGTAACGTTGCTCGAACTCACGGCCGATCGTCGCGAACCATCATGACGTGCCACTTGAAGATGAGCCGCCGGTCAACGCGATCGATCATTTTGCGAGCCTGCCGACTGGCGGGGTCGAGACCGAGGTCCTTCAAAACGGTCAGAGTATTAAGGGTAATCAGCAAGCCTGCGTCCCCCTGCGGGACACCCCACTTTCCAGCGGGAGTTTGAAGCGCGAGAAGCCGGGCGCACCAGCCTTCGGTGGCGATGCGAGACCGCACGTTTGCAATCTCGCCCGGGGATTCATCCGTGAGATCCCTCATGACCTGCCAACGGATGGCCGGATCCGAATCGAGGAGCCATTTGATCAGTTCAGGCCGTGGCGCATCATCCCGCAGGCGCATTCGTCGATTCCCTAGGCTTCAGCTTCTTCACCAGAACCTTTGAATTTCGTCCGCTCTGATCGTATTTCTCGCGGCGGGCCGACGGAAGATCGTCGGGTGAGCCTTCCGCAAAACCGCCTTTGGACTGAAAGTAGCGAAACGTCTGCGTCGACAGAGCGATCAATTCACTCAAGCCCAATTCGCGGGCTTTATTTTCGACGAATTGAATCAGCTTGCGGCCGATGCCCTGATTTTCGTGGGAAGGATCGACATACAGACTGGCGAGTTCGCCCTGTTGTTGCCCGGGGTAAACGTGCAACGCCACGCATGCCACCGGGTTTTTGTCGATTTCGAAAATATAGTAATCCGCCAGGTTCTTCTCGATCTCTCCGCGCGTCCGCGGGATCAGCTCTTCGGCCTCCACGGCTTTCTTGGTCAGCTGCTGGATGGCCCGGATATCCTTCTTCTTGGCCGGCCGGATCTGTTCGTATTCGTTGGCGTAAATGAGCGTGCCGATGCCCTCGTTAGAAAACACTTCCGCGAGCAGCCCTTCGTCCTCCCGGCCATCCACAATGTGGACGCGCGGCACTCCCGCGGCGCAGGCGGCCGCCGCGTGGCGCGCCTTGGAAACCATTGCCGGGACAAACCCGCCCGGGGCGGATTGAACCAGTTTCTGCAAATCCGTCACCAGCATGTGGCGAATGAGTTCGCCGTTGTACCGCAACCCGTCGTGCGAGGTCATGAAAATCAGCTTGGCCGCCTTCAGCGCCTCGGCGGCCTCGACCGCGATGCTATCGGAGTTCACGCGGTACGTCTTCCCGTCGCCATCGAAGCCGAGGGGCGGAACCACCGGAATCAAACCCTGGTTCAGCAAGGTTTGAAGAAGGTCCACATCCAGGCGCTCGATCTTTCCGGTGAACATCTGGTCGACGCCATGAATGATCCCGAGCGGATGCGCCACAATGGCATTCGTGCAGGCCGCGCGCAGGTCGTTGGCCGAAAGACCCTGCAGGATCTGGTGCGTGAGACGGTTCGCGGCATCGATGGCGAGTTCCAGGGTGGCCGCGTCGGTGGCGCCGGCGCCATCGAGGTCAGACGCCTGGACTCCCTGCCTTTCGGCCAGAGCCTTAATTCGCTCCGCCGCTCCGTGAACCAGCACCACGCGGATGTTCAAGGAACGAAGCACCGCCACGTCCAGCAGAATATTGGCGAAGTTTTCGTTGGTGACGATGCCTCCGTCCACCGCCACGATGAACGTCTTTTCGCGGAATTGCGGGATGTATTGGAGAATCCCGCGCAGATCAGTCAGCTTCACGTGAGCACCTTGGGTTGGTTGTCTGCGCGGTTTACCGGCGATTCAAAAATGCAGACCCTACCACTTTACATCTGAATGGCCGCCTCACGGAGATCTTCGCACGTACTTTCGAATGGGCTGGAGCGTAAAGACTTGCTCCTCTCCCGTCGATTCTTGAAGTGAGATGGCGGCTCTCGACACGGTTCTCAATGGTCATGAATTTGAAACACAGAACCCGGATTCTGATGCCGGCCAGACCGGTTTGATCGACGCTCAAAGCGCTCTGGCCGCACTGGCACGAGTATTCCAGCCGGACGCTGGTATCACCGCCGAAACCGGAGACGCGGTGCCCAATTTCCAGCTCTGTTACCAGACGCTGATGGAACAGATCCCGGCCGTGGTCTTTATGGCGTCGCTGGACGAGGGGTTGGCTCGATGTTATGTCAGCCCGCAGATCGAATCGCTGCTTGGATTTACCCAGGCAGAGTGGATCGAGGATCCGGTCCTTTGGTTTCAGCGCCTGCACCCCGATGATCGGTCACGCTGGAGCGTAGAAGCCGCGCAAATTTTCCTCACGGGCGAACCATTGGATGCGATCTATCGAGTGATCGCGCGAGATGGCAGGACGATTTGGTTCCAGTGCGCCGTGAAAATGGTACGCCGCCCGGATGGACGGCCCTGGTTCTTCCACGGAATCGGGATCGACATCACGGAACTGAAGTGCGCCGAATCCTCACTCGCCGACGCGCGCGACCGGCTGGAGCTGCAAGTCTTCGAGCGAACCAGGCAGCTTGAGCAGGCGCGTCAACGCGCCGAAGCCGCCAACTCCGCAAAGAGCGAGTTCCTGGCCAATATGAGCCATGAAATCCGCACACCCATGAACGGAATTATTGGCATGGCACACGTTCTTCTCGAAACCTCGCTCACGGTGGAACAGACCGATTACCTGACCACCCTGAAGGACTCAGCGGACTCCTTGCTGACCGTGATCAACGACATTCTGGATTTCTCGAAGATCGAAGCGAACAAGCTGACTCTCGAGGAAGTCCCGTTCAGCTTGACGGATTGCATTCGGCAGGTGGAAAAGCTGATGAGTCCCCGTGCCGCGGCCAAGGGGATCCAATTTTCCAGTTACATCTCCAGGGGTGTGCCTGGGCTGATCCTGGGCGATGCGGGACGGGTACGTCAAGTGGTCTTAAACCTGGTGAGCAATGCAATAAAATTCACGGATGCCGGCCGGATCGCCCTTCAAGTGGACGTCGCAAACGACCACTCACAGGCCTCCCGTTGCACGTTGCACTTCTCCATCAGCGACACGGGGATTGGCATCCCCGCCGATAAGCTGACGTCCATCTTCGATGCGTTTACTCAGGCGGACGGCTCAACCACCCGCCGGTATGGGGGCACTGGCCTGGGTTTGTCCATTTCCCGGCGCCTGGTGGAAATGATGGGTGGGCGCATTTGGGTCAAAAGCGAACCAGGCAGCGGCAGCACGTTCCAATTCGTGGTGAACTTCGATCTGCCCCCCGCGTGATCACGCCGTCACCAGCGTTGCTTCCGGCGCGTATACCAGATCGGCCTCATTGTTCTTGCCTAAGAGGCGAAGAGCTTCAGCCGCGACGTGATCCGGCGTGAAGCCGAGATGAGCAAGAACGTCCTGGCCAGGCGCCGACGCCCCAAAGCGCTCCACACCAATGACCGCACCCTCGTCGCCCGCCCAGCGATGCCATCCGATCGGCGAGCCGGCCTCCACCGTGACGCGTTTCCGGATGCCGCGGGGAAGGACGCTTTCACGATATGAAGCCTCCTGGGCGTCGAACAGGCTCCAACTCGGCATACTGACGACGCGTGCTTTCACTCCGAAATTCTTCAGCTTCTCCCGCGCCAGCACACAGAGACTGACTTCGGAGCCGGTGCCGATCAGGATCACATCCGGAGGACCGCCATCGGCGTCCGCGAGCACATAGGCGCCGCGTGCGACACCGGGGTCTTTCGCGCCGCCACGGTCAAGATGTGGGACTGTCTGCCGCGTCAGCACTAACAGCGTCGGACCGTCATGTTGAACTGCAAAGACCCACGCCTCTGCGGTTTCGTTCGCATCCGCGGGGCGGATAACGGTAAGCCCCGGAACTCCGCGCAAGCCGGCCAGGTGCTCGATAGGCTGATGAGTCGGGCCATCCTCCCCCAGTCCGATACTGTCGTGCGTAAAAATGTAGATCGCTTTGAGACGGCTCAAGGCCCCCAGGCGGATGGCAGGCTTCATGTAGTCGGAAAAGGTGAAAAACGTCGCGCTGAAGGGAAGCAAACCGCCGTGTGCGGCCATTCCATTCACAGCGGCGCCCATTGCGTGCTCGCGAACACCGAAAGCAATGTTGCGCCCGGCATAGCTCCACTCCCCGCCAACTGCGCCCAGCGTTCCCGGCCCCGATACTTCAGGCGATTGGAAATCTCCCAGACCCTTAAGGGCTGTCCTGGTCGATGGGTTCAGGTCGGCTGATCCGCCGATCAGGTTGGGGACGTGTTTGGCCAGGGCGTTCATCACTTCGCCGCCGGCGGCGCGAGTCGCCATCGGTTTATCGGTGGGCTTCCATTTGGGAAGATCGACATCCCAGTTTTGCGGGAGCTTGTCGCTCATGATGCTCTCGAACTCGGCGGCTTCCTTCGGGAACGCTTGCTGGTATGCGTCGAACTTCTTCCGCCACTCGTCCTCCATTTGCGCGCCTGCAGGGATCGCTTGACGGAAAAAATCCACCGAGTCCTGGGGCAGGTAGAACTTTTCCATGCTGGGCCACCCCAAGGCTTTCTTGGTGGCGAGTAATTCCTCTTCTCCCAGCGGGTCCCCATGCGCGGTGAAGTTGTCCTGCTTATGCGGGCTGCCGTAGCCGATGTGGGTCCGCGCCAGGATTAATGACGGTCTTTGATCCTCGGCCTGGGCTTCTCGAATTGCGTTTGCTACGTCCTGGGTATCATTGCCATCCAAAACCGCGCGAGTATGCCAGCCACACGCTTCGAACCGCTTCGCCACGTTCTCCGTAAAATCGATTTCGGTGGCTCCCGCCAGGGAAATGTGATTCTGGTCGTACAGGCAAATGAGTTTTCCCAGACGCAGATGTCCGGCGATTGAGGCAGCTTCCTGACTGATGCCCTCCATCAGATCGCCGTCGCCGCACTCCACGTACGTGTAGTGATTGACGACCTCATGTCCGGGGCGGTTGTAGCGCGCCGCGAGCCACGCCTCGGCGATCGCCAGGCCGACGCCGTTGCCGAATCCCTGCCCAAGTGGTCCCGTGGTTACCTCGACGCCGGGCGCCAGACCACGCTCAGGATGACCTGCCGCTTTGCTTCCCCATTTTCTGAAATGTTTGATCTCCTCGAGGGGCAGGTCGTAACCGGACAGGTAGAGCAGGCTGTATAGCAGCATCGACCCATGTCCCCCGGACAAGACGAAACGATCGCGGTCGACCCACTGCGGGTTCCGGGGATTATGCTTGAGAAACTGCGTCCAGAGAGTGTAGGCCATGGCAGCAGCGCCCATCGGCATGCCGGGATGACCGGCGTTCGCGTTCTGGACCGCGTCGGCCGACAGCATCCGAATCGTGTTGATACACAGGTCCTGCAACTCTCTATTGAGCTTCACATTCATATCTTCCTCCATGACGGCCGTCCCGCGCCGAGCTCTGGTCTGTTGGAAAAACGTACCAAGCGCCATTGCGACGTAAGAGAGCAATCGCGGGACCATTTAGATCGAGCTGTCTTCTCAGGTTCTTGGATGGCACAGTCCATGTGCTAAAGTCGATCCGCCGACACAAGAAAGAAATGGGAGCCTTCAGTACGGCTGATCGAAATTCGTCGTGCGAGCAAAATATCCGAGGTGGGGGTGGACACTCGAGGGACGCGCAGCACGATTTTCCGCTAGCAGACCTTTGGCGCAGCCACGTGGGGCCGAGCACTTTCCATCGCGATCTGGTTCGCCAGACGGCTTGTCAACCGGTCAATCTGACGAAGCAAAGGGACGAATGTTGCGCCGTGCTCGGAGAGCAACAGTCGCGACTCATCCGTGCGACAGGATTCCAGCACGTGCTCCAGGAGTGCGAACGAGTCCGCACACACGGGTCTCCCTGGCGACGTCTTACCCTCCACTCGATCCGCTATATTCTCAAGCATCTGAGCAGAACACTCCTCGTACGCCTGGAGGGAGACCATCACAGCCTCCGGCAGTACGAAGCCCGGCAATTGGAGACGGTACTTGAGGAATGCACCCCGCATGATGAAAAGCGTTCGCAATTGGGGCTGCCACCTCCGGATCCGGTCGCGCAAAGCCAGGTCCTGGCGCCGCGAGGGACCAAATTCGAGAAGAACCCCATCGGCAAGCGATCTCACGTTATCGAACTGGGTATTGATCGTATCGTGAAGGACAGAGGTGCGCTGAACCGCCGCGCGGATGTCGGCGGAAACTGGTTCCCGTGCGAGCTGAGCGAGCAGACGCAAAGTGGAAACAAATACTCTCCTCATCTCGACGCTGGCCGGAGCACCCCAGAGTTGATCGAATATCAACCACATCACCAGCAGTCCCAGAAAGACCCCGGCGACGCGATCCCTGGCCACCGAGAGCGACGTCTCCCTCGCGAACTTCTGCATGTTGATCACCGGGTCACGTCGGCTTCTGTGCCTTGAATATTCGCCTGGGAAACCGAAACCGCGCTCACCAGCGCCGCGATTTTTCGCCGCTCGTCCGAGATCTGCCCTTCGAGAGCCGCCTGTTCTGAAACTGCATTTTCCAGAGCGTAGCGAAAGGGCCGGTCATCGATTTCGTAAAGCAGGTCTCCTTGCTTGACCAGCTGATTGTCGCGTACGTTCAGACAGAGGATAGGACCCTCCACTTGAGGCGCAATTCCGATGAAGTTAGCCAGGATCTCGGCGTCGTCGGTTCGTGGATAGGAATCCACGTGATACAAAACCATAAGCCCCAATGCCACCGCGCCAATTACGATCGCAGCGCTCAGCACACCTCCGAGCACGGTTTCATTTTTCGTATCGGTGTTGGACGTCACAGGGTTCCCCTTTATCGAAATAATGCGAGCCAAAGCGCGAAACTGAAGAGTGCCGTCAGGCTCGGATAGCTAAGAACTGGAAGCGCGATCGCGATATGAAGGCGCAGCAGGACCCATCGGGCAGCCACCGTGAGCACCAGGCCCAGCGCGAAGCAGGCAAGCCAGGCTGGAAAGAACGACCCCAGGACGTCGAAAGAAGGAGCCCGCCCGCAACCCGTCAGAAGGAGCGCGGCGAGCACTAACTCCCATCCCGAAATACGCCGGCATGCATTGGTTCTCATGGCCCAGTTTTCCTCCGGCCGGATTGGATCGAGTCGCCGGAGCGGAACGCCAGGTCTGCCAGGGAGGTGAGTACCTGCGTCCGCGCCAGGATATCCGCAGAGCGCGCCTGGGCGAGAAGCTTCTGGGCCGCGGTGACGTCCAACAGGTTGCGGACACCGTAATTGTAGGATTCAAGAGCGGCCGCGTACGACTGGGTGGCGGAGCCCAGCAGCGCGGTGGCGGCCTCGCGCTGGCGAAAGGCGGTGTTCAGATTCGAATAGGCGGTCCAGACTTCGTCCTCGATGCTATCGCGCACAGCGTTAACCTGCGACTCGGCCCCGCGGATTTCGGCCTCTGCCTGCATCAGGCGGCTTCGTCGGGCGCCCCCGTCAAATACAGTCCAGTTCAAGCTCAGGGCCAGCCCGCCGGTTAAGTCGGCGGTATGTCCCACCGGCAACGTTTGCTGTTTCAGGTAAAGCGATTGAGCGGTCGGGTTGGCTTTGAAATTCAGGCTGGGATAGTACGCAGCCCGCGCCTCCTTCCGCTGCGCGTCCGCGATGCGGATGCCGGCTACCTCAGCCTGGAGGTCCGGCCGCTGGTCGAGAGCCCGATAGGTCACCTGCTTGACGGTCTCGCCGATCGACTCTGGAGTGGGCACTTCGGTAAGCGGCTCGACGCGAATCATTGTGGCGGCCGGAGCTCCCAGCGCTGTAGCTAAGTCACCCCGGGCGTTTTGCTCCGCGCCCAACACTGCCTGCAGATCATACTGCGATTGGGCGGTCGCGCTGCGAGCCTCCAGAACGTCGGGCAGAGTGGCTAAGCCATTCCGCAGCCGCTCCTCCGCGGCTTGTTGCACCGCCTCCGCGTTGGCCAGGCTCACTCTTGCGGCGATGTCCTGAGCTGACGCGTTCACCAAGCGATAATAGGCGTGCTCGACCAGGAAGATCAGCCTCCGATGGACGTCGTTAAAATCGAAGTTCGTTGCCAGTAGTCGCGCGCTCTGCGCGGCGATCCGGCCGCGACGGGCCCCAAAGTCAAGGATTGTGTAGTTGAGATCCAGCGACAGCTGAGCAAATGGATCCGTGTGGCGGTAAAAGCGCGTGCCGAGTGGAACCTCCTCGCGATCCACACCCGAAAGCACCACCGCCGACAGGGTCGGATACAGTTCGCTGCGCGCGATTCCGAGGGCTGCTCCTTCGGCGCGCGCGCTCTCCCAAGCGACGCGCGTCTCAGGATTGTGGGCTTCAGCGAGATCGATCAATTCCGCCAGCGAATAGGCCTTGTCGGGTGCGATGGGCAGCGCGGGTTGACGAAGACGCCTCCCATCGTTTGCGATTTGCCGCTCGTCGAGGGTATGCCACGGGCGATCGGGCGAGGCCGGCGGACTCTGAGCGAAGGCGGGTATGGCGGCCATCAGAGCCACCAGCGGAATGGTGGCTCGTCGCGGACCCTTCGATGCCAAGGAGTGCCAAGACAATGCGCGCTTTTTTTTCAGAGCTCTCAAACAACACTCCGGGCTAACAATTTGTGGCACCAATTCGATACTCCCTGCGCCAGGAATTACGGCGTCGAGCCAGGGGCGCAGTTTACGAGCTATGCTTGCGGACGTTCGCGATAAAGCGAGCCCGGCAATCTGAGCTCTCCCTGAGACGAGCAAATCACACCCCACTCGTAATGTTGTGGGTCCGGAATTCAATTGTTTTTTTCATCAGCCTCCGGTGGTCGGGCCCATCGATGTGAAATGCTCTTGCGACTTTTCGCTAGATAAGCGACGCAACCCCTTGCTTCTTAATAAGCAGGAGGTGAGAGCCCCCGGAAAAGCGCGAAGCTGCGGAACCAGGATCCCCGGCCCGCGCGAATCGCCTCCGGCTAGAATCTTCGAATCCAGTGGGATGTGAGCGAGGTGAGCGCCGTTGCGACCAAGATCAATGTACGGTGTCGGCGGCCCGCCAGCAACTCACCGGAACTTTGCCCGTCGAGATCGATCCGGGCCCGCCAGGAACGCACCGGCACGTCCCAAGCCCCGAGTGATTCCCTTTAGTGCGGACCTGATCCGCGTTTGGATCAGCGCGGCTTGAAGAGCGCCTGCCAGGCGGTCAACGCCGAAAGCGGCAGCGCCGCCGACTGCCCATGCGGGATGCTGCGCGGCTTTAACGCGAGGTTCGCCGCACGCACGGCCGCGCACTCGGCCGCCGGTGCCCATATGTCGACGCCGCGGGGGAGGCTGTGCTCATTCGGCGTCATCTAACCTGACGAACCCGCGAACGAAAGGCTGCAAAGCCAGGATCTTCACTTCTTCATCCGCGGCCTCCTTTGGAAGCGCGCTTGCGGATTGTCGTCCGCGGGGGATGATTCAGGCCCGAAGCCGAATCGAAGCGAAAGGAACCTTGCAATGACGACCCTCGATAAAATCAAGCCGCCCGACATGCGAAAAGAAACCGACAGCCTCGGCAAAGTTGAGGTTCCCGCGCAAGTGCTGTGGGGCGCGCAGACGCAGCGATCGCTCGAACACTTTAGCATCGGCCAGGACCTCATTCCGCGGGAGATGATCACGGCGTACGCAACGCTCAAGAAGGCGGCGGCCAGCGTGAACCACGCGGCTGGAAGCCTGCCGGACCAGCCGCATCGACTTATTGTTCAGACCTGCGATGAGATCCTCAACGGCCTCCACAAAGATAATTTTCCGCTGCATGTCTGGATGACCGGCAGCGGAACGCAATTCAACATGAACGTGAATGAAGTGATCGCGAAGCGATGTTCTCAACTGGCAGGCACGCCGCTGGGAAGCAAGACGCCGGTGCACCCCAACGGCCATGTCAACATGTCGAAATCCTCGAACGACACCTTCCCCACGGCGATGAACATTGCGGCGGCTGTCCATGTCACCCGGCGCCTGGAGCCGGCGGTAACCGCCCTGCGGAACGCCATTGTAGATAAGTGCTCGGCGTGGGCCAATATCGTAAAAATCGGCCGGACGCACATGCAGGACGCGACGCCCCTCACCCTTGGGCAGGAGTGGTCGGGTTACGCCGCGATGCTCTCCGACTGCACAGATCGTATCTCGATCTGTTTGGCTCGATCGATCCTGAGAACATTCTTCCTCTGTTGGCGGTCGGGAAAAGCAATCTGGCCCTGGAAGAGTATCTGGTCGGCCAGGTCCTGGAATCGTCAGAGGAGCGCTTCGCCGCGCTCCGGGACTTTTATCCGGAAGTGCAGGAACAGGATTGGAAAGTGGAAGTGGCTGGACAACGGGTGCAGATTATCAGGAAAGATCCCGCTCACGGCGGCGTCCTGCAATTCGGCACGGAGCTGGTAACCGCGTCGGATGGGTCGATCGTGGCGATGCTGGGAGCGTCGCCGGGCGCCTCCACAGCGGTCTGGATCATGCTTCAGGTGATTGAGCGTTGCTTCAAAGACAACCTGACCGGTAAAGGATGGGCCAACCAGCTGAAGGGAATGATTCCTTCCTATGGACAGTCACTGATCCAGAGTCCGGCGTTGGCGCAGCGACTCCGGGCTGAAACAGCGGCCATTTTGAGAATCAATAACGTCAACACTAAGGAGAAAAACCATGATTCGAGCATACCGGCTCTACACCGGGCCTGACGGAAATTCGCACGTGGCCACCGGGACTGTGAACGGAGGCAAGTTAGTGGATGTCCAGTCGATTCACTTCAAGGAAACGCCCGCGCATTCCAGCCTCGACTGGCGCGACGCTCCAGATCCGCAGTACGTGCTCACGCTATCCGGCGTACTGGAATTTATCACCGTTGACGGTGAGACTTTCGCGATCCGTCCGGGAGAGGTACTGGTGGCGGAGGATCGCACTGGCTCGGGTCACAAATGGAGGCTGGTGAATGACGAACCGTGGAAACGAGCCTACGTGATCTTCAAGACAGGCGCGGACACGCAGTTCGTGCCGGACGGCGCGTAATTCTCGCATGCGTCGGAAATCGTACCAGGTCACTGCATCGAGGCGGATGTTGTGAATGGTTATCGACAGTGTCAGGGCGTTTCTTTTGAATCCTTGGGCGTGGGTGCAGTTCTTCCATAATCAAATGGCGGCGCTGGTGACGGCCTCATTCGTGATTGCCGCCGTCGGCGCGTTTTACACGTTGCGGCGACTGCATCCGGTTCAATCCGGCCTGTATCTGCGATCCGGAACACTCTCCGGACTGATCGCGTCCATGCTGGTCGCGTTTCCATCCGGGGACCAGCAGGCCAAGGCGGTTGCAAGATATCAGCCGGTGACGCTGGCCGCGATGGAGGGTAAGTTTACCGGAGGAAGCACCGCCGGCGCCGCCGTGATCGGGCAGCCCAATACGGTTACCAAACGACTCCTTGCCATTGCGTATTTTATTTTCATCTCCCGCCGCTACGCGGGAAAAGTCAGCGTCAGGCGAGATAACCAGGGGTTTTATTAAAGAGTGAGTGCGGTATGGCGAACCGAGCCTCTCGCGGATTCTCGAGTGTTTTTGCGCTGGAGCCGCTTCGGCGGACGGCGGCGATGAGGCGAATTTCGGTTCGTTGGGGGCGCAGGCGCTACAGGACGCGACGATCGGGTTTTCCGCATATCCGGTATTGCCACAGCCGTTCCGGCTCGTTGTTTTTCGCGACTCGAACACGTATCGAATTGATATTCGGGTAGTTGATGGATGAAAGTGAAAAGCAAACCGAGATAACATAGGTCGACGCGGCCCATGACGCCCGGAAAACCAATTCGGATTCTGAGCGTGGAGGATCATCCGGTTTTTCGAGAGGGCCTGTGTACCATCGTCGCTTCGCAACCGGATATGCTGCTGGTTGCGCAAGCCGCCAGCGGAGAAGAGGCCGTCGCGCAATTCCGTGCTCAACGGCCCGACATCACGCTGATGGACCTGATCCTGCCCGGCGTCAATGGTACCGACGCCCTCATCTCCATTCGCGGCGAGTTTCCTCAGGCGCGCATCATTATGCTGACGACATCGGACGGCGATACTGACATTCAGCGCGCTTTGCGGGCGGGGGCTGCCGGATACGTTCTGAAGAGCACGCCCAAGAATGAGCTTCTGGCGATCATCCGAGGCGTGCATGACGGCAAGCGCGAAATTCCTATGAATGTAGCGGCGCGGCTGGCCGAACACCTCGGCGAGGATAGCGTCACTCCGCGCGAGTTGCAGGTTCTGGTGTTGATTCGGGACGGGCACCGCAACAAAGAAATCGTCGTGAAACTGAACATCTCGGAAACCACGGTGAACTTCCATGTGAAGAAAATCATGGAGAAGCTCGGAGCCAACGACCGGACCCACGCGGTCACCATCGCCGTCCGCCGCGGGATGCTTCAAATCTGAGGCCGCGAGGCATGGCCGGAACCTGGGTAGCTGGTTGCGTTCTGCTCGGCGTCTTTGCCAGTCAGCTTCTCGCGCTGGACCGGTCGCAGCCGGTCAGCAGCTATATGCGCAGCGTTTTCACCAGGGAGGACGGGCTTCCATCCGACATTGTGAATGTCCTCTTACAGACCCGGGCCCCAGTATGTACGGGATGTTGCGGACCAGCCAGGATTTGTGGTTCTGCGGAGACGTGGTCACGCGGACCTCGCCCGATGGCCTGGAGCGCTGGGAGCAGGAGCGGAACGGTCCTCCGGACTTTACTCATATCGACCGCAACAACGGGTTCAAGTCGAATCAGTGCGGCGGAGGCCAGCCCAATCTGATCACCACCGACGACGGCAAGTTGTGGATCGCGACACTGCAGGGGCTGGCGATGATCGACGCCGCCCATCTTCCTCACCTGGAGCGGAAGCCTGCGATTTACATGGAGCACATCGTGGTCGGGCGAACGCGGACGACGCCCGGCCAGGAACTGGTTTTGCCGCGCCGGTCCGCACCATGTGGAACTGCATTTTGCCGTGATCGAATTGAGGTCGCCCGAAAAGATCCGCATTCAATACCGCATGGACGACGTCGATCAGGACTGGGTAGACGCCGATTCCACGGACAGCGCGATCTACCCGAATTTCCCTATCGGTACGCACAAATTTCATGTGCGCGCGTGCAATCGCGACGGGATCTGGGACCGGGTCGGGATCGTGTATAGCGTCATACAACAGCCATACTTTTACGAAACCAATCTGTTCCATCTAGCCGTCATCACGACGTTTCTTCTACTATTGGAAGCACTGAAGAGGCGAGACTGGCCTGGCAACATCCGGAAGTTGCAGAACTGCGTGGAGCGCGCCGTAATTCTTAGCTCCGGTCCCGACCTGCAGGCGCCGCCGCCGGAGGCAGAGACGGAAAGCGACCCTCCCGCGCGAACGCTGAACGACATGATGAGGCTTCACATCATCGAAGTCCTGCGCGAAACCAAATGGGTGGTGGGCGGACCAGGCGGCGCCGCCGCACGGCTCGAAATTCCCAGGACGACGTTACTTGCCAGGATGCGAAAGCTCGGAATCATCCGTCCCGCTCAGGAGCCGGCGTCCCGTCCATCACGCCCCGGGTTCGTCACGCCCGGCCAAAACCCGCTCCCCGACGAAATCGCCGGATTCGCCCGCGCCTAGTCTCCTATCTCCCAAATTTGTGGAATAAAAAAAGGGGACAGACCGCTCTGTCCACCGGCGGGCGTCCTCGGAAGCCCAAAGACTTACGGCCGGGGACAGAGAAGTCTGTCCCCTTTTTTTATTCCACAAATTTGGGAGACGGGAGACTAGCGCAGCAAACTCGAATTCCGCCGCCCGCAGGATTTCTTACTTGAGGGAAGGTCACATTCCGCGTTTGACTTCCGCCGTGCGAACGGACCACGGTACCATGCGCTGCAAAAGGCCGTCGCGGAGGATCAGTGTGTGGAACAGCACCGCCCCCATGTGAGCCAGAAAGACCAGGAACAAAAGATATGCAAGGATGGTGTGCGTTTCACGGAGCGTAGCGTAGAGCTCCGGCCTGGCGGGCAGAATGGGCGGCAGATGCACGGCTCCGAACATCACGATCGGGTAGTGGCCTGCCGACAGCATGCCCCAACCCACCAGTGGTAGCGCGAAGAACAAGGTATAGAGCAGACGTTCGGAGGCCTTCGCCACAAAGCGTTCCTGTCGCGGCATGGTCGGCGGAAACTCCGGGAGGGTCGTCCCCAACCTGGTGGCTAGCCGCAGGACCGCCAGCAGCAGGATCAGGATGCCGAGCGGACGATGGATGGTCACAAGCGTGTGGTAGTCGCCCAACGAGACCACCATGGATACGCCGATGAAAAGCATTGCGAGAAGGCAGGCGGCCATCAGCCAGTGAAGGATCCGCGACGGAAGCGCGAATTGAATGGGACTCTTGGCAGTGGACATGGCTATTTCTCCACCTCCGAGGTTGAAATTGCGCTGGGCTCCTTGCGCTCCCCTTCGCGCCTGGTGAAGGACTGCGAATACGCCGCCGAGCGCGCGCTGAGCAGCGGGTCGTCCGATGGCGATATTCCATCCGGCAACACCAGCGGATCGAAATTGATATCGCGCGTGGGACTGGTGTCTTCACTCTCAATGGTGTTAATCGTCAACGTTCCCGCATCGACCTCTTCCCGGTCCGGAGGCCAGGGTTGCGTCGCATCCGCGGTCGAATCGCCGGGTTGACCTACGGTAAGAACCAGATGCCAACGCAGCGGCCTGGCATGAAGCTGCGCGATCAGTCCATCGAACAAATAGTTCTTGCCGGTTGTCGCCACGCTGTTCGCCTCCAACGTTTGATCGGGTCTCACATACCAGCGAACCGGGGTGGACTTACCTTGAGCGTTGACGAAACGGAAGGCGTTCAGGGCGTAGTACGGGCTGTCGCCGAACCCGGACGAGAAGGGATGCTTGCCGATGAGTTGCAGAGCCGCGGCGGTTTCCGGGTGGTTCGCCAGAAAGGCGTTCATCGCGCCAGGAATGTTTTTTCCGGTGGCCGGGTCGGGGGAGGAGGCTACCAGGAACTCATTGAACTCTTGCGGCGTCTTGACGACGAATACCGGGATGTTAATCATGGCCGTCCGCCACTCTTGTCCGTCGGCTTGTTTGAACAGAATCGCCAGGCTTCGTATGGTTTGAGGCGTATCCGCGGCATACGGCATTCCTCCCGCCAGCGCAAACCGTCCTACGATGGGCACGCGTCCGGCGGCGAACACTTGTGCCTTGGAGATCGCTTGTCCCTGCCCGTTGCTCTCGAAGTAACCGGTGACACACACCCCTTTGGCGTGATTTCGCCGAAATCCGGGATGCGCTCCGTTCACGTGTTGAAACGTATCGATAATCGCCGCCGGCGTCAGCTCGTGTGGTGTGAGCCAACCGCCCGCATATAGAAAGAGCCCCGCAGTCACTACGAGCGTGCCGACAATGGCGATGAGCCGCGCGCCTGATCCTCCGCCTCGCAACGGTGCGGCGGGCGGCTGGGAAATTTGATCTGGTTCAGTGCGATTCATATCTCTCCTTCATTCCCAAACCTCAGAGCCCCAAATCGCTCAACCCGGGATGATCGTCCGGCCGCCGGCCGAGCGGCCAGTGGAACTTCCGGTCGCCTTCGGCGATAGGAAGATCGTTGATACAGGCGTGCCGCACCCGATTGAGACCGTGCTCGTCATACTCCCAGTTCTCATTGCCGTAGGAGCGAAACCAGTTACCCGAATCGTCCCGCCACTCGTACGCGAAACGAACCGCGATGCGATTTCCTGTGAATGCCCACAGCTCCTTGATCAGTCGGTATTCCAGTTCTTTCGCCCACTTGCGGCTCAGGAATTCGAGGATGGCGTCCCGCCCGGTGGCGAACTCGGCCCGATTTCGCCACCGCGAATCCGTTGAATAGCCCAAAGCTACTTTCGCCGGTTCGCGCGAGTTCCACGAATCCTCCGCCATCCGGACTTTTTGGATGGCGGTCTCGCGAGTAAACGGCGGCAGAGGCGGACGGTTGGTCGAAGCTGAGGCTGCCTGCGCAGCAGGTGTCGTGTTGGTCGTTGTCTCGGTCATGGCGGCAATGAAATCCTTCGTTGGGGCAACAGCAGCTTCCGTACCATTCCACTGCGCAACGTGACGTTAAGATCCATAGAACTTCGTCGCGGCTCCTACCGCCGATCGTGCCGATCGATGGTGAGACTGAACTCTTCCTCGACGATTTGCGCGAGCATGCAGAAACCGTGACCACCCGTGGACAGGCTGTCCTTCGGCGGACACCGACAGCCCAGAACCTATCTACATTAATGTGAATTGGGCGGCCGGCGTTCCCGGTGCATCGCGCGTGATCGCCTGCGCAGGGCTGGTCCCGCCAACCCTTGCCACGTTACTTATCGCGGCGATGCCTATCGCCCTCCCGTAACGCGCCCGGGTCGATTCGGCCGCAGCATAGTCGAGCGAGACGGATCGATTCCGGCGAGCGCTATGGGACGGTGCGTCGCGTTATTCATCCGCGAAGTCGCGGCATGCGACGTAATGTCCCTGCAACACCTGAGATACAACCGACCGCGAACTAGTCTCCTAAATTTGTGGAATAAAAAAAGGGGACAGACCGCTCTGTCCACCGGCGGGCGGCCTCGAAAACCCAAAGACTTACGGCCGGGGATAGAGAAGTCTGTCCCCTTTTTTTATTCCACAAATTTAGGAGACAGCATACTAGTCGTCTGCGTCACTAATCCCAATCAGTATCGACGACCCGAATCGGGCCCACGTAGGGGGAGCTTGAGCTCGCGCAGGGCTTCAGCCCTGCCCTCTCCGTTCGGAAATCAGATTCGGCGGCTCTGAAGAGCCGCGCCGGCTAAGGCCCGCCGTCCAGGCGCGCAGTTTCTTACTGTTCAATCTGTGTGACGCAGACCACTAGTTCTGTAGCCGCTTTGGGCCACTCACGTATGGATTGCCGCGCTCGTAGAAGCGCAGTTTGCGATCCACGTTGCGCGTCAAACCGATGCGTACACTCTTGCCGATCGCGCCGGTTTTCCGAAGGCTCGCGGCGAGCCAGAGCGGGCCGGCGGCGCACAGATCCAATCCATCCTGCCTGAAGTCGATTTGCATCGCTTGAGTGAGCCGTCCTGGTCCACGGGCTAAGTCGAGCAGAGCCGCGCCACCTCGGAAGCGCTGCATCCGATCGATTCCCTCGATCGGTTCGAGGGCGCGCAAGAGCACTCCCGCGCCCACTCCGACCGCCTCGCTCGTCACGTTCAGCATGAACGACGAACCGTAGGTGAAGTATACGTAAGCGCGCCCGTGTCCGAGAAATAGCGTGCGATTGCGCGGCGTTTCCCCTCGAAATGCATGCCCGGCGGAATCACCGACCGGATAAGCCTCGGTTTCGACGATGCGCCCGCTTAACCTGCCGGCATCGGTATCATGGACGGCTACTTTACCAATAAGGTAGCGCGCCAACTCCACCGTATCTACCGGGAGTTCCGCTCGACGGAGACGCCGAAGACGACCGATGGGAATCGTCTCGTTAACGTGTTTCATTCTTCTGTACGGTGCTGCGGAGCGGCATCTGAAAGCGGCTGAAGTTCGCCGAGCATGGTAGGAATGAGTTCCGAAACGGTCGGGTGAATGTGCATGGCCCGTTGAATGACCGTATACGGCGCTCTGGCATACATCACGTCAAGAATCGAGTGGATCGCTTCGTCGCCACCGGTTCCAAGGATGGCGGCTCCCAGGATCTGGTGGGTTTGGGCATCCACCATGATCTTCATAAACCCCTGCGTTTCGCCCTTCTCAACAGCGCGACCGACCTTTGTCATCGGCCGCCGGCCAATCAGCGCGCGGCGGCCGCTTTTGCGGACTTCCGTCTCCGTCAAGCCCACACGTCCGAGCGGGGGGTCGACATACAGAGCATAAGCCGTAATACGATCGCTGACTTTGCGCGGGTCATGGTCCAAGAGATTCGCCCCGACAATTTCCGCATCGTTGAAAGCCGTATGAGTGAATGCGCCTTTCCCATTGCAATCCCCTAACGCCCAAATTCCCGGGACGCTGGTCTGCAACTGGTCATCAACCATAATGTAACCGCGCTGATCGGCGGCAACGCCCGCCTCCGTGAGACCGAGATCATCGGTATTTGGACGGCGCCCCACCGCGAGAAGGAGGTGTGACCCGCTCACCTCCCGATCGCCGCTGACGCAGTCCACGTGAGCGAGAATCTCCTCACCGCGCATCGAGAAGCCAATACAGGTTGCGTTCAGCCGAACGTTGATGCCTTCGTGCTCCAGGATCTCCCGGATGGCGGTTGAGATATCCTCATCCTCGTGCTGAGCCGGGCCCGATGCCATCTCGATCATGGTGACTTCACTTCCGAACCTGCGGTACATTTGCGCAAATTCCAGGCCGATGTAGCCGGCGCCTATGATGATCAGGTGACGTGGAAGAAAGTCGACGTCCATGATGGAGCTGTTGGTCAGGTATGGGACTTCTTCAATACCAGGCATCCGGGGCACAATCGCGCGACCGCCCACGTTGATGAAAATCCGGTCCGCCGTGAGCCTCTCCGAGCCGACGCTTAGCTCCCTGGAAGACTCGAAGCGGCCGTGGCCCTGGTACACGGTGCAGTTTTTCATACCTCTCAGCCAGCTCTCGACACCGGTTCTCGATTGCCCCGAGATCGCGTCCTTCCTCAATTTGACACGCTTCATATCGACGCTCACCGAGCCCTCGTGGACTACTCCGAAATCGGCTGCGCGACGAACCAGGTGGGCCGCATACGCGCTTGCGACCATCGTCTTGGTAGGTATGCAGCCGGTGTTGACACACGTGCCGCCGAACAATTTGCGCTCAATGATCGCAACCTTCATTCCCGTCCCCGCCAGGCGCTGCGCCAGGAAGGGACCGGCCTGACCGGTTCCGATGATAATCGCGTCGTAGGTGGCGGCCATTAAATCCCCATTCGTTTGGCGGCTTGGAATTAAAAAAGGGGACAGACCACTCTGTCCACGGCCGCTTCGGTCAGGGGGAAGAATAACATACGAGCGGGGACAGAGCAGTCTGTCCCCTTTTTTAATTCCACGAATTTCAGAGACAGCACACTAGCCGCCTCAAACTCGGCTGCACTTAGCATGCCGCCGCGCCAGCAAGCTCCTACGGTCAGAAGTCGTGGTCCCCGCAAGATTAGCTTGAGACGTGACGTCTCCTCAACAGGTCGCGGCGGCATGGCACGGCTCATCCGCCAACTGCCGAATGGGGCGCGCCCCGAGGGATCGGCGTGTTTCAATTCCAAGCTTTCGCATCTTGTAGATCAGCGTAGTACGCGGCAATCCAAGCCGATTCGCCGCTCCGCCCTGCCCTCCGATCAACCCGCCGGTTTGATTCAATGTTTCGAGGATATGCTCCCGATCGGCGTCGGCAAGCGTGCGTGCCGCGCTCTCCGAGCGCTGCGTCACCGTGTACTTTAAGTCCAGCGGCAGCCGCAGTACCGACCCGGGCGAAAACAGCACCGCGCGCTCGATGAAGTTCTGTAGTTCGCGAATATTGCCTGGCCAGTCGTGCGCTTTGAGGACCTCCACCACTTCCTCGGGAATCGAGTCGATGGGCTTGTTAAGGCTGGCCGCAAACTTTGCTACGAAGAACTCGGTCAGCGGCAGGATGTCCTGAACGCGCTCACGCAAGGGAGGCAGGCAGATTGGAATCACGTTCAAGCGATAGAACAAATCTGCACGAAATAGCTTCTTGGCCACCAGTTGCCCCAGATCCTGGTTGGTCGCCGCCACCACCCGCACGTTGACCCGGACGGTCTGGTTGCTACCCAGACGCTCGAACTCCCGCTCTTGCAGGGCGCGCAGGAGCTTGGGCTGAAGCTCGAGCGGCATGTCGCCAATCTCGTCCAGAAACAGGGTGCCCCCGTCCGCCATCTGAAATCGCCCCTTGGTTTGCGCGCACGCGCCCGTGAAGGCGCCTCTTTCGTGGCCGAACAGCTCGCTCTCCAGCAACGCGCTCGGAATCGCGGCGCAGTTGAGAGCCACAAAACGTTGGTTACGGCGAGGGCTCGCCTCATGAATGGCCCTGGCAATCACTTCTTTTCCGGTGCCCGTTTCGCCCTGGATCAGGACCGCCGAATCCACCGGTGCAATCCGATCCAGGTCTGTAAGCACGGCCCGGAATTTCGGACTGGACCCGATTAAATTTAAAGTAGTCATAGCGTCACTCCTGCGTTTGAGATTTGTTCCGCGTTCAATTTCTGTCGTACTGATTGTGCCACTTCTTCCGGCCGAAACCACCCCTCTTTCTCATCCGATCTGCTCCCTCGATGGAGGACGGAGCAGCTATCCTTTAGGAGGATGGCCGGCTTCCCCGATGGGTGGGATAGCGCTTTCTGCCGTACAGGCGCGCATCGATCGACCAGGCCCCCGGGCCAAGCATCGCCACACTGGCACAGAGTACCCCCAGCAGGATGGGAATCCACTCGCCGCCGGGTTGTGAAGAAGGGAAGGATAACGCGATCCAGATCTGGTCGAGCGCAGCCAGGGTGGCTGTCACTGGCGTCCACAGGCCAGCCATGATGAACACGCCCGCGGCGGCCGCGATGATCTGTTGCGCGACGGAGCTCGCCGCCGGAGGGGCCCCCAGCAGAATCGCAGCACCGGGATAGATCAGCGCAACACCCAGGCTGAGCCGCAACAACAGCAGGCCGACGCCGGGTAAATGACTAGGGAATGTTGAAAAAAGACGTTGCAGGAGTCGAATCCCAGCTTGATCGTACGAAATTCGTAGCGGGATCGATACCCTCTAAAGAAGTCTTCGACATCCTTCTTTCGAAGGATGCGGACCCATCACAGCTGGATGATTCCGCGCTTCAACGCGATGGTGCGCGATTCGGGTCCATGTAATCCTATCTCTTCGCCGGTTTCTCTGCCGCGCAGGTGAAGTTGCCCGCGTCGTTGACGTCACCAGAGCCCTTGTACCAAGCCTTCTGTGGATAAGCGCACAGCGGCCGTCTCATGGCAATACCCTTGGCCGGTACGTCTTCGACATACCTGGTGGCAATCACCTGCGTTGGAGCGACGCCTTCTTCCACCCAGTGGACCGTCGCCGCGAATAGATCTTCGTCTGGTTGGTCGGAGGGTGGCTTGCGCGCGCCGCCATTGGCCGAATTGAACGCGCTGGGTCCGTCGCCGCCGCCGCAGTGCATCACTCCCGGAGCCATAAACAGCCTCGCGAACTCCTGCTCCTTGGCGGACCCGCCGAACTGCTTCCCCAGCTTGTTATAGAACGCGAGCGTCTGAGCCGGCGCCACCAGCGTGTCCGCCCAACCCTGGTACATGACCAGCTTTCCGCCGCGCGCGCGAAATTTGCTCAGGTCGCCCCGGGTCACTCCATTCAAGGCGGGTCCCAGCTCCGCATCGACTTTGGGCATGTCCCGTTCGAAATCGAATTTGCGCCAGTCCCAGCCGGGTCCAAAAACCCATTTGAAGAGGCCGTCAAACGCGGGCTCATTATTGGAACCCGCTTCGGCGAAGCCCCAGCCGGAGCGGCCCGGCGCCTCGCTTCCCGGTTCCCACCCGTAATAGGTTGCGTGGCCGGCGTGATTTACCGGACCCGAATAGAAATCCTTGGCGGTTTGAACTTCGGCGGCAGTGAGGCAGTTATCCGAATCCGCGCCTTTGCACGTCAGTTCGGCAGGGTCGAATTTGCATGCCAGCGGATCGTCAAGGAATGAGTCGGTGGAAAGGCCATTGCTCTTGGCGGAACACGCGGACAGGACAGCAGTGTGCAGCAGCCCCAGTTTGGCGTCGGTCAACTTGTGGCCCGGCAAAAGGTTTGCGGAGCTATAGTCCCAGATTGCGAGCGCATGGCCCCAGGTCCGGCTGATCACTGGCGCGCCTACCAGGATGCCCGAATAATCCTCGGGATAATATTGCGCCTCGATCAAGCCCTGTTGCCCGCCGGTGGAACACCCCGTGAAATAGGAATGCTTGGCGTCCTCTCCGTAAAACGCCTTGGCGATTGCCTTGCCAGTCACAGTCATCACGTGCGTGGACAGCATCCCCCAGTCCTTCCACTTCTGCGGGTGGCCGATGAGCGGATCGCCGTTCAATGTGGTGGCTGGGGCAGTGCCCATATCGGTGGTCGCCGACGCGTAGCCGCGCCGCAGACCCGCCTCCATGCCTGCGTAGCCCGAGATCAGGGACCCGGCGTATCCGCCGTTGCCGTTGCCGTGGAACACGCCCTTATACTGTTCGCTCGGCAGCCAGATCTCTACATTGATGTCGGAATCAGGCGAGTCCTTCACCACAGCGACCACCCGGCAGAAGGCCGGGAAGTCGGGCCGCTTCCCCCTGCCGGTCGGGGTGAACTCGCCCGGGCCAAACCGATGCGCGCTTTTGATCTCGGTATTGGGGAGCTTGAGGTTGACCAGGTCTTCACAACCCGCGGCCCGGCCGGGCGATGCGAGGGCCAGCGTGTACACGGCGACCGCGGTAATCGACAGCAGGCGCGGTAAGATCTGCGTGCCTTTTCTCATCGGCGATTCCTCTTGCACGCAGTCTACTACAACCCGGCGCACTCGGCCTCTTTTTTAGGCGGTCTCCGCGACTCCCCCGCTCGATTCGGGCGTTATGCGGCGCGCACCTCCGGAACCACAGTCCCCGGTTTCACAATCGGATCATTCCACCCGTCTGCCGGCGCGATGCTCTCATGCGCCTTCGCCGGACCCCACGCGCCGGGCTCATATTCATACACCGGAGTCCCAGCCTGCAGCACGGGATCCACGATGCGCCACGCTTCTTCGACGTAATCCTCGCGCGCGAAAAGGGTCGGATCGCCCGCCATGGCATCGCCGAGCACGCGCTCGTAGGCATCCATTTCGTTCGCGCTCCCGTGATCGAGCGCGACCAGTTCCACCGGCTCGCCGGACAATTCGCCGTCGGGGGATTTCACCATCATGCCGTGCGCGATGGTTACGTCCGGACTGATCCGGAAGCGAAAATGATTGGGTTGGATGCCGCCGGCGCCGCCGAAGATATTGGGCGGACGCCGCAGCCGGATCATCAGCTCGGTGCACGTGACCGGCATGCATTTCCCGGCCCGGATATAAAAAGGAACGCCTTTCCAGCGCCAGGAATTGATCCCCAGCCGGAGCGCCACGAACGTCTCCGTCTTGGACTCCGCAGCGACGCCCTGCTCGGATCGATAGCCTCGAAACTGTCCGCGCACCACATCGTCCGCTTTCAGGGGCTCGATCGCCTGCAGGACCTTTACTTTCTCGTCCCGGATCGACTCGCTGTCGGTTCTGACCGGCGGCTCCATCGCCAGGTTCGCGAGCACCTGAAACAGATGGTTCTGCACCACGTCGCGGATGGTGCCGGTCTGATCGTAAAAAGCTCCGCGACCCTGAATTCCAAAATCCTCCGCCATCGTGATCTGCACGTCTTCCACGTGGGTGCGGTTCAACAGCGGCTCGAGAAAGGAGTTTGCGAAGCGCGCGTAGAACATGCTGTTCACCGGCCGTTTGCCCAGGTAATGGTCGATACGAAAGATGGACTTTTCGTCGAAAGCCGCCAGCAGAATTCGATTCAGCGCTCGCGCCGAGGCGAGATCGGTGCCGAACGGCTTCTCCACGATGACGCGCGCGCCCTTCGCCGCGCCGGCCTTGCCGAGTTGCTCCACCGCCAGTCCGAACAGCACTGGCGGAATCGCCAGGTAGTGGGCCGGATGCTGGGAGGCGCCAAGCTGCTGCCGGATCGCCTGGAACGTGGCTGGATCCTGATAGTCGCCGTCGACATAGCGCAGCAGGCTCAGGAGTTTCTCGAAAGCGGCGCGATCCACACCGCCGTGCTTGTCGATGCTGTCGGCGGCCCGTGCGCGGAGCTGATCGAGATTCCAGCCCTGTTTTGCCACGCCGATCACCGGAACATTGAGGTTGCCGCGTTTCACCATCGCATGCAGCGACGGGAAGATCTTCTTGTACGCGAGATCGCCGGTGGCGCCGAAAAAAACGAAAGCGTCGGAATGGAGATTGTTCATGGCGTTTCCTTTCTACGCGGCTTGTTTCCCCGAGGCCTTTTCCAGGTGTCCACCGAACTGGTAGCGCATCGCCGAGAGCAGCTTATCCGCAAAGTCCGCCTCACCGCGCGAGCTGAATCGCTCATACAGCGCCGCGGACAGAACGTGCGCCGGCACCCCTTCGTCGACCGCTGCCAGGATAGTCCAGCGCCCTTCACCGGAATCTGAAACCCGCCCCGCAAATTTCGAGAGCGCGGGATCGTCAACCAGCGAAGCCGCGGTCAGATCGAGCAGCCACGATGCCACCACACTGCCGCGCCGCCACACTTCTGCGACGTCACGCAGGTTGAGTTCATATTGATAGTGCTCCGGGTTGCGCAGCGGCGTGGTCTCGGCATCCACGTCACTCCGCTTCTTTCCCGCGTTCGCCTCGCGCAGGATCGCGAGCCCCTCCGCATAAGCCGCCATCAACCCGTATTCGATTCCGTTGTGGACCATCTTGACGAAATGTCCCGCCCCGTTCGGCCCGCAGTGCAGATAGCCGGACTCTGCCGTGCCTTCGATTTTTTCCCTTCCCGGGGTTCGTGCGATGTCTCCCACTCCCGGCGCGAGCCGCCGGAAAATCGGGTCGAGGCCCTGGACGACCGCAGCTTCGCCGCCGATCATCATGCAATAACCGCGCTCCAGGCCCCACACGCCGCCGCTTGTCCCGACATCGACGTAGTGGATGCCTCTTTGTGAAAGCTCCTTCGCCCGGCGGATATCGTCGATGTAATAGGAATTACCGCCGTCGATGATCGTGTCGCCGGGTTCGAGCAACGGCACCAGGCTCGCGATCGACTGATCGACGACAGCCGCAGGCACCATCAGCCACACGGCCCGCGGTTTGTGGAGTTTGTTCACGAGGTCTGCCAGGCTCGCCGCGCCGGTCGCTTTCTCGTGAACCAGCTCCTCCACGGCATTCGCCGACATATCGAAAACCACGCAATCGTGGCCTCCGCGCAAGAGTCGCCGAGCCATATTGGCGCCCATTCTTCCAAGTCCGACCATTCCGATCTGCATAGCGATGTTCCTTTCTATAAAGCGCTTCTCATTCCCGGTTTGGCCGGGACCTCTAAACACAAACATCCCGAGAACGCCGTCTGACGTTCGGCCTCGAAGCCGTCACAGATCACGCGCCTGGACGCCGAGACCTCGGCCCGCCTGCTGCTTCGAAGAGGCAAGGGCAGTGCCATAGCTAACGCTTTGAAACTTCTGGGCTGGTGGCAAACGGTCGGTGACGATGTCCGCCATCGGAGTCGACCGTGCGACTCGTCGGGCAAGGAAGGACCAGCGGCGGCTTCTTAAAGCGGCTCGTTCAGGGGATTAGAGAGGCGCCGTGTGATCGCGGTCGAAACGGGCGTTCGGTTGCAAGACAGCCTTCGAGGGTTTTGATCCATGGCCAATCCAACGAGTTTTCACGCGGACATTCTCCCGCTCTTCACGGAGCGAGACATTCACGCGATGAGCAAGGCGTTCAATCTGGGGAGCTATGACGACGTGAAAGCGCACGCCGCCGCCATTTACGACCGGATTCGCGGGATCGGTGGGGCTGTCATGCCGCCCCCGCCGCCAAGGGGGCAGGGTCCCTGGCCGCAAGCGCGGATTGATCTCTTTGCGAAATGGATGGCGGATGGGTATCAGCCCTAAGAAAGCGCCATCGATGGCTAACTTATATGTATGGCCCAGCTACTGTCAGTAAACGTTGGCCTCCCGCACGACATCTGGTGGAAGGGTCGCACCGTGCACACCGGAGTGTGGAAAAATCCAGTGCATGGCCGATGCCGGGTTGGCCGGTTAAATCTCGACGGAGACGGTCAGGGAGATCTGGAGGGACACGGGGGTGAGCACCGCGCCGTGTTTGTGTACCAGATCGAGTCGTATCGTTACTGGCAAGAGCAACTCAAGAGGCCTGAGCTCGGCGATCCGAAGTCCTTCGGGCAGTTCGGCGAAAATTTCACGGTCGAGGGCTTGCCCGATGATGCGGTGTGCATCGGCGACCGGTACCGGATCGGAAACGCGCTCTTCGAAGTCACTCAACCCCGAGTTACCTGCTATCGCATCGGCATTCGGATGAACGAGCCCCGAATGGCGGCGCTGCTGACCTCCAGTGGCCGGCCTGGTTTCTACTTCCGCGTTCTTGAGGAAGGCGAAGTAGGCGCGGGCGACGAAATCGTGAAGGTAGGCGAGGCCAGGGAGCGGATGACCGTCGCTGAGATCAATGCGCTTCTCTACTTGCCGGATCATTCGAAGGAGCGGTTGGAACGTGCCTTGCGAATCGAGCCGCTTTCGCCGGGGTGGCACGGGTCGTTCGAGGCATTGCTGCGGAGCCCGACCGGTGGAAACGCGGGGCTCATGCCGGAAGCAGCCGCGCATCCAGCCGCGCCCGGATTTCACCGGGTCGCGGTGGCGTCGATTGATCGGGAGTCGGCGGACGTCCTCTCGGTAACGATGCAAAGTCTGGACGGTCAGCCGCTGCCGACAGGTCAGCCGGGCCAATACATCGTCCTGCGGCTTCAGACGGCCGCCGGAGGGGCCCCGGTTTTTCGCAGTTACTCGCTCTCGGATGCTCTCTCGGCCGAGCACTATCGAATCAGCGTGAAGGTCGAGCCGGGCGGTGTGGCGGGAACGTGGCTGCGGGATCGGGTACGAGTTGGCGATGCTCTCTACGTCAGTTCCCCTCGCGGCAGCTTTATTCTGCAAACCGGAGAGCGACCGGTCGTGCTCGTCAGTGCCGGGATCGGGGCGACACCGGTGCTGGCGATGCTCCAGGCGTTGGAGAAGGCGCGGCCGGCCCGGCAAATATTGTGGCTCCACGCTGCTCGAGATCGCGAACATCATCCCTTTGCCGCCGAGGTCCGCCGCCTGATGCTCACCTTCCCGCACGGGCGAAGCTATGTCTGTTACAGCAAACCGGGTTCGTCCGACAAGTTGGGCGAGGATTTCGATGCCGCCGGTCATTTATCGCGATCGGTGTTCGAAGAGGTCGGCGTACCGCGAGAATCGGACGTTTACCTGTGTGGACCGGCAGCCTTTATGACGGATATGAAGGCGGCGCTGGCGGACTATGGCGTCCCGACGGGGCGGATTCACATCGAGATCTTCAACGGCAGTGAGCCGATGAACCCTGGTGTGGTCGGCGCGGTCACGCGGAATCCGCATCCACCCGAGGGCGATAGCAACACCGGGGCGCTGGTGTCGTTCGCGCGAAGCGGCATCGCCGCGCACTGGAACGCATCGGTCTACCAGAGCATTCTCGAACTGGCTGAAGCGTGCGACGTTCCGGTCCGCTGGGCGTGCCGGAGTGGTGTGTGTCACAGCTGTGAGAGTGGTTTGGTTTCGGGAGCGGTGGCCTACGGACCAGAGCCGCTCGACAAGCCCGCGGAAGGCAATATTCTGGTTTGCTGCTCACAACCGGTTCGTGATGTCGTCATCGATCTGTGAGGCGAGGATCGCTGTCGTGGATGTCGTACCGCCGAGTCGGATATTCGCCAGCTGCCATACCCCCGGCCGCACCGAGGCTGGCGAGCGTCTTTGAGATGCTGTGGCTGCGGTAAGTTTGCGAGCCAGGAACGTGCTGCCGCAAGGCCCCGCACTTGCAACCAGTGATTCACGTGGCCGGGGGTTGCACCCGCATCGGGAATTCTTCTGGCCAACCTACACTACCGAAGAGGGAGATTTGCAATGAGTATTATCGATAAAGCACTAAAGGCGAACCAGGCGTATGCCAAGAAGTACGATCGAAAACTGGGCGGGCATCCAGCCCCCAAGATCGTCGTTGTAACCTGCATGGATCCCAGACTTTCAGACCTGCCTGGAATACTGGGGCTGCCGCAAGCCGATATCGACGTTATCCGGACCGGCGGGCCGGCGGTAACCGAAGATGTGCTCGGAGAACTGGTCGTTTCCACCCGTGTCCTCGGATCGAAGGAGATCATGCTGCTCAATCACACCGGCTGCGGATTCACGACATTCACCGACAATGAGCTGAACGCGAAACTGATTGCTTTAACCGGCGACGCGTCGCCCGCTCCCATGCGCTTGTTCTCTTTCAAGGACCCCGAACAGAACACGCGGGAACAGATGAAGAAGGTCCGATCCCATCCGTGGATCGCCAAAGAAGTTCCGGTGCGGGGATTTATTTTCGACGTGGAGACCGGTCTCATCAGGGAAGTCCATCGGGTTTCGCAGGACGCTGCTGCCTGAAGGACGGTGGCCTGCCGGGGTCGATTCCGCGCAACGACGGCGCCGTAGCGTTGGCGATGAAAGCCAACCAATAGCGTCAGAAATAGTCCTTCGTAATCGCGCCGGCGGGGTTCCGGATCACGTCGGCGCCGCGGTTTTTTCTGTCGGATTCCCGAGATCCGACAAACTCTGATTTCACAGTTTTTGGCCGCCAACTTGCAAACGGCATCGTGGAGGAAGGTAACGAATGGAGGAGTTAGAGATTCGCGCCAGGTTGAACCGGCACTGGGCGGCTTCTGCGTCCGGCGATCAAGATGCAGAGCACGAGATCTACGCCGACGACGCCGTCTGCGACTATCCCCAGTCCGGTGAACGGATCCTGGGCAGACACAATTTGCAAGCTCTGCGCAGCCACCATCCCGGCAAGCCCGCGGGATTCGAGATCAGGAGACTTTTCGGGTCCGGCGAGCTGTGGATTACTGAATATAAGATCGTATACCTGGGACGACCCAGCTACACGGTTAGCATTATGGAATTCAAGGACGGCAAGGTCGTTCACGAAACACAGTATTTTGCCGACCCATTTGAATCTCCGGCGTGGCGTGCGCAATGGGTCGAGCAGAGGGCGCATTGAAGGTAACGATGCGCGACACGATCGTCATCAGAGGCCGACCTCGTCCTCGCGCAGGGCGCGTAAACTGAACTGAATACGCGTTCCGCAAGCGGGAACATTCGGATGAACCGTTCGTTCAGAAAAAGGCCCAGTTCCGCCGCGCGCATTCGGTGGTCGGTTGCGCGTCTATCTTTAATGCTTTCTCGAAATCTTTCGCAAGACATCCGGCCAAAATTCCTTTAAGACGTTGGCCGCCATGGCGCCGCCTAGTTGAGCGCCCAATCCTACGGCGGATGTTTCCGCGTTCCGATGGTTTGCGTAGTACGAGCTTGAAATCGCGACCATGCTGGAAGCACCAAACACTCTGGAATAATTGAACTCCGTCCTCCCAGCGTCCGTCTGCGTACGAAAGACTCGACTGATCGCATACCTCACCCGGGAACCCGCGGGTGATCCACTACCCTTTCGAAAGTATCTGGGGTCCTGGTGAAATAAAGACGGGTAGACAGCTTCGGTCAGAAAGTCACCGATCACATGGTTTGCGTAGGCGGCTCCGAAATAACGACCGTATCCCGATGCTTCCTGCCCGAAGGGGCGATTGGAGTTAAGTAGCTGCGCTGCGCCCCCCGCCAGGGCTGCAAGCGCAATTGCGCCCGGGTCGAAAGCATCCTCGCTCGCGATCTTGAATTTTTGTTTATTGCCAATCGGCACATAAGGAGTAAGGCACGGTGAGGTATTGTGATTGGGGAAAATCCCCAAAATGTGTCTGGGCTGGGGATCTGGAGTCGCCACTACCGATGATCCTCCGCTCGTGACGGCACCCTTGCATCCATCCGGCGGATTAATTTGGCCATCGATTCGGGCTAAGCAAACCACACAAAAAACAGGTGCGGTCCGTGCAGATGTAACAACAAATCTACCTCTCCACATGAGCGCGCACTCTCCGATTCATCTTGACTCGCCACTCTGAAGATTTCCTGAAGAAAGCTGGGCATTCACCTGCGCAGGCAGCACGACCGACGTGGAGAGACCCATGAAGAGCAAGACAGTCGTCACTAGGAGCTTGTTGAAAAAGGGGGACAGACTACTCTGTCCCCAATCGCAAACATCTGATTTCAAAAGCAGCCGTCGGCGTGGACAGAGCGGTCTGTCCCCCTTTTTCAACAAGCTCCTAGCGGGCAAAGATTTGAAAATCGATCTCCACTTCGTTCTTCACCTTTATCATTCCGCCGCCGATGCTAATGGGCTTGATTCCAAAATCCGTCTGCCTGAGAACCGTGTGGGTGGTCCAGGAATCGCCACCTTGCTTCACGTTCAGACTGACTGGCTTCGTGACGCCATGCAGAGACAGGTCACCTTCGACTTTCCATTGCCCGTCAGCGATTCTTTCGATGCGAGAGGAGCGGAATGCGATCTCAGGATATTTCTTCGTCTCAAGCACCATCTCTTCCATGTGCGTCTGGATCGTTGCCTGATCTTTCGCATCGATCTTGGGGTCGGGCTTCACCGTCATATTCGCGGTTTCGATCTTGAACTCGATGTGCGGGGCCGCCGATTCCTGGACAGTGCCGGAGGAGATGGGCGCAATGATCGTGTGATCGTGCGCGGCGCCAGACAACAATCCGGATTTCCCGACGTGAATTACGATCGTGCTGCGCTGCGTGTCGAGCACTCTTTCCCGGGAATGGTCTTGTGCAAAAGAAGGTAAAGCCGTCAGCAGCGTTGCGCCCACCAGGATGGCCCTAAGCAGCATATGAATATACACTCCTCAGATTGCGCGCAAAAATCCCGGCAGGAAGTATGCTTGTCACCATCTGGCGTCCGCCGGTGAACAGCCGATTCTCCCATTGCCCGATGTTACCCATCAAAAGCGAGCGTTGTTGCACGTGGCGAGTTCGGCGGCGGCGCAGCGACTCATAGCGGCACAGGGCCAACTCCGGAGTCGCCTCGCTAGAAAACGATTTCGCGAGGACCAACGCATCTTCAAGCGCCATGCAGCCGCCCAGTCCGAGATTCGGCGTGCAGGGATGCGCGGCGTCCCCGAGTAACATCACTCTCCCGTGTCCCCAACGTTTCAAGGGAGGAAGATCGTATGCGCCATTTTTCAGAATGGCGCCCTCGTCGGTCCTGGCAATCAGCCCTTCGACTGGCTCATGCCATCCCGCGAACATCTGCAGAAGTTCGTGCTTACGGCCTTCGTGTGAGTCGACGTGACCAGGATCGGTATTCGCCGCCGCATACCAAGTGAACCGATCGCCACCAGTGCTGAGAATGCCGAAGCGCTTTCCTCGTCCCCAGGTTTCGCTGTTCGAGCCTTTCGAGACGGCGCCTGTAAGATGCGCCAGGCCCCTCCAGATCGTGTAACCGCGGAAGACCGGCTCACGCATTCCCCATAGTTGAGAACGAACGCGCGACCGGATGCCGTCGGCGCCGATGAGGAAGTCATGCTCCATCGAGATGCCATTGGAGAAATGGATTCCTATGCTGGATTTTTGCGGCTCGAAATGTCCGAAATCGTGGCCAAGACGAACGTTCTGCGCTGGCAATGCAGAAATCAACGCGTCCAGCAGATCGGAGCGGCGGGTGCACAGGGCGGGTACGTCGAAATGACCTAGCCCGATGTCCATGAGGATTGTGCCGGCCGTGGAGCGAACCAGGAAATGCCGGCTCCGTCCACTTACCGCCCCGACCCTTTCGAGCAGACCCAGTTCCTTCAGGACGCGCGTTGCATTAGGCCAGAGCATCATGCCGGCGCCCACCTCGCGCAATTCGCTCGCCCTCTCGTAGACCGTTGCGCGAATTCCTGCGCGATGAAGCGCGACAGCCGCCGCAACGCCGCCGATACCGCCACCAATTATGCCGATGTTGAATTTAGAATGACGCATTGCCCGTGGATTTGAGTTTACGTGAAACTTCTCGATCGAGGATTCCGGCTAGAGAGGTCCTTGAGGACGTTCGATGCCGTGTTCTGTATCAATGAGACGCCTGCCATTGACTTTGGTTCATGACGATTCGTTCATTTCGCGGCCACGCGCTCGATCCCGAGATCGCTCGTCCATCACGTTTATAGCGGCGGGACATGACTTCTGAAAAACCGCGAGATGACAAGATGTTCATTAACTGAACTTCCCGCCAAACCGGTCGATACAGAGGCTATGATCAATCCCGTTTCTTCCGCATCGGCAGTACCGCAGGCAGATTTCACGCAGACTACCGCGCAAACCAAGCCGCAGCCGGCTTCATCTTCTGAAGGTCAGGACACCGTTCAGTTGAGCCCAAGGGCGCAGGCCCAATCGTCTGGAGACGTCGATCACGACGGCGACAGTCACTAGCCAGGAACGCCATCTCACGTTGTGAGGTGGCGCACTCCTGCTCGTTCCTGCTGAAACGCATACCGAAGGAAAACGGTCCGCGAATGCACTAACATCAAGTCATGCGGTTGCTGCTGGTCGAAGACGAAGTCGAAATTCAAGGCTTCCTGCGGCGTTCGCTGACCGAAGCGGGATACCAGGTCGAAGCCGCTGGGGACGCCAGGACTGCTGAGCGAATGACCCTCGATCGCATTCACGACGTACTCGTCGTCGACCTCGGTCTACCTGACGAAGACGGCCTCAGCCTGATCCTGCGGTTGCGCCAGCTTGGGTTACGCGCACCGGTCCTCATCCTTTCGGCAAGGCGCTCCGTAGATGACCGTGTGCGAGGGCTCGAACAGGGCGGCGACGATTACCTGACCAAACCGTTCGCGCTTGCCGAGTTGCTTGCAAGGTTGCGAAATCTCGTAAAGCGGAACAGCTCTGCGCCCGCCGAGGCCACTCGCCTGCGCGTGCTCGATCTCGAACTCGATCTGCTCAGGCGCGAAGCTTCCCGAAGCGGAGAGATCCTGAATTTGACACCGCAGGAATTCGTTCTGCTGGAGTATTTGTGCCGGAATGCGGGCCGCGTTGTCACACGGTCCATGATCCTCGACGAAGTCTGGGGGATGCGGATACAGCCGGATACCAATGTCGTCGATGTACACATCTACCGTCTTCGCGGGAAGGTAGACACGGATGGGCGTCGACCCCTCATTCGAACGCTGCGAGGTGTGGGCTATGTTCTCAAAGACCGCTAGGCCGATCATGCGAAGCGCCGCATGGCGTATCTCTCTGTGGGCGACGCTGGCGTTCGCCTGCGGCACCATGGTCGTCTTCGTATTCCTGCATCAGTTTGTTGCCGGGGACATCCAGCAGAGGACCGATGCCTGGCTGGCGGGCGAGGCTGGAGTTCTGAGCGATGTGGCGGCGCGAACTCCGGCAGGGGTTCTCTACAGACGAGTTGTCGGAGAGGTTGCGGAACTCGCGAGCCGGGAGGTGCCGCACAAGCGGGAAGCCAACGCAGGGCTGAACGATTCCGTGTTCTTTCTTCAAACCGCCGCCGATGGCTCGGTAGGTTTATGGGTGGGAGCGGGGGATGTAAACGCCCATTTTACGGCGGTCAGGAACAGTAAGATTGTCCCGGATACGCCGACCAGTGTGCACATCGCTGGTTTTGATGCCCCCTTTCGCGTGGTCTGCGTTCGGATGACCAACGGAAGCCAAATTTACCTTGGCCTATCCGAACGGGATCAGCTGCGAGTGCTCGGGAAATTGCGCCTTCGCTTTGTTCTTCTGTGGCTGCTGATCGTCTTAATAGGCTCAGCCATCGTGTTTTACAGTACGCGGCGGGTGCTGCGTCACATTCAGGAGATCACCGAAGCTGCTTCGAGGATCGGTGAAGACGACTTGAGCAGCAGGGTTCCTACCACGCACAGAAACGACGAGGTCTCACAACTGGCGATCACACTAAACCGTATGCTGGATCGCATCGAGAGATCGGTTCACCAACTACATACCATCACCGGGTCGCTTGCCCACGATCTTCGGAGCCCTTTGACCGCGGTTCGCGCCAAGCTGGAGATGTCGCTGACTGCTGGCGCGCGAGATGAGGAATCGATTGTATCAGCCATTGAAGACATGGATCGTCTCACGGAGTTTCTGGATAAGTCCCTTGACGTTGCCGAAGCCAAAGCAAATGCCCTCAGGCTGAATCGCGTGGCGGTTGATCTTGACGATCTTCTAAGAATCATGATCGAGCTGTATGAACCATCCATGTCGGAAAGGGGACTGCGTGTGAACTTATGCAGCGCGGGTTCGCTGGAGGTCTCGGCGGACGCCGCACTACTCCATCGAATGATCGCCAACCTTTTCGACAATGAATTGAAGCATGTGCCCGCCTCATGCACGGTGACACTTTCTCTCAGTGCCTCGGACGATTCCGCGTTGCTTGTCTTGGAAGACGATGGGCCGGGCTTCGAATCGGAAGTCTTAACGCAGGTCTTTGCGCGCCGCGTGAAGGGGCGAAACTCGACCGGCCACGGCTTGGGTCTGGCATTTGTCGAAGCGGTGGTGCGGGTACACGGCGGGACAATTGAGGCTTCGAATGGTCGCATGGGCGGCGCCCGGTTAGCCATTACCCTCCCGCTTGCCGTTCATTCAATGAGCCCTCTTTCCTCAGCCTTGGCCCACGCCTGAATTAGAAAGCTATTGGTTCACGTTGTGCTTCGTGGTAACCCGTCGCCCGATAATCATTTTCACCAGTAAGTGATCGGTACCGCCGGTTAGGCCCACGCCCACTCCAAAGTTAAATTCCCATTTGGGGCTGAAGTTCAGATCGGTGACGGCGAAGATCTGTTGCTGTTGCTGCTGAAGCGGGTCGAACCCGGTGATCGGACCGAGCGCGCCGTAGTACTCGAAGCCCGCATTGACCACCTTCGTCACGTCGTAGCCAACTTTGACGTTCGGAGAGAAGGTCACGCCTTCCGGAACCGACGGCCCATGAAACGAGCGGTCGATGGTCGGGTTAAAGCACAGATAGAGCCTGCCGATGGTCTTGTCCACAATCGGCCGGATCTCGATGGTCCAGGTATCCGGCGAATACACGGCCCGCTGATAACCGATCTCCGTCGACAAACTGACTCCCACCGGCCACTTCCACGATTCCGGAACCGCAACGCGCGGGCGGATATGATCACCGACCCATTGCCAGCCGACTCGCGCATCCGCGCTGGTGAAGACGTAAAAGCCAAGCTCGAACCAGTCGCTGAAGCCGTGAGTGATTTCGAGCGTTTCGTGTAACTGGTGCTCCGTGGGATATTGGCCGTCTATGACTGTCTTGCTCCCCTCGAACGTGAAGTTGCTGTGAAGCTCGAACATGGTGGCGCCGGGCGAAACCAGCTCGGAACCGTACACCTGGATTTCATAACTGCCCTGCGCGTGCAGGAGCCCGAACGTAGTGGAGGCGAGGGTCGCGACCAGCAAAATTCGCGTCAATATCATGGCGTCAGCGACTCAGTGACTGCAAAAGCTATACGAACAGAATAACTTCAAGTACTTGTTTATACCGCCTGGAAATGACTCTAGAAAAACGCCAAGATGACGAGATGTTCATTTCAGGATCGGCATGAGTCGCCGCGGCAACCTGTCCCGGCAAGGATACGTCAAACAGCTCTACCTGTATCCCCGATGCCCAAATCTGCCGGATTCGCTCTTCTCTTTCTACCCTGCGACTTTCGTGCTTGCTCTTGCGGGCTTATCGTCGGCGGCGAACGTACCTCCAGAGAGCGGGCTCTATGCCGGTTGGCTTAGTATGTACGATCTCAGGTTCGACGAGGCACATCTCGCCTTCGCCGCCTGGAAACGAAGCCATTCGGACGATGCGCTTGGTCCGGCATCCAACGCCGCGGCCTACTTGTTTGCGGAACTGGCCCGATTGGGCGCTCTCGAATCCGAATTCTTTGTCGATGATTCCCGGTTCCAGGACCGCGCGAAGTTACGGCCTGATCCGGCCAGGAAGGCACTGTTCCTTCAGGAGATCGTCCAGGCGGACCGGCTGGCGGATGCGGCCTTGCAAAGGTCCAGCGCCGATTCCAACGCCTTATTCGTCAAATCTTTGACGTTAGGCTTGCGCGCCGACAACGCGGGTCTGATCGAAAAGCAATCTTTCGCCGCGTTGAGCTACACCAAGGAGTCACGCGTCTTTGCCGAGAGGCTGATACAGGCGAAGCCTGAGGCTGCCGACGCGTATCTTGGCCTGGGTGTCGAGAACTATCTGTTGAGCCTGAAGCCGGCGCCTCTTCGCGTACTCTTGCGAGTGACGGGCTCGAACGTGGATCGCGAGAAAGGACTGCAACAGCTTGGCGAGACGGCGCTTCACGGCCATTACCTGGAACCGTTTGCAAAGCTGCTGCTGGCGGTGGCGGCGTTGCGCGATCACAATCCGGCGCGGGCGCGCGAAATCCTCGGAGAATTGCACAGACGCTTTCCGGACAATGAACTGTACACGCGCGAGATGGACCGCATCGATAAGGGAGCGCATTGATGAAGCCGAGGGTGGCAGAGTCAACGCCGGCGGGCCTGGAGATCGATACGGTGATTTCCGGCGGATCTCGCTCGCGTCAGAAAACGTTAGGACCTTCTTCCACGCTGCTCACACCCAGTTCCGGCGGTTTGAGATTCAAAACCATTCTGTGGATCGCGCTTGGTCTCACTGCGCTGTTTGTGTTCATTACTTCAGAAGTTTTTCTCTTCGCCGATTACCCCATGTACCACGCTTACCGTCTGCAGGTTATCGCTGACCGCTATCTCCTTATCCCCCATGCACTCTGCGGCGTCATCGCTCTCCTGGCCGGCCCTATGCAGTTCTCCTCGCGCCTTCGCCAGCGCTATCTGAAGTTCCATCGCGCCCTCGGCCGCGCCTATGTCATTTCAGTCTTTATCGGCGCCGCCACCGGGATCGCCCTTGCCGCCGGCCGCCCCGGTATGCCAGGAACCTCCATGCAGGCCGCCGCCTGGATTATCTGCACCACCGCCGCGTTCATCACGGCGCGCAACCGGCAAATCATCCAGCATCGCCAATGGATGATGCGCTCCTATGCAGTCACGTTTACGTTCGTCTCCAGCCGCGTGCTCAATCTATCGCCCCGCTACTGGAGCCATCTTGGCGACACGCTCGCCGCCGTCGGCGTGATCGCCTTCACACTTGTTTCCCTGCTGATCGTCGACCTCGGCCTGAACTGGCACCAGCTCACTACCCGTCGTGCCTGACGGTCGTCGGCGAAGAAATCTCTGATAATCCAAATCAGCTCCCGCGCACGCCATTGGGCACTCGCACATCTTAGGGGCCGCCAAACGCAACACCGTTGTCCCGGCCGATCCGGCAAACTCTCTATCCCCTCGGCGGCGTTTTCGCCCGCGATTCGGGCCTGCTTGTGTGACGTCGTGCCCAGGGGCACGTACGAGTAACGCTCAAGCACGCGATGCCAAGGCCGCCGCCTGGCCCACCGGGCTTCGTCGTGATTACTTCCGTCATCGTGAACGCTTCAGCTCGCGCGTTTGCAGAGGGCTCATTCGCCGCCTCCAACATCCACCGAAGCCAGTTCGATAGCATGCCCGCGGGGAAGGCCGAGCGACAAAGACGCAGCCGCGAAGACCAGCACCGCCGAGGCCCACAAGCAACCCTGGAATCCATCGAACCGGAAAACGAGACCGGAGAGCAGCGTGCCGAGCAATCGTCCCCCGGCATTCGCCATGTAATAGAAACCTACATCGACAGCGACGCTATCTTCATCCGTGTAGGCCAGGATGAGATAGGAATGGACCGCCGAGTTGATCGCAAAAATCACCGCGAAAACGGCCAGACCGATCATGAGCGTGCCCCCTGGGGCCGTGCCTAGCCGCAAGGCTTCGACCAGCGCGAGTGGGACGAGAAGAAGCACGAAGGCCCAGTGACGCGCAGCGGTTCCGTCGACGGAATCCCGCCTTCCGAGTGCGCGCAACATCTCAGGCACGCCCGCCTGAACGAAACCGTAGCCGATCACCCACAGCGCCAGGAAGGCACCGACCGCGTAGAAGGACCACCCCAATTGGCTTAGGAACACGGGCAAGCCAACCACAAACCAAACATCGCGCGATGCGAAAAGGAACAGGCGTGCCGCCGAAAGCCAGTTGATTTCGGAGCTCTTCGAAAACAGCGAGGTGAATTTGACCTTCTTCCTGGAACGCCCCAGGTCGCCGGAAAGGGAGGCGACCGTCGCCAGAAGCACCACGGTTAGCGCTCCCGCCATCCCTACTAAAGCGCCCACGAACCCGAAGGCCGCGAGCAATGCGCCGCCAACGAAAAATCCCACACCTTTGAGCGCGTTCTTCGAACCGGTAAGGCGTGCGACCCATTTGAACAGCGCACCGTCGGCGCCGTCCGGCACGATGACCTTAATGGCGCTCTTGGCGCTCATCTTCGTTAAGTCCTTGGCGATGCCGGACAGAGCTTGCGCCACCATCACGTAGGCCACGGAAACGAAAGTGGACCAATGCGGGCTCAGAAGAGCCAGCATCAGAAGCGCGACGATCTGCAACCCCAATCCGCCGTACAGCGTGACCTTCACGCCGGAGCGTGATGCGATCCAGCCGCCCAACAAATTGGTGACGATGCCAAAGAACTCGTAGAACAGGAATAGGAACGCGATCGAAATGCTGTCGTAGCCGAGTTTGTAGAAATGCAGAACGACCAGCATCCGGAGGGCTCCATCGGTGATGGTGAATCCCCAGTAGGCCCCCGTTACCAGCGCGTAGCTGCGAATGCTCGTCATGGGAAGGATTGGCTACGCCGATGCGGTTCGCTGCGGCAGAAGAGCCGCTACTTTTTGCGCGAGTTCAATCATTCGTTTAACATAGCCCCATTCGTTGTCGTACCAGGCAAGGATCTTTACCTGGGTCTCGTCGATTACCATGGTGGACGGCGCATCGATAATCGCCGAATGCGGATCATTCAGAAAGTCGACGGAGACCAAAGGCCGTTCCTCGTACGCGAGAATTCCATGGAGCGTGGTTTCCGCGGCCTCCTTGAGGAGCCGGTTCACTTCGGCAACCGTCGTGGGCCGCTGCACTTCGAAGACACAATCAGTCAGCGACGCGTTCAGAAGCGGCACCCGGATGGCGACGCCGTTCAGCTTGCCTTGCAACTCCGGATAGATCAGTCCAATGGCGGTTGCGGAGCCGGTCGTCGTCGGAATCAGGGACATCAGGGCGGATCTGGCGCGCCGCAGATCCTTGTGAGGGAGGTCCACCATGACCTGCGTGTTGGTCACGTCATGAATGGTAGTTATCACGCCGTGCCGGATTCCGATTCCTTCGTGAATCACCTTCACCACCGGAGCCAGACAGTTGGTGGTGCAGGAGGCGGCCGTGATAATGTCGTTCTCGGCTGGCGAATAGAGCCAGTCGTTTACGCCCATAACGATATTCAGCGCGCCTTTGTGCTTGACCGGCGCCGCCACGATCACCTTGCGCACCTGACGCTCGAAGTAGGGCTTCAGCGCCTCGGGTGTCAGCAATTTCCCCGAACACTCGAGTACGATATCCACGTGATTCGCTTCCCACGGGACATCGTTCGGCCGCGATTCCGAGGTGAACGCGATCCGGCGTCCTTCCACCGTCAGTCCATAGTCGGCCGCCTTGATCGACTTCGACCAGCGCCCGTGGACACTGTCGAATTCGAGCAGGTGCGCGGCGGTAGCAGTTCCTCCCTTGATCTCGTTGATGTGCACGATCTCCACGTCCGTGCACTCCCACGCGGCACGGAAGGCCAGCCGGCCCATCCGTCCGAATCCGTTAATTCCGATCCGACTCATGCGATTCAGTTGCAGCAGGCCGGTTCGCAACATGGCTTGGTGGAGTCGTCGACCGGCGACGGTTTCACGGCGCGGATGAATGCGCTCATGAATTTGCCTTCCACCAGGGGCGCGATCGCGTCCACGTCGATCCCTTCGCGGGACAGGAACTGCCGGGCGTCCTCGATGTTGTAAATGCGAGTCGGCTCGATATCGACCCCGTCAAATCCGGCCTTACCGAGTTTGGCGGCGTAATCATAATCTCGCAGCGCGCCAGCGATGCAGCCCACCCACAGTTCCAGGCTCCGCTGAATCTCGGCGGGCACTTTGCCGCGGACGACTACATCGGAGACCGCGAAACGCCCACCCGGTTTGAGTACCCGAAAAGCCTCGCGCAACACACTGTCTTTATCGCCGGACAGATTGATCACGCAGTTCGAAATGATGACATCGACGGAGTTGTCGGGCAGTGGAATGTTTTCGATCTCGCCTTTCAGGAATTCCACGTTTTCGACGCCTGCCTTGCGCTGATTCTCGCGCGCCAGGGCCAGCATTTCGTCAGTCATGTCGAGGCCATAGGCTTTGCCGGTCGCGCCAACGCGCTTCGCCGACAGCAATACGTCAATGCCGCCGCCCGACCCCAGATCCAGAACCGTCTCGCCCGGATTGAGCTGAGCCAGGGCGGTCGGATTGCCGCAGCCGAGCGAAGCGAGCACCGCCTCCTGAGGAATTTCACCGGTCTGGCTCGAATCGTAGAGATCCGAGGTGATGGGATCGGAACTGGCGCGCGAAGCCGGAGCCGCTCCGCAGCAGGAGCTTCCGCTCTTGACACGCAGCGCCGCGGCGCCGTATCTTTCTCGTACTTTGTCTTTTAATTCCACGCTGATTCTCCTTTTGATGACTTTGGCTTATGATGTTGCTCGATGAAATCGCCGACGTGTTCGCGAATTCTGTCCCGCACAGATGCCGGCCGCAAGAAATCCGAGCAGGATGAGAATCCATGCAAGTTTGCTGGCATGCGACGTTTTCTTAAATTCATCAGACATAAGTCTCCTCGGGTAAAACACAGCCCGTATTCTATTTGCAGAGTTGAGTGATCTTGGTCGGTTTGATCGCCTTGTTTCGAGTACAGCACTCGGCGTAAAGAAACCCCAGCAGCTCCTCCAGCACCGGAATATTGGCGGTGTACCGTAGGAAGGTGCTCTCGCGGCGCATTGCAATGAGATCCTCATTCTTGAGTTTTTCGAGGTGATGCGACAACGTGGAGGCCGCAATTCCCAGTTCGTTCTGAATCTCGCCAACCACCATCCCGTCAGGATGCGCGGCGAGAAGCACTCGCAAAATCCGCAAACGAGGCTCCGCTCCAAGGGCAGAAAACATGTCTGCGTATGCGGCAGTCCGGTCGGCTTCAGGAGCCACCTTCAATCGTGACGGTTCCATACTTCTATTATGCTCGAAGTACAGAACGTGTCAAGAGGTTCTTACAGGGGAACAAGAAGTGCGCGGGGAGCCGATACATCCTGGATGACGGGCCACCCCTCAGTTACTTTTTCAAGTTCGAGGTTTGGCGTAAAGTCTGATGAACCTGAAGAAAGTTGCGAAGGGTGATCGACGAACAAGGAGCTGCGAACCTGGGGTTCACGCGTCTCTTTCCTCAGCCCCGCACGCGTTCCCCGCACCTCCGTGATGCCGTGACTTACGGAAGCAGCCTGGTCACGGCTTCAAAGCCGAGGTCCAGTTCAACAACACCGTGAACTCCTGCGAGGCTTTCTTCTCTACTGGCACCAACATGAGAAGACGCTTCAGATCGCCGGTATTGGATGCGCTGTTGGCTCCCGGCGGCATTGGGAAGAGTTCGTGTGGCGCGCCGGCTTGAAACGTGCGGGTGGTGTCCACACTCACTGACATGCCCTTGCCGTGGAGATCTCGGTAGACCAGTTCCTTCCCATCCTCCCGCCATTCCGGTGCCCCGCCGCCATCTTTCGACACCAGCCACTTGCCGCCCTTACCGGCGGAGTCCGGGGACGTTACGAACTCACGCACATACACCTCATAGCGGCCGGTTTCGTTCGACTGGTAAGCGACCCAGCGGCCGTCGGGCGAAAATCTCGCTCCGGTTTCGTCGAAACGGGTTTGCTGGAAGGGATAAGGAGTGCGGTCCGCCTGCATCGGCAGCACCCATAGATCTTCTTGACCGAAGTTCGGCCGCACGCTGGTGGAATACAGGAGGAATTTACCGTCACGCGACCAGCTCATCGCCCGCTTGTTCAGGTTCGACTTCAATACCACTTCCTCTTCGCGAGCGCCATTGGCCGGCTTACGGTAGAGATTGAAGACACCTTCCCGATCGGAAGAGAAGACCAGTTCGCTGCTATCCGGCGACCACACCGGGAACGCGTTATTGCGCGGGCCAAAGGTCAAGCGGGTGCTGGTGTCCCGGCTGAGATCGAGCAGCCAAATGTCGGACCCGGCAAGATTGAACGACTCCTTCCTGTAGGCCACCCGAGTTCCGTCCGGAGATACTCCGGCTTGTGAGATGGGCCCCGGCTCGCCCACTGTCCCGCCGGGTTTCCCTTGCCGGTCAAACCAGGTGAACTGAAAATCGCGGATCGAGGTTCCGGTTCGATAGACCAGCGCGTGGGGCGCGGCCGAGAACAATCCAGTCTGAAAGGCCCAGCCCACTCCCCGCACCACCGGCGACGGATTGCCGCTCAGCTCCAGTTTGGAGGCATCGAAGGGTTGCTCCATCAGCGTGCCGTCTCGCAGGAACAGCAGCCATCCCGTGCCGCCTTCCATCGAAGGCTCAAAATACGCACCGAATCCGGTCTGAAGAATTTGCTTCTTGCTCTGCCGCTCCGGCGGTTCGTCCAGGGAGCCGGCGAAGATGCCAGTCTCTTCGGCAACCTCAGAGTTCCTCAAGTAGAGAAAATGCCGCCCATCGGGGAGGAAGGAGGGCAACTCGTGCTGGCGTTCGTGTCGGGATGCGTCGAGGACCGTCAGAGGGCGCGGCTTCCCGCCCGCTGCATCCACCTTCCACAGACCCGTGCTTATTCCTCCAAAGATGATCGTCCCGGTGTTGTTCCAGGATCCACCGACCGGCGGGCCAGGCTTGTCGCAAATGTCCTGGAGAGCGCCCGTCTGCGCATCTACCTTCTTCAGCTTGGGGCTGTTCTCGGAGTAGACCACGAAGCGGCTGTCCTGCGACCAGAAGAAGGGGGGAGGATTTTGTCCCGTGTAGGTTTCTGGAAGTACGCGGGCTTCCAGAGCATCCAGATCCTGTATCCAGACTCGGGGCCGGTCGCCCTTGCCGACGGCTGAAAAGGCCACGTGCCGCCCGTCCGGGGACAAGACGAAAGACCCGCTGGAGGTAAAGGCGACGCTCTCCGGAAGACGGATTTGGAATCGCGTGACCGCAGGCGTTGCGGGCGGCTTTTCGCGAAAGTGAACCGCCGCCAGAGCCAGCGCCGCGAGGGCGAACACGGCTGCGGCCGGCCACGCCAATTTCGCCGAGCGCTCGGCGTCGGCGCGCGAGGCGTCCGCCTGACCTTCCGCGACCAGGGGCATTGCGTCGCCGATATCGCGCAGACGCGTCTTCGGGTCCTTCTCCAGGCATCGGCGCAGAAGTGTGCGGAACTGCGCCGGAACCTTGTCCCACTTCGGCTCCTCCTTGAGCACGGAAGCCAAGGTATCCGACATCGTCTCGCCCTGATGGAGCCGCTCGCCGGTGAGCATCTCATACAGCACCACGCCGAAAGCCCAGATGTCCGCCCGCTTGTCGACCGGCTTGCCGCGCGCCTGCTCAGGGCTCAAGTAAGCCGCCGTGCCTATGATCATTCCCGCTTGCGTCGCCTGCAGGGTGAGCGTGGGCGAATTCTCCGGGTCGGCGGTTTCCGCCGCGGAGCCGGGCGAAACCGCCGCCAGTCCGAAGTCGAGCACCTTGACGACGCCCCCGGGCGTGACCATGATATTCGCCGGTTTCAAATCGCGATGGACGATCCCTTTTTCATGCGCTGTCTCGAGCGCATCCGCAATCTGCTTTGCGTAGTTGAGAACCGTCTCCAGCGTCAACGGTCCTGGTCTTATCAGAGACATGAGTGTCTCTCCGGGAACCAGCTCCATCACCAGCGCGCGGTCTTCCAGTCCGTAAATCTGGGCGATGTTGGAATGGTTCAGGGAAGCCAGCACCTCGGCCTCGCGCTGGAACCGGGCCATGCGCTCGGGATCGTTGGCGAAGGAATCCGGCAACGCCTTGAGTGCAACGTCGCGCTTCAGTTTGGTGTCGCGGGCGCGGTAGACCTCGCCCATCCCGCCGGCGCCGATGGCCGCCAGGATTACGTAGTGACCGAGTTTGTCGCCGGCAGTGAGCGGCATGGAATCGATTAACAAGTTTACACGGTCAGGAAAGCGGGTTGATCCTGTATTACAGGCCATCCGGACATTACTTGTTGTGCGGACGGCCCCGCCCGGTTGGATACCCATAATGATGATGACCATCGCTGCCGATTCTCATAGTGCGCCCGATTGCCAGTAAGAATGCCTGCTAGATTCAGCATGTCGAGGCGTGGAACGAGGAGAGCATTGTTGACTGCCAGACCGTTAGACTTATCCGTCCTCCTCTTGCTGGGGATTTTGCTCGGGGGCTGCGGGCAATCGTGGCATCTGGCCGGTTATGAACGCGACATCAGCAGTGCCACGCGGGCCATCGAGACCGCTCGCGATGACGCTCACCGCGCCGCGGCATATTCCAAGCGAGGCAGTGCTTATTCGGAGAAAGCCCGCTATAGCCGGGCTTTCAAGCTAATCTCCATCGATGAATACAACCGTTTGTTCGGTCTTGCCGTCCAGGACCATGACCAGGCGATAGCACTCAACCCCGCCAATGCGGAGGCTTATTTCAACCGGGGGCAAGCCTATTACGACCGGGCCGCCCTGGAGACCGTGGTGGACGGCGCGTTGGTGGGCACAAAAGCCGCCCAAAAGGCTTGGTTCGCCCCGGCAGTTGCCGATTTCAAGAAGGCCGTCGAGAGGGATGGCCGGCTCGATCGGGCGTGGGACATGCTCGCCTTGACCCATGAGACAACCGGCGAACTCGACCAGGCGATCAACGAGTACTCGCAAGAGATGGCGCTGAATCGGTTGGGCAGGAGTCGTGTGGCCAACGCTTACTGCTTACGCGGGGACTCTAACCAAAAAGAGAAGAAGTATGACGCCGCCATCGCGGATTACGAGAAAGCGATCGTCTTGGGCGCCACCGGCGACGACTGGTCGTGCGATCCCTACAATCCGCTGTTCGGACTCTACACTGAGGGCCGGCAATATGACCGGGGCTGGGAAGTTGTCCATCAGGCGCTAAAGACTGGGAAATGGATCGCGCCCGAATTGCTGGACAGGCTGAAGAAGGAATCCGGACGCAGCAACTAGCCTCGCGCCGGTGTATCCGAGCGCATCCTCAGCTCATTCCCAAATACCTAGCAGCGCGTGGTGAAACGCAGATTCGAGTGTGACCTCGGGAACGTTCTGATCGTCTTAAGATCATGGCGATGGGACGACGAAAGAAGCGGGTCCGGCAAGAGGGATTGTGGACGCCAACTGCCGCGCTGCCGGTGAGCGCGAGTCATCCGTTTTACCAGCAGCTGAATCAGATCCTGGACGAAAAGAAGTTCGATGAGTACGTGGAAGCGATCTGCGAGGAGTTCTACGCCGGCGAAGTGGGCCGGCCGGGTTTGTCGCCAGGGATTTATTTCCGGCTACTGATGGTGGGCTATTTCGAAGGGATCGATTCGGAGCGAGGAATCGCGTGGCGGGCCAGCGATAGTCTGTCGATCCGGTCGTTCGTGCGAGTCGCGCTGGATGAAAGCGTGCCAGACCATTCGACTATCTCGCGGACCAGGCGTTTGATGGACGTGGAAACGCATCAGGCAGTGTTCCAGTGGGTGCTTCAAGTGCTGGCCGAAAAGAAGCTGCTCAAAGGGACCACCATCGGCGTGGACGCGACGACACTGGAAGCCAATGCGGCGCTGCGGTCGATTGTGCGGCGCGACACAGGAGAGAACTACGAAGAGTTCCTCACGCGACTGGCCAAGGAAAGCGGCATCGAAACGCCCACGCGAGAACAGTTAGCAAAGCTGGATCGCAAGCGGCCCAAGAAGGGATCGAACGACGACTGGACGCATCCGCACGATCCGGACGCGCGCATCACCAAGATGAAGGATGGTCGTACGCATCTGGCTCACAAGGCGGAACACGCGGTGGACATGGAGACCGGCGCGATTGTTGCGGTCACGCTGCACGGGGCGGATGAAGGCGACACAACGACCATTCAGGAGACGGTGGCCGAAGCCGGCGAGCGAATCACATCGGTGGTTGCGGATACCGAGAACGACGAAGTTGTAAAGCAGGTCAGCGCGGAGGGGCCCCGCGAAGTGGTCACCGACAAGGGCTATCACAGCCGCGCGGTGGTGAGCGAGCTGACCGAGTGGGGCGTACGCACCTACTGTTCGGAGCCGAATCGCGGACGGCAGCGGTGGATGGAGCAAGCGCGGGAACAACAAGCCGTGTATGCAAACCGGCGGCGCATTCGCGGAGAGCGAGGCCTCCGTTTGTTACGGCAACGCGGCGAGAAACTGGAACGATGGAATCAGCACCTGTACGATCGCGGCGGGATGCGCCGCCTACATTTGCGCGGGCGGGAAAATATCCTCAAGCGGCTGGTCGTGCACTCGGGCGCGGCGAACCTGGGGCTGTTGATGCGCAAACTTTTCGGCAAGGGGACGCCCCGCGGCCTTGCCGGAGCCTTTTCAGTCATGATTTCGGCTGCGGAAGCTTCCACTCGCCTCTGGTCCGTGCCAGCAACGCTGATCAGGAAAATCGGCGACTCGTTGGCTCCGGCCGCATCCGCTCAAATACTTTCCGCCGCCGCGTGAAAACGGCCCATTTCACCTCGCGCTGCTAGTGACCTTCCATGAGACGGCGACCGTTGTCAACAAAAATCTTTTCCTACTGTCCCCTACTTCAACCCAGGCTTCCATACGCATTCTGATGAGCCATCACGTGCCTGGCTCGATGCAAGGTGGGTTCAGGGTCAAAAGTCCGGCGCTGCCATCTGTCTCACGAGCTCTCACAGGCTCAAGGACACTAACGCAGTCGCCGGGAACGTACGGGTTCTTTACGACGCTACCACCACCGCGAAACCTCAGGCCATCTTAGGAAAGGGTTTGTAAAACTCCCCACTCACCCACAAGCGGTGCAGCAGCACGGACAGCTTTCGCGCCACCGCGACGATGGCTCGCAACGTGGCCTTCTTTCCGCCTTCGCTTTTCGCCAGGCCCCACTGCCGCAGCGCCGAATCGCGCCCCCCATGTCCCAAAATGTAGTGCGAGCACTGGACCAGCAGCTTCCGCACATAAGCATCGCCGCTTTTCGAGATGCCCAACTGCGGGTCGCGCGCGCCGCTCTGCCGCTGTTTCGGCCTCAGTCCCAGAAAGCCGGCCACGTCGCGGCTGTGCGCGAATCGGTCGGCGCGGCCCAGCGTGAGCACGAAGGTCAGCGCGGTGAGCCGGCCCACGCCCGGTATGCTTTCCAATCGCGCGAGCTCCGGATGCCGGCCGGCCAACTCGCCGATCTGCTGATCGTAGCCGGCGATCTGCTTGCTCAAAGCGTCGATTTGATCCAGCAATCCGGCGAGCGCGGTGCGCAGAAACTCGGGAAGCGTGTCGAGGGCCCGTTTGCCGAACGTGCCCGTGATCGACTTGGGCAGGCGCACGCCGAAGCCTTTGGCGATGCCGCGCGCACTGTTGACCAACAGCGTGCGCGCCCGCACGATCGCATCGCGCGCCCGAATGACGGCCAGTTCGGCTTGCTGCTCGGCCGTGCGATGTTCGTAAGCGTCTGAGGAACCCGTCTTGATTGGGCGGGCGATGCCGCCGAAAATGGCGGGATGCGAAGCAAGCAGGAAATCCGCGGCATCGTCAACGGCTTTGCCAAAAGCGGGATGACGCGGCGGGCGTATTGCGAGAAACACAACATCGGAATCAGCACGCTGGATTACTGGCGGCGGGCTCAAAAGAAGAGCAAGCCGCGGCTGGTGGAGGTCGCGATCGAAACGGAGCCGGTGGGCGGGTTCGCGCTGGTACTGGCGAACGGGCGGCGCATCGAGAGCTCGTGGAAGTTCGGCGAACCAGATCTGGTGCGATTGATCCGGGTGGCCGAGGCTTAAGCGCGTGTTCGGGCTGGGGCTGGCGACGAAAATCTATGTTGCCGTCGAAGCGGTGGATATGCGCAAAGGCTTTGAAGGATTGTACGGGTTGGTACGCGATGAACTCGGCGCGGACCCGCTCAGCGGGCATCTGTTCCTGTTTTCGAATCGCACGCGCACCAGACTCAAAGCCTTGGTGTGGGATTTATGTGAAGCGCCGCGTTATGTGGAGTTGACGCTGGCACGCGCTTCCCTATCGTCGTTTTGAGTTCATCCCGCTCCACATAATTCGCGTACCTTTCGCGAAGGGGGCTAGCATCGAGGCCTGGCCGCCACTGCGGCCCATCTTATAACGAAGGACTCGATGCTTACGTCACTGTTCCCCAATACGCACACCCGCTACACGTCGTTGCTGGTGCTGGGTGCTTTTCTTGAAGATCTCTGCTCATGGCTGGAAGCGCACGGCTATCCGCCGAACGCGATTTCTCGGCGGATGGAGGCCGCCCCGTTTCTCGAAAAATGTTTGCAGGAGCAACAGATCACGTTGCTGTCCGGCTGCACGGCGGAGTGTCTGCGTGCATGCTTGCCGCGGCAAAAACGTTGGACTCCGCAGATCGCCTACGCCCTCGGTCGATCTTTACTGATGTACCTCCAAGAACGAAGGGCGCTCGTGTCCGAACCACCGAACGCATCGGAACAACTGATCTGCGCCTACCGCGAACACCTCGCCCACGTTCGAGGATTCGCCGCCTCCACTGTCGCACGGCACGCCGTCGTTGCCGGCGACTTTCTGCGCCTCCTCAAGTGTGGCGATGACATCCAGCACCTGCCGCAGGTTCAGGCTCGTGATCTGGAGACGTTCGTAGTCCAAGCCAGCGCTCGCGTGGGTCGCATCACTATGCAGAAGGTCATCGCCATCATGCGATCCTTTCTGAGATTCCTAGCCGCCAGTGGGAAGATCCCGGTTGGCATCGATCGGCATCTCGACTCGCCGCGCCATCACCGGGGCGAACGGCTTGCCCGCGCCCTGCGCTGGGAGGACATCCTCGCACTGCTGCGTGGCATTGATCGCTCCACGGTGAAGGGGTGTCGGGACTACGCCATGCTGCTCCTGATCGCCACTTATGGTCTTCGCCGGAGCGAAGTCTCCAGTCTGAATATTGACGACATCCAGTGGCGCGCCCGGATAATTCGCGTGCCACGACCCAAGGTAGGCACGCCGCTGGTCATGCCGCTAACTGATGAAGTCGCTACCGCTTTGGTGGAGTACCTACGCCTGCGTGCTGGGGAGACCAGCGAGCGGCGTCTTTTCCTGCGCGTCCGTGCCCCGCGGGGTCCTATCCAACCGACCGCAGTCTTTGACGTCTTCTATTTCTGGGCGGTGCGCGCCGGTGTGCGAGCCCCCGGTCTTGGCGGTCCGCACGTTCTTCGCCATGGCTTGGCCATGCATCTCCTTCGGCAGGGCACGCCACTCAAGACAATAGGTGACCTCCTCGGCCATCGTAGCGCCGAAAGCACTGGCGTTTATCTGCGCCTCCACGTTGAGGATCTACGCGACGTTGGTCTCCCGCTCCCAAAGAGCGATTCCTGCTCAGGGGCGCGGCTATGAAAGAGCTCGCGGCTTTCACGTCGCCGATTGGACCGCTCATCACCCGTTATCTCGCCATGAAACGGGCGCTCGGTCGGAGTGCTGTCACGATTGCATATACCCTCCGCTATATTGATCGCTTCCTGGCATCGCGCCACGCAGCAGATCTAACGCGCGAGACTTTCACGGCCTGGAACGAGTCGATGACTTCGCTGCAGTCGAACACGCGCTTGGCGCGACTCCACGCCGTGTATCACCTGTGCCTGTTTCGCCAGCGTGAACATCCCCACAGTTTTGTGCCAGACCCGACACAGTTTCCGACCAGGGACCCTCGCCCCTGGCCGTATATCTTTTCGGAAGCTGAGATTGTCCGCCTGCTCACCACGGCGGAGGCCCTGACACCACATAAGGGGTCGCCACTGCATCGTGAAGTGGCCCGAGTCGGCATCATCATCTTATACACGACGGGTCTTCGTCGAGGGGAACTGGTGCGCCTCACCCTCAGCGACTACGAACCGGCCGAACAAGTCTTTCACGTGCGCCGCTCGAAATTCGACAAGTCACGTCTCGTGCCGCTGTCGGCTGACGCCACCCGGGAGATCGATCGATACCTCGCGGCTCGCCGCCAGGCTGGTGCCCCCTGTTCCGGCGATGCGCCCCTGCTGGTGCATAATCACGGCGCACGGTTTCGTGGTTACACCGGTGAAGCTTTCGGTGGTTTATTGCGGAAAGTGATACGGGCGACCGACATTCGGACATCCCGCGGCCGGGCTCCGCGGGTCCACGATCTCCGGTTCACCTTTGCGGTCCATGCACTCTTGCGCTGGTACCGTACAGGCGTTGATGTGCAAGCTCGACTGCCCGCTCTGGCTACCTACCTGGGGCACGCATCGGTCGTTTCCACACAGTATTACCTGACTTTTCTTCAGGCGACCGCCGAGGCGGCTAGCGAGCGGTTCCACACCCACTCAGCAGCTTGGCTATCCCCCAGTGCCTTGCAAGGAGGCCGTCGATGACGCCATTCCCCACCAAGTTTGCGATTGCGCTCCGAGCATTCTTCGCGCAGCATCTGCCCCTGACGCGGGGGCTGAGTCCACGAACTGTCCTGAGTTACCGCGACACGTTCGTTTTGCTATTGCGCTTTTTGGCAGCACGTCATGGGTGTGGCGTGGTCGATCTCGAGCTCCAGCACCTGCGGGTTGGAGATGTTCTTGCCTTTTTGGAGCACCTCGAAACGGAGCGGAAGAATAGCGTCGCCACTCGCAACGCTCGTCTGGCAGCCATTCATGCCTTTGCGCGCTTCCTGGCGACGCGAGATCCCGAACCCGTTGAAGAGTGCCAGCGCCTTCTGGCTGTGCCCACTAAGCGCGGACCAACCCGCACTGTAGACTATTTGGAAAGCGAAGAAATCGGCGCGATGCTGGAGGCTGTGTCCGCTCATCGGCAAGACTATATCCGCGACAGAGCATTGCTGCTCACCTTGTTCAACACCGGCGCTCGCGTGCAGGAACTGCTCGATATCCGGCCGGGCGATCTGCAGCTAGATCGGCCCACTTCCGTTCATCTCCGCGGGAAAGGACGCAAGGAACGCCTTTGTCCGCTGTGGCCCGAGACGGTGGACGCACTCCGAAGTCTGCTCAGTGCCACGGCCGCAGAAACTACCAGCCCAGTTTTTCGCAATCACCGAGGCGAACCGATGACTAGATTCGGTGTTCGGTATCTCCTGCGGCGTTTCGCCGAGCAGGCACGGACAGCAGCACCTACCATCGTCGCCAAGCGCATCCATCCGCATACATGTCGACACAGCGCTGCTGTTCACCTCCTACGTGCCGGCGTCGATCTCGTGACCATCAGCCACTGGCTTGGACATGCCAGCGTAGAGACGACAAATCGATACGCCGCCGTGGATCTCGAAACCAAACGCAAAGCCCTGGAGCGCGCAGGGCCAGTGGCGGGTACTGCGGAATCCAGCATAACGACATGGCGAACCGATAGCTCTGTGCTGGAGTGGTTGCAATCCCTCTGACCGCGACCATGATTATGTGGAGTGGAGAAACGCCGACGACCCGAGCGCAGCGCAGTCTTGACGTTCCTACTCCACATAACGCGGCGCTTCACATAAATCCCAAGATGTGGATCTCCACATCTTGGGATGGTAGCGGATTATGGGTATGCGCAAAGCGACTGGAGAAGGGCCGCTTCCGGTGGCCGGCGGCGACTGAAAAACAACGCAGCGTAACGATGCGCGCCGAGGAGTTGGCCATGCTGGTGAACGGACTGGATGTGAAGCAGGCGCAGCCACGCAAGTGGTACCGGCGTTCGGCATAAAAAGTTCTGGAACATTTTCGCTTGCTCGCGTAAAATAGAGCTTCCTCACCGTGAACGCTCCCGCGCGCAGCTCTGATCGAATAAGGGAACTGGAAAGGCAACTGCACTGGGCGCAGTTGAAGATTCAGTCTCTGGAAGAGCTCCTGCGCCAATCGAGAATTCAACAACTGGGTCCGAAGAGCGAAACGCTGAGCCATCTGCAACTGGCGCTGCTGACCGAAGAAGAACCCGGCACGACACGCGACGAAGTGGAAGCCGAAGCGCGGCGCGAGAGGCTGACACGCACCACGCCGCGAGAGAGGAAGCCGCATCCGGGCCGCAAGCCGCTGCCGGAAAATCTGCCGCGCGTCACCAGCGTCATAGCCTGCCAGGAGCGCATCTGCGCAGGCTGTGGCGAGGAGACGGCGGTGATCGGCTACGACGAAAGCGAGCAGTTGGATGTTGAGCCGGCGCGCTATTTCGTGCGCGTGACCAGGCGTGAGAAACGAGCCTGCCGACGTTGCTCGACCGTGACGGCGGCGCCGCTGGCGGAACGCATCGTCGAAAAGGGATTAGCCAGTGACGCGGTGGTGATCAACACGGTGGTGGCCAAGTACTGCGACCACTTGCCGTTGTATCGGCAAGCGGTGATGCTGGAGCGCGAAGCGGGCGTCGAGATCGGACGCGCGACACTGGACGGCTGGGTGATGCGGGTGGGGGAGCTGCTGTTGCCCATCGTGGGAGCGATGCGGCGTGATCTGTTGGCCGCATCCTATTTACAGGCCGATGAAACGCCGGTTCCGGTGCAGATGCATGATGGGCGTGGTGAAAATCATCAGGCGTACTTGTGGCAATACGGCAAGCCGGGCGGCGAGACGGTGTTCGACTTTTGTATGGGCCGGGGGCGTGAGGGTCCACGCAAGTTTCTGGGCGAGTGGGAAGGGATTTTGCAAACCGACGGTTATGCGGCCTACGACGACATCGGCGGGCCGAAGCTGCTGGTCTGTCCCCCTTTTTACGTCGCACGATTTCCGACGCAGACCACTCTAGCTCTTGTATTACGGGCTATCCTTCCCCTACTCGAGTAGAAGGCCAAATGCGCGATCCATTTCAATCCGCTCATGGCTACTGAAGCCCCCTTCAAGACCCTTCTGGGCCGCGTGCGGCTGCTCGTGCCGCGGCTCACCGGAACCATCGTCCTCGGACCGAAACTGGCGAAGTTTACGCGCGATTACGCTTGATGGCTTCGACGCCGCCCATCCGCTCGGCATTACCTTTGACCGTGTTTCGGGCGGGGAGCACGCTCAAATTACGGTCCGGAACCTTCAACACCCGTTGAAGCCCGGCGATCTGGCAAGCGATGCGCCGAACACTTGCCTTTCGCGCTTTGAGCCTTTTCCGGGTTCCACCACGAACACTGCGGGTCGGCGCTGATGGCTCGGGCGATTTGTCGCGGCAATGGACGTTAATGAAGAAGATTCTATCGGGAGTGCTCACGGGCAAACGGTTGCTGGGCGCAGGATTTGTCGGCGTAAGCACTCCCGGTCGAATTCGTTGAACTGAGCCGGATAGTACGGCTTCAGCCGCTTTGCGGACTCTCAGATTCGCGCAGCGTGCCGATGAGGGGACCGAGCGACGAAGTCGTGTGGGCGGCTATGGATCTGAGAAAAAGTGTCGGTCGACGGTGCGTGGATCTGAAAAGGCGGCTTTCGCGGGCCGGAGACCGCGTGGCGAGCCTGGCGATCGGCGCGGAGTTGAACCAGGTTAAAACCAAGCCTCTGCAAGTAGCCGAACAGATCGGGAAGCGCTTTCTGAATTCGGAGTCCTATCTGGAGCAGTTGACCACGGCCAGCGAGGCGCTGGTTTCTTCAAGCGAATCGCTGGTCGATCTGGCGACGGGCCACTCGGAGGGCCGCGCCACCGTCGAGGAGACGCTGGAGCTTCTGAAGAGGCCGCTCGAATATCTGGACGGTTGGCGTGCGGGCATGGAGGTGCATCTATCGGAGCTCGAATCGGCGAGCGGGGTGCTTGGCCGGCTGCGCAATTCTGAAGCGGTTCTGCGGGCCACGGTGCGGCCGCTGTTGTTCACCCAAACGATGTTCCGGACCGAGTCGGCACGGCTTTCGGATGCGAGCCGGGAGGTGTTCGCGTCCCTGAGCGCGGAGATCGAATCCGTGCAGGCCCGGGTGCGGGACACCTTTTCGGAGCGTTTTGAACTGGTCGCCGATACGCAGAAGAGCATCGACGCGGTGATTGAAGGGGTCCGCGAGCAGGCCGGTAGATTGAAAGAGGCGCTGGTGACGACGACGGAGCAGATCGCGGAATCGGTCAACGATCTACTGGTAGAGATCGACAGGAACGCGACGCGCGACGTGAAGCTCAGCCAGACCAGCCAGGCGATTGCATCCGAAGTGGGGCGGATCGTGGTGGGGCTGCAGACGCACGACATCGTCTCGCAGCGCCTGGGGCATGTTTCGACAGCGATGGGGGAAGCGGGAGAAACGCTGGCGGAGCCGGAGAATATGCGCGATCCGGGGTGGCAACAGGAATTACGGCGGGTGTATGCATTGCTGCAGGTCCAATCGGCGCAGATTGTAGAAGTCACGCGGATGCTGGACCAGAACGAGACGACGCTTCAGGACGCGGCGGCCCGGATTTTATCCAGGATCGAAGTGCTCGACCGGGAGTGTCTGCTGCTGCAGGAGTTCAAAGAGATGAGCGCGGCGGCCGACGGGACCATCCAGGTTCTGCTCGAAATGATCGACGATGTTCGCCGGCTTACGGCCGCGGCGCTTTCGGTGGCGGGGAACTCCAGGCGGCAACTGGAGCCGATCGGCGCGCTGGCGAGCCGGCTCAACGGGAGCGTGGAACGCCTTTCGCACGAGATGCGGCTGATCGCCCTGAACGTGGAAATCCAGGCGGTGCATATCGGCGCGGGCACCGGGCTCGAAGTTCTGGCGGCGCACACCTCAGAGGTTTCGGCGAACACGTCGCGCTTCGCCGAGAACCTTTCGGCGGATCTGGAACGGCTGGGCGGGGACCTGGCGGCGATCGTCAAGTCGTTCGAATCGCTCACGCTGAGCGGCGATGCGCAGATGAAGGTACTCACCGAGAAGGGCGGCGAACAGGAGCAGAAACTGCACCGGCGGCGCGACGAGATTTTCTCGAAGCTCGCGCAGTTGGGCGAATCGAGCGACCAGATTCGCGGCGTGATCGCCGCTTTTTCGACGGAAGCGGCGGTGCGCGCGGGGGATCAGTCGCTGGAGGAGCTGGCGTCGACAGTGGCGTCCGCGTCGGCGGCGATTTTGAAAATCGCGCCGGATATGTCCTCCATAGGGGCAGATTTTGAGGTCGGGGCCGGATATACGATGACCGGCGAGCGTGACGTTTATAACACCGTAATGGAGAGGCTATCAGGGAAATGTGAGCTAGACAGCGCTTCGCCGTCCGACGAAGGAAGTACAGCGGACGCGCCTGGCGTGGAGCTGTTTTAGAAGCATACGATTATGTCCAAAACGATTGTGACTGTCGACGACGCCGCGACCATGCGAAAACTGATCGCCTTCACTTTGAAAGGGGCGGGATACGAGGTGCTGGAGGCATGCGACGGAGTGGCCGGGCTGCAATTGCTGAGCTCGCGGGCGGCGGATCTGATCATCACCGACATCAATATGCCGGGGATGGGCGGGATCGAATTGACGCGCAGCGTGCGGCAGCTGGCGCAGCACAAGACCACGCCGATCCTGGTGGTGACGACGGAATCGGAGGCGGGCGTGAAGGCGCAGGCCAAGGCGGTGGGGGCCAACGGGTGGATCGTAAAACCGTTTCAGCCCAACCAGTTGGTGGATATCGTGAAGCGCGTGCTCAAGGCTTAGAACCTATATGTCATCCGATCTGCAAACCCAGTTGATTCAAGACCTCGTGGTGGAGAGCACGGAGGGGCTCGATCAGTTTGACAGCGAGATTCTGGCGCTCGAAAAGGGCGAGAGCGGACCGGACTCGCTCAACACGATGTTTCGCGTGATTCACAGCTTGAAAGGGACCAGCGGGTGTCTGGGGCTGGGACGGATCGAATCGCTTGCGCATGTGGGCGAGAATCTGTTGAGCCTGCTGCGGGACGGAAAGATTGACGCGCAGGCGCGCACCACGGCGACGCTGCTGCGGTATTCGGATGCGCTGCGCGGGATGCTGCACACGCTCGCGAACAAGGGCGATCAGGGCGAGCAGGATCATTCGCAGCTGGTGACGGATCTGCGGGCGCTGTCCGAGATCACGGCGGCTCCAGCGCCTGTGTTTGTGGCTGGGTCGAGCGGACTTTTTGAGGATGAAGAGGCGCCTGCGCCGGCTCCGGTCGAAACACCGGCGGTCCAGGCGGTTGCGGCGCCGGTGAAATCCGCGGCGAAGGCTGCGGTGGCTCCGGCCGCACCGGTGGAGACGGCGATCCGGGTGGATGTGGCGCAGCTCGACAGCCTGATGGACCTGGTGGGGGAACTGGTGCTGACGCGGAACCAGATTGTTCAGTTCGCGGGAAAACTACAGGAGCCGACGCTTCTGAACGCGACCCAGCGGCTGAACCTGATTACGACCAAGCTGCAAGCCAACGTGATGAAGACGCGCATGCAGCCGATCAGCAATATCTGGAGCAAGTTCCCGAGAATTGTGCGCGATCTGTCGCGCGAGATGGATAAGAAAATCAACCTGGTGATGGAAGGCCGGGAGACCGAGCTTGACCGCACCATTATCGAAGCGGTGAAGGACCCGCTGACGCACCTGGTGAGGAATGCGATCGACCACGGCCTGGAAACGCCGGCGGATCGCGTGGCGGCGGGAAAGCCGGAAGAAGGCGTGCTGCGGCTGCGGGCGTTTCATGAGAGCGGGCACGTGAATATCGAAATCCGCGACGACGGCAATGGAATCCGGCGCGAGAAGGTGCTCGAGAAAGCGATTCAGAAGGGGCTGATTCATCCCGAGCAGGCGGCGCGGATGGCGGATCGGGAAGTGTTCGCGCTGCTGTTTGCGCCGGGTTTTTCGACGGCCGACAAAGTCACCAATATTTCCGGCCGCGGGGTGGGGCTGGACGTGGTGAAGAAGAACGTGGAGAAAATCGGCGGGACGGTGGATGTGCAGAGCGTCCCGGGACGGTCGACCACGTTCCGGGTGAAGATCCCGCTGACGCTGGCGATTGTTCCGGCGTTGATTATTCAATGCGGCGAGAGCCGCTACGCGATCCCGCAGTCGAGCCTGGTGGAACTGGTGCGGATCGAGAGCGAGAACGTAGCGAAGTCGATTGAATATATCGATTCGGCGCCGGTGTACCGGCTGCGCGGGAATCTGCTGCCGCTGGTTTCGCTGCGCGAGCAGCTGCGCATTCAGAAGGCGGGTGAGGGCGAAGAAGATTCGATTCTGCTGCTGGTGGTGCAGGCGGAAGGGCGGCAATTCGGACTGATTGTGGACGGGATTCACGACACCGAAGAGATCGTGGTCAAGCCGCTGGGCAAGGAATTGAAGGGACTGAGCGCGTACGCGGGCGCGACCATCATGGGCGACGGACGGGTGGCGCTGATTCTGGATGTGCTCGGGATCGCGCGCGGGGCGCACGTGCTGGACAGCTCGACTCATGAGCCGGCGGGCGGAGCGGATCGGCATGCCGCGGACCATGGGGACGGCGAGCGGCAGAGCATTCTGCTGTTCTCGATCGGCGCGGGGCAACCGGCGGCGATTCCACTGTCGCATGTGGCGCGCCTGGAAGAATTCGCCACGGCGTCGATTGAGCAGGCGGCCAGCTCCGAAGTGGTCCAGTACCGGGGGCAGATTATGCCGCTGGTGCGGGTGGGCGCGGTGCTCAATCGCGAGGCTTCCGACGACGACGAAAAAATCCACGTGGTGGTGTACAACCATCGCGGGGTGAATATCGGGCTGGTGGTGGATCGCATTCTGGACACGGTGGACGATGTGTTCTCGGTGCAGCGGTGCGTGGACCGGCCAGGCATTGTCGGGTCGGCGGTGGTGCAGAAGCGGGTCACCGATTTTCTGGATGCGGACGCCTTGATTCGCGCGTCGCAAGTGATCGAGTTCACGGGGGCGGCATGAGCGAAATCAAACAATTCTGCACTTTTTATTTGGGATCGGCGCTGTTCGGCGTAGAGGTGATGCGGGTGCAGGAAGTGATCCGGCACCAGGAGATGACGGCGGTGCCGCTGGCGCCGGCGGTGGTGCGCGGGCTGATCAACCTGCGCGGGAGCATCGTATCGTGCATCGATCTGCGGGCGCGGTTCGGGATGGAACCCGCTCCGGATGGCGCATTGCCTTCGAACGTGGTGACGCAGACCGCGGGCGGATTGGTGAGCCTGCAGGTGGACCGCATCGGGGACGTAGTGGAAGTGACCGATCAGACGCTCGAAATGCCGCCCGAAACGCTGCAAAGCGAAGCGCGCAAGCTGATTGAGAGCGTGTACAAGTTGAATCAAGGTCTGCTTCGAACGCTCGACGTGGAGCGCGTGCTTGACTTTGAAAACCCAGTTCAAAAGACGTAGGAGAACATCAGATGGCCGTAAAAGAAATTTCGAAATCCCCCACATCGCAACCGGCGGCGGCGAGCGCCGAGCTCGGAGAGCGGTTCGGTATTAACGACCAAAACCTGGCGACGCGCCGGGCCTTCATCCGGCTGACGGAAGCCGAGCGGGCGCTGCTCGAGAGCATGATTCCGTGGGCGCGGGCGCAAGCGGAGAAGATCGCGAAGGAGTTCTACGACTGGCAGTTCAGCTTCGCGCCGACGCGGCGATTCTTCGAAGCTCAGGCGCGCAAGAAGGGCGTCGGCCTGGACGCGCTGCGGAAGCATCTTGAAAGCGCTCAGGCGGGATACATCGTTTCGGCCTTCGAAGGCGCTGAATCGAACTGGGGCGCGGAGTACTTCGAACGGCGCCTGTATGTGGGCTGGCTACACGACCAGATCAATTTGCCGTTCAAGTGGTACATCGGATCGTATGTCGAGATGCAGTCGCTGGTGCGGCGTCAACTGAAAAGCGTTAAGAACGCAGCCAAGGCCGCGGCGGTGGCGGACGCGGTGAACAAGGTTTTCAACTACGACATGCAGGCGATCGGCGATTCGTTCCTGCTGAACACGCTCGAATCGATGGGGCTCGATCTGCGCTCGATCGAAGTCGATCCGGCGGAGGACCGGACGGAACGTCTGGAAGTGGTGAAGGACGCGGTGGCGACCATTATCGAGCAGGCCGACGCGCTGGCGGCGGATCATCTGACCGACGAGGTGCTCGCTCAAAAAATTCCGGGACGGCTAGGGGAGGCGTTCGCGCGCATGCATGAGATGTTCGCGCGGGCCGCCGAGCAGGTGGGCGCGCTGGCGGACGGAGATGTGGAGCACGACTCGTTCGACTCTCTGCGCGGCGCCGACCTGACGGGAAGAGTGCTCGCTTCCGCGATTCGGGGAACGCTGGATGTACGCGTCGAATTTGCCAAAGCGGTGCAGACGGTGGCGCGCGGGGACGTGAGTATCGAGTTCCATCAGCGCAGCTCGGGGGACGCGCTCAGCGAGAGCATGAACACGATGATCCGGGCGATCCGGCTGCTGGCGGCGGACGTGGATTCGCTGATCAAGGCGGCGCTGGAAGGAAAGCTGTCGTATCGGGCGGATGCGGGGCGCCACCAGGGCAGCTACGGACGGATCATCGCGGGCATCAATTCGACGCTGGACGCGGTGGTGCATCCGATCGAGGACGCTTCGGCAGTGCTGTCGAAAGTCGCGTCGAAGGATCTGACGGCCCGGGTGACGGGCAATTACGCGGGGGATTTTGCGCGGCTGAAGACGGACATCAACCGGATGACCGAGGATCTGCAGAACAACATGCGCGAACTCAGCCAGAAGGCGGAGACGCTGGCGAGCGCGTCGGAGGAACTGACGGCGGTGAGCCAGCAGATGGGCACCAGCGCGAGCGAGACTTCGGCGCAGGCGGGGGTGGTGTCGACCGCGTCGGAGCAGGTGAGCAGCAACGTGGCGTCGGTGGCGACCAGTTCGGAAGAGATGAACGCGAGCATCCGGGAGATTGCCAAGAACGCGGCGGAAGCGGCGCGCATCGCGTCGACGGCGGTGACGGTGGCGCGGGAAACCAACGACACGGTCAACAAGCTGGGCGAGAGCAGCGTGGAGATCGGGAAGGTGATCAAGGTGATCACCTCGATCGCGCAGCAGACCAATCTGCTGGCGCTGAACGCGACCATCGAGGCGGCGCGGGCGGGCGAAGCGGGCAAGGGATTCGCGGTGGTGGCCAACGAAGTGAAAGAGCTGGCCAAGCAGACGGCCGCGGCGACCGAAGAAATCAGCCAGAAGATTGAGGCGATCCAGCAGGACACCGGCGGGGCGGTGAGGGCCATCAGCGAGATCGGCGCGATTATCGATCAGATCAACGGGATTCAGAACACCACGGCGTCGGCGGTGGAGGAGCAGACCGCGACCACCAACGAAATCGCGCGGAGCGCATCGGAGGCGGCCAAGGGCGGGAGCGAAATCGCGCGGAATATCACCAGCGTATCGGAAGCTGCGCGGCATACGGCGCAGGGGGCGAGCGATAGTCTGACGGCGGCGAAGGAGCTGGCGAATCTGGCGGCCGAGCTGAGCCGGGTGGTGGCGCAGTTCAAATTCAACTAAACGGGGTCCGGAACGCGCTCCATTACTGTCGCGCCTCAAGGAGCGCTCGGAATGCGCGGTGGACGGCGCTATGAAGACTTCGGACGTGCTCCGCTCCCTGACGGTCGCGGTTCCGATGGGGTGGAGACGGGCGGGTAAGGAATTTAATCGAAGAGCGGCGAGGGTGCGATGCGGATGCTGATCGTGGACGACTCAAAGACGATGCGAAGCTTTCTGGGTGCGCTGGCGCGCAATCTGGCGTTCGAGACGCTGGAAGCGGGGGACGGGCAGGAGGCGATCGAGAAGCTGGAAGACGAAGGCGTATTCGACGTCGCGCTGGTGGATTGGGACATGCCGCGGATGAACGGCCTGGCGCTGGTGAATGAAGTTCGCGCGCGGCCGGAATTCGACTCGATGAAGCTGATGATGGTGACGGCGCAATGCAGCATGGACGCGGTGATGCAGGCGCTGACCGACGGCGCCGACGATTACCTGATGAAACCGGTGACGGCGGAAATGTTCGAGGACAAGCTGCGCCTGCTGGGAGTGGTGGAGTAGCGCCGATATGGCCAGGTTACGGGTCTTGATTGTCGACGACTCGGTGGTGATGCGGCGCCTGGTGGCGGAGGTGCTGGCGTCGGATGCCGAGCTCGAAGTGGCGGGGTGGGCTCCGCACGGAAGGCTGGCGCTGCAGAAAATTCCGCAGGTGAATCCGGACTGCATCACGCTGGACGTGGAGATGCCGGAGATGGACGGGATCGCCACGCTGATCGAGATCCGCAAGACCTATGCGCGGCTGCCGGTGATCATGTTCAGCACGCTGACCGAGCGGGGAGCGGTGAAAACCATCGAGGCGCTGTCGAACGGCGCGACGGATTACGTCGCCAAGCCGGCCAACGTGGGCAACGTGAACGATTCGATTCACACGCTGCGGGGCGAATTGATTCCGAAGATCAAGGCGCATTGTGCGGCGCAGCGGCGGGAGCCGGCGCGATCCGTTCCGACGACCGCGCCGCCGGCTCCGCACCGGCCGGCCGTGGCGCACTCGACGCGGGCATGCGAACTGGTCTGCATCGCGGCGTCGACGGGTGGGCCGAACGCGCTGACGACGCTGCTCACGGCTTTCCCGGCGAAGCTGAGCGTGCCGGTGGCGATCGTGGTGCACATGCCGCCGGTGTTCACCAAGTGTTTCGCCGAGAGATTGAATCTGGCTTGCCCGCTGACGGTGGAAGAAGCGCGGGACGGCCAGCGGATCGAGGCCGGGCACGTGTACGTGGCGCCGGGTGGATTTCATATGGAACTGGCGCGCCGCAAGACCGGCGTTGAAGTGAAGCTGACCAGCGATCCGCCGGAGAATTCGTGCCGGCCGGCGGCGGATGTTCTGTTCCGCAGCGCTTCGAAGCTGGACCTTGCGGTGTTGGGGGTGGTGTTGACGGGGATGGGATCGGACGGCTTGCGCGGCGCAAGGCTGATCGCCGAGGCGGGAGGACGCATGCTGGCGCAGGACGAAGCTTCAAGCGTGGTGTGGGGAATGCCGGGCGCGATTGTCGGGGACGGGCTGGCCGAGAGCGTGCTTCCGCTCGACCGGATCGCGGCGGCGATCGTCGAGCGGGTCGCGAAACCGGGGACGGTCTGATGGCGATTTCAACGCCGGATTTCGATTTCGTCCGGTCGCTGGCGCGGGATGGCGCGGCGATTGTGCTCGAGCCGGACAAACAGTACCTGGTGGAAACGCGGCTCACGCCGCTCGCCGAGCGGGAAGGCTACGGGTCGCTCGAGGCGCTGATCCGCGCCCTGCGGTCGGCTTCGACGCGAGGCGATTTACACGAAAAGACGGTGGACGCGCTGACCACCAATGAGACGCTGTTTTTTCGCGACCATCATCCGTTTGAAGCGCTGCGGACGGTATTGCTGCCGCGGCTGATCGAGGCGCGGGCGGCGTCGAAGGAGCTGCGCATTTGGTGCGGAGCATGCTCCACCGGGCAGGAGCCGTACAGTATCGCGATGCTGATCCGCGAACATTTTCCGGCTCTGGCGAACTGGCGGGTGTCGATCCTGGCGACCGATATTTCGGAGACCGTGCTGCGCGCCGCGCGGGCCGGCACATACGCGCAGCATGAAGTCAACCGCGGACTTCCGGCGCCACTGTTGATCAAGTATTTCCGCCAGGCCGGAAAGCAATGGATGATCCGCGACGACATCAAATCCATGGTCAACTTCCGCAGCCTGAATCTGATCCGGCCGTGGCCGCAGCTCGCTTCCTTCGATCTGATTTTCCTGCGGAACGTGCTGATCTACTTCAGCACGGAAACCAAGACGCAGATCCTGCGGGGGCTGATGGGAAAGCTGGCGGATCCCGGATATCTGGCGCTCGGGTCGGCGGAGACCGCGCTGCTGCTGGTGCCGGCGCTCAAATCGGAAACCGTCGGCAAGGCGACGTTCTATTCGCGCAAGGTATGAGCGCGATCGATAAAGGCGCGCGCGTCCTGCTGGTGGAGGACGATCGCTTCGCGCGGCAGTTCGCGGAGCTTCTGATCACGCGGGCCGGGTATGACGCGGTGCCGACCGACAGCGCGGAAGCGGCCCGCGCGGCGGTGCTCGACCGGGACGCGGACTATTTTTCCTGCCTTCTGACGGACCATCTTCTCCCGGGCGATTCCGGCCTGGAGTTGCTCCAGTGGATGAAGGGTCACGATCCGACGCTGGCGGGGGTTCTGATGACCGCCGACGACCGGAAGAGCCTGGTGGAAGAAGCGCTCCAATCGGGCGCCGTGGATTTCATCAACAAGCCGATTCGCCTGGAACCGGTGCGGGACGCGATTGAAAAAGCCGTCGCGGCGACCGGGCAACGGCGGCAGATGGCGCAGATGGAACGGGACGTGAAACAGGTGGCGGACGTGCAGCGCCGCATGGTGCTGCGGGATGGCGCGACGGCCGGTTTTCAGCGGGTGTGTTTTCATCCCAAACACCAGGCGGGCGGGGATTCATTTTCGCAATATCAGATCTCGGCGCGACGATTGGTCGCGCTGATGACCGACGTCTCCGGGCACGATCTGAAGGCGGCGTTCGTGTCGGCGTATTTTCAGGGGATGGTTCGCAGCATGCTCGAATCGGGGCGGCCGCTCGAATATGTTTTCGAACGGTGCAACCGCTTTCTGCTGGAGGAGTGGGGCAGCGCGGACGCGGTTCCGGCATCGATTGCGGCGTGTTCGGTGCTGCTCGACTGGGATTCGAATAGCATTGAGGTGCTGACTTGCGGGGCTCCCGATCCGATTCTGGCTCGTCCGGACGGGCGGCTGGCCAACCTGGGATCGCGAGGATCGCCGCCGCTCGGCTGGTTTCCGGAGGTTTCCGGCAGCCGGATTTCGATTCCCATGAGCGCCGGGGAAATTTTCCTGTGGACCGACGGATTGGACGACCTGGCGCGCCAGCTCGGCATCGCGGCGCTGAGCGCTTCCTGCGCTCTGTTTCGAGCGCCGGATAGGGACCAGACTCCGGCGTGGCTGGCGCAGGGGAACGACGACATTCTGGTGGCACGCCTGCCGCTGTGCCGTCCGAACGATCGCCGCGACGCGTGCGCCCAGCCGTGCTGTTCGCCGCTGATGGCGGAAGAATATTCACCGGCGCGCGTGAATGAAATCGACGGGATGCAGGGATTTTGGGAAAGATCGCTGAGGTTCGCGCTGCCGGACCTGAATGAGGACGTGCTGCACGACGCGCTGTTGTGCTCGCGGGAGGCGGTCCTGAACGGGCTGCGGTACGGCTGCCGCGCGGCCCAGGATCGGGTTTCCTTTCAGGTTTCGTTGCTCGCGAAGGGCCCCCGGCTGCGGGTGCGGGTGGAGGATCCGGGACCGGGCCACGATTTCGACTTCGAAGAGCACGCCCGAGCGACGGAGGAGTCTTTGATCGAACATCATCGCGGCCTGATTCTGATGAGCCATCTGCCGTGCGGTTTCGAATCCGCCCGACACGGCGCCGCTATCGTGATGGATTTCCCGGTCGAAGAGTAAGGCATGGAATCCGTAGTTCACACGCTCGACGCTCGAAACCATGTTTTGTCGCTCGGAATCCCCGGAGATCTGCTGAGCACCAATGCCGAAGCGGTGCGGGAGACGGCGTTTTCGCTACTGGACGATCCGGCGATGGCCGGGGCGGGCATTCAAACCGTGGAGATCGATCTGCGGCGCGCGGGGATGGTCGATTCGATGGGATTGAACCTGCTGGTGTCGATTATCCGCGGCGCGAAAAAGCTGGGAAGCCCGGTGCGGCTGCTGGTTTCGAGCAACAGCGTGATGCGCACGTTTCAATTTACCCGGCTGCATCTGCACGCCGAGATCCGCCGGGTGGAAGCTGAATAGGAACATTCCGAACTTGTGTGGGTCGCGCGACGGCCGATCCAGTGTTTAGGAGATCCGCGAACCATGCGTCCGAGCGTTCGACCGACCGGCATTGAAAGATTTTTTGAAGAAGACGAGATTATCGTCTCCAAGACCGATCCCAAGGGCGTCATTACTTACGCCAATCGGGTTTTCCTGCGCATCGCGCAATACGAGGAAGAGGAAATCCTGGGCGCGGCGCACAACATCATCCGCCATCCGGACATGCCGCAGTGTATTTTCGATCTGCTGTGGAAGACCATCGCGTCGGGGCAGGAAATTTTCGCGTACGTGAAGAACATGGCGAAAAACGGAGATCACTACTGGGTGTTCGCGCACGTGACGCCGACCTTCGATTCGGCGGGACGGATTACCGGGTATCATTCCAGCCGGCGGGTTCCGGACCGGAGCGCGGTGGCGGCGGTGGACGCGCTGTATCAACAGATCCTGGCCGAGGAGCAGCGGCACGCCGACTGGCGGGAAGGCATGGCCGCGGGGCTTCGAATGGTGGAAAACACGCTGAAGGACGCCAGGATGTCGTATGAAGAGTTCGCATTCGCCATTAAGTAGAGACCACTCCATGAGCTCCAAAATCAATCGACCGGCGCCTCCGCCGCAGGAAAATGAAGCCGGGTTCTACCGGTATTGGATCGCGCAGGCGGCCGAGGTTTGCGAGCGGGCGGCGCGCGGCGACCTGGAAGCGCGCCTGTTGCGGGTGCCGCAGGGCGGCGACCTGGGACGCATGCTGCTGGGGATCAATCATCTGCTCGACATGACGGACGCGTTCGTGCGCGAATCGCAGGCGGCGCTGCAGCATGCCGCGGAGGGCAAATTTTTTCGCCTGGTGATTCTGCGCGGAATGCTCGGGTCGTTCCGGCAGGCGGCGCAGGCGGGCAATACGGCCACCGGGGCGATGGCGCAGCAGGCCGCCACGCTCGCCGAGTTCGACGCGCGGCGGCAGACGCTCGCGAAGGATCTGGAGGGCGTGATTTCGACGCTCGCGTCGTCGGCGACCGAGGTTCGCGCGACGGCGGAGAGCCTGGCGTCGATGGCCGGGAAAACCACCACGGAAGCGACGGTGGTGGCGGCGGCGGCGGAGCGAACGTCGGGGAGTCTGGATCGGGTGGCGCAGACCAGCCGGCATATGAGCGAGACGTTTGCGCGGGTGGACCGGCAGACCGGGGAGTGCGCGGCGCTGAGCGAAGAGGCGGCGCGGCAGGCGCACGGCGCGGCTCCGGTGATGCAGAATTTATCGGAAGCTTCGCAGAAGGTGGGCGGGGTGGTGAAGCTGATTTCGCGGATCGCGGGACAGACCAATCTGCTGGCGCTGAATGCCAGCATCGAAGCGGCGCGGTCGGGAGACGCAGGCAAGGGATTCGGGGTGGTCGCGTCGGAAGTGAAAGATCTGGCTCGGCAGACGGCGGCGGCGACCGATCAGATTTCCGGACAGATTCAGAAAACCCAGACCGCCGCCGGACAGGTTTCCGGAGCGCTCTCCGGGATCACCACGCAGATCAATCATGTGAATGAGATTTCGCGGGAGATCGCGGGCTCGGTGGAGCAACAGCGGGCGGCCGCATCGGAGATCGGGGCGAGTACCCAGCAGGTGGCCGAAGGGATGCACGAAATTACGCGCAGTATTCAGGCGGTGAGCGATGTGGCGCGGGAGACCAGCGAGTGCTCCTCACAACTGGTGCTGGCCGCGGATGAGCTGTCCCGTCAATCTGAGACGCTTCGCGCCAATCTCGGGCATTTCCTGACCGATATACGGAAATAGACATTCGCCGCAGATCACATTAACGCGTGTCACACAACACCCAGGGCTTCGACGATATGCACGAATGAGCCCCCGCGCTCCGTGCCGTCAAACCGCCTGGGGCCGCGATACAGCGTCGTGAATCTCTGCCAGACTCCGGAAGGTCTGAACGCGGAGGAGACGGAGAGGCATCTGCGAGAGCACGGCGCGGCGTTGTGTAGGCAGCCGAATTTCCAGCAGCGAACAAAATGAGGAACCTTCAGCGCCGCCTGCGGAAACTCGAAGCCACTTCACCGATTCGAGTGGGCTGGTCCCGCACTCGCCCGTCTGGATGGATCATTGGACGCAGGAGTTGAAAAAGGTTATCGCGGAAGACTATCGCGGTCCGAAGGCACCCATCCCGTTGGAGGTCGTGCGGGCGTACATGCGAGACGAGCCGGATTGCCCCTGATGCCATGGCGCCTCGCGGTGGCAAGCGGCTGGAATGCGCGCCGATAATGAAACGGATTCTATCGGAAGTGCTCCGGCGGAAAAATGGCGTGGTGCGAACGGAATGGTCGGGCCGGAGCACTTCCGATAGAATTCATTGAACGGAGCCGGAACGAGCCGCTGGGTATTGAATGGCTTTTTGCGGCTCACGGTGCCGTATGCAGCGGGGGAACTGGCAGGTTGGAAGGTGCGTGGACGGCTTCCAGCGTGAAAACGACCGGCGATCACAAGTGGCGGAAGAAGTCTGGGCTGGTACGCGATCGGCCGAAGACAGAGATCTGCTGAGGCTCTGAGCAGAGCCGGTGCAGGCGGCGAGGAAGGAGCGCGTTGCGCCGGTCATGAGGTGTCCTGAACCGCGGCGGTTTGGACGCCGAGGACTTCGATAACGATCAATCGTCCTCGCTTACAGATTGGACAAGCGTGCGGGTCGTCCACGCTGGTGGTGCTGTCGTCAGGGTCGATGGGCATGGGTGCTGCGGAGGCGGCGAGCAGAGCACGGCACTGAGTCAGCTTTTGTTTGCGGACGCGATTGGCGAGGAAGCCGAAGTGGCGGATGCGGACCAATCCGGAAGGCAGCACGTGGAGCAGGAAGCGACGGATGAACTCGACCGCATCGAGAGTCATGGTCTTGGTGCGGGAGTGATCCGCGTAGTCTTTCCAGTCGAAGCTGACGCGGCCATTTTCTAAAGTTCGCAGCCGGTGGTTGGAAATGGCGACGCGATGAGTGTAGCGAGCCAGATACTTGAGCACGCGGCGAGGTCCACCGAAGGGAGGCTTGACGTGAACCACCCATTCGAGATGGTCAGCTTTTTCACAGAGGGCCTGGAACGCGGCGGGCTTGGTCAGCTCGCGAAGTTCGCCGGAGAAGCGGAGCTGGCCTTTGCGAAAAGCTTTTCCCAGAGCTAACAGGAACAGTTTGCGGAACTGGCGGCTGAGGACCTTGTAGGGGAGGAAGAAGGAATCCTTCCGGCAGGCGATCCAGCGGGAGCCGTCGGGGGAGAACCCGCCGCCGGGCACGACGCAGTGCAGGTGCGGATGAAGGTGCAGGTTCTGACCCCAAGTGTGCAGGACGGCCAGGAAACCGATGGAGGCGCCGAGGTGTTTAGGATCGGCGGCAATGGTGAGCAGAGTTTCCGAAGCGGTCTGAAACAGGAGGTTGTAAATCTGTCGCGGGTTCTGAAGCGCCAGTCGGCCGATCTGAGCGGGAAGCGTGAAGACGACGTGGAAATAGGGAACCGGTAAAAGCTCCGCTTCCCGCTGGGCGAGCCACTTGGCGCGAGCCGTGGCCTGGCACTTGGGGCAGTTGCGATTGCGACACGAGTTGAATACTTTGACGCGATGTCCGCACTGGTCGCACTCATAAAGGTGACCACCCAGGACCGCGGTCCGGCAGTCACGAATGTCGCGCAACGCTTTCCTGTGCTGGCGCGAGAGTACGGGATTCCAGCGAGCCAGGAAATCGTGTTGATGGGTGCGGAAGATATCGGCCAGTTCCAGCCGATGCGGTTTCATCCCTTCGGCGGAAGGAGGCGGAGCGACTCGAGCGATTCCAGGGGACTGGTGGTCCCGCGCACGTTCACGTCGGCGACTTGGAGATAGCGTGCGGTGGTTTCGAGCTTGGCGTGTCCGAGCAGAATCTGAATGGTGCAGAGATTGACGCCGGCTTCGAGCAAGTGGGTGGCGAAGGCATGCCGCAGCAAGTGCGGATGAACGGGCTTGGCGATGCCGGCGGAGTGCGCCGCTTTCCGGCAAGCCATGAAGATCGCTTTCACCGAGATGGGTTGGCCTGGACGCGCGCCGGGAAAGAGCCAGTCAGTAGGCCGCTTGGTCCGCCAATAGCAGCGCAGCAGTTCGCGCAGCTTCGGCGGCAACAGCGCTTGCCGGTCCTTACGTCCCTTGCCCGAACGAACCCACAGCACGTTGCGGGCGCCGTCGATGTCGGAAACTTTAAGGCGAGCGACCTCACTGACTCTCAGTCCAGAGCCATACAGAATCGCCAACATCGCGCGATGGCGCAGTTCGCGCGGCGCCTCCAGCAGAGCTTTGACTTCATCGCGGCTCAAAATCAATGGCAGCTTCCGTTCGCTCCTGGGAAACGGAATGCGCTCGATGGCGACCTTTCGATGCAGAGTGTGGGTATAGAAGAACCGCAGCGCGCAAACCATCAGCACGTAGGTGGACGTCGACACCTTCTTTTCCTTGGTCAGGAACAACTGATACCGACGAATGTGTTCGGCACCGAGTTGATCGGGTGGTTTGCCGAAGTGCTTGGCGAACGACTTGATGGCGTACAGATAGAGCCGGATGGTGGTCGGAGAGTAATGGCGGATCTGGAGATCTTCCAGCATCCGTTGTCGAAGTAGGGTCACAACGAAACTCCTTTCGTTGTGACCACATCACAAATCACCCCGCAGCGCTGAAGGTTCCGACGCTACCCAGGGCTACGCTTACGGCTTCGTTAGAATCACGATCTCGCGCATCCCCTGCCGAAGGCTTTGTTCAATCCTTGACAACGGGCTGTGGGGCCGATCAACCGCGGATTAATGGCGCCCTGATCGAAAAACAAGGTCGCTCAGCATTTCAAACCTCTCGAAGGGCAGTCATGGAATCCACCTTCGTTGCGCGCCACGCTGGAACGTAGCTGGCCAGCACGGCAACCGCAAACAAGAGCAGAGGTACAACCACAAATACCGTCGGATCATGCGGCCGAACGCCGTACAGCAAACTCGCCATCATCGAGGCAGTAGATGCGGAGAGGATAACGCCGGCGATGATTCCGACGCCGGCAAGAATGATCCCCTTGGTCACGATCAGTTTCAGAATATCGGCGGGCCGTGCTCCCAATGCCATGCGCAGTCCGATCTCGTGTGACCTCTGGCCGACCATAAAGGCGAGCAGGCCGTAAATTCCAATCGAAGCAAGGACCAGCGCCACGCCTGCAAAACCGCCCACCAGATCGGCGGAAAAACGGCGTGAAGCCAGTGACCGATCGAGGATGTCGTTCATAGAAGAAACATTAAATGCCGGCAAACCGGGATCAATGCTCTGGATTGCATGGCGAATCTGCGGTTCGAGCAGGCTCGCCGGCAGAGACGTCCGCAACACCACGCTCAGTCGCCGGCTGGAATCTTGATAGGTCGACACATAGATGTGGGGAACGCCATCGATGTCGAGACCGTCACTCTTGATGTCCTTAACGATCCCCACAACGGTCGTCCACGGCTTGGTAAGGTCTCGTCCGAACCGCACCCGGCGGCCCAGCGGGTCGCGCGTTGGCCAAAACTTATGAGCGGTGCTTTCATCAATGACGGCCACCAGCGGTTTGCCGTCTTCATCGCCCTCGGTGAATGAGCGGCCGCGCAGGAGCGTCGCCTGTAACACCTTAAAATAATCGGGGCTTATCCGAATTCTCTCGGCGCGCAGGTCCTGCGAGGACTCGACCGGTCTATCTTCAATCGCTAAGCCTTCAGTCGCTAAGCCACCGACCGCGCTGGGGTTGGTATTGGTGGTCGGTAGAGCCGAGGTGATTGCGGCGAGTTCCACTCCCGGAATTGCCTGCATGCGCCGCAGCAACTCACGATCAAAGGTGGCTCTGCGAGGAAGGTCGAGATACGGATCCGACTTTGGATCGTTGGGATTTGGAAGCTGCATGTTTGCCGTGACAACTTGAGTGGGATTAAAGCCTGGATTTTCCCGCAACAGATCCCGCAGCGTACGCAGCAGCAAGCCGGCTCCCATCATCAGTATGACGGCGAACGCCAGTTCAGAGACGATGAGAACATCCCGCAATCGGCCGGTCTTCGTGCTGTAGCCGGAACCCCGACCGCCTTCACGAATGGCCGAGGAGAGAGCGACTTTTGCCGAATGAAGTGCCGGAGCAAGTCCAAATACGAAGCCGGTGAGAATGGAAATCAGCAGAGCGAACGCCAGCACCACCCAGTCGATTCGTACTTCGTTGAGGCGGGGAACGCTCGATGGCACAAAGCGCAGGACGAAGCCTAAAGTAGCAACGGCGGTTGCGATTCCCGCGGCACCGCCGATCAGCGACAGCAGCATGGACTCGGTCAGCATCTGGCGCACCATGCGGCCGCGGCTCGCCCCCAGCGCCAACCGCACCGCCATCTCCTGTTGTCGCCCCGAAGCGCGCGCCAGGAGGAGATTGGCAATGTTCAACGATACGATGAAAACGATCAGGATCACCGCACCCAGTAACACCAGCAGCATGGGCCGGACTTTGCCCACCAAAGTTTCTTGCAATGGTTGAATCTCAACTGTCCATTGCGCCTGCGGCGGGTAATCGGCGGGAAAGTCGTGGCGCAATTCGGCGGCCATGGCAGTGAGGCGCGCCTGAGCTTGCGTCAGTGTCAGGCCAGGCTTAAGCCGTCCGATTCCCGATACTAAAATCCGGGTACCACGCATTGGCGGGGGAAAGGGATCTGCAATGAATCCGCCGGCGCCAAACACTTCCACGTCGCCCGAAACCGTCGGCCCAGGATGCCGAAATCCGGGTGGCAGAACCCCAATAATTGTAAGGGGATCGTTGTCGATCCGGATGGTACGGCCGAGAACACTCGGATCGGCGCCATAGGCACGGCGCCACAGGCCATCGCTGATCACGGCCTCTGGAGCGAAACCAGGCGCGAAGTCCTGCGGACCAAACAACCGTCCAATTTGCGGGATCACACCCAGCATGGAAAAGTAGCTAAAACTGCCATTGACCCCCTCGACACGCTCGGGCTGTCCGGCGCCGGTCAAATTCTCGCTACCCTCAAAGATCGGAGTCACATCTTCAAATACACCCGCTCGCGTCTGCAGGTCATCCAGTTCGGGCTTGGAAAACCGAACGTCCCGCAATCCTACGCCGGGCTCGTTAAAGAAGATTCGTACCAGGCGATCGGGATCGCGGTAGGGCAAAGAATGCAGCAACACAGCATTCACGATGCTGAAAATGGCGGTATTCGCCCCCACTCCCAAAGCGAGCGTCAGCACCGCCACGATCGTGACTGCGGGCTTCTTGAGCAGCATGCGCCAGCCGTATCGCAGATCCTGAAGCAAATTTTCCATATGCTGCACGCCGCGCTCGTCGCGGCATTCCTCCTTCACTTGATCGATTCCGCCGACGGACCATCGAGCTTGCCGCCGCGCCTCCTCCGGCGTCATACCGGAACGGATGTACTTTTCGACCTGCTGTTCGAAGTGAAAGCGAAGCTCGTCGTCGAGTTCGGCTTCTACTGTGTTCCGGCGGAACAGAGAGCGTAGACGAAAAACAAGGTCGCTCAGCATGCCGGCCCCCCCTGGGCGGTTCCAAGCACCTGGGCCATCGCAGCCGTCAGTTTGGCCCAGGCGTCCCTTTCGACTTCGAGCTGCCTGCGTCCGCTTTTGGTCAGCTCGTAGAATTTCGCGCGCCGATTGTTTTCGGAAACGCCCCAGCGGGCCTTGATCCAGCCGCGCCGCTGCAAGCGATGGAGGGCGGGATAGAGCGAGCCTTGCTGGATGCGCAGCACGTCGCTTGAAATTTGCTGGACGCGCTCGGATATGGCCCAGCCATGCTGAGGTTCCAGCGCAAGGGCCTGCAAGATGAGCAAATCCAGCGTTCCCTGTGGAAGGTCGATACGGTGCGCGTCGGGCATGCACTCCCCTTTCACTTCTACAAGGAGCATATCCGATCTCTTGTCGAAGTACAAGGGGAACTCGGCGCGTGGGTGCCACGGTTCAGTATCCGCAACGAGCGCGATTTCGGGGTTGCGCCGGCGTTAGTCGAGTTCGCCAGTCCAGCCCAACATTTTCCCTGCGTCCCAGTGCGGTGGATCCTGCGCGACCAGTTCGAATCCTGGAAATACACTCCGCGGGTCGCTGCGCCGACGCTCATCCTGGCCGCGGAAAGTGACGAGGTAATTCTGCGCGCCAACACCGAAGCATCCGCGGCGTCGACTGGTGCAACTGAAGGGTCCCAGACTCAGGGATGCGCCTGGCAGTCCCCATCACTGCTGGACCGTGATCACGACGCCGGTTTGCGTCGTGTTGCCGTTGTAGGTCGCCGTCAGCGGGATATCGCCGTTGGGCGTGTTCATCGGGATAATCGCGTTGAACTGATACAGGCCGGGGCTCACCAGGCCAGCAAACACCACCGTCGCCTGGTTATTTCCGATCATCACCACCGGCAGCGTCGGCAGGTTGCCTGATTGGGTCGAGGCGCCGGCCACGATCGGGACCGACGTTACGCCGAAGCCGTTCGCATACAGTACGACTTGCTCGCCGGGCTGCGCGGGCGTCGTGTAGCCGGGGTAGAGCGTCGTCGGACCAACGTCGGTGTAGTTCAAATGCGTCGCTACGACGTGCGTTCCGTCGAAGGCGAAAAACGATGGCGAGATGGCCTCAGCCTGGACCAGGAACGTCTCGCTGGTCTGGTTTTTCAACGTGAGTTGCACCGAGACCGGGCCGGAGGCGAGATTGGGCGGCGTAAGGATATTGACCTGCGTTCCGCTGATGTATTCGATGTAGGCGTTCTCGCCGTTGAGCGTGACGCTGACGCCATCGAGCGCGGTCGGCATCTGGTTGTTGACGAAATCCGATGTGGCCCACGTGCGCGCGTCGCCGGTGGGCGAGAGCGCCGCGCCCTTCACCGCGACCCAGGTGTTGGGCGCGATGGTCGGGCTGTCGCCGAACGCGTTCACGACGGTGGTGATCCCGGGCAGGCCTTCGTAGACCGTGCGGATGACGGCATCGACGCCACTGGCGACCTCCGCGTGGCCCGCCGTCGTGGGATGCAGCATATCCCAGAACAGATACGTGTTGGGATTGACGCCGCTCAGCCCCTGCGCGGGCGAGTTGATGTTAGAGAAGCCGTACAGCGACGGATTCGCGGTGAGCGCCACGAACTTGAGGTAGATGTCGTACGGCGCGATGGTGATGCCCGGGTTGGCGGTAAGGAGCTGGGTGATCGCGGCGGCCCATGCGGTGTTATAGGCGACCGAGGCGGCATCCATGCCCGACAGGTTGGCCGTGTTGATCTCCTCCGGAACCTCGCCGAGCGGCGGCAGGTCCAACCACAGGAAATACTTCGCGCCCGCCTTTACCAGCGACTGAATGTTGGCCTGGACGTTGGCGACCGCGGCCGCCGGCGTGGCGAGGCTTTGCAGCAGGTCGTTCGAGCCGCACCAGAATACGTAGAGGTAATCCGAGGGCGCAGTCGGATTGGCGGCGAGGAACAGACCGACTTGGTCGGTCGACCAGGGGATAGCCGTCAGCGAACCCGACGTGTACGACGGATCGTGTCCGGTCAGCGCTCCGGCGACCGCGTAGTTCAATCCGCCCTTGGCGAAGGGTTGAGGAACCGGCAGATTCAACATCGGCGCGAGCTGCTCGATCCACAATCCGAGCGGCGACTGTGTCGATGGAACCGAGTTGGTCCCGTCCGTGTACTCGCCCGTGGCGTAGCCGGGCGGGCCGGGCGTCGGATCGCCTAGAAGCGAGGTCCCGTAATAGAGATTGCCGTTGTCCGACAGACTGTCGCCGAACACGACCATCTTCGTGAACGGAAGCTGCGCATAGAGGGTTGTGGAAAGATAGACGGATGCGGAGAGAAGGAAGATGATCTTTCGCATTGGTATATCTTATTGAATTGTGACGGTGACTTCAGCATTGAACTTTGCGTCGCGATCCAGAATGACGTACCGCAGCGGGCCGGCTTCTAGAGAGGCCTCACGCAGTTGCTGAACGACCCATTCCGCCGTTGGGTGTTGGGTTACGTTGAAGTGCAGGATCCTCCGGCGTCCATGTTCGATGACGAAAAAGCCGTAGAGCAGTTTGAACGTCAGTGCCGGAACGGTTTTCCGCCGGCCACACTGGCGCACCGTTCGGCGCCGGATTTATCCATGCGTGTCTCGTCTCGGACCGGAAGCCGCCCCTGGTGGTGGCGGGCATTTCGCTGGGCGCGGTTACGGCCGCCGTCATGGAGCGCAGCTATCGCGACCTGGCCAAGTCCCGCGGCGAACCGGCGCGCTGGGGGTGGTACCGCCGCTATCTCGCTGTACTTCTCAACCGGCCTTATGACGTGGTATGGGACGCGATTCCCAATCCTTCCGCCTTGCTCGCGGATCTGCCCCCCGTCAAAGACCCGAACCTGCCACTCAACAACGATCCGAAGCTGCCGCCGGAACAACAGAAACAAATCAATCCGTTGGCGATGAAGCGCGACGTGGAGAGCCGCCGGAAGCTGTACATCGCTGCAGTCGCCGGACGCTGGCTCTCGCGGCTGCCGATCAGAGTGAGCACGGTCGCCTGGATTATAGTGCGCTACGTGCGGCACCGGGAGGGCCATCCCAAACACTGGCTGCGCTCAAAGAGGACCTCACGGACGGAATCGCGGATCCGATGGAAGCCATGCAGCCGTTTCTGAAGGATTCAGGCATCGCGCTGTTTGCGACGACGGTGAATCTGGTGACGGAAGCGATCAGCACGCTCGGCGCGGATCTCGATTGCCGCTCTTACGATTTTCTAGAGGGACCGCTGGCGTCGAGCGCGTTCCCGGCGGCCTTCGCCCCGCGCCGTGCCAGTGCTCTTTATCCAGGCCGCGGACGCCGCGATATTTTTTACGGCGATGGTCGCATGTTCGACAACCTCCCCATGCTGCCGGCGCTCGAAGTGTTGAGCGAAATGCAGAAGGACCATCTGCGGGACGCGAGCGAGGTATGGCAGGCGACTCTCAAACGCCGCAGGAATCAACCGGACCTGTTTCTGGTCGGCTCGCTAAACACCCGGCAGGACGCGGCGCTGCATGAGCAATTCGATTTCGTGCTGAAGTCCTGGAAACGCGCGCGTGTGCTCTCCGATAACGAGAAGACTTACGGCCCGGACACCGGCTCCGATCGTCTAGCGGCTTCACGACGTGCGGCGCCGACAATTGGAACTGAGTGAGCGATTCAACTGAAGTAAACTCGACTGATCCTTCTTTCGGTGTCGAGCGATCCGGTTAATCACCTGTCCCTATTTCGAAGCGCCCCGGGCGTTCAAAGACGAGTTGCGGCCGCGGACCGGGACTTGTCAGGATGGACGTCCTGCCGAGGGGCCCAACGGCGATCGAGTTGCGCCGCTAGAACCGGCTGCGGGTGGATTGAACGCAACCACAGTTCGGCCTTCAATCGAGCTTTCTCCTCGCGAAGCCCGTAACGGTGCTGCAGCTTCTCGGCCAGGTGCTTACGCCGCTTTCTTAGGATCTGAGCGTTGTTCATGAGGATGGTTCTCCCACTGGTTAAGTCTACGCGCACTTTGGATGTGGAGCAGGGTACGCGTAATCCTCGCGAAATTCCACGGCGTTTCCGGCGGCTTCACATGGAACCATCCCGTGACCCCCTGCCTGGAAACCGAGCCCAAACATCAGCGTTAGCCCCACCAGGATCAATACCACGGTCGCGATCGACAGCGGCGGAATGTACAGAAAGAACGCGCCGGTGCTCGCAAGGAACGGGGTGCCGGAAGCAAATAGAAGAAAACGCATCACCCCCTCGCAAGAAGCAGGTGTAGGACCACCGGCTCGCCGAGCACCGGCGGCTACATTTATCGAGGTCGCAAATGCTGATCGCACGGGTTGGGTTGAAGGTCATTCTCGTCGCAAAACAATCAAGGAATGGCCGTCGCGCATGGGAGGAGACGGCCATTCCGCGGACTTCCCTAGCACGCGCCCTTCCATCATCCAGTTCACTCGGACGGCCTCAAAGATCGCCGCGCGGGAACCAGGGAAATTAAATTCCGCCTCGGTCGAAGTGCAATGGAGTCAACAGATGCACGCGCGCACGGCGGGGAAACTCGGCCCGGAGCGTGGAATATTCAGAACAGCGATTCCGGTTCAGCAGAACGGATGTCGATTATGGCGAGAACCCTCATGGGACGTCGGGTTTCCCGGCCGGGGCTGGGCGTAGATCACCACAGGAATCAGAACCGCCGCCGTAAGCCAAACTTTCAGAGCAGTGTTTTTCATGGCGTTCCTCCTGAACCTAAGAACCCTAGTTAGATCGCATGACGGAGAGGTGCGCATAACATGGCCTCAAATCCGAATGGACCATGCGATTATCCGTTCTTCGCGGTCGCTTGTCAAAGGAGGTCCCCAGCGTAGCTCCGCTTGCCCGAATTGATCCGCTAAGGGGCGCTACTTCGCGCCGAGAATGGACACCATGGCGTAGTTCCCTTCGTGACAAGCGTATTCGTAGAGCGGTCCGGGCACGGAGCTAAACGCCAATTCGATGGACCAGGGCTTCGTCCACGTGGAGGGATCGTCCATGGTGGCCCGATATTCAATGGTCTTGTCGCTTACACGCGTGAAGCGCTCGGTGACCTTCAGATTCATGGAAGCACCCCGGTAGTGAGTCTGGTCGTTGAAGTTCGTCGTTTCGACCACCAATGTGTCGCCTTCCCAGTGTCCGATGGAGTCGCCGAACCACTGGCGGACAGTCGGAGGCACGTGTTTTGCATTCATGTGGACAATGCGGGCGTCGTGAATCATTTCCACTTCGATCAAAATGGTATCGGCGGTTTGCACGATCTCGATGTTGTTGTTGTAGAGGGCGGGCACCAGCGGTACGGACGGAGTGTTGCCGACCAGGCAGCGGGTATCGTTAGAAAGGGTTTTGTAATCGCCGGGGACATAGGTGCGGCGCTGCCGTATTCGATCGCGTGCTTCCGGGACGAGCGGAGGAACGTGGCCGTCCGGCGGATCCACAACCATCGAGGTTCGTTTCTGGCCGCCGATACGCGCCAGTTCATTTCCATTGTCGTAGAACAGGACGTTGTACGCGCCGCCCTTGATTGTAACCGGGCGGCCGCCGTCAATCTTTGACTCTTCGTCCTCCCAGCGCTCGTTTTGTTTGGCTTCCCACTGGCGAGCTTCTTCATCGGAGATGGTCGCCCTTCCCGCAAAGACGGCGGGACGCTCGAAGGGTGTGCGAGTGGCGGTCGACCAGATGCCCGAGAGATCGGGATGCCTGTCTGGGGCGCGGGGGATTCGGTTTGCCTTGGGAGGTCGCGCGTGAGCCGGTGCGTTCTGCGCCGAAGCGGACGCGACCGCCAAAAGGAAAACAACGCTGGATTCGATCAGGCTGCGGAGTTTCATGGTCCATCCTCAGCTAGCGATTATATAGCGACGCGAAGTACCGTAACCGGGCCCGGAAGTCTTATTGGGGAAGGTTTCACGGGGGAAGAGAGTGAATTCAGCGCCGAGATGCGGGAGCGGGCCGTGCGGGCACGCGACGTGCAGTTGGAGCGCGGGCAATCGAACGCCCGCGTTTCGGCGCGGCTGATTCGCAGGCAGTACGTATTGGATGAGGCCGGCGAGCGGACGCTGGAGTTGGCGATGCGGCGGCTGAGCCTTTCGGCGCGGGCGCACGACCGAATTCTGCAGCGTGCGCGGACGGTGGCGGATGTGGAAGGCCCGAAGGCGTGGCGGCCACGCACATGGCCGAAGCGATGCAATGCAGGAAAATACTGGAACTGAGCGCTACGGCACGCGTTCGAGAGTAAGGCGGCGGGTGAGCTGCTCCGACCCCAGACGGATGGTGTTGGGCAGGGTGCCGAAAATAAGCCTGCCGTTTTCGAAGTGGAATATTCGTTTTTGATCGGTGCCGACGTAGTTCGGCTGCCAGGCGGCGTCGACTTTCAGGCTGAGCGTTCCGTCCGCTTCACTGTAAGTGCAGAGGCCGGAATAAGCGATGTAGGAACTGCGGAGCTTCGCTTTCATCTGTTCCACCACCGGCTGGGAAGGGTCGAACTTCGGGGTGTCGGTGGACATGATCTGGAGATAGCAGGCAGAGCCTTGAGGTCCGGCCTGGACGACGATGGAGCCGACCGGATGCTCGCCCCAGGGCTTGCGGACGACTTCGCCGTTGGCGCGCACGTCCTCGGCGGCAACCAGTTTCCAGCGGCCTTCCAGGGTGTCGGCAGGAAGCAGAGCAGCGGCAAAAAGAAGAAGAGCGATCCAGGCTGTGGCGAAGCGGCGCATGGTTAGTATGATATCCCGGTTTCGCTGAGCGGTCGGACGAAGCGCTGCCGCCAGCCGAATCGCCACAGCCGAAGTTTATCCGGACCATCCGGGCCTAAAATTCCGGGAATCTCTATAGCGAATTGCTTAATGGATTCTCCGTTATAATTCTCTGCATGCGTTTAGCTCTGATCAGTTTGTCGTGTGGCCTGATTGCGGCACAAGATCTGGTCAAACTCCCCGATGGAGACGGCAAGGTGCTGGTGGAGCGCGTTTGCTCAGGGTGCCATAGCCTGGAAACAGCGGTTGACACGGCTCGCACGGACCCTGACTGGCGCCGGGTCGTCGATTCCATGGCGGGTCGCGGCGCGAAGGCCACAGATGCGGAATTCGACCGGATAGTCGCCTATCTGGCGAAGAATTTCGGAAAGTCAGCGCCCGCCGTCACAAAGACGGCGACGGAAGGATCATCCCCGAAAGCGGAAGCCAGGATTCTCTCACTGAAAGCGGATCTCAAAAATGACTGGCCGCAATCCGGGCGTGATTCGGGAGCTCAGCGCTATTCACCACTGACGCAAATCAACGTGAGTAACGTCGCCAAGCTGAAGCCGGCGTGGCAGTACGGAATTGATTTAGACGCCGGAAAAGCCAGACCCGCGCGGCGCGTCATTCCGGCCACCGAAGCGGTGCCGATTGTGATCGGAAACGTGCTTTTCACTCCGACCGCGCAGCACACCATCGTCGCGCTCGAAGCGGACACCGGGCGGGAAATCTGGAAATACGAGCTGGGCCGGGCCGGCGCTCCGCTGCGCGGCGTGACGTTCTGGTCGAGCGATTCGAAGACCGCACCGGAGATTTTAGCGGGCACCAGCGATGGCCGGCTGATCGCTCTCAACGCACTCGACGGGAAGCTGGTCCCCGGATTCGGAAATGAGGGAGTGGTAAACCTGCGTGCCGGTGTCGCGGAAAAGTTTCCGAGCATGCCGTATCACATGAGCTCGCCCGGAGCGGTTTATAAAGACTTGATCATTACCGGATCGCAAGGCCAGGAAGATAACCCGGACGGGCCGGCGCAGGATGTCCGAGCCTGGGATGTCCGGACCGGGAAGCTGGTGTGGACGTTTCATCCGCTGCCCCATCCGGGTGAGCCCGGGTACGAAACCTGGCCGAAGGACGCCTGGGAGCATGTGGGGTCTCCGGCCAATTGGGGATTGATCAGCATTGACGCCGAACGCGGCCTGGTGTTCATCCCGATAGGCCAGCCGGCGCCGCAATATTATGGGGCCGGCCGGGTGGGTCAGAATCTGTTTTCCTCCTCGATCGTCGCGGTGGATGCGAACACAGGCAAGCTGCGGTGGTACTTTCAGATCACGCATCACGACCTCTGGGACCTGGACGCAGAGGCGGCGCCGGCGCTGATCGACGTGGTTCGAAACGGGAAAAAGATTCCGGCGGTGGTGGCAGTTTCCAAAGCCTCACTCATGTTCTTTTTGAATCGCGAAACCGGCGAGTCGATCTATCCGGTGGAAGAGCGGCCGGTCCCGCAGAGTGACGTGCCAGGCGAGCAGACGTGGCCGACGCAGCCTTTTCCAGTGAAGCCTCCGCCCCTGGCAAGACTCAGTATGACTGCCGATGAAGTTTTCAAGGGCGAGCCGGAGCACGAAAAATTCTGCCGCGATCTGGTGGAGAAGATGGGCGGGATTCATAACGAAGGCCCGTACACTCCGTATAGCAGCAAAGAGTATCGCGTGATTTTTTCGGGACAGCAGGGCGGACCAAACTATGGCGGCGTCGCCGTGGATCCAACCTCGAACTACGTGTTCGTCAATACGCGCGACATCGCGGGGCTTGGCCGAATGGATAAATCGAAAGAAGGCGATGTGGTTCCGTACCGGAGATCGACTCCGTTGCCGGGGCGGGGAACTTATTATTCGCGGTTCTGGGATCCTGCCAATCAGCTTCCGTGCCAACAGCCGCCGTGGGCGCATCTAATGGCGATCGACGCGAACACCGGCGATATCGCATGGAAGGTGCCGCTTGGCTCGAGCGATGAGATGGAAGCGAAAGGCATCCACAACACCGGCGCGTTCGGGCAAGGCGGAGGCATCGCAACGGCGGGCGGATTGATTCTTATCGGCGGCACGATCGATGCGCGATTCCGCGCCTTCGAATCCAAGACGGGCAAGACGCTGTGGGAAACCAGGCTGGATACCGAGGCGCACACGAATCCGATCACATATACGGCTCACGGCAAGCAGTATGTCGTGATTGTTAGTTCGGGGGTCAACGCGTTCACACTCGAATGAGAACCAGGCGGTCCAAAACCACCGCAGGGGTTGGTGGCGGCCACGCCCGGCGTCTGGGAGCTTTTAAAAAAGCCATTGTTGGTATCGTTTGTGGAACCCTGGGCATATTCCTTTTGGAGGTGTTCGCGGTGGTGGCCTGGTCCTAAAAGCGAGGGAGTTGCCTTCAGCCGATAAAGGATTTCGGAGCGACGCGGTATTAGACGCTACTTTCTCGTCTAAAGAAAAGAGGAGCTGTCCATCGTGCAACAAAGTCCATCCCACAAATCCCACCGGTAGATTACTAAGTCCTTTTGCTTAAACGTGTTATTGTACGTAGCCTACCGTAGTCTTCTTGGCGAAAGCCTTAACCCCACGTAGCATTGCCAAAGCTTGCAGATCCGCGGCTTGGTCCGCCGGCAGGCTGGGCTGGCCGCTCGGTTGGAGGCATTCAATGAATTCGAAGAGCGGTTGGTTCCGCGACTTCACCCGCTTCGTCGTCGTCCTGCTGGTTTGGGAGGGGATGATTTCGACCGGGTACGGCCAGGATCAAAGCGCGGCGGCCATCCCAGCCGCACAGGTAGCCGCGCCGGTTTCGCGGCTGACCGAAGCGAGCGCCGCGCGTTTCGCCACGGGGAAGGCGGCGTTAACCAGCAAAACCCAGCCGCTGGCGCAGGTCCCGGATTTCCGTGCCGTGATCAGTGTAAGCGCTAGTTTATCGGCGTTGACGACGGCCTCCGTCACAAATAATACTCTGACGATAACATACAGTGTTTTCAATCTCAGAGGAGATCCGATCAACGGGGTTCTGCTCACCACCACCTTACAATCGGGCGTGACATTTCAGAGCGCGGTTCCCATGCCCGACCGGAGCGGGCAGCAGATCGTGTTCAGCCTGGGATCGCTTCCGCCGCTTGGGTCGGTCACGGCGACGCTAACAGTGACGCTCGCTAACTCGTCGGTCACCCAGATCGACAATGGCGCGACGGCTTACGCGTATTGGAACGGAATCTCGGTCACCAGTACCGGCATGGCGGCGGCCCTGCGAACCACACCGATCAACACCAGCCTGCTGCAGTCGACCGTGGACGCCAATTCGAGCGACACCTATATTCAGGCGCAGGCGGCCGCGCTCGGAAATAATCCCAACGCGATTTTCGCATTTGTTCGTGATCAGATCGGGTATGAGTCGTACCTGGGCGCGCTGCGCGGGGCGCGCGGAACGCTGTGGAGCATGGCCGGCAATTCGCTCGACAAGGCGAGCCTGCTGATTGCGCTGCTGCATGCCTCCGGAATTCCGGCTCAGTACGTGAGCGGAACGTTGAACCTGGCGTTGCAGCAGCGGTTAATCCTATCCATGTTTCCGGCGCAGACGCAGTTGACCGGTTATGTCGCCAGCGGTGCGACGCTGTCGAACCCCGCGAACGACCCGACGCTCCAATCGGAAGCAGCGGCGCATTACTGGGTGGAATTCGACAACGGCACCGGCACGCTGGTCGACGCCGACCCGGATTTCGCGGGGGCGGCGATCGGGCAGACGTTCACGGCAGTGCAATCGACCTTCGCGGCCGTGCCATCGAATCTGCACCACACGGTCACGGTGAAGCTGAACGTCGAGATCACGCAGGAAGGATTTTTCGGGCCCATTCAGTCGACCAGCACGCCGCTGGCGCAGAGCTACACTTCCGCGGAATTGGTCGGGCAGCCGCTGACGCTCGGTCACCTGGTGCAATCGCAGACCGTGGGATCCATTATTTCGGCGACGACCAATACTTACACGCCGTACCTGATTGCCTCGCAGAACAACGCGAACGTTGGCAACTACCCGATGACCACCGGCCAACAGTATCAGGAGGTTCTGGCAAACTTCCCATTTGCCAGCCAGATCCTGACGGGCGTATTCGTCGAGTTCGATGTGACCGATCCGTTGGGCAATACCAGCACCTCGACCCACACGATTGTCGATCGCATTGGCTACGCGGCGCGCCAGGGATTGGCAACGGCCACCGTGAGCCTGCCGGCCGGCGGGCAGCCCGCGATCTCGCCCTTCGACAATCTTGCCATCAACGTCGACTCGAGCATCCTCGCGCCAGCCGTGCCCGATCTGTTGAACCAGGTAGACCAGCAGTTGCTGGCCGCCGGCCAGCAGCTTTCGGCTGGGGTCACGCAGGGGCAGGCGGTGAGCCCGGCTCTCCAGCAGGAACTTCAAACTACCGGGACCGAGCGCGCGCAGAGCCTGGCCCGGCTCCTGGCCGCGACGTTATCGCAGACTTCTTCCCAGCAACTTCCCAGCATCGCGGGAGGTCTGGTGGTGAAGGCCTATCTGGATAGCCCCCGGGTGCTGCTGTCTTCTTTTCAGCAGACTCAGAATGGGACGACCGTAACCGGAACGTTCGGGCTGGATCGGCCCAAGGACAACATCCGGTCGACCGCGTTTCCCGGTCAGGACGTGCAGGCGACGGTGGCATTTCAGCTCCAATACGGAGTCAGCGAAGGCGCGGTCGAGCAGTACACGGATTCGCTGATCAGCTCGAGTAGCGCCGCGGCGACTTTGGTCCAGTCGGTGACCGTGCCGGATGTAATCAACGCGGCCCTCGAACAGAAAGTTGGCTCCGTGGTGCTGAACTCGGAAAACATCGCCACGCTCAGCTCGCTTCCTTTGTCGGCGAACGCACAGGCCTACATCACAACGGCCATCTCGGCTGGGAAGGTCGTGGTGGTTCCGACCCAAGAGGTAACGGTGGGTTCGACCACTACGGTGGGCTGGTACGAGATCGACCCAACCACGGGACAGACGACGGACACGATGGAGAGCGGCGCTCACCAGGCCATCTTCGAGGCCGCGGCGACCATTCTCTCCGCAGTGTCCACGGGGGCAGCGATCGTCCTGTTCGCATTCCTGCTCAACCAATGTCTCACACTGCCGTACGGCTCCAATGGCGCGATTGTTCTTTGCGTGGTCGGCGCCTTTGCGATCTCAGGGGTCGTTCTGGCTCTGCTACTTTACCTCGCGTTTCTGTTGGCTGGGTCGGGACTGATCCTCGGGATAGGCGCTCTGAGCGGCGTGGTCGGCACGGGGGTTGGCGCCGGAATCGGCGGGGCGTTAGGGGGCGCCGCTCAGAACGCTGCCAACAATGCGGGCGACAGTTGTGCAAACCCGCCGGTCGGGTCCCAAGGCGGCGATTTGTATCTCTTAGGTAACGTGAATAAGGCGCTCGGCTGCGACCCGCCGGTGTCCACCATCCTCACGCAACCCAATCCGCCCGCTCCGTTCACCAGCCCGACCCAGGCGTCGGCCGCGCTGACCGAGGCGGCGAGCCTTTCGAGCGGTGTGACGCAAGGCTCGGGACAACTCGTTTCCATCGAGGCTTCGAATCAAATCACGGCAACCTGGACTTCGTCCGCCGCCAGCAGCTTTTCGGTTACTTCGCTTGCCGCGGCGCAGGGCACCGTGAAGGACGCGCAGAATAACACCATCGGCACGGGAGCGGTCGCGCTCTCTTCGGCGGCTCCGGTGGCGACCACGATTTCGGGCGCCCCGGCATTCAGCGTCACCGGCCAGGGCCTCCTGGCTTTCTACGGTCCGGCGACCAGCGCGCTGGGAGTCAGCGGAAACTGGACCAGCTATTCCGCGACCATCTCCTCTAATCCCACGCTACAGCTCATCACCGGCGCGCTGACGCTCGGCGGCTCGACGCTGCCAATGGGGACCTACACGATCGCCGCGCCATCTGTGACGCTGAACGGCATCGGCGCGACTGCCTCACCGAACTTCGCGGGCTCCGCATCCATGACACTGACCGGCGCGAGCGTCGAGCTCGGGCAAGGTTCGGGAACCGTAACCGTGGGCGGCACGGCTCTCGATCTTGGCAACGGAGTCGCGCTCGACGGATTTACCGGCTCCATCTCGGTCATCGGAAATGGAACCAGCGACGGCGTCACGCTGACCGGAGCCAGCGCCAACGCGCTGCGTTTATCTGCAAATCCATCCACGGTCACGACCAACCAAAACACTCCGGTCATGGTGAGCCCCGTATTCCAAACCTCTTTGTCCGACACGTATTCGCTTACGGCCCAAGCTCCTCCCGGCTGGACCGTCACGATGAGCGCGAATGGAAACGCGACCATCACACCGGCGCCTGGTTTGCAAGCCGGATCATATCCCGTGTATTTAACGGCCGCTTCAGAAACCGATCCGGCATTGATCGTTCAATGTGCGGTGGTCATCACCCTGGCCGGGACGCAGCCGGGAGTCGCCGTGACCGTGACCGTCGATCCCAATTGGTCCGTTCCGATCGGAGACACTCTGATCCATGCCGGATTCCGCGTGCAGGCACAGAATCTTGGCCCGGCGGCCGACACGTTCACGGTGGCGCTGTCCAGCCCGGCCGGATTCACCGTCGAAAATAGCACCACATCGCTGCAGATTCCAGCGGGCACGACGGCCATCGACGGCGTCTACCTGATTCCGAATGGAGCATTGCCGCCCGCCGGCACGGTGGTCCCGCTGACGGCGACCGTCACCAGTATGACGAATCCCGCCATCACCGGCTCCGCGCAAATCAACTTCACGGTGCCGGCGCTTCAATCGGTCACGATGCTGGCAAACCCGGCGTCGTTAACCACCACCGCCGGATCGTCGGTTCCGGCAACACTCACCATTCAATCGATTGGCAATATACCGGTAACGGTGGCGCTCACATCGAACTTGTCGCCCGGTCTGACGCTTTCCGGTCTGCCACCGTCCGTTACGCTCGCTGCCGGACAATCGGTTGCCGAGAATCTTACCCTTGCCGTTGCCGCGGGCACTGCTCCGGGGACAGTGGGAGCGAATCTGGTGGCCACCTGGGGCGTGAATTCATTGCAGTGGGGAACCGATATCAGCGTGAATGTTACCGCAGCCCAGGCGGTCGCGGCTCAAAACGGCGCCGTCGCGGCCCAGGCGCTGGGGCGCACTGATATCGCGACCACGCTTTCGGAATTGTCGGGAGCCATCAACACGGCGATTTCGTCCTGCAGTCCGGCGGCGCAACAGTCCGTGGTCGACTTCGTAAACAATCTGATTCAGGAGATGAACGCGCCGTATCTGTCGAACTTGGTTGCGCTGTTTCAGGCCGACGCTTCCGCGATTTCTTCGGCTACCTGCTCTACTATCGGGACGGCTCTTACTCAACTCAGCACCGATCTGGCCAGTTTGGATACCGTTCTGCAATCGCCGGCGGCGTTTCCGTTTAACTTTACGCTGGTTCCCAACAGCGCGGTCGCGACGCCGACTCAGGGGTCGCAGTTCCTGATCGGATTACAGAATAACTCGACCACCACCAATACCTACTCGCTCAGCCTTGGCTCGCTGCCCATGGGCGTGAGCGGATCGCTGAGCGCCACCAGCGTGACTCTCGCGCCGGGCGCGTCGATTCCGGTGAACAATGCCAACAATAATCCGACGGTGACGGTGACTCCCACCACCGGAACTGCATTTCAGTTCTCATTGAATGCATCGATCAACGGGGTCGCGGGGAGCACCCAGACAGCTTACGGCACCATCACTGCCCGCAGTACGTTCCTCGCCGTACAGGATGTCACCGCGACGCCGGGATTCACCCAATCCGGCGGATCGGTGGATGTGGTGACGCACATCGCGAACGTCGTCAATCAGAACAAGTCGGTGCAGGTCGTGCTGGTGGTGAACAATTCGAGCAACACCATGGTGCTGGGTCCATTCACGCAAACCGTGGCGCTCTCTGTCACCAGTTTGCTGACTACGGTCGACTTCGGGCAGATTGCGACCACCGGTCTTGCGAATGGCAACTACACGCTTGCGGTATCGGTAATCGATCCCGTAACGAATATGGTAATGCCGGGTGGAACCGGCACGGGAAGCCTGCTGATCGGATCTCCCGTTTCGGCGACGCTCACGGTGAGTCCAACCACGCTTGCCCCCGGCAACGCTACCGTTACGAGCACGCTTGCGGTCACGAGCACAAACGGCCAAAGCGGGCCCGCTCCGTTCAGTTTGATCGGATCGGTAGCCACCGCCTCGGCCGCCGAATCGGTCGCCATCAATGGAAATACGGCTTACACCTGCGATAGCAACGAAGTGACGGTGATCAACGCGACCAACCCAACCAATCCCACGGTCGCCGGCACGGCCCTGGCAGGCGCGATCAACAATGCGAGGGACATTTTCTGTGACATTCAGCGCGGCGACCTGGTGATGCTGGCAGATACCGGCAACTCGGGCATTGGCAACACTCCCAGCTTCCTTGCGTTTGATCTGACCAACCCTCTATCGCCCAACCTGATCGCTTCCACCTTGGTGGACAAGCGCTTTTTCGGAGCGCCTTTTTATCAGGGGAACACGGCGTTTTTCGCGACCCTCGCGCTGTTTCTGAGTGGCTCGACCATCACCGGCCAAGCCGGTGACTTCGTCTCACTCGACGTGACGAATTTCAGCGCTCCCGCCGTCCTCGGGACGATCGAGGAGCCCGAAACCGAGGGCCCCGTCTACGGCGGCTCGTTCAATGTTTACGGAGCCACACCGTACAACACCACGCTCGCGTATGCTACTGCGACCACCTCTCAAGGCGCCACTCCTCAAACCGGTACCGGCCAGTTGTGGGCAGTAAATACGTCCAATCCCTCCGCGATGTCGATCGTGAGCCAGACAAACGTCCCCGGCACTATCCAACTGGTCAGCCCGCTCGTGCAGGGAAACACAGCGGTCGCCATCGGCGATACTGGCGGATGGCGCAATCCGGACGTTAGTGTCGACGCGTATACCGGCAACGTCGTCGTGGCTGTCTTTGATTTGACCAATCCTCAAAGTCCGCAACTGATCGCGAATGTTTCAACCGCCTATGTGCCGGCCGAGTCGTTCGGCAGTGGAGCCGTGGTGATTGGGCCGCAGCTGTTTCTATACGGCGGCGTCATGAACGCAAGTAATAACCAGTTGCTGATGCTGGTCGACACCACGACTCCTCAGAATCCAGTAATTACAACGTATGTGGTCCCGGCGGCCATCAACGTGATGAAGGCGGTGGGCACGCTCCTCTATGCGCCGACCGCCAGCGGCCTGCAGATCTATTCGATCCCGGGCACCGGCAGCATCTCTTACACCGCGAGTGTGCAAGTTCCGAACACGGGGAAAGTGATCTACAATCCGAGTTCCTTCTCGACCGCGCCGACTATTACTCCGGGCACTGGGTTCGATACTCTTACCTTCACCAATCCTGCCTCGAATACGATTACCTGGACTTCCAACGTCACCGGCATCTCGCCCGCCGATGTGTTGCCTGTCGCGCTGGGTGGGACGGTTAACTTTACCGTCACGGCCGGGTCTGGCTCCATTACTTTACCGCAGGTGAATATTAACTCCGGACAGATTGTCGGGCTCAATCCGGGAACTCAGACGGTCGCGCCGGGACAGTTGGCTAGCTATACATTGATTGTCAATAATCCGACCAGTGCTGCGGTGACTTATAATCTCGCGGCTACCGGAGTCAACCCAAGTTGGGTGACGCTGCAGCCGAGCGTGACGGTGCCGGCCAATGGGTCGACCAATGTGCCGCTTACTCTGCGATCCACGCTGGCGGATCTCGCCGGCACTTATAACTTCATGGTCACGGCCACTTCCGGGGGAGCTTCGGGAGCAGTAGAAGGGACTATGCTTCTGGTGGGCACGGGCTCCATCGGATCGCTGGGATCGACCAATGCGCTGGGGGCCAGCGTGCTGTTGACTCCTACCCAGCAGACCGGTGGTCAAGGCACGCCGGCTACCTTCACGGTGCAGGTAACCAACGCCGGTAACGTGGCGGATACTTACACGCTCTCGGCGACCACTCCGGGAGGAGTTACCGCTACGTTTAGTCAGCCTACGTTAACCATCCAGCCGGGACTCGGCAACTTCCAGCAGACGCTGTTGCAACTGACGGCCGCGCCGGGGACTCCGCCGGGGCCACTGAACTTCACGGTCACGGCCACTTCGCAGACTAATTCGCAGATCGCGAATACGGCTTCGGGGATATTGAATGTGATATCCACGGGAGTTGCCGTTAGCTTGTCGCCGCCTTCAGTGAGTCCGGGCGGGATGTTCCAGTTGACGGTGCGCAACACGGGGCAGACCGCGGGAACCTTCGCGATCGCGCTGGGCGGGCCGGCTTCGGTGATTGCGACGTTAGCTTCTTCGAGCGTGACTCTTGCGGCGGGACAATCCCAAAACATTTCGGTCGCGATTGGTTCGGCTCCGTTTGCGGCGCTGGGGAGCCTGGGACTGGTGGCGACGGCTTCGGCCAATGGCGTGACTGGCGCGGCTGCCGGGACAGTAGTCATCCCGTCGAGCCAGAACGTTTCGGCGGCGTTCAATCCGGCGCGCACGGCGTTGAGCGCTCCCGGCCCCGCGACCCTGCTGCTACAGGTGCAGAACGCGGGCACCACGCAGGATACCTATACCGCCACCATCGTTTCGACCACCGGACCGGTCGCGCAGGCGAGCATTGTCGACATCACCGGGCAGAATGTGCAGACCACTTCGCCGTTTATCCTTCCGGGCGTGACGCTGGGCGAACTGGCGGTGAATGCGACGCTTACGGCCAATAATGCGAGCGGAACAGTCACGGTGAAGATTGTTTCCCAAACAAATCCGTCCATTACTGCTTTGGCGACCGGGATCCTGGGGATCGGCGCGGACATGCCGGTGGCGATTGCGGGTAAGAATCGCAATGTGTTGACCGGGAAGTATACTTCGCTCGACGGCGGCCAGTCTTTCGATCCGGGCAAAGCTACGCTGACTTACGCCTGGACGATAGTGTCGAAGCCGGCGGCAAGTGTGTTGACTACTTTGGTCAACGCATCGACGCCGCAGCCGGATTTACTGCCGGACGTGAATGGCGCCTATACGCTGCAGCTGATCGTGAACAATGGCACGCAGTCGAGTGCGCCGAGCCTGGTCACGATCACGGCCTACACGACGGGTGTTCCGCCTAATGCGAATGCGGGCGCGGCGGCGAATGCGTTGCGTGGATCGCCAGTGACGTTGAATGGTAGCTTGAGCAACGATCCGAGCGGGAACAACCAGGCGCTTAGCTATCAGTGGACGATCCAATCGGCGCCGGCGGGTAGCGCGCTCACGGGAGTAACGCTGGCATCCACCGCGATGCCCAGCTTTACTCCGGATGCGGACGGAGCCTTCCTCGTCGCGCTCACGGTGACCGATAGCTTCGGTTCGAGTACGGACACGGTAACTATTACAGCTTACGATCCCAGTGTGCCACCCAACGCGGTGGCGGGAGCGAACCGGAGAATCCTGATCGCCACACCGGTGACGGTGAATGGAAGCGGGTCGAACGATCCGGGGAGTAGCTCCGCGGTTAGCTACCAGTGGAGCTTTGTTTCCTCGACTCTGCCCAGCTCGTCACTACAAAACGCCAATACGCCGTCGGTGACGTTCACTCCTCCCATGGCGGGATTCTATGTCGCCAGATTGGATGTAAGCAACGGGACAGCGAATAGCTTCGGCGAGGCCACGGTGATGGCGGCCAGCTACTGCGACGCGAATGCCGACGGGGTAGTCAACCAGCTGGACTTCGATCTGATGACCGCACTTTCCGGAACCACGGCGCAAGCGAACGATCCGCTGGATGTGAACGGGGACGGGCTGGTCACGGCAGCGGATGTGACGCTATGCCAGGCGAAGACCGGCATCGTAGGAGGCACGGTACAGTTATCGCTGGCGCCGGCCAACTTAAGCTTCAGCTATACCATCGGCGGCGCGCTGCCGGCCGCGCAGGGCTTCGGAGCAAGCTCGTCGAGCTCCAGCCCGTTGAGCACCTTGTTATGGTCTCCCAATGCGCCGTGGATTCAGTTGAGCCCGACTTCGGGCCAGACTCCCTTTAACGCACTGGCCAGCGTGAATCCCACCGGACTTGCGCCGGGTGGCTATCAGGGCCTGATCTATGCCGCTGCGAGCGGCGCCGGCAACGTTCCGCAGATCGTGGTGACGCTCGAAGTCTACGCGACGCCGCAGTTTATCCTGACTCCGGCGTCGTTAAACTTCAGCTATCAGACCGGACAAGCTCCGCCGGCGCCGCAGACTCTGGAAGTAGCTTCGAGCGGCAAGGTAGTGCCCTACACATCGTCAGTATCGGCAAGCTGGCTATCCATACAGCCTTCAAGTGGACAGACGCCATATCCATCGAGTGTATCGGTCTCTCCACAGAATCTGGCGCCGGGAACCTATACCGGCACCATCACGTTTACATCCCCACAGGCCGCCTCGGCGAGCGTGGCGGTCACGCTGGTAGTCACTCCCGCGCCGCCGGTCATCAGTGCATCGAATATAGTCAATGCAGCCAGCCTGCTATCGGGCCCGATCGCACCGGGCGAGATGCTGAACATCAGCGGAACAGGCTTCGCAGCACCGGGTGCGGCGATCCTCGCGCCATCCGGACAAGCCTTGCCGACAGAGCTAGGCTCGACGCAGGTATTTTTCAACAACACCCCCGCGCCGATGTCGAGCGTGCAGGCGAACCAGGTAAGCGTGGTGGTTCCCTATGAGGTCCAAGGCCAGTCGACGGTGCTATTGAAGGTAGTTTACTCAGGCGCGGCGTCGCAGACGGTGAACCTGATCGTAACGGCGACAGCGCCGGGCATTTTCACCAGCAATTCGTCGGGAGTAGGTGAGATCACGGCGGTAAACGTGGACGGGACGCTGAATTCGAGCGGAAACCCGGCGTCACGCGGAACGCCGATAACGTTTTATGCAACCGGCGGAGGCCAGACCACGCCGGCGGGAGTCGACGGCGCATTAGCCGGCAAAACCCCTCCGGTTCCGGTAGCGCCGGTGACGCTGATGATCGGCGGAGTCGAGGCGCAAGTAACCTACGCCGGCGGAGCTCCCGGCTACCCGGCCGGATTGATGCAGATCAACGCTGTGATCCCTCCGGGCATCGCACCGAACGTGTCGACCCCGGTAATACTGACCATCGGCACAGCTCAAAGCCAACCGGCCACCACCATCGCGACGCATTAGCGTGTATCAATCCGCGGCGGTCTTCGAACCAGGTTTCGATTTCGCCCTTGAAGTACTCGCGAATTTCTCGCCGCACCTCGTCCGGCGTCCGCCCCATTGGCAGCTCGTGATGCACAACCAGCTTCTTCGGCTGGACCGGCGCGGCGGATGGCCATCCACCACACCGGCATTTCCTGTGAGAGTCTTGCTCGCCTTCGGACACTACAGCTCACAGATGAAACGCCGTCTGACGCGGTGCGTCGTGCTGACTGCATTGTGCGCAACCTCCCTGCCCGCTCAAAACCCGGATACCACGATACTGAAACAGGTCATTATCTTTGGACGCCATGGCGTGCGCACCCCCGTGGTTCCCAACTCCACGCTGAATACTTTCTCGACCCTCCCATTTCCGACGTTTGCCGCTTCGGGTCAAGCGGTGCTCACTCCGAACGGTCAGACCAACGAGACGCTTCTGGGGGGATACTTCCGGCTCTGGCTTACTCAGGAAAATCTGCTGACCGACAACGACGCCTCCGACGCCGCGTTCTTCAATCCCAGAGGACGGGTGAGTTTATCGTCCGGGCGGCTTACGTCGCCCAGACCCTGGACCAGCTTCGCAACCAGACTCCTCTGACACTCGCGGCTCCGCCAGCCAACGTCCCGGTGTTCATCCCCGGTTGCAGCATCGACAATGCCACCTTCGATTGCCCGTCGTAACGCAACCCTCAGAAAACATCCCGCGCCTCGCAGAAGCCGTTGAATAACGGGGACGCCAAAACGCCAAACGGAGAATTCAGCCGATTCCCGCGGTTCAGGGGCAGCGACGGCCCAGACAGACGGTGGACGGAGACACTCGAGACCCGGGAATTTGGCTGCTTTGGACGATTTGCCGTTAACTAACGGGGGGAGACTTGATTGACCGGTGTGGGAAAAGATCTGCCGGCGTCCGATAGCCGAGCGCCTGGTGGGGGCGCCGGTGATTGTAAAAGCGGAAGTAGCCCTCCAGCGCTGGGAACAGATCGGCCCCGCTGGCGAAGTCGCCGGGGTAGATGAGTTCGTACTTCAGGCTGCGCCACAGGCGCTCGATGAAAACGTTGTCCAGGGCACGGCCCCGTCCATCCATGCTGATCGAGATGGCACGCTTCTTCAGCGGCGCCAGAAAGTCTGGCGAAGTGAATTGAGAACCCTGATCGGAGTTCCAGATTTCGGGTTGGCCGAAACGGAACGCGGCGTTGAGCGCGGCCAAACAGAAGCCGGTCTCCATGGTGTTGGAGAGTTCCCAACTGAGCACGAAGCGGCTGAACCAGTCCATCACGGCCACCAGGTAGAGGAAGCCGCCATGCATCGGAATGTAGGTAATATCGGTCGACCAGACTTGGTTGGGCCGTTCGATCGAGACGCCGCGCAGCAGGTACGGGTAGATCTGGCGACCTGGAGCCGGGCGGCTCAAGTTCGGTTTCGGGTACAGCGCTTCGATCCCCAGAATGCGCACCAGCCGCTGGATGCGTTTGCGGTTGACCTCCAGCGTGACGGCCATGCGGCGGCTGCCGAAGAACGGGCAATCCAGGTACAGCTGGTCGAGCCGCCGGAGCAGATGCAGGTTCTCCGCGCTCTCCGGCCGCGGCCGGTGATAGTAGGTCGAGCGAGGCACCCCCAGCAGTTCGCACTGCTGCTGAACACTCAGGTGCGGATGTTGTGGATCGATCCATCCTCGTCGGTCTTCAATCGATGAGGCCAGCTCTTTTTTTGAGAAAGTCCAACTCCACTTTGAACTGGCCGATCTGCTTGTAGAGCTCGTCCTTCTCGGTATCGGCCTGCTGGCGCATCTGCTCGCGGCCGTTGCCGAAGATGTCCGGCAAGCCGGCCAGCGCCTGTTTCTTCCAGCCGTGCTGAGCCTTAAATTAAAAGAGTCGAGTCTTGACTTTACCTCAGCTCGGAACAATTCCGGCCACACGCTGCCCGAAATCGCCCGTACGGATTGTCGGCAGAAGCAGATGCCGAACGAGAGGCGCCACCCGTCGCTGCTCTGTCGAGCCCCCTTCAGTGGATAGTCTCTGGTAGATCGCCGATAATGGCGGACATCGGTTCGGGAAAGTTCAGCCGTCCGTTCTCACTTCACCGCCATGTAAATCGCGCCCGAGCTACTCTTCCCGCCCACTGAAATCGTCACCGGGACCTGATTTCCCGGCGTCACTCCCGGCGGCACGTTGAGGTTCACCTGGTACAGCCCAGCGAGTCCGGGCGTCAGCCCGGCGAACGCAGCGGTCACCGTCTGCGTTCCGAAAGTTACCGTCACCGGAGCCGTGACGTTCGATAGCGGAGATCCGGGCGTAATCGCTCCCGCGCTCAACGCGGGACTGACTGCTCCCAGCCCCACGCAGTAGATGACCACTGGATTTCCCGCCGTCGCCGGAGCGTTCTGATTCGCCTGCGTCTCGATGCCTCCCGCGCCGATCACGTACACGTGTCCCTGTCCCGAGCCCGTGCCGTTCGCCGACAGAATCGACGGCGATGCCGTGAACACGGCGATCGGGACCGGAACCGAGATCGCATTGCCGCGCTGAACCACCAGTTGCTGCGTAGAGTTGACCACGGCGCTGTAAGGAATCTGTACATTAATGATTTCGCCAGCGGCATATAGTAACGGCAGCGGCGCCGAGCTGCCTGAAAGGTACACGCTGCTCGACCCTAACTGCGGCGGCAGCGGCAACCCAGCCGACACCGGGGAGTCCGCCAACCCCGATCCGAAAATGGAGACCAGCAATCCAACGGCGGGAGCGCTCGCGAAATCTCCCGAGCTCACGACGCCTCCAGCCGACACCGCTGGCACCGCGGGATTCGCCAAGGCCGCACCGGTCACCTGCACGCTGCCAGTCAACGGCAACGCTTGAGCATCGGCGCGCACCGCGACTCCCGCAGCGTTAGTCTGCGGAACCCAGGTTCCCGCCCAGTTGCCTGAGCCAGTCGAAAGCAGATTGATCGGCGGATCGCCGTCCGTGAAGCTGACGATCACCGATCCGGTATTGAAGGCATTCCCGCAATTGTCGACTACGTCAACCACAATCGGAGTCGGCCACGCCGCCGGAGCGCTAAATCCGGTTCCGATTGTTGTGAAAACCGGCAGGAGATTGTTGGACGTGCAAGCCGGCGCGGCCGTCGTCAGAGGTCTGGCATGTCCGGTACCTGCGGTCGCAGAAAGGACCAGAAGCAACTGGACCGTCTGTGAGCTGCCGTCGCCGAAAGTGAGCTTGATCGTCCCCGGATACGCGCCAGCGTTCAATCCCGTAATCGTGGGAGTCACCGTAATAGAAGCGCTCTGCGCACCGTTGATGTTTCCAGTGCCCGGAGCGAAGTTAAACCATTTCGGCGTATTCGATCCCACGCCTGAAAACGTAATCGGCGTCGACGTCAGATTCGAAATCGTGAAGGATTGAGCCGGCAATGTGGCCCCAGGAGCCCCGAGAAACAGCAGACCGCTGGGCGACACCACCGGCGCTACGACCGTCCCGGCGGGAACGACATTCAAGACGATCGCAATGGTAACCGGCGGATGAACGCCATCGGTCGGCGTGAGGATCACCGCGCCATAGTAATCCTGCGCGGCGAGGCCCGTTGGATTCGCGGTGATGCTCAGGGTGGTCGGCGCCGCTCCCGGAACGCTGTTCCCGCTGGATGGCGTAACCGTCAGCCAGTTTCCGCCCTCATAAGTGTGCGTCGAGACCGTCCAGGGAATCGTCGAGGTGGTGCTCAGCACGGCCACCGATTGCGGAGTCACGCTGGTGCTGCCCGCCGCGACGCGGAAGGTCAACCCGGTTTGCGAAGTAACCAGGCCTTGGGCGACGGGCGTGTAAATTTCGGCGGACGACAGGGGCTGGGTCCCGCTTTGCCCTCCGGCTACCAGCACCCGCCCGTCGAGCAGTAACGCCGATGTGGCGACGCCCCGCAACGCGCGCAAGCTTCCCGTCGGCGTGAACGTTTCAGCAGCCGGATTGTACAGCTCGGCCGTATCGGTCGCAGTTGGATAGTTTGTGAATCCGTCTGCGACGAGCACTTGTCCACTCGAGAGAACGTTGGCGGTCGCCTGCTGCCGGTCGACACTCAGGCTCCCTACGGACCGGAACGATTTGGTGGCCGGATTGAAGACTTCAGCCGAGGCGACGTCGTCTCCGCCTCCCACAAGCACTGTTCCGTCCGCGAGAAGGACCGCGAAATGGGTGCCGCGCGCCTGTTGCATGGGGCTCGTGTTCGAGAACGTCCCCGAGGACGGATCGTAGATCTCGGCGCTGGCAAACACCGTATTGGGGAGTGCGCCGTAATCGGCGTCGGCGTAACCGCCGGCGATCAGCACTGTGCCGTCGGCGAGCAGAGTCGCCGTATGCAGGTCGCGATTCGCAGCCATCGCCCCGGTTGCCGTAAATTTCGCGGTCTTGGGGTCGTAAATCTCGGCGCCGGCGTTGACGGTAGTTGCGGTCCCGTGACCCGCCGCGGCAAGGCCTCCCACCACCAGGACCCGGCCATCGTTGAGGGGCGTCGCCGACAGATAGATGCCATGCGGCTGGACCGGGCTGCCGGTGGCACTGAACTTGCCCGCAACCGGGTCATACAGCTCCGCGGAGGTTGGCGCGCTCACGCCTCCGACGATGAGCACCTGGCCATTGCCGAGCAATGCGGCGGCAGCGCCGATCCCGTGCGTAAAGACCGTTTGGCTCGCGGATTGAAAGGACCCTGTGGCCGGATCGTATGTCTCCGCCGTATTGTCGGGACCTGAGATCAATACCTTGCCGCTTGGAAGCAGAACCGACGTCTGATAGCTCCTTGCCTCGGTCATCGATCCCGTGAGGCCCCAGCCCCCGTTAGCGGACGTCGTCTGCGCCGGGCCGATCCGCCACGCGAACACGCTATTCAACTGGTTCGACGGAATCACGCCATTCGGATACGGCTGATTGTTCGGGTCCGTCAACAGCCCGGCGAACGCGCTGAAGTTTCCGCTCAGCTCGGCCGCGGTCGGAACGTATACATTCGGATAGAACTGCTGCGGAGCAAGCTGGACCTGCGCGTCACAAAACGTCTGATTCGCAAACGCGGGCAAAGGAATATTCGCAGCGATCAGGCTGAGCGCACCGGGCGCCGGCACCCCCACCACCAGGTGATCGCCAAAGAAGTCCGCGGCCGTTACGTAGCTGATCGAAGAAAACGGAATGAAGCCAGCCGGAAAACTCACGCACGCCGTCTGCCCGTACGCGCGCGCGAGAATCAGTCCGGCAAGTAGCCCAATCCGCTGTATCCTCATCGGTTCTCCTCGACTTCTGGTCGAGCCGCCATCCTATCATGGTGGACATGATCTCGTGAGGAGTCAGCCGATAACTCAGCCGACAACACCACGTAACCCGCCAAGGCTCTTATTGGGGCCGTTCAAAACCGGGTTGAGTCACAAACCCTGCATTCTCTCGAAACACCTATGTTACTCAAGCTCCAGGCCTGCCTTCTTAAGAAGCTTGCGAAGATCGGAGAAGCCCCGGTCGCCTTCGACTGCTGAAGCCAGCGTGCCGTCTCGTTCAATCACGATATAGGTTGGGAAAACGCCGATCTGATAGGCAGACGGCAGCTCGTTCTCCGTGGTGAGGATCACCGGAAAGTTGTGCGGATGGTCCCTCAGGAACCTCTCCACAATCGCGCGGTCCTCGCTCACCGAAACTCCGATGATCATGAGCGATTCTGCGCCGTACTTGCGGTACAGTTTGTCGAGCGCAGGGGCATCCGCGCGGCACGGTGGACACCAGGTGGTCCAGAAATCGAGCAGGACGGTCTTCCCCTTAAACGCGGAGAGCGTCACCGATTTGCCCTGGATGTCCGTTACGGTAAACTCGGGCGCCGGCCTGCCCGCCAACTGCTTCTTGATCCGGGCCGCATTCCACTTCGAAAGCTCCTTCACCTCGCGGCCGCCGGAAGGCACCTCGAAAAGAGCGCTGTCGGCCGGAATGCCGTAGCTGATACGGTTCAAAACGTGTTGATGTCGGATTGGTAAGAGCTCTTTGTGCCCTGGATCGCTTCCACAATTCGCAGCGCGACGACGAGACCCGTTTCCGTATCGAGCTTGATCTGTGCCGCGCCATGCAGCATGTTGGTGACGTTGCTCTGCCCGTTGACGCGACTCCACGGTTTCAGAAGGACCTCCAGGACGACGCAGTACCCATCCTTGCCTGGAAGACCACACGGCCCGCGCTGCAACTCTTGAGATTTCGACCAATCGGCGTCAACCGACAGATAGGGTGAGGGGACCGGATCGGGGTCTTTGGCGCGGTGCTTCAGGCGGACGTATTCGTCGCCGCCCTCTTCCATCGTAAAAACATCTTTGCCATCGAAAATCCTCACGCGCGCGCCGGAACCGCTGACCGACTTCTCGCGCCATTTCTCCTGCGAAATATCCAAAACAATCTGCCATTTCGAAGACTGATTGCCGTTAACCAGCGTGTATACTCGGGAAACATCGAACTCCTGATGTACGCCTGTCAGCTTTTCGCGCTTGGCTTTGAGGTCATTCCACAGCTTTTGAGCGGCGGTCTCGGTTCCGCCGTTCACCGTGAATAAAACAGCGCCGAACATGGCGAGGATTCGCATAATCAGAGGAGTATACCGAATAAATGTGTGGCGACGGCGGCCGCTGTTTCTTCGGCGGTCCCGCCACAGCGCCCAACAAGCCGGCGAGTACCCCAGTGCGCGATTTCAGGAATTTCCAGAGCCGCCTTCGCGATAGCGATCGAAAACCAACCTTCGAACACGCCGTCATGCAGGCACGATCCGCTTCTTGATCGAGTAAACTTGGCTGCATCATGCATATGCTGCTCTCCGTGGGCGCCAAGGTGGGACCTTACGAGATCCTGGCGCCCCATCGGCGCCGGCGGGATGGGGGAAGTTTATCGAGCTCGGGACACCAAGCTCGATCGCGAAGTCGCAATTAAGATTCTTCCCGAAGCTTGGGCACAGGACCCGGAGCGTCTTGCTCGCTTCCATCGCGAAGCCAAAGTGCTCGCGTCGCTCAATCATCCCAACATCGCGCAGATCTACGGAGTCGAAGACCGAGCGCTGGTGATGGAGTTGGTCCCCGGAGAAACCCTCAGTTCGCTGACTCAAACCGCGCGCGCTACCGATGGAAACGTCCCTCAACTACGCCCGCCAAATCGCGGAGGCGCTCGAAGCGGCCCATGAAAAAGGGATCGTCCATCGCGACTTGAAGCCATCCAACGTCATGGTCACGGGAACCGGACTCGTGAAGGTACTCGACTTCGGACTGGCGAAAATGGTCGAGGGGCCCGGTGGGGACGATCCCGAGGATTCGCCCACGGTAACGCTATCACCCACGCGTGCCGGCATTATCCTCGGCACGGCCGCATACATGAGTCCGGAGCAGGCTCGCGGCGGCATCGCCGACAAGCGCGCCGATATTGGACCTTCGGGGTGGTGCTGTACGAATTGCTGACGGCGAAACGCGCCTTCTCGGGCGAATCGGTCAGCGATATTCTGGCTGGCGTGCTGCGAGCCGAGCCCGACTGGAGCGCGTTGCCGGCGGCGACTCCAGTGAGGATCCGCGCACTGCTGCGGCGCTGCCTGGAACGGGATCGCACGAAAAGGCTGCAAGCCATCGCCGAAGCACGCATCGCCATCGATGCTCCCGAGCCGGATGCGATGCAGCCGCGCTTGGGCGCGCGTCCGTGGCCCTGGGCAATTGCGGCGCTGACCACGGCGGTCGCGCTAACTGCGGCGATCGGCTGGTGGGACGCCGGCCGCTCCGGTCCGCCGCGTCCGCTGATGCGTTTGGACGTCGAGTTGGCCCCGGAGACAAGCCTGGCGAGGATAACGGACGGACCCCTTCTGGCCCTGTCACCGGACGGGAGCACGCTCGCATTGAGCGTGCGCGACCAGGCTGGTGAGACCCGCCTAGCCACGCGCCGGCTTGATCAGAGTCAGATTACAACCCTCGCCGGTACCGAAGGAGCGATCGCGCCCTTTTTTTCTCCCGACGGGCAATGGATCGCGTTTTACGCCGATCGTCAGATCAAGAAGATCGCGTCGGGAGGTGGCGCGGTCGTGAGCCTTTGCGACTCGTCCGCTGACATGACCGGGAGCTGGGGCGACGACGGCAATATCATCTCGGCTCTCGGCTGGGGGACTGGTCTGTCGCGGGTCCCCTCCGCCGGCGGCGCGCCGACGCCGGTCACCCAGCTGAACTTGGACAAGGCCGAATTCAGGCACTCCTGGCCGCAGGTTCTGCCGGGAAGCCAGAACGTCCTATTCACCACCGAGTACGAAGGCCGGTCCACCGACGAGGCGGACACCGAGGTGGTTTCGTTAAAGACTGGAAAGCGGACCCTGCTTCACCGCGGCGGATTCTTCGCCCGCTACCTTCCCAGCGGGCATCTGGTCTGGATCTTCCATAACGTGCTGTACGCGGCGTCGTTCGACCTTGACCGCCTCACGCTGGCCGGACAGCCCCAGCCGATCCTCGAAGACATCAACAACCGGCGGGATGACGGCGGGCAATTCGCTTTTTCGCGGACCGGGAGTTTCGCGTACGTCAGTGCGAAGGGGGAACTTCAGCGCTCCATCTTCTGGCTGGATCGAACCGGCAAGACGCAGCCGCTGCACGCGGCTCCGGGGCTGTACGGCGCTCCGCGCTTTTCTCCCGACGGGAAGCGTCTGGCGTTTTCCGCGAGTGATGGTCAGGGCCATGAGGATATCTGGGTGCAGGACCTCGAACGCGACACGGCGTCGCGCGTCACGCTTCTGCCGGGGCGGAACCAGTCGCCGCTGTGGACGCCCGACGGCAGGAACCTGATTTTCTGGTCTTCGAATCCGGCTGCGCCGGGAATCTATTTGATCCGCGCCGACGGCTCAGGAGTAGCGCAACGGTTAAGCGAGGCCAAGACAGAGCAGGCGCAGCCATCGATCTCTCCGGACGGCAAACGGCTGGCGATCGCCCAAACCAGCGCTGGCGGGGGAGTAGAAATTTGGACGGCGCCGTTGGTGGGCGACGCAGGCCCGGGCGCGGTCCGATTGGGAAGTGCTGAGCCATTCCTGCAAACGCCATTTACCACGATCCTGCCGGCATTCTCGCCCGACGGGCGATTCCTGGCGTACACCTCAAGTGTGCCCGGTAAAAAAGGATTGTGGGTAGTTCCTTTCCCCGGCCCGGGCGGCGGGTGGCTGATTTCGGCGCGCGGCGACTCCGTGGTCTGGCCCCGCGCAGCCGCCGGGGCAGCGCGCGAGGTGTTCTTCCTGGATTTGGACTCCCAAACTATTATGGCGGCGAGCTACACGGCCACCTCCGACGCTCTTGTGTTCGACAAGCCGCATGTATGGTCCCCGCATCGGGTGCTGGATCTGGGCTCTCCTCCCGTGCGCGCCTTCGACCTGTCGCAGGACGGCAAGCGAGCCGCGGTGGTTCTGAATGCGGACGGCACCGCCGACCCGAAGCCGATCACGCACCTGACATTCCTGGTCAACTTCACCGATGAATTGCGGCGCCGCGCTCCGGCTGGCAAGTGATGTGCGTGACCCGTGGATCGGCGGACGGAGGTCGTAAGTTTATATCGAAAGGGTATTGTGGAAGCCCTGGTGAGATATCCAGCTCGCTACCGACACTGCCCAGCACAGGCCGGTGGGAATTGAACGCGCGACCTGTTTGACAGCGTTAAAGTCATCGATCACCGAAACTCTCGACGACGCAAATCATCACTGCACTTTTCTTGGCAGGCTGTGCTCGCCTCCCCGGCGCTGAAACTCGTCCCAACGTCGGGCTGCGTCATCGTCTTGGCCGCGCGGTGCGTGCGTGTAAACGTCCGCCGTGGTCCGGACCGAGGAGTGCCCGAGCCGCTCGGCCACCACGGGCAGCGGCACCCCATCGGCCACCAGGTGGGAACCGTGCGTGTGGCGCAAAGAATGAAGGCTCGCTCCTTTGGGAAGACTGAGCCTGCGGAACAGCAGTGAGACGACCGATGATATCGAGTTCGGCCGGAGCGGGGTCCCGTCCGGGTGGGCGAAAATCAAATCCAGGTCCGTACGGTAGTCCGACCCGAACTGCCGCCGAAATTCATCTTGGCGCTTGCGATGGGTGGCCACAGCGGCGAGTGCGGAGTCGGGCACTTTGACATCTCGTGACTTCTCCGTTTTGGTGCCTTTGAACTCCAATAACTGCTTCGTCTGGGTCAGCGAGCGGGTAATGATGGCGCGACATGTCGGACCAACGTAACGCCAGGACTTCGCCCCGGCGCGCACCGCCAAATGGCCGTCGGGGCTGCGCCTCGGCGGCTTTTCTTTGCCCTCGCAGAACTCCACATCGAGTGCGGCGCGAGTCCGGTAAAGACCAAGTCTAGCCGGGTTGGTCACGCTCACCCCGGTAGCTTGTGCGGGCGTTGCTTGGGCGGGCTTCGGAGTTTTTTTCCAGAGGGGAAATATTTTCCTTTTCGAAGAAATTACTAAGTACCGCGGTTTCCGTCATATACACCCCTGGCCCCAGGGTTATTTTTCCCGTTACTCTACGTAAAGTAACAGGAAAATAATTATTTGCGACTGACCTCCGGCACTCGCCCGCTTGCCCCTTCGACTGCAATCGCGTCGTCCGCGCGGGGCAGCTCCCGGAAACCATACCTGTCGGAAAAGGCCAGCGGCAAAGCCTTCCATAAGCGGTGTGTTGGGGCACACGTTCGCCGACGTGGCGACGACGAGGCCGACCTGGCGTAACGGTGGCCACCAAGGTTGAAAAACGCCACCACCCGCGTCGTGTCGCGCAGGTTGGCCGGAACGGAGCGCATTTCGGGCGCTACGCGCCCGTACGGAGGCCGGACCCGCCGACCAACCGCACCTACCGGCTGAAAAGCTCAGAGCTCACCGGCAAGATGGCCGCCACCCCTGCTGAGCAGCCAGAGATACATCCCAAAAGCCACATGTCGCCACACGTGCGGCCGACGTCGCGCCATCCAAAGCTAGTCGCCCGCCGGGGCTGCGCCTCGGCGGACTTTCTTTGTCTCGGCACCAGGCCCAGGTGCGTTCGTGAAAATCGCGGGCGGCGCGCAAATTTAAGTCCAGATGCTGATGCATTATCGGCCACTACTCATGTGGACATTACTTCCCGCTCCGAGTGCACATCAAGTGAAATCGATTCTTGATGCGCGAAATTTCTTGCGATAATTGCACGAATGGTCTTGAGAGATATCGCGTTCCTCGCGCTATCCGGTGCAGCTTTGTTCGCCCAGACGGCTCTTGCCCCGAGCTATGCATTTACCGCGAATTCGCAACAACTTGGGCCGGGGGCTCAGCTTTCGAATCCGGTGATCGGCGATTTTAATGGCGACGGGATACCCGATATCGCGTACCTTGCCGGCGCGGGCATCAGCGTCGTTCTCGGCAACGCCGACGGGGGCGCCGGCGCGCCGATCGTTTCGCCTTCTGGCGCAGCATTCTCCTCGGCCACGATGTTGACCGGCGATGTGAATGGCGTCGGAACCCCGGATCTGGTCGTCTATAACGCGACGAACACCGGCGCGGCGCGGGTTCTGATCTTCGCCGGAAACGGCGACGGCACATTTCGAGCCGCGTCGTCCTACCCGGCTGCTCAAGGCGCGGCCGGGAGCCTGATGCTCGCCGACTTCAGCAATGACGGGAATCTCGATATAGCATATCTGGCGACCGTTCCTGCCGGTTCGCTCGCCGTGATGCTCGGAAATGGCGACGGAACTTTTCGCGGGCCCGCGAACTATAGCACGGGCGTCTACTCGCCCTGCTTCGGCGCCGCGGGAGATTTCAACTCCGACGGAAAAACGGACGTCGTCAGTATGAGTTGCAGCGACGTCATCAGCTTTTTCGCCGGAAACGGCGACGGCACATTTGCCTCTCCGACGAATGCGCAGCCGAATCTGGCGATTGAATCGCCCGCGGCTCTGATTTCCGCCGATCTCAACCACGACGGCGTGCCCGATCTGTTGACGACTGCCAATTGCATCGATGGGGTGTCGACGGATATCTACTTCGCGGGTACTTGCGTCTATGTTTACTTCGGCCAGCGGGACGGGACCTTCGCGCCTCCCGTGATCTACCAAGGCGTGAGCGACCCGCGTCACGATGTCGGTCCAACAGCCGCGGTCATGACGGACGTGAACGCGGATGGCATTCCGGACCTCATCACCCTTGGGATGGACGGCGCCGGCAGTAGTTCCATCCTCGAGGTTTTTCCCGGAAACGCGGATGGCAGTTTTGAGCGGCCCGCGCTCTATGAGGCATCGGGCGGCTCTCCTTTCGCGATCGGCGCCGCCGTCCTGAACGGAGACAGCCATATGGACTTGCTTCTGACATACAAAACTGAGACGGGGACCGCCATCACCATTTCAACGGTGCGGCCGGCCCTTTCCTGCGCGTCAACATCTCCCCCACGGGTAGTTTCCTCGAAAACAGCACCGGCCTGTTTTCCATCCATATCAGCAATGCGCCCGACGCGCTTGCCGCCACCGGAGGCGTCCTGGTCACGGATACCACGTACGTGACGACAATATTTCCTCAATCAGCGGTAACGGCTGGACATGCGCCACGGCGTGTTCACGAAGCGACCCGCTGCAACCTGGCGAGAGCTATCCGCCCATCGTCGTCACCCAGACGATCGCCCTCGGTTTTTCGACGGCGCCGAACCGCGCTTCGGTTTCCGGCGCGAATATTCCCATGACATATCGGACGTACCCCGCCACGGTGCTGCCCTACGCGCCGAACTGTTTGCTTTCGCTCAGCGCTTCTCATGCGGCATCGATCGGAGCGGACGGCGGATTTGTCAATTTCATGGTAAATGGCGAGAGCGCGACGGCCCCCAACGCCCAATCCAGCGCGAGTTGGATCACCTTTTACTTCGATTTGCCAGGCGGCACGATCGGGGTCGCTCCCAATACCACCGGGGCCTCTCGATCCGCCACTGTCAACTTCACGGGTGCGGGGGCATGGACGACACGGTGGTTGTGCAGCAGGCGGCCTCCGGATGTGCGTACCAGCTTTCGGCTCCGTTTCTGATCGCCGCCCATACCGGGGCGCCTTCAGGACTAAACATTGGAGCTGTCAAAACATCACCGGATTGCTCGTGGTCCGCCAGCACTGATGCGAGCTGGATACACAGTTCTCCACCGTCCGGAAATGGAAACTCGAACTACGTGGTCGAGTTCGACGCGCCTGCCAACAACACTGGTCAGGACCGCAGTGGAATCATCACGATCTCAGGTCAAATGTTCACAATTTATCAGCTCGGTGGAGCGTATCCCGGTTTCTCAGGATCGTTTCCGCACCTCGCCGCGGGCGGTGGATGGAATGGCGCTCGAACTGGTGAACCCCAACGGATCCCTCGCCTTGGCGGGGGTATCGTTTTACACCGACGCCGGCAACGAATTTCTGCTGCCCACGTCGGTTCTCGGAGAAAATACAGACGGAGCCGGCGG
>CAWCPE010000005.1:0-1204369 GCA_963797245.1 Terriglobia bacterium
AAGAGGTCGTAGGAAGGGTGTCCATTGCTTCCACCCGTGGATAGGTTTCAATCACTTACAAAGCCTGCGCTGTGGAAAATGTCCATAGTTTCCACCCGCATACATTGCCGTGGCTCCCTCGGTGGCTCCCAGCGCCTTACTCATCCTGCTCCCGCAGCCTCAGCAATTCCGCCCTATGTTCCTGCTCCATTTGTCGCCCCTTGATAGCGAGAAACCGGTCCGGTGCGTGTCAATAAAAATGAGACACACGGCGTAAAAGTTTAAGGAGTTTTTCCCTCCGAAGGGGGCTTGTTGATCCAGACCTGGGAGGGCAGTTCCGGTGGACGTGGCGGTTTTCGAACGAAGCGCTCAGGGTGAGCCGAGTAGGCGGCATCCAGGACCACCTGCCGGCGCGCCAGGATGTTTGGAGCCTGGCCGTGGTGGACCATGGCTGGGGTCATCAGACCGAGACCGGAATGATGATGCTGGTGGTTGTACCACTGAAAGAAAGATTGACAGAACCCGCGCGCATCTTCGATGGAGCCGAAGCGATCCGGGAACCCAGGGCGGTATTTTAGCGTGCGGAACTGACTTTCCGAATACGGATTGTCGTCGGAAACATGCGGGCGGGAATGCGTTTTTGTGACGCCCAGGTCGGCCATGAGCAACGCCACGGGTTTGGATTTCATCGACGATCCGCGATCGGCGTGCACCGTGAGTTGACCGGGCGCGATCAACTGCGCACGGCAGGCGTGGTCGATCAAGCGCTTGGCCAACTCGGCGCTTTCGCGATACGCGATCATCCAACCGACCACGTAGCGGCTGAAAACATCCAGGATGACGTAAAGGTGATAGCAGGTCCACTTCACCGGGCCGCGGAGCTTGGTGATGTCCCAACTCCACAACTGATTCGCTGCGGTGGCCAGCAACTCCGGCTTCTGATAGGGCGGATGAGTGAGCTGATCGCGGCGTTCACGACTCTCGCCATGGGTTTCCAGGAGACGATACATCGTGCGGATGGAGCAATGAAACCGGCCTTCATCGAGCAGTGCCGCGTAGACCTGCGCGGGTGAGCAATCCTGAAAACGTTCCTCATGAAGGCACGCAAGTACGCTGGACTGTTCGCCATCGGAAAGGGCTCGCGCCGAATGCCGCTGGTGCTGCACGGAAGGTGGGGCAGCAGGAAAAAGACCGCGACGTTTCCATCGCCGGTACCAGGTCGCGCGCGGCACCGACAACGCCTGGCACGCCCGCTTCATTCCTATTAAAGGACGAAGTTGATCCAGGGCGGTCATGATCACTTCTCCCCGTTGGGAACCTCTGCGATCGGATGACCCAACAGCTTGGCCACTTTTTTTTGAACGTCGATTACGATGTGGGCTTTCTCCAACTCTTCCTGCAAACGCTGATTCTGGCGACGCAGCTTTTCGTTTTCCCTGGCCAGTGGATTGCGCTGCGGCCGCGGACCTCGCTTCTGAGAAAAAGCCTTGTGAACGGCGGCGTCGCGTTCCTTGCGCCAGCTGTATAACGTCGAGGAATAGATCCCCTCGCGTCGAAGCACGGCTCCGATGCCACCGTGTCCGGTGGCACGTTCGACATCCTCCAGAATCCGCTTCTTGTCTTCCGCGCTAAACTTGCGCCGCTGTGCCTTGGCCGGCACCTCCGGGTCAGGCAAACTGGTTACAAAAGGAACTGCCATCTTGGCTTCGCTCACGATGATTCTCCTGGCCGCCCTGCTCTGTAATTATGGCCGCGGATTCTGTCTCATCGATATTGGCACGGAGGGGGAAGCGCCGGCGGATCCGAAAGAAGTTCTCAGCGCCAACACGTAGAGAAGTCGCCGAAAAGCTTACGGCCGCGCTGCGCTCCCAGCACACAGGCGTGAATGTTGCACCGAACACGCGCACGGTTGGATGGTTCTTAAATTATTGGACCGAGCAGGTTGTGGCACCTGATCCTGCGATGAAGCCGAAGACGATCGAATTCTACAGGTACATCGTGATGACGCACTTGGCGCCGGCGATCGGCGATATTGCGCTCGACAAGCTGACGCCCGTTCACGTGCAGGCCATGCTGAACGACAAACGGACATCCATATCCGAGCGAACGGAGAAGCCCTTGTCGTCTCGAACTGTGACTGGAATTCAGCGAACACTCCGCACGGCACTCGAGGTTGCACTGTCGTACGAGTACGTCCAACGGAACGTCGCGGCGTCGAAGAAAAAGAAGGGCACAGGTGGAAGCGCAGAACCGAAACCGGAAGCCCGGTTCCTGCAACTCGAGGAAGCCCGCGCCATGCTGGCGAGTGCCACGGAGGAGCCGCTGTACTACGCTCTTTTCGCTACCATTCTGAGCCTAGGCATGCGACTCGGCGAAGCCCTGGCGCTCGGGTGGGACGACGTAGATCTGGCCGCGGCGAAGCTCCGAATCCGCCATACTCTTCAGAAAGTCAATGGCGCGATGGTACGTCTGGAACCGAAGTCGAGCCGATCCAAGCGAACGATCGACCTTCCGACCGTAACCGTCGCTGCTCTGACGGAACACTCAAAGCGTCAGCAGGACGCAAGGGGATGGGCCGGCGACGACTGGAAAGGAAATGAGTGGAACCTCATCTTCACGTCGTCCACCGGCACACCTCTCGATGAACGCAACGTGCTGCGAATCTTCCAGGACAAAATACTCAAACGGGCGAAACTGCCGAAGATGCGAATCCACGATTTACGTCACAGCGCCGTGGCCATCCTGATCGCGCAGGGCGTAAGTTCGCGCGCCATTAGCGAGCTGCTTGGGCACAGCTCCGTCGCGTTCACACTCCAGGTTTACGGCCATCTATTCAACGAGACGCGGCGCGAGACAGCCGACAAGATGAACGATGCTCTGGCTCTACCCGCTCAGGTGGCTCCCTCGGTGGCTCCCTCGACCACTTCAGAGGTCATCCATTAGCCGAATAACTTCTTTATTTTGAATGGTGAGCGCGGTAGGAATCGAACCTACAACCTACTGATTAAGAGTCAGTTGCTCTGCCAGTTGAGCTACGCGCCCCAGAGGGAAATTTGTCGAACGGACACCTCAGCTTAACATGCGATCACCCTTATAGGAAACTTCGATTGGACACCATCGCCGCTTGCTCCTGTTCAACGCGCCGCTCCTGAAGAACAGCTAACCTCGAAGCATGGCGCGAGGCATTCTGCGGGCGATCCTCTGGACGCTCATTTTCGTCGTTCAATTGGCCGTCTCACTCGCGCTCTTCGTCAGTGCGACCGCTTTCTTTGCCGCGCGCCGCCTCGATCGCGATGCCCGCGAAGTGCGCCTGACCGCACCCGCTCACCATCCGCAATTAAACTTCGCCTGCCAGATGGAAACACCCGCGCTTCAATCTCTTTTCTCCAATCCGGATGTGATCCGGGATCTCCAGCAGCTTCACGCGGGCGTCACCCTTTCGCTGATCGATCTCAGCCCCGGCCGCGCGCAGGTGGTCCGTCAACTCAATGCCGCCGGCATTCCCGTCACTGCCTGGCTCGCGCTGCCCGCGGATCAGGGCTATTACCTCAACGCCTCGAATTCGCCCCAGGCCGAAGCGCGCTTTTCCGACTTTCAAAAATGGACCGCCGGTTCCGGTCTGCGCTGGTCCGGCATTGGTCTCGATATCGAACCGAATGTTCAGGAGTTTTCAAGCGCCGGCCGAGCCGCCGCCGCCGCGCTCAAACGCCTGTTCGATCCCGATACGGTCACCCGCGCCCAGACCGCGTATCAAGCCTTCATCGCCCGAATCGAAGCCGCCGGCTACTCGGTCGAAACCTACCAGTTCCCCTTCATCGTCGATGAGCGCGAGGTCCGTTCCACACTGCTCGATCGCCTGTTCGGCATCGTCGACGTGCGCGGCGACCGCGAAGTTCTCATGCTCTATTCAAGCTATGACCGCATCGCCGATTCCGCGCTCATCTGGCAATACGGACCCTCCGCGCAACTCATCGTGGTCGGCGTCACGGCCGGCGATCCGCAGCCCGGCCAGCGCCCGGGTCCGCTGACTTTCGAGGAACTGGAGCATGACGTGATCGTTGCCAGCCATTTCTCGCCCGTGGTCGGCATCTACAATCTCGAAGCCAGCGTGCAACGCGGATTTCTGCCGCGTCTCGAAACCATGGACTGGACCCAGCCGGTGACCATCAGCGTGGACGCAAACCGCGTGATCATCCGCCTTAGAGCGCGGATTCAAGCCACGCTATGGACCCTCTCGCGCCTGCCCTATTTCGCGCTGGCGATTTTCCTTGCGGACGCCTGGTGGTTCCTGCGGCGCCGCAAACGGCAGCGACGGACGGCGGATTTCAATCCGCGCGGAGCTTCAGCTCCGCGCGCCTGAGACCAAGGCTGAACCTGCGCTCTAAACTCCGCGCCGATTGCCCCATAAATCGACATGCAGCCGCGGGCTGAACCGGAATCCTTCGCGCTTGGCGATCTCCGCGATCCAGCGCCCGCGCTCCGCGAGGGTCGTCGCGTCAGTGCCCTCCGCCATCAGCACCACCCGCTCGCGATCGGCTCCGGTTGCCTCGATCATCCGCGCGATCTCTTCCAAATCCTCCGGCGCCGTCACCACGAACTTCAACTGATATGCGAATTCGCTCGTCAGCTTTTTCAATACCTCCGGCTGATACCGCAGCCGGTCATGCTGCGCCGCCCATCGTCCGCCATCCCGATCGAACGGAATCGAATTCGAAAGCTTCGGGCTGATGCTCATCAGGTCGCACTTTACCGGTTTATAAACGGTCCCCGCCGTCTCGACTGTCACGTGCATGCCGAGTGAACGCGTCAGCTCGATCACCCCTTCCGCGATCATCGGCTCGCCACCCGTCACCACCGCGTGCGAGGCTCCATACGCCTTCGCGCGTTCGACAATCGCATCGACCGCAAGTTCCTGACCCTCCGGATTCCACGATGTATACGGCGTATCGCACCACGTGCAGCGCAGATTGCAGCCGCTGGTGCGCACAAACACGCTGGGCACGCCCACCAGCATCCCCTCGCCCTGAATCGAATAAAAAATTTCTGAAATCTTCATTCGCGTGAATACAAAGGATCCGGCACGCCCGCCTCCGCGAACCCCTTGGCCCGCAGCACGCACGAATCGCATCGGCCGCATGGCTCACCCGACGCCGCGGGATCATAGCAGCTGTGGGTCAATCCGAAATCCACACCCACCTCGCCCCCCAACCGCACGATCCCCGCCTTATTCAGCGCAGCCAGCGGCGTGTGAATCCGCAGCCGCGTGCGGCCTTCGACGCCCGCCTTGGTCGCCACGTTCGCCATCTTCTCGAAAGCTTCGATAAACTCCGGCCGGCAATCCGGATAACCCGAATAGTCGATGACGTTCACCCCGATAAACACATCCGAGCATTCGAGGACCTCGGCCCACGCCATCGCGAACGACAAAAAAATCGTATTCCGCGCCGGAACGTAGGTGATCGGAATCCCATCACTCACCACGCCGGTCTTGGGAACGTCGATATCATCCGTCAGGGCACTCCCGCCGAACGCCCGGAGGTCGATTTTCACGACGCGATGCTCGCGCGCGCCGAAAAATTTCGCGACCCGCGCCGCCGATTCAAGCTCCACGCGATGCCGCTGCCCGTAATCGAACGACAATGCGTAGCACTCGTATCCATCCCGCCGCGCGACCCCCAGGCACGTGGACGAATCGAGCCCTCCGCTGAGCAGGCAGACGGCTCTCATGACCGCGCCGGGCGAAACGATTTCAAAGAGAGGTTAGGAATCCCGCGGAAATGCCGCACATTTGCGGTGGCGAGCGTCTCGCCATTTTCCCGCGCCGTCGCGGCGATCAACGCGTCCGTGATGCCTAAGCCGTCCACCAGGCGATGGTCCTCAAACAAATTCGCGGCGAGATAACTGATCGGTTCGTCGATGGGAATGAGCCGGATTTCGAGGTCGACAAAGAACTGCCTGATCGTCATCGTGTCCGCCTTCGATTTTGCGCCATCCAGCAGTTCCATCAGCGTAACAATCGAAGCCGCCCGGTCCCGCTCCTCGATCACGAACGCTTTGGCGCGCGGATCGAACCGCGAAGCCCAAATGAGCACATCGGTATCGAAGATCACTTAAACAGGTGTGGGAAGCGCTGCTTCGACCGCAGCTTGCGCACCCACTCCACCGGATCTTTCATGTCCTCGCGATCCTTCCACATGCCCCAGAAAGGATGGTCTTCGACCCTCATCTTCGGCTTCTCCGCCCCGATCGGCACCAGCCGCGCCTTTTCCTTGCCGCGATACAGAACCGTCACTGGCTCGCCGCGATCGAGCGCCTTCAGGACATCTTTCATCCGGTACCGCAGATCGACAATGCTCGCCTTCATATGTCTACTTCACAGTATACAGATCGCTACGCCCCCGCGGCCCGAGCCTCACTCAGGATCTGGTTCACCTGGATGTGCGGCTGAATATCGGTGTAATTCTTGATGTCCCCCATGATCTCCGCGCCCGACGACGCCATCGCCGACTGGAACGCCTCCACGCTTTCCATGGTCAGCGTCGCCTGGATCATGAATTCCGCCGGAGTTCCTGGCGCGCCCGACCCGATCCCCTGCTCCGCCGACCAGCCTTTCAAAGCCCCGCCCAGCTTCCGAGCCACCAGCGGCATGTGTTTCGTAAGATAATAGTCGAGGTCGAACCGAGCCCCGGCCTGGTTAGGGTAACTGACAATCACCTTGATCATATTGACCAGAGTGTAACTCTCCCTGGCCGTTTGTGCTATTCTGTTACCGTACAAAACGATTAAGAACAGACGAGGAGTATCGATTTCCGAATGGCGCTGGCGAGAGAAACAAAAAGTTCAGTGATTTCGCAGTTCCGGGTCCACAAATCGGACACCGGCTCGCCAGAGGTGCAGGTCGCCATTCTGAGCCGGCGCATCAACGAGCTGAAAGATCACTTCCAGTTGCATAAGAAGGATCACCACTCGCGCAAAGGTTTGCTGCAGATGGTGCAGCGCCGCAGGCGTCTGCTCGATTATCTGCGCGGATGCAGCCCGGAACGCTATAAGGTTCTGATTCAGAGCCTGGGCATCCGCCGCTAACCGGATTTCGATCTCGACGCTGGCCGGTGTCGGCCAGGCACAAACGAACCCTCCAAAGTCTCCTCTTGATCAAAGCAGGCCGTACGACGCGCGGAGAACCGGCGCCGGCGGTTCTTGATTAAAGGATATTTTCAAAAATGTTGCATTCCGTTGAAGTGGATCTCGGCGGCGGTCGCACGCTTACGATCGAAACCGGGAAGATGGCCAAGCAGGCCAATGGAGCGGTCATTGTCCGCTCCGGCGAGTCGGTGGTCCTGGTGACCGCCTGCACCGCGCCCCACCCTAAAATCGGCGCCAGCTTCTTCCCTCTCACGGTCGACTACCGCGAGTACACTTACTCCGCCGGGCGTTTTCCCGGCGGCTTCATCAAACGCGAAGGCCGGCCCACTGAGAAAGAAGTTCTCACCAGCCGCCTGATTGACCGTCCCATCCGCCCCCTGTTCCCGGAAGGTTATTCGCACGAAACCCAGGTGATCGGCATGGTCCTCTCGGCCGATCCCACGCGCGACCCCTCCACTCTCGCCATCGTCGGCGCGGGAGCTTCGCTCGCTATCTCCGACATCCCGTTCGCCCACGTCCTGGGCGGCGTCCGCGTCGGCATGGTGGACGGGAAACTGGTCGCCAATCCCACCTATGAGGAAACCAAGGCGTCCAAGGTCAACATCGTCGTCGCCGGAACCGAGCACGGCATCGTCATGGTGGAAGCCGGCGCCCAGCAGGCCAGCGAAGCCGAAGTGATCGCCGCCATCGATTTCGGCCACCAGTGCTGCAAAAAGATCGGCGCCGCCATCCAGGAGCTGATGAAGAAGGCCGGCAAGCCTAAGAAGGAATTCGTTCCCGAGCCGGCTAATGAGGAGATGTACAACCAGATCTCCAAGTCCATCCGCGCCGAGCTTCAGGACGCGATGAACACCCAGAAGTACGAGAAGCTCGATAGCTACTCGCGCATCGACGCCCTCAAGATCAAAACCCTGGAGACGTTCGAAGAAGAACAGAAGCCGGAAGCCAAGGAACTGTTCGATCGCCTGAAAGAGCGCATCTTCCGCGACGAAATGCTGAAGGACCGCCGGCGTCCGGACGGGCGCAAGTTCGACGAAATCCGCAATATCGACGTCGAAATCGGCGTCCTGCCGCGCACTCACGGGTCTTCTCTCTTCACCCGCGGCGAAACGCAGGCGCTGGTCACCGCCACGCTCGGAACCAAAGATGACGAACAGCGCATCGAACTGCTGGATTCGTCTGAAACCTCCAAGCGCTTCATGTTGCACTACAACTTCCCGCCGTTCAGCGTCGGTGAAGTGGGCTTCATGCGCGGCGCCGGCCGCCGCGAAATCGGCCATGGAGCTTTAGCCGAACGCGCTCTCTCCGCCGTCGTTCCCGACGAAAAAACGTTCCCCTACACCATGCGCGTAGTCAGCGACATTCTCGAATCGAACGGTTCGAGCAGCATGGCCTCGGTCTGCGGCGCGACGCTCTCCTTAATGGACGCGGGCGTGCCAATCTCTTCACCCGTCGCCGGAATCGCCATGGGCCTGGTGATGGAAGGCAAGGATTACGCAGTCCTCACCGACATCGCGGGCGCCGAAGATCACTACGGCGACATGGATTTCAAGGTGGCCGGCACTAAAGACGGCATCACCGCGCTGCAGATGGACATCAAGGTCCCGAACGTAACCAGCGCGATCATGAAGGAGGCGCTCGAACAGGCCCGCGGCGCGCGCCTGTTCATTCTCGACAAGATGACCGCTGTGATCGCCACGCCCCGCGAATCCTTGTCAGCCTACGCCCCGCGCATTTTCAGCATGCAGATCCCGGTCGACAAGATTCGCGACCTGATCGGCAAAGGCGGGTCGACCATCCGCGGCATCGTGGACCAGACCGGCTGCAAAATCGACGTCGAAGACGACGGCAGCGTGAAGATCTTCTCGGCCGACGGCGCGGCCGCCGATCGCGCCATCCAGATGGTCACCGATATCTGCGCGGTCGCGGAGATCGGCAAGACCTACCTCGGGAAGGTGGTCCGCATCGTTGATTTCGGCGCCTTCGTCGAAATCTTCCCCGGCACCGACGGCCTGCTGCACATCTCCGAGATCTCGGAAAACCGCATCAAGCAGGTGCGCGACGAGTTGAAGGAAGGCGATCAGATCCTGGTAAAGGTCCTGGCGCTCGAAGGCAACAAAATCAAGCTGAGCCGCAAAGCCATCCTGAAAGAACAGCGCGACAAACTCAAGAAGGAAGAAGCCACCAAGGCATAATTCCCGCCGGTAAAACAAGAGCGGCGACCGGAGTGAAATCCGGCCGCCGCTTTTTTAACTTCGGTCGAACGTTAACTGGGAAGCTGATTCTTGCGCCGCTTCCGCCATCGGAAAGCCAGCCACGCCAGACCGCCGCCCAACAACCCGACGCTCGCCGGTTCCGGCGTCGAAGCCGAGCCGACCGGACCAAGGTCCACCGATTCTCCCTCCGGGATCGTGAACGTCACCAGAGCGTTTTCGGGCGCACTGGCGGTCAGCGAGAACGCGACTTCCAGATCATCGCCGAACGAGGTGGAACCGAGCGCGGTGAAATCTCCGCTGCCGCTCAGCGTATTGGCGCCGAGCCCGTAGGATCCGCTGAACGTCTGTTGCACGATCACGGTGTCCGTGGTCACGTCCAGAATCCCGATTTCCAGCGTCCAGGTCGGATCGATTTGCTCCACGAACAAGCCGATATCGTAGGAGTACGGTATGGTTGCCCCCGCGCCGATCCCCACCGTGACCGCTCCCTTGGTAAGTTCCTGCAGATTCCCGCCGCCATCGAGCGCAACCCCGCCGCTCGAAAGAAAGAAACTCAGTCCGCCGCCGGAGATGAGCCCCACGCCCGAGCCGCTGGCGCAGCTGCCCCCGGATCCATCATTCGCCGAATAGGTGCAGGTGAAACCGCCCGCCGGCAAAGTCACCAGCGGAAGGGCGTGCGCACTGACCGCAGCGGCCAGCGGCACAATCACCAGCGCGGCCGCCCGCGCCTGGGATTTCAGCAGCGCTTTCGCGCGGGCAACATAATCTGTATTCGACACGTGTTCCCTCCGGCGTAACAGATCAGATCGTATCACGCTGCCAGTACATAACTCAACTTTATGTTTTAGGTGACGGCGCTCCCGGCAATCACACCTTCTCGACGTGGACGGCGGTTCCATAACACAGCACCTCGGTAACGCCCTGCATCACCTCGGTCGCATCGTACCGGACCCCGATAATCGCGTTCCCGCCCATTTGTTCCGCGTGCGCGCACATCTTTTCATAGGACTGCTCCCGCGTTTTCTCGCACAACTCGCTGAGCAGCGTGATGTTACCGCCCACGATGGTCTGCAGCCCCGCGCCAATTGTCCCGAAAATCGAACGCGACCGGACCACGATCCCGCGCACCAGCCCAAAGTTCTGCGTGATCTTGTACCCGTCCAGCGTGAACGCCGTCGTCACCAATCCGTGATTCATTTAGCGGACTCCCACTTCTTTCTCATTCAACCGGCTGTGGTTCTTGGCGTACACAAAGTACACCACCAGCCCGATCACCATCCACACCAGCGCCGCCAGCTGCGTGGTCCCATCCAGTCCGACGATCATCCCCAGGCACACCGCCGCGCCCAGGATCGGCACCAGCGGCACCAGCGGAGCGCGGAACGGCCGCGCCTGGTGCGGATTCTTGCGCCGCATGATCCACACTCCGATCGACACCACCACGAACGCCAACAGCGTCCCGATAGACGTCAGGTTTCCGGTGATGTCGCCGGGCAGGAATCCTCCCAGCAGCGCCACGAACACGAACAGAATCCAGTTGCACTTGTAGGGCGTGTGAAATTTCGGATGGATGTCGGCGAACAGCTTCGGCAAGAGGCCGTCGTTGGCCATCGAATAAAACACCCGGCTCTGCCCCAGCAGCATCACCAGCATCACCGAAGAAAATCCGAACAGAACCGCCACCGTCACCGCCGTCGCCAGCCACCCGTATCCCGGCATTCCGACCTTGATCGCGTACGCCACCGACGCTTCCAAGCCTTTCGTCGGATCCACGAAATCCTTCCACTGCGCGATCCCCGTCAGCACCCAACTGAATGCGATATACAGGACCGTGCAGAGCGCCAGCGACCCCAGAATCCCGATCGGCATGTCTCGTCCGGGATTGATGGTCTCCTGCGCGGCGGTGGAAACCGCGTCGAATCCGATGAACGCGAAAAACACCACCCCCGCCCCGCCGATCACCCCTCCCCAGCCGTGCTGGAAAAAGCCCGTGTGCATCGCGTCGAAATTGTCGGGGATCAGCATGGGCGTGTGGTTCGCCGGGCTGATGAACTTCCATCCCAGCCCGATCACTCCCACCACAATAGTCACCTTCACCGCCACGATGATCGCGTTCACGGTGGCCGATTCCGAGGTTCCCTTGATCAGCAGCAGCGTCAGCAGGAACAGAATCACCAGCGCCGGTGCGTTCACGATTCCGTGAATCCCGGTTGCCGACGTCTGCAGCGGCGAATGCCGCCACGCCCAAGGCACCAGGCCCGGGAAAAGCTGTTCCAGATATTCCGACCACGCAATCGACAGTGTGGCCGACCCCAGCGCGTATTCCAAAATCAGCGCCCATCCGATGACCCAGGCAATCAGCTCGCCCATGGTCACATAAGCGTACGTGTAAGCCGATCCGGCGATGGGAATCATGGCCGCGAACTCCGCGTAGCACAGCCCCGCGAACGCGCAACCGATGGCCGCGATGATGAAGGAGAAAATGACGCCCGACCCGGCATTCTGTCCGGCCGCCGCCGCGGTGCGTACAAAGATGCCGGCGCCGATCACCGCGCCGATCCCCAGCGCAATCAGACCCGGCGCCCCCAGCGTCCGCTTGAGCCCTCCTCCTGATTCAGCCTGCGCTAACAGCTTATCCAGCGGCTTGGTACGAAAGAGGCTCATAGATCAAATCAGTGTATCAGAGGTTCTGGCAGCCGATGCACGTGGATAGAGCACTTTGTTTCCAACTGCGTGAATCCGCGTGCATCTGTGGCTAGAAATTAAAATCCGGTTGCCGAACCCAGCCGCGACGTCGAATGAACCGGGATCGCGATGTCAAACCACCCGATCATCATCTCGTCCCAAGTCTGCGGACCCCAGAACACCGTCGCCCGAGGATTTGGATTCGCCAGATTGTTCACCGAATTATCGAACACCGCGATCGCTTCGATCCGGGTCCCCACCGGCAGCGGCTTGGGCTTCGCCAGATAGTAATAAGGTTGCCAGTTGAAATCGAAGTGCGGGATGTCGAGCAGCGTTTCCGTCTCGCCATCCGGATACCGCGCGCGGAAGGTGAACGATTTCCCGCGCAGGTGCATGTGTGCGCGCAATCCCACCAGCATGGCCGGCTCCCGGATGGTCTCCGACGCCGTCACGCGATAATTCGCATCTCCTGGGGGAATCGCCAGCCAGTGCGCCGCCGCTTGCATCGCCACAATCTGTTCGGTGGCCGGTTTCTTCGCGAAAATCAGACCGATCTTGGTCCGGTCCTTGGCCGGCTTGCCCGTCGCCTGGTAGTGCATCTGGAACACCAGCGTCGCCCCGGCCTTTACCAGCCGCGCCTGTCCCGGTTTCCACATCTGCGGCGACATTCCGGGAGCGTACCCGGCCAGATATTCCTGCCCCAGCTCGCCATCCGCCGAATCGATCACCACAATCGCGTGATGCACCGCCGCGCGATTGCCCGGCCGCACCTCGGCTGCCTGAACCCACTTGTCTTCCGTAAAATGCGTCGGCACCGAAATATATTGATAGTCGATGGTGCCGGTGGCCGGCACGTTGAAATCCTGCTGCATCTCGAAAACCACGTCCGGTTTCGGAATCCGCCAGCCTTCCACAAACCCCCGTGGCTTGGGAGCATCCGCCGGACTGCCTTCCGGCGCTCCTCCGTCTATCCAAGCCACCAACGTTTCCTTTTCGCCCGGTGCCAGCCGCAGATCGTTCACGAATTTGCCGTACCGCGGATCCGCCTGCCACGGCGGCATTTTGCCTTCAAGCAGCGCCGCCCGAATCGCCTTCGCCCACGGCCGCGCCTGTTGATAGGTCAACAGCGGCATCGGCGCCGCTTCCCCCGGCCGATGACAGCCCTGGCATCGATTCTGCAGTATCGGCTCGACGTCCTTATGAAACGTCACAGCCGGAGCTGCGTCCATGACAGTACAAATAGAGAGCAATAGTACTTGCGCCCGAAAAGTCACAGTTACCTCAGGATTCATACATTCTACGCGCAAACAGGCCAAATCGTTTCCGGAAAATTGCAGGCAGACAAGAATCCGTCAACTTTAGGGCGAACGTACCCGTTTTGGTTCGTCGCAGTCTAACCTAGGAACAGATATGCCATCTCGTTTCTCCGCTTTGCTCATCGTTTTAGGGCTGGCCACTGCCGCCTCCGCCGACGAAGGCATGTGGACCTTCGACAATCCGCCCACCAAGCTCATCCAGCAGAAGTACAACTTCACGCTGACCAAACCGTGGCTCGATCACGTGCGTCTTTCTTCGGCGCGATTGAACGACGGCGGCTCGGGATCTTTCGTCAGCCCGCACGGCCTGCTGCTGACCAATCACCACGTGGCCCGCGGCCAGCTCGCCAAGAGTTCCACGCCCCAACACGACTACATCAAGAACGGTTTCTACGCCCGCACCCAGGCAGAGGAGTTGAAATCGCCGGATCTGGAAGTGGACGTGCTGATCTCCACCGAAGACGTCACCGCGCGCATTCAGACCGCTCTTAAGAACGTGAAGGGAGCGGAGCAGGAGGCCACCGAGCGCCGCAAAATCATCGCGGCGATCGAGCGCGAAAGCACCGATAAAACCGGCCTTCGCTCCGACGTGGTCACGCTGTATCAAGGCGGCGAATACTGGCTTTATCGGTACAAGAAGTACACGGACGTCCGCATCGTCTTCGCGCCCGAGGAGCAGGTGGCGTTCTTCGGAGGCGATCCCGACAACTTCACCTACCCGCGCTATGACCTCGACATGGCGCTGTTCCGCGTGTATGAAAACGGGAAGCCGGCCGATACACCCAATTATCTGAAATGGAACGCGCAAGGCGCCGCGGATGGCGACCTGGTTTTCGTCTCCGGCAATCCCGGATCCACGCAGCGCCTGGACACCGTCTCGCAGCTCGAATTCGAGCGCGATCACACGCTGCCGTTGGAGTTGCTTCTTCTACGCGATAGGCGTGCCGTGCTCTCGAAGTTTGCCGCCACGAGTCCCGAACACGCCCGCCAGTCGTCCGACGATCTGTTCGGCATCGAAAATTCCATTAAGGCGCTCGACGGCGACCTGCGCGGCCTGGACGACCCGCACGTCATGAACGTGAAGAAGCAGGAAGAGCAGAAATTCCGCGCCGCCGTGGATGCCAAGCTGGAATGGAAAGCGAAATATGGCGGCGCGTGGACGGAAATCGCCGCGGCTGAGCGCAAGTATGAGCCGCGCCTCAAAGAGCAGTTCTTCCACGGCACCAATTCGCACCTTGCGGGCATCGCGGCCAACATCGTCGACTACGTGGCCGAGATCAAGAAGCCCGACGGCGTGCGCCTTCCCGGTTTCCATGACGCGCAGCTCGACAGCCTGCGCTTCGAATTGCTTTCGCCCGCGCCGATCTATAAGGATTTCGAAATCGCGCGCATCACCGGCGCATTGGAGCTCGACCTGAAGGAGATGGGCCCGAACGACCCGTTCCTGAAGATCGTGCTGAACGGAAAATCCCCGCGCGAGGCCGCCACGGCGCTGGTCGACGGCACGCACGTCGAAGACGTGGCGTTTCGCAAGAAGTTGATGGAAGGCGGGGTGGCCGCGGTGGATGCTTCGAACGATCCCTTGGTGGTGCTCGAGCGTAAGCTCGATCCCATGCGCCGCGAGGAGATCAAGTGGGATCAGGATGAAGTGGAAAGCGTGCTCGACCGCGCCGGCGAACAGCTGGGCCACGCGCGTTTTGATGTGTACGGCCGCTCCACGTATCCGGACGCGACGTTCACGCTGCGCCTGTCCTACGGCACCATCAAAGGCTACCCGATGAACGGCACCAAGGCGCCGCCCAACACCACGTTCTACGGCCTGTACGACCGCTCGGCCAGCTTCGGCAACACCGGCCCGTTCTACCTGGTCTCGCGTTTTGCCGAAGGGGTCGGCAAGCTAAACCTGGCCACGCCGTTCGATTTCGTGACCACCAACGACATCATCGGCGGCAACTCCGGCTCGCCAGTGATTGATAAGAACGGCGAGATTGTGGGCCTGGTCTTCGACGGCAACATCGAGTCGCTGGTCGGCGATTACGTTTTCGATATCGAGACCAACCGTACGGTCGCGGTGCACACCGCGGGCATGACCGAAGCACTGAAGAAGCTGTACGGCGCGCAGGCTCTCCTCGACGAGATGACCGGAAAATGAATTCTAGCCGTTAATGAACGTGAATAAACGTGAATAAGAAATTCATGTTCATTCATGTTTATGAACGGCCCAAAAATCTTTTCCTTGACACAACGAAGATCTTCGTAGTAATCTCTTCGTAGTGAATCCCCCATTACCCACCGACGCCGAGCTCGACATTCTGGCCGTGCTCTGGGCACGCGGGCCGGCCACGGTCCGCGATGTCCATGAGATCATCGCCAAACGCAAGCCCACGCAGTACACGACGGTTTTGAAAACCATGCAGATCATGTCCGAAAAAGGACTCCTGCGACGCGATGAGCGGGAGCGCGCGCATATCTACGAACCATGCCGCACCAAGGAATGGACCCAGCGCATGCTGGCCGGCGACCTGCTCCAGCGAGCCTTCGGCGGCTCGCCATCGAGCCTGGTGATGGGCGCGCTTTCGGCCCGCAAAGCTTCGCCCGAAGAGCTCAAGGAAATCCGCAAGCTGCTCGACGATTACGAGAAGGGAACGCGATGAACTACTTCGCGAATTCGCCGGTCACCCAGGCGCTGGGCTTAAGCCTGTTTCATTTCCTGTGGCAGGGCGCGCTGATCGCCGCGGCGGCCGCAATCGCGCTGAGGTTCACCGCGCGCGCGCAACTCCGCTACGCAATCGCCTGCGGCGCTCTACTTGCGATGCCCGCCATATTTGCCGTCACGCTCGCTCTATCGATTCCGCAAGCTCCCGCGACCGCCGGCCACATCGCGATCGCGCCCACCTATTCGCTGAACATTCCGCCAGCCGATCCCACGCCTCACGCGCGCGATTTTTCCGTGTATCTCGAATACGCCGTGCCGCTGTGGCTCGCCGGCGTGGTGTGCGTGCTGCTCTACCGCTCGCTCGCGTGGATCTTCGCCGCGCGCCTCCGCCGCCGCGGGACTTGCGCAGTTCCCGACGCGTGGATGGAGCGTCTGAAATCGCTCGCCGCGCGAGCCCGCGTGTGGCAGCCGGTGGTGCTGCTCGAATCCTGTCTCGCCGAAGTTCCGGTGGTGATCGGATATCTGCGTCCCGCGATTCTAATCCCGGCCGGAATGCTCACCGGCCTGCCCGCCGCGCAGATCGAAGCGATCCTGCTGCATGAGCTGGCGCACATCCGCCGCGCCGATTATCTGGTCGCGCTGGTGCAGAGCGCGGTCGAAGGATTGCTGTTCTATAACCCCGCCGTGTGGTGGATTTCTCGCGTGATCCGCGCCGAGCGCGAGAACTGTTGCGACGATTTCGCCATCGCGATTCAAGGCGACCCGCACGCCTACGCGACCGCGCTTGCGACCATCGAAGCCAGCCGCTGGCGCGCGTCCGAGCCCGTTTTAGCCGCCAATCAGGGTGATCTGCCCCGCCGCATCCGCCGCATTCTGCGCACGTCAGACGCCCGCGATTTCAGCTTGCCGCTGATCCCCGCCGCGATGCTCCTGATCGCCGCCGGAATCGCGATCGCCGATCAGGCTCCGCAACTCGCGACGCTGCCATTGAAAATCCCGGTACCCAAAGCGCCCATGCTGATGGCCCAAGCGCATACGCCCGCGCCGTCCGAGCCTCAAATGGGCGCCGCGTATCGAAAGTGGCTGAATGAAGACGTGGTCTACATCATCACCGATTCAGAGCGTTGGTACTTCAAAACGCTTTCGACCGACCAGGAGCGCGAAAAATACATCGAACAATTCTGGCTGCGCCGCGATCCGACGCCGGGAACTCCGGAGAACGAATTCAAAACCGAGCATTACCGCCGCATCGCCTTCGCCAACAGCCGCTTCACAGCCAGCGTTCCGGGATGGAAAACCGATCGCGGGCGCGTCTATATTGAGTACGGCCCTCCGGACGAAATCGAATCCCATCCGGCGGGAAACGATTCGCAACGGTATCCGTTCGAGCAGTGGCGTTACCGGTTGATCGAAGGCATCGGCAGCAACGTGATCGTCGAGTTCGACGACAAGGATAGAACCGGCGAGTATCGCATGACGATGGACCCAAACGCGCCCGTCGACGATGAACTCACCGAAACTGCGCGCGAAGCCGCGATCCTTCAGCAGCGACTACTGAAACTCCGCGAACTCTACGGCGAGAATCACCCCGACGTCGCTCCCACCCTGGAGAAGCTGAAGGCCGTTAAGGAGCGGTTCGATGCGCTCATGAAGGCGCGGAGCACGGTTCTGGAGGTTCCCGGAGCGGGTGCTGCCGCCATACCTCGCATCGCGATCCAGGCATCGACCTCCGGCGATCTGCACATGACGCTTCCGCCCGAGTGGAGAGGAGAGTTTCAGGTATCGGGCGTCGTCGCCAACGGCTCGGGGTTCAGCGTCGCCTGGTTTAGCCAGACTTGGCCCATAGGCAGCAACGCTCTCGCCAAGAAGCTGAGTCTGCCGCCGGGTTCTTACACGCTCACCGTGACCACCAGGAATCTGACAACCGGAAAAACGTCGCCGGAACAGAAGGTGCAGTTCGAGGTGAAGTAGGCTCTGTGGCGCACGCACTCCTGCGTGCCGCGTCGACACTTTGTCGACGCCTGTTCGGGTCGCAGACGAGGTGTCGAGATGAGTCTCGACACGGCACGCACGAGTGCGTGCGCCACCTCTATCCTCACTTCTTCTCTTTACTCCCCACGATCCGATTCGCCAGGTAGTTCGTCACCTTCGCCTCGTTCCGCGCGACCTCATAATACGCGGCCTTCAGCAACTGGTCCTTGCGATTCAGCAGCGTCTCTCGAATGGTCTGCTGGACCTTCGGATCCGTCAAATCACGTTGACCAGCCGGCTCTCGCGTGATTACTTTCAGGATTCGATAACCCTCCGCGGTGCGCATCACGCCGGTGATCTCGCCGGGGCGCAGCGCGGTGATTGATTTGCGCAGATCCGCATTCGCTTTTTCAAGCGCCGACTCCGGGATAAAGCCGATGTCGCCGCCGTTTTGCGACGACTTCGGGTCTTCCGAATAATTCTGGGCAAGTCCCGCGAAATCTTCCCCCATGCGCAGCCGCTGGTAGAGACCGTCGATCTTTTTGCGCGCCTGATCGTCGTCCTGCGCTTTGTCGTTCTTCAGATTTCCGACGTTCGCTTCCGGGTTCGGCGTCACCAGGATCTGCGCCATGTGGATCTGCGGCTCGGCCAGGTTGAAGCTGGCTTTGTTGGCGGCGTAGAAATCGCTGATGTCTTTGTCGGAAATGCTGATCTGGCTGGTGATGTCCTTGTTGAACAGCTTGGCCACGCTCAGGTCGCGGCGCAACTGAGCTTTCAAATCGTCCACCGTGAGCTTGCGCGCGTTGAGCTGTTTCTGAAACTCTTCCTGCGTGTAGGGAGATTTCAGCTCATTGAACTTCTGCTCGACGTCGGCGTCGGTGGCCATCAGGCCCTGTTTTTCGGCGCGCTGCAGCATGATTTCGCCGTCGATCAGCGTACGCAGCACTTCCAGTTTCTGGATCTCCGCCTGATCGTCGCTGGTGTGTTCGGTGCCGGAGGGGAACTGGGATTGATACTGCTTTTCGAGATCGGTGTAGGTGATGGCGCGCCCGTTCACCATGGCCGCGACATTGGCCGGCACGCTCCGGGTGCACGCGCTGAGAGTCAGGAGGACCAGAATGGCGGAAAACAATCGCGGCATGGGAAGGGAAGTTTTATTCTACAGTATCCTGAGCGACTGGGTTCTTTGGTGAATCGCGGCGGGGCGCGGCGGTGCCGTCCGTTCCCTATCTGAGTCAAGTCTAGGATAAATACCTAGTACTATCGATTTTCCTTGACCAAGCAGTACCGTCATTGGGATACTACTAAGGGTAACGTTACTCGGAGGAGTATGGAACAGTACATCATTGCGCCACGGCGCCCCGCCAAGGGACTCGCCGTGATCGGCACCTGGCTGACGGTCGTCGCGGGGCTGACCGCGATTCCCGCCCGCGCGACGATTACTTACACGTGCGCGGCCAACGTCGACGCGGCCCAAGCGGGAACCTGCAACTTCCTCAACACCACGGTCGCGGGACTGTACGCAAGCGCGTTCAGCGATGCGAACGCCAACATCTATGTCCAAATGGGCAGTACTGGCCTGGGCGAGAGCACGACCGGCTACTATAACACTCTTTCGTACAGCACCTACCTGGCCGACCTTACCGCAAACTCGGTGGCTAGCGGCGATTCGATCCAGGTGGCCGCGGTGTCAGCCCTGAATTCTTACGATACGACGGCCTATGGCTCGGACTCGGTGGTCATTACCAGCGCGCTCGGTGAGGCGCTTGGCGTCCCGGACCAGGATCTGTTCGGCACTACCGGTTCGACGTTTTGCACCATCGGCACCACCGGCTGCTACAACGGAATCATCACGATCACCAACAACACCAGCATTTTGTACTGGAATCAGGAAGGTGGATCGGAGACGTCCAGCGAATACGACTTCTACAGCGTAGTGGAGCATGAAACCGACGAAGTGCTCGGGACGGCGTCGTGCATCAGCACGCAGTCCATACATCTCACGGACGCCTGCAATGGTTATACCGCCGACAACGGCGCGCCCTCGGCGGTCGATCTGTTCCGCTACAACAGCGCCGGAAACCTGGCGCTCAATTATGCAGCCTGTATCGGCACAGGATCCTGTCCGAGTGGTGCGTACTTCTCCTATAACGGTGGCGCGACCAACGGAGCGCCCGGTGGACCGGTCTACAATACCGTGGCGAACGGAAACGACTATGCCGACTTTGTCGCTGGCGCGTGTCCGGGCGGACCCTATTACGTTCAGGACGGCACCGGATGCCCCGGTTCCAATCCGGCGATCAATACCGACGGCGGTGCGGAAATCAACATTCTCAACGCGGTCGGTTATGAACTGACCAGCTCTACGCCTGAGCCCGGCGGCATGGTGCTGGTGGGCGGGGCATTCGCAATTCTGCTCGGCGTCAGAAGTTATCGACGCAGGAAGCGCACGGCATGATTTACCCCGGCGAACCGCCTACCAGCTTGACTAGGCGGTCTATTCCGGTTGACAATTGACCAAATGCTTCGGAGATTGCTGCCTTTTCCGATTGTGATTTTCGCCCTGGGAGTGACCGCTCCATCGGTTCTTCGTGCATCGCTTTCCTATACCTGTGATCCGTCCTTGAGCAGCAGTGTGTGCAATACGCTGAACAGCACCATCTCGGGCCTCTACAACAGCACTTTCAGCAATGTGAATGCGAACGTCTACGTCGAATTCGGCAACGCTGGTTTTGCGGACAGCTCCTTTCAGATCGGGGGCGTCAGCTTTTCAAGCTACACCACCCAGTTTCAAGCCGAATCCACGGACACAGCCGCCCTGGCGAGCCTTCCCAGCACTGAGCCGGACGGCTTGACCGGAGACGTGTTCCTGACCGCGGCCGAGGCGGAGGCGCTGGGATACGATATCAGCGGCGTTGAGTACGGCGTGGAGGCCGACGGTGTCACGCCATGCCTTCTGTCGTCGCCGGGTTGCTACAACGGAGTAGTGGACGTCGGCACCTCGATTGAAGGCGGGCTGTATTTCCGCACCGGGGGGCCTATCGGGCCAAGCCAGGTCGACTACTACATGCTGGTCGAGCACGAGACGGATGAGATCCTGGGGACCGCCTCTTGTCTGGCCACGATGAGCGGAACGGTTGGGGACGTTTGCACGGACACGAATGGAAACGGCCTTGCGCCTACCGATCTGTACCGGTACGCGTCGCCAGGAACTTTCGCGTGGGCGAGTCAGGCCAACAGCGACTTGAATGCGTACTTTTCACTCGACGGGGGCAACACCGTCATCGAGTATTACAACGACACCAACAACGGCGGCGACCTGGGCGACTGGTCGCTGCAAAATAACAATTTCTGCCCCAGCACGCTGGTCCAGGATTACGACGCTTCGCCCGGCTGTACCGCCGACATCACCAGCGACACCGGGACGCCCGAAGTCCAGTTGCTGAATGCGGTGGGGTTCAATCTCGCCACGCCGGAGCCGGCCACCTTCGCGCTGCTCGGGTCGGGTTTCGCGATGCTGGGCGGCATCGCCTATCGCCGCCGGCGCAAGGGTCGCGCGGGCGTCATTTAGCGTCGCGCCAGTTTTCACCCTCACCGACGTCCACCACCAGGGGGACGTCGAACTTCCGCACCGATTCCATCTCGCGCTTGGCCAGTTCGCGCACGCTGTCGACTTCTTCCGGAGGCGCTTCGAAAATCAGTTCGTCATGGACCTGCAGCACCATTTTGGCCTGCATCGGCGCCAGCTTCTGGTCGATGCGGATCATGGCCAGCTTGATCAGGTCGGCGGCAGTGCCCTGCAACGGCGTGTTTACCGCCGTGCGCTCGGCGAAGTTGCGGGCATTAGGATTGCGGCTCTGCATGTCCGGAATCGGACGGCGGCGGCCGAATAAATTGACCGATACGCCGGTCCGGCGCACTTCAGCGATGGTCTGATCGAGCCACTTGCGCACCCCCGCATAACGCTCGAAGTACGCGCGGATGTAGCGCTCGGCTTCCTTGCGGTCGATACCCAGGCTCGCGGCAAGACCGAACGGGGTCTGGCCGTAGACGATGCCGAAGTTGACCGCTTTCGCATTGCGCCGGTGTTCGGCGGTTACAAACATCGGAGCAACTCCGAATACTTCCGCGGCGGTGCGCGTGTGAATGTCCTCACCGTGGCGGAAGGCGTCGACCAGGACGGAATCCTTCGACATGTGGGCAAGCAGCCGCAGCTCGATCTGCGAGTAATCGGCGACGATCAATTTCCATCCCGGCCGCGGCACGAAGGCGGCCCGGATCTCGCGGCCGAGTCCGGTTCGGATGGGAATATTCTGCAAGTTCGGGTTGGAACTCGAAAGTCGCCCGGTGGCCGCGCCGGCCTGGTTGAAGGTGGTGTGCAGACGCCCGGTGAACGGGTCGATCAGCGCGGGCAGCGCGTCGACGTAGGTTCCTTTCAACTTGGCGAGCTGCCGGTATTCAAGCACCTTGCGCGCGATGGCGTGCTCCTCGGCCAGCGTTTCGAGGACGTCGGCGGCGGTCGAAATCACTTTGCCTTTGCCGTATTTGACGGGCGCGGGCAGGTTCAGATCCTCAAACAAAACCTTGCCCAGTTGTTGCGGCGAATTGACGTTGAAAGTCTTGCCGGCCAGCTCGTAGATTTCCGCCGAGAGCCGCGCGATCTCCTCTTCCATGCGCCCGCCTAGCGCGGAGAGCTGATCGGGATCGACGCGGACTCCGCAATCTTCCATGCGCGCCAGCACGCGCACCAGCGGGAGGTCGATCGATTCATACAGCGGAACCAGGCCCAGCGCTTCCACCTCCGGGCGCAGCTTCTGAAAGATGGTGAGAGCCGCGTCCGCCTCACCCGCGGGATCGCGCGAAACTTCGCGATCGAGATAACGCTCGGCCAGCGATTCGACATCGCAGCGCGCCGGATCGGCGGCGATCAGGAACCCGTACAACATCACATCGTGAATCAGATGGGGAGCGTCGCCGAAGCGGCGGATCAACGCTTTGATATCGCAGGCGGCGTTCGCGCGCGCGGGAATATTTTCGAGTGTCACGTAGCGCGCTTCAGCGTGACGCGCGCTAAAGGCCAGCACGGTTTCCGTCATCATCTCGCCCGCGGCCACCGCGACGGGCGCGTCCGCGGGAAGCGCTTGGAGCCATGCGTCGAGTTGCGCCGGATCCAGCCGCTGATAGTCGGTCTCGATCACGGACTTGGCCGCCGGCGCGAGCTCCCGCAACAGAGAAGAAAATTCGAGTGTCCTATACAGCTCCCGCAAGCTTTCGAGATCCGGCTCCTGGATTTTCACGGAGTCGAGCTCGAATTCGATGGGCACGTCGCAATGAATGGTCGCCAGGCGCTTGCTCAACAGGATCTGGTCGCGATGGTTTTGCAGGCTTTCGCGATACATCTTGCGCTCGACTTCGGCGGCGTGTTCGAGCGCGTTTTCAACCGAGCCGAAGCGCACGATCAGGTCCTTGGCGCCTTTGTCTCCGATGCCCGGCGCACCTGGGATGTTGTCGATGGTGTCGCCCTTAAGCGCCAGCAGATCGGCCACCTGGGCGGGTTTGACGCCCATGAATTTTTCGGTCTCAGCCGCGTCGAACCACATGTCGTCTTTCATGGGATTGAGCATGCGCACGCGGTCGTTCACCAGTTGCAGCATGTCTTTGTCGCTTGAAACGATCACCACTTCGACCCCGGTCTCGACCGCGCGTTTGGCCAGCGTGCCGATCACGTCATCGGCTTCGAAGTTCGGAAATTCGAGCACCGGAATGCGCATGGCATCCAGCGTTTTGCGAATCAGCGGAATCTGCTGCAGCAGATCCGGCGGAGTTTCGGTGCGGTTGGCCTTGTAATCGGCGAAGGCTTCGTCGCGAAAGGTGGGACCGGCGCTTTCAAAAATCGCGGCGAGGTAATCGGGTAAATGCGCGGTCTTCAGCCGCCGCACCATGTTGTGAAAAATGTAGACCGCTTCGGTCTGCAAGCCGGCCGCGGTGCGCATGGGAGGCGCGCCGCTGCGTGCGCGGGCGTGATAGGCGCGGAAAATGAACCCAAACGAATCGATCAGGAATAGGCGGGGCAAATTCCAGTATGCCGCGAATGCGAGCGAATCAGGGGCTGAGTCTATGCCGGAAGGCAGCAAAGTGTATCGTAATCACCACAGTCCAAACTCTTAGTGTGTCTGTTACACAACACCAATCACGATTCAAGTCTTTTTTTTTCAGTAAACTAGATCCTCTGGCGCGCGTCATGGAAAATGGTAATTAGCAGTTTGGTTCCGTTACAACGGAGGGTTTGTTTTTTGAGATTTGAGACGACGGTTCAGCGCCCGGTGGAGGCTTCCGGCATCGGGCTGCATAGCGGGGTGGGGGTCAAGATCCGGATTTTACCGGCGCCTCCTTCGACCGGCATCGTTTTCGTTCGCACCGATCTGGACGGGTTCACGATCCCGGCGAGCTGGCGGTATGTGCAGAAGGTCAGCTATGCGACCAGCCTGATGCGGTCGGGCGTGCTGATCTCGACCACCGAGCATCTGCTGAGCGTGTTCTACAGCATGAGCGTGGATAACGCCTACGTCGAGATCGACAACCTGGAGGTGCCCATTCTGGACGGCAGCGGGAAACCGTTCGTGGAGTTGATTCGCGCGGCGGGCATCAAGCAATACCGGCGGCGGCGGCGGTTTCTGCGCATCCGCCGGCCAGTGTCGGTCGAAAGCGGCGGCAAGCGCATCAGCATTCTTCCCTCCGACCGGTTCCTGTTGACCTGTGACGTTTACTACAACCATCCGATGGTGGACCGCCAGGTGATCGAGATGGAAGTCACGCCGGAGCGCTACGCGGCGGAACTGGCGCCGGCGCGCACGTTCGGGTTTGAGTATGAGCTCGACCAGATGCGCAATATGGGTCTGATCCGCGGCGCGTCGCTCGAGAATGCGGTGTGTTTCACGCGCGAGTCGGTTCTGAATCCGGGCGGGCTGCGGTTCGGCGACGAATGCGCGCGGCACAAGGCGCTTGACCTGATCGGCGACCTGGCGCTGATCGGCAAGCCGGTGCTGGGCCACGTGATCGCGGAGCGCGCGGGGCACGCGATGCATTATGCGCTGGTGAATAAGATCATGACCGATCCGACGCTGTACGAGATTCTGAGCTTCGACCAACTGGCGGATCGCGTGGCGCACGCGTTGGTTTCCTGAGTTGTTGGCCGTTAATAAACGTGAATGAACGTCAATTTTCTATTCACGTTTATTCACGTTCATTAACGGCCAAAAGGAACTTTCCTGTCCTCACGGTGTCCATACCGGCATGGCGATGTCTCGGCGGCGCGACAGGCGGATTTTGAAGACGTCGCGGCGGTGATCGACACAGCGCGGAGCGGGAATCGCGAAGGTCGCTCTGATACCGTCCGTTAAGTAATAAAATCAATACAGGGCGACTCCGGTTTCCCCGAAAGGTAATCCGCCGCTCGCTGACGGGTCGGTGTGAAAGCGGACTTGCTCCCCTCCCTGACGGTCGGGGTTCCGTTTGTCGCGCTGTCCAATTAGCACATGCGGAACCGCGCGCGTCAGCAAGCCGAGCACGCCCGAATCTTTCACACAGACTCTCACGGTCGCGGCTCAGTTTCGACGCGCCGCACGCGCTGCGAAGGTCGCTCTGATGCCCCGAAATCGATCGGCCGGACCGGGCTCGTCACCAGCGTGTAGCGGAACTCCGCTATGCTGGTCTTTTTTATGCAGAGCTTCGACATGATCGTGCTGGGCTCCGGGCCGGCGGGGCAACGGGCTGCGATTCAGGCGGCCAAATCGGGCAAGCGCGTCGCGCTGGTCGAGAAAGCGCAATGCGTCGGAGGAGTGTGCCTCAACACCGGCACCATCCCCAGCAAGACGATGCGCGAGGCCGTGCTCCATCTTTCGGGCTACAACTATCAGAATATTTACGGCGTCAATTACCGCGTCAAAGAAAAAATCGCGATGGCCGATCTTGCCTTCCGCGTGCAGCACGTGATCAAGACCGAAATCGACGTCACTGTGGCGCAGCTCTCGCGCAACAATATCGAGACGCTGTTCGGCACGGCCAGCTTTATCGATCCGCACACCGTCCGCGTGACCTCGCCGGTGGGCAGCACCGATTATTGCGGAGAGCGCGTGGTGATCGCCACCGGGACTAAACCGGCGGTTTCGTCGAAGATCGCCATCAACGGAAAAAACATCGTCAACAGCGACCAGGTGCTGATGATGCAGACGATTCCCAAGACGCTGATCGTGGTGGGCGGCGGCGTGATCGGCGTCGAATACACGTGCATGTTCGCGACCCTCGGGGTGCGCGTGATCCTGGTCGAAAAAAGGCCGCGTCTCTTGGAGTTCGCCGATGCGGAAATCGTCGAGGCGCTGTCCTATCATCTGCGCGACCATCGCGTGACGCTGCGCCTGAACGAAGAGGTGGAGAGCGTGGAAGAAGCCTCCGACGGCAGCGTGATCGCCAACCTGGAGAGCAAGAAAAAGCTGTCGGGCGATGCGCTGCTGTACGCGGTGGGCCGGCAGGGCAACGTGGACGATCTGAACCTGGAAGCGGCGGGCATCCAGGCGGACTCGCGCGGGCGCATTCCGGTGGACGCGGAGTATCGCACCAAGCAGCCGCACATTTTCGCGGCGGGCGACGTGATCGGATTCCCCAGCCTCGCTTCGGTTTCGATGGAGCAGGGCCGCATCGCCGCGGCGCACGCCTTCGACAAACCGGTGCATTCCAATCCCGCGACTTATCCGTACGGAATTTATACCATCCCCGAAATTTCGTTCATCGGCAAAACCGAAGAGCAGCTCACCGACGAAGATGTTCCCTACGAAGTGGGCGTATCGTATTACCGCGAGATCGCGCGCGGGCAGATTCGAGGAGACACCACCGGCCGGCTGAAGATTATTTTTCATCGCGAAACCAAGGAACTGCTGGGCGTCCACATCATCGGCGAAGGTGCCACCGAACTGCTGCACATCGGGCAGGCGGTGCTGATCCTGAAGGGGACGGTCGAGTATTTCGTCGATACGGTGTTCAATTATCCGACGCTGGCGGAATGCTACAAAGCGGCGGCGTTCAACGGGCTGAACAAGCTCGCGCGGTATTAGGCGACGTTTAAGGAGACCACTGTGCCAAGAAGCATTGGAGTCGTCGTCAGCGATCACATCACCTTGGGCGTGGTGGAAGGCGATCGCGTGAGCGGGGAGGCGCGGCGTTATCCGGATGACCATAACGTGAGCGACGAGATCCGCGCTATGCCGGCGGCCGATCTGGTGAGCGTGATGGCCGACGAGGTGAAGGCGCTGGCCGCGGGAGAGCCGGTCGAGGCGATCGGCGTGGCGTGTCCCGGGATCATCCGGCTCGGCTCCATTGAGGACTCGCCCAATTTTCCGCAGCTTAAGGGATTCGATATGCAGAGCGCGATGGTGGACGCGCTGGCGGCTCGCGGGATCCACGCGCAGCTCATGGTATCGAACGACGCCGATGTGATCGCATCGGGAATCGCGGCGCAGCACGGGAAGCTGGATCAACTGGTGCGCGCCTGGAAGCTCGGCAACGGGATCGGCTTCGGCCGATATCCGAGCGTTCCGGGAGTTTGGGAGGGTGGCCACATGGTGGTGTCGCTCGACCCGAATGAGCGGTTCTGCGGGTGCGGAGGCATCGGGCATCTGGAAAGCATCATGGGGAATCGCGCCATGCGAATGCGGTTTCTGGACATGGAGCCGGAGGAGGTCTTCGCGGCGGCCAAGGAGAACGATCCGCGCTGCGCGAGCTTCGTGATCCTGTGGCATCGTGCGCTGGCGGCGGCTACCTCCACCAGCATTCATATGAGCGGTCCGGGGAAATTTTATATCACCGGTCCGAACGCGCGGTTCGTGAACCTGGCGTTTTTGAACCGCTGCGTGCAGGAGATGGTGAAGCTGAGTCCGTTGCAGGGGTATGTGTTCGAGGTGCTCGACCGGTGCGATGAGATCGCGGTGGTGGGCGCGGTGATCAACGCACTGCGGATGTGAGCCGTAGCGAGATCCTCATGAGCGGCGGTTTGAGTCGACCAACTTCCTGCTGGCGATGCTGACGCTATTCTTTTCCGAGTCGCAGTGCTGCTGGCGGGCGTGGGGATGTATGGCGTGCTGGATGATTCAGTGGTCGAGCGGCGGCGGGAGATCGGGATCCGGATGGCGATCGGCGCGCCGGCCGGAGACATCGCGGCGTGTTTCGGCGGAAGTTTTCGCGATGGTGCTGGCCGGATCGATGGCGGGCATCGCGACGGGAATGGCGTCGGCGAGGTTCATTGACGCGCTCCTGTATGGAGTGAAGCCGGGCGATGTGAAGATGGTCGCGATTCCGGCGTTGGTCACATTGTTCGCGGCGCTGCGGGCCGAGTAGGCAGCGCGCAGGACGGCGGGCTTCAGACCGCGCAAGGCTTTAGCCTTGCTCCGGGCGAGCGGAGCCCGCGTGGATAATAAGCTGCTCAGGGGATGTTCGGCGGAGAAGGCTGCGAACAGACCGATACGTCGGTCGGCAGGTTTAAGGTCACTGTTGGATTGCCCTTACATTTGTCGCTGATCTTGTAGCGATAAGTGACGCGGAAGTTGACTGGCGTCGCTTTGAAGAGGACCCACGTTCGATGGTTCTCGATTGCGGCGGCGGACAGAAGTGGGTGGCCGTTCATTAGCTTGATCGAGCCGAAGCTCTGACCTGAGGTGGTCACCTCAAGCGTGACGGTTCCCTGAACATGGGCGCTCCGGGCAAGGGGCGGGTAGAAAGGCACAGCCGCGCCGATGACGCTCGCGCCGGCTTCGCCTGGGGCTCCGAGCGCCCGGCTTCGAGGACTCCAGGATAGTACAAGCATCAGGCAGATGAACCAGCGGGCCATAGAATAGAATCTTAACTCGTCCGATCCCTTCAGCCGCACTCCGGTTCCTAGCTCCGGGCCGGGTCGCGGTAAGCTGATTTCATCGGGACTTCCATGAACAAACTAACGCTTGCTGTGATTTGCATGTCTGTCTCTGCGTTCGCGCAGGATCCGCCGAAAGAACCGAAAGCAGACGCGGCGAAACCCACGGAGAAATCCTCAGTTACGCAACACACGATACAGATCGGCGGGCAGACCATCGCTTACACCGCGACTGCCGGGACGATTCTGATCAAGGACGACAAGGGCGAGCCCACCGCGAGCATCTACTACACGGCCTACACGCGAAACGGCGCGGGCGATTCAGCGGGACGGCCGGTGGCGTTCATTTATAACGGTGGGCCGGGAGGGTCGTCGGCGCCGCAACATATGGGCGCGTTCGGGCCCAAGCGGGTGGTCACGCTCGACGCCGGGTCCACGCCTCCTTCGCCGTACAAAGTGGTCGACAACACGGCGGGCTGTCTGCTGAACGTCACGGACGAAGTGTTTATCGACCCGGTGGGCACTGGTTTTAGCAAAGCTGTGGGCAAGGCCGAGGACAAGCAGTTCTGGGGCATCGATGAGGATGTGAACTCGATCGGGCAGTTCATTACTTCTTATGTGACGCGCAATAATCGCTGGAATTCGCCGAAGTTTCTGATCGGAGAAAGCTACGGCACGTTTCGAAACGCGGCGCTGGTGAACCATCTGCAATCGCAGGGGATGGATTTCAACGGCGTGGTGATGATTTCTACCGTGCTCGATCTGCGGACGCTGGCGTTCGGGCCGGGCGACGATCTGCCGTACGTTTTGTATCTGCCTAGCTACGCAGCGGCGGCGTGGTATCACAAGGCTTTGAAGCCGCAGCCGGCCGACCTGACGGCGTTCCTGAAAGAGGCGCGGGCGTTCGCTTCGGGGCCGTATACACAGGCGCTCGAGAAGGGCTCGAAGATCGACCCGGCGGAGAAGGCACGGGTGGTGAAAGAACTGGTCCGGTTCACAGGGTTGAGCGAGGATTACATTCTGAAGGCGGATCTGCGCGTGAATGCGTTCCAGTTCATGGCGGAACTGCAGAGGTCGAGCGGGATGATCACGGGACGGCTCGACGCGCGGTTTTCCGGTTATGCGATGGACCGGTTGAGCGAGCAGATGGAAAACGATCCGATGGAGGCGGCCGTATTCGGCGCGCTGGTGTCGTCGTTCAACCGGTACGTCCGCGAGGATTTGAAATTCGGTCAGGACATGGATTACAAGCTATTGAACGACAAGGCGGCCTCGGCCTGGAACTGGAAGCGCAAGCAGCCACTGTCGTTTTTTCCGGTTTCGCCCAACGTGGAAGACGATCTGACGCAGGCCATGATCAACAATCCGCACCTGAAGGTGCAGGTGGAGAACGGGTACTACGATTTCGCGACGCCATTTTTCGCCACCGAGTACACCATGGATCATCTGTCATTGCCCGACAAGCTGCGCGGGAATTTGCAATTGAAATACTACAATGCGGGCCACATGATGTATCTTCACGAAGCGGATCTGGATCAGCTGCGTGGAAATATTGCGAGCTTCATCGGGGGCGCGTCGGCGAATTGAGCCGTCAGATTTCGAAGAAGCCTTGCGGCGAAACCGGCGGAAACTCGATGCGGTGATGAATTTCCGAGAGCGGAATGGTTGCTCCGACGCTTTCGAAGGTGCATGCGGATTCGAGGCCAGTACTCACCACGAACAGCCACTGGTTCGACTGCTGACGCCGGAAAATCTCGACTCGCGGCAGAAACTGCGAAACCAGCACGTATTCCTGAAGCGACTCAATCTCCCTGTAGCAGCCGAACTTGAATCCGCGGTCGCGGCTCTGGGTGGAAGCTGAAAGGGCCTCGATCAGAACAGTCGGATTGAGCAGCGTGTCTTTCTGGTCGTCGGCAAAGCGCATCGAGCCGCACACGACTGCGACGTCCGGGTAGGTATAAAATCGAGCGGGCGGGACGCGCACGCGAAGGTCGTTGGGCATCACGCCGCACGGCTTGTCTCGAAGGGCAGTCCATAACACAGCGGTAAGGTTGCCGGTGATTTGAGCGTGTGACGCCGAGGCTCCGGCCATTGCGTACATGTGGCCATCGTAGTATTCGCTCTTGAATTCCGCGGCGCGTTCGATGGCCAGGTATTCTTCTTCGGTCATTCGCGCGCTGGGCTGGGCGGACATACCTTCATGTTATCGCGATAACAGTGTAGAATCGTCTGCATGACCAAGCTTCTGGTTGGCGTTTTCGCTGCAATCGCCGCCTTCGCTCAAACGAGAACTCCGGACCTGTGCGTGCCTCCGCCCAGCGGATCGGCTCCGGCGCTGCCGGCTCACCTGATGACCGGGCAGGGGACCGAGTATGTCCACTTCCAGATCACCACGTCGAGCGCCGAAGCGCAGAAGTTTTTCAACCAGGGGCTCGCGCAACTGCATTCGTTCTGGGCGGTCGAGGCGGAGCGCAGCTTTTTGCAGGCGGCTGCGCTCGATCCCGATGCGCCCATGCCCTGGTGGGGCGTCGCGATGGTCGCGGCGGGCGATTACCGGCCGCGGCATCAGCTGGAGAATACGGCCACTCCCCGGACGCCGGCAGGCGGGCGCGCGCTCGATGCCGCCAAGCGGGCTGTGAGGCTCAGCGAGACTCCGGGCAAGGCGACCGATCTTGAAAAAATGTACATTGCGGCCATCGCCGCGCGGCGCATGCCGCCTTCAGGCAAGAGCGCGGACGATGCCTATATCGAAGCGCTGCGCGCGATCAATGCGAAATATCCGAAAGAAATCGAGGCGCGCACGTATCTCGCGCTCCACCTGGAGCGAGGGTTCGAGCTTCCGGATCGCACGCCGCGCGCCGATTCGATGGAAGCGGTCGCGATTCTCAAGCAGCTCTTGATCGACGCGCCGGATCATCCGGGTGTGCATCATTACATCATTCACGGATACGAAGGGTCGACGTTCGCCAAGGACGCCTGGCCGAGCTGCAAGCGCTACGCCGAACTGGTGCCCAATATCCCGCACGCGCTGCACATGCCCGGTCATATTTATTCGCAGACCGGAAAGCTGGACCTGGCTGAGAAGTATTTCAGCATGGCGGCGGTGAATGAACTGGGCTATATCAAGGCGGATTCGCTGTACAGCACCGGTCATCACGGTCACAACGTGCACTATCTTTCGACTGCTTATGCATTCGACGGGCAGTATGAGAAGGCTGAACAGGCCGCGCGATCGCTGCTCGAATTCAAGGAAAATCCCCGGGAACTGGCGGCGATCGATAACGCCTACTCGGCGCACCGGCAGGGATGGTTCGCGCTAATGCGCGCAATGGTGCTCAGCGAGAATTGGGACGAGATTCTGGACGGCCATTCGTTGCCGGTGTACGATCGCCCTCGGGAACAGGCCTGGCGGCATTGGGCGATGGGAGTCGCGGAAGCGGGTAAGGGCAATGCGGCGGGTGCGGCGGAACAGGTCCGGTTGATGGACGAGAGTCTGAAGGCGTACAACCAGCAGGTGAAGCAGAAGGCGCCGGCTGAGTTGCAGGTCGCGCGACAGGAGCTTGAAGCGCACGTGCTGGGCGCGCAGAAGAAAATCGATGCGGCGATCAAAGCTTTCAAATCGGCGTCGGCGGCGCAGCGCAAATTGCGGTATAGCGAGCCGCCGTATTATCCCCGTCCAGTCAACGAGGCGCTCGGCGAGTTCGCGCTGCATGCCGGCAAAACGACGGAAGCGCAGACAGCTTTCCAGACTGCACTACAGGATCTGCCGGGCAGCGCGCGATCGGTGAAAGGGCTCGCATCGATCGAAAAACGAGACACGAAGACCAGCGGCGCTGCTTTTCAGTAAATTTGTGTAAATTAATTTCGATCCTCGGTGGTGGGCCGGCCGGCGCGGCTGCGGCAATTTCGGCATTAAAGCACGGCGCCAGCTGCCAATTAATTGAAAAATCGAAGTTTCCGCGCCACAAAGTGTGCGGCGAATTCTTTTCTCCGGAAATTCAGCCCGAACTTGAACGGCTCGAAACATGGGATGCATTTCAGGCGGCTGGTCCGGCGCGTATCTATCGGATGAAGCTCTGTTTCGGGAACCGGCAGAAGATATCGCGCCTTTCCGAGCCGGCCTGGGGATTGAGCCGGTACTCCTTTGATTTCCTGATGTTTCAACGGGCGATGGACGCGGGTGCGGTGGTGGTTGCGAGCTCGGATAAGACTGATGTCACTGCCTGCGGGCGGAAGTCGGACGAATCGCCGCGCGGGCGGCGTTTGTTTGGATTCAAGACGCATTTTGAAGGGCCGGCCGACGATGCGGTCGAATTGTTTTTCTTTCGAGGATGTTACGTCGGAGTCGCACCGGTCGAAAACGGGAAGACCAACGTGTGCGGGCTGGGTCCGGAGGATTTCCTGAGGGGTTTTGGCTTCGATTTTGACTCCGTGGTGAACCAATCGGCTGCTCTGGCGGAGCGATTACGGCCGTTGAATCGAACGATGAAATGGCTCTCGACGGGTCCGCTTCAGTATCGGCAGGCGTTTGATAACAAGGCGAGTTACCTGGCGGGGGACGCGCTTTCGTTCATAGATCCGTTTACCGGATCGGGATTGCTTGCAGCGGTGAAGACCGGCGCATCGGCGGGAACGGCAGCGGCTCGCGGAGAAGCGGTGGAGGCGCATATCGCACGCTGCCGCGAGGCGTTGCATAAACCGTTCGAAGTGTCGAGCATTTTTCGAAAAGTGATTGCCAGCGGATGGGCGGAGCACTTGATTGGTCTGGTTCCAGCGGGGGCTTTGTTTGCGCTTACGCGTCCCAAATAAAAAAGCCGGTGAGTACTCGGAGGAAGATACTCACCGGCCGGCTCACCACTACCGCGAGGTCGTAGCGCGCCGAACTTTTGGGCGATCCACCAGGCAGTCAGCGGACCTTCCCTAGAGAAAGAGACGCGGTGAAACCAATGAAGGTTCCACAACTGGACACTAGTATCGTAACACTCCTTTATTGCGTCTGTACAGAGGCTTGATAACGTTTCGGTCAGAAATGGTACCCCAGGGACCTGGACTGCCAAACTTGAACGACCGCATCAGCTAAGGAACGCTAAGTCTTTGTTATAAAGATCAATTTTCGGTTACAGTGCGAGTCTTGCTGCGCAGACGGTCATTGAGGACCGCCGCGAGCCTGTAGCCCGCCACGGCGACCTGGACTCGGGCGACGCGGCGCGCGTTTTCGAGATAGGAATCGGGCAAATGGATGGGATGCTGGCGGGTTCCGTTTTCGAGACCGAAGGTGTAGACGGAGGTGCGCGCGAGCTCGGCACCTTCGGCGATCCACTTCTTCGGATTCTTCTCGATGCTGGCCGGCGCGGGATGTTCGGCGACGGCTTCGACGGCGTACTTGTTCACGTAGGCATCGGAAGAGTCGATCCCAGCGGCGCCGTCCCACAGGCTGTGCAGATTTCCGCGCGGGGCGATGAACACCAGATTTCCACCCTGGTCGCTATGTGGGTCGGATTTCAAAAAGCGGCCGATGCAGTGGAGCGGCTGATGAACGTCGCCGGCGATGTGCTCGATCCACACGATGTCGTAGGCCGCGGCCGCGTCGGATTCTTGGCCGAGTTCCTTTAACAGGCGCGGGAGTTCGGTGAGCGCGCTGGGCGGGGGCTGTCTTGTCGTATGCGCGCCGTCAGGAGCGTAGGGCGTGTCGTAATAATGCCAGTTGGTGTGGCGCTTCATGTCGGGAAATCCGGGGAGGAGTTGGGTCGGTTGCGCGTCGGCATAAGTGTCGTCCCAGAAGCGGGGATCGCCCTTGATGTCATCGGGCCACACGGCGGCGGCGACGAAAACTGCGCGGGCCCGCTTTGCGGGATCTTCGGAAGCATTCCGCGCGAGGTGCGAATAATCGGGATGCTTGCGCAGCAGTTGATCGACGCGGGCGCGCACCTCCGGCGTGAGGCGGTCATAGGCAATGGCGGCGATGATGCGATGTCCGGTCGCGTTCCACGCGAAGGCCGGAGAGGTGAGAAAGAGAGTCGCCGTCCAGGCGGCGATGGTTCCGAGGAAGCGCATGGAACACTCAGCATAGCGGATTGGGGACAATGGCAGGAGCATGACGGAACGGCTTTACTATGACGATTGCTACCTGCGCGAATTTCACGCGCGGGTGGTGGAGACGGCGGATGACGGAAAGCGCGTGTATCTGGATCGCACCGCGTTTTATCCGACTTCGGGAGGTCAGCCTTTCGATGTAGGCACGCTGGGCGGCGTCGCGGTGCGCGAGGTGATCGACGAAGAGGACCGGATCGCGCACTTGCTCGACGCGCCGGTTGCAGTGGGCCCGGTGGATGCACGGATCGATTGGGAGCGTCGGCGCGACCACATGCAGCAGCATACCGGGCAGCATCTGTTATCCGCGGTGCTGATCGAATTGTTCGGCATTCCTACCGTCAGCTTTCATATGGGCGCGGTCACGTCGAACATCGAAGTGGGGGCTCCGCAACTGGATGCGGCTAGGATCGAGCAGGCGGAAGAGCGCTGCGCGGAGATTGTCGCGGAGGCGCGGCCGGTGGTGATTTCTTACGAGGATTCTTCGGCTGAGTTGGGACTCCGCAAGGCGTCGGCGCGGAGCGGGACGCTGCGCATTGTTTCGATCGACGGCCTGGATCGCAGCGCGTGCGGAGGGACGCACGTGAAATCGACCGCGGAAATCGGGCCGCTGCTGATTCGGAAGCTCGAGAAGATTCGCGGGAACGTACGGATCGATTTCGTGTGCGGGCTGCGGGCGATCCGCAGAGCGCGGCAGGATTTCAGGACGCTATCCGAGATCAGCCGGCTGGTGTCGGTGCCGTTCGAGGAGACGCCGGCGCTGGTGGCGGCGCAGGTGGAGAAGGCGAAATCGCTCGAAAAGATTTCGAAGAGCCTGGCGGCGGAGCTGGCGAAACGCGAGGGCGGGGAGTTGTACGCGGCTACCTTGGCGGATTCCTCCGGAATCCGAAAAGCGACGCAACGCGGCGCGATCGACGACGCGATGCGGGCACGGGCGCAGGCCTTCGTGGCCGGGGCGAAAGCGGTGTTCCTGGCGATCTCCGAAAATCCTCCATCGGTGCTGATGGCGGCGTCGGCGGATTCAGGGGTGCATGCGGGAGATCGGGTAAAGGCGGCGGTGACGGCGGCGGGCGGGCGGGGCGGAGGAAACGCGGGGCTCGCGCAGGGGAGCGTGCCGGATTTGAAGGCGCTCGAGAGCGTGGTTGCGCAGTTGATGAGTTCGTGAGACGAAGCCCCAGGCTTTACGAGTATGTGATGAAGAGTCAGCGCTGCACCCCGCCATGATGACTGGCGGGGCCTGTCTATCGCATTCAACGTACAGGCATTTTCGAAAGCCCCGCCAGTCAGAGTCTGTGTGAAAAGTGGAGTTGATCCCCGCCGTGATCGGCAGGGCTGGTCACGGACGTCTGCGCCTTCAACGCGATAGACCAGCCCTGCCGGTAACGGCGGGGTGGAGTCCCGACTTTTCACCTAGACTCGCCATGGCGGGGTGAAATCGCCCCTTTCATCCAGACTCTTCGGCCAGGCGCTATTTTGGAGGCGTCTTTTTCGTCAGCCATTCGGCGATGCGCTGCGGAGGAAATGCGACCAGGACGATCGCGATCACGACGATCAGAAAAACCAGAAGCAGGAAAAGAAGCGCCACGATTGATGTTAGCTTAACCGCTCACTTGCAATGGCGGCCTGGCCCAGGGCGAGACCTCCGTCGTTGGCGGGTACGGCCGAGTGCAGGAGAACTTCGAAGCCGGCGGCGCGCAGTAACGCGACCGAGCGCGAGAGCAGGCGCAGGTTCTGAAACGTCCCGCCGCTGAGGGCGACGCGGTTCACGTGGTCGGCTCGGCGGATGCTGGTCGCGACTTCGAGGACTACGTTTGCGATGGCGTTGTGGAATTTCGCGGCGATGATGCCGGTTTCGACGCGCGCTTGCACGTCGGCGACTATGGCTCGGATCAAGGGACGGGTGTCGATCTGGCCGGATTCAATTTCAAGCGGGTACGCATCGTCGACGTCATCGACGGATTGCATTTCGAGCTCGATGGCGGCCTGGCCTTCGTAGTTGACGTCGAGGCGCACGCCCGCGATGGCGCTTACGGCATCGAACAGGCGGCCGCAGGAGGAAGTGTCGACGGTGTTGATGCGCTGTTCGATGGCCTGGCGGACTACGCGCAGATTGGACGGCGGGATGGTCGGAAACAGATCCGGAATTTCGTTGCCGAACGCTTCCTGTAAGTAGCCGAGTGCGATGCGCCAGGGATGGCGGATGGCCGCGTCGCCGCCGGCGAGTGGTGTGTATCTAAAATGTGTCCGGCGTTCGAAGCCGGAGTAATCGCACAGCAGGAACTCGCCGCCCCAAATTTTGCCGTCGGTGCCATAGCCGGTTCCGTCGAAGGCCACGCCGATCACTTTTTCACGCACGTGATTTTCGGCCATGCAACTGGCGATGTGCGCGTGGTGATGCTGCACACCGATGGGTTCGAGATCCATTTCAAGAGCGAAACGCGTGCTGAGATAGCCGGGATGCAGATCGTAGGCGACGGCGCGTGGAGTGACGCGGAAGAAGCGCTGCATGTGCGCCAGGGTTTCCTCAAAAAACGTGAGCGTCTCCAGGTTTTCGAGATCGCCGATGTGCTGGCTGAGGATCGCGTAGGAGCCCTTGGTGAGGCAGAAGGTGTTCTTGAGCTCGCCTCCCACGGCGAGAATTTCGTGAATGGGGCGGCCGAGTTCGATGGGCTGCGGAGCATAGCCGCGGGAACGGCGGATGAGACGCTCCTGGCCTTCGAAAGTGCGTAAAACAGAATCGTCGACGCGCGTTTGGATGCCGCGATTGTGCAGGATGAAGTGATCGGCGAGTTTGGCGAGACGCGGGGCTTCCTGATTTTGGCTGACGATGGGCTCTTCGGCGAGATTGCCGCTGGTCATCACTAAGGCGGTGAATTCGGGCGGTGCATCGCGTGAGTCTCCAAAAAGAAGATAGTGGAGCGGCGTATACGGCAGCATGACGCCGACGGTTTTGTTGCGGGGCGCGACGGCGGGGGAAATCGCAGAGTCGGAACGGCGCGACATGAGTACGATCGGACGGCGCGGGTGGAGTAACGCTCGCGCGTCGGCATCGTTGACTTCGGCGATGCGCCGGGCGGAGGCCAGATCGCGAACCATCAACGCGAAGGCTTTATCGCTACGGCGTTTGCGTTCGCGCAGGCGGGCGACGGCGGAGTGATTTTCGGCGTCGCAGGCCAGGTGAAATCCGCCCAGGCCTTTGATGGCCAGAATTTCTCCGGCGTGCAGGCGGCGGCGGATTTCAGCGAGAGGTTCGGTGAGCGAAGGGCCGCACACTGGGCAGGCGTTGGGCTGGGCGTGGAAACGGCGGTTCGACGGATCCTGGTATTCGCGCAAGCAATCGGCGCACATCGGGAAGACCGACATGGTGGTCTGCGGGCGATCGTAGGGGATGTCCTGAATGATGCTGTAACGCGGGCCGCAATTGGTGCAGTTGGTGAAGGGATAGAGATAGCGGCGGTTGGAGGGATCGGTGAAATCGGCGTAGCAATCGTCGCAGGTGCCGATGTCGGCAGGGACCATGGCGAACTGAGCGGCGTCAGAAACGCTGTGATGAATGGTGAAGGCGACTTCGCCCACGGGCGGGCGGTCTTCGATTTCGACGTGCTCGATTTCAGCGAGCGGCGGCGCCTCGACGCGGAGACGGAAAAGAAAATTCGCGAGAGCGGGCTCGGGGCCTTCGATTTCCGCGATCACGCCTCCAGAGATGTTGAGGACGTGGCCCTTCAGATCAAGCTCGGTGGCGAGGCGATAAACGAACGGACGGAAGCCGACGCCTTGCACGGTTCCACGGATATGAAGGCGCTTGCGATGGACCGTCAAACGTGATGATACCAGTCAACGGTCGGATGGCGTGTGCATCTTGCAGTGGTAGTTGTAGATCAGCACGGTCACGATTCCGAACAGCATCCCGGCCACCCCGATTTCGGCTCCCAGCGGATGGCCGCCGCTGAGCGAAAGGCGGATCAGGATGGTGGAGATGACGAAGGCCGCATTGCGAAACACCAGCTCATAATCATCGGAAACCAGCAGCGACAGCAGCAGAATCAGGACGTCGGTGAAGATCATGACGGTGAAGACTTCGGCATAAAACTCGGTGCGGCCGTGAAACGCGTCGGGCGAGCCGTGGATCAGTTCCAGCGCAAATTGCCAGGTGCTGTGCGCGGCCAGACCGAGAAACAGGATGGTCAGCGCCAGCGAGACGGCTTTCTTGCGCTCGATGAACTGGGCGACTCCCTTTTGTTGCGTGCGCGTATGGCCGTGCCGGGTGGCGTGCTTGAAGACCGTCACCAGCAGGAACATGGTGATTCCGGCGGCGACGTCCTGGAGCGCGGGCGACAGGTCCGCGAGCGTCGTCTTGCTGCCCGGATCGAGATCGATTTCCGCGAGATCCTGAAAAAATCCGCGCACGAAAATCAGCGACACGATTTCGAACTGCGCGGCGATGGACTGTGTCGTGGATTTGGGAATCGCCGAGATCAGGATCAGCACTTCATAAAAGAGGACGAAGTTGAAGGGCGTCGAAATCGCGGAAAGATAGTCGTGGCCGACCGCGGCGATCAAGGGAGGGGCGGGGTTCAAATGGCGCGCCGCGAAAATCATCGCCAGATGGGCCAGGAAACCCAGCACGCTGAGCATGACGACTACACGTTCCATCGCATGACGGCGATGCTCCGCGAAGATCCGTTCGTAGAGGGCCGAGAAAGGGGACGCGACCTTCATTTCATCCTTCACCTTACTGTCCACGTTACTTTAATAAAGCATTTCAGGTTCCAGCGCCATGGCGGCCGGCGCCGTGGGTGAAGCGCGTTGCTCCGCCGCGGGTTTCTCCGCTCGCGACCACCTCCGCGCCTCGGCGGAATTCGTTGCTCAACGCGGAGGGCAGATCGAGCGGCCACTGTTCGTAGACGGAGAGGCGATCGGATCGCATGCAGCGCGGCGGGAAAGACGCGATCAGGCGGGCGAGATCCAGGGCGGTGTCGAGCGCGCGGCCGGGCTCCGCGATGCGATTGGCGAGGCCCATGCGCAGGGCTTCTTCGCCCGAAACGCCGCGGCCGGTGAGGATCAGGTCGAGCGCGTGGCTTTGTCCGATCAGGCGCGCGAGACGAATGGTGCCGCCGTCGACCAGCGGAACGCCGAAGCGGCGGCAGAAGACTCCGAACACGGCGTTCGAGGCGGCGACGCGCAGGTCGCACCATAACGCCAGCTCGAGTCCGCCGGCGACGGCGTATCCTTCGACAGCCGCGACGACGGGTTTCGACAGGAGCATGCGGGTGGGTCCCATGGGGCCGTCGCCATCCGGGCTCATGCGGTTGCCTTCACCCGAGGCGACCGCTTTCAGGTCGGCGCCCGCGCAGAAATGGCCGCCGGCGCCGGTAAGGATGGCGACGTCGAGGTTCGGGTCCTGATCGAAGGCGCGAAAGGTGTCGGCGAGCTCGGCGGCGGTGAAGCGGTCGACCGCGTTGCGCGCCTGGGGACGCTGAATGGTGACGATCGCGATATTTTCCCGGGTGGTGACGGTGACATTCATGCGATTTGATTCTCACACAATGCCGCTTGTGCGATACTGACTTTCGAAACGAAAGGAACCTTTATGATCAGACACGCGGAAGCGCAATGGACGGGCTCGCTTAAAGACGGCGCGGGCCATGTGAAGACGGAGTCGGGAGTGCTCGATAGCGCGTACAGTTTCCGGTCGCGATTCGAGGACGGAAAGGAGACCAATCCAGAGGAGCTGATCGCGGCGGCGCACGCGGCGTGCTTCACCATGGCCGTGACGGCGGCGCTGACCATTGCGGGGCATGTGCCTACGTCGATTCACACCACCGCGGCGGTGCAGTTGAACAAGCTCGAAAAGGGATGGACGATCAACCGGATCGATCTGGAGACCACCGGCGAGGTGCCGGGGATGGACGCGGCGACGTTCGAAGCGACCGCGGCGAGCGCCAAGGAAACTTGTCCGGTTTCGAGAGTGCTGGCGGGCGCTGAAATTCACATGAAGGCGACGCTGAAAGCCTAGGGATCCACACTGCGTCCGCCTGGCCATGGGATCGAGCCGCGGTTTGCGGCGCTGACGCTGGGGATCGTCGCGCTGATCGTTTACGGATCGCTCTACCCGTTCGTTTTTTCGGGGCGCGGGACGTTGGGCGACGCGGTTCGTTATCTGCTTGCGACTCCGGCAGTTTCCTCCGACCGCGGCGACGCGCTTTCGAACATCCTGCTGTACATTCCGCTGGGGCTGTTCGGAGCGCGCGCTCTCGAAAATGTTTCGGCGGGCGGGCGCGTGCTCGCCATCGCAATGGCGGGTTGCGCGCTTTCGATAGGGATCGAGATCACGCAATTTTGGGATCAGGGACGTGCCACGGAGTGGAGCGATGTGACCGCGAATCTCGCCGGCGCCGTGATCGGCGGGCTGGTCGAAGCCGGGGTGCGCGGGCGGTTTCGCCGGACGGAGGAGCGTTTCGCGATCGTTCTGCTCGCGGCGGGATTGGGTAACTGGCTGTATCCGTACGTGCCGTCCTTCAGCGCGCAGGCATTCCGCGCCAGCGCCGCCGCGGCGTCTTCCTTCAACGCGATGGGGATTTTCAAGCAGGCCGTGCTATGGCTGGCGCTCGGGACGATTCTGGAGACGTTCATGAGCGCGGCGCGGACCCGGATCGCTTTGCCGGCGCTGGCCGCGGTGGTGATTCTGGCGCGGCTGGCGATTCCCGGATCATTTGTGACGGGTAACGATCTGATCGGAGTGGGGCTGGGCGTTTTAGGATGGCTCGCGCTCGTGAACCTGGCCGCGCGCGCGAGGATCGCCGCGATCCTGTTCGCCGCGTTTGTGATCGTCGACGCGCTTCGGCCGTTCGTATTCCTGCCTTCGCCACGCGCTTTTGAATGGTCGCCGTTTATCAGCTTCATCAACGGGTCGCGCGGACACGCCTCGCACGTGTTCCTCGAAAAAACATTCATCTACGGCTCCCTGCTATGGCTATTCCGGCGAAGCGGTCTGGTGTGGGCGTCGGCGACGCTGCTGGCGGCCGGGCTGGTGCTGGCATCGCGCATCACGCAGATGTGGATTCCAGGACGGTCGGCCGAAATCACCGATGTGATGATGGTGTTGATTCTGGCCGCGGTGATGAAGGTGCTGTCCCGTTAAGGCTGTTTCTTATCGGGATTGTTCTCATGCTGGTGTTTGGCGTCCTCCCAGCCCTTCTGAGCCTGGTGAAGGTCGCGGCCGAGCTGCTTCGCGGCGTCCTTGGCATCTTTGGCGGCGTCGTGGGTTGCATTGTACGCCGCTTCGCCCGCTTTGCGCGCGGCTTGGTCGGCCTGCTCCTGGGCGTGCTGTTCGCGCTCTCTCCTCGATTGTTCGTCGTTAGGATTGTGGCAGGCCACCAGCGCCAGTGAACATAGGATCGCCGGGAGGATTCCTCGTCGCATCATTTTTCTCCCTGTGCATTGGATGCGCTGATCGATCAAACGTTTCCGCGCATCTATAAAGTGACAGATATGAGATACATCGCGCTCGCGACGGATTACGACGGGACGCTCGCTCACGACGGCTTTGTAACCGCGGCGACCATTGCCGCGCTCGAACGGCTACGGCAGTCCGGGCGAAAGCTGATTCTGGTGACAGGCCGGGAACTGACGGATCTCGAGTCGGTATTTCCTCGATTGTTTCTGTTCGACCGGATTGTCGCGGAAAATGGAGCGGTGGTGTACACGCCTGCGACTCGCGAAAAGCAGGTGCTCGGAGAAGCGCCGGATGCTTTGTTCATCGAAACTTTGCGGCGTCGCGGCGTCACGCCGTTGTCGGTGGGGGATTCGATCGTCGCGACGCGGCATCCGCAGGAAACCACCGTGCTCGAAGTGATTCGCGACCTGGGGCGCGAGCTGCACATCGTATTCAATAAGGGCGCCGTGATGATTCTGCCGGCGACGGTGAACAAGATGTCGGGGTTGAAGGCGGCGCTGCAGACGTTGGGAATTTCCGAACACAACACGGTGGGAATCGGCGACGCGGAAAACGATCACGCGTTTCTGAAGTGGTGCGAGTTTTCGGCGGCCGTCGCCAACGCGCTGCCGTCACTCAAGGAAACCGCGGATATGACCACGCGCGGGGATCACGGCGCGGGAGTGGTGGAGCTGATCGACATGATTCTCGCTGACGATCTGGCGTCTTTCGACGGGCTGGTGCGCGCGCGCAGCCGCTACACCGCGCCGGCCTGATCGACGGCGCGCTCGCCGCGCGCCATGTCGACTTTCAACAGAATCAGCATTCCGGCAATGAAAAAAACCACCAGCGATAGAATCGCCAGACGGTAGCTGTGGGTGAACTGCATGGTGAGTCCGAAAATAATCGGGCACAGCCAACTGGTGCCTTTGTCGCTGACCTCGTAAACGCTGTAATATTCCGCTTCTTTGGATTTCGGAACCAGCTGCGAATAGAGCGAACGGCTAAGCGCCTGGCTGCCTCCCATGACCACGCCGACAATCGCGGCCAGAATGAAAAATTGAAAGGTAGTTGTGACCGATAGATAAATGTAAATCAGCGAAGCGGTCCAGATGACCAGGCTCAGCACTACGGCGTTTTTTGCATTGATCAGGCCGGCGATCCAGCTGAACAGCATGGCTCCGAAGAAGGCCACGAATTGAACCATGAGGATAGCCATCGTGAGTGTCGAGACCGGAATCTTGAGTTCGTCGTTGCCGAATTGCGACGCAAGCGCGATCACGGTCTGGACCGCGTCGTTGTAGAGCAGATAGGCGATCAGGAACGTCATGGTCTGTGGATAATGGCGAACCTCGCGGAGGGTGTGGCCGAGCTGGCGGAGGACCGTGGCGACGGCGCTCTGACCGGAGGCGAGCGTGCGCGCGGGGCCGCGATTGTGGACCGTGGCGATGGTCGGGATGGTGAAGATGGCCCACCAGACGCCGGCCGAGGCGAGGCTGATGCGCACGGCCATGCCGTCGCTCATGCCGATTTTTGCCGCGTTCAGAAACAGCACCAGGTTGAGCGCGAGCAGCAGTCCGCCGCCGATATATCCGACCGCGAAACCTTTGGAAGAAACCGCGTCGCGATCCTCGCGCGGGGCGATTTCGGGAAGGAACGAATTGTAGATCACCTCGGCCGCGCCGAAGGCCACGTTGGCGACCAGGAACAGGAGGCCGCCGAACAGATAATCGGAGCCTTTCAGAAAAAACATGCCGATGGTAGCCACCGCGCCCAGGTACGCGGTGGCGGCCAGCACTTCACGCTTGCGCCGGCCGTAATCGGCGACGGCGCCCACCATGGGCAGAAAAATCACCTGAAATATCACCGAAAGGCTGACAATATAGCTCCAGTAACTGCGCGAGTCGACCGGAATTCCGAAGGGATGCACGTAGCCCTGCGGGTCGGCGGCGGCTTTCGCGAGGATGGTGAGATAGGGGCCCAGGAACAACGTGACCACGGTGGTCGAAAACGCGGAGTTCGCGAAATCGTACATGTACCAGCCGCGTTGCTCGCGGGCGCTGTAGGGAATCATGAGCCCGGCCATTGTACATGATTCAGAGTCAGCAACTCGCGATAGAGTTCGGTTTGACGAAGCGCGATCGCGTCCCAGCCATACGATCGTTCGGCGGTCGAGCGGGCGTGCCGTTCGATCGCGATGCGCTTTGCGGGCTGGTCGAGAAGCCGCATGATCGCGTCCGCCGTTTCGGCGCCGGAATCAGCAACGATCAGGTCTTCGCCGCGCGCGAGGTCGAGTCCGTGAATGCCCGCTTCAGTGGAAACGATCGCCTTGCCCATCGCCATGGCTTCCAGGATCTTGATATTGGTCCCGGCGGATGCGACCAGCGGGGCGATGACCAGCGTCGCGCGGCGATAGGCGGGCCGGACGTCGGAGACGAAGCCTTCCACTTCGACGCCGGGATGCTGAAGGTCCCAGAAACGCTGATGGCGCAGCCCGGCGATGACGTGGAGCGTGACCGAATCGAGGCGCGGCCACACGTCGCGCAGGAAAAATTCGAGCGCCAGCACGTTGGGCTTATGCGCAAACGATCCGATGAACAGGAGGCGCCGCGGCTCCGGTGGTTGGTTTGATGGTTGGAAGCGCTCGATATCGACGCCGTTCGCGATGGTGACCGATCCGGGAACCAGCGTGCGATCGTGTTCCGACATGACCACCACCCGATCCACGGCATTCCATGACTCGCGCTCGAACGAAAGCCAGCGTTCGTACTGGCGGCGCGTTTCCCAGTCCTCGGACTGCGCAAGCATCTGCGCGTAGAGATCGTAGGTGATATCGTGCTCCACCAGAATGGTGCGCGCGAGGGCGCAATCGGCGGCGTACTGCGCCATCTGCGTGAATTCGAGCTGTGCGATCGACGGGCGCCATTTCTCTAAAGTCTGGCGAAGCGCAGCGTGGAATGACGCGGAATCGAACTCCTCGACGGTTTCGGGTCGTGGCGTGGAAGGGAGCGCGTGGCTTCCAGCGCGGCCCACGGTGACTACTTCGACGCAGATTTCGAGCAGCTCGGCAGGGATCGGATGCGGATCTTCGGTGAAGGCGACCAGCACTTGATCGAAGTCACATGCGGCGCGGCGCATCAGATTGTAGATGCGAACCGCGGCGCCGTGGGCGAGCGGGAAGGGAACATACGGGCTCGCGATCAGCACGCGAGGTTTGCCCGACGGCGCGCGGCCGGGGAACGCGCAGACGTCGCCGTTGGTCAGATCGAGAAACGTGGCCGGCGATTGCGTATGCTCGATCGATCGCTGGTGGCTGGCAAAGGCGAGGGCGCCCACTTCTTTCAAAAGATTCAAGCGGACCACGTTTTCGCGCCACATACGGCGGAAGGTGGCGTGGTCGGCGATGGCGCGCGACAGGAAGCGGATGAAATTGTGCTCGACGAAACTGTGAAGCTGCGCCTCGCTGAAGTATCGCGAGGTGGTGGAGCGATGCAGATGCAGGACGCGTGCGCCGGCGCAATACACGCTCGGCCAGCCGCGCTGCCATGCCCGCACGCCCAGGTCGAGATCTTCCACGTAGGCGGGATCGTAGATTTCGTCGAAAGCCCCGAGTTCGGCCAACTTCGCGGCGTCGTACAGGGTGCATCCGCCGCTGCCGTACAGGACATAGCTCAGGTCTTCGCCATCCAACGGGACATCGCAACGGATCGGAAAATCGGTGAGGCCGCGATTGGCTGGGATGACGGTCTTACCGGTTTCCTCTCGACGGCGGCCTTCGGGGAAAAAAATCTGCGCGGTGGCGGCGAATAGGCCGGGAACTTTTTCGAAAGCATCGCGCAGGCTGCCAAGAAAGCCAGGCTCGGCGAGCATGTCGTTATTCAGCACGCAGACGTGCGAGAAACGGGCTCGGCGAATTCCGCGATTGACGGCCCGCGCGAAAGAGAGCGGTTCGGCGCTCGATTCGATTACGACGGATGGGAAATCGGCGCGCAGGGCTTCCGCGGTCCCATCGTCTGAGCCATTGTCGACAACGATAATCTCGCCGGCGTCGTAGATGCGGGGCAGGCAGCGGTCTAGCAGGTCGCGGCCGTTGCGGGAGGGAATGACGACGGAGATCCCTGCGGGTTTCGCAGGCGCGGGCTCTCCGTGATAAACTTCGCCGCGGCCCTCCATTTTTCCGCGCAGCAGCGCGAGGCGATAGTAAATCGGGCGCCGGAATTCCCGGGGATGGGCGATTCGCCAGAACTGCGTGTAGATCCAGCCGCCCGGATTGAGCTGCCATTTTACGAAGTTCTTGAGGCGCCATAGGACGTGGCGGAAGATGGATGGGACGCTGCGCGGGCGCAACATGAAATGCTCGCCATTTTCGTTGTAGGCGAGGAAATACAGGGGCGCGAGCGAGAATCCGAGCGTGCGCAGTCCCCAGTATGGAGTGCGCGGCTCCAGAATTACGGCCGCCAGTCGAATCTTGCGCCCGGCGATTTTGGATCGAACCCACGCTCGATTTTCGCGCCACGTGCGCTTGACGTGCCAGGGAATCCACTCGCCTTCGGACGGTGCGAATTCAGCAACCACCACCAGCGGCAAATCGGGGAGCAGGGTGCGAAAGCGCTCGATTGTGTGGGCGATCACGGCTTCCGAGCCGGACGCGAACAGAACTTTTATAGCGCCGCTCAAATCAGTTGAGGAAGCTCGAACGCCCACGCCCCGGCTTGGTGCCGGCGCCATAGATCGAGCGCCTGCGCGCAGAACGCGGTGGACACGGGGTTCATGAACGGGAGCATTTCGCCGCCGCGCCGTCCGAACCAGAATCCGCCGCGCAGGCGCGGATCCGGCGATTCGGATTGGTAGAGGGACGCGCGCGATGCCTCCTCTGCAGCAGCGGTTTCATCGAGGGGAACGGCATCCAGGTGATGGGCGATCAGGCGGACGCGAAGAAGCTGCGCACAGACGTCGGACCGCTCGAATCGCGGTGAAATTTCACGTAGCAACGTCGCGACGCGTGCGATTCCCGATTCGAGCGCGCGGCGAACATCGCTGCGATCGGTCTCGAACAGCAGCGCTTCGAGGAAATAACAGTAAGCGTGCAGGCGGTCCATTTTCTTTTCCGCGTCCGGCGCGACGTCGAGAAACGTTGCATGGGTGGCGAGCGCGTTTTCGACTGCGGTCTCGAACATCCGCGCGGCGTGCGGGTCACCCAACTCGCGCCAGGCGAGCGCGGACTTCAATTGATAGCATCCCGGCGAGCGCGACCAGCGCGCGTCATGCGGGAGCGGCTGTTTTTCGGGCAGCGTGATGACCGGGTGAAACACGCCGTCGCCGACAAAATCGAAAGCGAGCGAGAGCGCGGCTTCCCGGGCGCGAGTGAGAAATTCTTCCTCACCCGTGGCGCGCCAGACGGCCAGAAGGCCTCGCACGATGATCCCGACGTCGAAGAAATAGGCGAGCGGCGAGGCGGGTTCAAAAGGAAACGTATGGCTTTCCGCGTCCCATGCCTGGCGTGAAAGGAAGCGCGCGGTGCGTACGGCCGCGTCGATCTCTCCCAGGTACATGAGCGCGCTCGCCGCATATCCCGTAATTTCGTTCGAAACGGCGGCGTTCGATTGCGAGTCTGACCGGTGATAGCGCGCCATCCCGCCGCTTGAATCCTGAATTCCGGAGTGCAGGAACCAGCACGAGGCTTGCTGAAAAGAAAAAGAGCCCAATCATCGATTGTATAATCAAAGCCGGCAGGCGCTGCTGGACGCCGGCGCTGCTCCTGCGCCCCTCCGCGATGGTCGCGCAGTTGACGCCGCCCATCGGCATGGTGCGCGGAGGCGAGCTAAAGATCCGCGGCGTGGAAAAGACCGTCCGCCCACTTCATGTTAAGTCTGAGGCGGGCGGTTGCGGATCACCTCATCAACGATTGCGATCAACGCATCCAGGCGCTCGTCTGAGTGCTTCTGGAACTCAACCATGCGATCCATGCGGTCCGTCAGCACCACCTGCGCGATGAGCAGACGCTTGTGCTCTTCTTCGAATTCGAGATGACGGTTGAGTAGAACTTCAACCAGACCCTCCAGGCGATCCAGCCGGCTCGGGTCGTGTCCATTGTTGGCCATGCGTACCTTATTCTACCGCGTCTGCGCGTAGTATCCGATCCGGGCGCGCACCATGAGGCCGCGCGGATGCATCTTTACTTCCAGCTTGTGAAACCGGCCGTCGCGTGCTTCCACCGGTGGCGTGAAGCCGAGCACGTATTGATTCCTCAGGTCCTGTTCGATCTGCGCGAAAACGTCGCTGAGCCGGTCGCCCGGATCGGGGAACGTGTAGCCGCCGGTTTCATCGGTCAGGCGCTCCAGACCGCGCTGGGCGGCTTTGCGTCTGGAAATTCCGGCGCTCGCGGGCGTCACGCTGGGGTCGACATATTTAATCGCGTACACCACGCCGGCCGATTCCTGCACGGCTTCGATCGCATCGGACAGCGAGTGCGGACTGCCGGTGTCGAAGCCGTCGGAAATTACGATCAGCGCTTTTCGGCCCTGCACCCAGCGCAGTTTCTGGCGCGCCGACGCATACACGCCGTTCCATAGCGCGGTGCCTCCGCAGCCTCGCACCGGAATGGTCTGGACGCACGATTCGCCGAAAATGGTACCGGCTGACTGGAACGGATCCATGTGCTCCGCCGCGCGCCGCAGTTCGTCGATGGATCCAGTGAGGTCGGCGATGAGCTTCGCCTCCGGGCCGATGGTGACCAGAAACGCCCGATCCTGGGGCCCCAGGATCTGCGAAAGGAACTGAATCACCGCGCGGCGATGTTCGTCAATGAACGCGGACTGGCTGCCGCTGACGTCCACCAGCAGGCCGATGGTAAGCGGCAGGTCCTGCTCCTGCCAGAGGGACTCGATCTTCTGCTGGCGCCCGTTGTCGCGCAGCTCGAAATCCTCGATGCGAAGATTTTTCGCGGGCGCACCGCCGCGATCCGAGACTTCGCAGGTAACGGTGACCAGTCCTACGTCGATGCGAATCTGCGCGCTCAGTCCCAACCCGGCGAGCAGCGCGAGAAGTCTCACCCGACTGGTTTTGGCGCGGGTGGAGGCAGATCGCGAGCCGGGCACGCCGATTCGAAACCGTTGCGCTTGTGGGAGCCGTCGCAGAACGGCTTGTTCTCCGAATGCCCGCAGCGGCACAATCCGATGGCTGTGCGGCCGCCGAGCCCAAACGGATTGCCTTCCGCATCGTGAATTGTGAATTCGCCTTCGACGCGGATGGAACCGTTATTAAAAATAGTGACTTTCGCTGGCATTGATCCGATCGTACCAGATGCGGCTGGCGTGACGTCTCTAGAAAGAGAGAGCATGCGCGACCGCCACGGCGCCCTGATTGTGCGAACACGGTTCCGCCTATGCCGTTTCAAATGGACGCAGCAGGAATCGGTTAAAACGCTACGCTCAGTGGCTGACGCCCAGCAGTTCGATTTCGAAAATCAGCGTCGCGCCACCGGGAATGGTCGGCGGCGAGCCCTGTTCGCCGTAGGCCAGGTTCGAGGGACAGGTTAGCTTGGCTTTCCCGCCGACTTTCATGCGCTGCACGCCTTCCGTCCAGCACGGGATCACGCGATTGAGCGGGAATTCGGCGGGTTCGTTTCGTTTATAGGAACTGTCGAATTCGGTTCCATCGGTCAAAGTTCCGCGATAGTTCACCTTGACCGTGTCGGTGGCTTGCGGGGATTGGCCGGTGCCGGCGGTCAGCTCGCGATAGACCATGCCGCTCGGCGTACGGACGGCACCCGGTTCGGCGGCGGCTTTATCGAGCGCGGCTTTCGGATCGGTGGGTGCCGCATCGGATTTGGCGGGCGATTCGGGTGTGGAAGAAGAAGAGCACGAAACCAAGGCAATCGAAGAGAGGGCAAACAGAAAAATCGGCAAACGCATTTGTTCAGGGTATCATCGCGGCTCAAAATAAGCTGCACCGCGGGATGAAATCGCGGCGCCTCCGCGTTTCAACCTGCATGAAGCCATTATTGGGTGTAGCATTGTTTGCGATGTCCGCTTTCGCCGCGTCTTCGGCGCTCGATTTCACGCTCAACTCGATCGAAGGCCAGCCCTCGCCGCTGAACGCGTATCAGGGGAAGGTGATTTTGATCGTCAACGTGGCCAGCCGGTGCGGGTTCACCCCGCAGTACACCGCGCTCGAAGCCACCTACCGCAAGTACAAGGAACAGGGCTTCGTGATCCTGGGCTTTCCGGCTAACAACTTCATGAGCCAGGAGCCGGGAACCGACGCGGAAATTCAGCAGTTCTGCAAACGTACCTACGACGTGACATTCCCCATGTTCTCGAAAATCTCCGTCAAGGGCACCGACCAGGCGCCGCTGTACAAGTTCCTGACCGACAAGGCCGCCAATCCGTCCACGGGCGGCGATATCAAATGGAACTTCACCAAATTTCTGATCGGCCGCGACGGTAAAGTTCTGGCGCGCTTCGAGCCGGCCACCACCCCCGATTCGGCGTCAGTGGTGAGCGCGATTGAAGGCGCGCTGAAGAAGTAAAGGAGACTTCTCATGAAAAGATCATTTGCCGTAGTGTCGCTGTTCGCCCTGTGCTCCATGGCTGCATTCGCCGGCGAGTTCACCGGCTACATTTCCGACCAGAAGTGCGCGTCGTCGAGCGCCAAGGCGAAAACCGCCGCTGAATGGATCAAGCCCGCGGTGTTTGAGTCGTGCGTCAAGAAGTGTGTCAAAGACGGATCGCCCGTGGTGTTCGTCACCGAAGATAATCACCTGTACAAAATCGACGCGGACTCGATGAGCAAGGTGATGCCTCAGCTCGGCCACAAGGTGGTGGTGACGGGAAAGATTGACGGCGGTACGATCACGATCGACAGCATCCGGAACTGAGAGGTGAGCGGAGTAGGCTGATCCTGTCCCGAACTGTTTCGCGGACGCCCCGCACTTACGTGACGGGGCTAGCCCCAGGTGTTCACGGCGGGGTGGAGTGCCGGGTTTTCACGCGACGATCAGCGGCTTCCGGGACACCCATGCAGAACCTCGCGCCTAAGCAAGCGGCGCAAGTCCGAAATATCACCTCACAGTCATAAATAGCCGTGCTAGCGTAAATCTTGGAGGTGCGGCATGAGCCAGGACGCTCCGCGCCCGCAAATCAACGTTTCGAAAATCGCGTTGGGCGGAGGCATCGCTGGAGCAATCTTCACCATCGGCAGCATGCTTATTTTCCTCACCGGCCTGCCGATGCTCTGGTTTATGTTCCCCGCGGCGATCGTGTTAGGCTGCAGTTTCGCGCTGATTCTCCACTTCCGCCGCCGCAAACCGCCGGCACATCTTATTTGAATCCGACTCCAGTCACCACCACGCCCAGCCGCCGTTGATCCGCTGGCGTCGAAAATGTTTTATCCACCGCGATGGTCACCGTGACATCGTTCGAAGCGCCCGTTTCACGTGCCGAAATCGTATGCACGCCGGGCGATGAAAATGTTTCATCGGCCACCACCCGCCCATCCAGCGACAAAGTGATCCGCCGCGCCGGAGCCGCGTCTGAAATATAGACGTTCAACTCGAGCCGGCCCGCACCGGCCGGGCGCTTCAGCACCACGCTGGCCTGATCCGACGTCCAGCCGTCCGGATAAATTCCGCTCACCAGCTGCGCCGCGGCCGCCGGATCTTTCGGGTCGATCCAGCTCAGCTCCGGCTTCCGCTCGATCACGACATCGGCCCGCACCACGTCAACCGGCCCGTTCGAAATTTCAAACGGCAGCAGCCCCCGCGCCGACGCGACCGAGTACGCCGACCGTCCATCCAGCGAAATAAGCCGCAGCGGAATCGACGGCCGGATCTCGGTAAGCTTGAGCGGAGCCGTCGGCGCATTCACCTTCATTGGAAACGCAAGCGCGCTTGAAACGATCACGTCCCCCGCGCGTAGCGGCGGGTTCTTCGGCATTGGCATCCCGCCGTCCGATTCGAGATAGAAGCGCAGTCCCCATTCCGCATTGATCCACGTTCTATGGTCGTGTGGAAGCGACGCAGCGAACGTCCGGTATGCACCCCAATGCTCGAAATTCACCACAGCGAGCGCCAGTCCCAGCGCCAGTTGCAACCCCACGCCCACCGCGACCACCCGCGCGTTCACCGCGCGCACCGCCAGAATCGCGACCGGCGCAGCCATCGGCAACAGGTACCGCGCCGACCCCGCAAAAAACAAAAACGCCGACGCGCCAAAGAAAATCAGCACCCACCAATTCAAAAATTCGCGCCCCGCGCACGACGCGAGCAGCAGAACTCCGCACCCCAACGAGACCCAGAACAGCGGATTCGGATCATAAAAAGCCGCGCCGCCGGCCGCAACCGCAGCCGCAATCCATCGCCAGCGCGCCCCTCGCCACGCGATTACGATCAATGGCGAAATAATCCAACCCGCGTGCACAATCAGTGCCGCCGCGCTGCGCAATTTGTTCGACCCCGCCTGCAACCCATAGGTCTTCATGTACCCCGCGAGAATCGCCAGCGGCAGCGCCCCGCGCGTCCACCATTCGAAAATCTGCCACGCCGCAATCGCCGCCGGAGCCGCAAAAATCACCAGCCATGCGGCCGTCCATCGTGATCGTTTCCGCAGCAGATACACCGCCAGAATCGGAGTGAGCAAAATCGCCTGATACGCCGCAAGACCCGCCAGGATCGCCGCAATCTTCGCGATCGAAAGCACCCATATCGACCCTTCCTCAACCGCCTTCACGAACATCGCGACGGCCAGCATCCAAAACGCCAGAAACGGCAGATCCGCTTCGAACGAATTCCCGTTGACCACGAACGCCGGCACGGCGATAAACACCAGCGTCGCAAGCAGCGGCCGTTCGCAAAATCTCCGCGCCAGTGACCACATCGAAAGCGCGGCAATCAACGAAAACAAAATGTAAGCGAAATGAAACGGCGCCTCGCGCACGTCGCCGAACACCGCCAGCAGCCCGGCCAGAATCCATGAATCGAGCGGCGGATGCGGATGCCCGCGCATGTCCACCAGGTCGCCCTGAAAAATATAGCGCGCGCTCGCCGGATGCGCCGGATCGATCTGCGCATGCTCGGCCCCGTAAAGATAATAAGGATCGTCACCCTGCACCGCCTGATGCAAGAACGGCACCCGCAGCGCGAGCACAACCAGAACAATCAGCAGCCACGAAATCCTATTCGTGTGCATTTGTGTGAATTCGTGGCTAAAGATCCGTTACCACTGCACCGGAGCGCCCGGCGTGAGCGTCCACACTTCCGTATCCGGCAGATCCCGGATCGCCTCCGCCAACTGTTCCGGCCGCCCGGTCAGCGCCGGGAACGTCCCGAAATGCAGCGGGATCACCTTGCGCACACTCAGCATCCGGCACGCGAGCGCCGCTTCCCGCGGACTCATCGTATACTGATCGCCGATCGGCAGAAACGCCAGTTCGGGATGATACAGCCGCTCGATCAGTTGCATGTCGGTGAACACGTTGGTATCGCCCGCGCAATACACCGTGCGCCGGTCCGGCAGCCGCACCACGTAACCGGCCGCCTCGCCGCCGTAGATAATTTTCCCGTCGTCCAGAATCCCGCAGCTATGAATGGCGTGCGTCATGGTCGCCGAAATCGGGCCGACCGGCACCGTCCCGCCTTTGTTCATCCCGATGGTATTCTTCGCGCCCTTTCCTTCCAGCCAGCGCGCGGTTTCATAAATCGCGACAATCTGCGGCGAAAATTTCCTGGCCAGCGGCAGCGCGTCGTGAATGTGATCGAAATGCCCGTGCGTGATCAGCATGATATCCACGCGATCGATATTGAATTTCGCCGGAAACGAAGGATTGCCCTCAATCCACGGGTCCACCAGAATCACTTCCCCCGAGGTGAGCCGCATCTGATACGTTCCGTGTCCTAGCCAGGTGATCTCAATCATAAGTCCGATTCTACCCCGTGGGGCCGGCTTTCCAGCCGGCGAGCCGGTCTCCAGACCGGCTTATCGCGCCCGAGCCGGGACCTGAATAATCCCATCCCCCACCTGCGCCAGCCCCGGGATCGACACCGGCAGCTTACCCCCGATCGCGATCTCTCCGAACAGCGCCTTCACCGCCGACAGTTCCGAAGGCGAAGTCGGGCTCAGCGTTGTCAAAAACGCCGTCACCTTGGGAGCATTCGCAAAAACGTACGGGCTGCCCATCGCGATCAGCACCGAAGGCGACGTGCCCTCCGACAATTTCTGCAAGAACGCCGGCAGATCGCCCGCCAGTGCTCCTCCGCTCGAGAACACCGCCATCGAAACCGACGAGCACAAACCCGTATCGCCGACGTCCGCCAGCAGCGCCGCCAGCGGCATTGACGAATCGACAAACGTCACCCGAGCGTCCCTCGCCCGCGCCCGAAAATCCACCGCCATCTTCTGCCCATACTGCGAAATCCGCGATGTTGTCACAATCACCAGGCAAGCATTCGAAGCCGCAATCGGCACCGCGCCACGGTCATTCCTTACCAGCGTCACCGCGCGATCCGACATCTGTTGCACCCTCTGATCTGCTTCCGGCGATTCGAGCACGTCGCTCACGTTATCCAGATCCACCAGCTTCATCCTGATCACACCCACCCGAATTTTCGCCGCCAGCACGCGTATCGCGCTCTGATCGATCCGTGCCCGCGAGATGCGCCCCGCTTCCACCGCCGCCACCACGCTGCGAATCGCCTGCGCCGGGTCCGGCGGCATCAACAGCACATCCGCCCCCGCCTCGATCGCCCGCACCGACCCTTCCCCCGATTTGAACTGCGACGCAAACCCCAGCATGTCGAGCGCATCGGTCACCACCAGCCCCTTGAACCCCAGCTCTTCGCGCAACAACCCCGTCAGCACCTTCGCCGATGCCGTCGACGGAATCTCTTCCGGCTCGATCGCCGGCACCGCCAGGTGCGCCGTCATGATCGCATCCACACCCTGCGCGATGGCTGTTTTAAACGGTTTCAGCTCCACTTGTTCCATGCGTTCCCGTGACGCGCTCACCCGCGCCAGCGCCAGATGGCTGTCAACATCCGTATCGCCGTGCCCCGGAAAATGTTTGGCGGTCACCAGCACCCGGTTCTTCGGATCCGAATGCGCGCCCTGAATATACGCGGCCACATACCGAGCCACGTCATCCGGATTCTCGCCGAAGCTGCGAATATTAATCACCGGATTCGCCGGATTGTTGTTCACATCCGCCACCGGCGCGAAAATCCACTGCACCCCCAACGCCCGAGCCTCGCGTGCCGTTTCGAGCCCCTCGTACCGAGCGTCTTCCACGTCGCCCGTCGCGCCGATCGCCATGTTATACGGAAACTTCGCGCCATCCGTCACGCGCATCGACGCTCCGCGCTCGAAATCCGCGCCCACCAGCAGCGGAGTCTTCGCCATCTTCTGCATCTGATTCAGAAACAGCGCGAACGCGTGCGGCTCCGCGTTGCGCGCGATGCCGTACTGCACGTGATTGTTGACGATCAACCCGCCGATCCGCAGATCCCGCACCCAGTGCCGGAATCGTTCATACTCCGGCGACTTCCGCGAAGGCACGTCGCCATACGCAACACCAATTACCAGCTGCGCCACGCGATCCCGCAGGCTCATCGGCCGCAACAACGCCTGCGCCGCCCGCTGTTCCGGAGAAAGCACCGGCCGCTTGATCCTCACCGAAGGTTTCGCCGCGTATATCGCGCCCGCCCACACCAGCGCCGCGATCGCGGCGGCCATTCGCATGTAAATAGGATATCCTTCTCCACATGCCCCGACGCATGTTCCTGCTTCTTGCGCTGGCCCTCCCGCTGGCCGCCGCTACCAAGGAAACCGCTCTCGACCGCTACGTGAAAGCCCCTGACCCGAGCTATAAATTCGAGCTCGCGAACACTATTCAGGGCGGAGGCTATCAAGCCTACGTTCTGGATCTGACGTCGCAAACCTGGGCTCCGCCGGTGGCGCCCGATCGCACCGTGTGGAAGCACTGGCTCACCATCGTCAAGCCCGATCAGGTCAGCTACTCCACCGGATTTCTGTATCTCACCGGCGGATCGAATCACGACAAGGTTCCCGCCAAGGTGGACCCGCTCTTGGCCGATATCGCGCTCTCCACGCACACCGTGGTGGCCGAGCTGCGCATGGTCCCGAATCAGCCCCTGACCTTTCCCGACGGCCGGAAACCCGGCCTGGTGGAAGACGAATTCATCGCCTACACCTGGGACAAATACCTGCGCACCGGCAACGATCTGTGGCCCGCGCGCCTGCCCATGACCAAGGCCGCCGTCCGCGCCATGGACGCCGTCACCGCCTTCATGAAAACCCACAACACCGCCGTCGAAACCTTCATGGTGGCCGGCGCCTCCAAGCGCGGCTGGACCACCTGGACCACCGCGGCCGTCGATAAACGAGTGGTCGCCATCGCGCCCATGGTCATCGATCTCCTCAACGTCGAAAAATCCTTCCAACACCACTACCGCGCCTACGGCTTCTACTCGCCCGCCGTCAAAGATTACGAAGATCTCGGAATCATGAAATGGATGGGCACGCCGCAATACCACAAGCTCATGGAAATCGTCGAGCCCTACGAATATCGAGACCGCCTCACCATGCCCAAATACATCGTCAACGCCTCCGGCGATCAGTATTTCCTGCCCGATTCCTCGCGCTATTATTTCGACCAGCTCAAGGGCGAAAAATATCTGCGCTACGTCGAAAACACCGACCACTCCCTGCGCAACTCCGACGTTCGCGAGGGCCTGATCGCCTTCTTCGACGCGTTCCTGAAAAAGCAGGAGCGTCCCAAGTTTTTCTGGAGGTTCGAAGACGACGGATCGATCAGAGTCACCACCGCGACCAAGCCGTCGGAAGTCAAAATGTGGCAAGCCACCAACCCCGACCACCGCGATTTCCGCCTGGTGAGCATCGGTCCGGCCTACAAATCCACGACTCTTGAAGCCCAGAAAGACGGCGTGTACATCGCGAAAGTCCCCAAGCCGGAACGCGGCTGGACCGCCTATTTCGTAGAGCTGACCTTCCCCGGCACCGGAAAATACGAAATGAAATTCTCGACCGCCGTCCGCGTAAACCCGGACACGCTCCCCTTCGAAGCCCCCAAGTTCACCCCGCCGGCAAATTGATCGCCTCGTGGCGCACGCACTCCTGCGTGCCGCGTCGGCACTCTTGCCGACGCCTATACCGTCGCAGCCGAAGTGTCGAGACGAGCCTCGACACGGCACGCAGGAGCGTTCCTTTGCCCGCCGACGGGCAATGATACGAATGAAAACAAAGCCGGTATGCCAAGCCCCACGCTGACGAGTCTGCGTGAAAAGTCAGCGCTGGACCCCTCCATAACGAGTGTGTGTGAAAAGTCGATGCCTCACCCCGCCGTTACCGGCAGGGCTGGTCTATCGCGTTGAAGGCGCAGACGTCCGTGACCAGCCCTGCCGGTCACGGCGGGGATCAACTCCACTTTTCACACACACTCTAACTGGCGGGGCTGGTCTATCGCGTTGAAGGCGCAGGAGTCGGTGACCAGCCCTGCCGGTCACGGCGGGGATCAACTCCACTTTTCACACACACTCTAACTGGCGGGGCTGGTCTATCGCGTTGAAGGCGCAGGAGTCGGTGACCAGCCCTGCCGGTCACGGCGGGGATCAACTCCACTTTTCACACACACTCTAACTGGCGGGGCTGGTCTATCGCGTTGAAGGCGCAGGAGTCGGTGACCAGCCCTGCCGGTCACGGCGGGGATCAACTCCACTTTTCACACACACTCTAACTGGCGGGGCTGGTCTATCGCGTTGAAGGCGCAGGAGTCGGTGACCAGCCCTGCCGGTCACGGCGGGGATCCAACTCCACTTTTCACGCAGACTCTGACGCATTGGGCTTTCGTCCGGCGCGAAATGTTCCGTGTTTTCGAGGGTGCGTGCGCCCCTCCTACTGGACCGCGATCGCCGCCGAATTACTCATCACCGTCCCATCCGCCGACGTCACCACCAAATCCACACTACTCCCCACCGGCGCATTCAACGGCACGGTCACGTTGATCTGCATCACCCCCGGAAATCCCGGCGCCTGCCCCGCGAACGCGACATTCGCCGCCACTCCCCCGATCGTCACCGTAGGCATCGCGACCGCATTGCACAGCCCGTTGGCAGCCGGACAAGTCCCCGTCCCATCCACCACCGAAGGCGCCAGCGCCCCCAGCCCCGTCACATAAAAGAACGCCGGTTGCCCCCGCGAAATAGGATGCGCGCTCCCGTCCAACCCCGCCGGCGCAGCGATCGTGTAATCGGTCAGATTCACAAACACCGCTTGCCCCAGCCCATTCGCCGAAAGCGTAAAAATCCCCGGCTGGCTCGCCACGATCTGCACCGGCGCCGCCGCCGACGCAATGCTATTCACCGTAATCACCACCGAAGCCGTCCCCGGCGTAAGCTCAAACGGCACCTGCGCGCTGACGAACGGATAAACTCCGTTCGGAACCACCTGCACCATGGGCGCAGCAATCCCGTTGAACGTCACGCCCACTCCGCTGAGCGAACCCGGCAACGCCGCCGTCGAGAACGTCGCCGCCTGGGCCGCGAGTGTCGACGTAAAGATCGCCACCAGAGATCCCGGCGCCGCCACCGATACGAGCCCGTTCGGCGAGGTGAGAGCCGCCGCATAACTCGCCGCGTTGACGATCCCTCCCGAAAGAATGGCCGGCGTGTTGGCGCTGGTAATGATCACCTGCACCGACGCTTGACTCGGCCCATTGTACGCGTCTCCGCTATAGGTTGCCTGCAGGTCGTGCGTCCCCACCGCGAGCGTCGAGATCGAAATCGTCGCCCCGCTCGATTGCGCACCGACCACCACTTGGCTCGAGCCGATTTCCGTCGTCCCATCCAGGAACGTCACCGAGCCGGTCGGGACCGGCGGCGGCTGCCCCGCACCGGAGTAATCACACCAGCAAAGCGTCGCCGTCAGCGTGACCGGACTTCCAAACGACTGCGACGATGGAGCCGCGGTAAAGTACATGGACGGCTGCGGCGGTCCCGGATTCACTTGCAGGCTGAACGGCGTCGTGGCGCTCGACGTATAACTCGCGTTGCCCGAAAACGTCGCCGTCAACGAATGGCTCCCCGCCGTAAATTCCATGGACAAGGTAGCCACCCCCGCCGAAAGACTCACCGTGCCGATCGAAGCCGCGCCGTCATAAAACACCACGCTGCCGGTCGTCGTCGGAGTTACCGTCGCCGTCAGTGTCACCGTCTGCGTGGCCAGTGCCGGATTGGGCGACGCCGTCAGTTGCGTCGACGTCCCCATCTTCGACACGGAGGTCACCTGCACCGTGCTGCTCGCTGTCAACGCCTGACAAACGCTCCCGCTCACCTGATTCACCGAAACCATCACCGTAAATTGCCCCGCCGACGCCAGCAGATTCGCCGGAACCGTCACGTCGATTTCCCCCGCCGCCGCGCTGGTGATCATGAGCGGTGTCCCGTTCCACGTCACCGTCTCAGCCGACCCCGCGCACGGCGACGTCGTCGACCCCGCCAGATTGCTTCCCAGAATTCGCAGCGTAGTCGTGGAAGTCCCCGCGGCAATCGAGGCCGGCGTAATCTGTGTGATCACCGGCGCGGTCGACGCCGAAAGCGTCGCTCGTCCCACTTCGTTGTTTCCGTAGACGCCGAACCACATCGCCCCGTCCGGCCCCGCCACCAGCCCCTGTCCGGTCGCGCCCGCGTAAGTTGAAAACGACGTAGCCGGCAGCGGATAAACCGTCGCCGTGCCCGTCGTCGTGATCCGCCCGAGCGCGCCGTCCCCGGTGAACCACAACCCTCCATCCGGGCTCGCCGCAATCGAACTTTCCCCGAAATTGTACGCGCTGGTATTCGGAATATTGAAAATCGAGATCACCCCCGCCGTGGTGATCTTCCCGATCGCCGCCAGCCCGGCGCCCGAGGTCGCATAAATCGTAAACCAGATGGCGCCATCCGGACCTGCTGCAATCGGGCTCACCGCATAAATCGGGAGCTCCCCGCTGAACGGGAATATCTTGGAGACCCCCGCCGTCGTAATCTGACCGATCACGCTGGCGCCCGATGACCCATTCAGCGCCAGGAACCACAGGTTCCCATCCGACCCCGAAGTAATCGCAAACGGATAATAATTGCCGACCGAGAAATGCGTGTAGACGCCCGCCGTGGTGATGCGCCCGATCCGGTCGCCCTCCGCCAGCCAGATGGCGCCGTCGGATCCCACCGCCATCCCGTACACACCGTCCGTTTCACCCAGCGCATACACCGTCGAGATCCCCGAAGGTGTCAGTTGATCGATCGCGGTCTGGTTCTCGCTGAAAATCTGCAGCCACAGATTGCCGTCCGGCCCCGTGACAATCGGCCCGCCCGGAAAATATCCGCCCGGCGGAGTAAATTGGCTGAACGCACCGCTGGTCGTGATCCGCCCGATGGTTCCATTGGGCGACGACAGATTCGGCGTCAGCCACAACGCGCCATCCGGTCCGTTGACCACATTAAACACGCTATAGGGCGCCGGAAAACTCTGGATATTCTGCGCCCCGCCGATTCCCGCGGCCAGGGCAACGCAGCATACAATGCTGGACTTTCGAAACAATGAAGGCATAGTAAACGCGCTAGTATAACCCAGAACGTTACAGAATTGTCCGGAATTTTGTGACTATCGGTTTACAAACGCGAAAAGCTTTCCGAAAAACCGCCGCCGTCCCGGATCTAAGAACATCCAGGACAACGCCCGCACCATCGCCGGAGTCTCGAAATCCGGATCTGCCGCACGCCGTCGATCCAGAATCCCGTCGAGCGTCTGCTTCGGACGCTCCCGAAATTCATCCAGCATCGCCGTCTGATGCACGCAGGAAATCGTACACAGCGGGGCGCATCCTTTTGGTGTCGCCGCCTCGCGACGGATGTCCTCCACCGTGTAATCCTTCAGCGGAATCCCCGGATGTCCGCGCTGCTGCGAGCAATAATGCACCAGCCCGTCCTCGCATATGTACAGAAATCGCCCGCCCGCCCGGCAATGCCAGTCATTGGCGCTTCCACGTACGATATTGTCCTGAAAATGGTCGAAATGCGCGAACGAAAACAACCCCGATCCCAGCTTTCGAAAACTCTGGTACGCCTTCAGATGCCCGCCCGTAAGCGGCTTCAGCTGCCCCGATTGATCGTGCAGAATCCCCAGCGTGCTGGTGAACCCCAGTTCCCGCGCGCGCCGCCCGATGGTCACCGCGTCTTCCGGCTTGTCGAGTCCCGCGCCCAGCACCGAATTGATCGTCACTCCGAATTCCGCGTATTCCGCGAGCCATTGCAGCTTCTTGTCGAGCACCCGCAGGCTCTTCTTCGAAACCGCGTCCGGCGAAACATTGTCGATGCTGATCTGCAGATAATCCAGCCCCGCTCGATTCAGCGTCCGGATCATCGACGGCGTCAGCAACAGCCCGTTGGTGATCAGCGTCGCAATCGCCCCGCGCTTTCGAATCCGCGCGATGATCGCGTCCACATCCGGATGCAGCGTCGGCTCCCCTCCGCTCAACGTGATGATGGTGGTGCCCAGATCGGCCAGCTGGTCGATCCGCCGCAGCATCTCCTCGGTCGGTACCGGCGCGGACGTGCGGTCATACTCGTTGCAATACCCGCAATCCAGGTTGCACCGCCGGATGGGTACAATCTGCGCCAGAATCGGATGAGCCGCCGATTTCATGGCGAGTGTAAACATCCGGATTTCCCGCAGCTTACGATGAAAGCCCCGCAACATCTGAAAGTTAGATGCTCTCTCCCTAGGCAGGTCTGCCCCTATATATAGTACATGTCCGCGAATCTCTTCTACATACGGTACCTGAGGCGCTTTACTTTTGGCGAACTTCGGTTTAGGATAGAAACACTTCCCCCAAACGCACCCCTGCGTGTGCGTCACTATTAAGGAGGGGCCCGGCCTTGCTGAAACTCAAGCGCGTCGACATCCAGGGATTCAAATCGTTCTACGACCGCACCGAAATGCGGTTCCACGGCTCCGGCATCGCCGCGGTCGTGGGGCCGAACGGCTGCGGGAAGTCGAACCTCAGCGATGCCATCAGTTGGGTCCTGGGCGAGCAGAGCGCCAAAAGCCTGCGCGGCGCCCGCATGGAAGACGTGATCTTCGCCGGTACGCGCGACAGGAAACCGCTGGGCATGGCGCAGGTCACCCTCACCATGATGGACCCCGCCGCACACGAAGCGCCCGTGAACGGCAATGGAAATGGCAACGGCAACGGCAACGGCCATCACAAACCGGAAGACGTCACCATCACGCGACGGCTGTTCCGCTCCGGCGAAAGCGAATACCTGATCAACGGCCACTCCGCCCGTTTACGCGACATCCAGGATCTGTTCAGCGGTACCGGCCTGGGTCCGGAAAGCTACGCCATCATCGAGCAGGGCCGCATCGGTCAGATTCTTTCGAACAAGCCGGCCGACCGCCGAGCCATCATCGAAGAAGCCGCCGGCATCGGCAAATATAAAACCCGCAAGCGCCTGGCCGAAGCGCGTCTCGAAAGCGCGCGCCAGAATCTCTCGCGCGTGTTCGACATCCTCGAAGAAGTCAGCCGCCAGGCCAATTCGCTCAAGCGCCAGGCATCCAAGGCGCGCCGTTACGAAGAACTCCGCACGGAAATGATCGCGCACCTGCGCCGCGCCGTTTCCGGCCGCTTCCAGATGTTCGAACGCGAAGCCGCGCGGCTGGCGCTCGATCTGAATCAGGCGCAGACCGCGTTCCAGACACTCTCGTCAACCGTTCAGGAGCGCGAACAGGAACACACCCGCCTCCAGGAGTCCGCGTACCAGACCGAAGCGTCGTTGACCGCATCGCGCAGTCAGGTGGCTGCGCTGAATCTTGAATCCGAGCGCACCCGCGGTCGGCTGGAGTTACAAGCCAAGCAGATCGCCGGTATTGAGGATCGCCTCGCGTCCGGGGATGCAGAAGATCAGGAGCTTGCCAATCGCCACCAGCGCGAGTCGGCCGAGTTCGAAATCCACAAAGCCGAGCTCGCCGGGATTGAAGGCCAAAGTGCCGCGCAAAAGACGCAATTAGACGCAAAAACGCAAGAACGCGACGCTCTTCAAAACGACCTGCGCCAGCGCGAGCGATCCATCGAACAAGCCCGCCAGCAAGTGCTGCGCCTGCTGGGCGAAGCTTCCACTTTACGCAATCAGCTCGCGCAGATCGACGAATATCTGGCCGCGATCGAGCGCGATTCGACGCGTTCCCGCAAAGAAGAAGAATCCGCGTCCGCCGATCTCGCGCGCCTGGAACAGATCAAAGGCGAGCTTTCTTTGAAATTGGATGCCCGCCAGCTGGAGCTCGAATCGCTGGCCGACCAGCGCCGCCGCGTCGAAGAAGAGATGAAGGAGCGCCAGTCGCGCACCATCGCCGCCCGCAAGCGGATCGAAGAATTGCGCGCCGCGCTCTCGCGGTCGAATGCGCGCCGCGAATCCCTGGCCGAGATTCTTTCGCATCGCGCTTACACTACCGAATCCGTCAAGCGCCTGTTTCTCGGCCTGGAGCACAACAAAATCGAAGGCTTCAAACCTTCGGGCGTGCTGGCGGATTTCGTCGAAGTGGCCGATCCGGCCTGGGAAAAAGCGTGTGAAGTTTTCCTGCATGAAGAGCTCGAATACGTGGTCGTCAGCGGCTGGCAGGAAGCCGATCGCGGCGTGGAAATCCTGCGCTCGGAATCCGACGGACGCGCTACGTTTCTAGTTCATCCTGAGGCGAGCGCCGCGTCGCCGCTCGCGCCCGATCTTTCCGCGCACTCGGGCGTGGTCGGCCGTCTGCGCGACACGCTTCGCCTGACCAACGGCTTCGCGCAGGCTCCACAAGGCTTGCTGCCCCGCCTGGCGCGCTGTTTCCTGGTCTCCGATCGCGCCACCGCGCAGGCGCTTTCGACCGCCAATCCGGATTGCTATTTTCTGCTGCAGGATGGCGTCAGCTATCACGGCCACGCGGTCAGCGGCGGGCGAAAAAGCGCCGGTGGTCCGTTGGCTCTCAAGCGTGAACTGCGTGAACTCGCCGCACAGGTGGAATCCAAGCAGCGCGAGGCCGATCAGTTGACCGCGGAGCTTGAAGAGCTGGAACGCGGCACGGCATTGCTCGCCGAAGACCTGGAGCGCATCCGCGTCCAGCAGCAGTCGCAGGAAAAAGACGCGCTGGCGCTCGACCATGAGCAGCGCAAACTCGCCGAGGAGTACGCGCGCTCGGGTTCCCGTTTATCGGTCGCGCGCCTGGAACTCGCCCGGCTTTCGAAGGAAGATGAGCGCAGCCGCGCGCAGCGCGAGCAGAGTCAAGGCTTGGTCGCCGAAAAAGAGCAGGCCCGCTTCGATCAGGAACGCACGTTAGAAGAATCGCGCGGCGAATTCGAGCGTCTGCAGGCGCACGCGCAGCACATCGGTGAAGAGCACGCAGCATTGCGAGCCGGCCTGGCCGGTCTCGAAGAGCGCGCGCGTTCCGCCAAGAGCACGGCGACACGACTTGAAGCGCAGATCTCGACCCTCGTTACGCGGCGAAGTGACCTGGCGCGTGAGATGGAACGCATGGGCGTCGAACGCGCCCGGCTGCTTGAAGACAATGTCGAGCTCGACCGCCGCGCCGGAGAGCTCGCGCAGCAGACCACCTCCGCGGCCGCCGAAGTCGAACGCCTCACCATCGAAGAAACCGAGAGCCGCGCCGCCCTCGCCGCGCTCGACGACGCGCTCAAGACTCTGCGCATTGATGCGCAGGCCGCGCAGGAAAAACGATCTGAAGTCGAATTGGAATTGGTTAAGAAGCAAGCCGAGCTGAAGTATCTGGACGAAACCAGCCGCAAAGAGCTGGCCATCGCCGCGTCCGAAGTTGCAGCATCGGAGGAGAGCGCGCTCGATGAATCGTCCGTCGCGGAGGCCGAGACTCGCTATCAGGAAGTCCGCGCGAAAATCGAAGCGCTCGGCCCGGTGAACACGCAGGCGCTCGAAGAGTATCAGGAAGCCCAGCAGCGCTACGATTTCCTGAACACGCAAAGGCAGGACCTGATCGATTCCATTCGCGACACCGAGAAGGCCATTCAGGAGCTGGATCAGGAATCGCGTCGAAGGTTCAAGGAAGCCTTCGACGGAATCAATACGCACTTCAAAGAGATGTTCCAGACGCTGTTCGGCGGCGGGCAGGGCGAGATGCGCCTGACGGACGAAACCAATTTAGCCGAAAGCGGAATCGACATCGTCGCATCGCCTCCCGGAAAGCGTCTGCAGAACGTGCTGCTGCTCTCCGGCGGCGAAAAATCGCTGACGGCGATGGCGCTGCTGATGGCCATCTTCCGCTACACGCCAAGCCCGTTCTGCATTCTCGACGAAGTCGACGCGCCGTTAGACGAACCGAACATCCAGCGCCTGACGCGGCTGATCAAAGGGATGTCGGAAGAGACGCAATTCATCGTTATCACGCACGCGAAACGCACCATGGAAGCCGCGCAAGCTTTGTATGGAGTCACGATGCAGGAGCCGGGAGTGTCGAAACTGGTAAGCGTAAAATTCGACCCGCCGCTGGAGAAACGCCGATCGCGTCGCTTGCGGCGGTGTAGGTTTATGCGAATATGTTTTTATGCGGACCACCGTTGATCTGCCGGATCCCGTCTTCCGAAAAATGAAAGCGGCTGCTGCGCTACGGGGCTCGACCATCAAGCAATTCGTTCAGCGCGCCGTCGAGCGGGAACTGTCCTCAGAGCTTCGCCCCAGAGGGAGCAAGCTTGCTCTGCCGCTGATTCGCGGACGGGAGAAACGCATTCTCTCGCTCACCAACTCGCAGATTGATGACATCCTGGCTGGTTGATACCAACGTCTGGCTCGCCCTGGCCTACGATCGCCACCAGCATCATGCGATTGCCCGCCGATGGTTTGAAGATTCGGGCTCCGACCGGCTCTGCTTTTCCCGACTGACACAGCTCGGATTTCTGCGGCTGCTGATCAACCCGTTGGTGATGGGCCGCGACGTTCGCACCGGCGCGGAAGCGTGGCGATTATACGACGAGCTTGCGGCTCACGGGCAGATTTCTTTCGTTTCCGAGCCCGAGATGTTTGAACCCGAGTTTCGCGCCTTGACGCGAAACGGCCGGGTGTCTCACCGCGGATGGCCGGATGCTTATCTGGGCGCGCTCGCCCGTTCTTTGGACTTTCGCGTGGTCTCATTCGATCGGATTTTCCGCACAATGGCCGGCGTGAATGCCCTGGTCCTCGATGCGCATTTGAAATGACACTACGAGTGAGGCGTTGCGGGCGGCCGGGGCTTTCGGACTTATCATCCGTGCGTCTTCGGCCGCCCATGGAATTCAAGGGCGCTCTAACGGAGGGCCGGTCCCGCTACTCTGGCGGAGCCATGTGAAGCTCGCGTTTTCGGGCGCTCCTCTCTGAATCAACGCGGGACGGCGATCAGCGCTATCCGCACACCGCGCGAATGTTTTACGGTCCAGTTACTGAACCAATCGGATCGATCCGAACCTAACCTCCGTCGGCGTCATGCTACGAGCTGACTACGCGAGCCGTCTCACGGGCTCCGGAGGCTCAGTATCCACTCAATCAACGCTCCCTGGCCAGGGATCACTCTCTGGCCGCAGGATAGCCCGCGTGCCGGGGAGAGAACTCCGATCAAACCTGTAACAAGTTCAGGGGAAAGCAGATCGAGTTTCGATGGTTTGTGGGATTGTACCCCGCCGTGACGAGTCTGTGTGAAAAGTGGAGTTGGTCGGCCTTGCTCCCCTCCCTCACGGTCGGGGTTCCGTTTGGCGCCACGTCGAATGAGCCACATGCGGAACCCCGCGCGTGAGCAAGGGGAGCAGGTCCGTGGTTTTCACACAGACTCTGACCGGCGCGGCTTGGCGCGTCGCATTTGTGGCGCACGCACTCCTCGGTGCCGTGTCGCGACTCTTCGCGACATTGGTCTGCGACAGGACAGGCGCCGGCAAGAGTGCCAGCGCGGCACGCAGGAGTGCGTGCGCCACGCCACGTCACGAAGAGACGGTTGGCTGGGCTACGAATTCGGCAAGGACCTCGTTGGAGAGCAACACGCCGCGGTTGGTCAGCTTCAGCCGTCTGCCGGCGATTTCGAGTAAGCCATTGCTTACGAATCGGTCGACTACATCCTCGAATCCGGACCAGTCTTCGATTCCCTGGCTTAACCGCAGACCGAGATAGAATCGCTCGCCTGTGGCGTCGGCCGGCGTGCGATCCGTCGCGACCGGTTGATCCACATATGTCGACGCGGACTCTTCGGTTTTCGAGCGCCAGTGGCCATCGAAGGAATGCGCGTCGGCGCCGAAACCCAGGTACGGCTCGCGTTTCCAGTACTTCAGGTTGTGAATCGACTCGAAACCGGGCTTGGCGAAATTTGAAATTTCGTACCGGCCGAGCTTCAGGCGCTCTACCGCGGTTTCATACATGTCCGCGATTTCGTCGTCGCCGGGAACATCGGATGCGCCGTAACGCTTGCCGCCCAGCAAAATCTCGCGGCCCAGGCGGCTGTCTTCATCGACCTCCAACATATATATGGAAGCGTGCGGGACACCCAAGCGCTCGATCCAGCCGAGCGATTCCTCCCAGCTTGCGGCGGTCTGGCCTGGCAATCCGGCAATCAGATCCACGCTGATCGATTCAATGCCGGCTTCGCGCAGGATCGCGACGTCCGATTCGACCGTCGCCGCGGTATGTTTCCGGCCGGTGCGCGCCAGTTCCCGCGTGACAAAGGATTGCACTCCCAGGCTGACTCGATTGATTCCGGCGCCGGCCCAGGCGCGGGCTTTGGCGTGGTCGATGGAGCCGGGCGCGGCTTCGAGGGTCGCTTCCCGCCAAGGCCCGCCGGGAATTGCCGCTAGCCAGCTCGCCAGCGCAGCCGGGTCCATGGAGCTAGGAGTTCCTCCGCCCAGGTAAACCGTTTCGGGCGTCCACGGCCAGGCGGTCGAACGTAACTCGCCCAAGACCGTTTCGACGTACCGCGATTCGAGCTCGCGCGGCAGAACTCCGCTCGCAAAGTTGCAATAAGTACACTTTTGCGCGCAGAACGGATAGGAAAGGTACACGCCGGCCATTGATTTAAACGTAACAGTTCTTTTTCCCTGCGACTTTCGCCGGCCCGCCGCATCTGCTAACCTTGGACCGTTCGCTTCTTCCGCTCTGACATGGAACCGGCCTGTATCCGCCATACCGAAGTTCCCGGCACCAGCCGGCTGTTTGCCGATTTCACCTATCATTTTGACCGCGTTGCGCGGTTTTACCGGCATAATCCCCACGATCCGGAGTCGATGGCCGCAGCCGCGGCGGAAATCAATTATCCCGTCGAGCGCCGGGCTGCCATGGTCCAGGCTCTGCGGGGCCAGAACGGCGATAGTCCTGCGCTCGAGAGGCTGGCGCAGCCCGGGACGGTCGCGGTGGTCACCGGCCAGCAGGTCGGGTTGTTTTCGGGACCGGCGTACACCATTTATAAAGCCGTTACCGCCGCGCATACTGCCGCCGAACTGACCGCGCGCGGGATTCCGGCGGTGCCGGTGTTCTGGCTGGCGACCGAGGATCACGATTTCGCGGAAGTGAATCACGCGTTCGTGTTCGATTCGGCGCATCAGCCGGTGCAGGTTTCGGTGGCGTCGCCCGAAACGAATGGGCGGCGGCGTCCGGTGGGCGGAATCGCGATCGACCGGTTTCCGGTGGATGAACTGGCTCGCCTGCTGCGGCCGTTTCCGCATGGCGAAGACGTAATCGCGGCAGTCGAAGACGCGTACCGTCCTGGTGCGACGATGGGCGCGGCGTTTCAGGCGCTGCTCGCAAAACTGCTCGACCGGCTGGGGCTTTTGTTTCTCGATCCGCTCGATCCGGCGGTGCGGCGGATCGGCGCGCCGATTGTGGTCGAGGCGCTGGGCGCGGCTCCGGAATTGAAGAAGCATCTGATGGCGCGCAATCGCGAGCTCGAATCGGCGGGGTATCACGCGCAGGTTCACCTGGAAGAAAAAACGTCTCTGTTTTTCCTGCTCGAAAACGGGGAGCGCATACCGCTGCGCCGCAAGGATTCCGACTTCAATGACCTGCGCGATCGCGCCGCGGAGGTTTCCCCCAATGCGCTGCTGCGCCCGGTGGTGCAGGATTATCTGCTGCCGACGGTCGCCTACATCGGCGGACCGGCCGAGCTTGCGTACCTGGCGCAATCGCAGGTAATCTACGACCGGCTGCTGGGGCGCATGCCGGTGGTCACCTCGCGCAGTTCCTTCACGCTGGTGGAACCGCGCGCGGAGAAATTGCTGAGCCGGTATCATCTGGCGTTGGCGCAGACGTTCGTCGACCCGGAGCATCTGAAGGAGCGGATCGCCCGCGCGCTGGTTCCCGAAGCGGTGGAGGCGGCCTTCGCCGACGCGCATGACGGGCTCACGCACAATATCGACTGCCTGCATCGCGAGCTCGAAAAATTCGATCATACGCTCGCGGCGTCGCTGGCCAACAGCCGCACCAAGATGGTCTATCAGCTCGATAAGGTGCGGCGGAAAATCGAGCGGGAAACGATGCGTCGCGACGAGCGCGCGTCGGCGGAAGCGGCGTATCTCGCCAATACCCTGTACCCGCATCGTCACCTGCAGGAGCGCTTCTATTCGATCCTGCCGTTTCTGGCGCAGCACGGAATGGATCTGGTGGGTCAACTCTATGACGCGGCGAAGGTGGATTGTCCCGATCATCGGGTGCTGAGTATTTAGTGTTGGCCACCGATGCACGCCGATTCACGCGGATCAAAATAAAGTGCTTATCTGTGTGAATCCGCGTGCATCTGCGGCTAAAATCAACCATGCGAGCTAATCCTGTCAAGAACGCACTGAAAGCCGGACAATTGCAGATCGGCTGCGGATTTCAGCAGATCCGTTCGGTGGAAGTCGCACGCATTCTGGCGGCGGCGGGATTCGACTGGACCTTTCTCGACGGCGAGCACGGCGGATTCGGAATCGAGACCATTCAGGATCTATGCCGGGCGTGCGTCACGGCGGGCATGTCACCGATCGTGCGCGTGGCGGACATGCAGTATGCGCTGGTCGCTCGGGCGCTCGATTGCGGGGCGGAGGGCGTCATTTTTCCGCGCGTCGAGTCTCCGGAGTTACTTCAGCAAGCCGTTAGCTGGACCAAATTTCCGCCGGCGGGCGTGCGCGGATTCGGCCTGAGCGGGGCGCACATCGGGTATGAGCGCGCGACGATTCCGCAGGTGCTGGAGCATCAGAACGAAAACACGATGGTGGTGCTGCAGATCGAAACCAGGCTGGCGGTCGACCGGCGGGATGAGCTGCTCTCGGTTCCTGGAATCGACGCGGTATTGATCGGACCGGTGGATCTTTCTCTCTCGCTCGGCGTCGCGGGAGAGTTCGAGCATCCTAAAATGATCGACGCGATGGAAAAGGTTCGCGACAGCTGCCTGAAGCACGGCGTCGCGCCGGGGACGCAGTTGCGGACGCTCAAGCTCGCCAAATTCTGGAAAGAGCGTGGAATGCTGTTCCTGGGCAGCGGGAGTGAGACGGGCTTTCTGTTCGAGAAGGCGTCGGAGACGGTCGCGGCGTTAAGAGCATCTTAGCCACAGATTCACGCCGATACACACGGATAAAATTTTATCGGCGTGCATCCGTGTGAATCTGTGGCCAGCGATCTACAGATCCAGTTCCCACGTCTCGGAAACCATGTCGAAGCCAAAACTGTGATGGGGCTCCTCGGCGGTGCACACGAATCCGGATTTTCGATAGATGTGGCGGGCGGCGTAGAGATTGGCTTGCGTCCACAGCACCACTTTCGTATAGCCGCACGCGCGGGCGAAATCGAGGCACTGGCGAACCAGTTCCTTGCCCAGCCCAAGACCCCGCGCGGATGGTTCGACCAAAAATAGCCGGAGCTTGGCGACCTGGTCGGATTGCTTCACCAGAAAAATGCAGCCCGCGAATTTCCCGTCCACTTCGGCGATCCAGCAGCGCTCCCGGGCGCCGTCGAAATTCTGGATGAAGTGCGCGCAGATCTCCGCCACCAGCGCCTCGAAGCCCATATCCCATCCGTATTCCTGATGGTAAAGCGCGCCGTGGCGATGGATCACCATCCCCATATCGCCGGGCTGGTGTGAACGAAGTGTATAGCTCATACCGGTAGGAAGCGCGAATGCTCCTGGTCCTTTCGAACATGGTCGACCGGGAACGCCTGGTTGTGAATCACCACATAAATTCCGGGCGCGAGCACGCGCGCGGCGAACAGGCTTTCGGTCAGGTTCTGAAGCCCGTCGCTCGATTCGAACCCGAGCGGCGTCATCGCGCCGGTGAGGACGATGGCGTGCTTGGGCTTGCCAAGCGCGCTCTTGAGGTACATTCCGGTGCGGACCATGGTGTCGGTGCCGTGCGTAATCACGATGGGCGCGTCACATTTATCGCGAACCGCTTCGAGGATACGCAGACGGTCGGCATCGGTCATTTCGAGGCTGTCTTTGTTCATGAGGCGCGTGACATCCACCTGAGTATCGGGAAGACGCAGGCGCGCGAGATAGGTTTCGATCTTACTGTCGACGTTTTCAACGGAGCCTTTTTGTTCGGAGTAAATTTTTTCGATGGTGCCTCCGGTGGCGACGAGATGGATCCGCTGCATGGGGAATCTTCATCGTAATACGTGGGCCGGGGTAAAGCCCGACCTTCGGCGCTCGGCTTACGAGTCCGCGTGGACTTGCTCCGCTCCCTGACGGTCGCGGTTCCGTTTGTCGCGCTGTTGAATGAGCAATTTTCGGAACCGCGCGCGTCAGCAGGCGGAGCACGTCCGGAGTTCTTCGCAACACACTCTATTTCGGAATCTCGAATTTCAACAGCGATTCGGCGGTGACCTCGGTCGCCGTAGTGGTCACTTCGCTGACGCCCTGCCGGTCCGGGCCTCGGCTCGATACCTTGAAACTCCGGCCGGAGATCACCACTCCGGTCAGATTCCTGGGCAACGGCTGAATCACCAGCCGCCGCGTCGCGATCCAGAAATCGCGCGGCGCATGGCTGGTTTTATCGCGCTCGAGGGTGTATTCGATATGGACCCGGGTGCCCTTCGCATATCCGCCGGCGGCCTGCACGGTGGAACCGGCGTAATGATCCTCCAGCAGCGCTCGTTTTCGCTCACAACCGCCGCTCGCCACGGTAAGATCGATGCGCCTTGGAAAACTGGTTTGAGGATCCAGCCCGATGCTGCCTTCAAGCGACGCGGCGCAGCGGTGGGCCTCATCGCCAGTGGGGGCGCCTTTATCCGGGTGAATCGCGAGCGTGATTTCGGAAGCGGTGTGCTTGGTCAGGCTCACCCGTTCGCTCTCCAAGACTGCCTCCAGCCGGATCACCGGTTGGACCTCTTCCTCCACCTTGCAGCGCTGATCGGCGCTCGCGTCTTTGAGATACGGCTCGACCCCATCACCCCACGCGAGGACCGCGTTGCAGCGCTTTCCGTCGCTGCGGATGGGCGACTCGATGGTGACCGCCGGAAACTGATCCACCGTTTTTCCGGACTTGTCGAGAATGGAGCGAGTGGTAATCGAGGTCCAGATCCAATAGCGTTCCTGCGATTGATTGGCAAGGAAACTGGTGCGCGCTTTGACAAGCAGCGCCGGCGCGTCCTGGGCGGAGGCTGCGGCGGTCAATAAGGACAAAAGAATGAGGATCCGCATTCGATCTATAGCCTAGTGTAGTGCGTCGGAAATCGTGCGACGTAAAAAGGGGGACAGACTGCTCTGTCCCCGCCGCATACCTGTGGACTCCGCGGTGGAAATCGACCGTGGACAGAGTGGTCTGTCCCCCTTTTTACGTCGCACGATTTCCGACACAGACCACTACCTCACCCGTGTGACTAAACGATCGGGAAAACCTGAATCGCTTTGAAACTTGTTCCGATTGAAGATCAATTATAGGACGGATCTGACGAAATTTCCGTTTTGCGACACCTCCGGCGTTGTCATGCGCCTCTGGCGCCGTCTTCTGACAACAATCGAAAGCCGAGGAGGCAAACATGTCTTTGATTCAAATCGGGCTGGTGGACAAGACCGGTAGCCTGGATACCGATCTGGTGCAGGCCGTGGCGGCGGCATTGAACGTTCAGGTGACGCGGGACCTGCCGCAGTTCTGGAACTTGCAGGCGACGGTGCTGCATCTTGCCAACGCATCGAAAATTCCGTCGGGCGTGTGGCCGGTGCAACTGGTGAAAACGCTGCCGCCAGATGAGGGCGGATTTCATCTGGACAAGCACAATCAACCGTATGCGGAGGTGATCGCGAGTCCGGATAACGACGGCTGGACCATCGCGGCAAGCCATGAAACCATCGAAATGCTGGTGGATCCGGCGGGAAACCGGCTGCAATCGTCGCGATCGATGGAGATCGACGGCACGAAAATTAAGGACGGAGCCAGCGAATTCGAATACCTGGTGGAAGCGTGCGATCCGTGCGAAGCCGACAATTTCGCCTATAGTATTCAGGGCGTGGCGGTTTCGGATTTCCTGACGCCGCATTTTTACGATCCGGTGGCGGCGTCCGGGACGCGCTACAGCTTCACCGGCGCGATCACGGCGCCGCGCCAGGTTCTGAACGGAGGCTACATTTCCTTCGTGAATCAGGCCACCGGAGACTGGCAGCAGATCACCAACATGAACAACAAGCCTCAGCTGGTGAACCTGGGCGCGGCGAACAATACGCGCAGCCTGCGGGAGTTCATCGACAACAAGATGGCGGGGTCGAAACTGAGCACCACACTGCACATTTCCAAGGCGCCGATTAATACAGCGCTGCTCGACCAGTGCCGGGCACACCGGACTGCGCTCGACCAGATCGCCACGGTGCGGGCGACCATGTTCTCGCGCAGCAAGGCGCATTCGACGCGGTAAATTAGCCGCAGATGCACGCGGATACACACAGATCGGAAAAGCTTAATTTCTTAATCAGCGTTTATCGGCGTGTATCTGCGGCCAGACCTTTTAGTGCACCGTCATTAACGGCGAAAGGCGCTGGAGGTTTTCGGGGGCGCGCAGGCGCTTGAGCGCTTTCAGCTCGATCTGGCGGATACGCTCGCGGGTAAGACCGAAATCTCGGGCGATTTCGGCGAGAGTTCGCTCCCGATCGTAGCCGATGCCGAAACGCATGCGGATGATCTTCTCTTCGTTCGGAGAAAGACTCCGGAGCGCGCCGGCGGTGCTGTTGCGGACGCTTTGCTGGATGATCGGATCGGTCAGGTTGCCGATGGTGTGATCTTCAATCAGATCGCCCAGGACGGACTCGCCGTCCCGGCCGACCGGAAGGTCCAGCGACACGGGATCGCGCGAGATGGCGCGGAGCTCGGCCACCTTTTCGGCCGTGGTCTCCATCTTTTCAGCGATTTCCTGGTTGCTGGGAGTGCGACCCATCTCTTTTTCGAGCTCCCGCGAAAAGCGCAGGTACTTGGTCAGCGTCTCGTTCATATGCACCGGGATACGGATGGTGCGGGACTGGTCGGCGATGGCGCGCGTCACGGCCTGACGGATCCACCAGACGGCGTAGGTCGAGAACTTGAACCCGAGCTGATAATCGAATTTTTCGGCGGCGCGGATCAGGCCGAGATTGCCTTCCTGAATCAGGTCAAGCAGATGCAGGCCGCGGTTCACATACTTTTTAGCCACCGAAACCACCAGCCGGAGATTGGCTTCGACCAGCGCAGCCTTGGCCGCTTCGGTTTCCGCTTCTCCGCGGCGAACGGCGGTCATCAGACGGCGGGCCGTCCGGTCGGACATGGCGGCGGATTCGACAATGTCCCGGAACTGCCTCCATTGATAGGGTTTAAAAGGAATCGCGCGCAGCTCCTGGGAGCAGCGGATGGAAAGCCGGAGACTCTCGCGCTCCAGCTTTGCGAGGACTTTGACATGGCGCTCCGGGGTAGCTTCGATTTTCTGTTCGAGCGCCTGGAGTTGATGATCCAGACGGGCCAGCGTGCCGAAACGCCGGGTTACTTCATTGCGGCCCTTGGGGGTCCGGATTTCCACCAGCTCTTCGAGCGGAGTCTGGTTTTTACGGGCTTCATTATATGTGCTGAGAGCGCTGCGCCAGACCAGCGGCGAACGGGAAAGCGCCTTTTCTGTGTGGAACTTACCGCGCTCCATTCCCTTGGCGAGCTGGATCTCTCCCTGCCGCGTGAGCAAGCGGATGGACCCCATTTCGCGAAGATACACACGTACCGGGTCATCCGTCGAAAGGGAATCGGGGACTTCGTTCTCATGAATTTCCGGATCCACGAAGTCAGTGGATTCGTCGGGGGTCACGCCTAGCTCGTATTGTTCGAATTGTTCCATCTGTCTCTCTGTGATTTGGGGGCCTCTGTCGCCGGGCCCACGGTGACTGGAAGAGGTCGCCTGTTTAATTGATGCAGAAGACGGCCGTCCGGTTGCGGTGGCTCAGCCAGCGATCAAGAGTCTGCATTCAATCCTCTCATACATTGACGGCGCGGCGCTCGATTTTGTCACCAACCGGTGAATTTTCGCGAGTAAGGGAGGGTCGGTCCGGGGCTTTGCCGAACGGCCTAAACTGGCCGCAAGCGATTGATTATAAATCGCTATTCTTCGCCGGCGTACTTCTGATAGTCGGCCGCCGACATAAGGTCCGCGGTTTCGCCGGGCGCCGAGAGCTTGATTTTGACGAGCCAGGCGGCCCCGTGGGGGTCCTGATTGAGTTTTTCGGGCGAGGTGGCCAAAAGATCGTTGACGGCGACGACTTCACCGGAAACCGGTGAAAAAATGTCGCTGACCGCCTTGACCGATTCGACCGAGCCGAGCGTTTTGCCCTTCTCGACCGTGGTCCCGGCCTTGGGCAGGTCGACATAAACGATATCGCCGAGTTCTTTCTGGGCGTGATCGGTGAGGCCGACCGTGCCGGTGTCGCCTTCGACGTTCAACCACTCATGTTCCTTGGTGTAGCGGAAATTTTCTGGGTACATTTATTTGGCTCGTTTATAGAAAGGAGTGGGAACGGTCACGGCTTCGACGGGCTGGTTGCGGACCATCACGTGAATGACGCGGCCGATCTCCGACTGGCTGGCGGGCAAATAACATAACCCGATGTTTTTGTTTAGAGTAGGCGCGGGTCCTCCGCTGGTGACCCAGCCCGCGGCTGCCCCGTCGACATGGACTTCGTAGCCGTCGCGACCGATTCCTCGGCCGCACATTTCAAATCCGATCAGCTTGCGAGAGACGCCCTGTTCCTTTTGTTTGAGGAGCGCGTCGCGGCCGATGAAATCTCCTTTGTCGAATTTTACGATCCAGGCGAGGTCGGCTTCCAACGGTGTGATGGTCGCATCCATTTCGTGGCCGTAGAGGGCCATTTTGGCTTCGAGACGCAGCGTGTTGCGCGCGCCCAGACCGGCCGGTTTGATGCCGAATTCTTCGCCGGCGGCGAGGATTTTATCCCAGATTCGGGGGGCTTCGGAGGGGGCTACGTAAATCTCGAAGCCGTCTTCGCCGGTGTAACCGGTGCGGGCGATTCGCGCGGGGGTGCCGGAAACTGCGCCGTCCTGGAACCAATAATACTTGATCTGAGAAAGGTCGACGGAGGTCAATTTTTGCAGGGTTTTGAGGGCCAACGGTCCCTGAATCGCGATCTGCGCGTAACGGTCACCCGCGTTTTCGACGGTGGCGTCGAAGTGATTGTGCTGGACGATGTGCGCGTAGTCTTTGTCCTGGTTCGAGGCGTTGACGCACAGGAAAAATTCGGTGTCGGAGACTTTGTGGACCAGGATGTCGTCGACGAAGCCGCCGTGTTGGTAGAGCAGGGCGGAATAATGAGCCTGACCGGTTTTCAATTTTGAGGCGGCGTTGGTGGAGACGTGGTCGACCAGCTTCAACGCTTCCGGACCGCGGACTTCGATTTCGCCCATGTGGCTGACGTCGAAAATGCCGACGCGCTGGCGGACGGCGTGGTGTTCTTCTAGAAGGCTCGAATAGAGGACGGGCATGTCCCAGCCGCCGAAGTCGACCATTCTGGCTTTCAGGCTGCGATGCGTCGCATTAAGCGGAGTGATCCTCAGTGGCGCGGAAGCTGGATTCATTGAAGTAAGGCTCGCGAAACAACAGACTAACACGGCGCGCCGGGTAACGGAAAAAGCATTTTATTGTCCGAATGCGCCAGATGTGGCGCGCGATTTCGCAAATCTCACTAAGAGGACCATTTGAAAACTCCATTCAGACTCCTGCTCGTCCTGGCGGGCTGCGGGTGGGCGCAGCAGGCTTATATTTCAAACTACGGGAGCGGCAACGTTTCCGTAATCAATCTGGCGACCAACACCGTGATCGCGACGGTGCCGGTGGGGACGGATCCGGACGGGGTGGCAGTGAACCCGGCGGGGACGTTCGCGTATGTGGCCAACGAGGGAAGCGCCAATGTTTCCGTGATCAATACGGCGACGAATACGGTGACGGCGACGGTAAATGTGACCGGCGATCCGTATGGGATCGCGGTGAATCCGGCGGGGACCGTGGTGTATGTGGCGAACATCGGCGGGAATGCCGTGTCGGTGATCAATACCGCCACCAATACGGTCACGGCGACGGTGGTGGGCTTGAATCAGCCGCTCGGGGTGGTGGTGAATCCGGCGGGGACGTTCGTCTATGTGACCAACAGCTCGGGCGGTGGTGCCGGCAATGTTTCGGTGATCAGCACGGCCACCAATAGCGTGGTTGCGACGGTGCCGGTGGGCAGTACTCCGTTCGGAATCGCCGTGAATCCGGCGGGAACGTTTGTGTATGCGGTGAATTACTCGAGTGACACGGTGTCGGTGATCAATACGGCGACCAACCTGGTGACGGCGACCGTCAACGTGGGGAGCGGTCCGAACGGGATCGCGATCAACGCGGCGGGGACGCTGGCGTATGTCGCGAATAATGGAGGAAACAGCGTATCGGTGGTCAACCTGGGGACGAACACGGTCTCGTCGACGATTCTGAATGTGGGCAACAAGCCGACCGGAGTCGCGATCAACCCGGCGGGGACGTTCGCGTATGTGACGAATGAAAACGGGAACAACGTATCGGTGGTCAACCTGGGGACGAATGCGGTGACCGGGACGGTACCGGTGGGGAGCGAACCTGCAACCCTCGGGCAGTTCATCTCCTCGGTCGGGGCGCCTTCCACGGGGCCGGGGTCGGGGTCGCCGTCGACCACGCCGACTCCGCCGACTGCGGTACTGGTGGTGACCGGGATCGGGATGGTATTGGTGTGGAGGAAGATGCGAAGCCGGGCCGCTTGAGGTTCAAGCAGTCTGGCAGACGTGCAAGACGCGTTTTAGCTGTGGCGCGCGCACTCCTGCGCGCCGTGTCGAGACTCGTCTCGACACCTCTTCGCAGACCGGGCAGCGACACGAGTGTCGCTGCGGCACGCAGGAGTGCGTGCGCCACATCGGGCGCGGGCGGTTTAGTCGCCGTCAGCGGTAGCTACAGCGTCTCCTGATGGATGCCGTGGCATCGAAGCTCCCGGTTGTGCGGATCGCGGGTCTTGTGGATACCGTTTTTATGCTTCTCGAGGCAGAAGCAGCAGATTTCCCATTTGCGAGGGCCGGACCGCGCTCGCCACGAGGAATATTTCCCGTGTGGCCACCGCTTTCGGAAGCATTTTAGGCACATGCTGTGTTCCCAACCGGCACGCCTCCGTTTCTCCATTTTGACGGCAAAGCGTGCGACGAGTGCGTCGAAATCAATCGCGTTGTTGTCGTCGCGAGTCTTCGTGGTATCGATCGGCAGATGCGCGGCACGGGGCCAGCTGAATCCGGGTCATCACCAGACTATCAATGATATGATCGTGCGGTTAGAGCGATCAACACGATGACACCAACCCCTACTACGCATCGACCCTTCGTTCCTGAAAACGTCAAGATGAAGGAGTTTACGCTGCGGGCGGTGCTGCTGGGGCTTGTTATGACGGTGGTGCTCGGGGCGGCCAACGCTTACCTGGGATTGCATGCCGGGCAGACTATTGCGGCGACTTATCCGGCGGCGGTGATCGGGATGGCGGTGCTGAAGGCGTTCAAGGGGACGGTCCTTGAAGAGAACATCGCGCGTACGGCGGGGTCGATCGGGGAGTCGGTTGCGGCGGGGACTATTTTTACTTTGCCGGCGTTCTTGATGTCGGGGTCGTGGACTTCGTTCGATCCGGCGCATGCGTATTGGAAATCTACCGCGCTGACTTTGACGGGCGGCGTGTTGGGGGTGCTGTTTGTTTCGCTGGTGCGGCGGGCGCTGGTGGAGGATCCTTCGCTTCCCTTCCCTGAATCGGTGGCGGCTGCGGAGATTCATAAAGCCGGGCAGCGCGGGGCGGAGGCGGCCCGGTATTTGTTCTGGAGCATCGGGCTGGGGACGCTGATTCAGGCGCTGAGCGAGCTGGGGCTGTATGCGGCCGACAAGGATTTTATCGTGCGGGTGGGCGAGTTCGGGAAAAGTTTTCTACGGCTCGGGTCGCGGACCAGCCAGAATATTTTGCAGACGGGCGCGGTGTCGACGGTTTCGGCGCCGTCGGTGAGTCCGGCGTTGATCGGAGTCGGATATGTGATTGGGCCGGAGCTGGCCGCGCTGAATTTTTCGGGAAGTATTCTGGCGTGGGGCGTGATGGTTCCGCTGATGATGTATTTTCTGGGTCCGCAGCTTCACAATTTCATGCCGGCGGGGGCGGGCGATAAGGGATGGGTCGACATGTCGTACGCGGTGTGGCGATACGTGGTGCGGCCGATCGCGGTGGGCGGAATGATGGTGGGCGCGGCGTACACTTTGATTCGCATGGGACGGAGTTTGACATCGAGCCTGGGTCGCGCGATCGGCGAAGTGCGGCATGGCGCGCCGCCCATGGATTCGCTGCCGCGGACGGAGCGGTACATGAGCTCCAAAGTGGTTCTGTCGCTGATTTTCATGGTGTTCTTGGCCATGATCGCGCTGTATTTTTATATTTCGGGGCAGATGGTGGGCGCGGTGGTCGCAGCCGTCGTGATGCTGATTGTCGGATTCTTCTTTGCGACCGTTTCGGGGAATTTGTGCGGAGTGATCGGGTCGTCGAACAATCCGGTTTCGGGGTTGACGCTATCGACGCTGATTATCGCGGCGCTGCTGATGGTCGCGCTGGGGGTTTCGGGGCCGGGTGGAGTTGCAGTCGTGCTGGGCGTGGCGGCGGTGGTGTGCGTATCGTCGGCTGTGGCGGGCGAATTGATGCAGGATTTCAAGGCTGGATACATTCTCGGCGGAACTCCGCGGTATATCCAGATTGTGGAGTTGATTGCCGTCGTGGTGGCTAGCATGGTGATGTATTATCCGCTGTATATTTTGCAGCAGGGGAACATCAAGAGCGGCGGGACGGGATTCGGCGATCCGAAGCTGGCGGCTCCGCAGGCGGGGTTGATGGCGGCGCTGGCGCAGGGGATCGTGGGCGGGGAGATGGCCTGGCCGCTGGTGGTCGCCGGGGCGTTTCTGGGGCTGATGCTGATTCTGATCAAGGTGAAGAGTCCCATGCTGGTGGCGATCGGGATGTATCTGCCGTTTGCGACCACGGCGGCGATTTTCACGGGCGGGATTCTGCGCTGGATCACGGATTCGCGCAGCCGCGCGGCGGGTTTCAACGAAGCGCAGCGGACTCGCGTGGACAACACGGGGATTCTGATCGCGAGCGGGCTGATCGCGGGGGAGGCGCTCACCGGGTTGCTGTTTGCGTATTTCAAATTCAAGGACATTTCCGTTTTTCAAATCGCGCCGCGGCTGTTTCACGCCGAGCCTTCCTACCTGGTGGGATTCGTGGCGCTGCTGGTGCTGGCGTTCGTGATGATCCGCATTCCGCTGAAAAATGCCGGCCGGCCGGAGGATCCTGCTCCGCCGGCGGCGATGATGTAGATGGCTGACCGAGGGGTGCGGACGCGCGGAGAGGCGTCGCCATGAGTGGCGACGCGGCACGCACGAGTGCGTGCGCCACGCGGAGGGCTGCCGCGATCGCCATTTGCGCGGTGGGCGTTCTGTGGGTGTGGCAGTTCCTGACGGTCCGCTACAACTACGGCGGGGAGTGGACCGCGCTCTATCGCATCCGGGCGAGCATGCCGGCTCCGGAATTTCTTCGCGCCGAGAAATTCTACGTTTTCCAGGAAGGCGAAGGGTACGACGGCCAGGTATACCATCTGATCGCCCACGATCCGTGGATGCGGAAGGGGTCGCGCCAGGCGATCGCGGGTTTTTCGTTCCGGTATCAGCGGATTTTTGTGCCGGCGCTCGCATGGGCGATCGCGCTGGGGCGGGACGCTTGGGTCGATCGCGCTTACTACGGCGTGATTCTCGGATTTGCGTTTCTGGGCGTGTATTGGCTGGCGTTGATTGCATCGCGCGCGGGGCTTGCACCGGCCTGGGGACTGGCGTTTGTGCTGACGCCGGCGGCGATTGTTTCGATCGACCGGATGACGGTGGATATTGCGCTGGCGGCTTTCGTCGCGGGGTTCGCGCTGTACGTGGGGAGGGTCGCGATTTGGAAGATCGCGATTCTGCTCGGCTGCGCGGCGCTGACTCGTGAGACCGCGGTGCTGGTCATCGCCGGATACGTGTCGTATCTTATTTCGAAAAAGAAATTCGGCGATGCGGTGTTCATTGCCGCGTCGGCGCTGCCGGCGGTTGGATGGTTTGCATACTTGGGACGCGCGGAAGCGTCGCCGGTGATTTCGTATGGGACCTGGGTGCCGCTCGCGGGATTCCTCGATCGGGTGATTCATCCGGCGAGCTATACGGGGCCGGCCTGGAAGTCGGCGATTGCGCTGGCCTGCGACGATCTGGCGCTGGCGGGGATCGCGATCACGCTGGTGATGGTAGCTCGGCTCGCATTGGCGCATAAATGGGACGCGCGGACCGCGGCGCTGTACGCTGTGGCGATCGCGGCGATTTTCATCGGAAGCCGGGGCGTGTGGGAGGAGGCCGACGCGTTTGGGCGGGTGCTGACGCCGCTGCTGCTGCTCGCGTTGGTGCAATATATCGACCGACGGCCGTGGCTCGCGTTTATGCCGGTGCTGATGGTGGATTCGCCCATCGCGCTCACGCTTTGGCAGCAGGTCAGCGGGGTCGTGCGGGGCCTGTTTTGATGAAGCGGCGCGCGGGCGTGGTGGGAGTCGCCGCAGTGATGATGGCGTGGTTGTGGCAGTTCCTGACGGTGCGCTACAACTACGGCGGCAACTGGACGGCGCTCTATTGCATTGCGCCGCATCTGCCGGTGCCGGAGTTTCTGCGCTCTGAGAGGTTGTATGTTTTTGCCGGCAGCCAAGGATTCGACGGGATGATTTATCATCTGATCGCGCACGATCCGTGGCTGCGGCGCGGGTCGGCGGATGCGATCGTCGGGCCGGCGATTTTTTATCAGCGGATTTTGGTTCCTGCGCTCGCGTGGTTGCTGGCGCTGGGGCGCGATGAGTGGATCGATCGCGCCTACTACGCGGTCATCCTGGGATTCATTTTTCTGGGCGCTTACTGGTCGTCGCGAATCGCGATGCGGTGGGGATTTGCGCCGGCGTGGGGGCTGGCGTTTCTGTTGACGCCGGCGACGTTGACTTCGATCGATCGAATGACGGTAGACGTCGCGGTGGCGGCTTGCGTGGCCGGGTTCGTGTGGTACGCGGAAGAAGGGCCGGGGTGGAAAATATTCGCGCTGCTGGCCTGCGCGGCGCTCACCAAGGAACAGGCGGTGCCGCTGATTGCGGGGTACGCATTGTTCCTGGCGACACGCAAGCGGTTCGCGGCCGCGGTTGCAATGGCGGCTGCGGCGTTGCCGGCGCTCGGGTGGTTTTTATACCTGGAACGTGTGCGGCCGGCGCCGCCGTTTCTGGTTTCGCTGTCCGGATATCCGCTGGCCGGGATTTGGGACGCCCTGAAGAATCCGGCTGTCTATCACATGACCGGATTCGAGAACGCGGCGGGCCGGATCTTCGACTACGTGGGGCTTCTGGGATTCGCGGTCGCATTCGCGCAGGCCGTCAGATTCGCATGGCGGCGGCGCTGGAATCCGCGCGTCTCGGCGGCGTACGCGTTTGCGATCGCGGCGCTGACTTTGCGCAAGGCGGAATCGTGGACCAATGTCTATAACTTCGGACGCGGGTTGACCCCGCTCTTTCTGCTGCTGGCTTTCGAAGAACTTCGCGAGCGTCCGTGGATGGCCGCGCTGCCGATGCTGCTGATCGATGCGCGGATCTCCCTCAATTTCGTTTCCCAGATGGAGGGTGTGGTTCGCGGACTAATCGCGACTGCACTGCTAAAGTAGTAACTTGTCGCGCGTCAGTTCTTCTCCAACTCTTACCGAGTCCGCTCCGGCGCAGGTCCGGTGGTCGCAGCTTTATCTGGGCCTGAGCTTCACCACGCTCGCCACGCTGATGCTGGAACTGACGCTCACCCGCATCTTCTCGGTGGTGTTTTATTACCACCTGGTTTTTCTGGCGATTTCGGTGGCGTTGTTCGGCCTGGGGGCGGGCGGCGTGTTCTCCTACGTGGTCGCGGCGCGGCGCGGGAACCTGTTTTCGAAGCTCGGCATGATGGCGATTGCCAACGGGCTGTCGGTCCTGGCGGCGCTGTGGTTCATCCTGTCGCGCTCGAGCGATCTGAGCACGGGAACGCTGGCGGCGGTGTATGTCGCCACGGCGCTGCCGTTTTTTTTCGCGGGCGCGGTGACGTCGCTGGCGATTTCGGAGGCGATCGACCGGGTGGACCGCGCCTACTTTTTCGACCTGGTGGGCGCAGCCGTCGGCTGCCTGGTGCTGATCAAATTTCTCGATTCGTTCGGCGGACCGAACACCATGATCGCGGCGGCGGTGTTCTACGGAGTCGCGGCGGCCATCTGGTTCAACCTGGCGGGATCGAACGGGCGGCGCGCGGCGGCGGTGGCGATGTCGCTGTTGCTGGTGGGCCTGATGGTGGTGAATTTCAAGAGCCATCTGCTGGACATTCGCTACGCGAAGGGCCAGCCGCTGCCGCCGGAGCGGTTCGTGGCATGGAACAGTTTTTCGCGGGTGGGAGTGCATTTTCAGGGCATCTGGAGCATTGTAATCGATGCGGACGCGGCCACCGGGATCGCATCGTTCGATTGGGATCACTTAAGCGATGCCGATCGTTTCAAGCTGACACACGAAGGCCCGGGAGTCCCGTATCTGGTGCGGCCCGGCGCGAAGACGCTGGTTCTGGGCGCGGGCGGCGGGTACGACGTGGCGCGCGCCTTTGCTTCAGGCAGCCGCGATATTACGGCGGTCGAAATTAATCCGATCATCGCGCGGACCATCATGTGCGACAAGTTCGTTGAAGAAAGCCACGGTCTGTATCTGCGTCCCGAGGTGCATCTGCAGGTGGAAGACGGGCGTTCGTTTGTGCGGCGCACTTCCGAAAAATATCAGGTGCTGCAGGCCACGCTGGTGGATACCTGGGCGTCGACGGCGGCGGGCGCGTTCGCGCTTTCCGAGAATAACCTGTACACCTCCGACGCGTTCGCGGATTATCTGAGTCACCTGACCGATGACGGGTTGCTGGCGTTCACGCGCTGGGGCCTGGATCCGCCGAGGGAATCGTTGCGGCTGGTTTCGCTCGCCATGGACGCGCTGCACCGGTTCGGCGAAAACCAGCCGTGGCGCAACGTGATGGTGATTCGCGCCGACGCGCAGAACCTGAACGGCTGGGGTGCGCAGGATACGGTCTTGATTTCGCGTCATCCGTTCAGCGCGGACGATGTGGCGCGGCTGCGGGCGCAGGTCGCGTTGACGCAGATGCAGCTGATATACATGCCGGGCGACGCCCCGCGGAATCCGTTCGGAACGCTGCTGCACGCCTCCGATCCGGCGGCGTTTTACGCGAGCTATCGATATAACGTCGAGCCGGTGTCCGACGATCGTCCGTTTTTCTTTTATACCGTCCAGCCGCGCGACATCCGGAATTTTCTATCGACCACCAGCAGTTCGAGCGCGGATTATAAGATCAACCGCGCCGTTCCGCTGCTGTTCAGCGTGCTGGCGGTGAGCGCGATCGCGACGGCGCTGATTCTGCTGCTGCCGCGGGCACTGCTGGGCGCGGCGATTCCGAAACAAAATCCGGTGATTGCGTTTTTGATGTATTTTCTGTGCCTGGGCGCGGGGTACATCCTGATCCAGCTGGCGCTGATTCAGAAATTCGTCCTGCTGCTGGGACATCCGACTTATGCGCTGACGGTGATCGTGTTTTCGATGCTGTTGGCGAGCAGCGCCGGCAGTTATTTCAGCAGGCGTTTGGTGGGCATCGACGACCGCCGGCTGGGCGGAGTGTTGATCGCGATCGCGGCGCTGGTGACCGCGCTGGCCTACGGCGCGACCTGGATCGACTCGCTTGCGGCCGCGTGGCCCGGAGCGGCGAAGATGGCGATTACGGCACTGGCCATTTTTCCCGCGGCATTTTTCATGGGCATGCCTTTCCCCACAGGTTTGCGGCGGCTGGAGCGGCACTATGCTCCAGCGGTGCGCTGGGCCTGGTCGCTGAACGCGGCGGCGAGCGTGTTCGGTTCCGCGATGGCGCTGGTGCTGGGAATTTACCTGGGCCTGCGGGCCACGCTGCTGGTGGGCGCGGGCCTGTATGGAGTCGCCATGCTGCTGGTGCTGTTGACGCGCCGCGAGTCGCGCGCCTGAGGGTCCGTGATAAACTGTACTGAAGCTGAGCGCTCTACGCGCCCAGATGCAGCGCCCCGTTCGCGGGCTTGTAGCTCAGTTGGTTAGAGCGCCTGCTTGACACGCAGGAGGTCACAGATTCGAGTTCTGTCAAGCCCACCACGTTCTCAATGGTTTAGGAAGGTCGGAGTTGCTGAATTGATCGGACGTACACGCGGATGTACACGTGGGCGCATTATTGCATCGTTTCGGTGGTGACCACCGGTTTCTTTTCTTCAGGGACGTAAGAACGCATTCCATCGACGGCGGCACGTCGGGCAGCCGATCGAACGTGGCTGTACAATTCGAGCATCGCCCTGTCCATGTGGCCGCTGATGCTCATAATTGTTGCGTCGGACGCTTGAGATTCCGCCAATTTTGTGACCGCGCAATGCCGCAAATCGTGAAATCTCAGACCGCGAAGCCCGCCGGCCGCTCGCTTCCATGCAAGGCGAGCGGCGCGCCAGCCGCGGCCAGACTCGATGGCTTCCCTCGCTGCGACACGTCCAGCTTCCCGAGCCGTCGCCTTCACGAGGGCGCGCCACGCGGTGCGCCACGTCTTCTGTGGCCGCTTGGGATCGTAGCCGATTCCGCGCGGGCCGTCCGTCTTTCGTCGGTAGAGCGCGTGCGGAAAAAGGAAGTGGTCGGGCTCGACGGATCCAAGCGCGTTCGCGCGTTCGAGCAGGCGCGCAAATGCCCATTGGGCGCCGGCATTCAATGGGATCTTCCTAAGACCCGCATCAGTTTTTGATCGCCGAACAACGATCTCGCCGTCGATCAGGTTGACGTCCCCGATTTTCAAGTGCTTCAATTCGACGCCGCGGGTGGTCGTGTTCGCCGCGGCGAGAGCCGCATAAAATGCCGGCTTCCACTGCGGTTTCGAGCGCGCGACGTCAAACAACATCCGTTCCTGTTGTTCGTCTAACGCCCGACCTGGCCCTATGCGATTTTCTTTCATTTGCCGGACTTCGACCGGCCACCCGATTTTCGCGGTGGCAAGTGTTGTGTGCAAGAGTCGAATCTCAAGGTTCACCGTCCTCGGCCCGGGCTTCGTGCCGGCGGGGATGCTATCGCTCTGCAGAAATGTTCTGCTATCGGTTGCCAGGCGTCGTGTCTGGTAATCCTGAATCATCTGAGCCGTGATCTTGCTCGCGCGCTGATCGCCGAAAAATGCGAGCAAGGGCCGCGACCGCTCCCGGTCAATCCGACGGCTTCCTTCAGAAAGATGCTGTCGCATTTTGAGCGTGTGCGCGAGTAGTTCGCTGAACGGCAGCCGGCTCAAATCGTTTGGCAGTTGGCCAGCCTTCTGTTCTTCGGTCTTTTTTGTGCGCTCCTTTTGAGCGTCCTTGTAAACGCGGGTCTTGGCCGAGTAGAATCTTCGCCGGCCGTTCACGTTCAGCGAGAAATACCAGACTCCTCGACGTTTGTGGAGCCCGTCGCGATCGCGCCGCGGTTCCGCGCGCTCCTTCTTCTCCTGCGGTTTTTCGAGTTCCTTCGCGAGCTTGAGGCGCGCGACGGCGCCCTCGAAATCCGTCCCCGGTCGAGCGGCGAGAGATTCGAGAGCTTCAATTTTTCGACTTCGTTTTCGGTTCATCAGGTTGTTGTCCTTTCTGGTTGTTGAGGTTGAACCCGTCGTTGCTCACTGCACGGATCGAAAATTCGTTCAGCGTCCGCCGTCCTTCGGGCGCGGCGTGGCTTGAAGTCCGTATGTCGAAGTCGCACGGCGGAGCAGGAGCTTCTTGTCTTCCTCCGCGCGGGTTAGGCCGTACGGTTCGTCAATGTGTAGCTCGACTTCCTCCAGCACGCGGCCGAGGTAATGCAGCGCGTTGGACTGAAGACTCGCTATGAGCCACGGGTAAAGGTCCTCCGCCTTCGGAATCTCTCTCCAGACCCGTCTGAGGGTGTTCTCCAGATCATCGTGTACATTCCGGGCGACGGCAGCAATGTATTTCAAGTCGTCCACACTGAGACGTCTTTGCGTGCCGGCTGAGGGCAGGTGCTTCCGGCGGGAAGCGATGCGATCCTTCCATTTAGACTCGAAAACCGCGGACAGTTCGGGCTGTCCTTTGAGTGCCGCTATTGAGGCGAGTTGCAGAAGGGTTTCGCTATTGGGAGCGCGGCGCCCATTTTCCCACCTGCTCACCGTCTCGATAGTCGTTCCGGCCTGTTCAGCGAAGGCTGCTTGGTCGAGACCGGATTTCTTGCGCAGGAGAGAAACTGCTCGTCTGATCGTCACGAAATCAGTATAAGACAGTATGCATTGATGTCAAGTACAAAAGATATTACTTGACCTGAATGCATACTGGTTATAAGATGCTATCGAGATGCAACTCGACAAGCTCAATTACAGCAAACAGGAGACCGCGTTCCTTCTCGGTCTCTCCGTTCACACCGTCACCAGAGACGTGAAGCTTCAGCGGATCAAGGCACGCTATTACGGCCGTCGCGTACTGATTCCGGCGGAAGAGGTTCTCCGCCTTGCCCGCGAGGGCATGAAGCCGGAGGCCGTCACAGCGTGAGCACGCCTTCCAATGGAGCAGGGGGGCACAGGCTGGCCCAGCTAGCGAAATCAGAAGCTTACGCGTCGCACAGCGGCGGAGCACACGCCGCAGTACACGTGTTGCTCGCTTTGGAGGCGACTCTCTGAAAAAGCCGGCACAGCCTGGCGACCTTCTGCCCGCCCTCATCGACGGCGAGCTTGAGGCGTGCGTTATCGGCACGATCCTCCACGACGGAGAAACGGCCTATCGCCAGGTCTCTGTGCTCGCGCCCGAGGATTTCGCACTGGAAAAGCATCGTCTGATCTTTGCAGCCATGCGACGTATCGGAGACGAAGTGAGCCCGGGGGCGGAAGCGGTCGCGCAAGTACTCATCGAATCCAACAAGCTCGCCGCGGTCGATGGTCTCGCCGGCTTGCTCGATTTGCACGCCAGGGCGATACCGGGGATCGGCCTCGAAGGGTTCGCCCGCAAGCTCCTGGAAAAGTCCCGCGCACGGCGCGCGCTCGCGATCGCGAATACCATGACAAAAAGCGTCGAGGTGTTCGGCGTCAACGGAAACGCGCCAGAGATCGCGGCCATGGCCCAAGAACTCATCGGGCTAGCTGAAGGCGTGCAGTCCGCCGGGATCACCAGCGTCGCCGATCTGCCAGGGGTCTGCACGACTCAGGATCCGATTCGATTTATCCGTGAGCCTGAACTACCCGAAGGCGCCGTCGTCGCGCTGACGGGCGATTCCGGAAGCGGGAAAAGCACGCTCGCAACGGCATGTGTTCGCGATGCAATCGAGGCCGGCCGCCCGTGCCTCATTCTGGATCGCGAAAACCCGCGCAGCGTCGCGGCTGATCGGATGGCTCGACTCGGAATGCAGGATGGTCCGCGCTTGCGCTGGTGGGGCGGGTGGTGTGGCGAAGTCCCAGGCCCGGGATCTCTTCAGGTTCGTCGGTGGGTTGAATCGTGCGATCCGAAACCGTTGGTCGTGGTCGATTCGCTCATCGCCTTCCTGGGGGCCGATGAGAATGATTCGGCGACAATGCGCAAGTTTATGAACGGCGTTCGCTGGCTCGCCGATCGCGGCGCCACCGTCGAGGTCATTCACCATGACGGTAAGTCTGAGACTGCCCGCGATTTCAGAGGTAGCTCCGATTTCAAAGCGGCAGTCGATCAAGCTTTCCATGTCTCCAATCTGGGCTCGGATAGTCGGCTAGACCGTCTCACCGTCCGCTGTTTCAAATCCCGGTATGGATTCACTGGTTCGCTGATCTATCATTACGCGGACGGTCGCATGGTCCGCGACGAACGAACGGATGCACCTGCGCGTGCCGTCGCGGATGAACTGACGCAAATTCTGCGTGAGAATCCCGCCTGCTCCGGAGAGCAATTCGAAAAGCTGGCGACGGCCAAAGGCATTAGCCGACAACGCGCCCGCGACTTCCTGAAGAACGCTGCAGACGGAAATGTGGCCCATGTAGACCAGAACGGCAACCGCCGGAATTACACCCTTCGGAGTGACCTGTGATCGGCCAAAAAGTACTCGCCGCACACACTCGCTACTCGCCGCTCGCCGGCGAGTTCTTTTCAAACGGCGAGTACCCGGCCGAAACAGTATGCAACCCGATGATTCAAAGCTACTCGCCACTCGCCGCGATCATTCGGCGAGTTCCCGCGAGCGTGCTACTCGCCGCACTCGCCACACTCCGTAGGAGTGGCGAGCGGCGAGCACCTGACCGGCGCGCACAGCTTCACGCGTGGCCCAGCAGGCGGAACGCAGGCGGTGAGGCGTTGTGATGAAGCGCTGGGAGCCCGCACACGTACAGCTCGCCGTAGCGGCCAATCGTGTCTCACGTCGCCTGTTGGACCTGGCAAACGTGAACATGGTTCGACAAGCCCACCCGGCGCTGGGCCGAATCTTGATCGACCTCGCCGGCGAACTGCGCCGCGGATTCCGTCCGGACCGCCGAATTTCATCGCGGGAGGGCCGTGCGGCATGAGCGAAACAGAGCAGGCCATCCCGAACGATCTACACGCGCGCGAGAAGCCCGGGCTGGAAGACCTGGTACTCTCTCTCTTGCTCAGCGGGAAATCGGTCGGGCAGGTCTGCTCGCAGACCAGCATGAGCCGCTCCGCACTGTGGCGGATGCGGCAAAAGCCGGAGTTTCAACGCCGGTTTGCGGAAGCCCGGGCGGACGCCTTCCGCGGCGCCGTCGATGCATTGCACGGCTGCGCGCTGGTGTTCGTGCGAACTCTGCGCGACGTTTGCACAGATCCCCAATCGCGAGACTCGGCGCGCGCGAGCGCGGCACGATCCGGTCTCGATTCGCTGTGGAACGCGGCAAAGCTTTTTGACTTCGAGGACCGTCTCCGGAAGCTTGAGGAAGAAGCCGAATCGAGGCAAAAATGAGACCGCCTTCGTTTCAGGCAGGAGGTCGCAGGCGGAAGACTGTAGAAGAATCATCAGCTTACCTTGGCGACTTGGACGGACGTACACGCTTTTTTACGCACCGGACCGTTTTGACGGCCGGCATTTTGGAGGGGAGAATATGAGCCTGGCAAATCGCCTGGCGGTGCTTGAGGGCAGGGTTCCTGACGGCGGCAACCTGGCGCAACTGATCCTGATCGCCAGCAACGGCGATCAACAGGCGCGCCGAAACTTGCGACGCGCAGTCGAGCGCGGTGAGGCCACAAGCGGCCTGCGCGCGTTCGCGAGAGTTGTGCTCGCCGCGCCAGAACTCGACGTGAAAAGCCTGGCTGCCGCGGCCGACCGCTTGTCAGAACCCGAAGTTGATCGCTTACTCGCCTGCTTGGAGGAAAACGGATGAAAACGAAATGTCGAAAACCTCGCCAGAGGGTAGACCGCGTCACCTGGGATCAGGTCAAGGAATTTGCCCGGCAATCGCCGGAAAGTCGAGCTTTAGTACTCGAAGTTCTGTTGCTCGAAAAAGCGAAACGCGCAGCGAAACCTCAGGAAACGAAATGACGTTCACTGTCGGAGTGATGTCCTCGCCGGTCTACGCGCGGTGGTTACAACACCTTCTGCTGCGTCGCGGCCGGCCCGGAACCCGCGATTTTGGAAGTTCAAACCTAAAGGAGAAAAAAATGTTCTATAGCGGATTCGAAAACGGTCGCTTGATTTTGACGAAGGGGTTCGCTGAAAGCTTGACCCGCGCGGGCTTCCCGCCTAAGCCCGAGATCGTTGCGCGAGCGCGGGCAATGGATTCGGCGGCGGCAATCGTCGACGACGAACCGGAAACCGGAGCGTTGACTGCGGCGCTGAACCGTGCTTACGAAAGAATGCTGCGCGGAGGAAACGCGGATAGCGGCCCCGATATCGATGAGACTTTCGCGGGTGTCAATGGCCTGTCCTCAGATTTCGAGGCGCGCGCGCAGGCAACGCGCGAACGAGCCACTGCAGTTCACGCTGATCTCGTCAACGACCCTGTCCAAGAGGCGAAGCGCTTCGAAGAATTCCGTGCGGCCAGAGGGTGGGACGACTGCGCCGAAGCGACCATGCGCGTCAATTTCGATCTTGAAAATTTCTACGCCGACCAGCTTCGGGGAGGTAACTAAATGCGATTTCGAGAGTCAGCCTTCGAGGCGCTGACCAACAGCGGATTTTTGAACGCAACCCCAGTTGAGACCCGAGACAACCTACTGACCAGATTCGCGCACATCGTGGAAGAAATCGACGACTTTCTTCAAGCGTCGCGCGATCACCATCGCGCAGGGTTGATGGAAAAGAAAAATGAGTTGTGGGGCCAAGGACGGGCGCTGGAAGAACGGCTGCTGAAAATTCGCAATCAACAAGCGGACCTAAGGGCCAGCTTGCGATCCTTCGAAATGGAGACCGTCGCACCGGCCCGCCTGGAACTCGACAACGCGAAAGCTCGGAAGCCAAACTCCCAATTCCCCACAGCGGAAGAACGCGCGCAGCTGGTGACAGTGGTCAACGCGGTGAAACTTAAACTCATGGGACTGGAATCCGAGACAGTCCACAAGAGATCGGCACTGCGGACAAGCGAAGCGGACGAAGCGGCGGTGATCGCGGAACTCAACTCCCTCATCCAGAAAGTCGCTGGAATCGACGACGAGCTAAAGCAGTAACGATTTTCGCGCCCAGCGGGTTTCACTTTGGCCTTGCTGGATTTTCGCGAACGGGCACGTATGGCGCTGACCTCCTTCGGCGCCGCAAAGCCCGACGCAGCGATGGTTCTCGGGTCGAGTAATGTCTCCCCGGCGACCGCGCGGCACGGGCCGGCCCTTCGTCCAGTCGAGCCGGCCCGCATTTTTCAGGGTGGAGGAATTTGAAATGGCTGAACGCTCCATGACCGACAGAGCGCGCGCGGCATGTGCTGATGCGGCGCTACGTGTGGCGCTTCGAATGACCGACGTGGCGCCCATCCCGGTACGCTCGGAAGAACTTCTTAGAGCCGCGCACCACGAGGCCGGCCACGCACTGCTCGCCGTCCATTTTAATCGCAGGGTTGATCGAGTGATCGTGCGTGCTGACGGGAGCGGGCATGTGTACTGTGAAAAAATCAACCCGGCGCACCGCCGGCGGGATCGAGCGCGCATTGCCGCGGAGGAAATCGCCATCGCTGCGGCCGGCTATATTGCGGAGGACCGATACGCCCAGTCCGTTCGCGCGGAGCGGCTGAAGCTGGACGCGTGGCCCTTCGCAGTCGATTGCGGCAATATCAATTATCTCTTCCGCGTCGCGCCGCTGAATCGAGATGTGTACTGGCCGCAGTTGCGGCGCGCAACAACACATATTGTCAAGAGCGCATGGCCTGCCGTGCGCGAGATCGCCGCGCGACTGTTAGAGCGTGGCGAGCTAAGCGGTGGGGAGGTGCATGAGCTTTGCCGCACCGCTCAGAGTCCCGCGAATTCAAGTCCTAACGGGGCTCCCAAGTGAGCAGCGTTTTAGGGCTTCAAACGCGGACTCCACCGTTCCCGACCGTTGAGGCTGTTCGTAGCGTTCTCCGGATCTCGTCAGATGATACTTGTATCCGCCCTGGCCGCCTCTGATTTCAGCCTGAAGGTGCGGCTCCAGCCCTTCGACCGTATATTCGGATTTTCCGCTCGAATGCAAATCGTTCGCCTTGCCGGGGATGAGTCGGAGCTTCTCGACATCTTCACGATTCATGAACCGCAGTTTATCACCGCGGGAGCGCCCGACACGGCGACGGTGCGTACACGGAGATGTACACGCAGACCTAAAATCGTCCCCATGTTTTCGTGTATTTCGTGGTCTGCGTCAGTGTCGAGTGGATCGCGGCAAGCGAAAGAAAAGAGAGCTACTAAGTATGTCTCAGTAGCTCTCTATCTTCGATCACATCCCTTGTTGACACGCAGGAGGTCACAGATTCGAGTTCTGTCAAGCCCACCATCCATTCCTGACTGATTCAGCGCCTTCCAGGCCGGTGATATACTGTGCGCACCGCACCTCATTTGTCGTCGGAGGATGGCCCGTGGTACGTCATTTACTTTGGCTGATCGGCGCGTCAGGGGTTTGCCTGGCGCAGTGCATTCCGCTGTGCGTCTCGGCTAATACCGTGACTTTTACCACCAGCGTAGGATACGAGGTGCCCGCGCAGGTGCTCGGAATCACCACCACTTCCAGCGGGTCGGTCGGATTTGGCGTGGGCGTCGGCAGTTATTCCGGCGGAGAAGGTGGCTGGCTGAACCCATCGCTCGCGTGCAAAGGCTGCTCGCAAGGCAGTTTGAGCGGAACCATTGCCGCGAATAGTCCGGCAACCATGACGCTCGGCGTGAGTAACTCGGTGACGTCGTTTCCGCCGGGGAGCTACAAGACTTCGCTCACGGTGAGCTCCGGCTCCACGGCTTTGAACGTGAACGTCACGTTGAATGTCAGCTCGCTGGTGGTGCCGACCACGGTGATGGTGTTCGCCGCCCTGGCGGGGTCGCCTCCGCCCACGGTGGCGCAGGATCCGCAGACTCTGACGGTGGGAACTGCGGGGAGCGCGGTCGCCTACAGCTTTCAGATTGAGCCGGGAGCAGCGGGTTCGGGCGGGCTCGCGTATTGCGGAAGTTCGCAAGCCAACGCGCCGACGCCGACCAATGTGCCGTGGATGATCATCAACCAATCGACCACCTCGGGAGCGGCGTCGGCGCCGGGAAATCTTAATATCTCGGTGCAGCCGGCGAGCCTCTCGCCCGGGATTTACGTCGACTATATCAACCTGGTCCCGGGCGGGAATTCGCCGCCGGCCGTGGTCGCCGCGTATCTGGCGGTTCAAGGCGCGCAATCGACGTACAACTTTTCCTACACGCCAGGCGGGAGCATGCCGGCGTCGCAGAACGCGTCCTTCGGCAGCCAGTGCGGGGTTTTTGCGGCGAACATTTCGGTGGCCGCGTCGAGCGATGGAAACTGGCTGGGCGTGACGACGAACGGGTCCGGCACAGGATTGTCGCTGGTGCTGACCGCGACGCCTTCGGCGACCATGGCGGCGGGGAAATATTACGGAACCGTGGTCGTCACGGATGCACAGGCCGAAGCGCAAGTGTTCGAGTGCATTCTCACGGTGACCGCGCCATCGAAGATGCTGACCACCACTCTGCTCTCGCTGTCGGCCAATCCTTTAAGCATCGGACAACCGGAAACCCTCACCGCTACCGTATCGCCTGCGGCGGCGACCGGCCTCGTCACGTTTTCTGACGGCGGCAACGCTCTCGGTAACGCGAGCCTGTCGGGCGGCAGGGCATCGCTACCGGCCAATTTCGCCGCGGGGACTCATGCCTTGATGGCCGCGTATTCGGGCGACGCAAACTATGCGGCCAGCAATTCGGCCACAGTCAACTTGCAAGTGACGTCGGCGCCTGGCGCGACCACCACGGCTCTTACCGCAACTCCCGCATCGCAGACGTTCGGCAGTCCCGTGAACCTGGCCGCGACCGTAACGCCTTCGTCGGCCACCGGCACGGTGACGTTCACCGACGGGACCACGCAGATCGGCTCCGCGAAACTGTCGAGCGGTGTGGCGAACTTCGCGACCTCCACGCTGGCCGTCGGCAGTCACACAATTACGGCATCCTACAGTGGCGACGCGAGCGATGCCGCCAGTAATTCGACGGCAGTGGCAGTGAATATCACCAGCTCCAATCAGCCTTCGATTCTGGCAGGCGGCATCGTGAATGCCGCGAGCTACGCGGCCGTCAATGGCGTCGGATCGCCGGTCGCGCCGGGATCCCTGGTCGCCATCTTCACTTCGCAGCTCGCGGCACAGCCAGCCCAATTCTCGACGCTGACACTGCCTCCGACGCTCGGCGGAGTCAGCGTGACGTTCGCGGGGTACACGGCTCCGATGGTGACCGTGTCACCCGAGGGAACTTATCCTTACTTGAGCGTTCAGGTTCCCTTCGAGGCTTTGCCCGCGGGACAAACTTCCGCGACCGTTCCGGTGGTGATCACCGTCAACGGCATCCCGTCCGCGACCGTCCAGACGCAGATGGTTGCGAGCCAACCGGGAATCTTTACGTTGAATTCGGAAGGAACCGGACAAGCCGTGCTGGTGAATCTGGCCGATTACACGATCGCCGCGCCCACCGGGACCACGCCTACTTCGCACCCGATCCCTCGCGGACAATCCGCGTTTTTCTACGTCACGGGCCTCGGCGCGATGACGCCTTCGGTCGCCGATGGAACGGGAACGTGCCCCGCCGCGACCGGACTTTGCAATGCGAACGCGATGCCGGCGGTCTTCGTGGGCGGCGTTCAAGCGTCGTTGGTGTTTGCCGGACAGGCGCCCGGATATCCCGGCGTCGCGCAGATCAACCTGACCATTCCATCGAGCGTCACGCCAGGCAACAGCGTTTCACTGGTGGTCAAATCCGCCGACGGGACCGTGACCAGCAACGCCGGAACCATCGCCGTGCAGTAGCGATGGGCACCCCGGCGAAGCCTCCTTGCGACGAAGCCGTGATGCTCGCCGGGGCGGCGCCTCGCGTGTCAATCGACCAGCGACGGTGGGTGTTGGCCGCCTCGATTCTCGGCTCCAGCATGGCGTTCATCGACGGCAGCGTGGTCAACGTCGCCCTCCCCGCGCTGCAGAACGCCTTGCACGCGAACATTTCCGAAGTCCAGTGGATCGTCGAAGGGTACTCGCTGCTGCTATCCGCGCTGATGCTGACCGGCGGCTCGCTCGGCGACCTGTACGGGCCGCGTCGAATATTTGGCCTGGGTGTTCTGCTTTTCGCGGTTGCCTCGGTCGGATGCGGACTCGCGCCGGAGATCGGTTCGCTGATCGCCGCGCGCGCCGTGCAGGGGATCGGCGGCGCGCTGATGGTGCCTGGGAGTCTGGCGCTGATCAGCGTTTCCTTCGGTTCCGAGGAACGGGGCCGGGCGATCGGCACATGGTCCGGATTCACCGCGATGACCGCCGCAGCCGGCCCAGTGCTGGGCGGATGGGTGGTGCAACATGCGTCGTGGCGCTGGGTCTTCCTGGTCAATGTGCCGATCGCGGCCGCGACGCTGCTGATCGTCTGGCGTCTGCCGGAATGCGGGTCACAGAATCAGGCCGTGAAAATCGATTGGCCCGGATCGCTGCTGGCGGCCGTCGGACTCGGCGGAGTGGTGTACTCTGCCATCGAATCGGCGCCCTGGATGGGGATCGTCGGATGCCTGTCGCTGGTCGCGTTTCTGTTCGTCGAACACAGGTCGCGCGCGCCCATGCTCCGGTTGTCTCTGTTCCGGTCCCGCGGCTTTCTGGGAGCCAACCTGCTCACCGCGTTTCTCTATTTCGCGCTGGGTGGAATCCTGTTTTTCCTGCCTCTCAATCTGATCCAGGTACAGGGCTACGCGCCCGCCGAGGCCGGTGCGGCGTTGCTTCCCTTGATCCTGCTGATGTTCCTGCTTTCGCGCTGGTCTGGTGGATTAATCGACCGGTATGGCGCGCGATTGCCGCTGATCCTGGGCCCGCTGGTGGCAGCCGCCGGCTTGGCGCTGATCGCCAGGCCGGGGATCGGAGGCGTTTACTGGACTACATTTTTTCCGGCCATCCTGGTGCTTGGTTTCGGAATGGCGATCAGCGTCGCGCCGCTGACCACCACGGTCATGAATGCGGTTCCTCCGGGTCACGCCGGCGTAGCCTCAGGAATCAACAACGCGGTTTCGAGAACCGCCCAGCTCTTCGCGATTGCGATCTGCGGATTGATCCTGACCAGCGTTTTCAATCGCACCCTGGACCGGCGCGTGACCGCCTTCGATTTGCCGCGTGCGATCCGTGAGCAGATCGACCAACAGCGGCCCAAGCTCGCGGCGGCTGAAGTATCCGGCGATCGAGCCCGCCAGGCTGTGGACGAGTCGTTCGTGGCCGGTTTTCGCGCCGTCGCCTGGCTGGCCGCCGCGCTCGGGATCGCGAGTTCCCTGAGCGCGGCGGTACTCATTGAGGACCGCGCCTCTATTTCTCGCCCCCGCCGCTGATGCTGTCACCCCATGCGGCGGACGTGCTCCAGGAGCCCGAATCGCCCCACGCGGCCGACGTTCCCCAGATGCCCGAATCGCCCCACGCGGCCGAGCTGCCCCACACGCCACCATCGCCCCACGCCGCCGAAGTGCCTCCGATGGTGGGCTTGATCACCTGCGATCCCCACACGTTCAGAAGACTCCACGTGCTGGTATTCCACAGCGAATTTGCCGATTTGAAAACCAGCGCGGTGGATAGAATCGGATTCCACACGATGGTCGGCGAAACCGCGTAGCCCGCGCCGGTCACCTGGTTGTTCAGAGCATTGTAGACGTCGACGTAGCCTGCTCCGACGGTGAACATATCGTAGGTGTCGACGTAGGATACGCCGGTGGTTTGATCCACGGCCACGCTCGTGAGCGGGAAGGTCTTGGACGCGGTCTGCATCAGCCGCGCCTTGATGATGTCGGGAGTCAGACTGGGATTGCTCTGAATCATGATCGCCGCCGCGCCGCTGACCACCGGGGTCGCCATGCTGGTGCCGCTCAAGGTGAAATACAGCGGCGGTGCGGAATAGCCCGGCTCCGCGTACGCCGACGTCGCGATGATATTCGCCGGATACTGTTTCGACAGCGTCGAGCCTGGCGCAAGCAGCGATCCCACCAGGTTGCCCGGCGCAACCACGTCCGGCTTGGCGGTGAAGTCGATCCAGGTGGGTCCCTTCGAACTGTAGCTGGCGATCAGATCGTCGCTGCGGGAGGGGGTGCCTTCCGATTTCATGGCTCCCACCGTGATCGCGTAGGGACTGTTGCCCGGCGAGATGATGGTCGAATATCCGTTGCGGCCCAGGTTCCCCGCCGCGACCACTACCACGATTCCTTTTTTCCACGCCGCCGCCACGGCCTGGTCGATCGGATCGAGCGAAGAGGATTCGTAAATCGGCCGTCCCAGCGACAGATTGATCACCCGGATGTTGTACTGCGACGCAAGCTGTACTGCCCGGTCGATTGCGGAGATGACCACGGCGTCGCTGCTCATGCCGTTGGCGTCCAGCACGCGCAGATCGATCAGGTGAGCTCCCGGTGCGACGCCGCGGAAGCTCTGGGTGAACTGCGGTCCGGTGGAGGATGCGCCGGACCCCGCCGCGATTCCCGCCACGTGCGTTCCGTGACCGTAATCGTCCGCGTTGACCGTCGAAACGAAGCTCTGGTGATAAACGATGCGCCCGGCGAGATCCGGATGCGAGTAAATTCCGCTATCGATAATCGCGATGCCGACGCCCGCGCCCGTGTAGCCCGACTGATACGCCAGATCGGCGTCCGCCGAAGCGGTATTGATATCCAGCGTATCCACCGTGCTCTCAAGCGCGCGGTTGGGCGAAATGTAGGCCACGGCCGGTTCGAGCGCCAGCAGATCGACCACCGCAGCCGGGAGCGTCACTGAAATCGCGGGGATGATCGAGTACTGGGCATTGATGGTTCCACCGAGCGAGAGCAGCTGCGTCAGATTCAACAAAGTCGGCGCGCTGTTGTACTGCACGATGACATTCACGGGCTTCAAAAGGCCGGTTAAGAGAGCGAGAAGATCGGGTGCGATCTTCGAAGTCTGGCCGAACATGAAAGCAGGAGCGAGAAGGAGGAGTGAGATTAGGCGGAAACGTTTCATGGCGGGAACCAAATAAGCATCCCGAGCGCCACGCTTGAAATCATTGCAACAAAAGAGAGTTATCAGCGAGCGCGCCACTCACGCAACGCCAGGCTGGCGTCGGAAACGCCAATCTGGCGTGTTGTGGCTTAAGTCGCGTGCCGCGGGAGCCGATTAAATGTAGACAAGCATGTCCCGGCGGTTGGCAAATCTGTATATCGGTCTGGTGATCGCCGGCGGCGCGGCGATTCTGGGCCACGGCCTGTGGACCTGGTCGACCGGAGACCTTAAACAGTACTTGAGTTACGCGCTGGTCGCGCTCATCGCCTCCGGCATGAAGGTCAACCTGCCGTCGGTGAAGGGCACCATGTCGATGAGCTTTCTGTTCGTGCTCATCGGCATCTCCACGTTCAGCCTGGGCGAAACGCTGGTGATGGGGTGCCTGGGGATTCTGGTTCAAAGCGTGTTCCTTTCGAAGACGAGCCCGAATCTGGTGCGCGCGGCGTTCAACATGGCGAGCATGGCGTGCGCCATCCAGTTCGCCTACTGGGTGCATCACTTTCACGGTCTCGAAGACGTGTTGTTGACCGCCACGGCGTACTTCCTGGCAAATACGCTGCTGGTGGCTACCGTGATCGCGCTGACCGAAGCCAAGAACGCCTGGAACGTCTGGCGCGGGTCCTATTTCTGGTCGTTTCCAAATTACCTGGTGGGCGCCGGTGCGGCCTGGGTGGTCAGCGAGGCGACTCATTTCATCGGATGGCAGGCGGCCCTGCTGCTGATGCCGATTCTGTTCGTCATCTACCGCTCGCATAACTTGTATATCGGAAGGCTGGAGGAAGCGAGACAACGCGCCGAAGAGCAGCGCGCGCACGCGGTCGAAATCGCCGGACTCCAGCGCCGGTCCATCGAAACCCTCGCGCTGGCGATCGAGGCGAAGGACCAGACTACGCACGATCACCTGGAACGCGTGGAGGTTTATGCGGTCGAAGTCGCCAAAGAGCTGGGATTTGGCGAGGTCGAGATGGAAGCGCTGCGCGCGGCGGCTCTCCTGCACGACATCGGAAAGCTGGCGGTGCCCGAGTACATCATATCGAAACCCGGCAAACTGACGCCGGATGAATTCGAAAAGATGAAGACCCACACGGTGGTCGGCGCGGAAATCGTGGAGCGCATCCGGTTCCCGTACGCGGTGGCGCCGCTGGTGCGCGGTCATCACGAAAAGTGGGACGGCAGCGGATATCCGGACGGTTTAGCGGGCGAGCAGATTCCCATGGGCGCGCGGATTCTGGCGGCGGTCGATTGCCTGGACGCGCTCGCCTCGGATCGCCAGTACCGGCGCGCCATGCCGCTCGAAAAAGCGATCGCGATCGTGCGCGCCGAATCCGGCAAGAGCTTCGACCCGAAGATCGTTGAGATTCTGGAACGCCGGTATCTCGATATGGACCGGCTGGCGCGGGAGAGCCATCGGATCGCCCGGCTCCCCACGGATGTCAAGGTGGAGCGGGGCGACGCGCCCGCGGCCGGATTCGAGCGGACTGCGGTGGACCTGACCAGTATCCACGGCGCCCTCACCAGCGCGAGCGCGGTCGGCGATCTGGCAGACGCGGTTTCGGCTTGCCTTCATCGCGATGCGTTGTGGAGCACGCTCCAGCAATCGCTGCCCCGTGTGATTCCTTACGACGCGATCGCGATCTACATCCTGCGCGGCGACGGACTGGTGGTAGAGCACGCGCAGGGCGTCTCCTCCGCGCCGGTCCCGCTGGGAGCGGGATTATCCGGATGGGTGGCTGAAAACGGAAAAGCGATCATCAACGGGAACCCCTCGGTCGAGCCCGGATTTCTGAACGACTCTCAAGCGCCCGGCGCGGCGCTGTCGGTTCCGCTGATCGCTTCGCGGGGGATCATCGGAGCGCTGTCCTTATATCGCGAACAGCACGACGCGTTTTCGCAGGACGAGCTGTCGCGCCTGACCGCGCTGAGCTCGGCCGTGGCCGGCGCAATCGAGCTGACCGACAAATCCCGCCAGGCTGCCTGAGTCGCACGACCGTGGCGCACGCACTCGTGCGTGCCGTGTCGAGACTCGTCTCGACACTCGTCTGGCGACCCGACAGGCGTCGACAAAAGTGTCGACGCGGCACGTTGAGACGTGCGCCACGAACCGGCCATGGGACCAAAGTGCTACGGGCCTTTCGACCCCGGCGGTAATGTGAACTGCCAATGGACCCTTAAGGGAATGCGCTGGATAATTTAAGTGCCACAGTTTCCGGATGAGCGCTCGCCATTTCACCCACGAGTTCATCGGCACGCCCGCGATTTTCGCGAGCCAGGCCATGCGTGTGCTTCTCACGCAGGTCGAAAAGGTCGCCCTCACCGACGCAACCGTTTTGATCACCGGAGAAAGCGGCTGCGGCAAGGAAGTGATCGCGCGCGCCATTCACCATTACTCGCGCCGCAATTCCAAATCCTGGGTGGACGTCAACTGCGCGGCGCTTCCCGAAAATCTTCTCGAAAGCGAGCTGTTCGGCTACGAAAAAGGCGCCTTCAGCGGAGCCGATTCGGCCAAGCCCGGCTTGTTTGAGATGGCGGATCGCGGCACGCTCCTGCTGGATGAAATCGGAGACCTGGATCGCCGCATGCAAGTGAAGCTGCTGCGCGTGCTGGACGGCGCCAGCTACTATCGCGTGGGCGGCGTGAAAAAAGTTTCGGCCGACGTCCGCCTGGTCGCGGCCACCAATCAGGATCTCGGAACGGCCGTGAAAGAAGGCCGGTTTCGTTCGGATTTGTACCACCGGTTGTCTCAAATCCGGCTGAACGTGCCACCTTTGCGGGAGCGCGTCGAAGATATCCAGCCGCTCGCCGAATTTTATCTGGCGCGCCAGAATCCGGCGCTGCGGTTTTCATCACAGGCGATCGAAAGGCTGGCGGCCTACGCCTGGCCCGGCAACGTGCGCGAGTTGCGCAACGTGGTGATCCGGTCCGCCGTGTTCGCGGCGGGACCGGAAATTCAGGCGTCGGACCTTTCGGAGGAATTTCACGAGCAGTCGTTTTCGAACAACCTCCAAACCATGGGCGCGCTGCCGGACCTGGAACGTCACGCCATCGCGCGCGTGCTCGATGAAACGCGCGGGCATCAGCAGCGCGCGGCGGCCCGGTTGGGAATTTCCAAGCGCACGCTCCAGCGCCGCATCAAAACCTACGGGCTGACCACGGGACGTTCGCTCCCGGTGGCGGGGTAGATGATGCATTTTCAAACTGAGCGCAGAAAAAATCAGGACCGCCGCGGGGCGGTACGCTCGTCCGCATCAGGTCGCGTGAAGATCTGGTTCGAGAATCCGGCGCGAGTGGAGATCGAAGCGGATTGGATCGAAGCGAGCGCCACCGGATTCCGCGCCGCGCACAATTCGGATGCTCTCGAGCCGGGTCTGGAGATTTCCTACGAATGCGAAGAGCGCCGCGGCCGCGCGCGGGTAGTATGGACTCACGTGTTCGAGGGCCGGCGAGTGAGCGGATTCATCACGACTTGACCGTCCGCGAGTTGGCGATGATCCTTCGGCTCATCATGACAGATGAAAGTGCTCGAGGCATCGGCGGACGGCGGGCTTCAGCCTTGCCCGTCGAGCGGCGCTAAAGCGCCACGCGGATCGAAATCCGCCGTCCGCGTGCGAGACTGATCAATAACTTGCAGCTTACTTTCAGGGGAGAAGTCCAGCCGTTTCCCACGCGTTTTTCCGGAGCCTACCCGGTAATCTCCGCGCGATCGTGACGCCCGGACTAAACTAAAGAACGCCCGTACGTCCACCTTCGGAGGATGAAATGACCAGACCGCCGATCCACCTCGGCGCACGGCTCGCATGCGCCCTTGGCTTCATTTTTGCGAGTGCCGTCGCTCCAGCCGTCGACGGGCAACCGCTCGCCAATCGTATCGAGACCACGAAAATCGCGGTCACTGGCGAAAGGATTTTTGGAATCCATCTGCTTCGCTCGATGGCCGGCCAATCTCCACAAAACAACGTCTTTATCTCGCCGCTCAGCATATTTCTGGCGCTTCAGATGGCGGGAAGCGGCGCAGCGGGCGCGACCAGGACCGCGATATGGAAAGCGCTGGCGCTGCCCGACGGGGATCCAGCCGCGTTAAATGCGTCGTCCCGCGAGCTGCAGAGCCTGCTCCAGTCCGAAGGGGTCGCCCTCAAGATCGCCAATGCGCTGTGGGCCGACCGGCGTTTCCCTCTGGCCCCCGATTTCGTGAAGATTTGCGAATCAACGTTCGGAGCCCAGGCCGCTTCACTCAATTTTTCCGATCCAGGAGCAGCCGCCAGAATTAACGATTGGGTCAGCGCGCGTACCAAAGGCAAGATCATGAATCTGGTGACACCGGAGAGCGTCGCCAAATCCGCCATGCTGCTGACCAATGCCGTTTACTTTGCGGCCACCTGGGATAGTGAGTTCTCGCACCGCGGGACGGCGCCCGAGAACTTTCACAAGTCCAACGGCAGTCTCAAGACCGTTTCCATGATGAACAACCCCCGTATCTCCGGAGCGTACCGGCGCGGCGAGACCTTCGAGGGCGCGATGCTCGCCTATAAGCAATCACCTATCTATTTTTATGCATTGCTGCCGCGGGACGGCAAGACGATTCAGGATGTTTTGGCGTCGCTCGATCCCGCGCATCTTCACACCGGCGGTCAGGGGATCGACCTCGATCTGAAGCTGCCGCGAATTACGCTGGACTACTCGGCCAGTCTGAAGGGCGAACTGCAGAAGATGGGCATGGGAGTCGCCTTCCGCCTCGGGGAAGCCGATTTCAGCAGGATGGGATCGAAGCAATTTTATTTGAGCGAAGTGATTCACAAAACGCGGCTCGAAGTGGATGAGAAGGGCACCGTCGCCGCCGCCGCGACGGCCGTCTATGGAGCCGGCGGCTCCGCCCGGCGCCACGAGCCGCCCATCCGCAAGCTGGTATTCAACCGGCCATTTGTGGTCCTGATCGGCGACGCGTCCACCGGCGCCCTGCTGTTTGCAGGCGTAATCGAGAATCCGTGATTTTAATCCGCGAATAAACGGCCGCGCCGCGCACTATAGCTTCGATGGCCCTGTTCCGGACCCTGTCAGCCGCGTTGTTTGGAATCGACGCGCACCTGATTGACGTGGAAGTCGACATGTACCCCGGCATGCAGCGCGACATTATTACGGTCGGCCTGCCGGACAGCGCGGTGAAGGAAAGCCGGGAGCGGATCAAGTCCGCGCTGATCAATTCCGGCTTTGGGTATCCGTCGAAGAGCGTGACCATCAATCTTGCGCCGGCCAATGTGCGTAAGGAGGGCGCGGGCTTCGATCTGCCGATGGCGCTGGGAATCCTGGGCGCGATGGGAGTGGTCGCGAGCGCGGAGCATCATCTGTTTGTGGGCGAATTGTCGCTCGATGGAAGCGTTCGCCCGGTGCGCGGCGCGTTGTCGATCGCCGCCTGCGCGCGGAAACGCGGCATCCGGAACCTGCTGGTTCCAGTGGACAACGCCGCGGAGGCCGCGGTCGCCGATGGCGTCGCTGTGTTCGGGATCCGGCATCTCTCTGAAGCGGTCCGCTTCCTGCGCGAGCCCGGCGAATTCAAACCACAGCCCACCAGCGTCGCCGCTCCGCCGGCCGAAAGTGAAGATGCCCTGGATTTCAAGGACGTTCGTGGTCAGGTGACCGCCAAGCGGGCGCTCGAAGTCGCGGCCGCGGGCGGTCACAATGTCTTGCTGATCGGACCGCCGGGCTCGGGTAAGACCATGCTGGCCAAGCGTTTTCCCGGCATTCTTCCGCCGCTGACCTTCGCCGAGGCGCTCGAAACCACGCAGATCCATAGCGTGGCCGGCGTCCTGCCGAAAGGCATGGGGTTGATGCAGGCGCGTCCGTTCCGTTCGCCGCACCATTCGGTTTCAGACGCGGGTTTGATCGGCGGAGGATCGGGAACACCGCGCCCGGGCGAGGTGAGCCTGGCGCACAATGGCGTCCTGTTTCTCGATGAACTGCCGGAATTCCCGAGAAACGTGCTCGAACAACTGCGCCAGCCGCTCGAAGAGGGGACCGTCACCCTGGCGCGGTCGCAGATGACGCTGTCGTTTCCGAGTTCCACCATTCTGGTCGCCGGTATGAATCCGTGCCAGTGCGGTTTTTTCTCGGACCCGACCAGAGAATGCCGCTGCACCGGCGCGATGATTCAGCGCTACCTCGGCAGAATCAGCGGCCCGCTGCTCGACCGGATCGATCTGCATGTCGAAGTACCTGCCGTGCCGTATCGCGAGCTGCGCGGCAAGCACGACGGGGTCAGTTCCGCCGAGATTCGGGCGCGAGTCGAGCGCGCGCGCGATGTTCAGCGGGCGCGAGGATTCTACAATTCGCGCATCCCCGTGCGGCAGTTGCGTAAACTATGCGCGTTGGATGACACCGGTGAGCGAACGCTCGAAATCGCCGTCCGCCGCCTGGGGCTGTCCGCCCGGGCGCATGATCGCATCCTCAAGGTCGCGCGAACGGTGGCCGATCTGGATGAAACCGAGCGGATCAGTGCCAAACACCTCGCCGAAGCAGTCCAATACCGGAGCCTGGATCGGAATTACTGGCAATAATCCACCGCTGCGGTGGTTTTCAACCACCTTAGCGCACCCGACCCATCTCCATATATACTTCTAAATCAGATGGTTGCAGAGTGGCCAGGAACATGCCCTAGAGAGATGCGTATTGACCATTGAGCCGCCGCGGGCGGCCATGGATGAAAGAGGGGCGTTATGAAAACGGGTTTTCTGGCAAGGACAATCAGACGATCGTTGGGTTTAGGGTGTGCCGCGCTGCTGGTTCTTCCTATGGGGGTGTTGTGGGCGCAAGCTCCGCCCCCGCCTGCACCTCCTGGTCCACCCGCGGCTGGGAGCCAGTTGATGTCGCCGGCTCAGTTGGAAAATCTGGTAGCTCCGGTCGCGCTTTATCCGGACCCGCTGCTCGGCCAGGTGCTGGCGGCCTCGACCTATCCGCTCGAACTGGTCCAGGCCCAGCAGTGGCTCCAGCAGAATAGCAATCTACGCGGCGAGCAGTTGATGAACGCCGCCCGGCAACAGAACTGGGACCCCAGCGTAGCAGCGCTGGTCGCATTTCCCGACGTGCTCGCGACGCTGACTCGCGACGTTCAATGGACCACCGATCTCGGCAACGCCTTTCTGGCGCAGCAGAACGATGTAATGTCGGCGGTGCAGCGCATGCGTTTGCGCGCGATGCAGAACGGGAAGCTCCGGTCTACGCCGCAGCAGAACGTGACCACGCAGAATCAGGATGGACAGAGCGCGGTGGTGATTCAGCCCGCTGACCCCCAATCCATTTACGTTCCGGTCTACAATCCGGATTATATCTGGGGTCCGCCGGCGTGGGGCTACTATCCTCCGTTGTTTTATCCGGGGATCGGTTTTGGCTTTGGTTTCGGACCCGGAATCTATCTGGGCGGTTTCTTTCCCGGTTTCGGATTCGGGTTTGGCGGGCTTGGCTGGGGATGGGGCCTCGGCTGGTTCGGCGGCGGCTTATACGTGAACGGGGGCTTCTTCGGCCACTACGGATTCCACGGTGGACTGTACGGTGCAGGTTTCGGTGGCCGTTCGGCGTGGCAGCATGACCCAATGCATCGCGCGGGGGTCGCTTACGCGAATCGGAGTGTCGCGGCCAGGTATAACAACGCGCGCTTCGCGGCGGGACGATCAGCCAACTCCGCACGGATGTCCGGCGGGGCCTACCGGGGCTACAGCGGCGGGGCCAATCGAGGCTACAGCGGCGGAGCCAGCCGAGGCTACAGTGGCGGAGCCAGCCGAGGCTACAGTGGCGGAGCCAGCCGAGGCTACAGCGGCGGAGCCAGCCGAGGCTACAATGGCGGCGCGGCGCGCGGTTTCTCTCCGTCCAACCGTGGGGGAGCGGCGAACTCGAGCCGCGGCTCCTATGGCGCCAGCCGCGGCGCAAATCCAGGCTATAGCCGCGGTTCCTCGAGCGCCGGTCGCAGCTACTCGGCTCCGAACAGCGGCGGATCGCGCGGCTACTCAAGCCCGCGGTCCAGCGGCGGAGGCGGCCGGCCTTCCGGCGGCGGCAGCTCGCGCTCGGGTGGAGGGGGCAGCCGCGGCGGTGGCCGGAGATAAGCAGTTAGTACGCTGTCCAAAAGGCCCCAGGCTACCGTCGGGGCTTGGCGACGTCGCGGTGCACGGGACGGCGGCGCGGAGCGCTAAATGGAACTCTTGGCGATATCCACCAGGTCGCTGAAGACCCCGTAGGCGGTTTGTTCGACGCCCGGGTTCAGTTCGACGGTTCCGATTTCCCCCATCAGGTCCGTGTCGAAGATCAGCAGGCTCGACGTGTGGTGTGTGGCGGCCAGCAGGTCGGTTTCGGGCAGCACTTCGGCGCGCACGCGCAGCTTGATTCCGCTGGGCGTCAAGCGGGCCCGGCTCACCAGGCGGATGGTTTTCGATTGCGCTTTGAGCGCGAGTAATTTTTCGGGCGTCAGGCGCGCGATGCCGCGGCGGTCGACCTCGAGCGGAGTTACGCGCGCGTCCATCAACACGTTGGCGAGCGCGGCGGTTTTGGCGGCGGCGTCCCAGCCGTCGATGTCGAAGCTGGCATCGGCTTCGGTGATGCCGATGCGGCGCGCTTCTTCGACGCCTTCCGCAAGCGTACGGCCGGCGCGCATGGCTTCGATGACTACGTTGGTGGTCGAATTCAGAATTCCGGTGAAGCCGCGGATTTTCGCGCCGGGAAGATTGTTGCGCACCAGGTTGAAGACCGGCGCGCCGTCCATCACGGTGGATTCGAAGCGAAACTCGACGCCGGAGCGGCGGGCTTCGTCGGCGAGCGCGGCGTAGGCGTGGGCGATGGGACCTTTATTCGCGGTCACCACCTGATGGCCGCGCGCGAAGGCGGCGCGGATGTGCGAAATGGCGGGCTCGCCGGTGGAGGGATTCAGGGTGGTCAGCTCGATGACTACTTCCGGCTGGGCGCGATCGAGAAACTCTTCGGGTGAGGCGACCGGTTTCTCGAAAGCCGGCTCGATCGCGAGGCCGCGCGGGTCGAACGCGGTCCCATGACGCAGGGTTTGAATGGCGACGATGCGGAACGGGAAAACCTTGCGCTGCGCTTCGATCAGCCGCGCGAAGGCCTTGCCGACGTGTCCGTAGCCGAACAGCGCGAGCTTCAGAAGTCGGTTCTCTCCATCAATGTATTCAGGTCCGATTCTAACGTAGTGTGGGTGCGGCGCAGTTGGGCTTGCTTATCGCGCAGCGCGGCGAGTTTCGATTCGGTGGTCGCGAGCTGGCGGGCGTACTGCTGCACCAGTTCCTGCTGGCCGCTCACGTTGTTCAGGCTTTGAATATTGCTGCGCACGCGGGCCTGATCCTGGGTGAGGTCGGTGATGTCGGTGTCGGTGGAGCTGACGGCGGATTCGTTGTCGGCGATTTCGCGTTTTTTCTGCGCGACCTGTTCAAGGTCGCGGCGCTGGGCGTCGGTGAGGGATTTGTTTTGCGCCCAGTTAACGATCACGTCCGGCGTCATATTGGTGATCTGGTAGGTCTGATCGATGAGACGCTCTTCCTTAACCGGAAAAGTTTCGGTGGCGGAGGGCGCGAGCTTCACTTCGAAGCGATAGGCGTTGGCGGTGGTCTCCATCGGCTTCTGGTTGAGGAGCTTGTAGCCGTAACGCTCGGGATGCTCGATGATCAGCGTCTTCGGTTTGGCGTCGACGTTGTGGATGGTGTAGGTCTTGGTCTCTTCGATAGCGGAGCGCGCGGTGAGAACGCCGCGGCGGAAGTGGATTTCGCGGACCACGTCGCGGGAGGAATCGAATTTGGTGGTGACGCGCGTTCCCAGGTCGACGCCGTAGCTGATCAGGCGCTTGTCGCCGGCTTTCACGGTTTCGACCAGCGCTTCTCCGGCGTAGGTGTTGGCGTCGTAGACGGTGATGGGGCCGCCGTCGAGCGTTTTGCCGGTGTTGTTGGTGATCTCGGCCGCGTCCATCGGGTTCAGGCCGTAGCTTTCGGAGTAGATGAGGAGTTTGCGCGTTTCGATTTTCTGCTGCAGAAACGGCAGCATGGCGGATTCGCCTTTTTTGACGGTCACCGGGCCGGCGAAGCTGTATTCGAAGAGTTCGCCGGCGTCGGAGCCTTCGGCGGTCTGGGCGACGGAGGACTCGACGTTCATGGTCTGGCGATACCTTCCGCCGCCGACTCCTCCTCCTCCCGCGCGCATCGATTTGGCAGCCGGCGGGGCGGCTAGAGCGGCGGCAGCGCTGGCCTGGACGCTGAACGACGGCTGAAACACGACCGGGGCGACAGCCGTGTTCTCCGCCAACTCCACTTCCGGCCGCGTGACGTAGCGCGGGGGATACAACTGCGTGATGAACGAAATCGGCTTGCCGGAAACGACGCTCAGGTGCACGCCGGTCCAATCCTCACCGCTGGTGTTGTCGACGATGGCCCAGCCTTCGAGCGTCGGCGGGCCGGTGGTCGCGAACACCAGCCGGTAGCTCGATTTCCATACCGGGGAGGGGATGGTGTAGCGCGCGATCAGGTCGCGTGCGGCGGAGCCGACGGAATCGATATAAATGCTGCGACGGTCCTTCGAATTCGCGGTGCCGAGCACAGCCAGATAATCTTTCAACTGGCCTTGTAACTTCGGATCGGCGAAGCGGAGCGAAGCGGCAGCGGCGAGGTCGAAGGTGCGGATGTCGCCGGAATCGCTGTAAAGCGTGACGGTTTGGCGCTCGGGGTCGCGTTCGCCGCCTTTGATGACGCGCGCGCCGATAATCGCTCCGGCCACGGTTTCAGTGCCCAGTTTCAACTCGATCCGCGCGCCTTTCATCTGGTCAAGGAACGCGGCGAGGGTGGTCTGGTCGCCGGTCGAGAACGGGAAATTTTCGAGGCGTTTCTCCAGCGGTTCGCTCGCGTCATAGCGGACGCTCGACACTTTCCCGCCGTCGCGATCGGTCACGGTGAGCGATTTCAGGACGTCGTTCATGTCATCGGCTTTGAATTCGAGCCGCGCGGTTTCGCCCGGCTTGAGCTCGCCCGATCGCGTGAAATAACCGACGCCGTGTTTATAAAGGATGACTTCCTTCACGGGCAGATCGGCCGCCAGGCACGTCAGGAAGGTGGTCAGGGCGGCGGCGTTGATTAAAACAATTTGTTTCCACATTGTCGAACCTCAAAAAGGGAATGCCACGGGAGGACGAATCCTTTCAAAACCGCTTGACATGGGCAAGCGGCAAGGGCGAGACTCGAATAGTTGTCCTCACTCAGTCTAGCGAATCGGAGCAAAGGCTTGATAAAACTAGCAGTGGCGCTGGCGTGCGCCTTCGCCTCCACAGGGATGGCTCAAGTCGGCAGTTATCTGGGGCCGGGAGTCCTCAGTCCCGGCGCTGGGAGTATCGGTGACCGGAGCGGGTCGGCCGTCGATTTGCGATTCTTCGCCGATGTCAGCGGCATCTACGACAACGGCATTCAACCGTACGAGGTCAACTCCAAGGGCGATCTGGTCACGGTCAACGGTATCTACGGCGTACAACTGGATTATGGAGTGTATGGGGTGCACACCTGGGAACAGGCGGTGCTGGGAGTCGACTATCACGGCAATTTTTACGAATACGACAACGCGCCTCAGTTTGACGGCACCGCCCAGAATCTGGCGCTGGGATTCACCTACCAGAAGTCGCGGCGCCTGATCTTCGATTTCCGGATGGTGGGGGGGATCAGTTCTTTGGGATACGGCGGGCCAGGATTCTACGGAACGCCGGGGACCAACGACGTGGTGAGCCAGCCGACGTCGCTGCTGTTCGACAATCGGTTCTATTACGTGCAACCTGCCATGAATGTGACGTTTGTTCAGACCGCGCGCACCTCCTATACATTCGGCGCGGACGGGATCTTCGTGCGGCGCGAGGCGACCGGCCTGGCCGGCACGACCGGCTATAATGCGCACGGATCCCTTCAGCATCGTCTGTCGAGGACACGGACCGTCGGAGTCGAGTTCGAGTATCTTTCTTACCAATTTCCGCCGGCCTTCGGCAACTCCCAGACCACCATTGCACAGGCATTTTTCGCCACCGGCCTGGGGCCGCACTGGAGCTTCTCCATCCACGGCGGCGCCTTTGAAAGCAGTGTGGTCGGATTGCAACAGGTGACTCTGTCGCCGGTCATTGCCGCGCTGCTCGGCACCTCATTCGGCACCCAGCGATTCAGTCGAACCGACGTTTATCCGAGCGGCCAGGCGACGCTTACCGGGCGGATGAAGCACGCAAGTCTTTCGATTCAATACGGGCAGACGGCGGTCCCCGGAAACGGTGTATACCTGACCTCGCGGCAGCAGGCGGGTACGGTCGGTTACAGCTACACCGGCATCCGAAAATGGAATTTTGGCATCAGCGGAGGATACTACACGCTCGACAGCATCGGCCAGGGCATTCCCGCGTACGGGCAGTTTTCGGGCGGCGCCGGTTTCACCTACAGTCTGCCGAAAGCGCTCCACATCGTCGGCAGGTATGACCTCCGCCATCAGGAGATCAACTTGATCGGCTATCGCACCACCGGCTCCCGCGCGACCTTCGGACTCGCGTTCAGCCCCGGCACGGTCCCGCTTTCACTCTGGTGAGCAGCGCGTTGATGAACCCAGCGAGCAGCGCGAGAACCGAGGACGCGGCGCGGATTCGCCTCCTTCTGGTGGACGACGAGCCGGGTCTGCTGGATCTTCTCAAGAAATATCTGGAACGGCTGGGATACGACGTGGACGCACGCGGGTCCTCCGAGGAAGCGCTCGAAGCTTTCGATCAGGACCCGGCGCGTTACGCTCTGGTCATGACCGATCTGACGCTTCCGGGAATCAGCGGTGAGCAGATGCTCGAACAGATGCGCGCGCGGGTTCCAAAGTTGCGCGCGATCATTTCCAGCGGCTATCCCTACCATCCGCGTTCCGGGCAGACGGGGTTCCTGCTGAAGCCGTATGCGCCGAAAATGCTGGCCGAGCTGATCAAGAGCCTGACCGCCCAGCCGGTTTGAGCCGGCGATCCTCAAAGGTTAGAGTGTGTGTGAAAAGTCGATGCTTCACCCCGCCGTTACGAGTCTGTGTGAAAAGTGGAGTTGAACCCCGCCGTGACCGGCAGGGCTGGTCGCCGACGCCCGCGCCTTCAACGCGATAGACCAGCCCTGCCGGTCACGGCGGGGTGAGGCATCCACTTTTCACACACACTCTTACCGGCAGGGCTTGGCCGATGCCTGTGCCTTCAGTGCGATAGACCATCCGCGCCGGTGACGGCGGGGATCAACCCTGAGTTTTCACACAAACTCGTTAGTTGCGGCCGCACAGGTCCGGGGTGCGGCACATGCCGCCGGGACAGGACGGCATCGCCTCGCTCGATTTTCCGTTGGCGTGCGCCGCGAAGGTCGAATACTGCACTTTCAGATGCTGCTCGCCGCAGTGCGGGCACAGGACCTGATCGTCGGCGCGGCGAACCAGTTTCTCGAACTTTGTCCCGCAGTCATCGCAGAGATATTCAAAGATGGGCATCAATCACTCCAGTAAAGACATTGCTATTTTATCAATCCAGGCGCGCACTTCGTGTTGCGGCGCGGAGAAATCGTTCACCAGGATCGAAAACGCCAGGCGACCGCGGGTTTTGCTGTCGGCATAGCCCGAAAGCGCCAGCGCGCGGCTCAACGACCCGGTCTTGGCGCGGATTCCCGACCCGCCCGACATGCAGCACAACCGGCGCGACAGGGTACCGTCCTCGCCGCCCACCGGAAGCAGGCTCAGCCACGCATCGCGATACTTGCCCGCGTTCAGATACGCGAGCAATCGAGTGAACGCGCGCGGCGTGACCATCGCGTTGCGCGACAGGCCGGAGCCGTCTTCGATGCGCCAGTCGTCCTTTTCCGCCTTGATCTCGTGCATCATCGCGTCCATCTCTTCGAGTCCGGCCTCGCGGGTGCCCTGATGCCGCGAATAGCGGCCCACTTCGCGCAGCATCAACTCTGCGTAGAGATTCTGGCTGACTTTGTCCATCACCTGCAGCAGCGCCGTCATGGGCGGCGACTGGCGCGACGCGAGCACGGTCCCGGCCGGAGGATCATAATCTTCCGACGCGACCCTGTGCCGCGCGACCGGCCTTCCCCGAATCGCCACCCCGCGCCGCTCGAGCGCGTCACACAATGCCACTGCCGCATAATATGCCGGGTCGTCGATCGCCACGGTTTCGGTCACGGCGGCGCCCGCCGGAATACTGCCCCACAGCAGCACCTGGCGCGTGCCGGCCGCCCGCGACATGCGGATTCGCGGCTCGCTTCCGCGGCCCACCGTCACCAGCCGATTGTCGATCGCGTAATACTCGATGGCCGGGTCGATCGCGATCTCCGTATCATCACCCGCGTTCGCGCCGGCGCGGATGGTCAGGGAAATCGTATTTTCGTTGATGGTGAGCGCGCTCACCGGCGCGCCGAATTCGCGCAGCGCGTCGTCCTGCGTCCAGCTCGGAGCGTAGGGTGCCCAGGGATACAGCCGATCATCGCCCACCACATCGCCCGATACCGACCGCAATCCGTTCGCGACCATCTGATCGGCCAGGTCTTCGATCGCCGTCAATGCCGGCCGCGAAGCCGCTCCTTTGCGATACGGAAACACGCGCCCGGAGAGCGACGGATCGCCGCTGCCGATCAAGACCACGTCGCCCGAGGCTTCGCGCACCACCTGCGTGGTGAACCGGTAATCCGGACCCAGCCGCAACAGCGCCAGCGCGCTGGTGAACAGCTTCATGTTCGACGCCGGCATGAACAGCTTGTCGGAGTTACGCTGGTAGACAGTCTTGCCGCTCGCCAGCTCCACCACGTGGATGCCGACGAAGCCGCGCGCGGCCGGCCCAGTTGCGTCCACCAGCGCATCAATGCGATGCTCCAGGTCGATGGCTGCCGAAAACAGCGCCGAGGCCATGAACACGAATGCCGCGCCGAAACGCATGACTCTTCGAGCATCGCATACCTGGCGCGCGCCTGTGCTTCTGTTTCTGGGAGTCTATTTTTTCTCCGGCTTGAGCCCCGTCCACACCTCGTTCGATTCGCGCTGGAGCGTGTTCATCGACATGAGCCTGTGGAATCACTTTGACACCAATCTCGACGAGTATCCCGGCGCGATCCGGTCCACCGATGAGTATGCGCTCGAATGCGTGGATGCCGCCGGTCATGTTGAAACGCATGTCCAGTCGTGCGGCGGGCATTGGTACAACAGTTACCCCGTGGGTGGGCCGGTGCTCGAAGCGCCTCTGGTGATCGCCGAGGTCGAGATTCTGCGCCTCGCGCACCCGCTGCTGACTCATCTTCATTCCACGAATCCCGAAATTCAGGGCTTCCTGAACGCCGATTACGACGCCGCGCATGGGTTGATGGAAGAAGAAGCCGCATCGTTCCTGCTGGCTGCCTCCGCGGTGATGATGTATTTCATTGCACGGCGTTTTCTTCCCGTCGCGCGCTCCGTCTGGCTGGCGTTGCTGTTCGCGCTCGCGACCTCGGCCTACAGCGTCGCCGGACGAGGGCTCTGGCAGCACACGCCCTCGATGCTGCTGCTCACCATCATTATTTATCTGCTGCTGCGAGCCGAAGAGACGCCCGCGCTGGCCGCCTGGGCCGGACTTCCGGTCGCGCTCGCCTACACCGTCCGACCCACCGATTCGCTGTTTGTAGTGATTTTTACTCTGTACGTTGCCGTGCGCCATCGCCGGTATCTCGCGTGGTACCTGCTGGCGGCGGCGCCCGTCGCGATGGCCTTCATCATCTATAACGAATCGATCTATCACTCCATTCTCTCGCCGTATTATCAAACTCCATTGGACGGATTCCTGCCGCGCAACTGGTCGAGGTTCGGCGTTGGCCTGGCCGGGAACCTGATCAGTCCATCGCGCGGATTATTTATTTATACGCCGGTATTTCTGTTTTCGGCGTGGAGCATGATTCGCCGGAAATGGCGCACGCCGATTGCGCCGTGGCTCGCCGTACTGGCCGTCGCGCACTGGATCGCGATTTCCTCCTACGTCGCCAACTGGTGGGCCGGGCAATGCTACGGACCCCGTTTTTTCACCGATCTGACGCCGGTTTTCGTGCTTTTTCTGATCCCCTATTTTGAAAACTGGACGGCCATTTCCCGCGCCACACGGATCACATTCTTGATGCTGGCGCTGATCGGCTTCGGCCTGCACCTGCGCGGCGGCTGGTCGGGGGAAGTGTATCGCTGGAACACCACGCCGAACGACATCGACCATCATCCCGAGCGCAACTGGGACTGGTCCGATCCGCCGTTTCTGAGAGGAATTCTTAAAGCCACGAATGCACACGAATGAACACGAATGACGGAAAGCTGGATTCGTGTTCATTCGTGTGCATTCGTGGCTCTAAATGGCTATCATGAAGTCAGGATTCCCCAATAGATGAGTGCAGCCGCTCCCGGGATCGCGGGCCCCGTCCGCGTTCTGCGATTCTGGAACACCACCATAGGAAAGAAAGCCGTGATGGCCGTCAGCGGCATCATTCTGGCTGGATTTGTGCTGGCTCACCTGATCGGCAATCTCCAGATTTTCCTGGGCCCCGATCAGTTCAACGGCTACGCCCGCACGCTTCGCCATCTGCCTGAACTGATCTGGCCGGCGCGCGTGATTCTGCTGATTATGGTGCTCCTGCATATCTGGAGCTCTCTGCAGCTCGCCGTGGTGAAAAGCGAAGCGCGCCCGGTGGGCTACTCGAAGCACACTTCCACCGGTTCCACTTACGCGTCGCGAACCATGTATCTGAGCGGTCCCGTGATCGCCGCGTTTGTGGTCTATCACCTGATGCAGTTCACCTTCGGCGTCGGCGGCACGCCGTATCAACCGTTCGACGCCTACGGGAACGTGATTCAAGGTTTCCGCGTCCCCGCGGTATCGATCTTTTACATCATCGCGATGGCGCTGCTGTGCCTGCATCTTCGGCACGGACTGTGGAGCCTGTTTCAGTCGCTCGGTTTCAGCCATCCGCGCCACACCCCGAGAATCAAGCGCGCGGCGTTGCTGATCGCACTGTTCATTTTCTTCGGATTTGCTTCCATTCCCGTTGCGGTGATGTTGAAAGTCATCCCGCAAGTGATCTGATGAATCTCCAAGCCAACATCCCCAGCGGCCCTATCGAAAAGGCCTGGGACAAAGCCAAGTTCGAAATGAAGCTGGTGAATCCAGCCAACAAGCGCAAGTACGAAATCATCGTGGTGGGCAGCGGACTGGCCGGTGCTTCCGCCACGGCCACGCTGGCAGAGCTTGGCTACAACGTCAAGTGCTTGTGCTTTCAGGATTCGCCGCGCCGCGCGCATTCGATCGCCGCGCAGGGCGGCATCAACGCCGCGAAAAATTATCAGAACGACGGCGACAGCATCTATCGCCTGTTCTACGACACCGTCAAAGGCGGCGACTTCCGGGCACGCGAGGCCAATGTTTACAGGCTCGCCCAGATCAGCGTCAACATCATCGATCAGTGCGTCGCGCAGGGCGTCCCGTTCGCGCGGGAATACGGCGGCACGCTCGCCAATCGAAGTTTCGGCGGAGCGCAGGTTTCGCGAACCTTCTACGCCCGCGGTCAGACTGGCCAGCAGCTTTTGCTCGGAGCGTATCAGGCGCTTGAGCGTCAAGTCGACGCCGGCCGGGTGACCATGGTTCCGCGCACCGAAATGCTGGACCTGGTGGTGATCGACGGCCGCGCGCGTGGCATCATCACCCGCAATCTGGTGACTGGCGCCATCGAATCGCATGTCGCCGACGCGGTGATGCTCGCGACCGGCGGCTACGGGAACGTTTATTACCTTTCGACCAACGCCAAAGGGTCGAATTGCACCGCCATCTGGCGAGCCTACAAGCGCGGTGCGGCGTTCGCCAATCCCTGCTTCACGCAAATCCATCCGACCTGCATTCCGGTTTCCGGCCACTATCAATCCAAACTCACCTTGATGTCCGAATCGCTGCGCAACGACGGCCGCATCTGGGTGCCGCTTGAAAAGGGCGACAAGCGTCCTCCTGGTCAGATCCCTGAAGCGGAGCGTGATTACTACCTGGAACGCCGCTATCCGTCCTTCGGCAATCTGGTCCCCCGCGATGTCGCCAGCCGCAACGCGAAAGCTGTGTGCGACGAAGGCCGCGGTGTAGGCGAACACGGCCTGGGCGTCTATCTCGATTTCGCCGACGCGATCCAGCGCCTCGGCCGCGGCACCATCGAAGAACGCTACGGCAACCTGTTCGAAATGTATGAGCGCATCACCGACGAAGATCCCTACAAAGTCCCGATGCGCATTTATCCCGCGATTCACTACACCATGGGCGGCCTGTGGGTCGATTATCAGCTCATGTCGACCATCCCCGGCCTGTTCGTCGCGGGTGAAGCGAATTTTTCCGATCACGGCGCCAATCGCCTGGGTGCGAGTGCGCTGATGCAGGGGCTCTCCGACGGCTACTTCGTGATCCCGTACACCATCGGCAATTATCTGGCGAGCACGAAATTCGAAAAGGTCGACGCCGCGCATCCCGAATTTCTGGCCGGTCAGGACGAAGTCGCCCAGCGTACCCGGAAACTTCTGAACGCGAACGGATCGCGGACGGTCGATTCGTTCCATCGCGAACTCGGTAAGCTGGTCTGGGACGATTGCGGAATGTCGCGCAACGCAGGCGGCCTCGAACACGCCATCGGCAAAATCCGCGAACTGCGCGAGGAATATTGGCGCGACGTGAAAGTGCTCGGCGGAGCGGAAGAGATCAATCAATCGCTCGAAAAGGCCGGCCGCGTGGCGGATTTCTTTGAACTGGCCGAGCTGATGTGCATCGACGCGCTGAATCGCAACGAATCGTGCGGCGGGCATTTTCGGGAAGAGCATCAAACGCCCGACGGAGAAGCTCTGCGCGACGACGAAAATTTCAGTTACGTGGCCGCGTGGGAATACGCCGGGGAGGGCGCACCCATCCTCAACAAGGAGCCGCTGTCATTCGAATACGTGCATCCCTCGCAGAGGAGTTACAAATGAAATGTCTGCGTGAAAACGGTGCTCCACCCCGCCATGACTGGCGGGGCTTTTTCGGCAGACCAGCCCTGCCCGTTAGAGTCTGCGTGAAGACGGACTTGCTCCCCTCCCTCACGGTCGGGGTTCCGTTTGGCGCCCTGTCGAATGAGCCACATGCGGAACCCCGCGCGTCAGCAAGGGGAGCACGTCCGCAGTTTTCAAACGGCCGCATTTTCACGCCGACTCCAGAGCGTGCGCCGGGCGTGGCGTCATGAAATTAACCTTCCACATCTGGCGTCAACCGGCGCGCGGGCAGCGCGGCGGGATGGTCCGCTACGAACATGCCGGTCTCAATGAAGACATGTCGATGCTCGAAGCGCTGGACGTGTTGAATGAGGATCTCATCCTCAAAGGCGAACACCCCATCGCTTTCGAGCACGATTGCCGGGAGGGCATCTGCGGCTCCTGCGGATTCATGATCAACGGCATCGCGCACGGCCCGCTCTCGAAAACTACCGTCTGCCAGCTCACCCTCCGCCATTTCAAGGACGGCGACGAACTCTACATCGAGCCCTGGCGCGCGAAAGCGTTTCCGGTGCTGCGCGACCTGGTGGTGGACCGCTCGGCCTTCGACCGCATCATTTCTGCTGGCGGGTATATTTCGATTCCGGCGGGCAGCGCGCAGGACGGGAACACGATCCCGGTCGACAAAGACGATTCCGACCGCGCCATGGATGCGGCTGCCTGCATCGGCTGCGGCGCCTGCGTGGCGGCGTGTCCCAACGCCAGCGCATCTTTGTTCACCGGGGCGAAAATTTCGCATCTGGGGCTGCTTCCGCAAGGCCAGCCGGAACGCGACAAGCGCGCGTTGCGAATGGTGGCGCGGATGAACCAGGAAACCTTCGGCCAGTGCACCAATATCGGCGAGTGCGAAGCGGTGTGCCCGAAAGGCATCCGGCTTGAAGTGATCGCCCGGATGAACCACGATTTTATCCGGGCAAGCTGGTCCAAAAGGCATTAGAATAGAGACATACCTATGGCAGGACGCGGACCACAATCTTTCAAGAAACGGCAGAAGGAACAACAGCGTAAGGAAAAGCAGGAAGCCAAAATGGCGAAGAAAATCGAGCGCCGCCAACAGGGCCCGGTTGGTTCATCGCTCGATGTCGACCCGGAAACCTATCTGGAAAATCGGATCGACAACTCCGAAGACTCCGAACTCGACCGCGACGCTACTTCTTAATCCTTCTGTTTGATCCCTGCTGCCGCGATCTGGGCTATATCCAGTAACTTAGGCGGATTCTCCGACACCGCCGCCAGCGCATCCCGAAACATCGTGTTGCAGAACGGGCAGGCCGCTCCCACCACGCTTGCGCCGGTCGCCACCAGCTCTTTCGCTCGGGTGTGACTCACCCGATCGCCCTTTTCTTCGCCCAGGAACGCGAGCCCTCCGCCCGCGCCGCAGCAGAAGCTGCGCTCTCTCGATCGTTCAGGATCGACCACCTCGCCGGCCAATCCGGCTACCGCTCGCGGCTCCTCAAACACGCCTCGATACCGGCCCAGGTAACACGGGTCATGGAACACGACTTTCTCCGACCCATACTTGGGCAGTTTGTCGATGTGACGCGCCATGAATTCGCTGTGATGCTCGATGGGAGGCGCTTCGCCGAACTCGCGCCAGTCGGTCGAAATGGTGCGCACGCAATGCGGGCAGATCGACACAATTTTGGCAACTTTTGACGTTTTTAACGTCTCCAAGCCCTGTTCCGCGAGTTGCTGGAATACCAGATCGTTTCCCAACCGCCGCGCCGGATCGCCGGTGCAGCGCTCTTTTTTCAGGACGCCGAAGGTGGTCCCCAGGTGCTCCATCACGCGGGCGAAGGACGAGATAATCTCGCGGCCCTGCGGATCGTAGGCGCCCATACATCCTAACCACAGGCAGTATTCCTGGGTGCCATCGAAAGCGGGAAATTGCTGTTTCTGAATGAACTTGTCGCGTTCGCTCGATGCGAACCCGAGCGCGTTGCCGTTCCTTTCCAGCGCGAGAAACAGCTTGGTGCCGTAATCGTCCTCCCACTTGCCGGTATTCACGGCGCCGCGGCGCAGGCCGATGATGATGGGCAAATGCTCGATTCCCACCGGGCACTGATATTCGCAGGCGCCGCAGGTAGTGCATTGAAACGCCGCCTCTTGCGACAAATATTTGCCCAGCAGCGGCTCTTCCGACTGGGGCCCGAATTCGTTCAGGTACCCGCGCACGCCCAGCGCGATGCGCTTGGGGTCCAGGACTTTGTGCGTATTGAACGCGGGACAATGCTCGGAACATCGCCCGCATTCGACGCACGAATAGACCTGCAAAGCGACCAGTTTCGTCAGATCCTTCCCGGTATCGAGCCCGAAATCCTCATCTCCGACCAGAGGCGGAATATCGCTGAATCCGCCGCGCGAAAGGAAGATGGTGACCGGGCTGATCACCAGGTGCAGATGCTTGGTGTGCGGAATCAGCGGCATGAACGCGAGCAGCGCGGCGGTGTGCGCCCACCACAGTGCTTTTTCATGCTGCGGATAGAGCGCCACTAAAATAAACGTCACCATCAGCGCGAAGATCAGCAAGGCGATGATGCCGGATTCCTTCGATAATTCGCCCAGCCACTTCGGGCGCACGAAAAAACGGCGCACGAACAATCCCAAAATCGAGATGGCGACCGCCACGCCGAACCATCTCGCGAAGGTTTTGTAGGCGTCGCCGAACATGTTGTCGAGAATCGGGAAGCCCAGCGCCTGGGCGAAATGATTCAGCGTGATTAACGCGAATACGCAAAATCCCCAGAACACGAAGGCGTGCGCGAGGCCGGGCAGGGGACGCTCGCGGATTACTTTGGCCTGGCACATCACTTCCCAGAAAAAATCCCACACGCGTTTGGGGATCGGGTGGATGGAAAACTTCGGATCGGGCTTGGCAGCTTCGATGCGCACCAGCACTTTTCGGAACCGGACCCAGAATCCGCCGACGGCGGCGATCAGGGCGACCAGGAAGATGACTCGCTCAACCCAGGAAAAGGACATGTAAGTCAATAATCTAGCACGCCCTCGCTGGTACAATGACGTGAGTGCGTCATCTCATTTCCGGCGCGGCCGGATTCATTGGCTCCCATTTGTGCGACCGCCTGTTGTGCTCGGGCGATACCGTGGTGGCGCTGGATAATCTGATCACCGGATCGCGAGCAAATGTGGCGCATCTCGCGGATCATCCGGCGTTCCGGTTTGTTGAATTCGACGTGACCGAGCCAATCACGATCGCGGGGCCGTTCGATCAGGTCTGGCATCTGGCATCGCTGGCGAGCCCGCGCGAATATCTGGAACATCCGCTTGAAACGCTCGAATCGGGATCCACGGGGACGCGCAACATGCTCGAAATCGCGCGCCGCGATCGGGCTCGTTTTCTGCTGACGTCGACCTCGGAATGCTACGGCGATCCGCTGGAGCATCCCCAGGTGGAAACGTACTGGGGTCATGTGAATCCGGTGGGGTTGCGGTCCTGCTATGACGAAAGCAAGCGCTACGCCGAGGCGCTGACCATGGCGTACCATCGCACGCACGGGGTGCGCACCAACATCGCCCGGATTTTCAATACCTACGGACCGCGCATGGCGCTCAACGACGGGCGCGTGGTTCCCGCATTTCTGGATCAAGCCCTGCGCGGTCAGCCGCTCACGATTTTCGGCGACGGCACACAGACCCGCAGCTTCTGTTACGTTTCCGACCTGGTGGATGGTTTGGTAAAACTGAGCGCGTCGGACGAGCGTTATCCGGTGAATCTGGGCAATCCCGCCGAGCTGACCATTCTCGATTTCGCCCAGGCGATCCGGCGGCTGATGGGATCGGATCTGGATCTGATTTACGAGCCGCTGCCCGACGACGACCCGCGCAAGCGCCGTCCGGATATTTCGAAGGCGAAACGGCTGCTGGGATGGGAGCCGAAGGTATCGCTTGAAGAAGGTTTGCGTGAGACGGTCGAGTATTTTCGTCAACTCACGGCCTGTTGAAACGTGCTGATCTGCCCGGTTCGCGGTTGCGGTTTGGCGCTCACGCGCGATGAGAAGCGGGCGTTCTGCTCGCGCGGCCATTCGTTCGACGTCGCACGCAGCGGATATATCAACTTGCTCCAGCCGCAGGACCGGCGGTCGAAGGAACCGGGCGATACGAAGGAAGCCGTGGCCGCGCGGCGGCGATTGCATGATCGCGGGGTGACTCGGCCGCTGCTCGATGGGATCGCGGAGATGACCGGCGCGCAATCCGGGGATGTCGTGCTCGATGCCGGATGCGGCGACGGGTTTTACCTCGGCTCGCTGGCGCGCTTGGCTGGATTCGATGCGCATGGCGTGGATATCTCGATTCCGGCCGTCAATGCCGCCGCGCGGCGATACAAGGAATGCGAATGGATTGTCGCCAATGCCGACCGCTTTCTTCCTTATTCGGACCGGACGTTTTCGATTCTGCTGTCCATTACCGGGCGCATGAATGCGGATGAATTCCGGCGGGTCCTGCGCGAGGAGGGGCGTCTGCTGGTAGCCCTGGCGTCGCCCGACGACCTGATGGAACTGCGCAGCCGGACGGGAGCGCCGGGGCGCGATCGTGTAGAGCGGACCGTCGAGACGTTCGCGCGCGGATTCAGTCTCATTGAGCGAAGGCGCGTGACGACCATCGCCGACCTGGACGCAGAAGCGGTGGAGGACGTGCTGGTTTCGATCTATCGACCGATGCGCGCGGAGCCGGTGGAGGCAATGCGGGTGACGCTCAGCATGGATCTGCTGCTGTTTCAGACGCCCAGTTCCTAGGGTGTGGCGCACGCACTCCTGCGTGCCGCGTCGAGACTTTTCTCGACGCCTCGTCTGCGACACAACGGCGTCAGCATGAGATGCCAAGCCCCATGCGTGAGCTTGGGGCTGATTCGAGCATAGAGCCAGGTCACGCTTTGATCCCCGCCGTCACCGGCAGGGCTTGCGCCGACGCCTGTGCTCCAGCCCTGCCGGTGACGGCGGCGATCAAACTCCACTTTTCAAACAGGCACTGACGCATGGGGCTTTCGTCCGACGCGAACGGTCGGTGTTTTCGAGGGTGCCGCCAAAAATTGCCTAGCGCGGCCAATAGCCGGGTCTCGCGCGGATGATGGCGTCGGATTTGGAAGGCACCGCGACCTCGATGTGGTGGTAGCCTGTGTTGCCCGATTCGCGCGGGACGAAGCTCAGCAGGTACTGGCCGTGAATCTCTTCTCCGGCGCGCGTGATCGCGTTTTCGAGGCCGTTGAGAGTCTCAAAAGACAGATGATGGCCGCCGGTCGCGCGCGCGAAAGCCTCGGCGGTGTTGGTCATCCCGAGCCGGAACAGGTCCACCATGCCGCCCATGTAATCGGGACCGCCGGGCATGGACGGATTGTCCTCAGGCCGCGCAGTCCAGGGCGTCGCGTAGGCGGAATATGTGGCTGGGTAGATGATCACACCGGTGCGCTGCGCCATCACGATCACATCGGGAAGTTTCAACTTGCTGCGACGGTCGCGCGATTCGCTCAGGATCAGCAGAATACGCCGCGAATTGAGCGGGCGCGTGTCGAGCATCTGAACGCTCTCCGCGACCGCGTCGATCATTTTCCCGGCGCGGATCACGCGGGGCTCGATTTTTTCGAATGCGGCCCGAATCTTGGTCTGGTCGCCGGTGAAATCCTGGATTACGCGGACTTCGTCGTCGAAGGCGATGACGGCGGCGCGTCCGCGGTCGCCGGCCACCAACGGCTGAATCATTCCGCCCACGCGATTGATCTTGGCGAGCACGGCGGCGGAAATCCCGCTGCACTGGATGGCGACCACCAGCGAAACGGGCGCGAGGACCGTGTCGGAGGTGTCGAGCCGGATGTCCTGGCGGATGCCGTCGTCCGAGACGATGAAATCGTCCACGGTGAGGCCGTCGATCAGGTTGCCTTTGCGGTCGGTAACGGTGGCGGCCACCAGGACCACCTGAGCGTTCGCCTGCAAGGGCGGCGGTTGCGGCTGTGCGTTCGCGGCGACAGTGAGCCCGATGATCACACCGGCGATTTCACAAGTTCGTCTCATCGTGTTTCCACTTGGCCGGCAGCATTTCGTTTACCGAACCATTCGAGCACGCGCCAGCGCAAAGAACGCGGCGCATTTGGCTCGAGTACTGCCAGCCCGGGGTATGGTTTCATCTTCGCATCAGGAAACATATAGACGTGCCACGGGCCGATCGTGGTACGCTCGACGCTCGCCGGGATTTGGGCGTGGCTCGCGGCGGGAACCACGAAGATTTGCGCGCCGTATTGGCTGACCAGATCCTGCGCGGGGATTTCGCCGGCCAGGAACTTGTCGAGGAGCGCACGCTGGCTGCTATAAGTGATGCTGAAGAAATCGTGGCTGGCGAAGCTGGGGCGTGGGATGGTGGCGATCCACGGCGCAAGATCGGGCGGGCTGACGATCAGGGCGTCCGGCGGGGTTTGGTGCTTGAGCCAGTCGAGAAGCTCGCGTTCCGCCGTGGGGCGGACGGTGTTCAGCAGCCACACGGTGTCGGCCCGGCGGCCGTCGCGCCAGAGTTGAAGTTCAAACGATGCGATGGCGGCGACGGACAGCGCCACGACGCCCGCGAGTGTTCCGTAAGCGACGCGACGGTGACGCGAGAGCAGCGGGCGGATCTGTTTGTCGATGGCCACGCGGCGGACCAGAAGGAACGCGGTGCAATACGCGAATCCGTTCAACAGGTGCAGCGCGAACGGGACGCCAGGGACGATCAGCAGAACGGGCGCCGTAATGAACCAGCTTCGGAGCACCAGGTCGCGCGGTTCGGGCATTCGAAATCGGAGCGCAAGCAGATAGATCGCGAGCAGGCAGGGAGGTCCGAAATCGGCGATGGCCCAGAAGGGGTGAAATGACGAATGAATCATTTCGCCCGCGTCGCGGACCCAGGCGGATCGCGCGCTCTGGATGAAATAGGGCACGAGCCCTGCGCCGCCAGCGACGGCGATGGCGATGGAGGCTTGAAATCGGCGCTTGAGGATCAGCGCGATCGCGGCGGCGGGGACGATCAGGAAAATTTCGAAGGGATGGAAAAACGCGGACGCGAAGGCGGTCGCGCATAATCCCGCGAGCACGCCTCGAGATGGGCGTTCCAGATAGCGCGCCGTCAGCGCCATGGCGAGCAGCACCGACATGGTACCGACGGTCAGCGTGGGTGAGTTCGATAAGCCGCCGCGCAGCAGACCGTCCGCGGTGTCGTAGCCGTAATCGATCATCCCGCCGGCGAACAGGGCCTGCCACTTGATCGAACCGGAGAGCGACGCGAAGAGCCAGCCGTAGAGCCGCCAGGGAATCGCGCAGATCATCATCGCGAATGCGAACCAGGTTTCGCGGCCGGGGCAGAAGACGGAGCAGGCGTAAAGGAGCACGTAGGCGGCCGCGATGTAGAGAAGGAAATGAAACGCGGAATACGCGGCGATGGGGGATAAGGGGATGCGGGCGGCTAACCAGAACAGAGGCTCGAACAGCGCGGGTTCAGTGTTCCAGGGCGCGTGATAATCGGGCAGCAAGACGCTGGTGCGCGAGGCATTGAGCCACGTCAGGTATTGAGGAACGTCCAGGTTGCGGACCACCCACGCGGGTTCGAATCCCGGTGGTGGGGCGAGGGCGCCGGAGATCACACCGGCGTTGTGGAGTCCGAACAATGCCGCTGCAAGGATGACGGAGGCTGCCAGACGGCGAATCAATATAGTCAGTGTAGCCTGCACTGTCGTCGCGGACGGCGGATTTCAATCCGCGTGGCGCTTCAGCGCCGCTCGTGGGGCAAGGCTGAAGCCTTGCGCGGATTAAAATCCGCCGTCCGTCGCGCGGCGGCAGCGCGACGAACACAAACGACCAACTACACTAGGGAGTTATGTCCGATCGACTGACTGAACTGCGCCGGCGCCACGCGGTGGCCGAAGCGGGCGGGGGCGAAGAACGCCGCGCCAAACAACATTCCGAAGGCAAGCTGAACGCGCGGGAGCGCATCGACCTGCTGCTCGACGAAGGAACGTTCGAGGAGATGGACAAGCTGGTGCGCCATCGATGCAACGATTTTGGGATGAATGAGCAGGTGATCGACGGCGATGGGTTCATTACCGGCTTCGGAATGATCCATGGGCGTCCGGCGTATGTTTTCGCGCAGGATTTCACCGTGTTTGGCGGCTCGCTTTCGGAGACGAATGCGAAAAAGATCGTGAAGATTATGGACCTGGCGCTCAAGACCGGCGCGCCGGTGATCGGACTGAACGATTCGGGGGGAGCGAGGATCCAGGAAGGCGTGGTTTCGCTCGGCGGATATGCGGATATTTTCCTGCGTAACACGCTTTCGAGCGGCGTCGTGCCGCAGATTTCGGCGATCATGGGGCCGTGCGCGGGCGGTGCGGTGTATTCACCGGCGCTCACCGATTTCATCTTCATGGTGGATAAGACTAGCTACATGTTCGTCACCGGGCCGGACGTGATCAAGACGGTGACGCATGAAGACGTGACCAAAGAGACGCTGGGAGGAGCAGCGACACATAACGGTACAAGTGGCGTGGCGCATTTCCTCGCTCACGACGATGCCGAATGCCTGCGCATGATTCGCGAGCTGATGAGCTATCTGCCGCAGAACAATCGCGACGATGCACCCCGGAGGGTCACCGGCGATCCGGCCGACCGCCAGGACGTCGCCCTCGATACGATCGTGCCGGAGGCGTCGAATCAGCCTTACGATATTAAAGATGTGATCGCACGCGTGGTCGATAACGGAGATTTTTTCGAGGTGCAGGAGCATTGGGCGCGCAACATGGTGATCGGTCTTGCGCGCATGGATGGTCGATCCGTGGGGATTGTCGCCAATCAGCCGGCATTTCTGGCCGGATGCCTGGATATCGATTCATCGACCAAAGGCGCGCGCTTCGTCCGGTTCTGCGACGCGTTCAATATTCCGATTCTGACGTTTGAAGACGTGCCCGGATTTCTGCCCGGGACCGCGCAGGAGTTCGGCGGGATTATTCGCCATGGAGCCAAGCTCCTGTATGCGTTCGCCGAGGCGACCGTTCCCAAGATCACGGTGATCACGCGCAAGGCTTACGGCGGGGCGTATTGCGTGATGGGATCGAAGCATCTGCGGACCGACGTGAACCTGGCGTGGCCTGCGGCGGAGATCGCGGTGATGGGCGCGGAGGGCGCGGTGAATATTGTGTATCGGCGGGAGTTGGCCACCGCGGGTGATCCCGAAGCGGTACGGCGTGCCAAAACGGAAGAATTTCGGGATCGCTTTGCCAGTCCGTTTATCGCTGCGGAGCATGGGTTCCTGGATGATGTGATCGAGCCGCGCGAGACGCGTCCGCGCGTGATCGGGGCGCTGCGGATGCTCGAAACGAAGGTGGACACGATGCCGCGCAAGAAACACGGGAATATTCCGCTGTAGCGGCGAATTTCTGAGAGCATCCAGGCGAGCGCCGCACTAAGTCACGTTGAGCGGATTTTTTCACGATCTCTTCTCCGCCGATTTCATGCCACACGGCCAGTGTTTCCTGTGGCAGCCGTCGGTGCTGTGGCTGCACGTCATTTCGGACGTGCTGATCGCGATCGCATACTATTCCATCCCGATCACGCTGTTTTTCTTCATACGCAAGCGCAACGTCGCCGGTCTGCGATGGCTGGTGGCCATGTTCGGAGCCTTCATCCTGGCGTGCGGCGCCACGCATGCGATGGCGGCCTGGAACATCTGGCATTCGGCGTATGGCGTGGAGGGGATACTGAAGGCGATTACGGCGGTGCTTTCGGTGGCGACGGCTATTGTGACCATCCGGATGACGCCCGCCGCGCTGCGGCTGAGCTCGCCCGAGGCGCTTGAAAAGACCAATCAGCATCTGCTCGAGGAGATTGCCGCGCGCTCGACTGCCGAGGAGCGGCTGCGCCGGCTGATGGATAGCGAGCGTCTGGCAAGCGAAGCCAAGATTCGCTCCTATTTCGAAGCGGCGTCGCAGGCGATCATCGCGGTGTCCAGGGAGGGCCGCATTGGCCTGGTGAACCGGCGCACGGAGGAGATGTTCGGGTATTCGCGCGCGGAGCTGATCGGGCAGCCGCTCGAAATGCTGGTCCCCGAATCGCGGCGCGGTTCTCATGCGGAGTTGCGCGCCGGATTTTTCCGCGATCCTCGCATGCGCAGCATGGGCGCAGGCATGGATCTGTCCGGCTTGCGCAAGGATGGAACCAAGTTTCCGGTCGAAATCGGGTTGAGCTATGTCGAAAGCGAGGAAGGCACGCTCGCGCTCGGCCTGGTGAACGATATTACGGAGCGCAGAACGGCGGAAGCGGCGATTGCGCAAAAGAATGCCGAAATTCGAGACAGCGAAGCGCAACTTCGCTCTTATCTTGAAGCTGCGTCCCAGGCGATTCTCGCGGTCTCAGCGGCGGGAAAGATCGTGCTGGTGAATCGCGCCACCGAAGAAATGTTCGGTTACAGGCGGGAAGAGCTGCTGGGCGGCGAAATCGAGATGCTGCTGCCGCAGCGGTTTCGGGTGGTCCATGTGGCCTACCGCGCGGAATACGTCGCCAACCCGCGGGTGCGCGGGGCGGGTGTTGGAATGGACCTATGGGCGCGGAGGAAGGACGGGGCCGAATTTCCTGTGGAGATCGGGCTGAGCTACATCGATACCGCGGACGGGACACTGACGCTCGGCCTGGTCACCGACATTACGGAGCGGAAGCGCGCGGCCGACGAACTGGCGGCGGCAGTCGACCAGCTTCGCCGGTCCAATACCGAATTGGAGCAGTTCGCCTATCTGGCCTCGCACGACTTGCAGGAACCGCTGCGTATGATCACCAGCTATCTGAACCTGCTCGAACGGCGCTGCCGCGGTCGCCTGGATGAGGATGGCGAAGAATTTCTACGATACGCTGTCAATGGCGCGGAGCGGATGAAGCGGCTGATTCGGGATTTTCTGGCTGTCTCCCGGATTTCCACCCAGGCATTGATCCGGGAGCCGTCCGACTCAGGCGAAATCGTCGCGAATGCGCTGCAGAACTTGAGCGCGGCGATTGAGGAAAGTGGCACGCTGGTCCAGCTCGATCCATTGCCCTCCATTCCAGCCGATCCCGGGCTGCTGGCCCAGGTGTTTCAGAATCTGATCGCGAACGCGATCAAGTTCCATGGCGACCGGCCTCCCGAAATCCGGATCTCGGCCCGCGAGCAGGGTTCGGATTGGATTTTCACGGTGAGCGACAACGGGATCGGCATCGAAAGCCGCCACGCGGACCGGATCTTCCGCATTTTCGAGCGTTTGCATGAGAGTACGGAATACTCGGGCAGCGGAATCGGACTCGCCATCTGCAAGAAAATCGTGGAGCGGCATGGCGGACGCATCTGGTTCGAATCGGAACCCGGCGTGGGCACGGTGTTCCATTTTACGATTCCGGCGAAGGCCGAAAAATCGCGCGAGAAGGCCGCGGGCGATTCAGGCGGCTCATAATCGCGTGAGAAAAATTCCCCGCGCGGCGCACCCAATACTATCGCACCCGCACCCATGAAGTCGCCGCTACACAATAAAGGATCGCCGTTCGTGCGAGCCCAGGTATTACTCGTGGAAGATAATCCCGGGGACATCCGGCTAATGGAAGAAGCGGTGAGAGAAGGCGCGCTGACCAGCAGAATGCACGTCGCCAGGGATGGCGAACAGGCCATGGCGTTCCTGCGCCAGGAGGGGAAATACTTGGGCAGTCCGCGGCCGGACCTGATCCTGCTCGATCTGAATCTCCCCCGCAAGAGCGGACGCGAGGTGCTGGCCGAGATCAAGCTGGAACAACGGCTGTGTCACATCCCGGTGATGATCCTGTCCACCTCGACCAATCCGGAGGACATCTCCCGCGCCTACGACCTCCACGCCAATTGCTATCTACAAAAACCGGGCAGTCTCGAGGAGTTGCTGGAGCTGTGCCGCTCCATCGAATGTTTCTGGCTGGGCTCGGCAGTACTGCAAGCCTGACAAAGTCAGGTTGCTTCCAGACGCTCGAAAAATTTCTTGATCATCATCCTGGCGGTCGTATCGATCAGCCGCTGACCCACCGCCGCAATAGTGCCGCCCACCTGAACGTCGCCGTTATAGGCCACCGACGTCCCTTCACCCGACGCCGTCAGTGTCAGCATCCCACTGCCTTTGACGAATCCGATCTTACCGGCGCCATCCACTTCCATCCGGAAGCTGGACGGCGGGTTCTGATCGACGATCCGCACTTTCCCCTCGAAAGCGCCGGATACGGCGGCCAGCGCCATCTTCATTTTCATTTTGTATTCGTCGTCGCCAATGCGTTCAAGCGACTCACATCCCGGAATCGATTTGGCGAGCACGGCCGGGTCGAGCAGCAGCGCATAGGCCCGATCCGGCGCCGCCGCAAGCGCGTGCGTCCCGGCAATTTTCAAGCCGACCTCGCGAGCGCGGCCAGGATTGCGCGGGCGGCATACACCACTGCCAGATGCTTGCGGTATTCGGCCGAGGCGAACAGATCGGAGTTGGCGTCCACGCCTTCCGGAACCAGCGCTGCGGCGTTTTGAATATCGCCGGCCGATCCGGCTTTTCCTTCGAGCGCCTGTTCGGCTGCTGTCGCGCGATACGACCGGTTGGACAATCCCGTCACGCCGATGCGAGCCATCGAAATTTTCCCGCCGCTTTTCTGAATGCGCGCCGCGATGCCTACGATCGCGAATCCGCTGGCCGGCTGGACCATTTTCTGATAGCTGGTGCCGACGCCGGAGCCCTCCACCGGCACAATCACCTCACTCACGATTTCGCCCGCCTCAAGCGCGGTGGTGAACGTATCGACGAAGAAATCCGCGGCCGAAACCGTGCGCTCTCCGGCCGAGCTCTTCAGTACGATCTTCGCTTCGAGCGCCTGCAATGCGGCCGGATAATCGGCGGAAGGATCGGCATGCGCGACGCTGCCTCCCATGGTGCCCATGTTGCGAACCAGCGGATCGCCCACATGCGCTACCGTTTCCGCCAGCAGCGGGCATTTTCCGCGAACCAGACCGGAGATCTCGACTGCATGATGGGTCGAACCGGCGCCGATGTGAATCCCATCCGCCGCTTCGCGAATGTAATCCAGGTCTTTGAGTTTCCCGATGTAGACCAGCTTGTCCGGCGCGGCGAGCCGCAGCTTCATCATCGGGATCAGGCTCATTCCACCTGCCAGGGGCTTCGCTCCGGCGTCAATAAGCTTCAGCGCTTCGGCGAGCGTCGCCGGAGCCGAATAATCGAAGTTCTGCGAAATCATGCCGAGGCTCCCTTCAAAAGCGACCAGATTTTTTCCGGCGTCATCGGCATGTCGATGTGCTTCACGCCCAGCGGCGAGAGCGCGTCCACCACCGAATTGACCACCGCGGGCGAGCACCCGATGGTTCCCGCTTCGCCCACCCCCTTCACGCCCAGCGGATTCACCGGCGTCGGCGTAATGGTGTGGCTGGATTCAATCCACGGCATCATGTGCGCGCGCGGAAGCACGTAGTCTGTCATCTCTCCGGTAATCAGCTGGCCGTTATCGTCATAGACGGCCTGCTCCCACAGCGCCTGGCCGAGACCTTGCGCGACGCCGCCGTGCACCTGCCCGTCGACGATCAGCGGATTCAGGATATTTCCGCAGTCGTCGACCGCGATGTACCGGCGGATCGTGATCTGACCCGTGTCCCGATCGATATCCGTCACCGCGATGTGCGCGCCGAACGGGAAGGTGAAATTGGGAGGCTCCCAGAAATGCGTCGAGATCATGCCCGGTTCGGTATTGGGCGGAAGCTGCATGGCGCGATAGGATGCGGCGGCAAGTTCTTGCACCGATTTGGTTGCGCCGGTCTTATTGTCGATGACCTGGCCGCCCGAAAGCGTCACGTCATCGGAATTGAGGAGCATGGCTCCGAACTTCTTGAGTTTGGCTTTCAGATCCTGCAGGGCGAAGTACATGGCCGTGCCGCCGACGGCCGTTCCGCGGCTTCCGAACGTGCCGATGCCGTATTGCACGATGGCTGTGTCGCCGTGCAGCACCAGAATGTCGTCGATATCCACGCCCAGCTCGTCCGCGGCGATCTGTGCAAAGGTGGTCTCCTCGCCTTGTCCGTGAGGCGAGCAGCCGGTCATCACCGTGACCTTGCCGGTGGGATCGATCTTGACGGTCGCGCTTTCCCAACCGCCGGCGGGCGTGGCGGGCGACGGTCCCAGGGCGCAGATCTCGCCGTAGGTCGACATCCCGATGCCCATCAGCTTGCCCTGCTTGCGCGCTTCGGCCTGTTCTTTCCGCAGCGCGTCGTACCCGGCGATATCGAGAGCCTTCTTGAGCGGCGCGTCATAATCGCCGGAATCGTAGGTAAGACCCGTGGCGGTCGGGAACGGAAATTCGGATTTCGGCACGAAATTCTTGAGCCGGATCTCCGCCGGGTCCATTTTCAACTCCGCGGCGAGCATGTCGACCATGCGCTCGATCCCGTGCGTTGCTTCGGGCCGGCCCGCGCCGCGATAGGCGTCGGTGGGCACGCAATTGGTGAACACGCCGACGATGTCTGCGCGAACGTTTTGCGTCTTGTACAGGCCGGGCATCATCAGCACGCTCAGCGTCGGGATGGCCGGCGTCAGCAATTGATGATAGGCGCCCAGATCCTGCAGGATTTTCAGCTTGATGCCGAGAATGGTGCCGTCGCGCTTGGCCGCGATTTCGTAGAAATCGACGTGGCCGCGCCCGTGGATGGTGCAGGTGAAATTTTCGCGCCGCGATTCGATCCACTTCACCGGCTTCCCGATCTTCATGGCCACGAATCCCATGAGCGCCTCTTCGGCGTACACGTTCAGCTTGCTGCCGAACCCTCCGCCGACTTCCGGGGCGACTACGCGCAGCCGGTTCTCCTCAAGGCCGAGCATCATCGCGACCAGCGTCCGCATCAGGTGCGGAATCTGGGTCGACGAATATAAATTCAACTGGCGGTCGGCCGGACGCCATTCGGCCACTACGCCGCGGGTTTCCATCGCGGTCGGAATCAGGCGCTGGCTGGTGATGCGCTGCTTAATCACGACGTCGGCTTCAGCGAACACCTTGTCGATTTCGCCATGTTCCTGGTGGAAATCGAAAGCCTTGTTATCGGGCCACTCAGGATGCACGGCCGGCGCGCCCGCGGCCAGCGCCTTTTCCGGATCGGCGACGGCGGCGAGGACGTCCCAGTCGACTTCGACGAGATCCGCCGCATCGGCCGCGATGTAGCGATCGGTCGCCACCACTACGGCCACCGGGTGACCGACGAAATAGACGCGTTCGGTCGCCAGGATGTGATGGTGCGGCACACGCAGTCCGGGCAGGGAAGCGCCGCACGGAACGGGTCCCACTTTTTCCGTATCGCGTCCGGTGAAGACCGCCGCGACGCCGGGATGCTTCGCGGCTTTACTGATGTCGATCGAGCGGATCTTCGCCGCCGCGTGCGGGCTGCGCACGATGCAGGCGTAGTGCATGCCCGGCATCTTGATGTCGTCGACGTAAGTGGCCGTGCCGGTGATCAGGCGGGGATCTTCGCGGCGGCGGATGCGTTTGCCGACCAGCGGTTCGGTTTTGGTAATCGTGGTAGCCATTGGTTACGCTCCTACCGCCTTCGCCGCGGCCTTCACCGCGTTGACAATGTGCTGATACCCGGTGCAGCGGCACACGTTGCCTTCGAGACCCTGCCGGATCTCGGCTTCGGTGGGATTCGGATTGCGGTCGAGAATCTGTTTCGAGGCAATGATCATGCCGGGCGTACAGAAACCGCACTGGAGTCCGTGTTCGTTCCAGAAGGCTTCCTGCATTTTGTGGAGTTTGCCGTCGGTCGCAAGGCCTTCGATGGTCAGAACGCTCGCGCCATCTGCCTGCACCGCGAACATGGTGCAGCTTTTGATCGCCTTCCCGTCGACCTCGACCGTGCAAGCGCCGCACAGCGACGTTTCGCAGCCAATATGAGGGCCGGTGAGCCCGACCACCTCGCGCAGGTAGTGGATCAGGAGCAGCCGTGGCTCCACGTCATTCGTGTAGTTCTTGCCGTTGATATTCAGGGTAATGTTCATGGCGCCCTCGCGCGCTTCTGAACATATCAAATTGGAGTGGCAGCGTGGCGCACGCACTCCTGCGTGCCGTGTCGCGACTCATCGCGACACCTTGTCTGCGATCGAACAGGCGTCGGCAAGAGTGCCAAGGCGGCACGCAGGAGTGCGTGCGCCACTGATTTACCGCGCCATCACGGCGACGACCGCCATCTCCGCCAGCTTCTCGTCGGCGAGCTTCTTCACCCGCTCGATGCTGTCCTCTTTGATCCGTTCATAGCCGCGGATCTGGTCGGGCAGCGCCGCGATTTCGATGGCTTTCGCGGTATTGTTTTCGTTCAGACGGTTCATGACCTGTGAGATCAGGTCGCGATACCAGGCGATCAGCGCGCGCTCGGCCCGCCGGTGCGAATTGTAGCCGAAAATATCCAGCACCCCGCCGCGCAGCGACTTCATTAACGCCAGAATCCGCAGCGGCGTCCGGAACCATGGGCCGAATTTCATTTTCTGCTTGACGCCGAAATTCCGGAGCAGCGGCGGATGCAGGTTGTAGGAAACCGATTCGACTTCCGCCCACGTCTCGTCGATCTGCTGCCGGAATTCCGGTTTGGTCAGCAGGCGCGCCACTTCGTATTCGTCTTTGTACGCCATCAATTTGTACAAGTATCGCGCGACCGTTTCTTCAAGAGCCGGCGCCTTGCGCGCCACTTCGCTCACGAACTCCGAATATTGACGGGCGTAGTCCGCATTCTGGTACGCAGTCAGCTCCGCGACGCGATCGAAATCCGCGGCCGCTTTCGGCGCCGAGCTCTGCAGCACCGCTTCCACCGATTTCGCGTCGTGATAATACTTGCGGCCCCACTCGAACACCTGCAGATTCTTTTCGATATCGACTTCATTGAGTCGAATGGCCTGCTCGATGGCCGTGAGCGACAGAGGGATCAGGCCGCCCTGGTACGCCACGCCGACCATGAACAGATTCACTGCCATGTGGGAGCCAAACAAACCTTCGGCGAGGCGGTTGGCGTCGATAATAATATTCCGTCCGCGGCGCGTGACCGTATTGATCTGTTCCAGCATGCGTTCCGGGCCCATCAACGGCGCGCGGCTGCGGATCACATCGATGGTGGGCGTGAGGTTGGTATTCAGAACGGCCGTGGTCCGTTCGGGCGACGCGAATTTGAGATGCTCCGGATTCGCGACACCCAGCAGATCAAAACCTATGATGACGTCCGCGTTGCCGATATTGATGCGATTCGGCGCTTCGATCGGTTTGCGGCTGAGCAGCAGGTGTGAGATCACCGCGCCACCCTTCTGAGCGGAGCCGGTCTGGTCTAACGTTGCCACGTACAATCCGTCAATCCACGCTGCGGTCGCAAGCAGAGCGTTGATGGTCACCACTCCGGTTCCGCCAATGCCGGGGCCCACGATGCGATAACCCGCGCCCACCGGCGCCACCTCGCGCGGTTCCGAAACTTCGGTCGAAGGGAGCTCGGGAATCGGCCGCTTGCGCAGCCCTGTCCCGGGCTTGATTTTCACCGTCACGAACGACGGACAGTCGCCCAGCGCGCACGAATAGTCCTTGTTGCAGGAGGATTGATGAATCCGCATCTTCTGCCCGCGCGGCGTCGCCACCGGCGTCAGGCTCATGCAATTGGATTGCTTCACGCAATCGCCGCAGCCTTCGCAGACTTCGTCATGGATCATCAGCCGCGTAGTCGGTTCCGCGTATTTTCCGCGCGACCGTTTGCGGCGCTTCTCGGCCGCGCACTCCTGGTCGTAAATCATCGCCGTGACGCCCGGCATCTGCGCTAACTCCGCCAGCGTCTTTTCAAGCTCACTGCGATCGCGGACCTGCGCGTTCGAAGCCAGCTCGACATTCTGATATTTTTCCGGCTCTTCGGCAAGAATAATGATCTTGCGCACGCCTTCCGATTCGAGCTTGCGCGTCAACTGCGGAATCGGCAGCGCGCCCTGCGCAGCCTGCCCGCCGGTCATCGCGACGTGGCCGTTGTACAGGATCTTGTAAGTAATGTTCAAGCCCGACGCAATCAGCGCCTGCACCGCTAATGAACCAGAGTGAAAAAATGTCCCGTCGCCGATGTTCTGAAACACGTGTTCATGCTTGACGAACGGCGCCATCCCGATCCACGGCGCGCCTTCGCCTCCCATGTGCGTTAAATAGGAAAACTGGCGATTCGAATCGATCAGCCGCATCGCCATGGTGTGGCACCCGATGCCTCCGCCGGCGATCTGCCCGGGTAACAGCAAGGTGGATCGGTTGTGCGGGCAGCCCGAACAGAAATTCGAAGGCCGCGACGTCGAAAGCTCGCGCGGCCGCGTGGTCACGTCTTCGATGAAATGCACTCTTGAAGCGACCTGTTCCGTCGTTCCACGTGTCCCGAGCAGCCCGCCCATCACCGTCGCGATCTTGTCGGGGTCCAGTTCGCCCCACGCGGGGAACAGCGGCGCGCCTTCCGCATCCGTTTTCCCCAGCACGATGGGACGCGCCGGCATCCGATACAGCGCGTCGCGCAAATGCAACTCCAGGAAGCTGCGCTTTTCCTCGATCACCAGCACGGCTGCCAGTCCCTGCGCGAATTCGCGAGCGAATTGGCCGTCGAGCGGGAACGTCATTCCGAACTTCGCCACACGAATGCCGAGCTCGTTCAGTTCGCCTTCGCCCAGCCCCAGATCGCGCAGAGCCTGCATCAGGTCGAAATACGACTTGCCCGCACTGGCGATCCCGAGCCACGCCTTGTCAGCGCCGAACCATCGATTCAGCGAATTCAGCCGAGCAAACTCGATGGCGGCCTGCAATCGCCGCGCATTCACTTCCTGTTCGAGCGCTAGCGTGACCGGCGGCACTAACCGGGCGTCTACATTCCTCTGATAACCCTCCGGCAACCGGATCGCGGGCTGGTCCGGATCCACCACCACCGTTCCGCCGCCGTCGCAGATATCAGTCAGTAGCTTCAATCCGATCCAGGCGCCCGAAAATCTTGAAAGCGCAATCGCCAGCAGCCCGTAATCGATGATTTCCTGTGTGTTCCCCGGGTACAGAAACGGAATGCCTACGTTGTACAGACTGAAATCGCTTTGGTGCGGAATAGTCGAGCTCTTACAGCTATGGTCGTCTCCCGCGAGCACCAGCGCTCCGCCGTTTTTTCCGGTTCCCGCCAGGTTGGCGTGCCGCAGAATATCGCCCGACCGGTCGACGCCGGGGCCTTTTCCATACCAGATCCCGACCACGCCATCGACTTTCGCGCCTCCGGCTACATCGAAAATCTGGCTGCCCATCACCGACGTCGCGGCCAGATCTTCATTCACGCCGGGACGAAAAACGATGTTGTGCTCATCCAGCAGCTTGCGTGACCGCGCCAGTTGCAGATCGTAGCCGCCCAGCGGCGACCCTTCGTATCCGGAAATGAACGCGCCGGTCTTGAGCCCCGCGCGTCGGTCGCGGCGCATCTGGTCCATCGGCAGCCGGACCAGCGCCTGAATCCCGGTGAGATAAACGCTGCCGCGTTCGATCGTAAATTTATCAGAAAGGCGCATAGTTTTCACTCGCCAGCTGTAGCTTGGTGGCCCATCCAGCTCAAATACCGTTGTATCGTAACACAAGATGTCCGCGAAACCCTTCATTTGGCAAAGCCGCGTCCGCTTCGGCGACACCGACGCGAGCGGCCGCATCTTCTACATATCTCTATTGCACCACTTTGACGCCGCCGAGGTGGAGTTCCTGCGCAGCCGGGGCGTCGGCTACAACATTATCCAGGACGGAAAAACCGGATTCCCGCGCGTGCATGTTGAATGCGATTATACGGGCGCGATCACTTATGACGATCTGCTCGACATCGCGGTCACCGTCGACCGGCTGGGCCGCGCTTCCTTTACGCTCGCGTTCGCTGCGTCGATCGACGGCCGCCCGGTGGGGCATGGGAAGGTGACCATCGCCGCTCTCGATCGCGAGACCCAGCGTGCCACCGCTCTACCGGAGAGGCTACGTGCCGCGCTTTCTGCCTAGCATTTGCCTGATCCTTTTGCTCACGTCGTGCTCCCGCGAATCGCGCCAGGCCCTGCCCGTGCGTCTGGCAGTCGGCGGACAAGCTCAGCTCATTTATTTAGTCGCTACGCTTGCCCAGGAGCTCGGCTATTATCGCGACGAATCGCTCGACGTCAGCATTCAGGATTTCCCCGGCGGATCCAAATCGCTCGAAGCGCTGCTCGGCGGCAGTACCGACGTGGTGTGTGGATTTTACGATCACACCATCCAGATGGCCGCGCAGGGAAAGGACGTGCGCGCATTCATTTCCGTGCTCCGCTATCCCGGGTTAGTGGCCGTTGCGGTATCGCCGCAGGTTATGAAAATCGAAGATCTGAAAGGCAAAATCGTGGGAGTCTCTTCCGCCGGATCGTCCACGAACATGCTCTTGAATTACCTGCTGTCGACCCACGGAATCGCCACCACCGACGTCAGCGTCGCGTCCATCGGCATGTCCGCGACCGCCGTCGCCGCCATTACCCGGTCGCAGGTGGACGCCGCCATCATGACCGATCCCGCCCTCGGCATGGCGCGCCAGAAAATGCCCGCGCTCCGGATTCTGGCCGATACGCGCACCGCTGCCGGCACCCGCCAGGTGTTCGGAGTAGACGAATATCCGTCCGTGGTCTTATATTCGACCCCGCGCTGGCTCGCTGCGCATCGCGAAGAGGCGCGCCGTATGGCCCGCGCCGCACTGCGCACCATGGATTGGCTGCGCTCGAACTCCGCCGCCCAGATTCGCGACCGGATGCCCGCTCAGTTTCGGACCGGCGATGAAGCGATCGACCTGGCAGGTCTTGACGCGCTCAAAGCCATGTTGTCGACAGACGGAAAGCTGAACCTGGATGCCGCGGCGGCCGTGCGTAAAGTGCTCGGCGTGTCGATCGCGGATGTCCGCACCGCCAAGATCGACCTGGCGGCGACGTTCACCAACGAATTCGTAGAAAAATGATGCGTTACGCCGGCTTGTGCGCCGCCGGCTCCGCGATCGTGTCGTCCAGCTCCTGATACGACGCCGCGTGGACCGCGCGCACCAGAGCCTCTGGCGAGTCAGGACGCGATACCGTCGTCAACGCCCCCTGCGACTCGGCGGGAGTGGTATTGCGCCGGATGTCCTTCAGCAGCTCTTTCATTTCGCCGACATCCGCGCCGATCTGAAAAACCCGGTAAATCGCGACCAGGATGAGCGTGTAAACGATCACCGTGAGTCCGCCGGTGAGGATAGTTTCGAAGCCGACCAAGCGCAAATCCTCCTCCCCGGACTATCGGCGGACCCACGCCTCGACTTTAACAAACGCGAAATAAATCCATCGGCAACCCATCAATCAGGTGGAGGCGCTTGTGGACCAAAAGAAATGTGCACACCCTAGCTGTCACTGCCAGGCCAAGCCTGGGAGCGACTATTGCAGCACGTATTGCGAAGGCGAAGCCAAGACCCCGGACATCCAATGCAACTGCGGCCATGCTCCCTGCGCGCATTAGCTGACGAGGAAAAAATATGAGCCAAACTCTACTGATGATCCTGCTTGTTTTGTTGATCTTGGCGCTGCTGCCGACGTGGCCGTACTCGACCGGATGGGGCTGGGGATATTATCCCAGCGGCGGCCTGACGCTGTTACTCGTCGTCGCGCTCATCTTCCTGTTTGCGCGCCCGCGGGTGCTCTGAACCGGGTGAACGCCGGTCGCCCAGCAAAGAAAATGTGAGTGGCCCGGCTGTGGCGCACGCACTCGTGCGTGCCGCGTCGACACTTTGTCGACGCCTTGGCTTCCGAGAGACATGGGTCGAGACGAGTCTCGACACGGCACGCAAGAGTGCGTGCGCCACAACTAACCCCTGGCGTTCATTTATCCCAAGCGTTCCGGTGCGGACCCTCGTCGCGTTCTTCCACGCGATCGTACAGATGCTCGTCACTGGTGGTGCCGAGCGACAAATTGTACAGGCTGGTGATCCCGAGCCCTTCGCGCAGATCCTCGTCGAAGGCGTGCAGTCTTTCAAGGTGCGTAGCGAGCGCGGGGATCTCGTGCCCGGACGGTGTCCGCAGAAACATCTGGAATCCGCGGCTGACCAGCATGGCGATCTCCTCGCCAACAATCACGCCCGCTTTGCCGATCTTCACACCATCGCCGGCTTGTTCGAGAATCGCTCCGCACCCGCCGCGCGTCACACGCACTCTGGTCGGCGATTCGCTGCGAGTTTCAAACTTGTACTCTTTCAATCCCGCGATCCGCTCTTCAAAAGTCGGCACATGCGGCGTCTTCCGGCGAAAGAACATAACCTGATTATAGAGGGTTCGTAAAAAGGGGACTGAACACTCTGTCCCCGCTCGTAAGCCATCGCTGCCAGTGTCCGCAATGTCAGTGGACAGAGCGGTCTGTCCCCTTTTTACGAACCCTCTATAATCTGCCCGTATAATTTATGGGTGCCATTCATTCTCGCCCTCGACGAAGGGACCACCAGCGCCCGGTCCGCGCTTTATGACGAGCAGGGCCGCCGCATCGCGATGGAGTCGTCGCTCATCGATTGTTTCTATCCTCATCCAGGCTGGGTGGAACAGGACGCCAACGCGATCTTCCTTGCCCAGCTCGATTCCGCCCGGCGCGTTCTGAAATCCGCCAAAGTGGACGCCAGCCAGATCACCGCGATCGGCATCACCAACCAGCGCGAGACCACGGTGGTGTGGAATCGACATACCGGTCAGCCGGTCGCGCCGGCCATCGTATGGCAATGCCGTCGCACGGCTGCATATTGCGACGCGCTAGAACCCCGCGAGCTCATCGAAAAAAAGACCGGCCTGGTGATCGACGCCTATTTTTCCGGCAGCAAGATTCGCTGGCTGCTCGATTCGGCCCCTTCGAATCCCGACGACCTGCTGTTCGGCAACGTCGACACCTGGCTGATCTGGAAGCTGACCAACGGCGCCGTGCATGCCACCGATCCCACCAACGCATCGCGCACCATGCTCATGAATCTCGCGGCAGGCGAGTGGGATCGCGAACTGCTCGACATCTTCGAAATCCCGCATTCGATGCTGCCGAAAATCGTCCCGTCGAGTGGTGTCTGCGGCATGGCCGCGCGCGAATATCTGGGCGCGGAAATCCCCATCGCGGGCATTGCTGGAGATCAGCAGGCTGCATTATTCGGCCAGGCCTGTTTCTCGCCGGGATTGTCGAAAAACACATATGGCACCGGATGTTTCGCGCTGATGCACTCGGGCGGCAACGCTCCGGTCTCGAAAAACCGCTTGCTCGCAACCCGCGCCGCGTCCACCGACGGTTCGGCCCAATTCGCCGTCGAAGGCAGCGTCTTCATCGCCGGAGCAGCCGTCCAATGGTTGCGCGACAAGCTGCAAATCATCACCGCCGCCTCTGAAACCGACGCGCTCGCGGCATCCGTTCCCGATAACGGGGGCGTCTACGTGGTCCCCGCATTCGTCGGCTTGGGCGCGCCGCACTGGGATTCGTCGGCGCGCGGAATCGTCACCGGAATCACCGCGGCCACCGATCGCGCCCGCCTGGCGCGCGCGACTCTTGAAAGCATCGCGTACCAGACGCGCGACCTGGTGGAAGCGATGGAATCCGACACCGGCGAGAAGTTGAAAGAACTGCGCGTCGACGGCGGCGCGACCGCCAACAATTTTCTGATGCAATTTCAGGCCGACATTCTCAACTGCCCGATCGTGCGCCCGGCTGATATCGAAACCACCGCGCTCGGCGCGGCGTACCTCGCGGGACTCGCCACCGGATTCTTCAAGAGCCCCGCCGAAGTCCAAAAATTCTGGCGAGCCGAGCGCACGTTTGAGCCGCAGATGAACGCCGATCAACGCGAATCGCTGATAGCCGGATGGCGCGATGCAGTCGCGCGCTGCCGGCTGAGATAACGTAACCTAGTAGTTCGTGAGGAACCCGATCTCTTAACCGCTCCCTTTGGTCACGGCTCGCATCGACCATCCATCGCCGCCGCGAGCCGCGACCAAAGGGAGCGGTTAAACGTCGTTCCCGCCACAAAAACAAAATGGCCGAATCCCCCATCACTCCACGAGCCCAGGACTTCGCCGCGTGGTATCAGGACGTAGTTCTGCAAGGCGACATGGCGGAGCCCGCCGAAATCGTCAAAGGCTGCATGGTCATCAAAGCCAATGGCTACGCGGTCTGGGAACTGCTCCAGCGCGAATTGGACGATCGCTTCAAAGCCACCGGCCACCAGAACGTTTATTTCCCGCTGTTGATCCCGCAGAGCTTTTTGCAGAAGGAAGCCGAGCACGTGGAGGGCTTCGCGCCAGAGCTCGCCGTGGTCACGCACGCCGGCGGCAAGGAGCTCGAAGAGCCTTACGTCATCCGCCCGACTTCGGAAACCATCATCGGTCACTTTTTCGCGAAGTGGATTCAGAGCTATCGCGACCTGCCCATGCTGATCAACCAATGGGCCAACGTCATTCGCTGGGAATTGCGAACGCGCATGTTCCTCCGCACCACCGAATTCCTGTGGCAGGAGGGCCACACCGCCCACTCGACGCATGAAGAAGCGCTCGAAGAAGTGCTGCGGATGCTCGGCGTCTACACCGATGTCGCCGAAAACGTGATGGCGATGCCGGTCATCAAGGGCCAGAAGACCAGCGCCGAAAAGTTCGCCGGTGCGGTGCGCACCTACGCGATCGAAGCCATGATGCAGAACGGCCTGGCGCTCCAATCCGGCACCAGCCACGATCTCGGCCAGAATTTCGGCAAGGCTTTCAACGTCCAGTTCCAGACCAGCGAAGGCAAGCTCGATTACGTCTGGCAAACCAGTTGGGGCGCATCCACGCGGCTGATCGGCGGACTCATCATGAGCCACTCCGACGACAAAGGCCTGGTATTGCCGCCGAAACTCGCGCCCGTCAAATCGGTTCTGGTTCCCATTTATCGCAAAGATGAAGAGAAATCGAGGGTGCTCGAAGCCGCGCATCGCATCGCGCTCGACATCGGAGCGAAGGTCGACACGCGGGAAGGACAAAGTCCCGGTGCGAAATTTTTCCACTGGGAGCGCCGCGGAGTGCCGGTGGTGATGGAACTCGGTCCGCGCGATCTCGCGTCGAACAATATCGTCCTGAAGCGGCGCGACACCGGAACCAAAGAAATTATTCCGCAGGACGAAGCGCCTTCGAAGCTGCTTTCGACGCTGAATCAAATGCAGATCGATTTATTCGAATCCGCCAAGCGCCGCCTCAAGGAAAACACGGTACTGGCCAATTCGATTCAGGAGGTCGAGGAGATCCTCGCTTCCGTGACCGCGGAAAGAGGCGGCGGCAAATTCGTGATGGCGCACGTCAAAGACGACCCCGCCTGCGATGCGCGCCTCAAGGAATTCAAAGCCACCATCCGCTGTATCCCACAGGTCGACGAATACGACGGCCCGGGAAAATGCATCGTCACCGGCGAACAGGTAGACCGCCGGGTCGTCATCGCCAAGGCATATTAAATGACGCAAAGGACGGCGGGCTTCAACCCGCGCAAGGCTTCAGCCTTGCTTCCGACCAGCGGAGCTAAAGCTCCGCGCGGATTGAAATCCGCCGTCCCCGTCTAACCCCATGCTGGCCGAAATGCGAGCGATAGTCGCGAAGATTCCCAAAGGCAAAGTCGCGACCTATGGAGCTGTCGCCGAAGCCGCCGGATTTCCCGGCAACGCCCGCCGCGTCGCCTGGGCGCTGCGCGATACCGATGGCAGATTGCCGTGGTTCCGCGTGCTCGGAGCCGGCGGAAAAATTCTGCTCCCCAAAGATGCCGGCGCCGAACAGCGCCTGCGCCTCCAGGCCGAAAGCGTCGAATTCCGCGGCGGACGGGTCTACATGCAAAAACACGAATTTCGATTTCGCAAGCGTCGATAGTATGATGGAAATTCTATGAAAAATGCTCTGTTGGCAGTTCTGATGTGCGGCGCCCTGTTGGCGCAAACCAAAGGACCCGCGAAATCTTCCGGCTCAGGCGTGGCGCCAGCCAACTATCGCGTGAAGATGGTGACCACCAAGGGGACCGTGCTCATCGACGTCCACAAAGACTGGGCTCCCCGCGGCGCGGATCGTTTCTACGCCCTGGTGCGCGGCGGATTCTTCAACGGCGCGTCGTTCTTCCGCGTGATCCAGGGCTTCATGGCGCAGTTCGGCATCGCCATCAAGCCCGAGGAGAACAAAACCTGGGAAGCGCGGAAGCTTCTTGACGACCGCCCGTCCGGCCATTCCAACAAACGCGGCACGCTGGTCTTCGCCAACGCCGGCGGCCCCAACACGCGCGGAACGCAGATGTTCATCAACTACAAGGACAACACGTTCCTCGACACGCAGGCCGCTCCGTTCCTGCCGATCGGAGAAGTGGTCGAAGGCATGGAGATTGTCGATCAGTTCTATTCCGGTTACGGCGATACCGCGAATAAAGAAAACGAGATCGAAGGCGGCGGCAAAGCCTACCTCGACCGCTACATGCCCAAGGTCGATTACATTACCACCGCGACCATCGTTCCGATGCCCAAGCCGGAAGCCAAAAGCGACGACAAGAAGTAACCGCTCCTTTCCTCTTGACGGGCGAAGAAAAACAGAATACCCTAAAATTGTTTTCATTTCGGCGTGTGGAAATCACGCGGCGGAACGCCCTGAATCAGTACTTTAGCGTCCTCGGTACCGCACAGGATCTCCACAGGTTTATCAAGAGGCTAAGCTCGCCGTAACGCAGGCAGATAAAAGTGCTTCTTTCCGGCGTAAGGAACTTGTAACGTAAGAGCTCACCGATTTTTCATGGCAACCACCGATCTGGCATACGCGAAAGGACTGCCGGCAAACCTGGATGCCGAGCGCTTCGTGCTCGGTTCCGTTCTGCTGAACGACGTAGTCTATCTGCAGGTGGCGGGCGCAGTCGAGCCCGACGATTTCAGCCTCGAAAAACATCGCCGCATCTTCGCGCGGATGAAAGATCTGTACGACCGCGGCGAAAAAATCGACCGCATCACCATCACCAATGAGCTGATGAAGCACGGCCAGCTGGAATCGGTCGACGGCATGAGCTATCTGCTGTCGCTCGACGAAGGCCTGCCGGAGATCGTCAATTTAGAAAGCTACATCCGCATCGTCAAGGACAAATCGACGCTGCGGCGCCTGATCTTCAGCGCGCAGTCGGTGATCGAGCGCTGTTTCAACGCGGGCGAAGAGCCGGATGAAATCCTGGCGTCGGCTGAAGAGACGTTGTTGAAGCTCGGCGACGCGCGCGCGCGGGAACAACTGGCCTCCCCGGCGAGCATCGTCCAGAAATTCCCCGGCGGCATCAACGCGTTCCTGGATCCCAGCCAGCGCATCAGCGGCCTGTCGACCGGATTCAAACGTTTCGATGAAATGACCGGCGGCCTGCACGGAGGCGAGCTCTTCATCCTGGCCGCGCGCCCCAGCATGGGGAAAACCGCGCTCGCGTTGAACATCGCCCAGCACGTCGCCACGCATCCGAAGATTCGCAAACCGGTGGCGGTATTCTCGCTAGAAATGAGCTCGTCGAGCCTGCTGACCCGTCTGCTCTGCGCCGCAGCCAGAGTAGACCAGCACAAATTCCGCGCCGGCTTTCTGAACGTCGACGAACGCCGCAAACTCCAGTTCGCGTTAGCCGATCTGACCGAAGCTCCGCTGTTCCTGGACGACACAGCCGGCGTGAATCTCATGGATGTCCACGCCAAACTCCGCCGCATGAAAAGCGAGCACGGCCTGAGCCTGGTGGTGATCGACTACCTGCAACTAATGAGCGCCCGCGGCCGCGCGGAGAATCGCAACCAGGAAGTGAGCGCGTTGTCCCGCGGTCTGAAGTTGATGGCGAAAGACCTGGACGTCCCTTTTGTGGTGCTCTCCCAGCTAAGCCGAGCAAGTGAAAATCGCCCCGGCGATCACAAACCCCAGTTAAGCGACCTGCGCGATTCCGGCTCGATCGAACAGGACGCGGATCTGGTGGCCTTCATCTATCGCGAAGAAGTGTATAAGAAGGATCGCGAAGATGTGAAGGGTCTGGCGGACCTGATCATCGCCAAGCAGAGAAACGGCCCGATCGGAAACGTGCCGCTGCGGTTTTTGGGGCAATACACGAGGTTCGAGAATCGTGCAGAAGACCTCGGGGATGATGCGGTGGAATAGCGGCCGATTGCATCAACGCGAATTTCATCGGATTTGCTCGATTGCAAGCTGCTTGCAGATTTTGCGAGCGAGGCGATTGTCGATTTCGGCGTGCCGCGGCACGGGGACCTTCGCGCCGTTTGCGGGATTGGCGTAAATCGTATGACGTCCACCTTCGCGCTCGAAGCGGCAACCCTCGCTGAGCAGGTGGCGGATAAACTCGGTCCGCTTCACCGGCTGGCCGGACCAACGTGGACTGAGAGCGGCACCAGCTCGAGCAGATCGGCATCGCCATCGGCCACATCGGCCGCAGGAACCGGGAGCGGTTTTCCTTCTTCCAACAGGCACTGCGCGAGATCTTCCATCGCGCTCGCGATCATCAGCCGTGCATCCGCTAGGTCGAAGCCTTGCGTGACCGCGCCTGGAAAATCGAGAGCCTCCGCCACCACCATTTCGCCGGCTGCGCGAGGAAGGTAGAAAGCCACGTGGTAGCGAAGCATACCCTACAGCCCCGCCCAAATGCCCGTCAGGTCGAGCTCAAATCCCGCCATCGGGCCTTCGCCGTCGAGTTTTGAAATTCCGGTTCGCTCTTCCGCGTCCACTTGCCCCGCGCGATAGATGTACACGGTCCGCGCATCGCCGTCGATCAGCCATGCGAGCTCCACGCCGCCGCGCATCCAGCGCTCCATCTTTGTCTTCGCGCTCTTCAAACGATCCGACGGCGACAGCACTTCGACCACGAACTCCGGCGTCACCCGCGGAAATTTCCGGCGCTGGACCTTCGACAACGTCGCCAGACGAGCGTTGGAAAGCCAGGCGGCGTTCGGGCACAGCGCGGCACCAGTGGGCAGAATGAATTCGGCGGTCATGCCGAACGCTTTTCCCCGGCCGTCGCGTTTCGCCCAAACGTTTAGCTGCGTCACGATGTCGACGCATCGATGATCCGATTCCGGTCCGGCTGGAGGCACGATGATGATTTGCCCCTCCTCGGTCTGCTCGAACCACAAATCGGGATTCGCCACGCAGAACTCGAAGAATTGGTCGTCGCTCATCACGAGCTCCGGATTGAAGCTGATCTTGACCGGCAACGCGTGCTCTGGCAGGACTACTTGCACGTTTCTATGATACGCCCGACGCCCGTAGCGCGACGATGGTTACGTCGTCCGACTGCATCCCCGGGCTGAAATGCTGCACGTCCGCGACCAACTGATCCAGCTCCGCCTCCACATCCTCCGTCTTCTGCGCCGCGCGGCCCGATTCGATCAGTCTGGCTTCGCCGAACTCCTCGCCGTGATCGATGCCCGCTTCGAGCACTCCGTCGGAATAGACCAGCACCACATCGCCGGGCGAAAGAACCACGCTTTTTTCTTCACACTTCAATGCTGCGAAAATGCCAATGGGAAGCGCGGTCGCTTCCAGATGTTCAATCGACCCATTCGATCGCAGCACCAGCGCGGCCGGGTGCCCGCAGTTTATATAGCGCAGCTCGCGACCCTGATCGCGGTACTCGGCGAAGAACATGGTCGCGAAATATTCGGCCGGCGTCGATTCGTGAAACAGCTTGTTCACTGACGCGATCAGCGCCTTGGGATGCCGCACTCCCAATTCAAGCTGGCTGCGAAACGACGCCTGCAAATTCGCCGTCAGCAGCGCGCCCGCCACGCCTTTTCCGCTCACATCGGCCAGCAACACTCCGAGCCTTCCCGGACCGAGCTCCAGGAAATCGTAGTAATCGCCGCCGATTTCACGCGCCGGCAGGCAGCGGCCGCCGTAGGTGATGGTCTTGAGCGTTTGCGCGTGCTGCGGCAGCAGGCGCTGCTGCACGTGCCTGGCGATTTCGAGCTCGCTCTTGGCCTTCTTGCGCTCTTTGGTCCGATCCGCCTGCTTTTCGATAGTCGCCAGCAGCCGCGCGTTGTCCCACGGCTTCTGGATAAAATCGATCGCGCCGCGGCGCATGGCTTCCACCGCTAGGTCGACGCTCGACCACGCCGTCATCACCACCACCGGAACCCCGGCATCGCGCGCCAGCAGCTTGTCTAACAGATTCAACCCCTCGTCTCCCGAGGTGGTGTCGCGCGAATAGTTCATGTCCATCAGGACCAGATCGAACGCGTCGCGTTCAGCCGCCGCCAGAGCGCCTTTAGGAGAATCAACCGTCTCGGCCTGATGGCCCGCGCCTTTCAGCAGCAGACGAATGGCTTCGAGGACATCGATCTGATCGTCACACACCAGCACGCGCACTAGATCATGGTCGCGTTTGCGGCAGCCGAAGGTCAACCGCGCGAACCAGGGGTTGACAGCCCACCGCAGGTAGTTGATACTTCAAAGTACTTTGACAATCGCTGCGATCAAACATCCGAGCGCGTTCGTTCCCGTCGTAATGTCGCTCGCGGCGCTGGCCCTGGTGGCGGGGCACATCGCGTTTTTCGGAGTCACACACGAGGCCGATGAAGGGACGGCCGCGCACCTGTTCCAGATCCTGATGGCTTTGCAGGTGCCAGTGATGCTTTATTTCGCCGTGCGGCGATTGCCGGAGAATACGCGGCAGGGCTTGTTTGTGCTCGCGCTGCAAATCGTCGCCGCGCTCGCGCCGCTCGGCGTCGTCTATTGGTTTAAGCTTTGACGGCGAGACCCGTCGCCAGGATCGCCCTGGCCGCCGACCGCCCGGTGCGGATGCAATCCGGGATGCCGATGCCGTCGTAGCCGTTGCCGGCCAGATAGAGCCCCGGAATCGCGGCGGTGCGATCCTTGATTTCCTGCATGCGCTTGGCGTGGCCGACGGTGTATTGCGCCATCGAGCGCGGCCAGCGCGAAATCATGTGGAACATCGGCTCCGCGGTTAGCTTCAGGATGCGCCTGAGCTCATCGCGGGCAATCGAGAGGATGGTCTCGTCGGATTCGCTCAGAATCGCTTCGTCGCTCGCGCCGCCGAAGAACAGGCGCAGGATGATGCGATTGTCCGGCGCGCGGAACGGGAATTTTGTGCCGACGAAAGTCGCTGCGGCCACACGCTGTCGTTCGCGTTTGGGCACCAGGAATCCGAACCCGGCGCGCTGGCCGTCGAACTTCGCGGCGTCGTAAATCAAAGTGAGCGTCAATGAGGAACTGTACGGGATTTCATTCAGACGTTTCGCCAGCGCCGGCTCTTCTTCAAGCAGCATCTGCGCGGCAGACCATGCCGGGCAGGCCAGAACCACATCGCTCGCTTCGATCCAGTCGCCTCCCGCGCGCACGCGAAACGCGCCGTTGCGCTCGATAGTTTCGACGGTTTCGTTACGGACATCCAGGCCGCAGGCGACTTTTTCGACCATGGTCGACATGCCGGATTTCAGCGATCGAAACAATGACCCGCCACCCGGCGGCCGTTTCGCGCTCATCACGGCGCGGCCCAGGCTGCCGTATTTGTTCTCCATATCGACGAACCGCGGCAGAATGCTCGATACGCTGAGCGAAGCCGGATCGCCGCCGTAGACGCCGGAAAGCAGCGGCTCGGCGAGGTAATCCAAAGTTTCCTGGCCGAAGTGGTCGACCACGAATTCGGCCACGCTGCGATCGGGCGCGGGTGATTTCGGCGGACGCCGCATCAGCTCGAATCCCATGCGGATCTTGGTCGCCCAGCTCAGCAGCGGCGACTTCACCATCGGCATGATTTTCGATGGCACGATCATCATGACGCCGTCGGGCAGCGCGACTAACTTACCGTGCTTCTGAATGTAGGTGGTCCGCTGGTGATCGTTCGATCCGATGACTTCGCTTTCGAGGCCCAGTTCCTTGCACAGCGCCATCGCTTCCGGCTTGGCGCTGATGAAGCTGTCGGGACCGGCATCGATGGTGCAGCCATCCCATTTACAGGTTTCGATCACGCCGCCCAGCCGCGGATTTTTTTCAAAGACGGTGCATTCGATGCCTGCGCGCTTTAAGTCGTAGGCCGCCGAAAGGCCGGCGATTCCGCCGCCGACCACCACCACGCGTTTAGAGTTTGAATTCTCTGACAATTTCAACACAGGCCTTCACATTGTCGACCGGGGTTTCCGGCAGGATTCCGTGCCCCAGGTTGAACACATGCCCGGGACGCGAGCCGGTGCGCTTCAGCAATTCGTGAACCCGCATCCGCAACTCCGGCAACGGTGCGAAGAGCACGGCGGGGTCCAAATTTCCCTGTACAGCCGAGCGATAACTGATGTCCATCCAAGCCTGATCGATATTCACCCGCCAGTCCACACCCATGACGTCGCCGCCGGCGGCGTGCAGTTCCCGGAAAAATCCGGAAGCCCCGGTTCCAAAGTGAATCACTGGAACGCCAGCTGCGCGAATTCGCTCAATGAGTGCGCGCGAGTATGGGGCAACGAAGCGCACATAGTCGTCCGGACCCAGCGCTCCTACCCAGCTATCGAACACCTGGATGATCCGCGCGCCGGCAGCAACCTGCAGAACGGCAAACGAACCCAACACGTCCACGAGCTTGCCCATCAGCCGGCGCCAAAGGGTCTCGTCCCGATACATCATCTGCTTGGTACGAATGAAGTTACGCGACGCGCCGCCTTCGATCATGTAGCTCGCCATGGTGAACGGCGCACCTACGAATCCGACCACTGGAACGCGCCCGGCCAGCGCCTTGACCACGTTTTGAATCGCCTCGCCCACATAGCCAAGTTCGTCCGTGTTCGAAATGGACAGGCTGTCGATATCGCTCGAATTGCGGACCGGGTTGTCGATCACCGGGCCTTCGCCGGTGGCGAAGCGGAGTTTCAGGCCCATCGGCTCGACCGGAAGCAGCAGGTCGGCGAAGATGATGGCGGCGTCAACGTCAAGAACTTCAATAGGTTGCAGGGTGACTTCCGCAGCCAGATCGGGGCGCTTGCAGATCTCCAGAATCCCGTGATGAGCGCGGATGTCGCGGTACTGCTTCATATACCGCCCGGCCTGGCGCATGAACCAGACCGGCCGGACATCGGTCGGCCGTCGCCGGCATGCATCGAGAAAGCGGCTGTTCATTGGAGCCACGCGCATTCAATCTACTCCTAAGTTTGCGAAACGATTCCCCTGACGGGGGTCCGCGCCCGATCGTTTGACATTAGCGGGTGCGCCGGGACGTCCGGGAAAGTGCGTCCCTTTTGACCACGTTAGCACAGTGGATCTGAAGCGGTGGATTTTTTTTCAGACGAACGCGTTAAGGCGAAGACGAGGAGAAATAATCAGGACGCCGGATTCTTCTCTTCTCGCGGACGCCCTCGCTTGATGCGGCGCAGGATCTGCGGAACTTTCGCGCCGAGACCGGGTGGAAGGGCGGCTTCAAAGAGCAGATTGGGGGTGTGGAACAATTGCAAACGTTCCGCTAACTGGTGGCGCAAGAACTGTTTGGCATGTTCAAGCGCATCGAGCGTAGCGGTTTGCTCCTCGGCCGAACCGGTGAACACCAGGCTGACATGGGCGTGCTTGAAATCGGGAGAAAGATGAACCTCGGCGACGCTGACCGTTCCCACCCGAGGGTCGGACATTTCGTAGCTGATCAGCTCTTCCAGCTCTTCGCGAATGCTTTCCGAGACGCGCTCTGTGCGGTGCGGATCCAAATTCCAGAATATCGCATTTTCCGGTTCAGATCGCGCGAAACGGGTAGTCCACGACGATGGCCTTGCCGTCCGTAAGGGCTTTGACCGAATGTGCGACGTTCGGCATCACAATGGCCGCCATGCCCGGGCCCAGGACTTGCGCGACGCCCTCCACGGTAACCTCGAGTTGCCCTTCGATCACCTGCCAGACTTCTTCCTGCTCGTGGAAATGAGTGTGAACCGAGGAGCCCTGCTCGAAATCGTAGTGGGCGAAGGTCATGTTCGGCGAGTGGAAGTAGCGGCCGTGCCAGCCGGGTTTCCGCTCGATTACTTCGAGTTCAGCGGTATCGACGAACGGCATGCGGCGAGCATATCACAGGAGAATTATCGTTTATAGCCTCGCTTCCGCAGGTATTCGACCAGCGGGCCGGGAAGGTCGGTCTGGATGCCGTCCGCGTCGGCGTCGATGGCGGATTGCCAGCCTTCCGGATTGTCCGTTTTTCCCATGCGATCGACGTACACGGCGGCTCCGGCGGCTTTGGCCGGCTGGATGATTGCGTCGATAAAATCCGACGCGTCAAAGGCGATCACTTTGGGATGCAGTTCATTGACGGCGGCGTTCACGTTCTCGACGCTTCTCGATTCGGGCATGACTTTCAGGCGCGGGTCGATCTGCTGAATCTCTTTGAGCAGTTCAATGCCGCTGCGGTAAATCACCACGCGGTCGACCATGTCGGCCTTCCGGATTGCCTCGACAATGGCCTGCGCGGTGGCGTTCTTGAGGTCGACATACACTCCGATTCTCCCGTGAGCCAGCTTCAGGACTTCGTCGAACGTCGGAACTCTGGTGCCGGCGAATTCGGGAGCGAACTTGATTCCGGCATCCAGTTGCTCGATTTGATTGAAGCTGAGGCTACTCACTTCGCCGGTCCCGTTGGTCATGCGATTCACGGTCGCATCGTGACTCAGCACCAGCTTTCCGTCGGCGGTGGTCCGCACGTCGACCTCGATAAAATCGGCGCCCGCGCGGATGGCTTCTTCAAATGCGGGGATGGTGTTCTCGGGATGATGAAGGTGCTCTCCGCGATGCGAAATCGCGACAACCGCACGGTTCTGGCCAGCCAGAAAGCTGGCGGCCACAAACACCAGGGCAAGTTGCTTCACGGATATAATCTTGACAGAGGATGCAACCTTTGGCGACCACGCCCACGCGCCTGATGACGTTCGAGGAATTCGCACAGCTTCCCGAGCCTAAGGGGTTCCGTTATGAACTCCACCACGGAGAGCTGATCGAAGTGCCACCCCCCAAGAAGACACACTCACGAGTCCAGTACCGGTTGCGGTTGCTGCTCGAAAAGGCCGCTGGGCCTGACGCGATTGTGGACAAGGAAATGCCGTACCGACCCGTACCGGAGCATGAATACTGGGTCGCCGACGTTGTTTACATGACCACACAGCGGTGGGATCGTATTGAAGACTACGTGTCCGGCTCACCCGAACTGGTTATCGAAGTTCTTTCGCCATCGAATACCGCCTCCGAGATGCGCGATAAGCGGAAGCTTTGTCTGGCGAACGGCTCGGTCGAGTTCTGGGTAGTCGACCCCCAGCAGCGCGAAGTGGAAGTTTCGACCGCTGACGGCCACAGCGTGATTTATAGCGCCGCTCAGCAGATCCCCCTGTTTTTCTCGCCCGGATCGCACATCGCCGTAGACGCGATTTTCGAGTCAGCGGAATAGCCTTCTTTTCCACGCGCGCAGCCGGTCTTTCCAGCCGATCGACGGCGCAGCCGCAACAGGCAGCGGATCGAAGTCGCGCGAGGTGTGGACTTCCGGCAGCGGCGCGGCGGGCTGATACGGAACTTTGGTCAGCATTCTGACGTGATACCCGCTGAACGCGTAGGTACGCTTATAGAGCGTGCCGTCCTTCTCTTCGAGCACCAGCGAAAACGCCCTTTCGTCCTGGCCCGGCCGATCCTCCGCTGTCACCGGATAGTGGCCTTTGACGTTGCGCTCGATGTAGGCGGTCTCGTAACGATGCCGGCGGGTGCTCCACACGAACACGCGGAAGCTGTCGAATTCGTAAGGGAACTGGCCGCTTGATACCGTGGTCCACAGCCAGTTGTGCATGGTGGTGTCGTTCTCCTTATTTTTCACGTCGCCGAGCGAAAGATAGGACGTGATGCGATGGCCTTCGGCATACTGGGCAACCTCATCCGGGATCGACATCTGCAGCATTCGCGACAGCACCCAGCCGACCTTGCCGTCCTTGGTGCGGACCAGGCTCCAGTCGTCGATTTGCACCGGTTTCAGCTCGGGCGGGCGATAGCCGGGAAGGTCGGTGACGTGCGGCCGCGAAAGAAGCGGCCAGTCGCGCGGCGGCGCAGGCGCGGCGGGAGGCGGGATCAACAGGGGCGCCCGTTTCGATGCTTTGCGGGCGGTCTTCTTGGGCGCCGCGCGATGCACCGTGGCCGGCGCGGCACTAACCCGCGGCGCGATGCGATGGCCGATCACTTCCACCGCGGTCGCTTCCGCGATCTGAAAAAAACTGGGCGACTGGCGGCTGGGGTCGGCGTGGATGTTGAGCGTGTCGAAAGCCGTCGCGGCGCCTTCCGAGGGAAGTTTCGCGGCGCTCTCGGCCAGGCGGCGCAGATCGTCCATCTGCTGCGGGGTGAGCAGATAGGTGGAATCGGCCCAGCCCTCGATCCCTTGCGGAGTCCGGACCTTCACGAACCGGCGCCGGGTTTCGAGAACGTCGAGTTTTTCGCCGTGATGGACCGTCGCGACGTTAGGGGATTTCGAGGCGAGGTCTTTTCTCAAATTTAGAGTGGCCGGACCTGCGTAGGCGACTCCAGTGGAGGGCTGCTGCGGCCCGTGGGAGGAGGAGCAGGCGCACAGGATGACGCACAGGATGGGAAGTACGTATTTAGCCACGAATGGACACGAATGCACACGAATGTTTTTATTCGTGTGGATTCGTGTCCATTCGTGGCCAAAAAGAGCAGCGGGAATCAGCCGATGCCCAGTTCGTCCACCCGCTCGAGCGGCGTTCCGCAACGGCGGCAGATGATGGAGGCGCAATCGCCGCACACCAGCGGATCCGGCGCCGGCTGCGCGCAGCGCGGGCAATAAAATTCGGTAGTAGGATCTTCCGCCATCGCTTCGCGAATCCGGCACGCGGCTACTTGATCACATCCTTCGGAGTTACGGCCTTGTCGGGCGCCGGCGGAGCGGGTGCAACGTCGCCCGTATGCGCCTGGGCAATCACATCCGCGCGCGCCTTCAGGAACACATCGTACTGGCCCATCAGGTCGCGAAACACCGCGTCGCCCAGCATCCTGTATCCGGGCATGGTGAAATGCACATGATCGTACTGCGCCATTCCGGCGGTTACCCACTGCTGCATGGATCCCTTGCCGCCCATCTTGGCGCGCAGATCCCAGAACGCACAGCCGCTGGCGACCGCGGCTTCCCGCTGCGCTTCGATGATCAGGTCCACCTTATCCATCTCCTGCCAGCCCTTGCGCGTGCGCAGATAACGGTCCGGCGGTCCGATCACCAGGATGGTTGCGGCCGGCGCGGCCTCGCGGATGCGCGCGATCAGGCCCTTGAACATCTGTTCGTAGCCTTCGACGGTCAGGTCCCGGCGGCCGGCTTCGTTGGTCCCGTAGGCGAGAATCACCAGCGACGGATTGCGGCGCTCGATATTCGACTTGAGCACCGGCTCATTCCAGTCGAGCACAATCGACGCCTGCGCCCCGTTGATGCCCAGCGTTTCATACGTCACGCCGGTGGCGTTTTCCGCGGTCCAGCCGAACAGGCGCACCGGCGCGTGGTCCAGCGTTTCCGCTTCCAGCCGATGCGTGCCGGGCGTGGTTTCGTAATGATAATAACCGGGCTGCTCCGCGCCATCGGTGGAGATCCGTTCAATCAAATTCCCGTTGTCGTAAATCTGGAGCGCACCTCCGCCGGGCTGCTGCAGATAGTACAGCTCGAACTGCTGGCCGTCGGCGAGGAGATACACGGCTTCATGCGGCGCGCGGGTCGTCATGCTGACGCCGCCTAAACCGTAGATTCCGTCGCCCGCGCGACCCACCAGGCCGTCGGTATGCCAACCGCGGGTCGAGCCGGTGCGAACGTCCTCGCGCCGGTATCCATTCCAGGGCCGTCCGGCGAACGAATATCCGCTGCCACCGTCGCCGAATTTTTCCTGGAAGCGGCTGCGCAGGTCGCCGGTCCATTCATCCGCCGCGGTGTGCGAATCGCCGTAGTGGAGAATGCGAACGGGCCCCGGAATTTCGCCTTTCTGATGGCGATACAGAAGCTCGAAGAAGGGCACCAGCGCGGCCGCGTTTTCAACCGGTAGATCCGCGCCGTTGGCGATCTTCATGAACACGCCTTCGTGCGCTTCGGCGCGGGTGCTGGCGCTGACCTTAGGTCCGCGCGGAATTACGGCGTGCCTGACAGCGCGCGCGCCGGATGCGGGAGCGTGGGCCACCCTTCTGACCACGCGCTTCGTCCGCGACGTTTTCGGCTTCGCCGCGGCGGGCTTTCCGGAACTGGATCGATATTTTCGCTTCTTGACTTTCGGCGAACGCCCGGTCTTCTTGGGCGGCGTGGCCGCGATTCCGAACGCTGCTACGGCGAGCAGTGCGATCCCGAGCTTGAGGATCCGGCTCATGGTTTCGTCTGTTTCGGCATGGTGTTTAATTGTCGCAGCTTATATTGGTTATACCCGTCCCGGAGGGCATTGTACAAGAGCTCGCCTACGATTTTCGCGCCGGCGGGCATGGGATGGATGAAATCCGCGCTGACCAGGCGAGGCTCGGCCGCATACCAGCGGGCCATGGTTCCCTGGCCGCCCATGGCTTCGAAGGTATTGAAAAACGCCGCTCCGGTGTCCTTGGCGACGCCCGCTTCAATCTGTACCAGCTTGGGCAAAACCGGCATGGTTTCGATTTCGCCGGCCAGTTTGCGCTCGCCCCGATCCATGGGGCTCATCAGCAAAATCGATACGCCGGGCAGCGCGGCGTGCAGGCGGCGAACCACCTCCCGCATCTCCGGACCCCACGTCTTATTGACGAAATCCGGGAATCCGCTTTCATTGGTCCCGTAGTTGACGATCACCAGGTCGGGTTTGTAATGATGCAGCTCGGCGGCCCAGTGACGTTCGTTGAAGGCGTGCGAGAGCAGCGTCACGTTCGCGCCATTGATACCGAGCGCGCTGTAAATCACGCCCTGCGAAGGACGCCGGAATTCCGCGCCATATAACCGCACGCTGCCTTTAGTGACGCGCAGCGTGAATTTCTGCGCGCCCGGCGGGATCTTGAACGGCGCGTAGCCGGGGACCCTCGCGTCGCCCGCGGTTTCCACCGTGCCCAGCTCCGTGTCGTCCGCGTCGACCGCGAATGCGCCGCCGTCGGGCTGGCTCAGATACGCAATCTCGATGGTGCCCTGGGATCGCACCTTCCAGTGCGCCGTTGCGCCCGGACCGCCGATGAAACTCACGCCGCCCAGACCGTGCATTCCGTCTTTGAGGGTGGCGATGCCGGCAATATCGATTTTCCAGCCGGAGTTCGCCTCCATCTCAACGCCGCGATGGTTGTACCAGGCCCACGGCCGCGCAATCAGAATGAACCCGGTGCCGCCGTCGCCGAATTCCTTTTGCAGCGCCGCGCGCGCGTCGGCCGTGATCAGGTCTCCCGTGGTGGGCGAATCGCCATAATGCAGAATGCGGACCGTGCCGCCCTTCAACAGCGCCTCATAGAAATGATCGAGCGTGTGCGTTGGATCGACCAGGTTGGCAGGCGCCTTGGCTTCCAGCTTCCGGATATGGATCTCCGGCGTTTCGATCTCTTCGCCTTTAAGCTTGGGAAGCGGAAGATCGATGACATTGGCGATGTTATGCGGATCGAGCGACTGATAATCTTTCAGCGCGGGCGCCACCTGCGGCAGCAGAATCAACGCTACGAACGTGATCAAGGTAAGCGCGGTTTTCACCGGCATCCTCACCACTTCCGCTCCGGGGTCCAGTATTTATAGGATTCCGAGGCCGCGAACTCCGCGGCGGTGAGAACGGTTTTGTAATCGGCTTTGGCATCCTCGATGGCCTTGCGCAACAGGTCCATGTCGCCGTCGCTCAGCTTGAGCACCGCGGTACGAAGACGGTTCAGGTTGGCGTCTTTCCAATTCGGAATATTCGTGGCGCACTGCTCGATCAGCAGGGCCCGCGCTTCGCTGCGTTCGCTCGGCGGGAACAGCAGCACCAACCTTTCTTCGACGAACGGACTCAACGGCGAATTCGTCATAAATCAGAACTTGTTATAAATGAACGGCGTCGCGCCCGTCTGCGCGACGTACTGCAGCCCGATCACCAGCATCGCCAGCGCCGCCGCCTGCGCGTAGAACGGCGCTCTCACAAATAGCTGAAGACTAAAGTCATACCACGTTTTGGGGATATAATGCGCGAGAATCCCGATGGCCAGAATCAACGCGAGCGGCGCCGATAGGTTTGCCGCCGAAACGCTCAGCGATCCGATGCGCGAAAGAATCAGCATCGCATTATCAAAGCTCGACGCGCGGAAAAAAATCCAGGCGAAGCAGATGAAATGGAACGTCAGGAAAATCGACGCGTATCGCCAGACACCGGTGGCCTTCGCGGTCCCCGTTTTGATCTGCCACAATCGCACCACCACCAGCCCGAGTCCGTGCAGCGCGCCCCAGATGACGAACGTCCACGCCGCGCCGTGCCACAGTCCGCCGATCACCATGGTCAAAAACAAATTGAAATAGCTGAGAAGCTTGACTCGCTTGCCGGGCAGCGAAAAATACAGGTAATCGCGCAGCCAGTTGGAGAGCGTAATATGCCATCGGCGCCAGAAATCTGCCACGTTTTCCGCCGCGTAAGGACGATTGAAATTCTGCGGCAGCTTGATCCCCAGCAGCAGCGCGGAGCCCATCGCAATATCCGTGTAGCCCGAAAAATCGTAATAAATCTGGAGCGCGTAGGCGTAGACCGCCACCAGAGTCTCGGTTCCGCTATACAGATTCGGAAAATCGAACACGCGGTTGACCAGGTTCGCGCCCAGAAAATCGGCGATCATGAGTTTCTTCATGAGCCCCATGCCGATCAGAAACAGCGCGCGGCTGCCGTCCGCCGGATCGAGCTTCTTGGGCTTCTCGAATTGATCGATCAGCGAAGAAACGCGCGTGATGGGGCCGGCCAGGATGGTCGGAAAAAACGAAACCGCGGCCAGGTGCGCCAGGTAACTGCGCGTCCCCTTGGCGTCGCGGCGATACAGATCGATCGTGTAAGTGAGCGCCTGAAACACGTAAAACGAAAGGCTCAGCGGCAGCGTCCAGTGCCATTCGGGCGCAGGCCGGCCGGTGATCAGCGACCAGTTCTGCCCGAAAAACGGCATGTATTTGAATCCCGCCAGCAGACCGACGTTCATCAGGATGCTGGCCGAAACCAGCACCCGGCGTACGATCTTATTCTGCGAATATTGCAGGCCGAGCCCGAACACGTAGTCGCAACTGGAAACCGCCGGGATCAGCGCGAGGTAAAAGAGGTCCCACTTCGCGTAGAAAAAGTAGTTCGCGAACAGGACCACGGCAAGCGTGAGCGTCCGGAACCGCGAAACCGGCCAGTACAGCGCGAAAACGGCGATAAGGAAGATGAAATACGTCGACGACGACAGCAGCAACTTATCAGGATATCAAGCCCGGGACGGCGGGCCTTCAGCCCGCGCAAGGCTTTAGCCTTGCAGCCCGGAAGCGGCGCTAAAGCGCCACGCGGATTAAAATCCGCCGTCCGGCCGATTAGTAAACCTCGATCTTCCGCTTCTGCCGCGGACCCTGCACGTACGGCGTGGTCAGGCTCTCATTGCCTTCCTTGTCGATAGCCTTCACGCCGAACACAAACTCGTCGATGGATACGTCGGGCATATTGAATTCGGTCACGTTGCCAACGAACATTTCGCGCTCCCAGTACGGCGCGGTGCTGCGGCGCATCATGATCACATAGCCCGCCAGATCGGCTTCCGGATTCTCCTGCTTCCATTTGAGCGACGCGGCATAACGGTCCTTGCCGCGCGTGAGCATCAGGTTCGGAACCTTGCGGCCGTTGCGTTCGATTTCTTCGCTGGTAATCGGCGATTTCGGCGCCCAGGCGAGCGACGCCGCCACGGCCCCGTTCACCTTGGTCACCTGCGCGATGTACTTCGGTGACGTGTTCGCGAACGTATCGGTAGCCGAATGCTGGTTCGCGAAATTCTCCACCGGAGTCGAAAAACGCACGGCCGCGAAGCCTTCCAGGTTGAACGCCGTGTGATCGCCGCCGCGGCCGAAGCGGTCGGCGCGAAATACCGGATCGACGGTCATCCACGGCACATAGCGCTCTCCGATTTCGCGCGCGTAACGGGCGATCTCGCGGGAGGGCGAATCGATGGGGTCCTCGCTGAAAATATTCACGCGCCGGTTTTCCATCCGCCCGTCGCCGCCGATGTCGCTTCCGATGATGTCGTTGTTCAGCACCGCTTCGATTTTCTGATTGAGCGATTTGGCACGCTGCGCGTACAGCGTCGCGCCCAGTAGTCCTTCTTCTTCACCCGCGAAGGCCACGAACACCAGCGTCTTGTCGAATTCATACTGGCTCATGATGCGGGCCAGCTCCATCACGCAGGCGATGCCGCTTCCGTCGTCGGTGACGCCCGGCGCGGGCATGTTGGGATCGCGCTTGGCCGCCGGCGCCGGAGCATCGCCCGGCTGCGGCGCCGGAGCGCCCGGCGGACGCGACATATTGATCGAATCGTAGTGCGCGGTGATCATCACGCGCTCTTCTTGATCCGTTACACCCGGCAGCACGGCGACCACGTTGTACAGATCGACATCGTCAATGATGCGGGATCCTCGCGAGGTGTCCTTTTTGAGGCGGTACTGGTCGTAGCTGACTTCGAGACGCGGGCTATAGCTGCGGAACTGCTCGTAAATCCACTTGCGCGCCGCGCCGACGCCGTGCACCGGGTCATCCTGGCTGGAAAAAATGTAGCGCGTTTGGAAACTTTCAAGCTTTTTCAGGTTGTCCGCGATGCGCTCGTCGGAAACCTCGGAAACGATCTTGGAAATCTTCGGATTGACGGCCTTATACTGCGCCGAAGCCGTCAAAGCGCCGAATAAAACAGCCAGGGTCAGCAAGCGCATAGGTGGTAATGATAGACGATCCGGGGTTTCGAAAGGTAACAGGGGAGGAGGACAGGAGATCGCCTACTTATACGCCTTCGAATACTTGTTCCTCGGATTGAACACCGTGAACTCGCCATTCTCCTCCGCCGAAACTTTCAGGTACAGCCCGGCGCAGTGCTCCTCGATGTTGGCGATCCGCAGGTCTGGAACGTTCGCTTCTTTCCCGTTGGCCAGCGCAAAGTGGAGCTGCCACAGATCTTCAAGGCCCGGCGATTCGGAGACCGTTTTCCACCCTTTGGGATCGGCTCCCTTGCGCGCCCCGTTATTCATGATGGACACCCGCGGCGCCATCCCGTAAATCGCCTTGGACGTCTCCCCGCCGTGATGCGACGTCAGGTACAGGCTGACCTTGCCGACCCGGTTTTCCGGGCACAGCAGCGCGATTTCTTTGTTCCACGTCAGATCGCCGAAATCGGCGAAGCGGAATTTGCCGTATTCGACCACGATGCCCGCCGAGCGCGCATTTTCGGCGATTTCATCCGCCTGCGGCGCCAGGCCTTGGCAGAACGGATTCGGCTCGCCCGCATGCTCGAAATGTTTCCCGGCCGCGGTCACCACCGTCACCTGCAGCCCTTTCACCGGAATCGTATCGCCCGCTTTGATCAGTTCGCGATGCTGCTTGGCCATGGCCGCTTCGTACGCTTTAAAAGTGCGCTGTTGATCCTTTGCAGTCTCCACGGTCGGCCCCGGATCGAAAAACGTTCCGACCGTAAAACGTTCCAGCAGATTGGGCACGCCGCCCTCGTGATCGGAATGATGATGAGTGATCAGCACATAGTCGATATGCTTGACGTGCGCGCTTTTGGCCGCCGCCAGGATCCGGTCCGAGTCGCGTCCGCTGAAATCGGTGTAGCCGGTGTCCACCAGCAGGGATTGCCCGGACGGAGAAACGATCAGCGTGGCCTGCCCGCCCTCGGTATCGATGAAATAGATTTCGAGCGTCTTCGGCTGCGCGAGCGCGGCCGTGAACGCCAGCAGAAGAATCGCCCGCATGTGAGCGATGCTAACACGCCAGCTTCGTTTTTTGACTTGCGTAGGTTTACAATATGTTTCGGAACACATCGTATGGCTGTTCCGTAATAAAAGACAGGATGCCCTATTGCGTACAATGCGGGTCCCCGGTGGGCGGCGCCGATCAATTCTGCGCCCGCTGCGGCGGCCGGCAGCCCTCGACTCATGGAACAACCCAGGCCGGATCCAGGCCAGCATCGGGACCAGCCGGTGCGGCCGCCGCGTCCGCGCATCCCGAATTCGCCCCCGGCATCAGCGACCGCAACGCGGCGCTGCTGTGCTACATCCCGTGGGTCGGATGGGTGGCCGCCATCGTGGTGCTGGCGAGTGACCGTTTCCGCCGCGACACCCAGGTCCGCTTCCACGCGTTTCAAGGCTTGTATTTGTTCGTCGCCTGGCTGCTGGTCGAATGGGTCATCTCACCCGCCATGTGGCGGGACAGCTTCCCCATGCACCACGTGATCCCGGAAGCGCTGCACCTGGTGATCCTGATCGCCTGGATCTTCATGATCATCAAAGTCAGCCACGGCGAAAATTATCACCTGCCCATCCTCGGCGAACTGGCCGACCGTTCCGTCTCCGAGCAACGGTCGTAAACCAGGGATGAGCACCTGCTTCCCCGCCGTTACGTGACCGGCAGGGCTTTGGCCGACGCCGGTACCATCAATGCGATGGGCCAGCCGCGCCGGTGACGGCGGGGATCAACCCTGAGTTTTCACCAGACTCGATCAGCGCGGGGCTTCAGTCGTTCGTAAAAACGAATGTCCCGAGTTGGAAATTCGTTACATAACCGGAGCGATGGTGTGGGGACGGCTTCCAGCCGGCGGACCCGTTTTCCAACGGGTCCAGCCGACCTGAAAGGTCGGCTGCGGGCAGGAATGCCCACCACAATGCGACCAACTTCTAACTCGGGACACTAATACCGCAGTACCGCGCCCACGGGACCGCCCGCCGGAAGTGCGTGCGCCTCACCACCGTGCAGCAGCGTGTCGATCAATGCCACGTTCAGCTTCGCCTCGCGGGAATTTTCGGGCGAATACAGGCGCGCCACCCGTCCCAGCGCGGCCATCTCCGCGATGGTGTCCAGGTTTTCCAAATAACGCGCCGGAGCCATCCGTTCCTTCGCGAGCTCACACGCCTTCAGGTTGCTCTGAAGCGTCGCCGTGCGAATCAGGTCCACGCCGCGCCGGATCAGCTCGTTCCCGGTAACGCCGTCGTCCGGGCTGCGCTGAATCGATTCCGCCGTCAGGTGCGGATCGGCCGAAACCGAGCGATACAGCGCGGTATCCTCCTCCACGCCCACCAGCACCACGGGCTGCAGAACCTTCGCCAGCCGGCGATCCACGTGCTTGTAGAAATCGCTCAGGTGCGAATGCTGCGTTTCGCGCTCGCTGCCGGTGCCGAACAGGATCTTGCGTTCGCCTCCGCCCATGCTCCGGTTTTCCCGATCGTGATCGGGAATGTCGAGCGCCAGGAATTCATCGAGCGTCTGCGCCATGGCGGGCAGCCACACCGGACTCAGCCGCAGGCCGGCGCGCTGATCGTGTTGAACCACCTCGAGCGCCGCATACTTCTTCGACAGCTTCAGCAGGTAGAACTCGGCCGGCAGCTCCGCTTCGGCGATCAACGGTAGTAGCTGGAAACGATCGCCGACCGTCACACCGCCGTCGGCCGGCTGTCGCAGCAGGAATTCTTCAAGAACCTCGGGCGATCGTAAAATCGCGCGCGACCAGTGAAATCCCTCGGCCGTAGCTGGATCGGCCGCGAGCTGTTCCAGCGGCTCGATCAGCGCCTTAATACGAACCTGACTGGCGCCCAACCGGGTCAGCCTGGCTTCAGCTTCGCGCGTGTAATCGCGCAGGAGCGCACCCGCCGACTCACGCGTCTTCTCGCCGGGAACCAATGGCGGCAGCACGGCGGTAACACAAAGTCCCGAGTATCCAGCCAGTTGGCGAAGCTGTGCGGATTGAATCAGATTGAAGGAGGAAACGTGTTGCGCAGCCATGCCGCCATTCAGTGCACGCGCGCTTCCACACTGCGCGAGAAACGTTTAACTCTTACAATTCCAGCTTGCCGCGGTACATCATCTCTTTTACGGCGAACTTGCATTTGACATCAATAGGACCAAGTTTCGTCACGAACGTCACCTCATGGTCCGACGGCCGGATCAGGTCGTTGCGCTCGAAATAGAACAAACCGCCGTCTTTGTTGTAGCCCATGTGCATCAGGTAGATCGGATCGCCGCGTTTTTCGAGCTTGGTGTACTGCTTCAGATTGTCGAGGCGTAGCGCGTATTCGTCCTGCGTCTCATCATTCGAATTTTTCCCCAGCATCGGCAGATCGCCCGTGACGCACAGAATATAGTTGGCCGCCGGATCGTCTTTCGATTTGTTCCGCGTCGCCTCCCGGATGGGCAATGCCGATTCCCAGCGCACGATCGCGTCATATTTATTCGGCAGCGGCGCCGGACTGCTGGCGCTGGAAGTCCCCTGGTTCGGCACCCGATTCCCGCCGTATCGCCGGTTTCCTCCTCCCATGCCCGTCATGCCGATGCCGCCCGCACCCGAGTTGTATCTCGTGGTCGCCGCGCGCGCCCAAGGCGATTTGGTCAGCAGCGTCTGCCGCTCCTCATCGGTCCAGTCCTTGGGATCTTTCTCATCCCAAAACTCGTTCGAATCATAAGCCAGCGCGGGGAGACCAAGCCCGAGCAGAATGGCAGTGCGCCTTGTCATCTTGTGAGCATTGAGACGGTGGGAGCGCACTCCGCGTTACTTGCGTCCTGCGCTCCGCTTTGAAACACGTTTCAAAACGGTATGGGGCCTTCGGCTGCAAGTGATTGAGAAAAAATCAGTTAATTATGGAGTCCAGCGTGCTAGACCCAAGCCGGAGAAACCGAACGCTTGTCTACACCTGCCGCAGCTTTACAACCCGAGAAACCCGCCCGGCGCGTTTCCAGACGCGTCGATCTCTTCATGCTGGCCGGAATCGGCGTCGCGATTGCCGCGATCACTGCCGGGATTGCCGCCACCGGCATCGGACTTTCCTATTTCCTGCAACCGACTGGCCTCCTGATCGTGCTGGGCGGTACCATCGGCGTGACGTTTATCACCACTCCCCGCCGCACGCTCTGGAACACCGCGCGGGCGGTGCGGAAACTCCTTTGGGAAGCGCCGGTCGACCGTCCCGCGCTAATCGAAGAAATCATGACGCTGGCGCGTCCGGCGCGCAATCGCGGCATGCTGGCTCTCGAACCGATGATCGCCTCGGCGAGCCATGCTTTTTTACGCGAAGCACTCACCCTGGCAATGGATTTGCCGCAACGCGACCCGTTGAAAGCGGCCCTTGAAACCAAGCTCCGTCTCCGCGAGCGGCAGGGAGAAACCGACGCGAAAACGCTGGAAGTGGCCGGCGGATTCGCGCCCACCATCGGAGTCCTGGGAACCGTGGTCGGCCTGATCGAAGTGTTGCGCCAGTTTTCAAACGTCGCCGGCGTCGCCGCGGGCGTGGGGACGGCGTTCGTCTCGACCATCTATGGCCTCGGCCTGGCGAACGTGGTCCTGTTGCCCGCCGCGCACCGCATTCGCGCGCGTGTCGCCGAAGCGTTCGAAGTGGATGAAATGATCGTCGAAGGCGTGATCGCCGTGCTCGACGGTCTGCATCCCGCGCTGATGAAGGAGCGGCTGAGCGCCTTCGTGGAGAACGCCAATTGACGCCCCGCTACCTGCAGCAGGAAACCGCGCATCGGGACCGCTGGACCGTCAGTTACCTGGACGTGGTGACCATTCTGCTGATTTTCTTTGTCGCGGCAGCGGCGAAGACCATCGATGCGCCCAGAAATGCTAATGCGCCGGTTAAAGACGCGCCCACGCATGTCGCCAAGCCTCCCGAGCCGGTAAAAGCCGTCGCTAAAGAACCGCAAGAGCTGCGCCAAGTGGAAGAAGCTCTTCAGAAATCCGGGCTCGACGTGCACCGCGAACCGCGTGGCCTGGTGATCAGCCTTCCGCAGGCGATCCTGTTCGCGCCCGGTGACGACCGGATCGCCGAGTCCGCGCGTCCAACCATCGACTTGATCGCAAACGTTCTGTCTCCCCTACCGAATCGCGTGGTGCTGGTAGGACACGCCGACTCCATGCCCATCCACAATCAGCGTTTCCGCAACAACTGGGAGCTGTCCGCGGCGCGAGGCGTAAGTTTGCTCGAACTTCTCAGTCAGAGCTATGGGATTGAGGAATCGAGACTTTCAGTTTCAAGCGAAGGCGCCAACCATCCCCGGAGTTCTAACGATACACCAGACGGCCGGGCGAACAATCGTCGGGTGGAAATGGTGATCCTGGAAAATTTTGCCGACGTCGCATCTGCCGAATCAGACAGATAACTTCGGCTATCGGCTTGCGAGCAGATTAGCGATGCCGACCAACCTCATCACCATGATTTTTTCGATTCTGGCCGCGGCGCTGCTGGTCGGAACCGTGGCCGCGTTCCTGCTGGAAGTGCCGGTCGTGACTCTGGCCGGCCTGACCGTGATCCTGCTGGCGCTGTTGCTGATGTTTACGCTCGGCGTATACGCCGGCGGGCGAAGAATCCGGATCAAACGTCACTCGTAACCCGACTTTGAACCCCGCCGTTATCGGCAGGGCTGGTCTATCGCGTTGAAGGCGCGTCGGCGACCAGCCCTGCCGGTCACGGCGGGGTTCAAAACCACTTTTCACAAGGCTCTTACCGGCGGGTTCAGTCCCGACTACGCCATCACCTTGGCGAAAGCCGCTTTGAATTTGTCCATCTCGGCCTGTGTGCCGATGGAGACCCGCACGTGGTTCGGCCAGACCGGCCAGGTTCGCCCGATGATCACGTTTTCCTTGGCGAGCGCCGCCACCACTTCGCCGCCGGGCCGCCGGACGTCCACCATAAAGTGATTCGCTTCGCTCTTAGTGAACGTGTAGCCCTTCGCGTCCAGGAATTCGAACACGTTGTCTCGAATGTCCTTATTGATCTTGCGCCGCTTGGCGATCAGATCGGGGACCTTGAGGCTCGCGTCCGCCGCAGCCACGGCCGTAATCGGCACGAAGCCGGGACCATACGGCTTCAGTTTCGCAAGCAGATCCGGACGGCCCAGCGCCATGCCCATGCGAATTCCCGCCATCCCGTAAATCTTCGAGAAGGTGCGGAGAACGATCACGTCCTTATCGGCCCGCACCAGGTCCACGGCACTCTGCGCAGTCGAAAAATGCCAGTACGCTTCATCCACCACCAGAATGCATCCCTTGGGCATGTTGGCGACCGCATAATCGATGTCGGCGCGCGGCGTCAGTGTGCCGGTGGGATTGTTCGGATTGCAGATGTAGATGATGCCCGCGTTGGGGTCCTTCTCCACCATGGCCTGCACATCGTGCGAGTAATCGGGCTTGAGCGCCACATGATGCGCCTCGGCTCCAATGAATTTCGCCGTGCTTCCGCCGGATTCGTAGCCCGGGTGGCCCATCACCCAGCTTTTCGAGGGCGAGGTGAAGGCGCAGGCCACGCGCAGTAGCGGATCGCTCGATCCGGCGTAGATCTGGATGTATTCCGGCCTGAGATCCTCGACCTTGGCAATCGTCTTGGTCAGAGCGCCCTGTTCATCGTGAGGGGAATAACGTCCGCCGAATTTTGCAACCTGGCAAATGGCTTCCAGAGCCTCGGGGCACGGGCCCAAGGGATTTTCATTGGAGTTGATTCGGACCGCGTTCGGTGACATGTCGCCCCTTCCGCGCATCGCATTCTGGGCGAAGGCGGCTTCATTGAAAAAAGGGAGTGCGGCGCCTGCGGTGAGGGCGGTCGCAATACGTCCAAGCTGCCGCCGGGAAAACCCGCGCGTCAGAATGCTCTCTTGATCGTTAACCGAAAGAGATGGGGGCATGTTTCTCCTTACCCCTGGAAGATTAAACGAATTACACGCCCAAGTCAATCGATTCTGGAGCTTGTCTAAAAAGGGGACAGACTACTCTGTCCCCAACGCAGACGCATGACTCACCGAACATTTCCGACGTGGACAGAGCGGTCTGTCCCCTTTTTAGACAAGCTCCAGAACGCTGCATGCTACGCTGGGGCCAATGACGGGCAGAATTCTGAGTTTCCTGACGTGTATCGTGGCCTTGCATGGCGCTGAGCCGCCGAAACTGCGGCTCAATCACGACGTCCGGCCGGTCAAGTACGCGGTCGATCTCAAATTGCGAGCCGACCGCAGCGACTTCGCCGGCTCGATCGACATTGATATTGACGTCCGAAAGCCTTCGCCGGTGCTGTGGCTGAACGCGAAGCAGATTGCGATCAAGCTGGCGACCATAAACGGTCAATCCGCGGGCGTCGAGCCGGGTAACGCGGATTTCATCGGCCTTCGTCCCGCCACGGCGCTTCCGGTAGGACCCGCGAAACTGCACCTCGAATACTCGGGAAAAATCAGCCCGAAAAATACCGAAGGAATTTTTCAAGGACGCGACGGCAACAACTTGTACCTGTTCACCCAGTTCGAATCGATCGACGCGCGCCGTGCGTTTCCGTGCTTCGATCAGCCGGATTTCAAGACGCCCTGGCAGGTGACGCTCCATATCAAGCGCGGCGAAAAGGCGTTTGCGAACACTCCCCAGGTTTCAGAGATCAATGAGCCGGAAGGAATGAAACGCGTGGTGTTCGCCGAGACCAAGCCGCTGCCCAGTTATCTGATCGCGTTCGCAGTCGGTCCGTTCGATGTGGTCGCGGCCGGGATGGCGGGGCGTAATCACGTTCCGGTCCGGATCATCACCCCAAAGGGGCTCGCCTACCAGGCCAAATACGCGGCGCAAGTGACCGCGACCATTGTCGACCGCCTGGAAAAATATTTCGGCATCCCCTACCCGTTCGAAAAAATCGACAACATGGCGATTCCGCTCACTTACGGATTCGGCGCCATGGAGAATGCCGGTCTGGTTACGTATGAACAGACCATCCTGCTGGCCGATCCAGCCAACGATACCGAGCAGCGCCAGCGCCGATACGCAAGCGTGGCCGCGCATGAGCTGGCGCACCAGTGGTTCGGCGACCTGGTCACGCTCGCCTGGTGGGACGATACCTGGCTCAACGAAGCGTTCGCGACCTGGACGTCGTCTAAGATTCTGGCCCAATGGAAACCGGAGTGGAACACGCGCGTGGACGATCTGGGCCCCAAGTTCAACGCCATGGGCGAGGACAGCCTGGTGAACACGCGCAGAATTCATCAGCCCATCGAAACGGCCGACGATATCGAAAACGCGTTTGACGATATCACGTATGAAAAAGGCTCGGCCGTGATCCGCATGTTCGAATTGTGGGTGGGAGAAAAACAATTCCAGAGCGGCGTTACGGCGTATCTGAAACAGTATTCGAACCGCAACGCGCGCATGGCCGATTTTCTGGACGCGATCGCGGACACCGGCCAGCCGCGGCTGACGTCGGCGTTTACAACCTTTCTCGACCAGCCGGGATTCCCCGAAATATCCGTCGAATTGAAATGTAGCGGCGCGCCGTCGGTCGAATTGAGCCAGAAGCGATACCTGCCCATCGGATCGGGAGGGTCGCAGATGCAAGTCTGGCAGGTTCCGGTCTCGGTTCGCTACAAGACCGCAACGGGCATGGAGCAGGAATCTTTCCTGCTGGACAAACCGTCCGCGGAATTCCGGCTGACCAAGGCCAACGGATGCCCGTCCGTGCTGTGGGCCAACGATCGTGCTTCCGGTTATTACGTCGACGCCTATTCGAATGAAATGCGCTCAAAGCTGATCGGCGAAGGCAGCGAGTTTCTGGAGCCGGCCGAACAAGTCACGCTGGTGAACGATCTTTCGCGTCTGGCAAGCGCGGGCGCGGTGAAGGCCAGCGTCGCGCTGGGCGCGGTACCGGTGTATGGCAAGTCGAATCAGCGCGAAGTGGTCGCCCAGACCGAGGAAATTCTGTCGGCAATGCATCCCCTGGTTCCCGCCAATCTTCGCGAAAACTACGCGCGCTTTGTACGCAAAGTGTATGGCGACCGCGCGGCCGCGCTGGGCTGGTCGTCCAAACCGGGCGACGATGTCGACACCCGTCTGATGCGCCGCGCCGTGGTTTCGTTCGTTGCGGTGGAGGGCGACGATCCAGCTTTGCAGGCCGAAGCACGACGGCTGGCCGATGGCTGGTTGAAAGACCGCACCGGCATCGACCCCGGCATCCTGAACGAAATCCTGTCCGCAGCGGCGCGCTCGGGCGATCGCGCGTTTTTCGACCGGCTGCTCGAAGAGCTTCAAAAGACGCGGGATCTGCGCCAGCGCCGGTCCATGATCAATGCGTTGGGTTCGTTTCGTAATCCTCAGCTGGTGGATGCGGCACATCAATTGGTGATTCATTCCGATATCGACGGCCGCGAATCGCAGCCGCTGCTGTTTGCGGGCACGGACGATCCCGCCACCGAAGACATGGCATTTCAATTCGTGCAAGCGAACTACGCGGAGCTGATCAAGCGCCTCCCGTCCGGCGGAGGATCGGAAGCGGGAGCCAGGCTGCCCGCCGTCATCGCGGGCTGCGACGCGCGGGCGGAAGACGAGCTGAAATTCTTCGAAGATCGGGTGAAAGAATTCGCGGGAGGTCCGCGGACGTTTCAACAGGTCAAGGAGCGCGTAAAGCTGTGCGAAGCGCGCAAGTCGGCGATGGGTGAGGATGTCGCGGAGTTCTTTGCGAAGCAGTGACTCACCTGCGGAGCGCTGTATACTCATACTATGAGTACCAGGCTCCAGGTGCTTTTGCCGGAAGCTGAAATGAAAGAAATCCGTCGACTGGCCCAGCGCGAACGCATTCCCGTAGGCGAATGGGTCCGCCGGGCGCTGCGTGCCGCGCGCATGCGCGAGCCGGTGATCGATCCGCAGGCCAAGCTGAAGGCGATCCGCGAGGCGGCCAAGCACTCCTTTCCGACCGCGGACATCGACCAGATGCTGGCTGAAATTGAGCAGGGTTATCTGAAGTGACGTTCGTCGATTCGAACGTCCCCATGTACCTGGTCGGCGCTCCTCATCCGCACAAAACGGACGCCCAGGTTCTGCTCGAACGTGCGGCCGCTTCCGGCGAAAGACTTGTCACCGACGCCGAGGTAACGCAGGAGATCCTTCACCGGTACGCGGCGATCGGGCGGACCGATGTGATCGGGCCGGCGCTCAAACTGATTTTGAGTATCGTCGACGAAGTCTATGCAGTCGAAAAGGCCGATGTGCTTCGGGCGAGCGAGATCCTGCAGTCCGCGCCAGGATCGACTGCGCGCGATGCAGTCCATGTCGCCATTATGGAGCGCCACGGCGTACGGCTCATTATGACCTTCGACGCGGATTTCGACCGCTGGCCGCAGATCCGTCGCATGATCTAAGATGCGGAGCTGTATGTCCCCACATTGCCCTTTTAGAGTCTGCGTGAAAAGTGAAGCTGATCCCCGCCGTGACGAGTCTGTGTGAAAAGTGGAGTTGATCCCCGCCGTGACCGGCAGGGCTGGTCGCCGACGCCTGGGTTTTCACCGCGATAGACCAGCCCTGCCGGCAACGGCGGGGTGGAGTCCCGACTTTTCACACAAACTCTGACCGGCAGGGCTGGTCACTGACGCCTGTGCCCTCAACGCGACAGACAAGCCCTGCCGGTCACGGCGGGGTGGAGTCCTGACGTCTCGCACAGATTCTTTATGGCGCGATCGGCGGCGACGACGCCACGATATTGCGCCTCTTCAAAAATCGAGAAGCCGCTCAGGTCGGAATTCGCGTAGTAGATGGGACCGTTCGAATCCTTGAAATGATGACGCGTTTCTGAGCCGAGGAATCCGGGCACCGGGCGAGCCATCGCATGGCCGATGCGCATGACATCGATTCTCGATGCGCGCGCGCGGATGTCCGGGTGGGCGCGGTGCAGGTCGTTGAAGATCGCTTCGCGCCAGTACAGCCAGTCCTTTTCAAGCAACAGATTTCGTGACTCGGCGGGGGTTCGCTCAGCTAGCGCCCAGTAAAACGTCCAAACACTCCGGTCGATGAATGTTTTAAGGCTCATGTGCGTCGCGTCGACGTAGCCGAGCGTGGGGGAATCGAAAATCACGTTGTCCCAGGCGACGTCTTCGGGGGGATGCTCGATGGTCAGATTCGCCGTGAGCCAGGGCGAATATACAAAATCCGAGAAATGTGCGACACCTTCGACGATGTAAGGCGCAAGGAAGGTGGGCGCGGCGAAGATGACGCGGTCGGCCATGTATTCCACCGCCTCCGTCTTCACCCGCAGCTTGCGGGCATCGTGCGTGATCGAATAGACCGGGCTGGCGGTTCGCACGTACGGCTTGAGGCGCTCCATCAGCCGGCGGACGATCCATCCGTTGCCCTCCGGCCAGACCAGCGGACCTTTCTCCTCCGGATCGCGCGCGGCGAAATAATGAATGCCGGCCCATGCCGAGGTTTCCCGCGCGAGCGCGCCGAAATCGTCGCGGCAGGCGTAGTTGATGTACCAGTCAAGATATGGCGACGTGAATTTCTGCTGCGCGAGCCAGTCCTGCATCGTGATGCGATCGAGCTCGGAAGGTTTCGCGCCGAGCTCCATGGGAATCGTGAACTCGCCGGACGCGCGGAACTCCTGCATCATCGCGTTAAAGCGGCGATAATCGTCGCGATCGCGGTCGGTCGATTCGCCTTCCGGCTCGATGCCCTCCTGCCAGCGGCCGTGCAGATACAGACGCTCCTGCGGGGCGAAGCATAGAGTGCGGTCGTCCCACTTGCCGTCTTTGAATACGCCGAATTCCTCGAACAGCTCGCGCACCAGCGTGGCGCGCGCATCGGGAACCGGGACGTAATGCGCGGCCCAGGGATACGCGGTGATTTCGTTTTCACCCCACCGGGAGTTGCCGCCGGCCTCCGGCTCCATTTCGAGCAGGATAAAATCCTTGAACCCGCGCTTCTGAAGTCGCCAAGCCGCGCTCAGTCCGGCGATGCCTCCACCGACGATCACGATCGGGAATTTTTCAACGCGCTTCGGCGTTTCGAAATGCGCGTGATCGCGAATGCGGTGACCGAGCGGAAACGCGTCGTGGACGAAGCCGCCCGCGACCCGCGGCTCGGATTTCGCGGCAAGGCCGACCAGGGCCGCGGAGAGGAATTGACGGCGACTTGATCGTGTCAGAGACATCCACCGCTTCCTTTGGTCGCGGCTCGCGGAACGCCGACCACGAGCCGCGACCATAGGGGGCGATCGCTACTCGGGTGTCGGAGCAAGTTACTTCGGCTGGAACGAGAAGCTCGAGATGCCGATTTCGTCGCTGCCGTTGATCAGGAAACCGAACGGTCCGGCGACGAAATTGCGTCCTGGCTCGGCGAACGAGTCGAGCACCATCCACTGGCCTTCGGCGTTCTTGATCCGATGCACGATATGCGACGGCGTAATCTCCACCTGGATGGTGAACTGCTTCTGGTTTTCCAGGCCGTGCTGCATCTTGGCGCGCTCCAGCTTCTTGCCCTTCTCGTAAACTTCGGCCCAGAAGGTATGCTGGTCAAGCTCGTATTCAAGGTAATCCTTCGGATCGACATACGCGGCAAACCAGCGGATGCGTCCGCCGCGGAACACGCCCCCGCCTTTCACCAGTTCCACGGTGAACGTGTAAATGCCGGCCGGGCCCAGCTTGTAGCGGACAAATCCGCCGCCTTTGCGGACCCACAGATCGCCGTCTTTTTTCCACTCATCGGGCTCGAAAAAGCCGGTGATGTCGCCGGGCTTCGCCACCGGCGCGGCCACCGCCACTTTGGCGAGCGTCATGGTCACCGCATGCGTCTCACCCGCGGCGAGCGTCACGCGCTCCACCCGATCCGAGTAGCCGGCCATTTTTCCGAACACCACATAATTACCGGGAGGCAGGTCGACGGAGTCGCCGCGCAACTCATGCACCTGCGATTCGTCGGATCTTCGATACGTCACCGCGACGTCGCCGGGCGTGCGCGCGATCCGGATGGTCCCGTTGCTGGGTGCGGCGCTCGCCAGCACCACGTCGGTGCCTGAAACAGCCACCGGCGTCCCGGCTTTGAAGCTGCGCTTGAAACTTCTGGTGGTGAACCCGTCACGCCGCAGCTCCACCGTGTGGTCGCCGGGATTCACCGTCTGATAGGTGAAGCTTCCGTCCGAGCCGACGGTTCCCACGCTCGACCCGTCGACGAACACCTGCGCTCCCGGCGTCGCGCCCTTGAGCTGCAGGCCGGAAACCTGCGGCAGCGCCTTCATCTTGAATTCGAGCCGGACCTCGGCGCCTTTTTTCACTTCGGCCATCTGCGCGGGTTCCTGCTGAAATCCGTCCTTGGCGACGCGCACGTTGACGTTGCCGATGGTCTGGATGCGAACTTGCCCCTTCACCGTTTTGCGGCGATATTCCTTGTCGTTCAGGAAAACCTTCACGCCATCCTCGCCGGTCGAAACGATCAGCGTCCCGATGTTCAGATCGGATTTGAGGAACGCGGTGAGCATGGGCGCGGGGCCGAAGCTCTCCTTCATATTGCGCGCGTCCTGACCGTCGCCGACCACGATTTCATCCACGCCCGGCTGGAAAGTTTTGAGATCCACGCCGGCCGGTCCCGCGTCGCCTTCCGGCTGGCCGTTCACGGTCAGCTTCATGGGGCCGTTGTTGGTGACCACCCGCGCCTGGCTGCCCAGGCTCGATACCAGCACCGCGATCAGGTTTCTCGCCGTGACGGAACCGGTGACGACCGGCGCCTTGGCTTCGGCGATGTCGAAGGAGAACGTCGCTTCCTGCGTCTTGCCGCTCACTTTTACGGTGTGCGAGCCGGGCGCCACGTTGTCGATCACGAACTGGCCTTCCTGCAATTCGGCGGGAGGTTGATCGTCCACCGCGACCGTGCCGGCGTCCAGGTCCGTGAGAATCCGAACGCTCTGCGGCTGCGCCGTCAGCGCGAGATTCACATTGCTGGGCTGGCCGGCCGTGACACTCAGCTCACTGGTGGCGGCATCGTAGCCGTCCAGGAACGCGACGATCTGATACGATCCGGGCGCCAGCGCGACCTGGCAGGGAGACGTGCATTTCTGCTCGCCATTGACGCGGATCGACGCGTTGGGAGGCGTGGTGGTCACGTCCACCTGTACGGAAGCGGCGGCCACTTCTTTCTGCTTCTCAAGCGCGTTGTGTTTGCGCGCCTGGTTCACCAGGAACACGATTAACGCCACCGAAACCACCGCGCCCATCAACGCGCCGAGCAGCAGCGGCCGCCTCCAGTTCATGGCCGGTTTCGACTGCGGAGCGCCGGCCTGCGGAGGCGGTTGAGGCGGTCCCGGACGCATCATTGGTGGGCCCTGCGGGGGTGGACCTTGCGGCGGTCGACCTTGCATGGGCGGACCCTGCATGGGTGGTCCCTGCGGCGGACCGTAGCCCGGCATCGGCGCCATCGGCATGGGCGGACGCGACGGGTCGAAAGGCGGCGGCTGCTGGCCGGTTGAAATCGGACCCTGCGGCGGAAATTGCGGCGGATACTGCGGCGGAAATTGCGGCGGCGGGACCATCTGCGGCGGCGCCTGTCCCGGCGGCGCGGAAGGAGGCCCGGCTTTCGGATTCGGAATCACCGGCGCGCGCATGGGTGTCTGCGTGCCGGGCACCGGAGGAGAGACTCGCGGCGGCGCGGTTCGCGGCGGATTCACAAGTGGAGGAACCACCGGAGGAATAATCTGGGTCGGCGGCGGCTCGCTCGATGCCGGCGGCATCGGCGGTGCAGCCATCGGCGGCGGCGCAACCACGGGCGCCGCAGGAGGCTGCGCCTTGATCCGGTTGCCGCGATTCACCAGGTGCTGCTTGATATCGCCCGTTACCAGCTGCACTTCGAAATCGTCGGGATTCTGTTTCGAGATCTCGTCCAGGCGATAGTAGATCGGCTTCAATCCTTCGAGATCATTGATCCGCTCGACCTGCTGGTCGAGGATTTTCAACTCATCTAATGGATTCACGTTCTCAGCGCCCACGCTTGTTATCCTACACTACGTTAACTTGACATTATAACGATGACGGTCGCGCTTGACGCCACGCCGCTGACGGTCTCGACCGGAGGGACGCGGCGCTACACACTCGAATTGGCCCGCGCGCTGGCCGTTCGATTTCCCGGCGACGAATACTGGCTGCTCTCCGATCAGCCGTTTTCCGCGCCGAAATGCGCCTCGAACCTGCGCGCGGGCGACCCTCCGCGCACCGCCGTGACGCGTAAATGGTGGCTGTGGGGCTTGCAACAGGAGATGATGCGCCGCAACGTCCAGGTGTTTCACGGCACCGATTTTTCGGTTCCTTATCTGCCCCTGCGCCCCAGCGTGATGACCGTGCACGATCTTTCGCCCTGGCTCGATCCGTCCTGGCAGCCGGACGGCGGACGCGTGCGCAACCGGACCCCGCTGCTGCTGCGCTCCGGCATCGCGACCATGGTCATCACCCCGAGTGAAGCCGTGCGCCGTGCCGTGATCGGGCGTTTTCGCATGCCAAGCGACCGCGTGGTAACCGTGCCGCTCGCCGCATCTTCCGATTTCGCGCCCGCCGCCGTCCCGCGCGGAAATTATTTTTTGTTCGTCGGAACCATCGAGCCTCGCAAGAATATTACGCGGTTTGTGGAAGCATGGCGTGAGGTTCGTAAACGCCATCCAGTCGAACTGGTATTGGCCGGAAGGCAGCGCTCGGATTTTCCGCGGATCATTGAACAGCCCGGCCTGACCATTCGCGGCCCGGTGGACGATGCCGAGCTGCCGGCGCTCTATTCGGCTGCGCTGGCCGTGGTGTATCCGTCGTTGTATGAAGGCTTCGGCCTGCCGGTGCTCGAAGCCATGCAGTGCGGAGCATTGGTGGTCGCCTCGCGCGACCCGGCGATCCTCGAAGTCTCCGGAGACGCGGCGGTGTCCATTGACGCGGAAGATACCGGCGCACTGGCGCAAGCGCTTTCGGAAATTTGCGAAGCGCCCGAAAAATTCGAGCCGCTGCGCGCGCGGGCAATCGAACGGTCCCGATTGTTTTCCTGGCGCTCCACCGCCGAGCGCACCCGGGAGGTATATGCCGAAGCCCGGCGCCTATTTCGCTGAAACCCGGCGTCAGACGCACATGCATTGCACGTCTGAAAATTCCGGACGTGCTCCGCTTGCTGACGCGCGCGGTTCTGAAGAGCCCATCGGAACCCCGACCGTCAGAGTCTGTGTGAAAAGTGGAGTTGATCCCCGCCGTGACCGGCAGGGCTGGTCGCCGACGCCTGCGCCTTCAGGCGATAGACCAGCCCTGCCGGTCACGGCGGGGTGGAGCCCCGACTTTTCACACAAACTCGTCAGGGAGGGGAGCAAGTCCGTTTTTCCAGCATGACCGCCGACTCATCGAATCGAGCTCTGTTCGTGTCCCCCGAAGCGCCCGTAGCCGGCGCGGGCGGCGGCGGATTGCGTTCGGCATCGCTGCTGGCGTACCTTCAATCCCACTACAACGTTCAACTCGCCAGCTTCACCCTGCCACATCATTCGAAAACTCCGGCCGCGAGGGTGTGGCGCAACGCGCGTCGGTTCGTGCGCGGAGCGCCGCCGCTCTACGACCGCTACTCCGGCTTCGAAACTCAGCTCCAGCCGTTTTTCGACCGCTGCTATCGCCTGGGCGTCATTGAACATTTCTGGTGCGCGTCCTATGCCGCCGCGCTGCGTCCGCATTGCGACCGTCTGGTTCTCGATCTGCACAACATCGAAAGCGAGCTGGCGCGCACGCACGCCCTGGCCACCGGCGGATTGCAGGCCATCGCCGGAAAGCGCTTCGCATCCGCCTACGCGCGTTTAGAACGCCGCTGGATTCCGAAATTCGACGCCGTGCTGGTGGCTTCCGACGCCGATCGTGCGCGCGTGGACCATCCGTCGGTGCACGTTTTCCCGAACGCCCTGCCCGAAATCGCGCGTCCCGACGTGACTGAGTCCGACTCGATCGTGTTCAGCGGAAATCTCGAATATCATCCCAACGTCGAAGCCGTGCGCTGGTTCCGCAACGAGATTTGGCCGAGGATCTCCCGAGACAGCCGGCAAGACCGGCTGTCCCACTGGCGATTGATCGGACGGAATCCGGAAGCGGTCCGAAGCATCGTCGCCGGCGATGAGCGGATTGAGTTGATTGGGCCGGTTGACGACGCGGTCACCGAAATTGCTCGCTCGAAAATCGCCATCGTGCCTTTGCTTTCGGGCAGCGGCACGCGCTTCAAAATTCTCGAAGCGTGGGCGGCCGCACGTCCGGTGGTTTCGACCAGCCTCGGCGCCGAAGGCCTGAACGCTCGCGCGGGCGAACATCTGTTGATCGCCGACACCGCGCAGGAATTCGCCGCCGCGATCGTGCGCCTGCTCGAAGACGACGCGCTGCGGCGCAAACTCGGCGAAGCGGGCCGCGCGCTGTATCTCGGCCGGTTCACCTGGACCGCGGCGTGGCGCGAGCTCGACGGCTTGCTATGATGACGCCTGAATGTCTACTTTCAAAGCCTTCGTGGCAACCCAGACGGATGGAAAATTCGCGGGTTCCTTTCAGGAGTTGGACCGGTCCGCTTTGCCGCCCGGCGAAGTTCTCATCAAAGTCGCTTATTCGAGCCTGAATTATAAAGATGGTTTAGCCGTCACCGGCAAGACCGGCGTGATCCGCAAGTTCCCGATGGTCCCTGGCGTGGACCTCGCAGGCACGGTGGAAGAATCGGCCGCGAGCGAGTTTCGCCCGGGCGACTCCGTCGTCGTCACCGGCTGCGGCACATCGGAAACCATGTGGGGCGGCTACGCACAATACGCGCGCCTCGATTCGCAATTTATCGTGCCCCTTCCGCACGGCATGACGCTCGCGCAGGCCATGGCGATCGGCACCGCCGGTTTCACATCCATGCAATCCGTAATTGCGCTCGAACATCAAGGATTGAAGCCCCGCGACAAGCCGGTGCTGGTGACCGGAGCAGCCGGTGGAGTGGGCAGCGTCGCCATCGCGATTCTCTCGAAGCTCGGCTACAAGGTCGCCGGAAGCACTGGACGCCCGCAGTTGGGCGACTATTTGAAATCCCTAGGCGCGACGGAAATCGTGGATCGTTTCACCGGCCCGCCGAAGCGTCCGCTCGATAAAGAGAAATGGTCGGCCGCGATCGACAGCGTGGGCGGAGACACGCTTGCGAATCTGTTGACTTCGATCGACACCGGCGGCAGCGTAGCGTCTTGCGGCCTGGCCGGCGGCGCCCCGTTTTCAACCACCGTGTTCCCCTTCATCCTGCGCGGCGTGAATCTATTGGGAATCGATTCGGTGCGAGTCCCGAACGCCAAGCGCCGCGAGATCTGGGCCCGAATCATGCACGACCTTCCGATGAGCATGCTCGATTCGCTGATGGTAATCGCGCCGATGTCGATGGTGGTCGCGATGGGCGAGCAGATCCTGGCCGGCAAAACCCGCGGCCGCGTGGTGATCGACGTCAACGCTTAGCCACAGATGCACACCGATTCTCGCGGATCAGACATTCTTATTTTTATCGGCGTGAATCCGTGTGTATCTGTGGCCATAAGTCACTTTCCGAAGTTCTTCACCAGATAAGCCACGATCGCGTCGAACTCCGCGTCCTTCGCTTCGGCGCCCTTCTGGACCATGTCGCTGATCACGTCATCCCATTCCGCCTTGGTGCGTTTCTTCGTGACGATCTGCTCCGCGCCGTGGCAATCGGTGCAGATCTTCACCACCAGCGCCTTCCCATCGCCCTCCGGCAGCGGATCAGGAGCCTTATCCTGCACAAGCATCGCGAACAACATCAGCGCGATCACGAACGTGCCCCTCCGCTGACGATCAGGATTTCCCCGCTCACGTAATCCGACAGCGGCGAGCAGAAAAACAGCACCGCGCCCGCGGCTTCTTCCGGCGTTCCCGCCCGCCCCAGCGGACAATGCGTGGCGACCGCATCGCGCGACGCCTGTTGAATCCCGACCTTGATCTTGTGTCCCTTCATGTCGATGGTCGCGTTCTCGCTCAACGGCTGCACCAGTCGCGTTTCGATAAACCCGAACCCGACCGAGTTCACGTTCACGTTGTAACGTCCCCACTCCTTGCACATGACCTTGGTCAGCCCGTTGATGCCCGATTTGCCCGAGCCGTATCCCGCCTGCCCGGCGATCCCGTCGGTTCCCGACACTGAAGTAATATTGACGACCTTTCGCATCACGCGTTTCCCTTCGGCGATCTCGCGCTTGGCGGCTTCGCGGATGAATCCCGAAGCCGCGCGCAGAATCCGGAACGGCGCCACCATGTGGATGTCGAGCATGGCCTGGAACTGCTCATCCGTCATCTTCTGGATCACGTTGTCCCAGGTGTACCCGGCGTTGTTGACGATAATGTCGATGGACCCGAAGCCTTTGACGGTTGCGTCGACCAGTTTTTGCGGGAACTCGGGATTGGTGATGTCGCCCGGCAGCGCTCTCGCCGCGCCGCCCGCCGCGTCGATTAAAGATCCGGTTTCCATCAGCGGTTCACGATCGATATCGTTCAACATCACCGCCGCGCCGGCCCGGGCAAGCTGCAGGGCAATGGCACGTCCAATCCCTCGGCCGGAGCCGGTGACCAGAGCGGCTTTTCCTTTTAACGTGAAGGGCATATGGATTCCATGTTACTATGCACCCGCCAAAATCCCCCCCGGGCCCTTCCATGCGATCGACCCCATAGGATCGACCCCATAGGATCGACCAGCCCTGCCGGTCAGAGTGTGTGTGAAAAGTGGAGTTGATCCCCGCCGTGACCGGCAGGGCTGGTCACGGACGTCTGCGCCTTCAACGCGATAGACCAGCCCTGCCGGTAACGGCGGGGTGAGGCATCGACTTTTCACACACACTCGTCACGGCGGGGATCAACGTTACGCCTGTTCAAGATCATTGAGAGCTTTCTCTCCCTACCCACACTTCCCATTTGGTGTTCCTGGTCACCTTCACCTGTTATGGCACTCACCTCCCCGGCGATGCGCGCGGAAGTTGGGATCACGTCCGAAAAGGCGAACGACGATTCCTCCTACCCAATCCGACGCTCGAAAAATTTCAACGCCGCCGGATGGCACAGGATAAATTCGTTCTCTCAGCGGTAGAGTCTAGGGTGACGGTGCGGGATGCGATCGTTGAAGTGTGTTCTTTTCGGGCGTGGCGCCTGTACGCACTGCATGTTCGAACGGAGCACGTGCATGGACTGGTCGAAGCCGATTGCGCCGAGAGCAAGGTTCTAAATGATTGGAAGGCCTACGCTACGCGCGCTCTCCGAACGGCGGGCCTGGTCACGGCGGATCGCAGGATCTGGACCCACGGCGGAGATTCTCGACAGCTTCAATCCGATGAGGCGCTTCGCGCTGGGATTCGTTATGTTATTGAAGAACAAGGTTCTCCGATGGAGTTGTGGTCTGCGGATACAGGCAGGGTGAACCCCGCCGTTACCGGCGCGGCTGGCGGTTAATGTGGAAAACGACAGGATCTAAGCGTCGCCAATCGACGGTTCTATGTCCAATGGCGAAAAAGTCGGCTATAATCGTGGTGTCCGTTACACCAACATGTCTATCGGGAGATCCCTGTGAAGCGTGCCGGCTCCGACGATTCCCTTCGTTGTTCTTTTTGCGCCAAGAGCCAGGACGTGGTCGGAAAGCTGATATCCTCCCCCTCGGATTATCCGCGCGCCTATATTTGCGATGAGTGCATCGCCGTTTGCAACTCGATTCTCGAGGACGATCGGCATGAGCAGCAGTATGGAACTCCGCACAAGCTGCCTAAGCCGCTCGAACTGAAGGAATATCTGGATCAGTATGTGATCGGCCAGGATGCCACCAAAAAGAAGCTGGCGGTCGCGGTCTACAACCACTACAAACGCATCCAGATGAACAAGCAGCGCACCGGCGAGGTGGAGCTGTCCAAGTCCAACATTCTGCTGATCGGCCCAACCGGCACCGGTAAGACGCTGCTCGCGCAGACGCTGGCCCGCATCTTGGATGTTCCCTTTGCGATCGTCGATGCAACCACGCTCACGGAAGCGGGTTACGTTGGCGAAGACGTTGAAAATATTATTCTTCGGCTGCTCCAGAACTCCGATTGGGACGTGCAGCGCTGCCAGCAGGGAATCATTTATATAGACGAGATCGACAAGATCGGCCGTAAGGACGAGAATCCGTCGATCACGCGCGACGTTTCGGGTGAAGGCGTCCAGCAGGCGCTGTTGAAAATCCTTGAAGGGACGATCGCTAACGTTCCTCCGCAAGGCGGAAGAAAGCATCCGCACCAGGAATTCACTCCCGTCGATACCACCAACATCCTGTTCATCTGCGGCGGAGCGTTCATCGGTCTTGAAAAGACCATTTCGCGGCGCATCGGCACCCGGACCATCGGATTTTCGAGTCCGGAGGACACCGCCACCCAGACCAGCCGTCGATCGGGGAGTTCCGGCCGCCGCGACGTCAGTATGTTGGAACAGGTCCAACCTGTCGATCTGATCAAAGGTGGCTTTATTCCGGAGTTCATTGGCCGGCTTCCGGTGGTCGCCGTGCTGGAGGATTTGAGCCGGGACGCGCTGGTGCAGATCCTGACCAAGCCGAAAAACGCCATCATCCGGCAGTATCAGAAGCTGTTCGAGTTTGAAAATGTTAGACTCAAGTTTAGCGACGATGCGCTCGAAGCAATCGCGCAGCTCGCGATGGAACGCAAGGTTGGGGCACGCGGCCTGCGCATGATCCTCGAAGATCTGATGCTGGACCTGATGTATTATCTGCCTTCTTTCAAAAAGGTCCGCGAGTTCCTGGTCACCAAGGAAATGGTGATGACGCAGAAGATCAATATGGCTTTACTCGAAAAAGCTGGGTAGCGGGTAGTAGGGAGTGGGCAGTCGCCCGTTCCCCGCATCCAACTCCCCACTGCCTACTTCCCATTAGAAATGCTCACTTCCAAAGACAAATCCGATACACGCCGGCTGCCGATGATGCCGATCCGCAACGTGGTCATCTTTCCGCACATGATGACGCCGTTTCTGGTGGGCCGCGAATCGAGCGTGCGGGCGCTTGAAGAAGCGCTGGCCGGTGATAAGAAAATCTTCCTTGCCACGCAACATGATGCCGACGTCGACGAGCCCCGGCCCGACGAAATCTATTCGGTCGGCTGCGTCGCGAATATCGTCCAGAGCCTGAAACAGGCCGACGGAAATCTCAAAGTCCTGGTCGAGGGCGTGGAGCGCGGAAAAATCCTTTCGGTCAGCGAAGAAGAAGGCTACTTCAAAGCCACCATCAAAACCTTCAGCTTCAAGATCGAAACCGGACCTCAACTCGACGCGTTGACCTCGCGCGTCACAGGATTGTTTGAGCAGTACGTGAAGCTCAGCCAGAACGTCAACTACGACACCATGGTCGCGGCCATCCGCGGCGACGATCCGGGCAAGCTGGCCGATACGGTCGGCTCCAACATGCAGCTCGATATCGAAGAGAAGCAGGAGCTGATTGAAATCTTCGATCCCATCGACCGGCTCACGCGCGTGGCGGAAATGCTCGATATCGAAATCGAGAAGCTCAACGTCGACCGCACCATCCAGGGCCGCGTGAAGCGCCAGATGGAGAAGGCCCAAAAAGAGTATTACCTCAACGAGAAGATCAAAGCGATCCAGAAAGAGCTGGGCCGCGGCGAGAAGAGCGAATTCGACGAGCTCAAAAAGAAAATCGAGACCGCGGGCATGACCAAGGACGCTCATGAAAAGGCTCTGGCCGAGCTGAAGCGCCTGGAAAACATGCCGCCCATGTCGGCAGAATCCACCGTTTCACGCAATTACCTCGACTGGCTGCTGGCGGTGCCGTGGAAGAAAAAATCCAAAGAAATCCGCGAGCTGCCGTTCGCGCAGGAAGTGCTCGAAAGCGATCATTACGGTCTCGAAAAGATCAAGGAGCGCATTCTCGAATTCCTGGCCGTGCGCAGACTCGTCAAAGATCCCAAAGGCTCGATTCTCTGCTTCGTCGGACCTCCCGGCGTGGGCAAAACGTCGCTCGGAATGTCGATCGCCAAGGCCACCGGCCGCAAATTCGTGCGCCTGTCTTTGGGCGGCGTTCGGGATGAAGCCGAAGTTCGCGGGCATCGCCGCACCTACATCGGCGCCCTGCCAGGCCAGGTTATCCAGATGATGAAAAAGGCCGGCGTGCGCAACCCGGTGTTCATGCTGGACGAAGTCGACAAGATGTCCACCGATTTCCGCGGAGATCCGTCCGCGGCGCTGCTCGAAGTGCTCGATCCCGAGCAGAATTTCATGTTCGTCGACCACTACCTGGACGTCGAATACGATCTCAGTCAAGTCTTCTTCATCGCCACGGCGAACGTGATGCACACCATCCCGCCGGCGCTGCAGGATCGCATGGAAGTGATCCGTCTCTCGGGCTACACCGAACTCGAAAAGCTCGAAATCGCCAAGCGATTCTTAGTCAAGAAGCAGCGCAAGGAAGCCGGCTTGAGCGAGGAGCAGCTCGCGTTTCCGGACGAGGGCATCCAGGAGTTGATCCAGCACTATACTCGTGAAGCCGGCGTCCGCAATCTGGAGCGCGAGATCGGCAACGTGTGCCGCAAAATCGCGAGGACCGTGGTCAACGCACAGACCGCTCACGCAGCCGCAAAAAAGGATTCGAAGAAGAAAGACAAGGGCGACGGCAAGGCCGAACACGTCGTCATCACGGCGGCCAAGGTCAACTCGCTGCTGGGTCCGCAGAAGTTCCGCGAACTGATCACCGACAAGAAGAACGAAGTGGGCGCCACCGTGGGTCTCGCCTGGACCGAAGTGGGCGGATCGATTCTGACCACCGAAGCCGCCATCATGGAAGGCCGCGGGAAACTGACCACCACCGGAAAATTGGGCGACGTCATGCAGGAATCGGCGCAGGCGGCCATGAGTTACATCCGCAGCCGCAGCCATGTGATGGGGTTGCCCCGCGATTTCTACCGGCACATCGATATTCACCTGCACGTGCCCGAAGGCGCGATTCCGAAAGACGGGCCGTCCGCCGGGATCACCATCGCCACCAGCATCTGCAGCGCGCTGACCAGCATCCCGGTGCGCGCCGATCTGGCCATGACCGGCGAGATCACGGTGCGCGGACGCGTGCTCCCCATCGGTGGACTCAAAGAGAAAATACTCGCGGCGCATCGCCAGGGGATTCGCATTGTGGTCCTTCCGGCCGACAATGAAAAGGATCTCCCGGACATTCCGGAAAACGTTCGGGCCGAGATGAAGCTGCACTTCGTGAACTCCATGGACGAGGTGTTGAAGCTGGCGCTCGAACGGGAAATCGAGATGGCGCCCATTACGGCCATGCTGACGGCGGCCGAGATCGTGGCGCGGTCGAGAGAAGATAAAGTAACGCACTGATTCGAGAATGGTGCGTAGTTCGGGGTCTGTAGTTCGCAGCCCAGGGAAGCGGCCGGAAGGGCCGCGCTCCATGGAGCATCTGCCGCGGTTTATAATAAGTGCAGCCAGGCCGGAGCAGTTTCCGCCGGAAGGCGATGCGGAAGTTGCCTTTCTGGGCCGCAGCAACGTCGGCAAATCCAGTCTCATTAACGCGCTGTTAGGAGTTGATGGGCTGGCGCGCACCAGCGCGAGGCCGGGTTGTACGCAGGTCGTAAATTTCTACCAGGTCGACCGCGAATTGAAGTTCGTTGACCTGCCAGGATATGGATTCGCTAAAGTTCCCCGACAAATAACGGCAGAATGGAGAGCGCTGATCGAGCGGTACCTGCTCGATAGGGGATCTTTGCGGCTGTGCGTGCTGGTCATCGACGCACGCCGGGGATGGATGGCGATGGATCTCGAGTTGCGGGACTGGTTAGAGGTCCACGGGCGGCCTTACGTAGCGGTCGCCACCAAGACGGACAAGTTGAAGACACAGAAAGAAAGGCATCAAAGCCTGAGGGCTCTGCAGGATGGACATTCCAGCGGGGTTCTCGAATGCTCGGCCGTGAAAGGCTGGGGAGTGAGGGAAATTTGGCAAGCGATCTCGAAAATCAAGACGTCGCAGTGACGACCGCCCCCAACGGGGAACCGGCGGAAACGCCTCAGGTAGACGCAAGAACGGATGCGGCCCGCACGGAGCCGGCCGAAGTCGATGCTCCCAAAGCGGACGCCCCCAAAGCTGACGCGAAACCGGATCATCCGTCGCGGAAGCCCAGGTTGAACGCGACCCCGCTCAAGGCGGAAAAGACAGCCGAGCCGAAGGCGGAGAAAGCTCCGGAACTGAAGGCGGACCCGAAGGTGGAAAAGCCCGCCGCGGTCGAGGCTAAACCTGAAAAACCAGCGGTGGAGCCGAAGGCCGAAAAACCAGCAGTCGAGCCGCTTGTCGAAACTCCTCCTGCCGCCGACGCTGCCGCCCCACCGTCAGAATCTCCGAAGCCCGAAGGCGACCCCTCCGCCCTTCCGCAGCAACCTGCCGGGCGTCTGTTCGATAGTAAACGGCGCCTTTCCCAGGGCAACCAGGGCCGCAACGGCGGCGCGCTGGATCTGGTCGAGCTCAAGGACATGAGCATTCAGAAGCTCAACCAGATCGCCAAAGATCTGGGCGTCCAGGGCTTCGCGGGACTGCGCAAACAGGAGCTCATCTTCAAAATCCTGCAGGTGCAGGCCGAAAAGAGCGGGCTGATTTTCTCCGAAGGCGTGCTCGAATGCCTGCCCGACGGCTTCGGATTCCTGCGCGCGCCCGAGTACAACTACCTGCCCGGTCCCGACGACGTGTACGTTTCGCCGTCGCAGATCCGCCGCTTCGATCTGCGCACCGGCGACACGGTCAGCGGGCAGATCCGCCCTCCCAAGGAAGGCGAGCGGTATTTCGCGCTCATCAAAGTCGACGCGATCAATTTCGAGCCGCCCGAAGAGGCGCGCAACAAGATTTTCTTCGACAACCTCACTCCTCTTTATCCGCAGCAAAGACTGAAGATGGAGACGGCCAAGGATAATTATTCCGGCCGTGTATTGGACCTGATGACGCCGGTCGGTAAAGGCCAGCGCGGATTGATCGTGGCCGCGCCGCGCACCGGCAAGACCATGCTGCTCCAGTCGATCGCCAATTCGATCACCGCCAATCAGCCGGAAGTCACGCTGATTGTTCTGCTCATTGACGAGCGGCCGGAAGAAGTCACCGACATGCAGCGATCGGTCAAAGGCGAAGTAATTTCCTCGACCTTCGATGAACCGGCCTCACGCCACGTCCAGGTCGCCGAAATGGTGATCGAAAAGGCCAAGCGATTAGTCGAACATAAAAAGGACGTCGTGATTCTGCTCGACTCGATCACGCGTTTAGCCCGCGCCTACAACACCGTAGTTCCGCCGTCGGGCAAAGTGCTGTCGGGCGGCGTCGATTCGAACGCCTTACAGCGTCCCAAGCGATTCTTCGGCGCGGCCAGGAACATCGAAGAAGGCGGTTCGCTGACCATCGTCGCTTCCGCCCTGATCGACACCGGCAGCCGTATGGACGACGTGATTTTTGAAGAGTTCAAAGGCACCGGCAACATGGAAATCCATCTCGACCGGAAGCTGATGGACAAGCGCGTCTTCCCGGCTATCGATATTTCAAAATCCGGAACGCGCAAAGAAGAGCTGCTGCTGCCGCGCGAAGAACTGAACCGCGTGTACGTCCTGCGCCGCGTCCTGAATCCGCTCTCGCCGGTCGAAAGCATGGAATTGCTGATCGACAAGCTGTCGAAGACCCGCTCGAACGCCGAATTCCTGGCGTCGATGAGCGGCTGATAAACTAAAGCGAGTGCTGAACAATCCACTCACCGCGTACGTCATGGCTATGGCGCCGACGGTGCTTGTCGTGTTTATCGGCATCCTCATGAATAACTCGCGTTTGACCGACTTCCGGGTACACATCGACGCGCGATTCGGCGATCTGGACCGAAGATTCGTCGACATCGACCGCAGGTTCAACGAAACCAACCGCCGCATCGAGGAACTCGACAACAAAATGGACCAGCGCTTCGACGATATGAAGTCGACCTGGCGCGCCGAGCTACACCGGGTCGAAGAAGTTCTCGACGCCCGCTTGAAACATCTCGAAGAACGTTAAAAAAATCTCCACACCTAACACGGTAAAATGCGTCATTAGTAACTGAACCGATGACGCGTTACACCCACGGGCTCACCTTGTCCCTGTTGTTGTGCTCCGGCATCGCTCGCGCCGCCGATCAGGACCCGTATTTCCCCAAACCAGCCTATTTCCGCAAATATTTCGCCGGCGTGGTCACCAAAGTCGACCTGGAGCCACCGGTGCACCTGGAAGATTACGTGGTCGAAGGCCGCCTGGAGCTTTCGCTCAAATCGTACCTGGACCTGGTGATGTCCAACAACGCCAATATCAGCCTGCAGCGGCTCAGCGTGGTCACCAGCCAGGACGCCATCACGCGCGCCTTCGCGCAGTTCGACCCGACCGCCAGCGCCGGCTTCAGCGCCACCCGCACTCTGTCTGAAACCACCACGGCCACCGCCGGCGCCGCCACGCTTAACACACTTTCGCAGCCGTTGACCTTCGGCGTGACGCAAACTCTTCAGACCGGCACCCAATACAACGTCAATTTCGCCGACTACAAAACGTCCTCGAACAGCCTGTTCGCCACCGTCAACCCGGCCTACAATTCCGCGCTGAGTTTCAGCGTGACCCAGCCGCTGCTGCGCGGGCGCGGCGCGTATGTGACGCGGCTTCCGCTGATGATTGCGCGCGGAAATCTGAAGCAGGCCCAGTTGAGCATCGAAGACAATGTCACCCAACTGGTCATGACCGCCGAGCAGGGGTATTGGTCCGTAATAGGCGCGCGCGAAAACCTGCGCGTGGCCCAATCCAGTCTGAAGCTCGCCGATGAAGCGCTCAAGCGCGCGCAAAAGGAGCTCGAACTGGGAGCGTCTTCGCCGCTCGATATCTTCCAGCCGCAGCAGACCTACGCGAATTCGGAACTTGCCATGGTGCAGGCGCGCTATTCGCTCACCGGCGCCGAAGACGCTCTGCGGCTCCAGATCGGCGCGGACCTCACCCCCAGATTTCGCGAAATCCCGATCGTACTGACCGAGCCCCTGTCGCCGCCGCCCGCCATCACGCTCGATAAAGACCAGCTGGCTGAAACCGCCATCGAGAGGCGCCGCGACGTCGCGGCCATCCGCCAGGCGCTCTACGTCGACGATCTGCAGCTTCAACAGGCCAACGATCAGATGCGCCCCAGTCTGTCGCTGGGCGCGCAGTATGTGACCGCCGGAACCGGCGGAAACGTGTATGAGCTCGGCAACGTGTTCGCCAACGGAGCGCAGTCGGTGACCATCATCCCCGGCGGCGTCGGCGACGCGCTGCGGCAGTTGTTCGGCTTCGGGCTGCCCACCTACGGGTTTTCGCTGAACCTGTCGCTGCCCATCAAGAACCACGCGGCCATCGCCAATCTGGCGGATCAGACCGTGGCGAAAAAAATGGACGCGCTGCGGTTGCGGGTGAGCGAAGAGAACGTGCGCCTGGCCGTGGTGCAGGCTTACAGCAACCTGGAAAGCAGCCGCGCGAGCGTGGCGCTCGCCAAAACCGCGCTCGATTTCGCGCAGAAGCGCGTCGACGCGGAAGAGAAGAAATACGATCTGGGAACCGAACAGATTTTCTTCGTGCTGGCAGCGCAGACCGATCTGACCACCGCCGAATCCGCGCTGGTAACGCAGATGATCGGCTTCCGCGTAAACCAGATCACCCTGTGGCGCGCCATGGGGACGCTGCTTGAGGAGCGCGGAATTGTAGTTCAGTAGAGATCTATTTCAGTTTCAACCGCACGTTCCCGTCAGCCACGATTTCGTGCGTATCCTGGTTGAAATCCACCCGATCCGCGTGGAGGAGCACCGCGTCCGTCTCGATCGTGACGTTGCCCGACAGGTGCGCTACCGATCCGGTCATTTCCTGCTTGAGAGCTTCGATACGGACTTCGCCGCGCGGAATCGGCGTTTGCGCGAGAGCGAAAACGGCCACACACAATACCAAGGCGACTCGTTTCATGGGCGAAACCTCCGCGCCCAGTCTACTACAATGGGCAACACGGCACCGCGTTCTTCCCATGGGCAAAATCAGAATTCTCTCCGACAACGTCGCCAATAAAATCGCGGCCGGAGAGGTGGTGGAGCGGCCGGCCAGCGTCGTCAAAGAGCTGCTCGAAAATTCACTGGACGCGGGCGCGACCGAGTTTCGCCTGGAGGTCGAGTCCGGCGGACGCCGTCTGATTCGCCTGGCCGACAACGGCAGCGGCATGATGCGCGACGACGCTCTGCTCGCCTTCGAACGCCACGCCACCAGTAAACTGTCGGACGTAAAAGATCTGCTCTCGATCGCCACGCTCGGCTTTCGAGGCGAAGCATTGCCGTCCATCGCATCGGTATCGCGCCTGTTGCTTGAAACCCGAGCCAAAGAAGAACGGGCGGGTACGGCCGTCGAGATCGCGGGCGGAAAAATTGTGCGGTGCGATGAAGCCGCGCTCGCCGCCGGCACCACCATCACCGTCCGCGACCTGTTCTACAACGTTCCCGCGCGCAAGAAATTCCTGAGAACCGATCAGACCGAGATCGCGCACATCGCCTCGCTGGTCACCCATTACAGCCTGGCCCATCCCTCGCGCAGTTTCGTGCTCCGGCATAACAATTCGGATCTGCTCAACGTCGAGCCGGTCGCCACCCTGCGCGAGCGCGTGTTTCAAGTGTTCGGCTCGCACATTCTCGACGATCTGACCGACCTGGGCGACCAGGAACGCGAACTGAAAATGCCCCTCGACGAAGCCGACATGATCGAGCGCCATTTTCGATTGCGCGGCTTCGTCAGCGGCCCGCAGGTGCAGAAGATGAATCGCAATTCGATTTATCTGTTCGTCAACGGGCGCCTGATTCGGGACCGCCTGCTGATGCACGCAATCTCGTCGGCGTATCACAACCTGATTCCGCCGGCCTGTTATCCGTTCGCGCTGCTGTTTATCGATTGCGATCTCGAAGAGGTCGACGTGAACGTGCATCCTTCGAAAACCGAAGTCCGGTTCCGGCACGGCAGCCTGGTGCACGATTTTGTCCGCGACACACTTCGCAATGTATTGATGGCTCAGAGACCGGCCGCGAGCATTCCCGCACCGACTCCTCCCCAGCCCGCGGCCGAGCTCCCCTATTCCGAATTCAGCCAGCGTATCGAAAACATGAGCTTTCCGGATCCGTCCGTATTCGGCGCGCCGGTCGATCCTTCCGCCCTCCCCGAGTTCACGCTGCGGCGGCCGTCGCCCCCTATTCCCCGCTTCGATTTTTCCGATGCACCGATTGCGAAGACGAGTGTCCCCGAAACGCACGGCCCATTATTCGAAGGCGGCGAGATTCCGGAGCCCGAAAGTTTAGACGCCCTGCGCGACCTGCGTCCGCTGGGCCAGATCCACGACAGCTTCATCGTAGCCGCCGGCCGCGACGGATTGTGGATCATCGATCAGCACGTGGCGCATGAGCGGATTCTGTTCGAACAGGTATTAGAGGCGCGAAGCGCCGGCAAGGTTGAATCCCAACGCCTCCTGGTCCCGCTCGTAATCGGCGTGAGCGCCGCCCAGCAAATCGAATACGCCCGCATCGCGGATGAATTAAACGCGATCGGCTTTGAAAGCGAGCCGTTCGGCAACCGCACCATCGCCATCCAAGCCGCGCCGGCCGGCGTGAACGCGGGCGACGTCGAAAAGGTGCTCTTCGAAATCCTCGAAACCGCCGAGCGCGAGCTTCGCAATGTTTCCCTCGACGACCTGCGCCGCGGCATCGCCGCATCCATCGCCTGCCGCGCGGCCATCAAGATCAATACCCGTCTGGAGCCCGCCAAAATCGACTGGCTGCTACGAATGCTCGCCGCAACGTCGTGTCCCATGAGCTGCCCGCACGGCCGTCCCATCGCGCTGCGTTACGCGACTCGCGATATTTTGAAGAGCTTTCACCGAATCTAGGCCGCGGAAAAAGGGACTGACCACTCTGTCCCCGCCTCTAGTGTCCCGAGTTGGAAATACGTTTAATAACTCTCAAGGCGACCAAGGACGGCGGACTTCAGTCCGCACGGCGCTTCAGCGCCGTCTGCACGAGTCGCCGAGCAAAAGCTCCGCGCGGGATACATCCCGCCGTCCAAACAGCTGGACGTCCGGTTCCGAGATAAGCAGCGAACTTCTAACTCAGGAGACTGGCGCATCGGCAATCCGTTCCGTAATCCCAGCGGACAGAGCGGTCTGTCCCCCTTTTTCCGCGGCCTTTAAGGCTGGTTCCGAGGAAGCCTGAACTTCCGCCGGGTCCACTTTCCCCCCGAATACTTCGCCATCGTCAACTCCGGCCCGTCCCGATAACACCACACTTCTTCAAACAGCGACTTCAGTGGTTCGCGTGGCGAGAACCAAGGCTCGTAATAGCCATCCTGCTCGCTGATCTTGAAGGAGCGAAACGGAACCATTTCGATTTCGATTTCATAATCCCAGTATTCTTCCGTCCCGACTTCGACCGGAGTGCGGGTAGGAGGATCGTTTACGCTTTCCGAGTGGCGATACCGCTTCTGCACCGCGGCCCTGACCCACGGATGCCTCCCGTCCGGCGGCGTATTCGGCAAATCGCTCGCGAACGCCACCGTCAAAGGGATGAGCCACAACCAAAACCTCATATTGACTTTTCGTCCTGAACATCGATGGCGACTATAGGGCGTTTACCTTACCCGGAGAATCTAATGAAAGAACAAACGGTCAATTCACGCGATTATAAAATTGAGACAAGTTTTTTGTCAACGATCCGTCCCCGCGTTGGCGCTCATCGCCTCGACTCCGCCGCGCCGCAGCCGATTCTGTCAAAATAGGCGTCTATGAAATTCGTTCTCTGCATCGCGCTCGCGCTACCTCTGATCGCCCAGGACGAGATGGCCCACGCCAAAAAACTCGCGACCGAGATCATCGGTATCGACAGCCATATCGACACCATCCAGAAAGTCCTGGTCACCGGCGCGGATCTGGGTAAGCGCTCGGTGGTCGGCCACGCCGATATTCCACGACTCAAAGAAGGCGGAATGCACGCGCCATTCTTCGCGCTGTGGGTGCCCGTGTATTATCCGGGCGCTGAAGCCGTGCGCCGCACTCTCGATTTGCGCGACGCCATGCAATCCGTCTTCGATGCCCATCCCGATCAGATCGAGCTCGCTACCAACGCCGCCGATATTCAGCGCATCGTGAAGTCGGGAAAGATTTCGGCGTTTCTCTCCATCGAAGGCGGCCATCAGATCGACGACGATCTGCGCGTGCTGCGGATGTATTACAAACTCGGCATCCGCGCCATGACGCTGACGCATTTCAAGAACAACAACTGGGCCGATTCCTCCACCGATACGCCCGCGCACAACGGCCTGACGCCGTTCGGTAAGGACGTGGTCCGCGAAATGAACCGGCTGGGCATGATCGTGGACGTTTCCCACGTCTCCGACAAAACGTTTTACGATGCCATCGCCGTCAGCACCAAGCCGGTGATTCTTTCACATTCTTCCATCCGCTCGATTTCCGATGTTCCCCGGAACGTGACCGACGACATGCTCCGCGCGCTCGCCAAAAACGGCGGCGTGATCGGGATCAATTTCGGGGAAGGCTTCATCAATCCCAAAGATGCCGAGGCGCTTCGGAAGGCCATCAAGACCCTCTCCACCGCTCCCACCCTGTTCGGAAAGGCCCTGGACGATTACGCCGATAAGGACGCCCGGGACGAGATTGAAACGCACACCAAAGTCTTCGCCACCGTGGAAGACGTGGTCGCCCATATCGACCACGCCGTCAAGATCGCCGGGATCGATCACGTGGGAATCGGCAGTGATTTCGACGGAATCACCGGTCCGCCCAACGGACTGGAAGATGTTTCTAAGATGCCCAACCTGATCGCCGCCCTGATCAAGCACGGCTACGCCGATGCCAACATCAAGAAGATCTTTGGTGAGAACTACTTACGCGTGATTCGGATCGTCACCGGCAAATAAATCCGTCCCCTATTCCGCCTCGGCCCGTAAGGTGCATACATAACAGTACTGGGACCGTACACCGGACCAGTACCGGGGCGGATCGCCTATTTACTCCCTAGGGCGTTCCGACTAGATTGAGTAAGATGTTATAGGAGTTCGCCGTGGAGGTGGACCCTAGGGACACAACGTGAACCAGCTACTCGTCCAATACTCTTACCTGCAGGTGCTCGATTTCATGACCACCATCGCGTTTCTGCTGAATGGAGTGCGGGAAGGAAATCCGCTGGTGAGGCTGGCAGTGCAATGGGCGCCGCATCCGCTGGGGGGCTTGCTGGCCATCAAAGCCGCGGCGATCGTGCTGGGCATTTATTGTTGGCGCGCCGGCCGGGAGCGCTTGCTGATGCGCATCAACATTCTGTTCGCCGTAGTGGTCGCGTGGAACCTGGTGGCTCTGATCGTGGCCTCGGCCAAGGGAGTCTAAGTGGTTTCGGGCACCGTGCGCACCGCCGACGGTTCGCCCGTGTCAGGTGTCCTGGTAATGGGCGCCGATCTCAACTACGCCGAGACAGCCGAAGACGGCAGTTTCCGCCTGGCTCGTCCTGAGATGGCCCTGTTTTTCTGGTGTACCGGATTCCTCCCCGAAGCCCGCGTGCTAGCGCACGGGGAACATCAAGTCGAGGTCGTGCTGCGGCGCGTAATGGTGATGCGCGCCCGCGCATAATAGGACGCGCTTAGATCCGAACCACCGGGGACCTCTGTGCTTTCAATGCGGTAGACCAGCCCTGCCGGTTACGGCGGGGTGGGGCACTGACGTTTCACACATTCAAACCTGCGCTGAAACCAAAGCCGGATCACTGGCATCGAACGTTCGACGCATTCGGCCATGACGTCGCGCTTTCAGAAAGACCGGTTCGCCGTGAACCGACAAAACGACAAAACCCGGGACAGTACACTCAAACACTGATTTCGGCGCGAAAAGCGGGACAGCACACCCAAACACGGATTTTGAGAGAAATGCCGGCTCCGTACGACTCTGTACTTGAATGCCTCGCATCGCGCGCGTTGTCCTCGAACGGCTGCCCTATCACATCACGCAGCGCGGAAACGCGCGGCAACAGGTATTTTTTGACCCGCAGGATTACCGGCTTTATCTCGATCTATTGCGGGATAGGAGCGACACCGCAGGGCTCGGGATTCTTGCTTATTGCCTGATGCCGAATCACGTGCACCTCATTGCGGTGCCGGAGCGGGGCGATTCGATGGCGGCGGCGCTCGGCAGAACGCACGCCAGTTTCGCACGGTACTTCAACCTGCGTCAGCGTGCCTGCGGGCATGTGTGGCAGTCGCGGTACTTCTCATGCCCGCTCGACGACGCGCATTTGTGGGCGGCGATGGCCTACGTCGAACGCAATCCGGTGCGGGCGGGGATGGTCGAGCGGGCGGAACTCTTCCGCTGGTCGACTGCCGGCCTGCGCCTGGGGACGAGGCCGCGCGACGGGTGGGTGGACCTCCGGCGCTGGGGCGCGCAGTATTCGCCCGAGCAGTGGAGGCAGGCGCTCGCGTCGGGGGTCGCGGAGGAGGCTTTCGGGCGCAGGCTTCAGGAGGCGAGCCGTCGCGGGCGGCCACTGGGCGGAGTGGATTTCGTGCGGGAGTTGGAGGGCCGCGCGGGTCGGCTATTGCGGCCACTGCCGCCGGGACGTCCACGGAAGAATCGAATCGAGGAGAATCAGATGGGGCTCAAAATCGGTGTTTGAGTGTGCTGTCCCGGGTTTCAAAACCCGACCCGAAAACCGAAAACCCGAAAACGAAAACCCGGGACAGTACACTCAAACACCGATTTTGAGCCCCAACAACCCCCACCCCCTCAACCACTTCCATCTCCCATCCGCCCCAACGAAACCCACCCCATGCGATCCTCAGCCCGCATGATGCCGACATTCTCCGAAACCAACACAACCCGAGCCGAAATCAATCGCCAAAACGCCCAACACTCCACCGGCCCCAAAACCCAGGAAGGTAAACACCGATCTTCCTTAAACGCCCTCCGCCACGGACTCACCGGCCAAATCATCGTCCTCCCCGGCGACGACCTCGACGCCTACCAGCGCCACGTCCAATCCTTCGTCACCCAATGCCAACCCAAAGGCGCCATTGAAGCCCAGCTCGTCCAAACCCTGGCCGACACCGCCTGGCGGCTCAACCGAGTCTCCGCCCTCGAAAACAATCTCCTCACCCTGGGCATAGTCCGGGTCCCCGACCAGCTCTCCGAAGCCCCCGAGCAAGTCCAGCAGGCCCTCTCCATCGCCGCCTCTCTCGAATCGCAGACCCGTGCCCTCGCCAACCTGAGCCTCCACGGCCAGCGCCTCTCCCGCCAGTTCGAAAAAACCGTCGCGCTGCTTAAGCAACTCCAGGCCGACCGCCTCCCCGACGACCAGTACGAGCTCAACCAGGCCGCCAACCTCGTCCAAATGCACGAGCTCGAAGACGAACCCTACGACCCCGCTGAAGATGGCTTCGTTTTTTCAACTGAGGAAATCCAAGCCGTCCTCGACCGCCGCGACCGTGACGCGCGAGCCGAATCCGCCGCCGCCTACCTTGCCCACGAAGACGACGATGACGAGTAGAATCCCCAAACAGAACCCCGACCGTCAGGGAGGGGAGCACGTCCGCAGTTTGACGCCGCATTGCGACGACAACCAGCCGCCACAAGAGGGAGCGGTCAGCGCCACTCTTCAAGCAGACAAGCCCACCTGCCTCACCGCCTGCTACCATCCGAGCATGAGCCGCGTTCTCACCTTTACACTGTTCGCACTCACCGCTTTGGGCGCCGATTGGCCGCAATGGCGCGGCCCAAATCGCGACGGGATTTCGAAGGAAACCGGCCTCCTCGCGTCCTGGCCGGCGGAGGGTCCGGCAGTGGTCTGGAAAACCAGCGGGCTCGGCGAAGGCTACTCGTCGCTCGCCATCGCGGGCGGCCGGATCTTCACACAGGGGCAGACCGGCAAACAGGAATTCGTCGCCGCCTTCGACGTCAAGACCGGTAAGAAACTGTGGCAGACCCCGTCGAGCAGCGCCGGCTACCGCAATGATCGCGGCGACGGCCCGCGCGGCACCCCCACCCTCGATGGCGACCGCCTCTACGCCATGACCGGCGACGGCGTGCTGGTTTGCCTCGACACCGCGACCGGAAAAACGGTCTGGTGGAAGAACGTTGCGAGCCAATATCGCGGCTCGGTTCCCAGCTGGGGGTTCAGCGAGTCCCCATTGGTGGACGGCGACCGCATCATCGTCATGCCGGGAGGCCGCGGCGCTTCGATGGTTTCGCTGCACAAGCGCGACGGCAGCCTCGAATGGAAAGCAGGAAGCGATCACGCGGGGTATTCGTCGGCGATCCTGGCCGACATCGGCGGAGTCAAGACCGTAATCGCGTTGAGCGCGGAGGGCGCCATGGGCGTCGAGGAAGATAACGGCGAGCTGCTGTGGCATTACACTAAGGTCTCCAACCGCACCGCCAATATCGCCACGCCGATTTACTCCGACGGCGCAGTATTCCTTTCCACCGCCTATGGCACCGGCTGCGCGCTGCTGAAGCTGGGCCCCAAGACCATGTCGGAGGTGTACTTCAATGGCGACATGAAGAATCACTACTCGACTTCGGTGCTGGTGAACGGATATTTGTACGGCTACAACGATTCGATCCTGACCGCGATGGAATTTTCCACCGGCAAAGTCGCCTGGAAAAACCGCAGCGTAGGAAAGGGATCGGTGACCTACGCCGACAAAAAGCTGTACCTGCTGGGCGAAGAAGGCGAGATCGGATTGGCGGAAGCGACGTCCGAAGGTTATCGTGAAATTTCGCGCTTCAATGCGTCGAAAGGCGGCCTGCCGGCGTGGTCGCCGCTGGTGATCTCCGACGCCCGGCTATATTATCGCGACCAGGATGGACTGACCGCCTACGATATCCGCGCGAAGTAGAATCTGTATGAAAAGCCGCGCTAACCGCTCCCGGGGCCGGCGCCTGTGTCCTCAGCGTAATCGACCAGCCGCGCCGGTAACGGCGGGGTGTGGCCCAAGCGAGTAGTCAATGGCCGGAATGTTTCTCGAGCACCGCGAACAGAGATTGCCCCAAAGGCGGCGGCATCATCGATTCCAGCCGCGAAATCGCCGGCACCATGCGGTCGAATAAATGAATTTGCGACTCCGATTGAGCCGATCGTCGCAGCACATGCGCGTTCATCCACCAGCCGAAGAAACCAACCGCGTTCACGTAGCGCAGTTTTCGGATTTCGAGACCGGCCGCGCGCGCCAGTTCGCGGATTGCCGCGCGCGAATAGCGCCGGTAATGACCCAGCTGGCGGTCGATGGGTCCATACAGAGCAGGAAAGGCCGGCGCGAGGATCACCACCCGGCCCGTTGGTGGAAGCATGGACGAGATCCGTTGAAGCGTTCCCGAATCGTCCTCGATATGCTCCAGCACGTTGAGCAGCACGCAGGAATCCGGCTCAAAGCGCGCCAGATCGCTGAGCGCGGCGCTCGCCGCGTCGAGCGCGAAAGCGTGGACGCCGGGACAGCGCGATTTGACCAGCGCGATGCAGCCCGGCTCGGCGTCAATCGCGATGACCGCGTCGCGATCGGCCAGCAGCTCCGTGAAATTGCCGATGCCGCAGCCGATTTCAAGAACCCGGCGTCCCAGCTCCGGCAAAATGAGCCGGGCCTGCCACGCGAAGTAGTTCCGCGCGCGCGACATGCGCTGCTGATCTTCAATAATGTAGGCGGAACTCACTGCAACATCCATCTTAGAATGGTCGTCTCTAAAGATTGATGTTTTACCTGTTCCATTGGTTCCGCTCGTTTCTGCCGCTGCACAATCCCATCGGATTCGGGGCGGGCGATTTCATCGAACTGGCACTCGCCGTGGGTCTAGTCGCCGCCGCGTTCGCCTGGAAGTGGTGGGCCAACGCGTTCCGCCGATTCGCCCCGCGCACCGGATGGGCGATGCTCGCGCTGTTCATCGCGCCCATCGTTTTGAGGCTCGCGCTACTCCCGCTACACCCCGCGCCGACCGGCACTGGGTCGGACGATTTCAGCTATCTCCTGTTGGGCGATACGCTCGCGCACGGCCGCCTTGCCAATCCCGTGCATCCGCTGCATCAGTTCTTTGAAAGCGTCTTCGTGCTGCAGGAGCCGTCCTACAGTTCTATCTATCCGCTGGGACCCGCGCTCGCCATCGCGCTGGGGAAATTCGTGTTCGGCAATCCCTGGCCGGGAATAATGTTCTCCATCGGACTATTCTGCGCGCTGTGCTATTGGATGCTCCGCGCGTGGACCACGCCTGAATGGTCGCTGCTCGGTGGAGCGCTGGCCGTGATCGAGTTCGGTCCGCTGAGCCACTGGATGAACAGCTACTGGGGCGGGGGAGTGGCGGCCGTCGCCGGGTGCCTGATTTTCGGCGCGCTGCCGCGCTTGCGAGAATGCTGGCGCGCGCGCGATGCGGCGATCCTGGGCGCGGGCGTGGGACTCTCGTTTTTATCGCGGCCGTATGAAACGGTCTTCCTGGGCTTCGCGGTCTTGTTGTTCTTCGTCCCGGCGCTCGCCGATGGCGCCGCGCGCGCGCGGATTCCGAAGACCGCGCTGGTCTCCATCCTGTGCGTGCTTCCGTTCGTCGGCCTGGCGCTGCTGCATGACAAGCGCGTCACCGGTGAGTGGACCAAAATGCCCTACATGCTGAGCCGCGAACAGTACGGCGTGCCGACGTCTTTCACCACGCAACCGAATCCGGTGCCGCAGCGCGCGCTGACGCATGAGCAGGAGCTGGTCTATCGCGGCCAGGCGTGGGTGCACGGCGACCACACGGATTCGCTCGGGAGCTGGCTCAATCGCCTGCCCACGCGCGTCCGGTTCTACCGGTTTTTTCTCTTGACGCCGTTGTATCTGGCCTTGCCCTTCTTCTGGTTCGCGCTGCGCGAGTTTCGATTTCAGTGGGTCTTATTCACCATCGTCCTGGTCGCCATCGGCAGCAACTTCTACGTCTATTTTTTTCCCCACTACATCGCGACCGAAGCGTGTCTCATGGTGCTGATCGCGATCGCCGCGCTTGACCAGCTGAGTCGCGTGACCATTCGCGGCTTGGATTCGGGCGCCGACGCCGCCCGCCTGATCGTGTTTCTGTGCTTCGCCCATTTCGCGTTCTGGTACGGCCTGCACGCGTCCGCGAACGCCGATCTCGAAAACCCCATGTGGCGCTACGAAACCTGGGATACCATCAATGGCGGCGATCCCGATGGAAGGATCGCGATCGCGCGCGAACTCGCCGCGCTCGAAGGTAAGCAGCTGGTATTCGTCCGCTACGGTCCTCGCCACGTTTTCAACGAATGGGTCTACAACGGCGCCGACATCGATTCGCAGCGGGTCGTTTGGGCGCGCGATTTGGGAGCGGCAGAAAATGAGATACTGCGCCGCTACTATCCCAATCGCACCGCGTGGCTGTTCGAAGCCGACGCGACCCCCTTGAAGTTATTGCCATACTCCTCGGTACAAACGTCTCCGGCTCCGGGCCAGACCGTCAATCCCAGCGCGCCGTCGAGCCCTGGCAAATCGAAAATTCATCTGAAGTTCGAACCGGTCAAGTAATGTCCTTCCTCCCGTTCGAAAATCCGTTCGGGTTTGGCGCGAGCGATGTCGTCGAAATTGCGTGGGCCGTGGTACTGGTCGCGCTCATGCTGCTGTGGCGTCCGATCCTGGCGCCTGCCGCGTCGAAGCTCGCTCAACGCACGATGTGGTCGATGGCGATCCTAGCTGCACTCCCGGTCGCGCTTCGATTGCTGCTGTTGCCGCATCATCCGGTGCCGTCGCCCGACGTGTTCGACGAGTTCGGGCATCTGCTGGTGGCCGACACGCTGCGGCATTTTCGCCTCGCGAATCCCGCCCTTCCACTCCCGCAGTTTTTCGAAACCATGTTCGTCATTCAGTCGCCCAGTTACAGCTCGATTTATCCCATCGGCCAGGGGATCGCGCTGGCCATCGGGCGCATAATTTTCGGGAATCCATGGGCGGGAGTCCTGATGTCGACCGCGGCCTTCTGCGCGCTGTGTTACTGGATGCTGCGCGCCTGGACCACGCCAGCCTGGGCGCTCGCCGGCGGATTGCTCGCTATATTCGAGTTCGGTCCGCTCTCGCAGTGGATGAACAGCTACTGGGGCGGAACCTTCGCCGCCCTGGCGGGATGCCTGGTGATCGGTTCGCTTCCCCGGCTCGCCAAAGGCGCGCGAAAGCGCGATGCGGCCTGGCTGGGAATCGGCCTGGGACTGAATATCCTCACGCGCCCGTACGAATCCATGTTTCTCGCCGTCAGCGTGGCGCTCTTCTTCCTGCCGAAGTTGCGCGACGCGAAACGCCTCATCCAACCAGCGGCGATCGTCGTCCTCATTTCAGTATTCGCCGCGGGCCTGACCCTGCTCCACAACCGGCGCGTCACTGGAAAATGGACGGAACTGCCCTACACGCTCAGCCAATATCAATATGGCGTGCCTGCCTCGCTGACATTTCTTCCGGATCCGGTGCCGCATCGCGACCTGACGCCGCAGCAGGCTCTCGAATACAAATCGCAACTCGCCTTTCGCGGCGCGGATCGGGAAACGCTGCAGAGTTACTTGCTGCGTCTCGAATACCGGGTCCGGTATTACCGGTTTTTCTTCCTTCCGCCGCTGTTTCTGGCGCTGCCGTTTTTTCTGGCGCGATTGCGCGAGTGGCGATTTGCCTGGGTCGCCATCACTCTCGCCTTGTTCGCGGTCGGGATCAATTTCTTCCCCGCGTTTCAGACTCATTATCTGGGCGCGGTCACGTGTTTATTCGTGCTGGTTTCCGTCGCCGGCCTCGATCGAATGGCGCGCTGGAACTCGGATGCCGCACGCATCGTGATGTTCCTGTGCGTGGCGCAGTTCCTGTTCTGGTACACGCTCCACATTTATGATGGGCGCGATTTCTCGATCGCGCTGCGGCCGTATGAAACCTGGGATGGATTGAATCACCAGAATCCGGAGCGCCGCATCGCGGTGAACCGCCGGTTGGCATCCATGCCGGGAAAGTTGCTCGTGTTCGTCCGATACTCCCCGCAGCATATTTTTCAGGACGAGTGGGTTTATAACGAAGCGGACCTGGACGCTGCGCGCGTGGTGTGGGCTCGCGATCTGGGGCCGGAGGAGAACCGCAAGCTCCAGGCGTATTATCCTGATCGAAAAATTCTCCTATTCCAGCCCGATGCACGTCCGATGCGTCTGGAGCCGCATTAAACGGTCGCAGTTCCGTTTCGCGTGCCTTCAGAACCGCGCGCAAGAGTCTGACACGGACTTGCTCCCGTCTCTGATGAGTCTGTGAAAATCGGGGCTCTACCCCGCCGTGACGAGTCTGTGTGAAAAGTGGAGTTGATGCCCGCCGTGACCGGCAGTGCTGGTCTGTCGCACTGAAGGCGCAGGCGCCGGTGACCAGCCCTGCCGGTAACGGCGGGGCTGAGTTCGATCTTTCACGCAGACTCAGGCAGCGGAGCAGGTCCGGACTCTTCGCGATTCAATACGCCCAGCGCCACAGATTCACGCCTACGGTGAACCCGGCGCCGACCGCGGCGAAGATCACCGCGTCGCCTTTCTTGAGCTTGCCTTGTTCCACCGCGTCCCGCGTGGCCAGCGGAATGGTGGCCGCGGTGGTGTTGCCGTATCTGTCGATGTTGATAATCACCTGGTCGGAGCAGAGCCCCAGGCGTTCCGCCGCGGCCGTGATGATCCGCCGGTTCGCCTGGTGCGGAATCAGGAGCTTCACATCTTTCGCCGACATCCCATGCTTCTCGAGCAGGTCGCGCGAGCATTCGAACATTTTTCGCACCGCATATTTGAACACCTGCGCGCCATCCTGCTTGACGAAGTGCATTCGTTGGGCGACCGTCTCCGCAGTGGCCGGCATGCGGCTTCCACCCGCCGGCATTTTCAGATAATCGCCGCCGGAGCCGTCGATCTCATTCAGGAATCCGAGGAAGCCCTCCCCGGGCTCGCCCGCTTCGATCAGCATCGCGCCCGCGCCGTCGCCGAACAGGACGCAGGTGCCGCGGTCGGTGTAATCGATAATGCGCGACATCGCGTCGGCGCCGATCACCAGGACCTTCTTGTGCGATCCCGACATGACCAGGTGCGCGGCCGTGGTCAGCCCGTAGATGAATCCGGAGCAGGCGGCCACCAGATCGAATCCCCAGGCGCCCTTGGCTCCCAGGCGATCCTGCACCAGGCACGCCGTGGCCGGAAAGAACATATCGGGAGTCACCGTGCACACGATGATCGCATTCACTTCTCTGGCTTCGATGCCGCGCTGCGCGAGCGCGATCTTCGCGGCTTCGACCGCCATATCGGACGTGGCCATCCCGGGCGCGGCGATGTGGCGCTCCGAGATGCCGGTTCGCTCGAGAATCCACTGGTCATTGGTGTCAACCATCTTCTCGAGATCCTGATTGGTCAGCACGCCGGGCGGGACGTAGCAACCGAGCGCGCTGATTTTCGCTGCGGGCAAATTGTTTCTCCTGTGTTTGAAGGCTAAATGCTATGTTACATTCGAAGCGAATGGAAGTGGTGGCGGAGCCGGGGCCGATTTTTGAACGGATTTTCCATGCCATGCGGCCGCGCACGCCGGTGCCTTCCGTCGAAGTGCATTACCGGCGCTACGCCAACGCCAACGCCCAGGTCCGCTGGCAGGACGGGACCCTTGAAGTGAAGCTGGCCGACACGCTGGCCGGTGCGCCGGAGACCGTGGTGGAAGCGCTGGCGGAAATTCTGCTGTCGAAATTGTTTCGCCGTCCGGTTCCCCCCGCCAGCAATCACCGGTATCGCAGCTACCTGAATCGCCGCGATGTGCGGCGCAATCTCGACCTGATCCGGCAGATTCGCGGGCGCAAGCGCGTCGAACACCCCCGCGGCGCGCACTACGATCTGGAAGCGATGTTCGAGGAACTGAACTTCCGCTATTTTCATGGATTGATGGCGCGGCCGCTAGTCGGCTGGAGCCCGTTTGCGTCGCGCCACATGCTGGGCCATTACGATCCGTCGCACAATGCGATTGTGCTCAGCCGGATTCTGGATCGCGCCGAAACGCCGCGCCTGGCGGTCGAATACGTTCTGTATCATGAGATGCTGCACCTGCGCCATCCCGCCGAGCATCGCGGCGCCCGCCGCTGCGTCCACACCCGCGAATTCAAAGAAGCCGAGAAACAGTTCGAGCACCTGCGCGAGGCGAAAGCCATGCTGGGGAAGCTGTAGGACAGACGATCGTTTTTTGTCGTCTGTCTCCGGAGTGCCAACCCCGAGACAGACGGCAAAAAGCGATCGTCTGTCCTACTCTTTGTCGATGTTCAGCCGTGTCTCCAACACTCGCAGGGTCCGCTCGAGCTGCTGGATTTTCTCGGCTTGCGACGCGTTTTCGTGGCGCAGACGCTCCACTTCGGCTTCCAGTTCTTCCCGCCGTTTCTGAAGCTCGGCCAGATCGCCCGAAGCGACCGCCGGTCTCGCAGGCGCCGGCGGACGGCCCAGAAACCGCGACGCTTCCTCGCGCTTGGCGCCTTCGCTGTTTTCCACGGTCATCCGGACCTCGATATCCCCGGACTTACGTTGATAGGTGAACTGGCCCGAGGCGAGCGCCTGCGGCGTAAGCGATACCGTGCGCGTATCCGGCCCGTCCAGAATCTGCAGCGATCCGCGCACCGCATTGGCCACCGGCTTGGCCGCGTGATTCCAGAGAATCTGCAATTCGCCGTCGCGTTCCACCACCGCGAGCGAAATCGGTTCCTGCGCCGACGGCATCCAGTACCGCAACCCGAGCACGACGGCCGCTACCAGCACCAGCGCCCATCCGAGCAGCCACAGCCATTTGCGTTTCGCGGGCTGCGGCGGGAGCAATTGCGGACCGGGGTCGAACGACGGCGCGGCCACGGTGGTCGCGGCTTGCGGCGTTAAGCGCGCCGGGGCTGCGGCGGCGCCGGTTGCGGCTCCGCCCGGCTCGGCACGATAGTAGGTGGAAACCCGCCGCTCCACCCTCTCGGGCCGCTCGCGGGCGGGACCCACCGGCGGACGGTCCAGAACCCCGGCCAGGCGATCCGGGAAATTGAATTCCTGATAACTCCGCTCCACCCGGACGGTACCGTCGGCTTCGCGGACGAAGAAACCGGCCCGCATGGTGCCGCCGCGCCCCGGGCGGATCACCAGGGTCACCTGCCAGGGCGCCGGGAAAAAAATGGAAAAAATCTCGAGATCCGAATCAGTCAGGGAGATTTCGCTGCGTGTGTGCGATAGAAACCAGCCGACTGAAATCAGGTCCTGCAGGTGCGGATCTTCCTTGTCTCGAAGCAGCTGCTCGTTCAGCGCGACCCGGTCTTTATCGGAAAACAGAAAACCCGGCCCGCGCGCGTGTTCGCAGGCCATGGGACGCATCGCCAGCACGCGGACGGTGCGCCCGTCGCGCGTGCCGTACAGCACGCCGCCCACTTCGATCCCGCCGCGCGAGAGCCGCTGGAATCCTTCGGCCACCTCGTGACGGATTTCCTCGATCACCACCAGCGAGTACTCGACCGTGACCGGACTTTCCGGTACCGACCAGGACCCGAATTTAACATCACTCATAACAGCGTCACCGGATCAGGAGCGCGACCGAGTCATCGTCGGAATCGCCGGAGTCGTCATTTTCGTGCACATGAACATAATACGTCGTCGCGGCCATCGCGCCGGCGATCAGGATCGCCAGCAGCAGGCACGCGATGGTCTTGGCGTTCCAGGCGCGTTCGTGCGAAACCGCCGCCATGGTCCCCAGCACCGTCACCAGAGCCAGTCCCACTGTGAGCGAAAGCTTCGCGTACCACGCCATCAGGTCCAGATGATTCTGCCCGCCCACTTCGCTCCACACTTCGAGGATGGCCACCAGGGCCACCAGAAACTCCGTGATAAATGCCAGTCTTGACCAATAGGGGGGCATCGGCAGAGATATTCTATTGTACGGCGAATCCGCTTCATTTTATGGACGACCTGCTTCAATTCCTTCGAATTCCCAGCATCAGCGCGTTGCCCGAACATTCCGGCGACGTTCGCCGCGCGGCCGTGTTCGTGCGGGACTGGCTGGCGCGCGCGGGGTTGAAGAACGCGCGGTTGATCGAAGGCGCCGGGCATCCGCTGGTGTACGCCGAGTTCATCGACGCGCCCGGAAAGCCGACGCTGCTACTGTACGGCCATTACGACGTTCAACCGGCCGAGCCGCTCGAGGAGTGGATCTCGCCTCCGTTCGAACCCGAAGTGCGCAACGGCAACCTGTATGCGCGCGGCGCGGCCGACGACAAGGGGCAGTTGTTCATCCTGATGGAAGCCGCCGGACGTTTACTGCGCGAACGCGGCCGCCTGCCGGTGAACCTGCGCTTTCTGATCGAAGGCGAAGAGGAGTCGGGCGGTGAACACCTCGAACAGTACGTTCGCGCCCACGCCGATGAGCTGACCGCCGACGCCGCCGTCATCTGCGATACCGCCATGTTCGCGCCGGATCTGCCGACGTTGACCATCGGGCTGCGCGGTATCGTGTACGGCGAAATTCACGTCCAGGGCGCGCGCACCGATCTGCATTCAGGCGACTACGGCGGCGCGGCGCCCAACGCCGTCGAAGCGGCGGCGCAGATCATCGCGGCGTTGAAGGATCGCGACGGCCGGATTCTGATTCCGGGCCTGTATGATCGTGTCCGCAAGCCATCCGCGGCCGAACTCGACGCGTGGAAGCGCTTGCCGTTCGACGCCGAGCAATATCGCGAGAACGAAATCGGTTCCACCGCGCTCGCCGGCGAACCAGACGTTCCCCTGTTTGAACGCCTATGGGCGCGGCCGACGCTTGAAATCCACGGCATCCGGGGCGGTTTCACGGCGGAAGGCGCAAAGACCGTCATCCCTGCGCGCGCGGTGATCAAGATCAGCCTGCGCCTGGTTCCCGATCAGCAGCCGGAGGAAGTGGTCGCGCAGGTCGAGCGCGCCATCGCCGCGGCTGCGCCTCCGGGGATTGTTGCTCAGTTCCAATTGCTGTCGTCGGCGCCGGCTTCGATGGTCGATCCGGAGCATACGCTGGTCCGCAAGGCGGCGCAAGCCATGGAACGCGTGTTCGGCAATCCGACCGTCTACGTGCGCTGCGGCGGATCTATTCCGATCGTAGGATTGTTCGCGGAAAAGTTGAAAATTCCCAGCGTGATGATGGGCTTCGGCCTTCCTGACGACAACCTCCACGCGCCGAATGAAAAGCTGTCGGTGGGCAATTACGAGAGGGGCATCGAATCGATGATCGGGTTCTTCAATCTGGCCGCTGCGGACGGCGGATTTTAATCCGCGCGGCGCTTGAGCGCCGCTCAGGGCGGGCAAGGCTGAAGCCTTGCGCGGGCCGAGGCCCGCCGTCCTAGGTCCCGCCGCGCATCAGGCGCATTGCTTCCGCTAATCCGCCCGCTTCCTTTGCCTCGCGACCCGCGCCGTTTTCGTCGATCTTGTCGCCTTCCCCCGGCGCCAGGAACATGTTCGCTTCGACGCCGTGCTGCCGGGTGTACAGGTCCCAATACCGGCCGCCCAGCGCATACAGCGATTCGTGCGTTCCGCGCTCGACAATTTTTCCGGCTTCCACCACCAGGATCTGATCCGCTCTTCGAATGGTCGAGAGGCGGTGCGCGATCACGAACGTGGTCCGGCCTTTCATCAGGTACTTGAGCCCTTCCTGAATCAGCGCTTCCGATTCCGAATCCAGGCTGGAAGTGGCTTCGTCCAGAATCAGAATGCGCGGATCGGCCAGAATCGCCCGCGCGATCGAAACACGCTGGCGTTGCCCACCGGACAACTTCACGCCCCGCTCGCCCACAATCGTGTCGTACTTTTTATCGAAGGTCTCCGCGAACTCATCCACGCGCGCAATGCGGCAGGCCTCCATCACCTGTTCATGCGTGGCTCCCGGACGCGCGAACGCGATGTTCTCTTCAATCGTCCCGTCGAACAGAAAGGTATCCTGCAACACCACGCCCAACTGCGTGCGGAACGAATCGAGCCGGATGGTCGACAGATCCAACCCATCCACCGTGATCCGCCCGGTCGATGGCGTATGGAACGCCGCAATTAAACTGATGATGGTCGACTTGCCGGACCCCGAGGGGCCCACCAGCGCCGTCACGGTCCCCGGCTGCGACTTGAAGCTCACCTCGTGCAGTACTTCTTTGCCGGCTTCATACGAGAACGAAACGTTTTCAAAATCCACATCGCCGGCGATGGCGCCGATAGCCACCGTCCGCTTGCCATCCTGATTTTCGCGCAGCTCCTGCAGCACTTCATGCGTCCGGTCGAGTCCCGCGAAGGCTTCCGTTAACTGCGTTCCGATGCTCACCACCTGGATCACCGGCGCGATCAGAAACGCCAGGTAGGCGATGAACTCCATCAGCTCGCCCGCCGTGAGCGTGCCGGCCACGACCTGCCGCGCGCCCACCCACCACACGATGGCGCCCACGATTCCCATCAGCACGGTCGCCGACAAACTCATGAACGACGTCGCGGTCAAAGACTTCAGAACATTCTGGAGCAGCCGGTCGACTCCGCCGGCGAACACGTCCGATTCGCGTTCCTCGGCGTGATATCCCTTGACTACGCGAACGCCGCCCAGCGATTCGGTCAAACGGCCGGTCACTTCCGCGTTGATCTTTCCGCGCTCCCGGAAAATCGGGCGGATCTTGGTGAACGCCTGCATCATGAAGAAGGTGAACACCACCAGGAATGCGATGGTGAGGCCGGTCATGAGCGCGCTGATCCGCACCAGCAAGACCACCATGATGGCCGCGGTCATCAGGCCGCCGCAGAAATCCAGCAGCCCCGTGCCGATCAGGTTCCGCACGCCTTCGACGTCGCTCATGATGCGCGCTACCAGCACGCCGCTCTTGTTGGCGTCGTAATAAGTCACCGGCAACAATCCGATGTGGCGCTGGACCTTCCTGCGCAGCTCGGCGATCAGCCTCTGTCCGGTTTTCGAGAGCAGCTGCGTGAGCGAAAACGACGTGATGCCCTGGATCATGGTCGCCCCCACAATGGCGAGCACCATGGGCGTCAGCAGATTCAACTGCTTCTTGGTGATCACGTTGTCGATCATGTACCGCGTGGAGGTGGGCAGCACCAGGCCGCTCACGCGGTTGATCACCATCAGCACAAAGCTGAACGCGAGCATCCCGCGCCGCGGCAGAACCATCTCCCGCAGATCCGGCCAGATCGCGCGCAGCGTTTCCGACTGCGATTTTTTCGGTTTGGATATTTTCCCCGCCACTTCCCTCCAGTGTACATTCTGCGAAGACCCGCGCCGCTCGGCTCGCAGGCCGGAGCGGTCGAAGGGTCCGCCGGACAATCCACTTTTCATGAAAACCTGCGCTACATTAATTCCTACCATGCCCAGTCTCTTCGCCGGCACTTCCGGGTTTGCGTATCCGAGCTGGAAACCCGATTTCTACCCTGCCAAGCTCGCGCAGAAAAATTTTCTGGGCCACTACGCGACGCGCCTCAACGCGGTCGAGATCAATTACACGTTCCGCCATCTGCCCTCCACCGCGACGCTTGAAAACTGGGTCGCCGCGACGCCTGATGGATTCGTCTTTGCATTGAAGGCGCACCAGCGCATCACGCACATTTTGCGCCTCAAAGATTCCGAATTCATTCCCGCATTCTTCCGGGCGATCGACCCGCTTCGCTCCGCGCGACGCCTGGGACCGGTGCTGTTCCAGCTTCCGCCCAACTTCAAATGCGACCCGGCTCTGCTTGGGTCGTTCTTAGAAAAACTCCCGCCCGATATCCGCTGCGCCTTCGAATTCCGCAACCAGACCTGGCTCTGCGACGAAGTTTACCGGCTGCTCGAAAAACACGGGGTAGCCCTGTGCCTGGCCGAATCGGAAAAATTCGAAGTCCCCAAAGTGATCACGGCCGGCTTCGTCTACACCCGCCTCCGCAAAGACGATTACTCACCCGAGGAGCGCTCTCAAATTTCCGCCGACGTCCAAAAACTCCTGGCCGACGGCCGCGACGTCTGCGTTTTCTTCAAACATGAAGACACCCCCGCCGGCGCGTTATACGCCGAAGAGCTATTAGCCGTTAATAAACGTGAATGAACATGAATCCGATATTTATGTGCATTCATGTTCATTAACGGCCAATTTTAAGCGTTCGCCGGCTACGTCCACCCGCACCACCGCCCCCGGCTCGATCTCCCCGTTCGCGACCATGGCCGCCAAAGGCTGCGTCACGTGCCGCAGAATGGTCCGCTTCAGTTCGCGGGCGCCGTACTCGTCGCTGGTGCCGCGCGCCAGCAGAAAATCCTTCGCTGATTTGATCACGTTCAGCTCAAATGCGCGATCGGTCAGGCGATGGTCGATATGCCGCTGCAAGTCTTCCAACTGCTGGTCGAGAATCTTCTTGAGCGCGTCGGGCTTGAGCGGCTGATAGGTAATGGTCGCGTCGATGCGGTTGATGAACTCCGGCGAAAACCTCCGCCGCACCGCGCCCATCCCGATGCCTTGCAGCTTCTTCTCCAGGCCGCGCCGTTCATTAGGCGCGAGCGCCGCGAATCCGAAATCCGGGGCGATCTCCCGCCGCATGGCGCTGGCGCCCAGGTTGCTGGTCATGAAGATGAGCGTGCGCTCGAAATTGACGCTCGAATTATCGCCCAGCCTGAGCACCGCTTTATCGAGCACGCCCAGCAGCAGCCGCGTCATGCTCGGCGCGGCCTTTTCGATCTCGTCGAACAGCACCAACGATAGCCCGCAGCCTTCGCTTGCGATCGACCCCAGCTTGTTCTGGGTCAGCATGGGCTGGGTCTCGCGATGCCCCAGGTAGCCCGGAGGCGCGCCGATCAGTTTCGCCACTTCGTGCTCCATCTGAAATTCGCCGCAGTCGACACGCAGCAGGTTTTTCTGATTTCCATGCAGCACGTCGGCGAGCGCTTCCACGGTTCGCGTCTTCCCCGTCCCGGTGGGACCCAGCAGCAGGAACACGCCCGCCGGCCGTCCCTCCGGCGCTAGGCCCGCCTGGAACATTTCGACGTACGGCACAATCTGCGCCATGGCATTCGGCTGCCCGACCACGCGTTCAGAAAGCTGGGGCAGCAGCCCATTCGACTCGACGGCCGCACGGCGGCCTTTTACAACCGGCAGGTTTCGCAATGCGGCACGGCTCCTTCCCCGTGTCACGATTGTGCGACGGGATCTCCGGCAGAGGGGCCGATGAAAGTGTTATGTGCCTGATTTCAGTGCGGAAAAACGTTCGCGGAAAACGGGTGGTGGGTACCCGACTTGCTCCCCTCGCTGACGCTCGGGGTTCCGTTTTCGGTCTGATGAGCCACAAAGCAGAACCGCGCGCGTCAGCAAGCGGAGCACGTCCGGAGTTCTCACGAGCTCTAACGGTCAGGGCTGCCGCACATGGCTAAGTCCGCGCCGGCGGGCTACTGCCTGGAGGCGTTCCGTGTCCCAGATCGGTGCCCGCCGAGCGCTGCGACCGCGCCAATTCCAGAATATGATCGGCCGCGGCCTGCGGCGCGTCGATTCCATCGAGTTCGATCCGGCTGGTCCCGCCCGCCGTTTCAAGCGACAGATTTCCGATCCCGACCATCCTCTGGCGCAAAGTCTGGTCGACGCGCACATCCTGAACTTTCACCAGTTCAATGGTCCGCGTCGATTTTGAAAACAGTCCCGATTCGTAGCGCAGCCGGTCGCCCATGATGGTCAGCTTCACCAGGCGCCTTTGAATATGCCGGATCAGCGTGAAAAACAGGAGAATCCCCGGGAGAATAAATCCATAGGCGGCATGCTCGACCGGAGGTTTCGCGGTCACCAGGTAAACGCCCAGCGCGACCGCCAGCAAAAGGCACAAAACATAGCTCAATTTCACGAACTTCAGCGAAGGCCGGAGAACCATGGTGGGAGCATCATAACACGACTCCCACTTCCCCCTACCCGGTCCCCCTACAATAGAACCAGATGGAAACAGAGCGTCCCGTCACCCGCGTCCTGGTAGTGGACGACGAAGAATCGCAGCGTACCGCGCTGGCCGGAATGATCGCGTTGTGGGGCTACACGGTGGAGACCGCGGCCGACGGCCAGGAGGCTCTCGAGAAGCTCGCCAGCTTCGATGCGCACGTGATTGTCACCGATCTCATGATGCCGCGCATGGATGGCCAGGAACTTTTGCGGCGCCTCAAGATGCATGGCGACTCTCCGCCGGCCATTGTGCAGACCGCGTTCGGGAACCTCGAAACCGCGGTCAACGTGGTGCACGATCTGGGCGCGTTCTGGTTTCTCGACAAACCGATTGCATCGCAGGAATTGCGTCTGCTGCTCGAACGGGCCGCCGCGCAGAGCCGGCTTACCGAACGCAACGAGTTGCTGGAGCGCCAGTTAAGTTACAGCGGCGTGCTGGGCGAAATGGTGGGCGCGTCGCAAAAAATGCAGGAGGTTTTCGCACTGGTGCAGCAGGTGGCGCCCAGCCGCGCGGCCGTTCTGATCACCGGCGAAAGCGGAACCGGCAAGGAACTGGCCGCGCGCGCGATTCACGCACTCAGCCCGCGACGCGCTGGACCGTTTGTCGCCATCAACTGCGCCGCCATGCCCGATACGCTGATGGAAAGCGAGCTGTTCGGTCACGAAAAAGGCGCATTTACGGGAGCTGTCGAGCGACGCGCCGGGTGCTTTGAGCTCGCCCAGAACGGGACCGTGCTGCTGGATGAAATCGGCGATATGCCGGTGGCCACGCAAGCCAAACTTCTGCGGGTGCTCGAAGACGGCCGCGTCCGCAGGCTCGGCGGGAAGGCCGAAATTCAACTGGACGTCCGGGTAATCGCGGCCACCAACTCGCCGCTCGATAACGCCATCCGGGAAGGCCGATTCCGCGAGGATTTGTTCTATCGCCTCAACGTTTTCCCGATTCCGCTGCCGCCCGCTGCGGGATCGCAAGGAGGATCTGCCGGTGCTGGTCTCGGCGCTGCTCGAAGATCTGAATCGCAAGCACGGCACCAAGGTGACCGACATCGCGCCCGACGTGCAGGATCGTCTGCGCGTCTACAATTGGCCGGGCAATGTCCGCGAGCTGCGCAATGTGCTGGAGCGCGCCGTGATTCTGGCCGGGGATGGGATGCTGCACGCATCGCATCTGCCGCCGGGCTTCGGTGGCGCGCCGGTGCCGGCGTCTTCGCTCACCTCCGATAGCGGCGAGCTGCGGGTGCCGGTTGGGTACACCATCGAACAGGCGGAACGCGCCTTGATCGAGCTGACGCTCGAACACACGCGGCACAACAAAACCCGCGCGGCCGAGATCCTGGGGATCAGCCAGAAGACGCTGTTCAACAAATTGAAGGAGTACGGCGCGCAAGGCGCGGGTAGCGCGGCGTGAAGAGAATGATCGAAAAGGGAGATCGAACCGGGTCGAACATGACAAGACTGAAAACGCGGCGGTCAGGGTGGGTGTGAAAATTCCCGACGTGCTCCGCTTGCTGACGCGCGCGGTTCCGTATCCGGCTCATTTGACGGGGCGCCAAACGGAACCCCGAACGGCAGTGAGGGGAGCACGTCCGTTTTCACCTTCAGCGTCCCATTAAGGCACCCATGTCGTTGCGAGTTCGCCTGATTCTGGTGATCGTCGCGCTGGTTACGGTGGTTGCCGCCGCGCTTTCCGTTCTGCATCTCGACAGCCTGGCCAACGCGCTTTCGGCCGACGCACTCCGCAGCGGCGAAGACGCCAGCCAGCAGGTGCAATCCTTCATCGCCGATCACATTCGCCAGCATTGGGGCGAATACGAACCCCCCTCCGATTTCGCCGGCACGGTGGGGCTGTGGAACCAGATCGTCACCAGCGATCCGGACATCGCCGACATGCTCGAAAAGACCATGGGGCTTACGCCGGGAATTGTCGAGATCAACGTCGCCGCGCAGAACGGGACCATCCTCGCGTCATCGAATCCGGGGCGCGTCGGCAAACCCATCGAGCGGCTGAAGCTGTTCAGCACCTGGGGCGACCTGCCGATGTATCGCCGCGTCCGCGACCTGTTTTTGCGGCGCACCGATTATCAGATCACCGCGCCGCTGGGCGTCGGCGAGAACATCATCTTCAATATTCAGGTGGTCGCATCGAGCGTGCTGCTGCGGGCGCAGCTTACGCCGCAGGTCCAGTGGGTGGCCATCGTTTCCGGCTCCGCGCTGCTCGCCTCGCTGTTGATCGTCGCGTTTGCCACCAACTGGCTGCTGCGCCCGGTGCGGCGCATCGAGCAGACCATCGACCGGATCGTGCAGGGGAGTTTCCATCGCTCCGACCCCACCGGATCGGCCAAGGAATTCGCGGCGGTCGAGAGCAAGCTGAACCTGCTGGGCGAGAAATTCACGGGCGTGCGCCAGGAAGCGAGTGAGCGGCAGCACAATCTGGAACAGCTACTGGACCGCATGGAATCGCAGCTCGACGTGGCTTCGCGCCTGGCCGCGATCAGCCGCATCACGGGCGGCGTGGCGCATGAAATCAAGAATCCGCTGAACGCCATCTCCCTGCATCTGGACCTGTTGCGCGCGCGGCTGGGCGGTGCGGAGGAAAACCTGACTTCGGAAATCGATATTCTTTCGAAAGAAGTCCGGCGTCTGGATCGGGTGGTGAAAACTTTTCTCGATTTCTCGCGGCCGGTGGACGTGCGCCTGGAAGAAGTCGACCTGGCCGAGCTGGTGCGCGAAGTGGCCGACCTGATGACGCCGCAGGCTCGCCTGGCGCGCATCGATATGCGCTTCTACCCTCCGGCAAATGGCGACATCACGTCGATCCGCGGCGACGCCGACATGCTGAAGCAGGCGGTGCTGAATCTGGTAACTAACGCGCTGGACGCGATGCAGCCCATTCAAGTGGGTGGAAGTCTTCACATGAGCGTCGCGCGGTCGGGCGATCACGTGACGTTACAAGTCGCCGATAATGGACCCGGCATTCCCCCGGAGCTGCGCCAGAAAGTTTTTCAACTGTACTTCACCACGAAAACAAAGGGCTCCGGCATCGGTTTAGCGATGACGTACCGGGCAGTGCAGTTGCATAATGGTACTATCGATTTCTCAAGCGTTGACGGCCAAGGGACCACTTTCCGTTTGCAATTTCCAGCGTGGGTAGGACATGCGTAGTTCAAGCGTCACGATCGGCATTTTCCCCGCCGTGATCGTGTTGTCCGCGTTTTGCTCGTCGTGCTTTTTCCAAAAAAAGCCGGTGGTGTTCACGCCGCCGCCGCCGCAGGCGCAGCCGAAATTGAACGCCGACGTCGCGCGGCTTCCGCAGCCTCCTGAAATTGCGGCGGATCCGAACGCGACCATGGCGCCCGCCGCGGCAGACACTCTTCCCGATGTTCCCGCGCCGCCGGACCCGCGTCCCGCTCCGCGCAGAACAAGTCCCACGCCCGTGCATACCACGCCGGCTCCGACGGTCACCGAACAACCGGCGCCTCCGCGCCTCGGTCCGGTATTTACTCCCGATCAGCGGCGCGCCTACACGCGCTCGCTCGAGGAAAGCCTGGAGCGGGTTAAGCGCGCCCTCGACTTTCTAGCCACGCGCAATCTCAATCCCGAGCAGGCCGACGTTCGCGAAAAGATCAGCACGTTTCAGAAGCAGGCGGAGCAGGCGCGCGAGCAGGATCTGGTGCTGGCAGTGAATCTCGCCAAGCGCGCGGATCTTCTGGCGCAGGATTTAGTCGCGCGCGTGGCGCAATAAGATCGAGCGCGGAGTAGCCCCACGCTTACGAGCCGGTGCGAAAACGGACGTGCTCCCCTCCCTAACGAGTCCGTGTGAAAAGTGGAGTTGATCCCCGCCGTGACCGGCAGGGCTGGTCGCCGACGCCTGCGCCTTCAACGCGATAGACCAGCCCTGCCGGTAACGGCGGGGTGGAGTCCCGTCTTTTCACACAAACTCTAACGGTCGGGGTTCCGTTTTGGCGTCCTGTCGGATGAGCAACATACAGAACCGCGCGCCGGGAGTGCCAGATGTCACGGCGAGGTCCAATCGTTTAAAGGCGGCCGAAGAGGACGTTGCGAATACGTTCGCTCGCGTGACCGTCGCCGTAGGGATTGTGTACGCGGGAACGTCGCTGGTATTCAGCGGGGTCGTCAAGCAGAAGCTCGGATTCCATCACAATGAGCTGTTCGTCGGTCCCGACTAATCGAGCGGTTCCGGCTTCCACCGCTTCGGGCCGTTCGGTTTTTTCGCGCATCACCAGCACCGGTTTGCCGAGGGATGGCGCTTCCTCCTGAATTCCGCCCGAGTCGGTGAGCAGCAGATACGCGCGCGCCATCAGCGCGACAAATTCGACGTAGCCTAAAGGATCGATTAACCGGACGTTCGAACCGGCCAGATTGCGGTTTACCGGGTCATGCACGTTTGGATTGGGATGCACCGGATAGATCACTTCGACGTCGGGCCGCGCAGCTAAACGCTTCAACGCGCGACAGATGGACTCGAACCCGTGGCCGAAGCTCTCGCGGCGGTGCGCGGTGACTAAGATCAGTTTCCTGCGCGGGTCCAATTCGGGAATTACGGGAGTAAATATCCGCTGGTCGATTTGATCGCGGACGTACAGGACGGAATCGATGGCGGTGTTTCCGGTGACGTAGACCTTGGCTTGATCGACGCCTTCGCGGATCAGATTTTGCGCGGCTGCTTCGGTCGGCGCGAAATGAAGATGGGTCAAACGCGACACCAGTACCCGATTCATCTCCTCGGGAAACGGCTGGCGCAGGTCGCCGGTGCGCAACCCCGCTTCGACGTGCGCCACGGGAATGTTTTTATAGAATCCGGCGAGCGCGCCGCATAACGCCGTGGTGGTGTCGCCCTGGACTACGACGAAATCGGGCCGTTCTGTTTCGAGCACCGGTTCGAGTGCGGCGAAGATCCGCGAGGTCGAGTCAAACAGGCTCTGCCCCGGACGCATCAGGTCGAGATCGTGATGCGGGTGAATGGAAAAAGCGTCGAGCACCTGGTCGAGCATGTTGCGATGCTGCGCGGTGACCGCGATGCGCGCGGAAGGTCCGATGGAGCGGATCACAGGCGCAAGTTTGATCGCTTCGGGACGCGTTCCGAAGACGAATAGGATCTTTTTCAAGAGGGACTACTTGTGCCGATAGGTGATGCGACCCTTGGTGAGGTCGTAAGGTGAGAGTTCGAGCGTAACCCGGTCGCCCGCCAGCACGCGAATGCGATTGCGGCGAAGCTTGCCGGCCAAGTGCGCGAGCACTTTGCGTTCCTGATCGATTTCCACACTGAACTGTCCGCTGGGGAATTTTTCAACGACAGTTCCCGTGACTTCAATGCAGTCTTCTTTACTCATTCTCCTCCCTGAAATGGATTATATCTTTTAACCGCTTCCTTCGGTCGCGGCTCGGGGAGCAATGATTCGGACAGACAAACGACCTGAGCCGCGACCACAGGAAGCGGTTAAAAGGTGACTTATTTCCGCAGCGTCAGCGCGTTTTCGGGGCGAGCGTCAATGCGTTTTCGGCCAGCAGATGCTCCACCTGTTCGGTGAATTCTTCTTTCGCCTTGGTGTACAAATCGCCCGACGCTTTACTCGGAAATCCGGCGTGGACGCTGCGCACTAAACCGTTGCGGCCGATGAAGAAAGTGGTCGGCCAGGAGTCCCAGTTCGACGCCGCCGACAATTTGTCCTTCGCTTCGTCGGTGGTGCCGCACAGCAGGACGGTGTAGTCGATGCCATAGTGCTGGATGAACGCTTTGAGGCGCGTGGGGTCCTTCAACTGCTCGGCTTCTTCGAAGGACAGTGCCACGATTTCGAGGCCGCGGCCGCGGAACTTCTTGTAGCTTTCCTCAAGGAACGGGGCTTCATCGTGACAGTTCGGGCACCAGCTTCCGAAGATGTTCACCAGCACGACTTTGTTCTTGAAGCGCGGATCGGTGTCGCTGACGGTTTTGCCTTGAAGGTCGGTGAAGCTGAAGTGGAACGGCTCGGACCTGTTCTTGACGCCGGTGTGGCGGGTGGGATCGGTCGGCTCGGGGAGACGCTGCGCGCGCACGTCGGCTACACGCAGGGCCTGCATGGTCTTATCGCCTTCGACTAATTTGAGTGAGCCGTCCTTTTCGATCGACACTTCCAGGCGCGCCGGGCGCAGACCGGAAAAATGACTGAGGACGAATTTGCCGTCGTCATAAAATCCGTTGAGCGTTCCGGTGTCGCCGTCGACGCGCAGAATCGCGGCGGAAACTTCGGTGCCGTGCTGCTTCACGATGAAGTTCCAGGCCGATTCGCCCTTCTTGCTCGACACGCCTTCAATGATCCACAGGCCGTCGATGTTGGGGGCTTTCCCCGCCGCAGTCTTTTCGAATCCCTTTTTGGCGTGAAACGCGATCGGCTTGCTGCGCGCGCGGTCATACGTTCCGTCGATGGTGTCGCCTGCGACTTTGGCGGTCAACTTGGCCGCAAAGTACTCCCATTTGAGTTCCAAAGCGTGGTTGGAGTAGCTGCCGGAAGTGGAGGTGAAGCGTTCATCGCCATTGAAGAAGGTTCCTTTGACGTTGGCGCCGTCGCCGGAGAGTTCGAAACGGAAAGGGACCTGGGAGCCGTCAACGGTGACCGTTCCTTGCCACTGGCCACCGATGGATTCGGCCAGGAGCACGGGGGCGGCTAAAAGGGTGAGAAGGGCCGCGCGATTCATGGAGCGATTATATCACGATGTCAAGGTAATGTGCCGCATCTTGATCGACAATATCTATATTGCGCTAACTTGAAGAGGAGTCACTTGGTTCCCCGGTGATCCCACGCCTGAGCGGGAGCATCCGTCATGTCGGCTTCGGCACGACGAGTGAGGCGGAATCGCGGCACGGCTATCGACGACTGGTCGGAAGTTTGAATTTTTTTCGCAGGCGGGTGAATGGGTCACCCTGTGCAATTCCACTGGCGTCGCCCTCGGCAATTGCGCCGCGAAGCGCGTCGAGTTTCAATTCGTATTCTCTCTCGTCCTGCTCCCGCGTTCGGAGGGCGGCCGCGGATGACCTGGCTTGCCTTCTTCTGGCGGCCTCAGCAGCGAAGTTCGCGTTGCGGGTTGGCATGGACGACCTCTTTTGAGATTAGCAACGATTTGCTAACATCGCGATGTGATCCCCGCCATTACGAGTCTGTGTGAAAAGTGGAGTTGATCCCCGCCGTGACCGGCAGGGCTGGTCGCCGACGCCTGGGTTTTCAACGCGATAGACCAGCCCTGCCGGTAACGGCGGGGTGGAGTCCCGACTTTTCACACAAACTCTTACTGGCGGGGCTGGCCGTGGACAAGCCGCGCGGTGACGGCGGGGATCAATTCCTCTCTCTCGGGCAAGCTGCGTCATCCCACACATTTAGGACGCGCCATTTCACTCCTGCTCTGCAGAAATCGGCGGATCGACCGCAATGACACAAATATTACCTGCGGGATCGACGCACGGGCGCAGGATGGGAGCAGGAACTTGTAATTGTGAATCGACATCCTAAGGGCACACACGCCCGCATTCTTCTTACTTCTGTTTTCGGACCCTACGCGCAGGACGATGAATTCGGCAGCCGGCGCATGAATCCGATGGAGCTTTATCATAACCAGGTGACTCGCGCGCAGGGGAGTTTTTCGCTGCGCATGTTTCATCGCTCCTGGGGAATTATGCTGATCCAGGAAAACATTTCGGCGCCGTCCACGCTGCTCGATTTTCCTACGCGCGATGCGTTCGCGAAAGAGCTGACCGAGAATCATTACGATATCGTAGGCATCTCTTCGATCATCGTGAATGTCGGCAAGGTTCGGGAGATGTGCCGGATGGTGCGGGAGCTTTCGCCTTCGTCGACCATTGTAGTGGGCGGGCATGTTGCGGCTATTCCGGGGCTGGAGCACATGATCGACGCGGATCATATCGTGCGCGGCGACGGGATCGCGTGGATGCGTGGGTTTTTGGGCGAAGATGTGCGCACGCCGATCCGGCATCCGCATATCGTTTCGGGTTTCGACGTTCACACCATGGGGATCAGAGTACCGGCGCATAACGGCAGCGCGGCGGCGACCATTATTCCATCGGTCGGGTGCCCGATGGGTTGTAATTTCTGCACCACTTCGGCGTTTTTCGGGGGGAAGGGGAAATTTCTCAATTTCTATCAGACCGGCGAGGAGTTGTTCAAGGTGATGTGCGAGATGGAGTCGTCCATGAAGGTGCGCTCGTTTTTTATCATGGATGAAAATTTTCTGTTGTATCGCAAGCGCGCGATGGAACTGCTGGAGCTGATGAAGGCCGGGAACAAAGCCTGGGCCCTGTATGTGTTTTCGTCGGCCAATGCGATCGGCAAGTATACGATGCGGGAGCTGGTGGAATTGGGGATTTCGTGGATCTGGATGGGCTTGGAATCGGCGCACTCGAGCTATCAGAAGCTGCAGGGGCGCGACGCGATGGCGCTGACGCGCGAGTTGCGGCAGCACGGGATCAAGCTGCTGGGCTCGACCATCGTGGGCCTGGAGCATCATACGCCGGGGAACATCGGCGACGAAATCGAACACGCGGTTTCGCATGAGACTGATTTCCATCAGTTCATGCTGTACACGCCGGTGCCGGGAACACCGCTGTACAAGGAGATGCTGGAGCGGAAGCGGCTGATTGACGTCGACCTGGCCGATATTCACGGGCAGGACAAATTCAACTTCGAGCATGCGGCGATTTCACGGGAACAATCCAAGCGTTTTCTGGACGCGGCGTTCGAGCGCGATTTCGAAAGGAACGGTCCCAGTTTGTACCGCATCTGCCGCACGATTATGCAGGGCTGGAAGCGCTACAAGAACGATCCGGACGCGCGGGTGCGCGAGCGTTTTGAATGGGAGGTCCGCTCGATCAAGACCGCGTATGGCGGATTGCTGTGGGCGATGGAGCGGCAGCTCAAGCCGACCAACCCGAACGTGAGCGAGCGGATCCGCGAGTTGAGGGAAGAGATCGGGCGGGAGTTCGGAATGTGGAGCCGGGTGATGGCGCGGGTGCTGGGTCCGGTGGTGCTGTGGACCAGCCGGCGGGAACAGAAGGGTCTGGATCGCGGGAAGACTTACGAGCCGCGAACGTTTCTGGAGCATCGCAACTGGGAGCTGGAGCCGAGTGCGCGGTGATCGGCGTGGACCACTGCTCGACAGGACCGTGTGAAAACGTGCTCCGCGAGTGTGCGTGAAAAGTTGGAGGTAGCCCCACGCTCACGAGTTTTGAAAAGTGGAGTTGATCCCCGCCGTGACGGGCAGGGCTGGTCACGGACGTCTGCGCCTTCAACGCGATAGACCAGCCCTGCCGGTAAGAGTCTGTGTGAAAACCACGGACCTGCTCCCCTTGCTCACGCGCGGGGTTCCGTATGTGGCTCATTCGACGTGGCGCCAAACGGAACCCCGACCGTGAGGGAGGGGAGCAAGGCCGACCAACTCCACTTTTCACACAGACTCGTAACGGCGGGGTGAGGCATCGACTTTTCACACACACTCTTACGCATGGGGCTGGAGGTCGCGGTTCCGATCAGAATCCGATGCGACCACATTATCTAAAGTAGACGGAAGGTTACCTGCACCTCGGCCGGAGCGGTCACGGTTTTATTGCCGGCGAGGGCGGGGCGGAATTTCCAGCGGGTCACGGCCTGAATGGCTTTCTCGTCCAGGCCGAGGCCCAGGCTGCGCACCACGCGGATGTTGACGGCGCGTCCGTTCGTGTCGACATCGAACGCCAACACCACCACCCCCTCGTAATGCGCCTTGCGGGCTTCGTCGGAATATTCGGGCTCCTGCTTATAGATGACCTGAGGAGCGCGGGTGAGTTTCAGCACGGGTTGCCCGGATCCGCCGGTGCCCTGGCGCGGACCGCCGGGGCCGTCGCCGAGGCCGCCTGAGCCGAGGTTGCCGATGCCGAGCGGTCCGCCGGGACCGCCTGACGGGATTCCGATGCGGCCGGTGGGGTCTCCGATGTCCGGTGCAGTGATGTGGAGGTCGGGATCTTCGAGGAGCGCGGTCTGAAGCGTAAGTTTGGGCGACGTGTTGCTCACCAGCATCGGTGGAATCGTGAACTGGCGTGGCACGGGTTTGGGCGCTGCGCCGCGCGAGGCGGGCAAGGGCTGACGCTGGCCGCCTCCGCCGGTTTTCGCGATCATGCGCGGCGGAGCGGATAACGGGATGAAGCGGATTTCCGCGCGCGGGCCGGGGGGCTGGGGCGGATAGAAGTGGAGCGATAGCAATAGCAATATGGCCGCGCCGTGGAAGGCCACGGACGCCGCCGCAGCGGGCTTGCGCATGCTGGAAATACAGCACGCCTTGGGCCGCGGGTATAGCGATGAAATGGCGTGCTGCGGGCGCGATTGGGAGCAACAGTGTGAACGACGGGATACAAGACGACAGCCGGCTTCGACCGGCTGTCCTACGGGACTACCCGCTGTGCGATTGTTCGCGGGCGGCTTGGGTGGCGAGTTCGTCGCACCGGTTGTTGTCTTGGTGATCGGCGTGGCCCTTGGTCCATGTCCATTCCACCTGGTGGCGGGCGACCTGGGCGTCGAGGGCTTCCCACAAATCCTGGTTGACTACGGGTTTCCTGGCGGCCGTTTTCCAGCCGTTGCGCTTCCAGCCGTGGATCCAGGTGGTGATGCCGTTTTTCAAATACTCGGAATCGGTGACCACTTCGACGTGGCAGCGCTCCTTGATAGCGCCCAGGCCTTCGATGGCGGCGGTCAGTTCCATGCGGTTATTGGTGGTTTGCGGAGCGGAGCCGAACATTTCGCGGGTATGGCCGCTGTAGCGCAGAATGGACGCCCATCCGCCGGGGCCGGGATTGCCGAGGCAGGCGCCGTCGGTGATCAATTGGAGCTTTTTCACATCCTTTATCATAGAGAGCGTGGGTCCTATGGATGAAGTTCCACCGGAACGGCAGGCGCCGGGTAAAGCGCCTCTGGTCCTGATTCCGGTCACCGCGGAAGATGCCGCGCGGCAAAAAAGACGCGTTCAACTGTGGGTCTGGACGGTGATCGTGGTGGTTCTGGCGGGAGCGGCGTACCTTTACAAGCGCTGGGCGGACCCGGTCCACGCGCGCGAATCCTATGAAGCGGGGATGCACCTGTACACCATCGCGCGGTATCCGCAGGCGATCCTGGCGTTCGAGCGCGCGATCGACCTGGATCCGACGCTGGTGGACGCGGAAGTGATGCTGGGGCGGGCGTGCGTGGAAGATAATCAGATCGACCGCGCGATTGCGGAGCTGGGCAGGGCGATTGAGAAGCGGCCGGGCGACGCGCGGGCGCTGCTGTGGCGCGGGCGCGGCTTCCTGGAACTGAAGGATTACCAGTCGGCTCTCCAGGATGCCGAGCGTGCCCTGGCGGCGGATTCGCGGCTCGCGGCGGCTTATAATCTGCGCGCCCAGGCGGTGCGGGGGCTGGGCGATCCTCGCAAGGCGCTGGAGGATTTTACGCGGGCTTTGCAGCTTACGCCGGATTCGAACAACTATTTTCAGCGCGGGGCCACCTACCAGATGCTGGGCGAGCACCGGGAGGCGGTGGCGGATTTCGACAGTATGCTCGCGATCCAGCCGGATGCGGCTTCGGCGTACTTCGCGCGGGCGGAGTCGCGGCTGGCGCTGGGGGATCGGGCCGGGGCGGAGCAGGACCGGGAACAAGGGCGCATTCTGGACGGCCGTTAGGCCGGATCCCACTCACCGGCTCAGGGTACTTAAGCGAAAGCCCTACGCCATTTCTAGGGCGTTCACCGCGTAGCAATGGGACCCCAGATGGCCGTACGATTGGTCTGATGTCATGGGCTGATGACATACGCTGCCTGTATTGCGACGGGCGATTGCCTTTATATCGCAAAATCACCAATGGACAATTCTGTTCGGCGGCGCACCGGAAGAGCTATTGGCACGAGCAGGAGCGCCTGGCGGTGGAACGTCTTCACCAGACGCACGATTCGCTGCAGGCCTACAAACCCCGGGTTCCGGTGGAGAGCATCCTGGGGAACACCGAAGCTTCCATTGAACTGCCGGCTGAGCTGCCGGCCGAAGTGGTCATCGAAAGCTTCGAGCCAAAGGCCGAGCCCCGTCCGGTGTGGCTGACGTTTGCCAATTCGGGCGACGTTCCGGTGGGAAGCTTTGTGCGCGATTCGGCGCGGATGCAGGCGCGCTGGCCGGCCGACCGGATCCTGGTATACGGTGAAATGCTGGCGGCCACGATCGTGCCGCGCAGCGTGGTCGGGTTGTTCCGGCCGTCGGAGACCGGCCTGGCGAGTGCGTCCTTGATCGCGATCCCGCGGTTTACGCCGATCCTGACGGAGTCGAGGATTCTGGCGCCGTCCGTGGCGGCTACGATTTTCACCACGCTGCGCAAGCTGGAAAAGCCGGCTCTGCTGTTCACGATCGATCCGGGCCGACCGGTCGAGATTTTGCAGGATTCCGCACCGCTTTCGGAAAAGCTGTTCGCGCTGGCGAGGATGGCGGCTTCGGCAGGCCATTCGGTCCCCATGCCGCTGCTCATCGAGCCGCTGGTGCTGGTGGTTCGCGTACACTTGCCGCTGTGGATGGCGTCGGTTAGGGAAGCTGGGCTGGTGCAAGCCGGGCGGGTGCCCGCGCTTCCGCTGGACCGCGTCGCGATCGAGCCCGGTCTATTGACGGATAGTTTAAGGGCACTGGATCTGCGCGCGGGCGTGGGAGCTCCAGAGTTGGCTCTCTTCACTCCGCCGGTTCGTCCGCGGCTGCGCCTGGCCACCGGACGGCGCTATCCGGTGGACACGCCGGGCGACTTGAAGCCGTCCCTTCCGGCCGATGTTCCGGCGGCGCGGATCGAGCCCGGTCCGTTGACGGATAATTTAAGGGCGTCGGATCTGCGCGCCAGTGTGGAAGCTGCCGAGTTGGCGCTGTCGACTTCGCTGGTTCGTCCACGGTTGCGCCTGGCCACCGGGCGGCGTTACCCGGTGGATACGCCGGGCGATTTGAAGCCGACCCTCCCGGCCGGTGTTGCGGCCGAGCGGATCGAACCCGCGGCGATGTCGGTGACTCTGCCGCAGAGGGAAGCAAAGGTGATCCGGGCGGCGGCTGGGGCCACCGCAAGCGCTCCGGCGTTTGAACCGGGTCCGGCCGGCCTGCTGCGCCTGGAATGCACGACGGCGCCGAGCAATTCGGTGAGCGTGCGGGCCGTTCCGGACGTTCTCTCGATGCCGCAGCCTCCGTCGACCGAACCGATGCGGCCGGCCTCGCGCCTGGAGCCGCATGTGGATTTCATGGCGAACCCGCCGGCGTCCGCGGTGATGTCGGAGGGCGAGTTCCATGACCTGCGCGCCAACGTGTGGAAGCACACCATCGATTTCTGGAATCGCGCGCCGCGGGATCTGAAAATGCTGGCGTTCGCGATTCCGATCCTGTTCGGCCTGGCGCTGCATCCGGCGCTTCCGAAAGTTCGGGTGGCCGCGCCGATGGCCGCGAGCGGACTCGAGCGAAACGTGAAGAACGTGGTCGATACGCAGCTGGCGAGCTTCAAGCAGACCGTTTTCGATCGCGCGGCGATCGCGCTCGACGAAGATTTCCGATCCGGCCTGGACGATTGGGCGAGCCGTGGAGACGTGGCCACCGAGTGGAGCTTCGACGCGACCGGCTTCGTGCGTCCGGGCGCGCTGGCGCTGTACCGGCCGTCCATGAATCTGACCGATTATCAGGTTCAGTTCCTGGGAATGATCGACCAGAAGGCGCTGAGCTGGGTGGTGCGCGCGGCCGATTTCGACAATTACCAGGTGGTGAAGCTGGAAGTGATCAAGCCGGGTCCGCTGCCGACCATCGGGTTGACGCGCTACGCGGTGGTGAACGGAAAAGCGGACGCGCGGGCGGACGTGATTGCGCCCATCGACGCGCGCAACGACATGCTGTATCGGGTACGCATAGACGTTCGGGGCGACGAATTCGCATTAACGGTGCAGGGGCAGTTGATCGACGCCTGGAGCGAGCCGCGGCTGGCGCGCGGCGGCATCGGATTCTTTTCCGCGCACGGCGAGGCGAGCCGCCTCCGCTGGGTGCAGGTGACACATCAATACGACATGCTGGGGCGGCTGTGCGCGTATCTGGCGCCGTACAATATTCCATCGACGACGGGGAGCTTGGAACCATGAGCAAGAAAGATATCGCGACGGACACGGCCCTGCGGGCGAACCGGGGCACGGCGTCGCCGTCCCTGGCCAAGGCGGTCGCGCTGCATCTGGAAGGCAAGCGCAAGGAAGCGTTGCGCGAGCTGAACTCGGCTATTGAAAATGGCGAGGAGACGGCGGAGGTGTTCGCCGCCAAAGGTCACGTACAGTTCGAGCTCGAACAGTACGACGACGCGCTGAAGACGTACGAGAAGCTGCTGGCGGTGGCGCCGCGGCATCCCACCGCGAATTTCAATCTGGGCATCTGCTATGAAAAGCTGGGACGCTGGCCGGAAGCCTCGGATGCGTTCGCCAAGGCGCTTGAAACCGATCCGCAGCGCGAAGAAGCGCAGCTCGGCCTGGGAATCTGCCTGCTGCATCAGGAGAAGCCGGAGCCGGCTATCGTCAGCTTCGATAAAGTCCTGGCGCGGCGTCCGGACCAGGAGACGGCGCTGTTCGGCAAAGCGGTTTCCCTGCAACTGCTGTGGAAGTTTGACGAAGCGACGGCGATCTACAACAAGATTCTGCAGAAGAATCCGCAGTCGGAAGAATGCCTGGTGAATCTGATCACCATCGGCATGGCGCGCAAGGATCACGCGTCGATTCAAGAGAATTCTGAGCGGCTGCTGACCATGCGTCCGTTCTCGCAAGCCGCGCTCGAAGGGCTGGCGACCTGCGCGTTCCATTCGAACGAATTCGAAGCGGCCGCGCGGTATTGCCAGAAGCTGGTGGAATTTACGCCGGATCATTTCGAACGCTGGTTCAACATGGGGGTCGCGCAGCAGAAATGCGGTCGCCTGGATGAAGCGTCGAAGGCGTATGCCGAAGCGGTGCGGATTCGTCCCGACGCGAAGCAGGCGCATGTGAATCTTGGAATCGTACGGCAGGAGATGGGTGAACTGAAGCTGGCGCGCGAATCGTATGAACGCGCGCTGCAGATCGCGCCGGATCTGGCCGACGTGATTTACAACCTGGCGAGCGTGCTCGAACAGCAGGGCGAAAAAGAAGACGCCGAAAAGCTGTACGTAAAGCTGCTGACACGCAATCCGGAATGGGAAGACGCGTGGTTCCGGCTGGGCTATCTGCGGCTGCAGCGGGCCGATCATCGCGGTGCGGCGGAGGCATTCCAGAACTGCGTCCGCAAGCGCACGCCGTGGCCGGAAGCGCATCTGAACCTGGGGCTGGCGTATTGGAACCTGGGCGATCAGGAGAGCGCGGCGAAGGCATTCCAGAGCGCGCTCGATGCGGAGCCGCATTCGATCGATGCATTGCGGGGGTTGGCTGCGCTGGCGGTTGAGCGCGAGGATCTCGATAAGGCTTTGGACCTGCAGGCGAAGCTGATCGAAGCGGGCGAGCGGACGCCGGAGTTGTTCTACAACACGGGACTGCTGCTGCAGAAATCGGGGCAGATCGAAGACGCGATCCGGTTGTATCAGGAAGCGCTGGCGGAGCGTCCGAATTTCGCCGAGGCGCTGCTGAATCTGGGTCACGCACTGAAGTCGCAGGGGCAGTTGGATGAGGCTCGCAATTTCTGGCGGCAGGCGCTGGAACAGAAGCCGGAACTGGCGACGGGCTACTTCGAGCAGTAAGGACGGCGGGGAGCTTAGCTCCGCTGGTGGGGAGCAAGGCTAAAGCCTTGCGCGGGCTCAAGCCCGCCGTCCGGCTACTCAGGAACAATCAACTTCACATCCGCGGTTTCGTGCGAGCCTTCCTGTACGCTGACGGCGACGGCCTGACTCTCGTAGGCTTTGAGGAACGCTGGTCTGGACTGCTTGTCGATGTCGTCCCAGGCGGCCAGGTGATAATCGCCGGGGGCGAGATTCTTGAAGGTGAACGACCCATCGCGGGCGGTTTGCGCGGATTTGGCGGAGTCATCGCCGGATGTCCACAGGTTGACTACGCGGAAGGGCAACGGATCTCCCTTGCCGTCGCGCAGCGTACCGGTGATCTCGGCAGCGTTGGGCGCGAGCTCAATTTCCAACGGATCGCCGCTCGCGGCCGTCAGATCGAGCAAGCCCTTCACCTCCTGCGCGCCCTGACGGATCGACTTTACGTAGGCGCCATCCGGGAGATTCGAGACTGCGAGCTCGAAACGATCCGGCGGAAGCTGCGCGATATGGAACGCGCCATTCAAGTCGGCGTCGGCCCGCAATTCGCGCATCGACGGGAAACTCTCGGCCAGAAGCATCACGAAGGGCGGTTTCGAGAGCTTCACTCCGTCGGCGTGGAACGCGCCGGACAGGTCCACGGCCGGCGTAAAGGACACGGCCAGATCGGCGACGTCGCGGTCTGAAACCTCCACGGGTTGTTGGCAGAAGAAGCGCGCGGGGGATAACGAAAATTCGCCCCCGCCGGTGTTGATGTTTCGCACATTCGGGATAGAGCGGAGGATGTAGGAGCCGGGCGGCACACCCTCGAATTGGAACCTGCCATTTACGATCATCGCCGAGGCTCCCGTGCCAAGGCTCATTTCAAGAGAATCCTGGGAAATCAACTGGAGCGAGGTCGGAACGCCTGAGGCGTCCGCCGGGACGGATACTTTTCCGCGCACTCGAAAGGTCGGCGATTTGCGCATCCGGATTTCAAGCCCGCGAACTTCAGCACCCGCGGCGACCACCAGCGTTCCGGCTCCCGTCAGATCGAGCGCGTTCGGATAGAAGGTCACGGCGAAATCCTGGCCGGGTCGCGGCCTGCCGACCAGACGGTCCGGCAGCGCCTGAAGATAATAGTTGCCCGGACTGAGACCGGTGATGGTGAATCCGCCTTCGCCGTTGACGTCCTGAAGATCCTCTTCGAGCTTGAACTTTTTCTCCCCGGCGGCAATCCAGCGGATGTAGGCCACCCTGGCGCCGAGAATTGGATCGCCGTCTTCATCCACCACCCGGCCGGCAATGATGGCCTGCGGTGTGAGCTTCAGATCCTTGATCAGCTCGCCCGGCTGGAGCGTGAGGGCGGTATCGGGTGCTTCCAGATAGCCGACTCGTTCGGCCTTCATGGTGTAGCGGCCGGGCTCCAGATTTTCGAACTTGAACTTGCCATCGACTGCCGTGATGGAATCCAGGTCGTTTATGCCACCTATGAGTGTGACGGAGACTTTCTTGAGAGGAGTTCCGGTGGTCGCGCTGACCACGGTTCCTTCGAGGGAGCACTTTTGAGGCGTGGGAGCCGGCGTCTGGGCGAGCAGGGTCAAAAGCAGCGGGATCATCGGGTCTCGAAGTCAATTCTAGCTCAAGGCTCCGGGCATGGCATTCTATTAGCCATGGCGTTCCACGTTCGAGCGGTCAATACCGCCGTCGATTCGGAAAACAGGATTCATGATGACGCAGTCGCGGCCGTGTACGGATTTCGCGGCGGGCTGGTGCCGGGCGTGACGGTGTACGGGTACCTGGCCGCGGCGGTGTGCGAGCATTTCGGACCCGAATGGCTGGAGTGCGGGGCGATGGATGTTCGGTTTCACAAGCCTGTGTATCACGGCGACGACGTCGCTGTGACGGTTGAGAAGGATGGGGATGGTAGGGTGTGCGTACAGGCCGGCGAGTGCGCCACGGGAACGGCGTGGATGCATCGAGAAGAAGCGATCACGCTTTCAGACGATGCACCCCTGGTGCGCAAAACGCCGACGGTCGATTCGCTTGCGATCGGGACGGTGCTGGGGACGTGGACGGAGCGGCTGGACCTGGCGCAATCGACCGTGACTGCGCCGCTCGATCCGGTTCTCGAAGGGCGCGCGCATCCGGCCGTCATGCTGAGCCTCGCCAACCGGATTTTTCTCGAGAATTACCAGCTTGGGCCGTGGATGCATGTGTCGAGTGAAATCCGCAAATACGGTTCGGCTAAGGATGGCGATGAAATCCGCGTGCGAAGCCGGGTGGTAGAACAGTATGAACGTAAGGGCCACGAATTCGTGACGCTCGATGTTGCGATTTTCAACGGCGCGCGGGTGGTTGAACGAGTGCGCCATACTTCCATCTGGAAGCCGCGGGTCGCGCGATGAATCTGCGGTTCGAGTGCCAGCGCGGGTGCATCAATTGCTGCAATCAATCCGGCTTCGTGTATTTGAGCGAAGACGATTTGTCGAAGGCTGCCAAGTTCACCGGCATGTCGCGGAGTGCGTTTGAAAAAAAGTACGTGTATCGCACCGCACACGAGATTCGATTGCGCAAGCCGCGCGACCGGCAGTGCCCGTTTCTCGACGACGACGGCTGCAGTATTCATCCGGCCAAACCCACGCAGTGCCGGACGTTTCCGTACTGGCCGGAATACGTGGAGAATCGCGAGCAGTGGAAGGGTTTGTCGCGCTTCTGCCCGGGGATCGGGAAAGGCGAGTTGATTCAGATCGGCACGGCCATGGAAATCGCCGAAGAGCAGCGCAAAGCTTATCCCGGCATGTATCACTAATATTACTTGCCCGGTAACGTTACTCGCGGCGCTTGGCCGCAGGCGTGCATCGGCACTCGCGTGACACATAAACGAGGGTGGATCGCGGCGGGCATCGCGGGGGGGATCGTGATCGCGGGATTGGCCGCGGCCGGAGGTTCGGTCAAGGCGCGCGTGGAACGGAAGATCAAATCCGATTACGGCGATCAACTGCAGATTTCGCGGCTGCATGTTTCGCTTTTTCCAACCATTTCCGCGTCGGGCGAAAACGTGGTGTACCGGCCGGGCGGGCGGACCGATGTTCCTCCGCTGATCACGATCCGCAAGTTTACGGCGGAGACCAACTGGTTCGTCATCCTGGGCGAGGACGTTCGAAAAGTGACGCTCGACGGGCTGGTGATCACGGTGGCGCCGCCGGCGGATCGCGAAAAAAGGCAGAAGCCGGTGTCGGGAAAGGCGCGCGGGCTGGTGATCGATCAGGTGGTCGCGGATGGCACGGTGCTGAAGATTTTGCCGAAGAAGGAAGGAAAAGAGCCGCTGGTGTTCGACCTGTATAAGCTGACGGTGCGGCGCGCGGGCGAAGAGCGCGACATGCGTTTTGAAACCATCATGAAAAACGCCAAACCGCCGGGCGACATTCACAGCTCGGGGAAATTCGGGCCGTGGGATCAGGAACCGGGTCTCACGCCGGTTTCGGGCAGCTACACGTTCGACCACGCGGATCTCGGGGTCTTCAAGGGCATTGCGGGCATGCTGTCGTCGCGCGGAAATTATCAGGGCAAGCTCGATCGCATTGAAGTTTCGGGCGAGACCGACACGCCGGATTTCCGGCTGCGCATCAGCGGGCAGCCGGTGCATCTGACCACGCAGTTTCACTCGATCGTGGATGGAACCGACGGGAATACGTATCTGCAGCCGGTGACAGGACATTTCGGAAATTCGACGGTGGTGGCGAAGGGGCAGGTGGCGGGCGAGAAGGGCACGGGGAAGACGGTGACGCTCGATGCGGTGGTCGACCACGGGCGTATGGAGGATATGCTGCGCCTGGCGGTGCCAGGCACTCCGGCGATCAAAGGCGCGATCAGCTTTCATAGCAAGATCGTGATTCCGCCGGGAGATATCGACGTGGCGGAGAAGCTTCAACTGAACGGAGCGTTCACAGTCGGCCAGGCGCATTTTTCGAAACTGAACGTGCAGAAAAAAGTGGACGAGCTGAGCCATCGCGGCAGCGGGGAGCCAGAAGTATCAAACGACGATACGGTCGCGTCGGGATTCCGCGGCAGCTTCAAGCTCGACCGGGGAGTGATGACGCTCCTCAACCTGGCGTTTCAGGTTCCCGGCGTGACGGTCGCGCTGAATGGAACCTACGATCTGGAGGATCGCAAGATGGACCTGCATGGGACGGCCAGCCTGCAGGCCAAGCTCTCGCAGACCACCACCGGGATCAAATCATTTTTCCTGAAAGCGCTGAATCCGTTTTTCGAGAAGAAGAACGCGGGCGCGGTGATTCCGATTCATATCGGGGGCACGTCGGATCATCCCACTTTCGGGCTCGGCAAAGGGAACCAAAAAACGCCCACCGGCGGCGACTGACACTTTTTCGAATAATACGTTGAACAAAACAGCCGCCAATCGCCTTGCACTATATGCACAGGTCAGGCGTTGCGCTGGTGCTGGCGATCCTCACGCTGCACGCGCAGAGCAGGATGGGCGAAGTCCGGGTTCAGGTGAAGGATCCTTCGGGCGCGGCGATGGAAGCGTCGGGGAAGTTGAAAAATCTCGCGATCGGAGGCGAGCGCAGCTTTAAAACGGATCCGCAAGGCGAATTTACGTTTGCGAATTTACCGTTCGGCCGGTACCGGCTGGAAGTTTCAAAAACCGGGTTCGCCACGCAATCCGAGCTGATCGACGTGCAATCGGCGACGCCCGTCTTACGCACAGTTGCGATGGCGCTGGGCTCTCAGACGGCTCAAGTGGATGTGGTCGCGACCACGCCGCTGCGCGGGGTCGAGCTGCCGGTGAATGAGATCCCCGCGCCGGTGCAGACCGCGACGCAGGCCGACATTCAGGCCAGCTCCGCGCTCGACTTGGCCGATTTCATGAACCGGCGGCTCAACGGCGTGTACGTGAACGAGACGCAGGATAATCCGTTCCAGCCGGATGTGAATTACCGCGGCTACACGGCGTCGCCGTTGCTGGGCACGCCGGAGGGATTATCGGTTTTCGTCGACGGCGTGCGGCAAAATCAGCCGTTCGGCGATGTGGTCAGTTGGGATCTGATCGAGCGCAATGCGGTTTCGGAGATGACGTTGATGCCGGGGTCGAATCCCGTGTTCGGACTCAACACGCTGGGCGGATCGATTTCCGTCACCACGAAGGACGGCGTCAGCGCGCCGGGGTTGAGCGGTCAAATCCTTTACGGGAGCAGCGGGCGTAAGGCGATCGAAGCGGAATACGGCGGCGGGCAGGCTACGGGATTCAACTGGTACCTGGCGGCCAACGCGTTTCACGAATCGGGCTGGCGATTCGATTCGCCGTCGGATGTGAAACAGGGGTTTGCGAAGCTGGGCTGGCGGACGGCGATGACGGATCTGGCGCTGACCATGACGTTCGCATACAACACGCTCACCGGCAATGGCATTCAGGATTATCGCCGGCTCGATGCGGATTATTCGAGCGTCTACACGATTCCCGACACCACCGGGAATCGTTCCCCGGCGTTCAATTTCATCGCGCGGCACAGCTTTAGCAATACGCTGACATTTTCCGGGAACGGCTGGTTCCGGTATATCCGCACGCAGGAGATCAACGGCAACGCAAATAATGATGCGTTCGCCGGGCCGGTGTATATGGCCGGCGAGAATGCGGCGAATACTCCTTTTCCATCGCTTGCTTGTATCCAGAATGCGCTGACGCTGAACGATCCGGACGAGACGTGCGATGCGGTGACGGTGTACTCGCGGGAAGCGCAGTTCAATTACGGGGTTTCCGGGCAGCTCACGTGGATCACGAAGCCATGGGGCCGTCGCAATCAGCTGACGGCGGGTGCGGTGTTCGATCGCGGCACGGTGAGTTATACGCAGAACACGCAGTATGGCTATCTGCTGCCGGATGGCGCGATCATCGGCGTTCTGGCGTTCCAGGACGGCTCGACCGGCATCGACTCGCAAGTCAATTTGCACGGCATCACGCCCAACGGGAGTTTCTACGCGACCGACACGTTTTCGCTCGCCAAGGATTGGAACGTGACGGTGGCCGGGCGATACAACGCGACCGTTATCGATAATACGGATCTGATCACGCCCAGCGGCCCTGGTTCACTCACGGGTCATTATCTGTACACGCGATTCAACCCGTCGGTCGGGATCACTTACAATCCAACGCTGGGCTTCAACGCGTATGCGAATTACTCCCAGTCCAATCGCGCGCCGACGTCCATTGAGCTGGGTTGTGCGGACCCCAACAATCCGTGCAGCCTGCCGAATGCGCTGGCGAGCGATCCGCCGTTGAACCAGGTGGTCGCCTCGACTTGGGAAGCGGGGCTGCGCGGGAAACTGGAACAGTTCCACACGAATTGGGACGTGGGAGCGTTTCGAGCCGAGAATCACAACGATATTCTGTTCGTCGCGGCGCCGGAGACGGGAACTGGCTATTTCCAGAATTTCGCGAGAACGCAGCGTGAAGGAATCCAGGCGAGCGTGGACGGCCATTTCCACCGCGTCACCATCGGCCTCGACTACACGTTGTTGTCGGCAACTTATCAGAGCGTGGAGACGCTGGATGGGACGGTGAACAATACCAGCGATCTTGCGCTGGCGGGATATCCCGGAGTCGGCGGCGTGATCACGGTGCATCCGGGCAACCGGATTCCACTGATCCCGAAACAAAGCGGGAAAGCGTACCTGGATTTCCAGGCGACCAAGAAATTCGTGCTGAATCTGGGACTGGTCGCGAATTCGAGCGCCTACGCGCGCGGGAACGAAAATAACGCGTATAAAGCGGACGGCGTGTATTATCTGGGTCCCGGAGTTTCGCCCGGCTATTCCGTGATGAACTTCGCGGCGCATTACGATTTCACGAAGCACCTGCAACTGGGCGTGGAGGTGGATAATCTGCTGGACCATCATTACTACACGGCGGCGCAGATTGAAAATACGCCGTACAGCAACAGTGGAACGCTGATTTTTCAGCCTTTCCCGGCGTACGCAACCGGTCCGGAAGCTGGAAATTATCCGTTGCAGAGCGCGACATTTTTCGCTCCGGGCGCTCCGCGGAGGGCTTGGGTCAACCTGAAGTTGCATTTTTGATTGACCGGATTTCGAGCGTATGCTAACGTGAGAACTTCCTGAGGTGCTCGTCGTAAAAGGCGAGTGAAAAGGGAAGCGGGTGAAAATCCCGCACGGTCCCGCCACTGTAAGCAGCGAGCGGCCGGCGCAGTGAGCCACTGTTCTTGAAAAGAATGGGAAGGCGAGCCGGTACCGCGATGACCTGCAAGTCAGGAGACCTGCCTCGGGTGTATGCGCCATGCTTCGAGCGAAGGCAGGTCGTGATGAGCCCATCCGCATTTCGCGGATCACTCTCTCTTCTTGTGTTCTGATGTTTGGCTCGAAGTGTGCGCGCTCGCTGGCTTGAGGCGCGAACATTTCGATGATGAAGAAAATATGCCGAACGTGTAACCGCTCCCTTTGGTCGCGGCTCATTCCCGGCACCGCGCCGCGACCGGGGGAAGCGGTTAAAACGGTCTGTTCCTGTAGCTTTAAACGTGAGTGTCGCCATCCGTTGGGCGCCGTATGACGACTCGAATCATCATCGTCGGCGGAACGCACAGCGGCGCTGGCAAGACCACCGTTGCAACTGGAATCATGGCTGCGCTTCATCGGCGCGGTCTTCGCGTGCAGGGGTTCAAAGTCGGCCCCGACTTTATCGATCCGACTTTCCATCAGGCGGCCACGGGTAGACCGGGCCGCAATCTGGACGGCTGGATGCTGTCGCGAGAAGCGAACCTGGAGATTTTCGCGCGCGGTGTCGAGGATGCCGACGTGGCCGTCGTCGAAGGAGTCATGGGATTGTTCGACGGCGAAAGTTCGTCGTCGTTGGCCGGGTCGACCGCGGAAATCGCGTTGTGGCTCGACGCGCCGCCGGTGCTGGTGCTGGATGCGTCGGCGATGGCGGCCAGTGCGGCGGCCATCGTTCACGGCTTCGACACGCTGCTCCGGGAGCTAAGGGTGTCGGCCGTGATCTGCAACAAGGTGGCCGGCGACGGACACTACGCGTACCTGCGCGACGCGATCCGAGCTGGTTGCCGGCCGGAGCCGGTCGGATATCTTCCGCATGACGAGCGCTTCGCGATTCCGGAGCGGCATCTCGGCCTTCATCTTGCGCAGGAGGTGCTTTCGCCGGATCGCCTCGCCGGGTTGGCCGAGTGGATCGAATCGCATCTGGACCTGGATCGTCTGCTGGAGCTAAGCGCGTTGCGGGAAACTGCGGCGATCGCGCCGAAGGTCCACCAACCCACCCGGGCGCGGATCGGCATCGCGCGCGACGCGGCGTTTGGTTTTTACTATCACGACAATCTCGAAATGCTGCGCGGCTTGGGCGCGGAACTGGTCGAATTCAGCCCGATCTCGGATCGAGCGCTGCCGCCGGATCTCGACGGGATGTATCTGGGAGGCGGATATCCGGAATTGCACGCGGAAGCTTTGTCGGCGAACGCGTCTATGCTCGCCGCGGTGGAGCAATTCGATGCGCCGGTGTATGCCGAATGCGGCGGCTTCATGTACCTGACGCATGCGATTGTCGACGCGGACGGCCGAAGCTGGCCGATGGCGGGAATTTTTCCTACCGTCACCCGCATGCAGAAGCGGCTGGCGAAGCTTGGGTATATCGAGATCGAATGGGCGCCGGGCGAACTGGCGCGTGGGCATGAGTTTCGCTATTCCGTGATCGATCCGATGCCGGAATCGATCTCGCGCGTGTATCGGGAAGGCTATCGTTTGCGCAACGTTCTCGCGAGCTATGTCCATCTGCATTTCGGATCGTGCCCGGGCTTTGCAAAAAGATTCGTTGACGAATGCGCCGAGTGGCGCGGACAGAAAAGAACACGATGAAAATCACGGCGTTTTTATTTCTGATTTTGACAAGCTCACTGAGCGCGGAATCCGGCGCATCTCTCAGCGGAACGGTGAAAGATCCGCAAGGGCAGCCGGTTCCCGGAGCGACTCTGACTTTGTTTTCGCGCACCGGCGGCGCCGGCAGCGCCACCACCAGCGACGGCGCGGGAGCGTATCGGATCGACGGGCTGGCGGAAGGCGATTACCTGCTGCGCGTCGCCGCTTCGGGATTTGCTCCATTCGTGGTCGAGGACATTCACCTGAGCGCGAATGCCGCGGAGAAGCGAGAGGTCACGCTGCAGGTCGCGGGAGTGCACGAAGAGGTGGTTGTCACCGCGTCCGGTACGCCGCAACTTCCCGAGCAGGTCTCGAAGCCGACCACCGTAATCGACCAGAGCGATGCCGACGCCCGCGATGCCGCGGCGCTCTCCGACGTGGTCGCCCTCGCGCCGGGAGTGCATGTGCAACAGCTCGGCGGGCCGGGAGCATTCACCACCATTCAGATCCGCGGGCTGCGCGATCAGGATACCGCGGTGCTGGTCGACGGCCTGCGGTTGCGCGACGCCTCGGCGACGCAGGCGGACGCATCAGGATTAATTGAAGATCTCTTGTTTAGTGATGCGAATCGCGTGGAAGTGATGAGCGGGCCGGGATCTTCGCTGTACGGGACCAATGCGATCGGCGGCGTCATCAATGTCATCACGGATCAGGGCGGAGGGCGCACGCGCGGGAGTGTCCTGCTCGAAGGCGGATCGCTCGGCGAGTTTCGCGGGCGGGCGCAGGTGGCGGGCGGATTCCGCGACGATCGGATTCAATACAGCCTGGGCGTTTCGGAAACCGACGTCACCAGCGGGGTCGGCGGAGACCAGCCGTTTCGCGACGCCGGCATGCAGGGACGCATCACGTTTCATCTCTCGCCCACCCTCCGGCTGACCGCGCGGCTCTACGGCGCGGATTCCTTCCTCAAGGTGCTCGGGGAGCCGGTGTCGCTGGGTTCACCGTCGGGCTTGGGAACTGTCGACGCAATCCCGCTTCCGCCGGCGCTGGTCAGCGCTTATCAAAACGGAACGCCGCTGTCGTCCATCAATACTGGCAACGCGACGTACATTCCGGCGCCCGATAATCCCGATTCCACGCTGGCGGCGCGCTTCCTTTCGGCCGCGCTGATTTTGAACGGCCAACCACTGCCCGCGCTCGATTATTCGGTCAGCTATCAGCTGCTTTCCGATGGCCGCCGCTATGGCGATGGTCCCGCCGGCACCGGTTATCAGCCCGATTCGAGCACGCGGTCACTGTATGACGGGCGCATTCAGACGGTGGATGCGCAAGTCCACTACAAGCTCGGGTTCAATCTTTTTACAACCGGCTACGAATTCGAAAGCGAGACTTACGCGAACGACAACAGCCAGCAATTTGAGTCGGCCGCTTCGAACGCGACCAACGTGACGCAATTGAGCCACGCCGTTTTCGCGCAGGATCAGGCGCGCTTTTTCGGCGACCGGCTGCAGATCACCGGCGGATTCCGCGCGCAATTCTTTACGCTGGACGCGCCGCAATTTCTGCCGGTCGAATCGGCTCCGTATCAGGGGATCGGGTTTCCGGCGCCGCCGCCTGCTTACACCGGCGACGGTTCGGCCGCCTATTATTTCCGCAAGACGGGAACCAAGTTGCGCGCGCATGTGGGGCGCGGGTATCGCGCGCCGTCGCTGTATGAACGGTTCGGGACCGGTTTCGATCCGGTGTTCGGCTATTCCGTCTACGGCGATCCTCGGTTGAAGCCGGAACATTCCACCGGCCTCGATGCGGGCTTCGACCAGACGTTCTTCAACGGCCGTCTCAAGACGTCGGCCAGCTATTTTTACACCTGGCTTCAGAACGTGATCAATTTCGACACGTCGGGTCTGATCAATCCTGCCACCGATCCATACGGCCGCTACATCGGCTATCTGAACACGCAAGGCGGAATTTCGCGTGGCGTGGAAATGAGCGCGGCGGTGGCTCCCACGCGGTCGCTCCGGGTGACCACCGCGTACACATATGTGAATGCGATCGAGCGCACTCCCATCGTCGGCGACGTGCTTCAAACCTTCGTGGTGCCCCGAAATCAATTGTCGTTCGTGGCGACCGAGCAAGCCACCTCGCGGCTGATGCTGACGCTCGACACGCTGCAATCGAGCAGTTACCTGGAGCCGGTCTACGGCGACGTGGTGACGCAAACCTATCGCTTCAACGGTCTTCACAAGGTGAATGTGGGGGCGAGTTACCGGATCCCGCTCGCCGAGTACCGCGCGATCCGGTTTTTCGCGCGGGCCGAGAACATTTTCAACCAGACCTATTTCGAAGGCGGATTTCCGACCGCGGGACGCGTGGGTAGGGGCGGATTCCAGTTCGAATTCTGACTACTGCTTCAAGCGCTGGTAAGTTTCGGAAGCCTGGTGCGCTTCGTCTCCCAGTTCCGCCAGCAGCTTCATCATCGCGGAAGTCGGCGCGTCGTTCGGTCCGTCGACCAAATTAAACAGCGACTGAAGCTGTTCCGATAATCGCGGCCCGGTTTCCGAACCAGTCAGGCCCCGCGGACGCGCCAGCGTGGCGCGGAAATTTTGCCAGTCTTTCGAATCTTCATGACGGTCGGATTCGTGGACCATCTCCGTGACCTCGCGGATCATCCCGCTCAGTTTCGCGAGCGTGTCCCATTGCCGCTGAAGTTCCGCCATGGTCACCTTGAGGTCCGGATCCAGGCGCACCTGAACGGATTGTTGCTCGACCGCGCCGCCGGCGGTCAGGCGCACCGTGTAGGTTCCCGGCAAAACCTGCGGTCCTCGACCGCCTTGCCCGCCGCGACCCCGGCCGCCGCCTCCACTTGCACCCGTTCCGGTGGCGCGCAGATCCCAGGCGACGCGGTGCAGTCCGGCGGTCGCTGGCGCCTGCGGACCGCGCAGTGACCGGATCAGCTTGCCGGTCGAATCCAATACGACAATCCGCGCCTCCTCGGCCGGTGCCGGTAGATAGTAATTGAGAATTGCGCCGTAGGGCGGATTCGGAGCGGCGAACTCCGTCTCACCTCCGCCCGATCGCGTGGCGCGCACTGAATAGCGCAGCGCCGGACGAATCGGAAACAACGTTGCGGCGTGCGCCGTGGTGATTTGTTGCACCGGAGTCGCGTCGTCGAGAATCCATAATCCACGGCCATGCGTCGCCAGAAGAATGTCATTCTCCTCCGGCTGCAGAAAGATATCGCGCACCGCGACGTCGGGGAGATTTTTCAATCCGAAAGTCGACCAGTGTTCGCCCGCGTCGAAGGAGATGAACGCGCCGGTCTCCGTTCCGGCGTACACGACGCTCGGATTCTTCAGGTCTTCGCGCACCACCCACACGAAGGCGTACTGCGGCAGACCGCTCACCATCTTTTTCCACGTCTTGCCGGCGTCCGTGGTCTTGAAAATGTACGGCTGCATGTCGTCGAACATGTGGCGGTCGAAAGCCACATACGCGACGTTCGGATCGCGACGCGACGGTTCGACCGCGGATACGGGCGAATTCGGCGCGATGCCGGAAATGTTCATTGCTACGTTCGACCACTGGCCGCCTCCGTTCACCGTCACCTGCACGTTGCCGTCGTCGGTGCCGGCCCAGATCACGCCTTGCTTGGCCGGCGATTCGGCCAGGCGCGTGATCACTCCATACGTCTCTGACGAGCTGTTATCGGTGAAAACCGGACCGCCCGACGGCTTCCATTTTTCGGGGTCGCCCTTGGTCAGATCCTTGCTGATCGACTCCCAGCTCTGCCCCAGATTGCTGGATTGGAAAATGACGTCGCCCGCGTAGTAGATGGTCGATTTTCCGAATGGCGACTTCACCAGCGGCGGATCCCATCCGAAGCGGACCTTCATTTCGGAGGCCAGCGCGCCGCCGTAGTTGCGCACCTGCGGACCCACCGATTGCTGATCGCGCGTGCGCAGATCGTTGCGCAGCACGGTGCCTCCCGGAGTTTGCGTCAGCAGGATGTCGGGATCGGCTTCGTCGCTTAACACGTTGAACCCGACGATGGGGCTGACCATCCGCCAGTCGTCATTCAAAATTCCGGAGGGCTCGCGCGTGCGCGACGGGCCGGTCCACGATCCGTTGTCCTGCGTACCGCCGGAGACGTCGTAAAACGGCTTCCGGTCGTCCGCCGAAACATGGTAGAACTGCCCCAGCGAAATCGATGAGACGTGCTCCCATGTCGCGCCTGTATCCCAGGAGAACGCCAGACCGCCGTCCGAGCCCTGCCACATGCGCCCCGGGTCCGCTGGATCGATCCACAAAGCCTGCAGATCGCCATGCACCGATCCGCCGATCCGCGAGAAAGTTTTCCCGCCGTCCTTTGAAACCATCAAGGCGCTTTCGAGAACGTACACGCGATTCTCGTCCTTCGGATCGATGCGCAGATCGCAATAGTAATATCCGCGCGAAACCAGCGAGGTGTCGCGCGACACCACCTCGAAGCTCTCGCCTCCGTCACGTGAACGGAACAGGGTGCCTTCGCGTGTCTCGGCGATCACGTAAATCACTTTCGGATTGGATGGCGCAACTTTCACGCCGACGCGTCCCATCAGCGGCGGCAGGCCGTTGGTCACTTTCTTCCACGTTGTCCCGCCGTCGGTCGATTTGAAAAGCCCGCCCTTGGTGTCGCCGCTATCGTAGCGCCACGGCTTTCGGTCGAACTGCCACATGCCCGCGAAAACGATGTCCGGATTCGACGGGTCCACATCCACGTCGGAAGCGCCGTGCGTTTCGTCGATGTACAAGGTCTTCTGCCAGGTGGCGCCATTGTCGGTGGTCAAAAACACGCCGCGGTCCGCATTCGGACCGAACGGATGCCCGACGGCCGCCACCAGCACACGCCGCGCGTCGCGTGGGTCGATCGCCAGGCGCGAAATCGTCGTGGTGGATTCGAGACCGCGCCTCTGCCAGGTTTTCCCGCCATCCGGCGAATAATACACGCCGCCGCCGATTGAAACGCTGTTGCGCAGATTGGCTTCGCCGGTGCCCACCCACACGTGATCGGGATTCTTGGGGTCGATCGCGACGTCGCCGATCGAAATTCTTCCGGGCCGTTCGAAAATCGCCTGCCAGGTGGTGCCGGCGTTGACCGTCTTGAACAGCCCGCCCGATCCGGTGGCTGCGTAGACAATGCGCGGATTTCCAGCTACGCCTTCAATGCCCGAAATGCGTCCGCCCATCGCCGCCGGACCGATGCTGCGCCACTCAAGGGAGTCGAGCGCCCGTACTTCGGGACTTTGACCTGCCAGAATCGGCGCGAGCAGGATGGTGCTAAAGAATCGAAACTTCATTCCGATTCATTAAAGCATAGGAGTCCCACGTAAACCGTAATCTACGACCCCCGATAGTTAATGATGGTCCGTCACTAATGGTCTGCGTCGGAAATCGTGCGACGTAAAAAGGGGGACAGACCACTCTGTCCACGGCCGGCTTCCACCGCCGAGTGAACAGATAGGCGGCGGGGACAGAGTAGTCTGTCCCCCTTTTTACGTCGCACGATTTCCGACGCACTACACTAATGCGTGTCGTGCCCGGCCGCGCCGATCTTCACCGAGTGCGCGATCCTCTCCTTGCTTCCTTCCGGAATATCGACCACCACGCGCACGCCCGGTTTCAATTCCATCCTCTCGGCTTTCACGCCGTTCCTGGTCAGCTCCGTCTTTTCGTCGAGCTTCACATCGACGTTGCCTTTAGCCGTCTTCACGGTCAGCACGTGATCGGCAAGCTTCACCACCGTGCCCATGACATGGTCGAAGCCTCCATGCGCGAACATCGGCGCGGCCAGGGACAGGATCGCGCTCAGAGCCAGCGCAGCTTTAATGGTGGTGATGCGGGGTTTTCGGTTCATTCGTTTCTCCTTTTAGAAACTCTTCTTCTTCCTTCTCTTCCTGAATGTCGTCGGGACTCTTGGGGTTCAGCTTCTGCATTTCCTGCTTCTCTTCGAGTGTCAGGTTGGGCAGGTGGCGGATAAACAGCACCAGTTTCCAGGAATCCTCTTCATCATGACCCGAGCCGCCTCCCCATGCCGGCATCGCGCTGAACCGGATCCCGTTCTGGATAATGTAGAACAGCTCGCCGTCGGTCATCTGCTGCGTCTCCGCCAGGCGCATGTCCGGCGCCGGAGGATAGGTTCGTTTTCCCATCATCGACTCGCCGCTGCCGTCGTTCCCATGGCAGCCTGCGCAGTGGTCGGCCCAATGCGCGCGCGCCGCCTTCTGCACTTCGGCCGAGTTGGCGATCGGATTGGCGAGAGCCCGCGCATCCGCCGGGACAGCGGCGGATCGTATTTTTCGCGCAAACCACGTTTCCACCGCGCTGGGCGGCTGATTGGCGCTGAACCCGTGCGCTCTTGAAACAAACACGGCAATTCCCGCGAGTGCGGCGACGCACACCGTCAACGCTCCGAACAGGAACCATCCCAGGCGCTTCATGATTAGTCCTATTAAAGCAGCATCGCTTCAGTAATGAAATCTCCAGCGAAATTCCGCGTAGATCTCGCGTGGATCATTGTAATGGAATCCGCCGAAGGTAAGGCTGTTGTCGAGCAGCACGCGCCGGTTCCCCACATTCAGAGCGGTCACCGAAACCCGGTATTTCCCGGTCTCGCCAAAGCTCTTTCCAAGTGAAATATCGAAGGTGGTGTGCTGGGGCAGATAGTTCCCGGGATACTCCGCGTCCGGATCTCCATTGGTGAATCCCGACCCGTAATATACATTGGTCGAGGCCAGCACGTGCCACGGAAGCGTTGAATTTACGCCGAGGTTCAGCGTGTTTCTTTGATCGTGGTCGACTGGCGAGAGTCCGGAGGGCGGTTCGCATCCCGCCTGCAAGGGCGTAGGGCAGATCAAGCCTCCCGTGAAAGGCGACGAAGCCTGCGCGATCTGATTCGAATAGGCCAGATGAAACTGAGCGCGATGCCATATACGCGGCGAACGCAGCGTAGTCTCCCAACCTTGAATCAGCGCGTAAGACCAGGTGAGCGGCCAGAAGATATTCGACTCGCCGATGTTGCTATGGTCCAGCCAGTTGGTCGCGTTGGTTTGAAAAGTATCCTCTTCAAGCACCCAACCATGGAACGGAATCGAGACGCCGAACTGGCGTTCTTTGTCGCGCTCTCCACGCAGCGGACCGAAAGTCAAACTCTGACTGCTGGCTAAGTCAAGCAGCGGGCCAGTGGCCGTCAGCAGGGGAGGCGCCTGGTAAAATTCTCCGAAAAAGCCATGAAAGACCCAGTTTAACTTCGGAACCCGAACGGCGATCCCATAGCGCGGATCGGTGGCGTTCTCGATGATGGCCCGCTGAGCGGCGCCGGCTGGTGAGCCGGAGTCGAAGTGCGATTCGCGAATTCCGGCGATCAACGTCAACCATGAAGTCACCTTGAACCGGTCGCTAAGATATTCTTCAATCAGTCCGCCGGTTACCGCAGCCGAAGAAGCGGGGTAATTCTGGCAGTCCGGCGCGCAGCCGGTGAATACGTTATTGAAAAAGTTGTTCTGATGTTGAGCGAAGCCGTAGAGTCCGAACTCAATATCATTATTCTTTAAAACCGTGGCGTTCAGGTTGGCTTGGGCGCCGCCGTAATTCGCGGTCTGGTCTACCGTCGAGACTACTGGCACATCGTTGGGCGAGGCGTTATAGCTGGCCTGGTTGTAATGATAGAAGGGAGAAACCGTCATCAGCAGGTTTGGATTGAAAGTGTGCACCCAGGAGAAAGTAACGTAGCCGTCCGGTTCACGTTCACTATCGCGCAGCCCGTAGCTTGGATAAACCTGATTCCCGGCCGAGTTGGGATCCGGGTCGATCGGAATCTGGTAATAATCCTGGCGCAGAGACGCGGTGAGCCGGAACTGGTTCATGGAGCTGGCGTTGAAAATTAAGGAAGCGAAGCCTCCGTACCCATTTTCGGCATCGTGAACCACTTGGCCGATAGGAGGCTGGAGTCCATAGTTACTGCGGTTTCCGTTTAAGCTGACATAATACGCGAAACGCTTGGTATGGCCTCCGAAGTTAAGCTGATCGTTGGTTTGATACCAGTTTCCGAAGGATGTGACCAGCTCCGCCTCATTGTCGCGCTCGAATCCGTTGCGGGGAACGATGTTGAAGATGCCGTAGGTCCGGTCTCCGTATTCGGCGTCGTAGCTTCCCCGTTGCACTTCCATATAGTCGATATCCTTGGGATCGATCTGCGGACCAAGGTTCGTGGCGATATTCGTGTTAGGGATGGGAACGCCGTCGATCAGCCAGTCCACCTGGTGACCGCCTCGCATGTGAAGCATGTCGTGAGTCACATACGCGCCGGGAGTGTAGTCGGTGATCATCGCCATACTATTGGTGCGATCCGCGCCCGGGGTATCTTCGATATCCTGGCGGTCGAGTAACGTGGTGGGAGTTACCGAATCCATATTCGCCGTTTCCGCCTGGCCGGAGACCACCACCGTCTGACTGACCGTGGCGAGCGCCAGTTGAAAATGAAGAATGGGGGAAGCGCCGGATATGACCGTCACGGTTTGCTCCGCCGTCTCGAACTTAGGTTGTGTAACGGTTATCTTATAGTCACCGAGCGGCACGCTGGTGAACGTGAACTCGCCGTTATCGTTGGTATGCGCGGTTTGCGACCAGTCCGAGGTCACCGCCTTCAGCGTAACGGAAGCTCCCGTCAACGGACGGTGCTGCGGGTCGTGCACGATCCCTTGTATCTTTCCAAAAATAGTTGCGTGGAGCAGAGCGCATCCAATGAATGCTGCTACCCCCGCGCAGATAATAAACCTTCCCATGAAGCCTCCTAGGCAATTTGAACCGGCAGACGCGCGCGATTACACCGGAACACGCGCGTCGCGCTTACTTTTCTGACTTGAGATCTGGAGGGTTAGGAGAGAAGGGCGGGAGGGCCGCGCTTATGGCGCGATCGGCTGAATGAGACGCGGTAGCGCGCCTCGGTTTGGGTTTGAACTGCGGGATGGCTTAGCAGCGAAGCAAAGATCGCTTGCGCGTTCGCGGCCGAAGCCACTCTCGATTCACCCGAGAACGTAGTTGCCACGGGGTAGCTCGGGCATCGCGCCAGGTCCGGCCGAATCGCCGGAGCCCCGGCATCGAGCGTAGTGATATCCGCACCCATCGAATCCGGCATCGAACAATGATGCTGCCCGTTCCTGCGGCAGCAGGCCGGCAAATCCGCATCTGTGTTGGCGATAATGATCGGAGCAAACAGCGGGTAGCTGAGCAACGCGGGCAAAACGTAGCCAAGTAAGCGGCGCATCCGAAACACGATCTGAATTATTGTATCCCCTTTTTCCTTCCGCCGCTCGCGTGACCGTTCGACGTTAGCTAAACACGTTTGGTAAACTTGGGCGCTCAGGATCGAAACAGAAATGTCACCCAGCGCTTTACCTACGGCCACCCAACAAGCCAATGCCCGCAACGCGGTCGCCGCCGGCTTTCTCGGATGGACCATCGACGCGTTCGATTTTTTCGTCCTCGTCCTGGCCATCCCCGCGATCGCCAAGGAATTCGATCGCTCCATTCCGGCGATCGCTCTCACCACTACGGCGAGCTTGATCACGCGACCCGTGGGAGCGTTCATATTCGGGTTGCTCGCCGATCGCTACGGCCGCCGTCCCGTGCTCATGGCGAACATCCTGTTCTATTCGCTCATGGAAGTGCTGTCCGGATTCGCACCCACCTACACCGCCTTCTTCGCGCTTCGTCTGCTGTATGGAATCGGCATGGGAGGAAACTGGGGCGTCGGAGCGTCGCTCGCGCTTGAATCGGTGCCCATCAAACGGCGTGGCATCGTCTCCGGTTTCCTGCAGGAAGGCTACGCGGCCGGCTATCTGCTGGCCGCCGGCGCCTATTACACCATCTTTCCGCATTGGGGCTGGCGACCCATGTTTTTCATCGGCACCATCCCCGCCTTGATTACGTTGCTCATCTGCACCCGCGTGGTCGAATCCGAAGCCTGGCATCAGTCGCGCGCCGACTGGGCAACTTATCGCACCGCCATTTTCAAAAACTGGCGCCTGTTCCTGTACCTGGCGGGCTTGATGGCGATGATGAATTTCATCTCCCATGGCACCCAGGATCTGTATCCAACGTTTCTCCAGAAGCAGCGGCATTTCGACGTGACCACCACCGCGATCGTCACCGCCATTTCGATGTGCGGAGCCATTGTCGGCGGCCTCGCGTTCGGCCAGCTATCCGAGCGGTTGGGCCGCCGGCGCACCATGGTCCGCGCCGCGCTGACGGGCGTGGTGATCATTCCTTTATGGATCTGGGCGCCCAGCGCCGGGCTCCTGATGCTCGGCGCATTTCTGATGCAGGCCATGGTGCAGGGCGCCTGGGGCGTGATCCCGGTGCATATCAACGAGCTCTCGCCGCCGCAGTTGCGCGGATTCTTCCCCGGCTTCGCCTATCAGGTCGGAGTATTGATCGCGTCCACCATCGCCTATATCGAAGCCGTCCTGGGCGAACATTTCAGCTATTCCACGTCGATGGCCAGCCTGGCCGCGATCGTCCTGCTGATCGGCGCGCTGGTCATCTGGATGGGGCCGGAAGCCAAGGGCGTGGCGTTCGTCAAATCCCCGAAATAGGCTCGGCTGAGTCATCATCTATGTAGGATGAGCACGCCACAGGAGATCCGTTTAACGGCGCCCGCACAGACGGCGATGGAGGATGAAACCGTCCCTCGCCAGAAAGCCCTGGAGATCAACCTGAGCCGGCGGCGATTCGGCACCTTCGCCGAAATCGGCGCGGGTCAGGAAGTGGTGCGCTGGTTTTTCCACGCGGGCGAGGCTTCCGCCACCATCTCCAAATCGCTTTCCGCCTACGACACCGCCGTCAGCGACGACATTTATGGAGCCACGCCGCACTACGTGAGCCGCCAGCGCCTGGAAGCCATGCTCGATCACGAGTACACCCTGGTGCTGGCGCGATCCGACCATAAGCGCGGCGACGCCACTGCGTTTTTCGTGTTCGCCGATACCGTGGCCACGCGCCATGGCACCGGCGGCCATGGCTGGATCGGCGTGCGGTTTCAAACCGAGCCGCGCTCGCAGCCATCCGAAATCGTCGCCCACGTTCAACTGCTCGACCCGTCTTCAATCGCGCAGCAAGCCATTCTCGGCCGGGTCGGCGTGAACCTGATCCACTCGGCCTTCTTTCAATGCGGCGACCCTGCCCGGATCATCGGGTCCTTGAAAGACGGATTGCACCCCGGCCGCATGGAAGTGGATCTCATTCGCTTCACCGGCCCCGCGTTTCAAGGGGTCGACAACCGCCTGATGAGCCTGCAACTGGTGGAACAGCAATTGACCAACGCCGCCATGTTCACCGTGGATGGCGAGGTGGTGCAGCCCTCCGAAGTCCTGGCCGGGAAATCCGTGCTGCTGGGGCGCGGGGCCTTCCGCCCGGTGACCAATGTGACTCGCGACGCGCTGGATTGCGCGGCCAGCTGCATGGAGCGAGACGAGCACGTAAATTCCGAAGGCCGGGTGGTTGTGATGGAGATGACGTTGCACAATCTCACGTCGTCGGAGCACACCGTCGATCACGCCGATTTTCTGGCGCGCGTCGACACTCTCGCGGCGCTCGGAAAAACGGTCATGGTTTCGAATTATCCCCGTTTCTTCGGCGTCATCGGCCATCTGCGCAAGTACACCCGCAACCCGATCGCGGTGGTTCTTGGCGTCCAAACCCTGAACGCGATCTTCGAGGACAAATATTACGCCGACCTCGACGGTGGCCTGCTCGAAGGGCTCGGCCGCCTGTTTCGCGACAAGGTCAAGCTCTACGTGTATCCCGATATTGATGCCGTCGCCGTGCCCGCCGGCTCCGAACAGCTTTATTCGCATCTGTTGAAAGCCGGCCGCATCGAAGGCCTCAGCGAATTTCGCAAAGAGCAGACCGAGATCTATCCGGCCGACGTGCTTCAGAAGATTCAGGCGGGCGATCCGTCGTGGGAAAAGCTGGTCCCCGCGCAAGCCGCCGAAATCATCAAGCGCGAGAAGTTGTTTGGCTATCGGCAGGCCGCCGGAACGCCAGAATTTTCGTTGTGAAAATATACACCGGCTCGCGATTCTGGTTGAACGTCGTGCTGCGCACCGTCACCACCGCCTGATTCGGTTTGGAGCGCGACGGCGTGATTTCCAGGATCTCGCTTTCCACCTGCAGCGTATCGCCGGGACGCGTCGGCCGCGGCCACGCCAGCTCGCCGCCCAGTCCGATGATGCCGTGCGCCAGTGGAAATCCCCCGGTCACCAGCAGACGCATGGTCACCGCCGCGGTGTGCCATCCGCTGGCCGCGATCCCTTGAAACAGGCTCGCCCGCGCCGCCGCTTCGTCCAGATGAAACGGTTGCGGATCGAACTCCGCGGCAAACGCCTTGATTTTTTCCTCTTCCATTACAAACGTGCCGGAAGTGAACCGCTGCCCCACCTGCAGATCTTCCAGATACAGACCCATTCCCCGCGCCCCCGGTCTTCAAGATAACTTTCAATGTAACCTAGTGGCCTGTCGCGGAGAAATCGTTAGTGTGCTCCCCTCCATAACGAGTCTGTGTGAAAACCACGGACCTGCTCCCCTTGCTCACGCGCGGGGTTCCGTATGTGGCTCATTCGACGTGGCGCCAAACGGAACCCCGACCGTGAGGGAGGGGAGCAAGGCCGATCAATTCCACTTTTCACACAGACTCTAACTGTCGGGGTTCTGTTGGAAATGCTGAGACCTACTCGGCTTCTGAAAACGGAACCCCGACTGTGAAGGAGGGGAGATAGTAATGATTTCTCCGCGACAGGCCACTAGTCGTCGAATTTTATATTGACGTCCATGCGATCCTGGTCGTGTGCGGCCCCGGAGGCGCCCGATATGGCCCAACCCAGCACCCTCGACCGCGAAGTCATGTTTCCCAAGCTGACCGAGGCGCAGATCTCCCGGCTCATGCCGCTGGGTGTCCGGCGCCACTTCAGTCAGGGCGAAATCATCTTCGAGAGCGGCGAGACGCATCGCAATTTTTTCGTGATTCTCAAAGGCCGGCTCCAGGTGGTCAGCCCGTCGGCGGCCGGCGAGGTCCCCGTCACCACGGCTGAAGAAGGCGATTTCACCGGAGAAGTCGACATGCTTTCGGGCCGCCACAGCCTGGTTCGCGCCCGCGCCGCCACCGATTGCGAATTGCTCGAAATCGATCAGAAGGACCTGCGCCGCATCGTGCAGACCGACGCCGAGCTCAGCGAAATTTTTCTGCGCGCCTTCGTCCGCCGCCGCGCGAATCTGATCGCGAACTCCACCGGCGGCCTGGTGCTGCTCGGTTCCGCCCACTCCGCCGATACCCTCCGCCTCAAGGAATTCCTCTCGCGCAACGGCCATCCCTACGTGTACCTCGACGTCGAGCAGGACTCCGGAGTGCTGGCGTTGCTCGAACCCTTCGGCATCAGCCCGGACCAGATTCCCGTGGTGATCTGCGACCAGCGCGGCGCGCAGAGCAATCCGACCAATGCCCACCTCGCCGCCTGCCTCGGCTTCAACTCCGACATCGAACCCGGGCGAATTCACGACTTGATCGTGGTCGGCGCGGGTCCTTCGGGACTGGCCGCCGCGGTCTACGCGGCTTCCGAAGGCCTCGACACGCTGGTGCTCGAAGGTAACGCACCCGGCGGCCAGGCCGGCTCCAGCTCACGCATCGAAAATTATCTCGGCTTCCCCACCGGAATCACCGGGCAGGAGCTCGCCGGCCGCGCGTTCATCCAGGCCGAAAAATTTGGCGCGCAGGTCGCCATCGCCAACCAGGCTTCGCGCCTCAAATGCGATCGCCGGCCGTTTTCAGTCGACTGCGCCGGCGGCGAAGTTGCGCTCGGCCAGACCGTGATCATCGCGACCGGCGTCGAATATCGCAAGCTCACGCTTCCCAATCTCGCGACTTTCGAAGGCGTCGGCGTCTACTACGGAGCCACGTTCATCGAAGCGCAACTTTGCGGCGGCGAAGAAGTGGTGGTGGTGGGAGGCGGCAATTCGGCCGGCCAGGCCGCGGTTTTTCTGGCCGGAATCGCCCACCACGTCCACGTTCTGGTGCGCGCCGCAGGACTTGCGGAGAGCATGTCGCGTTATCTGATCCGCCGGCTCGAAGATTCCCCCAACATCACCATCCGCCCGCGCACCGAGGTGATCGGGCTTGAAGGCAACGGCCACCTGGAGCGGATGACCTGGAAAAATGCCGAGGCTTCGACTGCCGAAACACGCAACATCCGCCATCTGTTCTCGATGACCGGCGCGAGCCCCAACACCGAGTGGCTGCGCGGCTGCGTCTCTCTCGACCCGAAGCTGTTTATCAAGACCGGCGCCGATCTCCAGCCCGACGATCTCGAAACCGCCCACTGGCCGCTGCGCCGCCAGCCGTATCTTTTCGAGACCAGCCTGCCGCGCGTGTTCGCCGTCGGCGATGTGCGCGCCGGCAGCGTGAAACGTGTCGCGTCCGCGGTGGGCGAAGGCTCGGTCGCCATCCAGCTCATCCATAAATCCCTCGCGGAATAAAATCGCCAGCGGAATAATCACCTGCTAGGATTGATGGATCGAAGGAGGTCCATCATGACACGCTGGTCCATCGTTCCCGCCCTTCTCTTTTTCGCCGCGCTTCTGCCCGCGCAGTCGAAGTTGCTGCGCCAGCCTTCTTATTCAAAAGGGAAGGTCGCCTTCAGTTACCTGGGCGATATCTGGATCGCCAACGAAGACGGCGGCGGCGTCACGCGCCTCACGGACAGTGTCGCTCGCGAAGTGTATCCGCGCTTTTCACCGGATGGAAACTGGGTCGCGTTCTCTTCCAATCGAGCCGGCAATTTCGACGTCTACGTGGTCGCCGCCACCGGCGGGAAACCGCGCCAGCTTACCTTCCACAGTGCCAACGACAACGTGGTCGGCTGGACCCCCGACAGCAAGCGCATCATCTTCGAATCCCCGCGCAATCAGGGCGTGTTTCCGAACGTCGCCACGCTGTTCGAGGTTTCGATCGACGGCGGATTAGAAAAACCGCTGCCCACCGATTGGGGATCCTGGGCCAGCTATTCGGCGGATGGCTCGAAGCTCGCCTTCACCCGCCATCCCGGCGTCTGGTCCCGCAAACATTATCGCGGCAGCTACGCGGTTGACCTGTGGCTCGAAGACGTCGCGGCCAAAAAATTCACGCGTCTGGGTGACGACGACTACAAAGGCAACTACCTGTGGCCGATGTACGGCCGCAACGGCGAAATCTATTACGTCGCCGACGAAATGCCGAATGAGAAGTCGGTCAAATGGGGCAGCCCCGAGATTTACAAAAGCGTCAACAACATCTGGAAAATTTCCGACCGCGGTGGCAAACCCGTCCAGGTGACCCATCACACCAGCGGCAACCTCTTTTTCCCCAGCATTTCCGCCGACGGCAAGACCATCGTGTACGAAGAAAATTTCGGACTCTGGAAACTCGACACCACCACCGGCAAAAGCTCCGAAATTCGCATCGATATCAAGTCCGACCCGAAAGAAAATGAAACTGAGCTGGCGACCATCGAAAACGAAGCGCAGTCCTTTGAGCTTTCGCCCTCTACGCGCCGTGCCGCGATCTCCACCCACGGAGAAATTTTCTCGATCGCCACCGAGCGCGGCGAAGTGCAGCGCGTTTCCGATACCCCCTGGCGGGAAGACGACCCGCGCTGGTCGCCCGACGGCAAATGGATCGCCTTCGTCTCCGATCGCACCGGCCGCCAGGAAATCTGGATCGCCGACGAAATGGGCCGCGGCCTCAAACAACTAAGCGACGCGGATTGCGACAAGCCGTCCATGGCCTGGTCCCCCGATTCGAAATGGCTGCTGTGGTCGGGCTCCGATCACAAACTCCGCATGGTGGAAATTTCGAACGACAAAACTGAAATCGTCGCATCGAGCGATGTCGCCGCCATCGGCACTCCCCAGTTCTCGCCCGACGGCGCCTGGATTTCCTACACCAAGCGCGATTCCTGGTTGCACGATCACGTGTACCTGAAACCATCCGGCGGCGGCTCGGAGAAAATGATCGACACCGACGATTTCCTGACTTCCAGTGGCGCGAAATGGACGCCCGACGGCAAGCGCCTGCTGCTGCTCGGCGGCGTCGGCGCGCCGGCCATGTCCGCACTGAACCGCACCATTCTGCAGCTTTATAGCGTCAGTTTGACGCGAAATGACAAGAATCCCGACGACCGCGGCATCGACACCGAAGCCCAGGCCGAAGCCGAAACGCCCCGCCGCGTCGGCGCAGCCACGCAGAAGGTCGAAGTGAAAATCGAATGGGACGGAATCGAGCAGCGCATCCGCCAGCTCACCCACATGCCCGGTTCCGTCATGGTGGTCACGCCCTCGCCCGATAGCCGCACCTACGCGTTCCTTTCGCAGAACGCCGGTGCGGAGCCCGGAGCGCCCGGTCTCTACGTCATCGGCGACGACGGCACGCATCTCGCCCGCATCCCCAATACGGTTCCGCAGGCCGCAGGCCGCGGACGCGGCCGGGGAGGCGCTGGCGGCGGTGGCTTCAACGCAGCCGAGCCGCAGTGGTCGAAAGACGGCCGCAATATTTTCTATCTGCAGAACGGCGGAATCTATTCGGTCGCGGTGCCTGCCACGTCTGACGCACCCGCTGGACGCGGAGGGCGAGGAGGCGCAGCCGCGACTGCCGCCGCCACAGCCGCGCCCCGTCGTGTTACCTTCACCGTCCGCATGGAAGTCGACCGCACCGCCGAACGCCGCCAGGTTTTCGAAGAAGCCTGGCGCGTGATGAAAAATCGGTTCTACGACGGCAACATGCACGGCGTGAACTGGGCCGCCGCGAAAGATAAATACGAAACGCTTCTGCCCGACATCGCCGATCCCGACGAGCTGCACAACGTCGTCATGGAAATGATCGGCGAACTCAACGCATCGCACACCGGCATCAGCGGCGGCGGAGGCCTTCCCGGCGAACCTGAGCCGGAGCGCATCCAGACCCGCTACCCCGGCTTCGATCTGGTACCCGACTCCTCAGGTTTCTATAAAGTCGCGTGGATTTATCGCAAAGGCCCCGCCGATCACGACTACGTCAAGCTCGCGCCCGGCGATTTCGTCATCGCCATCAACGGCAAGGAAGTGAAGACCTCCGACAACTACTGGCGCGAATTCAACGTCCTCTCCGGCCAGCGATTCGAATTCACGGTGAACAACAAACCGCAGCCCGACGGCGCCTGGACCGTCGCGATCGAGCCCATCACTCAACAGGCGCAAGGCGATCTCGAATACGAACGCTGGGTGCAGGACCGCAAGTCGATGGTCGAAAAGGCCACCAACGGCGAGATCGGCTATCTCCACATCCGCGCCATGAACGCGCCGTCGCTCGAACGTTTCCAGCGCGACCTGATCGATAATCTCGGCAAGAAAGCGCTGATCATAGACGAGCGTTTCAACGGCGGCGGCGGCATCGACCAGGAACTGCTTGAAATCCTGAACCAGCGCAAGAAATACGAATCCTACCGCGCGCGCGATTCGGTCGAAATCCCGCGCCCGGTGCAGGCTTTCTTCGGACCCATGGTGGTGCTCGCCAATGAACGATCGGCCAGTAACGCCGAAATGTTCCCCGAAGGATTCAAGACGCTGGGCCTCGGAAAAGTGATCGGCGTGCCGACCTATGGCGCAGTCATCGGCACCGGATCGTATACGCTGCTCGACGGCTCCACCATCCGCACCCCGGGCACCGGAGTCTTCACCGCCAGCGGCCGCAATTTCGAAAACTACGGCGTCCCGCCCGACGTGTATATCGACAACACGCCGTCCGATTTCCTGGCCGGTCATGACCGCCAGGTGGAAAAAGCCATCGAGGTCCTGCGCAGCGAGCTGAAGTAGCGAAACACGAAACCCGTGCGATCGTCAAACGTGCGGAGAGGCCATGCCTAGCAAGCGCGACCACGACGGAAAATCAAAGACCGCATTAGCCGTAGAAGGAGAGCATTACCCCAACGGCGCTTCACAGGAAGATCACCTGCTGCCCACGCATTCCGAAATCGCCGCGCTCGCGCACCAGATCTGGCTGGAGCAAGGCCGGCCCCACCATTCCGCGGAGAACGACTGGATCGAAGCGGAGCGCCGTCTGATGGCGAAAAAGCATCCGTCCGCTGAAAAACCGTCCACGCATCAGGGCATCGCGAGCCCGAGCGGCACAGTGCAACGCTAACCGCATGGACGGCGGATTTCAATCCGCGCGGAGCTTCAGCTCCGCCCGAAGTGCAAGGCTGAAGCCTTGCGCGGCCTGAAGGCCGCCGTCCCTACACTACCCCGGCACAATCGGAACCGAGCCGCTCTTATCCGCCCGGAACAGCGCGAGCGACCGCTCCGTCAGCCTGTAAAACCTGCGCGCGCGCGTCGTCCCGCCCTTTTTTCGCGACGTGTCGAAACACAAATCCCACGCCACGCCGTGCTTCGGCGACGGCAGCACGAACCGGATCGGCTCATGGTGCGGGTTGAACAGGATCAGGAACGTGTCGTCCACAATCCGTTCGCCCACCGCGTTCACGTCATCGAGCGTCTGCCCGTTCAACATCAGCCCGATGCAGCGGATCCAGCCGGCGTGCCACTCCTCCTGCTTCATCGCGCTTCCGTCCGGACGCAGCCACACCAGGTCCGCCTCGGCCCCTCCGTTCACCGCGCGATCCGGCGCCTCCGGATCGATTCTGCGGTCCTGAAAAAATTTCCTGCGATGCAAATTAGGATGCGACTTGCGCAGCTCGATCAGCTCCCGCGTAAATTCGAACAACGCGCCCTGCGCGTCGGTCAGATTCCAGTCGAACCAGCTGATGTCGTTGTCCTGCGCATACGCATTATTGTTGCCACGCTGCGTCCGCCCGATCTCGTCCCCGCCGCAGATCATCGGCACGCCTTGTGACAGCAGCAGCGTCGTCAGCAGATTGCGCTTCTGCCGCTCGCGCAGAGCCACGATCGCCGGATCTTCCGTGGGACCTTCCGCGCCGCAGTTCCAGGAATGATTGTCGTTCGATCCGTCGCGATTCTCTTCGCCGTTGGCGTCGTTATGTTTGTCGTTGTAGCTGACCAGGTCTTCGAGTGTAAATCCGTCGTGCGCCGTAATGAAATTCACGCTCGCCGTCGGATGGCGCCCGTCGCGCTTGATATAGATCGCTGCTCCCCGTGATCCGGTATCCGAATTCGGCCAGCTGCCCGTCGTCGCCTTTCCAGTAGCGCCGCGCAGCGTCGCGATACCGCCCGTTCCATTCCGCCCACACCGGCGGGAACTTGCCCACCTGATATCCGCCCTCACCCACATCCCACGGCTCGGCGATCAGCTTCACCTGCGAAATCACCGGGTCCTGGTTGATGATGTCGAAGAACGCCGAAAGCCGGTCCACTTCATGCAATTCGCGCGCGAGCGCCGCCGCCAGGTCGAACCGGAATCCGTCCACGTGCATGTGGCAGACCCAGTACCGCAGGCTGTCCATGATCAGCTTCAGCACCTGCGGATGGCGCACGTTCAGCGTGTTCCCGGTGCCCGTGTAATCCATGTAGTAGCGCGGTTGATCCGTCACCGTGCGATAGTAAGTCGCGTTGTCGATGCCCTTGAAACTCAGCGTCGGGCCCAGGTGATTTCCTTCCGCGGTGTGGTTGTACACGACATCCAGAATCACCTCGATGCCGGCGCGATGCATCGCCTTCACCATGCTCTTGAACTCGCCCACCTGCTCGCCGCGATCGCCGGAGCTCGAATAGCGCGCGTCCGGGGAAAAGAAGTTGATGGTGTTGTAGCCCCAGTAATTCGTCAACCCGCGATCGCGCAGACTCTTGTCGGCGAAAAACGAATGCACCGGCATCAGCTCCACAGCGGTGATGCCCAGCTTCTTCAAGTATTCAATGCACACCGGATGCGTGAACGCCGCGTAAGTTCCGCGAATTTCTTCGGGAATCTGCGGATGCCGCTCGGTGAACCCCTTCACGTGGACCTCATACAGCACCGAATCATGCAGCGGAGTCAGTGGAGGCGCGTCATTACCCCAATCGAACTCGGCCGACACCACCACGCCCTTCGGCACCGCCGCCGCATCGTCGCACTCGTCCAGCTTCAAATCTTCATCCGGATTTCCCAGCTCATATCCGAACACCGGCGCATTCCAATCCACGCGCCCGGTGATCGCCTTGGCGTACGGGTCGATCAGGAGCTTCGCCGGATTGAAGCGCATTCCCTTTTCCGGCTCATACGGCCCGTGAATCCGATACCCGTAATACTGCCCGATCCGCACACCCGGCACGCAGCAGTGCCACACATGGCCGCTCCGTTCGTGAATGGGGATGGTTCGGCACTGGGCGCTCGCCGGATCGTCGAACAGGCACAGCTCCACACCCGTCGCGCCTTCCGAATAAATCGAAAAGTTGACGCCCGTGCCGTCCCACGTCGCGCCCTGCGGATACGGACGCCCCGGCAAAATCGCGCGCGCCATTATTCGCCCCTCTGGGAGTCTTGGACGGCGGATTTCAATCCGCGCGGCGCTTCAGCGCCGCCGTCCGAGAACAAGGCTGAAGCCTTGTGCGGGCTGAATGCCCGCCGTCCCACAATGACCCGACGCATCATCCCAAACTCCCCCGCTCCGCGATCGCGACCGAATCCGGCTGCATGGTCGCCGTCTGTCCCTCCACCATGCAGTTCGACGTAAGCAAAGTTTCAGGTGTAAACGGCAGCGTAAACGTGCGCGCGTCGCCCAGATTGCACAGACACATCACGCCCCTACGAAGCATGGTCAACCAACGCTCTTTTTCCGAGAATTCGATGACCGCCCGATCCATCCGCCCATCCGTCAACTCCGCCCTCCGCCCCCGCAGCGCGATCAACTGCCGGTGCCATTCGAGCATCGGACTCCCCTCCGCCTCGCTCCAGTCCAGCTTCGAGCGCAGAAATGTAGCCGGCTCCTGCGGGTCCGGAACATCCTCCGGCTTCCATCCAAATGCCGCGAATTCTTTTCGTCGACCCTCGGAAACCGCCGCGCCCACGCCTTCATCGCGATGATTGGTGAAATACAGCAACGGTGTGCGCGCACCGAACTCCTCGCCTTGAAACAGCATCGGCACGAACGGCGCGCACATCACCAATGCGGCCCCGATCTTGGCCCGCTCCACAGACATCAGCGCGCTCGACCGTTCCCCGCGCGCCCGATTTCCCACCTGGTCGTGATTCTGCAAAAATCCGACAAAGCGCCATCCATCGAGCCCCACCGGCTTCCGCCCATGCCGCCGTCCACGATGTTCCGATTCGATCCCGTCGTAAACGAACGCCTGCCGCAGCGCCTTCGCCAGGTGCTCCATCTTCCCGAAATCCGCGTAATAGCCGTTGCGCTCACCCGTCAATACCGTGTGCAGCGCATGATGAAAATCGTCGCTCCACTGCGCGTCGATCCCAAACCCTCCGCACTCGCGCGGCGTCACCACGCGCGGGTCGTTCAGGTCGCTTTCCGCGACCAACGTTAACCGCCGACCCAGGTGCGCTTCGAGCTCCGATACTTCCTGCGCCAGCTGCTCCAGAAAATGCACCGCCGACGCGTCATAAATCGCGTGAATCGCGTCGATCCGCAGCGCATCCGCGTGATAGTCGCGCAGCCACATCAGCGCGTTGTCCAAAAAGAACCGCCGCACTTCATCGCTCCCCGCGCCATCGAAATTCACCGCAGCACCCCACGGCGTCGAATATTCGGAAGTGAAATACGGACCGAATCGATCCAGATAATTCCCCGTCGGCCCCAGATGGTTGTAGACCACATCGATGATCACCGCGAGCCCCGCCGCGTGGCACGCATCAATAAACCGATTCAGCGCCGAAGGTCCGCCGTACGCGTGATGCGGCGCGAACAAGTCGACGCCATCGTATCCCCAACCCCACTCCCCCGGAAATTCATTCAGCGGCATCAGCTCGACGTGCGTGATCCCCAAATCCGCCAGGTATCGTAACCGCGCGATCGCTGAATCGAGCGTCCCCTCCGGCGTGAACGTCCCGACGTGCAACTCGTAAACTACGCTCGACGAAAATGGAGGAGCCTGCCATCGACCATCGCTCCATTCGAACCGGGAAAAATCCACCACGCGCGACAACCCGTCGACCCCATTCGGCTGCCAGTGCGATCGCGGATCGGGCAAGACATCTCCGCCATCCACAACAAACCCATAATCCGCGCCGGCCTGAGCAGACGTCTTCCACCACCCGCCCGAATCCGTTTTCATCGCGATCGAAGATTCGCCCACGCGCAACTCGACACTCGAAGCCCGGGGAGCCCATACCCGAAATTCCCTCATGCGACCCGCGCCAACAGCATCACCGGAAACCGCGCCAGCAGCCGCCCGACCTCCGCGCGCCCTCCTTCCAAGACTTCGCCCGTAAACTGATCCGACCACTGCCCTTCCGGAATCTCCAGATACGTATCATCGAACTTCCCCGCCGAGATCAACAATCTTGGCGCCGCCACAATCACGTCCGCGCCCCTCTGAAATGCGATCAGATTGGCAGCCTTAGGACCCGACGCCCACAGCGGACGATATTCGCCCAACCGCTCGCGAACCCGCAGTGCCCGCTGCACGACCAGGAGCTTCGGCAACCCCTCCTGCATGCGCGCGACGATCTGTTCAATGTTGAGCGAATCCAACTCGCGTAGCAACCGCCGCCGCGCATCGTAATCCACCGGACGCCGATTGTCCGGATCCACCAGACTCAAATCCCACAACTCCGACCCTTGATACAAATCCGGAACCCCCGGCGCGGTCAGCTTCAAAAGCTCCAGCGACAGCGAAGCCGTTCGCGCCGCACTCAGCATCGGCTGCAGAAACGTTTCGAAATCCGCGACAAACTCCGCATCCTCCACCACCCCGCGCACGAACCTGTCGAGGGCCTCTTCATACGCGGCATTCGGCTCGATCCAGGAAGTGTGTTCCTTCGCCTCGCGCACCGCCTTTTGCAGGTAAGCGGCCAGGCGATCCGCGGAAATCGGCCATGCGCCCACCAGCGTCTGATACAGCAGATATTCCGTCTTCCGATCCGGCAGATCGTCGGTCCGATTCCGCGCGTTCATCGAAGTCCAGCGCGCCACCGCGTCCGACCACGCCGCCGGAATTTCGGAAAGCACGCCGATCCGGATGCGCGCATCCTCGCTTCGCTTGGTATCGTGCGTCGAGGTCGTGAGCATAGTGTTCGGATGCCGCGCCTGCGTCTCGGTGCACCATTTGTGAAACTGTTCGATGGACGTTCCAAACCTCCGCGGATCGCCGCCCACTTCGTTCAACGAAACCAGCCTTAAAAAACTATAGAACGCCGTGTCCTCCATGCCCTTGGCCGCAGTCGCCGAGGTGATCTGTTGAAAGCGCATCACGAAATCGGTCTCCGCCGCGCCGCGCGCTTCAAGCGTCAGGACATCGTGCAGCAAATCGAACAGCCGCGAATCCAGATCCGCGCGAGCCGCTCTCGCCGCCTCCACCGCCTGCCCGATCATCGCCGCGTCGGCATCTGAAATACGCCCGGCGCCGGCCTGCACGTAGGTCCGGTAAACCGGGAACGACGCGGCCAGCTCCCGCACCGCTTCATGCAGCTCATGCCGCGTGTAATCGCGATAATCGCGCCGGTCCTCGCAGATCTGCAACAGCAGCGCCGTCAGCCGGTTGATATCGGCGCCCAGAATTTCACGCAGCACCAGCAGCTTTTTTTCATGCGCTACCGACGCGTAATCGAGCGTCTCACTGGTGAAGTTGCGATACAGCTCATTGAACGGCGCTTCGGCGCGCGGGTCGATAAACAAGCCTCCGGCGACGTTCAGAAAATCGTAGCCCGTGGTCCCCGCGATTTCCCACGAATCCGGCAGCTCCTCGCCAGGTTGAAGAATCTTCTCCGCGATGATCCACTGCTTTCCGGCCGCCGAACGCAGTCTTTGAAAATATTGCGCCGGATCGCGCAGCCCGTCGGGATGATCCACGCGCACCCCGTCCAGTTGATCGCAGCGCAGCCATTTCAGAATCAGCTCATGCGTGTCGGCGAACACCCGCTCGTCTTCCACGTTCATTCCCACCAGCGTGTTGATATCGAAAAATCTGCGATACGCCAGTTCCTGCGCAGCCGACTGCCAGCGCGATAAACGATAATTCTGACGAAGCAGCAACGCATCCAAAGCGTCAGCATCGTCATTCACCCTCGCGACCGCCCGGTCGATTTCCTGGCACACCTCCGCATGCTCCTCGCACAGCCGTTCGAGCAGCGCGCGGATCGATTCCTTATCGCGATGATGCGCCATCCTGCCGGACCATTCCGATTCCGGCGGAATCCCGAGCCGCGCGAGCGCATCGCCCAGAAACCCCAGTTCCTGCGACCCGGTTCGCCCCGCGACGTCCAGCAGCAGCGGCGCCATCGATTCCGGCGCCACCGGAAACGTGTGATCGTAATAGCGCAGCACGAAACTCCCACTGTCGCGCTCCAGTTTCAACTTCTTCGCTTCGATCACCCGCCCGGAATGATCCTCCAGTACCGGCAGCAGAATCTTGTTGCGCAGCCGCTCCTCCGGCGCGTTCCATTCGATATCGAAATACGGCGCATATCGGCTGGCCGGCCCGTTTTCGAGCGTATCCCACCACCACGCGTTCTGATTTCCCGTAATCGCCATGTGATTTGGCACGATGTCGAGCACTTGTCCCAATCCGCACTCCTTCAAACGTGCGTGAAATCGCGCACGCCCCGCTTCTCCACCCAATTCTTGATTCACCTGGTGAGAGTTCACCACGTCGTAACCATGCGTACTACCGTTTGAAGCCTGTAAGTACGGGGAACAATAGACATGCGAGACGCCCAAAGCGTGTAAGTAATCCACAATGGCACTTGCATCGTCGAAATTGAAGTGGGCGTGAAGCTGCAGCCTGTAGGTGGACCGCGGGACGCTTGTCATAGCGCTGGATTAGAATTCATTCAAGTTGGGTGCGGCCGGTTTCGACCGAATGGAGCTATCCGCCAAGTAGATCCAAATAAGGGGGAAACTGTTTCGGAAATATGGCAACGCACCAGCCGGTTCCGCCGTCAAGTATGTCGTGTGCTCTCGGCGCACGGGTGATTGCGCCGCTCCTTCCTGGTCCGCGTCCCATGCATGCAAAGGATTGATCTCGAATGAAGAAAGTATTTGTCTTCGGAGTGTTCGCGGTTACGGCGTTGGCGCAACAGTCGCGCATCGCCGGTCCGGTCGACAATCTCCAGCGCATCACGCTACACGGACACGTGCATCCGAGAACGCTCATTGGAACGGACCAGGGCCGGGTGTCGCCGTCGCTTGAAATGGACAATTTAAGCGTGACGCTCGCGCCCAGCGCCGCCCAGCAGACCGATCTCAATCAATTGCTCGCTTCCCAGCAAAACCCCGGCTCGCCCAACTATCACCAGTGGCTGACGCCCGAACAATTCGCGGAACGCTTCGGCGCGAGCGCAGCCGGCATCCAGACCGTTTCGGCGTGGCTCCAGTCGCAGGGTTTTGTCATCTCGGCCGTCGCGCGCGGGCGCAATTCGATCGCGTTCAATGGAACCGCCGCGCAGGCCGAATCCGCGTTTCAGATGGAAGTGCACAACTACCTGGTGAGCGGCGAAGTGCGCTACGCCAACGCGACCGACCCCACCATCCCCGCCGCTTTCTCCGGCCTGATCACCGGCATTCGCGGTCTCCACAATTTCCGGATGAAAGCGCACTCGCGTCCGCATGGAACTCCCAACTACACTGCCTCCGATGGGGAGCATTACATCACGCCCAGCGATTTCGCCACCATCTACGACGTGAATCCAATGTATGCGGCCGGCATCGACGGCGCCGGCCAGAGCCTGGTGATCGCCGGCCAGACCACGGTCAATCTTTCCGACATCGCAACCTTTCGCAGCACCTATGGCCTTCCCGTCAACAACCCGACGCTGATGCTGGTGCCCACCTCGCGCAGTCCCGGCCTCAGCAAGAATGATCTTCCCGAAGCTGATCTCGACCTGGAATTGTCCGGCGCAGTGGCACGCAACGCGACTATCCTGTTCGTTTATGCGAGCGATGTGATGGTCGGGGTCCAGTATGCCATCGATCAGGATCTCGCGCCGGTGGTGAGCGTCAGCTACGGAAGCTGCGAGCAGGAAACCGCCTCCTCCGATATCGCCGCGTTCCAATCCTGGGCGCAGCAGGCAAACGCCCAGGGAATCACGTGGTTCGCCGCTTCGGGCGACGACGGCGCCGCGGATTGCGCCGATACGCAGAATCCCGGCTACGCGGTGGATACCCCGGGGAGCGTCCCCGAAGTCACCAGCATGGGTGGAACGCAGCTGGTCGAAGGCACCGGGCAATTCTGGAGCGCGACCAACAGCGCGAGCGGAGGGTCCGCGCTCTCCTACATTCCGGAAACCACCTGGAACACCAGTGTTGAGGACGATGAACCATCGGCCAGCGGCGGCGGCGCGAGCATCGTCTTCGCCAAGCCGAGCTGGCAGAGCGCTCCCGGCGTTCCGAACGACAACGCGCGCGACGTTCCCGACATGAGCCTGGCCGCATCGCCCGATCACGACGGCTTTATCATTTACACCAGTGGCAGCGCGCAGATTTATGGCGGAACGTCCTGTGCCGCGCCGTCCTTCGCTGGTATCACCACCCTGCTCAATCAATACCTGACGTCCCATGGAGTTCAATCCAGTCCAGGCGTCGGCAATATCAACCCGGCGATTTACAGACTGTTCCAAGCCAATCCGGCTGCGTTTCACGACGTGACCACCGGCAACAACATCGTCACCATTTCCTGCGGGACGCGCCGCGGTCTCACGTGCAACTCAAACGCGGTCGGGTATTACGCGGCCGCCGGTTTCGATCAGGCCACGGGATTGGGCTCGGTTGACGTTAATAACCTCATCACGGGTTGGAATGGCTCGGCTTCCACGACACCGACCAACCCGTCCGTCATCACGCTGTTGGCAAATTTGAAGACGATTGCGCCGTCCGAGGTGACCTACCTGACGGCCACGGTCACGAGTTCAGACGGTGCCACGCCCACTGGAACGGTTACATTTGAGGCCAACGGCACTTCGCTCGGCTCAGCCGCGCTGACCGGTGTGGGCACGACTGCAACCGCGACGCTTCCCGTCAACGGCGGCCAACTGCCGCTGGGAAGCGCCACCATCACGGCGGTCTACAGCAGTTCTTCGAGCGTAACGGCGTCCGTCGCGTTAAACGTAACGTCTACCGGGTCGAGTTCCAGCGCGCCGGCGATCACGGCCGTCGTCAATCCCGCGAGTTACAAAGCCGCGGTCGCGCCGGGTGGAATCCTGACGGTATTCGGCTCCCAACTGGCGCCGTCGGGGTCGAGCGCGGCCAGCGCCACCAGCCTGCCGCTTCCGGTTTCACTGAACGGCGTCGAGGCCCTGGTGAACGGCGTCGCCGCGCCGATGTATTACGCCTCCACCGGACTGCTCAACGTGGAAATTCCGTATGAGACCAATCCTGGCGCGGCGACGCTTAGCATCAACAATAACGGCATCGTGAGTACGCAATCGTTCACGGTTTCCAAGACGGCGCCCGCGATTTTCACGAGCACTTCTGGCGCGATCGTTCCGAATGCGACCGGCTCACGCGGTCAGGTGGCGTTTTTGTATATCACCGGCGCCGGAGCCGTCTCTCCCGCGATTTCAACCGGTTCCGCTCCATCCAGCTCCACTCCGCTGGCCAACTTGCCGGCCCCGACGCAAACCGCGACCGTCACCGTGGGCGGAACGCCCGCCACCGTCCAGTTCATCGGGATCACTCCCGGTCTGGCTGGCGTGGTACAGGTGAATTTCATCGTGCCCACCTCGATCGGGACCGGCGTGCAACCGGTAGTGGTCAGCCTCGGCGGCGTGTCCAGCCCGGCGGCCATGATTACCATCACGAACTAATTCGTGAAACAGTTACGTCGGCTAGCCCCAGGCTCGCGAGTCTGTGTGAGAAGTCGGGACTCCACCCCGCCGTCACCGGCAGGGCTGGTCTGTCGCGTTGAAGGCGACGGTGACAAGCCCTGCCGTGGCTCCCGCGCCGCCCGCTTCCGCGCCGCTTCCACCCGCGCGCTTCCCGCATGGCTGGGCGACTGGCTCAGCTCCTTCACCACTCTTTCGGCCTGCTCCAGCCGATCCCGCAACGTCGGCTCCCGCCGCAGCGACGCACCCGAGGCCTGCGCCTGGATCTTGGTGCCATCCACGGTCAGCTCTTCCAGCCGCACCATCCCGCTCTGGCTCAACGCCGCCAGCACCTGACTGAAGATTTTCTCCACCGCCGCCGCATGGGCCACCCGAAAGTCCGACAGCGTGTGATGATTCACCGTCTCATCCCCGCACAGCCACCGCAGCCCCGGCTCCTGTTCCAGCCGCCGTTCCAAATCCCGCGCCGACCCGATCCCCAGCGTCAGTCCATACACCCACACGCTGATCAGCAGCCGCGGATCGGTCCGCTCCGCCCCGGCGCGCCCTTCCACGCTTTTGTTGTCCACCAGGAACCCGCTCAGATCCAGTGTTCCGCTCAACTCCCAGATCGCCCGCGCCGCGTGGTCCGCTCCGATCAGCGTCTCCACATCCACCCGACTCCAATAGCTCTGGCTCCGGTCGATCCGCTTCAGCCGCGCTTCCGCCATGCCATAGTGTGTACCAATCACCCAAGGTTTGCATCAAATTTTTCACAGCTTCTCACGGCGGGGATCAAATCCACTTTTCACGCAGACTCGCGCGTGGGCTGCTGGCGCCACAGGAAGCCGCGCCCCACTCGTGAATCAGAGGAGACACTCAAAGTCGTGTCGCGCCCGGAATATTCGCCGATTATTCGCATTGCCTATCGGCAGATGTAAATTTCGCGCGAAACCTGAATCTTTCTGGGAGGTCTAAATATAGTCGTACACCCTTTTGGAGAGAACTCACCCCATGACATCCACAAGCGGACCCGATGTGCTCGAAAGACTCAAAGCCGAACGTACCCGGCTCAGAACGGAAGCTGGCCTGGTCCAGCTTAAGCACTTCAAGAAACCCGTCGAACGGTCCTTCCGCGCGGAGGAGCGCGACAAGGTCACCATCCTGTTCGGCGGCCTGACCTGGAAGCATGAAAAGTTGATTCAGGCCGTGTTTCAAGGCTGCGGTTACAAATGCGAAATCGTTCCGACGCCGGATGTCGCGGCGTTTCAAACCGGCAAAGAGTTCGGCAATAACGGGCAGTGCAATCCGACGTATTTTACCGTCGGAAACCTGGTGCAGTATCTTCAGGGTCTGGAGAAAAAGGGCACGTCGCGCGAGTAAATCATCGGCCGGCTCGTGCGGTCCCTGCCGCTTTGGGATGTATGAGGCGGAGTATCGTTTCGCCTTGCAAAACGCCGGTTTCGACGGTTTTCGCGTGCTCCTGTTTCAGCAGCAGGAGGGAATCAAGGCCGCTTCGGGCGAGCCGGGATTGAAATTCACCGTCGATTTCGGCATGGGGATGTTGAATGCGTTGCATGCCGGCGACACGCTGCAGGATCTGATCCACCAGGTGCGTCCCTATGAAGTGCAAAAGGGGGAAACTGACCGCGTATTCGCCGAAGTCGGGGACCGGATCGCGGCATGCCTGCGCGACCGTCCGCCCTACGAAATTCTTCAAAGCACCAAGGGACGCGTAAACCGGTATTTGTCGCGGCCGGAAAAGAAAAAACTCAAGGATATTCTGAATACGCTCGGCAAGGTGCGCGAAAATCTGTGCGGCAAGCCGTGGCTCGAAGACACTCGAATCCGTGCGGCAGAAAATCGACGCGATTGAAATCGACCGCATGCGGGTCAGGCCGATCGTGAAAATCACGGGAGAATTCTGGGCGCAGACCACCGAAGGCGACGGGAATTTCAACATGTTCCGGTTCCTGGAGCGCGAAGGCGCGCAGGTGCTGGTGGAGCCCATCGCGACGTGAGTCGCGTATCTGCTGTATCAGGCGAAATACAACGCGCAGCGGCGCAGGCAAGTGCAGGAATATACAACTGGAAAAAAACTTGCCGCGGCGGTGAATTACAAAAAGAAAGCCTTTGGCCTGGCGATCGGCGAAATGCTGTGGCAGCATTTCTATCATCGCGTGACGCGCAAGCTGGGCGGAATTACGCATGAACTGGCGCCGCAGCCGGAGCTCGACGAACTGGCGTCGCCTTATTACAACCGCTTCGCGCGCGGCGGCGAAGGGCATCTCGAAGTCGGCAAGAATGTTTACTACACCATCCATCATCTGGCCCACATGGTGCTGGCGCTGAAGCCGTTCGGATGCATGCCTTCCACGCAATCGGACGGAGCGCAGTCGGCGGTGATCAATCGCTACAAGGAAATGATTTTCCTTCCCATCGAAACCAGCGGAGAAGGCGAAGTGAACGCGCACAGCCGCGTGCAGATGGCGCTCGGAGAGGCGAAAGCCAAGGCGAAGCTCGAATTCGAGCAGTGCCTGAAGAAGACCGGCAAGTCGCTCGATTCGCGGTTATGTCGATGAACATGCCGAATTGAAGCGGCCGTTCTATAAGGTGCCGCATGTGGAAGGAGTCGCGGGAACGGCGGCGCAGTTCGTTCTGCATGTCTCCAAACGGATGGACCGGGTATCCGAACCTGGTCGAATGGGCTTCGCGCGAGGCGTTCCGGTTCCGGATGACGAGTTGCGTCGCGGATCAGCAGCCGGAAGTGAAGTGGTGGGATCCGAAGAAAGCGGAAGCGAAGCGGCGGCGTGACGCGATGATGCGGCGGCAGGAATTCCGGATCGGGATGCCGCGCGTGTTCTATATGTATTCGCACGCGCAGGTGTTCAATGGATATTTTCAAGCACTGGGAATTCCGTCGGAAAATATCGTTTATTCGGACTACACCAGCAGTGAATTGTATCGCGCGGGAGCCAACCGCGGAGCGGTGGATCCTTGTTTTCCGGCCAAGATCGGGATCTCGCATGTCCACAACCTGATCTTCGTCAAGGCGGCGAAGAAGAAACTCGACGTGATTTTCTATCCGATGTTCGACGTTCTACCCACCAAGCTGGTTCAGCTGCAAGGCTCGAACGCGTGCCCGACGATTACGGCCAGCCCGGAGACCGTGAAGGCGGCGTTCACCAAGGAAACCGACGTGTTCGCGGAGCATGGGATCAAGTACATGGATCCCATCATCAACATGGCGGACAAGGCTCTGTTCGCGCACCAGATGTTTGATGCGTTCGGCGACATGCTGGGGTTGAGCGTCGGAGAGAACGATCGCGCGATTCAGGCGGCGTTTGAGGCGCAGGAGCATCACGAAAAAGACGTTCAGAAGAAATCCCGCGCGGTGCTGGACGAGCTCGAACGGGAGGATCGGATTGGGCTGGTGCTGCTGGCGCGCGTGTATCATCATGACCCCGGTTTGAATCATGAAATTCTGGATGAATTTCAAAAGCTGGGGTATCCGATTTTCAGCCAGAGCACGCTACCGTATGATGAGGATCTGCTCGACCGGCTGTTTGGCGAAGAGGTGCGGGCGGGAGAAATCCGGTCCGCGCTCGAGATTCAGGACGTGTGGAAGAATAGCTACAGCGTCAGCACCAATCACAAGGTCTGGGCGGCGAAATTCACGGCGCGGCATCCGAACCTGGTGGCGCTTGAAATGTCGAGCTTCAAGTGCGGCCACGACGCGCCGATTTACGGCGTAATTGAGGGAATGATCGAGAAAAGCGGCACGCCTTAGTTTTCATTCAAGGATCTGGATGAAAACAAGCCCACCGGGTCAATCAAGATCCGCGTGGAGACGATCGATTATTTCCTGCGCCGGTATCGCGAAGACGTGATCAAGCGGCGGAAGATGGAACGTGAGATCGACGCTCAGGTCGCGGAGCTGGCGCGGCGGCTGGAGACGCCGGAATGCGAGGCGGTCGCGGTGTGATCCGAAAGCTGAAGAGCGGCGAGTACCGGTTGTATTCGAGGAAAACGAATCCTAAGAGCGGGCGGCGGCGCAACCTGGGAACCTTTCGTACGCGCGAAGCCGCGGAGAAGCACGAGCGCGCGGTGCAATTCTTCAAACGGGCGGGCTAAGAGCCTGTTGAAAAAGGGGACCGCTCTTTCCGGTACCCTTTTTTCAACAACTTTCAGGCCAAGTGAAGCAATCGGTCGCGCCGGACGTTAAGATTAAATCTAGGATGATGCGACGAGGCCAGGACCGGCTTTCGCGTGCACCGGAAGCGACCATGCTCCTGATCGCGGGATGCATTGTGATTCTGATCGCGGTGCTCTCCTATCAAAACGGCCAGGCTCGGGCGGCGGCCACCGATGAGCTGTTGATTTCGCGCCGCATCCATGAGCTGACCAGCCAGTTGCTGGCCACGCTGACCGATGCCGAAACGGGCCAGCGAGGTTACATCATTACGGGGCGGAATGAGTATCTGGAGCCGTATCACAGCGCCGTCGCTGCGATTCCCGAAATTCTGCGCAAGCTGCAGGAGGCCGCGATTCCGCGGCCCAACGCCCATCACGAAGTGAGTGCGCTGGCGCCGCTGGTGAACGCGAAGCTTCAGGAACTGGAGCGGACCATCCAGATCCGGCGGGAACAGGGCCTGCCTTCGGCCGAGGAAATCGTCAAGGGCGACCGCGGTAAGGTGCTGATGGATCAGGTTCGCGCCGGCTGCGACGCTCTGGAGACACAGACGGAACGCCGCGTGACTCAGTATTCGGCCGCCGCGGAGGCGAGCGCGGACCGGTTGAATCTGGTGAGCACGTTCGGAAGCGTGGTGCTGCTCGGATTTCTGGGCCTGTCGGCGATTACGATTTTCCGGGGGATGGCGCGGCGCGACGCGCTGTACGGGGAGGCGTCGGCGAATGCGGAGCTGCTGCGGGTGTCGCTCGCGAGCATCGGCGACGCGGTGATCGCCACGGATGCGGCCGCGCTGATCACGTTCGTCAATCCGGTGGCGCAACAGCTGACCGGGTGGAGCGACGGGGAAGCGATCGGCATGCCCATTCAACGCGTGATGCGGCTGGTGAATGAAGTCACCCGGGCGCCGGTGGACAATCCGCTGGAGATGGCGCTCAAGAAGGGCGTGGTGGTGGGCCTGGAGAATCATACCGTGCTGCTCGCCAAGGGCGGGGAAGAGATCCCGATTGACGACAGCGGCGCGCCCATCCGCTCTGATGAAGGCATCATTGTGGGCGCGATCGTGGTGTTCCGCGATATCTCCTCGCGGCGGCGGACGGAGCGGCAACTGAGGGAGTCCAACGAGCAGTTGAAGCACTTTGTGGCGGCCGCGGCGCACGACCTGCGGTCGCCTTTGAATTCGGTGAATGCAATCGCACAGCTGTTAACGGCGCGGTTCACGGACCAGTTGGGCGGCGAAGGAAATCAACTGCTCGGTTACATCACCAAGGGCATCACGCGCATGTCGCATTTTCTGACGGATTTGCTCGAGTACGCGCACGCCAGCCACTTTGAGCGCGACGTAAGCGCGCCGGCATCGCTTGACGAAGCGCTCCGGCAGGCGCTCGAAAATCTGCGCGCGGAGATCGAGGCGAGCGGGGCGGAGGTGACCGCGGAGCGGCTGCCCACGGTGGCGGCGAGTGAGACGCATCTGGTGCAGTTGATGCAGAATCTGATCGGCAACGCAATCAAATACCGATCCGGAGATGCGCCGCGCGTGAAGGTTTCCGCGGAGAGGAACGGGACCGCGTGGACGGTGCGCGTGAGCGACAACGGGATGGGAATCGATCCGCAGTACGCCGAAGACATCTTCAAGCCGTTTCGCCGGTTGCATGGCGAAGATCTTCCGGGCAGCGGGATTGGCCTGGCGACCTGCCAAAGGATTGTGGCGGGCTACGGCGGCTGCATCTGGGTCGAATCCCAGCCCGCGCATGGGTCCACCTTCTTCGTCAGGCTGCCGATGGCCGGGCAGAAGCAAGCCGCGCAAGGCTAGTGTACTGAGTTGGAAATACGTCGAATAATTCCCGAGCCGACCAAGGACGGCGGACTTCAGTCTGCGCGGGGCTTCAGGCCCCGCTTTTGTGCGACTTGCGGAGCTAAAAGCTCCGCGCGGGATGAATCCCGCCGTCCAAACGGGCGCGTGTCCGCCTCCGAGATACGCAACCAACTTGTAACTCAGGATAATAGCGCACGCGCGGCGGTGCGGGTTGTGCGATGCTCGTTCTCGAAGATCCTATGGATGTCCGGCAACTCGAGCTGTTCCTGTTGGTCCTCGAATGTTCCAGCGTCACGAAGGCAGCCGAGAGCGCGCGCCTGTCGCCGGGCGCGGTCAGCCTGCAACTCCATAACCTGGCCGATCATCTGCACGTCGATTTATTCGTGCGGTCGGGGAAAAAGATGGTGCCTACGCCGGCCGCGCTGCGGCTGGGCGAACTGGCGCGGCCGGTGCTTGCGCAGATGCGGACTATTGAGCACGCGTTTGCGAGCGATGCCTCCGAAGATAGCCGGCCGTTCTCCTTCGCGGCCGGTGCGACTGCGCTGATTCATCAATTGGGGAGGCCGCTGCGCATGCTCCGCAAACGCTTTCCAAATACGCAGGTGAAGATTACCGTGTCGTCGACTGAAGAAATGGTGGCCGGGCTGATCGACCGGCGGTTCGACCTGGCGCTGATTTCTCTTCCGTACGAGCACGAGCAACTGACGATTCTGCCGCTATTCGAGGAAGAACTGCTGATGCTGAAGCCGTCGCAGACCAGCGTGCGGGGATGGCACGTGGGGTCCATTCAACCGCGCGATTTCGCGTCGGCGCCGTTCATTCTGTATCCCAAGCGCAGCAACATGCGGACCATCATCGACCGGTTTTTCGCCGAACTGGGTCTGGCGCCGGAGGTGATCATGGAGGCCGACGACACGGAAGCGATCAAGCGGCTGGTGGAGGCGGGGTTCGGGCACTCGATTCTGCCGGACCACGCGTTGCGCGGAGGGCCGCGATTTTTTCATGTGTATCGCGTGCCCGGGCACCGGATCGCGCGCCAGCAGGCGCTGGCAACAGCGAGGTCGGATCATCCGCGGGCGTTGACGGAATCGATCGCGCAGTTTCTGCAGGCGGCGTTGACGGGGCGGAAATGAAACGTGGCGCACGCACTCCTGCGTGCCGTGTCGAGACTCATCTCGACACCTCGTCTGCGAACCGAACAGGCGTCGGCATGAGTGCCGACGCGGCACGCAGGAGTGCGTGCGCCACTACGAACTGACGAGCTTTCCGTTGATTTTTACATCATTGAGCACGAGACCTTCGACATGTTCGATCACGTTTGGTTTGGCGACGTTTTCGAATGTGCAGCGTGAGACGCGAACGTCGCGAATGGGCGATGATGCGTAGCCGCGCAGATTCAAGGCGTCCGGGCTGCGGTCGCAGGTGACGCCGCTGATGCGGATGTTGCTCACCACCGGCTGGAACGGGCCGCCTTCGCCTTCCTCGTAGAAAAAATCGATCTGCGCGGCGTCGTGGGCCACCTGGCCGATGGTCACGTCGCGAAACGAGATGTTTTCGATGACGCCGCCGCGGTAGGAATTGGTCTTGATGCGCAGCGCACGTTCCAGATGCGGACTGCTCATGCGGCAGTTGCGCACAAAAACATTGCGCACGCCGCCCGAAATTTCGCTGCCGATGCTGACGCCGCCGTGGCCGTCCCGCATGTTGCAATCGTCGACGATGAGATTCTCGCAGGGAGCGTGAAGGCGGCGGCCGTCGGCGTTGCGGCCGCTCTTGATGGCGATGCAATCGTCGCCGGTTGAAAACGTGCATCGCTGAATGAGAACGTCGGTGCACGATTCGGCATCGCAGCCGTCGTTATTGGGGCCATGGGTGTCGATCTTCACATCGCGCACGGTTACGTTGCGGCACAGCACGGGATGAATCTCCCACATCGGCGAGTTGCGGATGGTCACCCCTTCGATCAGCACGTTCTGGCAGCGATAGGGCTGGATGAACTGCGGGCGCAGATAATGGCCGTCGCCGAAGACGCGATCCTTCACGGGGATTCCGTCCTCGCCCATTTTCTGAAGTGCGGGGCGATCCTTCTGTTTCGCCCGGTCTTTCCAGTCCCACCAGTGATCGTGATCGGACTGGCCGTCGAGCACGCCTGCGCCGGTGATGGCGATGTTCGACTGGTTGAGAGCGTAGACGAAAGGCGAATAATTCCAGCACTCGGTGCCTTCCCAGCGGGAAAACACGGCGGGAAGATAATGTTTCGGATCGCGGCTGAAGCGGAGGGTCGCGCCTTCGCCGAGATGCAGCTCGACGCCGCTCTTGAGGTGAATCGCGCCGGTGAGGAAATCGCCCGGCGGGACGATGACGCGTCCTCCTCCGGCAGCCGCGCAGGCGTCGATGGCCTGGCGGATGGAATCGGTCGCAAGGATTTGGCCATCGCCGCGCGCGCCGTGTTTTGTGATGTCGAAATCGCGGGCGGCGAACTTCGGCGGGCGGATGCGTTTCAGGATCGCGTCTTCATCGGGAGTCGAATCGGCAGCGCGGGAGGTGATCGCTGCCGTGGTGGCCAGCAGGAAGTCGCGACGCTTCATTTCAGACTCCTCCAAACAGATGGGTCGCGAGCCACTTCACGTAATTTGAGTTGCGGCGCCGGGCCTCTTCGACCATGGGCGCCGGCAGATGATCGAGCGAAGCTTTGAAAAAGCGTCCGTCTTCATCCCGGCACCCGACCATGTTTCCAAGCCAGAAGACCAGAAACAGATTTCCGTCGACGCGGCCGCGGGAAGCGTCTCCCAGGTAGGATCCATGGGTCGCGCGATACTGTCCGGCGAGCGCGCTTTCTTCGCCGAAAGCGCCCGCGGTTGCAAAACGCTCGCACGCGGCGACCATCCGGTCGAATAATTTGCGCTCGGGCGACGCGGGGGATTGCTCGGAGAGCACATCGAAAAGCTGTAACTGAAGCTCGCCGGAGATTTTGTAGTTCAGGCGGCCACGCGTCGCGCGGCCGATGGTTTCGAGCACCCCGGATTGTTTGCCGCTGCCGGAATGAATGCTCAGCGTGCCATCGAACAAGCGTGCGACGCCGGCCAATTCCTCCACGCGATGCTGCAATTCGGGGATGGGCCGGCCGTCGAACTCCCGATCGACGCGGTTGACCAGTTCGGGCCACATTTTGTGGCTCGCATATTCGGCCAGGGCTGCGCGCGCTTCTGGGTACGCCTGGCGTTTCTTGAAGCCGAGGTTGGGAGGCACCAGTTGCGCGGGACGGCCGCGCTCGCGCAGCCAATGCATGTAATAGATCAGCTCCTGAGGAGTGGTCAGCGTTTCGGCTTCATCGAGCGATGGCTCGAAATCGAACGGCGCGCCCTGCCGGGCCTGTGCGATCGCATCGAACAATTCTTCGTTCAGCTTCAGGCTGGGTCCGAATTTCACGGCCAGGCGCTTGATTTCGGATTCGGTGAAGGTGTAATCGCGCACATCGCCCGCGAACTCTTGGGCGAAGGCCGAATGCACCCAGGTGCGCTCGGCTGCATCCAGCCTGCGCTCGAATAATTGGTGGATTTCGGATTCCGAATACGGGTGCGGATGCCGGGTGTCGGCGCGGAGATCGAAAACTCGCGAGGTGTCGGTGGTGAATTTGGTGTAGCCGGCGGCCTGGCGGATTGCCTCTTTCACCCATTCGACCGACTTCGCGATGGCGCGGTCATCGCTGCCGCTGACGATGAAATGATCCGCCTCGGCATTGTAGCCGGTGCGATATCCGGCGCGGATGGCGACCCACAGGCCGGCGTGATACAGATGCCGGATGCTGACTCGCGTGTGGCCGGGCGCGGTGGGATTGGAGCCGTCGCGCGCGGCCAGGTCTTCATCCGTGGTCATCTCCCGCGTGGCGGAAAGTTGAACGGTGGATGCGAGATTCCTTCCGGTGTCGTCAAAGATTTCGCGGAAGGCGTCGAAAACGGCGGGCAGGCTGATTTCGGGATGACGATTTCCAGCCGCGATGGCGGGCTCGGCGCGCTGAGGGCGTGGAAGGAAGCGGCGGTCGATACGTTCGGCGAAGGCCTCGATGTTCGAGTGATCGAAGGGGCCGAATGCGTAGAGATATTGCTGCGCGGCATCATCGCGCGAGATCGGTTCACTGAGACCGTGCGGGCTGGCTGCGCCGCCGATCTGCACTAATCCAGCATCGGTCGCGATGAACACGGCATCGGCGGTGCGCGTGAGCGATCGCGGGTGAACCTTGCCCACCGAAGCGGCTCGCATGAGTGCTTCGTGGTCCGGGACCGGCGTGGGTGCGGCCATACGTGAGAACTATACGAGTCCCGGCGCCGTTCTGTCAAAAGCAGTTTTCCTAAAGCGTTCGTTGAGCGGGACGAAATGGCGTATCCTGACGTTCTAAAGTCCATGCGGCCGGTCCTGCTTCACTATCACATCCTCAAAAACGGCGGGTCGAGCATCATCGAGATTTTGCGGCGCAGTTATTGGGGAACTTTTTCGGAATACGACCTGGCCGATCGCGACGCGGAAATCACGCCCGCCGATTTGATTGCGTTTCTGGAACGCAACCCTCGGGTGAATGCGTTTTCGAGCCATCAGATTTTTTATCCGCTTCCGCAGGCGCCCGGATTTCTGTTTTTCGATATTTGTTTCCTGCGCGATCCGATTGACCGGATCCGTTCGATCTACGATTACTTTCGCGGCCGGCCGATTGAAGGCGATCCGATCCGCCAGCTTGCCAACGATCTGGGGCTGGGCGATTTCGTTCGCAAGCTGGTGGAGGAAATGCCGTGGACGATCAATGACGTGCAGGTGAATCTGCTGGCCAACGGCCTGGTTCACGATCAGCCGCGCGGTACGGGCGACCTGGAAATCGCGACGCGGCGGATGCTCGATACCTCGTTTCTGGGGGTGGTGGACCGCTATAACGAGAGCCTGGTGGCGGGGCAGCACGGACTGAGTGCCTTGTTTCCTGGACTGAATTGCGTGCAGGCGCCGGTGAACGATTCGGCTGCGCCCGGTCTGACCTTCGATCAGCGGCAGGAGCAGTTTAAAAAGGCGTGCGACGGCGCGGTGTATGCCGAACTGCTCCGGCAGAACGCCATGGATTTCGAGTTGCTTCGCCGCGCCCGCGACGAGGTGCGTCGAAGATTCGAACTGGTGCCGGATGGCGAAGAACGGATGCGCGGGCTGAAACAGGGCGTGGAGATTTTGCGCACGCGCGCGGATCAGCCGGTCGAAACGCCGGCCGTTCTGCCCAAACTACCGTCAACCAGGTCGATTCTATTGAAGCGCTGGCTCAAATTCGCGGCGAACCTGCGCGCGTCGCGGCCCGGCAGTATGTTCCGGCGCTTATTCGACGCCGATTTTTACCTGGATCGTTATCCGGACGTTCGAGAAGCGGGGATGAATCCGCTGCTGCATTATGTTTTGCATGGCGCGGCGGAGGAGCGGAAACCAAACGCCTGGTTTCAGCCGGAATATTACGCGACGGTTTGCGCGGCGGCTCGAGGAGTCGAAAATCCACTAGTGCATTTCGCGGAAAATGCCGGGTGCCAGTGTTCCAGCTCGCATCCTCTGTTCGATTGCGAATCGTATCTGCGCGCGCATCCGGAGACCAAAGGAAATCCGCTGGCGGCTTATCTGGCGCGCCGCGCGAGCGCTGCGCCGGCCATTGTGACTCACGCGGAAGCGTTCGACGCCGCGCGTTTCGAGATTCAGGATGTAGAAGTTTCGATCGCGTTCCCGAGCGACGTTTTCGACGGGCGGGCGGAGGCGGATCAACGCCGTGTGTACCAGGCGCTTCAGGCGCATGGCGAGTTTGCGGTGGTGTGGCGCGATTCGCGTGGAGCGAAGAAGTTTCTGTGCCCGCCGCAGCAAAATCGATTCTTCGAATCCGCGCGCTACGATCAGCTGGCCGCGCAGATCAACCGGACGATTTCGATTCCGTGATCCAGCGCTCGATCGCATTCACCATTTTGGCGACGCTCTCGGCTACCACAACAGCTTCAGTCCAAACTGGACCTGGCGTGAGTTGGTGGAAGTGCTGGTGATCACGCCGGCGGTCGGCGAAACGCCGCTGGGGGTGAAGACCACTGCGTTCGGCGTGTTGAAGTTCGGATGATTCAGGATATTGAATAGCTCGGCGCGAAATTGGAGCCGGAGCCGTTCGCGCAGCGCGATGTCCTTGAGCGCTGAAAAATCCCAGCTGGCCACGCCCGGGCCGATCAGTGTATCGCGGCCGAGATTTCCATAGAAGCCGCTGTTGGCGGGCGGCATCAGAAACGCGGCGGGGTTGAACCATTCGTTCGGATTGCCCAGAATCACGGGGCCGGTAAAGGCCGGATTTACGAACGGACGCACCGGATTCCGCGTGTCGCCGTTGTCCGACGGGTTGTAGCTCAACTGCGGCGTGAAGGGGAAGCCTCCCTGCAAAGTGACGATCGAGTTCAGCATCCAGCCTCCGACGACTTTGCTGGCGAGGCTATCGTTGTTCAGATATTGACGTCCTTTTCCGAACGGCAGCGCATAACTCAGGTTGATGGCGGCGACGTTCCGCACGTCGAAGTTCGCGAGGCCCTTGTCGGCTTTGAGATCAAAAGGATTCGAGGCGAGCGCGGGTTCTCCGCCGGAAGCCGTCGCATTGAGCGAGTCGCCATCGTCGAGCGTTTTCGAGAAGGTGTAGACGCCGCGCAGCGCCAGGCCGCCGCTGAAGCGATGGTTGAAATCGACCTGCAAAGCGTTATACGCGCTGGTGGCCTCCGAAAAATACGTCCACGTGTTGGCGAGTGTCGCGTTGGGTTTGGTCGCGGTCGGAACATAATAGGTCCCGGCGGGGACGGGCGTGCCGGCGATTCCAGCCGGGAAAGTGCTCGGATACGTGGCCGGGCAAGGCGAGGCGGGACACACTACCGGGAACGGCTCATTCGCGTCAATGCCCAGGATTTCGTGATATCCATGCGAGCCGACGTAGCCGACGGTGAGCGCGGTGTTGCGCGTGATTTCCTGCTCGACCCGGACGGACCAGGAGATGAGCGTCGGCGTGTAGAGGTTGGGCTGGACTCCGCCCGGCACCAGTTTCGCGGTGGAGGGAACGGGCGCGGTGGTCAGCACGGGCAGCGACGAGACGGGAACGCTCGGAAGGCTGTAGGTCGGATTGAACGGCGCATTCTGATCGGTGCGGTAGCCGAGGGCGTCCTGCAGGTCGTTATACATTCCGAAACCGGCGCGGATTACGGTTTTACGCGCGGTGCCGAACGGGCTGTAGGCGAGGCCGGCGCGCGGCTGCGGCAGAAACTTGGCGTTATTGGTGGTGAAAACCGAGCTGCCGACGTTCGGCTGGGTATTGATGACGCCATCCGTGTAGGTGTAATTCGAGGCGCGGCCGGTGGCTTCGTTCCACCCAGTGTCGAATTCGTCGCGGAATCCCAGGGTCACGGTCAGGCGCGGAGTCAGGCGCATGGTGTCCTGAACGAACCACGCGCCGAACAGGGATCGCCACGCTTCGGGAGTGGGCGTAGGGTCGTAGAGCAGCGTCCCCACGGTGCCTTGCAGGAAAGTTTGAATGCTGGTGAAGGTGGCTTGGCCGTATTGGCTCAGCGCCAGGATTTCGTTCGATTGCAGGCGCTGCAGCCACACGCCGGCAGTGATCTCATGAATGCCGTGAGTCCACGCAATGTGATCATCATAGGTAAACAGATTCCGTGCGACGTGCAGATTGCTGCCGTTGTTGCTGCCGGCGAGGCTCAACTGCGCGGTGGGGTTCGAAGCCGCGCTGCCGCCGACCACGGCTGCGCCGATCGGATCGCCGGAAAGAAATCCGGGCAGGCTGGCCGCGGGACTGCCGGGAGTCGGTTCGCCGGTAAAGAAATAGCCGGCTCGCGAAAAGCCGAATCTGGCGACGTTTAAGAGGGTTGGCGAAAAAATGTGGGTCTCATCGATGCTGGCCACCTGCTCGCGCAGGCTTTCGACGTCGGTGCTGTAGGAATTGGTGCTGGTGGGAGTAAAGTCGGCGCTGTCGTCGACGGTGTAGATCACACTCATCTGATCCTTCGGAGAAAAGATGTGGTCGACGCGGGTGGTGCCGAAATCGTCACGAATGGTTTGCAGAGGATTGTTGAACGCCTCCGCGATCCCGCCGAAATCAGGAGCGCCGGGGCTCGGCGACGGCCACAAGTTGATCAGCGGCGACACGCCCACAAAGACCAGGCCTGACGAGGGACAAGTCGGTGTGGGCGTCACCAGTTTGCACGGAAGGTATCCGGCGCGCGCGTTGGCGTCGGGGACCAGGTCGACGCCGGTCTGGTGCAGATGCTGCTGCAGGCCTTCGAAATTGGCAAATACGAACGTCTTGTCTTTCTTGATAGGAGCGCCGATGCTCCCGCCGAACTGATTCCGTTGAAATCCGGGAGTCGAGGCTCCGTCGAAGAAATTGCGCGCGTCCATATCGTTATTGCGGAGGAATTCGTAGAGCGACCCGTGCACCTGGTTGGTGCCGGACTGCGTGACGATCAGGACCTGCGCGCCGGGGTGCTTGCCGTACTCCGCGCCGTAGGTGTCGCGCAGCAGGTTGAATTCCTGAATCGCGTCGACGCCCAGCAATTCCTGGCTGACGCCGCCGGGCTGCATGTTGTTTTCAGCCGCGCCGGTGAATTCGACTCCGTTGAGCAAGTATAGATTCTGCTGCGGGCGATTGCCGGACACGGCGAAGTTGTTGCCGGAGGTGGAATTCGATACGCCCACGCCGCCGGTCTTTTCCCACGTGAAATTGACGACGCCTGGATTGAGCGTCATCAATTCGTCGTAGCTCCGGCCGTTCAGCGGAAGATCGCGGACCTGCGTTTCGCCGACCAGGCCGGAGATGTCGGCCGTCGAGACGTTGACCAGCGACGCGTTCGCTTCGACGGTGACCTGTTGACTGGCCTCGCCGATCGCCAGGTGTAAGTCGACAGTCGCGTCCTGGCCGACCGCGAGTTGCACGCCGGTACGCACGGCTTCCTGGAATTTAGGAGCTTTCGCGCGGATTTCGTATTCGCCCACGGGGAGAGAGGGAACCTGATAGCGGCCGGAGGTGTCGGTAGAAACCGTGCGGACGGCCCCGGTGCCGGTGTTTTTGACCGTGATGGCCGCGCCGGAAATCGCGGCGCCGGACGGGTCAGTCACCAGGCCTGACAACTGAGCGGACACCTGGGCGTGCGCCGGAAAGACAAGCGTCGCCGACAAGACAAGGTACGGGACACACAACATTACTCTCTGAAGCATGTGTCCAGTATACAGAACTATGTCTTGTATACAATAGAAGGGTAACCGTCTCCTCTACAAGCGGCGGTCTGGTATACTTCACAGCGGAATGATCGAAATGCGACGTTTATTGCTGATTGCCGCGGTCTCCTCAATGGCCGCTCTGGCACAGGAGGCGCCAGCTACGGTCCAGATCACCGGCGCGGTGAAGCAGCCGCTGACGCTCACCGCCGACGATCTCGCGAAAATGCCGCAAGCCTCCGTGAAGATGTCGAGCAACGGCCTTGAGACCACGTACGAAGGCGTGTGGCTGCATGAAATCCTGAAGCGTGCGGGGGTTCCGGCGGGCAGCGCGTTGCGGGGAAAAGCGCTGACCACCTACCTTCTGGTCGAAGCCAAGGACGGTTACCAGGTGCTGTTTTCGCTGGCGGAAATCGATCCGGCATTCACCGAAAACCAGGTGCTTCTGGCCGATAAAGCCGATGGAAAACCGCTGGTGGGATCGCAGGGACCGTTCCGCCTGGTCGCCGTCAAAGACAAGCCGGGCGCGCGCTCGGTGCGCATGGTCTCGAAAATTGAAGTCGTGCAGTTAAGGAAGTAATGGCGAAGACTGTTGTCCACAACCAGCTCGCCGAGGTCCGGAAAGGGCGGGGAATCGGGCAATCGAGCCTGGCGGCGAAGGTCGGTGTGAGCCGGCAGACCATCCACGCGATCGAGACGGGCGAGTACGTGCCCAACACCGAAGTCGCGTTGCGGCTGGCGCAGGAACTGGAAGTCACGGTCGACCAGCTGTTCTCTCTGCCGCGCCCGCTCGAAAATTCGCTGAAGACTCTGACGGTGGAACCGGTGAGCGAAGCGCCGCTCGAAGCCGGCCGCGCGGTGCGGATCTGCAAAGTGGGCGCGCGCTGGGTGGGCGTGCCGGTGAGCGCGTCGCCGTACTATTTGCCGGAAGCCGACGGGATCGTGGAGCGAAGCCGCCGTGCGAACGGTCGCACCGATGTGGCGGTCTTCGCGGGCGACGAGGTTTCCGAAAAACGATTGACCATGGCGGGATGCGACCCGGCCAGCAGCCTGCTGACCAACATGGTGGAAAAAATCAGCGGCGTTGAAATCGTGTGCGCGGCGGCTTCGAGCAGACGAGCGCTCGCCTGGCTGAAAGAAGGCCGCGTGCACATCGCCGGATCGCATCTGGAAGATGCGAAGACCGGCGAGTTCAACCTTCCCTTTATCCGCCGCGAATTCCCGGACGGGGATTTCAGCGTGATCACGTTTGCGCGCTGGGAAGCCGGCCTGGTGGTCGCGCCTCAAAATCCGAAGCGCCTGAAGACCATCGCGGACCTGGCGCGCAGAGGCGTCCGAATCGTGAATCGCGAGCCGGGCTCCGGGAGCAGGGCGCTGCTCGACCAGTTGCTGGTGCGCGACGGGGTCGATCCGAAAAAGGTCGGTGGGTATGAGCGTATCGCCCCTGGGCATCTGGCAGCGGCGTATGCAGTGGCCTCGGGCGCCGCGGATGCCTGCATGGCGACGCGTTCGGCGGCGCGCGCCTTCGCGCTCGATTTCATCCCGATGCACAGCGAACGCTACGACCTGATCCTGCGCCGCGCGACGCTGGAGCTTCCCGCGGCGAAAGCGTTTCTGGATGTCCTGCAGCGATCGGTGCTGCGCAGGAAGCTCGAAACGCTGGCCGGTTACGACACGGCGCAGACGGGGGCGGTGCTTGTCTAGGCGCTCGAACCCGCGTGGAACAAGCGTGCGCGAAAACTCCGGACGTGCTCCCCTTGCTCACGCGCGGGGTTCCGTTCGTCGCGCACTCGACCGAGCCCCAAACGGAACCGCGACCGTCAGGGAGCGGAGCAAGTCCGTTTTGACGCTGTTTTTAATCGGCGCAATTGCCGGTTCGCTTTCGGCGGCAGATTTCGCATGGACGCTTCCGCCGGGCTTTCCGAAACCGGCCGTTCCCGCCGACAATCGGATCACCACGGAAAAAGTTGAACTCGGCCGGTACCTGTTCTACGACCAACGAATGTCTTTGAACGGGCGCGAATCGTGCGGGACCTGTCATCGCCAGGAGCTCGCCTTTACCGACGGCCGCGCCAGAGCCGAAGGAACCACCGGCGAATTGCATCCGCGCAGCAGCATGAGCCTGGTCAACGTCGCTTATAATCCGGTCTTCACCTGGGCGAATGCGAAGCTCGATTCGCTTGAAGAGCAGGCGCTGGTTCCGATGTTGGGGGAGAATCCCGTTGAACTGGGACTGAAAGGGCGTGAACAGGCGTTCCTCAACGCAGTGAAAGGCGACGCTGTATACCTGCGGTTATTTCCGCGCGCGTTTCCAGACGCGGCGGATCCGTTCACGTTGACGAACGTGGTCAAAGCGATCGCCACGTTTGAGCGCAGTATTGTTTCCATGCGGTCGCCGTATGACCGGTATCGTTACGGGCACGAGGAGAATGCGATTTCGGAATCCGCCAGGCGCGGCGAGTTTCTGTTCAATTCGAGCGAGCACGCGCGCTGCTTTCAGTGCCATGGGTCCTGGAACCTGGGAGGGTCGGTTCGATATCAGGGCGGTCCGGCGAAGGTGCGCGGGTCATTCTTTAATACCGGCGTCTCCAGTTACGCGGCGCCGAATCGTGGATTGTTCGAGCAGACCGGGCGCGATGAAGACCTCGGCATGTTCCGCGTGCCGAGCCTTCGCAATGTCGCCGTGACCGCGCCGTACATGCATGACGGCAGCATGCCGACGCTTGAGGGCGTGGTCGACCATTATGCCGCGGGCGGAAGGTTCGATGATCCCAACAAGTCGAAGATCCTGCGTAAATTGAATTTGAGCGCGCAGGACAAGCAGGACCTGGTGGAGTTTCTCAAATCGCTGACCGATGAAGAGATGCTCCATGACTCGCGATGGTCCGATCCATGGCCGAGCCGCTAATCCGAAACGTTAACAGAGCCGGAATCGGCGTTCGAAGTCCGTGGGCATAGCGTCCAATTCGATGAATGGCTGCCGGCCACCGGTTGCGATCCCTCAACGCGCCCTTAATGTGGCTGTTGTCCGTCCTGGTGGGCGGGGTCGCGGGATTGGGCGCGGTCGCATTTCGTGCGCTCATCGCCTTCTTTCATAACCTTCTTTTCTTCGGACAATTCTCCGCGGTTTATAACGCGAATCAGCACACGGCACCGAGTTCGTGGGGGCGGTTCGTGATTCTGGTTCCCGTGGTGGGCGCTGCGGGAGTGGCCTTTCTGGTGAAAAATTTCGCACCGGAAGCCAAGGGCCATGGGGTTCCAGAGGTGATGGACGCGGTCTATCACAACAAGGGCGTGATCCGTCCGGTGGTCGCGGCGGTGAAGTCGCTGGCTTCGGCGCTCTCGATCGGAAGCGGAGGCTCCATCGGTCGCGAGGGTCCGATTATCCAGATCGGGTCGTCTTTCGGTTCGACCCTCGGCCAGATGCTGCACCTTCCGGTCTGGCAGCGGATTACGCTGATCGCAGCCGGTGCCGGCGGGGGAATTGCCGCGACGTTCAACACGCCGGTGGGCGGCGTACTGTTCGCGCTCGAGATTATCGTGCACGAAGTCAGCGCCAGGACCATCGTCCCCATTGTCACCGCGACGGCGACGGCAACCTATGTGGGCAAGCTATTCTTCGGCGCACACCCGTCGTTTTTGATTCCGGCGCTCGAAAGGCCGTTCTTTACGGTAGCCAAGCCGCTGGTTCTGGTCGCGTATGCCGGCCTCGGCGCGATCGTGGGATTGGTTTCCGCGCTGTTCATCTGGGCGATTTACGCATGTGAGGAATTCTTCGAGAAGCGCGTGAAGGGCGGATACTACGTGCAGCATCTGACCGGAATGTTCATCGTCGGGTGTTTGATATATGCGCTGATGGCCGCTTTTGGCCACTATTACGTGCAAGGCGTCGGATACGCGACCATCCAGGACGTGTTGACCGGGCTCCAGTATCCACTGTATTTGCTGGTGCTGTTGTTCGCCGCGAAGCTCCTGGCGACCTCGCTCACGCTCGGCTCGGGCGCGTCGGGCGGCATCTTTTCCCCGGCGCTCTTCCTGGGCGCAACCTGCGGCGCGGCATGGGGAGTGATGTTGAACCACCTGTTGCCCACGCTTCATATCGATTCGGCGGCGTTTGCGATCGCGGGAATGGGCGGCGTGGTGGGTGGAACCACCGGCGCAGCGATGGCGGCGATCGTCATGATTTTCGAGATGACGCGCGATTACACGGTGATCATTCCACTCACGCTGACCGTCGCGATCAGCTACGGGGTCCGGCGAAGCCTGATCAGCGACAGCATTTACACCCGCAAGCTCACCCTGCGCGGGGAGAGCGTTCCGGCGACCATGCGCGCCGACGTGTATTTTTCCCGGCAGGCCGCGACCCTTATGCATCCGGCCGATCCGGAAATGCCGATGCCGGCCCCCGGCGCGCAGGATGGCTACGTAACCGTGGCTCCGGACGCGACGCTATCGCAGGTGATCGAGCAGATGGCAGCCAGTCACGCCTCCGTCGCGGTGGTTTCGTCAAACCACGGACACGCCGGTGTCCAGGGAGTGATTACGCGCCAGGACATCCTTGAGGTGCTGGCAGCCGATATGGAACTGTTCGACTGATCAGTCTTTCTGGATCATCACTTCGGTCGATTTCACCACCACGCGGACAGAGTCGCCCTTTTTCAACTTCAGTTCGTCCGCGCTGTTGCGCGTGATCACGCTTTCTACCAGGGAATCGCCGACTTTCACCACGACGTGCGCCATGATGTCGCCTATCTGAATCTCCACGATGGTGCCGGGCAATTGGTTTCTTGCGGAAAGTGGCATACCTTCTTTTATCACGCCAGGCCAACTTCTCTAACCGTGCGTTCGCCGAATGGACGGTACTAACCGCTACATTGCAACCGCGTGTCGATGCGCGGAACGTTGTGGGCCGGAGCCCGATCTAACAATCATCGAAAGGAGTGACGAATGGCGGAAACGATCCCTTACGGCCGCAAGACCCAGAAGCCGTCGCCGGTCAAGGAGGTTCACATTGTCTGGATGACTGCCGGCCTCGGATGCGACGGAGACTCGGTCTCAATTACCGCGGCCACCCAGCCGAGCATCGAGGACGTTGTTCTGGGTGCCATCCCCGGCCTGCCGAAAGTACACGTCCACAACCCCGTGATCGCCTACGAAAACGGCGACGATTTTCTGAAGTATTGGTACAAAGCGGAGAAAGGCGAAATCGACCCCTTCGTGCTGGTGGTGGAAGGCTCCATCCCCAACGAAAAGATCAAGCGAGAAGGCTACTGGGCCGCGCTCGGAACCGATCCGCAGACCGGCCAGCCGATTAAGACCACCGAATGGATCGATCGTCTGGCGCCCAAGGCTCTAGCCGTGATCGGAGCCGGCACCTGCGCGACTTACGGCGGCATTCACGCCATGGAAGGCAATCCAACCGGCGCCATGGGCTTGGCCGATTATCTCGGATGGGACTGGAAATCGAAGGCCGGCTTACCGATCGTGAATGTCCCCGGGTGCCCCGTGCAACCCGACAATTTCATGGAGACCGTGCTGTACCTGCTCTATCAGGTCTCCGGTCTCGCGCCGATGATTCCGCTCGACGACCAGCTTCGTCCCAAGTGGCTGTTCGGCCGTACGGTGCATGATGGCTGCGATCGCGCCGGATATTACGAGCAGGGCGATTTCGCCGAAGAGTACGGCTCTCCGAAATGCATCGTGAAGCTCGGCTGCTGGGGTCCGGTGGTGAATTGCAACGTTCCAAAACGCGGCTGGATGGCGGGAATCGGAGGCTGCCCCAACGTCGGCGGCATCTGCATCGGCTGCACCATGCCGGGATTCCCGGACAAATTCATGCCGTTCATGGACGAGCCTCCCGGCGGAACGCTCTCGACGGCAGCGGTCCAACCTTACGGCCGTGCCATCCGGGCTCTCCGGTCCATCACCAACAACACGGTCAATAAAGAACCGAAGTGGCGCCATCCCGGCCAGCAGTTAACCACCGGGTACCGGCCGCACGCTTATTGAGCAGAAAGGAATCGAAAATGAGCACAATCACCGCGCCACACACCCAAAAGAGCGGCAAGCAGGGCAAACTCGTCGAGATGAACTGGGACCCGATCACACGCATCGTGGGCAGCCTGGGCATCTTCACCAAAATCGATTTTGAAAACCGGCATGTAGCCGAGTGCCACAGCACCTCCTCCATCTTCCGCGGATACAGCATCTTCATGAAGAACAAAGATCCGCGCGACGCGCACTTCATCACCAGCCGCATCTGCGGAATCTGCGGCGATAATCACGCCACCTGCGCTACCTACGCGCAGAACATGGCGTTCGGCGTGAAGCCGCCCCCGCTGGCCGAATGGATCGTCAACCTGGGCGAAGCGGCCGAGTACATGTTCGACCACAACATTTTCCAGGACAACCTGGTGGGCGTCGATTTCTGCGAGCAGATGGTTCGGGAAACCAATCCCAGCGTGCTCGCCAAGGCGGAAAAAACCGCGTCGCCGCACGCGAACGCGCACGGCTTCAAAACCATCGCCGACATCATGCGCGCGCTGAATCCGTTTACCGGATCGTTCTACCTGGAAACACTCCAGGTCAGTAGAATGACGCGCGAAATGTTCTGCCTGATGGAAGGACGTCACGTGCACCCCTCGACGCTCTATCCCGGCGGCGTCGGAACCGTTCCTACCATCCAACTCTTCACCGATTACGTCGTGCGCTTGATGAAGTACGTAGAGTTCATGAAGAAAGTGGTCCCGCTTCACGACGATCTCTTCGATTTCTTCTACGAAGCTCTGCCAGGCTACGAAGAAGTCGGCCGCCGTCGCATTCTGCTCGGATGCTGGGGATCGTTCAACGATCCCGACCATTGTGACTACACCTACAAGAACATGACCAACTGGGGCCGCAAAATGTTCGTGACCCCAGGCGTAGTGGTCGACGGCGAACTGGTGACCACGGATCTGGTCGACATTAACCTGAACATCCGCATCCTGCTCGGCAGCTCGTATTACGACGACTGGCAGAATAGCGAGAAGTTCGTGTCGCATGACCCGCTGGGCAATCCGGTCGATCAGCGGCACCCCTGGAATCAGACCACCATTCCGCGTCCGCAGAAGCGCAATTTCGACGACAAGTACACCTGGGTAATGTCGCCGCGCTGGTTCGACAAGCGCACCGGCGATCATCTGGCGCTCGATACCGGCGGAGGACCCATCGCGCGCTTCTGGTCCACCGCTCTCGCCGGTCTGGTCGATTTCGGCTATGTGAAAGCGACCGGTCATAGCGTGAAAATCTATCTGCCGAAGACCGCCACCAAGCCAGAAGCCGAATTCGAATGGAAAGTTCCGAAGTGGTCGAACGCCATCGAACGCGATCGCGCGCGGACTTATTTCCAGGCCTACGCAGCCGCCTGCGCCCTGCATTTCGCCGAGCAGGCGATGAAGGAACTGCACAGCGGAAACACCCGCACCTGGAACGATTTCAAAGTTCCCGACGAAGCCATCGGCTGCGGCTTCCACGAAGCCGTGCGCGGAGTGCTTTCGCATCACGTGGTGATCCGCAACGGCAAGATCGCCAACTATCACCCGTACCCGCCGACGCCCTGGAACGCGAATCCGCGCGATTCCTACGGCACGCCCGGACCCTATGAAGACGCGGTGCAGAACACGCCCATCTTCGAAGAAAACGGCCCCGATAAATTCAAAGGCATCGACATCATGCGCGCCGTGCGCAGCTTCGATCCATGCCTGCCGTGCGGCGTCCACATGTATCTGGGCGATGGGAAAACGCTTGAAACGCATCATTCACCGATGTTCGGTCAGCATTCGTGATGAGCTCGAAATCCGGTTTTCAGCTTCATCTCGAATCCATCGAGACGCGGGTCAGAGAGATCGAGTCGTCGGCCGATCCGGCGTTCCGCGCGAAAGCAGCGGAGCTGGTGGAGGCCATGATGGCGCTGCATGGCGCGGCGCTTGAAAAGATCGTCGAAATCGCGCGAGCGGACCCGGATACGCTCGCGCGTATCACCCAGGATGCCCTCATCTCCAGCGTCCTGATCCTCTACGACCTTCATCCCGACAATCTCGAAACTAGAATCAACGACGCCGCGGCAAAGCTTCGAGCTCGTGGCACCAAAGTCGACGTGGTGAGCGTCACGGGCGGCGAAGTGCGCCTGCGACTCGGCGAATCGGGCCATGGCTGCGGATCGGTCAACGTCAAGCAGTCCGTAGAGGACGCCATGTATCAGGCCGCGCCCGATCTCACGACTTTGTTCATCGAAGAACCCACGCCGTCCTCCGCCTTCGTCCCCATCGCCAGTTTGAGCGACGGCGCGCGGGCGCGCTAGCCCAAGATCGACAGCCCTGCCGGTGACGGCGGGGATCAATCCTGACTTTTTCACTCAGCAACCCGGAGGTATTCGATCAACCACGGAGGTCTATGATTCAGGCGTGATAACATGCCATCCGAGGAGCCCCGGATGCGAATTCTACTTGTCACTCTAGCGATCCTGCCCGCAGTCGCCCAAACCCGCACGCCGCCCGCGCCGATGAAGCCGCTGCACCCGCTCGACGAGTCCTACCTTCGTTGGAACCTCGCGCCGGCGGACCAGGTCTACACCGCCATCGACGGCCATGTGTTGAAGGAATACGTCAACGATCAGACCGCGATCTCGCGCCGCTATCGCGACCAAGGCCATCAGTTCTGGGGCCGCATCGCCGGCACCGAGGCCGATGAAGAAAACGCTCAGTGGCTGCTCGCGAAATTTCAAAAGGCCGGCCTCGCCGACGTTCATCAACAATCCTTCGATCTGCCGCCGCAGTGGATGCCGCAATCCTGGACGGTTGCCGCGTCCAACGGCGATAAGACCCTCGCGCTTGACACCGCGCAGCCCACCTATCGTTCGTCCGGAACGCCCGCCGAGGGTCTGGATCTCGAAGCCGTTGACGTCGGTTTCGGCGCCGAGAGCGACCTGGTGGGCCGCGACCTTCACGGCAAAGCCGTCTTCTTCTACAGCACAGATTATTTCTCGCGTCACGCCACCATCAACGGCGGCGCCATCAAGCGCATCAACGATAAAGGCGCGGCGGCCATCTTCGTTACAGTCGCCGTGCCTGGTAATCTTCGAACGCAGTTTTATCCGGTCGGCAGCACTGTGCCGACCTTTTCGCTCGGCATGCAGGATGGTCTCGCGATCCGCGACATGATCGGCCGCGCGCGCGACACCAAGGCTCCGCATGTGAAAATCCGCCTGGACGTCAAAGCTGTACCCGGACTGAAGTCGTCCACCGTCTGGGGATCTCTTCCTGGAACCACGGACGAATCCATCTACGTACTCGCCCATCGCGACGGATGGTTTGAAGGCGCCAACGACAACGGCACCGGCGTCGCCACCATGATTGGCCTCTCGGAATATTTCGCGAAAATCCCCAAGTCGCAGCGCCGCCGCACGATTTATTTCCTGGGCACCACCGGTCACCATGACGGTACCGCTGAAAGCGGCACGTGGCTTCGGGAGCACAAAGAAGTGTTCGCAAAGACCGCGCTGATCATCAATTGCGAGCACACCGCCGCCACCGAAATGATCCTCAACCTGGGCTCCGTGCAGAAATCCAACGTCGCTTCTTCGCTCACCTGGTACATCGGCGGAAGTCACAAGCTGGAAGACATCGTGGTCGACGCCTACCGCTCCTTCGGCGTCCCCACCAATGAGATCCCCGCGCGAACACCCGCCGGCGAAATCGGCCGGATCTATCAGTTCGCCCCCGCCATTCAACTCATCGACACGGGTCTGTACTGGCACTCCGATCACGAAACTTCCGAAATCATCCCGGCCACCGGCCTCGAATCCGTCACGCGCGCCTATGCGAAAATCATCACCGGCGTGAATGGCGTCGATCTCCAGGATCTCCAGCGTCCCGCCGAGAGGTGAAAAAACGATGAACCGCAAATATTCGCGACGAACCTTCGGACTGCTCCTGCCTGCCGCGGCCGCCGGCGGATTACAAGCCCAGGATGCTTCGAAACGCCTGCCGTCCAAAATGTTCCCCTTCGCCGACCTGCCCACCAAGACCGGCAACGGCACCAAGGGCCATGCCGTGCTCGACGGCCAGACCCACACCGGTTATCCCGTCGAAGTGCACGTAACGGAGCTTGCAGCCGGAAAGGCGCCCCATCCACCCCATCAACATGTTCACGAAGAAATGTTTATGATCCAGTCCGGCCAGCTCGACGCCACCGTGAACGGAAAAACCCAGCGCCTGACGCCGGGTTCGGTGTGCTACGTCAACTCAAATGACCTGCACGGGATCGTGAACCCGGGCCCCGATCGAGCCGAGTATTTCGTCGTCGCGCTCGGACCGAAATCGTGATGCGGCTCGCGACCGTCCTCGTGCTGGGCGCAGCGCTGCGTGCCGGCTCGCCCGAAATCACGCTCGACCTCCGCGACTATGCCACTCTCCCGATGACCGGCGCGGTCGACGGCCACGGGCAGATCATGGGTCTGCTCGCGCGGATCAACTTTATTCGCGTAGAGCCCGGCCGCGCGCGCAATCGCTGGTTCATCAACGACCTCAACGGCCCTCTCTACATCTTCGACAAAGCCTCCCGAAAGTTCACCACGTATCTCGATTTCAACGGAGCCAACGGTCGACCCGGCCTGTTTCGCAGGCTTCCCACCGAGCAGGGTTTCGCCAACGGCTTGATCAGCTTCGCGTTCGATCCCGACTACGCGCGCAACGGCAAGTTTTACACTGTCCATCTAGAAAATCTGGCTCTCCCTGGCTCGCCGGAGCCGGACAACGCGCATTTCCCGAACCTCGATCTAACCGGCTACACGACCACTCCCACGATCCAGACGCCCGGCCCCACCACCCGCGAAGCCGTGCTCATCGAATGGACCGATTCGAACACCTCCAACACAGCGTTCGAAGGCACGGCCCGTGAGCTCCTGCGCGTCCGCTACAACGGATACGCACATCCCATGGGAGACCTGATCTTCAATCCCACCGCGCGCCCCGGCGATCCCGACTGGCGCGTCCTTTATATCGCCAGCGGCGACGGCGCTTCTGGCGAATCGAAGAATCCTGAGATGCGCAACAATCCCCAGCGCCTGGACACGATGGTCGGAAAAATTCTGCGCATCATCCCCGATCTCAACGAACGAAAATCTTCGAGCACGGTCAGCGAAAACGGACGTTATCGCATCCCCAACGATAATCCGTTCGTCGGCAAACCCGGTGCCCGCGCCGAAATCTGGGCCTACGGCCTGCGCAATCCGGCGCGGCTCACCTGGGACGTCGACCCCGTCCACCCGCGCGACCATCACCTGATCGCGAACGTCATCGGCCTGTACACCTGGGAAACCGTCATCATCATCCATAAAGGCGCCAACTACGGCTACTCGCTGCGTGAGGGTAATCAGCAGCTCGACGAAAAAACCAATCACACCAAGGATCTCCCCGCCGACGATCGCATCCCCGTTCGCATTAACGCGACCGAGACCGACGGACTGATAACACCTAATTATCCCGTCATTCAATACCCGCACGACAAGAGCGGCGGCGACGCCATGTCGAGCGGCTACGTCTATCGCGGCAAATCCATTCCGATCCTGCGCGGCAAATACATTTTCGGCGACATCTCCACCGGCAACCTTTGGTACGCCGATTACAAAGAAATGCTGGCGGCGGACGATGGCAATCCCAAAACGATGGCCGCGATGCACCCGCTGAAAATTCGTTGGACGCGGCCGGGCGGCGATAGCGAAGTTTATGGCTCGCTCGCGCCCATCACCGAATTCGCCTACCACGCGCGCGGCGGGAAAGCCGCGCATCTGCCGGGAATGGCAAAAGTTGCCAACGGCGGCCGCTCCGATATCCACGTGTGGATCGATTCGGCGGGCGATCTCTACATTCTGAGCAAGAGCGACGGAATGATCCGGGAAGTCACCGGCGCATCCTACACGCAGGTCAAATAACGCTCAATCACGGTCTTGAAGATGTCATCAATCGGTTGCGCCCATACGCTTTCGTTCATGATCTCGACCTCGATCGGACCGTCGTAGCCCGTTTCATCCACGGCCGTTCGAATGCGCCGCAGTTCGATCACGCCGTCGCCCATCATGCTGCGCCCGGTAAGGATCCCCGGCAGCGGCACGGCCCAATCGGAAACGTGGAATCCCACAATGTGTCCCGAAGCCCGCCGCAGGTCCGCATAAAGCCGCCAATCCCACCACAGGTGAAACACGTCGACGATTACACCCACGTCCAGCCGTTCCGCAAGTTCGACCGCTTCATCCAGGCGCGTAATCACGCTGCGATCCGCGGCAAACATCGGATGCAACGGCTCGATTCCCAGCTTCACGCCGCGCTCGCGAGCATACGGCGAAATCACCGCGATCCCCTCCGCAACCATTTTCCGAGCCCCTTCAAGATCCCGATCCGCCGCCGGTCCGCACACCAGCACCACGCACTCCGCGCCCAGCTCCGCGGCTTCATCGATCACGCGCCGGTTCTCGTCGATCCGCGCCGATCGCTCCGCAGCCGTGGCTGCCGGAAAAAATCCGCCTCGGCACAAACTCGAAACCCGGAGCCCCGCATCGCGAATCATCCGCGCACTCTCGCGCACACCGACTTCGGCAACCCGCTCCCGCCACGGCGCGATCCATCCAATCCCATGCCGCGCGCAAGCGTTCACGCATTCCGCGAGCGTCGCGTGCTTCGCCGTAATCTGATTAAAGCTCAGCCTCTGAATCACGCGCTCACCACCTTGGTCCGCACAGCTGCACCCCGCGCCGCGACCAAAGGGAGCGGTTAAACGTTCGGGCCATCTTAGAGCAGCTCCCGCATCCGCGCACAAGCGATCTCCGGATCCCGCAAAACCCCCGCCGCCTCCGCCAACACCAGCAGCTTCGAAAGGTGTTCAATCCCGCGAGCCGTCTCCAACCCGCCGATCATTCGGAACCGCTCCTGATGCCCATTCAACCAGGCCAGAAACACAATCCCGGTCTTATATAAATAGGTAGGCGCTTCGAAAATGTGCCGCGACAGCGGAACGGTCGGCGCCAGGATCCGATCGAAGGCATCCACCTGCCCCGCATCCAGCGCCTGAATCGCCGCCGACGCAGCCGGCGCGATCGCATCGAAAATCCCCAGCAGCGCGTCACTGTGATGCGTTCCATCCCCGCGAATCAGCGCGTCGTAGTTGAAATCGTCACCGGTATACATCCGCACTCCGCCCGGCAGCCGCAGCCGCATCTCGATTTCACGGTTCGCGTCGAGCAAAGAAATCTTGATCCCATCGATCCGCGAGGCGTGCTCGTCAATGACGCTCAGGCATGCGTCCATCGAACACCGAACATCGCGCGACCCCCAATATCCCGCCAGTTGCGGATCGAACATTTCTCCCAGCCAGTGTAAAATTGCCGGACGCTGCAATTGTGACAGGATCCGCGAGTACACCGTCCGGTAATCGTCCGCCGATTTCGCGATTCGCGCCAGCGCTCTGCTCGCCATCAAGATCACGCGCCCGCCGCGGCTCTCCACAAACTCGCACTGCTCTTCATACGCCGCGACAATCTGGTCGATCGTCGCCGCGCGATCGTCCGGAATCTGATCCGTTCCCGCTCCGCACGCGATGAATCCGCCCGCCTCCGCAAGCGATCGCGCAATCAACTCGCGCGCCGCTTCCCATGGCAATCCCATCCCGCGCTGCGACGTATCCATCGCCTCCGCCACGCCCAATCCGAACGACCACAAATGCCGCCGGAACGCGAGCGTCTTCTCCCAATCGATCCCGTCTTCACCCGGCACCACGTGCGCCGCGGCATACGCGATCCTCGACCCAAGCGGTTTCGAAGGCGGCCGATACTCGCAAGCCCGCTCGATCCGCACCCGCGTCATTCGCCCATCCAGCGGTAAGTCGATCTCCGGCATTACGCCTCCAGGTTTGGCACATCCATCCATCGTCCTTCCCGCGACGACTGGAGCGCCAACTCCGCCAGTTGCACACCCTTGGCGCCTTCCATCAGATCATGCTTGAACGGCTCACCCGTCTCGACGTGCCGCAAAAACATCTCCCATTCGACCTTGAAGGCGTTGTCAAATTCCCGATTGTCCGGAACCTCCTGCCAGCCCGCGAAAAAATCCACCGTGCCCGGCACATCCGGATTCCATACCGGCTTGGGCGTATTTGCGCGATGCTGCACGCGGCATTCCCGCAGTCCCGCAATCGCGCTCCCGTGCGTCCCATCCACCTGGATCTGCAACAGTTCATCGCGATACACGCGCACGCACCACGACGAATTCATCTGCGCGACGATTTTTTGAAAAGAGCCTCCCTCGATCTCGAAACTCGCATACGCCGCATCTTCCGCCGTGCAATCGTATGGTTTCCCGCGCTCGTCCCAGCGCGTCGGAATATGCGTCGCGCACAAACAGCTCACGCGCCGCACCGGGCCGAACGTATGATCGAGCACATACCGCCAGTGCGACAGCATGTCGATCACGATCCCGCCTCCGTCCTCGCGTCGATAATTCCAGGACGGCCTCTGCGCCGGCTGCCAGTCGCCTTCAAACACCCAATATCCAAACTCGCCGCGAACCGAAAGGATGCGCCCGAAAAATCCGCTGTCGATCAACCGCTTTAGCTTGCGTACCCCCGGTAGAAATAATTTATCCTGCACCACTCCATGCCGCACCCCGCGTTCCTTTGCGAGCTTCGCCAGCGCGAGCGCCTCATCCAGCGAATCCGCCACCGGTTTTTCACAGTACACGTGTTTCCCCGCCGCGATCGCCGACCGCAGCGCCGGCCCGCGCCGCGAGGTGGTCTGCGCATCGAAATAAATCGAGTTCGCCGGGTCGGCCAGGCACGCATCGAGATCCGTAGAAACGCGCGATAACCCGTGAGCCTCCGCCAGCGCCCGCAGTTTCGCTTCATCGCGACCCAGTAGCACCGGCTCCGGCCACAGCATCGTCCCATCCGGCAGCAAAACTCCACCCTGCCCGCGAATCGCCAGAATCGATCGCACCAGGTGCTGATTCGTCCCCATGCGTCCCGTGACGCCGTTCATAATGATGCCTACGCTTTTTCGAGCCATTCGTTTTTCCTCGGAAGAATCGCGATCGCAACCGCTCCGGCCGCCGCGACCGCCAGAACCACGCCCATCGCCACCGAATAACTTCCCGTCCGCTCGCGCAAAATCGAAACAAAATAGGGAAGCCACGTCTGCCCGATCGTGTTCACCGGTAAAATCACCGCCAGCGCGCGGCTCAGGCTGTTGACGCCGAACTGCTCGGCCGCCATTAACGGAATCAGCATGTAATCGGCGCCCAGTCCAAATCCGAACAGGACAGCGAAGGTGTACAGCAGACCGACGTGCCCCGGTCGCACCAGCAGCAGATCCGGAATGGTCGCCGCGACCAGCGCAAACGTTCCGGTCATCACCCATTTTTTCGGAAACCGGTCGGCCAGCGCGCCCACCGCCAGGCGCCCAACGACGCTGGACCACAAAATCAGTACCGATGCGGTGCGCCACGTCGAATCGGCCACCGGACCCTTCGTAAATCCCTGGTCAAGGAACACAAACTTCATATGAAAGTTGATCGCGCCCACTGCGCCGATGGCGCAGAAACTCCCGATCAAAAGCAGCCAAAACCCATAATTGCGCATCAAAAAGCCGAACGAATGGGGAATCGCAGTGGCCTCTGCCGGCGCCACCACGTCGCCGTCCGGAAATTGCCCGACCTCGGCCGGCTTGTCGCGCAGAAACAAAATCGCGACCGGCCAGCAGATCATCACAATCGCCGCCAGAATCATCAACGCAGCGCGAAATCCGAATCGCTCGGTCAGCGGCTGCACCAGCAGCGACCCCACCGATCCCATCAACCCGTTGCCCACATACACGATCCCCATCGCCTTCCCGCGATTCCTGCGGAACCAGTGCGAAACGATCAGTTGATGCGGAATCGGCCCGGAAAAAATGTAGCCCGCCGTGAACACCACCCACAGCGCGTAATACACCGGCAAGCCCGATCCCATGCGCGCGAATCCGACCAGCGATAGCGCCGTCAGCGCGCTGCCCGCGACAATCATTTTGCGCGGGCTGAAACGCGGAACCACCAGCGGCCCCATCCAGAGAGTCAGCAGCGCGGCCAGCGGAAATCCCAGCGTGATCTCGGCTCGCGACCATCCGTTGGTGCGCGCGAAATAATCGTAGAAAAACGGGACGTTGTAATACGGCACGCCGACGGCGAGCCCGGAGGTGACGAACGCCGCCGCAGTAATCCACCACCCGAGAAACCCGCGCTTTCTTTGGTGTTCCAGTCTCAACATTATCTATCGAACTTCACGGGAGCGATGCGGCCCACGCCGAAAACAAACGCCGCGCACGATATCAGCGCAGCGGTCGCGGCCGCCAGGAATGCAAGGAAGTAAGTTCCGCTGCGCTCGGTAATGTATCCCGTGAACCAGGGCGCCGCGACGCCCGCCAGGTTCCCGATGCCGTTCTGAATCCCGGTCCAGCGCCCCGCCGCGGCCGAGCCGGCCAGCGTCTGCGTCATCGCAAAAATGTTTGACGAATACATCCCGAACGCCACGCAGGCAAACAGCAGCACCGCCATGGCCACGTTCGCATCGTCGATTCTCTGCACCGCGATCAGCACCGTCGAAAGCCCCAGTCCGCATCCCGCGAAGGTTTTTCGAACCACGGTCGGTGAGCCTCCATGCGCGATCCAGCGGTCCGACAGCCATCCCGAACTGACGCTTGAAATCGCGATCGCCAGATACGCCAGCGCGCTGAACACCGCCATCTTCTGTTTCGCGAAACCGCGCTCCTGTTCCAGATACGGAGGCAGCCACGTGATCAGGAAATACCAGAAATAGTTCGAACAGAATAGCCCCAGTGCAGTCCACCACAACGCAGGCTGCTTCAGAATTCCACGAAAACTCGATACCTCGCGACGCCCCGCGGTTAATCGATGCGACTTCGGCATCCAGAAAATCCACGCGATGGTCCATGCGATTCCAGCCACCCCCAGCGCGACAAAAAACACGCGCCAACCGAGGCGCGGTATCAGCAATCCGCCGAGCAGCGCGCCTATTGCCGGACCTAATTTCGTTCCCGCATCGATCGCCGCGTTCGAAAATCCGCGATGCCGCTCTTCGAAGCAGTTCACCAGGATTCGCGAATAGGAAGGATAGGCGACCGACTCGCCCGCGCCCAGCAGCAGCCGCAGCGCGAACAAAACCCCCAGCGAACCAGCCAGCCCGCATGCGCCCGTCGCGAACGACCACAGCGCCACGCCCCCGGCGAGGATCCCGCAGACATTGAACAGGTCCACCAGCCAGCCGGCCAGATAAAACAGCTGCGAAAGCGCGTAAGTCCAGAAAAACGCCGAGAGCAGCACGCCCAACTGGTAATTGGAAAGATGCAACTCGCGCTGGATGTTGGTCGCCCCGATCGAAATATTGGAGCGATCAACGTAATTCAGAAGTCCGGAAACCACCAGCAGCGCCAGCGCGCGCCACATCCGCCAACCGGTGGTTTCAGAATCCAATCGCATCCGGTTCGTGGCGCACGCACTCGTGCGTGCCGTGTCGAGACTCATCTCGACACCTCGTCTGCGACGGAGCAAGTGACGGCAAGACTGCCAACGCGGCACACAGGAGTGCGTGAGCCACTAATGACTCTCTCGCGGCACGTCCGCGCCCCGGCATCCCACCAGAAAATCGAAATCCGCGCCAACGTCGGCCTGCATCACGTGGTCGATATACAACCTGTGATATCCTCCCGTCGCCTCGCTCGCAGGAGCTTTCCAATTCGCCCGCCGCGACGCGAGTTCGCTCTCATCGACGCATAACTCAAGTCGCCGAGCCTCCACATCCAGTTCGATTTCATCCCCATCCCGCACCAGCGCGAGCGTTCCTCCCACGGCCGACTCCGGCGACACGTGCAGAACCACGGTTCCATACGCGGTCCCGCTCATCCGCGCATCCGAGATGCGAACCAGATCGGTCACGCCGCGCTCCAGCAGCTTGCGCGGGATGGGCATGTTGCCGACCTCCGGCATCCCCGGGTACCCTCTCGGCCCCGCGCCCTTCAGCACCATCACCGAATTCTCGTCAACCTCCAGATCAGGGAGATCCGTTCGAGCGTGAAGGTCTTCGATGCTTTCAAACACCACCGCGCGTCCGCGATGCTTCAACAATCGCGCCGTCGCGGCCGACGGTTTGATCACCGCGCCATTAGGAGCCAGGTTCCCACGCAGCACCGCGATCCCGGCGCGTTCCTTAAGCGGCTCACTCACCGTCCGGATCACCTGCGCGTTCCAGCACGGCGCTTCCACCGTGTTTTCGCCCATCGATTTACCGTTCACCGTCGGCGCGTCGCGATGAATCAGGTCGCCCAGTGCGCGGACCACCGCCGGAACGCCGCCCGCGTAGTAAAAATCCTCCATCAGAAACTTTCCCGACGGCTGCAGGTTCACGAGCAACGGCATATCGCGACCCAGCGTGTCGAAATCGTCGAGCTTCAGTTCTACGCCGACGCGTCCCGCGATCGCCAGCAGATGGATCACCGCGTTGGTGGACCCTCCTATGGCCGCGTTCACGCGAATCGCGTTTTCGAAATTCTCGCGCTTGAGAATGCACGATATCCGCAAATCCTCGCGCACCATTTCAACGATCCGCCGTCCCGACAATTGCGCCAATACGCCTCGCCTCGAATCGGGTGCCGGAATCGCCGCGTTGTGCGGCAGCGCCAGGCCGAGCGCCTCCACCATGCTCGCCATGGTCGACGCCGTGCCCATCGTCATGCAATGCCCGGCCGAGCGCGACATGCACGTTTCGGCTTCCATGAATTCGGCCATTGTCGCTTTGCCCGACCGCACCTCGTCATCCATCTGCCACACGATGGTTCCCGACCCGATCGCGTGCCCTCGAAAATTTCCGCTGAGCATCGGCCCGCCCGAAACGACGATGGCCGGCACGTCGCAGCTGGCCGCGCCCATCACCAGCGACGGAGTGGTTTTATCGCAGCCGCACAGCAATACGACGCCGTCAATCGGATTCCCGCGGATCGATTCCTCTACGTCCATGCTGGCCAGATTGCGAAACATCATCGCGGTGGGCCGCAGGTTGGTTTCGCCCAGCGACGTCACCGGAAATTCGAGCGGCAATCCGCCGGCTTCGAGCACTCCGCGCTTCACGCGCTCGGCGATCTCGCGCAGGTGCGCGTTGCACGGAGTCAGTTCGCTCCACGTATTGCAGATCCCGATTACCGGCCGCCCGTCGAAGGCGTCACGCGGATAGCCGCGCATCCAGGACCTATGAATAAATCCGTCGCGGTCCATTCCTCCGAACCAGTGCGCGGACCTGAGCTTTTTCTGAGGCATCATTAGATTCAATGGAAACACGTCCGACGCGGGCGCGCTACCGGGTGATTGCATTCGCGGTCGCGCTCGCCGTGCTGGCCTACATCGACCGCGTAGCGATCTCGCAGGCTGCCGCGCCGATCTCGCGCGATCTGGGCCTGAGTAAATCGCAAATGGGATTGATCTTCGGCGCATTCGCGCTCGCCTACGCGCTGTTCGAAATTCCCAGCGGATGGATGGGCGATCGCATCGGCCCGCGTGCCGTGCTGATCCGCATTGTTCTCGCGTGGTCCGCTTTCACCGCGCTGACCGGCTTCGCATGGAACTTCCGGGCGTTGTGGGTGACCCGATTCCTGTTCGGCGCGGGCGAGGCCGGCTGCTTTCCAAATCTCACCAAAGCATTCAGCCTGTGGATTCCGCCCTCGGAGCGTGCCCGCGCGCAGGGCATCGTGTGGGCGTTCGCGCGTTGGGGCGGGGCGTTCACGCCGCCGCTGGTGGTGTTCGCATTCCACTTCATGAACTGGCGCGCCGCGTTCGTCTCGTTCGGCACTCTGGGTCTGGTGTGGTGCTTCCTGTTCTATCGCTGGTTTCGCGACCGGCCGTCGGACCATCCCTCCGTGAACGCAGCCGAGCTGCAATTGATCGGAACACCCGATGCGCTGCATGTGGATGTTCCCTGGCGCAAGCTGATGGGGCACCGCTCGGTGTGGCTGCTGTGCATCCAATATTTCTGCGTCTCCTTCGGATGGTATTTCTACATCACCTGGCTCCCGACCTATCTGCAGGAATTTCGCGGCCTCGATGCGGCGCATGCGGCCAGGCTGGCGGTTTTGCCCCTGTTGTTCGGAGGATTCGGATCTCTGGTCTCGGGATTGACCACGCGCAAGCGCACCACCGCGATCATCGGCATGCTCGGCGCGGCCTTGTTGATCTCCCTGGTCACGAAAATTGCCTCGCCGACCGCCGCGATGCTCGTCATGGGCGTCGCCAGCTTCGCGAACGACCTCGCGGTTCCCGCCGCGTGGCATGCCTGCATGGACATCGGCGGAAAGTTTTCGGGGACGGTTTCGGGCGCCATGAACATGCTTGGCAACCTGGCCGGATTCGCCGCGCCCGTCTTCGGCGGATTCCTGCTCGATCGCACGCACGGAAACTGGAATTTGCTTTTGTACGTGATGGCCGTCGTCTACGTTGCGGGTGCGGTGTGCTGGCCGTTCATTGACCCGGATACGCCGATTGCGTAGAGTATCCATATGCAACGTAGAGCATTCATGGCTGCGGCGCTCGGTAGCGTTGCGGCCGCCCAGGAGCGTGACTGGTCCGGTCAGCACCCGATGCATTATCCCGACCGCGATATTGTCGCAATCGATCCCCGGTTCGGCAAGTACATGATCGCGAACACGCCCATCCGGCGCCTCTACACCGGAACCCTCTGGAGCGAAGGCCCGGCCTGGAACGGTGTCGGACGGTATCTCGTCTGGAGCGATATTCCCAATAACGTCCAGATGCGCTATCTCGAAGAGGATTCGCATGTGACCGTGTTTCGCAATCCTTCCGGGTATTCCAACGGCAACACCTTCGATTTCGCAGGCCGCGAGCTTTCCTGCGAACACGGCAACCGGCGCGTAGTGCGATACGAACCCAACGGGGGCGTCACTGTGATCGCGGATAAATTTGAAGGCAAGCGTTTGAATTCTCCCAACGACATCGTGGTACACCCTGACGGTAGCATCTGGTTCACCGATCCCATCTATGGCATCAACGGCAATTATGAAGGATCTAAAGGAGAAAAAGAATTAAAAGAAGCGGTATATCGGGTTGAAAACGGGAAAATAACGAAATTGATCGACGAAATGTCCGAACCGAACGGTATCTGTTTCTCGCCGGATTATAAGAAGGTGTATGTCGTAGACACGGGCGCGCCCCGCGAGACTCGGGTATATGACATCGACGGCGGCAAGGTGCTGCATGGCAGGCAATTCGTTCAGCTCAAAGCGGATGGCGGGAAAAGGGTCACTTACGCCGACGGCATTCGTTGCGATACGGACGGCAACCTGTGGTGCGGGACACCGGAGGGAGTGATGGTCGTGTCGCCGGCGGGCCAACTGATCGGGTTGATCCGTTTACCCGAGACCTGCGCGAATCTCTGCTTCGGCGGCGCCAAACGGAACCGTTTATTTATGGCGGCCAGCCAGTCATTATATGCGGTTTATGTCGGAATTTCGGGCGCGCACATTACTTAGCTTTTGTGGCGCACGTTTTAGCGTGCCGCGTCGACACTTTTGTCGACGCCTGATCTGTCGCAGCAAAGATGTCGAGATGAGTCTCGACACGGCACGCACGAGTGCGTGCGCCACGTTAGCGCGACGGCAAAGCCCACGCGAGGATGGTGTCGTCGACCGGCGTTAGAAGATACTGGCGTCCATTGAGCTCGTACGTCATCGGCGAGGCGACCATTTTTTCGCCGACCGGAACGTGCCATAACGTCTGACCCGTGGCCGGGTCGAGCGCCATCAGACTCCCGGAATTGTCGGCGGTGAACAGAAGTTTCCCGGCAGTGGTGAGGATTCCGGCGGTGTCTTCGCCGTCGCCCAATTCGTGCTTCCAGCGGACCTCGCCGGTCTTCGTGTCGATCGCTTCGAGCACGCTTTCCGCCCACAGGTTGCGGTCGCGGCCGGCCCAGCCTTCCGGCTTGCCGTCGGCGGTCATGTAAAACACGCTCCACAGGCGGCGGGCGCTCAAAAAGAACAGGCCGGAATTCGGATCGTAACTGGGCGACATCCAATTGGTGGCGCCGTCGGACCCGGGTGATACCAGCGCGCCGTCCGGTTTGGGCTCTTTCGATTTCAACGGCCGCGGCTGGCCGTGCGCGTCGATGCCGCTCGACCAGTTGGTTTCGATGAAGGGCTTGGTGAGAATGTGCTCGCCGGTGGAGCGGTCGAGCACGAAGAAATATCCGTTGCGGCTGCCCTGCGCGAGGAGCTTGCGCTTCACGCCGCGCTCCACATCATCGAACAGCACGGGAGTTTGCACGGCGTCCCAGTCGTGCGTGTCATGCGGCGACGGCTGGAAGTGCCATTTCAATTTTCCTGTGTCCGGATCGAGCGCGACGATGGTGCAGGTGTACAGATTGTCGCCCGCGCGCGTCGCGCCGTTCAGGACCGGCTGGGGATTCCCGATGCCCCAGTACGTCAAATTCAGGTCTGGATCGTAGGTGCCGGTCATCCAGGTCATGCCCCCGCCGTGTTCGCGGGCGTCGTTGCCCTGCGGCCAGGTTTCAGAACCGGGCTCGCCCGCTTTGGGCTCGGTGTACCAGCGCCACTGAAGCTTGCCGGTGATGGGATCGCGCGAATCGAGAAAGCCCGGCAGGTCCGTGACATCGCCCGACACGCCGATCAACACGTGATCCCGAATGACCAGCGGCGCCATGGTGGCGAAGTAGCCCAGCTTGGAGTCGGCGATTTCGATGTCCCACAGAAGTACGCCATTTTTCGCGTTGAGCGCCACCAGATGACAGTCGGCGGTGGTGAAATACAGGCGGTCCTTATACATGCCCACGCCGCGATGGCCAATATGGTCGCCGGTCGATTCGCGATGATAGTGCCAGACCACGCGCCCGGTGCGCGCATCGCTGGCCCACACGTTATCGGGCGTCGTGGAATAGAGAACGCCATTCACCAGCAGAGGTGTCGCCTTGATGGCGGTCGAATGCATCGGCGCCATCCAGGCGAGCGTGAGCTGATTCACGTTCGACTGGTTGATCTGCGAGAGCGGACTGTAGCGGCGGCCGGAATAATCCCCGTTATAAGTCGGCCAGGAATCGGGTGGAGGATGCAGGAGCGCCGCGGGGTCCAGGCCGTCGCCGGCGAAACCAGGAGCGCTCAAAACAATTGCGAGCAGGGCGGTTTTCACTTGAGCGTCTCCAGATAAGCGAACAGATTGTGGACGTCGGCGTCGGTGTACTTGGGCATCAGGGCGCGATGCGCGGAGAGCGGATCGTGAATTTCCACTTTCACGCCGTGGCGTGAAAATGACCGGTACCAGCCGTCTTTCCCGGTGATCGCGATTTCGAATTCGTCGGCGTGAACCACGCTGCCCTCCAAGCTTTGTCCTCCTGGAAGTGTCACCGTCGCGGTGCGGACGGCGCCGTTGGCGGGATACAGAAAGCGCTGTTGCAATTCGATAGGACGGTACCTCGCCGCGACGCCGTGCAGGTCGCCGGTGGGCGAATGACAGCCGGAACAGCCACCCGCCCCTTCGAAATATTTACGGCCCTCCGCGGCGTTGCCGGTGAGCAGCTTCTTTAATGGATAATCGTTCGAAACGCTGTTGCTGTGCAGGGATTCGTAGGCGCGGCTGTGCAGAAACACGACGATATCGGAAACCTGCGCCGCAGTCAGCGTCGAAAAGGCCGGCATGCCCTTATCGGGACGGCCGTTGCGGATCAGCGGGCCGAGCGTTTCGCCCGACTGATCGTGACTGAGGGCGGCGGATCGGACCAGATCCGGGCCGCGATTACCGGTTGCGTCCTCGCCATGACAGAATCCGCAACCGGATTTGAACTGGGTCCGGCCACGCGCGACCACGTCCGAGTCGAACTTGGTTTGTCCGGCGGCCGAAAGAGCGCACGCGGCCCACAGGATCGCCTTACGAAAGCGCATACACGTTTCTCGCATGGGAGCGGGGACCTGTCAAGCGGTACGGCCGCCGGTGATTTCGGAGGTGCTCCCCTCCCTGATGGTCGGGGTTCTATTTGCCGCGCTGTCGGCGGAACCCCGCGCGTGAGCAAGGGAAGCACGACTCGTACCCGGCGGGGAATCTAAGTCATTGTTGGGGAGGGGGCCCCGCCTAAGCCCGGAACGGCTCAGGCGGGTTTTAGCAACAGGGGGTGCTAAAAGTAAAATTTCAGCGCGCCTTGCAGAATGCGCGGATCGAAAGCGCCGTTGATCTGCCCGAAGGTGGACGAGTTCAAACTTTGAGACAACGTCGAGTAGGACGCTCCCGCGGGCTGACCGGAAGGAGCGAAACCTCCCACGAAGTTGGCATGGTTAAACAGGTTGAAGGCCTCCGCCCGGAACTCCAGGTTGTAACGCTCCGTGATCTTGAAAAGCCGGCTCAAAGCCATGTCGAAATTCACGAAGTGCGGGCCGCGAATGGCATTGCGTCCGATGTCGCCGGAGGTCCCGGTGGGATTCGGCGAGAACGCGGCCGGGTTCAGCCATTGCACGCAGGGCGCGGTCTTGCAGGCATTCGGGTTGCTTTCGTACACGTTCGAAAGCACCTGGTTAGGCCGGTCTTCTCCGATACCGTTGAGCGAATTGTCGGTCCCGGTGAGGATGGCGCCCAGCGGTTGTCCACTGCGCGCGGTCAGGATCGGCGCGACCTTCCAGTCGCTGAGCAGACGGTTGGCCCACACGTTGCGACCGCTCCACCAGCTCTGGAAAACTCCCGAGGCGTTAAAGTTGTAGCGAGTGTCGGAAATACACGGCCCCCAGTCGGCGTGTCGATTATTGATCTGCGAATTGGTCGAGCCGGCCAGCGCGGCGCCGAAATCGTAGTCGGAGAGGCAATAGGAATCGGTGAAATTGAAGTTGCTTGAAAAGTGGTGACTGAAGCGGTGGGCGGTCGACAGCAGTAACCCTTGGTAGCGCGCCACCGCGCCGTCGTCCATGGTGTCGATGCTCGCGTAATAGATGCCCTGCGCCGGGTTATCCGTGTACAATTCACGCCGCTGATTGGTGTCCTTGGTGCTGGCGCACGGCGTATACGTCACGCCGGCGATCACACACGTAGCCAGGTTATTGTAAATCGCGGGGTTCCGCTCCTCGGCGATCCACAGGTGCGTGGTGTGGTTGCCGATATAGCTGACGTTGGCCACCCAGTCTTTGGCGAACTGGCGCTGGTAGGTCACATTCCACTGCTCGACGTAGGTCGGCGCGGGATTGATCGGCATATTGATGTAGGTGCCAAAGTTGGGGAAGAAAAGCTGCCCCGGCTTCTGCGGGAACGGATTGCCGCCCGCGTATCCGGCCCAGGGATTGGTCAGTGTGCCCGTGGACCCCACGTCAATATCGTTGCCATACGGCGGATTGGTCGTTTCACGCTCGTTGAACCAGGTTTCGGTCGAATCGTAAAGGATGCCCGCGCCCATGCGCAGGGTTTGTTTGCCGTCGCCCTTGGGATCCCATACCAGGCCGATGCGCGGCGCGAAATTGGTGTAGCTGCCGTTCCAGTTGGCGGGCGGAATTCCGGGGTCTCCCGGGACGAACAGGCCGGCCGGAGCGGTCGGGTCCTTGGTGCTGTGCTCCCCGGCCAGGAACGCGGGGAGACTGAACGACGTGCCGCGGCCGTATTTGTCGGGATCGGCAAACGTCGGCTCCCACCGGAGCCCGTAGTTGACCGTGAAGTTCTTCGCGATGCGCCAGCTGTCCTGCGCGTAGAAGCTCATCACCCACTGGCGCAGATCGTCGGGCGTGGCATTGGTCTGCTGGAAGTCGCTCATGTATCCGAGCATGAAATCCGCCAGGCCCAGGCCGGTGAACTGACCGTTGAAAGTGGGGGCGCCGTTCTCGTCGAATCCGGAAACCGTATTGTTCTGGATACGGATGAGATTGAATCCGAATGACATCTGGTGCTTGCCCTTGATCCAGTCGACGTCATCGGCCACCTGGTACCCGTTGAAATTGAAATGGCCCGGCGCGCACGTGCCGCAGTACGTAGTGAACCCGCCCGTCATGCCTGAAATCAGCAGGAAATTCGGAACCGCGCTATACATCTCGGAGCCCAGCGCCGTCCAACTGACCGGCTGGTCCGTGGGCCCGCGATTATCGCGAATCCGGTTGAAGCTCAAATGCAATGAATTGAGCAGATTCGGTGTGAACGTGTAGGTATCGCCGAGGGTGGCCGATTGCGACAGCTCGAAATTTCCGGGCGAAGTGGTGGTCAACAGGTTGTTATTGACGAACACCGGCGGATTCTGCCAGTGGTTGGCGTAATACCGGCCGAAAATGGTGTGCTTGGAGTTCAACACATAATCGATGCGGCCGATGAATTCGTCCGAATCGCCCGTTTGCGGAATACCGTAGGTCACATTGCCGCACGCTCCCGCCGAAGCCACCGGCAAATACTTGGTCACCAGCGCCACCGCCACCGGGTTCAGTTGCGTGAGCGGAATCTGGTTGCCCTGGAAAGTGCCGCCCAGCGGATTGGTCAGCGTAATCCCTTTCGCGTTGCACTGGGGACCGGCGATGGTGCTGAAATCGCCGTCCAACATCGCTTCGGTGGGAATATGCGTCAGGATCTGTGGCGGGTTACTCCGATTGCGCGTCCCCTGCCAGCCCCCGAAGAAGAACAGCTTGTCTTTGATGATCGGGCCGCCGACGGTCGCGCCGTACTGATTGCGGCGCAGCGTGTCGTGGGTCGGCGAGAAGAAATTGCGAGCGTCCAGGTCGCCGTTGCGGATGAACTCGAACAGGTCTCCGTGGATCGCATTCGATCCCGACTTGGTCACCACGTTCACCGTCGCGCCGGGATGCGTGCCGAAGCGGGAGGACACCGAACTGGTCTCAATGCTGAATTCCTGCAGAGCGTCCGGGAACGGGAACGGCATGTTGACGTTGGACATCGCGTCGGTGTTGTCGCCGCCGTCCAGAAGGTACGCGGTTCCGTTGCCCTGTCCGCCCGCCACCGCGATGCGCGTTGCGCTCCAGAAGGTCTTGCTGCCGGTGTCGCCGCTATCGGCGTAAACCGCTCCGCCCAGCGTGAGAATCAACTGCGTCGCCTGGCGGTTGTTGAGCGGCAGATCGTTGATGCGCTGCTGTTCGATGACCGCCGAAACCGAGGTTTCCTTGGTCTCCACCATGCCTGCCGTGGCCGCGACCTCGATCTTTTCGGTGACCGCGCCCACCTGCATGGCGACGTTGATCTCCGGATTGTTATTGACCACCAGAACGATGCCGCTCTGAATGTAATCCTTGAATCCCTGCGCCTTGACGTCCAGACGATAGCGTCCTACCGGAAGGTTGGGAAAAAGATAATGGCCGTTGGCGTCAGAAACCGTGGTGCGCTCAAAGCCTTTATCGATTTCCGTCATGGTTAGCGCGGCGTTGGCAAGCGTGCCGCCGGTTTGGTCGGTAACCGTGCCGCTGACCTGCGCAACCGCCACGGATTGTCCGCGAACCGCGGACGGTAAACATAACACCGCAAAGAATAGAACTCCGACCCCGGATCGAATCTTTGATCTCACCGCACCACCTCCTGGAAGCAAACACTGCTTTTTAAGCGAGAAACGGATTCACTTTAACGATACAGATACGCCGACAAACCCCGTCCGAGGTAGCATACTCAATATGGCTTATATGTGTCCAATAGATTAATTCACTATGATCCATCGGCTGAAACGATGGAATCGCGGGGCGTGCCGGTTAACCCCGCAATCAGCGCGGCGCCCAGTGCGTCGATGGCCCTGGGCAGGATATCGACGTCGGCGGAGAGCAACTGCAGGTCCCGCATCAAAGGCCGGCCTTTCACTCTGAGCACGCGAAGATGGTTGTCGGCCGGTTCCTGGGCGACCGCGCATAAGGGCAGCACGGAAGCTCCCAGACCGGCGCGCACCAGGCTCTTGATGGCCTCGTTATTTTCGACTTCCATGGCGATGCGCGGCGTGATGCCGAGCGATTCGAAATAGCTTTCGATCAGCACCTGCATGGCGGTCCGGCGCTCGTACAGGATGAAGCGGAGGCCGGCCAGGTCGGCCGGTTCAAGCGTACGGCGCCGCGCCAGGGGATGCTTTCCGTTCAGTACGAATACCAGTTCCTCGCGGCCGAGCGGGACCGAGCGGAGGCCCGGCTGATGGGCCGTAGACATGACAATCGCCAAGTCCAGATTCTGGGAACGAATCTGGTCGAGCAGAAACTCGGTAGTCCCGGCGATCACGATCAGCTCGATCTGCGGAAGCCGGCGAATATAATCGCGCAGGATAGGCGGAAGCCGGTAGGTGAGAGTGGTGGCGCCGACGCCCAGGCGCACGGTGCCGCGCTTGAGCGCGTTCATCTCGCGCACCGCCATCTCCGCGTTCTTGACGTCGCGGAAGATACGCTCGGCGTATTGCAGCAGCGTCTTGCCGGCTTCGGTGACCAGCACGCGCTTGCCGACGCGCAGAAACAAGGAGCAGCCCAGCTCTTCTTCAAGCAGCTTGATGTGCTGGCTGACGGTCGACTGCGAAAGATGCAGCTGCTCGCCGGCGCGGGTGAATCCGCCGCTGTTGATGGCGGCCTGAAAAACGCGAAGCTGGTGGAGATCCATCGTATTTGCCAATCAGCAGAATTGCTTCAATCTATTTTGAAGATTGGAAGGTCCGTTGTAAAGTAGTGTGCGGCGAGCATTTTTCTCCAGACGATGATTTCTGCCCGGGAACACGCGCCGGCCCTCAATGCCGGAGAGATTCTGAAGGCGGTCGACGAAGAGCTTCGTTCGACGCCGGTGATCGATGTTCATACCCACCTATTCATGCCGTCGCTGGGCCGGCTGGGTTTGTGGGGAATCGACGAACTGCTGACCTATCATTACCTGGAAGCTGAGCTGTTCCGGTCAAGCTCGATCGAACCGCGGGAATATTTCGGTTGGTCGAAACGCGCGCAGGCGGACGCGATGTGGCAGGCTTTGTTCGTCGAAAATACTCCGGTTTCAGAATCGACGCGCGGCGTGATCGCGGTGCTCTCCGCGCTGGGCTTGCCGGTGGACGATCTGGACGCCGCTCGCGAATATTTTGCCGGCCGGGATTTAGGTGAGCACATCAGTAAAGTTCTGGAGCTTTCGGGTGTCAGCGACGTGGTGATGACCAACGATCCGCTGGATCCGGAGGAGGGTCCGCAATGGGAACAAGGCGTCGAACGCGATCCGCGTTTTCATTCCGTGCTGCGGCTGGACCGGATTCTGAACAAGTGGTCCGAGCATTGGAAAGTGGTCGAATCGAAGGGCTACGGCGTGGACTCGCAGGCATCCGGACGTTCCGGCGCGGAGGTCCGCCGGTTTTTGATGGACTGGGTGAAGCGCATGCGGCCGGTCTACATGGCGGTGTCGCTGCCGGATACCTTTGCGTTCCCGGAAGATAGCGTTCGCGGGCGATTGCTCGAAGATGCGGTGCTGCCGGCCTGCCATGATGCCGGAATTCCGCTCTCCTTAATGATCGGTGTGCGCTACCTGGTGAATCCGGCGTTGCGCCTGGCGGGCGATGCGGCGGGGAAGGCCGATCTGCGGTCGCTCGAACGGCTCTGCGTCGGATATCCGCGTAACCGGTTCCTGGCGAGCGTGCTGAGCCGCGAAAATCAGCACGAATTCTGCGTATACGCGCGCAAATTCGCCAATCTGATGCCGTTCGGCTGCTGGTGGTTTTTGAATAATCCGTCGGTGGTGGAGGAAATCACGCGGGAGCGCCTTGAGATGCTGGGCGCGACCTTCATCCCGCAACACTCCGATGCGCGCGTCCTTGAGCAGATGATTTATAAGTGGCGCAATACGCGGCGGACCGTGGCTCCGATTCTCTCGAATGCCTACCGGCTGGTGAGCGAGGACGGCCGCCCGGTGACCCGGGAAGAGATCCGGCGCGACATTCAAAAATTGTTCCGGTCTAATTTCCAAAATTTCGCGGCTTCCATTCGGGGCGCGATAGCGTTAAAGTAGACGGAAGGGAAAGCCTATGACGCGACGAGACATCCTGAAGGCTACGGCGCTGGCGGGCGCGGCCGGTTGGAATCCTTTGAACGCGGCGAAAGTCGCTGGCACGCACGGGTTCAAACTCGGCATCATCACCGATGAGCTGACCACTAACCTGGACCAGGCGGCGGATTTCCTGTCGAGTTACAACCTGCATTGGTGCGAGCTGCGTGAGATGTTCACGCGCAACATTATGAACTCCACGCCGGAGGACCTGGACCGGGCGAAGAAAATCCTCGATCAGCACAAGCTGCAGGTCAGCGACATCGGCTCGCCGATTTTCAAGTGGAACCTGCCGCAGGTGCCCGCCCACCCCAACGAAAAGCGCGATGAGTTCAAAGCCAGCTTCACCGAGCCGGACTCGAACATGCTGCTTGAAAAATCCTTCAAGCTGGCGCGGTTTTTCAATACGCACAAGGTCCGGATTTTCACTTACTGGCGCGTTGACGATCTTGAAAAAGCGTATCCTTACGTGCGCGACCGCCTGGCGCAGGCCGCGCAACTGGCTGCCAAGAACGACATCATCCTGATGGTCGAAAACGAGCATTCCTGCAACGTCGGGACGGGCCGGGAACTGGGTCGTTTGCTGAAAGACGTCAATTCCCCCAATCTGCGCGGCGTGTGGGACCCGGGTAATGCGACCATGCTGGGCGAAACGCCGTTCCCCGATGGATACAACGCAGTGCGCGGCCTGTTCCCGCACATGCACGTGAAGGACTCGCGGAAGAACGCGAAAACCGGCAAGCTCGAATGGGCGCCGGTGGGCGGCGGGATGATCGATTTCAAGGGCCAGTTCCAGGCGCTCCGGCGCGATAAATATGAAGGCACGATGTCGCTTGAAACGCATTACCGGCGGCCGGACGGAAACAAAGTCGAGAGTACCCGCGAGTCGCTCGAAGGATTGTTGAAAGTTCTATAAGAGGAGATCCACGTGGAAATCAACCGAAGAAACTTCCTGACTGGCGCGGCCGCCATGGCTGCCATGCAATCGTCGAGGGTGCTGGGCGCCAACGACCGTGTGCGGATCGCCGTGATCGGCCTGCGCGGGCGCGGCAAGGATCACCTGAAGGAGCTTTCGAAAATTCCGACCGTGGAAGTCGCGGCCATCTGCGATATCGATGAGAATGTGATCGCGGAACGCCTGGTCACCATGAGCGAGTTCGGCATGGCGAAGCCTAAGACCTACGGCGACGTCCGCAAGGTCCTCGAAGACAAATCGATTGACGCCGTCACGGTGGCTGCTCCCAATCACTGGCATTCGCTGATGGGCATCTGGGCGTGCCAGGCCGGCAAAGACGCCTATATCGAGAAGCCGTGCTCACATAACTGGTACGAAGGGCACCAACTGGTGGCGGCGGTTCAGAAATACAACCGCATCGTGCAGCACGGCACGCAGAGCCGGTCGAGCGCCGGCATTCAGGAAGCTTTCGGCCACATCCGCAACGGATTGCTGGGCGACGTGTATCTCTCGCGGGGCCTGTGCTTCAAGTGGCGCGACACGATCGGGACCAAGCCCAAGTCGGCGGTGCCTTCCGGCGTGAATTACGACCTGTGGCTGGGCCCGGCGCCGGATCGAGGCTTCACGGCCAATCGTTTCCACTACAACTGGCACTGGTTCTGGGACACCGGCAACGGCGATCTGGGCAATCAGGGCATTCACGAAGTCGACACGGCGCGCTGGGGTCTGGGCGTGAAGTTCCCCACCAAAGTTTCGGCCATCGGCGGCAAGTTCATGTTCAATGACGATCAGGAAACGCCCAACGTCCTCAACTGCGCCTTCGAATTCGATACGGCCACCGGTAAAAAGATGATGGAGTTCGAAGTCCGTCACTGGATGACGAACAACGAAGCGCAGATCGGCAAATTCGGGAAGAGCAGCCTTCCGCCCGCCGGTCTGACGGCTGCCGCGAAGCCCGCGCCATCGCCCGCCAAAGACTTAGGTCCGGCCAGCGGCAAGCCGAACACCATCGGTAACCTGTTCTACGGACCCAAAGGTTATCTGGCGATTCAGGAATACACCACGTACAAATCCTGGCTCGGCGAGAAGCAGGAACCTGGTCCCGCCGGCGAAGGCAAGGAAACCAATTTCCAAAATTGGGTCGATTGCCTCCACAGCCGCGATGGCTCGAAGCTGAACGCACCCATCGCGGAAGGTCACATCTCGGCCACGCTGGTGCACCTCGCCAACGTTTCTTATCGCCTGGGCCGCACGCTGCACTTCCATCCGGAAACCCAGCAGGTGACCGGCGACGAAGAAGCCAACCGGCTGCTGCGGGAAGAAGACCGCGGCTATCGCAAAGGCTTCCAGATTCCGAAGAACGTCTGAAACGTGCTTTCGAGACGCGCGATTCTCTGTTCGTTAGGAGCGCTCGCGGTGCCGGCATTTGCGAAAGCGGGACGCGTCGAACTGGGCGTGTGCGGAGCCGCCAACGATTTCGTCAAAGCGGAGAAATGGGGCTTCGATTATTACGAACCCTCGGCCGCCGTGATCGCCGCCATGAGCGACACCGACTTCGCCGGCCTGCGCGACCGCATTCTCTCCTCGAGCATCCGCTGCCGCAGCTTCAACAGCCTGATCCGCACCATGAAGGTGGTGGGTCCGGACGTGAATCTGGACGCAGTCTCGGCGTATCTCGACTCGACGTTCGACCGTTGCCATCAACTGGGTGCAAAAGTCGCGGTATGGGGCAGCGCCAGCTCACGCAACATCCCCGATGGCGCGTCGCGCGAACAGACCTGGTCGCAGATCAAGACATTTCTCGCCCGCGCCGGCGACATCGCGAAGTCAAAGCAGCTCGTCATCGGGATCGAGCCGCTGCGCAAGCAGGAATCGAACATCATCAATACCGGCGCCGAAGCTCTGCGCCTGGTCCACGAAGTGAATCATCCGCACGTAAAGATGATCATCGATTACTACCACATGCGCGTCGAAAACGAAGACCCCGAAATCGTCCGCACCGCGCGCGAGCACATCGTGCACATGCACTTCGCCAACCCCACCGGCCGCCGCTGGCCGAGGCAGGCGAGCGAAGATCCCGTGTACGGACGATTTTTCCAGATCGTCAAAGAGGTCGGCTATTCAGGCGGATTATCGATTGAAGGCAACGGCAAATTCGAAGACGATGCCGACGCGAGCCTGAAGTTCTTCCACGAGGAACTCGATTAACTGGCCGCAGATAAACGCCGATGCACGCGGATAGGAAACCTTTGTCTCATCCGCGTGAATCAGCGTGCATCCGCGGCCAACTCTTAGCTCGCCAGTCCCGCCGCGACGCCTTTTAAATACCCGATCGAATGCTGCGATCCCGGTAGCGGATTCTCACTATCGATCTCATATTCGAGATTCACCGACCCGCGGTATCCCACCTTGCGAAGCTGTTTGAAAATCTCAACCACCGGCATGACGCCGTCACCAATCTGGCACTGGCTCTCTTTCACTTTTCCGTTCTTCAGATCCTTCATGTGGAAGTCGAACAGGCGCGGACCGGCCTTCGTGATTTCGGCGACCACATCCGCACCGCCGCGCATCGAATGGCCCACGTCGATGCACATCCCCATGTGCGCGTCCATGTTCCGGATCGCGTCCATCACCACGCGCGGCACCGGAAAATTAGGATCCTCCGGCCCATGCGTGTGAATCGCGACGCGGATATCGTATTCCTTTGCCAGCTTTTCCACCTTCGGCAGCACCGCATGCGTCGGAGCGGCCACCAGCATCGGGATTCCGCAAATCTTCGCGTATTCGAAATAGCGCCGCAGCACCGTCGGGTCTTCGCTCTTGAGATCCGTATTGCCCGCGCTCACGATGGTCAGGCCCGCGGTCTTGAATTCACCAACCGCCTTCCGGAGCTCGTCCGGAGTGAGCCAGAACGGGAGATGCATGTCTTTGACGCTGACCGTCGAGACGCCCATCTTCTGGATCATCTCGATCGCCATCTTCCGCTGAAACTCGCGAAAGGTGTAAGAGCAGACGCCGATCGTGAAACCAACCCCCGGAGTCTCGGCCGCCGCCTCGACCGCGACGGCCAGCGCGGCCGGCATGGCGATCATCTCTCGTCTGGTCATAGGCCTCCTTAAGTGCGCGCATGCTCGCGGCGCACGTAATCCATATCCTGATTCGGTTCGCCGTCGCATTCGATCGCGATGGTGGTGACCGGATCGTCCGGCGCTTTCTCGGGAACATTGATAAACCGCACGCGAAACGGGTCTTGGTAATACTTGATATCCGCGCCGCTCGCCAGGAACCGCGCCGACCGGACCTTGTTTCTGAGCCCCCCCAGCGTCACGATGGTGCCCGGCCAGTAGTGTACGTGCATGTACAGCGTTTCGCGATTGCGCGTGAAGCTCGCGTAGTTCGATCGCCGCGGCTGGCAGACGTCCGTCTCGTAAATCGACGCGCCGTTGTGATCCATCCATCGGCCCACCGTGCTCAGAATGTGAACCGATTCACCTGGGATGGAGCCATCGCCGGTTGGCCCGATATTCAGCAGATAATTTCCCGTGTCGCGCGCGCACGCAATCAGGTTGCGCACCACCGTCTTGGGCGACTTCCAGTTGTCGTCGGCCCTCTGATAGCCCCAGCTGTCGTTCATCGTCATACAGGATTCCCAGGCGCGCTTCTCGGCCTTGATCTGCTGCTCCGGCGTCGCGAAATCGCCTTCCAGCAGGTTGCGGTTATTCACAATGATGTCCGGCTGCAGCTCGAACACCATCTTGTTCATCTTTTCCGACTCCCAACCCTTCGCGTCGAGCGGCCAGGCGACGTCGTACCACAGCACGTCGATTTTTCCGTAATTGGTCAGCAGTTCGCGAATCTGGCCGTGAATGTAATCGACGAAACGGCGCCGCGCGGCCTCGTCCGTTGCGCATTTGGCGCCGTCCGGATGGTGCCAGTCCATCAGCGAATAGTAAAAGCCGACGCGCCGCCCCTCGGCTCGCGCGGCTTCCACATATTCTGCCACCAGGTCGCGCCCCGGGCCTTGTTTGGGCGCGCAATAGTTGGTCAGCTTCGAATTGAACAGGCAGAAACCTTCGTGATGCTTCGTGGTCATCACCATGTATTTCTGTCCGGCCGCCCGGGCCAGCTTGGCCCACGCCCGCGCGGCCTTCGGTTTCGGCGTGAAGCTCTTGGCGAACTGCGCGTATTCGGCAATGGGCATGCCTTCGTTCTCCATCACCCACTCATGGCGGCCGATCGTGCTGTAGACGCCAAAATGAATGAACATCCCGAAGCGCGCTTCGTGCCACCACTTCATGCGGCGTTCGCGATCGGTGTCGATATTCTCGTCGGCGCGGGCGCTCGACCCGGCCTGGGCGATGGCCGCTCCCGCTCCCAGCATTTTGAAATAATCGCGGCGAGTCATGACGGGGCCAGTATATCAGGAAATCTTTAGCGATAAAGGCGAGTTAGTAACGCTACGCCGGAGGCTCGAATCGCGAATCACCAGACGCGGCGGAATCAGAATCTTCTGCGGTGCCGGAGGTTTGCGGGCATCCATGCAATGCGACAGCAACTCGGCCGCCCGCTCTCCGATCAGGCCGCTGCTCTGGTCCACGGTTGAAAGCGGAACCCGCAGTAAGCTGGAGTAATTGACGTTCCCCGCGCCGACAATCGCAATGTCCTGCGGGATCCTCAAATCCGCTTCGAGGATCGCTTGAATCGCGCCGGCGGCCACCGGATCGTTGTAGCAGAACACCGCATCCGGAGGCGGCTTCAGAGCGAGCAGCCGGAGCATCGCCTGATACCCGCCGCGATCACCCCATTCTCCACTCACGATGTATTCCGGCCTCGCCTTCAGGCCTCGCCGCGCCAGGGCGCGACGGTAGCCGCGGAGCCGCCCGCGTCCGGTTGAAACCGCGGGACCGCGAATGTGCGCGATGCGCTGCGCGCCTTGTGCTATCAGATGCTCGGTCGCAATCACGCCCACTTCCTCGTCCTTGACTCCGACGTAATTGGCTTCCACGCCGGCCACCATACGGTCGATCAGGACGTAAGAGATGCCGGCATGTTCCAGTGCCGTGAACACCTGAGGGTCGCGATGCCGTTGCGCGGACGCAATAATCAGGCCGTCCACTTTACGCGCTACCAGCGCTTCGATGTCGCGCTTTTCGATCTCCGGATTTTCCTCCGTGTTCCCGATCACCACCTGATAGCCGAGCGGCTGAAGCTTCCGGGCGACTCCTCTGGCGACTTCCGCAAAAAAAGAATGCATCAGATCGGGCAGCACCAGGCCCACCAGGTAGGTCTTCCCGGTCACCATGCTGCGCGCGATCCAATCCGGCTGGTAGTTCAGCTCGCGCATCCGTTTGAGCACGCGCTGGCGGGTCTGCTCGCTGATGTCGCTATGACTGCGCAGCGCCTTCGAAACGGTCATGAGCGATACGCCCAGGTCCCGCGCGATGTCTTTCATCCGGACGGCCAATTCGATCTCCTGTCGATCCTCCACCATCCCGCGGCAGGCCATGCGAAGTCAAGCGGGCGCTAACGTTAGCGTTCAAGTGTTGGGAATCAGGTTGACAAGCAGCTTCCCCGGCACATATACTGCGATCTTGAAAATCGACGCGCATCAACATTTCTGGCATTACGATCCGGCGCGTTATGGATGGATCACGCCGGAAATGGCCGCGCTCCGGCGGGACTGGCTCCCGGAACACCTGCGCCCGGAATTGGCGGCCGCCGGAATCGATTCGACCGTCGCCGTGCAGGCCGATTCATCGGAGCGCGAAACGCATTTCCTGCTCGGTCTGGCGCGGGCCAATCCCGAAATCGCAGGGGTAGTCGGCTGGGTGGATCTGACGGCCGCAAATATTCGCGATCGCCTGGAATATTTCGCGCATTTTCCGAAGCTCAAAGGCTTCCGTCACGTCGCGCAATCCGAGCCGGACGATTGCTTTCTGATTCGCGACGATTTTCTGCGGGGCATCGCCAGTCTGGAAGCTTATGGTTTCACTTATGACATCCTGATCTATCCCAAGCAACTCCCTGCGGCGGTGGAATTGGTGAGACGCTTTCCGCGGCAGCCATTTGTCATCGATCATCTATCCAAGCCATTCATCAAGACCGGCGAAATAGAGCCGTGGGCGACGTTGATACGCAGCCTCGCCGGGTGTGGCAACGTGTATTGCAAGCTAAGCGGGCTGGTTACCGAAGCGAACTGGACGGGCTGGTCTTCTGCCGACTTCAAGCCTCACCTTGACGTCGCCTTCGAAGCCTTCGGCGTCCAACGGCTGATGTTCGGTTCGGATTGGCCCGTCTGCCTGCTCGCCGCGAGCTATGTGCAGGTGAAGCAATTGATCCAGGATTACTCCGCGTCCAGCCAAGATGGACTTTTCGGGGAAAACGCATCTCGGTTTTATGGACTTACAGCTTAACGACAAAGTAATCGTAGTTACCGGCGGAGCCCGAGGCATCGGCGCCGCAATTGTTCGCGCCGCGGCGGCGGAAGGTGCGATCACAGTGGTGATTGACCGGTCCGAGGCTACCATAGCAAGTCATTCCATCCGGTTAGATCTGAACGATCCCGAGAATTGCCGGCGCGCGGTGGAAGATACGCTGGCTAAGTTCGGCGCCATCGACGCGCTCGTGAACAACGCGGGCGTGAATGACCGGGTCGGCCTGGAACACGGTAGCCCCAAACAATACGTGGCTTCGCTTGAGCGCAATCTTCTGCATTACTACAACATGGCGCACTATTCGCTCAAAGCGTTAAAGAGTTCGCGAGGCGTCATAGTCAACATCGCGTCGAAAACCGCGGTGACCGGGCAAGGCGATACGTCCGGCTACGCTTCCTCGAAGGGCGCGATCCTGGCGCTCACTCGCGAGTGGGCAGTGGAGCTTCTGCCCTATGGTATTCGCGTAAACGCGGTGGTTCCCGCGGAAGTCATGACACAGCTTTACCAGACCTGGCTCGAGACGTTTCCCGAGCCTGAAGCTAAGCTGGCCCAGATCGTTTCGCGAATCCCGCTCGGGAAGAGAATGACTACTGCGGAAGAGATCGCATCAATGGTGGTGTTTCTGTTATCTCCCAAGGCTGGCCATATTACGGGACAACATCTGTATGTTGACGGTGGCTATGTCCATCTGGACCGGTCATTGCCATGACACCGCTCACTGATCGGCGGCATGTCATTCCGCTGGTGCTGATCACTAGTCTGTTTTTCCTGTGGGCGCTGGGCGTCAATCTCAATGACATTCTGATTCCTCATCTGAAGAAGGCATTTCACCTGACGGACCTCAAGTCCTCTCTCATTCAAGTCGCGTTTTTCGGGGGATACTTTCTAGCCGCGTGGCCCGCCGGCAGATTGATGGACCGCATCGGCTATCGGCGCGGCATCCTCACGGGTCTGTCGATCTGCGCCTCAGGCGCGCTCTTGTTTCTTCCCGCGGCGACACTGTTGTGGTACGGATTGTTTCTGTGCGCGTTGTTTGTCATGGCGTGTGGCCAAAGCTTTCTGGAGGTTGCGGCGAATCCGTATGTCACCGTCCTGGGTCCCGCCGCGAGCGCGGAGCGGCGGCTGAATCTGTCGCAGTCGTTTAATTCGGTCGGCGCGGTGATCACTCCGCTGATCGGCGGCGCGTTTATTCTGACCAATACACACTCTGACGCGAGTGAAGCCGCGACCGTCAAGGTTCCCTATCTGGTCATCGCCGCGATCTTTGCCGCCGTCGCGGTGATGATTTACTGGACTCCGCTGCCGGAGATTCACGCCGGTGAGAATCCTCGCATCTCCTTTTCACGGATTGCGAGACGAGGACACCTGATTCGAGGCGTGATCGCTCAGTTTGTTTATGTAGGTGCGCAGGTGGGAGTGGCTAGCTTCGTGATCCGCTTTGCCGAGTTCACCTCTCCAGGCATGCCGGATAAAGTCGCGGCGAATAGCCTTAAGCTTCACCTCCTTCTCTTCATGATCGGAAGATTCGCCGGATCGGCGGTGATGAAGTATGTAAGCGCCGCGCGGCTACTGGCTATATTCGCCTTAGGCGCATTCGCGTCCATGTGTTGCGCGCTGCTCGGATCGGGAGGCGTCGCAGTCGGCGGCGTGGTAGCGGCTGGCTTCTTCCACTCGATCATGTTCCCGACCATTTTCGCGCTCAGCATCAAAGGGTTGGGGCCGCTGACCAAGACCGGCTCTTCACTTCTGGTGATGGCGATCATCGGCGGCGCAGCGTTTCCCGCGCTGATGGGATATATCTCCGATTCAGTCAGTATCCAGCGGGCATTCATCGTTCCGCTGGTGTGTTACGTATATATTTTCTACTATGCGGCCACTGGATATCGAAGCCACGCCGCGGAGGAGCAGGCATGCCACGTCTCTGTTTAATGCTCGACTTAAAGGACGATCCTAGCCTGATCGCCGAATACCGCCGGTATCATGAAAAGGTGTGGCCGGAAGTAGCTCAAAGCCTGAGAGAGGCGGGGATTCTCGAAATGGAGATATATCTGCGTGCCAATCGGCTGGTGATGGTTCTGGATACCGTTGAAGGGTTTTCCTTTGAAGCGAAGCTTAAAGCCGACGCGCGGAATCCGAAGGTGGTCGAGTGGGAAACGTTGATGGCAAAGTTTCAGCAGCCGCTTCCCAATTCGAAGCCGGGCGAAAAGTGGCAAGTAATGGATCTGGCGTTCAAGCTAAGCGAACAGATATAGAATCACTTTCGAACGCGCAGCAAAACAACGCCGTGCGACGGAATCTCAGCGGTATAATTAATCCCCGTCAGCTTGACATCCTGATGCAGCCATAGATCGCGAGCCTTCGCCGGTGATTTCTGGAAACCTACGTCGGACCATTTTACGGTGATTGACGCCGCGTCCTTGGCGCGATTGAATAGCGCCACGGCCGTGTCTCCACCTGCCAGCGGCCGCGTCCAGATCTCCTGATCGCCGTTTTTCCACTTACGCGTGGCCTGTTTGCCGGCCTTGTCCTGATCGATCGCAATCACTTCGCGGTTGAGCAGGATGGCTTTAATCGAATCGTTCATCTCGCGCACATCGTTGCCGGCGATCAATGGCGCCGCGAGCATCGACCAGAGCGACATATGGGTGCGGTATTCCGTAACTGTCATTCCGCCGTTGCCGATTTCGAGCATGTCCGGATCGTTCCAATGCCCAGGCGCCGCGTACTGCGCGAGCGCGTCCTGCGCGAAACCGATCCGCTCCATGGACGCCCACCGGTCACTGATATCGCCCGTCGTGCGCCACAGATTGCCGCCTACCTCGGGACCCCATTTCCACACATCTACACGGCCGTACTGGCACAAACTGAAGACGATTTTGCGGCCGGATGCGGCCAGCGCGTCGCCCATGCGCTGATACAGCGCCTGCTCGTCGGGATCGGAGTACAGCATGCGCGCGCCGCACCAGTCGTACTTCAAATAATCGATGCCCCAGCCGGCCCAGGTCTTGGCATCCTGCTGCTCATGGCCGTGGCTCCCTTCATAACCTTCGCAGGTGGTCGGGCCGGGACTCGAATAGATGCCGAGTTTCAAACCTTTACCGTGAACGTAATCGGCCAGCGCTTTCATGTCCGGGAATTTGCTATTCGAATGGATCACGCCCTGCGCGTCGCGGTCGCCTTCCCAGGTGTCGTCGATGTTGATATACACATACCCGGCGTCGCGCATTCCGTTCGACGCCATGGTGTCGGCGACTCCGCGGACGATTTCGTCGCTCACGCGGCGGCTGAATTTGTTCCAGCTATTCCAACCCATCGGCGGAGTGCGGGCGAGTTTGGTATCGCGGACCTTGTGGAGCGGCGGCAGCTTCACGCGTTCGGGTAATGCGCCGTCAGTGTCCGCCACGCGCCGCGCAGTGATCGGAGGTCCTGGCGTCCCGCTGCGGACCTGCGCCACGCGCAATTCATCGCCGGAGAGCGTTACATCGTAGGTCACGCGTCTTTCCTGGTTTTCGTCTTTCACCGTCGCCCGGAGCGTGAAATGATCCGGGCCGCCGGCGCTTTCCGAGATCTGATAAAAAAACTGCGTCGCGCGAATGGTTCCGGTAACGTGGCCGTTCTGATCTTTCAGATTCAGCCAGACTTTGCGCGTGGTTCCGTCGCCGTTGGGGGTTGCGGCCAGCCAGTTCCCGGTCAGATCCGCGCCGAAGAGGGCTGCCGACGAAAGCGCCACCAAAATTGCGAAACGAACCCAACGAGTTTCTGAAAACAAATTGCTACCTCTTGGACGGAATGACATCCGGACGTTTTCGGGCGGGTGGATGGAACCGGGAAGCGGTTGAATCGATGGCGAATGTTTTTTCAACGTCCGAGCCATCCGCCGTCTACCGACAGCACCGTGCCGTGCACGTAATCGCTGGCGGACGAAGCCAGAAAGACCGCGGCACCCGCAAGATCCTTCGGCGATCCCCAGCGGCCGGCGGGAATCCGATCCACGATCGCGCGATTTCTCGCCGGATCGGCTTCGAGCGCGGCGGTCAAATCGGTCGACATGTAACCCGGCGCGATCGCGTTTACATTGACGCGCTTGGGCGCCCATTCGTTGGCGAGCGCCATGGTGAGCGTCGCGATGCCGCCTTTCGCGGCGGCGTAGGCGGGAACCAGAATTCCGCCCTGATACGAGAGCAGCGACGCGACGTTGATAATTTTCCCGCCGCCGTTCGCGATCATCTCGCGGCCGGCGAGCTGCGCCATTTGAAATACGCTGGTCAGGTTGACCTGGATGATGGTGTTCCAATCCTCCATCGAATAATCGACCGCCGGTTTCCGACGCGCGATGCCGGCGTTATTAACAAGGATGTCGATGGAGCCGAACTCAGAGAGCATCGCCTCCATCAGCCGCGCGGGCGCGCCCTGATCGCTCAAGTCTGCAATCGCCCGCGCCGCTTTGCCGCCCAGCGAGCGGACGGCCGCGCACACTTCGTCGAGGCCGTGTTCCTTTGACCCGTGCACCATCACGTTCGCGCCGGCTTCCGCCAGGCCAATCGCCATCGCGCGGCCGAGACCCGTGCGCGATCCCGTTACCAGCGCGTTTTTCCCAGTCAGCTTAAATGCGTCCAGATTCATGTGTCGATTTCCGCCGGCTCCAAGTTTGGCACCAGCCATTGAATGATTGCCAGCGCTATCAAATATACCGTTCCGGCGAGGATGAACATCGGCACGTAGCTTCCGGTAAATTGCAGGACGAAGCCGGTGAAGGTCGCAATGACCATTCCGCCGATGGCACCACCGAAGCCTCCGATGCCGACCACCGATCCGACGGCACGCTTGGGAAACATGTCGGATGTGAGCGTGAACAGGTTGGCTGACCATCCCTGGTGCGACGCAGTGGCGAGGCCGACCAGCGCGACGGCGACCCACATGCGGCTAGCGGTGGCGGCGAACATGATGGGTGTGACGGACAGCGCGCAGATCAGCATGGCGGTTTTGCGCGCGCGATTCAGGCTCCAGCCGCGTTTCAGGAAGCGCGCCGAAAGCCATCCGCCGGCCACGCTGCCGAAGGTCGACATGTTGTAGACGATCACCAGCGGCCAGCCCAGCTGGGTGAGCGACAATCCGTAGCGCGAATTCAAAAACTTCGGCAGCCAGAACATGATGAACCACCAGATGGGGTCCGTCATGAATTTTCCAACGATGAAGGCCCAGGTCTGCCGGTGGGCGATCAGCTTCAGCCAATGAATTTTTTCGACCGGCTCTTGCGGGTCACTTAAGATGTAGCCGAGCTCCGCTTTTGACAGGCGCGGATGGCGGTGCGGCGGACGGTACATGATCAGCCACGGGATCAGCCACAGCGCGCTCAGCGTTCCGGTCACCAGAAACGCCGCTTGCCATCCGTAGCGAACCGTGAGCCAGGGGACCACGATGGGCGCCACCACCGCGCCGATGTTTGCGCCGGAGTTGAAAATTCCGGTGGCGAACGCGCGCTCCCGTTTGGGGAACCACTCGGCCACAGTCTTGATCGATGCCGGAAAATTTCCCGATTCTCCCAGGCCGAGCACAAATCGCGCGATGCCGAATCCGAGAACCGTGTGCACCAGCGCGGTGCCCATGGTGGCGATGCTCCACACGCCGATGGCGACCGCGTAGCCGATGCGGGTACCCACGCGATCCATGAATCCGCCGGCCGCCAGCAGCCCGATCGCATAGGCGGCCTGAAACGCGTTCACCAGGTTGCTGTATTCGATCTCATTCCAGCCGATCACGCGCTGCAATTCCGGAGCGAGCACGCCCAGCACCTGGCGGTCGACGTAATTGATGGTGGTCGCGAAGAAGCACAGAGCGCAGATGCGCCATCGATAGGTGCCGATCACATCGGCCACATGGACGCTCGTCGCAACTGGGCGGGAGGTTGCCAAGATCGCCTACTTGCGGCTTGCCTCGAGACCGCTCCCGGCGGCGGCAAAGCCCGGCTGCACGTTCACCACGCCGAACTGGCGGTCCTCTTTTTCGCGATGCGCGGCCATGGCCCACAGGAAGCTGATGCGATGGCCGGGGACCGAGACGTTAGGATGATAACCGCTCGGCATCAACACCGCATCGCCGTCGCGCACCGGGGTCACCAGTTCGGGATATTCGGTGTCGTTGTAGACCAGTTGAATTCCGAAAGCCGGCGCCGGCATGTCGAAATACACGTACATTTCTTCGAGCATTTTCGCGTGCTCATGCGGAGGCCAGCTGGTCCAGTTGCCGGGGTCGGATACGGTGAATCCGAACAGGAGCCGGCTGGCCTGCACATTTTTCCCGAGCACGATGCTGACGGAGCGCTGCTGACCGGGCGTTCCGGCCGTGAACTTCAGGCTGCTGTCTTTGGCGACGTCGGCGTAGCGCACCACCTGCATGGGATGGCGCTCAGAAACGTCGGCGGAGAATTCGGCGATGTCCACGTTATCGCTTGCGATTTCGATCGGTGCGCCCGACGGGAGGTAGATGGCGTCGAATTTCTGAAGCTCGACCGTCTGACCTTCGCTCGCGACCTTCGCCGAGCCCGCAAGCACAATCAATCCGGTTTCCTGACCGGGATTGGAGAACGAAACCGCCGGGGCATCGTTATTAAGAATGATGCGCGCGTAAGAGAGATGCCGGTTGGTGCTGTTTTCGGGCGTCACGGCCACGTGCCGGCCGGTCCGCGAGTGGGTCTTGCGGAAAACCATCGTGCTTGCCATGTCTACCCAGTTTCTGACACCGGAGCACACCGATGTCAACTTTAACGGATCGCGGGCGATCGTTTAGGAAATCTCAATGCGCAAGTTTTTATTCCTCGGCGTGCTTTTTGACGTACTCGGCATGGGCGACTTTCTGTTCCTTGAAGTTAGGATTGTTCACGGCCGCGCGCCGGGCCGCTTTCGCATTCGCCTGCCGCGACCCGTCGGAGCTGACCGCGAATCCCGACAATAACTGCTCCAGATCATGCCCGTGGCAGGCGGGGCACTCCGCCACGGTGCCCTTCAGCACCAGCGTCTCAAACTGCTTCGCGCAGGAGCGGCATTGATATTCGTAAATCGGCATGGCTCTTGAAACATGATAGTTCAGCTGAAGATCAGTATCTCGCCGCCAGCCCCATGCGCAACAGTAGTGCATCGGAAATCGTGCGACGTAAAAAAAGGGGAGAGCGCAGAGCGATGAAGCCGTGCTTCACCCGGAAGCATGAAAATCGCCGCTCATCGGGGGCATTCGGAGGGGGCGTTCCAAAAAAGGGGACAGAGTAGAGCGATGAAGCCGAGCTTCACCCGGAAGCATGAAAATCGCCGCTCATCGAGAGGCAGTCGGAGGGGGCGTTCCAAAAAAGGGGACAGACCGCTCTGTCCACTGGAGTGGTGGTGTCGGCGGTTGAGGGTGTGTGGGTTGGGGACAGAGTAGTCAGTCCCCTTTTTTGCGCGGGCGTTGGTGCGTGCTCCAAGAGGGAGCGGATTTACAGGAGAGGCCACTCTGTCCCCTTTTTGCGTCGCACGATTCCCGCCGCAGACCAATCGAGTCTCTGTGAAAAATCAGGATTACACCTCGCCGTAAACCGGCGGGCTTCTGCACACACTTTGAGGGAGCAGCCGCGATTTGGGTCGCACTGGGTTGAAGTGCTTAAGGACTTGAGGAGCTGGAATTACCAGCGCGAGCCGCGGTTGCCGCCGCCACCGCCGCCGCCGCGGCCACGTCCGCCGCCGAAACCACCGCCGCCGCCCGAGGGCTTGGGACGCGCTTCATTGACGTTCATCGCACGGCCGTTCAGGGTGTACCCGTTGAGCGATGCGATGGCGTTTTCCGCTTCCCGCTTATCCGTCATTTCGACGAATGCGAAGCCGCGCGGCTGACCGGTGTCACGGTCGGTGATGATATTTACGCGCTCGACTGCGCCGTATTGCGAGAAAGCCTGCATCAGCTCGTCTTGCGTGGTCTGGTAGTTGAGGTTGCCGACAAAGATGTTGGTCATGTACGGTTTATTCCTTCAGATTGTTGAGAGATTGTCTTTGTCAGGCACGTACAGAATTGACCTGCAAGAAGAAAAGCATTCGCGGATCAGACGGAGCGGCAAAGACACTCCGAGTGTACCATGAATCCTGGGCGAAAGCGCCATTAAGCGTGACCGGTAGCCGTTTCAGAATTCGGAGCGGCCGGCTCGGCGAGCCGGAGCGGGTCATTGGGCATGACGGCCCACCCGACCAGGTAGGCGATCCCGCCGATTCCGGGAGGCCATAACAACAGGATGACAGCCACGATCCGGACCAGGGTAACGTCAACGCCCAGGTACCGCGCGAAGCCCGCGCAAACGCCGGCAATCTTTCGATCGTCACGCGGACGGCTGAGCTTGGGGTAGGGGCCCGGCGCCGAATAAGCGTTGCGAGCCGTGGGGTTTCCGCAACTCGAACAGAATCTTGCGGATTCGTCCATTTGTACACCGCATTTGGTGCAGTACATCTGAATTTTCGCCTCGTCTAACAATACGAATCCGAAGGCGGCGAAGTTCCGCGCTCGCGCTACAATGAAAAAACCGGCTGTGAGAAGCATTCTTTACGCTGTTCTTGCCTGCAGGGTTGTGATGGGCGCGACAACGCCTCCTCTGGTTTGTGCTTCGGGCGGAGCGGTGGCGACGGTGGACCTGGAAGTGGTCTCGCCATCGATCAAAGCGGCGAATCATGCGCTGCCGATGCGGACCATCAATCGCCTGGAGGAAGGCGACACCATCCGTTATAAACCGGTCCTTCGGCCGCACGAGGTGCGGCGCGGCGACGTCACGCTGGTGCTGATTCCGGCGGACAAAAAGGCCGCGGGCCGCGACACCGTTCTGATTTTCCCTCCCCGTGCGGCGGCGCAGGCGCAGCAATGGACGGTGCCGTGGCGGACTTCGCTGGCCGCATTTGTATACGGGCCGTCGGGATTGAACGTGAAGAAGGTCGAGACGTTTCTGGACCGCGACGATGAGCTGGTAGGCGAACTGGCCGATTACGCCGACAAGACGGCTAAGGCGGAGGCGCTGATTGCGGCGCTTTCCTCGCCCGACAGCTCGCAGGAAGCGGTGGGCGCGGCGCTGTCCGGTTTTTCTTCGAAATTCGGAGGGACGCCGCAGATCACGCGCACTGCGCCGGTCAATCAGCAGGCGACGGTGGCGCTGCAGACGCTGAACCCGACGACGGCGAGTTACGATCCGCTGGCCGGGCAGGGCACGCAACCGGTGGGACAAACCGCCGGTCTGGCCACATCGGTGGCCGAGATGTTTTACGGAAGTCCGGTGGGGCTGGCGGCGGGTGGAACCGCGCTGTTGATGAACCTGGAAGCGATCGCTTTTCCGCGCTCCGAATTCCGGTCGACATTTTCGCAGCCCATGCCGGGCGATGCGATGGGGCTGTGCGGCAAGGTGGGCGGGGCCCAGGTGCATACGCGCATCGCTTATCTATGGGCCGCGCGGATTCCCAACGTGAACGCTCCCAGGCTGACGGTGGGAAAGGCGAACTCGCTCCCCGGGATGACGAAGTCTCCACTGCCGCTCACGGGGGCTGAGCGCGACTGGAAATTTCTGGATCGCGCGCGCAACTGGGTGTTGGTGCCGGATCGGGGCAAACCGATTCCGATTAAAGTGCAGGTGCTGGCCAACACGAAAAGCATCGAGATCGATCCCGGCAAGGAAGTGAAGCCCGGCCGCTACAGTTTGAGCGCGAACTGGGATTGGGATGCGTTCGAGGTGAACGGCTTTTTCGAGGTGCGTCCGCTGGCCGATTTCAAATCGGTGAATCTCACGCCTGCCGCGCAGGACCGGCTGGTGGAGGGAACCGGCAAGGTGGTGCTGAAACTGGAGGGCGCGGATTTCGAATTCGTCACCAAGCTGGAGATGAAGAAGCTGAATGACGAGTTCGCATCGGCGAGCGCGGTTCCGTTCGTGCTGAAGCAACCGATCCGGACCGGTGTTGAGAATTCGATGGACATTCAGCTGGACACGTCCGGCCTCGAGGCGGGGGCTTACCAGCTGATGGTGTCGCAGGTGGACGGGAAATCGCACGATGTCGCGCTGAAGGTGCTGTCGCCATCGCCTTCGATCGACAATTTCCCCATCACAGTGAATCAGGGCGCGTCGTCGGTGGGATTTGAGTTGAAGGGCAAACGGCTGGGGCTGGTGCGCGGCATGCAACTATCGGCGGGCACGGTCACTTTGGGCGCGGCGTCGGCGGATGGAACCGAGCGGGAGGCCAGCCTGCAGCTGCCCACGGCATTGAAGGTTGGCGCGACTCTATCGGCCAAGGCACAGGTCGCCGACCGGAGTGTACCGTGGACCATCGCCAACGCGGTTCGCGTGGTGGGTCCGCGGCCGGTGATCACGGACGTGACGTTGTCGCAACTGCCGGCGCAGACGGTCGAGCTCGAAAAGGGCGAATTGCCGGGCGGGCTGACGTTGAGCGCGATGATCAAAGTTGCGAATCTGCCCCCATCCAGCGGCGTGGTCCTCGAATGCGACCAGACGCCTTCGAGCGCGATCGCATTGCATCCGGGTGAATCCTCCGGCGGCGCGCGGGTGGAGCAGTTGACCGCGGACCAGTTGTTTGTGACCTTCGATACCGGTGCCTGGACCAACGGGTGCAGCGTAGACGCGATCATTCATAGCGACGTTGGCGATTCGGTCCCGCGGCGGATCGGGCGGATTGTGCGGCTGCCGGCGGTCGATCAGTTTACGCTCGGACCGCTCATGCTCTACCCGTTTACGCTCGATCTGGACGCCGGGACGCTGGTGGGACGAAATCTGGAGACGATCGATAGGGCGGGGTGGTCGCCAGAAAAAGGGACGGCGGTTTCTGCACTGCCGCAGCCGCTTTCAGGGGATGGCCGGCAGAAGTTACAGGTGAAACTGGCGGCTCCGCCGGCGCCGGATGCGGTTTTGTACGTGTGGCTGCGCGGAGATAGCAAGGCTCGGGCGACGACCATCCGGGCGAATTAAGCGACCTGCGAAACTTGGGGGCGCGCCGCTGGATCTAACGCGCATGGATAAAAATCCCGGTTTGCCAAAGCGTGCGCTAGGGCGCACGGGGGTGATGGTCTCTTCGATTGCCATGGGCGGGTTTCATCTGGGCAATCCGAAACTCGCGCGCGCGGAGGCGATCCGGCTGATCCGGCAGGCGATCGATCGCGGGCTGACGTTCCTGGATAATTCCTGGGATTACAACGCAGGCGAAAGCGAAATCCGGATGGGACGCGCGCTGGGCGATGGGTATCGCGAAAAGGCGTTTCTGATGACCAAATTCGACGGCCGGACGCAAGAATCGGCGGCCAAACAGATCGATGAATCGCTGAAACGGCTGAAGACGGATCACGTGGATCTGCTGCAATTTCACGAGACCATCCGTTTCGACGATCCCGACCGGTTTTTCGCCGAGGGCGGCGCGCATGAAGCCCTGACGGCGGCGAAAAAGGCCGGCAAGACGCGCTTCATCGGGTTCACCGGGCACAAGGATCCGCACGTTCACCTGTATATGCTGGAGCTGGCGCGGAAGAACGGATTTTCATTCGACACGGTCCAGATGCCCGTCAACGTGATGGATGCGCACTTTCGCAGTTTCACGAAACTGGTGCTGCCGGAAGCCGAGAAGATGGGAATTGCGGTGCTGGCCATGAAGAGCATGGGCGACGGCGTGATCCTGAAAAGCAAGACGGCGACTCCGCGGGAGTGCCTGCGCTTCGCGCTGAGCCAGAAAGTGGCGGCGGTAGTGACCGGCATCGACAGCCAGGCAGTGCTCGACCAGGCGATCGAGGTCGGCTCGACGTTCCAGGCGTTTACGGCGGAGGAGACTGAGGCACTTCTCAAGAAAACGCAGCACGCCGCCGCCAGCGGACAATACGAGCTGTTCAAGACCAGCGCGCACTTCGACAGCACCGCGAGCCATCCGGAGTGGCTGGGGCCGGAGACGGAACAGGTCCGGCAACTGGCTCCCGCGTGACTGAACGCCCCAAAACTGTTTACAATACGTAGATAGAATATGGCAGCCCGTCTTCCGCGCGCACCGGCCCGCTCCGACGGTCCCCTGAGCATGAAGGTGCTGCTCAAACACTCGGGGCTATCGAGACAAACCGTCCACTTTTACCTGCGCAGGGGCTTGTTGCCGAGACCAGTCCGGACCAGCCGGACGTACGCGCTTTACCCGCACCAGACGGTGGAATTACTTCAGTTAATCAAAGAATGTCAAAGCGGGCTGCGGCTGTCGCTGGACGAAATTTTCGCAATTTTCCATCATTCCGGCTATGACCCGGCGCGAATCCGGCGAAGCGTGAACGGACGGTCTCAGCCTGTCGCGGCGAGCCCACGCGAGGCGCAGATGGCAGAATCCGAGGGCGAGACCGGGCCGGTTCCGGCCGCCTGGATCGAGGAGCTGCGAAGGCGGGGAATGTTGCGGCTGCCGGTTCTGGGGCCGCCCAATCTGACGCACAAGCTGGCGTCCGCGGCGCTCGATCTTTCGAAGGCGGGCTTCAAGCTGGACGATTTGAAAGAACTCGCCGGACGGGTGGAACAGCTGGTGGAAGCGGAAATGGCGCTGTTCCGCGCCGGGTTGGAATCGCAGGTCGAGACACGGAAGGATTATGCGGCGGCCCGGCGGTTATTGCAGTCGATGGGCCGGTTCGTGGGATATGCGCGCGAAACTGCGGTCACGGCGGCGTTCAACGAGAAAAGTTACCGGACGGCCGGCCTGTTCGTGGGCGCCGCAGCGAGGCACGTGCTGCCGAGCGAGACGCTGCTCGCCAAGATGGGCTTGAATCGGGAGATCGACCGGCTGCTGAAACAACTGGACCAGGATCCGCGCAACGTCCAGGTGTTGATCGATCTGTCGCGCGCCTACGATTTGCGTTCGGACTGGCATAGCGTGCATGGAGTGTGCGAGCGGGTGCTGCAACTGGATCCGGGAAACGTGCGGGTGATCGCACAGATGACGCGCGCGATGACGCACCTGGGACGGCCGGACGACGCCATCCGGATGCTGGAGGAGCGGCTGCGCGTGGCCGACGACGCGCTGCTCCGCTTCCGGCTCGGCCAGTTGATCGTGCGGCGCGCGCTGTCGGGGCCGGCCTGCGAACTGGTGCAGGCCATCCGCTACAAACAGGAGATGGCCGACGAGGCGCTGCGCAGCGCGCGTGAGCCGGCCATCCGGCGCTGGATCCGCCTGGATATCGCGCTCGACAATCTAAGCGTGGCCGATCCGCTGCGTCTGAACCAGCCCAGCATTGAGGAACTGGAGGACCTGAATCGCGAATACCAGTCGATTCCGGAAAAGGATCTTTCGCGGTTGAGCCGGATCCGGCTCACCATGGGAAAATTGCTGGCGGCGTATGCGCTGTATCTGGTGTATCGCCGGCAGCATCATCCGCGCACGCAGGAGATCCGGCGCAGCATCGTTCAAATGGACCCGTACGGCGTGCTGGCGCAGCGCACTTCGCGGCGGTCGGAATCCCACCATCCGTGAAAGCGTGTCGAGGCGCACGTTTTAACGTGCCGTGTCGAGATTCTTCCGACACCTCGTCTGCGCCCGAACAGGCGTCGGCATGAGTGCCGACGCTGCACGTTAAAACGTGCGCCACGAAGCTAGAACAGGAACTTCAGCGCGAACTGAATCTGCCGCGCGGCGCCCACTGTTCCGACCGCTCCGAATGAGGCTCCGTTCACCGACGTGTTGGGACGCCCGAAATTCACGTCGTTCAGGATATTGAAAAACTCAGAGCGGAATTGAAGATTGTAGTTTCGCTCGCCGAAATAAGTGTTCTTGAAGAGTGAGAAGTCGAGAGTGGTGCTTCCGTCCTGGAACAGGATGTCGCGTCCGGCGTTGCCCAGGGTTCCGGCGGGCTGTAGAGCGAAGGCCGCGGTGTTGAACCATTCGGCGTGGGTGGGATTGGCAATGCTCGGGTTCCCCACCAGGTTGGGACGCTCATCGGCGCCCGCGAAACCGATGTTGGCCGTGTCGCCGGTTTCGTTCACCGTGAAGGGCAGTCCGGATTGCGCCTGCAAAATGGCGTTCGCCTGCCAGCCGGACACCAGGCGATTCACGAACGGGCGGGCGTTGGGGAGAAATTGCTGACCCTTGCCGAACGGCAGGACGTAGACCCCGCTGAACACGAACCGGTTCTTTACGTCGAAGTCCGAAAGGCCGCGGTCGAGCGTGTGGTTCAAGGGGAACACCTGATAGACGTCGTCATTTCCACCCGAGCCCTCGTCGATGGATTTCGACCAGGTGTAGTTGGAGAGCAGCGAGAAGCCCTTGGCGAAACGGCGCTCCACATTAATGGTCATCGCGTTGTAGTCCGAGTTGTCGCCGCTGTACCAGGTGGAGATGCTCGAGAAAGTCGGGTACGGGCGCCGCGCGGCCACGGAAAGATTCTGCCCGGGAAGATTGAGCACCGCCTGGTTGGCGTCTTCAGTGCCCACCAGCTGGCGGCCGACGTTGCCCACATAGGCGATCTGCGCGATCAGGCCGGCGGGAAGCTCCCGCTGGATGTTGAAATTCCACTGCTGCACATAAGGACTCGGGCGGTGCGGGTTCATCACCGACAGGGCCGAGCTGGCGGTGGTGACGGCGGTGGCCGCGGGGTCGAACAGGGTCTGATCCAGGCGCGGGACCTGGCCTGCGGAATTGGTGTAGGAAAGCGTGGTGGCGACGCCGGGATTGGCGTCCTCTTCAATGGTCCAGCTGCCCTGATTCTGCGCGTAGAAAATTCCGTATCCGCCGCGGATGACGGTCTTATCGGTCACCCGGTAGGCGAAGCCGAAGCGTGGCGCGAAGTTGGTCCACTGCGATTGGTAAACCGAGTTTCCGAACGGCTGCACCTGGATGAACGGCGCCGTTACGTTCAGGCCGAAGTAGCTGGGCGGCTTATCCAGAACCAGCGCGGGAATGGAAGGATTGAAATAGCCGGCCGCGCCGCCCAGGATCTGCCACGGCTGCTGATATTCCCAGCGGACGCCCAGGTTCAAGGTCAGACGCTTGGTGATTTTATAATCGTCCTGGAGGAAGGCCGCATAAAAGCCGTAGCGAAAGTCGCTGTTGCCGGTGGTGTCGTAAACCGTAGCGGTCTGATATGCGCCCAGCAGATAGTCGGCCACCGAGTTGCCGGTGAAGAGCCCGGTCATGGTGAGCCGCGGATTGGTGCCGTTGGTGGTTTCCTGCGGCGAGCGGTTGTCGCGAATGTCGCCGCCCATCGAAATGGTGTGCTTGCCTTTCACCCAGCTCAGCGTGTCGCTCAATACGTAGGTGTTGGTCCACTGATGAAAGGTCTGCTGGCTGTGACCCATCTGTGTATATCCGCTTAAAGTGAAGCGCGGCAGCGAATAGTCGTCCGGGGCGACTTCGGTGTTCAGAAATCCGATCTGCGAGGAAAGATCCGAGGTAGCCAGCTGATTTTCCGGCGCCGCATACTCGCGGCTGAAGCCGAGCTTCAAAGAGTTCACCAGAGTGGGACTGAAAATGTGAGTTTCCTGGATGACGGCGTTGTTGCCGTACAGCGGATATTCGCTGCCCGAGTAGGGAAGCAGTCCGTCGTTCACGATGTTCCAGTTGGACTGGAGGTAGCGCACAAAGATCATGTCGCTTGAGGAGAAATTATGGTCGACGCGCGCGTCATACTGGTTGTAGTTGTTGGTGGTCGCGGGAGCTCCTGTATAGTTGCCCTGTGCAGTATTGGTGTTCGGAGCGGGAATGTAGGCGTTGAAGTTGGTCGCGATCTTGGAGATGTCGGTAGGGGGAATCATGTTGCCCGCGAAGGGTGCGCCGCCGGCCAGCGGATTCTTGAGCGTCCCGGTGTAGCCCACAAAATTCCCGGTAAGCCATTCCGGATTCGGCACCGTGGCGAACGCGGTGGTCGACTGTACAATCCGCTGGCCCTCATAGCCGCCGAAAAAAAAGGTCTGGTTGGGAACGATCGCCCCGCCGGCATCGGCGCCAAACTGATTCTCCTTGAAAGGAGGTGGAGCGGAGCCGTCGAAAAACCCGCGCGCGTCCAAATCGCTGTTGCGGAGAAATTCATAGGCGGCGCCGTGAATCGCGTTGGCGCCGGATTTGGTGGACACGCTGATGATGTTGGGGCTGTCGCCGTATTCGGCCGAGTAATAGTTTTGCTGGAGCTTGAATTCGTTGATGGTATCGGTCGACGGCAAAATGGAGATTTCGCCGAAACGCGCGCCGCGCATTTCGATGCCGTCCAGCAGGAAGCTGTTATTGCTGGCGCGTCCGCCGGCGGCGTTCACCGTGATGGTGGTGCGGCCCAACCGGGAGGCGGCTGCGGTATTCGTAGTGGCGGGGACAGTCCCGGCGGAGAGCGTGGCCAACTGCAGGAAATTGCGGCCGTTAAGCGGAAGATCCACGGCCTCCTGCTGGCCGATCACTTGTCCCATGGTGGCGGTGTCGGTTTGCAGCACTGCCGCGCTCGCTTCCACGTTCACGGTTTCGGTCACGTTGCCGACTTGCAGCGGAATGTCGACGCGAGCGGTCTGGTCGATCTGCAGCTCTACATCCTGCGCGACTCCGCTCTTGAAGCCGGCGTGGCCCGCCGAAACGCGATAGTGTCCGGGAGGCAGTTCGAGGAAGGTGTAGCCTCCGTTCGAGTCGGTGGAGGCCTTGCGGGTAATCTGGGTCCCGAGATTGACCAGTGTGACGTCTGCGCCGGGAACCGCTCCGCCGGAAGCATCCCGGATGACGCCGGTAATGGTCCCGGAAACCACCTGGGAATACAAGCTGGCGACGCAGAGCAACAGGGCGGCGACGATAACTGAACAGCGAAGGGAAACGCCCGACGGCCGATCGTCGTGGATCATATGTACCTCCCAACCTGGAAACGACTGCTGAGGAGTTTATCCCGAATCCGAAGCGCCCGTCAAGAACTCGTTACAGATTCGTGTATTCTTCTGCTATACAGTTCGCCTCCTGCGGCGCGATTCGCCTGCGAGGCTGTTTCGATCGGAAAGATTGCAAATTCGGGGGTGCATCCGCGCGTGGACGGGCGTATGATTGAGAGCGCCACTTCAACGAAAAGGACCATCACATGATGAAAGCTGCCTCCGTGGTTGCAGTTGCCTTGTTTGGCCTCAGTGTGTTTTCCCCGAATGCGCGGGCCGCCGCGGGTGTGCGCGTGGTTTTCGGCGTTGGCGATCGTGCCGAAGTGAAGTGGGACGGCTCGGCCGCGGCGCGCGGAGGCCACATCGCCTCGATCGAGCCGTGGCGTTTCGAAGGCAGCGACGCCATCCGCGGAAATTCGTGGACCGCCTCCACGCACATCATCCGCCTGTTCGGCGGCCGTGGACTGTTCGGCAACCGGGTGGAGCTTCCCTATATTGCCAACGGAGTGGTGCTGTATCTGGACGAATCGAGCGAAAACACTTCCATCGACGTCACCACCGCGCAGGGAAATTTCACCATCCGGCTGAGCGAAATTCCTTATGGTAAGGCGGCGAATCTGCTGAACAATCGCGTGACGGTAGACCGGATTCCGCCGTTCACGCAGCTCACCAGTTCGCCCGAAGAGCAGGATTATCCGGCGGCCATCGCCGACCAGAGCGGCAACGTGTGGGTCGCTTATATGGAGTTCAAGCACAATCCGGATCACAACCGGCTGCGCTGGAATCCAACCCAGCCGATCACGGATTTCGCGCCGCTCAAGTCGCCCACCGGTGGCGATCAGGTGATGTTGATGAAAATGTCCGGCGGTAAGGCGGACGCGCCGATCGCGGTTACGCCTGGCGGCGGCGATCTGTATCGTCCTGCGATTACGATGGACGGCGCGGGACGCGTGTGGGTGTTCTGGTCGCAGAACGATAAAGGAAATTTCGACGTGTGGGGCCGCGTGATCGACAGGGGGACGCCGGGGCCGTCGGTCCGTATCAGCAGCGCGCCCGGATCGGACGTCGACGTGGTCGCGGCCACGGATTCGCAAGGTAAAGTGTGGGTGGCGTGGCAGGGATGGAGAAACGGGAAGGCCGCGATTTTTGCTGCGACGCAGAATGGGAATCGATTCTCATCGCCGGCGCTGGTGAGCTCTTCGTCGGCCAATGAGTGGAATCCGGCCATCGCGGCGGATGGTTCCGGACACGTAACCGTCGCCTGGGATTCGTATCGCAACGGGAATTACGACGTGTACATGCGAACCGCGAACGCGGGAACTTGGGGAGCCGAAACAGCGGTCGCGGCGTCGGCGCGTTACGAAGCGTATCCCTCCGTCGCGTACGATCCCTCGGGTCAATTGTGGATCGCCTATGAGCAGGGCGGGGAAGGCTGGGGCAAGGATTTCGGCGCGTATGACACCACCGGGCTCGCGTTGTATCAAGGTCGCGATGTGCAGTTGATCGGATTCGATAAGAACGGTCATGCGATCCACACGACCGCCGATCCGGGAACCGCCCTGCCGGGGATTGCGGCGGCGCGAGTCGAATTGCGCAACCATCAAAGCGAAGCCGGCGACGGTTGGCTGAAGCCCGATCCGAACAACGCCAGGACGCGCAACAACAATACCAGCCAGCGCAACGTGCAGGCCCCCAGGAACACCAGCCCGCGCCTGCATATCGATTCTTCCGGGCGAATCTGGCTGGCCGTGCGCAGCAATCATCCCATCTGGTGGAATCCGATCGGCACCGTGTGGACTGAGTATGTAGTTTCCTACGACGGCTCGCAGTGGACCGGGCCGATTTTCCTGTCGCACTCCGATAATCTGCTGGACAATCGCCCGGCGCTGGTTTCGACACGGGCCGGCGAGTTGCTGGTGGTCGGGTCCGCGGACGGACGGCGGCAGTTCCAACCTATTGAGAAGTATTCGACCGCCACTGGTATCAATCCAAGCGTGCCGGTGGACCCGTTTAACAACGATCTTTACGCGAATGTCGTGACGCTCACGCCGGTGTCCGGATCGGTCGCGGTCGCCGCGGGACAGACCGCCGCCGCCGCGCCGGCGGATACGGGAACTCAATCCGAACGTGGCGATGTCGCTACGCTGCGCGGGTACCGGAAGGGCAATCTGCGCATTGCGCGCGGCGAATTTCACCGGCACAGCGAAATTTCGATGGATGGCGGCAATGACGGCAAGATGCTCGACCAGTGGCGCTACGCGATCGACACGGCCGCGATGGATTGGATCGGCTGCTGCGACCACGACAACGGCGCGGGCCGCGAGTACACCTGGTGGATCACGCAGAAGCTCACCGACATCTTTTATAATCCCGGCCAGTTCTCGCCGATGTTCAATTACGAGCGCAGCGTGAGCTATCCGGAGGGCCATCGCAACGTGATTTTCGCGCAGCGCGGCGTGCGCGTTCTGCCGCGTCTGCCCATCACGAAGCCGGACGAAACGGTGCGCGCTCCCGACACCCTGATGCTGTACGCGTATCTGAAATACTTCAACGGCGTCACCGCGTCGCACACCAGCGGCACTCTGATGGGCACGGACTGGCGCGATAACGATCCGCTGACCGAGACTTCGGTGGAGATTTATCAAGGCGATCGGCAGAACTACGAAATGCCGGACGCGCCGCGGTCGAACAATGATAAGGACTCAATCGGCGGCTGGCGGCCGAAGGGATTCATCGATCTGGCGCTGGCTAAGGGCTACAAACTTTCGTTTGAAGCGAGCTCGGATCATATTTCGACGCACATCAGCTACGCCAACGTTTATGTGACCGGCGTGAATCGCGACGCGGTGCTCGAAGGATTCAAGAAACGGCATCTCTACGCGTCCACCGACAACATCGTGGCCGACGTGTCGAGCGGCAAATATATGATGGGGGACCAGTTTTCGACCCCGTCGCTGCCGTCGCTGCAGGTGAAATTTACGGGAACGGCGCCGTTTTCGAAAATCTATATCGTCAAGGACGGCAAATACGTCTACACTCGCGAGCCGAAGACCGCGAAGGTCGACTTTTCGTGGCAGGACATGGCGGCCCAATCCGGGAAGATGAGTTACTACTACGTGCGCGGCGAGCAGGAGAACGGCGAAATCGTGTGGGCGTCGCCGATGTATATCACTTATACCGGCAAATGATGCGTTTTTTCGTACTGCTAGCGCTCGTCGGGCCGTGGTTGTGGTGCCAGCGTTTTCCGGAAAATCCGCTGGTTTCGGTGCACAGTTCGAAATCGGTCGGCGATAACGTCAACGGGCCGTCCGTGATTCGTGTTCCAGGCTGGGTGAAGCATCCGCTGGGCCGCTACTACATGTATTTCGCGCATCACAAGGGCGCGTTCATTCGCCTGGCGTATGCGAATTTGCTTCAAGGGCCGTGGAAGATTTACGAGCCGGGGGTATTGAACGCCAGCGCTACGATTTTTACGCGCCCGCAGCCGGATCCGGCGGATAGTCCGCCGAATCTGTACACGCATGTCGCGTCGCCCGAAGTGTTCATCGATGACGCGAATCATCGCCTGGTGATGTATGTGCACGGGATGTGGACGGATGGAAATCGCTGGCCGGTCGACCCGCAGGCGGCCGCGAAGTTCATGCGGGCAGGCGGCTATGCGCAGTACACCCAGACCACGATTTCGCGCGACGGCATTCATTTCGAAACGCGGCCGGGGATTACGCTGAGGACTTCGTATCTGCGGGTGTTCGACTGGTCGGGAGTGCATTACGGGATGGCGCGGCTCGGCGTGCTTTCGCGGGCGAAGAGTGTCGAAGGGCCGTTCGAGGCAGGGCCGAATCCTTTTGACGGATCGCGGTATGCGGGGCGCGTGCGGCACGTCGCGGTGCTGGTGAAAGGGAACACGCTGTATGTGTTTTTCTCGGCGATCGGCGATGCTCCGGAGAAGATTCTGCTGTCGACTATCGCACTTTCGAGCGACTGGAACACGTGGAAGGCGTCGCCGGCGGTCGAGGTTCTGGTGCCGCGCGAGAAGTACGAATGCCCCGATCTCCCCGTGAAACCTTCGCGGGCGGGCGAGTCGGAGGGGCCGGAGAATGCTTTGCGCGATCCGGCATTATTCCGCGAACATGGAAAGTTGTTTCTGTTTTATTCAGTGTGCGGGGAGCAGGGAATCGGCGGCGCGGCCGTGACGTCCTTTATTAGATAGGCCTGTGCAAGCGGCATCCGGCGCCATATGCAGGGATTGATCCCCGCCGTCACCGGCAGGGCTGGTCGATCGGCGGTCCTACTGAACCGGAGTGCCGTAGGGGATGATGGTTTTCACGCGCTCCGAATTTTCCACGCGCGAGATCTTCCAGCCGCTGGCCGTCTTCGAAAGAAGATAAAACTGCGCTTCGTTGCGATCCTGGTAAACGTATTCGACACGGAGTTCGACCTGGCCGTCGGGCTGCGGCTGCGGTTCCATCACCGCGATTCCTTTGAGCTGCGCGTTTGAATCGCGCAGATACTTGGCGAAATCGGGCGAATCGTTTTTCGCGCGCGTGAGCGCGTGTGCCATTTCTCCGGTGTAGCTCGAAAGGTAGCGCGCGACGTCGCCATTGCGGGCCGCGTCGAGCATCGCGTAAATGGCGTCCTGCGGCTTGACTTCCTGTTGTTCGGACAACCTCAACAGACGGAAATCGGTTTTGCGCACGATCACCGCGCCCAGCGCGCCAATGAGCACCACAATCGTTACGATTCGCGCGGCGGCCTGCTTGTTCACTTGCCGCCGTCGCCCTTGCGAATGATGGTCAGATCGAGATTGCCGTTGTTATCGACAATCAATTTCTTGATCCTCGGTAGGACCTGCTCCATGGTTTCCAGATACAGGCGCCGGCCGTTGACTTCCGACGCTTTGGCATACTCGGCCGCCACCTCGGTGAAGCGCGCCGCATCCCCCTGCGCGGTGTTGATTTTGGTTTCCTTGTAAGCCTGCGCCTGTTCGAGCATCTGCTGCGCCTCGCCACGCGCTTTGGGGATCTCGTCATTGGCGTAGCCCTGCGCTTCGCTCACGATGCGCGATGAATCGGCGCGCGCGCTGGCCACGTCGCGAAACGCGTCGGCGGCTTCGGGCGGAGGGACGGCGCTTTCCATGTTCACCGTCGATAACAACACGCCCGCGCGATAATCGTTCAGGATGCGCTGGGCTTGCGCCCGCACTTCTTCCTGCACGTTCTGTTTTTCGGTGGTCAACACCGCGTCCACATTCCGGCCGGCGACGCGTTCGGCAAGCGCCGTCTCGACCGCCGCGCCCACGCTGCGAGCGACGTCCTGCGTGCGGTAGAGATAATCGACCGGAACTCCGACCGAATATTGCACGACCACGCGCATACTAATAATGTTCTGATCCCCGGTCAGAAATTGCGATTGCAGCGGCTGGCTGCGGCCGGTGACGGTATCGGCCAGTTCGCCGCCCACCACGAGTCTTTGCAGCTGCTGAACCTTGAGCGTAGTCACGCGATCGATGGGCCACGGCAGTGCGAGGTGAATGCCGGGCATGACACGCGGATTCACGACCGCGCCAAAGCGGGTCACCACCGCCTGCTGATCGATCCTCACAATATAGATGCTGGTGAGCAGCCACACGATCAATAATCCGCCGAGCACGCGACGGCGCCGGTCGGGACGCGGTGCATCGAGAACGTCGGGAGGGGGATGCAGCAGTAACGTCGCGCTCACTGGATCTACTTCGCGCCTCCGCCGTGCATCAGCACTCTTAACAGCTCGGAATCCGAACTCAAAATCGCCGTGGTTTTATCGTCAAAAATCTTCTTGTACGAATCGAGCGTGCGGAGAAGTTTATAGAACGCCGGGTTTTTCGAATACGCCTGGCTATAGGAACGTGTGGCCTCGGCGTCGCCTTCGCCTTTCACTTTTTCGGCTTCCTTGTAGGCCACCGAAAGAATTTCTTCCTTCTGGCGATCGGCGTCGGCGCGGATGCTGAGGGCTTGTTCTTCGCCTTCGGCGCGATACTGGCGGGCGATGCGCTCGCGCTCGGCGCGCATGCGGGCGTAGACGCTCTGCTTGTTCTGTTCGGGAAGGTTCAGGCGCTTGATGCGAACATCCGCGACTGCGATTCCGTATTGCTCGAGCGCGGCGCGATCGGTGAGCGACGTCAACCGGTCCAGCATCGCGTCGGCTTTCACGGTCTGGAGATTGGTGGAAACGATGCTTTCCAGATCCTGCGTGCCGAGCGCGGCCGACAATCCAGACCAGACGATATCGTGCAGGCGCATCTCCGCCGCTACCGGATCGCCGACGGTTTCGACAAACCGCTTAGGATCGTCAATCTTCCACGCCACGTAGCTTTCGATCACCAGGTTCTTTTTGTCGCGCGTCAGAAATTCACTGGGCCTCGGATTGTAGATGCGCAGGCGCCGGTCGAAATAAGTGGACGTCTGGAACGGCCATTTCATGTGGAGGCCGGGCTCGGCGACGGTGTAGAGCGGCTTGCCGAACTGGGTGACCAGGACGAACTCGGTTTCCCGGACGGAAAAAAAGATGAGCCACACCAGCAGCAGAAACGCCACTCCTGCTGCCCACGGATAATATTTTCGATAGCTTTCGTTGATCATTCAATCGGACCTTTCGGAGGAGCGAGGATCGCGGCTCCCGGCGGGGCGATCTCCACGCCGTCCTCGAGCAGAATCAGGTGACGGCGGCCCTTGCCGGAGTCGACGATCATTTTGCGTTTCCCCGGCAGGATCTGCTCCATGGTTTCGAGATAGAGGCGGATGCCGGTGAGATCGGGGCTGGCGGCATAGCCGGATTCGCGCAGCAGGAAGCGGGTCGCATCGCCCGACGAGCGGTTTTTCTTATCCAGCGAATAGCCTTCGGCGCCTGCAATCAGCGCCTTCGCATTGCCGCGCGATAACGCGATTTGCTCATTGCGATACGCTTCGGCTTCGTTGATCATGCGGTTTTTTTCTTCATATGCGCCGGAAACATCGCGAAACGCATCCACCACTTCAATGGACGGATGGACGTCGAGCAGTTGCACGTGCAGAACCTCGACGCCCGCGGCGTAGCGGTCAAGACGCGCCTGGAGTTCGCTCTTGACGCGCGCTTCCACACTTTTTCGGCCGGTGGTGAGAATGTCGTCGAGCGAAGTGGTGCCGGCAATTGAAGTGAGGGCGCCTTCCGCCGCGGTTCGCACGGTCGATTCGCCGTCCAGCTGGCGCAGCAGAAACTCGTCAGGCCGCGACAGCCGGTAATGCACCACCGCGTTCACTTCCATCATGTTCTGATCGCCGGCCAGCATCAGCGATTCCTCCGGCCGCGATTGAAAACGGCCGGAGCGATGCTGCACGTTCCATTCGTACGCGGCCGGCTCGCTATCGGGCTTCGACGCGGCCGAACGGAAACCGATTTCGACGGTGCGCACCTGTTTCGCCTGGATACGGGTGAGTTGATCGATGGGCCAGGGAAATCGATAGTGCAGGCCGGGCGCTTCGTAGGGAACCAAACGACGGCCGAAACGCTCGACGATTCCGACTTGCGCGGGGCCGATGATGTGGACGCCGGACAGGACGATCAAGGCCACGGCCGCGATCGCGGCGGGGCGTACGAATTCGCGCCAGCGCTCGATCAAGCGGACGAATGCGTCGCGAACATCAAAGGCTTCGAGTTTATGGCGAACGAAAGTCCACGCGGCCGGCAGCGGAGTGCGATTCAACCACCTCCACCCCGTGCGCTCCACGCGCAGCAGGCGCAGCGAGTTGATCATCACGAAGAACGACGACAACTGATGCGTGACCGCCGCTCCGATGGGCGAAAGGATTCCGGTGGCGGCCAGCGCGACCGCGACCACGTTGAACAAGCCCGCGAAGAGGATGATGTTCTGCCACGCGGTGGCGACGGCGCGCCGGCTTACGTCGAACAGTTTGGGAAGATTTTCGAGCGAGTGGCCCATGTAGACCACGTCGGCCGCTTCTGCCGTGATATCGCTTGCGCCCGAGACGGCGATGCCAACCTGCGCGGCGGCCAACGCGGGCGCATCGTTCACGCCATCGCCGACCATGGCGACCACGCGCCCTTGCGAGGAAAGCTGGCGCACGCGATCCAGCTTCTGCTCGGGCAGCAGTTCTGCTTCGACCGTGGGGATGCCCGCTTCGCGTCCGATCACTTCGGCGGCGCGCCGGCGATCGCCGGTGAGCATCACTTGATACGTGATGTCGAGCTGCTTCAACTGCTCGATCGCGGGCCGCGACGCCTTCGCGAATGCGATCGCGCAACAGGATCGCGCCGGCCAGATCGCCTTCCTCGGCGACCAGTACGGCGGTCGCGCCCAGACGGTCGGCGGCTTCGAGCAAAGGGTCCGCACCTTCGATTCCGTGCTCGGCCAGAAACGCCGCGCTTCCGGCTCGGATGGTGCGTCCTTCGAACATGCATTCGGCGCCGCGGCCGGGAAGAATGTGGCCGTGCTCGATGCCTTGAAGCTTCACGCCGCGCCGCGTGGCTTCGGCGGCGATCACGCGCGCGAGCACGTGGTCCGATCCGCTTTCCGCCGCGGCCGCCAGGCGAATAATTCCGGTTTCTGTTCCAGTGAGCGCGATCACGCGCAGGATTTCGAATTGCCCGCTGGTGATGGTGCCGGTTTTGTCGAACACCACCGTGTCGACTTTGGCGGCCTGTTGAAGCACGGTGCCGCCGCGCACCAGAATTCCGCGCCGCGCCAGGCCGCCGATCGCTGAGACCATGGCAGTCGGAGTCGCCAGAATGAGCGCGCAGGGACACGCGACGATGAGTACGGCGACGGTGCGGAGCCAGTCGCCCGTGAAATAAAATGTTCCCGCCGCGGCGAGCAAAAGCGCTGGTAGAAAATATCGTGCGTAACGGTCGGCCAGGCGCTCGACTGGAGCGCGCTGCTCACGGGCTTCTTCGACCAGCGCAACCACGCGCGAAAGGGTGGTCTCATCGCCCGAGCGCGTCACTTGAATCCGCAGCAGGCCGTTACCGTTCAGCGTGCCGGAGTAAACTTCTTCACCGATTTCCTTTTCGCGCGGCAGCGCCTCGCCCGTGATGGTGCTCTCGTCGACGCTCGAAATGCCGGACTGCACCACGCCGTCGGCCGGAATACGTTCGCCGGCGCGCACTGCGATGAGGTCGCCGGGAACCAGCGATGACGCGTCGACTTCCTGCTCTTCGCCATCCACCAGCTTGCGCGCGCGGCGCGGCATCTGCTCGACGAAGCGGTGAATCGCGGCGGAGGTGCGGCCGGCTGCGTAGGCCTCCAGGCCTTCGCCCACCAGCATGATGAACATCGCCTCGGCCGCGGCCAGATACTGGCCGACCACCAGCGCGGCGATCACTGCGATGCAGATGGCCAGGTCGGCGGAGATTTCTTTTTCGAGCAGCGCGGCGATCGAATTGAAAAAAATCCGGTAGCCGGCGAGTACAGTAAGGATAGCCGCCGTGTCGATGCCGAAGATGGTGCGGAAGTAGCCGGTGAGATTCAGCAACAGCAGGACGCCGACGAAGGCTGCGAAGCCGAAGTAACGAATGCGCTCGGAACGCTCAGAGTCCATCAAACAAGCCTGGCGGCGGGATCGACCCGCCGGTTGGCCATGGTATCAGGTTTTGAGGCGGTTGTCGTATAACAGAAAGGTACGCCCGAGAGGAGATCTCCGTTGACCCGACGATTCATCCTGACCCTCGCGCTGGTAACGGCCGCCATTGTGGCCTATTTCGGACTGTCTCGTGCCACTGCACAGAATCCGGATTACCTGACTCCACAGTTGCGCCAGCAAGTGAACCAGTTGAAGCGCGACGCGGCGGCGCAGCCGACCAATCCGCAGAACGTCCCCGATCGCGGGGTGATCCTGTGGCAATGGATCAACGCGTACGCGCTCACTGGCGGGCCCGTGCCGGTGAACGCGACGCAGGATCTGCGCTTCGTGTGGGTGCTGCGCGACGCCCGCGAGCAGAACTCGCCGCCGTCGGAGCCGGTCAACATGCGCGCCCTGCTGAAGAACGTGGACGATTTGATTTACGAATTCCGTATCAAGGATGAAACGCCCAAGGCGATTCCGACGATGCGCGCGTCGAATACCGGTCCGTTTCCCGCTTCGAGCTTCCAGACTTTCGATGAAGTGGTCACCATTGGCGAAATGCCGATGAATCCCGGCGGTGAGTTCATGCTCGGGCGCATGCTGATGAGCGACGCGGGTCCGCCGCAGAATACCGATCCGGCCGCGAACAATTATGTGACCATCAAATGCTCAAATCCCGCGGCGCGCTTTCAGAAGACGGGAGTCGAATGGGCGGGCATGCACGGTGGATTTCGCGGAGAATCCTTGAATGCCGCGTTCAAGCTGGAAGGCAACGTGCCCCTGAAGGCGGGCGATACGATCACCTTCACCTACGGCGACCGCAGCGGCGGGTCGCGCGGGATGCTGATGAACACTTTCAGCAACGACCGGATGCTGTATCCCGTGTACGTCGACCTGGAAGGCAAGGGCCGCTATCTGACGCCGGCGTGGCCGGGATTTTCGATTCTCGGCAACCAGGTTTCCTACGTTCGACCGACGGCGCCGTCAATCGTGCAGACCGGCGAACGGTTCAAGATGGCGGTCCGCAGTGAAGACGACCGTTGGAATCGAGCCACGGGCAACATTCCGGCGTACGAAGTTTCGTTGAACGGAACGGCCGTCCGATCCATCCCGGCGGGAAGCGAAGGACTGGTGGTGCTCAACGATTTGCACATCGACCAGCCCGGGGTTTATCGCTTCGATGTCCGGTCGGTGGATGGAAAGCTCACCGGCCGAAGCAATCCCGTGTGGGTGGAAACGAATCCGGCGTCGCGCATTTATTGGGGAGAGACGCACGCGCACAGCGGATTTTCCGAAGGCATGGGCAGCATCGACCGCTTCTATACCTGGGCGCGCGACGATGCCTGGCTGGATTTCGCGGGCCTGAGCGAGCACGATATCTGGCTGGACGATTCGGAGTGGCGCACCATGAACGAAGCGGTCGGCCGCTACACCGAACCCGGGCGGTTCATCGCGTATCTGGCGTATGAATGGACCACCAATCGCACCAGCGGCGGGCATCATAACGTGTTTTTCCGGTCGCCCGGACGCGATCGCGTGCCCACCCAGATGTATTACAACCTATCGCTGCTGTATCAGGGGCTGCGCAGCAAATACATGACCAAAGACGTGCTGGTGATTCCGCACGCGCACCAGGCGGCGGACTGGCGGCATAGCGATCCGGACCTGGAGCGTCTGGTGGAGATCGCGTCCATGCACGGAACCTTCGAATGGTTCGGGAATTATTATCTGCGCCAGGGGTATCAGGTCGGCTTTGTGGGCGCTTCCGACGATCATCGCACGCGTCCCGGCTACAGCGGCACGATGCCGAACGGAAATCTGCAGCAGATGAATTCGCTGGTCGCGGTGCGCGCGAAAACCAAAGGGTCGAATGAAATTTTCGACGCTCTGCGCGACCGCGCCACCTATGCATCCAGCGACGCGCAGCGCATCCTGCTTGAATTCCAACTGAACGGCCAGCCCGCGGGCCAGCGCATCACCAACACTCAGGACCGGCGTATCCACGCGCGCTTTTCGGGAACCTCGCCCATCGATCGCGTGGAAGTGATCAAAAACGGCGAAGTGATCTATGCGCGGCGCATGGCGCAGACCGAGCTGAAACCCAGTTCCCGCGTCGAGCTGGGATTCAATTCGAGCTCCGAAGCATTCATTCGCGACAATCCGCGCGGATATCGGCGATGGAAGGGAACGCTTGACGTCGAAGGCGCGAAGATCCAGGGGATTCGGAATTATTTCGACAATCGCTATTCCGAGTTCGCGCGGCAGGATCCGCCGAATTCGAATCACATCGTGTTCGACGACATGACGCGCGGGCGCGCCGACATTTTAATGCTGGATCTGGATCAGGTCACGCCGTCAACGCGTTTCGTGATTCATCTGGACCCGTCCGTCGAATCCGGCGTCGCGCCCCCGCAGGTTCGGCCCAACGCGAGAATCCCCGCGTCCACCGTCACGCTTCCGTTCAACGAGATCGCGGACTCGCTGCTCACGCGCGAATTGCCGGTCGACCGGCACATCGACTCGATTTTTATTCAACTGGTGAATCCGCAGGCGCCCATGGACGGCGAGCTGGATTTCGTCGATCGAGGGAATCTTCAGCCCGGCGATTACTATTACATCCGGCTGACGCAGCTCGACGGGGCGCACGCCTGGTCGTCGCCCATCTGGGTGGGTGGCGAAGCAGTCAGGTAAATCACACCCCGAACTGGCGCAGGTGATGGTCGACGTGCCGGTAGCCCCAGATCATCCAATCGGATCGACTCATCTCGCCGAACATGGGATGCACGCCGAATGCGGTGCGGCCGCGGAAGGCCAGGATCACGGCGCGCAGCTGGGCGCGATCGCGCTCCCAATCGACCGGGGGAGTGCCTCCCTTACCTTGTTCCATTTCCGGCCGCGTCGGCACGCCCGGAGGCCACTTCATCGGCGTGTGGAGGGCCACCCATTTGAAGAGCGTCTTGTGCAGCAGGTTATTGGTGGGGCTCGCCACTTTCTCGCCCGACGCAACGCCGAAAGAATCGTGGAGGTGACAGATCATCTGGTGAGCTGTCATCTTGCCCCAGCGCGGCGTGACCGCCGGATCGATCCGCGCCAGCCGTTCGCAACAGTCCGCCTGCATTTGCGGATCGGCCAGGGTGCTCATCAGGTTGAATTATACCCGGCTCAAAAGTTGCCATCGTGGCGCCCTTTTATTCTGCTCATCGCCCTGATCGCGCACGGCTTTCCATTGCCTCGCGGCCCCCGGCGTGCTCCCTTGCGTGGCATGGCTATCTTTGATGATGAAGGCCCGCGGGAAATAGCGTGCCCACGCTGCCGTGCGGACGCGATCGGGCGCTTTGTGGATGAAGGGAAAAGCCAAATCGAGGTGATCTGCCCCGATTGCGGCTTGTTCGAGTTGACCCGGCTCGAGTTCGAAGCAGCCGAAGCCGACGTCGCGGAACTGGAGGATCGCCCGTAAAATCTCGCGCTTTTCCTCAGTCCCCTGCGCGGAACCAGCGTGTGGTCGCGCGAAAAAATCCGCCCTCCCTCCGCTCGCTTGCGGCTCACTGCCACAAACATATAGTATGAGCGGGAACCCAATGGCCAGGAAAATTGTCTTTCAATCCGCCCGCGTTTTCGACGGCGAATCGGAAAAACTGCGCGACGATGTGAACGTCGTCGTCGAAGGGAACGTGATCCGCGAGGTGTCCGCGCGTCCGGCCGGGGACGGCGCTGAGGTGATTGATTGCGGCGGCCGTTTCCTGATGCCCGGCCTGATTGACGCGCACGTCCATGTTTACGCCGCGGGGCTGAATATTGTCCGTGTGGCGCAATCGCCGGTATCGTATCTGGCGCACTTCGCGGCGCACTTCATGCACTCGAGCCTCGACCGCGGATTCACCACGCTCCGCGATGTGGGAGGCGCGGATATTGGCCTAGCTCATGCGATCAAGGATGGTTTGCTCGATCGCGTGCCCAGGCTGTTTTACGGCGGCCGCGTGATCTCGCAGACCGGCGGCCATGGCGACTTCCGGCCGGGCGATCATTCGCTGGATCATTACTGCGGCTGCTCGTATCACGCCGATCCGATGGCGGTGATTGCCGACGGCGCCGACGCCGTGCGCAAAGCGGTGCGCGAAGAGCTGCGCCGGGGCGCCGCGCACATCAAGATCATGGGTTCCGGAGGCGTCGCATCGCCCACCGATCCGCTCGACCGCTGCCAGTATTCCGACGATGAGATCCGCGCCGCCGTCGACGAAGCCGAGCGCGCCGGTTCCTACGTGGCCGCCCATTGTCATCCGAACGAAGCCGTTCGCCGGGCCGCGAAGCTGGGTGTGAAATCCATCGAGCACGCCACGCTGATCGATCGCGAAACCGCGGATTACGTGGCCGAGCGCGGTGCTTATACCGTGCCAACCATTTCGACTCTGATCGCGCTGTTTGAAGAAGGCGAGTCGCTGGGTTTTCCGAAAGTAAGCATGGAAAAGCTGCGGCGGGTGGCCGATTCGGCTCTGTCAAGCCTGGAGATTATGAAAGCGGCGGGCGTGAAAATGGGCCTCGGCAGCGATCTGTTGGGCACGCTTCACACGCGTCAAAGCACCGAATTCACGCTGCGCGCAAAGGTGCTGCCGGCGATCGACGTTTTACGGTCGGCTTGCGCCGTGAATGCGGAGTTAATGGGCCAGACCGGAAAGCTCGGGTGCATTCGCGAAGGAGCGTACGCCGATCTGCTGGTGCTCGACGGCAACCCGCTCGAAGATATGTCGGTGCTGGGTTCGGGCGGGGATCGTGTCGTGATTATCATGCAGGACGGCCGTCTCCACAAGCGGACCGTCTAACGGTTAGTGGCGCAGACACTCTTGCGTGCCGCGTCGGCATGGACGGCGGATTTTAATCCGCGCAAGGCTTGAGCCTTGCTGTGCTGGCGGCGCTCAAGCGCCGCGCGGATTGAAATCCGCCGTCCGCGGCGCCTTCGGCAGACGAAGCGTCGCGAAGAGTCGCGACACGGCACGCAGGAGTGCGTGCGCCACTGCGGATACATCAGGTAAACTCATCCACAGCTTCCCCTGTCCGAAGATGCTTGAAAACGTCAATCTGAAGCGGCGCCTGTCGCACGAAGAATACAACCAGTCTCTTCCGGCCCTCCAGCGGCGTCTGTTCGATCTCGAGAAAGCCTGCTGGGATCACAAAATTTCCTCCATGGTGGTGGTGGAAGGTTGGGACGCGGCCGGCAAAGGCGGCGCGATCGGCGCGCTCACCCAACGTCTGGATCCGCGCGGCTACAAGGTGTACTGCACCGTTCCGCCGCGTACCTATGAACAGGCCTTCCCGTGGCTCTGGCGCTTCTGGCTGAAGGTCCCCAATCGCGGCGAGATGGTGATTTTCGACCAGAGCTGGTACGGCCGCGTGCTCGAAGAACGCGTCACGCAGGCGATCGACAAACCCGCCTGGCGCGCCGCGTTTCACGACATCGTCGATTTCGAGCGGATGCTGGCTGACGACGGCACAGTGATCGTCAAGTTTTTCCTGCACATCGACCAGAAAACGCAGAAGCGCAGGTTCCGGAAGATCCGGGCCAATCCGCTCGAAGCCTGGCGCATCACCCGCGCGGATCGCGACCGCCAGCGCAATTACGCTCAACATCTGGCCGCGATCGAAGATATGCTGGAGCTCACGGAATGCGAGTACGCGCCGTGGACCATCGTCGAAGCAACTTCGCGCTGGTGGGCGCGGAAGAAAATGCTCGAAACGGTCATCGATGCGCTGGAGCGCCGGCTGGGCCGCGCCGCTCCTCCCCGGGAGACTGCGGAAGAGGCGTCGAAACAGGACGTGGATGTCCGCGCGGCCATGGAAACTCTGGATCGGGCCAAGGAGGGTTCCGATGCTGGAGACGCTTGATCTTTCCCGCTCGCTCGCGCGCGACCGGTATGTGATCGAGATCGCCCGCCGCCAGATCCAGCTTCGCGAACTGTCCTGGCAGGTCTACGTGCAGAAGCGCCCGGTGATGGTCGCCTTCGAAGGATGGGATGCGGCCGGGAAAGGCGGCGTGATCAAGCGCATCACCGAAAAAATCGATCCGCGCGGCTTCGTCGTCTACCCGATCAGCGCGCCGCAGGGCGAAGACAAGACGCGTCACTATCTGTATCGATTCTGGCGCCGCCTGCCGGAGCGCGGCCAGATCGCCATCTTCGACCGCACCTGGTATGGCCGCGTTCTGGTGGAGCGCGTGGAAGGCTTCGCCGAGGAGGAAGCCTGGAAACGGGCCTACAAGGAAATCAATTCCTTCGAGCGTCAGTTGCGCGACTTCGGTGCGATTCTGGTGAAGTTCTGGATTCACATTTCGCCCGAAGAGCAGCTGCGCCGGTTCGAAGAACGCCGGCGCATCGGCTACAAGTCGTGGAAGCTCACCGACGAAGACTGGCGTAATCGCGAAAAGTGGGACGTGTACCAGGAAGCTGTCGAAGAAATGCTGGTGAAGACCAGCACGCGCACGGCGCCATGGCATCTGGTGGAAGGCAACGACAAATATTGGGCGCGAGTGCGCGCGCTGACGCGGCTGGTGGAGACCCTCTCTCGCGAGTTGGACTACGTTCCCGACGATCCCCTGAAACGGCTCCGCGCCCAATCCAAATCGCGGCGTAAGATCAGCTGAAAGCCAGCCCCACATCATCACTCCAGGACACTAGAATCCGTGCTTCCGGAGAATTTCACGCACGCGATCGATGGGAATCGCTTCCACGGTTCGCCCTCGCGACGTTGTCGTGGTCGCCTTGAGCAGTGAGTTGTACACCGCTTCCTCGGTCGCCTCGAGCGCGGCTTCGAACAACGGAGACATCCCCTCGCTCGGCACCACTTCGGTCGTGAACGCCCGGGTCGCGCCAAACTTGACGCGTGCGCCCGGCGCGGTCGAAAACGCAATTGCGAAATCTCCACTGCCGTTCGAATACGACGATCCCGTACGCGCCAACCCGAACACCGCTCGCGCGGCCAGCCGCTGGCATTCGTGCCCCGAAAGCGGCGCATCCGTCGCGACTACGATCATGCAGGAGCCATCGTCATTGGCGGGCGCGTACGCGTACCGCTTCAGCTCCTTGCCCACCGGTGCTCCGCCCATGCTGAGCACTCCGCCGAAATTGGTCTGGACCAGAACACCCAGCCGGTAGCCGCCAAAGCGATCGGGCAGAATACGCGAGGAAGTCCCGATCCCGCCCTTCCATTGAAAGCAGATGGTCCCGGTGCCCGCGCCCACCGAACCCTCTTCGACCGGCCCGTCTTTTGCGCCGTCGATCGCCGCGATCACATGCTCGCGATGCACGTGCATGCCGCGAATGTCGTTCAGAACCCCGTCGTTGGTTTCGCCCACCAGCGCATTTACTGACCCGACCTTCTCGTTGCCGGGCCGCGCCAGCGTCCACGCGACCACTGACTCCACCGCCGTTCCGACATTCAAGGTATTCGTCAGCACGATCGGCGTCTCAATGGTTCCCAGCTCCTGCACCTGAGTGGATCCCGCCAGCTTGCCGAACGCGTTGCCGACAAATACTCCGCCCGGTACCTTGTCCTGGAACAGATTTCCGCCATGCGGAAGAATTGCCGTCACGCCTGTGCGGACCTGGTCGCCTTCGATCAGCGTCACCTGGCCGACTCGCACGCCCGCCACGTCCGTGATCGAATTCAGCGGACCGGGAGGAAACGTGCCCGGCGCAAGCCCCAGCTCGCGCGCTCGCGGACGCGCCGCATCGGCAGCAAACATCGCCGCCGGCAACGCGCCGGCAATTTTAATCAACTCTCGACGACTCATCTCTTCACAGTAGCTATATTGGAGAGGCATGCGCACCCGCCGTGACTTCCTTGCATCCAGTGCCGCGCTGCTTTCCGCGCCGGCTTTCGCCGAGCCAACGCCCCAGCGCGTGGTGCTGGTGATGTGCGACGGATTCGGCGTCGAATACCTCGAGAAGAGCCAGATGCCGGTTCTGGCGCGCTGGCGCGAACACGGATTGTTTCGTAAAGTCCAGGACACCATGCCGTCGGTGACCAATACCAACAATGCATCCATCTGCTGCGGCGTGTGGCCCGACCGGCACGGGATCACTGGCAATTCGTATTTCGACGAACGCACCGGCCGCGAAGAATACATGGAGACGGCCGACCTTCTGCTGGCACCCACTCTATTTCAGCGCGCGCAAAAGCACGGCGTGAAATCCGCGCTGCTTTCTTCGAAAAAGAAAACCACCACGCTGCTCTCGCCCGGCGCCGACCTGATTCTCGCCGCCGAAACGCCCACCCAAGACTGGGTTCGCCGCCTGGGCCCCGCGCCCAACATCTACAGCCGCGAGATCAATTACTGGCTCATGCAGGCGGCCATCGATATCCTCAAGAACCGCCGCGATCTGGGCTGCATGTACATCCACACCACCGATTTTCCGATGCACACCTGGCCTCCCGAGGCGCCGGAATCGAAGGAACATCTTGCGCGTCTCGATCAACTGCTCGGCGAAGCGAGCGCAGCCGCGCCGGATGCCATGTTTCTGCTCACGGCGGATCACGGCATGAATCATAAGACGGTGTGCTGGGACCTTGAAAAAGCCTGCGCGAAACGTGGAAATCCCATCCGCATCGCAATTTCGGTCGATCGCGATAAGTATCTAAAACACCACCGCGGCTATGGCGGCGTCGCGTGGGTGTATTGCAACCATCCGCGCGAGATCGATCCGGTGGCGAAGGCCATCTCCAGTCTGACAGGCGTCGAAACGGTGCTCACCAGAAGTGAAGCTTCGAAGCGCTTTCACCTGATGGCTTCAAGGATCGGAGATCTGATCGTCCTGGGCGATCGCGACACGGTTTTCGGCGAACTGGACGCCGAATCGGAACCGCTCCCGCCTGAATACCGCGCCCACGGCTCGCTCCATGAAATGGATGTGCCGCTGTTCATCTACAACGCGCACGCGCAGCTTTCTGCGGAGAATTTTCAATACAACTGGCAATTGGCTCGCTGGCTGTATCGCTAGAGCACCGGACGGCGGATTTCAATCCGCGTGGCGCTTCAGCGCCGCTGCGCGGGGGTCTACCGCAACTTCCTGGCTGCCTCCACGTACTTTTTCGCAGCCGGATTCGATTCGTTCCACTTCGGCGGCGGCTCATCCGACGCCAGGCGTAGCAACCCCGCCGCGACCGCTCGATCCACCTTCGCCATGTTCGCGAAATCGACCTTTTCCCAGTGGTCGCCCATGCCGTGATAATCCGGATAATCGAACGCCACGCACAGCGTGTGCGCGGGGACGCCCAGATCGGCCAACGCCTGGTTGTCGCTGCGCGCGAAATACGGATCGCTCGCCTGCGGGTCTTTGTAGACTCGGATGCCGTTGGCCTTTCCGGCTTCGGTAAGAATCTTCGGCACATCCGAAAAATCGAAACCGGTGATGGACGCGTTCGCGATCTGCGGGCCGACGGTCGAATCCGTACGTCCGATCTGTTCCAGATTCAGATCGGCGATGGTCTTCGCCACCGGCACCAACGGATGACGCCCGTAATATCGCGATCCGAGCAACCCGCGCTCCTCGCCGAAAAACGTCATGAACACGATGCTGCGCTTGGGATGCGGGTTCATCGAAGCGAGCGCACTGGCGATTTCAACCACCGAAACGGTCCCGCTGCCATCGTCGTTGGCGCCATCGAAGCCCACGCCCAGGTGATCGTAATGCGCGGTGAGAAGGACGAAGGTGTCGCGCAGGCTCGGGTCGGACCCGCGCAGAATGCCGGCGACGTTGCGCACTTTGGCCGGCCGCTCGGTCGTTGCCGAAACGTGAAGCGTCATCCTCGCGTTGGGCGCGGTCTTCAAGAACTCCATCAGCTCGGGCGAAAGCACCGTGTCGCGGCTGAAGCGGCTACGCGGGCCATCGGGCATGGACACCTGCGCACCGCCGCGTCCGAAGTAGAGCACCAACCGAGCTCCTTGCGGAATCGGACCGCGACTGCTCAGGATCACCACCTTCCCCGCGGCGTCCTGCCCGGACGTCGTGACCGGAACGTCGTCGAACTTCAGCGGCCGGTCGGTCACAATCGACGTCTGGCCGGGATCCACGTGGATGGTCTTGCCTCCGCCGGTCACCGTCATCTCGAAACCTTCCGGATTCTGCTCGCGGACGTTCACGGTCGCGGTCTGGAAATAGCCGTCGTCGCCGGCGGGTTCGAGGCCTGCTCTGCGGAACTGCGCGGCGATGTACTCGGCCGCCAGATCCAGCCCGCGCGACGGCGTGGCCCGGCCTTCGAGCGCGTCGGACGCAATAAAGGAAAGATGCCCGCGCAACGACTCGGCCGTGATATGGGAGAGCGGATCGTCGTCCGCGGTCAACCCAAACGCCGTGGCAATACACAGGATCAAAATCTTCCGCATAAGAACCTATGATGCCAGATCGTCGGTATTGATCCCCGCTAACCGGCAGGTCTGAGGCCGATGAGGGCGTCAAACCTCTCTGATTGAAAGTAATGGGCGCGGCGGCGGCGGAGGCTCGCTCAAAGCGGGATGTGGTTGAATTTGGGCCGTTAATAAACCTGAATTAGCGTGAATCGATATAATGAGGCCACTATGCTGCGCTGGGGCGTTGGGTTCGTTTCGTTATGGATCACCACCGGGCAGAATGCTCCCGAGTTTCGGGCCAACACGCACCTGGTCGAGATCAACGTGCTGGTTCGCGACAACAAGGGTCCCGTGGCGAATCTGACCAAGGACGATTTCATGGTCACGGATCGGGGCAAGCCGCAGAAGATCAGCGTATTTTCGAGGACCACCGAGGCGCGCGCGTTCCATGATGCGAAGGTCACGCTCCCGGCGAACACGTTTTCCAATCGTGCCGCCGCGGCCGCCAATCCGAGCAGCGTCACCATCGTTCTGCTCGACCGGCTGAATACGCTGAATACGGGGAACACGTCGGCGTGGGAGGAGCGGCCCACCTGGCTGGACGATCACGCGCTCGGGTATGCGAAGGAGCATCTCATCGAATTCGTCAAGGGGATGGATACTGGGGATCGCGTGGCGATTTACAGCCTGGCGCAGTCGCTGGGGGTCCTGTCGGATTTCACGAATGACCGCGAGCAGCTTCTACGGATTCTGGACGGGTACCGTGCAACCTCGATCACGGATCGGGAAAAAGTGGACCCGCGGCCGGTGCACACGGGTGCGCCGTGCTGCTTCGACGCGGCGGTCAACCAGGACCGGCAGATGCTCGCGGGGATGGCGAACGCCACCCGCGCGCAGATTACCATGTCGGCGCTGATGTCGATTGCGGCGCACGTCGCCGGGATTCCAGGACGCAAGAACCTGATCTGGATGACGGCCGATCTGCCGTTTCCCGCCGCGACGATTGCGCGCGTCGCGGAGCGCGCAAACATTGCGATTTATCCGGTGGACGCGCGCGGATTGCTGACCAGGCGGACACTGGTGCCGTCCGATCCATCCGCAGTCGGAATTTTCGGCGGCGCGAAGCCCGGCGCGCCCGATTCGCAGCCGCGCGGGCAGGACGTGATGCAGGAGGTCGCGGAGGAGACCGGCGGACGCGCGTTCATTAACATGAACGACCTGGGGCAGGCCATACGCTCGGCAATGGACGATGCGGCGGTGACTTATACGCTGGGGTTTTATCCCGAATCCGACACGCTGGACGGCAAATTTCATCCGCTGAAAATTCATTTGAAAAACGGCCATGGAGAGTTGCGTTATCCGAAGGGGTATTTTGCGTTCAATGACGGTGCGGCGCCAAAGATGGAAGCCCGGATGGTGGACGCGGTGAAGAGTCCGCTGGAGGCAGCCGGGATTCATGTGCTCGCGCGGTTGGAACGCGTGAAGCCAGGTTCTCTCAGCATTTCGGGCTCAATCGATCTTCGCCAGATCGAGCTGGTGCCAAACGGCGATCGCCAGAAGGGCGCGGTCGAGGTCATGATCGTCGAACAGGACGCGTCGGGACTGGTGATCGGCCGCCGGAGCAGGACGTTGCACCTGGATCTGAGCAAGGAAGAGTACGCGGCGGACTTGAAGACGGGGGTGTTCTTTCGAGAGGTTGTGGCGGCGAAAGATGGGTTGGCGACGCTGCGGATTTTAGTGGCGGACGCGGGGAATGCGAATACGGGGAGTCTGATTGTGCCGGTGGCGGAGATCCGGTAGCCGACGTGGCGCACGCACTCCTGCGTGCCGTGTCGAGACTCTTCTCGACATCGTCTGCGACGGAACAGGCGTCGGCAAGAGTGCCGACGCGGCACGCAGGAGTGCGTGCGCCACATCGCGTCAGGGGATCGTACGCTTGAGTTCGCGGGCGGTTTCGATCCATTCCTCGATGATGGTCTCCGCGTTGGCGATGGCTTCCAGGCGGGTTGCACCGTCGGCCGCGCATCCGGCAAGCTCTGGGACTTCGGCGATGAATGCTTGATCATCGTCGGACCAATAGAGGATGATTTCGTATTTGGTCATTCCGCTGGTTCTCTAGCAGCCCGTGTCAGAACACCCGTCTTAGGCGACAGGTAAATTTTCAAATACTGGCGACCATTTCGCGAGCGGGCAAGGCTTCCGCCGCGAAATCGGCGAAAACAGACCCGCTGGGCGGGAAGTCGGCGCATAAGGCGGCAGGAGGGCAACCAGAACGCGCCCAAAAGCGCCCAGCAGCTTGATTTTCAGGTCTGCCAGGCCTTTCGGCGTTCCGGCTTTGGTGATGGATCGCAGAATCAGCGCGAGATTGAACGCGGCGGCTTGCAACAACACTCGCTTGGCAACATTGCCTCGGCCGCGAACATGCACTCTTCGCAGCGCGCCGGTCTCATACTGATGTGCGAAGGGACGCTCCAGAAATTCTCCGCGCCGCCGCAGCAAACGCTTGCCCCGCTCGCCTTCCACGCGCCGCTGGTTGGCGTACACGGCGGCTTGCTCGTCGGCTTTGCCCTTCCAATTGCGCCGTGGTTGTTGAGGAACCGAAACGTAACTCCGCACGCCCATCTCACGCATGCTCACCAAACTCGCGCCGCTGTGATAGCCCTTGTCCGTCACGACCTCGCACATGCCTTGTTCGTCAACTTTGTATTCGCCCTGGGCGGTCGGCGTCGCGATTTGCTCGGCCACCGCCAGACCGGCCGCAGGCAGGGTCTCCTCGACCGAGGTGGTGTCCCCCACCGCGCCGCCCTGCGTGGTGATCGCCACGATGGCGCCGGTGTCCAGATCCACCGCCTGCTCGGCTTTGTAAGCCAAGTGCGTCGCGCCATTCTTCATCTTGGTCACTTCGGCATCCCGATCGTGCGGGTTCACCCACTCCTGGTTGGACGTCTTTTTCTTTCGCTTGCGATCCATGCGACGCACCGCGGCGTCATCGGTGGAGTCGATGCCCGCCTCGCTCGCCAGCCGCCGCAGGTATTCCATGTAACTCTCGCCGGTGTCCCGTCGTACAATCGAGCGCATCGCCGCATTGGCTTCCAGCGTGGTCGCGTCGATTCCTATGGTTTTGCCCTTCAGCATTCCGCGCCGCGCCACCTCCCTCAACACAAACGTGAACACGGCCTGGTGCGTGGCTTCGTCCAACAACCGCCGCGTTCGCGAGATCGTCACGTGATCCGGCGTGGCTTCGCTGATCCCGTAGTTCAGAAACCGGCGCAGACTCAAGCTGTCCGCCACCCGCCAGCCGATCCCGCGCTCGCTCCCGATTCCTTCAAAGAAGCCGATCAGCAGCAGCCGGAAATACACGCCCGGAGCCAGCGACGGCCGTCCTACCTTGGCGTGATAGAACCCGCGGCAGCGTTCCTCGCAAAACGCGTCGAACTTCGCCTGATCGAGTACTCGATTCAACTGCTCATAAAACGGATGGCCCGCCGTCTCGGTCCGCTCGCTCGCGTAAAACAGGTCTTCCTGCTTCTGCCTAGCTCGCTTCGTTCCCATCGCCATACCTGATTTTACGGCCAAACAATCTTATGCGAAAGTGTTTTTAGACACGGGCTGTTAGGAAAGGGTTTGTAAAACTCCCCACTCACCCACAAGCGGTGCAGCAGCACGGACAGCTTTCGCGCCACCGCGACGATGGCTCGCAACGTGGCTTTCTTTCCGCCTTCGCTTTTCGCCAGGCCCCACTGCCGCAGCGCCGAATCGCGCCCCCCATGTCCCAAAATGTAGTGCGAGCACTGGACCAGCAGCTTCCGCACATAAGCATCGCCGCTTTTCGAGATGCCCAACTGCGGGTCGCGCGCGCCGCTCTGCCGCTGTTTCGGCCTCAGTCCCAGAAAGCCGGCCACGTCGCGGCTGTGCGCGAATCGGTCGGCGCGGCCCAGCGTGAGCACGAAGGTCAGCGCGGTGAGCCGGCCCACGCCCGGTATGCTTTCCAATCGCGCGAGCTCCGGATGCCGGCCGGCCAACTCGCCGATCTGCTGATCGTAGCCGGCGATCTGCTTGCTCAAAGCGTCGATTTGATCCAGCAATCCGGCGAGCGCGGTGCGCAGAAACTCGGGAAGCGTGTCGAGGGCCCGTTTGCCGAACGTGCCCGTGATCGACTTGGGCAGGCGCACGCCGAAGCCTTTGGCGATGCCGCGCGCACTGTTGACCAACAGCGTGCGCGCCCGCACGATCGCATCGCGCGCCCGAATGACGGCCAGTTCGGCTTGCTGCTCGGCCGTGCGATGTTCCACCGGATGAAGCAGCCGAGCATCGGCGCGCGCCAGCAGCGCCAGCTTGCGCGCATCCACCGGATCGTTCTTGGCGTCGCTCGCGGTGATCCACTTTAAGTCGCGTGGGTTGGCCACGATGACTTCGTGCTCCAGTCGCTCGAACTCGCGGCTGATCCAGGCCGATTGCGCACCGGCTTCGAGCGCGATCCGCCGCGGCCGATCGCCGAAATGTTTTTCGATCGAACTGGCCTGGTTGCGAAAGTCGCCTTCTTCGACCACTTCGCCGTCCTGGTCGACGATGCAGTACCGGCTGATTTTATCGCCCAGATCGATCCCGATCGTCTCGCGCATCTGCTTGTGCATCTTGCTAAGCTTTTTCATGGCTGGTTTCTCCTCTGCACCTCATCGAGTGCGTTTCACAGCTTACCGCTGTCCAGGTGAGCCAGCCGTCTCATCCCATCTGTCGCGGAGAAATCATTACTATCTCCCCTCCTTCACAGTCGGGGTTCCGTTTTCAGAAGCCGAGTAGGTCTCAGCATTTCCAACAGAACCCCGACAGTTAGAGTGTGTGTGAAAAGTCGATGTCTCGCCCCGCCGTTACCGGCAGGGCTGGTCTATCGCGTTGAAGGCGTAGACGTCCGAGACCAGCCCTGCCGGTCACGGCGGGGATCAACTCCACTTTTCACACAGACTGGTTATGGAGGGGAGCACACTAACGATTTCTCCGCGACAGGCCACTAGTTTATATCTTCGAATCAGATTTCGCACTTGCTTCACCTGGTAGGGTTTTGCCGATGATCCGCGCGGTTGAAGGTTGAGAATCTCGACGAGACCTGGGCGGCTGGCCTGGCTCACACTTATACCTCTAAGATCACGGGCATGATCAGCGGTCTGCGCGAGGTCTGCTTGGTCAGATAGCGCTTCAGGTCGGCCCGGATTTTTTCCTGGATTACGCCCCAGTCGCCGCGCTCTTCCGCGGTCGAGCTGTCGATGGTCCTCATCACTACGTTGCGGGCCTCCTGCATCACTTCGTTCGATTCTTCCATCGACATGAAGCCGCGGCTTACGATTTCGGGCAATCCTTCCGGCTTTCCGGTGTGTTTGTCGATGGCGATGATCGGCAGCACGAAACCGTCTTCAGACAAGTGACGGCGGTCGCGGATCACCATGTCTTCGACCACTTCATCGAGCGTGCCGGAATCGATACAGACGCGGCCCACCGTGATCGATTCGCCCTGGCGCGCGCCAGCCGTGTCGATTTCGAGCGTATCGCCGGATTCGAGCACGAAGGTTCCTTCCAGACCCGAATGGCTCAGGTGCTGGGCGAGCTGGGCGTGCTTGGCCATCTGGCGATATTCGCCGTGAACCGGCAGGAAATATTTGGGACGAACCAGATTCAGCACCAGGCGAAGCTCTTCGGCGCTGCCGTGGCCCGAAACGTGGATAGGAGGATTCATGGGGCCGTACACCACGTCCGCACCGCGGCGGGCGAGGTGGTTCATCATTCGATAAATTGCTTTTTCGTTGCCGGGAATGATGCGCGCACTGAGCGCGACCGTGTCCCCGGGCTCGATCGAAAGCGATTTGTGATTGTCGACCGCGACGCGGGACATGGCCGACATCGGCTCGCCTTGAGTTCCGCTGACCACCGCGACGACTTTCGACGGCGCGGTCTGCATCAGGTCCTGAGGACGCAGCAGGATTCCGTTGGGGATGGTGAGCAGGCCCAGATCGTGCGCGATTTCCGTGGTGGTCATCATGCTGCGCCCCACGAACGCGACCTTGCGGCCGTATTCCTGCGCGAGATCCAGAATCTGCTGGAGCCGGTGAATGGAGCTGCTGAAGCAAGTGATGACCAGGCGCCGCGGCGAGCGGACGAACAGATCTTCCAGGCGCGGACCGACGGCTCGCTCGCTTTCGGTGTAGCCGGGGCGGTCGACGTTGGTCGAATCCGACATGAGCAGCAGCACGCCTTTTTTTCCGTAGGCCGCGAGGGTGTGCAGATCGAACAGCACGTTATCGGTGGGCGTGGGATCGACCTTGAAATCGCCGGTATGAATGATCACGCCGAGCGGCGTGGTGATGGCGAGCGCGACGCACTGGACAATCGAATGCGTGACGTGGACGAATTCAATTGAAAAGGGGCCGAGCTGCAAGTGCTCGCCTGGTTTGACGGTGTTGAGGCGCGCGGTTTTGAGGAGCTCGTGTTCTTCGAGCCGGCGTTCGACCAGCGCGAGCGTGAACGCGGTTCCGTAGACCGGGACGTTCAGCTGGGCGAGCAGAAACGGCACGCCGCCGATGTGGTCTTCGTGGCCGTGCGTCAGGACCAGGCCGCGCACGTGTTGGGCGTTCTGCTCGAGATACGAGAAGTCGGGCGTGACGATGTCGACGCCCATCAGCTCGGCGTCGGGGAACATCATCCCGGCGTCGACCACAATAATGTCATCGCCGTAGCGGATGGCCATGGAGTTCATCCCGAACTCGCCCAAGCCGCCGAGCGGGATGATCCGGAGTTTCAAATCGGACATGTATGAAGTTCAAGAGTAGCAGGCGCGGGGGATAGAATAAAGGCATGCCGGCTGCGACACAGGTTTCTGTCAGCGAGTATCTTTCCACCACGTATCGGCCAGATCGCGAATATGTGGACGGCGAAATCGTGGAGCGGAACATGGGAAAAAAGCCTCACAGCAGGGCCCAAACGCAGATGGCAGCGTTTCTGTTGGCCCATGCGACGGAGTGGAGCATAGAAGTGTTGGTGGAACAGACCGTGCAGGTTTCTCCGACCAGATTCCGGATCCCGGACGTTTGCGCGCTGCGCGCAGACGCGCCAGACGAGGAGATTATCACCCATCCTCCGTTCCTGTGCGTGGAAATCCTATCGGCGGACGACTCGCTGACAAGTGTGGCCGAGCGCCTCGACGATTTTCTTCGCATGGGCGTCGAGAATGTGTGGCTGATCGATCCCCGGCTCCGGCGCGGATACCGGTACACCGTGGATGGATTCCTTGAGGCGAAAGACGCCGTCATGCGGACCTCGAATCCGGCGATCAGCATGCCACTCACTGCGATTTTCGAATAGAACTACTTCACAAATTTCGCGATCGCCGACCACAGGTCCGCGGCCTCAATCGGCTTTGAAAGGAACGCCTGCATTCCGGCCTGGCGGCAGCGCTCGCGGAGATCGTCGGAGGTGGTCGCGGTCAACGCCAGAATCGGGACGGTTTCGTAGCCCGGAACCTGGCGGATCAAAGAAGTCGCTTTCAGGCCGTCCATTTCGGGCATTTGCAGATCCATCAGGACGATGTCGTAGCGCCGGTGGGACGCGAGTTCGATGGCGGCTTTGCCGGAATCCGCGCAATCGACGGTGACCTGGCGCCGTTCGAGGGTGTGGCGCAGGACCGTGAGGTTCACCGGATTATCTTCCACCACCAGGATCACCGGACCGGCGCCTGGTTTGAGTGGCGCGGGAACCGGTTCGGCAACGGGCTGGCGCAGCGGCAACCGGATGGCGAACGTGGAGCCGGCGCCCGGCGCGCTTTGAACCGTGATTTCGCCGCCCATCAGCGCGGCCAGTTTTCGAGCCAGCGCCAGGCCAAGTCCCAGTCCGGGATAAGGCCGTGAAAGTCCGGTTTCCACCTGATGGAACGATTCAAAAATCGCGCCCAGGCGCTCCGCGGGGATGCCGATGCCAGTGTCGCGCACCTCGATCACCAGCCCGGCTGGGCCGCGTGAGCGGTCCACCGAAACCCGCAGTTCCACGGTGCCGGCATGGGTGAATTTCACCGCGTTGCCGATCAGGTGCGCCACCAGTTCGCGGAGGCGCGGCGCGTCGCCGATCAATGTCTCCGGCAGCCCGGCTTCGAGCGTCGAAAACAAGCGGACGTTCTTGGTCTGCGCGCGCGGAAGATACGGGGTGATCGCGGCGTCCAGCGTTTCTTTTACGCCGAATTCGCTCTCGTCGAGCGACACCTGGCCGGCTTCGAGCGCGGAATATTCCAGAGCCGCGTTCAGAATTTCGAACAGGCTTTCCGCGCACAGCCGCGCGGCGCTGACGTACTCGCGTTGCTCCTCATCCAGGTGCGTTTCAAGCAGCAGATCCGCCATGCCGAGGATCCCGCTCAGCGGAGTCCGGATTTCGTGCGTGAGGCTGGCCAGAAATAGACCTTTGAGATGGTCCAGGCCACTCGGCTCGAGCGCAACAACCGGCAACGCGGCGTTTCCAGACATGACTGATCTGTATATAGAGATCGGCCGGGCCGCAAGCGGAGTTTAGGGGTTTTAACCTATTGCTGCTGCTGCTTTTTCACCGGGGGTTTATTGTCTTTTTTATTGGGATCGTCCACCACATCGCCGAAGGTGATCTTCACGTCGGACTTAAACTGCTTGTAATCCTCGTATTTCACGGTCTGCTTGATGCGGACGTCGTTGTCCTTGAAGTGCAGCGTATCGTTGGCGATGGTGTAGGTGGGGAACCAGTATTTCCCGTCGATCTGCTCGCGGTAGGTCTCGAATTTCGGAAAAGCGTTGTTTTCCTTGCGATTCGCCGTGCCGACCGCGCGGCCGTAGCTCTTCACGATCTGCAGATCGCGATCGTCCACCCAGACCTCGCCTGAAAAGTAGCGTTTCTGACCCTCTACTTTCTTCGGCTTGACCGCGAAAACGTAAGTCCCGATTTCGTCCACCTGCTGATGGCCCAGGTAGCGGATCCAGTAATACGGGAGCTCGCTGGTTTGCAGAACGAAGGGCTGGACGCTGCGCAGATCTTCCATATCTTCGGGCGTGAGCAGGATCTGGTGCAGGGTCGGAACAGGCGAGCGAACCACATGTTCGGTACGCTTGCCGTCGGATGAGAAGACGATGTCGGACACCATTTCCCACCGGCCGGTGGTGTTGCCTGCGTCGTCCAGTTCCTGGATGCGCGCCGTCTGGCGATACACGTAGTTATCGCGGGCCTGCGCGAAGGCCGCTTCTTTCGCGGCGAATTTCTGGATGATGCCGTCGATTTCGGCGTCCGAAAGATTTTTCTTGGCGTCCGCCGCAAACAAAGTCGCGGAAGCGAGGAGAATCAGCCCGAATCGCATACGTACTCCTTTAACGACGATGCACGATCAGCTTCGGTTTCCCAGCAGTTGTTTAGCAATGGTTACGCGCTGCATGTTGCTGGTGCCTTCGTAAATCCGGCCGATCTTGGCGTCACGATACAGCTTTTCAACCGGATAATCCTTCGTGAATCCGACGCCGCCCAGAACCTCGACGGCCTTCGACGCCGCCCGCTCCGCTACCTGCGACGCGAAATATTTGCACATGGCGGCTTCAGTGACAAACGGCATCCCGGCGTCGCGCAGGCGAGCGGCGTTGTAGCACATCAGCCGCGCGGCTTCGACTTCCACGGCCATTTCGGCCAGATCGAACTGCACGCCCTGAAATTCGCTGATCAGCCTTCCGAACTGTTTGCGCTGCTGCGCGTAGGCGAGCGAATGATCGAGCGCGCCCTGCGCGAGCCCCACCATCTGGGCGCCGATTCCGATGCGGCCTTCATTCAATGTTTCAATCGCAATCTTGTAGCCCTTGCCGATTTCACCAATCACGTTGGCTTTGGGAACGCGGCAATCGTCCAGGATCAGCTCGCAGGTGGAAGACGCGCGGATGCCGAGCTTGTCTTCCTTCTTGCCGACCTTGAAGCCCGGAAAATCACGTTCGATCAAGAACGCCGTGATGCCTTTATAGCCGGCGTCGGGATTCACGTTAGCGAACAGCAGAAATAGGCCGGCTTCGTTTGCATTCGTGATCCAGAGCTTGCGGCCGGTGATTCGAAAATGGTCGCCGTCATCGACTGCGCGGGTCGCCAGGGCGAAAGCGTCGGAACCGGAGCCGGCTTCGGACAACGCGTAGGACGCAACCGTATCGGTGGCGAGTTTCGGAAAGTATTTTTTCTTCTGCTCTTCGTTCGCCCAGCGATTGATCGCATTGTTGAAGAGTGTATTCTGCACATCGACGATGACCGCTGCGGATGGGTCGACGCGCGCGAGCTCTTCGATGGCGAGAATCGATTCGAAGAAGTAGCCGTCGGAGCCGCCGTACTGTTCGGGGACGTCGATGGCCATCAGGCCGAGCTTGAAAAATTCCTGGATAAGATCTTTGCGGAAGACGCCGGCTTCGTCCATTTCGCGAACGTGGGGCGCAATCCGCTCGCGCGCGAACTGGCGCACGGCGCCCTGGAACATTTTCTCTTCCTCGGTGAGCTGCGTCAGCGGGGCAGGGGTGATGCGCTTTTCGGTGGCGATCATTAATTCAATTGTATATTGAGGAGTCAGAATGCGGAGTGGGAGGGCGGGCTTGAGCCCGCGCGAGGCTTTAGCCTCGCTCTCGCGGAACGGCGCTGAAGCGCCGCGCGGATTGAAATCCGCCCTCCCGCGCTGATCGCTCTTGAATGAGAGGGAAGAATGAAGGATTTTCGACAACTTGGCATGGCGCAGGGGCTGGATCTGGAAGATTTCGAAAAGATTGTGCCAGTGATGGAAGCGCTCGAAAAGGTGTTTGCTCCGCTGCGCGCTTCGATTCCCACCGGCGCCGACGTCTGGACCGGACCGGAGGATTTCGAGTGACCATCGCCGAAGCGGCAGCCGCGCTGCAGGCGAAGAAAATTTCTTCGCGCGAGTTGACCGAAGACGCGCTGGAACGAATAGCGCACGAGAATCCGCGGCTCAACGCGTTCTTGACCATTACTCGCGAGCTGGCCGTGGCGCGCGCCATGGCGATGGATGACGAACTGGCGCGCGGCGTCGACCGGGGCCCGCTGCACGGGCTTCCGGTGGCTCATAAAGACCTGATGATGACGCGTGGCGTCCCGACTACGGCCGGCTCGAGAATCTTCGAGGAGTTCGTGCCCGATCACGATGCCGTGGTGGTCCAGAAGTTGAATGACGCCGGCATGGTGATGGTCGGGAAAACCGGATTGCATGAGCTCGCCTACGGGATCACGTCGAATAATCCGCATTTCGGCGCGGTGCGGAATCCCTGGGACACGGAACGGATTCCGGGAGGGTCGAGCGGAGGGTCAGGCTCGGCCGTGGCTGCGGATCTCGTTTTTGTCGCGACGGGAACGGACACCGGAGGGTCCATTCGCATTCCATCTTCGTTCTGCGGGACGGTCGGCCTGAAGCCGACTTATGAACGCGTGAGCCGGCGCGGCGTGTTGCCGTTGGGATTGACCCTCGATCACATCGGGCCGATGACGCGGACCGTTCGAGACTGCGCGGTCGCGTTTCAGGCGATGGCGAAGACGCCGTCGGGCTACGTTCCGGGTGCGGACGTCGATATTAAAGGTCTGCGGGTCGGATTGCCGCAGAATTATTATCTGGAACGTTTGGACCCGGAGGTTTCCGCGGCGGTGCGCAGGGCGGTGCAGACCGCGGCGGCGCTGGGCGCGCGAATCATCGAAATACGCGTCCCGGACATCGACGCGATTAACGTGGTCGGACGTGTTTTGCTACTGGTGGAGGCGGTTTCGAATCTGGGCCCCTATCTCGACAGGCGCGAGGATTTTGGCGCCGACGTGCTGGCGCTGCTCGATCAGGGACGCATGGTTTCAGGCGCCGAGTACGCCGACGCGCAGCGGCTCCGCCGGCTTCAAATCGCCGAGTTTTCGAAATTGTGGGCGCAGGTCGATTGCATTTTCACGCCGGCCACTCCGACTCCTGCGCCTAAGATCGGGCAGACCACCATCGACATCGGTGGCGTCGCCGAAGACGTCCGGCTCACCACCACGCGGTTCATGCGCGCGATTAACGTTTTGGGGATTCCGTCGCTCGCCATGCCGTGCGGATTCACGCAAGCCGGGTTGCCCATCGGGCTCCAGATCCTGGGCTCGCCGGGGGCCGAAGATACGCTGCTGCGCGTAGGGGCGCAGATGGAAGACGCTCTGGCCTTGACTGGGAGTAAACCGTCCGCCGGTGAGAAACGTCGTTAGTCTATGGGTATGAGTCGAATTTCAAGGCGTGACTTGTTGTGGGCGTTAGGCGCGTCTCCATTTGTTCGGGCGCAGGAAAAGCCCGATCAGGAAACCAAAATCACCACCGACGTAAACGTGGTGAGCCTGTACGCCACCGTGCGCGACAAAAAGGGCGCGATTATTCGCGATTTGACCAAGGACGATTTCACGGTCGAGGAAGACGGCCGGCCGCAGACCATCAAGTATTTTGCGAAAGAAGTGGACCTGCCGCTGAAACTTGGCTTGAGCGTCGATACCAGTCCCAGCCAGCGGCGCGTGCTCGAACAGGAGCGCGGGGCGAGCGGGAAATTTTTCGATCAGGTCCTGCGCGAAGGCAAGGACCAGGCGTTTGTGCTGCATTTCGATGCCGAGGTAGAACTCCTGCAGGACTTCACCGGATCGCGCAAGCTGCTGCAAAACGCGCTGAACGAAATCGAAGCTTCCCAGCCCAGGCAGTTACAGCGCCGCGATCCGAACGATCCTGGCGGCGGCGGAGGAGGCGGCGGGTATGGCGGCGGCCAGCGGCGGCGCGGCGGAGGAGGAGGCGGCGGCGGAACGTCGATGTATGACGCGATTGCGCTCTCCTGCGATGAGCTCATGAAGAAGCAGACCGGGCGCAAGGCGCTGATCCTGCTCACCGACGGCGTCGATACGTCGAGCAAAGATACGATGACCGACGCGATCATGTCCGCGCAGAAATCGGACACGCTGGTGTACTCAATTTATTTCACCGACAGCGATGCGTACGGCGGTCAATCGTCGGGCGGCGGCGTGTTCGGTCCGCCGCGCATGGGACGCCGGGGCGGAATGGGTCAGCAGCGGCCGGATGGAAAGAAGATCCTGCAGCGGTTGGCCGACGATACCGGCGGAAGCTTTTATGAACGCAAGAAGCAGACGCTCGACGATATTTATCGCCAGTTGGAGGACGAGCTGCGCAGCCAGTACAGTCTGGGATACACGCCGGACAAAGACACCGGCCGCGGCTACCGGCGGCTGAAAGTGACGGTCAAAGACAAAGGCCTGGTGGTGCGGGCGCGCGACGGGTATTACGGGACTTAAAGAATCCGGGCGGCTTCATCGAATTCCAATCTCAGCTGGCGAGGGAACAATTTGGATCGGTCCCCGTAACCCAGGTTGCAGATAAAATTGATCTTCCACTTCCCGTCGGGGAAGAATTCCTGATTCACTTTCGCTTCATCGAAACCGGACATCGGCCCGCAATCGAGGCCCAGAGCTCGCGCGGCGATCATGAAATACGCTCCCCCCAGAGTGCTGTTGCGGAATGCGGTTTCATGCGCGAACGCCGGGTTGTTGGCATACAGCGGACGCATGTCCTTTTGCGGAAAAGTCCGCGGAAGGTGATGGTGGAACTCGGTATCCCAAGCAATCAGAACGGTTACGGGCGCGGTGCGGGTTTTGTCGACGTTGCCCGGCACCATCGCCGGCAGGAGCCGCGCTTTCGCCGCCTCGGTGGTCAGAAAAACGAACCGGGCCGGCTGGGTGTTCGCGCTGGTGGGACCCAGGCGGGCCACATTGTAGACCTCCCGCAGGAGCCGTTCGGGAACCGGCTGCGGGAGCCACGCGAAATGCGTGCGGGCTTCGTGAAACAATTGATTCAGCGCGGCTTCTGAAATCGAACCGCGTTCGACGGCGGGTTCTTCGGTCATGTTAATTCGTAGATGCGCGGAGGCGCAGGGATGATGCAGACGCGGCTGCTGATATTAATGGCTCCCTTGATTTACGCCGCGCATATCCTTGAAGAAGCACCAGGTTACATGCACTGGGTGAACTCGATTGTGGACCGCCCCTTCCCGGATCAGGGCCATTTCTTCGCCGGGAACCTGCCGTCGATCGCGATGACGGCGCTGATCGCGGTGGTCGCGGCGATTACGCTCAATCGCGGAGTTCTGATGGTGATGTTGGCATGGCTATCGTATTTTATGTTCGCGAACGGGATTTTCCATATCGTCGCGACGCTGGTTCTGCGCCGCTATAGCCCTGGAACGATCACGGCGGCGCTGCTCTATCTGCCTTATTTCGCCTGGTTTTTCCTGTATGTGAGGACGCGGGTGCCAGTGTGGCTGGTGGGCGCGTTCACATTGATCTTCGGGATGCCGATGCTGATCCAGGGTTACCTGATCGTGTTCCGCGGGACACGGTTTTATTGACCTTAACCCATGCAGACGCTCCGTCCGACTGCCGATGGGTCTGCAGATGAGTACCCTCGCCGTCAGCCTGGCTTCCCCCTGGCGCACCAACTGGATCATTTCGAAGCGCGACGACCTGACCTGGTTCATCGGCTCGGCGGTAGTGAGTTATATCGCCTTCGGACTCATGGCGACCGGCTTCCCGATCATGCTGATCTACCTGATCTGGCTGATCGGCGTCGACGGTCCGCACGTGATCGCGACCGTTACGCGCACTTATTTCGATACCCAGGAACGGCGCCGCCTGGGGTGGTTTCTGTGGATCATCGTGCCGCTGACGCTGGCCGGTCCGGCGATGGTCTGGCTGGGCTACGCGTCCCTGTTTTATTTATTCGCGGTGTGCTGGCAGCACTATCACATCATCAAGCAGCATTACGGCTTCATCATGCTCTGGAAGGCGAAGAACAAGGATCGCGACTCGGTGGACCTGAAGCTGGACCGGTGGTTTCTGTTAACCTCGACCGTTCTGCCGCTGGCGTTATTCGTCGTGAAGACGCGCCTGGGCGGCATGGTGTGGGCCGAATGGGCGGGATCGGCCGCGGTGGCGATGTACATCGCGTTTGCAGGCGTGTACGTGATTCATCAGTTGCGGAAGCTGCGGGCGGGATTGCCGATGAATGCTCCCAAGCTCTTGTTGCTGGCGGTGCTGGTGCCGTTGCAATGGCTGATTTTCATGCATGCCGCGACGCTCGGGGCGGATGGGATCATGCGGGCGGGCATCACGCTCGGGCTGTTTCATTCGTTCCAGTATCATCGGCTGCTGTGGTTCCACAACCGGAATCGCTACGCGGTGCCGGAGGGTCGCGAGAAGTACGGGCTGGCGGCGTTTTTCGCCAAGGATTTCGGAGTGTACATTTTCACCGCGATCGGTCTGCACATTGTGTTGAGCGTGCTGCCGCAGACCATGAATCCGGGGGTCGCGTGGATCACGGCCGCCATCTGGGGCATTCCGTTCACGCACTACATGCTCGATTCGAAGATCTGGAAAGTGCGCGGGAATAAAGAGCTGGCCGCGGCGCTGAAGTTGTAATTTTCCTACCGTTCCTCCGTGTGTTAGCGTCGTAGACACAGGAGATCAAATGACTACCAAAGAAGTCGCGGAGAAGCTCGTCCAATTGTGCTCGCAAGGCAAGCTGGGGGAGGCGATGACGGAGCTCTACTCGCCCGAAATCGTGAGCATGGAAGCCGGCGCGCCTCCCGGACAATCGCGGGAGTCGAAAGGCATCGCGGCAGTGCAGGCGAAGGGCGAATGGTGGTCGGCAAACCACGAAGTGCATTCGTTTAGGGTGGAAGGTCCACTGGTGGCGGGCGCGTTTTTCAGCGTGGTTTTCAAGATGGATGTGACTTTCAAGGCGCAGAGCCGGCGGTTCCAGATGGACGAAGTCGCGGTTTACAAGGTGGTCGACGGGAAGATCGTGTACGAAGAGTTTTTCTACAGCATGTAGGAGCGGAATAGCGCGCGGAAGCCTTCCTGCTCGAAATGCCGATCGTTGGTGAGGGCCTCCATCAGCCCTTCGCGGCGCATGGTCTGCATTGAAATACAGTCGACCAGGCTGTACCCCTTATCGGGTCGGGCCCGGAAGAGCTGCAGACCGGTGAGAAAGGATTCTCGGCTCTGTGGAATCACGCGAATTGCCGAACTCGCCAGGATCGCATCCACACTGTCGCCGGCGGCGCGCCGCACGGCATCCGGAGCTGCCGAAAAAAACGTGAGGTACTCGGCCAGCACTTCGTCGGTGGTGACGATCTGCGAGGTCGATCGCTCGCTAGTAATGACGAGCGCCTGTTGATGCGAGCTATCGGAAAAATCAGCCAGGGCGATCCAATAAAACGTGTCGGCAAAAAGAGCCGTCATTCTTCTTTTTTGCGCCAGCCGTAGATGTAGTGATCGTGCTGGCTCGCACCATCCTCAGGCATGGTCGCAATGACTTCAGGGGAAACTTTGCTCATATGGCCAAGGACAATGTCCGCGGCAGCCTGCAGAGGATGTGCGGCGGACCGCTCGGATTCGGCGCCAGCGGCCAGCTTTTGCAGCCACGCTTCCAGGGTGAGCCCTGCCGCCGCGGCTTTCGCCTGGAGCGCCGCTGCCTGCTCGTCGGAAAGTTCGATCACGGCCATGGGTTCTGCCTTTATTCTAACCCGACGTGAACGTACTCATGGGCGTTGTAAGCTGTACACATGCTGCACATTCCGATCCTGCGCAAAGGCGTTCCCTACCGCAGCCTGGATACCATCCGCACGCCGCATTATCGGACTCGGGAAAATTTTGTCGAGATCAGTATTGCCAACGTCGGGCTCATCCGGCGTGATCTTCTTGATCAGCGATCTCCACGAGAGGCGCTGGACGCGTTTTCGACTGCTGAACTGATCGCCATTTCGCGCCGGGCGGCGGATATTTTCTTCAATGACACGCTGCCCATCGGCGACGACGCGCAGTCGCCGGACGATTATTTGAAGCAGCTCGCTTCCACTACCGGGATGCCGCATTCGCTGGCGCGGAAGAATATGCGCAAGATTCACGCGGCGCTGTTTGAAATGGAAAAGGTCATCTCCGGATTGACGCGCGGCGTTCCGTTCGAAGTTCTCGACCGGGGATTCGGGGACTCGCTCAGCTTTTTTCCGCGCACCGATTCGATGGGTGTGGTTCTGCCGAGCAACTCGCCCGGCGTGCATTCGCTCTGGACGCCGGCCTTTGCGCTCAAAATTCCGCTGGTGCTCAAGCCCGGCAGCGCTGAACCGTGGACGCCGTATCGCATTATCCAGGCGCTGATTCGCGCGGGGGCGCCTCCGGCGGCGTTCAGTTATTACCCCGCCGATCACGCGGGCGGCGGCGAAATTCTGCGGCAGTGCGGACGCGGCATGGTGTTCGGCGACGTTTCTTCGACGCGCGTCTGGGCGCACGATCCGCGCGTGGAAGTGCATGGCCCGGGCTACAGCAAAATCGTGATCGGCGAGGATTGCGCCGACGATTGGGAAAAATATCTGGACGCCATGGTCGCTTCGATCGCCGAAAATTCGGGGCGTTCGTGCGTGAACGCGTCGGGAGTTTGGACGCCGCGGCATGGAACCGAAATCGCCCAGGCGCTGGCGGAGCGGCTCGCGAAGATTATTCCGCGCGCGGAGGACGATCCCGAGGCGCAACTCGGGCCGTTTGCGGATCCCAACGTGGCCAAGAGAATGTCGGCGATGATCGACGCCGAAATGGAAGGCGCTCGGGATGTGATCGGCCGCGAGCGATGCGTGGAATGGAACGGGTGTACCTATCTGCTGCCCACCATCGTCGAATGCGGCGTCGACCATCCGCTGGCGAATCGCGAATATCTGTTCCCGTTTGCGAGTGTGGTGGAGATTGCGCAGGACCGTTTGCCCGAAGCCATGGGACCGTCTCTGGCCGTAATGGCGCTGACTAACGATCCGAAATTTCGCCGCGCGCTGCTCGAGTCAAGGCAAGTCGGGCGGCTGAATTTCGGGCCGATCCCAACGATGCAGATCACCTGGGACCAGCCGCACGAGGGCAACCTGTTCGATCATCTTTACGCGCGCCGCGCGTTTCAAGCGGCATCCTAGCGGATGCGCCATTGTCGAGTCGGTGTGAAAAGTGGAGTTTGATCCCCGCCGTGACCGGCAGGGCTGGTCGCCAACGCGATAGACCAGCCCTGCCGTCGGTCGCGGCTTGGCTTGGGCGCGCTGCAGCGTCGGCGACGGAGCTGCGCGCGTAAGCAAGCGGTCAGCGGTCGCCCGGCACGCCACTAGGAACGCTCGCGCGCTTTCAGCAGCTTTTCGGCGTGGCGCAATGCTTCCGGCGTGACGCGTTCGCCCGAAAGCATTCGCCCGATTTCGCGGGTGCGCCCGGAAGGCGACAGTTCCTCGATCGCGGCCATGGTGCGGCCCTTCACGGTTTGCTTTTCGACGTAATAATGATGATCGGCGAAGCCGGCGATCTGCGGGAGATGCGTCACGCACAGCACCTGCGCGGTCGCGGCGAGCTTTTTCAATCGGCGTCCCACCGCTTCAGCCGCGCTGCCGCCTACGCCGGCGTCGATTTCATCGAAAACCAAAGTTCGCGGCGTATGTTTGGAGGCTCGCAGGGGCATTGCGCAGGTTTTTAGAGCTAACGCGATGCGGGACAGCTCACCGCCCGAGGCAATCTTTTCGAGCGGCTTGGGCTCTTCGCCGGGGTTGGGCGAAATCAGAATCTCGACCGCGTCTGCGCCGGTTTCGGACCACGGCGCGGGCGAAACGCGAATCTCGACGCGGGTTTTTTCCATGGCGAGCGACGCCAGTTCCTGCTCGACTTTGCGCGACAGCCGGCGCGCGGCGTCGCAGCGGACCTCGGTCAGCCGGGCCGCGGCCGATTCGAAAGCGGTGGCCAGCTCACTCACGTGTTTCTGTAACGCGGTCCGGCGCTCGCTTGAGTTTTCGACTGCGGCAAGCTGCCGGCGGACGTCCTCGAAGAATGCGAACACTTCATCGATCGACGCGCCGTACTTGCGCTTCAATTTTTCGAGCGCATTGAGGCGCGTTTCGATTTCGTCGAGCCGCGCGGGATCGGCTTCGAGCTTCGAAAGATAGTGGCGCAGCGCATACGCGGCTTCATCGACCACGATCGCGGCCGGCTGGAGCGTCGAGAGCATTTCCCGCGCGCTTTCGTCGATTCGCGCCAACTCCTCCAGGCGCTTGGCAGCCGTGCGCAACTGCGCCGCGGCGCTTTCCGGAGCGTCGTAAAGTGACGAGTACGCGGCGTTCGCCGCTTCTTCGAGTCGCACCACGTTGCGCAGCACGCGGCGATCGTTTTCAAGCGCGGCATCTTCGCCGGGCTGCGGATTCACGGCTTCGATTTCCCTGGACTGGAACGACCACAGATCGGCCAGGCGCAATTTTTCCTGCGCGTTCTGGTCGAGCGCTTCAAGCTCCGATTGCGCGGCGCGCCAGCGATGGAAGCACGCAGCCGCTTCCTCCACCGGCGCTTCCGAAAACGCGTCCAGCATGTCGCGCTGCACGGCGTTTGAAAAAAGCTGTTGCTGATCGTGCTGGCCGTGGATATCACCCAAGTGCGGAGCGAGATCTTTTAAAAACGCGACGGTGGCGGGACGATTGGCCACGAAGGCTCGCGATTTGCCTCCGGCTAGAATTTCGCGTTCGACCAGGAGCTCGTTTTCCTCGAGCGCGAAGCCGGCGTTTTCGAGCAGCTCTGCCAGCGCAGGGGTGGGCGAAATTTCGAAAATGCCGCTGACCCGCGCCCGATCGGCGCCGGAACGGATCATTTCGGCTGAACTTCGCGCACCCAACAAGAGACTCAGTGCGTCTACCACGATAGACTTGCCGCTGCCGGTTTCGCCGGAAAGTAAGTTGAGACCTGAATAAAATTTAACGCGCAGGGCTTCGACCACCGCGTAGTTCTCAATGGCGAGCTCCACCAGCATCGACCCTGATTATAACGTTGCGGCGAGCCTCCCAAAAAACATAGCACCCCCATTCTGTTTTATAAGGTCTTCGTCTACAATGAATAAAGAGTGATGACCACCAGTTTCTTGGCGGATGTAAATGTTTGGGAGCTGGGCAAGAGCTCCGGCCCGTTCCCTCTGGCGATTATCGGGTTTCTGGCTATTTTTTCAGTAAGTTCCTGGACCATCTTCTTCAGCAAGATGGGGACCTTCCGGCGCGCCCGCAACGCCAATCTGCGTTTTGTGCGCGCGTTTCGCAAGGCCACGCGCCTGGACGCGATCCACGCCGCGGTGGAGCAGTTTCGCGGCGCTCCGCTGGTAACCGTGTTCGATTTCGGTTACAGCGAAGTAGCCCGGCAGATGACCACGCGCGGAAAAATAAGCAACGTGAACGCGCTCGAACGCACCTTACAGTTAGGGATGAGTGAAGAGATCACGCGCCTGGAGCGCAGCATGAACTGGCTGGCCACCACGGCCACGGTTTCGCCGTTCATCGGGCTGCTGGGCACGGTGTGGGGGATCATCGACGCGTTTCAACAGATCGCGCTGCAAGGGTCGACCAGCATGCGCAGCGTGGCGCCGGGCATCGCGGCAGCGCTGATCACCACCGGGTTCGGATTATTCACGGCCATTCCGGCGGCGATTTTTTATAACTACTTTACGCACCAGATTAAAGAGATGGGTGCGCGGATGGAAGATTTCGCGCTCGAGTTCCTAAATCTGAGTGAACGCAATATCGAGGGCTAATGACCTGCAGCTGGCATATGGGTGGACACGGGCATTCACCGCTCCCTAACACGCGTCTCGATGAAAACTCGGGACGTGCTCCCCTTGCTGACGCGCGGGGTTCCGCAGGTGGCTCATGCGAGCGGGCGACAAACGGAACCGCGACCGTAAGGGAGCGGAGCAAGTCCGTCAGCGGCGGGGGCTTCTGACATGGCATTCTCGGTCGGCGGATCAAACGGCAACGGCGGGGGACGATTCGGGCGAAGGTTTCGCGGCGGGAGCAGTGCGCTTTCGGACATCAACATTGTTCCGCTGGTGGACGTGGTGCTGGTGCTGCTGATTATCTTCATGTTGACCGCGCACGTCATGGAATTCGGCCTGGAGATCGACGTTCCGCAGGTAAAACACGTTCGCGATACGGCCGAGGATCTGCCGGTGGTCAGCATCACCAAGGACGCCAAGATCTATCTGAATGGAACATCGGTGAACATCAACGAAATCGCCACGCAGCTGCACCGGAAGTTCAAGAACGCGACCAAAGTGTACGTGCAGGCCGACGCGCAAACCGTTTTCGATACGGTCGCGCAGGTGATCGCGGAATTGGGCGACGCCAAGTTCCAGGTGCAGGTGGTCACCAAGCCGATGGAAGGCAATCCCCAAAGAAGACGATGACGCTGCATGCCGATATCCTCGACACGCGCGAATCGCTCAAAGGCGGATTCTGGGCGTCGGTGTCGCTGCACGGGACGTTGATCGCCATCGCCGTAGCCTATACTCTGATCAACGCCAATACCACCCAGATCGGCGACGCCAACGCGGGCGGCTCGGCGGTGGGTGTCGAGGTGGCGAAATCGATTCCGCTGCAGCATCATGGGCCGCAGAATCCGGTGGCCAACGATACGCAATCCGAAGTTCCGCAGACGCCGGCTCCTCCGGTGGTGCGGAAACAAATCGAAAAAGCTCCTCCGCCGGACGCCATTCCGATCAGAGCCCACGAAGAGAAGAAAAAGCCGGCGAAGGTCGCGAGCGCGGCGCAGAAATTCCGGCCTTACAAGGAACTCGATCCGAATCAGTTGACATCCAAAGCCGCGCCGCAGGTTTCGAGTCCTTTATATTCGGCGCAGGCGGGATCGGGCAGGATCGGGCCGGGGGCGAACACCACGCTCGGATCGCGCTGCGGGGCTTATTCGGCACAGATTATTCAACTGGTGGCGGAGCACTGGAATACCGGCGACGTGGACCCGCGCATTCAGACCGCGCCCATGGTGATCGCGACTTTCGATCTTTCGCGCAACGGCGCCATCAGCCATCTGCAGTTGCTGCAGAACAGCTCCATCTCGGCCCTGAATTTTTCGGTGCTGCGCGCGATTCAGGACGCGAGCCCGTTTCCTCCCATGCCTCCGTGCATCGATAAAGACACCGCGCGCGTCGAATTCAACTTTGAGTTAAAACGATGAAGATCAAATTCATTTGCGGACTCATCCTGCTCATTTCCGCCGTGGCGTTCATTACGGCCGCGCAGGAAATCAGGGGGACCATTTCGGGCGGCAACAAACCGCGCATCGCGGTGCCGGATTTTCGCGGTTCGGGCGATGCGCAGCGCTTCATGGATGCGTTCAACCAGACGCTGTGGGACGAACTGTCCGGGTCAGGTGCGCTCACCATGGTCGCCAAAAGCGTGTACCCGCTGAACGTTCCGCAGCGGCCGCAGGATTTCCGGCCGCCGTCGGGATTGGTGAGCAACGGGCCGTGGTTGACCGACTGGTCGAATCCGCCGGTCAAATCGAATTACCTGGCGTTCGGTTATACCGGCGTGCAGGACGGAAAACTTGTCCTGTCGGGATATCTCGACAACGTCGGCCAGCCGGATCCGTCGAGCGCGCAGGTGATCGGGAAGCTGTACTACGGCTCGCTCGATCAGGAGGGCGCGAAAAAAGTGGCGCGCGAATTTGCCGCCGACATTCTGCAGCAATTTGGCGCGAAAAGCCTGGACGGAAGCAAGATTTACTTCGTTTCCGACCGCACCGGCAACAAGGAAATCTGGTCGATGGATTACGACGGATCGAATCAGCATGAGATCACGCACTATAAGTCCGTCTCGACCATGCCCGCGATTTCGCCGGACGGAAAGACGGTCGCATTCACGACGTACGCGCTGGGAAATCCCAAGATCATGCTGTATTCGACCGAAACCGACAAGCGGCTGCCGTTCTACAATCCGGTATCCGCGGCGGTCGAAACGCCCGAGTTTACGCCCGACGGCCGGCATCTGCTGTTTGCCGAATCCATCGACGGATGGGTGCAGATCTGCGAAGCGGATGTCACGGGCGGAAACATGCATCGCATTTCGCACGTGCGTGCGATCGAAGTTTCTCCGAAAGTGAATCCGAAAAATCCCACGGTGGTGGTGTTCATTTCGGGACGCGGCGGATCGGAGCAGATGTGGAGGATGAATATCGACGGCGGAGACATGGAACGGCTGACGCCGGGCGACGGTTACGTTGCCAATCCGGCGTGGAGCCCCAACGGCCAGTTCGTCGCGTTCGCGTGGACCAAAGGTTATGAGCCGGGCAATTACAACATATTTGTGATGGACATCGCCCGGCGAGTGCCGGTGCAGCTTACGCACGGCTCGGGACGCAACGAAAATCCGTGGTGGGCCCCGGATGGAGTCCACCTGGTGTTTTCATCGAAACGCGGGCGGACTACGCAGCTTTACAGCATGCTCGCCGATGGCAGCCACGTGCAGCAGTTGACCACCCAGGGCGACAACATCCAACCGGTGTGGTCGAAAGCGATAAACTAAGGATTCTTGAGGATTTAGGAAGAAAAAGGAAAGGCACAACCGATGAACATGAAATCACGGATGCTGTGTGCAGCAGCGTTTGGTGCATTACTGATGTTTTCGATCGTGGGATGCAAGAAGAAGGTTCCGGTGGCTCCTCCGCCGCCGCCCGCGCCGGCTTCCTCCGGAAACAACACGCCGGAGTCGGGGCCAAGCGGTCTCGCGGTCCGGATCAACAGTTTCACGGCTGAGCCGAGAAGCATCGAGCGCGGCCAATCCGCTACCTTGCGCTGGTCCGTCGCCAACGCCACCGATATTTCCATCAACCAGAACCTGGGCACGGTCCCCGCCAACGGAAGCCGGCAGGTTTTCCCGAGTGCCACGGCCACCTACACGCTGACCGCGCGGGGCAACGGCGGGACGGATACGCGATCGGTCACGGTCGAAGTCAGCTCCGGTCCTCCGCCTCCTCCGCCTCCGTCCTCCAACGCCGGTGCATTGTCCGGTTCCGAAATGCTGACGCGCGAAGCGCAGGACGCCTATTTCGATTACGACAAATTCGATGTCCGCGGCGATGCGAGCACCGCTCTGACACATGACGCCGAGATTCTGAAACGCATTTTCGCGGCCGACCCGAACTTCACCGTGGTGATCGAAGGCCATTGCGATGAGCGTGGATCGGCCGAATACAACCTGGGCCTGGGCGACCGGCGTGCGAGCGCGGCACGCGAGTTTCTGATCCAGCTCGGCGTGCCGGCCGACCGCATGACCACCATCAGTTACGGCAAGGATCGTCCGGTGTGCACGGAAGCGAACGAAGCGTGTTATCAACGCAATCGACGGGCGCATCTGTCGCCCGGTTCCGCTCGATGAGCCTGAAACGATAACGCGACAGGAATGGACCGCGTAAAATTATGAAGGGAGCAATTCCTTATGAAGCGTCTGCTGATTTTGGGACTGGCGTTCGGGCCCGTGCTTTTGATGGGCCAGAAGAAGGAAGATATCATCGCCATTCAGCGCGATCTGGCCAATGTGGAGGATCAGCTCAAGCAACTGCAGCATGCGCAGGATGACAAGCTGGCGCAGCTGCAATCGATGCTCCAGCAGGCGGTCGACGCATCCGGGCACGTGAACACGGGTCTCGCGTCGGTGCAGAAGGAACTCGATACGAAGTTGACCGATCAGCAGACCAAGCTGGTGGCTCCGCTGGCCACGCTGGGCGCGAAGATCGATCAGATGGCCGACGATTTCCGGTCGACGTCGGTGAATATCGCCGATCTGGTGCGGAAAGTCGACAAGCTGAACGACAAGGTGGAAGAGATTTCGCAGGCGGTGCGCACGATGCAGGCTCCGGTCCAAGCTCCCCCGCCGGCCGGCGCAACTGGACCGGCCGGTACGGTGCCACAGGCCCAGGTTCCCGCGATGTCCCCAGATACCGCGTGGACCAACGCATTCGGAGATTACCAGACAGGCAAACAGCAGCTGGCGATGCAGGAGTTCAACGACATCGTCAAGAATTATCCGGGCACCGACACAGCCGCCAACGCGCAGTATTACGTCGGCTACATGTATTTCACGGCGGGCCAATATGAGGACGCGGTGAAGGCGTTCGACGTCGAGCTGGGTTTCAACGAGAATGCGAAGACCCAGGACGCGCTGTACTACAAGGCGGTGTCGCTATTGAAGGGCGAGCATCGCACGGCGGCGGCGGATTCGTTCAAGGAATTCCTGCGCCGCTATCCGACCAACGTACATGCCGATCAGGCCAAGAAAGATTTGCGGCTGTTGGGCGTGCGGGCGCCCGGCCAGAGCCGGAAGTAGCAGGGAAGAACGCTGTGAAACCGCTCCCTGTGGTCGCGGCTCGGGAAGCGGAGATGCGATCGAATCGCTGCGGAGCCACACCGTCGACACCGAGCCGCGACCGCAGGGAGCGGTTTCACGTTCCCCACCTTTAGCGCTTCCCGTTTTGCTATAGTCGCGTGCATGTCCACGTTTAGACATGCGACATTGCTGGTTCGTCTGGCCGCGGGACTGATGGCTACGCTGGGGGTGTGGGTCGCCTACACGCAGAATCCGGCCGCTCCCCCGCAACTCAAACTCAATAAAATCTCCGACAGCCTGTATGAGATCGAAGGCGACGGCGGCAACGTCGCGGTGTATCTCACCGATGAAGGCGTGATCGTGATCGACGACAAGTTCGAGCGCGATTACGCGGACATCATGGAAAAGATCAAATCGCTCACGTCGAAGTCCGTCAAATACGTGTTAAACACGCATCAGCACGGCGACCACACCGGCGGAAACGCGAAAATGCTGGACGCGTCGGCCGAGATTCTGGCGCAGAAAAACGCCCGCGCCAATATGGTCGCGACCAAGATGCCCGGCGTGCCGCGGGTCTCGTTTACCGACGAAACGGAAGTTTTCCTGGGCGGAAAGGAAGTGCTCGCGCATTACTTCGGCCGCGGCCACACCAATGGCGACGCCGTGATGTATTTCCCGGCTGAGCGGACCATCCACACGGGCGACCTGTTTACGGTGGGAACTTCGAAGGCTCCGCTCACCGTGGCGCCGTTCATCGATTACTCGGCGCAGGGCAGCGTGATCGAATGGACGAAGACGCTCGACGGAATTCTGAATTCTGGCTGGGATTTCGAGACTGTCATTCCCGGTCACGGTCCGATTTCAAAGAAAGCCGACCTGATCGCGTACCGGCGGAATTTCGAAAAAATGCGCAATGCGGCGTCCATGCTGGTGCGCAAGGGCAAGAGCAAGGACGAGGTGGGAAAGATGCTGGCCGACGATTTCGGGTGGTCCTTGACCGGCCTCGGGGCGCGTTCGCTCGAACCGATGATGGCGGAATTGAAACCGAATCCGGGCAAGAAGACGCGGAACTGACCGCCGGCGCCCCGCTGTTACATTTGTGTGATCCCGAATCACTCCTGAACCACCGTTATGCCAGCGTGACTGCCGGCGCCACGTGGATCGTTAAAAGTAACGGCTTTTCAATGAGATCCGTTATGTGACTCACCTGTTGTAACGTCCAATTTGGAGATTTCTGGCCTATACTCGAAATCCATGAGGTACCTTATTTGTCTGAGTCTGGGAGCGGCGCTGGCGGCGGCACAGACGGTGGGAACGCCCACGTTCCAGACTTCCACGATTGCGGCGTGTCCGACCGGCTTCGTCGTCGAAGAGGTCGTTACCGGCGACTTCAACGGAGACGGCCATCCCGATGTCGCCGTGAGTTGCGAGGAAGGCGTTTCCTCGCCCGCTGACCCGACCGCAAGCATGTGGCAGATCGGCGTTCTGCTGGGCGACGGAAAGGGGAACTTCCAGAGCCCGGTCTTCACTCCGCTTGCCTCCGACCTGGTGGACCTTTCGACCTCTCTTCTCTACCTGGTGGCCGCGGACTTCAACGCCGACCGCAGGACCGACCTGGCGATCACCCCTCAAACCACGAACGATTACGCCACCAACCGTCCGATGTATGTCGCCTGCGTCTTGCTTTCGGCGGGCGACGGGAGCTTTACTCCGTTGTCCCCGGTGAATACGAATAGCTACAGCCTGTGGGGAGCTGGGGATTTCGATGGAAAGGGCATTTTCGGCCTGGCGCTGGGAGCGTCGGCAGGCGGACCCGTGCTCGGAATCATGGACGGCGAGGGAAACGGCGCACTGTCGGCGCTGTCAACGTTCGCGGCTCCGTCCGGCGATTACATCGAGTTCGGAACCCTGGCGGACGTGAACGGGGATGGAAAAACCGATCTGGTGCTCATTAACTCGGCCATCAAGAATTCCGCGCCGGTTGCGATCTCGATCCTGCTGAGCCAGGGCGGGGGATCTTTCTCCGCGCCGTCCACCCTGGTTCCGGTGACCGCCGAAATTTATGAAGACGTGTACGTGGTGTCCGGCGATTTCAACGGCGACGGCAATTTGGATCTGGGAGTGGAAGTCGATGGCCAGAAATTCATGGTTTACTTTGGAAATGGCGCCGGCGCATTTCAGGCTGCCCAGCAGGGTCCCGCGATCCGCGCAGAACCACTTTTCACCCTGGACGTGAACGGAGACGGCCAGACGGATTTTGTGGAGGCGTCGGGGAGCGGACTCTTGTTCTACGTGTCGAACGGCGATGGGACTTTTCAGGCCTTGAACGTTCCGACCACGGCAATCGAGCTGGATCAATCCCAGGAGGCCAGCGCCGCCGATTTCAATGGCGACGGCAAGGGGGACCTGGTGGGCATTTCACCCGAGCGCAACATGGTCGCGATCCTGATCAACACCACGGTGACGCCGCCTCCCGCGCCCGCGGTTACCAGCGTGTCGAATGCGTTCGGCGGAGCGACGGTGATCGCGCCCAATACGTGGGTCGCGGTGAAGGGAACCAATCTGGCGCCGGCGGGCGATGCGCGAACCTGGCAGGATTCGGATTTTGTTCAGAATCAGATGCCGGTCTCGCTCGACGGGGTAAGCGTTACCATGAACGGCGAAAACGCTTTCATCTTTTACATCAGCGGGACCCAGATCAACGCTTTGACGCCGCCGGATCTCGCGCCGGGCCCGGTGCAGGTGGTGGTCACGGCGAACGGAACCGGGAGCAAAGCGTTCACGGCGCAGGCGCAGGCGTTGTCGCCGTCGTTTTTTGTATTCGACGGAACACACGTGGTGGGAACGCATTTGACGGGAGGGGACGTGGGTCCGGCGACGCTGTATCCCGGGCTGACGACGCCCGCGCAGCCGCAGGAGGAGGTCGTGTTGTATGCCAATGGTTTCGGGCCGACTTCGGTGCCGGTGGTAGCGGGGTCGTCGGTGCAATCGGGATCGCTGCCGTCGCTGCCGGTGGTGACCATCGGCGGCGCGCAGGCCAATGTGATTTTTGCGGGCTTGGTATCGCCCGGGTTGTATCAGTTCAATGTGATCGTGCCGTCGACGGCTGCCAATGGGGATCTGCCTTTGGTGGCGACGTTCGGCGGGTTGGCTACGCAGAGCGGGGTGGTGATTACGGTGCAGGAGTGAGCGGGGAGGCTTCTGACTCCTGACTTCCGCTTTTCGTGATAGCATGGCCGTCTGTGCGTAAAACCGCCACGTTCGCCATCCTCACCCTGTTCCTGGTTAACATCCTCAACTTCTACGACCGCAACGTTGCGGGCGCGGTGGTGGAGCCGATGCGCAAGGAATTTCACCTTAACGATTTTCAAATCGGACTCCTGACCACGGCCATGACCGTGCTCTACGCGATCATCGGCGTGCCGCTGGGGCGCGTCGCGGACGTGTGGTCGCGCAAACGGCTGCTCGCCTGGGGCATCCTGGTGTGGAGCGCGCTCACCGCCTTCACCTACTTCGCCCGCAACTACGGCATGGTGCTGATTTCGAGACTCGGCGTGGGCGTCGGCGAAGCGACCTGCGCGCCTACTGCGACCAGTTGGCTGGGCGATCTGGTGCCGCCGCACCGCCGCGCGCGCGTGCTGGGGCTGTTCATGCTGGGAGTGCCGGTCGGCGGGGCGCTCAGCTATTTTTTCAGCGGACCCATCGCGCATGCTTACGGATGGCGCGTGGCGATGATCGCCGCGGCCGCTCCCGCGCTGCTGCTGATTCCCGCGCTGATGTCGCTGTCCGAGCCCGAGCGCGGCGCCTCGGAGGCGCATCGCGAGCCCGTGCATACCGGCTCCATGTGGGTGGTGCTGAAGATTCCCACGCTATGGTGGATCATCGCGAGCGGCGCGCTGGTCAACTTTAATATGTACGCGATCGGCACGTTCATGCCGGCCATGTTCGGACGCATTTATCATCTGAACGTGGGATCCGCGGGGATTCAGACCGGGATCGTCTATCTGATCGGCGGAATCGCAGGAGGTTTGCTGGGCGGCTTCTCGGGCGATCACATTATTCATTCGCATAAGAACGGCCGGCTGTGGATGTGCGCGGCGTTCGCCTTCATCGGCGCGCCGTTCGCCTACTACGCCAGCATCGCCGCGGCGCTTTCGATGGCGGTGATTCTGTGGACGGTGCTGTACGCGTCGCTGAATACTTATTACGGGCTGGTGTACTCCGCCATTCAGGACATCGTTTCACCCAGCCAGCGCGGGACCACCATGGCGCTGTATTTCATGGCGATGTACCTGTTAGGCGCGTCGTTCGGATCGGTGATCACGGGCGGATTGAGCGACCACTACGCGCGAGTGGCGTCCACGTTAGCGGGATCGGCCGTGATCACGGAGGCCGCGCGCGCGACCGGCCTGCAGCAGGCCATGATCGTGATTCCGATCGTCAACGTGCTGCTCGCCTTCGTGCTGTTCATGGGGTCGCGGACGATTCTGGCGGATATGCTAAAGCGTCAGAAGGCCGCCGCGGTCGCAACGGCTTGAGCTTAAGCCACAGATTCACGCGGATTCACGCAGATTAGAATGGCAGCAATGGGCGTGGATCGGTGTGAATCCGCGGCCACCAATTTCACCGCCGCTTGAAATCGAGCAACTGCGATTTCATCGCGCGCAGCGTGGCCATCAATCCGTCGCGCTTCAATTGCGCCGAAGGGTCGCCTGCCAGATTCTTCATCTCGAACGGATCGGCCGCCAGATTGTAGAGCCCGGACACCGTGCCCTGCTCATCCACCACCAGCTTGTCGGTGCCGACCACTACGGCGCGCCATTCGTCCTTCTGTCCGATTCTGCCTTCAATGAATACCGACTCCGGCCGATCGGCCTTCACGCCCAGCAGAAGCGGCGAAAGATCGTGGCCTTCCAGACCCTCAAACGCCGGCTCTCCCACCAGACCGAGCACGGAGGGTAAAATATCCACCTGCGAAGCCAGGATGTCGCTTGCGTCGCCGTGCAGCACCCGCGGAAACCGGATGGCGAGCGGCACCCGCACGGATTCCTCGTAAGCGACGCCAGCTCCTTCGAGGCCATGCGAGCCGATCTGTTCGCCATGGTCCGATGTGAAAACCACAATCGTGTCATTCGCCAGGTTCGCGCGATCCAGAGCCGCCAGCAGTTTTCCGAATTCCTGATCCATCGCGGCGTACGCGCCGTAACGCGCGGCCAGATCCTTGCGCGCCTGGGCCTCCAGAGCCTGCGGGACGTTGTCGCGTAAGTGCAGCTTCGACGCGTCGGCCGGCTTGGCGTCCTGCGGCGCGTCCAGCGTTACGCCCAGATAAAACGGTTGCGCATTCGCCTGCAACCCGTCGATGCCGTCGATCTGCTGATAGCCCGCGACCTTCAAGACCGCGTCGAGCGTCACTTCCTCGGCGCGCAGCGCGGCCCCGTCGGCGATCACGCCATTCACGTGCGGAAAGCGCCCCGTCAGGATTCCCGCGTGCGCCGGATCGGTCTGCGGATCGCAGGCGTAGGCACGCGGAAACACCACTGAGTCTTGAGCAAATTTTCCAAGATTCGGCGCCTGAACGTCCGTATTGCCCGACCACGGCGTCGCCAGACCCCGCCATCCGCGCGCGATCACCAGGATCACGTTCGGCTTTTTCGGAGCAGCCGCGAGCGCCAGCGGCGTCAGCAGAAAAACTCTTCGCGAGATCACTATACGAAAACCTTATCCACCGGCACGCCCTGCTTGCAAAGGTCGCACGAGCCAGCATCCTTATAATAAGTCGCGTCCAGCTTGGCCAGATAATAGAACGGCAGCGGATCGAAACTCGGCGTGGTCGGGTTGGGCTGATAAATCACCACGGCGAGACCCACCACTTCGCCGCCGTGGGTTTCCACCAGCTTCTTCAGCTCAATCAGCTTCTTGCCGGTGCGCAGGATATCGTCCACCAGCAGAACTTTTTCGCCCTTTTTGAGCTCCAGGTATTGGCGGAAACGCTGCGGATCGTTGACGTTCTCGCGTTCGCCCCAGTAAACCTGGTGCGCGCGCAGCGCTTCGCACACGCCATAGGCGACGGGCAGGCCGCCGACCGCGGGCGCGACAATTGAAAGCTCCGGGATTATCGCCCGGATTTCGGAATTCGCGCGCAGCTTGCGCGATAACCCGACGCTCATAATCTTGGCCGCTTCGTAGTAGCGCATGGTCAGCGCGACTTGCAGATATTCATCGGCGTGCAGGCCGTTGGTGTATTCGAAATGTCCCGTCCGTAAGCCACCGGTGCGACGGAGCAGGTCGACGACTTCATCATGTGTAGGGACCAGATGCATAGAAGTTTCAGTGTACCGAATAGCCGCGGATGCACGCCGATGCGCACAGATAGGAAAGAAAAGTTTATCGGCGTGTATCTGTGTGAATCAGCGGCTTAATGGGCTCCCCGGCCGCTCAGCACCTGTGGAATCGTCCGCAAAATAATCTTCCAGTCGAGCGCCAGCGACCAGCTGTCGATATATTGCATATCGAGCTTCATCCAGGTTTCGAAATCCACCGCGTCGCGCCCGCACACCGCCCACAGGCACGTTAGCCCGGGACGCATACGCAGCCGGCGGCGCTGCCAGCGCTGATACTGCTCGACCTCTTCGGGCACCGCCGGCCGCGGTCCCACCAGCGACATGTCGCCCTTCATCACATTCCAGAGCTGCGGCAATTCGTCCATCGAAAATTTGCGCAGCCATCTTCCGACGCCGGTCAGCCGCGGATCGTTGGGGATTTTCATGGCCAGCTCGCGCTGGCTCAGGTGCTTTACCGATTCGCGCATCTCGTGCGCGTTTTCCTGCATCGAGCGGAACTTGTAGAACACGAAGGTGCGCCCGTTCAGCCCGCAGCGCACCTGCCGGAAAATGGCCGGCCCGGGCGAGGTCAGCCGGATGAGCAACGCGATCGCCAGCATCACCGGCGTCAGCACGATCAGCGCGACTCCCGCCAGCACAATATCGGTCAGGCGCTTGATCAGCAGCCGGATTTCGTCGTGCGGCGTGGAGGAAAAGGTGAGTAGCGGCGCTGCGCCCAGCCGTTCGAGATACACTTCGCTGTTCACGTGCGGGAAAAAATCGACCGCCACGCGCGTCCGCACGCCTTCTTCATCGCACAGCAGGAAAATCTCTTCGAGCTCGGAAATCCGCCGGCTGTCGACCGCGAAAATAATTTCGTCGATCACGTGCTGTTTCAAGAGATCGGGAAGATCGGAGAGCAGCCGCACCGGATACGTGGCGCCCAGTTCCACTTCGCTTTCCGATCCCGACTCGGCCAGGAATCCGGTCAGGCGCAGGCCATAGGCGGACGCACTTTCCACTTCGCGGCCGAGGCGCAGCGCCGCGTCGCCCAAGCCTGCGATCATCACGTAGCGCGGCGACCCGAATTCGCGCCGCACCGCCCGCAGCACGCGTCCCGCGTTCAAACGGAACACGCACAGCAGCGCGGCCACGTAGCCGGTAAACAATCCCACGAAAGACCGGCTCAAATCCATACGCAGCGCGTATTCGAACAGAATCATGGAACACACGCCCAGCAGGCACTGCCGGAAAACGTCGCGCAGGATGATCTTGGGATGCGAAGAATCGATATGATCGTACAGGTCGAACCAATACGCGAGCGCGATCCACACCACCACGCACCAACCCATCAGCAATGGCTTTTCGAGCGTGGTGAGAGAAAAATCGTGCCGCAGTTCCAGGCGCGACCGGGTCGCGTAGGCCAGTTGGAACGCCAGCGCGATCAATAGGATGTCGGAGAGCCCGAACAGCACCCGAGTCCGCCGATGATGTCCGCCAAACACCTAATTCAGCATAACTTAGAGCTGTGGCTCACGCACTCCTGCGTGCCGCGTCGGCACTCTTGCCGACGCATCGACTGCGACCGGAGAGGCGTCGAGAAGAGTCTCGACGCGGCACGCAGGAGTGCGTGCGCCACGCCGGAACGTTCAGAATAAGAGCATGGTTCTTCAAGGACGCACGATTCTGGTCACCGGAGCGGCCAAGCGCATCGGCCGCACCATCGCTTTGCGCCTGGCGAAAGAAGGGGCGCGCGTGATTATTCACTACAACCACTCAGAATCCGAAGCCCGCGCGACTGCCGAGGAATGCGGGAATGCCACCATCCTGCGCGCCAATCTCGAAAGCGTCCCGGAAATCGAGCGATTGTTTGAAGAGGCCGGCACCCTCGACGGCCTGGTGAACAACGCGGCCCGCTTCACTACCATCGATCCGCTCAAAGTCACGGAAGCCGACTGGGATTTCATTCATTCGGTCAACTTGAAAGCGACGTTTTTCTGCTGCCAGCAGGCCGCGCGCCGGATGCTCGACCGAAACGGCGGGCGCATCGTGAATCTCAGCTCGCTCGGCGGAATCCGGCCATGGTCGCATAACGCGCACTATTGCGCGTCGAAGGCCGGAGTGATCATGATGACCCGCGCGCTGGCCAAAGCCTTCGCGCCAAAAGTGACGGTGAACTCGGTCGCGCCCGGCGTAATTCTGTTCGGCGAGCCCGACGATCGCGTGCGCCGGCTGATCGAACTGACTCCCGCGTGCCGCGGCGGAACGCCCGATGAAATCGCCGACGCCGTGATGTTCTTCCTAACCGCTTCCAACTTCATCACCGGTCAGGTTCTGGCAGTCGACGGCGGCCTCAGCCAGCGATAATCGGCTATCTTTCGGCCATTTCTTCTGCATCATCGGGCGCGAACGGCCGGTTCCCGGGATAAAATCATCTGTTACCGTGCTCCAACTTAATTACGATCCGGCCACCAATCCCCTCAACAACAACGAATGGTCGTTTCCGCTGATGGAATGCATCCACATCGCGATGTTCGCGATGTCGGTGGGAACCATCGCGGTGGTCGACTTCCGGTTGCTGGGGCTGCTGTTCAAGAAACAATCCCCCGCCGAGGTGTTGAAAACGACCTCCCTGTGGACGCTCATTGGCCTGGTGGTGGTGATCACCAGTGGGCTGATTATCTTCACTACCGACCCGCTGAGCTACTTCTATAACAACGCGTTCCGCTACAAGCTGATCGCCCTGATGGTCGCGGTCCTGTTCAATTACACGATTCACCGGAAGGTCGCGATGTCCAACACGCAGTCGAGGGCGACGCAGGTCATGGTCGCCGGCCTTTCGCTGCTGCTGTGGACCTCCATCGTCTTCGCCGGGATTTTCTACGCATTCACCGAGGAGCTCCACTATGTGGGCGGACCAAATTAGCCAGGCGATTCAGAACACCGCCTATTTCACGGCCATCCGGGAATCGGGGCTTCCGTATCCGATCATTCTGTCGAGCCATCTGGCGTGCATCGCGTTGTTCGGCGGCCTGATTTTGATGACGGACCTGCGCCTGCTCGGCGTCGCGATGACGAATATTCCCGCTTCGGTGGTGGTGGCGCGCACGCGCCCGTGGAAGATCGCCGGATTGCTGATCATGCTGACGCTGGGCATACACCTGGGCGGCGCCAAGTTCCACGATTATTACAACAACCCGTATTTCCTGATGAAAATGTCGTTGCTGGTGTTGGTCGCGGTGCACGCGGTGGCATTTCGCAAGAGCGTGTACCGGAATCCGGCCGCGCTCGACAATCCGAAAGGTTTGCCGAGGGCCGCCAAATTCGCGGCGGTGCTTTCGATGGTGATGTGGGTTGGAATCCTGTCCTGCGGCCGATGGATCGCGTACTGGGAACCGCCGGCGAGTCAGGCGACCGTTCGAACGGCGCAGACGACAGCCCGACGCTGATGCAGGGGCTGGTTCCTCCCGAATTGCCCACCCGTCAGAGCCTGTGCGAAAAGTCCGGATTGGTCCCCGCCGTCACCGGCAGGGCTGGTCACGGACGTCTGCGCTTCAACGCGATAGACCAGCCCTGCCGGTAACGGCGGGGTGAAGCATCGACTTCTCACATTCTTCACTTACACGCAAGCCCTCCGGTCCCGACAACTTTTTCATTGAAACGGGGTTACAGGAATCAGTATCTTTAACTCAGTATCTTTAACATAGTCTGACGGAGGACTTTCACACATGAGAAACCTAGGCGTATTGCCAGCGTTCGTGCTGGCAATTTCGCTTGCGGCTTCGGCGCTTGCGCAGCCGCAAATCGGGGCGTTGACGTGCAGTTCGGCGACCCTGAACGGAACCTACTCGCTGACGCTCACCGGGCGCGACCTCAGTTCCTCGACCACGTTCACCAACGTGGAGCAAGGCGTCGGCACGGCGACCTTCGACGGGTTGAGCGCGGTCACTTTCAACCTCACCAACAATACCAACAAGGCGCAGGGCGTGGCCGAGAAGCTGTCGGGCACCTACAGCCTGCAGGCCAACTGCATCGGCGCGCTGAATATCACCGGCGGCGATACGGCCACCTTTATTCTGGGCGCGTATAACAACGGAGTATCGTATTTCCTGACCGGCCAGGACGGCACCTATTCGCTGAACGGAAGCGGCAACACCATCCCAGCATCGTGCACCACCAGCACGTTCAACGGGGTGTATTCGTTCAACGGCAATGGCTTCGCGCTGGCGTCCAACGCGATTACGGGCGTCAATTACGTTTCCGGGCTGATGACGTTCGACGGCGCGGGCAATATCAGCACCACGGCGTATCTTTCGATGAACGGCACAACCGTGCAGGAATCGACCAAGGGCACCTATACGGTGTCCTCGAACTGCTCGGCGACGGCGACTTATACAGACTCCTCCGGCAACGTTTTTTCCTTGAGCTACACGATCACTTCGGCCAGCGGGGCGTTTACCGCGGCGGTGGCGAACCCGGCGTACCTGTTCTCGATCAGCGGGAGGATCCTGTGAAGACTCTGCTTGTGGGCTTCGCCCTGATGGCATCGGCCGGTTTTGCGACCACCACGCCGGTCACTTGCACCAACGCGACCTTAAATGGAACCTACTCGCTGCTGCTCACCGGCCGCGACGTGCTGCCGAGCGCGGCTTTGACCAAGGCTTTCTTCGGCGTGGGCACGGCGACCTTCGACGGAGTCGGCGCGTTCACGTTTAGCATGAACGTCACCACCAACGCGTCGGCGGGCGTGACGCAGAACTGGGCGGGGAGCTACAATCTGCCGGCCAACTGCCTCGGCTCCGTCACGGTGACCAGCGGCGACGTGGCGCTGCTGACGCTGATCCCCTACAACAGCGGCAACGATTTCACGCTCACCGGCCAGGATGGGACTTACGAATACACGGGCTCCGGCGCTCCTCAACCGGCGTCGTGTATCGCGGCGACCTTTTCCGGGCCGTTCGCGTTTACCGGGACGGGAGATCTATTCTCCGCTGGCTCGATTACCGGAGTCAACGCGATCTCCGGCCTGCTTCAATTCGACGGCGTGAGCGCGGTCACGGCCAGTTGGACGGTGTCGACCGGTTCGTCTCAGTCATCCGACACTTTGACCGGCAAATACACACTCGGCAGCGTTTGCACGGCCAGCGCGGCACTCAAGGACTCGAGTGGAATCGTTTACAACCTGAACATGTCGCTGACCACCGCCGACGGGGCGAACTTCGCGCTGGTGCTGGGGAACTCCAATGGCGCGTTCACCGGCACCGGGCATGAAACCTACACGAATCCGGGTCTGGCGGTCGAGCTGATCGCGGGCTCCGGACTTCCCACCGTTCCCGGCAGCCTGATCAGCATTTACGGCAACAATCTGGCGGCCGGAACGGGTCAGCTCACCGGATTGCCGCTGCCCACCACAATTGAAAAGGCATCCGTCACGGTGAACGGCGAAACGGTGCCGCTGTACTTTGTCGACAGCACGCTGATCAACGCCCAATTGCCGCTCGATATCGCGCCCGGCGTCGCCACGCTGGTGGTGACCAACAACGGGGTGGCGAGCAACTCGGTGGCGATTAACGTATCGGCGACGGCGCAGCCGGCGGTTCTGGTGTATGGCGCGAGCCACGCGGTCGCGCAGAATGTGGATCAGAATTACGTCGAGAACTCGGATTCGAATCCGGTCCCGGTGGGCGGGGAAATCGTGGTGTACTTCACCGGCGGCGGTCCCGTGACGGGTCAAAGCGCGCTCAAGACGGGCGGGGAGACTCCGGGCAACCAATACCCGGTGACCGAGGTAGCCTCGGCGACCGTCGAAGGAATTGCGGCCCAGTTAGAGTATGTGGGGCTGGTTCCGGACTCGGTAGGCGGATTCTACCAAGCCAACGTCATTATTCCGACCGGGGTCGGCTCGGGCGACCGCAACCTGGTGCTGACCATCGGCGGGAAGGCGTCGAACACCACCACCGTGTCGATTAAGTAAAGGGTCTACACAACCGGTCTCTTCCTGCCGATAAAGCGGGAAGAGACACGTGCCGGCCGACTACTACGAAATTCTTCAGATCAGCCCCAATGCGGACCAGGAAACCGTTCGCCGTATCTATAAGATACAGGCGCAGCGGTTTCATCCGGATAACCTCGAATCGGGCGACGCCGAGATGTTCAAGCGGATCGCGGAAGCCTATGAAGTTCTGGGCGATCCGGAAAAACGCAGCGCATACGATTCGCAGAATCGCATCCACCGGCCGGCGCCCGAGCCCGCCGCGCCCAATCCGAATGAAGAAGCCGAGCGGCGGGACCAGATCATGCTCCTGCTCTATCGCCGCCGCCTGACGCGTCCGGATCAGCCGAGCCTGGGTCTCCGCGACCTCGAAATGGAACTGCGCACATCCAAGGACCAGTTGGAATTCAGCCTGTGGTATCTGAAGGAGTGCGGGTACCTGACGCGGACGGATGGGGCCCGGCACACAATCACGATCCAGGGTGTGCAACTGGCGGAATCAATCGCGCGGCGGCCGGCGGGGGCGCAGCGGATCGAGCATTAATCAGGCTTTCGGCACCGAGCCAGAAGTTCCGTGGCGCACGCTTTCAGCGTGCCGCGTCGACACTCTTGTCGACGTTTAGCCCGTCGCAGACGAGGCGGCGAGAAGAGTCTCGACGCGGCACGTTGAAACGTGCGCCACGTGGAACGGACAAGCACTCCCAAGCACGCGACGGCGCGGTGCGGCTAAAATAGGAGCAGTGATTCCTGAGAATACGACGGACCTGGCGGCTTCACCCGCAGTTCCCACCGCCTCCGTTCCCGATACAGCGATTCCCGCGCCGGTGGTCGAAAACCCGGAGCTCGAACCGCGCGGCACCATCGCCGAGTGGACCATCACCATCCTGCTGCTCCTGTTCCTGACCACGTTTCTGGTGCAGGCGTTCGTGATTCCGACCGGGTCCATGGAAGATACGCTGCTGGTGGGCGATCATCTGCTGGTGGACAAGCTGGCCTTTGCGCCGCCGGGGCCCATTAGTAAATATCTGCTGCCCTACACGCCGCCGAAGCGCGGCGATATCATCGTGTTCCGCTATCCGGTGGACATTTCCCAGACCTTCGTAAAACGTTGCATGGGCGTTCCGGGCGACCGGATCCGCATCATCAACAAGCAGGTGTACTTAAACGGCGTGAAGCTGGATGAGCCTTACAAGGTGCACAAGACCGACTACATCGACGCGTATCGCGACAATTTCCCGAGCGCTCCCAATTCGACCATTTATCCCGGCGCCATCGATATGCTCGAAAAGCATGTGGTGAACAATGAAGTCGTGGTGCCTCCCGGATATTATTTCGCGATGGGCGATAATCGCGATTCTTCGCTCGACAGCCGTTACTGGGGATTCGTGCCGCGCGAGAATATTATCGGCAAGCCATTGATTATTTACTGGTCTTACGACGCGCCGACGGCCGATCTGAATAATCCTTCGGTAAGCCTGACGCACGTGGTCGACCTGGTGGAGCACTTCTTTTCGAAAACCCGCTGGAACCGCACCTTCAAGCTGATTCACGGCTATCCTGTTAAGTAAACATGCAAAAATTCATCGACTCGACGCGTGACTTCATCAACGAGTGGACCATCAACATTCTGATTCTTCTATTCGGCACCACCACGCTGGTGCAGGCGTTCATCGTCCCCACGCCGTCGATGGACCCGAGCGTTCTGGTGGGCGATCACCTGTTGGTGGATAAGCTTTCCTATTCGCCGGCGGGCGCCATCAGCAAATATTTTCTGCCCTACACGGCGCCCAAGCGCGGCGACGTGATCGTGTTCCGGTATCCCATGGATATCAGCCAGAATTACGTGAAGCGTCTGATGGGCGTGCCGGGCGATCATATTCACCTGGTGAACAAGGTGGTGTATCTGAACGGCCACGCGCTTAACGAGCCGTACACCCAGCACATCGATCCGAACATCGATCCGTATCGCGATAATTTTCCGGATCAGCCGCCGTCGGGCCCGGTATACGATCGCGCGCGGCAGATGCTGGCCGAGCATGTGGTCAACGGTGAGCTGGTGGTTCCCGAAGGGTACTATTTCGCGATGGGCGACAATCGCGACAATTCGCTCGACAGCCGGTATTGGGGATTCGTGCCGCGCGAAAATATTATCGGCAAGCCGCTGGTGATTTTCTGGTCGTATGATGCGCCGACGGATGCGTGGGTGGATTATAACCTCGACCACTTCATCGATCTGGCCGAGCATTTCTTCACGCGCACGCGCTGGAATCGCGAGTTGAAGCTGATCCGCGGGATTCCGATCCAGTAGGATGAAACACGAATACGGGCTGATCCTGGCCGGCGGCCGAGGGACGCGGTTCTGGCCGCGCAGCCGGCGCGCGAGCGCCAAGCAGGTGCTCAAATTTTTCGGCGACCGCACGCTGATCCAGCAGACTGTCGACCGTCTTCGCCCGGTGCTTCCGCCGGAGCGCATCTGGGTTCTGACCAACGATCACCTGCGGTCCGAAATCGTGCGGCAGTTGCCGGAAGTTCCCAAACGGCAGATTCTATCGGAGCCCGCGCAGCGCAACACCGCGCCGGCGATTGGTCTCGCGGCGCACATTCTGCACTCGATCGATCCGGATGCGGTGATGGGCGTGTTTCCGTCGGACCAGGTGATCGGGCGTCCGCGCGACTATTTGCGGCTGGTGCGACCGGCACTGAAGGCCGCGGCTGAGGGGAAAATTGTGGTGCTCGGAATCCAGCCGCGCTGGCCGGAAACGGGCTACGGATACATCGAATTCGCGAAGGGCGTCAAGCCATCGGCGACGCCTGTCGACGTGCTGAGCTTTCGCGAAAAACCGGATGCCGAAACCGCGCGGCGTTTTGTCGACGGCGGGAATTTTTATTGGAACGCCGGGATGTTTTTCTGGAGCGCGGCGGTGGTGCTCGAAGCGCTCCGCAAATTCCTGCCGAAGACCGCGACCCTGCTGGCCAGCCTGCCGGCGTTTGGAGCTCGCGGATTTAACGCGAGGCTGGCCGCGGCGTTTCCCAAGTGCGAAAACATTTCGATCGATTACGCGGTGCTGGAACGGGCGTCGAACGTGGCGGGAATCGCGGCTGGGGATATCGGCTGGAACGATGTGGGGAGCTGGAACGCCGTCCATGAACTGCACAAGCGCGACGCGCACGGCAATGCCATTCGGGCGGAAGCGATTATCGAATCGAGCACCGGCAATTACGTGGAAGCGGACAAGAAGCTGATCGCGCTGCTGGGCGTGAAAGATCTGATCATCGTGGATACGCCGGATGCGCTGCTGATCGCCGACCGGAGCCGGGCGCAGCAGGTGGGAGAGATCGTCAAACGCCTCGAAAAAGCCGGGCGCACGGATTTACTGTAGCGCTCGTGGCGCACGCACTCCTGCGTGCCGCGTCGACACTTTTGGCGACGCCTGTTCCATCGCAGACGAGGTGTCGAGAAGAGTCTCGACACGGCACGCTGAACGCGTGCGCCACAAAATCAATCGCAGATGCTGGTCCAACGGCCGCTTTCATCCTGGAATCCGGATAGAATCTGGTGCCTTGCGACGCGCTGGAATTCTTCGCGCAAATCCTCGATCACCGATTCGTTGATATTCGCGACCACTACGTCGAACGCGTTGGAGCGCACTGCCTCGGCGCTGCCGATAAAAAACGGGACTGGTTTTGCGGCATCGGGATCGATGTCGCACGCGACTACGCGGCCGGCTCCGAGAAGCGTAGCGGCGATCGAGAGAATTCCCGATCCGCTGCCTACGTCTAAAACCGAGTCGCCCGGTTTCACGATTCGCTCCATCGCTTCGAGACAGAGTTGAGTGCACGGATGCTGGCCGGTGCCGCATTGCTGGCCGGGATTCAGTTCCAGGCGCAGGCGGCCAGGCGGGGTGGGATCGTCACGCCAGGGGGCGACTACGAAAAACTTTTCGCCGACCAGGAGCGGAGGCCAGGCATCGTGCGTATGCTGGACCCAGTCGATGTCGGGACATTCGACCGGATCGCCAAACGGCTCCGCGGATTCGCGATCCTCAAAAAAAGCCTCCACCCAACCGTCGTGTTCGATGATGCCAGTGGTTCTGGCTTCGTAGAGATCGGCCAGGCGATCCGGGTTGGTTGATACGGAGAACATCAACCCTGGACGCGCTTTTCCTTACCTTTCCAGAATTTTTCTTTCAGCACCATTTTGCGGATTTTGCCGGTGCCGGTTTTGGGAAGCTCGCCTGAGAATTCAATGATGCGCGGGAGTTTGAATTTGCCCAGCCGTTGTTGCAGGAAGGCGAGCAGTTCCTCCTGGGTGAGTTTTTCGCCGGGTTTCAGCACCACGATCGCAGCGGGAACTTCGCCCCACTGATCGTGCGGCGCGGCGACCACGGCGCATTCGAACACCGCCGGGTGCGCGAAAATTTCCCGCTCCACTTCGAGGGACGAAATGTTTTCGCCGCCGCTAATGATAATCTCCTTCTTGCGGTCGACGATGAAGAGATAACCTTCGGTGTCCCACACGGCCATGTCGCCGGTGTGGAACCACGGTCCGCTCATCACCGCCGCGGTCGCTTCGGGCTCTTTGAAATAACCCTCCATGACATGATCGCCCATGGCGACTACTTCGCCAATGGTTTTCAGGTCGCGCGGAACATCCTGCATGTCGTAATCGACTACGCGGATGGTGACGCCGGGAACCGGCCAACCGGCCGACGCCTGGCGGCGCAGCCGTTCGGCGTTGTTCTCGTAAACCAAGCCCTTGGAGCGCGAAGATGTGAGCACGGGGCAGGTTTCGGTGAGGCCGTAGCCGGCGATGCATTCCGAACCCGGGATCGCTTTTTCGATGCGATCGACCAGTTCGGGCGAGGAGGCCGCGCCGCCGATCATCACGCGGCGCATGCTCGAAAGATCGAAATTGGCGCGATCCGGCGCGTTAATCAGCGCGTTGGCCATGGTCGGGACCAGGCACATGTCCGTGGCTTTATGCTCCTGGATCAGGCGGAACACGAAGGCCGGCTCAAAGCGGCGCACCATCACCTGCTTGATGCCGTGCATGGTGGAGGCCTGCGGACGGCCCCACCCGTTGGCGTGGAACATGGGGATGGTGTGGAGATCCACCATCGATTCGATGTCCTTGTAAATCGCGCCGACGTCGAGCGCGTGGACATACAGCGTCCGATGCGTGAGCGTGACGCCCTTGGGCGTGCCGGTGCTGCCGCTGGTGTAAAACAGCTCGGCCAGCGAGTTTTCGTCGTAGGAAAAGATGTCGGCGCGTTCCGGCTTGCCTTCGGCGAGCACTTCTTCATAGGTCAGGTCGGCCGAGGGGATTTTGTCGTCGAGCGTGACCCAGCGCTCCACCGCGGGGCAGACGTACCGCAGCTTTTGCACGATGGGCGCGAAGTCGTTTTCGAACAAAAGCATTTTCGCGCCGGAATGGTTCAGGATGTTGGCCAGCTCCGGTTCGGACAGCCGGACGTTGAGCGGCATCACGATGCCGCGCGCCTGCACCACGCCGTAATAGCCCTCAATGAGCTTATGCGTGTTGAAGCTCAGGTAGGCCACGCGATCGCCTTTGGCGATGCCGAACTTGGGCAGGGCTCCGGCCAGGGTTTCACTGCGGCGGGCGAATTCAGCGTAGGTGAACTGGCGGTCGCCGCATACGATTCCGATTTTGGAACCGAATAAATCGACTGCGCGATGCAGGCATCGCAGGGGGGTTAGGGGAACGAACATAGTTTCGGTTTCTAGCGTTGCGGGCGCTCGATGGCGCGCGCGTAGTCGCGATCGGCTTCGTAGCCGGCGGTGTCGCCCAGATTGCGCTTGGCCAGCGCGCGCGCGCGATACATGTACGGGGCGTCGCGCATGCGGTCGATGGCGGAGGTGAAATCATCGATGGCCTTCTGATGTTCGCCAGCCGCCTCAAACATTTCGCCGCGCTCGAACAGCGCGTCCACGCTGGGCGAGATCGAGATGGATTTGGTGTATTCATCAAAGGCGCGCTGGCGGTCGCCACGATCGCGGTAAATGCTGCCGAGGCTGCTGTAAGCGGGCGCCAGGTTAGGATCCAGCTCGACCGCCTTTTCCAAATCGGCAATCGCCAGATCGATTTCGCCCAGGAAGCGATGGGCGTTGCCGCGCTCCATGTATGCTTTGGGCAGTGGATGAATCTGTATAGACTTGGTGAGATCGGCGACCGCGGCCGGATATTTGCCGGGTTGCATGGATTGCATTCCGTTCCTATAAGCCGCCTCGGCTCGGTCGGGCGCGCCGGAAAGATAGGAATACGCGGCAAGGCTGGCTCCGGCGAGCACCACGAAGGACGCCGCCGCGTAGATGAGGCGCTTCTGTCGCGGCTGAAGCTTCCGGCGCGGCGCGACCTGCGAACGGCCGGGAGCAAGCGGCGGCATGATGCGATCGCTAACGCGTTTCGGACCCGACTCGGCCATAGTACTGATGGACGATTATATCAGGAAACAGGGGACAGACTACCCTGTTTCCCGATCCGAAATCATTGATTTGTTAGGGATCGATCGGCGTGGACAGAGCGGTCTGTCCCCTTCTTTCGCACCTTGTCAGGGTTGAAACGTAATACGAGTGACTTCAAGATCGGCGGCGTTAAATTCCACCGCGATATGCGACTGTTGGGGGCCGCAGGTGAACTGGTGGTCGCCCGATTCGGCAGGGAGTATTTCGACCTGGTGCGGATGATGAACGTGGAGCAGCAACGCGCTTCCGTCGCTCGCGCGGACCAGCAGATTGGCGGAATCGCCTTCACAATCGACCCGTTCAAGCGTTCCTTCCACGCGCGAGTCGCCCTTTGGATTCGTCCAGGATGGCGGGGTGACGTCGGGATGATGAATCCGCGGCGGGTCAGGCGGAGCTGCGGCAAGCGAGACGAGGGCCCGCGCCATATCTTCCTGATCGGTGGTTTCAGCCAGGACAACGGTGCGTTGCGCGGATGCGAGTGCCTCCGCGCGGAGGCCGAGTTTCAACTGCGCGTAGGCGAGAGCGTGCCAGTAATCCGGCCGGAGCGGACGGGCGCGCACGGCGCTCCGCAGGTGGGCGATGGCCTGCACCAGCTTGCCGTCATCGGTCTGGCGCACGCCTAACACGAATTGGGCCTGGCCGAAATCCGGATCGAGGGCGATGGCTTGCTCAAGCAGCGCGTCGATTTTTTCGCGCGCGACGTGCCGGTCGCGCTGCAGCATGGCGTATTCGAATACCACCGACGCGTCGCGGGTTCCCAGGATGGCTGCGTCGAAATCCGCGAGCGCATCGTCCTTGCGGCCCTCCGCTAATGCGAGCGAGGCCCGCATGGCGGCGGTTTCGGGCGATTGAGGGTTTTGTTCCGCGAACCGGCGGACCAGCTTGCGGGCCTGTTCCGGGCGATGGGTTTCGAGCGCCAGATCGATCAGCGCAAGCGTGGCGACATGGTTCGAAACCGGCTCGATGCGGATTTGGGCTGGCGCGGCCGGGGGCGCTTCCACCGTCACCGGGTGTGTGACCTCGGCGTAATGGTGAAGTTCTTCGAGCGCGACGTCGAGCGATCGGCCGAACGCGGACTGGAAGGCTTCAGGCACCGGGCTGCCGTCGGATAAAGCCAGAATAAATCGCGGCATTCCGTCACGCCATGCGGGCGCCAGATTCAGCATGTGGACCAGCGCCCAACTTTCGGCGTAGAACATGCCGGCCTTGTAATCCGGTGAGGTTCGGGTGACGGAGGTGAGTTCGTGAGCCGTCATCCAGCGCGCGGCGCGGAGGGTCGCCAGATGCGAAGGGATGGGTTCGCCGATACGGACGCGGTGTGCCGAGACATCCACGGTGGAGTAGAACTCCGCGGTTCCTTCGTCGAACCAGAGCGGCAGCGGGGAAGGGGAATGACTCAGGACGAAGTGCGTGAATTCGTGAAAAACCACGCGATTCGAGACCGGGCCGGCGTGCAGGACCATGTAATCGCGCTCGGCGCCGGTGGCAAAGAATCCCTCGGCGGTATCGTGATAGGCGCGAAATTCAGTTTCGCTCGCGAGCAGAAAAATGCGCAGGTTGCGGGGTCCGCCGCTGGGCAGAACGCTGGAAATCTGCGCCAGCAGGCGGGAGAGCAGACGCGTGTCGCGGTCGCCTGCATCGCTCAGAATTTCGAATTGGGGTGACGCGACGCGGGTCCATCCGGCCGCCGCGAACTGTGCCATGGCCAGAATCAGAAACACCGCGCGCATGAATTCATGCTAACGCGGTGAAAACGGGCTTGCTCCCCTCCCTGACGGTCGGGGTTCCGTTTGGCTCTTCGGAACCGCGCGCGTCAGCAAGCGGAGCACGTCCGGAGTTTTCACGCGGTACTGGGCGTTACAGGGCGGCGATACGGCGGTGGACGAACAGGAAATACAATCCGAGTGCGGCCAGCGCCGAGCCCGTGGCGGCGATGGTCGTGGAGACCGTGAAAACCGGGATCAGCCGGCCGAGCACCAGGCTTCCGATCGGCATGCCGCCGCGAAAGGCCACATTATACACGCTCATCACGCGCCCGCGCATTTCGTCCGCGGTGATGGCCTGCACCAGGGACTGGATCATCGAAAACACGAAAATCAGCGCGGCGCCGCTCATGAAAATCAGCGCGCTCGAAAGGAGAATCGATTTCGAAAGCGCGAAACCGAGGATAACCGCACCCAGCAAAGTGAGCGCAAACAGCGCCGCGCGGCCCTGGCGCGCTAACTTCCCGAAACTGGCCACGCCGAGCGCGCCGGCGATGGATCCGAGCCCCGAGCAAACCAGCAGGCGTGTGTAGGTGGTCGCACTGCCGTTAAAAACTTCCTTGGCGAATACCGGCAGAAACGTCAGGATCGGGATGGCGAGCACCGTCATACAGAACGCCAGCAGGATCAGGGAATCGAGTCCGGCCTTGGTGCGAATGAATCCGATGCCCTGCTTCATGCTCTTGAGAATCGATTCGGTCGACCGCGCCGGAATGAATCCGACGTTGATCAGGTGCAGCGAAAGAATCACGGCCAGAAAAGAAATTCCGTTGAGGCCGAAGCACCAGGTCGCATTGAGTTTGGCAAGCGCCAGACCGGCCAGCGTGGGCCCGATCACGCGGGCGATGTTGAACTGGATCGAATTCCAGGCAATCGCGTTGGCGAAATCCTCCTGGCCCACCAGCGTGGGCAGGAGCGCCTGATAAGCCGGTCCGCCAAAGGCCTGTCCCAGGCCGGTGATGAAAGACAGACACAGAATGTGCCAAACCTGGACATGGTGAAAATAAAACAGCGCGGTGAGCGCGAAGGCGCACGACATCTGGATGTACTGCGACATCAGCAGCATGGCGCGGCGGTCGCGGCGATCGGCGATCACGCCGCCTAAAAGCGAAAACAAAATGATGGGCGCCTGCCCGAGGAACGCGTCCAGGCCGAGAAAAAACGGATCGTTCGAAAGCGTGTAGACCAGCCAGGCCTGCGCGACGGTCTGCATCCAGGAGCCGATGCTCGAAGTGCACGCACCGATCCACATGACACGATAATCGCGGTAGGTGAACGCTTTGAAAAGTCGGTCGCGCAAGGGTGCCCTGTTCTTATTAAAGCTTACGGAAGCGGCCGCTCCCGCTGAATCAAGTGCACCAGGTTCCCGTCGCCATCCGTGAAAAATACCAGGCGGTTGCCCATGTTGGTATAGGGATCGCCCACAAAATGAACGCCCTGGCTCTTGAGCTGCGCATGCGCGGCGTCGAAATCCTTCACGTCGATGGCCAGATGGCGGATGCCCGGATCGCGCATTTTCTGCTCGGCCCGCGCGCCTTCCGACGGAATGATTTCGAGCATGGAGCCGTTGGCCGCGCGGACGAAATAATTGCCGTCGTACTCGAAATTAATCCGGAAGCCCAGATAATCGACGTACCATTGCGCCAGCGTCTTCGGATTCGGGGAAGCGATGGCGGTGTGCTCCAGGCCTAAGAACATAAGCTCCGATTCTATCAGGTCGCGCCGCTAATAAACTGCAAAACAAAAGACGGTGCTGGAGCCGTTTGGTGAGATCGCGTATTCGCCATTTTCAATAGTTTCGTCCACTTCGACGCGATACAGGTCCCCGCCCAGGCGCGAAACGGTTAAACGCAGCGGCTTGGGACTGCTGCGGGTATGCTTCTGGACCATGCTGACTTCGCGACGGCTGCCCTTCACATCTGCCTTGTAGAGCTCGAGCCCCTGCGGCGAGATGCGGTCGGCCTGGATGATAAAGATCGGCTCGGCGAGCGGCGTACGCGCGGGCGATCCGGCGCCGGGAATGGTGTAAACGGTCTCGTTATGTTTCGATTCGCCTTTGACGTCCAAAACTTCGGTTGGAATCAGGTTATCGGCGTGGACCAGGTACAGGACGTCGGGTTTCGGCGGCCGTGGACCGGTGTATTTTTCCTGCGCGCAAGCGAACGCCGCGGCAAAGAAGGTGAAACACAGCAGACTTCGCATGTCCTTATTGTATGCGTTCAAGTGGCGCACGCACTCGTGCGTGCCGCGTCGAGACTCATCTCGACGCCCTCGTCTGCGACGGAAGAGGCGTCGGCATGAGTGCCGACGCGGCACGTTGAAACGTGCGCCACTTATTGCTGGTCCGGCCCCGCGTTCCGGCGCTGTCCGCGCGCGGGCTGCGGGTCGACTTCGGTCATATCGATGCGCTGATCGAAATCGCCCAGCAGCCAGCGGCAGAAATAGTCGGCGCGGACCCAGAAGAAGTAATTGTTGTCGGGCCCGTAGCTGTGGCGCTGGCCGGGCAGGATGAACTGATCGAAACGCTTGTGCGCCTTGATCAGCGCGTCGGCCAGGCGCATGGTGTTCGCCATATGAACGTTGTCGTCCAGATCGCCGGTCGAAAGCAGAAGGTGACCCTTCAGGTTTTTCGCGAGCTCCGAATTCTTGTCGATCGAGAACTCGAACTTCACGCTGCCGTCGGGGTTGTCGATTTCCTTGATGCCGTGGTTTTTCTCGCTCCAGTTCTGGTTGTAAACGTTGTTTTCGTGATTGCCGGATTCGCTCACCGCGACCTTGAAGAAATCGGGGTACTGCAGCATCGCCGCCGTGGACATGAATCCGCCGCCGGAGTGGCCGGTGATGCCGACGCGCTCGATATCGATCCACGGGTAGCGGCGCGCCAGCTGCTCGATGGCGGCTTTCTTATCGGCCAGGCCGTAATCGCGCAGGTTGCCGTAGCCGAAGTTGTGATACCACTTCGACCGGTGCGGATTGCCGCCGCGATTGCCGACTTCGATCACGATGAAGCCCAGGTTCGCCAGTGCGACATTGTTGTTGCGCGGCGAAAACGTCTGCGTGACTTGTTCGGTCTGCGGCCCGGGATACACGTAGGCGATGATCGGATATTTTTTGTTCACGTCGAAATCGAACGGCTTGTACATGACGCCGGTCAGGTCGGTCAGCCCGTCGTCGGCCTTCACTTCGAACGATTCGGGCATTTTGAATCCGGCGTCCATCAGCGCGGAGACGTCGGTGGTTTCAAGATCCAGATCCATCGCGCCGGCGCGATCGTAGAGCACCGACCGCGGCGCGCTGCTTACCGTGGAAGCGTTGTCGACGAAATATTTTCCGTCGTCGGCCATGGCGGCCGCGTGCGACGAATTGCCGGGATCGAGCAGCTTCATGCCAGTGCCATCCAGTTTGATGCTGTAGAGGTGCGTGAAATACGGATTTTCGCCGTTCTCATGACCCTCCGCACTGAACGTTATGGTGCGTGCTTTTTCGTCCACCGATTCGATATCTTCCGTGACGAATTCGCCGGTGGTGACTTGGTTTTTGAGTTTTCCCGAGCCGTCGTAGAGATAATAATGACCCCACCCGTCACGCTCGCTCCAGAAGAGAATCTCGTCGCCGTTGCCGATCAGGCGCAGCGGCTTGGTCTCGACGTAGGTGTTCAGGCGCTCTTCAATCAGCGTTTTCACCTCGCCTGAATCGGGATTCACCACGCACACGTCGACTTTGTGCTGATCGCGGGACATTCTCCGGATATACAGCTTGTCGGACGTGTCGGCGAGCCACTGCGCATCGGTGCGCTGCTTCTCCCTCTGGCGCGCGGTAACGGGCGAGTCGAAAATCTGAATGGTCTGATCCTTGAACTTTTCGACGGCCATTTCCTTGCGCGCCTGGGAAGCCACTTCGAAGGCCTCCAGATGCGACTGAGGCACGTTTAACTCGCCGGGCATCGCGTATTTGTAGGTCTCCAGCGTGGGCCGCGGATTGGCCAGCGTGTTGATCACCCACAGGTCGGCCACTTTCTTCTCATCGCGCCGAACCAGCGCGAAGCGCTTCGAATCCTTTGACCAGTGAATCGTGACCGGCGGCACGCGTCCGGTTTTGTCGTGCTGGATCGCCCCGCCGCGGCCGCCGCCTTCTTCTTCGTTGCGCTGCTGTTGCTGTTGCATTTCGGTGCCGGAAATGTGGCGCGCGTAGCTGAATCCGTCCTCGCCGTCCTTGGTAATGCGGATCTCCTTGATGTTGGGATCGTCGGCTTTCTTGAGCGCGAGCGCGTAACTCGCCGCGTCCATCATGTACAGATCGAACTTGCGGGCGAAGACGATGGTTTTCTCATCGGGAGACAGCGACGCCCAGGACGGTTTGCGCGGCTCTGGAGTGAACTCGGTCGGCAGAGTCAGCGTTCCAGTGGCAATTTCGTATTCGAAATAGAGCGTCCGCATGCGCGGATTGGGAGCGGGGCCGCCGCCGTTGCCGCCTCGGCCGCGCTGTTGAGGCTCGTCATCCTCCTGATAAACGGGATTTGCTTGCGTCGCGGTGGTCTGATCCATCTGCTGATCGCCGCCGATCACGGTCTGCTTGCCATGGATATCGGCGTCGCGCTCCACCTGAATTTCGAACTCGACCCGCGTGTCGTTGTGCGTGAACTTGATGGTGCGGATGGGTAAATGCGCGGCGTCGTAGGGATTTCGCGTGATCTCGGTCAACTGCGCGGCGAGCTTCGCGTTATCCCACACCGGCGCCTTGGTTTTCTTCACCGCATCGACGATGTAGAAATGCCGGCCGTGGCTGGTTTCGTAGCTGTACCAGAACCGGTCGCCCGTTTCGAGCCAGTGCGGCTGCACGGACATGTCAAACACCAGCTTCGCGACCTTGGCCGAGGTCCAGCGCGTAGCCAGTTCGTAGTTGGCCTTGTGCAGCGGAACCGGTTCGGTCTTGGCAGTAGGGGCGTCGGCGGCGTTCGTGGCAAGAGCGCACACCAGGATGCTGGAAAGAAGGGCGATGGCTTTCATGAGAACCTCGTTACGTTAATATAACGCGGTCGCGCGCGGTTTTGATATACAATACATGCCTCTGGTGAAAACTATGCATCGTAGTATTCTGATCGTCCTGTTGTCGTCCGCCGCGTTTGCGCAAACCTCGCATGAATCCGCTCTGAAGAATCTGAAGTTTCGCAACATCGGCCCCGCAATTATGGGAGGACGGATGGATGACTTCGCGGTGGTCGAATCCGACCCGCGCGTGATCTATGTAGGCAGCGCCGCGGGCGGGATTTTCAAGACTATGAACGCCGGCGTCACCTGGACGCCGATTTTCGACGAGCAGTCGAACCCCTCGATCGGCGATATCGCGCTGGCGCCCTCGAATCCGTCGATTCTGTATGTCGGTACGGGTGAACCGAACAACCGGCAAAGCTCGTCGTGGGGCGACGGGGTGTTCAAGTCGATGGACTCGGGGCACACCTGGACGCACATCGGCCTGCGCGAGACGCATCACATCGGACGAATTGTGGTGCATCCGCACAATCCGGATGTGGTGTATGTCGCGGTGCTGGGCGACCTGTGGGGGCCGAATAAAGAGCGCGGCGTGTACAAATCGACGGACGGCGGCGCCACCTGGACGCAGGCGCTCTTTATCAATGAAGACACCGGCGTTTCCGACCTCGCGATCGATTCGCAGAGTCCCAATATTCTCTATGCGGCGGCTTATGAGCGGCGCCGTACCGTGTTCGGCTACAACGGCGGCGGACCCGACGGTGGAATCTATCGCAGCGTGGATGGCGGAGCGCACTGGGCGAAGCTCGCCGGCGGATTGCCCGCGCAGGGCGACTACGGGCGCTGCGCGCTGGATGTTTCGCGCAGCAATCACAACGTAGTTTACGCGCTGATCGAGCATTCGACGCGCACTGGGGTGTACAAATCCGAAAACCAGGGCGCGACCTGGACGCATACCAGCGACACCAATGACCGGCCGTCGTATTACAGCCAGATTCGAGTGGATCCGAACAACGAAAACAAAGTCTGGCTGGGCGGCGTGCCTCTCTACATGTCGGAAGACGGCGGCAAGACGTTCACTACGTCGCGCGCCGGGCGGATTCACACCGATTTTCACGCCATCTGGATCGATCCGAACAATTCGGATCATCTGCTGGCCGGCTGCGACGGCGGAGTGCACGTAACCTGGGATTCGGGGCGGACCTGGGAACACCGCGACAACATCGCCATGGGCCAGTTCTACGAGATCGCCTTCGATTATCAGAAGCCGTATCACGTCTGCGGAGGTTTGCAGGATAACTATAGCTGGTGCGGTCCCAGCCAGACGGTGCAGCAGGAAGGCATCAGCAACGGAGACTGGATTTCGGTGAGCGGCGGCGACGGATTTTACGCACGCATCGATCCGAAGGACCCCGACATTATTTATTCCGAATCGCAGGACGGGAATCTGCAGCGGCGGAATCTGAAGACCGGCGAATCGCGCTCCATCCGGCCGGAAGAAGATAGCGACAAAGCGCCGCGCTATCGTTTCCAATGGGATTCGCCGCTGATGATTTCCGCGCATAATAATAAAACCATTTATTACGGCGGAAATTATTTGTTTAAATCCACCGATCAGGGCGATAACTGGCAGCGGCTGGGGCAGGATCTGACCAATAACGTGGATCGCAACTCGCTCAAGATTTTGGGCCATGACATTGACGCGCACATGCTTTCGCGCAATGACGGAGTCCAGTCCTGGCCATGCATCACGGCGATCGCGGAATCGCCTGTGAAAGCAGGGGTTCTGTGGGTCGGGACCGACGACGGGAATGTCCAGATGTCGCGCGACGACGGTAAAACGTGGATGAATGTGGTCAGCCACGTACCCGGTGTAAGAAAAGGCGCCTACGTGAGCCGGATCGAACCGTCGCGGAAGGACGCGGGCACGGCATATTTGACTTTCGACAATCATCGCGCCGCAGATTACACGGTTTATATCTATAAAACGATCAATTATGGGGATTCGTGGACGAAAATCACCGCCGGAATTCCGCAGGACGCCGGGACGGTTCACGTCATCCGCGAAGATCCCGCGAATCCCAACCTGGTGTTCGCCGGGATGGAATTCGGCCTGTACATGAGTTTCAACGGCGGCGCGAACTGGGAGCGGGTGCGCAACGGTCTTCCCACCGTTCCGGTTTTCGATATCCAGATTCATCCGCGCGATCACGACCTGATTCTCGCCACGCACGGCCGTTCGATCTGGATCATGGACAATATCACGTCGCTCGAACAGATGAACGACAACGCTCTGACCAGCGACTTGAAGTTGTTCGGCACGCGCCCGGGCGTCGAATATAAGATGGTCAACTACAAAGGGTTCATCGACGACTACATGTACCTGGCCAGCAATCCGCCGTTCGGGACGTCGCTCGATTACTTTGCGAAATCGGTCGGTCCGGTAACCGTCAGTATTAAGGATAAGAGCGGGAACGAAGTTCGAACCATCAACGGACGCGCGGAAGCGGGCGTGATCAATCGCGTGATGTGGGATTTGCGGTCGAACGCGCCGATTCGTCCGGCGACGCCGGCTGAGGGTGGGCGCGGCGGTCGCGGCGGCGCAGGCAGGGGTCGCGGAGCGGCGCAACAGGAGCAGATGCAGGCGGAGCAGCCGGCGGAAACGCAGGGCCGCGGGGGTGGTGGTGGAGGCGGCGGACGTGGCGGACTCGCCAATCGCGGTCCGTTGGTGGACGCGGGACAATACACCGTCACCATCGCTATGGCGGGCAACACGCAGACTCAGCCCGTCACGGTGGAAGACGATCCGCGCGTCACGATTTCGGAAGCCGATCGAGCGAAACGTCGCCAGGCGCTCGATCGCTTGATGCAGCTTACCCACGATGCCGAAATGGCGCGGCGCAAGATCGTCGCGATGAACAACGCGCTGACCGGGCTTGAGGATAGCTGGAAGCGTCCCGGCGCGGCGCCGGTTCCCGATAGCGTCCGCAAGGCAACCGACGATTTCAGCGCGCGCATCAAGGCGGTCATCGGTACCTTCCAACCCGCGCCCGGAGGCCGCGGCGGTGGAGCAGGTCCTGCTCTTACGTATGTTCCGCCGCCGGTTAGCCAGCGCATAGGCCGAGTCGGGGGACAAATCGACAGTTATTCGAGTGCTCCCACGGCGCGGCAGATGGCCGACATCGACGAAGCGGCTACGGAGCTCCGCGAAGCTTCGGCCGAAGTGAACAAGCTGTTCGACGAATTCCCGCGCCTGAACAAGATTCTCACCGACGCGGGCGTGCCCTACTTCACGGCCGATCCGAACAGCGTTCCGCCCGCCCCTTCCGGACGAGGCGGCGGCGTGGTTCACTAATTGTAAGGGTGGTGCTCAGATGATTATCGGCATCGAGAGCGCGGGTGAGCGGTGCGTTCTGCGTCTCCAGGGCCAGTTCCACACGGGCGCGGATCTGGAATACCTGCGCCTGAAATCGGAGGAGATCAAGGCGCTGAACGCGCGCGAAATGCTGGTGGACCTGCAACAGGTGCCGAGCATGGGTTCGAGCGCCATCGGCTTCATCGTGGGCTTGTACACTTCGGTCACCAAGAATCCCGGCGGCCGTTTTGTAATGGTGGGAGCCACGCCGCGCGTCAAGGAAGTGTTCGCGCTGACGCATCTCGATACGGTGATCCCTTCGTCCGATACGCTCGAATCCGCGCTCGCGGCCATGGCCAGTTGAGCGTCACGATACAATTGTCGATATGGGCGTCCTGATCACCGGGGCCGGCGGCGGCCTCGGGAATGCCGTGTGCGCGGCCTTTGCAGAAGCCGGCGCGACGGTGATCGCGGTCTACCATTCGCGCCTCGAATCGAAGCCGTATGTCACATTTTCGGCCGATCTCAACACTGCGGACGGCTGCCGCAAGATGATTCAGCAGGCCTGCGAGCACGGTCCCATCGAGGCGCTGGTGCACCTGGTGGGCGGATTCCGCGGCGGCTCGACGGTCGCCGAAACCACCGACGCCGACTGGGACATGATGATGAACATCAACCTGCGCTCGGCGTTCAACGCGATCCGCGCCGCGCTCGATCCGATGCTGAAATCGAAGCGCGGGCGCATCGTCGCCGTGGGTGCAAAGGCCGCGCTGGAGGCTTCGCCGAACTTTGCCGCCTACGCCGTTTCGAAAGCCGCGCTGGTCGCGCTGGTAAAAAACGTGGCGGCCGAGGTGAAGGATTCCGGAATCACCGCGAACATCGTGCTGCCGGCGACCATCGACACGCCGGCCAATCGCAAGGCGATGCCCAACGCCGACTTCACGCGCTGGGTCGAGCCGGAATCGATTGCGAAAACGCTGGTCTGGCTGTGTTCGGAGGCAGCCGCCGACGTGAACGGCGCGGTGATTCCGATTTTCGGGAGGGCATGAAATGAAAAAACTGACGGAATCTGAAATTTACGCCGCCGTGGAGACCCTGCCGGCCTGGAGCGTGGTGAACGGCAAACTGCATCGCGAATACAAGTTCCCGGATTTCGCGCACGCCGTCGGCTTCATGACGATTGCGGCTCCCAACATCGAGAAAATGAACCACCACCCGGAATGGTCGAATGTCTACAATCGCGTGGCGGTGGATCTGACCACACACGACGCCGGCGGAATCACCCAGCGCGACGTGGAACTCGCCCGGCTTCTCGAAGGGATCGCGCAAAAATTGCAATGAAGGCTTTCGTTTTTCTCGCCGCCGCGGCGATCGCGTTTTCGCAAACCTATTCGGCATCCCCCGCGCTGGATGCCGCGGTCGAGCAGGCGGTGCATGATGGTTTGATCCCCGGCGCGGTTCTGATCGCCGGCCGAAACGGGAAGATCCTGCATCGCAAAGCGTATGGCGAGCGCGCACTGATTCCGGCGCGCGAGCCGATGACCGTCGATACCATTTTCGACGCCGCGTCGCTCACCAAAGTCATTGCGACCACGCCGTCCCTGATGAAGCTGTTCGAACAGGGCAAGCTGCGCATCGACGATCCGGTGACGCATTACCTGCCCGAATTCCAGAGCGGCAAGAGCGACATCACCATTCGCGATCTGATGACGCACTTCTCAGGCCTGCGTCCGGACCTCGATCTGGAACCACCCTGGAGCGGCTACGAAACCGGCATCCACCGCGCGCTGATCGACAAACCGGCGTCACCGCCGGGCTTGCGCTTCGTCTATAGCGACATTAATTTCGAATTGCTAGGCGAGATTGTGCGGCGGCTGAGCGGAAAGCCGCTGGATGAATACGCCCGCGAAAATATTTTTCAGCCGCTCGGGATGACGGAGACGACATTCCGTCCGCCTGCGTCGCTGCGCGGGCGGATTGCGCCCACCGAAATCGACCCCGCCACCGGCGCGCCGTTCCGCGGAGTGGTGCATGATCCGACCGCGCGATACATGGGCGGCGTCGCCGGTCACGCCGGCCTGTTCACCACCGCCGACGATCTCGCGAAGTATTGCGAGATGATGCTCGGCCTGGGCGAGCGCGCGGGGGTGCGAATATTTTCGCCGCTGACCGTCCGTAAATTCACTTCGCCCGCCACGCCGCCCGATCAGCCGGTTCTGCGCGGCCTCGGCTGGGACATCGATTCACCCTATTCCTCGAACCGCGGCGAGCTGTACCCGATCGGCTCTTACGGGCACACCGGCTTTACCGGAACGTCGGTGTGGATGGATCCGTCGACCAATTCTTTCGTCATCCTGCTGACCAACGTCGTGCATCCCAAGCGCGGCAAGAGCTTGTCGTCGCTGCGCAGCCGGATCGCGACCATCGTCGCTGCGTCATTGAACATCGACGCTCCCGGCGTGATTCTGACCGGCTACAACGAAGCGCTCGGCTCGCGCCGCGTGGTCGAGCCAAATCATAACGTGCTCACCGGTCTCGACGTGCTCGAGCAACAGAACTTCGCGCCGCTCAAAGGCAAACGCATCGGTCTGATCACCAATCAGACCGGCCTCGATCGGCAGGGCCGGCGCAACGTGGACGCCATGGTCGCGGCCGGCGTGAAAGTCACCGCGCTGTTTTCGCCCGAGCACGGTATCGGCGGAAAAGAAGACCGCGAAGACGAGTCCGATTCGAAGGATTCCGCGACGGGCCTTCCCATCTGGAGCCTGCACGATAACGGGCGGTTCCGCATGACGCCGAAAATGCTCAATGGCGTCGACGCGCTGGTCTACGACATTCAGGACGCCGGCGCGCGTTTCTATACTTATTCGTGCACCATGCTGTACGCGGTCGAAGAAGCCGGTAAAACGCACCATCCGATTTATGTTCTGGACCGTCCCGATCCAGTCACCGGCGTCCACGTGGAAGGTCCGATCCTCGATTCCGATCTGCAGAGCTTCGTCGGCTGCTACGCGATGCCCATCCGGCACGGTCTGACTCTCGGCGAGCTCGCGACCATGGCCAACGCCGAGCGCAAGTTCAACGCGGATCTGCACGTCATCAAAATGAAAGGCTGGTCGCGCGACGACTGGTTCGATTCGACCGGTCTCGCCTGGACCGATCCGTCACCCAACATGCGCAGCCTGAACGCTGCCACGCTGTATGACGGTGTGGCGATGCTCGAAGCGGCGAAGAATCTTTCAGTCGGCCGCGGCACCGACGCGCCTTTCGAGCAGATCGGCGCGGACTGGATTCACGGCCCGGAGCTCGCGCAATTCCTGAACGGCCGTTCGATCCCCGGTGTGCGCGTGTACGCGACGCGTTTCGAGCCCGCGTCGTCGAACTTCAAGGGCAAGCTGATTGAAGGCGTGCGCTTCGTGATTGTCAATCGCGAGCAGTTCAACTCGGTCCGCCTCGGCCTGGAACTCGCCTACGCGCTTCAGAAGTTGTATCCCGGCAAGATTGATTTCGAAGCGTGCCGGCTGCTGATCGGGAACCGGAAGACGATCGAAGCGATCAAGTCGGGCGCCGATCCGCGAACGATTGAACAGGATCTGGAGCCTGGAATTCAGTCGTTCCTCGACCGCCGGCGGGCGTATCTGTTGTATTAAAGTGGGGCCGGCAGCTTGCCGGCGAGCCGGTCGCCGACCGGCTTTATTGTCGCCTCGTCAGGGGAATCTGTGGGTCACTGATACGGTCAAGTCGTGCCGGGAAGCAAGGCTCGCGTAGCCGCGAACCCGCTGCCGGATGGTCGGGCGTCGGCTGCTTTACGTAGCCAGTTGCCTTTCGAACCAGTTGGACCTCGCCGGTAAGCGCTACGCCGTTGATCGTTACCGTTGCAACACCCAATGGGCAAGAATCACCGTCCGTTGCCCTGGACTACTAGGGCCGCCTCGGTCGCAGATCCCACAGCCCGCGCGCCGAGAGGATCACAGTCAAGCCCCCTAGCCCGCCGAGCGCCCAGAGTGTCCAGACGAAGAAAAAGCCGCCGGGGGATTTGGCGATCTCGCCGTAATGTGCCCCCCTCATGTGCATGACGGGCATGGCTGCTGCCATCAGTCCGATGAGCAGGATGATGACGTGCCCCGATCGCCGTTCAGGGAGCACGAGTGTCCCGTACAGGAGGACCGCGAGGACGAGCAGCGCAGTGTTTGAGCTCTCTGCCTTCGATATCCCACGAACGATGTCGTCCGTAATGTGAAGTGTCAGGAAAAGGAGCGAGAGCAGAGATGCCACGGTCAACATCGTGGTGTGTTTCATTTGGAAAGTCTCCTTATTGGATTTTACGTGTGCCTCATTGCCCGGCTGCCTCTGCCTACTCCGTCCAGCGCCAGTTGTAGAGGGCCTGAACAGCAAGGCTAAATTCACTATGAGAAATTCGTACGGCTTTCGCGCCTATCGGGTACTCGAACTGGCCCTGCATCACTCGCTTGGCAAGCCGACGAGCCTCATTTTCAAAATCTGTCGAAGCCGGCTCGCCGCCAGGACTGGCGGCCCCACGCCCTACTGAATAACGTCCGCGTCGAAAATTCCGGTTTCGATCACTCCGCCATGCTTCATCTGGACGATGATGTGATAGCTGCCGGGCTTCGGAAAGCCGTACGGAAAATCTGCCTCGGCAGGGATCGCGCCGCTCATGTGGTGCATGCCGTGATCTTCTGCGGATGGATTCGCCAGCGCTAGGGCGGGCATTGCCACTGAGCCGGAGGGATGCAAGTGCGCGAAGACGGTTCCGTCATCCTTCACGAACGCCGCATGTCCGAGCATGCCCATGTAGAGTTCCGTGTCGCGCACCGGATTTCCGCCCTTGCCGACCAGCCGGAATTTGAAGATGTTCGCCGAATGCGCATGAATTGAAGGCGGACGGTCCCACACGATGTGTGCGCCGTCTGTGGATTCTCCTCGCGCTCCGGCAGCGTCGTCGCCCGAAATGGGAGTGCCGGCGAGATCGTGATCGAGCGTTAGATCCGCCGTCATCGTCTCCGGAAATCCGCTGCGATGCACCACATCGGCGTACAGTTTGTAGCGGCCGGCAGGAATCGGCGGTAAGGCGTGCGTGAATACGCCGGGTTTAGTCATCTCGGGATGCAGGTGCCAGGCGCGCTCGGCGGCGGGCTCCTGGATCATATAAAGGTGCATCAGATGGCCGTGATCCGGAATGAAATCGGACAGGAGGTTCTGCACGGACCACGGCGGGTTCTTAAGTGACAGGGTCAGCGTGCCCTGCGGATCGACCGCCGCGGTCATTTCCATGGGCCTGTATAGATTGCCGGCGTAGCCGCTCGCCTCAGCGCTCCACCAATGGTCGCCGCCCCACAGAATCAATACGACGATGGTCGCCGTCGCCACCATCAGGATTCGCGCGCGCCGCTTCGATGTCGCATTCGCTTCCGCGCCGGGAGCAAGCTGTCCTTCACGCGCCGCTGCTCCGACGATGCTCACGATTCCCGCCACCAGCACCAGCATCATCACCAACAGAAACGCGCCCATCGCGAATTGCATGGGTTTGGTAGTCGTCGCCACGGCGGGCAGCGGCACCGAAAGCTTGCCGGTACCCTTTGCGCCGTCCACCTGAATTCGCACCTGCCACGTATCCGTAGCCATGATCCAGATCGCGCCCGTGAAGAACTGAGGATCCCCTTTCGAACGCTGCAGCACGTCCGGCGTCGGCGAAAGATTCGCGGCGCGGCCGGTGAGCGGTGTCGGCGCGACGCGGATTTCCCGGACGTCGGGCGACGAACTTCGGATCTCGACTTCGGCCACGCCCGGAATCACGGCCGGAGGCCGCAGCGTCACGAACAATGGATACGGGCCGGCGGCGCCTTCAAAGAAAACATCCGGCGAGCCCACGTGCGCCTGCGCAGCCATCGCCACGGCAACCCACATCAGCGCGCGCTTCATCGTTTGACGGTCCCCATCCAGCGTCCCCACGCGACGCCGATGCGCGACATGACAATCGACGCGCCCAACGCGATCGCCATGTTCATCCCGAAGCTCGATCCGTTCGGGACAAACAGGTTGCGAGCTTCATACGAATGCGGCCCGGTCCCGTAGTCGCGATACATGGTTCCGAAAAACGCATTCGCCGCCGCAGGAGTCATCAGGAAATCGGCGAAGAACCATTGCACGCCCCAGAACAAGCCGAAGAACAGCGAGCCGAGCACCATCGCCTGCAACCACCCGTTCCAGCGCGCGATCCGTCCGCGGACCAGGTCGATCGCGAAAGCGGGCACAATCAGAAGCAGCGGAAAACTGGGAGGGATGAACTGCGTCACCGGGTTCAGCACCGGCCCGAGTTTCGGCTGCGCCGGAAACAGCGGCAGAATCCAGAGAAGCGCGGCGATGAAAAGCATGTACACGCCGGCCAGAATGGTCGCCGCCCAGCGCCGTCCCGATCCGATCGCGACCCCGATCAGCGTCGCCGGCACGGCGAACGACATCGCCAGGTAAAAGATCGCGCTGTGTTGCAGCACGCGATCGGTGTATTCCATCGTCAGGATCTGAAACACGATCAGGATCATCGATCCCAGGTACATATACAGCCAGTTCAAGCGCCGTTTCTCTTCACCTTCGGCGCGATTCATGTAGCCAAGCACCAGGATCACTGCTCCCAGCTCGATGGCGATGATTCCCGAGGCCAGCACGGTGTGCGGCGGACTCAGGATTTTCACGTCGAGGCCGTAGGCATTGTGCCACCAGTCGTCAAACGGCGCGGACACCAGCATCGCCACGCCGCCCCATGCCGTGATGAACGCGCCCAGCGGCCCGTAGAATCCCCACATGCGTACCGAAGCCGTGCGGACCTGCGGAAGTTTGCCGACGGTGGTGGCCAGAATCAGGTATGCCGACGAAATTCCAGCGATGACGCCGCACAGATAAATCGCCATGTGCGGCGGAGTCCAGAACGTATCGCGGCCGATCGAGCGGTGCCACGAAATGTCCCATTCGACGCCCACCATCGCGGAGGTGACGCCCAGGATCGACGCCCAAAGATACCAGGGAATCGCGGGAAGGGAAGAAGCGCGGGACTCTGCACGCGCCGGGAACGCGATGCTGCCTGCCATATATCTTCAGGATACGGCGGTTGCCGCGGGAATGTTCATGCGTTTCGCCACGCGCGCGATGATTTCGATGGCCCGTTCAAGCACCGGCCGGCTATGCGCGGACGTCACGATGGCGCGAATTCGCGCTTTGCCCTGCGCCACGGTCGGGTAGCCGATGCCCGTCGCGTACACGCCTTCGTCGAACAGGGCCCGCGAAAATGCGTGCGCGGTGGCCGCTTCGCCCACCATAATCGGTGTGATGGGAGTCTCGCTCGCGCCGGTGGAAAGCCCGTTCGCGTGCAGTCCGGCCTGGAACAATCGCGTGTTCGCCCACAATTGTTCGATGCGCTCCGGCTCCTGTTCCAGAATGTCAAACGCGGCCAGACACGCGGCGGCTACGGCCGGTGGATGCGAGGTCGAAAACAAGAACGGCCGCGCGCGATGATACAGAAACTCAATCAGATCGCGGCTCCCGCACACATATCCGCCCAGCACCCCGACCGCCTTGGAAAGCGTCCCCACCTGGATGTCCACGCGCCCGTGGAGATGAAAATGGTCGACAGTCCCGCGACCGTTACGGCCCAGCACGCCGGACGCGTGCGCGTCATCCACCATCATGATCGCGCCATATTTCTCGGCCAGCGCCGTCAATCCCGGCAGCGCGCCGATATCGCCGTCCATTGAAAACACGCCGTCCGTGATCAGCAGCTTGTGCGCGTTGGAATCTTTAAGCGCACTCAACTTTTCTTCCGCGTGCGCCACGTCGCGATGCCGGAAGACGTGAATCTTCGCCTTCGATAGCCGGCAGCCGTCGATGATGCTCGCGTGGTTCAGCTCGTCGGAAATGATGTGATCTTCCGGCGTCAGAATCGCCGAAACCGCTCCCGCATTCGCGGCGAATCCCGACTGGAACACCACGCACGCTTCGACATTCTTGAACGCCGCGATGCGCCGCTCCAGTTCCATATGCAGCTGCATGGTGCCCGAAATGGTCCGCACCGCGCCCGACCCTGCGCCATATTTCCGCGCCGCCTCGCACTCGGCTTCCACCAGTTTGGGATGATTCGCCAGGCCCAGGTAATTGTTCGACGCAAGATTGATCACTTCCTTGCCGTCGAATCGCGAGACCGGCTCGCAGGCCGATTCCAGCTCGCGCAGCCGCTGATAGGTTCCGGCTTGTTTCCACTGATCGAGCTGTTCGGTCAAATAAGACAGAGCATTATGCATGCCCTCATTCTAAACACCGAGCAGCACCGCGCGTGCGGGCAGGCCCGTCATCTCCGTCATCGCGAACGCGTACCACTGAAGCTGCCGCTGATACTGTGCGCGCACTTCCGCCGAATCTGCATCGGTTTTGAAATCGACGATGGTCCAACGGCCATCTTCGAGAAACGCGAGGTCGATCACGCCCTCCATCACCTGGTCGCCCTCGAGGCGCAGCGTCAAGGGATACTCGCGATAACATTGTTCCGCCCGCCGCGCCGCCGTGATTAAAGAATGCTGGAGCGCCGCTGTCACAGCGATCCGCGCCGCTTCCGATTCCTGAACCGTCGCGCCGATCGCGCGCGCGTTTAATCGAACCAACTTCTCGATCGCATCGCCCGGCGCGTCCAGCGCGACGTCGCGCAGAACACTGTGAACCAGCGTTCCGAACCTTCGCCCACCCGGCCGCGAGCCGGCTTTCGCGACAGACGAAAGTTCAACGGAAATTGCATTCGCCGGCGCAATAGAAGCCTGGCTCGCCAGAAAAACATCCAGCCCCGGTGTGGACCCTTGTTCGATCACCCGCGCCCGTTCCGCCTGCCACACGCGATACTCCCGAAGGCTCGCTCCGGCGTCCTCCGCAAGCAACTCCTGCTGCCGGATTCCCAGCCCCCCTTCGACATCCAGAGTCAGCTTCGACGGATCCCACCAAACCACTTGGTGCGTTCCATGTTCCGGGCGCACCAGGCCCGGTTTCACCGAAAACTCTTCCTCGCGACCGTAATCCATCGGCCGTTCAAGAACGGTCGCCAGGCCGAACTCCGGGCACCCCGTCGCCCTCGCCGACTTCCGCCAGTTCGCCCGCGAAGGATACAGCGCTTTATTCAACGGCCCCAGCCAGCCGTGGAACGGTTCGTCGCCGATCGCCGGGACCACCAGCAGATCCCGAGCACGGGTCGCCGCGACGTACGCCACGCGAATTCCCTCCGCCTGTTCGCGCGCGCCCTCCCGCGCCTCGTTCTCGGCGAGCTCACGCGGCGCGCACCGCAGCAGCCGCACCGCGCTCAGCCGGCGTTGCCCGTCAATGAACTGATCCGGCTCCCGCGCCGCGAGATTGGCCGTCAGATCCGCCAGAATCACCACGCGAAATTCGAGCCCCTTGGCTCCGTGCACCGTGAGCAGCCGCACGCCGTCCGAATCTTCTTCGAGCACGGGCGCCTCCGCCGCATCCTCTTTTTCGGCCTGCGCTTCCAGCTCCTCCACGAATCCGCGGAACGAAATGCCGCCCGAAAGTTCGAAGCTGCGCGCCAGATCCGCCAGCCGGGCGACGTTCGCCAGGATCTGATTGCCGCCGGGCCGCAACACAAACCCGGCGTGCGCGCGCGTCGCCTCCACCAGCGCGTTCACCGTCGCGGCGAACGGACGCCGGTTGCGCTCGCGATGCAGATCGGCTAACAGCGCCAGCGCCTCCACTACGGGCGCCAGTTCCGCCTCGAACGCCGCGGGCCGTCGAAAAGGATGCAGACGCCCGTGCGCGTGCCGGTACCGCAGGACGATTTCGTCCGCGATTGCGAACAGCGAGCCCTTAAGCGTCGCAAAGACGCGCAGCTCATCGTCCGGCCACTCGATGGCCGTCAACGCCGAGCGCATCGTCTCGATTTCCTCCCGCCGGTGAAACGATTTCGACCCGGCCAGCAAATGCGCCACGCCCCGAGCCTCCAGCGCGCGCGCGTATTCCCGCGTCAGGTCCGTTCCGGCCTGCGTTCTTCTGCGAAACAGCACGGCGATGTCGCGGGCACAAATCCTTGTCAAGCCGGTGCCGTCCAAAGCCGGCGCCTTCCAGCCGCTTTCGTTCACCAGCCACGCCACAAATGCCGCGATCGCATCCGGCAGGCTCTTATTGATTGCCTCCTTGGCGATCCGGCTTTTATAAGGACGCGGAACCGGCAGCGCGATCACGCTCGGCCGCCCGGCCACATCGGCGCGATCCTCTTCAAGCGGCGACCAGTCCGCCTGCCCCGACTCTGCATCTCCGGTCATTTCCGTTTTAAACGCGGCGTTCACAAACTGTTGTATGTTTCGAACGCTTCGAAAGCTGGTCGTCAACCGCACCAGCCCGACGCCGCGGCCGCGCAAATCTTCCCGAACCTGCCGGTACTGCACCATATCCGCGCGCCGGAACTTGTAAATCGACTGTTTCGGGTCGCCCACCAGAAAAAGTTTCCCCGCCTTCGGCCGCGCCTTCAGCCAGTCCAATTCCGCCGGATCGTCCGCCGCGAGCAGCAGTAAAATCTCCGATTGCAGTGGATCGGTGTCCTGGAATTCGTCGATGAACAGATGCGTGAACCGCTTCTGCAGATAGCCGCGCACCTCCGGTTGATCGCGGATCAAATCGCGGACGTGAATCAGCAGATCCACGAAATCGAGCTTCCCGGCGCGCTGCTTGCGCAGATCGTACTCATCGATCACGCCGCGCATTTCTTCGCGCAGGGCAGCCGCGAAGTCGGCGTCGGCGCGCTGCCGGAACTCCTCGATCCATCGCAGCAGGTCATCGCGTCGCGCCACCAGGTCTTCGCGGCTCACTTCGCCATACGCGCCCGATCCCTTGCGTAGATCGCGCCGGAGATCGCGCCCCAGCTTGAGCACCCGACCTTCCAGAGCGTCGTAATCCCGCGCACGCGCATCCGCCCGATCGATCCATCCGGCGAGCGCCCGCACCGCCGCCAATCCTTTATATAGGTAGTCCGTCACGCGCCGTGGACGAGCCGACATCTCCGCCACTTCGCGAACCCGCGTCACGATCGAACGAAGTTCCTCTTCGCGGGCAAAAGGCTCGCGCCGCCATTCCGCCGGATAATCGCGCCATTCCACCAGCTTGCGTCCGGCCCACTGCAGTTGCTCAATAGGTGGCGAAGTGTCCCACGAATCGCGCCACGCCAATCGTGCGAACGCACGCCGCAAACCCGGCGAATCGGTATTCAGCTGCTTCTCGAGCCACGCGCGAAACGCGCTCTGATACAGCCGCGCGCTCTCCTGTTCATTCAGTTCCTCGAAGGACGGATCGACGCCCGCCTCCACCGGCCGTTCCCGCAGAATCTGCGCGCAGAACGCGTGGATGGTGCCGATCGACGCCTCTTCCAGATACTTCAGCGCCTCTTCCACCGCCGGCTCGCCATGCCGCGCCTTATCCAGCTCTTCGCGTAGCTTCAGCTTCAGCTCGCCCGCGGCCTTTTGCGTGAAAGTCACCGCCACGATGCTCTGAATCTTCGCCGCTCCGCTTTTCAGCACCGCGACGATCCGGTGCACCAGTTCCGTGGTCTTGCCGGTTCCCGCGGAAGCCTCCACAATCAGGCTCTCTTCCAGAGACTCGCGAATGCGCCGGCGAGCGTCTTGATCCGATCCAGGTTGCGGTGCGGGGATCAAGCCATACCTCGAATCTCGATCAGCGCTTCCAGCCGTTCATCCCGCCGGTCTTTTCGCGCCGACCGTTGCTCTTCATACGGCCCGCACACCTCGCGATAATCGCAGTTCTTGCAAACATCCTTCTGCGGCGCCGCCGGCAGAAATCCCCCTTCGATGGAGCTATCGATATCGGACAGGAGCTTTGCCAAAAACGCCCGCCGCCGTTCGTCCACCGGAATCTCGACGGTCTGATACGCGCCCTGTTGCGTCGCGAAAAACAACCGTCCGCATTCGACCGCCGCACCCAGCAGCTTCTCCGCGGCGAGCCCGTACAGCAGCGGTTGCAGATAACGCCCTCCGCCCACCATGTGTGGCGTCGTTTCCGGCAGCTTGCCGGTCTTGTGATCCGTCACGCGCAGCGCCCCGCGCGAAACGTGCCGCTCCACTATGTCGATCGATCCCCGCAGCGTCACCGAATCCAATTGCGCGACCTCATTCGTGCTCGCCGCATCCCGGCGCGAATCCGCTGCCAGGCCGAACGCAAATTCGAAGTGAATCGGCTGCCATTCGTCATCGTTGACAGAAATATGTTGCAGCCAGCCGCGCAGGTCCGTGCGCAGATCCTCGATCTCGGTCACCCACACGCGCTCAATCGCCGGCGCCAGTTCCTCTTTATACTTCCCGGCGACCTCGTCCAGCGCGCGATCGGCCATTTCCAGCGCCGCCGCCAGATTGCGCGCATTCACCGGCAATAGCTTCTCTTCTTGCAGACGGTTTAGTAGCGCGAACTGCACTTCGTGGAACAATCCTCCGCGCGTCATCGGGTCCATCTGTTCAATCGGCGCCGCTTCCTCGCGCGGACGGATCCCGAAAATTCCGTGCAGCGCGAAACGGTACGGGCACGCCGAAAAATGTTGCAGCGAGGAAGCCGACCACGGCTGCGCCTTTAACCTTTTCCCCGCCAGCACCGCGAGCGCCCCGTGATTCTGCGTGATCAGCCCGTCCACTTCCGACCATTTCGCGCTTTCCCACCGCTTCCAACGTCCGCGCAGGCTCCGCGCCAGAGCTTCGTTCGATTCGACCAGATATCGCGCCGACCGCGGCGCATGCGCGAGCATCGCCAGGTCGTATTCCGTATCGTCGATCGCGCTCGCCGCATCCGGGGGCGCCGGCCAGTTCAATCGCGCCGGCGATGCGTCGCGCGTTCGCGTCTCAAACTCGCGCAGCCGCGGAAGCCGTCCTTCAATCGCCCGCGGCAGCTCCAGCGCATAGAACGACGGCACGCGTGGACGCGCCTCCGCCACATCCATGCGCGGATACGACGCAATCAGCCGGTCGCGCGCCGCCGCGCACGCGAGCTGCAGACGGTCCCGCTCTTCGAGCGTTCGATCATCGCGCAGCGGCAAGCCGTCGCCCAGTTCCCGCCGGAAATCGTCCAGCAGCAGCGGATCTTCAAACGATCTCTGCGGGAACAAACCCTCCGCCAGCCCCGGCAGGAACACCACCGCAAATTCCCGGCCGCGTGCTTCATCAATGGAAGCGACCAATACGCGGCCGTACCGGCGCTGCGGCGGATCGCGCCTCAGAAATCGCAGCCGTTCGCTCAATACCGCCGCGACTTCATCGAGCGTTGCCGGCCCCACGTCCCCCATTGGCTCGAATTCCGCCAGCACCGCCAGCACCGGTTCCGGCCGCCGCAGCGCGATGCGCGCCAGATCCGAAAGCTTTTCGATCCATTCGGACCAGCGCGCCGACCTGGGCAGTTCCCACAGCGCGTCGATCAACGGTAGCGCGAAGTGTTCCAGCTCGCGAAGCTGATTCAGCCGGCGCGCGGCTTCCTCACGACGCGTCTCATCCTCGCGCGCGATCGTTTTCAAGTGCAGCTCGAACTCGCGCTCCAGGCCCTTCAATCGCCTGCGCCATCGTTCGCGTCCGCCGATCACCGCGGCATCGGTCAGCAGCCGTTCCCAACTCGCCGGCGCGCGCGCCACCCGCGCTTCGTCGATTTCGATTTCCGGAATTTCCGGCTGTTCGGCGGGCAGCATCTCATCGTCCGGCGGGACCCACTCCGAACGCGGTTCCGATCCCGCCGGGGGAATTTGTCCCAACGATAGATACTCCGCGAACCGCGAAGCCGAACATTTTTCCGCCGCGCAGGCCAGCAGCGCCAGAAACGCGCGACCTCCCGGATCCGGCCGCGCCGTGCCCCGGCTGAAATAAGCCGGAATGCGCGCCCGCCGCAACGCGTCTTCCACCATTGGCTGATACCGCTCCGCGTTCCTCAGCAGGATCGCGATCTCATCGAAGCGCGTCCCCTCCGCCGCCATGCGCAGAATCCGCCGCGCAATTTCCACGGTTTCCAATCCCTCGCCCGGCGCCGAGAAGATCTCGAACTGATCGGATGGCGGCGCCGCGGCCGCCTGCTCGGAAAACAGAAAATACCGCAAATGTTCGAGCGTCGATGCCGGTTTTTTGCCGTCCAGATCCTTCGCGGGAACACCAAGAATTTCCACCACCGCGTCGTTTCCGTCCAGCACTGCCGCAAAAACCCTGGGCGACCTGCTCACCACGCGCTTCAGGAAGTCGCGATCCGAGCGCGTCCGCAGAGGCACGTCCAGGATCGCCACCGGCAATCCATCCCATCGTTGCGGACCGGTCGCATCTGACGCAAGCTCGAACACGCGGGCCGTATCGACCAGCGACAGGCGTTCCAGCTCCGCCTCGAATCGAGCCAGCAATCGGGACAGATCCGATCCCGCCGGTCCGCGCCCGCCAAGCTGATCCGCGCTCACGCGCCCCAGGCGAAGTTCGGAGATGGTGCGCGCCAGCGCCCGCGCGAAACCTTTCATATCCGCGACGGCCGAGAAATAATCCAGCTCTTTTTCCGCCCGCTCGGCATGCACGATCCGCGCAGCCAGCGCTTCCGCGCCCAGATTGCTCAGAGGACTGAGCTCCCGTTCCGCCATTTTCGGCCGCGCCCACTCGAGCGCAAGCTGCAACAGCGTGAGTCGATGGACACCGCGTATTTTTCCCAGTCGATGTGCTAATTCTTCGCCTGCCGAATGACTAGGTGCGAGCAAAATACTTTCCTGGCCGGAGGTGCGAAACGAACCCAAGAAGTCCGCCGTGGCGGTGATCAGCGGTCCTGTGGATCGTGACGTTACGACTTGAGATTCGCCAAGCGGCATAGAATATTAGTCAAAAGGAGGTACTTTCGATGCCCAAGTCAAGGCGCTGAAAGAATTTGAGAAAATTTTGTCGATCATTCGTAACCCCAGCGTCGCAGGACGCGTTTTTACAGATAACTAAATCCCCGTTACGACAGCGGGCGCTCTTCACCCCTTTTCACCCATAGGAAAAGCGCCCGCAATTCTCTTTTAAGCTCTCAATCGTCAAACAATACCGAACTCAAGTAGCGCTCGCCCGCATCCGGCAGGATCACCACGATGGTTTTTCCGTTCATGCGCGGCTCGCGCCCGATGCGAACCGCCGCCGCGACCGCCGCGCCACAGGAAATTCCCGAAAGAATTCCTTCTTCCCGCGCCAGCCGCCGCGCCATATCGATGGATTCGTCATCGCCGGCCAGTTCGATCCGGTCCACCATCTTCAGATCGAGCGTCGCGGGAATAAATCCTGCGCCAATTCCCTGAATCCCGTGCGGCCCCGGCCGCGGAGTTTCGCCGTTCAGCGTCTGCGTGATCACCGCGCTGCCTTCCGGCTCCACGCCTACCGATAAAATCGGCTTCTTCCGCTCCAGCTTGAAATAGCGTGAAATTCCGGTGATGGTGCCGCCCGTTCCGATGCCTGCCACCACCGCGTCCACGTTGCCGTCCGTGTCGTTGAAGATTTCCGGACCCGTGGTCTTCACATGAATTTCAGGATTCGCCGGATTCTGAAATTGCTGGAGGAGAACATAACGGTCCGGCTCTGTGGCAACAATGTTTTCCGCCCGTTCAATGGACGCGCCCATCCCCAGCGCGCCATCGGTCAGGATCAATTTCGCGCCGAGCGCCTTCAAAACTTTTCTCCGTTCGATCGACATCGTTTCGGGCATCAGCAGCGTGATCGGATAATTTCGCGCCGCCGCGACGAAGGCGAGCGCGATGCCGGTGTTGCCGCTGGTCGGTTCGATCAATTCTTTGCCGGGTTTCAAAGTCCCGCGCCGCTCCGCGTCCCAGATCATGTTCGCGCCGATCCGGCATTTCACCGAATACGCCGGATTGCGCCCCTCCACCTTGGCGAGAATCGTCGCGCCGCACCCTTCGGTGACCTTGTTCAGCCGCACCAGCGGCGTGCGCCCGATGCTAAAGGAATTGTCCGCGTAGACCATCAAATCTCCCAGTTCGGCACGTAACGCGTCTGCGATTCTTTCCACTTCCGCGCCAGCTCCGCGAAAGTGGTGTGATCCAGAATCGCGGAGATGGAAGCATCCACGCGTTTCCAGACATCGGTGAACGCATCCGCCGTCCCGCGTTTCTTTTTCTTCCGGGTTTCGATGAAGGCCAGCACCTCACCCACCGTGATCTGGTCGGGCGTGCGCGCCAGGCGATAACCACCCTCGGCTCCGCGCCGCGATTCAACGAAGCCACCCTGTTTCAGGCCGGCCAGAATCAATTCCAGAAATTTCTGCGGAATCTTCTGGCGCCGCGCGATGTCGGCGATCTTCACCGGCTCTCCTTGCGGCTGCATCGCGAGATCGAAAATCGCCTGCAAGGCGTATTCGCCCTTCACGGAAATGTTCATCAGGAATAAAAAAGCCGGGCGCTTTCGCCGCCCGACCCCTGATTGTACCCTACTGGTTGCCGGAAATTACCGCGACCGCGCCAGCGACAGAAATTCGTCGCGCGTGGATTTGTTGCTGCGGAAGCTTCCCAGCATCGTGCTCGTGATGGTGCTCGATCCCTGCTTTTCAACGCCGCGCATCATCATGCAGAAATGCTGCGCCTCGCACAACACACCTACCCCGCGCGGCGAAATCACGCTTTCGATGGCCCGCGCCACCTGCTCGGTCAGCCGTTCCTGCAACTGCAGCCGGCGCGCGAACATGTCGACAATGCGCGGGATCTTGCTGAGCCCGACTACTTTATCCTTGGGCAGATACGCCACGTGCATCTTGCCGAAAAACGGCAGCAGGTGGTGTTCACACGTGCTGAAAAACTCAATGTCGCGCAGAATCACCATTTCGTCGCACTGGACGTGGAACAGCGCCCCGTTGACGATCTCCTGGAGATTGGTCTGATAGCCGCTGGTGATGAAGCGCAGCGCTTTTTCGTAGCGCTCCGGCGTTTTCACCAGACCCTCGCGCGAAGGGTCCTCGCCAAGCATGCCCAGCATCTCTCTTACATGCGGGGCAATCTCTTCGCTCTTGCCTTCGCGCCGGTCCGGCATTTTCACGATCGCTTTGTTGTTCTTCATGTTCGTAATTCGAATGTGTTCCGATCCGTCTCGGAAATCCGTACACCGCTTAATCTCGCCGCCAGCGGCCACTCCCGCGCGAGCGCCTGTCGAAGCGCCTCCGCCAGATTTTCCGTAGTCGGGACGATCCCACGCAGCTCCGCAACGTCGCAATTCAGATTCCTGTGATCCACGCGGTTCAAAATTCGCTCGTGCACCAGCTCGTCGAGCGCCGCGCGATTCACCACCTGCCCCGACTCGTCCGCACGCCCTTCCACCGTCACATCCACCACGTAATCGTGACCGTGTCCGTACGGATTATTGCACTTGCCGAACAGCCGCCGGTTTTCTTCAGGACTGAGCGAAGGCACATCCAGCCGGTGCGACGCCGCGAATCGATAGCGCCGGGTCAGCTTCACGCTTCACCGCCGTAATCGACATACAGGTCGGCGGTTTCATACAAGCGCACGTTGCGCAGCCGCGCGTTCCCCATATCGATGTGCGGACGCAGCCTCCGCCAGATCTCGATCGCCAGGTTTTCCGTGGTCGGCACCACGGTCATGAAAGGTTCGACTTCGCGGTTCAAATACCGGTGGTCCATCGGCTCGATGACTTCGCGGTTCATGATTTCTTTCAACTCGCGCAGATCGAACACCATGCCGGTCACCGGGTCTGTCTCGCCTTCCACCGTCACTTCGACCACATAATTATGTCCGTGCCCGTTCGGATTGGCGGCCGAGCCGTAGATTCGCCGGTTCTCGGCGTCGCTGAGCGTCGGATTCGCACACACGTGCGACGCCGAAAACTCAGCCTTGCGGGTCAAAAGCATAGCCATAAGATTTGATGCACCTGCGCGCGCCGGAGACTCTTTCGACTAAAATGATAGCGTGATCAAGCGAATCGACGTTTTCGGGTGGGGCTTTATCGGATTGCTGGGCGCAATCCTGATTTATGTGGTTGCGGGCACGCTGGAACCGCACATCACCAACGCGGGCGATACCGCGCCTAATTTCAAAGTCACCGCGGACAACGGCAAAACCATCACGCGCGATAATTTCGGCGGGAAATTGCTGGTCCTGAATTTCTGGGCGAGCTGGTGCCCGCCCTGCGTGACCGAAACCCCGTCGTTAGAACAGTTCGCGCGCACCATGGCCCCCCAGGGAGTGGTGGTGGTGGCCATCAGCCAGGATCGCAAAGAGGACGCGTACAAGAAGTTCATTGAGCGCTTCAATATTACCTTTGAAACCGCCCGCGACCCCAGCGCCGACATCGCAGCCAGCTACGGCACTTTCCAGATTCCGGAGACCTATCTGATCGACAAGAACGGGAAGGTCATCGAAAAAGTGATCAGCAACCAGGATTGGATGGACCCGGAATTCCTGGCGCGCGTCCGGAAAATGATCGGCGCCGAGCCCGTCTCCGGCACCTAAGATATGACCGCCCGAGCCAAGCGCTTTTCCATCGTGCTCGCCCTGGGCGTGTTCCTCACCGTCGCTTCCGAACTGCGATCCTTCACCACCCCTCCGCGGCTCACCCTCCCGCCGGCCGCGGGCGATTGGAAAATCGTAGATTCGCCGGATTGTTCGCGGTCGGACGCCAAAAGGTGGCCCGGCACTACCGGCGCGCGGCAGATCTGCACGGCCCGCTACGGCGGTCCTTCGGAAATGACCCTCACCCTCTACGACCTACCAGGTTGGCCCGGACCCGTGGCCTTCGGCGCATTTCAAAGATGGCGGAATCAGCCCGGAGCGACGGCCTTCTATAAAGGCGGCATTTTCGGTGTGGTCGAAACGCCGGATGCCGATCATGACGCGTTCGAGCGCTTCATCATCGCCATTGAGGCGACCCTCCCGGCCTCCGGCGCCGAAGGCCGCTGGTGACCATCTCCGCTCAGGTCGAAGCGCTGCTCGGCCCGCGCGGCTATCTGCACAAACCCGAAGACCTGACGCTCTACGAATACGACGGCGGCATCGATAAATCACGACCCGACCTGGTCGCGTTCCCCGAATCGACCGAACAGGTTTCCGCGCTCGCCAAACTCGCCAAAGATTATTCAATTCCGATCGTCGGACGCGGCGCCGGCACCGGCTTGAGCGGAGGTGCCATCGCGCGCGCCGGCGGCATGATCATTTCCTTCGCGCGCATGAACCGGATTCTCGAAATCGATCTGGCGAATGAGCGCGCGGTGGTTCAGCCCGGCGTCGTGAACATCGAAATCACCCAGGCGGTCGAAGCCGACGGATATTTTTACGCACCCGACCCGTCCAGCCAGCGAGCCTGTACCATCGGCGGCAACGTCAGCGAAAACTCTGGCGGTCCGCACACGCTCGCCTACGGCGTCACGACCAATCACGTGCTCGGACTCGAATGCGTGCTGCCCGACGGATCGATTATCTCGACCGGCGACACCTACGATCTGGCCGGCTACGATCTCACCGGCCTGCTGGTGGGCTCGGAAGGCACCATGGCGCTGGTGACGAAAATCATCGTGCGTTTGATGCGGCAGCCTGAGCTGGTGAAGACCATCCTCGCGATTTACGACCGTCCCGAAGATGCCGGCCAGACGGTGGAGCAGATCACGGCGCGCGCCATCACGCCGGTCGCCATCGAAATGCTGGATGGTCCGCTGTTGCGCATGGTCGAAGAGGCCACCCATGCCGGTTATCCCATGGACGCCGCGGCCGTCCTGCTGATCGAGCTCGAAGGATTGAAAGAAGCGGTCGAAGAACAGACCGAGCAGATTCGAAACGTGTGTTCGCTGTGCACGGCGCGAGAAACTCGCGTGGCGCAGTCGAGTATCGAACGCGACCTGTTGTGGAAGGGCCGCAAGAACGCATTCGGCGCGGTCGGACGCTTCAGCCCGGCTTATTATGTGCAGGACGGCGTGGTGCCGCGCACCAAAATCGCGCCGACGCTCAGTTTCATTTGCGATCTCGCCGACCGCACCGGCCTCGCCATCAGCAACATTTTCCACGCCGGCGACGGCAATCTTCATCCGCTGATTATGTTCGATCCGCGCACGCCCGGCGCGCTTGAAAAGGTGATCGCGGCAAGTGATGAAATCCTCGAATACTGCATCTCGGCGGGCGGCTCGATCACGGGCGAGCACGGCGTCGGGATGGAAAAAATGGAGATGATGGCGCGCCAGTTCTCAGGCGACACGCTGGATATGATCGGGCGCTTCAAGAATCTATTCGATCCGGGATGCCGGCTGAATCCGGGAAAAGTCCTGCCGACCGGCCGCGGCTGCATGGAGATCCGCCAGCGGCCGAGTGATTTGCGGTATTGAGTCGATGATAATCTTGAGGTCGAGGAACACTTTTAACCGCTCCCTACGGTCGCGGCTCAGGGAGCGGCGTTCGCGCCGTACGAATCGCGACAGCGAGCCGCGACCATAGGGAGCGGTTATAAAGGAGCCATTCCGATGAAATTCATTCTCATCCTCACCTTAGCTTTCACGCTGGCCCTGGCCGGCGACCGGAAGCCGCTTCCCGGCCAGGCCGGTAATGATGACGTGGAACTGGTCGCTTCGGTGATCATCGACCGGCAGGAAATTGAACAGGCCCTCGGTGCGGATCCGGGCGCCGGCTACGTGCTGGCGCGCATGAAGGTCACGCCCAAGACCGATAAACCGCTGCACATCAGCGTCGACGATTTCACCATGCTTTCGCGCAAGGACGGCCAGCGCTGTTCCGCGCTCGAACCCAGCCAGATCGCGGGGAAGGGCGCGTTGATCGTGAAGCGCGCGGCCAATCAACCCGGCGGAGAGGGGACGGCGACCAACGGTCCTATCTGGGGCAGCGTCGGACCGGTCGGCATCGGCAACACCCGGTCGGCCGATAAGCCCGCCGAGACGCAGGTCGAAAAGAGCACCAAGGATACGAAAGACAATCCGTTGCTCGGCGTGCTGAAGGCCAAGGTCCTGCCCGACACGGAAACGACCGAACCGGTGGAAGGTCTGCTGTACTTTTTGATCGACGGGAAGATCAAACCGAAGGACCTGGCGATTGTTTACAAGGGTCAGGCCGGCAAACTGATCATAGAGTTCGCCAATCCTAAATAGTCCCCCGGGAATAAAAAAGACCACGAGCACACCGATTGGATCGGTTGTGCCCGTGGCCCTTTTGAGAAACTCTTACTTTATAGACGCGATGGTGATCGTGTCGCCCTTGACTTTGCCGTTGACCGTGACCGTCTTACCGACCATGTCAGCGACCTTCGCCTGCGACGCGTCGTCAATTTTGTAAACCTTGGCGTCGGAGGTCACCAGGACCGCCTTATCGCCTTTCTTGATGCAGCTGGTGGCGCACTTGGCGTCGGCAGCCGTAGCTTTGGCATGCTTGGCGCCGCACATCGAGTCGCCGACGAATCCGGTGATCTGGGCGGCGAACGTTGACGCCGTAAAGATCGCAAACAGGGCTAGAGTCTTCTTCATTGCTTCCTCCCACGAATTTACCGGGTGAGCCCGGAGGTAATTCTGTCCAAAACGGAAAATCGAATACCTACAAACTATATCACCATTTCACTGGCTTGGCATCCCGCCACAGGCGTTCCAGGTCATAATAGTTGCGCGCCTTGGGCGAAAAGATGTGGATCACGAAATCGCCGTAGTCGATCAGCACCCATTCGGCGTTCGTATAGCCTTCCAGGCTGGCCGGGAATTCGCCCTGTTTCTTGAGCTGCTGCGTAATTTCATCGCCGATGGCATGGATCTGCCGTGCGTTCGCGCCCGTGGCGATGACGAAATAATCGGTGAAAGAGGTTGCTTCCCGGACATCCAGCACGACAATGTCGCGAGCCTGTTTAGATTCAGCGGCTTGAACCGCGGTCAGCCAAGCCGCTTGGGGCTGCGCCGACGACGGTTGGGTCGATTCCAGTTCCGGTGGATGCAGTTTTTCCGGCCGAGCCAGGTAACAGTTCTCCTCCCTGTAGCGTACTACAATAAGGAGAGTAATGCTGTTCTTTCTTATTTTGTCCGCCGTGGCGTTCGCTGCGGGCGATTCCCCGGCGGTGACCCAGGCCCGGCAGGATCTTGAAAAGCTCCGGCAGCAGGTTCAGGCTGGCCTTCAGCCCGCGTCCAAGCTCAGCGAAGCCCAGGAATCGATTGACGATGCACTCGACGCCGAAGTGCTGGACCGCACATTGTACGGCCACATCGAAATCCAAAATCTGAGCCCGTCGGAAGCGGACGAAATGGTGAATGCCGCCAAGCGACGCCTGGCGCGGACGCAAAAAAAGGTGGACCGCGCGCAGGAACTGATCGCCCACGGCGTCGCCGCGCCCAATTATTCCGAAGAATCGAAAGTCGAGCTGGATCGTCGCGCGCAGGCGCTCGACCAGGCCAAGTCGCGCGCGGCGCTGCTGACCCAGATGGTCGAAATCGCCCGCGCCGAAACCGCGCCATCGCCGGACAAGCCGCTCACCGGAATCTGGAAACCCGAGGAATTCGTCGACGGCGACCATCTGCTGGCCGATGAAGACATTCGCGACATTACGCTGTCTTTCGAGAAGCATTTTCACGAGCCGCTCCCGGTAAGCGCGCGCGGGCAGACGGAAGTGCATCGCGAACTGGGATTCGACCACACCGGCCGCGTGGACGTTGCCGTCACACCTGATTCTCCGGAAGGCCAGTGGCTGCGCAAGTATCTCGAATCGAAGGGCATCCCCTACTACGCATTCCGCGTGGCCATCCCCGGCAAGGCGACCGGCGCGCACATCCACATCGGTCCCGGCAGCACTCGACTGCACGTCACCGACTGATTGGACAGCGGAGCGAGGCTGAAGCCTCGCGCGGGCTCAAGCCCGCCCTGCCGGGTCACTGATACAATCGTTCGGATGTCTTCCTTGAAGGTGCTGCTCAGCGCCGAACAGATCCAGAGTCGCGTGGCCGAACTTGGCGCTGAGATCGGTCGCGATTATCCGCAAGGTCCCATCTACCTGATCGCCATTCTCAAAGGCGCATTCATTTTTCTGGCGGACCTGGCGCGCGCCATCCAAACCCCAACGCGCATCGAATTCATCGGGATTTCAAGTTACGGAAGGGGCAAGACCACCTCCGGCGAAGTGCGGCTAACCAAGGATCTGGATGCGACCATTGAAGGCTTCGACGTCATCGTGGTCGAAGACATCGTCGACAGCGGCGTGACCCTGAATTACCTGGTCAAAGTTTTCGGCCAGCGCAAGCCGAAATCCCTGCGCATCGCGACGCTGCTCGATAAACCCGAGCGCCGCCAGCGGCCCGTGCATGTGGATTATATCGGCTTCAAGATTCCCGACGAGTTCGTGGTGGGCTACGGTCTTGATTATGCTGAAGACTACCGCAACTTGAAAGACGTCTGCATCTTAACGGAATAAATTATGGACCCCATCCACGTTTCTGATCTTTTTTCGGTGAACGGAAAAACCGTGTTGATCACCGGCGGCTCGCGCGGTATCGGCATGATGATGGCGCGCGGCTTTGTCGAATCGGGCGCCAAGGTGTATCTGTCGGCGCGCAAGAAGGCGGCCTGCGACGCGGCCGCCAAAGAACTCGGCTGCCACTCGATTCCCGGCGACGTCTCGACCGCGGCCGGCTGCGCGGCGCTGGCCGCCGAAATTTTCGCGCGCGAGCCGAAACTGAACGTCCTGATCAACAATGCCGGCGCGGCCTGGGGAGCTCCCATCGCCGAATACTCCGAAGCCGGATGGGACAAGGTGATCGACACCAATGTCAAGTCGGTTTTCTTCCTCACGCGAGAGCTCTTGCCGCTGCTTGAAAAGGCCGCGAGCCCGGAAGACCCGTCGCGCGTGATCAACGTCGGCTCCATCGACGGGATTAAGGCGCCGTTTCTTGAAACCTACGCGTATCCGGCGAGCAAAGCTGCGGTGCATCATCTGACGCGCGACCTGGCGGTGAAGCTGGCCGGAAAGTATATCACCGTGAACGCGATCGCGCCCGGTCCGTTTGAAAGCAAGATGACCGAATGGATGCTCGAAAATTTCCAGGACAAATTCGAGCGCGATTGCCCCATGCGCCGCATCGGAAAGCCGTCGGACATGGCGGGCGTGGCGCTATATCTCGCGTCGCGCGCCGGATCGTATGTGAACGGCGTAGTGATTCCGGTGGATGGCGGGTTTTGCATTACTTAGCGTGGCGCACGTTTTAACGTGCGGTGTCGAGACTCATCTCGACACCTCATCTGTGCCCGAACAGGCGTCGCCATGAGTGGCGACGCGGCACGCAAGAGTGCGTGCGCCACGTATTGGCCTAGAATCGACTAAGGAGACTTGCACGTGAGACGACAATTTCTCGTATCCATTTTGATCGGCTCGCTGGCCTGGGGCGGCGGGCTGACCACGGCTCCTCCGGAAAAGGCCGGATTTTCCAAAGACCGGCTGAACCGGATCAACGTCGTGATGCAGGAGCACGTGCAGGCGGGGCGCCTGGCTGGCGCATCCGGGCTGATCGCGCGCGACGGAAAAATCGTGTTCCGCGGAACCTGGGGCGATTATAAACCCGACACCATCGTGCGCATGTACTCGATGACCAAGGGCGTCACCGGCGTCGCGGCGATGATTCTTTATGAAGAAGGAAAATTTTCGCTGACCGATCCGATCTCGAAATATCTGCCCGAGTTTACCAACATGACGGTAGGGACCAACCGTGCGCCGGCCGACCGTCCCATCACCGTGCGCGATTGCTTCCGCCATACCACGGGTCTCGATTACGCCGGACCCAAGGACGAAAACGGCGATCCGGCGTACAAGAAAATCGAGATGCTGGGCGGCGCGCCGCAGGTTTCTTTCGATCTCGCCGAAGCTATGAAGCGGCTGGCCACCGTTCCGTTGAACGATCAGCCCGGCACGCACTTCCGCTACGGTTATTCGGTGGACCTGCTGGGGCGCCTGGTCGAAGTATGGTCCGGCAAGACACTCGATCAGTTTTTCGAAGAGCGGATTTTCAAACCGCTCGGCATGAAGGACACCGGGTTCTACGTCCCGGAAGAAAAATGGAGCCGTCTGGCGACTCTTTACTCGCCGAAGCGGGGAGGCGGGATTCAGAAGTCGACTGCGCCTCCGCAGGAGAGCTTCAAGAAAAAACCAACGCTGTTTCTGGGCGGCGCGGGATTGACGTCGACCATCGACGATTACGCGCGGTTCTACCAGATGCTGCTGAACGGCGGCGAACTGGACGGCGTGCGTCTGCTGGGTCGCAAGACCGTGGAATTGATGCGCTCCGATCACCTGGGCAATCTCCCGAAAGTCGGCACGACGCTGCCGGAATGGGCGGGATTCGGGCTCACTTTCGCCGTGAATCCGGGACCGGGAAAATCGCCGGAGGTGGGTTCGGAAGGCGCGTACTGGTGGGGCGGAGCAGCCGGCACCAGCTTCTGGATCGATCCCAAGGAACGGCTGTTCGGAATTTTTCTGATCCAGATTCTGCCGCCCAACAACAATGCCGCGCAGCAGTTTCAGAGGATGGCGTACGACGCGCTGGTGGATTAAATCGACCGTCTGTGGCGCACGCACTCGTGCGTGCCGCGTCGAGACTCCTCTCGACGCCTCGCCTGGCGCCAGGAGAAGCGTCGACAAAAGTGTCGACGCAGCACGCAGGAGTGCGTGCGCCACAAATCGGGTGCTCACCATCTCCTTGCTGTGTGTAACCGTTGCATGCGCCGGCGTGCGCTTGAGCGACAGCTTTTCCGGAGAACCCGGTCAGCCCGAAATCGGATACTCGACCCGGCCGGTGACTGACGCGGTTGCGGTGCTGAACGCGAAGCTCGAATCGGGCGAAGTGAAGCTCGAGCGCGCCAGCACCGGCGGATATCTGCGCGCGGTTCTCAACGCGTTAAACGTCCCGGTCGAATCGCAACTGGTGGTTTTTTCGCGCACCAGTCTGCAGCAGCGGATTATTTATCCCACCAATCCAAGAACCATTTTTTTCAACGATTCAGTCGCAGTGGGATGGGTGCATGGCGAACCCTTCGTGGAAGTCGCGGCGCAGGACGCGCAACAGGGCATTCACTTTTATACGCTGAACCAGACTCCCGCTCCGCACCCCGCATTTCTGCGGCGCGACGGCCAAACGTGTCTGGTGTGCCACGAATCGATGGCCGCCGCCGGAATTCCCGGGATGCTGGTGCGCAGCTCGCCCATCGCCGCCGACGGATTTCCCCTGCGCGAGCGGGGCAACTACATCACTGACCATCGCAGCGCGTTCGAAGAGCGCTGGGGCGGGTGGTTCGTCACCGGCGAAGCGTCGATGAACCATCTGGGCAATCACATCACCGCCGATTCCGAGGGCCCCGCCGCCTATGCGACGCTCGCCGGACAGTTCGACACCAGCCAGTATCTTTCGCCGTATAGCGATGTCGTCGCGCTGATGGTGTTCGATCATCAGATGCGGATGATGAACCTGATCACCCGGCTCGGCTGGGAATTTCGGGTTCGAAAGGCTGGCGACCTGGACGAAGCGGTGCGCGAGTTTGTCGACTACCTGTTGTTCGTCGATGAAGCGCCGCTGCCCTCGAAAGTCCGCGGCACGTCGGGATTCGCGGAAAAGTTCGCGGCCCAGGGTCCGCGCGATTCCCAGGGGCGAAGCCTGCGCGAACTCGATCTGAAGCATCGGCTCGTGAAATATCCGTGCAGTTATATGATCTACAGCGCGGCCTTCGACGGAATGCCGGAGGCGGCCAAAGCGGCGGTCTACCGGCGGATGTGGCAGGTTTTAGCGGGCGACCAGAGGCTGGCGGCCGCCGACCGGCGGGCTGTCATTGAAATTCTACGGGAAACCAAGCCCGGCCTTCCCGATTACTGGCGGAAATGAAAATCCGGCGGCGAAGTCTAACGTTTTATGGGCTTCTTCCTGCTGATGGCTGCGACGGTTTTCGTTCAAGTTCCGAAGCATAACGAGGGCGCGGTGGCGCGGGGCAAGTATATTGTGGAGGATATCGCGATTTGCAGACAGTGTCATACGCCGATGAATTCCAAGGGTGAACGCGACCCGGGCCAGGCACTGATGGGCGGTCCGCTGCAGATTGAGCCGACCTATCGCTCACCGAAATGGGCCATCCGCGCGCCGCGCATCGCCGGCGGGCCTCCCGGAACGGACCAGGATTTCATTCGCCTGATGATGACCGGCATTTCACGGCTCGGCAAACAGCTCGATCCGCCCATGCCGCAATTCCGGCTGACGCGTGAAGACGCGGAGGCGGTGCTCGCGTATTTGAAATCGCTCGGCAGGTAGAGCGTGGCGCACGCACGAGTGTAGAACCAGCCCCAAGCTGTCGAGTCTGCGTGAGACGTCGAGTTGATCCCCGCCGTGACCGGCAGGGCTGGTCACGGACGTCTGCGCTTTCAACGCGATAGACCAGCCCTGCCGGTAACGGCGGGGTGGAGTCCCGACTTTTACGCAGACTCTGTCGCATGGGCGTTCGACCGGCGCGAACATGCGGCGTTCGATTAGATTTTCCCTTTTTCCAGGCGATCCAGAAGCTGCATCATCTGTGGGGCGACTTCGCGTCGCCCTCCAAACCGGAATTCGTTATAAAAAGACGTCAAATCGTGCACCACGTGGCGGACTTCGCTCGCCGGCAGCACGCGCGCGAATTCGGTGGGCGTGAGCCACGGTGGTTTCTGGATTCCGCGCTTGGCCAGCAAAGCCAGCATCCGCTCATATAACAACGTCGCGTCCGATGCGACGCCTTCGCCTCGCGCCAGGCGCTTCACACGCTGCCGCGATCGCCACCAGCCCGCGATGGTTGGTCCGAACAATGCGAAAATCAACCCGGCGCCGCCCGCGATCGCCATCGCGGACGCGTAGCGCGCCATCACCGCAAAGGTATCCACGATCCACGTGCGGAATTGATCGAAAGAATGGAAGCGGAAGTGCCGCGCCGTCTCATCCATGTGCGAGGCGAGCGCGATCTGCCGGTCGAGATCGTAGCTGACCACCCAATCCTGCCAGAACTCCTGCGCGGCGTCGAAAAACATCGAAAGGCGGGCCATCACGTTCGAACCCGAGGCGTTGGGATCCGGCGGCGTGGGGTCGAACGTGGTCCATCCGCGCCCCGAAATCCAGGCTTCCACCCAACTGTGCGCATCGGAGGCGCGGACCACCTGCAGATGCGTCAACGGGTTATAGATTCCGCTTTGAAATCCGGTGACGACGCGCGAGGGAATGCCCACGGTGCGCAGCATCAGCGCCATGGCGGAGGCGAAATACTCGCAGTGACCTTTTTTGCGGTCGAACAAGAAGTTGGCGATCGGATCGGGAACTTCGCGCGGCAGCAGTTGCAGCGTGTAGCCGTAATTCGAGCGCAGGTGCGTCTCGATCGCGCGCGCCTTTTCGAGCTCGGTCGGCTCAAACGCGCTGGTCTGGTGGGCCAGCCGTGCGATGCGCGGATCGAGCTCGACCGGAAGCTGCAGGAATCGCGCGCGATCGTGCGGCTTGAGCGGCTCGGGCGTCGCCTGTACCGGCGCCGCTTCGTCTTCCAGAAAACCGTAAACACTGTACTGCACTTTTTCCCCAGGCGCCGGCGTCGGCGTGCGATAGGATTCGCTCGACCACAGGAAGCGCACGTAGGGAAGATTCAGGTTGATGGTCAGCGGGGTTCCGGCGATGAACAGCGTGTCGGACGCCGCGTCGCGGAACTGCACCGAATAACGGATGTTGTGGCCGGGACGCGTGGGGGCGTGGTAGAACGTATTGGTGATCAGCACGCCGCTGCGCTCCACGTCGAGCCTGGTTTCCTGTTCCGGCGGAGGATTGGTCCAGCGCCGGCCGTCGAAATGCGAAAACGTCGCGCCGCGCCAGCGGACGTCCAGCAGGCCCTCGGTATAAGATTGCACGTGCATCACGGCCACGCTGCTTTTCTTGATCTCGCCGAGCTGGCCGAGCGTGATTCCGTTCGAAAATCCGGGCAGGTGATAGCGCTGCGGCACGAACCGGTCGAGCGCGGCGCGCGCGGTACGCGGCAGAACGAAGAACATGCCGGCCGTCATCACCAGGATCCCGGTGAACAGCGAAGCGGACAGCAGCGCGAGCCGGCGCGGGAAGGCGGACAATCCCGCGCGCGCGACATTTCCGCCGCTGGAAAGCTGGCGCTGCTGGGCGGAGCGCCGGATTTCGCCGCTCGAAAACGCCGCAATCGCCAGCAGCAGAAACAGCGCCAGATACGCGAAAAAGCTGAGGCTGGCGGAAAGAACCGCCGCGGCCAGCAGCTCCACCACCGCGATCATCTTGACGTACGTATAATCGCGATTGGTCCGCGCCGTCAGAACCTTCATCACCGCCAGGAAGCACACCAGGTGCGCGGTCGAGGTGATAAAGGATTCCGACAGGAAAAAATAATCGAGCGGCCAGAACAGAATGTACAGCAGCGTCACCAGCGCGACAAATCGATTGGAGAACTGCAGCTCCACGATCCCCGCCACCATCAGTCCGCGCAGGCACAGGCCCAGCAGCGTGATGGTGGCCGTCGGCCAGTCGAGGTACCCGGAGCCGACCACGGCGAAATAACCGGCCGCCAGCATGCCGAGCAGCGAGAATTCGAAGAACCGGTCGATGGTGCGCGGAACGGCGGGCGTGCGGGGGAGGGCGATGCCGGTCGCCATGTTCTTTAGTGTAGAGGATTGGCTATCGGCGGACCGGCGGGCGAAGGCGCGGAGGAGCCGGCGCCGATAGGCTCGACCGGCAGACCTTGTTTGCGCCAGGCGTGGAATCCACCATCCAACGGGCGCACGCGGATGATTCCGATTTTCCTAAGTTCGAGCGCCACACGGGCGCTGGTGGCTTCGTTTGGTCAAGTACAGTACAGCACCACGTCGCGGTCGCGCGGGATCTCCAGATGCCGGTCGGCCAGCTCGTGACGGTCGAACCAGATGGAGCCGGGGACCCTCATGCCGTCCAGTTTGAGCTCGGTCGAGGAGCGGAGGTCGAGCACCACGAAGTCGCTCAAACGCGCGAAGACTTCGGCCGGGGCGACGCGCGCGATGCGGAGGCTGCGAATGAAGCGGCGCCGCTTCCAGAATTTCCACGCGATCCACAGCCCCACGCTGATGGCCACGATCCCGAAGAAGGATCCGCCCACGCGAACGATAGAAGCCGCCGCGTCCTCCAACTGCTCCCGGAACAGGTCGCCCACGCCGATGTAGGTGAATGACCAGATCAGGACGCCGGCCGAATCGGCGGCCAGGAATTTCGCCGGCGGCATTTTCGAAAGACCGGCCATGGGTGCCGCGATCGCTCCCAGGCCGGGAACGAATTTCGCGATCACCAGAGCCCATCCGTCCAGCCGCTTGAACCAGTCGCGCGTGTTGCTCACGCAGGAATCGGGCTCGAGCGAAATGCGGCAGAGCAGCCGCAGAACGGAATTCCCGCGTTGACGGCCCAGCGTATACCAGAAACTATCCGCCAGCGCGGACGCGACCAGAACCACCAGCATCGAATGCGGAAAAGACTCGCGATGCAGGCCGATCAGCGCCCCGGTGGCGAGCAGGATCGGAACGGAAGGAACCGGCGCGCCCATCTGCTCGGCCAGAACCCAGGTAAACAGGACCCAGGAACCGTGACGGATGAGAAATTCCAGGGTCTGATGCATCCTTATTTATGCCTGCCGCACCATTTCGATTTCGAGGTTGATCTTGACTTCGTCGCCGACCATAAAGCCGCCGGATTCAAGCGCTGCGTTCCAGGTGAGGCCGAAATCCTTGCGGCTGATTTCCAGTTCGGCCGCGGCGCCGCGGCGGAATCCGCCCCAGGGGTCCTTGGCTTCGGGGGTGACGCTATCGACGATGAACGCGACCTGGTCGGTGACGCCGTGAATGGTCAGGTCGCCGGCGACTTCATAGGTGTCCTTGCCCGACGGGGTCACGCTTTTCGATTTGAACGTGATGTTGGGATACTTGGCAACGTCGAAGAAATCCGCGCTGCGCAAATGCTCATCGCGCTGCGGCTCCCGCGTGTGAATGCTGGCGGCGTCGATGGTGACATCGAGGCTGGAGGCGGAAGGATTGGCGTCATCGAAATTCACGGTACCGCTGATTTTCGTGAATTCGCCTTTGACGTGGGCGATCATCAGGTGGCGGACCTTAAAGCTCACGCCAGAGTGGGCTGCGTCGATCTGATAGAGCGGCATAGCTTAATGATGATCGGGGGCGGAAAAAGTTGCAAGCTCACTCGCTCGTGCCGTCGCCGTCCCTCCGCTCGTCGATTTCCCCCGCCGGCTGTCGCCGAAACGACCAGCCCTGCCGGTGAGAGTTTGTGTGAAAAGTCGGGACTCCACCCCGCCGTTGCCGGCAGGGCTGGTCTATCGCGGTGAAAACCCAGGCGTCGGCGACCAGCCCTGCCGGTCAGAGTTTGTGTGAAATGTCGGGACTCCACCCCGCCGTTACCGGCAGGGCTGGTCTATCGTGTTGAAGACGCACGCGTCGCGACCAGCCCTGCCGGTCACGGCGGGGTGAAGCACCGACTTTCACACACACTCGTCACGGCGGGGATCAACTCCACTTTTCACACAGACTCGTGACGGCGGGGTTCGGCGCCGCTATCGATATCAACTTTTCTCGGGATTCATGACCGCGACGTACCCGAGATTGCGATAAAGTTGCTTGTAATCCAGGCCGCAGCCAACCACAAACCGGTCGGGAATTTCGAAGCAGCGGAAATCGACCGGTACCTGGACAATGCGGCGGACCGTCCGGTCGAGGAGGGTGCAGATGCCGATCGAATGCGGCGCGCGGCCGGCCAGCGTCTGCAGCAAAAATCGCGTAGTGAACCCTGTGTCGACGATGTCTTCCACCAGCAGAACGTCTTCGTCCTGAATCGGATCGTCCAGATCTTTGGCGATGCGCACCATGCCTGGCGCCGAGCCTGAAAAACTCGAAATGGCCAGAAAATCGATCTTCACGGGAATTTCAATGGCGCGGGCCAGTTCAGTGAGGAAAAAAACGGCGCCTTTCAATACGCAGATGAGTTTCAAGTCGCGGCCGGCGTACTTCGCGCTGATTTCCTTGGCGACCGCTTGGATGCGCTCGGCGACCTGCTCTTCGGTGAACAGAATCCGCTCGATTCCCGGGGGTATGTTACGGTGATGCGCGGTCACGATGCTTTCAATCCGTATTTGAAAACCAGGTCCTGAAAATCCTTTTGATAAAAGATCTGGATATTAATGTGCGGATAAATGGCGCGCAGCAGCTTGACCTTGCGGTTTTTTCGCGTAACCAGGGCCTGTTTCATGGTGGTGAGCTCCACGTAGAGATCGAATTCGGGCAGGTAAAAATCGGGCGTGAAGGCTTCCATCACGTTGCCGTCCTTGTCCCACTGGAGCGGGAAGCTGCGCGGCTCATACTCCCAGCGGATGCGGTAGAAATCGAGGAGATTGGCGAACAGCTGTTCGCTGGGATGGCCGAATTGAGTCGCTTTGATGCTGGCTCGTCCGGCCGGGACGATGCCGTGTTTGGCGAGTTGAAGCCGGGTTTGAAACTGGATCTGCGCTTCGGCCGCTGGTGAGAGAAGCGTCTCTTCGTTTTGGTTGAGCCCACGTGCGGCGACCGTTGCTCGCAGGATCTCCGCGATTTGATCCGAATCGAGGTGCTCGGCGTTCAGCACCAGGTCGAAAGATTCCGGTGCGGTTTTGGGACGGCCGAAGCGCGCCCGGCGCTGGGTTTTCGACGCCGCATCGAGCTCGGCGAGCAACGTCCGCGCGGCGGGCCGTTCCAAATGCTGATCGAGCATCAGATTCCCGATGCGCCGCGCCACCGGGGCGACCACGCCCACGCGCGTGACGATCGAGGTCCATCCGAATGGCGGCGCAAACAGCAGTTCCGCCCCGGGTAGCGCGACCACTAAATGATGAACGGTCGCCATGCGGGCGACAATCGAGACTACCGCCGGTTTCCACGCCCGGTGAGGAACGGGCGAGTCGCCGAACTCCTCCGTCATCCAGGACTGGAGCCGGGTTTCGGTGATGAGTTCGAATTTGAGGAGCCGCGCAGCGCCATGCGCAGCTTCTTCCCATTGCGAGGCGGGCTCGCCCGAGATCGTCAACAATGCCATCCGCTACATTGTCAGCATAGCGTGATGCGACACCGCGCATGCACGGCGGATTTCAATCCGCGTGGCGCTTTAGCGCCGCTGCAGCCGCAAGGCTGAAGCCTTGCGCGGGCTGAAGCCCGCCGTCCTCACTTGTTCTCCAGGATTTCTTTCTCTTTGGCTTTCGATGCCAGATCCACTTTGCCGATTTGCGCGTCGGTCATCTTCTGGACGCCCTCGAGCGCCCGCCGCTCTTCGTCTTCGCTGATCGCCTTGTCCTTCAGCAGCTTCTTCAGATGCTCATTGGCGTCGCGCCGGATGTTCCGCAGCGCCACGCGATGATCTTCGGCGATGGTGTGCAGGCGCTTGACGATTTCCTTGCGGCGCTCCTCGGTCAGGGCCGGAATCGGGACGCGAATGATTTTTCCGTCGTTGCCTGGATTCAGGCCGAGCTCGGACGTGCGGATGGCTTTCTCGATCGCCCCGATCTGCGAAACGTCCCAGGGCTGGATGGTGATGAGCGTCGGCTCGGGAACGTGCAGGTTGGCCACCTGGTTGAGCGGCGTCGGCGTGCCGTAATAATCCACCCGCAGGGTGTCGAAAATGCCCACCGACGCGCGGCCGGTGCGGATCGCGGCGATATCGTGCTGCATGTCGCTCAGCACCTTGTCCATTCGGGTCTTGGCATGGGCTTCCACTTCGCGGACATTGGCAAAAACGTGATTCGTGGCGGCTGGTTCAGGTTTCATAGGTTAGTGGATGAGAGTTCCAATCGGCTCTCCCATCGTCATACGCATTATATTTCCACGGACGTTCAAATTGAAAACCGCGATCGGCAGCCGGTTATCCCGGCACATCGCGACCGCCGAAGCGTCCATCACCCGTAGGTTTTTGGCGAGCACGTCGGAATAGGAAATCTCGTGGTAGAGCACCGCGCCCGAATTGGTGAGCGGGTCCTTATCGTACACGCCGTCGACCCGCGTGGCCTTGGCGACGATCTCGGCCTTGATTTCCAGGCCCCGCAGCGTCGCAGCCGTGTCGGTCGAAAAATACGGGTTGGAGGTCCCTGCGGCAAATACCACAATGCGGCCCTTTTCGAGATGGCGAATCGCCCGGCGCCGGATGTAGGGCTCGGCCACTTCGTGCATTTCGATGGCGGTCATGACGCGCGTCGGGACGCCCGCCTTTTCAAGCGCGTCCTGTAAAGCCAGCGCATTGATCACCGTCGCGAGCATTCCCATGTGATCGGCCGTTACGCGATCCATGTTCCGCGCGGCGGCCGCCACGCCGCGAAAAAAATTGCCCCCGCCCACCACCAGTCCGATCTGGACGCCGGTCCGGGCCACCTCCGCAATCTCGGAAGCGAGCGCCGCCACGCGCCCCGCATCGATGCCGAACGATCCTTCGCCGGCCATCACTTCACCGCTGAGCTTGAGGAGGACCCGGCCGTATTTAGGCATAAAGTTTATGGCCGCCGATTCACGCCGATCCACGCGGATAAGGCAAATTTAAATCCGCGTGAATCGGCGTGAATCTGCGGCTATTCTTCGATCGCCGTGTCGCCGACCTTGAACCGCACAAAGCGCGACACGGAAATATTCTCGCCGAGTTTGGCGATCTTGGTCTTGATCAGGTCGGCGACCGTGGTGGTGTTTTCCTTGATGAAGGGCTGCTCATAGAGGCACACCTCTTCATAGTATTTGTTCATCCGGCCTTCGGTGATCTTGTCGACCATTTTCTCGGGCTTACCTTCGGCGAGCGCGCGGGCGCGCTGGATGTCGCGCTCTTTTTCAAGCGCGGCGGGCGTCACGTCTTCCTTGCGGATGAACTGTGGATCGGCCGCGGCGATCTGCATGGCCAGATCGTGCACCAGCTCCTGAAAATCGTCGGTGCGGGCCACGAAATCGGATTCGCAGTTGACTTCGATCAGTACCCCCAGCTGCGCGCCGGGGTGAATGTAGCTGGCGATCACGCCTTGCTTGGTGGTGCGCGTGGATTTCTTATGCGCCGACGCGATGCCGCGCTTGCGCAGGACGACTTCGGCTTCCCCCAGGTCGCCCTTCGATTCGGTGAGCGCGCTCTTGCACTCCATCATCCCCGCTCCGGTACGTTCCCGGAGCTGCTTTACTAGCTGTGCGTTGATTTCCATAAATTTTCAAATTGGCCGCAGATTCACGCAGATAAACACAGATCAGACCTTTTTAAAGGATCTGCGTGTATCGGCGTCCATCTGCGGCCAGTTGCTCTAAGAATTTCGGGTAGAAACTTCCTCGACCGCGGCCTCGGATGAGGCGCCCTTCTTAGGCAGCGACATCGACGGCAGATCCTCGTCCAGGATGCTTTCGCTCATCAACTGTTCGTTGTACTTGGGATCCACGTATTGCGCGTACTCCGGGATTTCCTCGACCGGAGTCTCGTCGCTGATGATCTTCTCGACGACGAAATCCTGTTCGGTAGCGAGCTGGCGTCCTTCCACCACCGCGTCCGAAATTTTATTGGTGAACAGGCGAATGGCGCGCAGCGCGTCGTCATTGCCGGGAATCACGTAATCGACTTTATCCGGATCGCAGTTGGTATCCACCACGGCCACCACCGGAATGCCCAGCTTACGCGCTTCTTCCACCGCAATCGCTTCTTTGTTCGAATCGATCACGAACAGCACGTCGGGCAGTCCGTTCATGTCCTTGATGCCGGACAGGTTCTGGTTGAGATGCTTGCGCTCCCGCTCGAGCGTGATGATTTCCTTCTTGGCGCGGCCGTCCCAGTTGCCTTCGGCGGCCATCGCGTCGAGTTCTTTCAGGCGCTTGATCGAGCGCTGCACCGTGGTCATGTTGGTGAGCAGTCCGCCCAGCCAGCGCTGGTTGACGTAGAACTGCTGGCAGCGCAGGGCCTCTTCGGAAATGGCTTCCTGGGCCTGGCGTTTGGTGCCCACAAACAGAACGGTCTTTCCGGAAGCCGCCATTTCGCCCACAAAGCGCATGGCGTCTTTGAATAATTTCAGCGTTTTCTGAAGATCTATGATGTAGATCCCATTGCGTTCGCCAAAGATATACTCCTTCATCTTTGGATTCCAGCGCTTGGTCTGGTGCCCGAAATGAACGCCAGCTTCGAGCAATTCCTTCATGCTAATCGACGGCAGAAAAAACCTCCTTTAAAGGTTCGCTAAGAATCCGTGCCGCGGCCCAAAGCGGAATTTGCGGTATCGGATGAGTGACTATGATTCTGGCCGTTAATGCACGTTCATTAACGTGAATGGACGGCCCAAACTAACGCTTCGAGAACTGGAAGCGCTTGCGGGCGCCCTTCTGCCCGTACTTTTTGCGCTCGTGCTGGCGCGGATCGCGGGTCAGCATGCCCAGGCCCTTGAGCTTGGCTCGCAGTTCGGCATTGAATTCGAGCAGCGCGCGCGCGATGCCCAGCTTGGCCGCGCCCGCCTGGCCCGTCATCCCGCCGCCATCGGTGGTGATCAGAATGTCGAACTTGTCGGCGGTTTCGGTGGCGAGCAGAGGCTGGCGGACGATCGCACGCGACGCCTCGCTCGGGAAATAATTTTCGAACGTGCGGCCGTTCACCGTGATGGTCCCCTTGCCCGACCGCAGAAATACACGCGCCACCGCGGTCTTGCGGCGGCCCGTACCTAAATGTTGAACTAGCGGCACTCTTTTACAATCTCCTGGTGTAAATCCACTAAACGCTCATTCCAACCGGCTTCTGTGCGTCATGTGGATGCTTGGGACCTGCGTAAACCTGCAGTTTCCGGTACATCTGCTTGCCGAGCTTGGTGTGGGGCAGCATGCCCTGGATGGCTTCTTCCACCATCCGCGTAGGACGCGCGATGCGCACAATGCGCGCCTTGGTTTCAGTCAAGCCGCCCGGGTAACCCGAATGGCGGCGATACAGTTTCTGCTCTTCTTTTCGACCCGTGAGGCGGACCTTATCGGCGTTAATGACCACCACGTGATCGCCCGTATCCAGGAACGGCGTGTATTGGGCTTTATGTTTGCCCATGAGCACACTGGCGGCTTTTGAAGCCACCCGGCCCAGCACAGCGTCCTCGGCATCGATCAAGTGCCATTTGCGCTCGATCGCCTCGGGCGAAGGAATTTCGGTTTTCATGTAGACAGACCTTCTCCCAGCAAGTTCTTAACTCCTTAAGATTAGCGGATGAGGGTTGGGGGTGTCAAACCGGGGTGCGTGGCAACTACTTGAAGCAGCCTGAGTAGAAGCTCGCAGCGGCGATCTTTGGCTTCGTCTCACGATTCTGGCCACGGTGCATCACCAGATGATAGGACACAATGAAATCGTGCCAGGCCTCCGCAAATCCGATGGAGACCAGACTCACTCCCGCAAAATAGGCAAGATAGCCGACAATTTCGCGAAGCAACTTCACGGTTGGTTAGCTTATCACAGCGCGTTATCGGGCTCTATGGCTGTTGTCCCCGCCGTACAGGCGGGGCTTTCGTCGCGAGGTCTGGATAGAAATGCGGCAGGCAAGCCCTGCCGGTGAGAGTGTGTGTGAAAAGTGGAGTTGATCCGCGCCGTGACCGGCAGGGCTGGTCACGGACGTCTGCGCCTTCAACGCGATAGACCAGCCCCGCCGTGACGGCGGGGTGAGGCATCGACTTTTCACACACACTCGTGACGGCCGGGATCAACGCCTCTTTTTGCAAAGACACTCGCATCGCGGGGTAGGTACGCGAAATTGCGGGGCAGCAACTAGTGGACGAACTTTTCGAACTGCCAGCCGTTATCAAAGCGGAACTTCAGGACGGGAACCTGATCCTCCGTGAAATTGCCTTTGCGTACACCCATCATCAGCACCGGATTGGGAAAGCAGGTGTTGTCGATATGCACGCCGATCTGGATGTTGACGAGTTTAGTGCCCGGGTCCGGACCGTCGCGGTCGCTCTGAATGTCGATGGCCTGCAGGTTGAAATCGCCGCGAACCTGCGCATAGGGCTGGCGCATTTCGCCTAACACCACGTCGTCGCTGAATTTGAGGGCGCGGCCTTTGTCCGTCAACCGGGCGACCGCGCGCTCGCCGGTAATCCCTTTGAGCGGCGGCGGCTGATCCCAAAGATCTTCCTGAACCCCGCAATCGACTTGGCCCTGATTGAGCATGACGTATTCCGCATCCAGCCGGATGGGCGCGCCTTCCACCAGGTGGCCGACTTTGCCGTAGTTGAAATCGCCCTGTCCGCAACCGGTCGAAACCAGCGCCAGACCCACGGCTAACGCGATAACTGTTGAAATTTCAAGCTTTTGCATGAGAAATCCGGGCCGGCATATGTCTCTCCGCCGGCGCTACTTACTCTATCGGCAGCTGGGACGGCAAAGAACAGGGCGAATGGTACTCGAGGCGACCCCGGTTAGGCCCGGTCTTCGCCCGAAGTTTGTAACCTTCCGCCCCGGCTCCGGCGCCGTCCGCACAACGGGGCGTCTGTTCCATTGTTTGATGTTGCAAGGAAAAGAATTACGTGAGACAATAGCCGAGGTTTTGGAAGGTAACGTCCCGGTTAACCGGGAATGGAACAGGAGAAAGAGTAGTGAGAGAAAAGGGTGTAGTGAAATGGTTTAACGCCGCCAAGGGTTACGGCTTCATTCAAAGAGCCAGCGGCGAGGATGTGTTTGTTCACTTTTCGGCCATTCAGATGTCCGGCTACCGGACGCTTGAGGAGGGTGCGGAAGTGGAGTTCGAGGTGAAGCGAGGTCCCAAAGGCCTCCAGGCTGAGAACGTTAACCGGCCGTAATCCAGGAGGGAATCCGAGATTTGACCAGCGAGGCCGCTCCCATCGCAAGATGGCGGGCGGCCTTCGTGTTTTAGGGCTTTTTCGGGTCGTTAGCACTCCGCCGGCGTCCGTCCGAAAACGCCCGTAAATCTCCCCTCGCTGACGCTCAGGGTTCTGTTTGCGCCCCGCACGGAACCCCGAGCGTCAGCGAGGGGAGCGCGGAGGGATTTTCGAGTTTTCACAGGTGGTTCGCCAGACGGAACAAAACTCCGACCATCGGCGTCTACTCCCCATGCTTGAAGCGCGCGGTCTTACCAAGCGCTACACCACCGTCACCGCCATCGATGACGTCAGCTTCACCGTCAAGCCGTATGAAGTGCTCGGCTACCTGGGACCCAACGGCTCCGGCAAAAGCACCACGGTCAACATTATTACCGGGCTGCTCGAACCCACCCGCGGCGAGGTTTTGTTCAACGGCCGCAGCATTCAATCCCAACTGATCGAATACAAACGCCGGCTGGGCTACGTTCCCGAACAGCCGCATCTCTATCCGCATCTGACCGGGCGCGAATATCTGCAGTTGGCCGGCCGGCTGCGCGGACTCGCGTCGCGCGCGCTCGATAAGAAAATCGACGATCTGCTCCAGTTGTTTTCGCTCGGCGCCAGCCGCCACTCGCCCATCGCGTCCTATTCGAAAGGCATGCGCCAGAAAGTCCTGATTTCCGCCGCGCTGCTGCATAATCCCGACATTCTGGTGTTCGACGAGCCGCTTTCCGGTCTGGATGTCACCAGCGCGCTGGTATTCCGGAATCTGGTGAAGTCGCTCGCGCGCGACGGGAAAATGATTCTGTACAGCTCTCATGTCCTCGAAGTGGTCGAAAAAATCTGCACCCAGGTGATGATTCTGCGCAAAGGTCAAGTCGTCGCGAACGATTCGGTAGCCAATCTTCGAGGCCTGATGAAGCTCGGCTCGCTCGAAGATATTTTCTCCGAACTGGTGCTCGAGCAGGACATCGAAACGACGGCGGAAGCTATCGTCGATGTGATGAAAGCGTGAGCTGGTACTTAGCGGCTGGGTGTACCGGATGCGTCAAACAACGCGCTTCGCATCTGGTCGCAGCGTGTTTCCGCCAGATGCAGGCGATCCTGCAGTTCACCCTCTTCATCGTCCCCGAGAACACTCAGACCCGTCATAAGACTACAGAATTCTTCCATCGCTTCCCGGTATTGGCGAGCCAGCTCCTGTTTCATGATCCGCAGATGATGCAATTTCCTGGCCGGGACTGAGTATGCGGTCGCAATTTATCGCCTTAGTCCGCCATTTTTTCGGGAGATTTTTCGATAACGAATTTATCGCGCAAAATGCCGATGTGCAGGTGACGGTGACCAAGACGCTGGCGCTGCTCGCCTCGCCGGGGATGCTGCTGCCGTTCTTCCGCTACACCACCTATCTCGCGCTGGACGGATATCCGCCCGAGGCGCGTATGGCTACGCTGTGGTTCGATCGCTGCTTCTTTTTTTCATTCGCCATCCTGGTGATGGGCGGCGTCACGGTGCTCGAATGGGATGCGCTGTTTCCGGACCGGCGCGATTATGTTTCGCTGATCCCGCTGCCCATCCGCGCGCGAACCATATTTCTCGCCAAGGTGGGCGCGCTGGTGCTGTTTCTGCTCGGATTCACCGCCGCGGTGAGCGCCGTTTCAACGGTTCTCTTTCCGATTATTTCCTTCCGATTCGAGAGTACCCATACGTTTGCGAGCGTAGGATTGAAAACGCTGGCCGGAATGGCCGCGCTGGGCTGGACCATGGCCGCGCAGGGAATTTCGGTTCTGGCCGCGAGCGCGTTTGTGTTCCTCTCCCTGATCGCGCTCGAAGGCCTGCTGCTGAACATTCTGAGCACCGGCGGATTCCGGCGCGCGTCGGTATACGTGCAGTGCGCCATGATTTTCGCGCTGCTCTCGTTGTTTTTTCTGTTCCCGAATATCGCGGCATCGATTCCCGATTTAAAAGCTCGTCACGCGACGCCGCTCTACGCTTTTCCGCCCGCCTGGTTCCTGGGATTGAATGAAGTGCTGCTCGGCTCAACCGATCCGGTGTTCCGATCGCTCGCGCGAGGCGCGGAACTGGCGGTCTCCGGAGCCGGCCTGATCGCCGCCGTCGCCTACACACTGGCGTATCGAAGGCATGTGCGCAAGACTCTCGAATCGATGGAAGGCTCGGAAACCGTTCGCACCCGCGTCGACGTCTGGCTCAGCGCGCTGGCGGATCGCATCGTTCCGCATCCTTTAGAGCGTGCGACCGTCGCGTTTATCGGGAAAACGATGGCCCGCAGCGCCCGCCATCGTATTTTTCTCGCGGCGTATGCCGGCGTCGGCTGCGCATTTGTGCTTCAAGCGCTGGTGGGCACCGGTCTGAAGCAGGCCTGGCTCTCGATTCCGCTGGTGCTGAGCTTTTTCATCCTGAGCGGAATGCGCTACATCTTCACGCTTCCGAGCGAGCTGCCCGCCAACTGGCTGTTCCGCGTGAGCGAATCCGACGATCGCCGCAAAGCGCTCGACGGAGCCCGCACCGCCATGCTGTGGTTCGGAGTGGCGCCGTTATTCGCCGCGCTGGCACCGTTCTATTTCGTGCTCTGGCCGCCCGCCGTAGCGCTCGCCCATTTTGTATTCAGCGTGGTGATTTCCATTCTGCTGGTGGAAGTCCTGCTTCTCGATTTCTGGAAAATTCCGTTTACCTGTTCCTATCCGCCGGGAAAAGCGAACGTGACCATCCTGTGGATTTTCTATTGGCTCGCATTCACAACCTACGCGTATTCGATGGCGACGCTGGAAGCCTGGATGGTCCTGCGTCCGGTGCGGTTGATCGTGTTTTACGCGGTCGCGGGCGTGGTGTGGATCGGATTTCAGTGGTATCGCAAACGATGGGACCATCTCGGCTTCACGCTGCTGTTCGACGATGTTCCGGACCCGGCGGTGAGGACGCTGAACCTGAGCGAGTTCGCGTGGAGACGGCGGAAGGCGGTCGAGCTTGAGCCCTTCACACACGCGAATAAACGTGAATAACCACGTTCGATCGGATGTATACTGGCGCTTCAGCAACAGTATGGATGCGGATTCAGATCCCTTGCCGGACACCGAGCCAGACCTCAAGGTGCACGCCTTCGAGGGCGCTCTGGTCAAGGGCCGTTACCGGATCGAAAAGCAAATCGGGCGCGGTGGATTCGCGGTCACCTATTTGGCGCGGGACGTCGACCTCCATTCGCGCCCTGTGGTCGTTAAAGTTCTCCTCGATCATCACGCGGAGGACCCCGCCATTCTCAGGAAATTCCGCCAGGAGTTGGAAGCGCTCGCGCGCATCAATCATCCCGGCGTGGTGGGTCCGCTCGATTATGGCACGCTCGCCGACGGACGGCCGTTTCTGGTCATGGAATTTATCCAGGGCGTGCGGCTCAGAGACGTGATCGGCAAGCAGGGGATGGAACTGGGCCGCGCCGGCCGGATTATCCAGCAGATCGGCCGCGCGCTGAACGCCGCGCATGTTCAAGGAATTCTGCATCGCGACGTCAAGCCCGAAAACATCATGCTGCAGAACCCGGGCCAGGATGAGGAGCAGGCCAAACTGATCGATTTCGGTATTTCGAACGTGCGCGATTCGCAGATTTCCAGTGCCCTCTCTTCCAGCCTGGTTTTCGGAACCCCGGCCTACATGCCGCCGGAGCAATTTGAAGGCGAACCTTTCTCGCCGGCGGGAGATATCTACGCTTTGGGGGTGGTCGCCTACGAGATGGTGACCGGACGGCAACCGTTCAATCCAGAGACGGACGCACATCTGATGAGGCTCAAGCTTCAGGGATTGCAGGTCAAGCCGAAGGGACTGCGGCCCAGTCTCCCGGAGCCCGCCGAGCGGTGCATCCTGAAGGCTCTTTCCCTGCATCCCCAGGACCGGTTTCAGCGGGCGCGGGATTTTGGAGAAGCCCTGGCACATGCTCTGACCGATGACTCCGCTGGCCGGCGGGCCCGTCCAGGGGCGGGCGCAGAGGATGAGCAGCATCCCGAACTCGCGCACGTTCTGTTCCTGGATCTGGTGCGGCATTCCCTCCTCTTTACGGACCATCAGAAAAGAGACATCGACCTGCTGGACCGCCTGGTTCGGGAGACAGCCGAGTTCCGCAAGGGGGAAGCAAATGACCGCCTGATCATCCGCCCCACCGGGGACGGCGTGGCGCTGGTGTTCTTTGGCGATCCGGTTCAGGCCGTGGCGTGCGGGGTATCCATCGCCACCTCCATCCGGAGCCATCGCCTGAAAGTGCGCATCGGTCTGAACACCGGGCTGGTGGTTCGCAGGACCGACATCAACGGCGACCCGAATGTCTCCGGCGATGGCATCGCCAAGGCGGAACGGGTCATGAGTTGCGGCGATGGCGAGCAGATTCTTCTTTCGAGGAGTATCGCGGAAGTGATCAGCCAACTCGCCGATTGGGCGCCACGGCTGCAGGACCTCGGGGAGCGCGAGGTGAAAAATGGACAGAGAATCCACATCTTCGGTCTGCGGACGGACGACCGTGCCGGAACCGGTGAAGTCCTGACTGTCGATAGCCCCACCACCCAGGAGACGATCACCGCGACGCTAACCGACCACGAGTTCGTCGCCGCGCGCCGTTGGATTCCGATCCTGATCGGATGCGCAGTTCTGATAGTCGCCGGAGCTGCGGGGCTGTGGCGCTGGCTCGGAACTACGCAGGGCAATCCACAATCCGTCGAACACGGCGCGGCCCATGCAACCGGCCCGGCCGCTTCTTCGAAGGTCGATGCGTCGGAGCGTCCGGGTGTAACGGCGGCGACACCGGACAAATCATCGTCCGCCACCACACCCCCACTCTTCACGCTCGAAGATTGGCTGAAGTACGGGTGGAAACGCGACGGCGCCGCCATCGCGCGCCAGGGCGGGGAATTCGTTCTGGTCCCCCTGGATCTTACGCGGGCAACGGTTCAGTTCACCGTGAGTCTGATCAAGGGCAAGCGGATCGAATGGGTGGCAGGTTATCGTGACGCCAGGAACTATTGTCTTTTCCAGATCGATGAAAACAGTTTCAGCCGGACCGCTGTCGTGAATGGAAAGCCGGGCGATACCGTCAAGACGTCCTATGCCGCGAAGCGGAGCGCCTACGACACCTTCGCCCTCCGGATCACGCCCCAGGGAGTGGTCAACGCCATTCGAAGCGATCCGCAATGGGAAACGCTCGATGACTGGCAACCGGCCGAGGGCGTAAGCACGGGCCGGTTTGGGTTCCACATCCCGGGAAAAGATCAGCTCTCGCTGAGCGAGTTCCGGATCACGCAGGAGTAGATCGCGACTCGACAGTCATCGGCATCCCGTATTTCGGCCGCAGCGTGATCAGCGCGCGCGTTTCCACCCGGGCATCCGCCGCCAGACGCAACCGCCATTTCTGGCCGAGCGTCGCCAGCAGCAGCACGCCTTCCATCCACGCGAATCTTTCGCCGATGCACACTCGCGCGCCGCCGCCGAACGGGAAATACGAAAACTTCGGACGTTTGGCGACCTCTTCCGGCAGCCAGCGGTCGGGGAGAAAACGTTCCGGCTCCGGATACCAGCGCGGATCGCGATGCACCACATACGGGCTCATCAAAATCACCGTGCGCGGCGGCACCAGGTAATCGCCGATCCGGTATTCTTCCAGATTCCTGCGCCCGATGCCCCATGCCGGCGGATACAGGCGCATCGACTCCGAAAAAACCCGCTCCACGTATTTCAGGTTCGGCAGATCGTCGAAGGACGGCAGACGGCCGTCGAGCACCTGGTCGATCTCGGCGTGAAAACGCGCCTCCGCATCCGGATTCTGGCTGAGCAGATACCACGTCCAGGAGAGAGCGTTCGCCGTCGTCTCATGGCCGGCAAGAAACAGCGTCAGCGCTTCATCGCGCACCTGCTTATCGCTCATGTGTCCGTGATCTTCTTCATCCTGCGCGAGCAGCAGCATCGACAGCAGGTCGCCCTTATCCTCACCACTTGCGCGCCGTTCCGCGATGATCCGGTAAATCGTCTTATCCAGGCGATCCCGCGCGCGCTCGAACCGGCGCACCGACGGCAGCGGCAATTTCTCCAGCAGCTCGGAAAACGGCGCGAGCACCATTTCGAACAATCCCAGCACGTCGGTCAGCGCCGACCGGATCTCGTCGGCTTCCGCGGAAACGTCCGCGCTGAACAGCGTCCGCGCGACTATCGCCAGCGTCAGGTGATTCATCTCGCGTGCAATATCGAGCGCCGCGCCCGGCGCCCACGACTCGCGCGTATGCACCGCGCATTCCACCATCGACGATCCGTAGCCGATTAATCGCTCCCGATGAAAAGCGGGTTGGGATAGGCGGCGCTGGCGCTTATGAAACTCGCCTTCGCTGGTCAGCAGCCCTTCGCCGAGCAGCACCTTGGCGCGTTCCAGCATCTTGCTCTTGATGAACTTGGTTTGATGCGTCACCAGGATGTCGCGAATCCATTCCGGGTTCGCAATCGCGTAGATGGTCTGCGGTCCCATGCGCAGAACGGCGATGTCGCCATGCTCACGCGCGGTTTTGAGCAGCAGGGCCGGCGCATTCTTGCGAAATTCGGACAGCACGCCGATAAACGGCCGGCCTTTTAGAACCGGAAGAGGCGCGACGGGAGTGGCTAGCATTCAGACTTCAGTATAATGTCCGCGTAGCGCCCGGGGCGCTTCCAGTCCGCGGAAAGGGCCGTGCCCACCCGAGTGATTTTGCGAAGGCGATCGAACCTTCTTTCGAGCCTGATTTCGTGCGGACTCCAGGCCAACTTGAAAGGAGATTCGTATGTTAAATTCCTGGCAGGCTCGTCCGCTTCCAGCGCGTCCCAGTATCGAGCGGTATCGGAAGCTTGCAAAACAACTGGTCAAAGCCGCGGCGTCAGATTCGATTGGCGAATGGGCCGCCCGGTACGCCAGCCGTCCGATAGAAGAATTTGCGCGCGAAAAGCTCGCCGAATCCGGGCCGAAGCTGACCGCCGCGCAATTCGTCATCGCACGCTCGCACGGCTTTGAAAGCTGGCCGAAATTTCAGAAGCACGTCGCCGCACTCGCGAAGAAAGGATCGTCAGTCGAGCGTTTCGAAGCCGCCGCCGATGCGGTCGTGAACGGCAAGATCGGCGTCCTGAAGCGTCTGCTGCGCGAAGATCCGGACCTGATTCGCGCACGCTCGACCCGCGAGCATCAGGCGATGCTACTGCACTACGTCGCGGCGAATGGGGTCGAGCAGTACCGGCAGAAAACGCCGAAAAACATCGTGCGGATCACTGGGATTCTGCTCGCCGCCGGCGCCGAAATCAATGCGACCGCCGAACTGTACGGCGGAGGAGCCACCACGCTCGGCCTGGCCGCGACCAGCGCGCATCCCAAGCGCGCCGGCGTGCAGGAGCTGCTGATTCAGCTTCTGCTCGATCACGGCGCCACCATCGGCGATACGGCGCGCGGTTGTCTTTGGAACGGCCAGGGAGAAGCGGCGGCGTATCTGGCGGAACGCGGAGCGCCGTTGACGCTCGAATCAGCCGCGGGCGTGGGAAGGCTGGACGTGGTCGAGAGCTATTTCAAGGACGGCGCGATGGCGCCGAAACAGGAGTTGCGCGCCGGATTTCTGCTCGCCTGCGCATGGGGTCGCGCAAAGGTGGTCGAGTTCCTGCTCGACCATGGCGCCGATCCCGCCTGGTGCCGCAAAGACGGGCAAACGGCGCTGCATTGGGCGGTGATCGGCGGAAATCTGGAGATCGTCAAAATTCTGCTGCGCCGGAATCCTCCGCTGGAGGCGGTCAACATGCACGGCGGCACGGTGCTGGGGCAAACCCTCTGGTCCGCCGCGCACGGGGGCGACGCGGATGCGTATATCGCCATCCTGGAACAACTGGTCGCCGCGGGCGCTCGGATTCCCGCGCAGCACGTGCCGGTGAACGCGAAAATCGACCAATGGTTGGCGCAGCATGGAAGCCATCCTGAACCGTCCTGGCATTGGAATTCGTAGGACAGGCGGTCGCAGTATGCCGCCTGTCTCGGGCTCCGAGTACCCGCCCTGCGAGAAAGACAAATGGCCCCGATCCACGAATGGAGCGGGGCCGTTTAGATCAGAGGCGTTACGATTTACCGCCCGGCGAACTTGTAGTACCAGTAGTGATATGTGTAGACCGGGTAGATGACCGGCGCCACATAAACCGGCCGATAGTAGACCGGAGTGTAGTAATACGTGTGATACACGTAGCTGTGATAGTAGTGCACCCAATAATTGGAAGTGCTGCCATCGTTGTTATGCACCGTGGGGGCCGCAGCCGCGATCGCCGTGAGCGCCACTAAAACCAACATCACCGTCAGGATTGTCTTTTTCATAACCGCCTCCTGATTCCTAAGGGCGTTCCATCGCGGGCGAGATTAGCGTATAGTTCAAAATTATGGAACTCGATCGCAGACTCTTTATCGCCAGCCTGGGCGGTGTGGCTGCCGTGGCGGGCATGGACCATGAAGCTCGGGCGGAGGCGCTCGAGGATTATATGTCGGACCAGCTTGAGGAAGCCCTCGCTCCCGAAGACGACGCCAAGAAGTTCCCGACCGTTGCCGACCTCGACGCCAAGATCGACACGCGCGGATTCCGTCGCGGCGCGGGCGGTCTGTTCGTATCGGGCCGCGGAAACGTCAAAAAACTGCCGTCGATGCCGGCCAATGCCACGCTGGTCGATTATTTCAAGACGCGATTCACCACCGTGAATCACGTGCTGCAGAGCGCGAATCGGGCGATGAAGACCGGCATGAGCGAGGAGATCATCTTCGCGTGCCTGGTTCACGACGTGTCGCAGACCATGATCAAAGTGGACCACGGCTGGTTTGGCGCGCAGATGTTCGAGCCGTACGTGTCGCCGAAAGTGACCTTCGCGATCCGCTACCACCAGGCCCTGCGGTTCTATCCGGATCATGAGGCGGGTTACGAGTATCCGGACCTCTATAAAACGATGTTCGGCGAAGACTACACGCCGCCTCCGCACATCCAGGCCGCCTACAAATACGCGCGCAACCACAAGATGTACATGGAGGCTCGCATGGTGACGGTGAACGATCTGTATGCGTTCGATCCGAACGTGAAGGTGTCGCTCGACCAGTTTTTGGACGTGATCGGCCGTCAGTTCAAGCAGCCGAAAGAGGGGCTGGGGAATGATAACAGTTCGGTTGCGCACATGTGGCGGGCGATGGCGTTGCCGGATTCGCCGCTGTAGAGTTTATGGCCACCGATTCACGCACGTGGATCGCGACCTTTTTCCGGTCGTGTCCTAATTCTCTATGTCGGTAGAATCCTGGAAGGCGTTCTTTGACGTGGGGACGGTGGTGTTATTGTTCCTCACGTTCGCATTTGGCTTTGGCGTACTGTTCACAGGGAACATCGTCAACACGCGCCAGGCCGAGGAAATAAGGAGGCAGGACCTCCAAATAGCGCAATTACAAGCCATCGCAGCCCCACGCGATCTCACAGAAAGCCAAACCCGCGACCTCATCGCCGCTTGTCAGCCTTTCTCTGGGCGTACCGTGCACGTGCGGTCTCAAGTGATGGACCTGGGGGGTGGAGATTTGCGCAACAGATTATCGGGGATCTTCGGAAGGCCGGACTGAATGTACAAGACTTCACACTGAATCTATTCCCGGGGTTTGGAGCCGTGATCGTTGGCGTGCGTGTCAGTGGACCACCAGGCCAAGAGGACTTGTCAACCGCGATTCGATCCTCGCTCGGGGAAAAAATTGCCAAGCCAACGCGGGACTTCAACCGGGTCCCGCAGGACCAAGATTTTGTGACCGTCTTCGTTGGTGTAAAGCCGATCCCCGAGACTGCTTGGTGAGCTTCGCCAGAATCCGGGCGGGGCACCACACTGTATCGAATCCGCGTGCATCTGCGGCTTAGAGTGTCTAAATGGCTTCTATCGCCGAAAGATCCCTGTGCAGGCAGCGAAATCAGGCACAATAGCGACATGCGCCAGGTGTTGGTCTATCGTGGGGAAGACGGGCTCTGGGTGGCCGAATGCCCCAGCTTGCCCGGCTGCGTCAGCCAGGGCGAGACGCAAGAATCCGCGATCGATAATATCAGGGAGGCGATCGCGGCATACGTCGGCGCCCTGGAGGCCGATCATCTTCCCGTCCCCGAAGAGCGCTCTGACGCACGCCTTGTTACGGTGTGAGCCATCTTCCGGCGATCTCGTGGCGCACGCACTCGTGCGTGCCGCGTCGGCACTCTTGCCGACGCCTGCCCCGTCGCAGACGGTGTCGCGATGAGTCGCGACACGGCACGCAGGAGTGCGTGCGCCACAAACACGGCCCGACTTTTCTTATCCACGTGCATCGGCGTGCATCTGCGGCTTAGAATGTCTAAATGGCTTCTATCGCCGAAAGATCCCTGTTGCAGCCGGCTGACATTCCTAATCGCCGCCCCCGATTCCGAAGCGAACGCACCACCCGGTTCACCGAAAGCGTCATCCGCGAGATGTCGCGACTGGCGACCGACCATAACGCCGTCAACCTCGCGCAAGGGTTTCCGGATTTCGCCGCGCCCCAGCTCCTAAAGGACGCCGCGCAGAAGGCGATTGCGGACGATATTAATCAGTACGCGATCACCTGGGGCGCTAAGCCGTTTCGCGATGCGATTACGGCCAAGTACAAGAAAACCTATGGAATCGAGCTCGATCCGGAGCGCGAAATTACGGTCTGCTGCGGGTCGACCGAAGGGATGATGGCGTCGCTGATGGCCGTCACCAATCCGGGCGACGAAGTGGTGATTTTCGAGCCACATTACGAAAATTATGGTCCTGACACGCTGCTGTCGGGCGCGGAACGCAAGTTCGTGAATCTGCGGCCGCCGGATTGGACCTTCGATCGCGATGAACTGCGCGCCGCTTTTTCGAAACGAACCAAAGCAATCATTCTGTGCTCGCCCAATAATCCGACCGGCAAAGTCTTCAATCGCGAGGAGTTGGAATTCATCGCGGGGTTGTGCCAGGAGTTCGACACGCTCGCCATCACCGACGAGATTTACGAGCACATCCTTTACGATGGTGCGGAGCACATTCCGATTATGACCCTCCCCGGCATGCGCGATCGGACGGTGCTGGTCAACAGCATGAGCAAGACCTACGCCGTCACGGGATGGCGCGTGGGCTGGGTGCTGGCGAGTCCGGATCTGACGGATTCGATCCGCAAGGTGCATGATTTTCTGACGGTCGGCGCGGCGGCTCCGCTGCAGCAGGCGGGGGCGGTTGCGCTGGCGATGCCGGACGAGTACTACACGCATCTCAAAACCGATTACGGCGCTCGGCGCGACGCGATGCTCGAAGTACTGGAGGGCGCGGGGTTCCGGCCGTTCCGTCCCGGTGGGGCGTACTACATTATGGCCGACATTTCGGGCTTCGGCTACGCCGACGATATGCAGTTCACCCGGCACCTGATTGAAGACGTCGGCGTGGCGGCGGTGCCGGGGTCGAGTTTCTTTGAGAATCCGGCGGAAGGGTCCCAGTTAATCCGCTTTTGTTTTTGCAAAAAATATGAGACCCTGAAGGTGGCACAGGAAAGATTAAGCAAAATTTAGGCGCGCCGGAGCGCCCAAGCAAAACATAAGTTAACCAGGTTTGATCGCCGGGTGGAGGTCTTATGCCGTTGTTTATTCTCCCGGAAAATGTCGCCCGCCAGGACGGGGCAGGCGCAGTCATCGCTCTCGACGCCGCCCGCGGCAAGCCGTTGCAGCTTACGCTGGGCATTACCCGTACTGTTGAGCAGGAAAGTCTGGAGATGTCGGTCTGGGGCTCACCGGACCAGGATCGCTGGCGTTTGCTCGAAACTTTTCCGCAGAAGTTCTACTGCGGCAACTACTCGCTGGTACTGGATCTGGCGCGCCACGCCGACGTCCGGTATGTGCGCGCGCAATGGAAGATGAGCCGCTGGGGCGCGTCCGAAACCACGCCGTTGTTCGGTTTTTACCTTCACTTGGACGAAGCCAGACTGCACGCTGTCGGCGCGTAGGCCCACTGCCGGTAGATTATTATGACTAGGTGCGAACCTCACATCTGGTTTTAATCGCCGGCCTGGCGACTGGCGCGTTCGGACAGAAATTCACCGCCGACGATTACGCGCGCGCGGAAAAATTCATGGGCTACAACACCAGCCCGCTGGTGTTCGGCGCCGTGCGCCCCAGCTGGACCGACGACGGCCGTTGCTGGTACCGCGTGATCCGCGCCGATGGAACCGAGTTCGTGCTGGTGGATCCGGCATCGGGCGTCAAGCGTCCCGCGTTCGATCACGCGCGCGTCGCGGCGGCGCTTTCGAGGGCCGCCCATACCGCCTATGACGCGAAGAAATTGCCGTTCACCGATATCGACCTGGCGGGCAGCGATGTTCTGTTCAACTTGAGCGGGAAACGCTGGAAATGCGATTCGGCGGGCTCGGCGTGCGTCGTCACAGGCAATGCGACCGGCGGCGGCCGCGGGCGCGGAGGGCGCGGCGGAGGGTTCGGCGCGGGCGGACGGGCCGAATCGATGTCGCCGGACAAGAAGCGCGCCGTCTTCATTCGCGAGAACAACCTGTGGTCGCGCGAAATCGCCACGGCCAAGGAAACCCAGCTCACCACCGACGGCGTGACGGATTTCGGCTACGCGACGGACAACGCCGGGTGGGCTTCGAGCGACCGGCCGATTGTGGCCTGGTCGCCCGATTCGAAAAAGATCGCGACCTTCCAGCAGGACCAGCGCGGCGTAGGCGAAATGTACCTGGTGAGCACCCAGGTGGGACATCCTCAGCTGAAAGCATGGAAATATCCGCTGCCGGGCGATGAAAAAGTCACTATGATCGAGCGCGTGGTGATCGACGTTCTGGATCCGCACGTGGTGCGGTTGAAGATGCCTCCCGATCAGCACCGGTCTTCGCTGTGCGATAACATCGCCTGCCGCGGCGGCGAGTGGAGCGACGTGCAGTGGAGTGATGACGGCCAGCAGCTCGCGTTCGTTTCCACGTCGCGCGATCACAAGAAAGAGACGCTGCGTATGGCGAATCCTGCGACGGGTGAAATTCGCGAGGTGCTCGAAGAATCGACGCCGACGTTTTACGAATCGGGCAATGGCCGGGTGAACTGGCGCTATTTGCCAGCCTCGAAAGAGATCATCTGGTTTTCCGAGCGCGACAACTGGGGCCAGTTGTACTTGTACGACGCGAACGGAAAGCTGAAAAATCAGATCACGACGGGCGAAGGCAACGTCACGCAGCTTCTGCGCGTGGACGAGAAAAATCGTGTGCTGTATTTTCTCGGCGTCGGGAAAGAAAAAGGTCGCGATCCGTATTTCATTCACTTTTACCGCGTGAATTTCGATGGCACCGGCTTGAAGCTGTTGACTCCGGAGGACGCCAATCACGAAATCACGCTCGCACCGTCTGGAAAATATTTCGTCGACAGCTATTCGAAGCCGGATTTTCCACCGGTTGCGGTGATGCGCGATGAAGCCGGGAAACTGGTCGCTGAGCTGGAACGCGTCGACATCCGCGCGCTGCTGGCTACCGGTTGGAAGCCGCCGGTTCCGTTCACCATCAAAGCTCGCGACGGCGTGACCGATCTGTATGGGCTGATGTTTGAGCCGACCAATCTGGATCAGAACAAGAAGTATCCGATCATCAACCATATTTATCCCGGGCCGCAGACCGGAAGCGTCGGGAGCCGCAGTTTTTCGGCCGCGCGCGGGGATTGCCAGGCGCTGGCGGAGCTGGGGTTCGTGGTGGTCGAGATCGACGGGATGGGGACGCCGTGGCGATCGAAGAAATTTCACGAGGCGTATTTCGGCGATATGGGCGACAACACACTTCCCGACCAGGTGGCCGGGATGAAGGAACTGGCGCAGAAGTATGCGTGGATCGATATCGATCGTGCGGGCATCTACGGGCACTCGGGCGGAGGCTACGCGACGGCGGACGCGATGTTCCGTTATCCCGATTTTTTCAAAGTCGGAATTTCGGAGGCGGGCAATCACGACAATCGCGAATACGAAGACGATTGGGCCGAGAAGTGGCAGGGGTTGCTCAAGAAGAATGCCGACGGATCGACCAACTACGATAACCAGGCCAATCAACTGGTGGCCAAGAATCTGAAGGGTCACCTGCTGCTGGCGCACGGGACCATGGACAACAATGTTCCACCCTACAACACGCTGCTGGTGGTGAATGAGCTGATCAAGGCCAACAAGGATTTCGATCTGCTGCTGTTGCCGAATCGCAACCACGGTTTCGGCAATGAGCCGTACATGGTGCGGCGGCGGTGGGATTATTTCGTGCGATACCTGCTGGGCGGCGAGCCTCCGCAGGGCTACCAAATGCACGCTCCGGCGAATTAACATGCCACACGAATTTACGACGTCTTATTTGAAAGAATCGCTGGCCGTTTTCCGGCAGTATAAACGAATCACGGAGGGCGCCATGGCGCAGGTTCCCGAGGCGCAGTTGAACGCGTCGCTCGATTCGGAATCGAATTCGATTGCGGTTATTGTGAAGCATATCGCCGGGAACATGCGCTCGCGGTTTACCGATTTCCTGACCAGCGACGGGGAAAAACCGGATCGGAATCGGGACAGCGAATTCGTGTCACCTCCGTCCACGCGTGAGGTATTGATGAAGATGTGGCAAGACGGATGGGCGTGCGTTTTCAGCGCACTGGTGCCGCTCACCGATGAAGACCTGGGCCGCACGGTAACGATTCGCGGCGAGCCGCATTCGGTGATGCAGGCCATCAACCGGCAGACCGCGCATTACGCCATGCACTGCGGGCAGATCGTTTTTCTCGCGAAGCATTTTGCCGCGGATCAGTGGAAATCGGTGTCGGTACCCCGCAACAAATCGGCGGACTTTAATCGTCGCGTGGAGGCGGGGGAAGCTAGCCAGCGCTGAGCAGCAAGTGTGGCGCGCGCACTCTAGCGTGCCGCGTCGGCACTCGTGCCGACGCATGGTCTGCCCGCCGAAAAGGTGTCGAGATGAGTCTCGACACGGCACGCAAGAGTGCGTGCGCCACCAAGACAAAGGCGTGGGGCGGGCATTCCTGCCGGCAAGCCGGTCTCCTGACCGGCTCGTCTTCAACCCCAGTCGAAGCCGGCTCTCAAGCCGGCTCGCCGCCAAGAATGGCGGCCCCACATTATTTCTCTGCGATCAACCGCCGCCGCAGCAAATCGAGCGCAAGCTGCGTCGACAGCGACCGCACCCGCTGACGGTCGCCCGGGGCGCTGATCTTGCGCGCCTCCACACCCGCCGGCGTTGCGATTCCCAGAAACACCGTACCCACCGGCGCGCCAGTCGAGCTTTCCGGTCCGGCTTCGCCGGTGGTCGCGAGCGCATAGTCCGATCCGGTCCTGGTGCGCGCGCCGTCGGCCATCGCGCGTGCGACTTCTTCGCTCACGGCCGCATGCGCCTCAATCACCTCCGCTGCGACGCCCAGCAGTTCCGTCTTCATGCGATTCGAATACGTCAGGAATCCACCCACGAAGTAATCGGAGCTCCCCGCAATGGATGTGATGCGCTGCGCGAGCATTCCGCCGGTGACACTTTCGGCGACGCTCAGCGTGGCTCCTCGCTCGCGCAGCAGCTTGCCGATGACGATTTCGAGCAGATCGCCGTTTCGGGAATAAATGCGATCGCCCAGCAGCGTTTCGATCTCCGGCGCCACCGCTTCGAGCAGCGTCTCGGCTTCCTCCGCGGTTCCGGCGCGGGCGCGCAGATGCACCTGGATGTCGCCCATGCCGGCCAGGATGGTGGTCACTGGATTTGCCACCCGCGTGTACACCGGCGCGATGAGCGCGTCCAGATCCGATTCGCCCATGCCAGCCACGCGAAAAAATCGTGTCCGGATCACCTGCGGCGGAAGCTGCCGCGCCAGGCGCGGAACGCATTCGTTGACGAATAGCGGCTTCAGCTCTCCAGGAGGCCCGGGCAGCAACATGACCACGTGTCCGGCAAGATCGATCCATTGGCCCGGCGCGGTGCCGCGCGGATTGGGCAGAATTTCCGCGCCTTCGACGAGAAACGCCTGGCGCCGATTCACGTCCGCCATCTTGCGCTGGAAAAGGCGAAAGCGCTCCTCAATCCACTTGAGGATTTCCTCGCTGAAAATCAGGTTGCGTCCCAGCGCGGCAGCCACCGCGTCGCGCGTCAGATCGTCTTCTGTGGGACCCAGGCCGCCGGTAATCACGACGATCTCCGCGGAATCGACGGCGTGGCGCACGGCGCCAGTCAGCCGCTCGCGATGATCGCCGACAATCAGCTTGCGCGTCACTTCCACGCCCAGCGCGTTCAACTGCTCGGTGATGAACAGAGAATTGGTGTCGACCTTGTCGTGCGTCAGAAGCTCCGAACCGACGGCAATGATCTCGGCGTTATGCACGGACTTTTATCGGGCGCGAAAACCTTCGATGCCGACGTCGACGCGATAAATCGAGTTCGCGGTAGCCGCGGGGTTGCCCGTGTTGGTCGCCAGAATCAGCGATTTCGAAGGCGCAAAGGCCAAACCGACGATGGCCGGACCGGAGAGGAATAGCTCGGCATTCGCGTCGGGCGAGATCCGCACCACGCCGCGCCGTCCGCCGAGCGATGCGGCTACGTACAGATTTCCATTCGCATCGAAAGCCATCCCCTGCGGACGGCCGAGGCCGCGATAAAACATTTCCACGTGCCCGTCGCGCGAGATGCGATGCACCGAATCGAAGCTCGAAGTGGTCGGTCCGGTGATATACAGATAATCGTTGGGACCGAACGCCAGGTGATAGGCGGCGATGGATGGCTCAAGCGTCGCGAACACGTAAATCTGGCGGCTGCGGCTGATCTTGAACACCGTTCCGCTGCGGTCGCCCACGTATAGATTTTCGTCCTGATCGAAAACGATTCCGGTGGCGACGCCCATCCCTTCGACGTACACTGCCATGTTTCCGGCGGGCGAGATCTGATACACAATCCCTTCATGGCGGCTGGAACAGTACAGCACGCCTTCCGGATCGAGCGCCAGGCCAGTGGCATTCATCAGGTCGGTGACCAGCGGCTTGGACCGGTTGTTCGAATCGATCTTGTAAATCGAAACCGGAGTCTTCTGCCCGGGCGAGCCGCTGAAAGTCGTATAAATGTTGCCGTGACGGTCCACCACCGGATTCGAGACGGGATGAATGCTGTCGGCCACCAGCGTTCCGACGCCGCAGGCCCATGGAGCCGACTGCTGTTCGTTCCCGACGATAAACTCGTTGGCCGACGCGCCTTCCGGAACGCGCACGATCACGAAAGAATCCGAGCCGATCACCACCGGCGCGGCCACGTCGCCGAAGCGGACGCTCGGTCGCGCGTGCGCGGCCAGGCCCTTGCCGCGGATCTGAAATTCGCCGCCGGGAATCGCCGCGTAGGGCGAGACTTCCAGAATCTGCGGGCGGGAATCGTTGTTTTTACGAAATGCCATTGCTGTATCTAATATAGATGGAACCGGCCGGCCGCGAACAGAACCAGCGCGCCGTAAACTCCCGCCATCATGTCATCGGCGACGATGCCGAATCCGCCCGGAAGCCGTTCCAGTTGCCGCACCGGCGCCGGTTTCCAGATATCGAAAATCCGAAACAGCGCGAAGGCCAGCACAAAACTGTGCCAGTTGACCGCGGTCGCACCGGCCAACGTCATCCATTGGCCGACCACTTCATCGACGACCACGATTTGCGGATCCTTCGACTTGATCTCGCGCGCCGTGACGCCGGCGGCCCAGATTCCGGGGATCGAGAGCAACACGCCGGCGAGGCCGATTTCAAATGGCGTCGCGTAGTTCCGCAGCGCCCATGCGATCAGGATTGCGGCGGCCGATCCCACGGTCCCCGGCGCGTGCGGCGAGTATCCGCATCCGAACCACGTGGAGAGGACGCGCGCGAGGACGGTCAATCTTCCTCTTCGTCGGGAGGCTTGACGGGAGTCGCGATGACATATTTATCGGACGCCCAGTTGCCCAGGTCGATGAGCTTGCAACGCTCGCTGCAGAAGGGGACGAACGGATCGGTGAGCTGAACTTCTTTTTTACAGATCGGACATTTCATACCGCAAGTTGAATCAGTTCGGGAGCGACGGCAGCTTCGATGAGGTCGCCGGTCAAATCGTAATCGTGCGCGGCGGTGATGCGCATCTTGCGAATCTCACCGGCACGCGGCGGAGTTTCGCCGGGGTCGGAAATGTAGCACACACCGTCGATTTCAGGCGCCTGGGTCGAAAGGCGAGCCTGCCATACAAGGTCGGAATCCGCAGTCGGGCCTTCCACTAACACCGGTAGTTCCTGTCCGACCAGCAGTCGATTGCGAGCGCGCGAAATCTTGCGCTGGATCGCCATCAGCCGGCGCTTGCGATTGTGAATGGTGCGTCCGTCAACCTTCTGATCGAGAGCAAAACTCGCACTGGTGTCTTCGTCCGAGTACGAGAAAACGCCCAGCCGATCGAACTGCGCGGCCTTCACGAAATCGCACAGCGTCTCGAAATCCTGCGCGGTTTCGCCGGGAAATCCTGCGATCATGCTGGTGCGGATCGCGACGCCGGGGATGGTTCGACGAATACGCTCGATCAGCTTCAGGAAAATGTCGCCCGTAGCCCCACGCTTCATGCGCTTGAGCACCGGCCCCGACGCGTGCTGCAGCGGCATGTCGATGTACTTGACCAGCGCTTCATGCTCGGCAATCGTGTCGAGAAGCTTCTGCGTGACTTTGTTCGGATAGCAGTACAGGAACCGGACCCATTTTTCGTGCTCAGTCGGAATCTGCGCGAGGCGCGCCAGCAGTCTGGAGAGCCCGTCCTTCATTCCGAAATCTTCGCCGTAGCAGGTCGTATCCTGGCCGATCAGGTTGATCTCGCGAACGCCCTGCGAAAACAGCCGAGTGGCTTCGCTGATGACCGATTCAAACCGCCGGCTGCGAAACTTTCCGCGATATTGCGGGATCACGCAGAAGGTGCAAGGATGGTCGCATCCTTCGGCGATTTTGATGTAAGCGAAATGCTTGGGCGTCGCAAGCACGCGCGGCGTCGCGTCGTGATACAGATACGGTTCAAAAGGATTCGCAGCGACGGGTTCGACGCCTTCGCACAGCGCCGTGATTTTTTCGAGCTCATTGGTCCCGATCACAGCGTCGACATCCGGAATATTCTTCTGAATATCAGCGCGATAGCGTTCCACCAGGCACCCGGCGACAATCAGCCGCTGCGCGCGGCCGGTTTTCTTGTACTCGGCCATTTCAAGGATGGTGTCGACTGATTCCTGCTTGGCTGGATCGATGAAACTGCACGTGTTGACGACGATAACGTCGGCATCGGAGGGATGCGGCGTAAGCTCATGGCCGTTCGAGGTGAGCTGGCCCATCATGACCTCGGTATCGACGAGGTTCTTGGGGCATCCGAGGCTGACGAAACCGATTTTCAAGGGAGTGATTTTAGGATAACAGACACGAATCGCGCGCCGTCATTTCGCGCGACGGTTAGTCCGCCATAATGTGCAGTACGAATGCGAGAATCGACGCAGCGGGCATGACGAGAAACCAAAGCAAAGCAGACGGACCATGGACATTCAGGCCCTCAATGGGGTAAGTGACTAGGCCCGTGATCTAGGGTGAGATGAATACGATCCTAGCCGCCCGCGCGCGGGCCCTCTTTTTGAATCGCCTCGCCCAGCCGATGATGAAGACGAAAGATAGCAGAATTCCAAGCATTAGCGCGCTGAGAAAAATGTGAAAGTGATTACTCAAGAAAGCGAACCTGAAGTGAGTAGCTTCATCGAAATAGCCCGCGCCAAGTCCGATCGCGGTAAGCGCGATTCCCATTGCTGCGCCAAACTTCCAAATATGATCGGCGAGTTTCAATGAGGCCGATTTTACCGAAAACCGCGCCATCGTCGCTTGATCCGAGACCCGCGGGAGGCGAGAATGATTCAGGTGCATGGCTTCTTTTGTCTATGAGTTCGAGTGGGACTCCGCCAAAGCGAGCGCAAACCGGAATAAACACGGCGTGGACTTTGAGCGAGCAGTGGAGATCTTTCGGGATCCTCTTGCCCTGACGATACCAGATGACGAACACAGCAAGACCGAAAGTCCGGTGGATTACGATGGGAAGGGACATGTCCGGACGCTACATCGTGGTTGTTCATACGTATCAGCAGTTGACCGACCTCTCGGCGCACGTTCGGTTGATCTCGGCGCGATGGCCGACGCGTGCTGAAGTTCGCGTCTATGAGGAAGAACAATGAAGCCTGAATACGATTTCAGCAGAGGCGAACGCGGAAAATTCTTCCGGCCGGATTCTGAGGTGCGACTTCCGATCTATCTCGACGCCGAGATCCAAACGTATCTCGCGGACCGAGCAGCTCAAAAGGGCATACCACTCAGCGAACTGGTGAACGGGTTGCTCCGTCAGGAGATCCAGATCATCGAATCGGTGAAGTAGCGCTTATCGCTCACCCCGAGCCAATCCCAACGCCCGAATTCTCTTGTGCAGATTCGTCCGCTCCATCCCGAGCACTCGTGCCGCGCTCGACACGTTCCATTTGCTCTCTTCGAGCGCTCTCAAGATGTGCTCGCGTTCGGCGGATTCCTTGGCTTCGCGAAGATTCCCGCGCGGGCCTGCCGAGCCTCTTGCGATTCGGATTTCTACTGGCACCGATTCGGCCTGCAACAAATCGCCTCGGGTCAGGATGGCCATGCGCTCGACTGTATTGCGCAGTTCGCGGATGTTGCCGGGCCAACTGTAGCCGTCGAGCGCTTCGAAGACTGCCGGATCGAACGATTTCGGTTTGAAATTATTGCGCGCGCAGAATTCGCCCAGGAAATATTCGGCTAACGGGCGCACGTCTTCGCGGCGTTCGCGCAGGCTGGGCATGCGGACCGGGACTACGCACAGGCGGTAATACAGATCTTCGCGAAATTTTTGCTGCGTGACCATTTCGGTCAGATCGCGATTGGTTGCCGCGATCACGCGGACGGTGACGCGGATCGATTGCTCGCCGCCGACGCGATGGAATTCGCCTTCCTGGAGCACGCGCAAAAGTTTCGCCTGCGATGACGCGTGCAGGTCGCCGACTTCGTCTAAGAACAGCGTCCCTCCGTCGGCCAGTTCGAATTTGCCGCGGCGGGCCGATGTCGCTCCGGTGAACGCGCCTTTTTCGTGGCCGAACAGTTCGCTTTCGATCAGCTCGGTGGGAATCGCGGCGCAGTTTACTTTGACGAACGGGCCGGCGGAGAACGGACTTTCCGCGTGAATGTGCGCGGCCAGCAGCTCTTTTCCGGTGCCCGACTCGCCTTCGACTAACACACGCGCGTCGCTGCGCGCAGCCATGGACGCTTGCTCCAGGACGCGCTCGAACGCCGTGCTCCCGCCGATCATTCTTGCTCCGCCGACCATTTCGCGCAGGCGGCGGTTCTCTTCGCGGAGTTTCGATTGATCTAACGCGTGGCGTAGCGACAGCAGGACCTTATCGCGGCTCAAGGGCTTTTCCAGAAAATCGAAAGCTCCGGCGCGCGTGGCTTCCACTGCGTCGGCGATGGTGCCGTGGCCGGAAATCATGAGCATTGGCGCGTGGATGTCGTTCGATTTCATCCAGCGCACCAGATCGATGCCGCTGCCGTCGGGGAGACGCACATCGATGAGGTAAGCGTCGGGCCGCACCGACTGCGCGCGGGCTTCGGCGACGCTCGAACACGTGGTCACGGCGTAACCTTCGCGTTCCAGAATCAGACGCAGAGAACGGCCGATGTTCTCTTCATCGTCGACGATCATGATCCGTCGCATGGCCATAGGGGTCAGTGGCTGATCCTGGGCCGGACGGCGGATTTCAATCCGCGCGGCGCTTCAGCGGCGCTGTGCGAGGGCGAGGCTAAAGCCTCGCGCCGGCTGAAGCCCGCCCTCCAGCTACTCTGCCGACGATCGGGCACTAGATCTTCTCCTCCACCTTCAGGTATACGCGGAAGCCCGCGCCGCCCAGTTCGCCCGCGAACGTTTCGATATCGCCACCGCACAACAGCGCGCTGCGGCGGGCGATCGATAATCCCAGGCCCATGCCGCCTTTCTTGAACGAAATGGTCGGTTCGAACAAAGTCGAGAGCGCCTGCGCGCTCAGGCCGGGGCCCGAATCGTGAATCTCGATGTGCAACGACGAGCCATTGCGCGACGTCACGGCCAGCACTTCTCCACCCGGCTGCGCGGCCTGCGCGGCGTTTTCGAGCAGATTCGTCAACATGCCCTTGACCAGATCCGGATCGGCAACCGCGGGCGGACAACCCGCATCCAGCCGCAGATTATAGATAATTTCTGGATGCGCGGAGCGGAGTAATGCCACGCGTTCTTCGACCAGCGCGTTCACATCTAGCTCGCACGGCATCACGGGCGGCTCCGACGCGAATTCCGAGAATGCGCGCACTCGTTTTTCGAGCGTGTTCACTTCGTCGGCCACGATCTGCGCGGCCTGCTCCAGAAACGCGCTGTCGGGTTTTGACGACGATGACCGCACGATGATTTCTTCCATGGTCAATCGAATCGGCGTCAGCGAGTTCTTCACCTCGTGCGCCATCTTGCGCGCCAGCGCCTGCCAGCTTGCCAGGCGCGTGACGTGGATCAGCCTTTCGCGAGCGTGCTCCAACTGGCTCGCCATATGATTGAACGCCTCGACCGCCGCGGCGATTTCGTTCGATCCTCCGGCTTCGACGCGGACGCCCAGATCGCCCGCGGCCACTTGTCCCAGGCCTTCGGTCAACTGCTGCACCGGCCGGCTGATACGCGCCGCCAGGAATATCAATCCTCCCAGCGCCACGATCCACAGCGTCGAAGTTACCAGCAGCAAGGGTCCACTGAATCCGCGGCGCAGATTGCGCACCGCCGATTTATCCAGCGCTTCGCGCGCGTCTCCGATTTGGTGCTGCAAATCCCCCATGGCGATGGCCATCGGCCGCGAATAACGCCAGACTTCTTTCTCGTGACGCACGAAATAATCCAGCCGGTTGCCTTGCTCGCCGGCCAGCTCAAATTGCTCCGCCGCGCCGCTGTCCCAGAACGCCTGCGCCTCCGACGGCGATAATTTTTGCGGCAGGATTCGCCCCTCCGCGGCGTCGCGCCGCAACACCGAACACGATTCGTGGTACAACTCACGCCCGGTTTGTTCGAGCGATTTGGAAACTGCGTCCAGCTCGGCCAGCGGCCGAAGGCCGAGGCTGATATCCAGCAGGCTGACCGTGAACCACAGCGTCAGGGCCAGGGGAACAATGGTCGCGACAACGAAAACCAGGATCAGCCGATTGCGTAAGCGGTTCATGGGCCGGTTCGCGGAGAGCCGCGACTGCACATTAACTACTTTACGACCCTCTCCGCGGACTGCGCTTCAACTCATCGAGCGTGAACGGCCCCAGATCATACGGCCCCCAATGCGACTGCTCACTGCGCGCGGGACGGCTGAACAGCTCGATCAGGCTGGTCAGGCTGAGACCGCTCTCATTCACGCTGCCGCGGCCGAACAGCGGGCCGTCCTTGCCGTCCTCGGCACGGATCTCCATACGGACCCATAACTGCTCGCCTCCGGGCACGCCGTGCACATCGACCGCCATCTGATCCCAGCACCATTTTTCGGCGTCCGCGGCGCTCAAATGATCCACCCGGCGCACCGGCGATTGCGTCTTCCACACGCGGAATTTTTCTTCCCACAGGTCGTAGCTGACCACGAACCGCTCCGGCAGACGCTCGAAAACGTGATCGTGCGTGCCGCTCCATAGGGTCACCTGGAAATCGAACGGCACCGGAGCCGCGTTGTGCAGCAGCTCCAGCGGCTTGCCTCCTAAAAAGTGCACACGCGGGGCCGCGAACTCCAGCCGGTTGTCGCGCCAGTTGAGGATCACCTCCTCAGCCCACATTGCCAGCGCAAAGCCGGATAGAAATGCCAGGACCAACCACCATGCTTTGATGGTTCGCACGTTTTGGCTCGTTTAGAAGTTCATCCCTGCGTAAAAGACCGGATCGGCCCGCCCTGCGCGCAGCGGGAAGGCCACGGCGAGTTGGAATCCCTCCTTCTTGAATCCCACCCCGACCGATTGTTTGGCGTCCGGCGAGCGATCCCACACCGCGCCCGCATCATAGAACACCTGCAATACACGATACCCGTAATCGATCGACCCGTGCACCACGTGCGATCCGCCCAGCGGATCCAGATCGAATTTGTTCCATCCGCGGAGCGTGGTCGAATCGCCCAGCACGAAACGCTCATACAACGGCGCATCTCCAGTAAGTTTACCCGACAGGAAGCCGAGTTCCAAAGTGTTGTGCGCATGACGATATTTGTAGCGCGCCTTGGCTACCTGACGTGTGAAGTTTCGATCCGTATCGAGCAGATCGGTGGCCGAGGAGATCGAATACGAAGCGTTCAGTTCATGCGATTCCGAATCGTGTTCCGATCCCCAACGCTGGTGGTACCGCAGAGTGGAAACCACCGCGTTGGAAGATTCGGTTTTCGCGGTCCCTTCCGCGTCCGCCTGCCCCTCCGATGAAGCCGCGGAAGCAAAAGGGATCCGAAAGCGCGCGAAGTCGACGCCAAAATCCACCTCCAGCGGGTCGGCAATCACCACCGTCGCCATCGGAGAAAGGGATTCTCTCCATCGATAGATTTCATCGGCCGGTGCGGAGGCGAGCGTGGCCGGGTTCCATTGGTCGTGGAAGCTCGAAAAATCGAACCGGATGCGCAGCCGGTCCGTGATCACTTTTTTACGCTCGAAGCGCGCGTGGACGCCGGCATAGCGGTCGATGGTGGTATCGCTGTTGCTCACCAGGCCGAAGGAAAGCGCGTTCCCGCTGAACTTCATCGTGGCGCCGCCGTCGCCGCTCCAGCCTTCTTTCGAATCGTAGACGAATTTGCCGACGTTCAGATCGAACATATGCTCATTCGAACGGGTCACTTCGAAATTCACGATCACGTGGTCCGGTTCGTTCCCGCGCGAAACCTTGATAATCACGTCGGTGACGCGCATCTCCTTGCGGATGCGGTCGGCGGCTTTTTCAAGCGCGGAATGATCGTAGAGGGTACCGACGAAGCTGTCGAGCTCGCTGCGCAGCGGGTTCGGGATGGACACATTGCGCTGGCCGGTGATGCTGACGCTTTCGACCGTATAGCGTGAATTGACGTTCAGTTCCTGCGCGGCTTTTTCGTCGTCATCGGTGACATTGCACCCGGCGAGCATTCCCGCCCCGAGAACCGCCAGGCACCACAACTTCGTCATACGTGCCTGGCTTAGACGCAGTTCGCGAGCCAAAGGGTTGCACGTTTGGTTTGAATCACTTAGGTTTCTTGCAGGTGTGCGCGTCCTTCACAGGTGGGCGGCGTAACGGCTCAATGCACGTGAAACGATCGATGCTGCGAGAATCAGGTATCCACATGAAAACTCTGGTAGTCATCTGCATGCTCGGGGCAGCGGCGCTGGCGCAGGATCGGCACGATTGGCAATCCTTGGGACAATTGCGGACCGGCGACCGAGTTCGCCTGTCCCTGAAATCCGGGCCGGTGGACGGTCCGTTCCAGAGCTGGACGCCGCAATCCGTGACGGCCGGAACGGTGACGGCCAAAAAAGACGACGTGCTCAAGATCGAGCGAATTGGCGGGAGCCATCGCGGGAAACACGCTGCCATCGGCGCAGCGATCGGATTCGGAGCAGGATTCGGAGTGGGCGCTGCCGTGTCCGGCTGTGATCGGGGGAGCCTTGGCCCGTGCATCTCACGCGGGGCCGGAGGCGCAATTGTGGGAGGCGTGGGAGCAATCCTCGGCGCTGGTATCGGCGCCCTGCTTCCCCGGCACAGCAGGGAACTGATCTATGCCTCCCGCTAAGCGGGCGATGGGCGGCCTAATTGTGGAAGGATCGCCGGAAATCCCGCCATTCCTCTAACGCCTCCCGGCGGGAGCGCTCCACTTCACGGCGAACTTCCTGCCGCGTCCGGTGCATCTCGCGCTGGAATTCCAGCCGGGCGCGATGTGCTTCCAGACGGTCCTCATGGGCTTCCCGGCGAAGATTGCGACCCTCCCGGCGCATCTCGGCGCGATATTCGCGCACATCGTGCCTATCGGTCCATGAGTCCGCGAAAATCGGTACGGCGAGTAGCAGAACTACCAGCAAAAGCTTCATCAGGCGTTGCTCCTTGGGGAGTAATACGGCAAAACCGGCGCGCGGTTTCCCAAAAATTTAGGATTTCGGCGGTCCCAATACCAGAATCGCCAGCCGGTCGATGGATGGAATCAGAAAATCGTGCAGCCGCTGAGCGTCGCTCTGGTCGAGACCCCATCCCCAGCCCTGCAGGCAGAGAACCCGCTTGGGCGGCTCGGCCGCAAACGTCTTAAACGCCAGCACTCCGCCGATTTCAGACCAGCTCAGCATCGTTTCCCGTCCGGTGCGCGCGAGCACGATTCCCGACGCCGTGCCGCCTTCTTTGAATTCGAATGTATAGTGCTCGCCCACCGCGCCGATGGAGCCGGAATCCGCCAGCCACTTCAAAATCCCCCAGCCGTGGTAGAGCGGAACCGCCTGCGCATATTCGAATTCGCCCGGAATCTGAAGCTGGAAGCTCTGGCGCGGCATCCCGAAATAATTTTCGAGATAGTGCTTGAGATTGGCGAGCGTCAACTGCCAGCCGGAACCGACGGCGTCGAAAAAATCGTCCAGTTCGCCCGCCGGGCCGAACCCGGAGTGCGCCACGCGAACGACCGTACCACCGCCGTCACGGGAAACCGTGAATTCCTTTGCCCAGGCATCGCCGTTCGCGGGTCCGAACACGACCTTTTCGCCCGCGATCACCTTGCGCACCTTCATGCGAGAGTCCGGGAACCATCCGCTGATTTTTTCGGGATCGGTCAGCGCCTGCCAGGCCTGCTCCGGCGTCGCCCGAGTGCGGAGCTCACGAGCTAACCTCTGCTGCGCCGGTTCCATGCTCAACATGATTGCACATTTTCCTCTAGCCGAGTCCAGGATACGCGTCTATAATTCGGAGGATTTAACGGAGGTAACTCAATGAATACACGTAGCTTGTTATTGGAAGTCCGCAACGTTGCCGTAGTCCTCGCGATGCTACCGGCATTCGACGCCACGGCGCAAACCACTGCCAACGCGTACATTCAGCACAACCTGGTTTCGGACGTCGCCGGCGCGGCCGACGTGCTCGATCCGAACCTGGTCAATCCCTGGGGCGTCTCGGAAACCGCGACCAGTCCGTTCTGGGTTTCCGATAATAATACCGGTCTCGCGACGCTGTACAACGGCTCGGGCGCGATCACTGCGGTGGTGGTCAGGATTCCGGCGGGCGCGGCTACGCAAGGTCTGGGAACACCTACGGGCCAGGTGGCCGGCAACGGCGCCAACTGGACACTTCCCGACGGCAAGGTCGCCAGCTTCATTTTCGCCACTGAAGACGGCACCATCGCGGCATGGAATTCGAGCGTCGCAAACAGCACGGCGGTCACTATGGTGGACAACTCAGCCGCGGGCGCGGTCTATACCGGGCTCGCGTCCAGTCCCACCGGGACGCCGCTGCTCTACGCGGCCAATTTCTATACAGGGAACATCGACGTATTCGACGGCAGCTTCAAACCTACCACCGTCAGCGGCGGATTCATCGACCCGAACCTTCCGTCCGGCTACGCGCCGTTCAATATCCAGAACCTGGGCGGCAAGCTGTACGTCACCTACGCCGTGCAGGATCCCACGAAAAAGGTGGACGTTCCCGGCGCCGGCAACGGCGTGGTCGACATTTTCGATCTCAACGGCAACCTGCTCCAGCGCGCGACGTCCGGCGGCGCGCTGAATGCGCCCTGGGGCATCGCGATCGCGCCCGCCGGCTGGGGAATCTTCGGCGGCGACATTCTGGTGGGCAACTTCGGGGACGGCAAGATCAACGGCTACGATCCGAAGACCGGAAATTTCATCGCGGCCATGCAGAGCGGGACCACACCGGTGGTCAACCCCGGGCTGTGGTCGCTTCAATTCGGAAACGGAAAATCCGGCGGCGACCCGCAGACGCTTTACATTACTTCGGGCTACAACAACAACGACAACAAGACTCACGGACTGCTGGCGGCCATCGCGCCGCCGACGCAGATCACTGGAATCGTCAACGCCGCGGGATATACCGGCGGCTCGATCGCACCCGGTGAGATCGTGCTGATCAACGGATTCAACATTGGCCCGTCGCCGCTCGCCACCGGGACTGTCCCCGCCAGTGGGACGGTCGGAACGACGGCCGGATCGACCACTGTCACTTTCAACGGAACGCCCGCGCCGGTGCTGTACGCATCTGGCTCGGCCGTCGGCGTGATCGTGCCATATGAAGTTTTCGGATCGCAAAGCGCGGCTGTTCAGGTGACCTACAAAACCGGGTTCATGTCGCCGGCTCTGAGCATTCCCGTTGCCCAGACCGCGCCGGGATTGTTCACGGTCAGCGAAACCGGAACTGGCGAAGTGGTCGCCTACAATTTCGACGGCACGCTGAACACCGCGACCAATCCGGTGGAGCGCGGCTTTCCGGTCCTCGTTTATGAAACCGGCGAAGGCCAGACGGATCCGACCGGCTCAGACGGCTTGATTGCCAGCGGCCTGTTCGTACGCACGCCTTTCGCGAGCGTTACCGCGACCGTCGCCGGACTGCCGGCGAGCGTCGTCTACGCAGGCTCGGCGGCCGGAAACGTGGCGGGGATCATGGAAGTGGAACTGATTGTCCCAGCGCTGCCGGCGTCGACGTCCGGAGGGGCGTTGCCGATCACGCTGACGGTCGGAGGGGTAAACAGCCAGCCGGGCACAACGATTTTTGTCAAATAAATACCTTGTACCTCACACTTGACGGCCCGGCCAATCTCGTGTTCTTGTGGCGCACGCACTCCTGCGTGCCGTGTCGAGACTCTTCTCGACAACTCGTCCGCGACCGAACAGGCGTCGGCAGGAGTGCCGACGCGGCACGTTGAAACGTGCGCCACTTTTCTATCAAGTCACTAATTTCACCCACTCAGTGCCGCCCTTAGGAATCAGGAGGCGGTTATGAAAAAGACAATCCTGACGGTGATGTTGGTTCTGGTGGCGCTCACGGCCATTGCGGCTGCGGCCCCCACGGTGCATAACAACGATGGCAGCACTTCCAATTATTGGGTGCACTACTATCACAGCTACGTGTATCACACGTATTACTACGCGCCGGTCTACTATCGGCCGGTTTATGTGGCGCCGGTGGTTTATCCGGTTTACACGTATCACTACTGGTACTACAAGTTCGCCGGGCGGTAACTCGAGAATCGCCTCTGATCTGTGTTGTCCCTCACACTTACGGCCCCGGTCCACCTCGGATCGGGGCCGTAAGTGTTTTTGGCAGGTAGGACAGGCGGTCGCCTTTTGCCGCCTGTCTCGGGCTCCGGGTTCGCCGCCGACGCAGACGGCAAAAATCGACCGTCCGCGCCATAGGATCGTCATGTCCCTCCACTATACTTGTGGCGAAGGTCATGGAAATTAAACAAATCCCCTTGGGAAAGAGCGGTCCGAAGGTTTCGCGCGTCGCCCTCGGGTGCATGGCGATGTCCGGAATGTACGGTCCCAGCGACGAAACCGAAAGCATCGCCACCATCCACGCCGCGCTCGACGCCGGCATCAACCTGCTCGACACCGGCGATTTTTACGGCATGGGCCACAACGAGATGCTGCTCGCCCGCGCGCTCGAAGGCCGCCGCGGTCAGGCCGTGATTTCGGTCAAATTCGGCGCCCTGCGCACTCCCGCCGGAGCCTGGATCGGCGTCGACGGCCGTCCGCAGGCGGTGAAGAATTTTTTGTCTTACACGCTCCAGCGCCTGCGCACCGACCACATCGACATTTATCGCCTCGCGCGCGTCGATCCGGCCGTGCCGATTGAAGACACCGTCGGCGCGATCGCGGAGATGATCCAGGCCGGCTACGTCCGCTACGTGGGATTGTCCGAAGCCGGAGCCGAAACCATCCGCCGCGCCGCCGCCACGCATCCCCTCTGCGATCTGCAGATCGAATACTCGCTCGCCAGCCGTGGAATAGAGAGTTCGATTCTGCCCGCCACGCGCGAACTGGGAATTGCCATCACGGCGTATGGTTTGGTGTCGCGCGGATTGTTCACCGGATCGGCCGTAGGTAAGCCGGGCGATTTCCGCGTACACCTGCCGCGTTTCAAGGGGGAAAATCTGGAGCGCAACCAGGCGGTGATCGCTGATCTGGCGCGCATCGCCGGGGAACGAGACGCCACGCCCGCTCAGATCGCGATTGCGTGGGCGCTCTCCAAAGGCGACGATATCGTCCCGCTGATCGGCGCGCGTACCCGCCGCCAGTTGCACGATTCGCTGCATTCCCTGGCCGTCCGGCTTTCGGCCGAAGACGTGGAGCGCATCGAACGCACCGGCGCGCAGATCGCCGGCACACGCTACGATCCCGCGCAGATGCAGATGCTCGATAGCGAAAAATAGAATCCAGGAGCCAGGAGAATTCTGACTCCTGTCTTCCGATTACTTCTTCAAATCAGGCGACTTCTCCACCTCCGTCCCCTGGCCTTGAATCAACTGCTGCTGCGTCTGCTGGGGCTGAGGCTCCTTGGGGCCGGCAAACCGGTTGTACCAATATTGATAGGTGTAAACCGGGTACACGTGATACATCGGATAAACCACCACCGTCGGACGATAGTAGTACACCGGCGCAACCGTGTAAGTGCGCACCGCTACGTAGGGGTGCACAACATAATAGAAACGCGATTTCGACTCGTTGCCATCGTTATTCCTGGCTGCCGGATCGGTGACTGAAGCCACCGCCACGAAAGCCAGAAAGGCAAGAGCCAAAACCAGGATCGTCTTTCTCATAAAACTCCTCCACGCTAGAACGGCGGAAAGCCGTCGCCTAGATTACTCCAACCGCACGGAAAAAAGCAATGGCCCCGATGCCGTCTCGGGCATCAGGGCCATGTGAGGTACCGCTGTTGGGGGCGGTTCGATTCGTTAGCGACCTGCGAACTTGTAGTACCAGTAGTGGTACGTGTAGACCGGATAAACCACCGGCGCCACGTAAACCGGCCGGTAGAAATAGACCGGCGTGTAATACGTGTGATACACGTAGGAATGATAGTAGTGCACCCAATAATTGGAAGTGCTGCCATCGCTGTTGTGCACCGCCGGGGCCGAAGCCGCGATCGCTGCGAAAGCCACCAGAACCAACATCACCGTCAGGATTGTCTTTTTCATAACCGCCTCCTGATTCCTAAAGGCGGCAGGCTGCGCTGGAGATTAGCGATCGATTTTCCGCGGAAGCCCCAACGTTACGAGTCCGTGTGAAAAGTGGAGTTGATCCCCGCCGTGACCGGCAGGGCTGGTCACCGACGCCTGCGCCTTCAACGCGATAGACCAGCCCTGCCGGTAACGGCGGGGTGAAGCCTCGACTTTTCACACACAACTCTTACCCATAGGGCTAGCCGACCGTCGCGATGCACTCAATCTCTACCCGAACATCTCTGGGCAACCGCGCCGCCTCCACCGTCGCCCGGGCTGGGGCGTTCTCGGCAAAATATCGGGAGTAGACCTCGTTCATCTTCGCGAATTCGCCCATATCCTTAAGAAAAACCGTGGTTTTCACCACCCGCGCGAGCGATGATCCGCAGGCCCCCAGCACAGCCTTCAGATTCTCAAACACGCGTTCGGTCTGCGCCGCGATGTCGCCTTCTATCAACTGATTGGTCGCCGGATCGAGCGGGATCTGCCCGCTCAGAAACGCAAATCCGTTCGCGATCACCGCCTGTGAATACGGCCCGATCGCCTTGGGCGCCGCATCGGTCGAAATGATTTTCTTCTCCACCAAAGTCTCCTTTTTATCGATGATATTCAAGCGTGCCGACCAGCTCCGCGACACGCGCAACCTGATGATTCTCAAGAAATTGATCGAGCTCCCGCGCGATCCGCACGGGGGATGCCGGATCCCAGAAATTGGCCGTTCCCACCTCCACCGCGCTGGCTCCCGCGATCAGAAATTCGGCCGCGTCCACCCCGTTCGCGATCCCGCCCATCCCGATCACAGGAATCTTGACCGCCCGCGCCGCTTCGTAAACCATCCGCAGCGCGATGGGCTTGATGGCCGGCCCGGAAAGCCCTCCGAATCCCGCGCCAATGCGGGGACTCCGCGTTTCAGCGTCGATCGCCAGAGCCACAAACGTGTTCACCAGCGAAATCGCATCCGCGCCGGCGCTCTCGGCCGCCTGCGCCAGTGGCTCGATCTTCGCGACATTCGGCGAAAGCTTCACGATCAGCGGCCGTGTGGAGACTCGCCTCACAGCGCTCACCACTTCGGCGAGCAATCCGCAATCGTTCGAAAAGAACATCCCGCCGTGCTTCGTATTTGGGCAGGATACGTTCAGTTCATACCCGTCGACGCCTTCCGCGCCTTCGAGAACGCGGGCCACTTCGCAGTAATCGTCGACCGCGTAGCCGAAAATGTTCGCGAACACGGCCGTTCCGGCGGTGCGCAGCGCCGGCAGTTTCTCCGACACGAACGCCCGCACGCCGATGTTCTGCAGACCGATCGAGTTGATCATCCCGGCCTGCGTCTCATACAGGCGCGGCGCGGGATTGCCGTCCATCGGCTCGCGCGACAGCCCCTTCACCACCACGCCACCCACTTCGCTCAAATTCACCAGCGCGGCGAACTCGACTCCGTAACCGTAGGTCCCCGACGCCGCCAGCACCGGATTCTTAAGGGAAATACCGCACACCGAGGTCGCCAGACGGGTGGACATTCCGTCACAGGATACCAGCCCATCCCCCTTTCTCCGCCAGCAGCTTCGCATGAACCCCCGGCACTTAGGGAGCTAAAAGGGAATAGCGGCGGTACTAAGGTTTCCCGCCGATGGCCCCTCTGTTCTCCACCCATCAACATAAAGGTGTGGAGGAGCGTCTCTCACAATCCGCCGGCCGTCCGCCCAACTTCCGTTCGCTGGCCCACAAGTTTTCTATTTTCACAGCGGTGCTGGTGTTGTGGATCGTGGTGGTGGTGTTGTACTGGGATCTGCGCCAGCACACCTTCGATGTCGCCAAGGGCATTGTGCTGTGCCTGGTGGTGGCCGTGGTGGCGGTGGCCATCTCGCGCTTCACCATCCGGCTACTGGCGCGGCCGCTCGCGCTGCTCCAGGCCGGCATCACTTCCGTGCGACAGGGGAAATTCGAGCCGATTCAGGTCAGCCGCACCGGCGATGAAATCGAATATCTGGGTGAAAGCTTCAACCAGATGATCGCGGAGCTGGGCACTTCGCGCGAGCAGATCCGCCAGCACCAGGAGCTGCTCGAAGACCGCATCGCGCAGCGCACCAATGAGCTGGAACGCGCCATGCACAGCGCGCTCGCGGCCAGCCACGCCAAGAGCGAATTTCTGGCCAACATGTCGCATGAGCTGCGGACGCCGATGAACGGCCTGCTTGGCATGATCGACCTGGTGCTGGATAGCGGCCTCTCCGGCGAACAGCGCGAACAACTGGAAACCGCCCAGCGCTGCGCGTATTCGCTATTAAGCCTGCTCAACGACATTCTGGATCTTTCCAAAATTGAAGCCGGAAAAATGATGCTTGAACACATTCCTTTCAATTTCCGGGTGGTGCTCGAAGACTGCGTCAAGAGCCAGGCGCCCAAGGCCGCGCAGAAGAAAGTGGCGCTACGCTTCGAATGCGACAGCCCGCCGGATCTCGAAATGCTGGGCGATCCGCTGCGGGTACGCCAGATTCTGGCGAATCTCCTGTCGAACGCGATCAAGTTCACCGAAGCCGGATCGATCACTGTATCGCTCCGCACGCCGATCACCGACGGCAAATTGAAACTGAAAATTGCGGTCAGCGATACGGGAGCGGGAATTCCCGCCGATAAACTGCCGGCCATCTTTGAAAAATTCACGCAGGCCGACGGCAGCATCACGCGTAAGTACGGCGGCACCGGGCTCGGCCTGGCCATCACACGCAAGCTGGTGGAGATGCATAAGGGAACCATCGAGGTGCAAAGCGAAGTGGGGAAGGGAAGCACCTTTACGGTGACTCTGCCGTGCGAACCGGCGTCGGCTCCGGATGCGGCGCGCGTGGGGGTTCCGACTCCTGCGGATTCCTCCGCGCGCGTTCCGGCCGATTCCAAGTCGCGCCTGCTGCTGGTGGAAGACAACCTGGTCAATCAGAAAGTGGTGCTCGCGATCCTGCGCAAAAAGGGTTATCAGATCGACGTCGCCAACGACGGGCGCGAGGCTCTGCTCAAAATGGAAGAGCCCGGCGCGGTGTATCACCTGATCCTGATGGACGTCCAGATGCCGGTTCTGGATGGCCTCGAAGCCACGCGCGCCATCCGCCGCAATCCGCGCTGGGGCCGCATTCCGATCATCGCCATGACCGCCCACGCCATGAACGGCGACCGCGAACGCTGTCTTCAATCCGGCATGGACGCCTACATTTCCAAACCCGTGCAGCCCGCGCACCTGGTGGCCACCATCGAAAAGCATCTGGCCGCGGGGGCGCGACCGGCCAGTCCGGAATATGTGCCGGACGGCGATTCCGCGCTGGTCGACGGAATGCGGCGGCTGTTCCTGCAAATCGCGCCGGAACGCCTGGAAAAGCTGGAGACCGCGGCGGTCGGCTCGGATCGCGGAACGGTCGCCCAGGAAGCGCGCATGATCGAGGCAGCGGCCGAAAAGCTCGATTCCCGCGGGTTGGGCGAATGCGCCCGCCGCATCGAGCAAGCCGCCGCACAAGGCAATTTCACGCAAGTCCAGGCCGATCTCGAATCGCTGCGGCAGGAAATCCGGTCGCTCGAAGCGATGGCCGGATAGGCCACTGAGATCCGCTCCTCGCGGTCAGCACCGAAAAAGGTGCTATCTGTGAAGTGAGGCCTGCCGCATGATTGACATCACCAAGGACATCCAGTCGCTCACGACTTTTCGCCGTCGCTCCGGCGACTTCATAAAGCAACTCAAGAAAAGCAAGCGGCCGGTGGTTCTCACGGTTAAGGGCAAAGCCGAGGCCGTCGTTCAGGACGCGGAAGCCTATCAGCGACTGCTCGACATTGCCGCCCGCGCCGACGTGGATGAGGCCATTCGTCAGGGCCTTGATGACGTAGCCCACGGCCGCGCGCGACCGGCCAAGGAAGTGTTTGCCAGGATTCGCCGGCAACATGACATACATCGTTGAATTAGCCGATCGCGCAGAACGCGATCTGGCGACCCTGTTCGCCGAAAAAAACGCGGTTGAATCAGTCGGTGCCGCCCGGTGGTTCAACGCACTTGAGCAAGCCGTCTACTCCCTCCAAACCTACCCACGCCGATGCCCTTTGGCTCCTGAAAGCAGGAAAGCCGGCAGGCCGCTCCGCCATCTTCTCTTCGGCAAGAAACCGCATGTGTACCGCGTTATTTACGCGATCGATGACCAGAACAAGCGCGTCCGCGTGCTCACCATCCGTCATGGCGCGATGGAACCGGCGGAGATGAAGCAATGAAAAACGCAGGTCAGCTTGTCTACGCGATCGTCACAGCAGAGCTTAAGTACACATCCTGAATCGCGTTCAGCAGGGCGACCCCGTCCTTCATGGGACGCTGGAACGCCTTGCGCCCCGAGATCAACCCCATTCCGCCGGCGCGTTTGTTGATCACCGCCGTGGTCACCGCGTCCGCCATATCGTGCTCGCCTGAAGCGCCGCCGCTGTTGATCAATCCGATGCGGCCCAGGTAGCAGTTGATCACCTGATAGCGGCACAGATCGATCGGATGGTCGCTCGCGAGCTCGGTGTAGATGCGCTTGTCGAATTTCCCGTACGACGAATTGCCCATGTTGAGCGCTTCGTAGCCGCCGTTGTTTTCCGGCAGCTTCTGCTTGATGATGTCGGCCTGGATGGTCACGCCCAGATGATTCGCCTGGCCGGTCAGGTCCGCCGATACATGATAATCCTTGTCTTTTTTGAACGCCGGATTGCGCAGGTAGCACCACAGGACCGTCGCCATGCCCAGCTCGTGCGCGGCAGCGAAGGCCTGCGCCACTTCGACAATCTGACGCCCGCTCTCATCCGAGCCGAAATAAATGGTGCAGCCCACCGCCGCCGCGCCCATTTCATAGGCTTCTTTCACGGTTCCGAACATAATCTGGTCGAAACGATTCGGAAACGTCAGCAGCTCATTATGGTTGATCTTCACGATGAACGGAATCTTGTGCCCATACTTGCGCGACACCGACCCCAGCACGCCGAAGGTCGACGCGACCGCGTTGCATCCGCCTTCGATGGCCAGCTTGACGATGTTCTCGCCGTCGAAATATTCGGGATTTTTCGCAAAGCTCGCGCCGGCCGAATGCTCGATGCCCTGATCCACCGGGAGAATCGAAACGTAGCCGGTATGGGCCAGCCGCCCATGCCCCACGATGCGCTGCAGATTCACCAGCACGCGATTATTCCGATCCGATCCCGCAAACGAGCGGTCCACCGAATCGGGCCCCGGCAGATTCAGCCGGTCCTTGGAAATCTTAGGGTTCTCGAAGCCGAGCAGGTAATCCGCCTTCGCGCCTAAAAGCTGTTCGATACTGCCGGTCGCTAACGTCGCCATAACTCTATTGTACGTTCCACTGGTGCGCTAAATGCGGGTCGATCGAAGCCCTCCCCTTGCTGACGCTCAGGGTTCCGCATCCGGGCGGAACCCCGACCATTAAGGGAGGGGAGGGCAACAGCTCAACCCGGAAATCGGCGGAAGAATTCCAGCGCCCGCGCGACGTCGCGCAGGATCTGGGATTTCAACTCCTCCGGATTTTCGAATTTCCGTTCGTCGCGCACGCGCCGCAGAAATGCGAGGCGGATGTGCGCCGGCGCTTCGCCTTCGAGCGGATCCAGCAGGAAAGTTTCAATCGAAAGCTGATCGTCGCCGCCGAACGTCGGACGGTAGCCGATGTTGGTGATCGAATTCCACGCGCGGCCGTTCGAGGTTCGTGTGATGTACACGCCGCGAGCCGGTAAAACCTGCGCGTCAGTCCGTAAGTTCAGCGTCGGAACGGTCTCCTTCGATCCCACGCCATGGCCGCGGATCACGTCGCCCGAGATGGCATACGGCCGCCTCAGCAAGCGCCAGGCGAGCGAAACATTGCCTTCGTCGATCGCCTTTCGAACCTCACTTGACGACACCACGCGTCCGCGGCAGCTCACCGAGCCGGCCACGCGCGTCTCGAATCCTTCGGTTTTCCCAAGCTTGGTCAGCAACTCCGTATTGCCCGTCTGTTTGCGTCCGAAGCGGAAGTTTTCGCCGACCAGAACCAGTTTCGCGCCCAGCGCTTTCACCATCACGGTGCGCACGAAATCCTCCGGACTCATGGCCGCGACCTCGCGTGTAAATGGCAGGATCAGCGCCTGCTCGACTCCATATTCGGCCATAAGGGCGACGCGTTCTTCAGGCGTCGAGAGCAGCCGAGGAGCACGATCCGGCGCAACAATGCACGCCGGATGCGGATCGAACGTCAGCACCGTCGGCCGCAATCGACGCTCCCGCGCGAGCGCCGTCACTTCTGCGCACAGATGCTGATGGCCGACGTGCACGCCGTCGAAATTTCCGATGATCACCGCCGAAGGAGGGAACTCCGCGGCCTGTTCAATGTCGCGCGCGATTCGCATTCAGCCGGCGCACCCTGTCTCTAATTCGAGGCCGTCATACGCCAGATGCACGTTCTCCGGCAGCGCGGCTTCCGTCTCCGCGTGCGGAAGATCGTGGCAGATGTGGGTGAAATAGGCGCGTTTCGGCTGCAGCTCGCGCACCGATTCGACGCTGCGCTCGACGGTCGAATGGGTGGGATGCGGCCGATGCCGCAGCGCGTCTAAAAACAAAATATCCAAGTCGTGTAGTTTGGCTTTTGAAGCTTCCGGAATCTCGCTGTGATCGGTCAAATACGCAGCCGCGCCGAAACGGAAGCCCAGCACCTTCGATTTTCCGTGCAGCAACTCAATCGGAGTGAACGTCAGCCCGAACAGGTCGAACGGCGCGCCGTCCAGCGGATTCAGATTCAGCCGTGGCTTGGAAGATTGCGTCGGCTCTTCGTCGAACGCATAACGGAACACGCGCCGGATCGCGTCGAGCGTCTCGGGCATGGCGTAAATCGGGATCTCCTGCCGCTGCCGGTAATTGAAGGGCCGCACGTCATCCAGGCCCAGAATGTGATCGGCGTGCGAGTGGGTGTAAACGATCGCGTCGATGCGCTCGATGTGCGCGCGCAGCGCCTGCTGGCGGAAATCGGGGGTGGTATCGATCAGCACGCCGTGCCCGCCGTAGCGGATCAGGATGGACGGACGCAGCCGCTGATCGCGCGGGTCGTGGGACGCGCATACCGCGCACGGGCAGCCGATGGTAGGCACGCCGGAACTGGTGCCCGATCCGAGCACCGTGATGTGGATGGCTGGATCGGCCATCAGGACGCCGGTTCCGCACTTTCAGATGTCCCGGCATTCGCCGCGCGGGATTTGGCCGCTTCCTCGGTCGCGTGCACGTAGCGGAAGCGCAGTTCGGTCAGCGAATTTTCCACCAGCCTCTGTTCCTCGATCGTTAGGTTCCCGCGCGTTTTTTCGGCGATCATGGCGAGCAGATCGATCGCATGGCGCGCGCCGGGAAGATCCGGTCCGACTTCCTTTTCTTCGCCGAAACCGAGCACGCCCAGCCGCATCTCGGCCTGCGTCTTCAGCGAAAACACCAGGAATTCCAACGTGGCGGGGGGAAGGGGAAAATCGGATTCGCTCATGGCTATCTTTATCTTACTGCGAGGCGTCTGATTTAGGAGCTGATTGAAAATGGGACGGACCGCTCGACTGTGCGGCGGGACTATTTTTGACGCAGGATGTTTCGGATAAAGCCCCCGGTCTCATCTGGTGGTTGCGATCGGCTATCGCATCCTATAGAATCGATACGGCGATGTTGCAGTTCATTGTCCAGTACCTCGCGCCGGCCCTAGCGGTCCTAGCAGTTCTGATCTGGTTCGTGTTCCAGATCGTGGTGATCGCACGCGGGCCCATTCTGCTGTGCTGGCGATGTAGCGGACGACAGATCCGCAATGCGCGACGGCGCGGGCCGGAGCGCTTTCTGCCGGCCTTCATTGCTCCTCGCCGGTGCGAACGTTGCGCCACCCGTTTTTACTCGTTGATCCCGGTAAACTATCGCTTGCGTCCGGAGTCCAGGAAGCAGGAGGAGACCGAGCCGCCGGCGCCTCGCTGGAAACCGGTATTTTCGTCGCACGCTCCTCTGAAGAAAGTGAAGTAAAGTGCCGCGCTACTTCAAGCTGGACGAGTGCCAGCGCCTTCTTCCGCAACTGGACACCGCGCTGCGCGAAGCCCTGTTCCACAAAGCCGAGTATCAGAAAGCCGATCAGGAACTCGACCAGAGCATGCATCACATCCGGTCGTCAGGCGGCGCGAATATCGACCGGAGCGGGTATCTGGCTATGCGCGCCCGCCGCGACACCAGTGCGGCGGCGCTCAAGTCCGCCCTCGAACGCATCGGCAACACCGGCGCCATGATCAAGGATCTGGACATCGGGCTGATCGATTTTCTGTCCCTGTATCAGGGCCGCGAAGTGTGCCTGTGCTGGAAACTGGGCGAAGACCGCATCGCCTTCTGGCATGGCACCGAAGAAGGATTTCGCGGACGCAAGCCGATCGACCAGGAATTCCTGCGCGATCACGGCGGAGAAAACCGGAGCCAGGGTCCCAACTGAATCCTGGGTCGTGCGCCCAATTCCCCTACGAATCGTAACCCTGAGCGTCAGGGAGTTGGAGATGAGCCGGTGGCTCATCGGGGGCGGATGAAAGTCCAGTGAGCGCGGGCCATTCAGCGCACAGTTTTTTAAAACTCGAACTTCAGACTCAACTGCATCTGCCGCGGAGTCTCGTTCAATGGCGCGACTGCCGGGAATCCGGTCGACACGCCCTGCCGTCCGTACGTAGCGATGCCAAAGTTCGCATCGCCCAGTTGGCTATCCGGGTTGTTGAGGTTGGCGTGATTCAGAACGTTGAATGCCGACGCGCGCAGCGTGAATCTCCGGGATTCCGTGATGGCGAACGAACGCGCCAGCGACAGATCCAGATTGTAAAATCCCGGCCCGATGAACGCATTTCTTCCGAGATTGCCCAGGGTACAAGGCGCGGCGTCGCTGAACGCGGCCGAATTCAATAGCTGTACGCCGCCGTTGACCGGCTGATAGGTATTCGCCGTCCCGGAATTCACCAGGTTCGCGCGGTTTTCGAGGATCTCGCCCTGGCACCCCGTTACGCTGGTGGTCCCGAGCACCGAATATGGAAATCCGGACCGAAAGGCGGCGAGACCCGAGGCCAGCCAGTCGCGAAACAGGTAGCCGGCTTTCGATCCGGCCCACGGGCTCGGTAAACTCCAATAGCCGATCAGCACCAGGTTCTGGCGCTGATCGAAATCCGAGCTGCCGCGATCGACGTTGGGGTTAAACTGCTCGGAAAACGTGGCGCGGCCGCTCGATCCCGAGGGGTTCGATGTGCTGGTGGTGAAATCGAGATTGAAAAAGTCGCCCAGCAAGGGCTCGCTCTGATTATCGATGGCGTGGCTCCAGGTGTAAGTGACCTGCGCCATCCCGCGGCGCGCGCGATAGCGCAGTACCGATGCGAGCGCGTTGTAATCCGAAAATCCCTGACCGGCGCGATACGCGATTTCCGGCAGCGACGGAGCGTACTGGCCGTCGGCGGTCGAAAAATTGCGATTGATAATGTCGGTGGTGATCAGGCGCTGGGCGTAGGAGCCGAGGCCGTTCAGCTCAAACGTAAACGTCGGTGAGAAGCGATGCTCGATGCCCGCGAAATAGCTCAGCACCCGGCCGTTTTTCAGATTCGGGTCGATGTAGGTCAGGTCCGGAAAATCGCTGGCCGCCGCGGCCGGGTTCATCAAGCTCAACTCTGTCGCGACGGGCGCCAGGTAATTGGTCTTTCCAGAAAGCGAAAACAGCGGCAGCAGGAAATTGTTATTGCGGACGTTTTCCCACAGATTGTCGAACGGCCGGTCGTAATAGATCCCGAATCCGCCGTGCAGGAGCGTCTTCGCATTTCCGAACAGATCGTACGCGGCGCCGACGCGTGGGGCCCAGTCGTTCTTGTCGGTGCCGAAGGGATGCGATCCGGGTTGGAGCATTGCTCCGGTCAGTTGCTGGACCATGGTCGAGCCCGGCCCCAGCGCGACCAGCAGGTCGTTGGTCGCGCCGACGTTTGAAGGCGCGCCGAACAGCTCATAGCGCAAGCCGTAATTCACGTTCAACCGCGACGTCAGCTTGAAGGAATCCTGAATGAAGCCGAAATACTGTTGATACCGGTAATCGCGATTGGTATCAGGCAACTGCAGATTCGGAAGCGCGGCGCGATCTACCGAGGCGCGGAAATAGGCCGGATCGTCGAGCGCAAAGGTCAGAACATTCGAGAACAGATACTGGCCTCCGGTCCCCGCGGTCAGGAATCCGTTCGAACCGCGCAGGAGCACGCCCGCGCCCGCGGTAATCTGATGACGACCACCGGTCCAGATGATGTTATCGAGCAGCTCCGTGCTCGCGTTCCGATTCTTGTACGCGTAAAACGCCGGACTGCCGGGCAGGGTGGTGCTGTCTTCGCTCGCGAGCGTCGGAATCTGGGATTGGGCGCGGTCCCAGTGCAGATCGTCATCGCTGAAGGCGGCGCGGGCTTCGTTGAGCAGGTTGGGACGAATGGTGTGCGTATCGGCGACCGCCGCGCTCCAGGTGTTCTCATGCAGCGGCGACGTGAAGGCCGAATAGGGGCTCCAGATAAAATCCGGCTGGTCGACCAGGGACGCCATCAGCCGGAACATGACCCGGTCTTTTGATGAATCGTAATCGAAGCGCTGCATGGCGAGCGTCCGGTTGAGCTGCACGGGCGGAGCGATGCTCATCGTCCCCGTCAATCCCGGCCCGGTCACGGCGGGCGCCGGATATTCCGTGAGTAATTGGCGCGCCAGGCTGGTAGACGACGCGAAAGCGAGGACGTCGGCGGTCGGAAAGGTGAAGGTCTGCGGGGGGTCGACGCTCTTGTTGCGGTAATACTCGTATGAGGTCGAAAAGTAGAGCCGGTTGTGCAAAATCGGCCCGCCGATTACGAAACCGGGCTGCTCCTGTTTGTTCGGCGCGCGTGGGACGCCGTCCATGTTTTCCGTGAAATCGTTAGCGTTGAAATAATCGTTAATCAGATAGAAGTAGACGACGCCATGAAAATTGTTGGACCCGCTCCGGGTGATCGCGTTGGCCAGATACCCGGATGTACGTCCGTACTCGGCCGAGAAATTGCTGGTCGAAAGCCGGTATTCCTGGATCTGTTCCGGAGCCACGGTCACCAGCGGCCCGGTGATCAGATAGTTGTTGTTTTCGACGCCATCCAGCAGGAAATTTGAAGCCGATGGCCGCTGTCCATTCGCCGAAAGTCCGAGGCCGCGGGCGGTTGCGGAATCGGATGTTACGCCGGGCTGCGTCACCAGCATGTTATAAACGTCGCGGCCTTGGAGAGGCGTGTTATTGATCTCCGCGGAGTCGATGACTTGCGAAACGCTGGCTTCCATCGCGCCCACGCGGCCGCCTTGCGAATCGAAAGAACCGGTTTTGCTCGAATCCACGTCCGGTCCGTAAAATGCGACCACGGTTTTCGCCCCGGGCAGAAAAACGCTTTGATATTCGCCCGCTTCCCACACGTCGCTCAAGGGACGCAGCTTGAAGTCGAGCTCGATCCGGCCGGCCACGGGGAGTTCCAGCTCTTCCAGTTCCTGCGATTGATAGCCGGTCGCGTTGACGCGGACGGTATATGTTCCGGGCGAGAGCAGCGGCAGGTAATAGTAACCGTCGGAGCCGCTCTTTGCAGTTCCGGCCGAGGAGCTCGAGTATTCGATGGCCGCTCCCCCAATGGGTTCGCCGGTGATCGAATCGAGCAGCCTTCCGGAAATGACGCCTTGCGTTGTCTGACCCGTGAGCGTGGAGGCCCAAGCGATGAGGAGCATCGTGACGGCTGTCCGCTGAAAAAGGGGACAGACCGCTCTGTCCACGTCGAGGGCTCTTTCTGGAGCCAGATGTTTGCGATTGGGGACAGAGTAGTCTGTCCCCTTTTTCAACAAGCTCCCAGTCAAAGTAGTACCATGCAAGATTAACATGCGGCGGCGGTGGCGGCATTACGCGATCTGCGCGCTCATCGCAATGGTGAGTGCGGGGGCGGCGCGTCTGTTGAGCGAAACCCGCTTCTTCAAACAACTGAATTTTAAAGCGTACGATCTGCAATTCCTGCTGCGCGGGCGGCAGCCGGTTTCCGAGATCGTGCTGGTGGTGATGGATCAGAAAGCCATCGAATCCGCCCAGGCGGTGAAGCTGCCCGGCGGACGCGAGATCACGTTTCGCGAGGAACCGCTGGCGTTCTGGCACCCGTTCTATGCACAGGCAATCCAGGCCGCGGCCGACGCCGGCGCGAAAGTCATCGGACTCGATCTCGCCTTCGGCGTGCCGGTGGAGAAATGGGAGCCGAATTTCGATACGCTTCTGGCCGGGGCCGTCGCCAGTTCGCCGGTTCCGGTGGTGGTCGGCTACGTCGCCGCGCTGAATACCAACCAGAGCACCAATCCGATCCCGGTGAATATGATGGCCGGCGCGCTGGGTCTGGGAGGATTCGCAAATATTACCCCGGATGACGACGAATTCGTTCGCACGCAGGAGCTGATCGAAGCACCCCCGAGTATCGCCCGATCGCTGGCGCTGCGCGTCACCGAAAAATTTCTGGGGGCCGATCTGGATGTGTCCGGCCATACTTTGACCCTGGCGGGTAAGTCAGTCCCGGACCGCACGATTTATATCAACTACGCGGGCCCTCCCGGGACGTTCCCGCGCATCTCGCTGGCCGACGTGGTGGCCGCCGGAGCATCCGAGCCTGGCGATCCTCGCCGGGCGCAGCTGAAATCAATGATGAATGGAAAAATCGTGCTGGTCGGCAAGGACTGGATCGACGATCGTTACCCGTCGCCATTCTATACTTTGCACTCCGGTTCGCAGTTGCTGACGGCGGGAGTCGAAATCCACGCCAATACGATTCACACGCTGCTCCATCGCGCTTATCTTCTGAATGTCTCCGGAGCCACGCGCATCGCCGCGCTGGTGGCTGCCACGCTGGTTACGGCCTTCATCGCGGTGGCCACATCCGCCGCGGCCGCGACCGGATGGGTGATCCTGGAAATCCTGGTGATCCTGGCCGGGACGCAGCTTCTGTTTCGCGCCGGCTGGATTCTTCCAGCTTCGGAAATCCTGGTGGCGGTGACTCTATGCCTGATCGGCGCGATCGTGTATCGCTTTGCAACCGCGGAAGAGCGCGGCAATTTGTTCCGGCGCGCGGTGTCGCTCTTCGTCGGAAAACAGGTCGCCGCGTCGCTTGATGACAGCGCCACCATCGCGCTTTCGGGAGTCCGCGAGACGGTCACCATCCTGTTTACCGACATCCGCGGATTCACTGCGTTCACCGAAAAAATGTCGGATGAGCAGGGTCCCGAAGTGGTGGTGAAGCTGCTCAACGAATATCTGGCCGCGATGACCGCGACCATTATCAAGTATCACGGCCACGTCAACAAATTCATCGGCGACGGAATCCTGGCGGTTTTCTCCGATTCCGACGAAGGCGCCGTCCCGGGCGATCATGCGCTGCGCGCCGTGCAATGCGCCACCGCCATGGTCTCCGCGCCCGGACGATTTGAAACCGGCGCCGGTATCCATACTGGTACGGCGATTATTGGTAACGTCGGCAGCGCGGAGAAGATGGAATTTACCGTTCTGGGCGATACCGTCAATCTCGCGTCGCGCCTGGAAAGCCTGAACAAGGATTTTCACACCAGGCTGTTGATGAGCGGCGCCACGCACAGCCTGATCGGCAGCGCGGTCGAGACCACCTATCTGGCGGCAGCGCCGGTCAAAGGCAAAACCGGGGAGATTCCGCTCTATACTGTAACGGAGTTGAAGCCAGCCCAGGCACATGCGTAAATTCGCGCTCCATTCTCTTCATTGGTGCCCCATTGCGTTGCTCGTCTTGATCTCGCCGGCGCGGGCCGATGAGCCGGTGGGGCTGGTGCTCAATTCCGGCGGCTCGAAAATCCTGCGCCTCAATACCGAGACTCCGCTTTCGGCGCGTCCCGGTGACCTGTTGTTTTCAGGCGACGGCCTGCGAACCGAAACCTCCGCGGCATCCTTCCTGTTCTGTCCGGCGAAATCGATCACCACGCTTTCGCCCGCGGGCGAGGTTCGTTTCGAAACCAAGCAGCCGAAGGTCAAGACCGGCAAAATCTCCCAGCAGCCGGCCGGCGCGTGCACGCTGCCGGAAACGGTGCGCGTCGCGGTCGCGAGCCAACAGCATTACGGCGTTTCCATGACGCGCGGCCTCAGCGCCCTCGACTTTCCACCCATCCCACGCGACAAGCTCCCCGCCGACGTTCTGGCCGAGCTTCGTCCGGATTCAAAAGATCCGGCCGATCTGCTGGAGAACGCCGTGATCTTCGAAAAGCATCAGCTGCTGAACAACGCCCTGGATGCCTATTCCAAGGTTCTGGAACAGTGGCCGGACACGCCGTGGGTGAAGAGTAAGATTTTCGATCTGCAGCAGGCCGCCGCGGCGCTCACCAAAGTCGCCGCGGCAACGGCTCCCGGCGGACAGACTTACGCGTTGATGATCGGTATTTCGAAATACAAGCGTGCGGATCTCAATCTTCAGTTCGCCGATGCCGACGCGACCGTCTTCTCCCAACTGCTCGAGAGCCAGCGCGGCGGCGGGATCCCGCCCGAGAATCTGACGCTTCTTACGGATGAAAAGGCGAGTCTCGGCGCGGTCCGTCTAGCGTTTCAGGATCTTTTGAAGCGCCGCGCCGGCAAGAATGACACAGTGGTGATCCTGGTGGCCGGTCACGGCACGGTCGACGGGAAGGACGCCTACATTCTCACTTATGATGCCGATCCGCAGGATCTGAAGAGTACCGCTCTCCCGATGGCGGAGCTGAGTAATCTGTTCACCAACCAGCTCAGCAAAGTCGGTCGTGTGCTTCTGTTCACCGACGTCTGCAAGGCCGGAGTGATCGGGACCATCCACAGCGTCAACGTGAACGAAGATGTAAAGCGGTTGGGTGGAGCGGGAGACGGCCTGTTCGGTCTGCTGGCGAGCCGTCCCAATGAGCTGTCGCTCGAAGGTCCGCAGTTCGGCGGAGGCCACGGCGTGTTCAGCTACTACGTGGTCAAGGGGCTGGAGGGAGATGCCGACGAGGATAAGAACGGCATTGTCGACGGGGATGAACTGGTCGACTACGTGAGAGAGCACGTACGCGGCGCGACCAAGAGACAACAAACACCGCAGGAATTCGGTCCCTGGGGCACCAGCCTGAAGCTGTCCGACATTAAGAAGCCTGGAATCGATATCGCGCGTTTCCCGATTCTGCTCGACTTGAGGCGCGGCGGCCCGCTGTATCTCGTTTCAAACGCGCCCAGCTTTCCCGATACCGAGGATCTGACGCGCTTCAACGACGCGATCGCGCGCGGCCGTCTTCTGCCAGATCAGCCGTCGAACGCGTTCGACGCTCTCAAGGTGTTGCAGCCGCAGGTCACGCCGGATCGGTACATCGAAATCTCGAATCAACTGCGCATCGCGCTTGAAACCCGGGCGCAGGAAGTGTTGCTGCGCTATCTTTCCGGCGATCAGAATCCGCAGACGCAGCAGGATTTCGCCCAGGGGGCGCGCTTGATGGAAGCCGCGCGGACGCTCACCAAGGAATCGCTGTTTCTCGAAGGCCGCCAGGATTTCTTCTCCGGCCGCGCGCTGTTATTCGACAAGAAATTCGCCGACGCGGCGGGCCTGATCGAGCAGTCCGTGAGAATCGATCCGGGCGCGGCGTACGCCTATAACGCTCTCGGCATCGCATATCTGGAGCAAGCCCAATACGATCGCGCCATCCCGGCTTTTCGCGATGCGTTCCGGCGTGCTCCGCACTGGTCGTATCCGTTGCACAATCAGGCGCTCGCGTATATCGAAAAAGGCGACCTTCAACCCGCCATTCGCCTGTATCAACAGGCCATGAAGATCACGCCGCAGTATAGTTATCTGCCGTACAATCTCGGCCTGGTTTATCAGCGGCTGCATCGGCGCGGCGATGCGGAAGCGTCGTATCGGAAAGCGATCGCGATCGCGCCCGCCGAGGCGGAACCGTATAACGCGCTCGGGACGCTCAAAGCTTCCGAAGGAAAGTCGTCGGAAGCCGAGCGCCTGTATCGCGACGCGCTCACACGCCAGCCGGATTCGCAGAAAGCGCGCCACAATCTCGCGCTGCTTCTGGCGGCCGACAAAAACCGGCGCGCGGAAGCGATCCAGTTATGGCGCGCCAATCTCCCCTATCTGCCGAGCCAGATCAGCCTGGCCGAAACGCTCGCCGAAGATGGAGACAAGGCGGGCGCGATCGATCAGTACCGGCAAATCGTAGCGCAGCGGCCCGGCTATGTCGCCGCGCATCTGGCTCTGGCGCGCCTGCTCGAACCCGACGCGGCGATCGGGGAGCTTCGCGTGGTCCTCAACGCAAATCCAAAGAATTCCGTCGCGTGGGAACAGACCGGCGACATCGAAGCCGCCCGCGGACGCGTGGCGGAAGCCCGCGCGGCTTACAACTCGGCGCTGCAATCGACCGCCGACCGCACCGCCAAGAAACGGATCGCCGCGAAACTGAAGTCCGTCCGTTAGCGGACGGCGGATTTCAATCCGCGCGGCGCTTCAGCGCCGCTCGCGTGGCAAGGCTAAAGCCCGCCGTCCTTTGTCGACGCGAGTATAATGATTCGCGAATGATCCCGCGCCGTTCTTTCCTCGCGACACTGGCCGCGCCGCTGATAGCCGCGCCGTCTAAACCACCGAACGTCGTTTTCGTCCTCTGCGACGATCTGGGCTATGGCGACCTGGGGTGCTACGGTTCGAAGATCGCCACGCCGAATCTGGACGGCATGGCTGCCGCCGGCGTGCGCTTCACCAACTTTTCTTCGGCCGATCCGGTGTGCTCGCCGTCGCGCGCGGCGCTGCTGACCGGCCGCTATCCGACCCGGGTCGGCGTTCCGCACGTCTTTTTCCCGCAGGACAAGGGCGGAATGAACCTGGACGAAGTCACGCTCGCGAATGTGCTGAAAGATCGCGGGTATAAAACCATCTGCATCGGCAAGTGGCACCTGGGGCGTCCGGTCGAATACCTTCCCACCAGCCGCGGATTCGACGAGTACTTTGGCATTCCCTATAGCAACGATATGAACCCGCGCGTGCTGATGCACAATACCCAAGTGATCGAGCAGGAGACGGATCTCTCGACGCTGACGCCGCGCTATACCGAACAGGCCATCCGCTTCGTTCGCGAGAACCGCGGCTCGCCGATGTTTCTATTCTTGCCGCAGACCTACCCGCACATTCCGCTGGGCGCATCGGAACGCTTCCGCGGAAAATCGCCGGAAGGTTTGTATGGCGACGTGGTTCAGGAAATCGACTGGAGCGTGGGAGAAATCCGCCGCACGATCAAGGAAACCGGCCTCGAATCGAACACACTGATCATATTTACCAGCGACAACGGCCCCTGGTATCAGGGCAGCCCCGGAAAACTTCGCGGACGCAAGAATACGACCTATGAGGGCGGCGTGCGGGAACCATTTATTGCCGCATGGCCGGGCAAGATTCCGGCGAATCGCGTGTGCGATGGCCTCGCATCGATGCTCGATATGTTTCCCACCATCGTGCGGCAGTGCGGAGCCAGGCTGCCCGCGAAACCGCTCGACGGCATCGATATCTGGCCGATGCTGACCGGCCGGAAAGCTTCCATCGATCGCGAGGCGCTCCTGTATTTCGACGGGTGGGATTTGCAGTGCGCGCGCTGGATGAACTGGAAATTGCACGTCGCGCGGCACAACACGGCGGCCTATACGCCGGCGCCGCCGGGAGGCCGGCTCAACTTCACGCTGGCTCGCCCGGAGTTGTACAACCTCGCATCCGATCCGGATGAAAGCTACGACGTCGCGCCGCAGAATCCCAAAATCGTCGCCGAAATCGAGCGGAGGATCAACGCGCTGCTGCCCGGTTTCCCTGACGAGGTGCAGAAAGCCTGGGCTGATGCGCAGAAGCGGCGATCAAATCCCGCAGTGCCGGCGGGCGCGTATCCTCGGCCGAATCTTTAGTGCCGAGAACTACTTGCTCGACGGCGGCTTGCCGAAGATCGCGGCGTCGATCGGGACGTTGGCTTCCACTTTATTGATCTGGATTGCATCCCGGCCGTCCAGCCATGCGAAGGTCAGATGGAAGGGCATTTTGACACCGGCCGGCGTTTCGCGATAGTCGGTGTAATCCACTTGGGTCGGCACGCGGCCGATCGGCGAACGCGCGTAACGGACCATCCGCATCAACAGGTTGGTTTTCTGATCGAAATACAGGGTAGCCAGCATTCCATTGGGCCCCGAGCCCTGGACCACGTTCACCAACCGGTCCTGTCCGATGCTTTCGACGGGATGTTCGTTGGAGGTCTGCGCCTGGGGGCCCGGCAGATCACTGATGGTGATGGGCAGGCTCACGCGCAAATTCGTCAGCACCTGTTTGATCTGGCCCGGAAAGCCCATTTCCGCGTCGAGGCGCGCGCCGTCCAGCTCGCCGCCCTCCAGTTCGTATTCCGGCAGAACGGTCAGCGGGGATTTGATCCAACCCTGATGCCCGTTATAGGTCCGCCAGACTTCGCCACGTCCGGTTTCGGCTTTGAATTGGATGTGGGTGGCGCGCTCATCTGGGGATTTCGCGTAGATGTGCACCTCGCCGCCGCCGCCGAATCCGCCGAAGCCGATGCTGGTGCCGGTCTCGACGTAGCTCTTCATGGCGGCCAGCTTCTGCGCGCCGCCGATGGCTTCGATGTACTTGTCGACGATTTCGGCGCCCATCGGCTGTCCGGGCATCTGGGTCAGCATGTCGTCCATTTCGCTCGATCCGGGACCGTACACGGTTTCAAGCTGCGGCGTGGTGGCTGGACGGTCGCGTCCGTGATGGCAGCTCCAGCAGGTGACCATCTGCCGGCCGCTGAAATTCTCTTTGTTGATGGTCTGCATCATGGTAACCATCCTGCGGGCGACCACCTTGTTATGCGTATCGGCCGCCCAGTCGACTTTATCGGTGCCCGCATTCAGGTGGCACTCCGAGCAGTCATAGCCGAGCGCGGCCGACATGACGCCCATGGTCCCCAGGAAATCGTCGATGGTGGTGCCTTTCAGCACCTGGATGTTCTTGAACACCTGGTCGGCGGTTGGCGCCTTCTGTTGCGATTCCGCGCGCCGCGCCGTAAATATGACGCCGGCCATGCACGCCGCCGTCACGGCAATCGCCGGGACCATTCGTTTCGCTTCCCATAGCCTCATGTGATTCGTCTTCCTCGACCGTTTCCAGAAATCGGGCAACCCATTATTGTACAGAATGTTCCAACGCCATACCCTGCGGGGTTGGCCTCTGCCGGCTATCCTTTGGTCATTTTCTTGGGCCGTTTGGTCCGCGGCCGCGCTCGCGCCCGCCGGGACAACCATGATGAGGCGAATTTCGCCGGGATTACGCATGTCCTAGCGAGGAAGCGATTCATGTCACTCGGCCAGTACCAGGGGACCTGCAAAAGCTGCGCCAGCGCGTACGATAACGAGGCCAGAAAGATTCCATGCATCCAGGCGCATCGCGATTCGGCGAAGCACGGGAATGCGCCGGTAATGTGGATGATGAACGGGAACGAAGTCGGCGGCAACGGAGCGTGCGCGTTTTTGTGCACCTGGGATGAAGTGGTCGATTTCGCGCTCCATCCCGGAAAATTCAGGCCGAATGACGAGCTCCGGAACTGGATGAATGAGGTACGGAGGAAGTTCCAGGGCTTCAGCACGCCGCACGACGCGAGAAACGGGCAGGCTACGCCCGGTGAACCCGTTCATAAAGGACTGTATGAGGAATACAACGGCCGCATGATGAGCGGCGGATGGGGCGTAATCCTGCGCGCCTCGGCCGGATCGCAGAAGTGGCGAGATTTCGAGCGCTTCTTCCTCCAGAACTGCTGCGCGGACATCAGCAGCCTCGGCGGATTCATCAAGTTTCAATGGGCGCTGCAGGAATCCATCCCATTTCTGCGGCCGGAAATGATAGAAGCCACCAGCGATATCGCGAACAATATGGGCATGACGGTGGCGACGATGGGCGCGTTCGCCGTGGCTGCGGCGATCCCTCCGCTGGCTCCGCTGGCGTTGATCGCGGGGGTCGGGATGGATTGCAAGTTCATCTATGATGCGTCGGACTCGCTGGGCAAATTCTTCTCCCTGGTGAAAAATGCGGAACGGATTTCTGAGATCACCGACGCAGGCAAACTGTGGGCGAAGTTTTGCGACGACATGTTGTGCGCGGCCTTGCTGGCAGGGGTCCTGGCAGGGGCCGGAGTGCTGGCGCGCAAGGTCGGCAAGGGAATCAAAGAATGGTTTGTAAAGAAGAAGTCAGAGTGGGACAGGGCGCAGGCCCCCGCGACCACTGCGGTGCATGAGCCGTCGTCGGGTTCCTCGGCCCCTAGCGCGAAGGGCGTATATCACGGCGAGAGCAGCCGATCCAGGTATAACCGGTATCTCGCCGACGCAAGGGCGAAGGAGAGCGAGGCGGCCGCAGCGTCCAAGCGCGACGATCGCGCGGCGTGGGAGAAAGCCATGGATGAGGCCCAGGCACTCAAGGAACAAGCTAGACTTACGCGCGCGTTCCACGAAGAAACCGTAGGCCACATCCAGGCGGTCAACAAGCTGAGCCGCATCTTTCTCAACAAGTATCTGAGAAATCTCAAACAGCTCGACACCATGCAGCGCGTGGAGCGCCTGGTCGCGATCACGGCCGAGTTCAGCAAGAAACCTGGCTTCGCGCAGTTCAAAATGACGCATCAGGAAGCGTACGCAGTCGCCGCCGACATAGACGTTCTCAGCGCCGACATCAATTTCGAACCTCACGACAGCACCGGCGCGGCCAACAAATTCCTGGCGAGTATCAATGAGGGTCTGAAGCAGAACCAGGCGCCGTGGTCGGTGTGGCTGCGGAATCAATATAACGACGCCTGGAAACAGTATCGCGATCCGGACAAACTGGGACCCGCGCGGAAGACGAAGGAACAGAACGAAAAGCGAGGCATTCCGCCCGAGCAATACGTGCAGCAGCAGATCGACAAACTCCCGCCCGAAAAAAGAAAGGCGATGGAGCAGGTGGACGCGGCCCGCCTGGCGCACGGAGCCGACAACGCGCACCATAATCCCAAGTCTCCGGTCGACTTCTTCGAGTATGGCTGCGACGTGATCTGCGCCATGGTTCAGGACCGGTGCTATCGCGCCGGCCGGCTCCTCACTTCGCTCGGCTTCGGTTTGCAGAACGGCGAACTGTTCGGCGTGGGCCGGCGCTCCCATAACGACACGACCACCGTTCCGCGCGCGGCAGGATGGCTGAAAATGATGTCGATGGTTATGGCCGAAACGGGCGAGACGGGATACTTCAAGTCGCCCCAGACGGGGGTCAAAGCGAGGGGCATCAACTGGTAAGGCTCCCGCGCGACACTCCTGCGCGACCAACGCAACAAAAATGCTCTGACCTGAGATATCCTTGTTGGTCATGACGCCGAACGCATCGGGATCCACACCGGAGGAGGGCGGCCAACAAATGAGACGGGACTCGACTCTTCAGGATCAGGGAACTGTCGATTGCGCTCGCGAGGCTGCATTGAGCGTTGTACGAAACGCCGGGACCGCCGGCGGCTCGCGATCCGCGCGCGCCCGCGGGCTGAACGCCCTCGCCATCCTGTTTGGCTCCGCCGCTGCCGCGTTTGCACAGTCGGCGGCTCCGCTGAGCCCGACCAACATTTTCGCTCCCATGTCCACGCCGGCGCGGTCGATTCTTGACCTGTCGCTGTTTGTGCTGACGGTTTGCGCGGTCATCTTTCTGGTGGTTTTTGGCCTGCTGATGTACGCCGTCGTGAAGTTCCGGAAGAGAGCGGACGACGGGCGCGAGCCGGCTCAGGTTTATGGGAGCACGCAGCTGGAGCTCGCCTGGACGGTGATTCCGATTCTGATTGTGGTGGTCCTGTTTCTGGCGACGGCGCGCGTGATCGCCGGCATCCAGAACGCCCCGAAGCCCAGCAACGCGATTGAAGTGACCGTGATCGGGCATCAGTTCTGGTGGGAATATCGATACCCTTCATTGAACGTGGTGACCGCCAATGAACTGCACATCCCAGTAAGCGATCCCAAGCACCCGACCCCCACCTTCCTGACGCTGCTTTCCGCCGACACGGACCATAGCTACTGGGTTCCGCGTCTGGGCGGAAAGACCGATCTGATTCCGAACCACCCCAACAGCATGTGGATGGATCCGAAAGAGACGGGGCTTTATCTGGGCCAGTGCGCGCAATACTGCGGGACCCAGCACGCCAAGATGCTGCTGCGCGTTTATGTGCAGACGCGCGAGGAGTTCGACCGCTGGATTCAGGAACAGAGCCGGCCCGCGCAGGTCAACGCGAATGTCTCCGAGGGGCAAAAGGTTTTTGAGCGTACCTCCTGCGTCAACTGTCACGCCATCGAAGGGACCGACGCGAAGGGGATTTTCGGCCCGGATCTGACACACCTGATGAGCCGTGAGACCATCGCGGCCGGCGCGGCGCTGAACACGCATGAAAATCTGCTGAGCTGGGTTCGGGATCCCAGCGTCTTTAAGCCCGGATCGAAAATGCCTGCCATGGGATTAAGCGATCCCGAACTGAATGCGGTAACAGCCTACCTGGAGACTCTCCGCTAATGGCGACCGAATCGATTGCATGGCCCGCGCCGGAGGCCGAACGGCGTCCTCTGGTTGAAACACTGCACGACTGGGTGACCACCGTCGATCACAAACGGCTGGGCATTCTGTACATCGTGTATGCGCTGTTTTTTCTGGTGATCGGAGGAGTGGAGGCGACCATCATGCGCATCCAGCTCATCCGGCCGCACAACGATTTCGTCTCGCCCGAAGTGTTCAACCGGATGTTCACGATGCATGGGACCACCATGATTTTCTTCGTGGCGATGCCGGTGTTGTTCGGATTCGCAAACTATCTGGTTCCATTGATGATCGGCGCGCGGGACATGGCGTTTCCGCGGCTGAATGCGTTCAGCTTCTGGATGACGGCCTTCGGCGGACTGCTGCTGTATTACAGTTTTGTCGGCGGCGACGGATTGTATGGGGCGGGCAACGCTCCGGACGTGGGATGGTTCGCGTACGCGCCGCTGACGTCGCAGACATTTTCTCCGGGGCATAGCTCGGATTTCTGGACGCTTTCGCTGCTGATCTCCGGCTTCGGCAGCGTCGGGACGGCGATCAACATTATTGCCACCATCTTCTGCATGCGGTGCCCGGGAATGACGCTCGGCCGGATGCCGCTGCTCGCGTGGCTGAATCTCACCATGGGGGCGCTGGTGATCCTGGCGGTGAGTCCGCTGACGGCGGCGCAGCTCATGCTGGTGGTGGACCGGTACCTGGGCGGGCATTTCTTCGACACGCAGGCCGGAGGGTCGGCGGTCATCTGGATGCACTTCTTCTGGGTGTTCGGGCATCCCGAAGTGTATGTGCTGGCGATTCCGGCATTTGCGTTCGCTTCCGAAATCATCCCGGTGTTTTCGCGCAAAGCGATTTTTGGCTACCCGGTGATGGTGGCCGCGTCGGTGGCGATCGCATTCATCAGCATGAGCGTGTGGGCCCATCATATGTTCACGGTGGGCATGAGCGCCGCCGGGAATACATTCTTTGTGCTGTCGACCATGGCGATTGCGGTGCCCACCGGAATCAAGATTTTCAACTGGCTGGCTACCATGTGGGGCGGGCACATCATTTTCAAGACTCCCATGCTGTTTTGCATCGCGTTTCTGTTCCAGTTCCTGATCGCGGGACTGACGGGCGTCATGCTGAGCATCGCCCCGTTCGACTGGCAGCTTGGAAATTCGTATTTCGTGATCGCTCACTTTCACTATGTGATTGTCGGCGGCATTCTGTTCACGCTGTTTGGAGCGTTCTACTACTGGTTTCCGAAGATGAGCGGAAGAATGTACAACGAGAAGCTGGGCAAGCTCCATTTCTGGCTGTTCCTGATCGGATTCCACCTGACCTTCGATTTCATGCACATTCCGGGGATGCTCGGGATGCCGCGCCGGATTTATACGTACGAGCCGGGGCGCGGTTGGGACATCTGGAATCTGATCGTGACCATCGGCGTCTTTTTCCAGATCGCCGGCACGGCCGCGTTCGTGATCAATCTGGTGTGGTCGTACCTGCAAGGCGAGGTCGCCGGGAACGATCCGTGGGACGCGTGGACGCTCGAATGGTCCACGTCGTCGCCGCCGCCGGAGTATAATTTCGCGACCTTGCCGGTGGTCAAGAGCCGGCGTCCGCTGTGGGACCTGAAGCATCCGGAAGATCCGGACTGGCATTACGAATAAGGAGCGCCTAATGAGCACCGCATCCGTTCCCATGCCACCGGCCCAAGTTGAATGGAAGCTCCCGTCGCGGGGCACCGTCGGGATGTATTCCCTGATCGCGGCCGAATCGGCGATTTTTACGATCTTCGTCATCGCGTATATTTTCTACATCGGAAAAAGCATCAGCGGGCCGCTGCCGAAGGACGTGCTGCATGCTCCGATTTTCTACACGATCTGCCTGCTTTCAAGCAGCATCACCGTCCACCTGGCCGTGATGTCGCTGAAGAAGGGAACCGTCGGCGGCTTCTCGCTGTGGTGGACTTTGACCATCGCGCTGGGGGCGATTTTCCTGGTGGGCACCGGCCTCGAATGGCGCCACCTGATTTACGACGAAGGCTTAACCATCCAGACCAACCTGTTCGGGACCACTTATTACTCTCTGGTGGGACTGCATGCGACTCACGTGACGTTCGGACTGCTGGCTCTGACCACCGTGCTCATCTTCGCGCTGCTGGGAAAGGTAACCCAGCATCACGCCGAGCGGGTTGAGGTTTTGTCCCTGTATTGGCACTTCGTGGACGCGGTGTGGGTGGTGGTTTTCACAGTCGTATACATCATCGGACGTTAGGAAGGGAGGGGAATGGCTGTGGAAGGATCTAACCAAGGCGGTCCGGGAGCGGCGTCGACCATCCAGATGCCGGCGCGAACGGCGTGGCCGATTGTGCTCGCGCTGGGAGTCACGCTGCTGTTCGCGGGAATGGTGACCAGCGCGGCGGTCAGCGTGCTCGGAGCAGTATTCACCATCGCCGGCACGGTGGGTTGGTTTCGCAACGTTCTGCCGCATGAGGAGCATGAAACGGTGCGTATCGAAGCGCCGGTCGCGGCCATCGAGCCCGTGCACCGTGTGGTGGCGCATGCCGAGGTCGAAGAAGACCTCAAGCGCGCCTGGCTTCCGCTCGAAATCCATCCGATTTCCGCGGGAATCAAGGGCGGACTGGCCGGAAGCGTGGCCATGGCGTTGCTCGCGATGTTGTACGGCATCGCGAGCGGCCACACCATCTGGTATCCGATCAATCTCCTGGTGGCGGGCTTCTTACCGAGTTCCATGACGGAGAGTACGGAGCAACTCTCCGCATTTCATTTCAGCGTGCTGCTGATCGCGGTTCCGATTCATCTGCTTACTTCATTGCTGGTCGGATTGCTGTATGGGGCGATGCTGCCGATGCTTCCCCGTCGTCCGGTCTTGCTGGGCGGCTTTATCGCTCCGATCATGTGGTCCGGCCTGATTTGGGGAATCCTCGACATCGTGAATCCGGTCCTCAATCAGCGCATTCAGTGGAGCTGGTTCGTGATTTCGCAGATGGGATTCGGAATTGTGGCCGGCCTGGTGGTCGCCCGTACGCAGAAGATCCGTACGACGCAACGCATGCCGTTTCGCCTCATCATGGAAACTCCCGGAATTATGGAGGAGCATCACGAGGACGACGAAAAATGAGCAACCGTGGGGTTCTTCTTGCAATCACCTTCGCGGCGCTCACCGGCTGCACTCGCGACAGTGCCGGCCCGCCGGTGGACGCGGAGGTGGTCCGTCCCAGCAAGGTTGTGGATTTCAAAACGCTGTACGGCCGGAACTGCGCCGGCTGTCACGGTCCGGACGGTAAGGGAGGCATTGCGATCGGCTTGAGCGATCCGGTTTACCTCGCGATCGCTGACGATGCCGCGATTCAAAAGGTCACGGCGAATGGAGTTTCGGGAACCTCCATGCCCGCGTTCGCGCGAAGCGCCGGCGGAATGTTGACCGACGATCAGATTCATGTGATTGTCCACGGAATCCGGACGTGGGCCAGTCCGGAAGCCCTGCGTGACGCCAATCCTCCACCGTATGCGGCGCCCAATCCCGGCGATGCGCAGCGTGGAGCGGAAGTATTTGGGACGTATTGCGCGTCATGCCATGGTCCGCAGGGACGCGGCGGGAAGGCCGGGTCGATTGTGAATGGAGCGTATCTTACATTGGTGAGCGACCAGGGCCTTCGGACCACCGTCATTACGGGACGCCCCGACATGGGGGCTCCGGACTGGCGCGGCGACGTGGCTGGCAAGCCGATGTCGCCCGAAGATGTCTCCGATGTGGTGGCGTGGCTTGCCGCGCAACGGCAAAAGGGAGGAATCCGATGAGTGATCCGGAAGTTTCCAGACGCGGGATCCTGATCAAGCTTGGGATCCTTATCAATGGGGCCGCCGGTGTGGTGCTGGCGGTGCCGATCGTGCGGTATATCCTTTCTCCTGTGATGGGCGGGCGCAAGCCGGATTCCGAAGCGTGGCTTTCGCTGGGCTCGGTGGCGCAATTTCCGGCCGGCCAGACGCGCCTTGCGACCTACCGGCATCCGTCCGCCAATCCAGCCGATGGCGAGACCGCGAACACTCCTTGTTGGGTCCGCAATGTGGATGGAACGAAGTTCCAGGTTTTTGCGATCAACTGCGCCCACCTCGGCTGCCCGGTCCGCTGGTTCCCGCAGTCCGGATTGTTCATGTGCCCGTGTCATGGCGGCGTGTATTATTCGGATGGATCGCGCGCGTCGGGACCTCCTGAGCGCGGCTTGTTTGAATATCCCTACAAAGTGGAGCAGGGAAACCTCACCATTCAGGTCGGCGAGATGCCCACCCCCGGCGGCGTCACCTCGGCGAGCCTCATCAACATTTCTGCGAAGAAAACGCCATGCGCCTGATCAAGAAAATCGGTGAGTGGTTCGAAGCCCGGATTCAGCTTGCTCCGGTGGTCGAGGAGACCATGGCGCACCCGGTGCCGCGCCGAACCGCGAGCTGGGCCTACGTGTTCGGCAGTGCCGCGTTGACGGTGTTCGTTCTTCAGCTGGTCACCGGAATTCTGCTGGCGCTGCTCTACGTACCGTCGGCGGGAGAAGCGTGGAACAGCCTTCAGATTCTGAATCACCAGGTCACGCTCGGATGGTTCATCCGGGCGCTGCACGGCTGGGGCTCGAATTTCATGCTGGCGATCGTGCTGATCCACATGATCCAGGTATTTATTTTCGGGGCCTACAAATTTCCCCGAGAACTGACCTGGGTGGTGGGTGTTCTGCTTCTGCTGTTGACGCTCGGAATGGCGTTTACCGGCCAGGTGCTGCGATTCGATCAGGACGCTTACTGGGGACTGGGCATCGGAGCGTCGATTTCGAGCCGCGTGCCGGTGCTGGGTCCGTGGATCGTGAAGCTGCTGCTGGGCGGTCCGATCATCGCGGGCGCCACGCTATCGCGCTTCTTCGCGCTGCACGTGTTCGTGATCCCGGGATTGTTGATCGCCTTCGTCGGCCTGCATCTGCTGCTGGTCCTGAAGCTGGGAATCAACGAGTGGCCAATGCCCGGACGCCTGGTCCGCCGCGCGACGTACATCAAGGAATATCACGAGCTGACGCACCGTGACGGAATCCCGTTTGTTCCCGCGGCGATCGGGAAGGACCTGGTTTTCTCCGGGGTCATCCTGCTATGCGTGGTCGCGTGCTCGGTGTATTTCGGCCCGTTCGGACCGAGCGGCCAGCCGGATCCGACCATTATCCAGACCGTGCCCAAGCCGGATTATTTTTTCCTGTGGCTCTATGCTGTGCTGAGTCTGCTTCCGCCCTCCATGGAAACTCCGGCGTTGTTGATCGGACCGGTAATCGTCTTGGCGGTGCTGTTCGCGCTTCCGTTTGTTTCCGGGGAAGGCGAGAAAAGCTGGATGCGCCGGCCCATCGCCGTGCTGTCGATTCTGGTGATCTCGGTTTCGCTGGGCACTTTCACGCATCTTTCCGGCTACGCGCCCTGGAGTCCCATCATGGATGCCTGGAGCGGCGAACCGATTCCGACGCAATTCGTGAAAGGCCGGTCTCCGCTCGAGCGCCAGGGTGCTCTGGTGTTTCAAGCCAAGCAGTGCCACAACTGTCACGCGCTAGGCGGGGTGGGAGGGTTGCGCGGACCGGAACTGGATCGCGTGGCGGTCGACCTCACGTATGATCAGCTGGTTCGCCAGGTGATTCAGGGTGGTGGGAACATGCCGGCTTACGGAAAAAATTTGACTCCCGCGGAGACCACCGCGCTGGTGGCGTTTCTCGAGACGCTCCACCCGGCTGGTCAAGCGCCCGCGCACGATGCTTCGCATCCCATCGAAGCAGCCGTTCATCCATAAGCGCTCAATGCAGTCGGAAGCCGTCACGCTGGCTCTGATCGTTTTGGGCGTATTCTACGTGCGGGGCTGGTATCAAGTTCGGGGTTCCGTTCGGCTCGCGGCGTTTCTGACCGGCATGTTTTCAGTGTGGGTCGCTGCAGCGTCTCCGCTGGCCGCGATGGACCACCAGCTTCTGACGGCGCACATGATCCAACATCTCCTGCTGATGTTGGTCGCGGCTCCGCTCATTCTGATGGGAGCTCCCGTGATGATCTTCCGTCGGGCCCTTCCGCAGCGCCTGGTGGGCGTCTTAGGCACGCTTCTGAAATGGCCGCCGGTGCGCGAGGTGGGGCGCGTGATGACGCACCCGGTGACCTGCTGGCTCGCCTCGGCCGGCGCCGTCATCGGATGGCATGTTCCCGCGTTGTTCGCGATCGGCATGCGGTCAGCGGGATGGCATGCATTCGAACACGCGTGCTTCCTTGCCGCGGGTCTTCTGTTCTGGTGGCCGGTCATCCAGCCCTGGCCAAGCCTAGCGAGATGGCCCCCATGGTCGATTCCGTTGTATCTGTTCCTCGCCACGCTGCCGTGCGACGCGCTTTCGGCATTTCTTACTTTTTGCAATCGCGTAGTCTATCCGCACTACGTTTTGGCGCAGGGGCTGTTCGGTTCACCACTAGGCGACCAGGAATGCGCGGGCGCCCTGATGTGGGTCACCGTGACCTTCGCCTATCTGGCACCAGCGGTGGCGATCACCATCCGTCTGCTCTCACCGCAGCGAGTTGCATCCAAAGCCGAAGCCTTTTGAATCGTGTCGCGCACGTAAAAGTGCCGGATGGATCCCCACCGTCACGAGTGTGTGTGAAAAGTCGATGCCTCACCCCCCGTTACCGGCACGGCTGGTCTATCGCGTTGTAGGCGCAGGCGTCCGCTTCCTACTCCCACTCGATGGTGGCGGGGGGTTTGTTGGTGAGGTCGTAGAAGACTCCTGCTATGCCTTCGACTTCACGGAGTTCGGTGACGATCGTTTCGAGCAACGCCGCGGGCATGCGGACTGCGCTGGCGGTCATGCCGTCTACGGAATCGATCGGTCTCAGTACGACCGAGTCTGGACGATCTGAGGTTCCTGCGGGGATCAGGACTACGGGGAATTGCCAGATCGACGCGTCGAAGTCGCGCGCCAGGCGTCTCACGATAGCATCGGCTTTCCGTAGGCGCGCTAGGCGATCTTCAGTAAGCGTTGCCTGGTGCACGCGTAGCTGGTCGATGGGTTGCACGGTCCATACCGCGACGATCACTCGGTTCACGCCGGCGATTCGATTCGTCAATCTTGCGGCGGACTCCATTGTTTCCGGGAAATGTTCCAGAACAAGAACCGGGCGATATGTTCTTGCGTCGCCTTGGACTCCTACCGATCGGACGGGGAGAATCCAGCCATCGGGCGTGGGTTCCGGCGCGCCTTCGGTCGTGGAGCAGAGGCAGCGGATTGCAAGACCTGGGCCGGGGAAGGGATGGCGGTCCAGCATTTCCGGCGCGACGCCCAACTCGCGGCCGATGGCTCGGACTTCATCCTTATAGAAACTCGCCAGCGGTTCGAGGATTCGGCCTTGCTCGATTAGCGCCTGGATTCCGGCTACCCGGTTGTGATGGGTTTTGATTAAATCGGCTTTCGCTGATCCGCCGGACTCGATCGTGTCGGGGTAGATAGTGCCTTGGCCTAGAATCCAGCTTGCGTCTAAGATTTGGTCGGCTTCGAGGACGCGCCCCTGGACCTTGACGAACTCTTCGCCGATGATGTGGCGTTTGCGTTCGGGGTCGGTCACGTTTTCTAACGCAGCTAGAAATTCGCGGCTTGCGTCTACGATTTCTATGGACGGGAAGTTGCGGCGGACCAGGTCCGTTTCGCCTTCGCGCATCAGGCCGGTGTCGACGTAGGCTCCTCGGACTCGCGTGCTGTCTAGGGCGCGTTGGGTTAGTGTGTACGCGACTGTCGAATCTACTCCTCCGCTCACGAAGAAGAAGACCTTGCGGTCGCGCGCGGTCGCTCGGATTTGATCTTCGATCTGGCGGATCTGGCCGGCCGGGTCCCAATCCTGGGTGCAGTGGCAGATGTTGAATACGAAGTTCTTTAGGATCGATGTCCCGCAGGGGGTGTGCGCGACTTCGGGGTGGAACTGGACGGCGAACAGATTGCGCACGGGGTCAGCGATGGCTGCGATGGAGCAGGTTTCGGTGCTGGCCAGGACGTCGAAGCCGGCAGGGGCCGCGGCTACTGTATCGAAGTGGCTCATCCAGACTTGCTGGGGCGCTGCGATTCCAGCGAGTACGCTGTCGCTTGAATCGATTTGCAGATTAGCGAAGCCGTATTCGCCGTGCCTACCTTTTTCGACGCGGCCTCCAAGGAGATGCGCCATCAACTGGTGGCCGTAGCAGATGCCGAGGATGGGCGTGCCGGTGTGGAGTAACGCCGGGTCGATGGTAGGGCTACCGGGATCGTGGACGCTGGCTGGTCCGCCGGAGATGATGATGCCTTTACGGCCGGTGAGCTGGGCCGCGGGGGTTTCGCTGGGTGCGACTTCGGCGTAGACGCCTAGGTTGCGCACACGGCGGGCGATCAGGTGGCAATACTGTCCTCCGGCGTCGAGGACGGTAATCTGTGGGGGCAAGTTTTATTTTAACGCGACGCGTGAGGTGGCGAAAAAAGGGGACAGACCGCTCTGTCCACTGAGTGGCGATGCGGACGTGAGCAGGTTGTGGATTTGGGGACAGAGTAGTCAGTCCCCTTTTTTCGCTACTTTTTTATTACGCTTAACGGGCGGCGCGTTGCTGGCCGTTCATGCGCTCGACCAGAGTTTTCCTGGCCGTGTCGAGCAGAGCTTGCGCTTTGGGCAGAGCGTCGATGGCGTCCTTGATTTCCGGGTCCTGCTCGATTGCGATTTTGCGGGATTCATCCACACCGAAAGCGGTCACGTACATTTCGGTGCGGAGTTGCTCGCGAATCCAGTCGCGATCCTGATCGAAATCGGCATCTTTGAAATCGAGCTTCGACTGGCGCAGATAATCGTGAAAATCGGTGAGCACTTTGTCGTCCGGCTGCCAGTTTTCGGGAAGGCGGGTGTCGTGGCGCGCGCCGAAATATTTCGCGGAGAAATCGTAGAACTCGTATTTGCGGATCAGCAGCGTTTCCAGGCGATCGAGTTTGGGCTCGGTGTATTTCTCATCGGGCGTGATGCCTCCGCCGCCGTAGACGGTGCGGCCGGAATCGGTCATCTTCACGTCCTTCTTGTTTCTCTCATTGAGATCGGTGTGGTTGTAGTAATCGAGAAACGAGATGTGCGAATAATCGCGCTGGATCAGGCGGCCGCTGGGCGTGTAATAGTGCGCGGTGGTGAGCGCGAGGCCGGTGCCTTCGCTGAGCGGGAAAACGGTCTGGACCAAGCCTTTGCCGAACGTGGTTTCACCCAGAATCCAGGCGCGGTCATGGTCCTGTAGGGCGCCCGATACGATTTCCGCGGCGGAGGCGGTCATGCGATCGACCACCACGACTATTGGGTAATTCGTGGCCGTTCCGCCGTTCTCGGCGGTGTAGATTTTATTCGCCTGTGCGCGGCCGTGATGGCTGACTACCACTTCATTCTTCTTGAGAAAATGCCCCGCCGTGTCGACGCCTTCCATCAAAAGGCCGCCGGGGTTGTCGCGCAGGTCGAGCACCAGGCCCTGGATGTGGCTTTCGCCGAGCTTTTTGAGTTTGTCGATCATCTCCTGCGCGGTGTCGTCGTTGAACTGTTCGATTTTGATGTAGGCGATGCCGGGTTTCAGGAAGAAGGCGTCGGGAACGCTCGAGCGGGCGATTTCGTCGCGGATGAGGTTGAAGGAAACGAGCCCGGCGACTCCGTCGCGTGCGACTTTCACCTGAACGGCGGTGCCTTTGGGTCCCTTTAACAGGTCGGCCACTTCGATGCTGTTGAGGCCGTCGGTCTTCTTATCATTGACTTCAACAATCACGTCGCCGGGGCGCAATCCGGCTTTGTAGGCGGGCGAGCCGACGAAGGGCGCCACCACCACGGTCTTGCCGTCGCGCTGCTGAACGGTCATGCCGATGCCGAAGTAATGGCCGGACTGGTCCTCTTTAAGAGCGCGATATTCTTTGGGATCGAAAAAATTAGAATGCGGATCGAGCTCATGCAGCATGCCGGGGATGGCGCCGTCATAAATGGCCTGATCGGGCTTTACGGGATCGGCGAAATTCTGTTCGACCAGATTGTAGACCTGGGTGAACAGCCTGACGTTCTGGCGGATGGGATCATCCGGCTCACTGGCCTGGGCGGTGCGGGCGTGAAATAATGCGGCCGTCAGGAGGCCAAGCAAAGCGCAAAAAATGACGGGGAAGAATGGGCTGCGACGCGATGGCATCTCCTGCCTACCTCTACGCCCAGTATATCAGCCGGAAAAAAGGGGACAGACCGCTCTGTCCACTGGAGACGCGCCTCGGGAGGCCGCTGGGATGACTGGCTGGGGACAGAGTGGTCTGTCCCCTTTTTTCACGGTCTTTTGGAAAGCGTTTAGCCCATGCGTGCGCGGCGGGCGGCCAGGCCGGGCTCATTGCGAACCGGTTTGCGGTCAATGTCGTCCAGGCGGCGGGCCTGATCGGTCACGCACACCAGGAACATAGGCTGGCGGGCGTTTTTGATGATGTCGATGATCCGGTCATGCTGGTCTTCGAGGTAAATCGACTTGCCGTCGGTGACCAGGTGGAGGTTGGAAGTGGCGCCCATGACGTCGGCCAGGCGCTTGCCCATTTCGCGCTGCAGGAAGCGCAGCACGCGGCGGATTTTCTGGAGCGAAAATCCCTTGCGCCGTAGTTCCGCGATCACGGTGATTTCGATCACCTCGGCCGGGTAATACACGCGGCGATGCCCCTCATGTCGCGGGGAAACCACTTTCCGCTCATCCCACCACTGAAGCTGCCGCAAACTGACGTCGGCTACCTGGGCGACTTCGCTCGATGAATAGGTCCGATCCTGGATCGGCGGTTCGGGACGGCTCTTTTTGGCTTTGAACATATTGGGGCGCTTCCGTTTTTGCGGAATTACGGCGACCTTTCGATTGTACTCGACTGAGAGGTGATGTCAATAGGGTGTCCGCTACTTGGGATGGGCAGTCAATTTCAGGATGTGATAAGCGTCTTTCCCGACGGCGAAGTAGAATCGCCAATCGCGGTTGACGCGAGCCTGCCAAACGGCTTCGGCCTGATCGAATTTCTTGGCGCGAAGTGAAGGATGGCGCAAATTTTCGCGGAGCAAATCGAGTTGTTTGTAAAACGCCTTCTGCACAGCGGCTGGGGCGTTCTAGCTTGCCTCGAGGACCGGAGGACTTAAGACAATCCTCGCTTCCTCCGCTTAGGTTTCGCTCCCGCCGTTTTTCTTAGTTCAGCTTCGACGAATTTGCGGACCTCGGCGCCGGTCTTGAATGGGCCGTAGAACCGGCCCTCGGCGATGTCCTTTTTTGCGAGCTTCAGATCGGCGAGAATTTCTCGCCTTTGTTCGGGTGTGTATTCGTCTTCGTCGTCGGGCTTGGCGGTGATGGTGATGACGCCGCCGCTCGCTTTGAATTCCAACCGGTCGCTCGGCTTGAATCCCGCGCGGCGGCGGATGGGTTCGGGCACCATGAGCGGGGTTTTGTCTTTCTGTACGAGTGCCATTCGATCACCTCTATCAACAATACCAAGGCGCCTCCCTTCGATTCACGGCTTCCGCGAGACAAGATCGAGATCTTCTTCCTGTTCGGGATCGGGCAGAAAGACGCTGCCATAGCCCTCGGCGACGATCATCACTCCTCCGCGCGAATTTTCTTTGAGGTACCAGTCCATCGCAGCGTCGCCGGTCGGTTCGCTGACTACGAAATCGACGTTCCCGGGCGAACCGGCGTAGTTGATCAGATCACCGGGCCGGATGTCTTTGCCCGCGTGATAAGTCATCCGCCTCCGACAAACCATACGATCTCGATGCGCGCGCCGTCGTTCAGCGCCGTCGATTCCCATTCCGGTTTGCGCACGATTTCGCGATTCAGCTCGACCGCCACGCGCGACGGGTCGATTTCGAGAGTCTGTAACAGCGACAAGACATTCGCGCCTTCCGGAACGTCGTGCGGCTTTCCGTTTACCACAACTTGAATCATCTTGGTGAATGCATTTTCCATCGCGAGAGATTGACACCCTGTTTCGCCCCTCATTATATTGAAGTGTTACGGCCACAATCTAAATGCCAACCAGCTACGCTGAATCCTATTTCCCTGTTCTGGTGCAAGTCCTGATCGCCGCGGCCCTTGCGGCGGGATTGATCGGCGCGTCGACGCTGCTCGGAAAACGGGCGCGCAGTCCGCTCAAAGATACGCCGTATGAATCCGGTATGGCGCCAGTCGGCAGCGCGCGGGAACGCTTCAGTGTGAAGTTTTACCTGGTGGGGATGATCTTCATCCTGTTCGATATTGAAGCGGTGTTCCTGTATCCCTGGGCGGTGGTCTATCGGCAGTTGAAGATGTTCGCGTTTGCTGAGATGTTTGTGTTTATCGCGCTGGTGCTGGTGGGGTACTTCTACGTGTGGAAGAAGGGCGCGCTCGACTGGTCGAGTGAGAAGGATTCCAAATGACGCATGACGCCATTCTTGAAACGCACGAAACGTTCGGCGAGTCGGTCGCGATTGCCGATCCGGCGCGCATCCTGGATCTGTGCCGGTATCTGAAGAGCGAAGAGAAATACGTCCGGTTGAGCGCGGTGACCGCGGTGGACTGGCATCCGGCCGAGCCGCGCTTTGAAGTCGTCTATCAACTGCATTCGATCGAGCACAACCAGCGGCTGCGGGTGAAGTGCCGGCTTTCAGGCGAGGCGCCGGAAATCGATTCGGTGTTTGAAGTTTGGCGCGCGGCGGACTGGTATGAGCGCGAGGTGTTCGATATGTTCGGCATCCGGTTTCGCAATCATCCGAACCTCCAGCGGATTCTGATGCCGGTCGATTGGGAAGGCCATCCGCTGCGCAAGGATTATCCGGTGCACGGCTACAAGTACACATACTCGCAGGAATAAATATGAGCAGAACCCTCGACGACGATCACGTAGCGACTGTTGCGGCTCCGGTGGCGGAGCCCGCCAATCCGGCGGCGCCGCGGTTGATGACGCTCAACATGGGGCCCCAGCATCCGTCGACCCACGGCGTGCTGCGCATCATGCTGGAACTCGACGGCGAGACCATCCGCAGCGCGGTTCCCGACATCGGGTTCCTGCATACCGGCATCGAAAAAGAGTGCGAGCAGAAGCACTGGCAGCAGGTGGTGACGCTGACCGATCGCGTGGATTACCTGGCGAACCTGTCCAACAATCTGGTGTACGCGCTGGCGGTCGAGAAATTATTGCAGCTCGAAATTCCACCGCGCGCGCAGTGGATGCGCGTGATGCTGGTGGAACTTTCGCGAATCCAGAGCCACCTGGTGTGGCTGGGAACGCACGCGCTGGATATCGGCGCGATGAGCGTGTTCTTTTATTGCTTCCGCGAGCGCGAAGACATTCTCCGCATCTTCGAAATGTTTTCGGGCCAGCGGATGATGACCAGCTACATCCGCATCGGCGGGCTGGCGCTCGAACCGCCGCGCGGATGGGAGAAGCGCGTCGGCACGTTTATCCGCGCGTTCGGATCGAAGGTTGACGAATACGAAGACCTGCTCAATGCCAATCCCATCTGGACGCGGCGCACCAAGGGAGTCGGATTCATTCCGCTTGAGGAGATGCTCGATCGCGGCGTCACCGGGCCGATGCTCCGCGCGGCCGGGCTCAATTGGGACATTCGCAAATCGGAGCCATATTCGAGTTACGAAAAATTCGACTTCGATGTCCCGACTTTCACGAGTAACGATGTTTGGGGACGGTATCGCGTCCGGCTGGTCGAGATGCGGCAGAGCGCGCGCATTGTGACGCAGGCTCTGGAAGGAATGCCCGAAGGGGCGTGGCACGCCGATGCTCCGCACGTGGTGCTGCCGGATCGCGAACGGATGAAGACGCAGATGGAGGCGCTCATCTATCACTTCAAGATCGTGACCGAAGGATTCCGGGTGCCGGCGGGCGAAGTTTATCAGGCAGTCGAATCGCCGCGTGGCGAGATCGCTTACTACATCGTGAGCGACGGAACGTCGAAGCCCTACCGCGTGCACATGCGCACGCCCAGTTTCGGAAACCTGATGGCGCTGGGCGTAATGCTGAAGGACACGCTGATCGCCGATTCGATCGCGTCATTGGGCAGCATGGATTTTGTGTTGGGAGATACGGACCGATGACGTTTTCGCCCGCGCTTGAAGAACGTTTTACAAAAATGCTGGCGAGCTATCCGTCGGGCAAACAGCGTTCCGCTGTGGTGCCGATGCTGATTTACGCGCAGGATGAAGTCGGCGCGATCACCGAGGAGTTGATCGAAGAAGTTGCGCGGCGCTGCGGCGTGGCGCCTTTACAGGTGGATGAGGTGGTCGGCTACTATTCGATGCTGCATCGCAAGCCGCTGGGGAAATTTCACGTCCAGGTGTGCACCAACATCAGCTGCATGCTGGTGGGTGGCGAGGAACTTTACGAGCACGCCTGCAAAAAGCTGGGCATCGGCCACAAGCAGGTTACCGCCGACGGCCTGTTTTCGCTCGAAGAAGTGGAATGCATGGGCGCCTGTTCCTGGGCGCCGGCCGTCGAAATCAATTATGATTTTCATCACTTCGTCACCCCGGAGCGGTTAGATCAATTGATCGATTTGCTCAGGAAGGCGCATTAAAATCCGGATGCCTTTGTATAACGAACCAAGTCCGCTTGAAACCCGCGTCCTGAGCCGCCGCTTCGGCGTGGAGAATTCGACATCGCTCGACACCTATCTGGCGACCGGCGGCTTCAAGGCGTTCCTGAAGGCGCGCGAGATGAAGCCCGACCAGATTATCGATGAAGTGAAAGCGTCGGCGCTGCGCGGCCGCGGTGGCGCGGGATTTCCCACCGGCCTCAAATGGAGCTTCGTTCCGCGCACCTCGCCCAAGCCGAAATACATCATCATCAATGCGGATGAGAGTGAGCCGGGCACCTGCAAAGACCGGCTGCTGATGGAATACGATCCGCTGCAGATGATCGAGGGGATTCTCATTGCCAGCCTGGCGGTGGACGCGCACGCCGGCTACATCTATATACGCGGCGAGTATCGGTACCTGATTGAGCTGATGAACTCCGTGATGGCCGAGGCGTATTCACGCGGCTACCTGGGCAAGAACATCGCGGGAACCGGCTGGGATTTCGATCTCTACACGCACTCGGGCGCGGGCGCGTATGAGTGCGGGGAGGAAACCGCGCTGCTCGATTCGCTCGAAGGCAAGCGCGGCGTTCCGCGTATGAAACCGCCGTTTCCAGCGGTCGCGGGAGCCTGGGCGTCGCCCACGCTGCTCAACAACGTCGAGACGTACAGCGCCATTCCGCACATTATTAATGATGGAGCGAGGGCGTTCGCCGATCTCGGCACGCCGAAAAACGGTGGGACGCGCCTGGTGTGCATTTCCGGGAACGTGAATAAGCCGGGCGTGTATGAGCTGCCGCTCGGATATCCAATGATGAAGGCGATCGAGGAAGTGGCCGGCGGAATTCCGCACGGGCGGAAGCTCAAGGCAGTGGTGCCGGGCGGATCGTCGTGCCCTATTTTGCGCGCCGAAGAGTGCGATATTCCGATGGATTACGACACGCTCACCAAGATCGGGAGCATGCTCGGATCGGGCGGCATGGTGGTCATGGACGAGTCGACCGATATGGTCCGGGTGGCGTTGCGCATCATGCGGTTTTATGCGCACGAAAGCTGCGGTTGGTGCATCCCGTGCCGGGAAGGCACCACCTGGCTGCGGAAAATTCTGCAGCGCATGGTGGACGGCCACGGGCGGCGCGAGGATGTGCCGCTGCTGGGGGAATTATCGAAAAATATGCTGGGCCGCACGTTCTGCGCGCTGGGTGATGCGGCGGCCATGCCGACCATTTCGATTGTCGACAAGTTCGCGGCGGATTTCGAAAAATATATTGTTCCGGAATCGGTGCTAGTGAATGCCTGAATTAGTGAAATTTACACTCGACGGAAAACCGGCTGAGGCGGAAAAAGGCACGCTGCTGATCGAAGCGGCGCGGCAGAACGGCATCGAGATTCCGGCGTTCTGCTATTACGAAGGCCTCACGCTGCAAGCCGCCTGCCGGATGTGCCTGGTGGAGGTCGAAAAGACGCCCAAGCTGCAGGTGGGCTGCACGCTGCCGGTGGCCGAAGGGATGGTCGTCCACACGGACTCGCCGGTGGTGAAAGCCGCGCGGAAAGGGACGCTTGAATTCCTGCTGACCAATCATCCACTGGATTGCCCGGTGTGCGACAAGGGCGGCGAGTGCGAACTGCAGGACATGGTGTTCCGCTACGGCGCGGGCGAAAGCCGCTTTACCGAGCGGAAGCTTCACGTCGATGAGAAGCAGTGGTCGCCGGTGGTGTTCTTCGATGCCCCGCGTTGCATTCTGTGCTACCGGTGCGTTCGCATGTGCAATGAAGGGATGGGCGTGAATGCGCTGGGGGTATCGAATCGCGGCGCGATTTCCGAGATCGTCCCCAATCACTTCGATCATCTGGAATGCGACGAGTGCGGCGCCTGCATCGACATCTGCCCGGTGGGCGCGCTGACCAGCGGAATCTATCGCTATCAGACGCGGCCGTGGGAAATGGAGCACGTCGGCACCATCTGCACGCACTGCGCCGACGGCTGCCGCACCACGCTCGGCGTGCGCAACGGAAAAATCATGCGCGGAAACAATCGCGACCGCAGCGGAATCAATGGCGAGTTCCTGTGCGTCAAAGGCCGCTATGCGTTCGATTTTGTGGAGCACCCGGAGCGCCTGCAGTCTCCGATGCTGCGCTCGGGTGACGGATTCGAGCCGATTTCATGGTCCAAGGCGATCGAAATCGTGGCCGGGCGATTTAAGGGCGCCAAAAAGTTCGGCATCATCGGGTCGAATCACACCACCAATGAAGAGAATTTCTTCCTGGCCAAGCTCGCACGCCAGGGATTGGGAACCCAGAACATCGATCATCACCGCACGGGCGACTTAGCGGCGTTGTTCGACGCGCTGGCCGGCCGAAACGACGCCTTGGCTACCACCGACGATCTGTACTCCGCCAAGGCCGTGCTGATCGTGGGCAGCGATCTGTCGCAGCAGCATCCTCTGCTGGCGTTCCAGGCGCGCGCCAATGTCCGCCACCACGCGGCGCACATTTATACGGTGACGCCGGGCCCGGTCCGAGAGGATCATTATTCCCACGCCAAGGCCGCCGACGTCGAATCGCTGCGCGAAAAGCTCGCGGCCGAAACGAACCTGGTGATCGTGTTCGGCGATTCCGTCCAGGGCGATGCCGTGAAGAAGCTGGTCGCCTTCGGCGATTCGCTGGGGATTCCGGTGAAGTACGTCTGCCTGGTGGATTATTCGAATTCGCGCGGCGCTTTCGACATGGGGCTGATCCCGCGAGACGGCGGCATGAGCCGTGAGCAGATGCTGGCCGCGCCGGATCTCGATGTGTTGTGGGTGGTGGGCGCGAATCCGCTTAAGAACGCGACGCTCGCTTCGTCGAATGCGTTCGTGGTGGTGCAGGATCTGTTCCTGACCGAAACTGCGCGCCGCGCCGACATCGTGCTGCCGGCCGCGTCGGCTTACGAAAAATCCGGGACCGTCACCAACGTGTGCGGCGAAATTCAGAAGTTGAAACCGGCCGTGAAGGTGATGGGGGCCAAAACCGATCTCGAAATTTTCGGCATGATCGCGCGCGAGCTTGAGTTGAAACTTGGAATCTGGCTGCCGGATAAGGTGTTCGAAGAAATCCGGAACACGGTCCACGGATACAACGTTCCGCTGCCGATCGTTGCGACCGGAGGTGCCGCGGTGACCATGCCCCTGAACGGTCACGTCGCAGCACTGCCGGGGATGATTCAATCGTCCGGCGACACACTATTTACGTCCGGCTCCCTTTCTAAATATTCGAAAATTCTGAATTCTGTCATGGAATCGCCGGGAGTTTTGTACAGGGGCCAGGACCCAGAGGCCAGGAACCAGTGATCAAATCATACAGGGACCTGCTTGCGTGGCAGAAATCCATGGATCTCGTCACCATGGTCTACGAACTGACGAGACAATTTCCGCGCGAAGAGCTGTTCGGACTGGCAACATCGATGCGCCGCGCCACGGTTGCCATCCCATCGAAAATCGCCGCCGGCCACGAACGCGACAACACGCGCGAATACATCCAGCATCTGGCGTCCGCGCTCGGCTCGCTGAGTGAAGTGGAAACACAAATCGAAGTTGCCAAACGACTCGGCTACATCAATGACGAGCAGGAGCAGCAGTTCATCAAGCTCGCCTCCGACGCCGGAAAAATCATCAACGGGCTGACGAACTCCATGGAAAGGTACGCGGTCGCACACGCACGATGAATTTTCTCATCCTCAGCCTCATCAAAGCCGCGGTGGTCGCGTTCGTTTTGATGACCACGCTCGCCTACCTGCAATGGATCGAGCGTAAGGTCATCGCGCACATTCAATTGCGCGTCGGACCAAGAAGAGTGGGGCCGCACGGGCTGCTTCAACCGCTCGCCGACGTCATCAAGCTGCTCACCAAGGAAGACATGCTTCCTTCGCATGTCAATAAGGTCTTTTATTTTCTCGCGCCGTTCATCGCGGTATTTTTCGCGCTGATCGCGATTTCCGTGATTCCCTTCGGCACCGATATCAACATCGGCCCGGTCCACACTTACATGCAGCTCACCGATCTCAATATCGGCGTGCTGTTCATCCTGGGACTCTCCGGGATGGGCGTCTACGGCGTGGCGCTGGCCGGATGGGCGTCGAATAACAAGTACGCGCTGCTCGGCGGGCTGCGCAGCTCGGCGCAGATGATCAGTTATGAGCTTCCCATGGCAATGGCCATCGCCGCGCCGCTGCTGATGCTCAACACGCTCAGCTTTCGCCAACTGGTGGACGCGCAGGGCGGCTACATGCTCGGATTCATCCCGCGCTGGACCGTGTTTCAAGGACCGTTCCCGCAAATCGTCAGCTTCTTACTGTTCCTGGTCGCGGCGTTCGCCGAAACCAATCGCGTCCCGTTCGATCTTCCCGAAGCGGAAAACGAGCTGGTCGCGGGTTTCCACACCGAATATTCGAGCATGAAGTTCGCCTCGTTCTTCATGGCCGAATACGCCAATATGGTGACCGTGTCCTGCGTCGCGACGCTGTTGTTTCTGGGGGGATGGCAGCCGCTGTTTCCCGCCGAATACGGGTCGCGCTTCATCCCCACGCTGATCTTCGTGCTAGGCGGCGCGGTCTGCCTGTATCACGGAGCGAATCCGGTGCGCGCGTTTGACCGCATCACGCTTCCGGTGGCCGGCGTGGTCTTCCTGGGCATTGGCGCGATCTTTCTGATTCCGATCGTCTCGACCATCCTGCTTCCGCTGTTCTGGTTCGCGGCGAAAGCCGGCGTCATTCTCTTCCTTTATATATGGGTCCGCGGGACGCTTCCGCGGTTCCGCTACGATCAGCTGATGCATTTCGCCTGGACATTCATGTTCCCGGTGGCGATTGCGAACCTGTTCATCACCGGCCTGCTGGTGGCTCTCAACTAACTATGGATGCGATTCTTTTTCTGATCTTCGCCGCGATTGCGGTGGTGTGCGCCCTGAACCTGGTGCTGCAAAAGCACCCCATCTCGAGCGCGCTGTCGCTGGTGGGCGTGATGGGATCGCTCGCGGTCCTATATCTGCTGCTGGGCGGCGAATTCATCGCCATGGCGCAGCTGATCGTCTACGCCGGCGCCATCATGGTGCTGTTCGTGTTCGTCATCATGCTGCTGAACGCCGGCGTCGAGCGTAAAGATCCGGTGCGTCTGTGGGTGACCTATGCCGGTGTTCCGCTGCTGGCCGCCATGATCGGCATTGCGTTCTACATCATCCAGCGCGTGCTCCCGCCTACTCCCGGCGTCCGCTTCGGAGCGTTCACGCACGGCAACGCCGCCGAAATCGGGCTGAAACTGTTTGAGGATTACCTGCTGCCGTTTGAAGTCACCAGCATTCTGATTCTGATCGCGCTGATCGGGGCCATGGTGCTCGCACGGAAGGAGATCAACTGATGCCGCAAATCCCTGAAACCGCTCCGCTCTCCTGGTACCTGATTCTGAGCGCGATCCTGTTCGCCCTCGGGGTGGCCGGATTCCTGTTCCGCCGCAACATTATTACTGTGTTCATGTCCATCGAGCTCATGCTCAATGCCGTCAATCTGAGCTTCATCGCGTTCTCTTATCAGCGCGGCCAGAATGACGGGCACATTTACAGCTTCTTCGTGATGGTGGTGGCCGCCGCGGAAGCCGCCGTGGGGCTCGCCATCATTTTGACCGTCTTCAAGAATCGCCAAACGTTAGAGATCGACGAGGTCAGTTCTCTCAAAAACTAGATGCAACTTTGGCTCATCCCTATTTTCCCATTCCTGGGATTCCTGCTGAGCGGGATCTTCGGAAGACGGCTGCCGAAGGCGGCGATCAACGTGATCGCGTGCGGTTCGGTGCTGGCATCGCTCCTATGGGTGCTCAAGACGTTGAACGGGCTCGGATCGCTTGAGACCGCATATACCGAGCACTACTTCACCTGGATCCAATCCGGCGCGCTGAACATTTCGATCGATTTCGCAGTCGACCGGCTCACCGCCGTGATGCTGATGATCGTCACCGGCGTCGGCTTCCTGATTCACGTTTACGCGGTCGGCTACATGGCGCATGAAGGCGGATATTACCGCTTTTTCGCGTACCTGAACCTGTTCATGTTCTTCATGCTGATCCTGGTTCTGGGCGCCAACTTCCTGGTGCTGTTCGTCGGCTGGGAAGGCGTGGGATTGTGCAGCTACCTGCTGGTCGGTTTCTATTTCCTGGAAAAATTCGCGACCGACGCCGGCAACAAGGCGTTCATCGTAAACCGCATCGGCGATTACGGATTTTCACTCGCCATCTTTCTGATCGCGATTCATTTCGGGACACTTGATTTCCACAAAGTCTTCGCGCAGATCAAGGACGCGCCGGTCGAATCGAGTTTCGGATGGGTCACCGCCATCTGCCTGCTGCTGCTGCTCGGCGCGACCGGAAAATCGGCGCAGATTCCGCTCTACGTATGGCTGCCCGATGCGATGGCCGGCCCCACGCCGGTTTCCGCGTTGATCCACGCCGCCACCATGGTCACCGCCGGCGTTTACATGATCGCGCGCAGCTCGCAGCTTTATCTGCACTCGGCGTTCGTGCTGGATATTGTCGCGATCATCGGTCTTGCCACGGCATTCTTCGCGGCCACCGTTGGCCTCGCGCAGAACGATATTAAGAAGGTCTTCGCCTACTCGACCATTTCGCAGTTGGGCTACATGTTTCTGGGCCTCGGTACCGGCGCATTTTCGGCCGCAATCTGGCACGTGATGACGCACGCGTTTTTCAAAGCCCTGCTATTCCTCGGCGCCGGCAGCGTGATGCACGCGTTGAGCGGCGAACTGGATATGCGCAAGATGGGCGGCCTCGCCAAAAAGATTCCGATCACCTGCGGCGTGCTATTTTGCGCGGGCGTCGCCATCGCCGGCTTGCCTTACACTTCCGGCAGCATGAGCAAGGACGCCATCCTCGAAGCCGCCTACGGGCACGCGCCGTGGATGTACTGGGTGGGTACCTTCACCGCGTTTCTGACCGCATTTTATGTATTTCGCGCGCTGTTCATGGCGTTCTTCGGCGAATACCGCGGCGACATCGGCAAGGAAGACGCTCACCACTCCCATGGTCATGACGAGAACGGCCATGCCGGCATTCACGAATCCCCGCCGGTCATGTGGATTCCACTGGTGATCCTGGCCGCGCTCAGCCTGTTCGGCGGATTTATCAACATCCCGAAATTCCTCGAGCCTCTCTTCGCCTCGGCCGAGGGCGGCGTGCCCGATTGGGTCGGAAAGGTTCCCTGGATCGCCGGATTCGCCGGCATCGGGCTCGCCTACTGGTTCTATGTGCTGGCGCCCTCCATCCCGGGCGCGATCAGTTCGGCGTTTCATCCGCTGTATGAGCTGATCTACAACAAGTATTTCGTCGACGAGCTTTACGACGCGACCGTGGTCGAGCCGCTGGTGGACGGCTCGCGCACGCTGTTGTGGCAAACCGCCGATGCGGGTGCGATTGACGGCACGGTCAACGGCATCGGCAAGGTCGCGCGGTCCATCGGCGGCGCACTGAAGCTTCTGCAATCCGGATTCATTCGCAGTTATGCGGCCTGGGTGGTGGCCGGGTCCATCGCCATCGTGATCGCGATGGCGCTGTGGGGGAACGTTCGATGACGCTCCTCGACGTCGTTCTATTTCTCCCACTCGTCGGCTTTCTGGTCCTGGTGGCGCTGCCGAAAGCCATGGCGCGCGCCGGAGCTCTGGTGATTTCGCTCGGGATCTTCGTGGTTTCGCTCGGCCTCATCGCGCCCTACTGGTTCGCCAATCCCTCCGGTTACGCGTTTTCAACCAACGTCTCCTGGATCGCGTACCCGCCCATCCATTATCACGTCGGCCTGGACGGGTTGAGCCTGTGGCTGGTGCTGCTGACCACGCTGCTCACGCCCATCGCGATATTGGTGTCATGGAACTCCATCGACCATCGCGCCAAAGAATTTTTCGCGTGGATGATCCTGCTCGAATTCGGGCTGATCGGCGTATTCGTTTCGATCGACCTGTTCCTGTTCTACGTGTTCTGGGAAGTCTCTCTGGTCCCGATGTATTTCATCATCGGCATCTGGGGCCACGAGCGGCGCATTTACGCGACGGTCAAGTTCTTCCTGTACACCTTCACGGGATCCGTGCTGATGCTGGCCGGCATCATTTATTTGTACAACCAGAGCGGCTCGTTCGACTATCTCGACATCCTCAGCCAGATTCAGACCGGGAAGCTCACGCTCGATTCGCGCGCCGAACTGATCCTTTTCCTGGCCTTCTTCGGATCGTTTGCCATCAAAGTCCCGATATTCCCGCTGCACACCTGGCTGCCCGACGCACACGTGGAAGCGCCCACGTCGGGTTCCATCATGCTGGCCTCGCTCATGCTCAAAATGGGAACCTACGGACTGCTGCGCTACTGCCTGCCTTTGTTTCCGGGCGCCGCGCATCAGGCCGCGCCGTGGGTCGCCGGGCTCGCCATCACGGGCATCATTTATGGGGCGCTGGTCGCCATGGTGCAGCCCAACATGAAGAAGCTGGTGGCGTACTCCTCGGTGAGCCACCTGGGATTCGTCGTTCTGGGAATTTTTTCGTTCACGCAGCAGGGCCTCGATGGCGCCGTATACCAGATGCTGAATCACGGCATCTCGACCGGCGCGCTGTTCATGCTGGTCGGCTATCTTTATGAACGCCGGCACTCGCTCGAAATTTCCGCCTACGGCGGAGTTGCGACGCCCGCGCCGAACCTATCCACTGTGTTTCTGATTACGACGCTGGCGTCCGTTGGTCTCCCGACGCTCAATAATTTCATCGGCGAGTATTTAGTGCTGCAGGGGACCGCGCATGCGAACTTCACCTGGACCGCATTCGCCGCCCTCGGCGTGATTCTTTCCGCCTGCTACATGCTGTGGCTGTATCAGCGTGTGTTTTACGGAAAAGCGTCCGAATCGGTCACCCATCACATTGGGGATCTGACGCCGCGCGAGTGGATCACCATCATCCCCCTGATCGCGCTGATGGTCTGGATGGGAACCTTCACCCAGAGCTTTATTCCATCGATCAGCGCGCAGAACGCGCGCATTTTGCAGGATTCGCAGAAACCCAAGCTCGAGCACGTCCGGCTTCACAATCAGGTGGAGGTGTCGCGTGTCCGATAGCTTCATGCCGACCTCCGCCGAATATATACGCATTCTGCCCGAGATCATCCTGACGCTCGCCGGCGTGCTGATCATGTTCCTGGAAGCGATCCTAAAGGACCGCCAGAAGGGCGTCCTCACTCCCGTTGCGATCCTCGGCCTGGCTGGTGCGCTGGTGGGCGCGCTGGTAGCCAACGGCAATCCCGGCCCGGCGTTTCACGACATGATCCTGGTCGACGGCTTCGCCACGTTCTTTCGCGTCCTGTTGATCTCGGTCGGTCTGCTCGCTGTACTCGCTTCTACGGAATACCTGCACCGCGAGAACGCCGGCACCGGCGAGTTTTTCGCGCTGGTGATGTTCAGCCTGGCCGGCATGTCCATCATGGCCGCGGCCAATGAGCTGATCATGATTTTCATCGGCCTCGAAATCTCCTCCATCGCTTCCTACGTTCTGGCCGGCTACCTGCGCGACGACAAGCGCAACAACGAAGCGGCGCTCAAATATTTTCTACTGGGATCGTTTGCGACCGCGTTCCTGCTGTATGGAATCGCGTGGATCTACGGAATCACCGGATCGACCAATCTGACCGAAATCCGGCGCGTGTTGATTATGGGCGGAGCGCCATCCATCGTTCTGGTAGGCACCGCCGCGGCGCTGATGCTGGTCGGATTCGGATTCAAGATTTCCGCGGCGCCGTTCCAGGTCTGGGCGCCGGATGTGTATCAGGGCGCGCCCGCACCGGTCTCCGGCTTTCTATCGGTGGGTCCCAAAGCCGCGGCGTTTGCGATTCTGATCCGCACCTATCAGACGGCCTTTGCGCCCATCTCGGCGACCTGGGCCCCCGTCGTATGGGTGGTCGCGCTGGCCACCATGATCGTCGGGAACTTCGCGGCCATCCAGCAGACCAACATCAAGCGGATGCTGGCCTACAGCTCCATCGGGCACGCTGGTTATATCCTGGTGGCCGTCGCCGCGCACTCCGAAATCGGATCTGCCGCCGCCATGTTCTATCTGGCCGCCTACGCGTTCACCAACTTCGGCGCCTTCGCGGTGGTGACCTACGTGGCTGGCAAGCACGAAAAGTATACCAACATCGACGATTTTGCGGGACTCTCGCAACGCCAGCCCATGATCGCCGCCATGATGACGATTTTTCTATTGTCCTTGATCGGCGTTCCATTGACCGGCGGATTTTTCGGCAAGTTCTACATTTTCAAAGCCGCTCTAGATTCGAACCTGGTGTGGCTGACCGTGCTCGGCCTGCTGAACAGCGCGGTGGCGGCCTATTATTACCTGCGCGTTCTGGTCGTGATGTATATGAAAGATCCGAATGTGCCGGAAGACGCACTGCCCCCCGCCGGCCCTGCACTGACCATCGCGATCGTCGGCTCGGCGATCGTGACGCTGTTCCTGGGTATCTTTCCGTCCTTCGTGCTCGATTTCGCGACCAAATCCGGACTGAAGTGAGTTACGGCTTCTTGAGATTCAGCGACACCGAATCCTGATCGTCCACGATCTTGTAATCCTTCGGCGGTTGAAACAACGACGCATCCGGCTCGGCGCGGCTGATGTTGGTCAGCTTTACCGTGTTCTCGCCGGCGCGGGCGCTGGTGGTCTTTGAGAGCACCATCGCCTTCAACTCCGGCGAGTACCACGTCTCAGTCACATCCACCAGCGGGTGGTCGCTGCCTCGAAATCCGGCCGGCCAGGTGGTCGTTCGGCGGGTGCCTTCCGCGAGCACACCTTCGATGGTTTTCTTCCCAAGTTGCTCCGTCGATCGCCGCGGGTCATTCGGATGGATCACGCTGGCCGAAGCGACGACGCCGGTGTTTCCGACCACCACAGTTCGATCCTCTCCGCCCGTGAGTTCATCCGGCGGGCGCGGCAGAACGGCGATTCGATGAGCCACTTTATTCTGGTCATCGAGAATGTAGTCAAATCCCGCAACCGGATCGAAGATCTGAACCAGCTTAGGGGCAGTGGGCGTCATTTTTCCCTCGATGCGGACGCGGCCCTGCGAATCGCGTGCCACGTGCTGCGTGGTGTTCTGCTGCGCGATATGAGTCGCATCGGCGTGCTCCACCACTGTGTCCGCCGAATACGGCGCGCCGGTCACCGGGGGAAGTCCGTGAAAACCCGCCAACGTCGCATGCAGCACACCGTCCGGACCGGTAAAGAACCCGCCTCTGTCAAAAAGCTGCTGCCCCATCGTTGCCGAGGCGAGCGCGGCCGAAATCAAAACAATTTTAATCACTCTATTCCGCAGATTACGGCCTCCATGCGCCGTCCGTCAACTCATCTCTTTCAAAAGTGCGCACGCAGATCGCTGAATCTCTCGACCCTCAGAAATCGCGAACCACCATGCCGAAGATCCTGACGCTCCAGCACCCAGGTATGCGCGTGCGGAACCAGCACCGCGTTCAACCCCGCTTCGATGGCGGGATTGATGTCGGATTTCGGAGAATTTCCGATCATCCAGGTTTGCGCCGGTTCGAACCCGCGCCCGGCGACCAACCGCCGATACGCCGCCGCGTCTTTTTCCTTCACGATCGCGGTGTGCGCGAAATAGCGGCCCAGGCCGCTGCGGTCCACTTTCAAACGTTGCTCCTCGGGATGGCCCTTGGTGAATAGTGTCAGATCATGACGCGCGCTCAGGTAATCGAGCGTATCTTCCACGCCTTCGATCACCTCCACCGGCTGCTCCAGAATCCGCTCGGCCAGCGACATGATGTGCGCCAGATCCGGGTCTCGAATCTCGCGTTCGGCAAGATGCCGGTACGCCTGCTGCAGATTGCGGCCGAAGTTGACGGCGCCATAGCCGTGAATCTTCGAATTCACCCGCTCGATTTCGTTGAGAATATCCCGGATATGCGGCGCCGTTAAAGAAGAATGATCCAGATACTCGACAAAATCATCGAAAGCCTGCTCGAAATAGATGTTATTTTCCCACAGCGTGTCGTCCGCGTCGAAGATCAGCCACTTCATTCGATCCCAGCAAGCCCCTGACCGTGCCCGTTGCGCGGGGCCACTTGCTTGATGTGCTGAATGCGGCGCTGTTTGACCAGAAAATTCGGCAGAAAGTCGGCGATCTGCTTCAGCCGCTCGGCCTCGCTACGGGTGGAAAGCAGGATCTGGCGGAAAGTCAGATCGGAGACCGGCCGTGCCAGGCGAAAACTCAACTGCGGATCGGTCGCATCGCTCAAATCGAGCGGACCGTGCGATTCCAGGGCCTGTAGCGCATTGAACCCCTCGATCGCGCGCTGGCGAAGATCGGGGACCGGCGGCGACGGCTCCTCGTCGTCGAAAAATTCCACCGCGCCGCGCAGGAAAGCGCGCTCGTCGTTCAAGCGCACAATTTCGAACCGCCGCCGCCCCAGCGTGAGGATGTCCATGCGGCCGTCCGGATACTGGCGCACCACCCGATCCACCGTCGCGCTGCAGCCGGTGTTGACGATTCCTTTTTCGTTGGCCAGCACCACGCCGAACTCGCGCCGGTCGCGGATCACCTCGGCCATCATTTCTTTGTAGCGATCCTCAAAGATGTGCAGGGGCAACTCGGCGCCGGGCAGCAAAACCGCCTGAAGAGGAAACAGCGGCAATAGACCCTGCTGCATGTTACTATTATCACTTTCGCGCGGCCAAGCGCGCTGCGCGCCTGATGATACTGAAGCTTAAACGGACTCCCGGCATTTACCTGACCGGTTTCATGGGCAGTGGGAAGACCACGGTCGGCCGTGCGCTGGCCGATGAGCTCGGCTGGGCGTTCACCGATCTCGATGAAGAAATCGAAGCGCGCGAGAAAATCACCATCGCGGAAATTTTCGATAAGCATGGAGAAGCGACTTTTCGGGAAGTCGAAACCGCGGTTCTGAAGGCCCGTGTGCGAACGGTGCAATTCGGCCGGCCGCAGGTGATCGCGCTTGGAGGCGGTGCGTTTTTAACCGAAGAAAATTTCGAGCTGGTGTCGAACAACGGAGTCAGCGTATGGCTCGATTGCGCGTTCGAGCATATCGACCGGCGGATCGCGTGTCAGCCGCACCGGCCGCTGGCTCGCGATCCGGAGCAGCTTCGCAGCCTGTTCGACACGCGCCGCGACGGTTACGCCAAGTCTGATTACCGCATCGAAATTGTTGATGACGACACCATGAGCGTGGTCGCGCGTATTCTGGCGCTGCCGCTTTTCCGGCCGTGAAACCCACCAACGGGCGAAAACACGCGCTCCGGATTTTTCGCGCGGCGCTGGAGGCCGCCGATGCCGGCAACGCGGTCGCGCGGCATCTTCGATTTGACGGCGAGACGCTCACGGCCGGCCGCCGCCGCTACCGGCTTTCGAAGTTCGATCGCATTCGAGTGATCGGAGCGGGGAAGGCCGGCGCGGCAATGGCCCGCGCGGTGGAGCGCCTGCTCGGCCGCCGCATCGCCAGTGGATTAGTGAACGTGCCGGATGCGGGCAGCATTCGCCTTCACCGCATCACACTTCACGAATCCGGCCATCCGATTCCCGATGATCGCGGACTCGAAGGCGCGCGCCGCATCTCTGAAATCGCCACCGAGTCAGGTGAGCGCGACCTGTTGATCTGCGTCATCTCCGGTGGAGCGTCCGCGCTGATGCCGATGCCGGCCCCGCCCATCGATCTTTCGCGGATGCAGGCGATGACGGAACGTCTGCTGCGCGCCGGAGCGACCATTCATGAGCTGAACACGATTCGCAAACACGCGGAGGCGCTGAAGGGCGGGCAACTGGCGCAGCTCGCCTATCCCGCGACCGTCATCGCGCTGATTCTTTCGGACGTGGTGGGCGACGATCTGGACGTGATCGGCTCCGGCCCGACGGTCGCCGACCGGTCGACAGTCGAAGATGCCGAGGCGGTTTTTCAAAAATACGGAATGGATCCCTTGCCGATGAATGAGACGCCGAAGCAGTTGGAACGGGTGCAGAATATCATCGTCGGAAGCAATCGCCAGGCGATGGATGCCGCGGCGAAGGAAGCGCGCGCGCTGGGATACCGGACCATCGTGTTGTCGAGCATGATCGAAGGCGAAGCGCGCGTGGTCGCGCAGATGCACGCCGCGATTGTCAAAGAAATTCATGCCAGCAGCCAGCCAGTCCGTGCGCCGGCCTGCATTCTGTCGGGCGGCGAGACGACGGTGACGGTGCGTGGCAGCGGCCTCGGCGGAAGAAATCAGGAGTTTGTCTTGGCGGCGGCCATCGCACTTGAGGGCTGCGGACCGGTGACGATCTTCAGTGCTGGGACGGATGGGGCGGATGGACCCACGGACGCAGCAGGCGCGATCGCGGATGAGCGAACGGTCGAGCGTGCGAAACAGCTCGGGATGGACGCGTGGCGCTATCTGGCGGAGAACGACTCGTATCGCTTTTTCGAAAAGCTGGAAGCACTGGTGAAGACGGGTCCGACGGGGACGAATGTGATGGATGTCAGGATTTTGCTGGCCGCCGGCTCTTAGGCTTCGACGGCGATTTCCTTCGCCTGGATGTCCGTTGCTTCTAGCGGTTGCGCATCCTCCTGCATGAGGTGATACGCGTCGTGGATGTTCTCTTCGAGCTCGGCGAGCGTTTCACCCTGGCTGAACACGCCCGGAACTTCTTTCAATCGCCCCAGGTACAAACCTTCCCCGAGCCAATACTCAAGCGTGAAGTTCCGCTGCATGCGTCTATTCTAACTCTACTGTTCGACCTTCTTGAGCGGTTTCGATGGCGTCGGGATATCCGTGTCCGTCTCATCGGTCTTCGGCCCGAGCGGCTTATCGTCAGCCGACGCTTTTCGTACCACCACCTGGCCGTGTTCGGTGTGGACGTTGATCACCGGGCCGCCGCCCACCACGGCTCGCAGTTCCGCTCCCCGGCCCTGCGACTCGGAATGGATCGCCGACCCATAATCGTTGGTCACGTCTCCGCGCGCGGTGCCGGCCGTCAGGTCGAACTTCGCGTTGGGCGGCAGCGAGAGCGTGACGTCGCCCGAGCGCGTGGTTACATCCATCCGCGCGAGCGGCGTCGAACCGGGGCGCAGCTCGATATCGCCGCGGTCGACCGAAATTTCCAGAGCGTTCGTGAAATCAGTCATCTCCACATCGCGTGAGCGCGTCGAAAGATGAATGGGTCCGACCAGATTCGAAGCCGAGAAATCGCCTAGCGCCATGCGCACCTGGCCAGGCAGCTTTTCGATGTTCAACTGCGTCTGCTCGCCCATAAACCGCAGCGGCTTGGCCAGATTGTGAAACTGAATCACGCCCGAATACGACCCGGTGATGGTCACCTGGCCTTCCATGTTCTGCAAATCCACGTCCTGGCCGCGGCCTTTCAGGTCGAACAGGCCCTTCACGCCCACCGCGCGAACCACGTCGCTGCGCCGCAGGTCGACGCGCGCGTCCCCGCCGATGTTCTGCAGCCGCACGCCGGCGTTGTCCGATACGATCTCGACATTCCCGCCGACGTCCGTGATATCGAAATCGCCGTAGCGGCCGTGTGCTTCAATCGAGGCGCCCCGGGGAACCGTAATTTCCATGTCCGCCGTGACGCGCACGTTATTGGCTGAAAGCCGGTCCTGATTGTTATGGATGGTGATCGTGTTTGGGTCGCCGTCGATTTCAAATGGCATGTTCTGATTCGCAGTATCGGCGCCCTTTTGATCCAGACTGCGAATCGACCGGTGCCCGGTCACCTTCACGGTGTCGACGTCGGCCCCGGTGATGCGCGCGTTGCCGCGAAAGCTGTCGATCACCACGTGCGGAGTCTTCGAAGCCGGCTTCTGCCCGTCGATCGGAAAATCGTAGCTCTCGCCGAACATATCCAGGCCGCCGATAGTCGGCCACCAGGTATGGGGTCCGCGAAATTCATGCAGGCTCGCGCCGAAAATGCACAGAAACACCACCAGCACCCATTCGCCGCCCGACACGCCCGCGCGCGGCAGAGGCTTGTCGGTGGCGCTCCAGAACAGCACTTCGGCTAACCGGAGCACGCCCCACACGATCAGCAGGAACGGCCAGTAACGGGCGAGGTAATCCATCAGCGGAACTTCCGGATACAGATTCCGCGCCAGAAACAGAGCGCCAATGGCGATCAGCAGCAGCGGCGCGACTACGCTCGTCCGTCTCATGCCTGCCTCGAAATCCCCCGTTCCGCCAGCTTGAATAATCCGAACTCGATCAGCAGAACCGGCCAGGTGCGGCTGAAACTCAACGTGCCCATCTGGTCGATCGCCAGCAGCACACCCAGCGTGATCATCAGGATCGGCCCACGCACCGCGCACATGATGTTTCCGTTCATGACTGGCCCCCGCCGCCCGGCGTCGACATCCGCGCGTATAGCATATACGCTCCGAGCGCGATCAACGCGACGGGCCAGTAACGCAGCGCGCGGGAGAAGTCGAGCAGATCCAGATTATCCAGCAGAAAAATCACGCCCAGCGCGATCAGCACCACCGGCGCCACCGGGAAACGGGCGGCTGGTCCGTGCATGGGAATCAGGCTCGAAAATTCGTCCACCGGCTGACCCATCTGGCGGCGCTGCGCGGTGTGATACGCCTCAAAAGCCATGTAGAACCAGAATCCGGCCAGCAACAGGCTAAGCAGCGGTTCCAATCCGTGTGCGCTTCCGTTGCTGAGCACGCTGATGGTCAGGCCAATGATGATCACGTGAATCAGCCCTTTGGCGTATTGGCCGTTGTAGATGGCGCCCACGCCAGGAATCAGGCCGAGCACGAACGCCAGGCCCGGTGACGCGTCGCTTTGCGGCATGGTCGGCGGAGGAGTTCTCGACGTGTAGGGCGAATCGGCAATCAGCGGAGGCGGTGCGGCTGCCGGCGGGTTCGCGAAAGGAGCCGGTTGTGGAGCGGTCGGGGTCACTGGTAAATGTTCCTCGCAATAAATGGTTCCGTGCGCGGCGCGGACGTTCGTTTCATCCAGCGCCTTTCCGCACGCCCGGCAATAGCCGACAATTTTCGCATCGGTGCTCATTTTTTCTGATCGCCCTGCGGCGGAGCGTTGTCGGGCGACTGGTCCTGCCATTCCTTCAACTGAGTCTGAATCTCGAACACCACCCGCAGGTTTTCGTAATACTTCACCGTGCGCGCCCAGGTGCGCTGCACGCGATCCTCCGCCGCCGCATAAACTTTGACTGGATCCAGATCCGACGGCTTCAACTGCCGCATGTTGATGCCGGCAAACCGGCCGAGCATCGCAAACGACAGGATGGTCATCGCCAGTCCCATGGTGAAGCGCGGCTGCAACAGCGGCTCGACCCACGGTCCGAAAATGCGCCGCAGTCTCGAAGGCCGGATTTCCGCGCGGCTCGCGCCATCCGTGATCTCGAACAGGATCCGCGTGACCAGTTCCGGCGGCGGCTCGACAATCGCCGCGCGTTCCATGAACGCAACCGCGCCCGCCGCATCCTTGGCCAGCTCGGCGCACTCTTCGCAGCCGGTCAGGTGAGCCTCCAGGGCAGACTTCTCCTCGCCGCGGATGTTGCCATCCACGTAGTCGGCGAGTAAAAGCTCCAGCTCCTGGCAAGTCATAAAACTAGACGGCTACTTTCTGCCTGCGCAGCACGCGCGCCAATTCCGCGCGGCCGCGATTCAATCTCGACTTCACCGTGCCTTCCGGCACATTCAGCACCTGCGCGATCTCACGATATTCTAATTCCTCCAGGTCCCGAAGGATCACGGTTTCCCGCAATTCCGGCGAAAGTTTTTGTAAAGCTCCCTGCAGCAGCTCGCTCGCCTCGCGACCGGCCACCAGTCCCTCGGTTCGCGAGATCATCGCCGTCTTTTCCTCGAGCATGGGAAGCTGCTCTTCAATCGAATCGGTGGCGCGCTCCAGTTTCGTGCGCCGGTAATGGTCGATCAGCAGATTCCGGCTCAGTCGAGCCAGCCACACGACAAACGAACCTTCCCCTGAGCGGAAGCTCTTAAGCGACCGGAACACCCGCAGAAAAACCTCCTGCGTCAGGTCCTGCGCTTCCTGATCCGAGCCCGTAAAACGGTAGCAGATCGCGAACACACGCCGGGTGTGGACCTTCACCAGGTCTTCCCAGGCGGCCTGCTCGCCGCTCAGGCACCGCTCGACTAACTGTTGGTCTGCATCCAAAAACGGCCGGCTCCAACCGGCCCCCGCCCAGTTCGCGGCGCGGCACCCATCGAAATGGTTGCTCGTGGTAACCTGTCCAACTGTAGCAGTGGCCGCCATGCGCATCTTCGTTCCCAGCCGTGTTCCCAGACTTGAAAAATTACGTTCCAGCAATGAGAACGAAGAACTGACATGATAAGTTCGATTTACATTCTATCCATGTTCCAAAATACGGTTCGATGGCGAGCCATCTCCGGTTCGCACCCCGACTCGTCGTTTCGACCGGTAAATGCTTGAATAGAAAACATCTGGCATTGTTCTTGTCCGTCGTGCTGGCCGGCGCACTGTTCTTTGCCGTTTGGCGATGGCGCCAGTCCGGTTTCGACTGGAATGAGTTCGCCGCAGCTCTGAGCCATGTCGACTGGTCCTGGCTCACGCTGGGAGCCTTGCTGGTGCTCGCCACCTACATCGGTCGCGCCCTGCGCTGGGAGGTCATGCTCAGACCCCTATGTCGAGACGCCAGCCTGTGGCGGATTCTTACATCCACCATCATCGGATTCACCGCCGTGGTCCTGTTCGGCCGCGCCGGGGAACCGGTGCGGCCCTATCTGATCGCCAAAAAAGAAGGCGTCACGTTTTCGAGCCAGATCGCCGCCTGGATCGTGGAACGCATGCTCGACCTGCTGATGATCCTGCTGATTTTCGGCATCGCGCTCACTCAGGTTTCCTCCAGTTCCATTCAGCCGGGGCCAAAAACCCGCGTGATTCTGGAAGCCGGCGGATACACCGCCGGAATCACCGGAGCGGTCTCGCTAGCCCTGTTGATCGCGCTGCGCCAGTTCCGCGGCGGCGTTCAACAGCGTCTCCTGCGCGCCCTTTCGTTTCTGCCGGAACGGGTGAGGAGCAAGATCCGGACCATTCTCGAGTCCTTCGACGAAGGCATGCAGTCGACCCGCAATGCCGGCTACACGCTGCTGCTGGTGCTTTACACCGTCCTCGAATGGACTGTCATCGCCGGAGCTTTCTGGTGCGTGTGCCGCGCGTTTCCGGCGACGGCCCGGCTGGGGCTCGCCGATGTGGTGATTCTACTCGGCTTCGTGGCGTTCGGAAGCGCCGTGCAGATTCCCGGCGTGGGCGGAGGTATGCAGATCGCGACGGTGCTGGTGCTCACCGAGTTTTTCGGAGTCGGCCTCGCCTCGGCCAGCGGAATCGCATTGATCCTATGGGTCATCTCTTTCGTGATGATTGTTCCGTTCGGCTTGGCTTTGGCCTTCCATGAAGGCATCCAATGGCGTAATCTTAGGCATCTGGAGCCTGCGGGCGAGCGTAAAGCGACCGAAGGAAAATCAACGTGACTTGTCCTTTTTGCGGCCATCGCCAGGATCGCGTCATCGACTCGCGGGAGAGCAAGGAAGGCGACGTCATCCGCCGCCGCCGCGAGTGCCTGAAATGCGTACGCCGCTTCACCACTTACGAGCGCAGCGACGAGATCCCCTATATGGTGGTCAAACGCGACGGCCGGCGCGAGAAATTCGACCGCCAGAAGGTGCTCGAAGGGCTGCTCAAAGCTTGTGAAAAACGGCCGGTTCCCATGGCCAAGCTGGCCGAGGTGGTGGATGAAGTCGAATCCAAGCTGGCCGATAGCCCGGATCGCGAGATGACCACCACGGCGATTGGGGAATTGCTCATGAAGTCGTTGAGCCATCTGGACAAAATCGCGTACGTCCGGTTCGCCTCCGTGTATCGCGATTTTCAGGACGTCGAAGCGTTTTTGAATGAGCTGAAAGACCTACTGCAAAAGCGTGGCTGATCGGCTTCGGGCTCGGAATCGCTGTAACCGTGCCTGTGGAAAACATCTTTTGAAATAGGGACTTAACAGAAGCTAGGAAGACTGCTATACTTAGTGGCAGTCCCCGGAACGGCGGAAGTGCGTGGAGTGTGCGTGAGCATGCATGTCTAACTTCCTCGGAACAAAGAAGAAACGAGAGCTGGCCGCGAAAGCTTTTTTGAAAAATATGAGAATCCAGATGAGACCGCCGGCCGGTACCCCAACCCGTGCCCACACGTGCAGCGTGGTGGACCGCATCGAGGTCTGGGGAAGGTGAAGCCAGTGGATCAATTCGAGGATCAGTTTTTAGGCGAAGGCCATGAGCCTCTGGGAATGCCCTTCGATGAGGAAGGGGCATTCTTCCATCCCGAGGAAGTCCATGATGGGGAAGACTTTCCGGCTGCGCACGCACCCGAAGAATCGATCTACACGGACGATCCGGTGCGCGTTTATCTGCGCGAGATGGGCGCCGTTCCCCTGCTGACTCGCGAAGGCGAAGTGAATCTGGCACGTCGCATGGAGCGCGGTAAGTTGCGGATGCAAAAGGCGATCAGCCGGTCGGCCGTGGTCCAGCTCCGGGCTGTCGAAATCTGTGAAGCGATCCGTAAAGAGACTGAAGAGCTCGACGCGTTTGTCGACCTGGGCGATCTCGAAGAAGAAAGCGCCGCGTACACCAAACGGCGCGCCGAAGTAAAGAACGATTTGGCGGAGATCGTTAATCTGCACAAGCGGCTCGCGCAGGTTGAGAGTAAGCTGGACGAAGTTCCGCTCAGCAACAAGAAGCTGCGCCGCAAGTGGATGGGCAAGTTCGCCCGCGTGCGCATCCAGGTTTCCCAGGCGCTGCGTAAAGTTCCTTTCTATCTCTCCCAGTGGAAGCAGTTCGGCAAGGAAATCGAGCGCGTGGTCGAAGAGATCTCGCATTTCGAACAGGACCTGCGCAAACTGGAAGGCCGCACCAGCCAGACCGCCGTCGCCAAGTCGCGCGAACTGAAGCGCGAGATCAAAAAACGGGAAACCACCGCCGGCGCGGGCCTTTCCGAGTTGCGCCACACCATTTCGGTGATCCGCCACGGCGAAATCGAAGCCGAACGCGCCAAGAAAGATCTGGTCGAGGCGAACCTTCGATTGGTCGTTTCAGTAGCCAAGAAATACGTGAACCGCGGCTTGCATCTTCTTGATCTGATTCAGGAAGGCAACATCGGCCTGATGCGCGCCGCCGACAAGTTCGAATACCGGCGCGGCTACAAGTTTTCCACCTACGCCACTTGGTGGATCCGCCAGGCCATCACGCGCGCCATCGCCGACCAGTCGCGCACCATCCGCATCCCCGTTCACATGAACGAGAGCATGAACAAGTTCCTGCGCGCGACACGTGAGCTTGAAAAAGAGTTAGGCCGAGTCCCGACCAACGACGAAATCTCGCGGCGCATGGATATTCCGGTCGAAAAGGTCCAGAAGTTGAAGACCATTTCGCGCGACCCGGTGTCGCTTGAGACTCCGGTCGGCCGCGACGGCGAATCTGCGCTGGGCGATTTGATTGAAGACCGCTGGGTAGGCTCACCGGTGGACGCCGTGATCGACACCAACGTCCGCGACGAGACGGCCAATATCCTCAAAACGCTTTCTCCCAAAGAAGAAAAAGTGATCCGCCTGCGCTTCGGCATCGGCTGCGAGCGCGAGCACACCCTCGAAGAAATCGGCCAGGAATTCGACGTCACCCGCGAGCGCATCCGCCAGATCGAAGCGAAAGCCCTGCGCCAGCTCCGCTCGCCCGAACGCGCCCGTCACCTGCGCGCCCTGCTCGCCGCCCGGTAGAGCGCTCGGCGATGACCAACCGCGAAGTGCGGGAATGGTATCTTCACGAGGTCGCCAGGATAGCGGAGATGGACGCGAGGTGGAATGCCCGCGGCGACTCTCTCGAAGAAAGAGCTCTGAAAGCGTGGCACTCCAGGCATGACCTCAGAATGCGTGCCCGGGAGATGATGGAGAATCCGGATGAAGCGGATGCATTGCGCGCGCGGGACCAATTGAAATATGGCCGATCGAACGGCCCGACATTTGAAGATCTTAAGAAGAAATTGCTGTTGGAGGGCCGCTCGATTGAAGAAGCTCTTACCATGATCCTCGAAGGCGCGCGTTCGACGAGCCCGCTCTTCAACCGGCTTCTGGGGATTGAGCCCCCGGATCGGCCGCGATGAATCCGGCGTATGATGAAAGTGTCGGACAGTTTGACCGTATGACCATGGACCGCGATTTTCGCCGGCCGATTCGCTGGGAGGAGACGGGAGATCCGGTGCGTCCTTACGCGGCGAGCGTCGAAGCGGAGTCGTGGGTCGTTCGCCTGAACGACTTTCCGGACGAAGACCTCTACACGCTGTTAAAGGACGGGCGGGACGCGGGCAGCTTCGACGAATGGCCGGACGCTTGGACGAGGCCTGAGCATTCGGCGTCGCGCGGATCCAGTCCCGACGTCCATTCGACGGAATCCAAACTGCCAGGAAGGTAAACCGGCGACCGTCCTGCGCGGTCTATTCGCTGCGAGATAAAACCGTTTATTGGCCGCGAATCTACTCGTGCCGGATTGCGAGAATCGGATCGATTCTGCTGGCCCGCTGCGCCGGGATGAAGCTCGCGAGCATGGCGATCGCGATCAGCAATCCGCACACTCCGGCGATGGTTCCCAAGTCGGTCGGTGAAACGTCCATCAGCAGCGCCCGCATCAAGCGCGTGACCGTCACCGCAATCACGATCCCGATCGCCAGACCCACGCCAGCCAGACGCAATCCTTTTCCGAGGATCAGATTCAGAATGTCGCCGCGGCTCGCGCCCAGCGCCATGCGGATGCCCACCTCGCGCGAACGTTGCGTGACCATATACGCCAGCACGCCATACAATCCGACGGCCGCCAGCACCAGCGCCACGCCGCCGAAAAATCCCAGGAACGCGCCGCCGATCGACTGGCCGAAATACGAAGCGCTGATGGCCGTTTCCATGGGACGGACGGCGTAGACCGGCAGCAACGGGTCGATCGAATGGATGGCGTCTTCCACAGTTCGCGCGTACAACGCGGGATCGCTGATGGTGCGCACCACGAAAGTCGTGCTGTCGGCGGCCGCTTGACCGATGGGCAGATAAATCACTGGTTCAGGTTTTTCGGCGATGGTCAGAAACTTAGAATCGGCGACCACGCCCGCGATCACGCGCCACTCGTCGCGGAACTTGACGCGCCTTCCCACCGGATCGCCGTTAGAAAAGTAATGCCGCGCCAGGGTCTGGTTCACCACGATCACGGGCTGCGCTTCCGCCGTGTCGCCAGCCATGAATTCGCGTCCCGATAAAACCGGCGTGTGGACGGTGTGAAAATAGCCGGGGCCGATCACGTTGGTCGTCGCGACCATTTCTTCGTTCTTGACCGGAACGTAGCCTTCCGCCTCGAAGCTGCCCGAGTTTGACCCGCTCAGGCCCAGCGGCAGGTTCTGAATATTGCTGACCGCCGTCACTCCCGGCAGCCCCGCGATTTTTTCGGCCATCGCGCGCACCGCGACGCGCCCATGCACGGCGTCATAACCGTTCGGGAACAGATCGACGCCCGCCACCAGCACGTTGCGCGGATCGAATCCGGGCTGGGCGTTCACGGCGTGGCGCAAACTTTTGAGCAGCAATCCAGCGCACACCAGTAGCACCAGCGACAGCGCCACCTGCGCCACCACCAGCGAATTTCGCAGCCATGCGCGCCGTGCGCCGGTCGACCCCGCCGACTCGTCCTTAAGCGCGGCCACCACGTCGGGTCGCGATGCGCGCAGCGCCGGGATCAACCCGAACAACAACGTTGCCACCAGAGTCACCGCCACGGTGAACACGATCACCGATGTGTCGGTTTTCACAGCGAGGCCGATGGGCAGGTCGCTCTTGGGCGCGAATCCCGATATCGAGCGCATGGTGACCGGCAGCGCCAGGAACGCCGCCGCCAGCCCGCCCAGCGCGAGCATCCCGTTCTCCACCAGAAGTTGGCGAACCAGCCGGCCGCGCTTCACGCCCAAAGCCAGCCGGATCGCGATCTCCCGCCGGCGTCCCGTTGCGCGAGCCAGCAGAAGATTGGCGACATTCGCGCACGCGATCATCAGCACCACTCCCACCACCACCATCAGCAGCATCATCACCGGACCCAGCGTCTCCCCGCCGCCGTCATGCCAAATGGGGACGATCTCGGCCCGATTGAAGCGATCCGTTTTCGAAAACTCGCGTGTGATATTCGATGACACCGCGTCCAGATCCGCCTGCGCGGTGCGTGGGTCGACGCCGGGCTTCATGCGCCCCTGGGTTTGCATCCAGCCGAAACTCCGCTGCTCCAATGCGTTCGGATTGGCCCAGATCGCTTCCATCATGGTGGCCGGAATCCACACCTCGAAGCGCAGGCCGAGGATCGATCCGGTGAACGCTTCCGGCATGACGCCGATCACTGTGAACTTTCTCTTGTTGAGCAGAATCCCGCGTCCGGCGATATTCGGATCGGCGCCGAATTTCGACTGCCACAGATGGTGACTCAGGATCACCACCGCATGGCCGCCCGGATTCTCATCTTCTTCCGGCACAAAGGTCCGGCCGAGCGCGGCCTTCACGCCCAGCATGTCGAAGTAATTGGCCGAGGCGAGCATGCCCCAGATGCGCTCCGGCTGCAGACCTTCGCCCAGGCTGAACGGCGAAAGACCGTACGCGGCCAGGTTCTCCACCGTATGGTTGCGCTTGCGAAAATCGAGATAATCGAGCCAGGAGACCGCGCGGCGGTTGCCTTCCGGCGATCGCCATCGAACTGAAACCAGGTGCGAGCTGTCCGCACCCGGCACCGGATTCAGAATCACCGCGCTGAACCAGGTAAAGATGGTCGCGTTCGCGCCGATGCCCAGCGCGATCGTCAGAATCGCTGAAAGGGTGAAGGCCGGGCTCTTGCGGAGCTGGCGAAATCCGAAGCGGAGATCCTGGAGGAGGGTGCCCATACTGTCAAGTTAGTACGCAGGTTTCGGTCATTGGTTTCATTTTTTCGACTTCCGTCGAAGGACGGCGGGCTTCAGAGCGCGCAAGGCTTCAGCCTTGCACGTGGGAGCGGCGCTCAAGAGCCACGCGGACTGAAGTCCGCCGTCCTACGGACGGTAGATGGTTCGAACCATCGCGACGATCGGTTCCGGCACCAGGTGCTCCCACGGTTTTCCCGCCGCGATTCGCTCGCGCACTTCGGTGGACGAGATTTCTTCAAATCCGGGCGCGACCGCCAGGCTCTGCACGCGATGGCTCAAATGCCCAGGGGGGATGAAGCTTTTCGCCCGCGGCGCGACCAGGAACGAAAATTCCTCAAGCATCCGGTCGATCGCGCCGGGTTCGCCATAATCCCATCCGATCACGCGCTCGGCCGCGTCGGCGCCGCAGATGAATTCGATGGTCGCGTCCGGTTGCCTCAGATCGCGTGCGATGTCGATGAACAGGCCGCTTTCGGCGATCTGCACGCGATCGGCGAGGCCGGAGCGCTGGATCATCTCGATGCGCTGTTCGCGGGTCGCGCCGTGAAAATGTTTGTGGGGATAAGTCTTCGGCACCACGCACACGATTTCATCCACTACCAAACGCCCCGCGCGGGCCAGCTCGGCATGCGCGCGCGTCACCGGATTGAACGCGCCGGCCAGCACTCCTAAACGCTTCAACGCCGTACCGAATGAACCACACGCCCATTCGCGTCGAGCGCGCCGGCGTAGAATCCGTCTCTCAAAACGATGGTGAATCCGCGCGACGGGTACATCAGCCCGCGGAACTCGGCTCCGCCCGATGTGCGCGTGCGATCCTGCGCCGGCGCGCCCAGTTGCTTGACGACCGAATCGTAATCGTCGATGGCGGTGAACGGAAGGTCGATTCGGACCGCCGGAACATGCGATCCGATGAAGCCGTCGCGCACCACCACCGCCAGCGGAATGAAAATCAGCAATCCGACCGCGACCGCGCCCAGCAACGTCCACCTGCGGGGTTTCCCCGATTCGAGCCGGATCCCGACCACCGGCGCCAGCGCTGCGGGCCTTGGCGCACGAATGCGCGGACGCGGCGATTCATTCACCGCGCGCGGCATCTCGATCACGCGCCGGATCAACGGCAGCACCGCGCCTTCCTTGCATTCGAGCTCTTTGATCAATCCGACGATCACCACCGGCTCGCCCACCATCGACATCGCGCCCAGGAAGCGCCGCGGCACGAACACTTCGACCGCCGTCTTGGTGTTCACCACGCGAATTTCGTCCCACGTCGCGCTGCGGAAAATCCATTCGTTGTGCTCGACATTGGCGATGGGAGGATAGAACGAAAACTTACAGCCGCCAAGCTGGTCGAACGGCGCAGGGATGGGCGGAACAGGCACCTAACCTATTGTAACGTTGATGACGTGCCCCGGACCGATACAATAGCGGGTAGTGAAACGCGCGCTCGCCCTGTTTGCGTTAGCCTACGCGGCCTTCGCACAATCGCCCTTTCAAATCGATTACGCTTGTCCGGCGGAAGACGTTGATTCGTTCGGGTTGTCCTGCTCGGCGGATGAACCGTGCGCCGTGTTCCTGGAGCTGACCTCGGTCGAGTCGGCGGGCGCGCGGACCTTTGTCACCGGAAATCTCCACACCAATCGCACCACTCTCTACGGCGTGCTCCTTTCAAGCGAGGACAGCGGGAAAACCTGGACCGAGCCATGGAAGCGCCAGCGCGCCGCATCGCTCGAGCAGATTCAATTCCTGGATCTGGCGGACGGCTGGATCAGCGGCCAGGTGATTGAGCCGCTGCCGCGCGACCCATTTTTTCTGATCACCTCCGACGGCGGAAAAACCTGGCGCCAGCGCGCCGTTTTCGAAGACTCGCAGTTCGGATCCATCGCGCAATTCTGGTTCGACTCGAAAACCACCGGCCGCCTGTCGCTCGACCATTCCGGCCGCCACGACATTTATCAAACCAACACCGGCGGTGAGAATTGGGAGTTGATGGAAACCTCCAGCCGTCCGGTGGCGCTCAAGGGCCGCGGCGAAGAAGCGACGTTACGGCTTCGCCCCGACGGCAAGCTGTATCACGTCGAGCGCCGCGGCGGAACCGCGTGGCAGCAAGTTGCAAGCTTCGTGATTCACGTCGCGGATTGTAAATAAAAATTGGCCGTTAATGAACGTCCATAAACATGAATCCGATTCACGTCCATGCATGTTTATTAACGGCCAGTTTTTCCGCTCAGGGATTTCTTCACCCGCTCCTGATACTCCACCGCCTTCGCCATCACCGCACCCTGGTCGACCGTCAGCATCTTCTGGTCCCGCACGATCGCGCGTCCGTTCACCATCACGTCCGACACGTCCGACGCCTTCAGCGCATACACCAGCTGCGAATACACGTTGTACAGCGGCACCGCGTGCGGGGCATTGAGACGAATCTCGATCATGTCGGCCCGTTTGCCGGTTTCAATCGACCCGATCATGCGGTCCATGCCGATCGCGCGCGCGCCGATGATCGTTGCCATCGCGAAAGCCTGCTCGGCCGGCAGCGCGCGCGGATCGCCAGTGGTCACTTTCTGCAGCTTCGCCGCCAGATCCATCTCTTCCATCAGATCCACATCGTTGTTCGATCCCGCCACGCCGTCGGTGCCCAGGCCCATTGGAATTCCCAGACCCAGAATCTTCACGACCGGTGCGACCCCGCTCGCCAGCTTCATGTTGCTCGAAGGATTGTGCACCAGACCCACGCCGCGCGCCTTGATCATCTTCAAGTCCGCGTCGTCGAGCCACACACCGTGCGCCGCGATGGTCCAACCCGTCAGCACGCCGAGCGAATCGAGCTCCGCGGTGGGCGTCATCTTATACTGCGCGAGCGAATCGTCATTCTCCTTCTTGGTTTCCGCCAGATGGATCACCAGCGGCGCATGATTCGCGTCGGCGACCCGCCGGCTCTCGCGCAGAGTCACCGGAGTGTTGGTATACAACGCGTGCGGCGCGACGGCTGGAACAATCAGCGGATCGTGGGCCCACTTCTTGAGGTACCCGTCGATTCCCGCAATCGCATCGGCCGGCGTTTTGTAATCCGGCGACGGAAACCCGATCACGGTCTCGCCCAGAATTCCGCGCAGGCCCGCGGCCTTGGTCTCTTCGGCCACCGTGTCTTCGAAATAATACATGTCGACGTAAGTAGTCGTGCCGGAAAGCGCCATTTCGAGGCAGGCCAGACGAGTCCCCCAGCGCACGAATTCCGCATTCACGTTCTTAGCCTCGGCCGGGAAAATGTACTTTTCGAGCCAGTCCTGCAAATTCAGATCGTCGGCGATGCCGCGCAGCAGGCTCATGGCGGCGTGCGTGTGCCCGTTGATCAACCCCGGCGCGAGAATCGCATCCGGACGATCCAGCCGCTGCTTCGGCTGCCACGCCCGGTCGATTTCCGCCCGCGTCCCGACCGCTGCAATATGATCGCCGACAATCGCCACCGCGCCGTCTTCAATGACGCGATGCCGCGCGTCCATAGTGACCACGTAGCGCGCGCTCCAGATCCAGTCGGCCGGCGCGGCATGGAGCGCCGCGGCAAACCACAGCAGCTTATAAAAATGACGCATCGAATGGCCTCGGGAACAGATCCTTCAAGCGCAGCGATTCGCGCGCCCCGTCGGGGTTCACCAGGATCACTTCAATATCGCCGCAGAACTCCCACAGCAGTTGCCGGCACGACCCGCAGGGAGGTGTGAGCGAATCGGCACTGGCGGCCACCGCGATGCGCCGGAACTCGCGCGCGCCTTCCGACACGGCTTTAAAAAGCGCCACGCGCTCGGCGCACATGGTCAGCCCGTAAGTCGCATTCTCCACGTTGCAGCCGGTGTGGATGCGCCCGGCGGAATCTTCGAGCGCGGCTCCTACGCGAAATTTAGAAAAAGGTGCGTGCGCGTGGGCGCGGACCGCCAGCGCGGAATCGACCAGCGGATCGGACACGCTACTCGATCGGCGCCGGTTTGCGCGCGGTCGTCACCGGATTTCCGTGCACGTCGAGGTCGAACGGAATCGCGATTTGCGTGATCACCTTGACGGCGTTTCCCTGCACCTGGGTCGGCTCAAAAACCCATTGCCGCACGGCCTGCAGAGCCGCCGGAGCCAGCAGAGGATGCCCGCTGATCAGCCGGATGTTCTCGACATGCCCGTCGGTGCCGATCAGGACGGTGAGCTTGACCACGCCTTGGATGTGCAGATCCGCCGCGTCCAGTGGATACGCGGGCTGCACCTTGTGTAGAATCTTCGAATCCGGCATGGAGTTCATCCGCAATAGCTTCACGTCCTCGCCCCACGCCAGCGAAAACGCCGACAACGCCAACATCACGCCGATTAACTTCACTACGCGCATTCCTCGATTATAACAGCGGCTCCTCACACGGGCGGTTCCGCACGCTGCTGACGGCGCAGAGCCCAAGCCGAGCCGCGACCATGACGGAGCGGTCACCCGCCGGGTCTTCACGCAACGCCGCACGTTCGCGGACGAAAGCCCATGCGTCAGCGTGGGGCTGGTTCCATGCTCGAATCAGCTCCAACCTCACACACATGGGGCTAGTCTGCTAACCCGTGGGCCAGTTTGGGGCTTGCCCGATGACCTCAGTGTTTGTGCGATCCGCCGGAGTGTCCGTGCCCGCCGCCGTGACCGCCGGAAGAATGCGGAGCGGAGAAATGTCCCCCACCCCGCGGCGCTCTTGGAGCCGAAAGGTGTTGCGACTGCGCCCGGCCGCTCGACCGCAGCGCGGAATAACGGTTCGCGAACGAATTCGAGTAACTGCGCGACATCTGGCGGTTCGACTCGAATCGTTCAGCCCCACCCGCCCGCGGCGCCGCGTACGATCGCGCGTTACCCGCAAAGCCTCGCGACTCGCCGCCTCCGTAGGATCGTGGCGCCGCGTAGGACCGGGCGCTACCCGAATAACCTCTCGATTCACCGCCGTAAGATCGCGCGCCGCTATAGGCCCGCGCATTGCGGGCGAAGCTTCTGGATGGTCCGTAGTTGCCGCCGTTGAATCGAGTCGAACCAAACCGGCTCGCCACCGCGCGATTCGGATACGCCACGCCCATCCGGTGCGCCGGATTGTGTGCCCACAGCGAGTGCCCGCCGAACGCTCCGCCGAATCCCGCGAATCCGAAATGGTGGAAGAAAAGATTGTTCAGAAACAGCCCGTGAGCCAGCCAGTTCAATCCCCAGCCCCAGCCTCCGAAGCTGAGGAATCCCGAAAACAGGCCGCTCAGGAACACCCCCGTGCCGTAAAGAAGGCCGAATCCAACCGACGGATACCACAGCGGAGGATACGCGCCATAGGCCGGCGCACCCCACACGTATTCGGGATTATATTGAGGCACGTACACGATCTGCGGATTGGTGGGTTGAATCTGAATCACCGGCGGACCTCCGTCGACAGGCTGATCGGTCACCGTGTCCTGCGCATTCGATTGCAGGCGTCCATTCTGCTGCGCCCGGTCGCGCAGGATCTGGATCGCGTTCATTACGTCGGCCTGCTGGGCCAGGAACGCGTTGCCTAAATCCGTGGTCCAGTGGATGTCGCGCGTGAGCAGCGCCATCGCATCCGGAAACGCGACCAGAGCCTGCACGCTGGGATCCCAGTTCTGCTGACGCGCCGCGTCCACCAGCGCCGCCCCGCGCAACTCGGGATGCTGTTGGATAAATTGCTGCGCCTCGACGATTTCGAGCGGATAAGTCGACGCCGCCAGCACCTGCCCTAACAGCGAATCCGGATACAGAGCCACGGGAGCAACCAGGTTTTCCAGCTGTTCAGGCGTTAACAAGGTAGCCGGCGGAGGAGCCTGCTCCTGAGGAAACGGTTCAGGCGGCTGTGCCACCGCGTAGGTTCCGGCGCCCGGTAAAAGCACGACACACAGAATCGCGATTGCCTTTTGCATCACCGCCTCCACCTAAGTAGACGCAGTCTCCCAGCCGCAGGCATGCGATCTTTCGGCCAACCCGATTAAAACACTGTAATCGCGAGACCTTGTTCAATCGCTGCGGCCGGCCAGCAGAGCCCGGATCTTTTTCGAATCCGCCCGGCTTCCGCGCGCATCCCCGGCCGCCTTGCGCGACAACCGCCGGTTCTGATACGCGTTCACATACTGCGGATTCAGGCGAATCGCCTCATCCAGATCGGCCAGCGCGCGCCGGTAATCGTGCTCCAGGTAGTAGGCGAACCCGCGCGCGTTGTATACCATCGACCAGTCGGGCTGTTCCCGGATCGCCGCGCTGAGTTCCTCTATGGCCGCCTGGTAGTTTCCCGTCTGGATCAATTCGCGGCCCCGGCGATGGTGTTCCTCGGCCGATAACGAATCCGTGCGCGCGCCCACCGCAGCCATCGGAATCGTGGCGGACACCTCCGGACCTGAGTCGCCCACCAGACGCGCCTCACCAATCAGGCGCGGGCCGGCGAGCGCCACGGCTAACGTCTCGGGCTGCGACTGTGGCTGCGTTTCCTTCGCCACCTGCCACGCCCCTGGATCACCCGTCCGCCTGGCTTCCGCCGACACCTTGTGAATCCGGTCTCCCGGCTCGTCCAGCAGCGCTTCGAGCGAATCGGTGGTGATTTTATGCAGCCGGACGAAATCGAAATCCGGCACGCCGCGCGGCGCCGTGAAGCGCGTCACCTGGTGGGTGCCGGGCGTCACGAAATGCAGCGCCCACACTCCATTTCCCAGTTGCCCCCGCGACCGGTCGGAAAAACGAACCATCACATACACCGAATCAATCGTGTATGGACATGCGTTCTGCCAGTTCGCCCAATAATGGTCCTGATCCATTTTGAGCAGATCGTAAACCTTGAAGCACTGCGCGATTTTCGGCTGCGCCGACGCCGCGGCAGCCATCGATATCGCCAGCCCGCACGAGAGGCCGAATTTCGAGAACATGAGACCTTCCCTGGAGATACAGGTCGACTATATCACAGTCGGCCTGCTGAACATATCGACAATTTATTGTTTAATTAGAGCGTCCGATCAGCCGCGCGACCACCTCTTCGACCACCGCGTCGGCCTTGGCCTCAATCTCCGCTCTGGTCTGATCCTGAATGGGATGTTGGACATACACGGCATCGAACTCGGGCCGACCGAGCGCCGCCGCCTGGGCGCGGGCCGCGGTCATGAATTCGTGCGTCGCCACCGGCACCGCCGGCCGCCCCAAATGTTCCAGCTTCAACGTGTCGTGCAAACTGCACGTGGTGCAGGACCCTCAATCGGCGAGCGCCTCGATCACGGCATCGGCGCCACGGATCTTGGCGATCACCGTTTCAGGCGCAGGTTTCGCGAAGGTCGGCTTCATCTCGCGAATCACGGAAGCCACGCCGTAGCGCTCCTTGAGCAGCGCTTCCAGCCGATCCAGAAACACGTTCCCGCCCGGCTTGCTGATATCGAGCAGCGCGATGGTGCGCCCCTCCAGCGAACTCAGCCGCGGCGCCGGCGCAACAGCCTCAGGCGCGATTTCATTTAAAGGATTCACGAGAGTCATCGGCATTGCGTTCTCCTAATGGCCACAGATGCACGCCGATTCACGCCGATAAAGATAAGACTTTTATCCGCGTGAATCCGCGTGCATCTGTGGCTAACTCTAAACTGGATATGTCACCATCTGGCTGCCCCGCGGTCCGGCCGACCAGCTTCCCACCACCGCGGAAAATTTCCCCGCTGTCCCGCCCGCCACCACAATCTTGATCGACTCCGGCACGCGAAACTTCTGATAGCACTGCTCGCCGTCGATCGTGATCTCCTTATACATCCCGCGCATCGCCACGCCTTCGCCCGGTTCGCCGTCATAGCACCGCACCGGGATGCCCGTATTCTCGAACAGAAACTGCCGGACGTCGTTTTTGCTGAACCCGTCGCGATGGATGGTCTTCACGTGCTCCGGCCCCAGCACCACCACGGCCTCAAACCCCAGGCACGCCCGATAGCTCCACACCGTGGCGAGCGAATATGTAATCGCCTTCAACACCCCGCGCGCCGTTCGCGCGTTATGTTCACTGATCCCATGCGGAGCCTCGCCTGCGAACAGCGTCACCGCGCTCTGATCGCGCGAAAGGCCGTTGTCCACATGCAGCGGCTCCCACGGATTCTCTTCTTCGTTCTCCGCGATGCAATACGAAAACTTCCCCGGATGTCCCAGCGCCGACATGTCGATTCCATCCGGCCGCGCGCCTCCCATGTTCAGCAGGATCAACTGCAGCGCGCGCCCCAGCGTCGAATTGGACCGCGCCACGTTGCTGAACACATTCTGCTTCGAGTAAAACCCGAGCTCGCCCCGCACCGGCCCGTTGACGATCACCAGCGGCGCCGCGAAATGCGTGGTGGCCTGCACTCCGTGCGCGTTAAAACGCTCATCGGCGACCGCGCGCATCAGCGGAATCAGGACCCGCATCATCTCCGGAACGCAGCCCGCCATCACCGCGTTGGCCGCGATTTTTTCGACCGTGGCGGCGCCGTAGCACGGCGGAATCCGCGCGATCACTTCCCCGGCCTCACGCCCCGACGCGCGAACCATCCGTTCTACGCGATCCCTGGTCGGCGGCACCACCGGCAGAGCGTCCTTGAACACCCGGAAACAATACTCGACCGGATCTTCCCCCTCGCCGAGCTCGATCATCGACGCCCGGTCGCCGCGTTTCGAGTGCAGATCGAGAGCCTCGGCGCTCTCCTCTTCGGTCTGTATTTCGAGATGACGCGACGTGCACCCCGGCTTGCTCGCCGGAGCCCCGTCATAGGGCGTCGCTACCGGCGCATGTCCCAGCATGGTCGCGACATCGTTCAAGACGGTCTTATCGAACCCCGGCTCGGTGCGCAATACGCGATCGTGCTCATCGAGCACATACAGCGTCGGCACCGTCACCACGTTCAGGCGTTTCGAAACCAGAAATCCGGGATCCAGGTCTATCGGAAAGCGGATCTCCATTTGTTGGACAAAATCGCGCGTGGCTTCTCTACTGTCCTGCGAAACCGCGCGAACCTCGACCGAATCGGCCAGCGCATTCAGATATGGCGCGATCAACCGGCAGGTCGGACAATCGGTTTGTAGAACAGCCAGCAGTCGCACGCGGCTTTTATTGTACTAATGAGCCACGGCCGAGGGAGCGGTGGGGACACGACGGCCACGCGGCGGTGACGGAAGTCTTTGATTTCAGAGGCTGACGTTGGTCTTCCGAGGCTGTCTTAATTCGAAACCAATCCCGCTGCAATTCAATCCAACGTTTAAGAACACTTCAAGAAGGGACATCATGGCTGAACTGAACTCTGTAATTGAACGCGAGACGGTTCCCCCACCGTCGATGGTTGAGACTACGTTGCAGATTAATGGCGTGGCCCATAACCTGCGGATTGAGCCGCGCGTTTCGCTGCTCGATGCGTTGCGCGAGGTGCTGGGCCTGACGGGCACCAAGAAAGGCTGTAATCAGGGCGCGTGTGGCGCCTGTACCGTTTTAGTGGACGGAGAACGGATTCTTTCCTGCCTCGCGCTGGCTGTCCAGTACCAAGGCCGGGCAGTAACGACAGTTGAGGGTCTGGCTGAGAGCTCGGTCCCGCACCCTATGCAAGATGCATTTATCGAGCAGGACGGTTTTCAGTGCGGCTATTGTACGCCGGGACAAATCTGTTCGGCAATCGGGATGATTCGGGAGTTTCGAAACGGCATGCCCAGCGCTGTGACGGACGACATATCGGCCGATGTCCTGGAGCTTTCAGATGCAGAAATCAAAGAGCGGATGAGTGGCAACTTGTGCCGCTGTGGCGCGTATCAGGGAATCTGCGACGCCATCCGCGAAGTATTCCAGTCCGAGGTGACGCGATGAAGAATTTTGCTTATTCGCGAGCGGAGACAGTGGAGGGCGCGGTCAGTCTTCTCGCCCGGCAGGGGAATGCGAAGTTTCTGGGCGGAGGCACCAACCTGGTCGACCTGATGCGGGAACACATTGAGCAGCCGGACGCGCTGATCGATATCACGGGCCTGCCCTCCGGTTCGCAGCCGGGTGGGATTGCCGAACTTCCGAACGGTGGGATCTCCATTGGCGCCGTGGTACGGAATAGCGCAGTAGCAAATAGTCGTCTGGTCCGGGACCGTTATCCGGTTTTATCCCAAGCGATTCTAGCCGGGGCGTCGGGTCAGATCCGGAACATGGCGACCACCGGCGGAAACCTGATGCAGCGCACCCGATGTTATTACTTTTACGACCAGGCGGCGCGGTGCAACAAACGCTCGCCGGGCGCGGGTTGCGATGCGATCGATGGATTTAATCGCATGCACGCCATTCTGGGCGCCTCCGATCGCTGCATCGCCACGCACCCCTCGGATATGTGTGTCGCACTGGCGGCTCTGGATGCAATCGTTCATGTGGAAGGTCGCGGAGGCAAGCGAACCATCCCGTTGAACGACTTTCACCGTCTGCCGGGAGAAACGCCGCACCTGGAAACCAACCTGGCTCCGGACGAATTAATCACGTCGATTCAGATTCCCGCCATTGGGTACGCCAGGAATTCACGATACCGGAAGGTGCGCGATCGCGCGAGTTACGCGTTCGCGCTGGTGAGCGTGGCGGCCATGCTCGGAACCGAGCACGGCGTCATCCGCAATGTGCGTATCGCACTGGGCGGTGTCGCGCATAAGCCGTGGCGGGCTTATCGGGCAGAGCAAGCGATGTCGGGTGCGGAAGCCAACAGGGAGACGTTTCGCCGCGCGGCAGAGGCGGAACTTGCGGATGCCCGGGGACACCGCGATAACGAATTCAAGATCGAACTGGCGAAGCGAACCATGGTCAGCGTATTGACCGAATTGGCGGAAGCGGGAGGTGTGCGATGAGCGTGATCGAGAGCGTCATGGAGACCATTGCGAAGGCTCTTCCCGACCAGAAGCAGGACCCGCTGATCGCCCGGGCTGGCTACGTCGGCCAACCTCTGGATCGCGTCGACGGGCAGGCCAAGGTGCAGGGCCAGGCGCGCTTCACGGCCGAATTCAAAGTCGAGAACCTGGCGTATGCAGTGCCCGTCTATAGTACGATCGCCAAAGGAATAATCCGCAGAATCAATTCCGGACCAGCGGAACGGGCGCCGGGCGTGCTGGCCGTCATCACTTACCAAAATATTCCCCGGATGAAAGCGCCACCGATCGTGGACTTCCACAACATCGGCAAGGGCTTTGCGCTGAGCGATCTTCCGATCATGCAAGATGCCGACGTGCACTGGGATGGTGAGCCGGTGGCCCTGGTGGTAGCCGAAACACTGGAGCAGGCGGAGCATGGCGCATCGCTCGTATCGGTGGAATACCAGGTCGAGACGCCGGAAGTCTCGTTCGAAGCGGCGAAATCCAAGGCCTTGGTGCCAACCGACATCATGGGCGAACCTTCGGAAATCAAGATCGGCGATGTCGACCAGGCATTCGCTGAGGCGGAGGTCAGCGTCGGTCATGTTTACTGGACGCCGCGCTTCAACCACAACGCGATCGAGCCCCACGCGACGATCGCGTCCTGGAATGATCGCGGCGCCGTGGTGGTCTTCGACGCCACGCAATCCGTGAATCTGACCGCGCATACGTTGGCCTACGTATTCGACATGAAAGTGGAGGATGTTCGCGTGGTGGCGCCGTTTCTGGGCGGGGGCTTCGGCGGCAAGATCGGCTGGAGCAATACTGCGCTTTGCGTAGCGGCCGCAAAGATGGTGGCGCGTCCTGTAAAGCTCGCGTTATCGCGCGAAGGCGTTTTTCGCATGATCGGCGGCCGCACGCTTTCCGAGCAATACGTGGCTTTGGGAGCCGCGAAGAGCGGCCAGCTGACCGTTCTGATCCATACCGGACTGACGGCCACAGTTCCGAGCGGGCGCTACGCCGAGCAGTGTACGTTTCCGCCGCGGCATCTGTATGCGGCTCCCAATCTCCACGTGGGGCAGAGGGTCGTGTACCTGGACACCGTCGCCAACACATGGATGCGCGCTCCGGGCGAATCGATCGGCACGTTTGCTCTCGAATCGGCCATGGACGAGCTCGCCCATGAACTGGGGATGGATCCGATCGAACTTCGGAAAATGAACGAGCCTGAAAAAGATCCGACCAAGGACACCGAGTTCTCCAGCCGGCACCTGACGGAGGCCTACCGGCGGGGCGCGGAGAAATTCAGATGGTATGCGCGCAACCGCGTGCCTGGTTCCCAACGGGACGGAAAATGGCTGGTCGGACAAGGTGTCGCGACGGCGTATTATCCTTTCTTCCGTTTTCCCGCGAAGGCCCGGGTGCGGATTCATGCGGACGGATCAGCCCTGGTGCAGGCGCCGGCGAGTGAAATGGGAATGGGGACCGCGACGGCACAGATCCAACATGCCGCCGATCGCCTCGGCTTGCCGCTTCATGGGGTTAATTTTCAATATGGTGATTCCAGCTTGCCCGATACCCCGATGATGGCGGGCGGTTCCAATCAGACCGCGACCACCTTCGCGGCAGTCCGGGCCGCGGTCGAGCAAGTTCATCGCGAAATATTGAAGCTCGCGCAGAAACGTTCCGATTCGCCGCTGAAGGGCGCCAAGTACGAGGATGTGGAAGCCCGGGACGGTGGACTATTTCGCGCCGGGGATACGGCGAAGGGCGAGACGTACGCCGCTATCTTGCAGCACGCCGGGCAGGCGTCGGTCGAAGCCGAGGCGTCGTCGGGGCCGCCCATGGAGATGATGAAGTACTCCATGGCATCTTACGGCGCGCAGTTTTGCGAGATCAGGGTTCATGAGGAGACCGGTGAAGTGCGCGTGTCCCGATGGCTCGGCTCATTCGATTGCGGAACGGTGGTGAATCCAAAAACCGCCGCCAGCCAGCTGCGGGGCGGAATCGTCATGGGGATCGGAATGGCGCTGACGGAAGAAACTCTATTTGACGAGCGCCGGGGCCGGATCATGAATCCTTCCCTCGCGGAATATCACGTTCCGGTGAACCTGGACGTTCCGCGCATCGAAATCATGTTCAACGGCATCCCTGACGAGCACGCGCCGCTGGGCGCGCGCGGAATCGGGGAACTCGGGATTACCGGCGTAGCGGCGGCCATCGCCAATGCGGTATTCAACGCGACCGGGAAGCGCATTCGGGATCTGCCGATTACCCTTGACAAATTGCTGTGAAGATCACTGCCGCGGCGGTGTCTTCTTTTCGCCCTGCTTGAGGATTTTTTCCACCTCCTCCTCATCGTCCATCGGAGCCGATGGCCTGCGCCGCGCCTGGCCGTAATCCGGATCTTTCGGATCCTTCGCCTTTTCCGGATCGAAAATTCGCGGATCGACGTTCCGGCATTCGTATGGCCGGAAATCGGGCACATCGGTGAAGCTGTCCGAAAGATCGCTCGCCAGCGCGTCGAACATATTGAGCGGGGGCAGGCCCAGAATCTGGTAGAGCGTCCGGTGCATGCTCAGAATGGTGGTGTGCCGGTGCGACACGTAGCTTTTCTTCGCCCACGGACTGATCACCAGCAGGACGCTGCGCTGCGCATCCACGTGGTCCGGCTCGCCGCCCGCGTCGTCCTCGGTGACGAAAATTGCCATATTTTTCCAGTACGGCGTGTGCGAAAGAAACTCGACGATCCGCCCCAGCGCCAGGTCGTTATCCGCCATGTAGGAAGCGAGATAAGGGTAGCCCGGGGCCCGGCGTGACGAGCCATGGTCGTTACAGATAGCGATGTTGACGAAGGATGGGAATTTCATCCGCCCGCTCAGAAAGCGTTGCTCGACGTCTTGGATGAACCAGTGCGCGCGGTACTGGTCCGGGATGTTGGTGTTGAAGATCGGAAAATCGAAGCTGGTGTTGTCGAACAGCACCTTCGGCATGGGGATGTTCACCACCTCGCGCGCTCCCGTCGGGTGCTCGTCCTCATCTTCCTGGACGCCTGGGAACTCGAATCCCTCGCCGTAGTTGCGGAACCGGATCTTGTGTCGTGCCAGATGCTCCCACATGGATCCCGCTTCGGGATAATCCTCCGGCATCAGCGATCCATTCGATCCCATCGAATAACGGCGGCCCGGTGCGGTGCTCTTCTCATTGAACGACCAGCCCAGCGTGTAGGTCATCTGCATCAGGTTGTTCGGCTGCACGCCCACCAGCCAGCGATGACCCACGCCGGATGCCTCCGGTTCCATATAAAAGTTGTCGCTGACCGTGAACTGGCGCGCCAGTGCGTTGTGATTGACCATCACCGCCACGTGGTTGAGAGTGGGCTGGCCTTTCTCCTCGACGGTCTGGTCGAGTCCCCAGCGCAGCAGCGACGGATCGTGCCGCGCTCCTGGAACCCGATCGAAGATCGTGTCGTACGTGTGGTTTTCCTTGGTGATGAAGACGACATATTTGATGTTCTTAGACGCCCGCCCTACAATCGTGGGGATCACGGGAGAAGCCCACGCCGCCCGGTCCGCGCTCCGGTCGACGATGCCGTTGTTTTCGAGCGTCTGCTGCGTCATCGCCGCCAGTGCCCGATCGTCCGGCGTGTCCAGAATCGAGAGCACGCCCCGCATGCCCAGGAATTCGCTTTTCGGGATCTCGGAACCTCCGTTGGGGCCGTTGCCGAATCCTTTGAAGCACGTAACGGCGAGCCGCCGGCCGTCCGGCGAGACCGCCACGCGGTACGGATACCATGCAGTGGGAATATGGCCGAGCACCGTCAGCGTTGTAGCATCGAGCACGCCGATCGCGTTGATTCCGCTCTCGGCCACATACAGCCTGCGGCCATCCGGCGAAACGGCCAGGCCACTCGGTCCCACGCCGCGCAGCCCGGCCACCAACGGCGACGGGACGATGCGGCCGCGCGCTTCAACCGTGCCCTTCCGCAGGTCGATGCGCTCAATCATGTCGTTGTTTCCGTTTGAAACATACAACGCGTCGTTCCGCACGGCGAGGAAATTAGGAGCGCTTCCTCCGATCGTCTTTCCGTTGTCGGCCGGCGAATGAATCAGCAGGCCAGTCTTCCACCGGCCCGCAATCCGTGGAGCCGCGGCATTCGAAACGTCGACGCTCCACACGGAAAACGCCTCCAGTGCGTTGTCGTCGCCGAGTCCGGCAATCTTACGCCCCTCGAACTCCCCTCCGTCGCGAGCCTCTTTGCTCGGATACCCAAATGCCGGCCGGGTCAGACCCCGGCTGTCGAAGCTCCCGTCCTTGGGGACCGGCACGGCACTGTATTCGAACAAGCCGATGTTGGCCACCAGCACGCGATCCCCTGCCACTGCCAGCGCGTACGGATACCTGCCGACCGCAACTGAGCCCACCACCCGCCGCTGCGTCGTATCGACCACCGCCAACCGGAAATTGGTCACGTCTGCGCAGTACAGGTAGCGTCCATCCATGGACAGCTTCACGTCGACCGCGTAGCTGTCGTTGAACTTCGTCCCTCCGGTGTCGACGTTTAAAGAAATCTCCGCGAGCAGCGCGCCCGAGCCGGTGTCGAACACGAAGACGCTCCCCCGTTCGCCGCTTGACCAGTACAACGCCGCACCGTCTGGAGAGAAGTCGGCTCCGCCCGCATTCAAGTGGATCTTCCGCTTTCCTTCCGGCTTGGGAGGATTCAGTTCCGAAATTTTAGGTGAGCCAGTCTGCCAGCCCGACACGATCTGCCCCACGCCGTCGCTTGCGATAAACAACCGCGAACCGTCCCGGCTCATCGCCATTCCATGCGGGTAGCGAGCTAGCGGCAGGTGGGTTCCGGCTGGCTGCAGACGGCGTCCGTTCGGCAGGATTGTCACTCCGGCGGGGTTATGTTCGGCGTAACCGTCCCCGGCCGGGGCGTGCAAGTACGCCATCGCGTTCGCACGGTGCTGAGCCATCGTCGGACCGGCAGCCGCAATGGCCAGCAGAGTCGTCACCAGCGCGGCCTTCCGCAGGTTGGAATTCGTTGATTTCATAATCGTACCCATGCGCGTCGCTTCAATATGGTAACGAAGACCATGAGTGAAGTTTGGGGAGGGCCGTGGTTTTAGTTCATTAGCGATGGCTGCCCGGCACGTCTTACGATAATCTAGGTGTGCCCATGTCGCGAGTTATCCTGCGCACCGCCATTCTGATCAGCGTGCTGGTTTGCGGGGCGGCAGATTCGGACGACACTGCCTTGCTGAAAGAGTGGCTTCAGGCTCCGATTTCGCAGGGCGCGAAGTGGAACCGGACGGCGCTACTGAAACGAATGGTGGCGGGCGCCGACCTGGTCCGGACTCCGCGCGCGAAAGTGCTGGGGACGTTCGGCCCGCCCGGCTACTCGGCGGAGATTTATCCGGGAGCCAGCCGGATGGACTTCTATCGGCTGTCGGCGGCGAACGACCAGTCGTTGCGGTTCGACTATGAATCCGGCAACGTGGTGACCAGCTACTCGATCGAGAGTTCCGGCTGCAGTTGCCAGTCCTGCAATGCCGCCGCGCCGATGGTAACGGCTGCGGCGTTGAACCGTAGCGGATTAATTCGCGCCCCTTCCCGGGAACAGACGCTCACGGTGACTGGGTTCGAGAAATTGGTGGGACGTGCGGGCGATCTTAGTCGTTTCCATCAGAAAGCGGGCGGCCAGGTGTGGCTCAACTACACGGAGACCTGGCGCGTCAGCCCGGCCCCGTTCCGGTTCCTGGTCGTAGACGGGCACGTTCCGTTGCGCTCGGCGCCCACCGAAGAGATCGGCGACAAACCGGTTCTAACCTGGGCGCTGATCTCGTTTGCGCCTGGATGTCTGGCAAAGTAGGCTCAGGCCGGTGGTTATCTTGCGGCCGACCGTATCAGCCGATCACGGTTTTCCCGCCGGCGTCGCGACCAAGGGAGTGGACACTCAGAGAATTGGAGCCACCAGAGGGACTTGAACCCCCGACCCGCAGTTTACAAAACTGCCGCTCTACCAACTGAGCTATGGTGGCGCAAATCAATTATAAGATGGAAGTGAGATGGCTGCTGTTCGACTCATCGCGCTTCTTTCCGCCGCCGCGCTCGTGTTCGCTCAAGGCACCCGGCCCAAAGCCGAGCCCGGCGATTATCCGGTGCACGCGGCGCTCGACAAACAAATCACGCTGGCCGCCGAGTATCTGGTCCACTCCGTTCCGACGCCCACCGGCAGCCTGGTCGCCGATGACTATCTGGTGGTCGATGTGGCCTTCTTCGGCCCGCCCAAAACCAAGCTGGATCTGAACGCCGGTCAGTTCGCTCTGCGGATCAACAATCAAAAGGTCGCCTTCCGGCCCGATCCGCCCGGCTCCGTCGCCGCGTCCATCAAGTACACGGAGCTGAGCCAGAGGCCCGGCCTCGCCGGCAGCAACAGCGGCGGCGACTGGGGCCCCACCACCAGCCCTCGCTTCCCCGGCGACACCTCGGTGGGACGTCCGCTTCCCAACCCCGTGCCCGGTCAGACCGACCCGAACGTCTCTCCCGAGGAAGCCGAAACACCGATCGAAGTGCGCGTCCAGCGGACCGCGCTCCAGGAAGGCTCCCGCATGCTGCCCAAGAGCGGCCTGATCTTTTTTCCACACCGCGGCCGCACCAAGTCGATCAAATCCCTGGAACTGATCTACCAGGGACCGGCCGGCAACGTCACGTTAAAGCTCCTGTAGTTCGCCTTGCGGCCTGTCTTATAATGAATGCAGACCGTTCCGATCTGACTTCGTCAAAAATGTTAAAGCTCACGAAAAAAGCGGATTACGGACTTATCGCCCTGCGTCATCTGGCATCGACTGCTCGCGGCGCAAGCGCGAAGGATATTGCCGACACCTACGGCATCCCGCTGCCTCTGCTTTCGAAGATTCTCCAAAAGCTCACCCGCACTGGTCTGTTGATTTCCGAGCAGGGCACGCGCGGCGGGTATCGCCTGGCACGCGACGCGCGCGATATCACTACGCTTGAAGTGATCCGCACCATCGACGGCCCCATTATCCTGACCCAGTGCTTCACCGAACACGCCGAATGCGATCAGAGCGACCTCTGCCCGGTGCGCGAGCCTCTTCGCAAGGTGCATGAAGGCATCCTGCGCCTGCTCTCCGGAATCACCATTCACGACCTGACCGACGAACAAATGCCGATCCCCGTGCTCAGCGCGCCGGCGACCATTCAGATCACTCGCAACTGATCATGAAGCTCCCGGTTTACATGGACAACCACGCCACCACCGCGGTGGACCCGCGGGTGTTCGAATCCATGCGGCCGTATTTCTGCGAACTTTATGGCAACGCCGCCAGCCGCAGCCACAGTTTCGGATGGCAGGCCGAAGAAGCCGTCGAAAAGGCACGCAGGCAGGTCGCGGCGCTCATCGGAGCCACGCCGAAAGAGATCGTCTTTACCAGTGGCGCCACCGAATCGAACAACCTCGCGCTCAAAGGCATCGCCGAAGCTTACGCGCAGGCGGGCGATCATATCATCACAACGGCGATCGAGCACAAGGCGACATTAGACACGCTCAAGCATCTGGAAAAATCGGGTGTCCGCGTGACGTACCTGGCAGTCGAGCCCGACGGCCTGCTCGATCTCGAAAAATTCCGCGCGGCGATCGAGGAGCAAACCATCCTCGCCAGCGTGATGTACGCCAACAACGAAATCGGCGTGATTCAGAACCTCCGCGAGATCGGGAAGATCGCCAAAGAGCGCGGCGTGCTGGTCCATACGGATGCAGCGCAGGCCGCCGGGAAAATTCCCATCGACGTGACGGCCGACCACATCGACCTGGTGTCCATAAGCGGTCACAAAATGTACGGCCCGAAAGGTGTCGGGGCACTGTACGTGCGAGCGCGCGATCCGCGTGTAAAGTTGACCGCCCAGATCGACGGCGGCGGGCATGAGCGCGGCATGCGCAGCGGAACGCTGAATGTTCCCGGGATCGTCGGCCTCGGCTCGGCCTGCGCGATCGCGAAATCCGAAATGGCCGAGGAATCGAAGCGTCTCGCATTCCTGCGCGATAAACTGAGTGACCGGTTGACGGCGGATCTCGACGCGGTTCACATCAATGGCTCGCTCGACCACCGGCTTCCGAATAATCTCAACATGAGCTTTGGGTGGGTCGACTCAGAATCCCTGCTGATCGGCATAAACGACGTAGCCCTATCGAGCGGCTCGGCCTGCACCTCCGCAACGCTTGAGCCCAGTTATGTTTTAAAAGCCCTCGGCTCGCCCGACGATCTCGCGCATTCCTCCATTCGCTTCGGCCTGGGACGTTTCACGACCGAGGAAGAAGTGGACTACGTGGCGCGCCGCGTGATCGAGGTCGTGCAGAAGCTCCGCGAACTTTCCCCGCTCTACGAGATGCACAAAGAGCAGCGCGACGAAGCTACCCAGTAGGTTCCTGTCACCTGGACCGCGCCGGCGGCATCTTATCAGCGTGCGCATATCCAACATCGCAGGGACAGTTCTGGCGGTCCCGCTGTTAACGTTTCAGATCGTCGCTCGGGATCACAGCCTTCTCAACGGCACCTGGACTCTGGTACCCGCTCAGAGTGATTTCAACGGCCAGCCGGTCATTCAAACCGGAACCGTGACCATTGAAGATCGGGAGGGGGCCATCGTCGTGACGCGGAACTTCGAATATAAAGGCTCCAGCCAGACGTCCTTTTACAAAGACACACTCGGCAACGAAGACAACTCGACGATTCATTCGGACAAGGGTCTGAAAACCAGAACGCAATGGGATCACGACGTTCTGAAAGTGATCACCACGCGATCCGGGCAGGAGACACTCGAAACCTATCGGCTGGCGCCGGACGGTACCCTGAGGGCCACCGTCGATGTGCCCGGACATCTGCCGGCCACGCTCCGGTTCGAGCGCAAATAACGAAAATCTATTGGGAAGCGCGATGAAAGTGCTCGAGGCATCGGTGGACGGCGGGCTTCAGACCGCGCAAGGCTTCAGCCTTGCCCGTCGAGCGGCGCTAAGCGCCACGCGGATTGAAAATCGCCGTCCGCGTGCGAGACTGATCAATAACTTGCAGCTTACTTTCAGGGGAGGGGAGGCTTCGATGAACCCACATTTGCCGCACGACCGCAATAGACGGTTTACTTGACCGCGTCGAAAACAGGATGAACGCGCGTCTCCCGCGACGGTTGCGACACGCCGCGTCCCACCACCGGCAGCAGGTTGCGCCGCAAAATCGCCGAGGCCGAAAGCACGCCGCCCATCATCGCGCCGGTCACTCCCGCCACCGCGGCGTCCGCTCCGGTGAGAAATAGCCCGGCGACCGGCGTCCGCGGTCCCAGGCGCTGCAGCCGGAACCGCTCCGGCGTGTGAGCCAGTCCATAAATCTCCCCGCTGGGATGATCGGTGAAAGACCGTGTCGACAACGGCGTTGAAAGCTCCGCGTAATCGATCTTTCCACGCACCTGCGGCACCGCTCGTTCCAGTTCTCCTCGCAGGCGCTCCGCGAATCGAGCCTTCCGATCGTCGTACTCCGCTCCCCGATGCTTCCAGCTCGTTTCAGTCCACTTTCGAAACCACGCGAAGGGCGCCGGCGCGACCACTTCAATCGTCGCGCGTCCCGGATGCCGGCTGGTAAACGTCGGATCTTTGGCTGAGGGAAATGAGATAAAGATCATTGGAAACGGTACGTCAGGCGACGCTTCGAAGCGCGCCAGATTCGCATCATGATCGGGGCCGGGCGCGATCCAGAGATTTGACGGACCGATTCCCAGTTCCTCGCTGGTCGACTTCAGACCCACGTAAAGAGACAAGTGTGCCATCGACGCCGGAATCCGGTCGATGTCTTGAATCACTTCCCGCACTCCCCCCGTCTCGCGCGGAAGCAGATGCCGGTAGGTGTTCGCCGCGCCGGCGTCGCTGATCAGGGTCGCCGCGCGAAACTCGCGACCGTCTTGCATGCGCACGCCGATGGCACGGCCGCGCGAGTCGAGCAGAATTTCCCGAACATCGGCGCTCACCAGCAGCTTTCCGCCCGCGGCCTCAATGGCGGGCAGCATGGTTTCCACGATCGCCCCCGCGCCGCCCACCGGATAAGCCGCACCGTTCAGGTAATGATCCGCCACCGTCGCATGCATTCCGAAGCTGCTTTGCGCCGGAGGAAGCCCGTAATCTCCCCACTGGGCCGTCAGCAATCCCGCCAGTTCCCGGCTGCAGCCCAGGTTCGCGAGCGTTTCCGCCGTGGTGCGGCCGGCGCGCCGCAGGAATGGAGCGCGCATCAGCGTCCCAATGATTCGCTCGATCGGTCCCGGCATAACCTTCGAAGCGAAAAACAGTTGGCTCGATCGCACGCAGCTCCGGACGGCGCGCAGGTATCCGTCAATGGCCGGACCTTCCGATGGAAAATACCCCTTGAGCCGGTCGCGAAAACGTTCAACGCCGCTCACGAACTCGTATTCCCGGTCTCCGATGTTGAAGCGATCGTAGATATCCGGCATGGGCTGCCATTGAAGCCGCCCGTCGGTCAGGTGATCGAAGATCGCGCGCAGCGGCGAGGCCGGATGGTTCACCTGCCCGATGTAGTGCACCCCCACGTCCCATTCATACTCGGGCCGGTGGAACACGTGCGTGAAACCGCCGGCCGCGTAATGCCGCTCCAGAATCAGCACGCGCCGCCCGGCATGCCGCGCGAGCAGCGAAGCCGCCGTCAAGCCTCCGATGCCGCTTCCGATGACGATCGCATCGAAAGTATCTTCGACGTGCTCCTGCCTGTAACTGCGCATCCTCATGAAAGCTTCTCCATTCGAGTGTGGGGCGGGCCGTTAAATGACGCCCTCCCGCGCTGACGAGTCTGTATGAAAAGTGGAGCTGATCCCCGCCGTGACCCGCGGGGCTTGCGCCGACGCGTGCGCCCTCAACGCGATGGACCAGCCCTGCCGGTCACGGCGGGGTGGGGTCTGCGACTGTTCACACAGACTCGTGAAGGAGGGGAGGATCATCGATGTTGACGCTGTCCACAGTTTCATAGTAAGGCCGGAATGTTGCGCTTGTCAACATGAATCTGCTATCCTGAACGTCGATGGCAGCCGAGCGGCCCTATCATCACGGAAATCTCAAGCCGGCGCTTCTGAAAGCGGCCGTCGGCCTGATCGCCGAAGTGGGTCCCGCGGCCTTTACGCTGCGCGAAGTCGCGCGCCGCGCTGGGATTTCGCACAATGCGCCCTACCGTCACTTCCGCGAAAAAGACGAATTAGTAGCGGCCGTGGCGGCCGAGGGCTTCGAACGCCTGGCCGAAGCGCTTGCCGAGCCTGGAAAACCCAGCCGCGCCCGCCACCCCGCGCTGCGCCGCTTTCATGCTTCCGGACTCGCCTACGTTCGGTTCGCGTTGCACTCGCCCGAACACCTGCTGGTGATGTTCGACTGGCCGCTCGATCTCAATCGCTACCCGGAGCTTTCCGCGGCTGCCAAACGCGCTTTCTCGGTTCTGGTGGGATTGGTCGAAGCCGCGCAGCACGAGCGCAGCCTGCCAGATGGCGATCCAGCCGCACTGGCCTGCATCGCCTGGTCGCTGGTTCACGGCGTCGCCAAACTCGCCATTTCGAAGAGACTCCCCTTTCAATCCGAAGCCGAAACCCTCCGTTTTGCCGAGCGCGCCATCCAGGCGCTGCATCACGGCATGGGCGCGCAAAGCTGAAAGTTATTTGGCATTGCGCTCCGCCGCGCGCGCCCCGGCTAGAATATCCACCAGCGACTGATTGCCTTCGTGGCACGCATATTCGAAGATCGGCCCCGCGGCGGCCGTGAGCGGCAGTTCCCCGGTCCAGGCCTTGGTGAACGTCGCCGGATCGTCCACCGTGAAGCGATACAAAATGGTCTTCGCATCCACGCGCGTCAACCGCTCGGTCACCTTGAGATTTTCGCTCGACCCTCGAAACCGCGTCTTGTCGTTGAAGTTGGTGGTCTCGATCACCAGCGTGTCGCCTTCCCAATGTCCGCGCGAATCGCCGGTCCACAAACGAATCGCCGACGGAAGGTGCGGACGCCCATCGAGAGGAATGATGCGCGGCTCATGAATCATCTCGCTGAGAATCGTCACCGTGCCGCGCGATTGATACACCTGATATAGGTTGTTATACGGCCCCGGCAGCATCGGCGGACCCGCCGTTGCCCAGTAAATGCAGCGCTCCGTCAGCGATCGATCCTGCGCGCGATCGGCGGGATGCAGTCTCGCGTAAGCCCGCACGGCATCCACTCGCGCCCGCCCCTCCGGCGTCAGTGGCGGGATTCTGCCGTCCGGCGGATCGATGATGATCGACGTCGGAATGCGGCCTCCGATCCGCGACAGCTTGTCCCCCTGATCGAAAAACAATTCGTTGTAGGCGCGCGCGACATCGGCTTCAGGATCTCCGTCACGGCGATCGCGATTGCCCTGCGTAAGAATCCGGTGCTCGAACGCAGTCGCTTCCTGCTCGGTGAGAAACGGCTTCCCGCGAAATTCCTCCGGCCGTTCGAGCGGTGTGCGAGTCACATTCGTCCAGATTCCCTGTAGATCCGGGTGCCCGTCCGGAGTGCGCTGTGCCTGCAGGAGCAACCCGCCCAGACCCATCGCAGCGATCATTGCGTGACGCATGTGTTCCTCCCTCACACTAGTGTATAAACGGTAGCATGCGGAATTTGCTGATGGCCGTCCTGCTCAGCGCGGTCGCGGGCGCTGGCGCGGCTCGCTATGAAGAAGTGAAAAATTGGCCGAGTCTTCCGCCCGGCGTCCAGTTGGGCGAAGTCGCCGGGGTGGCCGTTGACGCAAACGGGCATGTGTTCGTGTTCCACCGGCCCGGCCGCGGATTCGATCTGAAGGCGGCTACCAAACTCACCGAGCCGACCGTGCTTGAAATCGACCCGGACACCGGCAAGCTGATTTCATCGTGGGGCGCCAACATGTTTCTGGTGCCGCACGGGATCAGCATTGACGGTCAGAACAACGTTTTCCTGACCGACGTTTCGCTCCAGCAGGTTTTCAAATTCACGCACGATGGCAAGCTCATCTTCGCGATCGGCGAGCCGCGCGTAGGCGCCTGGGATGCGACGCATTTCAACCAGCCCACCGACGTCGCCATCCGCCCGGATGGCAGTTTTTATGTTTCCGACGGCTACGTCAACAGCCGCGTGGCGCTGTTCGATCGCAACGGGAAATGGCTGCGCGAGTGGGGCAGGAAAGGATCGGGCGAAGGCGAATTCAGCAATCCGCATGGCCTGGTATTCGTGCCCGGCTCGACCGACGTGCTAGTCGCCGACCGCGAGAACTCGCGCCTGCAGCTGTTCGACCGCGTGGGCAAATTCAAGCGGCAATGGACGGGCGCGAAGGACGCGCAAACCACCGGGCGCGTCTTTTGCGTGGACGCCGATGCAGACGGTTTCCTGTACGTGGGAATTCGCCGCGCCGATTATGATGCTCCCCATACCGGCGTGCTCAAGCTCGATCGTAATTTCCATATCGTTGCATCCGTGGGCTTCGGAAAAGCGGGCGATCCGGTGTTCAACGCGGTTCACGATCTCGCGGTGGGCCGGGACGGTTCGATTTACGTCGCCGAAACCAGAACGAAACGAGTGGTCAAACTCCGCGTCGTGAAGTAGGGCGCTTCGGGCGGCGCGGCTTGGGCACTTTGCCGATGCGCGGGTCTTTCAAAACGATCAGTTCGCAGGCGCGTAGCGCGGATGCTTCGAAATCCGGCGCGCCAGAGGGAAGAAGCTGCCAGCCGGTGACCGCTTTTCCGAGGACTCCGATGGATCGCATGTTCGGAAACTCGCGGCGCAAACTTTCGTGGTGATCCTGGGTGGTGGCCAGCCACACGCCGTCGTCTTTACCGTTCTTTTCGCGCAGAATAAGAACGATCTTTTCTTCGACATAGACCGCCAGACAACCGAACATGGGACGGGTCCAGGGCGACCGCTCAGCCAGCGCTTCGAGCACAAATTGATGTGGCACGGATTTGCGCGTTTTCGGCGTCAAGAGAGCGTTGTTTGGCAAGAAAGAACGCATTTTGCGACCATCATACAACATGACCAGGTTTGTGTTGATGCTTTTTTCAATGACGCTCGGTGCGCAATCGACCGAGCACCTGCGGGCGCTCCTCGATGCCGCACCGAAGGCGATCCTTCAACGCACCGAGCTCAACGTTCAAGGGAGCTTCGAACTGGGAATGATTTCCTGGGTGGACGTGGATCGAAAGGGAAACATTTATCTTCTGCAACGCGGGGAGAAGGCCGATCCGATCATGGTGATCGACAAGCAGGGGCGCGTGCTGAGGAGTTGGGGCAAAGGGTTGTACCAAATCCCGCACAGCATCCGCGTCGATCCGGCAGGCAACATCTGGACGACGGACGCGGCGAGTTCGACGATCCTGAAATTTTCACCGGCGGGGAAAGAGCTGATGCGGATCGAAGTTGGCGAGCAGCCGACCGGGCGGAAAAGCAAATTTGTGGGGACCACCGATATTGCATTCGGACCGCATGGGCGGTTGTACATCACGGACGGATACGGGAACGCGCGCGTGCTCGAATATACTCCAGACGGGAAGCGCGTGCGGCAGTGGGGGACGGCGGGGAGCGGTCCGGGCCAATTTAAATTGCCGCATGGGATCACCATCGATCGCGACAACATTATTTACGTCGCGGATCGGGAAAACGGGCGGGTGCAGAAGTTCGATCTGGACGGCAAGTACCTGGGCGAGTGGCCGCTGGGGCGCACGTACTCGGTGCGGGCGATGGGTGGAATCGTGTGGGCTTCGATGCAGCCGATCGATACTCCGGTGCCGTCGCCGGGGTGGATCGTGAAGCTGGACCGGAAGACGGGCGCGGTGCTCGGCTCGGTGGAGTCGAACGGCCTGCACTCGGTGACGGTGAACGAGCACGGAGAAATTCTGACTGGCGTGACCGGCCAGAATAAAGTGCTGTGGTTTCGATAGGGTGGCGCCACGCGGATTGAAATTCGTCGTCCACCGGGGTGTGCTCCGCTGACGGTCGCGGTTCCGTTCGGCCGCATGCGGAACCGCGCGAGTCAGCAAGTTGGCGATGATCCTTCGGATCATTGTTGACGGATGGAAGGAACTTGGACGGCGGGCTTCGAGCCCGCGCGAGGCTTTAGCCTCGCCCCCGTAACAGCGGCGCTGAAGCGCCACGCGGATTGAAATCCGCCGTCCACGGCTCTCTTGAAATCAGTGACCGGCGGATCCGGAGTTTTCAGTGGGCGGCTTTCACGACTGAATCGTATTCTTTCTTCTCGATCTGATCCACCAGGCGCATGCGATCCGTCACGCCTTCGGAAAGGCGGCCGTATAATTCTTTTTCGCCTTCCGTGGGCGGAGCGTCCGCCATGGAAGCGAAATCGAGAAGCCGCGCGAGCTTGCTGTCGATGCCGGTCGGATAGTTGATCAGATCCTCGCTGGCGCGGGCGCGGAATTGGACCAGGCGTTCCTCGATAGTGTAGAGCTTGTCGTTCAAGGCTTTTAACGCCTGGTCGAGCTGGGCGGCATTTTTCCCGTCCTTTTTGGCTTGCGCGACCATGTCTTCGGCGCGTTTGCGCATCTCGCGAATTCTTCGCACGGTGGACATGGTTTGTTCCAGGCGATCGCTCACCTTTTTCATGAATTGAAACTGCTCTTCGAGCTCGGCGTCGGTATACGGCAGCCGGGGATCCTTGACGAGTTTGAAGGATTGCGTGTATGTTTTACCGTCGACGGTCAGCTCGACGCGATAGGTTCCGGGAGGCGCGAGCGGTCCGGCGGCGTTGCCTTGAAATACGGCGTCGGGAAGGACGTTGGCGCCGGCGTAGCGGAAATCCCAGGTGAAGGTATTGGCGCCTTTGAGCGCGGTGGTTGCTCCGCGCGCGCCGCCGCGACGGCCGCCGCCTCCGCGTCCTGCACTCGGCCGCGCCCGGCCAGTGGTGTCGAGCGCGAAGGTACGGACCGGTTCGGCGGTTCCATTCTGCTCGCGAAGGATTTTGAGCGTGACCGGACCCGAAGCCGCGTTTTTCAGGTAGAACGGGATGGCCACGCCGACCGGCGGATTCTCTCCACTACCGGATGGGTCGTTTCCAAATCCTCCCGCGGCGCCGGCGGTCTGGCGGAAACGGACCGTGGTTTCGGGCTTGAACATGTGCACGGCATCACTCAAAGATGACGCGTCGAACTGACGGAGCAGCGCTTCGTGATCGAGAATCCAGAAACCGCGGCCATGCGTGGCTGCCACCAGGTCGCCTTCTTTGATGAGCAGGTCGTGCACGGGAACCACCGGCAGGCCGGCCTTCAATGACTGCCAATGGCCGCCGTCGTTGAACGAAACATAGGCTCCGGTTTCTGTTCCGGCGAAAAGGAGACCTCGACGAGCGGGATCTTCGCGGATCACGCGCGTGAAATCGTAGTCGGGAATTCCAGAGATGATTTTGCTCCAGGTCTTGCCGTAATCGGAGGTCTTATACAGGTATGGGCGATTGTCCTGGAGCTTGTAGCGCGTGGCCGCTACGTAGGCTACGGCGGCGCTGTGCGGCGACGGCTCGATGATGCTGATCAGCGCGAATTCGGGAAGATCGGGAGGCGTCACCTTGGTCCAGCTCCTGCCGTTATCGCGAGAGACGTTCACATAACCGTCGTCGGAGCCGGCCCACAGGACGTTCGAATCGACCGGCGATTCGGCGAAGGAGAAGATGGTCGCGTACCACTCGGGTCCATACGCCTCGCGCGTGATGGGACCCCAGTATTCCTGCGTCTCTTCGTGGCCGTACGACGGCGTGTGTTCGAGCGTCTTCGGATCGTGGCGTGTCAGGTCGGGGCTGATCACCTGCCAGCTCTGGCCTTCATCTAACGACCGATGTACGAATTGAGAAGTGACGTAGAGCGTCTTGGGATTTTTCGGCGACGTCATCACCGGGTAGGTCCACCAGAAGCGGTAATTGATGTCGGCCGCGCCCCAGCCGTAGTGGGTTTCCGGATTCGGCGAAATGTCGCGCACCTGTTTCGTGCGGCGATCGTAGCGCGTCAGCCAATGATGATTGGCCGCGTAGACGATGTTCGAATCGGTGAGATTGGTAGCGATGTAGCCGTCTTCGCCGCCTCCTACGGTTTCCCAATCTTCAATGGTGATGCGGCCGAAATCCGAGCGGCTGGGCAGCGCCATGGTCGTGTTGTCCTGCTGCGAACCGTAGATGTGATAGGGGAACTGATGATCGGCGACCACGTGGTAGATCTGCGCGGTGGGCTGATTCAGAATCGAGCTCCAGGATGCGCCGGCGTTGAACGAAATGGTGGCGCCACCGTCGTTGCCTTCGATCATGCGCTGTGGGTCGGCGGGGTCGATCCAGAGATCGTGATGATCGCCGTGCGGCGGACGGAAGGGGACGAATTTCGAGCCGCCGTCGGTCGATTTCCACGCGCCGACGTTCAACACGTAAATGAGATTGGGATCTTTCGAGTCGGCGAAGATGTGATGGTAATACCAGGGACGCTGGGTCAATTCGGCGTCGTCGGTGAGATGGCGCCAGGTTTGACCCGAGTCATCGGAGCGGTAGATACCTTTCTTGCCGGGCTCGGCGTCGATGAGCGCCCACACGCGATTGGGCATGGCGGGTGCGATCGCGATGCCGATGCGGCCTTCCGGACCAGTGGGCATGCCGGGGCGATGCGTCAGTTCGGTCCAGTTGTCACCGCCGTCGGTGGATTTGAACAGGCCGGTGCCTGGTCCGGCGCTGCGCAGTCCCCACGGGAAGCGCTGGAACTGGAGCGTCGAGGCGTAGATGATATCGGGATTGGTGGGGTCGAAGATCAGGTCGGCTGCGCCAGCCTGCGGGTTATTGTACAGGACCTTCTTCCAGGTGCGTCCGCCGTCTTTGGAGCGATAGACGCCGCGCTCTGTGCTGGGTCCCCAGGGATCGCCGAAGGCGGCGACGAACACGATATCGGGATTTTTGGGATTGATCCGCACGCGGGCGATGCTGCGGGTGGCTTCCAGACCCATGTGAGTCCAGGTCTTGCCGGCGTCGGTGGATTTATAAACGCCATCGCCATAGGAGGCGTTTCCGCGCACGCAGGCTTCGCCCATTCCGGCATAGACGATGTTCGAATCGGAGGGAGCGACGGCAACCGCGCCGACCGAGCCGGTATTGACGAAACCGTCCGAGACGTTGTGCCAGTTGATGCCGCCGTCGTCGGTTTTCCAGATTCCGCCGCCGGTGGCGCCGAAGTAGAACACCTGCTTATTGGTGTAATCGCCGGCGACGGCGGTGACGCGCCCGCCTCGCGAGGGGCCGACCATGCGCCAGTGCAGGAGTTGTAGATAGGACGGGTCGACGGAGGCGAGCCAGTTGGCGTCGGATTGCCAGGCGAAGCTCGTGGTGGGCAAGCCGATCAGTACAGCCGTGGCAATGAGGGCGGCGAAAGTGATTAGGAATTTACGCGTCATAAAATTCTCCCGGTGGAAGTCAGGCTAAGCTCGTTCGGATGTCGCGTGCGGCAACTCGCGTCGGAACAAGGACGCCTTCCCGGTCAACATCGCCAAGATCGTACCATGTTAGCGATTTCCGCGGAACGCATCCAATCCGTGGCGCACGCTTCAGCGTGCTGCGTCGGCACTCATGCCGACGCCTGTTCTGCGATTGGAGAGGCGTCGACACGAGTGTCGACGCGGCACGCAGGAGTGCGTGCGCCACAACAACGGGTTAACGGTTTTGGCGAAGGCGCGATTGTGCGTCGTCGAGCCGCGCGGTTTTGGATTCGATCCAAGCTTCGATTTCGTGCTGTTTCGAAGAGGCGTCGGCCAGAGCCTTCGTGGTTTGTTCCGGCGCTGGACCGCCGACGATGTCGCGGATTTCTACGAAGTGACGCGGATCGAGCGCTTCGGCGATTTCTTCGCGGGTGAGACGCAACGACGGGCGCAAGGCGACGAGCGTAGCGGCGATGGTGGCAGGGCTGTCGTCCCGGCCGCAGGCGCGAACCACTTGCGCGACGATTCCGTGCGCTTCGCGAAAGCTCATGCCTTCATGGCGCACCAGCGTGTCGGCCAGTTCGGTGACGGTGAGGAAATCTTTCCCGGCGCGGCGGGCGAGCTCTTCACGATCGATATCCGCGCTCTTTATCGCCCCGGTCAGCAGCTTCACCGCACGGATTGCGTCGGTGAACATGGTGAATATCAGGGGCTGTAAATCGTCTTCGCTGTCGTTAATATCGCCGAAAGGAGTATTGTGCGCGCAGGTGAGGACGGCCTGCGCCTCACCGACCGCGCGGCTCGAAAGAATGCGAGTGTGCTCGAGAGCCACCGGATTCCGCTTCTGCGGCATGATGCTGGAGGATTGCACGAAGGCATCCGAGAGGCGCAGAAATCCGAATTCGCGCGTGGACCACAGCAGCAGATCCTGGGTAAATTTGCCGGCGTTCACCATCGCGACAGCCACGGCGGCGGCGGATTCCGTGAGGTAGTCAATGGCCGCGATGGCCGCGTATGAATTGACGGCGAGCCCTTCGAAGCCGAGCAACTGCGCAGTCTCCTGGCGGTTGATGGGGAAGGCGGTGGTGGTGAGCGCGGCGGCTCCCATGGGACTCAGGTTCACGTGGCCGAAGGCTTGCCGGATGCGGTCGGCATCGCGGGCCAGAAATTCGCTCACGCCGAGCAGGTAGTGCGCGAGCGTGGTGGGCTGCGCGGGCTGCGTATGAGTGTGCGCCGGCATGATGGTTTCGAGATTCCGGCCGGCCAGATCGAGAATGGCGGAACGGAGTCCGGCGATCGCGGAAGCGAAGCGCAGCAGCTCGCGGCGCGCGGTCATGCGGTACAAGGTGATGGCGATATCGTTGCGGCTGCGCGCGGTGTGCATTTTGCCGGCGATATCGTGGCCGGCGGCGTGTTCCAGTAGCGACTCTATATAGAAGAACAGATCTTCATAGGTGCCGTCGTAGACGGCGCGCGAGATGGAGACGAGATCGAGACTATCCACCGCGGCGAGCAGTGTCCGCTCATCTTCGCGGCTGAGGATGCCCTGGTGCGCGAGCATTTTCGTATGCGCGCGATGGATGTCCAGCAGGGCGTCGAGAAAATAGCGCTTGGCGTCTTCGAAGTTTTGCGTGAGGACGGTTTCGGCGTAAACAGGCGCGGGAAACTTTTCGATGGGAATCACCTTCTTTTCAAATAAGAACGGGCGCGCAGATATTCGCTAGAGGGCCGTCGCAGAGGTGCTCCCCTCCTTATAAAGTCGGGGTTCTGTATCAGAACCCCGACTGTCATGGAGGGGAGGACGCAGTACGATTTCTCCGCGGTCTACCAGTCGGCGCGGATGCCGATCTGGAGCAGGCGGCCTTCGAGCACGGTCGAAACCGGGCCCAGCGAGGGAGGCGTGGTGATCGCGCCCAGCGAGTTGACGGTCGCCGTCACGTTGGTGGAGGTGACGTTGCGGGTATTGAAAATATTGAGCCCCTCGAAGATGAACTTCGTGTTGAGGCGCTCCCACAGGGTAAACAGCGTGCGCGTGTAGCGCGTGTCGATCTGATAAATGTTGCCGGTGCGGACCGTGTCACGTCCCAGGCCATCCGGGCGCGTGGCGGTCACGATCGGGTCGTTATTCAGCAGCGTGCTGGTGGTGATGCTTTCCTGGTCGCCGTTCTGAAGCGTGGCGAGCACGCTCAACAGGTTTCCGTTGGCGAGCCGGTTCATGAAGCGATTTTCGAGCCGGTAGGTCGGGCTGAACACGGCGCTCATGGTGAATGCCTGCGGCCGGTTGATGACCGAGTTGCCGTAATCGCGGTTGCGATTGGTGGGATCTTCGATGGCGATGCTTTGATCGTAGCCCCACAGTTCCGGCGCATCGCTCAGCGAATGCGACCAGGTGTAGGAAGCATTGGTCGAGAAGCCGGTGGAGAAGCGGTGGTTGAAGTTGACCTGCAGCGCGTTGTAGTTGGCGTTGGCTCCGCTATCCATCAGGCGGATGCCGTTGAACTGCGGGAACAGGCGCGTATTGGCGTTAACGGCCGACGAAAAGATGGGACGGCCATCCGGCAGGTAACCGGTCGGGTTTATCAGGTTGACGTCGCGCATGTAAGTGAGCTGACGCGCCTCGGTGTTGACGTAGCCTACGGTCAAGGCGTTATTCTTGCCGAGCTCGCGGCTCATCTGGATGCTCGAATTGAGCGTGTAGGGCGTCCGGTAGTTGGGCGTCAGAGCGTAAATCGTCGGAGTTCCTAAGGCCGCGCCGGTGGTGGGATTATTCGGATACGTCGGAGCGCCGGTGCTGGTCGGCGTGAAGGTTCCCTGGAATCCGCTGGGCAGTCCGCCGTTGGCGAAGGTCTCATACCAGAGGTTCGTCGACGGAACGTCGTAGAACTTGCCGGAGCTCACGCGCAGCACGGTCTTCGAATCGAGGCTGTAGGCGAAGCCCAGGCGCGGCGCGAAGTTCCCGGCGGGATTACGGAAGTGCTGGTTGTAGACGAACGGCGCGTCGGCGAGCGCCGAAGGCGACTGGTAATAATCGTAGCGGAGGCCGTAAATCATCAGCAGGTTGGGGCGAATCTGCCAGCTATCCTGCACGAACCAATCGTAGAAATTCGACTTGTAGGCCGCGCCGGGATTGCCCTGCGTGGTGGAGAAGCTCGAATAGCACAGCTCCGGATTGGTGATGCCGGAAATGGTGCAGCCGGTTAGAACATCGTTCTTGGCGGCCAGGTAGCTGCCGACGTTCGGGAAGACGTATTCGTTGTAAACCGCGCTGGTCTGGTTGTCGTTGTTCTGCTGCCAGGAGAAGCCGGATTTGATGGTGTGCGTGCCCACGATTTTGGTGAAGTTGTCAGCCACGCTCGGGATTTTCTCGCCGAAGCGCGATCCGGCGGCGGAGAGCGGCGTTCCGTTGAAAAGAGCAACGCCGCTGATCGAAATCACCGGCCCGGGGCCGTCGATGGGATCGGGAACGTGGTGCTCATTGCGATACGGCTCGCTCAGACGCAGTTCGTTGAGCGCGGTGGCCGAAAACGTGGTGAGCAACTGGATGCCGCCCACATGGGCGCGATCGTGAAAGTCGGAAGCCGCGTCGAGCGCGTTCAAACCGCCGTCGTTGGTGTTGAACGGATACTCGTTGCGGAAATAGTTATAGCGGAAAAAGATCTGGTTCTTCGAATTGATGCTCCAGTCGACGCGCAGGTCCAGGAACTGGACGTGCTGCACGGTTCCAGCCGTGCCCAACTGGGATAACGGGAGCCCGATCAACGTGGCATTGGCCGGGGTAATGGTTACCGGCTCCGGTGTTCCACGCAGCAGATGCTCATAGGCGCCGAAGATGAACACCTTGTTCTTCTTGAGCGCGCCGCCCGCGTTCATCGAATAATCGTGCAGGTCGATGCCGGGGTTGACGCCGTTGGCAGCCAGCAGAATGGGGTTCGCGCTCCATCCCGGAGGACGGCCGATGAAATAAAACTCGCCGTGAAACGTATTCGTGCCTGAGTTCGTGATGGCGTTATAGATGCTGCCGGTGGTGCGGCCGAACTCGGGAGCGAAGCTGTTCGAGACGGTCTGAATCTCGCGCACGTAGCTGTCGGAAATGGCGAATAGGCGCAGACCGTACTGGTCGCTTTCGGTGTCCGGCATTCCGTCGAGCTGATACTGCACGCGATTGTCGAGACCGTTGGTGTTCACGGTGCGCGGAATCCCCAGCTCGGGATTCGGGTGCCCGCTGATACCCGGCTGAAACAGCATGAAATTGTATGGATTACGCGAAGTGAGCGGAAGATTGTCCACTTCGGTGTTATCGATGGTGCGGCCGGTCGAAACACGCGACGGCTCAATCACCGGAGCGCCGCCGGTCACATCGATGGTGGTGGAAACCGCGCCGACTTTCAACTGCGCGTCGATCACGGCCTCGGTGCCTGCGTCGAGGACGATTCCGGGACGCCGCTGCGCCTCGAATCCTTCCTTTTTAATCGACATCGTATAAGTGCCGATGGGTAAATTCGGAATGACGAAATAGCCGTCGCCGTTGGTCGGCACCTCGCGGGTAAACTGGGTGGCGTCATTGACGACGGTCACCGTTGCGTCCGGCACTGCCGCACCTGCCGGATCGGTTAAGCGCCCGCGCATACTACCATTGATCGCCTGTGTCTGCGCGGACACGAGTAACACACTTGTCATCATTACACTGATGAGAAAAATAGCACGGAGAAAGCTCCGTAGAAGCATACCCTAACCTCCCTAAATGGCTCTTTGCGAAGAGCTTACAACTTTTCTGAAACCCCTATTCCGCTACTGTATCATAGAACCAACGCCCCGGGCGTCACACGGTTGGCATGAAACATTGGATATGACAATTCGACGAAAGATTCAGACAAGCGTCTCGTTTTTTGTTGTAGGCGCTGCATTCTACGCGGGATTTGGACGGGCCGAACAGGCTCCCGAGGTCAACGCGACGGCGATCGCGCCCGATCGCGGTGCGGCAGGATTATCGCATTTATTGCGAGAGTTGCAGACTCGCGCCAGTCTGCTGATGGTGGTCGCGCACCCCGACGATGAAGACGGCGGGATGCTGACGTTCGAAACGCGGGGTCAGGGCGCACGGGCCGCGCTGTTGACTCTGACGCGCGGCGAAGGCGGGCAGAACGTCATGTCCGGCGATTTCTACGACGCGCTGGGCCTGGTGCGAACCCAGGAATTGCTGATGGCCGATCGCTACATGGGCGTCGGCCAATATTTTTCGCGCGCGGCGGATTACGGATTCTCGAAAACGCGCGAGGAGGCGATCGCAAAATGGTCGCATGACCGCGTGCTGTCGGACGCGGTGCGCGTGGTCCGCATGTTCCGGCCGCTGGTGGTGACGTCGGTTTTTGTCGGAGCGCCGACCGATGGTCACGGGCATCATCAGATGGCCGGGCAGATGGCGCAGGAAGTTTATCTGGCCGCGGGCGATCCGACCAAATTTCCCGAGCAGATCCGCGAAGGGCTGCGGCCGTGGTCGCCTCTGAAAGTTTATGCGCGGGTTCCCGCGTTTCAGATCACCAAGGAAGGGATGTACGATTACGCCATCGACAAATTCGTTCCGGTGCGGTTTTTCGATTATGTGAATCAGACCTGGTCGGATCAGCGGCCGTCGACGAATCTGGAAATTCAGGAAGGCGTGACGGATCCGGCGCTGGGGTTGACGTATTTACAGGTGGCGCGCGAGGGGTTGGGATTCCAGCGGTCGCAGAACGGAGGCGGTGCGATCCCGCAGGCGGCTCCTTTTGCGAGCGCATATCATCGCTACGGTTCGCGCATCCCGGCGGCGGAACATGAAAGCTCGTTTTTCGACGGCATCGATGTGAGTTTGAACGGCATCGCGGCTCTGGCGCCGGGCGCTCCCGGATTTTTAAAAGATGGGCTGGCGGAGATTTCGAAATGCGCGGCGGAGGCGCTGAAACAGTACTCGGTGGATCGGCCGTCGACCATCGCGCCGGCGCTCGCCGACGGTTTGAAGGCTACGCGAGCGCTGATGGAACAGTCGAAAAGCCATCCGGGAATGGACGATGTGCTGTATGAGCTCGGGATCAAAGAACAGCAGTTCGAAAACGCGCTGGCGGCATCGCTCGAAGTTTCGTTTCAGACCACCGTCGCGGCACCACGAGCGGAGGCGTCTGGGCGCGGACGAGGACGCGGGCAATCGTCGACCGAAGCGGCCTTCAACGCGGGACGCGCCGGATTCGCGGGACGCGGCGGAGGGCCGACCTTTACCATGGCAATCCCCGGCCAATCGTTTAACGTCGAAGCCCAGGTTTTCAATCAGAGCCCTGAAAAGCTGGTGGTCGAATCGGTCAGCGTGACTCCGGCGGACGGGAAAAACTGGGATATCCACGGAGAAAACGCTGCGCGCGAGGTCGAGGCAGGAAAGGAAGCGGAATGGCGATTCGCCGTCACGGTTCCCGAAAATGCGGCGCTGACGCGGCCGTATTATTCGCGTCCCAACGAAGAGCAGCCGTATTACGACATCAACGATCCGCGCGATCGCAATCTGCCGGTCGGGCCGTATCCGCTTTCGGCGCGCGCACGGCTTTCTTACCGCGGCGTGCCGTTCGCGGTCGCGCAAGTGGTGCAGACCACCGAACGAATTCCGGGGATTGGCATGGTCGAGAATCCGCTGCTGGTGGGTCCCGCGATTTCGGTGAGCGTGACGCCGGCCGCCGGTGCGGTACCGATCGGAGCGAAAGCGTTCGATTTCACCTGCCTGGTGCATTCGAACGTAAAAGGCCGCGCTGAGGGCGTCCTGCGCTTGAAACTCCCCGCGGGCTGGCGTTCGACTCCGCCCGAGGCTCCCTTCGCATTCGCGCGCGACGGCGAGGATAAGACGGTCGTGTTTTCGGTCGCGCCCGATCAGATCAAGCCGGCCGATTACACGATCACTGCGGTCGCTGAGTATATGGGGCATTCCTATACGGAGGGCTATCATTTGACCGGCTATGCGGGATTGAGAGCGTATCCGTACTATCGGCCCGCCACTTACAAAGCGGTCGGCGTCGAGGTGAAGATGGCGCCGAGCCTGACCATCGGATTCCTGCCCGGGACCGGCGACGATGTGCCGACCGCGCTCGACGAACTGGGCGCGAACGTCCGGATTCTGGCGGCGAGCGACATCACGCACGGAAATCTCTCGGGCTTCGACGCGATTGTGCTGGGCACACGCGCTTACGCGGTCCGTACGGAGCTCAAAGCGGCCAATATCCGCCTGCTCGACTATGTGAAGAACGGCGGCACGCTGATTGTCCAGTATCAGCTTCAGGATTTCGACCGCGAATACGGTCCATTCCCGTTCACGCTGGGATCGAATCCGCAGAAGGTGGTGGATGAGGGTTCGGCGGTGACGCTGCTCGATCCGGGGAATGCGGCGTTCGCGTGGCCGAATAAAATCACGGCATCCGATTTCAAGGGATGGGTGGAAGAGCGCGGCCACGGCTTCATGCGCGACTGGGATTCGCATTACACTCCCTTAGTTGAAACCCATGATCCGGAACAAGACCCGCAGAAGGGTGGCCTGCTGCTGGCGCGCTACGGAAAAGGCTTCTACGTTTATGACGCGTTCGCGTTATATCGCCAGTTGCCTTCGGGAGTTCCGGGCGCGTACCGGATTCTCGCCAACCTGGTGAGCTTGAGCAAGAATCCCGAGTGGAAATAGGCCGGCTCTGATTGTGGCGCACGCACTCCTGCGTGCCGCGTCGGCACTCCTGCCGACGCCTGTCCGGTCGCAGACGAGGTGTCGCGAAGAGTCGCGACACGGCACGCACGAGTGCGTGCGCCACATAGTCCGCGCTAGTTCGGTAAGCTGGGCGCAGGACTATGACACTACGAAATTACGTTTCTCTCGGCCGCTCCGGCGTGCGGGTGAGCCCGCTGTGCCTGGGCGCGATGACGTTTGGAGAAGACTGGGGCTGGGGATCGAACGTCGAAGATTCGAAGGCCATCCTCGACCGCTATATCGACCTGGGCGGCAACTTTATCGACACGGCCAACGGATATACCAAAGGCCACTCCGAAGCGATTATCGGCGACCACGTCGGACGCCATTCGTCGCGCCGGGAGCGGCTGGTGATCGCCACTAAATTCCTCACCAACATGTACCGCGGCGATCCGAATGGCGGAGGCGCGGGGCGCAAATCCGTGATGGCGGCCTGCGAGAACTCGCTGCGGCGGCTGCAGACCGATTACATCGACCTGTATTGGATGCACTTCTGGGATCGCTACACGCCGATCGAAGAAACCATGCGAGCGCTCGACGATCTGGTGGCGGCGGGCAAGGTTCGGTACATCGGCTTCTCCGACACGCCCGCGTGGAAGGTGGCGCAGGCGCAGACCACGGCGATTCTGAAAGGCTGGTCTCCGCTGGTTGCATTGCAGCTCGAATATTCGCTGCTGGAGCGGACCATTGAAGGCGAGCTGATTCCGGCCGCGCTCGAAATGGGATTGGGCGTCACGCCGTGGTCTCCGCTGCGGAGCGGGATGCTGACCGGAAAATACACGCGTGAATCGGTGAAGACGGCGAAACCAGGGCGCGGCGTTTTTGTGACGCGGGCGTTCACGGAAACGGCGTTTAATGTTCTGGATGTTCTGACGGCGGTCGCAAAGGAAGCCGGGACGACCGTTGCGCGAGCCGCGCTCGCGTGGGTGGTTCAACGGCCTGGCGTCGCCTCGACCATCATCGGCGCGCGGACCATGGAGCAACTGGAAGATAATCTGGGCGCGCTCGAAGTGAAACTGACTCCCGAGCAGATCAAAAAGCTGGACGAGGCGTCGAAACCCGCGCTCAATTTCCCGCACGATTTTCTGGAGCGCGTGAAGGCGTTTGGATATAACGGCGCCACCATCGATGGCCAGGAATCGCCCGTGAACCCGGCGTCGCCGGCCAACGATTCGGAAAGGTATTGAGTATGGAGACGCGCAAAATCGGAAACCCGGGCCTGACCGCGGGCGCGATCGGACTGGGGTGCATGGGAATGACGCACGCCTACGGCGGAGGCGATGAAGCGGAATCGATCGCGACCATTCATCGCGCGCTCGATTGCGGGGTGACGCTGCTCGATACGGCGGAAGTTTACGGGCCGCACACCAATGAAGTGCTGGTCGGTAAAGCGATCTGCGGGCGGCGGGATCAGGTGGTGCTGGCGACCAAGTTCGGAATCGGCCTCGACGACGGGTCGATGAAGCTCGACGGATCGCCCGCCAATGCACGGCGAGCGGTGGAAGGCTCGCTGCAGCGGCTGGGCGTGGACGTGATCGATCTGTATTACCTGCATCGCAAGGATCCTGCGGTTCCGATCGAAGAGTCGGTCGGCGCGATGAAGGAGCTGGTGGAGGCCGGGAAGATTCGCTATGTGGGTCTGTCGGAGGTGGGTGCGGAAACCATCCGGCGGGCCAACAAAGTGCATCCGATCAGCGCCGTGCAGAGCGAGTATTCATTGTGGGAGCGCGGGATTGAAGAATCGATCCTGCCTGCCATGCGGGAATTGGGCATTGGCCTGGTGCCGTTCAGTCCGCTGGGACGCGGGTATCTGACGGGAGCATTTCAATCCAGCGCAGTGCTTGGCGCGCGCGACTTCCGGCGCAGCTTGCCGCGCTTCGACGACCAGCACATGGCGGCGAATCAGAAGCTGGTGGATATCGTGAAAGCGGTCGCGGCGCGCCGCACCGCCACGCCCGCGCAGGTCGCGCTCGCCTGGGTTCTCACCCATGCGCCGGATGCGGTGCCGATTCCCGGCACCAAGCGCAGAGCTTATCTCGACGACAATCTGGGCGCCGCGAACCTTCATCTGACGCCGGAAGATATGGCGGAGTTGAATCGGCTGGCATCGATGGCGGTGGGCGACCGGTACCCGCCCTCGATGGCGCAGGCAGCGGAACGCTAGTTCTCTGACCGGACTATTTGTTGGCACGTCAGCCCCATGCGTCAGCTTGGGGCTACTCCGAATTTACTGCTTGCTTTCCTGCGCCAGGCGGACCTTGGCTCCGTCGAGCTTCGATTTCACCTTGGCGACCTGATCCGGCTCCAGATCCGCGGGCGAGCTCAGGTTCCACTCTTTGAGCGAGATTTCCCACTGCGTGGCCGCTTCCCGTACCTTCGCCTCTTTCATCAGCACGTCGCCCAGATGATCGCGAACGGTGGCGTCGCGCGGTTGGGTTTCGAGCGCCTTGCGGATGTTCTCCTCGGCTTCGGGCAGCCGTCCCAGCTTGTAATACACCCAGCCGAGACTGTCCAGATATGCGCCGTTGGCGGGATCCTGCTCCACTGCCTTGGTGATCATCTGCAGCGCTTCGTTGAGGCGCATGCCGCGGTCGGCCAACATGTAGCCCAGATAGTTCATGGCACCGTAGTAAGTGGCGGAACCGGCCGTGTCCGGGTCGAGCGCCAGGATCTTGCGGAACTCGGCTTCCGAAGCTTCCAGCTTCTTTTGTTTTTCAAACATCGCGCCGCGCATGAACCAGACGTCGGTTTTTTCGCGGGTGTTCTCGGATAATTTTTCGGCCTGGTCGAGCGCCTTGGCTTCTTCGTCCCACTTGTGGCCCTTGTCGTAGACCTGCGCCAGAGTGCGATAGTATCCACGGTCGGCCTTGTTGCCTTTGGCCGCGGTGTCGCTGCCGGGACCCAGGTACTTCTTCACTTCCGCGACGGCCGGGTCGACCTTGCCGGCATCCGCCAGAACCAACGCGTGCGCGGCGTGGACGGAGACGTCCGCGGGATACTGCTTCACCGCCGCATCCGCTTCATCCTGGGCTTTCTGATATTCCTTGCCCTGGCGATACGAGTCCATGATCGCGGCTGAGATCATGGGACCTTTGTCGGGCTGCAGCTCGGTGACCTGGCGATACGCGTCTACGGCGGCATCGGTCTGATCGGCGCTCAGGTACATCTGCGCCAGTTCTTCCAGCAGCTCGGCGCGAACTTCTTTTTCGCGCGGACTGTAGGAGCGCTTCTCGGTGCTCGCCACCAGGTCCTTCATGGCCTTGAGCGCGTCGTTGGGCTTGCCTTCGGCTTCGAGAATGCCGACTTCGTTGTAACGGATTTCAACGTTATAAGGCTCCAGACCCTTGGCCTTATCCGACATGGCCCGGGCTTTCACCAGATCATGCATTTCGCGATAAACACGCGACATGGACAGGTACGACTGCGCGTCGCTCGGATCGTCGGCGACCAGATCCTGATAAGTCTTGATCGCGGCGTCATACTGTTTGGCCTGCACCTGATCTTCGGCCAGCGCGCGCTTCAGATCGCCGGCATCCGGCGGATTCAATTCGAGTGCGCGCTGCAGCGCCTGCGCGGCCAGTGCGTATTCCTTCATCTGCTCATACGTCGCGGCCAGCGCACGCAGGCTCTTGGGCGAAGGATTCTTGTCGGAGAGCTGTTTCAACATGCGCGCGGCTTCGGTGGAATTGCCGAGATCGCCGTAAACCAGCGCGAGCCCGGTGAGCGCATCTTCGCTGTTGGGATCGACCGCGAGGGCCTTCTTGTAGGCCTTTTCCGCTTCGACCGAATTCTGCGCGACTTTCTCCAGGCGGCCGAGCATTACCAGCGTGTCGACGTCCTTGGGATCCAGATCGCTGATTTTCTGATATTCCTCGATGGCCTTTTTGACCATGCTGTCGTCGATGCGGTTGCGCTGCTGATCGCCGATCTGGCTGGTGTAGACCCGCGCCAGCAGGCGGTGCGCGGCCAGATCGTTGGGATTCTTTTTGAGGGCGTCTTCGGCGTCGGTCTGGGCTTCGCGCAGCCGGCCGGAGCCGATGTACAGCTCGGAAAGCTCCTCGGTCAGCACCGGGCTGTCGGGATCGGCCGCGATGGCTTCCTTATAATTGTCGATCGCCTTGTCCAGATATCCGCCGCGGACGCCGTATTGCGAGGCCAGCTCCGCATACATGTGGGCCAGCGCGTAATGATAATAAGATGATGCCTTGTCGATCTTCTTGCCGGCGTCTGTGGCGGCGGCGGGCGTCTGACCAAAAGCCGCCAGGCCCGATACGGCCAGAATCGCCCAAGCTGTTTTAACCATTCGCGTCCTCTTTCGCGCTCTTGAAAATCAGTCCACGCTATCCTCAGTATATCGGTTAACTCCCGCCTGGGGGATTGGCCGTTCTGCATACCGGATGCTCCCGAAATTCCCGCTCGTCCCATTGAAATTCCCGCTGGTCATCGTTGCCGGACCCACCGGATCGGGCAAAAGCGCGCTCGCCCTGCGGGTCGCCCAACAGTATGACGGCGAAATCGTCAATTGCGATTCCCTCCAGTTGTATCGCGGATTCGATGCTGGGACCGCCAAAACCCCGAACGCTCAACGGTGCGGCATACCTCACCACTTGGTAGACGTATTGGAGCCGCAATCGGTTTATTCGGCGGGCGACTATGCGCGCGATGCGCGTCGCGTCGTGAATGAAATCTCGGCTCGCGGCCGGCTGCCGGTGGTGGTGGGTGGGACGGGATTCTATCTCCAGGCGCTCATCGACGGGTTGCCGAAACTCCCTGCGCGGGATGAAGTTCTGCGCGCCAAGCTCGTCGATCGGGAACGCAAGCGTCCGGGTGCGATCTACCGCCTGCTGATGCGGTTAGACCCCTCCGCCGCCCGCCGCATCAGTGAACACGATTGCCCGAAATTGATTCGGGCACTCGAGATACGCGTGCTGACGCAAAACAATGCGCCTCCGCGATCGGCTGGAGAGCCGCTCGCCGGTCACCGGACCCTCCACATCGGGCTCAATCCGGAGCGCACGCGCCTCAAGCTGCGGTTAGACTCACGCGCGCGTGAAATGTTTCGTGCGGGATTGATCGAAGAAGTGGAGCGGCTGCTCCAGGATTGTTCCGGCGAAGAAAAGCCGTTCGAATCGCTGGGCTACCGGCAGGCGCTGGAGGTGGTGCGCGGGCGGATGACGATCGAGCAAGCCATTGAATCCACCCAGCTTTCGACCCGCCAGTACGCCAAGCGTCAGATGACCTGGTTCCGAAGAGATCCGCGGATGGTGTGGCTGGACGGATTCGGCGAAGAGGTCGCGGACCGGGCGCTCGAAATGGTGCGGCAGTTTCTTTCGGGTGAATGCGATCAATAAGGATACGGTGCGAGCTGGTGCGTGAAGCCCCATCGCAGCATCTTCCACGCCAAGTCGAGCAGGTCCGGCCGCACCGTGAACAGGAGGATGAGCGGGAGGGCGATGGTCAGCATCCAGACCGATAGCGAGACTTTCCACACCAGCCGGGCTTTTGGAAGCTTCGGATAAAGACGTTCGGCCCCCGGGATGGCAGGTCCCGGCCAGACCGAGGCGACCAAGATGAGCAGGATCATGGGGATGAGCGGCCAGAGCGCCAGGAATCCGGCGGGAACCCATCTGCGATAAAAGTAGATGCCGGCTGTACCGGCCCAAAAAACGACCGGCAGGATCGAGAGCTTCGGCAAGATGAAGACGAGGTCGATTCGGCGCTGCGTGCGCGCGTATGCCGCCACCCTTGGATCCACCGGTGCGCCACAGCTGCACTGGGTGCGGGCCGTGCCGATGAACTCGTGGCAGGCCGGGCAACGGAAAAGCTCCATGGGTGCTCCGTCCATATTCGCTCCTTTGGGGATTGTAGTTTAATGCGACATTGTTCCGTAACCACTCGCCGGGCCACGCTACACTGGAACGAATGCGCGTTGTTCCGCTACTACTCCTGGCCGGAGCGTTTGCGTTTGCCGATACCATCGCAGTGCTGCCGTTCTGGAATGCGGCGCCGAATGCCACATCCAACCTGGACTGGATCGGGGAGAGCATCGCGGAGACGATGCGCGATGCTCTGGGGTCGCGCGGGGTGCTCACGATGGAGCGCGACGATACGGTGGAAGCGTTCGAACGGCTGGGGCTGCGCGAGCGGGTGGCGATTTCGGAAGGGTCGGTGGTGAAGCTCGGCGAGGAACTGGATGCGGAGCAGATTGTGTTCGGGACGTTCGAGTTCACGCCCAACGGCGCGGCGGGCGCGGGCGCGCACGGGTCGTTGAAAATCTCGGCTCGGATTCTGGATTTGAAGCGGCTGAAGTTGGGGCCGGAATTTCTCGAAACCGGCGCGGTGGAGGATCTCGCCACGCTCGAGGCGCATCTGGCGTGGCGGGCGCTCGAGATGATCGCGCCCAAGCTGGCGCCGCAGGAATCGGAGTTTCAAAGCGTGCGTCCGGCGGTGCGGCTGGACGCGGAAGAAAACTACGTCCGCGGCGTGCTGGCGCGCGATCCGGAAACGAAAGAGAAATTCTTTCTGCAGGCTGCCAGGCTGGACGCGCGTTTTGCGCACCCCTGCTATGAGCTCGGCCAGATTCTGTACCGGCGCAAGGATTACCATCAGGCCGCGGACTGGCTTAGCCGGGTGGGCCCGGAAAGTTTTCACTATCGCGAAGCGGAATTTCTGATGGGGCTGGCGCTGTATCAATCCGGCGATTTCGCGGGAGCGCAGAAGGCGTTTCAGACCATTCTCGCAACGGTTCCGCTGGCGGAGGTTTACAACGACCTGGGCGCGGCGGAGAGCCGCAAGAATCTGCCGCAGGCCGTCGACGATTTCCGCAAGGCCTCCGACGACGATCCGAACGACACGGATTATCGCTTCAACCTCGGATATGCTCTGTGGAAGAAAGGCGATTTCGCCGGCGCGGCCGAACAGTTCAACGCCATCCTGTCGCGCAACGTGGAAGATCCCTGGGCGACGCTGCTGGTGTTTCGATGCGCGAAAAAACAGGGCCTGAATCCGGCGGCCGACGTTCGCCTGCTCGGCCTCGAACGGCTGAAGACCAACTATCAGGAGCGCGCCTACCGGCAGTTGAAAACCATGCTGGAACCGAAAACTCCATGAAGGTGCGAATCCGCTGGGGGGCACGCGCGGCCTCGGCCACTCCCACCGGTTCCGCGCCGCCGCCGACGGCTGAATTAACGCGGGAGCTGGAACCGGGTATAATCGGAGGGCCCATGCTCGCGTCGTTCGGGGCTTCTGACCCCGGTTGTGTACGAAGCAACAACGAAGATTATTTCCTGGTCGACCCATCCATCGGACTCTACCTGGTGGCGGACGGTATGGGCGGCGCGGCGGCGGGCGAACACGCCTCTAAACTGGCCGCCGAGACAGTGCGCGAGGTGGTGGGCACCGCGGTGGCGAAATCCAACGGAAGCGGCGACCCGCGCATTCTGATCCACGCGTTCGAAGAAGCCAACCGGCGCGTAATGGACAAAGCCGCGCACGATCCCAGCATGGAAGGCATGGGCACCACGCTGGTGGCTGCTCTCGAACACAATGGCGAGCTGCAGATCGCGAACGTGGGCGACAGCCGTTTATATCTGTTCGAGAACGGGCGGCTGCATTCGATCACCGAGGATCAGACCTGGGTGAACGAAGTGGGCCGCCGGCTGGGCCTGGATGAGGACACGCTCAAGACGCATCCGATGCGCCATGTTTTGACCATGGCGATCGGCGTCTCCGAGCAGTTGCGCGTCCACACCTACATGCTCAAGCCCGCGCCGGGCATGCAGGTGCTGCTGTGCAGCGACGGTCTGCACGGTGTCGCGCGCGAAGAGGATGTCGCGGAGATACTGGCGTCGAAAAAACCGCTGGAAGCCAAATGCGACGGGCTGATTGAAGCCGCGCGGGCGCAGGGCGGGCCGGATAATATTACTGCGGTGATTTTGCAAACGTCGTAGAGTGGGGACCCGGTTTGCCCGGGGAATTTCGTCGCGCGTGGGAGGGCGGGCTTCAAGCCCGCGCGAGGCTTTAGCCTCGCCCCCCGTGCAGCGGCGCTAAAGCGCCACGCGGATTGAAATCCGCCGTCCTCGTGAAATCAATAACATGTAGCTGACCTTCAGGGGGGCCGTCGATACCTCGGGTTTCGCAACGCCGTTTGCGCGTGTATTCTGGATAGAAATGTGCGAACGGGCTCTTCGATTTATTTGCGGAATTGTCATTATTTCCTCGTGTTCCTCCGCGCAGCAGATGGACCATCCCCAGCAGCGCTGGAATTATTTCTACGAACAGCGGCGGTATCCGCACGATTCCATTCCGCTGGGCGCGCGGCGGAGCGGCGTCGAAGCGGTGCGGGCCATGCGGGCCAAAACGCCCGGCGCCGAATCGGTGATTCGCGGGGTGCCGCAGGCGGCCTGGACGTTCATCGGTCCGCAGCCGATTAATTTCGGAGACAATTATTTTAATTCCGGGCGTATCGCGTCTTTCGCCATCGATCCGACCAACAATAATACGGTCTACGCGGGCGGGGCGGAAGGCGGCGTGTGGAAAACCACCGACGGCGGGAACACCTGGACGCCGCTGACCGACGATCAGCCGGCGCTGGCCATCGGCGCGCTGGCCATCGATCCTTCGAGTCCTCAGACCATTTACGCCGGCACGGGCGAGGAGAACTTCGCGCAGGACAGCTATTCCGGCGTGGGTATTTTGAAATCGACCGACGGCGGGCAAACCTGGACCAATTATCCCGGTCCGTTCACGCAGCAGTACATCGGCGGACTGGCGGTCGATCCGGCGAAAAGTTCGCATGTGCTGGCGGCGTCGACGATTGGCCTGTATCAATCGGGCGACGGCGGCCAGACCTGGACACAGGTTCTGAACGGCATCGCGACGTCGGTGTATTTCGATCGGGCCCAGCCGGGCGTGGCGTGGTGCGCGCTCGGCAATCCGTTCGGAAGCAAGTTGAACGGCGTGTATCGGTCAACCGATTCGGGGGCGAGTTGGACGCTGGTCGACGGTTCGGCGCCCGACAATCTTCCGGCTCAGGCCGACATGGGCCGCATCCAGATCGTCAACGTGCCCACCAGCCCGAACACCGCGTATGCGATCGTCACCACGGTGATCAACGGTCCGGGGGCCAGCCTGACGGGGGTCTATAAGACCATCGACTCCGGCGCGGACTGGATCAAGTTCAGCGGGGTGCCGGATTTCTGCGCGCCGCAGTGCTGGTATGACCTGGTGATCGCTCCGCATCCCAGCAATCCGGATATTATCTTCGCCGGCGGGAATGTATTAAACATACGCAGCCTGGATGGCGGCAATACCTGGACGACGCAGGGTGTGACCACGCTGGGACTGCCGCACGCCGACGATCACGCCATCGCGTTTACGGGGGATGGCGCGATGCTGTATCTGGGCAACGACGGCGGCATGTGGAGCGCGACCTCGGCGCAATACCAGGCGGCCGCCGCGCAGTGGAACGACCTGAATGCCACGCTCGGGATCACGGAATATTATCCGAACCTGTCGATTGCTCCCGACAATGTCCGTCTGACGCTGGCAGGGGCGCAGGACAACGGGACGCATCTTTATATCGGGCAGCCGGAGTGGTCGCAGATTGTGGGCGGCGACGGCGGTTGGACTGCCATCGATCCGTCGTTACCGCAGTTGGGCTACGTGAGCCTGCCGTACATTTCGATGTACCGGGTGAGCAATCTTCCCAATCCGAGCGAGTACATCCCCACCGTTCACGGAATCAACCCGAACGATCGTATGAGATTCATCTCGGGGTGGGTCATGGACCCGGTGACTCCGCTGACCATGTATTACGGGACGCAGTATCTTTATAAATCGACGGATGGCGGCGGGTTGTGGCAGGCGATTTCATCGGACCTGACCGACGCGCCGGCCGGGACGCCCGCGAGCGATGAAACCTACGTGATCTCGACCATCGCGGCGTCGCCGGCCAATCCCGATACGATCTACACCGGCGCCGTCAGCGGCGCGGTGTATCAATCCACGGATGGAGGGGTGACCTGGACGGATCGGAGCGCGGGGCTGCCCACCCGGTCCTGCACGCGCGTGGTGGCCGATCCGATCAATCCGCAGGTGGTGTATGCGACGTTTTCCGGTTACGCGGTGGCAACCGATCCGCAACCCGGGCACGTGTTCATGTCCTCGAACGGCGGCGGTTCCTGGAACGATATCAGCGGCAATCTTCCCAATCTTCCGGTGGACGATCTAGTGGTCGACCCGGACCTGCCCAACACTTTATATATCGGCACGGACGCCGGCGTGATGGGCACCGGCAATAGCGGCGGGGTGTGGGTACCGCTCGGCACGGGGTTCCCGAACGTGGTGGTGGAGAGCCTGGTGCTGCATCACGCGTCGCGCACTTTGCGGGCCGCGACGCATGGGCGTGGAGTGTGGGATTATCCGCTGGGCACGGTTTCGGCGTCGACGCCGGTGATCACCAGTCTGTATCCGGCGACGGTGAACGCGGGCGCGGGCGCGTTTGTGCTGACCGTGACGGGGACGAATTTTGGATCGAACGCGCACGTCTGGTGGAATGGCCAGGATCGTACGGTCGTGTCGTCGAGCGCGACCGGGCTCGCCGTGCAGATTACGGCGGCCGATGTCGCGAACGTGGGGCGCGCTTCGGTGGCCGTTTTCGTACCGGCTTCGGGCGCGGGGCTTTCGGTTCCGCAGAATTTCGTGATCGGTCCGGCGCCAGTCATTACCCCCGGAGGCATCGTGAGCTCGGCCAATCCGTATGGAGGGTCCACCGGTTCCCCGGGCGCGCTGATTACGATTTATGGCAACCATCTGTCGGGGCTGACCGAATCCGCGGAACAGTTCGCCAACGAATTTCCGCTTCCCGACACGCTGGGCGGGGTCACGGTGATTATCGGAAACTACCTGGCGCCGATTTATTCCATTACGCCTGCCGCGATCAATGTTCAGGTTCCTTATGAGCTGACCATCAGCAGCAAGACGCTCTACGTGCAGTTCAACGGATACACCACCACCTCGACACTGGCGATGGCCAACGTGACGCCGGCTCTGTTTAGCATGGATGAAACAGGGTCCGGGCAGGGCGCGGTGCGCATCGCGAACACGGCGACCATCCCGGCGCCGGTGGGCGCGCTCCCCGGGTCGATGCCGGCCACGCCGGGCGCGTATCTCGAAGTTTATTGCACTGGGCTCGGTACAGTGATTCCCGCGGTCGCCGATGGCGCTGCGCCTTCCGCGTCGCCGTTGTCTATGACCGTCCGCGGCCCCTCGGTAACCATCGGCGGCTTGCCGGCGCCGGTCCTGTTTTCCGGCCTAACCCCGGGCATCGCGGGGTTATACGTGGTGGACGTGCAGATTCCGGCGAACGTCACAACCGGCAACGCCGTGCCGATTACGCTGACCATCGGGGGAGTGGTTTCGAATACGGTGACGGTCGCAATTCAGTGAAGTGGCGGACCATTTCGATTTTGCTGGTCGCGGAGCTGCTGGCCATGGGCGTGTGGTTTTCCGCTTCCGCTGTTGCGCCGGCGCTGGCCTCCGCCTGGTCGCTCGACGATTCCGGAAAAGCGTGGCTCACCATGAGCGTCCAGATGGGTTTCGTAGCCGGAGCGCTGGTTTCGGCGTTGTTGAATCTGGCGGATCGCGTTCCGGCGCATGTACTGTTCGCGTGGTCGGCCGTCGCGGCCAGCGCGTCCACCGCGTCGATCTGTTTATGGGCGCACGGGCTTGCATCGGCTGTGATTTTGCGATCGCTCACCGGATTTTTTCTGGCCGGCGTTTACCCGATCGGGATGAAAATCGTGGCCACGTGGACGCTGAAGGATCGCGGGCTGGGAATCGGGCTGTTGGTGGGCGCGTTGACGCTGGGCTCGGCTGGACCGCAGTTGTTGAACGCGCTGGGCGACACGAAGCATTGGCAAAATGTCTTGTACATTTCCTCGGCCAGCGCTTTATTGGGTGGACTGATCGCCGCCGCGTTCGTGCGTCAGGGTCCGTATCAATCTCCCGCGCCGCCGTTCCGGTGGGCTTATGCGGGGTCGATCCTGCGGGACCGTCCGGTGCTGCTCGCCAATCTCGGCTATCTGGGCCATATGTGGGAACTATACGCGATGTGGGCATGGATCGCGGCTTACGCGCATTCAAGCGGCATTGCGTTTTTCGCGATCGCGGCGGGCGGTCCCGGGTGCCTGATCGCCGGACACCTGGCCGACCGGATCGGGCGAACCACGGTGACCATGGCGAGCATGGCGATCAGCGCGGCGTGCGCGCTGTTGATCGGGTTTTTCTATTCGATTCGGCTGCTGGCGGCAGTGGCGATCGTGTGGGGGTTCGCGATTGTGGCGGATTCGGCGCAATTTTCGGCGTGCGTGACGGAGTTGTGCGATCGCAAGTACCTGGGCACCGCGTTGACGCTCCAAACCAGCCTGGGGTTCTTGCTGACGATGCTTACGATTCGCCTGGTGCCGTTGGTGGAAGCGCGGATTGGCGAGCAGTGGTCGTTTTCGATTCTCGCGATTGGCCCGATCCTGGGGATTTTCGCGATGCTCGCGCTGAGGCGCGATCCGGCGTCGGTGAAGATCGCGGGGGGAAAGCGATAAGCCGCAGATTCACACCAATTCACGCGGATTAAATAATTGTCCTATCTGCGTTGATCCGCCTCCATCTGCGGCTATGGTAGGATTTCGCTCAAAGCGTGGCCGACCGATCCGCTGGGAGTCTCGACGCCGAGGATGGTCGCGAGCGTGGGCGCGACATCGTTAATCGCGACGTTGCGTGAATAGCTTCCCGGTTTGATTCCCGCGCCCAGGATCAAGAGCGGGACGTGCGTGTCGTAATCGTAAGGCGTGCCGTGGGTGGTGCCGGAAGCGTCGAACATATAGTACGGGTCCGTCACCACAAACAGATCGGGGGAGCGCGGACCGAAGAACTGCAGGCTCACGGCGCGGCTGATGGCATCCTGCTGAACGCGCCCGCTTTCAAGATCGTGGCGAGTGTACACTCGCGCGATGTGCGGTTCGGCGGCGAGGGCTGCAGCGGCGACGCGCTCGACTTCAGCCGGGTCGAGCTTCAGCTTGGCGATCAGATCGAGATCGAGGTAAGGCGACGAAGCGGTGCCGGCCGTGATCCATTTTCCCGGGCCGAAGCGCGCCGTGAGAGCGTCGTTGATTTTGGCCAAGTAAACTTTGTTGTCGAGGCGGCCGCCGGGCATTTTGCGGGCCTCATTCACCTCCGGCACGGGGGCGACGCCGTGATCGGCGGTGATCACGATCAGCGTGTTGCCCGCGCCCACCGCCCGATCGGCGGCGTCCATCAGCTTGCCGAGCAGGCGGTCCGTGCGGATGGCGATATCGCGCACTTCAGGCGAATCCGGACCGAGGGCGTGGCCCACGTAATCGTTGGATGAGAAGCTGACGGCAAGAATATCGGGCGAGGCGTGGCGGCCCAGGCGTTCCCCGGTGAGGGCGCTTTCGGCGAACTCCTCGATCAGCTCATTGCCCCAGGGCGTGGCCTCGATGGCGCCGCAAAAACGAAGGTCGCCGCCTTTCGTCATGGTGCAGAACGGCTTGGAGGAATCGCCTTTGGCATCGAAGGGCAGCCAGCGCGCGCCGATGGTGCGCTTGTAGCGGCCCTCGTCGTTGAATTTTTTGGCCCAGTCCGGCAAAGCGTTGCGATAGTAGGTGCTGGTGACGAAGGCGTTCGATTCGTTGTCGTACCAGTAGGCGCCGTCGGCCATGTGGCCGGCCGGCAGAATCGCGCTGCGGTCCTTGATGGAGACGCCGATCACCTTCGAATCGCCGCCCTGCATCTTGAGTTCGTCGCCTACGGTGCTCACCAGCAGGCGGCGCGGTGAAGAACCGGGCTTTTCTTTACTCGCGCCGATCAGCCTGGTTTCGGGATCGGAGACGCTGGTCACGGTCTTCGCGGTCCGGCGATCGAACCATTCGTTGCCGATGATCCCGCTGATGGAGGGGGTCGCCCCGGTCAGGAAAGTGGAGTGGCCGACCGCCGTTACGGTCAGCGAATGCAGGTAATGCGCTTCGGTGTAGGAGACGCCGTGGTCGAGCATGCGGGCGAACCCGGCGTTGTAATCCTTGCGGAAGCGGAGCAGGTAATCGTACCGGAACTGGTCGATGACAATGGCGAGCACCAGCTTGGGTTTGGGCGGCGGAGCCGGTAACCCGATCGTAACCGTGGCCAGCAGCAGCGCGAGAAGTGTTCGAATGCGTCGCATGGAGCATTTATTATCGCCCCGGACGGGCACATTTGGCTAAACTTGTTTGTCCAAGTAGTTGGAGGCTAGAATAGGATTCAATAAAGGAGTCCGTTCAACCCATGTTGCGTTTGTTTACCATCCCGGCGCTGGCAGTGTGCGCGGCGGGTTTGTTTTCCTCCACTGCCGCGGCTCAGACCAAGGTCGGCGTCGTCAACTTCGAGAAGGCGCTGCTCGATACGGCCGAATTGAAGAAAGCCTCCGTCGATTTAGCGAATAAGTACAAGCCTCGCCAGGACGCGCTCGAGAAGGTCCAGCGCGAGCTCAACGACATTCAGACCCAGCTGCAGGCCAGCCAGGGCAAGCTGAGCGCGGCGGGCGAAGCCGAATTGCAGGCGCGCGGCCAGCGCAAGCAGACCGAAGCGCAGCGGCTGACCCAGGATCTGCAGGACGACGTCACGGCGGAGCGCAATACGATTCTGACGCGTTCCGGCACGCGCATGACCGAGATTGTGAAGAAGCTGTCCGAGGAAAAAGGTTTCGACGTGGTGGTGGACGCCAAGAACACCTACTTCGCCAAGCCCGCGCTCGATTTCACGGCCGATGCGACGGCCGCGTACGATAAAGCGTATCCAGTGAAGTGATCTGACACCCATGCCTGGCATCCTCGATCCATCCTACGGCGCGGCGGACGAACGGCGGTCGCGCACGGTCAAGCGGATTGTGCTTTGGGGATTGGCTGGCGTGGTGGTCGCAGTCGTATTGTTTTTGTGGTTTCGCAACTGGCAGCAGGAGCGGACCGTGAAGCAGTTCTTTGCGCTGCTGGAGCAGAAAAAATATCAGGACGCCTACGCCATGTGGGGCTGCACGCCGGACCACCCCTGCAAATATTATTCGCCAGAAGCTTTCAACGAGGACTGGGGACCGTCAAGTCCGTTCGCCAATGTCGTCGCGATCAAGATCGCGCATGAGGACAACTGCGGGTCCGGCGTGGTCTTCGATCTGGAAAATCCGCAGGCCAAACCAGTGGGGCTGTTCGTCGAGAAGGGCACCGAGACGCTGAGCTTCGCGCCCGGTCCGCGCTGCCCGGGACCGCATCTGCAGATCTTCGAATTCTTCCGTTCGCACCTCGGCTGAGCTGTGGCATCATAGGAAGCAGATGACTTTTGAAGAACGTCTGGAAGCGGTCGCAGTTCAACTGGACACGCTGACCAGAATTCATATCGATAACGATCGCGAGTTCCGTGATCGCTTCGACCGGTTGACCGAGGCGCAGGAGAAGAACACTCGCGACATTGAAGCTCTCGCTCAAGATATTGGAGCTCTGAAGACTGTCGTTGCACAGGACACTGACAATATCCGGGCGCTGATCCGGATCGCGGAACTGCATCATGAAAGGTTGAACCGGCTGGAACGCTAGCCGACTACTAGCAGCGCCGTTGTAAAATAGCGGGGTGAAACTTGTATTTGCCGCTCTACTCGCTGCCGCCCTTGTCGCCCGCGCGGAACATTACGATCCCAAGATTTTTGACGCGCTCGAATGGCGCAACGTCGGACCCAACCGGGGAGGGCGATCCATCACCTCGGCCGGCAGCGCCTCGCGTCCCAACGAATATTATTTCGGTGCCGTGGGAGGAGGTCTGTGGAAGACCACCGACGGCGGAGCCACCTGGAAGCCGGTCACGGACGGGCAACTGAAGAGTTCGTCCGTCGGCGCCGTCGCGGTTTCCGAATCCAACCCCGATGTGGTTTACATCGGGATGGGCGAGACCGAACTGCGTGGCAACATCATGCAGGGCGACGGTGTTTATAAATCCGTCGACGCCGGCAAGACCTGGAAACATATCGGCCTCAGCGACACGCAGGCCATCGCGCGGATCCGCATCGACCCGTCGAATTCCGACATCGTTTACGTAGCCGCGCTCGGCCATCCGTACGGAACCAACGCCGAACGCGGCGTGTTCCGGACGCGCGACGGCGGCAAGACCTGGCAGAAGATCCTCTATAAAGACGATCACGCCGGCTCGGAAGACCTGACGCTCGACCCGCACAATCCGCGGGTGCTCTACGCGGCCATCTGGGACGTGTACCGCACCTCCTGGACGCTTTCCGACGGCGGGCCGCGCAGCGGATTTTATAAATCGACCGACGGCGGCGATCACTGGACCGAGCTCACCCGCAACCCTGGGCTTCCGCAAGGGGTGATCGGAAAGATCGGCCTGGCGGTTTCAGCCGACTCGAATCGTGTCTACGCGATGGTCGAAGCCGAGGACGGCGGCCTGTTCCGCTCGGAAGATGCGGGGGCGCACTGGGCCCGCATCAATGAAGACCGGCGCATCCGCCAGCGCGCGTTTTACTACTCGCGCATCACCGCCGATCCGAAGGACAAAGACGTCATCTACATGATGAACACGGGCCTGTATAAGTCGACTGACGGCGGAAAAACGGTAAAGCAGCTTCGCCCCCGCCATGGCGATCAACACGATCTGTGGATCGCCTCGAACGATCCCCTGCGCATGATCAATTCGAACGACGGCGGCGCAAATATTTCGGTGAACGGCGGGGAGACCTGGTCGAACGAAGATTATCCCACCGCGCAGTTGTATCACGTCGCAACCACCATCGACGTTCCCTATCACGTGTGCGGAGCGCAGCAGGATAATTCGACGGTCTGCATCACCAGCGCGCCTCCCGGACGCGGCGGAGGTCCGACCGGGATGGAATATATGGGGCGCCCCGTGTATTCGCCGGGCGGCGGCGAATCCGGCTACATCGCGCCCGATCCGAAGAACGCGGACATCTTATATGCGGGCAGCCAGGGAGCGCTGCTCAGCGAGTACGATCGCAAAACCGGCCACCTGCGCGATGTGCAGGTGTATCCGCTGTTTTTCTCGGGGATGTCGTCGGCGGTTTTGAAGGAGCGCTGGCAGTGGACCTTCCCGATCGTCTTCAATGTGGTCGATCCGAATATTCTGTACACGTCCTCGCAGCATTTGTGGAAGACCACCAATCGCGGCCAGAGCTGGGAGCAGATCAGCCCCGATCTGACCCGCGCCGATCCGAAAACGCTGGGCGATTCGGGCGGGCCGATCACCAAGGATCAGAACGGTCCTGAGATTTATGCGACCATTTTCACCATCGCGCCCTCGCCGCTGGACGTAAACACCATCTGGACCGGTTCGGACGACGGACTGGTGTACATCACGCGCGACGGCGGCAAAAGTTGGAAGAACATCACGCCGAAAGGCCTGCCGGATTTCATCCGCATCAGCATCATCGATGCGTCGCCGCATAAGCCCGGCACGGCGTATCTGGCCGCGAAGAATTATCAGGCCGACGATCGCCGGCCATACGCCTATCGCACCGACGATTACGGCGCCACCTGGACCAAGATCGTGAACGGGATCGCTCCGGACGATTACGTGCACGTGGTCCGCGAAGATCCCAAGCGCGCGGGGCTGCTCTTCGCCGGAACAGAGCACGGGATTTATGTTTCGTTCGATAATGGCGCGGAATGGCAGACCATCCGCCGGAATCTGCCGGATACGCAGGTGCCCGATCTGCTGGTGAAGGACGACGACCTGGTGATCGCGACGCACGGCCGTTCGATGTACGTGATGGAAGATATTTCCTTGCTTCGGCAGCTGACCGGACCGGTGCAATCGACGCGTCTGTTTGCGCCGAAGCCGGCCGAGCGTTCGCTCGACCGCGGCGCGGTGTTCGATTATTTCCTGCCGGCCGAAGCCCAGAGCGTCAAAATCGAGATTCTGGATAGCAACGGGAAAGTGGTGCGTACATTTGTTGGCTCGCCGGAAGAGGAAAAGAAGGCGCAGGAGCGCGAGCGGCGGGCCGAAGCGGAGGGTGGTGGAGGCGGGGGCCGCGGCGGGGCCCATCCGCCGGCGCGCAAGGCGGGCGGAAATCGCTACACGTGGGACCTGCGCTATCCCGGTGCGACCACCTTCGATGGTCTGATTTTCTGGGGTGCACCGACCGATCAGGGTCCGCTGGCGGTGCCTGGAAAATATCAGGTGCGGCTGATCGCGAATGGTGTGACCGAGACGCGCCCTCTCACGGTGGAGCGTGATCCGCGCGAAATCAACATCACGCAGGCAGATCTTGACGAGCAGTTCAAGCTGGCGAGCGAGGTTGAGCAGAAAACCAGCGAGGCGAATGAAATGGTGATCAAGATCCGCGAACTGAAGAAGGGAATCAACGATCGGGTGAAAGCCGCGCCGTCATTGAACGCTCCGGCGGAGCGTCTCACCACGCGCCTGAGCGAGGTCGAAGAGGACGTCTATCAGGTCCGCAACCGCAGCGGGCAGGATCCGCTGAATTTTCCGATCAAGATCAACAATCAGCTCGCGGCGCTGTTCCGGATCATCGAAACCGGCGACGCCAAGCCGACCGATCAGAGTTACGTCGTGTTCAAGGAACTATCGGCGCAGCTCGACGCGATCAAGGCTCACCTGGATCAGCTCTTGAAGAATGATCTCGACCAGTTCAACCAGGCGGCGACGAAGGCGGGGCAGGCGGCAGTGAAGTAGGCGGATCGCCCGACGCGCCCAGTAGTACGATGGATCGGAGCCCCGTATGCCTGATCAATCGCACGAACCCTCGAAGAATGTCGATCTGCGCAAGACCTACGACGCGGTCGTGATCGGCTCGGGCGCCGCCGGTGGGATGGCGGCGCATGTTTTGACTTCGCATGGGTTGAAGGTCCTGCTGCTCGAAGCCGGGAAGAAGCTTCCGTACGAGCAGGAATTGAAGTCCATGCAGTGGCCGTACGACCATCCCCGGCGCGGCGATCTGGCGCCCGACAGCCACCCGATTTCGTTTAACGAATATTCCATCCGCAAGCCGCCCTACGCGCAGGCGAGCAAGTACAAGCATGTGTATTCGTACGTCGAAGGCTGGGGCGGCGCGGATTATACGAAGAACATGGTGGTCGACGAGAAGGACCATCCTTACACCGGAACCAATTACGCATGGGTGCGCGCGCGGGCGCTGGGCGGGAAGACGAATATCTGGGGACGACTCGCTCTGCGGTTGTCGGATTACGATTTCAAGGCGGCTTCGCGCGACGGATACGGCGAGAACTGGCCGATTTCTTACTCGGATATCGAGCCGTACTACGATCGCGTGGACGATTACCTGGGCATTTCCGGATTGAAAGAGAATCTGCCGTACCTGCCCGACAGCCGTTTTCAGCGGCCGAGCAAGTTCACCGCGGCTGAAATGATGTTCCGGCGGTCGCTTGAAAAGCGCGGCCGTCTGATCACGCCGTATCGCGCGGGCGTGACCACGGACGGCGTCAAGAACAAATATCGAAGCAAGTGTTTCGGCCGGGGAGCGTGCGGACGGCGGCCGGGAGGGTGCGATATTCATGCCGCGTTCGATTCTCCCACCGGGTTGATCTATCCGGCCTGGGACACCGGCAATCTGACGGTGCGCACCGACGCGACGGTTTACGAAATCACGGTCGACCAGAACACGGGGAAGGCGAACGGCGTTTCGTTCCTCGATACGGAAACGAAGAAGACGTATCACGCGAAGGCGAAGGCCGTGCTGCTGGGCGCGTCGACGCTTGAGAGCGCGCGGCTGATGCTGCTCTCGAAATCGCGGCAGCATCCCAACGGAATCGGCAATTCGAGCACGCACGTGGGGCATAATTTCTGCGAGCATGTGATGGGTCCGGAGGTCACCGGCATCGTGAAAAGCCGGATCGGCGCGGCGCGGACGCTCGACGATGGGCATCCGGGCGCGTTTTATCTGCCGCGCTTCCGGAATCTGACCGATAAGAGCAATTTCCTGCGCGGGTACGGATTCGAAGGCGATTCGGGAACGTCGATTTATCCGGACCATGCGCATGAAACTCCCGGATTCGGCGCGGGATTCAAGAAGCATGTCCGCGATTACGCCGGCGCCTACATTAATATGGGCGGGTTCGGCGAAGTGCTGGCGCGATATGAGAATCATATCGATATCGACCCTCAGGTGAAGGACCGGTGGGGCGTGCCGGTGATCCGGTTTCATATCGAGTTCGGCGATAACGAACGCAAAATGTGCGACGACATGGCGGAGTCGGCGAAAGAAATGTTCGATGAGGCCGGCTTTGAAATCGTCAGCGTCCAGAAGCGGATGCGGACGCCGGGCTGGTCGATTCATGAGCTGGGCACGGCGCGTATGGGCACGGATCCGAAGAAATCGGTGGTGAACCAATTCCAGCAGTCGCACGACGTGAAGAATCTGTTCGTCGTCGACGGAAGCACGCACGTGAGCGCGGCCAATCAGAATCCCACCTGGACCATCATGGCGCTGTGCTGGCGCTCCTGCGATTACCTGGCCGAGCAGATGCGGAAAGGGGAGCTCTGATGGATCGCCGGGAGCTGTTCCAGATCGCGGCGGGCGCGGCCGCCGCGGCGAGCATTGCAGGCGCGCAGGCGCACAAATTCTTCACCGACCCCGAATTCACGCTGGTGGATGAATTGACCGAAATGGTTGTCCCTGCCGATGAAAAGTCCGGTGGCGCGCGAGCGGCGAAGGTCGCCGAGTATCTCGATTTCAGGCTGTCGGAAGCGTTCGAACCGGCCGATGGCGATGAATGGCACGCGGGATTGAAGCGGATCGATGAAGTCTCGACGGAAATGCACGGCGCTGGGTTTTTGAAAACCACGCCGGAGCAGCGCGTGGCCCTGATGACGCGCATTTCGGCGAAAGAAGCGAATCCACAGAAACCCGAAGAACTGTTTTTTCGCACTTTGAAGGACGCAACCATTCGCGCCTATTACACCTCTACGATCGGAATTCACGACAACATCGGCTATGTGGGCAACGTGTATCAACGGGGCGATTACGCGGGAGAGCTTCCTTGAGCCAGCCGCGCATCGCCGTAGTTGGCAGCGCGAACATGGACCTGACTACGTTCACCGACCAGTTTCCGCGGCCCGGCGAAACGATTTTCGGTCGCGAGTTCAACCTGGGATTCGGCGGCAAAGGCGCCAACCAGGCCGTCGCCGCGCGATTGTGCGGAGCCGAAGTCGCGATGATCGTCCGGGTGGGCGACGATTTATTCGGCGAAGCGACCATCGCCAACTTTCGCGCTGTTGGCATCGACACCTCGCAGGTGCGCGTGACTCCGGGCGTATCGAGCGGAGTGGCGCCGATTTTTGTCGACAGCTCGGGACAGAACCGGATTCTGGTGGTGAAGGGCGCCAACGATTGTGTCACGCCGGCCGACGTCGACGCGGCGGCGGATGTGTTGCGCGCCGCGGACGTAATCGTCCTGCAACTGGAGATTCCGGTGGCGACCGTGTATCACACGCTCGAGTTCGCCCGCGCGAACGGAATCCGAAGCATTCTGAATCCGGCTCCGGCGCAGCCGCTGGATCTCAAGCGCGCGGGCCTGGCAGACTACCTGATTCCGAACGAAACCGAGGCGGAGGCGCTGACCGGAGTCGCGGTGCGCCACGTTGCCGATGCGCGGGCGTGCGCGCGGCGCATGATCGAGGGCGGTGCGCGCCGCGTAATCATCACCCTGGGCTCGCAGGGCGCGCTGCTGGTGGGCGACGATGTCTCCGCTCACATCCCGCCGTTCGCGGTCGATCCCGTCGACACCAGCGGAGCGGGCGACGCGTTCATCGGGAGCTTCGCCGTTTTCCTCGCCAGCGGTTTCGCGGAGCGCGAAGCCATCGCGCGATCGAATCTCTACGCCGCGCTATCGACGCTGGCGGTCGGTACCCAGAAATCGTTTGTATCGATGGATCGGTTCGAAGCCGAATGGTTACGTCGCGAAAAAGAAATCACGCCGCGTCACTCCTCGGCGGAATAGATCCGAAAAAGCGCCGGGGCCAGTCCGCCAGATCGGGCCATGCGGCGAGTTCGGTCGCGGGCCGTCTGGGAACGCGAGAAAGTGGCAGGTCCAGAAGGATCGCGGCGACCATGAGGGACAAAGGCGGATCTCGCAGAACCACACGCATACGCCTTTCACTGAGATCGATCCGGACGCTAGAACGTTTCGGTCAATGGGTGTTGTTGAGAGAAGCCGCGATTCCGAGGACGATGGATTTGGGTGAGAAGCGCGCGCTGATCGCGGTCATTTTATTCGCGAAACCGGTGATCACCACGCGGCGGCCGGATTTGAGCGCCTGATATCCGATGCGCGCGACGTCCGCTGACGACATGGGACGGGCCATGGGGCTGCTGAACAGCCGCGAGTTCTCCATGTGCGCGGCTTTCACGAAATTCGTGATGGTCGGACCGGGGCAGAGCGTCGTGATGGTGACGCCGGTGCCGCGCAGCTCCCACGCGATGGCTTCGCCCAGACTCAGCACGTAGGCTTTGGTGGCGTAATAGACCGCCATGAACGGTCCCGGCTGGAACGCGGCCGTGGAGGCGACCAGCATGATGCGTCCGCGTTTGCGCGCGATCATGGCGGGAAGGAGCGCGCGCGTCAGCTCGGTAAGCGCCACCACGTTCACCTCCAGCATTTCCGAAATTCGCGACGCGTCCGATTCGGCGAACGCGCCCGTGCCGCCGATGCCGGCATTGTTGATCAGCGTGTCGACTACAATGCTGCGCGTCTCGATTTCGCGGGCCAGTTCGGCGGCGGCACCGGGTTTGCTGAGATCCGCTTCAATGATGGTCGACGTCGTATTCAGCTCGGCGGCGAGTTTCTGCATGGACGCGACTCCGCGCGCGACCAGCACCAGATCGTAGCCGTCGCGGGCGAGCTCACGCGCGAGATCGGCGCCGATTCCGCTGGATGCGCCGGTGACCAGAGCGATCGGTTTTGGCATGCATCGATCTTACTACCGTAGAGCGGCGCGAAACCCGATGCGCGGCGCTTGCTCGCGCCCCGCTGTGAAAGCGGACTTGCTCCCCTCCCTCACGGTCGGGGTTCGGTTGGCGCCGCGTCGAATGAGCGACGTGAGGAACCCCGCGCGTCAGCAAGGGGAGCACGTCCGAGTTCTCAGCGTCCGCCGCCCGCTTCGAGAATCGACCCGGTCACATACGACGCCGCGCTTGACAGCAGCCACACCACTGCTTCGGCGACCTCCTCCGGGGTACCTCCGCGACCCATCGGAATCGCGGGTGCCATGCGGTTCACGCGGCCCGGTTCTCCCGCCGCCGCGTGCAGACTGGTGTCGATCAACCCCGGCGCGACCGCGTTCACTCGAATGCCTTCGCCGGCCACTTCGCGCGCCAGGCCGATGGTGAAGGAATCGACCGCGCCTTTTGAAGCCGCATAGTGGACCCATTCGCCCGACCCTCCGGTTCGCGCAACCAGTGAAGAGATATTGACGATGGCTCCGCCCGACCCGCCGTGGCGCGTCGACATGCGCCGCACCGCCTCCCTCGAGCACAGCATCGTGCCTATGACGTTAACGCGCAACACCTCCATTGCGGTCGCGGCGTCGATCGAATCCACGCGCGAGAATCCGCCGGTGATGGCGGCATTGTTCACCAGCGCGCGGACCGGGCCGAGCTCGCGTTCCGCGGCTTCAAACAGACGCACCACCTGGGATTCATCGCCCACGTCGGCTTGCACGGCGATCGCATGACCGATCTCTCGCGCGAGTGCGTCGGCCGCCGCGCCATCCTTCGAATAATTCACGGCGACGCGATAACCCCGGGCCGCGGCAAGGCGAGCCACCGCCCCGCCGATTCCTCGGCTCGCGCCGGTGACGATCAGAGTATCCATATATATATGAGGATGTCACGTGTAACCGTTGCCACGCGACGGGAACTGGTAAATTGGTGAACGAATGATCGTTGAAATCGAAGGAATTCCGCTCCACCTGGCGCATCCGGACGAGCTCGCCGTGAACTGGGTGGGCCAAGAGGAGGTCATGCGCCAGCTGCTGGCCGCCTGGCTGGTGGTGGACCCGCAGGATATCCCGATGAATCCGCGTCTGCTCGGGAAACCGGGCGTCGGCAAAACCACGCTTGCCTACGCGGCCGCTAAACGGCTGGGACGCGAAGTGTACATCATGCAGGCGACCGTCGATACGCGGCCGGAGGATTTGCTGGTCACGCCGGTGATCGAAGGCGAAGCGCGCCTGCGTTACGTCGCGTCTCCTCTTGTCACCGCAATGTTGCGCGGCGGAATCGTGATTTTGGATGAAGGCAACCGCATGAGCGAGAAGAGCTGGGCGAGCCTCGCTCCTTTGCTCGATACGCGGCGCTATGTGGAATCGATCGTGGCGGGAGTGAAGATCAAGGCGCATCCTTTATTCCGCCTGGTGGCGACCATGAACGACGATGCCAGCACCTTCGATCTGCCCGAATATATTCACTCGCGGCTGCAGCCGCAAATCATGATCGATTTTCCGGAGCGGCACGAAGAGCTGGCGATTTTGCAGGAAAATCTGCCGTTTGCCGATGAGCGGATTCTGAATTACGTCACCGATTTCCTGCAGCAGGCGCACGCCGCCGATGAGCGCTATACCGCGCGCGACGGCATCAACATCGCGCGGTTTGCCATGAAGCTCGGTTTTGAAAACGGGGGCGTGGGAGCGGAGACGCTTCGGATCGCGATTGAGCAGACGCTCGGCGAAGAGGCCCTGCGGTATGTCGCTCGAAACTGAAATCAAGGCGGGAAGCCTTCAGCGCGGCTACATCCGTTATTTTCCGGTGGTCGCCGGACGCGTCGAATTTTCAATCGAGCTGCGCCGGCTGCTGCTCGAATCGAAACCGAAAATCGTCGCGGTGGAGCTCCCCGGCTTTTTGCAGAAGGCCTACACGAAGGCGCTCGCCCGATTGCCGGAAATGTCGGTGATCCTCTATTCCGACGAAACCGAGGAAGATCGCGCGATCTACGTTCCGGTCGAGCCGGCCGATCCGTTCACGGAAGCCCTGAGAACCGCAGAGGAGATCGGCGCGGAGTTGATCTTTCTCGAACCCGATTCGCTCGACCGTCCGCATCTGCCCGATACGTATCCCGATACCTATGCGATTCGCCGCGTCGGTCTTGAAAAATATATCGAAGCGTATCGCGTGTGGCCGCAGACGCGAACGGACGAAGTTTCCGCGCACGCATCGGCCATGGCGTGGAAGCTGCAAGGCTCCGAACCGGGCGCGAGGGTGGTCGCAGTGGTGAGCCTGAACCTGCTCGATCCGTTGCTGGATGCGATGGAAACCCCGCAGCCCCAGCCATCGCGCGCGGCCAAGCCCGAAGTGCGGCTCCTGAATCCGCATCCCGAATGCCTGGCGGAAATCACGGTCGAAGCGCCGTATTTGCAGGAGCGCTACGAATTCTTCCGCCTCGACCTGCGCGGCGAAGAGACGCTCGACCGTCCGCGTGTGCAGATGGATTTGTTGCGCGAGGCGGAAGCCAAGTACTCGACCGCGACCGGCGAAAAAATCGCCCACTGGCAGCGCCGCATGATCGCCAGATACACGCGCAACCTGGCGCAGATGAATGGCGACCTGACCGCCGGCGTGTACGACATCGCCGTCGCCGCCCGATCCATCGTCGATGACAATTACGGCTGGGAAACCTGGCAGATGGCGAACCGGTACCTGGCGCAGCAGGAAACGTCGGATCTCGAAACCGTGCGGCTGAGCGCCGGCGAAATCTGGATCAACACCAAGAAACTGCGCATCCGTCGCCGGCTTCCAAGACCAAAGCAACGCTTGAAGCCTGCTGGCCTAAGACCAAGAAAACGCGAGAAAACACCAGGCGAATGGGCGCGTCAGACCACCGGCAACGCGATCTGCTCTTATCCTCCCGAAGACCTGGTCATCGAAGAGTACGGCCGGTTTCTGAAGCAGAAAGCCAAAGCGATTTTGTCGGAAGAACGCGTGCGCGTGGAGCCGTTCACCACTTCGATTCTGGACGGCATCGATATCCGCGAAACCATTCGCAACTGGCACCGGCACAAGATTTTCGTTCGCAAAGCCGATCGCCTGGCGGGCGAGGTCGGCGCGGTGGTAGTGATCTTCGACGAGGATCCCGAAGATCGGTACAGGTATCTGACCACCTGGCTCGGAGAGCATCAGAATGAATCGGATATGGCGTTTTATTCAACCTTTCCATTTGAAAATCTGGTGGGTCCGGGCATCGGCCGGGCGGAGTACGGCGGGTTGCTGATGACGCTTCCGCCGCGCCGCTTGTTCGATGTGTGGTCGGACGCGGATTACGATTTCACGGAGTCGAAATCGGAGCGGCTGTTGATGGCGGCGCTCGATTATTCGGTGGAGCGTTTCGTGGTGTACGTCGCCGCCAAACCGCCGCGTTCTATTTTCCGTTCCATCGCCGCGCACCTGGACCGCAAGATTCTGTACGTGCCCATCGGGCAATTGTCGCCGGCCAAGGTGAAGAAGCTGCGGGTGGTGCACGTGCTCGATAGCTACGAACGCCGTGCCGAGGCGAAAGAATATCTCTGGTGACGCCTGGGTAATCGCCCGAGTTCTCGGCGGGTTAATTTTCGGAGGCGTGCGGATTTCATTCGCGGGGAGCTTCAGCGCTGCTAGGGCCGGGCAAGCCTGTATTGGCGGGGCGGCCAGTCTTGCCGGCTGCCTCTTCGCGCGCCTGATTACCTCGAGGGAGGCAACCCCACTAGAAATTTCTGTCGCTTGACGCGCCTGACGCGCATCGGGTAGATTCGGGATCGGAGCACGTCAGGGTGCCGCCAGCTCGCGGAAAGGGCTAAGCCCTCCTGAATCGATTGCGCAGTCCCGGATGTAGCGACTGTCCTTTCAGCCTGACAATGCGAGCGATCGGGCGCATTTGAAAGGAGGTCGTCCGTGACCAAATCTCTTCCTGCCAGCCCGTCTCTTGAAAATCTCAGGAAACAGGCCAAGGCACTTTTGAAAGCCTGGATCGCCGGTAGCGCCGATGCGGTCGCGCGCATCCGCGCGTCTCACCCGCGGCCGGCTTCTGAACCTAAATTGACGGATTGCCAACTGGTGCTCGCTCGCGAAGCCGGGTTCGTCAGCTGGGCGCAGCTCAAAGCCGCGGTGAATGCCGCCAGACTCGACGCGCCCGGTGAATTTGTCGAGATCGCCTGCCTGTGCCATGACGATCCGCATTACGATCACCGCGACTTTCACGCGCGCGCGTCGCAGATGCTGCGCGACCAGCCGTGGCTGGCTTCGGCGGACATCTGGTCGGCGTCGACGGCGGGGAACGCGGCATCGGTCGCTTCGCTTATCGATCAACAGCCTTCGTTAATCGACCAAACCGATCGCCATGGCTGGACGCCGCTGATCTGCGCCTGTTATTCGCGCGTCACTCCGGCCGACCCCGCGCATTCAACCTTCCATGTCGCGAAGCTTCTGCTCGACCGCGGCGCGGATCCGAACGCGTTTACGCTGAAGCGAAACGCCGACCCGCGCCTGAATCAGACGCCGCGCCGCTTCACCGCGCTCACCGGCGTGCTGGGGGGCGGTTCGACAGGGTTCGCTAATCAACCGCCGCATCCGTGCTGGCGCGAACTGGCTGAACTGCTGCTCGATCGCGGCGCCAATCCCGCCGATGAGTGGGCTCTGAATATCAATCAGGACGCCTGCCTGGAATTGCTCTTGAAGCACGGCCTGCGCGCCGACGCGAAAGGCGGCGACGGAGTGACCCTGCTGGGGCGCGCCCTGCTCAGAGCGGCAAGAAGAGGCCGCCTCGATGATGTCCGCCTTTTGCTCGATCATCATGCGCGCACGGATGAGAAAGTCGACGGCATTACGGTCTGGGAGCATGCGATGCGGCTCGGCCAGGTAGGAGTCGCGCGGCTGCTCGAACAATCGGGCGCGCCAGTCGCCGAGCTCGACGACGTCGCCCGGCTGGTGTCCTTCTGCATGGCGGGAGACGAGCAGGGCGCACGCACGATGCTCGCACAGGACCCCGGCTTGTTCTCGCGCGCGCCTCAGAATATGGTGCAGCGCGCCGTTTCGACGCGGCGCACGGAAGCCGTGAAGCTGGTGCTCGCGCTGGGCTTCGATCCGAACGTGCAGGAGGACAACGCCCCGATCATGAACACCGGTGTACTTTCCGAGAACGAAGAAATCCTGCGCATGCTGCTCGACGCCGGCGCGTCGCTGAAGATGCGCGATCCCTGGTACGACAGCACGGGAATCGGATGGGCCGATTTTTTCAAATGCACGCCTTTGCGCGACCGGCTTCTGAACGAGCTGGACATCAGCCTGTTCGATGCACTCGATTATCAACGCCTGGATCGCGTTACGGAAATTCTCGCGCGCGATCCCGCCGCGCTCGAACGGCCGTTCGCGCGGTCGCTTTCCCGCGAACCGAAACCGGAGGACTGGCAGACGCCTCTGGTCCGCGCCGTCGCCCGAGGAAACACCGAGGCCGTGCGCGTGCTGCTCGACCACGGCGCGGATGTGAACGCGCGGCATCCGGACGGACGGTCGTTGGTTGAATTCGCACGGGACCAAGGATTCGATGAAATGGCGCAGCTGCTTTCTGCTTCAATGAAGTAAGGAGGTCGCGAGAAATGGACAACAAGCAGAAGATGGCGATGGCCGGCTCGGGACTGGTTGCCGCGAGCATCGGATTGGGGATTGTCGGGTGCGCGATGATGGTGCCCGCGTTTTTCGACTGGGCCACCCGGATGGTGCAGCGCGGCGCCGACACGCTCGGGCCGCACATGGAAGGCGCATCCAAAACAGTGGGTACCGTGGCGGGTACTCTGCATCGATCCTTTAACGCCGCCAAAGACGCCGGCCTCGCGGAGATCAAACGCGGACAATCTAAAGAACGCAACGCCAGCTAACCGCGGCGCCGGTCGCGCGTCTGTCGGAACATGCATGCGTGGCGAATCGCTCTACGCTCTCTAGCCCGACGGCCGGGATTTTCCGCGACCGCCACGCTGATGCTCGCGCTCGGGATCGGCGCCGCCACCGCTCTATTTTCGCTGGTGGATACGATTCTCCTCAAACCGCTGCCGTATCCGCATCCCGACCGGCTGGTGACTCTGATGGAGGCCAGTCCGTCGAAGAATAAAAGCGAAAGCCTGATCGCGCCCGGACGCCTGGAGGACTGGAGCCGCATGAACCAGACCTTCGAGTCGATCTCCGGCAGCTACAACGAGAACGTCACTGACACGAGCGGCACTGAACCGGAGCGCCTCTCCGGACGCCGCGTTGCGCCGCGATTTTTCGAAGTATTTGGAGCCGCGCCACTGATCGGTCGCGGCTTTGCTCCGGATGAGGAAGTGCCCGACGGGCCGGGGGCCGCGGTGATCAGCTACAGCCTGTGGACACGGCGCTACGGGCAGGATCCCAAGGTCACGTCGAAACGCCTGGTGCTCGCCGGCAAAGGCTATTCGATTGTGGGCGTCATGCCCCGGGATTTTTTCGAGCCTTCCATCGATTTATTTCTGCCCGCGCAAATCGCGCCGTTCCTGCTGCGCCTTCGCGAAGCGCGCTTCTTCGGTGGCGTGGGTCGCCTGAAGCCGGGCGTCACGCTTGAGCAAGCGCAGGCCGATCTCGGGCGAGTTCAACGTGAGTTGGGCGAGCAATACCCGCAGACTGATAAAGACTGGTCCGCGCGCGTGGGCGATTTGAAGGAAGGGCGCGTGGGCGAGTACCGTCGCACGCTGCTGTTGGTGTTCGGCGCGGTGGGATTACTGCTGCTGATTGCGGTCGCCAACATTGCCGGGCTCACGCTCGCCCAGCTTCATCAGCGGGAGCGCGAGATGGCGATCCGCAGCTCGGTGGGCGCGTCGCGCGCACAGGTGATCGGCACGGTCATGCGCGAAATCCTGTTGATCGCATTCATCGGCGCTGGGCTGGGTGCGGGCGCGGCCGTGGTCGGCGTCAGCCTGATGGGAAAAATCTTCGCGAGCCTGCCGCGCATGACGGAACTGACCTTCGGTTGGCGCGCGCTGGCATTCTCGGCCGGCGTCAGCCTGCTCGCCGCGCTGGTGTTCGGCGCGATCCCGGCGATTCAATCGACCCGCTCCGATTTAGCTCCCGTGCTGGCCGATTCGAGCCGGGGCATCGCGGGCAGCCGTCGCATGATGCAGCGGGGAACGGTGATCGCGCAGCTCGCCTTGACCGTGCTGTTGCTTTCAAGCGCGGGCCTGCTGGTGCGCAGCTACTACAACCTGACGCGCGTCGATGCAGGGTTCAGCGCGGATCGCGTGGTCGGTTTCCACGTCGGCGCGGCCTGGAATGAAAACCGTACGCGCATCGGGCAAATGCAGATCGACATTCTCTCCGCGCTGGAGCGTCTTCCGCAAGTGGAAGCCGCGGGCATCACCAATTTTCTTCCGGCCACCGGCGCGACGCTCAATTATCAGGTGACTGTCGACGGATTGGCTGGCGTTGAAGAAAGCGCTCTGTTCACGGTCGGGGAGCGGACGGTCAGCGCAGGTTATCTGAAGGCGCTTCGTGTTCCCCTGCTCGCGGGAGACTGGTGCCCGCCGATGAAGCCGGTCGGCTCGAACGCGCCGGCCAAGGCCATGGTGAATCGCCGCTTCGTGGAACTGTTTGCGAAGGGGCAGAGCATCGTCGGCAGGAACCTGCGTTTCGCGCAGAATCCGCCGAGCTATCCTGCCGATGAAATCGTGGGCGTGGTCGGCGACGTGAAGGAAGACGGCTTAGCTGCACCGGAAGCGCCGTATGTGTACTCGTGCCAGAACGCCGGTGCATGGCCCGATCCGGAATACGTCGCCAGGACCCGCGGCGACGCACGCGCCTTCATGCCGCAAATTGGCACAATTGCGCATCAAACTGCGCCTACGCGAGCAGTTTTTGGCGTGAAATTGCTCGACACGTTGTTCGATGACGCGCTCGAACAGCCGCGACTGAACACGCGATTCCTTGCCGCATTCGCCATCGCCGCGATGCTGCTCGCATCGGTCGGATTGTACAGCCTGATTTCGCTGATCGCAACCGCGCGGACGCGTGAGATCGGCGTACGCATCGCACTGGGCGCAAGCGCGACCCAGATCATGCGCCTGATCTTCGCAGGCGCGAGCCGCATGCTGATCGCAGGGATCGCGCTCGGCCTGATTCTGACGGCGGGCGCGGAACAGTTGATCAAATCGGCCCTGTTCGGAGTGAGCCCGCTGGATGCGGTGACGCTCGGCGGAGCGGTCCTGGTGCTGGCGACCGTGACCACGCTCGCTGCGTCCATCCCGGCACGTCGCGCCGCAGCAATCGATCCGCTGGACGCGATCCGCGTGGATTAGTTCAGCGGGAGGATTCGCTTCCTGATTCTGTGTTTGTCCACGACGATGAGCGACCGGGAAAGTTCACTCTCGTCAATGATTACCAGTACGCGTCGAACGCACTCACGCGCTTCAGCGTCGCTATAATTTCCGCCCCGCAGCAGGATCAGGCCCGGTCCTGTCTCGCGGACCGCCGCGAGCAGCCGAGGGAAGTCCAGATCGGCGGTGACCACCACGCGCCCTTCCGCGATCGCTCGCGACAGAATCTCCGAATCCGGAGCGCGGCTCAGGTCCGAGGTGCTCGCGTGAATCGCATCGTGTCCCTGAGCGTTCAGCCATTCAGCCAGAGCCGGCGAAAGCGGCATGTCGACCAGGAACCGCACTGGCAGGGCCTTAACGGATCAGTTCAACGGTCACGTCGTCCGCAAGATCGGCGGCGTAGCGGAGGGATTCGTCAATGTCGGCGTCGTCAAGGAAAGGGTATGCGGTCAGGATCGATTCCCGGGTCTCGCCGGCCGAAAGAAGTCCGAGCAAACGGGACACAGGAAAGCGCAGACCGCGGATGCAAGGTTTGCCTCCAGCCACAGTGGGGTTAACCGTGATGCGCTCGAACGCCACACCCCATTCTAGCGCGGCAACCCGCAGTCCGATCCGCGCTGCGCGAACAGCCAAGGGACAGATAGGATGAGCCCCTGGCCAGATCATCTCCGTCGGCTAGAATAGAGCGATGCTCGGCCCAGTGTCCTCGGCTTCTCCCAAAGGAGCAGGGCCGTTTTGGGACACTCTCACTCTGCTCGTCTCTCTTTGGGTTCTGGGTGGTGCGTGGAGGGCCTATCTCAAGCGCGGCCCTGACGTTCACATCCCTCGATTCAACATTATTTGGATTACGGCCATTGGCCTCATCATGATCGCATTCAGCGTTTACTGATTTCTCCACCAACATTAGACAGACGCAGGTTTAGCGGCTGGGAGCGACACTTCCAACCGAGCCCCACCATCTGCGCGATTGCTTGCCGAGATTGTTCCATTGTGTTGTGTGACGATTCCTGCCGCGACCGTCAATCCCAGCCCCGTTCCACGAGCATCGAGACGCGTCGTTACGAAAGCGTCGAAAATATCCGGCAGGACGTCCGGACGGATGCCTTTGCCGTTGTCCTCCACCGTGATCATCACCCGCCGGCCCTGTTTGCGCGAGCGCACCTCGATCCGGCCCGACGAGGTTTCAATCGCGTTGAGTGCGTTGCGCAACAGATTCACGAATACCTGAACCAGCCGGTCCGCGTTGCCGATCACGCGATCCTCCGCGCCTACGTTGTTCACAAATTCTACTCCCGACGATTTTTCGTCGATCGCCACCAGGCCCCAGGATTCTTCGATCAGCGTCCGCACGGCAAGCGGTTCCATCTGTTGCGTTCGCACTTTTGAAAAACCGACCAGGCTTTCGCTGATCCTCTGCAGGCGCTGTGCGACTCGCTGCATCCGCTGGAGCCGTTCGAGCGCGTGCGCGTCTGAAGTAGTTTCGATCAGCTTTTCAATCGACCCGTTCAACACCGCGAGCGGTGTGTTCAATTCGTGCGCCACGCTCGCCGACAGCAGGCCCAGGCTCACCAGGCGATCCTGATCCTCTAGCTTCTGCAACGCCGCGGCGAGTTCGTCTTCCTGGCGGCGCAGCTCGGCCACGGTCGCGTTGCGCGAGCTCATGATCTGGCCGATTTCGTCGCCGAAAATTTCTTCGCCGGGGATCAGTTCGCGCTCCCGGTCGCCCGCCTGGGTGGCTGCGTCGGCGTCCAGCATTTTCTTCAACGGCCGGTACACATACAGCGGCATAATCATCACTTCGAGCACCAGCACCGCGAACACATATATACTGCCCAGCACCAGAAACAGCGTCAAACGCGCCCTTCGAACCGCAGCCTCATCCGACTCCTCCGATAATCTGACCTCGTTAGCCGACCGGGTAGTCTGGTGCATCATGCTGATTTCACGGGATCTTGCATCCGAGACCAGTTTTTCAAAGAGCGGAATTAATGAGAAATATGCGGCACATGTCAGCACTAGAAAGAAAAGGTTGTGTAGCACCATCAGCTTCGGCCGGACTTTGAGGTTGGCGAAGAATCTGGTTATACTGTATCCTTTACGGTTGGACAAGAAAAGTTACTCCGCTTGCGTATCGGTTACGGCTGTGGTAGAACCTATGGAGGCGTCAACGCTCACCCAAGATGGCTGCAATATACCCGAAATCATCTGACCTCATTCTGAAAATTCTCGGCGCCGTGGTTAGTCTGGGCGCGGTAGCGGGCGTCGCCGCTTACGCCTACTATACCTATCCAACTGTCATCGACACCGGGTATCAGCCCGTCCAGCCGGTCCCGTACAGCCACAAGCTGCACGCCGGGCAACTCGGTCTCGACTGTTTCTACTGTCACAACACGGTTTATAAAGCCGCCTACGCCGCGGTCCCGCCGACCCAAACCTGCATGAACTGCCATACCAAGGTGAAGCCGACCAGCCCTCGCCTGGAAGTGGTCCGGCAGAGCTTCGCCACCGGCCAGCCGATTCCGTGGATCCAGATTCACCGGCTGCCCGACTTCGTCTATTTTAACCACCAGGCGCATATCCAGGTGGGCGTGAGCTGCGTCGAGTGCCACGGGCGGATCGATCAGGAAATCGAAGTTCACCAGGAAAAGCCGCTCAACATGGGATTCTGCCTGGCCTGCCACAAAGATCCCGCGCCGAGGATCCGGCCGGTGGAACTGGTGACCAAGCTCGATTGGGTCCCGGACCGCGATCCGCGCGAAATCGGGAATGAGATTATCGCGCAGAAACATTTGAATCCGCCGCGCAATTGTTCGGGGTGCCATCGATGAGTTTGATCAATATCAAGAACGCGACGGGCCCCAAGTACTGGCGCAGCCTGGACGAACTCGCGCAAACGCCGCAGTTTCGCGAATGGGTTTCCAAGGAATTTCCCGGCGGAACCGAGGTGCTCGACGGCCAGTCGCGGCGCAATGTTTTAAAAGTCATGGCCGCGTCGTTCGGATTAGCCGGACTGGCTGCCTGCCGGCGTCCGGTCGACCACATTCTGCCGTATTCGCACGGTGTCGAGGATCTGATCCCGGGCCAGGCGTATTACTACAGCACGGTGATGTCGCTGGCCGGGCAGGCCACCGGGCTGCTGGTTGAAACGCACGACGGGCGTCCGACCAAGATCGAAGGCAATCCGGACCATCCCATCAGCCTGGGCGCGGCCACCGCGATGCAGCAGGCGGCGATTCTGTCGCTGTACGATCCGGACCGTTCGGCGCGGTTCCTCGAAAACGGCAAGCCGACCGCGAAGAGCTGGAAAGAATTCGACGCGTATTTGAAGACGCTCACGCTCGGTGACGGGTCGGGGCTGCGGTTCCTGAGTGAAACGGTGAATTCGCCGTCGCTGATGTCCGTGCGCGACGAGGCGAGGAAGAAGTTCCCGAAAGCCAAGTGGGTCGAGTACGAACCGACCGCGGGCGACAACGGAACCGAGCTGGCCTTCGGCCAGAAGCTGACCGTGCATCCGCAGTACGACAAAGCCAAAGTGGTTCTGTCGCTCGATTCGGATTTCCTGGGGCTCGATTCGCCCACGGCGCTTCCCACTAAACAATTTTCGAAGCGCCGCCGCATTACGACCGAAGAAGATCTTGAAAAGCTGAACCGGTTGTACATGGTCGAAGCGCAGTTTTCGATCACCGGCATGAATGCGGATCACCGGCTGCGGATGAAGCCGTCGGAAGTGGCGCAGTTCGCGATGGATCTGGCGGCGTCGCTGGGCGCGGTTCCCGGTATGTATACGATGTCCGGCGACAAGCGCGGAAAATTTATCGGCGCGGTGGTCAAGGATCTGAAGTCGGCCGGCGCCGAAGCGCTGGTGGTGGCCGGTCCGCGACAGCCGGCGAGCGTGCATGCGCTGGCGGCGGCGATTAACCAGTCGCTCGGTAGCACTGCGGTGATGTACACGAAAACCGACGCGCCGAATCACGGCGTTGACGAACTGAAGGCGCTCACCACCGAGATGGCTGGCGGCCAGGTTTCGACGCTGTTTATTCTGGGCGGCAATCCGGTGTACAGCGCGCCAGCCGATCTGCAATTCATGGCCGCGCTTCCGAAGGTCGCGAACACCGTGCACCTGGGCGAGGAAGAAGACGAGACCGCGTATTCGGCCAAGTGGCATGTGCCGCAGGCGCATTTCCTAGAGCAGTGGAGCGACGCGCGCGCCGTTGATGGAACCGTTTCGATTCAACAGCCGCTGATCGATTGCATGTACGGCGGCAAGACGCCGGCTGAAATGGTCGCTCTGGTGATCGACGCGCCGGATAAAAAAGCGTACGACATCGTCCGGAAATACTGGCTCGCACAAATGGGCGGCAAAGATGCGGAAAAAGCGTGGCGCAAGGCGTTGAACGATGGAGTGGTCGCGGCTGCGAAACCGGCCGAAGGTGCCAAAGTTTCGATCGACGCCAAGAAGTTGGCCGCGGCGCTGGCTGCCGAGCCCAAAGCTGCTTCAAGCACCGGTCTCGAAGTCGCCTTCGTTCCGAGCTCATCGACCTGGGACGGCCGGTTTGCTAACAACGGATGGATGCAGGAAGCGCCCGATCCGATTTCAAAGCTCACCTGGGGCAACGCGGCGCTGATGAGTCCCTCGACCGCCAAGGCGCAGAACGTGGCCGACAGCGACATCGTCACGATTTCGCGCGGCAACTATAAAGTGGACGCGGCTGTGATGGTGCAGCCCGGCGTGGCCGACGGTGTGATCGCGTTTCCGATCGGCTACGGTCGAACCAAATGCGGACGCGTGGGCACCGACGTCGGGTTCAACGCGAACCTGATCCGGACTTCGGATGGCTTCTGGTTCGCTAACGGATTTGCGGTCGCCTCCACGGGGCGCACCTTCAAATTTGCGACCACCCAGGAGCGCGGTCTCGCCGATCATCAAAACGACCGGCCGATTGTGCGCGAAGTGGCGCTCGAGGAGTACAGGAAGAATCCGAAAGTGATCGAGGCCATGAACGAGGTGCCGTCGCTGCACTCGATTTACCCCGAGTTCGCTTACAGTCAGGGCAACCAGTGGGGCATGGCGATCGACCTGACGACGTGCACCGGCTGCAACGCGTGCGTGATCGCGTGCCAGGCGGAAAATAACAGTCCGGTGGTGGGCAAGGACCAGGTGATGCGCGGTCGCGAGATGCACTGGATTCGCCTGGACCGGTATTACACCGGCACCGAAGACGAGCCGCGCGCGGTGGCCGAACCGCTGCCGTGTATGCAGTGCGAAAACGCTCCGTGCGAAAACGTCTGCCCGGTGGCCGCGACGTCGCATTCGCCCGAGGGCCTGAACGACATGGCGTATAACCGCTGCGTGGGCACCCGGTATTGCTCCAACAACTGTCCGTTCAAGGTCCGGCACTTCAACTTCCTCAACTTCCACAAACATGAACCGGCCCTGATCTCGATGGCGTACAACCCGGACGTGACGGTCCGCATGCGCGGCGTCATGGAAAAGTGCACCTACTGCGTGCAGCGCATTCAGGAAACCAAGATCAAGGCCCAGGGCGAAGGCCGGCGGGCCATTGCAGACGGCGAAATCAAGACGGCCTGCCAGCAGACTTGCCCGGCCGAGGCGATCGTGTTCGGCAACATCAACGATCCCCAGTCCCGGGTATCGAAACTGAAAAAACAGGAGCGCAACTACGCCATGCTGGCCGAACTCGACATCCGGCCTCGAACCACGTATCTGGCGAAGGTGCATAATCCCAACCCGGAGTTTGAGGCATGAAAATAGCCACAGATTCACGCCGATTGACGCCGATAAAAATTGAGTCTCATCCGCGTGCATCTGTGTGCATCTGCGGCCACCAGGAAATTTCCAATGTCTGATATCGCGATTACACAAAATCCGGCACTGATCGAACAAAACCCGCCGCTGGTGCGCGCGAGCGACCTGCATGACGTCACCGAGCAGATCAGTTCGATCGTCGAAGGCGACGTCCTCAAGACGCCCATGAAGTACTGGATTGTGCTGAGCTTTACCGGAACCATCACGGTGCTGCTGGGCGCGATGCTGACCTACCTGGTTTCAACCGGTATCGGCGTGTGGGGCAACAACAAGCCCATCGGGTGGGCGTGGGATATCACCAACTTCGTGTTCTGGATCGGCATCGGACACGCGGGAACTTTGATTTCGGCGATTCTGTTCCTGTTCCGCCAAAAATGGAGAACGTCGATCAACCGTTCGGCTGAAGCGATGACTTTGTTCGCCGTGATGTGCGCGGGCATCTTCCCGCTGTTCCATACCGGCCGTCCGTGGCGCGCTTACTGGCTGTTCCCGGTGCCCAACACGGATCTGACCATGTGGCAGAATTTCCGGTCGCCGCTGATCTGGGACGTGTTCGCGGTGTCGACATATTTCACGGTTTCGCTGCTGTTCTGGTTCACCGGGCTGGTTCCCGATCTGGCCACCCTGCGCGATCGCTCGATTTCGAAGATCAAGCAGTACGTGTTCGGCTTCTTCAGCCTGGGCTGGCGCGGATCGGCGCGGCACTGGCGCAATTATGAAGCGGCGTATCTGATTCTGGCCGGCATCTCGACGCCGCTGGTGCTCTCGGTCCACTCGGTGGTGTCGTTCGACTTTGCGACCTCGGTGATTCCGGGCTGGCACACCACCATTTTCCCGCCGTACTTCGTCGCCGGGGCAATTTTTTCGGGATTCGCCTGCGTGATGACGCTGCTGCTGATCGCGCGCTGGACGCTCAATCTGCAGAATCTGATCACCATGAAGCACCTGGAGAACATGAACAAGATCATCCTGGTGACCGGATCGATCGTGGGCTATGCGTATGCGTGCGAATTTTTCGTGGCCTGGTACAGCGGCAATATTTATGAGCGGTTCACGTTCTGGAACCGCGCCTTCGGTCCGTACTGGTGGGCGGCGTGGTCCATGTATTCGTGCAACGTGTTTATCCCGCAGCTGTACTGGTTCAAGAAACTGCGCACCAACCTGTGGGTGATGTTCGTGATTTCGATCACCACCAACATCGGCATGTGGTTTGAGCGCTTCGTGATTATCGCCACCAGCCTGACGCGCGATTTTCTGCCGACCTCCTGGGGATTTTTCCATCCCACCTGGGTGGATATGTGCACGTTCATCGGAACCATCGGTTTGTTCCTGACGCTGTTCCTGATTTTCGCGCGGTTCCTGCCGATGATTGCAATCTCGGAGGTGAAGGGCGTCTTGTCCTACGAAAAAGGGCTCTTCAAGGGCCAGGAGAAATCCGTCCAGATGCAAGGGGTGTTCAAATGAAGCTCGACCCCAATCAGATTCGGGACGCGCTGGGCATCGGCGACGACAAGGTTTACGGCGTGATCGGCGAATTCGGCGATCCGCACGAGCTGGTCCACGCCGGGCGCAAAATTCGCGAGATGGGATACACCAAGCTGGACGCCATGACGCCGTTTCCGGTGCACGGCATCGACGACGCGATCGGCGTGCCGTATTCCAAGCTGGGATGGATTGTGATCCCGGTATCCTTGGCCGGCACCACCACCGCCGCGCTGCTGATCTGGTACGCCGGTGCGGTTCAGGACAAATTCGTGGTCGGCGGAAAACCGCTGTTCGATTTCACTTACTCGATTCCGATCATGTTCGAGCTCACCATTCTGTTCACGGCCTTCGCCACGTTCCTGGGAATGTGGGCGCTGAACGGATTGCCGCGGCTGTATCATCCGTCTTTGAATTATCGGAATGCGCATAAAGCTTCCGACGACCGTTTTTTGCTGGTGATCGAGGCCGTCGATCCGAAGTTCGACCCGCAAATGTCGGCCGAGCATCTGCGCAGCGTGGGCGCCGGGACTGTGGAGGTTGTGGAAGGATGATCGCGAGACCGGAGAATCGGATTTTGTGGATCAGCGGGTACTGCGCGCTCCCGCTCGCGTTGATCCTGTTGGCGCTGCTGTTTCTGTCGGGTTGTTCGAACATCCAGCGCGACCCACCGGTCCAGGTGTGGGACGACATGAAGTGGGAAGGCAAATATAAGCCGCAGATGGAGAATGAGATCTTCGCCAATCACATGGACAGCCGGGTTCCGCCGGACGGAACGGTGGCGCGCGGACATGCCGACGACGATTCCATTTACGCGACCGGCATGGACGGAGCCATGTACGTGGGCAAGAGCCCGGTGCCGATGACCCTGGAAGAGATCCACAAGGGGCAAGCCAAGTTCGCGACCTACTGCACGCCGTGCCATGATCGCGTCGGAACCGGGCAGGGAATCGTTCCGCTGCACGTGCCCAGCTGGCAGCCTTCGAACCTGACCGACCAGCGCGTAGTCGATTTCGCCGATGGCGAGATTTTCCAGGTGATCACCAACGGACGCCGGACCATGCCGCCCTACAAATATCAGATTTCTGTCGAAGACCGCTGGGCCATCATCTCCTATCTGCGCGTGCTGCAGCGCGCCGCGCACGGGTCGATGACGGACGTTCCCGCGGATCAGAAACCCGCGCTGGAGAAAATGTATTAAATGAGCGCACACGAGCAGAGCTATCAACTGGAAACCTCCCGCTGGAATACCGGCCGCAACGTGCTGTTCTTCGCCGCGCTGGTGTGCATCGTCGGCTGCGTGGCGGGTTATCTCGAAAACCCGGAGCGCTTCTTCCGCTCCTATTTAGTCGCCTTCGCGTACACCTGCGCGGTCGGGCTGGGCGCGTTTTTCTTCGTGATGATTCAGTTTCTCACCGGCGCGGCCTGGAGCGTGACGGTGCGCCGCATCATGGAGAACATCATGTTCACGCTCCCGTTCGGAGCGCTGCTGTTCATCCCCATCGCGTTCGGCCTGGATCATATCTATGCGTGGACCAATCCGGCGGTGATCCCGCATGAGGTCTCCATGGCCGGCAAGGCGTGGTTCCTGACGCCGAATTTCTTCATCCTGCGCACGTATGGATATTTTCTGGTGTGGTCCATCTGGATTTTCGCGCTGTACCGGCAGTCGACCAAGCAGGACACCGAAAAATCGATCAAGCAGATGCACATCGCCTCGCGCTGGAGCGCGCCGGGTCTGTTCCTGGTCATCGCCGTAGGAACGCTGGCGTCCTACGACTGGCTGATGTCGCTGGAGCCCACCTGGTATTCGACCATTTTCGGCTTGTATTTTCTGTCGGGCGGCGCGTTGACGTTCTTTTCAATCGTGACGCTGGTTGCGATGGGTTTCCGGCGCGCCGGGCTTCTGAAACACGCCATCAACATCGAGCATTACCACGATCTGGGCAAGTGGATTTTCGCGATGACCGCGTTTTACACCTACATCGCGTTTTCGCAGTACATCCTGATCTGGTACGCCAATATTCCCGAGGAAACGCAGTGGTACCGGCATCGCAGCGCGGGCTCCTGGCTGTATGTCGCCCTGGCGATGCCGTTCATCCGTTTCGTCATCCCGTTCTTCACGCTGCTGTGCCGGCCGGCCAAGCGCCGCCTGGGCGTGATTGCATTTGTCGCCATCTGGAGCATCGTGGTCGAGTTCGTCGACCTGTACTGGGTGGTGATGCCGACCTATTACAAGGATGGCCCGCAGATTTCCTGGATGGATTTCGCTACGCTGGGGGCAACGGTCAGTGTATGTGGAATCGTCTTCTGGAGCCGTTTCCGGAAGCACAAGATGGTGCCGGTGGGCGACTTGCGTTTGGAGCAGTCGCTGCACTTTGAGAACGCGTAGGAGCTATCGAAGAAATGAGCGAAGAGCAAATCCGCCACGCAAATCCGAAAGAGGGTTTCGATCATACCGAGCCGCAGTCGATGGCCATCCTCGGTTTCGGGATCGGCAGCGCGCTGCTGCTGATTCTGACCATCTTTGCACTCGAGCAGTATTTCAACAAGATCTGGCAGGAAGCTGTGTATGAGAAGGTGCTCGCGCCGCCCAGCGAGCAGTTGAAGGATCTGCACTATCGCGAAGACTGGTATCTGACGCATTATTCCTTCACGGATAAGAAATCGGGCGTGGTGCGCATTCCCCTCGATCAGGCCATGGACAAGTTCGTCAAGGAAGCCGCCGAAGGAAAACTGTTTTACCCGGCCAAGAATACGCTGCCGAAACCGGAGGAGCCGGCCGCGGCGGCTGCGGCAGCTGCGCCGGCGAAGTAAAAAAGAAGTAGGCCGTACATGAACGTGAATAAACGTGAATTGATTTTCGGTTTGATCGCGACGCTGGCACTGCCGGCGTTTGCGCAGACCGACCGTCTGCCGGCCGCCGGGCCGCAGAAGCTCGAACCGGGACAACTGCCGCCCATGCTGCAGAGCGTCGGCGTGGATGAACATCTGGGCCGCAACGTCGACCTGACCCTGAAATTTATCGCCGAAGACGGTTCCACCGTTGCGCTGGGCGATTTCTTTCACAAGGGCAAGCCGGTGCTGCTCGATCTCATTTATTATTCGTGCCCGAATCTGTGCAACCTGATCCTCAACGGCCAGGCCGAGGTGATGCGCCAGATTCCCTGGAATCCCGGCGATCAATATGAGGTGGTCACCATCTCGATCGATCCCAAGGAAACCCACGAGCTGGCGGCCAAGAAGAAAGCGACCTACGTCGAGAACCTGCAAAAGTCCGCGCCGGGCTGGCATTTTCTGGCCGATAAGGACGACAACTCGAAAACGCTGGCCGAGCAGATCGGTTTTCACTATCGCTGGGATGAGCAGCAACAGCAGTTCGCGCATGCCGCGGCGATCTTCATTCTGACGCCGGAGGGCCGCGTGGCGCGCTACCTCTACGGCGCGCGATTCCGGCCCATGGACGTGCGTTTCGCATTGGCCGAAGCGAGCGAAGGGCGCACCACCATGGCGGTCGAAAAAATTCTGCTGTTCTGCTATCACTACGATCCCAAGGCCGGCGGCTACGTGCTGTTTGCGTCGAATTTCATGCGCATCGGCGGATTGGTGACGATTCTGGCGATCGGTTATTTTCTGTGGCGGATGATCAAATTCGAGCGCAACCGGGCGGCTCGTTTCAAAGAAGGAATGGCATAGCCAAGAGGGATGATATAGATGGAGTGGCTTCGTGCATTAATGCTGGGTCCGCAAGGCTCCGCGTTCGCGGCCGAGGTGGACACGGTCTACATGGCCTTGTTCTGGATGAGCGTGGTCCTGTTTCTGGGGATCGCATGGGCGGCGATCTATTTCTCGTGGCGCTATCGTTATAAGCCCGGCCGGGTGACCCCGCACTACACCCATAACACCACGCTCGAAATCGTGTGGACCGTGATCCCGCTGCTGCTGTGCGTCGGTATCTTTTTCTGGGGGCTGAACGGCTGGATGAAATACGCCGTGGCCCCCGGCGAGGCCATGGAAATTCAGATTACGGCCAAGAAATGGATCTGGCAGTTTGAATATCCCGACGGGACGCGCACGGTGAATGAGATTCACGTCAAGCTGAACAAGCCGGTGCGTTTCGTCATGACCAGCGAAGACGTGCTGCACGATTTCTTCGTCCCCGACATGCGCGTGAAGCACGATATCGTCCCCGGGCGCTATACCGAAGTCTGGTTCACCCCGACTGTGCTCGGCACCCACGTCATCACCTGCGCCGAATACTGCGGCAAAGGCCATTCCGATATGCACGCCAAGCTGGTGGTCGATAACGACGCCGATTTCGACAAATTCATGGAGACCGGCGGTACGGAATGGGAAGACTACAAGACCAAGCCGGCCGAATGGGGCAAGATCCAGTATGAGCGCAAGGGCTGCTCCACCTGCCACTCGATCGACGGCTCGCCCACCAAAGGCGGCGGTCCGAGCTGGAAAGGAATCTGGGGCAAAATGGAAACCCTGAACGACGGCAAGCAGGTTCTGGTGGACGAGCCCTACGTTCGCGAGTCAATGATGTATCCGTCGGCGAAAATCGTCAAAGGCTTCGATCCGATCATGCCCACTTTCCAGGGGCTGCTGCGGGAAACCGAGATTCAAGGTCTCGAAGCCTTCATCAAGTCTTTAGGAAACGATCCCAACGGCGGACCGGCCGCGCCCACCGTTCTCAAGCTTCCGCCGCCCAAGCCCAAGGATCAGGCCGCGCCGTCACAATAACAAAACTATGGAACACGCGATCACATCCCAAACCCGCATCGGAGACCGCCCGCGTCCCAAAGTCAACTATCTCAACGCCACCAAGGGCGTATGGAGCTGGATGACCACGGTCGACCACAAGCGCATCGGCGTCATGTATCTGGTTGGAGTATTGTCGGCGTTTTTCATCGGCGGCATGTTCGCGCTGCTGGTGAGGCTGACGCTGCTGACGCCCAGCCACATGCTGTTCGGCAAGGTGCTGATGACCGCGGATACTTATAACCGCGTCTTCACCCTGCACGGCGTCATCATGGTATTCCTGTTCATCATTCCGTCGGTGCCCGCCGCGCTCGGGAACTTCGTCTTGCCCCTGATGCTGGGCGCCAAAGATGTCGCGTTCCCACGCCTCAACCTGGCCAGCTTCTATCTGTGGTGCACCGGCGCCCTGATGGCCGTGATCGGCATGATTTTCGGCGCGGTCGACACCGGCTGGACGTTCTACACGCCGTACTCAACCACCACCAACGGCACCGTCACGCTGATGACCATGGCCGTGTTCATTCTCGGATTCTCATCGATCTTCACCGGAATCAATTTCGTCGCGACCGTGCACAAGCTGCGCGCCCCCGGCATGGGCTGGTTCGACATGCCGCTGTTTGTGTGGGGCATTTACTCCACCGCCATCATCCAGGTGCTGGCGACGCCGGTGCTGGGCATCACGGTGGTGCTTCTGATGCTCGAACGCGTGTTTTCGATCGGTATTTTCGATCCGAAGCTGGGCGGCGATCCGGTCCTGTTCCAGCACTTCTTCTGGTTCTATTCGCACCCGGCCGTGTACATCATGATTCTGCCGGGGATGGCGATCATCAGCGAATTGATTCCCACGTTCTCGCGTAAAACCATGTTTGGCTATCGCGCGGTCGCGTATTCGAGCGTTTCGCTCGCGCTGCTGAGCTTCATCGTGTGGGGCCATCACATGTTCGTGGCGGGTCAGTCCCAACTGGCCACGGTGATCTTCTCGGCTCTCACCTTCCTGGTCGCGATTCCTTCCGGCGTCAAGATGTTCAACTGGCTCGGCACCATGTATAAGGGCAACATTTCGCTCGAAACGCCGATGCTGTACGCCATCAGCTTCCTGCTCCTGTTCGCCATCGGCGGATTGACCGGAATCTTCCTCGGAACCCTTTCGGTGGACGTTCACCTGACCGATACCTACTTCGTGGTGGCGCATTTCCACTACGTAATGATGGGCGGAACGGTGATCGCCTTCATCGGCGGCATCCATTACTGGTGGCCGAAGATGACCGGGCGGATGTACAACGAAACCGCGGGACGCATCGCCTGCACGCTGGTCTTCATCGGTTTCAACATGACGTTCCTCACCCAGTTTTTCCTGGGCAGCAAGGGCATGCCGCGCCGGTATTATAACTACCTCGAGCAATACCAGCCGCTGCACGCGTTTTCAACCGTGGGGAGCTGGGTGATCGGCCTGGGATTATTCATGACCGCGGCGTACCTGCTCGCCTCGCTTCGCAAGCCGATGGATGCGCCCGACAATCCGTGGGGCGGGACAACGCTCGAATGGCAAACCTCATCGCCTCCGATCGAGCATAATTTTGAAGAGCAGCCGGTGCTCACCCGGGCGCCGTACGATTACCGCCCGGAAACGGTGGCGCACTAAAAAACAAAGATGAGCACAACCACTCCAGTCGATCTACACAGCGGCGGCGGGCATCATCACACCGACGATCCGCACCATCAGCATCACTTCGCCACGATGGAGCAGCAGTTCGATACCAGCAAGATCGGTATGTGGCTGTTCCTGGCGACGGAAGTTCTGCTGTTCGGCGGCCTGTTCGCCGGCTTCGGCCTCATGCAGGCCCGCTATCCGCAGGAATTCATCGAAGCGCATGAGCACCTGCAACGCCCGCTCGGCGCGCTGAATACGATCGTCCTGCTGATTTCCAGCTTCACCATGGTGATGGGCGTTCTTTCGGCCCAGCGCGGCGACAAAAAAAAGCTGGTGATGTTCCTGATCCTGACCATCATTTGCGCCTGCATCTTTTTGGGCGTGAAGTATTTCGAGTATTCGCACAAGTTCGAGGAGGGCCTCCTACCTCCGCGTTGGTATAAAGCGCAGCCCACCGATACGGTGCACGATGCCACCGGAGCCATCAGCCACGGCTACGGAACTTTCTTTGCGTTCTACTTCATGATGACCGGCCTGCACGGGATTCACATCGTGGTCGGCATTATCCTGCTCGCCTGGCTCGCGGTGCGCGCCAACCGGGGAGATTTTACCAAGGCCTATTACACGCCGGTCGACCTGGTCGGCTTGTACTGGCACCTGGTCGATTTGATCTGGATTTACCTGTTCCCGCTGTTCTACCTAATCAAATGAGCGAACCAACCCATACTCACGCCGTGCACCATCACGGAAGCGTCGCGATTTACGTCCGCACGCTGATCGCGCTGCTGATTCTGACGCTGCTCACGGTGGGCGCGTCGTACATCGATTTCGGCTCGGGCAACGTGGTCATCGCGCTGTTCATTGCCACCATCAAGGGTACGCTGGTGGCGCTTTTCTTCATGCACTTGCGCTGGGATAAGCCGGTGAACGCGGTCATCGCGTGCTGCGGCTTCTTTTTCCTGGGCATCTTTCTGATGTTCGACTTCATCGACTTCGGGACGCGCGACCACCTGCGGCCGGTCAACTGGGACGGGAAAATGCCCATCGAGATCGCGGCTCCCGCCACGGCCGGAGCAGCGCCCGCTGCCGCGCCTGCAGGCGAAAAAAAATAGGCCGTTCCTTAAAAGCTATTTTTGAGTTTCCGGCTTTACCGGAGGCAGAATGATCTCGCGCGGACCTTCGTCCAGCCCGAAGATCCGGATCACCTGCGGTCCGGCCGGGACCGGCGCAATCGGCGGTATGGCCGCGGCGGGTGGAACTGGCGGCACGGGCGGCGTGGGAACGGCCGCGACCGGCTGAGGAGCTTGAATGGCCTGCGGCGCCGCAGCAGGCGACCCGCGCAACTCCGCCGCAAATTCAGCCGGGTCGACTTCGAGCGACAGAAGCACGTCCCGCGCATCTACCCGCACCTCCATCCCTTGCGCGATCGAAGGCAGTAAAGGAATCGATTGCCGGACCTTATCCGCCACAGCCTGCGCATTTTCGGCCGTTCCCGCGTCGAGCGACGCTTCGAGCGTCAGTCCGGTGGCCAGAGTTACGTACCCCTCGAATCCACCCGTTTGAACCCCGGTATCCACGTCAATCGGCACAAAGATACTGGCCAGCGGATCCGGCAGACGGTCGGCGACCACCCACAGGTCGGCTTGCCCATACCGCGCCGCGCGGGAAAGCAACGGAGAATAGTGGTGCCGTTCCGCCTGGCTCCGGTCGATCGCCGCATTGAGGGTGGCGCGCGATCCGGCCAGGAGAAGCTGATCGTTCAACTGCGCGATACTCAATCCGGATTTCGCGATCCACAGATTCACGCCCTGGTAACTCGCCGGCTTCATCCCGATTTTCGACGCCTGCGCGCGCAGAGTCGCCGTATTGAAATTCCCGGAGATCATCGCCAGCAGCGCCGGCGATGCGATCAGAATCTGGCGCGCGTCGGCGAGGCAGGGAAGCGGCGGCAGACCGATTTCGGAATCGAGCTCACCCCAGATGGCTTCCGCAAACGGCGAGCTTCTCAAATTCTGCCATTGAATGCCGACGATGGCCGTCGCATCCATCGGCGCCAGGCCCCACCAGGAAGGATTCGATTCCGGGCGGGCGGGCAGCGCGGTCGTCACCAGGCAAAGGCCGATATAAAAGCAAATTCGCACAAGCTTCCATCGGCGGAGCTGGCTCTGACACTTAGCATTGCTCTGAAGTTTTTACCGGACTATACCGCTGCGCGTTTGCGTAACCTGTTGAAACGTAAACGCCTGTCGCTGGCAGGGTGATTGCAACGTTTACCACCAGAATGGGAATGGAAGGTGTCGAATATGGCGATGCGTACCGGACGGGCTACGGCGCCACGCGCAGATTTCTGCTGGCCAACGGCGCGGCGCTCGAGGATGCCGAAGAGATCGCGCAGGCCGCCTGGGTCCGCGGCTGGGAATATCGCGCACAGCTTCGCGACCCGGCCATGGTCGGATTCTGGGTGAACTCGATCGCCCGCAACTTGTTCCGCGCGCGTTTCCGCGGACCGGCGCCCCTGGCGCTCGATGGCCTGCATCCCTCTTATACGATGGGTCTCGAGGGTCTGGAACTGCGCCGCCTGCTCGAACGCTGTTCCCGTCGCGATCGCGTGCTGCTGGAGCGCAATCTCGAAGGCTATTCGGCCGAAGAAATCGCGCGCGAATCCGGAATCACATCGACCGGCATCCGGGTACGGCTGCTGCGCATTCGCAATTCGCTCCGCGAGCAGACGCAAGCCGCCTGAAGTTTTGGATTAACCCCGCGCCCGTCGCCGGGATGGCTTCTCTTCCACCGCCTCAGGTTCGGCGTGGCTCGCCGATGCGGCCGGTTTCTTGGCCATCGCCAGGCTGGCCTTCAGCGCTTCCATAATGTCCACCACTTTCGCCTGCTGCGGCTCGGGCGTCGCCACCACTTCGTGACCCTGCTTCTTGGCCTCAATCATCTGGAGCAGGTTGTCGCGATAATCGTCTTTATATTTCTCCGGCTCGAACTCGCCGGCCAGCGCCTCGATCAGATTGGTCGCCAGCGCGAGTTCTTTTTCCTTCACCAGGCTCAGATCCGTGCGGAATTCGTCCACTTTGCGGATCTCATGCGTGTAGTACATGGTGTGGATCAGCACGCCGTTTTTGCCCGGCCGCAGAATCACGATATGCTCGCGATTGTGCATCGCAATCTTGGCCACGCCCACGTACCCGGTCTTGTTCAGCGCATCGAACAGCAGCGCATACGGCTTCTCGCCCGCCTCGTCCGGCGCCATGTAATAGGAGGTTTCGAAATAAATCGGGTCCACCTGCTCCGATTTGACGAATTCCTGAATCTCCATCACCTTGGCGGTCACCGGCGCGACCTTCTTGACATCTTCGTCCTCGATCACCACGTAGCGGTCCTTTTCGTATTCAAACCCTTTGACGATCTCGCTGCGCGGAATCGGCTTGTCCTCGGCCTGGCAATACAGAACCTGTTTGACGCGCGAGCCGTCGGCCTTGTGAAGCTGGTTAAAGCTGATGCTTTCACTACGCGCGGCGCTATACAATCGGACTGGGAATGAGACGAGTCCGAAAGTCAGATGTCCTTTCCATACCGTGGATGCCATGGGTGTCCTCAGGTAATACTATAACCCAAACATTCCTTCATGGTTATGTTGAATTTGATTTGTAACCGCTCCCTATGGTCGCGGCTCAGGGGGCAAGATCGACCCGACCCCGAGCCGCGACCAGAGGGAGCGGTCAAAGCCGATTCAGCGCGCGAACCACGTGAATCAAATGCAGAATTATACGGCCCGCGACGCACACCATGGCGGCGATGATCGCGATGACGTCGGCCTCGCAGAGCAGATCCGCGAAATCGGTAAGGCGGGGCCGCTGCATGCCATCTAGAACGAGCCTCGCCGAAGGAAGTTCCGCGAATTGTCATTAGAAAAGTATCGCGAGAAACGAAAGTTCGAACAAACGCCGGAGCCCGCTCCCGGCCACGCCCGCCGCGGCGCGCACGCGCTCCAGTTCTGCGTCCAGCGCCACCACGCGACGCACCTGCATTACGACCTGCGCCTGGAGGTCGACGGAGCACTCAAATCCTGGGCCGTTCCCAAAGGCCCCACGCTCGATCCCAACGAAAAGCGCCTCGCCATGATGGTCGAAGACCACCCCATCGAGTACGGTTCCTTCGAAGGCGTGATCCCGAAAGGAAACTACGGAGCGGGCAGCGTCATGCTGTGGGATCGCGGCACCTATGAACTCCTGGACCATGGAACCGCCGACGAGCAACTCGCCCGCGGCGATTTCAAATTTCACCTCGACGGTGAAAAACTGCGCGGCGATTTCGCCATCGTGAGAACCAAACGCGGCAAGGGCAACGAATGGTTGCTGCTTAAGAAAAAAGACGCCTTCGCCGAACCCGGCTGGGATCCCGAAGACCACGCCCAAAGCGTCAAAAGCGGCCGCACGCAGGAAGAAATCGCGCGCGATCTCGCGCCTTCCAACGACGGCGCGCACGACCGGATACTGCCGTCGAATATTTCGCCCATGCTTGCGCAGATCGGGAAGGGAACTCCGCCATCGTCGGACGACTGGCTGTTCGAAATCAAATGGGACGGCGTCCGCGCCCTCGTCAACATCGATCACGGCCGCCTGCGCATGGTTTCCCGCAACGGCCGCAGTATCGATCGCCAATATCCCGAGCTCTCCATCCTCGCGCACCAAGTCAAAGCCAAGACCGCGATCCTCGACGGCGAAATCGCCGCGCTCGACGATCACGGCCTGCCGAGCTTCGAACTGCTTCAGCGCCGCATCAATGTGGGCGACGCGAGCTCCATCGCCACGCTGGCGCGCAAAATCCCGGTCGTGTTCTTCGCTTTCGATCTCCTCTATCTCGACGGCCGCGACCTGCGCGGCACGCCGCTCGTGGAACGCAAGCGCCTGTTAAAAGAAGTCCTCAACCCCGGCGACCTCGTCCGCTATTCCGATCACTTCCTCGGCAACGGAGCTGAACTCTTCGCGGCCGCGAAAGCGCAGGGGTTAGAGGGTATCGTCGGCAAACGCGTCAACAGCTTCTACGAATCGCGCCGCACCTCCGACTGGGTGAAATGGAAAATCACGGAATCCGGCTCTTTTGTTTTATGCGGATTCACCAAAGGCGAGCGCGACCTGTTCGGCGCTCTCGTCCTGGGCATTTACGATCGCGGAAAACTCACCTGGGCGGGCAACGTCGGCACCGGCTTCGATCGCAAAATGATGGAAATTATCCATGCGAAACTCGCGCCGCTGGCGACTGAGGAGTGCCCCGTTGGACCCAACAAACTTCTCCCGCGCGAGGTGACCTGGACGCGCCCCGAGCTGGTCTGCGAAGTGAAATTTTCCAACTGGACCGAAGACGGCCGCCTGCGAGCCCCGGTTTTTCTCGGCCTTCGTCCCGATATCGATCCACAGGATTGCGTTCGCGACCAGGCCGAAGCGCCCGAACGCACGCCGCTGCTCGCGCCGGATTCAAAGGAAGTGACGCTCACCATCGACCGCCACCGCCTGAAGTTCACCAATCTCGACAAGCTCTATTACCCCGCCGATGGCATCCGGAAGCGCGATGTGCTGAATTACTATGACGCGGTCGCGCCGCTGCTTCTGCCCTATTTAAAGGACCGTCCGCTGTCTCTGCGCCGCTATCCCAACGGCATCGCGGGCGAGGCGTTTTTCCAGAAGAACACCCCCGCATCGTACCCCTCCTGGCTGCGCACCGAGACCGCTCCGGATGGAATCCGCTACGTGATCGGCGAGGATCGCGCCACGCTCCTGTTCCTGGCGAACCTCGGCTGCATCGACCACAATCCCTGGATGAGCCGCGTCGGCTCTTACGAATTCCCCGATTTCCTGCTGATCGATCTCGATCCGGTCGATTGCCCGTATTCGAAAATCGTCGAGGCGGCGCTCCTGGTGGAATCGATCCTGAGCCGCGCCGGCCTGGAGGGTTATCCCAAAACGACCGGCGGCGACGGCCTGCATATCTACGTCCCGCTCGAGCCGCGCTACACCTATGAACAGGTCCGCTCCTTCGCCGAAGTGCTGGCCACGCTCGCGGCGGTGGAGCGGCCCGAGCTATTCACCACGCCGCGCGCGGTATCGAAGCGCGAAAAAGGCCGGGTCTATTTCGACTGGGCGCAGATCGCGGAGGGAAAAACAATTTCAGCGCCGTATGTTCTACGCGCATATGCCGGCGCTCCGGTCGCAACTCCGCTCGCCTGGCGCGAAGTGACGCCGCGCCTCGACCCCGGTCAATTCACCATCGCCAACGCGCTGGCACGTTTCGATCGCGTCGGCGATTTGTTCGAACCAGTCCTGTCCAAGGCCCAAAAACTCGAAACCGCCCTTGAGAGATTATCCGAACGCGCCCCAAGGCCTCTCTAACGAATCATTGCGGCCGCGCCGAATCAATTCTTTGGGCATACTGGAACATCGCCGTCGTCCACGGGCGCTGTCTGGTGCTGCGGCACAATGCAAATCCCATCAGTGCGTAGCGATGGTGGTGGCCGGTTGGCTTTGAGCTGTGCCGATGGTCAGTATTACCGGGGTCGACACGTTCGGTGCGATGCCCGGAGGGATCACAGCGTTGATCTGCATCAATCCGGCCGGGTAGCCGGGCGCTCCGCCGGCGTAGGTTACTTGCGCCTCGACTCCGCCGATCATCAGCGTCACCGGTGCTACTGGGACCGGGGGATTCTTGCTGGCTAAGGCGCCGTCGATTCCCGCCGGCGTGGTCTGGCCTCCGCCGGTTGCATAAAACGTTATCGGCGTTCCGCGTGACGCCGGGTTTCCGCTCGAATTCAGCGTCCCATCCACGTTCACCGCCGTGATCTCACCTACTCCCGACGAATTGCTGGTGAAAATGCCCGGCGCTGTCGCCGCTACGATCAGGTTCACCGTCTGCGATGCTGCGCCTGAGTACACTACCTTCAATAGCACCGTCGACTGGCCCTGGACCTCATAGGGAACTACCACGCTTACCTGGTTCGCCTGCACGCTCGACATCGGCGCGGGGGTGTTGTTGAAAAATACCTGCGTCGAGCCTAGCTCTGTCGGCAAGGCTTGTCCGGATGGCGCGAGGATCGCCGCACCCGGTGCTGCGAAGCCTGTTCCGCTGATGTTCAGCATCTCGCCCGGTGCGATCGGGCCCGATAGCAGGCTGGCTGCATTGACTATATTCGATGCACTGATGACCGGCGGCGCGGGAGTGACTACCAGCGTGACCGCCACGCTCGCCGAGGCGGCCTGTGGGGATGTAAACGTGATGGTGCCGGTATAGGTTCCCGGCGCCAGATTCTGTGGAGAGACCGATACACTCGATGGATATGGCGTCTGTCCACTTGAAGGCTGGATGGATAGCCAGCTTGCCGATACTGACGATGTGTAGGGCACTACCTTGCCGCTCGAAGCTACTTCGAGAGTCTGCGGCGCCGGCGGAGCTTGTCCGGTCTGATAGCTGAAGTTTAACGACGCCGGAGTCAGGATAAACTGCGGCGTCGCGTAGACTTCGAGCGTCACCACGATCTGCGGAACGTTGCCGGCGCCGCTCGCAGCGGCATAGATCAGGCCCTGATAGCCACCCGGCGCAAGTCCGGTGGGATTCACGCTGGCCAGTGCGTTAAAGGGAGTCTGGCCCGAAGTCGGGCTCAACTGAATCCACGGCGCATTGGGAGACCATAACAAGGTGCTCAACGGGCTGGAGCTCGACGAGCTTGCTCCGAAGCCCTGCGCGGCCGGCATCGCGCCGCCGATGGTATAGCTGAAGCTTAAGTTGGCCGGCGCCAGCGATAACTGTACCGTGCCTCCTACGATGCCGGTCTTCGCCTGGCATAGCGTCACATCCGCTGCCGTGATCAGCCCGTCCCCGTTCACATCCAGCGGATCGTTCGCTTGCGCCGTGGTTCCGGAAAGTGCGGTCATCAGATCGAAGTCCAGCTGGTTGACTACCCCGTCGGCATTCGCGTCGCAGTAGCTGGCCGCCATCACCGTGGCCTCGCCGAAGCTATTCGCTGTCCCGTTGCTTACATCCAATCTGGCGACATAGAAGCCCGCCATGGGAGGAGTGAACGTCACCGATGGCGTATTGGCGTTTTGTAGTGACGAGCTGGGCAGAGTCGAGGAAACAAAGCTCCACTGGTAGCTAAGCGCGGAGCTACTCCCCGGATCGTTCGACCCGCTTCCATTCACCGTCACCGGTGTGGCGATCAGGATTCTCCGGTTCGCTCCCGCCACCGCGTTGGGTGGCACACTGGGATCGTAAGCTGTAATAGTTACCGTGTCCGTACTCGAACCGAAGCTATCGGTCACCGTGAGCGCGACGAGGAAGGCTCCGTCCGCATCCGGAGTAAAGCTGGGCATCGCGGTGGATGCCAGCGTTACTCCCGTGAGCGTGCTACCCGCCGGCGCCGATTGGATCGTCCACTGATAGCTAAGCGCCTGGTTGTTCCCGCTCGGATCGTTGCTCAAGCTACCATTCAACGTCACCGGCGATCCACGCAACGCATTCGCCGCCGCGCCCGCATTCGCATTGGGCGGAACACCCGTCGTGTAGGCCGTGATCGTGACCAGGCTCGGCGCACTCGACTGCGTGCCATTGTTCACGATCAGCTGCAGCGTATAGGCGCCATTCACGTCCGGCAGTAAATCCGGCTGCGGCGTCGATGCGTTGACCAAAGTAGTCAACACACTTGCCGCCGGCTTCGACACTATCGTCCAGGCGTAAGTCAGCGTAGCTTTGCCCGGATCGAAAGACTGGCCGCCGTCGAGCGAAGTATACTTCCCGGTCAACACATTGCGATTCTTACCCGCAATCGCCACCGGCATGTCCGCGCCGATCCCCAGGATCCCGGTCGCCAAAGCAGTAATGGACGGATTTGTTTGGGAAACAATCTTCACCGTGACTGTTCCGCTCGCATTATTGGCCGTAAGCGTCGCATTCACCGCCAGTTCGCCCAGCGTCACGCCCGGAAGGATAAACGGCGAAGTGGTCTGCACATTCTGCCCGGTGATGTCGACAATGCTCGCCTGCGCGACCGGTCCGGTGGTCGAAACGATGGTGGCGGTATAGGTATCCTGCGTGGTGCCCGCGTTCTGCACCTGTAGCAGCAGGGTCGCGGGGCCGGGAGCGCTCAACGCCGTGCGCGCCGGATTGAACGCCGCCGAAACGTTCTGGCTCGACGGGATGACTACTGTCCCGGCAGCCGCGCCAGTCACGCCATTGGCCGAAGCCGTCGCCACCAGTCCCAGGCTCCCCAGCGCCGCAAACGGAGCCGAACCAATCGCGACCGAAATGTTTTGGGATTGTCCCGCCGCAAGCGTCACGCTCGAAGAAGCTAACGTCGCAATCACCGAAGCCGGCCCGCCCAGCGCGATCGCGAAGGTTCCCGCGGTCTGCCCCGTGTTGCGCACCGTCAACTGGAACATCCCGCCCGGACTCACTGAAGGCGGCGACAAGCTAACGGCAACTCCCGTGGATATCACATTCAATATCCCCGAAGCCGTATTCGCGATCTGCGAATTAGTCTGCGAAGTGGCCGTGACCGTGAAGTTCAGTGGCCCCGGCGGAGTCCCCGGCGCGGCCGTCAGTTGCAACAGCGTCTGCTGGAAGTTGCCGAGTCCCGGCTGGATGGTTAACGTAGGCTGACTAAACGTAGCGGTAACTCCTCCCGGAGTGGTCGCCGAGAGCGTGTAAGTATCCGCCACGTTACCGGCGTTGGTTACCTGCACCGTGAAGGTAGCCGGCGTGCCTTGACCACCGGTCTGTTGCGTCGGAGTCAACAGCACGCTGGCCCCCAGCGCATTGGTCGATCCCAGCGAGCCTATGGAGCCAGTCCCCACCAGAATCATGGTCCCTTCCACAGCCCCGGAAGCTCCCCCGGAAGTGGCTGTGACCATGAAGTTATAAGTGCCGGCGAGATCCGCCAGCGTGGATCGCAGAGTAAGCGGCACATTGGTCGACCCATTGGCCGGCACCGTCACGCTCGGCTGCAGCGTCACCCAACTTGGGTTGACTCCGGTAGCCGCGAGATTATAAGTCACCGCAGCACTGGTCGGATTATTGACAATCAATGTATAGCTAGCCAACTGTCCCGGCGCGACGGTCTGAGTTCCCGGATTCAGTCCGATAATCTGCCCGGAGTTAATATTCACCTGCGGTAAAGTAATGGAGCCAGACCCGGCCGTGACGGTAAAGTTAACCGTCCCACCCAGCGCGACAGGCAACACATCGGCGGGCGAGATGCCAGTGACGTTGGAAGTCCAGGTAATCGTATTCGAGGCAGGATTGGTCCAGGTAAGAGTATCGAACCCAGCCCCGGGAGTGATAGTCGGCGTGGTTGAGAAGGAACTCGGATTGTAGATCACTTTCCCCGTGGTCGGAACTTGCACGGTCGCGGTGTATGGAACGGCGCCTACCGCCGTTTGGCGCGTGAAGTGTAGGGCAAAGATGAACTGGTTCGCCGTATTCGGGTTGATGCCACCGTTGGTGATGAGGCTGTAAGGGTCCACGTATATTTGCTGCCAGTTTTGCTGAGTTCCGGCAGGAAGCATGCCACTGAAGCCGCTCCCGTAGTAGGCTGCGCCCGGCAGAATCGGGTTCGAAGTTACCGCGCAGCAGATGGTGCCGATGCCGTTGGTGAGCGGGCTCACTGGCGTTCCATTCACCAGCCATTGGTTGGCCACCTGGTCGAAAATGGCCGGCACGCTGAGGACATAATCCATCACGATGTTCCAATCGCCATTGATGTTGTTGGCCAACGGTCCGCCGTTGGTGGTTTCCATGTAGAAGATATCCCACTCTCCGTTCGGTCCGGTAGCCACCTGGTTCTGCCAGATCTGCACCGCGCCGCTGTCGACCACCACCGGCGTCGGCCCGAAGGTAGTGGCCGCGGAGTAAGTGTCCGGCGCATTGGTGCCGCCGAACGTCAGGACCGAGCCGATAGGAATGATTGAGCCCGAGCCGCCCGCGCCAGGACCGCTCACGTTCAGCGTGCTGGTGACGGTCCCGTTGCCCGGTGCGAGCGTGGTCGGCATCGCGGTGAGCGTAGCCGTTACAGGCGAGCCGATCAGCAGATTTCCGATGCCGGTGCCTCCCGGCATCACCGTATTCGTTACCGGATCGATCACCGTAACAGCCAGCGTGTAGTTCCCGTTCGCGAGTCCCATAGTTGCGATCTGGCCGAAATCGACGGTGGTCAGCAGGTTGGTCACAGAAAGAGCGACGGTCTGATTGAACGGACCGAGCACTTGTGTATTTGAAGAGTTATTCACCACCAGCGCCACTTGTACCGTCTTGTTCTGATTCACCACATTCGCGATTTGCGTGGTCACGTCCACCGATCCGCCGGAGTTAGTGAACCCGGGTGTCGCCGTGACGGACTCTATTGCCAGGAATGTACTGCGCGCGATCAGCGTGCCGACCGCGGTCTGTGTACTGCCGGCGACTCCATTGATGGACGCGCTCAGTGAGAACTGAAACGCCTCGCTGGTCGGCGGCGTGATGGTCACCGTGGGATTGTTCGTCGACTGCCCCGGTCCAAGCGTGACGGAATTGGCGCTCAACACACCGGTGACTCCCGACGGGAGCGAGCCCAGGCTCAGCGAGTAAGTGTTGGTGGCGCCGGAATTGTTTTGGAGAACAACCGGAAAAATGGAAGCTTGGCCAGGCTGCGCGACCGCGCTGTTCGGGTTGAGGGCTAGATTAAACGGAAACGCCGCGGGCGATTGAAGGACGGTGTTGAGGCTCGCGAGATCGGTGCTGAGTTGCGTCAGTGCCGCACCGATATTCGAGCAGGTAGCCGCCGAAATCGCCGCCACGTCGGATTGAAGTGTCGACACGAAGTTCGCCAGGAAGGGAGCGTTCATCTCCTGAATCAGGTTGTCGACATAATCGACCACCAACTGCTGCGCGGCGGGAGTGCAGGAAGAAATAGCTGAGTTGATGGCACCCGACAGTCCAGATAGCGTCGTTGCGATGTCGGTGCGTCCCAACACAGCGGCGTCGTTGGCCCCGGCGATGGCGGCCTGGGCCTGCTGCGCGACGACATTGACAATTGCGGTCGCCTGCACGGGAGTCACGCCCGCGCTGACGGTGGCTGCGATTTGAATAAGATTCTGGGAGCCGATTGCGGTGCCGGATGGCACGCCGATGGTCAGGGGAATCGACTGCGTTTGACCGGGGCTGAGCGAGATGGAGGTCGGAACGCCATTGACCGACAAAGGCGTGGGCGCCGTGACTGAGAGCGACGCTGTGATGGCCGTGTTCCCGGTCGCCTGAACCGCGAGCGTGGCGTTGACGCTGCTTCCTGGCGTCACCGCGCTCTGAGCCGGCGTAATCGACATCGCCAATCCCTGCACAGCGGGAACCGTGAAGTTTTCAGGAGCCGACGTGGTCACCGACGGATTGGTGGCGCTGGTCACGTTGATCGTGAAACTCTCCGGCGTGCCTGGCGCTGGGATGGGAAGCGACGGAACAGCGCAAACCCCGACAATCGCCGTCGCGCCCGCCGGAATGGTCATCGAGGACAGGCTGGTTTCAATCGCGAAGCCTGCCGGGACGCTCGCGGGCGTCAGATTAAACGTATCGGCGGACGGTCCCGTGTTCTGAATCTGGACCCGGTAGACCAACGGCAGCTCGGCGCCGGAAAGCGGGAGTGTCAACAATGTATCGGTTGAGAGCTGCGCCGTTACACCCGGGGAAGCGCCCGGGCTGCCAGCGGCGGGGACGGGGAGTGTTGTCAGGCTTCCTGGAACCTCCGGATCGACCTTTAAAAACACCATGGAGAAGGCAAAGGCCGCCGCTTGGCCTAACGCAAAAGCCAAATAGGACGCGTTGAGTATCGAGACCACACTGCTGATGTTGCTGAGCCAGCTCGTCGTCCCCGCAAATGAATTTCCGGCCTGCGTATTGGTATTCTTGAATATCTGCCCGGAGATGGCCCACAGCGTATTTTCCAACACACCGAATTCGAAACCAGCTAAAAACAAGCCTGTGTAGAAATAGGCGGCGTTCTCCATCTGAGCGAGCAGAAGCCCCACGAAATATTCCTCGATACCCTGATGAGCCCCGTCTTCGCCCACTGACGTCGTCGCGCCGGTGGTGGGGTCATACTCGTACCATCCATACATGTTGGCCGCGTTGATCGCGACCGGGGCCAAAGGTGCGAATACCAGCAGATTCGCGCTCAGCGCATTCGAGATGCGCGCCTGCGCGTCCGCGGAAATGGGGAGATTGTTCAGCTCGCCCGCGTTGGCCGGGGTCAGCAGAATGGTTCCAATACCCTGCGCTTGCGCCGCCGTGAAGATATCCGCCACGCTGCCGCCTGTCACGTAGCTGACTCCGGATTGCGCTGCGTAATTCTGCGTGAGGATCTGGTAGACCTGTGACTCCACGATGGAGTCGAACGTACCGCGCAGAATGTTGTAGGAAATCGAAGCTGACGCACTATTGCCGGGCAGCGGAATCGACGCCTTGTCGTCCTTCAGCGTATCCAGCTCCTGCGTGATCGTCTGGCTGCCCTGTCCGGGCGTAATGTGATTGGTCACCAGGATTAAACGCGGGCTATTGAAAAACGCCTTGACATAGGCTTCCGACACGGTGGCGTTGTCCATCGCGTCCGAGCGCACGGCGAACGCGCCGGCGATTACTCGGCCCATCGTGGCGGTTGCTTGCATGGAGAGCGTCGCCAGCATGCCCATGGCCGAGATCTGCTGAGCCGTGGGGGGGGAACTGGGACTCGCAGTCTCCGCGACCAGTGCGGCGAGCTGCGGCTGAATCGAAGCGAGCGCCGTACCGAACGACTGCGCCTGACTCAGATTCTGCAGCGACGCCAGGATATCGACCACTGTAATATCCAGAGGACTGATGGAAGGCGCGCCGGACGCCGTGACCGAAACCGAAACGCTCGATCCGTTCTGGCGCGCGGCATAGCCGATGCGATCGAACAGAGTTTTGTTGAATGTCTGCGTGTTGCCGTTCGAATCGGTGACCAGGAATGTCAGAAACACTCCGGTGACCACCGTGGTGCCCAGAGGGAAACTGGTGAATTCTTCCTGGTATTGCGTGCCCGTGACCACCGTGTCCTGAGTCGAGTCGCTCGTGTTCCCGTAGGAGACATACGGTGTGTAGGTATTCGTCTGGTCGGAGAAAATCGAACTGATATTGGTGCTGCTCACGATATGACCGATCGCGAGCGGGCGGCCGGCGGTCTGGTCCGTCGCGAACGTCGCATTAAGCACCGGCGTGGTACTCAGTCCGTCGCCAGCCCCGAACAGCGTCTCCGCCGAGTTGTAGATTTCGGCGTCGAGCTCGATCGCGACGGTGGTCTCAAGACTCGCCGGGACCGTAGTGAACGTGGTGGTTGGGGTCCCGAAAACCTGTCCGAGCTGCGCGCCGGCAAACGTCGGGTCAGCGTTCTGGAACGTTGTACCGTTGGAGGAAAATTGCACCCAGAAATGCTGCTGGAGAGTGGAGTTGAGCGTTGGATCGCTGACCGGGTTCGCAAGCGTGGTTCCGGCGGGAATGCAGCCCAGGACGCCGAGCGGAGGATTCGCGAATATCTGCTGAAGAATCTGCGTCGCCTGCGCGCCGGTTAACGTGCCTTGCACATATTGCGCGGTAAAACCGGCGGCGCGCAGCAGAGCGACTAAGAGGCTGGCGCGATCGAGGGCGTTGCCGGCCATGGTCCACAAGGTCCCCCGGGCTCCGCGGAGCGATCCTGAGTAGACGTCGAAGCCGACCTGGTCGCGCACGAACGCGAAGATCTGGGTCGGAGAATTGCTGAGGGCCGTGGCCTGCGCGATGATGTACGGATCGGTTCCATCCGCCGGATCGGCGATGGTCGTGATCGGAGCAGCGGGCGAAATCTTCGGCCTGGCCGGTTTGGAAGGAGCCGCGGCGTGATTCGCCGGCTTGGCCGCCAACGCCGCGGTCGCGAGCGTCTGGGCGAGAGGGTTCGCGACGGCTCCTGCTTGCGATGTGAGGAGTGGAGCCACGCTCGCGGCCGGCGCCGGCTGCTTCCGGACCATCGACTGAGTCGGGCTGACGCCCGGCAAAATGTCACTCTGCTGCCCGTAACCGCTTGAAACCAACGCCTGCCAGACCACCAGGAACACCACAAACCGGGTAAAGTCCTTCAGTGCTGGCGTTGACGAGAACATCGCGAATCTCCTACTTGGTCTGTGACCGTATTCGGGTGAATATCACCGGTGTGATAGGATTTTTTCTAGCCCTTGGCAACTTCCGGTTGAATTCTGCCGGGCGCGGATGTGGAATGGCTGATTCCGTCGACGAAACGACCGGCGCCGCGCGTCGTTGGGAGCTGAGCGGGGAAGCGCTCGAAGGATTGCTTCTGGCTCTCGGCCCCAACCGGAACGCGGCCGGACGCCGGTATGAGCTGCTGCGCCGCAAGCTGACCGACTTCTTCGCGTGGCGCCGTTCCGAAACTCCGGAAGAACTCGCCGATCAAACTCTGGACCGTCTGGCGCGCCGGCTGATGCAGGGCGAGCCGATCGAAAAAATCGAGATGTACGCGCTGGGCATCGCGCGGATGCTGCTCAAAGAATCGGCCCGGCGGGTCGAGCGGCGTCAAACCGCGTTGCGCGAGATTCGGCTCCAAGTACAAACCTCGCTTGAGGATACTGACGTGTTCGGCTCCATCGAACGTTGCCTGGCTGCGCTTCCCGAATCCAGCCGTGAGTTGATCGAGCGGTATTACACCGGGGAGCGCGCGGCGCTGGCGCGCGAGCTGGGCATTTCCTTGAACACCCTGCGCAACCGCGCTCTGCGGATTCGCGAAAAATTGTATGCGTGTGTCACCACGTCGCGTGATATCGGATAGATTCTGGACACATTGAATAGAGACGAATTGAACGCCTATCTGTTGCACCAGTTGCCGGAAACCGAGCGGGAAGTGCTGGAGAGCCGGTGGATGGAGGATTCCGCCCTCTACCAGCAGCTCTGCGACGCCGAGGCCGAATTGCTGGACGCTTACGCGCGCGGAACCCTGCCGGCCGCGGATCGGGAACGCGTGGCGAAGTATCTGCTCGATTCGCCCTTTCAGAAGGGTAAACTCGGGTTTGCACGGACTCTCGCGCGCGAGTTTCCGTTGGCCGTGCGTCCCGCCGTCCCGTTGCGCCGTTCGATGGTCGGGCCGTGGATCGCGGCCGTTGCGGCGATCGTGTTGCTGGCTGGCTCGGTGGGCTGGCTCGTCCGGCAGAACGCCGGGCTGCATCGTGAGTTAGCCGTCATCCCCCATACCCCGCAACCCTCCGCAGGCGATGTGGCCGCCGCCGAAGTGCGGTTGGATACCACCCGGGGAACCGCGCCATCCCTCGCTCAGGTCCTTCTGCCCGCGGGTTCGCAGATCCTGCGGCTCGACCTGGAGTTGGTTCCCGGAGATGAGACTGAGGCTCTTTCCGTGTCGATCACGCGGGACGGGCGCGAGGTGTGGAGCGAAGCCCCGGTTCGCGCGGACCGGCGGAGCTTCGGGTTCGTGGCATCCGTGTGGGTGCCGGCTGCAGCGCTTTCCCCTGGAGAATACGAGATCAAATTGTCCGCCGGCGGCGCACTCGTGGATTATTATCGGTTCCAGCTTCAGCGCGAACCCTGAAGCACGAAAGCGGCCCAATAATAAGGATCGCTCCAGCGCGCATCCTGCAGCATCGACAGCTGTGCCGAGCGCAGGGCCGCCGCTGGCGTCAGATGATGCCGCAGCAGGCTTTCGTAAAACCGGCGCATCAGCTCGGCCACGGCTCGATCGCGCACACTCCACAGGCTGGCCAGCACCTGAGGACTGCCCGCGTACATGAAACCGCGCGTCAGTCCGATGAGCCCTTCGCTGCGGACCTCTTCGCCAAGCGCGGTCTGGCAAGCGCTGAGCACCACCAGGTCGGCATTCAACTTCAGGTTGTAGATTTCGTCCAGGCGCAGGAATCCATCCTGCGGATTGCCGGCCCGATCCACCATGGAAAGGACGATTCCGGAGAGCTCCGGGTGCCGGCTGTCGAGCAGTCCGTGCGTGGCGAAATGGACCACCCGATAGCGGCCCAGATCCGGTTTCTTCGCTTCGGCGCGACTGGCGTCGAAGTCGAGCGCGGTCCACGTCTGATCCGGCGGCGCGAACGACCGGATCGCTTCCGCTTCCTGCCTCGAGAAGTACAGACGGGGCAAGTCCCCCAATCCGGAATCGGCGGCGGCGCGGTTCACCGGTCCAGCGGCCGCCGCTGCCGCGTGCCCCGTCACCCGTTCATCATTGGCGCGAAAGACGGGATCGGCAAACACCGCCACCATTCGATCCGGTGCATGGCGCTGGGCGGCTTGCTCGCGAACCGCGGCCAGCACTGACGCCGACGGCAGTCCGACGATCTCGTGCCCAGTCAACAGCAAAGCATGAGGCAATCCCGGAACCGGCAGCGCGGCGAAAGGCACATACGCGAGCGCGCCATCCGCGACAATCCATAAACGGTGTGCCTTGAGTAGGCCGCCCAGCGGACCGAACAGTTCAGAGCTCAGCGACGCGGCAGCGCGGTCGAATTCGGCCCGAGCCGATTTCAGGCGTTGATCCCGCTGCGCGAGCGTCTCCTCGCGGTTCTGGTTACGCGCATTCAGCGCTGTGTAAGCGCGGCGCGCCAGGGATTCGATCGCGACGCGCGAGGGTAGCGCGAATCCACGGCAGTCTGTCTTTGAGACCATCCAGACGTAACTGCGTTTTTCACCCAGCCAGAATTCGATCAACGACGTGCCGGAGTCGGGCAGCAGAGCCTGAATTTCGGCGAGCGTAAGAGGCCGTGGTTGCGTCAACGCCGCATATTGCGGACTCTTGACGCGGATCTCGGTTTCGACCGCCTCGTAACGGTCCATCAAGTGATCGATCTCGCGGCGATCCGCAGCCTCTCGCGCGGCGCTGTGATTGGCCGCCAGAAGGCGCATTAGCCGCTGGTGCTTGGCATCCAGCAGTTCCCGCACCTCGCGCTCCCGCTGGAGCAGCGCCGGATCGGCGCCCTGGCGCGGGTCGAGGCGCGCCTCGTTCAGCAAGTCCACCAAGCCACGCGCGCGCGCCCGCTCACTGATCTCGAAAGCCTTCGCGGCATCCTGGCTCTGCATCGCGATGTCGATCGCCAGCTCATAGTACGAGCGGTGAGAAGCGGCCACATCCATGCGAGACTGATGGCCGCCAAAGCTGGCGCGCATCGATTCCACCAGATTCAAGCCGTCCGTTACATGGGCGGTGGCCTTCGGGAGCGATCCCTCCCCCAGATCGAGCCTTGCCAATTCAAGAAGCGTATCGGCTTCATTCGAGCGCGCACCGGCCGCGCGCCGAATTGCCAGCGCCTGATTGAGCGCCTCCCTGGCCCGCTTCCCATCGCCCAGACGGTTCCACGCGGTTCCCTCCAGGTGCAACGCATTCGCCTCCGCCAGCTTCTCACCGATCTTGCGGCTCAATTCAAGCGACTGGGCCGACGAATCCAGCGACGACCGCGTCTCGCCGGTGCGCAGCAGGATCGCGGCAAGAGCGTTCAGCGTCTGCGCCTCCTCCCGCTTGAAGCCCGCGCTGTGGTTAATCGATAACGATTCGCGATATTCCAGAAGAGCCTGGGAATACCGGTGCTCCCGCGTGTGCACGTCGCCCAGAACATTCAACGTGATGACCTCGCCGCGCCGGTCGGAAATTGCGCGGCGGATCGCCAACGCCTGTCTGAGCAGTTCCTCGGCGCGGGAGGTCTCACCGAGCCAGCTATAGGCTTCTCCCAGTCCCTCCAGTGTGTAGGCTTCTCCCGCGCGATGAGCCACACGCCGGAAGATCGGAAGAGCCGCATTGTAGCCGTCGAGCGCCTGCTGAAAATCGCCCACCGCGCCGTATGAGACGGCCGCATTGTAAATCGTATTGGCGTAGGACCCGGGCTGAGCCAACCTCTTGCGAATCGGCAGCGCCTCTTCGAAATAGCGCAGCGCCTTTCTCGGATCGCCGGAGGTGGAATACATTACCCCCAGATTGTTCAGCTCCTGGGCGACGCGCACCGGCTCGTTCTCCTGACGGTAGATCGCCAGGGCGTGGGAATAATGCCCCTCACTTTCCACGAAGTTGGCCAACTGAAATTCCAGCAGGCCGAGATCGTTGTGCGCGTCGGCTTCGCGCACTGGGTCCCCCGATTCTTGAGCGGCTTCGAGCATGGCCAGATAGCGGGCCCTGGCCTGGTCGGTCTCCCCTCTTGCCATCGATGTCAACCCTAAAACGCTGAGCGCGTCCGACTGGCCCGCCCAATCCTTTATCGCGCGGGCAAGATCCAGCGCTTGGGCGGCCAGTTCCGCGCCCTTCGCGTATTGCGCCGTGTCATAGTCGATGAAAGCCATCCCAAACAGCGCGGCTGCCGCGCCGCCGTCATCGTGTTCCGCCTTTTCCAGATCCAGGCATTGCTGGTACGCATCGATCGCCGCTTTCATTTTTCCCTGGAAATGCAGCACGAATCCGATATGATTCCACGCGTCGGCCTGGCGGGGCCGGTCTTCCATGCGTTTCCACAAATCCAGGGCTGCCTCATACCTGGCCAGCGCATCCTCCAGATAATTCGTTTGAAAGGTTTGAAGAATCCGTTCGCCGCTTCCCATCGCCTGCTCCGCGGAGAAGCGAAGTTGGTCGGGTTCGCCAAGCGGCCGCGGCAATCCCGCGGAAAGTTGAAAGATCCGTTGCAGCGAACTGTGCCTGGCGGGATTCAATCGAAGTTGAAAATCGCCGGAACCGAGCAGGACCTTCTTCGCGCCCGGATTCCGCTTGGCGAAATCGATCGAGACCACTTCGTTCCCATCCTGCCCGACCACCGTCAGAATCCCGGCCAGCCCCTGGACCTCGTGAAGCGAAACTTCTACGACCTGCCCCGCCGGCACCTGGAGTCGATAAACCCGCTGGTCTCCGCCCGCCAGAGTTTCGGACAACGTCGCGCCCGGCGCCAGCCGTTGCTCCCCAACCTGCGCGAAAAGCGCGCTGACCATCCCGAGCGTCAGAAAAATCAGGCACCGCATGACCATCACTTCGCGGGCCAGAACGGCTCGGCCGTGGCGATGAATTCGACCTTCACTTCGGTGACGAAGCTCTTTAGCCAATGCGCGCAATCTTCCATGCCGGCCTGCTCGGAGGGAATGTGGCCAAGCACGATCAGCGCCTTATGCCTGCCTTCCGCGGCCGCATCCGCGCCGTATTCGATGGTCTCCCATTCGAGACCCTCGCCCATCACCAGAACCTCGACATCGTCGCGCTGCAGGGTGTGACGCTCCGCCGGGAATCCAGGATAACCCGGCTTGAGCGCCAGCTTCGTCACTCGCATCGCCGGATCGCCAACCACCCGCAGCGTGTGGATTTGAAGCCGCCGTTTGATATCGCTCGCCAGGTCTGCAAGCGTAGTCTCCGGAATCACGAACAGGTCATTGCGACCCGGCTTCTCGAATTTCCCCCAACCCAACACCCGGACCATCCCGGTCTGAATCCCGTCCGGCTGGCGCGCGTGCCAGTGATCGTGAAAGCGCCACACCACCAGATGATGCTTCTCGATGAAAGCCTGTTTGGCGGCGAACACCGCGTCCCCTTCTTTACTCAAAGCATCGATTTCGTCCGTGTGGCCGTAGAAAGTCGGCTCGTGCGTGATGATCAGATTATCGTGAGCGGCGGCCGCGCGCTCCAGCACGTCGTAGGTGGCCATCATGGTGGTCGCGATCCCCGTCACCGGCGTGTCCGGATCCCCGGCCTTGAATGTATCCACCGTCTCACTGCGCCATGGCACACCCACGTTTTTCTGAATGCGCCCGATCACCTGCCGGGCCGTCAGGCCGGTGGTCTGGGCCGTCAACAAAGCTCCGGCTGACATTACGGTGAGTAAAGTTCGGATCACGAAGTGATCGTATCAGGACGCGGTTACCTGGTGCGCTCCACTGCGGATGCTGTCCCGACGATTCCGGCGGCGATTTTCGGAAAATCCGTTTGGAGGGGCCTGGGACGCTCGCTGGCGCGCTTTCCCGATTTTCCGCACTCTCGGTATTCCGACTGCTTTTCGCGCCTGTCGATTTTGGCGTTTCAAACTCGCAAGAAGTTGATTCCTGGGAACCTGCACGAAAACGTCCGATTTCGCGGGCGGGTCCGTTAGTGGCGCCCACCGCGCGGGATGGCGACCTCGAGAAAAGCCGTAACAATTCCGAGTACAATAGTAGGGAACCTCCAAGGAGAAGCAGATGAGAACCCGATTTCTCGTGTCCGTAACCGCGCTAGCCGCTCTGTCCGCCGCGAGCGTTTTCGCACAGACCAACGTCGCGAAAAAGCCGGCGGCGAAGGCTAAGTCCTCAGCGATCCCGCGCACTGCCGACGGTCATCCCGATTTTGAGGGCGTGTGGACCAACGCGACTATTACGCCGATGGTCCGGCCGTCCATCTTCAAAGACCAGCCGACCGTCAGCGACGCTGTTGCGAAGCAGTATGAGGAAAAGGACAAAGAGGTTCTGGATAGCCAGGATGGCAAGTCCGACGGACCGCTGATCGCGGCGGCCGGATCGTCCGGCACGGGCGGCTATAACGTTCTGTTTGTCGATCGCGGCACCCAGCTCGCGCGCGTGGATGGACAGGCGCGCACGTCGCTGATCATCGATCCTCCAGATGGAAGACTGCCTCCCATGGTGCCGCGCCAGAATCGGCGTCGCGCGAGCGGCGGCGGCGGCCAGGGCGAAGCCTACGGCGGCATGAACTACGACAACGTCAAAAACCGTCCGCTCTCGGAGCGCTGCCTGATCGGGTTCGGCTCCACGTCCGGTCCGCCCATGCTGCCGGTGCTGTACAACAACAATTATCAGATCGTGCAGACCAAAGACCGGCTGATGATTATGGTCGAAATGGTGCATGACGTCCGCGTGATCCGCATGAACGCGGAGCACGAACCGCCCGCGCTCGATCGCTGGCTGGGCGACTCGGTGGGACATTGGGAAGGCGACACGCTGGTGGTCGAGACCACCAACGTGAACCCGGAGAACCGGTTCCGCGGAGCTTCCGAAAAGTTCAAAGTGACGGAACGTTTCCAGCGCGTCGACAAGAACACGATTCTGTATCGCGCCACCATCGACGATCCCGGCGCGTATACCAAACCGTGGACCATCGAGTATCCGTTTGTCGCCACGCCCGGCCCGGTTTACGAATACGCGTGCCACGAAGGCAATTACGCCATGGAAGACATCCTCGGCGGCGCGCGCAAGATGGAAACGGCTCCGAAGAAGTAAGTTCTTCCGCGGACGGCGGGATGGGCTGCTGAAGCCAGGCGCGGTCTGAAGAGGCTGCGGAAAAAGGGGACAGACTACTCTGTCCCCGACCCGGAGCCATTGATTTTCTTGAGAGTGTGCGGCGTGGACAGAGCGGTCTGTCCCCTTTTTCCGCAGCCTCTTCAGACCGCCGTCCCTAGGCGGTCAACGGCGGCACCAGCGTTTTCAGGAACTCGTGCGCGGTGTGAAAGCCGCGCTTGAATTGTTCGGTGAAGTTGTCCCCATCGTAGTTCGGATAATAAAACGCGTCTTCGTTCTCGATGTTCATTGCCCCGGTATAACCGACCTCTTCAAGCACCGTGAAAAATCCCTTCCAGTCCATCGATCCGTAACCCGGGATGCGGAATCGCCACCAGCGAATGTTGTCGACCGGCTGAATTCCGCTGCGCCGCAGCACGTGCCACAGAATCTCGGTGTCTTTCAGATGAACGTCGTAGATTTTGCTGGCGAAGTCGCGAGCGGCCTGCACCGGGTCCATGAACTGCCACACCAGATGCGACGGATCGAACTGCAGACCCACATTCGGGCTGTCGCCGAACGCTTTGAACAGGGCCTCCCACCCGATCGGTCCGGTGGCGATATTCGGGCCGCCCGCATACGGCTCCCACAGAATCCGGACTTTATTCTGCTCACAAACCTTGAAATAGCGCTCCGTGTACACGCGGACGATTTCGTCCACCTGTTTCGACAGCGGCTGTCCTCTGATGGTCCCGGATTGCCCGCCGATCGCCGGTATCCCGAGCTTTCCGCATAATTCAATGCACTCGATGGTGTGCTGATTCTGCTGCTCGCGTTTCGCGGGATCGGGATCGATATGATTCCCGCCGACGTCCAGCGAGGAAACCCAGATGCCGGCCTTGGCGAGCTTGTCCTTGATCCCGGCAATCGCGTTGTCGTCGAGCTTCTTGGGGTCCAGCCGTAGCTCCATGCTGGTGAAGCCTTCGGCTTTGACGAAATCCAGATTCGCTTCCGAATAAGACCCCAGTACGCCGAGCCTGGGCTTCCAGCTGGGCACTCGCCTCCGCTGCTGCGCCTGTGCGAAGGCGGCGATGGAAGATCCGGCGAGCAGGGCGCGGCGTGAGACAGTCATAGCTTACTTGAGCATGCCACGTTCGCGCGGCGCGCGGATCGACGTGTTAGGATGGCGTTCTTGAAGACGATTGGCTTGCTGATGCTGGCGGCGTTCGCCTACGCGCAGGATCCTTTTGAAATTCATGTTTATGAATACGAGACCCTGCTGCCCGGCCAATTCACGCTCGAACAGCATTTGAATTATTGGGCGATCGGATCGAAGCAGTACGACGGACCCCTGGCCCCCACCAACGACCAGCTTCACATGACGTACGAACTGACCGGCGCGCTTGCGGATCACGTTTCCCTCGGCTTCATGCAATTGAACGCGGTGCTTCCCGGAACCGGATTCCAGTACGCCGGATGGCGCGTGCTGCCGCACTTCTACGCCCCGCGATCCTGGCATCTGCCGGTGGATCTTGGTCTGGTGGTCGAATTTTCATTTGCGCGTCCGCAATACATCCCGGAGACCGCGCATGTCGAAATACGCCCGATCATTGAGCGGACCATCAAGGATTTTCAACTCGATTTGAATCCCGTTTTCGCGCGTGCGCTGCGCGGCGAGAACGTCGGCGCGGGATGGCATTTCGAACCGGCCGCGCGGGTGGCTTACGGCGACGCCGAAAAGGCCCGCTTCCGGCCGTATCTCGAATGGTACAGCGAAATCGGATACCTGCCGGATTTCCCGCCGCTACGGCAGCAGGTTCATCAAATTTATCCCGGCACCGATATCCGGCTGGCGAAGAATCTGGTGTGGAGCATTGGAATCGGCGTCGGATTGACGCCGCAGGAACCCCGCCTGGTGATCAAATCGCACCTCGAATTCGAATTCGGGCGCGAGGCTCCATAAGCTAGTGGTCTGCGTCGGAAATCGTGCGACGTAAAAAGGGGGACAGACCACTCTGTCCACGGTCGATTTCCACCGCGGAGTCAACAGATGTGCGGCGGGGACAGAGCAGTCTGTCCCCCTTTTTACGTCGCACGATTTCCGACGCACTACACTAGTGGGGGCTCGCCGCGCAGGGATGCCAGCAGATTCCCCGCAGCACACCGACCACGTTTTCATACGATAATTCCGGCCGGCTCCCATCGTCGTGGCGCGCGTTCAACAGAAGATCGGTGGCGCACAACATCCCTTCCAGGCGACCCGCCGCATCCACCACAGGCAAGCGTCGAACCTTTCTGAGGCGCATCGTTTTCAGCGCCTCGTGTATTTCATCGTCGGCCCGGCAACAGGCCACGTCGCTGGTCATCAGTTCCTTAACCTGCAGCTCGGACGGCCGGCGATCCCGTGTGCCCAGCGCGACGCAGATATCCCGGTCGGTCACGATGCCGACCACCCGTTTTTCCGCATTTACCACCGGCAGCGCGCCACATCCGGTCGACCAGAGCAGTTCGATCGCGCCGGCGCAACTCATCGCCGGGTCGCAGAATTTTGGCGCCGCGACCATGATGTCCCTGACCTTCATATCGTCACCTCCCATTCGCGAATCGCGAAAGCCCCCGCCCGAGTGCGCGATGGTCGGGTGTGAGCACCCGAAAATCCATGCAACCCGGCCTTCGCCTGACGTCCCGCTGGTAAAGAAGCAATCGTCGAGCCGTTTCGACTAGTGCCGCGACCGGATGGATAGTTCGTTTCGTCGGGGAGGAGGCGGAGCAGAGCCCCATGCGTCACACATGGGGCTTGGCATTGTCCGGCGGCGTTATAAGACCGCTTCCCGAAACTTCTCGAACTCGGCCGGCGCCATCAGGTGAAAGCGTACTGGAAGCGTCGTGAACTGCCGGAGTGTGACCGTCATTTCCGGCGACGGCAGCTCCGGGCTCGCCACGTGCAGGTGGCTTTCAACCACCCGGAACGGCAGAACGCGCCATTGCTCCACTGCATGCCGCGGGAACGCGCGCGCCACGCGGACGGAAACATCCGCGACGGCTACGCGCGCGATCGGCAATCCCTGCTGCAGGCTCAGCGATTCGTACACCTCCGCTTCGCCCAATATTCCGCTCCGAACCAGATGCGCGCCCAGGCGCGTCCCGGCGGGCTGCGTCTCGAGCGCGCGCCGCAGTTGCACCGCCGTCAACCGGCCTGCGCTGACCAGAATCTCGCCCAGCTTCCTTTTCTGATCGAGCAGCGCCGCGCGCGACGGAAAGTTGTGATCCGTCTTGAACCAGCGCAGCGGCAGCCCCCGCGCGCGCGCCACGGCGTAGCGCACCACGGCCTGCACCGTCGCGGCCGAATTCAACGCGTTGGCGTAAACCGCGCGCACCGGAACGCCCAGCGCAAAGCGCGGTCCATATACGCGACCCACGCATGCCATCCGGACCGCCAGCCGCAGGATCTGCAGCGCCAGCGTGTAATAAACCAGGCGTGAAGCTAAGGGAGGCACGCGGGTCCACATCGCGGTCGCCAGGCCGTAGACGAACACGACATTCGCCGCCAGGCCTAGCGGATTCGCGATCAGCCCCTTGCGGTCGCGCCACATCCAGTACAGCTCGCCGCGATTGTGCCCCCATCCGTTCCGCTGCCAGCCCTGCAGCGTGATTCCCATCACCCAGCGGGTCCTCTGCCGGAGGGCGGCGCTCCACGACTGCGGAAAATATTCACGCGTGGCCAGATACGATCCGTCGCCCGACCGCAGCGGCGGCACGAACGCCTGCGAGCATCCCAGCCGAAACATCTTGAGCCCGTTTTCATAATCCTCGGTCAACGCTTCCGGTTCGAACAGCCGATTCGAAGACGCCGCGGCCAGCTTTTCGAGCGCATCGCGCCGGTATCCCGTCCCCACGCCCGCGCCAGGGACGAACCCTCCCAGCATCGGCCGCACCACCATGTCGCGCGTATGATATTCGGCAAACTCGTCGCAATACACGCCGTGCGTCACCGCCAGAATCGGCGTGGGCAGCGCCAGCACCGGCGTCTGGATAAAGTCGTACCGCGCCGAATACAGGTTGATCCAGCGCAACTCGTCGGGATGAATCAGATCCTCGGCGTCATGCGTCACGATGATGTCGAAGCGTTCGCCGCGCCGCTCTTCCTCGATCAGCACGTGCTGGAAAATCCAGTTGAGGCAGTCGGCTTTTGAAGTCGGCCCGTCGTGCGGACACAGCGCCATGTGAACGTTCGCAAAACGCGCGGCCACCATACGGATCGCTTCCTGGGTGCGGTCGTCATTGGGATACGCTCCGGCGAAGATGTGATATTCGGGGTAGCGGACCACCGCGATGGTGTGCTCCAGCATGTGCGCGATCACGCGATGCTCCTGCCACAGCGGAACCAGGATCGCGATGCGCCGCCGGGGCGCCGAATCCAGTTGCCGCTCGCCCGGTGGAAACAAATCCGCGCGCGGAAGCAATATCCGATGCAGCCAACGGAGCAGCCACGCCAGATCGATGGTCAGGTCGTCCAGTCCACTGATCAGAATCGCCACCGCAAGCGGGACCAGCAGTTGGAGGATCGCATGATCCACCGGGCGCAACGCAACCGGAAGGGAATGGATCACTCCTGTCCAGACTCCTGTTTCCGCCTGAAGACCCGACGGATGGCTGCTTCCTCACGAGTCTGTGTGAAAACTGCGGACGTACTCCCCTTGCTGACGCGCGGGGTTCCGCACGTCAGTGATCCGATACCACGCCAAACGGAACCCCGACCGTGAGGGAGGGGAGCAAGTCCGTTTTCACGCAGACTCGTCACGGCGGGGATCAACCCCGACTTTTCACCCAGTCCGCAGGCTCCGCGGAGCGCCCACGCCGAGCCGCGACCGTCAGCGAGCGGTGGATGCCGGGTTTCCCAGTTCGGAGACGCCACATTGATAAGTGCCCGACGCCGGGTCACAATCTCAGGACTACGCGAAATGATTCAGCGGTCCCGCGCCGTGGCCCAGCCCCGGGGCACTTCGGATCGCCTCCGTCACGAACGCCTTGGCGCGCCCGACCGCCTCGATCAGCCCGGTCCCCTTGGCGAGTTCTGCCGTGATCGCCGCCGAATAAGTGCAGCCGGTGCCGTGCGTGTGCCGCGTCTCGATGCGATCCGCCGCGAACTCGTGAAACAAGCCGTCGGAAGTGCGTAACAGATCGATCGCCGCCGAGCCAATGAGATGCCCGCCCTTCACCAGCACGTTTTTCGCGCCCGCTGCTGCGATTTTATCGGCCGCCGCGCGCATCGTCGCCAGATCGAACACCCGAAATCCCGCCAGCTCCGACGCCTCTTCCAGATTCGGCGTGATCAGAAACGCCTTCAGCATCGCGACCGGTCCCAATGTCCCACCGAGCGACGCGCGCATCACCGGGTCCACTACCACGGGGAACGCCGCGCCTTCCAAAACCTTCTCGACGGCGCTGGCGACTGCGGAATTTCCCAGCGCTCCCAGCTTGGCCGCGTGTGGCGGAATATCTTCGATCACCGCGCGAATCTGATCCGCCACCAGGCCGGCGTCGAGCACGTGCACATGCTCCACACCGCGCGTCGACTGCACTGTGATCAGCGTAATCACCGCTTCGCCGTACACGCCAAACCGCTGAAACGTCTTCAGGTCGGCCTGCACACCCGCACCGCCGCTCGCGTCGGACCCGGCGATGGTCAGCGCCACTCTCACGCCTTCACATTACTGGAATGTCAGCGTCCCCGTCTGCACCTGCCCGGCGTGATTGGTGAGCGTCGCCGCCACCGTCGCCACCAGCGCCGAGTTGCCCTGCACCGGAAACGAAAATCGAGCGAGAAACGAACTTCCCGATGTGTACATCGCGAAGTAGGATTCGAAATTCGACGTAAAGTCGGCCGTCACCGGCGATCCGATCACGTGATTGTTCGCGTCGTAAAACGTGAACGTCATGGGTCCCGCCGAATACGTGTTGTCGTAGCCGACCACTTCGATATCGAGCTGTCCCAAGATCTGGTCCGATGCCGCGGCCGTCTCGATCACGATCGTCGCCGGCGCGATCGCGAAGGAAATGGATGGCTCGGTGGCGCCCGGAATCCCGCCGACTGTGAACGTGATGGTCCCCGCTGTGGTCCCGGTCTGAAAAGTGGCCGAGGGTTGGCCCGCGATCGTCAAGCTGGATGACCCGGGCGTCGCGGAAAATTGCAGCGACCGCGTGGAGCCCGAAAGAAACACAATCGAGCTGTCATCGCTGACCGGAATTCCCGCGGCCGGCTTGAACGCAAGATTCACATTACCGGTGCCCGCGCAGACCGCCGGTGTCGCGAGCGACATGGTCAGCGTGTGCTGCTGGTCGCTTCCGATCGAGGAAGCATCAAGGGCGAGCGTCGGTGTAGGCATCGGCGGATCGGCGCCTTGCCCGCTCAAGGAATAGCTGGCGCCGTTGATGGTGAGCGTTCCACTCACCGCGCCCGTCCCGCAACCGGGCGTAATCTGGACCACGAAATCGGTTCCCTGACCGGGCGAGAGCGTCACGGGCAGGGTGGGCAAATCGGTGGCCTGAAACGCGCCCGTCACGGCGATCGTCGAGATCGTGACCGGCTGCGTGTTCCCGTTCAATATCGAAAAATTGCACAGATGCAGGGAGCCGTTGAGCACCGTGCCGAAATTCACGCCATTCGGACCGGCCAGTGCGCAGGGAGGAAAAAACGTTACGGTCGGCCCCGCGATCGAGTTCGCCAGCAGAAGAACGCTGACGCTTTCGACCAGCAACCCCGCGCTGTATGCCGCCGGCGGCCCGGCGAGGAATTGCACCGTGAACGCCAGAAAATTTCCGGGCGCGATGGTGTACGGCAAAGTTCCATTCACCGCGGTAATGCTGAATCCCGCGCCGCTCAGGCTGAGCGTGTCGATGACCACTGCGGAATTCCCCGGATTGGTCGCCTGAAAGACCACGCTTTCCGCGGATCCGCTCACCACGCTGCCGAAATTGTAGGTCGCTCCGACCGCGGTTCCTTTAACGCTCAGCGTCAACTGCGCACGCGCCGTCATCGGCCACGCCAGCGCCAGAATTGCGAGCAGCGTTAGCTTCATGAGTCGGTTTGAAAACTGCGGACGCGCGCCCCTTGCTGACGCGCGGGGTTTTGCGGCAGAAACGGAACCCCGACCATCAGGGAGGGGAGCCGGTCCATTCATGCCGAGGCTCTTCATGGCAGCGGCTCCGGCAGCTCAAAAATCCGCTCATGTCCGAAGTCGATCCGCAGCGCGTAACTCGCCAACGGAGAGCGTATTTCGACATAATTTGCCGCTGAACTCGACCAGGACATGGCCGAAAACGATTGAGCGCCGGGAACCGGAAATCGCAATTCACTCCCATCGCGCCGGCGCAGGACCACGTCATCGCCATCGATATAAATCGCGCCGGTCGCGGGCAGAAGCACCGGCCCGGATGCCGCGGGTAGCGAATCGAGCGCCTGGTCATTCGAATCCACAATCCAGGTCGCACCGTTCCGTTGCACGGCAAATTGTGCGACACCGCCGTTCGAGCGGAGCGCGACGACGGTTCCCGTCACGCTTAACGGGACCGGCCGGAGATCCCCTGCCTGCCATCGTCCCAGTTGGCCAAGCCGTGGAAAATAAAGTAATACGCTCTGCCCATCGATCGCCAGCAAGGCCGGACCCGGCGGAGATTTCGTTTCCGCGCCTTGCGCGATCATCCCCGTCTGAGTTTTGACGACGCAAAACGAATCCGAACACGCCGACGCGACCACGGCCGTCGCGACCGGGGCGCCCAGCGTCACGCTTCCCGAGACTCCGAAAACTGGCCGCGCGTATCCGTGCCCGTCCATCATCAACCCCATGGACGGCGGAGCGATCCCACCGCTTTGCGCCCACGCGAAGCCGCACGTTGCCAACCAGCAAAATGTGGCGCACGCACTCCTGCGTGCCGTGTCGAGACTCATCTCGACACTTTGTCTGCGACAGTACAGGCGCCGAGATGAGTCTCGACGCGGCACGTTGAAACGTGCGCCACCCTTCTCTTGGAATTTCATGGTTGCCCCAAAATAATGGTCGGCGAGCCGATCGACACGGCCGCCGGTGTCGCCGTCGTCGTGGAAGTTTTCCTGGTGAGCGCCGTCGCCGCCACTCCCGCCACGGCCGCGCCGCCGACCGCCAGTGCGATCCACAACCACTTGTGCCCCTTCGGCCCGACCCTCGCCGTCGAGGCGCGTGCCTCGGGCGAATCGGAAAGGTACAGCGAGCAGGTGGTCCCGGCCCGCGTTTTTCCTTTGAGAGCCGTGACACGCACCTCGAGCGAACCGGCCGTGTGATTCCACTGCATTCCCCAGACGCCGGCGCGGCCATCGGCCCCGGTGGTGACGATCTCGGTTTTCGATCCGCTGGCGAACGTTCCCGCAGGCCCGCTGTCCGGCAGCCGGAAGCTGACCGTGGCGGCTTCGACCGGCTTCCCGGTTTCGTCGGTCACCTGGACCGTGACGCCGCGCGTGGCTCGCCCGCCGACCGCGTACACCGCGCCTTCCCCTTCCGTTACTTTAATTTGGAGGATGGCCGGGTCCTGCGCCTGCGCGCCGGTCGCGATTAACAGGAGGACTATTCCACTTCGCACGAAGAATAAGTGCGATGAGGCAGGAAATACTCTCAGGCGAACGGAAAGCGCCTAACAACGGGATTATCCGCCGTTCGATCCCCAAAATTCGCCGCCCGGGTCCAGATCCTTCAGCTTTTCATGAAGTTGTGTTTAAATAGGGATAAGTTTCCTGATGCCAGACCCGGGTCTTCGACTGCGTCGACGTGTGAAAGCCTTTTCCCGGCGAATGAGGGAGTTACGTCTCATCGCGAAAGGCGCGATGCGGACCAGCCATCCCATCATGGCGCACATCATTCCCATCCGCCGCTGTAACCTGAGCTGCACCTACTGTAACGAGTACGACGATTACTCAAAGCCCGTCGCTACCGACATAATGATCGCGCGCATCAACCGGCTGGCGGACCTTGGCACCAGCATTCTGACCATCTCCGGCGGGGAACCGCTGCTGCATCCGGATCTCGACCAGATCATTTCCGCGATGCGCAGGCGCGGGGTGCTCGCCGGGATGATCACCAACGGATATCTGCTGACGCCTGACCGGGTGAAGCGCCTGAACGCCGCGGGCCTGGATCACATGCAGATCTCGATCGACAACGTGATGCCGGACGACGTGTCCAAAAAGAGCCTCAAAGTTTTGGACAAGAAGCTGCAAGTCCTGGCCGAGCACGCCGATTTTCACGTGAACATCAATTCGGTGGTAGGCGGCGGAATTCACAATCCGGACGACGCGCTGGTGGTCGGCAAGCGCGCTCTCGAACTCGGTTTTTCGGCGACGGTCGGCATCATTCACGACGGCGACGGCCAGCTTCGCCCGTTAGGCGATCGCGAGCGCGCGGTGTATCACGAGATGAAGTCGATGGAGAATCGCCACTTCGCGCGCCTGAATTTTTTCCAGGACGCGATCGCGCAGGGCAAACCGAATGACTGGCGTTGCCGCGCGGGCGCGCGCTACATGTATATCTGCGAGGACGGGCTGGTGCACTATTGCTCGCAGCAGCGCGGCTATCCGGCAAAGCCTCTCGACCAATATACGAAGGAAGATATCCGTCGCGAATATCTGACGGAGAAAGCATGCGCTCCGTATTGCACGGTGAGTTGTGTGCATTATGTCTCGTATTTCGATTTCTTCCGTGCGCCGCAGATTTTCAAATCGGAGATGCCGGCCGAGCCGAAGCCGACGCTTGTGAAGATCCAGGGCGCGGATTAGTCGCAGCCCCAAAACATGCAGCAGGCCGAGCCGCCCGATACAGTTCGCGGACGCCGCGAGGGGCCTGGCGGCGTTCCCATATGGCAAATACATCCGGCGGCCAGACCGGCTCTTCCCGACTGAGTGGCTGTTTGTAATCTGGAAGGGAGTTGTAGGGAACGATCCGGGGAGATGACGAATGCGGGACGGCGGTACGTACAGATTTCAAGATATAATACGTACAGATGGCCAAACTCACCTTGAGTGTCGACGACCGCGTCGTTAAACGAGCCAAGCGCTTCGCGCGGGAGCGTGGCGTCTCAATATCATCCATGGTGGAGAATTACCTCGCCACCGTTGCCGGTCAGGAGTCACAGCCGGAGCCGGATGGACCGGTTTTGCGATCGCTTCGAGGAATCCTCAAGAAGGCCGATATTGAGGACTACCGGAAGCATTTGGTCGAGAAATATCGTTGAAGAAGGTCCTCTTCGATACCAACGTCATCCTGGATGTTTTGCTCAATCGCCAGCCGCACGTCCGGGCGAGCACGGCTGCATGGAATGCGGTGGAGGCCGGGCGGATCGAAGGTTTTCTCGCGGCTCATGCCGTGACGACCATTCACTACTTGGCATCGAGGGAGATCGGCGCCATCCGTTCGAAGCGTGCTGTAGCTGCGCTATTGACGGTTTTCGAGGTGGCGGCCGTGGATGGGCACGTGATTCACGAAGCGATGAGCGCTTTGGGGAACGATTTGGAGGACGCTGTCACTGCCGCGGCTGCGGAATTCTCAGGTTGTGAACTCATCGTGACGCGCGATCCTCAGGGATTCCGCGGTTCCCCCGTCCGGCACATTCCTCCGGAAGCCCTTCTCGCGATCCTGGCCGGCGAATAGCTTGTCGTTCACTTCTACACATCCCTGTATCCGATTCTCCCGAAAACCGTAGCGTTCGGACCTTTGAGATCAGAAACTTACTGTATTTGCAATACATACCACCGCCACATCCGTGGCCGTCTGCGTGCTATAAATGGCCGAGGGGAAGAGTGTGCCAACTCCCATGAAGGAGTTAAAGCTACAACTCGTCAGCGCTCTGCTGGTGATTGTCACCGTGGCGGCTGTGGTCGCTGCGGGGATCAATTTTCAGCAGCAGAACCGCTATCACCTTCCGGATGACGGGGCCATCTGGGTAGATCAACCCTCCGGGGATACGGTGCGCGTGGTCGCGGCGCGCATCCAGCCGGGCAGTCCCGCATCCAAGGCCGGGCTTCATCCCGGCGACGTTCTGCTTTCGATCGAAGGCGTCCGGATTCAGAATTCGCTGCAGCCCGCGCAGGTTCTGGCCAGGCTGGGCGCGTGGCGAACCGCGCAGTACACGGTCCTGCACGACGGGCGTGGGGAAGAGGTTCAGCACAACGTCATCATCCAGGAAAACGAGCGCGATTCGACGCTCCTTTATCTGTATGCCGATGGCGCGGTTTACCTGGCCATCGGTCTGTTCGTTTACTTCCGCCGCAGCGCGGCCCCGCGCGCCCTGCACTTTTTCCTGCTGTGCATGGCGAGCTTCGTACTTTCGACCTTCCATTACACGGGGAAGCTCAACACTTTCGATAAAACCATTTATCTCGGCAACGTTGTCGCGGGATATTTCGCGCCCATGCTGTTCCTGCACTTCTGCTGTGTATTTCCGGAGCCGCAGCGCTGGATCCGACGGCGCGGCGCGGCGGTGCTGCTGTATCTTCCCGGACTCGCGCTGCTGACGATCCATCTCGGGTTCACGTCGGGCATGCTGATCACGCCCTCCCCAGTCGAAATGTCGGCCCTACTCGACCGGGTGTGGCTGGTGTTCCTGTGCGCGATGTATGTGGCGGGCGGATTCGTGCTGGGGCTTCAATTGCGCCACGCCGAAGATCCCATCGTGCGCCGGCAGTTGACCTGGCTGCGCAATGGCGCGCTGATCGGGATCCTGCCGTTCGCGCTGATTTACGTGGTGCCGTACATGATTGGCGTGGTGCCGAATCACCTGATGAACCTGGCGGTGCTGTCGCTGCCGCTGATTCCGCTCACCTGGGCTTGGGCGATTCTGCGCTACCGGCTGATGGACGTCGACATGATCTTTCAGCAGGGTTATGTCTACACGCTGGCCACGCTCGCCGTATTGGGGATTCTCTACGGGCTGATTTTCGCCGCCAAGAGCGCCGGCGAATTAAGCGGCACCGCGATGGTGGCGTTGATTCTGATCGCGGCGTTTGTGTTCCAGCCGATCCGCAACTGGATACAGGAGCAGCTCGACCGGTATTACTTCTATAAGGATCGCTACGATTACCGGCGCACGCTGATCGAGTTTGCGCGTGAGCTGGGATCGCCCACCGATCAGGACGACATGCTCGAAACGGTGGCGGCGCGGCTGATCCGCACGCTGGGAATCCGGCACGTGGCGTTTTTCGTGTGGGACGAGGCGGATTCGAAATTTCAACTGGCGCTGGCGAGCAATCGAAACGGGAAGCAGACCGAGAACGTCCCTTATGGTCTGGATCTGAGCTTCTTAAGTCCCGCGCCGAGCAAGCCGTACCTGTTTTTCGAGCGCACTCGCCACTCGATCGACGTGGTGTCGCATGAGATGCCGGCCAGCGTGCGGCGGTCGATCGCGGAACTGGAACTGGCGTATTATCTGCCGTGCTCTGCCCGCGGGCGCACCATCGCGTACCTGGGCGTGAGCCGCACCGACGCGGGTGATTTCCTTTCAAGCGACGATGTGGAACTGCTGGTGACGCTGTGCGGCTACGTCGGCATCGCCATCGATAACGCGACGCTGTACCGGTCGCTGGCGCGAAAAGTGGAAGAGTACGAGCGCCTCAAAGAGTTTTCAGAAAACATCGTCGAGTCGATCAACGTGGGAATTCTGGCGGCCGATCTGGACGATCGCGTGGGGAGCTGGAATTCGCAGATCGAAAAACTCACCGGGATCACGCGGCACGACGCGGTCGGCCGGCAGCTTCGGGAGCTTTTGCCGCAGGATCTGTGCGGGCAGCTCGACGGCGTTCGCGCCGAAGCGGGCATCCATAACATATACAAATTTCTGCTGCGGCCCAATGGGGTTTCAAGCGACGTGACGCTGAACATTGCCGTGGCGCCGCTGATTTCGCGCGACGGCGATCGCATTGGACGGCTGATCATTTTCGACGACGTCACGGATCGGGCAGAGCTCGAGAGAAGATTAGTCCAGGCCGACAAGCTGAGCTCCATCGGACTGCTGGCGGCCGGCGTCGCGCATGAAGTGAACACGCCGCTGGCGGTGATTTCGACCTACGCGCAGATGCTCGCCAAGCAGATTTCGGGCGATGCGCAGAAGGCTCCACTGCTAGAAAAAATCGCGCGCCAGACGTTCCGGGCGAGCGAGATTGTCAATTCGCTGCTCAATTTCTCGCGCACTTCGCCGACCGAATTCGTCCCCGTGGACCTGAACAAGGTCGCGCGTGAAACCATTCCGCTGGTCGAACATCAGCTCGCCAAAGCGGGAGTGAATGTGACGCTGGCGCTTGACGAGAGTCTTCCGAAGATCAAGGGAAATCCGGGGAAGCTGCAGCAGGTGCTGCTGAATCTGTTCCTGAACGCGCGCGACGCCATGGAATCGGGCGGCGTGCTGGCGGTCTCAACTACCGCCAAGGACGGCCTGGTGCGGCTGATCGTCGCCGATTCGGGCGCGGGCATTGCGCCTGAAAATGTCGCGCGCATCTTCGATCCGTTTTTCACCACCAAGGCTGCCAAGAAAGGCACCGGTCTGGGGCTCTCGGTCAGCTACGGCATCGTGCGCGAGCATGGCGGGGAAATCGAAGTGGAAAGCCAGCTCGGCTCGGGCACACGGTTCCAGCTTTCGTTCCCTGAAGCCGCCAAGCGGCTGGAGATTGTCCGCACCGAAGCTGCCGCGGCGGCGGCATTCCCCTCTGAGACCAGAGCCGAGAGAATGACGGGCTGATGGCCGACGCAATTGCAAGTCTCCCTCCCGATGTAGCCTCTTCCGACGCGGCGCGCGGACGCATTCTGGTCATCGACGACGAACCGGATATCCGCGAGGGTCTGGAAGCGCTGCTGACGGCTGAAAACTACGCGGTCGAGCTGGCGAGCAATGCGACTGAGGGTCTGAAGCGCCTGGAAGCGTCCTCTTACGATCTGGTGCTGCTCGACCTGATGATGCCGGATAAGAGCGGCATGCAGGTGCTCGAAGAAATCCGCGCGCGCGATCAGGAAACGCCGGTGTTCATGATCACGGCTTACGGGTCGGTGCAGGTCGCCGTCGATGCGCTGAAGCGCGGCGCCAACGATTATTTCCCCAAGCCCTGGGACAACGAAAAGCTGCTGATCGAGATCGATCGGATGCTGTCGACCGGGCGCCTGGAGCGCGAAAACATCGAGCTGAAGCGCGCGCTCAAACAACGCTACAGTTTTCCCAATATTGTCGGGAAAAGCGAGCGGATGCTCAAGATCCTCGACCTGGTCGGGCAGGTTTCGGCCAGCCGGTCGACCATTCTGATTACGGGTGAGACAGGCACTGGGAAAGAGCTGATCGCCAAGGCGATTCACGCCCATTCGGCGCGCGCCGAGCATCCCTTTGTGGCGGTGCATTCGGGCTCGGGTCCGCCGGACCTGCTCGAATCGGCGCTGTTCGGGCACGTGAAGGGCGCGTTCACCAGCGCGATCGCGACCAAGAAGGGTTACTTCGACATCGCCAATCACGGGACGATTTTCTTTGACGAGATCGGGACCATTTCGCTCGAGACGCAGACCAAGCTGCTGCGCGTGATTCAGGAACGCGAATTCGTGCCGCTCGGCTCGACCGACACGATTAAAGTCGACGTGCGGATTCTGGCGGCGACCAATGCCGATCTGAAGCGGCTGGTGGAAGACGGGCGGTTTCGCGAGGACCTGTACTACCGGCTGAACGTGATCAACCTGGCGCTGCCGCCGCTGCGCGATCGCAAGGAAGATATCCCGCCGCTGGCGGATCATTTCTTCACGAAATATTGCCGTGAGAACGAAAAGTTCCTGGACGAAAATAACCGTTCGCGGCTGCATTTCGAGCCTGAGGCGATGCAGGTCCTGATGGATCACGCCTGGCCGGGCAACGTGCGTGAGCTCGAAAACGTAGTGGAGCGCGCGGTGGTGCTGGCTTCGCAGCCGTCGGTGCCGGTGGACGTTTTGCCGGAGCACCTCCTTGAAGCCCGCGGCCTTCGCATAAGACGTGACGAAAGCGGGCGGCTGGCGTCGGACGCGTCGCTGTTCGAGATCGTCGCGGATTTCGAGCGGCGGACGATTATCGAGCAGCTCGAAAAATCCGACTGGAGCCAGACGGCCGCGGCGGAGGCTTTGCGGATTCCGCTCTCCACGCTGAATCAGAAGATCAAGCGGCTGAACATCGAGATCCGGAAAAAATCGGGCTCGTGAGTGGGGCCGGCTTTCTTGCCGGCGAGCCGGTCTCCAGGCCGGCTTGTCTTCGGCTCGGTCGAAGCCGGCTCGACAGCCGGCTTGCCGCCTCGAAAGGCGGCCCCACATTAGATCGAATTTAACCGCGCAGGCCATCGAGTTTCGCGAACGGCTGCGCGAAATCAAAACCGCGCGCGAATTTCCCTGGTATCCCTACGATTCGCTGGCTTGCGTACCGCGGATTGCGCGAATGCTGGAGGATCATCCCGGGCTGCTCGATTACGTCCGCTCCCGGCCGATCCTGGATGTCGGGTGCGGCGACGGCGATCTCGCATTTTTCTTTGAGTCGCTGGGCTTTCGCGTTACGGCGGTCGATTTCGAGCCGACCAATTTCAACCGAATGCAGGCGGTGCGTTCACTCCATGCCGCCTTAAGTTCGAAAGTCGATGTGCAATCGGTCGATCTGGACGGACGCGACACGATCTCTTGCGGGCCATTTGGGTTGTGTTTTCTGCTAGGGGTTCTATATCACGTGAAGAACCCGTTTTATCTGCTCGAATCGATCGCGCGCGAGGCGGAGTATTGTCTGCTCACCACGCGCGTGGCACGGAACACGCCGCGCGGGATGGATATGACAGGGGATGCGCTGGCCTACCTGGTGGATTCCGAGGAGTTGAATGAGGACCGCACCAACTTCTGGGTATTTTCGCCGGAGGGTCTGAAACGGATCGTGAAGCGCGCGGGCTGGACTATTTGCGGGTTCGAATCGTCCGGCAATCCTGAGAACTCCGATCCGGTTCACGCGGATCGCGATGAGCGGGCGTGGTGTCTGTTACGAAGCCGGCTCCGCACGGCTTCTCAGACTCGAATGGGCGAAGGGTGGTATGAGCTTGAAAACGAAACATACCGGTGGACCCAGCCGGCGTTTTCCACGGTGGTAACGGAACCGGCGGGCTTCGGCGCGAAGCTCGAATTCCGATTCACGTCGGCGCATCCGATGACGCTGGCTGCGTTCGCGGAAGGCTTGGAACTGGCGCGGGTCGACTACGCCGGTCCGGGCGAGCATGTTTTCGTGGCCCCGGTCGCGGAGGGATTCGCGGGTGAAGTCCGGTTCACGGTCGAACCGGGATTGCAGGCGGCTGGGGATGTGCGGGACTTGGGTGTGCTGGTCACGTTGTGGAGAGATGGAGCGGGCGCAAGCGGCTCGCCGGTCGAGATCGTTTATTAGGATCGATCCCCGCCGTCACGAGTGTGCGTGAAAAGTCGGGACCCCACCCCGCCGTTACCGGCAGGGCTGGTCTATCGCGTTGAAGGCGCAGGCGTCGGTGACCAGCCCTGCCGGTCACGGCGGGGATCAACTCCACTTTTCACACGGATTCTCACCGGCAGGGCTGGTCGACGAATCCGCCGTCCCGCCGCGGGTTCACGCCAGACTCTGGTACCCGCGATAGAAAATCAAGGGACGGCCGTCGCTGACGGATACTTCGAGCACTTCGCCGATCAGCATGCGGTGGTCGCCCGCGTCGAGGATCTGGACGGTCTTACAATCGAGCAACGCCAGCGCGCCATCCAGCCAGGGAGATCCCGACACCGTATCGCGCCAGTAGACTCCGGTGAAGCGGCCTTCGGGCAATTCTGCGAAACGAACCGAAAGATCACGCTGATCTTCGCGCAGAATATTCACGGCAAAAAACAGGCACGATTCGAAATGATTCAGGAACGTGCAATCCTTTGCAATGGCGATCATTACCAGCGGCGGTTCAAGCGAAAGGGAGCAGAAAGAATTGACCGTAATACCGTGCGGAGACCCATCCGAGGCTCGCGTGGTCAACACTGCGACCCCGGTTGCGAAGGACCCGCAGGCCCGCCGGAATTCGAGGCTGAACAGTGGCGCGCTTGACAAGTGGTTAACTCCAATCCTATCATGAGGTTTCAGCTTCGCGCTGTGGCTGGCGACGCGGCAATCAAGGAGGGCGGCATTGATTAAGCTCGATATCATCAATGAAGTGGTCAACCGGACGGGCATCACCAAGACGAAGGCCGAGATGGCGGTGGAAACCGTTTTCGAAAGCATGAAGCGGGCTCTCGGCAAGGGCGAGCGCATTGAGTTGCGCGGCTTCGGGATCTTCAACGTGCGCCCGCGCAAGACCGGCATCGGCCGCAATCCGCGGACTGGCGCCGAGGTGGCCATTCCGCCCGGCAAAGCGGTCCGCTTCAAGCCCGGGAAAGAACTGCAAACCTTGCAGTAAGCAGGCGGCTTGTCGACCAACGGCTACTCTTCGCTGCCGGCCGCATCGCGTACCCTCACGAGCGGTATGTTCGACGTGCTGGCGGGAGTGCGCGCGCGTCCCAATCACCGCTATTGGCTGCACGCGCTGCTGCTGCTGGCAACCTTGTTCACCACCACGGTGGTGGGTGCCAGCCTCGCGCAGAGTTTCGATCGGCATCGCACTTTCGACTACGACCTGAACGGCTACGTGACGGCGTGGCATAATCCGGCATACCTGCTGAGCGGGTTGCCGTTTTCGCTCACGCTGCTCGGGATTCTGCTGGCGCATGAGATGGGGCATTACCTGGCCGCGCGTTATTACGACGTCGACGCGACCCTGCCCTTTTTTATTCCGATGCCCAGCGTGATCGGAACCTGCGGCGCTTTCATTCGCATTCGTTCCGCGATTTTGTCGAAGAAAATTTTATTCGATATCGGCATCGGCGGGCCGCTGGCCGGGTTTGCGGTGTTGATTCCGCCGCTGATCGTGGGCGTTTCGAAGTCGCAGGTGGTGCCTGGGATCGCGACGCACGGCGAGCTGGTGTTCGGAACGCCGCTGATTCTGCAATTCTTCGAAAGGGCAATTCTGCACGCGGCGCCGGCCGATGTTTATCTGCATCCGGTGGCGCGCGCGGCGTGGGTGGGACTGCTGGCGACCGCACTCAACTTGCTGCCGATCGGACAGTTAGATGGTGGTCACGTACTGTACGCATTCCTGGGGGAGCGGACGCGGCTGTTGTCGCGGATATTCGTGGGAATGCTGGTACTCATGGGATTTTTCTTCGCCTGGAGTTGGTTCTTCTGGGCGGCATTATTATTTTTCTTCGGCCTGCGCCATCCTGCGATCATCGATCCCGCGCCGGTGAGTAAGGTGCGGCGCTGGCTCGCATTTGCGGCGCTCATCATTCTGATTCTGTCGTTCACACCCACCCCGATCCGCACAGCGGGCTTGTGAAGATTTCGGCGACAATCATTACTTATAACGAAGAGCGCAATCTGCCGCGCGCCATCGAATGCCTGCGCTGCGCGGATGAAATTATCGTGGTCGACAGCGGATCGAGCGACCGGACGGTGGAGATCGCCGAAAAGCTGGGCGCGCGCGTGGTGGAGAGCCCCTGGCCCGGCTACGCCAAGCAGAAGAACTTCGCCGCCGATCGGGCCAGCCACGACTGGATTCTGTCGATCGACGCCGATGAATCGCTCAGCGAGGCTCTGGAAGGCGAGTTGTGGCATTTGAAAAAAAACGGTCCGGAGTTCGACGCCTACACCATGCCTCGCATGGCGCAATATCTGGGGCGCTGGATCCGGCATTCGGGCTGGTATCCGGATCGCAAGGTGCGGCTGTATGACCGTCGCAAGGCGAGTTGGGTGGGCGATTTCGTGCATGAATCGGTGAAGGTGAACGGGCGCGTCGGGCATCTCGACTCGAATCTGCTGCACTTCACGTGCAGCTCGCTGTCGGAGCATCTGAAAACGATGGATCGGTACACGACGCTGGCGGCCGAACAGCTCCTGGCGACCGGGGAGCGAATCACCTGGCAGCGGCTGGTATGCGAGCCGCCGTGGACATTTTTTCGTACCTATGTCTTGAAGCTTGGGTTTCTGGATGGCGTGGAAGGCCTGGCGATCGCCAATATGGCCGCGCTGTATAACTTCGTGAAATACGCCAAGGCGCGTTTCATGAGTCCCGGAAGGTAACGGCCGCGGATTCACGCGGATTCACGCGGATGAAAACAGTTCATGTCGATTCCGGATGGGAGATGCAGGGCGGGCAATGGCAGGTTCTGTATTTAGTCGAGCGGTTGAAGGATGCCGTGCTCATGGCGCCGGATACTTCGCCGCTGTTTATGGAAGCGCGCAAGCGGGGGCTCGACGCGCGGGCGCTTTCGTTCGTCACTCTATTCAAGGCGGCCCGGGCGGCCGATCTGGTACATGCGCACGATTCGCGGTCGCACACGCTGGCGGCGATCGCGCGCGGGGCTCCACTGGTGGTTTCGCGGCGCGTGGGGTTTCCGATGAAAACGGATGCGGTGTCGGGCCAGAAGTATAAAGCCGCGCGGATGTATCTGGCGGTTTCGAAGTTCGTGGCGGGGCTGCTGGCGGATCGAATGATTCCTGTCTCAAGAATTCGCGTGGTGTATGACGGCGTGCCGGTTCCGGCGCGTGCGTCGAGCCGGACCAGAGGGGTGGTCGCGATCGTGAAGAGCGGCCGCGAGGCGGTTTTGAATGCCGGCGTGCCGGTCCATTTCGTGTCGGATTTGTGGCCGGATCTTTCTACGGCGTGCGTGTGCGTGTACTGGAGCGAAATGGAAGGGCTGGGATCCGGCGCGCTGGCCGCAATGGCCGCGGGAGTTCCGGTGATCGCGAGCCGCGTGGGAGGATTGCCGGAACTGATCGAGCATGAGCGCACCGGTTTGCTGGTGGATGGTCCGGATCACCTTCGTGAAGCGCTGCGGCGATTGACGGCGAATCCGCGCGAGGCGGAGGAAATGGGCGATCGCGCGCGCCAGGCGGTGCAAGAGAAATTTTCGGTGGAGGCGATGGTGCAGGCGACGATGGAAGCGTATAACGAGGTTCGGGCGTGATCGAAATCGGCGCCGCGATTCTGGCCGGGCTGCTGATCGGGAGCTTTCTGAACGTGTGCATTTTCCGGCTGCCGCGCGATCTTTCCGTGGTGACGCCGGCGCGTTCCTTTTGCCCCGGCTGTGAAAAGACGATCGCCTGGTACGACAATATTCCGGTGCTCAGCTACCTGCTGCTGGGCGCGCGATGCCGCCACTGCAAGGCACGGATTCCGATTCGCTATCCGATTGTGGAGCTGGCCACGGCGGCGGCATTCGGGGTATGTGTCGCCGCGCTCGGATGGTCGCTCGCGGCGCTCAAGTTTTCTATCTTTTCGGCCATCCTGATCACGCTGATCGCAACCGACATCGAAGAGCGGATTCTGCCGGATGAATTCACGCTGGGCGGAACGGCGATTGGTCTGGTGTTCTCCGCATTTGTCCCATTGGAGCTTGGAGTAGCCGCGCTGGTAGCGCCTTTCGCTATTGGCACGCGCTGGCTGTCGGTAATCGAATCGGCGCTGGGTGCGGGTGTGGCGAGCGGCATCTTCTGGCTGTTCGGATGGGCGTTCCAAAAAATCCGCCATCGTGAAGGATTGGGGTTGGGAGATGTGAAGATGCTTGCGATGATCGGCGCGTTTGTGGGTCTGCGGCTGACTCTGCTCACCGTATTTGCGGCGTCCTTGATTGGATCGGTGGTTGGAGTGATCTACATTTACTCGACGCGCAAGAAAGCGTCGGAATACCATCTTCCATTCGGCAGCTTCATCGGAGCCGCGGCGCTGGCGGTGGGGATGCTCGCCGATGTAGTCAGCGTCTGGCTGCCGAAAAAATGACGTGGCGCACGCTTCAGCGTGCCGTGTCGAGACTCTTCTCGACACCTCGTCTGCGACGGCAAGGCGTCGACACGAGTGTCGACGCGGCACGTTGAAACGTGCGCCACAGGTGATTAACGTGGTGGCCGCAGCAGAACCTTGAGCACGCCCTTCGTTGCAGCTCTTTCGAAGGCTTCCGGCGCGCGATCGAGAGTGAATTCGTCGGAGATCATTTCACTGACGCGCACTTTGCCCGAGGCGAGCAAACGGATGGCAGGCTCAAATCGTCCGCAGCGGGAGCCGACCAGCGTGATTTCGTTGACGATGGCCGGCGCGGTGTCGATGGGGACCAGGCCGTGCACCGTCGATTTCATGACCACCGTCCCGCGCGGCACGCACATCGCGATGGCGGAGCGCAGGCCGTCCGGCGCACCGGTCGCATCAACAACAATGCGATATGCAGATGCCGGAAGATGTTTGCCGATAGGTTCTGTGGTAACACCGGCGCGTCCGGCGATGGCAAGTTTTTCGCGATGGCGGCCGAACAGGTGCACGTCGGCGCCGTGCGCGTGAAGGACCTGCGCGATCAGAAGCCCGAGTTTCCCGTCGCCAAGAACCGCGACGCGTTCACCCTTTGCGATTTTGATCTGATCGAGAATTTCGCAGGCGGCGGCAATCGGCTCGATGAAAACGGCGTGATCGTCAGGAATAGATTTTGGAACTCGATGAAGGTTCGCGACCGGCAGGGTGAGGAATTCGCGAAACGCGCCGGGATGCTTCACGATGCCGAGCACGGTTCGATGCGGACAATACCTCCCGAGTTTTCGTGCGCACCATTCGCAATGCCCGCAGGCGAGATTGATTTCGCCGGCGACGCGTTCGCCGGTGCCCACCACCTCGCCCACGAATTCGTGGCCGGGCGTTCCTTTAAAGCCGTAATAACCGCGCTGCAGTTCGAGGTCGGTGGAGCAGATGCCGGCGGCGAGCAGGCGGATTCTGGCGAAGCCTTCGGGTACACGAGGCAGCGGCCGGCGGCGAAGTTCCACGCGGCCCGATTCGAGATGAACGACGAGCATGATCTGAACCCAGCTTCCCATTTTCTGGGCAATCGTCAAGATTCCGGACCTGCTCCGCTTGCTCACGCGCGCGGTTCTGATTGTCGACAGTACGCAAACGGAACCGCGACCTTCAGGGAGCGGAGCGAGTCCGCTTAAACTGAAAAGACACGATGCCGGCTGAGTTGAGATGTTTCGACGCGCAATGCGGGGCGCGCTACGCGATCACCGAGGTTTTGTACAACTGCCCGAAATGCGGCGCGCTGATCGAGGCGTCGTATGATTTCGATGCCGATCCCGCCGCGCTCAAGAGATTATTTCGCGAGCGGCGCATGAGTAACGCTCCACTGGACGCGAGCGGCGTGTGGCGATACCGGGAACTGTTTCCGTTTCTCGACGATTTTTCGCCGGTGGTCACCTTGCGGGAAGGGAACACGCCGTTGCTCGATGCACCCATCGCGGCGCGGTACGGCGGGCTCGATCGAATCGCGTTCAAGCACCAGGGATTCAATCCGACCGGTTCGTTCAAAGACAACGGAATGACGTGCGGAGTGGCGCAGGCGCGCCGGCTGGGCATGCGGCGCGTGGCGTGCGTGTCCACCGGCAACACGTCGGCATCGATGGCCGCTTACGCTGCGGCGGGCGGCCTAGACGCGCTGATTTTCCTGCCGCACGGAAATATTTCGTTCGGGAAGCTTTCGCAGGCGCTCGAATATGGCGCGAAGACGTTTGAAGTGGAGGCGAACTTCGATCAGATTCTGGCGCTGGTGCGCGTGCTTGCGGAACGCGTGGGAATTTATCTGCTGAATTCGGTGAATCCGTTTCGCATCGAGGGGCAGAAGACGATCGTGTTCGAGATGCTCGATCAGCGCGACTGGCGCGCGCCGGATTGGATCGTGCTGCCGGGAGGGAATCTGGGGAACACGTCGGCGTTCGGGAAGGCGCTGCGGGAGGCGAATGCGATCGGGCTAATCGACCGGATGCCGCGCCTTGCGGTGATTCAAGCCGAGGGCTCGGCGCCGTTTTATGATTTCGTGAAGAGCGGCGGCGATTTTCGCGCGGTCGAAAACCCGGAGACATTGGCGACGGCGATCCGCATCGGCGATCCGGTTTCCTGGCCCAAGGCGCTGCACGAGATCCGCGCGTCGAATGGCGTGGTGGAGCGCGTGACGGAGCAGGAAATCGCCGACGCGAAGGCTCAGATCGGGCGCTGCGGCATCGGATGCGAGCCGGCTTCCGCGGCTACGCTCGCGGGAATTCGCAAGCTGACGGCGGCTGGGGTGATCGATCGGGCGGCGAACGTGGTCGCGGTGCTCACCGGCAATCTGCTAAAAGATCCGGATTATATTTATCGCTATCACACCGGGAAACTGGAGGCGCCGGGCGGCGCGCACATTGCCTCTACGTTCGCGAACCGGTCCGTCGTGGTTCCCAATGATGCGGAGCGAATTGCGGAGCTGCTGGCCTGATGAAATTCGCGCCTGTCATCGGAATGTTTCTTGGGGTGTTCATCACGATGGCGGGTTTCGCCAAGCTTTTCGAAACCATCATGCTCACCTTCGTCCCCAACTATGGCCACGCCTACCACGAGCACAGCTCCGAACTGCACTTCGCATTTTTCATGATCGCGGCAGGCGTGACAACCGTCTGGTCACTGCGCCGGCGCTGACTTGAAATTCGGGTCTTCGGCTTTCTGCGCGCTTTCGACGCCTGCCACCGGGAGCTTCGACGCATCGATCAAGCCAAGCTGAACCAGCACCGACGCCTGATCCCAATAAATATGTTCATGCGCGAGCTTGTCGCCGCGCAGGCGCACGATGGCGACCAGCGGAACCTCGACGCGTTTTCCAGTGGGCGCCACGCCGGGAAGCATCCAGTCCATCTCGATCGTGTGGGTAAAGCGGAAAATCATTTCATCCACGATTTGCTGGTCGCCGATGGTGCGGGAAATCGGCGTAAGAGTCGTATCGGGCGGCATATGCGGGATGAAATGTTTCGAATAAAATTCGCGAAGCTGAGCTTTCCCAACGCCTCCGGTCAGCACCGGGATGTGATTGACGTAGGCGTCCTCCACCATGGTGGCGAGCGTGTCTTCGGTGGATCGAGTGGAGAATTCGTGTTCAATGTGCTCGGCCCAGATGGCTTCGAGCGAGTGCGGCTTGACGATCAGGGTCCGGAGAAAAAATTCGATGGTCCGCAGATCGGCCAGTTCGGCCGCGGCGGCGTTGTAGTGCATGCCGCCTCTGCGAGCGAAGGCGTGATCGGAATTCGGGTAGACGTGAATCGTTGCATCAGGAAGCGCGGCGACGATCTGGTCGCGCATGGCGGGTGGGCAATACTTGTCCAGTCCAGCGATATGCAGCATCAGTGGACACTCGATCGCGCCCGCCTCGCTGAGAACGCTGTCCATCATGACGCCATAATATCCGGCCGCGGCGTCGGGTTTGTAGCGCGCCGAAATAAGATACGCGAGGCGTCCGCCCAGGCAATAGCCGACCGCGCCGACGCGTCCCGTGCACGCGGCGTGTTTGCGCAGGTAATCCATGGCCGCGGCGGCATCCTCGACGGCCTTCGCCTGATCCAGCCGGCCGAGCAGATCGAGCGCTCGATCGAAATCCTTCTCCGGGCTCAATTCGAGATGCGGTTCCATGCGCCAGAACAGATCGGGACACACAGCGATGAATCCGCGGGCGGCGAACCAGTCGCACACCGCGCGCATGTTCGCGTTGACGCCGAAAATCTCCTGCAAAACCACCAGGCCGGGCCCGCGCCCGCCGGCGGGAAGGGCCAGATAAGCGGAAAATTCGCCGCCGTCAAACGATCGAACAGTGACCATATGCAGAGTATAATCGTGATGTGCGCAAATACACGATAGCGGCGGTCGCGATGCTGCTCGCGGCCTGCTCCAAAGACATCCAGAATTCGGACGCGGTGAAGCAGGGCGTGGTCGACTACCTGCAGGAACGCAAGTCGCAGACCGGCCTGGATATGAACCTGATGCAGGTGGACGTCCTGTCGGTTTCTTTCGAAAAAGACCAGGCGCGCGCCACGGTCATGTTCCGGCCCAAGAACGGCCCCGACGCGCAAGGCATGAAGCTGGCCTACACGCTGAAGCGCAAAGGCGACAAGTGGGTGGTCGAGCCGCATAATGAAGGCGAGACCCCGCACGGAGGGGCGGGCGGAGGCGCACTGCCGCCCAATCATCCGTCGATGGGAGAAGGAACGCCCGCGCCGTCGGGTGAAGGCATGCCGCCGGGACATCCGCCGGTCGGTTCGAAACAATGAAGACTGTCGCTGTTTTGGGCGGCGGCCCGGCCGGATCCTTCGCGGCGGAGCGTCTGTCCGCGGCCGGGATGAAGGTCGCGATCTTCGATGAAAAGCTCGCGTGGGAAAAGCCATGCGGGGGCGGGCTTACCTACAAGGCGTATCACGAATATCCGTTTTTGATCGACAACGACACACCTAAACGGCTGGTGCGGGAAACCATGATCGCGGCGCCGCAGGCCGGTGAAGCGAAGATGGACCTGACCCATCCGCTGGTGATCTATTCGCGAATCGATCTGAACCGGATGCTGCTGAAGCGAGCGGAGCGCGCCGGCTCGGCGATCGAGAAAACGCGGGTGCTGGGAATCGAGCGGCGTGACCATGGATGGCGCCTGCGCACGCAATCGGGAATCGCCGAAGCGGATTTCTGCATCGTCGCGACGGGCGCCCGCAATCCGCTGCGTCAGGTCGGCACCGAATGGAGCGCGAAGGACACCATGAGCGCGCTCGGCTATTACGTACCGGCCACGCAGGAGCAGATCGACATCCAGTTTTTGAAGGGCCTCGAAGGCTACATTTGGGTTTTTCCACGCTGCGGGCATCTTTCGGTGGGCATCTGCGGCAAGGGCGAACCGGCTGCGGCACTGCGCGCGCGCCTCGAAGCTTACATGGATTCGCGCGGCATCGCGTGGAAGGGATCGCCATTCTACAGCCACATGCTGCCGTCGCTCGAGTCGACCGGATGGAAGCGCAACCGCGTGGCGGGTGAGGGATGGCTCGCGGTGGGCGATGCGGCCGGGCTGGTCGACCCGATCACGGGCGAAGGAATCTATTACGCGATGCGCTCGGGCGACCTGGCCAGCCAGGTGGTGATCGATGACGCGCATTCGATGTTGGAAAAAGCGACCGCGTATCGCGCCGCGCTGTCGCACGAATTCGCGCTCGATTTGGAATTTGCGGCCACGCTCGCCAAGCGGGTATTTCTGGGCCGCTTCATGTTCAGCACGGTGCCCGCGCGCATGATCCATTTTATGCGCCGCAGCCCGCGCTTCCGCTCGCTGATGCAGGATCTGTTCGCCGGGACGCAGCCGTACCTGACGCTTCGGAGCCGGCTGCTGCGCAACCTGAACGGCACGCTGCAGGAAGTGGTCATGAATTTTTTCCTGAATCGCGTGATTCCGGAAAGCTCGCGCGCGAGTTTATGAAGAGTGTGCGAAAAAAGCGGCCGGACCACTCCGGACGTGCTCCGCTTGCTGACGCGCGCGGTTCTGCATGTCGCTCATTGGACGGGACGTCAAACGGAACCCCGACCGTCAGAGTCTGCGTGAAAAGTCGGGACTCCACCCCTCCGTTACCGGCCGGGCTGGTCTATCGCGTTGAAGGCGCAGCGTCGGTGACCAGCCCTGCCGGTCACGGCGGGGATCAACTCCACTCTTCACACAGGCTCGTCAGGGAGGGGAGCACGTCCCTGGTTTTCACGCAGACTCTTACACGCGCGACTCGGTTTGTTGCTGACTCCGAAGAGCGCCCACACCGAGCCGCGACCGTCACGAAGCGGTGGATGTCACTGTCCACACCGGCCACTCTATGAACATCGCCAGATCCGAGCAGCTTTTTGAGCGCGCGCAGCGCAGCGTGCCGGGCGGAGTGAACTCCCCGGTCCGCGCGTTTCGCGGCGTCGGCGGATCACCGCTGTTTATCCATCACGGGGAAGGCTCGCGCATCTTCGATGTAGACGGAAATTCGTATATCGATTACGTCTGCTCGTGGGGGCCGCTGATTCTCGGTCATCGGCCGCCGTTCGTCACCGAAGCCTTGCGCGAGGCTCTCGAAATCGGCACCAGCTTCGGCGCGCCGACCGCGCAAGAGGTCGAATTCGCCGAACTGATCACGAAAATGGTCCCGTCCATGGAGATGGTCCGCCTGGTCAATTCGGGCACCGAAGCAACCATGAGCGCGCTACGCCTGGCGCGCGGATTCACTGGCCGCGATCTGACCATTAAATTCGAAGGCTGCTACCACGGCCACGTCGATTCGCTGCTGGTCAAAGCCGGCTCGGGCATGGCGACGCTCGGCATCGCCGACACGGCGGGCGTGCCTGCCGAATTTGCAGCGACGACGATCGCGCTGCCCTACAACTCGATCGCCGCGGTGGAAAAAACGTTCGCCGAACGCGGCTCCAAGATCGCCGCCGTGATTGTCGAGCCGGTGGTCGGAAACATGGGCTGCGTTCCGCCCGCTCCCGGATGTTTAGAAGCACTCCGTCATCTGACCGAGAAGCATGGAGCGCTGCTGATCATCGATGAAGTGATGACCGGATTCCGCGTCGCGCCCGGCGGCGCGCAACAGCGGTTCGGAATCACGCCGGATCTGACCACGCTCGGCAAAATCATCGGCGCGGGACTGCCCATGGCGGCGTACGGCGGCCGTGCTGATGTGATGAAGAAGATCGCACCGGTCGGGCCGGTCTACCAGGCCGGCACGTTGTCCGGAAATCCGCTGGCCGTGTCGGCCGGACTGGCGATGCTTCGTCATCTGTGCGCGCATCCGGAAATCTACCAAACCCTCGAAGCCCGCGCGGCGCAGCTGACCGAATGGACGCCACCCGGCGTGACCGTGAATCGCGTCGGATCCATGTTCACATTTTTCTTCACGCCCGAACCAGTGACCGATTGGGAATCCGCCAAGCGGAGTGACACCGCACGCTTCGGCAAATTCTTCCACTTCATGCTGGAACGCGGGGTGTATCTGGCGCCTTCGCAGTTCGAAGCCGGATTCGTGTCGGCGGCGCACAGCGAAGCCGACATTCGCCACACCGTGGACGCCGCGAAGGAATTTTTTGATGGCCACGAATAAACACGAATGCACACCAATAAAACATTCGTGTTCATTCGTGTGCATTCGTGGCTAAATGAACGTCGGCCTGTGTGAAACCTGCGCCTTTCACCGCCTGATCCGCTCCGACCGCGGCTCTGCATTTTACTTGTGCGAGCGATCCTTCACTAATCCGACCTTCCCGAAATATCCGCGCCTGCCGGTGCTCGAATGCCCAGGCTACCAACGTTCAGACAATCTCTAGTTCCACCGGTGCGCCCGCGCCGCAGCCGACCAGCTTCGCCGCCGATGACTGGTTCGCCGCGATTTCGAGATAACCTGAGCTCCCCACGATCACGAACAGCTCGCCGATCGCGGCTTCGGCGAAGGTCAACGCCAGCCGGTGAATGCGCTCCAGACCCACGCGCAGCTCGAACGGGCGCGTTTTCACTTCTGGCAAATCGTCGATGTGCAGATTGGTGATCAGGTTCCCGAACCGGTCCACCTTGAGGATCGCGCCCGAATACTTATTGGCCGCGACCCGCTCCGGCTGGAGCGTCGAGGATCGAACATAATCATGAATCACCTTACCGAACTTCGCCGGCAAGACTCCCCGCGCCAGATGAGCTGCCGCCGGTGCGAAAACGTCGCGACCGTGAAATGTTCTGCTGACGATTTTGTTCATCAGCTTCGGATTCGAAACCACACGCACCTTGTGCGGCGACGAATCGTAGATCATCGACAGGACTCCGTTGTCCGGCGCGATGAAAAACTGCCCCGCGGCTTCCGCCAGAATCGGCCGCCGCGCGCTGCCGACGCCCGGGTCGACCACCACCACGTGCACGGTCCGCTTCGGAAAATAGCGCCATGCCTGCGCGATCACGAACGCGGCTTCATTCACTCCGTACGGCTCGATTTCGTGCGTGATGTCCACGATCCGAGCCCGCGGCGCAATGCCCAGGATCACGCCTTTCATCGCGCCAACGAAATGGTCCGCCGTGCCGAAATCCGTGGTGAGGGTGATCAACATGTCCTGTTAAGATTGTAGTGAAGTGCGCAGATATTACTTCGATCACAACGCGACCACTCCGGTTTCTCCCGAAGTTCTGGCGGCCATGCTGCCGGTGATGACGGAGGTGTACGGCAATGCGTCCAGCGTCCATCATTTCGGCCAGGCAGCGCATCAGAAGCTGGATGAAGCCAGGCGCCACGTCGCCGCCCTGCTGGGCGCGACGCCCGACGAAATCATCTTCACCAGCGGCGGCACGGAAGCCGATAATCTGGCGCTGTTCGGCGTTGCGCATCTGGGCCATGCCATCACCACCACCATTGAGCATTCCGCCGTGCTGAACGCGAGCGATCAGTTGGTCTCGGTGACTAAGGTTCGCGTCGATTCACGCGGCGTGGTGGATCCCGAAGACATCCGGCGAGCCCTACGCCCGAATACGAAAATCATCAGCGTGATGCACGCCAACAATGAATTGGGCGTCATTCAGCCCATCGCGGAAATTGCGAAAATCGCGCATGAATTCGGGATCGTGATGCATTCCGACGGCGTGCAGGCCACCGGGAAGATTCCGGTGAACGTCGCCGAGTTGGGCGTCGATCTGTATTCGCTGAGCGGCCACAAATTCTACGCGCCCAAGGGCGTCGGCGCGATGTTTGTGCGCAAGGGAACCACGCTTCTGCCGATGATTCACGGCGGTCATCATGAGCATAGCCTGCGCGCGGGAACCGAGAACGTTCCGGGAGCGGTCGGACTCGGCCGCGCGGCGCAGTGGATTGTCGAAGAGGGCCCGCACGAGTGGGCACGCGAGGCCACGTTGCGCGATCGCCTGGAGCAGAGTCTGCTCGACCGCGTTCCCGATTCGCACGTCAACGGCGCCGGCGCGCCGCGTACGCCCAACACGACGAATCTGCGTTTCGACGGCATCGACAGCGACGCGCTGCTCATCGCGCTCGACCTGAAGGGATTCGCGGTTTCCAGCGGCTCGGCCTGTTCGAGCGGCGCGACCGAGCCGTCGCATGTCCTCACCGCCATCGGTCTCACACGCGATCAGGCCCGGTCGAGCCTGCGCTTCTCGCTGGGCCGCTCCAATTCCGTCGAGGAGGTTGATGCGCTGATCGACGCTGTCACTGAGTGCGTCGCCCATCTGCGCAGACTTGCGCCCGCCTATGCCTGATCCGACCATCGCCGTCGCCATGTCGGGCGGAGTGGATAGCTCCGTGGTCGCGGGAATGCTCCATCGCGAGGGTAATCGCGTGGTGGGGCTCACCATGCAGCTGTGGAACCAGCGCCGCCTGCCCGCGCTGGTGCCCGACGGGCCCACCGGACGCTGCTGCTCGCTCGACGATGTTTACGACGCCCGCCACGTCGCGCAGCACCTGGGCATTCCGTATTACGTGGTCAACTTCGAGAACGCCTTCGAGCGCCAGGTGGTGAAGCCGTTTATCGACGAGTATCTGGCCGGGCGTACGCCCATTCCGTGCACGCTGTGCAACAACTTCATCAAGTTCGATCAGTTTCTCGAAATGGCGGAAGGCGTCGGCGCGGAGCGCATGGCCACGGGACATTATGCGCGCGTCACATGGAACGAGGCAAGTGCACGGTGGGAGATGCGGCGCAGCGCGGATCGCACCAAGGATCAAACCTATTTCCTGTTCGGCCTCACCCAGCCGCAGCTTTCGCGCACGCTGTTTCCCCTGGGTGGATTCGAAAAGGCGCAGGTTCGCGAGCTGGCGCGCGAACTGGGCATTCCCACCGCGAACAAACCCGACAGCCAGGAAATCTGTTTTGTCCCCAATGGCGATTACGCCGCGTTCATCGACGCATATTTCGCGGAGCAGGGAATTGCGCCGTCGGAAACCCGCGGCGAGCTGGTGACCGCCGACGGCCGCGTGGTCGGCGAGCACTCCGGCGTGCACCACTTCACGGTGGGCCAGCGGCGCGGACTGGGTGTCGCCGCCAGGGAACCGTTGTACGTCATCTCGACCGAGCCCGCCACGCGCCGCGTGATCGTCGGCAGCAACGACGCGCTGTTGCGCGAAACCATGCGCGTGAAGGATATCAACTGGATCTCGATCGCCGCGCCGTCCGAGCCGCTCCACGCCGAAATCAAGATTCGAAACAAGCACCTCGCGGCGGCGGCCGCCGTTCGACCCGTCGATGCCACCACCGTCGAAGTTTCCTTCGACCATCCGCAACGCGCCGTCACGCCCGGGCAGGGCGCGGTGTTCTATTCAGGCGAGTTGGTGCTGGGCGGCGGCTGGATCGAGTAGTGCTCGAATATTGGCTGGCCCGCTTTGTGCTCTGGTCGCTCGATCGCGCGCCGGGACTGGCTGGATTTTACGCGCGTATCCTCGATCTGGCGATTCCCCGCCTGCGCCGCACCGCCCTCCGCAATCTCGAAAGGGCCGGCTTCGCGGACGGCGACCGCATCGTCGATGGCGTGTTCCGCTCCATCGCGCGCCTGATCGCAACCTTCGCCCGTTTTACCCGCATCACACGCGAAAATGTTTCGAGCTACATCCGCTATGAGGGCCTCGAGAATTTCAAAAGCGCTCAGGCGCGCGGCCGCGGCGTCCTGGTGGCGACCGCTCATCTGGGCAATTGGGAGCTGAGCGCCTTCGCGCACGCCTGGATGACCGCGCCGATGAGTATCGTGGTGCGGCCCTTGGACCATCCGGGGATTGACCGCCTGGTAGAACAGCGCCGCGCGCTTTCCGGCAACCGGATTATTGAGAAAAAGGACGCCGCCCGCGGAATCCTGCGCTCGCTCGCGGCGAACGAAGCGGTGGGAATTCTGATCGATCAGAACACGTCTCCTGATCAGGGCGTCTTTGTGAAGTTTTTCGGGGTGCAGGCCTGCGCCGGCAGCGCGTTCGCGAAAATCGCGCACCACAGTGGCGCGGCGGTGATTCCGGGATTCGCTTTGTGGTCGGAGAAAGAGCAGCGCTATGTTCTGCGCTTTTATCCGCCGGTTGAAATCACAGGCGACGTCGCCGGTGACACGCAGCGCATTCATTCCCAACTCGAATCGGTGATTCGCGAATATCCCGACCAATGGCTATGGATCCATCGCCGCTGGAAAACGCGTCCACCAGGCGAACCGCCGATCTACTAATGTTGTGGCGCCGCCAGCCCTGCCGGTGACGTCGGGGTTCAATGTTCTTGGATGCAACCGAGACAGGCGGCAAGACCGCCTGTCCTACTTAATTCAGACCCTCACAAGCCGCTTCGACCGTGGGAAAAAATCGGAAAATCGTGTCGAGCCGCGTGACGCGAAACGAATCCCGCACCGCGCCCGTTGCACCCGCCAGCCGCATCTGGCCGCCGGCCTGTCCCAACCTGCTGTACGCGTCGATGAACCGCCCGATCCCGGTCGAATCGATGTGCGTCACCCCGCTCAGGTCGAACACCAAGTTCTTGCGACCGACCTTCAACAGCTGCGGCACCAGCCCTTCCAGCTGCGCGGCCTCTTCGCCGAGCATCAATTTCCCGCGCAGCGTGATCACGCTGGTGGCATCCTGAACGTCCTGCCGTTCTACGTCGAGCGCCATCGTCACCCTTTGAGCGTCATCGTCTGCGGATCCCACTGGCAGACGCGCCGCTCGAAATAGCTGATGTTTGAGACCGCCGCCGGACCCGCGGCTCGGAAACCGAACGTGGCATCCTCCACCACCGGCTGGCGCGATCGCACCGCCGCGAGAAAATTCCGATGATGATCGAAGGAGTCGTTGTAATTGTTGGGTGGCTCATACCGCTGCTCGCTGAGCGGGCGCATGGAATCCGCGTTGACCGCCACGGGCGGATATTTTTCGCGATACTCGCGCAGGAACTGCTCCTGCAATGCCTTGGGAAACGTGCTGATGGTGTAGCCCGGATCGGCCTTGCGCGGCTGCTTCGAAACGGTCACGTCTCCGCCGACCGTCATGATCCCCTCGCTGCCCACGAACCGGAAGCCTTCCGATTCTCCCGCGCCGTCCACAAAATTCACGCGCAGCGCCAGCGTGAACGCCGGATGCCGCTCCGTCTTCGGATAATCGTACAGCCCGAACATTACGTCCGGCACATCCCGCCCATCTTTCCAAAAGCGCAGGCCGCCGGTCGCATACACACGCTCCGGTCCGATCGCGCCGGTGATGAAATGCATCCCGCTGAACAGATGTACGAACAGATCGCCCGCCACGCCGGTTCCGTAGTCGCGATAATTGCGCCAGCGGAAAATCCGCAACGGGTCGAACGCGACCTTCGGCGCGCGTCCCAGAAACTGATCCCAATCGACCGTCGCCAGTGAAGCGTCCGGCGGAATGGAATACTGCCACGCGCCGATCGCGTCGTTGCGATCCCACCACGCCTCGACGGTATTCAACTCCCCGATCGCGCCCGCCGCCATCAGATCCTTCGCCTTCTGATAAATGATGGAGCTGACGCGCTGGCTGCCGACCTGAAAAATCCGCCCGGTGCGCCGCGACGCGTCGATCACGTCCTGGCCGTCTTCGACGCGCTGCACCATCGGCTTCTCGCAATACACGTCCTTACCCGCGTTCATCGCGTCGATGCTGATCTGCCGGTGCCAGTGGTCCGGCGTCGCGATGATCACCGCGTCCACGTCCTTGCGCGCCAGCACTTCGCGATAATCCCGCGTCGTGAAAACGCCCGTGCCCCACACTTCTTTCGCCCGCTCCCGCCGTCCGTCGTACACGTCCGCGACGGCCACCAGCTTCGAGCCGGCCTGGATCGACACGCGCGCATCGCCCGAGCCTTGTCCGCCCGCGCCGATCAATGCGATCTGGATCTTATCGTTGGCGGACTTCGTTTCCTGCGCGAGCGCCTGTGCCGCCAGCGGCGCCGCGGCCGCCGCGATCAGCAGATTCCTCCGAGTGGTCTTCGCCATATTTTATGGATCCGCTTTCCGAAGCACTTCCTTGTAATCGATCTTCTGCCCATCGGCATGCGTGGTCGAGCCCTCGCGCGTCAGCGTCTTTCCATCCGGCGAAACCACGTACACCGCATGGCCGACCAGCTTCATGCCCATCTTGGTATCCACCAGGTACACATGCTCGTCGCGCTTCTTCCGGATCTTGGCGATCCGAAGCCCTTCGTGCACGTAATGGAAATTGGTCTCTTCAATCGAAACGTGATCGGTGGTGGGCGATCCAGTCATCCGGTAATCGTATCCGTCCGTGCGCGCAAAGTAATTCGCGCCGTGCTTCTGGCCGTCCGCGGTCACGCTCTCCGATTGATAGCGCAGCCCGCTGCGCTCTTCAAGGATCCGGATCTCAAGCGAAGTCGGAGGCTCGCCCACGTTCCACTTCGATGCCGCCCGATCCATCCGCCACGTCCCCACCAGCGGACTCTTGGGGGCCGGCAGCGCGCGGATCATCAGATTCTTGAACTCGACCACGCTGCCCGCGTTGTGCTGCTGCAGCGCGACATACCCGCTCGTATAAGTGTTCTTCTCGTCGATGAAATCCACGGTCTTCTTGTCGTTGACAAAAATCTGGATGTGGTTGCCCTCGATAATCACGTGCTGCGTCCACCAGGTGTCGTCCGGAATCAACTGCTCCAGCACTTTCACGAACCCGTACAGGCTCCCCGTGCGCACCGGATCGGGATGCGTGTTATCCACCTGCGCTTCATAGCCCTTGGGAAATCCCGGGCCGAACGCGGCGCGGACGTACATGCCGGAATTGCCGCCGTGATTGATCCGCACTTCCGCTTTGAACTCGCAGTTGACGCACACCTCGCCCATGTAAAAAAGGTGACTCGCCGGGCCGTCGCCGCGGATCGCGCCGTCCTTGACCGTCCACGATTCGGGATGCTCGTTGGCTTGCCAGCCCTCAAGCGTGGCTCCGTCGAAGATGGGCCTCCATTCGTCCGGTTTGGGCCTGCTTTTACCGAAGGCCGCGGAGGTGAGAAGCGTCGAGGCGAGAAGAATGACAAAAGTTCGCATTCACTCGCAGTGTATCGCACTCACGGCAGTCAGTTCTCGACCACCGATTCACACGGATGAACGCGGATCAAGAAGCTTTATCGGCGTGTATCGGCGTCCATCTGCGGCTAAGGCTTGTGGTATTCGCGAAACTCCACTTCGTTCCACAGCAGCGCCTTGCCCTCTTTCGATTGCAGGTCCGCCTTCAATGGAAGCAGGTAGAAGTGATCGCCGATTTTGGTGAAGTCGTAGTGGAACTCCTTCGACAACGCCGAGATCGGCGAATTTTTCGGCATTCCGTACGCGACCACGTTGACCTTCAAGATCGCCGCCGTTTCCGCGTCCACCTCTATCAAGCCCGCGAAAGGTGCCCGGAATGCCGACTTCTTGCCGACCATGAGTTGCGAATTCCCCGCTTTCACCGCGTAGGCGATGGTCTGCGTGCGGTGCCCGCGCAGCGAATCCGATTTGCTCCACTGAAAGTCCGCATGAGCCTCGGGAGCGAAAATCCACGAAATCACCTCGCTGAACTGGGAGGACGGGATCAAACCGTTCGGCCTCTCGCTGCCCGATTTCTTCCCGTTTTCCGTGTACTCCTCTTTGCCGTCCTGATAGACGAGATCTTCGTGGACGGTCTCCGTCAGTTTCCAGTGCCGGCTGGTGCCCGTGGGGTCGATGTTCTTGCGCGTCACCTGTACGCACGCGAAATTGGGCAGTTCTTTGGTGTATTGGCGGGCCTTCGCGATCACTTCTTCGATCAGCTTCTTCTGTTCCGGCTCTTCGAGCGGGATGGGACCTTCCTGGGCCCGCGCCGCGATCATCATCGAAATCGGTAATGCAAGGAATAAAATCAGTTTCACGGTTGTTTCTTCACTGGAGGCTTGGGGTCCTCCTTCTTGGAATCGGATTTGCCGTCGGTGTCGTCGGTATCGAACTTCAGCGTCGACGTCGTTTCAAACTTGCGGTACAGCGCGAACTCCGCGCTGTTGTAAAACATATCTCGCCCGTCGCGCGAGTGCATGTCCCATTTTACGGGCACCATGTACACCTGGTCGCTGATCTTGGCCGTCCCGTAGCGCAGATCGATCTGCACTTCCTTCACCGGGAAGTCCGCCGGGATGTCTTCACATTCGAGTGTGATGCGGATCACCGCGTGATTGTCCCTGGACGCGTAAATCATTCCGTGGTACCCCGCCGTGATGGTCCGGTTCACGCTCTCCGCAAAGATCGTATAATGCGAGCGCTCCACCGGAATGTGGTAGCGGAATTCGTGCACCACCGTTCCGTCCCACTTGCCCAGGTGATCGTAGGCGAACTCCGCCGCGGATTCCGGGGCGAAAATCTCGGCCATCATGCTGCCGAATTCGCCGGAGGAAATGGTCCCGCCCAGCTTCAGATGATCCTTGTTGTTGACCAGTTGCCCATTCACCGCCAACACTTTGTAGCTTTCGTGATGCTCGAAGTACGTGAGCACTTCCTGCAGCTTGTCCATCTCGCGAAAATTTTTGCCGGTTCCGGTCGAATCCACCGACCGGTGCGTCACCTGGTTGCAAATGAAATTGGGCAGATTCTGCGTATAGTTGATGGCGTAATCCCGGATCTGTTCGAGGATCGCGGTCTGATCTTCGCTCAGTGGAGCGACCGAGGTCATGTGGCTGAACTTAGGCGGAGCGGCCGCAGCGGCGGCAGCGACCACCGGCGAGGGCGCGGCAGGCGCCGGCAGCCCCTGCGAGGTGTCGCTCAGTTCCCGCAGCGCCATCGACGTCATGGGCCCGGTGCCCAGGTCCATGAGCGCACCGAGCGTCTTCTGGTCGAGCTTCTCACTGAGCCGCGTATGCTTCAACATCTCGGAGACTTGCTTGTCGTCCAGCCTCTGCTCCACCGACGATTTGACGAACCCCTGGAGTTGGGCTACGGTCATAGTCCGCTGCGCGAACGCGACCGTCGCAATCAACATCAGCAGCGCCACACATCGCAGGACTGCGGGACGTGCTCCGCTTGCTGACGCGCGCGGTTCTGTATGCGGCTCATTCGACGGGGCGCCAAACGGAACCCCGACCGTCAGGGAGGGGAGCACGTCCGATTTCGCACCGACCCTTACGTCCGAACCCCCCAGCCCAGCCGCGACCGTCAGGGAGCGGTGGATCCCGCTTTCCACATGCGCCCTCAAGCGAGCGAGTTTCGTGATCATGGCTGTTTCTTCACCACCGGCTTCTTCGGATCGTCAGGCACCGCCGGCTCCTCTTTAGTCTTATCATCCGGCAAAGGGTCCGGAGTTTCAAACGTGATGCTCGACTCGGTTCCGAATTTCCGGTATAGCCGGAATTCGGCTTCGTTCCACGTCATGTACCGTCCGGCCCGCGACCAGATTTCGGTTTTCAGCGGCAGAACGTATTTCTGCCCCGCGATCTCGATGAAATCGTAGTTCACATCCAGCTTCACGTCCTTCACTGGAAAATCCGTGGGAATGTCTTCGCAATCGAATTTGTAGCGCATGACCATCCCGGATTCGCGGTCCGCGTAAATCAGTCCGTGATACCCGGCCGTGATGGTGCGCCGCGTTTCGCCGTCGTAAATGGTGAATTGCGACCGCGACTGCGGCACGTGGAATGCGAATACGTAATTCCGGCGCCCGCGCAGCGTGGCCCAGTGGTCCCAGTCGAACTCGGTGGCCGTCTCCGGCGCGAAAATCTCGGAAAAGATGCTCCCGAAATCGCCCGACAGCGTCGACCCTCCCACGCTTTCGTGACCCACGTTCGTAACCGCGCGGCCGTTGATCATGGTCACGTTGTACGCTTCCTTGTGATCGACGTAGCTGACCTGCTCTTGTACCGTCGCCAGCTGGCGCCAGTTCTCCGTGCCCGACGGATCGAAATGTTTCCGCGTCACCTCCACGCACAAGTAGTCCGGCAGCGTTTTCGAGTACGTCCGCGCATTGTCGATGATCTCATTCAGGATGCGTTTGAGCTCTTCCGGCTCCGGCGGCGGAATCACCGGCCGCGCCATCACCACCGGCGGAGGAGCCACCGCCATGCTCTTCGATGACGTGCTCAGAACCCTCAAAGCCTGCATGGTGCGAGGCCCGACGCCCATCCCTTGCAACTCCTCGACCTTCCGGTCCTCCAGGCGATCGGTCAGCTTGGTTTTCTTGACAAACGTGGCCACTTTACCGTCATCCTGATGCAGCCGCAACGAAGATTGAATGAAGCTCACCAACTGCTGGGCGGACATGGTGTAGGTGTACTGTGCCCAGGCCGCCACAGCGGTCGCCATCAGCACAGTGATCATGCCGCACGCACTACGCACCACCCACACCCCTATTTCTTCTTTTTCGCCGCTGCCGGCGCCTGCGATACCACCACCGGTTTCGGCCGCACGGTCTTGTTCACCGCCTCCAGCACCAGCGGAGCCATGATCCGGAAGCCTTTCGGATTCGGATGCAGCCCGTCGTCGGTCAAATCGTCCTTCAATCGCCCGGCCGAATCGGCCATCGCCTTGTAATAGTCGAGGTAGGTGTAGCCGCGCTGCGTGCAAAGCCGTACGATCCATTCATTCAACGCGCTGATATAGACCGGCGGCCGGTCCTTGGTCCGCTCATACGCGGGATTCTCACTCTTGTGTACGTCGGTCACCGGCAGCACGGATGCGAAAATCACCTTGATCTTGTTGTACGACGCCAGGTCCGCCATCATCATGTAGTTGTCCTCGATGGCCGTCAGCGGGATGCCTCGCGCCAGGTCGTTGGTTCCGCCCAGGATCACCACCGCTTCCGGATGCAGATCCAGCACGTCGGCCTTAAAGCGCCCCAGCATCTCTCCCGTAATCTGCCCGCTGATGCCCCGATTGATGAAATCGCGATCCGGAAAATATTCGTTGAGCCGCCAGATGTCGGTGATCGAATCGCCCATGAACACCACGCGGGGCTTGGATGGCTCGGCGCGCGGCAGCTTTCGATTGGCCTCGTCGTAGCGCTTCAGGTTGTCCCGATCCGCATTCACGATCTGCGCGTCTTTCGAATCGAGCAGGGCATGGAAATGCGAATCCAGGCGCGCCGAATCGTCCCGCAATTCGGCCAATTGCTTGCGCGCGGTCTCCGGGAAGGGAAACGGCTTCGGAACCGAATCGGAAAGCGATAAATAGGTTTTGACGTTGTTCATCAGCCGGAACGTAGTCTGGCTGTCGCGCGGTTTGGCCTGGAGTACGATGCAGGCCCGCTTGACGTTTTCGACCTCCGGCGCCGAGGCGCGCTGCAAATCCGGAATCACCACCCCGCCGGCTTCCATCAGTTGCCCGGCGCGCACGCACAGCTGATTCAGATCCTTGGCGCTCAGCAAAGCCCCAGGAGCCTGTCCCCAGGCGGCTGGGCCCAGGGCAGCCAGAATGATCGCCCACCTCACGGATGCTCCTCCTTGGCCAGCTGCAGCGTCACTGACCCGATGGGGAACGGCACCCGTATCCGGATCTGCACCGGCAAGTGTCTGGCGTCGTCGGTGAGCCACACCCAAGCCCGCCCCTTGCGCGTGTAAATGATGCCGTTCATCATATTCGCTTCAACCCGGATGGTCTTGAACGACCCGGTGGGCGTTTTCACTTCTTCCCGCTCCTGGGCTTCGATCTTCACGTTGGCCGATTTCCGCCCGTCGCTCATCGGGATCCGCACCGATTGCCCCGGTTCCACCGTCATGCCGCGCAGTTTCAGAAACGCTCCGATCGCGTCCTGAACGCAGTTCGGGATGGAGATCTCATCGTGGTGCAGCACGGCATTCTTGATCAAATCGCGCTCCAGATACGTCGCCCGATTTTCGGCGCGGTCGTAAGTGATCCTGGTTTCATGATGATGCTTGGCTTCCTGCGAATCCATCATCGCGCTCGAAGCACAAAACTGTTCGTCATAATCGACCGTGTAGACGTCGTGGATCTTGAGGAGCGTCGCAACCAATCCAGCCGATTCCAGTTGCATCGACGCGTGCGATTTTCCGGCGTCGATCACTACCGTCCCCGCATGGATCAACCGCCATTCCACGTCGTAGATGAGCCGGTCGTGAGACTGGACTGCGGACTGGACTGCGAGTTGCTGTGCCGGTAGCCGTAAACAGGCGCTGAGAAGGAGAGCCACGCCGGCCAGAAACCGCATTTCTATTAAAGTGTACACTACGCATGTGAAGCGAATTCCGGGCCGGCACTTCCTCAAGAACCTGGTGGAACGGCGGACTTTACTCGCCCAACTGGTCCGCCGCGACTTCGAACAGCGCTATATCGGTTCGGCCGCGGGCTGGCTGTGGGGCGTGGTCCATCCGTTGGTGTTGCTGGCCAGCTGGATCTTCGTTTTCCAGATCTGCCTGAAGGTGAAGCTCCCTGGCGTTCAGAACTATTCGGTGTACCTGTTTGCCGGAATGCTGCCGTGGCTGCTGTTTCAGGATACGGTCCTGCGCAGCTCCGTCTCGCTGCTCGATCACGCGAATCTAATCACCAAGACCGTTTTCCCGGCCGAGGTGGTTCCCGTCTCGATCTTTCTGTCCTCCTTAATCCATCACCTGATCGCCCTGGCAGTCGCGCTCGTCTGGGCAGGCTTCGCGGATAAGTTCATCAGTCCCATGATTCTGCTGCTTCCCGTCTACATGCTGTTCGTCGGATTGCTGGCGGTCGGCATCGGATGGATCGCCGCAAGTTTGCATGTTTATCTGCGTGACACAGCGCAAGTTTTGACTGTCATCATGACCCTCTGGTTTTGGGCGACCCCCATCATGATCGCCGAAAGCCAGGTTCCCAAACGGTTCAAGCCGCTGATCCAGTTGAATCCGTTGTCATGGGTCGTGCGAGGTTATCGCGACCGCATGCTCACCAACCTTTGGCCGCACGCGGCGGAAGTTTTCGAGCTGGCCGCCATGTCCATCGCGGTCTTCATCATCGGCGGCCTCTTCTTCCGTCACTTGAAGCGCGGATTCGCCGACGTTCTTTAGAAAATCAATAACTTTTTGCTTGACACTTAAATAAATTAAGTTCAAGATTGATTTATCGAATGGAAGACTGGCAGCAGCTTTCGAAACTGACCCAAGGCGAGCCGATCGTTGTGGAGCGCGTCCGCATCACGCGTCGCGGGATCGCGATTGAGGGTCAGTTCGAATTGCCGCAACTCGCGAGGCTTCCGCTGGAGGATCAGGTGTTCGTGACTGCGTTCGTACGAAGCCACGGGTCGATTAAAGAAATGGAACAGGTTTTCGGGCTAAGTTATCCGACCATAAAGGCCAGGCTGACCAGGATCGCGAACAGTCTGGAGTTTGTCGAAACGAACCCAGCGCCGTCCCGCAACGAAATCCTGCAACGGCTCCATCGCGGCGAGATCACGGCTGCGGACGCGATCAAGGAAATGGAGGGCAAATGATGATCCCACTGGTTGCGACCGTCACGGTCGGCCATGACAGCACCTACTGGATTCCTCTCGCTATTATTTGGATTCTATTGATGCCGTTTACTTTACTTCTCCTGCCGCTGGCCCTGGTCCGAATCAATCCCTTCCGCACCATTGCGGTGCTGTGGCAGATTCTGACCGCCTCGAAGGGCACCGATTTGGAGCTCGAAATGTGTGGAAAGTCATTACAGGTGAGTGTCTTATGAATGAGAATCGAATGAAAATCCTGGAGATGCTGGCGGCCGGCAAGATCACGGCCGGCGAAGCGGAGCAGCTTCTGACGGCTTTACAAAACGAACCCACGCCGGCTCCTCAGAACGGCAAGCCGAAGTTCATCCGCGTGGTGGTAACCGACGAAGGCCACGCCGGCGATCCGGTCAACGTGAACGTCCGGGTGCCCATGCAGCTTCTGCGCGCCGGGGTGAAGCTGGTCAGTCTGATTCCGCCCAAAGCGCGCGACCAGGTCAACGCCGCGCTTCACCGGGAAGGCGTCCCGCTCGACTTGAACGAGATCAAGCCCGAGAATCTGGAAGCGTTAGTCGAGCACCTGAGCGAGCTGACGGTGGACGTCGACGGAGGCAGAAACAGTAAAGTTCGGGTATTCTGCGAATAGGCGCTATAATTGAGCCACGTGCGCCCGTAGCTCAGCCTGGATAGAGCGCTTGCCTCCGAAGCAAGAGGTCGTAAGTTCGAATCTTACCGGGCGTACCAACTTCTACCTGCCGACATGAGCGAACGCGACCGGCTTCGAGAACTGGTTGAGACCTTGCCGCCGGAGCAGGTCCATGCGCTCCTGACCCTTCTGGATTCGGCGCCGATGTGCGACGAAGATTTCGCCAGGCTGTTGGCGGAAGCTCCCGAGGAGGACGTCGACGCTGAGACGGTCGACCGCGTCCTGGCTTCCGGAGCGGAGCCCGGAGAGATGATCTCTCATGATCAACTGAAGCGGCGGCTGGGACTTGCAACGAAGCCTGGCGTATAGGCCCGCCGCTCAACGTGAGTTGCTTCGGATGGAGAGCGCGGAGGCCGCGCGCGTCATTCGCGCTTTGGAGAATTTCGCCCAATCCGGCCGCGGCGACGTTAAGGCTCTGAAAGGGGCTTTGAAGGGGCAGCATCGGCTGAGAGTTGGTAAGTGGCGGGTGTTTTTTCGCTTCGAGGGCCCGGACGGGATGGTGGTGATAGACGTCGACAACCGCGGCCAAGCATATTAGCGTGCGTTTATAACGGCTGCCGGCGTTCCGCGACCACGGTGACCTGGCGGTCCGTGGCCAGCCGCACGATCTGCATCACCAGGTCGTTTTTCCTCAGGAATGCGAGCGCGCGCGGGTGCGGCTTGGATAGAAAAATCTGCGTGACCGCGTGCTGGCGCGCGAAGTCCACCAGGGTTTCGGCTGCGTTGGCGCCTTCGAGAATCCGGGTTTCGATGTGGAGCTTGCGCGCGAAATCCAGGTGATGCTCGATCGCCTCCCGCGCGGTCTTCGAGAGCCCGGCCATTCCGCCCGTAGGCAATACGCACACTGCGAAACAATCCGCTTTCAGATAATCGGCGACCCGTTTTCCGCGCCGGATCAGCGCCGCCGCGGCGGGCGATTCGGTCACGTGAATCAGAATCCGCTCGTCAATCCTGGCGGCCGCGTCGGGATGCGCCGCGTCGACCGGCTCGTCTTCCTCCACCTGCCGGACATCCACTTCGTGGGCGGTTTGGCGGAGCGCCATCTCCCGCAGCACGCCGAGGGTCGATTCCTTGAAGAAATTATTCAGCGCCCGCTCGGCTTTGTCCTTGCTGTAAATCACGCCGCGCTGCAGCCGGTTCATCAGCGCGCGGGGCGGCAGGTCGATCAGCACCACTTCGTCGGCCTGTTGCACCACCCAGTCCGGGATGGTTTCGCGGACCTGGATGCCGGCGATCTCGCGGATCTGGTCGTTCAGGCTTTCCAGGTGCTGGATGTTCATCGTCGTCAGCACGTCGATCGAGGCCTGCAGCAGCACCATCACGTCCTCCCATCGCTTGCCGCGTTCGGCGCCGGGAATGTTGGTGTGGGGGAACTCATCCACCGCGCAGATTTCGGGATGGCGCGCCAGGATGGCGTCGGTGTCCATCTCCTCAAATTCCCGTCCGCGATAGGCGATGAGCCTCCGTGGGATGATTTCGAGGCCGTCCGTCTTCGCGATCGTGTCGGCGCGGCCGTGCGGTTCGAAGTAGCCGATCACCACGTCCCGGCCCTGCCGGCGGGACTGCTGAGCTTCCTCCAGCATCTTGTATGTCTTGCCGACGCCGGCGGCATACCCGAGGAAAATGGTCAGTTTACCGCGGCGCGCCGTATCATCCATGTTGAGCTTGCGGGTGCTCTTCGTGAGGAAAAATCCGCACGTCGATGCCGTCGGCTTCCATAATGAGCCGCTCCACCGGATTCGGTTTCCAGCGGCTCAGAATCCCGCGCTGCTGGCTGTGGCCGACAAATATTTGCGTGATTCCATGGTCGGCGGCGAAGCGGAGAATCAGGCCGATGGGATCCTCGCCATGCAGGGTTTCCACATGGGCTCGCGCGGCGCGCGCCTCAGCCAGACTCGCGTCGACCACTTTCCGGTCCTCGACGTTGAGAGCGTGCTGCTCGACATACAGGACGTAGAGATCGCCGTGGAAGCGGTCGGCCTGGCGGCGCCCGCGCCGGATCATGATGGAAGCGTTCGAGCGGGGAGTCACGCACACCAGGATTCGCTCATGCGCTCCGTACAGCTGCTGCTGGCGATGGTTGCGCAGGTATTCTTCGAGCTGATGATCCACCACGTCGGCGGCCAGGATCAACGCGATCTCGCGCAGTTGGGAAAGCTGGCGCTGCAGCTCGACCGGGCCCAGCGCGGAATTTTCCCCGCGCGTCAGGCAGTATTCGGGCGGCGCATCGACCACTTCAATCTCGTCCGCGGTGTGGATAAACGCCTCCGGGACCGATTCGTTGAATTTTTTTCCGCGAATCAATTCCACCTCAGGCTGTTTTTCCTTCACGTACTGAAGATTGATGGAGGTAATGACGGAGATGCCGGCGCTGAGCAGCTCTTCCACGTCTTCCCAGCGATTCTCGTGCTTGCTTCCGGGCGGATTGCGATACGCTAGACCGTCGATCAGGCAGGCTTCGGGATGGCGGCGCAGGACCGCGGGGACATCGATGGCGCCGTTGGCCCCGGGGATCACTTCAAACCCGCGCAGCAGCTCCGCGACGTCTTCGTTGGCGGAAGGCTGGGTGGCGGCCACCACCACGTCCTGTCCCCGGCTCTTGCGGCGGCGGCCTTCGTCGAACATGCGAAACGACTTTCCGACGCCTCCCGCATAGCCCAGGAAGATTTTCAGTTTTCCCCGGCGCTCGCTGCGCTCCTGCGCCTCGACTGCGGCGAGCAGTTGATCGGGATTCGGACGTCGATCTTCTGGCATGGAAAGAAAAAGGGGATTGCGATTCCTATTGTAGCGAGGCGTGGGGCTGCTTTTGGCGCGGCTGCATGGCTCGCCTGCGTTCACGAGTGTATGTGAAAAGTCGGGATTCCACCCCCGCCGTTACCGGCAGGGCTGGTCTATCGCGCTGAAGGCGCAGACGTCCGTGACCAGCCCTGCCGGTGACGGCGGGGATCAACACCACTTTTCACACAGACTTCAGGGCTTCAGAGGAGATTCTAATCGGAAACTTCCTGCTTCGGCTGGCGCGATACGGACGGCGGAGGCAGCTTGTTGATCTCGAACCAGAACCATTCGACCGCCGCCATCAGCTCGTAAGATTGCTCGAGCGTGGACGGTTTGGTGATGTAGCAGTTCGCGCCTGCCTGGTAGGCCCGCTTCACATCCGATGGCGCCGCGGAATTGGTGAGCACGATCACCGGAATGCTCGCTACTTCAAGATCCTCGTGATGGCGGATCTGGCGGAGCGTTTCAAAGCCGTCGAGGCCGGGCATGCTGAGATCCAGAAAAATCAGATCGGGCTTCGGAGCGTCGGTAAAATAGCCGTGCCGGTTGAGGTAAGCCATCGCTTCCCAGCCGTCCTTGACCACCGTGAGAAGATGCCGGACGGCCCAGGTGCGCAGCACTTCCTTAAAAAGGTGCGCCTCGGCGAGCGAGTCTTCCACCAACAGCAATTGATACACGTGGTCAGGCATTTTTTGAGGAGCAGCTTCGATGCTCGTCGGACGCGTCAATTAGACCAGGAAATCTACTAGTTATTTCGAACATTTTTCAGCACTTCTCTTTTAGGCTCACGAACCGGGGGTTTTTTCGAGCTGTTGCCGGGCCCAGACCCGCGACGGATTCAGCTCGAGTGCGCGCTGGAACTCCTTTCTTGCCTCGGGGTTGCGGTTCGCTTTGCGCAACGCGAGACCGAGCCACATATGCGCATCGGCGGATTGCGGGTTGAGTTCCAGAGCCTTTTGAAAATCCTTAATCGCGAGATCATTGCCGCCGCCGAATTGAGGCGGTAAGTAGTAGTACCCGACGCCTCGGCTTACGTAGTTTACCGCAGAACGCGGATCCATCTGGACTGCTTTGTTGACCTCCTCCTGCGCGCAGCGGCCGTATTTGAGGCCCTGCAGAAGGTTCGCGGAAATGGCCTGGCCGCACAGCGTGCCGTAGATCCGATGATATTCCGCGACGTCGCCTTTGAGGGTGAGCGCGCGTTCGGCGGACTTGATGCCGGATTCGGCGGCGGAGTGCGCTTGAGTCTTGTCGCGCAGCTCGATGGAGATTTCCGCCAGGTAGGAATTGGCGAGCGCGGCTTGGTACTGCGCGGCGGCATCGTTCGGTTTGTTCTGCGCCTCGGCCAGCGTTTGCGCTGCCAGGCGATCCAGAGCGGCTTTATCCTGCGCGTCGCGCGCTTTTTCGAGTTCGCCCGCGGACATCGCGACGGCGAGTAGGAGCAGCAGAACTGCTTTCTGCATAACGACTCTATTTTACCGGGTTGGACGTCAAAGTTGCGGCAGGGCGGAATTGAGGTGCAGAGCGTGGGCCAGACCGGCCGCAATGGAGTCGCGGATGGAGCCGATTTCACCGCGCGGGCGCTCGAAAGAATCCGTCCACATATATGCGCCATCGCGCACGTCGACCAGCTGTGCGGCCACGCGGATGCGATCTTCCTTGACCGGTGCAACGCGGCCTTCCACTACGCCGTGGACCTGCAACTGGTCGCCCAGCCGGGCGTAATCGCGCGGCGTCGGCTGCAGGCGCAGCGCGGTATTCCATGCGACCACGCGCAGGTCCTGCATCTTCACGAGCGCCGAGATCAGGCCTTCGCCGACCGCCGCCGCGAAAGATTCCGATTCATCCGGGCTCGAAAACGGCAGCACGACGATCGCGCGCCGGACTTCGCCGGAGGGTTCCGCATCGCGATCTTCCGGGCGAAACGGAGAGATGGCGGGAACGTAGCTTCCTTTCGGATACTCGATCCGAATGCGGTCATCGCGGCCCTCGGTGTCGTAGTATTTGCGCAGCTTCATGCGCAGGCGCCGCGCTTCCACGCGGACGATGGGGTCGAGACGCGGATCGTAGTCCGGCGTGCGGCCGAACACTTCCACGCCGAGCACAAATTCTTTGATCTGGCCGGAGTTGCCTGCCAGGGTTTCGCTCACAGTGTATTCGAGAAAGCGCGCGAGGCGCTCCGATCGGGCCATGGCGCGGCTCGAAACGATCTTACGGACCAGGGAATCGATCGCCGGAAGCGTCATATATGTAAAGACGTGCAAAGTGCCCGGGCGGTTCGAAAGTTGCCGCCATTTTCGGACGTGAACATAATCGATTAACGGTAAGCTGGGCGAGGCAGGTTGGTGGGGTGGGCATGCCTGCCCGCAGCCGACCTTTCAGGTCGGCGGGACCCGTTGAAAACGGGTCCGCCGGCTGCAAGCCGGCCCCACACTAAACCCACGCGCTAGCGCTTCGGCGCATCCGCCGGCGGCGTCGATTCGCGCTCTATTTTTCCTTTGAGCGCTTCGTCCACCGAAACGTGATTTGTATCCAGCGTCAGGCCGAGGGTCTGATCCAGCCCGACGCGGGCCTGGCTGTATCCCCGCAGAGCCGAGATTTCCACATACTGCGCGCTGGTCAGCGTACGTTCCGCGGCAATGATGAGATCGATGGTCGAGCTGCCCAGGCGGAACTTCTGTTGTTCCTGATCGAGCAGATTTTGCTGCAGTTCACGCGTGGCGACCGCGGTGCGGTAACGCGCGCTTGCCTGGCGCAGCGCGATCATCTGGTTTGAAATCGAGACCACCATATCGTTGCGGCTGCGGCGCTCGATCAGATCGCCCTGGCGAAGTTGCAACTGGTCGATGCCGAGATCGGCCTGATCCGACCGGTTGCGGATGGGCCCGTTGAAACTTAACGCCGCGGCGCGAGTATTGTATTGGCCCGTGAAAATCTGGCCGAGCGCGTTGCCCAGTCCGCCGATCTGCGAGGGAATCGGCTTGAAGGGAGAGATCGGATTGACGCTGCCGGCCTCGGCGCGGTTCAACACATAGCCGGAAGCGGTAAGCGACGGGAGAATCGCATTCGCCGTTCCGAGCGCGCTGATTTCCTGCGCTTCATTATTCAGCTTGTCGATCTGTACATCCGGCCGATGCGTCATGGCGGTCTCGACCAGGGTCCGCAGCGGAGGCAATTCTTCGGCGGCCGGCACCTCGATGTGATCGAGCGCCACGACTCGCACCGGAGCGATGACCGGATCCTCGGTGCCTTCGCGGCTGATCAGATCCTTTAACGTGACCACCTGCTGGTCAATGGTCTGCTGGGAAATCGCCAGATCCTGATTGCGCGTGGAGAGATCGGCCTCGGCGCGATAAATGTCGACGCCCGCGACCGAGCCCAGCCGGATCTCCTGTTGGGTGTCCTCCAGGAATTTTTCGGCGAAGTCGCGCGCGTGCAGCTTGGCTGCCAGGTCCTCCTGGTCCACCACCAGGTCCCAATAGACGTTGGCGACCTGCGCCACCAGGTTCAGCACCTGGGATCTAAAAGTCACGTTCGCAATGATGGCCTGCTTCTGCGCCACGCGGATATAACGGCTGTTCACGCCGATTCCGCGTCCGCTCAGCAGCCGCTGCTGCGCGTAGGCGTAGGCGACGGGAGCGAGGGAAGGATCCAAAACGTCGCTGGGCGAATTCTCCTTGAGGTAGTTCTCCTGTAGCGACGCCTGCACGATTCCACCGGTGAGAAATCCCTCGGTCACATTCGGCTGAAAATTGTGATTCACGTCCACCAGCGCCTCGGTGCCGCTGATCTGCAGATTGGATTGCGGAGTGGTGCGGTGGCCCCACTGCATGTTGTTCGCGGTGAGGGTCGGGTCCAGGTTCGGCGTGATCGGTCCGATCTGGGTGAAGGTGCCGTTGTTCTGCGAGCTGCTGCTGTTGCCGCCGGTGTTGCCGACGTTCGCGCTCGCCTCAGCTCCCGCGACGCCCTGACCCGAGACCACGATCGAGCTGGCTCCATTGCTCGAAGTCGATCCTTTGAGCGGTCCGCCGGCTTGCTGGCGTTCCACCGTCCACTGCGCCCGCAGCGGCCCGTACCGGTCGACTTGCAGGTCGAGATTATTTTCGATGGCGAGCGCGATGGCATCCTGCAAAGTCAGATACAACGTGCCGGCGCGGATCAGCGAGCGGATCCGGTCCGAATTGGTCATCACGGCGGGCGGCACGGTCGGCCGCATGTAGGGCCGCCACAGGATAGGACTGGTCGGACGCTCGACGAACGGTTCCTGCGCTTGCAATTGTGTCAGCGTGAAACCCCACGCGGCGAGCAGTGCGATGGCTTGGCGCGGGTTCATCGGCCGCCTCCGTCCTTGGGAGCATCGGCGGGTACGAAGGACTGCCTCTGGACTTTTCCCGCAGTGGCCTCCTCGATCGACACGTGATTCACTTCGAGCGTCTGTCCCATCGCCTGATCGAACGCGGTCTTGGCGTGGGTGTAGTTGGCGACCGATTGAATCTCGGCAGTCTGGCTGGTGGCCAGGTCGCGCTGCGACTGCACTACGGTGGCGATGGTCGATTCGCCGAATTTGAAGCGCATCTGCTCGGCTTCGAGGGTCTGCTCGGCCAGTTTGCGCGAGGCGACTGCGTTTTCATACCGCGCGCGCGCCTGCTGCAGACTGATCACCGCGTTCCTGACTTGCACCTTCACGTCGTTGACGGCTTTCTGAAGCTGCAGCTCGGTCTGGCGCAGCGTGAGCATATCGTCGACGTAGTCGGCCTGCGCGGCGCGGTTGCGGAACGGAATGTTCAGCGACAGGCCGGCCGAATAATTGGGAAAGTCGCGGCGGAAAATCTGTCCGAACAGATTCGACGTTCCGCCCACGAAATACGGCAGCGGCACGCAATAACTGACGCCGGGCGGGCACAGCGGATTCGGCGTTCCGGTGAGGCCGGCGTTATTGACGTCGGCGAAGGCGGTGAGCGACGGCAAAAGATTGCTGCGGGTGCCCGCAATCGCGATCTTCTGGCTGTCCAGGTTGATCTTGGTGTACTGAATCTCCGGACGGTCGGCGATGGCTTCCTCCACCAGTTCGGTGGTCGGCTTTAAATTTTCTTTTTCGGGCACCTGGATATGATCGAGCGGCACGATGTGAATCTGGTCGAGCGCGGCGTTCACGGCGCCGGTGCGGCTGAGCGCGTTCTTGAGAATAATTTCCTGCTGCGCGACGTTGGTCTGCGAGATCAGCAGATCTTCCTTGGTCTGCGAAACCTCGGCCTGGGCGCGCGTCACTTCAATGGCCGGCAGCGTGCCGAGTTCAGCTTGATGTTTGTTGTCTTCCAAAAGCTGCTGGGCGGTTTCAAGCGCCTTTTGCTTGATCCGCAGGTCCTCGTCAAAGCTGACCAGATCCCAATACAGATTCAGCACGCCGGCGACGGTGGTGATCACCTGCAATTTGAAATTCAGATCGTTCACCTTGGCGTTGTTCTTCGACATCCGGATGTACCGGTTGTTGACGCCGCGGCCCAGGCCCTGCAGCAGGTTTTGGGCGATATTGAAATCCAGATATCCCTGCGAGTACGGGTTCAACGAGTTGGCCGGAGCGTTCAATGAGTAATGCTGGGCATTGAAATCAAACTGCACGGTGGTTCCCGGAGTAAAGGACTGCGTGTAGGCCACCGAATAGGTTTCGTAGTTGGCGACCAGCGCGGAAGTGGCGCTCACCGTAGTCAGACTTTCCGGTGTGCTCGAATGGCCTACCTGAAAACTCGCGCTGAGCGTAGGGTCCAGGTTCACGGGCGTCACACCGATGGTCGCGATCAATCCGCCGCCGGAGCTGATGCCGGCCCCGCCGCCCGCGAGTCCCACCGCGCCCACCGTCACGCCGGCCGTGCTGATGCTCTGCGGCGGGGAAGCAATCGGCTGGTTGAAGCTGCGCGGAGCCGCGCCTGACTTGGTTCGCATCAACACTTCTTTGGCGAGATACGCGCCGTAGCGCTGGATCGCGATGTCCAGATTATTTTCGAGCGTCAGCGCAATCACGTCGTTCACGTCCAGATACAGATTGCCGCCGCGGATCAAATCGTCGATGCGCGGCGAATTGGTCAGCTTGGCCGGTCCGATATAGCGCCTCTGCGCGTTGAACGGGGAAAGCAGCGGCTGGATAATCGGAATGCGTTTGGGCGGATCGATGGTCACTTCCGCGTACTGCTGAGCCACCACGCTCGGGACCACGCCGGCCAGCGCCAGCACGGCCAAAAAAAGTCGAACAGTTCTCATTTGCAATAAAACCCTTCTCGTTGGAGGTGCCATGAGTGCAATTCCTCTTCCATTTACGTTCGCACACAAGCCCTCGTTCCTTCATGACGATGAATCGGACGTTTCTTTACAAATTACTGCAGCTGTTCGATTTCGCCATCAAGTGTCCGCTTTCGCACAGTGGTGAATCGGATCTTTATTTTGGGTTGGTGGAGGCGATTGGCGTGAGCATTGCGGCGATCTGATTGAGGGGCAGAATGTCGTCGACCGCGCCGGCGCGGATGGCTTCGCGCGGCATTCCGAAGACGACGCAGCTCGCTTCGTTCTGCGCGATGGTGCTGGCGCCCGCCTGCTTCATCTTCAGCAATCCGGCCGCGCCGTCGGCGCCCATGCCGGTGAGGATCACTCCGATCGCGTTGCGCCCGGCCTGTTCAGCGACGGATTCGAACAGAATATCCACGGCGGGCCGCTGGAAGTGAACCTGTGGACCGTCGCTGACTACGGCTCGCCATCCGCCTGAGTTCGCCACGCGCAGATGAAAATTTCCAGGTGCGATGTACGCCCATCCGGGCACCAGCGCGTCGCCATCGGCCGCTTCTTTGACGTGCAGCTTGCAGGTGGAATCCAGGCGCCGCGCGAACTCGGCTGAAAATACCGCCGGAATGTGCTGGACGATGACGATGGGAGGCATTTCGGCGGGTAGCTCGACCAGCACCGAACGAAGCGCTTCGACGCCTCCGGTGGATGCTCCGATGGCGATGATCGAGGACGGACGGCGCTGGGGCGGGGGCGTGGGGGCGGGCGAACGCGGACCCGGATCGCTCGAGCGCGCGGTCAGATGGGCGCCGGCGGCAGCGCGCAGTTTCTCGGAGAGTTGGGTGCGCAGTTCGGTCACCGAATACGGGCCGCCCGGCTTAGCGACCACGTCGACCGCACCGCATTGCAGCGCTTCGATCGCGGCGCGGCTGGAGGCCTGGCCGAGCGAGCTGATCACCACCACCGGCATCGGGTGGAAACGCATCAGCTTTTTCAGGAACGTCAGGCCGTCCATGCGCGGCATCTCGATATCCAGCGTCAGGACATCCGGGTCGAGCGCCAGAATTTTGTCGCGCGCCACAAATGGATCGCACGCCGTCCCGGCCACTTCGAGATCGGGCTGCGCGTTGATGATATCGGAGAGCGCGCGGCGCACGATGGCCGAATCGTCCACGATCAGGACGCGGATTTTTTTGCCCGCCGCCATCAGTTCACCCGCATGGTGATGCTCAGGACCCCTTCGGGAGTTTCAAAGCGCTGGCGCACGCCTTCGAGCGGTGCCACGGCGTCGCAAATGTAGGGCGCGTTCAACCGGACTACGGAATCGGGATGCACGCGGCTCAACGCCGCGCCGCAGATCATGTTGGCCAGCTCGCAGGTCACTTCCGCGTCGGCATCGGGCGGGAGATCCGGTTCGTCGACGGCCAGAAATGAGGTCGCGAACTGACGGGCCGCGCCGCGCGTGAGCGTGAGCTCGAATTCGCCGGACGGGTCCCCATCAAAATGAATGCGCGCGGAGATCGAGCCGGGATCGCGGGCGCCCTCCACCGCGACGGCGGTCGAAAAGAACATGGTTTCAAGGACGTCTTCGATCACGGCGCGGGTGGTTACCGCCAGCGCTTCGTTGTTATATGGCATGGCCGTCTCCCAGGATCCGGTCGAGTTGTTCGCGCAGCGCTTCCGGTGAAAATGGTTTAGCGAGATAACCGCGCGCGCCCAGCTCCAGCATGCGATGCGCGCGGTCGCGCGTGGCGTCGGTGGAAATCACCAGCGTCGGAGTGGTCTCGAGCGTTCCGTTGTTCTTCAGCTCGATCAGCAATTCTTCGCCGCTCATGACGGGCATGTTGATGTCGGTGAGGATAACGTCGGCGTGGTGCGCCTTAAGGCAGTCGAGCGCTTCGCGGCCGTTGGCGGCCTCGAGCGGATTCGCGTCATATCCCGCCAGCCGGATGACGCGTTTGATAAACGCCCGCATCAGCGGAGAATCGTCGACGATCAGGGGCGTAAGCATCTTTATCGAGCTCCCGGTTTAGACTTGTCGAGCGGTTTTTCGAGCGCGCCTTCGCGGACCCAGGTGCGCCCGGTTGAAACCTCCATGCGGACGGTGCGCGAGACCTCGCCGCCGACGCATTCGCCGGCGATCATGAGGCCTTCCTTCCACAGCAGCTTGCGCGCGGCAAGATAATTGCGCCGGCCGATCTGGAACAGGTCGCTGCCGGTGATCATCTGGGCTCCGCCGGCGATGCGCACAGCCATGCGAGGACGGCTGGCTCCGGCTTCGCGCACCCGGCGCAGCAGATCGGGGATGCCGGTATCGGCGAACATGTAGGGGTTCTGGGCGGCCTTGGAGGGCTCGATCGCGCTTTCCGGCAGCATGTAATGCAGCAGCCCGCCGATGCGCGCCACCGGATCGTACACCGTGACGGCGATGCAGGAGCCGAGCGCGTAGGTGGTCAGAACCGCGTCCTGATCGCCGGACATTTTGCAATCCGAGATTCCCACCACCAGGGTGCTCATCGGCGCGCCTCTTTCCGGTAAATCGCCGGGCCGATGTAGCGCAGCGGATGATCGAATCCGTTGAGCGTTTCCGAATGGCCGATGAAAAAATATCCGCCGGGTTCGATCGACTCGGCCAGTTTCCGCACAATGCGCTGCTGCGTGGGCCGGTCGAAATAGATCATCACGTTGCGGCAGAAGATGAAGTGGAAGCCTGAGCGCGGGGCCTGGTCCATCAGGTTGAAGCGCGCGAACTCGATCAGGGCGGCGACGTGGGGCTTGATTTTATATCTGCCCTGCGAATCGCCCGACCCTTTGAGCAGGAACGTGTGCTTCCACGCAGCCGGAACCGTTTCGAATTTTTCCGCCGGATAAACGCCGCGGCGCGCGTGATCCAGAACGCGCGTCGAAATATCGGTGGCGAGAATGCGCAGGGCGGGCGCCCACGCGCAGTGGACCCGCGAGGCGGCATCGAGCAGACTCATCGCGATGGTATACGGCTCCTCACCCGAAGAACACGCCGCGCTCCAGATGCGCAGGGATGCTTGGTCTCGGAACTCGCCTGTGACGGCGTTGGTCAGGAAATCGAAATGGCGCGGCTCGCGCAGGAACGACGTGTAATTGGTGGTGAGCGCGTCAATCAGGCCGATCAGCGCCTGCCCGGTCGCGTCGCTCTGCACGTGGCTGTAGTAGTCGGCGAAGTTATGAAATCCTTCGACGCGCATCAGCTTGCCCAGCCGCGCGGAGACCAGGGTTTCCTTTCCGGCCGGCAAGTTCAGTCCGAAATGGTCATAGGCCAGGCGGCTGATTTTCTGGAAATCCGCGGCCTTCATCGCGGGTGCTTCAAGTGTGCTCATTGGGCGAACAGGCCCTCCGGATCGAGAATCAGGCCGACGCGGCCATCGCCCAGAATGGCGCCGCCGGCAATTCCGCGGACGTTGCGTACCGATCCGGTGAGGCTCTTGATGACCACCTCCTGCTTGCCGATCAGCTCCTCCACTACCAGGCAGAAGCGCTTGCCGCCCGACTCGGTCACGATCAGAAGGCTTTCGCAGAGATCTTCGGATCTCGCCTGCAAGCCGAAGCGGCGGTTGAGCCGGATCACCGGCAGAAGCGAGCCGCGCACCAGGACCATTTCATCGCGATTCTCGACGGTCGAAAGCATGTCCGCGGTGGGCCGGAACATTTCGCGAACGGCGAAGATGGGAACGATATAGGTCTGGCCGCCGGCGCGCACCATCAGCCCGTCGATGATGGCGAGGGTGAGCGGCAGCTTCAACAGAATGGTCGCGCCCTGACCCTGGATCGAGCTCACTTCGATTTTTCCACGCAGTTTCTGGATCTGGCGGCGCACCACGTCCATTCCGACGCCGCGTCCGGAGACCGCGGTGATCTGCTCGGCGGTGGAAAATCCGGGAGCGAAAATGAGGTTGAAAATTTCGCTTTCCTGAAGCCGCGCGCCCTCTTCGATGATCCCTTTCTCGCGCGCCTTCCGAAGGATTTTCTCGCAATCGAGACCCCGGCCGTCGTCGGAGACCTGGAGCAGAATGTAGCCGGCCTGATGCCCGGCCTTGAGCGTCACGCGCGCCACCGGATTCTTGCCGGCCTGGACGCGTTCTTCCGGCATTTCAATGCCGTGATCGAGGGAATTGCGAACCATGTGCATCAACGGGTCGGACAGTTCCTCGACAATGTTGCGATCCAGCTCGGTTTCTTCGCCGACCAGATCCAGCTCCACCTGCTTGCCGCTTTTACGGGAAAGATCGCGGACCAGCCGCGACATTTTATTGAACAGATGCTTGATGGGCACCATGCGCATGGCCATGGCGGTACGCTGCAGCTCACCCGTAATGCGCGCGAGCTGCGCCAGGTTGCGCGTGAGCCTGGGTTTTCCAGTGACCACCAGGTCAGGGTCGTGCTTCACCAGCGATTGCGCGATCACCATTTCGCCCACCATGTCGATCAGAAGATCCAGCTTCTGGGTGTCGACTTTGATGGAGCGCGCTTCGCCGGATTTGGACGGACTTTCCGGCTGCGGCTCGGGTTGTGACGCAGCCAGTGCGCTTAAGGCCGCAGGCACGGGGTCCGCGGCAGGCGCCCGATCCGAGGAGAGATCGTGTATGGATATCAACAGCTCTTCGTTGCCCGGGAAACAAGGAGTTTTTCCGGCTGCCATGGTCTCCAGTTGCCGCAGCCAGGTGTGAACGTAATCTTTACTGGCGAGCACCACATCGATGTGCGCCGGCGTCATCGAGATTTTTCCGTTGCGCGCCAGGTCGAGAACATTTTCGACTTCGTGCGTGACCGTGCCGATGGCGTCCATGCCGAGGAAGCCGGCCAGGCCTTTAATGGTGTGGAAGCCGCGGAAAATGGCGTGCAGGGCTTCGACATTCCCAGTGTCCTGGTCGAGCGCCAGCAGGTGCATCTCGATGGACGACAGGTGCTCGCGCGATTCCGAGATGAAATCGTTGAGCAGTTCCGGATCGCTCGAGAGCTCGTTCAGTTGGATGGAATCCGAGGCCATTGCGCTGGTTCCTTACTCGAAGGCGCCCAGCCCGCGGACTTCCTGGTCCGACATGACTTTGTTGATGTCCAGCAGAATTTTCACCTTGCCCTTGAGCTTGGCCATTCCGAGCAGATAAGGCGTGGCGACGCCGCGGCCGAAATCGGGCGTATCTTCGATATCGCCGGACTGGAGCGTGACCACTTCGGACACTTCATCCACCACCACGCCGGTGAGCAGGCGCGTGTCGTCCTGTTCGATCTGCACCACGATAATGCAGGTGCGCTGGGTGTAATCCTGGGGCGGCATTCCGAACTTGAGGCGCAGATCCACCACCGGGATCACCTTTCCGCGCAGGTTGATCACGCCTTTGACGTATTCCGGGGTTTGCGGCACGGCAGTGATTTCCTGCACGCCCATGATTTCCCGGACCCGCATCACCTGGATGGCGAACTCTTCCTTGCCGAGGCCGAAGGTCAGGTATTTTCCTGCGCGCGTATCGCTTTTGACGGAAACGGGCGGCTCCATGTTGGTGCTCGGCGGGACGCCGGCGAGGACAGCGGTTTGCATATTCATTTCTCCTTGGGACCGGTCTAGAATTCGGTGAAGTTGTCTTCGAGCGGAATGGCGCTCGAAGCCGCCTTGACGGACGCCGGCACGGCCGACATCGCGGGGCGTTTGCGCGGAGCCAGCGTGGTCTTCAGGGTCGCGATGCCGGCGGGAGCGGCTTTGCGCACCGGGGAATCGACGCCGTCGCCGATCACCATGCCGCGAAGGCGCTCCACCACCTGGCCCATGGCGGCGGCCTGGCCGGAAAGCTCTTCGCTCGCCGAGGCGCTTTCTTCGGCGTTCGCCGCGGTGGATTGCGTCACCTGGTTCATCTGTCCCACCGCTTTCGAAATCTCGTCGATCCCGCGGGCCTGTTCCTGGCTGCCGAGATTCACTTCATCCACCAGAGTCTTCACCTTCGCGGAACTTTCCGTGATGGCGCGGATCACTTCGGTGACCTGCTGGAGCTTCGATCCGCCTTCCATCGATTTCGCGATGGAATCCTCGATCAGCGCCGCGGTGTCCTTGGCGGCTTGAGCCGAGCGTTGGGCCAGGTTGCGGACTTCGTCGGCCACTACCGCGAATCCCATGCCGGCTTCTCCGGCGCGCGCGGCTTCCACCGCCGCGTTCAAAGCCAGGATGTTGGTCTGGAAGGCGATCTCGTCGATCACTTTGATGATTTTCCCGATCTTGTCGCTGGACGCGGAGATGTCGTGCATGGACAGCACCATCTGTTCGAGCGTGCGGTTGCCTTCCTTCACATGCTTGTCGACGGTGGTCATCACTTCGGCCGCGACCTGCGAATTTTCGGCGTTTTTCTTGGTCATGGAGGAGATTTCCTCGACCGACGCCGAGGTCTCCTCAAGCGAAGCGGCCTGCTGCGACGCGCCCGAGGCGAGCGATGAACTGGATCCGGCCACCTGCGTCGAAGCGCTGGCGATCTGATCTTCGCTTTCGTGCAGCTCGACGGTCATGCGCTTGAGCTCGGCGATAGATCGGAACATCATGAACATCACGGATGCGGCGATCAACAGGAAGACGATCACCGTGCCTGCCGACATCCATTGCGATCGGGCGATCTGGCCGCGCCCTTTCTCGACACCCGCGGCGAGGTCGTCCCTCTCATGCTGAGACCATTCACCTGTTAACTTGTTTAGCTGCTGGATCCTGGGGAGGGTCTGTTCGGCATAGAATTTCGCCGCGGCATCACTGTGACCGCCGCTCCCGAGTTCCCAGACTTTGTCTTCATCGGAGGGGATCGCCTGAATGACGCTTGAAACGCTCGAATGGAACCGCTTGCCCTCCTCGCTTACAATCAGCGGCTGGACTCGGACCAGCAGAGCTTCGGCCTGCTTCGCCTGATCGAGCGCGAGGGTGTGATATTTCTCGGCGGTTTTCAGATCGTGCATGTAGAAGCGCACCAATTCGCCGCGCTGGTTCGAGAGGATCTCCGACCCGGCGGTGTCGATCGAATCCGCGACGTCGAGTTTTATAGCGTCCTGGTTCGCCGCGGCTTCAAATTCTTCGCCCACCGAGCGCAGGCCCATGAACGCGACGCCCGTCAGGACGAGCACCATCGCGCACATGCCGCCGACGCCCATCCCGACTTTCTTGCCGATGGTCCAGTTTGATGTCTTAATCATTATTAGTTTCCTTTTCAGATATTGAGGAGTTGCGGCACTTGAAAGCCGGCTCGAATGGTTCCACGGGAATCCTGGTTGGGCGCCAGACACATCTGCACCCACAGGGTTTCGCCGTCGCATTCGAACGGGACCACGGTCCATTCGTGCACCCGCGCGCTGCGGGTCTGGAAGTTGCGGCCGTAGATCACGGTGGGCGTGCTCAGGCCCATCGGGCCGCCCAGTTCCTCCAGATGCGTCTTGACGTTGCCGATGATCATGTTGGTGATTTCGCCGACCGCGTCGAGAACGTCCTCATTGACGGATTCAAACGGCGTCATCAGGAACTGCTCGGAAAGCCGGCAGGCGAGTTTCCCGGAGCAGGCCAGGCACCCGGTTCCGGCCCAGGCTCCGACCACTCCGATCAGCGAAACGATGCCGGAGCGGGGCGCCATGGCGGAGGAGGGCTCGGTGCACATTTCGCCGGCCGCGATCGGCAGGTTCAGCATGGTTGCAAAAACCTCGTGCGTGGCGTTGGCGATAACCTCCACCAGCGCGGCTTTTGAAATCAATTCGGGTGGGTTGGTTGGGTTGGTCATGAGTGGATACCTTGGAGGACCGCGGCGGTTCAAAAGAAGCGCGCCAGCTTTTCCTTGATCTGTTCGGCGTTGAATGGTTTGCGTACGTAGCCGGCCGCGCCCAGCTGGACGGCTTCCAGCACCGTCGCCTGGTTGCCTTCGGTCGACACCATCACCACCGGAACGTTCTTGAAGGCCGCGTCGGCCTTGATCCGGCTGAGCAGCTCCAGACCATTCATATTGGGCATGTTGATGTCGGACAGGATCAGGCCGACCGTATGGGTCTTGAGCACTTCGAGCGCTTCACAGCCGTCCCCCGCCTCGTGCACCACGCCCAGCGGCACTTCGGCCTGACGAATCACGCGTTGAAGAATCTTGCGGATTCCAGCGGAGTCGTCCACGATGAGTATGTCCAGCATTCAATTCCCTCGGAAAGCTTATCGGTGGACCGCACCGAACTTTAATGATTTCTGCGTGTTCGGAATATTCCGAATCCCGCGCCGCGCGGTTTCCGCCGATGAACAAACATGGATCGGGTTCTCTCCCAGCAGGAAATCGACAATGCGTTCAAAGCGGGCCGGGAAACAGCCGCGGCGCCATCCGGCAGAGCCGAGCTCTACGACTTCCGCCGCACGGACCGCATCGCGAAAGACCAGCTCCGCACCATTCATCTGCTGCACGAGAATTTCGCCCGCAGCATGTCGTCGAGCCTGTCCGCGTATCTCCGCTCGTACGTGGTGGTGAACCTGATTTCAGTGGAACAGCTTTCTTTTCAGGAGTTCACCCAGACGCTGCCATCCCCCACCAGCCTGGTGGTGTTGGGAATGAAGCCGTATGACGGCAGCGGGGTGCTGGAAATTAATCCGTCGCTGGTCTTTCCGATTCTCGAAATGCTGTTGGGCGGCACCGGGAAAAATTCCACCCAGATCAATCGCGAGATTACCGAGATCGAACAGAGCATCCTGGATGGATTTCTGCGCGTAATACTCAACGACCTGCGCAACGCCTGGACGTCGGTTGCCAACATCGAATTTTCGATCGATACGCATGAAACCGAGCCGCAGCTGCTGCGTTTCCTGGCCCAGAACGAAGCCGTGGTAGCCATCAACATCGAGCTGCGGATCGGCGAAACGTCGGGCTTGATGAACCTGGGCATTCCGTCGATCATCGTCAAAATGCTGCGGCAGAAGTTCGATCAGCATCGGACGATTCGCAGAACGCAGGCCGGCGAGGATGAACATGCGCGCGTCCTGAATTTGATTCGTCCGGCGCAACTGCACCTGGACGCGCAGTTGCAAGGACCCACGCTGGGCGTTTCCGAATTGCTGGATCTGACCGAGGGCGATGTGGTGTGCTTCGATTTCCGCGAAACGCATGCGCTGGACCTGATTGTCAACGGCCAGGTGAAATACGAGGGCGACATCGTGGCGCTCGGCGCGAAGCGAGGCTTGCAGATCCGGCGTGCGGTTCCAGTGGCGTAACATCCTGGTTTTATTGACGAGGTCTGTGGACTAGCTCCCCTCCCTGATGAGTCTGCGTGAAAAGTCGGGACTCCGCCCCGCCGTTACCGGCAGGGCTGGTCTATCGCGTTGAAGGCGCAGGCGTCGGCGACGAGCCCTGCCGGTCACGGCGGGGATCAACTCCACTTTTCATACAGGCTCTGATGGTCGGGGTTCCGTTTGTCGTGCCGTCGAATGAGCGACATGCAGAACCGCGCGCGTCAGCAAGCGGAGCACGTCCGAAGCCCTCATAAACAAACTTGACGCGCGTGGCTCCGCATGGCGGTGCCGCGTGCTCTCATGAAATCGAAAACGTGCCGTTAACGGAAGCGCTTGGGAAGCATCTGGCGCAGATCGGGTGAGAATTCGCGCCACAGATTCTGCACGATGCCGACGCTCAGGCCGATCCCGCCGCCGTGCGCCTCCCGGCCGAATGTGAGCGGCTCCGGGCGCCAGGCCCGAGCGATGGCCGGCGTCGCAAGACTCGATACAAACAGGCTGTAGGCCGGCATCAGGGAGCCGTTGTCGTTGTGCACCGCGAAAGTGTGGACGGCGGCATATTTGACGCGATTCAGCACGTTTCCATGTCCCAGCCGGAAATAGCGCGGATCCTCATGATCCAGCGCGCGCACGCCGAACGCGATGTTTTCATGCACCAGGCGCATACCCAGGTGAGACGCCATCCGCTCCCCGAACGATGCCGAATTATCTCCCCAATTGCCGGGCTTCTTCCAAAGCTGGTCGATCTCAGCGCCGGCCGCATAAGAAAGCCACGCGGTGGGTCCCGCGATACGGTCGAGTGAATAGAGATATTTTTGGCCGAGGTCGAGTGGCTCCGTCGCGGGAGCCGCGAAAGAGACGGAGACGTCTGGAGAGACGTTCTGCCCATCTGCAATTTCGGCCGCCAACACGGAAAACACACTCAGCGCGGCGAGAATGATGAGCACTGCAAAGATCCTAAATCTATCCCGTTACTGCAAGGCCCGACTCCGGGCGTTTGATGTACTATACGCCCCTATTTCCGGGCGTTCAAGTAAATAAACGTCTGGTTAGTTGGAAACCGGGAGGATGGCCGTATTGCTGACCACGCCGTTTTGCGTGACGATCACGTTAAGGTTTCCGGAACGCGCGTTGGTGGGGATCTCGAAGTCGATTTGATACAGGCCGATGCCGCTCGGCGTGAGGCCCGCGTAGCCGAGGGTCACGTTCTGCGAATCGAGCGTGACGGTGGGTTGAACCGTGGTCGGCACCAGTTGCGGAGGCGTGGGCGCGCCGGAAGCGACGCTCGGATCGGTGGCGCCCATTCCGGCCAGGTAAATCACCACCGTTTCGCCGGGTTTGGCGGGATTGGCCGCGGTGACCAGTGAATAATCGGCAGTGTGCTGCGCCTCGGCCGTCCCGTCGGTGCGCACCGCGATTCCGGGTTGCACGGGCACCACGGTGACGGTGATGGGCAGGGAGAGCGCGTTGTTGACGCTCGCGATAGCGGAATACTGCTGATTGGGTGTCAGCTCGACCGGGATTTCCGCCGCGAGCGGCGAAGGGCTGATGAAGTAGAGCGGCGCCTGATATTGGCCCACCAGCATGTAGGTGGTATCGATGGTGGTCGGAAGCGGGATGCCCGGCGCGCCCTCGAGCGATGGTCCCAGAGCGGATCCATAGACCTGGACGACGTTGCCGGGCGCGAGTCCTGCTCCCAGCGCGGCGACATTGGCTTCCGTGAAGAAAATATCGAGCGTTCCATTCGGCAACAGAACCGGCGGCGGAGTCGGATTGGTATTCACTGAGCCGGTGAAAAGCTGGGTGAGAGGCGGCGGAGACGTGCCGACCGAGGCGCGCAGCGTGATGGACATCGAAGAAGACACGGTTCCGGGCTGCCAGGTGGCCGAATAGGTGTTGTTGTTCTGATTCCCGACCAGCGGAATGGGTGCGTCGCCATTCGAAAAACTGGCCACGATGGAGCCGTTCGTAATCGGATTGCCGCAGTTGTCGTTGAGCTGGGCGATGACCGTGGCGGGCCATCCTGCCGGGACGCTGAAGTTGTTCACGATGCCGGTTTCCGTCATGGCGAGCGCGGTGGGCGTGCAACTGGCTGTCGTCAGGGGCCGCGCGGCGGGCTCATTGCCGGTCGCTCCCGCGGGTAAAACTATCAGCGTGACATTTACCAGCACCAGGTCGCCGCTCATTCCAATGTTGATGTAGCCGGTATAGATTCCGGCGGTCGCGGGCGGCGTCACCGAGACCGTAAGCTGGCCGGGCGAGTTGGTGGTCGCGACTCCGGAGGCGGGAGTGACGGTGAGCCACGGCGATCCGTCGTTGGTGACGGCTGAGGTCTCAAAGGGCGTTTGCGTCGAAGCGCTGGTGTATACCAGAACCTGCTGCGGGCCGGTTTTATTGGTGAAATAGAGACCCACTGGCGACGGGTCAGGCAGGGCGAGCGTCGTGGACGGCTCATTGTCAAGCACGGCGGCCAGATACTGCGGAGAATTGAGCGAGTTCGCGTCGGCGACCTTGACCAGAGCGTAGCGCGGGCCGGCCGGATCGCCCGGAACGGATGAGTTCGGAACCATGGTCAGCACGCCGGGTTGCGCCGGGGTCGCCGTGCCGCTCGAAGTCTTAAGCGTGAGCCAGTCGGAGCCGGTGAGCAGCGTGGCGGTCCAATCCACGGTAGACGTTGGATCGCCGAGGTTGAGAACCTGGACCGATTGCGGGCGTGAAGAGCCGTTGCCCTGACGGGACTGGAATCGCAGGCCGCTGACCCCCAGGCTGATGATGGGACCGCTGGCCGAGACGAACACATTCACCGGAATCTGAACCGGATTTGCGCCGCTGATCTGGATGAAGTCGTGATGGTCGCCCACCGCCAGGCCGGTCGAATCCACCTTGACTTGCAGGACCGCGACGGCGCCATTGGCGACGGTGGCGGAGGTGGGCGTGACCGTCAGCCACGGACTGTTGCCGGCGATGGACGCCGTCAGCGGCGGAAGGGAGCTTCCGCCGACGTTATCGAGAATCAAGCTCCTTTGCTGAATTCCCGGGGCGTCGAAGCGCGCGGCGAAGTTGAGCGCGGTCGGAATCGTCTGCAGAATCGGTTCGTTATTGTTGATGGCGAACCCCACCGTCACATTGATGGGCGCTTGGGCGGTGTTCCCGGCGACCGCTACGTGAATGGTCGCCTGGCCTGCCATGAGTGGCAGCAAGGTCGGATTCACGGAAACCAGCAGACGCGCGGGCGCGGCGCCGGTAGCAGGCAAAACGCTGATCCAGGGCGGCGCGGCGGTGCCGGAGGTGCCCGAGTCGATGGTGAATGTGAACGGGACCGCGGCCGCGTTGGTGGATACAATCGAGATGGCCTGCGGCAAGGGGAGGTCCCCGCCGTTTGTGTAAGTGAAGACGAGTGAGAGCGGCGAAACCTGCAGCAGCGGCGTTCCGGCGTTGATGGTCACGCTGTACATTTTCGTCGCCGTGAATTGCAGGTTGTCGGTCACCTGTACCGTGAATGTATAAGTACCGATCGCAGTCGGAGTGCCGGCCAGGTTGCCTGACTTTGTTATGTTGAGGCCCGGAGGAGAAGTGCCGGTCATTGAGAATACGTATGGCTCGGTGCCTCCGGAAACAGAGATCGTTTCGGAGTAGGGAGCTCCGGCGGTTCCGGCGGGGAGCGGCGAGGCGGTGCCGAACACCAGCGCGGATGTCACGTCGATCGAGAAATTCACGCTGGCGGTATTGCCTTTGCTATCGGTGGCCGTGACGTTGAAGCTGTAATTGCTGGCTGTGGTGGGTATTCCGCCGAACGATCCGTTGGAACCGAGCTGCAGGCCGGGCGGAAGAATTAAAGCGGAGAACGTTAAGGGCGGGATTCCACCGCTCGCGCTGAATTGCGTGGTGTAGGAAACACCCGCCATGGCGGTGGGCAGCGGACTGGTGGTGTTGAAGACGATCGGCGGCACCGTGATACTGATCGAGAAAGAGCGGGACGCTGTCTGAGGCGGAATAAAGTTGATGCCTGACGACCCGGGCTGCGTGATCATGATCGTGAATGAGAACGAGCCGGAGGTGGTCGGTGTCCCGGAAATGGTCGCGCTCGCGCCGCTTGCCCCGGTCAGGTTGATTCCCGGCGGCAAGCTGCCCCCGGAGATGGTCCAGGTGGAGTTGCTCGCTCCGTTGGAGCCGATCCCCGCGCTGTAGGAAACGCCGACGGTTCCATTGGGCACGGAGGTGGTGGTGATCGTGAGTTCCTCTTGAGCCCACAGCCCGGGCGCGAGGAGAAGCAGTCCAGCAAATCGGAGGACCCGCATTACGGAATAGTGTATCGTGTCTGCGGATCGTTTCTTGAGGTCGTGCGCTAAATCCAGGTTGAGGTTTTGACCGTTCCTACGGCGGACGCTATTGCGTTCAATACGATAGTGATCCCTGCCGGTGAGAGTTTGCGTGAAAAGTGGAGTTGATCCCCGCCGTGACCGGCAGGGCTGGTCGCCGACGCGTGCGTCTTCAACACGATAGACCAGCCCTGCCGGTAACGGCGGGGTGGAGTCCCGACATTTCACACAAACTCGTGAACAAGCGGTCAGTGCTCGGGTTTTCACACTGACCGTCAGGAGGGGCTTGCGGCGCGCCTCTGAAAGCGCATAACATTTGGAGTATCTTTTATGAACCCAGCTGAGCAGCCTGAAAACATCCATCCGAATGACAGCGAAGCGCGGACGCCGCAGTTGATGCAGAGCGGGGCGGGCAATGTCGATAAAATCCGCGACATTTTGTTCGGGTCCCAGATGCGGGATTACGAAACGCGCTTTCAGCGCCTGGAGGAGACAGTGACCAAAGAGACCGCCGAGATCCGGGAGAGCCATCGGCGCAGAGTGGATCAGCTGGAGCACTACATCAAGCGGGAATTCGAGGCGCTCGAATCGCGGCTGAAGGCGGAGCGCGAAGAGCGCACGGATGCGGGCGGGCAGCATTCGCGCGAACTCAAGGAACTGGGCGAGCATCTGACGCGGCGGCTGCGCGAGCTGGACGACCGCGGCGTGAGCGTGGAGCGGGACCTGCGGGCGCACGTGCTGCAGCAGTCGAAAGACCTGTCGGATCAGATGCAGCAGCGGCACGACGAGATCTTCACGCTGCTCGAAAAGCGCTTTCAGGAACTGCGCCATGGCAAGACCGACCGGGCTGCGCTGGCGACGCTGTTTACGGAAGTGGCGATGCGGTTGAACGATCAGTTCACGATCCCGGGCTCGGAAGCGTAATATGCCGGAGCCGCCCGCAGAACGAGCGGGGACGGGCAGTCCGGCGAACGGGGCCGGCGCGGCGGAGTTCGCGGAATTGCGCCGCGTGTTGATCGGGGCGGAACTGGATCAGATCGCGGGGATCGAGAAGCGGCTGGACGATCCGGAGGTGCGGTCGGCGGAGACGGGGAAGATTTTGCCGGCGGCGGTGAAATCGGCGCCGGCCAAGAGTCTGCGCGAGGCGCTGGATCCGTTTTTCGAAAAGTCGTTCAAGAATTCGGTTCGAAAGCATCCGCGCGAGATATCCGATGCGATTTATCCGGTGATGGGACCGGCCATTCGCACCTCCATTTCGGCCGCCATCCGGGAATTCGCGGAATCGCTGAATCAGATTATCGAAAAGAGCGCGTCGTGGCGGGCGATTCAGTGGCGCATCGAGGCGCGGGTCACCGGGCGTCCGTTCACTGAGCTGCTGCTGGCGCGCAGCCTGTTGTACTCGGTCGAGCAGGTGTTCCTGATCCATAAAAAGAGCGGCGTGCTGCTGATGCATGTGACCGGGAAGGCCGGGGTGGTGAGAGACGCCGACATGGTGTCGGGCATGTTCACCGCGATCCAGGAATTTGTGAGCGATTCGTTTCTCGAAACCGGCAAGGAACTGGAAACCATCGACGTCGGGAATTACAAGCTGTGGATGCAATACGGGTCGAAGGCGCTGCTGGTGGGCGCGGTGAGCGGGACGGCGCCGGTGGAGTTGAAGGACGTGTTCCGGTCCGCGCTTGAAAAGATTCATGAGACGCTGTTCGCGCCGCTCGATACGTTCAAACAGGACGATCTGAGCGTGTTCGAGCCGGCGCGGCCGTATCTGGAGGCGTGCCTGCTGGGGCAGAGGGCGCCGGAGAAGAAGAAGCGCTGGGTGCCGTGGCTGATCCTGGCTGGGGTGGTGGCTTTGCTGGCGCTCGCCATGTTTGTCGAGGTTCGCAGTATCCGACGATGGGATCAGTATGTGGACGCGCTGCGGCGCGAGCCGGGGATCGTGGTGCTGCGGGCGGAGCGGCACAGGTCGGGCGGGTTGGTTTCGGTACTGAAGGATCCAATGGCGAAGGAGCCGTCAGTCGCTGATTTCGGACTGGACGGATCGAAGGTGAGTGTGGAGCAGAAGCCGTACCTGTCGCTGGATACGCCGTTTGCGGTCAAGCGACAAGTGGAGGCGGATGTGAAATACGTTGAGGGGCAGACGGTCCGCTTCGAACGCGGGAGTCCGGGGTTGGGGCTCGAGCAGGCGGGGCGAATCGAGGATCTGGCGGCGGCGATGAACCGAATCCATCAGGCGAGGCCGGGCGCACGGTTTGCGATCACGGGGCATACCGACGAACTGGGTAGCTCCGACGCGAACATGAAGCTGTCGATGGATCGGGCGACGAACGTGGGTGCGGCTTTGCAGGCCCAGGGCGTGGCGGCCGGGCTGTTCGATGTGACGGGCGTCGGCAATTCGCAACCGGTTCGAAGCGGGGGGACGGAATGGGATCAGGGCGCCAATCGGAGCGTGTCGTTCCGGGTGAAGTTGGGTATCGTTCGGCTTTAGAGGCACCTCTGACGTGCTCGCCTCCCCGACGAGTGTGTGTGAAAAGTCGATGCCTCACCCGCCGTTACCGGCAGGGCTGGTCTATCGCGTTGAAGGCGCAGACGTCCGTGACCAGCCCTGCCGGTCACGGCGGGGATCAACTCCACTTTTCACACACACTCTGACGGTCGGGGTTCCGTTGGCGAGCCGTCTGATCGGCGTCATTCAGAACCGCGGGCGGCGGCCGCTGGCGGGGAATCTCCGAAACAGTACACTAAAGCGATGCCCGTCAAGACTGTGTTGATTGTGGACGATGATCCGGAAGTGCACATTCTGGTTGAGTCCATGCTGAAGGACAGCGAATGGATCATCGAGAGCACGCTGGGAGGGGAGCAGGCGCTGGCGCGTCTTGAAGCGCGGGGTTACGACGTGGTTTTGACCGACATTCTGATGCCGGAGATGGACGGGCTCACTTTACTCGGCCGGATTCAGGCCATTCGTCCCGGCGCGAGGGTGGTGGTGATGACGGCGTTCAACCGGCCGGATCGCGTGGCGGGTTCGCTGCGGGGGCAGGCGGCGGGGTATGTTTCGAAGCCGTTTTCCAAGGAACGGCTGATGGAATCTCTGGACGAGGCGCTGGCGTGGCGGATGGAGCCGGACGATATCGAGGTGCTTTCGGACCAGCCCAACTGGATCGCGGTGAGAACGCGCTGCAAGCTCGAAACGGCCCATCGTCTGACGCAGTTTTTCCACGAACTGCCGGCGGATCTGAACGACGCGCAGCGCGATCTGGCGGCGACGGCGTTCCGGGAGCTGCTGATCAACGCGATCGAGCATGGAGGGCATCTGGATCCGCAACAGAAGGTGGAGCTGCACTTCATCCGGACCGAGCGCAGCATTGTTTATTACGTGCGCGATCCGGGGCAGGGATTTGCGATGGACCGGCTTCCGCACGCGGCGATTTCGCATCCCGGGTCGCCGCTGACGCACACCAGGTTGCGCGAGGAAATGGGAATCCGTCCGGGAGGGTTCGGGCTGCTGTTGCTGAAGAGCTTCGCCGATGAGCTTCTGTATAACGCCAAGGGCAACGAAGTGATTCTGATCAAGCATCTGTAATCGAATATCTGAATGAGATGGTTGGCGAAACAAGTCGCTCGAGGAGTCGCCCGTATCCTGGTGTTTCCGGCGGCCTGTCTGGCGGGTTTCGGCCGATGGCATGAGCCTTACTCCTTTTTCGCAAACACAATGGCGCTGGTTCCGGGGATATTGGGCAGTTACCTGCGGGTCGCCTATTACGGGTTCACGCTGAGCCAGGTCGGCAGAGACTGCCATATCGGTTTCGGAAGCTTCTTCGCTCACTCCCGGGCGTCGCTGGGCGACAAGGTGGGAATCGGGGCGTACTGTGTGCTGGGGCAATGCGATATCGGGGAAGGCACTCTGCTGGCGAGTCACGTGCAGATCCTGAGCGGATCCAGGCAACATCGGCGGGATGAGCGCGGGCGGCTCACGGATGAGGGCAGGTCATTCCAGCGGGTCGCCATTGGAGCGCAATGCTGGATTGGTGCGGGCGCGATTGTGACGGCGGACCTGGGCGAAGGCGTGACGGTTGGTCCGGGGTCGGTAGTGTCCCAAAATGTTCCGCCAGGGGCCACGGTCTCGGGGAACCCGGCGCGAAATTTCGGGATGGTGATCAAACCCGCTTCCTGATTTGTAACCGACTGAAAAAACAGATGGAAAAGTGCGTGGCAGGCATGCTCTTATAGGTTTTGTCACGTCAAGTCGATCCATTATACTGAGAGCTACAATGCATGCTTCGCACCGTCTCCGGACGTCGGAAAAGGAGTTATTCAACCGGAATTCCGGGGGGAAACCGCTGGTCGGGACGACGGCGCAAGCGGCATTTTCGTTCGGCCTGCTGATTCGGGAGACGGAGCAGGCGCTGCTCAAACGGTTCAGCGAAGGGTTGCTTTCGGGAACCACGCACACGTGTCTGGGGCAGGAGCTGTGCCAGATGTCGGTGGTGCGCGCACTGAATGACGCTGACGATATTATCCTCTCGAACCATCGAAATCACGGCCATTTTCTGACCTATAGCGGCGATTTCTTCGGGCTGGTGGCGGAGATCATGGGCCGGGATGGCGGGGTGTGCGGAGGCATCGGCGGCAGCCAGCACCTGGCGTTTCGAGGGTTCCACAGCAACGGCGTGCAGGGCGGGATGAGCGCGATCGGGGTGGGACACGGGCTGGCGATAAGGAATCGCGGATCGTCGGGGGTGGTGGCGGTGGTGATCGGCGACGGGACGCTCGGGCAGGGGCTGCTGTATGAGAGTTTGAACCTGGCGTCGGTTTGGGAATTGCCGGTGCTGTTCGTGGTGGAGAACAACGGCATCGCGCAAACCACGCCGACCTCGGCGACCACGGGCGGCACCATCGAGGGGCGAGCGGTTGCCTTTGGGATCCAGAAGTGGAGGCTCGACGATTCGTCCGAGGGCTTTCTTGAACAGGTGGAGTCCGTGGTCGCTACGGTCCGCGGCAGCCGGCGGCCGGGGTTCCTGATTATCGATACGATGCGGATGGGCCCGCACAGCAAGGGCGACGATCTGCGCGATCCGTTTGAGATCGCCGCGATCCGGGACCGGGATCCGCTCGAAAACCTGGGACGGCGGATTCCCGAAGGTGAGCGCGAGGCGCTGCGGCAGATGGCGAAAGAATCCATCGCGGCGGCATGCGAGCGCGCGATGAAAGCTCCGCCGGCTCATCGGCTGGTGGCGCGCGACTCGATTTTCGTGCGTCCGCCGCGGGATTTCGAAACGCGGCCCATGGCTCGCACGGCTCCGGCGAATGTGCGCGGCGATCTGAATGCGGCGCTCCGCTCCATGCTCGAAGCTTCGCCGCGCGTGATTTTATTGGGCGAAGATCTGCACGATCCGTATGGCGGAGCGTTCAAGGTCACCTCGGGTCTGAGCACGGATTATCCGGAGCGCGTGATTTCAACGCCCATCAGCGAAGCCGGAGTGGTCGGCACGGGGATCGGGTTGGCCATGGCTGGTTACCTGCCGGTGGTCGAAATCATGTTCGCCGATTTCGTCACGCTGGCTTTCGACCAGATTTACAATCATGCGGTGAAATTTCCGGGGATGTTTCCGGACACCGAGATTCCGCTGGTGCTTCGCACGCCCGCGGGGGGACGGCGAGGGTACGGTCCCACGCACAGCCAGAATCCGGAGAACCTGTTGTGCGCGGTGCCGGGGTTAACCGTGGTGTTTCCGAGCTCACGGCATCGGGCCGGCGATCTGCTGTGGAATTCCGTGTTCGGTTGGCCGTATCCGGTGGTGTTCCTGGAACATAAATTGTTGTACGGCGCGGCAGTTGGTCAATCGGATTACCGCGTGGCAGAGCCGGCATCAGAAGACGCCGGCGCTGAGCTGTTCCCCACGCTGGTGAGTGGCGACGCCGATCCGGACGTGACGCTGGTGGCCTATGGCGGCATCGTGGAAATGGCCGAAGCGGCGGCTGCGGAATTGCGTCAGGAAGAATTGCGGGTGGAGGTGATTGCGCCGGCGTTGCTGTCTCCATTTCCACGCGGGACACTGCTGCGGCTTCTGGGCAAGCGGGATCGCGTGGTGGCCATCGAGGAAACTTACTCCGGCTGCGGGTTCAGCGCGGAGTTGGGCGCGGCGCTGCTGGAGGCGGGCTTCACGGGCCGGTTCGCGCGGGTGGGGATGGCGCCGGTCCCGATTCCCGCGGCGCGCTCGCTCGAGTCGCTGGTCATGCCCGACCAGCGGCGCATTTCCGAGTCTGTCCTGAAGCTCCTTGGCCTCTGATGCCTTCTCCAGTTTATACACCACGCATTAATAACAATGACGATACGGTCCGGCTGGCGGCGGTGCTGGTGGATCTCCGCTCGGCGATCCGGGCGGGCGATCCGATCATCGATGTCGAGACGGACAAAGCGACGTTCACCGTGGAGTCGGAAATCGACGGCTACCTGCTGGCGGTGAATGGAACGGCGGGCGACACGTTGGAGGTCGGATCGATTCTCGCGTGGATCGGCGCGACGGCCGACGAATTGGTCCCCTCGAACAAGGCGAAGCAGACCGCGTCAGAAGAGCCGGACGCTGCGCCTACTCTCAAGGCCCTGCTGCTGTTGAAGGCGCACGGCCTCACCATCGAAGATGTTCCTCATTCCGGGCGCCTCTCTGCGGCGGATGTGGAGCGGGCCGCAGCGGGCCGAAACCATCGGGAGGCGGAACCAGCTCCATCCAAGAGATGGGCGACATCGACCATTCCGGGGCGTGTCGAAGCCTTGACTCCCGAAGAAAACGGCATGGCGCGCACCGTCACCTGGCATCGCGACGAAGCGGCCGCGGGGTACATCGAACTGGTGCACGATCCGGCGCCATGGGAGGCTTACGCGGCGGAATTCCAAAAGGCTCGCGGGCTGATGATGAATCCGATGCTGGCGCTGATGGCCTGGCGCCTGGCGAAGCTGGCGGCGGAATATCCGCGTATTAACGCTACCTTGTCTCCCGGCGGCGCGTACCTGTATGACCAGGTCAATCTCGGATTCATGGTGCAAGTGGGGCGCAGCCTGTACCTGGTGGTGGTGCGCGATGCGGCCTCGAAGAGCGACGCCGAATTTGTGTCGGAATTGAGTGAGCTGCAGCGTGGGGCCATGAAGCGCGCTCTCAAGGCGGAGCAGACCGCGGATGCGACCATCGCGTTCACCAGCATGGCGCGCTGGAACGTGGTGCGGCACATTCCCGTGCTGGTCCCGCAGACCAGTCTGATTGTGGCGCACTCCGCGAAAGTCAACGGCATTACGTCGCTGGGCGCGAGCTACGATCACCGGCTGCTGACGGGTTTCGACGTCGCGCAGGTTTTGCAGGCGCTCTCCGCACCGCCCATGTAAACTGGTCATCTAATGACGAATGATCCCCGGCAGCAAATCCATGCGAAGGTTGTGGAACTGGCCCGTCAACTGGGCAAAGACGCCCGCGATTTGCGTTTCGACCAGGAGATTCCGGCGACCGGGCTGCTCGACTCCGCCGCGATCATGGAGTTGATTTTGTGGTTCGAGGGAGCCTACGACATTAGCGTTCCTCAGGATGACCTGACGCTGGCCAATTTCGGCACCATCGATTCGATGTCCGGTTATCTGGCGCGTGCCGGGGTCGGCCCGGTTCAGTAAGCCGTCCCGGTCATAACGATCGCAGTAAAAATCGCCGCCGCGGCCGGGATCGATGCCTCTTTTCATTGGGCGACGCGATAGAATCACTGATATTGCGCGGCGCCGTCGAGCGAAGCGCATAGGGGTTGCCTCGTGAATCGAGAAGAATGCTCCGAGCGGATTCGTCTCGCCGACGAATATAGCCGGACCGTGACGGATTTCAATGTGCTGCTGGAAGCTCTCAGAACGGAATCCACGGCGCGGGAACAAGTGGATTGGAGCCGGATCGAGATGGCCCGGTTGCGGTCCCAGCAAGCCTGGAATTCGCTCGAAGCCCATATTGCCTCGCATGGCTGCCTGGATCTGAGCTGGTCCGATCCGTCTGCGATTGAATTTCCGTCCGGAGACCCGCTCAAAGCCGCGGCCATGGCTGCGCTGGATGTGATCGTGGTAACCGATGACCAGCGTCGTTTCGTCGATTTGAACCACGCCGCGGAAGCCGCCTTCAAGTTGCCGCGAAACGAAATCATCGGCCGTAAAGTGGACGATTTTTTTCTGGCGGCGGGCGGGCTGACCATGCCGGAGGCGTGGGCCGGCTTCATCGCGGACGGGGTCCAGCGCGGCATTTGCGAAATGATCGAGCCGGGCGTTCCGCGCAGATTCGAGTATCGCGCGAAGGCGAATTTCGCTCCCGGGCTGCATCTGGCGGTCCTGCGCGAAGTGCGGCGCGATGGCTCGGAATGATAAACTGACCTCCGTCCTTCACGCCGATGTCGGTGCAGATGGTGCGGTCGTCTCTGTTCTGGCCGGTGGGCGGAAATCCTTCGGTGGCTACCATGCGGACTGCGCCAGCTTCCTGGAACGGGAAACCGGTAACCGCGATTCTGATTTCCGGGGGCACCGACGGGGCTTCGCCGGGGCGGCACTGGGCGGAAACGGAATACGTGGTGGATAACGAAAGCGGCTTGCTCCAGATTTATTCGCGAGCGCCCGGAACGTTCGCCATTTTCGGCTATACGCAGGGTTTGCAATTCCATGGGAGATCGATGCCGGACCACGTGTCGATTTTCGTCGGCGGCGTTCAAACCGTGGATGCGCACCTGGTGAGCATGTCCGATCCCGACGCGTCGAGCATCGTTACGTTGCAGGCCGAGAGCGGCATGCAGCGCACCCGCACGGCGCCCATGAATCAGAGATTCCAGTTGTTCGCGCACGATCCCACCAATTCGGGCCTGATCAAGCCGGTGGTGGTTCACGTGACGGTGGACGATCAGGGGAATGTGGTCGAATCCGAAGTCTCGGCTGCGTCCGATCCGGCGCTGGTGGATCAGGCGGTCGCGCTGGTGAAGGGGTCGAAATTCGGTGCAAGCCGGATGGACGCCTATGTCGCGGTCCGGTTCCGGCCTTGACGGAATTATTTCTTCACCAAGCTTAAACTTGCTTCGATGAACGGCCTTTTGCGTGAGCCCGTTTTCCCAATTGTGTTGCGTAATATGAGTTATGGGCGCCGGGGATCCAGGCGCGGGTAATATATAATTACCTGCACACGGAATTCTTAGAGAGCAAAGGGGTTCTCGAATGCGAATCGGGGGGATCGTATCGATATGGGCTGTGCTGTGCGTCTCGCCGCTGGCGCTAGAGGGTCAGTGTGTCAATTTTCCGTCGAGTTTGATTCCTTTTAGCACCATAAATTATGTGACTGCGGCGGATTCGGCGGGGGATCATCTGGTGGTGGGCGCGCTGGCCGGCACCCTGGGCAGCGTATCGGCGCTTCCCCAGGCGGCTTCGACCAACCAGACCTTCTGCGGTCTGGTGCAGCTTGCGCCGCAACAGGTTTATGCCAGTGTTTACGTGCAGACGGCGGCGGAACAGGCGGGAAATTTCCCGGAATTCGCGGGTTTGCTGGTCGACCCTCTGAACAACAATCAGCCGTTTACGGGGGGGATCATTCCCACGAGCCGTTTGGGCGGGATCTACGCCTTTCGCATCGGTCCGGCGCAGCCGCCCCAGCAGCCGGCCTGGGCGCTGACCGGTTCGATGGGTTATGGATGGGTTCAGCACGTGGCGGTTCCATTGCCCAGCGGACAGGTGCTGATTACGGGGTTTTGTCAGGGCTGCAACACACCGGTAGCTTTGCTGTACGACCCGCCGACTGGCACTTTCCTGCCGGCCGGAGCGCCCCAGTTCCTGCACGGCGCGGGCGCCACCGGTACTTTGCTCAACAACGGCCTGGTATTGATTGTCGGCGGGATTCAGGCGCCCAATGCGGCGGAATTGTACAATTCGGCGACAAATCAGTTTACGGCGGTTCAATCGAGCTCTTTCACGCACTATGAGGATTTCACCGCGACCTTGCTCAACGACGGCAGAGTGCTGGTGGCAGGCGGGCAAAATGTCGACAATACGGCGGTTGCGGAAGCAGAGATTTTCGATCCCAGTATCGAGACCTGGGTCAAGATTGGAGCGATGGTCCAGGCCCGGGCCAATCATACGGCGACACGTCTGCCGAACGGGACGGTGCTCATCGCGGGAGGGTGCAACACCAACAAGTGTTTCAATTCAGCTGAACTCTTCAGCACTGCCAATCAAGGGACGTTCTCCGCGACGGGCTCGATGTACAACATCCGCGATGGGGCCTATGCAGTCCTGCTTCCCAATGGCAAGGTGCTGGTGGGGGGCGGGGATGACAGTCCTCTCCCGCCCGCGGCGGAACTGTACGATCCCACCAAGGGGACCTTCAGCACTACCGGCTCGATGCTGGCGGGCGTCGTTGAACGGGCCAGCGCGACCCTGCTTTCGAGCGGACAAGTCCTGATCTCGGGAGGCGACTACGTTTTGCCGAGCCTGCGTGTTGCGCTGGTATCGGCGGAGTTGTACGATCCCGCTTCGGGGCTGTTCAGTCTGGCCGGGAACATGACCGTCGGCCGTGAGCTGGGGACGACGACATTATTACCGGATGGGCGCGTGCTGGTGACCGGAGGTGAGGCGAACCCGCCCAGTACGACCGTCTATTCTTCAGCCGAGATTTACACGCCGGTGGTGCAAGGTCTGGTGACATCGCAAACCGGCGTGACTTTCCAGTCGGCGCCGAGCGGGTCGCCTCCGGCGCAGACCGTGGACGTACTCAGTCCCTTCAACACCATCCCGTGGACTTTGTCGGTGAAAACTTTTTCGGGTGGAAACTGGCTGTCCGCGACGCCTTCATCAGCCACCAGCGCGGCGAACGGCGCGCCCATACCGGTTTCGATTACGGTGAATACGGGCGGCCTGGCGGCACAGACGTATTACGGCTCGGTGACGTTGACGCCGACCGACGGCGTGCACCCTCCGGTTTCAATTACGGTGGTGCTGAACATTGTTCCGGCTGGCACGGCGGCTCCGCTCGAAGTCTCGCCGGGAGCGCTGGTGTTCGTGACGGCCCCGAACACCACGCCACTGCCCCAATCCTTCTCGATTACCAACGTGAGCTCCACGGCGATCAGCTTCACGGCCAGTAGCACGTCCACTGGAAAGTGGCTGAACGTGAATCAATCCGGCGTGGTGACGTCGACGCAGGCGGTCGGGATCACGGTGACGCCGGTGGTGGGAACATTGGGGGTTGGCATTTATCCGGGCAGCATTACGCTGACCTTCAGCAATTCGACCACACAGGTGGTGAACCTGATCCTGGTCATTTCTTCGAGCGTGAAGCCGGCGGCGCGGGGAGCGGTTCCGGAGGCGACTTCATCGGGCTGCACGCCTACACAGCTTGTGCCGGTGCTGACTTCGCTTAGCTCGGGATTCAGCGTATCGGCGGGCTGGCCGGTGCCGGTCATCGTACAGATTGTCGACGATTGCGGGAACCCGATCAACACCGGCACGGTGATCGCGAGCTTTACCAATGGAGATTCGCCGCTGTCGCTGATCGCGGTAGGCGGAGGGTCCTGGAGCGCGACCTGGGTTCCGGGGCGCGGATACTCGGGCGCGGCTGTCCGGGTGGACGCAAATACGGTGAATCCAGGGCTGAACGGAAGCACTTCGGTGAGCGCGCAAGTGGCCGCGAACCCGACGGCGCCGGTCGTTTTCACGGGGGGTGTAGTGAGTGCGGGAGATTTTTCGAGCGCGCCTGCGCTCGGCTTGTGGACGTCGATTTACGGATCTGGGTTGGCCGACAGCACCCTCACGGCGGGGTCCGCACCCTTGCCCACACAATTGGGAACCACCAGCGTGCTGCTTTCGAGCGGCCAATCGCTGCCGATACTGTTTGTCGCCGATAGTCTGATCAACGTGCTGATCCCGTATGAACTGGCGGTGAACAGCCCGATCCAGTTGATCGTCCAAAGGGGCAACGCGATTTCGGTTCCGACGCAGACGGTGGTGTTCAGCGCCGCGCCGTCGATCCTGTCGACGGCCGGAAACGGTATGGGTGAAGGCGTCATTTTTGTAATCGGCGCGGGCGGCATCGAGACGCCGGTCACGACGCTTACGCCGGCGCAACCGGGGAATCCGATTGTGATCTATTGCTTTGGACTGGGTCCGGTGACGCCCTCGCTCGGCGACGGAGTGACCACGCCCTACCCCCCGCTTTATCCGACGACGGCGCCGGTGACGGTGACGTTCGGCAATGTGACGGTCCCGGCGGCCTTCGCGGGGCTGACGCCGGGAGTGATCGGCGTGTATCAGGTGAATGTCACGGTGCCGGCGGGCGTTCCGGAGGGGAATCAGGTCCCGGTGATGGTTTCGGTGGGGGGCAAGAGCAGCTCGGGTTCGATCTCCATGTCGCTTCGCTGAACCGGCGCGGTTTGCTATCATCGCGTTCACTTGACATGAAAGCTAAACGTCTGTTGTGCATTCTTTCCGCGGTCCCTCTTCTCGCTCAGGATCCAACCATGGAGCTCTTGCGTAGACTGGCCGACGCTCCCGGGCCTCCCGGATTCGAAGAGCCGGTTCGAAAGCTGATGGTGGAGGCGATCAAGCCGTACGCGGCGTCGATCCGGTATGACGGAATGGGATCGATCCTGGCGACGCAAGGTACCGCAGGGCCGCGCATCATGGTCGACGCGCACATGGACGAATTGGGCGGCGTCATCCGGCGCATCACGCCGCGCGGATTGCTGACCATGCAGATGCTGGGCGGCTGGCTCGATCAGGCACTGGTGGATCAGCGCTGGATCATTATCGGATCGAAGGGGCCGGTGCACGCCGTTACCGGAATCCGCGATGCGCACGTGACTCCGGCGGAGGAACGCAACCGGGTTTTTTCGCGCGACAGTTTGTTCCTCGACGTGGGGGCGAAATCGGAAGCCGAGGTTCGCAATATGGGTGTCGAGCCGGGCTCGCCCGTGGTGCCGGATGCGCCGTTCACGGTGCTGAACGGGACGCAAAATTATCTTGCGAAGGCGTGGGATGACCGGGCCGGCTGCGCGGTGGTGGTGGAAGTGATGCGGCGCATGGCGTCGTTGCCGCATTCGAGTCAGATCGTGTACGCGTTGACGACGCAAGAGGAGGTCGGCCTGCGCGGCGCGCATACGGCGAGTGACGCGGCCAAGGCGGACGTTGGGATCGCGCTTGAAGCGGGCATCACCGGCGACGTGTACGGGCGTCCCAACGAATCGCAGGAGAAACTTGGCGAGGGGCCGGGAATTTTTCTGTACGACAGCTCCGAGCTCCCCAATCGGAAATTCGTCGATTTCGTGAAGGAAACGGCCGCGGCCAAGAACCTGCCTCTGCAATTCGATCTGGTGCAAGGATATGGAGACGATTCCGCGGAGATTCAGAAGAGCAATGGCGGAATTCCCACCGTCTGCCTGCTGGTTCCGGTGCGGTACACGCATGCACACAACGGGATCATGAACCGCCGCGACTTCGATCAGACGGTGGAATTGCTGGTGGCGCTGCTTCAGCGTCTGGACGCGCAGATGGTGGCGAAACTTCGAGACTTTGCGCCGTAATCTGATATAAGGTGTTCATCATGGTTCGATCGCTTCTGTTCTTCACCCTCGCGGTTTCCCCGCTTTTCGCGACTGACCTGGTCGAAGCCGATTTCAAGACGGACTTGATTCCGAAGCCGGTCCCGTATGCGGTGCTGCTTCCGGACGGATACAAGGACGGCGCTCCGCTGCCGCTCCTGTTTTATCTGCATGGCGGCGGCGGAAATCGGGAGGTGCTGGCCCGGATGCGGGTCATTTTTGAAGCGGAATGGAAATCGGGTCGGGTGCCGAAGATGGTGGTGGCGACGCCGAGCGTCACGCCGCGCTGCTTCTACATGGACTATAAAGACGGCACCGAGAAGTGGGAAACCATGATCATGGGTCCGTTCCGCGAATTCCTGCAAAAGACTTACAACGCGAGCTCGGATCCGAAGAAGGTTTTGATGATGGGCGCATCGATGGGCGGTGAAGGCACCTTGCGGATGGGCCTTAAGTATCCGGAAAAATTCGGGGCGATTGCCGCGGAGGAGCCGGGCATCGAGCCGATTCTGCACTGGAAAGACATGCAGCCGCGGAATCGGTTCTGGCGCGCGGACCGTCTGTTTGAGACCGCGTTCGGGAAACCCGTGGACCCGGCCTATTGGGAGGCGAATAATCCGGCTTCCATTGCGAAAGCCAACGCGAAGCGTCTGATCGATTCCGGGCTGGCGATCTATCTGGACGTGGGCGATCAGGACATGTTCCTGCTTTACGAGGGGACCGAATTCGTTCACCGCATCCTGTGGGATAGCGGCGTGGTTCACGAATATCACATCGTTCACGGAGCCGACCACGTCGGCCGCAGCCTGGCGCCGCGCACGGTGGAGGCTTTGCAATTCTTTGCGCGGGTGCTGAATCCGCCTCCGCCCGATCCGGTGGCGGATGCGGCACGGAAAACGCTGGAACCGCTGAAGAAGAGATTCGGAGTGAAGTGACCGGAACGGCTTGCTATGATCAGGCATGCGCAAAGCGGCGATGTTCGGTCTGGCGATGGGAGTGGTGCTGGGACGGGCGGCGTCGCTGAAGACCGGGCCCGCGGTGGGGGAGGCGATTCCAACTTTTTCGGCGATCGATCAAACCGGCCGCACACAGACGCTCGCATCGATCGCCGGTCCCAAGGGCGCAATGCTGGTGTTTTTCCGCTCGGCCGATTGGTGACCTTATTGTAAAGGCCAGCTCGTGGAGCTGCAGGGCAATCTGGCGAAGATTCGGGCGGAGGGATTGGGCGTGGCCGCCGTCAGTTACGACTCTGTCGCCGTGCTTAAGAGTTTCGCGGAACGGCGCGGCATTACGTTTCCGCTGCTGTCGGATCCCGACTCGAAAATCATCCGCGACTTCGGCATTCTCAACCAGGAGGCAAAACCGGGGTCGATGCAGTACGGCATCCCATATCCGGGGACTTACCTGGTCGATCCGGGCGGGCGCGTCACGGCCAAGTATTTCGAGGACGATTACACCCAGCGCTACACCGCGGCGGATATCCTGGTCAGCCACTTCGGTGAGAGCGCCGGGGCCGCACACACGGTCGCGGAAGGCAAACACATTATGGTTTCGGCGTCGGCAAGCAACGGGAGCGTGCGTTCCGGGCAGCGAATTTCGCTGGTGCTGGACGTGCAGCTTGGTCCACGGCTGCATGTTTACGCGCCGGGCGTGGATAGCGATTACATTCCGATCGAGTGGAGCATGAAAGCCTCGCCGGGCTGGATGGTCCACGCCGCGACGTTCCCGAAGGCGAAGAAAGTGCGTCTGAAAGCGATCAAGGATACCGAGCCGGTTTTCGAAGGCGCTTTCCGGCTGACGCGCGAGATCACCATCGCGCGGGATGCGGCCGTCAAACCGCTGGCCGACGCGGATGGAAAGCTGACCATCGAAGGCGGCCTGAAATATCAGGCTTGCGACGACCGGCTTTGTTATCCTCCGGAGACGGTTCCGGTAAAATGGACCTTGCAGCTGGAAGCCCATGACCGCGAGCGCGCGCCGGCCGATATTCAGCACAAGGCGAAATAATCGCCAGGCGGATGTCGATTTCAGAAGCCTCGTGCGTCGTTCTCATGAGGAGCAACAATCACCATGCAATTTCTACTGTTGATTTACGATCAGGAAAAACGTTGGACGACGCTCAGCAAGGCCGAGTATGCCAGCGAAACCCGTGAGTTCGGGGCATTCGGCCAGGAATTCGCCGGGACCATTAAGGGCGGCAACGCACTCCAGCCGACTTCGACCGCGAAAACGGTTCGAGTTCGCGATGGGCAAAGTCTGGTGACCGACGGACCGTTTGCCGAAACCAAGGAGCAGCTCGGCGGATATTACCTGATTGAAGCGGCGGATGCCGAAAAGGCGGCGGCGATCGCGGCCAAAATCCCGTGGGCGCGGTTTGGATCGATCGAGATCCGGCCGGTTCTGACGTTTTCATAAATAAGGAGAAGACACGTGAATACGAACACTTCCGCTACGGCGCTGGCCGCCGAGCATCAACTTACCGCGTCCGAACAGGAGCAGGCGCGCGTTTTTCTTCAGCAGACCCGGTCCGGGATGATCGGCGCGGCGAAAGGATTGTCCGGCGCGCAATGGAAGTTCGCAGCGGGGCCGGAGTGCTGGTCGATCGCCGCGATTGTGGAGCACGTGATTTTTGTTTGCGACCTGGTGGCGGGACCGCTGTTCAGCCAACTCGCGACCGCGCCGGCGCCCGCGGCCGACCGCGATTGCGCACACGTGGACGCGATCATCATCCATCAGTTTCCGAACCGGCTGGCGAAGTTTCCCGCGCCCGAGCGTTCTCATCCGACGGGCGAACGGTTCGCTTCTCCAGCTGAGGCGATCGGGGCTCTAGGGAAGGTTTACGCGGAGCTCGGGCAGCGCCTCGAAACGCCCGATCTGAGGCTGCACGCGCTCGACGCGCCTCCGCTCAAAGCGATCAGCAAAGGCGCTTACCAGACCATGGACGGCTATCAATGGATCCTGGCGGCCGCGGCGCATTGCGAACGTCACACCAAGCAGATTCTGGAAGTGAAGGCGGATACGAACTTTCCGGAGAGCTGATGGATGCGTTACATGATGCTGGTCTATTCGACCGAACCGCCGGGTGGGCTGACGCCCGAGGATGCCGAGCAGATTCGCGCGGGTCATCACATCGTGATGGACGAAGCCAGGCGGAAGGGCGTGCTGGAGGGCGCGGAACCGCTGGCGCCGATCTCCACCGCGACTACGGTGCGGGTGGCGCAGGGCAAGGCGCTGGTGACTGACGGACCGTTCGCGGAAACCAAAGAGCACTTGGCCGGCTATTACATTCTCGAATGCGAAAACCTGGACGAAGCGATCGAATGGGCAATGAGGATTCCGACCAGGTGCCGGGGCGGGGAAGGATGCATCGAAATCCGGCCGCTCCCCGGCCTGCCGAAAAATGGATGAGCTCGGTGCGGCGGTCGATTCGGTTTTCCGGCAGGAATCGGGCCGGATTGTCGCCGCACTGATTCGAATTTCCGGGTCTTTCGATCGCGCCGAAGAAGCGATGCAGGAGGCGTTCGCCTCCGCGCTCACTTCCTGGGCTGCGAAAGGGATTCCGGAGAACCCGGCGGCCTGGATCATGACGGCGGCGAATCGCAAGCTGATCGACGCGGCGCGCAAAGAGCGAACCAGGCGCGAAAAGCAGGATTCGCTCCAATACGAAATCGAGATCGCCGGTGCTCCGCAACCCACGCCATTCGAGCCAGGTCTCATGGACTTTCCCGACGACCGACTGCGCCTTATATTCACGTGCTGCCATCCCGCGATCAACCAGGACGCGCAAGTGGCGCTGACGCTGCGCACATTGGGCGGGTTGAGCACGCCCGAAATCGCCCGGGCATTCCTGGTGCCGGAGGCGACGCTGGCGCAGCGGCTGGTTCGCGCCAAGCGGAAAATCTCCGAGGCGCGGATTCCCTACCAGGTGCCTCCGCCGGAGCGCCTGCCGGAGCGCCTGGAGGCAGCGCAGGCGGTGATTTATCTGATTTTCAACGAAGGTTATGTGGCCAGTTCGGGGACGGGGCTGGTGCGTCACGATCTGTGCGCCGAAGCGATCCGGCTGGGCCGTGTTCTATGCGAGCTGCTTCCGGAGGAGCCGGAGAATATCGGATTGCTCGCGTTGATGCTGCTGCACGACTCGCGCAGGAACGCGCGGGTGTTGAACGGCCAGCTGATCACGCTCGAAGAGCAGGATCGTTCGCGGTGGGATGCGGCGGCGATTTCGGAAGGGGCGAGTCTGGCGGAAAAAGCGCTGAGGATGGGACGCGTTGGTCCGTATCAGCTTCAGGCGGCGATCGCGGCCTTGCATGCGGAGGCGGGTGCAGCCGCCGGGACGGACTGGCCGCAGATCGCGGCGCTGTACGGGAAATTATTCGAGCTGAATCCGTCCCCAGTGATTGCGCTGAATCAGGCGGTGGCCATCGCGATGAGCGGGCCCATCGAGGATGGCTTGCGGCGGATCGAGGAGCTGGGACGGTCGGGATCGCTCGATCAGTATCATCTGTTTCACGCCGCGCGCGCCGATCTTTTACGCCGGTTGAATCGCCGCGGAGAGGCGATGGAGGCCTATCGGGCGGCGATCAACTTCGCGACGAATCCGGTCGAGCTCGAATTTCTGCGACGCCGGCTGGAACGGTTATCAGGGTAGTTTCGCGACCAGCGCCTGGTAGCGCGGCTCATTGCGGACCGGGTCGAGCGCGGGATCCCAGCGCATGGACGGCAGGTCGGCCACATGCTCGCGCAAGGCGGATTCGAGGGCGTCCAGCGTTTTCTCGCGTTCCCCCATGCGAACGTACATCAACGCGAGCCCGAAGCCGTTCATCGGGTCGCCGGCTTTGGGATGCATGGCCTGGTCGAGCAGGCGCGCCGCTTCGGCCTTTTGGCCGGTCGCGTAGAGATACGGGATCAGCTCCCGTTCATACAACGGGCTTCCCGGACTGCTCGCTATGGCCTGACGCGCGATCGCCAACGCCTCCTCGGGGCGATGCTCCGCGAAGCGGTCGCGCGCGAGCAGTTGAAACGCGGTGGAGTTGTTCGGATCAGCCTTCTGGACCTCCCGGATCAGATCTTCGGAATCCTTATATCGGCGCCAGTAATAGTAAAGTTCCGCGCGAATGAGCGGGAGCGACATGGCGTAGGGATTCAGACGTTCGGACTCGCGCAGCAGCCGCTCGGCCGCCGGGAAATCGCCTTCGGCGAACTTGAGCGTTCCCTCTCGGGCGTAGGCCCGGTCGTAGCTGGGATTCAATTCGATGGCGCGCAGGTATTCGGCTTCCGATTCTTTGCGGTGCCACTCGACGCCCTCGATGAGTCCCAGGGCGGCGTGCGCTTCGGCGAGCGACGGGTCGAGCTCCAGCGCCTTTCGCGCGGCCGCTTCACCGCGTTCCATGCCGGTTTTCGAATCGATCTGCGCATGCGAAACCATCAGGCCGTAGGCGTCGGCGATGCCCATGTAGGCGAGCGCGTAATTGGGATCGATCTTGATCGCCTGCTGAAAGAGCTGGATCGCCTGGCGGGTTTTGTCGGGGTCGCGCGTGGCCCACAGGGTGCGCCCTGCAAAAAACAGGTCGTGCGCTTGCGGATTTTCGGTATGCGTTGAAACCGCGGCCGGCAATGTGAGACCGAGCGAATCGGTGACGGCTTGTTCGATATGCCGCTCTACTGCGCCGATGGCTTCATCGGCTGGGAACGCGCCTGCCCACAGGATGGTCGCATCGGAAGCGCGAATCAGCGACACCCGGATTTCGGAGCTGTCCACCGATCCGTCGACTAACGCATCCACCGCCAGCCGGCGGCTCAGCGCGACGTAATCCGAGCGTTCGGCCTCGGTCAACCCGTCGGCCGGCGGCGTGGCGTGAATGCGGAGGCCGGTGACGCGCGACAGGTCGCGCTCCAGATCTTCGGTCAACCCGTATTCGAGCGCGGCGTGGCGGTGCGAGGGGTCGAGATCGGCGAAGGGGAGCACGGCGACGGCGGAGAGACGAACGTCGCGCGCGACCACGCGGCGCCATCCGAACGATAGGGCGATGGCGATCAGGACGGCGGCGGCCGCCGCGACGGTCCAGATTCGTTCGGGCGGTTTTCTGGCAGGGGGGACGGGAGTCTCGGCGAATTGAAATTCGGGGACGTAACCGCCCTTGGGAATTCCGATGCGGATGGGGTCGGCGGGAGCCGCGCTGTAATATTGGACTAGTTTTTCGCGGACGCGCCGCGCCTGGGTGCGCACCACTGAATCCGACTTCGAATCGTAGCCGGGATCCCGGGCGAAGACGGCGATGCCGATGGTCGCTTCCTTCAATCCCTCGGCGCGGCCGGCGAGGGTTTCCTCGACGACATATTTAAGGAGGGCGGCGCTGCGCGGGTACTCGCTAAAATCGCGCGTCGCCAGAATCCGGTCGAGCTGGACGCGAATCTCATCGGATCGCGCTTGATAACGGGTCGCGAACGACATTAAAAATCCAAAGCCGGGGATGCTCCACAGAGTTTACCACTGTTCGGGCACACGCCTGGAACGACCGGATAATCAGGACGTTAACAGGGGTGCGCACCCCAAAATCCTTGCGTGTAGCGATGAAACTCCCTAGGCTCAAAAATCGATGCCTCGAACTTACCTGACCATCGAAGATTTGCGGATGGGACATCGGGGATGCTGAATCAGAGAGCGGAATGGTTCGGGCATATTGCGGTTCAATTGGCGCTGTGCACCGCATTCCTGACCTTCGAACAGACCAGCTCGGGATTCGATACCGGGGTGTCAGCGCCGCCGGTCGCGATTCATACGCTTAGCCGTCCTCCCGCGGCGACGGCATTGGCACCGAAGGGCGCCGCGAGACAAAGCCCGTTGAACCCTGCCGCAAGCGCCGCGGCTCCGGCGCTTCTGGCGCAACTGGCGACGAACTCGCCCCCGCCTGCGCCGGTTACGAAGCAACGCCAGCCCGTCAACGAGACCAGCACTCTGGCGGCCGGCGCCAAGCCGAGCGGTAAAAGCGTAAAGCCGGCCCGTTTCCATCCCAGAGTTCAGTCCGCCGACGACCCGACCGATCCCTACATCGTGGCGGAAGCAGCTTTGCTGGGCAACGATCCCAACGAGATTTTCGCGTTCGTGCGGGATCAGGTCGCCTTCAACGTCTACAGCGGATCACTGCGCGGGGCGCGCGGAACGCTGTGGAGCATTGCCGGAAATTCGCTCGATAAAGCAAGTTTACTGATCGCGCTGCTCGGCGCGGCGGGAATTTCCGCCCAATATGTGGAGGGAACCATCTCGCCTTCGCGGCAACAGCAGTTAATTCTTTCGATGTTTCCGACGGTCAGCCAGGTAATCGGGTGTCCACCGGTCAACTTGCCGGTCGCCAACCCGGCCACCGACCCAACGCTGTTAAGCGAGGTCGGCGATCACTTCTGGGTAGAGTTCGGCCCCGGGAATACGCCGGCCGATCCGAATTTTCCGAACAACCCGATCGGCACCGCGATCGGCACGCCAGTCAACACCTTCACAACGATACCGTCCGCGCTGCAACACACCGTGACGTTCCGTCTCGAGATCGAACAGTACAACCAGGCTTCCGTGGATTTCGGGGCGGGTGACGGCCTGTCGACAACCGAGGTGCTCAACCAGACTTTTGCGACCACGGACCTGGTAGGACAGCCGGTCACGGTAGGTAATTTCGTGAGCGGGAGCGCCGCCGGGGCGCTGTTCTCGATCACCACTTTTACTTATTCTCCGTACCTTCGAATCGGCAGCGTTCTGACCAATCCGAATGGCGACATGGTGATTTCCGGGCAAAACTATCAGGAGATCTACACCAATTTTCCTTTCGGAACCGAAGTGCTGACCGGCGCTTTTGTGAACATCGACGTCAACGATCCGGGCGCACCCACCCAGACGTTCGAGCGCACGCTGGTGGACCGCATTGGGTACGCGGCGCGGCAGGGCGGCGCGAGCGTTCAGCTTCAGCTACCGGCGACACCGGCACCCGCCGTGCAGCCGTTCCAGCTTCAGACCTACCTGATTTCTCCGTCCAATCTCGCCGGGAGCTTGTACTCGACTCTGCTGGGCGTCGCCGGGGCACAGGATGCGGCGGCGACTGCGGCGGCCACGCAGGCTCAGGGGATCAATCCGAACTCGACCAATCCAGCCGATCAAGCTTCGCTGCAACAGTTGGAGGAGACCGGGACGCTTCAGTTAATTACCCAGCAGCGTCTCGCGCTGCTGTCGTTGGTGCCGGCATCGGCGGATCTTTCGACGAGGCTCGGCACCACGATGATGGTGAGCAGTTACGAAAACTCACCTAGAATCCTGGACGCGAGCTCTCAGGGGACGCAGGACACCAATGGGAATGTGACCGGCGTTCAAATTGAGCTCGACTTGCGGGACGATGCCGTCCAGGCGGTGGCGTATCCTTCGCAGCAGACCTCGGCGACGATGGCGTTTCAGGCGGCTCGCGGATTCCTGGAAAGCTCGCTCGAGGACCAGCTGGCGCAATCGCTCATGGCGACGTTCCCTTCGGGCGGCGGCACGGTCGCGTCGAGCGGATTCAGCATCGTGAACGCGGCCATGGCGCAAGGCATTCCGCTGTTACAGGTGAACGCGGCAAATTTTTACGAACTGAATCCGGTAAACATACCGGCGGACGCGGAGGCTCGCATCACGGCGGCGATCCAGTCCGGGGAAACGGTGCTCGCCCCGGCAAGCCAGCCGACGGTCAGCGGCCAGCTCGCCTACGCCTGGCTGGAATTCAATCCCACGACCGGAGCGGTGGTCGATACGGTCACCGACGGCAGTCATCAGGGCATCAGCGAGTTCGCGGCGACCCTGGGAATCACCGGGATTGTCCTGGCGAGCCTCGCGACGGGTTGGGATATCGTCGCCAAGATCCTGAACGGAAATATCACTGGGAATCCATCTGCGCTGGAGCCGGACGCGATCGCCGCCGGTGTGGCGCTGGCCGGCGGGGCCCTGATCGGTGGCGCAGCCCTGGCCCTGTTCGCCGCCGCGATTCTCCTGGGAATCCTCATCGGGCTGCTGGTTCTGTTGCCGAATGCGAATCCATCGTTGACCGCGCCCCAGCAGGAGAAAATCAAGAACGCGGTCGCCAAGTTGCTGGCGAGCATGCCGGGTGTTCCCACGCTGCCGCAGCCGCTCGGCTCGATCCTGGTCAATCTGAACGGAGTCGTCACGCCTTTGATGGGCACGGCACCGGCGTCGTCCATTGTTTCGCTTTCTGGAAATTTTCTGCTGGCGTTCAATGGGCTGGATCTACCACTGGTGTTCGGAGATTCGATTTTGAACGGACCGTCCGCCACGACGTACAACATCCAGACCACCAGCCCGTCCGGATTCAGCGCGATTCCTTCGGTAAGTCAGTTGACCATTCCGGCATCTCAGACTGGACAGGCGGGCGTCTGCCTGGAACCCACCGGGCAACTGCCGGCCCCAGGCACACCGGAGAATTTTTCGGTTACTGCGACCAGCGCCAGCAATCCGTCGGTGACTACGACAGCGAATGGTACTTTCACAGTGCCCGCCATCCAGGCCGTGGCACTTAGCGCCACGCCCATTTCCACGACGGCGACGCCCGGCCAGCCCTTCGCCGTGACGCTCCAGACCCAATCGGTTGGAAATGTGGCGGCCAATGCGACGCTGAGCGCGACATCCACCCCAGGGCTGGCGGTTTCGGGCCTGAACGGAACCGTGACCCTGGCAGCCGGACAAAGCTCGACTCAGACTTTGATGCTGACACCATCCTCCAGCACGCCGGTGGGGACGCTTTTGTCCACCACGATTACGTCGAGTTCGGGGGCTGGCAGCAATCCGCAGACTGCTTCGGTAACGATCAACGTCACGGTCAGCGCCGCGCAGGCGGAATCCGCGGCGGCGGGAGCGGCGAGCGCCTCGACGCTGGGACGCACCGATATCGGAACCACTTTATCCGGCCTGTCGGCGGCAATCGACGCAGCGCTCAGTTCGTGCGGTACAGCTTCGCAGCAAGGGGTAGTCGATTACGTCAGCAACCTGATCCAGGAGATGAACGCGCCGTTCCTGGCTAACTTTGTGGCGACGTTCCAAGCCGATGCGGCGGCGATCTCAGCGGCCACCTGTTCGAATATAGGGTCGGCTCTTACGCAGCTCAGCAACGATCTGGCCAGCTTGAACACAGTGCTTCAATCGCCGGCGGCGTTTCCCTTTAACCTGACTTTGGTCCCCAATACCGCGACCGCGATTCCGACGCAGGGGTCGCAATTTTACATCGGACTGCAGAATAACTCGACCACCACCAATACCTACGCGTTGAACCTCGGCCCGCTCCCTTCTGGAGTCACCGGCTCGTTGAGTACGGCTTCGGTGACGCTTGGGCCGGGACAGTCGATTCCGGTGCTGAACGCGATGAACAATCCGTCGGTGACGATTACGCCTTCGAGCAGCACCGCGTTTCAGTTTTCGGTAAGCGCATCGATCAATGGAGTGTCGGGCAGTTCGCAGACGGCGTATGGAACCATGACCGCGCGCAATACGTTCCTGGCGATCGAAGATGTCACCGCTACTCCCGGCTTCGTCAGCTCCGGCGGATCGGTGGATGTGACCACCGATCTCGCCAACGTGGTGAATCAGAACAAGACCGTGCAGGTGCAGTTGGTGGTGAATAATTCTTCGAGCACGCAGGTGCTGGGGCCGTTCAATCAAACCGTGGCGCTTTCGGTGTCGAGCCTGTTAACCGCCGTCGACTTCGGCCAGATCGCGACCACCAGTCTTGCGAACGGAAATTACACGCTGGCCGTTTCGGTGATCGATCCGGCCACGAATGCCGTCATCCCGGGGGGCACGGGCACGGGGAATTTGCTGATCGGATCGCCGGTGACGGCGACGCTGACCGCGGCTCCCACTGCGCTTGCGCCGGGCAACGGAACCGTGACCAGCACGCTTAGCGTCATGGGACCCGCCGGCCCGGGGGGCGGATCGTCGGTCACTCTGATCGGCTCCATCGCGACCCCGTCCGCCGCCGAATCAGCTGCGGTGAACGGCAACTACGCTTACGTCTGCGATAACAACGAAGTCGCGGTCGTCAACATCACCACTCCCGCCAGTCTTTCGATTGCCGGAACGGTGGACTCGAGTAATATCGCCAACTCCGGCGACATTTATTGCTCCATCCAGAGTGGCAACCTGGTCGCGTTCGCCGACGAATCCAGCAGCGACTTCGGCGACAATCCGAGCTTCGTCGCTTTCAGCCTCGCCAATCCGCAGCAGCCCGCGCTCATCGCCGGCAGCACCATCAACAAACGTTTCTTCAGCCTCCCGTTTTATTCGAACGGCGTCGCCTTCGTGCCCACGAATCTGATTGTCATCGGCTCCAGCATCATTGATCAGTACGGCGATTTCGTGGCGGTGAACGTATCGAACCAGTCTGCGCCCTCCATCATCGGAACGCTTGAACAGCCGCAGGATCCCGTCGCCGGCGGACAGTATTTCATCACCAACGCGACTCAAGTGAACGCGACCACGGCGTACCTGGGCAGCACTACCAACGATTTTTCGAACACCCACAGCGGCGTCGGACAGGTGTGGGCGGTCGACATCACCGATCCCACCAACATGTCGATCCTGACCCAGGTGAATGTTCCCGGCACGCAGTACATGAACGCGCCGCTGGTGCAGGGCAACACCGGGGTCGCGATCGGGAACACCGGCGGCCTGTCGGATCCGTACGTGACGGATTTCGTCGGCAACATCGTGGTGGCGACCTTCGACACCACCAACCCCCAATCGCCCAGCCTGCTCACCACCGTCACACTTCCCAACGTCCAACCCTACGGCGCGGGCTCTTCCTTCGGCCAGTACATCGCCTCCGCGGTGATCGGACCGAACCTGTTCCTGTTTGCCGGTGCATCCGATCTGAGCGGCAATCCTCTGCTGGTGGAGGTAAACACGTCGAACCCGGCGAGCCCGGTCATCTCGACCATCTCGGTTCCCGCCATCCCCACCAGTCTCCTGCCAGTCGGGAACGAGCTGTTCATCACGAGCTCCGCCGGTCTCCAGATCTTCAGCATCCCGGGCCCGGGCGTGGTCGAATACACTGCGACAGTTCAAGTTCCCAACACCGGAAAGGTAATCTACAATCCGAGTTCGTTTTCGATTGCGCCGACTATTACTCCGGGCACTGGGTTCGATACTCTTACCTTCACCAATCCTGCCTCGAATACGATTACCTGGACTTCCAACGTCACCGGCATCTCGCCCGCCGATGTGTTGCCTGTCGCGCTGGGTGGGACGGTTAACTTTACGGTCACCGCCGGGTCTGGCTCCATTACTTTGCCGCAGGTGAATATTAACTCCGGGCAGATTATCGGACTGAATCCGGGAACTCAGACCGTCGCGCCGGGACAGTTGGCTAGCTATACATTGATTGTCAATAATCCGACCAGTGCTGCGGTGACTTATAATCTCGCGGCGACTGGTGTGAATCCAAGTTGGGTGACGCTGCAGCCTGAGCGTGACGGTGCCGGCCAATGGGTCGATGAATGTGCCGCTCACTCTGCGATCCACGCTGGCGGATCTCGCGGGTACTTATAACTTCATGGTCACAGCCACTTCCGGGGGAGCTTCCGGGGCTGTGGAAGGGACCATGATTCTGGTGGGGACTGGCTCCATAGGCTCGCTGGGATCGACCAATGCGCTGGGGGCCAGCGTGCTGTTGACTCCGACGCAACAGACCGGTGGTCAAGGCACGCCGGCTACCTTCACGGTGCAGGTAACCAACGCCGGTAACGTGGCGGATACTTACACGCTCTCGGCGACCACTCCGGGAGGAGTTACCGCTACGTTTAGTCAGCCTACGTTAACCATCCAGCCGGGACTCGGCAACTTCCAGCAGACGCTGTTGCAACTGACGGCCGCGCCGGGGACTCCGCCGGGGCCACTGAACTTCACGGTCACGGCCACTTCGCAGACTAATTCGCAGATCGCGAATACGGCTTCGGGGATATTGAATGTGATATCCACGGGAGTTGCCGTTAGCTTGTCGCCGCCTTCAGTGAGTCCGGGCGGGATGTTCCAGTTGACGGTGCGCAACACGGGGCAGACCGCGGGAACCTTCGCGATCGCGCTGGGCGGGCCGGCTTCGGTGATTGCGACGTTAGCTTCTTCGAGCGTGACGCTTGCGGCGGGACAATCCCAAAACATTTCGGTCGCGATTGGTTCGGCTCCGTTTGCGGCGCTGGGGAGCCTGGGACTGGTGGCGACGGCTTCGGCCAATGGCGTGACTGGCGCGGCGACCGGGACAGTAGTCATCCCGTCGAGCCAGAACGTTTCGGCGGCGTTCAATCCGGCGCGCACGGCGTTGAGCGCTCCCGGCCCCGCGACCCTGCTGCTACAGGTGCAGAACGCGGGCACCACGCAGGATACCTATACGGCCACCATCGTTTCGACCACCGGACCGGTCGCGCAGGCGAGCATTGTCGACATCACCGGGCAGAATGTGCAGACTACTTCGCCGTTTATCCTTCCGGGCGTGACGCTGGGCGAACTGGCGGTGAATGCGACGCTTACCGCCAATAATGCGAGCGGAACAGTCACGGTGAAGATTGTTTCCCAAACAAATCCGTCCATTACTGCTTTGGCGACCGGGATCCTGGGGATCGGCGCGGACATGCCGGTGGCGATTGCGGGTAAGAATCGCAATGTGTTGACCGGGAAGTATACTTCGCTCGACGGCGGCCAGTCTTTCGATCCGGGCAAAGCTACGCTGACTTACGCCTGGACGATAGTGTCGAAGCCGGCGGCAAGTGTGTTGACTACTTTGGTCAACGCATCGACGCCGCAGCCGGATTTACTGCCGGACGTGAATGGCGCCTATACGCTGCAGCTGATCGTGAACAATGGCACGCAGTCGAGTGCGCCGAGCCTGGTCACGATCACGGCCTACACGACGGGTGTTCCGCCCAATGCGAATGCGGGCGCGGCGGCGAATGCGTTGCGTGGATCGCCAGTGACGTTGAATGGTAGCTTGAGCAACGATCCGAGCGGGAACAACCAGGCGCTTAGCTATCAGTGGACGATCCAATCGGCGCCGGCGGGTAGCACGCTCACGGGAGTAACGCTGGCATCCACCGCGATGCCCAGCTTTACTCCGGATGCGGACGGAGCCTTCCTCGTCGCGCTCACGGTGACCGATAGCTTCGGTTCGAGTACGGACACGGTAACTATTACAGCTTACGATCCCAGTGTGCCACCCAACGCGGTGGCGGGAGCGAACCGGAGAATCCTGATCGCCACACCGGTGACGGTGAATGGAAGCGGGTCGAACGATCCGGGGAGTAGCTCCGCGGTTAGCTACCAGTGGAGCTTTGTTTCCTCGACTCTGCCCAGCTCGTCACTACAAAACGCCAATACGCCGTCGGTGACGTTCACTCCTCCCATGGCGGGATTCTATGTCGCCAGATTGGATGTAAGCAACGGGACAGCGAATAGCTTCGGCGAGGCCACGGTGATGGCGGCCAGCTACTGCGACGCGAATGCCGACGGGGTAGTCAACCAGCTGGACTTCGATCTGATGACCGCACTTTCCGGAACCACGGCGCAAGCGAACGATCCGCTGGATGTGAACGGGGACGGGCTGGTCACGGCAGCGGATGTGACGCTATGCCAGGCGAAGACCGGCATCGTAGGAGGCACGGTACAGTTATCGCTGGCGCCGGCCAACTTAAGCTTCAGCTATACCATCGGCGGCGCGCTGCCGGCCGCGCAGGGCTTCGGAGCAAGCTCGTCGAGCTCCAGCCCGTTGAGCACCTTGTTATGGTCTCCCAATGCGCCGTGGATTCAGTTGAGCCCGACTTCGGGCCAGACTCCCTTTAACGCACTGGCCAGCGTGAATCCCACCGGACTTGCGCCGGGTGGCTATCAGGGCCTGATCTATGCCGCTGCGAGCGGCGCCGGCAACGTTCCGCAGATCGTGGTGACGCTCGAAGTCTACGCGACGCCGCAGTTTATCCTGACTCCGGCGTCGTTAAACTTCAGCTATCAGACCGGACAAGCTCCGCCGGCGCCGCAGACCCTGGAAGTAGCTTCGAGCGGCAAGGTAGTGCCCTACACATCGTCAGTATCGGCAAGCTGGCTATCCATACAGCCTTCAAGTGGACAGACGCCATATCCATCGAGTGTATCGGTCTCTCCACAGAATCTGGCGCCGGGAACCTATACCGGCACCATCACGTTTACATCCCCACAGGCCGCCTCGGCGAGCGTGGCGGTCACGCTGGTAGTCACTCCCGCGCCGCCGGTCATCAGTGCATCGAATATAGTCAATGCAGCCAGCCTGCTATCGGGCCCGATCGCACCGGGCGAGATGCTGAACATCAGCGGAACAGGCTTCGCAGCACCGGGTGCGGCGATCCTCGCGCCATCCGGACAAGCCTTGCCGACAGAGCTAGGCTCGACGCAGGTATTTTTCAACAACACCCCCGCGCCGATGTCGAGCGTGCAGGCGAACCAGGTAAGCGTGGTGGTTCCCTATGAGGTCCAAGGCCAGTCGACGGTGCTATTGAAGGTAGTTTACTCAGGCGCGGCGTCGCAGACGGTGAACCTGATCGTAACGGCGACAGCGCCGGGCATTTTCACCAGCAATTCGTCGGGAGTAGGTGAGATCACGGCGGTGAACGTGGACGGGACGCTGAATTCGAGCGGAAACCCGGCGTCACGCGGAACGCCGATAACGTTTTATGCAACCGGCGGAGGCCAGACCACGCCGGCGGGAATCGACGGCGCCTTAGCCGGCAAAACCCCTCCGGTTCCGGTAGCGCCGGTGACGCTGATGATCGGCGGAGTCGAGGCGCAAGTAACCTACGCCGGCGGAGCTCCCGGCTACCCGGCCGGATTGATGCAGATCAACGCTGTGATCCCTCCGGGCATCGCACCGAACGTGGCGACCCCGGTAATACTGACCATCGGCACAGCTCAAAGCCAGCCGGCCACCATCATCGCGACGCATTAGCGTGTATCAATCCGCGGCGGTCTTCGGACCAGGGGTGCTTGGCATCGGCTCCCTATGGACGGCGTTGACCAGGCGAGCAAGATCCGACGCACCGATCAAGACACGGACGATCTCGATCCCGATCTCGTAGGCGCCCGCATCCTCATGGCAGTGGACCGCCTGCCCGAAAAACGCACAATCCGCAATTTCCAGTTTGACGATCGCCCCGGGATCGACTGGCTTGGGCATTCGCGCCCGAATTCCGGATTGCGAGACTTCCGTGACCCATCCGGTGACGTTCTGCTCCAGATGGTCCGGGTCGGTCATCACGACGTCGAGATTTGCCGGCAACCGGTCGTGGAATCGCCTGTCCATATCTGATAAATCGGCAGTTCGCGATAAATCTTCAATGCAGGCTGCCCCATAATAATGGATGTGCCCCGATCCGCCCAGATCCGCCATGCGACGCTCGAAGATATCCCGGCGCTGCGCGAGCTGATCGATCTGTCTGTGCGCTCCCTGCAGGCGGGGGACTATTCACCGGCGCAGATTGAAGGAGCTCTCGGCACCGTCTTCGGTGTCGACACCCAGTTGATTGCGGATAGAAGCTATTTCGTCGCCGACGCCCCGGGCGGCATCGCGGGCTGCGGGGGCTGGAGCAAGCGTAAGACGCTGTTCGGCAGCGATCATGGCGCCGGCCGCGAGGATAGCCTGCTCGACCCGCAACACGATAACGCCAGAATCCGTGCGTTTTTTGTGCATCCCGGCTGGGCCCGTCGGGGCATCGGCAGCATGATCCTCCAGGCATGTGAAGACGCGGCCATGGAAGCGGGATTTCACGGCTTCGAACTGGGTGCGACGCTCACCGGGGAGCGGCTCTACGCAGTCAGGGGCTATCGGGAGATTGAGCGAATCGAAGTGCCACTCTCCAATGGTTCCGTGATGCCCGTGATCCGAATGGTAAAGCGTGCGGGGCCGGGTTAGCGCGCCGAATTCGCTTTCGGCCGCGTGCACCAAACCACCCACCAGATCAGGACCAATTGCGACGGAAGGCGTCCCCACCTGAGGATCGGCGCAATCGCCGTGGCGCCGGTTTCAACCGGATTGGTCGCCATATAGAGGTTGGCTGGAAAAACCGCGATCAACAGTGCGACCAGTCCCCACGCCGCGGCCCTCCGTGTCCGCGGGATCAGAAGCCCCAGGCCGCCCAGGATTTCGAAAAAGCCGCTGATTCGAACCATCGCCAGGTGCCACGGAATATAGGGAGGCACGATTTTCAGATAAAACTCGGGCCTGAGGAAGTGCAACGTACCTGCGCCCACGTAGAAAATCGCGGCTAACACCAGCGCGATCCTCTGCGCCACCGACAACCGGCCAGAAAGTGCCACGGCTGATTTTAGCAGGAAGTGCGGAAGGAATAGAAATACGTGCAGCTCGAAACGGAATTCGCCGCCAGCGATACGAAGACGCGAAGCTGGCCGTAGTCGCCCCTGTGGACTTGAAGCCGTAACGATATATACTTGCGTTGACCATGCGCCCCATCCTCTGCCTTGTCCCGTTCACCGCGATTCTCCTGGCGCAGGCTCCGCCCGCTGTGCCCGAGCATCCCTTCGTTCCGCTGAAGGGACCCTACGCAGTCGGCGTTCATGAGGTCCTGTGGGTCGACCAGAAACGCGACGAACCATTCACCAGCGACCCTAACGACCATCGTCACGTCCTGGCCCGCATCTGGTACCCGGCGGAAAAATCTCCCGCAGCCGATCCGGCGCCCTACATTTATGAGCCGAAGGAGTTCGGAGACGCGGCGTTATACAAATGGCTCGCCAACGTCAAGACCAACTCCGTGACCGACGCGCCGATCGCGAAAACACCCGGCCGGTTTCCGGTCCTGCTGTACCAGCCCGGCGGCGGTATGGCGCGTTTCACCGGGACGTTCGTCACCGAGCAGCTCGCCAGCTACGGATATGTCGTGGTCAGCTGCGACCACGCCGGCTTCGGCCCCGCGGTTCTGTTCCCCGACGGCTTCGCGTTCAAAGCCGACCGGCATGTGACTCCCGAGCCTACCGGAAATTTCGAAGAAGACGTGCGCAAGAGCTTCGCGTGGCTGAACAATGAGGTTTTCCCCACCTGGACCGGGGACGCATCTTTCGCGCTCGACCAGATCGAAGCGCTCGACCGCGCGCCTGGCCAGCGATTCCACCAGCGGCTTGACCTTTCGCGCATCGGCATGCTCGGCTGGTCCTTCGGCGGCGCAACTTCTCTTCAGATGAGCAAGGACGATCCGCGCGTCAAAGCCGCGATCGATGAGGACGGCCAGTTGTTCGGCGACGTTTCAATGAAAGGAACGTCAAAGCCGTTCATGCTCATGCACCATGGCATGGTCGACCAGGCTCCCAAACCTGAAGAGCAGCCCACGCTCAGCAAACTGATGAAGCAAATCGATGAGCAGAACCGCTCCCTGCTGGACCACTCAACGGCCGACCGCTATGAGGTCACGCTCGCCAACACGCAGCACGGCCACTTCTCGGATCTTCTGCTCGCCAGCCCTCCTAAAGGCCAGCTCGATCCGCGGCGAGCGCACGAGATCATCCTCGCTTACACCCTGGCGTTCTTCGACAAGTATCTGAACGGCCGCGACAGCAGTCTGCTCACGGCGACCCCTTCGCCGTATCCGGAAGCTACTTTCCGGCACATTGCCGCCGTGAAGCAATAACGGCTGATGAGCACCGCCATACAATTCGACGATGCGACGTCCCGGAATCTCGACGTGATGTATCGATCCGCAGACGCAGCGGCCAGACGAGCGGCAGTCCTTGATGCGGTGCAGCTTCAGTCCGGCGAGCGCGTCCTGGATATCGGCGCCGGCCCTGGCTTCCTGGCCGCCGAAATGGCCGACGCGGTCACTGCGAACGGGCAAGTGCATTGCGTCGACATGAGCGATCGTATGCTTCAGTTGGCGCGCGCGCGTTGCGCGGACCGGCCCTGGGTGTCGATTCAACCTGGCACCGCCATGGATCTGCCGGCCGGCGAATCGCTGTTCCACGCGGCCATCTCCGTTCAGGTATTTGAGTACGTCGCCGATATCGAAAAGGCGCTTTCCGAGATCTACCGCGTGCTCCGGCCGGGAGGCCGCGCCGCCATCGTTTCCACGGATTGGGACGCGATCGCGTGGCACGCCTCGGACGGCGCCCGGATGAGCCGCGTGCTGGCCGCCTTCGAGGAACACTGCGCGCATACATCCCTGCCCCGCGCCTTAGCGCCCGCGCTGAGAAAGACCGGCTTCGTTTTGAAACACCAGCGAGTCGTCTCGCAATTCAATCTCACCTACGATGCGGAGCGCTTCAGCTACCATCTTGCGCGCATGATTGCATCATTCGTGCCCCGGCGGCGCGGCGTCACTCAAGAGGAAGCCGTCGCATGGATGGAAGATTTGCAGCAAACCGCCGATCGCGGCGAGTATTTTTTCTGCCTCAATCAATATCTGCACATGGCTGAGAAGCCCGCGTAAGGGCCAGCCTCATTGCCCGCCGGTCGATACCGCGGTCGATGGACCGCCCGGAGCGCGCGCATATTTCTTGAACCAGCTCATCATATAAAGCTGCGTTCGAATGAAATTCGACGGCCGCGAGCCGGTGCCGTGATATTCGCCCTCGAATTGCAGCAACTTCACTGGCACGCCGCGAACCTTCAACGCCGCATAGTATTCCTCGGTTTGCGGCATCGGGGTACGCCGGTCGAGCACGCCGGTCATCAGCAGCGTCGGCGTGGTCACCTTGCCTACTGACATCACCGAAGAGTGCGACAGCCACTCGCTCGGATCCTCCCAGTACGGCTTTTTAAAGAAACTGTAAGTAAATAAGGGCACGTCGGTGTTGCCCGTCATGCTCAGCCAGTCGATCACCGGACAACGCACCGCGGCTGCCGCGAAACGGTCGGTGTGGCCGATCACCCAGCTTGAAAGCACGCCTCCGCCGCTGCATCCCGACACGTACATGCGCGTCGTGTCGACGAATCCCTTCCCGACGGTCGCGTCCACGCCGGCCATCAGGTCGTCGTAATCCGGCCCCGGATAGTTATGATCGATGCCGCCCGAAAACGCCGTGCCGTAACCAGTGCTCCCGCGCGGGTTGACGTACAGCACCACGAAATCGTTGGCGGCGAAATTCTGGAACATGTAGTTGAACCCGACGTTGTACATCGAGAACGGCCCACCGTGAATTTCGAGGATCATCGGATACTTCTTCGAAGCGTCGAAATCCGGTGGCTTGACCACCCACGCCTGAACCTTCGTATTGCCCGTCGAGTTCACGGCGATTTCTTCCGTTTTCGCCAGGTGCATCCCAGCCAGTAATCCGCCGTTGACATTGGTCAGCTTGTTCATTTCCGCGGGCCGGCGCAGATTGTATCGGACCACATCGGCCGGATGGTCGGGATCGGTTTCCGTGCCCGCCGCCACCATGTCGCTTGAAGCGGAATCCATGGTCAGCACATGCATCCCGGTGGTGACCGGCTTCACTCCGCCGCCCGACACCGATGCGTATTCAATGTTGCGCGAGCCATGGTCTTCGGCGTCAAAATAAACTCCCGTCGAATCCGGCGTCCAGCGCAGATTCATCGGATCGCGATCGTAGTTTCCGCTGATCTTCGTCATCTCGCCGCCGGCGAGCGGAATTACGTACAGATCGGCCACCGAATGCGTGCGATCCGAATGCGGATAACCGGTGAAGGCGACCGTCCTGCCATCGGGCGAAACCGCCGGCCGGCTCCAGCTGCCGGGCGCGGCCACCAGTTCCCGAATCGAGCCCGACGCAACATCCGCAATCAGCAGCTCGGAAATTTGATAGTGCAGATCGGCTTCCGTGCTGCGGTCGGCTTCGAACACGATCATTTTGCTGTCGGGAGTCCAGTCCATGGGAACGCCTGCGCGCAGTTCCCCGGCCCCCGCGGTCCATTTGTCATTGGTAATCCGCCGCGCCGCGCCTCCATCCGCGGAAACCACAAACAGATGCGTGTGCCCGTCCTGCAGGAAACCGACCCGATCCTGGCGGTAATGCAGCGTATCCACGATGCGCGGCGCGCCGGTCCACTTGGCGCCTTGCGGAGCCGCGGGCATGCTGATGTTCCAGTTGTCTTTTTCCGGCACGAACATGGAGAACGCGATCCACTTTCCGTCCGGCGACCAGCGCGCGTCGGCGACATTGTCGGTGGCGTGCGTGATCTGCGTGGCCGGGCCTTCGGCGTCGATCCATCGGACGAAAATCTGCGGCCCGCGCGGCTCGCCTTCCGCGATATACAGCACGCGCTTGGCGTCCGATGACCAGCGCGGGCCGGAGCCCTTGGCTAGGAACCGGTTCTGGCTGCCGTCGGCGTTGACGATCCAGATGGAAGATTCCCAGCGGTCTTCGATCTTGTTGGCCTGCTGGCGAATGTAAACGATATGCGCCCCGTCGGGCGAGATTTGCGCATCGCTGACGCGCTCAAAATCGAAGTAATGATCATTGGTGAGACGCGTCGCGGATCGAGTCTCCTGGGCAGCGGCGGTGAGCACCGTCGCGGCCGCGATCAGGAAGAAACGCATTTTCATAGGACACCTCGATCGGCGGATTTGCGGCCAGTATATCAGAGCGCGCTCTTGCGAAACGAACCCAACGCCGCGTCGTAGAGTTTCGTCGCACTGTCCGGAAAATCTCCTCCGGGCAGTCCCCGCAAACGCTCAAGAGATTGAAAACACTTCGGAAACGGGCTGGATCGCGAAATGCCCGAACGAACGCGTCAAAAGAAGTCCCAACCAGGAGAGAGACGATGAAACTTACCACGCAAATAATCCTGTCGACGGCCGCCCTGGCCATCGCGCTCTCGCCCGCCGCCACGGCGGACGAGTTTAACCAGAAAACCAGATTCACGTTCGGACAGCCGGTGGAAATTCCGGGTCAGATTCTGCCCGCCGGAACCTACGTTTTCAAGCTGGCCGATTCCAGTGGGAACCGGCACATTGTCCAGGTCTTCAACCAGTCAGAAGATCACGTCTACGGAACCTTCCTGGCGATTCCGGATTACCGGCTTCGCCCCTCGGAAGAGCCCATCATCACCTTTCACGAACGCCCCGCCGGCGATCCGGTCGCCGTCAAGGGATGGTTCTATTCCGGGCGCAACTACGGTCACGAGTTCGTGTACCCGAAAATCAGAGCCCGCCTGCTGGCCAGGCTGAATCGGACGCCGGTCCCCGCCATGCCGGTCGAATTGACGCAGGATGCGGTCGCCCCGGACGTCACGCTCACCAGCCCGGAGGTCAGGGCGATCATCATTGCTCCGCTGTTCGCCGAGCGCCCCAACGGACGCGAGGTTCAACTGGCTGAGGTGTTCGCGATGGACGACACGTCGCCCGCCCCGGCGGAGGAGGATCTTCCCGACGAACTGCCGTCCACTGCCTCGCCGCTGCCGTGGATCGGCCTCGCCGGCGTGCTCTCTTTGGGAGGTGCGTTCGCAATGCGTTTCGCCGTGAAACAGAAGTGAAGGTGAGAGCGAGCCCGGAAATCGGAGCTCCGGGCTTTCCACCACGTTCCGGCGCGCGCCTCCCGGATCAGGTAACCTCAATACATCCGTTCGGAGCTGCGATCTTCATGTTTCGCTTGGAACGACCCAAGGCGGGCGCGCTGATGCTGGCGGTGGTGCTGGTTGCCGCGGCGCTGGGGGTCACTTTTCTTCTTCAAAATCTGGTTTCGACCGCCAGTTATCTTTTTTTCTATACGGCCGTGGTGGCGAGCGCGTGGTTCGGTGGAACCTGGGCGGGCGGGCTGGCCGCGATCCTGAGCATCCTCGCCGTCGAATACTACTTTCTACCGCCCTTCCATTCGTTCCAGGTGAGCCGCGAATCCGTTCCGGTGTTCATCGAATTCGCGGCGACTTCGGTGATCGTCGGCTGGTTCAGCACCTGGCGCCGCGCCGCCGAGGCCGAGCTAAAGCACGCCCGCGATCATCTTCAGACCAGAGTGGAGGAGCGCACCGCCGAACTGAAGCAGGCCAACCAGCAGTTGCTCGCCGAAATCGCCGAGCGCAGGCGCGCCGAACAAGCCTATATCGAAGCCCGCGCGGAGTTGGGCCGGGTTTCAAGGATGAGTGCGATGGGCGCGCTGGCGGCGTCCATCTCGCATGAGGTGAATCAACCGTTAGCGGCTGTGGTCACGAACGCCGACGCCTGCGTCATGTGGCTTTCCGGCGAACCACCCAATCTCGAAGAAGTGCGCGTAGCGGTGGATTGCATTGCGCGCGAAGGCACCCGGGCGAGCGACATCGTCCGCCGGATCCGCGCGATGTTCACCAAATCCGCGACGGAAGTGATTCCGGTCGAGATCAACGATCTGATCCGTGAAGCTGCCGCTCTTCTGCAAGCGGAGATTTCCCGCAACGAGGTCGTGCTCGAAACCGAGCTGGCAGCGGACCTTCCGCCGGTCCTGGGCGATCGGGTGCAATTGCGGCAGGTGATCGTGAACCTTATGCTGAACGGAATCGAAGCCATGAGTTCCGTCGCGGACCGGCCGCGCCGCCTGCTGCTCCGTTCCGAAGCGCGCGGCGAAATGCTGATCACCGTGCAGGACTCCGGCCCCGGAATCGATCCTCAAAATAAGAAACGCATTTTCGACGCGTTTTTTACCACCAAATCGCAAGGCATGGGCATGGGATTGGCGATCTGCCACTCCATTATCGAAGCTCACGGCGGCAAATTGTCAGCCGGCGCCAACAACGGTCTCGGCGCGACGTTCCAATTCACGCTTCCTCTTTCCTCATGATCCCCGATCCAATCGTATTCGTCGTCGACGATGATTCGTCCGTCCGCGAATCGGTCAAAAGGCTGCTTTCCTCGGTCGGATTGCGCGCGGAGACGTTTGGCACGACGCGCGAGTTCCTGAACACCCGGCGTCCCTACGCGCCCGGCTGCCTGGTGCTGGATGTCCGATTGCCGGATGTCAGCGGCCTCGAATTTCAGCGCGAACTGGCCGACGCCGGCGTTCAGATTCCCATCATTTTTATCACCGGCCATGCGGATATTCCGATGACCGTGCAAGCCATGAAGGCCGGCGCTGTCGAATTCCTGACCAAGCCGTTCCGCGGGCAGGAGCTGATCGATGCAATCCAGGACGCTATTTCAAAAGATCGCGCGGCGTGGGGTGAGCGGGAGCAGATGAAAGCCGTGGGCGACCGTTACGCGTCCTTGACCGCGCGCGAGAAAGAAGTGATGCATCTGGTGGTCGCCGGGATGTTGAATAAACAGGTCGCCGCCGAGTTGGGTACCAGTGAGCTAACCATCAAGACTCACCGCGGACGCGTCATGGAGAAAATGGCGGCCGAATCCCTGGCCGACCTGGTGCGGATGGCGGAAAAACTCAAACCTTCCCAGGGCAAATCCAAGTAGCTGCATCCTACAAAGGTAGGATGCGGCGAGCGCCCGGGACCCTTTAGCATGGAATCAGATGAATAGCGTCGAAGTCGGGGAAAAACCGCTGCGCCACATTTCGATCGTCGACGACGACGCCTCGATTCGCGAAGCTCTGAAGAGTCTCATGCGATCCGTAAAGTTTCGCGTGGAGACCTTCGCATCAGCCGAAGACTTCCTGGGATCGGAGCGGTTGAGCGACACGGAATGCCTGATTCTCGACGTCTATCTTCCCGGCATGAGCGGCTTCGAGCTCCAGGAACATCTGAACGCGCAGCGCAACGATATTCCGGTCATCTTCATCACCGCTCACGCCGACGAAGTCTCCCGGCAGCGCGCGTTGAAGGCCGGCGCCGTGGATTTTCTCGGCAAACCGGTGCGCCGCGAAACCCTCTTTAAAGCCATCCAGTCGGCGATGGAACGCTGACTACCCGCCGCCGCAGTCACAAAAGACAAAAGAGAGCCTCGGTGGAGCGCGGAGACTTCCCAGCCTGTTGTGAGCCGTCTTCCGTGACCTCCGTTCTTCCTCGCGAGGTTGATCGCTCCGCCTCCGTGTCGTAATCTTTCGTCACCCTTTGAGAATTCCAACCTGCGCCGAAGATCCTCCTGCCGCCGCGAATTGCTAACTCACTCAAATGGAAGCCGAGTGCCACATGCTTCCGATCGAACTCGTTTGGCTTGACTCCTGCCTTAACACTGGCGAGAACGAAACGTCGTTCGTAGTCGACCGGCTTACCAAACCGGCATCTATTTCACTTCACAACCTGGGAGCAATACCCAGCTATTCAAACGAGGCTTTCCATGCGACACTACCGACTTTTAGTGAACACGCTCGTGATTTCCGCGGGCGTCATGACCGCTGCCCTTTTCTCCCCTGCGCGGGAACCTGAACCGACCGTCCCGGTCAAGATGACCGTGACCCTGGATGTCGTCCCCGAGGGGAAACGCATGCCCGAGGTCACTCCAGAAGACGTGGTCGTCAAACAGGGCAAAGACCAGGTGAGAGTGACCGAATGGGTTCCCGCCCGCGGCGATCGCGCGGGGCTGGACTTGTTCATCCTCATCGACGATGCGAGCGAAACCGGTCTTGGAACGGAGCTCAAGGATCTGCGCGCGTTCATCGAAGCTCAAGGGCCGGCGACCTCCGTGGGAGTCGGATATATGCGCAACGGGACCGTTCAGATCGCGCAGAATTTCACGAATGACCATGCCCTGGTAGGCAAAGCCATCCGGTTGCCGATGGGTTCGACCGGAGCTTACGGCAGCCCGTATCTTTCGGTGGTCGACCTGATGAAGCGCTGGCCTGAGCATCCCAACCGGCGTGAGGTCGTGATGGTGACTGACGGCATCGATCGGGCTCGCCGGACCGGCCGTTCGCCGCTCGAGCCCATCAACCCGGACGTCGATTACGCAAGTTCGGTCGCGCAGCGCACGGGAACCATCATTCACACCATTTACTTTCCCGGCATCGGCCGCATGCATCACAATTTCTGGATGATGAACAACGGCCAGAACGGAATGGCCAAGCTGTCGGAAGAAACCGGCGGCGAATCGTTCGCGCTGGGATTTCGGACCCCGGTGAGCATCGCACCCTATCTGGATCAGATCCAGAATATCCTCAACAACCAATATCTGCTGACCTTCGAAGCTAAGCCAGCGAAGAAAGCCGGGCTGCAGCGCGTCACGTTAACTACCGAAGTGGCGGGCGTCGAATTCGCGGCGGCAGATAACGTGTGGCTTCCGGCGGCGAAGTAGTCAGGAGTATTCCATGAAAACGATGGCAAACATTTTGACTATCTTAGTCATCGGCTCCGGATTTGCGCGAGGTCAGGCATCGGCCTGGCCTCGCCTGGTGCGGGATGGTGGAACCGTAATTGCGGTGTACCAGCCGCAGCCTGATTCGCTGGACGGTGTCACATTGCAGAGCCGCGTGGCTATTTCGGTGAAAAGACCGGAAGATGTTCGGCGACAATTAGATCACCCGGCTGACGACAATTAAAACCCCCGCTCGGCGACAACTAAAGAGACCATTGAGAATCGCGCGGAGTCGAGCGCCGAGGCAATGGTTACAGACGAGCAGGTGAGGAGGCTGAGAAAGTTGTCGAATACGGAAAAGAATCGGCTCTGCGCAGGAATTCGTGGGAAGTGCCGGAATTGCTGAACTTGGGCTAAACTCGCAGTTTGCCGACGGATAACGAGTTCACTAGGATCTTGGCTTGGCCGGGATACCAGGTCTATCAACATGAGATTGACGAAAAAGCGAAGACGCTGAAACTGTGGATACGGCGCAAGCGAGGAAATCGAAAGATCGAGTGCTCCGGTTGCGGCCGGAAGTTCAGCGAACTGTACGACACCAGCGAGCGGGCGGTGCGGGATCTTCCCTGGAGCGCGTTTACGGCGACGGTGTTCATCGAGATTTACCGGGTGAAGTGCCCGGACTGCGGTGTGAAGCGCGAGAAGGTGCCACTGCTGCCGAGCAAGGCGCCATTTTCTAAGAGGTTTGAAGACGCCGTAGGATTAGCATGCGAAATGGCCTCGGCCAGACAGGTGGCACGCCAGTTCGGGTTGCCCGCCAGCACCGTGCGGGCGATCGATCTGAGATATCTGGAGCGGTGGAATGCGGCGCGAAGGAAACCCGCTTTACGTCAGATGGGCGTCGATGAAATCTATCTGGGAAAGAAACAGAAGTTTCTCAGCGTGGTGTGCAACCTGGAAACCGGCGAACCCTTGTGGTTCGGCCAGGAAAGGAAGAAGGAGACCTTGGATGGATTCTTTCAGACCGAGCTCAGCACCCAGCAGCGGCGCGGGATTCAGGCGGCCTGTTTGGATATGTGGAAGCCCTATCGGTTGAGCATCGAGCAATGGGCGCCCAACTGCCAGATCATCTATGACAAGTTCCACATCATGCAACACGCCAACAAGGCGGTGGATGAAGTGCGAAGGGCGGAGTTCTTCCGCAAGGGTGGACGGATGAGGAATGTGGTGAAGGGCAAGCGTTGGCTATTGCTGAGCCGATGGGTCAACCTGGAGACCGGCAAGAAACAGCAGTTGAACCAGCTGTTCGCGCTCAACCGGCGGGTCCTGAAGGCGTATCTGTTAAAGGAAAGCTTGGACCGTCTCTGGACCTATCGCTACGAAGGCGCCATGATGCGGTATCTGCGGAACTGGATGGATCAGCTGCGCTGGCAAAGGTTGAAACCGTTTGAAAAGCTGGCCCAGATGTTGGTGGATCACCTGGAAGGGATTCTGAACTACTGCCGAACCAAAGTGCCGATGGGCGTCGTGGAATCGGTGAACGGGAACATCAAGAGCCTGCTACGGCGAGGCCGCGGCTATAAGAATCTCCGTTACCTCCTGCTGAAAGCGCAGCGCATGGCGGCCACCAAGACCGAATTTGTCGTCTTCAGGAAAGCAGCTTAAAATGCGGCCCTCCACAGATTCCTGCGCAGAGCCAAAGAATCAGGAGATTGCGGCGGCGAAGGCGGGGATGGACCCGGCTACGGCGCGGAGGTATCTGCGGCTGGAACAGTTGCCCAGCGAACTGAAGAAAGAGCGCCCATGGCGGACCCGCGGGGATCCGTTCAGTGAGGTGTGGGGTGCCGTACAGAAGCAGATTGAAGAAAGCCCCGGCCTGGAGGCCAAGACGCTGTTTGAATGGCTGCAGCGGGAGCACCCAGGGCGGTTTAGCGACGGGCAGATCCGGACGCTGCAACGGCGAATCAAGCTCTGGCGGGTGACGGAAGGACCCGCGCAGGAGGTGTACTTCGGGCAGGTGCACGTGCCGGGGCGGCTGTGCGCGTCGGACTTCACGCACATGGCCGAGCTGGGAATCACGCTCGCGGGGCAGACGTTCGAACACCTGGTGTACCACTTCGTGCTGACGTATTCGAACTGGGAGACGGGCACGATCTGCTATTCCGAGAGTTTGGAAAGCCTCAGCGAAGGATGGCAGAACGCGGTGTGGGAGTTGGGCGCCGTGGCGGCCGAGCACCGCACCGACAGCCTGTCGAGCGCGGTGAACAACATGAGCAATCTAGAGGAGTTCAACCGGCGCTATGAAGGGGTGATGCGGTATTACGGGGTGAAGCCGCAGCACACCAATCCGGCGAGCCCGAACGAGAATGGGGATTGCGAGCAGAGCCATCATCGGTTTAAGCGAGCGGTGGAGCAGGCGTTGCTGCTGCGCGGGAGCCGCGATTTTGCCAGTATGGCCGAGTACGCGCAGTTTCTGAAAGATCTGTTCGCGCAGCGCAATGCCGGGCGACGGGACCGCTTGGCGGAAGAAATCGCAGTGATGCGGGAGTTGCCGGCGCGGCGGATGGAATCGGCCAAACGCGAGCGGGTGAAAGTGGACTCGGGCAGTCTGATCCACGTAGAGCGGAACTCGTATTCGGTGAATAGCCGCTTGATTGGGGCGCAGGTGGAGGCGCGGTTGTACTTGGACCACGTCGAGGTTTGGTACGGACAGAGAAAGGTGGAAGACCTGCCGCGGCTGCGCGGCCGGGGCAAGCATCGCATCGATTACCGGCACATCATCGAATGGCTGGTGCGCAAACCCGGCGCCTTTGAAAACTACCGGTATCAAGAGGACCTGTTTCCAACCAGCCGGTTTCGCATGGCATACGATGCGCTACGGGAGAGCACGCCGGTGCGAGCCGTCAAAGAGTACTTGAAGATTCTGAAACTGGCGGCGGAGACCGGCGAGGTTCAGGTGGATCTGGCTTTGCGCGAACTGCTGGCGGCAGAAGAAGCGGTGATCACGGTGGATGCGATCGGCGCCATGCTGGCCCAACTCGATACGATCGCGCCAGTGACGATGGTGGAAGTGACGCTGGTGGACCTGGCCAGTTTCGACCAGTTGTGCACGGAAGTGGCGGTGCGGCAATGAGCGCGGTCGTCGATGTGCGTCCAGCTCTGCTGGAGCATCTCAAGGATCTCCACCTGCCAACGGTGCGGGAGTGCTACGAAGACACGGCACGGCGGGCAGAACGAGAAACACTGAGCTACGAGCAGTATCTGCTGGAGGTGATCACGCGGGAATGCGAGCAACGGCGCAAGGGCAAGGTGCAGCGCTTGCTAAAAGACTCAGCGCTACCTCTGGAGAAGTCGCTGCCGAATTTTGATCTGAAACGCTTGCCGGCGAAAGCGGCACGGCAGTTGCGAACGCTGCTGGACGGCAGTTTCCTGGAGCGGAAAGAGAACGTGCTGGTGTTCGGGAATCCTGGATCGGGGAAGAGCCATTTTCTAACGGCCCTGGCCCAGGAACTGGTGGTGGTGAAAGAGCGCAAAATGCACTTCACCAAGTGCGCGCTGCTGATGCAGGATTTACTGGCCGCCAAGCGAGATCTACGGCTGAGCCGGGAGATCAAACGCCTGAGCCGCTACGACGGATTGATCATCGACGATCTGGGCTACCTGCAGCAGAGCCGGGACGACATGGAGGTGGTGTTCACTTTGCTGGCAGAGCGTTACGAACGCGGTAGCGTCCTGATGACCAGCAATCTGCCGTTCTCCAAATGGGAAGCCATCTTCAAAGACGCCATGATGACGGCCGCTGCCATCGACCGGCTGGTGCACCATAGCGTAATCATCGAACTGAATATTCCCAGTTACCGCGTGGAACACGCCAAAAAGAATCAGCAACCGGAAAGCCAGGACGTAAGCGGATGAGCCACCAAAAACGAAGAGCTGTGGAAATGACGGTGCCGTGGAAAGCCTGGAAAACCAAAACCAGGTTTTCCACCCTTCCCACCGCCCTTGGAAATCGCTCCGCGATTTGAGGTGGACCCCATCAGTTGGACAAAAGAACGTCCATTCTTAGATGGAGTGGCGGGCTGATCCGAACGGCGGCCCGAAGGCCGCCATCCATTCCGGACTTGCATCGGCGCTCGGGTCGCGTCCCCGCGTTGCCCTATCCTCCTAGCAAGCAAATCGATTGTACGGCAGATGCCGTTTCGAGTAAAGCGAAAAGCATCCATTCTGGAAAACAAAAGCGGTAAATCCCAGGGGGTTTGGGGGACGGCGTCCCCCATCAAGAGGACGACTTTCTCCTTTTGGAGTTGTGCGGGAACAGATCCGCCGGCGTCTGATAACCGAGCGCCTGGTGCGGTCGTTGGTAGTTGTAAAAGTGGAAGTAGTTTTCCAGCGCCGGAAACAGTTCGAGGCCGGTGGCGAAGTCGCCGGGATAAATCAGTTCGTACTTGAGCGAGCGCCACAACCGCTCGATGAAAACGTTGTCGAGTGCGCGGCCTCGCCCATCCATGCTGATGGAAATCCCGCGTTGCTTCAGCGGAGCCAGAAAGTCGGCGGAAGTAAACTGCGAGCCCTGATCGGAGTTCCAGATGTCGGGCTGGCCGAAGCGGAACGCGGCGTGAAGCGCGGCCAGGCAGAAGCCGGTTTCCATCGTGTTGGAAAGTTCCCAACTGAGCACGTAGCGGCTGAACCAGTCCATCACCGCGACCAAGTAGAGAAAGCCGCCACGCATCGGAATGTAGGTAATATCGGTGCTCCAGACGTGATTTGGTCTTTCGATGGCCACCCCGCGCAGCAGGTACGGATAGACTTCGTGACCCGGCGCCGGGCGGCTTAAGTTGGGTTTGGGATAGTGGGCTTCGATCCCCAGAATCCGCATCAGCCGTTGCGCCCGTTTGCGATTGATCGCCAGTTCGACGGCCATCTTGCGGCTGCCGAAGAACGGGCATCTCAAGTACAGCTCGTCGAGCTGGCGCATCAGCCGCAGGTTCTCCGCGCTCTCCGGTTGCGGCTGATAGTAGTAGGTTGAGCGCGGCACCCCCAGCAGTTCGCACTGCTGTTGCACGCTGAGCCGCGGATGTCGTGGATCGATCCATGGGCGTTTATCTTCAGTCGATGAGGCCAGCTCTTTTTTTGAGAAAGTCCAACTCCACTTTGAGCTGGCCGATCTGTCGGTAGAGCTCGTCTTTGTCAGCGTCGGCCTGCTGGCGCATCTGCTCGCGACCGTTACCGAAGATGTCGGGCAAACCGGCAAGGGCTTGTTTTTTCCAGCCCCCGACCTGGGTCGGATGGACCCCGAACATCTGTGCGATCTGGGCCGCCGTCTTATGCGCCTTGATGGCCTCCACGGCCACCTTGGCCTTCAGGCTGGGTGGGTGACTCTTGCGAATTTTAGGCATTGACTCTCCTTCATTTTCAATGCCGCCGCTCTATCTAAGGAAGGGGGTCTTTTTTGTCCAAAAAATGGGGTCCACTACAATTCCCACATTCCCACAGCTCCGACGACGAGTCCTTTTATCTTATGCAGTAAACCCCAGACGGCCGCGGGGCTTCGCCCCTGACCGGTACAGAGTAGTTGTCGTTGGCCGGGAGAAATAGTTGTCGCCAACCCAAAGAAATAGTTGACGCCGGACAGGAAGATAAGAATCCCATGTTCGGCGCGCTATGGATCGTAGCTAAGCTCGACATCGATCGGGATCGCGATCTTGCCCGCGTAGTCTCCGTGAAAATAGATCGCACTCAGCTGAGCGAATTTCCCGATCGAGACGCAGCATCGCTGGTCCAGGCTCTCGAATCCGACGCGCGGCTGTGGGATTTTTCAATCGCATTGAAGAGTCTCAAAGCAGGTCTGCGCCCCACTTCAGGACAATCCGGCGCGGACTACCGTAACGATCCGCCTAACAGCCCGTGTCAGAACACCCGTCTTAGGCGACAGGTAAATTTTCAAATACTGGCGACCATTTCGCGAGCGGGCAAGGCTTCCGCCGCGAAATCGGCGAAAACAGACCCGCTGGGCGGGAAGTCGGCGCATAAGGCGGCAGGAGGGCAACCAGAACGCGCCCAAAAGCGCCCAGCAGCTTGATTTTCAGGTCTGCCAGGCCTTTCGGCGTTCCGGCTTTGGTGATGGATCGCAGAATCAGCGCGAGATTGAACGCGGCGGCTTGCAACAACACTCGCTTGGCAACATTGCCTCGGCCGCGAACATGCACTCTTCGCAGCGCGCCGGTCTCATACTGATGTGCGAAGGGACGCTCCAGAAATTCTCCGCGCCGCCGCAGCAAACGCTTGCCCCGCTCGCCTTCCACGCGCCGCTGGTTGGCGTACACGGCGGCTTGCTCGTCGGCTTTGCCCTTCCAATTGCGCCGTGGTTGTTGAGGAACCGAAACGTAACTCCGCACGCCCATCTCACGCATGCTCACCAAACTCGCGCCGCTGTGATAGCCCTTGTCCGTCACGACCTCGCACATGCCTTGTTCGTCAACTTTGTATTCGCCCTGGGCGGTCGGCGTCGCGATTTGCTCGGCCACCGCCAGACCGGCCGCAGGCAGGGTCTCCTCGACCGAGGTGGTGTCCCCCACCGCGCCGCCCTGCGTGGTGATCGCCACGATGGCGCCGGTGTCCAGATCCACCGCCTGCTCGGCTTTGTAAGCCAAGTGCGTCGCGCCATTCTTCATCTTGGTCACTTCGGCATCCCGATCGTGCGGGTTCACCCACTCCTGGTTGGACGTCTTTTTCTTTCGCTTGCGATCCATGCGACGCACCGCGGCGTCATCGGTGGAGTCGATGCCCGCCTCGCTCGCCAGCCGCCGCAGGTATTCCATGTAACTCTCGCCGGTGTCCCGTCGTACAATCGAGCGCATCGCCGCATTGGCTTCCAGCGTGGTCGCGTCGATTCCTATGGTTTTGCCCTTCAGCATTCCGCGCCGCGCCACCTCCCTCAACACAAACGTGAACACGGCCTGGTGCGTGGCTTCGTCCAACAACCGCCGCGTTCGCGAGATCGTCACGTGATCCGGCGTGGCTTCGCTGATCCCGTAGTTCAGAAACCGGCGCAGACTCAAGCTGTCCGCCACCCGCCAGCCGATCCCGCGATCGCTCCCGATTCCTTCAAAGAAGCCGATCAGCAGCAGCCGGAAATACACGCCCGGAGCCAGCGACGGCCGTCCTACCTTGGCGTGATAGAACCCGCGGCAGCGTTCCTCGCAAAACGCGTCGAACTTCGCCTGATCGAGTACTCGATTCAACTGCTCATAAAACGGATGGCCCGCCGTCTCGGTCCGCTCGCTCGCGTAAAACAGGTCTTCCTGCTTCTGCCTAGCTCGCTTCGTTCCCATCGCCATACCTGATTTTACGGCCAAACAATCTTATGCGAAAGTGTTTTTAGACACGGGCTGCTAAGATCATCGTGATGTCCTCGCCCGCTGTTCTCGTGCTTCTGGATGGCGAGCCGCGGCTTCAGGAGGTCGGTTCGACGGGCCTGAAGCAGGTGGTGAACACGGCGTTCCCGGTGATCTTCGATCCGAAAACCAAACAATACTGGCTCTATGGATCGAGCGTGTGGTTCACTACCAGCGACCTGTTGCGCGGCAAGTGGAACTGGGCCGCAATCGCGCCCGCAAACATCGCGGACGTCGTCAAGGACAGCGACACGTTAGCTTCCGAACAAGCCGACTCCGGTAAAGGCGCGACTCCGGCGCAGCTCCGTAGTGCAAGAATCGTGGTCGCAACCGAGCCCACGGAGTTGATCGTTACCGATGGCGCTCCCAAGTATAGTCCGCTGGTCGGCGGCGAAATCCTTTATGTGACCAATACCGATAGTGACATCTTCATGGAAGTTGCCACCCAGCGTCATTTCGTGGTGATCTCGGGCCGCTGGTTCGCGGCGCCTTCCCTGCAGGGCCCGTGGACGTTCATTGTCCCCGAGAATCTGCCCCAAGGATTCGCGGACATACCTGAAGACTCGACCAAAGCCAACGACCTCGCTTTCGTTCCCGGTACCGATCGCGCGAAAGACGCCGTACTGGACAGCATGATTCCGCAGACCGCGGAAATCTCACGCAAAGACGCCAAGCTCGATGTGCAGTACGATGGTGCTCCGATATTCTCTTCCATTCCGAATACTTCGCTCGAGTATGCCGAGAATACTCTAGCAGCGCGTGGTGAAACGCAGTTTCGAGTGTGACCTCGGGAACGTTCTGATCGTCAAGATCATGGCGATGGGACGACGAAAGAAGCGGGTGCGGCAAGAGGGGCCGTGGACGCCAACCGCCGCGCTGCCAGTGAGCGCGAGCCATCCGTTTTACCAGCGGTTGAATCAGATTGTGGACAAAAAGAAGTTCGACGAGTACGTGGAAGCGATCTGCGAGGACTTCTATGCCGGCGACGTGGGGCGGCCGGGTTTGTCGCCGGGGATTTATTTTCGGCTGCTGATGGTGGGTTATTTCGAAGGGATTGATTCGGAGCGGGGAATCGCGTGGCGGGCCAGCGATAGTCTGTCGATCCGGTCGTTCGTACGGATCGCGCTGGATGAAAGCGTGCCGGACCATTCGACCATTTCGCGAACCCGGCGTTTGATGGATGTGGAAACGCATCAAGCTGTGTTCCAGTGGGTGCTTCAGGTGCTGGCCGAAAAGAAGCTACTGAAAGGGACCACCATCGGCGTAGACGCGACGACGCTGGAAGCCAACGCGGCGCTGCGGTCGATTGTGCGGCGCGACACCGGCGAAAAGTACGAAGAGTTCCTCACCCGGCTGGCCAAGGAAAGCGGCATGGAAACGCCCACGCGGGAGCAGTTGGCCAAGCTCGATCGCAAGCGGCCCAAGAAGGGGTCGAACGATGACTGGACGCATCCGCACGATCCGGACGCGCGCATCACCAAGATGAAGGATGGTCGCACGCACCTGGCCCACAAGGCCGAACACGCGGAGGATATGGAGACGGGAGCGATTGTCGCGGTCACGCTGCATGGAGCGGATGAGGGCGATACCAAGACCATTCAGGAGACGGTAGCCGAAGCCGGCGAGCGCATCACATCGGTGGTTGCGGATAGCGACAACGACGAAGTTGTAAAGCAGGTCAGCGCGGAGGGGCCGCGCGAAGTGGTCACCGACAAGGGCTATCACAGCCGCGCAGTGGTGAGTAAACTGACCGAGTGGGGCGTGCGCACATATTGTTCGGAGCCGGATCGCGGGCGGCAGCGGTGGAGTGAGCAGGAGCGGGAGCAGGCGGCGGTGTACGCCAATCGGCGGCGCATTGGCGGAGAGCGAGGCCGGCATTTGTTGCGGCAACGCGGCGAGAAGCTGGAACGATGGAATCAACACCTGTATGATCGTGGCGGGATGCGCCGCCTACACTTGCGCGGCCGGGAAAATATCCTCAAACGGTTGGTGGTGCACTCGGGCGCGGCGAACCTGGGGCTGTTGATGCGCAAACTCTTCGGCAAGGGCACTCCGCGCGGCCTTGCAGGAGCATTTTCAGCCATGATTTCGGCTACGGAAGGTTCCACACGCCCCTGGTCCATGCCAGCGATGCTGATCAGGAAAATCGGCGACTCCGTGTCTTGGGTCAAATCCGCTCAAATATTTTCCGCCGCTGCGTGAGAACGGCCCGTTCCACCTCGCGCTGCTAGGAGCCTGTCCGAGTAAAACCTTAAGTTCGTAGGCATGAATGGAACGGAACGGGTACATAATGTTTTATGGCAAAGGGCTACCGAGACTACCTGCCGGAGCAAGACCTGCTGTTGCCGCCGAGCCTTCGCGACTGGCTGCCTGAAAACCATCTGGTCTACTTCGTGAGCGACGTCGTGGACCAACTCGATTTGACGCCAATCCACGCAGTGTACGAGAAGGAGAATCGGGGGCAACCACCGTACGATCCGCGACTCATGACGAAGCTCCTGGTGTATGGTTACTGCACCGGAGTGTTCAGTTCCCGGCGGATTCAGAAGCGGATGCGGGAAGACATCCCGTTCAAAGTGCTGGCGGCCGGAAACGAGCCGGACTTCCGGACCATCTCCGACTTTCGCAAGATCCACCTGGCATCGCTGAAGAACATGTTCGAGCAAGTTTTGGCGATGGCGCTGGAATGCGGATCGATCAAGTTGGGCAAGATATCGCTGGACGGGACGAAGTTGAAAGCCAATGCCAGCAAACACAAGGCCATGAGCTACGGCCGGATGATCGAGAAGCAACAGCAACTGAAGGAAGAAGTGAAGCAGTTGCTGGAGCAGGCCGAGGCCGCCGATGAGGCGGAAGATCGAGAGTACGGCGACCAGCGTGGCGACGAGTTGCCGGAGGAACTGAGGCGGCGCGAGACTCGGCTGGCCAAGATCAAAGCAGCCAAGAAAGTCCTGGAACAACGGGCGCGAGACAAAGCCATCGCGGAAGGCAAGAGCGCCGAGGAGGCCAAACGGGCCAAGCCGGCAGACAAGGATCAATATAGCTTCACCGATCCGGAGTCGCGTATTATGCCGGGCGCGGAGGGGATCGTGCAGGGTTACAACGCGCAAGCCGCCGTGGAGCCGACTTTGCTATTGATCGTGGGCCAATCGGTGACGGAAGCGAGCAATGACAAAAGGCAGTTGAAGCCGATGGTGGAGATCATCGAACAACAGTCCGGACAGCGTCCCGAAGCGATCCTGGCCGACAGCGGATATTGCTCGGAAGAAAACCTGGAGTTCCTGGCCGCGGAACGCGCGATCGAAGGGTACATCGCGACAGGTAAGCAAAAGCACGGAGAGCAGCGCCTCCCGGCCAAGCGCGGACCCTTGCCGCGGGGCGCAACGGCGGTCGATCGGATGAAGCGGAAATTGCAGACCAAAGTTGGCAAAGCCATCTACGCGGGGCGCAAGTGTGTGGTGGAACCGGTGTTCGGGCAGATCAAACAGGCGCGCGGATTTCGCCAATTCTTGCTCCGCGGAAGAGAGAAAGTGAAGGGCGAGTGGGCGCTGCTTTGCCTGACGCATAACATTTTACGACTCCACGCCGCCATGCAGCACTGAGGAGGGGCATCCGGGAATGATTTTCGATCAAAATCGAGGCTCCGCCCGCTCCTCCGGCAACATCGCCCGCAGTCGGCGTCACCGTCACTGCCCAGCGAAGACTTTGGGCTACTTACCCGCGCGAGTTCCAACCCCTTCCGGCGCTTTACTCGGACAGGCTCCCACGTCGTCCGGATCCGCAAGAGTCTGGAGGATGCCACCCGCGATCACATTCTTCAAACCCTGGAGCAGACGCGCGGAGTGGTGGGCGGCCGGCACGGCGCCGCGGCCATCTTAGGAATCGCGCGAACCACTTTACTGTCGAAGATGAGACGTTTGGGCATCGAACTCGCGCCAGAGGATGCCGCAGCCAGAAACGCGCACCGGGCGTACGCGTCGGTGGCATGAAAACCAGTCTCCCGGCGATTCGGCCACGCCGCCGGATGCGCCGTGAGCGGATCATGACTCGCAGCCAACGTTTCGTCGTTCACGCACACCTCCAATAAAAAAGAGCGCCACGCGTTCCATTCGCGTCGCGCTCTTCTTGAGGATCAGCGGACTTATCGAGAAGGCCTCTGATCCTGCGTCGGCGTGGTGAGACGAGCCGGTGGGGGTGCACCCTGGCGCCGTCCCGGCTGACCTTGAGGACGCGCCGGACCCGTGGAAGAGCCGGAACGCCCGGGTTTCACTGAGCCTTCACCGGATCTTCCGGGGGCCGGCCCCGAACCGCCCGATCGGCCGGAAGGAACCGGGGGACGCGACGGTCCCGTGCCCGGTCCTCCACCCGGTCTTCCGGCACCGGGCCGGCCTGGAGCAACGGGCGGTCGCGACGGCTCGGTTCCAGGCGCGGGTCGTCCGGGTCCACGACCAGGTCGCCCGGGCCGGCCGGGAGGAGTTTGCGGCGCGGGGCGTGGTCCGTTTCCCGGACGTGGCGCCGGGCGTGGGATCGGACGGGGAGTCGGGCGCGTGACCGGACGCGGGTGAACTCCTGGTCTTCCCGGCATGTGATAAAGATTGTTACCCGGCCTTCCAGGGCGCACCGGTGGACGCTCGCCGGCGCGTCCTGGAGCGGGCCTTCCCGGCGGATGCCAGTGCGGCGATCTCGGAGGCCGATAGCCGCCCGGTCCAAACCATCCGCGTCCATAAAATCCGTACCAGAATCCGGGACGATACACCGGAGTCCATCCAGCCCACGCCAATCCCCAATGCGAGGTCAGACCGAGCCAACCCGCGTTCCAACTCATCCCGTAGGTCCAGCCTGTCCAGGGATCGTAGCGCGGATAGAAACCCCAAGTCGCGGGCCTTGGATAGTAGTACCTTCCATACCATCCGCGATAGCGCCATCCGGTTCCGTAGATGATCCCGCCGTGATAGGGGAACGACCATCGATAGCCGGGCAAGTAGCCAACGTGCACGAAATCCGGAGTCGAATCGTAGACATACACGAACTTGGTGTTGTACACCGGACTCGTAGGTGGAATGGCCTCGACTCCGGCTGGACGCGTGTCGGATACCGACCACGGCCCTGAAGGTGACGGCGCCGCATACCAGACTCCTTCGTCAACCGCATAGTATCGTCCGTTCGAACGAATGACTTCCACTTGGTTGGCGTTGCGTTGCAACTGGTCGAGAGGCGGATCGAAAACCTCGGTTTCCGAAACGATGACGCCGTGCTCCACGAAGTTCTGGAGCTGGCGCACATTGCCGGGCCAGTCGTAGCCGGCCATGGCCTCCATGGTCCCGGCCGGAATCTCTTCCACCACTTTATTCATGCGCTCCGCAAACCTGGTCAGGAAATGCCGCGCCAGCGCCGGAATATCTTCGGGCCGGTCGCGCAGGGCCGGGACACGCACCGGGAACACGCTCAGGCGATAAAACAGATCGGCGCGAAATTGTTTCTCTTCGACCATCTGCTCCAGATCGCGATTGGTGGCCGCCACTACCCGCACATTCACGCGGGTGGTGCGCGCGCTGCCCAGCCGCTCGAATTCCCGCTCCTGCAGGACGCGCAGCAGCTTAACCTGCACATCCAGCGCCATTTCGCCGATCTCGTCCAGGAACAAGGTTCCCCCGTTCGCCATCTCGAACCGCCCGATCCGTTGCGTGACCGCGCCGGTGAAGGCGCCCCGCTCGTGACCGAACAGCTCGCTTTCGAGCAGCGAAGCCGGAATCGCGGCGCAGTTCAGAGTGACCAGAGGAGCATTTGAGCGGGCGCTCCGGCGATGGATCGCACGCGCGATCAACTCCTTCCCGGTTCCGGTTTCGCCTTGAATTAATACCGTGGAATCGGTGGGCGCCACCAGGGCGACCTTCTGCAGCGCCGATTGGAGAGCCGGGCTGTTCCCGATAATTCCAAACCCGTCATCGGGTTTCAGCCGGTCGATGACCGGCATCCTCGCGTGGGAGAAAGAGCCGGCAAATTCAGCAGAGTCACGGTACACGGACGTTTTCAACATGGGTGAGCACTCCAATTGCTTCTTTCCTGGTCCGCGAGGAACGCGGCCGAGATCTGAAGCGCGGGTGGATTCGAAGCTTTCCGGCTAACGGTGGTTTTATTTTTTGACCATCAGCTTCGTAGCCAGCCCGCGACCTCTGAACCCATCGTAGGCTGGGACGGCAACCGAGGGAATCCTCTCTTAGTAGGAGGGGAGTGCTCTTTTTTCTCAAAAAGGATGAGCCGCGAAGCAACGCCGTGGGGACGGCGGTCAGTTATTTCTGGACCGTCAGATTTACGTTCGTCCGATTTGTCTTCCCGCCGCCCGTCCCTGTCACGGTGAGCCCGAAGGTGCCGGGGTTGGCGTGTGTGATGGTGATGAATTTCAACGTCGAGGTTTGTGTGCCTGAAATGGACGCCGGATTGAAGGTTGCAGTGACGCCTGCCGGCAGACCGGTCACCGATAAAGCGATGGAGGAGTTGAAGCTGCCCGTTAGCGTAGCGCTGATGGTGGTTGTGACGCTGTCGCCGTCGACGACGGAGACCGAAGCGGGCGTCGCCGATAGCGTAAAGTTGCCTGGTACCGCGGTTACGGTAAGCGAGACCGTCGACTTTTGCGTGATTCCGCCGCCCGTGCCGGTCACGGTGATAGTGTACGTGCCGGCCGACGCAGTGGCGGCGACGGAGATGTTCATAGTCGAGCTGCCCGATCCCGGCGCCGCGATCGACGTCGGATTGAAGGTCACCGTCACACCCGTTGGTTGGCCCGTCGCGGACCATCCGACCGACGAGTTAAAGCCGCCCGTGACGGCGCTCGTGACGGTCGACGAACCGGTGCTGCCCTGCTGCACCGAAACCGAAGTGGGCGAAGTGGAGATGGTGAAATTCGCAGGCGTCTTGGTGGATGCCAGCGCATTGAGAAGGCCGGTGCCGTTGGGGCTACCCCAACCGGTCACCAGATCATAGCCGGCGACCGCCGAATAGCTGCCCGACGTGCCGCCGGTGACATCGTGGAAATCGGTTCCGTAGCTGGACCCCACTCCGATCGCATAAACCGCCGGGTTAATGAAGCCGAGCGTCGCATTGCCGCTCAGCGCGGCCTGTTGATTCACCAACGCCATGTATCCGGCCCACAAAGGTGCTGCGAAACTGGTCCCGCCATACTCATTGGCCGTGCAGGTGGTTTGATCGGCGCAGACGTAGTACGTAAAATTCGCGTTCGCCGATACGTCCGGGCCGTTGCGCAAAGCTGTTGAACCGTGATTGCTCGAATTGATCACGCCCGAAAGCTGCTGCCACGACGGAATCTCAATATTGTCCGGCGACACGCCCCCGCCGCTGTCTCCCCACGCACTTTCCGACTTCCATGCCCCGGCCGCGCCCGTGGTGCTCAAATCCGTACCGCCCACCGAAACCACATACGCAGCATCCGCCGGCCACGCCTCATTTTTCGAAGACCACGTGGAAACATCCCCGGAGGCCGCGAAAAAATTCTGACCCTGGGCCGCCATCTTCTCGAAATACGGGTTCAGCGTATTCGGGTCCACCGGCGTCCAACCCCACGAGCAGCCGATGGTGGCGGGCAGCGGATTGTGCGTGGTCATCGCACTGAGAATGGCTGTGTCGCTCGATCCGATAAACACCACCAGACTCGCCAGGCCCGGAGCCATGCCGAGCGCCTGAGTCATGTCGAGCGTCTGCTCGGTATCGTCGCAGCCCTTCGCATACAGGCAACTGGTGCTGGTCCCGTCGGTCGAAAGCAGCGTGACCGGAACACGGTTGGTTTGACCGGCGTTCGTGAAATACGTGGTCAGGTCGGCCAGGTCGGTCCCCGCAAACTCGAGCAATCCCAGATTCTGGCCCGCGCCGGTCAGCGCCGTGCCTCCGTAATAAGCCGCGCGCATGTCGCTGCCCAGGAAGGAAGCCGACGGCCCGGAGCCAGTTATCGCGTTCGGACCCGCGTTTCCGTGACCGACGCCGTCGCTCTTTCTGATCAGTCTCGGGTGCGGAATCGAATAATTATCGAGGCCGGAGATATGCCACAGCGGAAACGGAAGATCCGTGGTCGGCTCGCGATCCGGGCCGAAGAACGTGCGGTTCTCGGTGGGATGCTGGTAAACGCCTATGCTCACATGGAAGGCCGTCTCAATTGTGGCCACCACCCCTTCGGCCTGCACGTCCATTCCATCGTGGGAGCCGCCGTACACCGTCAGTCCCTTCGATGTCGCGTATTGAACCACCGCATCGTAATCTTCCTGGCTGGGACCAAACTGCGCGGTAAACTCCGGAACGCTGAGGAAGTGCCGGTAGTTCGGATTCGAAGGATCGTACACGTCCCGCAGGAATTTCTCCAACCCCGCCGGATCGCGCAGCGGTAGCACGATATCGATGCGTAAGGATTGAGCCGCCGGCAGCGGATTCAAAAACCGGGCCTGACCGCTGATCGCTCCTTCCGGCAAATGACGCGTCAACATGGATTGCGCCTGCGCCTCCGCTCCCATTGCAAAAAGAAGCACACCCGCGGCGCGGAACATCCTGACGGTTGAAAATCTCACAATTGTCCTCCGAACGACGAAAGTTCCTCAGAATCCGATTGGTTCACCCAACTGGCTCATTATATGGTCACTTTCCGTCTTTATGGAACGTCTAAGAGCCGGTTTTTCCCGGTCTAAGGCTTTCCGCCTGAAGGGCAGCTAGTGTAGTGCGTCGGAAATCGTGCGACGTAAAAAGGGGGACAGACTGCTCTGTCCCCGCCGCACGTCTGTTGACTCCGCGGTGGAAATCGACCGTGGACAGAGTGGTCTGTCCCCCTTTTTACGTCGCACGATTTCCGACGCAGACCACTAGGAGCTTCTAGAAAAGGGAATCGCGGCTACTCCGCGTGGACTTCGTGTGCGGCGGGCGCGGCGTTTTGATCGCCCAGCATCCAGCCGATCGCCGAAGCGAGGCTGGTCACCAGCTGGTCCGGGCCACCCGGCTGGAAACGCTGAATCGCGCGGCTGGCGTCGCCCGTGTATCCCCACACGCCGATGACGATTCTGATCTTCGGGAATCGCCGCCGTAGTTGCGTATTCAAACGCCGCGCCGGCGCGAAGGCGAAGGGAGGCAGTGCGGAGATACAGAGTACATCGCTCTCAGTCGCCGCAATCATGCGGATCGGTCGCGCAGATCGTCCTGTTCGATGAGCAGATAGATGGTGAAAATCAGCACGATGAACAGCGTGCCGAATGGAGCTAGAAATGGCTTCGTCAAATCGCGAAGGTACTGCAGTTCGTCGGCTGGTTCGGCCACCACGTGCACCGGCGTCGGCCGTCCAACATCGGGCAGCGCGTCTCGCCGGCTCGCGGAACGCTGCCCGGGCGGAGGGATCACCGGTGTTTGCGGGTTCGATAATTCCTTACTCAGCTCTTTCACGTTCTGCGTCGCGCGAGCGCAACACCGCCGGAGTCAGAATCAGCGTGAGCGTTACCGCAAACGCCAGCGGGATGAACACATCCCGCGCGAAATACAGCGTCGCCAGCACGGCAATCAGGATTTCGAGTGTACGGAGGGCTCGCGACGGATGCCGTGGCACTGACCTGGTCATGAATGTATGAAGCCTCACGTTCAAGAGAACATGCGGATTTTTCCTGGCATGTCAGCGTCCATCCGTAACTGACTGTAGACATTGATGCTTATAATCGGACGTTCGAGCGTGATCGATGGCATGTGGCAGGTTCTGCGCACGAATGTGAGAAAGTAAATCACATGAGATTCATCTCGGCGCTACTGCTCACCGGAATCAGCGTCACGGCGCAGGTCGCCCTGCCGACCAATGGCGACGTTCTGTTCTGGTCGTTGCCGGAGCGCGACGCCGCATTTCGCCAGATGGAAAAAGTCTCTCCGGTGCGCACCATCAAGGCCGGCGGCGCAGTCCACGCTTTCGCGAAGGGCCAACCCCTCCCGCTGCATCTCGATATCGACGCCTACATGGCTTCCCAGCGTGCCGCCGGATTGATCATTGTTCAGGACAACAAAATCCGCCTGGAGAAGTACGCGCTCGATTACACGGCGTCCGGCCGCTGGACCAGCTTTTCGGTCGCCAAGTCGTTTACCTCGACGCTGGCCGGCGCCGCGCTTCGCGACGGCTACATCCGGAGCCTGGACGACAAGGTGAGCAAATATATTCCCGCCATGAAAGGCTCGGTTTACGACGACGTCACCATCCGGCAACTGCTCACCATGACTTCGGGCGTGAAATGGAATGAAGACTATTCCGATCCCAACTCCGACGTCGCGTTGTTCAACAAGCACCAGCCCGATCCCGGCGTCGACGTCACGGTCTCCTACATGCGGCGGTTAAAGCGCGAGGCTCCGGCCGGATCGAAATGGCTCTACAAAACCGGTGAGACCAACCTGCTCGGCGTGCTGGTCAGCCAGGCCACGGGCAAGACGCTGAGCGATTATCTGTCGGAGAAAGTCTGGAAGCCCTACGGCATGGAGCAGGATGCGGTCTGGATGCTGGGCAGCACCGGCCATGAGATCAGCGGCTGCTGCATTTCGGCGACTTTGCGCGATTATGCGAGATTCGGGGAATTTATCTCAGAAGGCGCGAAGATCCACGGCAAGTCGATCGTCCCGGCGGATTGGCTCGCACAGGCGACTGTGAAACAAGCCGACATCGGTGCGCCGGGCCGCGGTTACGGTTTTCAATGGTGGACCTACGACGACGGCAGCTTCGCCGCATCCGGCATCTTCGGACAAAGCATCTTCATCGACCCCAAGCGCAAACTGGTGATCGCGACCAACGGCGATTGGCTCAAGGCGGTGGATGCTCAGGGACTGCGCCCCGCGCGCGACGTGTTTTTTCACGCCGTGCAGGCGGCGGTCGCAGCCAAACCCTGACGGGTATCTGAAAATTCAGGGCTACCACCCCGCCGTAACGAATCCGTGTGAAAAGTCGAGTTGGATCCCCGCCGTGACCGGCAGGGCTGGTCACCGACGCCTTGCGCCTTCAACGCGATTGACCAGCCCTGCCGGTCACGGCGGGGTGGAATCCTGACTCTTCACGCGAACTCAGGGAGCAGGCCAGCGCCGGTTACGCGTAACTCGACACCGACGCCAGATTCTTCTTGCTCCGCTCAGCCGTGATTTTTTCGAGATATCCGCTTTGCCGGAACGCATCCATCGGATCGGCCGGCAATCCCTTCGACACCGCCCACTCGCGGATCACCGGACGCACATCGGAAGAAAAAGCGTCCTTCAAGCAGCCCTCCGCGTCCACCAGTTCACAGCGGTTTTGACAGCCGGACAGTTTCTCATAATCCACCAGCGCAGCCTTGGCGAACAATTCCAAAGCCGTCGTCACGGTCTGGATCATGGCTTCCATCTTGCCCTTCAGATTGTGGCTCTGGTCGATCATGTACGCGATGTCGGCCCGTTTTCCGGTCTCCCATTCGAAAAACAGGATCTCGTGAAAGATGCGAAACACCTGGTAGGGATCGATCGAGCCCAGCGTCAGGTCGTCATCCGCATACCGGCGGTCATTGAAATGAAAACCGCCCAGCATGTTCAGGTCGAGCAGCCACGCGACAATTTGTTCGATATTCTGCGACTGATAATGGTGCCCTGTATCCACCAGCACCTTGGCGTTCGGTCCCGCGCTCTTCGCCAGCAGCAAAGCCATGCCCCAGTCCGCGATGTCGGTGTGATAAAACGCCGGTTCAAATGGTTTATATTCGATCAGCATCCGCTGATCCACGCTCATCTTCGCGTACGCCTCCGCGAACGAATCCTCGAACCACTTTCGCCGATGACGGATATTCTGCGTACCCGGATAATTCGATCCGTCCGCGAACCACAGCGACACATCCCGGCTGGCGAGCCGCTTTCCGATCTCGATACTCAAGAGAATATGATCCAGCGCCTGCCTGCGAATAGCGCCGTCCGGATTGCCGAGCGAGCCATGCTTGTACTGCTGATCTTGAAACACATTCGGATTGATGGCGCCCACGCGCACTCCCGAACGCGCCGCGAGCTCGCGCACGGAAGTAACATCCACCACGCCGCCCGGCAGATCCCACAGAACATGCAGCGCCACGCTGGGACATACGCCCGTGTAGCGATGCACCTGGCCGGCGTCGCTGAATTTCTCGTCGACGGTCATCGCGGCCGCCGGCTGAAGAAATTTGCCGAACCGGGTGCCGGTGTTGGCGAACCCCCAGGAAGGCAGCTCGATCTCAAACCGGTTCAGGGCTGCGGTCATCGCGTCTTTCTGGCGGGTGGTGAACATCCTGCGTATTGAACCGGCCGCTGGTCCCTTGAAAAGCGCGCTACTTCCGATCCCGGCTTCCCGGCGCGGAGGCGTTTTTCTCTTCGGCGCGCGCGCCGGCGAGAATTCCGGCCAGGCCGACGTTGCCTTCATGGCAGGCGTATTCGAACACGCGATCCTGAGACTGCTTTAGCGGGATCATCAGACTCCACGGCTTGGTCCAGGTTCCCGGGTCGTTAATGGTGATCTCATATTTCAGGCTGTCCGGACCGGTGCGGGTGAAGCGCTCGACGATGTGAAGTTTTTCGCTGGACATCGACATGAAACTTCTCGGCTTGTAATTGGTCGAATCGACCACCAGCGTGTGGCCTTCCCAATGCCCGCGCGAATCTCCCAGCCACTGCTGAATCCCAGAAGGAGCATGCGGACTCCCGTCGAGCGGAATGATCCGGACATCGTGAATCATCTCCGTCATGACGATCACGGAGTGGGCGGTCTGTTGAATCTGGTAGTAGCTCTGGTATCCGGCGATCAACTGCGGCGAGCCGAAGGTGATACAGCGCTCCTGCAAACCCCGGTCGGAAGGTTTCGTGGCGGGGCGGCTCATCGCGGCGTACATTTCATTGCGTCTCGCCAGACCCTCCGGCGTCATGGCGGGCATTTTCCCGTCGGGCGGGTCCGTGATCAGAGAAGTTCTGTTATCCCACTCCCGGGCGACGATCCACTCCGAACTATAATCGCCGGTGCCGCCGTCGAACTCGTTCGCCGCTTTCTTATGCGGACCCGAAGTAGTGCCTTTGAGACTCGCGTAGACGGTTTGAAAGATGGTGTCGCCGAACGCGGCGTCGCCGCCGCCGTTATAGAGCTCTTTCGCCTTTTTCTTCATGGCCGCGACTTCCGCGTCGGTCAGAGACGCGCGCCCGGCCAGTTCCTTGGGACGCTCGAGCGGCGTGGCGGTGTTGTTTACCCAGACTCCCGAAAGATCCGGCTGACCGGCGGCGGTTCGCGCCAGCGTCCAGGTCTTCGTCACGGTCTGCGCCTGTGCCAGCGACAGGAAAGCGGTGATTCCAACTACGTAAAAGGGGCAACGATCGCTCATCTTCCCTCCATCTACGCGTTAAGTATACCCCTTGCGGGCCTTTATTGCCTCGACGCCGGCACCCGGATCCCGCTGGAAAACGATCCTTAAGCACGGGCGCGAAGGCTATCGGAGCGGGGGCGCTGACGCCGGGGGACGGCGATGCTTGGTCGCCTGCTCATAGGCATACGCCAGTTCGATCAGGCGCGCTTCCGACCAGGCCCGGCCGTAGAATGTCATTCCCACCGGGAGCATCCCGCCGCGCGAATACCCCATAGGCACATTGATGGCCGGAAAACCCGTGGTCGGCGAGAACAACTGGCTATTATCCCCGGCCGGCGTGTTCAAATCGCCGATAAGCCGCGGTGGATTGCTCCAGGTAGGATACACGAACGCATCCAGCTTCAGCCGGTCCATCGTTTTGACCACGGTTTGCCGGAATTGTTCGCGATACGCGGAGTCGGCCTGGCAGGCTTCCGAATCCGGGCCGTTCTCGGGCCCCTTTTCGGCATCCTCCAATCGCTTCTGCACCGAGGGATGGAATTTCCCGGACTTCAGAATCGCCGCGAGATCCGGCATGGGAACCACTCCCGCGCGGTCGGCCAGAAAGTGATTCAGGTCGTATTTGAAACCCATGCAGGGATTGCGGCCGCCCGGTCGTCTGGCTTCCAATCCCTCCACTTTGGCTGGATCGATGACAGTGGCACCAGCTCGCCGCAAGTCTTCAAGCGCGGCGGTGAAGATCTGGATAATCTGAGGATCGTTTGAACCACGCTCATAGGCCTCATGCAGCACGCCGATGACGGCGCCCTTGAGGCCGTCGCGGTTGAGCGACTGGCTGTAATCGGGGATGGGATGCGCCGTCGCGGCTGCGGTCGCCGGATCTCTGGGATCCTCGCCTGCGATCACCTGAAACACCTTGACCGCATCTTCCATGGTGCGGGCCATGGGTCCTGCCACGTCGGCGCGCAGGTTGAGCGGAAATACGCCGGCGCGACTGGTAAGGCCCATGGTCGAGCGGATACCGACCAGAGACAGGTGTGATGACGGTCCGCGAATCGAATCGCCCGTATCGCTTCCGAACCCGACCAGGCCGAAGCTGGCGGCGATGGCTGCCGCAGTGCCGCCGCTCGATCCGGCCGTCACCCGGTCGAGCGCATAGGGATTTTTCGTGTAGCCGGGCAGAATCGAACTGACGGTTTCGACGGGGCTGAAAGCCCACTCGGCCATATTGGATTTCGCCAGCACGATCGCGCCGGCTGCGCGTACGCGCGACACCAGAGTCGCATCTTGTTTCGGCCGGTAACCGGCAAAAGCGAGAGCGCCGTCCGAGGTCTGCAGTCCCTGGGTTTCGAAATTATCTTTGACGATCGTCGGAACGCAGTGGAGCGGCCCGGTAAGGCCCGACTGGGCGAAGCGACGGTCCAGCTCATCGGCGTCTTTGATGGCGTCCGGATTGATGGTCACGATGGCGTTAATCGTCGGTCCGTTTTTGTCGTACGCGTTGATGCGCCGGAGGTAAGCCTCCACCAGTTCGTGGCAAGTCAGCCGATGTTCGCGCATGGCGTCGTGGACCTGCGCGATGGTGGCTTCATCCACTTCAAAGGGCGCGGCCGTCTGAGCACGCAACAGGCAACTGAACAGGAGGGCAAACGCCAAACGGTGAAAACTCATTCCCAACATGATGGCAGACCGCGACCCCAATGCGTCAATCGGCTTGTTTTTGCGGCGGGCAGTTGCGTGAATAGACCCGATTCGCCACCGCTTCCCGTTCCATTCGACACACGCTAAGCGGGTATGTATTGGCCCGCGATGTGCACTTCCAACCATCGGAGTGGGCGACCGGTGCGCTCATACTCTATGCGAAACTCCGCGCTCCCAGCGGGGCCCAATATCGGGATGGTGCACGCCGTCCGCGGCAGCGTGGTGGACGCCCGTTTCTCGGAACGAATTCCGTCTATTTTTCAAGTTCTGACGGCCGGCGATGACGCGTCCGTGGTCATCGAAGTGGTGTCCCATCTGGACGCACATACGATTCGCGGTGTGGCGCTCACTTCCACCCGGGGTTTATCGCGCGGTTCCCCGATCGCCGACACGCACCGGCCGCTGATGGTTCCGGTTGGTCAGGAAATGCTCGGGCGAGTCTTCAACGTCTTCGGTGAAACCATCGACCGCAAGCCGGCCATTGAAGGCGCCGAGTGGCGATCGATTCACGGCAAGCCGGTTCCGCTCTCGAAGCGGGCCAACACCTCCGAATTATTCGAAACCGGCATCAAGGCGATCGACGTTCTGGCGCCGCTCGAACGCGGGGGCAAGAGCGGTTTGTTCGGCGGGGCAGGCGTCGGTAAAACGGTCCTGATCATGGAGATGATCCACAACGTGATCGGTCATCACAGCGGCGTGAGCGTATTCTGCGGGATCGGCGAGCGGTGCCGCGAAGGCGAGGAACTGTACCGCGAAATACAGGCTGCGGGGGTGCTCGACAAGACCGTGCTGGTGTTCGGGCAGATGAACGAACCTCCCGGCTCGCGCTTTCGGGTGGGCCACGCGGCGCTGACCATGGCCGAATATTTTCGCGACGACGCGCGCCAGGATGTCCTGCTACTGATCGACAACATCTTCCGGTTCATTCAAGCCGGGTCGGAAGTTTCCGGGTTGATGGGCCAGCTTCCCTCCCGGCTCGGCTATCAGCCGACGCTCGGCACCGAACTGGCGGAGCTAGAAGAGCGCATCTGCAATACGCCCACCGGCGCGATCACCTCCGTGCAGGCGGTGTACGTGCCGGCCGACGACTTCTCCGATCCGGCGGCGGTGCAAACCTTCAGCCACCTTTCCGCATCCATTGTGCTTTCGCGCAAGCGGGCGAGCGAAGGCCTGTATCCCGCGGTTGACCTGCTGAAATCCGGTTCGAAACTGGTGACTCCGCAGGTCGCCGGAGCACGGCATTATCGGATCGCACAGGAAATTCGGAAGACGCTTTCCGGATATGAGGAGCTGAAAGATATCATCGCCATGCTTGGGCTCGACGAGCTTTCGCAGGACGATCGCCGCACCGTGCATCGCGCCCGCCGTCTGGAGCGCTTCCTTACCCAGCCGTTCTTCGTGACCGAGCAGTTCACGAACCAGCCGGGCCGTCTGGTGAAGCTCGAAGACACGCTCAACGGTTGCGAGCGCATTCTGAATGACGAATTCGCGAAGGTGCCGGAGCAGGCGCTGTACATGATCGGCTCGATCGACGAAGTGCGCAAGACGGAGGAGGGTCGGCGATGAAACTTACGGTCTGGCTGCCGTCGCAGATGCTGCTCGAAGCGGAGGTGGACCGCATTAAGGCGGAGGCCGAAAACGGATGGTTCGGCGTGCTTCCCAAGCATATCGATTTCGTGACCGCGCTAGTCCCTGGCGTCCTGACTTTTCAGCCGTGCGGGAAGCCGGAGGAGTATCTGGCCGTGGATCACGGAATTATGGTGAAGTGCGGCCCGGACGTGTCGGTTTCGACCCGCAACGCCGTGCGCGGCTCCAACCTCGAACAGCTGAAGGAGGAAGTAGAGCGTCAATTTCGAGCGCGGGAGGAGCGCGAGAAAGCCGCGCGCGCCTACGAAGCGCGTCTCGAAGCCGACTTGGTCCGGCATCTGATGGAGGCGGAAAAGCATGTCTGAAACGCCACAGCAGCGCATGCTTCGCGATGTCGCCGCCAAACAGGAGCGCATGCTCCGCGCCCGTAAAGAGGGCTCCTCAAACTGGCGTGCCATCTCGATTTTAGGCGTGGTGGGCTGGTCGGTGGTGGTTCCCACGCTGGTCGGCGTGATCGTCGGTGCGTGGATCGATCGCCGATGGCCCGCGCGTTTCTCGTGGGCCGTAACGCTGCTGATCGTGGGATTAACCGCGGGTTGCGTGAGCGCATGGATGCGCATTCGGGAGGATCGATGAACATTCTGGTCTCTCTGCTCGCTGGAATCGCGATCGGGTTTTTCTTCTATGCCGGTTTGTGGTTCACCGTGCAGCGGTTGGTCACCACGCGCCATCCGGTGGTGTTGACCCTGGTGAGTTTCTGGGGACGCACCATCATCGCTCTGGCGGCCTTTCTGTTGGTTATGAATGGGCGCTGGCAGAACGGGATCGCCGCGCTGGCCGGATTCGGAGCGGGCCGCGTGGTGGCCGGGTGGTTTTCGAGAAAGGGACGGCAGCCGCGATGCACCTGACTCCCGATAGCGAAGTACTGTGGCATTGGAGATTCGTGCACATCAACGCGACGCTCATTTACACCTGGCTCGTGATGCTGCTGTTGACGGTTGCTTCCGGGCTGATCATGCGGCGGCTGGATCTTCAGGATGGACCGCGCTCGCGATGGCAGAACGCGCTCGAGGCGATTGTGGACCTCATGCGCGGACAGATCCGGGAGATTTGTCCCCAAGGCGACCGTTATCTGCCCTTTGTCGGCACGCTGTTTTTGTTCATCGCGACCTCCAATCTTCTGGATGTCGTGCCCGGCTGGCGCGCGCCCACCGGTTCGCTTTCGACCACGGCCGCCCTGGCCATCTGCGTCGGCGTCGCCGTTCCGATTTTCGGAATGTTGCGTCAAGGCGTGGGCGGATATTTCCGGCATTACCTGCGGCCTACCGTGATCATGCTGCCGTTTCACCTGATGAGCGAGACGTCGCGAAACATCGCCCTGGCCATCCGGCTATTCGGGAACGTGATGAGTGGCTCCATGATCGCCGGTATTCTGCTGGCGATCGCGCCGTTCTTCTTCCCGGTCCTGATGCAGGCGCTGGGGCTGCTTACGGGAATGATTCAAGCCTACATTTTCGCCATTCTGGCGACGGTCTATATCGCGGCGGCGGTTCAATCGCAGCGCGAACAAGAGGGCCAATGAGGAAAAATTCATGGACAGCGTAAATGCGATTGCGATCGTCTCCATTGCCGCGGCGGCCTTGTGCATGGCGATCGGCTCTATCGGACCCGCGCTCGGCGAAGGCAAGGCCATTTCGCAGGCGCTGAGCTCCATCGCGCAACAACCCGATGAGGCGGGAACCATTAGCCGGACTTTGTTCATCGGCCTGGCGATGATCGAATCCGTCGCGATCTATTGCTTCGTGATTGCGATCATCCTGATCTTCGCGAACCCGTTCTGGAATCACGTCGTGACCCTTCCGGCGAAGTAGATTATGTTAATCGACTGGTTCACCGTCGCCGCGCAGATCGTCAACTTCCTGGTACTGGTCGCCTTGCTCAAGCATTTCCTGTATGGCCCCTTGATTCAGGCCATGGATGCTCGCGAGAAGCGAATCGCGGACGGATTAGCCGATGCCGCTCACAAGGACGAGGAAGCCGCACGCCGGTGTGAGCAGACCCGTTTGGATGCCGAAAAGTTCGCGCTCGAACGCGAGCGCATGATCGCCGAGGCGCGCCAGGAAGCGGATCGCCAGCGCGACGCGATGCTGCAGAAAGCCCGCGACTCAGTCGGCCTGCTCGAAGCCAAATGGAAGGAGGATCTGGAGCGCACGAAAGCCGCGGCGCTCGAAGAGGTTCGACGCCGCGCCGCGTCCGGGATTCTGGCTATCGCCCGCCGCGCGTTGGCGGACCTGGCGTGCGCCGAACTGGATGAGTCCGTAATTCACGCATTTCTTGCCAAGCTCCAGACGCTGGATCCATCCAGCCTGGGCGACGATGTGGTGCTTTTGAGCGCGTCGGAAATTCCGCCGGTCACACAGTTAGAGATTGAAGCAGTGCTGCACCGCCGTTTCGGCCAACGGGTGAAGCTGCACGTGGAGCGGGCGCCAAATCTCGCCTGGGGCCTGGAGCTTCGATCGAATGGCCTGCGGATCGGATGGAACTCCGAGAGCTACATGGATTCGCTCCAGGAAAATGTGCGCAGCGCGCTCGAACAGTCCGCCGGATAATACGATGCCGGATTCCAGCCTCACCTCGACGCTCGACCATGCACTGGATGTGGTGGAGCGCGTGGCTCGTGAGTCGCCGCTCTCACCGGGCCTCGAAGAGTTCGGCGTGGTCACTTATATCGGGCAGGGGATTGCGCGGGTCGAGGGGCTTCCGAATCTTCAATCGGAGGAACTGGTCCAGTTCGAAAACGATCGCCTGGGGATGGCGTTCAATCTGGATCCCGACGAGGTCGGCGTGATTCTGCTGGACAGTCCCGAGGGGCTCGAATCGGGCTCTGAAGTCCGCCGCACGCATCGGGTGCTGGACACGCTGGTGGGCGAGGCGCTGCTGGGGCGCGTGATCGATCCGCTGTCCCGTCCGCTCGACAACGCGGGCCCGGTGCGGGCCACTCTGCGCAGGCCCATTGAAGCGGACGCGCCGGCAATCATGGATCGGGCGCCGGTCAGCGTCCCTCTGGCCACCGGGACCAAGACGATCGACGCGCTGATCCCGGTGGGTCGGGGTCAAAGGCAGTTGATTCTCGGCGACCGGCAGACCGGCAAGACAGCCATCGCGGTGGATTGCATCCTGAATCAAAAGGGCAAAAATGTGCTGTGTATTTACTGCGCGATCGGCCAGCGGAACTCCTCGGTCGCGAACGTCATCGCTACTTTGAGCGTTCACGGCGCGATGGATTATTCGATTGTCATGGTGGCCGCGGGCGACGCGCCGGCCGGGCTGCAGTTCGCTGCGCCCTACGCCGCGATGACGATGGGCGAGGAGTTCATGCGTCAGGGCCGGGACGTGCTGGTGGTTTTCGACGACCTGACGGCGCACGCCAACGCATATCGTGAACTGTCGCTGCTGTTGCGCCGGCCGCCTGGTCGCGAGAGCTTTCCCGGCGATATTTTCTACATCCACTCGCGCCTGCTGGAGCGTTCGACGCAGTTGAGAAAAGAACTCGGCGGAGGCTCGCTGACCGCGCTGCCGGTGGTGCAAACCGAAGCGCAGAACATCTCGGCATACATCCCGACCAATCTGATTTCCATCACCGACGGGCAGATTTACGTGACTCCCGATCTGTTTCAGAAAGGCATCCTGCCCGCGATTGACGTGGGCAAATCCGTATCGCGCGTGGGAGGCAAGGCGCAGCTTCCGGCGTACCGCGCGGTGGCGGGCGACCTGCGGCTGTTCTATTCGCAATTCGAGGAATTGGAGGTATTCTCCCGATTTGGCTCCCGCTTGGATGAGCACACCAAACAGACGCTGGCTCGCGGCCGCGCCATCCGCGAGACATTGAAACAGCCCCAATTCGACCCGGTCCCGGCGGCCGAACAGGTGGCCATTCTGGTGGCGGCCACCGCCGGGTGGTTCGATCAACTTCTGCCGGAACAGGTGGTGGAGGCGTCGGCGGCCATCCGAGAGCGGTTCGTGACGCGGCTCCCGCACATCGCACGGTCGATTGAAGCGGGCCAAAGCTTGAGCGAATCGGATCGCCGGGAGATCGTGAAGCTCGCCGAACAGGTCATCTCCGCATGGAAACAGCCGAAACTTTAAGACGAGCCGTCGCTGTGACTACGGAACTTCATTCCGTGGTCAAGACCATGAAGGCGCTGGCCGGAGTCAACATCCGCCAGTATGAACGCGCCGCTCATGCGGTGGCGGAATACAATCGCACCGTCGAAATGGGCCTCCAGATCGCGTTGCGCCAGATGCCTCCGCACGCCGCGCCGCCACGCTACGCGGCTGGAGAAAAACTCGGCGTGGTGGTATTCGGCTCGGATCAGGGGATGTGCGGTCAATTAAACGATCAGGTGGTTACGCACGCTGTGCGCGCGCTGAAGAAACTCGAATTCCGCCACGCCGATCAGATGACCATCGCGGTGGGCGTCCGCGCGGCGGCCCAACTGGAAGAAGAAGGACACCCGGTGGAACAGACGGTGGAAGTTCCCGCCTCCACCGGGGGCATTGGAGGCGCGGTCGAGCAGGTATTGCAGAAGATCGAGGAATGGCACTCCGGCCGGCACGTCGAAATGATCGCCTTGTTTAACGCGCGCCCGGTTTCCGGCGCATGGTATCGCGTGCGCGGCATCCAGCTCCTGCCTGTGGATGCGCAATGGATCAATAGCTTGCGCGTGAGGCGCTGGCCTTCGAAAGTGATCCCGATGTCCATGCTCGAGGATGAGCGGATGTTTCAACTGCTGATTCGGGAGTATCTTTTCGTTTCGCTGTTCCGTGCTTTCGCCGAATCGCTGGCCAGCGAGAATGCCAGCCGTCTCGCGTCCATGCAGGTGGCGGAGAAGAATATCGAAGAACGCCTGCGAGTGTTGAATACCGAGTCGCGACAGCTCCGCCAGGAGACCATTACGGCGGAACTGCTGGATATTATCGCGTCGTTCGAGGCGCTTCAAACCAAGAAGGCAAAGTGACTCGATGAGCACCTGCGCCTTACTTGGCGCTCAATTCCCTCGGCGAGGGCAGATGAGAGGCGTCCCATCCGCCGCCGAGCGCCTTGATGAGTTGAACGGTGGCCGTCATCTGTTGCTCGCGAAAGTTGACCACGGTTTGCTGATCGCTCAGCAGCGTGGTCTGGGCGGTGATCACGTTGAGATAGGGATCGAGGCCGGTTTGGTAGCGGATCTCGGCTTCACGGAGATTTCTCTGGGCGGACCGGATGGCGGTGTCCTGTTGCTCGATCACTTGCGCCAGAATTCGCAGGGCCGCCAGATTGTCCTCCACCTGCTGGAACGCGGTCAATACGGTTTGCCGGTAGTTGGCGACGGTTTGATCGTAGGTAGACTGATACTGTTGCACGGTCGCGCGGCGCAACCCGGCATCGAAGATGGTTTCCGCGAGCGCTGGTCCCACCGACCAGATACGGCTTGGCCACGTCATCCATTTCGCAATCGAAACAGCCTCAAGTCCCGCCGACGCACTCAGCGTCAGTGAGGGGAAGAACGCGGTCCGGGCGATCCCGATGCGCGCATTGGCCTCGGCGACCGCGCGCTCGGCCGAGGCGATGTCGGGACGCCTCTCCAGAAGCTGGGAAGGAATTCCGACCGGGATCACGGGCGGACTCGCCTTCAAATCTTCCGTGGAAACGGAAAACGCAGACGCGGGTTGGCCGACCAATACGGCGATGGCATGTTCATACTGAGCGCGGAGCACGCCGAGATTTGTGTCCTGGGCTTGGGTAGCCCGCAATTGAGCCTCGGCCTGCGCGACGGCTTCATCGTTGCTGAGACCCGCCTGATACTGGTCGCGGGTAAGCTCCAGCGCCTCCTGATCAGCGCTCACGGTCGAATCGAACAGCCGCTTCAAAGCATCCTGCGCGCGCAGTTCATAGTAATCGGTAGCGAGGTCGGATTGCGCGGACAGGCGCACATTCTCCAGATCTGCCGCGCTGGCCTGTGCCGCGAAAGTATTGGCTTTCACCGTGTTTCGAACCCGGCCCCACAGATCGGGCTCCCAGGAAGCTTCGAGCGGCAGTGAGAAAGCGTTGTAGTTGACGCCGACCGGCTGTCCGAAGGCTGTCGCGATACGGTTGTTGGTAATCCCCGGATTGGTGGTTACGGTGGGAAAGTACTGGGTCCGGGCTTCCCGAATCATGGCGCGAGCCACCTGCACGTTGGCCGCCGCGGCGGCGATATTCTGGTTCGAAATATTGAGCTTCTCTTCGAGTTGGTTCAGACGAGGGTCGTCTAATGTCTCCCACCATTTGCCGCGCGACCCGCCGTCACCCGGTTCAGCGGGTTTCCAGCTGCCCAGCAGGTTCGGCGCACCCAGCTCCTTATAAGCCGGTGGGACTGGCGCCGAAGGCTGCAGGTATTTGGGTCCGATGGCGCACCCCGTCAGAAGCGCCATCATGCACGCCAGGGCGATCTTATGAATAGCTCTCACCATGATCATTGCCCGATATAAACATCCACCAGCAATCCTGGATAGAGATTCACGTCCTTGGGCTTCTCAATCCGAAAAATGACCGGCAGGACTCTGACATCCACCCGTTCCAGCCGCTGGTCGGAAAGTTCGATTTTGGGAGAAACGAAGGGCTGCATTCTGACATAGGTAAGCGGTATCTTGACCGCGGATCCGCGAACCGACATCTGCGCCCTGATCTTCGATGCCTCCGGAAGCCGCGGGACCAGAATTTCGTCGACGTAACAACGCACGTTCAAATGAGCGCTGGGACTTCCCAGGACGAGCACGGGATCCATACCCTGCGTGTAAGTGTCGTAAGCGCCTTGTGCCGAGACATAGCTCCCTACATCCGGACTGATCGCTAATATCTTTCCATCCCTGGGCGCTCGAAGAGTGTACTTGGTCAGCAGCGCGTTCGCCGATAAGTGAGATTTGACCAGGGCGTTGTAAGTTCTGTCCTGGTTATCGATGTCGTAAGTCCAGGCTCCGGCCTTGGTCAGGTCGCGTTGCTTCCGGGCTACTTCAAGGTTGGCCTTCGCCGTGGCGACCGCGTTTATGGCGCTGTCCAACGCGTCTTTACTGACTGATTTCGGATTCAGATGGTAGGCGGCTTGCTGTTTATCCAGTGCATCCTGCGCGGTCTTCAACGACGCCTGGGCGGACACAACCTGGGCTTCGTTCACGTCCAGCGTTTCTTTTCTGGGCTGCGCCTTCAGCTCATTGAGGAGCGTAAAGGCGGCCTGCGCCTGGGACTCCAACTGCTCCGTGGTGGCCCTCTGGATTGAATCATCGATCACCAGCAGAACCTGCCCTCTCTTGACCTCCTGGCCCTCGCCGACCAAAATCTGCTTCACGGTGCCCGATACTTCCGGGTAGACGTTCACGTTTTCCCCGCTCGACTGATCGCTTTCCACCACGCCTTCCGCATAAATCCCGTTGGGATAAGGATTGGTGGTCGGATTAAACGTCGGCGGCAACGGAGGCTGCGTGATGCCCGACAGGTAGGCGGCGACACATCCTGCCAGAAGACCGACGAATGATAGCGTGAAGATTAACTTTCTCACATGTTGCCCCCCTTCTCAACTCCGATCAGCCGGCCGTCCTCCATTTTCAGAATTCGAGTGGCAAATTCGGCGATTCTGTCGTCGTGAGTCACGATGAGAATGCAGCGCTTTTCATTCAGAACATTCTGTTTCACAAATTGAACGATGGCGTGCCCGGTATCCCCGTCGAGCGAAGCGGTGGGCTCGTCCATGATCATGATGTCCGGTTGCCCGACGATCGCCCGGGCGATGGCGACGCGCTGCTGCTCGCCTCCACTGAGCTTCACCGGAGGCAGGTTTGCGCGGCCTTTTAATCCCACGATGTCCAGATACCTGGTCGCCTCCACGATGGATTGGTTCCAGTTCTGTCGCTTGAGAATCAGAGGGATGGCCACATTCTCGGCCGTGGTCAGACGCGGAAACAGGTGAAAGTCCTGGAATACGAAGCCGATCTTGTGCAGACGAAAATCCGCGAGCTGGTCGCTCGTGAGTTTCCAGATATCCGCGCCTTCCACCGATACGCTGCCGGCATCCGGCTTGAGAATTCCGGAAAGCACGCTCAGTAAAGTGGTCTTCCCGCTCCCGGACGGCCCTACGATGTACAGCATTTCGCCAAAATAGGCAGAAAGACTCACTTCTCTCAGTGCCGTCGTTTTGGCCTCGCCTTCGCCAAAGGACTTGACGATCGCGGTGGCTGTGATGGCTGGATCCGGCATATCATCCCCGGAAAATATCGAACGGCTCGATCCGCAGCACCTTGCGAACGCCGAAATAGCTCGAAACCGCGGCGATGATCACCACCATCACGAAAGCCAGGATCAGGTTCCAAAACGTGATCATGGCGGCATAATCCGGAAGCCTCATTTTGGCGAGTGCGATGGTGAGGGCGCACAGGCCGATTCCCAAACCATAGCCCGTCAGCGCCGTGAAGCTGGCCTGGAACAGAATCATTTGAACCAATTCGCGATTTCTGGTACCCATGGCCTTGAGGGCGCCGAATTTCTCGAGGTTTTCGAGAACAAAGGTATAAAACGTCTGGCCCGAAATCGAGAGACCGACCACAAAGCTCATGACGGTCATGATCAGGAGATTCATCCCCAGGCCGGTCTGGAACATGTAGAAGGCGGATATCTTCTTCATGAATTCGTCCTTCGTCAATACCAGATAGCCGAGCGCCTGCATTTCGGCCTTGATGCCGGGCACATCCGCGGAACTCTTGGGTTCGATCAGCAGATAGGAAATGGTGAACCGCGGGTTGGGAATGTATTGCAGCGCCCTTTCGTAGGTGGTGTACAGCGTCGGGACGCCGAACAGGCCGCTGCTGGCCACGCGGGCGATGCCTACAATCACTCCCCGGTGTTCATTCAGTTCAAACTCGGTTCCCAGATGAGGATTACCCAGTTTAGGAAATTCGGTATCCTTGACCACGATGAACGCGTTCTCGCCATAAATGTCTTCGATCTTGCCCTGGATGAGTTGCGGACGGCCGACCAGCGTGGTGTCGTCCAGGCCGACCACATTCGCCGCCTGGTAGGTCCCGTCGGCAAGTTTCACCAGGGCGGCGCCGGTATACACGGGCACCGCCCACCTCACGCCCTTCGTGCTGCGTGCCGCGTCCAGAGTATAGTCCGGTATGCCGATGGTGTTCGCTACGGTTTGAACCGCCGGGTCCATCACCCACATGGAAGCGCCCAGGTTGATCACCGTCGCGGAGGCTCGATTGAGGACTCCGGCGAACAGCGAAGTCATCGCGATCATCAGGAACACCGCGAAAGTAATCCCCACCAGTAGCGCGGTAAATTTCGCTTTATCGTTGACCAGCAGCTTATAGGCGAGTTTGAGAATTCCCTTCACGGTAGCTTCCTTAAAAGTGCGTCATCGTCCTGAAGAGCCGGCCGAAAGCCCGGGAATCCACACTTTGTTCGGAGCCATCAGATCCACGTTGGGGAGCTTGCATTTCACCGTGATTTCCTCGAGCGCACCGGAACCTTTCTCGGGATTCGCGGCAAACTGGACCAGGTACTGGTTTTGAAGATGGTCCGAAACGTCGGCCAACATTGGCGAAAGTGAAGGCAGCGGTCCGAAGCCCACAAAATACGCCTCGCCGCCGGTTTCGTTGGCAAGGTGCGCCAGAAGTACCTGTCCGGAATACAATTTCGAGAAATCGCCGGAGAGATAGTCGGCGCTCGGATGGTACATTGCATAAACCGTCACGCCTGCGCGCTGCGCTGCTGCGAGCGCCTTCTCGGCGGACTCGCTCTGGTAGAGCTGGGTTGCCGCCGGATCGATTCCGTTCGAAATCAGCAACACGGCCCGTCGCGATGCGGCAGAGTGCCAGCCGGAAATCAACTCCGTGATCGCGCGGAAGGGGCTCGACGGGTTACTTCCGGTGGGGGTCTCCAGCGCTTTGACGGCGCGCGCATGATCCGCAGTGGGATCCTGGAGGACTTTGAGCCGGCCGCCGCCGATCGATGCGATGCCCACCGCGGTGGTGGATGGCTGAGCCTCGATGAAGCGGCGGAGTTCCTCGAACTTCGATCCTGGCTCGCAATTCGAGCAGTTGTCGACGATCACAAAGAGCTCCAGGCCGGCGCGCAGCGGAACCAGATTCGTGATTGCTAGCGGCTCCGCGTACTGCGTGACAATCAGATCGTCCCGCGTCAGCGTCGGTGCGGTGCCGCCATAGTAGTGGCCCAAGGTAATCACGATTCCGGCGGGCGCACTTGCAGGGTGTACAACCTGAGCCCAGCTCGCCAGTGAAGCTGCGAAAAACAGGCTCATGAATTTGATATTTCGTGGCATATGATCCTCTCAAGAAACCAACTCTGCACTTCTGTCGACGCGAGCGATCGCCAGCGAAGCGCTGTCGCGTGGAGGTGAAGAAGGTCTAGGAGCACGCGCCCATGGACCATTTCCGGAATCCCCGGCGACCGGCCGAAAATGCTGAATTCGAACTCAGCGACCGCGCAAATCGGAAGGTGGTGTAAACTCATAGCCTTCCTCTTGCCGGCCTATATGGTGCATGCACCCCGCCAGAGCGAGTAATGCAGTCGTTTCATGCATCGCCGCCGCAGCCCCAAGGAATCGTGCCCGGCACTTGCGCGATTTCACCCGGATTCCGACGCTTATCCTGGGTGTGCCGAAGGTAAGGTAAGGTAGCTCTCCTTAAGGTGCGGCGGGTTCGAACCGGCGCATGAATCCGGCCGTCGCGTAGCGATGGCCCTCCGGATCGATGAACAACGCTTCCACACCTTCCGCACGGGCGATCGCGAGACCCCGCTCGCGACCGAGAATGAAAACGATCTTCGCCAGGACCACGCCTTGCTCGGCGGAAGTTGAAATGACCGTCACCGAACACGCCGCGCTGGCGGGCCATCCGGTTCGCGCATCGATGATGTGGTGATAACGGATGCCGTTGACGATGCGAAAACGCTCATAATCGCCAGAGGTGACAATCGATCCGCCCGAGAGAGGCACACGGCCGAGCATGGTTCCGCGCGGCTTTCGCGGGTCCTGGATGCCCATCTGCCAGGGAACTCCCGCGCGCGTACCTGAGGTGCGAATATCGCCGCCGCCGTCGACCAGAGAGTCGGTGAACCCCTCACCGGCCAGGACTTCGGACGCACGATCGACTGCGTATCCCTTGGCGATTCCGCCCAGGCCGATGCTCATTCCCACGCGCGGAAGAAAAACGCGATTCCCTTCGATGCGGATGGCGCGAAAATCCACGTTGTGGCGCGCCTGGTCAACCGCAGCCTGGGAGGGAGGCACGAACTGATCGTCGAAGTGCCAGATATTGGCCATGCCGTGCCAAGTGATGTCGAACGCTCCGTCGCTCATTTCGCTGTACCGATTGCTTCGCTCGATAATGGCGCGCAGTTCCGCCGGCACCTCGACCGGATGTTTTCCGGCTGCCTGGTTGACTTGCGAAATGGGTGAGTCCGGTTTCCACTCACTCATCAGCGCGTCGATTCGGTTCAGTTCCCCATACGCCCCATCAATCGCATGGCGTGCCGCGTCGGGGCGGCCGTGATCCACCACCTGTATCGTCCAGGTGGTGCCCATGAGAGGACGTTCGATGCGGATGGTCTCGTTTGGGTCGATGCGTCCAGTCACGGACGCGAGACGCATCCCTAGCAGCGCGCTAGCGATCGCGGCGGCGAGCAAAATCCTGCGCCAGGAAGTTCCCATCTGCGCTCCTGATGGCAAGTGAGTTGCCACTGCGACGAATGGCCCTAGGGTTGCGAACACTCAACACGATGAAGGCCTCTGGTTCGGCCCAGGCGTTGGGATCGCATTTTCTTTTGCGTGACCGAACGCCAGCCTGGGGCTTTTCGCGCACGTTGGCTGGGTGGTTCCACGATGGTTGAATACCTCATTGCCGGAGGAGTGATGGGCGGAATCGGCATCCTGTTGGCCGCCGCCTTGGCTTATGCCGACCGGAAGCTGTACGTCTTTGAAGATCCGCGGATCGACCAGCTGATGGAGATGCTGCCGCTCGCGAACTGCGGCGCGTGCGGATGTCCCGGTTGCCGGATGTTCGCCGAGAAACTGGTGCGCGGAGAGCTCGCGCCGGGGAAGTGCACGGTGAGCACTCCTGCGGCGGTGCAGGCGATCGCTGAATTTCTGCAGGTGGATGCCGGAGCGCAGGAAAAGCGCGTGGCGCGCCTGGCTTGCGCGGGCGGATCCCACGTGGCGCGCAACCGGGCGCACTATTGGGGCGTCGAGACCTGCCGCGCGGCAGCGCTGGTTTCAGGGGGAGGGAAAGCGTGCGCGTGGGGATGCCTGGGGCTCGGCGATTGCGAGCGCGCCTGTGATTTCGACGCAATCCAAATGAGCCGGCACGGCCTTCCGGTGGTAAGCGAAGTCCGCTGCACCGCGTGCCGGGACTGCGTGGAGGTTTGTCCCAAGAATCTGTTTTCGATTCAGCCGGCGAGTTACCGGCTGTGGGTGGCGTGCCGGAATCTGCTCGACGGCGAGGAAGCGGAAGCGCGCTGCGATGTCGCATGCACCGGATGCGGGCGCTGTGCCGCGGATGCTCCCGGTCTGATCCGGATTGAGAATCATCTCGCGGTCATCGATTATTCGAGAAACAGAATCGCCACGCGAGCCCCCATCGAGCGTTGTCCGACGGGCGCGATCGTGTGGATCGATGAAAAGACCGGTCCGCTGAAGGGCCTTGAGGCTAAGAAAATCACGCGCAGATCTCCGCTTCCGGTACAGGAAGCGGATCTGTCGGTGATGCAGGGAGTAAATCGATAGTGACTCATCAAACGACGTTTAAGTATCCCGGTGTTCGCGAAGCGCTGGACGGTAACACGGCCGTCATTATGTGCGAACGCGAATCGACGGACGCGGCCGGCGCCTATCCCATCACGCCTTCGACGCAGATGGGGGAATATTGGGCCGAAGAGTCGGCCAAGGGCCACGTCAATACATCCGGCCGCCCGTTGATTTTCATCGAGCCGGAAGGGGAGCACGCGGCGGCAGGCGTGACCGCGGGCCTTTCGATGACCGGCCTGCGCACCACCAACTTTTCGTCCGGGCAGGGCATCGCGTACATGCACGAATCGCTGTACGCAGCCGTGGGCAAGCGGTTGACCTACGTGCTCAACATGGGCTGCCGCGCGATGACCAAGTCAACGCTGAATGTCCACGCCGGCCATGACGATTATCACTGCATCGACGATACCGGCTTTTTTCAGTTGTTCGGCAAGAGCGCGCAGGAAGTCTGCGACCTCAACATCATCTCGCACCGGATCGCCGAACTGGCCCTGACCCCCGGGATCTGCGCGCAGGACGGATTCCTGACCACGCACCTGATCGAGTCCCTGCTCCTGCCCGAGCGGGAACTGATCGCCGAATATCTGGGACGTCCGGACGACATTATCGAAACCCCGACCGCGGCGCAGCGGATGTTGTTCGGCCCGCGGCGCCGCCGGATTCCGGAGCTGTGGACCGTCGACAATCCGGTGATGCTGGGCATTGTCCAGAACCAGGACGCTTACATGCAAAGCGTCGCCGCCCAGCGTCCGTTCTTTTTCGAGCACATCGCCGCGATTGCCGATCAGGCGATGGTCGAATATTCCACGCTCACCGGCCGGCGCTATCAACGCGTATCGACCTACCGCGTGGAGGATGCCGACTATCTGATCCTCGGTATGGGCAGCATGCTGGTCACCGCGGAGGCGGTGGTCGACTATCTGCGCGAGACTCGGCGCATCAAGGCCGGCGTGGTGAACATGACGATGTTCCGCCCGTTCCCGGGCGATGTGCTCGGCGCAATTCTCAAGGGACGCAAAGGCGTGGCCGTGCTGGAACGGGTGGATCAGCCGCTCGCCGAGGACTTGCCGCTGATCCGCGAAGTCCGCGCGGCGCTCGGCCGGTGCATGGAAAACGGCCGCTTCGCGAATGGGACAGTCCCGTACGCCGATTACGCGAGTTATCGAAAATCCGAGGACATACCGCCGCTGTATTCCGGCTCGTATGGCCTGGGGAGCCGCGATCTTCAGCCCGAGGGGCTGATCGGGGCGATCGAAAACATGCTGCCCGACGGCGCTCACAAGAAGTTTTTCTACCTGTCGATCGATTTTATTCACGACCATCCGTTCACGCCGAAACAGGAGCTGCATCAGATCCAGATCTCCGACGGCTACCCGGCGGTCCGCGAGCTGGCCGTACACGGCACCGAGAATCCGAACCTGATGCCGAAAAACAGCATCACGGTTCGTTTTCATTCGGTGGGTGGGTGGGGCGCTATCACGACAGGCAAAAACCTGGCGATGACGCTGTTCGACCTGCTGGGCTATCACATCAAGGCGAATCCGAAATATGGCTCGGAGAAAAAAGGCCAGCCGACCACTTATTACTTGTCGGCCGCGCCGGAGCCGATTCGGGTCAACTGCGACTACATTTATGTCGACGTGGTGCTGTCGCCCGATCCGAATGTATTCGGACATTCGAATCCGCTGGACGGACTCAAGAAGGGTGGGGTGTTCATTCTCCAGAGCGCGCTCGAGAATCCGGAAGAGGTGTGGGCGCACATCCCCGAGCGGTTCCAGCGCATCATTGTCGATAACGGGATTCGCGTATATTACCTGGACGCTTTCAAAATCGCGCGCGAAGAGGCCTCCGATGCGGAGCTGCAATTCCGCATGCAGGGGATCGCGTTTCAGGGCGCTTTTTTCGCGGCGTCGCCGGTGATGACCCAGGCCAAGCTTGGCGAGGCGCAGCTTTTTAAGGCGATCGAGGCTCAGCTCCAGCACAAGTTCGGCGGGAAGGGCGCGCGCGTGGTCGAGGATAACTTGCGCGTCGTGCGCCGCGGATTTGACCAGGTGAAGGAGATCCTGGAGAAGAAGATCTCGTCGTCCGGGACGCTGCAACTGCGCAAGTCGCCGGATCTGCCGGTGATGCTCAAGCAGCTTCCGGCCAGCTCCGCGGCCACCACTGATATTCATCGCTTCTGGGAGCAGACCGGTAGTTTTTATCTCAGCGGCAAGGGCAACGACAACCTGGCGGATCCGTTCATCGGAATGAGTTTCATTCCGGCGGCGACCGGCGTATTCCGCGACATGACCGGCGTCCGCTTCGAGCACCCGGAATGGATTCCGGGAAACTGCACCGCCTGCGGATCCTGTTACACGGTGTGTCCGGATAGCGCAATTCCAGGGCTGGTGCATTCACCGATTGCGATTCTCGAAACGGCTTATCAAGCGGTGGAGGCGAGGGGGCATGCGGCCAAGCACCTGGCTCGCGGGATTCGCACGGTCGAGCAAAAGCTGCGCGCAAGCGTGGCATCGGCGGGCGAACATTCCGATCCGCGCGCGCTGATCGACGAAGCGATCGCGGAGACGGTGCTCGCTTCGCGCGAGGCGGAGCGGCCGGAAGTTGAAAAAGAGTTTGGATGGCTGCGGGAAGCGCTCGGCGATTTCAAACTGGCCGCCACGCAGCCGTATTGGTCCGTGCGAGAGAAGAAACAACGCGGCAGCGGCGGGCTGCTTTCGATCACGGTGAATCCCTATGCATGCAAAGGATGCATGGAGTGCGTCAAGGTCTGCAATGACGACGCGCTGCGGCCAGTGACACAGACTCCGGAAAGCGTCGCGCGCCTGCGCAAGAACTGGGATTTCTGGACCGCGCTGCCCACCACCGCGCCCGAATTCATCCGTATCGAAAATCTGGATGAGCGCATCGGCGCGCTCGAAACGCTGCTGCTCGATAAGCGCAATTATCTGGGCATGACGGGCGGCGACGGCGCCTGCCTGGGTTGTGGCGAAAAGACGGTGGTGCACCTGTTCACCGCGACGGTGGAAGCTCTCATGCAGCCGCGCGTGAAAGCGCTGGTGGCGAAGCTCGACGATCTGATTGTGCGGCTGGATCAGCATATTCGCCTGAGGCTCGCCGGGACAATTGATTTGAGCCGCGGCGACCGCGTGGAGCACGCGCTCGACGAATTGAAAAACAGCGACGTCACCCTGGCGCGCCTGTCGGAAAAGCTGGACGAGAGCCACGCGGGTCCCACCATCGATGGCGAATGGCTGCGCTGGTCGACGCAGTTGCTCGAAAAGCTGAAACACCTGCGCTGGCAATACGCCGAAGGGACCACGCGGCGCGGGCGCGCGAATATGGGGATTCTCAATTCCACCGGGTGCACTTCCGTGTGGGGATCCACGTATCCGTTCAATCCGTACCCGTTCCCGTGGGCGAATCACCTGTTCCAGGATTCGCCGTCGGTGGCCATGGGAGTCTTCGAAGGCCACATGGTCAAGATGGCCGAGGGGTTCAAGGCCGTGCGCATGGCCGAGATCGAATTGAACGGTGGGTATAAGAAAGAAAAGCACGCCGACTTCTTTACTTATTTCAACTGGAAGCAGTTCACCGACGACGAATTCCGGCTTTGCCCGCCAGTGGTCTCGATCGGCGGCGACGGCGCCATGTACGACATCGGATACCAGAATCTTTCGCGCATGATGATGTCCGGCAAGCCGATCAAAGTCCTGGTTCTGGACACGCAGGTGTATTCGAATACCGGCGGTCAGGCGTGCACTTCCGGATTCACCGGCCAGGTTTCCGACATGGCGCAGTTCGGCAAGGCGCAGCAGGGAAAAGAGGAAGTGCGCAAGGAAATCGCGCTGGTGGGCATGGCGCATCGGACCACTTATGTGATGCAAGGGACCATCGCCAACGCAACCCATCTGATTGAGGGGTTCATCGAGGGAATTAATGCGCGCCGTCCGGCGCTGTTCAATATTTATAGCGCCTGCATGCCGGAACACGGAATCGCGGACGACGTGGCGGAGCACCAGAGCAAGCTGGCGGTCGAATCGCGCGCTTACCCGCTGCTGCGCTACAACCCCGATAAAGGCATTTTGCCCGAAGAATGTTTCGACCTGGAAGGCAACCCGGCAATCGACGACGATTGGCCGAGCTACTCGCTCGCGTATCTCGACGAGCAGGGCCAGCCGGCGACGATGCAGGTGCCCATGACCTTCGCCGATTTCGCCATCACCGAAGCCCGCTTCCGCAAGCAGTTCCGCACCGTTCCGCGCGACGCCTGGAATGACCATATGGTCGCGCTGGCGGATTTCCTCGATCTCTCCGCCGATGACCGCGCCGGGAAATACCCGTTCGTTTGGGCGGTGGACAAGAAAAACCGGCTGATCCGCGTGATTCCGGCCGAGCCCATCGTACGCGCCTGCGAGGACCGGCGGAATTTCTGGCGGATGCTGAAATCGCTCGCGAATGTGCGGCCGGCAGTCGATACCACCGAACTCATCGAACGCACCCGCGCCGACTTTGCGCAGACGGTCGCAGCGAAGCTGCTCGAAATGGCGGGCAACGGAAAATCGCTCCCAGTCGCTGCATCTCCGGCTCAAGCGGCCATCGCGGTCGCGCCATCGAATGGCGAAGGATACGTCGCGCCGTGGATCGATTCGTCGCAATGCACCGCTTGCGACGAATGCACCAGCATCAATCCCAAAATCTTCGCCTACGACGGCAGCCGGCACGCATATATAAAGGATGCCAAGGCGGGTCCCTACCGCGACCTGGTCCGTGCCGCGGAAAAGTGCACGGCGCAGGTGATTCATCCCGGGACTCCCTTTGATCCGAAGGAGAAGGACCTCGGAAAGCTGATCCAGCGCGCCGCCAAGTATCAGTGAGCCGTATGAACTGGCTGACCGGCAATCGATTTTCGCAGGGCGTGCACGTCCCGGAGCGCAAGGACGCAACCTCTCATTTGCGCATCCGGCGCCTGCCGTTTCCGCCGGTACTGGTCGTGCCGCTCTCGCAGCACACCGGCGCACCGGCCATCTCCATCGTGCGGGAAGGCCAGGAAGTGGTGCGCGGCGAACCCATCGCGAAGCCGGGCGGATTCGTCTCCGTTCCCATGCACGCGCCCGCCACCGGTCGCGTGGAACGGATCACGCTGGCGATCAACGCGCGCGGCGATCTTTCGCCCGCAATTTTCATCCGGCCGTACCCGGGCGCGAGCCAGGAAATCCTGTACGGGGCTCCGCAGGACATCGAGCACATGACCGCGGACCAGGTGATTGCCGCGGTTCAGGACACCGGCGTGGTGGGGCTCGGCGGCGCGGCCTTCCCGACGCACGTCAAGATGAAGCTGCCCGAGGGCAAGCGCGTCGATACGGTGATCGTCAACGGCTGCGAGTGCGAACCGTATCTCACCACCGACCATCGCGTGATGGTGGAGCAGCCGGCCGAAGTGCTCGACGGCGCGCGCATCGCGATGAAGGCGATCGGCGCTTCGCGAGCGATCGTCGGGATCGAGGACAACAAGCCCGACGCGATCGCGGCGTTACGGAAGGCGGCCACGCCGTTCGCCGATATCGAGGTCGCATCGGTCCCGACGAAATATCCACAAGGCGCCGAAAAAATCCTAATTGAGATGCTCCTGCGCCGCCAGGTCCCTTCAGGCGGCCTGCCGAGCGACGTCGGCGCCGCGGTGTTCAACGTCGCCACGCTCGCGCAGATCGGCGATCTGCTGCCGCGCCGCCAGGGATTGATCGAGCGGGTGGTCACCATCACCGGACCGGGAATCGCCAAGCCCGGAAACTATCTGGCCGCGCTGGGAACTCCGCTGCGCTGGGCGCTCGAACAGGCCGGCTGCGCGGCCGACGTTGCTTCCGTGATCCTCGGCGGCCCTATGATGGGACCCGCCGTCGGATCGCTGGACGTTCCGCTGACCAAAGGTGTGACGGGAATTCTGGTCCTCACTTCGCGCGAAGTAGACCGGCGGGGCAAAATCTACCCGTGCATCAAGTGCGCCGCCTGCGTGCAGGCCTGTCCCATGCATCTGAATCCATCGCGGCTGGGTTTGCTGGCGCGCAAGGAACGCTTCGAAGAGATGGAGACCGCGTTCCATTTGAACGACTGCTTCGAGTGTGGGAGCTGCAGCTACGTGTGCCCGGCAAACATACCCCTGGTGCAGTATTTCCGGGTCGCCAAGCTGGCGAACCGGGCGGCCAAGGTCTTCGCATGAAACCTGTGATCGAGCTGCGCACTTCGCCGCACCTGCACGTGCCGCGCACGGTCGAGACGATCATGCGCAACGTGGTCTACGCGCTGTTGCCGGTCTGCGCCTACGCCATCTGGATCTTCGGGCTGAGCGCGCTCACTCTGCTGATCACCACTACCGCGGCGTGCGTCGCCAGCGAACATTTTGTCTGCAAAATGTCCGGCAAGGATTCTTCCGTCGGCGATTTCAGCGTGGTCATCACGGGCTTGTTGCTGGGGCTGATTCTGCCTCCGGGATTTCCACTCTGGATGGCCGCGGTGGGAGGCTTCATCGCCGTGGCTCCCGCAAAAATGCTGTTCGGAGGGTTGGGATTCAACGTCTTCAATCCGGCGCTGGTGGCGCGCGCGTTCCTGCAGGCTGCGTTCCCAGTGGCGATCATGGGCTACACGCCGGCCAAGGCGCTCGACCGGTTTCAGGAATTCATTCCTTCGACGCTCGCGGTCCCGCTGATGAAAGCGCCGCCACTCGCCGCCTGGATCGCGAAATCGCGCATCGACGCCTTTTCCGGCGCAACGCCGTTGATGCTCGAAAAATTCGAGCATGTGCACAGCGACCTGTGGCCGCTGCTGCTGGGGCAACGTGCCGGCTCGTCCGGGGAAACCCCCGCGCTGCTGATTCTCGCCTGCGGGTTGTACCTGATCCTGCGCCGCTTCATGGAATGGCGCACACCCCTGGCGATGCTCTTAAGCGCCTTTCTGGTCAGCGCCCTATTCCGCTTCGCCGATCCGTCGCGCTACCCGAGTCCGCTGTTCATGCTGTTTTCCGGCGGCATGGTGCTCGGCGCGATGTTCATGGCCACCGATCCGGTCGCCTCGCCGGTCACGCCGCTCGGCATCTGGATCTACGGCTCACTGATCGGGCTCATTACGGTGCTGATCCGCCTCAAAGGCGGACTGGCGGAGGGCGTCATGTACGCGATCCTGCTGGGCAACGCGATGTCGCCGCTGATCGACAACCTGACCCAGCCGCGAGCCTACGGCGCGCGAAAAAAGGAGGCGGCCGGATGACCAACTCATGGCAAATGATCCGCCTGCTGGGCGTCGTCTCGCTGATGTGCGGCCTGCTGATTGTCGGCACGGAGCGTTACACCGCCGTGCGCATCCGCCACAATCAGGAAACCATCATGCGGGAGTCGGTCGCGCGGCTTCTGCCCGGTATCGAAAAGCAGATCATTTACGGGATTGGAGCTTCCGGTCAGCTCGCTATTCTGCCGAATCTGGAAGGCTCCGAGCCGCGATTCTTCGCAGGCTACGATGGCTCCGGAAAATTTCTGGGCGTGGTGGTCGAAGCGCGTGAGCGCGGCTACGCCGACGTCATCTCCGCCATGTATTGCTACCAGCCCGCTACGCAAACCATCACCGGGTTCCAGGTGATCGACATGAAAGAGACGCCCGGACTCGGGAACAAAATCTCCAGCGATCCCGGGTTCCTTGAAAATTTCCGGCATCTGGATGCGACCGGCCCGATCGCCGCCGTGAAGCACGGCGCCAAGCAGCATCCGTGGGAAATCGATGCGATCTCGGGCGCCACGATTTCTTCGCGCGCGGTGGGGCGCATGCTCCAGGGAAGCGTGGCGAAGGTTGCGCCCGTCATCCAGAAGAACCTGGACCGAATCGAGCGAGGACAATGATGAACGAACCTGTCGCCTGTCATTCCGCCAGTCCTGATCCGCCACCGGCCGAAACGGCTGCCGCCTTCATCGCCGGTCTGTGGAAACAGAACCCGGTGTTCGTGATGGTCCTGGGGATGTGCCCGACGCTCGCCATCACCAACAGCGTCCGCAATGCGATTGCGATGGGTCTGGCGACCACCTTCGTCATGGCGTCCGCCAACGGGTTCATTTCGATGGTGCGCAAATTCGTGCCGAAGCAGGTCCGCATCGCGACGTATATTTCCATGATCGCGACCTCGGTCACCATTGTCGATTACCTGGTGAAAGCGATCAGCATCCCGGTTTATAAGGCGCTGGGGCCGTTCATTCCGCTGATCGTGTCGAATTGCCTGACGCTTGAACGGGCGGAAAGTTACGCCGGAAAGAACCCGATCGGAAGGAGTATCCTCGACGGGCTCGGCATGGGGATGGGCTTCACCTTCGCGCTTACCTGCCTGGGAACCGTTCGCGAAGTACTCGGCGCGGGGACGTTTTTGGGATTCCATCTGTTTGGACCGAACTTTGAGCCGTGGGTCTTGTTTCTACTGCCACCGGGCGGATTCATTACCCTCGCCATGTGGCTGCTGACCTTCACGCTGTGGCGCGAGCGCAGCGACAAACGCAAGCGCGCGCGCGAAATCGCGCAGGCCGATCTTGTGGAGGTTGCCTCATGAACGAATCGCTCTCTCACATTTTTGTCGACGCTCTCCTGATCAACAATTTCGTGCTGTGCGTGTTTCTGGGCATGTGTTCCTTCATCGGGCTTTCGGCAAAATTCTCGACGGCGTGGCGGATGGGTGTGTCGGTGATGTTTGTGATCATCGTCAGCAGCATTCTCTCTTTCGGCGCCAACCTGATCCTGGTGCGTTTTCACGCCGAATACCTGCGCATCATCACCTACATCGTGATCATCGCGGCCACCGTGCAGCTCACCGAGATGTTCATCAAGAAGACCAGCCCCGCGCTGTTTCGCGCGATGGGCGTGTACCTTCCGCTGATCACCACCAATTGCGCCGTGCTGGCCGTGCCGCTGTTTCAAACCGCGCGCAATTACTCGTTGGTTCAGAGCGTCGTGTTCGCGGTCGCGGCGAGCAGTGGCTACACCATCGCGATCGTGACTTTATCCCTGCTGCGCGAACGCGTGGAGTTGTCCGATGTCCCCAGCCTCGCGAAAGGAACGGCTCTGACTTTGATCCTGGCCGCGATTCTCTCCATGGCGTTCATGGGATTTGCGGGCATGGGGAACGGAGGGTAGCGGAATGCTCAGCGTGTTGACCGGAGTGGTGGGGTTCGCGCTGGTGATGGGAATTTGGCTGGCGGTGCAGGCTTTGGCGCGCAGGCAGTCGCGCTGCGCGCTCGATCACGACATGCTCGAAGGGCACGGCTGCGGCGCCTGCGATCACGCGGGCGCGTGCCGTAAACGAAGAAAGGAATAAATTATGGAGTTCAGTGAGGACGATATCCGTAATCCATACATCGCCACGCTGCTTTCAAGCGAGCGAATCACACCGGCCGACAGCGCGGAAGTTCGCCATCTCGTCCTGAAGTTGCCGGACGGGCCTTTCGCGTTCCGGGAAGGACAGGCCGTGGTGGTGCTGGTCCCCGGACCGCACGAATTCGGGAATGCGGCCCACATGCGTTTCTATTCGATCGCCAGTTCCCGCGCCGGCGAGGAGGGGCAGCCTGACACGATTTCCATCTGTGTCCGGCGCTGCTTCTATGTGGACCCGGTGAGCGGCGAACAGTACCCCGGCACGGCTTCCAACTATCTTTGTGACGCCCGGCCGGGCGCCGAGGTGATGATCGCCGGCCCGTATGGCGCGCACTTCCAGGTTCCTTCCGATCCGTCGTCGAACCTGCTGATGGTCGGCACCGGCACCGGGATCGCGCCGTTTCGCGCGTTCGTCAAACACATCTACCAGGAGCACGGCGGATGGCAAGGCAAAGTGCGCCTCTTTTACGGCGCCCGAACCGGCATGGAAATGCTGTACCGGAACGATCTGAAAAAAGATCTCAATCTCTATTACGATGAGCAGACTTTTCAGGCCTTTGAAGCCGTGAGCCCCCGTCCGCACTTTGAAGAGCCACCCGACCTGGGACGCGTGCTCGCGGACCACGCTCACGAGGTGTGGGATCTGATTCACGAGCCCAAGACGCACGTCTACGTCGCGGGACTGGTCGAGGCGGAGCAACAGTTCGCCAAAGCCATGAGCGAGATGGCCGGGTCTGAAGAAGCGTGGCGTCGAAAACGTTGGGAACTTGTCACTCAACAACGCTACGCCGAACTTCTTCATGAGTGAGCGGTGATGTAGAAGTTTGATTATGCGCGAGGCATCTCCGCCCAGAATTTCCTGATCTCGCTGCGTGGATCGTTTTCGACGCGCGTCTCCTTGTCGAAGATCATGGTCGCCCGCAGGTTGGCATCGTAAGCCGGCCAGGTCGGAATCTTCGAATTGTTCGGATTGGCGTTTTTCGCCATCGTGACCCAGGCGGTCGCAAACCGCTCCCACAACGCGCGCTGGTCCGGCGAACCGGCGCCCCCCACGCCGTCGCGATAACTGTCGAACGTGGCGGAAACGTCGGTTCCGTGCACGGCCCCGAACTTACCGCCAAAGCCGGTGCTCGCGAAATCCCACAAATACATATACGCAGGCGCCTGACCCTGCTCCGATTTGCGCTCTGCCTGGAGAATCGCGTTGCGCCGCGCGCCCGCATCCGTCACGATCTGCGCCTGGATGAGGAACGGCGACTTGTCGGGATACCGGTTGCGATACAGCGCCAGCATGGTTTCGGCCTTCGCGCCGTAGCGCTGGTTCATCATGGTGCGCAGGCCCTCCTCGGTGAGATCGAAGTTGGTCAAACCGAGCGCGGCGTCTTCAAGCGTATTCGAGATGATGATCGGCACGCTGGCCGATTCAGGCGGCGCGGTGGGATCGAAGGGATGATGCGGCAGAATGGTCCCGTCGACCACCGGCGTGAACGACGCGCTGCCACCCAGCGACGTTTGCGCTTCAAGAATCTGCTGCCACGGGAGATTCTGAATGTCGGCGATGTTGCTTTTCGAAATGCCCAGCTTGGCGAGCAGCAATTCCGCCGATTTGGTACCCCTCTCCCGCGTCGCAGAACGGATGGTCGATCCGCTCTGAATGCCGGCGCTGTGGAACAGGCCTTTGGCGGAAGGAATGGCGAGCATGGTGGAAGTTTTCGCGCCTCCACCGGATTGCCCGAAAATCATGACCTTCGACGGATCGCCGCCGAAGTGTTCGATGTTGTCACGGACCCATTCAAGCGACGCGACCAGATCCATCATTCCCACCACGCCCGCATACGCGAACTCGGGAGGCGCTCCCAAATCCGCAAGATGCAGGTAGCCGAGGCTCGCCAGGCGATGATTGACCGTGACCACCACAACATTCGCCAGCCGCGCGAGCTGTCCGCCGTCGTATTGCGGGCCGTTGCCCGAACCAGTGGCGAATCCGCCGCCGTGGAAGGAAACCAGCACGGCGCGCTTGCCGCCGTCGTTGAGCTCGGGCGTCCAGACATTGAGCGTCAGAACATCCTCACTCAGGCCGGTGGCCATATGCCGGTCCCACTCGATCAACTGGCCGTAGTCGCTCGCGAGCGAAGAGCCGGTTTGCGGCGAAATCGGCCCGTACGCCAGGCACTCGCGGACGCCGGTCCATGCCGCCGGCTTCTTGGGCGGCATGTACCGGTTCTTGCCACCGGTGGGCGCTCCGTACGGGATCCCTTTGAACTCCTTGATGCCCGTGTTGACCATGCCTTGAACCTTGCCGTACGCCGTCTCCGTGGTGAAGAACAGCTCGGTGCTGCGGGCGCCTGCCGCGCGAGCCGCGCGTTGCGATTGCGCCCATGTCTTGCTCGCCATCGCGTATCCGGCGCCCAGCGCCGTGAGGAAGGAACGTCGATTCGTCATGTCAGGCTCCTTGCGTTGGTTTTCGAGAGTAACCAGACGAAATTATACGCCCGTTTGCGCCGCGTGTTAGAGGCGACCGGCGGCCTTGAGTTGAGCTTTCTTCTGCCGCCGGGGCAGACGGGATTTGTTCTTCGGAGGCAGCTTTCCCTTTTTGAGGGACTTCGTAGCCGGCTTCGCTTCCGCGGGTGAACTTTCGCCAACCGGAGCTGCTGACTCGGTCTGGTCTGCCATTTCTTTTCGTTTTGCCAAGTGATTTAACCTCCACTCAACTGTATCTGATTGTAGGTGTCTACGCCGAGTGCTCCCAAGCAAATCAATGATTTCGGATCGGGGACAGAGTCATCTGCCCCCTTTTCAAGTCCCCTGCTAAACGATAGATTGTAAACCACTTCCGGTGGATTTCCAGGCGCTTCCCAGTGAGCGACGCTGAAGTGCGCTTGCAGCTACTGGTATCGTGGAACAAGATGCCAAATCTCCAAACCGTGCTCTCGATGTATCAATTCAAGAGGACCGGCGATATGATCCAGGTTTTCAACGAAAATTCGTATCTCATGGCCCAGTACAGCGAGCGCACCGGGACCGTGCATTGGCAGCGTGTTCTCATCGCCTCGCAGCGTGAGCTGATCGAACAATGGCTGCGCGAACGCTTTCCTTCGACGGCTGGGGCTACGACCGGTAAGCGGCCCCCCGCACCCCAGGTGGCTGTAGATACGCCGCCCGCCCGGTCCGATCGTCGTCGCCAGGCGCCGTCGTCCGGGCGAAGACGAGTTCGCTCCTCATCCGCTCGATAGCGCGTTCAGCGTCTTTCCGTCTCGGATTCGGGTAAGCGGACTGCGCGCGCGCGCGAATTGGCCGACCTGTACCTGAAGGCTCCGGAAGTGACGCGTCGCGACACGCGCGTCCACTTCATTCAACCCTTGAAGGAGCGCATCGTGCGGGAAGTTGGCTATGGGCTATCGCTCGAAGGAGCATCGTCGGCCGCGGTCGTCAAATCAAGGCAGGTCCAAAGTCAACCTGACGCCCAGCAAGGAAAAGTCGCATGAATCGTGCGAAGGCAATCTATCTTTCCAGCCGGCGAACGTAGACAAGTCTTGATAAGCCACTTAGCTTGACCGGGAATCTTCTTCATCGCGTATCGTTGCGAAGATGTGCCGACGTTCCGTAACGCGGACGACGCCATCAGACTTATCGAGGATTGGTATTATAAGTGCCGTCCCGAAACGTCTTATCCTACGAAAAACTCGCGAAAGAGGGGACCCGCATGGCGAAATCTCAGCGAAGATCGAAGGCTTGCCGTTGGATAGCAACATTTTGGCTGCCGGTCGCTTCCGTTCTTGCATTCGGACAGAGTCCACCCGTTTCCCCGGATCGGCCGTGGCATTCTCAAGCCGAGCAGCAATTGACGACGGGTGGACAGATCTTTGCTCAACGTGAATTTCAAATCGATCCCGCCCGGACTTATTCGTTAGCGGAGTTGATCGATCTCGCGGAAGGGCACAATCCGGAGACGCGCGTCGCCTGGGAGAACGCCCGCGCTCAGGCGGCAGCGGTCGGAATCGCGCGCAGCGACCTTTATCCGCTTTTGTCCACGGCGGCGAGCATCTCCATGGAGCGGGCAGAAGTGCCGCTGGGAGAACGATTTTACCGCTTCACAATTCCGGGGTTTGAGGCGGCTTTGCAACTGTCGTATACGGTCTTCGATTTCGGCGCGCGGCGTGGCCGGATCGCCGAGCAAAGCGCGCGCCTGCTGGGGACGAACTTCCAGTTCAACGACGTTCATCGGAGGATTATTTATCAGGTTCAGCAGGCCTATTTTCGGCTGTTGAATGCGCTGGGTCAGGAAGCGGCGGCGCGGGCCAGTCTGGCCAATGCGCAAACCGTGCAGCAGGCGTCCGAGCAACGTCTCCAAAATGGATTGGCTACACTGCCCGATGTGCTCGAAGCGCGCAGCGCCACCGCGCAGGCCCAATACGATCTCCAGGCGATCCTAGGCGTGGAGCAAGTCACCCGCGGCGACCTGGCGACAGCCTTGGGAGCGCCTGCGGCGGCCTTCATTCCCGTCCAGCCGCTGAACGAAGTTCCCACCCCGGAGTCGATCGGCGAGACGGTCGAGCAGGCCACTTCTCGCGCGCTCTCGCAGCGGCCGGACCTGCTCGCGGCGCTGGCGGGAATCCGGGAAGCCAATGCCCAGCTGAAACAGGCGCAGGCGGCGTATTATCCGAACATGGATATCAAAATCAGGCCTGCGGCGCAGTCTCTCTATTTTCAGCAGCAGAACCTTCCTTGGGGACACACCGCGGACTTGACCGGTGATCTGGCCATCTCACTGAACTGGACCATCTTCGACGGCGGCGCGCGAAAAAACCGGCGCGCGCAGGCGGAAGCGGATGTGCGGCGGGCCGAAGCGCAAGTCCGCGCGACGCGCGATCAACTCGAGGACGAGGTGTGGACCGCATATTCGAACCTGAACACCGCTTTTCGCCAACGCGAGGCAGCGACGGCTCTGCTCACTGCCGCGACCCAATCCTATGCCGCCGCGCTCGAATCCTACAATTACGGCGTCCGCAGCCTGTTGGACGTGACGGCGGCGCAAAGAGTGCTGGCGCAGGCCCGTTCCACAGATGTCTCCGCGCAGACGCAAATCCTCACTTCGCTGGCGGATCTGGCCTTCCGCGTGGCCGATTCGATTCAAGTCAGCGGGAGAAAGCAGCCATGAATCTTAGGCGGATTTCGATCTTCCCGTTCATCCTCCTGGTGCTCATGCTGGACGGCTGCGAACGCGCGCCTTCGTTTGATGTTCTCGGCTCGTTTTTCCCGGCATGGCTGGCGTGCCTGGCGTTGGCCCTCCTGCTCACCGCGGCCACCCGATGGCTGCTATCACGTCTTGGGATCGTGATCGCAGTCCCGATTCTCACCTATCCGAGCATGGTCGCGATGTTTACCTTCGCTCTATGGCTCGCCTTCTTTCGATAGCGAGGAAATCTAATGCCGTCCAATGAAGATACGAAAACCGGAAAAATCATCGGTGGCGTGGTCAGCGCCGTCATTATCATGGGAACGATCGTGCTGGGGCTGATCGTGCTCGAGCAAACCCACCGTCATCCGCGAACCGACGACTGCGAGATCTCCGCGAATTTCATCGGCATCGCACCCCAAGTGGAAGGGCCGATCGTCCGCCTGAACGTGCACGACAATCAGTTCGTCAAAAAGGGAGACCTGCTTTACGAAGTCGACGACCGGCCGTATCGCTACGCCCTGGAAAGAGCCATCTCCGAGCAGGCGACGCTCGAAGGGCAGATTAGCGACCAGACGCGAACCATCGCGGCGCTGGTGAGCGCGGTGTCCGTTTCGCAGGCCAATATTCAGGCCAGCGAAGCCGACATTACCCAACGGGCCGCAGCTATCGACCAGGCGCGTGCCGACGTCTCGAACGCCGAGCAAGGCGTCAGCCGCGCTAGAGCGGAGTGGAGCTATGCGAACAACAACCTCAATCGTCTGGAACCGCTCCTTTCGAAGCAGTTCGTCACCGTGGATCAGGTGGATCGCGCCAGAACGTCGGAGGTCGCGGAAGCGCAGGCCCTGAAGCAGGCGCAATCTCAACTCCTCCTGGCCCAGGCCGGATTGCAGTCCGCGCTCGCGCAGGAGCAACGGTCACGCGCCGTTCTGACGCAGAGCAGGGCCCAGCACGAACAGTCGCAGCACGCCGTCACCACGCTCGAGCCGCTGATCAACCAGCGCGGCGCGAGAGAGTCGGCGGTGAGAGATGCCCGCTACAATCTCAACAACTGCCGGGTCTACGCACCGTTTGACGCGCGCGTGACCGATCTGACGATTTCGGAAGGGGCCTATGCGCACGTCGGCCAGCAGGTCTTCACCCTGATCGACGCACGCACCTGGTGGGCGATCGGCAATTTCCGGGAAGGAGACTTGTCGCACATCGCTCCCGGAATGAAGGCCGACGTTTATGTCATGTCCAAGCCGGATGTTCGATTTGCCGGCGTGGTGGACAGCATCGGCTTCGGTGTCACTCCCGATGCCGACGTGGTCGGGCGCCTGCAGCCGGGTCTGCCCGACGTGCAGCGGACCCTGAGCTGGGTTCACCTGGCTTCCCGCTACCCGGTTCGCGTCCGGGTGGAGAATCCGCCGCCCGACCTGTTCCGGGTGAGCGAGTCCGCCATCGTCGTGATACGAGGAAACTGAATCCATGGCGACGCTCGCGCAAACCAATCCCAGATCGCCGGGATTTCGCGAATTCGCGGAATACTTGAAGCAAGAGCTGGCACCCTACCCCGGCCGGATCGCGATCGTAAGTCGCATGGTGATCGCGGCAACTCTCACCGCGACCATTTGCCTGACATTCCGCATCCCATACGGATTCCTGGGTGCTCTCTATGCGATCGTGATCTCCCGCGAGAATCTGCGCGCGACAGTGACTTCCGCGGTGACGGTTCTCGTGTCGGCCTGCATCGGCACGCTGTATGTCTTGATCGCAGCCGGGTTCGTCGTCAACGACCCGATGTTGCACTTTCTTTGGAATGCAGGCTCGCTCTTTGTGGCATTTTTCCTGTTAAACACCCTGACAAGTTATCTTGCGGCGCTCCTGTTTGCGGTGATGCTTGCGGTCAGCATCCCGTTGTGGGACGCCCACGTGTCTGCCGAAACAAATGTCGAAAATGTTCTCTGGGTGGTGCTAGCCCTATTCGTGGGAGTGGCCGTAACCGCCGCCACGGAGTTCGCCTTCGTCCGCACCAAGCCGGGACAGCAGTTCGGAGTGGCCCTCGCCGATCGCCTGTCCGCAGTCCACAGCCTCCTGGTTTCCTATGCGGAAGATGGTTTTGTAAATGAGTCGGCGGAGGCGAGAGTTGTCAGATTTGGCTTTCTGGGCACATCCACATGGCGGACCGCGTTGTATCGGTCCGGCTACGATCGTCATTATCGGGCGCAGATCGGCGCCTTGTTCTCTTTGGTTCGAAGGCTCGTGGATATGGCCGGAGCCCTGGCGCAACTCCGCGTTACTCCCACCGAGAGCGATCGCGCGCATCTGCGCGATTTGGCCTCAGCCATCAATGCAATCCGTGGCGATCTGTTGAATCGCCGGGTTCCGCGTCCGGTGCTGTTCCCACCCGAGGAGTCTCCACACTGTCTCCCATTGCTCACCGAAATGGAAGGTATTGTGGCTCTCATCCCTCAGGCGTTTGCCGGATCGGTCGACGAATTCATTCCACCGCCGGAGCCGTCCCGCCCGGCCGTGTTTGTCGCCGATGCATTCGTCAATGCCGACCACCTGAAGTTTGCGTTGAAAGGTTGTCTGGCGGCGAGCGCCTGCTATTTCATCTATCGCGCCATCGACTGGCCGAGCATCGGCACGACCGCACTAGCCACCTGCCTGCTCACTGCTCTTTCCACCGTCGGCGCATCACACCAGAAGCAGATTCTGCGCGTTGCGGGCCTTTTCATCGGCGGCATCGTCATCGGCATGGGCGCGCAGGTCTTTATCCTGCCTTACCTGGACTCGATCGGAGGATTCATCATTCTCTTCGCTCTGGTCACCGCGCTGGCGTGCTGGTTTGCGACATGCACGCCTCGTATCTCTTATTTCGGGCTGCAGATCGCCTTGGCCTATTACTTCCTTAACGTTGCGGAATTCACGGTGCAGACGTCGCTCTCCGTCGCGAGAGACCGCGTTGCCGGCGCGCTGCTGGGCTCGTTTGCCATGTGGCTGGCCTTCGATCAAGTGTGGGGCGCCCCGGCCGGTGTGGAGATGAGGAAGGCCTTCATCTCCGTTTTGCGATTGCTCGCGCAGTTCTCGAAACAACCGGCTTCGGGAGATATTCCCGCTATGATGCCACGCATCTACGCTCTGCGCGAAACGATCAATTCGTCGTTCGACAAGGTTCAATCGCTGGCCGACGGGGTGTTATTTGAATTCGGTCCTTCGCGCCGGCCGGATTTGCAATTTCGCGACCAGATACGGCAGTGGCAACCCAAGCTTCGAACGCTTTTCTTAATGCGAATTGCCCTTCTCGAAGATCGTCTGGAACTGGCCCGGCTCGATCTGCCTGAAAGTGTGCGCCTTGCCCTGCAGGAGTATGACGATCATTCTTCTCAAATCCTCGAAAGCCTTGCCAAGCGGATTGAAGGACAAGCTTCCGAGTCAACCAGCGTGGCCGCGAGCCCGGTCGAACCGCTGGAACAGGCGCTGAATGCGTGCTGCCGGGACGATTCGCCGCTACTGCCGGTGGCGCGGGTTCGGTCGCTGGTGGCGTTGCTTCGCGGGATTGACGCTTTGACAATGTCTCTCGATAAAGAAATCGTCTTGGCGCGGCCGGCGTGAGGATTCTCAGGAGACAACCGGCAATCTGGGTGCGGCGCTCTCATTCTCGCTTTCAAGCGCGCCGCTCAAGCGCAGAATGTCCTGCTGACCTGGCAGTTCGCAGAAAGCGTCGACCAGCGACGGGTCGAATTGTCTTCCACGCTGCTCCCGGATCAACTCGACAGCCTCCTCGATGCTGGCGGCGGCCTTGTAGGGCCGGCCGTGGGTAATGACGTCGAACACGTCGACTACGCTGACGATGCGGGCTTCGATGGGGATGGCGTTCGCTTTCAGATGATAGTAGCCGCTGCCGTCCCAGCGCTCATGATGGTACAACGCAATGCGCTCGGCGGTCTGCAGGATGGGGAATTTGCTCCCCGAAAGAATGATCCGGCCGATATCGGTGTGCGCCTTAATATGGACGTACTCTTCTGGCGTAAGCTTGCCGGGCTTCAGTAGAATGCCGTCGGGAATGCCGATTTTGCCGATATCGTGCAAAGGCGCGGCGCGGTGAATCAGCTCGACATGTTCGGGGGCCAAGCCGATGGTGGAGGCGAGCAGCGCGGCCAGCTCCCCCACGCGGCGCGTGTGCCGGCCGGTGCAGTCGTCGCGATAATCGGCAGCCAGCGCCAGCCGTTCCAGAATTTCGAGCTGCGCTTCTTCCAGCTGCCGCGTCCTCTCTCGCACCTTTTCTTCGAGCGTCTCGTTCTGGGCGTGCATCTGGGCGTACAGCCAGCGTGTTTCGAGCAGGTTGTAGATCCGAAGCAGCGTTTCCGCGCGGTCTAAAGGCTTGGTGATGAAATCCTTGGCGCCGAGCGTCAACGCATCCTGCTTGGACTTCCGGGAATTGTCCGCCGTCAGGATCAGCATGGGCACAAACGTCCCGTCCGGAATGCGCGAGCGCAATTGTTTGAGCAGCGAGAAGCCGTCGATGTGCGGCATTCGCAAATCGATGGCCACCAGGTCGGGAGCAAAGTCGGTGAATTTGGTGAGCGCTTGCCGAGGGTCGGTAAGGCTCTGGATGTGCTCATAGCCAGCCTCGGTGAGCATGCGCTCGAGCAGCAAGCAATTTTCCGCGCGGTCGTCGATGATTAAGATCCGGCTATTCTGGATGATCTCTTTCCGCACGGGCCATCTCCAGTTGTTCGTCTCGCTCCGCGGGGTGTAGCGTTTGTTCGAGGAGTTGCAGAAGCTGCCGGACATCCACCGGCTTGGTCAGATAATCGCGCGCACCGGCACTGAGCATGCGGTGGATCTGAGCGCGGGTCGCATCGGCACTGAGGATGGTCACCGGGATGTCGCGGGTGCGGGGATTCCGCCGCAACCGTTTCAGAACCTCCTCGCCGTTGATGTCTGGCAGGTGGATGTCGAGCAGAATCCAGTCCGGCGTATGAATCTGCGCCAGGTCGAGCCCCAGTTGCCCCTGCATGGCGGTGATCAGCCGGACTCCCTGACAGTGCTCCATGATCCGTTCGATGAGCCGTAAGTTCGAGAGGTTGTCCTCGATATAAAGGACCGTTCCGCGGCGCGAATCCGCGGCGTCGCGCGCCAGTTCGGCAACCGCTGGATGTTCGTCGAGCCGCTTCGAGGGATCGTCGAGCAGTTCCAGATCGATCGAGAATTTACTGCCCAGACCCACCGCGCTTTCGACGCTGATGGTTCCGCCCATGGCCTCGATCAACCGTCGCGCGAGGGCCAGGCCGAGGCCCGTTCCGCCGACCTCCGTCTCATCGGCGTTCAGCCGTTCGAAGGGCGTGAAGATTCGCTTCAATCCTTCGGGCGAGATCCCGGAACCGCTGTCCGCGACTTCGATACGCAGCCGGTTTTCAGGAGTCGTTTCGCAGGAGAGCAATACCGAACCGCCCTCGCGGTTGTACTTGATGGCGTTCGAAAGCAGGTTCAAAAGCACTTGTTTCAAACGCTGGCGGTCGGCGCGCACGTGATGATCGCAACAGATCGGGATCTCCGGGTTGAGGTTGATGTTCCGCTCGGCGGCGAGCGGGCGCACCAGGTCGAGCGCGTCTTTTAGCGCCTCCCGCAGGTGGACGGGCTCAGGGGAGAGGCTGAGCCGGCCCGCCTCGATCCGCGCGAGATCCAGAATCTCATTGATGAGATCCAGAAGATGATATCCGCCCTTCAGAATCTGCTCGACGTTATCGCGGTTCTGATCGGTGAGCTGGGCGAGTTGCAGCAATTGCGCAAATCCGAGAATCGAGTTTAACGGGGTGCGCAGCTCATGGCTCATGCGCGAAAGGAACTCGCTCTTGGCATGGTTCGCCGCCTCGGCCTCGCGCTTGGCGAATTCGAGTGCTTCCGCATCTTGCTTCGCCGCGGTGATATCGCGCAGCACCATTACACCGCCGCCGATGTTCCCATCCTGGTGCCGAAGCGGCCGGGCGTTGATGCTCACCCACGCGCCTTCGGCCGCGCCGGGCCTTTTGACAAATACCTCGGCCGCATCCACGGATTCACCGCGAATCGCGCGAACGAATGGCAACTGGTCACTGGGGTAGAGCGACGCGCCATCGGGAAGGTACAGGCCATAGTGCTCCGCCCATTGGTCCGGGCCGCCTGAAAATCCATGTCCTCCCAGCGTTTGGCGGGCAGCCGGATTGAAAACCAGAAAAGTTCCCTTGGTGTCCGCGACCACCACGCCATCACCCATGCTGTCGAGAATGGACTGGAGGATGCGGGTTTGCTGTTCGAGCGCCTGCTTCGAAACGGCCAGCTCCAGCGCCTGCCGCTCAATCTCGAGCGCCGCGTTGCGCCGTTCGGTGATATCGGAGAGAACTCCGAGCAATCGCGCCGGATTTCCATCCGCGGCGTGAAATTGAGCGCGCACGGTCATCCAGCGGGTCTCGCCTCCACGAATGACGACGCGGTACTCGATCTTGAGAATGTCACCCGGATTTACGACCCGTGCAAGTTCCGTCCGCACGCGTTCGCGGTCCTCCGGAGCGACTGCCGAAATCCAGCCTTCGACCGTGGGCGCCAGAAGTTCGACCGGCAAAATCGTGTCTTCCGCGGCCGCCCCGGCGTAGTAACGGATGTGCCGGGTTTCCGCGTTCAGCTCCCAGATCAGCAATTGTGCGTTTTCGAGCGCCAGCCGAAGCTCCCGGTCGCGCGAAGCGAGGATCGCGCCGGCTTTCTGCATGGCTTTCGCCAACCGGTCCAACTCGTCGTCCCCCAGCGGAGTCACGGCGGGCGGAAGTCCGGATTCAAGTTGTGACGCGCCCGATTCGAGCAGCCGGACCCGGCGAACTACGCTGTTGGTAAACAGCAGTACGGCCAGAAAGCCGCCCAACAAACCGAGCACGATGCACGCACCGATTGCGATCCGGACCGTAACTTGGCCGGACTCATCCGACTTGGCCCGGTCAAGGACGACGCGCCCCCGGGCATTGCCGAAGGCGCTCACCGCAATCAGAACGTCGGGAGATATTTTCGCTTTCGCGAGCAGGTCTGGCGGAGGCGGCTGGCGATCGGTCTTGTGCTCATCATAATAATTGCGCAACTGTTCGAGGCCCGCGACCCTCTGGTGCGCGAGTTCTCTCAGTTCACTCAGACGGGTGATCCCTGCCGGGTCATCCTTGACCATATCGCGGATTTTGTCGAACACCCCGTCGATCGACGTTCCCACCACACCGAGCGACTGCAAGCCGTTCTCGTGTCCGGTCAGCGCATAATTGCGTACCGCCGACTCAGCCTCGATCAGGATGATATAGAGATTTTGAAGCTGTCCCCGAAAATCGAGTGCCTGGCGGATTCTCGTCTCCGCCTCGTCTTTGCGGCGCTCCAGCGTATTGACCAGGAGCACCGAGATCAGCAACGCGGCAACCGGGAGGGAGACCACGAACAGGCCCTTGAGGCGTAATGGAAGATTCGCCCAAGTTCTGGCCGATTTGGGTGAGCGATCGACTTTTGCCATAGCTGTAAACGACTAGTCTGAGATCGGCGTGCTGCGAAGATATGATTAGCGTGGTGCCGGTAATACGGGCGGAATTGTGCAACTTAGGCCTGAATTAGATCCGAATCTACAGTGGTACCATGCGGGATTTCGTGCGGGAATCTGCTGAATGGCGTAACCAGGGAACATTTATTGCTCTTTCGATGCCGTGGTTACTTCCCCATGCGTTGCTATTCAGAACGAAAGTTCTGCTGAATTGCGCCCCGGCCCGCACGAAACGCGGCACCCGCCCGTTTTGGTCCTCGAAGACGTCGGCCGTCAGCGTGGGTCCCGATCCGCGCCACGTCGTGCGGACGTGGGCGTTCCAGGGTATTTCCGGATAAGATGGTCGGTCGGAACCATGAGAAACGACGCAGCCCTTCACAGGCCATTCGAAAAGCTATCGGCGAAACTTGTCCTGCCAGTTTTCGATTACGGTGAACGGAGGCGGCGGCACGGAACCAGTTGTCGGCATGACAAACCGCTGTCCGTCCGGCGAGACATCGAATTGAAAGTCCCTGGTCGTGCCGAATTGAGTGGGTCCGGCGACGCGGAATAGAGAGTTGGGCTCGCCAAACTTGCCCGATCCATCCAGGGACACCGCATACAGGACGTTGTTCATGCCCAGGTAAAACAGTTCGCGCCCGTCCGCTCGCCAGCGCACCAGCCAGGCGCTGTCCCGGGAAATCTGGCGCGGCTCGCCGACCACGTGCGCCGATGGCGTGGATTCGAACGACTGCACATAAACCTCCGGCCGGCCCGATTCGACCGACACAAACGCGATCGACTTGCCATCCGGCGCGAAAGCCACTCCCCACTGCGCGAAATTGTTTTTCAGGAAGGGCCTCAGTTTGCGGCTGACGACGTCCGCGATCCACACCGTGTGTTGCTCTTCGCCGAGGCCGTCGTCTACCGCGATGAATCGTCCATCCGCGGACCAATCGGTCGGTAGCGCGACGATATGCTCATGGGGAGCTTCGTTTACGAAATCCAGCGTGGCGCCGCCGGCCAAATCCAGAATCGCGACTTCCGACCCGTAGATGCTCGGAGACGATCTCCCGATCGCGAGGCGTGTCCCGTCGGGCGACCATACTCCTCTGCGATGCACCTCGGGAGGAAATGTGATGCGCCGGTTTCCGTTGGCATCGTAGATCCAGATTCCTGTCCCACCGCTCTCCGGAACCCAGACCGTCGCGGAAACGCGCCGCCCGTCGCGCGAGACCCGCACCTGGCCCCAGTGCATGGAGGGCGGCCCGGCCGCACCCACCGGCTTGCCGGAACGGTCATACCAGTTCAGCTCCGTGACGGGAAAATTCGCCTGGTAGATCAGAACGCCATTCGGAGACAAAGAGAAGTTGGCCGCGAGTGTCGGGCCGTAATAAATGACGTTCTGCGCGATCGAAAACGGCTCGCCCAGGATCCGGACGCGGTCGGCGTCGAAGGGCTGGGCGAGCAGGCTCGACCCTCGAACAAATACCACGTATCCAGGCTCTCCGGCGCGCACGGGCGGCGCGTATTGAACCCGTGTATCGGTTTGCATCAACGCCACGGGTTTGCGGTTCGTGTAATCCGAAACCTCGACATGGCTGCTCGGAGCTGCGCGATCGTTCAAAGCGTAGATCATTCGATCGCCCCCCGGCAGGAATTGCGGGGATCGAATGCCTTCAAACCCGCGGCCTTTCTGCAGATTGCCATCTTCGAGCCGAAGCTCAAACAGGGTGCTGACTCCGCAATACAGCACCAGCTCACCGTCCGAGCGCCACAGGCCGAGTTGCGGCGCATCCGGAAGGTCGGCGATGGTGCGGCCGGAGCCGGTGTCCAGGTTCACCTGCTTCAAAGTCTTTCGCACCGAGAAAAAAATGGACCGGCTGTCCGGTGACCAGAACATCGACCACACGCCTTCCGTGCCCGGCACCGGCCGCATATCGAGCGAAGCCAGCTCGCGGACCCAGATATTGGTGCCGTTGGTGCCCGTCGCGCTGAACGCCAGCCGCTTTCCATCCGGCGAAATGGCGAAAGACTGGCGCGAAATGGTGGGCGCGAATATGGTTCCCGGCGGCTGAGGAATCTCGAATTGCATCACCTGCCGCGGCGCTTCTGCGGTTGGAGATCGAGGCCAGAACCATAGCGCGCCCGCGATCAGCGCAAGCACGATCAAAGCGCCGGCTGCGATCGCGCTCACCTTCAAAACCCTGCCGCGCGGCGCGGGAGCCATCGAGAGCGCGGATGTTTCGCCGGTCTGGCGGGACAGCCGCCGCAGATCCACCACCAGGTCCCGCGTCGATTGATACCGTTCGACGGGATCCTTCTCCATCGCCTTTTCGACCACCATCCTCAGTGCAACCGGAATGTCTCCACCGAGCAGAGGCGCGGCGCCATGCAGGATCTTCTGCAAGGTTTCCAGATCGCTCTCGCCCTGAAAAGGCCGGCGCCCGGCCAGCAACTCATACAACACAACGCCGAACGAAAAGATGTCGCTGCGCGCATCCGTGGGGCGTCCGGAGGCTTGCTCGGGCGACATATAAGGCACCGTCCCCACGATCATTCCGCGCCTGGTGGTTTCCGCGCCGATGGTGCGCGTCACGGCGTCCGGCGTGGAACGTTCTTCCAGCTTCGCCAGCCCGAAGTCCGCGAGCTTGGCATAGCCGTTCTTGCCCACCAGAATGTTTTCCGGCTTGATGTCGCGATGCAGGATGCCGGAGGCGTGGGCGGCTGCCAGGCCGTCGGCAACACCGGTCAGCAGCGCGACGATTTCCCGCCACGTGCGCTTTTCGGCACGCGCCCAGGCTTTGAGCGTTCCGCCGTCGACAAACTCGGTGACCAGATATTGGCAACCTTCGAAGTCACCCGCGTCGTACACCGTGAGAATGTGCGGATGGTTCAGTTGCGACGCCATCTGCGCTTCGCGTTGGAAACGGCGGCGGGCGGCTTCGTCGGCGAACTCATCGGACAGGAACTTGACGGCGACGGGACGGTTGAGTTTGGTGTCCAGCGCGCGATACACCATCCCCATGCCGCCCTCTCCGATCATCGCCTCGATGCGGTAGGGGCCGAGCTGAACACCTTCTTTGATCGCCATCGGCTTCTTAGGAGTGGTGTCGGACGGGTGCGCGCCCGTTTCATTTTCGAGGAAACTACCCGCGCGCCGGTGCGCGGAGAGCAGCGATTCCACCTCCTCGCGAACCGGTTTCGGCAGCTTCGCCAGGTACGCCGCTGCCTGTTCCTGGGGCAGTTCGAGCACGACTGCGAGCGCCCGCTCGATCTCCGACCATTGCGGATCGCTCATGTTTTGGTTTGTCCTTCCAGGCAGCGGAACAGCCACGCCCGCGCGATCGTCCAGTCCCGGCGGACGGTCGCTTCGGAGGTCTTGAGGACCACGGCAATATCCTTAGCGGCGAGCCCCGTAAAAAAACGCATCTCGACCACCTGGCACTTGCGCGCATCGACGACGGCCAGCTGTTCGAGCGCGCCGTCCAATGCGATCAGATCGATCTTCTCGTTCAACGGAATGCCGAGCGCATCGTCGAGCGGAACATGCACCGCGTCGGCTCCGCGTTTATCGGCGCCGCGCCGCCGCGAATAGTCGACCAGGATCCGGCGCATCATCCGCGCCGCGACGGCAAAAAAGTGGGCGCGATCTTCCCACTGCGGATCGTCCTTGCCGCACAGCCGGAGATACACCTCGTGAACCAGGGCGGTGGTCTGCAGCGAATGCCCGTCTCGTTCCCGACGGCGATGGTGATGGGCCAGACGGCGCAACTCCTGGTAGACGATGGGCACCAGGCGCTCCCGCGCGCTAGCGTCCCCGTCGCTCCATTGGCGCAACAGAGCGGTCACGCGCGTCTGATGTTCCGCCACGATGACTCTTTGGGAGGCATTCTAGCACTTTCCTCGCTTTTTCCTGCGGACCGTTAGCAGTTCCTCCCGGATCTTGCGCTGTCTGAGGTGTACACGTTCGCGAAAAGCGAAAAGGAGACAATATGTCAACATGGAAACCCGCGCGAAGATTATTGCTGACGCTGGCGGTCGCGATTCCGCTCAGCGCACAGATTAAGCCTCCGAGCTATATCGTCACGGACCTGGGCCCGGTAAACACTCCGTTCAGCCAGGCCACCGGAATCAACATTTTCGGACTGATATCCGGCCTCACGGCGACCGCCGACGGCACCACGCACGCCTTCGTCGCCTACGAAGGAATGATTACCGACATCGGCAAGCCGGGGCTGGGAGGTCCCAACAGCGCAGCGGGCGGCCTCAATGATTTTGCCGAGGTGGTGGGCGGAGCCGAAACGACGTCCCCGGACCCCAATAACGAAAACTTCTGCGCCTATGGCACCGGTCTTCAGTGCGTACCTTTCGTGTGGCGATACGGCGTGATGACGCAGCTTCCCACGCTGGGAGGCACCAATGCCGGCTACGGCTCGATCAACAATCGCGGGCAAGTCGCGGGATATGCGGAGACATCCACCCGCGATAAAACCTGCCTGCCGGGAGTGCAGGTGACCGGCACCGGCCCGCAGGTTCTCGACTTCGAGGCGGTCATCTGGGGTCCGCGCCCGGGCGAGATCCGCCAGCTTCAACCGCTTCGCGGCGATACGGTCGCGATGGCGTTCTGGATTAACGATCAAGGCCAAGCCGTCGGCACGTCGGGCACCTGCGCGAACACCTTGATTCCTGGGTTCGCCGCCGGTCCGCACGCGGTGCTGTGGGATACCGACGGTACGGTCGTGAATCTGGGCAGCCTGGGCGGCACGGTCAACACGGATATTTTGGGGGTGGGCACAAACGCCTTCGTAATCAATAACTTTGGCGAAGTTACCGGTCAGGCGACGCTCGCTGGTAACACGACTTTTCACCCCTTCCAATGGACCCGGGAAACGGGCATGCAGGATCTCGGCGTGCTTCCGGGCGACCTGGTCGGCGCCGGCCTGGGCATGAATAATCTCGGCGATATTGTCGGCGCCTCGGTGAGCGCGCCCGGTCCAGCGACCGGAAATCCACGCGCATTCCTGTGGCAGAACGGTGTGATGAGCGACCTGAACGCGCTCGCTCCAGGTTCGCCGCTCTACCTCTTGAATGCCTTCGGGATAAACGAGTTCGAGGAAATCGTGGGCTTCGGCGTTCAACCCGATTCCGGCGAACTTCACGCTTTTCTCGCCCAGCCATGCGACGCCGGTTCCGCGACCGCAAGCTGCCAGATTAGCGATGACTTTAGTGTTCTGAATCGTAATCCCGAAACTAGAAAGCCGGCGGTTTTATCGGAGACCGCGCGTAAACAGCTCCTCCGCTGGGGGCTTCGTGGGCATTAGTTAAAGATGTTCCGGCGCGCCGTTTAACTTGGGGGAGGCTGTCACCAGTGACGTCCAGCCACTTGCACAACTCGAAACGACGCGCCGGCGCGCTGCTTGTCAGGCCACTTTTCCTGCAATCCGCCGGCGGGCCGCAATATTCTGATTCGTGCCAGTCTGAATGTTTATGGACGGATGTTCGACCGACCGCGAGTGATCGGCCGCTCGCTTCGGCGTTTTGCGGTTCTATCGCGGCCGCGAGTGCACTGATCCGACTGATGAAATTGCACACCTGCGGAAAGTGTGCGCACGATCTGGCGACCGCGGTCGGCACGTCAAGGGAAGGGGGCTACTTAATCTTTCGTCATCGTAAAACCGGTGACCATCACGTCCGTGTTGTGCGCGAAGCGCAGACCATACGTCCCGTCAGTTGATTTCAGTTTGCCGGCGGTGACCAGCGCCGCCTTGTCATAGCTGGCCACCACCGTCCCGTTAATGGAGCATTCCACCTTGTTCCCCTTCACCGAGAGTGCGACATCTTGAGTGACGGGCTGACCTTTTCCCGCAGCCTTGTGAACGGCGTCATTAGCTTCGCCAAGAAAGCCATTCATCTTGAACGGCTCCGGTCCGAATCCGCGCACGATGAACTTGCCGTTTCCGTAAGCCGCACAGTACAGGTCGGTCTGACCCGGCGTTCCCATGTCGTTGCCGCCGATGAACAGCCCGTAGGGGTGCGGATGCGTGTTGAGGTTCATGTATTTCGGCTCATGGAATGTGGCCTTCACCGTGTAGTCCCCGGTGGCATTTGCGCCGTTCATCCAGTAGGTCGCGGCGGGACCCGTGGTGGCGTGGAGGGAGTCCCCTTCCTGGGATAGCTTCGCATCTTTGATGCTCATGCCCGCCTTTTCTTCCGCGGCATCCACATCGCCGTTCCAACCCGCAATCTTGACGCCGCCGGCGCTGACGGCCCGTGAGCCATCCGCGGTGCCGCTCCCGGCAAAGCCGACGAAGGGGCCCTTTACGTAGAACAGTACAGCGACCACCGCCACAATCGCGAACAAGGAACCGAGAACGATCAGGATGATCTTTTTTATCATTTTTGTGAAACCCAAAATATCCGCATCAGGAATTTACTCTTCACCGCAGTATAGTCCGTTTGGCCTCCTGCCGCGACCGACTGGGCTGGATCCTGCGGAAACACCCGCGAGCGGCAATTGCGCCCAGTGTCCAAGTTAGAAGTTCGCCGCATTGTGGGGTGGGCATTCCTGCCGGCCCCACACCATCGCTCCGGTTATGTAATGAATTTCCAACGCGGGACACTAGAGTTTGCAGACTTTGAGAATCGCGTCGGCATAGACTTCGGAGTAGCTGCCACGGCTCAGCGTTCTTCTACCAGATACGTTGCGGTGCGCAAGGGCCACGTCTTATTCCTGCCGCAGAGCCGCCAGCGGATCGATTCGGGACGCTCGCCTTGCCGGCGCATAGCCGGCGAGAATCGCGGCGCTTAGGAGGACGACACCAGCCAGCGCCAGGGTTCCCGGATCGTTGGGCTGGGTCTCGAACAGAAACGACTTGACAAGCCTGGACGCGCTCAACGCGGCAGGCACGCTGATCGCGAGTCCCACCGCCGCCAGTAGGAGAACGCGGCGCAGAACCATCCATACCACGGCGCCGCGTTGCGCGCCCAGAGCCATACGGATTCCAATCTCGCCGGTCTGCCGCGCGACGTTGTACGACATCGTCCCGTAGAGCCCCACGCACGCCATAAGAAGAGCGAGGACCGCGAAACCCGTGCATAGTTTCGCGAACGTGAGTTCCTGGCTGATGGTTCGATCGATTTCCGCAGCCTGTGTGACCACGTTTGTAACGGGTATGCGGGAATCTGCCTCCCGCACGATCTCATGCACACTCTGAACAAACCTCAGCGGATCACCCGCAGTGCGCAGCGCGTAGGTCACCCGGTCCGAAGAAAACTGGCTGACCGCCACGAACACGGTCATGGCACTCTCCTCTTCATTTTTCAGACCGCCGTACCGCACGTCACCCGACACGCCGACAATTTCGAGATCGCGCTTCTCGTCCGGGAGCGTGATGCGCCGGCCCACCGGATTCTCGTTCCCGAAGTAAGTTCGCGCCAGCTGCTTCGCTGATCACTGCAACTGGCTTGGAGCCCGGTTGGTCGCGGTCGTCAATCTCACGCCCGGCCAGGATCGGAATCTGCATCGTCGTGAGGAAACGCGGTCCGGCGGCCAGGACGTGGGCGCCTTCGATGGTAACCGCGCCGATCTTCATTGGCCCGCTGATGGCCGGCCCGGCGCGGCCGGCGCTGATGATCGAGGATTGCGAAAGCGTCGCGCTGCTCACTCCGGGGATCGATTCGAAGCGCTTGCGCAGATCCGCGTAAAAAGTGGCGATCTCCGGGTCGCGATGCCCGGCCTGGCGCGCATTCAGCGAGAACAGAAGGATGTTCTCGCGAGCGTATCCCAGTTGGACGGAGTGCAGGTTGTTGAGTGTCCGGACAAACAGACCGGCGGCGAACAGGATGAGAAAAGAGATCGCGATTTGGGCGACCACCAGCGCGTGCTGCGCGCGCCCGCGCAGTACGCCGGTCCGCCCCCGCGGCCATTCTTGAGCGCGGGCATGACGTCCGGACGCGTCGACTGAATGGCTGGGGCGAGGCCAAATAACAGGCCGCAAATCACGGAGAGCGCCGCCGTCACGCCCAGCACGTGCCAGTTCAATTCCGCGTGCAGCGTAAAGTTCGGCTGCCCGTTGGAGAACAGAAGCGTCAGCGATCGCACGCCCCAGATTGCAAACAAGACCCCGAATACTCCGCCGAGCGACGCCAGCATCACACTCTCAGTCAGCAACTGCCGCACGACGCGGAACCGCCCCGCTCCCAGGCTGAGCCGGACAGCCATTTCGCGGCGTCGCGCGGCGGCCCTGGCCAGCAGCAGATTGGCGATGTTCGCGCATGCGATCGCCAGGATCAATCCCACCATCGTCAGCAGCACGTACAGAGGCTTGGAATATCGGCGTCGCAAACTGCCCAGACCGGCGGCGCCGGGATTCAGAACCAGCGCGGGCAGTTTGGCGCGCTCACCGTCGGTGGTCGCGGTGGCGGCAACCCATTGATGGAAACGAGGCGCCAGCGCTGCCTGCGCTTGGGCCATGCTTACGCCAGGACGCAGGCGGCCCATCATTTCGATCCAGTAGTAGTTTCCGTCGGGATACATACCGGCCGCCCGGGCGCCGTCCACGAGCAGATTCGTGTGCAACGGAAGGTAGAGATCCGGCGCCGCCGCTGGATCGACTCCGAAGAATTCCGGAGGCGCCACGCCGATCACCGTGAAGGGCACATTATCGACAAGAACCGGTTGTCCGACCGCACTCGACGGTCCCCCAAAGCGCTGCTGGCTGGTGGCAAAGCTGATGACCGCGACGGGCGCCGCGCCTGGACGGTCGTCTTCGGAATCGATCAGACGTCCTGCGGCGGGCGACACTTCGAGGCCGCGAAAATACTCGCCGGTGACGTACTCCGTGCTGGCGCTGGTGGCCTGCCCTCGGATGGCCAGGGTCTTGTTACGTCCGTTGAAGTATCCGAACAGCGTGGAGAAGACGGGATTTTCCTCGCGAAGCGTCTCGCCAATCGTCAGGAAAGCCCCGTATGGGAAAATGCCCAGGACCATGTCGCCTTTGTCGCCGGGCCACGCCAAGCCCTGTAGCGCGTGCATGACGTGGACCGACTCCTTATTGGCGTTCCGGGGCGGCCGGCTATGCCAATTCAGAACCACCAGCGACTCGGCATCGGCCACCGGCAGCGAGCGCAACAGAATCGACTCCATGAAGCTGTAGATCGTAGTATTCGCGCCGATGCCGAGCGCCAGCGACAAGACCGCCAGGGCGCTGAACGCCTTGTTGCCGGCCATGGTGCGACAGCCATAGCGGATATCCTGGCCGAGTTCCGATAAAAACCGTGTCATCCAGATCTCCCGTGACTCTTCCTGCTTCTGTCCGACGTTGCCAAATCGCCGCCGCGCTTCAGCCCGGGCGCGATCGGCCGTCATCCCGTCGGCTTCGAGTTGCGCGGCCTTCTCCGCAAGGTGGAGTTCCATTTCCTCGCGCAGCGCCTCGCTGCGACTGGCGTTTTCCACCCAATACCTCAGCCGTCGTATCCACCTGTCCGTCATTCCGCTCCCATCACGCGCGCGATCGCCAGCGTGAGTTTGGCGTACTTCCGGGCTTCCACGGCCAGTTGTTTGCGGCCAGCCGCCGTGATCTTGTAGATCCTCGCCCGCCGATTATTTGAGGTCACGCCCCAGACGCCGTCGATCCAGCCGTTTAACTCCAGCCGCTGGAGAGCGGGGTACAGCGAGCCCTCCTCGATGAGAAGCTCATCACCGGACGACTGCTGGATGAACTGGACGATGCCGTAGCCATGCAGGTTGCGCCGCGACAGCGTCCGCAGAATTAACATGTCCAGTGAACCTGGCAACGAATCGTTCTTTTGCGGCTTGCGTCCCATACTAAGAATTCTTAGCTTATAGCGACGCGGCGGCGCGAGTCAAGTTCAGATTAACGAGCCCGCGAAGTACCGGTTCATCTTGCAAAGCGCGGCCGTGGTTAACGCGAGAGCCGGAATCCAGGCGAGCCATAGGAAAGATGCAACGCGGGCTGGCAACTTCTTACGGTAGTCAAAATCCATCGGCCGATGCATCAGATGAAGACACGCCTCGCTGGCCTTGACTTTGTTCAACCTTCACTTTCGAACCGCTGATTCCAGTCGGGTTTCGTTCTTATTTCTCTGACATTTACCTCAGCCCGCGCTCGCCGCTGGACCGAAACGGAGAAAGTCTATACGATTTCTTCCGCCATGCGTCTAAACTGGAAGCTTCACCGGAATAGGAGTGTGCGAATGAAAGCCGCTTTTGTTGTTCCGCTGTTGTTCCCTTTGGTGCTGGAGGGCCAACCCGCCCGGAAATGGGCGGTTGTGGATGCGCTCAAGGCCGAGTTGGTCCGCTCCATGGACCATTTGAAAAAGCAACCGACGCCACCCTATTTCATGAGTTATGAGTTGCTCGAAACCCAGTCAGCCAACTTCACAGGATCGTTCGGCGCACTGGTTGCGAGTTCACCCGTAAGTCGCCGGCGAGAGCTGGGGATTGATCTGCGCGTGGGCGATTACAAGCTCGACAACACTCACCCGATCCGCGGAGCGCTGCCCAATTTCTTCGATAATTACAACTATTTTCCGATGCCTGTCGAGGATGACCCGGACGCGCTGCGGGCGTTGCTGTGGTACTACACGGACCAAAAATACAAGCGCGCTGTGGAGCAGCTCATCTCGGTCAAAACCAACGTCAAGGTCAAGGCCGAGGAAACCGACAAGGCGGGCGATTTTTCTCCCGCCAGAGCCGAGGTGTATGACGAACCGGATCCAGCTCCTTTGACCCTGAATCGCGCGGTCTGGGAGGACAAGGTGCGCAAGTATACCGCGCCATTCCAGCGCTACGGCAACATTTATGCCGTGAATGCGGAGTTTTCCATCGAACGCCAGCGACGCTGGTTCGTCTCGAGCGATGGCGCCTCCATTCACACCACGGATTCGAACTTTCGGTTGTTGATTTCGGCCTTCGCCAAAGCGAGCGACGGCATGGAGCTTCCGCGCTACGAATCGTTTTACTCGTCCACCTTGGACGGTCTGCCGGGCGACGCGGCAGTCCTTGAGAAAGTTCAGAAAATGATTGCCGATCTGATGGCCCTGAAGAACGCTCCCGTTATGGAGCCCTACGTGGGCCCGGCCATTTTGTCGCCGCGCGCGACCGGCGTGATCTTTCACGAGATCTTCGGCCATCGGATCGAAGGGCAGCGGGAAAAACGTGAAGAGCAAAGCATGACCTTTCGCGACCGCGTGGGTCAGAAGGCGCTGCCGGATTTCATTTCAGTGTATTCCGATCCCACCGAGCGCAAATACGGAGACACGCAGCTCGCCGGCTACTACAAATTCGATAACGAAGGCGTAAAGGCCGAGCGCGTCACGGTGGTTGAGAACGGCGTACTCAAGAACTTTCTGATGTCACGGCTGCCGATCGACAATTTCCCGGTCTCGAACGGTCACGGCCGCCGCGCCCCGGGCTACAATGTGGCGGGCCGGCAGTCGAACCTGCTGGTGGTGGCGTCGAAAACGGTCAAGCCGGAGGAGCTCAAGCGTCTGCTGATCGACGACGTCAAGAAAAAGGGACTTCCCTACGGACTGTATTTCGAGGACATCGCGGGAGGCTTTACCTCGGTCGGCCGGTTCGCTCCGAACTTTTTCGAAGTGATTCCGGTCATGGTTTATCGGATCTATCCCGACGGCCGGGAGGAGCTGGTTCGGGGCGTCAATCTGATTGGCACGGCGCTCACGGCGTTCAACAAAATCGAGGCCGCCGACACTCGTTCGGAGGCGTTCAACGGCCTGTGCGGAGCCGAGTCCGGCCCGGTTCCGGTGTCGGCGGGTGGTCCCGGATTGCTGTTCAGCGAGATCGAAGTGCAGAAGAAACCCAAGTCGCAGGAGCTTTCCCCCATCCTGCCGCCACCGTTCGACGACACCAAGCCTCCCGAGAAGAAGGAGAAACCGTGATGAAGCTCCGAATTCTGACCATCGCCCTGTTCTCCGGAGTATGCGCTTATCCAGCCGATGACGTGGTCATGCGCGCCATGCGCGACGAACTGGAGCGGACCATGCGCAAGCTTCAACTCGAAAATCTGCAGAAGCCGTACTTCATCGCGTACCGGTCGGTCGAAACGCAGAGGTGCTCGGTTAGTGCGAGTTTCGGCGCGCTGGTCACCAGCTTCTGCGATGTGCCGGCCAATCAACAGACCCGCGGGCGTAATCTGAGCGTGGATGTTCGGGTGGGGGACTACGCGCGCGACAATAGCAATTTCTTCGCGCCGATGATGGGCGCAGGAGTGGCGCGCCCGCTGGGCACCGGCGGCGCCAGCGTGCCGATCGACGACAATTACGACGAGCTGCGGCGCCAGTTGTGGCTCGACACCGATAGCTCGTACAAGAACGCGATCGATACGTTCGCCAAGAAGAAAGCAGCGCTTGAGAATCGGACCCGGACCGACGACGCGCCGGATTTGAGCAAGGAAGACGTCGTGAAAATCGAGCAGGCTGTGCCGGTGGTGAATTGGAATCGCGCGGAGATGGAAAAGACCGTCAAAGCGCTGTCCGCGCTATTCCGTGAAACGCCGGGAATCGACGGATCGACCGTGAGCCTGACGGCCACCACGTGGGTCACGCGGTTCGTCAATTCCGAGGGAACCAGTTACGTGCGCGCGATGACCACCGCGGCGCTGCAGGTCGACGCCGACGCCCAGGCGTCCGACGGCATGCCGGTTTCCGACACCGAGGCGATTCGCGCAAGCTCCCTTGAGCAATTGCCGCCGAGGGAGGAGATCGTCAAACGGATCCGGGAATTTCAGGCGCGGATGGAGCGCTTGAGCTCGGCCGCCATCGTGGAGCGATACACGGGGCCGGTATTATTCGAACCCGGCGCGGCGGGCGAGCTGTTCCTGCAGGCAATGGCGTCCGCGTTATCCGGCGTTCCCCGACCGGTGGTGGAGGATTTACGTTTTCAGCGCATCTACGCGGCTAATGGCGGTTTCGCGGATCGTGTCGGCGCGCGTGTTTTCCCGGATTTTCTGACCGTCACCGACAATCCGGCCGCCACCGAGTTCCACGGCCAACCGTTGTACGGCGGATATCCGGTTGATGATGATGGGGTGGTTCCGCATCCCACCGTGGTGGTGGACAAAGGCATTCTCAAAACACTCCTGCATTCCCGCGCGCTTCTCCCCGGCACCACCCGCAGCACCGCGAGCCGGCGCGGTAACGGGTCGATGCCGAGCAACATGTTCATCACCGCCGACCGGGCGCTGTCATCCGCCGGGATCCGGGCCGAGCTCGTTCGAATGGCGAAACAGCGCGGCAGCGATTTCGGCCTGGTGGTGCGCCGCCTCTCGAATCCCATGCAGCAAAACCAGCTCGGCCGTTCGCGGACCATCATTATGACTGGCAATAGCCAAGGCAACCTCAACGTGGAACCGGTGGTGGAGGGCGTGAAGGTGTTCGGCGACGGGCATGAAGAGCTGGTTCGCAATCTGAACATCAGCAGCTTAACGCTCGGCTCGTTCAAAGACATTGTGGCGGTGTCCGACGCCCCCCAGGTCTACACCGCGCCGGTGCGAATCATGCTGCGTGGACCCATGATGATGATGACCCGCTTCCCGCCGGGAGGACCGCAAGTGGTTTCCATCGTGATTCCGGCAATGCTGTTCGACGACCTTACGCTGCAACGTCCAAGCGGGGACGTTCCAAATCTTCCCTTCACGAAACACCCGTTCTTCGACAAATGATTCGCATTGCCAGCGATTGTTAAGAGAGCCGGGTTATCCGAACGTCTACCTTCCGGCGGCCGCCGAACTGGGCGCCAATTTTAGCCCCTTCGCCAGCTTGCTGACGATGCCAGGCACCACTACGCCTTTACGAGTGTGTGTGAAAAGTGGAGTTTGATCCCCGCCGTGACGAGTCTGTGTGAAAAGTGGAGTTGGTCGGCCTTGCTCCCTCCCTCACGGTCGGGGTTCCGTTTGGCGCCACGTCGAATGAGCCACATACGGAACCCCGCGCGTGAGCAAGGGGAGCAGGTCCGTGGTTTTCACACAGACTCTGACCGGCAGGGCTGGTCACGGACGTTTGCGCCTTCAACGTGATCGCCGTTCACCGTAAAGCTCGCGATGGTCGATGCTCACCCAGTGGCCTGAGACGCTGGTACCATTGCGCAGCGAGAGCGTATCGGCGCGCGCCGTCGAGAGCGTCGGACGCCCCTTCAGATGCGGGTTGCTGAAATCGATGACGCGCAGAATCGCGGAGCTGTTCACGGGCGCTACGGTGACACCATCCACCACCACGGGATCGTCCAGGCTGGCGCGATACTCATGGTTCTTTTCGGTTTTCTTGGAATCGATGCGGTCGATGGTGCGGACGGCGATTTTCGGTTCCCGCTCGGTTAAGATTCGGCCGACGGCGATCTCTTTAGAGGAAACGTGGCCGCCGGGTCTGAAATATCACGCGCCCCCACTATAAGACACTAGAAAGAAGAGGCTTCATAAAATTTCATAAGATCTCAAATGCGTTCGGTGCTCCGTCATGGTAAAACCGGGGGCGTCGGAATCAGAGGAGATCGTAAAATGTTGCAAAATCGTCTCAACTTATTAGAACCTGCAGTACAGAATGCCGTACATAACCGTGCGTCTTTCACCTACCGCGGGTTGCGTCAGCAAGCGAAAAGTGGCGGCCTGAAAATCATGTCCTCCACTGCCATCCGTGCGCGCCGTCGCCTATCCACCGTTCTTGGATTGCTGTGCTTCGTCTCCCTTTGGGTGCTGCCTATCCGTGCCGACGTGATGGTTTACATCTATCAATCCGGTTCCAACGTCGTCTCATCCTATTCCGGCACCATAGATCTCACTGGCCTGACGGCCAACGGCGTCGACGGCACCACTCACGCGTACATATGGGGAGCCAATGCGGTGGAGTTGTTCGGACCCACAGTGGCCGGTCAACCCGTGTATTTGGGCATCTCGGGTCCGACAAATTTCGGCGATGGCCCGGCTACGTTCGCCTCCAGCTCGACCGGCGACACATTCGGATTCGGTGGCTTGGGTCAAGATTTACTGCTCCCCCTCGGATACGTCAGCGGTTCATTCATCTCCGGGACGGATACCTGGGACGATACCACCATCGCTGGTTTAGGCCTGACACCCGGCACTTATAACTACACCTGGGGCACCGGAACCGACGGTTCGTTCGCGTTCAATGTCGGTGCTGCGCCAGTGCCCGAACCTTCCTCTGTAGGCCTCCTGTCGCTGTTTGCTCTCACCCTGGTCCTTTTGCGCGGCCGCCGAGCATCGAGCGTCTAACCCCCAACACTCCGGGCATCATTTTCGCTCAGCCTGGACTGCTTGCAACTGCCGCCCTCCGGATTCACCGGAATAAAGTCGATGCGCGCGCGCAGCCACGCTTCTGTAGCCCATCATTGAGGCTTCGGACTCGACTTGCCTGACCGGTCGCAGATCGCCGGCTCTGGCGCTCCATCTGGCGCCGGCAAGCTTGACTTCGAGGGCCGATTCGACATACCCAATCTTCTGCGCTTCCCCCGCCAAGCCCGCGAACTGCCAGGCCCACGGCGACGAAGGGTTAAGGCTGGCTTCGACCTGCAAGATGGCAAGCCGGGATTCGAGCGTCGACAGGTCATGCGGATCTCGCCCGGGAGACAGCTTCAGCCGGGTTGTGATCTGTTGAGCTTCGGCGGTCCGGTCTTGAGCGAGCAGTGCAGCAGCCAGCAGGTTGTAACCCCGCAACTCAAACTCGCGGTTTTCGCCGGAGCGCGCCTGCTCTACTTCGCGGCGTGCGAAACGTTCCGCCTTGATGTACTCGCCTTCATCGAAAGCGATTCGGGCTTGGGCGAAAGAAAGCTCGATCCTGCTGAAGACATTGAGATCGCGATAGCTTTCCGCGATTCGAATCGATTTGTGCGCGCCAGCCGTATCGCCGGTAAGAACCTGCGCTCGTGCCATCTCTAGATTCGCGTCAAATTCCGTTTGTAGAGAAGCGGATCGCCGTGCTACCTTCAATGCGTCCGCCGCGGAACCCATCGCGTCGCGCGGGCGGCCCATCAGCATCTCCGTTTCCGCGCGCAGAGCGAGCGAATTGGCCTCGGACTCGATCTCGCGACGGGCTCGCGCGTCGGTCAACGCGCGGTGCAACGCCTGAACTGCTTCCGGAAGACGTCCGACCGTCAGCAGCACACTCGCGTAATTGATCCAGGTCTCGTCATTAGGGGCTTGCAGATCCTCACCGCTTGCCAGGGCGTCGCGAAAATCTGCGTCGGCGGCTTTAAAGTCGCCCAGCCAGAAGTGGATTAATGCAAGGCCATTGAACTCGTTCGATTGCTCGCCGCGGTTTCCAATCTGCCGCGCGAGTTTGAGCGCCAGTGTATAGTCATTCTCGGCCTGCTGTAGCCTGCCAGCCAACAACGCCAGATTACCCTCGACCCGCAGCAATTGCGTGAGACAAATGGAATCCTGCAGTTGCTCGCACACCATTTTGGCTTCTGCGCGCGCCGCGACGGACCCGCTGTTGTCGCCCTGACTGAGCAGGGCCCCAGCTTGCAAAGTACGAGCGCGGGCATACAATCCAAGCATCTGACGCTGCTTCGCCTTAGTGGCCGCAACCTCAGCCAGCTGCGCGACGCGTGAATAGTTCGACCAGGTCGCGCCGACCATCCGCGCCTCCTCCAAATCGATACGAGGATCGTCGCGGATGGGAGCGGGAAGGTTGCGAAGCGCGGCGATGAGCTGCTCGCCCGCCTGGTTCTTCCCGGACCACCGGTACGCTTCGAGCAACGACCCCGCGTCCTCAAGACTATCCGGGAAAAGCTTCAGAATGCTTTCATAGATGGCTGCGGCGTGCGACCAGTCATGAATCGCAAGGCGGTAGCGGCCTTCAATGGCCAGCCGGTCTACTTGACCCAAGGACGAGGCCAGCTCGAATGCCTGCCGCGCCGCGCCGACGGCTTCCTTTTCAAAACCCAAATCATGCCACGCCAAAGAAAGCGCGGCATAGCAGAGAGCATTGGAAGGGTCGGCTTCGAGCGCGCGCAGGAAACGATCCTTGGCGGTCAGGAAATCGGAAGACCGTAGCGCGGCCACGCCCTCGGCGTAAAGTTGCATGGCTGGTCTCCGCGATGGAATCGTCGAACGCGCAGCCACTACCGGAGGCGGCGCGAGGCGGAGAGTTTGCCGCATCCTGTTGCTCAGATCGTGGACCAGTGCGAATAGTTCCTGCTCGGAACCTTCCGCGAACGCGGAAACGACCACTTCACCGCTGCGCAGGTCCTGGACCTGCAAGTCAATTCGCAGGGGCTGGCTCGCCTGATCGGTGAGGATGATCACGGTTCCGTGCACCGCAAAATCGGCCTGACTGTAGCGCCGAATATCGCGCAGCGATTCCGGCGCAGAACTACGTTTAGGCAGTTCCCGCTCCATGCGCGACGTTTCATCAAGGGAAACGACACGCAAAGACCCGGGATCGGCAAGCTCGTTGTACAACATCTCACCAACAGCTGTAGAGAGCCACTTGTTTTCCGGCGTCGCGGGCAGAACCTGCGGAGTCAGAATGACGGCGGTCTGCCGGTGGGGAGTCTCAGCCGAGGTTCGCTGACGCATCGCGTAAATGCTGACCCCGAGTACGATCACCACCGCCAACCCCAATGTAGCGCGCAGCGTTATGGCATGCGGCCGCTGGCGGATGATGTCCGAACCCGCCGGCTCGGAGATCGTTCCTTGAATCTCAGCGCGACGGACCGGCGCGACGAAACGATAACCCACGCCGGACACCGTCAAAATGAAATTATGGTCCCGGCGCTGCTCTCCGAGGGCCCTCCGGATCGCGGAAATGCATTGATTGAGGTTGTTCTCCTCGACGGTGGACGAACCCCATACCGCCTGCATAAGTTCGCCCTTCGCGAGCGTCTCGCCCGCTCGCTCGACCAACACCAATAGGGTGTCAACGGATTTTCCGGTCAATGCGACCCGTTCGCCGCTTTTCAGTAGAACCCGTTTAACCGGATCTAAACAGAACGCGCCAAACTGATATTGATAAGCGGGAGACGATCTATCCTGCGCGGGAGAGGTTTGTGGGGCCAAATCGGACATTTGCAAACTCGCGCCGCACTCCGTTGTGAAGGTTTTCCAATTATAGATCAATCTGCGTGAGTTGCGGACTTCGGCTCCAGCGGGTTTTCAGTGATAATACTTACTATTCCCGATGCAGACCACTAGTGTCCTGGATCTGAAGTCCGCTGAACAAATAGCAGCCCGGATCGCATCTCATGTACAAAGGAGTACGGCGATGCGAATGGGACGCCCCGCCCGATCATCCTCACTACCGACTGCGGCGCAGACATGGACGACCAGTGGGCACTTGTACATCTTGCCCTCAGGCCGGAGTTCGATGTGCGTGCGGTTGTGACCACGCATGTGGGAAAGCACTCGATTCTGGCGCGCGCTGCGATACGGGTTGGCGCACAAGAACGCGGATCCTGCCTCCAGGCGCGCACCTGGTGTGGCTATTTTGCGTGAGAAGGCCCCGGCGCGTTACTCGATCGCGCTCACCTTTCCGTCGATGAAGGTTATCTTCATATCCGCGTACACGTAGATCGTGTTGGCTCCGTTGTTGATCAGGTTTTTCGGCGGGCCCAAAGCGGTTTTTACTTCGTCGATGGTTTGCCCCAGTTTGACTTTCGCTTCTCCGAACGTGACCCTCCACACGTCGGCGCGCGGATACGATCGGACCTCGCCGTTCACCGTAAAGCTGATCTCGCGATTGTCGATACTCACCCACTTGCCCGAAACGCTCGTCCCGTTGCGCAGCGAAAGCGTATCGGCGCGCACCAGCAGACATAGAAACAAGATCGAGCGTTTCATTTGGGCAGGACCACGGCTTCCTTTAATTTGTAGGTGAAGCGAGTTTCCGGTGCGATGATGACTCCTTTTCCGGTGAGGGCCGCGCCGGCGGTGCCGGCTGCCGCGCCGATTCCCGCACCCACGGCCGCGCCCACTCCTCCGGCCGCAGCCGCCCCGATCGCCGCTCCTCCCGCTGCACCCGCGCCCGCTCCGACCGCGGTTCGCTTGGATCGCGATCCGGCAGCGGATTCGACGCCGTCCGTCGAGAGATCCACTCTGCGCCCGTTTACGATCACCGCGACCAGAGCCGTCGTGAGCGTCGGACGCCCCTTCAGATGCGGGTTACTGAAATCGATGACGCGCAGAATCGCGGAGGCGTTCACGGGCGCTACGGTGACACCATCCACCACGATTGGATCGTCCAGGCTGGCGCGATACTCATGGTTCTTTTCGGTTTTTTTGGAATCGATGCGGTCGATGGTGCGCACGGCGATTTCGGTTCCCGCCGGCAACGTGATCCCCTGCGGCTTCGCGACAGGCGCGGGAACTGGCGATGGCGCGGGCGCCGGTTTGGGCGGCGGTGCGGCTGCGGTGGTCACCGCCGGAGCGGGCGGCGTATACGGAGGATCGAAATCAATGGATCGAATCCGTTCGATCGCGATCACCTGCGCGTCGCCGTTGGCCTTGATCAAAATCTGCGTACCGCCGACCTCCACCGTCCCGGTAATGCGCGTCCCGTCCTTCAGCGTGACCACGTCGGCGAATACTGCCAGCGGCATGAATAACAACATGATCCACGCTTTTTTCATTGGCTGACCGTCCAATGGACCGTGCAACGCCTCTGCGCGCCGGCGGCCTTGTTCCGGAGAACCAGCTTCTGCGTCTGCCCGTCGACGGGGACCAGGCGCGCGTCCCAGATTTTCCTGTCGTATTCGAGCTGCAATTTCGCCGCGGGCAGATTGCGAAACACGTACTCGGCATTCTGCGGAATTGCGGCGCCGGCGCACTCGAGCGTTCCCGATCGCGGCCCCCTGTACGATTCCGGATGCGGCGGCGGAGCGGCAGGCGATGCGGGTGCGTCCGCGCCCGGGCCGGCGAAGTTCGGTCCGGCGCCCGAACTCGCGCGATTCCGGGTCAATCGCGGCGGAGTGCGATCCAGCGGGGCTCCGGAACCATCGTAGAGTGTAGACCGCGGATCGTCGAGCCAGAACAGCGCCCGATCCTGCACTGCTGAATCGCTGCTGCGCGCGTCCGCGACCAGCAGCCGCCGCGCGGTCGAGCGGTAACGCGGCAGAATCCGCAGCGCGCTCTGGCGCCACGCGCCGACCCCTTCGGGCATATCGATGAGGATGCGGCAGACGGTCTCGGCCACCGGCTCAGAGAGTTCGGGCGGCTGCGCCAGCAGGTCATTCAACATCGGCCGGCCGCTTTCGGCGTAGCGCGTCATCAGATGTTCGTAGAGCGGCGCGTAAGCGATGCGGAACGCCGAGTCGCGCTCGCGCCAAGAAAATTCCATGACTCCGGCAGCCACGCGGGGCGTGGTCAGGGTATCGATGACGCCGGCAAGATCGCCTCGCTTTTCGGGATTCTGTTGCCACGCCGCGACCAGTTCCTCGTCTATCAGGTCACGATACCAGGAGAGCAGGCGGCTGAGATCGGATATGGTTTGTTTCTGGTGATCCGCGTCCACGTTTTTGAGCAAAGCTCGGATGTTTTCGCGCGCCACGGGTTCGGTGTAAGGCGCTGGCCCGACGACCGTGAACTGGGCGTAACCCGCGGCGGCAGTGAAAGCGAGCCAGAGGCTCGTAAGTCGTGAACCGAAAGCTGGACCCAAGCGTTCCCCCGAAGCCCAATGTTACACCGGCTCGCCGGGACGGTTCAATTCTCCAAAATTGCCGCTTCCGCGTACACTTCCAGCTTTTCGCGCTTCATTTCAGCATCTCCTTCAGTCTCTTCAAACGGTCCTTGATGAGGTCGACTTCGTGCCGGAGCGTCTTTATTCCAATCGTTGATTTCTTCTGGAATGCATGCACGACCCAGACTTCCTCCGCGAGTTCCGGGAATCCGCCGCCGGTCTTCGAGGGATAATTCGTCATCGACGCGTGGGCCAAGTATCGAAGACGTTGCTGCGCCGGGAATTCGAATCGGACAGTCGATGCTAATGTGGCGTCAGATTCGCTGCTGAAACGAAATTTTCCTTGCAGTGCTTCGCCATCTCACGGATCCGGGCAAATGCCGCGACTGGCCGGACGGATGCGAGCATCGGATCGGAATCGATTGCCGGGTAGGAACAGTATCCGGCCGCGACCGCCTGTCCTAGCAGGTTGAGCGCGACGTCAGTCTGTCCCGCGTAGGCGAGGTGCGCCGCCGAAAAATAGTTCATTTCGGGATCGGTCACGGGTTTCATGGCATGCGCCATCACAGCAATCTCACCGGCCGGATGATGCTCCAGGGAAGCGAACAGCACCGGAAACCCTGCCCAATCCGGCGCCTTCGCCGGCCGCGCCTCCAGCGCTTCCTTTTCCTGGCCTTCTCGCAGAAAAACGTCCATAGAGAGAGCTTGCTCAAACTGCGACCCCAGATCGAGATGCAGAAAATCCAGCGCCCGCTGATCATCCCCGTGCAGCAGAAATACCACCGCGCACGACCGCAGACCCGACCATTGTGGATCGAGCAACAGGCCCGTGTTGCACTCCTTCTCCGACTCTTCGAGTAACCCGGCGTAGCGCAGGGCGTAACTTAGATTGAAGTGCGCCAGGGAATTTTCGGGGCGCCGCCGCACCAGCTCCGCCGCATCGCGATATGCCGCCGCCATGCGATTATGCTCGGCCTCGACCACGGTGAGCCCATCCACGGCCCAGCTCCGGAATCGCGGATCCCAGAAAATCCATGCTGTGGTCTGATCCCGTGTTCACGAAGGGAAGCACCGCGAGCGCCCGCGGCCGCGTCCCCACCGCCGGTGAACCTCTGCGCAGTGTGAGCGCGAGCGAACCCGCGAAAAGAAGCAAGGCCGCCACCAGCGCCGCGACCGATACCGCGGCCCAGTTCCGCCGCAGAAACTTTCCGGCCACGTACACCCGGCTGTCCGGATGCGCATCGAGCGGCTCATGCTCCAAGTAATGATCCAGATCGTCGATGAGCGCCTTCACCGAAGCGTATCTGCGCCGCCGGTCCTTGTGCATCGCGGTCAGGCACAGGACATCCAGATCCGTCCACGACGCGGTGGACGTGGCTCCGCTCGCCGAGTTTCGCCGTACAACCGCGGACGGCTTCATCGGATCTTCCATCGTGATCAGGTTCGCCGCTTCGGCCGGAGCCTTATCCGAAACGTCAAACGGCAGCCGGCCGGCCAGCAACTCATAAAGAATCACGCCCAGCGAGTACACATCGCTTGCGACCCCTGCTGCCTCCCCGCGAATCTGCTCGGGCGACGCGTAAGCCGGAGTCAGCAGGTGCATGCCGGTTCGCGTCTGATGGGCCGGCGAGGTCCCCGCATCGATCTGTTTCGCGATGCCGAAGTCGAGCAGGCGCACGGACCCGTCGGCCCGGACGAGAATATTGGACGGCTTCAGATCCCGGTGAATCACACCGTGCCGATGCGCGTACTCGACTGCCTCGCACACCGCGCGAAATAGATTTAATCGCTGATCCACGGTGCATTCGCCCTGGCGGCAATACTCGCTGAGCGAAACGCCGTCCACGTACTCCATCACGAACCAGGGCGTCCCGTCGGCGAGCGTTCCGGCGTCGTATAAGCGGGCGATGGATGGATGATCTAACTGCGCGAGCGTGCGCTGCTCCGCCACGCTGCCACCGTCGCTGGGCGGAGTGAGCGTGACCTTCAACGGGATCACGGCTCCGATGGTGCAGGTGGCGCCGGCCGGTCAGTATCCCTTCATCAGTGCGCAGGTCCCGTTCGAGATCACGCCGGGAACCGCATCCGTCGTCATCACTGTGAACGGAACGCCGTCGCCGTCCGTGCAGGAATCCATCGTCGCCAGCCAGCCCGGCATCTTCACGATTCCCGCCACCGGACAAGGCAACGCAATCCTGGTATTCACCAATCCCGCGACGAATCAACCCGCGATCGCCGCGCCGTCGAATTCCGGGATCGATTATCCAACCGCACCCATTCCGTGCGGCACCGGCGGATTCTTCTATGTCACCCGTCTCGGCGCGATGACGCCATCGGTTGCCGACGGCGGTGGAACCTGTCCCGCATCGAGCGGTATTTGCAATGCGAATGCGATGCCTCAGGTTCTGGTCGGCGGGATAAGCGCGCCGGTCGCGTTCGCCGGACAGGCTCCTGGATTTCCGGGCGTTTTCCAGGTAAACATCACGATTCCAGAGAGTGCTCCCATGGGGAGCAGCGTCAGCCTGGTGGTGAAGTCGGCCGACGGCAGCGTGACCAGCAATGCGGCGACCATAGCGGTCCAATAGGAAGCGGGTGGATGTGCAGCCCGAAGAATGTCGTCGGCGCGACTGTGGAGGAGTTGGCCGTTCGTTCTAATTCACGGAAACAGGTGTCCCGTGTCGGTCACAGGAAGTCAAGGGCAGGAATGGTGGGGCTGAAGGGACTTGAACCCTTACGTCCTCTCGAACGACAGAACCTAAATCTGTTGCGTCTGCCAATTCCGCCACAGCCCCAGCAGTCTGAGTTTATCACCGCATCGCAGGCACGTTGCACCACTTTTTACGTCGCACCTTATTCGTTACATAACCGGAGCGATGGTGTGGGGCCGGCTTCCAGCCGGCGGGCAGGAATGCCCACTCGGGACACGAGCCTTTCCTCTGCTCAGAATCTTGCTGAGAAGTCGGCTGAGGTGATGACAACGTCAGCCCGCCGCGGCAGTTCCGGTGGCGCCCAGGCTTTCACAAGCCGATGCGGCGTCGCCGTGTAAATCGACCACCCGTTCGAGGTGCGTGATTTCGAAAACATGGACGATTCGCGGGTTCCCCGTGGCCACGCACATGCGGCCGCCGGTTTGTTCCATCAAGCCGGCGCACATCACCAGCAGGCCCAGGCCCGCGCTGTCGATGAATTCGAGCCCGCCCAAATCGAGAACCAGCTTGCGGCAACCCGCTTGAAGCTCGGTTCGGATGGAATGCTCGACCTCGCTCAGACGGTTGCCGAGCGCCAGTCGTCCGCGAAGCTCGAAAAGGGTAATATCCGGTTCGACATGCCGCTGGGACAGGTCCAGAATCATGACGAGACTATATCACGCTCCGCCTGCCGCGGCGCTTTGAGTCTTCCAGGCGTCAGGGGAAACCAGGCGCGCGCTCGACCGGCCGCAGGCGCAGGGCGTCAGGTCGACCACCCGGGTGCCGGGATCGAAACCGCCTGCAATGTGCAGCCCCTGGTGCGCTTCGCACTCCGAGGCGCAGAGTGTGCCGTCGGATGAGACCATCTGCTCGAAGACCGGCACATGGAAGGCGAGCCACAGGCGGTCCAACTCCGCATCGGTCAACCGTGGGTCGCTTTCGCTCCGAAAGATGATGACCGCGTGGGTGAGATTCACCACGCCAGTGAGTGATTCCACCTGCGCTAGCGTCCCGGCGACGGCTTGCGGTTCGAAGGCCGGAACACCGTCGAGATCGCCAAACACGCGGACCATGCCTTGCGAGCGGAACGCAGCCGAAAGCACGGCGGTGCGCGGGGCCGGCGGGATGGGGTACACAAAGCGGGCCTTACGGCGAAACCGCCACATACAGAAAGGTCGGTTCAGCGCGCGATTATTCTCAACAGATTTTCGCTGAAAATCCCACGCGCGTCGGCTTCGCTCAGTCCGATTTCGTATAGCGCGGTGGACTGCTCTTCGAAAATGCGCGCGTTCCAGCCATTCAGCGAAGAATCCGTGCCAAACAACAGCCGCTTTGCGCCGGCAACGTCGAGTGCGCGCCGGAAAACGTGGCGAAGGTCCAGATGCGATTCCTGGGTGCGCATCCATCGATTGGAGCTCGACGTATCCAGATACACATTCGGGCAAAGATCGGTCAGCATCAGCGCCTCCCGAAAATAGCCCGCGCCGAAATGCGGGACCACGAAATGAACTTGAGGATAACGCAGCGCGATCGCGTGCAGATCGATCGGATTCGAGAACCGCAGGTCGAACGGCGAATCGAGGCCCAGCTTCCCGCGAATTCCCACGCTCAGCACGCCGCAGTGCACGAATACCGTCCTGTGATTCGCTTGCGCCCACTCGAAAATCGGCTGAACTTCCGCATCGTGCACCGAATAGCGATGCATGGCCGGAAACAGGCATACCACATCTATGTGTTCGAAGTTTTCCGGCTTCCACGCGCGGGGATTTACCATCGCGTAGGCGAAGAAACGAGCGGGGAAAGCGTGCTTCGCCGCCACGACCGAGGCTTCGTCGCCGGGCACGCTGGCAATCAGCGCCGCCCGCGCAACGTTGTGCCGATCCAGCTCGCGCGCCCAAGCCGCGCCCAAATGAGCGGGGTCTTCGGGCGGCGCTCCCACGCCCAGTTGCGCGGCGATGCCCTCGATGGTCAAGCCTCGCTTCTGTGCTGCCAGTGCAGCGAAGAAATGATGCGAAAAGAAATGCACGTGCGCGTCGGCGACAGCGATGGGACCCCACGGCGATTCGCGCAGCATGCTCATTCCCGCCTATTCGGGCTCGCCCGCCGCGTGGCCGCGCGGAAGCTGCGTCAACCCGGTCGAAAGCGCCAGCTGCGTGAGGCCGGCGACGTTGTTCACTCCCAGCTTTTTCATCATCGTCTTCCGATAGCTGCGTACGGTCTGTTCGCGCAGATCGAGCAATACGGCAATCTCTTTGCTGGTTTTGCCCTCAGCCACCATGCGCAGCACCTGCAGCTCGCGTGGCGACAAAACCTCCAGCGCGCTGGGCGCCGCATGCGATTCAAGATCGCCTTTTTGAATTCTCGAAAGCAGACGATCGGAAACCTGCGGGCTCAGATACGCGCCGCCGCGCGCGACCATGCGCAGAGCCTCCAGCAGATCGGTATCCGATGCCTTCTTGAGAATGAACGCCCGCGCACCGGAACGGATCGCGCTGACCACCGAGTTTTCGTCGTCGTACATCGACAGGATGACGATTTTGCACTCCGGATGAAAGCGCAGAATCTCCACCGTGGTTTCGACGCCGTTCAAGCCCGGCAGACCGATATCCATCAGCACCAGGTCGGGATGATGGCGCTTGACTGCCTGGACCGCGTCCGGCCCGCTTTCCGCCTCACCCACCACGCGAAATTCGTCGCCGCGGCACAGGATGGCCTTAATGCCGTCCCGCATGATCTTGTGATCATCGACAAGCAGGACAGAGAAAGCCATAGAGGATCAATTGTACTCTCGTTTCGCGTTACGCGGGCGTTTAATTGAGGGCCGATCGGAAGAAAACGGGGAGGGTTTCAATTCCTGGCTGAGCGCGCGCACCCGGTCGATCACTTCATCGAGAGACCGGGTAATCTCGCGCACGCTATCCGTCGTTTCCGGAAAATCCATCCTCAATAATTGAAGCCGCAGCCCGGCGGCGGACAATAGCGGGCCGATTTCATCGTGAAGCGCCTTACCGGCCAGCTCGATTTTCTGGTCGACTTCTTTTTTCGCAGAAGCCGGCTTCTTCATTTCCGTTTGCGCCCTACCGCGCGGCGAGCCGCGGCTGCCACATTTGAAGCGCGCAGGCCGTACTTGTCAAGCAGCGCATCGGGCGGCCCCGATTCGGCGTAGGTGTTATCGATCCCGACGAATTCCATCACCGCCGGATGCGTCGCCGCAGCCGCCTGCGCGACCCGCACACCCAATCCGGAATCCATCAGGTGCTCTTCCGCCACCACGATCGCGCCGGTTTCCTCGGCCGCCCGCGCCACCGCTTCGCGATCCAGGGGCTTGATGGTGTGCATGTCGATCACGCGCGCCGAAATCCCTTCGGCTTCGAGCATTTCCGCCGCGCGAATCGATTCCGCTACCAGCAATCCTGTCGCGATCAGCGTGACATCCGTGCCATCCAGAAGCTGAATCGACCGGCCGATCGCGAACTCCTGATCGGCCGGATAAATCATCGGAGCCTTGGCGCGGCCGGCGCGGATGAACAGCGGTCCGTTGTAGGCCGCCGCGGCTTTCATCAGCTTCGTCATCGCGACTTCGTCGGCCGGGCACAGGACTACGAATCCGGCCAGCGAGCACGCCAGGCTGATGTCCTCAATACTCATCTGCGACGGCCCGTCTTCGCCGATCGAAATTCCGCTGTGCGTGCCGACCACCTTCAAATTCACGCGTGGAAAAGCCGCTGTGACGCGCAACTGTTCGAAGCCTTTATTCAGCACGAAGGCCGAAAAGCTCGACACGAACGGAATTTTTCCTGACGACGCAAGACCCGCGCCGATCGCGATCATGTTCGCCTCGGCAATACCGCATTGAAAGAACCGGTCGGCGAACTTCTTGCCGAATTCGGCCGTGTACGTGGACTTCGACAGATCGGCGTCGAGAACCACCACATCGGGATTCGACGCGCCCAGTTCCACCAGCGCCTTGCCGAACGCCTCGCGCGTGGCCGCGCCGATTTTCAATTCGTACTTCTCGCGCACCGGCGTCATTGGAGCTCCTGTAGCGCGAGCGCCGCTTCTTCTTTAGTCGGCGCCATGCCGTGAAATTTCGGATTATTTTCCATGAACGAAACACCCTTGCCTTTGATGGTGTGGGCGATGATGATGCTCGGCTTGTCCTTGGTGGCCGCGGCTTCCGCGAACGCTTTTTGAAGCGCCGGGATGCTGTGCCCATCCGCCTTGATCACGTGCCAGCCGAACGCCCGCCACTTATCTTCGATCGGCTCCAGATCCATGATGTCCTTGACGAATCCATCCAGTTGAATTCCGTTGTAGTCGAGCACCGCGCACACGTTGTCCATCCCGTACTTTCCGCCGAACATGGCCGCTTCCCAGATCTGGCCCTCCTGAATTTCGCCATCGCCGAGCACCACGTAAGTTCGCGACGGACTCCGGTTGAGCCGCGCCGCCAGACCCATGCCGATCGCCAGCGATAATCCCTCCCCGAGCGAACCGGTAGACGCTTCAAGCGCGGGAATAAATCGAACGTCGGGATGGCCCTGATAAATCGAGCCGAGCTTGCGCAGCGTGTTCAGTTGATCCTTCCGGCAATAGCCGCATTCCGCCATCACCGCGTAAAGAATCGGACAGCAGTGGCCCTTCGAAAGAATGAACCGGTCGCGATCGGGCCACTTGGGATTCGAAGGATCATGCCGCAGCACGTCGAAGAACAGGGTCACTACAATCTCAGTCGCCGAAAGCGATCCGCCGGGATGGCCGGATTTCGCGTCGGTGATCATTTCGATCACCTCGCGGCGCATTTGCTTCGCCATAGCCGCGAGCTCGGCGGCATCGCTGATTTTGTGCATCGTCCTTCTAATTTACCGCACCGAAACGTTACACTAGTGTTCCTGGCCTGTGGCGCACGCACTCCTGCGTGCCGCGTCGAGACTCATCTCGACGCCTCGTCTGCGACGGGACAAGCGTCGGCAATAGTGCCGACGCGGCACGCAGGAGTGCGTGCGCCACAGACGCTGCGAAGCTCGCGGACGCGTATGCAAACGATAGATAAACTCGCGGAAATGAAAGGCCGCTTCGGCAAAGATGCGGCGGCGCAGACCATGGTGCTGCTCGACCGCGCCCGGCGTGCGCGAATCCGCGAAGCATCCGAGCTCATCCGATTCCACGAGATCGTCCTGTACCTGCGCGCCTATCCGCAAAGCCCCGAGGTGGTTGCTCTCGCGGATGAAATTCTGTTCTCCTTCGCCGATCGTTTGCGCGGAGTCGATCGCGACGTGTTTGAAGATCCTGAAATTTCGGGAATCGCGGGCACCGGCCTGTCCACCAATTTCAGCTTCGATGTCGCGCGCAGCCTGGTCGAGCGCCACGGCCGCGCGATCCGGATCGATTGGGAAAATTACGCCCACCCGGACCGGCTCGGCCCCACGCTCGCGCGCCTGATTCCGATGGCCGGCGAAGACGCCGCGGTCGAGCCGCACGTCGACTGGCGCGCCTGGTTCGAACGCGCGCACGGAACCCTGGCCTGGCTGCTCGAAAACGTCCAGCCGGAAATCTACGACCTGCTCGAAATTCCGCTCCGCTGGGAGCTGGGCGATTCAGCCGCGTCGCGCTCCCGCACCCGGATTCCGCGCCGGGCGATTTTCTATCACGACGGCCCGTTCCTCAAACGCAGCGACGTTTCTCTTGAAGCCGAATTCGGCGCTCCGAAAATCGCGATGCAGAAGCATTCGTCCAAAATTCTGGACCTGATTCTCGACACCAGTGCCGTGCGCTATCGCGAGCTGTGGGGCTTCACGCATCCCGACCGCGCCCATGTGTATCACGCCGATCTGGGCCGCGGCGTCGACTTCTTCCTGTTTAGCGTAGACCCGCGCTGGCGCCTGCCCGTGCGCGGCTATCACGGCGGAATGTTTTTCAAAAACGGTGTGCCCATCGGATACGTGGAAGGCTTGTCGCTCATGGAGCGAATGGAGGTCGGCTTCAACCTCTATTACACGTTCCGCGAAGGCGAAACGGCCTGGCTCTATGCGAAGATTCTGAAAATCTTCCGCGAGCGCGCCGGCACCACTTGTTTCTCCATCGACCCCTACCAGCTTGGACACGAAAACGAAGAGGCCATCGATTCGGGCGCATTCTGGTTTTACCGCAAGCTGGGATTCCGCACCTCCGCGAAGGAACTGGAGCCGCTGATCGAACGCGAAGAAGCTCGCATTCGCGCGGATCGCACCTACCGCACGCCGCGAGCGACCCTGCGCAAGCTCGCCCGCGCACCCATGCTCTACGGCTGCGCGCGCAAGTGGGACCATTTCGATTTTCGAACGTCGAAAGCAGAAGGTCTTCCCAAGCCGCGCACGCTGATGTGGTAGTCTGGCGATTCTCATGTCCACTCCGGAAAACTCCGCTCCTTCCGTCTCCACCGCGGTCAAGTGGACTCTTGTAGCGGTCGCAGCGCTTGGATTTCTGGTCGATATTTACGCCATCCTGGTCGCTCCGCTGATTCTGCAACCCGCCCTGCGCGAGCTCGGCCATCTGACTCCAGGCACTCCCGCGTACGCCGATTGGGCCGCGCGCCTGTTCTGGATTCCGCCGCTCGCCGGAGGATTTTTCGGGCTCATCGGTGGCTATCTCACCGATCGGATCGGCCGCAAACGGATTCTGGTCTGGACCATTCTGATCTACATCGTCTCCGCGACCGCGGCCGGTTTTTCGACTTCGCTCGGCTGGCTGCTGGTCTGGCGAACGCTCAGCTTCATCGACGCCTGCGTGGAATTTGTCGCGTCAGTCGCGTGGCTGGCCGAAGTCTTCACCGAGCCGAAAGCGCGCGAGCGCGTGCTCGGGTGGACGCAGGCGTTCTCCTCGCTTGGCGGCGTCGCGGTGTCGCAGGCCAATTACCTGGCGAATCATTTCAGCGTGTCGTTTCCCTCCATTTACAACGGCCACGCGGCGTGGCGATACACGCTGATGTCGGCGGTCATTCCCGCCATTCCGCTCGCCATCATCCGGCCGTTTCTTCCCGAATCGCCCATCTGGAAACAGAAGCGCGAAGCCGGCACGCTCAAGCGTCCGCATTTTTCCGAGCTGTTCCAGCCCGCCTACCGCCGCACCACCATCGTCACATCTCTGCTCTTCGCCTGCGCCTACGGAGCGGCGTTCGGTGCGATCCAGCAGGCTCCGCAGATCACACCCGGTCTGCACGAAGTGGCGAAACTCGTCCCCGCGTTGCGCGGCGAAACCGTCGCGAAGGTTCAACAGATCCAGGAATTCGGCGGACTGGCCGGACGAATCGTGCTGGCGCTGCTCGCGGTCGCCATCGCCAGCCGCCGCGCGCTTCTGCGCGTGTTCCTCCTGCCGGGATTGTTCATCGTCCCTTACGTGTTTTTCTATCCCGCCACGCACAGCCTGGAAATGTTCCGCTGGGGAATGTTCTTCGCCGGATTTTGCACCGTGGCGCAGTTGAGTTTCTGGGGAAATTATCTGCCGCGAGTGTATCCCGTGCATCTCCGCGGAACGGGCGAAGGTTTCGCGGCCAATGTCGGCGGACGAATGCTCGGCACCTCAGCCGCGTATATCACTACGCACCTTGCCTCTAGCATGCCGGGCACCACGCCCTCCATGCGCCTCGCCTACGCCGCCGCGGGAGTGGCGCTGCTGATCTATGCACTGGCAGTGACCCTCAGTTTCTTCCTCCCCGAGCCGCCTAAGACTCTCAGCGATTAATGTGGCGCACGCACTCTTGCGTGCCGCGTCGACACTTTTGTCGACGCCTTTGCCGTCGCAGACGAGGTGTCGCGAAGAGTCGCGACACGGCACGCAAGAGTGCGTGCGCCACAAATGCCCTAATGCACCATCGCTGGACCCTTCGCCTTCACCTTCTTCAGCAAAAACACCAGCGGTAAGCAGACCGCGCACACCACCACCATATAGCGCAGGTCGTCGACGTAGGAGTACACGATCGCCTGGGTATTCAGCCCGTTCTCGATCAGCCCGTGCGCCCGCAGCATCGCCAGGTGCGGTCCACTGTGAGGTAACATCGTCCCGTAGTACAAGTGATACGCGCGCTCATAGGTCGCGCTCGGACTGATGTACCGGCTGAGTTCGTCGCGATGCACCTGCTGGCGCCGCGCGATCAGAGTATCGACTACCGAGATCCCCACGCTCCCGCCCACGTTCCGCAGTAAATTGAACAGCCCCGTCGCGTTGCCGATCTGTTGGTTCGAAAGCGTCCCCACTGAGGTTGACGACAGCGGCACAAACAACATCCCGGACGCGGCTCCGCTCAAAATGATCGGCCACGTAAGCGACCACGGCGAGATCTGGAGCGTCAAATCCGCCATCCACCACGCCGCCACGCCGAAGCCGGCAAATCCGCACGCCATGATCCAGCGATTGTCGACGCGATTGGATAAAATTCCTACCACCGGCATGATCACAATCGCGCCGATACCGCGGGTGCTGACCGCCAGTCCGGCCGCCCACGCCGAATAGTCGAGCAGGGTCTGGTAAAACAGAGGCAAAATCGTGATGATGCCGTAGATCACCGCGCCGAACAGCCCGATGAACATGCATCCCAGCGCGAAATTGCGGTCCTTAAAGACCCGCAGATCCACCACCGGATGCCGGGTCACCAGTTCCCGGATCAGAAATGCGATCAGGCCCGCCACGGCCAGCACCACAGCCCAACGGATCTTGGTCGAACCGAACCAATCGTCTTCCTGGCCCCGGTCGAGCGTGAACTGCAGCGCCGCGACCCACAACGCCAGCAATCCGAGCCCGATCGAATCGATGCGGCCCGGCTTCGCGTTCTGAATATAGGGTGGGTCTTTCACAAAGCGCGAAATCATCAGCACCGCCAAAACACCAATCGGAATGTTGATGTAGAACGCCCATCGCCAACTGTATTGATCGGTCAGGTATCCGCCCAGCGTCGGCCCCAGCACCGGCGCGACCACCACGCCCAGTGCGAACACCGCCATGGCCGACCCGCGCTTCTCCGGCGGAAAGCTTTCGAGCAGAATCGCCTGCGACAGAGGTTGCAGCGCCCCTCCGCCCGCTCCTTGAATGGTGCGCGCCAGCAGAATCATCCCCAGACTCGACGCCGCGCCGCACGCGAACGAGGAGACCGTGAACAGGCAGATGCAGAACAGCAGGAAATTTCGTCTGCCGAAGCGCAGCGAAAACCAGGCGCTGGCCGGCAGGATCACCGCGTTCGCCACCAGGTAGGTGGTGAGCACCCAGGTGGCTTCGTCGACCGAGGCCGAAAGGCTACCCGCGATATGCGGCAGCGCCACCGAAGCAATGGAGGTGTCCAGCACCTCCATGAACGTCGGCAGCATCACCGCGCACGCGATCAGCCATGGACTGCAGTCGGGGCACCAGTCCCCCAACGTCTGACCCGATGGCGACCGGGCAGACACCCTGGCATTCGGCGGCATCCATCGGGTTGGATCGCACGGCGCGGAAAGTGTTGCGAAATCCTGGAGATCGCGGACGTGCTCCGCTCGCTGACGCGCGCGGTTCCGAAGCGAATCGGAACCCCGGCCCTCAGTAGCGGCGGACAAAGCCGTCGTGATGTCTGGGACAGCGCTCACGCCTCGGAAATCCGGCGCAGATTCCGCAGCTAGCCCGGTCGTCGAGGAGGGCGGGCTTCAGCCCGCGCGGAGCTTTAGCTCCGCCAGAGCCAGCGTGGCTGAAGCCACGCGCGGGATGAATCCCGCCCTCCATGCTAGGCCAGTGCCGTCCGCCAACGCACTCCATTACGGTCGCGTCTCAACTCCGGAGCCCGAGGCGTGACAGTCATGGAGCGCGTTCGGGGGCTTCCTTTTGCATTTTTTTGGGTCTATAATCCGATCAGCTCGGACCGTGTCGTTTTTTTAAAGGCCTAATTTTCAGGAGGGTCTATGTTTGACAGCCTCGACGAGCAAATTCAGAAGGACGAGAATCGTAACACATCGAGCGCGCAACGCATGATGCGGTATGCGATTTATGTGGTCGCCGCCGCCGTGGTGTTCGGCGGATTGATCCTCGGTGTTCACCTGCTGACCTAAGCCGGCCCGAGCGTTAGTTTTGAGCGGGCCCGGCCGGAGGAGTGTTCTCCGGAGCGAGCAGTACAACCTCGTTCCGCGGGAAAGCGAATTTGCGTCCGTTTTCATCGATCACACTCACCTGGGAAACGTATTGTCCGGGTGGGAGTTTGGCCAGCGGAATCTGAAACGCGAACGGCGCGACGCCCGGACGCGACGTGGCCAGCTTCGACACGCGCAGCGGCGGCGACGAATAAACTTTCCTCGCACCCAGCAGCAACTCGACCTCGGCGGTCAAGTTCGGCGTCTTGCGCTCGTCCATGGTGGGATCGTAGACCTCGAAATACACATACATGGTCTGGTCCTTGCGGAAGACCCGCGTGATGCTGGGGACGATTTTCTGATTGTCCTGCACCAGGGGACTCGCGGCCAGCAGTTTCTTGCTGGCATCGGCAGTGCCGACGGTGGCATTCAGCGGCTGCTTCTGGCTGCTCCACACGACTGAGCTGACGCGCATCCGGCTCCCGGTCCCCAGGTCGGGAACCACGAATTTGGTCTCGAACGTTCCCATTTTCCCGGTCGCATTCTCGCGGGCCAGGAAGCGCAGCGAATAAGTCCCGGGCGCGAGCGTCAGTCCGGTATCGTATTGTAGAAACCGCTGACTGATCTTCGACGCCGCGTTTACGTCCAGCTTCACTTTGATGTTGTCGCCCACCTGGGTGACCATTTTGCCCTGCGCATCGCGCACCTGGCCGATGAAATCGAGATCCGTGGTCTGGGTCGCGCCCTTTTTGGTGAGGCCCACTGCCGACCCGGGAATCTTCACCGAAATCGGCACGAAATAGCGCTCGCGCGCCACGCGGAAGTAATCCACTTCGAGCGCCAGCGGCAGATCGTTCATGGGATCGCCCAGCAGCAGCGCTTCCTGAAGCTGATTTTCTTTGTCGGAGGCGTTGAATTTGGTCCACACCTTCGACGCGTAGTAGCCCTTGCGGAATTCGAGCTTGGCGTTGATGCTCTTGTTGACCAGCCGCACTCCGATGCGCCGGTACTTTCCATCCTCCGCCGTGTTTTTGCTCGAATATCCGAGGATGTAATAGCTGTTCATGTCCTTCTGCGCCTGCTTGATGCCCAGGCCCAGATCGTTGGTGTCGAGCAGCGCCTTCCCGCCGGTGTCGGCCGCGATGGTCACCAGGGTTTCCTGCGAGTCGTTGAAGTTGGTGCGGACGCTCCCCTGTTTGGTTCCGGTAAACATTCCGGTGCCGCGCGAAGAAGCCTGCGTCGCATCGCCGCCGGGGGGCAGGGCAGTGAGGCCGCGCGCATCCACGGGATAAATCATGACGTTGGCGCGCGTGGCTGCGTTGGTGGTCGCCTTGATCTGCGATTGATTTTCAACCCCGGTTTTATTGACGCCGCTCGAAAAATAGACCAGCGCTTTCTTTTCCGGGAAAGTTCCCAGCTTGCGCGCGGCGTCTTCGAGCGCCGCCAGTTTACGGTCCGTATTAAAGATGTTGAACTCGGTTTCGTCCGCGGTGAAGCTGCCGCTGTCGTCGCCTTCGTCGGCCGACGTCGTGGCCAGATCCGAAAGGTCCGAGCCTTCTCCGATGGTCAGCTTTTTCAGTACCGTGAGCAGCGTTTCGCGATCGTCGGTCCAGTCCTGCAGGATTTTGATCGACGTCGTGTAGGTCATGATCTCGACCAGATCGGAACTCGTCATCGACGTCGAGAGAAATTTGATGGCGGCTTCCTGCGCGCGCAGCTGTTCGGGCGGCTGCATGGTGGTCATGTCGAAGAACAGGCACAGCAGGCGCTTGTCCTGGAATTTGATGGTGCCTGGAGCGGGTTCGACGTTCACCGATTTGAGCGCCGGAGCGGGAGCCTTGGCCTTCGCCGCGGCCTTTTCTTCAATGGTCTTAGGACCTTTGGCTTCTTCAAACGAAAGCGGCGTGAGCGGCTCGCCTTCCAGTTTCTGCAGCTCGAAGACCTGCAACTGCTGCCTGACGCCGTCTTCTAAAACCTCGACATCTTCCCTTTTGAGATTGGTGATGGGCGCGCCCGATTTGTCGCGCGCGGAGAGATCGACGATGACCAGACGCGTGCCGGTGGTGAAGGTCGGCACCGTGTCCTGGGCCGACACGTGCAGCGGAATCAGAGCCACAATCGTGGCAACAGCGCATGCCGGTATGAAATCGGACTTGCTCCGCTCCCTCACGGTCGCGGTTCCGTTTGGCTCCCTATCAGAACCGCGCGCGTCAGCAAGCGGAGCACGTGCGGATTTCTCGCACAAACGCTTCATATTTAGAACCTCAATCTTACGGTAGCGGTAATCTGCCGCATCGTCGCGGCATTGGTGATCAGGCCGTACTGGCTCGAATTGACGATGGTGATCAATCCGGTCGGATTCACGTGATTAAAAATGTTGGTGGTGTCGACGCGGAATTCCAGGCGGCGGCGTTCGGAATTGAGATTAATACTTCGTGCCAGCGATAAATTGACCACGAAGGAACCCGGTCCGGTGATGGTGTTGCGGCCCGCGTCGCCGAACGTGCCGGCGGCCGGAACCGTGAACGCCGCCAGGTTGAAAAATCCGCCGCCGGCGCTGATGGGTTCTCCGGTGACATCCGCGCGCAGCGTCGCAATAGACGAAGTGCCGTCCAGATTCCCGTTGACGGTCGCCGTTTGTGGAGCTCCGGTCTGCGCGGTCATGCTGCCCGACAGCGTCCAGTCCTTGAGCGCCTTGGCGACGAACGCCGGGTGCGACAGGAAACCCTTCTGCGCATCGACCGGCGATGCCAGGATCCAGTTCCACGTCACGCTCTGGCGATGGTCGTTGTTCGAAAGCGCGTACTCGGCGGCCTGATCGTAGAAATTCTGCGCGAGCGCGACATCGTCCATCGCCTTCGACCAGGTGTACTGGAAATTGGTCGAAATGCCGCGCTGGAATCGCCTGGTCAAGCGCGCCTGCAGCGAATTCAGATTCGAATTGCCCACCGGAGCGTCGAAGGTGAAGGCTCCAATATTGGGAATCGGCAGGCGCTCATATCCGGTGAGCGCGGATCCCAAAGGAGCCTGATTGGGCGCCTCCGGAACGTCCAGATGCGTGCCTTTGATTCCGGTGTACAGCAGTTCGCCCACCCAGCGCTTGGGCAAATCCTCCTGGACGCTGACGTTCCAGGTCTGCGAGTAGCTGTCGTTATAATCGAGCGCGACGCCATACGTGTTGGTGATCGATTTATTGGCGGGCACGGCGATCAGTCCGGTGGCAAGATTCAGCGGGTTGGCGCTGCTGGTGGTGATGCTGTTGTTGACCGCAAACGGCGGCTGCGCGCCGAGCGTGGTTTCGAATTTATTGTATTGGCTGGGATTGTAATAAATCCCGTAGCCGGCTCGAACTACGGTTTTGCCGAACGGCTTCCACGCGATGCCGGTGCGCGGCTCGAAATTACGCTTGTCGCTGCGGATCAGCGCCGATGGCAGGCCCTGTTGATAGCAGCTCTGGGTCGGATCGGCGCAGACCGGAGTCACGCTCGAGAAATTCGGCCCGATCAGCAGGTTCGAAATATGCCCGTACTCTTCCGACCAGGGCGTGAAATATTCCCAGCGCACGCCCACGATCACGCTGAAATTGCTGGCGATCCGGTAATCGTCGGTAGCGAACGCGTTGTAGCCGTTGCTGCGGAAGTACAGGCTCGAATCGCCGTAGCGGATGGAGCTGGTTTCGGGCAGGCCCAGCAGGAAATCGGCGAAATCGTAGCCGGTGCCCGCCACCGGCAGCCCGTTGACATATTGGGCGGTCTGCAAACCGGAAAAGCTGTATTGGCCGCGGCCGTTCTGGTCGGTGATCGAATTGTTCAGGTAATGCGTCCAGCCGCCGCCGAAGCTCCAGTTGTGTTTTCGTTTGCGGATCTGCAGAAGATCGTTGACGCCGTAGCTCCAGACCGCGCTGGTGGACGCGTTGGTGTCGGAAAGAGCGGAAAAGTTGGTGAAGCCCAACGCCGGGGGTCCGTAATTGAGCGGATTCGGCGAGGTGCCTTGAATGCCCAGCTCCGCCGCGACGTTCGAGCCATTGGCGAAGTACGGACTCGTGAGGTTGGTGTTGCGGTTGAACGTGAGGTTCACGTTATTGAAAATCCCGGTGGTGAAGCGATGCCGCCAGTTTTCGACCGCGTTGAATCCGTGCCCGTTGACCAGGTCGCAGCAACCGAAATAGTCGAATGTGGCGGTGGAGCGGGATTGATAATTGAACGTGGTCGCGAGCGTGTCCTTGGGGGTGACGGTCGCGTTGAAGCGCGTGTTCAGGTTCTGCGAATTGTTCGGGTTGGCCGCGCTCAGCCGGTAGTCCTGATTGGTGGTCGGGACGTTCTGGTTGGGCATCGGCAGAAAATTCTCGAGCCCCAGGGCGATCGGGCTGAGGCGCGTCAGCGGGATCTGATTATTGGGGAACGGAGTGTTGGTGGTCGGATCGTAAATGGTGGGCAATCCCGCGAAGTTGCCCATGCGCTCCGCCTGGGTGGGCATGCTGTAGGCGTTTTCGACGCCGTTCTTGAGCTTGTTGCCGTAATAATTGACGAACCAGAACAGCTTCGGAAAACTGAACAGCTTGGGCACCGAGAACGGCCCGCCGGCCGAGATCCCGTAACGATTCTGCGCAAATGCCGCCTTAGGAGCTTCCAAGCCATTCACCGCAAACGGCTTCGCGTCGAGCACCGAATTGCCGATGGTGTAAAAAATCGATCCCGTGATGCGGTTGTTGTTGGGATTTCGATTGCCGACAAACGCCGGATTTCCGTTGCGATCGCGCGGAATTCCGCGCCCGCCGCGTCCGCCGCCGCGTCCGCCTCCACCCCCTCCGCCGAATCCGCCACCACCGCCGCGACCACCTCCGCCGCCGCCCGGTCCACCGAACCCTCCGCCGCGTCCACCGCCCGGTCCGGCCGCGGAAAGACCGCCGCCAAAACCGCCCGGACCGCCGAATCCGCCGAAATCCCCGGGGTTGGTTTGCAATCCGGTGCTGATGCTTCCCGCGATGGTCAGCGCTTCATTGGCCGCGTCGGCACCCACCGTGGGCGCGCCTACCGATAAAGAGGGATTCTCCGCGTTCGCCGCCGACAAAGCGGAATTATCGAGCGCTGTCTCGTCGGTCGGCCGCGCCTGTTGCGGGCGCGAGCGGTCGCGCAACTGTAATGTCAGATCGATTTTGGTGGGAGTGCCAAGAATCTGCACTTCCTTCCGCAGACGATCGAAGCCGAACATATCCACGTCGATGTTCCAAGTCCCCGGCGTCATACCGGTGAACTCGAACGCGCCGTTTTCATCGGTGAGCGTCAGCAGAATCCGATCGCCCTGCGTGGCGCGAACGGTCGCGCCGGGGATCGGCTGGCCTTCGGATTTGACCACTCCGCTTTGTCCGAAAGCGGCGGGCAAGCAGGCGAGTACGGCAAAGCACACGCCGGCCTTGAGAAGATTTCTCGTGTAATGAATGGGAACCTCCCGGGAGCCGGCGTGTATTGTTTGGTCGGAATTTACTGCTTGGTCAGATTGACTTCGCGGGTGCCGCGCGCGGTTTCCATCGACAGCTTCATCGAGCTGCCCGAAACGGTGCCCGAATACTTAATCGTCATCGAGTTGCCGTTGAACTCACGCACCACTTCGAACATGACCTTGTCGCCATCCACCTTACCGTTGGTGATGTTCATCGGGCCGCCGCGTCCGCCCTCGATGGTCCCGGTGAGCGTCGAGCCGTCCACTTTCAGGTCGTACGTCTGCGGTCCGCCCTTGCCGGTGGCTTCGCTCATCCACTTGCCGGTGATATCGGCGCCGAAAACAACCATGCTGGCCAGCGCGAACATGGCAAACAACATAAACAATCGGTTCTTCATCTTAGCTCCTCCCCTCGTGGGGTCTTTCTGGAATGTTTTTCGCGATCTCGTAATCGCTATTTGTTAATGATGGTCCGAACTGGTCGAAAGGTTACTGTACCCGCCGTAATCGGTTGCCCGAAAAGGGTCACCGCCCGGTCAACTTCTTCCCCATGACGGGAAAAATGGCCTGAAGATGACACGCCCCGGCGCGAGATGCCCGGCAATGCTCCCCTCCCCCGAAAGTGATCCCGCAGGTCATTGATTTCACGAGAGCCGCGGACGGCGGATTTCAATCCGCGTGGCACTTCAGCGCCGCTGTACGGAAGCGAGGCTGAAGCCTCGCGCGGGCTCGAAGCCCGCCCTCCCTCGACTTTCATCCGTCCCGATGAGCCGACGGATCATCGCCAACTCGCTGACGAGTGTGTGTGAAAAGTGGAGTTGATCCCCGCCGTGACCGGCTGGGCTGGTCACCGACGCCTGCGCCTTCAACGCGATAGACCAGCCCTGCCGGTAACGGCGGGGGAAGCATCGACTTTTCACACACACTCGTTGGCGAGGAGAGCATTGTTAACCCATGCCGGGCGAGCGGGATTCGCCGGTCCGGCGGAGCCGCGTTATCCTAACCCTTTCTGGAGAAAAAATGACCCGCCCGCTTGCCGTGTATCCGCTTGTCGTGTTTCTATGCTTGGCGCTGGCCTCCGCGCCGGCCGCTGACCTCTCGTATCTGGGTCCCGTTCTTAATCCCTACAAGGCACGCCCGGTTGCGCCGCCCGATTTCACGAACAGCCCCCGGATCGGCTCGCTGATGCGCGCCGGCAACCTTTATCTGTCCCTTTCCGACGCGATCGCCCTGGCGGTCGAAAACAACCTGGATGTCGAGCTGCTCCGCTACGCGATCCCCATCGCCGAAACCGAGGTTCTGCGCGCCCAGGGCGGAGGGCTTCCGCGTTTCATTTACTACACCATCGCGCAGCCGCCGGCCGGGGTCGGCGGGCCGCAGAGCCCCCTGCTCACCCAGGCCGCGACGCAATCCACGCCGGGCACCTCCGTCGCCGCCAACGCGCTCGAACTGGGCGTGCTGGCCGAGCCGCTGGTGAATCTGTCGACCCAGACCACCATTCCGTTCTCCACCGGCTCGCCGATTCCGGCCTTCGACCCGTCCCTGTTCGCCGATTACAACTGGATGCACCAGACCACGCTGAACGCCAATACATCCACCAGCGGCATCAGCGCGCTGGTCAACAATATTCAGACCGGCAACGCCGGATATCAGCAGGGGTTCAGCCTCGGAACCAACGTTTCGATGGCGTTCAGCAATACGGAGGAGTCCACCAATTCCCCGCGCAACGTGATCAGCCCGTACATCAACTCCGATCTGTCGCTGACCGTCACCCAGCCGCTGCTGCGCGGATTCGGGCGGAGTCTGAACCGCCGCTTCATCCGCATCGGCGCCGCCGAGGAGCAGATCACCAGCCTGCTGTTCCGCCAGCAGCTGATCGAAATCGTGTATGGCGTCGTGCGGCTCTATACAGACCTGGTCGCGCTCACGGAAGATGTGAAGGTGAAGGAGGAAACGCTGGCATTTGCGCAGAAGCTGCTTGACGACACCACGCTGCAGGTGCAGGAAGGCACCATCGCCCCGCTCGAGCTGTCGCGCGCGCGCGCCCAGGTTTCCGGCAGCCGCCAGGATCTGATCACCTCGCGCGGCCTGCTCGAAGAGCAGGAAGCGATTCTCAAAAACGTGATCACCCGCCGCGGCGATGAAGATGCCGCCGTCCGCAATGCCCGAATTATCCCCACCGATTCACTCAACATGCCGGCCGAGGAAGCGACGCTGGCGCTCGATCAGCTTCTGGCGCAGGCCTGGCAGAATCGCCCCGATCTGGGGCAAGCCGCGCTGCAAACCAAAATTTCCCAGATCAGCATCGAGGGATCCAGAAACAATCTTCGCCCCGAGCTCGACCTGGTCGGCAGCGCGCAGAATAACGGCCTGGCGGGAACCCCACTGATTCTGCCGGCCAATCCCGCGGTCAACGGAGGCTTCGGCACGGTGCTCGACCAGATCGCCACGCGCAAGAATCCGACCTACGCGATCGGTCTGAATCTGACGCTGCCGCTACGCAATCGTATCGCGCAGGCCGACGTGACGCGCGACCAGCTGATGCTTCGCCAGGTGCAGGTTCGCGAGCGCCAGTTGCGCAACCAGGTGCAGCTCGAAGTGGAAGACGCCATGATCGCCATGCGCCGCGCCCGCGCATCGGTGGAAGCTGCTTCGGAAACGCGAGCCCTGCAGGAACAATCCCTGGCGCTCGAACAGACGCGTTACTCCGAGGGAGTTTCGACCGCGTTCTTCGTCATTCAATATGAGAGCTACGTGGCGCAGGCGCGCTCGGCCGAGGTCTCGGCGAAGAGTGCGTATTTGAAGGCGCGCGCCGCGCTTGAACGGGCCATCGGGTCGATCCTAGACGTCCAGGGGGTATCGGTGGTAGCCGCGAGGAAGAGGGATTAGGGTCAATCCTATCAGACATTTACGGGTATTTGCGCTAAGTTTGGATCCGGGCTCCCGCAAGGGAGCAACTGCGCATGAAAATACTTGTTCTTTGGTACGCGCTCATGTCCGCTGCCGGCGCGGCTTTGGGTAGTACGGTCGGCCTGACGGGCACAACCGACGATGTCCGTTTCAATCTAGGGTTTGATGCGCTGACCATTACGCTCGGCGCGAACAACTGCAGCGACGGTGTTTGCACGTTGGGCGGCAACCAGGTGATCGGCGGCACCACCGTCGACTGGTTTTTCACGCAGCCGGATCCGGGTCCGGCCAATCCTTCGGTGTTCACTTACGATTACTTCGCCGGATCGGGCGACATTTATACCACCGGTACTCCGACGCTGGGTTTCAGTATCGCGGACGGCGCGGGCGACTCCGCCACAGGCACCTATACGCTCGCCTCGCTGTCGCCGAAATTTCTCAAAGGCACCGTCGTTATCTCCGGCGAGATCACGCTGACCGAGCTGAATAACGCGGGAGGGCTGAGCGCGTTTCAGAGTCTGCTCGGCATTCCGGATATCCCGCCGGATGCCGAGGTCCCCTTCGATCTGGTGGTCGGCGATTGTACGCACGGTTCGAAATGGACGGTCTGCATCCCGAAGACGGGAGGGCTGGGAGTGGATCCGTTGGCGCAGTTTGTTTCGTTGACCCTGGATACCCCAGGTTCGTCGGCTGTTCCCGAACCTGACAGTTTCGTACTGCTCGGCCTGGGGCTCGCCAGCCTTCTGCTCCGGCGTCGCTAGCGTGCTGTCTCTGAATAAAAAGGGGACAGACTGCTCTGTCCCCGCTCGAATGTTATTCTTCCCCCTGAACCGAAGTGGCCGTGGACAGAGTGGTCTGTCCCCTTTTTAATTCCACGAATTTCAGAGACAGCACACTAGCGCGGCAGTGCAAACGCGACAATGCTCGATCCGGACGGCGCGCCGTTTTTGCCTCCACCGCACACAATCACGACGTATTCGCGCCCGCCAATTTCATAGACAGACGGCGTCGCGTTTCCCGCCGCCGGCAGCACCGTTTCCCACAGCAACTTTCCGGTCAGCTTGTCGAACGCGCGGAATTTCTTGTCGAAATTGGTGGCCCCGATGAAGACCAGACCGCTGGACGTCACCACCGGACCTCCATAGTTATCGCTGCCGGTATCTTTAATTCCCTTGGCAACCAGTTCCGGGTACTCGCCGAGCGGAATACGCCAGCGGATTTCGCCCTTGTTCAGATCGATCGCGTTCAGCGTTCCCCACGGCGGCGTGATGGGCGGATAACCGTCCGGATCGCGAAACAAAATGTATCCTTCATTGCGATACTTCTGCCAGTTGGCGTCCTTGACCGCGCCCGAGCCGCGGTCTTTTCCGGTCAGCAGAAAATCGACGATCTCGTTGATCCCGCGGCCCAGGTAATCGAAGGCCGGCATGCGGCCGGTGCCCTGCGCGATGATCTTCGTGATTTCCTCGCGCGGCATGCGCTTGCCGATGTCGACCAGCGACGGAAACGTGGGCGGCTCGCCGGTGCGGTCCGTGCGATGGCAGCTCGCGCAGTCGTTGTTGTACAGCGACGTCGTGTCGTGCGTCACCATGCGGATGATCCACGGCTGCTCGTTCGAGTTGACGTACAGGAGCGCGGTTTCCGGATCGAACGCCGCGCCGCCCCATTCGCCGCCGCCGTCGGTGCCGGGGAACAGGATGGTTCCGCGCAAACTTGGAGGCGTAAAGATGCCGAACGAATCGCGCTTGCGAAATTCGGCGAGCACGGCCGCGTGCGCCTCAGGCGTCCGATTCGTGATCATGTCTTCGTCGAAAGTCTGGCGCGTGAACGGCGGAGGCTTCAGCGGATACGGCTGTGATTCCGCCAGCTTCTCGCCATCGAGCGGCGAGGGCCGAACCTGGCGAGTCCCGATCGGGAACAAAGGCTCGCCCGTGCGCCGGTTGAAGACGTAAACGAAACCCGTTTTGGTGATCTGCGCGACTGCTTCCACTTTGCGTCCGTTGCGGGTGACTGTCACGAGGCTGGGCGCGGCGGGAAAATCGTAATCCCACACGTCGTGATGGATGCCTTGAAAATGCCAGATGCGTTTGCCGGTGCGCGCGTCGAGCGCCAGCACGCAATCGGCGAACAGATTATCGCCAATGCGATTCGATCCGTAGAAATCGAACGAAGCCGATCCCGTGGCGGCAAACACGATGCCGAGTTTCGTGTCGATGCTCAAACCCGCCCATGCATTCGCGCCGCCCGAAATTTTGTACGCTTCCGGCGGCCAGGTTTCGTAGCCGAATTCGCCGGGATGCGGGATGGTGTGGAACATCCAGCGCTGCTTGCCGGTGTTCACGTCGAACGCGCGGATGTGGCCGGGCGAGCCGGGCAGCGTTTCGGGCACGGTGCTCGGCAGGATGATCATGTCTTCGAAAATCACGCCCGGGCTTGACGCGCTGATGCTGACCGATTCTGGCGGACGGTCGAGCCCTTTGCGCAAGTCGATGCGGCCATCGTCGCCGAACGGTTGAATCGGATGCCCGGTGCGGCGGTCGAGCGCGTACAGGAAATTGCGATAGGTGAAAAAGACGCGGTCCTTATATAAGGTCACACCGCGATGCCGGAAGTGGCGGGTGGGCGAGGCTCCATTCGATGGATCGAAGCTCCAGATTTCGCGTCCGGTCGCGGCATCGAGCGCCACCACGCGCATCTTCGGCGTGGTCGCGTAGAGAACGCCGTCGACCACGATCGGATTGCTCTGCATTTCGGAGCCATTGAACGCATCATGCGCGTCGTAGCTCCAGGCGAGCTGGAGTTGCGCAACGTTGGCGGGCGTAATTTGCGAAAGGGTGGTGTAGCGGATGTTATCGGGTCCGCCGTTGACCGGCCAGTCGGCGGCGTGGAGGGACAGCGCAAAAACGAGAAAGATCCATTTCACGATTCTTGAATTATGCAACAACCCCGCGTTGAAAAAGCGCGGACCGTCCCCCTGCGATTGCAGAAGTGTACCCCGCCGTAACGAGTGTGTGTGAAAAGTCGGGACTCCACCCCGCCGTTACCGGCCGGGCTGGTCTATCGCCTTGAGAACCCAGGCGTCGGTGACCAGCCCTGCCGGTCACGGCGGGGATCAACTCTAACCGGCAGGGCTGGTCTGATTGCATCGACGACCGCCCCGCTGGTCACGGCCGGGTCGAATACTTGAACGCCACCGGGTGCTTGGGCTGGTACAGGCCGATTTCGCCTCCGCCCGGAAGCCGGAAGTGGGTGATCGATCCCCATCTTTCGTGGTGAACCTTCGAACAGGCCACGCCCTTTTTCTCAAGCGAAGCAATCTCGGCGTCGAGATCGTCACACATGAAGTAGAGCTCGTGACGGCCGTTGTCGTCAGCGGGATGGACCGCGATTTCCGCCGGTGGCAGCGCGAAGATCAGCCAGCCGTGGCCGGCGTCGACGTGAGAAAAACCGAGCACATCCCGCAGAAAGTCGCGATCGGCGGCCGCGTCCTGACTGTAAACGATTACATGCGCGCCAGAAATCATGTTGTCTCCCCTCCCCACTGCCCATGGAACAAACCGCGTAACCGATGCGTCGTCTTAACGTATATCCAATATGCACGAACTGCGCTACTCGCTCCGCTCGCTTCGGAAATCGCCGGTGTTTACGGCCGTTGCGGTTCTTTCGCTCGCGTTGGGCATTGGAGCCAATACCGCCATCTTCACGCTGCTCGACCAGATTCTGCTGCGCGTGCTGCCGGTGAAGGACCCGCAGCAGCTGGTCCTGCTCAGAATGCGCGGCCGGCATTACGGGAACAATACGGGCGACAGCTCGATCTCTTATCCGATGTATCGCGACTTCGCGGAACACAACGAAGTGTTTTCGGGGATGTTCGCGCGTCATGACATCTCGGCGAGCGTCGGTTATGGCGGCGCCACGGAGCGGGTGAAGGGCGAAATCGTTTCCGGCACGTTCTTCCCGGTGTTGGGCGTGGGCGCGGCCATCGGACGCACGTTCACGCTGGAGGACGATCGCACGCCTGACGGCCATCCGCTGGTGGTGCTCGGTTATGACTATTGGGTGAGACGCTTTGGACGCGATGCGGCGATTCTGGGAAAAGATGTCGCCATCGACGGCCATAACATGCTGGTGATCGGCGTCGCCGATGCCGGATTCAACGGGGTCGAACTGGGCGAGACGCCCCAGTTTTACGTCCCGATGATGATGCAGAGAGAGACCTTCCAGGACCGCGACCTCCTGGCGGACCGGCGTAGCCGCTGGGTGAACGCGTTCGGGCGTTTGAAGCCGGGCGTGAGCCTCGCGCAGGCCAAGGCGTCGTTACAGCCGTATATGCACTCGATGCTCGAAATGGAAGTCGAGCAGGCGGCGTTTGCACACGCCTCGCAATACGACCGGCAGGAGTTTTTGAAGTGTTGGATCGACGTGCTGCCGGGAGCGCAGGGGCACGCGTCGTTACAACGCGAATTGCGGACGCCCATGTGGGTCCTGATGGCGATCACCGGGACGGTGCTGTTGATCGCTTGCGCCAATATCGCGAACCTGCTGCTCGCGCGCAGCACCGGACGGCGAAAAGAAATCGCGGTGCGCCTGGCGATGGGCGCGGGAACGGGGCGCATCATCCGGCAACTGATGATGGAGAGCCTGGTGCTGTCGGCCATGGGCGGCGCGCTTGGGCTCGCGCTGGCGTATTGGGCGGATCAGGCTTTGATGGCGACCTATTTGGGCGCTTCCCAAGGCCTCAAGATTTCCGCAGCGCCGGATCTCCGGATTCTTCTGTTCACGCTGGCGGTGACGGTGATTACCGGACTGGTTTTCGGCCTGGTTCCGGCGATGCAGGCGGCGCGTCCCGATCTCGCTCCGACGCTGAAAGATCAAGCCGGGTCGGTGGTAGGCGCGGGTAGCGTGGCGATGCGCAAGACGCTGGTGGTGGCGCAGGTTTCCCTGTCGCTGCTGCTGCTGATCGGCGCGGGGCTGTTCGTCCGGAGCCTTCGAAATCTGAGCACCGTCGACCCCGGTTTCCCGGTCGACCGCCTGCTCGGATTCAAGATCGATCCGAGTTTGAATGGATACAAGGCTGAACAATCCCAGGCGTTTTACCGGCGGCTGACGGATAGCCTGCGCGCGATGCCGGGCGTGCGATCGGTAGGTCTCGCGAGCATGCGGATTCTCGAAGACAACGAATGGGACAGCAGCATGACCGTGCAAGGTTACACGCCGGCGCCGGGCAAGAATCCGGACCCGTACATGAATGCGGTGAGCCCGGCGTATTTCGCGACCATGGGAATCCCGCTGGCCGAGGGGCGCGAGTTTACCGACGCCGACCGGGAGACGATCAAACTCCCCTCCACCGGGGATGAGCCGGGACCGACGCGGGTGATCGTGAATGAGAGCTTCGTCCGTAAATATCTCGCGGGCCGCGAACCGATCGGCGCGCACATCGGATTCGGCAGCGATCCGGGAACGCCGACGCCGATGGAGATCATCGGCGTAGTCAAGGACGCCAAGTACACGGGACTGCGCGATGAGATCCCCGATCAGGCGTTCGTCCCTTATCTGGCCATGTCGAGTCCCGGGCAGATGACGGTTTACGTGCGCACCACCATCGATCCCAACCAGTTCTTTTCGGCGGTGCGCGCGAAAGTGCGGGAACTCGATTCGAATATTCCGGTTTTCGCGATGCGCTCGACCGATGAGCAGATCCGCAATTCGCTTTCGACCGAGCGGCTGATCGCGGGGCTATCAAGCGTGTTCGGATTTCTGGCGACGCTGCTGGCCGTGATCGGATTGTACGGTGTGATGGCGTATATGGTGGCGCGGCGCACGCGGGAAATCGGAATCCGGATGGCGCTGGGCGCTGCCCGATCAGGAGTGACCTGGCTGGTCATGAAAGAGGTTCTGGCGCTGGTTGCGATTGGCGCGGTGCTCGGGGTCCCGGCCGCGCTCGGGCTGACGCGGCTGGTCAAGACACAGCTGTATGGCTTGTCGGCCACCGATCCTCTGACGCTGATTCTCTCGACGTTCGCGCTGATCGGCGTGGCGTGCGCGGCGGGCTTGCTTCCGGCGCTTCGGGCGAGCCGCATCGACCCCCTTCGCGCCCTGCATTATGAATAAGTTGCCTGATCGGTGGGTTCGTTTCGCAGCGGAGCAGATTCCACCCCGCGATGGCGAGTCAGTGTGAAAAGTGGAGTGGATCGGCCTTGCTCCCCTCCCTCACGAGTCTGTGTGAAAACCACGGACCTGCTCCCCTTGCTCACGCGCGGGGTTCCGTATGTGGCTCATTCGACGTGGCGCCAAACGGAACCCCGACCGTGAGGGAGGGGAGCAAGGCCGACCCACTCCACTTTTCACACAGACTCTCACGTCAGCAAGGGGAGCACGTCCGCAGTTTTGGCGGGGACCAGTTCCATGCTTCGTAGTGAATTGTAAAGTTTGCGCCCGATGGGTTGACCTAGGTTATTGAAAAAAATGATAATAGTAATAATGAACCGCCTATGGATCCCGCTTGTCGCGCTGGCTGCCACCAGCTTTGCTTCCACTCCGACATTCACTAAAGATGTCGCGCCGATCCTTTTTGAACATTGCGCCTCCTGTCACCGGGCTGGCGAAATCGGGCCGATGCCGCTGCTGACTTATCAGGACGCAAGGCCGTGGGCCAAGGCGATCCGGGGAGTGGTGGCTCAAGGGAAGATGCCGCCGTGGCATGCCACGCAGGATCGCGGCGTGTTTGCAAATGACCGTCGCCTGACGGAAGAACAGCGCGCCACGCTGGTCGCCTGGGCTGACGGGGGCGCGCCGATGGGCAATCCCAAGGATCTTCCGCCGGCTCCCAAGTTCAGCGAAGGCTGGGCCATCGGAACGCCGGACGTGGTTCTGTCCATGCAGAAGCCGTTCGAAGTGAAACCGGAAGGCACCATTCAATATCAGTATTTCGAAATTCCCACCAACTTCACCGAAGACAAGTGGGTCCAGTCGATTGAAGTGAAGCCGGGCGTCCGCGCGGTGGTGCATCACGTTCTGGTGTTCTGCCGCGAGCCGGGCACGCACACCATCCAGCCGGCCGCTTTCAAGCAGGTGCTTCCCAAGATGCCGTTCGGTGTGGGCGGCGGACGTCAGGGCAACCTGATCGCAACCACGGCTCCGGGAACCAACGCCATGACCTTCCCGGCCGGCACGGCCATCAAAATCAAAGCCGGCTCGGTTCTGACGCTGCAGGTCCACTACACCGCCAACGGTAAAGACGCCGAGGACACCACCAGCGTCGGCATGATTTTCGCGAAGGAGCCGCCGCGCAGCGAGATGCACAACAGCGCGTTCATCAACGCGACTTTCGTGCTGCCGGCGGGCGACCCCAACAAGGAAGTCGACTCGGCCATCGAGTTCAACGAGGACGCGCACATCTACGCGCTGTTCCCGCACACCCATCTGCGCGGCAAGAGCTGGGAATATCGCATGGTGTACCCGGACGGGCACTCCGAAGTAGTTCTGTCGGTCCCCAACTACGATTTCAGCTGGCAGACCTATTACGAATTCGCGAAGCCGCTGGCCGCTCCGAAGGGCGCGCGCCTGGAAGCCGTGGCGCACTACGACAACTCCCCCAACAACACTTCGAATCCCGATCCGAAGGTGGATGTCCGCTGGGGCGAGCAGACCTGGCAGGAGATGCAGTACTCGGGCATCACCTTCACGGTGGACGAGAAGCCGGCCGAATCCACGGCGGGCGGTCCCGCGCAGCCGCAGCAGTAGCGTTCCGCGTCAAGGTGAGAGCCTCGGTCTTTGTCGGCGTCAGCGTCGACGGATTTCTCGCGCGGACCAACGACAACCTCGACTTTCTGGACCCGTTCGAGGAACCGCATGGCTACGACGAGTTCATCGCCACCGTGGACGCGCTGGTCATCGGGCGTAAAACGTTCGACAAAATCCTTACCTTTGACACGTGGCCCTACGGCGACAAGCGCGTGGTGGTGCTGAGCAGCCGTCCTCTCGATCTGACCCGCGTCCGCGGAGGCGTGGTCGAACAGATGGCCGGAGAGCCCGCCGAGATTTTCTCGCGCCTCGCCGCCAGCGGCGTGCAACACGCGTACATCGACGGCGGAATCACAATCCAGGGATTCCTGAGGGCTGGACTAATCCAACGGCTGACCGTCACGCGGGTTCCGGTGCTGATCGGCGAAGGGATTCCGCTATTTGGAGCTTTGCCTCGCGACATCCGCCTGCGCCACATCGCGACCCGAACCTTCGCGAGCGGTTTGGTGCAAAGCGAGTATGAACCGCTGTAGGACAGGCGGTCTTGACGCCTGTCTTCTTCTCGAATTAAGAAAATCTCCCGAGACAGCCGGCAAGACCGGCTGTCCTACGGCGGCCGGCGAGAGCGGATGTTGTATTGATATTCTGATCTGAATGCCGCAACCGACGGCCGCGCAGTGGGCTCGCGTCAAGCAGATTCTGAATCAGCTGCTCGACCACGACCCGGCCGAGCGCGCCGCCATCCTCAACACCGAATGCGGCGACGACACCGAGCTTCGCCGGGAAGTCGAATCTCTGCTCTCGTTTTCCGGCAAGACCGCGCGTCTCGATGAAGCTCTGGAGCGCGCCGTGGTCGAACTGGACGCTCCGGCGCGGGCCGGGGAATGGCGCATCGCGGACTTGCTCGGCACCGGCGGCATGGGCGCGGTCTATCTCGGCCTTCGCGACGACGACCGGCTGCCTTCGCGGGCCGCGATCAAGATCATCCAGTCCGGCAGCAGCGCGCCGATTATGGAACGATTCCGGCTGGAGCGCAGGATTCTGGCGGGCCTCATCCATCCCTACATCGCGCGCCTGCTCGACGCCGGCCGGGTGGAGGACGGGCGGCCTTATTTCGTCATGGAGTACGTGCAGGGCCGGCCCATCGACGAGTATGCGGCGGCTCACTCGCTGGATGTCCCCGCCATTCTGCGGCTGTTTCTGAAGGTGTGCGAAGCGGTCCAGTTCGCGCATCAGAACCTGGTGATCCATCGCGACATCAAGCCGGGCAACATCCTGGTGACCGAGTCCGGCGATCCACGGCTGCTCGATTTCGGAATCGCCAAGATTCTGGTGGGAAATAGTGAGACCGAACCATCGGGCGCCGAGCTGACCCAGCCCTGGGAGCGGATGCTCACGCCCGCCTCGGCGAGCCCGGAACAGGTGACCGGCGCGCCGATTACGCTGGCCAGCGACGTTTACTCCCTGGGCGTTCTGCTGTATCGTTTGCTCACCGGCGTTTCGCCGTATGCGAGTTCGAAGGATTTCGGGTCCGATCCGGCGCGCGTCATTCGCGAATACGAACCGCCGGCCGCGAGCGCGGCGTGTCCCGGGCTGCAACGCGCCCAAATTAGGAAGGTGACAGGCGATCTCGACAACATCCTGCGCAAGTCGCTTGAAAAGGATCCGCTGCGCCGCTATCCGACCGCGCATGAACTGGCCGCCGATATTGAGCGTCACCTGAACGGCCTGCCCATTGCCGCGCGCGCGCCGTCTTTCCGGTATCGCGTCGGAAAATTCGTGCGCCGCAATCGCGTGGCGGTGGCCGCCGCCGCTCTGGTGCTGGTCGCCATCACCGGCGGGCTGATCGCGAGTCTGCGCTACGCGAGCATCGCGCATCGCGAGCAGATCCGCGCCCAGCGCCGCTTCGAGGAGTTGCGCAAGCTGACCCATTCGACGCTGTTCGAATTTCACGATGCCATCCGCAACCTTCCCGGATCGACCCCGGCGCGCGCGCTGGTGCTGCACAGCGCGGTCGAATATCTGGAACAGCTGTCGGCCGAATCGACCAACGATCCGGCGGTGCTCAACGATCTGGCCGAAGCCTATCTCAATGTCGCGGAAATCGAAGACGGCGTCCGCACGGCGCATCTGGGCGGCTCCGCGCAATCCGGGCTCGACCTGCGGTTGAAAGGGCTCGCCATCCGGCGCCGTCTTGCGGCGGAGCATCCGGGTGACGCCGCGCTTCAAAAAGTTTTCCAAGACACGTTGTGGGCGGTGGCCGGCAATTACGATCAGCTCGGCCAGATCGAGCGCGCGCTGGAGATGCGTCTGGAGGTGCAGCTTATGCGCGAACGCTCCGGCGGCTCTTCCTTCGACGATCGCGTGTCGATTTCGACGTCGCTTATTTCGATCAGTAATCTGTACCGCGAGCTCGGCCAATATGACGCCGCGCTCGATTACGCGCAGCGCGCCGTTGCGATTCGACAGGCGATGCTCGATGCCTATGGCTCCAAAATCCAGCGCGGTCTGGCGATCGCGCATGAATACGTGGGTTACGCTCGCTTCTGGCGCCGGGAATATGCCGAAGCTGCCAAGGAGCATCGCGCGGCACTGGAGTTGATCGAACCGATGGCGCGCGCCGATCCGAACAACACGGATCGCCGTAGGTTGTGGGCCGTGGCGGAAGAAAATCTGGGCGAATCGCTCGCCCGGTCGGGCGCGGGACGCGACGGCGTCGAGCATAGTCGCAAGGCGCTGGCGCTTTACACCGAGCTCTCGAAAGCGGACCCCGATAACAAGCTGGCGCTGGAGGATGTCGCATCGGGCACGGCCACGCTGGGTTTGGCGTTCGACGCCGCGGGTCGGTTACGCGACGCGCTCGAATGGCAGCAGCGCGCGCGTAAGCGATTCGAATCCCTGATCGGCACGGACGACAATTTCGACCTGCACCAGGCGGATGTCGAAAGCCTGATTAAGCTGGCTCGCGTGGAAGTAGAGCTGCACCATCCCGACGCCGCTCGCGAAGCGGCTCAGAAAGCCGTGGAGCGCGCCCAGGCCCTGATCGCGAAAAACCCGCAGAATCACGACTGCCAGGACGCGTTGCAGCGAGCGCAAAACCTACTCGCGCCTTGACGTGGGGCCGCATTCATGCAGCGAGCCGGTCTCCAGACCGGCTGGTTGAAGCCGGCTCGAAGCCGGCTTGCCGGCAGGACTGCCGGCCCCACTATTCAATTCCAATTTGCGCCAGGCGATAGCGCAGCGCATTTCTTGTCAATCCCAACAGCCGGGCCGCCTGGCTCTTGTTCCCATTCGCGCGCTTCAGCGCCTCCCGAAGAATCGACTGCTCGAATTCATCGAGCGTCATCCCTTCCGGCAAAAAATGATCCGACGTCGCGGCCGCGCGCTGGCGGGCGACTCCCATATCGATGCGCACATCGGCTGCTTCCACGCGCGGGCCCTTGGCGAGCAGAATGCTGCGCTCGACTACGTTTTCCAGTTCGCGAACATTGCCCGGCCAGTGATAGCTCATCAGCCGCTCCATCGCTTCCTCGCTGATCTCGCCGCCGAACTTCGACGCGAAATGCTCCACCAGGTACGGAATGTCTTCCTTGCGCTCGCGCAACGGCGGGATATCCAGCGGGACGACGTTGAGGCGATAGTACAGATCCTCGCGAAAGGTTCCCTGTTCGAGCGCGGCGCGCAGGTCGACGTTGGTGGCGGCGACCACGCGGACATCGGTGTGCATCACTTTATTGCTGCCCAGCCGTTCAAACTCGCGATCCTGCAGGACGCGCAGCAGCTTCACCTGAATTCCGGCCGGCACGTCGCCGATTTCGTCCAGGAACACTGTGCCGGTGTCGGCGGCTTCGAATTTGCCCTGCTTGGAAACATTGGCGCCCGTGAACGCGCCTTTCTCGTAGCCGAACAGCTCGCTCTCCATCAGATTTTCAGGGATCGAGGTGCAGTTGATCTTCACGAACGGCCGGTCGCGGCGCGGCGAATGATGATGAATGGCGCGCGCGATCATGTCCTTGCCGACGCCGCTTTCGCCGGCCAGCAGGACCGTCGCGCGGGTGCCGGCGACGCGCACCACGGTGGCGAAAATCTCCTGCATCGCGGCACTGCGGCCGATGATGTTTTCGAACTGATACTTTTGCCCCAGCGCTTCGCGCAGTTCGCGATTCTCGTCCCGCAGTTTGCGGACTTCGAGCGCCTTTTCGACGACGACTGACAGATGATCGAGCGAAAACGGCTTGGGCAGAAAGTCGACCGCGCCCTTCTTCATCGCCTCGACCGCATTTTCAACCGTTCCAAAGGCCGACATCACGATCACCGGCGCGCCCCAGTTCTGCGCGCGCAACTTTTCGAGCAGATCGAGGCCGGTCATGCCGGGGAGCTTCAAATCCGTCAGGATCAGGTCGACATCGTCGGCGTGTTTGATGCCTTCCTCGGCCGTGCCGGTGGCTTTCACCTGATAGCCGGCCGAGCCGAGGTGCATGCCGATCACGCGCCGCAGCTTCTCTTCGTCTTCGATTACCAGAATCGCAGCCATTCTTCTCCTCTTACCCGATTGTGGCGCACGCTTCAGCGTGCCGTGTCGAGACTCTTCTCGACACCCCATGGAGACGTCGACATGAGTGTCGACGCAGCACGCAGGAGTGCGTGCGCCACAACTCCCTACCTGGCTTTCAATAACACCCGAAACACACTGCCTTCGCCCAGCGTGCTTTCGACTTCGATGTGCCCGCCATGCTCATTTACGATCTTCGAACAGATCGCGAGCCCGAGTCCCACCCCCTCCGCCTTGGTCGTAAAAAACGGATTGAAAATGCTTTCGAGATTCTTCGGGTCGATGCCGGAGCCGCGGTCGATCACCGCGATCTCCACCGTATCGTCCAACCAGCGCGTCTTCACCGTGATCACTCCGCCGGGCGGGCTGGCCTGCGCCGCGTTCATCAACAGGTTCGTGATCACGCCTTCCATCAACTCCGTATCGAGGGCGATCAGCGGCGTATCGGGCGCATAATTTTTATACACCGAGACTCCGGTTTTCTCGCGCTCAAACCGGTCGATGGCGCGGTCGAGCATGGCCGTCACCTCGCCCGTTTCGAGCTTCAGATGCTGCGGCCGCGCGAAATCCAGAAACCGGGTGATCAGCGAATTGGCCCGGTCGACCTCTTCCTTTATATATCCGGCCATTTCACGCGCGATCTCGTTCTCCTTACCGACGTTGCGGGCGAGCATTTCGGCCGACGTCTTCATCGTCCCCATGGGATTCCGCAATTCATGCGCGAGTCCGGCGGTCAGTTGTCCCAGCGCGGCCAGCCGTTCCGATCGGCGCACCGCGGCCTCGGCGTTCTTCAAGCTCTCATTGGCCTCGGCGAGTTGTTCGGCTGCGCGCTGATACTTGAGCGCTTCCTCCCGCTTGGCCCTGGCAAGCTGATGCGTCAGGTAGCTCACCACCAGCAGAGACAGCATACGTAGCGCCAGTTCCAGCTTGTTCTCCGCATCGATGTAAAGCTGAGGCACGTCCGGAACGTTCGCGAACATACGGTTGTGCTGTTCGATAAACAACACGAACGAGAGGTCCTCCAGGCAGGCGATCACGGCGACCACGGCGGTTCCAGGCAAGCCGAAATTCGCCGCCGCCGAAATGACCGGCAGCAGCAGCATCACCCAGTACGCGCTGTTGATACCGTACGGCCACGGAACGCTGAACAGGATCAACGGATAGCACAGCATCAGGTTGATCATGATCGACAGGCGCGTGCCGATCCTCGGTTCAAACACCTGCACGGCGCCGATCAGAATCAGCAGCGTGACAACGATGGGGGACTGCCCCGGGCTGAATCCCGCCAGCGCGCCGAACAGCAGAAGCCAGATCAGGTAGTCCGGCCGGAGGAACCTGCGCCAGTCCACCCGCGAGCCGAGGGCCACGCTACATCACCAGCAGCGCGGCCATCAGCTCGATTCCGTCCCACAGATTCTGGATGCGCAGATTCTCGTTGAAGGTGTGCTGATTGTCGTCGTGGTTGGCGGTGGGAATGGAAATGGTCCGGGTGCCGAGCGCGCGTTCCATCAGGAACAGCGGCGCGCTTCCGCCGGTGGTCGGCATCAGGATGGTTTTTCCGCGCGCGGATTCGACGGTGCGCATCACTTCCTGCGAAATCGGAAGATCCATGGCGGTGCGCACGGCGTTGTAACCGCCTTCGTGGACCATGATTTTCGCGACTCTTGGGTGCGACATGCGTTCCTGGGGGCTGGGATCGTGATCGACGATGAAGTAGCCGTGCTTGCGGATGTGCTCGATCAACCGGTCCGCCGTCTGGGTGTGATCCATTCCTTTGACCAGCCGCATATCGATGGTCGCGGTGGCGGAAATCGGGATCACGTTCGACGCGCCCGCGCCGGTGCGCGAGCTCGACATACCGCGGACGTTGAGGGTGGGGATGTTGATTAATTCGGCCAGAGTTTTTGGCGCGTTCTCGGTCGACCCGAGCCACAGCTCCCGCATCAGGTCCTTGTCATTGTCAGGAGCGTCCGCGATGGCTTTCTTTTCGAGCGGGCTCAACGGGTCGATGCCGTCGTAGAAGTGGTCAACCAGGACGTGGCCGCTCTCATCCTTCATCGACGCGAGCAGCTGCGCGAGCAGCATGGCCGGATTCGGCGCCCAGTTTCCGTAGTGCCCGCTATGCAGCTCGCGGCGCGGTCCATATAATGTGATGTCGACCGTGGCGATCCCGCGCGCGCCGAAAGTGATCAGAGGCTTGCGCGTCTGGTGCACGGGACCGTCGCAGATCAACCAGACGTCGCCCGAGAAAAGTTGCTTGTTCGCGGCTAAGATCTGCTCAAGATTGATGGAGCTGGCTTCTTCCTCGCCTTCGAACGCGAATTTGATGTTCGATCTGGTCTTGATCCCGGCCGCGCGCAGGGCGTCGAGCGCGGTGATGATCTGAAATACGCCCAGCTTGTCGTCGCCCGAAGATCGCGCGTAGATCCGCGATTCGGGATCGAAATGCGAAGCGGGCAGGGGAATCACCTGACCGTCTTTTTCAAGCGATTTGTCGCGCAGCACGGGTTGAAACGGTGGCGTGGCCCATTCTTTGGGATCGAGCGGCTGGCCGTCGTAGTGCGCGTAGAAGACGATGGTCCGCGTGGCGCCGGGCGATTTGATTTCGCCGAACACTACCGGGTTCGATCCGGGGACCGATACGAGCTTGGGCGCGACGCCGCGTTTCTCGAGCATTTTCGCGATGAATTCCGCGTTTTTCTGGATATTTTCGCGATCCGTGGCGATGTTCGGAATGGAGAGAAACGCCATGTATTCGTCGACGATCGGGCGTTCGTGCGCTTCGCGCCAGTGGCGAGCGGCGAGCGCGGCCGGATTGGTTTGCGCGGTCGCGACGGCTGCGATCAGCAGAGCCAATGCGATGAAGATTCCGGACGTTCTCCCCTCGCTTACGCTCAGGGTTCCGCAAGCGCGCGCAACGGAACCGCGACCGTCAGGGAGCGGAGCACGTCCGTTTCGACGCAACAAGATTCTCACATCTCCCTCCGGTTTTCTAATGATTTCGACATCGTGACCTGATCCGCAAATTCCAGGTCGCTGCCCACCGGGATGCCCATGGCGATCCGCGTTACTTTCAATCCCAGCGGCTTCAGAAGGCGCGATAAATACACGGCCGTGGCTTCGCCTTCGACCGTCGGATTGGTGGCGAGAATCACTTCATGCACTTCGCCGCGGCCGATGCGGTCGAGCAGCATTTTGATATTCAACTGTTCGGGTCCAATGCCGCGCAGAGGAGAAATCGCGCCATTTAAAACGTGATAGAGACCGTTGAACGTGCGCGTGGTTTCGATGGGCAGAATGTTGTGCGGCTCTTCGATCACGCAAATGGAGCCGCGGTCGCGATGCGGGTCGCGGCAGTACGGGCACAGCTCGGCGTCGGCGATGTTGTGGCAATCCGCGCAGATCCCCAGGTTATCTTTGACGTCGATCAGCGCGGCCGAAAGCCGGGCGGCCTGATCGCGCGGGGCGCGCAGGACATGGAACGCGAGCCTCTGCGCCGATTTCTGGCCGATGCCGGGCAGGCGTTTGAACTCGTCGATCAGGCGTTGCAGTGGTTCGGCGAAATCGGGCATAAACCGGCGTTAGAGCAGGCCGGGAGGCAGGCCCATGCCGCCCAGCATCCCGCCGACCTTCTTCTGCGTCTCCTCGTCCACTTTCTTGGTCGCTTCGTTGCAGGCGGCCAGCACCAGGTCCTGCAGCATCTCGACGTCGCCGGCCACTTCCGGATCGATGGCCACGCCGGTGACGTTCTTGTGGCCGTCCATTTTAATGGTCACCATGCCGCCGCCGGCGGAGGCTTCGACGCGGATCAGCGCGATCTCCTCCTGCATCTTCTGCTGCATCTTCTGGGCCTGCTGCATCATCGACTGCATGTTTCGAGGATTCATAATCAGTTCTCCCTGAGATTCCGGACGGTGCGCACCTGGCTGTCGGGAAAGGTTTCCTGGAAGCGGCGGACTTCCGGATGCGTTAGCGCGCGCGCGCTGGCTTCGTCCACGGAAGGGGCGGGCGCTTGAACGGCGACCGGAGCCGGCGCGGGGTCTCCGGCCTTGATCGTAATTTTGGCCGCTCCACTTAACCGCCGCGCGGCGGTTTCGAAATCCGGCTGCTTCAAATACATCAAGTACATTTTAGGCGTGGTGACCACCAGCTCTCCCGGCGCTTCGGCGATTTCGGAATGTTCGATGGCGTCGGCCAGATGGAGTTGTTTGGCTTCGAGCAGCGCGGCGTGGAGCCGGGCGCGCAGATCGCCGGACGGGGGAGCAGACCTCGGCGGGGCAGCCGTCGGAGGCGCGGCCTTCGGAGCGGGAGATGCACCGCCGAGCGAAGACAAAGCCGCTTCGATCGACTGCAGCTTCCCGGCATGGACCATCCGCAACAGCCCGATTTCGAGATGCAGGCGCGGCTGCAGCGACGACTGCAAGTCCTTGAATAAATCGAGCGAGAGCTGCAGATAGCGCGTCAGATCTTCTTCGCTGAAACGACCGGCGGTTTCCGCGAGCTTCGATTGCTCTTCCGGAGTTCCTGCCACCAGCTTCGTCCCGACGCCTGAAATCTTCACCACCAGCAGATTGCGAAAATAGCGCGCCAGCTCGCGCGAAAAGTGCTGTAAACTTCGGCCGTTCGATTCGAGTTCCAGGACGATATCGAGCATGCGGCGCGAATCGGCCGCGGTGAGCGCGGTCGAAACTTCGCCCAGCGATTCGAGCGAGAACATGCCGAGCAGGGCGCGCAGCTCGTCGGCTTTGAGCGTGGTCCCGCAGCATGCAATGGCCTGATCGAGGGCCGAAAGCGAATCGCGGACGCTGCCTTCGCCGGCCTGCGCGAGAACGCTGAGCACCGCGTCGTCGGCTTCGATGCCCTCCTGGACCATGATCCAGCGCATGCGCGCGACGAGTTCGGCGAAATCGACCGAACGAAAGCTGAACTGCTGGCAGCGCGAGACGATGGTCGACGGAATTTTGTGCGCTTCAGTGGTGCACAGAATGAAAACCACCCATTCGGGCGGCTCTTCGAGAGTTTTCAGCAGCGCGTTAAACGCTTCCGAGGTGATCTGGTGGGCTTCGTCGACGATGAAAACTTTATACCGGTCGCGCGCCGGGCGGAAGCGCACGTTTTCGCGCAGCTCGCGCATTTCATTGATGCCGCGATTGGAGGCCGCGTCGATTTCGATGACGTCCATGCTGGAGCCGGAGGCGATTTCGACGCAGCTGGCGCATTTTCCGCAGGGCGTGGCGGTCGGGCCAAATTCGCAGTTGAGACAGCGGGCCAGAATCCTCGCGACGGTGGTTTTGCCGGTCCCGCGCTGGCCGGAAAAAATGTAGCCGTGAGCGATGCGCCCTTGGGTGATGGCGTTTTCAAGGGTGGTTTTGACGTGCTCCTGGCCAATCAGCTCGGCAAAGGATTGGGGCCGGTATTTTCGCGCGATCACCTGATACATGAGGGGGGTAAAGCCCATGTTAGCAGGGCGCGCATTCCGCGAGGAGGATTGACGGTTTCGGCGGTCGGCCAGACGCGCGGCCGGGTGAAAACTTTGGACGTGCTCCCCTTGCTGACGCGCGGGGTTCCGCTTTGCGCGGCATGCGGAACCCCTCGAGAGTGATGCGAGCGCCTACGCCGCGGCGGGAAGTTTCGAGCCCAGGACTTCGAGCGGCTCGATCACGGGCGGGGAGGCGAGCAGGTGCGGGGCATTGGCCATCAGAGCCTGCGCGATGGGTCCATTCAAATGCGCCTGACGGCCGGCTTCGTCGGCAAAGGCGTCGAAGATGGCGAAGGTGGTGGGTCCCACGCGCAGTGCGAACCACAGCGGCGTGGTGGATTCCTGGCGGGCGAGCTCCAGGCCCTTCTGGAGGAACTGGGCGACCTCATCCTGTTTTCCAGGTTTGGCCTCTAGACGGGCGAACAAGGCTAGCTTAGGCATGTTGAGTCTCCTTGAAGAATATGACTTACGCTTCGAGCTTAACGTTCGCGAGACCAAACGCCTATTGGCCAGAATGCCATATTTGATATCATATTTGCCATGCGCGTCGATGTGCTTGTGTTACATGGCGTTTTCGATACGGGTCTCGCGACCGTGCTCGATGCATTTCAAACCGCCAATGAGCTGGCGGACATGTCGGGAGTCGCCTTGCGGTTCGAAGTGACCATGGTAGGCGTGCGCGGAGCGGTGAAGACGTCGCAGGGGCTGACCGTCCCGGTGCGGCCGATCCCGAATCGCGCGCCGGATTGCGTGGTGGTGCCGGCCATCGGGTACAAGATGCCGGAGGCGCTCGCGAACGCGCTGGCACGGCCGGAAATCCGCGATGCGGGCGCGGCGCTCAAACGCTGGTCGCAACAGGGCGCGACCATTGCGGCGGCGTGCATCGGGACGTTTGTGCTGGCGGAGACCGGGTTGCTCGATCGTCATCATTCGACCACGACGTGGTGGCTCGCGCCGATGTTTCGCAAACGATACCCGCGCGTGTTGCTCGACGAATCGAACATGATCGTGAAGTCGGGAAAATTCGTAACCGCGGGCGCGGCGCTTTCGCACATGGATCTGGCGTTGTGGCTGGTGCGCCGCAGCAGTCCGAAGCTGGCCGCGCTGACGGCGAAATACCTGATTGTCGATTCCCGGCCGTCGCAGACGGCTTACATGCTGGCGGATCACCTGGTGCATTCCGATCCGTTGGTCGAGCGGTTCGAGGGTTGGGCGCGGACGCGGCTGGGCGCGGGATTTTCGCTGGACGAAGCGGCCCGCGCGGCGGGATCGAGCAAGCGGACGCTGGCTCGGCGGATGCAGGCGGTGCTGGGAAAATCGCCGCTCGCCTATTTTCAGAGCCTGCGGGTGGAGCGGGCGGTGCACCTGCTGAAGACCAGCCGCGAAAGCGTGGACCAGATTGCGGCGCGGGTGGGCTATACGGAAGGAGTCACGCTGCGGACACTGCTGCGGCGGAGGCTGGGGCGGGGAGTGCGGGAAATTCGCGGAGGTTCGTAAATATGCCAGACCCCGGGTGATCCGCGGCACACAGGTTAAACCGCTACCGTTGCTTCCTTCCGGACCTGGCGGGGTTCGCAGCCGCCCGTTGCACGAAGCCCGGAGCCTGGCAAGTACCTATCGTATCAGGAGTCGCGGCCGGTGACGTATAATCGCGACAGAATCATGCGGATCGCTATCGGGGTGATGTTCGCGGCGGGAATTGTGCAGGCGCAGGAGATGCCGGCAGAGGCTCAACGAGTACTGGAGCTCGCCACGGCTAAGGTGTTGAATACGACGCGGAACCTTCCACGCTACACCTGCCAGGAAACCATCCAGCGCGAATATTTGTCGCCTTTGAAGGTTCCCCGGCAGGACAAGAACACGTGCCCGGCGGTGCAGCCGAGGGATCTGATCAAAACGGCCGCTGACCGGGTGCGGCTGGAAGTCGCCGTGGCGGAGGGTCGCGAGATCAACGCGTGGCCGGGAGCCAGCCAGTTCGATTCGCGGGATATCGACTCATTCGTCACCAGTGGACCGATCAGCACGGGAGCGTTCGGCACGCTGCTCCGGGGCGTGTTCGATAACCCCGGGGCGCGCGTCACGTTCGCCGGAGAAAAGACGGGGGAAGGCCGGCGGGTGTTTCGCTACACCTACACGGTCCCGCTGGCGGCCAGCCATTACCAGGTGAGACTGGTGGGCGGAATGTGGTGGAACACGCCGTATTCGGGCGAATTTGAGATCAGCGTGGACGCGGACGATCTGGCGCACCTGACCCAGGACACGGGCGCGCTATCGGTCGATTCCGGCATGTGCCGGGCGGAAACGGGGATTGATTATCACTTTGAAAAGGTGGGCGACGGAGGGTTTTTGATTCCGCAAAAGGCGGAGTTGCGGACGTCGCATCCGGACGGATCGGCCACGCAGAGCGTGATCATGTTTTCGGCGTGCCACGAGTACATGGCCGAATCGACCATCCGTTTCGATGACTCGGACTTGCCGTCGGAGGCAAATACCAGAGCCGCGAAGCAGGCGAGCGCGGCGTTTGCGGGCGGCCTCGACCTGGTGCTGAAGCTGGCCGCGCCGATCGACACGGATACGGCGGCGGCGGGCGATATCGTGTCCGCGACCATCGCGCGGCCGGTGCTGGATCCGAAGTCGAAGGCGCTGGTTGCGCCGGCGGGTGTGAAGGTGCGGGGCAGAATCGTGACGGCGCGGCATTACCTGAGCGATCGGCGCGGCTTCGACCTCGAGCTGGAGTTCGACCGGTATGAAATGAACGGCGTGACCGCGCCGTTCGCGGCGATTCTGTTGATGGGGGAAGCGCACTTGGGCGGGGCACCGGCTTCGCTTCGGCCAGTTTATCCGGCCGGTTTCCATCCGGGCGGGCTCCTGACTTTACATACAAAATCGGCACGCGTGGTCCTGCCGGCCGGGACCGAAATGAAATGGATGACGATGACGCCTCCTAAGGCGAAATAAACAGAGAATTTCCCCTTCCTTCGCCCACAATTTGGTGGGAGGTTTCAATATAACGTGGACGGCGGATCTCAATCCGCGTGGCGCTTCAGCGCCGCTCGGGCAAGGGCGAGGCTCAAGCCTCGCGCGGGCTAAAGTCCCGCCCTCCCGCAACGAAGCTCGGAAGGGAAGCGATGGATGCCGGTGGACTCTCATAACGACCATTGAATATGAAGCTGGTAATGGTGGACGATTCCGAAGCCGACCGCCGGTTGTTCCGCATTCTGATCGAGGAGTCGGTCGGCTCGAAACTCGAATTCTGGGGCGAAGGGACGGGCGCGAAAGGACTGGAGAGGTGCCGGGCGGTTGCGCCGGATTGCATTCTGATTGACTACAAGCTGCCGGATATGACCGGGTTGGATTTTATCGCGCAGCTGAGATTGACAGAAGCGTCGCACGCGCCGCCCTCGGCGGTGGTGATGTTAACGGGCCTGGCGAATGAACAAGTGGCGGTGAATGCGATGAAAGCAGGTGCTCAGGATTACCTGGTAAAGGACCGGATGACGCCGGAAGGGCTCGGGTCGGCGGTGGTGCGCGCGACCGAAAAAATGGACCTGATCCGGCAGCTCAAACGGGAGCGCGACCGGCTGAGGGAGTCGCTGGCTGAAAAAGAGGTGCTGCTCAAGGAGGTGCATCATCGGGTCAAGAATAACCTGCAGGTGATCGCGAGCCTGCTGCGTCTGCAGGCCGGAGCGTTTGAAGAAGGTTCGCTCTCAAACGCGCTGCTGGAGAGCCAGAACCGCGTGGAGTCCATGGCGCTGATTCACGAGCAGCTCTACCAGACGGGAGACCTGCGGGAGGTCGACCTGGCTGAGCATGCCACGCTGCTGCTGAATAATCTGCTGCACTCCTATGGAGTCGACGATGGGAGAATTTCGGGCCACGTCAACATGGAAGCCCTCACGCTGGGCGTGGATCGCGCCATTCCGGCGGGCCTGATCCTGAACGAGCTGGTGTCGAACGCTCTGAAGCATGCCTTTCCGGACGGTCGCGGCGGCTCGGTCTGGATCGAGGGCGCGCGGCGGGACGGTCGCATTGAGCTGACCGTGCGGGACGATGGCTGCGGCCTCCATCAAAAAACGGAAAAACAACAGCGCAAATCGCTCGGCCTCCAGATTGTCACGATCCTGACGCGGCAATTGAAAGGAAAACTCGAGGTGGAATCGAAATCCGGCGCATCGTCTGGAGCGGTCTTTCGGATCTCCTTTCCGGAAGAGTCGGTGTGAAGACGCACCTGCTCCCCTCCCTGACGGTCGGGGTTCCGTTTGCCGCGCTGTCGAAGGAGCGACCTGCGGAACCCCGCGCGTTAGCAAGGGGAGCGCGTCCGCAGTTTTCACACAGACCCGGAAGGTGAAGGATGAAGACCGAGAAATCGCACAAAATTCTGGTGGTGGAAGACGAGGGGTTGATCGCGCACGACATCGCCACGCGCCTGGAAGCGCTGGGCCATGAAGTGGTGGCGCAGGTGGGGACGGCGGCCGAGGCCATCGAACACGCCGCCGAAGCCGACCTGGTTCTGATGGACATCCGGCTGGACGGCCGCGCCGACGGGGTGGAAGCGGCGACCGCCATTCGTGAACGCTATCACATTCCGGTGGTTTTCCTGACTGCCAATGCCGATCGCGCCACCATCGAGCGCGCCAAAGTCGCCGAACCCTTCGGGTACATCGTCAAGCCTCTGGCGCCCGCCGCGCTTTCGAGCTCCATCGAGATCGCCATGTACAAGCATCGCGCCGAGCGGGAACTCGAGGAACGCGAGGCGCGGCTGCGGACCATTGTCGGATCGGTGGGGGACGCCGTGGTGGTGACCGACGTGAACGCGCGCGTGCTGCTGATGAATCACGCGGCTGAGCGGTTGAGTGGAGCCGTGTTGCCGGCGGCGCAGGGCCTGGCCATCGAACACGTGGTGCGCCTGGCCGATGAAGACGCGGGCGCGGAAGCTTCCGACCCGGTTTCGCTGGCGATCCTGCGCGACGCGCCGGTGCCCTTCGATCGGACCTGGAAGCTCACCTCGGCGGGCGGAAAAGAAATGTGGATCGAAGGGCTGGCGGCGCCGGTGAAATCGGAAGGAAGGACGCTCGGGGCGGTGCTGACGTTCCATGACGTAAGCGCGCGTCGGTGGGAAGAGCGGCAGGTGCGCCAGGCCAACAAGCTGGACGCCCTGGCGCGGCTGGCGTTCGGAGTTTCGAGCGACTACGCCAACCTGCTCGGAACCATCCGCACGCAGAGTGAGCAGCTGCTTCGCCAGTTCAGCGACTATTCGCCGGCGCGCAAGGCGCTCGAGGAGATTCACCAGGCGGCTTCCGCGGCCGAGCAGATGAATGGCCGGCTGAACGCTTTCGGCACGCGCCAGGTCGCCAAACATGAAACGCTGAGCATCAACGCGGTGCTCCGGCGCGCTCACAAACTGATTGAATCGGTGGCCGGCGCGGCCATCGAGGTGACTCTGCGCCCGGATCCGCGGGCGGGCCGCGTCCAGGCCGATCCCGGGCAGATCGAGCAGGCCATCATGAGCCTGGTGCTGCATGCCTGCGCCACCATGCCGCGCGGCGGGCGGCTGCTGATCGAGACCGGAGCGGTGGATGCGCCGGTCAACGGCCGGACGCGCTCCCACACTCTGGTCGCGGTGACCTACACCGGAGAGGAGACGGATCCCGAAAAATTATTCGAGCCGTCGTCGGCGGCTGAAGAAGCGCTGGCCCTGTCGGTGGTGCATTCGATCGCGGTCGAACACGACGGCTTCGTCAGCGCGCAGGCGACGGCCGGCGGCGGGTGCCGGTTCGAACTCCTTCTGCCGCGCGCCTCAGGAACCATGCTATTGCCCAAGCCCGGCGACGACGGCGCGCCCCGATCGATTTTGCTGGCAGCGGGAACCGAAGCGGTGCGCGGGCAACTGCATAACTTCTTCGAGGCCAACGGCTATCACGTGCTCGAAGCGTTCGATGCGCCGGAGGCGCTGGCCGTTGCGCAGATGCACGACGGCCCGATCGACGTATTGATCGCGGAGCGTGCCGAAGCCGGATCCATGACCGGTCCGCTTCGCGCCGCGCATCCGGACTTGCAGGTGATCGAGATCGTCGAAGGCGAGGAGCGCGGCCCGAATGAAATCGCGCGCCCGTTCACGCAGCAGGCGCTACTCGATCGGGTGCGTTCGGTGCTGAATACGGATCAGAGCCTGGCTCTGGGAAGCGCGAAGTAAATCATTTCTTCTTCGGAGGCTTGCTCAGATCCGCCCCCGGCGCAGGCACGGAAAACAACTCATCGGTCAGATCCTTGTTCATCTCCACCGATTCCGAGAAAATTTCGTACACCTTGTCGCCGTTCCGCTCACGGTGAATGGCATGGGGCCACTGAATCCCGTTCACTTCCTGATACCGCGAATACAGCGTCACTTCCTGGTCGCGCTCTTTGGTCAGATCGTTGAAGTGCGTATAAATCTGCCGGACCGGCAGATGCGTGCTCTGGTGAAACTGCACCCTAACCACGCGATCATCCGCGTCGGTGATGTCGACAATGTCCACCGGCTGATTATCGATCACATCGGACCCGCGCGATTCGAAAATCATTCCAGGCTCGTGCAGGCGCACGCGCAGGATGTAGAAAACGTTGCGCAGCAGCGAATCGCGATAGCGGTCGAAGCGATCCTTGGGCAGCTCCTTCGATCCGCGCCAGGTGATCTCCCATGCGCCATTCTCGGTGAACAGCTGGGAGACGTCCTGGTTCTTGCCGAACGCGTCGCGCTCGCGCTGGCCCAGCACCTGGCCGGTCTTGCCGGCCGGCACGGTGATGTACCGCGTATAAATTTTCGCGATATCGCGTCCGGAAATGTTGTCGCGATAAAACGAGTACGCGCGGCCGGTTTCAATACGGTCCTCCATCTGGAGGAAATTATTTCCGCCCAGCGCCTGGATCGCCGCATCGATGATTTGTTTTCCGCGCTGCTCGGCGGGCGTCTGGGCGAACGTGCAGGCGGAGAGCAGCAATACCGTCCAATTCTTCATGGCTTCCGGCTGAGATCCTCCGCTTTGAGTCCGGTGTTGAATTGATAATCGGAGACCACGGATTCGCGGAGCGCCGATCCGTTCTGCATGGTCGCGATCTTGAACGGCATCTTCAAGCCGCCGGCGTCGCGCCAGTCCGAAAGCACGTCGTCGATCTGAAGCATCCCGCCCGGCCCGGCCTGCTGATACATTTCATGCGCCGGCAGCCCGGTGGAGGGATCGAACTGCAGCTTGACGCTGTGACCACCCGCCGAGATTTCCACCGTGTCGGCAGAAATCGCGTTGACCTCGACGGCGGAGTCGCGATCGGCCAGCATCACGTGTAGAAGGTCCCGGAACATTTCGCCTTGCGCCTGTTTTAGCACCTGCGCGGGCATGGGCATGTTTCCCTGCGGCGTTTGCATCCATCCGGATTTTCCGTCGGTGTACGCACTCACTTTACCGAACGGAAACTCCTGGTCTTCGCGCAGATAGCCGGGAGCGAGGAAGCGCGATTGCCCCTTGATTTTGGCGCCCTGCATGGTCGTCTCGATGGTCTGCGTTCGATCTTTCACCGCCGCGAGTTTTTCGGTTCCGCCCATGGCCTGCCGCGCGTGCTCCAGCAGCTCGTGGCCGTGCGCGATGCTGGCCTGGTCCATCTTCGCGCTTGCGGGCGAGGCTTCCGCCTTCGGTTCCGGAATGGTCAGATCGATCTGGTTCACCGCTCCGAGCGAGGTCAGTGGTTTTCCAAAGTCCTTGGGATTTCCGACCGCGACAATGGTCAGATTGGCAGGAAGAAAATGTTCTTTGGCGACGCGCAAAACGTCGGCGCGAGTCACCGAATCGATGCCCTTGCGGTACTCGGCGAGAAAATCTTTCGGGTATCCGAAGTACTCGTATCGCACCACGCGGTTCAGCGTCTTCACCGGGCTGTCGAAAAAAAACACGAAGCTGTTGAGCACGCCGTCCTTGGCGTCGCGCAGTTCCTGTTCGGTCACCTCGCCGGTGCGCATCTTCCCGATCTCGGCTTGAATCGCCTGGATCGTCTCGGTGGTGGATGCCGACTTGGTGCTGCCGTCGATGCGGAAGGTTCCCGGATGATCGTAATTGGCGGCCCACGATGCGCTGATATCGTACGCATAGCCGAGCTTGGTACGGATTTCGGAAACCAGCCGGCTGCTGAACCCCTGGCCCAGAATATTGGCGGCAACCTGCAATGCCGGATAGTCTTTATCGCGCAGCGTACCGCCCAGCTCTCCGATCGAAAAAAACGTTTGCGTGACGTCCTGTTTTTCGGCCAGATAGATGCCCGGAGCCGCCTTCGCGGTCACCGCGGGAAACGCCGGGACGGGCGGCTGCTCTACTTTCCAGTCGCCGAACAGCTTTTCAAGGCGATCTTTCATCTGCGGCGTCGAAAAATCTCCGTAGATCGCCAGGATGATGTTCTTCGGAAAATAATAGCGCTGGTAAAACCTGATCAGATCCTCGCGATGCATGTGCGCCAGGTCGTCATATTCGATCTGCCAGCCATACGAGTTGTTGCGTCCATATACGATGGCCAGCAGTTCGCGGTCGGGAATTCCGCCGGCATCGTCATTGCGCCGCGCGATCGCGCTGCGGAACTGCGACAGCTCCAGATCGATTTTGTCCTGGCGGAATTCCGGCTCGGTCATCAGATCCTTGAAAGTCTGGAGCACCGTATCGGCCGATTCCTTGAGCGCGGAAAACGACATACTCGCGCTCGATTCGTCCATCCCGCTTTCGACCGAGCCGGCAAGATTTTCAAGCTGCTCGTCAATCTGGTCACCGGTTTTCGATTTCGTTCCGCCCGAGCGCAGGACATCCGCCATCACCTGCGAGAGGCCCTTTTTGTCCGGCGGATCGAACAGATTGCCGGTGCGGACCAGCGCCACGCCGCGAACCAGTGGCAACTCGTGATCCTCCAATAGAAACACGCGCATGCCGTTTGAAAGCGTGAACTGCGCGGGCTCCGGAATGTGCGGTTGGCGCAGCGGCGGATATTTCAGGTCCTTATAAGAAGGAACGGGCTGCGCGGAAACCAGCGCGGCGGCGGCGAGCGTAATGAGTAGCCTCATTTGCCGCCTCCCTGCGCCGGCGCGTACGTATACGCGACCGTTTTGGTGGTGTCGATCAGATAAGTCTTCGCGACGCGCTGCACATCGTCGGCGGTGATCTTGTTGTATTCTTCGAGTTCGGTGAACAGCTTGCGCCAGTCGCCGTAAGCTACCGAATAGCTGCACATCTCGGCCGCGAGACCGGAATTGCTGTCGAGCTTGCGAATCAGGTCCGCGCGCAGCTTGGTCTTCACGCGGTTGAGGGTTTCCGCGTCGATTTTTTCTTTCTTCAGGTGGTCGATAATCGCGCTCACCGCTTTTTCGTTTTCCTGAATCGTGTGGCCGCTGGATGGAATCACGAAAAAGATGAACAGCGACGGATATTTTCCGCTGGGGAAGGTCGGCTGCGTGCCGGCCGCGAGCGCGATTTTCTTGTCGCGCACCAGCTCCTTATAAATGATGCCAGTCCGCCCTCCCGACAGCACGTCGCTCAGCACATCGAGCGCCGCGTCGTCTTTCGAAAGCTGATCGGGACGCTTGTACACGATCGCCAGGAACGGCTGGGCGGGCGATTCGACGGCCACGCGCTTTTCGCCGTCCTGTTTGGGCTCGACCGTTCGAACTAGCGGCGGCAGCGGTCCGCGGGGCAATCGCCCGAAATATTTTTCAGCCAGCTTCCGCGCCTCCGCGGGATTCACGTCGCCGGCGATTCCGATGGTAATGTTGCCGGGCGTGTAATAGGTTTTATAAAACGCCTCGGCTTCCGGACGCCGGAAGTTTTCGATGTCGCTGGCCCATCCGCCCGGCCCGACGCGATACGGATGCGCTTCGAATGCCGTCGCCAGCAGCGCCTCCACCAGTCGGCCCTGCGGGCTCGATTCGACACGCATGCGCCGCTCTTCGCGAACCACGTCGCGCTCTTTGTAAAACTCGCGGAAAACCGGATGCAGAAAGCGCTCCGACTCAAGCAAATACCACAGTTCAATTTTGTTGGAGGGGAAGCTGTAGTAAAAATTCGTCGAATCCTCGCCCGTGCCGGCGTTCATGCCCACCCCGCCGTTCGATTCGACGATGCGGTCGAACGCGTTTTCATCGACGAAGCTGTCCGCCTTGGCGATGGCGGTCTTGAGCTCGTCTTCCAGGGTTTTGATTTTCGCCGGATCGGCGTGCGAAAGCTTGCGTTTTTCCTGATCCAGGCGATCGTACACTACTTCGATATGCTCCAGCGCCTGCCGCTCCTCCGGCCAGTTCTTGCTGCCGATGGTGGGCGTGCCTTTGAACGCCATGTGCTCGAACATGTGCGCGATGCCGCTTTCGCCGCCCGGATCGTCCACCGATCCCACGTTCGCGTAAGTATGGAACGACACCACCGGGGCGTCATGCCGCTCAATCACCAGGAAATGCATTCCGTTGGGGAGCGTGAACTCGGTGACTTTTTTTTCGAAATCCTGAAGAGATTGCGCCGCGAGCGGTACGGCGAGGGCAAGAACCAGGCTGAGTTTCATGAGGTGATTAATTCTTAGGGTACCAGCGCGTGTGTTACGATGCGCACCAGAGTGAGACGGATGCCGGTAACAAAACGTTCCGAACTACGCACCGAAAACCAGGCTGAAAAGGACCTGAGAATGGTTGCCGAAGTCCTTTCGGGCGGCGTGGGTGAGCATCACCTGCGTCTGCTCGCCGAAGCGCTGGCCAAAGCCTTGAAGGCTCCGCTGGTGATGATCGGGCAGGTGGCTGGTCCAACCGGCGAAACGGTCCAAACAGTCGCGCTGGTTCGCGACGGAAAAATCGTCGAAAACATCCGCTACACGCTGCAGGGGACGCCCTGCGAAAAAGTCCTGAGCACCGGAATGTGCGTGTATAAGTCCAAAGTCGCCAGCCTGTTTCCGCTGGACTTCGGTCTAAAAGACATGGGCGCCGAATCGTACGTCGGCATGCCGCTGGTGGATTCGCTGGGGCGCGTGCCGGGGCTGCTGGCGGTGGTGTTTTCAAGGCCCCTGCGGGACGATCGACGCATCACGACGCTGCTGCGCATTTTCGGGGCGCGCGCCGCGCTGGAGCTCGAACGAATTGTCATGGATGACCACCTGTTCCGGCAGCTCACGGCCGGGTTGTGACCGAAGCCGTCAGCGCCGCGGGCAAGTTCAGTGGCGCGATGAGATCGCGAAACGCGCGGGTGGAACGCAGGCGTGCGAACAGCGGATCGGTTGGCGCGTAAGGCGCCAGCGGAGAGCGCTCTTCGATGGATTGCCGCAAATAATCGAGCGCCTTGGCCGTCTCGCCCAGCTCCATGTAAATCCGCGAATAGATCACGGGATCCACCCATTCCTCGGCGCCCGAGAGCTGATCCAGAACGCTCATGGCCCCGGCCCGGTCGCCGGATGCCGCGAGAATGGCGCCCTCCAGACCGCGCGCGAGCGGGGTGGGCGATCCGCGCTGCCCCTTCCGCACCGCATCGAGCGCGTCCGCGATCTTGCGATGATGCAGGTAAATCAGCGCCGACATGTAATACGGCTCAGAGGAGTCGGGCGCCAGCTCCACGGCCATGCGCGCGCGCCGTTCCGCTTCATCGAACCGGCCGGCCGCCGAAAGGGTCCAGGCGAAGCCGCGCAGCACCCGCAACGACAAGGGGTCCAGTTGCAGAGCCAGCTCGAAATAATCCAAGGCTTCGTTGAATCGGCCGAGAATGGTGTGACAGGCGCCCTGCGCGAAGTGGCCGAACGCGTAGCTGGGGGCCAGAGCGATGGCGCGGCGCGTCAACGTGAGGCCCTGCTCCCACTGGCGATCGAAGAAAAACGTGACCCATCCCAACGCCGCGAACGCCTGCGCCAGGCGCGGGTCCAGGCGCAGCGCTTCCATGGCGGCACGTTTAGCCCGCGGCATCACCTCGAACGGCCGCATTACGCTGATCAGCGCGGAGCTCGCATATAAATCGGCCAGCGCGGCGTAGGGCAGCGCGTAATCGGGAAACAACGAAACCGCGCGTCCGAACAGTTCGATGGCGGATTTGTACCCCGGTAAATCCAGCCGATTGGCCGCCTGCCGGCCTTTGAGATACAGCGTGTACGCTTCGATACTCGGAGCGCCGTCGCGCAGCGGAGGCTTGGGATCGAAACCCAGCGTCACGCGCAACGTTCCCGCAATCGCGCCGGCGATTTCGTCCTTCACCGCGAACACATCGCCCAGAGGACGGTCGAATGCGCCCGACCACATCGCCAGGCGCGTCTGCGCGTTCATCAATTTCGCCGAAATCCGCAGGACGCCGGCCGCGCGCCGCACGCTGCCTTCGACAATGGTCCCCGCGCCCAGCTTTTCGCCGATTTCGCGAACGTCGGCGGGCGTGTCGCGCAGGCGGAACATACTCGCGCTTCCCAGCACTTTCAATTCGGGCACGGTGGTCAGCGCGTTGATGATGTCTTCGGTGATGCCGTCGCAGAAATACCCCTGCTCGGCTTCCGGACTCAAATTCGCGAAGGGCAGGACCGCTACGGTGTTCGGATCGAGCAGCGCGTCGGGTGTTTCAGGCGTTTCCGCGGGCGCCGCCGCGCGCGAGAATTCGGGAACGTAGCTGCCGGAATGAAGCTCGATACGAACCGGATCCAGGCGCCCGGCCGTTTCGTAGTATTCGCGGAGCTTGCGGCGCAGACGCTGCGCCTCTACGCGCACAATCGAATCGGTGCGCGGATCGTAATCCGGACCCCGGTCGAAGGCGTCGCGGCCCAGCGTGTATTCCTTCAACTGGCCGCTCTGCCCGGCCAGGGTTGATTCGACAGTGATGCGCAGAAAGCGGCGCAGGCGATCGGAATGGCGAAATCCGTCGCTCTCCAGCACCCTTTGGAGCCCAGCGTTGATCTCGGCAGGCGTCAATGGCCCGCCGTCCCCCTCACTCATGGCACCAAAGTTAACACCACCTTTGTCGCGGGTCAATGCCGGAATCATAGCCGTTAGCTAACTGCGTCTAACTTCCGCGCGCGAGGTATATGACATTACGATGAAATTACCTCCGATGATTGCCGGGCGCGGAGCATAAAGCCGCGGGATTTATTTCCTGAAGCCCTCCTGACCCCTCGCCCGGCTATCGCTTGGAAATGAATCAAATACCACACATTTTATTGGTCGGAAACGGCTCGGAGCACATGCGCCTGGTTTCGGCCGCCCTGACGCAAGTGAGCGAAGTGAATCATGTGACGCGCGCCACCACCGGCGCGCGCGCTCTTGAACTGCTGGAAGATCGGGAACGATTCTCGCGCCGGAATCCCGATCTGATCCTGCTCGATCTGCACCTGCCCGACTGGGACGCGTTCGAAATTCTGAAGCTTCTCAAGTCCAGTGCAATCTTCCGGACCATTCCAGTGGTGGTGTTGGCGGATTCCGTCCAGCAGCCAGAAGTGCGTAAGGCCTACGATCTCCACGCCAACGCGTTCGTCCAAAAGACGGAGACCCTGGATCAGACCGTGCAAGTCCTCGAAACCATCTGCCGGATGTGGCTGAAAGTCGCGGCGCGACCCTCCGCCGAGTAGTTATCAGATCCCAGGATCTGGTTGGTTATCTCGCAACCCGAGTTTTGGACGGCGGGATTCATCCCGCGCGGAGCTTTAGCTCCGCAACTCTGACAGTGCGCGGCTGAAGCCCCGCGCGGGATGAATCCCGCCGTCCTTGATCGGCTCGTATTTCGAAGTCGGGACGCTAGACGCCCAGCACTTCGCCCAGCGCCGACCGGAACTTCGCCATATCGGCATCCGTCCCGATGGTCACGCGCATCATGTTGTTATACGGCGGGAAAGGACGCCCCACCGCGACACCCTTGGCGAGCATGGCAGGCCCCATATGCTTGATGTCGCGCCCGGTGTCCACCATCATGAAGTTGGCCTGGGGATCGATGAAGTTGAGCTTCTTCGACTTGAGCCAGGCGCAGACTTCCCCGCGCGTCCGGGCGATTTTTTCGCGCCGCTCCTCGATCATTTTATTTCCCAGATCGATGGCCGCCAGCACCGCGCGCGCCGCCACAATGCTGATCACGTTGTTGCGATACGGCGCCATCTTCTCGATCAGGTCCGGACGCCCTGCCACATAACCCGCGCGCAGTCCCGCCATCCCGTAGATTTTCGAGAAGGTCCGCATCACCAGAACGTTCTTGCCCTGGTGCACATACTTCATCGCGCTCTCGGTCTCGGGCGACTGGTTGAAGTGGAAGTACGCTTCGTCCACCATCAGGATCGTGTTGGGCGGCAGATTGTCCACCGTCCACGCGAGATCCTGTTTGGTGGTGATCGCACCGGTCGGATTGTTCGGGTTGCAGATGTAAATCATCCCGCCGCCGGCCTTGGACGCTTCTTCCACCAGCTTCTTCACGTCGGAAGCATAAGAGGAGCTCAACGGGAGCTTCACCACCGCGTGCCCTTCCACCGCGGCGAGCTCGGGTCCAGCTTCAAACGTCGGCCAGCAGGTGATGAACGGCCGCGTGGCAGAGGTGAATACGTCCACCGCATCATGCAGCGGCTCGCTCGATCCGGCGCCCATCAGAATCTGGTTCGCGTCCAGTTTTTCGATGCTCGCGACGGATTTATAGAAGTCCTGGAATTCGCCATAGTGATAGCGATTCGATTCGCCGATCACGCGCGACATGGCCTGCACGGCCGCGGCGGGCGGGCCGTCGGGAAATTCGTTGGCATTGAGCCAGACCGTATTCTTAGGCGCAGCCCCGGCGACATTAGCGCGTTGGGCAAAAGCGAATTCAGAGAAACCGGCGGCGAGAGCGGCAGATGTAACCCCGGCGAATCCACGGCGAGTGAGCATGAGACCTCCGTCGTTGATTGTACTTCAATTTCAGGCACGAATGCCACGCTCGACCAGCCCCATCCATCAGCTTAGGCTTCCTGTGCACCGGAACAAGCCCCAATCTCGCGCATGGGGCTCGCGCGGTAAACTTATTCCTACTCGCATGCCGCTCTCACGCAGCGACAAAATCGGTCATTACGAAGTTCTTTCCCTGCTCGGCCGGGGCGGAATGGGTGAGGTGTACCGCGCTCATGATTCCCGGCTGAAGCGCGACGTGGCGGTTAAAGTCCTCCCCGCCGCGTTGGCACTCGACCCGGATCGCATGGGTCGCTTTGAACGGGAAGCGCGATTGTTAGCCTCGCTCGACCACCTCAACATCGGCGCCATCTATGGACTCGAAGAGAGCCACGGCACGCGGTCGCTGGTGCTCGCGCTGATCGAAGGCCCCACGCTGGCCGATCGCATCGCATTGGGAGCGATTCCCCTGGAGGAATCGCTCAGCATCGCCCGGCAGATCGCCGAGGCTCTCGAATACGCCCACGATCGCGGCGTGATTCATCGCGACCTGAAACCCGCCAACGTGAAAATCACGCCGGAGGGCACGGCCAAGGTTCTGGATTTCGGCCTGGCCAAGGCGCTCACCGGGGAAAGCGACACCGCATCCGGCTCTCCTGCCAGCAGCCCGGCCATGTCTCCGACTCTGTCGATGCGCGCGACCGAGATAGGAATGATCCTGGGCACCGCGGCCTACATGGCGCCGGAACAGGCCAAGGGGAAAGCAGTGGATCGCCGCGCGGACATCTGGGCTTTCGGCGTGGTGTTGTTTGAGATGCTGACCGGAACACGGCTCTTCACCGGAGACACGGCCGCCGAGATCATGGCTTCGGCGCTCAAGGAGGAACCGAAACTCGACCGCCTGCCCGCATCGACGCCGTCCGCGATCCGCCGGTTGATCGAGCGTTGTTTGAACAAAGATCCGAAGCAGCGATTGCAAGCCATCGGCGAGGCGAGGATCGTGCTCGGCGGTCCGATGGAGGAACCTGCGGCTGCGGATCTTTCTAACCGCTCCCTCTGGTCGCGGCTCGCCGGCGCGGGTTGGGTGCTGGCGGGAGTCGCGCTGATCGTCGCCGGTGTTGGTTGGTACAACGCCACGCGGCCCGCCCCGTCGCGTCCGCTGAGTCGGCCGAACGTGGAGATCGCACCTGACACGCCGCTGGACAGGAGCAACGTGGGCCCCGCCGGCGGAAGCATGTTCGCTCTTTCCCCGGACGGCACGCGGCTAGCGCTCACGCTGCGGGGCACGGACGGCAAGGTCCGGCTATACACTCGTTTGCTGAATCAGAGCCATGCGACGGTGCTCGCGGGTACTGAGGACGCAGCTTCCCCGTTGTTTTCTCCGGACGGCCAATGGATGGATTCTTCGACGATGGCCGGCTAAAGAAAATCTCGGTGGACGGCGGATCGGCTGTCACGCTGTGCGAAGCGCCGGCCGGCCGCGGCGCAAGTTGGGGCGAAGACGGCAACATCATCCTGTCGCCGGACATCAACCGGGGACTGGTGCGCGTCCCTTCCGCCGGTGGAACACCCGTGCCTGTGACCAAGTTGAAGCCCGGCGAGTTTACGCATCGCTGGCCGCAGGTCCTGCCGGGCGGCCAGGCGATCCTCTTCACCGCGTCCACCAGCGCAGGTACCTACGACGGCGCAGACATGGATGTGATCTCGCTGAACACCGGCGAGCGGAAAACGGTCGCACGCGGAGGTTTTTCTGGAAGCTATCTTCCCACATCGACCAAGACCGGGCATCTAATTTATCTGCACCAAAGCACTCTGTTCGCCGTAGCATTCGACCCTAGCCGCCTGGCCGCCACTGGCTCGCCGGTACCGATCCTGGAAGATGTCAGCAGCAACATCGGCGGAGGCGGCGATCTCGCTTTCGAGGCGGATCGTTCGGTATCCGAGACCTTTATTTACCTCTCGGGGACATCAACGGGGGGGCCGGCGCGGTCGATCTCCTGGGTGGACAGCTCCGGCAAAACGGAGGTGCTGCAAGCGCCTCCCGGCCCCTATGTCTACTACACACCGCGCTTCTCGCCCGACGGCAAACGGCTGGCGTTCGCGGTGGCGAACGGCCAGAGCGACGACATATGGGTGAAGGATCTGGATCGGGACGCTACGTCGCGGCTCACTTTCCTAAAGGGCCTGAATCGCTGGCCCGTGTGGACTTCCGACGGGAGGAACATCGTGTTCCAATCCACCAACCCGGCAGCCCCCGGCTTGTACTGGATCCGGTCGGACGGATCGGGCGAGGCGCAGCGCCTGACCGACGGCAAGACAGCGGAGATTCCACATTCCTTTTCGCCGGATGGCAAGCGTCTGGCGTTTAGCCAGATCGGAAACGGCGGCAAGCAACAGATTTTCACCGCGCTCGTCGAACACGATCCAACGCGAGGCGCCCTCGAGGTCCGGCTTGGCAAGCCGGAGCTATTCGTGGGAGCGCGGTTCAGGGGCATCCTCTCGGCGTTTTCGCCCGACGGGCGGTGGCTAGCGTATCAGGGGGGAGAGTCGGGAAACTTCACCATATACGTGCGGGCGTTCCCGGGCCGGGAGGACAGTGGCAGATTTCGACGGATAGCGGCCGGTACCCGGTGTGGTCCCGCAACGGGCGTGAACTGCTTTTTGAGACCACGGACGGACGCGTGATGGCGGCCAGCTACTCTGTCAAGGGCGACCAGTTCATTGCCGGGAAGCCGCGCCTGTGGACGGAGACTCGCGTAGCCGCCGGCGGCATCTACTCCAACTACGATCTGTCGCCCGACGGCAAGCGGCTCGCGGCAACCGTTGGGATTGCGAATGATCAGAAGCCGCCGACGCACCTGACGTTCCTTCTGAACTTCTTCGACGAACTCCGCCGCCGCGCCCCGGCGGGCAAGTGAAAGCGGCGTGTAACCGCTCCCTATGGTCGCGGCTCGGTTTCGGCGCTGGGCGCAATCAGCCGTTTACCGAGCCGCGACCATAGGGAGCGGTTACACGTTCAGGATTTCACCCAGACGCGGAGGCGACCAGCGAGTTCACCTGAGCGACCAGATCTTGTCCCGCCTGGCCCGCCTCCGCCGTGTGAAAATCCGCCGGAAGCTGAAGAATCTGGAGACGCGCGTTTTGCCGGAACTTCTCGATTATCGCCGCAGCCGTGGAATGGTCTATGATCCCCGGCCCGCAAATCACCAATGCGGGCGCGACGGCGGTCACCAGGGTGGAGGCGTCGCCCAGGCGAGGCGTGGTGAAGACTTCATAACCGGAGCGCGTCAGCAGCGCGTTCAGGCCGGCCAACAAATTACTTGAAGGATCCACGCATACGATTCGGGTCTTGGTCGACCCCATCGAATCGCCGGGCGTTCGATGCCCGCTGGCAAACGCGGCGATCGCGTGCGCCTCCGTGGTATAGGGGTGAAACAAGGTTTCGAGATTAGTGAGCTCGATCACCTTGGCCACGGTCGGCGACAACTGGCATAATTTCAGCCCGCCGCCGGCGGCGCGCAGGACGCCGAGCAATCGAATCATCGCTCCTAATCCGGAGCTGTCCACGTAGTCCGTCTCGGCCAACTGAATCACCACCTGCTTGACGAGGAAGATGTCTGTGCCGGCAATCCTGGTGTGTTTATGCACCTCGGCTTCCAGGGCTTCCACTTCCTTGCCGAACGAAATGCGGCCTTTGCACCGGATGACCAGCACGCCGTCCATTCGCTGGCTCTGTAGCGTCAATTTCATGTGGGATTAACCCGGTCAAGTATAGCCCCGGCCAGTTCCTCAGGGCAACCTGCGTGCGCCGTGAGTCTGAAGCCGACACTTTGTCGACGCCTTTCCTTGGCGCAGACGAAATGTCGCGAAGAGTCGCGACACTGCACGCACGAGTGCGTGCGCCACGGATGCTAACAATATCTCTGCGGACAGCCCACTAATTTACGCTGGAAGAAGACTTGAGAGGCGCGGCCTTGGTTTGGTCCACTCGAAGACTGAGAATCCTGGATGTGGTGACCGGGCGGTAGTCGTTCAGTAAGAATTTCAGGTGCCTTCCGCGCTCGATCAGGCCCTCCAGGTGCGCCCGCACCGGTTCGGGGCAGAACTCCGGATGGCCGGAAATGCGGATCGCATCGCCCCCCAGGCATTCGATGTAATAATGACGGCTTCTGGTCTCGACATCGATCAACGAGCCCGGACGCAAGTTGTTGGGGTCCACGCCTTCTGGAGCTTGCGAAGGTGTAGTCATCATCGCCTCCATTAAACCAGGTGCAATCGGCTGGCCATAAGATACGGCTTCTATTTGTGGATGGGAACCGAAAATTCTACGGGCCAAGACACCCATTCCGGGTTTCTACGCACAGCCAATCGCCCGATCCGCGACCCACGGCGTCACGAATCATCTTGACCGATATATATATTCAATGATATATATACAACACATGCCTGATCTCGACCGTTTTCTGCCCCTCAAAGCGAACTGGTTCTATATTTTGCTTGCACTTGCCGAGGGCGAGCAGCATGGTTACGGGATTATGCAGCAGGTGCTCGATCGCACCGACCAGAAAGTCCGCCTCTGGCCTGCAACCTTATATGGAACGCTGAAGCGGCTGATCGAGCAGGATCTCATTGAAGGATCCACCGAGCGTCCGGCACCGGAACTTGACGATGCGCGGCGTCGTTATTACCGGTTGACCCAGCTCGGGCGGCGAGTTTTACATGCCGAACGCGAGCGGCTGCAGGAACTGGTTGGCGTGTTGAGGAAAGTTCAGGCGCTCGAATGAATCTGGCGTTGCGGATTTACCGATGGCTGGCGCGGGCGTTCCCGCACGAATTCAAACTCGTCTATGGGACGGATGTAATTCAGTTAGGGGAGGACGTGGTGGAAGACGTTTCGAAACAACATGGCGTGGCGGGATTGTTCCGGCTGGTGGCGGATATCGCGATCCGCGTTCCGATTGAGTATCTGGCCGAGATGCGGCGTGACCTGGTGTACGCCGTGCGAACGCTCTTGAAATCGCGGGGATTCACCGCCGTAGGACTCATTTCGCTGGGCCTGGGCATCGGCGTCGCCGCGGTGGGGGTGAGCGAGACGCTGAACCTGTTTCTGCGCGACACGCCCGGCGCGCAGGACCCCGACCGCCTGGTGATGCTCAACGGCGTTTCCTATCCTTATTTCGAGCATTATCGCGACCAGAAAGATCTCTTCTCGGCCGGCGCTGCAGTGGATATGGCGGTGCCGTTCAACGTGGCGCTCGGTACAGGAGTGAAATCCGACCGCATCTTTGGGCAGATCGTTTCGCCGGAATTTTTTGCGACGGTGGGCACCACCGCGGCGCGTGGACGCGTGTTTTCGCCGGAAGCCGACAAGTCCGGATCGGAGCCGGTGGTGTTCATCACCGACCGTTTCTGGCGTGAGCGCATGGATTCCGATCCGAACGCGGTGGGACGCACCATTCGTGTGAACGGCCAGACCGCGACCATCGTCGGCGTCGGTCCGAAGGATTTTCTGGGCCTGCTGCCGTTCATTCCCGCCGATCTTTTTGTGCCCACCACCTCGCCTGCCGCGATGGCGCCGGAGCTCTCCGGCGATGCGATTCACCAACGCGGCGTGAAAGAGTTCGCGGCGCTGCTGCGCATGGCGCCGGGCGTAACCATGGAGTCGGCCGAAGCCGGCCTGGATACTCTGACGCGGCATCTGGACGAGGACACGCTCGACCCGGCGCGCAACGCCAAGGGACGCCGCGTGACGCTGCTGCCGGGCGGAAAGGTTCTGCCGATTCCGAAACGCATGGTGCCCATGATCCTCACCTTCATGGCGTTGCTCGACGGCTTGATTGTCACCATCGCGTGCATGAACCTGGCCAACATGCAACTGGCGCGCGCCACGGCGCGGCGCCGGGAAGTGGCCATTCGCATTTCGGTGGGCGCCAGCCGGTTCCGTCTCATCCGGCAACTGTTGACCGAAAGCGTTCTGCTCGCCATCGGCGGTGGAGCGCTCGGAATTCTGATCGCGTATTGGGTCGCGCACGTGATTCGCGGTATGCACATCCCCGTCGGCGTTCCCGTCAACATGGATTTCACGCCGGATTGGCGCGCGATCGTGATCGTCTTCGCGATTTCGTTGATCGCCGGGATCGGCTTCGGCCTGGCGCCTGCGCTCGCTTCGACCAAAACCGACCTGGCTTCGACGCTCAAGGAAAGCTCGGCCGGCCAACTGCGCGGGCATCGAAAATTCGGCATGCGCAACGTGCTGATGGTGATGCAGGTGGCTGGATCGCTCACGTTGCTGCTGATTGCGGGGTTTCTGATCCTCGGCTATCAGAAGCTGAACAACATCGAAATCGCATTCGATCCGTCGAGCATGGTGCTGTTGTCGCTCGATCCGGTGCGGGATGGGTATGCGGCGGACAAGGTCGCAAGTCTGTTTGATACGCTTCCCGAAAAACTGCGCGCCGTGCCGGGCGTGCGCGAAGCGGTGCTGACCGAAGCGGTCCCATTCCAGCCTCAGGCGGCGGTGGCGACCTTGAGCATTCCGTCGCAGGACGGGTTGCCGGAGCAGGTGGTGAGCGGCGTGGCCAAGAACACCATCGGCGCAAATTATTTCGCGTCGCTGAGCGTGTCCATGGTCGAAGGACGCGAGTTCGACATGCGCGACCAGCGCCTGGACGTGACGCCCTCGACCGTGCTTCCGGTGGTGATCAATCAAACCGCCGCGCACGCGTTTTTCGGAAATGCCGACCCGCTCGGCCGCCGTATTTCGGATAGCGCCAAAGCGCCGAGCGCGGCGGCCAATCCGATGGATCCGGTGGTGCACGCCGCAGGTTCCGGAAGCGGAAGATCCTACACGGTGGTAGGCGTGGTGAAGGATCTTTCGGCGCCGATGAGCCAGACCGACGTGGCGCAGGCCGCCTCGACCGTGCCCGCGGTCTATCTGCCGCTCACCCGCGGCGATTTCGCCCATCCGCCCGCCAACGGCATGATTGTGATGGTCCGCGCCGACCGCGGACCGGACGCGATGGAAGGCGTGCGCAGAGAGCTTTCGGAGATCGATCCGAACCTGTCGATCTTCAACGTCAAGACCCTGGCCCAGCAGGTGGACGAGAATCAGTCCTATGTGCGGTTGGGCACTTTCACGTACACGGGAATCGGCTTGTTCGGACTGGTTCTGGCAGCCATCGGACTGGCCGGCGTGACCGCGTATTCGGTGGCGCGGAGGCGAAAAGAGCTGGGCATCCGCATCGCGCTTGGCGCGAGCAAGAGCCAGGTGCTCAGCCTGGTGATGCGCGAAGGCGGCGTGCTGGTGATCATCGGCTGCCTGCTCGGGATGTTCGGCGGATTCGCGATCTCCAAAGCGCTGACCGCGATTTCAAACCTGCTGGGACCGTCCTTCACGGCCGGCGCGCACGATCCGCGATTGCTGATTGGAGCTCCGGTGCTGCTGGCCGCGCTGGCAATGCTGGCCTGTTATGTTCCTGCGCGGAGATCGACCAAAATCGACCCGCTGGTCGCGCTGCGGGAAGAATAGAGTCGCAGTGCAGGAACAGGATATTCGATTCAGGTCCGGCGACGCGGAGCTCGCCGGAACCATCGCGCTGCCGGACTCGGGCGGGCCGTTTCCCGGCGTGCTTCTCATTCCCGGGTCCGGGCAAGTGGACCGGAACGAGAACCACAAAAAATTACGGCTCAACGCCCTTTCCGACATCTCGCGCGAGCTGGCCGGCCATGGCATCGCGTCTCTCCGGTACGACAAGCGGGGAGTCGGCCAGAGTGGCGGCGACTACTTTTCCACCGGGTTCTACGATAACGTTCAAGATGCGTCGGCGGCTTTCGAATACATGAAACAGCAAGCGTGCTTCCAGCCGGCGAATATTTTTCTGGTTGGTCACAGCGAGGGCTCCTTTATCTCCGTCCGGCTAGCCGGCGGGCGGGCCGATATGGCCGGGATCGTCCTGCTCGCCGGAGGGGCGCAGTCCGGCGAGGCCGTGTTGAAATGGCAGGCCCTGCAGATCGTCGGGGGATTGAAAGGCTTTAACGGCTGGCTGATCCGAACGCTGCGCATCGACGTCGCCAAAGCGCAGCAGAAAAAACTGACTAAAATCAAGCGTTCGAACAAGGCATGGTTCCGGCAGGGCCTGGTGGTGAAGATCAACGCCAAATGGCTGCGCGAGTTCATGGCGTACGATCCGGCCGTGGATTTGCCGCGGATCACGGTGCCTGTACTGGCGATCACCGGTTCGAAGGACATCCAGGTGGACCCGGCCGATCTGGAACGCATGGCGCAGTTGGTGAAGGCCCCCTTCGAGCACGCGCTGGTGGAAGGCATGACCCACATGCTGAGAATCCAGGAAGGCGACGCGAGCATTGCGAAATACAAGGAAGAAGTCAGGAAGCCGGTAGAAGCAAAGCTCCTGGAAATCGTCGTGGACTGGCTCGAACGACGGATTCAGTCGGGAGGCAACGCCGGCGAGCGGGGCGCCTACTCGGGAACGACGTGAAACCGCCGGCGACCGTCCTTCACCGCGGCGCGGAGACAAGATCAACCCGCTGGTCGCGCTGCGGGAAGAATAGCTGCCTATAATAAAGGCGTCATGCCATCGGCGAAGGACGAGATCAGGCGAATGCTGGAAGAATTGCCGGACGATGCGAGCTGGGAGGATGTCCAGCATTCCATCTACGTTCGAGAGCGGATCGAGCGTGGCCGGCGTGAGGCGGTTGAGGGCCGGCTCGTCGAGCAGGAAGAGATAGAGCGGCGAATGAGCCAGTGGCTCGGCGAATAGTCTGGACGGAATCGGCTTGGCAGGAACTGGAATGCGCGGCGAGTTTCATCGCACGCGATTCTCCCCGATATTCGGCGGCCCTGGTTGATGACGCCCGGTCCGCCGCGCGCTCGCTTCGGAGGTTTGCGCGACGGGGACGCGTGGTGAGCGAACTCGGTGACGAAAACGTGCGCGAGCTGATCGTCAAGAGCTATCGTCTGATCTACGAGATTGAAGAGAATCGCACGGTTATCCTTGCGTTTCTGCATGGCGCCCGCCGCTTCCCGAGCAGGCTTTAAAGAACGCTAAAACCCGCCCCTCGGCCGATACCCCGGACGGCACTGGATGCGGTACTTCTTGCCTGTATCCGACAGCAGCTCCACGCTGATCTTGCGGAATCCTTCGTTCGGATTGGGCTGCGGATAATATGTGACGGTGTACGAATTGCCCAGATCTTCGCGGATGTTTTCAAACGCCTCCACCTGCTTCTGCCAGGTCTTGGCGAAATACGATTTTCCGCCGGTGCGCTGCGAAATGCGCTTGAAGACCTGCGACGAAATCGGATCCTTGTTCACTTCATTCGTCGAGATCACGTAAATGGGAATGCCTTCATCCTCGGCCACCGCCTGGACATCCGATGGCGCCACCATGCTCGCGCTGTCGGGACCGTTGGAAAATACGATCACGACTTTGCGCCCCGGGACTTTGGCCGCGTCGCGCAGGGTCAGCAGCAGGCTGTTATACAACGCCGATTCGTCGCCCGCGACGGCCTGGCGCAGGCCGAAAATCGCCTCGGTGCGCTCATGGCTCAAGGGAGCTTCGCGCTTCAGGTTCTTGCTGTAGGTGTACACAGCCACCGAATCGGCGCGATCCAGGCCGCGGATGAAATCGGCGATGGCGTCGGAGGCATACACGAATCCGCGATACATATAATTGCTGGTGTCGAACAGCACAAAAACGTTGGTTCCGACGAAGGCGTCCGACACCGAAACACGCCCGGTGGTCTGGGTTTCAAGCGTCGGCGCGATGGGGCGCATGGTCCCGTCCTCGGCCACCTGCACGGGGGGGTTCGAACCTTCCCCGAAGGTCGACAGTTTCTGGCGGATTCCATCCTCGAGAATGCGGAAATCCTTGGGCTTCAGCCCGTTCACGTAATGGCCTTTGTTGTCGGTGACCTGGAAGCTGAGCACCACCATATCGACCTTCACGCGGAAGGTCGGCCGGTCCTGGGCAAGCGCCAGGGCGGCCAATAACGGAATCGACGCCAGTCTGTTTAACGCGATTTTAGGAAGCAACGCATTCACCCCCGATTAGTTGTCCGCTGCCGCAGCCGTTTTACGTGCCTTCTGACGCACATCGTCCCCCACCATCCGCAGGCTCCGCAGCAGCGCGGGCCAATCTTCCAGGTGCGTGGCGAAGATTCGTTCCACCGTCTCACGGGTCCACTGCGGAATCAGGACGTTCAGTTCCGCGGGAGCAACATGCATTTCATCGGCGAGCGCCGCGTAATACAGCAGGTTCGATTCCCAGCTTTCCGCCAGAATCCGGCTGGAATATCCCATCAGCGTGGGGAAGGTTCGCAGATTCAGCAGCTCCGGCTGATACGAATTCGCGAGCGTCGGTTTGGGCGTTCCGAACAGGCGCGAAATGGATCGCGGACTGACCGCCTCGCCGGCCTGAGCGGAGATTCTGCGGATATCGGCGGCGAGCGGGCTGTCCTGATCCTTCGGAGCGAGCGCGACCGCCAGCAGATACATCTCCGACGGCACCACGTTGTCTTCGGCGGATTTGACGTCGCCCGCCTGGAGCATCGCCTCGATCTTCTTGATCCGCACCGGCGGCGCGTACAATTCGAGCGTGCCCAGCACCAGTTGCCGGCGCTGCGCGTTGAACGCGCTTTCGGCCAGCAGCGTTTCGCCGTACGACATATGCAATCCGACCCAGTGTAGTTGCAGCGGCGTCACGTCCCACCAGCGCGGGATCACCGCGCTCACGATCATCTGCGGAACCAGGTCGCCCCAGATGAGCGCCTGTTCGCGCGTCGGGATCAGGAAATTCTGCTCGGCATCGGCCAGCGCGTAGGGCAGTTCCGCCAGCGATCCCACCAGCCGTCCGCCCGCGTTGGCAGGCCATCCGGTGCCGTACACGTTGGTCGCCTTCCAGGTCTCATTGGCTTCGGCGATACCGATAAAGTCGTGGGTGCGCACAAACAGCGGATTGGTATGCAGCACCTGCGCGGCCGGCGGAGCGTAGTGCATGTAATTGAACCCCACCAGCGTGTCGCGCAGGAGCGGCGCGAGCGATCCGCGCAAATCCTTCAACTTTTGCGGATCGCTCGCGGCTTTATCCAAGCTCGCGCGCAGGTTGACCTTGCGCTCCATCTCGACGTGCCGGTCGGTCCAATATCCATAGGACATCGCGTTCCGCTCGGTTCCGGTCATCGCGCCACGCGGAGCCTGGATTTCCGAAATACGCGCCGACAGCTTGGCGGTGAGCGCCGTATTCAACTTCTCCCCGTGGCCGACCGCTTCCAGATTATCGGCCAGATCGAACAGCGTCGAAAGCGACACCAGCTTCTGCGCCTCAAAGATCCGGATCATGTCTTCGGTGATCTGCTGGCGCGCATCGGACGTGTCGCTCTCGGTCGTCCCGGCCAGCAGATCGATCATGCGGTCCTGCACGGAGACCGCGCTGGACGAATGCGTCGCGGTCAGCAGCAGCTTCACGCCCGCGCGGCCGGAGTCGAACAGATCGCGGTCGTTCTGCATTTTCGGAAACAGCGTCAGAATGCCGGAGAGCGTCGCGTCTGCATCCGCGGCCGAAATACTTCCGCCCCGGAGGAAAATCTGCCACAGCCCGACCAGGCCCTGCATCGTTCCGGCCGTGTCCGATTTGAGCAGCGGATCGCGGATCTGATTCACGGCGTGCACCGCGTCGATGAATTGAAGGATGGTCTTGTCGGTGAGCGTGGGGGCTTCGGAAAACAGCGGGTATTGCGCGTTCAGCGCCTTGTACTCGCGCGACAGCCGGTCGACCGTGGCGGTTTCAAGCGGCCGTTCCCGGTTGCGCTCCACATCGCTCAGCGACATGAAGATCTTCAGCGGCTCATTATCCACGGACTTGCGGCACAATCCGAACAGCGCTTCGAGCACGTCGTCGGAATCCTTCCAGGCCGGGGCGGCGTGGCTGAGCTTGGCGTCGAATTTTCCCGCCGGATGATTCACAAACAGATTTTTCCAGACGTCCAGACCGCCCGGCAGGTGCGGCTTTCCGTCCGGATCGAGGCGCAGCCGCGTGGTGAGCAACAGCATGTCCGTGTTGGCGCGAAACACGGGACGCGCCGGGCCGGGACTGGTGACGCGCCCTCGGATCGCGGTGTAGAAGCGCTTCAGCCGGTCCGGATCGGACAAATAATCCTTCACCGGTCCGTTGATCCGCGACACAGCGTCGAAATACGCGGCCAGCCAGCCATCGTCGTGGGACAGGAGTTTTTCAAAAAACGCCGGACCTTTGTCGGCGGAAGCGCCGGCCAGTTCGCTCCACGCTTTTTCCGACCGAGTTCCGCCCGGAACCACGGCTTTGCCATCGCGAATCTGGAACATCCCGCCGAAAAAGTCGAGCACATGCGCGTACACTTTCAGGCGCGGAGCCGGAATCGCCTGCCGCAACGCAGTCGCGGTATCGGGATCCAGCTTCGACAACCCCAGGTACAGCCGGCACAACGCCGGATCCCCGACAAAGTAATCGATAAAATCACCCTGCGTTTTGTCCTTGGCCGATTGCCAGTAGTCGGCTCCATACAGGACGGGAATGTTGGTGGGGTGATAGTCCAGCTTGAACGGGCGATCGGTGCGCAGCGCCTGTTCGAGTTCGGCCAGGGGGAAACCCGAGTCGATGGTCAGGAACGCGCGCGCCGCGTTCACGGTTTCAAGGATTACGTCCGAGCCGCAGCCGCCGCGCATGCGGTAGCCGACCACGCGCAACAGGTCTCCGGTCTCGGTCGAATCGCATTTGTCGATCTGGATCACCTTCTTTTCACCGGCCAGCCGTTCCAGCTCCCGCGCCTGGGAAAGATAGCGCACCACCAGCTTCAGATATTCGGTTTGTTCCAGAGCTTCATTGGCGTTGGCCGCCTGGTAGCCGTTGGTGACCACGTTGCGGGCCAGCGCGGGCAGCAGCTCGGCGGGCTTCAATTCGGGAGACAGCGCCGCCATCCGCGCGAAGGAGTGGAGCGGGCCGGGGATTTGAATGTAGCCCGTCTTGTCGGGCTGATCGGCGGAAGCAGCGGCGGCCAGTTCGAATCCCGTTCCGCCGGCCGCTCGAAATTCTTCCAGGTCTTTCGACGTTGCGGCGCGATCGCCGGCCAGCAGATCGAGGATGGCCAGCCGCCGGGCCGCGATCATGCGCTCAGACGCCGCGCCATGCAAATGTTGCGCCGCCAGCAAAAGCTTCCGATACTCCATGCGCGTATCGGGATCGCGGTGCCGGTCCAGAAATTCCGCGTAGGCCAGCACAGCCACGGCGTCGTTCGGCCGGGATTCGGCCGCCTTTTGCAGTAGCTGGCGAGCCTGGCCGGCTTCGCCTTTGGTTTCGAGCTCCCAGGCCTGCGCGCTCAATTCCTGCGCTCCAAGCCGGTCCGCGGTGACACCCATCACCGTTACGACGAACAGCAACGCACCAAACCCTTGAGTGAGTCGCATCGCTTGACTCCTCCACTTGGCTTTATACTTTATCATTGTTGCCGGTGATGTCCGCGGGGCCTGCGTTCCCCTCCAGCGTCCCATCTTCAAACCGCCGCGGCCGTAAAAGAAGAAGATGCGCGCGACTCGAAAACATTTCCCCGCCTTTCGTGTTCGACTACTATACGTCCCTCGACATGTATAATCTCGAAGAGTCGTAACCTCACGGAGTCAAAAGCAACTAAAAAAGGAGAATCCCCTATGAAAAAGACGCTGGTTCGATTCGGACCCTGGGCGCTGCTGCTGTGCCTGGGAACCATCGCGACGCCCCGCTTCGCGAACACCGCTCCTGCACCCGAGTTTCCCCACATGCGCGCCGCGGTGAACGAGCTTCGCGAAGCCAGAAACGAACTGCAACACGCCGCCCATGATTTTTGCGGACATCGCGCCGACGCGCTGCGGGACACCGATGTGGCGTTGAGGCAATTGCAAGAAGCCATCAAGTGCGCGAAGTAACCCAGCCGGCCATCCTTCGTCACATACATCGGTACGGGATTGGGCGGTAAACGGATTGCGGGACGGTCTCGCCGTCCCGCAACGTTTCCTGCTACTCTTGTATTAAGTAGTTTATGGTCCTACGGATCAGGTTTCAGCGGGGCCGGCCGCTACAGCGAAGGCCGGGGAAGAACCGGCACGTGGCGTCGGCGCTGAGTTCCCTGTTGGCGCCGGTGGTGTTGATGGCATACGTGCTCGGTTTCTGGAGGCTCGCCTCCGATATGGGACTGGCCGGAGAATATCCTTTTTCCGGGCTTTTTTCGCACTGGCAGGTGTGGATTCCCTTAGCCGCGCTGCTCCACATCGGGACGTCGACTCTCCGCAAGTACGGAATGGGAGGCGATTTGAGCGTTCCACGCATTCTCACGCTTCCGTCGTTCCCTCCGCGCGTCCGCAAAGAAGTGGATGTAAAACTCAGCACACGCCGATCGGGTTGAACCAGCGCAACTTCGGAAAGCGCGTCTGATCCGTCAAAGCGCCCGCCCACCATTTTTTCGCAGCCGGGTGTTCCTTCGCCTGCGTGTTATAGGCGTGCAGCAGCACATTCAGGTCCGGAATGATCATCGGCGCGACTTGGCCAGAAAATCTTCGACCTCGAGATCGTCCAGAAGCTGATTCATCTTGTTCGGATCGATTCCCGGCAGCAGTCCCATCGGTTTGGCCCTGACCTTGAACGGAACCTTCGGTTTGCGTTCTTCCACAGCCAGACCCGCCCGCAGTGCCTGGTTGACGGCCTCTTTCAAGGTGAGCTTCCGTTCGCTCATCCGCCGCTTGAGCTTCTGCGCCACGTCCGGTTCGAGCGTCAAAGTGGTCCGCATAAACTCATCATCCCATGTGCGAATTTTGATGTCCAGACATCAAAGTGGCTTCGAGTATAATGGTTGACCCATGCAAGCCTTCTTCATAGCCGTGTTCGCCGTTTCGCTCTTCGCGCAGGAAACTCCCACGGAGCGCGCGGCCGCGGGCGACGTGGTGGTGAAAATGTCGGAGCTTGAAAAATCGATCGACGTTCCCACCATCGTCGAGCGTCTTAGCGCCAGCAACATCGCTCGCGACCAGGTGGCCGCGCGCGCCAAGGAGCTGATGGACAAAGAGCTGATCGCCATGGGCGACGACATCACGCGTCATCCCGAAATCGGTTTTCAGGAAACCCGCTCCATCGGAAAGCTGACGGATTATCTCAAGGCGCACGGCTTCGAAGTGACCATGGGCGTCGGCGGACTTCCCACCGCGTTCATCGCGCGTTATCAAGGCAACCGCGGAGTGCCGAACCTGGGCGTGATCCTCGAATACGACGCGCTGCGCGGAACCAAGGGCCCGTTTCACGGCGATCAGCACAGCACGCAGGGCCCCATCGGCATGGCCGCGGCCATCGCCATCGCCGAGTACATCGAAAAAAATCACGTCCCCGGTAGCGTGATTGTGTACGGCACGCCGGGCGAAGAAATGATGCCTCCCAACGCCAAGGTGCAGATGTTCAAGGCCGGCGTGTTCGACGGCGCCGATATCCTGGTGCGCAGCCACTCGACCAGCTCAACCGTTCGCCCCGCGGCCGGATTCGGAACCTGCTGCCTGAACATCGACGGCGTGAAATACACGTTCAGCGGAGCGCCGTCGCATCAGATGACAGCCTGGGCCGGACGCAACGCGCTCGAAGCCGTGATTCATCTGTTCAATAACGTTGACGCGGTGCGTTCGAGTATTCGCCCGGAAGCGCGCATCCAGGGCATCATCACCGAAGGCGGCGCTGCTCCGAACGTGGTGCCCGATCGCGCGGTGGCCGATTTCTATGTCCGCTATCCCGACGAAGTGTATCTCGCACAAGTGAAGGAATTCGTCGATAACGCGGCGCGCGCGGCGGCGCTGGCGACCGGGACGAAACTGAAAATCGACGACTACGGCCAGGATCGCGACGGGATCTCCACCGCGGCGCTATCGGAAGTTGCTTTCGCGTACATGAAAAAATACGGCGCCAGAAAGGTGATGGAAGCGCCCGGAAAACCGCAGGGCTTTGAAGAAACCGGCATGGTATCGAGCGCCCTGCCCGGCGTCGGCTTCGAAGCGGCGACGTCCAATTATCCGAATCACACCTATGAGATGTTAGCCGACGCGACCACCGACGTCGGCCACCAGGGATTCATCGTGGACGCGCAGGCGATGGCCGCGCTGCTGTTCGATTACCTGACGCGCCCCGATTATCGTGGCCAGGTGAAGCGCGAATTCGACGGGATCAAGGTGCTGTTCGATGAATATAAGAAGTCGCTGGCCAAGGCGTATGTGAAGCCGAATGTGCCGGATCCGAAGTGAGTCGGAGCACATGGCACCGGACCTCGAAACTGACGCCCGCTGGGACTGACGCGTGTCGTTTCCGTGAGCGGCGTTTCACAGGACGCTAAAGAGAGCCGCCGCAAACGGTGATCTCTCCTGCACCGCTTGAGGGTCGAGACGCTCAAGAATTTCGAACCCATGTCGAGTCTTGTGGTACGCTCTTTTGCGTGTCTTCGCGGTGGCCTGCTCCAAGCCCTGAAAGATGTCCTTCTTGGGAATCTCTTCAACTTTAGGATTTGCGGGCAAGGCGGACTGCCTGAACCCGTCACCATAATAGTCAGCGAGCATTGTTTTGTCTGCGAGAAACCAAGCCTCCATTGCACTGGACCATCAGATGCACTTGGCCGTCCGGTAGCGATTCGGTCCAGTGGTCGCGGTCGCGGAGGTAGACACCCGCAGTCTTCCCTGCCGCTATTGGGCCCTCGGAGTCGACCAGGAGTATCGGGAGCGCAACCATTCCAGGATTTGGCGTTTTACCGGTGGCCTGGCGAGAAGGCCGTCGATAACAACACCGAGATTTGAGCCATCTTCTTCTAAGCGCTTATTGGGAAGACCAGCGTTGCAGGGCTCCCGGACAGCCGACACGGTGCCGAACTCCCAATCGCGGTAGAGACGGAATTCCTCGAACAGTTTGCCCAGATGCGTAATTTCGGGGTAGTGTTCAGGATCCTTCCGCTGGGACAGAATAGATAGTTGTGGATTAACGTCTTCGAATCGAAGCGGCATCGTTTCGCCCCGATAGTTGAACGTGGCAATCCCGTTCACGTAAGCATAGTAAAAGTCGCGCGGCAGCAGCCCAAGATCAAGCCCCCCTGATCCGGCAGGGGGCCGTCGTCTTCCACAAATTCGTCCGTGATTTGGAACCGAAATCCGGCCTTCGTGAACGACAGGCGATAGCGTAGTGGCTTCGAATTGTAGCCCAATTCCGGCGGCCGGGCTGTGGTCACCTGGATAGACGCGGTAGGAGTCTTAGTAGCCCCTTTCCAAAGCCACTCGTCGATCGTTCCGCCATTACTAATGGCGCTCGCTAGATCCTTCGGCGCGCTCTGCAGTAAGCCGAGGACCTCAATGAGATTGGACTTGCCGGAACCATTCGGGCCGATGAGAATGTTAAGAGGGCGAAGATCGATGGTCGTCCTTTCCCGGAACGACAGAAGATTTTGGACAGTCAAACTGCGGATTCCGGGCTGCATCTGGTATCTGCTGGATCGCCCGCATTATAGCGCATCGCAACTCGCTTCGAGGGGATTTCCTGGCCGTTTCTCCTGTGAAGTCGACTTCACGTCTTCTCGGCTCATTAAAACGGCAGGAGTGCACTTTCCCGTACGAGTGTGTGTGAAAAGTGGAGTTGATCCCCGCCGTGACCGGCAGGGCTGGTCACGGACCTCTGCGCCTTCAACGCGAAAGACCAGCCCTGCCGGTCACGGCGGGGTGAGGCATCGACTTTTCGCACACACTCGTACCGGCACGCGTTTTAAACGTGTATGGGATAATGTAGCCGGTGTCCCGCGTCAAAGAGATTGAGTCGCGGCTCGAGCATACCGAGCAGCAACTGCGGCTTTTACAACAGATCAGCCGCTTCATGGCGCGCGATATGAACCTGGGCGTCGCCTTTGAGGCCATCGTGTCCATGGTGGTTGAATTCATGGACTGCGATTCGTGCCTGCTCTATCTTCTGGACGCGGGTGAGCTGGTGCTGTGCGCGTCGAATAACCCGCAGCCGGATACGCTCGGGCGCGTGCGGCTCAAGATGGGCGAAGGGTTGACCGGATGGGTGGCGCGGGAGCGGCGGCTGCTTTCGATTTCGCGCGAATCGTATCTCGACCCGCGCTTCAAACGATTTACCGATCTGCCTGAGGACACGTATGAAGCGTTCCTTTCGGCGCCGGTGATCGCGCGCAACCGGGTGACCGGGGTAATCAACGCGCAGCATCGCGAAACGCATTTTCATACGGGTGGGGAGATGGAGTTGTTGACCACCATCGGCGAACAGGTGGGATGCCTGGTGGCGCTCGCGTCAGCCAACCCGGCGGCGTCGTCAGTGAATGTGCTGGATCTGGTGATGCCTCCTTTGCGCTCGGATCGATGATGTGGCGGTTGTATCCGAAAGCTCGCAGGCTGACCGCTCGCTTACGCGTATGTGTGAAAACGGACTTGCTCCCCTCCCTGACGGTCGGGGTTCCGTTGGTCGCGCGGTTGAATAGGCCCCATACAGAACCGCGCGCGTCAGCAAGCGGAGCACGTCCGGGGTCCTCACGCACGCTGTTTCTGGCAGCTCTGATCGCTCTTGCTCTGCTGGCGCCTCTTGCGCACGCCGAACGCTGGAAAGTGCAGTATTTTTTCGACGAGCTCAAGCGGACCTTATATATCGCCGATATTGCGTTCCCGACGGCCGCCCGCGGCATCGCAGTGGGAACCATTACAGGGGAAGGCCGCGGCAACGGGTCGGTGGTGCTGCTCACCAATGATGGCGGCGCGCACTGGGCGACTGAACCCATCAAAGACCATCCCCGCTCCATTTTTTTCCTCAACGATTCGATCGGCTGGATGGTCGGCGACGACGCGATCTGGATGACGGAAGAATCCGGGCACGCGTGGAAGAAGGTCGGGGACCAGATCAAGGCGAATCGCAAGGTCGGGCCCACGCCGCCCGGCGGATTGATCACGCGGGTTTGGTTTCTGGATGCGCAGCACGGTTTCGCGTGCGGGCTTCAGAAGTCGATGCTCGAGACGCACGATTCGGGCAAGACTTGGGAAGACATCGAGGAGGCGGCCAAGCCCTCGGCCGATCCCGCCTACGCGGTTTACAGCCAGATTTATTTTGAAAACGCGAAGCACGGGATCGCGGTGGGCGGGTCTACGCCGCCGCGGCCCGACGATCCGCGCCTGCCGAGCTGGATGGAGCCGGAGCGCGCCATGAAGCGGCGCCAGATTCCCACGCTGACATTCATGATAGAGACCTACGACGGGGGCGCGCACTGGCACGTGACCACTGCTCCGCTGATGGGCAATCTGATGAGCGTAAAGATGGCGGGAGGCATCGGTCTGGCGGTCTTCGCATTCGCGGAATCTTTCTCCTGGCCGTCGGAGGTGTACCGGCTGGATCTGGCGGAGAACAAGTCGGTGCGCGTATTTCGCGAGCATAACCGGAGAGTGGTGGATTGCTCGATGTATCCGAATCGAGCCTATCTGGCCGCGATCGAGCCGCCGGGCAAACTCAATTCCCTACCGATTCCGGGGAAGGTGAAGATGCTGACCAGCCTGGACTTCGAAACGTGGACGGAGATGGACGTGGATTACAAGGCAGTGGCGCGGTCATTGGTGCTGGCCGGGCCGGATGCGGATCATCAATGGGCCGCGACGGACACGGGAATGATTCTGCACCTGATTCGATAAAACAACTTCTTCAAGCGCTGTTTTATCCACATCTAATTCACGCGAGCGTGGTTGTAACCGCTTCATTCCAGGTTAGATATTTCCTGTTCAAAGCGCCGTAACGGGTTTGTTTTTTTGTTGACCGAAACGACATCCGGGTGCATGATGTAGATGGTTCCAAGAGGTTCGAAGGACAGCGAGCCTGGCGGGAAGTAGCGGATCTGGAACGATGATCCGTAACGCGAAGCGGATAAGAAATTATTTCAAGCGTTACGGGGAGCGAAGGAAGATCGGGCGACTCGCAAGGGCAAGCTTCCGCGTCCGAAATTGGGTTGAGCGCTTTGATCCCGAAGGATCGAGAGATCCTGGAGGGGAGCGAAGATCCGATTCACAGACGTGGAATTCCGGCATCGGACCTGGCAACGGGCGACATGCGTTGAACGTGCCGCGGGAGGCGACAAAAAGCCGGCCGCGGGCGGGAGCGTGAAGCCGAACGGGCTGGGCGGGAAACTCGCCGCAAGGTGAGTCCCCTTAAACGTGATGTTGGAATCGCATCGAAGACGAGAGGCCAGGAGCGTTGACCCGGCCGCGGAGACGGATCGCAAGATTCACCGTCGCTGCCGGAGAGCGAAAGGCTGCGTCGAGAAGCGGGCTTCTACCGGGATGGAGAAAGCGGACGCGCACCGGAGCAGTGATCCGTTGCCGGCAAAAACCGGCAGTGGGGAGCAAAGGGCTCACGTCACACCATCCACGGATGCCGAGTTTCGGCCGTGCATGCCGGTCGGGGAACGAGCTGGTCGACGGGTCACTTGGAACCATTTTCTTTTTTCTCACCCGTCCGGGCTGAGACCCCAGAGAGTTTTTCAAGGCGGCTCAACGCGTTCCATTACCGTCGCGCCGCCAACCACCCGCGCATGAGGCGCGACAGTTGGAGCGCGTTCAGGGTCAAAGCGTCAGCCAGTGTCGCCATCCCTGTGACGACTCGTGTCACAGACTGCGCGATTTCTCGAATAACTGCGTCCAAAATGATGCTTCACCCCGCCGTTACCGGCAGGCCTTTGGAGACCAGCCGCGCCGGTGACGGCGGGGACCCGTTCAGCTTCTTCGCGCAGACTCTCACGACTGGGGCCGGCCCCGTCACGTTAGAGTGTGAAAAGGGGCATCCACCGCTCCCTGACGGTCGCGGCTCGTTGTCGGCGCTCTGCGGAATGAGCCACATGCCGAGCCGCGCGCGTGAGCGAGCGGTCAGTGCTCAGGTTGACACATAGGTGCGGAGCTTCCCTATTTGCTACACGCGAAGAGGCAGCCGGCTAGACCGGACGCCCCACCTGTAATCCCAACGTCTGGATGGCTGGCGGTTCTGATTCTTCGAACTGAACTTCCGCATCCCCGGTCCGCGCGACGAACCATCGAAGCGCGCCCGCTGTAAGGGCCAATCCCGCCACGATCATGGCGACGCTGCGAGGATGGTCTAGCGCCTGACTCTCGATCAGCGCGGCCTGCGCGAGAAACAGCAGGGTACCCACGGCCGCGATATACGCCATGTGAATTTTCGATTTTCCGGGCAAGAACGAACAGGTAAACGGGATCTTCCGGAATCCGCGCAGGCACAGGTACGAGACGACGGTTCCGAATAACGCGAGAATCAGAATGTGTTCCGCTGCGCGGGGCCAGGGCCAGATCTAAAAGAACACTGCGGCCGATAACAGGACCACCGGCGCCAGGCCGATCGCGAATAGAGGCCGGCGGATGGCCGCCAGGTATTCGGAAACCGTACCACCTTCGGTTACGCGAAAAATCCAATTCGAGCCGAGCGACATGGGCATCGCGAATACGGCCCGAATGCCGACCAGGGTCGCGACCAAAATGGCATCGTTCGCGAACAGCAGCCCGGTGTAGGCGCTGGCCAGGTTCCGTTGCGGCGCCGGAGCGCGGATGAAGAAAACCAGGAACGCGAATCCGATCCCCAAGTAGAACGCCAGCACCACGCGATGCTGCCGGCTGCGGGCGATGGTGCGGATGCTGAAGCGGACGACGGCGGTCGCGAGCGGGCTGCCGAAACGCGGGAGCCAGCGCAATCCGCGGACGGCCGGTGCGATGTCCGGCTGCTCCAGAATCTTGCGGAGCGTCCGCACGTAGGACAAAACATAGGCGACCGCGGCGATTGACGCCAGGGCGGCCAGCGATTGCCAGGCGCGACGCGCAACGGAGAAATGGAGGCCTCCGTTCAACCATTGGAAGGCGGCTAGGAACCAGTAGGTCGGCAGCCGCTCGAGCGCGGGCTGATGCGCGGCCATCGCTTCCGGCGTCGCAAGCGCCGGTTCCAGGAAATAGACGCCCAGAAACGTGCAGAACGCGCCGATTTGAAGCAGCGGAGACACGCGCAGAAAAATGGGTCGCGGTAAAAGCTGCGCCGCGACGCCTTGCGCGGCCAGCACCAGGAAAAACACGAACGCACCGGCGGCAATCACGCTGATCCATAAGGCGAAGAAGGCTCGGGGCACTCCCCAGAATCCGCCGAGGGCGAAATGCAGAGACCAGATGGGTCCTGAAAAGATGTTCAGCGACACCACCGTCAACCCGAGGGCCGCGCCTAGCGATGCGGCTTTGGCGAGGAACAGCGTTCGCGGGCGTACCGGCAGCGGGCCTAGCACCAGGACGTCGCGACGGTCGGGGAAGGTCGAATCCCAGCTCAGGACCGCGAACAGCCCGACGACCAGCATAGTGGTCGAGATCATGAAATGTTCCATGCCCCAGATTGCGGTGGCGATTTTGTTCGCGTCCATGTGGCGGGTGTCGAACATGAGGCCGCCGAATGCCAGCATGGCGCTGAAAAAGGCGAGCAGGCCTGCGAATTGTCCCAGCAATCGCGTCACATCGCCTTGCGCGGCGATCAGTTCGAGGTCGATCATGCTGCCCAGGAATTTGCGGTAGAGGACGCGGAATTGGACGAGTTCGCTGGGCATTAATCGGCTCCTTCTGAACGTTTAACCGCTCCCTGTGGTCGCGGCTCGGGGAGCGGCGATGTGGATGATTGGTAGAGTCCCGACACTGAGCCGCGACCACAGGAGCGGTTAAATGTTCCGGCAGCATCATTCCTCCCTCAGCGCGACCAGCGGGTCGATCGAGCTGGAGCGTCGGGCGGGGACGTAACAGGCGAAGGCGGCGAGGGTGATCAGCAGGCCGGGAATGAAGAGGGTCAACCATGGATTGGTGCTGCCGGAGACGATCGCGGCGAGCGGCGCCCAGATGGCGGCCAGCAGGCGCGCCATCGTGTAAGCGCCCAGGCATCCGACGCATGCTCCGATCGCGACCATGGTTGCGCCTTCGCGCATGATCAGGCCGAGCAACTGCGACCGGCGTGCGCCCAGCGCCATGCGGATGCCGATTTCTTTGCGCCGGCGCTCGACCGATTGTGCGGTGACGCCCGCCAGGCCTACGCACGCCAGGACAAGGCCGAACGCGCCGATGGGAAGGTAGAACGTCATCGCGATGCGCGCCCCTCGCATGGTTTCGTCGATCGATTCCTTCAAAGTTTGCGGATGGAACATGGTCATGCGCGGATCGAGCAGAGCGCGGATGGCGGTCATGTCGAGCGGGCCGCGGGCGCGGACGATCACGGTGACGCCTTGTGCCGCGGCTCGCTACGCGTCATTGAACGTGAAGGGCACGAACATGACAGGGACCGGCTTGTTGATCAACACCTGAGGCTGGTCATACGGAGCGACGCCGATCACCTGGAAGGTGCGCGCGCCCTGGCGGATCTCGCGGCCGAGCGGATCGGCGTCGCCGAACAATTCTTTCGCGGCGGTGCGGTTGATCACGGCCGGCGGAATCGCGGAGGGAAGCCAGTCGCGATCCGCAAATTCGGCGCCGCGCACCATGGGGAGTCCCAGAGTGGCGAAGAAGCGCGGACCGGCCATCTGCGGCACGATCTGCATGGTTCGGTCGCCTGCGGAGATCTCGACCGTCGGCAGCCCCGGGAGTTAGCGGAGGGCGATCGGCGATGGTTACGCTCTCAATCGCTCGAATTCCGGCGAGACGTTCCGCCATTCCCGCGGCTAGCGCGGCGGATTCTTCCTGTGTCAATCCGTCGCGGGCGGGATCCACTGAGAAAAGATACAACGGCGCTATGTCGAATCCAGCGGGTTGGTTCACCGAGACGATGACGCCCAGCACCGCCGCGCCCATGATCAACATCAGCATCATCGCGGCAGCCATCTGGTAGACGACGAACAGATTTCGCAGTCCGAAGCGGCGGCGGGCGTTGCCAATGGTGGTCACTCCGGTTCTGAGAGCATTGGCGAGTTCCGGGCGCGTTATGGCGAGGGCGGGCATGAGTCCAAAGCCGATGCCGGCAACGGCGGTGATGGCGAACGTAAAGATTGAGACGCGCGCATCGGTCCCCCAGCTCATCCACGAATCGGCCAGCTCCCCGCGGAAGCGTCCGATGAGCCAGAACAATGCGCGGTCGGCGGCGAGCGCGCCGAGTCCTCCCAAGGCGGCCAGCACCAGGCTTTCGGTGATCAACTGGCGGACTAATCGCGCGCGATCGGCGCCGATGGAGAGGCGGATCGCGATTTCGCGGGTGCGGGCCGCGCCGCGGGCGAGAATGAGTCCTGCCAGATTTGCGCAGGTGAGCGTGAGGATCAGGGCCACCATTAATCCGTAGAAAACTTCGATCATGGCACGGGCTTCGGGGGGGAGCGGGATCAGGCTGCCGCCATCGATCACGCGTACCAGTCGAGCTTTTTTGTCTCGCGACGGGCGGTCTTGGAGCAGGCGGGCCTGTGCGTCGAGGCGGGCTTCGGCGGCGCGCTTCGATACAGCTGGCGGCAGCCTTAGCAGGACGCGGAACCTCGGATATGCGGTCGAATGGAGGGCGTCGCCGGTTAATTCGGGGGCGACGCGGGGGTCGGCGGTGACGGGGAGATAGATGTCGGCGGCGTTGGGCAGCGGACTGATTCCGGGGAAATCTTTGGCGGCCACGCCTACGATTCGCGCGGGACGGCCGTTGATGCGAATCGTGCTTCCGATGGCGTCCGGGGATGCGTGTAGGCGGATGCGCCAGAAGCGCTCGCTTACGACTGCCACGGGAGCTTCGCCGGGGCGATCTTCGGCGGCGTCGAAGAATCGCCCGAGTGTCGGCTCGATTCCCAAGACTGAAAAATATTCGAGCGACACGATGTGGCCGGTGATGCGTTCGGCGGGTGCATCGCCGATGGCTACGCTGACCGGCGCGGGTCCGATGTAGGCGGCCATGCGCGCGTTGAAGCTGTTGCGGTCGCGCATGTTTTCAAAGATCGGGTAGGTGACCGGGATTTCCAGCGTGGCCAGGCGCGAAGGATCGGGAACACCCGGCAGCGGTTGCAGGAACGCGCCGCTCAGGACTGCGAACGCCATGCTGCACAGGCCGATGCCTAGCGCGAGCGTCACCACGGCCACTACGGTGAATCCGGGGTTGCGGCGCATGCCTCGGAGAGCGTAGCGGGCGTCCTGCGCGATGGTCGAGAACGCGGGGATTCCGCGCTGGTCGCGGGCTTGCTCCTTGGCTAGCGTGATGCTGCCGAAGTTCGCTGCGGCGCGGTGGGCGGCTTGATCCGCTGTGGCGCCGCGGCGGATCTGGTCGGCTTTGGCGAGTTCCAGGTGGGATTGGATTTCGTCGTCTAGGTCGCGCTCAATTTTGCTGCGATGAAATGCCGCGGTGAGTTTCGACCAGAGCTCGCGCGGGGTCATTTTTTTCCGCCTTCTGGAGAAAGGACGCGGCCGATTACGGCGCTGAGGCGCTGCCAGTAGGAGGTTTCCTCGGTGAGGCGCTTGCGGCCGGAGCGGGTGAGGGAATAATATTTTGCGCGGCGGTTGTTGTCGGAGGCTCCCCATTTGGCGGAGATCCAGCCGCGCTGCTGGAGGCGGACCAGGGCGGCGTAGATGGTGCCTTCATTCAACAGGACTTCGTCGCCGCTCTGCTGTTCGATGCGGCGGGCGATTCCGTAGCCGTGGAGCGGTCCCAGGGAGGCGAGGGTCTGGAGGACCAGCATGTCGAGGGTGCCTTGGAGGAGGTCGAGTTTGGGCGGCATGGCTCCTTTGGTGATACCACAGGAAGGTGGGGAGTGCAATCGGGGCGTGCGGAGCTGAAGCTCCGCGCGCACTGAAGTCCGCCGTCCTTAAGAATGCCGGAACCATTTTGGATCGAGGGCGTATTTGTAGATGTGACTGCTACGAGCACGCTGGATTCCGATTCGGGGATCGATCGAATTTTCGGGCCGGTGGTGCAGGCGCGGACTTACCGTAGCCTGGTCTACCTGCTGATTTCGTTTCCGTTCGGATTGATTACGTTCGTGATGATGATCACGGGGCTTTCGGTGGGCGTGGGGACAGCGATTATCTTCATCGGGTTCGTGATTCTGGCTTTGACGCTTGAACTGGGTCGGCTGTTCGGAGGGATCGAACGGCGGCTCGTGGAGTCGCTGCTGGGGGCGCAGTTTGACGCTCGGGTCGGGCCGAAGGGCGGGCGGCTGCCGGCTCGGTTGACGGATCAGCGGGCGTGGTTTTCGGCGGCTTACTTCCTGTTGCGGTTTCCTTTGGCTATGGCCGGATTCGTCGCATCGATGTTGTTTCTGACATCCACGCTGGCGATGGCTGCGCCGTTCCTGTATACCTTCTTGCCGATGATGCTGTTGGGCGAGAGGGTGAGCACATCCGAGGAGGCGCTGGTGGTGTCTCTGATCGGGTGCGTGTTGTTCCTGCTGGCGGTGCACCTGGTGAACGGGCTGGCTGCGGTGTCGCGCCGGCTGGCGGTCGCGCTGCTGTAACGGCGGTTCAAAAAAGGGGACCGCTCTGTCCACTGAAGCGCCGCTCTTCGTGTTTGAAGGATTGTGAATTGGGGACAGAGTGGTCTGTCCCCTTTTTTGAACGTCGTTTCTTTAAAAAGACCGCCGGCGAGACCGGCTGTCCTACCTGCTCACATCAGAGTTTCGAAGAATATTTCCTTTTATTGATTTCATTTAGCTTGTGCGGGCGATGGGTTCGCTTGGGGCTGAAGTTATATTTCAGTCGCGAGGAAGAGCACGTTCGAATGAAAGCGAAACAAGAAAAAACGGCAGCATCGAAATCGAAGCGGAAGAACGCGAAGCCGGCGAAAACCGAAGTCGCGAAGGACGGGCGGGCGCAGAAGACGGTGGTCGCGTCGATGCGCAGGAATCTGGAACTTAAGTTGGAAAAGAACGTACGGGCGAGCCTGTCGGATTACATCCGGCTGGTGCAGCTCGAAAAGGAGCTTCAGAACACTGAAGCCAAGGAGACGAAGGCTACATGGGTGGATCCCAGGGCGACGGAGGAAAAACCGTCGGAGGAGTCCGATTTAGAGAAATAGAGTACGGGCAACTGGCGTCGCAGAAGAAATTTCACGATTCTTCGGCGCGGTTCAAGGGATTTTCGGGGCCGGTGGGATCGGGCAAGAGCGCAGCGCTGTGCATGGAAGCGATCCGGCTGACGTATTTGAATCCGGGGCGTACCGGGCTGATCGGAGCGCCGACGTATCCGATGCTGCGGGACGCGACGCAGAAGGCGTTGATCGAGATTCTGGACGCGAACAAGCTTCCGCATGTGTGGAATCGCGCGGAGAACGTGATGGTGATGAGCGACTCGGGGTCGCGGATTTTGTTCCGGGCCGTCGAGGAATTTGAGAGATTACGCGGGAGCAACCTGGCGTGGTTCGGGGTGGATGAGCTGACGTACACGCAGGAAGACGCGTGGCTGCGGTTGGAAGCGCGGCTTCGGGATCCGAAGGCGGCGCGGTTGTGCGGGTTCGGGGTGTGGACGCCGAAGGGGTTCGACTGGGTTTACGAACGGTTCATCGCGAATCGTGTGAACGGGTATGAGACGGTGATCGCTGCGCCGTTCGAGAACCGGTTCCTGCTGGACCGGATTCCGGATTATTACGAGCGGCTGAAGAGCAGCTACGATCCGAGGTTTTACGAGCAGGAAGCGCTGGGAAATTATCTCAGCATGAACGCGGGGCGGGTGTATTACTCGTTCGAGCGCGGCGCGAACGTGGGTCCGGTGTTGGTGAACGATCGGCTGCCGCTGATGTGGGCATTGGATTTTAACGTGGACCCGATGTGCTCGGTGATCGCGCAGGTGGAGGGGGAACGCGTGATGGTGATCGACGAGATTGTGCTGGGGCGGGCGTCGACTTTGGATGCGTGCCGGGAGTTTGCGGCGCGGTTTCCGGCGCACGGCCGGGGGTTGATTGTTTACGCGGATGCCACGGGGTCGCGGTTGCAGACTTCGGGCGGGAGCGATCTGGCGATCTTGCGGGAGTTTTTGAGGACGGGTGAGTACGGGCACGTGGAGTTTAAGATTCCGGCGTCGAATCCGTTGGTGAAGGAGCGAGTGATGTTGGTGAACGCGAAGCTCGGATCGGCGGCGGGGGAACGGATGTTGGTGGTGGATGAAAGGTGCCGCGAGTTGATCAAGGATTTCGAGCAGGTGATGTACAAGGAAGGCAGCGCGCAGGTGATCGAGAAGGATCGGGATTCGAAGAGGACGCATTTATCGGATGCGCTGGGGTATTTAGTTTGGCAGGAGTGCGGGGGGATGGGGACAGTGGGGGAAAGGGGGCAACGGCTTGTTTAACAGGGGCCTGGGGCCAGAAATTAGGGGCCAGTATGTTTGATATCGATCGGGAGCATCCGCATTACGTGTTGAGGAAGCAGGTCTGGCGGCGGTATCGGGATTTGTATATCGGCGGCGAGCAGTTGCGGTTTAACGCGCAACATTATCTGGTGCGGCGGCAGAGGGAGCCGGGGGACGTTTACGCGGAGCGGTTGACGCGGGTGTTTTACGAGAACTACATCGGCTCGATTGTGGACTGGTATGCGGCGACGTTGTTTTCGACGGAGCCTACGCTGACGTTTGCGGGGTCCGAGGGATTTTACGCGGAGTTCGTGGGCGATGTGGATCGCAAGGGAACGGAACTGTCCGATTTCTGGCGAGGGCAGTTTCTGGAGTCGATGATCGCGGGCGTGAGTTACGTGCTGGTGGATTTTCCGAGGGTCGCGCAGAAAGCGGGGAATCGGGCGGAGGAAGACGCGCTGGGGGCTTCGCGGGCGTATCTGGTGGATTATCCGGCGGAGGACGTCATCAATTGGTCAATGGATGCGGAGGGGAATTTCGAGTGGGTGGTGCTGCGGACGCGGAATCTGAAAAAAGACCGGCTGGAAGACGAGGAGTGGCGGACCGAGACGCGGTGGAGCTATTACGACAAGCAGAATTTCCGGATTTACGAGAAGAGCGACGCGGACGGGGCGGTTCGGCTGGTGGACGAAGGCCGGCATGGTTTAGCGAAACTCGATCGCGTGCCTTTGTTCGAGATGCGGATTCCGGAGGGGTTGTGGCTGCTGAATCGGGCGGGGCTGCTGCAACTGGAGCATTTCAATAAATCGAACGCGCTGGGGTGGGCGCTGACGATGGGGCTGTTCGCGATGCCGGTGGTGTATTCGGATCGCGAATGGAGCCAGATGGTGGGCGAGAGTTACTACATCCAGTTGGGGCCGGGGGACAAGTTCGGATGGACGGAGCCGGAGGGGAAGGTTTTTCAGATTGCGGCGGACAATCTCAGGCAGCTGCAGGAGGAGATTTACCGGGTCTGTTATCTGGCGCAGGCGGGAGGGTCGCTGGACCGGGGCGGGGTGACGTCGGGGGTCAGCAAGCAACTGGATTTTTCGATCACGCAGGAAGTGCTGGGGGCGTTCGGGGATGCGGTGAAGGATCAGGTGCGGAGGGTACTGAAGGCGGTCGCGGCGGCGCGGGAGGACTCGGTCGAGATCAGCGTCACTGGTTTGGATGAGTTTGACATTGCGGATTTTTCTACGGAGTTGAGTGATGCGCAGGCGCTTTTGGCGTTGGGAGTGGATTCGCCGACTTTAAAGAAAGAGATTTTCAAGAAATTATCGCTGAAATATTTGAGCGATGCTCGGCAGGAAGTCAAAGACCGGATTGTGGAGGAGATCGATGGATGAAATCAGGGACCAGTCGCCAGAGGCCAGGGGCCAGGAACTTCGGGAAATCGTGAAGAGCGTGGTTGCGGAGTTTGCGGGAGTGAAATCGCTGGAGGCTCGGGTGAATGAGTTGGTGGCGGAAAATACTCGGGCTCGGGCTAAGGCGGAAGAGGCGGAGAGGAGCTCGGCGATTCGGGCGGAATTGCAACGGATGGGTGTGGCGAAGATCGATCTGGCGTACCGGGCGGTGAAGGACGACATTTACCGGGGCGAGGACGGGCGATTGCTGGCGCAGGGTGGAGCGGAGCTGCGGGATTATCTGGCGCAGTTCGTGGGTGAGAATCCGGAGTTGCTGCCAGCGAGGGTTTCGGGCGGATCGGGGGCGAGCGCGGGGCAGAGAAGCGGCGGGGAGAGCCGGGGAGTGGAGATCGACAGAATCCGTCCGGGAATGAGCGCGGAAGAGATGGACAGGGCGAGGCAGGAAGTGGCTCGCGTGGCGCAACAAACGCTGCGCGGGTATTAAGGATTGCAGAAAAAGGGGACAGACCGCTCTGTCCACTGATGGGCCGTTTTCTACGGTTGATCATTTGTGGATTGGGCGGTGTGCAGAAAAAGGGGACAGACCGCTCTGTCCACTGATAAGCCGTTTTCTACGGTTGATCATTTGTGGATTGGGGACAGAGTGGTCAGTCCCCTTTTTCTGCAGGCTCTTTAAAAAGGGCTTGCGGCGAAATTAAAACGAGAGAAAGAGGACAAATAAATGGGAGCAATTACATCAGCAAATGTCGCGAACGCGATTGTCAAGCTGGTGGCGGCGGATGCGCTGCCGGCCTTGATGGGGAACCTGGTCATGGGCAACCTGGTGAATCGCGATTACGAGGCAACGCTGGCGCGGGCGGGGGACACGGTGAACGTGCCGATTCCTCCGACGCTGGTGGCGAATAACATCGCGCAAGGCAATACGGTGACACTGCAGAATCCGAATCTGGGCAACGCGCAGATCGTGCTGAGCACGCATGTGGAGGCGACGTTCCAGATTCCGGACGTGACCAAGGTTCTGGCGGTGCCGGATCTGCTGAAGCTGTACATGCAGCCGGCGGTGATCGCGATCGCGGAGAAGATCGAGAGCGACCTGCTGAATCTGTATCCGTCGTTCACGTCGAATACGCCGGTGGGCACGGGGGGAACGACCATCATTGAGGCGACGGTGGATTCGGCGGAAACGGCTCTGTTTTCGGCGATGGCGCCACCCAGCGCCGCGAAGTACCTGGTGGTGAGTCCGTCGACGTATTCGGCGCTGCGGCAGATCGACCGTTTCAGCGAGTTCAATACGGCGGGGGAAGCGGGATTGAGGGCGCTGATCGACGGAGCGGTGGGCAAGATGAAGGACTTTTACATCTTCCGGTCGCAGTTCGTTCCCACCACGGGGTCGAGTCCGGTGACTACGCACAACCTGGCGTTCACGCGGGATGCGATCGGGCTGGTGGTTCGCCGGCTGCCGCAGCCGCTGCCGGGGACGGGCGCGATCGCGGAGTACGCCGAGCTCGGGAACTTCGGAATGCGGGTGACCATGAGCTATCAGCCGAACACGCTGGCGCAGCAGTTCACGGTGGACGTGCTGTACGGGTGCGGTGTGCTGCAAAATGCGTGGGGCATTCAGGTGAACAGCTAACAGGGATCGGGCCGGCTCGACCGGCCCTTTCTTTAGAGGAAACCGATGGACTTGCGGGCTTTTTATCAAACAATTCGAAAGATTACGGCGGAAATAACGGAAGATGCCGCGGTGATTATCAGTCGCGAGACTCCGGACGGGGGACGCGCGGGAGTCAAGACGGAAGTTCCGCGAGAGGTGGCGGCGCGCATGATCGCGGAGGGGACGGCGGATCTGGCGAGTCCGGAGCAGGCGGCGGAGTTCCGCGCGGCGGCCGAGGCGCGCTGGAAATCGGGGCCTCAACTGAAATCGGAACCGGGGGAGCAATAAATGTTGCTGACGGATGGAAATCCGAACGACACGGTGGCGCTGACGGTGTACGAGACGGAGATACTCAGCGTGGCGGCGACCGAGGGGATCAACCTGGATCAGAAGCTGACGCTGGCGACGGACGAGATTTCCGAGGTGGTGCTGCAGTTTTTGCTGGATCATACGCGGATGGTGGATCCGCTGCCGAACCAGCGCAGGACGATCGGGGTATCGGACGTGGTGGTGTCGGCGCAGATGACGCGCTGGCAGGCGCTGCACACGCTGGCGCTCGTGTACCGGGACGCGTTCAACAATCAGCTGAACGACCGGTACCTGGCGAAGTGGCGCGAGTATCAGGCGCTTTCGAAAGACGGGGCAGTGAGGACGCTCAGCTACGGGATCGGCATCGTGTCGAATCCGATTCCGGAAGCGCCGGCGCCGTCGCTCGGGACTGCGACAGGCTTTGGGCAGGGCGGTACGTTTTACGTGCAAGTGACGTGGGTGAGCGCGACCGGTGCGGAGGGTGCGCCGAGTCTGGCCACGGCTTTGACTGTGCCGGTGTTGAATGGCCTGGTGGTGCAGGCGGTGAATCCGCCGACAGTGGCGACGGGATCCAACGTTTACATCGGGACCTGCGCGAATGGGACGACATTGCAGAATTCGTCGCCGCTGGCGATCGGCGAAACGTACACGATGCCGGACGCGGGGCTGACTGTGGGCGTGCCGGCGGGGACGGGGCAGGCCGCGGATTATTACGTCACCGGCGGTCCGATGCTGAGGCGAGGTTAACGTGGCGCAGACGGCGAGCGTGGTGGCGGGGCTGTTCACGGGATTCTTGAACGATCCGGATACGGGGATCGTGCAGGCGGTGGCGAAGCTGGTGTCTGACACAGGAGTCGCGGTGCCGGCGATCGGGGCGTCACAGATCCTGACGCAGAATGTGTCGGTGGCGATCTCGGAGCGGGCGCTGGCGGTGATCTATCCGACGGTGCAGGTGTATTCCGATCAGGTGCGGAACTTATTAACGGAGAAATTCCGGACTTTTTCGGGAAAAATACGGACGGTAGCGGAAGTGAGAGTCTCGCAGGACCGGATCGACGGGATTGAGGATCAGCTGCGGTTGTACGTGGACGCGGTGACGCAGGTGCTCGATTCGAATCGCGGGAGTTGGGGGCAGGGGGCGTTCTTCACTGGCGGTTATCAGGTGAATTTCGAGCCGGTGACACAGGGGGGCCGGAATCTCCTACAAGTCGCGAAGGTGAGCTTTGAAGTGGATATGTCCAGTTAACAGGGGCCGGGGATCAGGAGTCAGGGGCCAGGAGAAAAATGTCTTGTTATATATCGTCGAATAATGAACGGGTTTATGTGGCGCTCGAGTCGGCATACGGGATTGTACCGGCGATTATGAGTGCGAACCGGATTCCGCTGCTGAAGCTGACGGCCAAGCAGGTTCCGGAGCAAACCACGCGGAAGGATAAGACGGGGAGCCGGACTTTTGTCGGCCTGCCGAATACGATTCGGAAGACCACGAGTTTCGAAGTCGACACTTTGATGACGGAGTGGACCGATCAGACAGTGGCGCCGGCGTATGGTCCGCTGTTTCAGTGCGCGATGGGCGGAACGCCGGTGTTTTTTAATGGCGGCACGGTAGCCGCGGTGACGGGGACGACGGGGATTCAGTTCGCGGCTCCGCACGGGTTGACGGTGGGCCAGGCGATCACGTTTTCGACCGAGATGCGGTTTGTAGCGTCGGTGCAGGACGAGTACACCGTGATCCTGAATGCGGCTTTCAATAACCCGCCGACGGCGGGATCGGCGATCGGGACGACGATCACGTATGTGCTGGCGGAGAGTTTGCCGAGCGTGAGCGTTTTCGATTACTGGGATCCGTCGAACGCGGTGCAGCGAATCGTGGACGGCGCGGCGATGAATACGATGACGGTGAAGGTGAACGGCGATTTTCAGGAATTCGATTTCGCGGGGCCGGCACGAGATCTGATCGACAGCGCGAGCTTTACGTCGGGCCAGGGCGGGCTTTCGACGTATCCAGCCGAGCCGTCGCTCAGCGGGTTCGATTACACGATCGTTCCCGGACACCTGGGCGAGGTGTGGATGGGCACCTCGCCTACGGAGTTTTTCACGCTGACCGCGGCGCAACTTACCTTGGATAACGCGGTCGATTTGCGGGTGAAGGAGTTCGGGAGCGATTACGCGCAGTGCATCGCGGCGGGGCAGAGGTCGGTGAAGTTGAATTTCGAGCTATTCGAGATGGCGGATGCGCAAACGCCGGCGTTGTACCAGGCGGCGCGGTCGCGGACGCCGATCAGCGTGATGTTCCAACTGGGCGAGCAGATCACGCAATTGTTCGGGGCGTATATGCCGGCGATGGTGCCGGAAGTTCCGGAGTACGACGACAGTGAGACTCGCCTGGAATGGAAGTTTACGAATTGCCGGGCGCAGGGGACGGTGGAGAACGAGTTATATGTCGCCTTCGGATAGGTACGTGAGCACGGTGTGGTTCGATTCGGAGACGCGCGCGGGAGTGCGATTCGGGATCGTGCGGGTGAGTTTCGGACGAAGGATCGAGCTGGCGCGAAGGATTCGCGAGATCGGGCGCAAGGCGGAGTATCTGGAAGCATCGAGCGAGCCGCGCGACAAATTGGAAGCGACGGTGCTGGCGGCGGAGATCGATCGCGCGTATCTGGATTGGGGACTGATCGGCGTGGAGGGTTTGGAGATCGACGGGGCCGCAGCGACGCCAAAGACGCTGATTGACACGGGTCCGGTGGAGATTGCGGCGGAGGTGCTGGCGCGAATCAAAGGCGAGTGCGGGTTGACGGAAGACGAACGAAAAAACTGATGGTCGCATTTCATTTTCAAGCATCGAGTGAAAGCTTGAATGGGGCCGCGTGGAAATGCGACGAATGCCGGCGGCAGAGGCTCGAATCGCGAAGACGGTGCGGGTTTCTGACGGAGGAGCGGCGCGGGGCGAAGAGGCTGGTGTGGGCGCGAGGGCGTGTGGCGACGGAGGAGTGCCCGAAGTCGCTGGTGACTCCGCGGAGTTTGGAATGGATCGAGAAATTTCTAACGTGGAAGTTCGCGGGCGGCGGAGGGTTGTGGGACTGGCCGGCGCGCGATGCGGATGCGTTGTTGATTCTGGAAAGGGAGTGGCGGAATGGCGAGCGGGAGTCCACTAAGTAATGTGACGAAGGTGCTGGGGACGTCGGGAGGGTCGGGAAGTTCGGGCGGATCGACCGGGCTGAGCGATCAGCTCACGTCGATCACGCAGCAGTTGCAGCAACTGCAGACGATCAATCAGACGCAGATCGAGACGATGGAGGAGAACACGCTGGCGGTTTCGGCGAATTCGGAATCGAAGGGCGGCAGCGCGGGGTCGACGGCGTCGTCGGTGGGGAGCGCGCTCGGGAGCGTGCTGGGATTCGGGTTGGGATTGAGCCCGCTGATTTCGGGGTTGGTGAGTTTGTTCGGCGGAGGCGGCGGATCGAGCCAGGCGGCTCCGCTGGTTCCGTATGTGGCGCCGCCTTCGGTGAATGCGACGGCGGGGATCAGTTCATCGCAGGCGGGAGCGTTCGGAGTGGACACGGCAGACGGAGGATTGCCTCGGCCGCAGCCGGCTTCGGCATCGAGCTCGACGCAGATTACGGTGCAGGTGCAGGCACTCGATTCGCAGTCGTTTCTGGATCACAGCGACGATATCGCGCAGGCGGTGCGGCAGGCGATGCTTGAATCGACCACGTTGAACGACGTGATTCGGGCGGTGTAATCATGGCGAATTTTCCGGCGTTGAAGACGGGGGCTTTCGCGCAGTATCCGTCGGATCGGGCGCAGAATTTCTCTACGCAGGTGTTTCGATTTCTGGACGGAAGCGAGCAGCGGTTTCCGGCGTATGCGGCGTCGCTGCGGCGGTGGGTGATTCGCCTCGATCTGCTGGATGAATCAGAACTGAGAGCGCTTGAGGATTTCTTTGTGAGTGAGGGCGGGCGCGCGGGGATGTTTTCGTTTACGGATCCGTTTGACTCGACGGTTTACGCGAATTGCAGCTTCGATGCGGACGAGTTGGATTTGTCGTTCGCGGGTTTTCAGGATGGCGCGACGTCGATTGTGATCAAGGAAAACAGGGGCTAGGGATCAGAGGCCTGGGGCCGGGGAGAGATGATGCTGATTTTTCCGCAATTGTGGACTGGGGCTTCGGCGTTGTATCCGGTAACGCTCAAGCTGATCCAGCGCACGGTGGTGAACACGCTGGCCGACGGGAGCACGGTGGTGTTCGCCGATCCGGACGCGGCGGCGACGGGATGGGAATTGCACGCGTCAGGAATGACGCTCGCGGAGTGGACGGCGGTCGAGGCGCTATTTGTGGCGTCGTCGGGGATGTGGCAGACGTTTACGTTCCTGGATCCTACCGGGAATCTGCTCGAGCAAAGCGAGAATTTCGGCGCGGGGGCATGGACGAACGGCGCGCTGATCGAGTTAACTACGGGAGTCGCCGATCCGGTGGGAACGACGCGGGCGACGGGGGTGATCAATGCGGGTGAGGCGACGGAAAGCGTCGCGCAGACGCTCAACGTACCGGGGAACTTTCATTACTGCTTGAGCGTGTGGGCACGGACGGACTCGGGGTCGAGCTTGACTCTCACGATTGGCTCAGCTTCGCAGGCATTTGTGTTAACGGCGGCGTGGCAGCGGATTTCGTACGCAACGAATTTGGGCACGAACGCGACCAGCGTGACGTTCGGAGTCGAGTTGGGAGTGGGCGCGAGCGTGGATCTGTTCGCGATGCAGGTGGAGGCGCAACTGGCGCCTTCGGATTACAAGCTGACGACCACGCAGGGCGGCGTATATCCGAATGCGCGATTCGGCGCGGACACATTTACCGTGACAGCGCAGGGCACGGATGTTTTTGACGCGGTGATTCCGATTGTGAATACGGAGAACTGAAGCGAATGGCGACGATCGATGAACTAAAAGAACAGCAAGCGCCGCCGACGCCTCTGTTTCTGTTCGACTGCGTGTTGAGCTCAGGGTCGACCGAACGATGGAGCACGCACGCATTGACGTTTTCGGGCAACGCATACAACGCGCGGCTGCTGAAACATAATTTATTCCAATTGCGGGCGGGGACCAACGACGGGCTGGATGGGTCGGCCAAGATCACGGTAACGCTGGCGAATGCGGATTCGCATTTTTCCGAGATCGAGCGGGAGACGGGATTCAAGGGCTCGCAGGTCACGATTACGTTCTTGTTGTTCGATCTGGTGAGTGGCGTGGCGGCGTCGGAATCGCGGGTGGTGTTTAAGGGGACGGCGAATCCGCCGCAGGAGATCACCGAATCGGCGTTCACGGTGACGTTCAACAACCGGCTCAGCCTGCAGAGAATTCAACTGCCAGAAGTACAGATTTTACGGCGATGTCCGTGGATGTTTCCGACCGATCTGGCGCAGAGGGAGGAAGCGTTGACGGGCGGAGCGGCGGGGAAATATTCGGCGCTCTATAAATGTGGATACTCGCCGGATGTTTCGGGTGGAGTGGGGAATTTGAATACGGGCGCGGCGTACACTTCTTGCGATTACACGCGGACGTCGTGTGTGGCGCGCGGGATGTTCAGCGTGGATTCGTCGTCGAACGTGACGGCGCGATTCGGCGGGATGGAATTCGTTCCGCCGCAGATTCAGGTGCGCGCGTTCGGCGAAAAGGGGACGAATTTATCGCCGGTGATCGACAACCTGGCGCTGTATAACGATCCGGTTCCGCTGGTGTACGGGACGGCCTGGTATGCGCCGCCGATCGTATTCGCGCGCAATGACGGGAACCTGACGCGGATGGAAGTGCTGCTGGGGATGGGCCAGATCGACAGCGTTGCCATGGTGATCGTCAACGGGATCGAAATTCCGCAGGCGCAGAGCGGCGTCAACATGACGGGGACGGGATGGTGGCAGGTGATCACCAGCGGGACGCGCAACGGAGCGTTCGATCCGAATTTCACGGACGCGTCGGGCAATCCGCTGGGCGATCCGTACGGGAGCATGGCGATGATGAGCGTGGTGGTTCCGAACGCGATCAGCAACGGGCAGACGCTGCCGTCGATTCAGGTGCTGATCAACGGGCTGCTGCTCGAGCAGTTCGATTCGAGCGGGAATTCGCTGGGCGAATCGTTTTCGAACAATCCGGCGTGGGTGCTGCTGGATGTTCTGCGGCGCTGCGGGTGGTTGACGACGGATGTGTACCTGCCAAGCTTCGCGGCGGCGGCGGCGACTTGCGCTTCGGCGATCGAGACGACGGATTTGAACGGGAATCCGGTGGCCGCGTCGCTGTATGAGTGCAACCTGGTGATCCAGGATTCGTATAGCGGAGCGGAGATCGCCACGGGCATCAAGAAAGCCGGCGCGCTGATTCTGACTTACAAGAACGGCGGGTTGCTGACGCTTGAAGTGGAAAATACGATGGCGCTGCAGCAGCCGACGTTGCCGGATGGGTCGAACAGCACGGAGATGCTGGACGGCGGATGGCCGGCGTATGAATTCAGTGACGGCTCGGCCACTTTTTCGGGGTTGGCGCGGACCGCGAATGGAGATTCGTCGATTACGTTGACGGCGCAGTTGACCGCCTCGACGCCGAATCGGTTGACCATCGAGTTTCAGGATGAGTTCAACGATTATCAACAAGATAGTTTGTCGCTGGTGGACTTCGATGACGCGCAGCTGACGCAACGGCTGGTGACGGCGCCGTATCAGGCGCTGGGGATTCCGAACTTCGACCAGGCGACGCGCATTTTGCAACTGGCCCTGAACAAGACGATTGAGGGGTATCAGTACATCAACTTCGAGACGACCGTGAAGGGGATCGGAATCGCGCCGGGCGATCTGATCACGGTCACATATATAAAGGAAGGGCTCACGCGGCAGCCGTTCCGGGTGACGCAGCTATCGCCGGGGCGGAATTATCAGACCGTGCAGGTGATCGCGCAGTGGCATGACGACGCGTGGTACACGTCGACGGGCGCGGCAGGGACGGGGACGCGGCGGGCGCCGGGCGCGGGAAACGGAATTCCACTGCCGCTGGTGGGGACGGTGATCGATTCGAACGGGATCGATCAGTTCGGGATCACGGAGTCGACCGTCGAAGGGACGGATGGTTCGTTCGCGGTGGAGTTGAGCGTCGCGTTCACGCCGCCCGCGACCCCAGTGAGCACGGGCGTGACGATTCCGCTGATGAGTCTGGAAGCTACGGTGTCGACCACCGGCGGAACGATCGCAGGGTCGCAGACGCTGTATTACGCCGTGAGCGCGCTCGACGGGATCGGCGGGGAGAGCGGGTTGTCGTTCTCGATTCCCGCTGCGATTCCGGCGGGGACGAATACGAATACGGTGACACTTTCTGGGATCAGCGTTTCGTCGGGGACGGCTGGGCTGAATGTTTATCGCGGGCCAAATCCGTCTGATTTGTTGCTCATTGCACCGAATATTGCCGTGGCTACGACTTATACTGACACGGGCGCTACGCCGGAGCTGATCGGTCCGCCGGATGAGAATTACGATCACGCCAATTTCTACTGGCGTGAGGAACTGCAGCCGGAAACCGCCGCGAATGTTTTTTCGGCGACGACCATCGGCAACAGCACACTGGGAATGCTCGCGAATGACTTTGTGGGCGCGGTGGTGCGGATCACGCGGGGAACCGGGGCGACCGAGGAAGTCGCGGTGGTTTCGAATACCTCGACAACGCTGACAATTTCGCCGGCGTGGACTGTTGTCCCGGATTCGACCAGCTATTTCGTGGTGGCGAGTTCGACCTGGAATTTCGGTGCGTCAAGCGCGACCAGTCCGGTGGAGATCGAGGTTCCGAATCAGACGGGGTTGACGGTGGAAATTTCGGGAAGGTCGGCGAACGCATTGAATCAGGAAAGCGCGGAGGAGTTGAATCCACTGACGCGGTGGCAGATCGGCGGCGCGTCGGGCGGAGGAGTCGACGCGGACGTTCCGGCCACGCCGGTGTTCGGATTGAATCTGGCGGGGCAAGGCGCAATCGATCTGGTCGGGATTTCCTTCACGGACCTGACCAACACGCACACGATTTCGGCGGGGACGCTAACGCTGTTTTATTGGAATGAGCTCAACAGTCCGTCGACGTTCACGCTGGCGGCGGCGATCGGAACGACGGATTCGGGCATCACGCTGAGTGCGGCTGGACCCGCGACGGCGGGTGCGCGGATTCAGATCGACGGCGAGATTCTGGTGGTGACGGCGATCGCGAGCGGCGGGCTGAGTTATTCGGTGACTCGCGGTGCGGAGGGCAGCACGACGGCTGCGCACGCGGCCGCGGTGCTGATTTATCACTTGAGCTCGAATGTGACCATCATGCCGTTTGTCGACGACTTTTTCGGAAGTCCTTCGAGCGGGAGTTACTCGTATTCTGTCTTCTTGCCGGATGTTCGCGTGGGCGCGGCGGAATTTTTCGTGACTAACGTGCGCGGCAATAGCCCTGCTGCGGTGTTGTCGTTCGGCGCGACCGCGGACGAAGGGTTGCGAACGCTGGCGGGCGGGCAGCTTTCGATTCAGGTGGAAGGATACCTGGCGATGCAGACCGACGCGGCGCCGCCGCTGGTGGTGGAGGATGCGCTGGCGGCGCGCGACATCTTCGCGGTGGTGAATCAGGCTCCCTACGATCCAGTGGATTCGGCGCCGGTGCAATTGCAATTAATGCAGGGAAGCACGGTGTATTGCACGCTATCGATCGCGGCGGGGTCGACCATATCGAATGTAGTGGATGGATTCGGGCTGGCGCCACTCGCTGCGGAATCGCAGGTGAGCCTGAACATACTGAGCGTGCCCACGGCGGCGGGATCGCTGCCAGGTCGGGACCTGACGGTGGTGATCCGGCTATGACGCTTCAGAAGCTGACTCCCCATCAGGATTTGCAATGCTACTTCTATGAGCCGTCGGCGGTCGCGGCGCTGAGCGGCACGTCCGCGACAGGATTTACCGTTTCAGGCACCTGGCGGCAGCAGTTTGACTGGGCGGTGATCGAATGGAATCGCGATAATACACATGAGCATCCCGCATTTCGGTATTTACCGGACGGCGATTTGAGCGGGCTGGTGCTGAGTTATCAGGAAAGTCGTACGAAGTGTATCGCGATTGACTCGGATGTATTTCCGACGGTGGATTGGCCGTGGCTGCGCGTGTGGGCGACTGCGACGTTGCTCGGCGAGACCACCGAAAAAATCTGGTGGGTGCCGCTCACGAATCACGCGACACCTGCGGCGGGAAGTTATCAGTGCGCTTATGCGGATTTTACGTTGTCCGGCACGTTGAGCGACGGAGATTATGTAGGGCTCGCGTATCTGCAGAATCAGTACACGTACACCGTGGCCGGGTCGGGTCACATTCTGGAAGACGCGATCGCGGCGCTGACGGATGCGATCAACGCATCGGATCCGCTGCTGCAGGCGGTGCAGACGGGCGCCACGATTCGCGTATATTACACCGGCGGCGGGCCGGTTTCGAGCAGCACCGCGGGCGCCAACGGAAATGTGTTTTCGATGTACACGTTCGCAACGGGAACGGAATCCTGGGATTCAGCCTCGCAGACTTTTGCGAACGGAACATCGCCGATGGCATGGAACGTGACTCTCGATTTCAGCACGCTGCAGGGGTCGGAATCGAACACGGTGATCTCGCTGGAAGCGGTGCCGACCTATAATATCCGGAAAATGCGCTGGACTTATGCGGCGGATTTACAAACCGGCGCATTCGAGCGGAGCGAATTTGAAGTGGCGATTTCGGATTGGACGGTCACGGGAACCGGCCGCGCGTATTCGGTGGCGGGACAAGGGTCGCGGAGGATCGAGGACGATTCGCTCGACGTGAGTTATTCCGGGACAGGCTGGAGCGAGACGCGTGGAAATTATTCCGGCGGGACGATTCAATCGACCGCGAACACGGGCGATTCGGTCACCTGCAGTTATGTGGCGGGGTTGGCGCACACGTTATATATCGGGACACGATACCTGGGGCTCGCGCCGCCCAACGGCGCACAGATGACTGTGGTGGTGGATGGAACCACGGTCGCGTCGGCGGTAAGTTTGCTCGTCGCCGGTGAAGACGTGCTGATCCGGTATCCGGCGGGAGAATACGCTGCCGGCTCTCATACCGTGACGGTCACGCATGCGGGGCCCGGCGGGAATTATTTGTACTTCGATTTTTTTGAACTGGCCGCCCCTTCGACGTCGCTGCCAAGTTACGCAGTGACTACGGACATGACGCTGGCAACGGACTGGGACACGGAGCATTCGCTGGTGCTGGCGCCAGAGCGAACCGCGGGCATGATTCAATCGCTCGGATTTACGGCGCGGCAGAATCATTATTGCGGGGCATTGTGGTTTTACGAGCTGGTAATTCCTGGAAATGTTTACGCGACCGGTACGGTGACATTCACCGGTACGCCGACCTTCGGTGATGAGATCAGCGTGACGATCGGAACGGTGGGAGATTTGAGTTCCGACATTACTTTAACCAAGCTGGTGCACGAGGGCATGACAGCGTCGATGGTGGCGCTGGCGTATGCGGATGAGTTGAATCGCGGATATACGGCGCTGTGGGCGTCTTCGAGCGGCGGGGTGCTGACGATTCAGGCTCGGACGCTGGGGAGTGGTGGAGATGCAGTGAGCATCGCTGCGGTCGGAAGCGCGACGCTGACGGCGACTGCCTCCGGGAGTTCGCTCGCGGGCGGAGTGGATGGAATCTGGTATACGGATCTGACCGCGGCGCCGCCGGTGAATCGTGCGGCGCGCGACTGGCATACCAGCTTCTTCACGGCGTTGAATGGCTACGGGATCGAATCGACGGCGGCGTTCAGCATGGAATTGGGCAACGGAAATCCGTCGGTGACGGCAGGAATTGCGCAGCGGGATTCAGCGGGGAACGCGATCGTGTTGCCCACGCCGTCGATTCAGACGAATTTCTCGCCGACGAGTCTGGCGTATTGGGAGCAGGTTTACGCGGTGATGGCCGGACTGCAGGCGGCGGTGGGGTTGACTCCGTTTTTGCAATTCGGCGAAGTGCAGTGGTGGTATTTTCCGGATGACGGGGACGGTCACGCATTCGCGAGCATGCCGTTTTACGATGCCTGGAACCTAAGTCAGTTTTTAGCGGAATTCGGGAACGCTTTGCCGGTGATTACGACCAATACCGTAAATCCGGCGGATTATCCCGACGAAGTGTCATATTTATCGGGCGTGGTCGGTAATTTCACGAATTCCATCATGGCTTATGTCCGGGCCACGCAGTCCTCTTGCCGGTTTGAGGTGCTGTATCCGACCGACACGAACGATACCGCGTTCAACCTGGCGATCAATTATGCGACCTCGGCGTGGACGCCTTCGGCGCTGGCGGTGTTGAAGACGGAAGATTTCGGATTCACGCTCGCCCGCAATCTGGTGGCGGTCGAAGGGACGCTGGAGTTCGGACAATCGCTCGGATTTCCGGCGTCGCAGAGGGCGCATCTGGTGGGGATCAGCGACGTCACCACGCCGTGGCTGAAAGAAGCGCAGAGCGCCGCGGGACGCGGGTTTGAAAGTGTGGTGCTGTTTGCGCTGGATCAATTTTGTCTGATTGGCTACGCGCTTCCGTTGACGCCGGGGCTGCGGCGAAGCGTGCGGATGGGCACTTGATACACTGAGATGTTTGCTGCAAGTCCAGAACGTTTCGAAGGTTTATCGTTTGTACCGCCGGCCGGTGGACCGGCTGCTGGAAATCCTTCCCTTCACGTCGAATTATGCGCCGGCGGAATTCTGGGCGCTGCGCGATGTCACTCTGACGGTGGAACGCGGCGAAATTCTGAGCGTGATCGGCGCCAATGGCAGCGGGAAAAGCACGCTGCTGCAAATCGTCAGCGGGATTCTGGAGCCGACCCGCGGCCGGGTGCTGACGCGCGGGCGGATCGCGGCGCTGCTGGAGCTGGGCGCGGGGTTTAATCCCGAATTCACGGGTCGCGAGAACGTTTTTCTCAACGGCGAGATTCTGGGAATGCCGCGGCGCGAAATGGAGCGGGCGTTTCCCTCCATCGAAAAATTCGCGGAAATCGGCGCGTTCATTGACCGGCCGGTGAAGGAATATTCAAGCGGGATGTACGTGCGGCTGGCGTTCTCGACCGCGATTCACGTCGAGCCGGAAATTCTGATCGTCGACGAGGCGCTGGCGGTGGGCGACGCGATTTTCGCGAACCGGTGTGTGAAAAAATTCGACGATCTGAAAAAACAGAAGGTCACCGTCTTGTTTGTTTCGCACGATCTTGGCCTGGTGAAGCGCTTGTCGGATCGCGCGGCGCTGATGGTCGACGGCAGATTGACGGCGCTTGGAAATCCGAGCGAGGTGGTGAACCGGTACGTCGGGATGGTGCTCGAACGGTCGCAGCCGAAGCGCGAGGAATCGCGCGTGGGCGGAACGTTCCGGCATGGCGATGGGGCCAGCACCATCGAAACGGTGGAATTGTTGTGCTCCGGCGCGCCGTCGAGAATCGTTCAGCCGGGCGAAGCGGTGACCGTTCGAGTGCGGGCGCGGGCCGAGCGCGAGCTCGACGAACCCGTGGTCGGCGTGCTGATTCGCAATCGCCTCGGCATCGACGTCTACGGAACCAACACGCGCATCGAGGGCGTGGATTTCGGGCGCGTGGCGGCGGGCGCGGCGTTTGAAGTCGAGTTCACCTTCGATTGCCTTCTGACCCGTCAAGACTATACACTGACCGTTGCCACGCAATACCGCGAAGGCTACAGCCAGGATTGGCTGGACGATGTGATCGCGTTTTCGGTGGTCGACGCGCGCGATGTGGCGGGGTTCGCAAATTTCAAAACCAAAGTGAGCTGGCGGCGGATCGCATGAGCGCAAATTTCGTGTACGGACTGGTGCTGGGGCTGGTGGTGGCCACGCTGTGCTCGGTCACGCTGGTGAAAGCGTTCGGCGTGAAGACGCGCGAAGACTTCATGGTGGCGGGACGCAAGCTGCCGTGGACGGTGCTGGTGTTCACGCTGTTGAGCTCCTGGATCGGCGCGGGGAGCTTGTTCGCGGGCGCGGAAAAAGCGTATCGCGAAGGGTTCACGGCGCTGTGGCTGGCGGGTGGCGGATGGTGCGGGCTGATCGTGATCGCCGCGATTGCGGGTCGCGCGCGAAGGTTCGCGCAGTTCACGGTGCCGGATCTGCTCGAAACTCGCTACAACGCGGCGTCGCGCGTGATGGCCACCGTGGCGATCGTCATTTCTTATACGGTGATCGCGAGTTATCAATTTAAGGCCGGTGGTGATGTGCTGCATCTGATTTTTCCGGCGCTCGACCGGACCATCGGGATGTACATCATCGCGGTGTTCGTGATCGCGTTTACGGCGGGCGCAGGGATGGCGTCGATCGCGTATCTTGACGTTGTGATTGGCGGACTGGTCACGATCATCGTCGCGATTTCGGTGCCGCTGTTGCTGCATCGCGCGGGAGGGTGGAGCGGCGTCGAACACGCGCTGCCGGCCAGCCATTTCACGGCGCTCGGCGACGGAGGGTTTTCGAAAGCGGCCGGGACGCTGCTGCCCACCATGCTGCTGCTGATCGGAAATCAGGGGATGTATCAGAAGTTCTTTTCAGCGCGCTCGGAACGCGACGCGCGGATTGCGGTGGGCGGGTGGATTATTGGGACGGTAATTCTCGAAACGCTGCTGGTGATGCTGGCGGTGATCGGGAGTTCGATGTTCAAGACCGACAGCCCGCGCGAGATTATTCCGCTTTCGGCACGCGAAGGATTGCCGACATGGATCGGTGCGATTCTGATGGGCGGGATTTTCGCGAAGGTGATTTCGACCGCCAACAATTACCTGTTTTCACCGGCCACCAATCTGGTGCATGACGTGTATGGGCGCTTCATTAATCGGAGCGCGGGCGAGAAGCGGACGCTGATTATGTCGCGCGTGATTGTGGTCGGGTTAGGGATCTTCGCGGTGCTGCAGGCGACGCAGTTTCAATCGATTCTGAATGCGGCGCTGTATGCATACACGGTCTACGGAGCGGCGGTGACGCCGGCGGTGATGGCGGTGTTCTTCTGGAAGCGGACCACCACCGCGGGCGCCGTGACTTCGATCGGGATCGGCACGGTGGTCACGGTAGCGTGGAACATCGCGCAGGCGATGGGGTGGAAGTATGATCTTGATGCGGTGTATCCGGCGCTGGGCGCGTCGGTCGCGTGTTTGGTCCTGGTCAGCCTGGCGACGCCTCCGCCGAGACCCGAACAGTGGAAGCCGTTTTTTGAAAAAGCGGTATGAGCAATCGCAGGGTCATGCGAGCTTTGCGTTTTGCGAATGCCAAGCTGGTTCTCGAGTTCGATCCCCAGTCCTGAGCGGCGGGACGAAGGGCTCGACGGCTGGATCCGCACTCCGCGAATGGTGAACGGTCGGGTTTGGAGCACGGCGGTCTCTAAACCGCGCTCGGCTTGAGCCAAGCCGCTACAAGAGCGGGACTGAAGTCTTGCGCGGGATGAATCCCGCCGTCCCCTCGCTGTTAGACGCACTACACTAGGTGGGAAGGTTATGAAGATTTCTGACATTCAAGCTGCAATCCGGGACGAAGGGCTGGACGGATGGTTGTTTTTCGATCATCACCGGCGCGATCCGCTGGCGTACCGGGTGTTGCGGTTTACTCCCGGGTCCATGGTGTCGCGGCGCTGGTATTACTTTGTTCCCGCGAACGGCGATCCGCGCAAGCTGGAACATAAGATCGAATCGCACACGCTCGATGAGTTGCCGGGAACCAAGAGTCTGTATGCCGAGTGGGGCGAGATGGTGGATCGGTTGCGGGAACTGACTCGCGGGGCGAAGAACATCGCGATGCAATATTCGGCGAACTGTGCGATTCCGTATGTGGCGATGGTGGATGCGGGAACCGTTGAGCTGATTCGCGGGTTGGGATTGGAGATTCAGACGTCGGCGAATCTGGTTCAGTATTTCGAAGCTCGATGGACCGCCGCGCAGCTGGAGACTCATTTGGAGGCAGGGCGCCGGATCGATCGTGTGCGGCGCGAAGCGTTTGGACGCATTGGCGCGCTGCAGAAGGCCGGCACGCGAGTGACGGAATGGGACATCAAGCAGTTTATTCTCGACCGCTATAAAGAGGATGGGATTTTTATCGACCACGGGCCGGATGTTGCAGTGAATGGGAACGCTTCGAATCCGCATTATGATCCTTCAAAAGACGCGTGCTCGGAGATTCGAAAAGGCGATTTCGTATTGATCGACATGTGGGGGAAACTCGACCAGCCGGAGAGCGTTTACTACGACATCACCTGGACCGGGTATTGCGGGGCTCACGTTCCCGATAAGATCGAGCACGTGTTCGGTGTGGTGACGGAAGCTCGTGATCGCGGGATTCGCTGCGTCGAGAAAGCGGTCGCGGAGAAGAAGGATCTGCGCGGGTTTGAAGTGGACGACGCGGCGCGGAGCTACATTCGGGAGCAGGGCTTCGGCGAATATTTCTTTCATCGCCTCGGGCATTCGATCGGCACCGACATTCACGGCACCGGCGCGAACATGGACAACCTCGAAACGCACGATGAGCGCCGCGTGATTCCGTGGACTTGTTTTTCAATTGAACCGGGTGTGTATTTACCGGAATTCGGCGTGCGCAGTGAGATTGATATGTTCGTGGATGAGAAAAGCGCTCGGGTGACTGGTGAAATGCAGGAGAAAATCGTTCTTATTTAGTATCACGCTGACGCCCGCAACGATCCGCGTCGGGTGACGTGTCGCCATTTCAAGAGGATCGGGGGCAGAGTAGTCGGGCCCCTTTTTCGAAAGCCCAAAAAAACGATGGTATGATCGCGGGCATGATTACGGGGATGATCGTCGCGTTGTTTGGGCGGTCTGGTGGTGCTGCTGCGACTGGTGATCGGGGTGATTCTGGTGCGTAAGTATTCGCTGACACGCCAGATCGGGTTCCTCTGGCTGGGCGCGGCGGTGGTGGTGTGGCCGCTGATCCAACTCATGCTGAGCGGCATCGAGCGCGAGCTGCTGGCTCAATATTCAAGCGGAGGGCTGAAGGAGGTTTATCCGTTCAGCCTGGTGGCGCAGGGGCAGGCGACCGTAGGCGGGCTGGTGGGGATGGTGAGCGTGGTCGAAAGCATGATTGGAATCGGATTGCTGCTGGTGGCGGTGATGCTATTGGGGAATCCTCCCGCGAAGAAAGAGATCCCGTCCAAATAGGTGGTTCGAAAAAGGGGACAGCGTAGAGCGATGAAGCCGAGCTTCACCCGGAAGCATGAAAATCGCCGCTCATCGGGAGGCATTCGGAGGGGGCGTTCCAAAAAAGGGGACAGACCGCTCTGTCCACTGGAGTGGTGGTGTCGGCGGTTGAGGGCGTGTGGGTTGGGGACAGAGTAGTCAGTCCCCTTTTTTGCGCGGGCGTTGGTGGGTGCTCCAAGAAGGGGACGGCGTGGAGCGGATTTACGAGAGAGACCGCTCGGTCCACTGCAGACGAAGATTAGAGTCTATTGATCAAACTTGCGGCGTAAGCGGCGCCGAAACCGTTGTCGATGTTCACCACCGTCACATTGCTCGCGCAACTGTTCAGCATGCCGAGTAACGCGGCCAGGCCGTGGAAACTCGCGCCGTAGCCGACGCTGGTGGGTACTGCGATCACGGGTGCGGCGACCATTCCGCCGATCACGCTGGGAAGCGCGCCTTCCATTCCGGCGCAGACCACCACCACTCGCGCGGCGGTCAGGCGTTCGCGATTGTGCATCAGGCGATGAATGCCGGCGACGCCAATGTCGCAGATGGAATCGACCTGATTGCCCATGACTTCGGCGGTGACCTGCGCTTCCTCGGCGACGAAGAGATCGCTGGTGCCGGCGCACACCACCGCGATGATTCCTTTGCCGTGCGGCTTGCGGTCGCGCCAGACGCGGACGGCGCCGGAGGCAGGGAAGCATTCGGCTTCGGGATGCTCGGACTGAATGCGCTCGGCGGCTTCGCGGGCCGCTCGGGTAATCAGGATGTTGGGGGTTTTCGAAAGCAGGCTGGCGGCGATGGCGGAGATCTGGTCGGGAGTTTTGCCTTGCCCGAAGATCACTTCCGGCATGCCGTGGCGTAGGGCGCGATGATGGTCGACTTTGGCGAAGCCCAGGTCTTCGAAAGGCAGATGGCGCATGCGGTCCATGGCGGCGTCGACATCGATGGCGCCTTCGCGGACTTGGTCTAAGAGTGTGCGCAATTGATCCTGATCCATACGCTTCAAAGGTAGCAAGGTGGGTCAAAAAAGGGGATAGAGTAGAGCGATGAAGCCGAGCTTCACCCGGAAGCATAAAAATCGCCGCTCATCGGGAGGCATTCGGAGGGGGCGTTCCAAAAAAGGGGACAGACCGCTCTGTCCACGGTGCGGTTGTGATCTACGTTGGCTGGCGTATGGGCTGGGGACAGAGTGGTCGGTCCCCTTTTTTGAGCTGCATTATTTTGGTTGAGCTGGTGTTATGATGGCGTGCCATGACGATGCCTTTGCTCCGAACTTCGCTGGCGGCTGCGATTTTGTTGGGCGGCGCGAGCGTGCTCACTTCTCAACAGGCCAGTGCGACGCGGCGGATTCCGCAGTTTGAAAACGCCGATGTCACCGTCTGGAAATCCGTGGTGCTGCCGGATGCTCCGCTGGTGATGCATACGCATGCACATCCGCGCGTGATCATCGCGCTGCAGGGTGGGGATATGAAGATTGTGAAGGAGAGCGGCGGCTCAGAGACGGAGCATTGGGAAACGGGGAAGGCTTACTGGCTTTCGGCGGAGGAAGGGAAGGCTCGGCATGCGGACGTGAATGCAGGGCGGTCGCCGATCGAGGTGATGGTGGTGGAAGTGAAGAACGCGAAGTGAGGCGAGCGGCACAGAGAAAAAGGGAATGCCGGTGGGCGCGATGATAAGACGCCACCCGGCATTCCGAACCAGGTACTGAGGAGAAAGAACTGTCTGCTTACGCCTTCCGACGCTTGCGCGCCGCCGCCGCCGTCAGGAATACCGCGCTGCCCAGCAGTAGAATACTGGTGGGTTCCGGTGTGCTGGCAATGGCCGGCGCCGAGGTGATGGTGGCGTACAGCGACGCACTGCTGGTTCCATCAATATTAGGAGTGTCCAGGTAAGACAACGGTCCGTTCAAATTAAAAAGCCCGTTGTAAAAACCGTCCAGGGTTACGGTGTACGTTTCCCCGCCGACCGTAAAGCTCTGGCTCGGGCCGTCGAAGTTTAGAAGGTCGACCACGCTATCGGAATCCAAGCGGTTGAAGGACTCATCAATCCCGATCCCGTATGCAAAGAGGGAAGACTGGCCGCTGGGTGTGGTGAAATTCACGTCGATGTTGAGCGTCCCCGTCAGATCCTGATTGGTATTGCTGAAATAGTTGTTGAACTGCGTCAGCGTGCCCAAATCTACCGTGGTCGGTGTGGTGCAGGTCGTGAACCCGCAATTGATGTCCAGAAAACCGGGGAAATTGTCTCCGGTAAATGACAATATACTGCTGCCGAAGCCAACGCCGTCGTAGGTCCAAACGGTGTTGCCATTGCTCAAAGTTCCACTTTGGATAGGTCCAAAAGTGCCCGATCCGCTGCCAGCCACCGGCATGCTGTCGGCAAATGCGGGTACCAACGCGATTACCAGAACTCCCCCGAACTTAAGTACCGTATTCATCTTTGCTCCTAGAAATCTATTCGCTCTCGATCTTTTTAACGCCCGAAAATCCGTTCGTAGAAATGCAATCAAGGCACCAAAAGATTCGAATGGAGTTAATTTTATGAGAGCACAACACTTCAGCGCTTGCACCGCGGGCTCTTCCCGATTCTTCGCACCAAGAAGTGGTATCAAGTCCTGATAAGTGGCAACGAGATCGAAACCTGAATCATCGCCTATCTCCACTACTCCGAATGGCTTACTCCTCGGGTTTCGCGGCGATGATTTGGGTAATCACCGGGCCTGGGAGCGTCGGGTCGGGTTTGCCCATTAGGGTCAGGATCGTCGGGACCAGGCTCAGGCTGTCGTAGGGTTGGGAGACTCGCAGGGATTTCGGGATGCCGGTGTCGTCGCCGCCGGCGAACAGTAGGGTGCTGTGCGTGGAGACTCGCAGAAACGATCCGTGATTGCCGCCGGGGTTGAAGCTGCGGACGTTGAAATTCCAATGGTCGTTGGCGAATACGATCATGTCGAAGCTGCGCAGCTCGCGCTTGCGCTCGAGATACGCGTCCGGGACGGGATCGCGCAGCAGGGCTTCTACGATTCCAATCACGCCGTCTGAATAGCGGGTGCGGTGGATCGCATTCAACCACTCTGTTTCGGTGTGCCAGTCGTTCAACCACTGGGTGCGGTCGCCTTCGACGTTCAACTGCGGGTCTTCGAAAATTTCTAACGGGAATCCAGAGGACCATGCGGCGCGGTCGTAATGCGGCTCGCCTGATTGGTCCTGGGTGAGATTCGCGATGGGGAGGTAATGGAGCTCGCGAATGCCGGAGGGGTTCACGCGAGTCTCGATGAGCGCCTGGCGATCGGCGGTGCGGCGCAGCCAAATCGAATTTTTGAGCGGGACGGCGATGAAATCGACGGGCTGCGGGCCGACGTCTTTCTGCACGTTGTTGCGCACGCGGATGGCGCTCAGGGCCGTGAAGTAATCGACCTGGCGGAAGCTGTGTTCGAGGTCGAGTACACCATCATCGCCGGCGACCAGGCCGGTCTTGGATGGGCCGACCACGTAATTCTGAAGATCGTAGATGGAATTCGGCTCGCCTAGCGAGCGGCGCGGGACCAGCTCTTCGATGTTGAATTTGCCGGGATCGAAATCGGCCGGGATCGAGCGCGAGCAGGCGCTGAATGGGTCCGACGTAGGCGGAATACAGGCGCTCCTCGGTTTTCATGCGTTCGAGAAAGCGGAACTGGCGCTTGGCTTCGAGATCCCGGCCATGTCTCTTGTCGTCGAGGGTCCACGTTTTGGGCTGGGCGTCGACCAGTTTCTGCTGGTCGGCGATTTGGAAGCGCAGGGTTTTCAATTCGAGGGCGAGTTCGGTGACGTTGCGGCTCCAGACCGGGCGCACATGGTCGAGCGTGGCGAACAATTGATTCAACGCGGCGCGGCGCACGCGGCCGGCGAGTTTCTTGTGGGTCAACTGGTCGAGCAGGATCTGAATGATGTTCAGGTTGTTGTTGCGCAGGCCGATGCTGGCGCGCTCATTGCCGTCCAGGTCCATGACGGCGGTGGGATAGTGCTGCGCTTCTCCGGCCAGGTAGGCGGATTCCGGGCTGGGCGTGATGACTTCGGAAACGAAGGGGTCGAGTCCTTTCAATTTGAACTCGGTCATGGGATGGCGATTGATCATCACGTGATGCGCGCCGCCGGCGGAGCTGGTGAACCAGTCGATCAGGTTATAACCCTGGCTGTAGACGCCTTCCTGGGTGTTCATGCCGTGATCGGAGACCATGACGAAGGCGGTGGTTTTGGCGAGCGGGCTTTGGGAGATGGCGGTCCACAGGCGGCCGACCAGGGCGTCGAGGGATTCAAGAATGTGTTCGAGCGTGACGCGGTCGGCGGTGAGATGCGCGGAGTGATCGAAATCGCCGGTGAAGAAATCGAGGTAATGCACGTTGGGGTCGTTGAGTTTGGCGATGAGCTCGCGCTCCTGCTGCTGGCTGAGGCCGGCGGAAAGCGTCAGACCGGTTTGCCATTCGTCGAACACGTCCTTGATCGACCGGCCGGCGAAGTGCGCGCCGAGGCTGTGTTCGAGCGTTTCCCAGCGCACACCGCGCTGGTAGAGCTGGAAGCTTTGATAACGCTGGTCGACGGGAAAGCGATCGATCAGGAGGGGGACGTGGTTTTCATCGAGCAGCTCGACGCCGGGCATGTCGGCCTGCTGGTTGCGCGCGTAGTTGGCGTAGAGCGGGAAGAAATTCATGTAATCGAAGACGCGCAGGGTATAACGGTCCCATTCGGCGTTGCCGCGGACTTCCAGGTGGTGGCCGGTGTCGAGCTCGCTCCAGGAGGGCGAGGAGAGGCTGATGCCGCGGGTGTAGAAATTTTCGATCCAGGAGCCGTTGTCGACGAAGACGTGCTCGATCCAGGGCAGACGGCTGTGACCGGCGCGGCGGCCGTCGGCGACTTCAGACACGTAGCGTTCGATGAAACGCTCGGGAAGGCCGTCGACTTTGAGGATGACGATGCGGTCGACGGCGGCGTGGGCGGAGAGTGCAAACGTGGTCAACAGGAGAAAGAGTTTTATTGAAACGAAACTCTTAACCGCTCCCTTTGGTCGCGGCTCGGGGTCGACACCCAGTCCCTCCCCGAGCCGCGACCAAAGGGAGCGGTTAAATGTTCCGTTCACCACACTATTGTTGCCCGGCGACGGCGGGTTCGGCTGCGGGTTGGGCGGCTTGGAGGACGCGGGCGCAGGCTTCGCGGGTGGGTTCGTCATGGGTACTCGCCATGATCTGCTGGACGACTTTCGCCGAGCCGGCGGGGAGTTTGGCGGACGCGACGTCGTCTAGCGCGCGGCGGACTTCGTTCATGTTCCAGACGATTTCGGGGCGCGGAGAAGACTTGGCGACGGCTTGGAGGAACTGGACCTCACGTTCGACGCGTCTCGCGTCCTTCAGACGCGCCTCGGCGTTTTCGGATTGCTTGTCCCGGTGGGTGTAACTGCCGAGTGTAGCGGCGTGGGCTACCGCGAATCCAAATCGGGCGGCCAAGCCGTGGTCGTAGGCGAGTACTTCAGACTGGCGATCGCGGGCCAGACGGGCGGGAAGGCCGGCCGGGTCGGCCGCATAGCGCAGAAGCGCGGCGTATTGGTCGCGGGCGAGTTTGGCTTCGCTGGCGATGCTCTCCTCCATGGGATTGACGCCCATGATTTCGAGGCGATCCTGGAGGTCTTTACGCAAACCTGGCTGGATGGATTGATCCAGGGCCAGCCACTCGCGAACCTCGGCGTAAGATTTGAGCCGCGCGGATCGATCGTTGGCTGCGCCGTGGCGGACTTGAACAAAATTGAAGATGGTTGAGCCCGTGAAATACGGCCAGTTGCCGAACTTCGAGATTCCGAGAATACCGCTGACGGTGTCGGTGACGGCGTGGCGGATCATTTCGCGGCGTTTGGGGCGATGGGTGTCTCGGAAATCGACCAGCAGGAGTGGGACCTTGGGGTAATCGAGAGCGTATAAAGCCAGCGGGATCATGTCTTTCCCGTCGCGAACTTCATGGTAGCCATTCCATTGCTTGAGGCGCGCGTCGCGATAGGGGTCGGAGATGCCCAGGAACTGGCTGTCGAATTTGTGGTCGACCAGATCTTCCTTGGCGATCCAGAGAAGCGCGTGGGTGCTGTCGCCGTCGGCGCCGAAGGGCTCAAAATAAAGGCCGTTCGATTCGGCACGCTGGCGGAGTAATTCCCAGTTGTGGCCGCGGGTCTCCTGGGTGCGGGCGCGTTCCTTTATGTACGCCGAATCGAGCCGCGAGTTGCTGACCAGGCCGCCCAGGGTATGGCCGGCGAGCATCAGGCGGGTTTCGATCTCTTTTAGCTCTTCCTCAGTGAATACGGCGGTGCCGTCGGGACGGTCTTCAAGACTGGAGATTACCGTAAGTCCTTCGAGGAGATGCAAGCGGTGCGAGTCTTCTAAATTATTACGATAACTGCGCGTGGAACTTCGGACCAGGGCGCCTTCAGGATCGAGGGCCAGGACCTGGGTGGTGGACCCGGCGAGGCTGGTGAGCACGGGACGGGCGGGCGCGCCGAGGTCGAGTACGGGCTGCGGCCGTTTATCGGCGGCATGGGTAATGTGCGTCCGCCAATAAAAGAAAGGCAGGGAACCGATGGCGCGCTGGAGCAGGGTGGGACGCGAGGACGTCAGCACCCAGACGTAACGGAGGCGATCGTTTTCCGGGTCCTGATCGCCAAGCGTGTCGCGCAGGACGGCGAGCAGCGGGACGTCGTCGCCTTGCGGGACGTGACCAAAGATGGTCAACAGTTCGGCGCCGCCTGAGACGGGTACACGCTCGATGCGGAATTCCGGCGTCGAGGCAGTGGCCATCGGAGCGCAAGTTGAGGCGAAGATAAGGAAAAACCCAACAACGCAGCGCCGCATCTACTCTCCTAAGACGTTCCTGGTGAACCCTAGATTGCGGGGTTTCACCATTTCTTAATTCCGGCGTGGGGAGTACGCGGGGATTAGCACCCCCGCAAAGGAGTTAGGGGAAACCCTCCTCAGAAGACTTGGAGCAAACTAAGGTCCGCTGCATAATGTGACCCATGGACCTCACCCAAACAAACAGTTATCCGCAACTTTGTTTCGAAGTCGGATTGACCTGCGAGGGGTGCACGGCGGAAAGCGCCCGGCAACTGGCGCAGGTATGTAAGGGTTTACGGGGAAAGATGATCGGCCATTTGTTCGTGCAGTTGTATCCGAACCCGGCGTGCGCGCCGATGCATCGACACTTTGTCGAAAATTACCGGGTGTGCACGGAGGTTGCCGAGGAGGTTCCGATGCGGAAGCCGGCCGTTATGGAAAGGGCGCCGGCAATCGCGGCGGCCGCGGGGGCGTAAGTACTACGTGTGGGCTAAGGGGGTAAGCCACATCCCTTAGGCGCGATTAGAGGAAAACACGCAATCAAATTGAGGTTTCACAATATTGCCGCGGGTCCGATAAGACTACTAGGCTGATAAAGGAGCCATAAGAAAAAGTGCTTCGAAGCATTATCATATGTCCGGCGCCGGAGTTGGCCGCGCGGCTGGAGGCGGCGGTCACGGCGACCGGCGACGTTACGGTCGGACGGACGCTCAACCGTTACCCGAACGCGATCGATCTGGTTCGAACGTTGCGCGCACATGCTCCGGAAGTCGTGTTCCTGAGTTTTGAATCCCTGGAGAAGGCTCAGGAAGTGGTGAAATTTCTGGAGGCGGAGGCGGCCGGTGTCCCGGTCATCGCGATTCATTCCAAGATGGAGCCGACTCTGCTTCGGCAGATCATGCGGATAGGGGTTCGGGACTTTCTGGCGGAGCCGTTCGAACGTTCGGCGATCATGGAAGCGCTGAGCGCGGTCAAGACGTTGCTGGAGCGGAACCCGCCGGCACCCGATACTACCGGGCAGATTTTCGCGTTTTTGCCGTCGAAGGCGGGGGTGGGAACCTCGACCATCGCGCTGAACGTGAGCGCGGCACTGTCGAGTCGCCCAGACACGAAGGTCCTGCTGGCCGATTTCGACCTGAATTCGGGGATGATGCGCTTCATGCTGAAGCTGCAGAACGAATATTCGGTGATCGACGCGGTGGAGAATGCGCTGCGCGTGGACGAGCACCTGTGGCCGCAACTGGTGACCTCACTGGGTACGCTGGACGTGCTGCACGCGGGGCGGGTGAATCCGCACCTGCGCGTGGAAGGCGCGCAGATCCGGGCGCTGATCGATTTCGCGCGGCGCAATTACCAGGCGCTGTGCTTCGACCTGTCGGGCAATCTGGAGCGCTATTCGCTCGAAATCATGCAGGATTGCAAACGCATCCTGATGGTGTGCACGCAGGAGATTCCGTCTCTGCACCTGGCGCGGGAAAAGATCGCGTTCCTGCGCAATTTCGACCTGGACACGCGCGTATCGGTGATCCTGAACCGGTGCCTCAAGAAAGCCACGTTCAGCAAGGCGCAGGTGGAGGAGCTGCTGGGGATGCCGGTGCTGACCACCTTCCCCAACGATTATCTGCGCGTGAACCGGTCACTGACGGAAGGCAAGTGGGTGACTCCGGATTCGGACCTAGGCAAAGCGTTTGCGACGTTCGCGGAAGAGCTGCTGGAGCGGCGGGTGGTGACGCAGGGCGACACCAAGAAAAAATTCCTGGAGTTCTTCGCGGTTCCTCCGCGGACGGTCAGCCAATAAGATAGACGCGAAAAAAGGGGACAGCGCAGAGCGATGAAGCCGAGCTTCACCCGGACGCATGAAAATCGCCGCTCATCGGGAGGCATTGGGAGGGGGCGTTCCAAAAAAGGGGACAGACCGCTCTGTCCACTGGAGTGGTGGTGTCGGCGGTTGAGGGTGTGTGGGTTGGGGACAGAGTAGTCAGTCCCCTTTTTTGCGCGGGCGTTGGTGGGTACTCCAAGAAGGGGACGGCGTGGAGCGGATTTACAAGAGAGACCGCTCTGCCCAGTGAAGCGGGTCGGCCAATAAGGTAACGCGAAAAAGGGGACAGATCGCTCTGTCCACTGAAGCGGCGACAACTACGGTTGAGGGTATGCGCATTGGGGGATAGTGTGGTCAGTCCCCTTTTTGCGCGTCACATTGATGCGTTCAGCTATTGTTGAACGATGGATTCCGTCTTCCACTGGATCGCCAGCTATGGGTACGGGTTTGTTTTCGTGGCGCTGATGCTGGGGGTGGTGGGGCTGCCGGTCCCGGATGAGACGCTGCTGGTGTACTGCGGGTACCTGATCTCGACCGGACACATGAAGCCGATTCCGGCGTGGTTGTGCTCGGTGGCGGGGAGCTGGTGCGGGATCAGCCTGAGTTACACGATCGGGCGGACGCTGGGCCTGGGAGTGGTGCATCGCTTCGGAAAATATCTGCACATCACCCAGGAGCGAATCGACCATGTGCACAGTTGGTTCGACCGCATCGGGCACTGGGCGCTGCTGGTGGGATATTACATCGCCGGGGTGCGGCACTTTACGGCGATTGTGGCAGGGACATCGAAGCTGCGATTCGTTTCGTTCGCTGCGTATGCGTGGACGGGCGGGTTGTTATGGGTGACGACGTTTCTCACGCTCGGGTATTATCTGGGCGAAAACTGGCAGCGGGTGTTTGAGACGATCCACCATTACATTCTGTATTTTTCGATCGCGGTGATCGTGGCTGCGGCGGGCTATTACCTGCTGAAGCGAAGACAGGTCAATGGCCGCTGATTCACGCGGATGCACACAGATAAGATTTAATCGGCGTGCATCAGTGTGTATCTGCGGCTAATTAACAAATTTGAGATGGCCTGGCAATCGTGGACGACTTCGGCGAACTGGTCGGGATACAGCGACTGATGGCCGTCGGAGAGGGCGTGTTCGGGGTTGGGGTGTACTTCAATGATCAGGCCGGCGGCTCCGCAGGCGACGGCGGCCATGGCCATGGGGTGAACGCGGTCGCGCTTTCCGGTGCCGTGGCTGGGGTCGACAATGATGGGCAGGTGGCTCAGCTTTTTCGCGGCCGGGACGACGGTCAGGTCGAGCGTGTTGCGGCTGTGATCGTTGAACGTGCGGACGCCGCGCTCACACAGGATCACGTTGTAGTTGCCTTCCGAGAGAATATATTCGGCGGCCATCAGGAATTCTTCAAGGGTCGACGACATGCCGCGTTTGAGCAGAATCGGCTTGCGGGAACGGCCGGCGCGGCGGAGCAGCGAAAAATTCTGCATGTTGCGCGCCCCGATCTGGACACAGTCGGCATAGTCTTCGACCAGGTCGAAAACCTCGACGTCGATGGCTTCGGTGACGATGCCGAGACCGGTGGCGTCGCGGGCTTCGGCTAACAGCTTGAGTCCTTGCTCACCGAGACCTTGAAAGGCGTAGGGCGAGGTGCGCGGCTTGTAGGCGCCGCCGCGCAGGAGTTGGGCTCCGGCGGATTTGACGGCGCGGGCGGCTTCGAGAATCTGATCGCGGGTTTCGACCGAACAGGGGCCGGCGCAGAAGACCAGCTCGCCTCCACCGATGGGGACGCCTTTGACGCGGACGACGGAATCTTCGGACTTCACTTCGCGGCTGACCAGCTTATATGGCTTGGAGACGCGGATGGCTTCGGCTACGCCGGGGAAATCTTCAAATTCGGCAGGGTCGACCGGGCCGGGATTGCCGGTGATGCCGATGGCGGTCTTCTGCGCGCCCGGCATGGGATGGGGGCGGAAGCCGAGGCTTTCGATTTTTTTGCAAACGCGCTCGATATCGGCCGGGGTGGCCTGCGCGTTCATGACAATTAGCATTTGATGCCAGTGTAGCGCGGGCCGACGTATCGTCTGCGACGGGCGGGGCGTCGGCAGGAGTGCCGACGCGGCACGCTGAAGCGTGCGCCACAGATTCTAGATCAGGGTACCGCGGCATTCGCCGAGGCCGATTCGACGGGCGCTCGGGGACTGGGCGTAGCCTCGCATGATTACTTCGTCACCGTCTTCCAGGAATTTGCGGGATTCGGCGTTGGGTAAGGTCAACGGCTCGGTGCCGCGCCAGGTGAGTTCCAGAAGGCAGCCGCGGGCGGATTTTTCGGGGCCGGAGACGGTTCCGCTGGCGAGCAAGTCGCCGGGGCGGAGATTGCAGCCGTTGCTGGCGTGATGCGCGAGCATTTGGGCGAGGGTCCAGTACATGTGCTCGAAGCCGGCGCGGCTGAGGACGACGGGTTCGATTTTTTCGGCGCGCATTTTTGCTGAAGAGATCCAGACTTCGAGGGTGATGGCGATTCCTCCGCGGGTACGGTCGGATTCGCAGTCGAGATAGGGGAGCGGTTGCGGGTCTTCGTCGCGGTGGAAGCGCGGGATGCGGAAGGGTTCGAGCGCGTCCATGGTGATGACCCAGGGCGAAATGGTGGTGCCGAAACTCTTGGCGAGAAACGGGCCGAGGGGCTGATATTCCCAACGCTGGATGTCGCGGGCGGACCAATCGTTGGCGAGGCAGACGCCGAACATGTGATCTTCGGCTTCGGCGAGCGGGATGGGTTCGCCGAGCGGGTTTCCACGTCCGATGAAGAAACCGAGTTCGCTTTCGTAATCGAGCTGACGGGACTTCGCGAAAACGGGAGGAGCGTCGCCTTCCTGAAGCTGGCCACCGGGACGGCGCACGGGCGCTCCGCTGACGATCACAGACGAGGCGCGGCCGTGGTAGCCGATAGGGACGTATTTGTAATTCGGCAGGAGGGGATTGTCGGGCCGGAACATGCTGCCGACGTTGGTGGCGTGATAGAGGGACGCGTAGAAATCGGTGTAGTCGCCGATCTGCAGCGGGAGATCGAGGGTGCATTCGGACATGGGGAACAGCAGGGCTTTGGGCGGGTAGGGATTATCGGCGCGGAGGGCTCGGCTGAGCTTGAGGCGGAGCTCGGAGCAGGCGGCGCGGCCCTGGGATGCGAGATCGTTGAGCGAGGGGACGTCGGGGACTTCGAGGATAGAGTCTCCAATGGCTACGCCGACGCGCGGGGCGGAATGCCGGTGACGGAAGACGCCGAAGGGGAGATTTTGAATGGGGAAATCGGTGTCGGGGGAGTTGGCGGATTCGACCCAGCTTTGAAGCGACGGGTCGTGAGTTTCGTTGAGGCTCATTCAGGACTATTCTGCACTATCCGGGCGTGGCGAACGGCTCGGCATCAAACGGAATCGCGATGGTAAGAGTTTGCTGACGAGCCGGGATTGATCCCCGCCGTCACCGGCAGGGCTGGTCTATTGCGCTGGGGCTTGGGCGTCGCGGCTCCATTGCTGGACCCAATCGAGGATGACGCCGTCTAGCCAGAATCTGGGATTGCCGCGGGAAATGAAGCCGAGATGGCCGCCGTGGTCGACGGCTAAGAGCTTCAAATAGGGGTTTTCAGTGAAGGCGGGGTGATGGTAGACGTCGAAAGGGACTAGCGGGTCGTCTTTCGCGATGATCGCCAGAGTGGGGACGCGGATGTGCTCGAGGAATTGATTCGAGGATTGGGTGCGGTAGTAATTCGCGGCGGTGCCGAAGCCGAAGTTGCGAGCGGTATAGAGGTCGTCGAAATCGGCGATGGTGCGGATTTTCTTGATATCGGCGGTGGAGTAGAGGTCGGGGGCCTGGCGGGCGCGGCGGCGGATTTTGTTGGTCAGCGAGATCAGGAAACGGCGGTCGTAGATCAGATTGTGGCGCTGGCCGAGAGCGGTGGCGCAGGAGGCGAGATCGATGGGCGTGGAGACGGCGCAGACGGCTTGGAGGAGGGTTTTCGCTTCGTCCCCCAGCTCGCCGGTGAGCTTCAAGGAGACGTTGCCGCCTAGCGAAAATCCGCATAGGTAGAGAGGAACGCGGGTGGTGCGGCGGAGCTCGCGGAGGATGAAGAGGACGTCGCTGGTCTGGCCGCTGTGGTAATTCGAAAGCGCGAGGTGTTCGGTGCCGCCGCAGCTTCTCAAATTTACGCGATGGGTGGCGTAGCCGGCGGTGAGGGCGGCGTAGACCAGGCTGCGGGCGTAGCCGGCGTGGCTGGATCCTTCGAGGCCGTGGACCAGGACGATTTCTCCGCGCGGGTCGCCGTCGGGGCGTTGGGAGTGGACCAGGACTTTGACGTTGGGCTCGGTTTCATAGATGACGGGTGCAACGGGCCAGCGGCGGGCGCTGTTGGGGCGTCGCCAGAAGTTTCCGGCGATGGTGGAGAAGTGGGGATTTTTGAAGAAGGGGTGAAAGGGGCGCATCGTCATCATTGAAAGAGCCGGAGACAGCCGGCAAGACCGGCTGTCCTACGCGGGGAGTTCAATTTCGACCAGAAGACCGGGCGCTACGTTCGACGCTCGCAGGGTGCCCTGGTGGAGTTCGACGGCGCGGCGGGCGATGGAGAGACCCAGGCCGACGCCGCCCGAGCCGCGGTTGCGGTCGGGTTCGACGCGATAGAAGGGATCGAACAAATGCGGGAGCGCCTGTTCCGGGACGCCCGGGCCGTAATCGCGCACGCGGCAACGAACGCGTCCGCCGCCGTTCTCGACCGCGACTTCGATTTTCGAGCCTTCGGGCGCATGGCGGATGGCGTTGCGGACTACGTTTTCGATGGCGCGGCGGAGGAGTTCGGGATCGCCATCGATGGCGACGTGGGCGGGCGCCGAGAAATTGAGCGTGCAGCCGCGGGCGCTGGCTTCAATGGAACAATCGTCCACCAGGCCGCCGACCAGTTGATCGAAGGCGACGTGTTCCTGCTTGCGATGAGTCGCGTCGTTTTCGATGCGGGTGACTTCAAGCATCTGGCTGATGAGGGCGTTCAAACGGTCGGCTTCTTTTTGAATGCGGTCGAGAGGGAGGGCGTTTTCGCCGGAACGGGCCAGCTCGACGGCGACGCTTAAACGGGCGAGCGGGCTGCGGAGTTCATGGGAGATGTCGAGCAGGAGACGGCGCTCAGCGGCGAGCAGGGTCTGGATGCGATCGGCCATGCGATCGAAAGCGCGGGCCAGGTCGCCCAGCTCGTCGTGGCGATTTTCCTGGGCGCGGGCGTCGAGATCGCCGCGGCCGAAATGGTCGAGAGCCTCTTTGAGCCGGCGCAGCGGAGCGGTCAGGTGATAGGCGAGGGCGTAGCAGAGCAGCACCACCAGCGCGAGGATCAGCCAGTGGGCGGCTTGAAAATTTCCGAGCAGCAGGGAACGGGGCGCGGCGATCAGGAAAAAGCAATACTTGCCGTCGGCGGAGAAGCGGGCGAAAGTGGTGCCGCGGTCGCCCGAAAAAGGAAAACGCGACCAGTGGCGGGCGGTCCGGATCAGGGTGGGGTGCTTCTCGCCGGTGATCAGATCGGTACCGTCGGCGTCGGTGAAGATGACTTCGGAAGCGTGGGCGACGCGGCGGAAGCGGTCGAGCGTGCCGGCCAGTGCGTCGCGTCCGCCGGTTTCCCAGGCGTGGCGCGATTCGGCCATTTCCGCGTTCAGCATCATCGAAAGGGGAGTGGGATGTTCGGAGGAATACGGATTGTAGCTGAGCGCGGTGATGGCGATGGACGCGGTGAGGGTGACCACCACCGTCAGCACGAACCATCCCAGAATTTTCGCGAAGAGCGATCTCATGATGCTTCCTCACTTTGGCCGTCTTCGGCCGAGGCGCAGAACTGGTAGCCGACGCCGCGGACGGTTTTGATCAGCGTGCGGTCGGTTTCGAGCTTCCGTCGAAGATGGCTGACGTGCATGTCGATGGAGCGATCGAACGGTGTGGCTTTGCGGTTGTACATCGATTCCATGAGCGCGTCGCGCGAGACGACGGCGCCGGCCGAGCGCACCAGGGTTTCGAGAATATCGAATTCAAGAGTGGTCATCTCAATGGGACGCTGATCGCAAAAAACTTCGCGGGTGCCGGGGTCGATGAGGACGCCGTTGACTTCGATGCGGCCTTTGGAGCGGACCTGGACGCGTCGCAGGATGGCGCGGACGCGGGCCAGAAGCTCGCGCGGGTTGAAGGGCTTGGCGAGATAATCGTCGGCGCCGAGGTCGAGACCGACGATGCGGTCTTCATCCTCGCCGCGGGCGGTGAGCATGAGCACCGGAACTCGGCTGCGGGAGCGGAGACGCTTGAGGACGGTGAAACCGTCGATGCCGGGGAGCATGAGATCGAGAACGACGAGATCGAAACCGCCGTTGGTGGCGAGTTCGAGGCCGTTCAAGCCGTCATGCTCGACGGTGACGCCGAAGGCCTCGCGTTCGAGGAATTCCTGGAGGAGGGCGCACAGTTCGGTGTCGTCGTCGATGATGAGGACTCGCACGCTATTAGGATACTAGGAAGACACGGACGCAGCCGGTAAGAGGTGTGCGGTAATTCAGGTTGACGGTTGGGCTCTCCTCCCTGACGGTCGGAGTTCTGTAGGTATTCGGAACCCTGAGCGTCAGCGAGGGGACGTACAGGGAGAAAATGTCGACGGCTATTACGAGGCAAGTGAGTCCGACGCTGGGGGATTGCGCGCTGACTTTTTTGGAACGATCGGCGATGGATGTGGGGAAGGCGATGGAGCAGCATCGGGCGTATTGTCGCGTGCTGGGCGAATTGGGGGCGCGGGTGCTTTCGCTTCCGGCCGATCCGGCGTTTCCGGATGGAGTGTTTGTGGAAGATCCGGCGATGGTGCTGGATGAGATCGCGGTGATGTGCCGGCCGGGGGCGGAATCGCGGCGTGGGGAAGTGGAGAGTCTGGCGAAAGCGATCGAGCCGTTTCGGGAATTGAGATGGATCCACGAGCCGGCGACCATCGAGGGCGGCGATGTGACGCGGATCGGGCGGGAGTTGTTTGTGGGAGTTTCAAAGCGCACGAATCGGGAGGGCATTTCGCAATTGGCGGAGGTGCTGAAGCCGTTCGGGTATCGCGTCACCGGCGTGGAGGTGCTGGGATGTTTGCATCTCAAGTCGGCGTGCTGCTCGTTGGGAGATGGAGCGGTGTTGATCAATCGTTCCTGGATTGACGCTTCGGCGTTTGCGGGGTTCCGGATGATTGACGTTGTGGAGGAATGGTCGGCGGATGTGTTGCGGATGGGGGAGACGGTTCTCATGCCGGAGGGGTTTCCCGGGACTCGCGAAAGGCTGGAGCAGAGCGGATTTCGGATGCTGGCGATCGACGTTACAGAGTTGCAGAAGGCAGAAGCCGGAGTTACGTGTATGAGTTTGATTTTTTAGTGGCGCACGTTTTAACGTGCCGCGCCGGCACTCTTGCCGACGGCTGTCTGGGCGCAGATGAGGTGTCGCGAAGAGTCGCGACACGGCACGCTGAAGCGTGCGCCACTATGGTTTAGCGGCGGGAGTCGAGAGCAGGCCTTCTAGTGTGCGGACGCGCTGTTCGGAGCCGGTGAAGATGTCGCTCGGGAAGCGGCGGTATTCGAGCATTTCGGCGTAGACCGCACCGGGGTTGTCGAAATTCAGGCCCATGCCGGCCAGGTATTGCAAGCGCATGCTCATATCCTCATTGATATCGGCGCCGGCCAGCCAGCGTTTCAGATCCGAGGCGCGGCCGGCGTAGGTGGCGAGCATGTCGGTCGCGCTGTGAAAATTCACGACGGCCATGGATTGCGCTACGCGCGCGTAATCGGGACGGATCCAGTGGTCTTCAAGCGCGTCGATGTTGAGATGCAACGGCTCGACCTGGCCGAGCAGGACTACGTCGTAACCTTCGCCGTTGATGTCGTTGCCCCACACGGTGCCGTTGGGGAAAACGTCGAAGAAAGTGGCGAGCTCGCTTTTGACGGTGGCCAGATCGCTTTCATAGAGAGGCACCCATTGCGTGACGATGCCGCCGGGGTTCAGATGCTGCTTGACGAGTTCGAAATATTGCTTCGAGTAAAGTGACGAGGTGCCTTTTACCCAGGGATGGATGGGGTCCGAGGTGATGATGTCGTATTTGTCTTTCGACGTGAGGATGAAGTGGCGCGCGTCGTCGTAATGGATGGTGGTGCGGGGGTCGTCTTTGACGTCGTAATTTTCTTTGGCGAAATATTCGGTGGCGGCGGGAGGGACCAGGGGCTCGAGTTCGCAGATGGTGATTTTCTGGATGGTCGGCTGGACCACGAAAGTCCCGGCGGTGACGCCTGCGCCGAAGCCGACGATCAGGACGGATTTGGGGTCGGGATGAAACAGCGCGGGGATGTGGCCGAGCATGCGCTGGAGGCGCATATCGTAGGGCTCGGTGGAAGCCTCCACTTTTCCGGCGACGTGGAAATAATGCTTGCCATCGGGGAGTTCGGAAATGGCGACGGAGGAATTGCGGCCTTCGCCGACGTACAACGCCTTGCCGGGATTCGATTGCAGCATCATGCGTCGGCCGTAGGCAATGGCTAGCCAGGGGACGGGAGAAATGGCGGAGATCATCCAGACGATGGCGATGACGGAGGCGGCGATCGCGGTGATTCCGCCCTTTCCGATGGAGCGCGCGATGGGGACGAAAACGATCAACGCGGATATGGTGGCAAGAGCGATCAGGAGGCGCTGCGAATCCTGCGTGCCGATCCAGGGAATCAGGATGATGCTGAAGGCCAGGGCACCGAAAATTCCACCGACGGTGTTGGCGGCGTAGACTTCGCCGACCAGCGTTCCGGAATCTTCGCTGCGCGACGCGGCGGCGGCTAACGCGAAGGGGAAACTCGCGCCCCACAGGCAGGCGGCGGGAAAAATCGCCCACATGCAGCGCATGATATCGACCTGAAAATTGAACACGGCGGCTCTGGCGAGAAGAGGATTGATCGGCCAGTTGGGCAGCGCGTCGGCGAGCGTGTAGGCGGTCCACGCGATGGCGGCGGCGAGCAGGATCTGGCAGACTCCGAGCGCGACGCGGGGGCGCTTGATCTGACGGGCGAGATGCGACGCGAGTCCGCTGCCCAGGCCGAGGCCGATCAGGAACACGCCTAGGATGATCGAGAACGTGTAGACTGTCGCGCCTAACATTACCGAGAGAAGCCGGGTCCAGATGACTTCGGCGCCTAACGCGGTGAGGCCGGAGAGGCCGATGGCGATGTAAATTGCGCTCTGTGCCGGCGAAGCTTCGGGTGCGGGCGAATCGTCCTGCGGGGTTGGTTCGTAGGCAGTCCGCGTCGAGAGACGATAGCTGAGCCATGCGACGCCTGCGTTGATGGCCGCGGCGACGTAGGTGGCGGTGGGCATGTCGTAGACGCGAAGCAGGTAGAATCCGGCGAGCAGGCATCCGAACACGGCGCCGGCGATGTTGCCGCCGTAGAAAAATCCGAGCCAGGAGACTCCGCGGGGCGAGGATTCAACGTAGCGGGCGACGGCGGGGAGGGATGCGCCCATCAGCAGGGTCGGCGGGAGCAGGCAGATGGCGGCGATGACGGCTCGCATCAGGATGCCGAACATTCCGCTGCCGCCGATGGCGGCGTAGAGGTGATCGAGCAGTGGCAGGATCAGGAGAACGAGAAGTCCGCAGACGCCGATGGCGCCTTCGATGATGGCGTAGACGCGCAGCGGATGCTCGCGGGTCGAAACGTAGCGCGGCAGGAGCAGACTGCCGAGGCACATGCCGCCCATGTAGGTTCCGAGCAGGACGCCTAGCGAGACGGCGGAGGACCCGACGACGAGTTGGAGGAGCTGGAACCAGACGATCTCATAAATGAGCGCGGCGCATCCGCTGCCGACGAACAGGACCAGAAGCAGCGGAAGATGAGCGCGGTCGGCTGGTGCGGGAGCGGACGCCATGGGCTCGGCCGAGGGAGCAGGGGAGGGTTTCAACTTCGGTTTCGACATGAGGCCAGTGTTGCAGGATAGCGCACTATACTGGCAGTATATGAAACCGCTCGCCCTTGCGCTGCTCCTGTTGGGAGCTGCGTCTGCATCCGACCTCTATTCGCGCGTGACCAACGGCTACGCCGATTCGAACGGCGTCAAGATTCATTACGCCAGCCTGGGGCACGGCCCCCTGATCGTGATGATCCACGGCTTTCCCGATTTCTGGTATACGTGGCGCAATCAGATGGAGGCGCTGAGCGATAAGTTCCAGTGCGTGGCCATCGATCAGCGCGGCTATAACCTGAGCGACAAGCCCAAGGGCGCCGAGAATTACGACATGAAGTACCTGGTGGGCGACGTAGCGGCGGTGATCAAGTCGCTGGGCAAGGATAAGGCGATTATTGTCGGCCACGATTGGGGTGGGGCGGTGGCGTGGCAGTTCGCGCTGAATCTGCCGCAGATGACGGATCGGCTGATTATATTGAATCTGCCGCATCCGCGCGGGCTGGCGCATGCGCTGGCGACGAATCCCGAGCAGCAGAAAAACAGTGCCTATGCGCGCGCGTTTCAGCAGCCGGACGCGGCGTCGAAGATCTCGCCCGAAATCCTGGTGGATAGATTTCTCCGAATCAAGGACCCCGACCTCAGGGCGAAATATCTCGAAGCCTTCCAGCGCTCCGATATGGAGGCGATGCTCGATTACTATAAGCGCAATTATCCGCGCGAGCCGTACACGGAAGACACGTCGGCGCCGGTGGTGAAGACGCAGATGTCGGTGTTGATGTTCCACGGGTTGGGCGATACCGCGCTGCTTTCAGGTGCGTTGAATAATACGTGGGATTGGATGGGCAAGGATCTGACGCTGGTGACGATTCCGGGCGCGAGCCATTTCGTGCAGAATGATCCGGTGTCGGCGGATCTGGTGTCGCGAACGATGCGGGCGTGGTTATTGCGATAGAACTTCTCCGGAGACAGCCGGCAAGACCGGCTGTCCTACTTAAAGCCAATGACTAAAGACGAAGCTTTGACCCATCTTCGGTATTCTCAGTGGGCGTCGCGACGGTTGCTCGACGCGGCGCTGGGGCTGGAGCCGGAGATGCTGCATCGTGAGATGAAGGTGTCGCATAAGTCGCTGTACGACACGCTGGCGCACATTCACATGGCCGATCGGATATGGCTGGCGCGGGTGCTGGGATCGCCGATCACGCAGGCGGAGCCGCTCGAAGTCGCGTGGCCGGAAATCTCGCGGCGATGGGTGGAATTCGCGGATTCGATGAACGAATCGGAACTTGCGCGCATCATCTCTTATAAGGATCTGCGTGGGAACGATCATCAGACGCCGTTGTGGCAGATTGTGCTGCACGTGGTGAATCATGCGACGCTGCATCGGGGGCAGGCGATGGCCATGTTCCGGCAACTGGGCGTCGCGCCGCCCGCGACCGATCTTATCTTCTATTACCGGGAGAACAAGTAGCCGTGCGATTGTTTTTCGTGCTCGCGGCGGCGATCGGGTGGATCGCCAGCGCCCAGGACAACACCGTGCATCTGAGCGTCGACGCGAGCGAAGCGCCGCGCCGGTTGTATCACATCCACATGACCATGCCGGTGAAGCCGGGTCCCATGACGCTGCTGTATCCACAATGGATTCCGGGCGAGCATGGGCCGACCGGGCCGGTGATCGACATGGTTGCGTTGGTGATCACGGCCAACGGGCAGCGGATTCCCCAGCGAATTCCTTGGACACGCGATTCGGTGAATATGTTTGCGTACCACGTGAACGTTCCGGATGGGGTGAGCACGCTCGATATCGCGTTCGACCAGATCGCGCCGCCGGAATCGGGCGGATTTTCTTCGGGCGCGTCGACCACTTCTGAACTCGCGGTGTTGAGCTGGAACCAGTTCGTGGTGTATCCGCAGGGTCCGCCGGCTGACCAGTTGCAGTATCAGGCGAATCTGCGCGTGCCGCAGGGCTGGCGCTATGGAACCGCGCTGCCGATCGCGAGCGAAAACGGCAACGAAATCGAATTTAAACCGGCGCCGCTAAATACGCTGATCGATTCGCCGGTGCAGACCGGCAAGCATTACCGGACCATTGAACTCGGGCGCGAGGGGTCGATTGTGCATTATCTGCACCTGGCGGCGGATTCGGATCGGGCTCTGGAGATTTCGCCGGATGAGCTGGAGCATTACAAGAATCTGGTGGCCGAGACGGGCGCGCTGTTCCGGACGCGGCACTACCGCAGCTATCATTTTTTATACACGCTGAGCGATCACGTGGCGAGCTTCGGCCTGGAGCATCACGAATCGAGCGACGACCGGGTGCGGGAGCGGACGCTGATTGAGGATTCCGGACAGCGCTACAATGCCGACCTGCTGCCGCATGAATTCGTGCATTCGTGGAACGGAAAATTCCGGCGTCCGGCGGGGCTCGCGACCCCGGATTACAGCGAGCCGATGAAGGGCAATCTGCTGTGGGTCTATGAGGGGCTCACGCAATATCTGGGCGAGATGCTGACGGCGCGCACGGGGCTTTTGTCGGACCAGGATTTGCGGGAGAGTCTGGCCCGCGTTGCCGCGCAGCTCGACCGGTCGCCGGGGCGGCTGTGGAGGCCGCTCGAAGATACGGCGGTGGCGGCGCAACTGCTTTACGACGCGCGGGACGATTACGCGAATCTGCGGCGCGGCGTGGATTATTACGACGAAGGGACGCTGATCTGGCTCGACGCGGACGTGACGATTCGCCAGTTGAGCAAAGGGGCGAAATCGCTGAACGATTTCCTGCGGTCGTTTGAAGGCGGTCCGGGAGGAGTACCGGCGCTCAAGACATATACCTTCGAGGATGTTGTGGCCGCGCTGAACGCGGTGCAGCCTTACGATTGGACGGGATTCTTTCGAACGCGGATCGAACAGGTAGCGCCTCACGCTCCGCTGGGCGGAATCGAAAACGGGGGATGGAAGCTGGTGTACACCAGCCGGAAGCCTGATATGTTCCGCGTGTATGAGGACGAGACCAAGCACTGGGACTTCAGTTATTCGATCGGCCTGACGGTAAAGGACGAGGGCGGCGTCATCGACGGGATCGTGGGAGGTCCCGCGCAAAAGGCCGGGATCGCACCGGATGACAAGATTGTCGCGGTGAACAATCGTGCGTTTACGGGGACGATTTTGCGCGAAGCGATCCAGCGGACGGCGTCGAGCGCGGAGCCGATCGAGCTGCTGATCAAGCGTGACGAATACTACAGCGTCCACCGGATCGAATACCAGGGCGGCGAGAAATATCCGCACCTGGAGCGGGACGAATCGAAACCGGATTTGCTGACGAAGATCATGGAGCCGCTGGTGAAGAAATAGGCCACGAATTCACACAAATAAGGTTCGTGTGCATTCGTGGCTAAAAGTTTTTACAGGCCCATGATGTGAAATCCGGCGTCGACGAACATCACGTCGCCGGTCACTCCGCGGCCCAGGTCGCTGGCCAGGAAAACGGCGGCGTCGGCGACTTCGGCGGGGTCGGTGTTTCGGCGGAACGGGGAGTGCTCGCTGACCACCTGCAGGATTTTCGAAAAATCCCGGATGCCGCGCGCGGACGCGGTTTTCACGGGACCGGCGGAAATTGCGTTCACACGGATTTTCTTCGGGCCGAGTTCGCTGGCCAGATAACGCACGGACGCTTCGAGCGCCGCCTTGGCGACGCCCATCACGTTGTAATTGGTCAGCACGCGCGTGGATCCCAGGTAGGTGAGCGTGATCATCGCTCCGCCTTCGGTCATCAACGGCGCGGTGGCGCGGGCTACGGCGACCATCGAATAGGCGCTGACTTCCTGAGCGAGCAGATATCCGGCGCGTGAAGTTTCGATGAACGGTTTTTCGAGATCCTCCCGGTTGGCGAACGCGATGCTGTGCACCACGGCGTCCAGTTTCTCGCCGGCGAAAGCCTCAGTGAGGCGCGCCAGATCGTCGTCTTTGGTGACGTCGCAATCGATCACGCGCGAGGCGCCCAGTTCGGCGCCCAGCTCTTCGGCGGAGCGCTTCAAGCGCTCGCCCTGATACGACAGGACGACCTTCGCGCCTTCCCGCGTGTAGGCCTGCGCGATCGCGTAGGCGAGGCTCCATTTATTCGCGATGCCTAAGACCAGCGCGGTTTTGCCTTCCAGCAATTTTGACATGAACCCGCTATTTTATCGCGGCGAACAGGGCTTCCATGGGCGCGTTGTCGCCGAAGGTGCGGCTGACGTGCGCGAACAGGTCGACATTGCCGGGTCCAAACACGAAGCTGCCGCCCAGCTGGAACGGATTTTTCCCCAGCCTGACCTGCCTGTGACCGCGCGCCTGCGCGCGTTTTCGCGCCAAGGAGTTCTCGGCACGAAAAAGATGCAGAATGTTCGCCTGTTTCAGTCCCGCGATTTCATACGCCTGCCGATCCAGATCGATCAGCAAAGGAAAATCGATACCCGTATCCTCCCGGAACATGCGCGCGTAATGATCGTCCCCCAGGCCGATCGCCGCGATATTCACACCCATCTGTTTGAATTCGGATTCATGTTCGCGCAACTGCGCGATGTGCTCGCGGCAGAAGATTCAACCATAGTGACGCAGAAACGCGATCACCGCGGGACCCTGTTCCCACAGCGAGCCGAGACGAATAACGCGGCCGTCGGAATCGGGGAGTTCCATCGGCGCCAGCGACGCGCTCAGTGTGTCAGGCATGATAGAAGTATCACAGATCCGCATTGGACCCCACCACTCCACTCATGTATGTAAAAGGCGTCGGCCCGGCGCGCGCCGCCATGCTCGAAGCCAAGGGGCTGAAAACGGTGGAGGATCTGCTGCTCTACGCGCCGTTCCGCTACGAGGACCGGTCGAACGTAAAGACCATCCGCGAGCTGGCGCCGGGAGAGATGGCGACCGTGCTGGTGGAGGTTCGATCCACCAGCGTTTCGAATTTTCGCCGCCGCAATCTGGGGATTTTTACGGCGACGTTCACGGACGCCTCGCATGAGGTGCTGAACGGAAAATGGTTTCACGGCAGTTATCTGGCCGATATTTTCACTCCCGGGTTGAAGGTCGCGCTGTTCGGGAAGGTCGAGTTCGATTCGTATTCGAGGTCGCTTTCGATGGCGCATCCGGAGTACGAAATTCTTTCAAGCGACGAGGATGGCGACGCGTCGCTGCACACCGGGCGCGTGGTTCCGGTATACGAAGCGGCGTCGAAGATCACGACGCGCATGTTTCGAAATCTGATGCACCGGATTCTCGAAACCATCGATCCGATTTCCGATGCGTTTCCGCGGCATATTCTGGATCGCTTGAAGCTGCCGGATCGGGCGACGGCGATTCGGGAGCTTCATTTTCCGCCGGCCGACGCCGACACGCGGCTGTTGAATGCGTTCCGGTCTCCGTCGCAGTACCGGCTGATTCTCGAGGAATTTTTCTGGCTCGAAAGCGGACTGGAATTGAAGCGGGCGAAAGCGCGGCTGTATCCGGGAATCGCCTTCGCGCTGACCGATCGGGTGCGCGAGCAGATCAAGAAGATGCTGCCGTTCAAACCGACCGGCGCGCAGAAACGCGTGCTCGGAGAAATCGCGCAGGATATGGCGGCGCCGCATCCAATGTACCGGTTGCTGCAGGGCGACGTGGGCAGCGGCAAGACGCTGGTGGCGGCGGAGGCGGCGATTATCGCGATCGAAAACGGCTTCCAGGTCGCGGTGCTTGCGCCGACTGAGATCCTGGCCACGCAGCACTATTTCTACTTCAAGCGGCTGTTCCAGAAGCTGGAGTACGTGACCATCCTGCTGACGGGATCGACTACGGCGCGCGAGAAAATAGCGCTCAAGAAGCTGATTGCGGCAGGGCTTGCACAGATCGTAGTTGGGACGCACGCGCTGCTTGAAGCGGACGTCGAATTTTCGAAGCTCGGCCTGGCGGTAATCGACGAGCAGCATCGGTTCGGCGTGGAGCAGCGGCAGGCGCTGGCCGAAAAGGGCTCGCATATTGACGTTCTGGTGATGACCGCGACGCCGATTCCGCGCACGCTGGCGCTGACGGTTTACGGCGACCTCGACGTCAGCGTCATCGACGAACTTCCGCCAGGACGCAGGCCGATTGTGACGAAGCACGTCACCGAAGATCGCGTCGAGCAGGTGTACAGTTTTCTCAAGAAGCAGATCGACGAGGGGCGCCAGGCGTATGTGGTGTATCCGGTGATCGAAGAGTCGGAAACGCAGGCGATGAAGGCAGCGCAAAAGATGCACGAACATCTTTCGACCATTGTGTTTCCCGATACGCCGGTAGGTCTGTTGCACGGGCGGCTGGCGACCGACGAAAAAGAATCGGCCATGGAGAAATTTCAGCGCGGCGAGACCAAGATTCTGGTGTCGACCACGGTGATCGAAGTCGGCGTCGACGTTCCCAATGCGACCGTGATGCTGATCGAACAGGCGGAGCGGTTCGGGCTGGCGCAGCTGCATCAGTTGCGCGGGCGCGTGGGGCGGGGCGGGGAACAGAGCTATTGCATTCTGGTGACCGGCAAGCTGAACGACACCGGACGCGAACGCATTCGGACGCTGGTGGAATCGACCGACGGATTTTACATCGCCGATATGGACATGAAGTTGCGCGGGCCGGGCGAATTTTTCGGAACGCGGCAATCCGGACTGCCGGCGCTGCGGGTCGGAAATATTCTGCGCGACGGCGATATTCTGGAGGTCGCGCGCAATGAAGCGGCGGCCTTCATCGCGCATCCGCCGTCGGAAGACGATCTGCGTGCTGCGGTCGCCTACATCCGCGACCACTGGCAGCGGCGGTACGGACTGGTGCAGGTGGGCTGATGCGCGTCATCGGCGGAGCGTTCCGCAGCCGGGTGCTGAAATCGCTGCCGGGGATGGATGTTCGGCCGACGCCGGATCGTTTGCGCGAAACGCTGTTCAATATCTTGAGGCCGACGATTGACGGGGCGATTTTCGCCGACGTTTACGCGGGCACCGGCGCGGTCGGAATCGAGGCGCTGAGCCGCGGCGCGGCACGGGCAATCTTCATCGAGCAGAATCGCGAGGCGTGCGATGTGATTCGGGCGAATCTGCGGTCATTGGGGATTGAAGATCGCGCGAAGGTGATGCGGATGGGGGCTTCGATCGCACTGACGGAGGTCGAGGCAGGAATTGTTTTCATCGACCCTCCTTACCGGCTCGAAAACGAATACGCGCGGTGCCTGGAGATTCTGGGGCGCCATCCTCCCGAGCTGGTGATTGTGCAGCATCCGTCGCGGATGGTGCTGCCGGAGACGCTGAAGGCCACGCGAATTGTGCGGCAGGGCGACAACTCGCTCAGCTTCTTTAGTCCGATCGGCGGGCGGGAGCACTGAAGAACCGCACGGAAACGCAACGGACTTTCCTCCACTCCCTGACGAGTTTGTGTGAACAGTGGAGTTTGATCCCCGCCGTGACCGGCAGGGCTGGTCTCCGACGCCTGCGCCTTTAACGCGATAGACCAGCCGTGCCGGTCACGGCGGGGTGGAGTCCCGACTTCTCACGCAGGTCTGACGGTTGAGCCGCGGGCACCATACCCAACCCGCAACGCAATTGAACTTGCAACTCAGGACACTAATGCGTGACGGCGACCGATGCGAGCAGCGGCGCGAGGTTGCCGGCCGAATCGAAATCGAACTCCTCTGCATCGCCGATAATCTCCAGATCGGGGTTCGATTCGATCTGCGCGCGCAGGTTTTCAGTGACGCGCATCACGCCGATTTCGAGCGAATTCGCGATCCATCCGATGGTTACTTTTTGGGCGTCGAGTACGCCGGTGGTGGGCCAGATCTTTTCCAGGCACTCGCGATCGGTGGAAAAATGAACCGGCGTGCGGATGCCCGCCGGGGTTGATGCAGTCAACGAATTGATGTAGGTGGGGTTCCAGTCGACGCCGGCCAGGAGACGGTCGTGGATGACGTCGGCCATTCCGATGCCGACTGCATTGCCGTAGCTGTGCTCGCTTAATCCGCGCACGAAAACGCGGTCGAAATGCGGCGCGGTGTCCCACGGGTTGTACTCGCCATTGACGCCGCGGTTCACTACTTTGGTATCCATCCCCGCGCCTGAATAATTCTTGCCGATTTCGTCGACGATCAGGATATTCAGCGCGACCGGAATGCGGCCCATCCAGGATTTGGCGAGCGCCAGCAGCTCTTCTTCGCGGCGCTCCATTTCGTTCACGGGCACGGCGGTCAACTGCGCGGTGTGATGATCGGCGTCTTCGAGAATCGCCAGCCCGCCCAGAATTTTTCCGCTTTTTAAAACCTGACGGCCGACGGTGCGGATCACATGTTCCAGGCCGAGGCGGTACGCGTAGGTGTGATAACGCTGCGCGCCGGCGAATTTGCCGAGGCCGATGGCCATCATCTTAAATAGGCCGCTTTCGATCTTGCCCGCGAAATCGGTGTGCCATTTCATGCGGCCGATCAGGAACACACCGGCCGCGGACCAGGCGGTTTTGTCCATGAAGGCTTCAATTCCATCCGCGGTGCTGCCGAGCGAGACCACCTCGAGCGCGCTTTCGACCGGGCAGTTCATGGATGCCGCGTGGATGCCGTAATGCGCGAGTACGTCGGCCTGGCCCTCCGCGGTCGCGGCGCCGTGGCTGCCCATGGCGGGGAACAGAAACGGCTCGAATCCGCGCGATTTCCAATAATCGACCACGCTGCGGACGATCGGCGCAAGGTTGGCGATGCCCCGGCTACCTACGCCGATGGCGATGCGCGAGCCTCGCGGGAGCGTCGCGCCGAATCCGGCGGTCGAAAGCTCGCGCGAAATGGTACCGGGAATGTCGGCGATGCTGCGATCGGGAAAATGCTGGTGAACGTTCAGAAGCCGGGCGAAGGGCATGCTTTCAGGGTAAACCAGAGCAAGCTGTAAAAGCTTTGTAAAATCCGCGTTCGCCCGGTGCGGGTCCGATAGAATCGGAGGAGCGATGAATACGATTCTGGTGATCGACGACGATGAGAGTCTGCGCGACACCATCGGTCTGATGCTGGAGCAGGAGGGTTATCGTCCGCTGCTAGCCGCCGATGGAAAAACCGGGTATGAGCGCGCGCTCACCGTCAAGCCGGATCTGATCCTGGTGGATCTGCGGTTGCCGGGCATGAGCGGAATCGAAATTTCGAAGCAGTTGCGCGCCGGTCACGTGAATACGCCCATCATTGTGCTGAGCGCGGTGGGCGAGGAAGTCGATAAAGTTCTGCTGCTGGAGATTGGCGCGGACGATTACGTGGTGAAACCGTTCGGCGCGCGCGAGCTTCTGGCGCGGATCCGCGCGGTGCTACGGCGCACTTCTCCCGATTCGAGGAAGGTCGCGCAGTTCGCCGATGTGACCGTCGATTTCGAGCGGCGCGTGGTCGAACGGAGCGGCGATCCGTTGAAGATGACGCCCGCTGAATACAATCTGCTGACCTACTTTCTTTCGAATCCCGATCGGGCGCTGACGCGCGATATGATTCTGAATTCGGTGTGGGGTTACGAATCGTTTCCAAACACGCGTACGGTGGATGCGCACGTGGTGAAGCTGCGGCAGAAGCTTGAAACGGATCCGAATTCTCCGCGCCATTTCCTGACGGTGCACGGCGTCGGCTATCGCTTCCTGCCGTAACGCGGTTATATTGGTTTCCGATGAGGAAGCTCGTGTGTCTGCTGGCCGTGGCGCTGCCGCTGTGCGGCGAACGGGTCCACGGGCTGCGCCAGCCGGTCGAAATCCTGCGCGATAAGTGGGGCGTTCCGCACATTTACGCGAAGAACACGCCCGACTTGTTTTTCGCGCAAGGCTGGATGGCGGCCAAGGACCGGCTGTTTCAAATCGATTTGTGGCGGCGCGCGGGAATCGGAAAATTGTCGGAGGTGATGGGCGCCTCCGAAATCGGGCGCGACCGGATGGCTCGGCTGGTGCGCTTTCGGGGCGACTGGAACGCGGAATGGGCCAGCTATTCTCCGGATGCTCGAGAAATCGTCACGGCGTTTGTGAACGGGATCAACGCATACATCAAATCGCTCAACGGCAAGCGTCCGCTGGAGTTTCGAATCGCAGGCTACGATCCGTCGTTGTGGGCGCCGGAGGACGTCGTCTCGCGCGTGGCGGGGCTGGGGATGAGCCTGAATCTGATCGAGGAGATTCAACGTTCGCTCGAGATTGCCGAATTCAGCGCGGCGAGCGTCGAAAAATACGCGCCTCCCGATCCGTTTGTACATTTAATCGTTCCGCCAGGAATCGATATTCAGACAATTACTGCGGATATTGTCAAAGATTACGAAGCCGCGACTACCAGCGAGCATTTTTCCGGATCGAATAACTGGGTGATCGATGGGAAGATGAGCGCGAGCGGGAAACCGCTGCTCGCGAGCGACCCGCATCGCGGAATTACGCTGCCCAGCTTGCGAAAAACAGTGCATCTGGTGGCTCCGGGATGGAACGCGATCGGGGCGGGCGAGCCGGCGCTGCCGGGAATTGCGCTGGGGCACAATGAATCGATCGGCTGGGGGTTAACCATCGTCGGCACCGACCAGGAAGACTTATATGTTGAAAGAATCAACCCGTCGAATTCCAATCAATATTTCTATAAAGGTAAATGGAAAGCAGTAGAAGTCGAGCGGCAGCAGATTCCGATTAAAGATTCGGTTCCGCTGACGACCGAGCTTCGCTACACCGGGCACGGTCCGATTATTTACGAAGATCGCCGCCGGCACATGGCGTTCGCGCTCAAATGGGTGGGCGCGGAACCGGGCGGCGCCGGATATCTGGCCGGGCTTTCCGCCGATCGTGCGCACAACTGGAAGGAATTCCTGGCGGCCATGGATCGCTTCAAAGTGCCGGCTGAAAACATGGCCTACGCCGATACTTCCGGCAACATCGGATGGATCGCGGCAGGCTTCGACCCGATTCGCAAGAACTGGACCGGGCTTCTGCCGGTCCCCGGCGACACCGGCCAATATGAGTGGAGCGGATTCGTCCCCACTGCCGAAATGCCGCAGGCGTACAATCCGCCGCAGCACTTTTTCGCGACGGCCAACAATAATATTCTGCCTGCTGGATATTCGAAGCCGGTGGCCTATGATTGGGCGTCGCCGGATCGCGTGAATCGCATCAAAGAACTGCTGGGTGAGCCAAAGAAGTTTTCGGTGATCGATTTCGAGCACATGCAATATGACGTGGTCAGCCTTCCGGCCAAGCGGCTGCAAGCGATCGTTCGGAAATCACGGCCGGAGGGGCACGCGGAAATCGTCGATGAGTTTCTGCGTTGGGACGCGCGGCTGACGCCCGAGTCGCGATCGGCACTGGTGTTCGAAATGTGGATTACGTATCTTTCGCCGGAGGTGTTTCCGGATTGGCGCGGGACTCTGAATCTGGATTTGATTTTGAAAACGCTGGAGGCGAAGCCGAATCCGCGGGCGCTGACGAATTCGCTCGATCGCGCCATCACGGATCTTCGCAAACGGCTGCCGCATGAAGGCGCCTGGCATTGGAGCGCCGCGCACACCATGCGCTGGCGGCATCCGCTGAATCGCGCGGAGTTGAATCTTCCTCCCGTCACTCGGCCCGGCGATGCGAACACCGTGGACGCGTCGGGAGGCGCGGGCGGAGGCAGTGGGGCATCGTTTCGCGAAGTTCTGGATTTTTCGGATTGGGATAAATCGATGACGACCAATGCGCCCGGCGAATCGGGCGATCCGGAGAGCAAACATTATCGCGACCTGGTGGACGATTGGCTGGCGGGGCGATATCATCCGATGCCGTATTCGAGAAAAGCAGTGGAGGCGGCGACGGAAGAAAAGATCGTGCTGGAGCCGGGCGGTTAATTCCGACCTCTTGCCCTGCGCCCAGCTCGCGTCATAATCTTAAGACGCATGGAAATCACAAGAGTGGTGGGGCGCGAGATCCTCGATTCGCGCGGGAATCCAACTGTCGAAGCAGACGTTTATCTCTCCGACGGGAGCATGGGGCGCGCCGCCGTTCCTTCGGGAGCATCCACGGGCGAGCACGAGGCCGTCGAGCTTCGGGATGGCGACGAAACGCGCTACATGGGCAAGGGCACGCTCCGCGCGGTCGAGAACATCGAGACCGGAATCGCGCCGCAAATCGGCGGCATGGATGCGAGCGCGCAGAGCGCGATCGATGCGTTCCTGATTGAGCTGGACGGAACGGAGAATAAATCGAAGCTGGGCGCGAATGCGATTCTCGCGGTGTCCATGGCAGTCGCGCGGGCCGCCGCGGCGTCCTTCAAGATGCCCTTGTATCGATATCTGGGCGGAGTTTCGGCGAACCTGCTGCCGGTTCCGCAGATGAATATCCTGAACGGCGGCGCGCACGCCGATAACAGCGTGGACCCACAGGAATTCATGATCGTGCCGTATGGCGCCGAGCATTTTTCCGAAGCGCTGCGCTGGGGGGCCGAGGTTTTCCACACGCTCAAGAAGGTTCTGAAAAAGCGCGGCTATTCGACGTCGGTGGGCGACGAAGGCGGGTTTGCGCCGAATTTGAAATCGAACCAGGAAGCCATCGACGTAGTGGTGGAGGCAATTTCGCAGGCCGGCTACCGGCCGGGCGACGATATCGGCATCGCGCTCGACCCGGCCGCCAGCGAGTTCTACGACGAGTCAAAGAAGAAATACGTTTTCAAGAAATCCGACAAGAGCGAACGCAGTTCTGAACAGATGGTCGATTTCTATGAGAAGTGGGTCAAGGAATACCCGATCATTTCGCTCGAAGACGGCATGGCGGAAAACGATTGGGACGGATGGAAGCTGCTCACCGACCGCCTGGGCGCGAAGATCCAGCTGGTGGGCGACGACATTTTTGTGACCAACACCGCCATCCTGCGACAGGGAATCGACCGTGGGATCGCCAACTCGGTTCTGATCAAGCTGAACCAGATCGGCACGGTGACCGAAACTCTGGACGCGATCCGCATGGCTTCGCAGGCCGGGTACACGTCGGTGATTTCGCACCGGTCGGGCGAAACCGAAGACCCGTTCATCGCCGATTTCGTGGTGGCTACCGGCGTGGGGCAGATCAAGACCGGCTCGCTCAGCCGCACGGACCGGATTGCGAAATATAACCAGCTTCTGCGGATTGAAGAGGAACTCGGCGCGGCCGGGCGCTTTGCGGGCCGCGGAGCGTTCCGGCAATGAGCATGAGCGGTCGGCCGCTGGTGCTGACGATTCTCGACGGCTGGGGCTATTGTGCCGCGATCGAAGGCAACGCGATCGCGGCGGCGCGCAAACCGAATTACGATCGCCTGCTGCGCGATTTTCCGAACACGCTGGTTCACACTTCCGGCCCGTTTGTGGGCCTTCCCGAAGGCCAGATGGGCAACAGCGAAGTGGGGCATCTGAACATCGGCTCGGGCCGCGTGATCCAGATGGACGTGACGCGCATCGACATGATGATTGCGTCGGGTGAATTTTTCGAGAATCCCATCTTACGTAGTGCCATGCACGCCGCGCGCGGCCATCGACTGCACCTGATGGGCCTGCTCAGCGACGGCGGCGTGCATTCGATGAATACGCATCTCTACGCGCTGCTCGAAATGGCGAAACGCGAGGGGCTTGAAGATGTGTGCGTCCACTGCTTCATGGACGGTCGCGATACGCCGCCCGAAAGCGGCGCCGGATTCATCGAGGCTCTGCAGAAGGAGATGCGGCGCATCGGGGTTGGGCGGATCGCGGCGATTTCCGGCCGCTATTACGCCATGGATCGCGACAAGCGCTGGGACCGGATCAAGCGCGCCCGAACCGCGATGGTGGACGGTATTGGCGAAAAGTCGACCGATCCGGTGGCCGCGGTGAAGCGGTCGTATGAGCGCGGCGTGACCGACGAGTTCATTGAACCGATCGTGATCGTGGATTCGCGAAACGACCCGGCGGGCCGCATTCGTCCGGAAGATTCGTGCGTGTTTTATAATTACCGCGCCGATCGCGGCCGGGAGATGACACAGAAGCTCGCCGAATCGGACTTGAAGCTTCACTTCACCACCATGACGCAGTACGATAAAACATTTTCGGTCCCCTTCGTGCTTACGCGGGAGCACCCCAACAACATCCTGGCGAACGTGATGGCACAGCACGGCTGGAAAAATCTGCGCGTCGCGGAAACCGAGAAATACGCGCATGTCACCTATTTCTTTAACGGCGGCGACGAAAAACCGTATGCCGGAGAAGAACGAGAACTCGTTCCTTCTCCGAAGGTTGCCACGTATGATTTAAAGCCGGAGATGAATGCCGAAGGAATCACCGAAGTGGTGGTCAACGCGATCGAAAAACGCGATTTCGACGTGATCGTGATGAATTACGCCAATGCCGACATGGTCGGGCATTCGGGAAAATTCGAGCCGACGGTGCGCGCAGTGGAGACGGTCGACGCCGGGCTCGGCCGGATCTACGACGCGCTGCGCCGCAAAGGCGGCCGCTGGATCATCACGGCCGATCACGGCAACGCCGAAATGATGATCGACCCAACCACCCACGGCCCGCACACTTATCACACCACCAATCCCGTGCCGTTCATCGTGGTCGATGAAGCGCGGCGTCCGCTGCGCCCCGGCGGGTCACTCCAGGACATCGCGCCGACCATTCTGGGCATGCTCGGCGTCGCGCAGCCGAAAGAGATGACCGGGCGCGATTTGCGACAATGAAATCGATGGCGACCACCTCAGCTCTGATGACGGTCGAGCAATTCTCCGCGCTGCCGGAGCCAGCGGGAGGCTACTATGAGCTGCGCCATGGCGTGCCCGTCTTTATGACGTTTCCGAAGCATCGGCATTGGATGATCCAGCGACGCCTCGTCGAGCTTCTGGAGCCGCTGGCAACCGGACGCGGTATCGTCGGGACCGAATTCGCCTTCCGTCCCCTTCCCGAATACCAGTTCTGGGGCGCCGATGTGGCATACGTTTCCGATTCGCGGATTCGCGGCATCGATCCGGATGACAACCTAAAGGGCGTTCCAGATCTCGTGATCGAAGTCCTCTCGCCCTCCAACACAATGTCCGAAATCAACGAACGCGAGGCCATGTGCCTCGAAAACGGGTGCCTCGAATTCTGGGTCATCGATCCCAAGCGCAAGACCGTCAAAGTTTCGACACCCGACCGCAGGACGATCACTTACGTTGAGAGCGACACCATCCCGTTGACCCTCCCGGCACCCGGCCAACTCGCCGTGGCTCAAATCTTCTAGGCGCTCGCGGTCATCGCGGGATGTCGAAATCGGCGCCTTCAGTCCTGAGCCATCCCGTTCGGCCGGAAGCGAGTTTCACCTCGACCCACCACACCTTCCTTCCCAGGTCAACGTAAGTCGCTGCGCAGTGCGCGCCGCCGCAGCCGGTGCCGTCGGGCAATTTGGCGAACGAGATATCGAATTCGGGAGCATACTTGCCGTGGAACCACGCGGCCGAGTAACCTTCGCCGCGATTCGCGTAGGTCAGGATGGTTTCGCCGGCCTTCAATCCCTGCCCGGGCAGGTCGCGATCCATACGGATGACGCCCGGCTGGTACGTGATGACCACTCCGGTGACGGCCAGCACCTTTTCGCCCTTGGCGATCTGGGCGATCGGGCTGCGCGGTTCTTTCCACGTGTCGTAGACGGCGACCGCATTGCGCGCGATCCATTCACCATACCCGCAGGTCTCAAACGGGCACGCTTTCCAGTCGAAATACGGCAGCTTGGGTGGTTGCGAGGTCTGGCCGAAACCGCAGACGGTCGCCACCATCAGCATGGAGGCTCGCCAGGGCATCACTCAGTGCTCCAGGCGATGGATCACTTCCATCACCACCGTCCCCACGATCTCCAGACTCTTCGCGCTCAATTTGTCCATCGTGTCGGTGTCTTCGTGCCACGGATCGTAATCGAAGTCGATCAGATCGATCGCCGGGACGCCCAGCTTCACGAACGGCATGTGATCGTCGTCAGTCGCAAGCTCCTCTTTCAGGAAAAACGCTCCATAGCCGAGGCTCGCCGCGGTGTCCCATACCAGCTTGTTGAGCGCGGCGTTTGAATTGGTCTCCAGTTTGATGTCCAGATTCTTATCTCCGATCATGTCCACGTTGATCAGCGCCTTCACCCGCGCCAGAGTCCCGTCCTTGCGCCACTTTTCGGCCAGATGACGGCTGCCGTAAAGATTGTCGTCGCCTTCCCATTTTTCGCGCACCGCTTCTTCGCCGTCGAACCACACCAGGTAAACATCGTCGACGCGCGTCTGATGCGCCAGCGCGTGCGCCATTTCAAGCAGCAGGCCCGTGGAGGACCCGCCGTCATTGGCTCCCACGAATTTGCGGCCGGGGAACAATTTCGTATCGAAATGTCCCGTAATCACGATCGCCTTGCCGCTCCTGCCCGGGAACTTCGCGATAATGTTGTCCATCGCGATGGGGCCCTTCGGCGTCGAAGCAGTGAATGGATCTTCCATCACCTGGCATTCGTCCTGGCGGATCTGCGCCAGGATGTAGTTCTGAAGTTTGTGATTGGCTTCCGATCCCGACGGCCGCGGACCCAGGTCGACCGCCGCGCGAGTGTACTTGAGTGCCGAAATTCCCGAGAACGTGGGAGCCGATGCCAGCGTGGTGGCGGCGGCCAGGAAAGCTGCAATACGCACCATATACTCTTAGACTATAGAAATGCCGGCCCGCGCTGCAGCTTTGTGGATTCTAGCCGGCTCAGTGGCGCTCGCCGGGGACGTCACTTTTTATCAGGACGTCCAGCCGATTCTCGAACGCAGGTGTCAGAGCTGCCATCGCCCCGGCGAGATCGCGCCGATGCCGCTGCTCACTTACGACGTCACGCGCCCGTGGGCCAAAGCGATCAAAGCCGCGGTGCTCACTCGCAAGATGCCGCCGTGGCCCGCCGATCCGCGCTTCGGGCATTTCCTGAACGACCCGCGTCTCACGCCGGATGAGATCGCGACGCTGGTTGCCTGGGCCGACCACGGCGCTCCCGAAGGCGATCTCCTGTATACGAATAAGGACCAGCCGCGCTCGGACGGCTGGACGATTCCGCCCGATCAGATCATCACGCTGCCCGAATTTTCCATCCCCGCCACCGGCGTGGTCGAGCTCACCGACGTGATCCTGCCCACTGGCTTCACCCAGGACACCTGGATCACGTCCATCGAGATCCGCCCCGGGAATCGCGAGGTGGTGCACCACGCGATCATCCAAATTATTCCGCATCGCAAGGATGACGAGCACGGCGTCTGGAACGCGGATTCGAAGCAGCGCGATGCCGGGGGCGTGGCCGTCGAGCGCATCCCGCACAGTGATCGTCTGCGCGACATGACCGGCGTCGAAGCCGTCTACGTCCCCGGCGCCGCGCCCGCCGATTATCGCTTGTATAACGCCGCCAAGCTGATTCCGGCCGGCTCCGACCTGCTGGTGCAGATGCACTACACTCCCAAGGGCCGCGCGGCGGTGGATCAAACCAGGATCGGCATCACCTTCGCCCATGGCGAGCCGGCGCGGCGATTCATCACCGTGAATCCCACCGCGCTTCGCGATGCGGCGCATTTTCACATTCCCGCGGGCGATCCCGATTGGGAAACGCACACCGAGGTCATTTTCAAACAGGACGCGCAACTGGTCTGGTTCCTGCCGCACATGCACCTGCGCGGCAAGGATATGACGTACCGGCTGATTTATCCCGGCCGCGAGCCGCAAACTCTGCTTAGCGTGAAATGGGATTTCGACTGGCAGTTCGCATATGAAGCCGCCTCGCCGATCGCCGCGCCCAAAGGCACGCGCCTGGAGGTGACCGCGCACTTCGATAATTCCGCCAACAATAAACTCAACCCCAATCCCGAGCGCGATGTGTTCTGGGGCGATCAGACTTGGGAAGAAATGATGGTGCCGTGGTTCGGAATGCTGGTTCCGAAAGATGCGGACCCGGCCAAGGTGATCGGATATCCGCGCGCTTTCACCAAAGAGCGCGACAGTTCGCGCGGAACGTCGCCGCCGTGAACCCGTGTCTGTCAGTGGCGTCTCTCGCCTAGCTCCCCTCCATGATTGTCCGCAGCGGAACCCCGACTGTGAGAGTCTGGTGAAAACTAGAGTTGATCCCCGCCGTGACCGGCAGGGCTGGTCGCAGACGCCTGCGCCTTCAACGCGATAGACCAGCCCTGCCGGTCACGGCGGGGATCAGCTCTAGTTTTCACACACACTCGTAACGGCGGGGTGGAGCACCGACTTTTCACACACACTCGTAACGGCGGGGAGCACGTTAGGGATGCCCGCGCCCATCAGCGCTCTATGGGCTTGCCGATTTCCCAGTGATGCCCGTAGGGATCGACCACCCGTCCCAGCCGCCAGCCGTAGCGATTGTCGACTGCCCAAACTTCCTTCGCCCCCGCCGTAATCGCGCGCGCATTCGCCGCATCGGGATCCTCGACAATCATCACCATCCGCACCGTGCCTCCGCTAAGCGTCTCCGGGCTGAAATTCTGATGCTCGGGCGATTCGTCGGCGACCCAGAATTCGGCCTCCTCCACACCCATCCGCGCGACCACCGCGCCATCCGGAGCGTCTACCCGGAACAGCTCGCGCGCACCGAAGGCGGCTTTGTAAAACTCGACGGCCTGAGCGCCCTTGCGGACCGATAACAGAGGAGCAATCGAAGTCATAAGCTCAATTATGTAACCGGAGCGGCACCCGGAGGTATGGTATTCGTCGGAATCTTATGGGAACGTTTTTCCAGGACGCACGTTACGGAATTCGCAACTTGGGCCGCAATCCCGGCTTCGCACTGGTGGCGATGCTGACGCTGGCGCTCGGCATCGGCGCGAACACCACCATTTTCAGCTTCATTAACAACACGTTGTTGAAGCCGCTCCCGTTTCCCGGCGCCGATCGCATCGTGCTGGTGTTTGACAGCTTCGGCCACGGCGCTGACGACTGGAATATCGTTTCCGCGCCGGACTTCTGGGACTTCGAAAAACGGGCCCGATCGTTTGACCGCATGGCTATTTTCGATTCCGCCGGCCGCGGCTACAATCTTTCGCCCAGCGGCAACGCGCGCGACGCCGAACAGGTCTCTGGCCTGCGCGTGTCTTCCGGTTTTTTCGACGTGCTCGGCGTGAAGCCGTTTCTCGGTCGCACGTTCTTCAAAGAAGAGGAAACCTTGGGCAAGGATCATGAGGTGGTCCTCAGTTATGGGCTCTGGCAGCGCCGCTATGGCGCCGATCCTGGCCTGCTCGGCAAATCCATTCGCATCGATGGTGAGGATTTCACCGTCATCGGCGTGATGCCGCACGAATTTGAGTGGCAGTTCTGGAGCGGCCAGCGACAGCTCTGGGTTCCGGTCGGCTACACCAAGACCGATTTCGGACGCGGCGACCGCAGCTTTCTTTCGATCGCGCGAATGAACCCCGGCGTAACGGTCGCTCAGGCGAAAGCCGAGATGGAAGCCCTGGGAACACGCGTCGGCGAGGAAAACCCGCTGGAAGAACCGAACATGAGCGCGACCATTATGCCGCTTGCGACCTTCGGCATGCAGGGAATCCGCACCACCATGTTGACCCTGCTGGCCGCGGTCGCATTCGTGCTGCTGATCGCGTGTGTCAACGTAGCCAACCTATTGCTCGCGCGCGGCGCGTCGCGTCGAAAAGAATTCGCGGTTCGTCGGGCGCTGGGCGCGGCGGGTGGGCGCATCGCGCGCCAGTTGCTCACCGAAAGTCTGCTGCTGGGACTCGCCGGCGGAGCGGCTGGCCTCGCGCTCGCGGCCTGGAGTACGCGACTTCTGTTTCACATCATGAACCTCCGGGGACTGCCGCTGCGCCCGGTCCATTCCATCCCGATGGATGGCCGCGTGTTCGCTTTCGCGCTTCTGGTTTCCCTGTTGACCGGTATTCTGTTCGGCCTGGCACCCGCCATCAGCGTCTGGCGCGGCGATGTCAACGAAACGTTAAAAGAAGGCGGACGCGGTACCACTGGCGGCGGAAATCGTCTGCGCCACGCGCTGGTCGCTTGCGAAGTCGCGCTCGCGCTCATCGTGTTATGCGGCGCGGGACTGATGATCAAGAGCATGGCACGCCTGCTCGGCGTCGATCCGGGACTGAATCCGAAAAACGTCCTCGCCATGACCATGACGCTTCCGCAGGAAGAGATTTACGTGGGACCTCCCGGGCTTCCGCGCTTCTGCCAGGATCTGACCGATCACGCCGGCGCGATTCCGGGCGTGGTCGCCGTGGGCGCGGTCGGGCACCTGCCATTTAACGGAACTGCGGGGCGCGGTTTTCAAGTCGAAGGCCGCCCGCCTGCCGATCCTGGAAAAATGCCGAGCGCCAGTTACAGCGTCGCGTGTCCCGGATATTTTCGCGCCATGGGAATCCCCATCGTCAAAGGCCGCGAGTTCACGGCGCAGGATAATTTGAACGGGCCCGGCGCGATCGTCATTAATGAACGAATGGCGCGGGTCATCTGGCCGAAGGAAGATCCCATCGGCCGCGCGATTCGCCTGGGCGGCGCGAACGGCCCGCGCCTGGTAGTGGTCGGCGTTTCGGGCGACGTCCATGTTCAAGGTCTGGACGTTCCCGTCCGCGCACAATTTTTCCGGCCCTACATGCAGGCCGGATGGCCGATCATGAACGTGGTGGTGCGCACCATCGCGACGCCGGCCGCGTTCACCGAACCCGTGAAGCACGCACTCGCGGAATTCCTGCCCGACCGTCCGCCCACCGACCCCATCACGATGGAGGAGGTGGTCGAAATGTCCACCGGCTCGCGCCGTTTCCCGATGCTGCTGCTCAGCGGATTCTCCGTCATCGCATTGCTGCTCGCCGCGGTCGGAATCGTCGGCGTGGTCGGCCATTCGGTCACGCAGCGGACCAATGAAATCGGCATTCGCATCGCGCTGGGCGCCGGAAATATGGACGTGCTGCGGCTGATGGTGAACAGCAGTATGGGATGGGTCTTGGCCGGTCTCGCGACCGGCGCGGCGGGTTCCGTCGCGCTCACGCGCATGCTCGCCGGAATGCTGTTCGAAGTCCGCCCGCTCGATCCAGTGGTGTTGGGAGGAGTCGCGCTGCTGCTCGCACTGGTGGCACTCGCCGCCAGCTACGTCCCGGCTCGCCGGGCGTTGCACATCGATCCGATGACCGCGCTGCGCTGCGATTAGCGTAGCTGAGTCGTTTCTTTATGGTGGGCAGCCCGGTCTCGCCGCGCTTTTAAGCGCGATACAAAGGAACGGGCAGCACGGATGACGCCGCAAATTTCACCTGCGCGGCCCGCAGTCGCGCGCAAGGACGGCGGATTTCAATCCGCGCGGAGCTTTCAGCTCCGCTGCCCGCGAGAGCAAGGCTGAAGCCTCGCGCGGTCTGAAGCCCGCTGTCCTCCGGGTCCAGTGTTCTAACCGCTTATCTTCCGCGATGCTGTTCACGAGGCGCGGCACGTCCCTGCCGTGCCGCATTCCGCTCCGGCGCTGAACGAGGATGCAGCGCATGCCCTTCGGCCGGACGCCGGGCGCCTGGCGCAGGCCGATGCACAGCGGGATACGGATGCGCGTACGACGCGCGGTTCGCCCACGTCCTGCCCCACCGCGCGTTGTTGATGAACACCGCGTGTCCGCCCCAGTCGAAGCGGATCCCGCCGCCGCCCCATCCCCACGGGCCGAAAAACCCGCCGATGGTGATCCCAAAGCCGAACCGGATCCCTCCGCCCACCGCAAATCCCGCCACCGGCGCGAAGAACACCACCGCCGGATCATAATACGGCACCACGATAAAACCCGGATTCACCGGCAGGATCGTAATGTACGGCCCGCCGCTCACCTCGATCTGCCCGTTGGTTCGCAAATACCCGTAGCGCTCCGCGATGGCGCGCTGCCGCTGGACGGCGTCCATCACGTCCTGCTGCTGCGCCAGGAATGCGTTGCCGATCTGCGTGGTCCAGTTCATGTCCGAATTCATCATGTCGAGCACGGAGGGAAACGGAAGCAGCGCCTGCACACTGGGATCCCAGGGGAGCTGGTCCGCCTGGATGGCGTCGGCCAGAGCTTGCCCGGTCAGGTAATGATGCTGATCCGCCCACTGCGCGGCGGCGGGAATATCGTTGGGATACGTCGCCGCGGCCAGAATCTGCGCCAGCAACGGGTCGGGATAAAGCGCGATGCGCGCCACCAGTTGATCCAACTGCGCGGGCGCAAACGACGGCGGCGCCTGCGCAAACATCGGCGCGGCTGCCAGGCCGGCCAATATCGCGGTTGCCGCTATCACGTTTCTGATTCTCTGCATCTGTCTCATTCTCCTCAGTCTCTTAGACGGAACCGTACGCTTCCGGGGGTGCACCAAAGCAAGCTCCTCAGCCTTAAATTATCACGTTGCATGTCACATTTTGAGGTGCGGGTAGGTTAACAAAGTGTGACGGTGGCCCAGGAGCCCGCGCTGATTTCGACTCGCCCTTCTCTGGGTAACCTTGCCGCTCGGGTCCGGTAAACTGATCAGATGCGAACCCTCCTCGCCGATCTTCGCTACGGTCTTCGTCTCTTCCGCCAGGCCCCGACCTTCACCGTCATCGCGATCCTGGCGCTCGCGCTCGGCATTGGAGCCAATTCCGCCATCTTCTCCACGCTCGATTCGGTCGTGTTCCGCCCGCTCCCCTATCACGACCCGGATCGCGTGATGATGGTGTTTGAAGACGCCACCTGGGTCGGTTTCCCGCGCAACACGCCTGCGCCCGCCAATTATTTCGACTGGAAAGCCCAGAACCACGTCTTCACCGATATGGCCGCGGCCCGCTATCGCAGCGTGGCCATCACCGGCGACGGATCGCCCGAACAAATCGTCGGCTACGGCGTCACGTCAAACCTGTTCTCCGTTCTGGGCGTCAGCCCCCTGATCGGTCGTACCTTTTCGGACGAGGAAGACCGCACCGGCGCGCAGGTCGTGATCATCAGCTACAGTCTGTGGCAGCGCCGCTTCCTGGGCGATCCGGCCCGCATCGGTCAGCCCATCATGCTGGATGGAAGTAAGTACTCGGTCATCGGCGTGATGCCGCGCGATTTCGTGTTTCGCGATCATGAACGCGATTTCTGGCTTCCCATCGGCTTCACTCCACAGACCGCAGCCGACCGCGGCTCACATTTTCTCACCGTCGTCGCGCGCTTGAAGCCGGACGCCACGCTCGATCGGGCACGCCAGGAAATGACCGCCATCGGCAAGCGCCTGGAGCAACAGTACCCGCGCGATAACGACCGCCAGGGCGTGGTGGTGGTGCCCATCAAAGAGGATCTGCTCGGCAAGACCAGTCTGGCGCTGTACGTTCTGATGGGCGCGGCCGGATGCGTTCTGATGATCGCCTGCGCCAACCTGGCGAGCCTTCTGCTCGCCCGCGCCGTCGCGAGAAAACGCGAAATGGCAGTCCGCGCCGCGCTCGGAGCCGGCCGCGCCAGGCTGGTGCGCCAGATGATCACCGAAGCGCTCACCCTCGCGCTGGCCGGTGGCGCGCTGGGATTGATCGTCGCCGAAGCCGGCATGAAAATTCTGGCGCGCCTGGTGCCGACCGGCCTGCCGTCCACAGCCGCGCCGGAACTGGACGCGCGCCTGCTCTTGTTCACCCTCGCGCTTTCCGTTTTGACCGGCCTCATCTTCAGCATCATCCCCGCGATTCAAGCCGCGCGCGCTTCCGTCAACGATGCGTTGAAGCAAGGCGGCCGCTCCGGCGCCGATACGCGCGGACGCAATACACGCGACGCGCTGGTCATCATTGAAGTCGCCGCCGCGCTGGTGCTGCTCACCGGAGCAGGCCTCATGATGCAGACCATGGCGAAGCTCCGCGCCGTCGACCTCGGCTTCCGCGCCGACCACATGCTGACCCTGCGCACCGCGCTCGGGCCGAAATATAGTGACCCGGTCAAAAGCCTCGGCTTCATGACACGCGTGCTTGAGCAGGTCAATCCGCTTCCCGGCGTCGAAGGCGCGGCGTACGCCTCCACGCTGCCGTTCCAGACCATCGGAAACACGCGCGGCTACCTGGTGGAGGGCCAGACGGTGGACCGCAATTTCTTTCCCGACGCGTTGTTTCGCGTCGGCTCGCCTACGTACCTTCCGACCATGGGGATCAAGCTGGTGGAAGGCCGTTTCTTCACCGATTCGGACACCACCGCGGCCGACCCTCCCTTCATCATCAATGAAAGTTTCGCGCGCCACTACTGGCCCAAGGAAAGCGCCCTCGGGCACCGCATTTCGTTCAATCGCCCCACTCCCTTCTGGCGCCCGATCGTGGGCGTGGTCGCGGACGTCCGGGAACGCGGCTACGAGCTCGCCATGAAACCCGAGCTGTACGCGCCCATCGTCATGCAGAATGACGGCTACGTGCCCGACTACCTGGTGATCCGCACCAAAGGCGATCCCACCGCCATCGCGCCCGCCGCGCGCCGCGTCATCGCTTCGGTTGACCCCGAGCAGCCCGTGTCTGTGGTTCGCACGATGGACCAAATCGTCGACCTGAACGTGGCCGATCGCCAGCAGCAGATGGTTCTGCTCGGCGCATTCGCGGGATTGGCGTTGCTGCTCGCTTCGATCGGATTGTACGGCGTGCTCTCCTACGCCGTCACGCAGCGCAGCCGTGAAATCGGATTGCGCATGGCGCTGGGAGCCAGCGCGTCACATGTGTTGAGGATTGTTGTGGGTAAAGGGCTGGCGCTCACCGGCATCGGACTGGCCATCGGCCTAATCACCGCGTTAGCAGCTACACGCGCCATGAAGAACCTGCTCTACGGAGTCGGCGCAACCGATCCGTTCACCTTCGCGGCAGTCGCCGGCGTTCTGGCATTCGTCGCACTGATCGCCTGCTGGGCCCCGGCGCGCCGCGCGTCGCGAGTCGATCCCGTTGTAGTCTTGCGGGAGGAATGAATTTAGCGGATCAGTTCGGCCAGATCGATATTTACCTGTTCGATCAGCTCCTGCGCGGACGCATCGCCCCCGGAATGCGCATTTTCGACGCCGGCTGCGGCTACGGCCGCAATCTGGTCTACCTGATTCGGGAAGGCTACGAAGTTTACGGCGTGGATTCGAATCCGGAAGCCGTCGAAGCGGTCCGGAACCTTGCGCAAAACTCATCAAACTTTCGCGTCGAAAACCTGGAACGGATGACGTTTTTTGACGCATTTGCAGACGTGGTCATCAGCAGCGCGGTGCTCCACTTCGCGCGCGACGATGCCCACTTTCAAGCCATGCTCGACGGGACGTGGAGCGTCCTCAAACCCGGCGGCCTCCTGTTCTGCCGCCTGGCGAGCTCCATCGGAATCGAAGATCAAGTCCGGCAACTTTCCGGCCGCCGATTCTTATTGCCTGACGGCTCAGAACGTTACCTTGTTGACGAGAAGTTTCTTATGCACCTTACCGCGGAGCTGGGAGGTCAACTGGCAGATCCGCTGAAGACCACGGTGGTGCAGAATCAGCGCTCCATGACCACCTGGGTTGTTCGAAAGAACAAATGAAACCAGCGGTCTTCGCAGCCGCATCCAAAAAAGCGATGCGTGTCGCTCTGCTCGCCGTGTTGCTGGCCGGATTGCAGGCCGAGGATCTGAAGGACGTCGAGTACGGGCATCCCGGCAAGTACAGTCTTCGCATGGATTTACACATCCCCGACGGCGCCGGCCCGTTCGCGGCAGTGATCCTGGTGCACGGCGGGGCATGGGTGATGGGCGACCGGATCAACAACGTGCAGCCGTTGTTACAGCCGCTATCCGATGCGGGATTCGCGTGGTTCACCATCAGTTATCGCCTGGCCGGCGACTTAGTCCGCAATCCGTTGCAGATCGGAGCCGCGGAAAGTGACGTTCGCCGCGCCGTTCAATTCGTCAAGGAACACGCGTCCGAGTATCGCGTGAATCCCGATAGGATCGCGCTGATCGGGCTCTCGGCGGGCGGGCAACTGGCGGCGATGGCGGCGCTGAGCCCTGATTCGGGCGTCCAGGGCGTGGTCGCATTCTACGCGCCCACCGATCTGGCGAGCCTCGCGAAAACCTCCAGCCTGATTCCAGACAATATCCGCGACGCGGTGCAGGGGACCGTGTTCGACGATATTTTAATGGCGGGTCTGAAAGAATTTTCGCCGATCAACCACGTGACCGCGTCGGCGCCGCCGTTTCTGCTGATCCATGGCAGCGACGATAATATCGTCCCGTTCGCGCAATCGGAAAGATTCCGCGACAAACTGCTGGCGGCCGGGGTCGCATGCCAGCTTTACCGCGTGGAGGGCGGAGGCCATGGAATCGGGACATGGGAATCGGAAAAACTCACCGGTTATCAGGCGCCGATGCTCGCCTGGCTGCAGCAGACCCTCGCCACACGCTAGTGTCCCATCTGTCTCCGCGGTCCGTTGAATTATGAATGCGGGCAGTGGACGGCGGGATTTAGCCCGCGCGGAGCTTTAGCTCCGCAAAACGGAGCCGGACAGCCAGGCTGAAGCCCGGCGCGGACTTGAAGTCCGCCGTCCATCGTAAGTGCAATGACTCAAAGGCAGAGCTAAAGCTCCGCCCAGGCCAGCGCCGGCGGTTTGTGGCGCACGCACTCCTGCGTGCCGTGTCGAGACTCATCTCGACATCTGGTCGCGCAGGATATCAGGTTTCGCGCAGCACTTTCGCAACGGCATTCACCGTTCGGCGGACATCCTCCTCGCTTGTCTGCCAGCTGCAAACACTGACCCGCATGGCGCGCATGCCGCGCCAGGTGGTGCCGGTGAAGAACGCCTCGCCGGTCCTTGCGATCGCGGCGATCACTTGGTCGGTTCGCCGGTCGTCGCCGAAGCGGACCAGCCCTTGATTGATCGACGGCCGCCACAGCACCTCCGCTCCCGGCAGACATCCGATCCCTTCGACCAGTGCGCGGGCGTGATCGCAACACCGCTCAATCAGCGCGGCGACTCCGTTGCGCCCTAATTCGCGCAGCGTCGCATACGTTGCAAACCCGCGCGCTCTCCGCGACCAATCCGGATTCCAGTCCATCTCCTCACGCACGGTCGCATCATGCGTCAGATATGCCGCGCGATGCGACATGGAAGCGCGATGCGGCTCGGGATGCGCGACGAAGGCGTAGCCGGAATCATAGGTGACATTCAACCATTTGTGACCGTCGGTGGCCCACGAATCGGCCGCGCCCATGCCTTCGGTCAGATGGCGATACCGCGGACTCGCGGCAGCCCACAGCCCGAACGCGCCATCCACGTGAACCCACGCGTGATGACGGTGCGCGATGGGGATCAGAGCCGCGAAGTCGTCGTAAGCGCCGGTGTTGATTTCGCCGGCCTGAAGCAGAACGATGGCGGGATCGTCATTGTTGGCAAGCGCACCGTCGAGCGCCTCCGGCGGAAGCCGAACGTCTGAATCTGACGCGAGGTATTCGACATTCCCGGTGCCCAGTCCCAGCAGCCGCACGGCGCGCTCAAACGATCCGTGGCGCTGGTCGCTTGAAATGATGCGGATCTTCGGCGCGCCGGACAGACCTTGTTGCCCGACATCCCATCCGCGGCGTTCGAGCAGCGCGTGGCGCGCCGCGGCGAGGCAGGTGACGTGCGCCATCTGGCATCCGGTGACGAACGCGAAGCTGGCTTTGGCCGGAAGGCCCAGAATCTGTTTCAACCACGCGCCGGCGACTTCTTCGACGATGCCGGCCGCGGGGGAGGATCCCGAAAGGCAGGCGTTCTGATCCCACGCCGCCGTAAGCCAGTCCGCCGCGACCGACGAGGGTACCGCGCCTCCAATCACCCATCCGAAAAACCTGCCGCCGGCCGAATTGACGAGTCCAGATCTGGCATCCTGCGCTAATTCCGCGATCACCTGTTCAGGGGCGATGCCATCGTCGGCGAGCGGACGGCGCAGACCGTCGAGGCCAGCGGAATCGCCCGCCACCGGGTGCTGGTCGAGATGTTCGAGGTAATCGAGAGAGATCCGCGCGGCCATTTCGAGGGCCGGTCGATAAGCGTCCATCCTGCCATTATGGGCATCTCATGGGAGCGGGCGCTGGCCGGGTTCGATGCTCCCCGAAAGGGACAGTTCTTGTCTGTCCCCTTCGTTGCTGCCATTAGAGAGTGTTCGCCTGCTGGCGGAAGCGCCTGGCGTACCACAACAACAAGAACAAGAGGCCAACGCCGAGCAGGATCGCAGAAGCCGGGGCCGGGGTCGTCGAGGGTGCGGGCGTCGAGCCGGTGAAGGTGACGGAGAAGAGAAACGATGCAGAGTTCCCAAACGTGCTGGCAGGCGGGTAGGCGGCGACAAGGTGGCCCGCGCCGGTACCGCCCGACGAGCCCGCTGTGACTCCCGCGCCGACCGCGACGGCAGGAGTGCCCTCGATATTCTGCCAGATCTCATCGCATTCGCCACTCGTTGGGCTGAGCGTCAGGTAATAGGTGCCGGGGCCCAGAGTCAGTCCGGTAAACAGCGTGGTTGGGGTATCGCCGGTATTCACCGAGAGCGCGTTGTTGATCGCGATTTGGTTGCCGGCAGCCGTTCCGTTCAACGTCAAATAAGCTGTGCCGGTGGCGAGACCGGAGCAGCTCTCCAGGGTCGCCTGGATGGTCACTCCCGTGTAAGTGGCGGTTTGGGTCCACGAGCTTTGCCCGACAGCAAGTTCATTATCGGTTCCAGCCGAAGTACCCGTAACGCTGATCACGGTTTGGGCACCGGCCGAACACGCCCCGAGACACAGCACAAGGGGAACAACGTGAAAACGAATCACAGAGCCTCCTATTGCGACTGCTTTTTCTTTTCAGCCGGGATTTCCATTTTGGCTCCCAGTTTTGCGCAAGTTTATCACAGGTCGCCCGCTTTTGTTCCCTGAATGTGGATCGTTTTTGGCTGATTCTGCTGGAGCGGAAACCAGGAAACGGGCTTGAAGGGGACAGTTCTGTCTGTCTCCTTGGTGTTCAATTCCAGTTCAATCCGGCGTTATGTCCATCCATGCCGACGGCGCTCACACGATAATATTGGTGCCGCTGCTCATGTTCGGCGGCATGATTTCCTGGAACGGAACATTCAGAAACTTCGCCACCTGCGCTGCGATGGCGGTTTCCGCGCCTTGGCCGCTCATGATCATCGCACCGCCGACCGTGGTGGTCGACGAATTCTTCTGATGATCGAGCGGCAGCTCCCGGCCGTCTTTGAACACGATTACCGATTGTGCCACCAGCTCCGGCTGCGGCATATTCCCGCCTTGATTTCCGGGGGCCTGGGTGTTCTGAATCCTCCACTGTTTGCGCGTTTCGATGCGGAAAACGTCGGCGATCGCGTAGGTCGAATTTTGCGCTCCAGTCAGGCGCTTCTTTTCGTAAAAGAGCTGGCCGCTGGTTTTGTTCGCCTTCACGGTGATCGACGAGCTCATCAGAATCACCAGGACCCCGACTGCCACCATGCCGAGCGCAACCCACATCACAATCGGGCTCGACGCGTGGAACAAATACCACGCGATCGGACCTCCGATCACGAAAGCGGCGCCGACGATGATCCCCGAGGTGCCGCCTTCGGATAAAACCAACTCCTCTGCGGACTGGCTTGTGATTTTCATTGCCACAAATCCTATCACGAATGGTTTGGGGAAAGTATAGGGCCGGAGACCTATGTCCGCCCGTGCTCCTCGGCCTGCGACCATCCGCCGCGCGCGTTAGAGCCTACGTGAAAGGTCGGGACCCCACCCCTCCGTTACCGGCAGGGCTGGTCTATTGTGCTGAAGGCGCAGGTGTCGGTGACCAGCCCTGCCGGTCACGGCGGGGATCAACTCCACTTTTCACACGGACTCGTCACGGCGGGGATCGAACTCCACCTTTCACACACACTCGTCACGGCGGGGATCAGACTCCGCTTTTCAAACCGACTCGCCAGCGCGGGGCCAGTTCGGTCGCGCAAGGCCCCTTTACTGGCCCAGCGCGCTCTCGATCCGCTCCGTGAGCTGATCCACGAATTTGTCCGGCAGAAACCCGTTCATCCGGCTGGCGACCCGCCCGTTCCGGTCGAACAGGATGGTGGTGGGAATCGAACTCACCTGCAAAAGGCGCTGTAAGCCGTCCTCAAAGTAAACCTTGCGGCTCCAGCGGTTCTGATCGAGAAACACAGGCACCTGCGCGTGATCCTCATCGGTATCGATCGACAGGAACACCACGTCGCTGCGCTGCTTGAACCGGTCCAGAACCTTCTCATATAAAGGATGCTGCGCCCGGCACGGAACACACCAGGTGGCCCAGAAATCCACCACCACCACGTTCCCCTTCAGGCTCGCCAGCTTCAGTTTCTGCCCGTCGAGGCCGGACACGCTGAACTGCATGGGATCGGTTGCGCCGAAGTTCGGATCGAGCGCCGCCAGCTTCTCGCGCCGCGCATCCTCGAGCGCCGACGTCCGATCATACGCCGCCAGGATCAAATCGCCCAGACCTTTTTCAGAATGGTGAATTTTGCGATACAACTCGCCCAGCGTGCGGCGATCCTCGGCACGAGCGGCGTCGGTGGCCTGAGGATCCGGGATTGCGAAAGCGTCGGCGTACCGCTCCACCGCATCTTTTCCCTTGGCTTCCGATTCGAGCGCCCGCGCCCACTCGCGCGCGCCTTCCTCGCACGGATAAACCGCGTAGGATCTGGCCGCCAGCTGCTCTGCGCCGGCCTCGTTTTCAAGGATCGCCTGGGCGCGGGCTTGGTACAGCAGCGCGTGAGCTTCGCCGCGATCGCGTTCCTCCTGTTTTCGCCCCGCGTCCCCTCCGGACGGCGGGGCGTGCTTTTCTACGTTGGCCGCGAACGCCCGCGAATACTTGAGCGACCGTTCCGCATTTTCCTTACCGCCCGCCGCAATCAGCGCCCGAGGCACGCGGTCGAGCAGCAGCATATCGTCGGGCGAAGTCTGTAAAACACGCTCGCCATACAAAATGGTTCGCCGGTCGTCTCTGATGTCGACCGCAGCGCGCGCCAGCAGTTTTTCAATCTCTTTTTTCTGTGGGTTGGATGGATATTTTTGAAGGAACGCTTCAAGCACTCGAATGATATCCGGCGCGCTGTTGTTGGCGTCGGTCAGCGCTTGCATCAGGATCTGGTTCTCTGAAGGCGGCAGCGGCGCAGGCGGTTGCATGAGCAGCGCCCAAAGTAAAACCGCGACGCTCATTCCGCCTTCGCTTGGGCAGCCCGGATCGAGTCGGCCACCTCGGCCGCCCGCTCCCGCGCCATGTGCATGAAAACATCGTTCTTTGCCACCTGGTCGAGCAGCGGCAGAAATTGACCCGCCGCCACCAATTCCTTCTTCTGCCAGGATGCCTGAATGTTGATCACCGCCTCATTCACGCCCAGATGATCGTGCCGGACCGCCCGCCGCAGGATGAACAGCAGCCTTTCCGAGTCGGTAATCCGTTCAAACCAATCGTGCAACGTCTGCGCGTCCGGGTCGAGCGAATAGTTGAACGTCACCTCGTGCTTTTCGGCGCCGTTTTCCCACCGGAATGTCTTCTCCCCCATCTTCGCGACCTTCAGCCCGGATTCGAGCGGCCTCGAAAAATGCCCCAGCTTGCCCGAAAGCTCAAAAACCTGATCCTTGAGCCCCGGCCCGAGCTTGAACGTTTCCGGATCGTCATCATCCGGCGCTTCCTTATAAGTAACCGCGCCGGTCGAATCGACCGCGATCTCCACATACGCCGGATCCGATCCGGGAAACGATTTGGTGTACACGATCCGCGGATCGGTGAATGCCAGGGCGCCGAAAATCAGAATCGGAATCATGTGGCCGCCCGAACCCGCACCAACGAATGAGTCGCGTGGCAGATGGCGACCGCGATCGCGTCGGCGGCGTCTTCCGATTCGACGTCGACCCCGGTCAGCGATTTCACCATCAGTTGGACCTGCTGCTTTTCCGCACGTCCGTAGCCGACCACGCTGACTTTCACTTCAAGCGGCGAATATTCGCCCAGCCCGACCCCCGCTTCGGTGATCGCCAGCAGCGCCACTCCACGCACATGCGCCAGTTTGAGCGCGGTCTTCACGTTCTGCGAAAAGAACACTTCCTCGACCGCCGCCGCTTGAGGAGCATATTCGACAATCACGCCGCGCAGGCCGCTGGCGATCTGCGAAAGCCGGATTCCCAAGGGATCGCGCGCCGCGCAGCGGATCACTCCATGGCTCAAAATACTGTGCCGGCGTCCATCGCTTTCGATGACGCCCCAGCCGGTGCGTTCGGTTCCGCAGTCGATGCCCAGAACGCGCATCGTGCAGCCCGGCCGCTACTGGGCCAGGGCCTCCAGCTCTTTTTCGTCGATGTCGAAGTTCGAATACACGTTCTGCACATCGTCGTGATCTTCGAGCGCTTCATTCAGCCGCAGCATCGCGCTGGCGTTCTTGCCTTCCAGGCGCACCAGGTTCTTTGGCACCATCGCGATGGCCGCTTCTTCGGTGGGAATCCCCGCCTTTTGAATGGCTTCGGCCACCGCCTCATGCGCTTCGGGAGGTGAAATCACCAGCCAGTTTCCGCCATCGTTGCGCAGATCCTCGGCGCCGGCGTCGAGCGCGATATTCATCAACTGATCTTCGGTCGCTTTATCGCCATCGATCACAATCTGGCTCTTGCGCTCGAACATCCAGCCGACGCTGCCCTGCTCGCCCAGATTTCCGCCGTTTTTCGAGAACACGTGGCGGATATCGCTGACCGTCCGGTTCCGGTTGTCAGTCGCGACCGAAACCAGCACCGCCGCGCCTCCCGGACCGTAGCCTTCGAACATGATTTCGTCGATCTGGCCGCCTTCCAGTTCGCCGGTGCCACGCAGGATGGCGCGCTTGATGTTGTCGGACGGCATGCTGACAGCCTTGGCTGCAAGGACGGCCGTGCGCAGCCGCGGATTCGCGTCGGGATCGCCCCCGCTCCGGGCAGCGATCATGATTTCTTTAATGATGCGGGTGAAGATTTTCCCGCGCTTGGCGTCGAGGGCGCCCTTCTTGTGCTTGATGGTCGCCCATTTGGAATGACCGGACATACGGACCTCTGGCGGCGGATTTAAAGTTTTTCCGGGCCGAAATCAGCGACCGGCTACGCACCGCGACGCAGCCTCTAAACAGCCCCAATTCCAGAGTTTAGCATTTCCAAGATCGATCCGTATGCATCTGGCGGTGCGTTTGGTCCGCGTGAAAAAATCGGGACCGATCCCCGCCGTCACCGGCCGGGCTGGTCTATCGCATTTGAACGCAATCGCGCCCGCACCGCATTACGTTAAACCGCGTCCCCAGCCGCGCGGGAACAGCCGTGTTCCTCTACATGCTGCGTAATAGAGTCGGCAGCCTGCTCGAATTTCTCAAGGTATTCGTCCAACTGGCAAACCGTCCGTTCACCCGGCGCCGCGGCGGAGCACGAGCGGCACACCCGGCAGCGTTGCATGGCGATGCGGTATTCGAGGTTGCTTTCGATCACCTGTCTGAGCAGGAATCGCTTCTGGTTGCATTCCATGTCCTCGCATATCGTTCGCGGCGAGGGAAGTAATAGCGCAGTAGAATCGAAAGACATGCGAATCGTATCTCTTGCGGTCCTACTGGCAGCCGCGCCCTTCGCGCTCTTTTCTCAGAACGCGCCACGCACCCGGGTAGAAGGCTACCTGGCCGGCGCGGCGGTCCCGAATCTGATCGAAATACTTCCCTCCGCGCCCGCGTCCGACAGCCCGCGCGATATCGCCGACCGCGCGATCTTCAAAGCCACGCGCGCGCTTCAGGATTCGGCGCGCTGGAAGCTCGCGCAGAACGACAACAACCTGTCGACTGGCGCACTGCTCGCCGATTTCGACTGCGCGACGGGTGACTCCCTGAGTCCGGAGAGCACGCCGGCCTTGGCCACGTTGCTTGCGCGCGTCGCAAGAGACGCCGGCGCGGCGACCGGTCCGCCTAAGGAATATTTCCACCGCAAGCGTCCGTTCCTGGTGGATCACGGCCCGGTGTGCATCAGCCTGACCCCGGCATTCGAGAAGAGCTTCGATTATCCATCCGGCCACACCACCATCGGATGGACCGTGGGGCTGATTCTGGCGGAGATCGATCCGAGCCATGCCTCGGCGATTCTGGAGCGGGCCCGCGCCTTCGGAGAAAGCCGCGTAGTTTGCGGCGTTCATAATGCGAGCGCGGTGGACGCCGGGCGGGTAGCCGGCGCAGCGGTCGTCGCCGCGCTGTTCGCAAACCAAAACTTTCGAGCGGATCTCGAAAAAGCGCGCACCGAACTTGCGGCGATGCAGTCGAAGGCCGACGCAGATTGCGCAACAGAAGCGTCGCTCATCTCGAAGACTCCTTATTAGCCCCACATATACGTGGATGCACGCAGATACACACAGATTTGATTCTTATCCGCGTGAATCTGTGGCTAAACAACTGTTCCCGGCGCCTCATGGCCGGTCTTTTCTACATACTCGATATACGACCCCGGATAAACCAGCGGCGTGCGATCCGTGCCGCTTTCCCCGCCTAATTCGAGCACCCGCGAGCCAAGGCCGCGCAGGAACGTCCGGTCGTGCGATACGAAAATCATGGTGCCTTCGAAGTCCTTCAACGCCTCCACCAGCATCTGCTTGGTATCCAGATCCAGGTGATTGGTGGGCTCGTCGAGCACCAGAAAATTGGGCGGATTGTACAGCAGCCGAGCCATCGCCAGGCGGGATTTTTCGCCGCCCGACAGCGACCGGATCTTCTTGTCGATATCGTCTCCCGAAAATTGAAACGCGCCCGCCAGCGTGCGCAGCGACCCGATGCCGTCCTGCGGAAAATCGTTCTGAAGCTGGTCGATGATGGTCAAATCCGGATTCAGCACGTCGAGGGACTGCTGCGCGAAATATCCCATGATCAGGCTCGCTCCCAGGCGCACCGTGCCTCGATCGGGAGCGCTCGCGCCGGCGATCATTTTCAGCAGCGTCGTCTTTCCCGCCCCATTGCGGCCCATCACCGCCCAGCGTTCCCCGCGCCGGATGGTGAGACTGAATCCCTTGTAAATCACGCGCGACCCATAGCTCTTGTCGAGATCCTCAATGATCGCCACCTGATCGCCCGAGCGCGGCGGAATGCGAAATTCGAACTTCACCACGTGACGCTGCTTGGGCAGCTCGACCTTTTCAATCTTGTCGAGCGCCTTGATCCGGCTTTGCACCTGCGCGGCCTTGGCGGCATGGGTCCGGAAGCGGTCGATGAACCGCTGCTCCTTGGCGAGCATGGCCTGCTGCCGCGCGAACGCCGCCTGCTGATTGGCTTCGCGCTGGGTGCGCTCGCGCTCATAGAAATCGTAATTGCCGGAATACGTGATGATTTCTCCCGCGTCGATTTCCGCGATCTTCGAAACGATCCGGTTCATGAATTCGCGGTCGTGCGAAGTCATCAGCAGCGCGCCGGGGAACGCTTTCAGAAACGACTCCAGCCAGATAATCGATTCAATATCCAGATGGTTAGTCGGCTCGTCCATCAGCAGCACGTCGGGCCGTCCGAGCAGCACCCGCGCCAGTGCGACGCGCATTCTCCAGCCACCCGAAAGCGCTCCGATATCGCCATCGATCTGCGCATCCGCAAACCCGAGCCCGTGCAGCACCTCCCGTGCCTGCGCTTCGAGCGCATAGCCGCCCAGGTGTTCGTATTCTTCCTGCACTTCGCCGAACCGGTCGAGAATCCGGTCCATTTCATCGGCGCGCGTGGGATCCTCAAGCGCCTTCTGCAGGTCTTCGAGCTCGTGATGCAGATCCCCGATGCGCCCGCTGCCGGCGATCGCTTCATCCAGCACCGGCCGTCCGCTCATCTCTTCCACATCCTGGCGGAAGTGGCCGATGGTCAGCCGTTTAGGGACGGAAACCTCGCCTTCGTCCGGCTCCTCTTCGCCCACGATCATACGAAAAAGGGTGGTCTTTCCGGAGCCGTTCGGCCCCACCAGCCCCACTTTTTCGCCGGGATTCAACTGGAAGGAAGCCTCGACAAAGATGACCTGTTTGCCGTAAATCTTGTTGATGTTCGAAAGAGAGATCAACTACCAAGCTACCAGCCTGATGCGGCAAGCGTGGGGGCTAGCGCGAAAGTCCACCAGCGTCTGGATCGTTTCAACCCAGCCGTGAGGCGCCTTGACACGGGGCTTCCGTTTTCAGTATTATGAGTTTTCATTAACGTTGCACCCTAGTCCTGTGGTATTCCCTGGCCGATACGATCCGTAGGTGGTTTCGCGGAACGCAGGCCAAATTTTAAGGGATCTTGGGAGATTCATGAAACAGCATTATTTCGTGGTGGTTCTTGCACATTCTTTGCACGGACGACTGCGCCGGATTCACGTTCCTCATTCGTCTATCTATATTGTTCTCGGGTTGGCACTATTCGGTTCGTTTTCCCTGTTCGGCATGGTTTCAAGCTACCTTCGGATGACGTTGAAGGTGTCCAACTATAATACCCTCCGCAGTGAAGTGGACACGTTGAGGAACCGGTATCAGGCGCTGCAGAAAGAAAACGATCAGAAACAGGAACAGCTGGCGTCGCTGCAGATGATGGCCAGCGAAATCAGCATGTCGCTCGGGCTGCGGCGTCAGCTCGAAGGCTCCGACGATGTCGGCGAAGACAGCCCGCTGGTTCCGAGCTACAAGGAATCGATCGAGCAATATAACTTCCTGAAATCGGCCAGCTTTTCGAGGCTGAATCACAACTTCGCTAGGGCTTGGCAGAAGAACGTCATGCCCAGCATGTGGCCGGTAAACGGCCGCCTGATGAGCCGGTTCGGTGAGCGCCAGGATCCGTTCTCGGGTGAAGGCGCGTTCCATACGGGCGTCGATATCGAAGCTGCGATGCACACGCCGGTCCACGCGGCGGCAGATGGGATCATCTACTCCGCCGAATACACCAGCGCGTACGGGAAGCTGGTGATCATCGACCATGGAAACGGAATGCGTACGTGGTACGCGCATCTGTCCGAGTTCGGGGTGATTCCCGGACAGGAGATCCGCCGCGGGGAAGTGATCGGTTTATCAGGCAACACCGGCCGGGTGACCGCTCCGCACCTGCATTTCGAGGTTCGTATGGGCGGAAGTCCCGTAAATCCGTATCCTTACCTGACACGCTCTGCCATGCTGCAGCAGGTCACGCCGGATCTGCCGTTCTGACCTCTGACTCCTGCCCTTATAATGAGGAGGAGTGAAGACATTCTATATCGAGACGTTCGGCTGCCAGATGAACGCTCACGATTCGGAGAAAGTGATCGGCACGCTGGTCGGCCAGGGCTACCAGCAAGTGGCGACGCCCGACGATGCGGAGCTGGTGTTCTACAACACCTGCAGCATTCGCGATAAAGCCGAGCAGAAAGTCTTCAACCGGCTTCAGCAATTCAAAAAGGACAGCAAGGGGAAAACTTTCGCGGTGCTCGGCTGCGTGGCCCAGCAGGAGGGCGAGAAGATTTTCGAAAAGGCCCCGCACGTCAGCATGGTGTGCGGATCGGCCAGCTACAACCGGCTTCCCGAATTGCTGGTGCAGCTTGAAACCGGGAACCGACGCGTCACGGGATTGAGTCTCGACACGGAGGATACCTTTGAAACGCCGCTCACGCGCCGCGACCATCCTCATCGCGCCTTCATCACCGTCATTGAAGGCTGCGACAAATCCTGCGCGTACTGCGTGGTCCCGTTCACGCGCGGGCCGGAGCGGAGCCGCACGAGCGCCTCGGTGATCGAGGAATCGGGCCGGCTTGCCGCGGCCGGGTATACCGAAGTTCAACTGCTGGGTCAGAACGTGAACAGCTATCGCGATCCGTCATCGGCCGGTTGGGATTTCGCGGCGCTGCTGGCGGGCGTGGGCAACGTTCCGGGCATCCGTCGCGTGCGATTTACCACCTCGCATCCGCGCGATTTCGTCCGGCGAATCGTCGAAGCGATCGATGAAAATCCCGCGCTGTGCAATCATGTGCATCTGCCGGTGCAATCCGGGTCGTCACGTATTCTTGAGTCGATGCAACGGCTCTATACACGTGCCGAATACATGCGGCGCATTGAGTGGATGAAAAACGCGCGCCGGCCGATCGCCATCTCAACCGACATCATCGTGGGATTTCCGGGTGAGACGGAAGCCGATCTGGAAGCGACGCTGCAACTGCTGGATGAGGTCGAATTCGATTCGATTTTCAGCTTCAAATATTCGCGGCGGCCGAATACGCCGGCGCTGGCTTTAGACGATCAGATTCCGGAGGAGGAGAAATCGCGACGCCTGGCGATTGTGCAGGAACACCAGCGCGCCATTCAGATCCGGCGCAACGCGGATTACGTCGGAACGGTGGAAGAGTGCCTGGTGGAGGGCTTCAACAAGGCCACCGGGCAGTGGATCGGACGGACGTCGCAGAACAAGCCTTTGAATTTTCTGCGGGTGGGCGCCAACGAGGATCTGGCGGGCCGCTATGTGGACGTACGCGTCACGCGCGCCGGTCCCAACTCGCTGGCCGGGGAATGTGTAAACTGATTGAAACCGGGGAAAGAGAGGACTTCGAATGCAACTCGCAACGCAGGTCGGAACAGAAGTTGAGATGAAAATCCGAGGACTGTTGATGGACCCGGTGACGAACATGCCGATCGTGGTTTTGAAAGACGTAAACGGAAGCGCGATTCTGCCCATCTGGGTGGGCATCTACGAAGCCAACGCGATTGCGCTCGAAATCGAAAAAGTGGCCACTCCGCGTCCCATGACGCATGACCTGATTCGCAATCTGCTGTTCGGTCTTGAAACCGGCGTGAAAAAAGTGGTGGTGAGCGATCTGAAGGACGACACGTTCTACGCGGTGATCTGGCTGGAGCGGAATGGGGAGCTGATCTCGGTCGATTCGCGCCCGAGCGACGCGCTGGCGATCGCGCTGCGGCTGGATTGTCCGATTTACGTGGCGGAGGCGGTGCTGAAGACGTCGAAGACGGCCGCGGCGGTCGCCGAGGTCGGGAGCAATGAAGAACTGCGCCGCTGGCTCGAAAATCTGAACGACGAGGATCTGGGCCGTTATAAGATGTGACCGGCAGGGCTCTTGAGGCGAAAAGCCCCGTCCGCGAGGGCGGGGCTAGTGGCTTGTCGCGGAGAAATCGTTAGTGTGCTCCCCTCCATAACTGTCGGGGTTCTGTTGGAAATGCTGAGACCTACTCGGCTTCTGAAAACGGAACCCCGACTGTGAAGGAGGGGAGATAGTAATGATTTCTCCGCGACAGGCCACTAGTGAGGGTATTGAGGCAGCCCCAAGCTAACGCATGGGGCTATCGCCGATTTACTGCGACTTCGCCCGGGGATGATGCACGACTGGGTTCTTGCCGGTCCAGCCGACGATCTGATCCTTGGTGACTTCGAGCGTCAGCATGTACGGGTCTTTCATGTAAGACTTGGCTACGCCTGAAAACTCGATCTCCTCGCCCGGGTCCATATGTCCCGGCAGCACGGACCCTTCCGCGAGAATAAGCGTGACGTCGCCTTCCGGCTTCTCGATCGAAACTAAAATTGTCTTGGGCCGGTTGGCGGGCTTCATGGAGACGATCTTCGCCTTCCAATGCATATCGGCCTGGGTGGCGGGATCCTTACCGGGAAGCGCCGCGTCTTTCACGCTGCCGTCGAAGAACTGATCCGGCATATCGCCCGTGAGGCCGGTCTTGATGGTCTTCCACAGCGCCATGGCGGGGTTGGAGGCGGCGAATGCGGCATCCGCCTTGGCCTTGTCCTCTGCGATATCGACGGTGCTCTTGATCTTGAAATCGGCCGGCGCCACCGGATCGGCCTTGGCCATCGCCACTACATCGGTCAACCCTTCATCCGAGCCGTGATAAATCTTGTAGTTCTTGTTGAACGACGCCATGTACTTGGCGCTGTTGGCCGGATCGATGGCCGCGGCGCGCGCGTAATAGAACAGGACCAGCGGCTGCTTCTCAGGATGCGCCTTGATCTGCTGGTAGTACACGTTCAGCAGCGCCAGCGGGAAGATAGTGTCGGTCGGGTGCGCGGCCGCTTCTTCCTTCAATTTGGATTCCATGTGCGCTTCGTCCTTGCGCGCCGTCAGCGCCGCGATCAGGACCACGCGCGATTGCGGGCCCCAGTACGGCTTCACTTTTCCCCAATCCGCGGCGGAGACGTTGGTGGGTTTGTTGCTGACGGCGAACACCTTGTCGCCGTTATTCATCACGTAGTCGGCGGCCTTTTCGATGTTGTCGAGGTCGGCGGGCGACGGCGCGTTATTGTTGAGCGTCGGCCCGATGCGCAGAATCGCGGTGAGCGCATTGAAGTCGTTGGGCGTCGCGGCGGTCATCTCCACGGCCTTGTCGAACGCTTCCCGATTCTTGCCCACCTGCTGATAGGTGAGCAGGTACAACATGGGGCGCACGTCGTCCCAGTCGCTCTGCGGGTACTTCTTGACCCACTCGTCCAGCTCGGCCAGGCGCTTGGCTCCATCCGGTTCGGCCACCACCTTATTGATCAGAGTGGCCTCGGCGGCGTCCTTGGGGGTTTTCTTTTTCTCGGCCGGCTTATCCTGCGCCAGCCCGACGGTCAAAGCCGCGATCAGCAGTAGAAGGACTTTTTTCATGTTCTTTGGTTGAGCCTCGCTATTCTCGATAATGTATCACGACTCGCGCCTCTTCAGAAAGCTCCCGACTTCCTTCGGTGTACCGGCGGGTTCTTCCCCGTCCAACCCTCGATCTTGGATTTCTCGACCGTGAAGGTCACCATGAACGGATCTTTGTTGAAGGAATCGGCCACCCCCGAGAATGCGATCTCTCCACCCGGGTCCATTTTGCCGGGCAGCGGCGAATCGAGCTTCAGGGTCACATCCGGCTTGGTCGGATCCTCCATGGCGAGCACCAGTTCCTTGGGCCGGTTCTCCGGCGTCATCGAAACCAGCTTGCCTTTGAACTGGGTCACGCCGTTGACTCCACCGGGCAACTCGGCGCCTTTCATGTTGGCGTCGAAATACGCCGGCCCGTTGTCGCTGAGCAGCTCCTTCTTGATGTTGCGCCACAGCGCCAGCATCGGATTGGCGCGCGCAGCGGCCTCGTCGGTTTCCGCCTTTTCGCGATCGATGTCGGCCTTGCTCTTGATGACGAATCCGGCCGGCGCAATCGCGTTGGTCTGGGCGGACGCCATCAGTTTGTCCAGGCCTTCGTTCGATCCGTGGTATTGCGCGTAGACCTTGGTCAGGTAGTCGGTGATCTGCTTTCGGTCCGCGGCGGGAAGGCTGCCCGTTCCGCTATAAGCCGCCGCACGGGCGAAATCGTACAACGCGACGGGCTGCAATTCGGGCTTGGTTTTGTTCTGCGCGAGGGTCGCGGTCCCCAGCCAGAACGAAACCTGCCCCTGGTTTGGGTCGAGCTGTAACGCCTTGGTCAGCTCCGTCACGGCCTTTTCATAATCCTTCCGAACCAGCGCGATGTACCCGACCGTTTTCTGCGCGAACGTCTTCAATTCCGGTTTCGCTTTGGCCACCTGATCGTCGCTCATGTCCGGCGGACGGTTTTCCTTGGCATATACCGTGTCCAGGTTATTTAGGACCGTATTCGCGGCTTTCCCCGCGACGTCCAGATCGGCGGTTTGGGGCGCGGACAACTGCTGCGTGTTGGGCGGCACCAGCGGATAGATGAACTGCAGAATCGCGGAGAGCGCCACCAGGTCGTTGGGATTGTCCTTGAGGACCTGCTCCGCGGCGTCGAAGGCCTCGCGGGGCTTGTTCAACTGGCGGTAGGCGGCCAGGTAGAGCTTGCGGCGGATATCGGCGTAGTCGGTCTGCGGGTACTGCTGTTTCCACTTATCGAGCGTTGCCAGCCACTGATTGGGGTCCGGGGTCTTGGTAATCGACTCGAACAAGTCGTATTCAGCCCGGTCTTTCCATTCCTTTTTCTTCTCCTGAGCGGGCGCGAGCGAAACCAATCCCAGCGCCATGAGCACGGCCATTATGGTCTTCATGAACTTTTTTGTGAACACCGCGAGCCTCCACACGATCGCACGACCGGATCCGTCGAGGGTGTTGGTACTTTGCGGAGTATAGCCAAAGCCGTTCCGTCTTGCAACGGCGGAGAACAGTAACCACAAACGGCGCAACGCCGTGAGCGCCTACACCCGTTTCACCCGGCCAGGACAACTCTATCTCACTGCGATTCCACGGTAACACGAACAAAATCCCCGGCGAATTATTGGACGCCGGGACCCTTCAAATTGTTTCCGGACGTCAATCTTCAATGGTAATGGTCGGCCCAGTCGATTGCGAAGCCGAGCAGATCTGATCCACCACCCGGGCCAGCGCCAGAAACGGCTCCGCCCGCGGTTCGCCTTCGCGGGCAGTTACAGGACGCCCGGTGTCGCCGCCAATCCGGATCTGCGGATCGAGCGCCAGTTCGCCCAAGAACGGAACATTCATTTTCTGCGCGGTGCGCTGGCCGCCGCCCTGTCCGAATACGTCGATGCGCTCGCCGGACTGGGGCGCGATCAGGTAACTCATATTCTCGATCAGCCCCAGCAGCGGAATGCGCACCTGGTGGAACATATTCACGGCTTTACGCGCGTCTTCAAGCGACACATCGGAGGGCGTGGTGACCACGATCGCGCCGGTGATCGGCGTGGTCTGCGCGAGCGACAGCGCCACGTCGCCGGTGCCGGGCGGCAGATCGATAATCAGATAATCGAGCTTGCCCCAGTCCACGTTTCGGAGGAACTGCTGCATGGCCGAATGCAGCATCGGCCCGCGCCACACCAGCGGCTTGTCGCCGGGGTTGATGAACCCCATCGACATCAGTTTCACGTTGTAATTTTCAAGCGGCCGGATGCGCTCCCCATCGGCCTGCGGCGATTCGTTCACGCCCATCATGAGGGGAACATTGGGACCGTACACGTCGGCGTCCAGCAAGCCGACCTTGCGTCCCAGCCGCGCCAGTCCCAGCGCGAGATTCACGCTCACCGTGGTCTTTCCGACCCCGCCTTTTCCCGATCCGACCGCGACGATGTTGCGAACGCCCGCAATCGGCGTCTTGGGAGGAGCTTGCTGAGGACTCATTCACCTTCAGGATACAGTACGAGCCTATTCAATCGGTCCCTTTTCGGGTGGAGGGCGGGCTTCAGCCCGCGCGAGGCTTCAGCCTCGCTCCCGCAGGAGTGGCGCTGAAGCGCCACGCGGATTGAAATCCGCCGTCCAACTCCGGCTTTTCACGTCATAATCGAAGAATGAAGATTGTGACGGGATTGGTATTCGCAGCCGTAGCGTTCGCGCAGCCGGTGTTCAAGGGCGACAAGCTAGTGCGCCCGGAAAATTATCGCGAGTGGATTTTCCTGAGCTCCGGCCTGGGGATGACCTACAACGGCGAACCCGACAGCCGCGAGCCGAGTTTCGACAACGTCTTCGTCAGCCCGGAGGCGTACCGGTCGTTCGTCAAAACCGGCGCGTGGCCGGAAAAGACGATTTTCATTCTCGAAGTGCGCGGTTCGGCGACCAACGGGTCGATTAACAAAGGCGGCCATTACCAGTCCGATGATTTCCGTTTGTCGGCCGAAGTAAAGGACTCGTCACGTTTCAAGGACAAGTGGGAGTACTTCGCCTTCCCGGCATCCGGCGAACCTGCATCGGCGCTGCCGAGAACGGCCGGCTGTTACGCATGCCATAGCCAGCACGGAGCGGTGGAGAACACGTTCGTCCAGTTCTACCCGACTCTGCTTGCGGTCGCCAAGGCGAAGGGGACTTTGAAGGCAATCAGCAAGTAGCGAAGGAATTTGGCCACGAATCAACACGAATAAAACATTGGTGTTCATTCGTGTGCATCCGTGGCTATTAAATCTGCGCTAATTCAAACTCCCCGCGATCACCGCATCCCAGCGAGCCCCGGCCTTTTCCTTCACCCGCTCGATATCGCGATCGAGCAGCAGATGCTGCGCGGCCAGGTTGCGCGCCGCGGCTTCGATCTTGTTCAGATAATCTTCGCGGCCTGAATAGCGCTCCTCGATCGAGGGCCGCGGATCGCCGGTCTTTTCGCGTTCCGCTTTGGTTCGCGCGAACGGAATGAACGAACCGGTCATGCTCTGAATCTCGTCGGGCGCGCCGATCTTTGCGTCGCGCAGATTCCAGCCGGTAAACGTCGCGAGCGGGACGGCCAATTCCGGCAAGCGCAGGCCGGCGGTTTCGTTGCCATCGCGATCCACCTGCGGGACCAGCGTTGGAAATGGCTTGCCGACGTTCGGAGGCTCGATCGTCTCGATGCCTTTGCTGCGGAATTCCGGACCGAAATCCAGGCGCCACGCGTAGGACGGCTCGGCCGGAACTTTCATGCCCGGCACTTTCGGAAAATTGAGCGCGGCCGGCGTCACCAGTTGATCTTTATTGATGCGCGGAATCAGCGACTGCGGCGGCGCGGTGCCGTCCGTGATCCACGAATTCATCGACGCGAGCAGCGCCCGCATCGCGAAACGGTAATCCTGCGGATTCGCCCGATTCTCCGTGTTGTTGCGATTAGGCTGCGCGTTGGGGCCGTGCTGCGTGCCGGCCAGGTAATAAATCCGCGTGGTGGGCGGCGGAGGAATGTCCTTCTTTCCATCCGGGCTGATGTGGATCATCCCGGCGTTGCGGCCCCAGTATTCATACGACCCGTTGGTGTAGAAAATCTTGGGCACCACGCCGTCTTTGCGAGCCCGCGCCAGCATGCTGTCGGTGATTCCGCCGTCGGTTTCCGGCTCGTCCGTGAACGGGAACAGATCGGTGGGATAGAAGAAGTTCATCCAGGTGTGCCCATCGCGCGACGGCTGGCCGAAGCGATCGTTGAAGCTGCCGCGGCCCGCTCCCGCGACGTGCGCCCACAGGCCGTCGAACACGATCTTCCCGTGCTCGTCCGCGTTGAAGCCGTCGTACAGAAATTTGCGCAGGAACCGTCCGCTCTGCGACGTTCCGAACCCGATCGCGCGCTTGGCCTCGCCTTTCTGCTTCATATAGGCGATGTAATCGCGAATCGCAGCGGGACCGAGGCCGATCACGGCGGGATCCTTCCCCGTGTACACGACTTCGTAAATCTTCCCCGGCTCGAAACCCGCCGGGTACTCAACGCGAGTCGCGTCGGCGTTGAAATTCCATTGATCGCGAGGGATGGTGGTCCGCGCGGTATTGACTCCGTCGCGAACGGTCATGGTCGCCGACGCCTGGTCTGCTACCGCGTAGGGAATCTGCGCGCGATCGCCCAGCGACGCCGACATCGCGCGGCGATCCATCATGATCTCCGACCGCACCGGCCCCGTGATCCCTTTAATCACCGGCGCGTACAATTTCATGCCGGTGCGATCCGGCACGTCGAACTCCCAGCCGACCCATACCAGGGTGTAGCCGGCCTCGTACAACAGCGGGTCGCCCGGGTCGCCGCGGCCGGCCAGGTCGAACATGTTGACCAATCCCTTGCCGCCGCGATTTGAAATTTCAAGCAGCGCGGTTCCATTGCTCTTGGCCGGATCTTTCGGCTGCATCACGACGACGTCGGACGAAAATTCGACCATCCCCTGCGCGTTGCGCGGCGCGCGATCCAGGTCGACGATAATCTTGTTCGCCGGGAGCTTCGGATCGACGGCGAAGTACACCTTCGCGGTGATCTGCTGGTAATTGAACTGCGGCATATCGGTGCGTTGCGTGACTTCGACGCGAGTGACGGCGGCCTGGGCAAGAGCCGCTGTAAAGAGGATGAGAATGCGACGCGACATGCACATATTCTATACGCATTACAATAGTGGTCCTGCATGAAGACTGGCCGACCCGCCATCCGGGCCGCACTGCTCGCCGCGATCATGGCGCTGGCCGTCATCGCGAACCATGATTCCTACCGCTCGTATTTTGAAAACGACGATTTCGGCACGCTCAACTGGGCGCGCGTCATTCCGTTCCATCAATACGTCACCGACGTGCCTTGCCTCGCCTATCCGTGCCAGCACGGGCGCCCGGTCGGTTTCATGCTGTACGGCGCGCTGTATCCGCGCGCGCATTTGAATTACACGCCGTGGGCAATGGCGATGCTCGCCATCGGGCTGGTCAATGTCGCACTGCTGTGGCGATTGTTCAATGCGCTCGAATTCGACGAAATCGCATCCGCGCTGGGATGCCTGGTCTTCGTCGCGGCGCGCGCCTTGTTCGACGGATGGTGGAAGCCGATGTTCATTTACGACGTGCTTTCGACCAACTTCGCGCTGGTGATGCTGCTCGCCTACATTCGCCGCTGGTGGGTGGTGAGCTTCGTCGCGCTATGGCTTGCGATGCGGACCAAAGAGATCGGCCTGATGTTGCCGGCGGTGCTGCTGTGTTACGAATTCACGCTGGGACAACGTAACTGGAAACGCCTGATCCCGTTTTTCATCCCCGCCGCGATTTACGGGTTTTACGGCATCCGTTTCAATCAAGGCCAGCCGCACAGCCCCTACACCATGACCTCGGCGCCGGCCGCGCTGTGGCGCTCGATCTCCTTTTACTCCTCGAAGATGTTCGGAGTGCCTTGCGCGGGTCTGGCGCTGGCGCTTGCATTCTGGGTGACGCGCGACCGCCGGCTCCGGTTCGCCATGGGCGCGCTGATTTTCGAAATCGGTATGTACCTGCTGATGCCGGACCGGATGCTCGAAGTGTATCTGTACCTGGCGATGACGTCGGTGGCGATGTTCATTGCCACGCTCGCGATGTACCATCGCCGCACGGTTGCCTTGCTCGTGATCATCTGGGCCGTCTGGCAGGTGACGCTGATTCGAAAACATGCCGCCGTGACTATTGCGGAGGCCAACGATCGCCGGGCGTTTACGACCGCTCTCCGCGACGTCCCCGCCGCGCCCGCGTTTCTCTATCACAATCCGCCCGCATCCTTCGGCCATTTTGGCGGCGAGTACGCGATTCGCGTGATTACGAATGCGCAATCGGTCGACCGGTTGGACGATCCGAATCTCGCGCTGGATCATCCGCGTCCTTTGCTGGTCTGGGATTCGCGGCGTCGAAGCCTGGATCAATCCGTGTTCTCCGCGGATCGTGGCGCGTACTTCGATCGGGCCGGGAAGCCTGCGAAGTGGATGGGCGAATGGCCGGCGGATTTTGAAGGCTACCGCGCCGTCAACCGCATGACGAACGTATTTTTGTTCCGTCCCCCGTCGGCCACGAAATTCGAGATCGAGGCGTGCGGACGCCCGGGCTTCGTGTTGCACGCCGCGCTCCCCGAAGGCGAGCTTCCGGAGACGGAGTTCGACGCGCCCGGGTGCGTCACAAAATCCTACCCGATCCCGCCCGCGCCGTCGCGTCTGAGCATGATTTACTTCAACACCGAAGGCGAGGATCAGGTGGTTCGCGTCGGGAGCTTCGGATTCAAATAATCAGCATGCAGTCGCCGTAGGAAAAGAACCGGTAGCGCGCCTCCACCGCGTGCCGGCAGGCGGCAAGCGCCAGTTCGCGGCCGGCGAAGGCGCACACCAGCACCAGCAGGCTCGATTTCGGCAGATGAAAATTGGTCAGCATCGCGCCGGTGCGCTGGAATTTGAATCCGGGCGCGATGAACAGATCCGTTTCGCCGGGCCCCGGCGGGCTTTCAATGGCCCTCACGCTGGTGGTGCCGACCGCGATCACGCGCGACGCCGCGTTCATCGCCTGCGCCGTCGCGGGCGGGACCACGAAGGATTCCGAATGGAGCTTGACGTTCTCGATCACGCCGGTATGCAGCGGCTGAAACGTCCCCAGGCCGACGTGCAGCGTTACGCGCGCGATTTCCGCCCCGGCCGTGCGGCAGGCGTCCAGAATTTCAGGCGTGAAATGCAACCCGGCGGTCGGCGCGGCGACCGATCCACGCTCCCGAGCGAAAACAGTCTGATAACGATCGCGATCTGCGGGAACATCGGCGCGGTGAATATACGGTGGCAGAGGCACGTGTCCCACACGATCCAGGACTTCGAAAAGTTCGCCGCGCGGATCGAGGCGCACGGTCCGCTCGCCAAATTCGCCGCGACCCAGGATCTCGGCGGACAGATCGTCTGAGATGATCACGCGTTCGCCCGAGCGCATTTTGCGGCCAGGCCGCACCAGTGCCTCCCAGGTGAGCCCGTCGGTCGAAACCTGGCGCGTCAGGAAGATCTCGACGCGTCCGCCGGCGCCATGCTCGCGAGTCCCATACAGGCGCGACGGAAACACGCGCGAGTCATTGAGCACCATGCAATCGCCGGGGTGGATGAATGACGGAAACTCTCGGAAGGACCGATCCTGCCAGTTCCCGGCGCGCCGGTCGACCACCAGCATTCGCGACGCCGCGCGATCCGCGAGCGGCGCCTGCGCGATCAACTCCTCGGGCAGGGGATAATCGAAGTCGGAGAGCAGCAATCTCCATTTAACCGCTTCCTTCGGTCGCGGCTCGGGGCGTCGACATCACCGCTCCCCGAGCCGTGACCAAAGGGATCGGTTAAAGATCTCAAATGAGAATTCTTGGCATTGAATCGTCGTGCGATGAGACTGCGGCAGCGGTGGTTGAAAACGGCTCTCGGATTCTCTCTTCGGTCGTTTCCTCCCAGATGGCGACGCATTCGAAATATGGCGGCGTGGTGCCTGAACTCGCTTCGCGCGAACATCTCCGCGCCATTGTTCCCGCCGTGCGGATGGCGCTCGAACAGTCCTTGACGCGGCTGGATGACCTTGCGGCGATTGCGGTGACGCAAGGTCCCGGCCTGGTGGGATCGCTGCTGGTAGGCATGACTTACGCGAAATCGCTCGCGCTGGTCAAGCACCTGCCGTTGATTGCGGTAAATCACATTGAAGGCCATATCCACGCCGTAGTCAGCCAGAACGTGATCGAACTTCCGGCGCTCGCGCTGGTGGTCAGCGGAGGACACACGCACCTGTTCGAAGTTCGCGAGGGATTTCTGTACCGTCTGCTCGGCAAAACGCGCGACGATGCGGCCGGTGAGGCGTTCGACAAGGTCGCCAAGCTCCTCGGTTTCGGTTATCCCGGAGGCCCGGTGGTCGATCGCCTGGCGCCGTTCGGTGACCCGCACGCGGTTCATTTCACGCGCGCGAAAATGAAAGGGAACACGCTCGATTTCAGCTTCAGTGGAATCAAGACCGCGGTGCTGCGATGGGTGGAGGCTCGCGACATGACCGCCGAAATCGCGCGCCGCCGGGCATGGCTCTCCGAAAATCACGCGCCGTCGACGGAAGAGTGGCTGGCAGTCACGCCGCAAGCCACGCTCGATCTGCTCGCGTCATTTCAACACACCGTGATCGACGAACTTCTCACCCGCGCCGTCAAATCCGCCGAAGACATCGGAGCACGCAGCCTGATCGTGTCGGGAGGCGTGGCCTGCAACACCGGCCTGCGTGCCGCGGCGCAATCGGCCAGAGTCCCGTACCCGGTTTTCTTCCCGGCCAACCAGCTTTCCACCGACAACGCCGCCATGATCGCCGCCGCCGCGTTCCCGAAACTCGCACGCGGCGAATTCGCCGATTTCACACTGCGCGCGCAAGCCAATCTGGCGCTCGCGTAACATAGAGGGAATGAGGCTTTCGCTGCTTCTGCTTCCCGCGCTCCTGTTCGCCCAGCCCGATCCGCGCGAACTGCTGAGCCAGTCCGCTGACGCGATCAAGCAATACAAGAGCTACGAAATCAAATCGACCGTTTCGGTGATCATGCGCGGCGGAACGGTGCAGAGCAATCTCGACATGCCGTCGACGGTTTCGGTGCGGCGGCCCGATCGCATGCGCGTCGATTCCAAAAGCCAGGCCGGCGGCGTCACCATCGTCAGCGACGGCGAACACACCTGGATTCTTCTGACGCCGCTCAACCAGTTCATCAAACGCGACGCAGCCGCGGCGCCGGAAGAAGCCGTCGGAAAGTCCGGCGTACTTCCGAAAGGTCTTCCCGACGTCAGCAAGTTTGTCAAAACCGTTCAACTTCACGGCGAGGAAGTCCTGAAGGTCGGCACGGACCATATTCCGTGCTGGGTGATCGAAACCGTGTATGACACCATCGATCTTCCTGTGCAGGGCCTGACCATCCACGACGCCGTTCAGTCCACCTGGATCAGTAAAGGTCATCATCTGAACCTGCAGACCATGTTTCATGCGAAACTCAGCCTCCCGAGCGTCTCCGCGCCGGTGCAGATGACCCAATCGACCCGCACCACCTCGCTTCGTTTCAACGTCGATCTGCCCGATTCGCTGTTCGCGTTCGCGCCGCCCGACGGCGCCACGCAAACCGACGACTGGACGCTGCCGGGCGTCGACAAACCCGACGTGATCGGCCAGCGAGCGCCCGATTTGAAGGCGCAATCGATCCATGGCGAACAGATCGATCTGCACGCCCTGCGCGGAAAAGTGGTGCTGCTCGATTTCTGGACGACCTGGTGCGTCCCCTGCAAGCGCGAACTGCCGGTGCTTGAAAAACTGCACACCGAGTTTCACGATAGCGGCCTGGAGCTGGTCAGCATCAACGTGGATGAAGAGCAAACCGCGGTGCGCGATTTCGTCCAATCGGTGGGCCTGGCGTACCCGGTGGTGCCGCTGGCGAGCTCACATGAACTGGTGACCATGCTGTCGGTGAACGCGTTTCCGACCGTGGTGCTGATCGACCGGGAAGGGAAGATCGTCTCCTACGAAGTCGGCGCGCGGGGAGAACCTGCCTTGCGCGCCGATCTCGCCAAATTGGGCATCGGCTCCAAATAACGTCGCGGAGGAAGGGGACTGACCACTCTGTCCCCGCCGTCCATCCAGCCGTGCCGCACATCGCAACGGCCGTGGACAGAGCGGTCTGTCCCCTTCTTGCGCAACCTTGCGTGTTACTCTAATGTTTTGTCCCGAGCATTCAGCTAAATCTATGCCCGCGCGGGTCAGCGAGACTTTCGTCCTGCGCACCTATCCCTTTCGGGAAGCGGACTTGATCGTGAGTTTTTTTACCCGCGACGAGGGGAAGTTGCGCGGAGTCGCCCGGCGCGCGCGGCGTCCGAAAAGCGCGTTCGGCTCGGGTTTGGAACGGCTATCCCACGTTCGCATGGCGTATTATCAGAAAGAAAATTCGGAGCTGGCCAGCCTCAACAGTTGTGAGCTGATCGATTCCCAGTTCGATCTCGGCGCGGATTACGCGTGCGGCGTCGCGCTCGATTTTTTCACCGAAACGGCCGAGCATCTGCTGCCTCCGCATGAGCCCAACGAAAAATTCTTCCGCTTGATGGTAGCCGTCCTGGCTTATTTGCGATCCTCACGCGACCCGTGGGCGGCCGTGACGTATTTTTCGCTGTGGGCCGTGCGCTTGACCGGAATTTTTCCCGAGCTGCGCGTCCGCACCGAATCCGCCGAAATCGCCCACGAAATGCTGGAGCGCCCGTTGACCGCTCTCACGCCGCGCGCGTGGTCGAAAGCGACCGCCGCCGATCTTCGCCGCGCATTGATCCGCACCATGGAGCAGCACGTCGAACGAAAATTCCTGACCGTCCCGCTGCTGGAGGCCATCTAGTTTGGACACGTTTCAAGACACCGTTTTCAAGCTCAAGCGCTACTGGGCCGATCGCGGAGCGATTATTCAGGAGCCGTACGACATGGAAGTGGGCGCCGGCACCATGTGTCCCGAAACGTTTCTGCGCGTGCTTGGCGATAAACCATATCGGGTCGCGTATGTTCAACCCAGCCGGCGTCCGGCCGACGGCCGTTACGGCGAAAATCCAAATCGCCTGTACAAGCACCAGCAGCTCCAGGTGATTCTGAAACCCTCGCCCGCCGACGTGATCGATCAATACCTGGCGAGCCTCGAAGCCATCGGCATCGATCTCAAAAAGCACGACATCAAGTTAGAAGAGGACAACTGGGAGGCCCCTACGCTGGGCGCCTGGGGCATCGGCTGGCAGGTCATGCTGGACGGTCTCGAAATCTCGCAGTTCACCTATTTCCAGCAATGCGGCGGCATCGATCTGGACCTGGTCCCAGCCGAGTTGACCTACGGCCTGGAACGCATCGTCGCGTTTTTGCAGGGCGTCGACAGCGTCTACGATATCGAATGGGCGCCGGGCTTCAAGTATTCGCAAGTGCGCTTCGCCGACGAGCTCCAATCGTCGGTCTACAACTTCGAGATGGCCGACGTCGACCGGCTCCGCCGGCTTTTTGACGAACATGAAGCTGAGTGTAAACGGCTACTGGGCCTGTTTGCAAAATATCCCGATCAAAAGCGTTTCCCCGTGATCCCGGCGTATGAGCAGGTGCTGAAATGTTCGCACTGCTTTAACCTTCTGGACGCCCGCGGAGCGATTTCGGTCACCGAACGCGTCGGCGTTATCAAGCGGGTGCGCGATTTGGCCGTCGGAACGGCGAAAATCTGGGCGGAACAACAGGCATGAATTTTCTGCTAGAAATCGGCACCGAAGAAATCCCGCACTGGATGATTCCGGGAGCGTTGAAGCAGCTGGCCGAGCTGAATCTGCTGGGCGCGACACCGCGCGTAGACGCGACGCCGCGCCGTCTGGTCGTGCAGGCCGAAGGCGTCCCTGAACGTACGCCCGACGAGCAGCAGATCGTGAAGGGTCCTCCGCTCACCGCCGGCGAACGCGCCGCTGCCGGATTTGCAAAAAAACAAGGCGTGGATCCAACCGCGTTAACGAAAACCGCAGAGTATTACGAACTCAGGCGCCTGGCCCCAGGCCGCAGGAGCCTGGATATTCTCGCGGAGACCATCCCCGCCGCGATCCTCGCCATTCAGTGGCCGAAAACGATGTACTGGACCGCGAAAAACGGACCGCGTTTCATCCGCCCCATTCGCTGGATCGTCGCCCTCCTCGACAACCAAGTCATCCCCTTCGAAATCGCCGGCGTTCACTCCGGCGGCGTCACGCGAGGCCATCGCCAGCTAGGATCGCCGTCGATCACCGTCACGCCTGAAAATTACGAATCCGAACTGCGCAGGAATTTCGTCATCCTCTCGTCCCGCGAACGCCGCCACAAGATCGAGAAAGAAGCCTCGGCCCTGGATGCCAAAATCGATGCTGATCTCTTGGAAACGCTCACCTTCATCACCGAATACCCCACGGCCATCCGAGGCGAGTTCGATCCCAAATTCCTCGAGCTCCCCGCCGAAGTCCTCAGCACGGTGATGCGCCATCACCAGAAATATTTCTCCGTCGAATCCGCGCCGAACCTGCTCGCACCGTATTTCGTGGCGGTCATGAACACCTCGGGCGATCCCGACGGCCTGGTGAAGCACGGCAATGAACGAGTCCTGAAAGCCCGCTTCAACGACGCCCGCTTCTTCTGGGACGTCGACCAGGTGAAGACTCTCGCCGATCGCGTAGACGATTTGAAGAAGGTCACCTTCCACGTCAAGCTCGGCTCCTATTTCGAAAAAACCGAGCGCGTCGTCGCGTTGGTCAAAGAACTCGGCGGCAACGATCACGCCCAGCGTGCTGCTCTGTTATCGAAAGCCGACCTCACCACTGAAATGGTGAAGGAGTTTACCGAGCTTCAAGGCGTAGTAGGCGGTCTGTACGCCCGCGCGCAAGGCGAACCCGAAGCCGTCGCGCGCGCGATTTACGAACACTACCAGCCGGTCAGCATGGAAGATTCCATCCCCGAAACACTCGAAGGCCAGATTGTTTCCCTCGCCGACAAGCTCGACACGCTACGCGAATGTTTCCGGATCGGAATGGTGCCGACCGGCTCGAAAGACCCCTTCGCGCTCCGCCGCGCCGCACAAGGGGTGGTTAAAATCCTCGCCGAAGCGAAGCTCGATTACAACTTTCACGCGTTGTTCGAATCCGAACTGTCCGATTTCATGGGCGAGCGCGTCCAGTATTACTTCCGCGAAGTCCGCGGCTTCAAATACGACGAGATTAACGCCGTGCTCGCCACCAGCCGCGGCACCCTCGCCGACCTGGAAGCGCGCCTCGCAGCGCTCGCCAACGTGCGCCCCACCGAAAACTTCGAACCGCTCGCCGCCAGCTTCAAACGCATCCGCAACATTTTGAAGCAGGCTGGTTTCGAGGGCGCCGCGCCCCTGGATCCCGGCCTCCTGGAGCCTGGCCCCGAGCAGGACCTCTACCACGAATCCCGGCGCACCGAATCCGAGCTTAGCTCCGACTATCAGACCGCACTCGGGCAGATCGCATCGCTCCGCCCCGCCATCGACCGTTTCTTCGACAAGGTCCTGGTCAACGCCCCCGACCCGAAAGTCCGCGCCAACCGCCTGACCTTGCTGAGCGATATTCTTTTGAGCTTTTCCACGATCGCCGACTTCTCGGAGATCGTTACCGCTGGAGAACAAAAATGACTAAATACGTTTATAGCTTCGGAGCCGGCCACGCCGATGGCGACGGCTCCATGAAAGATGTCCTGGGCGGCAAAGGCGCCGGACTTGCCGAAATGTCCCGCGCCGGAATTCCCGTGCCTCCGGGATTCACCATCTCCACCGAAGTCTGCAACATCTACTTCAAAAATAACAACAGCGTTCCGAAAGAGATTAACGATCAGATTTTGAAAGCTCTCGAAAAACTCGAATCGCAGATCGGCAAGAAGCTGGGCGACCCCGAAAATCCGCTGCTGGTCAGCGTCCGCTCCGGTGCGAAATTTTCCATGCCGGGGATGATGAATACCATCCTGAATCTGGGCCTCAACGATGAAACCGTCGAAGGCCTGGTCAAGCGCAGTAACAACCCCCGCTTCGCCTACGATTCCTACCGCCGCTTCATTCAGATGTTCGGCGAAGTGGCGCTCAACATCGATATGGAGAAGTTCGATCACATCTTCGACGAGCGCAAACACAAAGCCAAAACCAAGCTCGACACCGACCTCACCGCCGACGATCTGAAGGTCATCATCGAGCAGTACAAGAAGCTGGTTCAGAAAGAAACCAAACAGCCGTTCCCGCAGGACGCGCACATTCAGCTCGCCATGTCGCGCGACGCCGTGTTCCGCTCCTGGTGGAATCCGAAAGCCGCATATTACCGCAAGATGGAAAAAATCCCCGACGAGATCGGCACCGCCGCGAGCGTTCAGGCGATGGTGTTCGGGAACATGGGCGATACTTCCGCCACCGGCGTCGGCTTCACGCGCGACCCTGCCACCGGCGAAAACCTTTTTTACGGCGAATTCCTGATCAACGCACAGGGCGAAGACGTGGTCGCCGGCATCCGCACTCCGCAGCCTATTTCCGAGCTTCAAAAAGTGATGCCGGCGCCCTACGCGCAGCTCCGTGAAATCACCACGCGACTCGAACAGCACTACAAGGACATGCAGGATTTCGAGTTCACCATCGAAGACAATCACCTGTTCATGCTGCAGACCCGCAACGGCAAGCGCACTGGCCCGGCCGCTGTGCGCGTGGCTGTCGATATGGTCGAAGAAGGCATGATCCAGAAACGCGAAGCCGTCCTGCGCGTGCAGCCGCAGCAGCTCGATCAGCTTCTGCACCCGGTCTTCGATGCGAAATCTCTCAAAGAACTGAAGCTCCTCGCCACCGGCATCGACGCGTCTCCCGGAGCCGCCGTCGGCCGCGCAGTGTTCACCGCCGATGAGGCGGTCGAGCTCGGAAAATCCGGCCCCGTCATTCTGGTCCGCAAAGAAACCACCCCCGACGATATCCACGGCATGGACGTCGCCAAGGGCATTCTGACCGCGGTCGGCGGCAAGTCGAGCCACGCGGCGGTCGTCGCGCGCGGCATGGGACGCCCCTGCATCGTCGGCGCAGGCTCCATCAACATTCAGGAAAAAGCCCGCCAGTTCAGCGTCGCCGACGGCGGCAAGACCATTACCGTCAAGCAAGGCGACTGGATCTCGATGGACGGCACCACCGCGCAGGTTTTTCTCGGCCAGGCCAAGACCACGCTGCCCGATCCGAAATCCGGCTATTTCGCGAAGCTCATGGTCTGGGCCGACGAGTTCCGCGGAAAATTCGGCGTGCGCGCCAATGCCGACATCCCGCGCGATGCGAAAGTCGCGCGCATGTACGGCGCCGAAGGCATCGGCCTGTGCCGCACGGAACACATGTTCTTCGCCGAGGATCGCATCCCGTTCATGCAGGCCATGATCCTGGCGCGCGACGAAAAATCGCGCAAGCACGCGCTGTTGAAGCTGCTTCCCATGCAGCGCAAGGATTTCGCCGGCCTGTTCGAAGCCATGGACGGATTGCCGGTCATCATTCGCACCCTCGATCCTCCGCTCCACGAATTTCTCCCCAAGCGTGAAGACCTGATGGTGGATCTTGCGCGCCTCCCGTACGTCGATACCAAAGCCAAGAAAGAAATGTCGGCCAAGTACGGTATTCCAGTCGGCGAGCTCAAAAAGCGCCTGCCGGAGCTCCTGCATCGCGTGGAAGAGCTGCACGAGTTCAACCCGATGCTCGGCCACCGCGGCTGCCGCCTTGGCATTACCTATCCCGAGATCACCGAAATGCAGGCCCGAGCCATCTTCGAAGCGGCCGTCCAGGTCGCGAAGAAGGGAATTAAGGTGATCCCCGAAGTGATGATCCCGCTTGCCGGCAGCGTCAAAGAGGTCGAAAATCAGAAGCTGATCATTGACAAAGCCGCCAAAGAAGTTCTCGCCAAAGCGGGCCTGCCCGACCTGCATTACCTGGTCGGCACGATGATCGAAATCCCGCGTGCCGCGCTCACCGCCGATAAGATCGCCGAGCAAGCCGAATTTTTCAGCTTCGGCACCAACGATCTCACGCAAACCACCATGGGCCTCTCGCGCGACGACTACACGAAGTTCTCGAAAGAATACGAGAATCTCAAAATCTTCAAAGCCGATCCGTTCGCTTCGATCGACCAGGAAGGCGTCGGAAAGCTGATCGAGATGGCGATCCATCTGGGCCGCAGAACGCGCCCCGATCTCGACATCGGTATCTGCGGCGAACACGGCGGCGACCCGAGCTCGATCGAGTTCTGCTATCGAGTGGGAATGAATTACGTCTCGTGCTCGCCGTATCGAGTCCCGATCGCCAGGCTAGCCGCGGCGCAAGCCGCCATCAGCGGTGACAAGTCGGAGTCAACCCGGACGGCGTAGTCGATCTCCGGATCGGAACCCCGACTGTAAAGGAGGGGAGGATGGTCTCAACCACCGCCCCCAAACCTCGGACTCGCGCCGCATTTCAAACACCCCGAGACAGCCGGCAAGACCGGCTGTCCCACGTCAATCCCCCAACAGTCGACCATACGGCTGCAACCCCGCGACGTTGTCGCACACCGCCTTGATCGCCGCCGTCATCGGAATCGCCAGCAACAGCCCGATCCCTCCCCACAGCATGCCCCAGAACATCAGCGCGACCGTCACCACCAGCGGATTCAAATGCACCCGCGCGCCGACGAATTTCGGATACAGCAGATTCAGCGCAAACAGATGCAGCAGCGTCACACTCGCCGCCAGGAACAAATAAATAGTCGCCTCGCGCGTGGCCGGCAGCGCGGCGATCATCGGCGGCAACATCGCGAGCGGCAGTCCGATATACGGCACCAGGCTCAAAAATCCGCTCAGCGGCGCCACCACCAGCCAGTACGGCAGCTTCACCGACGCGAACAGAATCGCGCTCGCCAGGCTTAACAGCAGCCCCAGCATGAAATTGCCGATCACGTAAGCGCGCACCATGTCGCCGACGCCCGCCCAGGCGTGATCGGCGGCGCGCCGCGTCTCGCCTTCGAACAGAAACAAAAACCGCGAGCGCAGATGATCCCGCCAGCTCAGCAGGAAATACACCAGGAACGGCACAAACGACGCCATCAGGATCACGTCGTAAAACGAGCTCAAATACGTCGACACATACGTCACCACCGAAGGCGGCTCCTGGCGGATGTGGACTTCCTGAATCGCGGGCGGCGCCGGCTGCACCGGCGGAGCCTGTTTGCCGCGCTTGCCGCGCACGCTCTGCGTCGATTGCGTTTCGGGCGCCGGCAGCGCCCGATCCTGAAACCGCTTGGGGACCAGCGTCGTATAAATGTTGGTCTCGAAATGCTCCAACCGCAGCGACGCCGAATCCACCAGCTCATTGATTCGCTCGCCATACGCCGGCAGGTCGCCGATCATGGCCACCGATTCGGTATAAATCCCCAGTCCGGCCAAGTATAGAAACAGCAGGCTGATGCTGCACACCGCGAAGCTCGCCACGCCGCGCGGCAGCCGCATCCGCATGAACAACACCACCATCGGATCCAGCAGGAACGCAATCATCGACGCGATGATCACGGTTACAAAAAACACCCGTCCGAAATACAACAAAGCGATGGCGACACCCAGGCTCAGGACACCGATCCCGGCCCGGACCGTCTTCGGTTTCGGCGATGTGGAAGGAACCACCACTTGTCCCACTATAATTGGACCTAGCGTGGAACACCAGAAAAAATCCCTTAATGGCCGCGTATTGGCGCTTGACCTGGGGAAAAAACGGATCGGGCTGGCGTTGAGCGATCCGCTGGGCATCACCGCGCAGGGCCTTGAAACGATCCAGCGCACCCGCATTCGCGACGACCTGGACGCCCTCGCCAGAATCATTCAGGAAAATGAAGTAACGCTAATTCTGATGGGACATCCTTTGCATATGAGCGGACGGGAAGGCCGCCAGGCCGAATATACCCGCGAATTCGCCGGCCGTCTGGCCGAGCGCACCGGCCTCGAAATCCGTTTCTGGGATGAACGCCTGACCACCGTCGAAGCCTCGCGCGTCCTCCGTTCAAGCGGCATCAGCATCGAAAAACGAGCCCGCGCCGTCGATCGCCTCTCCGCCGTGATTCTGCTCGGCAGCTACCTGGACAGTCTCGAATGAAGCGCGTCCTTATCATCCTGCTGCTGTTGATCCCGCTGGCTGCGCTTACGGTAATGGGAACCGTCGCCTACCTCACCCACGAAACCTATCGCGGCTTTGAAAATGAAACCTTCGTCACCGTGGCGCGCGGTACCGGAACCGCGGAAATCGGCCGCGAGCTCGCCCAGGCCGGCGTCTTCCGCTACGCCTGGGAGATCTGGATCGAACGCCTGCTTCAGCCCTCCGCGAAAATTCAGGCCGGCGAATATCGCTTCGCCCAGGCCGCCACTCCCGCCCAGGTCTACGCCCGCATGGCCCGCGGCGACATCTTCTATTTCGAATTCACCGTGCCCGAAGGCAGCAATATTTTCGACATCGCCCAATCGCTCGACCAGATGGGCATCCTGTCCGCCGCCGATTTCGTGAACGCCGCCTGGGACACCGCGTCCATCCGCGACCTCGCTCCGAATGCGCCGTCGCTCGAAGGTTTCCTGTTCCCCTCCACCTATCGTCTGACCCACTCGACCACTGCGGCCGACCTCTGTAAGCAGATGACCGACACGTTTCGCAAACAGTGGCGCAAAGCCGGAGCAGGGAACTCCGACCCCATGCAAACCGTCACGCTCGCCTCGCTGGTTGAAAAAGAAACCGGCGTCGCCGCCGAACGTCCCCTGGTCGCCGGCGTGTTCGCGAATCGCCTGCGCATCGGCATGAAGCTCGAATGCGACCCCACCACCATCTACGCCGCGCTGCTGGATAATCGCTACAGCGGCGTGATCCACAAATCCGATCTGGCCAACCAGAATCCCTACAACACCTATCAGCACAAAGGCCTGCCGCCGGGCCCCATCGCCAATCCCGGGCTCAGCGCGATCGAAGCGGCCCTGCATCCCGCCGAAACAGATTACCTGTATTTTGTCGCCAAGCCGGAAGGCGGCGGCCACAACTTCTCCTCCGATCTTCGCGCCCACAACCAGGCGACCAAAGCCTACCGCCGGGGCTCGCGCCAGTAGTTTTTCTCAAAAACTCTTTACAGGCTCGCGAACCGGCGCTATTCTGAAATCGACCGATCAAGAGAAAGGAGGCCCGCATGTCAAACGATGCTGAACGATCGCGCGAATCGCGAATCGCCCCCCGGTCAGCCGAGCCTCCGTCTCAAAACGGCTGCAACTGATCCGGTCGGGCATCCGCACTCCGCGCTTTCCTCACATCCATCCCACTGAAGGGCGTAAGCCTGTCCGCCGATAGTGCAGAAAGGAGGTCCGCGAAAATGTGCAAGAAAATGCTGAAGAAAATCCGCGTTGCAGCCGTTTGGATTCAAGCCATTCTCGACGTCCGTATGCCCATGGACCGCGCCAATGGCCTCCACACCCGCTGAACAGGTCTCACAATTTGAGGGAGGATTCTGAAAAAGGGGGACTGACCACTCTGCCCCAAGGCGCAACATCTCATTCGCGCAACACAAGAAAATTCCGCGAGGTCCCCTTCTTGGAGCACCCACCAACGCCCGCGCAAAAAAGGGGACTGACTACTCTGTCCCCAACCCACACACCCTCAACCGCCGACACCGCCACTCCAGTGGACAGAGCGGTCTGTCCCCTTTTTGGAACGCCCCCTCCGAATGCCTCTCGATGCGCGGAGATTTTCATGCTTCCGGGTGAAGCTCGGCTTCATCGCTCTACGCCGTCCCCTTTTTCAGAATCCTCCCTCAGCCCGTAGACATCCGTGTGCATCTGCGGCCAACTACTTCGCAATCTTATTCCGCTGACTGATGACAAACGCCCGGATCGCGGCGACGTCATTCGTAGACAGCCACTGCTTGAACGACGGCATCCCCGCCTGCGTATAAGCCCCCTCCCGCACGATCCGAGGATACGACGCATACACCGAAGCCGACGAATACCGCAGATCCTGCACCGCCCCTCCGCCGATCGCGCCGAACCCGTGACAGTACACGCACCACTTCGCGTAGAGAGCCTCACCACCCTCCACCGTCTTTGCATCCGCAGTCTGCGAAATCGCCGCAGGCGCAGCCGCAGGCCGAGGCGGAGCAGGCAGCGCAGCCTTCCCATCCAGCGCGAACGTCAACAGCCGCCCGGGAGTCCCCTTATTCGGCCCCGGATTCCCTCCGATCAGCGCAAACGCCCCACCCCATCCCGCCAGCACCGACACATACTGCTTCCCACCGACCACATACGTTGCCGGAGCCGCCATCACTCCCGTATTCACCGCCATGTCGAACAGCTTCGTCCCGTTTTCCGCGCCATAAGCCGCAAAGTGACCATCCGCCGTCCCTTCAAACACCAGCCCGCCCGCCGTAGACAGCACGCCTCCATTCCAATAACTCGCATAAGGCACCTTCCACCGGGCCGCTTGTTTCACCGGATCCCAAGCCAACAGCATCCCCGGCGTAATCGCCAGCGGATCGGTCGTCGGCAGCGGCAGCATACCCAGATTCCAAGCCCCGCCCGGCAAATATTTAAACCCCGCGTCCGACAGATAAGGAAACGCCGATTCCTGCGCCGGAATATACACCAACCCCGTCAGCGGATCATAAGACATCGGCTGCCAGTTATGCCCCCCCAGCGGCCCCGGCTGCTGCATAAACATCTTGGCAGGATCAAGCGCCCGAGCCTCCGGATTCTCCACCGGCCGCCCCGTCTTCATGTCGACTTCCTTAGCCCAATTGATCGTCACAAACGGTTTCGCCGACAACAGCTCCCCGGTAGCCCGATCCAGAACATAGAAAAACCCATTCTTAGGCGCCTGCATCAAAACTTTCCGCTCGCGCCCGTTGATCGTCAGCGTAGTCAAAATCATCTGCTGGACAGCCGTATAATCCCAGCTATCCCCCGGCGTGGTCTGATAATGCCAGACCAGTTCCCCCGTATCCGGCCGCAAAGCCAAAATGGAAGACAGGTAAAGATTATCCCCGCCCCCCGGACTCCGCACCTTCCAATTCCAAGGCGACCCATTCCCCGTGCCGACGTATAAAAGGTCCAGCTCCGGATCGAACGCAAACGAATCCCAAGGCGTCCCGCCGCCGCCATACTTCCACCACTCGCCAGTCCAAGTCTTCGCCGCCTTCTCCATCGCCGAATTCTCAAATGGCTTAGAAGGATCGCCCGGCACGATATAAAACCTCCAGTCGAGCTTCCCCGTCACCGCGTCATAAGCCGAAACATACCCGCGCACCCCAAACTCCGCCCCGCCATTCCCGATAATCACCTTCCCCTTCACAATCCGAGGCGCCCCCGTAATCGTGTACGACTGGTTCTTATCGGTAGTCTGCACCGACCACTGCGGAATCCCATCCGAAGCCCGCAAAGCCGCAAGCCGCCCGTCCAGCGTGGCAACATAAACCCGATCCCCATAGACCGCGACCCCTCGATTCACCACATCGCAACAAGCCCGCTGCCCCCAGGACCGAGAAACCTCCGGATCCCACCGCCACAACCGCTTGCCGGTAACCGCGTCCACGGCATAAACCACACTCCACGACCCGGTCACATACATCACGCCGTTGACAACAATCGGAGTAGCCTCCAACCCCCGCCGAGTCTCCATATCGAGCGACCACGCCAACCCCAGCCGCGAGACATTAGAAGCATTGATCTCCTTAAGCGGACTGAAATGAGTTTCCGCGTAGTCCCGCCCGGTAGTGATCCAATCGGACCGAGATCCAGCGTCACGCAGATCGCGATCCGAAATGTCTGCCCAAAAACAGGAAGGCTCAACAGCGAAAGCACAAGGGTCCGCATGAGCTGCATTAGATCACAGCTCGCGCTCCGACATCCGCCCACCGTCCAGGATGGCGCACCCAGAGCCGCGACCGAAGGAAGCGGTTAAGCGTTCCGCTTCCGCAGACCGTCGCATAGCCATCGATGCTAGTTGCACCCTGACGTCGGATCATGGCCTTGTGCGCCGGCTCGGAATGTGAAAAACTATCAATGTTTTTCGCCTTTTAGTTCTGGAGGGGCAATGAGTTACGCAAGCCGCAGTTTAATTGCGGGCGAAGCGGTCCGATATGAAACCGGAATTCATTGGATGATTCTCTTTTGGCCTCTATTCTTTGCACTCGCAGTTGTTATCTACGCGGGCGCGATGGATGATACGTCCATGGTTCCGCTTCTTTCGCTGTTCGTCATAGGCTGGCTGATCTACGCTGTGATCAAGAAACTCTCAGTAGAAATGGCCGTAACGAACAGGCGAATCATCATTAAGACCGGCGTGTTCAATACAAGGTTTATGGAATTGCTACTCGTCAAGGTTGAGAGCATCGTGATCGAACAGGACCTGACTGGGCGCGTGATGGGATATGGAAAATTGGTCGTGAAAGGGACTGGTGGGAGCCCTGAATCCTTTAGATTCGTGCGACGGCCGTTCGACTTTCGCGAGCAGGTTCAGAGCGCCGTTGAGGGAGCTCCAAAATCAGCCTCGTCGCAAGTCAATCGCTTCTGCACCGACTGCGGGACTCCGACCCTCGGCCGATTCTGCTCAGGATGCGGACGTCAGATCGCCTGATCGACGTCTACGCGGAATATCGCATCGAAATCCCCAACTCTATTTCACCCCTTTTCATCAACATCGATGTTTCACATCCACCCACCATCCCCAACCCGCCGCCTAAATTGTAGGCAAGGAGTTCATAGTGCTCTTCCAGCAGAGAACGGAACCGGCCATTACGGAGCATACTAGACACTGCCCCGATACGGGTCTGTGTGCGTTGGATGTCCGCCGGTACATGACCGGCGCCACTCCGTTGCGGCGCAAATAAACGGCGGGTCGACGCGGAACGACCAGCAAAAAATCCCGCTAAAGGACCGGTCCGATAAATACTTTTCGCAGCTCTTTGAAAACTGAAAATGCACGACAGCCCAGGTGGGGCAGACGGTCTCGCCTCTGGACCTGTAGGACAGCCGCTCTCGGCGGCTGTCTCGGGGAGCACCCCGTTGCCGAGCGAAAACCCGGAAGACAGACGGTAAGACCGTCTGTCCCACCTGTTAAAATAATCATTTCCCCATGAAATTTTCTTTCGAGCAGTTTTCGTCCCGCCACATCGGCCCCGACCAGCAGGAGCGTGAGCAGATGCTCAAGCAAACCGGAGCATCCACACTCGATGATTTGATCGATCAAACCATCCCGCAGACGATCCGTCTCCATCACCCGCTCAACCTCCCCGAAGGCCTGAGCGAGTACGAATACCTCCGCGAACTCCGCGAAATCGCCGCCCGCAATCAAATCTTCAAATCCTACATCGGCCTCGGCTACAGCGACTGCTTCACCCCCAGCGTCATCCTCCGCAACGTGCTTGAAAACCCGGGCTGGTACACGCCCTACACGCCGTATCAGGCCGAAGTCGCGCAGGGACGTCTGGAAGCGCTGCTCATTTTCCAGACCATGGTCCGCGACCTCACCGGCATGGAAGTCGCCAACGCATCGATGCTCGATGAAGCGACCGCCGCCGCCGAAGCCATGACCATGCTCCACCGCGTTGCCAAATCCGACGCCATGAAATTCTTCGTGGCCGACACGTGCTTCCCCCAAACCATCGACGTCCTACGCGCGAGAGCCGAACCGTTAGGCATCCAACTCGTAATCGGCAACTGGCAGACCGCCGACCTCGACTCAAGCATGTTCGGCGCGCTCGTGCAATCGCCCGACGAATCCGGCGCCGTTCACGACCTCCGCCCGTTCATCGCGAAAGCCCATCACCACAACGTTCTGGTAGCCGTCGCCACCGATCTGCTCAGCCTCACGTTGATCACCCCTCCCGGCGAAATGGGAGCCGATGTAGTCGTCGGCAATTCTCAGCGCTTCGGAGTCCCCATGGGCTACGGAGGCCCGCACGCCGCCTTCTTCGCCACGCGCGAAAAATTCGTCCGCCAGGTCCCCGGCCGCATCATCGGCGTCTCGGTCGACGTTCACGGCAACCCTGCCTACCGCATGGCGCTTCAGACTCGCGAACAGCACATCCGCCGCGAAAAGGCCACGTCGAACATCTGCACCGCGCAGGCGTTACTCGCCAACATGGCCGGATTCTACGCCGTCTGGCACGGCCCCAAAGGCCTCACCCACATCGCGACCCGCGTCCACGCTCTCGCCAAGCTCCTCGAACGTGAACTTGCAAAAGTAGGCGTCGCGCAGCGCAACGAAGTCTTCTTCGACACCCTGCGCGTCGAACCGGTCAGCGACATCCGCACAGCCGCCGAAGCCGCGCGCATGAATTTCCGGTACCGCGCCGATGGCTCGGTCAACATTGCGTTAGACGAAACCACCACGCTCGCCGACGTTGAAGCCATCGTCAAAGTTTTCGGCGCAACCCCCGGTTTCGATCCCTCCACCAAAGGTCTCGAACTCGCCTTCGACCTCGCTCGCACCTCCGATTTCCTCTCGCACCCGACCTTCAACACCCATCACTCGGAAACCCAGATGATGCGCTATCTGCGCTCGCTCGAGCGCAAAGACGTGGGCCTCGACACGTCCATGATCCCGCTCGGATCGTGCACCATGAAACTGAACGCGGCCTCCGAAATGCTCCCGGTGACGTGGCCCGAATTCGGAAAGCTGCATCCCTTCGCGCCGGTCGAGCAGACCGCCGGATACCAGCAGATCTTCAAAGAACTCGAAGCCGCGTTGTGCGAGATCACCGGCTTCGCGGCCGTTTCGCTCCAACCCAACGCCGGATCGCAAGGCGAATTCGCGGGACTCGCTGTGATCCGCGCCTATCATCAAGACCGCGGCGACACGCATCGCGACGTGGTTCTGATCCCCGCGTCCGCTCACGGCACCAACCCCGCCAGCGCCGTCATGGCCGGAATGCGCGTAGTCGTAGTCGCGTCCACCTCCACCGGCAACATCGATGTAGGCGATCTGAAAGCGAAAGCCGAGCAACATAAAGACAACCTCGCCGCGCTCATGGTCACGTATCCGTCCACGCACGGCGTGTTCGAGGAAAGCATCCAGGAAATCTGCGCCACCATCCACGCCAACGGCGGCCAGGTTTATATGGATGGCGCGAACATGAACGCGCAGGTCGGCCTCACCAGCCCTGCCGCCATCGGCGCCGATGTCTGCCATTTGAATCTCCACAAGACTTTCGCGATCCCGCATGGCGGCGGCGGTCCCGGCATGGGACCCATCGGCGTCGCCGTGCACCTGGCTCCGTATCTGCCCGGCCATCCCGTGATTCACACCGGCGGAGCGAAAGCCATCCCCGCCGTCGCCGCCGCGCCCTGGTCGAGCGCCAGCATTCTCCTCATCTCTTATGGCTATATAAAAATGCTGGGCCGCGACGGCATGACCGACTCGACCCGCGTCGCGATTCTCAACGCCAATTACCTGAAAGCCCGCCTGGGAAAATATTATCCGGTGCTCTACACTCGTTCGAACGGCCGCGTCGCGCATGAGCTGATCTTCGACCTGCGCCCGCTCAAAGCCGCCACCGGAATCGATGAAACCGACGTCGCCAAGCGCCTGATGGATTACGGATTCCACGCGCCCACGGTTTCCTTCCCGGTCGCCGGGACGCTGATGGTCGAGCCGACCGAGAGCGAGCCCAAGGAAGAGCTCGACCGCTTCTGCGACGCGATGATCGCGATTAAAGACGAAATCGAGTCGGTCGATTCAAGCGACAACGTCCTCAAGAACGCGCCCCACACCGCAGCCGCGGTAAGTGCCAATGAATGGAAGCACGCTTACTCTCGCGAGCTGGCAGCATATCCGCTGCCGTTCGTTCGCGCCCGGAAATTCTGGCCCTCGGTCGGCCGCATCGACAATCCCTATGGCGATCGAAACCTGATGTGCTCCTGCCCGCCGGTCGAAGCGTTCGCGTAGACCTGGCGCACGCACTCCTGCGTGCTGCGTCGACACTCTGTCGACGCCTGTTCGGGGCGCGGACGAGGCGTCGAGAAGAGTCTCGACGCGGCACGTTAAGAACGTGCGCCACATCAGGAGCGAAATCGTCTAAGCTCTAAAACGTGAGCAAACAATTCTGGATTCTTCTGGTCGCGGGACTCGCCATCGTCGGCGCCTTGCTCGGGCTGCTACTGGTCGGCACCAAGGGCAACCATCTCGAACTCACCGGCGCGATCCTACACACCCGCACGCTGGCGCTCAATCCGAAAGCGTCCATCGTGATCGTCGATTTCCGCGTGAAGAATCCGTCGGACATCCCGTTTGTGGTGAGGTCCGTGACCATCCAGCTCGATCCGGGTTCCGGCGAAATGCTGGACGGGCAGATGGTCTCAAAGCCCGACGTCGAGAATCTGTTCAAGTACGAAAAACTGCTGGGGCCCAAGTTCAACGACGTTCTTACTATCCGCGACAAGATCGCGCCGCATCAGACCCTGGATCGCATGGCCGGCGCCCGCTTCGAGCTTTCGGACTCCGCCGTCGACGCGCGAAAATCCATTCGCGTTCACATTGAGGACGTGGACGGCACCGTTGCAGACCTCACCGATAAGCCGGCTCCAAAATAGGTTTGGCGAACCGACCGCACAGGTGCGGTGGCTTCAAAAGAGGTCGCCGACGGGTGGAAATGTCAGCATCAGACTGAGAGCCAGAAGGGCGAAAGCAACGGCGACGATCCTGCCGGCAGCAACCGTCTTTTCGCGCCAGCGCCATTCCAATAGGATCCAGGTCACCAGCCAGACAAGAATGGCGCACGTCGTCACGCCTGAAAGAGGGCCGGTCGGTTTATAGAAAATCAGGCTGCTTCGGATTGAGGCCAGCTTGTCGCCGAGGATGGACAGGACGGCCACAGCAAAGCAGGCGACCGCGGCCGCCAGCAGGGCTGCCGCGCCGGAACCGTTCTTCATTTTTCTTCTCCATGCGCTATCTGGATGGTGTGGCCGCCTTGAACCGGTGCATACTTGTTGATCATTGCGCCGAAGAAACCCGCCACCCCGCCGGCCACAAAAGAAGCGACCGTAAAGACGAGCACGGCAGTCCGAAGTTGCCGGTGATTCGCCAGGTCGCGGCCGTACCGGATGAAGACGAACGCAACCATGGTGATCGCGATCGGGGCGAACCACGCGATATGCTCCTTCCATTCCATCCCAAGCGAGTGCCACTCGACGGTGGTAGGGCTGGACATCAGAAGGCGCTGCGGGAACATCGCGAGATCGGACGTTCCCGGGGGAGGCACCGCCCGATACCATGGGTAGACAAGATAAGCTCCGGTCAGCACCGCGGCCCAGGCGAAAACCACCATCGCGATGAGGTATATCCGCAGGAACCGCTCCTCATGGCGTGTGGATTCAGCGGGGCTGGTTACGCGGTAAAGTCCCATCAGCGCCCCGGAGCCCGCCAGCAGGTAAAGAGCACCGAATAACATACCGTGAATCGACGTCCACAGGGCGTGCGATGTGATCTCCATTGGCCCTCCTTAAAATACCGTTTCGTTCATGGGAGGAATCCGGCTGCTCTCACCGGCTGTGGGAACAAGGCGCTGTCCGGCGCCGGTTTCTTTGCGTCTTTTCCCCACGTCCAGTACATGCCGAGGTAGGCATATTGTTCGGTCTGGCCGGCCACCGAGTGGCCATAGCAAAACAAAAACTGCTCGCCCTCGTGATGGGCGAAGTGATAATAACCGCCAATGTCGATCAACGTCGAAGCCCGGGTCTGAGGCGTGGCGAAGCCTTCGGATCCGTGAGAAAAGATCTCGCCTCCAATTTCGAGCCGCTTGCCGAAGGCGTATTTCAGCAGGAACGCCCCGTACGGGTAGTTACGATAGCCGACCTGCGGCGCGATGGTTTCACCGCCTCCGCCGTCTAAAAGCCACGGTCCGAAATTCTTTTGCAGCCAGAGGGGAACCTTGTACCAAACCTTCCCGACGCCCAGACCCTTGTCGTAACTCCCGGTCGGTATCTCGAACATCGTGAAAGTGCCGATCTGGGGAATGTACTTCGATTCCTTGATGAAGGCGATTTTTGCCCCGAGTTCCATATCGGTGTAGCCGAAGGCGGAGGGGCCGGTGCCGCCGGGGGCGTAAATCGGGTTGTTCGAAGGGTTGATGCTGCCAAACGGCGCGATGAGATGAAGCTGGAGCCTGGGAAGGGCGCCCCAGTTGAACTCAAACGCCGGCCCCGTGGAATCGATTTCCGCCGGCGTGCCGTCCATACTCCCGAAAATGTAGAACTCGTAATGTTGATAATCAACCGGCACGGGGTCGTCAGTCTGAAACGGTGGGCCCTGTGCCCGGAGACGGGGAGTTAGAGTCGTGAAGAGTGCGAGCCCCCAAACCGCCAAGGCTCGTAAAGTATACAATGGCATTGTCGGAGTTCAGCATATCACAAAGCGTAATCGAATATCGAAATCGAGATCAGAGGTCGTCGACAGCGCGGCCGATCGCGATTTGTATTCCGGCCTGATCCGGTTGCACGTCCTGCATCACGCCGTGGAGGGCCCGATCTTCGGTCTCGGAATGATCGAGGAACTGGCGCGTCACGGCTACCGCATCAGTCCGGGGAGCCTTTATCCGTTGCTCCAGGGACTGGAGAAGAAGGGCTATCTCCGATCGAAGGAGGTGCGAGACGGAAAATCGCTCCGCCGGGTGTACCGGGCAACGCAGCAAGGCCGCAGAGCTCTGGCTGCGTCGAAAACCAGAGTGCAGGAGCTGTTCCATGAGCTCATTGAGGGGGATTAGCGGCAAAAAAGGGGCAAAATTGCTCGTGCTGTGTCCCGCAAATCCCTTGAATAACTCGATACAGTCGCGGAGGGCGGACTTGAGTCCGCGCGGGGCTTTAGCCCAGCAGCTAGACCCGAACTGCGGAGCTGAAGCTCCGCGCGGGATCAATCCCGCCCTCCAAAATGCTCCACGTGTTCTGGAGATATGCGATGAATTTCCGGGTCACGATACTAGTGATCGTGGCAGGCCCACAGTCGCCTTTTTCAACCTCCTTTCTATGTATCACCCGTCGTCGTAATCCAGGACTCGTTCAGGTCCAACTCGCGTTCGATGCGACGCAGGACCTGGTCATTGATCCGGCCTTCATCCCGCAGATGAATTGCGGCCTTTCGCTCGACGCGCAGTGCCTCCAGCGAAAGATCGAGATTGCGCTCGCGATCCGCGATGTCATCCCGGTTTCCACCGCCGGGTTGAAGGCTTGCCAGGCGTTGCTGATAGTGCCTGGTCAGGTCTTCATACAGCGCCGCGGATTTTTGACCGTCTCTTTCCTTCGCATCGTTCAGGTGGGACAATGCGGCTTCGATCACGATGCGACGCGCCTCCTGTTCCTCGCAATTCGGCCCGGCGGCTTGGGCTAAGCCGAGCGCCCGGATAAGGGATGGCAGCGTGATGCCCTGCAGTACAAGCGTGACGAAAATAACGCAGAATGTGAGAAAAACGATTAAATCCCGTTGGGGAAAAGGACTGCCATCCGCCAGCATTACCGGAAGGGCGAGGGCGGCAGCCAGCGAAAGAACGCCTCGCATGCCGGTCCATCCCACCACGAAGATCTGACGGAGGGGCGGCCGCTTCTCATTCTGGTGAAGAAGCCGGGTCCTGACGAGCCATGAGACGCCGGCTCCCGGGAAAACCCACACGAGGCGCAGGAGGATCAGGAGAGCGCTGAAGACCGCCCCGTCCACCAACAACGTTGAGAGAGGATATCCACCGATAGACGCGCGAATCGCCCGGAGCTGAAGCCCAATCAGGACGAAGACCAGCCCGTTCAGAACAAAATTCAGCGAGTCCCAGACCGACCAGGCCTGGATGCGAACCGGGGGCGAGAAGAAGTCGACGCTGCGCCGGGACAGGAACAATCCACACGCGACCACCGCCAACACGCCCGAGGCGTGAACCTTCTGCGCCGCGAGATAAGCGGCATAGGGGATCAAGATGCTGAGGGCGATCTCAATCGGGCCATCGTTGATCCTGCGCTCAATGTAGTAGACCACCCAGCCGATGAGCAGGCCCAGTCCAATGCCACCGGCGGTGAGCCAGGCGAAGGTCAGCATACCGCTGGACAGGGTCGGCACACGCTTCTCCACCACAATCGCGGTGGCGAACTGAAGCGCCACCAAACCGGTCGCGTCGTTGATAATACTCTCACCTTCGAGAACGTCCACAATACGACCCGGCAGCCCGACTCGCCGGGCGATAGAAGTTGCGGCAATTGCGTCGGTGGGGGCCACAACCGCGCCGAGCACGAGCCCGAGGCGCCAGTCAAAGTTGTCGAAAACATGGGGTGCAATCAAGGCAACGGCGACAACGGTGAACGCGACTAAGCCAAAGGCGAGGAGAAAGATGCTGACCAGGTTGTACCGGAAGTCGCGCCAGGAAGTCGTCCAGGAAGCGGCATAGAGCAAAGGCGGGAGAACCACCAGAAAGATAAGATCGGGATTCAGAGTGATGTTGGGGATGCCGGGGACAAAGCCGAGCAGCAACCCGCCGATGACCATGATGATCGGGTATGGCATTCCGAGCCTTCGGGCGAGGAGCCCGAAAACGACGACAAAAAGCAGCAGTAGCAGAAAGACGATTTCGACTTCTCCGACTTCGCTCATTTGGTGCAACCTCCTTTGACAATACCTGGGCGCGAGGTGTATTGCAGCAGCGGCGGCGAGCGCGATTCCGGCGCGCCGCGCATGGAAGGCAGATCCGATGATCGCCCTGCGTTATGCTACTGTGCTGTCTCTGAAATTCGTGAAATTAACAAAGGGGACAGACTGCTCTGTCCCCGCTCGCATGTTATTCTTCCCCCTGACCGAAGTCGCCGTGGACAGAGTAGTCTGTCCCCTTTGTTAATTTCACGAATTTCAGAGACAGCACACTGCGGGAGTGTACCGATCACACACAACGGGCAGGCATGACGAGCTCATCGCGATGCATCCCAGGGTGCGGTGTGGGACGTGGACGTCGGCGCGCAACCTTTACTACTTGCAGGATGGAACAGGCAGGGGCGCGGGCGATAGCGAGCCCACTTTCTGCTTCTCCAGTTCACCGTTCAGATTGGCGAGATCCGTCTTCATCAGTTCGTTCCAGGTCTGCGCGGCCGTGGCCAGATCGCGGCAATAGGCTTGGTAGGCCGTCTGCATTACGGGGGTGGGCGCGGCGTCCTGGCCATCCACCACGGAAGCGAGCGAGCCGATGGAGCGGTTCAGTGCGGCGAATGCCGGCGCCTGACGGCCTCCGCGGCCGCCGCCACCGCGACCGCCTTCGGAGCCTTGCAGCCGCTGGGCCTTCTGATCAAACTGCTTGAGGGCGGTTAGAGCGGAATCGCCGCCGGTGCGCCTTTCGACTTGCTTCTGATCCGCGGCCAGAGTCTGGCGCAAGGCGACCGCTCTTCGATAGAAGTCATAGCTGGCCGCCACCAGGTCCAGGATCTTCCGCTCCAAGCTGAGTTGCCCGACCAGCGCTTCGCTCGAAACGTCGACCCGCGGGTCCATGGCCACTTCGAGCGGCTGCTCGAAGGTCCGGCCGCTCACGGTGAGACGAACGCTGTATTTTCCCGGCGTCACCATCGCACCCAGTGGCAGCCCGGGCGTATTCTGATACATCGCCGAGATGGGGTATTCGTGGCGAAGCACGGGCGGCGGGGCGTAGCGAAGATCCCACACGAAGCGGTTCAATCCGGCATGCTCCGTGAGTGGTTCCGGATGCGCGAGCCAGTAGTCGGGAACGTTCGGCGGAGGCTCGGTGCTCGCCTGCGCGATCTCGCGGCTGGAGTACTCGCGCACCAGTTGACCGGAACTGTCGTAGACCCCGAGCTTCACGTCGCTGGATGGTTGCGATGACAAATAGTAATCCACAATCGCACCGTTCGGCGGATTCGTCCCGGCCGGCATGTCGGGAGGAATCGGTGTATCGCCATTCAGATCCTGGTGGACGCGAAGGGCTTTTCCGGGACGGAACAGGGCGGCAGACGACGTGAACACGCTGCGATCGATTTGCCGGAGAGGCGTCACGTCGTCGAGAATCCAGAAAGCGCGGCCATACGTGGCCGCCACCAGGTCGTCCCCGTGCACCACCAGGTCGCGGACGCTGGTGGTGGGCATGTTCAGCTGCAGCGAACTCCAGTGATCGCCTTCGTCGAGGGAAACAAAAGCTGCGTTTTCCGTTCCGGCGTAGAGCAGACCTTGGCGGACCGGGTCTTCGCGCACCACGCGCGCGAAGGAGCCGTCGGGAATGCCGGTCGAAGTTTCCTGCCACGTCTTTCCGAAGTCGCGCGTGCGATAGAAATGCGGGCGAAAGTCGTTTTCTTCGTGGTGATCGACCGCGGCGTAAGCAATCGCCGGATCAAAATGAGAGGCTTCGAGCATGCTGATCTGCGTGAGCGGCCCGAGTCCGGGCGGCGATACGTTCAGCCAGGTCGCACCCCCATCGCGCGTGAGGTGGATGAGGCCGTTGTTGGTGCCTGCCCAGATTTCGCCCGCCGCGACCGGCGATGGAGCGAAGGTATTGATCGCGATGCGATTGTTGGGTTGAACCGTCTCCTGAAGCTCCTGCGCCCGAGGTCGCGCAGGAAGAACCGGAGCGGCGCCGGCCGCATCGGTTGACGGCGTGGGCGCCTCGGTGCGCTTGGTCAGATCCGGACTGATCTCCTTCCAGTGAACCCCGCCATCGCGCGTTGCGAGCAGGAATTGAGTCCCCATGTAGAACACATGCGGATCTTGCGGGGAAAAACCCAGCGGAGGATTGGTCGCGACATGATATTCAGCGTTTCCCGGAACGACGCTCGGCGAAACGTTGGACACCTGCCGGCTGATCCGGTCGATGCGGACCACGCCCCGGCTGGGACCTCCGGCATAAACCAGGTTCGGATTCAGCGGATCGGGAACGATGTAGCCGAATTCATAACCGCCCACCGGGTCCCAATCCATAAACGTGATTTCGCCATAGTCGCCGCGGCTCAACGTGGCGACCGAGCCGCTGTCCTGCTGCGTGCCGTAGACCCAATACGGGTAGCGATTGTCGGTAGAAAGATGGTAGATCTGGCCGGTGGGCTGGTTGTACCAGGAACTCCAAGATTTTCCGCCGTCCAGGCTGATGGTGCCGCCCTGGTCGCTGGCCATCATCATGCGAAGAGAATTGGTCGGGTCGATCCACAAGGCATGGTTGTCGTCGCCGCCGGGTGCTCCTTTAAAGGAGACGAACGTGCGGCCGCCGTCTTCGGAACGGTAGAGCGAAGTCTGCGCGACATAGACCACGTCGGAGTGGTTGGGGTCGACGAACACGCGGCTGAAGTAGCCGCTTCCCTGAATGCGCGGGTCCTCAGTGCTCTTGCTCCAATGTGCGCCGCCGTCATCGGACCGGTAGAGTCCACTGGCCGCGCCGCCCCGACCGCCGCCACCTGCCACGATGGCGAAGGCTTTCTGTCCGTTGCCGGCCACAGCCACGCCGATGCGGCCCAGGCGTCCCGACGGCAGCCCCTCTGTAAGTTGCGTCCAGGTTTCACCCGCGTCGATGGTTTTATAGACGCCCGCGAATCCTGTCGATTCGATTCCCCCTCGGCCGCCGGGTTTGGTGTAGTGCTCCCACAGCGCGGCGTAACCGATCTTCGAATCGCCGGGCGCAAACACCAGATCGACCGCGCCCGTAATGTCGTCCTTGTACAAAACCTTGCGCCAGGTCTTCCCTCCATCCGTGGATTTGAATACGCCCCGCTGATTGCTTTTCGAGTAGGTGCGCCCGAGCGCGGCCACTAAGACGATGTCGGGATTATGCGGATCAACCCACAGATTGCCGATGTGCTCGGTTTCATCGAGCCCGATGTGCTGCCACGTCTTCCCGGCGTCGATAGACTGGTACACTCCGTTGCCCATATTGACCGATCCGCCGACCATGCTGACGTCGCCGGTTCCGAAGTAAACGATCTCGGGCTTAGACGGCGCGACAGCCACCGCGCCGATGGACGAGATGGGAACCGAATCGGAAATGGGGGTCCAGACGGCACCGCCGTCCACCGTCTTCCAAAGGCCGCCGCCGGGTGTGCCCATGTAGTAGATGGCCGCGTTGCCGGGAATGCCCGCCACGGCGGTCACGCGACCGGCGCGGAAAGGTCCGATCTGCCGCCACTGCATGGCGCGATACAGGCTCGTGTCAAGAGGTTGTGCGGCGAGGGAAACACATGCAGTAAGAAGCAGTGCTGAGGCATAGCGTGACGGCATGTACAAATTGTCCTATGAATGGGGCCTGGCAGGAGAGCTTTCGCTGAAAGCGTTGGCAGGGTTTCGCCCACCGCCATTAAAAAGTATTGACTTTTTCTGCTGGCCGTCTACAATAGTTCCTACCTTCCCCCCTTTGGCAATCCCTCGACGGGACCTCCATTGCGATAGCTGCATCTGCTGGAAATGTCATGCCCAAAGTGCGCTTCAACAGTAGCAAGGTCGTCGCCTTCAACGTCACGTTGGACGAATTTGAACGACTGAAGGCCGAATTTGCGGCTGGGGGCGCCCACAGCCTGGCGGACCTGGCGAGGGCAAAAGTGATGCGTGCGGTCAGCGGAAACTCGCTCGTCAGTGTCGCTCAAAGGCTCGACCAGCTTGAACAGGCCGTTCAGCAGTTGAGTGAAGCGATTCGCACCACACGCATCGAAACCTCGGGAGCCTCGCATGGCCGTTAGCAAACCTCGCAACCGGATTCTGATTTTCCGCCTCACGCAGGAAGAGTATGACGCGCTGCAAGCCGCTTCGGCCGGCGCTCGCAGTCTTTCGGAATTTGCGCGAACGAAGTTATTGACCTCGCTCGATCCGGTGGGCGCGCAGCTTTCCGATCTGCAATCGAAGGTCGCGCGCATCGAACAACTGCTCGAAAGGAACTGATGCGACATTTGTTTTTCATCGCAATCGCGCTCGCAATTGTGGCGTCGATCTGCGCGGCGCAGGCGCAGATCCGGCCCAATCTGATGACCGAGGCCGGCACAGCAAACCTTCCTTCGCAACGCCTGGGCGTGGACGATCTGCTGGCAATTTCGGTGTACGACGCCCCCGAATTCACACGCACCGTGCGGGTCGAAACCGACGGCACGATTCATCTGCCGCTGCTCAAGAACGGCATCGCCGCGTCAGGTATTTTTCCCGGCCAGCTCGAAACTTCGATTGTGAATGAGCTCAAGTCCGAGCAGATCCTGGTGGACCCGTTCGTCAAAGTCACGGTGGTTGAATATCACAGCCGGCCGATCGCGGTGATGGGCGCGGTGAAGAGGCCGGTGACGTTTCAATGCGTCGGAACGGTGACGCTGCTGGACGCTCTTGCGCGCGCCGAAGGCTTGAGCGAAACCGCGGGCACCGACATTCTGCTCACGCGTTCCGAACTGGTGGAGCGCATTCCGGTAAAGCGCCTGATCAAGGACGCCGATCCGGCCGTGAATTACGTGTTGCATGGAGGTGAAGAGATTCGCGTGCCGGAAGCCGGCAAGATTTTCGTCATGGGCAACGTGAAAAAGCCCGGCGCGTTTCCGGTGCGCGATTCGGCCGATGAGACGGTGCTCAAAATGATCGCGCTTTCCGAAGGGCTCTCCCCGTACGCCGCGAAAGTCGCCTACATCTATCGCAAGGATGAAGCCGGCGTGAAGAAGGAGATCCCGGTCGAGCTCGACAAAATCATGCAGCGCAAATCGCCCGACGTGACGCTTCAGATCGACGACCTGTTTTACGTTCCCGATAACAAGAGCCGGCGCGCGACCATGACGGCGATCGACCGCATCACCGGGTTCGGCGCATCGACCGCTTCCGGACTTCTTATCTGGCATTAATACATGAAGAAGTTTGAACCACCCGCCCTCCCTGAACCCTATCGCGGCGACTACCGTAACGCTGCGCCGATTCTGGACGCCGAGTATGAACCCCAGGCCGCGCACGTCCCGCTGGCGCATTACCTCTGGATTCTTCGCCGCCACGGCTGGAAAATCGGGGCCTTCGTCGCCGGAATCGTTCTCGCGACGCTGATCGTCAGCCTGCGGCTCACCCCTGTTTACGAATCGACCGCGACTGTGGATGTCGACCGCCAGATGCCCACCGGCGTGCTCGGCCAGGAAGCTCTGCAGAACGCGACCAACGATGCCGACCAGTTTCTGGCCACGCAGGTCAAGCTGATCCAGTCCGATTCCGTCCTGCGCCCGGTAGTCGATAAATATCATCTGCGCGATGTGGAAAAGGACGCGCTTGAAGAAGCCGTCGATAAGTCGCCCACCAGCCTCGAAGCTCCCGTCATCCTCAAAAATCTTAAAGTCACGCGGCCACCGAATACTTACCTGCTCCTGATCTCCTACCGATCCCAAAATCGCCAGCTCGCGAGCGACGTTGCCAATGAAATCGCGCTTTCCTATCTCGCCCACACCTATCGGATTCGTTATAAAGCCACCGCCAGCCTCAGCGATTTCATGGAACGCCAGCTTGAAGAGCTGAAAGCGCAAATGGAAAAATCGAGCGAAGCGCTCTCCAACTTCGAGCGCGAACTCAACGTCATCAACCCCGAGGAGAAAACCAACATCCTCTCCGCGCGACTGCTCCAACTCAATGAGGAATACACCAAGGCCCAGGCCGATCGCGTCAAGAAGGAAGCCGCCTATAACTCCGTAAAATCCGGCGAGCTGGCCGCCGCCCAGGTCTCGACGCAAGGCGACGCGCTCAAGAAGCTCACCGAAAATCTCAACGACGCCAACGAAAAATTCGCCGAAGTCAAAACTCACTTCGGCATCAACCACCCCGAGTACAAAAAGGCGCAGACCCGCGTCGACGAGCTCGCCCTGCAAATCAACGACACCAAAAAATCCATCGCCCAGCGCATCGAGATCGAATATCACGAAGCCGTCAACCGCGAAGGGATGCTCGAATCCTCGGTCAAAGACACCAAGGCCGAATGGGACAGCCTCAACGCCCGCAGCTTCGAATATCAATCTCTCAAGCGCGAAGCCGAATCCGACAAGAGCCTGTATGAGGAACTGGTCCGCAAGATCAAGGAAGCCGGCATCAACGCGAGTTTTCAGAACAGCTCCATCCGCGTCGCCGACACCGCGCGCCCCGGCCTCAAGCCCGTGTTTCCGAAAACCTGGCTGAACGTGCTCCTCGCGTTCCTCTTTGCGACCTTCTTCGGTATCGGCGCCGCCGTCCTCTCCGACGTGCTCGACAACACCATCCGCGATCCCGACCAGGTCGCACGTCTGCTCAACGCCGACGTAATCGGCTCACTGCCCGCCGTCAAGGACTGGCGCCGCCGCCTTAGCCCCATTCAGACTCACGCCGTCAACGGCCACCTCGTCAACGGAAACGGAAACGGCACTGGAAAAAGGGGACTGACCACTCTGTCCCCCGACTACGAATCCAACGGCAACGGAAAGCACCTCCTCAGTGGACAGAGCGGTCCGTCCCCTTTTTCCGGCTCCTCTCACTTACCCCCGCCGCAGCCCGTCGAAACCGACCAGGCCCTCACCAATTACGAGGAAGCCATCCGCACGCTTCGCAATTCCATCCTGCTCACCGATTTCGACCGCCGCCTGCGCAGCGTGCTCCTGACCAGCGCGAGCCCCAGCGAAGGCAAATCCACCGTCGCCGCGCACCTCGCCGTCACCCACGCGCGCCAGCACAAACGAACCCTTCTGATCGACGGCGACCTCCGCCGCCCCAGCGTCCATCGCCTGTTCCAGATCCCCAACACCATCGGCCTCTCGAACGTGCTCATGAAACAGACTCCGTGGTTGGAAGCGGTGGTCATGATGGACGACCCCACCGGCCTCGACATCCTCCCCGCCGGCCCCAGTTCCCGCCGGGCATCGGATTTAATCGGCATGGGCCTGGCCGAGCTGATCGAAGAAGCCACCCGCGAATACGACCTGGTAGTGCTCGACGCCCCCCCGCTGCTGGGTTTCGCCGAGCCCCTGCAAATGGCCACCGCGGTCGACGGAGTGATCGTAGTAGCCCGCGCCGGCGACACCAGCCGCAAAGCTTTAAGCACGGTCCTGTCGACCTTACTGCGCCTGAGAGCGAATTTAGTCGGAGTGGTTTTGAATGAGGTCCATCGCGAAGTGAGCGCCGGATATTACTACTACTATGGCCACTACAGCAAGTATTATTCGCGGCCGGAGCCGCAGAAACGATAAGCGCCGTGCAGGCCGTCCAGAACATTGACTTCGAATCCGCCGGACGAAGGCGGTGGCCCCTGCGGGCCGCTGTGCTCTTGATCGTTCTGGGAACGGCACACTACGTTGCGCGCGACGATCTTCACGGCGACGACTCTACGCTCCAGCCGATGATCGAGATCGCGTCGACGGTCCTCGCAGGCTGCGTCGCCCTCGGCGCGAGCATATACTATCGAACCGGCTTGATCGTCCGCGCTCCCTACGCGTTCCTCATCGGTACGCTGATCATGGCGACCGCATTCGCGGTTAGGAGTTGGGACGTGCGGCTGAGCCTTGTTCGTGGTCTCTTATTGGCGCTCATAGTTTTGTCGACCGCCGCGCTCTTGAGCACCTACGGCTTAAGACCGGTCGTCAGGACCCTTATCGGCGCCTACGTGGTGCTCCTACTGTTCGGCCTCGCGGCTGGCATCGTCGCGCCGGATAATTACCCGTTGATGCTGCATGACCCAGGCGAGGAGGAACTGCGGGCACGATTGCACATTTTCAAGATCCACCCGATCGCACTAGCCGACGACTGTGCCATCTGCCTAATTCTGAGCGTCATCCTCGTGGGACGGTGGGCGCGCACGTGCCGCACCGTGCTCCTCGGCTGCCTTCTGCTGACCGTCGCGCGGGCACCCATAATCCTCGGACTCGGCCTTTATGCCGCTGCCGAGGCCCTGACCGCAGGGGGCTTTTTCAAGGGCGCGAAACGACTCGGCGCCGTCGCCATTGTAGTTCTTGCGTTGATGATTTTGATAGCGGCAACAGCGGTAGCGGCGGGCTGGACCGACCTCGACGAGTTGACAGCCACGACGGTCCGCCTCGTCGACGCGACGCGTGATAACAGCACCCTCACCGGCAGGACGCCGCTCTGGTCGACGCTCATATCGGACCTATCTCTCGAGAACTTCTACGGCTACGGAGTCGCGGGCGCGCGCTACTACCTACGAACCCTGAACACATGGGCGAGCCACTCGCACAACTCCTTACTCGAAAGCATTTATGTCGCGGGATATCCGGGGCTTCTAGCGATGCTGGTAGCCATGTCCGGTGCGCTGGCGTCTGCGCTCCTAAATTGGCGCAGCGGAGGCGCGCGGGTGCTCGCGATGGCCGGGCTCTACGTCGTGGGAGCCGGAATGATGGAACCTTCATGGTACGACGCTAGCTCTATGATCGTCCTCGCGCTCCTGTGCAGCTGCCCATGGCGCGCCGCCAGGCCCGTGTCCAAATTTCGAGTGAGCGCTTCTTCGGCGCCACAGCTCTCCCACGCTGGACTTCAATCGACGAACTAGCCATGCGAGTTGCACTCCTAGCGAACTATATTGCGCCGTATCGAATCCCGGTCTACGAGGAGATGAATTCAAGGCTAGCCGACTTCCACATCCTCGTAAGCACGCGTATGGAGAACGGCCGCCACTGGGAACCCGACTGGCGCGACCTGCCGGTTCGCCTGCAAAGGAACCTTGCGATTCGCGGAAGCTGGAAACATCCGCATCACTTTTCGGAGCCACTCACGGTGCAGATCCCTTATGACACCCTCCCCCAGTTGATGCGCCTCAAGCCCGATGTCGTCATTTCTTACGAAATGGGGGCTCGGACCGCGCAGGCCGTCGCCTACCGGCGACTCCACAGCCGGACACGACTCATAATCTGGGCCACGATTTCCGACGTGACAGAACAGGGGCGCGGCCGACTTCGGCACTGGTTAAGGGCGCTGCTCTTGAAGCACGCGGACGCCGTGATCGTAAGCGGGCAGAGCGGGGCACGATACATCCGCCGTTTTGGAGTCGAGCCTAGCAGAGTGTCTATCGTTCCCTTCACTACGGGTCTCGCGCCATTTCTCGCCATACCGGAGTCGCGGACAGCGGACGTGCGGAAGCGTCTGCTTTACGTCGGAAGCCTGACAGAGCGCAAGGGCCTAATGCAGTTTCTCAGCGTCCTCGCAGACTGGGCCCGGCGGAACCCCGAGCGGCCGGTGGAGTTCCTTGCGCTGGGCGACGGCCCGCTTCGCCCTTCGCTCGCGGCATTTCCGGCGCCGCCAAACCTGACCGTTCGGCTGTTGGGACATCTGCCCTACGAGAAGTTGTCGCGAGCCTACTCAGAAGGGGGAATCTTCGTTTTTCCGACGCTTGCCGACGATTGGGGCTTGGTGGTGACGGAGGCGATGGCAAGCGGTCTGCCGGTGTTTGGCAGCATATACAGCCAAGCGGTGGAGGAACTCGTCAAGGACGGAGAAAGCGGCTGGACCTTCCGCCCGGACGAACGCGCCGAAGTCGCGTCGAAACTGAACCTAGCCTTGGCTACGCCCTCGGAGAGACTTAACGCTATGGGAGCGATCGCGCGCCATTCGGTGCGGAACATCAGTCCTGCATCAGTCGCAAATCAAGTGCTTCAGACCGCGAAGAACGTGTACGGGGCGCGGTCCCCCCAGACATGAAGCCTCCGGAACTATACAGCTTCGCTCACCTCGGCGGCACCGATTGCGGGCCTTTCCGTCTGCGTGGAGTCGGCCTTGCCAACTGCCTCTTTCCTTGGGCCCGGTGCGCGGTTGCGTCGCGGAAGTTCGGTCTGAGGCGAATCGCCTCGACCTGGCCTCAACTCTGCCACAGGCAGTGGATGCGGCGGGACCCGGACAAGCGCTGCTACGTGGGCCTTTTCGACGAGGCCGTCGACGCGGTGCAGGGCGTCCGGAAGCACCTGCTTTTAACGCGACTGCCCCGTATCCCAGAAGGTGAATTCCTCAGGCGGCCGCCAGAGAAACCCGGCGTGGTGGTCTTCACCGGCATGGATGGTTTCTTCGCGGACCTCCTCGACGATCACGAGTACGTCCGCGCCCTCCTGGTCCAATGCACGCGACGCAGGCACCTTCCCGACGCCGGCGAGACGGTCGCGCGTGGGATCGCGGTCCACGTTCGGCTCGGCGACTTCCTCTCGGCCGACGATCCGCGAGCCGACGTTCTGCCAAATGTAAGGCAGCCGATCGACTGGTACGTTCACATAATCGGGCGGCTGAGAGAAGCGGTCGGCTCGGATCGGCCAGTCAGCATTTTCTCTGACGGGACGGACGACGACATTCGTCCGATCCTCTCCCTGCCGAACGTGCGGCGCGAATTTTTCGGAAGCAGCATCGCGGACCTTCACGCGATGAGCACCGCGAAGATTCTGGTCGCCTCAGCTTCCACCTTTAGTATGTGGGCCGCCTATCTTGCGAGGATGCCCGTCATATGGCCGCTCGGACGGAGGATTCAAGCCTTGCACGGAAATCGCTGGGAACACGAACCTGAGGTCGGTTTCGGTGCGTTACCCGACGAGTTTGTATCGCTGATTCGACGCAAACTAAATTCCGCGGAAGTGACCATGGCGGGACACGCATGACGACGGCGAACGAGCAAACAGCGCGGGCGCTGGCGAGGTGTGCGCGGGTGTTCGGGCTAGAGCCAAAGCACTTATTCGCCAACTTGAAGACGCTTCCCGCCTTCGCGCGCGACCTCGCGCTGTACAAGCGGCAGAACAGACTGCCCCGCTTCAAGGCCTTGATTCGGAACATGTATCCGATCCTCAACGAGCGAACGCTACCAGCGGGCGAGGTCGGAGGCCATTACTTCCATCAGGATCTCTGGGCCGCGCGAAAGATCTTCGAGTGCCGCCCAGAGGATCACGTCGACGTCGGATCGCGGATCGACGGATTCATCGCGCACCTGCTCGTGTTTATGCCGGTCACTCTTGTCGACCTTCGTCCACTTGAAGCGCCGATCCGTAACCTGACCTTCCTGCGGGACGATGCGACAACGCTAACGCGTTTCACCGATGACAGCGTGGAGTCGCTGTCGTCTCTTCACGCCGCTGAACATTTTGGGCTGGGCCGCTATGGCGATCGGATTGATCCGCTCGCGTGCTTCCAATTCATGCGCGCTCTACAGCGGATCCTCAAGCCCGGCGGGAGGCTCTATTTTTCCGTTCCAGTCGGTCGCGAGCGCGTCGAGTTTAACGCTCACCGGGTCTTTGAGATCGACACGATCCTAAGGTTGTTTTGCGAGCTCAAGCTCTCGTCCTTCTCGATGATTGGCGACGACGGACGCTTATACGAAGACATCGAACCCGCGCGGGCGCCTGCAAGCGAGTTCGCCTGTGGACTCTTCGAGTTCACGAAGACGGTGCGCCGTGCCTGAGTCCCGTCATATCCTCAGTGTTCGCGTCGACTCGACCACCTACCCAGACGCGACCCGTCAGATTCTCGATTGGGCTCGCGGATCGGAATCCCGCTACGTCTGCTGCGCTTCGGTCAACAACATCATGGAAGCGCACGACTCGCCCGAATTTCGCGGTGTGATGAACGCGGCCGATCTGGTTACTTCCGACGGCATGCCGCTCGTGTGGCTGCTTCGGCTGCTTGGGATTCGAAACGCCGGGCGCGTGTATGGGCCCGATCTGACTCGCCACGTGCTCACAGCCGCTGAGCAGGCGGACATTCCCGTCGCGTTTTTCGGCGGAAGCAAGGAAGTCCTGGCAGCGCTCCTGCGACGCGTAGCGGTAGACCACCCCGCGCTGCGGGTCGTTTACGCCGAATCGCCTCCGTTCCGCGCCTCGACCATGGAGGAAGACGCGCGCACCATCGACGCGATCGTGAGCTCGGGAGCGCGCATCGTTTTCGTCGGCCTCAGCACGCCCAAACAGGATCGCTGGATGCACGCGCATCGCGAAGAGATTCCGGCCGTGATGCTGGGCGTCGGCGCGGCGTTCGATTTTCTGGCCGGAACGAAACCGCAAGCCCCCAAGTGGATGCAGTCGAGTGGCCTCGAATGGCTGTTCCGGCTCTCGACCGAACCTCGCCGCCTCTGGCGCCGTTATCTGCGCCATAACCCTCGCTTCGCGGTTCTCGCGGTCGTCCAATTGCTGCGCACCCGTCACCCATGAGCACCGCTGCCCGCCCAGCCCTCGCCCCATCCGTCGCCCGTTCCACCGACTGGGCTCCCTGGGCGATCCTTGGCTCGGACGTGGTCGCTCTGGAAACTGCGTTCGCGCTGGGATTTTTCGTTCGGCGTTTACTCGCGCCGTGGTTTGCGAATGAAATCGGACCGCAGCAGTACACCGCGGTCGCTATCGCGATGCTGCTTTTGCCGGTGGTCCACTATCAGCTCGGATTGTATCCCGGATATCTGCTCGGACCGGTGGAGCGGTTGCGGCGCCGGATGCTCGCGACGCTGGCGGTGTTCGGGGGACTGGTCGCGTGGGACAACCTGGTGGCTCGCGGAGTGCTCTCGCGCGGAGTGCTGCTGGCCACGCTGGCCTTCGCGCTGGTGCTGCCGCCGCTTTCGGAAACGCTGGTGCGCACGCTGCTGATCGCGCGCCACCGATGGGGGATTCGCGCCGTGGTGCTGGGGGCGGGGAAGTCCGGCAAATCGATCGCGCGGATGCTCCAGCGCGATCCCCGGCTGGGGTTGAAGCCGGTGGTGTTCTTAGACGACCGCCCGGTGAAGTGGCACACGTCGGTAGAAGGCGTCCCGGTGGCCGGACCGCTGGCCCGCGCGCGCGATTTCGAAGATCGCGCGGAAGTCGCGATTATCGCGCTGAAAGACGTCAAGAGGGACGATTTTGAAGCATTTCTGCAGGATTTGCAGTATCCGCGGGTCATCGTTGTGCCGGACCTGGCGGCGCTCGCCAGCCTGTGGGTCACCGCGCGCGACCTCAATGGCTGCCTGGGGCTGGAGATCAAGAAGAACCTGCTGGTGCGCCGGAATACGGCGCTCAAACGCTTGATGGATCAGTGTCTGGCGCTCCCGCTGTTTCTTCTGAGCCTGCCTGTGATGTGCTTGGCCGCGGTATGGATCAAGCTCGCGAGCCGCGGTCCGGCGTTCTATTGCCAGGAAAGAGAAGGATTCGACGGAAAACGGCTGAAAGTCTGGAAGCTGCGGACTATGCATGTGGATGCCGCGCGGCTGCTCGACGAATGGCTCGAAACGCATCCCGAAGATCGAGTGAAGTGGTCGCGATACTTCAAGTTACCGCAAGATCCTCGAGTGTTACCCTTCATCGGAAAGATCCTTCGCCGGACCAGTCTGGACGAGCTGCCGCAGCTCTGGTCGGTCTTAAAAGGCGAGATGAGCCTGGTAGGCCCAAGACCTTTTCCCGACTATCATTTACAGCATTTTTCCTCCGATTTCCGCACGTTGCGAACGCGCGTTTTGCCGGGATTAACGGGCCTGTGGCAAATCTCCGCCCGCGGCGACGGAGACGTGGAAGTTCAAGAAACGCTAGACACTTATTACATCCGCAACTGGTCGCCATGGATGGATTTATACATCCTGGCCCGCACCGTCGCGGCGGTGCTGCTGGCGCGCGGGGCATACTGATGAGACGGACAAGGCGCAAGTATTCGAAAGACGAAAAGATGGCTGCGATTCGATGCCTGGAAAATGGAGAGTCAATTCATCTGAATCCCGAATTGGTGCGGCGCTGGCGCACCGAGTGGCACAAGTACGGCGACCACGCGTTCTCAGGTTGCGGCAATCCACGGCTGGTAAAGCCACAAAAAACGGAGCCGGTGGTTTTTCGGGTAAAGCCCGCGGAATATGAGCGCCTGGTGGCCTGCGTGGAGTCGAGCGACGCTCGAACCCTGTCTGATTTCGTCCGTCGCCAGTTGTTCGAAACCCAGCCGGAGCCGGTGCAGATGGAACGAAAGATCGAGGATCTGACCGTCGCGGTAAAGCAGTTATCGCGCATCGTCGCGAAGACGGGTAAGTGATAAGATTCCAAAATATGTGCCGGCGGATCACCATGACGACATTGTGTCTGTCGGCGGCGGTGTTCTGCCACGGACAGGGAATCATCACCACCTACGCAGGGTCCGATCCGACGTATCCGGGCAGCTCGTTCTCGGCATTGAGCGCGTCGTTTGGGCTGCTCAGCGGAGTCGCCGTCAGCCCAAGCGGAGATGTGTATTTTGCCAGCTCCACGCGCTGCCTCATCCTGAAATTCAACCCGGTATTGAATAGTGTCAGCATCGTCGCGGGCATCAGCATCGGAGGATATTCGGGCGATGGTGGACCGGCAGCGAACGCCGCGCTGAACAGTATCCAACAAATCGCATTTGATCCCGCCGGAAATCTTTATATCGCGGACTTCCAGAACGATGCCATCCGAAAAATCGACACGCAGGGGATCATCACCACTTACGCGACCGTCCCAGGCGGTCCCTGGAGCGTGGCGGTGGCGGCGGATGGGACGCTGTACGTCTCGACCTATAGCCAGATATTTCACATCACTTCCGATGGCGTGCTGACGCTGATCGGGGGAACGGGACCGTCGAGCTATGGAGGCGATAACGGGCCGGCGATTGACGCGACTTTCAACCACATTCAAGGGCTGCTGTTCGACCCGTCGGGGAACCTTCTGGTGGTGGATACCGGCAATGACCTGATCCGGCGGATTGACACGAAAGGGATCGTCACCACCATCGCGGGCAACGGCCAGTATGGAGCTTCGGTCAACGGACCGGCAACTTCGACGCCTATTGCGAATCCGTTAGGGCTGGCGCTCGACACGCAAGGGAATCTGTACACGGGCACGCTCTACAACCAACTTCTAAAAATCAGTCCCACTGGCACGTTGTCGGTTCTGAATCCCGGCGCTTCCGCCTACTTTCTCAGCGCGCCGGGGCCAGTGGGGCAGGCGATTTTCTTTCCGCAGTACCCGGCCTTCGATAATGCCGGCAATCTTTATTTCACCGATCAAAGGGCCGGCTATCTCTGGGAAGTGGCTACCGCGGGCACGGCGCAGGCAGTGGCTGCTTATGCTCCCAACTTCGACGTCGGGGACAACGGACCGGCGGGGCTGGCGGGCCTGAATTTCCCCAATGGGATCTGGCTTGCCGCGGACGGCTCGCTGCTGGTCGCCGATCAGTACAACCTTCGAGTGCGGCGGATCTCTCCCACAGGAACCATCACGACCATGGTTGGAAACGGCTCGCTGGGGACGACTACCGTGGGGCCGGCTCTGTCGGTGAATCTGAATGTCCCCACGGAAGTAGCTTCGGACTCGTCTGGAAATATCTACATTGCGATCTACGGGTCGAATATTGTTCGCTACAACAGCGCCTCAGGAATGGTGTCCTCTTTCTATTCGGGGAACTCTTTTATCAATGCGATGGCCGTGGATGCCCAGGGGAATGTGCTGGTGGCGATCGACGCCAATCAAATCCTGCGGATTTCGCCGGCCGGCGTCGTGACGGTAGTTGCGGGAACCGGCCAAGCGGGCTATTTCGGGGATGGCGGCCCGGCCACCTCCGCCAGGCTGTACGGACCTCAGGGAGTCGCGACGGATTCGGCCGGCAACATTTATATCGGCGATTCCTACAACGGACTGGTCAGAAAAGTCTCAAACGGGATCATCACCACTATCGGCGGAGGCGGACCATCCGAAATTAACGGTGTGCCGGCGACACAATCGTCCCTCCACTTTCCCACCGCGCTGGCGTGCGATAAAGCGGGGAACGTCTACGTCACCGATACCTATGGGAGCATGGTCCGGGTGATTTCCCCGAGCGGAATCATCTCAGCCTTCGCCGGCACGGGAACGGCGGCGTTCTCGGGCGACGGCGGCCTGGCCACCTCTGCATCCCTGAACCAGGCCGGGACGGTCGCGGTGGATGGCTTGGGCAACGTGTATATTTCGGACCGGCTCAGTAATCGCATTCGCAAGGTGCTCGCCACGCCGCCATCGCTTAGCGTGTCCAGCGCCAAGGTTTCGGTTTCCGGGCTCAGCAACGGCACGCCGGTACAGACCGGCATCACGGTGATGAGCTCGGCGCAAGGTCTCGTATATTCGATCGGATTCACCACCCAGAACGGCGGGGACTGGCTGGGCGCGAACCTTCTGCAGGGACAAGCTCCGGGAGTTTTCTCCATCATTACGGACCCGGGCAGCCTGCAGCCGGGCAACTACCAGGGCACCGTCACCATCACCAGCCCGAACGCCACCCCGCAGTCGGTGAGCATCTCCGTGACGTTCCAGGTGTCCGCATCTGTGTCGCCGAGCCTTTCGGTTGGGGCGAGTTCGGTCTCCTTCGCGCTGCTGGTGGGAAGCGCTCCGTCGAGCAGCCAGATGACGATTTCGAACCTGGGAGGCGGATCGCTGGCGTTCACGGCTTCCTTCACGACCACCACCGGAGGGTCCTGGCTTCAGGTTTCGCCCACCAGCGGAACGGCAAGTTCGACGTCGCCCGCATCGCTCACGGTGACCGCCACGCCAGGATCGCTCGGCGTGGGTACCTACGCCGGTTCCATCACCGTGACCAGTTCCACTACTGGCCAGACGGTGACCGTGCCGGTGACGCTCGCCATCAATCCCGCTCCGCAAACCATTCTTCTTTCGCAGACTGGACTGACGTTCACGGCGGTAGCGCAGGGCGGCAGCGTGATTCCCCAGAGCGTCGGCATCCTTAACGTCGGCTCGGGTTCGATGACGTGGTCTGCGACGGCGACCACACTGACAGGTTCCGGATGGCTGAGCGTTTCCCCCTCGAGCGGCACCGTCAATCGTCCCTTCCTGGATGTTTCTTTCATCGATGTGACCGTGAATGCGCAAGGGCTGGCTTCCGGGCAGTATTTCGGAAACGTTCAGGTGACGGCTCCTGGCGCGAGCAATTCGCCGCAGACAGTTCTGGTGGTGGTGGACGTCCTCCCGCCCGGTTCGAACCCGGGACCACAGTTGAGACCGACCGGTTTCGTGTTCACCACCGTGGCGGGCGCCGAGAATCCGGGAGCGCAGACGGTGACCGTCGCCAACGTGACCGCCAACCCGATCGTGTATGGATCCAGCCCGACCTATGTCAACGCATCCGGCTGGATCAGCTATCTGCCCGCCAACGGCACTGTGAATCCCGACACGCCGGAGCAAGTGACCGTGCAACCGAATCTGACCACGCTCGCGCAGGGAGTTTATCGCGCCGTACTGACGCTCGCTTTCGATGACGGCTCGGTTCGAAACGTGGGCATTCTGGGAGTTGTGGCTCCGGCCGGCGCGACGGCGTCCTCCCGCGAAGCGATCGCGGGGCCGAACACCGGGAAAGCATCCGGGTCCTGCGCGGCCAGCAAGCTGCTTCCGGTTCTCACTCAACTGGGGACGGGACCCTCGGTTCTCACCGGCTGGCCCGTCGCGATCGTCGCCGATGTGGTGGATGATTGCGGCTCTCCGGTCACCAGCGGTTCGGTGGTGGCTTCGTTCACCGACGGGGATGCGCCGCTTCCTTTGATCAGCCTCGGCAACGGCGACTGGTCGGGGACCTGGCAGCCGCAGAATTCGAACCCGGCGGGCGTGACGGTCACCGTCAGCGCGCAGGGCTCCGGTCTCATGGGCAGTATCCAGACGCTGGTTGGATTTCAAGGATCGCAAACGCTTCCCATGGCGTCTTCGGTGGTGAACGCGGTCACTCTTTCGCAGGGACCGCTGGCGCCGGGAGAGCTGGTGTCGATTACCGGAACAGGCCTGGCGGACGCGCAGACGGTCGCAACCACGCCGCAGCAGGTGCTGGGAGGCGCGTCAGTATTAGTGGGCAGCGGCTTCGCGAATCTCTTATATGCGGCGAATAATCAACTGATCGGTCAGGTTCCGTCCAACGTTCCGGTGAATACCTCCCAGCAGATCGTGCTGCAGAGGGATAACAGCCTGGGTGTTCCGAGTCCGGTGATTTTCGCCGCCGCGCAGCCCGCTATTTTCACCGCGAACGGAGCAAGCGCCGGCCAGGGGCTGATCTACCAGTCGAATTCCAGCGGCGGGGCAGGCAGTCTTACGGATGGGTCCAACCCGGCGCAAGCTGGTGAGACGGTGATCATCTATTGCACCGGCCTCGGCGTGACCGATTCGAGCGGCAACGCCACCATCGCGCCCGCTGTGACCATCGGCGGGTTGAGCGCTCCGGTGAGTTATGCGGGAAACGCGATCGCCGCGAATTACCCGTCGGGCGGCGCTCCCATGCTGCTCGGCGTGGTCTCGTCGAGCTTGGGAGGACTGTACCAGATCACCGCGAAGGTGCCGGCCGGATTGGGGAGCGGACCCGCGTCCGTGTTCATTACGTCTGCCGGGCAAACCAGCCAATCGGGCGTGACGATGATGATCACCGGTCAGGGATCGGCTCCGCCATCCATCAATCCGGGTGGCGTGGTGGATGCCGCGAGTTATGCGGCGCCGGTGGCGCCCGGATCTCTGGTCGCGATCTTCACGTCGGCGCTGTCGGCGCAGGCTGCCAGCTTCAGCACGGCGACCTTGCCTCCCTCGCTTGGCGGAGTCAGCGTCACCTTCAACGGCATCACGGCGCCGATGGTCCAAGTGGTTCCCACGGGCGCTTATCCTTTCGTGAGCGCTCAGGTTCCCTTCGAGGCTTTGGCGGCGGGACAGACTGCGGCCACCGTTCCGACGGTGATCATCGTGAATGGCGTCCCATCCGCGCCTGTTCCGACCCAAATTGTGGCGAGCTCGCCGGGTATCTTCACCATTCCGGCCACGGGGCAGGGTAATGCCGTGCTGGTAAATCTTGCGGATTACTCGATCGCCGCGCCGGTCGGCCAAATCCCTGGCTTGACGTCACACCCGATTCCGCGCGGGCAGACGGCTTTCTTTTATGTCACCGGTCTCGGAGCCATGACGCCGCCGGTTGCGGACGGAAGCGGAACGTGTCCGGCCGCGAGTGGTTTGTGCAACGCAAATGCGCAGCCTACGGTGTCGGTTGGCGGTGTTCCGGCACAGGTGGCGTTTGCAGGACAGGCGGCGGGATTCCCGGGAGTGACGCAGATCAACATCACTGTTCCGCAGACCGCGCCCACCGGCAATACCGTCGCGTTGACGGTCAAGTCGGCGGACGGAACCGTGACCAGTAACACCGCAACGATCGCGGTGCAGTAGGCGACTTTACCGCAAAAAGATCGACAGGCGTGCGCGCGTCGGTGATTACCTGGGTGCTTTCCGGGCGGCGAGCATTTTATGATACGACGCCAGAAGTTGCTCGCGCGCCTGCCGGCCTATCGGCCCGGGAAGTTCGGTCGGCCGGTAGCGGCGACAGAGGTCGACCGTGGTGCGCAGGCTGTCGGCAAACTCGATGCACGGCGGGCAGCCCGCCAGATGCGTTTCGATCTCGCGGCAGGCGTCGGGAGGAAGCTCCAGATCCAGATACTCGGACAGCAGCGAGAAGATCTCCGTGCATTTTGCGCTGGGTTGGTGCGGCTCCATTTTATTTCCCCTGTGCAGGACCCGACAGGACCTGGCCTTCCCGCAAGTATTCATCTAATTTCTGGCGGACCGCCAAACGGGCGCGATGTAAGCGCGTCTTGACGACATCCTCCGTCAAATCGAGAATCTGGGCGGTATCGAGCGTGGACAACTCTTCGATGTCGCGAAGCAGAATCACGGACCGGTAATTCTCCGGCAGTTCGCCAATCGCCCGATCGAGCACTTGCTTCATCTCGGACTGGAGGAGCTGGTCATCCGGCAGTCCGGACCAATCGGCGATCTGAAGCCTGGCATGGCCGCCATCGTGATCCATCTGCGGAAGATAATCATCGAGTGAAAGCTCGCGCGAAGGAGCGAACACGCTCTTGCGCCGCTTCATCAGGCAGGCATTCCTGGCGATGTGAAAGACCCACGGACGGACTCTGCCTGGTTCGCGGAGCTGTTCGAAATTTTCAAATACTTTCAGCAAGGTCTCCTGCGCCACTTCTTCCGCATCTTCGCGATTCCGGCACATCAGCCAGCTATAGTGAAAAACCTTCGCCCGGAAATGCTCGACAAAGCGGTCGAACGCTTCCGGTTCTCCGGCCATCAGGCGCGTCGCGAGTTCGGCTTCCGCTTCCCGTTCCAAGGTCCGATACCGCTTCTGATTGTATATGGAACGTCTTCTTCGACATGTCGACTGGATGCGATTGCGGGAAAAAGGTGACCGGTTGTCACCTCGGCACGCCAACTGCATCGTAGGAGGCAGAAGCAATGAAAAAGACGCTCGCAATGATCGTTATATGGTCGCTGCGCGCTTTGGCGCAGGATCCAATCTCGCTAAAAGACGCAGTTCGGCTGGCTCTGCACCAGAATAAGGCGGTGGATGCCTCCGCGGCCGCTCAGAACGCGGCGGAGAGCCGCATTGTGGAGGCTCGCGCGGGCGCTTTGCCGAAGGTCCAATATTCCGAGTCATGGGCCCGCAGCGACAATCCCGTATTCGTATTCTCTTCTTTGCTGACGCAGCACCAGTTTGGAAACGAGAATTTCGAATTGGGACCGTTGAATCGTCCCGATTTTCTGAACAACTTCCAGTCGCAGGTCACGGCGGATCAGACCATTTACGATGCGGGTCAGACCAGGCACGCGGTTCGCTCGGCGGAGTTGACCAAACATGTGACCGGCGAAGAAGGACGGCGCACGCAAATGGAAGTGATGGCGGGATCGATCCGGTCCTATTACGATGTGGTGCTGAGCGGGGAGCAGTTGAAGGTGACCAGTCAAGCCCTGCGCTCGGCTGAGGCCGACCTCGATCGAGCGCAGGCCATCCGTTCGGCGGGAATGTCGACGGATGTGGATGTGCTTTCGATTCGCGTCCACCTGGCCGCTGTTCGCGAGCAACAGATCCAGCGCACGGCGGATCTGGATGTCGCCCGCGCCGCGTTCAATGACGCGCTCGGGCTGCCGCTGGATCGTCCGCACACTTTGACCACGGAGCTGAAGCCGTTGGATCTGCCGGAGCGTGCGGTGACAGAGTTCGAAAACAACGCCCTGCGTGACCGGCCGGAAGCTCGCGAAGTGAAGCTTTCTACCAGCCTGGCCGAGAATCAGGCAGCCACGGCGCACAGCAATCTTTTACCGCAAGTGAGCGCTCACGCGGCGTTAGAGGCGGACCGGCAGAATTTCTACGACAAGGGCGGCGCCAACTGGCTGGTATCGATCGGGCTGCGCTGGAACCTGTTTAACGGCTTCAACGACAAGGCGCGGATCGAGGAAGCGAAATCGGCGCTGCGTCAGAGCGAAGCCGACCAGGAGCGGATGAGTTCCGCCATACGGCTCCAGGTGCGCCGTGCCTACGCCGATCTGCAGGCCGCCAATCAACGCATCGAAGTGGCGAAAGCATCGGTCGCCGAAGCGGAAGAGAGTCTTCGCATCACCCAAAACCGCTACGAAACGGGCCTGAACAGTGTCACGGATCTGCTTCGCACGGAGACCGCGGTGCTCGAAGCGCGGACCCGGCACCTGGCGGCGATCCACGATCAACGCGTCGCGGCGGCCATGCTCGAACTCGCCGCGGGAACGCTGACGGCGGATTCGGAGGTCTTGAATTAAATGACGAAGCGTCTGCTGATTCCGATTCCGTTCGCGATCTGGCTGGCGGGATGCGTGGAAGCGCCCCATGAAAAGTCCGAAACATCTCTGGCGCCCGCCGTGACGGTAGCCACCATCACAGCGACCAACGAAACATGGCCTTCTCTCTACGAGGCAACCGGGACAGTACGAGCCCGCACGTCGACTGTGATTTCCGCGCGAGCGATGGGTTACGTGCGGGAAGTCAAGGTCCAATCTGGCGACCGCGTTCGAGAAGGTCAACTGCTGGTCGGCCTGGATACGCGCGACCTGGACGTCAGCTCGCGCCGCGCCGAAGCTGCCCGCGAAGAAGTTCGGACCGCCGTGCCGGAGGCGGATAGCGCGGTTGCGGCAGCGAAGGCGAATCTCGATCTGGCGCAGGTGACGTTCGGGCGCATGCAGGATTTGTTTCGAAAGACGTCCATTTCGAATCAGGAGTTCGATGAAGCTTCGGCCCGGCTGAAAGCCGCGCAGGCCGCCTTCGACATGGCGGCGGCGCGGCGCGCACAACTGAACGCGAGGATCTCACAAGCGGATCAGGATGTGCGTTCGTCGGAGGTGACGCGCAGTTACGCCGATGTGCTGGCGCCGTTCGCCGGGGTGGTCGTTTCGAAATCCGTCGAGCCCGGAACGCTCGCCGTCCCCGGAGCTCCCCTGCTGACCATCGAACGCGAAGGCGCGTATCGGCTGGAAGCGTCCGTAGAAGAGTTGCACCTGGCGGCGATTCGCGTGGGACAAGCGGTATCGGTCACGTTGGACGGCGTCGATCGCATCATCGATTCACGGGTTTCCGAGATCGTTCCCGCCGTGGACGCGGCGTCGCGATCCTACACCGTCAAGATCGACCTGCCGGCGATTCCGGCGCTTCGCTCCGGCGAATTCGGACGCGCATCGTTTCAGCTTGGAAGCCGGCCCGTCGTGGCGATCCCGACGGCTGCTGTTGCCCAGCGCGGCCAGTTGCAATCCCTTCTCATTGCGGATAACGGCTTTGCTCACACCCGTCTGATTACCACCGGGCAAACGAACCGGGACCGGATAGAGGTCCTCTCTGGTCTGGCGGCTGGCGAAAAGATCATCTTTCCGGTTCCGCGCGATCTTGCCGACGGAGCCAGAGTCGAGGTCCGGCCGTGAAGCCGGAGCGCCGGCTCGGCCCGGCTGGAAGGTTCGCCCATGCCTGGATCGATTCGAAGCTGACGCCGCTGGTGATCGTCGCGTCTCTGTTGCTGGGCGCGTTCGCCGTGTGGAAATTGCCTCGCGAGGAAGAGCCGCAGATCGTTGTGCCCATGGTCGACGTCTTCGTCGAGATGCCGGGCGCGTCGCCCCGCGAGGTGGAAGAGCGCGTCACCAAACCGATGGAGAAGCTGTTGTGGGAGATCCCCGGCGTGGAGTATATCTACTCCACTTCGAGCCCCGGCATGTCTACCGCGATCGTGCGCTTCCTGGTCGGAGAGGACGAAGAGAAGGCTATCGTGCGTCTCAACCAGAAGTTGAACGCGAATCTGGACCTGATCCCGCCCGGCGCTTCGCCCCCGTTGGTGAAGCCGCGTTCCATCGACGACGTGCCGATTCTGGCGCTCACCTTCTGGAGCAAGCGGTACGGCGATTTCGAATTGCGCCGCATCGCCGCGCAAGTGGACGACACCATCAAGCAGACGCCGGACGTCTCCGCGGTTTCTCTCATTGGCGGCCAGCGGCGGGTGGTGCTCATCACGCTCGACTCATCGCGGCTGGGTGCTTACAATCTCTCGCCGTTGCAGGTTGCTGGCGCCCTGGGTCTGTCGAACCGCAGGATGCGGTCCGGCGAGTTCGCCTCCGGCAATCGCGATTATCTTCTCGAAACCGGCCAGTTCCTGCGCAACGCCGAGGATGTTCGCAACGTGGTCGCGGGCGTCACCAATGAAAAGCCGATCTACGTGCACGACGTCGCCCAGGTGACCGACGGCGGTGAGGAGCCTTCCCAATACGTCCGCTTTTCAGACGGCAAAGGCTTCTACCCCGCCGTGACCATCGCGGTTTCGAAGCGCAAAGGAACCAACGCCGTCACCGTAGGAGAGGATGTGCTGCATCGTCTGGAGCCTTTGCGCGGCGCCGTCATCCCTTCCGGCGTCGAGATGACCATCACCCGGAATTATGGCGACACGGCTAAAGAGAAATCGAACGAATTGCTGTGGCACATGCTGATCGCCGTGATTTCGGTAAGCGCTCTGATCGCGATCACGTTGGGCTTCCGCGAATCTCTGATCGTGTTCATCGCCATTCCGGTGACGCTGGCGCTGACGCTCACGGTTTTTTATCTGTATGGCTACACGCTCAACCGGATTACGCTGTTCGCGCTGATCTTCTCGATTGGAATCCTGGTGGACGATGCGATCGTGGTGGTCGAGAACATCGTGCGCCACTGGCGTATGCCATCGAATGTCGGGCGGCCGCCCTTTGAGGTTGCGGTCGAGGCAGTGGACGAAGTCGGAAATCCGACCATTCTGGCCACGCTGGCGGTGGTCGCCGCGATTCTGCCGATGGCGTTCGTCGGCGGACTCATGGGCCCGTATATGCGTCCCATCCCGATCGGCGCGAGCGCCGCCATGGTCTTCTCACTGCTGGTCGCTTTCGTCGTCACGCCGTGGGCCGCCGTCCGGATTCTCAAACCCGGCGGACATCATGCGGGCGAACGGGAGGATCTGGTCACGCGCCTGTACCGTCGCTTCATGGGAGGCCTGCTGCACCGTCCGGTGTGGCGCTGGACTTTCGTCAGCGGCGTCGTGGTCCTGTTGCTGGCCTCCTGTTCACTGTTTTACTTCGGCCTGGTCAAAGTCAAAATGCTGCCGTTCGATAACAAGAGCGAGTTCCAGGTGATCGTCGACATGCCCACCGGAACGACGCTTGAGGAAACCGCGCGCGTGACGCAACTGCTCGCCGAAGAAGTCCAGAAGCAGCGCGAAGTGATCAATGTTGAGACGTATGTGGGAACGGCGTCGCCCTACAACTTCAACGGCCTGGTTCGCCACTACTATTTGCGGCGCGGGCCGAATGTTGCGGACATTCAGGTGAATCTGCTCGGAAAGAGCGCGCGCAATCTGCAAAGCCATGAGATTGCCAAGCAGGTCCGCGCCCGTATTCAGCCCATCGCCGAACGTTACGGCGCGCGAATCAAAGTGGCCGAAGTTCCACCCGGTCCGCCCGTGCTCGAAACGCTGGTCGCGGAAGTTTACGGCCCGGATATGGACCGAAGAATCGCACTGGCGCGGCAGATCAAAGAACTCTTTCAGCAGACCAAAGGCGTGGTTGACGTCGACTGGTACGTCGAAGACGATCAGGCGAAATACGACCTGCGTGTGGACGAAGAAAAAGCCGCCATCAACGGCGTCTCCGAAGACGATATCGCGCGCGCCATGCAAGTCGCCTCCGCGGGCTACCCGGCCGGCCTGTTGCATCAGGATCCGGAAAAAGAGGATGTTCCGCTCACGGTGCGTCTGGATCGTGCGACTCGATCCGACATCGGCCGGATTCAGAGCCTTAAGGTGTCGAGTCGAAATGGCCGGCAGGTCGCATTAGGGGAGCTGGTCCGCGTCGAGAAGGTGATCGAGGACAAGAGTATTTACCACAAGAATCTCATGCCGGTGACGTACGTAACCGCCGACATTGCCGGTGAGATTGAAAGCCCCGTCTACGCGGTCTTGAAACTCGGGCCGGAGATCGACAAAATCAAAATCCCGGAAGGCTATCAGATCGAGCAGCACATGGCCGCGCTTCCCTCGAATCCTGAGCGCTATTCGATGAAATGGGACGGCGAGTGGCACATCACATATGAAGTGTTCCGCGATCTCGGCATCGCCTTCGCGGCCGTGCTGATTCTGATCTACGGCCTGGTGGTGGGGTGGTTCCAGTCGTTTCTCACGCCGCTGGTGATTATGGCCGCGATTCCTTTTTCCTTGGTCGGCATCGTGCCGGCTCACGGCCTGCTGCATGCGTTCTTCACGGCGACGTCGATGATCGGCTTCATCGCGGGCGCGGGCATTGTGGTCAGGAATTCCATCATCCTGGTGGATTTCATCGAACTGCGTCTGGCTCAGGGGATGGCGCTGGACGCCGCGGTGATCGACGCAGGAGCGGTGCGTTTCCGCCCGATGATGCTGACGGCTGCCGCCGTGGTGGTCGGCTCTTCCGTGATTCTGTTCGATCCCATTTTTCAGGGCCTGGCCATTGCGCTGATGGCCGGAGAAATCGCATCGCTGCTGCTTTCGCGCATGACCGTCCCGGTGCTTTTCTATTGGTTCAACAAGGGAAGGAGAAAGGTCGTATGACGGTAGATCGTTACCTGCGTTTGATCGCCGGAGCGTTTGTCTTATTCACTCTGGCGCTGGGGCATTGGGTGAGCCCCTACTGGTATTTGTTCACGGCGTTCGTCGGTCTCAATCTTTTTCAGTCAGCCTTCACCAACTGGTGTCCGATGATGACGATCCTGCGGAAGTTGGGCGCCGGTCTGCCCAGCGGTCAAGCAAAACCGGCGAAATAGAAATCCTGAGCCAGCGCGAGCTTGGCCCCGGCGCTACAAAGATCAGTTGTTGGCAGTGAAGCTCCAGCTCAGGATTTGTGTTTTCTCACTGGAGGCGCCGGTAGCGGCTGTGAAACCGATCACGGCGTTTCCACCCGGATCGAGGCCCAGGGTGCTCAGGCTGACCGACGCTGTGACCACGTCAGTCCCATCGAGTGTCGCGGTCAATGTAGACATCCCGTCATAAGTGATCACGACCGTATGGGTCGCGCCGTTTGCAAGAGTAGTAATGAGGGGGTTCGTGACGACGGAGACCGGGGGAACTGGCAGATTGTCTGAAACCGAGCTGTGGGATGCGCTGTTCGCGCCGGTGCCGTTACTTTGGATCGCCATATGATTCGCGCTGGGATCCCAGTCGTTCTGGTAGGTGTCGAACTCGATGGCGAGGCTGTTGGTGAGACCCTGATAGCCGAGATACCCGCCCATCCCGGTGGTCCCCAGCGCGCTGAGGCCGGCGTTCTGGATCACGAATGCGAATCCATCCGCGATCTGGCCTCCGGTTGAGGAGATCTGGAAAGTGAACTGCGTCGTAAACCCGTTCCCGACGGTTTGCTTGATCGGGTACCACGCGGCTGAGGTCTGTCCGGTTTGGGTGGTCATGGTGAGGCTGGATTTGGTCGCCACCGGAATACCTGAGGCAGATCCGACCGGCGTCAGAGTCGTGAAATCCGAGATGACGAAGGCGTCCGTGATGGTGAAGGTCTGGTTCACGCTAGTGGCCCCAAGATAGTTACCGCCGCCGGATTGCGCCGCGGTGATGGTACAGGAACCGGCTGCCATCAGGTGGACGGTGTTTCCATTAATAATCGAGCAACTTCCGGTTGCCGTGAACGTCACCGGGAGTCCCGAACTGGCGGTTGCCGTCACCTGGAAGTCCGGAGTCGTGAGAGGCTGACTGGTGAGCGGCCCGAAGCTGATACTCTGCGGCGCCGGGTTCACTATAAAGGTCCCCGCCGGGAAACTGATGATGTAGTTCGAGTCGGTGAGGCCGCCGCAGGCGGTGAGGGCGCCGCTTTGATAACTACCTGCGTTCAGACCGGGAGTCACGGTACAAGTCAGGGTTCCACCCAATGAAGCAGCGCTGTCGCCATTCACGAAGGTTGCATAGCTGGAGGGCATGAACATCGTGCTGGCGCCGCCGTAATATTGGGAACCGGCCACCGTGATGACCAACGGCGCCGGATTCACAGTGAACCTGCCATACGAGTAACTGATCGTGTAATTCGGCGAAATGAGGCCCGTACAGGACGTCACGCTATAGCTGCCCGTCACCGGGCTTCCAGGGGCCGCATTCGTGGTACAGGCCAGAGTACCCGTTACTACCGACGAAGGATCGTTGTTCACCAGACCGGAATAGCCAGGTGTGAACAACGCGCCGGTCCCGCCGTACGTCTGCGACCCGGTGATGCTCGCGACCAGCGGGGCTGGGTTGACGGTGAAGGCGCCGTACGAATAACTAATGGTGTAGTTCGCAGCGCTGAGGCCGGAGCATCCGGTGATGGTGTAGGTGTTGCCGACCGGGCTTCCTGCCACGGCGTTCGTGGTGCAACCGGTAAGCGTGCCCATGACCACGCTCGGGCTGTCGGTGGGGACCAGTCCGGAATAAGCGGCCGCGTATACGATGTGGGTCCCGCCGTAGGTTTGCGATCCGGTGATGGTCGCCGTCAACGGCGCCGGCGTGATGATGCCGTTATTGGTTGGCACAAACGTGATCTTGTAATTGTTCGCGCCGTCGCCGTCGCCGTTGCCGTCGATCACGGTTCCGGCTGGCGTCATCGTATGCGTGGCGCCTGCCTGCACGTTCGGGTTGTCGTAAGTCTCGGTGAAGTTCGGGGTGTCCGTATACGCCAGAGCGCCGCTGGTGATGGTCGGCACTGCTCCCGGTGCAGCCGTGATGCCGCCATCGTAGACTTTCTTGCTGGCCGCAGCGGTTACTGTGATCGGCATTGCGGTGATGGTCAACACACCCTGCGCGTGGGAAAGATAGGTTGCGTTTCCGGCCAAATAGGTGATCCCGTCGGTCGGCGAAGTCTGCGTCTCAAGCGGGTTCGTCGTGCAAACAACGTAATAGGTTCCAACGTTCCTGGGATTGGCAGGAGAATAGGCGCAGCTCACAGGAGCCGTCAGGGAACTGGCGACGTCGCCCAAAACCAAGTAGCCGGCCGCGGGAATGGGCGCGCCATAAACCACAGACGCAGAGCCACTGGTTCCCACCGTGCTCGCAATAAAGAGATGCGTCACCTCGCTCGACACTGTCTTCGAGAGCAAGCTTTCGATGGGACTGGTGGTGCCCATCACGAGCGATGTGACCGCATAGATGTAGGTCGTGTTGTAGCACGTGGATGTGGAACAAGTGGCGTTGCCGCCCTCGCCGGAATCGGAAACATCGTTGACCGTGTCGGTGAAGTTTGGCGCCGCGGCGAAGCCGGTCGGCTGACTGGCCACGACCAGGTTCTTGAACACCGCGGGAGTGCACGTGGTCGCGGGTGAAATCACCGCGCATCGGTACAGGTTGTAGCTTTCGATATTTCCGACCGAGGGAGGCGACCACATCAACTGGATTGAATTGATGGTCGCCTTGGCAGTCGGGGTGGGCGGTGAATCGACGGTGGACAGGAGCACTGTAATCTCGTCGATTTCGCCGGCGTCGGTAGCGAAGGCTCCGCCGTCGGTCGCGAGCGCTCCACCGTCGGTGGCAAACGCTCCGCCATCGGTGGCGAAGGCGCCGGCGTCGGTTGCAAACGCTCCGCCGTCGGTGGCGAAGGCGCCGGCATCGGTGGCCAGGGCGCCGGCATCCGTCGCAAACGCCCCTCCGTCGGTAGCGTATGCGCCGGACGCGGTCGCGGTGCCTCCGACGGACAATCCGCCGAAGCTGTAGCCGGTCCCGACCTGCTGCAGGTTGAGAGTCAACCAATCGGGCTGGTCAGCGAAAAGTTGGCCGGTGGTGCCGTCGTAATTCACGTCGAGCGGCGGAAGGATGTGACCCAGCGGCGTGTTGCCGTTGCTCCAGTCGGGAGTCGAGACCGCGGGGCCTTCGAGACGCACCTCGGCGGGCGCACCGGCCGGCAGCGGAGTGCCATCGCAATGCACCTGGGCGGCCTGCGTCGACGGCTGATTCGGCGCAAGAGGCGCATAATACCGGACGCGGTACCGCTGCAGACCTGGAAGCAGCGCCATGGGGATGGCGGAATCGAGAAAATCCTCGCTCATCGGGAGCAGAGTGCCGTAGGAATAGTCGACATGCTCATTGCCCGGCGCATCCGTCAATCCCCGGGTCTGATACATGTAGTTCATGACGCTCGGATAGTTCGGCATGCAGTTGGGTGTGTTTGACAATCCCGCGTGCCCCAGGCCCAGATTGTGGCCCAGCTCATGCATCAATGTGCCGGCCTGCACCTGCACGCTGCCCACCTGATCGTAGGCCGGAATATCGGATCGCCACAGACCGAGCGTTACCATGAAGCCTCCGCCGGGCTTGTGAGCGATGCCCGAGTAACTCAACGGAGCGTTGGTCGCCTGCAGAGTAAAGGGATTGATGGGAGTACCGGCGGCGTTGAACGGTCCGGCCAGCGCATGCGCAAACAGCGCGTAATGGAAGATGTCTTTCCGGTTTTGCGCGAAATGCGCCGGGATGCCCAAGATCTGGTTGCCGTCGCGGACGGAAGCGAAGCCGTATTCGAAACTCAGCACCGGATAGTTCAGGCCGGGATAATCGCAGGGGTGCGTCTGGGTGCTCTGGCAGATCAGGGTGGATTCGTCGATGTCCGATCCACCGCTGGCGTAAGCGGCGGGCACGATGAAGGAGCATCCCGCATTCCCGCAGAGGCTTTGCTCGGCCTGCGCATTCCCGGGGATCTCAAAGTAGTTCGGGCCGACGTCGAAATGGAGATTAATCCCGTTGGTCGAGAAGACGGATGCGACCGTACTCATTGCCTGGAGCTGCGGCATGTGATCGTGCGTTCCCAAACCGTCGGTGCCACCCGATCCGCTGGGCGGCGTGGTCGCGTGCATCCAGTCGATCTGGACGAAAATGTCTTTCTTGTTGGGATTGGCGCCCATGGCGGGCAGATTCACGCAGGTATCCCCGGCCGGCAGATTCGAGCAGGTGCCGAAGGTGGCGGGGAAAGCGGTCGTATTGCGATGCAATCCCTGCGTCTCCCAGATGTCGAGCAGCCCGTCGTTATCACTGTCCTGGACGTTCATGCTCGAAACAATGGCGGCCCATGTCACGCAAGTCTGGCTGTTCCCGGCGGTTGCCATGGTGGTAAATGAAGCGGCGTTGGTGGGCAGGTTTACGTTGAAACTGGGATTGTCCCAGTGCGCTCCGAGCGTGCCCACGAACGGATCGGTGCTCAGCGTCTGGCCATTTACCGAAAAGGGCGAAGTAAAACCTTTCTGGCCGTTCGCCACAATGCTGGTGACCCTGGCGTTGTCATTTGCCGCGGCCTGGTAGAATCCGGCGACGGCCTGCGTCATGGGCGGGGCTCCCTGACCGTCCGTCAGCGTAAACGCGCCGTTGTAAATTACCACCGCGCGAAGCGGCGCGATGGTGGGAAGTCCCGCGACGATCACTTTATAAATCACAACCAGGCTGGCGCCGTTGGTGTTAATGCCGGTTCCACCGGGGTTCGCGCCCACGTCCGGCAGCTTGACCGTCTGGTTGCCATTGGCGATCGGGTTGTTATTGGAATCCACCGGCAGGTACCGGAGCACGTCCGCGCGGTACACGAATGCGAAGGATTTTGCAGTGCAACCCGGGTTCGGACTATTGGGGTTGCCTAGTACGGCGCCTTGAATCTTATTTCCGTCGAAATATCCGATGCTGCCGCCGGGAGTCGAGGACGGCTCAACCGTGGACCAATATAGAAATGCGGCGATGGGCAGCGAGTTCGAGGGAACGCCCGTCATGTCGATGGTGCCGGTAGCCAGGCCGGTCGACGTGTTGCCGGTCCCATGCAGGCCGACGCCCGCCACGGCGTAATCGCCGGTCACAAACCAGTTGTTGAAAAAAGTCAGCGAATCGCTCGACCAGGCCGCCGGCGCACACAGCGCCAATCCGACAATCCCAAGAACGCTTCGTTTCATTGCTGTTCGCTTTCCGCCGTTCTGAATTGGACTCAACCCGGCACGCTCAACTGCCCGCCACCATCGCGGGTGCCTCCGTAAATTCGGGAGTTCGGCGATCACGCGAAATCATTACAACTTCATGAACGACCGTATCCACTGCTTGCACAGCAAGAGAACGACGGACATGACCTGGCAGGAGAACGCTCACACCTCTGACCCCCACTCATTCTTGAACGTTAAGTATGGGCGACGCGGTGAAATGCGTCAAGAGGAATTGTGGTCGCCCGGTTACAAGTACTAATGGGCGATCCGCTGCTTGACGTCCGCGAGCAGGGGGTCCTCGCCGGCTGTGCCGCGGATGGTCGTGTACTTCTTATAAAAGTCGGCGTATCCGGCTGTTTTCATGCCCTCGCGCGCGCGGCCCTGATCGTAATAAACGGGCGGGAAATAGCCGTACGTGGACAGATCGAGGAACAACGACGTCGCCTCGCCACGCCGTTTGATGCAGCGGTCGAACTCGGAATCGGCATCCGGGTACTGCTCGATTTGGAGGTACGCCTGGCCCAGATCCAGACGGCCCATCCAGGTGTCCATCAGATTGTTCGCGTCATTGAACATTTTGACCGCGCCCCGGCCATCGCCTTTTTTCAGGGCCAGCTCACCTTCGATCAACTTGGCGTAAGCCTGCGGCTCGCTTTGCAGCTCATTCGCGAGACCCGACGCAAGCTCCTGCGCCTTCGCCTCTTCGCCCAGCGCGGCGTACACCTGACCCGCAATCAGCCTGGTCTGAACCTCTTTACTGTTGTCGAGCGCGAGCTTGGCGGCAGCGAGCGCAGCGGCGTTCTGCTTCCGCAGAAGCTGGACATGCGCCAACATCCAATATTTCGTGGCAGCGGCGTCTTTGTCCGGCTTGGGTCCGTTCAAATCCTGCTCCGCGCCGTGTTCGAGCATCTTGACCGCGTCCGCGTAGCGGCCTTCGTAAACTGCCAAGTCCGCCAATCCGGTCGCGGCATCGGAGGGTATGGTCTTTTCGAGATTATGGTACGCCTCCGCGGCCGGCGCTGTCTGTTCCATCCCGAGGTACGCAAACGCCTCCACCAGATAGCCGTTGACGTAGCCGAGCTTCACCGTTTCTTCAGCCTCTTTCAACGCCCCCGTGAAGTCGCCGCTATAGACCAGGTCCATCGCTAGATTGGAGTGGTAAATCGCCCGTTTCGGCAGAATCGCGACCGCCCGGCGCGCGACCTCGACAGATTTCGGAATGTTGTGTTGGTGCGCCAGGCACACGCCCAGATTCGTGTACGCCCCGGTATCGGCCGTGTAGCGATCAAGAAGCGCACTGTATTCTTCCGTGCATTTCTGGTAATCGCCGGTCAAAAAATATAGATAAGCACGGGTGCGATAGCGCTCGCGCTCGGTCATCCGGCCGCTGAGTTGGATGGCTTTGCGGATGTACTGCTCGGCATCCTGAAAACGCCCCTGGTTGCGAGCCGCGCTGGCCATGATCGTGTACGCCATACCGAAGTTCGGATCCAGTTCGACAGCCTTCGAAAGATGCGCCTGCGCGTCGGCGAATTTACCGGTCGACAGATTGTCCAGGCCGGACGCGTACTCATGCACCGCTTCCAGGTTCCCGGAGGAGAGCGTCTCCATCGACAAACGCTGCGCCGATTCCGAAGTCGAATCGCCGAGCGCTTTTCTCAACGCGGTGCCCAGCTTAGTGACGGCAAACAGCACCTGGTCCTTGTTGGGCGCGGTGGCGTCCACGTTGGCGAGCACTTTGCCGGTCACGGTCCGAACGGCTCGCAGGGCAAGCTGGTAATCGGATCCGCGCCGGTCGATGGAGCCCGATACGACGACGTTCAATCCCTGGCTCGCCGCGACCGCTTCAGCCGCCGGTTCGTCAAAGGGGCCTTTGATGGCTTTCAATCCCAGTTCGCGCACTCTGGTCCGGTCATACGCACCGATGAAGGAGGCGCCTTCTAACGCAAGCTTGAGGGTCGATTCAAGCGTACCCGTGAAAACTTCATCGCCCGTGTGATTACTGAAATCGGAGATCAGCACGGTCATCGGAGCCACCGGCGCGGACGGCCGGTTGAGCAGCCGGTAAACGCCATAACCGACCGCCCCCAGAACGATCATGCAGGCCACTGCGATCCCGATCCATTTGCCCGCGGTCGACTCCTCCATCATCTTGACGGATGGCGTGACGATGTGCTGGTGGAGGACGCCTTCCTCCCAGTCATGCAAATCCTTGCCGAGATCGGCGGCCTTCTGATAACGGTTCACCGGATCGGTGGCAAGCGCCTTCATGACAATATCGTTCAAGCCTTGAGGGATCCCAGGCTCAAGCTGCATCGGCGGTGCGGGAGGGCCTTGCGTCCGCAGCAGCAGGCTGGCGAGCGCGCTTTCCGCCTTGAACGGCACCACGCCGGTCAGCATTCTGTAAAGAATGATGCCGAGCGAGAAAATATCGGAACGCTCATCGGCCGGCAGACCTTTGGCCTGTTCCGGAGACATGTACGCCGGCGTTCCCATGATGGCGCCCGCCTGCGTCAGCCCGGATGCTTCCATGGAGCGCGCCAGCCCAAAATCCATCACCACCACGCGCCCGCTCGCCTCCAGCATCACGTTTTGGGGTTTCAGATCCCGATGCACCACTCCTTCCACGTGCGCGGCCTCGAGCGCGGAGCACACCTGGCAAAGAATCTTCACCGCTTCTTCAGGGCTGAGTTTACGTTCTTCGAGGATGGAAGAAAGATCGCGTCCCTCCACGAACTCCATGGTGATGAAGCGGCATCCGTCGGCGATACCCAGGTCGAAAATGCGAATCACATTCCGATGTGTGACGGTCCGCGCGAGAATCAATTCCTGCTTGAAGCGGGCGAGAACGTTGGATTGGCCGGCCAGCTCCGGGCGGATCACCTTCAGCGCAACCAGGCGATCGAGTTCCTGGTCGCGCGCCTTGTAGACCGCCCCCATTCCACCTTCGCCGAGCAGTTTCAGGATTTCGTAACGGCCGGCGATGAGGTTGCCGGGCTGGAGGGACAAACCGGGACTTGCAACGGGCGACTCCGCTCGCGTCGCACGGGACCATCCGGCGTCCATCGTCAAATGGGTAACCGTCGCGTCGCTGGGGCCGAGTTGCGCGCCGCACGCCGCACAGCGAGATGCGCCTGACGCATTGCTGTGATGACAAGCGGGGCACTCTGAGGTGCCGGCGGCCGAGCCCATTGCCTTAGTTTACGACATCCGGCCGAGTGGGCTGCGATCGGCTTCCACGATGGCAGCCTCTCATCGTACTGTCATGGAGATCGGCTATTCTACGGCACATGTCCACCAGCAGTGTTCTGATCGTCGATGATGATTCCGAGATTCACGATCTCATCGGCGGCGTGCTGAAGGACGTGCGCCACAGCCTATCGTGCTGGGGTGGAGCGGTCTTTTTGAAACTGATTGCGGCACGCTGTGCCGGCCGATTCGAGCGCCGCGAATTCGGGGGCCGGGCGCACGCTTTGAAACATCGGATCCGATTTCGCGGCGGGGAACGAACAGTAACCGCGGGCGATGGTTTGCTTCAGCATCGCCAGCGCGGGTCGCGTCTGCCCGGCGTAGGCGAGGTGAACGGCGGAGAAATAATTGATCTCGGGATCTCCCGCGGGTTTTAGATCCCGCGCCATGGCGGCAATGTCTTGCGCCGGCCGGTGTTCGAGGTACGCTTCGACAATCGCGTAGCCTCCCCAGGTCGGCAGAAACGCGGTCATCGCGTGGAGTGCTTCCTTCTCCTTTCCCTGGCGCAATAGCAGATCGATGGACACGGCCTTCGAAACTTCCGAATCCGGATCGAGGCGCAGATAGTCCGCGGCGCGCGCGTGGTCGCCCAGCAGCATGAAGGTGACGCCGCAGGAGCGCGCGCCGGCGCCCTGCGCGTCGATCAGAATGGAGGCGTCACACTCGCGCGCGGCCTCGTCGAGCAGGCCGACATCGCGCAGAATCCAGCTCGCGTAGAAATGCAGGCGGGCGTGGTCGGGACGGCGGCGCAACAGATCTTCCATTTCCCGAAACGCCTGGCTCTTGGTGATCGCGCCGTCTTTGCCCACGAACGCGGGTGAAGTGCGCTGGTACAGCATGCCGCCCGCTGTCGCGAGATCGTCCGGGTCGAGCGCCACGGCTTTCAGGTTGCATTCGCGCGCGTGCGCCATCGCCTCCGCGCCGCCGTTGGCCCACCATTGGGCATCGGTGTACCAGCGCGCGAGCGCGGTCCAGGCGGGGGCGTAGGTGGGATCGAGCGCGACTGAGCGGGTTAAAATGGCGATCGCGCGTTGGACAATTTTTGGATCCTTCGAAATGCTGTCGGGCAGAGTCTGGGCCTGGAGATAGAGCTGATACGCTTCTTCGTTCTTGGGCTGAGGCAAAGTGGTGACGAAATCCGTCGCGCCCAGCACGGGCGCCATGGAGCGGCGCGTTTTGGCCGCGACCTGTGCTTGCATCGCCACCATGTTCTCGGCCGGGACATCGAAAGCATCGCTCCACACGCGACGGTTGGCGGCGACGTCGGTTAACTCGAGCGTCACCTGTAGCCGATCCCCGTTCTTAAAGAAATGGCCGGAGGCGATGGTGGCCACCTGCAGGTCCCGCCCCGCCTGTTCGAGATTGCGCGCGGCGCCGGTGTAGTTGCGGGTCGCCTGAGGGGCACGGAGCGAGAGGGAACGCGAATGGTCGAGCGTGCGCCAGACTTCTTCGGCCAGAGCGTCGGAAAGGAAATCGACGCTGTGGTCCGCGCCCGCGTTCTCAAAGGGCAGGACGGCTACGATTTTTTCGCGTCCCGCGTTCTGAGGAAGCTTGCGCGAAAACGCGAGCGTCAGAGTAGCGGCGAGCGCGGCGACGGCGAGTGCCGCAATCAAGCCGAAAGCGGCTCGCCGGTTTCGCCGGGCGAACCGCGCAAACGAAGATCGCCACGAATCGGGCTGCGCTTCGAGCGGCTCATCGTTCAAGTAATGATCGATATCCCGGATGAGCACCGCGACGGAGGGATAGCGATCGCCTGGGTTGGCGCGGATCGCGGCCATGCACATCGCGTCCAGCTTGGACTTGTTTCGTGAGACGCGCGGCTCCCGCGCGGCTGCGGATGGCCGCACGGGCTCACCGCCGGTGACGATCGTCTGGGCCTCTGACGCGGTCTTCCGCGAAAGATCGAAGGGCAGCTTGCCGGCCAGCAGCTCGTAAAAAACCACGCCGAGCGAGTAGACGTCGGTGGATGGGCCGATCGGCTCGCCGCGACGCTGCTCGGGCGAGGCGTAGGCGGTGGTCATGGGACGCAGCGCGGTGCGCGTGTGGCTGAGCGGGCGCCCATCGGCATCCAGCTGCTTGGCGATTCCGAAATCGAGCAACCGGACGCTGCCGTCGGATTTTACAAGAATGTTCGACGGTTTCAGATCCCGATGGATCACGCCGTGTTCATGCGCGTATTGAACGGCTTCGGCCACGGCACGGATCAGCTTCACGCGTTGATCGGCGGAGGCGTTGTGGCGGCGGCAATAATCGGTGATGGAAACGCCGTCGACGTACTCCATGACGAACCAAGGGGTGCCGTCGGGGAGCGTGCTCGCGTCGTAGATGCGCGCGATGGAGGGATGATTCAACTGCGCGAGCGTGCGCTGCTCGGACGCGAACCGGCCACTCCGGTCGGGGGAGAGCCAGCCGTCGCGCAGGATTTTGATGGCGACCAGATTCCCGAGATCCTTGCGCTCGGCCAGATAGACCACTCCCATGCCGCCTTCGCCGAGCAGGCGCTGGATCCGGTACGGGCTCGATTCGCGGAAGGCGTTGGACAGCGCCGCGCCAAGCAAGTCGCCGGCGACTTCGGTCACGTCGCGGTCGAGCAGCGATGCGCGGCGATCCTGTTCGAGCATGCGGGTCACTTCCGAGAGAAGCCGTTGGTCGCCTGCGCACGCCTCTTCGAGGAATTGCGGACGATCGAACTCCTCCAGATCCGCGGCGCGGTGAAACAGCGCCTGCACGTGTTCCCAGCGCTCCGGATCCATCAATCTCCCCGCAAGGCTTGCGCGAGCCAGGCCCGCGCCGCGCGCCAGTCGCGCAGCACCGTCGCTTCCGAGATTTCCAGCAGCTCGGCGATTTCGGTCATTTCCAGGCCGCCAAAGAAGCGGCTCTCCACCATCATCGCCTGGCGGGCGTTCATGGCCGCCAGCTCCTCGAGCGCGCGGTCGAGCCCCAGCAGTTCCTCGTCCACCAGGATAGACGGCGCTTCGGGAAAATCGGTGCTGATCAACACGGTTGCCTCGCCGGCGCCGCGCTTCAAGGCGTGACGCTTGCGCGCGGCTTCAATCAGCACCTGGCGCATCGCGCGGGCCGCCATTCGCTTGAAATGCAGTTCGGAGACCGCCACCAGGCCGGGCGAGGCCGAAAGCTTGATCCAGGCCTCATGCACCAGCGCCGTGGGGTTGAGCGTCGCGCTTTTGTCGCGGCCCTTGACAGCCGAAGCCAGCCGCCGTAGCTCCTGGTAAGTCGCGGCAAACAGGTCGTCGATGCTCGGGTGGCCCGTACCGGACGTCATGAAAACCCTCGAAGCGCAGCCGTCTCGCCGGATTCTAGCACACCGCCGAAGGCGCGTGACGGGTGGCGCATGGGTCCTGCGCAAGTGCTGATCAGGAACATTTTCAAATGAAACTTCGATTTGTCGGATATGCCGCCCTGGCTGTATTTTGCGCCGGCGCGATCGGCTACGCCCAAACCACCAGCACGACGGGTGCGCCCTCCATCACCCCCGGCGGAATTGCCAACGCGACCGGATATCAGACCACGCTAGCCCCCGGCGTGGTGTTCGTGATTTTCGGGAACAATCTTGGCCCCGCGACGATTCAGGGCGCGTCGCTTCCGTATCCGCAGAACCTGGTGGGAACTTCCATCTCCTTCACTCCAGCGGCCGGCGGCGCGGCCATTCCCGCCAATCTGATTTACACGAGCGCGGCCGTCGTCGCCGGATTCCTGCCGTCCTCGGCGACGCCGGGAACCTACTCGGTGAGGGTCACTTACAACTTGCAGACCAGTCCGCCGCAGAACGTCACTGTGGCCCAGCGCAGCTTCGGCATCGGCACCTCGAACAGCGGCGGAACGGGCGAGGCGCAGGCTACGCTCGCCAACGTAAACAATGGATTGAGCCTTATCCGTTTCACCACCGGCAGCGTGAATTCGGACGGATATAACTTCGAGCTTACGCCCGCGCATCCCGGCGATACGGTGGTGCTGTGGGGCACCGGCGGAGGAGCGGATCCGGCCAACGACGCGGGCGGCACCTCCGGCGACCAGACCGCGGCAGGTAATTTCATGGTCACGGTCGACGGGACCCAAATCACGCCGCTCTACGCAGGCGCGGTCACCGGCTACCCCGGGCTGTGGCAGATCAATTTCGTGCTGCCCACCAGCATGCCGGCCGATTGTTTCGCGTCGGTGCAGGTGACCGCGGGCGGACAAACCGGGAATTCCGCGACGCTCGCCATCGCCGCGCCGGGCCAGACGTCCTGCTCGAGTCAAATCAATACGACGACTTTCGACTCGCTCGAAAATGGCGGGAACATCACGTTCGCAGGCTTGACCATCGCGGGCGTCGTGTACTACTCAGGCGGCACGGTGCAGAACTCAACGATCGCAGGCGGGGTGTTCAACCAATATACGGCGGCCGCGTTCTTGATCGATTACTCGGGCGCGAAGATCGGCGGATGCACGGTGGTCCAGGAAACCACTCCGACCGGCGGGAAGGAACCGTCAGGGCCGAACGCTCTGCTCGACGCGGGAACCCTAACCCTCAGCGGTCCGGGCGTTCCGTCGCAGACCATGCCGGTGACGGTGGGCCCGCTCGGTCCAGCGTATTCCGCGTCGCTCGCCGCGGGCGCGCTCGAAAACGGAGGGACCTACACGCTCACCGGATCGGGCGGCAAACAAGTGGGGCCGTTCACCGCGACCGCTACGATGCCGGTCAGTTTCACGTCCAACTTGAGCACGCTTTCCAGCGTCAGCCACGCCCAGCCGCTGACCATCACCTGGAGCGGGTCCGGATTCGATCAGGCCCTGATCCTGATTATCGGAGACACGACGACCTCCAGCGGGACGTTGAGCACGACGGTGTCGTGCGTGGAGCCGGCGGCTCTGGGAACCTTCGCCATTCCCGCAGCGGCGCTGGCCGCGTTGCCGTCGGGCGGGACCTGGCAGATCGAGATCACCGCCGCGCCCTACCAAGGCGGAGTCGCCAGCGCGGAATCCGCCACGTCGACTGCGCTGACGCCACCGCTGGTAGGCGGAGGCCAGGTCGATTTCGGGGCGTTCACCCCCGGGATCCTGCACGTAGTGACGGCGACGGTTCATTAATCGGCCGAAGCGCGCGCGAGCGGCGCGGCATTCCTCCGCCTAAATAAAAACGCCCGATCTGTCGAACTAACGGGCTATGGGATTGCGATTGGGCTCACGCCAGGCCACGACTTGCCCTGGATTCGTTCTATTCACCGTGTTTCTAGCGGTTTGCGGCGCGATGCTTTCCGGCCAAAACCTTCATCCGCTGGCGCGGCCTCAATACGACCAGGGACCTGCCGATCCAGACCTCAGGCTTGGGTATATCCAGTTGATGTTTGCGCAGACCCCCGCGCAGCAAGCGGAGCTTGACGAGTTGCTGGCGGCGCAGCGCAACCCTGCATCTCCCAGCTATCACCAATGGCTCACCCCGGAACAATATGCCGATCGCTTCGGGTTAAGCGCCGCCGACTTCGCGCGCGTCACGGCATGGGTTAAATCGTCCGGATTCACCATCGAGTACGCAGCGCGCGGGCGCGACTGGATCGCCTTCAGCGGCACCGCCGCCCAGGCCGACGCCGCCTTTCACACCGCCCTGCACCGCTATCTCATTCGGAACGAACTCCACTTCGCGGCATCCACGGAACCGTCCCTCCCGTCCGAACTGAAGCCGCTGATCGGCTCGATCCGCGGTCTCAACGACTTCCATCCAAAGTCGATGGCCAGGCCGGCCTACGTTTCGAATGGAGGATACTCACTGGCCCCCGGCGATCTCGCCACCGTTTACGACATCAACGCTCTTTACGGCCAGGGAATCAACGGCACCGGCCAGAAAATCGCCATCGTGGGGCAATCCGCCGTGGACATTTCCGACATCCAGCAGTTTCGAACGAACTTCGGTTTACCCGCGCCGCAAATCACGTTCGTAATGAACGGAACTCCCGGCACCGATCCGGGCGACCTCATCGAAGCCGATCTCGACCTGGAGTGGGCCGGCGCCATCGCACCGAACGCCGCCTTGACCTTTGTCTACAGCTCGGATGCCGACAGTTCCGCGTTTTATGCCATCGATCAAAAGCTGGCGCCCATCGTCAGCGAGAGCTTCGCCTTGTGCGAAGCCATCGTTCCAGCCTCCTTCGCTGCTCAATACCAAGCCGAAGCGAGGAAGGCGAACACGCTGGGAATCACCTGGGTGGTCGCCAGCGGCGATTCCGGAGCGGCCGGGTGCGATCCGTCGGGCGAACCGGCGGCTCAGTTTGGATTGAATGTCAGCTTCCCGGCCAGCATACCCGAAGTCACGGCGGTCGGAGGCACGGAGTTTAATGAGGGGAGCGGAGTCTATTGGGGCTCGCAAAACGGCACGCACGGCGGCTCGGCGCTGAGCTACATTCCGGAGATGGCGTGGAACGATACCATCACTTTGAACGCCTTCGAAACCGGCCCCGGGCTGGCGGCCACCGGCGGCGGCGTCAGCGGCCTGTACGCCAAGCCTGCGTGGCAAGTCGGGCCCGGCGTTCCGGCCGACGGACAGCGCGATGTGCCGGATCTCGCCTTCGCGGCTTCGGACGCGCACGATCCATACAACATCATTACCTCCGGCCAAACCATCCAGGTGGGGGGCACATCCGCCGCTACACCTGTCTTCGCCGGCATGCTCGCGTTATTGAATCAGGCGTTGAAGCAGAATGGGGCCGGCAACATCAATGCCAGCATCTATGGGTTGGGGCTGAGTTCGCCATCCATGTTCCATGACGTGGTGAACAACAATAACGTCGTGCTATGCCTCACCGGCACGCCGGACTGCGTGGGCGGCACTCTGGGCTATTACGCAGGTTTCGGATACGACCAGACCACCGGCCTCGGATCGATCGACACGTATAATCTTGTCACCGGTTGGACCGCCGCGACCGCCCTTGGAGCAACGCCCGTCATCGAGTCGGTGGCCAATGCCGCCAGCTTCGTCACGGGCACGGTGTCGCCGGGCGAGATGGTGGTGATTTCCGGCTCAGGACTGGCTCCCGCGCAGCCCTCCGGGTTCGCACTGAGCTCCGGTCTGGTCAGTTCACAGTTCACCACCAACGCCTTACTGAGCGCTCAGTTCAATGGAATCGCGGCGCCGCTGGTCTCCACCACATCCACCGCGATTACGGCGATGGTCCCTTATGAAGTCACCGGGTCGACTGCGCAGGTTACGGTCACCTATCAGGGAAAAACTTCCGCGCCCGTGACGGTGAACATCGCCGCGGCGGCGCCGGGAGTCTTTACCGTGAATGGGCAGGGCGCCGGCCAGGCCACAGCGCTCAATCCGGACGGCCGCACCGCGAACTCCCCCGCCGCGCCGGCGGCGGCCGGCAGCACCATCACCCTGGAGGTCACGGGAACGGGCCAGACTCTTCCCGCCAGCGTGGATGGAGCCTTCGCAACCCTTCCGCTCCCGAACTCCGTTGCTCCGGTGAGCGTGACGATTGGCGGCGTGCCCGCGCTGGTGCAATCGGCCATTGCGGCATTGGGTCAAGTGGCGGGGATCATGCAGGTAACCGCAGTGATCCCGCCGGCGGCGAGCGGCAATGCGGTGCCGGTGGTGGTCGAAGCCGGCCATGCGATGAGCCAGTCCGGCGTAACCATCGCGGTGGCCGCGGGATCCGCGTTCTCGGTCACTTCGGAGGAACTGGCCGGCTCGGTCAACACCGTGGGGACCCGCGAGCTGGCTTGCTCAGCGCCGCCCGCGCAGTCGTCGTTTCCGTCGACCAATGCAGTGGTGTGGGTGTATTTCACCTACGCGGGCGCGCACGCAGGAGACGTGCTTACGGCGAACTGGATTCATCCCGCGGGCCAGGTGGACCCCTTCCAACCTTCGTTGACCATCGGCAGCAGCGGCAGCGGCTGCGCAGCCGCACCGCTGGTCCTGGCCGGCAGCGAGGCCGCACAAGATCCCGGCAACTGGCAATTGAAGATGTACTACAACGGCTCGCTTGAATTCACGTTGCCCTTTACGATCGCTCCGTAGCGGGACGCTACGAGACGGCTGCGGGGAGAAGTTTTTCAGACTGAGCAAGGTGCGGTCGATCCCAGACGGCTCCTAAATCTTTAGCAGGGTGCTGAAAAAGGGGACAGACTACTCTGTCCCCGATCCGAAATCGTTGGTTTGTTTGAGGAGCACCCGGCGTGGACAGAGCGGTCTGTCCCCTTTTTCAGCACCCTGTTAGAGAACTGATGATCCGCGGAGAGTGACGCGATTTTTTTAGTGCGGTAAGATGGGGAATTCGACGCCTTGCGGCTCAGCCGGGGTTTATACTCGTTATCACTGGTATGGAAAACGTTGCCGAGCCGGCGGAGTCGTCACCGCGAGAACCTTCACGTCAGTTCAATCTCCGGTTGGTTGCAGGCGCGCTCCTGCTCTTACCGGTCATATGGTTCACCTGGCTGACCATTGACGGTCTCGCGGCGCGGCGCGACCTTCGCACCGACTTGGCAGAGCTGACTCACGTCCGCTACGGGCTGCTGGATGCCGACCGCTGGCGCGACATCATCGGGCCGATTCTGAACGCTCAAGTTGACAAGCTGGATTTAACGGGGCAGAGCAAGAGTCTCCGGCCCATGGTCGAACGGTCGCTTTACGCCCTTCTCGACAACATCAAGAAGCAGATGAGCGCCCCGCTCCCCAAGGGCGCGAAGGCGTCCATGCCCGGGCAGGGAAACCCCATGCTGGTGAATATGATCCTGGGGGCCCTGCGGCCCCATGTGCCGGAGTATACCGACGTCGTGATGGTGGAACTGGCCAAACCCAAAAATCTAACGGGTTTCAAAGAGTCCATCCGCGGGGTCCTGGCGGAGGGGATCAAGAATACGTTCAGCGCGGTGGACATGACCGCCTATTCGTCCATTCTGAAGCGGCACGGGTGCTCCAGCGAAGCGGATTGTGTGCAGACTCTGGGCAAGCAGATCGGGGAAGCTGACGAAAGAGTCACCCGGTACTACCTGATCGTGCTCGGATCGGTTCTGGCGGGGTTTATCGTGCTCACCGCCGGAAGGCCGATACTCACACGGCCCGCCGTGGCGGTGCTGATGTTGTTCTCGATCGTGTTGCTGGCCGGCGGCGTGCTCAGCCCGATGCTCGAAGTCGAAGTCAAGATTACTCACTTGAGCGCCACCCTCCTCGGCACCCCCATCGAGTTTGGCGAGCAGTCGCTTTACTACCGAAGCAAGAACGTGCTCGAGGTGTTTCAAACCCTGATCGAAATGGGCCGGCCGGAGATGTCGGTCGTCGCCGTGCTGGTCCTGCTGTTCAGCGTGGTCTTCCCGGTGCTGAAGATGCTGGCGCTGAGCGCCAGTCTGGTCCGGCCGGCCATGTTACGCACCAGCCGCATCGTAAAGTTTTTCGCTTTCGATGTTTCCAAGTGGTCGATGGCGGACGTCATGGCGGTGGCCATCTTCATGTCCTTTGTCGCGTTCAATGGCGTGATCGGAAGCGCCATGCAAGACATGAAGGATGCGGGCGGTCAACTGACCATCCCGACCAACAGCTCGACCATCCTGCCGGGCTATTACTTGTTCATCGGATTCTGCCTGGCGGGCATCTATCTTTCGAAGAAGCTGGAGCGCGGGATCGCCACCTCTCGCGCTTCGAGCGTGGTCCCATCGAGTGTGTGAACGCGTTATTCCCGGCCCGCCATTATTGGCGCGCTTCGTGCGGCGAGCCCCCCGGGCCACCAGTTCCAGGCGCCCGCAACACGAAGCAGGGCCGGACCGATCACAATGCGAACCAGGGTTGCGTCGATGAAAACGGCCACCGCCAGCGTGAATCCAAGCATCTTCACCACCAGGAAGTTTCCGAACGTGAAGGCCGCGAATACCACGATCATGATCGCGGCGGCGCTGGTAATCAGACCTGCGGTTCTGGCCAGCGCCTCCGGGATGGCATCCGTTTCACTCAGTCCGCACCTTCTGGCTTCGAGGACTCGAGCGACCAGGAACACTTCGTAATCCATGCTCAGTCCAAAGACAATGGCAAAGGCGACGATCGGCACAATCGGGAAGATGCTGCCCGTGGCCGCAGGCACTCCCAGCCAGCGACTCCCGTGTCCGTCTTGAAAGACTAAGACCAAGGCTCCGAAGGAGGCCGCCACGGAAAGCAGGTTCAGAGCGATGGCCTTCACCGCGGCGAAAAGCGATCGGAATCCGACCAGCAGCGCCAGGAGGGTCCCCCCTACCACCAGCGCCATCACCGACGTCATCCGGTCCACGACAATGGTCTGATAATCGGCATTCAGCGCCGGGATACCTCCCACCAGTAACGTCGAGCCGGGGATTCCCGTGAGAGCTGGCGCGCCGGTCTTCCGCAAGTCCCGCACCCAGTTCACCTGCTCGCGCAGGGAAACCGAAGCCGCGGGTAAAACCTCCAGCAGCGCGGCCCGTCCGTCTTGACTCAGGAACGTTCGACGGGTCTCCCGCGTGAGGTCGCGGAGCGAAGACCGGTTGCCGTCCGCCATCGTCGTGATGGAGATTACGCGGTCGGCGCGAGGGTCGCTGGCGAGCCGCTTGGTGATGCGATCAATGGCATTCCACCCCGCGTCCGTTTGCGCGATGGAATCCGCCGGAAGTTCGACAATCACGCGCAAGGAGTACACAATGCCAGCCCGATTCATGTGTTCCAGGGTGTGAAGCGCGTGAACCGATTCGGCCGCCGGCGGAAGCCAGTCCCCTTTGGGAACGCTGGTATCCAGCCGCATGGCCTGCCAGGCCAGCAGAAGCAAAGGCGCGCCGGCCACCAAGATGGCGACCCAGGGATGCGCGACAATCATTTTCCCCCACTGCCTCCACCGGTTTCCCGTGCGGGCGGCCCGATCCGCGTCCAACCTGGGAACAAAGGGCAACCGGCCGGCATTAATGCGCGGACCAAGCAGCGCCAGCACGGCCGGAACCAGCGTAGTCACCAGCACCAGGCTCACTGCCGCCACCAGGAATCCCGCCACCCCGATGGAACGAACTTCGCTGATCGGAACCGTCAGAAGGGCTAGAAATCCGATGGCTACCGTCGAGGCCGAAATCAGGAGCGTGTTCCCCGCCTGGCGTGCCGCGATGACGGAAGCGTTCCATCCGCTGTGCCCGGCGCAGATCGCTTCCCGGAACCGGCTGACCATGAGCAAGGCGTAGTCGATCCCCAAGCCGAGTCCCAGCATCGTGGCCAGATTCTGGATCAGAATGGACAAGTGCCAGCGCATGGCCAGAAATCCCGCAATCGCCAGAGTGGTCGCGATGGCAAGCTGGCCGACGGCCAATGGAATCACGGCCGCCACCACGCTTCCGAAAGCCACCAGTAGAAGTGCGAGGGTCGCCGGAATCACCAGACTTTCGGCGTGTTGCACGTCATCGGCGCTGGCCTTCCGAATGTCGAAATTCAGCGGCGTCTCGCCCGTCAGCTCGATCTTCACCGCCGGGTAACGGCCACGCAATTGTTTTTGAAGAGCGCTGGCCCGCTCGTGAAGTTTCGGGACCAGCGACTCGACGGGGCCATCGGTCGAGGCGAGTCCCACCAGTACAAAGGTTCCTCCTCCCTTGCCCAGGAAAATCGGATCGTGAAAATCGAGACGGGAAACGATTCCGGACACGCCGGGTTCGTCCCGCAGTCCCGCTTCAATGGTCGCCAACGCTTGTTCGCCCGCGTCCGAATCCGCGGGTGGGAGCCCCTGAATCACCAGGACGACGCGGTCCACGAATGGCGAACGAAAACGACTGGCCAGCTCCTGCGAGACTGTTTCCGCCTGGCTGCCTTCAATGCGGGTGGCCGTCTCGAGATGACGCTCAGCGTGAAAAGAAAATGGAAGAAGAGCCAGGACGGCGGCAAAAACTACCCCGGCCAACCAGAAACGGCGCGCATGCACGACATTCATGATGTCACGCCAACTCCTTAACAGTCAATCACATCCTGCGCTCACCCGCCGCGTTCGCCTTGAATCTGCGAAGATTGGTTAAAGCTTCGGTCGGTTGAGGAGGACGAATGCACAAACTCGCGTTGCTGGGCCTGGTTGCGGCCCTTCCGCTGGCCGCCGCGGATCCCCGCATTGGCTCCTGGACGCTGGTCTCCGCGCAGTCTAGCTTGGATCCACCCAACAAAATCTCCATTACAGCTCTACACGATGGAGTGCACGTAGTGACCTCGGGCGACACTCACATGGATTTCACAGCGAAGTGGAACGGACATGAAGCGTCGGCACAAGGCAATCCCGCGTTTAATCAGATCGAGCTGCGCAGGATCGACAAGCATCAGGCCGAGGTCAAGGAAAAAAAAGATGGAGACCTGGTGGCGACGGTTCGTTACAAACTTTCGACGGACGCCAACGAGTTGACCAGCACCACTTTCGAGAAAGGCCATCCCAACCGGATTACTGTGTGGACGCGAACCGGGGGCGCCAAGGTCGCCGATAACCTGTTCGCCGGTGAGTGGACGCAGGATATGACCAAAACCCGTTTGCGGCAGGGGCTGACGCTTAAAATCGAGCCGGACGGAACGGATGGGGTTCATTTCTCGGGCGAGTTCAGCTACACGGCCCGATTTGACGGCAAGGAATACGATCTGAAAAATTCCAACAACGATACAGTGACGCTCCAATCTGTCGACGCTCATACGGTCGATTCGATTTATCGGCGGGACAATCAGATTGTTGAAAAGGACCGTTGGGTGGTTTCCGCGGACGGACACCAGATGACCGTAACGACGACGGGCACCTTGGAAACCGGTCAGAAAGTAAAAGAGACTCTTATATTCCGGAAGCCGTAGAGTGCCTACCGGCAGTTTGCCACGGCATTGACCTCACGAGCCGCAACGGAGACGATTCCCTTTCGCTGCATGAATCTCAGAATGCCGTTGACCGTGTCTTCGAGAGACGGATCCGCCTTACCCCATTCCGAAGCATTCCGGGCCGCTTGATAGCTGGAACTGTCATAGCGTTTGAACTCCATCGCCGAGATGTTGTCGACGGAGCCCACCAGAAAGTCCAGCAATGGAAAGAGCAGATCTTCCTTCCGGCATCTCCGGATCAGCTCGGGAACAAAATCGGGAAGGCTGAACACCTCGAATTGCCGCCCGGTCGCCTTCGTAATCAATCCGGTGATATCCAACATGTTCGCGTATTCGTCCCGCGTAACATGATAAGTTTGATTGGCCGTCCCCGGAGTCGTGGAAATTGCAACGATATTGTTCGCCACCAGATCCGCGGGCACGAAGCTGACCTGGTTCAGAGCATCCACTCCAATGCCGTGATTCACCATGAACGCCACCAGGCGAACGGCGATATCGAAATTATTGCCTCCGCCGGTAACGGAGGGGCTCACCAGAGCGGGCCGGAAAATCCGCGTCACAAGTCCCCGGCGGCGCGCATCTACCACCACCTGCTCGGCTACCCATTTGGATTGGCTGTATCCAAAATCAAGCAGCTCCATGTTGTTATTCAGGTCGGTTTCATACAGGACGTTTTTAACGGCCCACCCGAACACGAAGGTGGTCGAGACATAGTTAAAGCTCTTGGGCCGTCCTTCGAACGCCAGTCTTAAGACCTCGTTCGTTCCCAGTACGTTCGCGTCGCGCATCCGGTCGTAATTGAACAGGTAATTTACGGTCGCGCCGTTATGAAACACGGTATCGACTTCATGGGCGAGAAGATCCCAGGTATCCTGCGTGAGACCCAGCTTGGCCTGCCCGAGATCTCCGCACACCGGAACCACGCGAGCCTCGAACATCCGCATCAGGCCCGCCCCGCAAGGTCCCATCGATTCCATCGCGGCCCTCAACCGTTGCCTGCCCTGATGCTCGTCGGAAGACCTGACCAGAACATAGATCTTCGCGCGCGTCTGCTCCAGCAGACTCTTCACCAGGAACGGTCCGATGAAGCCCGTGCCACCTGTGAGCAAAACTTGATTCAGCACCGGTATCTCGGGCAATAACGCAGGGGCGGCAGGCTCGAAGATGAGCTTTCGGTCGTCGCTCATCATCAGCTTTTCCGCCGCACGCTGCTCTTCACGGAAGGCCGCCAGGGAATGCCGCAGTAACACCAGTGCTTCTTCCGGAGCACGCTCCAGCTGTTCCGCCAGTTGAAACAAGTCGGCTACGCTGACCCGCTGAATGAGGCCGACATCCACCTGCCTCGCCAGCATGTCGGCGCCCTTATCCTTTAAAAGTTCCTTGATCTCATGCATGAACACAACCAGATCCAGGGAATCCAGTCCGGCCTCGATGAGGTTGTAAGATTCTTGGCCCGTCAGGTTGTATCTGGCTTTCAATGCGTCGAAAGAGGACTGATTTTCCGACCCGGAGAGAGAGAGTTCCGAGTCTTTTTCCCGCGAATACTCCGAAAGTACAGTAAACTGACCATCCAGCCACATCTGCTTCGTCTTATGCCGCATGATCTTGCCCGAACTGGTTCTCGGTATCGAACGAGGGGCAATGAAGGAAATCCGCGCAACCTCCACGTTGAGGTAATTCCGGACCGCAACCGCGATCTTCAGCGCGTCGGGTACTCCTTTAGGGTTTTTCACTTCGGCAACAATCGCAAGTGCCGGCTCGGTGTCTTCGTGAATCTGAAACGCGGCCACGCAGTTACCCCGGATCAAGCCGGATGACTTCTCCACAACTTCCTCTATATCCTGCGGGTAATAGTTTTGGCCGCGGACGATCACCATATCTTTGATGCGGCCGCAAACAAAGAGTTCGCCGTTGTGGAAGAACCCCATGTCGCCCGTCCGGAGGTAGCCGTCGTCGTAGGGGCTGTCGTCCACCAGGCGGGCATGAAACATCTTCAGCCCCAGCTCTGGATTATTCCAGTAACCCATGCACTTGCTGTCTCCGGCGACCCAAATCTCGCCGATGTGACCAGGCTCCAACGCGAAGTGCTTCTCGGGATCCACGATCTTTACGGTGAGGCCCGGCAGGGGCGTTCCACAACTGACAATCTGCGTGGCCGCGCCGATTTCGGAAACCTCGGTGGTCATGCGGGCCTTCCCCAGCGCGATGGCGTTCTTGTTGACCGAAATGATGTTGCGGCCACCGTGCGAAACCGCCAGCGTATTCTCAGCCAGCCCGTATGCGACAAAAAAGCTCTCCGACTTGAGTCCGTACGGCTGAAACGCTTCCAGAAAGCGCGTATATGTACCGGGTTTGACGGGTTCGGCGGCAGCCAACAACAGCCTCAGCGAGCTCAGGTCGCAATTTTCCAGGCTCTCCCTCGAAAGCCGCCCGGCGCGGAGACAATAGTCGTACGCGAAGTTTGGCGCCGCCGAGGCGCTGGCCGCGTAGGTTTTTATCGCATCGAACCACAGAGCCGGACGCTGAATGAAGTCGGTGGGAGCGAAGCCGTAAGTCGTGCCGCCCTTCAGCGCGGGATAAAGGTAGCACCCGATCAGCCCCATGTCGTGATACTGCGGAAGCCAGGACACCACCACCGGCGCGGGATGGTCGATCACGCGCGGGCAGTTATGGAGTACGTTCTCGTGTGTGACCATCACACCCTTGGGATCCCGGGTCGACCCCGACGTGTACTGGAGAAACAGAAGCTTTGAAGCGCCGTTGAAAGTTTCGTCCGAAATCGTTTCGACCAGGTCTTCCGTTACGATCCACCGAAGACCCGAAATGTAATCCACATCCACCCCGGATGCCGAAACCCCGCTTCTGGCAAGATTTGTTTTCAGGGATCCGTGGTAGTCCCTGCTCGTTAAAATACCGGCGGCCTGGCAATCCTTCGCGATGTGGACCATCTTGTACAAGGCCCCCTGGAAGCCATGCGACGTGGGGGGATAGACGGGAACCGGAATCAATCCGGCGCGCACACAACCAAAAAAGGCGCAGATCATTTCAAGGCCCGGCGGGTAGGCGAGCAGAAGCCGGTCCTGCGCCGCGAAACCCTGCTCTCTCCGCAAATGCCCGGCGATCGCCTGGGTCCGGTGAAGAAACGAAGCGTAGGAGTAGCCTTCGATCTGATTGCCGTTCAGGTCAATGTATGAAAACAGCAGTTTATGCGGGTGCTGATCCCCGAAACTATCCAGCTTATGTAAAATGGACGCAATCATAGTTTAGCTTCGTACTGGCCGTGGTCGTACTGACATGCGCGAACCTCCAACCTTGAACCACGAAAACAATAAACGTCTTACAGTTCCCCGCGTACAGTGAGGGGTAGCGACTCGGTCTCGGAGTGCGCATTAAACTGCCGGCAGATTTTGAGAATCGGGGCGTAACCATTCTCCGCCTAAGCGTCGCCCCACCTGGTCAGGGCATCAAAGACGAGCCTCGGTGTCGAGGACACGCCCACTGATTTTGCCACAATGTTCGTCGCCGCGCGCAAAACCGGTTTCCGCGCGACTCCTGTGGGGTGATCCAAACCGAATGCCGGGAAATCCGTCAAAGCATCCAGGCGCGCCGCCACTTGATCTGCGATCGCCGCCCAGTTTCTGGGCAACCGATCGAGAGCCCAGTGGGCCCGTCTTTCCGGGGACCGAATGCTCGCGACGAGCGGGCTCTGCACTGCCCCTCCGCGAGTTCCATCGCCTGATTCAAAACGTAGCGGTTTCATACGCGCATCGTTCATGTTAACAGACATTTTCAACGCCGGGGAGCAGCGCCAGCCGTCATCCGTCCCGAGAGCCCCGCGCCGCCACGCCCATCCGTCGCGAGCCGATTCCCTTGATTCTTCTTGAGATTTCGAGCTAGAATGATGTTCTGAATCTGCCTGCAGAGAAGTCCGGACAACACAACCCGCGGGTTCGCCCCTGGATTGAGACGGTTGCGGGGGTCAAGCCCGAGATGGATGATCTTGTACCATCGGAGGCACGGCCGGACCACTCCGTTGGCGACCCAGCGGGCCGATCTTCATTTCCAAGAGTCTTACGCCGCCGGCTCGACAATTTCTTTTCAGAAAGCAAGATCTCTCCCAAAGCCGACCGCGCCATAGTGCTAAAAATATTTGTCGGGCTGGCCGTGCTCGCGTGCAGTTGGATCGTTCTCTACGCGTTCAAACTGGATTCATGGAAGTTCGTCGCCGTCTACCTCTTGAATGCGCTTGCTCAGACATTCCTCATGCTGAACATCGCGCACGACAGCAACCACAACGCCATCTCGTCGCGACGATCTTTGAACCACGCCCTGAACTATGTTTTCGATGTGTGTGGAATCAACTCATACATGTGGCGAATCCTCCATCATCGCGGCCACCACGCCTGCATCAATCTCCACGACGAAGACGACGCGCTTTCCGGACGCGGGATCTTCCGGTTCACGCCCCACGAACCCCGCGCGCCTCTGCAGCGGTTCCAGCACATTTATGCATTGTTCTTTTACGCGCTGTTTTCTCTCGATTATATTTTCATACGGGACTTTGAGTCCTTTTTCTTTCCGGTCCATGGATACCTGAAACGCACCGAACATCCGGCGCGGGAATACGCCATCTTCTTTGCGGGTAAAGCATTCTATGTCACCTACATGATTATTTTGCCGATCGTTTTATTGGGAAAATCGCCTCTGCTGGTGGCTTTGGCTTTCGTGCTGGCGCATATGATCATCGGTTTAACGGTATCTCTGGTATTTCAGACCACCCACACCGTCGATGACACTTACTTTCCCGCCGATCGCAGTGAGTTTGACAACGCCGTCTATCATATCTTCGCGACCACGGCCGACTATGCCACGGGTACCCCGCTGGTCGCTTGGCTGGTCGGCGGGCTAAATCACCACATCGCCCATCATCTCTGCCCTTTTGTGTGTCATACCCACTACGCTTCGCTGACCCGCATTGTGCGACAGACCGCCGAAGAGTACGGTGTTCCCTATCGGCAACATTCCACCATGCGGGAAGCCGTCGTTCATCATCTGATGCTTTTGAAGCAATTGGGAAGCAAAGATTCATTTTCGAGTGTCGAAAATGAGTAGCTGGTTCGATCCTTCCTGCCGCCGGCGCGGGACCCAGGGGCGACGGGGCAGCCAGGCGTGACCATGTCCCAAACTCTGCCGGTCGTTTCGCGGTTCCGCTCCTTCGCGGATTCGGGCGCGATGGCTCGCAATCCCGTCCAGGCGCTTTCCAAATACGCCGAACTCCACGGCGACACGTTCCGGTTCTATTTCGGCGGCGTCAGGGACGCCATCGTTACCACCAATCCCGCCGTCATTCAGCACGTACTCAAGACCAACGCGGAAAATTACCACAAATCCGAAATTCAGGTGAAGCGGATGGGGCATTTTCTGGGCAAGGGTCTGCTCACCAGCCACGGGGAAGTCTGGCGTACGCAGCGCCGCCTCATCCAGAAGGGTTTCGATCGAAAACAACTCGAGGTTTTGTCCTCGATCATGCAGGACTCGCTCGCGGACTCGCTGCGGAATTTCGACCGGGAGGCCCGCACCGGGCCGGTCGATATTTACCCCCATCTGATGAAAATGACCTTCGCGATGGTCGGCAGGTCGCTGTTTGGCGCCCGGCTGAAAGACGAAGACATCGACCTTATCAGCCGGACCATCTCCACCGTCCAGGAATTCATGGTTCGCCAAACCATTCAGCCCTACCTGAATCCCTGGTTTACCGTCTCCGGCGAATTGCGCCGACACGAAGAGTTGCGGGCCCGCGCCGACCGCGTTCTCTCCGAATACATCAAGAAGCGCCGCCAGGAGTCGCCCGGCCACGATTTGCTGCAGATTTTGATGGATGCCCGCTACACGGACGGACACGGCATGAGCGATGAGCTGGTGCTGAGCGAAAGCATGCAGCTCCTGGTCGCCGGTCATGAAACTTCGTCGAATGCTTTGTCGTGGCTGCTCTACCTGCTCAGCTCGCGTCCGGACTGTATCGAAAGGTTGCGGCAGGAGTTCGATTCCGTGCTGGGCGAAGCGCCCATGACCTACTCCCACGTTCCGAAATTCGAATTTGCCGTTCAAGTCATACAGGAGGCTCTGCGCCTGTACCCGCCGTTTTGGATGGTCGATCGGATGGCCCTCGCGGACGACCGGGTAGGCGATCTCGCCATACCTAAAGGCTCGACCGTCATCGTGTTCATTTATGGCGTGCACCATTCGCCCCGGTATTGGGAGAACCCGGAAAGTTTCCATCCGGAGCGCTTCTCGAAGGTCAACGAGAAGTCGCACACGCCCTTCGCCCATCTGCCTTTCGGAGCGGGGCCGCGGGGCTGTATCGGTGGCAACTACGCCACGCTGCAGATTCTGATGATTCTGAGCGCTCTGATCCGAAAATACGATCTCCGGCTGGCTCCCGGCCAGACGATTGAACCACGCCCCATGGTCATCCTGCGGCCGAGGCATGGAATTCGCATGACTTTCACAGAGGCAACGACACCCGGCGTCGGCCGACTGTTCGATTGTTTACCCTAACCTCTGCAGCCGCTATTGTCCTGAGTTGGCAGTTCGTTGCATTGTGGGGTGGGCATTCTTGCCCGCAGCCGACCTTTCAGGTCGGCTGGACCCGTTGGAAAACGGGTCCGCCGGCTGGAAGCGGGCCCCACGCCTCGGAGAAATCATTACTATCTCCCCTCCTTCACAGTCGGGGTTCCGTTTTCAGAAGCCGAGTAGGTCTCAGCATTTCCAACAGAACCCCGACAGTTATGGAGGGGAGCACACTAACGATTTCTCCGCGACATGACACTAGAGACGTGATTTCTCCTCAACATGTCGCAGTAGCGTGGCACGTACGAAATTCGTAGCGGGATCGACGCCCCTCGAAAGACGTCTTCGACGTCCTTCTTTCAAAGGATGCCGGCCCATCACAGCTCGATGATTCCGCGTTTCAATGCGATGGTGACGGCGTGGGTCCGGTCATTGGCTCCGAGCTTGGCGAGAACGTTCTTGAGATGGCTCTTGACGGTTACCTCGGTCAGCGATAGCTGCGCCCCGATTTCCTTGTTGCTATTGCCGGCTGCCACTAAACGAAGCACACCGATCTCTCGAGGAGTCAGAGCCCCGTCGGTGGAGTGTTCCGCAATCTCTGCCGCGACGTCGGAAGACAGGCGCCTTTGGCCGGCATGAACGGCCCGAATCGTTTCGAGGAGCTCTTTCCGCAGCTCGCCCTTCATTAAATACGCCCGCGCCCCGGCCTTTAGGGCCCGCGAAACTTGAACGTCTCCCGGATTGGTGGTCAGGACGATAATGCGGGCTTCGGGGAATTCGCCGCGGATCGCTCCGATGGCGTCAATCCCGTTCATCTCCGGCATCTGCAAGTCCATCAGGGTTACGTCGGGTTGACACTTTCGAAACAGGTCGACCGCTTCACGCCCGTTGGAGGCTTCGCCGATCAATTCGATATCCTCTTCGCTCCCGATCAGCGCAGCGATGCCGTCACGAAGAAGAGGATGATCGTCCACTGCCAATACGCGAATCACTTCTCGTCCCCTTTCGGTTGGAACAGCCGGAACCGGGATCGCTGCGGCGACGTGGCGTAAGCGGTGGCGCGCGGCAGGCTCAATTCGATTTCCGTGCCGGTCCCCAGGCGGCTCCAAATGGTCAGTTCCGCGCCGATTTGCTTGGCGCGTTCGCGCATTCCCGGGAGGCCGTAATGTCCGGTGCGACCCTGGTCCAGAATTTCCTCTGGAATGCCGTCTCCATCATCCCGAATGCGCATCCGGAACGCCTGTGGTCCATAGCTGATTTCCGCCTCAATCTGGCGCGCATGGGCGTGCTTGAATGCATTGCTCAATGCCTCGCGCGAGATGCGGTAAAGCTCATCCCTTATGATGGGGTGCAGGTCCCGGGTGGGACCTTCCACCATCAGATTGAAAGCCGCATCGTGGTCGGTAGAAAGTTCGTCGCCAACCGCGTTCACGGCTTCGGCCAGATCGTTCGTCAGGGTGGTGGACGAACGCAAGTCATAAACGGCGCTTCTACCCTCGGCGATCGCACGGTCAGCGAGTTCGAGTGCCTTTTCCAGTTGTTCCTTCGCCTTTCCCTCGGGCAGCAATTTGTCTACCACCTGGAAACGGAGCATCAACCCGTGGAAGCTCTGCAAGAGTGTATCGTGTAAATCGCGGGCGAGACGGGTGCGCTCGCTGACGCGCTCCTCAAGTCGCACGTTAAACTCGCGCGCCACCTGATAGACGCGATAACGATGCAACCCCCACAGGATCACCAACCCGATGCCAACCATTGACGCGCGGAACCAGGCGGTCTGGTAATACGCCGGGGCGATGGAAAAATCGAACGACGCGCCGGCCTGGTTCCACACGCCGTTGTTATTGCTGGCCATCACGCGGAAGCGGTAATCGCGTGGAGGAAGATCGTTATAGAAGGCCTTCCTTTGATTGCCGACGTCCTTCCAGCCGGAATCGCGGCCCTCCAGCTTCACACGAAAGCGATTCTTCTCCGGCGCGACCAGGCTGAGCGCGGTATAGTCGATTTCCAGATCGCGCACCAGAGGCGGTAGGCGCACGCGCGAAGAGGCATCGTAGATTTTGCGGTCCGCAGTGATCTGCTCGATATGCACCGGCGGCGGGAGCTGGTTGAACGAAAGGTGACGCGGATCTACGACGCTGGCGCCGTCGAGAGGCAAGAACCAGATCTTCCCGTCCGCCGACTTGGCGACACGGGAACTGAAACCGGTACCGGTCGCGTGACTTTTGACCCCATCGAAACTATCGAAAACCGAGGCCCGGACGGTCCGCCTCGGATCGGCGCTCCACGCGTTCAATTCCGTCCCGGCGATGCGCACCAGTCCACAATCCATGTTCAGCCAGAACGCATGATCGTCGTCTTCCATCATCCACTGAGCCGAATCGCAGGGCAACCCGTTCTGGCTGGTCAGCGTCGCTACATGACCGCCTTTGACGCGACTTAGCCCGCCCGGAGTCGCGACCCAGAGAGTGCCGTCGCCGTCGAGCCTGAGATCATCGACCCGACCCTCGCCCAGGCCGTCAGCCGCTGAGTACGAAGCACTGATCTTACCCGCCTTGACGTTTACGACGCCGCCTTTAAAAAATCCCAGCCAGAGACTGCCGGGCAACGAATCCGGGAGCAGAGAAAATCCAATGTCTTTCCCTCCCAGATCGGCCCAGGAAATGCGCTCGACCACGCGTCCCTGGACGATGTGAAGCAGACCCTGCTGCTGGTGGTTGATCCAGAGATTTCCCTCGCCGTCGCCAACGATGGAATGCACAACTCCAAGAGGAATCCCGGGCGCGGGAGTAAAGCGGCCATTCTCGAAGTAAGCGACCCCGCGATTCGTTGAGACCCAGATTCGCTCGTGATCGTCCTCAAACAGGGACTGGGCGGAATCATCCGGCAATCCACTATTTCGCTTGCGGTAAATCGTAACTCGTCCGTTGTTCCATCGATTCAATCCATCCACCGTGCCGAGCCAGACGCTACCGTCCCTGGCCGCGAGGACGGACTGAACGGTGGTACTCGACAAGCCTTGCTGGACGGAAATCGTGGGGACCGAATAGTCGCGAAAACGGTCGAGGCCATTCAAGGTCGCGGCCCAAATGCTGCCTTCACGATCCTCAAACACGGTTTGAACGTAATCTTCCGACAGGCCGTCGGGCCGCGCAAAAAAATCCATCCTCCCCTGGTGTAGGTGCAAGAGGCCGCGGTCTTCAGTCCCGATCCACAAGCCGCCATCCCGATCCCTGAGCATACGGCCGGAGCCGAACCGCGGCACGACGCCCGAAAGCGGATACGCCTGGATCTTCCCATCGACTAGCTGGTTGAGACCGCCGTTCGTAGCCATCAGAAGTGTGGTGTTGTCGTCTTCGGCCATGGAGGAGATCCCGGACCACGCATTCGGCAGGGGATAGCGCTTCGGAGGGCCGGGCTTCCATCGCCACAGCCCGCTCGTCGTTCCGGCCCAGAGGTTACCGCGGGAATCTTCGTATAACGAAATGACTCCCCCGCCGAAGCTGCCGTCTTCTCCGTGGCACTGGGTGCTGGCACCGTGGATCTCGCAGAGCCTTCCGGTGGAACTCGACCATGAGCCGACCCACACGGCTCCTTCGCGGTCTTCAAGGAGCGCCAGAATATCCTGGCCGGCAAGCTCCGGGTAGTGAGTCAGCTTGCCGTCTTTCCAACTGGCCAGGCCTAGATTGGTCGCGATCCACAGACGCCCGTCGCGCCCGGCGAGTAATCTTCGAATGTTGCTGCCAGGGAGACGTTCATCCGCCGGCGGCTGCCATGGGACGGTCCGAACGCCGTCGAAGCGGAGCAAGCCGAACTCCGTGCCGAGCCAGAGATAACCGTCGGGCGTCTGGGCAATGGAGGTGACGGCGCCCTTGAAAAAACCGTCCCGGACCGTCCACGCGGTGTGCGCGTATTGACTGACGTCGAGAGACGGGTTGAGGGCCGACGCAATGTTACAGCACGCCAGGACCGCGCCAGCCACCATGCTCGCCCGTCTCGCCATGCGCACAATTATCTCATCGTACAGTTCGCCGCACGGTATTTTAAGCGTTCCCGACCAGCGCAACGATGCCCTCACGAAGAAGAAGATCATCGCCGACTGCCAACACTCGTATCACTTCTCGTCCCCTTTCTGGAGGAAGAACCGGAACCAGGATCGCACCCACTGATAATCCGCACGGCGATACGCCAACGGGCGACCGAAAGGGGTCGCTCGATGATCCTACGGGTTGAGCGCTTCCACGACGACCTTTAACAGCGCCTCCCGGCGCACCGGTTTGCACAGAAAACCGGAAGCACCCAGCTTATTGGTGCGCTCTCGATTTGCGTCGGTACAATGCGCCGAAACGAACACGATGGGAGCACCGTATCCAGCCTGCCGAATCCGGCTCTGAAGCTCCAGGCCGCTTACGCCGGGCAGCTCTATGTCCAGGATCAGACAATCAAATGCCGGAGTCGAGCCGCGCTTCTCAAAGTCTTCCGCTGAGGCGAACGTTTCCACCCGATAGCCTGCAGATTCCATGCAGTCCTCTAACGCCGCCCTTACCAGAGCGTCATCTTCGACGATCGCGAATTGCGCACTCAACTCCGTGTCCACCCATCCCAGTTGAAATACTACCAGCGGGGCGTCAAGATGGCTATTCTACTTTGGTCGAATGGGGTCCGTGGGCTCGCGTGGTTCATTCGCTGGCGCCAACCACCGGCAGCGCGAAATGAAACACCGCACCATGGGGCTGGTTGGCGGCGGCCCACAGCCGTCCGCCATGGGCTTCGATGATCGATCGGCTGATGGAGAGACCCATTCCGATCCCATCGGTCTTGGTGGTGAAGAAGGGGTCGAACAGCCGCGCCGCGACGCTGGGATCAAGTCCAGGTCCGCTATCGGCGACGGAAACCTGAATTTCCGTTCTATGCGCCCATTGCGATTGGATGAACAGCCAGCGCGCCGGTTCGTCGACTTCCGCCATGGCCTCCATGCCATTGATCGCCAGGTTCAGAATCACCTGCTCGATCTGGACGCGGTCGCCCGTCACCACCGGCAAATTCTCAGCCAGATTCGTGCGCAGTGCAATACGCTTCGACAGGAGCTGACTCTGGATCAATGAAATGGCCTCTTCGATCACTTCGTTAATCGTCACGGGCGAACGGATCGAAGAGGATTTTCTGAACATGGTGCGAATCCGCTGAACCACTTCGCTCGCCTGGGTGGCGGCGTGTACGATTCGTTCCGCCGCGGTGCGAGCTTTCGCAATGTTCGGCGGATCCGCCGCCAGCCATGCCGCACAGCTGTCCCCGCTTGCCACCAGGGCAGCCAGGGGCTGGTTCACTTCATGCGCGATGGATGCGGTAAGTTCTCCCATCGTCATCACGCGCGTCACATGCGCCAACTCCGCCTGCATGTTGCGCAGCTCTTCCTGCGCCCGCTTCCAGTCGTGCATGTCCACGATCGTCCCGTACCACTTTAAGATCCGCCCTGGCTGGTCCCGCAAAGGCAGCGCGCTCATTACGCACCACCGGTACATGCGATCGGCGGCCCGGAAAATGCGGACTTCCACTCGGTACGCCGCTCCGGTGGCGACACAGGACATCCACTCCCGAACCGCCTGATCGCCATCGTCCGGATGAAGCAGTTTCATCCAACCGTTTCCCATCAGTTCTTCGACGGAGAAGCCGCTGTAATCCAGCACGCGGGCGTTGCAATAATCGATCGCGCCTTGGGGCGTCGCGCTCCACAGCATCTCCGGAATGGTTTCCGTCATCTGCCGAAGGTTGAGCTCGCTCGCTCGCAACTTTTGTTCCGCGAGCTTCGATTCGGTGATGTCGCGAATGAAGGCGCTAAACGTCCAATCCTGCCCCAGCCGCGTGGGTACCACTTCCAGTTCGACCGGGAATTCGTCGCCGCTGCGCCGGACGGCGGTCACTTCGATTCGTCGTCGCAAGATGGGACCATCGCCAGTCGCCAGGAAGTGATGTAAGCCGCGCCCGTGAGCCACGCGTTGATGGTCCGGAATAATCATTTCCGACATCGACCGGCCGATGGCTTCGCCATGCTTCCAGCCGAACACGATTTCCGCCTGTTTGTTCCAATCGGTGATCGACCCTTGGGCATCGATGGTCACCACCGCATCCAGCGCCGTATCGATGATCAACCTGGTTTGTTCTTCCGCCCTCCGCGACTTGGCTTGGGACTGTTTTAGATCCTCAATGTCAGTGGAAGTGCCGACAAACCGCAGGATTTTATTCCCGGCGTCACGGAGCGCCACCGCTCGATTGAGATGCCAGCGATAGGTTCCGTCGCTCACCCGGCGAAAGCGGACTTCCATCACGAAACCCTGCCCGGATCGGACCCCATCCCAGAAGCTGCGGGAAGTACTTTCCCGATCCTCCGGGTGGATCGCCGCCATCCAGGCCTCCGGGTTCGACCGCACGTAATCGAGCGTCTGACCCGTATATTCCATCCAGTTGCGATTCACGAAATTCGGAGTCCCGTCCGGATCGAGCGTCCATGCCGCGACGGGAAAATGTTGCAGCAGGCCAACCTGGAGTTGCAGCTCCTGGTTGGCTTCGGCAAGTTCCCTGGTTCGTTCCGCGACCCGTACATCCAGGTCGCTCGCGACCCGGTTCTGTTCGCTTCGCCGCCGCGCCTCCTGCAGCCCGATCCACGCCTGATTCGCGGCGACGCCGAGCAGGAGCCGGTCGGTCTCTTCCGGAAATCCCGCCCGCTGCGAACCCGCCACCATTACGCCCATCTCGTCGCTCAGCCCCAGCCGCAAAGGCAGAATCGAAATGTTCCCGTCTCCGATCGGGTTCCGCATCCGCGACGGCCACTGCTGTGGATCATTTCCCAAAGCGCCGTGGAGCGCCTCGCAGATCTCCTCCGTGCCGGGCAAGCCTTCTCGCATTTGGGCGACCCGGACCATCTGGATGGGCGCCTCGCCGGCCAAGCCTTTCAGCCGCACATAAACAAGATCCAGGCTGAGCATACCCAGCAGCGTGTCGAGCAAGGTCTGCGCAATTTGGAACGGCTCGCCTCCGCTCCAGATGACCGGAAGAGCCAGGATACTTACCAGATTGTTGAGGCAGCGACGGAGGTGCTTGATTTCTTCGGCGGATTCCTTGGGTTGCATGTCCATTTCAGATCGCGGTCGAGCGTGACGTACTCCGCCCGGCTCGCCGCGCCCGAATTTCGCGCAGGAACTCTTCCGGCGGTACGTAGAACGGATTCCGCTGAAGAATGCCGCCGATGATGACCATGGGATGCGTCCGCATCATGTCGATCACCGTGTCTCCTCCGAACTTCCCAAGATGGTAAGTGCAAATCACCGCGTCCTCGTGGCGCTCCCATACGTGATTTACCCGCGATTCGAATTCAATCAGATCGTCGAGGTGCGCTTGATCTTCCACCGCCCAATCCATCCGGCAGACAATGCGGCTGAGCGGAAATCCTCCGTGGGCGTTGCCGCTGGCCAGCTGCTCGAACGCTTCTAGCATCCGATCCTGATCGAACCGGCCGTCGCGAAGATACGTTTCCGTGTTGGTGCGAAGCTCGAATTGCCCGCTCCGCTCAGCGGCCGCCGCATCGATCCCCAGGGCCGCTAACCGTTGCAGATGATCGGGATGTTGACCCGGATTGACGACGTGAATCGCCTTGTCGCCACACTCGAAGCCGTCTTTAATGAAGGGAAGCAGCACGCGATATTCTTCATCGCTGTCATGGAAAAACGCGCACACGTGACGCGCCTCGCCGAGCTCGCAGCCGGCCAGAGAAATAGGTGCGGTCGACTTCTTCATGGGTGATCCTTTCATCTTGAGTATGACGTGCAGGGACGGATTTCATCACTGAACGCGAACGCAGTTCGCGGATGACCGGCGAATATTTATTCAAGGATAGCCGACAAGGTCGGATAATGGGGGGAACGCATGCGTGTCAGCCGCGCCTCGCAGTACCTCCATTCGCGCATCCGCGATTCGTGGTACGAGATAGTTATGCCCCCGGCTAGTGGGCCAGCCCCTTTCCCAGTCCCTTTCATGGAGCGCGGCGTCGGTCTCTGTTGCACGGCGCTGTCCGTCGTCCTGGTGATTTCGCTGACCGCCTGCCGGCAATCTCCACGGCAGCCGGTGACGTTGCAATACACCTACTCCTGGAATGAGGATCGACCGGCCGCCAGGGCGCTATTCGAACAGTTCACCCAACAAACCGGGATTCGCGTGAAGAATATCCCGGTCCCGCAGGACACTCGCGACTACGTGGATCTCGCTCGCAAGTTGCTGGAGGATGGCTCCGGCGTGGATCTCGTGAACATCGATTTGATCTGGTCTCCCGTTCTCGAACCCGATTTGGCGGATCTCCGGCCCCATCTGTCGGCCGAACTCCCGCTGATCGAGCCGCAACTGCTGCCAGCCTACACGGTGAACGGAAAACTCGTGGCGGTCCCTTTCAATGTTCCGCTGGGAAGCCTGGAATACCGGTCGGATCTGCTGCGTGAGTATGGATATGATCATCCTCCCAGAACGTGGGCGGAACTCGAGAGCATGGCCGCGCGCATTCAAGCCGGCGAGCGCGCCAAAGGAGTGAAGGATTTCTGGGGCTACGTGTGGCAGGGCGCCGCTTCGGAGGGGATGCTCTGCAATGCCCTGGAATGGCAGGCCTCCGAAGGCGGCGGCCAAATCATCGAGCCGGATCGGACCATCAGCGTGAATAATCCGGCCACCATCGGCGCCTGGGAACGGGCCCGGCATTGGATTGGGTGGATCTCACCGCCCGGCGTGGTGGCGTACCGCGAGTACGATTCGATGAGGATTTTTGAGTCGGGCAAGGCCGCCTTCGACCGGATCTGGCTGCTGACCCCGATGACCGCGACCGGGCAAATGCGCCAGATCGGACGGCGAAGCAGGCCCTCGGGGGTCAAGACGGGGTTCTCAGCTCTGCCGGCAGGACAGGCCGGATCGGTCGGAGTCGCGGGAGGTACGGGCACCGCCGTCTCCTTGCACTCGAGTCATCCCAAGGAGGCCATGGCCTTGCTTCGCTTCCAGCTTCGCGCGTTAATCCAGGCGAGCGAGCGGGAGAGCGGCGCCGGCTCAACCGAATCCGCCGATCTTTCGTTCCCGCCGGGTCAGCGCGCCAGGATCGTCGCCCGTCCCTCCGTTGTGACCGGCGCCGTCTATCGGCAGGTTTCGAAAGCTTACATCGACGCCGTGCATTCGGTTCTGATTGGACAGAAGAACGCGAGCGAAGCCGCGGCTGAACTCGAAACGCAGCTCAAAGCGATCACCGGTTTCAGCGCCACGCCGTCCCCTCCTTGGAGCACCCACCAACGCCCGCGCAAAAAAGGGGACTGACTACTCTGTCCCCAACCCACACACCCTCAACAGCCGACACCACCACTCCGGTGGACAGAGCGGTCTGTCCCCTTTTTTGGAACGCCCCCTCCGAATGCCTCTCGACGAGCCGCGATTCTTATGCTTCCGGGCGAAGCTCGGCTTCATCGCTCCACGCTGTCCCCTTTCTTGGAACGCCCCTCCGAATGCCCCCCGATGAGCGACGATTTTCATGCTTCCGGGTGAAGCTCGGCGTCATCGCTCTACGCTGTCCCCTTTTTCACCAAGCTCTTAGCGTGCACAATTGAGATTGGGTTCGGGCCGCACACGCGCTTTGTGAACACTCGAATGAGATCATCAGAGACCAATTCGTTTAACATCGACCGGAGTCTCGCGTTTGCCCTGGCGCTCTTGATTGCCGTGATTCTGGGCGGAAACGGGCTGGTGATTCTGCAGTTTGAAAAGGCTCGTCTCCAGACCGGTCGTCTCATGGGAATCAGTCAACAGTTGATTGTGGCCTTGCGGCTCCAGCAAAGCTTGTTGTCGTTTCATCAGCAATTGAATGAGCTCGTCGCGGCTAAGGACGCCAGCCGGCTGGGCTCGGAAGCCACATCCTTAAGCACACCGCTCCTCGAGCGGGTTCAGGAGGCCCGGCGCACTCTCCAGTTCTTACCCGCGGTATTCCGGGTGGACCCTACATTCTTGACCGTGTTGAACACCATTGATGTGACGCTGCCTTCCCAGGTTCACGACCTGGCCGCGCTCGCTGCCGCGGGGGACTGGGAGGGTGTTCGTGTTCACCTAGACGATGAACTGCATCGTGTCGAAACCACCACCGCGGGCGAAGTCAATCGCATCGACCGCGAGCTGAATGAGGAGTTGCCGATCGCCGTCGCGAATATGAGCGCCGTCGAGCGCGGAGTCCTGGTGACTGTACCGGTAACCGCAATCTCTACCGTTCTGATCGCCGCGTTTTTAGGCTGGGCCATCGCGCGACGCATCCTGGAGCTTCGTCTCGAAGAGCGCGTCAGGGAACGCACCCGGATCGCCCGCGATTTGCACGACACGCTTCTACAGACGTTTCAGGGCCTGGTGCTCCGTCTGCAGGTGGTCTATGACCTGATGCCGGACGGCAAAACAAGAGATCAGCTCGAACAGAGTCTGCGGCAGGCCGATCAGGCGCTGGAGGAGGGGCGCACTGCGGTATATGAGTTGCGAACGTCCCCTGCGCTTACCAACGATCTGACGCAAGCCGTGAGGGCTCTGGGCGACGAACTCGCCACCGGGGATTCAGCGGCGTTCCGCCTGCTGGTACAAGGCGCAGCCAGAGAGCTGGATCCGATCGTTCGCGACGAGGTTTATCGCTTCGCTCGTGAAGCGCTCCGAAACGCTTTCGGTCACGCCCGCGCCCGGAACATTGAAACCGAATTTATCTACGGGAAACGAGTTTTCAGGCTGCGCATTCGGGATGACGGGGACGGAATTCCGCCTGAAATCCTGCAGCACGGCCGTGCCGGCCACTATGGCCTGCCTGGGATGCGTGAACGCGCCAAGCAAATCGGTGGCAAGCTGGCGATCTGGAGCGGAGCTGGAACCGGCACGGAGATCGAATTGAATGTGCACGGCTCCATAGCTTACGCGACGTCGGGTCGCAGTCTTCGTCGTCTGTTTGGGCGAACTGGAGAATGAGCGTGTGCGATTCGGGCCGCGGCGGATATCAGGTGAGTGCCGAAGGCGATTGGGATCAGTGATCGTCGTCGTCCCGGTATTTCTTGGCCGCCTTGACGAATGGGCCGGGCATCAGCACCTGGTCCTCTCCCGGATAGGGACGTGTCCACCCCGTCGCCGAGTACCAGGTCACATGGTTCAGGAAGTTCGGGTCGACTGCATCCGCTTTGTCGTATTTGCCTTTCATCACTTCCGCCGTGGCCTGGAGCCAGGCTTTCTGCATCGGGCTGTATCGAGCAGTCTTATCCACCGGCAGATTTGGTCCCTGGTCGAGCGGGATCGACCGCCGCCAGGTGGTCGTACGGAGTCAGATCAGGCGCGTCCTGAAACGCGTCGAACATGGGGGATGCCACCAGGTCGAACTGGGTCAGCGGTTGCATGCCGAGAATGTTCTCGATGGTGCGATTGATGTTCTCGGCAGTGTAAGTCGTATGGATCGCCTTGCCCTGTCCGGGCGCCTGGGGAGCCACCGTATACGGGCTGATGACAAAAACCGGCTGGCGGTGCCCATCCACGTGATCCACGCCGGACTGGGAATCATCCTCCTCGACGAAAATCGCCGAATGCGCCCATACCTTGCTGTGGCTGATGGCTTCTACCATCCGGCCAAGCGCGAGATCGTTATCGGCCTGATAGTTGGCTGGATAGGGCTGCCCTTTGGTGGTTCCGGCGGTGTGGTCGTCGGGAAGCCACAGAATCGTCAGATTGGGAACCTGATTGGCTGCATCCAGGCGCTGGAATTCGGGGATCCAATAATCCATCCGGTACTGGTCGGGAATTTTAAGATTGAACGGCGGATAATGCGGGTCCATGATTTTCGCTGCCGAGGGAATCTCGGAGGTTACGCGGATGGCATCGTCCGGAACGATGCAACTGGAATGGGGCGCTTTGCCTTCCTTGCATAGCGCGGTGCTGTAGAAATCGCTCCAGGTGTATTCCGCGCCATTCGACTTCTTGGCGATCTTCGCGTTGCTCCATTCGCCGTACAGCCTGGCAGTCAGACCCCTGGCCTCCGCTGCGGTCCATAGAAAGCCTTTCGGAGTGTAGGTCAACGCGTCGTCGGAATTGCCACCCGGATAGGAGCGGATCCAGTCCGGCGACAAGATGTCATTCGAGTAGAAGGATCCCGACATACCGATCCATGGATGACCGTCCGCCGACTGCCGGCTGGGAGCGTACACATTATCGAGGATCGGAAAGCGCCGCACCAATGCGTGCTGGTTCGGAACGGCGGATGCAAAAACCGCGAGCGACGGATCTCCGTTAGCCCCAGGCCACGTCCCCCAGCATCTGATCGTAGGTGCGGTTCTCTTTGATGATCAGAAAGACATGCTGGATGAGGGAGGGCTCGCCAATATGCCTCGGAACCGCCACCGGTACGGCGTGCGCATCCACGTATTCCGGTCCCACCTCGATGTTCGTCGTCAGGTTCCAGTGATTATTGTCGAAGACCTGTTTGCTGAACCGGGCCAGTTGGTTGGCATTCGGCAGCGGAATCAGATTGACGGTTCCGGTATCCTGATGCGTGCTAAAACCGGCCAGGCCGCCGGAATGCGCCGGAACATGCGTGCCCAATCCCTTGTCGTCGGCGACCACCAGTTGCTTCTGAACTTTGTCATAGGCGATCGAGGTCGGGAAATATCCGGTCGGAATGTAACCGAGGACCGGATGAGCATCCCGGCCCTGAAGGTTGATGGCGGCGACCGCGTTGGCTTGGCCCAGCGTGACATAGGCCCGTCCGTCATCGGTCACGGCGACGCCATTAGGTCCGGAACCGAACACCCCGCCGGCGATCGGAACGCTGAGATCGATGGTGCGCACCACTTCGTCGGTATTCAGGTCGATGACCGAGAGGCTGTCGCTATAGGCATTGGCAACATAGAGATTCGGACCGGGAGATTGTCATCCCGGCCGGGTGCAGGCCTACCTTGACAGTCTTTACCTCCTTGCCCGCCGGCAGGTCGACCACCGACACGGTCCCGGTAATGGCGAAAGCATCTTTCCGGTCGGCCACGATCTTCGTTCCATCGGAATAGTTCGTGAAATCTTCACTGGTGGCAGGGCGTCCGCCTTCATTGCTGACGTAAGCGTATTTGCCATGGATGATCACGCTGTTCGGCGCATTGCCGACCGGAATCTGGGCGATGAGCTTCGCCGGAGAATCGGCCAGATCGATCACGCCCAGCGCGTTGGCCACGTTCAGCACCACGTAGGCGCGCTTGCCGTCCGCGGAAACCGCGATGCCGCCCGGGTTGATGGCTTTCGGCTTATAATACGGCCGGCCATCCGCCGGCGGCTCGGGAAGCTCGACGCTCTGCCCGTTGGTCAGGAGCCCGGTTTGCGGATTCACATTCGCGATGACGACGTGGTTGTCGTCCTGGCTGAAGAAGAGCCTCTTGCCGTCAGCGGAATAGGTGACACCGGTGAAGGACCCCGCTTTGCTGGGTGTGGATTCGGTGCCCTTCATAAAGGTTGGAAGGAACCGCTGGACCACCTGTCCGGTGGCCGTGTTGAACACGATAATCGGCTGGGGTGAACCCATCAGCAGGACGGCGCCGCTGTTGGTCTTGCCGTTCGGATTAAGCGCGATGGACTTGGCGCGCACGGGCGAGCCGAGCTCAATGATTTTGCCGGCGGGCGTGAGTGTCTGGTTGTCCGAGGCCACAATAGACCCGTCGTTTTGCGGGCCAACCGTGCGATTCAAGTTTTGACCAGCTGCCAACACCACGGCTGAGCCAACCATCCAGAGAATCCGCACCGCTCGCAACCCTAGGCTGCATGTCTCATTCACTCGCGCCGTCCGAATCATTCCGTGACCTCTTTTCCTTTGGCAGATCGCGCCCGCAGCTATGCACCTTGGGCCCGTCCCGAGTTGGACCGATGGCGTGGGGCCGGCTTTTGAGCCGGCGGGCAAGCATGCCCACCCCACCATGCGACGAACTTCTTGTCCCGCAAATCCCTTGAATAACTCGATACAGTCGGGGAGGGCGGACTTGAGTCCGCGCGGGGCTTTAGCCCCGCAGCTCGACCCGAACTGCGGAGCTGAAGCTCCGCGCGGGATAAAATCCCGCCCTCCAAAATGCTCCACGTGTTGTGGAGATATGCGATGAATTTCCGGAACATGATACTAGGAACCCCTATCATACTCATCTATTGTCACAAGGCCATAACAATGCAGCGAGGCCTGAGCACGGGTCGCTGGCCGCGTCCGGCGTGTATGCTGAAAAGTAGTGAAACCAGCGCTTTTCACGGTCGACGACGATCCCGAGGTCTTGCGCGCCATCCAGAGAGATTTGCGCGAGCGCTACGCAGACCGGTATCGAATCCTGCGCGCGGATTCCGGACGCGCGGCTTTGGACGCGCTCACCGAGTTGCAGAAGCGAAACGAGCCCGTCGCGCTCTTCCTGGTGGATCAGCGCATGCCGCAGATGACCGGCGTCGCCTTTCTGACGGAAGCCATCAAGCTGTATCCCGACGCAAAGCGCGCACTGCTGACTGCCTACGCCGATACCGACGCCGCCATCAAGGCCATCAATGACGCGCGAATCCACCACTATCTGCTGAAACCCTGGGATCCGCCGGACCAGCAACTCTACCCAGTGCTGGACGATCTGCTAGAAGACTGGCTGGCGGGCTACCGTCCGCCATTCAGCGGATTGCGCGTGCTGAGCGACCGATGGTCGCCGAAATCGTATGCGCTGCGTGAATTCCTCGCGCGCCACCAGGTGCCGTTCCGGTGGCTGGATGTGGAACGCGCGGATCGCGATCCGGAGGTTCAGAGCGCGGTCGCAACCCTGGGCCCGGACGCAGCTCCATTTCCGCTGGTCCTGTTTCCGGACGGATCCTTCCTGAGCGATCCCGCGGCTTCCGAGCTGGCCGGTCGAATCGGCCTCAAAGTAAGCGCCGATGCCGATTTTTTCGATCTTGTGATTGTGGGCGGCGGCCCCGCCGGACTCGCGGCCGGCGTCTATGCGGCGTCGGAAGGTTTGAAAACGGTACTCATCGAGCGCGACGCGCCCGGCGGACAGGCCGGACTCAGCTCCAGGATCGAGAATTACCTGGGATTTCCGTCTGGCTTGAGTGGCGCGGACCTGACCCGGCGCGCAGTGACTCAGGCCCGGCGCTTCGGAGTGCAAATCCTGTCGCCCCAGGAGGCCATCGGGCTGCGCGCCGAAGGTTCCTACCGGTACGTGAAGGTTGGCGATGGCGCCGAGCTCGCTTGCCACTCCGTGCTGCTGGCGATGGGCGTGCAATGGCGGAAGCTCGATGCGCCGGGGATCGATCGCCTGCAAGGCGCCGGCGTCTATTACGGAGCGGGCTCCACGGAGGCGTCCACCTGCAGCGGCGAAGACGTATACGTCATCGGTGGTGCGAACTCGGCCGGACAGGCGGCCATGAATTTTTCACGCTACGCTCGCCGCGTGATCATGCTGGTCCGCGCGGACTCGCTCGCCAGCTCGATGTCCAGTTACCTGGTCGAGCAGATCGGAAAGACCCCCAACATTCACGTGGAGTTCCAGTCGAGCCTCGCGGAAGTGCACGGCGAGACGCGGCTCGAAGCGATCTCGGTGCGTTGCTCCACCAGCGGCGAGACAAGCAGAGTGCCGGCCACCTCCGTTTACATCTTCATCGGAGCCGAGCCGAAGACGGAATGGCTGAACGGCGTGATTGAGCGCGACCACAAGGGCTTCATCCTGAGCGGAACCGATCTCAAGAAGAACGGGAAGTTTCCCGCCGGCTGGACGCTCTCGCGCGATCCGGGACTGCTCGAAACCAGCGTGCCGGGCGTATTCGCCGCCGGCGACGTGCGCCGTGGATCGGTGAAACGGGTGGCATCCGGAGTCGGCGAAGGGTCGATTGCGATACAGTTCGTGCATCAATATCTGGGTGACCGATGATCGTAGCGCAGGATCTGCGAAGTATCGCGGTCTTTTCCGACCTGCCCGAGGAGCAGCTTGCCTGGTTCGCGCAGCACGGCGAAGATGTTCGCGTTGAGCCGGGAGCCATCCTGTTTCACCAGGGCGATCCCGCCGATCGCATGTTCGTATTCCTGGAGGGCGAGCTTGAGGGCCGCAGTGACAGCGCCGGCCAGCTTTTCCGTGCCGGCGCCGGCGACGTGACCGGACTCCTGCCCTTTTCAAGACTGCAGAAGTTTCAAGGGAACGGACGCGCCGTCACGCAGGTCCGCGTGGCGCTTTTTCATAAAAGCCTTTTTCCGGAGATGCTGCAGCGCATGCCGGTGCTGACCGAGCGGCTGGTAGCGCTGATGCTCGACCGGGTCCGCGATTACACCAAGGTTTCCGAGCAACGCGATAAATTGGCGGCGCTCGGAAAACTCTCCGCCGGGCTCGCGCACGAGCTCAACAATCCAGCCGCGGCGGTGAAGCGCGCCGCCGCTGCGATCGGGGATGTGCGCACGGAACTCCGCGGCGCGTATCTCCGGCTCGACCAGCGGAACCTGACCCGGGAACAGAGAATTTACATCGCCGGATGTGAAGAGTCTGCGCTCGCGCTGATCCAGAATCCGCCCGCGCCGCTCACGCCGGTCGAGCGGAGCGACCGCGAGCAGGAACTGGAGGACTGGATGGAGGCGCGCTCCCTGCCGGAGCCCTGGAAAATCGCGCCCACGCTGGCGGAAGCCGAGTTCAATCCCGCGAAGCTCGCGGCCATCGCCGGGAAAGTCGGAATGGAAGCGCTCCACGACGTGCTGCTGCGCATCAACTATTCGCTGGTGGCGGCGCGCATGGTGGAGGAAATCCGTCAGGCCGCGACCCGCATTTCCGACCTGGTTCAGGCCGTGAAGGAATACACCTATATGGACCAGGGCGCGGAACAGGAAATCGATATTCGCGCCGGGATCGACAACACGCTGGTGATTCTGGCCCACAAGCTGCGGAATAAATCGATCCAGGTGGAACAGGAGTACGCTTCCGGACTTCCCAAGGTTTGCGCATTCGGCGCCGAGTTGAATCAGGTGTGGACCAACCTGATCGTGAATGCGATAGAAGCCATGCCCGTGGGGGGCCGGCTGCGAATCCGCACCTGTCAGGACCCCCGCGACGTCGTGGTCGAGATTGAGGACAACGGATCGGGAATTCCACCCGACGTGCTCCCGCACATCTTTGAACCCTTTTTCACCACCAAGGGCGTCGGCGAGGGAACCGGTCTCGGACTCGATACCGTAATGCGGATTATCCGCAGACATCGCGGCGAGATTCGCGTCCAGTCGCAGCCGGGCGCGACCACGTTTCGCGTCGGCATTCCCAAACTTGCCGCGGCGATGGCATCGCAGCCATCTTCCTGAGCCGCGGAAGTCAAAAGCAAACACGCTCTCCTAAGCCGCCAGGCGACCCGCAACCTGCCGCGGTCTCAGGTGCGGCGCAAGCTTTTTCTTCGCATTGAAGACTCGCCACTGGACGGTGCCGATCGGAATCTCCTGCGCCGCGGCGATCTCGTGATATTCCCATTCCTCGATAAATCGGAGCCGTAGCGCCTCTTGCTCGCGCTTATCCAGGAACTCGATCCAGTCGAGAAACTCGAATGCCGGCGTGCCCGCGGAGAGATAACTGGCGGCGAGCAGCCGGTCGGACAGATATTCGGAGCCGATCGTCTCCACCTCGCGCGCTCGCTTTCCGAAATGGCGGCACAGGACGCTTCGAGCAACCTTGAACAGCCAGGCGCGAAACAAGTGGCGATCCCGAAGTTGATCCGCCTTTCGATAAACAATCAGCATCACCTCCTGGGCCAGATCTTCACTCAGCGCGAGTTCGCAGCCGCGCGCCCGGAAGAACGAGGTCAGCTGAGGAGTAAAGATCTGGAACAGGGAGCCGAACGAAGCTTCACTTGGGCGTTCCAGGAACTCCTCGGCTGCAACTTGCTCCAGAAGATGTTTTTCGTGGTCGATCGATGCGTAGTTCATCGCGTTGCATTGGGGCACTCCAGGTTCCAGATTGGCGCCCACTCATCCTCATTGTTTTCCATAACTAAACGACTCCGGTCCGACCCGTGCCTCCGTCAAATGCCGAATTTTCGTCGGGCCAGCGGTTCGATGCCGCCGCAAGGAGCGCTGGCGGGTCCTTCTATAATACGAAGGATGCCCGACGAGCCCGTTCTCAGTTTCGAGGTTGGCCTTCAACAACTGGAGGCGATTGTGAAGGAAATGGAAAGCGGCGACCTCCCGCTCGATCGCGCGCTCGACCTGTTCGAGCGCGGTACGAAGTTGAGTGACGCCTGCCGCAAGCAGCTGGCCGATGCCGAATCGCGCGTTGAAATTCTCATGCGCCGCGCAGGCGATGTGCAGCCGCAGCCCTTCCGTTCCGAAAAATGAATACCGAAGAATTTATCGCGACCGGGCAGCAGTGCATTGAGCAGACCCTCCATCGTCTGCTGCCGCCCGAAACCGAAAATCCCGTTACCATCCATAAAGCGATGCGCTACAGCCTGTTCGCCGGCGGCAAACGCATTCGTCCTCTGCTCGCCATCGCGGCCGCGAACGCCGTGGCCGACTCGTCGCCCGGCATCGAAGCCGCGGCTTGTTCGCTCGAGCTGATTCACACTTATTCGCTCATCCACGACGACCTTCCGGCGCTCGACAACGACGATCTCCGCCGCGGCCGTCCCACCTGTCACAAGGTTTTCGGCGACGCCATGGCCATCCTGGCCGGCGACGCGCTTCTCACCCTGGCCTTCGAAGTTCTCGCGAAACTGGACGCCCCGGCCGAGCGCCGCATCGCTCTGGTTCACGAACTTTCCACCGCCTCCGGCACGGTAGGCGGAATGATCGGCGGTCAGGTGAACGACATCGAGGGCGAAGGAAAATTCCCCACCGTGCATCTGCTCGAATCCATCCATCGCGCCAAAACCGGAGCTCTGCTGCGCGCCAGCGTCCGCATGGGCGCGATCTACGCGGGCGCCGACGCGCGACACCTTGCGGCCTTAACGCGGTTCGGTGAACATATCGGCTTCGCCTTCCAGATTGTCGACGATGTGCTGGACGTGGAACAGTCCTCCGAACAGCTCGGCAAGACCGCCGGCAAAGACGCCGCGCAGCACAAAATCACGTTCCCCGCCGTCTACGGAATCGACCGTTCGCGCGAAATGGCCGAGCAGGAGCGCCTCGCCGCGCACCTGGCTCTCGAGCCCTTCGACGACCGAGCCAACCGCCTGCGCGAACTGGCCGACCGGATCGTGAATCGCACCACGTGACGCATCGGCTGTTCTATGGACGGCGGGCCTTTAGCCCGCGCAAGGCTTCAGCCTTGCCTCGCCGATGCGGAGGTGAACCTCCGCGCGGATTGAAATCCGCCGTCCACGCGTCGATCCGTGACCCCGAGCCGCGACCACAGGGAGCGGTTAAACGTTCAGGTTCCGAGGCGCGACAGTAATGCAGCGCGTTCCAAAACCCGCAAAGATCCGCCTCGACCAACTTCTGGTCGACCGAGCCCTGGCCGACTCCCGCGAAAAAGCCAAAGCCCTCATCCTTGCCGGCCAGATCCTGATCGACGGCCAGAAAAGCGATAAACCCGGCCACACCGTCGCCGCCGATGCGAACATCGAGCTCCTCGAAAAACTCCCCTACGTCAGCCGCGGAGGCGTGAAGCTCGCCGGCGCATTAGATCATTTCAAAATCGACGTCGCGAATTTCACCTGCCTGGACGTGGGCTCCTCCACCGGCGGCTTCACCGACTGCCTGCTGCAGCGCGGCGCCGCCCGCGTCATCGCGCTCGACGTGGGCCGCGGCCAGCTAGACTGGCGTCTTCGCAACGATCCGCGCGTCGAAGTCCGCGAAGGGATCAACGCCCGTTATCTCGCACCCGCCGATTTCGAAACCAAATTCGACCTCGCTGTATGCGACGTCAGTTTCATCTCCGCCACGCTGATCGTCCCGAAAATCGCGGCGCTTCTCAATCCGCACGGCCGCATGATCATTCTGGTGAAGCCGCAATTCGAAGTGGGCCGCGGGGAGGTGGGCAAAGGAGGCATCGTGCGCGACCCCGCGCTCCACCAAGCCGCCTGCGATCGCGTCACATCAGTTGTCACGGCTCTCGGCTTTGAGACGGACATCATCGAAAGCCCCATCCGCGGCGCCGAGGGAAATCGCGAATTCCTTCTATATGCCCGTATGCTATAAGTACTGACTTGCCGACCATCGACATTGTAGGCATCATCTCCAAGCCGCGCAGCGAAACCGCGGCGCACCTGGTCCCCGATCTGATCGCGTGGCTCGGCTCGCGCAATGTCGGCGTGCGCCTGGATGCCGAAAGCGCCTGCTATGCGCCCGGCGGCGCGGGGCTGATCCGCGAAAGGGTGGCCGCCGAAGCCGGCCTGGTGATTGTCTTGGGCGGCGATGGAACCTTGCTGTCGGCCGCGCGCGCCATCGGCGGACGCGGGACTCCCATCTTCGCCGTCAATCTCGGCGGCCTCGGATTCCTCACCGCCATCACCATCGAGGAAATCTACACCCAGCTCGAAAAGGCACTCAGCGGCGATTTCCGCCTGGAGCGGCGCCGCATGCTGCACTGCGAATTGTGGCGCGGCGGCCTGCAAATGGCTCGCTTCGACGCGCTCAACGACGTGGTTCTCACCAAATTCGAAATCGCCCGCATGATCGATCTCGAAGTCCAGGTGGACGGCCGCTTCGTCTGCATCTATCGCGCCGACGGCCTCATCGTCGCCACGCCCACCGGCTCGACCGCGTATTCGCTCTCCGCCGGCGGACCTATCGTTTTTCCGAGCGTCGCCGCCACCGTGATCACGCCCATCTGCCCGCATACTCTGACCAATCGCCCGGTGGTCCTGAACGATGAAAGCGTGATCGAGATCATCAACCTCAGCGAACATGAGAAAACCTATCTGACCATCGACGGCCAGCTCGGCGAATTGTTGAAGCGCGGCGATTCGGTGCACTGCCGCCGCTCCGAATTCGCCACCAATCTGATCCAGCCGCCCACCATGCAGTTCTTCGACGTCCTGCGCGAAAAACTGAAATGGGGCGGTAGATGAAATCAATGTGTCGCGCAAAAAAGCGCGCGCAAAAAGGGGACAGACTACTCTGTCCCCAATCCACACGCCTTCCAACGCCGAAACCGGATCTGCAGTGGACAGAGCGGTCTGTCCCCTTTTTGCGCGCGCTTTTTTGCGCACTTCGCGATTTGTAGCGTTCCCTATGAAGCGACCCTCCCTCACCACCTGGATTCTGATCGGCCTGGTCGCCGGCATCGCGTTCGGCGCCGTTTTCCCTGGACCCGCGCAGAAAATGGCGATCCTCGGGACCATTTTTCTGAACCTGATCAAGGCCATCATCGCGCCGCTCCTGTTCGGGACCCTGGTGGTCGGCATCGCGGGAACCGGCAGCATCAAGACCATGGGCCGCATCGGCGGCAAAGCGATTCTGTATTTCGAAATCGTCACCACTATCGCTCTGTTCATCGGACTCGCCGCCGTGAATCTGGTCAAGCCCGGCGCGGGCGTTCAGCTCGCGCACCAAGCGCCCACCGGCCTTCCCGCAGCGCACCAGGATTTTTCACAGATTATTCTCCACATCTTCCCCACCAGCATCATCGATGCGATGGCGCGCGGCGATGTTTTGCAAATCGTCGTCTTCGCATTCATTTTCGGAGCCGCCTGCGCCACCGTCGGAGCCAAAGCGCGCGCCGTGGTCGAGTTCTGCGATTCGCTCGCCGAAGTGATGTTCCGCTTCACCAATTACGTCATGCTGTTCGCCCCCTTCGGGGTTTTCGGCGCGATCGCGGCGACCATCGGCGCCAAGGGCATTCACGTTCTGGTGAATCTCGGCAAGCTGGTGGTAACGCTCTACGCCGCGCAGGCGCTGGTCGTCGTTCTGGTGTTCGGAGCCAGCGCTCTGATCGCCCGCGTGCCGGTTCGCCGCTTCGTCGAGTACGCGAAAGAGCCGTTCCTGATCGCCTTCTCGACCGCATCGAGCGAAGCCGCCCTCCCCATCGCGCTCGAAAACATGGAGACGTTCGGCGTCCCCAAACATATCGTCGCGTTTGTTCTCCCCACCGGCTACAGCTTCAATCTGGTCGGCACCACGCTATATCTGTCTCTCGCCGCCGTGTTCATCGCGCAGGCCGCCGATCTGCAGATGCCGTTTTCAACCCAGCTCGTCATGATGCTGACGCTGATGCTGACCAGCAAAGGCGTGGCCGGAATTCCCCGGTCGGCGCTGGTGATCCTGGCGGGAACGGCGGCGTCGTTCAATCTGCCCGCCGAAGGCATTGCGTTGCTGCTCGGAATCGACGCGCTGCTCGACATGGCGCGCACCTCAGTGAACGTTCTGGGAAATTGTCTGGCAACTGCCGTAGTCGCCCGGTGGGAGGGCGTGAAGCTTTGACCAAACGAACCCACCGATGGGTTTTCCCTTTATTGTTCCTATACTTCCTGACGGGTTGCGCGCGTCATTATCGGGTGGAAGGTTTGGTCCTGGCGGTCGACCCGGCCCAGCGCACCATTCTGGTCTCGCATCGCCCGATCGAAAAATACATGCCCGCCATGACCATGCAATTCGTGGTCGCCGAGCGTGAAAATCTGGCGAAAGTCGTGCCCGGTTCGCGAGTTGATTTCGAGCTCAAAAACTCCACCGCCCGCCATCTTCGTGTCCAGGAGACCGAGCTTCAAAATGTGACCGTCGAGCGCCCGAAAAACCAGCTCGCGATCGGCGATCCGGTGCCCGATTTTTCGCTGATCGATCAAAATTCCCGCCAAATTCACCTCTCCGATTTCAAAGGCCGCGTGATCGCGCTGGATTTCATTTATACGCGCTGCCCGCTGCCCGATGTTTGCCCCCGGCTTTCGGCGAATTTTGCCTATGTCTTCAAGCGCTTGCCGGACGTTCAACTGCTCTCTATTACTATCGACCCGCAGTGGGATACGCCGCCCGTGCTCGAGGAATATGGGCGCCGCTGGCAGGCCGATGGGGAGCGCTGGCGGTTGCTCACCGGAACTCCGGAACAGATCCGTAATGTATCTGGATTGTTCGGATTGGTGTATTGGGCCGAGGACGGCTCCATCACCCACACCGTAGCGACCGCGATCATCTCCCCGGATGGGAAGCTGGCCGCGAAAATCGACGGAGCGAGCCATCGCCCGGAACAATTGCGCGACTTGATTCAGCATTTTCTGCGTAATTAAGCGTCGTTCTGAGGCACTTTAGGGCGAGTATCGTACTCCCACGGGAGAGGAAAAAGCCGATCATCAGCGCTAGGAAACCGCTGTGTATCTTTGGCACATCCTAACGATAAAGCCGCTGGCGGGACTTTCTATCGTTTTGTGCCTGGCGACCATCCTGTCCTGCGTCGCGCTCGAACGCAAGCGCCCGCACCAGCGCGCCGACCGGTTTCTGATCGCGTTCCTGGGCCTGCTCGCCATTTACCAGGCCATGCGGATCATGCACGCCTCCGGCATCATGTCGGTCAACGCGAAGATGGACGACGCGATCGACCTGTCCGTGGCGGTGTTCATTCTGTGCGCGACGGTCATGCTGCGGTTTGCGGCCGGCAATCGTCTGGACGACGAATCGGCCATGCGTCTGTTGCGCGCCGCGCCGCCGCGTTCGGTGATGCGTAACCCGGAAACCGACCGCGACCTGGCTCGCCTCGCGTGGGCGCTGCCGCGAATCTCGGACGGCGCGTTCAAGCTGTACACCTATCTCTGCCTCCGGTCGGATCCAGCAAGCGGACGTCCGCAAGTCTCCTCGGGCGATGTCCGGACTGATCTCGGGAAATCGAAGGAAGAGCTGGACCGTTGCTTGAGAGAGCTGGAAGAAACGGGCGCTGTGCTCGTGACGCGGGACGGGCCGAACGTCGGCATCCAGATCGTCGCGCAGCCGCGCCAGCCGGGCCTTCAGGCGGTTAGCGAGCCGGCGGCGGTCACGGCGATCCCGCAGAACGTCGCGTAGTTTCGGCGGCATCATGCCGGATTTTCCGACGTTGACTCACCAGCTGCTTATTTGGCGGCGACGCGACCGTGAGTCTCGAGACTGCGCCGGTTTGAGACTAAAAAAAGGACCAAACGAAACGTTCCGGTTAACCGTCGATTAAGGAACAGGAGTTGATCAACCTATGGTGAGAACAGCCGCTTTTGTCTTTCTGGCCGCCGCCGCATCGGCGTTCGGCCAGGACCACCAGACCATGGTGAACGAGCACGGGGACCACGTGATGGGGTTTTCGCACGAAAAAACCACCCATCATTTCGAGCTGAACTACGACGGCGGTGTGATCGAGGTCCGCTCCAACGACGCACGAGACACGGAGAGCCGCGATCAGATACGCAGCCATTTCCGGCACATCGCGCAGATGTTCGCCGAAGGTAATTTCAATGCCCCGATGCTGGTCCACGGCGTGTCTGTTCCGGGTACGGCGACCATGACCCGACTGAAGGCAGAACTTCACTGGAACTTGCAGGAAACGCCGCGCGGGGCCAAAATCGTCGTGGTGGCCGACAACAAAGAAGCGCTCGACGCCGTCCACGAGTTTCTGCGGTTCCAAATCGAAGACCACAAAACGGGCGATTGCCCGATGGCCCACTAACAGCCGATCGAAACAGACCCTTTGCGAGATTCAGACGACGATTCTATTTTCGGATCATCATAAAGCGTGACATTATGCGCACGCAATACCACTTCCGAAGATCGCGGCACGGACTCTGTGCCTGGAACGTCCATCGCCTGATCGAGCAGTCGCGTGACCTGGTCCCCGAGCGCGTTCCGTTGTCTGCGATTCGTGAGCTTGATGAGTCTTTTTGGGCGAATGAGCGGAATCAACAACTATCGTGTCGCGAGATGGTTGGGCACACGCGACTCATCCTCGATTGCAATCTGGGCTTTCCGATCATTCTCTCAAGCGATGGCCGCGTAATGGACGGCATGCACCGGGTCTGCAAAGCGCTTCTGGAAGGCTGGACCGATATCGAGGCAGTACGCTTCGTCAGCGATCCCGCTCCCGATTATGTCGGGGTTTCTCCCGACGATTTGCCGTACCCGGATTGAGGGTGCCTAGCTAGAGAGGACTCTGCGTGAAAGCTCAGGATTCCACCCCGCCGTAACCAGTCTGCGTGAAAAGTGGAGTTGGATCTCCGCCGTGACCGGCAGGGCTGGTCTCGGACGTCTACGCCTTCAACGCGATAGACCAGCCCTGCCGGTAAGAGTGTGTGTGAGAACTTCGGACGTGCTCCCCTTGCTAACGCGCGGGGTTCCGCATGTGGCTCATTCGACAGCCCGGCAAAACGGAACCCCGACCGTGAGAGTGTGTGTGAAAAGTCGATGCCTGACCCCGCCGTTACCGGCAAGGCTGGTCTATCGCGTTGAAGGCGCAGACGTCCGAGACCAGCCCTGCCGGTCACGGCGGAGATCCAACTCCACTTTTCACACACACTCGTAACGGCGGGCCGAGGCATCGACTTTTCACACACACTCTAACCGGCGCGGCTCTCGCCGTCGCCAGCTTGCTCAACAGTTTCGACAAGCCACGCCGGTAATGGCGTGCACCCATCCCGACTTTTCACACAAACTCCCAGGCCAGGAATTCGTTCAGCAGTAAATGAAAGTGATGCACACCGTTTTCGCGCTTAACGGAGAAGCGGCCGGTGTCGTAAGTCGGTGAGCGCAGGCCTTTTTGGACTCGCTCGCAGATTTTGATGTCTTCCTGCTGGATCTCGTCGCTGAAGGCGATGGTTTCCTCCTGAACCGAGACGCCGGGATAGCCGAACCATTCAAAGATCGTCAGCGTTTTGTCGGGTGCCAAGGGGACGATGATGTTGGCGCTTAAATTATCCGGATAGATGTTGAGCATGAAGTTCGGGAAGATCCAGTAATACAGCGCGTTCAGGCCATCGGAGGCGTAGCGGCGGTCGGGTTGATTGGGGCGCGGCGGGCGGATGGGGGCGTATTGGGACGAGTAATAACGAAAAGTGTCGACCCGATACTGCGCGTAATCGAGCTCGCGGAACAGGCCGGGGTGCGCGGCGGGGAGATGGTAACCCTCCAGGTAATTATCGACGTACACTTTCCAGTTGCAGTCGATCACGTAGTCGCGGCGCTGGGAGAATTCCAGGCGATCGACGGCGCAGCCGATTTTTTCGACTTGGGCGGGGATCGCGCCCAGGACTTCATTCAATGCAGGCGCGTTAGTGTCCTGATTCACGAACACGTACGGGCCCCAGGTTTCGACGCGATATTCGGGCAGGCGCACCGATGAAGTTTGCCAGTCGAGCACGCCCTCAAATTCGGGACACGCGAGCAGGCGGCCATCGAGTGAGTAGGTCCAGCCGTGATAGGGGCAGCGCAGGGAGGCGGCCTTTCCGCAGCCGTCGGCGATGAGGGACGCGCGATGACGGCAGACGTTTGAGAAAGCGCGCAGCACACCGTCTTTGGCTCGCGCGACGACCACCGGCTCGCCTGCGATTTCGACGGCGGCGAAGGTTCCCGGCTCGGACACCGTTTTCGCGAACGTGACCGGCTGCCAGGTGCGTGCGAAGATTCGGCGGCGCTCCAGATCGAGAAAATCGGGATCGAGATACCAGCGGGAGGGGATGGTGGTGGCGTGGGCGAGGTCGGTGGGGGCGTAGTCTTCGGGCACCAGAACAATCTTACTGCCGCGCGCTCCTATGTAGCGAATACTCAAGAACTTCGCCTGGAAGCAGGCTCGCGAATTGCTGAATGTGCCGAATGGCGATTCCCTCCTGGCAGGCACAGTGCGGCGTGGTGATCACCTTGCAACTATAGGCAGTTTCTGCACGTTAGCTCCCCGTTACAGGCGCTGTAACGGATGTTACACGCTGCTCCGGAGAGCCCATCCGCGGGTTCTGGTAGAATTGCTCCGACAGGATACGCTCAAAGAGGTTGCGTCTCAAGGTGGACACCGGGAAAAGCGCGCCGGCCCGGCCCGAATCGGTTCGCGCCGCGGAAGTTCGACAACAGCTCGACCGCATTTTGTCCCATCCCGCATTTTCCGGCGCGAATCGCCGGAGCCGTCTGCTTCGCTTCCTGGTGGAACAGGCGCTTGAAGATCATACGGACTCGCTCAAGGAATCGGTCATCGCTTCGGAGGTTTTCGACCGGGCGCCGGACTACGATCCGCAGGTGGATTCGGTGGTTCGCGTGGAAGTGGGTCGATTGCGGGCCCGGTTGTCCGACTATTACGCCAAAGCGGGCAGTGAGGAGCTGGTGCGCATCGAGATTCCGCGGGGCGGGTACCGGCCGACGTTTGTGTTTCCCGAAGGCGCACCGGAAATCGAGCCTGCTCACATGCCCGCAAGCCAGTCGTATTGGAAACCGGTCGCGGCCGGCGCGGCGATCGTGTGTGTTCTGGGCGCGGCATGGGCGGTGTGGAAGTGGCGACCTGGCGCGCCTTCCACTCCAGTGGCGGTCGCCGTGCTTCCGTTCCTGAATCTGAGCGGAGACAAGAACGACGAGTATCTGAGCGACGGCATCAGCGAAGAGCTGACCGAAACCCTGGCCGAGTTCAACGATCTGCGGGTGGTGGCGCGGACGTCCGCTTTTCAGTACAAGGGGAAAAGCGGGGATGTGCGGGAGATCGGGCGGAACTTACGCGCCACGGCGGTGATGGAAGGCAGCGTCGCGCGGCGCAGCGGTCAGTTCAAAGTGATCGCGCAGCTGATTCGAACCAGCGACGGTTATCATCTGTGGTCGCACACCTATGACACGACGCTGGCGGACCTTCCAGCGGTGGAATCCGGCATTGCGCAGGCCACGCGGAACGCGCTCACGCCGTCGGCGGCAGCGGGTCACGATGTCTCGACCACGCGCAACCCGGAAGCGCACGACCTGTACATGCGCGCGGCATACCAGTTCAACATCCGCACGGAGGCTTCGACGCGACAGGCGATTGCGCTGGCGCAGCAGGCCACGCAACTGGATCCTTCTTTCGTGCAGCCGTATTTGACCATGGCAGCCGGCGAATCGCAGTTGAATACGCTGCTGGCGCAGTCTCCGCACGCGGGAGCGGAGCGATCCTTGGTGTATATCGAGAAGGCTCTGGCGCTCGACCCGCAAAACAGCAGCGCGCACGGGCTGAAGGCGTTGATCGTTTACACGGATCAATGGGACTGGCCGCAGGCAGAGCGCGAATTCCGGCTGGCGCTGGCGGCCGGCTCACATGGATCGGCGGAAAATCTGTACGGCTGGTCATTGATGACGCGCGGGCGTTTTCCGGAAGCGCGCCGGCACCTGCAGATCGCCGCGGAACTGGATCCGTTGTCGCTCGGTCCGCAGTTGAATCAGGTTTCGGAATTCATGGATGAGCGGAATTATCCGGAGGCTAAGCGCAAGGACCAGGAGATCCTGCAGGCCGCGCCCACTAATTTGCTGGCGATGTACCTGGCATCCACCATCGCCTACTGGGAGAAGGACTGTCCGGGCGCGACCGCGTGGAGCGAAAAACTCATCGCCGCGTATCCCAAGGCGTATGTGGCGCGCACGAGCGTACGGGCCGCCAATTCGGTCTGCGGGCGGCCGCTCGATTCGAATGAGACGGAGGCTGCCGAACTGAAGCGGGAAAATCCATCGGCGTATATTTCTCCCTATTCCATGGCCGCGGCGTTTGCGATCGGGGAGGACAGCGACCGTGCGATGGCATACCTCGAAAAGTCGGCTGAGTTGCGCGAGCCGGTGCTGATGTCGGTCAACGTCGACCCGGCTTTCGAGTCGCTCAAGAAGGACCCACGCTTCCTCGCGCTGGGACGCCGGCTCGGGTTGATTCCGTGACCGTCCAGAGTCCGGACGTGATCCCGATGAGCGCTCAGAGTCTGGGGGAAGAGTCAGTGCGTCACCCCGCCGTGACGAGTCCGAGTGAAAACGGACTTTACTCCCCTCCCTCGCGAGTCTGCGTGAAAAGTGGAGTTGATCCCCGCCGTGACCGGCAGGGCTGGTCGCCGACGCCAGCGCCTTCAACGCGGTAGACCAGCCCTGCCGGTAACGGCGGGGTGAGGCATCGACTTTTCACACACACTCGTCACGGCGGGGATCAAACTCCACTTTTCACCACGCATGGCGGGGTGCCACTCTGACTTTTCACATAGACTCGTCAGGGAGGGGAACACGTCCGTCTGCGCGAAACTCAGGACGTGCTCCGCTTGCTGACCCGCGCGGTTCCGTATGAGCCGGACCGTCTGACCGTCTGTGTCCCCCAGGTTTTATTCGCCGCTCTGTTGCAGCAGTTTCGCCACCAGCGCGGTCCAGCCGGTCTGATGACTGGCGCCGATTCCCGCGCCGTTGTCGCCGTGGAAGTATTCGTAGAACAGAAGGTGATCCTTGAAGTCCGGGTCGGATTGAAGTTTTTCCGCGCCGCCATACACCGGACGCCGGCCATCGCCATCCCGAAGAAAGATGCGCGAAAGGCGGCGGGACAGTTCGCAGGCGATTTCGCTGAGAGTTTTCCGCTCGCCCGAGCCCGAGGGAAACTCGATGGTGACGTCATCGCCGAAGTAATAGTGGTAACGCTGCAAAGATTCAATGAGGAGATAATTCACCGGAAACCACACCGGTCCTCTCCAGTTGGAATTGCCGCCGAATAATCCGAAGCGCGATTCGGCCGGTTCGTATTCGACGCCGAAGGTCTGGCCGTCGAATTTCAATTCGAACGGGTGCGCACCGTGATATTTCGAAAGCGAACGGATTCCGTACGGCGAGAGAAATTCGTTCTGATCGAGCATCCGTTCGAGCACGCGCAGCAGACGGTCGCGCGGCAGGATGCTGAGCAGCCGGCGGGATTCCATGCCTTCCCGCGAAAGCGATGCGACGTTCCCGGCCAGATCGGGGCGATGCTTGATGAACCACTCCATGCGTCCGCGGAATCCGTCGAGCCTGGCGATCACGTTGGGCTCGATGGTGTCGACGGCGAACAGCGGAATCAGGCCCACCATGGAGCGCAGCTGCATGCGCATCGAGCGCCCGTCGGGCAGACGCAGGCGATCGTAGAAAAAGCCGTCGCCTTCATCCCACAACCCGCTGACGTCGTTCATGGCGTGCGCGATGTACAGGAAATGTTCGAAGAACTTGCTGGCGATGTCCTCGTAGATGCGATCCACTTTCGAAGCCAGCTCGAGCGCGATTTTCATCATGCTCAGGCAAAACATCGCCATCCAGCTGGTGCCGTCGGATTGTTCGATGAATCCGCCGGTGGGCAGCGGACGGCTGCGGTCGAACACGCCGATGTTGTCGAGGCCCAGGAATCCGCCCTCGAAAATGTTGTTGCCCTCGGAATCCTTGCGGTTCACCCACCAGGTGAAGTTCATGAGCAGCTTATGAAACGAGCTTTCGAGAAATTCGTAATCGGGCTGCCCGGATAGCTTGCGGTCGATCTGAAACACGCGCCAGCAGGCCCACGCGTGGACCGGCGGGTTGACGTCGCCGAAGTTCCACTCATAGGCGGGAATCTGACCGTTGGGATGCATGTACCATTCGCGCAGAAACAGGCGCAGCTGGCCCTTGGCGAAATCCGGGTCGACCAGCGCGAACGGGATCATGTGGAACGCCAGATCCCAGGCCGCATACCACGGATATTCCCAGGTGTCGGGCATGGAGACGACGTCTTCGTTGAACAGGTGAACCCACTGCGCGTCGCGGCCCTCGGCGCGGTCGGTGGGCGGGGGCGGCTGCGAGGGATCGCCCTTCAACCACCGGTCAACCACGAAATGGTAAAACTGCTTGGACCACAGCAGACCGGCGAAGGCCTGACGCTGGACGCATTTTCCATCTTCGGAGAGGCCGGCGCGGGCGAAGGAATAAAACTCGTCGGCTTCGCAGATGCGGGTGGCGAACAGGCCGTCGAAATCCTGAATCAGGCGCGTGGCGTCGGTCCGCTCGGTCAGGCGCATGCGGAGGGTTTTCGATTCGCCCGGCGCCAGATCGAGGCGATGCCAGGCGCACGCCTTGGTGCCCCGCTGAGCCGGATTCACGGCGTCAAACTGATCGTGGATAATGCGCCGGTGAAACGCGTCCTTGGTGTAGGGCGCTTCGCCGCACTGCCACATCTTTTGCGTGTTGGTGTCGTTTTCGGTGAACAGAAAATCCGGATGCCCGTCGGGCAGGAACTCGAAGGCGCCGAGCCTGGGATGAGTGATGTCGATGCCCTTTTCGGATTTCGCGAGCGAGGGACGGTCCGGTGTCTCATGCCAGGACCAGTCGTTTCGGAAAAACAGGGACGGCAGGACGTGCAGGCAGGCCGGGTCGGGCCCGCGGTTGACCGCGGTGATGCGGATGAGAATGTCGTTGGGATCGGCCTTGGCGTATTCGATAAAGATGTCGAAGTAGCGGTTCTGGTTGAAGACGCCGGTGTCGATCAGCTCGAATTCCGGCTCACTGCGTGAGCGGCGCGCGTTTTCCGAGAGCAGATGCGCGTAGGGAAATTCCGCCTGCGGATATTTATACAGCGCTTTCATGTAGGAGTGCGTGGGGGTCGAATCGAGATAGTAGTACAGCTCCTTGACATCCTCGCCATGGTTGCCCTGGGCGTTGGAAAGACCGAACAGACGCTCTTTGAGGATCGGATCGCGGCCGTTCCAGAAAACGGGTGCGAAACATAATCGCTGATGATTGTCGCAGATGCCGGCAATGCCGTCTTCGCCCCAGCGAAACGCGCGGAGGTGGGCGTGATCGAACGGAAAATAGGTCCAGGCTTCGCCGGAGGAGCTGTAGTCTTCGCGCACCGTGCCCCAGGCGCGCTCGGACAGATAAGGTCCCCAGCGGCGCCAATGCACCTCGCGCCGCGCGGCGGCCACCAGACGTCGTTTTTCGGCATCCATGCAGTTAGTTTACTCTTTAGCCACGAATGAACACGAATGAACACAAATGTTTTATTAGTGTGCATTCGTGGCTAAAGCTCGGGCTAGGGTACTATAAGCAATAGTATGCAGCTCTCGATTCGTTCCGCGGCCGGCATCGCGCTGGCGTTTTCGGCTTTCGCGTTCGCGCAGTCCGCCAATTTCAAGTCTGATTTATGGTCCGGGATGCGCTACCGGCTGATTGGGCCGTATCGCGGAGGACGCGTCACCGCAGTGACCGGCGTGCCGTCGCAGCCGTTCACCTTTTATATGGGCTCGACCGGCGGAGGCGTGTGGAAGACCACGGATGCGGGGCACACCTGGGCGAACGTCAGCGACGGATTCTTCGCTGCTGCGTCCATGGGAGCGGTCGAAGTTTCGCAATCGAATCCCGACGTGGTGTACGCGGGCACGGGATCGTCGAAGATCCGCAGCAACGTGTCGATCGGCCGAGGAGTCTACAAATCGACGGACGCCGGCAAGACGTGGAGCTTTATCGGACTGCGCGACACCGGGCAGATCTCGACCATTCGAGTGGATCCTTCGAATCCCGACCTGGTGTATGTCGCCGCGCTGGGCAATCCGTTCGTTCCGAACAAGGAGCGCGGGATTTACCGCTCCACGGACGGCGGCAAGACGTGGAAGAACGTGCTGTTTGTATCCGAAACCGCCGGCGCGGCCGATTTCGAAATTCAGCCGGGCAATTCCAAGGTTCTGTTCGCGAGCATGTGGCATGGTCAGCGGAAACCGTGGACCATCATCAGCGGCGCTGAGGAAGGCGGAATTTATAAATCGACCGATGGCGGAGAGCATTGGACGAAGCTCGCGGGCGGATTGCCGAATCAGCTTTTCGGGCGATCGAACGTCGCGATTTCCGCGGCGCAGCCGAATCGGATTTATGCGCTGATTGAAGCCAAGCCGGGCTCCGGATTATGGCGGTCGGAAGATGCGGGCGCGACGTGGATGCAGGTGAACTCGACCGGTGCGATTATCACGCGACCGTTTTATTACGACACGCTAGGCGTGGATCCGAATCATCCGGATGTGGTGTGGGTGGGCGACGAAAACTGGTTCAAGTCGACCGATGGCGGACGGACGTTCCGGCGGTCGCCGACTCCGCACGGGGACAATCACGATATCTGGATCAATCCGAAGAATTCGGATTATATGATCGAGTCGAATGACGGCGGGGCCAACGTTTCGCTGGATGGCGGGCGCAGCTGGAGCACGCAGGCGAATCAGCCGACCGCGGAGATTTATCAGGTCGCGGTGGACAACCAGTATCCATATCTGGTTTACGGCGCGCAGCAGGATAACACTACGGTGATCGTGCCCAGCCTGCCGTTGGGCGATGGTCAGGAGTTTCGCGTGGGGCCGGGATGCGAGACCGGTCCGATCATGCCCGATCTGAATCATCCGGAGATTGTGTATGGAGCCTGCAAGGGCCAGTTCGGGCGGCAGAACGAAAACACGACCGAAGAGGAACGCTACTGGATCGGCGCGGAATCGCTGTATGGCAATGGCGGCGAGACGGTGACGTACCGGTTCCAGCGGGTTTCTCCGATGGAGGTTTCACCGCACGATTCGCGGGAGGTTTATTACGGCTCGCAATTTGTCCATCGCACAAAGGATGGCGGGGTCACGTGGACGCGTCTTAGCGGCGATCTGACGGCGCATCCTCCCGGGACGCAGGACGCGAGCGGCGGGCCGATCACGCGCGACGCCACCGGCGAAGAAATGTACAGCACGCTGTACACAATCCGCGAATCGCCGGTGCAGAAGGGGCTGATCTGGACCGGATCGAACGACGGGCTGATTTCGGTGAGCCGCAACGATGGCGAAACGTGGTCGAATGTCACGCCGAAGAACCTGCCGCCGGGCGGGAGGGTGCAGAACATCGAGCCGAGCCCGCTTCGCGCGGGGACTGCGTACGCGGCGGTGTATCGATATCTGCTGGGCGATTTTGCGCCGTATATTTTCCGCACCGACGATTTCGGAAAAACGTGGACGCGGCTGACGGACGGTCACAACGGGATCGCGGCCGATGAACCGACGCGCGTGGTGCGCGAAGATCCGGCGCGGGCGGGGCTCCTGTACGCCGGAACGGAATTCGGCATTTATGTTTCTTTCGACAACGGCGGGCACTGGCAATCGATGCAGTTGAATCTGCCGGTGACGCCGGTGACCGATATGAAAGTGGCGCACGGGGACCTGGTGATCTCGACGCAAGGCCGTTCGTTCTGGATTCTGGACGATCTTTCGCCGCTCCATCAGTTGAGCGAGAAGGTCGCGGGGTCGACGGCCTATCTGTTTGCGCCTCGTCAAGCCGTGCGGACGCCGGGCGGGCGCGGAGGCGGGGGAGGGTTAAATCCGTCGCAGCTTCACTATCCGTCGCCCGGCGCGACGATCGATTATTATCTGGCGAGCGCGCCTTCGGGCGACATCTCGATGGAAATCCTGGATGGCGCGGGGAAGACCGTTCGAACGCTTTCAAGCGCCGGCGCGGGCGGGCGCGGGGAGATGCGTGACGCTCCTCCGGCTGACGATGAGGAGGGCGGAGGATTTCGAGGGCGCGGCGCGGTAGTGAGGCTCGATAAGACGCCGGGGATGCATCGGATGACCTGGGATCTGCGCTATGGCGGACCATGGATGAGCGCCACACGGCCGGAGGGTCCCAACGGTCCGGCGGCGGTGCCGGGAAAATATTCGGTTAAGTTAACGGCCGGGTCGTGGACGTCGACCCAGCCGTTCACGCTGATCGAAGATCCGCGGATTTCGAAGGACAATGTGACCGAGGCGGATCTGCGAGAGCAGTTCGAACACAACCTGCGCGTTCGGGAGCTGGTGAGCGATGTGAACAAGACGATCGCCAGACTGCGCGCGGCCGAGCGCGATGCGACGGGTGACAAGCGCGCGAAACTGGCTGAGCTGGCGTCGCACCTGATCACGCCGTCCATTCGCTACAGCCAGCCGGAATTGCAGACGCACATCACGTATCTCTACAGCATGACGACGGCGACGGATCAGAAAATAGGGCGCGACGCGATCGAGCGGTATGAGGTGCTGCGCAAGCAGCTGGATGAACGGATCGCGGAGTTGAATAAGATTTTAGGGAATTAGGACTCTTCCTGAAAACCGCTTCCTCTGGTCGCGGCTCGGGGAGCGGCGGTGCGGATGGTTGGCGATTCATTGCGCTGAAGCACAGGGCTACTCCCCGAGCCGCGACCAAGAGGGAGCGGTTAAAAGACGCTCTTTCCTTAAATCGCCAGTAGCGAATTCAGGTCCGGGATTCTGCGGCCGACGTAGAATGTTCCGAACAGGGCGTACACGGCGCTCACTTCGTCGAAGCGCATCTCGTAGATCAGGCGCTTGAACACCACCGGATCTTCGGCGAACAGGTCGACTCCCCATTCCCAATCGTCGAAGCCGATGGATCCGGAAATGATCTGCTTCACGGTTCCCGCATAACGCCGGCCCACTTCGCCGTGTTCCTGCATCTGGCGCTGCCGTTCCTGCATGGGCAGCTGATACCAGTTCTTCTGTTCGCCGCGGCGCCGGTCCATGGGATAAAAGCAGATGAATTTGTGCGCCGGCATTTCGGGATACAGGCGTGGGCGCATGGCGGCGCGCTGGCGTTGCATGTTGTCCTCGATTTCGGCGTTCCATTCGGGTGTGTGCGGAACTACACCGCGCTCGCCGAGCGACCCGTAGACTTTCAGGCTCGATTCATACAACCCCAACTCGACCACGGAAAGATAGGATGAGGCGGCTTCCAGAAAATCCCACAGCGGCGTGCGGGCCAGGCAATTCTGGACTTCGATGAGCGCTTCGAAATCGTTGCGGAAGTGCACCAGCATCAGGTCGCCCTTATGGCCGATCAGCGAAAACATCGCGCTTCCGGCCTTTTCCATAGCCGCCAGCGGCGTGGCGGAGGAAGCGAGCATGGCTTCCCGGTCCTCACAGGAAAGCGCGCGCCAGGCAGGCCAGCGGATGCGGAACATCTGGTGAAGAACGCTGGCGCCTTCGAGCGTCAAAGGAACGGGGGGAAGATTTTCGAACGAGTCCATCACCATCCAATGTACCGCGCACACGTCTGAAGGTATGCGCGGATGATCGACGCATTGTCAACGACAGCGTTTCCCCACCCACCCACCCACCCACACCAAGAGCACCAAGAGCACCAAGAGCACCAAGAGCACCACACCAAGAGAGACAGCACCAAGAGGGACAGCCTGACGCGACCCACTATATTTTCTTTAAAAGGGACATTCTTAGAATGTCCCCTGAGATTTTTTTGGCAATCCCCCACTCTTTTCCATGCCGAGAAACGCACGATGCGTCCTGCCAGGGATTCCTTACCACGTCACGCAGCGGGGTACGGACCGCCAGCGGGTCTTTTTTCTCAACGGCGATCGCGAAATGTACCTTCACCTGCTGAGCCGCCATCTGGCCGGCGCCAGGGTGCGTGTGCTGGCCTACGCGCTGATGACCAACCACATCCACGCGGTGGTGATCCCAGAGCGCGCCGACTCTCTGGCGATCCTGTTCCGGCGGGTGCATGGTCGTTACGCCCAGTACGTCAACACGCGCCGCGGCCGCAGCGGACATTTGTGGCAGGGCCGGTTCTATTCGTGTCCGCTCGACGGCGCGCACCTGGCGGCTGCGCTTCGCTATGTGGAAGAAAATCCATGCCGGGCGCGGCTGGTGGAGAGTCCCGGCCAGTACCGCTGGTCGAGCGCAGCGGTTCATTTGGGACTACGCGGAGACGCCTACAACGTGCTCGATTTGGGCTTTTGGGAACGGTCGGGCGGCGCAACAACCTGGAGAGAAATGTACGGGGCCGCTCTGGTGGAGGAGGAACTCGATCGGCTGCGCCAGTGCACCTATGGAGGGCGCCCGTTCGGCAGCGAGGAGTTTGTGGCAAAAATGGAGCAGCAATTCGGACGGTCCTGGAGGCGGGAAAGCGGATTGGAGAAATTGGCAAAATCAGCGTAAAATGAGCCTGGGACAGATTAAGACCGTCCCTAAATGGATTTTATATGCGAGGCGCATCAGTCCGTCCCGTTTCCTCCCGAAGGCAGGACGCTCGAACGATAATCTCGTTGACCACAATTGCGGTAACCTGATAAAGGGTCTTAGATGAATCCTATTTCGAACAAGAACTTGACGGCAGGAGCGTTGCTGTTCGCTGACCTACTGCTCCTGATCGCACCCCATCGCGCGTATGGCCAGCCCAGGCCGGCGGGAAGTCCGTCGAATATCGAGTGTCTTGAGCGTCTGGAGGTCCCGGACTATCCGCCGTTGCCGCGGACGGCCAGCATCCAAGCCGTGCAGACGGTTAAGGTGCATCTCTCCGATCAAGCCACAGTGCAAAACGTCGAAAGTAGTTTACAAGGGAAAGTTATCAACTTGGAGAAGGACTTCAAAGACGCAGCGCAGAAATCCCTCAAGAACTCCAGATTTTCGAAAACCTGCGGCGGAAAGACCCTTACGCTGGTCTTCCACTACGAGATGCGAGATGACCCTAACCAGTCGTCCCTTTTCGCTTTCGGGCCACCGAATCATTTTTGGATACGGTACGGACCTGTGTATGCAATTCCGTCAAGGTCGGTCAAGTGAACTCGCTCAATCTGACGGCTTGTCATCGCAAGTCCAACCGCACGGCATCGGGCGTCAAGCGAGCTAAGAGCGACCTTCATAGCATCTAGGGAAGACTGTTGGGGAGCCTTCGATTGAAGATCCATGTAAATCTGCCCAATGATCGATGTCGCATAACAAAAGTCTTCCGCGTAGAAACGAAGCATATCCCACAGACTTACCAGTCTGTATGGATTCTCGCGCCAAGGCGGAAGGCAGACCAGTAGCGCCCTATTCCTTGAAAACTCAGGACTTGGCGCTTCAACCGGTAATTCTAGTTCTTCAATCATGGTATGTCAAGTTAGTTGTTGCCCTAAATAGATTTTATACGCGAGTCGCATCAGTCTGTCCCGTTTCCTCCCGTTTCCTCCGTTTCCTCCCGGTGAAGAACGCTGGCGCCTTCGAGCGTCAAAGGCACGGGGGGAAGATTTTCAAAGGCAGCCATTCACATCCACTGTACCGCGGAGCACGTGTTAAAATGAATCTTGTCCATGCACCCAGATACCCATCTGGTGATCCAGCTTCAGTCACTTGACCAACGGATTTCGGCGCTTGAAAAGGAAGTGGCCGCGCTTCCCAAGCATATCGCCGTGATCGAGAAGACGCTCGAATCGCACCAGCGCAAGCTGGAGGCGGATCGCGCCGCGCTCACCGCCAATCAGAAGGATCGCAAGAAATTCGAAGGCGAGGTCCAGGTTCACGAGCAGAAGATTTCAAAACTGCGCGACCAGATGCTGGGCGCCAAAACCAACGAACAATACCGGGCTTTCCAGAACGAGATCGAATTCGCCGGGAATGAAATCCGCAAGGCCGAGGACCGCATCCTGGAGCTGATGGGCGAATCGGAATCGCTCGACCAGAATGTCAAGAAGGCGGACGCCGCGCTGAAGGAAGAGAGCAAAGCGGTGGAGGGCGAAAAGGCGCGTGCGCGGGAGCGTACCGCGTCGGATCAGGCGGAGCTCGACCAGCTGCGCGCGGAGCGTCGCGAGGCCGCCGCGAAACTGCCCGCGCAGATTCGCGCCATGTACGACAAGATCATGAAAAAATGGCACGGTTCTTCGGTGATCGCGGAAGCCCTGGGCGGGCGCTGCTCGGCCTGCCAGCTGGTGATTCGCCCCCAGCACATGCAGGACATCAAGCGCGGCGAGGCTTTGTTGACCTGCGAAAATTGCGGACGGTTTTTGTTCTACAATCCCCCGGTGCACGTCGAAGACGTCGCGCATGTGGGCTAGCGATTCATGATCAGCACGCAGATTGTGGACACCTCCGCCGGCCGGCCAGCCGCGCGGATTCCGGTGGAGCTCGACATGTTCATCAGCGGGCACGGCTGGCGGGAAGTGGGACGCGGGCTCAGCAATTCCGAAGGCCGCATCGATTCGTTCGGTGCGCCGGAGGCGGCCGGCGTGTATCGCATGATGTTCGACATCGCCTCTTATCTGCCGAACGCATTTTTCCCGTCGGTCGCGGTGATGTTCGAAATCAGCCAGGTCGATCAGCAGCACCACATTCCACTGCTCTTGAGCGCGTTCGGCTATTCGGTGTTCCTGAGCTGAAATGACTCTGCGCGTGAAGGTGATCCCGCGCAGCCCGCGCAGCGAAATCGTGGGAGAACTGGCGGACGGCACGCTCAAAGTCCGCATCGCCGCGGCACCGGAGCACGGCAAGGCGAACGAAGCGCTGATCGAGCTGATTGCGGCGAAGTACGGAGTGCAACGTGGAAACGTCGAAATCATCAGCGGCCACGCCGCTGGATTGAAACTGGTCAAGATCCGGAAAGGTAGTGTTACGTGAGCGTAACACGACCACCTTCAGCGCGTAACACGACCTCCGGAAATAAGGTCTTGCATTTCAGGCCGCCAATGTATTATTATTCAATTGGCTGAATAAACATTCAGTCCATCGGACTAATGGCTGCACCGATCTCCAGTCTCGCGACCCCGCGCCTCCGGCATTTGACGGGGGATCTGGATCTGTCGACGCAATCCTTGAATGAATTGCTCGAACTCGCAGCCCAGGTAAAACGTAATCCGTTGCGATTCGCACAAGTTCTTTCGAATCGTTATCTTGCTCTATTATTTGAAAAGCCTTCCTTGAGGACCAGGATGACGTTCGAGCTGGCCATCAAGCAGCTCGGTGGTGATGCCGTCACCAGCGTCGGGCCGATTGGCGACCGGGAGCCGGTGAAGGATGTCGCCCGAAATCTGGACCGCTGGACCCAGGGAATCGTGGCGCGCGTGTTTTCGCAGTCCACCATCGATGAGCTGGCGGCGTGGAGTTCGGTGCCGGTGATCAACGCGCTGAGCGACCGGTATCATCCCTGCCAGGCGCTGGCGGACGTGCAGACGCTCCAGGAAAAATTCGGAGCACTGGACGGATTGAAGCTGGCGTTCGTGGGCGACGGAAATAATGTCGCGCACTCGCTGATGCTGACTGGGGCGCGGCTGGGGATCCATGTCGCGGTGGCGACGCCGCGCGGGTATGCGCCGGATGCCGTGATTGTCGCCGAGGCTGCGGCTTTCGGGCGGGTGACGGTCACCAATGATCCGCGCGAAGCGGTGGAGGACGCGCACGCGGTCTACACGGACGTGTGGGCCAGCATGGGCCAGGAATCGGAAGCGGCCCAGCGCGCCGCGACATTTCAGGAATTTCAAGTGAACGATGCCCTGTTTGCGCAGGCTCGCCACGACGCGGTGTTTATGCACTGCCTTCCGGCCAAACGCGGCCTGGAGGTGACCGACAGCGTCATGGAAGCGCCGCGCTCGGTGGTGTTCGATCAGGCCGAAAATCGCCTGCACGCGCAGAAGGCGCTGCTGGTGATGCTGCTCGGATAAGATTCTTCGCCACGAATGCACACGAATCAACACAAATCGCCCTTGGAGGGCGCGGATGATTTGTGTGCATGCGTGGCCATCGATAGTGAATACTTATGTCTAAACCTAAAAAAGTCGCGCTCGCCTACTCGGGCGGACTGGATACGTCCATCATCATTCCGTGGTTGAAGGAAAATTATGGCTGCGAGGTGGTCGCCGTGTGCGGCGATATCGGGCAGGGCGGCGATGAGCTGACCGGCCTCGAAGCCAAAGCGCGGGCGACCGGCGCTTCCGAAGTTCACGTAGCCGACATGCGCGAGGAGTTCGTCGGCGACTACCTGTGGCGGCTGGTGCGCGCGGGCGGCGAGTATGAGCACAAATATCTCCTTGGAACTTCAATAGCAAGACCGTTGCTGGCGAAGAAACAAGTCGAAGTGGCGCTGGCCACCGGGTGCGACGCGCTGGCGCACGGCTGCACGGGCAAGGGTAACGATCAGGTGCGTTTCGAGCTGACGTATAAAGCACTGGCGCCGCATCTGCCGGTGATCGCGCCGTGGCGCGAGTGGTCGATCGTCTCGCGCGAGGATGCCATCGACTACGCGGCCAAGCACCACGTGCCGATTTCCCAGACGACCAAGAAAATCTACAGCCGCGATCGCAATATCTGGCACATTTCGCATGAAGGGGGAGCGCTGGAAGATCCGGCCAATGCGGCTCCCGACGATGTCTGGATGTTGACCAAGAGTCCTAAAGAGGCGCCCGACACTTCGGTCGACGTGACTATCGGATTCGAAGCCGGGCAGCCGGTTTCGGTGAACGGGAAGGCGCTGTCCGCGGTGGCGCTGCTCGAGCAATTGAACGCAATCGGCGCCGAGCACGGCATCGGACGCATCGACCTGGTGGAGAATCGCTTCGTCGGAATGAAGTCGCGCGGCTGCTATGAGACGCCGGGCGGAACGCTGATTTTTAAGGCGATGCATGAGCTCGAATCGCTGACGCTCGACCGCGGGATGGCGCATTATAAGCAGAAACTGGCGCTCGATTATGCCGAAATGGTGTACAACGGTCTGTGGTTCACGCCGCTGCGCGAATCGCTCGATGCGTTCTTCACGGAAGCGAGCAAGACGACCACGGGCGAGATCACGCTGCGCCTGTGGAAAGGCAAAGTCCAGCCGGTGTGCCGCAAATCGCCGTATTCGCTGTATTCCCTGAATATCGCCAGCTTCACCATGGGCGCCGAATACGACCAGCGCGACGCGCGCGGCTTCATCAACCTGATCGGACTGCCGATCCAGGTGCGGGCATCTTTAGCTAAGGCCGCCGATGCACGCAGATAAACGCAGATATAAAAATGTCGCGTTATCTGTGTGCATCCGCGTGCATCTGCGGCTAGGGGAATTTTAATGAAGCTTTGGGGCGGACGGTTCGAGGACGGGCCGTCCGCGGTTTTCGAGAAATTCTCAGGCTCGCTGCATTTCGATCAGCGCCTGGCCGACGCCGATATTCGAGGGTCGCAAGCCTATGCGCGGGCGCTGGAACGAGTGGGCGTTCTAACAGCCGAGGAGCGTGGCGAAATCGTTGCGGCGTTCGATGCCATGCGCGAAGAAGCACGCTCACCAGCATTTTTCGACGGCGCCGACGATGAAGACGTCCACACGCTGATCATCCGCAAATTGAAAGAACGCGCCGGCGTGCTGGCCGACAAGATCCATACCGGGCGCAGCCGGAACGATCAGGTTTCGCTCGACGTGCGGCTGTGGCTGCGGGATGAAATCGACGCGTCGCGCGATCTGCTGAAGCAGCTGATGGCCGCGCTGATCGAGATGGCCAAACGCGATCCGCAGGCGATTGTGTGCGGATACACGCATACGCGCCGTGCCCAGCCGGTTTTGTGGGCGCACTATCTGCTGGCCTATTTCGAGATGTTCGCGCGCGATTTTGAGCGTCTTACCGAAACCCGCGCGCGCGTCAACGTGATGCCGCTGGGGACCGGCGCGCTGGCCGGCTCCGGATTTCCCTTCGACCGCCAAGCCATCGCGCGCGACCTGGGATTCGCCTCCATCACGCGCAATTCGATGGACGTATCGGGCGACCGCGATTTCGCGCTCGATTTCCTGCACGCGGCGTCGGTTGCGATGCTGCATTTGAGCCGGCTCGCCGAGGATTGGATTTTATATTCCGGGGAAGAATACGGCTGGCTGGAATTGGGCGATGCGACCACCACCGGCTCCAGCATGATGCCGCAGAAGAAAAATCCGGATGCACTGGAGCTGATTCGCGGAAAATGCGGCGCGGTGTTCGGCGATTATTCCGCGCTCTTCATGATCATGAAGGGCCTGCCGATGACCTACAATCGCGATCTGCAGGAAGACAAGCCGCGCTTGTTCGATGCGGCCGACCAGTTGCGCGGGTCGCTTGAAATGGCGCGCATTGTGGTGAGCACCACGCGTCTGAAACGGGAGCCTCCGCTCGAAGCGGTGCAAACTTCCTGGGCGATCGCGACGGATCTGGCCGACGCATTGGCGCGCTCCGGCGTCGCGTTCCACCAGGCGCACAAAATCGTGGGAAGGCTGGTGCTTGACAGCGTACGGGCGGGGAAGAGGCCGGCGGATTGGGACGCGCAATCGCTCTCCGCATTCGACCCCGCCTTCACGCCTGGCATGGAGCGCTATCTCCGTCCTGAAGCGGGCATCGAAACGCGCGAGTTGCGGGGCGGCACGGGCCCGAAGGCGGTGGCGGGCGCGCTCGAGGAAGCCGGGGCGCGGCTGGCTGCATTCGAATGAACAAAAACTATCGCCAGAGCCAGATTCTCAAACTGATCCGTTCCTCGCGTCTGCATACGCAGGAGGACTTAGCGAAAGCCCTGCGCGGGATAGGCGTTCCGGCCACGCAGGTGACTTTGTCGCGCGATATTCGGGAATTGGGCCTGGTCAAGACCACCGACGGTTACACGCAGGGCGCTCCCGAGGCTGCCTCGAACGGGCCCGCAGTGGAGGCGCTAGTGGCGGAGTTTGTCGAAGACATTCGCATTGCGCAGAACCTGCTGGTGCTGCGCACGCCACCGGGTCACGCCAACGTGGTTGCGGTGGCGCTCGATAAAGCCAAATGGCCGGAGATCACTGGCACGGTGGCCGGCGACGATACAATTCTGGTGATCGCGCCGGACGCACGCGTCGCCGAACAATTGCGCGCGCGCTTTCTGCATTTTCTTGGATAAATAGCCCTTATCGGCGCGCTGAGGGCAAACCTTAGAAATCAGCGCTAAGGTGCGCGAGGCTCCGCAAGGCTGCGCGACCCGACCCACACAGAGTATGCGCCGATCCTGCTAAATCGCTGATAAAACAGGTTGTTGTTTGGTCGTTCCCCTGCCTTATGCCACGGTAGCGCGCCAACTTCGGCGCAACCGGATTTTTCTAAGATCCGGCGGGGAGACCAAATTCATGAAACAACATTCAACTCATATGAGAATCGCGCTGCTTATTCCTTGCGCGCTTCTCGTGGTCGCCGCATCCGCGCAAGTGCGTCCGGCGAAACAAAATCCTTCCTATAATCCCACGCCGAAATCGAGTCTGTTCGATTCGTTCAACACGGGAGCCAACATCAAAATCCTGAGCGCGTCGATCGCGAAGGACGGAACCATCACAACCCAGTTCACCATCACGGATTCGGCCGGCGCCGGTCTGGATATCAACGGCATTCTGACCCCTGGCGTCGAAGCGCTGGCCTTCGTCGCAGCCTACATTCCGAACGGCCAATCCCAATACGTGGCGTATACGACCGCAATGGACGCTGCGACCACCAACAGCAATCCGTCGCAGCTGCAGGCCAGCACGGATAAAAACGGCGTCTACACTCTGGTGGACGCTTCAAGCGGCACCTATAATTACACATTCGGAACCAAGGCGCCCACCACGTTCGATCCCACCGCCACGCATTCCATCGGCGCGCAGATCGAGCGCGATCTTTCGGCCTACGGTTTTCCGACCACTTATACCGGGAACTTCGTGTACACCTTCGTTCCCAACGGGTCTGCCGTGACCAACGTTCGCGACGTGATCAACGAAGCGAGCTGCAACGGCTGCCACAATCCTCTGAACGCGCACGGCGATCCCGGACCGCGCCAGTTGATGTCGTTCTGCGTGCTATGTCACACGCCGCAGTCGACCAATCCGGATTCTCTGAACACCGTCGACATGAAGGTGTTCATCCACAAGCTCCACATGGGGTCCAGTCTGCCGAGCGTGGTGGCCGGGACTCCTTATTACGTCGAGCATCGCGGCACGCGCGAAAATTATTCGACGGTGGTATTCCCGCAGGACGCGCGCAACTGCACGGCCTGCCACGCCGCGGGTCCCTCGCAGGCCAACAACTGGAAAACGAATCCGACGCGCGCGGCGTGCGGATCCTGCCACGACGATGTGAACTTCGCGACTGGCGCGAACCACGTCAACCTTATCGAGAACGACGACACCCAGTGCGCCAACTGCCATACCTCGCCTATGCACAACGAATTCGATGCGTCGATTCCTGGCGCGCACACAGTGCCGAACAACTCCACCCAGCTTCCGGGCGTGGTTCTGAAGATTGTCAGCGTCGCCAATACGATGGCCGGACAACATCCGACGGTGACCTTCCAGGTGACCAATAACGCCGGCGCTCCGGTGGACATCACCAAGCTGACCACCATCCGCGTGATTCTGGGCGGCAACAACGTCGATTACGGCGTGGCGCCTGGTCTGCGTGTTTCGGAAACTCCGACCACGGCCACCGGCGGCGCGAGCGGCACGTATATGTATACGATGACCAACGTGGTTCCGGCCACGGCGACCGGCTCGTACACGATCTCGATCGAGGCCGCCAACACCGTGACTCTGCTCGCGGGCACCACCGAGCAGGTCACGGCGACCGACATGGCGATCCCGGTCCGCACTTACTTCTCGGTGGATAACAGTCCGATGGTGGCGCGCCGCGTGGTGGTTTCGCTCGCCAATTGCAGCAAGTGCCATGAGAATCTGGGCATCGTGCACGGCGGAAGCCGCGGCGACACGCAGGAATGCGCGATCTGCCATAACCCGACGCTGACGGACGGAACGTCCAAGCAGAGCGTCAGCTTCGCGACTCAGATCCACAGCATCCATCGTGGATCGGCGCTAGCCAATCCGTACATTCTGGGGACGACGAATTATCAGTCGGTCCTGTTCCCGGGCGATCTGCGGGATTGCAACACCTGCCACGTGGGAAGCTCCTATGAAGTGGACAACGTGGGCGCGGTGGCTCCGGTGGCGAGCGCGGGCGGCTTTACGCCGACCACTCCTCCGATTTCAGCCGCCTGCCAAGGCTGCCATGACGATAAAGCCACGGCTTCTCACGCGTTGTCGAACACGACGTCGCTCGGTGAAGCGTGCGTGACCTGCCATGGAATCAACGGGCAGTTCTCGGTCGATTCAGTACACGCGCGAGTGCTGTAAGCGCGCGTCAGATTCGCACCAATGGGGTCGGGAAGTTCGTCTTCCCGGCCCTTTTTGTGGTTTACGTTCATCTCAGGAAACCATAAACCGCGAGCGCCGCGCTCCCCGATGGCCGGTATGCGGCCAACAACTTCCCGGCGTCGCCGCCGGCGATTTCGACCAGGTGATGCGCCTGCCAGATCCATTCCGCCGGATTTTTCCGTTGCGCCTCCGATGAGGCGAGCATCGCGGCAGCCAGATCGAATACGCGGTCACGCTTCGCGCCGGACGGGAGCTGTTCGATCAGCGCGCCGAGCACCGTGGCGCGCTGGTGCAGAATATCGGCGTCGGTGCCGGCCGGCTCCCACGCCAGGAAATCGCGCAGGAAGTCGTCGAAGTTGGTGAGGCTCCGGAGCTCGTCGCCAATTCGTTTCGAATCGCCGGAGCCGAAATACGGGTCACCGGTCGTGAAAGCTCCATCGCGACGGGGCGCCTTCAGATCTTGCGGGTCGAAAGCGATCGCGATATCGGGCGCGCAGCGTGGGGCCGTCAACTGGTCGACCGCGTATTTGTGAAAAGCTGGGGCTAATTGTTCGGATCGCGTGAGTTCCTCCATCGCACCGACCTCAGACTGAAGCGCGTCGAACGATAACGCGAACGGACGATAGTCAGGCGCCATGCTTTCAAGCTTCGCGGCAAAGGATGCCGCGAGCAGCGCCCACTCCGGCGCATTCAGAGAGACGGTGGTCAACGATTTTGCGAACGGCGCCAGTTCGTTGGGCGAAGTGATACCGGAGAGCAGCGCGCCCAGAAACTGAACGTGCGCTTCCTGCCGTTTTTCCTCCGGCGAAAATGCCGACTGCGCGATGGCCGCCGCGACCTCATAATATGCCGAGGCATCGGCGATCAACGGGTCGGCGCACGGGCGTGGAGCAAGCGCCGGGTGCGCGATGGCGCTGAAGCGTTCGCGGGCACGCGCCGGGTCCACCGTGATGAGCTCCTTGAGAACGCGGCTTTGGAGCGACAATGCGTCGAGACCCAGATCGCCCGCGCGGGCGCGATACAGCTCGCGCGTATCGGGCGGCGTCGCGGGCATCGCGATCAGGCGAACGGGTTCCGCGGCATCGGCGGCGACCGCGAAGGCTTCCTCCAACAATTGGATTTGCGCTTCGCGCTGCGGAACCTTGCCCGACTGGATCAAACGGACCATCGCATCGGCGAAAACTTCGGGCGCGGCGGATCGAGCCAGGTCGACGATCGATTGCACCTCCGGCGAGAGCACGATTTTCGGTTTCGGCTCATCGCCGGCCATCAGCAGAACACTCAGGAAAATGGGAATCATGGATTAGAAGTTCACAATGGACGCGAAAGTCGCCGGGTCCAGGCTCGCGCCGCCCACCAGCGCGCCGTCGATATCCTGCTGGGACATGAGAGCTTTTACATTGTCGGGCTTGACGCTGCCTCCGTACAGGATGCGGCAGGCGCCGGCCGATTCGGCGCCGAACTGAGTGCGAATTTGCGCGCGTAGAAAATGATGCGCGGCTTCGGCGATTTCGGGCGTCGCGGTTTTCCCGGTGCCGATCGCCCACACGGGTTCGTAGGCGATCGAGATATGCGCGAACTGGGCGGGGTCGAGCGGCGCGATGCCTTGCGTGAATTGCGCGGCCAACACCGTTTCCGTGGCGCCGGCTTCGCGTTCTTCCAGGCGCTCCCCCACGCATACGATCGGCTTCAGGCAGGCGTCGATGGCCGCCATGGTTTTCTTGAGAACGGTGTCGTCGGTTTCGCCGAAATAGTGGCGGCGTTCGCTATGGCCGATGATCACCCAGCGGCAGCCGATGGCGGCCAGCATCGGCGCGGAGACCTCACCGGTATAGGCGCCTTCCTTGAGCCAGAAAACGTCCTGCGCTCCGATTTCGATCGGCCGGCCGTGCGCGGCCGTGATCGCGGCGGGAAGGTTGACGAATGGCGGACAGATCACCACGTCGACATGTGCGTGGGCCGGCGCGAAGGCGTGAAAGAACGCAGCCGTCTCCGCGGCGGTCTTGTGCATTTTCCAGTTGCCGGCCATCAGCGGTTTGCGCATTCCTCTTCAGAATAGATCACCAGACGGCACGCTAAACTGGAAATCATGACTGAACGCGAACTTTTTCGTCACACCTTCGCGACGCTGGCATATCGCGGCGGCAAAGCCATTCGCGGAGCTCCCGCAACGTTCGCCGTGTTCGACGGCGCGGGCAAACCCCCGCTGGAGATTCTGGCGCATATCGGCGATCTGCTGGACTGGACGCTGCGCATGTCGCGCGGGGAGACCGGGTGGAAGAATTCGGCGCCCAAAACCTGGGACGAAGAATCGCGGCGCTTCTTCGAACGGCTGACGGAGATGGATCAATTGCTGGCGTCCGAGGAAGCGATCCAGGCGCCGCTTGAAAAGCTGTTCCAGGGGCCGGTCGCGGACGCGCTGACGCACGTCGGCCAGATCGCCATGATGCGGCGGATGGCCGGTTCTCCGATGCGCGGCGAAAACTACTACATCGCCCGGATCGAAGCCGGGCAGGTAGGTCCGGAGCAGGCTAAGGCCATGAAGGAATTCTAGGCGGGCTTTGGCGACGTGCTGCGGTGAAGCCAGCGCATCACCGAAATCGTGCTGGCCACCGCGCACAGCAGGCTGAAGGCGATCATTCCCCACACGAAATCTCGGGTACGGGCGAAGCGAAGGATTTCGGTGCCCCAATGAATCGCGGCCCATGCCACCAGGCTGTAGCGTAGCAGTCTCGATAAGAACGCCGTCGCGAGGAGCTTCGCGCGCGGGTACTGAAAAGCGCTGGCGGCTCCGATCACGGCCGTAAACGGAAACGGCGGGGGAGCGAGACACGCTACCGCGATCGCCATCACCGCGTGGTTTCCGACTTTTCTCTTGAGGTAGCTGAAACGTTTCTGATTCATCATCCGGCTCAGCCCCGCTTCCCCGCTTTTCCGGCAAACCAGATCGAGCAGCAGAATCCCCATGGTAGATCCGAGCGCCGCGGTCGGAACAAATTCCACAGCCTTGCCGTGCTCATTCGCCACCAGGATCACCACCAGCAGATCGTTTCCAAACGGAAGCACCAGAAACGATGAATCGGCTACGCCCATCAGCAGTAACCCAAGCCAGCCGAGTTGCAGAAGCGGGCCAATCAGGTGCCGCACAACGATTTCTGTTGCATCCGGGCGGCCACCGTCATCTCTCTTACGGGTATGCAGGAACGTTATCAACCGATTGAAGATTACGGCGTTATCGGAAACATGCGAACGGTGGCGCTGATCAGCAAAACCGGGTCGATCGACTGGTTTTGCTACCCCAATTTCGATTCGCCCAGCGTCTTTGCCGCCATCCTCGATGCCGACAAAGGCGGGCGGTTTTGCATTTGTCCCGTCGCTCCAGTGATGACACGGAAGCAGCTCTACTGGCCCGACACCAACATCCTGGTGACCAGATTTCTGGCGACCGAAGGCGTCGGCGAGATCATCGACTACATGCCGGTGGTCCCCGCCGAAGGTCATGGCTACGACGGCTTGATTCGCAGCGTGAAGGTGATCCGCGGGAGCCTGAAGTTCCACATGGAATGCACGCCGGCGTTCAATTACGCGCGCGATCCGCATGAAGTCCACATCGCGCGTCATGGCGCCAGGTTTCATTCACAAGGGCTGGACCTGGCGCTGGGGACCAAGGTGAAGTTGAAGCGCGAAGGCAGCGGCGTGACGGGCGAATTCCGTTTACGCGCGGGCGAGAGCGCCAGCTTCGAGCTGGCCGGAAGCCTTCCCCTGCCCGGCGGATTCGGGAAACAGGAAAGCGAAGAATTGTTTCGCGTCACGGCAGCGTACTGGCGCCGCTGGCTTTCGAAAACCACCTACCACGGCCGATGGCGCGAGATCGTGAATCGCAGCGCGCTGCTGCTGAAGCTGCTGACCTTTGAACCTACCGGCGCGATTGTCGCCGCGCCCACCTGCAGCCTTCCCGAAGTGATCGGCGGCGGGCGCAACTGGGATTATCGCTATACCTGGGTACGCGACGGCGCGTTCACCATCTACGCGCTGCTGCGCCTCGGCTTCACCGAAGAAGCCGCGCGCTTCATGGACTTCCTGGACGCCCGCTGTCATGAAATGAAGCCGGATGGATCGCTGCAGGTGATGTACGGCATCGATGGGCGGCACGTATTGAAAGAGGAGAAACTCCCGCGCCTGGAAGGTTACATGGGATCGAGTCCGGTGCGGATCGGCAATGGCGCGTACCAGCAGCTTCAGCTGGATATCTATGGCGAATTGATGGATTCGGTGTATCTTTCGAACAAATACAGCGCTCCGATCTCTTACGATCTGTGGACCTATGTGCGCCGCCTGACCAACTGGCTGTGCCACAACTGGCGGCGCCACGATGACGGGATCTGGGAAGTCCGCGGCGGGCGCAAGGATTTCGTGTATTCGAAGATGATGTGCTGGGTGGCGCTCGATCGCGCGCTCCGGCTGGCGGATAAACGATCGTTTCCGGCCGACTGGAGGCTGTGGCATCGCACGCGCGACAAGATGTACGAAGCGCTCATGACCAAGGGATGGAACGAGAAGGAAGACGCCTTCGTGCAGTCTTACGGATCGTCCGCGCTGGATGCGTCGGCGCTGATGATGCCGCTCGTGTTGTTCGTCTCGCCGACCGATCCGCGCATGCTCGCGACGCTGGACGCGATCAACCGGTCACCCAAACAAGGCGGCCTGGTGTCGGACGGCCTGGTGTTCCGCTACGACGTCGAAATGTCGCCCGACGGGCTGCGCGGTGCGGAGGGAACCTTCAACATCTGCACGTTCTGGCTGGTCGAAGCGCTCACGCGGGCCGGCCGGGTGGAGGATGCGCGCCTGCTGTTCGAGCGGATGCTCGGCTACGCGAATCACCTCGGCCTATACGCCGAGCAGACCGGTTTGCAAGGCCAGGCGATCGGAAATTTTCCGCAGGCCCTGACGCATCTCGGTTTAATCAGCGCTGCTTTTAACCTGAACCGTGCTCTTGGGTAGCGCCGACGGTTTGAACACCACCACCGCGAGCGGCGGCAGGATGATGCTGATGCTGGCCGGACGGCCGTGGCTCAGAATCGGGTCGGCGGTCACCGCGCCGGCGTTCCCCAGATTCGATCCGCCAAATATCGCCGAGTCGGTGTTGAAAATTTCCTGATACACGCCCCCCCGGGGCACTCCGATGCGGTAGCCATAGCGCGGCACCGGCGTGAAATTGCAGGCGAACACCAGAAAATCGCCGCGGTCTTTCGCGAAACGGAGGAACGCAATCACGCTCGCCTGGGTGTCGCGGAAATCGATCCACTCGAAGCCGGCGTACTGGTCGTCCACTTCGTACAAAGCGGGCTCGCGGCGGTACAGCCAGTTGATTTCCCTCACCATGGTCTGCAGCGTGTAATGCACCGGCCAGTGGAGCAGATGCCAGGGCAGGCTCACGTCATAGTCCCACTCGCTGGTCTGGCCGATGTCGGTGCCCATGAACAAAAGTTTCTTGCCGGGATGCCCGAACATGTAGCCCAGAAACGCGCGGGCATTCGCGAAGCGCTGCCATTCGTCGCCGGGCATTTTCGAGACCAGCGATCTCTTCAGATGCACCACCTCGTCATGCGAAACCGGCAGCACAAAATTCTCGGTGAACGCGTACATGATGCTGAACGTAATGTTGTTCTGGTGAAATTTGCGGAACACCGGGTCCATGGCGAAATAGTCGAACATGTCGTGCATCCAGCCCATGTTCCATTTCATGGTGAACCCGAGCCCGGATAAATACACGGGCCGCGAGACCCCGGGCCAGGACGTGGACTCCTCCGCGATGGTCATCGCGCCCGGCTCTTTGTGCGCCAGTTCATTGAAGCGCTGCAGAAACTCGACCGCTTCCAGGTTCTCGCGCCCGCCGAATTTATTCGGCACCCAATCGCCGGCGCCCCGCAGATAGTCGAGGTACAGCATGCTGGCGACCGCGTCCACGCGCAGCACGTCGATATGAAATTCGCGCAGCCAATATAAAGCGTTCGACAGGAGAAATGTTTTCACCTCATTGCGGCCGTAGTTGAACACCAGCGTGCCCCACTGGCGATGTTCGCCCTGGCGCGGATCTTCATGCTCGTAGCACGCCAGGCCGTCGAAGCGATAGAGAGCGTGCGCGTCGCGCGGAAAATGGCCCGGCACCCAGTCGAGAATCACGCCCAGGCCGTTCTGATGACACTGGTCGATGAAATAACGGAAATCGTCCGGAGTGCCGAAGCGCGCGGTGGGGGCATAATAGCCGGTGACCTGGTATCCCCACGATCCGGCAAAGGGATGCTCCATCACGGGCAACAATTCGAGATGCGTGTAGCCCATGCGCTTGACGTATTCGACCAGCTTGTCGGCCAGTTCCCGATAGGTGAGGAACCGGTTCTCAGGCCCGCGCATCCAGCTTCCCAGATGCACTTCGTAAATCGAAACCGGCTGGTGAAGCCGGTCGCGCGTGGCGCGCGCTTCCATCCACTCCGCGTCGTTCCAGACGTAATTGCCCAAGCTCCAGACGATGGACGCGGTCTTGGGCGGCGTCTCGGTATGAAACCCGTAGGGGTCGCATTTCTGCTGCTCCTGGCCGGATCGCGCCAGCACCGAAAATTTATAATTGGCGCCCGCGCCGAGGCCGGGGATGAAAAGTTCCCAGATACCCGCTTCGCGCATCCGCATGGGATGCCAGGTGCGATCCCAGCGATTGAAATCGCCGATCACGCTGACCATCTCCGGATTCGGCGCCCACACCGCGAAGCGCACGCCCGCGACGCCTTCGCATTCAACCAGGTGCGCGCCCAGCGTGCGATAGCTTTCGTGATTCGTTCCTTCTGCGTGAAGATACAGCTCGAACGGCGTCAACAGAGGAGGGAAGCGGTACGGATCGTCGAATTCGTAATTGCCGGAGCGCAGACGATAGAGCCCGGGTTGCGATTCCAGCTCCGCGATGAAAAATCCGGTCGGATGGACGCGCAGCATCTCGATCGAACCCGTCGGCGTGACCACCCAGGCATCCTGAGCGTGCGGGAGCCACGCCCGGATTTGGTTTTCATGCGGCCCCAGCACACTAAACGCATCGCGATGCCGCCCCGCGACAATCGCGTCGATCTCGGAAGCTTCCATCTGCCGCTATTATGGCAAGAATGCCGTCGTTCGCCGAATTGCACCTGCATCTCGAAGGTTCCGTTGAACCGGAAACGTTACGCGAAATCGATCCATCCGTGACGCTCGAGGAAATCGCGGCTGCGACCTCGTATTCCGATTTCGACGGATTCATTCAGAGCTACATCTGGGTGAACCGACGTCTGCAGACGCCCGCGCATTACGCGATCGCCGCGCGGCGGCTTTTCGAAAAGCTGCATTCCGAAAGTATTTCGTATGCAGAGGTCACACTTTCCGTAGGAATGATGCTGTGGAAGGGACAAGACGCCGCCGCGATTTACGAAGCGGTCCAGCGCGAAGCATTGTGCGCGAGGCTGGGCGTCCGCTGGATTCTCGACGCGGTGCGCCAGTTCGGTGCCGATGCCGCGCGGCCGGTTTTCGAGCTGGCTGCCCAACGCGTGCATGTGGGCGTAGTGGCCGTCGGCCTGGGAGGATTCGAAGCCGGCGCGCCGGCCAGCGATTTCGCGGAGTTGTACAATCAGGCGCGGGATCGCGGACTGCACACCGTCTGTCACGCGGGTGAAACGACCAACGCCCAGAACGTGTGGGATGCCTTGTCGGTCGGCGCCGAACGGATCGGCCACGGGATCCGCGCGGTCGAAGATCCGAAGCTCATGGAACATCTGAGGAACAAGAACATTCCGCTCGAGATTTGTATTTCGAGCAACGTCCGCACCCGCGCCGTCAGCTCCTTCGAAGCTCATCCCGTCCGCAAGCTGTTCGACGCAGGCGTGCCGATCATACTAAATACCGACGATCCAGCCCTGTTCGGCTGCACGCTGGCAAGCGAATTCTGTCTGGCGCGCGAGCGATTTGGATTTTCCGAAGAGGAACTCGACGTTATCGCCCGCTGGGGCTTTGAATTTTCTTTCCGCTAGTGTGACGCTCGCCCCAGGCCTTCATGGCGAGCAGGACCGGCCCCAACTCCCGGCCCTTCGGAGTCAGGCGATACACGCGTCGCGGTGGATGTTCCGCATACAGCTCACTTTCGATCACTTCGTTCGACTCCAACTCCCGCAGCCGCTGCGACAGCATCGCCGGCGTGATGCCGGTGAGGGATTGCTCAAAATCCTGAAACCGCCGCGGTCCGTGCAGGAAAAAATCGCGTAGCACCAGGATCGCCCAGCGGTCTCCAATCACATTTAAGGCGCGTGCCACCGGACAGCTGAGATCGTATTTTCTGGACATTGGCTAGTAACTATGATAACAATAGTCACTGAGGACTATCCACCATGAAGACAGCCACTGCACTGCTGATTGCGTCGGCCGCGTGCGCCTTCGCCCAAAATCCGTTTCCGCCCACCCCTGCAGCCTCGGTCGGCGCCGCGATCGATCGTGAAATCAGTCTCGCGGAGCACCAGGTCATGTCCGCGGTACAAGCCATGCCTGAGGACAAGTTCAATTTCTCCCCGGACAACCTGGACATCAAAGGAGCGAACTTCAAAGGCGTGTACACCTTCGCGGGACTGGTGAAGCATCTGGCGGCGGCGAATTACTTTCTGTGGGGCGGCTCCGGCGGCGACAAAGTTCCCGCCAGCATCACGAGCGTCAAAGGTCCGGAATCGATGACTGACCGCGCCGAAATCATTCAGCTTTTAAAGGACTCATTCGCATCCGGCCATCACGCCGCGGCGGCGCTGACCACGGAAAATTCGCTCGATATGGTGCCGGGCCCGGCTGGAAATAAGGTGCCGCGCATTTTCGGAATCACCTTCGCCGTCGCACACGCGTTCGACGAATACGGGCAGATGGAAGAGTATCTGCGCATGAACGGCGTGGTCCCGCCCGCCAGCCGTCCCGCTCCGAGACGCTAAAATAATTAAGATGCGCAGTGGCACGCCCAGCCGGACCGCCGAACGCGTGGCTCTCCGCCGCGCCCAGCATCAGATTCTCGATCATCCTAAAGTTTTCGACGATCCCTTAGCCGTCGACATCGCGGGCGCGCCCGAGATCCCGCCCGCAACTCCTTTCGACCGGCTGCTCAGAGCCTTTATGGCAGCCCGCAGCCGGTATGCCGAGGATCAGCTCGCCTCCGCGATCGCCCGCGGTGTGCGCCAGTACGTCGTGCTCGGCGCGGGGCTCGATACCTATGCGTATCGATCGGCCCCGGGCGTTCGCGTGTTTGAAGTGGACCACCCCTCGACCCAGGCCTGGAAACGGTGGCGGCTGGAAGAAGCGCATATTGCGGTTCCGGATTCGATGGCGTTCGTCGCGGTCGATTTCGAACGGCAGAGTCTTTCGAGTGAGCTGGCGCAAGCCGGTTTCGATGCCACTCAACCCGCTTTCTTTTCCTGGCTGGGCGTGATCATGTACCTGACCCTCGAAGCCGCGACGGATACCTTGCGCTTCATCGCGGGGCAGCCGGAGGGAAGCGGAGTCGCGTTCGATTATCCGACCGGGACGTGGGAGCCGCTGGCACGCCGCGTAGCTCGCGTCGGCGAGCCGTTCCGATTATTCTTCGATCCGGCCGACCTGGCGCGGTTGCTGGACAGCCTCGGCTTTCGCACGCTGGAGGATCTGGCCGCGCCGGAAATCAACACCCGCTATTTTCGCGACCGCGCCGACGGCTTGCAAGTCGCTGGCGACCGGGGGCATCTGATCAGCGCTTGGGTCTAGTTTTTCGCGTGAGAGCCTGGGTGAAAAGTGGAGTTGATCCCCGCCGTGACCGGCAGGGCTGGTCACCGACGTCTGCGCCTTCAACGCGATAGACCAGCCCTGCCGGTAACGGCGGGGTGGAGTCCCGACTTTGACACAGACTCGTTAGCAAGCGGTGCACCTCCGGAATTTTTGACACCTACCTGAGCGCGTAAACTAAATGCGCCCGATCATCGCTTGAAAGTCCTGAGTATTTCCGGATATCGTCACGCACCACCAGCTTCCGCCGATATCGCCAGAAATATCCCGGAATGTCGCCGCCATATTGGAAACTGTACATGATGTCGGCGAAGTTGCTGGTGTGCCCCAACCCCAGCGCGTGGCCGGATTCGTGCAAACACGTCAAATAGACGATGGTCGAACGCAGGAGCAGATCGTGCGTTCCGCCGTCTTCGATCCGGATGTTGATCTGCGACCCGCGCTGGCCGTTTACGATAATCGGCACCGTTTCGCCGTACAGCCCTTCGGTCGGCAATGCCCAAACCAGGCGAATGCGCGCGTGTTCATGGTCCGATTCGACCAGGTGCAGCCGCCCTCCGGAAGCCTGCTCCCAGGCCGCCAGCGCCCAGCGCGCCAGATCGACGTCGCCCGGAATGCATCCGGTTTCCGAGTGCGTGCACGGTTCCACCCAATAGGGCAGATCGGCCGCGGATGCGACCATAATCAAACTAACGCTTAGAAGAAACCTTTTCATCGACCAGGGAGTGAATCATCGATTCTAACTCAGCCACGCGGCGCGTGAGGTCGTCGATCGCCTGCGCTTCCGGATCGGGAAGGTTGCCGTGCTCGAGCGGCTCCAGTTCGGAGTCGCCTTCTCCCACCACGCGACCCGGAACGCCCACCACAGTCGAATGATCCGGCACCGGGTGTACCACCACCGATCCCGCACCCACCTTGACGTAATCGCCGATGCGGATGTTGCCCAGGATTTTTGCGCCGGTTCCGATCACCACCCCATGTCCGATAGTCGGATGCCGCTTACCGGCTTCTTTGCCAGTTCCGCCCAGCGTCACGCCCTGATACATCAGGACGTCGTCGCCGATTTCGGATGTCTCCCCGATCACCACGCCCATCCCGTGGTCGATAAAACAGCGCCGCCCAATGCGCGCGCCGGGATGAATTTCGATTCCAGTCAGCCCCCGTGAGACTTGCGAAATCACGCGAGCCACGGTGAACCATCCGCCGGTATACAGCCGATGCGCCAACCGATGCAGCAGAATCGCATGAAAACCGGGGTAGCACAGCCAGATTTCGAGCGAACTGCGCGCTGCCGGGTCGCGGCGGAACACGGTCTCGATCTGCTCCTGGATGGCGGCGAACATGCTTTCTTGGATGCCATTATCGCGTGAAAGGTCGCCGAGAGTATTATGAGGAGGTGCGGATCACCCTTCTTGCTGCTGCCCTTCTGCTCGCCGGTTGTTCGTCCACGCCGGAAACCAAACCAACTAAAGGATTGCCTCCGGCTCCGCTGGGCGCGATGCTCGCGTCCAACAAACATCCGCTCGCCAAGTTCATCGAGCTGGCCGGGATCCGGATGGAAGAAGGCGGGTCGGGGAAGTTGAAAGTCACCATCGGCGTAGTGAACCATTCCGAAGCCGACCTGGGCGACGTCGCGTTCAAAATCAAGCTGACCACCACCGCGGCCAAGCCCGAAGATCCGCCCATCGCCGAATTCGACGCGAAAGTGGCCAAGCTCGGCCCGCTCGAAATGAAGGACATGAACGCGACGGTTCCCACCAAGCTGCGGCTGTACGAATTGCCCGACTGGCAGTTTCTGCGCGTGCAGTACGAGATCACCTCTCCGCCTCCGGAACAGTAGCCAGTGCTATTCTGTCTGCTTCTATGGAACTCGTCACCGGCCACATCGGTTGGATCGAAGTCGTCTGCGGACCCATGTTTTCGGGGAAAAGTGAGGAACTGATCCGCCGTCTACGCCGGGCGCGGATCGCGCGCAAACGGGTGCAGGTGTTCAAGCCCACGCTGGACGACCGCTATGCTCCCGACGAAATCGTCTCCCACGGCGACCAGCGCATGAAATCCGAAGCGGTGACCGACGCCAAGGACATTTTGAACAAGCTCGACTGGCGCACCCAGGTTTTGGGCATCGACGAATCCAATTTTTTCGGGCCGGATCTGGTCGAAATCGCGGGCCAGCTGGCCGACACCGGCAAGCAGGTGATCATCGCCGGACTCGACACGGATTACCTGGGCCGCCCGTTTCCGCCCATGCCGGATCTGCTGTGCCTGGCCGAATCGATCACCAAGACGCTGGCCATCTGCATGCGCTGCGGAAATCCGGCCAAGCACACCCAGCGTTTGGTGGAATCGCACGATCTGATTGTCGTGGGGGCGGCCGGGATGTATGAGGCGCGCTGCCGGCGCTGTTTCGAGCCGGGCGTTCCGAAGCAGGAAGTCATGGATTTTACCCATCCGGCGCTACGCGGAAAAACGTAACGCCGTTTGGCGGAAATTTGTTGTAACCCATTGAGCCGCTTTGTACATCCTAATGGGAAAGGCCTGTCGCCGGATTTGCGGGCCATTTGAGAATGCTAGAATAAGCGTTAAAGGACATCACCTATCATGTTGTTCCCACCGGAGAAACGAACCCCGGTCGAGGCGCCGCCGCCCGCTCCGCAGCCCCAATATGCACCCCAGATGGCCGCGCCTGCGCCGCAGCAGATCGTGTTGCAGGCGCCCAGCGCTGGTGTCAAGATCCCGATTCTGTTCGGCGCGGTGATCGCACTGGCCGCGGCATGCATTTATCTTTTTTACCAGCTCAATGACGTTCGATCGCAGCTGGCGGAGACCAAAGATTCGCTCTCCACCGAGATCTCCAAACTGAGCGAAACCTCCAGCGTGACCACCGCTACCAGCCGGCGCAACATCGATAAGCTGGAGGCCGATCTGGCCAAAGCTCGCTCGCAGGCCGCCGCGCTGAGCGGGCAGGCCAAGAACGAAGCGCTGGCGCACGTCGACGAGGTCGCCTCCAAGCTGCAGCGGGCGCAGGATGAGCAAGGCAAGCAGATCGCGCATGTGGGAACCGAAGTTTCCGCCGTAAAGACCGAAGCGAGCGCCGCGACCACCCGGATCGGCGAGGTCTCAACCGAGGTTTCCGCCGTGAAGACCACCGCCGCCAAGACCCAGACGGATCTCGAAAAGACCATCGCGGATCTGAAAAGCACGCGCGGAGATCTGGGCGTGCAGAGCGGCTTGATCGCCACCAACGGCAAGGAGCTGTCGGCGCTGAAGGCGCTCGGCGAGCGGAATTACACCGAGTTCAAACTGACCAAAACCAAGCATGACGCGCCGACCAAGGTGGGCGACCTGCAGGTGATCCTGAAGAGCGCGGATCCCAAGCGCCACACCTACTACATCGAAGTGATCGTGGACGACAAGCGCATACCGAAAAAGGATCGCACGCTGAATGAACCAGTCCAGTTCCTGCTGGCGCGCGCCTCTCAGCCGTATGAGCTGGTGGTGAATGATATCAAGAAGGACTTTATCGCTGGCTACGTAGCGGCTCCGAAAGTCCAGCAGCCCCGCGGTTCGCAGTAACGCATCGAGCCGGCCCAAAGCTGACGAGTGTGTGTGAAAAGTGGAGTCTGATCCCCGCCGTGACCGGCAGGGCTTGCGCCGACGCCTGCGCCTTCAACGCGATAGACCAGCCCTGCCGGTAACGGCGGGGTGGAGTCCCGAACTTTCTCACAGACACTGACGCATGGGGCTACTGAGGATCTTTCTTATCCGGCGGAGGGTCCGTCGGACGGCGCAGGGTAGGCGGTTTCTTTTTCGGCGCAGTTGAATTGGTTCCGGCCGCAGCCGCTTTCTTATCGGCTTCCTTCTTCTCTTCGGGCGTCATCAGGGCTTCGCGCTCGGCCTTCTCGCGCTTCTCCCGATCGTTCACTTGCGCCGCGCGCTCGCCCAGATCCTCGTTCGATAAATCGTAGCTGTCCTGAGTCGTATCGACCGCCTGCTTCAGCACGAAATCGTAGCGGGAGATGTCCTTGGGCTGCGATTCGTCGATCTTCTTGAGCTTGTCGAGCATGTCCTTTTCCGCCGGCACCACCAGCGCCATCCCCGGACCGATTTCAACCTTACGGCGCAGCGCATCGTCGGCCACCGTATCGATCGCCTCAATGATATGGCCGTAATCGTCCAGCAGATCGTGAATCAGCGCGCTGCGGCCCGGCTTGTCCTTCGACAAAAGCTGGCGCACCTGATCGAGCCGCTGTTTGGCGAAATGCACGTACAGCTTCATCCGCTCATTCGGTTCCTGGACGTTGCGGATCTGGTCGGCTTCGTCGGAGGTGAGAAAATCGCGTTGCGCGAACAGCGCCGCGCTCGCCAGAATCGTCAACAGAAGAATGCGCGTGATGACCATAAGCACCTACTTCTTTTTCATAATGCCATTGAGTAGATTATCGTGGGCGGCCGCGACGCGGTCACGGATCTTATCGACCTTGGCCTGATCGTCGACATCCACCACGTCGCGGAAGCTGTCGAGCCGGCGCCCGAGCAGGTGCGTGCGCTGCTCGGCCTTTTTGAATGCCCGCTGGTTGCGATGCGGCTCCCCGGCAAGCGATTCATACGCGAGGTCCACCGAATCCGCAATCTCATTGAGCTCGGCCTGCAGCTTCGCGGCGTTTCCCGCGCTATACGCCTCCTTCGCCTGATCGAGCGCCAGGTTCGCGTTCTCTATCGCCAGATCGCTGCGGCGCTCCGGATTGGGCTCATTGCGGATCGAGTTGAGATCCAGAACCAGAACCAGCATGAGCAGGGCGGTCATTTGTGGTTCAACTCATTCTGGATGATTCGCGCGCGCTGCCGCGCCTTAAACTCCTCATCCGGGCTTCCGTGGCTCTTTTCAAGAAACTCCTTGTAATTGGCCAGCGCTTCTTTCAGTTGATGCAGATGATCGTAAGAAATCGCCCGCAGATAAAAGTGCGCCGTGGTTTCTCCACCCCGCGCGCGCGACTGGTCGAGTGCGGCGATGGCCTGCGGATACTGTTCGTTGACGATCATCACGGCAGCCAGCTCATTCCACGGTTGAATCGCATCGGCTTTCAGTTTAGTCGCAGCCAGGAATTGCTGCTCGGCATCGGAGAATTTGCGCACGTCGCGCAGCATGCGGCCGTAGAACATTCGCAGATCGTAATCATCCGGCGTCTCGGCGATCACTTTGGTCATCAGCGGAATCGCTTTATCTGGCTGCTTGCTCTTGACGTAAGCCTGCGCGAGCGCGACCCGGTTGGCCGCCGTGGGCGACGTGGCAACCGAGGCTTCCAGCGCCGGAATCGCGTCGGTCGCGTGACCGGATTCGGAAAGCAGCGCGCCCATCCGCTCTTCCGCTCCCGGATTGCCCGGAAATTCGCGATACAGCGCAATCGCCGCTTCGCTTTGATGCGCGCTCTCAAAAAGCTGCGCGAGTTCCAGCAGTGCGGGCTTATATCCCGCATCAAGCTGCGCCGCTTTTCGATAATGCGGCTCAGCGCTGGTGAGCTGATTCTGCCGTGCCAGCGATTTTCCCAACCCCAGTTCGGCCGGCGCCGACGACGGATTGATCGCGAGCGCAGTCGTATACGCCGCCTGCGCGTCGCCGAAGTCGCCATGTTCGAGCAGAGCCTGGCCCAGATAAAACTCCGGCCGGAATTCTTTTGGCTTCTGCGCGACGGCGCTCTTCAAATACGGAATCGCCGACGTCGCGTCTTTAGCGCGTGTCATCGAAACGCCGATATTCAACTCGGCTTCATACAATCCCGGCTTCAATTCAAGGGTCGTCTTATATTCAGCAACCGCTTCGGCATCTTTGCCCAGCAGGCTATAGGAGAGCGCCAACTGAAAATGCGCCGCGTAATCTTTGGGGTCAGCCGCAACCGCCTTAGTAAACAACTCGACCGCGGCGCCGTATTGCTTGGCGTCAAGAGCCTTGACGCCATCGGCCTGATAATCCACGGCCTGTGCGAGCAAAACCGCCGTGAGGAGCCACATACGCCTGTCCTCGATTGTAGCAACGCCCAACGGCGGAGAACGCGCTCCTGCGCGGCGGCGTTTCCGGTAAGTCACTGATTATGCAGTGTGCGCTTGGGTTCGTTTCGTGCTACCACCTCATCCCCTCCCACCAGTGGACGGGCCGAACGAAGAACAACAACTCGCCGGGCTTCGCTTCAGCCTTGAACTTACCGCAGCCGTTCTGAGCTGTCAGCCCGGATTTTAGGATCTCGTTTACCGAATACGTCGGTCTGGGAGCGTTCTTTTTGAATGGCCGGCAGTCATAGTAGAGGTCCGTCGCGATTCGGATCGAAGATCCGGGTAGGGCCCGCAGCGTGGCAGTGCCATCGGCACCCGTCGCGAGGCTTAGTGCACCCTTCGCCTCGTCGACCCACACTTGCACCTGCTCGTTGGTGATCGCCTTCCCATTCCGACCATCAAGAACATGTATACGGATGACCTCGGCGCGTAACGATAAGGCCGTAACCGCGAGGAAACTGACGAGTTGGCAGGCGGTGCGCGCGATCATTTCCGCACTGTTCATCGCGTCAAGTACACAACATACCGCGTGGAATCACGGAATCCCATCGTCTTATATAGGTTGTAACCCGCTTCCGTCGATTGCAGGCATAGCCGGGTGATTCCCGTCCGCTCCGACGTCCGCGCCGCCGCCGCGCGCAGGACGGCTTCTCCGTACCCGCGCCGGCGATACGCAGGTAAAGTGGCCAACGAATAGACGCCGATGATATCCGCCGCTGCGACCATGGCCGCAATCGCCACCACTTTTCCGTCCACCATGCCGACAAATCCCTGATACTCGCCATTCCACGCTTCCGGCCGCGAATACACCGCGTGCGCCACCATGTACGGGATATCGAACGACACCGAAGTCAGCTCCGTGAACGCCTTGCGAGTTTTCGCGTCGTTGACCGGGACGCATTCGATGGCCGGCAGAGGACGCGCCGGCGGCAGCAGCTTTTCGGCGAGCATTCCCGGCGGATTCGAAATGGCGCGCATCCCGAAATTGGCCATGGTCTGCCGTTCACGCTTCCGCGAGCTCGCATCCAGCATGTCCTCGCAAATCCATACCGACCAGCGCAGCGTCCGTTCGCGGAAAAAGCGCGCCATCGCGGCCAGGCGCGCCTCCAGATCGTCATTCACCGGACGCGTCAGCAGCGCGATGTTGAACACGCCGTAATCTAGCCCCGAATAAAGCGCGACCGCGCCATCCAGCTCCTGAATTTCACCTGAGCCGGTCGCGTTCCCAAAAAATTTCATGGCCGCGCGCAGATTTTCGTCGATGGTCAGGAACACGGACATTAGAGGAGGGTCACGGGGTCCACATCGATCGCCAGATTGGTGGGGTTCCATTTCTCCGCCGCGGCGAAGCGCTGCAAGGTGACGATGGTTTCGTTCAGCAGCTTCCGGCTGGCTGATTTGAGGAGCATCTGATAACGATACTCGTTTTTCACCCGCGCGATGGAAGCCGCGGCCGGACCGATCACCCGTAGGCCTTCCGCCGGTGGTTGCAGTAAACGCGCCAGCGCAGTACTGCGCGCCAGCGCTTCTTCCTCCCGCGCGCCACGCACGATCACGTTCGCCAGCGCGGCGTAGGGCGGATACGCCATCATGCGCCGGAACTCGATCTCCTTGGAATAAAATGCCTCGTAATTCTGGGCCGCCGCGCAGCGGATCGCGTAATGGTCGGGATTGATGGTCTGGATCAGCACGATGCCCGGCGTGTTCCCGCGCCCCGCGCGTCCGGCCACCTGCGTGAGCAATTGAAACGTGCGTTCCGCCGCCCGAAAATCGGGAAGGCCCAGGCCGATGTCCGCGTTCACCACGCCCACCAGCGTCACGTTCGGAATGTCGTGTCCCTTGGCGATCATCTGCGTGCCCACCAGAACGTCGTAATCACCCCCGCGAAACGCAGCCAGAATCGTTTCGTAATCGCGTTTTCCGCCGACCGTGTCGCGATCGATCCGCGCGATGCGCGCCCGTGGGAACGCGGTATGCAGTTCGTCTTCTAAACGCTCCGAACCGAGGCCGATGAACTGCATGTAGCCGCTGTCGCATTTGGGGCAGCGCTCCGGAACCTTCGAAGACCAGTTGCAGTAATGGCACAGCATGCGCCGGTCCCGCCGATGATAGGTCATCGTCACCGAGCAGTTCTGGCACTCGACCCGCTCCCCGCAGGCGCGGCATGCCGCGAAGCTCGAAAAACCGCGGCGGTTCAGCAGCAGCATGGCTTGCTCATGATTCTCCAGGCGTTCGGTAACGGCATCGATCAGAGCTCGGGAGAATGTGCCCTGTTTGCGCGTTTCGAGGAACTCCTCGCGCATGTCGATCAGTTCCACCTTGGGCATCGGCCGCTTTTCGATACGCTCCGGCAGAAGCAGGTGCTGATACTTGCCGCGGTCGGCGTTGAACCGGCTTTCGAGACTCGGCGTCGCGGAGCCCAATACGACCACAGCCTGCGAGTCCCGGGCCCTTACAATCGCCACGTCGCGTCCGTGATAGCGCGGTGTTTCCTGTTGTTTGTAGCTCTGATCGTGCTCCTCGTCGACGATGATCAGCCCCAGATCGCGCACCGGCGCGAAAATTCCGGAGCGCGTCGCAACCACCACTAAAGCCTGCCCCGCACGAATCCGCCGCCACTCCTGCGCGCGTTCGGAATCGTGAAAAGCCGAGTGCAGAATCGCCACGCGCTCGCCAAAGCGGTGATGGAATTGTCCCGCGACGGCAGGCGTCAGCCCGATTTCGGGAACCAGCATCAGCGCCCCACGTCCGATCGCGAGCGTGGCATCTATGGCGCGCAGGTAAACCTCCGTCTTGCCCGATCCGGTCACGCCTTCTAACAAAAACGTCTGAAAGTGTTTCGAGTCGATGGAAGTGCGGATGCGGTCGTAGGCTTCCTGCTGATGCGGGTTCAGAATGCGCGGGATGGGTTCGAACGTCGCGGGTGAGTGGACCGCTTCGAGCGTCAACTTGACCAGATTTTTTCGCGCAAGCGAGCGGGCCGCGGGGCTCGCCTTGGCGATTACCGATTCGATCTCAGCCAGATTGTGGCTTCCGGGATGCAGTTCAAGATACGACAGCAGTTCTCTCTCGGCTTTCGGCATCGACGGCTCCCGGACCAGCTTGCGCGAAGACTCCGGACGTGCTCCGCTTGCTGACGCGCGCGGTTCCGCTTGTCCGCCCGACGGAACCCCGACCGTCAGGGTGGGGAGCACGTCCGTTTTCACACGGACGCTGACGGTCGCAGTTCCGCTGGGCGGAGCCGCGCGCATAAGCGAGCGGTCAGCGCTCGGGTTTTCACACGCCGCCCGTGCCGCGAACTCGACGCGCAACCGCGCGGCTGGCGCCCGCAAAGGATCCCGTTCGACAGCCGTGTCCTCGCCTTCAATGAATCCGCGCTTCTCAAGCGACTTCAATAAGGACGCGGCCCGTTCGATCTTGCGCGTCAGGTACGACGCCGAAAGTGGCCGTCCATCGAGCATCCGCAAAATTTCCGAAGCCGGATCGTCGCCGGTATCCGCCAGATGAAGCTGCCGCGCCGCATCGCGCCCCGAAGGCGTGAGCGAATAAATCTTCCCATGCCGCACATCGCCCGAAAGCGGCGTCATGGCCCGCAAAGTCTCGCCCAGCGGAGCGCAATAATACGCCGCGATCCAGCGCCCCAGCTTCAACAACTCCTCATCGAGCGCCGGTTCCTCGTCGAGCAGCTTATAAACCTCGCGCGCCGCGGCCGGAGGCGGATCGTCATGCGTCCGCAGCACCACGCCCGTCAGCTTGCGAGTCCCAAACGGCACCAGCACGCGGCACCCTGTCCTGACGCGATGGCGCAAGGTCTCAGGCAGTAAATAAGTGAACGGCTGATCGAGAGGAACAGGCAGACTGACGTCGCAATACGCGGGCAAATCGTAGGCTAACACTGTTGGGTCGGGGCACTAGTGGCCTGTCGTGGAGAAATCGTTAGTGTGCTCCCCTCCATAACGAGTGTGTGTGAAAAGTCGATGCCTCACCCCGCCGTTACCGGCAGGGCTGGTCTATCGCGTTGAAGGCGCAGACGTCCGTGACCAGCCCTGCCGGTCACGGCGGGGATCAACTCCACTTTTCACACACACTCTAACTGTCGGGGTTCTGTTGGAAATGCTGAGACCTGCTCGGCTTCTGAAAGCGGAACCCCGACTGTGAAGGAGGGGAGATAGTAATGATTTCTCCGCGACAGGCCACTAGCCGGCGGCAAAGACGACAACATCGCCGGCGCCAAGCGCCTCCAAAGCTTCAAGCACACGCGGGATCGGAGTCAGCAAGTCGTCCAGATTTGTAGTGCGGGCGCGAAGCACCACAAGGGAGATTGACCGACCGCGCAGATTCTGCTGGACCGGCATGTTCTGATCGACGGTGATCACTACGTTAAATTCCGCCCGCTCTGCGGCGGTCAGCAAGGCTCCGTTCGAAAGTCCCGCGAGCCCCGCATAGCCGCACGTCTGGCACTCGTGATCGCCGAAGTGGTGGCGCAGATTTTCGTCGATGCACTCGTCGAGCAGAACGCGCATCAATCGCTTTGCGAACTTGGCGACGCCCTGAGCAGCGACTCCTTCGCCTCTTCGAGCGCACGCAGCGCCTGCTCCCGGCTGACCGTCGGGAATCCTTCGAGGAAACGATCCAAGCCCTGCCCGGCTTCGAGGTAGTCAAACAGCGTACGCACCAGCACCCGCGTGCCGCGAAATGTCGGGGCGCCGGACATGATCGACGGATCGCGATTGACCACCGAGTGCATGACTCTATTTTGCCTTGTTCTGGTCGAAAATGTGCGCGCACTGATTGAGGCCGACGTAGCAACACGCGATGTATACTACCACTGTGCAGGAAGTATCGCTGGATGACGATCCTGTCCGCATCTATCTGCGAGAGGTATGCGCGGTTCCGCCATTAACCCCAGCAGAGGAAGACGACTGCTCTCGGCACATCCTCGCTCGCGACAGTGAGGCGGAATACGCGGGCAAACGTTTGGCCGAAGCGCACCTAGCGCTCGTGGTGTCGATCGCCGAAGGGTACCGTGACGAAGGCGTACATATGCTCGACTTGATTCAAAAAGGAAATGATGGCCTGCTGATGGCGTTGGAGACATTTCCCGGTAGCCGCGCCAAGACATTCGCTGCTCACGCCGCAGCTTGTATTTAACGACGCGATGATCGCGGCGATTGCCGAGTCCCGTATCACGAACCAATGACATCAGGATGCTAGAACATCGCGATGCCCTCCGACTTCGAGCCCGTTTTTGCGACCTCAAATCCGTCCTTGCCAAACGCGCCAAGAAGCTATCCGTTAAAAACGACACGCCCATCCAATACACGCTCCTCACCAAATCGCCCTCGGCCTTCCCGCAACATAAAGGACAGCCGATGTGGTGCGCCGAAGTGCGGCTCGGCAAAGCTTACGTCAGTTTTCACCTCATGCCGCTCTACATGAATGCCGCGCTTACCTCCACAATCTCGCCCGAGCTCAAGAAGCGCATGCAAGGGAAAACGTGTTTCAATTTCAAGAATCCGCCGGACACAGACCAACTCACCGAGCTCAGCCGCCTTACCGACGCCGCGCTCCAAGACTGGGGCGGGAAAAAGTGGTTGTGAAGACGTGCTAAAGTGTTGATTTCGCCTCCTGATGTCCGTTCAAATCTTCTTACAGGGAAAACTCCTCGGCATTGAAGAGTTTCTCTTCGCTCCGGCGCGCGCCGATCACGACCAGGTCTTTACCGGGCGGTCGCATTGGATCAGCCTGCTCAGCGAAGTGCTGCCCCGCGCGCTGCTGGCCGAATTAGGGCTCGCCAAAATCCTGCTCGGTTCGAGCGGAGGCGGTCAGTTCCTGGTAGTCCTGCCCGAAGAATCGCGCACGGCCGCTGAGGAATTCCTCAAAGCCGCCGCCGGCGAAATCGCCGCGCTCAGCGAAGGGTCGCTCAAGCTGCTGTGGAGCCTCACCGAAAACCTCGGAGATTGGAGCGACGTGCGGCGCCGGCTTACCGAACAGATGGACCATCGCCGCGGAACTCCGGGATTCGAAGGCGTGTCTGAAAAATCGTCCGGCGAAGCGGAAAAATATTTCGCCGATCAGCTCGGCATGAAGCTGCGGGACGCGGAAACGGCCGGGTGGTCGCCGGAAACTCCCGGACGGATTCAGATCGGGGAAGGGAAGCACGTCTGGAGCCTGGCGGGATCGTCGACCGAGGCGCTTCCGTTTGCGCGCCACGCTGCGCCCAGCGACGACGGCCGCGAACCTGCATCGACATTGGCGCTCGCTGCGCGAGCTTCGGGGTTGAATACCTGGGGAGTCCTGCGCGGCGACGTCGACAATTTCGGCATCCGCATCCGCCGCGCGCAGACCATCGAAGAACACATCCAGCTTTCCGTGATGTACAAGCAGTTTTTCGCGGGTGAGCTCGAAGTGCTGTGCTCCATGCCCGAATTCTGGCGCAAAGTCACTGTGATTTTTTCGGGCGGCGACGATTTCGCCGTGTACGGCGCATGGGATTCGCTGATCGGTCTGGCGCGCGAAATCGAGCGCCTGTTTCATCGCTTCGTCGAAGCCACGCTGACCGAATTCGCGGGACCGGAAGGCAAGACGATCAGCATGGCGCTGGCGCTGGCGCCGGCCGTCGACGCATCGCTCGGCGCGGTGTTTGAAGAAGCCGGGCAGCGCCTGGAAATCGCCAAATCGGCGGACAAGGATTGTATCTGGCTGCTCGGCCGGACGCTCGAATGGAAGCAGTTTTCAGAAGCGGCGGATTTGAAGGATTCGCTGATCCGCATGATCGGCGAATATGGCGTCTCTCCGCAATATTTGAAAGACCTGTGCGGGATTTATCGCGAAACACAATCGAAAATGTCGCGCCGGCAGGCTCGCAAATCGGGCGGGGAACGGCCCTGGCGGTATCATCGGCGCATCCGCCGGATCCTGGGCGCAGCCCGCGACGGCGGGCCGGAGCGCGGCGATTTTCAGAAGGCCCGCACCGCGCTGATCGCGGATCTGATCGGCCGTAGCGCGGTGACCGTAAAGTTGCGGCCCGCCGGCCGCGTAGCGCTAGAATGGGCGAGGTTGTCGGCGGAGTAACGGAAGGATTATCGAATGGACGACGCAGTACAGAACGAAACTCAACAGGAAACGGCCGCGGCGGAAGCACCCGCGCCGGCCGTCGAGCCCATGCCTCCATCTCCGGCTCCCAAGGCTGAGCCCGTCAAACCAGAATCGAAGCCTGAATCGAAACCGCAGCGTCAGGAGCGTCCACCGCGTCCGCCTCAGGAACAGCGCGGCGGTGAACCGCGCGGGGAAAGACGCGACCGACCCGGCGGCGGTGGTGGAGGCGGACGGCCCGGTGGTGAGCATCGCGGCGATCGTCCCGACCGCGGCGATCGCCGGGAAGGCGGGCGACCCGGCGGAGGGCGTCCGTTCGATGGTCCGGCGGAGATCGAGCTCGAAAAATTGATCTCCGACAGCCTGTATCTCGATAACCAGGCGCATGCCGTGGTCATGCGCATGCGCGACATGGATTCCGGGACCAAGAGCCAGCTTCGGCGCCTCTATAACGCGGTCCGGCGAGCTGTCCGTGCGCCGGAAAGCGAGCGCCAGCATCAGTTCGTCATGCTGCGCGCGCGCTTAGCGTACACCATTGCCCGCCACTCGCTCCGGAGCTTAGACGCGCTCGAGCGGCTGCTGTTGCAAGTCACCCGTAGAAACGACGCTCGCGGATATGAGCGTTTCAAAGACCTGTTCGAAGCCATCGTGGCATACAACGAATAAGAGGAATATGAGCGCACACACAGCTCAAACACAACTGCAGTTGGTGGGGAAACTGATTTTATCGGGCGACCTGCATTGCGAAACCGGCCTGCATATCGGCGCCGGCAAAGGCTCGCTTGAAATCGGCGGCGCGGATAATCCGGTCGTCAAAGACGCCTTCGGTCTGCCGTACATTCCGGGCAGTTCGCTGCGCGGGAAGCTCCGGTCGCTGCTTGAAAACGCGCTGGGTCTGACCACGCCGGCCGAACTCGTGTATCTTTCGAAGCGCCGCGGCCAGGAGGTGCGCATTCATCAGAGCGACCGTCCGGATGACGAAATCTGCCTGATTTTCGGCCGCAGTCCGGGCCGCGCGGAGCGCATGGAAGGCGAAGCGCTGGATACCCGCGCCGCCAGTCCCGCGCGCCTCACCATCTATGACGCGCCGCTTGAAACCGAGAGCATTACGGCGCAGATGCGCGAGAATCTGGACGACGAAATCACGGAAGTGAAGAGCGAAAACGCCATCGATCGCATCACCGCGCAAGCCAATCCGCGCACGCTCGAACGCGTCCCGGCCGGCGCACGCTTCAAAGTTCGCATGGTGATGGATGTTCTGTGCGAAGAGGATAAGGCGCTGGTCGCGCGGGTATTCGAAGGGCTCCGGCTGCTCGAAGACGACGCGCTGGGTGGAGGGGGATCGCGCGGCAGCGGGCGCGTGCGTTTCGCCAATCTGAAACTGGCCTGGCGCAATCGCGCGTTTTACGCGAGTGGGGGAGCCGAAGCCGAGCTCGCCGCAGGGGCCGACCTCGCCGCGATCCAGGCGTTAGCCTCGAACGGTGAATTTCAAGAAAAACTTGTTAACTAAAATTTTGACAGAAACTTGCTAATGAAATGATCGTACGTCTTCTTCCCACCGGGGCCTGGCGCATCGGCCCCGATTCGGGCGACCGCGACCGCGTGGATCGCGTTTATCACAGCGATTCGCTGTACTCCGCCGTCTCCACCGCCATGGCGCGCCTGGGTCTGCTGGATGACTGGCTGGATGCGACCGCGCGCAGCGCTGAGCCGGCCGTGAAATTCAGCTCGTGTTTTCCGTTTCACGGGGAAACCCTGTTCGTGGTGCCGCCGCGCAGTTTGTGGCCGCCCGCGGCGTCGGCGAAAGTGCGCTGGAAAGGCGCGCGCTTCGTCCCGCTGAGCGTCGTGGATGATCTGGTCCACGCTCGTCCGGTATCCGAGGAAAACTGGATCGTGGACGGCGCGAGCGAGTGCCTCATTCCGCAGGGCGCGCAAGGTCCGTTCCGCGTTTCCGTGCGATCCGGCGCCGCAATCGATCGCCACGGCGCGGGCGTCGACCCGCATTCGAGCGCGTGCCTGGAATTCGCGCCTCACTCCGGAATGTGGCTGATGGCGTCCTTTCAGGATCCCGAAAAATGGAAACAGCCCGTCATGGCCGCCTTCAAATTGCTGGCCGATTCCGGCTTCGGCGGCGAGCGCTCCCGAGGCTGGGGCCGCGCCGAGGTTTCCTTCGCCGATAACGATTCGCCGTTGCTCACCGCCGCGGATGGTCCGGTGGGCTGGTGGATGCTGTCCCTGTTTCATCCCGCTACTGACGATTCGGTCGACTGGGAGCGCGGCAACTACGCATTAACCACCCGCAGCGGCCGTGTGGAAAGCTTCGGTGACGCGAAAAAGCCGACCCGCATGGTGGCGGAAGGATCGGTTCTGGTGGCGAAATCCGAACCTCGCGGCGCCGCGATGGACGTGGCTCCCGAAAATTTCGAACATCCCGTGTACCGCGCCGGGTTCGCGGTCGCGATCGCGATCCCGTGGAGGGCATCGTGACCGAGGTGGCGCACGTTTTAACGTGCCGCGTCGACACTCGTGTCGACGCCTGCGCGCGACTGGGAGATGTGTCGCGAGGAGTCGCGACACGGCACGCACGAGTGCGTGCGCCACGGTGCTCCTTATGAAATACCGGCTCACCTGTCTCACTCCGACTCTGGTCGGCGACGGCCAGCGCCTGGCGCCGATCGATTACATGGTGTGGAAAGATCACGTCAATGTGCTCGATCAGCGCAGAATCTTCCGACTGCTTGCCAAAGGTCCGCGCCTGGAGGGATACCTCACGCAGCTGAAGAAAGCCGAGAAGCTGGACTTCGCTTCCTGGGGCGGATTCGCGCAGAATTTCGCCGGCCGCCGCATCCCGTTCGAGCACACAAGCGCGATCCCTTTCTGGGAACGCGCCCAGGCCGAGAATCTGTTCATTCCCACCTTCGCCGAATCGCCCACCGGACCCTACATTCCCGGCACGGCATTGAAGGGAGCGCTGCGCACCGGAGTGGTTTTCGACCGGTGGAGTGAGAAGACCATGAGCGACCTGGCCGCGCGCCTCGCTTCTGAAGAACGCGCCCCCAGAAATCCGGCATCGAAAACCGAAGACGCTCTGCTCGGCGGCTCCGGTTCGGATCGCATGCGGCGCGTTTCAGTGAGTGATTCCGCGCCCATCACGCATGCGGCGATGAAGGTTTATCTCATCCGGGTGTCGACGCTGATCGCACGCGGCGCCGGGAAAGTGGAACTCGGATGGAAATCGCCGCGCGGCAACGTCGAGGCGCGCCGCGTGGAAGATAGCACGCCGATCTTCGCTGAAATGGCCTCGCCCGGGACCGCGTTTGAAGGACGCTGGCAGGAGCGTTCCACGGGCGATCGAGCGAAAATGTTCCATGCCGCCAACCGCTACGCCGCCGCGCTGCTCACGCGGCACAAGCAGTATTCAGCTTGGGCCGGCTTGAACGCACTCGCCGCGACCATCGTGCGCCTTGAGGCCAAGCTTGAAGAAGCCGCCGCCCGACAGGACGCGTGCCTGGTTCCGATCGGGTGGGGCGGAGGCCTGCTCGGTAAGTCGGCGTATCTCGAAACCGAAGACGAGTCGTATCGTAAGATTCTGAAGAACGACGCCTTTTACCAACGGGCCCTGCAGACCGGTCTGCCGTTCCCCAAGACCCGCCGCGTCATTTTCGAAAACGGCCAGCCCGCCAGCCTGCCGGGTTGGATTCTGCTCGAAACCGTAAATTAACGCTCGGTTCGCGTGCGCTCCTCAACCGCCCCATGCGCCGGTGTCTGTGTGAAAGGTCGGGACTTCGCCCGCCGTTACGAGCCTGTGAGAAGAGTGGAGTTGATCCCCGCCGTGAGAAGCTGTGAAAAATTTGATGCAAACCTTGGGTGATTGGTACACACTATGGCATGGCGGAAGCGCGGCTGAAGCGGATCGACCGGAGCCAGAGCTATTGGAGTCGGGTGGATGTGGAGACGCTGATCGGAGCGGACCACGCGGCGCGGGCGATCTGGGAGTTGAGCGGAACACTGGATCTGAGCGGGTTCCTGGTGGACAACAAAAGCGTGGAAGGGCGCGCCGGGGCGGAGCGGACCGATCCGCGGCTGCTGATCAGCGTGTGGGTGTATGGACTGACGCTGGGGATCGGGTCGGCGCGGGATTTGGAACGGCGGCTGGAACAGGAGCCGGGGCTGCGGTGGCTGTGCGGGGATGAGACGGTGAATCATCACACGCTGTCGGACTTTCGGGTGGCCCATGCGGCGGCGGTGGAGAAAATCTTCAGTCAGGTGCTGGCGGCGTTGAGCCAGAGCGGGATGGTGCGGCTGGAAGAGCTGACCGTGGATGGCACCAAGATCCAGGCGCAGGCCTCGGGTGCGTCGCTGCGGCGGGAGCCGACGTTGCGGGATCGGCTGGAGCAGGCCGAAAGAGTGGTGAAGGAGCTGAGCCAGTCGCCCAGCCATGCGGGAAGCGCGCGGGTGGAAGCGGCGCGGAAGCGGGCGGCGCGGGAGCAGCAAGAGCGGCTGAAGCAGGCCCTCCAGGAGTTGCAACAGATTCGCGAGAGCAAGCCGGCGGCCGAGCGCGAGCAGGCGCGGGTGAGTTTGAGCGAGCCGGAAGCGCGCGTGATGAAGAACGGACAGGGCGGGTTTGCGCCGAGCTATAACGTGCAGTCGGTGGTGGATGGGGCGCACAAGATCGTGCTGGATGTGGAGGTCACGCAGGCGGCCGGCGATCAACAACAACTGAAGCCGGCGCTGGAGCGCATGCAGGCGCAGCGGGCGGCGGCGGCGGCGGAGAAACCCACCGTGATCGTGGATGGCGGGTATGTTACCGAACACAGCATCGTCGCGGCGGACCAAGGCGGCGTGGAGTTGATCGGGCCGGTGCTCGAGCGGGAGCAGGCGCGCCAGCGCGGCCGGCAGCAATCGCTCCAGCAAGCCGGCATCGCGGCCGAGTATGGCCCGCCGGCGTTTCGTATTTTAGACGCGGGCGCGGCGCTGGAATGTCCGGCGGGCCAACGCCTGGCGCGGATTTCCCGGGCGCGGAGCCATGACCAGTATCGTGCCGCGGCCAGCGATTGCGCGGCGTGCTCGCACCGGACCAGGTGTTGTCCGCACAGCGGCCAGCGGAGCGTGAAGATCCAGCGGGCCCATCCGGTGGTAGAAGCCTTTCATGAGCGGATGCGGCAGCCGGCCTGCCGTGCGATCTATAAACGGCGGGGAGAAATCGCGGAATTTCCGCATGCCTGGTGGAAAGACAAATTCGGTTTGCGCAAATTTCATGTGCGCGGACTGGCCAAGGTTCGAGTGGAAATGAAGTGGGCGGCACTGGCCTACAACATTCAACAATGGATCCGTCTATTATGGCGGCCGCAACTGGCCAGCAGCGCAGCCTAGCGCGCTTGAAGCCCAGTGTGCGGCGTGGTTCGAGCTGTCTGGCGCCCCTGCCCGATGCTCTTAAGCGCCACCGCGTACCCGGCCGGCCGCGCCGATCCGCCGTTTTTGCCCGGTAATCAAGGCTCGATCGCAACCGATCCCAATTTTTCACGGCTTCTGACCGGCAGGGCTGGTCTATCGTGTCCTTCCGGTAAGGCAGCGTAAGGGCGCCTGAATTAGGATTCTTTGGACTTAGAAGGCGGCGGACCGAGGTTCGGCTGATTTGAAGCCGGCGTGCGATCTTGGATTTGCTGTGCCTTGCCGGTACAGCTTTCGGGCTTCGACTGCTTTTTGGGCCACGACGGCGGGCGGCCGAGGCGTTTGCCTTGCTTCCGGGCATGAGCGAAACCGGTGCAGACGTGCTCGCGAAGGATCTCCTTTTCGAACTCGGCGAACACGGAGAGCAGTCCGACCATTGCGCGGCCTGTGGGGGTGGTCAGATCGAATGCTTCGGTCAGCGACACGCGAAGCCCAAGCTGAGATGTTGCAGTTCCTGTCCTCCGCAGCTCCGTTACCGCCCGGCCCCAGCAATTCGAGTCGCCCAATGTCGCCGACATCGCGCAGACCGCCCGAAACTGGTAATGTCGGTTATGGTCCCGCATCGGGGCTGAAGATGACCAGAGTCGGGTCTCCCGTGATTGAAACGACCGCACATCCTGTATTAAAAGCCTCTCGTAAGGAGGTACCGTCCAGTTTCGTGGGGGCCACGGCACTCCGGGTATTTTATTCCCTCGTGTTGTTTGAGGACGTTGCCCACCTGTATGTGCATCGGGACCTGTTTCGGGATACCGGGGCATGGCCGCAGTTCCCCATTGGTAGCGTGTGTCTGGTCTGTCTTGCGGCCCTGGGCCTTTTGGCCTTCGGCCTTCGGACCCGGGCCGCTGCGTTGGTGAACTGGCTCTGCTGCGTCGTTATGCTTGGAGTGGCGGCACCAAACGAGGGATTTCAGCAAGCAGCCGCCGATTCGGTGATCATCGGAGTTGCGTTTCTACTGATCATTCTGCCAAGACTCAGCCCAGCCGCGGGCCGGTGGATTTTAGCCGCATACCTCATCGCCATCTATCTCGACTCTGGGGTGCACAAGCTGCTTTCCCCCATGTGGTCCGGTGGCTTCGGTGTCGCCGCGCCTATGAGCTTCCCAAGCCTCGTCTGGGTCCCAATGAGCTGGATGTCGTGGCTCCCCTCGTGGATATGGCACGGTATGGGTTATGGTGTCGTGGCATTCGAACTGCTGTTTGGGCTCCTCTACGCGTGGCACCGGACCCGCGCACCGTCGTTGATCGTCGGCATTCTGATGCACGCCGGGATCGCCATCGTCTATCCCATTCCGGTGTTCGGTTGGATCATGGTTTCGATCTATGCTGGTTTGTTACCGGAGAGATGGTATCGGCCGATGGAGCGCTTCGTCCACACGAGCGCGCAAGACCCTGTGTTCCTGAGCCCGCGGATGATAACCGGAATCGCGATGGCATATGCGCTCTCCGTCGCGACGGTTTACGCTCCCGCATACCTGCCGATCAAAGCCGTGCATAAAGCCGCCTGGCTGGTTGCCGGCGTGGCATCGCATGAGGTCTTTGCGGAATATCCCTTCTCGCATTACAACTACCAAGTGCGCCTGGTGGGAAACGACGGAATGACAACGCCCTACTCGCGGGGAAACCTACTGGATTGGGACGTAAGGGACCGTGTCTGGGAACTATGGTGGAAACGCACCGAAGCCCCTAACGTGGCGATCCAAGACGCGAATGCTCATCTTTTGGCTTGGGCGCAGTTTTACTGCGGAGACCCTGCCCGAATCGAGGGACGGCCGCAAGAAGCCGTGACGCGCGCAATCGATGCGGATTTGTTTCACAAGAATAACGCCATTCCCTGGAGCCAAATCGGAAGCATCCAGGCTGGCAGAGTCCGATGGCAGATGCCACCCTCAAACGGACAAGAGAAAGTGGGCGACTACATGCAGCGGATTCTACCGTGATCCTCTTTTACGATGGGCACTGCGGGCTGTGCCACGCTTCCGTGAAATTCGTTTTGAAACACGATATTCGGCAGTCGTTTCAGTTCGCGCCGCTACAGGGCGAGTTAGCGAAAACCAGACTACCGGCTGGTTTGCCCGATACGATGGTCGTCGAAACCGAGGATGGCTCCCTGCTGATGCGATCTTCCGCGTGGATCTACATTCTCCAGAGGCTGGACGGTTCCTGGAAGCTTGCCGCCACCGGGCTCGCAATAATCCCTAGGCCGGTTCGCGATGCTGGATATCGCATCATCGCCCACGGTCGGCGAGTATTCGGAAGGCCGGATCTCACTTGTCCGGTCTTGCCAGCGGAGCTTCGATCCAGGTTTCACCTCTGACGCTTGATGGGCTGCCCTGATCGGATCTCGGCGGCGCGCCGCTTTCAACGGTTGCTCGCGGGCTTGCCGCTGCACGGCTCCGGAGCCGACTTCACGGATCTGCATGGCAATCGGCCAGTTGCGCCGGGCTGCGTACTCCCGCATCGCGCGCATATGCAACGGCAGAGTCTGCGGTCGTGTGTGGAGACCCGCGCATAGAGCCCGGCGCGAAACATTTTCGCCGCCGCCTGGCGCGGGCCAAAAACCTCTTCAGTTTTGCTGTCTTTGATGCCTGTTTGGCGGCCATGTGGAGAGGTCCGAATCGCAAGGCCTTACGCAATTGCTTTCGGCCATGCGACCGAACCATCATATTACGCCGCCACTGGCGTCGTGCTCCGCGACAGCGTCTCACGATAGTTCCATGGCATCCATTCTGCCGGGCGCACGGTGAGTTCCGCCGGATGACGAAGCAACTCCGTCAGGTAGTCGAACGGATTGACCTTATTTAGTTCGCAGGTGTGGATCAGGCTCATGAAGAGATCGCCCACCTGGGCCCCGTTTATCGTCTTATAGAAGAGGGCATTCTTGCGGTGAAGAATCGCTTTCTTCAAGGCTCGCTCTGCAATGTTGTTGTCGAGCGGAGCCCCTTGTTGCCGCAGAAACAACGTTAGCTTCGTCCAGTGCCGCAGCAGATAAGTGATTGCTTTGCCCAGTCCGGAGTTCGGTTCGGTCCTATGCTCCGCCAGTTGCGCTGCCAGCCATTCCTTCAGTCGCTTCATCACCGGGCCACTGTGTTCCTGATGAAACAGCAGCCGCGCTTCTGGAGACAGCCGCTGTTCCCGTGACCGGGAATCGTTGCAGTAAACTTCGCCCAGCGCCTCGAGCACATAACGGCACTCCTCAGGGAAGTTCGGGGCGATGTCTGTGAACTGTCTTCTTCCGTGCGAGAGGCAGTATGCCAGCAGGATCTGAACTCCGGTCAGCTTCGGCGTATTCCTCGATAACGCGTCGCACATCTGAATCGGAGATTCAGAGTCCGACTCACGCTGCTTCAAAACATCCGCAAGGTTTTCACCCGCATGCTTCCATCCGCTAAAGTACAGCGCGATCTTCCACTCCCGCCAGATCGATACTATGCCGCTGGTAAACGTTCCCGTGCGGCCGTCGTCCAGGTCGCGCACCAGCTTCAGAATCCGCATGCCGGTGTCGTCGTTGTGCATCACGCTGCCCTGCGCCGCATGGCGAATCAACTCCTTCAGCACGGGCCAGAGCGAACCTGCGGCGCGCTTCACCAGTCCCCATTGCGTGCTCGCCGGGAACGGAATGCCGAGTTGCTTTTCCAGTTGCGCCAGGCGGTTGAACGGCATGCCTGCCCCGTACTTAACGAGCGCTGTCATCGCCATGGAAGTCGCATCGAACTTTTCCGGACCAGCCGACTGCGGTTCGTTCGCCGTGAAGACCTCGCCACAGCCGTTACACCTTAGTCGTTCCATCTCAAACACCGTTGCCTGGAGCGGTGGCCGTCCCACGATCCGCACCAGCGTCTTCGGTTCTTTCTGGCAATACACTTTTCCTTCACGGCATTCCGGGCAGACATCGCCCGACTTCAGTTGCGCATGCTTTACGCGCGCCCTCTCCGCACCGGTAAAGGCGGTGGCCGGGTTGCGACCGTGCCCAACCGGGCCGGACTGTCCTGGTTCCGGCGTTGCAGTTCCCGTGCCGGATGTTGTCTTCGGTTCCAGCACGGCGCTGGTCTTCTCCGTGTTTCGCCGCCGCACCAGTCTTTCCGCCATCGCATGCACTGCGGTTTTGAGCGTCCGCCCGTCGTTCTCATTCAGCGGCTCCCGCATGGCGGCGTCGATAATGCGGTCCAGTTCATCCACATTGACATCGATGCCACGACGCGAAGTCTTCTTTTTCATGACTGGCTCAGTAACTCGCGGAAGCGCGGTGTCAGAGGATAGCCCAGCACCTCTTTAATGGAACGGTTCGGAAGTTTACTGGTGGAGTTCTTGCCACGCCCTGTAGTAAGCCCGAGCAGTTTCCAGTTGGCAGCCCGATAACAGGTTCCCCGAAAGCGCCCGGGATCGATGAAGGTCTCGGCGAAGTAAACAGGATGGCCGTAGAGTTGTTTCCAGTCATGCGATAACAAGCTCGCTATCCGGCCGAGAATGTGCGACGCCAGATGCGCCACCTGAACCCAGGGCAGAATCAGAAACCTCGTGTTGTAAGTAACGAAGCGGATGTTGCGCCGCCGCGCTTCCGCAGACCAGCCTATGTGGCGGTCGCGGCTGCCCAGATGGCGGGGCGCCGAACTCCACGCCATGCACGCGATGGGTCTTCCTTGCGCCGACACCAGATACTTCAGGTGTTCGCCCACTGGTTGCTCGTAACCGAGATAGTGATGATGCTCGATGAGGCTGTTGAACAGCGGTTCGTCGGATGTTCTTCGGACCTGTTGAAACGAGATCGGACGGATGTCGATGAGTGCGCCCGTCATCGGCGCCATGTCGACCAGGACGGATTGCGGTCTGTTTCTCTGCACGAACGGATTGAGCGAGATCTGACGAATCGCCGGCAGTTCGATCTCGCCTGCGCGGTGCAGCATCAGCAGAAGACCGCGGCAGACCATATCGCATAGCGCGCCGTTGGCCTGTTTCCACTTCCATGCTTCGCACAGCTGCGCCGATAATTTCCGGCGGCTCATGGAAGGATTGTCGGCGATGAACTGCCGTATGAAAACGATGTCTTCGGCTGTTATGGCTCTGCCTCGATATCGCCACTCAACTGGCATCTGCCGCCAGTGTGGCAGAACGAAAACCGGAACGCAAGCCCTGGCGCAAATTATTTTATGCGCTCACGCGCCGCCACACGGGCGCTGCTTCGGTATCCGGATTACCGGCGGCGAGCAGCAACTGTGCCTGGTGCGAGCGCAGTGTCGTTGCTGGTTCGTTTCCTGTCGGCCACCACTTGAAACGGCCTTTCGACAGGCGCTTTGTCGCGATCCAAAACCCTTGCCCGTCATACGTGAGGATCCGGATCGCCTTGCCACTACGGCTCCGGAAGATAAACAGGCAGCCCGAAAAAGGATCGGCCGCGAGTTTCTCCCGGCAGAGTTGCGCCAGAGCGTCTATGCCCTTCCTTCCGTCGATGGCTTCAATCGCAACGAGGATGCGCAGTTGCGGCGTGATCTGAATCAGGACGCAGCCTCAAACAAAGCCCGACTCAGCACTGCCAGATCGGAAACTGAAGCGCCTTTTAACTGGATTCGCAGCTTGCCCTGGCGGCCTTCCACTTCAAGAGTGCATTCGGGAACCGATTGTGTCTGCGATGCGACCAGTTCCACAAACGCCGGCGAATCCGGTTGCCGCCGAACCTCTCCCGCGCTCGCCATGCGCCGCTTCAGATCGTCCCACGCCACATGCAGCTCCCTGGCGGTCCGATTGATCCCTTCCTTCCGGGCCACCTCGACAGCCGCCGACCAAAGCTCAGCAGGTATTCGGGCTTTCCCTCTGCGATTGCTTCTCCATTCCTCGAAACGCCCTTTTGCTTCTTCCAGCGTGATAATCGCGGTCTCGCTACGTCCCATCGCCATCCTCCCCACTGGATCTCCAGCGGCAGAACGAACTTAACAGTTATCGACGGGACAATTCACGCAAGCTTGCCGCAAACTCACGGTCTATCGCGTTGAAGGCGCAGGCGTCGGCGCAAGGCCTGCCGGTCACGGCGGGGATCAAACTCCACTTTTCACACACACTCGCCAGCTTGGGGCTATGTCTGCGCGAGAAATAGCCCCACGTTTACACATGGGGCTTTGTGAGACTATGGACGCTGCCTGCTAAGGACCGTTCGCGCCAACGGTACGAAAATGGGGATTCGATCTATACATTTGCATGCTACTATCGATAAGTACAGAGCAGAAGAGGGTTTAAGTACAATACCCCATCAGTCGGAGGAGCGGCAGTCGCTAACATGTACAACGCATTTTTCGGCTTCTCGGAGAGCCCCTTCAGTTTAAGTCCAGATCCTGCATTCTTTTATCGAAGCGAACAACACGAAGAGGCACTGGCCAATCTGGTCTACGGCGTGCAGGCGCGTAAGGGATTCATCGTCCTTTCGGGCGAGGTCGGCACGGGCAAAACCACCATGCTCGAATGCCTGCGGGATTACCTCGAAACGCAATACATCGAGTTCGCCTTTCTGTTTAACTCGCGCATCAACAGCGAGCAGTTCTTCGAGATGATCGCATACGACCTGGATCTGCCGTGCTCGCGCACGTCCAAGACCGAGGTTCTGTTCGCGCTCAATCAACTCCTGGTCGAGCAGGCGCAGGACGGCCGCACCGTGGTGCTGATCGTCGATGAGGCGCACAATCTCGAATGGGAAGTGCTCGAAGAGATCCGCCTGCTCGGAAACCTGGAAAATCGCAACGGGAAACTGTTACAGATCATCCTGGCCGGGCAACCGGAGCTCGACCGGAAGCTGGACGCACCTAATCTTCGCCAGTTGAAGCAGCGCATCGTGCTGCGTTGCAACCTGCAGCCGTTCACCTTGCGCGATGCGGTCGAATACATCGAATCGCGTCTCGACCGCGCCGGGCTGCCGGAGCAGGATCTTTTTTCAGAAGAGCTGATGGCCGAAATTCACGTGCGCGCGCAGGGAATCCCGCGCGTGATCAACGCTATCTGCGATAACCTGCTGCTCACTGCCTTCGCGCTCGAAACCAAGACCTGCACCACGGAGATGCTCGACGAAGTCTGCAAAGACATGCGCCTCGAATGGCCCGGCAGCCGCCGGGTTCGCGCTCGCTCCTCGGCGAACGAACCGACCTACGAGCGCACCCCGTATTAAAAAGGACGGCGGACTTTAGTCCGCGCAAGGCTTCAGCCTTGCTCCCGATCGAGCGGCGCCGCGCGGATTGAAATCCGCCGTCCATCCATTAACTCTTCGCCGCCGGGACCTCGATCGGCTCATCCGCGCTGCCGCCGTAAATGCGCGGAATCTTCGCGCCCATGGGCCGCAGGTACGCGCTGAGGTGCCCGCGATGGTGAATCGAATGGTTCATCATCATCCCCACGAAACTGATGGCCGGATACGTGAAGATCGCGAAGGTCAGCGTCTTCACCAGCTCTGCCGGCTTGGTCCCGGCGAGCTTCTCCGCCGCGATGTCGAAATTCTCGTCATACCACGCCCCCAGCTCGGCCGGCGTCTTCACCGAATCGGGAATCGCTCCACTGGCCCGGTTGAATTCGCCGGTGGCTACGCCGGTCATGAAGAACACCTCCGCGCCCGCGATATGCTTCGCCAGGTGCATGGCGTCCATCGACTTTTCGTCGGGTTTGTAATTAGCCTTGTCCGCCGGAATCGCCTCGATCACGCGCCGCGTGGTTTTCTGCTCGTTGCGAATCTGCGGGAGATAAACTTCATGCAGTAAAAAGGTGGCCTGGTCGGTGGTCATACCCGAGAATCTATCACACCGCTTACAATGGGCGCAGGTGTCTTTCGCATCGGTTTGTAAGATTCGCGCGAATTCCGCGTCTTCGACGTGTATGCGCACCGCTCTGATTCTCATCGCGCTGCTGCCGGCCGGATGCACGCGCGGCCCACAAATCGTGAAAGTCGACCCGTCCATCGCGACGCTGGTCCCCTCCGACACCGTGCTGCTGGTCGGCACCCGCCTCGAAGCGCTGCTCAAGACTCCCGTGTATCAAAAGAATTTCGCCACCCGCGACATCCCGCAGATCCGCGAGTTCGCTCAAACCACCGGCATCGACGCGCGCAAAGATCTGTGGGAGCTGCTGTATGTTTCGAACGGAAAAACGGGGGTTCTGTTGGCCCGCGGCAAATTCGCGGACGACATGATGGAGCCCGAACTGGAACGCCACGGCGCGCAGAAATTCAGCTATAAAGGGCTGAGTATGCTCGGCACGGAGAGCGGTGCCGTCACGCTGATCAACTCGACCACGGCCGCTCTGGGTGACGCCCCGGCGTTGCGCGCGTTGATCGACCAGCGGGGCACCTCGCAGGGGCCGCCGCCTCCCATGAAGGAACTCATGAAACAGATTCCCGCCGCCGCGCAGTTCTGGGCCGCGTACGGCGGCGGGCCCGTGAAGCTTCCGTTCGATGAAAACAGCAACCTGGGAAACCTCAACCGCCTGATCGCGTCGATTCAGACCGGCACCATCTGGTTCGACCTGACCGCTGGCCTGGACGGAATGGCCGACGTCACCTGCGCCTCTGACGACGCGGCGCAACGCGTGGAAGGCGCATTGAAAGCGCTGATCGGTATCGGCCGTTTGAGCGTTCCCAAGAATCAACCCGAGCTTGCGCAAGCCTACGACGGCATGCAGGTCACCCTGGAAGGCCACCGTGTCCGCCTGCACATCCATGTTCCGGAATCGCTGGTCGACAAGTTTCTGGGGGTGTGGCTGGGGCGGAGTTAGCGACCGATGCACGCGGATTCACGCTGATAAGAATTTGATCCGCGTGCATCTGCGGCTAAACTAAAGTCTTCATGTTCCATCTTCTCGAAAAGCGGATCGCGGAGGCGATTTCCGCGCGCGTCACATCCCTTTACGGGGTCGATCTCAAAACCCAGACCGAGCAGCCGAAAGACACCGCTTTCGGCGAGGTGGCCGTTCCCGCCGCATTCCAGCTCGCGCGCCAGTTGAAACGCGCGCCGAAGGCGATCGCCGCGGAGCTATCGGACGGCCTCCGCATCGATGGAGTTTCGGCCATCGAAATCGCCGGCAACGGATATCTGAATCTGCGTCTGGACCGCGGTGGATATGCGTCCGCATTACTCGCCGGCCGCGCGGAGCAGGGAACTCCCGCCGCGGGCAAGACCATCGTCGAGCACACCAATATCAACCCCAACAAAGCCGCGCACATCGGCCACCTCCGCAACGCCATTCTGGGCGATACCTTCGTGCGCATGCTGCGCGCGACCGGCGAACAAGTCGAAGTGCAGAACTACATCGACAACACCGGTGTACAAGTCGCCGACGTGGTGATCGGCTTCCTGCATCTCGAAAATAAATCGATCGAAGACGTTCGCGCCGCGATCGCCGGGCCCCGCTTCGATTACCTGTGCTGGGACGTCTACACGCGCATCTCGACTCATTATCAGGACCATCCCGAAGATTCGAAAATGTGGCGCCAGCAAACCCTGCATTCGATTGAGGCGAATGAGGGCGTCGAGGCCGACATGGCTCACCTGGTGGCCGATGCTGTGGTCGGCGCGCATCTTCAAACCATGCTGCGGTTGAACATCGAATACGACGTGCTGCCGCGCGAAAGCGAAATTCTGCACCTGAAATTCTGGGCGTCGGCTTTCGAGCTGTTAAAAGCCCGCAAGGCGATCTATTTCGAAACCGAAGGCAAGAACAGCGGCTGCTGGGTGATGCCCGGGTCAGCCTTTCGCGAAGGCTCCGACGGTGATGAAGACAGTAAGGTGATCGTACGCTCCAACGGCACCGTCACCTACGTCGGCAAGGACATCGCGTATCAGCTCTGGAAATTCGGCCTACTCGGCAAGGATTTTTACTATCACAAGTGGTACACCTATCCCGACGGCCACGACCTGTGGGCGTCCATCGATCAGCCGCAGCCGAACGAAATGGACTTTGGCGCCGGATCGCGCGTGTTCAATGTGATCGATTCGCGCCAGTCGTATTTGCAGGACGTGGTCGTCGCCGGTTTGCGCGCGCTCGGTTACGCGGAGCAGGCCGACCGGAGCGTGCATTTTTCGTACGAAATGGTCGCGCTCTCGCCGCGCACCTGCGTCGAGATGGGAATCGCGCTCTCTGAAGAAGACAAGCGCAAGCCTTACGTCGAAGTCTCCGGGCGCAAGGGCCTGGGCGTCAAAGCCGACGATCTGATCGAGAAATTGATCGAAAATGCGCTCGAAGAAGTGACTTCGCGCCACGCGGAAGAGCCCAAGGAAGCAAATACGAAGTCCGCGACGCGCATCGCGATCGGAGCGCTCCGCTATTTCATGCTCAAGTTCACGCGCAATTCGGTCATCGCGTTCGATTTCGCCGAGGCGCTGAGCTTCGAAGGCGAAACCGGACCGTACGTCCAATACGCCGCCGTCCGCGCGAACAACATCCTTCGCAAGCTTACCGAGAGAGGCGAACACTTGCCCGATTTCCGCATGGCACTTTCGAAAGAAGCCATGAAGCGCCAGCTCGAGGCAAACGAAAATTGCTGGCAGCTCCTGCTCGCCGCGTCGAAATCCGATTCCGCCATCGAACGAGCGGTCTCAAGCGGCGAGCCATCGCACGTCGCGCGCTATGCTTTCCAACTCGCGCAGGCATTCAGCAATTTCTACCACGAATTCCCGGTGCTCTCCGAATCCGATCCCGAAAAGAAGACCTTCCTTTTATGGATGACGGACTACTTCCGATCTCAACTGGAGCGGACGCTCTCCGTGCTAGGCATCGAAGTGCCGGAATATATGTAGGACAGGCGGTCTTGCCGCCTGTCTTCTTCGAGCCCAAAAGTCGCCCGAGACAGCCGGCAAGACCGGCTGTCCTACGGCAAAAATAACCTCACGTTTGAAACCCAAAGCGCCGATAAGATCTTCGTGAGCACCACCAGTTCTGTCGTTTCGAACCTGCTGCAATCCCTCAGCGCGGACTCGCCGACGCTCTCCACCGCCTTGTCTTCGCCCAATGTCCAGTCGGCGCTCCAAAGCGCTTCGCCGACCGACATCGTGCAATTGAGCGACGATGCCGTGCAATTCCAGGAGGCGAGCCTTCTGTTCGGCAACCCCGACGGCTCTTCAACACCGACCGCCGAGACCGCTTCCGACACGATTCTCCAGTCCATGGAATCCGCGCTCCAGACCCAGGCCAGTGCGGCGAATCCCACCTCGACTGCATCGTCCACGCCGGATCTCGCGTCTTTGTTCGGCACGACAACGACCACGGACCCGTCGCTCAACACGTATATCTAATCAATTCGCCGACGGCTTCTGCGCCGAGTCGATCACGAACAGCGAAATCGGCACCTTCTGCGGTTCCAGCTTCAATCCGAGCTGTTCCTGAACGGCAGTCGCCAGCGTCGGTCCCTGATCCTCGTCCCAGTTGAGCGTCAGATCGTACTCGCCGGCGAGCCCGGTTTTATCCACGATCGGAGCCTGCCTGAGCGAGGAAAGCAGCCCGGCGAGGCCCGCGATCGTGATCTTCCGCGCCGTGAGGTTGACCGGCTGATTGCCACCCGGTTTTGCCTGGCCGCCGAAGCTGAGCGACGTATCTGCGGCGCTCGAACCCTTGACCCGCGGACCGTTCTTGCCCGCCACCAGCGCGAATCCCTGGCGCTCCACGGTCTCGCGATGAAACTTCAGGTCGAACCGTTCGACCAGCGTCGACTGCAGCATCGCCTGAAGCTGCGCCTTCGTGGTCTTCGCCGGATTTTCCGCTTCGGCCTGAAGATCGAAGCGGTCAAATCCGCGCGTCACCCAGTCCGGACCGCCCGTCACCAGGCCGTTCATCAGCCCGTAGGCGATGTTGATCAGATGTCCCAGCCTTGCCGACGTCACCACGCATCGCCCTAGCGGCGGAGCGCTGGCCGCCTCCACCGGAGTGTAAACGGAATCGATGCCGTGGCACCCTCCGCGGAGACCCTGGCCGCTCTTGTTCACCTTGATCGTCGCGACTTCGAACTCCGCAGCAGTCTGCGCGCTGGCTATCCCAGCACCAATCAGAAGGACAATACACCGTTTCATGCCGCCTCCCTTCTTTCACCAGCATTTGTGGCGCACGCACTCCTGCGTGCCGCGTCGGCACTCCTGCCGACGCCTGGACGGGCGCAGACGCGGTGTCGAGATGAGTCTCGACACGGCACGCACGAGTGCGTGCGCCACAAATCGTGTGCTTCACGTAGTCTAAAATAAAAGTACCCCATGCCAAGTCAGAATTCTTTCGGCGCCGAGGGCGAGCTTCGCGTCGGCGGCCGCACGTACCGCATCCATCGACTGGCTGCGCTCGAAAAAGCCGGATTCAAGCTCTCGCGCATCCCGTTTTCTGTCAAAATCCTGCTCGAAAACCTGCTGCGCTTCGAAGATAATCTCACCGTAAGACGCTCCGACATCGAATATGTCGCGAAGTGGGACCCGGCCGCCGCGCCGCAGGAAATCAACTTTCGCCCGGCGCGCGTCCTGCTTCAGGATTTCACCGGCGTTCCCTGCGTGGTCGACCTAGCCGCCATGCGCGACGCGCTCAAATCCATCGGCGCAGATCCCAAACGCGCCAATCCGCTGATCCCGGTCGATCTGGTCATCGACCATTCGGTGCAAGTCGATAAATTCGGCACCGCCGATTCGTTCAGCTTCAACGCGCTGCTCGAATTCCAGCGCAATCAGGAGCGTTACGCGTTCCTTAAGTGGGGTCAGTCGTCCTTCAAGAATTTCCGCGTGGTCCCGCCCGATACCGGCATCGTTCACCAGGTGAATCTCGAATACCTTGCGCCGGTGGTTTTCGAAAACGATGGCGCGGCGTATCCCGACACGCTGGTCGGCACCGATTCGCATACGACCATGATCAACGGCCTGGGCGTGGTCGGCTGGGGCGTGGGCGGAATTGAAGCCGAGGCGTGCATGCTCGGCCAGCCCACTTCCATGCTTCTGCCCGCGGTGGTTGGATTCAAACTGATGGGCCGTCTTCCCGAAGGAGCCACGGCCACCGACCTGGTCCTGACCGTCACGCAGATGCTTCGCAAGAAGGGCGTGGTTGGAAAATTCGTCGAGTTCTACGGCAACGGCGTCGGCGCGCTGAGCGTGGCCGACCGCGCCACCATCGGCAACATGGCGCCCGAATACGGCGCGACCATCGGTGTGTTTCCCATCGACCAGATGTCGCTCGATTACATGCGCATGACCAATCGCCCCGCGCACCAGATCGCGCTGGTCGAAGCCTACGCCAAAGAGCAGGGCCTGTTCCGCGTCGACGGAGCGCCGGAGCCGGTCTACTCAGACACGCTCTCGCTCGATCTTTCGACCGTTGTGCCGTCATTAGCCGGTCCCAAGCGTCCGCAGGATCGCATCAATCTCCCCGACGTAAAACAAAATTTCCTCACCGGCCTGGGCGCGGCGCCGAAGACCGCGCAGGTCGCATCGAATGGGACCATCCAAGACGGAAGCGTGGTCATCGCCGCGATTACCAGCTGCACCAACACTTCGAATCCGAGCGTCATGCTCGCCGCTGGCCTAGTCGCGAAAAAAGCGGTCGAACGCGGCCTCAGCGTGAAGCCGTGGGTGAAGACCAGCCTTGCGCCGGGTTCGAAAGTCGTCATGGATTATCTGAATGACGCGGGTCTGGTGCCGTATCTTGAAAAGCTCCACTTCAACCTGGTCGGCTACGGCTGCACTACCTGCATCGGCAATAGCGGACCGCTTCCCGACGAAGTCGCGGCGGCCGTGCAAAGCGGAAAGCTCACCGTCGCCGCAGTGCTCTCCGGGAATCGAAATTTCGAAGGCCGCATCAATTCGCTGGTTCGCGCGAATTATCTGGCTTCGCCGCCGCTGGTGGTTGCCTACGCGCTCGCCGGCCGCATGGATCTCGATTTGGTGAATGAACCGATCGGCCAGGATGGCTCCGGCAAAGACGTTTTCCTGCGTGAGATCTGGCCGTCGACCGAAGAAGTGCAGGCCGCGGTTAAGCAGTCGGTCCATCAGGAAATGTTCGCGAAGCAATACGCTGAAGTTTTCGGTGGCGACGCCCAGTGGAACTCGATCCACGTTCCGCACGGCGATCTGTACGCGTGGTCCGACAAGTCCACGTACATTAAACGCGCCCCGTACTTCGACGAAAAGGCCGCGGGAATACACGATTTCGAAAAAATGCGCACGCTCGCGCTGCTGGGCGATTCCATCACCACCGATCACATTTCGCCGGCCGGAAACATCGCGGTCGACAGCGCGGCCGGAAAATATCTGATCTCGCTCGGCGTGAAGCCGGCCGATTTCAACTCCTACGGCGCGCGACGTGGAAACCATGAAGTAATGGTGCGCGGGACACTTGCAAACGTGCGGCTGCGCAATCAGATGGCGCCCGGAACCGAGGGCGGCTGGACCACGCATCTGCCGTCGAATGAGCGCATGTTCATCTACGACGCTGCCATCAAGTACCGCGGCGAAGGTGTCCCGCTCATGATCATCGCCGGAAAAGAGTACGGCAGCGGATCGTCCCGCGACTGGGCCGCGAAAGGCGTGCTCCTGCTGGGCGTGCGCGCCGTGATCGCCGAAAGTTTTGAGCGTATTCATCGCTCGAACCTGGTCGGCATGGGCGTGCTTCCGTTAGAATTCGTGGACGGACAGAATCGCGAATCGTTGGGACTTACCGGTCTTGAAACCTACGCGATTGACGGCGTGGCCGCGGCGGTTGATTCCACCGGCAAAACCCGCGTGCGTGTCACCGCCGACGGGAAAACCTTTGAAGCGAAAGCGCGCATCGATACGCCGGTCGAAGCCGAATACTACCGCAGCGGCGGAATCCTGCCGTACGTGCTGCATCAGATCGCGCACTGAAGTTTTAGCCACGAATGAACACGAATGCACACCAATAAGATTCGTGTTTATTCGTGGGCATTCGTGGCCAATTCAATCTTCTCCTGATACCTTGCGATCTCCGTATCCTTCGGCGCCAGGCTGACTGCGCGCGCGACCGTGGCTTGCGCGAGCCGCTGCTGATCGAACTCGATCTTGTGCATGGCCTGAAGCGCGGCGCCCTGAATCGCGATCTGATAGCCCGCTTTCGCCAGCACGTACGGATTGTTCGACAGGTTCAGCGCCTGCCGCGCGCGCCGGGCGACGTCGCCATCGTAGGATTCCGGATCGGCCGCAGTCGGGGCCCCGCTTTTGTCCAGCTTGGTGACGCCCAGGATGGCGAGTGCGTACGCATCGCCCAGCCGCGACGCGATTTCTTTCGACTTGCGCTCGAGCGCCAGCGCTTTTTCGAGCAGCTCGATGCTCGATTCTTTATCGGCGAGTCTATAGAAGTTGGCCGCGTTGACCAGCGTTGGCGCGCGCGCATCCGGCTGAATCGCCTGCGCCCACCACGCGTCGGATGCCAGCTTGAACCCGCGCGGATCGGCTTCCGCATCAATCGTCGCCGACGGTCCGCCCGCCAGTTGATCCCATGGCGTATTTTCGATCAACCAGAGAATGAGCCGCCGCCGGGCCGCGATCGCCGCCGTCGCGTTCACCTTCGTGTTCTGGAAGTAATAATCGAGCAGCGCGCCCCGCGCCTCTCGATCGGACGGGTCGGTCTTGAGCGTCGTTTCAAGCTTGGCTGCTTCCGAAGCCGTGATCTGCGCGCGCAGTCCCGCGCTGAGTACGATCGCCAGGAGAATTCGTAGCATGGCACTCTTCAATCGGCAGTCCGGGTCTGAAAAATTAGTTTAGGATCGGCGTGCATCCGCGTTCATCCGCGGCCATCGCTCTTTCGTGCGACCATTCGGAAATGCTGCATCGTCTGCCGCTTTCGGAAATGACGTCGCTGGTCCGCGCCGGGAGCGTTTCTTCGCTCGAGCTGGTCAACGCCCATCTCGATCAGATCGAGCGTGTGAATCCGTACCTCAACGCCTTCACCATAATTCTGGCCGATCAAGCCCGCGAATCCGCCCGCCGCGCCGATCAGGGATTCAGGAGCGCAAAGGGAGCGGTGCGCTCCGGCGGGGGAACAGACTCTTCCGCGCCGCTCTCCGTTTTGCGCGATTTTGATGGGACCGGCCCTCTGCACGGCGTGCCCGTGACCGTCAAAGACAGTTTCGATGTCGCCGGACTTCCCACGCGCCTGGGCAGCGTGTTCGCGCCCGAGGTTCCCGCCGCCGAGGATTCCGCCGTGGTCGCGCGCCTGCGCCGCGCCGGAGCGATCCTGCTCGGCAAGACCAATACGCCCGAATTTCTGGCGAGCTACGAAACCGATAATTTCCTCACCGGCCGCGCCAACAATCCCTGGAATGTGGACCGCACGCCGGGGGGATCGTCGGGCGGGGAAGCGGCGGCCATCGCCTCGGGATGTTCGCCCGGGGGAGTCGGAAGCGACGGCGGCGGGTCCATTCGCGTCCCTGCGCATTTCTGCGGCATCGCCGGATTGAAGCCGACGCCCGGTCGCATTTCGAATATCGGGCATCGCCCTCCCGACCACTTTGGCGTCAGCGCCGTCGGTCCCATGGCGCGCTCCGTCGCGGACCTTCGTATTCTGTTCGAAATCCTGGCCGGATTCGACGATCGCGATCCGTTCTCGGCGCCCGTTCCGCTGCGCAGCCCGTCCACAAATGTCAGGATCGGAGTAATCGAGCAGCTCAACAACGTTCCACTCCAGCCTGCGGTTCGAAAAGCCGTGCGCGACGCCGCGGGCCTGCTGGCCGAAAACGGATTCGTGGTGGACGCGTTCCAGCCCGAAGGCATCGAGCGCGCTCCAAATCTTTGGAATTTTTTCTTCGGCGAGCTGCCCGCCCGCGAGATGAAAGACCGCATCGCAGGTCGCGAAGGTGAAGCGCACTGGACTTATATGGAGGGTCTCGACCGCCAGCTGGAGCGTCCGCCCGCGTCGGCCTGGCAGTTAGCGGAATCGCTCGACGCGCGCGACGCCATGCGGCGGAAACTGGTGGAGCAGATGCGAAAATTTCCGGTTCTGCTGTTGCCGGTGTCGTCGATCGCCGCGTTCCCGCACCGCCAGCGCCGGTTTCGAACCGAAACAAAAGAGATCGGATTGTTTCAGGCGATGATGACCGCGACCACCTTCAACGTCCTGGAACTCCCGGCGCTGACGGTCCCCTTCGCGCTCGATGAAGACGGCATGCCGGTCGGAGTGCAGCTGGTCGCACGGCAATGGGACGAGGAACTGCTTCTCGAAATCGGCATCCGTCTGGAACAGGCCCGCGGTCCGCTGCCTGCGCCCGAACTGTGATCAACGACGGACGGCGGGCCTTTAGCCCGCGCAAGGCTTCAGCCTTGCTCTACGAGCGGAGCGAAAGCTCCACGCGGAATAAAATCCGCCGTCCTCAAACTCGACTACGCCGATTTCGCCTGTTGCGCCGCCATCCCCGCGCGGATGCTCTTCACCCGCTCAACATGCGCGTTAAGCTGCTTCCGGCCGTCCGGCGATGCGTCGATCAGTTTCTCGATGTTGATCGCCCAGCGCGGCCCGTACGCGGCCCGGATTTCGCCCAGCAGCGGCTGGAGCTTCGCGTATACGCCGATGTACTCGCCATTGGTTTCCGTGAACATATCCAGGCTGATCGCGCCGGTGTTGACCAGCGCCGCCGCCATGTCCCAATACGTCACCACCATGCGCAGATGACCGCTGTGCTCGCCGAAGATCGCGGCATTGAAATCGGCCATCGATTGTGGATTGAACTCGCGGAAGTACCAGTCGCGCGCCTTGCGCATGGTTTCCTCGCGGCGCAGTTCGTACAGTTTCAGAATAAGTCCGGCTTCGTCAGTTTTCGCCATAATAGATTCAGTTTATCAAGATGAAAGTCATCCTATTCGGCGCCACGGGCATGGTCGGGCAAGGCGTGCTGCGCGAATGCCTGCGCGATCCTGACGTCACCCTGGTCCGCCTGGTGGGCCGCTCCGCTTCGGGCGTCGACCACCCCAAGGTCCGCGAGACCGTCCATCCCGATCTGTGGAATTGTTCGTCGATCGCGCCCGATCTGGCCGGTTTCGATGCATGTTTTTTCTGCCTGGGCGTTTCCTCCGCCGGAATGCGCGAGCCGGATTATGAGCGCATCACCTACGGCATCACTCTGGCCGCGGCCGAAACGCTGGCGCGCTTGAATCCCGACATGACCTTTGTCTACGTGTCCGGCGCCGGCACCGACAGCACAGAGCGCGGGTCGAGCATGTGGGCGCGCGTCAAGGGCCGGACGGAAAATGCGCTACTCGCGTTGCCGTTCAAAGCGGCCTACATGTTTCGGCCGGGAATTATCCAGCCGCTCGACGGGATCCAGCCGAAGGCCGCGGCGATCCGGATTGCCTATGCGGTGATGAAGCCGGTGTTGCCGCTACTGCGCTGGGCCTTTCCGGCCCAGATCCTGACCACTGAGAAAATCGGCCGAGCGATGCTGATCGTCGCGCGGGATGGCGCGCCGAAGAAAGTACTCGAAAGCCGGGATATCTGGGCGCTGGTCAGAACGTGAAAACGCTCATGCGGGTGGACGGCGGATTTTCAATCCGCGCGGAGCTTCAGCTCCGCTTCGTGGTAGCGAGGCTAAAGCCTCGCGCGGGCTGAAGCCCGCCGTCCTGTGAGCCACTGCGCCCGCGCGAGGCCTGCGATTCCCGCCAGCTCGCCCACCCAGAACAATCCCCACGGGAACCATCGCGGATAGCCGCCGTCGACAATGTACCGCCAGTCCCAGACGAACGCCGCGAAAATCGCCGCGCCTCCCGCGATCAGCAGGACCCAGGTGATCCAATCCACACGCCGCGGTTCCCGCGCCAGGCCGAAAATGCCGCCGCACACCAGGCTGATGGACACGATGGATGGCGCGAGCACCGGTCCCACCCATGGCACCGGGATCAGGAACAGCAGGTCCCAGGTCATCAGCGACCCGGGCCATCCGATCAGCGCCCTCAGCGATGCGTAGAAGCTGAGATCCCAGGCGCCGAAGACGATCGAAAAGGCCGCCAGCCAGCCGGGGAATGTGCGCGTCGACGCTGCCGCGACGGCCGCCAGCATGATGATGGTCGCAGCTTCGCGGACCACTTCGGTTTTCACGTAGGTCAGATTCGCGCCGAGCTGGCTCGCTTTGACCAGCGGGAACAGGTCCATGGACAGTCCCGCGGCAGCCCGCAACGGTCCGTTGATGGCGCGCAGGTACACCACCACTGCGCCTTCCACGTAGCCGAAGGCGATACCGAACAGGATCAGGGACAGGATGATTCGCCGAATCGGATTCTACTTGCGTCCGGCGCTATGACCGCTGGATATGCCGCCGCCTCCGAACACTCCGCTCGAGCGGCTGGCGGATCCGGCTCCGGACGAAAAACCCGAGCTCGATCTGCTGCCGGCATTGAAGCCCGCCCGCACCGGGGTGGCTACCGAGCTGGGAGTCCGTCCAACAAAACCCGATCCGTTCCGCGCAACCGGACCGTTGCCTACGCTGCTCGATCCGCCGTAGTACGGCGATCCGGGCATATACAGATAACCGACCATGGCCGGGCTGAAGTACGAATATCCGAACGGGCTGTAGAACATGCCGCTGTACGGCATGTAGGTGAACATCCCGAAGTAGGGATTGAACGCCCAAGTACCGAGCCCGTTGCCGTATCCCATACCGTTATAGCCGTAGCCACCGTATCCCGAGCCATATCCCAGGCCGCCGTAGCCGGTATTGTATCCAGGAGCCGAACTGTACGCAGTGTTGGTGTACCCGTAGCCCGAATCACGCGCCGATTTGGCGGCGTAGATATTGGCTTCGGCGATGTATTCGTCGCGCCGCGCGCACCAGTTGTAGAACGCATCGGTCTGCTTGGTGTCGAAGGCCTTCGCTTCGAGCTTGGCGCCGAACTCCAGCTCATGACCCTTGTGGACCGCGATTACTTCTTCGCTGCCGGCGGGCGTGACGCGAGCTTCGCCGTCATACACACGCAGGCGAGCCGGACCGCTATCGATGCGATAGAGGCCGCGCTTGCCTAGAGAAATTTCGGAATCCTGATATTTCAAAGTGATCGCATTGTCCTGCAGCAGTTCGCCCACTTCCGCCATCACCGTGCCCGACACTACCTGAAGGCGCGTATCGGCCAGCTTGTTCGACAGCATCGTGACGGAGCTGTTCTCGGCCACGCGCAGGAACACGCCCGGAGTCAACAGCACTTCCGCCTGACCGTCTTTGACGGTCAGCGTGGAGCCGCTCTTCATCTCGGCGAACTGACCCTTCTGGATGTCCTGCTGGACCGGTTGCCCGTCCAGTTCCACCTGACCTTCCATATAATGGATGGTCCCCGAATGCGCCGAAATCACATTCTGCGCCCAAGCCGATCCGGTCAGGATCAGCGCCACTGCGAGTGGAGTTCTCCCCTTCATCTGCGAGCCTCCTTGAAATACATCCTTATCATGCGCTGGACGGGGGTGTGGCGTCAAGAGGAAAATTGTAGCTATAATATTGAAAACGTGGCCGCTATTCGCCATCTGGCAGCCGTAACGGTATTTATTTTACCGGTAGCGGCCGCGCCGTCGTTTTCGGGCGACGTTCTCCCGATTTTACAGGCTCATTGCCAGGAATGCCACCGCGCCGGCCAGATGGCTCCCATGCCGCTGACCACCTACGCCCAAGTCCGGCCCTGGGCCAAATCCATCCGACAGATGGTCCGCTCGAAAAAGATGCCGCCCTGGTTCGCCGACCCCTGCTGCGGCAAATTTTCGAATGACCGGTCCTTGAACCAGGCCGAAATCGACTCGATTGTTCAATGGGTTGACGCCGGATCGCCGGCCGGCGACCCGAAATCCGCACCGTCCGCTCGCGCCTGGCCGGATCGCTGGAACCTGGGCCCGCCCGACGCTGTTTTCTCCATGCCCAAGCCGTTTCAGGTCCCGGCCAAAGGCGCAATCGACTACCAGCGCTTCGTGGTCCCGCTGGGATTGAAAGAGGACCGCTGGGTCCAGGCCGTCGAAGTCCGCCCCGGCGCCCGAGCCGTAGTCCATCACGTGGTGGTTTATATTCGCGAAAAAGGGGAAACCTGGGTGACCGGGTTCACCAAGGCCGACATTTTGCAGGTTTACGCTCCCGGAACCGCGCCCGAAAGCTGGCCCGAAGGCATGGCCAAGCTGATTCCGGCCGGCGCCGACCTGATTTTCGAAATCCACTACACGCCCAACGGGAAACCGGCCGCCGATCAGACCCGAGCCGCTGTCATCTTTTCGAAATCGCCTCCGCCCAAACGCGTGTTGACGCTCCAGATGTCGAACGATCGCTTCGAGATCCCGGCCGACGAACCCGATTATCGCGTCACGGCCTGGGGGACCCTCCCCAACGACGCTTTGCTGCTCAGCTTTTTCCCGCACATGCATCTGCGCGGGAAATCCTTTGAATTCGACCGGATTCTGGACAACGGCCAGCCCGAAATCCTGCTGCGCGTCCCGCACTACGATTTCTACTGGCAGCTCTCCTATCGCCTGGCGACGCCGATTCCGTTGAAGAAGGGCTCGCGCCTGGAATGGATCGCGGTGTTCGACAATTCACCGAACAATCCCCGCAATCCCGACCATACCGCCGATGTCCACTACGGCGAGCAGAGCGATTCAGAAATGATGATCGGCTTCTTCGACGTCGCGGTGGACGCGGGGGTGGATAAGAACCGGTTTTTCGCGCGGTGACAACTGACAAGTGTTACTTTGCAGTGTAGGCTGGTGATCAGGAGCTTCAAACATCGTGGACTCAAACGGCTCTATGAACAGGGCGACGCGCGCGGCGTGCGCGCCGATCTGGTGGACAAGGTGGAACGAATCCTCACGACACTTGACGCGGCCGGTACGCCCGACGCGCTGGATATTCCCGGCTACCGGCTTCATCGATTGAAGGGAAATTTAAAAGGGCTCTGGTCGGTGACCGTGCGTGCGAACTGGCGTATCATTTTTCGTTTTGACGGGACTGATGCCGCTGATGTGGAGCTGATCGATTATCACTGAAATAGGAGACCTGCGCCATGGCTATGAAAAATCCCGTGCATCCCGGTCGCATCGTCCGGCACGATTGCCTGGAACCGGTGGGCCTTACCGTGACGGCCGCCGCAAAGGTGCTCGGCGTGACCCGGCAGGCGTTGAACAACTTGATCAACGGTAAGTCCGGGATCAGTCCGGAGATGGCGATCCGGCTGACGAAGGCCTTCGGCAGCACGGAGGAGACGTGGCTCGGAATGCAGCTTGCCTACGACCTCGCCGCGGCGCGCAAGAATGCAGCCAGCATCAAGGTCCGACGGCAAATCCCGCCGCAGGAACTGCACGTTTCCTGATCCAGACGCTATTGCAGCGGTAATACGAACGGCATGCTCGCCACGCCGTTCACCGTAATGGTCAGGTTCATATTCGCACCCGACGGCATCCCGCTTCCGACCGTCACTTTCACTTCGGCGACTCCCACAATCCCCGGCGCCGCTCCGGCCCAATCGACCGGAATCGGACCCGCCTCGCTGGCCAGCACCAGTGAATCCGCCAGGTTGATCGCGGGGCTTGATGCTGCCGGGAATCCGTCGATGGCCGGCTGATCGTAGGGACCGAAGCCGGTTCCGTAAATGGTGATCTGTTCGCCCTGCGTAGCCGGACTCGAGAAGCTGACCAGCGTCCCGTTCTGATGCAGCGCGAGTACCAGCGGCTGCTGCTGCGGATTGGTCTGCGTGAACACTCCCGGTGCGTCGCGAGCCACCGTGAATTGTCCCGTGACCGCAACCTGACCTTGCGTGTTTACCGACAGCGTGTAGGTTCCCGGAGCCAGTTCCCAAGGAACCTGCGCGTTGATCAGCGTTGCCGAAACGTAGACCAGCGGCAGGATGTAGCTGCCGACCGTGACCGTGGTCCCGTTGATGGTCTGCGACAAAGGATTACTCGGGCCCACCACCGTCGCGGGTGCGAGGTTCTGCCCGTAAATTGTGATGATCGACCCGGCTGCCACGGTTCCATTCGGAGTGGGACCCGTCGCGCTCTGAATTCCCGCCGGCGTGATCACCGGAACGGTCGCGTAATCGGCCGTCACCGCTTGCGGCCCGTACATCTGCACGCTGCCCGAATTGATGCTCCCGGCCAGCGCTCCGGTCCAATGCGCGAACTTGTACCCGCTGTTGGCGACTGCAGTCACAGAAACCTGCGTTCCCTGCGCGTAATATCCATCCGGCGATGTCGGATTCACCTGGAACGTCCCGGCGCCTGAAGGGAGGGCCGCCGTCGTTAATTGATACGAAGTCTGATAATCGGCCGTGATAATCTGCGACGTCTGCGAGTAGCTAACCGTGCGGGTCGTGGTAGTCACGCCGTCCGCCCAGTTCTGAAAGTCGTAGCGCGAACCGGTGTTAAACGGCACTGAAGATGGCGCCACCACGGTCGACGTCGACCCGCTGGGCTTGCTGAACACGCAGGGCGTAGTGCAGGTTGCACCGTCCACGGTAAACGTCAGGCCGGTCGGGGAACTGGCGAACGTGATCTGGGGAAACTCGCCGTAACTCGCGCCCAGGATCATTCCGCTCCCGGCGGGGACCGTGACGGCATGCGCCTGCGCGCCGCCATCCGACCAGGAACTGTACGACCACACGTGTCCCTTCGCATCCGTCTGCGGCGACTCCGCGTTCACCTGGTGAACCTCGCCCACTCCCCAGATAAATGTGTAGCCGGGCCAGTTATCGCGCCCGTCGATCATGAGTTTCAAGCCCTGCGGGATGGTGTACAGGCTCACGTGCACGCCGGGAACAAAATCGGCGGTCAGCGTATCCTGTACCTGTGTATTGGTGGGCACTACGTATTTGGAATTCTGCGTAAGACCGTTGTTGAAATTTTCGAATACCCACGTTCCTTGCTGGTTATCCTGCTGCGGAGACGGTGCGCCGAGGGTGTGGGTCGAGCCAGGTGCGAAATCGAATTCTCCGATGCACAGCGCCGGGAATCCGGCCGGAGCCGATCCCGACAGGCGCGTGTAATCGGGCGTGCACCCGCCGCTGCCATTGGCCGCCTGCCCGGCGGTGGGCGTATTGATCGACGCCCCGTCCACCATCACTTGCAATCCCAGCGGCTGGGTCAGAAAATTCACCACCTTGGCGATGGTGAAACTAGGCGTAATGGTGGTCGGAGCGGCAATGTTGTAGGTGATGTACGGGCTGGTAATCAGATTGCCGCCGGTGCCCATGTTCCATCCTGTAAACACCCAGCCGGGGTAGGGGATCGCGTTCAGAACCACCGAGCCGGCCGGCGCATATACCTGCTCCGAACTTCCGACACATCCGCCGTTGAAATAAATGATGCCTGAATAAGCGCCGATAGCCGGCGCATTGCCGGGCGCGCCGCTGCAAATCGGATTGGGCACCGATCCGTTGCCGAAATTGATGTTCACCTGGATGGATTCGCCCACCGTCGCGATCAGCGAAGTCATGCTCGGGTCGGCGGTCACCGTCACAATGGGATTGTTGCTGCCTATAAAATTAGGGTTGCTCGCTACCCAGCCGCCGAAGGTGAACCGGAGCGTGTCGTTCAACTGGCTCTGGTAGGGAAGTCCGTTCCCATTGTTGTCGAGTGAAAACGGAAACTGCACCACATGCACGCTTCCCACCGGCCACACGAACACCTGAGTCTTGATGTAACCCGTGCCGTCGACGATGTACTCTGGCCCGTTGTTGGTGCTGGGACTGGTCCCGATGGTGATGGAGGTGTTCTGCGCCAAAGCTGCGCTGGTGATCAATAAGGAGCTGAGAACAAAATAGATAGTTCGTTTCATCGCGACCGTCGGCCTCCTCGGAATAGGACTAACGCGAGACAAGTCCCAATGGGTAATCGGTCGGCTCGGGCGTGACCTTTAGTTCGGGGCGGGAACAGTTTCCCGGTCGGGAGCGCCACCACCCCAACATCTAACGCTTACGTCACCGTCCGCCGATTGTCCATCTAAGCGATAAACCTTACTCATGCAATTAGCCGAACCACGTCTAGTAAGCTCGGAAGGAGTGGAATCGAACCGTCGAGCGGTGATCATCGGAGCCGGACCCGCCGGCCTCACCGCCGCGCTCGAGCTGCTCCGCCGCACCGATATCCAGCCCGTGGTGCTCGAAAAATCGTACGCCATGGGCGGCATCTCCCGCACGGTCAATTACAAGGGCAACCGTATGGATATCGGCGGCCATCGCTTTTTTTCGAAATCCGACCGCGTCATGAACTGGTGGCTGGATATTCTGCCGCTCGAATCCACGGGTGAGGCGTCGCACTTTATCAGCTATCAGAACCAGATACGGGCGCTCTCGGCGGGGACATTGAACGTCGACCCCGAGCAATCCGACCGCGTGATGCTCATCCGCAACCGCAAATCGCGAATTTACTTTCTGCGCAAGTTCTTCGAATATCCGATTTCGCTTTCGCCCGAAACGCTCGGCAATCTGGGCCTGCTGCGCACCCTCAAAATCGGCCTCAGCTACACGAAAAGCGCAGTTTCACAGATCCAGCCAGAAACCTCGCTCGAGCATTTCCTGATCAACCGATTCGGCCGCCAGCTGTATCTGACGTTCTTCAAGTCGTACACCGAAAAAGTGTGGGGCGTTTCCTGCAGCGAGATCAGCGCCGAATGGGGCGCGCAGCGGATCAAGGGATTGTCGATCGCCAAAGCCGTCGCGCACATGTTCAAGAAATTGTCGAGTGGCAAGCCGAAAAATTTGGGACAAAAAGACGTCGAGACGAGTCTGATCGAAAAATTTCTGTACCCCAAGTACGGACCCGGCCAGCTGTGGGACACCGTCGCCGAAAAGGTGACGGCGGCCGGCGGCGAGATCCACACCGGCTGGTCCGTCGACAAAATCGTGACCGATGGCGACCGCGTGACGGCGGTCGAAGCCGTGGACGAATCCGGCAAGCGAAAATCATTTCGAGCTGATTACGTTTTTTCGACTATGCCGGTGAAAGAGCTGGCCGGGAGCATCGACGCGCCGGTGCCTGCCAACGTCCGCGAGATCGCCAACGGCCTGATGTATCGCGATTTCATCACCGTCGGTATGCTGCTCAAGAAACTGCGCATCGGAAATCTCCAGGACAACTGGATCTACGTCCAGGAGCCGGACGTGCTGGTCGGCCGCATCCAGATTTTCAACAACTGGAGCCCGTACATGGTCGCCGACCCGTCCACCACCTGGATCGGGTTGGAATATTTCTGCAACGACACGGACCAGCTCTGGACGCAGCCGGATGCGCAGATGATTCAGCTCGCCATCGATGAAATGGAACGCATCGGCATGATCGACCGCGGGGACGTTCTGGACTCGGTAGTGATCCGCGTGCCTAAAACCTACCCGGCGTATTTCGGCGCGTACAATCGCTTCAACGAAATCCGCGAATATTTCGATCGTTTCGAAAACCTGTTCCTGGTGGGCCGCAACGGTATGCACAAATACAACAACCAGGACCATTCGATGCTGACCGCGATGACTGCAGTCGATAACATCGCGTCGGGGCGAACGGATAAATCGAATATCTGGTCGGTAAACACGGAGCAGGATTACCACGAAGAAAAGGAATCCGTCGCAGCCGCCTCAAGACCGTAGCGCAAGGACGGCGGGCTTGAGCCCGCGCGGGGCTTCAGCCTCGCTCCCGACGAGCGGAGATCAAGCTCCGGGGAGACAGCCGGCAAGACCGGCTGTCCTACCGCTAAACTAATACGTCACATGCGTGTTCTTTTGGCCGCCGCTTGTTTCAGCGCGATTCTTTCCGCGCAGACCGCTGATCTTTTAAGAGAACTGATCCGCGTTGACACCAGCAACCCTCCCGGCAACGAATCCAAACTCGATGAACTGCTCGCGGCAAAGCTGCGTCCGCTCGGGTTCACTGTCGAGATGTTCCCGACGCCGGTGGCCGGCAAGACGCACATGATCGCGCGCCTCAAAGGCGACGGCAGCGCGCGGCCGGTGCTGATCGCTTCGCATGCCGACGTGGTCGGTGTCGAACGCGACAAATGGACCGTGGATCCCTTTGCCGGGGTTATGAAAGACGGCTATATCTACGGGCGCGGAGCCATCGATTTTAAGGGTGGCATCGCGGTGTTCGCCGAAGCCGTCATGCGACTGGCGCGCAATCACATTCCGCTCAAGCGCGACGTGATCTTCATGGTCGAAGCCGACGAAGAAGCGCAGCCCTACAACACCACCTGGCTGGCGCGCGAGCATTGGGACAAAATGGATTGCGAATTCGCGCTCAACGAAGGCGGCTGGATCATCAAGCGCGACAACGGCACCGTCCGCTACGTCAGTATCTCGACCGCCGATAAAACCAGCATCTCGCTGGTGCTGACTGCGCACGGAACCTCCACCCACTCTTCGATGCCGCGCAACGATCAGGCTATTTTCCGGTTGTCGAAGGCGATGGCCAAGCTCGCCGACTACGACACCAAGCCGGAGTTCACCGCCAGCACGCGCGAATTTTTTCTGACGCTCGCAAAAACCGCCGAACCGCCCATGTCCACGTATCTCCACGATCTGGTCACAAGTAAGGACCCCAAGGTGATCGCCGCAGCCGACGCGCAAGTGTCGAAAGACGTGCTGCTGCACGCGATCATGCGCAACACCATCGCGCCGGTGCTGATGAGCGCCGGATTTCGCAGCAACGTGATCCCCGGGTCGGCCGAAGCGACCATCAATTTCCGCACCATCCCCGGCACCACTGCCGCCGATATCGCCGCCGAAATCAAGCGGGTGATTGCCGATCCCAATATCGATATCGCGCCGGTGCGCTCCGGCATCGAGCAGCCTCATTCCAAAGATTCGTCCACCGACACCGAGCTCTACCAGGCGCTTAAGAAAAGCGCCAACCGCGTCTGGCCCGGCGTTCCCGTTACGCCGTATCTTTTCCAGGCGGGGACCGACGCCAGCGCGTGGCGTACCCGCGGGGTCCCGGTGTATGGAATTTATCCGTATCCGATTTCAAACGACGACCTTTCGCGCATGCATGGCAACGACGAGCGCGTTCCGGTCGCCTCCCTCGACCAGGGTGTCGAGCTGATTTATCAAACCCTGCTCAAGGTTGCCGCGAGGTAACCCACCGGCCTTGGGTCAAATCACGCAGGCTCTCGAAGCCCTCCTTTAGAATCAACCGCTTCGCGCGGTTGGGAACGTGCAGTCTGCCACGTCGTAATGTCGAAACTACGCGAGTGGCTGGTTCCTCTAGCCTACTTCTCCAATAACCTGATCAGCCGGATCGGGATTTTCGTGGTGACGGCGGCCGGCGTTCTGTGGATCCTGCTGTTGCCGCAACTGCTGCGTGGATCGATGTCGAATCCCTACGCGGGCATCATTTTATACATGGGTTTGCCGACGCTGTTCATCGGCGGGCTGGTGCTGATTCCAGTGGGTGTGTACCTGGAACGGCGCCGGTCGAAAACCGCGGGTGAGACGCAGCCGGTAGTGTTCGATTTCCGGCATCCGGCAGTGCGCAAGCTGGCGATTTTTCTGGGCCTGGCGACGCTTGCCAACGTGGTCATCGCCAGCCAGCTTTCCTACACCGCCATCAATTACATGGACAACGAGAAATTCTGCGGCGAGACGTGCCACACGGTGATGACGCCGGAGCACACGGCGTATTTGCAATCGCCGCATTCGCGGGTGAGCTGCGTTGAATGCCACATCGGTCCGGGCGCGGGATGGTTCGTGCGCTACAAGCTGGACGGCGTGGGCCAGTTGTTCGCGGTGATCGCGCACACCTATCCGCGGCCGATTCCCTCGCCGGTCGAAAACCTTCGCCCGGCGCGCGAAACCTGTGAGCAGTGCCATGCGCCGCAGCGCTTTACCGATGACCGGTTCGTGGTCCATACCGAATATACCCCGGACGAACACAACACTCCGGCCACAACGGTCCTGCTTATGAAAATCGGCGGTCAAACATGGAGAGGCACGGCCGGAATTCACGGCGCGCATCTGGAAGCCAATTCGCAGATCGAATACATCGCTACCGACCGCCAGCGCCAGACCATCCCGCAGGTGATCTACACCGACGCTTCCGGAAAAACCACCACTTATAACGACACGAGCACCAAGCTGACGCCGCAACAGCTTCAGGCCGGCGAGCACCGCACCATGGATTGCATGGACTGCCACAATCGCCCGACGCACATCTTCCAGGTGCCGGATCGCGCGGTCGACCAGGCCATGGCCGACGGCCACATCAGCCCCTCGCTGCCGTTCGCCAAGAAGCAGGCGATGGAAGCTCTGAAGCGCGATTATCCGGATCGTGATACCGCCGCGCGCGATATCGCCGGCTCGTTCAACGAGTTCTATCGCAAGAATTATCCGGACATCTACGCATCGAATAAAGGCGCGGTCGACACCGCCATCGCCGCGGTGCAGGCCATCTACGCGCGCAACATTTTCCCGGACATGAAGATCACCTGGGGCACGTATCCGAGCAACCTGGGTCACACCGATTCTCCCGGCTGCTTCCGCTGCCACGACGGAAATCATTCGAGCGCGGACGGAAAGACTATCCCCAACGACTGTTCCACCTGCCATGACATGCCCGCCATGCAGGAGCGGAATCCGAAAATCCTATCCGATCTGGGCTTCAAGCCGCCCGCGGAGGCCCCTGCGCCGGAATCCAAGTAACTCCTCCTGAGCCCACGAATACACGCAAATGGCCGGATTTAGCGCCATTTGTGTGTATTCGTGTATCCAATTGCGAAATGCGTGGTGCACGCACTCCTGCGTGCCGTGTCGAGACTCTTCTCGACACCTGGTCTGCAACGGAACCAGCGTCGGCAGGAGGGCGTGCGCCACATATCATGGGTGAATGCCGCGCGCGCTGGTGAGGCTCATTTCCTGGAGCGAGAGCGCGCCGCAACGCGCCCAAGAACTGGAAGCGCGCGGTTTCCGCGTCGATGCTTCTCCGCTTGAAATGTCGCGCGTGATCGGGCGCATTGCCGAACTTGCGCCGGCGGCAGTGGTGATCGATCTCGATCGCAAGCCGTCGCATGGCAAAGCCGTCGCCGTGGTTTTGCAAAGCGCTAAGTCGACGCGTGCCATTCCGCTGGTGATCGCGGGAGGGCCCGAGGAAAAAGCCGCGCATATTCAAGGCGACCTTCCCGGTGCGGTGTTCACTCGTTGGGAAAAAGCCGCGGCCGCAGTGAAACGAGCCATCGCCAACCCGCTGGCCATGGTCGTGAAACCGAAGTCCTACATGGAGCAGTGGGCCGGCCGCACCCTCGCGAAGAAGCTGGATCTGAAGCCCGGTATGCGCGTGGCGTTGATCGGCGCGCCGGAGGAGTTCATTGACAAACTCGGCGATCCGCCGGAGGGTATCGAATTCGACGACCAGTTTTCGCGCGGAGCGAAGATGCTGATCTGGTTTGTCCGCTCCGCCGCGGAGCTCGCGGAGGGATTCGATTTTATGAGCGCGCGCATGGCTCCCGGCGTCGAATTCTGGGTGATGCATCCCAAGGTGAGCGGCCGGCTGCGTTCGGATTTCACCCAGCTCGACGTACGCCGCGCGGCGAACGCGATTGGGATGGTCGATTACAAGATCTGTTCGGTGGATCAAGACTGGTCGGGAATGAAAATCGCGTGGAAGAAAATGGGCCGCTCGTGAACGTGAATCGTTACTGGAGGCGAAACTGAAACCTTGGGACTCCGATCGCATCTGAAGACTTGTATTTCAGAATGCCAACAAGAGGAGACGAGATGGAAAATCTTGAGGGAAAAATCGCGCTGGTCACCGGTGGAAGCACCGGCATTGGCCTCGCCACCGCGCAGCGTCTGGCCGAGGCGGGCGCGCACGTTTACATCACGGGCCGGCGTCCGGAGGAGCTCGATAAGGCTTTGAAAACCATCGGCAAACGGGCCACCGCGGTACGCGCCGACGCCTCCAGCCTGGCGGATCTCGACCGGCTCTTCGCCCAGATCAAGCAGGAGAAAGGCCGGCTGGATATCCTCTTTGCCAACGCCGGCACGTTCACTTTCGTTCCGCTGGGTGCGATTACCGAGGAGCAGTACGATCAGATGTTCAACACCAACGTGAAGGGCGTGCTGTTTACCGTGCAGAAAGCTCTGCCGCTGATTCCCCACGGCGGTTCGATTATTTTGAATGCGTCGATTGTTTCGATAAAAGGGTTTCCGGGATCGAGCGTCTATTCGGCCACCAAGGCGGCCGTTCGAAGCTTCGCGCGAACCTGGACGGCCGAGCTCAAAGACCGCAAGATCCGCGTCAACGTGGTGAGTCCCGGGCCCATCGAAACGCCTGGATTCCATGCGCTGGGCGCGACCGAAGAGCAGCGCCAGGCGGTTCGCGGCCAGTTCACTTCCGTCGTCCCGCTGGGCCGCATGGGGCAGTCCGAGGAAGTCGCCAAGGCGGTGACTTTTCTTGCATCGGCCGATGCGAGCTTCATCGCGGGGGTGGAGCTGTTCGTCGACGGCGGCGCGGCGCAGGTGTAAGAATTTTAGCCACGAATGAACGCGAATACACACGAATCAGAAAATTTGTGTTCATTCGTGTTTATTCGTGGCGATAAACTCTTTTCCCGCTCATCCAGGTTTCTTCAATCGTGACGCGTCCATCAACATAGTTGAATCGCACGAGGTCCGCGCGCTCGCCGGGACTCAACGATCTTTGTCGCGAACGAATTCGCGCGACGCGCGCCGGATTTACCGTCGCCATCGCAATCGTTTCGGTCAGTGACACTCCGCCGGTCCGCATCGCGATTTCGATGGCGCGATCCATGCGCAGACTGGATCCCGCCAGACGCGTTCCGCCGCGCAGCACTACTCGGCCATCTTCCTTGAGCTCCACCGGTGTTTCGCCCAGATCGTAAAATCCCGGCGGGCACAACGCGGGCATTACGGCGTCGGTGATCAGAATCGACCGCTCGGTTCCTTTCGAACGCAGCGCGGCGCGGAAGTAATCGCGGTCGAGATGGATGCCATCGGCGATGAAGCTGGCCGCCAGGCGATCTTCGGCGAGCTGCGTCCACAGATAATTGGGGAATTTGGGAAGCGTCGCGTGGCCGGCGTTGCCCAGGTGCGTCGAAAGGGTCGCGCCGGCATCCACTGCATCGCGAATCTGCGCGGGCGTCGCGGCGGTATGGCCGATGCTGACGACCACGGCTTCCGAGGTGAGCCGATCAATGTATTGGATCGCACCCGGCCATTCCGGAGCCAGCGTGACCAGCCGGATATTTCCTTGCGCGGCGTCCTGCATGCGGTGAAATTCTTCGAGATCCGGCGCGCGAACCCAGCGCCGGGGATGCGCGCCGCGCGGGCCGTCGTCGGGCGAGATGTGCGGGCCTTCCACGTGAAAGGCTTCCATCGCGTTTCCGTTTTCAAGCGTCTCGCGAGCCCCCGCCAGGTTCTTCAACGCCGCGAGCATTTTGTCCGGAGCGCCGGTGATCACGGTCGGGAAGAATCTTGTCACACCGGTCGAAAACACGGCGTCGATCGAGCGCGCGATCTCTTCGTGCGTTGCGCCATGCGAATTGTAATCGACGCCGGCGAAGCCATTCACCTGAATGTCGATGAAGCCGGGCGTGAGATACTCCGACGGGTCGCCCGGCGTGAATTGGGGATTGACGTGGGTGATGACGGAATCGAATTCGATTTCGATCAGCTCGCCGGTCGAAGGATTATGGCCGGTACATTTCACGGGGGTCCTGGTTTTTGCACAGCTTTCTCACAGTCGGGGCCATGTATGTGGGGCAAACGATACGCAAAAGAGCTGTTGAAATCCGCGAAAACGTCCTGGACGGGAGCCTCGCGTCCTGCTACAACTACTTAAGATTTCTGCGGGGAATCGAGCATGTGTGTCAGTCTCGGGGGAGGTGGCCACTTTAGTTCGGTTCCCGCGGAAACCTTTGAGCGATTCGACTATCTTCCCGCCCCAACCGGCTGCACCACTGGTGTCAGCCAGCCGAAGCGATCGGGCACACGGCCTTCGACGATCGCGAAAAACTCGCGCTGCAGCTTCTCGGTAATGGGGCCTCGTTTACCCTTCCCGATTTCGATCCGGTCGACCGATTTGATCGGCGTAACCTCGGCCGCGGTGCCGCAGAAGAACACTTCGTCGGCGATGTACAACGACTCGCGCGGGATCAGGGCTTCTGAAACCGGTATGTTCAGAGACTGCGCGAGTTGAATAATCGTATCGCGCGTGATCCCCGGCAGAACGCTCGCGCCCAGCGGCGGCGTGACGATTTTTCCATCGCGCACCACAAACAGATTTTCGCCCGACCCTTCGCTGACATATCCCGACGAATCGAGCGCGATGCCTTCCGCGTATCCGTTGATGGCGGCTTCCATGCGGATCAACTGCGAGTTCATATAATTCGCGCCGGCCTTGGCGAGCGCGGGCAGGGTATTGGGCGCCAGACGGGTCCAGCTGGACACGCAGACATCGATGCCGTTTTCGAGACCGTCTTTGCCCAGGTAGCTGCCCCACTCCCAGCACGCGACATAGGTTTCGGTGGGATTGTCCTTGGTGGGCATGACGCTCACGTTGCCATAGCCGCGAATCACCAGCGGACGGAAGTAGCAGGAGTCGAGCTTGTTGACGCGCACCAGCTCACTCATCGCGTTGACGAGGTCGTCGATCGAGTGGTGCATATCGATGCGATAGATCTTAGCCGAATCGAGCAGCCGGCGCATATGCTCGCGCGCGCGGAAAATCGCGGGACCGTTGGGGGTCGAATAGCAGCGAACGCCTTCAAACACGGAGCTGCCGTAGCTGGTGACGTGCGAAAGAACATGAATTTTCGCATCGTCCCAATTGATGAGGCGTCCGTCGTGCCAGATCTTCTCGGTGGGTTTGATCATGAAGAAATTATAGCTTGATGGGGCGCGGGGTTCGGTGAGGCGGGTCGACTGTGGGCCAGCGTCGCCGTCCTCGACGCCGGCGGGTCTTGGCTCTCGAGGCTCTCTACTGTCCTAAGTTAGAAGTTCGTCGCATTGTGGGGTGGTCATTCCTGCCCGCAGCCGACCTTTCAGGTCGGCTGGACCCGTTGGAAAACGGGTCCGCCAGCTGGAAGCCGGCCCCACACCATCGTTCCGGTTATGTAACGAATTTCCAACTCGGGACACTAGTGTCTCCTAAATTTGTGGAATAAAAAAGGGGACAGACTTCTCTGTCCCCGGCCGTAAGTCTTTGGGTTTTCGAGGCCGCCCGCCGGTGGACAGAGCGGTCTGTCCCCTTTTTTTATTCCACAAATTTAGGAGACAGGAGACTAGCTCGAGCGCCGACCAAACACCGTGATGCTTCATCGTCCAAACGCCCACGCCACCATCAGCGGGAACTCTCCTCGCCACAGCGCCTCGCCGTGCGACGCGATCCGCTCGCTCATCATCACATCGGCACCTGCATCGCGCAGCGCCACCGCCCACCGGGTCGCGTTCTTGAGGAAAAACGGCTCCAAGGTGCCGGCGACCAGGTACACGCGCGGAATCGAACCCGGCATCGCACCACTCGGTTTGTAACCCCCGCCCGGCGAGCCGGAGAAGACCGCACCGTAGATGTCCGGATGCCGCAGCCCCAGGGCGAGCGCGAGCTCTCCACCCGCCGAGACACCGAACACGGCGGAGCGTCCGGCGGGCAGCGCGAGTCCGAACCGCGACCGCGCCCATCGGCGGACGTCCTCGACGAAAAACTTCTCGTGTGCCGCGAACCGTTCCGCGTCAAAGACCGGTGAGTACTCCTGGAGCCGGGGCATCTCGCCGGCCAGCCCGTGTACACCGACGATCATGGTGGACGGTAGGTCGGCCGCCTCGAGGAACCCGCCCCACTGCGAGATCCCCTGACCATCACCGGCGAACACGACTGCCTGGGGCGGATCCGGCGGGACGTACACGGTGACCTGTCGACCACCATCGTAGTCGAGCGTCTCGGTGACCAGCTCTCCCGCGATCGGGTCGGCACGCGGCGGTTCCGGGGTTGGCTTGGGACCGCCCGCGCCGCCGAATGTTTGATCATCCATTGTCGGACTCCTTGCTTCGAGAGTCGGCACCCTCGATCGCTCGTGGTCCGCCCGATTTGGCTCGACGCTTGGCCTCGAAATCTGATATCCGAGACGCGAGCCCATTCATCTCACTTCACGGCGATCGTGGAAGATGTCGACGGTCCACCCACGGAGGCCGTTCCGGGGCTCAGCGATAACGAGGAGTTGGGCGAATTTACCGCGGGAACCGCAATGTTGATTTGCTCCACGCCGCACAGCAGCGTCGGCGCGCTGCCGGCGTACAGCGCGGGGATGGATCTGCCGTCGAAGACCATCGCCGTGTAGCCGGCTTCCAGGCTGGCGGCCGTCGGGAGGTTCAAACCGCCGGTCGCACAGGGAGGGTCGGTCGGGCCGAAGCCCGTTCCCCACAGCGCCAGCACCGATGCGGGCGCGGCGGGGTTGGCGGATGAGTTGAAAGTCCCGTCCTGGTTCACGGCGTACGCCTGCTCGGAGACATTCGGTTGGAACCGGAAGAGTCCCGGCGCGGCCTTGGCCACCGTGACCGTGATGGGGCCGAGCGTCGCGCCGTTGTATTGGACCGTGATCGTGGTCGAGCTTTGGCCGCTCAGTTCGAACGGCGCGAGGACATTCACTTGCTGCGACTGCGCGTACAGCACCGGAGCGGGGTTGCCATCGAAAAATACTGTCGTGCCCGCGAGCGTTCGCGGCACCTGACCCTGTGCGTCCGGTTGATAGGAGACCCCTTGATCCGGTCCGATCCCCAAGCCAGTGAGCGTCACCAATTCTCCTGGCGCAAGCGCCGCCGGAGGACCGAATCCGCGCAATGTCGCGGAATTGAGAGTATCGGGCGAAACACAGCCGGGAGCGGTCCATCCGCCACTGCCGAACGTGATCCGCGCGAACTTGTAAGGCCCAGCGTTGTGCCATACAATGTTGAGCGACCCGTCGCTTCCCCGCGCGATGCTATACACCACGTCGTCCAACTCGGTACCGAAATAGGTCGCATCCTGAAGCGTGCCTTGCGGGTTGACGTGCGCGAGGAAGACGTCCGCGATTCCAGCGAAGCATGGCTGCGGCGCAGAGCTGGTGATTGGAAATCCTGCGCCGGTGGTTCCCGCAATATATACGTCGCCCGACGGCGCCACGGCGAGGACCGAAACTCCAGGGATTCCGTAATCGATGTCGTACGCGTCCATGCTGGGCACATATGTCGAATACCCGATTGCGCTCAGGTCAGGCGCCAGCTTCGTCAGAAATCCACCCGGCAACTGATTCCACAGCGGCACGGATGCGGCGGGTTGAAACGCGTTCGGCGTGGTTGGAAAAACAAGCGAGGCGGTCGAGCCGGCTACATAAATGTTCCCCGCCGCATCGGTCTGAACCGCATTGGGGACATCGTCTCCACCGCCGAGGAAGGTGGAAACCACCAGATTCCCATTCGGGTCGAGCTTGGATACAAACGCATTCTGACGATTCATCAGTTGCGGCTGAACAGCTCCAGCCGAAACGGGAAAATCAGGAGAGGTCGTGGTTCCCGCGGCAACCACATTGCCCGCGGCGTCACATACCATCGAACTGCCCGATTCCTGATTCGAGCCGGCGAGCACTCGTGTGTACACGAACGACGATCCGTCCGCGCTCACGGCCGTCACATAAGCGTGATTCGCCGTGGTCGTTCCCGTAATGTATGCGTTCCCCTGGCGGTCGGTGCAGATCGCGGCCGCGCTTCCGGCGAGGTCGGGAAGGTACGTCACCCAGAGAAATTTGCTGCCGTCAGGGCTCACCTTCGCCGCGAAGGTTGTGCTGGTGCTGCTTACAGGAATGGCGGCATTCGCGGTAGTTGGAAACGATCCTCCCGTGGTGCCGGCGACGTAGATGTTGCCCGCTGAATCCATCGTGATCGCGGTGCCGCCGTCGCTGGCCGGGCCGCCGAGCAAGGTCGAGAACACCAGATTGCCCGAAGGATCGTACTTCACGATCACGGCGTCGGGGCAAGGCTCGGGGATAAGTCCAACGGGAGGTGCCGCGAAGGTGCAGGTTCCGCCTCCGGGTTGCGTCTGCGCGCCGCCCGCGGTCGGCGGCGGGCCGGCATTTCCCGTGGCGTAGACGTTCCCCGCCGCGTCGATTTGGGACGGTCCATATACAACCAGCCCGTGAGTAGAGATCGTGCCCGCCACCGGCTGCGCCGCGGAATTGGATGGGAGCGCGGCCAATATGACCACCAGGGAAAGAGAAAGTCGCTCTAATCGCATCCGATTCCTCCCGTTTTTAATTTCTAACTGATCACTAAAATCGCCAGCGGCGCCGTTCGGCCGACCGGTCCGTCCGCAATCGTTCCGATGAGATTGAAAGTGGTCGCCTAACATGTGTGGCGCAGCGCAAGATAGCGCCACGCCGAAATCCGGGAAATCGCGCAAAAGAGCGAGGAAGCGAAAGGCGCGGTGAGAATTTTCACGGGAACGGGTCTCCTTCCAGATCTTGAAGGACGCGCTTTATTAATATTGCACAGAAACCTGGTCGAAGACGAGCCTCCCGCGCCTGCCACACGCGGTCCGATGTCGCGGAAGCATTCCCCTCATACGGGGCCGCGGTTTCCAACCGCAAGCCAGCCAGTCTGAGCACTCCGTCATTCTCAGCGAATCAGCCGCCCGGAAACTCTGGCCCGGCGAGAACCCCATCGGCCGCAGCCTCCGTTTGAGCGCGACTGACGAGCAGCCTCACAATCCGGGCGAACTTCTTGCCGACGGGCCGGCCTGCCAGGTGGTCGGTGTCGCCCGCGATACACGTGGCGTTCAGTTTGACGGCAGCGACTCCAAGCAGGTGTACCTGCAGTTACGCGAAGATCGGCTTCCCGGCCGCCCAATCCTCATCCGGACTCAGTCCGACCCGGGGCAAGTCATCGAGGCCATCGACCCGCGATGGCGGCGGTAGCCAGACCCGACAGCATAATCTCCTGTTCTGGTTAGGGTAGCGGACGTGGTCCGAGAACGTTTCTGCGAAATCCCGATCGCCGCTTCCGCCCCTCCGCCGGCGCCCGGGTACAGGACCTAAAATGCACATCGCGAATCAAACCGGCATTAGCTGACAATGCGCGCCATCAGGTTGACGCGAAGCCGCCGGGAGTGTGTCGTTGTTACCGCACGGCGCTGAAATTCTTACCGTGCCGCCGAATTGTCGCTCTGTCCTGCCAAGCAGATGTGGGAAATGGCAGGCTGTGTGCACCCGATGAGGAGGGAGGTAACCATGAAAACGGAAATCTTGCCGGTGGCGATCTTGCTGATTCCTCTTTTTTCGATCGCGACGCCGGTGGCTGTTGCCCAACCAGCGAATCAACGCGAGGGCACCGCGCCAATCTACCAGGTCACCGTAGTCGAGCGCACGGTGAAGGCGATCAACTACCAATACCGCTCAGGACCAACGATGATCGACTTTCGGGGAACGGTTCTGCTCCCGCGCGCCAAGGGTGAGGCGACTGTGGAGTCAAAGCAAGGGAGAACCGAGATCGATGCGAATCTGGAGGGCTTGAGTGACCCGCAACTCTTCGGCACCGAATACCTGACTTACGTCCTGTGGGCCATCACGCCCGAAGGCCGGCCGCACAACATCGGGGAACTGGTACCCGGTTCCTCAGACAAGGCGAAGATTCGCGTAACGACGGATCTGCAAGCCTTCGCGTTAATCGTTACGGCGGAGCCCTATTCGGCGGTGCGCAAGCCCAGCGACGTGGTGGTGGCCGAGAACCAGGTGCGCCCTGACACGGAAGGAATCATCAAGCCGGTGGAGGCGAAGTATGAATTGCTGCCACGAGGCCAATACGCGTGGCGCATGCCCAGCGAACTGAGCGCCGTTGTAGCCAGCGCTCCCAAGGTCTCCACCCACGAGTACGACGCTCTCACCGAGCTGTATCAGGCGCAGAATGCGCTGGGCATCGCTCGTAATGCTAAGGCCGAGAGCTATGCGCCGGACACGTTGGCTCGAGCCCAGCAGCTTCTCACCGAGGCACACCAATTGCACGACCGCAAGGCCGACTATCGTCGAGTCGTCCAAATCGCGCGCGAAGCGGCGCAAACCGCCGAGGATGCTCGCGCGGTTGCGCAGACACGCCGCCAAGAGGAACAAATGCGAACTGCCAATGCGAAACTCTCCACGCTGCACGCTGAACTCTCCGCCTCAAAGCGGGACGCGGAACAGGCGTTACAGGAAAAGCAGAACGCCCTGGACTTGGCGCAACAAGCGCAGACTCAAGCCGACGCCGCACAGGCGCGGGCGCAGGCGGCGATTGCAGCGCGGAATCACGCCGAGGCGGAATCTCAAGCGGCGCGGCAGGTTGCCTCGCAGGCCATATCGAAAGCTCAGGAAAGCAACGCCAGGCCGGTGCGGGAACAACAGCAATTGGCAGAATCCCGGAAGCGTGAAACGCGCAGGAACCTATTGGAGGGTTTGAAGGGAGCGCTCCCTACTCTGGATACGGGCCGCGGCTTGGTGGTAACAGTGCCGGATGACGCATTCCAAGGCGGAACGATCAGTGCAGCGTTCGCAAAGTGTGTGGAGCAGGTCGCCGCAATTCTGTCCGCCCACCCGGATCTGCATGTGTCCGTGGAGGGATACTCGGACAGCGCTGCACGGGAAGCCCTGTCGGGAGAACGTGCCGACGCCGTGCGCCGCGTGTTGGTGGGACATGGCTTGCCGGCAAGCTCGGTCTTAGCGGCGGGGCTAGGCGACAGCCGGGCGCTGGTCTCGAACGCCACGGCCCAGGGACGTAAGGAGAACTCGCGAGTTGAGATCGTAATCACCGGCGAGTCCATTGGAAGGCTGCCGCTGTGGGAACAAACCTATTCGTTGACCGATTCCGAGCAACGGCAGTAAATCGCTGAGGCCCACGTTTCTGGATGGGCGCAGCCCTAAGATAACCCACAGGTGAATTTGGGACCCCCGAAGGTTTCTTTGCTCCGGGCATTACGCGCGACTTGTACAAAGCTCGGATTTGAACGACGCGGGCCGGAAGTCCGGTTGGAGGCAGCGTCGCCGTCATTTCCTCGAACGCCGCAATTCTGGATTGAAGAGCGCCTTTCGTGTTACCGATGTTCCGGCAAGCAGTTTTCTGCCCTACAGCACAGGTTGCCGCGCCAGTGGGCGTGTGAAAAGTCGATGGTTCACCCCGCCGTTACGTGCCTGTGTGAAACGTGGAATTTGATCCCCGCCGTGACCGGCAGGGCTGGTCACCGACGCCTGCGCCTTCAACCCGATAGACCAGCCCTGCCGGTGACGGCGGGGTGAGGCCTCGACTTTTCACACACAGTCGTATCGGTGGGGTCGAGCATCGACTTTTCACACAGAGCCTTTAGTTGAGGGCCTCACCCTTCACATTGAATTAAAGTTGCGCTCTACTCGTGGCTCTTCGCATTGGGGTCAGGCGCCGGGGTTGGAATGCGTGGGAGCATCTCTGCGCGGGTGGCTGCGTTGTACACAAACCACGCTTCGATCATGGAACTCTGCATCACATCGGCTTTCTGCACGCGGTCATAGGTGTCCGCGTTGGAGTGGTGGGTACGGGTGCCGTACTCCAGCCCATCCTGCTGGAACCCGATGCCGTTCAGGCCGATCCACGAAAAGGCGGACGAGTCCGTGCCACCGGGGCTCGTGGTGGGTCTGAAGCGATCTCCGCCAGAAACGGCCACCATATGCTGGTCCCTGATGGGCTCAATCCAGGACTTGAAGATGGCCGCCATTTGCGGACTACCCCCCGCCGACACTCCGCGGAAACGGCCGGAGCCACCGTCGTCGTTAAAGTACACATCCAGCTTGTCGTACTCGGGGGTCTTCACCATGGTGGTGCGTTGAGCGAAGTGCTGCTGCACGTAAGCGGTTGAGCCGTAGACGCCCTCCTCTTCGCCGCCCCACAGGGCAACGCGAACCGTACGTGCCATGGGCTTATGCAACGTAGCCAAAATGCGCACCGCCTCCATCGCCACCGACGACCCCGTGCCGTTATCCGTGGCGCCGGTGCCGCCCTGCCAGCTATCGAAGTGACCGCCCAGCATGACCACTTCATCGGGTTTGGTGGCGCCCGGAATCTCGCCGATCACGTTGAATGCGTTCTGGTCTTCCTTCTGATAATCGACCGCGATATCGAAGTTCAGCTTTGGCGTGATCCCGTGCTGCAGCAGGCGGACCAGGCGGTTATACTGCTCGGCCCCAATGGCGACGATCGGAGGCGGAATGGGATCCTTGGGATTCTCCGACCCCCCATACGTAGAAAAGATCGTGCCGCCGTCTCCGTTGTAACCCGGCGTGATGGAAATGGCCACACCCTCTTCTTTCAGGAAAGCGTTGACCTCGTTGCGCAGGACCCCGTTCTTCGCATTGGCCAAGGCAAGCGACGTCGGCGTGTACTCCCACTCGCCTTCACCGGGGCGCCCGCGCCTGCTTGGGTCGCGATTCTCCGCAGCGCCGGCGGCTGGTCCGCCGCGGCCACGGCCCTCGCGCGCGCCTCCGCGGGCCAGAATTTCCTCATCCGTCGGGGAAGGCTGCGCGTCCGCCCGCGTGTGCAGCGTGAGTGGAGCCGGATCAAACATCAGCAGCGCCTTGCCCTTCAGCTTGCCATGGTATTTCGCGAAATCTGCTTTGGAGTGAATGGGCGCCCACACCGGCTCGACCGTGATCGGGCCGTTTGTCCCAGGCGTCCAGGCCAGCGGGAACCCGGTAAGCGCAGCATACACCGGCGTCTCCATCGCGGCGTAGAAATGTTTGATCTGCCAGCCATAGCCGAAGGGCCACTTTTCCAGGTGGACGTTCTGAAGTCCCCAATCCTTCATCTGCTTCATCGCCCATTCGGCGGCGAGCTTGTGATTGCGGCTATTGGTGACGCGCGGACCATACACCTCGGACATCCAAAAGAGGTTTTCCATCACTTGTGAATGCTGGAAGGCCTCGGTCTTGATCTGGGCCAGGGCGTCCAGATCGACTTGGTCGCCTCCGGGTGCCTGCGCGAAGGAAGCCGGGATAAGTAAGAGGGCCGTGACCATCGGGACGGCCTGCCTGAAGCGGATGAGTAGATTCATGGGGCTCGCTTTCTCCGGTACTTGGCCTCCCCGAAATGGGCATTCGAGGGGGCATGCCCCGGGTTGGGTAACAAGCAGCCATTTTCGCACGCTGATCGTCCAGAAGTCCGGTTCGAGGAAGTTTCCCGGGCGCCGCGCCTGCTGAAACCCAGGCCATGAACTCGTTCAGGTGACGGATCTCGCGCTCAGTGGCGCCGTGTAGATGAGTACGCGCTGGGCGCCAGAAAACTGGCGGGAACATGAGTGTGAGTGATCCCGACATGCCGAACTCCGGAATCGGCAACTCGCAGGTAACGTAGAATTGGTGGTCGAACGGATTACTTCCGGTTTGCCCGCCAGGACCAACCCTTGAAAGTTGGGTATCCGGTCCTCGGTGCCGATTACCGAGTCAGGGACGCACCTGAACGAAGGCGAAATACGGCCGTGCTTCTGGCGGTCGCGCCGGCCGTGCATTGCAGGCGGGATGAGGATCAAATGAATCGAAGGGATTTTGTGCGGCTTGGAGGCGCCACCGTGATCGGGGCGGGGGCAGGCAAGCTGCGGCCTGCGTTCGCTCAGTCGCGCGCGGCGGATTTCACCCTGCGGATCGCACCGATGATGGTCGAGCTGGCACCCCAGGTTGTACTCAGCACCATCGGCTACAGCAACCAGGTCCCCGGTCCCCTGCTGCGGGTGCGAGAGGGCCAGCGCGTCGCCGTAGAGGTGGTGAACGACACGGACGTTCCGGAATACGTGCACTGGCACGGTTTGTTCATTCCCTCGGACGTGGACGGGGCGGAGGAAGAAGGTACCCCCCCGGTGCCTCCGCATGGCCGCCGGCGTTATCAATTCGTGGCCAAGCCGGCGGGTTTGCGATGGTACCACTCGCACACCGAGGCCATGCTGGATCTGCATCGCGGCGCCTACACCGGCCAGTTCGGCTTTTTCATGATCGATTCCGCGAATGACGCTGGGCACTACGATCAGGAAGTCTTTCTGGCACTGCGTGAATGGCAGTCCTTTCTGACCACGGTGGACCCGGACGAGGAGCGGCCGGATCCCAGCGATCCGATGCCCGAAAAACCCGCCACTCCAGACTCGCGTCCCAACGGGCTCGAAATCAGCGCTCCGCTTTACTCAATCAACGACAAAATGCTGGGTGCGGGGGAACCCCTCCGCGTGCGTTCGGGTCAGCGCATCCTGATGCATCTGCTCAACGCCGGCGCTTCGCAAATTCATCGCGTGGCTTTGTCCGGCCACCGTTTTCAAGTGATCGCTCTCGACGGCAATCCCGTGCCCGCGCCTCAGCTGGTTGATTTTATTGAGATCGCCCCGGGCGAGCGCGTGGATGCGATCGTTGAGATGAATCTGCCGGGTGTTTGGATATTGGGGGCGCTGCGCACTGTGACGCGGCAATCCGGCATGGGCATCGTGGTGGAGTACGCCGATCAGAAGCAGCGCCCGCAATGGCTGCCGCCCAAGAAGGCGCGCTGGGACTATACGATGTTTGGCAACACCGCGCCGCATCCCGCGCCCGACCAGACCATCGACATGGTCTTCGAAAAAGTGCCGGGCGGGCACCATGGGATCAATCATTGGCTCGTCAACGGCAAGGAATATCCGCATGAACGGGAATTCGTGCTCCGCCAGGGAGGGCGCTACCGGCTGGTGTTTCACAATCGCAGTGACGATTCCCACCCGCTGCACATCCACCGGCATCTGTTCGAGCTGGTCGAGCTCAACGGCAAGCCGACTGCCGGCATCAAGAAGGATACGGTGGTCGTTCCCGCATTTGGACGCGCCGCCGTGGATCTGGTCGCCGACCAACCGGGCCTCACGCTGTTTCACTGCCATATCCAGCAGCACATGGACTTTGGTTTCAAGGCGCTGTTTCGCTACGCCTAGGGAGCGCATCGCCTGCACAACGGGCGGGGTGGCGATTCTGCGGAGTCTATGGTTGTGCGTGCAGCGGCATCGATTGAAACCGGTCGTTATGAATCGACGACGGATTCGCATATGGCAAGCCTCTTTAGTCCTCGGCAGCGTCTAGGACATTCCGTTTTGCCGATGGTTTAAACGACCTCCCAATACTCTGTGTTACGACTTTTTCACGCGTTCGAGATACACATGAAATATTGGAAGAATAACCTTGCTAGCTTGGCAAGTATCCAACTACAAGTCTGAAAGGGAGAACTACGTGAAGACGATCCGGGAGAGGTTCCAAGCGGCCGTGCTCGTGGGAGCGGCCGCCTCAGTGCTGGCATTTGCACCTGCGGCCCAGGCACAGAATCAAAATTCCAGCCACAATCGATCGTCGAACGGCACTTCGGCGCCGACCGACAATCTGTGGCCCTACAACAACCCCCAGGGGTCACCTGTGCTTGCGGTGGTTGGCGACGTCTCCTGCCAGCCAGGGACCGAGCCGAGTGTTGAGAAGGCGGGTGAAAACTGCGCCGGGGACACCGCTCAGAATCTGTTGGCATCCCAGGCGGCCACCGCGCAGCAGATTGTGGATATGAAGCCTGCCATAATCGCGCTGGTCGGAGATGAGCAATACCAGGTAGGCCAATATTCGGACTTTGAGAGCTCGTACGAATCGACGTATGGCGCTTTCAAATTTATAACGCGGCCCGCGCCAGGCAACCACGAATTTTATACCGAGCACGGCGCCATTGGCGTGGCTGGCTACGGCTACTTCTCCTACTTCAACGGCGTCCAGCACAATGCCGACGGAAGCATGATGATGGCTACGATCGGCGGCAACCCCGACACTGGCGGTATCTTCACCCAACCCGTGCCGAATTCGGATGGACAGGCGGGGCACTTCGAGCAAACGGGCGGGCTCGGAACCAACAATGTCGCCGGGGGGTCGGTCGGGGTCGGAGATGGGTGGTATTCCTATAATCTGGGCTCCTGGCACCTGATCTCGCTCAATATAGAGTGCGAGACACAGCCGGGCGGCTGTTCGAACACCGGTTCCTGGTTTGCCGCCGAACTCGACTGGCTGCAAAACGACCTTGCGCAGAATCATTCCGCGTGCACACTGGCCTACTGGCACCAGCCCGTGTTCAGCGCTGCCAACAGCATCGCCGTACCCGAGGGCCCGACCGCGGTTGCCTTTTGGCAACTGCTCTACCAGTACGGAGCCGACCTGGTGCTCAACGGACACGACCACCTCTATGCCCGCTACCGACCCCTTGACCCCTCCGGGAATTATGACCCGCTCAATGGCATACGCGAATTCATCGTGGGCACCGGCGGCGAGACGCTCGATACGGTCGTCACGACCAACACAACCACCGCCGATCCTAGCGGGAACCCGAACTTCAACGCAGACAATCTCGAGGCGGCCAGCGGGGAATTCTGGGGTGTGATGGGTCTGACCCTCAATCCGAACGGCTACGCGTGGAACTTCCAGTCGGCGCTGAAGGATCCGGCACAGACCACCGGTCCGGCTACTTACAGCGACGAGGGCGTCGGAACTTGCCACGGCGGCAAGTTCTAAGGTCTCAGTTGCCAGTTCATCTTCGCCGCGTTAGTTAGCCTTCCCCACCCTTCGCGAAAGGTCGCGGAGGGTGGGGATTTTACGTTTCGCCTTCCGTCATTGGTCGAGGAAGTGTGCGTAACCGACACGAATCGCCGTGTACGGACCCGTATGCACGGTGGTGTGGCAGGGGTCGGCGGGCGATCGCCGCTCCTATGCCGATCAATGCTTGTTGTCGGGCGATCTCACCGTTCCAGGTCAGGCCAGTCGAAGTTAGGGTGGGGCGAGCAGGACCTACTCATAGCGCAGCGCGATGATCGGATCGATTTTAGACGCCCGTCGGGCGGGCAAATAACCGGCGAGCATTCCTACTATGGTCAACACGATCGCGGCCGCGATGAGGGAAACGGGATCGAACGCGCTCAGTCCAAAAAAAAGGCTTCGAATGAGGCGCCCGAAGACGAAGGCGCCGGCAATTCCGGCCGCACCGCCAATGGCCAGAAGCAGGCCGGCTTCGCGCACAATCATCCCGATGACCTCGGACCGGTTCGCGCCGAGCGCCATCCGGATTCCGATCTCGCGGGTTCGACGCGCGACCGCGTAGGACATCACGCCGTAGAGCCCGATGGCCGCCAGTAGAATCGCGAGCGGGCCGAAGAACGAGGAGAGCCACGCGATCAGGCGTTCCGCAACCAGGGAATCTTCCATCAGCTCGCGAACTTCATGGACGCGCGGCATGGGGAAATTCCGGTCGAAGCTGCTCACCTCCGCGCGTAACTCCGTCATCACAGGTCCGGGATCTCCGGCGCTGCGGACTTCGAAATTCGCGGTGGTGATTCCGTCGATCGGCTGAAAATAGGAAACGTAGAAACGGCGCGCCGGCGTGTCTCGGAAGTCGTGATCCTGGGCATCCCGCGCCACGCCGACGATTTCCATCTCGCCAACTCCATCGGTTTTCAAGTGCCTGCCGATGGGATTGGCGCCGTGAAAATAGAACTTCGCCATGGTCTCATTGATCACGGCGACGTGCGTTGCGCCGGGCAGGTCGCGCTGGTCGATTTCGCGGCCGAGCAGAATAGGAATTCCGAGACTGCTGAAGTATCCGGGGCCGATCTGATCGAACCGGGCTTCAAGGTCGTCGTGCGAGCCCGGCGTGTATCCTTCGACCTCCTTTAAATCCTGGCCGGAGTCGGTCCCGGAAAACAAGCCGTTCTCGGAAAACGTCGCTTGCCGTACGCCCGGCAAAACACGAATGCGCTCGAGCAGCGCCTCCATCGATCGGCCGACGGCATCTCCGCGGTATCCGGCGCCGATCGGATCGACGCGCAGGATGATCAGATGATCGGGATCGTATCCGACGTTTTCGTGCTCGAGGTTGTAAAGCGTGCGCAGGAACAATCCCGTCCCCACCAGCAGCAGCGTGGAAACCGCGATCTGCATCGCAACCAAAGACTTCGCCATTCGAGAGCGCGCCGACGCACTACGGGCAGCCGCCTGTAATGTCTGGGAAAGTTGCACGCGCGTGGCGCTGAGCGCCGGGGCGAGCCCGAAGATCACACCCGTAGCCAGCGAAGCCGCCGCCATGAATCCGAGCGTGCGGGGATCGGTTTCAAACGGGAGCGCGATCGGCTGGCCGAGGCTGCGAAGCATGGCGACCAGGAGTTGGTTGCCCGCGTATGCGAACGCAATTCCGGCCGCCCCTCCCGCGGCCGCAAGCACCAGGCTTTCGGTGAGCAACTGCCGGATCAGGCGCAACCGTCCGGCGCCGAGCGAAAGGCGCATCGCGATTTCGTGACGCCGCGCGGTGGCGCGCGCGAGCAGAAGATTCGCGATGTTCAGGCACGCGACCAGCAGAACCAGTCCGACCACGCCCATCAGAATCGACAGCGGCGCAATCACCTGCTTGCGAATGCGGTCGAATCCGCGCCCGCCGGATTGAATGGAGCCGGCCAGACTAAGCTGGGCAATTTCGCGACGGCGCTGGTCGGTGACGGTACCGCCTTCATCATCCACCAGGATCTGGCGCCAGATCGCGGCGAACGACGCACGCGCGACGGATTCGGTGATATTCGGTCCACGCCGGCCGATTATGCTGACCCAGACGGCGTTGCGGGCAGTCAGGAACGGAAGGCCCGGAATCACCGCGGGCTGCATGGTGATGGGAATCCAGATTTCCGGATAATGGCCGGGCTGATCGCCAAAGAATCCCGGCGGCGCCACGCCGACGACGGTCAGCACCGCTCCGTCCGATTGGCGCGGAGCCTTTCCGAATACAGCGAGGCCCGACGTGCCGGAGTTTCCTATGCGGCCCCGAACCAGGATCTTTTTGCCGAGAACGCCGGCCGAAGCGCCGAACTGCCGCTTCCAGTACGCATCGCTGATCACGGCGACGGGGCCCGATTCGGCCGAGCGATCATCTTCGGTGAGCAGCGTGCGGCCGATCGACGCCTTCACTCCGAGCAGGGTGAAATAGTTTCCCGAAACCAGCTCGCCCGAACTGAGGCCCGCGGCCGCGCCGTCGATCGTCATCTCCATTTCCGGCATGTAATGCACGCCGGCGATCGAGGAAAAAACCCGGTTGCGTTCCCGCATCGCTTCAAATCGCGGGTAAGATTGGATCGCGTCGATCACCATCAGCTCTTCGGGATGCGAGACCGGCAGCTGGCGCAACAGCAGGTGATCGATCAGGCCGAACATCGCGGCGTTTGCGCCGATGCCGAACGCGAGCGACAGAATCGCGACCGTGGCGAAGGCGGGCGCAGCTGCCAGCTGGCGCACGGCATAGCGCGCATCGTAAAACAGCCGTTCAATCGAGCTCCATCCCCACATCTCGCGGCTGACCTCCTTAAGCGCCATGACATTGCCGAACTTGCGGCGCGCCGCCTCGGGACTGCCCCGCGCCGCTTCAAGATGATCGAGATGGAAGCGCATTTCCTCGCCAAGCTCGCGCTCAAAGCGGCCTCGATCGAGCAAGTAAACGATTCTGCGCCACAGCTCAGCGATCATACTTTACGCCGGTTGAATCACTTTATGAATCGCGCCGATCACCTTTGCGAATTCCGAGATTTCGGCCTGCAAATGTTTGCGCCCCGCCGCCGTCAGCTTGTAATAGCGCGCGCGGCGATTATTGGACGTCTGCGACCATTCCGCCGTCACCCATCCTTTGAGGAGCATCCGCTGAAGCGCTGGATAGAGTGAGCCTTCCTCCACCTGGAGCACGTCGTCCGAAATCTGCTGAATATGTTCCGCGATTCCGTAGCCGTGCATTGGTCCGACCCGCGCGAGCGTCTTCAAGACCAACATGGAAAGCGTTCCAGGAGGAATCTCCGAGCGGCGTTCCCGTTCCATAGGGAGACTATAGCATAGACAATCTATGGAAACAATCTCGCGAATGGCCTCCTCGATCAGATCTTGGGTCGACTGCGCATCGCGCGACCTCTCGCAGCCAAGCCGGCAAGCGCCACGCATTAAACTGGACGCTTGAAGGATCTCAACGTCGCACGCCCCCTTCCGTCCCGCGCCAGAATAGCGCGCAATGTTGGGGCGGGTGCAGCAGAGGGCGCCGCCGCTGCGGTGAGGACCGCCGGCCGCGTTCGCCGAGTGGGAACGATAGTTGCCGATGCCCCGCACCAGGTGCGGCTTTCACGGGATTAGCGGCATGATAGGCGACTCGCGGAGTACAATCAGTCGAGCTGGCTCATGCCTCTAAATTCTGGCGTCCGCCTGGGACCCTATGAGATCTTTGCATCCATCGGCGCGGGCGGCATGGGCGAAGTGTATAAGGCGCGCGACACGCGACTGGATCGCGTTGTCGCGGTCAAGGTTTCAAGTGAACAATTCTCCGAACGCTTCGAGCGCGAAGCGCGCGCCATCGCCGCTCTGAATCATCCGAACATCTGCACCCTCTACGACGTCGGCCCCAATTACCTGGTGATGGAATATGTGGAGGGGAAGCCGCTCGATCCACCGCCCTCGCCGGAGCAGGTTCTGCATTACGCTTTGCAGATCGCCGACGGGCTGACCGCCGCGCATGCCAAGGGCATCGTTCATCGCGATTTAAAGCCGGGCAATATCCTGGTCAGTCCCGAGGGCCGCATCAAAATTCTCGACTTCGGACTCGCCACCGTCCAGGCCTCGCCTACCGCGACCGACTCCACCGTGACGCACCCACTCACACGTCCGGGCACCGCGGTCGGGACCGTCGCGTACATGTCGCCCGAACAGGCACGCGGCGAGCCGGTCGACGCTCGCTGCGACCTCTGGTCCTTTGGCGTGATCCTTTATGAACTGCTGACCGGCGCGCGGCCCTTCGAGGGCACCACCCAAGCCGTGATCTTCGAAGGCATTTTGTCGAAAACGCCGGTCCCACCTGCCGCGCGTAATCCGAAAATCCCGGCGGGATGGGAACGGATCATCGCAAAACTGCTCGAAAAAGACCGAGCCATGCGTTATCAATCGGCACAGGACCTCCTCGCCGATCTCAGGCGCCTCGGCCGCGATTCCAGCTTCGATGCAAGGTCCGCCCGGCCAGTTGCACCTGGCTGGCGCGGGAAACGTTACGCGATGGCGGCCGCGGCGACCGTCATCCTGCTCGCTGCGGTTTACTATTTTCTGCCCCAACGCGCGGCCGTCGAATCGCTTGCCGTGCTTCCCTTCACTAACGCCAGCCATAATCCGGATGCCGATTACTTGAGCGACGGCATTACCGACACCCTCATCAGCAGCCTCTCGAACATCGGCGGCCTGAAGGTGAAGTCCGCCAACGCCGTCCGGAAATATAAGGGCCGCGACATCGATGCGCGCCAGGCCGGCCGCGATCTTGACGTCCGCGCGATCCTGACGGGCCGGATCATCGAACGTGGCGATCGTCTTTCGATCCGCGCCGATCTGATCGACACGCGGGACAGCAGCGAGCTCTGGGGCGAGGACTTCGAGCGCAAAAGCTCTGAACTCCTCACCGTCCAGCAGGATATTGCCAATCGCATTTCGGAAAAGCTGCGCCTGAAGCTGAGCGGCGCGGACAAGCAGCGCCTGGCGAAACGCGAAACCTCCAATCCAGAGGCCTATCAGCTTTATCTCAAGGGAGTGTATTTCGCCAGCCGCTTCACCAAAGAGGACGTCGATAAAGGTTTAGAGTACATTCACAAAGCCATCGACACCGATCCCAATTACGCACTCGCCTACAAAGGGCTCTCCGAATACTACGGCTACGCAGCCGATGTCTTTATTCCCGAGCAGGAAGCCATGCCAAGAGCGAAGGCCGCCGCGCAAAAGGCGCTGCAACTGGACGACACGCTCGCCGAAGCTCATGTAGCTTTGGCTTCCGTCCTTTTCTGGTACGACTACGATTGGCCTGGCGCGGAAAACGAATTTCGCCGCGCGATCGAGTTGAATCCGAATCTGGGCGAGGCATACGAATTCGATGGCTGGTATCAGACCTGCGCCGGTTCCCGGGAAGAAGGAGTCGCCGTGGGGCGCAAAGCGGTTGCGGTGGACCCGCTGTCCATCAACGCGCTCGAAATGTTGAGCCAGGATCTGTATCTTACGCGGCAGTACCCGGAAGCCGAACAGTACGCGCGCAGGGCGCTCGAAATTTTTCCGCGATATTGGATTGCACACGTTCACCTGGCATTGATCCAAATCGCGCAAGGCCGGTCGCGCGACGCGATCGCCGCGGCGCAGAGCGCGCGTCAAGACGAACCGCTGGTGGACTGGACCACGGCTGTCCTCGGAATGGCCTACGCTGCCGACGGACAGCCCGTGCCGACGGAAAAACTGCTGGCCGACCTGAACGCGAAAGCGGCGCGCGGCTGGGTCCCCTCCTACGCCTTCGCCGAAATCTACGCCGGTTTACACGACCAGCCGCAGACGCTCGCCGCGCTTGAAAAAGCATACGAGGAACGTGCCTGGTTCCTCACCTACCTTAATACTGCCCCCGAATTCGATTTCCTGCGCACTGAGTCCCGGTTTCAGGCGCTTCTTCGCAAGATGAATTTCCCTGGTTAGCTCAAATGTGCTCGAAGCGCTCCCGTCGCTCATGATCGAGGCGGGGACTGCCGTCCCCGAAGGCCACAAGAAAACCGGAAGTTAGTCCGCACGTTACACAACGCCCCTCCCGAGAACACCACGCGCCGTTAATGAAGAGCTACAGATGCCGATTTTTGTCGGCATTCGTTGAGCAGAGAAACTTGGCGCCCGTCAGGGCGGAGAGTGCAGACTGGAAGAGCCAGGCGGCAAGCTATGGTCGATTAGAATTCTTGGTGCCCCGTGCCCGTTGAAAAGCATGACTTCAGTTGCGAGTCATTGTTTGGTGGCGAGTGCCGAACTCGAACCCGCCAGAGAGATTGTGTAGTCGCCAACTGAGCCGAGCCTGGCAAATTCAAGTGCAAGGGAGTATCCGACCGTGACCCTGATGCAGGACGGTACCGTCCTTATCGTCGGTGGAATCGACACGCCCACGGCCGCGGAAATCTACGACCCAGTGGCCGGTGTGTTCACGCCGATTGCGTCCACACCGACCTCGCGCAGCCTGGTACTGGCATTTCTAGCCCGAATTCCGGAGCCGATATCTACGATCCCCAGACCCGCAGCTTCACGCAGGCCGGCGCGATGCAGATCAGTCGTGCCCTTCACACTGCAACTCTGCTGGGGGACGGCCGAGTCCTGATCTGCTTTCAAGCGGCTTAGTCCTCATCGCCGTGGGTGCGGCGGTTTTAGCCGATGTACCGCCGGCGGACTCAGCCGAGTTCTACAATCCCGCGAGCGGGCTCTTTACCGTCACCGGTACGATGATTTTCGCCCGGCAATTCTTTGCTTCGACGCTGCTACTCGACGGAAGGGTCTTGTCCGCGGGCGGGCTAGCTTGTTGCTATAGCGGCCTCTCCTCAGCCGAAATCTACACGCCGGCGGTGGTAGGCTTGATTACCTCCCAGACGGGGCTCACTTTTCGCGGCGCTCAAGAGAGCGCGTCGATTTCTCCGCAATCCGTTGAGGTATTGAGCAACACTTATGTACGTCGATCCCGCAGCGGCGCGCAGGTGCGACCTCCATGTCCGCCTCCTTCCGGCGCGTGCCGGGAACCGCGCGTTGAGATTGCGGCTCTCCCCTTCGTCCTCCGGTTCCGGGGCGGCGGACGGCGCTAGAGCGCTCCCGTAAATAAAGAAACCCATAAGGTATGTCCCGGCGGCGTTTTCAAAGGACGGCTTCTAAGTTCAGTCGGCTTCGGAGCGGTGCAGGACCACTACCGCAAGACGCTCTTGCTCGGCCGACGTCATCTTCGCCTTTGGGAACTCGAGTCCCTTGCCTGTGCCGTCCCAAATCTGCGCGAGCGTACAGCCGCTCGATTCACGACAACTGAAGACCAGCCGAGCCTCCTTGGTATCGCCGTAGCCGGCGTTGATCCCCATCGCCATTTTCTGGCTCCGCCCGTCGGTCAGGTAGGCGACCCTTATGTCCGCGTGCAGACTCTCTACCCGATACTTGCCCGCCGGAAGTTCGGTTCCGTTGACCCGGAAGGAAAACGGAATCTCGGCGACCAGATGCGACTGCGCGTAGAGCGCGGACCCCATCGTGAGCGCGGCGGCGCTCAAAGTCAGTGTGCGAATCCAATTCGGGTTCATGATCGGTCTCCTTGGTTGGTTTGCCTTCGGAACGCGATCCAATAGTGCACGGCTCCGACCAAGATTTAGCTTTCTCTAAATGCATGAAAACTATTGCTGAGCCTGCGGACAACAGAATTCCGTGAACTGTTTGGTTAACAGCGCACGAACCAATCAGTTCACCCTGGTATTTGGCGTTATGGATGATGAGCCGGCGCTAAGGCCGATCCTTCTTAACGGGCAATTTCTCGTTGGCCTCCCAGATAGTGATTGAAGACGAGACAACTTCCGGATAGCGCGTAATACAGGCAGAACTCGCTCATTGATCGGCTAAACTTACCTGAATCACTCTATGCCTCTCACAGCAGGTGACCGGCTCGGAACCTACCAGATCCTTGCGCCCATTGGTCCGGGGTGGCATGGGCGAAGTATGGAAGGCGCGCGATACGCGGCTCGGGCGCATCGCCACAATCAAGTGCCGAAAAGGTTCGCGGGAAGGGCGGTTTGAGCGTGAAGCGCAACGATGTCGGGCGAGACTACTTGGTGCTGGAGCACATCGACGGTAAACCGATCCAAGGGCCACTGCCGGTGGAAGAGGCCGTCAGGTTGGCGATCCAGATTTCCGGTGCGCTGGAAGAGGCGCACCACCGGGGCACCTTTGCACCGAGGCCTGAAGCCGGCGAACATCATGGTGACCGCGAAGGGTAAGGTGAACTGCTCGACTTCGGTTCGGCGAAGCTGACGACAGGCGCCGGCGCCGAGGTCACGAACACCGGTGCAGGCACGGTGATGGGCACGGCCGGCCTTACATGGCGCCCAAGCAGACTCGGTTCAGTCGGCTTTGGATGACGATTCGCGAATTTACTGGATGGCCATGAAGATCGCACTCGTGCTGATCGCGGCGCCGGCGGAGATCATCACCGGGACCTGATTGCCCGGCGTGATCCCGGTGGGCAGCGTCACGTTGATCTGATACAACCCGGCAAGGCCGGGCGTGAGTCCCGCAAACACCGGTGTGGCGATTTGCCCGCCGAAGGTGACCGCCACCGCAGCGTTCGCCGCAGCCAACGGAGAGTAGGGTGCCGCCGCACCCCCGCTCAGGAGCGGCGTCACCGGGCCGAGCCCGACGCAATAAATCACCAGAGGCTCGCCGGTATGCGCGGGTGTGGTCGCGTTGGCCTGGGTTTCCACTCCTCCCGCGCCGATCACGTAAATGTGCCCCTGCCCGGAGCCCGATCCGTCGGCCGAAAGAATGGACGGCGATTGATTGAAAATCGCGATTGGCAGCGGCACGGATAACGCGTCCCCGTGCTGCACGACGACTTGCTGCGCGGTTAGCGTGACGGCGTCGTAAGGAATCAGAACGTTGATCACGTTGTCGGAAACATACAGCAGCGGAAGCTGCTCGCCGCTCGAAAGGAACGCGCTGGTGGATCCGAGCTGATCTGGCAATGGCAGGCTTGCATTCGATTGCGCGCTGTCGGCGAGACCCGATCCGAAGATCGAGACGAGCAATCCAACCGCCGGCGAACTCGCAAAGTCAGCCGAGCTGACAATGCCTCCCGCGGAAATCTCCGGGACATTCGGATTCGATCCGATCTGCACAGCCACCTGCGCGCTGCCGCTGAGCGAACCCTGGAAGTTCTGCGCATCCACACGAACGGTGGAGCCGGGGTAGGTGCGGCCGGGAACCCAGGTTGCGCTCCAGGTCCCACCGCCGATGGTTAGCAGCGCGAGCGGAGCGTCGCCGTTGGTGAAGCTGGCTGTCACGAAACCGGTGGTCTTCGCGCTTAAGCAAGTCGAGCCCAACTCGGGCCTCGGCAAAGCCATCACCTATTTATTACGTCACTGGAAGGGGCTGACCGCGTCTCTGCGGGAAGCCG
>CAWCPE010000006.1:0-616184 GCA_963797245.1 Terriglobia bacterium
GCGGCGCGGGCCTTGGCGAGCAATCGCGCGCTCGGCTTCGGCGCCGGCCGGCTCACCGGATCGTAGGAGAACCAACTGGCCAGATAGTCGTCCTTCACGCGGCGGCGCTTCATGATCTCGGCACGCTTGGTCACCACGCGGCGCCAGTTGCGGGCCAGATACCAGAACGCTTTGAGAGAAGTGTGCTCCCGAACCAGGCACGCCCCCACCACGATCAGGTCGCGCGTGGTGATGGAAAACCAGTTGCGCCGGTACAGGTCCGGCGTCATGTTCTTGATGCGCATCAGGAAGCGGTTCTTCACCGAGTGCATGTTGATTTCGGGCGGTAAAGCGCGGCGGTTTCCGGGCAGAACATTACGGACGTGATAGCCGCGCGCGAGCGGTGTGTAGATGCAGCGCCAGCCCATCAATTGGGCGCGCCAGGCCACGTCGGCATCTTCGCGATAGACGAAAAAATCGGGGTCGAAGAACTCGCCCTGGACCGAAATGTCCTCGATCATCTGCCGGCGGTACAGCGCCGCGGCGGCGGTTGCGCCGAACACGTATTCGAAATTCAGGTAATGGCCGTTGTCGATTTCCTGGCTGCCGCGATCCAGGTGACGCAACATCGGAGTGAAGTAAATCCCTGTCGAATCAACCAGTTGTTTTTCGGGAAGGTCGAAGCTGGCGCGGATGGTCAGCAGCTTTCCGCACACGCTGCCGGCTTTCGGGTCGGCGTTGCCGGCGTCGACCAGCGCCTGGATGAAGTTCTTGAGCAGCAGGACGTCCGGATTCAGGGTCAGGACCCAATCCCCGCCTGAAAGCGAGATGGCCTGGTTCTGGGCGGCGGCAAAACCTATGTTTTCATCGTTGTAGTGGATCTGGCAGTGCTCTTCGAACTGTCCCAGGATGTCCACCGTACCGTCGGTGGACGCGTTATCGACAATGATTACTTCGAGATTCGGGTACTTCTGTTCGAGGACCGATTCGAGGCAACGCTTGATAAACCGGCCACTGTTGTATGTCACGATTGTGACGGATATTAAGTCGTTAGAGGCCATGTGCGATCAGTTATGAAGCCGGTACTGCACTTATCCCAATTACCCCGTGCTATCTCGTACTTCGTGCTACCGCCGGGCGAAAACACAACAGGCGCGTGCCTGCCAACTTCGCGATCCTGCTATGTACCACTACGGGCGAGAGACTCCGTCCCTGGACCAATCCCACCAACATCCTGGGAACGGAACTGAGCAGCATTGCCGCGCAAACTCCCCGGTACCCGATCCCGGAGAAATGCTTCGCTGCATACCTTAAAAGGCTAACACACCAATACCATGCACGGCATCCCGTTTCCACCTGAGAGACCGAATGCCCGCCTAAATGGGTCGCTGAAACCTGGGGCAAATATTCGATCGGAACGCCGGCATCAAGCGCGCGGCGGCAAAAATCCACATCCTCAAACCAGATGGGATGAAATCCTTCGTCCAGGCCGCCGAGCTTCGACCAAACATCGCGACGGATCATCAGGAATGCACCGGCCGGCTGTTCGACCGGTCCGGGCTGGTCCAATGACCGGTCCAGGTATCGATAACGCCGGTTGACCGGGTTCCACGGAAACAGCCGATTGAGGCCGAGCAGCTCGAAACTGAGGGAGACGGCCGTGGGAAGGCGGCGAATGGAAAATCCGGTCTGGGGGACGCCGTCGCGCCCGACCAGCTTTCCGGCAGCCATGGGGTAATCCGTCAACGCATCGAGCGGCGTGAGCAGGGTCACGTCCGGGTTGAGAAGCAGGACGCATTCGGCGCCGGTCGCCTCGAAACCCTGGTTGACGGCGGGGCCAAATCCACGATTTTCCTGGTTGGCGATCAACCTGGCGCCCGTTTTGCGGACCGTCGCGACCGTTTCATCGGTGGAGGCATTGTCGACGACGATCGGGGTCCAGGTGGGAGCCATCTTAGCGAGCGCCTCCAGGCAACTCTCGATCACCGTTGCCGAGTTGTATGTAACAATTACCGCCGCACCAGCCAGAAGTAGGCCCTCCAGTACCAGTCCATACCGGTCTGCTGGCCGAGCGTGAGGATCTCGCGCTCGCTCTCGTCGATGATGTCGCGAAGCGTGTTCTCAGGCTCAATATGATGTTCCCCGTCCATGGTCCGGGCAAACCACAACCCGGAGAGCTTGCCGCGGACATACGAAAAACCCCGTCCGTGTCGAAGCGCCGGGATTGCCCACAGCACTTGTCCAGCCACAATCGGCCAACGAGGAAATCCACGGAAGTGCTTTGCCGCCAACAGCACCTGGTTTCGAGCGATCAGGCGCACCGTGTCCGAATTCCACGCCCCCAGGGTGGAGCTTCCGCGATGCCAGGCCACCGCGCCCGGCTCGAAGATGCCACGCCGTCCAGCCCGTGCGCAGCGCAGGCCGAAATCCACATCTTCAAGATAAGAAAGGAAATTCTCATCAAGCGGGCCGATTTCCTGGAACAGGTCGCGGCGGAAGACGGCTGCGGTCATCGGTACGAAACGAACCCAACGCGCGGTGTTCCATATGGCGGAATCGGGCTTCCCCGCTCCACACCTCCAGGCGCAGGCGCCGCGGGAGATTGCGTCGAAAGTGCCGTCGATTTTGGTGGGATCGGCGGCGTTCAGGATTTTGCCGGATGCAAACGATGCGGCCCGGCTCTCCGCTGTTGCGATGAGGTTCTCCAGCCAGCCGGGGGCAAGCGTAACGTCGTTGTTCAGGATCGCGACCCAGTCCGATGTCGCGGTTGCAACTCCGCGGTTGACGGCCGCGGCAAAGCCGAGATTCGCGCCCAGCTTCAGAACCTGTGCGCCGAAGCTTGCGGCGATTTCGACGGAATCGTCGGTGGAGCCGTTATCGGCTACGATGATTTCGTCGAACGGGCGGGTTTGTTTCGTCAAGCTTTGAAGCAGTGCCCGCAAGAGTTCTGAGCGATTCCAGTGCGGGATCACGGCCGCGGCAGTCATCAGGAAAATCGCTTCTTGAGCAGGAACCACAGGTTGTAGAATCCGTCGCGCCAGGGATTCAATTTGATTTCGCCCAGCCGCGACGTATACATGATGGAAATCTCGGCGAAGCGGACGCGCGGATTCTTGAGCGCCTCGATTTTGATCTCTTCGGAAAACGCCATGCCGTCGGAGACCAGTTTCATGTTCTTCAGAATCGAGCGGCGAAACACCCACATTCCGGACTGCGAATCGCGCACCCAGCGGAAATACAGAATCGACATGGCCAGCGACAAAATCAGATTCCCGAATTTATGTTTAAAGCTCATGGCCTGAGAATCGCGCACCGGGAAGCGCGAGGCGTTCAGGAAATCGACCTCCAGGTGCAGGAAGGCTTCGAGCAGATACGAAATCGCGTCGGGAGGATAACTGTGGTCGCCATCGAGGGTGACGATGAGGTCGCCGAACGCCTGCGCGAAGCCGGTTTTGTAGCTGCGGCCGTAGCCGCGCACGTTTTCGCGAATCACTTTCGCGCCGAGGCTGCGCGCAACGTCGGAAGTGCGGTCGGTCGAGCCGTTATCGACCACGATCACTTCGTCGACAAACTCCGGCATGCGGCGCAGCACGGACTCGATCCCCTGTTCCTCGTTCAGACACGGAATGATGACCGTGATGCGGTTCTCCTTGTACATTCGCTTTGCCGACTCACCAGAATAGCAGCGGGGCTGATTTGGGCGGAAAAAGGAGCAGGTTGTGCGCTTAAATTTCGGTCGACCGACTCTTCAGTCCTTTACAAGCCTGTATGAAGACCGCGGACGTGCTCCCCTTGCTGACGCGCGGGGTTCCGCTTGTCGGCATTCGATAGCGTGCAAAACGGAACCCTGAGCGTTAGCGAGACCCCTTTTTCGGAACCCTGTATGATGAATCCATGAAGCTGTTCCTTCTCGCGGCCGCAGTCGCGCTGACTTTGCCGGGCGCCGATCTGGTCGAAATGAAGACCGTATATTTGTTGCCGATGTCGAATGGACTGGACCAGTTTCTGGCGATCAAGCTTACCAGCGGCGCCGTGATGCAGGTGGTGACCGATCCGGCGAAAGCCGATGCGATTCTGACGGACCACATCGGGACGTCGTTCGAGCAGAAGCTGGACGATTTGTACGGGAAGAAGCCGAAGGATGATCAGGACAAGGATGACCAGTACGGTCGCACGGGCATGCAGAACGCGTCGCGGGGCCGCGGCGCTATTTTCCTGGTGGACCGGAAAACGCGCGACGTGATCTGGAGCGTGTATGAACGTCCGAAGAGCACCGCTCCAGACGATATGAACCGCAGCGCGGAGAAGATCGCGCAGAAGCTCGAGAAAGATCGCAAGGGAAAGTAGTCCCTTTGGACGGCGGATTTTAATCCGCGCGGCGCTTCAGCGCCGAGGGTGGTCGGAGCAAGGCTGAAGCCTTGCGCGGGCTCAAGCCCGCCGTCCTGCAGACATTCGGTTCAGTTCAGCGCGATAAGTCGCGATCATTTTTTGCGTCATCGCTTTGGTATCGCGGTGCTCGATAATTTCGGCGCGGGCCCGGGCTGCCATTTGCTCCGCTTTGGCTGGATCACGCAACAATTCGACCACGCGATCTGCAAAATCCTGGGGATGGTCGGCGAGCGCGCAGATTTCACCGTCCTTCGACGCCAGCCCTTCCGCTCCCAGGCGCGTGGACACCACCGGAATGCCCGACGCAAAGGCTTCGAGCAATTTCACTCTGACGCCGGATCCGCTCAGGATCGGACAGACGAACACGCTATAGCGGGCGAGCGGCTGGCGAATATCGTCGACGAATCCGATCAGGTCGATCGCGCCGGCTTCGGCTTCGGGAAGAGAATGGCGCGGCGGCGGGTCTGAGCCGATCACGATCAGGCGCGCGCGGGGCTCTTTTTCGCGAATGCGAGGCAGTACTTTGCGAACGAACCATTCGAGGGCTTCCTGATTCGGCAGGTGACGGAAGCTACCCAAGAACAGCATAGTGAACGGCTCGCGGGCGCCGGCCTCGAAAGCGTAATCGCGGGCCGAAATTCCTGCACGCAGATCCGTGTCGACGCGTCCTTTGAGTTGGGGAAGAAAGGAAACCAGGTAATTCGCGTTTTCGCGGCTGCAGACCTGAACGCGATCGAGGTGCGGGAGCATACGGAGCTCATAGCGGAGGGAGCGCAGATACTCCCAGCGAGCCTGCACGCGTTCGATCGTGTTGCCGATGAAGGGAAGGCGGCGCGCGATTGATTGGAAATAGATGTCGTGCTCGAACAGGATACTCGGAATGTGACGATATTCGCCGGCGTATTGTCCGAGCACGGTGTATTCGAGCTGAAGAACATCGATGTGATGGGTGTAGATCTGGCGATGGATCAGCCAGGCGAGATCGGGATTGCGAAATTCGCGCACCGCGTGCGGTTCGATCGACCCGATGGCTTTCTGCCGACCCTCCAGGCGCACGATGTATTCGACCGACGTGCAGATCTGCTCCAGCTCCTGATGCGCTTTTTGTTCATGCGGAAAATCCAGCAGGATGATGAGGTGGAGATCTGTGAGGCGCGCCAGCTCGCGGACGGTCTGGTACATGAATACGGCGCCGCCGTGGACGGGTGGGCAAATCGGATAGGGCGAAACGAACAGGACGCGCAGCGTTTCAGCGGCGCCGATGTCATTGGCGAATGCGTCGCGGAAATGTCCACCAAGAGGCCGGCGGAAAGCTTCCGTGTCCGAAAGCGCGGCGAGACGATGTGCACGGGCGCGGGAGATCAGGGCTCGCGGAAGTTGGAGAACGGCGCGCGCGATGCCGGGGAAACTGGCGCGTTCGGGCGAATCGCCAAACAGCCAGCTCAACATGGAACCGGCCCACGCGAAGCAGAAATGAGAGCCCAGTTTGCGCCACTCGTGGATGTTTTTCCAGGTGAAGAGCAGGAAATTCTTTTTGAGAACGGATTGGATGTAGGCTGGGCTGAAACGCTTTCCGATGGTCCCGCGATGCTCGTGATAGACCACACTTGCCGGCGCGTACAATACTTTCCAGCCGCGCTTCCAGGCCAGGTAGCCGAGATCGGTGTCTTCGAGATAAAACGGACTGAGTAGGGGATCGAAGCCGCCGAGCTCGGCGAACTTTCGCCGGTCGAAGGCGCAGGAGCCTCCGCCTCCGTAGAAACACGGATACGCGGCGGTGATGGAAGGCTCGATGCGATGGCGTACGCGCAGGCTTCCATGGTGCCACCAAGCCTCGGTGAGACCGGTTTCTTCGCGGAGCTTGGAGGGGTCCGAAAAATGAATCTGGCAGGAGACGGCGAAGACTTTTTCGTCGGTGAAACCTTCGAGAAGGGGGCCGAGAAAATCGCGCTCGACGCGCATATCGCTGTTGAGTAGGACCACGATATCGTTTCGGGCATGCTCGAATCCGCGATTCGATCCGCCGCCGAAGCCGAGATTTTCGTCGAGCGCGATCAGGCGGACTTGCGGGTAGCGTTCGAGCAGAAGCTCCGCGCTGCCATCGGAGGAGCCATTATCAACCACGATCACTTCCGACCCATTGCGCTGCGCCGCGGCGGCAATTACCGACGGAAGATATTTTTCGAGCAGGTCGCGGCCGTTCCAGTTGGGGATGACGATGCTGGCGGCGAGGGTGTCGGGCTGGGTATCGGCGGGGAGCGGCTTGCGGGGACGCAGACGGGCGATGAGGTCGCAACAGGCCAGCGCGACGGCTGCGACGATCAACAAAACCGGCGAGATCAGGGCGAGCGGGAGGCCGATCAGAATGCGCGCGAGGGCGCGGAGCGCTCTACGCATCAGCGATCCACTTGCGGCCCGAGCCCGACGGCGCGGCCGAGCCTCAACCAGCGCGATTCACGAATCATGTGGAGCTGGCGCTCCATCGATTCGATTTGGGATTGAAGGGACTGCGCCCAGACGGTGCGTTCGGTGACGGTCGCTTCGGCGAGGTCGAGCAGGCGGACGGCTGCGGCGAGCTCATCGCACTTCAATCGAATGGTTTCAGTGAGGCGAGTTTCGGTATCGAGGGCCCATTGCGTTTTCTGGCGGTTGTCTTCGCGCGCCGCGGTGAGGGCGCGTTCGTAGCTGGCGGCCATTTCGATCGCCGCGGCCTGCTCGGCTTGAAATTCGTTCTGAAGCTGGGAAATGCGTTCGAGCGCGGCTTTCCAATCCTTTTCAAGCCCCAAAGCCCAGCGGTTCTGTTCTTCGAGATGCGAGGTCAGCTCCGCATGTTTGTGGAGGAGTTGATCGCGCTCCGAGGTGATTTGCTGGAGCCAAAGTTTAGAGAGCGCGAGTTCATCCTGAAGCTTGTGAATATGACGTTCGCGCTCGAGCAGGAGGTTGGATGTAGTGGGAAGGTAGACGAAACCGTTCACGGGGTGCGGGTGAAAGGAGCATAGCGCGACAAAGAATTGCGCGTGTTCAGGAGTTGCGGGAATGGTCGTGGAATTTTCTAGCGGCAACGCCGGCTGGGTAAATGCGAACGCTTCGACGCGATTTTGAAAATAGATGGAGACGGCCGGAAAGACCGCGATGAGCGCGGCTTGAAACTCCGCGTATTCGAACTCGTGGACGTGAAATGGATTTGGTCCGGCGTCGGCGCGGGATTCGGCGTAGGAAGATTTGTTGGGGGTCGAGACCAGGAAGATCCCTTCGGGTCGTAACACGCGGCGCGCTTCGGAAAGCATACGCGGCCAGTCCGAAAGATGTTCGATGACCTCGAACGCGGTGATGAGATCGAAGGATTCGGGAGGGAATGGCAGAGCAGTGGCTGAGGCTTGGATGCGCGGAGCTGCTTCTGCGGCAGAATCGATGCCGATGGCGAATTTGGCGGAGCGCGCCAGTTTCGCGATTCCATAACCGGTTCCGCAGCCGATGTCGAGAACGCGTTTACCGGCGGCCAGGCGCGCGGCGAAAGCGTAACGGGCAATGTGTTCGTCCCATAGTTCGTCATCGACCAGGCCGGGAATCACCCGTTCGCCCGTGAACTCCTTCACAGCTCCGGAACTTTCTCGCCGATGCGCGAGTTGATTTCGACGCGGCAGGCGAAATGGAGCTGGCCGTAGATGGGCGCACCGAGCGGGTCCATGGAGAGAACCAGCGCGTTGTCGATCCAATCGCAAATCGCGTAGTGCTCGAGCGTGCCGTCGGCGATGGCCGGGGAGAACGAGAAATTCGACGCGTAGAGGCAAGGAAGTTCGATGTAGAAATCGACTGTGCAGGTCTCGCCGGCGGCCATGGCCGGCAAGGTATGGCCTTCGCGACTCGTGTTGGTCCCGGCGAAATCGACGCCCAGGTGATTGCGGAACATGAAGCCGACGATGGGCCGGTCGAGATTGGCTTTCGCCCGGGCGCTGATGCGGACCACGATGGGCGAATTGGGGGAAAGAGCGGTCAGCTTGCGGCCGGATTCGTCGCAGGCGGTGATGCCGAGAATTTGTGCCCGGCCGTCGCCGAAGCGGTGGTCGATGTTGGGGATTTCGTCGATGATTTCGGCCGGGGGCTGGTGGTCGCCGGGATGGGGAGAGTCGCCGCCGTGGGCCAGATACTGCGCGTCCTTCCGACCCATCGCGGCGAGGTATTGGCTGACCACCAGGTCGGTTTTTCCGATGGCGCGCATGCGCCCGTGATCCAGCCATAGGGCGCGATCACCGATGGCCTTGACATCGCCGGTCGAATGGGAGACGAACAGGATGGTGATGCCGCGCTTGCGGAGCTCATGGACTTTGCGCATGCAGCGGGCGCGGAAGTAGACGTCGCCGACCGAGAGAGCTTCATCGACCAGAAGAATTTCCGGATCGAGATGGATGGCGACGGCGAACGCGAGGCGCACGGCCATGCCGCTCGAATAGGTCTTGACCGGCTGGTGGATGAAATCGCCGATTTCGGCGAAGGCTTCGATTTCGGCGAATCGCGCATCCATGGTCTTGGTGGAGAGCCCCAGGATGGCGCCGTTAAGATAAACATTGTCGCGGCCGGAAAATTCGGGATTGAAGCCGGAGCCGAGTTCCAGCAGCGCGGCCACGCGGCCCTCGACGCGGGCGAGCCCGGAGGTGGGTTCGAGAATGCCGGCGCAGATCTGCAGGAGGGTGCTTTTGCCGGAGCCGTTTTCGCCGACGATGCAGAATGTTTCGCCTCGTTCGATCGCGAAGTTGACGTCGCGGAGGGCCCAGTAATCGGTATGAAAGCGGCGGCGATTGAGGGTGGCGAGCTCCTTCAAACGATCGCCCGGGGCGGCATAGATGGAGTAGCTCTTGGAGACACCCGTGAATTCGACGGCGGGACCGGACACTACTGCGATTGTAGACCAGCCGTGCGAGTCTGGGATAAAAATATAAACAGAGCTGTTTATACTTAATTTGGAGGGGCGTGAAATCTTGACAGCATACATCGTCGACCCCTACGCTGGTAGTTATGCCGGTGTAGCTCAGGTGGTTAGAGCGACGGTCTCATAATCCGTAGGTCGCAGGTTCGACTCCTGCCGCCGGCACCAAATTATTGCCCACCCATTTCTTTGGACAAGAGCCGCTGATACAGGCGGTCGAGCTCCTCTTGAGAGTAGTAGTCGATTTCGATTCGGCCTCTGTGCTCGTTGAGTTCGACGATCCGGACGCGGGTGCCGAGTTCATTTTGCAGGGCCTCGGCCGCGGCCTTGACGTTGGGATCCTGGGGTTGTTCGCGTTTCTGGCCTTTTGTACGGGGCCGGTCGGCGGTGAGTTCCTGTACCAGCGTCTCCAATTGCCGCACCGAAAGTCCCTGTGCCGCTGCACGCTCGGCGTTTTCCACCTGCAGAGCTTCCGTGGGCAGACCCAGGATCGCCTTGGCATGTCCCATGGTGAGCCGCGAGGCACTGAGGAGCGCCTGGACGCGATCGGGAAGTTTGAGGAGCCGCAGGTAGTTCGCGATGGACGCCCGGTCCTTTCCGGTCCGGTGGGCGATCTGTTCCTGCGATAGGTTGAGCTCCTTGTGAAGGCGCTCGAAGGCATGGGCGATTTCAAGCGGACCGAGGTCCTCGCGCTGGATGTTTTCTATCAGGGCGATCTGCAGGAGTTGAGGCTCGGCGACTTCTTGAATCACCACAGGAACGTCCGTAAGACCGGCCAGGTGCGCCGCACGCCATCGGCGCTCCCCGGCCACAATCTGAAAGCGCGGACCCGCTTTGCGGACAATCAGCGGTTGGATGACGCCATTCGCCCGAATGGAGTTCGCCAGTTCCTGGAGTTGGTCGGGACGAAAGACGGTGCGCGGCTGCATCGGGTTCGGTTCGATGCGATCGATCGGCAGGCGGTTGGTCCGTTCAGGCGCGGGCGCGGGTGCTGCTGCCGCCGTGGCCTTCACCGGCAGGAGGGCTGAAAGTCCCCTACCGAGCGCTTTGCGTGGTTTGTCGTTTCCGGTGTTCATTCTCAAGGATCTCCTTGGCGAGCTTGATGTAGCTTTCCGCGCCGCGTGACCGGGGGTCATACATCAGAATGGGCTTTCCGTAGCTGGGCGCTTCGGCGAGGCGGATGCTTCGCGGGATCACCGTGGAAAAGACCTGATCGGAGAAGAACTCCTTGAGATCGTCGGAAACCTGGCGCGTGAGATTCGTGCGATCGTCAAACATCGTGAGGAGAATTCCTTCAATTGCGAGCGGGTGCGAAAACCCCTCCCGTATCCGGTCGACGGTTTCCATGAGCTGGGAAATACCTTCCAGTGCGAAGAACTCGCATTGGATCGGAATCAGCACCGAATCGGCGGCAACCAGGGCGTTGAGGGTGAGGAGATCCAAGGCAGGCGGGCAGTCGATCAGTATGTAGTCGTAGCGGTCGCGCAGGGGCTCCAGTGCACGGCGCAAACGGAGCTCCCGGTCGGGGAGGTCGACCATATCCAGGTTGGCGGCGACGAGATTCTTGTCGGCAGGCGCCAGATCAAGGCCGTCGCATTCTGTCTTAACAATGGTGCTTTGCAATGGTTCCCCTCCCACAAGTGCATCGTAGAAGGTGAAATTCTCCGATTTTTTCTCAATTCCGAGGCCGGTGGTCGAGTTTCCCTGAGGATCAGAGTCGACCAGGAGGACCCGCAAGTCGTTCGCGGCAAGGGAGGCTGCCAGATTGATTGCGGTGGTGGTTTTCCCGACACCGCCCTTTTGGTTCGTGATGGCGATCACTTTAGCCATGCGTCTCAAATCTTACCATCTCAGGGTTCAATGTTCCACGTGGAACATCGCGACCACTCGTTGTTTGCCCCATGGGACCGGGATGACTTCGGCTGGCGTGGGCAAGCCCACCAGATCCGACCCACTCATTAGAATGGCTGCAGATGGGCTAAGCTTGGAGGAAAGTACGGCCGCCGGAGAAACGGCGCGGGAAATGATCCAGTCGTACTTCGCCTTTATTGATTCGGCTCGTCCTCGAACCAGGCAAATATTTGGCATCTCCACGCACGCCTCGCCGAGGAATACGGCCTTTCGTTGGTGCGATTCGATCAAAGTGATGGCGCACTCAGGGCGCAACACGGCCACCGGGATACCAGGAAAGCCCGCCCCTGAACCTAAGTCTGCAATCGTGAACTGACCGGCAGGAAGAACTGACCCTAGAAACAAAGACTCACAGTAGTGAAACCGAACCACATCCTCCAACTGCTGGATCCTGGTCAGGTTTAATACGTTGTTCCATCGCGTTAACAACTCGTGGTGCTGCTCCAACTTCGTGAGTTGGTCTTCCGACAGACTGCCAAAACGAGCCCATTCCGATACCAGCAATGCGCGGAACATTCCTAGCGCCGCAAGCTAAGATACACATCCAGGACCGAAAGCGCCGCAGGCGTCACGCCCGCAATCCGTCCCGCCTCGCCAAGAGTCTCCGGTCGTACGCGGTCAAGCTTCTCGCGGACCTCTCGGGAAAGGCCCGGGACGTCGGTGTACGAAAACTCGGACGGGATGCATCGCCCCTCTGAATCGCGCAGGCGATCCACCTGGCGCTGCTGCTGCGTAATATAGCCCGCGTACTTTAGCTCCGTCTCCACCGTCTCCAGAACGCCATGCAAAAGATCCCGGCCGACCTCGTTTCGAATCGCATCGAATAGCCCGGTAATGCGGGCTTCCGGGCGACGGAGCCAGATCGCGGCGGTTGGGCGATCGTCTACCGGGACCCGATGACGCTCCAACCAAGCCCGAAGCAACTTCTTCTGCTCCTGCTTGCGCTCGAATTGGATCCAGCGTTCTTCTGTTGCCAGTCCGAGGCGTCTGGCGATAGGCGTCAGGCGCTCGTCCGCGTTGTCGATGCGCAGATGCAAGCGGAACTCGGCCCTGGATGTGAACATCCGATACGGCTCATCCGCTCCCTTTGTGACCAGATCGGCGATCAGAATACCGGTGTAGCCCTCCGTCCGCTGAATCACGACCGGCTCGCTGCCGCCCACCCTGCATGCGGCATTCAGGCCCGCGATCAAACCTTGACAGGCGGCTTCTTCGTAGCCGGAAGTTCCGTTTATCTGACCCGCCAGAAATAGCCCCTGGATCGAGCGAACCTCCAGAGTTCTGGAAAGTTCCCTCGGGTCGATTGCGTCGTATTCGATCGCATAACCAGGGCGAATCATCTCGGCCGACTCGAGCCCCGGAATCGATGCGATCACCTGCGTTTGAACATCCACCGGCATGCTGGTCGACATCCCGTTGACATAGATTTCATGGGTGTCCAGACCCTCTGGCTCCAGAAAAATCTGGTGCCGGGATTTGTCTGGGAATTTTACGATCTTGTCTTCAATCGAGGGGCAATACCGCGGGCCGATGCCCTCAATCTGGCCACTATATAAGGGCGAACGGCTAATACTCTCACGCAGGATTCGATGCGTCTGCTCATTCGTATATGATACATAACACTTGACTTGCTCACGATCGATGCGCGCCGTGAGAAAAGAAAATGGCGTTGGATTGGCATCCCCCGGCTGAGCTTCAAATCGCGACCAATCGATGGTACGGCCATCCAGTCGCGGGGGGGTGCCCGTCTTCAGTCGCTTCCATTCCAATCCCAGCGTCCTAAGCTGGTCTCCCAGTAAGTTGGACGGTGCTTCGCCGCTCCGGCCACAGCTGTATTGGTGTTCGCCGACGTGCGCTAACCCGTTCAGGAACGTCCCGGTGGTTACTACCACGACATCGCTCTGAATCGTGCGGCCGTCGCGGAGTAAAACGCCCGTGACGCGACCCTGCGCGATTACGAGTTGCGCGACCTCGGCCTGCAGTATCCGGAGATTCGCCTCTTTTTCTAATATTTCACGCATCCGCAGACGATATTGCTTCTTATCGCATTGCGCGCGGGGCGACCACACTGCCGGACCGCGACTGGTGTTCAAGAGTCGGAACTGAATGCCGACGGCATCGGTCACTTCCCCCATCACGCCGCCCAAAGCGTCGATCTCGCGAACCAGGTGGCCCTTCGCGATACCGCCCACCGCCGGGTTGCACGACATCTGGGCGATCAAGTCCAGGTTCATCGTGACCATCGCGGTCTTCAGGCCCAAGCGGGCGCAGGCGCGCGCCGCCTCACAACCGGCGTGCCCGGCGCCGACGACGATTACTTGATAGCGGGTTTGCACCTTAATGTTATGATGCCAGTCGTCGGGGGGCGGAGGCCAGCGCGGAGTGAAAATACTTGTCATCGGAAGCGGCGGACGGGAACACGCCATCGCGTGGAAACTCGCCGGCGAAGGGCACAAGGTGTATGGATGGCCTGGCAATCCGGGCATCGCACAGGTGGCGGAAATCGCGGAGATGGCCCATCCCGACCTGACGGTGGTCGGCCCGGAAGCGCCGCTTGTGGACGGCATCGTCGACCGTTATCGCGCGCGCGGTCTGGCTGTAGTTGGCCCGACGCAAGCCAATGCGCAACTGGAAGGGAGCAAGATTTACTCCAAAAAGCTCATGCGCCGCGTGGGCATCCCGACCGCGCGGTTCGCGCAAGTCACCACCGCTGAGGATGCGCTGAATGCTTTATCGGGCTTCGATTACCCCGTGGTCGTGAAGGCCGACGGCCTGGCGGCCGGCAAAGGCGTGGTGATCGCACCGGATCGCACCACGGCGGAATCCGCCATCCGGACCCTCGGACCGCGGCTGGTCATCGAAGAATTCCTAACCGGAGAAGAAGTCAGCTTTATCGTCCTGAGCGACGGACGCGACATCGTCTCCTTCGACGCAACGCAGGATCACAAGGCAGTCGGAGACGGCGATACCGGACCGAATACGGGCGGCATGGGCGCATACTGCGATGGCCGGATTCTATCGGACTCGGAATCGCAGCGCGTGCTCGATCGCATTATCGCCCCGGTGATCGCGGACACTGGATTCACCGGCTTTCTTTACGCCGGCCTGATGATGACCAGTGAGGGTCCCAAGGTGCTGGAGTTCAATGTCCGCCTGGGCGACCCTGAAACCCAGCCGTTGATGCACCGCATGGACTGCGACTTCGGTGAGATTCTGCTGCGCTCCGCGACCGGTTCGCTGAAAGGAGCGAGTCTGCGATGGAAGTCCGAGCCATCGGTCTGCGTAGTTCTCGCCGCGGCTGGCTATCCCGGCCAGGTTCGCACCGGAGATGTGATTGCAGGCATCGAACATTGCGGGACACAAGTGTTTCAAGCCGGCACACGCCTGGGACCGCATGGACTCGAGACCGCGGGCGGCAGGGTACTGGGCGTGACGGCTTCAGGAGCGGATTTGCAATCCGCCATCGACAATGCGTATGCCGCCGTCAGCAAGATCCACTTCGACGGGATGCATTACCGCCGGGACATCGGCAAAAAGGGTCTGAAACGTTGGGCTACAATCGAGAACAGATAGACAATTTCGGGGACGTAGCTCAGATGGATAGAGCGGTCGCCTCCTAAGCGACAGGTCGGCGGTTCGAATCCGCCCGTCCCTACCAGCCATTCAAGCCTCTCCAAGGCACATCCGATGTTGCAGCGTGCGGTTCGGCCGAAATTGAGTTGGGGCGCACCCGCGGGCTGTGGTTAAATAGAGGTTCATCCCCTGCCAGAACGGTCCAGGCAACAAGCGAGAATTCTTCTATGGCATATGTGATCGCGGAACCTTGTGTTGGAGTCAAAGATGCGGCGTGCGTCGACGCCTGCCCGGTGGATTGCATTCACCCGAAAAAGGACGCCGAGAAATTCACGACCGAGGACATGATTTACATCGACCCGGTGGAGTGCATCGACTGCGGCGCGTGCGTCCCGGTGTGCCCGGTCTCCGCCATCTTCGCGCTCGACGACCTGCCGGAGAAGTGGTCGGATTACGCGCAGAAGAATGCCACGTATTTCGGACGATAGCTACTTCGACGAGCCGGCTGTTGATCTGCTGATCAGGTAGTTGAGGAACGCAGAGCAAGAGACCAGGAAAAAACGGGCGTCGTCAGCGTCCACACCGGACTCACCGGACAACGCATGACGGATACCGTCGGCGTCATTCGTGTAGCCGTAAATGGCTCCGAAACCCTTTTCGAGCGCTTTGTGGACGCCGATTCGCTTCAACGCGTCTCCCAATGTGGCCTTGGGTTCGCCGGCGATCACCTGGCACGCCGACTCGACCGCGCTGATCGACTCCTTGATGGAGTTCCGATAGTCGCGTGCGTCCCGGTCCGACAGCCGCAGGAGCGCGGTACGGATGTGCTCCCCGGCTGCTGCGAAACTTCCTGTCTGTGCGAGCGACTCCTCGACCGCCGCGATCTCCTCCTCCCCGGTGATCGGCGTCACCTGGCCAGCCACCAGTCGATAGGCGGCCGAGTGCTGAACAAGAGCGCCATTGATGGAGGCGGCGTACTGCGTGGACTCCGCGGCTATATCGCCCGCGACGAACTCAACGAAATCGTACGTTTGAGCCCACGTCTGGCTGAAGTAGAGCTTCTTTACGCGCTCGACCGCAAATTTTGGCGTGTCCGGACAGTCGTCGGCGGGGTTGTGAAAGTGCACTGTCCAGAGGCTCAGCAGAAGGTCCGAGCCTTCGGTGTCCCAGTACTTCCAAAAGGTGAGGTAAGTGACGCTCCAGATCGCATTCTTCAGAGGCAGGTCCATGGATTCTTTCTGGATGGTGCGCCTAAACAGGCCCATGCGCTCTGAGAAGTTCGGCATCTATATCTCCCGATAGGCCGCGCTCTGGATGTCCGTTTCCCAGATTCTGACTTCGCGAATCCGCACCGGCACGCCTGCTCCCAGGCTTCGCGTCATCTCCTGGTAAAAATATTCCGCGATGTTTTCGGCCGACGGATTCTTCACGTCGAACGGCGCGACGTCGTTCAGAAAAACGTGATCCAGCCGGTCGATGATCATCTGCATGGCGGCTTTCACGTCTAAAAAATCCACCAGCAGGCCGGTTTCGTCGAGCTTCTCTCCTTCAATCACCACCTGCACTTTGAAATTGTGGCCGTGCACGTTTTCGCACTTGCCTTTGTAATTGCGCAGCGCGTGGCCGGCCGCGAAGGTCTGCTCCACGGAAACTTCAAACATGATCGAAAAACCTTTCCACGCTTTCGCGTTGAGTCGTGAATGCGTAATCGGGCAGGCTGTCGAAGAAAATCTGGCCATAGCGCGTTCGCGTGATCCGGTTGTCCAGCAGCGCCAGCACTCCACGATCGCTGCGGCTGCGGATCAGCCGGCCGAAGCCTTGCTTCAGCGCGATGGCCGCCTGCGGGACCTGATAGGAATGAAACGCGTCGCCGCCCTCCTCCTTGATCGCGTTGACGCGCGCTTCCACCACCGGGTCGCTTGGCACGGCGAAGGGAAGTTTGTCGATGATCACGCAGCTCAACTGGTCGCCCGGCACATCTACACCTTGCCAGAATGAAGCGGTCGCAAACAACACCGCGTTGGGCGTTGAGCGGAATTCTTCAAGCAGGGCGCTGCGCGGAGCGGTACCTTGCAGCAGCGTCTGATACGGCACTTCGAAGGAAACGCGATCGTAAATCAGCCGCATCTGCTGGTTGCTGGTGAATAAAACAAAGGCGCGCCCGCGGCTGAGGAACAGCAGCTCGATTATTTCACGAGCAGCCGCGGAAACAAACGCCGGGCTGCGCGGATCGGGCAGCGACTGCGGCACGTACAGCAGGGCTTGTTCCTGATAATTGAAATGGCTCGGCACGATCAGCGTGCGGGCGTTGCGCAATCCCAGGCGGGTCTTCACGAACTCGAATTCACCGGCGACGGCGAGCGTGGCGGAGGTCAGGATCACGCTGTCGATCGCATCGAATAGCTTCTCATCCAAGAGCTGTGAAACATCGATGGGAGTGGCCTGCAGAAAGGTTCCACGGCCGCGCCGCTCGATCCAGTACACGTACTGGCGGTCATTCGATTCCATGAAAAATTGAAGACGCCGCGCGACCTCTCTGGCGCGATGCGTCAGCGGGATGGTTTCTTCAGGCGCGGCCTTCAGGAATTCAAGCTGCATCGCGAGCAGCTCCAGGCCAGCCAGAACGTCGCGATAGATCTCCTCGTTTTTCATTAAGAACGCTTCCTGCGAGCGAAAGCCGGTGCGGCCGTCGGGAGCGTTGAACACGGACAGAAAGTGCATGGCGCGCTCGCCGAGCATCATCACGATGCGGTCCAGTTCCTGAGATCCGAAATCCTTGCGGCCGGCCAGCGCGGTGACGTTGCGGGTCAGCTCCTCGAACTGGTAGCTCGAAACCGAGACGCCGAAATACTGGCCGGCGACTTCTTCTACGTCGTGCGCTTCGTCGAAAATCACGGCGCCGTAGTCGGGAATAATGCCGCTGGTTTCTAGTTCGCCCTTCACTGCCAGATCGGCAAAAAGAAGATGGTGATTGACGATGATGATGTCGCTTTCGACCGCTTTCTGATGCATTTTGGTGATGAAGCAGCGTTCGAACTGCGGGCACTTCTGGCCGGAGCAACGATCGCCACGCGCGTCGATCTTGGCCCACGCGGCGCTCGCTTCGGGCAGCGATTTGATTTCGGCGCGGTCGCCGGTCCCGGTCGACTTTTCCCATTCGCGAATGATCTGAAAGTCGGCGACTTCTTCGAGACCCTCCAGCACTGGTTCTTTTTCGGCGTCGTAAATCTTCTGCCGGCACGCGTAATTCGCGCGCCCTTTCATATAACAGGCGCGCAGTGGACCGAGATGCCGTTCGAGGAAGGGAATGTCTTTGAAGAACAGCTGCTCCTGAAGATTTTTCGTTCCAGTCGAAACCACCACGCGCTTGCCGGAGAGAATCGCAGGGACCAGGTACGCGAGCGTTTTCCCGGTTCCCGTGCCGGCTTCGACGATGAGATGGCGTTTGTCGGTGAGCGCGGACTCGACCGCTTCCGCCATATCGAGCTGGCCGGCTCGGAATTCGTAGTTCGGGTGCCATTCGGAGAGCAGCCCCTTGCGGCTGAAGAACTGGCGAACCGTGAGAGCTTTGGCGGGCACCTGAAACCCGATTTTAGCAGGCGGGACCGACAGGCAAGCGATTGGTTTCGAAGAGGCTTGGGAGTCGGTGGGTTCGTTTGGTAATTTCTGGTTTTGTTGGCAGCGATCCCCGCCATTACGAGTCTGTGTGAAAACCACGGACCTGCTCCCCTTGCTCACGCGCGGGGTTCCGTATGTGGCTCATTCGACGTGGCGCAAAACGGAACCCCGACCGTGAGGGAGGGGAGCAAGGCCGACCAACTCCACTTTTCACACAGACTCTTACTGGCGGGGCTGGCGCGGCGAGCCTGGTGTACGTCGATCATCAATCGAGGATATCCGCGGGCCTGGCAACGGACGGGGACGTGGGTAGGTAAGTGGTTGGGAGACGGGCGGTGATTCTCTTTACCGGTGTGTGATCGACGCCGGGATTTACGGTATGGTGGGTTATGGTCGATCTGAAGTTGGATGTCCCGGTCAATGAAGAGGTCGATGTCGATCCAGAAACCCTGGTAGCGATCGACCGCGGGATCAAAGACGCCGACGCGGGCCGCACGACGCCCCTGGATGAAGTTCGCAAGATGATTCCCGAGTGGATTTCCAAATTAGAATCACAGAAGCGGCCTTAGCCGATTTTGGGGAGATCGTCGAATACTCCTGGATCCATTTCCCACACGTCGCAGAACGCCTTGGGAACGAAGTTCACGCCTTTTGTTGTTTTTTATCGTGTCCACGAAGATCCCGACTTCGTCGAGGTCCTTCATGTGCGGCACAGCTCGCGATCGGAGCTCTAGGCCGGCGCCGCTTCCATGATCTCTTCGCTGACTTTGCCGAACTTTTCGAAGTTCTTGCGGAAACGGGCGCTCAAGTCTTCGGCAGCGCGATCGTAGGCAGCTTTATCTTTCCATTGCGCGCGGGCATCGAGCAGTTCCGACGGGACTCCCGGAGCGCTCCTGGGAACCAGCACGCGGAACACGGGGTGCGATTCGACCGGCACATCGTCGAGCTCGCCGGCGATGGCAGCGTTCACCATCGCGCGTGTGTATTTCAAGTTCATGCGTTCGCCGACGCCGAATGCGCCGCCTACCCAGCCGGTGTTGACCAGGTAGCATTTCACGTTGTGACGCGTGAGGCGCTCGCCCAGCATTTTCGCGTACAGCTCGGGATGGCGCGGCAGGAAGGGCTCGCCGAAACACGCGCTGAAGGTCGCCGACGGTTCGCTGCCCAGGCCGCGCTCGGTTCCGGCGAGCTTGGCAGTGTAGCCGCTCAGGAAATGATACATGGCCTGTTCGATGGTCAGGCGCGAAATGGGAGGCAGAACGCCGAATGCGTCGGCGGTGAGGAACAGCACGTGGCTCGGATGGCCGCCCACGCCTGGAATCGCGGCGTTTTCGATGAAATCGATCTGGTAGGCGGCGCGGGTGTTTTCGGTCAGCTCGGCCGAATCGAAATCGAGCGTGCGATTGTCCGGGTCCATCATTACGTTTTCAAGCACGGTTCCGAAGCGGATCGCGTTCCAGATCTGCGGTTCTTTTTCCTTCGAAAGATGGATGCATTTCGCATAGCAGCCGCCTTCGAAATTGAACACGCCGCGATCGCTCCAGCCGTGTTCATCGTCGCCGATCAGGCTGCGATTGGGATCCGCCGAAAGCGTCGTTTTCCCGGTTCCGGAAAGCCCGAAAAACAAAGCCACGCGGCCATCCGGGCCAATGTTCGCGGAACAATGCATGGGCATTACGTTCCGGAAGGTCAGCAGGTGATTCAAGATCGAAAAAACGCTTTTCTTCATTTCGCCGGCGTACTCGGTTCCGGCGATGAGGACGATTTTCTTCGCGAAATTGATCACGATCGCGGTCTGGGATCGGGTCCCGTCGATGGCCGGATCGGCGTGAAAATCGGGTGCAAAAAACAGGGTGAATTCAGGATCGCCGGCAGGGTGCCCGGCATCCGGACGGAGGAACAACTGGCGCGCGAACAGACAATGCCAGGCCCGCTGCGCGATCACGCGGACCGGAAGCTGAAACGAGGTGTCCGCGCCGGCGAAACAGTCGTGAACGAAAACATCCTGCCCCTGCCAGAAATCCAGCATCCGCTTCATCAGCCCGTCGAAATGGGCTTCGGTCATCGGCTGATTCACCGAGCCCCAGTTCACCGTCGATTCGGTGCCGGGCTCGCGGACAATGTACTTGTCCTTGGGCGAGCGGCCCGTGAACTGGCCGGTGCGCACTACCAGCGCGCCACCTTCGGAAAGCGTCCCTTCTTCCCGTTGGACCGCCTTTTCCACCAACTGCGCGTTACCCAGATTCCAGTGCTCTGACCGGAGGTTACGGAGGCCGATTCGGCCCAGTTCGCCGCTACGTGGGCGAAGACCTGCATTCTGCATAAGCTGAGTCCAGTCTATCATGTAGGTATGGGGTCGCGACGCTTTCCGCACCCGGCGATATTCCTGTTCATCGCCGCGGCTCATGCGCAGGTTATTGAATTCGAATCGAGCGGTCTGAAGTATAAGGCGCTCACGCACAACGGGATAACGGTGATGTTCGCGCCGATCGCGATGCGGATCCACGATTACGCGATCCTGCAAGTCGCGGTTTCAAATGGATCTCCCATCTCCTGGGCGATCCGGCCGGAGGATTTCCGGTTCGAACGGGCGGATGGATCGAGCGTGCAGGCATCCCCGGCGCGAAGCGTGGTCGAGACGCTGATGCAGAAAGGCAATCGGGGCGACGTGATCAAGTTGAGTACCGCTTACGAAGCGGTCTTGTACGGAAATTCGAGGATGCATTCGACCAATGGCTACGAAGCGCGGAGGCAGAACGCGCAGGCGGCGCTGGGGTCCGCCAAGCTGAACGCAGCCGCGGCGGCTTCCGCGCTGGTGCTCGCCACCATCAAGCTGATGCCCGGGCAAACCACGGATGGCGCGGTCTTTTTTCCAAATCAGGGCCGGCCGCTGGGGATGGGAAAGCTGGTGGTGAATACGGCGGGCGAAGAGTTTACGTTTCCAGTGGACGGGGAACTGACCAAGGTTCACTGATCACCACTGCTCGAGATCCCTCGACCGTCAGTGTGGTTCCCGGATCTGAAGACAGCGTTCGAACGTAGGCCAGGGCGACTGTCTTTTGAACGGCGGGCGAAAACGCGGCGCTCATTATTTCGAGCTCTGCGGTTTTCGTGCCCGCGGCGGGAGGATTGGCGGTGTCGATCTCAATCCGGCGCAGCACGCGGTGAATCTGCGCGCGGCTGCGGACACGCTCCACGATTTCCTGACCCAGATAACAGCCTTTTTGAAAATGAACGGCCTGCAACTGGCCGGTTTCCTGCACCAGGTTCCGTTCGGTAATCTCGATTCCGTAGCGGGGATGGCCGTTTTCAATGCGAACCGTGCGCGCGTCGTCGGAGGTGGCTGCGGGGAGGGCCAGCCGGCTGATAAACGTGTCGCGTTCCGACGTGGGCAGGAGAATGAAGTATCCATCGGATCCCGTGGAACTCAGCCGCGCGACGGTTCGATTGCCCCACGCCGTCCAATGGTAGGGCGCCTCGGGAAGCGTGGCATCCATGTCCCGCAGAACACTCGGCGCTGTGGGCCCCTCGATGGCGATGGTCGCAATCCGGGCTGTTTCATCTTCGATGGTCACGTCGTCGGCGATGATGTAACGATCCAGGTGCTCAAACAGCTTGACCCGGGTTTCGGGCTCGGTGTCGAGCAGCAGGGAATCTTCGAAGCACAGGATATTTGCGTCGCCCAGAATTCGACCCTGCGCGTTCAGGAAAAACGCGTAACAGCCGTCGCCTGGACGAAGCTGCTCGATGTGATTGGTGGTCATGGCGTGCAGCAGACGGGCGCGATCTTCGCCGGTGGCGCGGATTTTTCCGCGCCCGGACAGATCCAGCCACGCCGCGCTTTCCCGCAGCGCCCGATAACCCGCCGTGACACCGGTGGCCACGTCAGGCGTGCTTACTTCAGCGAAATCCATCGCAAGTATCCCGAAATCGCCACGATTGCCGCTCCCGAAATGACCACGCCAGTGAGAGCCCGCAGCTTCTCTTTCCGGTACAGAGCCACGGCGGCGAAAACGTGCAGCGCAAGCAGAACCTTGATGCCGAACCACATATGATAGTGCGGCGGATAGAAACTTTTATTCAGGAAATTATACGTGCCGGAGACCAGGATTGCACCGATAGCCGTGTAGGCCATGGGCTTAAACCCGGCGGCCATCTCCCGCGCCGCGAAGCGCGCATAAAACACGCCTCCCAGCAGCACGATCACGGAAGCAATGTGCAGCCACCGCATCGCAATCGGCAGAATGGCATCCATACTCCCGAGTATACAATCGAGATGAGAGTACGCGGTCCCGGTCATTACGTTAGTCACGATCTGTCCCCGCCTTGACGAGTGTGTGTGAAAAGTGGAGTTGATCCCCGCCGTGACCGGCAGGGCTGGTCACCGTCGTCTGCGCCTTCAACGCGATAGACCAGCTCTGCCGGTCACGGCGGGGTGAGGCATCGACTTTTCACACACACTCTGACAGGCAGGGCTTGCCCGTCGTTATGACTGGGGGCGCTTACCAGGCCTTGAATATGATTCATGAAATTCTTCCGGTCGGGATGCTCGAATGCAACTGTTCGATCTTCGGTGACGAGCAATCGCACGAAGCCATGGTGATCGATCCGGGCGACAACATCGATCAGATTTTGAAGATTCTTGCGCGGCATGCGCTGAACGTGAAAGCGATCGTCATCACGCATGCGCATATCGACCACATCGGAGGCGCCGCGAAACTCAAAGCCGTGACCGGCGCGCCGGTTTACATGAACCAGAACGACCAGGAGCTGTACGACCATCTGGACGTCCAGGCGGGCTGGCTCGGAATGGCGACGCCCGAGAAAACTTCCATCGACGTGGACAGTCGCGAAGGCGATTCGCTTCAGCTGGGCGACGCCGAATTTCAGATCCTCGAAACCCCCGGCCACACGCAGGGCAGCATTTCCCTCTGGATTCCCACGGAGAACAAGCTGGTGGCCGGCGATACGTTATTTCGCGACAGCATCGGCCGCACGGATCTTCCGGGGGGCGACGGCCGGCAGATTTTGCGCTCCATCCACTCGAAGCTGATGCCGCTGCCCGAAGACGCGATCGTCATTCCCGGCCATGGTCCATCGACCACCATCGGCCGGGAAAAAGAACGCAATCCGTTTCTGGTCTGAAATGGCCCCGGGTCCTGTTAAAGCAGTACTCGATCATCCACCGACAAAAGGGTCCGAGTGAAACTTCGGACGTGCTCCGCTTGCTGACGCGCGCGGTTCCGCAGCACCCAAACGGAACCCCGACCGTCAGGGAGGTGAGCACGTCCGTTTTCACACGGACTTCAGCGTGTGGTTTTATTGACCGACATCACCTTACTGCACCGTCCAGGTTCCCAATTCCACCCATCCGGAACTGCTGGCCGGCTCGATCGCGTCCGCGTAAACCGTCTTTGCGCCATCGAACCCGGGCGTGAAGAACAGGAGCTGAACCGTCACCGATATGGTGGTTCCCGAGGTCAACGATTCCGACGAATATCCGACCGCGCACTGCGTATTTTCAAGCGATGCGGAGGAGCCCACCGGCTTGGTCGAAAGCACCGTCCCGGCATTGTTATACAAACCGATGGTGGCCGCCGCGGTGTTGTAGACCAGGTAGCACGCATTGGCCAGATTGGTGGGCGCGCCGGTGGTGAACAGCATCGCCATATTCGAAATGTTGCTCGCATTCACGCTGTCGGACGCCGAAAACGTGTAGGTGATCAGGTCCGACCCCGCGCCCGACGCCGGCGTGACCGAGTTGGCCGTGGGCGCGCCGCCGGTTACGTTCCAGCCGCCCACCTGCACCCAGCCCGTGTTCGCGGCCGCCTCCACGGCTTCCACGTACGTATTCACCGCTCCCGAAAATGTCGAGCTGAACGCGATATCCAGCGTCAGCACCACTGACGTGGTTCCGAATACCACCTGGCTGGTCGCGGCTTTCAACGAACACTGGCTGTTGCTCGCGACGTTGCTCGATCCGAGTTGCATCTCCGTGGTCCCGCTGGCCGGATTGTTGTAGGCGAGCGCCACTACGTTTTCAATCCGGTCATACAGGATCTGGCAGGTGTTGACGTCGTTGGCGCTGCTGGTGGAAAACAGCACCACGACGTCGGTGATGTAGCTGGACCCGCCCGCGTCGGACACAGTGAAGCTGAATCGCTCGGCCGGTCCGGTTCCCGAAGACGGTACCGCCGAATTCACCACCGGAATCCCGCCCGCGGCGACTGTATACGTTCCGTTCTGGACCCATCCCGTATTCGGCGTACCGCTGCCCTCCGCCGCGTACATATAGATGTTCTGCACGCCCGAAAACGCGCCCTGAAAGGTGATGGAAGCGGTGAAAATCAGCGATAGCCCTGAGAACGTCACCGACGTCGCGCCCACTGAGCACTGGCTGTTTGAAAGCGTCGACGTGGACGTAACCGGCTTGGAGCTTGATCCATTCAGCGCGTTGTATTCAAGCTGCACCGTGGCATGCACCGCGTCATAGACGATGTAGCAGGTGTTGTCGAGGTTCGAAAGCGAAGGCGCGAACAGCATGGCGGTCGCAACGATGTTCGAAGGATTCTGCGTGTCCGCGAACACGAACTGGAATGTCTGGCTCGCGCCGGTATTTGAATTGGGCGAGACCGAAACGGCGGATGGCGCGGGCGGAACCGCAGTCACCGTCCATGCGCCCTTCGAAACCCATCCGGTGTTTGCGGTCGCCGATTGCGCCCACAAGTATACGTTCTGATTGCCCACGAAATTGGAGCTGAACACCAGCGAAATGGTCATGGTCAGCGTGGTTCCCGAAAGCGTGGCCGAGCTTCCGGTCCCGTTCAGCGTGCACTGATCGTTCTGCCCGCTGCCGCCGTTCGGCAGGACCGTGACCGACCCCGAACTCGGCACATCGTCCGCCAGCGTGAACGTGTTCGCGGCGACGTTGTAAGTGATATAGCAGCCGTAACTGGTCGACGCCGACGAATTCACCAGCAGAGCCACGTTGGTGAGCGCCGTGGCGCCGGCCGGATCGGAATAGGTCGCCGTGAAGGTCACCGACGCGCCGCTGCCGGAGGCCGGCGAAACCGTACCGACCGTGGGCAACTGAGGAGGCGGAGCCGTCACGCCCATCCTCGCCACCCATCCGATCACGCCACCGTTATTTACAGTCTGGTACGCGTCGGTCAGCGGAAAATTGGCCGAGCCGGTCTCCCCGCCCAGGTAAATATTGGCGCTCGAATCGAGCGCGATCGCGATCGCTTCATCCGACCCCGCGCCGCCGTAATAAGTGGAAAACATCACCGTGTTACCGGCCGGCCCCAGTTCGGTCACAAACGCGTCGTACATTCCCGCGAGCGCCAACTGGATCGCGTTGTTCACCACGAAATTAGGCGAGGCCGTGTATCCCGCCACGTACGCATCGCCGCTCGAATCGACCGCAATTCCGTTGGCCTGATCGAACAGCGTTCCGCCCAGGTAGGTGCTGTAGGCAAGCGACGTCCCCGCCGCGGCGATCTTCGCCACGAACGCGTCCGACCCGCCATTGTTGGCGGCTTGCAGAGCGCCACTGGTCACTGGGAAATTGGTGGACGGCGTCACGCCCGCAATGTACGCGTTCCCGCTCGAATCGACCGCGATTCCGTTGGCCTGCTCGGGGGCGCCGGCTGTTCCGCCCGCTCCACCCAGATAGGTACTGTAAACCAGTGACGCGCCGGTCGATTTGATCTTGGTCACGAACGCATCCTGCCCGCCCGCGTTGGCGGCCTGAATCGGAATCACGGTGGGAAAATTGGTGGAGAGCGTTCCGCCGGCCACGTACACATTGCCGGTGGAGTCGATCGCGATCCCGCCCGCGTGCTCCACTCCAGATCCGCCCAGGTAGGTGCTGAACACCACCGTAGCCGTCGAAGTCAGCTTGGTCACGAAGGCGTCGGTCTGGCCGCCTTGCACGGTTTGCGCCGCGCCGGTCGACACCGGAAAGTCGGTCGACATGGTATCGCCGGCAATGTAGGCGTTGGCCGATGAATCGAGCGCTATTGCGTAACCCCAGTCTTCATTCGATCCGCCCAGCAGCGTGCTGTAGGTGAGCGTATTCCCGGTCGAATTCAGCTTGAACACGAACGCATCGCGTCCGCCGCCGAGCGTTGAATGCAGGGACGACACCAGCGGAAAATTGGTCGACGTGGTGGAGCCGGTCACATACGCGTTGCCCGACGAATCCACCGCAATCCCCCACGCGCGATCGTCGCTGTTGCCGCCGACGTAGGTGGCATAAATCAGCGACGTCCCCGCCGCGCTCAGCTTAGCCACGAATGCGTTTACGCTGCCCTTGTTGGTGGCCTGATAGGCGCCCACGATCGGAAAATTCAACGCTTCCGTATATCCGGCGACGTACACATCGCCCGACGCGTCCACCGCGACTGCGTTGACCGAGCCCATCCCGGTGCCTCCCAGATACGTGCTGTAGGTGATGGTCGGATCGATGATCAGCGCTCGCGAATGATCGTAGGCGCCGAGCGAGAAGCCGGCCAAGTGAGGTTCGATCAACTGGTAGCGTCCCGGAATGCGATGCCCATCCTGAAGCACCACCGGCGCCTCTTCGCGCAGCTCGGCGCCTTGCTTACGCACCATGAGTGAGCCGTCGGCTGCAATCGAAACCTCGCCGTCGTAAGCCAACTGGATCAACGCTGGATCCGCGCCCGGTGCGACCAGGAACTCCGCTTTGATCCGCCGGCCTTTGCCGCTGTATCTGAGATCGATTCCGGGATACAGGTCGCGATATCGAATCCGGCCGTAGGTCTCCAGATTCGTGCGCGCCTGCGCGCCGGAGAATATGTTGACCTTCCCCGCCATCTCCTCTTCACCATCGAGCCGCGCGCCTGGATTGGAGCCCGGGAATCTCAAAACGGTCGACACGCCGTGAAGCTGGAAGCAAACCGAGTCGGAACTAAACCCGGCGCGCATCTCCGGAGTTTCCACAATGAAACGCGTTCCCGAATCGGCGTTCCGAAAGAAGAAGAGAGGCAGCGAAATCCCAGACTTTTCGGCAAAAGCGGGAAGAAAACTAATCAGGATCAATCCGAGTGCGGCGTGTGTTGGTTTCACGGTGACGCAGTATCGCAATCGAGCTTCCAAAATCGAGTTTGCTGATCCGCGTGAATCGGTGTGGATCTGCGGCTAAACTGAACTCTAGATGCATCGCGCCTATACCACCGAGACGCACGAAGAGATATCCCGCCTGATCGGCAAGCTCAATGAGTTGGGCTGGTACCACTCCATCGAACTCCCCGACGGCCAGGTGATTCCCGGGCTTCTCACCCTCGAACAGCTCCGCACCCGCATCTCGCGATTTCCTCTTCCCGCCGATCTGACCGGCAAGCGCGTGCTCGACATCGGAGCCTGGGACGGATGGTTCACCTTCGAAATGGAGCGCCGCGGCGCGTCGGTTCTGGCGGTCGATTCCGCGCGCCAGGAAACTTTCTTTGAAGCGAAGAAGCTGCTCAACTCGAAGGCCGAATATCTGGTGGAAGACGTCTGCTATCTGACCTCGAAAGACGTCGGACATTTCGACATCGTCCTGTTTTTCGGCGTGCTGTATCATCTGAAGCACCCGCTGCTGGCGCTTGAGCGTCTGTGCGAGCTGTGCACCGATACGCTGTGCATGGACACGCTGGTGATTGACGAGCCGGCGCGCCCCGAAGAGCGCCCCATTCTCGAGTTCTACGAAACCACCGAGCTCGGCGGCCAGTACGACAACTGGTGCGCGCCGAATACCAGTTGCCTGCTGGCCTTCGTGCGCACCGCCGGATTCGTGAATCCGCGCCTGATCGGCGTGCATGATACGCGCGGCGTGGTGGTGGCTTATCGTAAATGGCCGCAGATTCCGCGCTCGGGCGACGCGCCTGAAATCGTGTGCGTCGAGAACGCGTGGACCCGCGATCACGATTTCCGCAGCGATCGCGATCATTATTTCAGCCTGTGGTTCAACACTCCGGCGGATCTCGATCTGAATTGCGACAACGTGTTCGTGCAGGTGGGCCCGTACGCTTGCCGTCCCGCGGGGGTTTCGAAGATCGGCGTCCAGGAACGCGGCGGCTTCGGCTGGCACGCCGTATCGAAGCTCGCCCCCGGTCTCTCGCACGGATTTTTCGACGTCACCGTCGCGGTTCAGGAAAGCCCGTTCAGCCGGCCCGCGCGCATTCCGATCGATCTCACGCCCGCCGAGCGACGCCGGTCGGCCGCGCCGCTGATCACGCTGGACATCGCCGGCGTGACGGACGGCAAGACGTATGAGTGCAACCGAATTCGAGCGGGCGCGGAAAGCTGCGTCTCCGTCTGGGCTAAAACTTTCCCCGCCGATCTCACGCGTCCGGAAATCACGCTTCGCCTGGATGGCGCCGATCTGCCCGGGGTATTTTTCGGCGAGCCAGATAAAAACGGCTACCGTCAGATCAACGCGATGCTGCCAGCCTGGATGAAGCCCGGCGAATATCAGCTCACGGTCCAATATCGCGGCGCGGAGTCGGCTCCGAACAAGGTCGAGATCTACAAGTGACGTGCTCCTGATGAGTTTGTGCGAAAAGTGGAGTGTTGATCCCCGCCGTGACGAGTCTGTGTGAAAAGTGGAGTTGATCCCCGCCGTGACCGGCAGGGCTGGTCGCCGACGCCTGGGTTTTCAACGCGATAGACCAGCCCTGCCGGTAACGGCGGGGATCAACTCCACTTTTCACACAAACTCTGACCGGCAGGGCTGGTCACGGACGTCTGCGCCTTCAACGCGATAGACCAGCCCTGCCGGTCACGGCGGGGTGAGGCATCGACTTTTCACACACACTCTCACCGGAAGGGCTTGTCGCCGCCTGCCTTCGACGCGAGAGACCAGCCCTGCCGGCGACGGCGGGGTGGGGTCCCGACTTTTCACACAGCCACTACTTCCTTTGATCGCGGACCGTCAGTCAACCATGTGCATTTTGGCGAGCACCGCTCGGAACCGTGGCTCTGTCCGCAAAGCCGTGAACACAGGATTCATCTTCAGCCCGATCATCAGCGCCGCGCCTTTCGCCTGCGCTTTTTCGAGCCAGTCGAGCGCCTGATCGCGCTCGCCCAGCACCGCGTAACAACTGGCGACCTCGAACGGCACCGCGCGGTCGTCTCCGGCGGACGCCAGTTTATCAAGCAGCGCGTGGGACTGCTCCCGGTCGCCGGCGGCCGCATACGCCTGCGCCAGCCGCGCCACGGCGATCGCCCGCGCATCCTCCCGAACCGCGGCCTGAGCCGTTTCCAACGCCTCGCGCGCCTGCTTATTCAAAATGTAGGCTTCCACCAACTGGTAATGCGCGATGAAATAATCCGGCTGCATTTCGAGCACGTACCGGCAGGCGCTGATCGCCTCCGGAAACCGAGAGGCGAGCGTCAGCATTTCGCATTTGTCGCTCCACAGGATCGGCGACAGCGGATCGAGCGCGATGGCGGCATTCAGCTCGGCAGCCGACTGGTCGAAGCGCCCCATGTAACCCAGAAAATCTCCGTACCATTGATGCGCTTCGGCCAGGTTGGGATCGAGTTGAATGGCGCGCCGGAACTCCTGTTCGGCCTCGGCCCAGTTCCAATCGCCATTCATGGCGTTCAAACCGACCAGAGCGTGCGCCTCGGCAAGGTTTGGATCGAGCGCCAGCGCGCGATCGAGAGCCGCTCGAAAGCCCGGCTTCGACGAAAAAACCATGGTCTTGGCTAAACCTGCATACGCCTGGGCATACTTTGGATCAACCGCGATGGCCTGCTGAAACATCCGCGCCGCCGTTTCGAAATCCTGGCTGGTCCGCCGGTCGAAGAAGTAGCGGCCCTTCAGATAAAATTGGAGCGCCAGCGGATTTCCCGCCAGCCTCGCCTGCACGGCCTGGATATGCGGAGCCGACGAATGGCCGGCCTGCACCGACTGACTCGAGAAAACAAAAGCGACCACCGCGAGCAGAAGCAGAACCGCTGTCGCGGCCTGAAGCGCTATCCTTCTTGAGCCTTGGACTGGCAGCGGGGCGGGTTCCGGTCCAGGAATCTCCGGCGCGGCCACATCCGCCATTCGCGGCTTCTTCACCACCGGCTCCACGAACCGGTAACCGTGCTTCGGAACGGTCTGGATCGCTGCCGCTCCCAAAATCCGTCGCAAATCGGAGATGTTGTGCGCCAGGTTGACTTCTTCCACCCGCGCGCCCGGCCACACGAAATCCATCAGGTCGGATTTCCGAACCAGGCTTCCGGCGTTCCGGACCAGGATCAAGAGGGTGTCGAAAACCCGGGGCGGAAGCGGAATCGGCTGCCGGTCGCGCGCGAACCGGCGTTCTCCCAGGTCCAGCATGAAGCTGCCGAACTCATAGATTTCATTGGGGATAGTGATTTCCGAACCGAGGCCCATAAAAAGTCCAGAAAAAATCCAGAGTTTCTAAAAGACAGTCAGTGGATTTTATCACACCCTGGAGCAATCGGAGGAACTCTCTGTCTAAGCGCGTAGACCATCCGTCCGAGCGCGGCAGTCCACCTACTCACATGAACTTACTCAGACTCTGGCGAATCTCCCTGACAATTTTTACGCTAACGGCGACGCACGCTCTCGCGCAAACGGCTTATGTTACGAATCTCTTAAGTAATAACGTGTCGGTCATCAATACGGCCACCAACACCGTCACCGCGACAATTCCGGTCGGCAACGGGCCGGTTGGGGAGGCGATCACGCCAGACCAGAGCAAGCTCTACGTCGCGAATCAGAATGGGAACAGCGTGTCCGTGATCAGCACCGCGACCAATACCGTAATCGCCACCATCCCGCTCGGATCCGAAGCACTGCCCCAGGGGCTGGCGATCACTCCCGACGGAACCAAGGTCGTGGTTGCGATTCAAAGTAACGTGGCGGTGATCAGCACCGCCTCCAACACCGTGACCGCGACGATCCTGGATCTTCAGGGGCCGATCGGGATCGTAACAACCGATACAACCGCATATACCGCCAACTATGCGAACGGCAACGTCTCCGTCATTAATCTTGCTACCGGCACGATCACGGCCACGATAACCTTTCCGAATTCGGTGTTTGGCGTGGCACTGACGCCGGACGGCACCAAGCTCTACGTGACGGTTCGAAATACCAATGTCGTGGATGTGGTCAGCACCGCGACGAACACGGTGACCGCAACTGTGCCGAGTTTGATACTCGTTCCGAGCGGCGTCGCTGTATCGCCCGACGGGACCACCGTGTATGTAAGCAATTCAAACCAGGTTACGTTCATCTCGACGGCCACCAACACCGTGACCGGCACCGTCGGTGTCGGAACCACGCCCTTAGGTATCTCGGTCAGCGCGGACGGCACGAAAGTTTATACCGCCAATGAGAACTCCGGCAATGTGTCCGTCATCAATGTGGCTAGCCAGAGCGTGATTGCGACGATCCCGGTCGGGTCGGATCCGGAAGACGTGGTGGTCAGAGGTGCGGCAGCGGTCACTCCCCCGCCGGCAGCGCCTTCTACGACGCCTGTGCCATCAACGTTGCTCCTCGCCCTGGTGGGTCTCGCCGGCGCAGGGATGTTCCTCGTTTATCGTCGCCGCCTCGAAAAATCCGCCTGATCGCGATTTTTTCACCACCCGCTCCACGAACCGGTATCCATGACCGGCGTGCCTCCCTTCGCCAAGCTCGTACTACCTAATTAAATCGATGACTTCGGCGCGTTCACCCCGACCCGATGGAACGGGCTCCTGAGCCGCATCGCCCATAAAAACTCCAAGAAAAATTTAAGACTTTTTAATAGACAGGCATTGAATTTTGCCGCACTATGTCTTATGCTCCTTGATGTATAGCGAGCCGGTGTGTACTTGCAAGGGGTTGAAGGCTGCCAAAATTAGACAAGTCCTTTTGTTGTTGGAGGGCGAAGATGAGAACAGAATGTATATTGATGGGTGCCCTGCTGTTAGGGGGATTGGCGTCTGCTCAGACCACGCTCATCTCGTCTTCGCCGGCAGGCAGCGGAATATGTGTCTCGTCCGTGGCGGGGGCCTTGTCGCCTGAGTTCGCCTATCTCTCCTTTACGACGACGACGGCATATTCAAACGTCTCGATCGCCGCCAATCTCTTCGCCCTTTCGGGGGGCCAAGTGACCGGGTACCTGTCGAATTCCGTCGGTCCCGGGGCAATCCCGATCGCCACCTCGTCGCCGGTTACAGTCACCTCGGCCCAGGCCAACCTCACCCTCTTCTCGGGTTTGACATTGCCTCCGGGGACGTATTACCTGGTGCTCAGCGGCAACATGGCCTGCGGCGACACATCCATTGGCTGGTCCTATTCCACGGGCACTCCAACGGTGGGGCCAGGGGTCACTTTGGGCGCATTCGGTTATGACAGCCCCTTCCTTGGCAGCCCCAACGCGTCCAACCCGGTGGCCAGCACCTTTGTCACGAATTCCGTAAACTCGCTGAGCGTACTGGTGACGGGGAGCAGCGCACCAGCAGCGCCGACTACCACGCCGATCCCACCTTCGCTGATGCTCGTGGTGACCGGTCTGGCAGGGCTCGCCATCTATCAACTGCGTCGCCGCAGACAATCAGCCTGATCTCTCCCGCCGGCAGACCACTGCGCTGATCCTCGGCTTGCCGGCGCAGCAGGAAACAATCGCCAGGAAGTGAAAAACCTCGGCCCAGATCCGCGAGTGGGACGGGAACCAGCGAGCCGCAGCGCCCGTCCGGCCGATCGCGGGCCGACAAAAACGAGTTAGCCCTTGCTCTCGATCCGCATCCCGTAGAACGACCGGTAGACGAAGAACAGCGCGACCGCCAGGAACGCGATCGCGAACCCGGTGCTTACGGCCGACCCCTGCTTCTCGGTGAGCGACACCGCCAGCTGCACCGCCAGCAATCCGAACAGCGTAGTGAATTTGATGATCGGATTCAGCGCCACCGACGACGTGTCCTTGAACGGATCGCCCACCGTGTCGCCCACCACGGTCGCGTCATGCAGCGGCGTGCCCTTCATCTTCAACTCCACTTCGACGATCTTCTTGGCGTTGTCCCACGCGCCGCCCGCATTGGCCATGAAAATCGCCTGATACAAACCGAACAAGGCGATGGAGATCAGGTATCCGATAAAGAAATACGGTTCAATGAACGCAAACCCGAGGGTCGCGAAAAAGACCACCAGGAAGATGTTGAACATGCCCTTTTGCGCGTACTTCGTGCAGATTTCGACCACCTTCTTCGAATCTTCGACGCTCGCTTTGGTGGTGCCTTCCAGCTTGATGTTCGCCTTGATGTACTCGACCGCGCGGTATGCGCCCGTGGTCACCGCCTGTGTCGACGCACCCGTAAACCAGTAAATGATCGCGCCGCCGGTCACCAGGCCGAGCAAAAACGGAGGATGCAGAATCGACAGGTTCGAAAGCAGCTCGGTCTTCAACCCTTGCGTCAGGTTGACGATGATCGCGAAAATCATGGTGGTCGCGCCGACCACCGCGGTGCCGATCAGCACCGGCTTGGCGGTCGCCTTGAACGTGTTGCCGGCGCCGTCGTTCTCTTCGAGATGATGCTTGGCCTTGTCGAAATCGACGTCGAAGCCGTACTTATCCTTCAGGCTCTTGCGGATGTTGGGTATCTGCTCGATCAGACTCAGCTCATACACCGACTGCGCGTTGTCCGTCACCGGACCATACGAATCGACGGCGATGGTCACCGGACCCATACCCAGGAACCCGAACGCCACCAGCCCGAACGCGAACACCGCCGGCACCAGCATCATCGAATCGGGAATCGAGGTGCTCACGCCATAGCCGATCGCCATCAGCGTCATCATCGAAAGCCCCAGCCAGAACGCGCTGAAATTCCCGGCGACGAGTCCGGATAGAATATTCAGTGACGCGCCGCCTTCCCGCGACGACGTCACCACTTCCTGCACGTGCCGCGAATGGACTGAGGTGAACACCTTCACCAGCTCCGGAATAATCGCACCTGCCAGCGTCCCGCAGGTGATGATGGTTGAAAGCTTCCACCACATGGTCGGGTCGCCGGCGATATCCGGAATCATCAGGTAGGAAACCAGGTAGGTCATGCCCACCGAGATCACCGAGGTTAGCCACACCAGCGAAGTCAGCGGCGTCTCGTAGTTCATCTTGTCGACGTTCTGATAGCGGCTCTTGGCCACCGCTTCATTGATGAAATAGGAGATCCCGCTCGCGATAATCATCATCACGCGCATGGCGAAAATCCACACCAGCAGCTCCACCTTGGTCACATCGTTCGAAACGGCCAGCAGGATAAACGTGATCAGCGCGACGCCGGTCACACCGTAGGTCTCGAACCCGTCGGCCGACGGCCCCACCGAATCGCCCGCGTTATCGCCGGTGCAATCGGCGATCACGCCGGGGTTGCGCGCGTCGTCTTCTTTGATCTTGAATACGATCTTCATCAGGTCCGCGCCGATATCGGCGATCTTGGTGAAGATTCCGCCCGCCACGCGCAGCACCGCCGCGCCCAGCGACTCACCAATCGCGAATCCGATAAAGCACGGCCCGGCGTAATCGCCCGGAATGAACAGCAGGATGCACAGCATCAGGAACAGTTCCACGCTGATGAGCAGCATGCCGATGCTCATGCCGGCCTGCAACGGAATCGCATAGCAGGGATACGGTTTCCCGCGCAGGCTGGCGAACGCCGTCCGCGAATTGGCGAACGTGTTCACGCGGATGCCGAACCACGCCACGCCGTAGCTGCCGCAGATTCCGATGATGCTGAACGCCAGAATAATCGCGACGTGCAGCGCCGGAGTGGCCGTCAGCACGCCGAAATACAGTACGATTACCGCGCCGATAAAGATCTCGAGGATCATCAGAAATTTACCCTGCGTGATCAGGTACGTTTTGCAGGTTTCATAGATCAACTCGGAAATCTCGAGCATCGATTCGTGCACCGGCAGGTTGCGCAGGTGGGTGTACATGGCGATGCCGAACACGAAACCGAGCACGCTGACGCCCAGGCCGATCATCAGCAGCGTCGGTCCTGAAACCGAGGAATTGATGAACATCGACGAGTGGAGATCGGGCAGTTTCAGTGCGGCTTCGCCGGATTGCGCAAACAGCGGCGCAGAACCTACGGCGGCCAGAAAAAGAAAGAAAACGACGGGGAACGCGCGCTTGATGACGGCACACGCCGCAGCGGACAGGGCGCTCAGTTGCATTCCGGAAGCCTCCAGTTGAATCAGTTTTTTGACTCTTGGCCGCACAACCCGCCGCGGTGTAGCCTTCATTTCGAAGTTGCCGCTCGGAGCTATGCGCTTCTAGAGAGAAAGCCGGCCCTGACAAGGCACCAGCCTTTTAAGTAAGGATATCCAAGCCGGCGCGCATTCGCAACGCCGCGCGAGCCATGACCTAAGTACCAAGGACGTGAAAATTCCGGACGTGCTCCCCTTGCTGACGCGCGGGGTTCCGAATGTGGCTGATTCGACGCGTCAAACGGAACCGCGACCGTCAGGGAGCGGAGCACGTCCTCAGCTCCGCTGCTGCCGCACGTGTTGTTTCCAGGTTTCAACAAAGCACCGGATCGCGACCGGCTCTCGATGCCCGATCACAATCCGCACAAATTCAATCGCCGCCCACGCGAAATACGCCCAGGTCACCACCGCGGCCGACCCCGGAATCGCGAACGGGATCGCGAACAACACGAACAGCACCGCCGCCTCCCACCACCCCAGCTCCATGTTGATCAGAAACATCATCCCCACCAGCGCCTGGCCGAGCGTCATCCACAATTGCAGCCTCTGCTGCGCGTCGAATGGGATCACCGCCGGCGCGCCCACGCTGACCGAATACAGCACCGGCAGCATCGCCATCAGCAGCGTCCATTGGTTGATATTGCTCGACACCATGTTCATCAGCGCCATCGGCGCGCGATCCGGCTGGCGCGCGAAATACACCGTGGACGCCATTTCCGGAAATTCGGAAACAATCGGCGCCACCCATTGGATAAAGATGAAGTTCGGCACTCCGGCGAGCGTTGCAATCGCCAGCAAACTGGCGAGAAACGGCTCGGCCGAGTAGTAAATCAGCAGCCCTCCCGCGACAAACAATCCGCCGATCATGACGATTCGGCGCAATCGCGGCGCCGTAACGATGGTGCGCGGCACCCTCGCCAGCTCCTCCACCGAATCGTGACCCTCCGCCGGAAGCTTGCTCAGAATCGTCAGGTACGCCGCGTAAATCAGCGTCAGGACCGCTGCGTCATAAACCGTCAACGTCCCTTTCACCGCGATGACCGCAATGTAGAGCAGCGGCACCAGCAGCCCCATCACCTCCACCGACTGGTGCGGCTCCAGGCGAATCACGCCCAGCGGCGCCCCCAGCTTCCGCCGATGCGTCATCGCCGCGGTGAAATAAATCACGGGCCATCCCAGGCCGGTCAACAGCCGCAAGGCGCCGGTCACGCTCGCGAGCAATAGAGGCACCTGCTGCTTCCACGCGAGCACCGCCTCGACCGCAAACTCCGGCAGCGTCTGCATCCACGCGAGAATCGCCAGCGCCAACCCCTGCGCGATGAAATACTGCGCCGATTCGGCCGCCCACGCGATCATCATGGCCGAAACCAGAATTGCCGGCGCGGCCCAAATGATCGTGGATGGCCCGGTTTCGCGAAGGGGAGCGGCAAACAAAAGAAACGCGAAGAAGATGGGGAACGCGCTCCGTCGGGGCAACAGGCCCATCTTAACAGGCGTGGTACAACCAACGTATGCCCAGCTTTCGCGTCTCCACGCCGCAGGGAAACTACGATGCGATCGTGGAGCGAGGCGCGCTTCAACACATCGCGGAGCTCATTCCGAAACATTCCGGCAAGGTTTTCGCGGTCACCACCGAAGACGTCTGGAAGCTGCACGGAGCCGGCCTGGAGCCGCATGTCGACGACGTGCTTTTCTTCCCCGGCGGCGAATCGCGCAAACGCCTGGCGGAAGTCGAGAGCCTGGCCAATACGATGCTCGAATGCGGCGCGGACCGGTCCAGCACGGTCATCGCCTTCGGCGGCGGCATCGTCAACGACGTCGCTGGATTCCTGGCCGCCATCTTCATGCGCGGCATTCCCGTAATTCAGATTCCCACCACGTTACTCGCGCAGGTCGATGCCGCGGTCGGCGGAAAAACCGGGGTCAACCTGACCGCCGGCAAGAACCTGGTCGGCAGTTTCCATCAGCCCTTAGCCGTGCTGATCGATCCCGACCTGCTCGCGACCCTTAACGATCGCGAATACCGCGCCGGCCTGTACGAAATCATCAAATGCGGAATCATTCGCGACCCGGATTTGTTCCAACTCCTGGATCAATGCCATGCGGCAGTGCTCGCGCGCGAGCCGCGCACGGTCGACCGCATGATCTCCTCGGCGGTGCGGATTAAAGCCGAAGTCGTCTCCGCTGACGAACGCGAAAGCGACCTCCGCCGAGTCCTCAACTTCGGTCACACCGTCGGCCACGCGTTAGAAGCCGAGACGCGTTACGAACTTTTCCTGCACGGTGAAGCCGTCGCGTTCGGAATGCGCGCGGCATCGAACATCGCCGAACGCGCGGCTGGCTTACCCCGCGCCGATCGCGAATCGATCGCCCGCGTGATCGCGAACTACGGACCCATCCCTTCGCTCCAAGGCATCCGCGCGGAAGCGCTGGCCGCGCGTCTCGCCGCCGACAAAAAAACCATCCAGGGCAAAATTCATTTCGTGCTGCCCACGCGCATCGGCGAAGTCCGCGTCCTCTCCGGAATTGATGATGGCGTCGTTCTGGAATCCATTCAAACCGCGCTATCCGAAGCGGCGTTGGCATGACCGGCACCACTCCGCGCGGCGCGGCATCCGAGCAGGAAGCCGCCCGCTGGGTCCGCGGCATGTTCGGCCGCATCGCCGGCCGGTATGACCTGCTCAATCACCTGTTAAGCTTCAACCTCGACCGCCGCTGGCGAGCCCGCACGGTGAATCGTGTAAGCGAAATTCTGGCGAGGCCAGACGCGCGCGCGCTGGACCTGTGCTGCGGCACCGGCGATGTTCTCTTTTCGATCGAAGCCCGCCAAGAATGCAAAGCCTTCGGCAGCGACTTCTGCCATCCCATGCTGGTCGAAGCGAAACGCAAAGTCGCCTCGCCGTTGTTCGAATCCGACGCGTTGAACCTTCCCCTTCGCAATGAATCGCTGGACCTGATCACCATCGCCTTCGGCTTCCGCAATCTCGCGAATTATCGTCGGGGCCTGGAAGAACTCCTGCGAGTGCTGAAACCGGGCGGAACAGTCGCCATCCTCGAATTCTCGCAGCCCACCAATCGGCCCTTCGCGGCCCTGTACGGCTTCTTCTCCACCCGGGTGCTCCCAAAGATCGGCGGCCTGATCTCCGGGTCAAGCGACGCGTACTCGTATCTCCCCGAATCGATCCGCAAATTCCCGACCGCCGAGCAGCTCGCCCAAGAAATGCGAGCGACCGGATTCCGAAGCGTGGAATTCGAGCGAATGACCGCCGGCGCAGTGGCGCTGCACCTGGGTCGAAAATAAGGGACGGCGGGCTTCAGCCGGCGCGGAGCTTTAGCTCCCCTTCGGTCAGCGTGGCTGAAGCCACGCGCGGGATCAATCCCGCCGTCCATGCTCCAAGCGTCCTGCCAACGAATCCAGCCACTCGATGGTCTGCTCGACATCCGCCTCCGTCGTCCGCGGATTGATCGTGCACAACCTCAGCACCGTCCGCCCGTTCAGCACCGTCGACGTCGCCAGCGCGAAACCATCCGCCAGCATCGCGTCGTGCATTTTCGGATAGAACGTCTCGTCCGGTTCGCGCTTCCGGAAACAGACCACACCCAACTGCGCCGGCGTCACGACCTCCCAACCCGTCATCGACCGCAACTTCCGCTCCGCGACTTCAGCCAGCTCAAACCCTCGCTCTACCGCGGCGCGAAACGCATCCATTCCGAAATACTGAACCGACATCCACACCTTCAACGCCCGGAATCCACGCGTCAACTGGATCCCGTAATCGCACGGATTCACTTCCGCTACGTTGCGATGCACATCCGCCAGATACTCCGGCATGATGCGATACGCCGCCTTCATCAGCGACGCGTCGCGCAGCAGCACGCAGCCGCACTCGATCGGTTGGAACAGCCATTTATGCGGATCGAACGACAACGAATCCGCCAGTTCGATTCCGTCCAACAATCGCCGCCCGCGTTCGCAGATCACCGCCGCAGCGCCGTACGCTCCGTCGACGTGCATCCATAAGTGCTCCGCGCGGCAAAATTCCGCGATCTCGCGCAGAGGGTCGATCGCGCCGGTGCTAGTGGTGCCCGCATTGGCGATCACCGCGAACGGCCGTAACCCGCGCGCGCGATCCTCACGTACACACCGCGTCAGCGATTCGACAGGGAGCCGGAACGCATCATCTGAAGGAATCCGCCGGATCTGCTCCGGCAAAAACCCGATCACGCGTAGCGCCCGATCGATCGAAGAATGGGTCTGATCGGAATAATAAATAACCGCACCCTCAGCGCGATCATCCAACCGAGCGTGGCGAGCCGCGGCCAGCGCTGTCAGGTTCGCCATCGATCCGCCGCTTACAAACAATCCGCCCGCCGACTCCGGAAATCCGCACCACTGCCGAAACCAGTCGATCACCGCCAGCTCCATCGCCGCCGCGCCCGACCCTCCTAACCAGGATCCGTTGAACACGTTGAACCCGGCAGCCAGCGCATCGGCCATGACGCTCACGAAATTCGACGGCCCCGGAACGAACGCAAAAAATCGCGGATGTGCGATGTTCAGCGTGTTCGGAAAAACGTCGCGCTGAAGGCGTGAGAGAATCTCCGCCTCCGCGACCGGGTGAGCCGGCGGCTCCTCCAGGAACGACGGACGCAGCACCGCTGGTTCACCCTTGCACCCCACCGGCTGATCGCGTCCACGCTCAAAATGATCCGCGATCAAGTCCACCACGCGATACCCCAGCTCCCGCATCCGGGCAGGTGACAGCTCCAATGTTCGACTCATTCCTTGTCCTGCCAGCCCTCGCGGCCGAGCAGCGGCACGAACCGGCAGCCGGACGCGTAACGCCTGGAGATTTTTCCATCCTGTTTGCGAATCACGCACAATTCCTGATCCTGGCGATCGCCCACCGGGATCACCATCACTCCCGGCTCCTTCAACTGCCGGACCAGCGCCGGCGGCGTGATGGGCGAGGCTGCTGCCACCGAGATCGCGTCGAACGGCGCCTCTTCCGGAACCCCCAGCGATCCATCCCCGCACACCACCGTGATATTTCCGTCGAGCCCGGTGCGCTTCAGGTTCGCACGCGCCATCACCACCAGCTCCGGAATCCGCTCGATCGAAATCACCTGCCGCGCCAGCGCGCCCAGCACCGCCGCGTGATAACCGGATCCGGTTCCCACCTCGAGCACCTTTTCATCACCTGTCAGCGTCAGCAACTGCGCCATCAGCGCGGTCATATACGGCTGCGTGAGAGTCTGTCCGAACCCGATCGGCACCGGCGCGTCGATATACGAGTCACCGCGCAGGTTCTCCGGCACGAACTTCTCGCGTGGAATGTTCCGCATCGCCTCCAGCACGCGCCCGTCATGAATCCCGCGCTTGCGGAGCTGCGTGTCGATCATGTCATCGACACCGCTCACTTGAGCCGCTTCCGGTACTGGAAATCGACGCCGAACAGACCGTTGGCGTCACGCACCGCGATCGCCGACCAGCGCTTGCTGAAATCCCACTCGATCTGCACGATCTGTTCTTCGGTGCGATTCAAATTCGTAATGTAAGTAAGCGTGACTTCCTTCGAAACCTGCTGTTCCACGGTCAATCGCGCTTCCGGAAGATATTCGATACCCGGCACGGACGGGTCGATCTTCACGCGGCTGGCTCCGAAGAAGCGCTGCAGGCGGCTTGAAAGCTGTTCGGAAATCGCTTCGCTGATCAACCCCCCGCCCGCTTCCGAAAGGCTGGTAGAGCTGGTGGTGCTCGCATCCGGACTCAATCCGGCCGAATCGGTCGGTGCACGGCCCACCGCCAGCAGCGCAATGATTTCGCGCGGCTGCATCGGCGGATCGGAGCTGTAGTTCACATTCAGCTTTTGCGTGGTCCCCGAAATCGCGATATTCACCGTGATGCCGCGCGCCTTGGTTTCCAGATTCATGTCGAAGATCGGATCGATGCGCACCGGATTCAAAAACCGGACATCGCCGCGATTCACCGTGTACTTATTCCCGAACACCTGCACTTCCCCTTCATTCACCGATGCGTTGCCGAGCAGCGCCGGCCGCAGCGGCGTTCCGCGCAGCCGCAGATCCACTTCCGCCTGCAGATTCCGCGCGAGCGAGGTTTGCAACTGGAAACTCGGGTCGCTTTCGATACGGACGTCGAACACCATGCCGCGCAGATATTCCGCCGGCGCGGCCGAAGTGGGAAGCGGGCGCGACGCCTGCGCCAGCACCTGCGCCATGTCCGCGCGTGGCGTGAACGAAGCCCGCGTCAGCGTGACGATTCCTGAAACCGTACTCGAATCCGAGGTCCCATTCAATGCCAGCGTCGAATTGAACGTCACGCTGACGTCTTCCGGATAACGCACGCGCACCGTCCGCGCCACGGCCTGCAGCCGGTACACCAGGGGCGTGCCGAATCCCAGGAAACCCGAAAAGCTGATGGTCCCGCCACCGGTCTCCGCCGTCAGCTTTTCGATGGTCGCGCGATTCCGGTCGAACACCACCGCGCCGTTGGCGTTGTCGACGCCGTTCGGCAGATCGCCCAAGTACAACGACGCCTTCTTCAGTTCCATGCGCCCGTTCAACTGCGGATCTTTGAGCGACCCGCGAATGGAGGCCTGCACCGTCGCGCTGCCGCTCGCCACCAGATCCGGGTTGAACAACTGCAGGATGATCAGATTCACCGACCCGTGCACGTTCAGATCCGACGTGTTCTTCGCGTCGAAGGAAACCGCTCCAGTCGCCTCCAGGCTCGTGTCGCGAGCTTTGAACTCGGCGCTGCGGACGCGCGCTTCCTTGGATGAAATCGCAACCGCGATGGGCTTGGTGTTCTGCAGCACGATGTCGGTCGGCTGCGCGCCCAACCGCAACGTTTGCGCGGGCCGCGGATTGATCTGGAAGGTCGGAATGGTCAGCTCCGCGTGAAAATCCTGTGGCTTGCGCAGCGCCATCGAAATTGCCGCGTTCGCTCCGTCGATGAATCCATCGAACGGCACCACGTCCTTTTCAAGCGGCCCCCCTGCCATCACCACCGAATTCAACGACGCCACACTGGCTCGCGAAACGTGCAACACCGCCGAGCCCGGATCGTCGCCTTCCAGGCGCCAGGAGCCTTCCGCGTCCATTTTGATATCGCGCACCTGCGCGTTCGCGTGAATCGATAAATCCGCGCCGGTGGTGACCGCCGTCGCCGTAATATCGCCGAGCGGCTGTTGATCCCACGCCACACTTTTCGCGGCGACCGTCCCCTGAATTCCGGTCAGGGCAAGCGCGCCCTTCGTTACCCGCGCTGTCCCGCTCGCTTTTCCATTCACGCTGGCCGATAAACTCGGCTGAAGTTTCGCGACCGTCTTGATCTGCGCGAGGCGGACCCCCGGAGTCGAAACGTCGAATCGAATCTCGCCATTCTGCCAATCGCCGGCCGCGTGACGAAACGAACCTTGAAACGTGGCCGTAGCCGGTCCCTGGCGGGCATCACCCGACGTCACGTCGATCTCTTCGGCCGAGTAGCGCACCGTCGCATTCAACCGGTCGGCCTGTTCGCCGAACGCCGCCGCGTTTTCGATCCGCACCGCACCTTCCGCCACCGGCTGCGTGAGCGTTCCCGCCAAATGCACCGTCCCCGCCGCGGTTCCGCTCACTTCGAAATTCGAACCGGCTTCCTTCACCAATTCGGCCAGCTGCGCGCCGCGAATATTCAACTGCGCCGTGACGGTGCCGTTGTCGAACCCGCCCGAAATTTCACCCGCCCCGTCGATCACCGTCGACCCGCGCGCGAGCGTCCCGCGATCCACGCGCACGCCTTTGCGGCTCGCCTGAACGTCGGCTGAAAACCGATCGAACGCATGTCCCTGGATCACGCCGTTCGAAATGGCGAGCGCCCCGCTCGCGTGGGGATCCTCCAGCGGTCCGGTCACCGTCCCGTGAAACGATGCCCGACCGTTGTTGAGCTTAAGCGGCATCTCTTTCAGCGCACTCGCGGAAGCCATCGCGATCGCGGGAATAAAGTCTTCCAGATTGGTCGACTCCGCCCGCACGTCGAGCTTCTGGCCCAGCGTCCCGGTGGCTTCGATTTGCGTCGCCCCGGTCGCCACGCGCGAGTCATTCACTCGAATGGTGCCGGCCGCCTGATCGAACAGCGCGTTGATCTGGCCCTCGATCCGCTCGCCCGCATCAGCCGCCGTGATCGTCAGCGCAGCCGTTACCTTGGCCGACCGCTCACCCAAAATCTCATCCACCGTGAACCCGCCGGCCAGCGTTCCATTCCACGGAATCGATTTGCCCGTAGCCATGCGCGCCGCTTCGCGCAAATCGACGCCGCCGATGTCCCCGTCAAAATGCAGCTGCTTCCATGCGACCAGCTGTCCCGACCCGTGCACGTCCACTCCCGAAGCTTTCGCGTACAGGTCGTTCACCGCGAGATTGTTGGGGGTGAGCTGGACATCGGCGCGCAAGTCGGCCCCGTTGACGTTCAACCCATTCCGCGAATATCCCAGTCCGCGCCCGGTGACCCGGCCGCCCATTGCGAATTCCGCCGGACGCGTGAACGCGATCTCCATCTGTCCGTCGAAGCTGGCCGAGCCCACCGGCGCGGCCGGCACGCCGAAGATCTCGACCACGTCTTTCATGGACATCGCGGCCTTCACCGACAGCTTCCCGCGCGGCGCCCGTGGATTGGTCAGATCGCCCGAAACGTCCACATGCGAATCCCGCGTAGCCAGGTGCAGCCGTTCGATCTGGATGCCGGATTTCACGATCCCGAACGCCAGCGAAGTTTCCGTTTCGATGGGAGGAACTCCACGCACCACCACCCGGGTAAGCGCCGACAGCTCGCCGCGATAACGCGGGCCCCGCCGGTCATACGATGCCGTGATGCGCAGCCGCTCACCGCGCAGATTCAGCGGGAGAATGCGATCGTCCCAATCGAGCACGCCGTCGACGATCTCATATCGGCGCACCTGCAGATTGAGCAGGTCCTCCGTCCAGGTGACCGGACGACGCGGCTGCGGCACGTTGTTCGATCCGTCGGGATAAAACGCGACGCGCACCGTCGGCCGTTCCAGACGCAGCAGCCCCAGATCCACTTTGCGCTCGACCAGCGAGATGATGCGCAGCCCCACCGTCACCGAGTCCGCCCTGATCAACGGAGCCTCGCCCGCCGGTTCGGTCCCATGCACCACCAGCGGAGATACCGTGGCCGTCATGTGTTCCTCGTCGAAGCGGAAAACTCCCATCTCGACGCGCGCTCCGGTGGTATGTTCGATTTCCGTGATAATCCTTTCCCGAATTTTTTCCTGAAACCAGCCGCTGCGTAAAACCACCACGCCGGCCAGAATACAGGCCGCAGTCAGAATCGCCAGCGCCACCACGACTCTCACCGCAATTCTGACCAGGACGCGCACCCGCGGGCTCACTTGAAAACCTCATCTCTATATAAAATCGGGGTTTCGGTCCGTTGATTTTGCAGCCAACGGTCCAGCGCCTGCGCCGTCCGCTGATCCGTCAACAGCTTTTCGAGCTGTTCCCGGCTGGCTTCGAAAGTCGGAATCTTCTGCTCGCCTTTTTTCTTCCATTGCTCCACCAGCGTCGAATACAACTGGCGCAGATCGTCGTCTGAAAACTGGACCTCCGGCCGGAATCTCAGGTCGGTGTAGCGCAGCGCGCGCACGCCAGCGAACAATTGCTCCACCACGTCGGTTTCGGTAATGTGATCACGCTTCAACGCGGCATTGAACTCGCTTCCGTATTCCTTCTTCACCGGTTCAATCAGGCGCTCCGCATCGGCGCGATCCGGAAGTGGAACGCGGCTGAACGCGGCTTCCTGCAGAATCAGAAGCTGATCCACTAATCGATCCGCCGCTTTTCGCTTCTGCTCTCCGCTCAAATCCACCGGCTTGCGGTCGAGAAACGCCGCGACGCGCAGATCGCGATCCACGTCGCTTTCCGTGATCACCTGGCGCCCCACGGTCACCGCGATCCGGTCGAGAATCGCCCCTTGCGCGACAACCATCGCGAACATGAGCAACCAATAACGCATCAGAACGTCTGCCCCAGAGAAAAATGGAATTGGAACAGGTTGATCTTTTGATTCACCTGTTTACCGGTTCCGGCCAGCAGTTGATCGAAGGTGCCCTGGAAGCCGAAAAAGCGCGGCGCGTCGGGTGAGAAGCTGAAATCCACGCGTAGCGGGCCGATCGGCGTTTTATACCGCAGCCCGAATCCGACCGACTGCACCATGTAATCGAAATCCTGGATGTTTTGCTGCCGGAACCGGAAACTGATGTCCTGGACGCTGTCGTACACGTTGCCCATGTCGTGAAACAGCACGCCACCGAGCGTGGAGCCGATGATCGGAAAGCGCAATTCGGTCGAATGCATCAGCAGCGCGTCGCCGCCCAGCGGAAAACCGGTGTCCAGATCGCGCGGACCCGCCTGGTTATCCGGAAACGCGCGATCCGAGCTCGCGCCGCCCGCGAAAAACCGCTCGGCCAGCGGAATCTCCGGCAATCCCGCGATCCGTTGAATCCATCCGAACTGCAGCGTCCGCGCCAGCACGATGTCCTTCCCAATCGGATGATACGTCGAATTTCTCATCAGCACCCGGGTGAACTCGGTTTCCGACGCCAGTTGTCTTAGCGCGATTCCCACGTCGATCGTATTGTAAATCCCGCGGTGCGAGTTGATGGGATCGTCGCGCCGGTCCTGGATGAACGTCATCGAGAACATACCCACCTGCTCCGGCTGCGAAAGCAGGGGGATCAGCTCCGGCGAAATGACCACGTTGCTGATATCCACGCGCCGGAACGTCAACCGGTACTGTACGCTGTTGGCCCGTGTCAGCTTTTGCGCGAGCTGCACGGACGCTTCCCGGCGCCGCGCGGCGAACGTGCGGATGTCGCGCGAATCGTCGAATAATCCGGCAATGGTCAGCGTCAGATTCGGATTGCCCAACAGCTGCGGCGCGATGTAGCTCAACAGCAGCCGCTGCTCGATGGTTGAGAAACGCGTTTGCAGGCTCAACGTCCGGCCTTCACCGAACAGGTTCAAACGGCTGACGCCCAAGGAAATACGGGGGACGAATCCGGTGGTGCCGGCCGGCTCGTCAAACGTGGTCACTCCTCCGCCGATCCGCCCGAGCTGCGCGCCGATGCCGGCCGTGAACGAATAGCGGTCGGCTTCGTCCACGTCGAACAGCAGGAATTTACTCTCCTCGTCGCCGTCCGGATTCTGAATGGCCGTCTGCACTTTCGAAAAAATTCCCAGGTCGTATAATTTCTGCTGGCTCTGCGCAACTTGATTTTGCGAAATCGGATCGCCGGGACCGAGCGAAATCCGCTTGTAGACCAGCGACTCACGCGTGGTCCGCAGCCCGCGGACGATCACGCTGCGCACATATTCGCGCTTGCCGGGCGTAATCGTATAAGTGATATTCACATGATATTCGGACGCCGCCGGCGCCTGGCTCCAGTCGAATGCCGCATCCGGATAACCGTTGTTGTAGTAATAACTTAGAATTGAATCCCGATCTGCCGCGACGTTCGCTTCGCTGAACGGCTCACCCGAAGTCGATTGCAGCACGGATTGCAGATACGGCAAATCGTTGGCAGGCGCGCCTTCGATGGTCAACTGGTTCACGAACCACTGCGGACCCTCTTTCACCTGCAGGATCACGGCCAGGTGCCCGCGCACGCCTTTGTAATCGTTGTCGATCTGCGCGGAAACATCCACGTCGCGAAACCCGTTCGACCTGTACAGATCGCGCACCGAATCCAGATCGCGGTCGAGAATGCGTTGCGAATAATGTCCAAAACGGAAGCCGAAGCGGCGGGCCGGCGCCATTTCCAGGCGCTCCCGGATGATGTCGTCTTCAAAATACCGGTTGCCGTCGATGCCCACGTGCGCCAGGCTGTGGCGATCGTTCAGCGTGATGCTGTAATCGATGGTCTCCTTGCCTTCCTCCATGGGGCTCTCCCGGAAATCCACGGCCGCATCGAAATAGCCTTGGGATTGAAAATATTCGATCAGGTTGCGCCGGCCTTCCACCAGCAGGCTGCGGTCCACGGTCCGCTCCTCATAGATGGGCACCAGTTGCCGCAGCTTGCCCTTGGGTACTTTGGCGCCGGTGGTGCGCACCAGCAGAATCGGCCCGCTGTCGATCAGCAGGGAGGGCGTCACGGTGTTCAATTCGGCGTCGTATTTCAAATCGTCGAGCGTAACGGTCGCCTCCAGGTGATCGCCGCGCTGCAGACTTTCGAGCACGCGGTCCACGCCGGTCGAAAGTTGCGATTCCGTCAGATACTTCCATCCCGGAAGCCGGATGAAGCCGAGGCTCCGGCGCCAGTGCGTCTCATCGATGATGTTTTCGGGCAGCCGGGTGAGATCGCCCGAGAGCGTCACGCCGTCGAACCGCGCGCGCGCACCGGAGTCGATTTTGAAATGCACGAGCACTTCTTCGGTGTCCGGAAACCGCTCCACGGTGTGGGTGACGGTGGCGTCGTAGAAACCGTTGGCGCTCAACCGCTCTTCCATTTTCTCGGTGGCCAGTTCGAGCTGGCCTTCATTGAACGGGGTGCCCAATTCGAGCTTCGCCGCGGTCAGCAGCTGACCCTTGGTGGGCGGCTCGGCCACGCCGTCGATGGTGACTCCGCTGACGAAATAGGTGCGCCGCGTGCGGATGGTGACCACTACACCATCCGGCGGATCGTCGTCGCCGTCAATCTCGACGTCGGAATAGCGGCCGGTCGAGTACAACTTCTGGATGGTTTCGCGAACCTGGGAAGCGCGCAGCGCCGATCCGATTTGAAACGGAAGCAGCCGGGCGAGCTGTTCCTCGGGAATCGGCTGGAACCGGGGGTCGAAAACGATACGCGTGATTCTGCGGCCTTCAAACCCTTCAAGCGTCGATGCGTCCTGCGCCGTCGAGATCCGGGCGAGGGCGAACAGTAACACAACCAGCGCGGCACGCACGCCAAACAATGATAACGCACGTGTTGCTGTTAACATCGGGTTGGAAGCAGATTGAGATGGAACGCTATTCCCGGCAAACGCGCTTTCTTCCCTTGGGCGAGGACGGCCAGCAGCGCATTCGCCAGGCTTCGGTGGCCATCGCCGGCTGCGGCGCGCTGGGCAGCGTGCAGGCTGAAATCCTCACGCGCGCGGGCATCGGCCGGCTGCGCCTGATCGATCGCGATTTTGTCGAGCTGAGCAACCTCCAGCGCCAGTTTCTGTTCGACGAACCCGATGCGCGTGACGGAGTTCCAAAAGCCGTCGCCGCCGCGCGGCGTCTCGCGCGAATCAATTCCGAAGTGGCGCTCGAACCGATGGTCGCCGATCTCGACGCGTCCAATGCGGACGAGCTTCTAACCGGAATCGACCTGATCCTGGATGGCACCGACAACTTCGAAACCCGCTACCTGATTAACGACGTGACCGCGGCGGGTAACGTTGCGCGGACTTGGATTTACGGAGCGGCGGTGGGAAGCTACGGCATTAAACTCGCCATCACTCCCGGGGAAACCGCATGTTTTCGCTGCATTTACCCCGATCCGCCGCAGGGCGCGCAGCCCACTTGCGAGACGGCCGGCGTGCTGGGTCCGGTCACCGCAACCATCGCCGCATTACAGTGCGCCGACGCGCTCAAGATCCTGGCGTTGGGCGCCGATTCCGTGACCGCGCGGATCACCACTGTCGATTTGTGGACCGGGGAAATCCGCCAGCTTGACCCTCCCGCGCGGGATCCCTCCTGCCCGTGCTGTGCGCGCCGCGAATTCGAGTATTTGGATGGATCGCGCCGCGCGCCGGTCAGCCTGTGCGGACGCAACGCCGTGCAGATCCATGAACGATCGCAACACATTAATCTGTCGGAGCTGGCGATGAGGTTGGCAGCGCTCGCGCCGGTGCGTTCGAACGAATTCGCTCTGCGCGTGGCGCTCGATCCGTATGAGCTGACCGTGTTCCCCGACGGCCGCGCGATCATTAAAGGGACCCGGGACATCGCGCTCGCCCGTAGTCTGTATGCCCGCTATGTCGGAGCATGAGAGCTTGCGCGAAAACCTGTTATTTCGCGCTGAACGCGAGCAGCACGTTACCGCGCGGGGCGCTTCCGCCGAACAGATCCGAGTACCCCGACGGCACCAGCAGCATTCCCCCGGCGACCACCGGACCCGATCCGTTGAGGTTCCCTCCCTTGGCGGCGGCGCCGTTCACGCTGGTGAACTCCTTCGCGGTATCGTACTGCCAGAGCGCGCGGCCATCCACGGTGGAATACGCGTAGATGACGCCGTTCGTCGAACTCGAGAAGATTACCCCGGGGATCACCGTCGCGGGAGCCCAGCTATCCACCGGCGGAGTCGCCCGCCACGCGAGTTCACCCGTGGTCAGCTTCAGCGCAGCCAGGCCCAGCCCTCCGCGCGTCACGGGAAAGTACGCCTGCTGGTCGTCCGCGGCCGAGCCCCACTGCATCCCGCCGCCACCGTTATCGAGTCCCGGGCCGAGCATGCGATCCCACACCACGCTGCCCTGCCTGGCCGGGTCGAGCGCCCAGGCGTGCCCGTCCTTCTGTCCGATCACGATCAACGTGCGTCCGCCTGGCAACTTGCGCAGAATCGGCGAGTTGCCGAAATCCATGTCCGGCCCGAGATCGTCGGGGCACGTCTCGGATTTGTTGGCGGTCGGGACGTTGGGGCGATACTTGCCGGGGCAATCCCTCACATACGCGTCTTTCGACATCAACTGCTTCACCCACAACGGTTTCCCGGTGTCGAGATTGAACGCGAGCACCGCGTCGGAGCCTTCCGCGGCCGGTTCGGTATAGCCGTTGCCGGTGGCGACATACACCGCTCGCCGGGCCACATCGATCGCGGGTGAGGACCAGACGCCGGCGCCGGCGGGTCCCCATAATTGCGTCCCGAGCGACGTTTTCCTGATGGGCTTCGGCTCTTCGGGAATCGTGTACGCTTTCCAGATCTGTTTTCCGGTTTGCGCGTCGTAGGCGACGACGCTTCCTCGAAAGGTGCAGCATGGATACTTCGGGTTGCCGGCTCCGGATTCCTCAAGCGATGAGACCGGAACATACAATCGGCCGGCTTCGAGTTTCGGAGCTCCTGTAATTCGCGCCACGGGATGTGTATCGGCGCGCTGCATCCAGACCTGGACTCCAGTGTCGGCATTGATCGCGTAGACGTTCCCTTTGATGTCGCCGAAATAGGCCAGGTATTTCGCCGCCGACGAGCCGGCTCCGATGGTGATCGCGGTGCGCACTCCCGCATTCGCTTTGAACGACCAGTTCACGCACCCATCGGCAGCGTCAAGCGAATAAACGAAGCCGGTATCCGCGCCGACGAACACTCGTCCGGCAGCCACCGTCGGCTGTCCGTAGGCGGAGTTCGCGTTGGGAAAAGCGAATGCCCACTTGAGTTTCAGCCGCGGAACGTCGGCCGCGGTGAGTCCCGGGGAAGTTTGAAAGCGCGAGTTACCCAGGTCGAAACCCCACCCGTTCCACGACATTTCTCCCGATAGAGGGCTGGACGTGCTGCACCGATTTTTCATCGCCGACGCTTCGCCGGTCTCGCTCGAACCGAACGGCCGCCCGGCCACATACACGGCCACCACGCGCATCTCCATCTGGCTCAGTCCATTGGCGTGCGGCGCCATGGAGCCGGTGGTCATTTTCTCGAGCACCTGCTCGGGCGTGAATCGATTGAGCGAATACCGGTCGGGTGCGCCGCCCGCGTGCGTGTCGTGGCACGGGGCGCAATGTCCCGTGAAAGTGAAGATTCCGAGATTGGTTCCCTGCGGGTGCTCCAGATCCGGATTGGCGTTGGGCTGGCTGTGCGCCATCGGCGCGACCAAAGCAACCGCAAGGAAAAGTCGTAGTTCGATTTTCACGAAAACTAATTATACGCGCGGACGCGGCCGATAAGGCTGGATGTGGAAGTGTTCGTCGCGCGGCAGCCGATCCTCGACCGGCAACGGAATTTATTCGGGTATGAACTCCTGTACCGTTCCGATGCCGCTCACACGCAGTTCGACGGCACCGAAGCTGCGTCCGCCACGCAACAGGTGATCTCGAGCTCCATTCTGTCGCTCGGTCTCGATCACCTGCTGGGCGGTAAGAAGGCTTTTATCAACTTCGATGAACGGCTCCTGCGCGAGCGAGTGCACCTGCACCTGCCTAGCCAGGACACGGTGATCGAGATTCTGGAAACCGTGGAGCCGACCTCCGACCTCATCGCGTTGTGCCGCGGAATCCGGGACGAGGGTTACACGATCGCGCTGGACGATTTTGTTTCCAGCCCGCAATTTGAACCGCTGACCAGGCTGGCGCAGTTGATAAAGGTCGATATTCAGCTTACCGGCAAGCCGGAGCAGGAACGCCTGCTCCGAACCTACCAGCCGCGCGGCATCGCGATGCTGGCCGAAAAAGTCGAGACCCATGAGGAATTCGAGTGGACCCGCGCGGCCGGCTACGATTACTTCCAGGGTTATTTCTTCGCGCGGCCCAGTGTGATCCGCAGCCACCAGGTGCCGGCCAATAAGCTGCACTGCCTTCGTCTGCTGACCGAGGTCCAAAAGCCGGAGCTGGATTTCAAGCGCCTGGAAGCACTCATCCGGCTGGACGTTGCGCTGGCGTACCGGCTGATGCGTTACGTGAACTCGGCGCTGTTCAGTCATCGCACGGAGATTAAATCGATCGAAAACGCGATGACCCTGCTTGGCACCGACAACCTGCGCCGCTGGGTCGCGTTGGCGACTCTGCCGATGCTCGCAACGGATAAGCCGGGTGAACTTGCCACCCTGTCCCTGGTGCGGGCGCGTTTCTGCGAGAGCCTGATCGGACTGGCCGGACTGCGGCAGCAGAGCGAGGCGTTCCTGATGGGAATGTTTTCGCTTCTGGACGCGCTGCTCGATCAGCCTCTTCAGGAAGCGCTGGTTTCGGCGAGCGTAGGATCGGGCATCACGCAGGCGCTGCTGGGCACCGCACCCGACAACAGCACGTTAGCCCGGATCTACAAGCTTACGCGGCGATACGAACTGGGCGATTGGGACGAAGTGGAGGAGCTCTCCCGCGCGTCCGGTTTCACCGGAGCGGCCGCGGGAGCAGCCTACGTCGAAGCGGCGGTCTGGGCGCAGCGAATGCTGCGCACTGCATGCGACTAAAATAGTTGGCATGAAACTCGCCCTCCTCGCGTGTGCTTTGCCCGTCTTCGCGTTCCAGCAGCCCTCCACCGCCGACATCTCAAAATGGGAGAAGCAGGCGCACGGCATCAGCATCGTCCGCGACGACTGGGGCATCGCGCATATCCACGGCAAGACCGACGCGGACGCGGTGTTCGGCATGATCTACACCCAATCCGAGGACGATTTCAATCGCGTGGAGACCAATTATCTGAACTCCATGGGAAGGCTCGCCGAGACGGAGGGCGAATCGAAAATCTATCAGGATCTGCGGATGAAGCTGTTCATAGATCCGGTGGAGCTCAAGAAGCTGTATGCCGAAAGCCCCGCGTGGCTGCAGACGCTGATGGTGGCCTGGGCCGACGGGTTGAATTTTTATCTCTACAAGCATCCCGATGTGAAACCGCGCGTGATTACGCATTTCGAGCCGTGGATGGCGCTGAGCTTCAGTGAAGGCAGCATCGGCGGCGATATCGAAAAGGTCAACCTGAACCGGCTCGAAGCGTTTTACGGAAAAGCGCCGATGACTCAATCGGGCGCCAATCAGGAGGATAACGAACCGCGCGGATCGAACGGCGCCGCGGTTGCGCCATCCAATACCCTGTCGCATCACGCTCTGCTGCTGATCAATCCGCACACCTCGTTTTTCTTCCGCAGCGAATTGCAGATGTCGAGCGACCAAGGCTTGGACGCCTACGGCGCGGTGACCTGGGGCCAGTTTTTCGTCTATCAGGGATTCAATGAGCGCGCCGGATGGATGCACACCTCAAGCGGCGTGGACGCGATCGACGAATATCTGGAGACGGTGACCAAAAAGGGCGACGGATTCGTCTACAAATACGGCGCCGAAGAGCGTCCCGTGATGGCGTCCACCATCATCGTTCCATATAAGACCGATCACGGCATGGCGGAGAAAAAATTCACAGTCTATCGCACGCATCACGGACCGGTGGTGCGCGAATTGAACGGCAAGTGGGTCAGCTTCCGGATCATGCAGGAGCCGATCAAGGCGCTGGAGCAATCCTACCTTCGGACCAAGGCTCGCGATTACAAATCCTATCGCCAGACCATGGAGCTGAAGGCGAATTCGTCCAACAACACGATTTTTGCGGATGCGGACGGTGATATCGCGTATTTTCACGGCAATTTCATTCCGCGCCGCGATACCAAATTCGACTGGACGCGGCCGGTGGACGGCAGCAATCCGGAAACGGAGTGGAAGGGGCTGCTCGAAATCGATGAGACGCCGCACCTGCTGAATCCGCACGTCGGATGGTTGTACAACACCAACAACTGGCCGTGGTCCGCGGCGGGTCCGGACAGTCCCAAGCGGGAAGATTATCCGAAATACGTCGAAAACGGCGGAGAATCGGCGCGCGGTCTGCACGCCATCCGGGTGCTCCAGGGACGCAAGGATTTCACGCTCGATTCGCTGATCGCGGCGGCCTTCGATAGTTATCTCACCTGGTTCGAAAAGCCGATGCCGGCGTTGATTCGCGCCTGGGACCAGGCGCCGGAATCGAATCCGTTGAAAGCGAAACTCGCCGATCAGATTTCGATTCTGCGTAAGTGGGACCTGCGCTGGTCGGCGACGTCGATCCCGACTTCGCTCGCCGTGTTCTGGGGCGAAGATGTCCGGCGGCGCTTGAACCGAAGCGGTGGACGCGGCGGAGTTTCCGACGAAGAAGTGAGCAACGCGGCGGGCGAGGAGCTTTTGAAGTCGCTCGATGCGGCGTCGGCGAAACTCACGGCGGATTTCGGAACGTGGAAGACCGCGTGGGGAGATATCAACCGCTTCCAGCGGCTGACCGCCGACATCGTGCAGCCCTTCAACGACGCCGGCCCGAGCATTCCGGTCCCGTTCACGTCATCGCAATGGGGATCGCTGGCATCCTTCGGCGCGCGCGCGTATCCGGGGACGAAAAAATGGTACGGGACCAGCGGAAACAGCTTCGTCGCGGTGGTCGAATTCGGCGATAAAGTGCGCGCCAAGGCGGTGACTGCGGGCGGAGAAAGCGGACAGGTGGGATCGAAACATTTCAACGACGAAGCCGTCCGCTACAGCACCGGCAACCTGCGCGACGTGTACTTTTACCCGGCTCAGCTCAAAGGCCACACCGAGCGCGAGTATCATCCCGGGAACTGAGTCCGGTCCTCCTCCTGAACATACAACGGCATGTTGATCACCAGGAGCTGCGGGTTGCCTTTGAAATAGAGGAAGGTTTTCAAGGCGGCCGCGCGCTGGTTGTGCAGCCAGTGATAATACCAGTGCACCTCCACCACCTCCGGGATCAGAACGGCGATCTGCCGGTCCGGGAACTTATGCGACAGATCGGTCACATAATCGACAATCGGAGTGATCACGAAGCGGTACGGGGAGTTGATGATTTCGAGCTTCGGCGCGATCATGCCCAGCTCGTTGACGGGCTGTTCGACGAAGTCGTGCCACTCCTCTTTGAGATACACGCGTCGCTCATCGCTGGCGACGTGAACCGCGATCACATCGGTCGAGATGGTCAGCGCGAAAGTCAGCGCGCGCTGGGCAATCTTGCTCCAGCGGTCGATCGGCACCACGATCAGCGGCTTGGTGAAGCAGCGGCAATCGAGCGGGGACTGGCTGGCCACCTGCGTCGACATTTTGTGATATTGGCGCCGCACCCCGATCATGATCGACAGGATGATGGGAATCAGCACCAGTACGATCCAGGCGCCGTCCATGAACTTCGCCACCAGAACGACCAGCACCGTGATGCCCGTGACGATGGCGCCGGTCGCATTGATGGCCATAATGGCGCCGGAGTGACGGCCGCGCACGCGCCTCCAGTGGAACACCATCCCGGCCTGCGACAGCGTGAACGCGAGAAACGCGCCCACCGCGTACAGCGGAATCAGCCGGTCGGTCACGCCGCCGAAGATGGTCAAAAGCAGGGCCGACAACAGCGCCAGCCCGTAGATTCCCTGCGAATAGACCAGGCGCCGTCCGCGCATACCGAACGATCGCGGCAAAAAGCTATCGTGCGCGATCACCTTGCACAGCCGCGGAAAATCGGCGAACGCGGTGTTGGCCGACAGCGCGAGCACCAGCAGAATCGACCCCATGGTTACGTAATAAAACACGCCGTGACCGGCCACGGCAGCCACCAGCATGGAGAGCACGCTCTGATATCCGCTGGTGCCCGGCGGCGTCGCGGCGATCCCATAGGCTTTCACCAGATACGCGATCCCAGCCAGCAGCACGATCAGCAGGGCGATAATCGCGGTGAGCGCCGATCGTGCATTGCGCGCGGTCGGCTCGCGAAACGCCTTCACGCCGTTGCTCACCGCCTCCACGCCGGTCATCGCCGTGCACCCCGAGGCGAAAGCCTTGAGCAGAATCCAGGCGCCCGCCATCTCGAGAGCGGCAGGCGGATGCGGAAATGCTTCGACGGGATGGGGATGGCCGCCGGAAGCGAGCGCCTTCGCGCATCCCATCAGGATCGTGATCAGCAGCGTTCCCAGGAATAAACAGGTGGGCAATAGAAACACCGCACCGGTCTCCCGGACCCCGCGCAGATTGATGATCGTGATGACCACCAGAATCGCCAGGCACAGCGGTAGCGTGTACTTTTCAAAAGACGGCACCGCGGAGACCAGAGCGCCCACGCCGGCTGAAATTCCCACGGCAGCCGTCAGGACATAATCGATCATCAGCGCGGATGCAGCCAGCAGTCCTGGAAACGTCCCCAGATTTTCGCTCGCAACTGTGTACGATCCGCCGCCGTTCGGGTACGCTTCGATGGTTTGCAGATATGAAAAATAAACGATGGTCAGCAACGCGATGATGCTGAGGCTGATGGGCAGAATATAGGCGACGCCGGCCACGCCTAGCGGGAGCAGCAGTGTGAGCGCCGCTTCCGGTCCATACGCCGCGGAGCTGAGCGCGTCGAGACCGAAAATCGGAATACCGGCCAGCCATCCGATCCGCTCCGCGCGCTCCTCTGAACTCGCGATGGGTTTGCCGAATAGAAAGTTGAGGAAAGTAGTCATCCGGCCTCGCGCCAGTATCGCATGCTTCTTGAGGCGGCTGACAAAAGGGGACAGACTGCTCTGTCCCCGCCGGTATGCTGTTCTCCTCCCGTAGGTTCAGGCCGTAGACAGAGTAGTCTGTCCCCTTTTGTCAGCCACCTCTTCTTGCAAGCCGTTCCAGGCGCGTGTAGGATGAATTACGCATGCAACGGCGTGATTTTCTGAAGGCTGGTGCTTCGGTTTTTGCGATTCCCGCGGCCTGGGCGCAGCACGCCGCCAGGCCGGATTGGACGCCGCAGGTGCTCGATGCGCATCAGAATGAAACCGTCATCGCGCTGACTGAGCTGATCATCCCGGCCACCGATACGCCCGGCGCGAAAGCGGCGCGCGTGAATCGCTACGTGGATCTTTTCCTGCGCGACGGCGACGCGGAGCAGCGCGAGCAATTCCTCGAAGGCCTGAGCTGGCTCGACGGCTTCGCGATCCGGGAGCACGGCCATCCGTTCGTGCACTGCTCCGCGGAACAGCAGACCGCGCTGCTGCGCAAGCTCGACCAGGGTTCGGGCGTGGGTCAGGAGTTTTTCAAGCAAGCGAAGTCTCTTACCGCTCGGATTTATTACGCGACCGAGATCGGCTATCAGGAGCTCAATAAAGGTGGACGCGTGCCGTCCTGGCCGTCGGACGGGCCGGTGTGCGACCATGCTTCCCATGCATAACCTTTGGCATGCATGAGCCTGGACTCCGGCGAGAGCTGGGCCTGCGCGACATCACTCTGTTCGCCATCGCCTGCATCGTGGGAGTGCGCTGGGTTCCGATGGCCGCGCACGCGGGACCTGGGACCATCACGCTATGGCTGGCCGCGGCCGTGCTGTTCCTCGCGCCGCTGGCGATCGCGGTCGGCGCGCTGAGCGCGAAATATCCAGGCGCCGGCGGACTCTATTATTGGACGCGCGGCGACTTCGGCCCCTGGCATGGATTCCTGTGTTTCTGGATCTACTGGCTGGGCCTCGCGTTCTGGTTTCCCACCGCGTCGATGTTCTACATGAGCATCGCGGCGTACGGCCTGGGCCCCAGATATTCGCACCTGGCCGACGATCGCGCGGTGCTGGTAACGGCATCGCTCGCGGCCATCTGGATCGCGCTCGGCACCAACCTGGTGGGAATGAAGATCGGCAAGTGGACCGAAAACCTGGGCGGCGCTACTACCTGGGCGCTCGCGATCGTGTTCGCAATTCTCGCGGCAGTCGCGTGGATGAAGCGCGGCCCCGCCACGCATCTCGACATTGTGCCGAAGTGGAGCTTCGACACACTCAACCTGGGCGCGGCCACCATCGCCTACGCGATGACCGGTCTTGAGCTGGCCGCGCTGATGGGCGCCGAAATCCACGACCCCGAACGCACGCTTCCGCGCGCCGGCTGGATCTCCTCCGCGTTCGCGACCGTGTTCTACGCCGGCATGACGCTGGCTCTGCTGATTCTGCTTGCGCCGGGCAGCATCGACGAGCGGTACGGCCTTGCGCAGGGCAGCGAGACCGCGGCGGCGCTGCTGAAAATCCCCTGGCTGACTCCGGCCATCGCGGTGATGGTGCTGATCACCGGCATGGGACAGTTCGGAGGCATGGGAACGTCGGTTTCACGGCTGCCCTTCGCGGTCGGCGCGGACAAACTGCTGCCGTCCGCGTTCTCGAAAGTCCACCCGCGCTGGCACACGCCGCATGTTTCGATTATTGCGCTGGGCGTGGTCGCGTCGTTTCTGCTGGTGGTGTTTCAGTTGGGCGATAGTTTGCGCGCGGCGTATGACACGCTGGTCTCGCTGATGGTGATCGCCGGGTTTCTCCCGTACATTTATATTTTCGGCAGCGCGTGGATCGCGGGAAAACGCTGGAGCGCGGCGGGCGGTTGGCTGATCACGGCGCTCGCGCTGGTCTGCTCGGTGATCCCCACCGGGCAGGTCACGCACGTAGTGCTCTACGAATTCAAACTCGGCGCCGCGACCGCCGCGATGATCCTTACCGGCTGGCTGTTGTATCGGAGAGCGGTAGTGCGCAACTAAATTCAAGTTGACGGCTGCCCCTCCCCTCCCTTACGAGTGTGTGTGAAAAGTCGATGCCTCACCCCGCCGTGACCGGCAGGGCTGGTCTATCGCGTTGAAGGCGCGGACGTCCGTGACCAGCCCTGCCGGTCACGGCGGGGATCAACTCCACTTTTTTCACACACACTCTTACGGTCGGGGTTCTGCTTCGACGCGGCTCGGAACCCTGAGCGTCAGCGAGGGGAGGGGTGTCGATCAACGGACGTTGAGATGGACCACGCGTAGAGCTCAGCCCATCCGATAATTCAAGCAGGTGCTCTCCTATCCCGATTCCGTCCGGTTCCTGTACGCGCTCGGCAACGAAATCAAGACCGTAAAGCTCGGCCTGGACCGGATTCGCCGCGTGCTCCAAGCTCTCGGGAATCCGGAGCGGGCGTATCGTGTCGTCCACGTCGCCGGGACCAACGGGAAAGGTTCCACCTGCGCGATGATCGACGCAGGGCTACGCGCGGCGGGCGTGCGCACCGGGCTCTTCACTTCTCCACACTTGATCGAACCGACCGAGCGTATTCAGATCGACGGCCTGGCCGTTACGCCTGATCAGTTTCAGCGCGCCTTCACCGTGGTCCACGAAACCGCGGAATCACTGGACCTTGATTGCCATCCAACCTATTTTGAAACCGTCACCGCAATGGGTTTCTGGCTGTTCCGCGAGCTGCGTATCCATACCGCCGTGGTCGAAACCGGTCTCGGTGGCCGGCTCGATGCGACCAATGTGGTGGAGCCCGCGCTCACCGCGATCACACCCATCGATTTCGATCACGAAGCCTATCTGGGCCACACCATCGAAGCGATTGCGGGAGAAAAGGCCGGCATTCTGAAGCCCGGCGTGCCCGCCGTTTTCGCGAGCCAGCGGCCGGAGGCCCGCGCGGTTCTGGATCAACGAGCCGGGCAACTCGGTGTGCCGGTCCGCCACGCCGAGGATTTCGAAATTCGCGATCTGTTCATTGACGCGCGGGGATCGCGCTTCTCCGGCCTCATCTGCCCGCTCGCGGGCGAGCATCAGGTGGACAACGCTGTCACGGCCGCACTGTCATTGACGGCATTAAACGTAGACCCGCGCGGAATTCAGGACGCACGCTGGCCGGGACGCCTGGAACACGTCGCGCCGAATCCCGATATTATTCTCGATGGCGCGCACAATCCGGCCGGGGCCCGCGCACTGGCGCGCTACATCGAGCGGTTCTACGCGGATCGCAAACTTCACCTGATCTTCGGAGCGATGCGCGATAAATCGATCGAGGAGATCGCCGGGATTCTGTTTCCCCTCGCTCAGGATCTGTTGCTGACCGCGCCCGACAATCCACGCGCGGTGCGTCCCGAGGCCCTGGCTGAAATCGCGGGGCGCGGCGAAATTGTGGCCACAGTCGGAGAAGCAATTGAGCTGGCGCGTGCCCGCGCATCGGCCGACGACGTGATTCTGATTACCGGCTCGCTGTTCCTGGCCGGCGAGGCGCGCGCGATTTTCAGCGGTCGTCGGTAATCATGCGCGCGGCCTTTTCGCCGATCATCATGGTCGCGGCCTGCGTGTTCGCGCCGACGATCACCGGCATAATGGAGGCGTCCGCCACGCGCAGCCCGGCGATGCCGTGGACCTGCAGCCGGGGATTCACCACGCTTAATTCGTCGGTGCCCATCTTGCACGTGCCCACCGGATGATACAGCGTCTCGGCGTGCGCTCGGATGAAGGCTTCGGGGTCGCCTTGTTCAAACACCGGCGCGCCGCGATAGCGATCGAACACTTGCGCCGACGCAATTTTGCGTCCGAGTTTCACGCCTTCCACCAGCGGACGGACGTCCGCCGGATCGGAAAGATAGCGCGGATCAATGACCGGCGCCTCGGCCGGATCCGCCGATCGCAGCGAAAGCCGGCCGCGGCTTCCGGGTGATAACAAGGTCGGCCCGATGGTGAATCCGTGCCCTTTCGGATTGCCGAAGCCGTGGTCAATGTAGAACACGGGCGCGAACAGAAACTGAATATCGCACTTGCCCGTGGAGGCCGCGGTCTTGACGAATGCTCCCGCCTCGGCGACGTTCGAAGTCAGCGGCCCGCGGCGGCGCGCGACATAATTCAGAAGGCCCATCACGCTTTCGCCGCCTGAAAGCGAAATTGGCTCGCGGCAATGGTAGGATTCACCCACCGCCAGATGATCCTGGAGATTTTCGCCGACCCCCGCCAGATCCATCGCCACCGGAATGCCGAGTTTTTCGAGCTCCACGCGCGGGCCGACGCCGGAAAGCAGCAGCAGATGCGGCGATCCGACCGCGCCCGCCGCCAGAATCACTTCGCGCGCCGCCTGCGCCTGCCCGCGCGAGCCGGCTTGCAGGTATTCGATTCCGGTGGCGCGTCCGTTCTCGATCAGCACGCGGGTCGCGTGGATGTTGGTCCACACCGTCAGATTTCCACGCCGCAGCGCCGGCTTCAGAAACGCATCGGCGGCGCTCCACCGGCGGCCTCTCGACTGCGTAACGCGATAAAATCCCGCGCCCTCCTTGCACGGCGAAAGCTCGTCGGTCGGCGCAATCCCGGATTGCTTGGCAGCTTCAATAAACGTGCGCGATAGCGGATTCACGTCTTTCAAAGCTTCGATGCGCAGCTCGCGTTCCGCCGCCGCGAAGAATGGCAGAACGTCTTCGTAACCCCATCCGCAATTACCCGCGTCGCGCCATGCGTCGAAGTCCGAGCGGCGCCCGCGCAGGTAGATCATCGCGTTCATGGAGCTCGATCCGCCCAGCATTTTTCCGCGCGGCCAATACAATTCGCGCCCGTTCAGCCCGCTCTGCGGCGCGGTGGTGAAGTTCCAGTCGACGGCGGATTTAAAGAGTTTTGAAAACGCCGCCGGAATGCGGATTTCGCGGCGCCGGTCGGGCGGACCGGCCTCCACCAGCAACACGTTAATAGCGGGATTTTCGGTCAGCCGGGATGCCAGAACGCAACCCGCGCTGCCGGCTCCGATCACGATATAGTCGTACACAGTTTAGAGGTTGCCGGAAAAAAGGGACAGACCGCTCTGTCCGCCGTCGGCGTTTGTCTATAATCGACGTGTTGTGACCGGGACAGAGTAGTCTGTCCCCTTTTTTCGGGCCACCTTTTATGGAACATCAGTACGCAGTGGTGAACGGCATTCGGATGCATTATGTCACAGCCGGTTCCGGCCGGCTAATCCTGTTCGCGCACGGCTTTCCCGAGTTCTGGTATGAATGGCGCGCCCAGCTTGAAGAATTCGGTCGCGATCATCACGCCGTCGCGCCCGATCTGCGCGGTTACAATCTCACCGAAAAACCCGAAGCCGTGGATCAGTACCGGCCGAAGATCCTGGTGGAAGATCTGCGTGCGCTCGCCGCGCATTTGGGCGCCGAAAAGTTCGTTCTCGTCGCGCACGACTGGGGTGGAGCGGTCGCGTGGGCCTTCGCGATCGCGTATCCGCAGCTTCTCGAAAAACTGGTGATCATCAATGCGCCGCATCCCGGCATCTTCGCGCGCCTCCTGCATTCGAACCCCGCGCAGCAGGCGGCCAGCCAGTACATGCGGATGTTCTGCACCCCCGAAGCCGAAGAGATTCTCTCGCGCGACGGCTATCAGGCCCTGATCGACATCGTGCTCACCGGCGGCCTGAAGCGAGGATACTTCAACGAAGACGATAAGCGCGCCTATCTCGACGCGTGGTCGCAACCTGGCGCGCTCACCGGCGGATTGAATTATTACCGCGCGTCGCGAATGCTTCCCCCTCCGCCCGGCACACCGCTGCCCGAAAGCCCACTGGAGCTCGATACCTCCGCGCTCACCGTTCACGTTCCCACGCTCATGATCTGGGGCGAACGCGACTCCGCGCTCACGACGGCGAATCTCGACGGCCTGGAAGAATTCGTGCCTAATCTGACCGTCCGCCGCATTCCCGACGCGAATCACTGGGTGGTGCACCAGAAGCCCGATTTAGTGAACGGCTACATTCGCGAATTTGTAACCGGTCAGGCCCGATCTCAAACGATATGATGGTTGTTTGGGTGAACGAAGCGGCGGAAGCGCGCACGCCCGTGCGCTGCTGGTACTGACGAACGTCATCGCGATCGGAGTGTTGGCGTGGTCTCTGCGCTATTTCAACTTCGGCGCGCTGATGGATGACCTGCGCACCATGAACTGGTGGTGGGTTTCCTTTGCCATCCTCGCCGATATTGCCGTTTTCACGTTCCAAGCCTGGCGATGGAGCGTCCTGCTGCGCCCGGTTGAACCGGTTCCCATCTGGCAGACCCTCCGCGCGATCTACATCGGCCTGTTCGGCAATGAAGTGCTGGGCTTCGCCGCCGGCGAAATCGTCCGCTGCTACGTGATTTCGCGTTTCACCGCGCTGCCCTTTTCCGTTTCGCTTTCAAGCGCCCTGATCGAGCGCATTTTCGACGGCATCTGGCTGGGCGCGTCCCTGATTCTGACCCTCCGCATGGTCGCATTGCCGCATCACATGCGCTGGATCGTCGACGGCGGCTACGTCCTGGGCGTGGTGGTGTTATCGGCCGCGATTCTGGTCGGCCTGATGATGTTCCACCGTCACCGCGCCCGCGCCGCGCTGGAAGGTAAAAGCTGGTGGCGACGCCAGTTGCGCGTGCTGATCGACGACCTGAGCCTGATCGGCCACTCGCGCTATCTGTATTTCGCCCTGGGTATGAGCATTCCATATCTGCTGATGCAGATGGTCCCGGTGTGGGCCACTTATCGCGGCTACGGCTTCTACGACCTTTCGCTCGGCGACGCGTTCGCCTTCATGGTGATCCTGCGCATGGGGATGGCGGTCCCGCAGACGCCCGGCAACATCGGCTACCTGTTGATGAGCAAGGAAGCCCTGATGCACATTTTCAACGTCGTCCCGCGCGATGCCGAAAATTTTTCGCTGGTGATCTGGGGACTCGTATCGCTGCGGATGGTCTTCGGCGCAATCGCCCTCGCGACTACCGGCGCAAAATTCGCCGACCTCCACAGCGCCGCGCACAACGAACGCGCCGAACTCGCAAAATCCCAAAGTTAATCGTGGCGCACGCTTCAGCTCGCCGTGTCGATACTCATATCGACACCTGGCCTGTGACGGTACAAGCGTCGGCAAGAGTGCCGACGCGGCACGTTGAAACGTCCGCCACGATCTCGCCAGGTTAGAATATCCCCATGCTTCGGCTGCTCGCGACCCTCGCAATCGCGACTTCCTGCGTGCTCGCGCAGAGAAGCGTTCGAGTTCCATTCGTTGGCTGCAAATCGGACGGTCAAGTGGGCCCGCGTCCGGCGCCGAAAGGCACCGGCAAGGTCGTCAGCGTAAATCCTGATGCAGCGCGACAGCTCGCCTACTATACCGCCTATGACGAAACTTCGGGCGTTTTGGCGCCGCGCGGCTGGTAAGGCTTTGGGAACTACGGCTCCGGCGGTACCCATCTAATTGTGTCGCCGCAGCCTATCAAGGCGGGGGATGCCTTCTCTGCGAATTGGCCGGGACGGACCGGAGCAGCCGTCGAGATATCCGACGTCAGCGGCGAAACAGCCGGCAGGTTTGACGTCGCCCAGGCGATCGCCCGCGTGTTTCCGGCTCACATGGCTTTCGCAAGTGCCGTGATCCAGGAAGGCGTCCTGCCGGCGAAGGACTTTCCATCCGGTCCTTACCCGGCCGACAAGCTCATCTATCGAAGCGACAGGATGGTTGAATACGAGACGCCCGCGCATCTGGACGGGCTCGGAACTATGGACCAACTACGTCCTGGCGACCGTCCCATCCAGGGAGTGGCGATTCTGAAGGGTCAACCGCCCGACCTAATCTCGCTGGCCGTACGCCTGCCCACGGAGACGAGTCAGCTTGCGCCATTGATCATCCGCCAGACGGAGATCGACAATCAGTCTAAGAAGTAGTTGGGTTACGCCGAAACGTGCGGGTCGATCATCTTCTTGACTTCGGGCTTGGGCATTGCGCCCACCCGTTGATCGACCACTTTGCCGCCTTTGAACAGCAGCAGCGTGGGGATGCCGCGCACCTGGTAACGCATGGCGGTGGCGGGGTTTTCGTCGGTGTTGATCTTGCCGATCTTGACCTTGCCGGCATACTCGGCAGCCAGCGCGTCCACGGTCGGCCCCATCGCCTTGCACGGTCCGCACCACGGCGCCCAGAAGTCCACCAGGACCGGTACATCAGATTTCAGCACTTCCTGGTCGAAAGCGCCATCGGTGAAGTGCAACGTGTTGGCGGCCGCACCACCGGTGTGCAAAGTGTTTTCAGTTGCCATATTTCCTTTTAAAGCTCCGTTACTTATGATGCTAGAACTGCGGTTTGGATGCAAGTTTGCTTAGGACTCGTATAACCGCTGATATTCCGCCGCCGACCGATCCCACGAAAAATCCTTCGCCATCCCCAGCCGCATCCGCTTCTCCCAGGCCGGCCTATCCTTGAACGCCACAAGCGCCCGCTTGACCGTATCGAACAGATCCCCGGCGTAATAGCTGTAGTATTTGAACCCGGTGGTTTCGTCCACCGTATCCTCCAGTCCGCCGGTCCCGCGCACAATCGGGACGGTCCCGTAGCGCAGGCTGTACATCTGGCTCAATCCGCTCGGCTCATACCGGCTGGGCATTAAGAACATGTCGGAACCAGCTTCAATCAGATGCGCCAGGGATTCACTGTACCCGATCCGCACGCCGAATTTGTCGGGCCGCATGTAGGCGAAATAGCGGAACATGTCCTCAATCGGCCCCTCGCCCGATCCGAGCACCGCCAGCGACAGATTCTCCTCCGCCAGCCGTCCCGCGATCTCGCCGATGAAATCCATGCCTTTCTGATACGCGAACCGCGACACGATCCCGATCATCGGCCGCTCCAGATCGTGCGGCAGCCCGAACGCGCCCACCAGCGCCTGCTTACAAACCCGCTTTCCCGAAAAATCGGCCGCCGAAAAGTGCGCCGGCAGAAACCGGTCATTGGTCGGGTCCCATTCGCTGTAGTCGACGCCGTTCAAAATCCCGGTGAGTTTGTAGCTGCGTGAACGCAGCAGCCCATCCAGGCTGAATCCGTACTCCGGCGTCTGAATTTCGCGCGAATACGTGGGGCTCACCGTAGTCACTTTATCGGCCCACACGATCCCGCCCTTCAGAAGACACACTTTGCCCCAAAACTCCAGGCCCTCGGGATGATACAGCGACCGGTCGAGTCCCAGATCCCACAGCACACCCTCGTCGAACTGACCCATATAACCGAGATTGTGAATGGTCTGGACGCACCGGGCGCCGAAAAACGTCGGATCCGTCGCGAAACTCGTACGCAGGTACACGGGAAGCAGACTGGTCGGCCAATCGTGGGAGTGGAACACGTCGGCGCGAAAAATGTGCCGCGAAATCTCGAGCGTCGCCCGGGAAAGCAAGGCGAAACGGATGTGATCGTCCGGATGGCCGTAAATCCCCGGACGGTCGTACAGCGGCGGGCAGTCCACAAAAAGATATCGAACGCCGTCTCGCATCACTTCATCTATTGCAATTGTGAATTGATGCGGCCCCACCCCCACCATCATCGAATGCCAGATCCGCTGCGCGTCATAGGGGTGCGCGGCCTGATATCGCGGCAGCACCACCGCGACTTCTTCGCCGCGACGCACCAGCGCGGCTGGAAGCGCGCCCAGCACGTCTCCCAATCCGCCGGTCTTGACGAACGGCGCGGCTTCCGAAGTTGCCATCAGAATCCGCATTAGCGTCCCGCCAGCAGGTGCTTCTGCACCTTCCCCAGCGCGTTGCGGGGCAGCTTTTCGACCACTTCAAACCGCCGCGGAATTTTGAACGACGCCAGCTTTTCCCGGCACCGCTTTTCCAAATCCGCGCCGTCGATTTCGCCGCGCACGACGATGTATGCCACCGGCACTTCGCCGCGCACGCGATCGGCCTCCGCGACCACCGCCGCTTCGGCAATTTCCGGCTGTTCCGTCAAGAATTCCTCGATCTCTCTTGGATAAATATTGAAGCCGCCCGAAATAATCAGGTCGCTGCGCCGTCCGCACAACGTATAATAGCCGTCCGCAGACCGTTCCGCGACATCGCCCGTTTTGAACCATCCGTCCGAAAACGCCGCGCGCGTCGCGTCCTCGCGCTTCCAGTATCCCGAAAATACGTTGGGACCTTTGATCCACAACTCGCCCGTCTCGTCGATTCTGGCAGATATTCCCGGCAGCGGGAACCCCACTGTTCCCGGCCTTCGCTCCCCCGCGTACGGATTGGACATATTCATCATCGTTTCCGTCATTCCGTAGCGTTCGAGAATGGTATGCCCGAAGAGCCCGCGAAATTCTTCGAGCACCTGCGCGGGCAGCGGAGCCGATCCCGATACAAACAGGCGCATCGTCTCTCCGATCCGCCCCGCTTCATCTTGCGGTGTGTCCAGAAGTCGAACATACATCGCCGGCACGCCAAAAAAAAGCGTCGGCTGGAAATCCAGAAACTGCGCGACCGCAGTCTGGTGCTCGAACCTTTCGAGCAACCGCATCCGGCAGCCCGACGTCAGCCAGCAATGCAGTCCATTGCCGAGCGCATGCACATGAAACAGCGGCAGCGCCAGCAAGAACCGGTCGCGATCCGTGATCTGCCAGCACGCGACTAGATTCGTTCCATTGATCGCGAAGTTATTGTGCGTCAGTATCGCGCCCTTCGATGTTCCCGTGGTTCCGGACGTGTACACCAGCGCGGCCGGTTCATCGCCTTCCAGATCCGGATAACTCACCGGCGCGGCGTCCATCGACTCCAATTCCGCAAGCTCGCGCTCCGTGATCATCCACTTTGGCTCGGCATCGGCCACAATGTGCGCGATTTCACGTTCCCGGTACAGAACGTTGACCGGCACAAAGATCACGCCCAGCTTCACGCACGCCAGAAACAGGTCGATCAGCTCGATCCGGTTCGCCAGGTACACGCACAGACGGTCGCCGCGGGTGAGCCCGCGCGCCGCAAGCGCCCGAGCCGTCCGATCGCTCCGCGCGGCGATTTCGCCGAAGGTATATTCGCGCCCGTTCCATTCAAGACCCACCGCGCCGCGCCGCTCGTCGAGCGACAGATCGAACAATTGCCTCAGGTTCACTTTACTAGTCTGTAATAAAAAAGAGTCGCACGAAGCGTATAGACTAGTATCCTGTCGCGACGAGATATTACGTGCTCCCCTCCATGAATGTCGGGGTTCTGTTAGAACGTCCGAACGGAACCCCGACCGTGAAGGAGGGGAGCACTGCAACGGACGCCGGGAAAGCATCGATATGATTCAGGTCCAGCAATTATCCAAAACCTTCGCCGACCCGAAGCGCGGCACGCACCTGGCCGTCGATCGCGTAACTTTCGAGGTGAAGGCAGGCGAGGTTTTCGGGCTCCTCGGCCCCAACGGCGCTGGTAAGACCACCACGCTTCGGCTGCTCGGCACCCTGCTCAAGCCAACCTCCGGCACCGCCGTGCTCGACGGATTCGACATCAATACAGACCCCGGGAAGGTTCGCGCGCATATCGGTTTTCTTTCCGGCGATATGGGTTTGTACGCGCGCCTGACGCCGCGCGAAATCCTGGATTTTTACGGGCGTTTGAACGAAATGAGCGCGGAGCGGCGGCGGAAAAGAATCGCCGAGTTATTCGAGCTGTTCGACATGAACAGCTTCGCCGACGTCCGAACCGACAAACTTTCGACCGGCATGAAGCAGAAAACCGCCATTGCCCGCACCATGCTGCATGAGCCGCCGATTCTGATTCTGGACGAGCCCAGCTCCGGCCTCGACGTTCCCACCGCCCGCACCATCGAACACGCCATCATGGGCGCCAAGAAATCGGGGAAATGCATTATCTACTCTACGCACGTGATGGAGGAAGCCGAATACCTTTGCGACCGCATCGGCGTGATCAGCGGCGGCCAGCTCAAAATCACCGGCACCATGGATGAGCTTCGCGCCGCGACCGGCAAACAGCGGCTGCGCGAGATCTTCCTGGATCTTCTCGGCCTGCCCCAGGATGAATAGAATGCGATTGCACATCATTGAAGCCATTTATCGAAAAGAAGTGCTCGATCTGTTGCGCGACCGCCGCACCATGATCAGCATGGTGATCGTTCCGCTGCTCGTGTTCCCGCTCATCATTCAGGTGGCGCTGCGTCTCACCTCGCGAATCGAAGAGCAATCGCAGCAGGAAGCCAAAACGCTCGGCATCGCCGCGCGCGTCACCACCCCGGCGGTGAGCGAAGCGCTCGCCAAGATCGGGATTCCCATCGTCCAGCGCGACGATTTGCCTTCCGCGGTGGAAAAAAAATCCGTCGCGGCGGCGGTCGAGGAGATCCCCGGCACGCCCGCGCAGATCGTCATCTTTGTCGACAGCTCGAACCCCACCTCAAGCGCTGCCGCGGATAAAATCCGGATCGCGCTCGAGGAGCTGCGGGTCCAGGACATCCGCAACAAGCTGCGCGATTCGGGAATTCCGGCCAGCGTCCTCACACCGTTCACAGTGAAGCGTACGAATGTCGCCGGCGCGCGGAAGATGGCCGGCTCGGTGTGGGGCACCATGCTGCCATATCTGCTTCTGCTGCTGATGTTCACCGGCGGCATGTATCCGATCCTCGATATGACCGCTGGTGAAAAGGAGCGCAAGACGCTGGAGCCGTTCCTGGCCTCGCCCGCATCGCGCCAGGAAATTGTTCTCGGCAAGATTTTCGCGGCCATGACAGCCATCTTTCTTACCGCCATGCTGACGCTCGCCAGCATGGTGTATTCGCTCAAGAACGTGAAACTCGGCAACCGGACCGAAGAGCTGAAGCACATGATGGACACCATCCCGCTCGATCCGCACACGGTCGCGATGATCGCCCTGATTCTGCTTCCCATGGCGATTTTCGCGGCCTCCACCATGTTCACCATCGCGCTGTTCGCGCGCAGCTTCAAGGAAGGGCAGAGCTACCTGACGCCCATCATGCTGGTGGTGATTTTCCCGGCCATGCTCGGCGGCATGCCCGGCTTTGAACTGACCCCGGCGTTGTGCCTGATTCCGATTTTCAATGCCAGCATGATGATGCGCAGCGTTCTGCTGGGCGACCCGTCCATGCTCAATCTCGGTGTGGCCGTGGGTGCGAACCTGGTATACGCCGCCATCGCGTTCCTGCTGGCCACGCGCATGTTCCAGCGGGAAAGCGTCCTGTTCCGCTCCTGATACCCTCGTATTCATGAGCGATCTCAGCCGCATTGGCGTGGCCATCGACGCCGCGCTGCTCGAACAGTTCGATCAACTGATCGCCCAGCGCGGCTACACCAACCGCTCGGAAGCCTTTCGTGACCTGATTCGGGATCAGCTCATCGAAAAGACGGCGGAAGGCCCCGACAGCATCGTGGTGGGTACCGTCACCCTGGTCTACAATCACCACGTCCGCCTGCTATCGGAGCGCCTCAATGAAATGCAGCACCAGGCCTTTCACAACGTGCTCAGCACTCTGCACGTCCACCTGGATCACGACAATTGCCTGGAAGTGATGGTGCTCAAAGGCAAGGCCTCGGCCGTCCGGAAAATCGCCGACGCGCTCATTTCCACCAAGGGCGTCAAGCACGGCCGCCTGACCATCACCACCACCGGTGCCGAACTGTGATCGTCGGAACGGGCGTCGATCTGTGCGAAGTCGATCGCCTCCGCCAGGCGATGGAACGGCATGGCGAGCGTTTTAAACAGCGCGTGTTTACCGATCGCGAAATCGCCTACTCGGAGCGCAAAGCGAATCTGTATGAACGCTTCGCCGCGCGCTTCGCCGCCAAGGAAGCCGGGATGAAAGCGCTCGGCACCGGGTGGCGCGGAGGAATCGCGTGGCGCGATTTCGAGGTGACCAACCTTCCCACCGGCCGCCCGACGCTCGCGTTTCACGGGAAAGCCGCGGAGATCGCGAACAAACTCGGCGTCCGCAACATCGCGTTATCCCTGACGCATACTCGCGATCAGGCCATGGCGATGGTGATTCTAGAAGACTAACCGGTCCGGAATCCAATGCGTTTCGGCGACGACGGTGGGGGAATCCTCAACATGTCAATTTCCTCCGCGAGAATATTGATCACCGAAGCATGCTCCTTCTGCGATGCTTCGAGCTTTTCCATTCGCGCCGCCAGATCGCGATTCGACGCCACCATTTCGCGCAATTTCACAAACGCGCGCATGACAAGGATGCTCATTTCGACCGCCCGCCGGCTCCGCAAGACCGCCGAAAGCATCGCAACTCCATGCTCCGTAAAGGCATACGGCAACTTCCGATGCCGCGCCCCAACTTGATCTTGCGAACTGCAAGATCAAGTCCTGAAGCTCTTCCCTGGTCAACTGGAACATGAAATCCGGTGGAAACCGCTCCGCGTTCCGGCGAACGGCCAAGTTCAAATTCCCGGTGGTGACTCCGTAGAGTTTCGCCAGGTCCGAATCGAGCATAACTTTCACGCCACGAATGAGATAGATACGATGTTCGACCACTTCGTCGAGAACCTGGACCGCCTTCGGCATGCTTGTCTTATTAATTGTGCGCCGACCGGCGAAATTCTCTCGCCCGCGACGCTGCCCATGGATATATATCCCTATAATTAAAACTGCCATGCGCAAGCGGTACCTTATCGGCTCCGGGCTGGTTCTGCTCGCCATTCTACTGACGCTCGTCGTCTGGCAGGTTTCCCTCAAAGTCGAGTACGGACCCGCCAACACCGCGCAAACGTTCGTCTTCTGGGCCGTCTCGACGCTCATCTTCCTGCTCACGGTCATGCTCGGATTCATGCTGTTCCGGGAAGGCGTGAAGCTGTACATTTCCTGGCAGAGCAGCCGCGAAGGCTCGCGCATCAAATCGAAACTGGTGATGGGAGCGCTTGCCTTGAGCCTGCTTCCGGTCGTGTTCCTGGTCGCGTTCGGCTACGCCGTTCTGAATCGCACCTTGGACAAATGGTTCAGCCTGCCCTCCGAAGCCGTGCGCACCAATCTGGTGGATACCGCGGCAGCGCTCGATGACGAAGTCCGCGACCGCGCTCAGGCGCTCGCCAACTGGATCGCGTTGATGCCCGAGCTGCGCGCCGGCACGCTCGACTTTACGCGGCTGTGCTCGGAACACCGGATCTACGATCTGCGCATCGACGGAGCACCGATGTGTCCGTCGGAGCCGTCCAACGCAACCCAGCAAAAGGCCCAGGCGTCCATCGGCGACGGCCGCACGCTCACCATCGGCCTGGTGCCCGGCGTCGATCTGGCCGCGAAACAGATTCAGATCGACCGGGACATGCGCGAATACAACCAGCTGGCCGCGCAGCGCAAGTGGTTCCGCAATCTCTATCTGCTGTTCGAATTATTGATCGCGCTGTTCGTCCTGTGGGTGGCCACCTGGATCGCCCTGATGCTGGCGCGCCAGATCAGCGTGCCGATTTCCGCACTGCTGGTGGCCGCGAGCGAAGTGCGCCGCGGCAATCTCGGCCACCGCGTGCAGGTGAAAGCCATCGATGAGCTGGCCACGCTGGTTCGCGCCTTCAACGAAATGATGCATGAGCTCGAAGCCAATAGCCGGGAGCTCGAAAGCCGCCGCCGTTTCACGGAAGCGATCCTCGAAAGCATTCCCACCGGCGTGATTTCGCTGACGCTTGACGGCCGCATCCAGCGCGTGAATCGTGCCCTCCAGGGCCTGTTTGGCGAAGAGCAGATCGCGCGCGCCGGTCACCTGTCCGACCTGTTTCCGCCCGACGATGTGGTGGAGATTCAATACCTGATGAAGCGCGCCCGGCGCACCGGCGTCGCCGCCAGCCAGATCGACGTCGAAGCCGCCCGCGACGCCCGCTCGAACGTGGTCCTGCATCTGGCCGTCACCGTTTCCGCGCTGCCCGCCAGCCATTCCGCCGCTCCGGGGTTCGTGGTGGTGCTCGAAGACACCAGCGAATTGCTGCGCGCGCAGAAAGCCGCCGCCTGGCACGAAGTGGCCCGCCGCATCGCGCACGAACTGAAAAACCCGCTCACGCCCATCGCGTTGTGCGCCGAACGAATCGCCCGCCAGCTGGACCGCGGCGCCGTCAGCGTGGAGTCGCAACGGATCTTAAGGGAGTGCTCAGCCACCATTGCGCGCGAAGTGGAATCGGTCAAGAGCCTGGCTGACGAGTTTTCGCAATTCTCCCGCTTTCCCGCCGCGCAGCTGGTGCCCTGCGACATGAATGAAATTGTCCGCAATGCGCTCGATGTGTTTGCCGGACGATTAGACGGCATCGATCTGCGCGTCGACCTCGGGTTGAACCTTCCTCCCGTGAATGCCGATCCTGAACAGTTCAAGCGAGCCGTGGTCAACCTGGTCGATAACGCTGCCGAAGCCATGCGGGAGTCGCTGATCAAGCGTTTACTGGTGACCACTCACTCCGTCTCCGGCGAATCGGTGGAGCTGTTGGTGGCCGACACCGGCTGCGGCATTTCGGCGGCCGACAAAGAGAAGCTTTTCCTGCCCTATTTTTCGACCAAAGGCCGCGGCACCGGCCTCGGACTCGCGATCGTGAATCACATCCTGTCCGAGCATGGCGGACGGATTCGCGTCGAGGATAATCGTCCTGCCGGCGCGCGATTTTATGTAGAGATCCCGGCCGTGCTCGCGGTGGAAATCGCGGCCGAAGCCGCCAGTCAGGCAGAGGCGCGGGCGTGAAAAACACGCGCGTCCTGGTGGTGGACGACGAACCCGGAATTCGCGAATCGCTGCGCGGCGTGCTCGAAGACGAAGGCTACACCTGCTCCGCGGTCGAATCCGGCGAACGGTGCATTGAAGAGTTGGCCCGCCAGAATTACGACGCCGTGCTGCTCGACGTCTGGCTGCCTGGCATGGATGGGTTGGAAACGCTCGGCCGCATTCAGGAGATTCCGCTCGAAGATCGTCCGCAGGTGCTCATCATTTCAGGCCACGGGACGATCGAAACCGCGGTGAAAGCCACCAAGCTCGGCGCGTTCGATTTCCTCGAAAAGCCGCTGACCATTGAGAAGGTCACCGTCGCGTTGAACAACGCGGTGCAGCAGCGGCGTCTCGAAATCGAGCTGAGCCGCCTGAAGGAAAACGGCCACTCGCGTCCGCAGATTATCGGGGAAAGCGTTCCCATGAAGGCTCTGCGCCAGCAGCTCTCGCTGATGGCCGCCACCAACGGCCGCGTTCTGATCTTCGGCGAAAGCGGCACCGGTAAAGAGCTGATCGCCCATGCAATTCATGCCGCCAGCCCGCGCGCGGCTGACGCGTTTATCGAAGTCAACTGCGCCGCCATCCCGGAAGAGCTGATCGAAAGCGAGTTGTTCGGCCATCGCAAAGGCAGTCTGGCCGGTACGCTTGAAGACAAAATCGGAAAATTGCAAAAAGCCGACGGCGGAACGCTGTTCTTAGACGAAGTCGGCGACATGTCGCTCAAGACCCAAGCCAAGGTCCTGCGCGCGTTAGACGAGCAGCGCTTCGAACCGGTCGGCGCGGCCGAATCGATCCAAGTGGACGTGCGCGTAGTCGCGTCCACCAACAAAAATCTGGAAGAAGAAATCGAGCGCGGCAATTTCCGCGAAGATCTTTTCTATCGCCTGAACGTAGTCCCCTTTCACGTCCCCCCGCTGCGCGAACGTGTGGAAGACGTACGCCTGCTATCCGATCATTTCTTAAAAGAATTCGCCCGCCGCTACGGCCGTAAACCCAAAGAGCTCACCGACGAAGCTCTGCGCGCGTTGGAAGAATATCCCTGGCCGGGGAACGTCCGCGAGCTGCGCAACCTGATGGAGCGGATCGTCATCATGAACCCGCAAACCAGAATCGACGCACGCCACATCCCGCTCGACCGGTCAAGACGCGCAGTGTTCGATCGCCCCATGGACCGTTTCGGCAGCCTGCAGGAAGTCCGCGAAGCCGCCGAGCGCGATTACATTTTGAAGAAGCTCGAAGAATCGAAGGGCAATGTAACGCGCGCGGCGGAACTGCTCGGACTGGAGCGGAGCCATCTGTATCGGAAGATGAAAGCTCTCGGCATCGCGCCGAAGGAGCAGGTGTGAGGGCGCGGGTAGGTGTTCCCTCGCCTATCATCAAAGGCTACTGGATCGCGATGGTTGCCGCATTGCTGGTGACCGTGCCGTCGGCAGATCGTACGACCAGAGGAACGGCGCTACCGGTCGGTGCGTTCTGGGGGATCGTGATGTTGACCTGGTAGACGCCGGGAAATCCAGGTGCTTGTCCAGCAAACGCCACCGGAGCGGTGATGCCGCCGACCAGAACGGTCGGCATCGCATTGGCGTTGCAAACTCCGTCGGTTGCGGGGCAGCTTCCACTTCCATCGGGAACTGAAGGCGTCATTGCCCCAAGGCCGTTCACGTAGAAAAATCCGCCGGTGCCACGCGGAATGGGCGCGGTCGGATAAGCGATCCCCGCGCTCGCAGGGGCGGCGATGGCAGGCTGATTGGTCGCAGGATTTAAAAAAGTAAGGATTGCATGGCCCTGGCCGGTCGCCGGAATTGTGTAAATGCCGGGTGCGCTGGCGATGATCGAAGTGGAAACGGCAGCGGACGGAACGTTGTTTACGGTGATCACTGCTCCAACGATTGCGGAAGTCTGACCTGCTGACAGGCCGCCGCCGGAGGGGACAGCCTGAATTGAGCCCTTCAATTTTTTGATGAAGGGGACGGAGCTGAGTGTCCCCTTGCAAAATTCCGGTCGAATTGGGCTTTTGCCCTTCCGGACGAGTGTTTGCCGAGTGCCTAGAGGGGAGTTTCGGTATGATGACGCCTTGAAAAGGGCTACCCGTTTCACTCCGTCTAGCGGCCCACCCAGCCAGGGACTGATTTCGACCCTGCCATTCTATTGGAGCGTTCCATGAGGATCCATAGAATTTCGAAAGGGGACGGGGTGCTCCGTCCCCTTCGCCGGAAAAATGAAGGGCTCAATTCAGGCTGTCCCTCCTCCGCCCCTCCTCATGCCCGGTGTAAGTGTAGGTCGCTTGGGCGTGGCAGAGCGCGCCCGCAAGAACGAGCGCCATCGGATAAAAGGCCACGATTTATTGTAGTCGAACCGCTCCGCCAGTCAAGCCATAAGTATCTGAAATATCAGCAGTAAGATCATCCGTGGGTTCGTTTCGCCATGCGCCCCGATCAGCCTTTGCTAGAATTTAGGCATTTTAATCAAGAAATTCACTGTCAAAATGATACACTCCGCCGCCTCGCCGCATTAAAGAAATACAGTGCCTACGATCCGGGAGGTCGCACTTCGCGCGGGGGTGTCGGTCGGGACCGTTTCGAATGTCCTGAGCGGCGCTGTGCCGGTGAGTAAACAGCTCAAGGATCGTGTGCTGCGAGTCATTCAGGAGCTCAATTACCAGCCGAATCACCTGGCGCGGAGCCTGAAAATCCGGCGCACCAGCATGATCGGCATGGTGATCGGAGATATTACCGATCCCGCCACACCGCAGATGCTCCGGGGCGCAGAGGACGCCGCCTGGCTTCAGAATTACCTGCTGGTGGCCCTCAATTCCGACCGGCAGTGGGAGCGCGAACGGCGGATCGTGACGGCGCTGCGCACGCATCGCGTGGACGGGATTCTGCTGGCCATGTCGACCGGCCCGGGCGAGGACCATATCCGCGCCGTTCATGACGCCGGCATCCCGATTGTGTGCCTGGAGCGCGAATCGTCCGGGCTGGGCCTCGATTGCGTGGTGGCCGGCCACTCCGACGGCGCGCGGGATTGCGTGAAGCACCTGGCTTCGCTGGGACACCGCTCCATCGGCTGGATTCCGGGCGCCGATTGCGACGCCGCGCGGGCGCGCCTTGAGGGCTACCGTCAGGGACTGCAGGACGCCGGTCTCGACTATGATGACACGCTGGTCTCCGCAGTCCCGCGGCTGCTCGACCGCGATCCGCTTCCGACCGCGATTGTGGCGCCCGACGTGAACCTGGCCGCGGCGCTGCTGCGCACGCTCGAGCAGCGCAACCGGCGATGCCCGGAAGACGTCGCGCTCGCGACGTTCGGAGACTCCTGGTTTTGCGAAGCGCTCAACCCGATGTTGACCGCCGTCGCACAACCCTCCTACGAAATGGGCTTCCGCGCCATGGAGGTCCTGATCCAGCGCATCCAGGATCCGGCGCGCCGCCGGATGAAAATCGTGGTTGAGACCCGGTTGCACATGCGTGAATCGAGCGGATCGCTTCACTCGCTAGGCTTCGCCGCGGGCGTCCGGCAAAGCGCCTCAGCCGAATAGGTATCCGTGCGGGGGACGGCGAATTTTCAATCCGCGCGGCGCTTCAGCGCCGCTCACGGCGGGCAAGGCTGAAGCCTCGCGCGGGCCGAGGCCCGCCGTCCTGAGCCTCAGCCGAATAGACGATCGAACAGCGCGCGGGTCCGGTCGCGAATCTCGGCGAGCTGATCGAGCGGCACCGGCGTCCAGCGCTTCACCAGGCTGGCGAGCGTTTCGAGCACCGCCTCCGATCCCGGCAGCTTCCCCTCCGCGTGCCCGGTTAACACGCGCAGTCCATGGTCGAGCGCGCGATAAAACGTCGCCGCCTGATCCAGAAACTGCGCCTCGGCGCGATCCAGGTGACCCATGCTTTCCAGCACCACGATCCGTTCCGGCGTGTTCAGCACCTTGAAGAAAATTCCCGCGCTCTTGAGCCGCAGATACATCAGCATGAAATCGATATCGTAATATCCGCCGCGCCCCGCCTTCAGCGGATGCGACGCGCCCTGTTCCTTTTCAAGCCGCATGCGCATCTGCTGCAAATCCGCGCGCGACCGCCCGCTTTGTCCGTAACGCCGCCAGTCGACTTCCTGAAGTTGATGAAGGAACGCTTCGGCGCCCGCCGCGTTTCCGGCCACCACGCGCGACTTCATGTAAGTGATGCCTTCCCAGGCCTCGGCCGCGCGTCCAAAATATTCACGCACCGCGGTTTCGGTGTGCACCAGCGGCCCTCCGCTGCCGTTGGGCCGGAGCCGCGTGTCCACGGCAAACAGGACTCCTTCGCCCGTGTAGGCCGTCAGCAGATCGATGATCCGCTCCGCGACGCGCGTCCAGAAGCGGATTTCGGCCGCATCCGGCTCCGCCAGAACGAACACCAGATCGGCGTCGGAAGCGAGATCGAATTCGCGCATGCCCAGCCGGCCGAGCGCGATCACGAACATCTGATCGGACGGCTGATAAGCGGCGTCCAGTGGAGCATGCGCGAGACGCACGTCCGCGATGGCGATTTCATACGCCCGCGCGATGGCAGCGTCCGCCAATCCGGAAGTTTCCGCGAGCGTATCGAAAATCGGATGCGCGCGGCACACGCTCTTCGATTGAATGCGCAGCATCTGGCGGCGATACCAGCGGCGCAGCTCGGTCGCATCCGCGGGCGCGGGCTCCTCACCCGGCTCGCCGCCGATTTCTTCCACCAGCGCGGGCGTGCGGATCAACTCTTCCGCGAAAAACGGGCTGTGTTCGAACAAATCAAGCGCGCAGCGAGTGCGCGGCTGGTTGGCTTCAAAAACGGCGGCGCCCGCGCGCTCCAGGAAATGTTCGAAATCCCGGTATCCGCGCCGAAGGCCCGAAGCGGCCAGCGCCGCCGCGAGCGCGGGCGACCGCTGATCGAGTGCGCGGACCACGGGGCTCACTGCGCCATCCGAAGCATCGCCCGGCTTCGAAGAATGCACCACGCGTTCGTAGACCTCGATCACGTTCTGAAAATGACGCTGCGTTTCTTCGAGGAGTAAAGCCGCCGAGCGGTCGCGATCGCGCCCGGGCATCCGCCGCGCCAGCAGCTCCAGCTCGGCCGCGTCTTCTGGAAGCGAGTGGGTCTGCAAATCGTCCACCAGCTGCAGCCGATGCTCCAGATCGCGCAGAAACTGGTAGGCGCTCGCCAGGCGGCCGTATTCGGTTTCGGAAAGAAAATCCTTGTCGTGCAGCCGGGAAAGTGCCAGCAGCGTTCCGCCGTGCCGCACCCACGGTTCCGACCCGCCGTGCAGGCGCTGCAGGCACTGCACCACGAATTCGATATCGCGAATACCTCCCCGCTCCAGCTTCACGTCGATCGACCGGCGGCGCGGTTTGATCTGAGATCGGCCGCGCGATTTTTTCGCGGCGAGTTTTTCGTTTAACCGCTCGCGGGTTTCCGATAGCGTCTCAACCGCCGAAAAATCGAGCGTGGTCGAATAAATTCTCGGCTCGACAAAATCCAGCAGCTTGCGCCCCACCACGCGATCGCCCGCCGCGATGCGCGCCTTAATCAGCATTTGCAGCTCCCAGTCGCGGCCGCGATTCGCGTAATACTGGCGCGCCCCGTCAAGCGAAATGCACACTTCCCCCAGCCGCCCATCCGGGCGAAGACGCAGATCCACGCGGTAGCACAGGCCTTCCGCCGTGTAAGTAGACAGCAGCGTAGTGAGCTGATTGGCCGCCTCTTTGAAAAACTCCTTGTTGGTGACCGGCGTGGGCCCGGTAGTTTGCCCGTTTTCCGAATACAGGAACATCAGGTCGATATCCGAGCTATAATTCAGCTCGCCGCCGCCCAGTTTTCCGAGCGCGATCACGCAAAAATTCGCATCGGTGGGTCCGAAGCGGCGCACCAGGTCGGCGTGAATGCGCTGATACGCGGTTTCCAGAATCGCGTCGGCCAGCGCGGAAAGCTCGGACGTGATTTCGGACAGCGATCCGAATTCAAGCACGTCGCGCACCACGATCCGCAGAATCTGCCGACGCCGGAACTGCGCCAGCTCGAGCGGGGCGGGCACGCCCGCCGAAAGCGTGACATTAAGACACGCGCGATATTGTTCAGCATCGAGCACCCGGTGCAGATCGCCCGATACAAGCAGCTCTTCCACCCAGCCGGGATGCTCCAGAATTTCTTCGGAAAGGAACTGGCTGTGAGTGAAAATCGCGATCAGATAGCGCAGGCCGGCGGGCGAGCGGGTCAGGCGGTGGAACGACTGCGGCTGGCGCTCGCGCAGGCCCGCAAAATATCGAAGCCCCTGCTCGGGCGCCGCCGACGCGGCCAGCAGCAGGTCGATCCGTTCCACCACGGTGTCGGGAAGCCCGCGCGAAAGCTCCCCGATTTCGCGGCCGGCGCGCCCCGGATCCTGAAACGCCAGCGAAGACAATCGGCGCATCACTGGCGGACCATCCAAAAGTTTAACCGCTCCCTTTGGTCGCGGCTCGGGGAGGGGACGTCCGGACCAATCGCCATCGAAGTGTTCGAGAAACTGCTCCCCGAGCCGCGACCAAAGGGAGCGGTTAAACGTGGTTTCACTAGGCGAGCTCTTCAAAAAGCGTTATGGGATCTCCCGTCCTTACCGTTCCCGGTTGAATCACCGACGCATAAAATCCGCCCAAACCCCAGCGTGGGGACGAAGCATCACCAGCCTGGATCTGCGAATCGTACACCGCCTTCTGAATCCCGGCGCCGTAAACCAGAAGCTGCTGGCAAGGCTCCCGCATCTTGGTGAGCTCGAAAATCAGGTACGGCGTCCGATACCGCTGACCGATGCGCATGGCCCGCCGGTCGAGCCCGCGCGTGGTGAGATTTTCGCCGAGCGCGCCCGCGAACAGCGGGAATCCCTGCGCGATCAGCTCGTCGATGCCTTCGGCCGTAACGATTAATAGCGCTTGAACCGGTCCGCCATGGATTTGCGGATGCGCCTGATCGTCGCCCACGATGCCGAGCTTGGTCACGTCGCCTTCAGGGATGGGCCGCTTGGGAACGCCGCCTCTCGAAATGTTGATCTGAACGATGGACGCGGACACTTTCGCTTACCATCGTAGCGGAGGAAGCCAGGCGCTCACCCAGCCGGGTCAGGGATGGATAGTTTCCTGCAAATCCTCTTGGCAAGAAGATTCGCAACTTCGGTGTGACGCCCCACCGCTTCGGCGTGGCCGGTCTGCGGATTCTCCCAGAGCGTGCTCCTTACCTTCCCTGTGCAGCACACAGCCGTATCTGCGAAGGTGGCGAACCAGCGCTTCGCGCTTCATCCGACAACGACGAGTTCCTGCTTGGCGTCTGGAGGCAGGGCGCGCAGTGATTCTTCCCGGCGGTGATCCAAGGATCATCGCAATCGCCTCGCGGAGATTCGCCAGGCATTCTTCGCGCGTTTTGCCCTGGCCGTTCGCGCCGGGAACTTCCGCACAGTATGCGACGTACCAGGGACCACCCTGCTCGACGATCGCCGTAAACTCATTGCGCATACAGCCATTTTACGCCGCGCACGGGAAATCGAGCGAGCCTATCCTTCGCTCTGTTCCGTCCGCGCTACAGCCGCGGCGGCGGTTCAGATGTCGTAGTAAAGTGCGAATTCATACGGGTGCGGGCGCAGACGGACGGCATCCGATTCGTTCTTGCGCTTGTAGGCGATGAACGTTTCGAGCAGTTCTTCGCTGAACACGTCGCCCTTCAGCATGAAGCCGTGATCGTCCTCAAGGCACGCCAGCGCTTCTTCGAGCGACGCCGGCATCGACGGGACCATCTTCATCTCTTCCGGCGACAGATCGTAAATATCTTTATCGAGCGGCTCGCCCGGATCGATCTTGTTGAGCACGCCGTCGAGTCCGGCCATCATCATGGCCGCGAACGCCATGTACGGATTCGAGCTCGGATCGGGCGGACGGAATTCGACGCGCTTGGCCTTGGGGCTCGCCGAATACATCGGGATGCGGACCGCGGCCGAGCGGTTGCGCCGCGAATAAGCCAGATTGACCGGCGCTTCGTAACCTGGCACCAGGCGTTTGTAGCTATTGGTGGTGGGCGCGATGATCGCCGACAACGCGCGCGCGTGCTTCAGAAGCCCGCCGATGTACCACAGCGCCATCTGGCTGAGACCCGCATACATGTCGCCCGCAAACAGCGGAGCGCCGCCCTTCCAAAGGCTCTGATGCGTATGCATGCCGCTGCCGTTATCGCCGAACAGAGGCTTCGGCATAAACGTGACGCTCTTGCCGTACTGGTAGCCGACGTTGCGGATCACGTACTTGTACAGCATCATGTTGTCCGCGGATTTCACCAGCGTGTCAAATCGTTGATCGATTTCGCACTGGCCGCCGGTCGCCACTTCATGATGGTGGCATTCGATATTCAGACCGCAGCGGATCATGGTCTCGACCATTTCCGCGCGCAGGTCCTGATAATGATCGGTTGGCGGGACCGGGAAATATCCTTCTTTATAGCGCGGCCGGTAGCCGAGGTTGTTGTTCTCGCGGCCGGAATTCCAGCGCCCCTCTTCCGCGTCGATGAAATAGAAACCGGAGTGCGCGTTCTGATCGAAACGCACGTTGTCGAAAATGAAAAATTCGGCTTCCGCGCCGAAGTACGCGGTGTCGGCCAGGCCGGAGTTGCGCAAATACATCTCCGCCTTACGCGCGATCCAGCGCGGGTCGCGGTCGTAATGCTGGCGCGTGATCGGATCGATGACGTCGCAGGTCATCACCAGCGTGCGCGTTTCGTAGAACGGATCGATGTAGGCAGTCCCCGGATCGGGGATCAGCAGCATATCGCTTTCGTTGATCGCGGCCCAGCCGCGGATGCTCGATCCGTCCATGCCGTAGCCCTGCTCGAAGTTGTCTTCCTCCAGCTCCGTGATCGGGTAGGAGACGTGGTGCTGCAGACCGGGAAGATCGGTAAACCGGAGGTCGAGCTGCTTGACCTCGTTCTTTTTTGCGTACTCAAGGACGTCTTTCGGCGTCTTAGCTCCGTGGCTCATATCGCTACAGCATAGCAAGCCGGGAACGCGCCTGGGATAGAAAATTTGAATGACTGCGATAACCTGGAACGTGGAGCAGATCGCCCTCAACTGGGGTTCGGAACCGAATCTTTATTCGGTGGGTGAACTGGCGCAAGCCATGCGCGGCCTGCTGTCTGCCGAATTCAGCGACATCTGGGTCGCCGGCGAGATTTCGGGCGTTAAGCTCCCGCCCAGCGGTCATTATTACTTCACTTTGAAGGACGAATCTGCGCAGATTCGCTGTGTCTGCTATCGCATGACCGCGCGGTATCTGAAATTCAAGCCGCAGGACGGCATCGCGGTGCTGGTGCGCGGCCGCGTCGATTTCTATGACGCGCGCGGTGAGGTCCAGATGATCGTCGAAGTGATCGAGCCGCAGGGCCATGGTGCGCTGCAACTCGCCTTCGAACAATTGAAAAAGAAGCTGGCCGCGGAAGGCTTGTTCGACGCCGCGCGAAAACGTCCCCTGCCGCAGATGCCGGAGCGGATCGGAATCGTGACGTCGCCTTCGGGAGCCGTGATCCAGGACATCTTAAATATTCTCGACCGCCGCTTTCCGGGACGGCACATTCGAATTTATCCGGCGCTCGTGCAGGGCGAAGGATCGGTGGAGCAGGTGGTCTCTGGCATCGATTACTTCAGCCGTTCCGGATGGGCGGAAGTGGTGATCGTCGCCCGCGGCGGAGGGTCGCTTGAAGATTTGTGGACGTTCAACGAAGAGAGCGTCGCCCGCGCCATTGCCGGGTCGGCCGTTCCGGTGATATCCGCAGTCGGCCACGAGACCGATTTCACCATTGCGGATTTCGTCGCCGATCTGCGGGCGCCCACGCCATCGGCCGCGGCAGAACTGGTCATCGGAACGCGGCGGAGTATTGAAGATCGCATCGACGGCTGCGAGATTAAACTGCGTCAGGCGATTCGCTTGCACCTGGCGCTAAAGGGACGCCGGTTTCATACGCTCGCCGTGGATCAAGCGCGTTTGCATCGCGCCATCGGGAAGCAAATGCAGAAGGTCGATGAGTTAGATTACCGCCTGCGCGACCAGTGGAGAGCGATCGTCGACACGCGCCGCCGATCGCTGGATCTCGCGTCGGCCCGTCTGGCGCAACTGGACGTTCGATTAAGATTCGCGCGTGCGCGGCAAAAGCTGGAAACATGCGAAGCATCGCTCGAGCAGAGGATGCGGCTGCGCTTGAGCGTCGCACGCGGTTCGATCGCCGAGCTCGACGCGCATCTTCGCCAGTTGAGCCCCTTGAAAACGCTCGAACGCGGCTACGCGATCGTGCAGAGGGATGGAATCGTGGTGAAGTCGCCCGGGGATGCGCCGGCGGGGTCTGAAGTGAATATTCGGTTGGCCGAGGGCGAGTTAAAAGCGCAGGTGCGGTAAGAAGAATGGTCTACCGGCTCGCTCTATCAGAGACTGCCAGAGACCAATTGAAGTCGCTGCCGAAGGCGGTTCGGCGACGTTGGAACGTGATCAGATTGAAGTGGCTGTGAAAGACAGGAAAGATGCCTATAGCTAAAACCATCGCCGCGCCGAAGCAGAAGTCCCGCACGATTCGTGAGCTATCCGCAGAGTTGGATAAGCTTCGTGAGCGAGTGGAGGATCTCGAGGATTTGCGAGATTTGCGCGAGGCCGTCCAGCGGAATCGAGGCAAGGCATTGATTCCTTGGTCGCAGATCAAGAAGGGCCTGGATGTCGACTGACTACTTCCGCGCTGCTGCAGTGGCGACGGTCGGCGCAGGAGTCGGAGGCGCCGTCTGCGCTTCCGCCCGGAACAAGCCGAGCAGCTTTCGCAATTCCGTGTCGAGCTTGGTCTTCGCGTCCGGATTATCTTTCAAAAATTGCCGCGCATTTTCGCGTCCCTGGCCGATTCGCTCGCCTTTGAAGCTGTACCAGGCCCCGCTTTTTTCGACCAGATTCTGCGCGACCCCCAGATCGATCAGGTCGCCTTCCTTCGAAATTCCTTCGCCGTAAATAATGTCGAATTCCGCTTCGCGGAACGGCGGAGCCATTTTGTTTTTCACGATCTTGATCTTGGTCCGATTGCCGGTCACCACTTCACCGTCTTTGATCGCGGCGATACGGCGGATATCGGCGCGGACACTCGAATAAAACTTCAGCGCGCGGCCGCCCGTGGTCGTTTCCGGGTTACCGAACATCACGCCGATTTTTTCGCGGATCTGATTGATGAAAATCAGGCAGGTATTGGACTTCGACACGATTCCGGTCAGCTTCCGCATGGCCTGCGACATCAGCCGCGCATGGACGCCCATGAAACTGTCGCCCATTTCGCCATCGAGCTCGGCTTTGGGAACCAGCGCCGCCACCGAATCCACCACCAGGACGTCGATCGAACCCGACGTGATCAGCGCGTTGGTAATTTCAAGCGCCTGTTCGCCGTAATCCGGCTGCGAAACCAACAGATTATCGACATCCACGCCGAGCTTGCGGGCGTAAGCCGGATCGAGCGCGTGTTCCACGTCGATATACGCGGCCATTCCGCCGACCCGCTGCGCTTCGGCGACCACCTGCAGCGCGACGGTGGTTTTTCCGGACGACTCCGGCCCGAAAATTTCAGAAATGCGCCCGCGCGGAAACCCGCCGGCGCCGAGCGCGTAATCGACCGAAATCGATCCGGTCGAAATGCAGGGCACCGCCTCCACCGCCCGCGCGCCCAGGCGAATGATGGAGCCCTTACCGAATTGCTTCTCAATCTGGCCGAGCGTGGCGCCCAAGGCTCGTGTACGTTCTTTATCGTCCATGAAACACTAATTATACCGTGCGGTTTCACTTGGGTCTTAACTTAGGTGACACGCGGCGCAGAAATCCGGACCAGCTCATGATTCGGAACCACTCCGCGAAATAACGCGCCATCGATCCGCGATTCATCCATAACCCGACAGGCAGGCTCTGCGCATAACGAGCCATCGACGGATTCAGCAACTCGAAAAACTGGTCGCGGCGGTCGGCGCGATAGCACAAGTAAGCGTAGATCCAGGAGAACGGGACATAGCCGTAATGGCGATGCAGGATGCGGAAGGTTTCGCGGAACACCGGGCCGCGCTGGCCTAACGATTTGTTGTCGCGATGCATGCGCGACAGCGCAAAGGTGCCTTCCATGCGGCGGAACTGGCACGTTTTGGCCAGGCGCATCCACAATTCGTAATCGAAGGTGAGCTGCAACGCCGGGTCCATCCGGCCGGCGTTTTCGAACGCTTCGCGGCGCAGAAAACTGGCGGGCTGGCAGATAAAACATTCGCGTGAAAGCAGATCCGCGTCGAAATCGCGAACCGGATACGGTGCGATTCGCGCGCCGCACTCGTCGATCCACCATCCGTCGCCATACACCACGTCGCCTTCGAAGTTACGGACAGCGGCCGACACTGCGCCGGGGAGCAGAACGTCGTCCGCGTTGAGCCAGGTGAAAATTTCGCCGTGCGTGCGCGCGAAGCCGAGGTTGATCGCATCCGCCGCTCCATTATCCGGCTCACTCACGAATTTCAGTCGATCCGCGTAGCGCTGCAGAATGTCGACCGTGCCATCGGTCGAGCCTGCGTCCATCACGATGTATTCGATGCGCGGGTAATCCTGCGCGAGCACGCTTTGGATGGTCTCTTCGATATAGCGCGCGGCGTTGAAGCATGGCGTGACGATCGAAACCAACGGGCGTTCAGGAGTGTGTGTGAAAAGTGGCATCGACCGCGGGAACCGGAGCCGTCGCGTTACTCCTTCTGATCGTTCAATTGCCGGGGCGACATCATCGTATCCGGCCCCTCGCCGACCATCTCCAGAATCACTTCACCGTCCTTCGCGCCGTCGTAATGGATCTGCTTGCCGAAATGACGTATAAAGCTGCCCTTGGGCATCGGGTAGGTGCTGTCGGGATCATATTTCGTCCCCCAGCCGACCCACCAGGTTCCTTCGAGCACGGTAATAAACCGGTCGTTCGGATGGAAATGCGGCCGGCTCATGGTATGCGGCGGCCACTTGGTCAGCATGATGTACAGGCCGCCGGCTTTCTTAGGATCGCCGTACAGAATGGCCGTTTCCGGACCTTTGCCGCCGGGGCTCTTGGTCCAGGGGATCTTGTCGGGCAGGAAGTAAGACATCACCTTGGGATCCGGATCGCTCGCATTCACCGCCGACAAACCAGCGAAGACCACAAACCCGATCATCGGCAAGCGGCGCCACACTGTTCTCAACATATTTCCGACCACCTTTCCGCAGGATGCTTTCGGAATCAGCTTACCGCAGTCTCGCCGCACGTTAACATCTCAGAATGAAGCCCCGGATCCTGATGGCTCTGCCGCAAATGCCGCAGGACCCGGCCAGCGGCGCCGCGCGCACCGCCCAGACCGCGCTCGAAATGGCGGCCGATGCAGGTTTCGAAGTTCGCGCGCTGGGCACTACTTCGACCGAACGCGGCTCCCAGGCCGATCCGCTTGCGTATCTCGAGAGCATCGGGCTCGAAGTCGACGTCAAAGCGCCGTCCAACAAAAATCGCCGCGAGTTCCGCTTCACGCAGCGCGGGATTCCGTACACGCTGCTCGATACCGGACGGCTGGGCGTCACCAAATGGGGTCCCTCGCATGACCGCCAGTACGACCTGTTGTACGATCAAGAGCTCGAATCGTTCGCACCCGATATCGTGTTCACCTACGGCGGCCTGGCCGGCGATGTGCGGCGCCATCGGCGAGCCAGATTGAAGGACTGCCGCATCGCGTTCTGCGTGTTCAACATGGGATACCTGAATCCCAATTTTTTCGACGATATCGATGCCGTGCTGACACCGTCCGAATTCCTGGCGGAGCGCTATCGCCAGGCGGTCAAGGTGGACAGCTTCCCGTTGCCGACGCCGCTGGATCTTGAAGACGTGCTCGCGTCGGATCGCGATCCGATTTTCGTGACCATGGTGAATCCGTCGATCGAAAAAGGACTGTACTTTTTCGTCCGGCTGGCGGAAGAAATCGGGAAGCGTTATCCGGAAATCGCGATGCTGGCGATCGAATCGCGCGGAACGGCCGGGATGGTGGTGCAGGCCGGACTGCAGGGTGGTTTCGATCTGCGCCGGCATCCGGGAATGATGATCGCGGGGGCGGTTCCCAAGCCGCGCGATATTTTCACCAACACACGCGTGCTGCTGGCGCCATCGGTGTGGGAGGAACCTTCCGGCCGCGTGGTGGCCGAAGCGCTGGTCAACGAAGTGCCCCCGCTGGTGAGCGACCGCGGGGGTCTTGCCGAGAGTTGCAACGGCGCGGGATTCGTCCTGCCGCTGCCGGCCGATCTCACCCAGAGCACACGGCGGCCGGTGTCGATTGCCGCGGTCGAGCCGTGGGTCGAGATCATTGCGAAGCTGGCTTTCGACGAACCGTTTTATCACGACGCGGTCGCCAAGACCCATGAAGCGGCGCGCATGTACCGCCGCGAAGCGCTGGCCCCGCGCTACGCCGATTTCTTCATGCGCCTGCTGGCCGCGCCTGCCAGGAAACGAATCCGGTCCACCTGGTGAGCGTGGTGGGCGGCAACGTCGATGCGCTCCCGCATATGCTGGCGCATTACCGGAAGTTGAAAGTCGATTCCATCTTTCTCAATCTGCATCTTTCACGCGCGGACGACCCGGTGCGCGACCAGGTGGAGGCCACGGCGGCGCGCGACGGCTGCGGAATTGCGTCCGTCACGGTGGGCGACTGGCAGAACGTTCAACAGGAGCTGTACCTTCGCCAGCGCGAGCAGTTTCCCGGCGACTGGTTTCTGCTGGCCGATCAGGACGAGCTGCAGATGTGGCCGGGCGAAGTGTCCGCGATCTTAGACGATTGCGAGCGCCGCGGTTGGGATCATGTGCGCGGCTGTATGATCGACCGGCTCGCGCGCGACGGCGGATTTCCGGCAGTGAATCCGGCGGCGCCCATCTGGGATCAGTCACGAAAACCGGATCGACGTGAACGACGCGCGTCTGCTGATCGGCGAATGCGCGCCGGACTATCCGCATTGGGAGGCGGTCAGGAAAATTGTACTGCGGGCTCCGATTGTGCTGTGAGCGTTCATCGTTTCGAAACAACGGATGTTAAACTGGTTGATTCCGAAATTGAACTGCTTGCGGAGGGTGCTGGTTTGCCCGCCCGGCAATTTGCCAGTCACTCATGAAGCCTGCGGTCTTTATCGTTCTTTCTCTCGCTCTCCAGATTTCAGCCCAACCGACCACCGGAACCCTCCGCGGCATCGTCACGGACACCTCTGGCGCATTAATTCCAGGCGCAACGGTGACGGCGACGCAAGCGGGAGGCGAGAAGCGATCGGCCACGGCCGGCGACGATGGCCGCTACACGCTTCCGGGATTGCAGCCCGGCTCCTGGATCGTGGAAGCTGCCTCGCCCGGGCTCGCCCAGGCCGCGCCACTGACGATTGCGATCGAAGCGGGAAACAATACGCTCGATCTCAAGATGCACGTGGCGGCCGAACGGCAGGAGATTACGGTCACCGATACCACGGCGCCCGAAGTGAGCCTCGATCCGACGCAAAGCGCCTCCGCGCAGGTCATGAAAAGCAGCGATCTGGACGCGCTGGCCGACGATCCCGACGATCTGATCTCTGATCTGCAGGCGCTCTCCGGACCGTCGGCGGGGCTGAACGGAGGACAGATTTTCATCGATGGCTTTACCGCCGGCGACGGGACGCTGCCGGCCAAGGATGCCATCCGCGAGGTCCGCATCAATCAAAATCCGTTTTCGCCCGAGTACGACACAATGGGTACCGGCCACATCGAAATTCTCACCAAGCCCGGATCGGATCAGTTTCACGGCCAGGCGTATTACACCTACGGGGACAGCTTCTTCAACGCGCGCAATCCGTACGGAGAACAGAAAGCGCCGTTCAATTTGCGGGATTTCGGCGGAAGCTTCAGCGGGCGCATCAGCGCGAAGGGAAGCTTCTTCCTGAATTTCGACCGGCGCGATATCGACAATGGCGAGGTGGTCAACGGCAGCACTCTGAACCCTCAAACGCTCACCATCGTGAGTCCGTTCACGCAGGAGGACGTGAGCCCGCTCCGGCGTTTGTACGTAGGCGCGCGCGTCGATTATCAGTTGAACGCCAAGAACACGGTGATGGTCCGCTATGAGCCGAATCTGAACAAGTCGCAGGACGCCGGCATCGGAAGCTACACGCTGCCGTCGGAAAGCTACCACTCATCCATAATGGAGCATTCGCTCCAGGCCACCGAAACGATGTTGATCGGCACCAACACGGTCAATGAGACTCACTTTCAGTACCGTCATCAGAATTCCTCGCAGACTCCCGACAGCACGGATCCGTCGATTGTGGTGGTCAACGCGTTCAACGGCGGCGGCTCGCTCACGGGATTGCACGACTATCTGCATCATCATTACGAATTGCAGAACATGACCACCCGGACCGCCAGCGCCCACACCTGGAAATTCGGAGCACGGCTCCGCGCGGTTTCGATCGTGGACAAATCCGAGCAGAATTTCAACGGTACGTACACCTTCGGCGGCGCCTACGCTCCCATTCTGAACGCGGACAATCAGGAGGCGGTGCCGGGCGTGGTTTGCAATCCGGCTGTGCAGACCCCCGGATGCACCACCATTAGTTCCATCGAGCAGTATCGCCGCGCGCTGGTGTTCGGCGGGATGGGAATGTCTCCCCAGATGATTCAGGCGCTGGGCGGAGGCGCGACCCAGTTTTCGATCAATACCGGCGATCCCGTGGTGTACGTGGGCGGCGCGGACGTCGGGGCGTTCGCGGGCGACGACTGGAAGGTGAAACCGAACCTGACACTGAGCCTCGGCGTGCGCTACGAGACGCAGGAAAACATTCGGGACCGGTCGGATGTCGCGCCACGTCTGGCATTCGCATGGTCACCCGCGTCGGGTAAGAACGCCACCCCCAATACGGTAATCCGCGGCGGATTCGGGATCTTCTACGATCGTTTCTCTGAGCAAAACGTCCTGATCGCGCAGCGCTACAACGGAATCAATCAGCAGCAGTTTGTCATTATCGATCCGGATACATACCCCGCCATCCCCTCGGAAAGCGAGCTGGAGGCGTCGGGAACGCAGCAGATCCTCCACACCATCAGTTCGTCGCTGCGCGCGCCTTACCTGATGCAATCGAACATCGGCGTGGAGCGGCAACTTCCCAGGAAGACCACTCTCGCGGTGACGTATACCAACTCGCACGGCCTGCATGAGCTGCGCTCGCGCAACATCAACGCTCCGCTTGCCGATGGCGATTATCCGTATCCCAGCGAAGGTCCCATTTACGAAATGGAATCGGCGGGATTGTACAACCAGAACATGCTGGTCACCACCGTCAACACGCGTTTCACGCCGAAGATTTCTTTGCAGGCCAGCTATTCACTGGCCTACGCGCGCAGCAACACGGACGGGTTGAACACGTTTCCGGCCAATCAGTACAGCCTGGCGGGCGAGTATGGTCCGGCGGCGAATGACATTCGCAATCGCGCATCGCTGGGCGGATCGATCACTTCGAAGTGGGGACTGGTCTGGAATCCGCTGATCATCGTCCAATCCGGAGCGCCGTTCAACATCACCACCAGCCAGGATATTTACAACGACACGGTTCTGACCGCGCGGCCGGGATTCGCGACGAATATAAACCAGCCGGGCGTGATCGCGACCTCCTACGGTTTGTTCGACCCCGATCCCGCGCCGGGCGAGATCATCGTGCCTCGAAATTACGGACGTGGTCCGGGATTGTTCATCGTGAATCTGCGCCTGGCTCGCACGTTTGTTCTTCGCGAGCATGCCAAGGTCACGCTATCGGTGTCCTCGCGGAATCTGCTGAACCATCTGAATCCCGGTCCGATCATCGGGAACATCAATTCGCCGCTGTTCGGGCAATCCAATCAGCTCGGCGGGGGGTTCGGAGCGTATTCGGATGGCGCCGACAACCGCCGGCTGGAGTTCCAGGCCCGATTCGCGTTCTAGTGGAATGCGTCGCAAATAGTGAATGGTTTGGCCTGGAGGACGGCGGTCTTCAGACCGCGCTTGGCTTCAGCCAAGCCGCTACAAGAGCGGGACTAAAGTCCCGCGCGGGATAAATCCCGCCGTCCCTTCGCTGCTCGAAATTGTAGTTAGTATGCGGGCGCGGCTCGATTTAAACCAATCGAACGTTGTGTTCGATGGTCCGGATCACCTCGTCCATTTTTCCGTTCAATACCTGTTTTGCCAGGCTCAGCGTGAAGCCTTTGGCGGCATGGAACGGAACATGCGACGGCAACGCCAATGCGTAGGGGTCGACCACCGCATCCACCACAACGGGTCCGCCTTTGTATGCCAGCGCCTCGGCCAGCCCTTCTTTCACGTCGTCGGGGTCTTCGATGCGGATGCCCTTTGCGCCCATCGCCTCGGCGACTTTCGCGAAATTTGGATTCTTGAAATCGACGCCGAACGGGGCTACCCCGGCCTCCTGCATTTCGATGTTGACGAAGTCGAGCTTCTCATTGTTGAGGATGACCTGAACCACAGGACTTTTTCTCTCGACCAGCGTGAGCAGGTCACCCAGGCCGAGCATGGTGAACCCGCCGTCGCCGCACAAAGCGATGGTCTGACGGCCCGGGAAGGCCAGCTGCGCACCGAAGGCGTTCGCACCGGCGTTCGCCATCGAAGCCCATGAAAACGAGCCGAAGATTCGCCGGTTCGCCCCGCCTTTCATATGCCGCGCCGACCACATGCAGGCCGTGCCGGTGTCCACGAAAAACATGGCGTCATCAGACGCCAGTTCGCTCAGCGTCGCGGCCAGAAACTCAGGACGAATGGGCTTGATCCCGGGGCCTTTATCGACGTAATGCTGCAGAAGCTCATGGAATGAGTTCGTCTCGGCCACGAATTTTTCGAGAAACCGGATGTCGGTCTTGTTTTGAACTTTGGCGAGCAGGGCGGTGACGGTCGCCTTGATGTCGCCTACCAGGCCCAGGTTCACATTGGTCCGCCGCCCGATATGTTTCGGGTTCCGGTCGATCTGGACCTTCTTGACGCCGTCCCCCGGCAGAAATTCCGAGAACGGGAAGTCGGTACCCAGCAGCAGAACCAGGTCCGCATCGTGCATGGCTTGATAGATTCCGCCGTAGCCAAGCAGCCCGGTCATCCCGACGGCGTTGGGATTGTCGTGCTCCAGCCACTGTTTCCCGCGGAACGAGTATCCGACCGGCGCCTTCAATCTGGTCGCGAGTTCCAGCACCTCGTCGCGCGCATCGCGGCAGCCGTCGCCGCCGAAGATCGCCACTGACTTCGAAACCTGGATCATTTCGGCCAGCTTGTCGAGATCCTCATCCGCGGGTCGAAGCACCGCCGGAGCGGGGATCTTGACGCGGTGAGAGGAATGGTCCGGCGCGTTCGACGCTGCGATGTCACCCGGCAGCGAAATGACCGTGGGACCTTTTTCGACCACCGCGGTCATAATCGCGCTTGTGACGACGGACCGGACTTGTTCGGGATTAACCAACCGGCCGACATACAGGCACGCGGCATCGAAAAACTTATAAGGGTTCAGCTCTTCGAGCGCGGCAGTGTCCATGATGCTGGTTTCGACGTCGCCGGCGATGGCGATGACGGCAGCCCCTTCCTTGCGCGCGTCGAACAAACCGTTGATAAGATGCACGACGCCAGGGCCGGCCGTTCCGCACACCACCACCGGGTTGCCGCTGAGGTACGCGTCGGCCACTGCCGCGAAAACTCCATATTCTTCATGACGTACATGGATGAACTCGATTTTGCCGTTGCGCCGGAGCGCGTCGATCACCGGATTCAGCGCGTCTCCAACGATTCCGTAGCAACGTTTTACGCCGGCTTGAACCAGCATTTCCCACATGACGTCCGCAACGTTTTGTGCCATGCACACTCCTTGTGGTCAACTACTAAGCAACTGGGCGACCGGCGTGCATCCCTGATCGCAGCCCGGACCGTAAGTTGACGAAGCTCAAGAAATTAGAGGCCTTAGGGGGATTTCCCTGGGATGGCCGAAAGGCCGAATTGTGACGAGACTTCGGCAAAAGACAGGGAGGCGCTCGGCAAGCCCGACAACCCGTCGTCACGCGAAACGAAGAAGGCTCCGGCCAACCCGCCAGCGAGAGCCGAGAAAATGGATACTGGCGCGCCCGGAGGGACTCGAACCCCCGGCCTACTGGTTCGAAGTTAGGCTGTGACTTGTCCGCCAGTGTCCACCGCGTCGCATTATGTTCGCCATACAGTTTCCGGCCGTGCTGATTCGTCCGCTGTTTCCGCCCGTTTCCGGCGGCTTGGCTGTCAATTTGGCTGTCAAAACAATCCGCGAGTTATCCCTTAAGTATCAAGATAAGAGTGGGGGATCTTCCCCCACACCCCCTGGGATTTGTCGCTTTCCTTGCAGACTGGCCTTTAGAAATGGCCGCTCTTGCGAATAGGGCGCGCGCAAACGCATGGAAGCCGGGAGCCCAAGCCCCCGGCCAGTCCGCACCCGCGGCAGCGCTCAGGTCCCATCCCTGCGTTGCCCTATCCTCTGCGCGGGCGACTCCGAGTATAGCGAAAAAAATTGGCTTCGGGCCTGCGCTTTATTTGTTTTTGTTTTTCGCGGCCTCGTCAGTGTCGACGGCTTTCTTCCCGGTCACCCCTTCCAACGCGGCGATTAGGCCCCGGTACTCGTTTTTGTCGGCCTGGAGTACAAGTCCGCCCTTTTTGCCGTTGTCATCCCAGGTGAAGCCGATGTAGTGCTTCTTGGATTTCGAGAACGCGACCAGCGCGCCGACACCAAGCGAAACGACAGCAAGCGCCGCCGCCGTTCCGATCCTGTGATGCACTTCCTGCCCGTAACTCAAATCTGTAACCGCGGAAGCGGGGATGCTCAATTCTTCCGTTTTCTTGCCGGTCAAACGAAGACTATCACCGACGAACAGTGTGAGATCGTGGCCGGTTTTCACGTCCGGGAGCGATCCCCCCGAGTACTTTACTTCGTAACCGGCGACCTTCTCCGCGGCGAACGTTGCGGTTGGAAGGGCGACGGAGAGCAAGACCGCGATGAGTCCTTGATTCATATTGTCTTGATCGTCTCTGTTGCCGACGAAGTTCAGCCTGGAAAGCGGATCTAGCCGAAGAATGAACGGAACCTAAGGTGGATAATCCGAAATGCGGCAGCAATTCGCCCGAGTGTCAGCGGCGCGTCTGGGAGCCGGGAGCCGAGAACAGCTCCGGGTGGTTTACCTTATGCAGTCCCGTGTGTTCGACGCCGAATCAAGATGAGAGAGGGCAAAAATGAGACTTGATTCCTTACGCAAGACCGCAGGAGCGGCAATGCTGCTGGGGTTGATTGCAACTTTCAGCCAAGCACAAGTTTTTCATCACGGTGCGTCACCACGAATCTACATCGAGCCGCAAGACGGATTCGAGTCGTATTTGTCCGCCGCAATCGTTAAGAAGCACGTCCCAGCGGTCGTGACTCAAAACAAGGAAGAAGCGCAATACGTGCTCACCAGCGCAGTGCAATCGAAGGAGGAGGGTGCCGGTTCCAAGATCGCCCGTTGCCTGTTCATGTACTGCGCCGGCGCTGAAGGGAGTCAGACGGCCTCCGTTCAGCTCGTCGACACGAAGACGCAAGAAGTAGCCTGGGCCTACAACGTTCGGAAGGCGTCCGCACAGGCATATCAAAGCACCGCCGAAGCGGCAGCCAAGCATCTGAAAGAGTTTTTGGAAAGGAATCCGCAGTAAGAATGCTTGGGAGCCGGGAGCTTAAGCCCCCGGCCAGTCCGCAACCCGCGGCAGCGCTCAGGTCGCATCCCTGCGTTGCCCTATCCTCTGCGCGGGCGATTCCGATTATAGCGGAGATCGCTGTTGCGTCGGATAAATTGACGATTGTTTTGGAGAGGTGAGCCACACCACAACTAAAATAGTTCTGACAGAATTGACTCAGCGCCGTGGCGAAGAAAAACGAGCAGTTCATTCGGCAAGACACATACAGCTACGACAGCGGCCTGACCCTCGATCTCATCAACACCGTCCGAGCGCTCTTGTCGGTGGCTCCTCGCGAAGATCAACCGGTCACGTTTCAGAGCGACAATTTCTTTTCAGAGTTCGTTCCTGGCGCTATTGTGCTTGCTGTTACAGCGTTGGAAGTGCATCTAAACTACCTGATCGTTGGGGACCAGACCAAGAACGACAAACAAATTCGTGAGTTGCTCAACGAGCCCAACGCTGGACGGAAGGTCGATCGACTTCAAGAAATCTTCGGGACTCAGTGCACCCGGCGTGCCGACTTGGACATTGTTATCGAAATTCGGAACGAGATCGCTCACCACTTCCCCCGACCTGGCAACCACCCGGAAAATCTGCCCAAGTGGTTCTCCGAGGTACAAGCGCGGGGGTTGTTGATTTCCACGGGAAAAACGGCGGATTACAACCTCGGACAGAAACTCGGATCATTTAAGCTGGCGGTGTGGGTCTGCGATGTGGTTGTCGCGGTTGTCCGAGATCTTCTTACGGGAAGCAAGCACCTGACGGCACAATTGCACCCGTTCGATAAGTCCAATTTTCCCAGCCTCCTGCTGTGAGTCCAGCGCCGAGCATCATCGGTTGTTTAGTTTGACGACCGTAACCGGGTCGCGCCCGGCGGAGCTAATCCATTCGAGGAAATCCGTCGATAGAAACGTTTGGGCCAATATCGCCATGTTCACCACATTCAATTACCAAATGAGGCGGAGCCGAAACGCGAGAAAGATGTCGGCCGTCCTGCTCCTGTGGGCCGCGCCGATAATTTGCGCGCAAGCGCAGGACACCAACACGACCCTCGGCTTTGCCAACGGCCGAGCTTGGGGCCGCATGTCAGAATCGATGAAACTGGGGTTCGTGGTTGGCTTTGCCGACGGGTTCGGGTCGGCTGTGGCGGTGAGTACGTATGACGATCGATTCCCGTCCAAATCAACTAACGGTGAAATCGTAAAGGCCCTCGACAAATTCTACGAAGAGCCAGCAAACGCAGCCATTCCGATCACAGGCGCCCTCCAAATTTTCACAGCTCAGGTGCGAGGTGTGCCTTCCGACGCGATACGACAGATGACGGAAGCATGGCGGCAAGGTGCCGCAACCTCGAAGGACGCGGAAAAGCCGGCTACGGTCAAGCAATAAGAGTCAATCCGTCGATGAGCGTCTCCAATCGTCGCGATCCCGAACTAGGGAGCGCCGGCCAAGAGTTCGTTGGATGACCTCCGCTTGTATCGGCGAACTGGCCGCCACCAATCGAAAAAGAGCCGGGGACCTTGGTCCCCTTCCCCATCACCCTGCAAGAGCAGATCATCATTCGCTTCATCGCGTTCGCGCAGAACGTTTTTCAGGATTCCCCCGGACGCGATGAAACGACACCTGTGTAGCTGACGTGTCAGCTCAAGGAACCAGGCGGCGTCCGCCGACATGTCCGCAGGTTTTACAGCGTACTTCAGCGTCTCGCGTGCAGCGTTCAATAGCGCTTTCGATGGCCGGCCGCTCGACCGCGCTGCGCACTTCGATTTTACTGCCATGACGTGGATGATTGGGTCGTAGTCGATCCGGAGCGACTCCCGCCACAGCGCTGTCCAGGCGGCGTGCGTGATGTACTTCTCAGGATTTCCAAAGTAATCTGGCGAGACGACGAAAAGCGCGTGATAGTGTGGGTGCGCTGTTGCGTCTCTTCCGCGCGTGACCTCGACAGTGCGGAGCCAGCCGAGAACCGCCGCCGCGAGTTCTTTACGTTTTGAAAGACGCTCCCAACCTTTGCCCATCTCTCGCAGCGCGCTCCGCAGCTCGCCCACCGGGACGTTTTTTCGCGTGAGCGTAAGGAAAACGAATCGGGCCTTCGGATATTGAGCAAGCAGGCGCGGTGCGCCTTCAAGAAAACGCGCAATCCACATCAGGGACCGCCGCCACTGGCAGACCGGACAATGGCGCACCCGGCAAAAATACGCATGGCGGAGCTTCAATGTCAGCGCGCCGGGAGTCTCTTTCTCTGGGGACCAGGCAAACTGGAGTACCTGAGAGCACTGCTCAACGCGTTCCCCGAGTCGATGAAAGCCGGCAGACTCCAGATACATCAGTGCTACCCGATCAGCTTCGCTTCGGTGTCGATCCCAGGGCCGATCCTTCGGACTGCATTCCGAGAGGTACCCTGGCTCGCTGGTTGGCGTCGCGGGCGATTCATTGTTCCGCGAACCCCTGTCTGGTAGACTGGTGCTGTCCGATGTTGGGAAGAGCATCGGTTGAAGACCTTTCCGGGCGGCAGCCGCCTCAAACGGCTGCCGTTGCCGTTTTGCGAACCTACAAGCCTGCGATCGAGTCCGCCCAGTGGTCGAACTCCAGGTCGCGAATCGTAATCGCCTGGCGTTCTAGAACGCGAAGAGCGGTCACTTTGACGCGCGGATCATCGCTGTGATCCGCCTCGTCCAACATGTCGCGAACGTTTGCGAGATAATCGGCAACCCAAAGCGGCATTGCGTCTGCGGGTTTCGGCATAGGGCTCAAAACGGCACGGCTGAACGGTCGGTACCGCGCCGTCTTCGGATCGCCCATATCTCGCGCGCGAAGCTCGAGCGCTTGCTAGGGGGAGTCGCACGAATCACGTCAACGGCTTCGGCGACCGGCATGTTCCCTCCTGGATCGCCTCTGATACTCAGAACCGCATTCACCCATGCGCCCAAATTCGGCGCGCCTTCAGTTGCCGGATTGTACTGCCGTGTGAGCCGGCCGAGTCCCGCCCCGCGAAGCGTGTTGGCGCAGCGCACATTGCAGGAACGGCACATGTAGAGTTTATTTGCGGCCGAATCATCGCATTCGGTCCCGTTGACGTGACCAACGTCGATGTTTCGCGTTGAGCCGCAGAGAGCACAAATCCGCGGGCCTGGCGGCGGGTCCGCATTGGCTCTGTAGCGGTGCGCGCGGTCGGTCACGTTGCGCCTTTCCTTACGGCCCCGCTTGTTTGCGGGATTCCGCATGGGACGAAAGCGCGCGGGGGAGATCCCTGGGTACTCGCGCGCAAGCCATTTGTCCACTTCGCTACGCTCCCCTTCGTAAGAAGCGATCTCCCTTCCGGCGTCGTCGAATACGAACGCGCAATACCTGCCGCGACCGCAATACGTGATCTCGGCGTACTTGGCAGCCGGGTTGCGCCTCGGCGGCCGCCGGAAGGGCACCGTCAGTCCGTGTCGTCGTCCTGGTCGTCGTCCACATCCTCGTCTTCGTCGTCTTCGTCCTCATCAGACAGTGCGTCGATTGCCTGGCTAACTGCGTTCACGAGGTCGGCGCGCGTCGCCTCGGGCGTGTACGCGTCCTCCAGAATCTGCCGCGCTTCATCAATCGACCCTTGGAGGTCGGCGACTTGATCTTTCAGGCTTGCCATATTCGAAATGAATCCTTTCGAAGTGGATCATAAGCTGAATCGGCGATGACAACGGGTGAAAACTAAATGTCGCGCCGACAAATTGAACACTGTCACGGCGACGCTTGCCTTAGCGCGTCATCGCGACCTGAGGTCGCCGACTCCTGCCGCTTCCTTTCGCGCTCTGCGCGTTTGGCGAGCGCTTGGCGCAAGCGACGTTGCGCGCGCTCACGGCGCCACGGTCCCAGCTTGTCGAAACCGGGAATGTGCTCGCGGTAAAGCGGAATGCCTCTCATGCCGTTCTTGTAGTCGTCGTATGCGCTATCGAGTGGGCTTTTTTTCTTCCCTGCGCGGGGATGTAGCATGCGCCTGACGGCCGTAGATACTTCCCGTCGCTCGGGTGAAGAAAGTTTCTCTTCATTCGCGGCATCTCGGAGCTGGTGAACGAGCGCGGTGATAGATTCCGGGATCATTCGTCGCAATACTCCTCATAGTGCCGGTCAACCAATGCAGCAATTCGCTGCTTCAGTTGAGCGTCAGATAGGCTTGGGTTCTTGAGGATTTCGGCAATGATCATCGGCTTAATCTTCTGTTCGAGTTTGCGACGAAGGTCGGTCCGATCCCAAAATTGAGGAAAGGCTACTCGCCCTCTTTGTTCGAGTTGTCCGAGGCGAGTATAAACCTCGTTGGACAGGAGAAGTATCCAGCGCAGATCGGCGTCATTTGCGGCCGCGGCCGCATCCCGCCGTTGGTTGTACGCAGCCTCGGATTGCTGCTCCGCAAGTCGAAAAGGTGCCCCGACGCGCTCCACCGCTGCGTCAAGGTCCGCGGCGGTGGCCCTCAGAGGTAGCGCTTCGAGACTGGCGCGGACCTCGCGCGCCAGTCGATCGCGAGCACCGGCGGGGCTATGCGGCAACCACGGCAGTGTCGACAAATGGCGTGTAATATCGCTCGTACGCTGTTGCTGCGCGCGCCGGCGCGCAATCCGCTCCGTGACTGGTCCGATTGCCTGCGCGAGCGTCGCGGCCATCTGCCGATCGCTTGCTTGCGGCGGGAGCCCCGCGAGAGCGCTACGGGCAAGTTCGCGAGCTTCCGCGACGTCTTCGCGATCGACGTTTGAATTTCCTAGGCTGCTGGAAGTGATTGACTGCGCCACGCGCTCAATTCTCTGGCGATACTCTGCAAGCGCGCGGTCGCGCTGTTCGCGCTCCCGGATTGGGCGCATCTCGGCGTCAATGAGCTGGCGGACTTGTGCGGTCACATCAGCGAACGCCGGCGCCGTGTCGAGCAGTCTGTCCACTTTGCTGAGCAGGTCGGCTAAGACCTCGCCGTGTGCCGCGGCAGCGGCCAGACGACGATAACCGTCCCTCCACTGCTCGACTTGCTGAGCGCGCCGTGCGCGCGCCTCTTCTTCCTTACGCGCTCTCTGCATCGCCCGCAGTTGCTCATTGTGTTCGGCCTCTAGCAGCTTCTCCTTCGAGCGGATCAGTTGTTCTGAAGGCTCGCCGTAGAGCCCCGGAGCTGTGCCTCGCGCACGCGCGGGCCGCGCGGATTCTATCTCGTCGGGCCCCGAATTGTCGTCAATTACATCACTGCTCGCCGGCATCGGCGGCAGGCCTTCGGCCGTCAGCCGTTCGACCTCCCGGGCCGAGATGTAGCGGTAGCCCTTCCGAACCTGCGACTCGATCAGTCCAGCCCGCGCGAGTTCCCGAATTGTGTGCGGGGAGGTGTCGAGCATCTTCGCGACGGCGCCGGTTCGATACCAGTTGTCCTTTTCAGCATTCATAAGCGGTTAAAGTTCGCTCAAAATAGTGGCAAGCAACAGGGCAGGTTCCTGCAACTACGCGCTTTTCTGAGCATCATTGGAGGATTCTCCGGCCTGCAACCGTTCGATCCACGCCACGAGCCGATCCGCAGGTACTCGAACCGACCGGCCGATTCGAACAGACGGAATCTCGCCCGACGCGATAAGTTCGTACGTTTTCGATTTGCCCAGGCCCGCCAGTTCGCTCACTTCAGCGGGCTTCAATAAGAGCTTTTCCATTGATTTCTCCTTGTCAAAGCACGATACTTAGCGATATTCTATGGAAGGCCCGGAAGGGGTGCAACGCTTGTACGTTACTTTACGCATTACACCAGCGAGCATCAAACCGATGCACCCCCGCACGGACCGTGTGAGCATTGAGGACGGTCAAATCATTTGGCGAGCAGAAAAAAACCTGGAAAAACTGGATAAGGTTTCCGAGCGTCGCCCGCTCCCTGCTTCACAACTCCTTGACGACTTCCTTGCGTTAGCCAACGGCGACCAAAAGGCTTTGCGTACGTTCGCTCGAAAGTACGGTCCGCTTGGACTGTGCAAGCACGGGTTCGCCCTCGGGCACCGTAACAGGCACATGGTCCGATGCTATGAGGTCGTCGCCCCTGAGCCAGGCATCCGGGTACGGGAACCCGTAGACGCCTGGTGGCGGTACGTCTCACGAGCATACGGTGTGCTAACCGTGTGGCAGCAACTCACCGCAGGACGGAAGGCAAAGGAGGATGATTGGTCTTGGCTCTTCGACGGAATCGTCAAAGACAGACGTAACGATTTCCGACTTGAGGACGTCGTCGACGTGCCCAAGGTACAGCGCCTTAAGGTCCTCGACGGTGATTCGCCGAAAAGACTCTGGCCAATCATGACCCTCCAACTGGGAGATCCGGTCGCGGAACATCCGCTCGTTGCGATGCTAGCGTGTCAAAAGCGGGATAGTCTCAAAGAACAAAGGGAACTGCTGGCCGATGTCCTGAATCACTGGCTTGACGAATGCGAAACGGGTCCTTGTGTCACGTGGAAATCTGACGTCGATGTCCGGTTGGGCGCGAGTGACCCACAAGGCATCAGAAACCATTTGCTGACTTCGATTGGTGTGCTGCTTTTGAGCGAAGTCTTACGCCGACAGCCCCATGTCCGCTGCGACTTTTGTAACCATCGATTCCAACCGAAAAAACTACGTAGTGACCGGGCGAACGTGTGCCACAGGCTGAAGTGCAAGAAGGATGCGAACAAGATGAGGGTGAATAAATCGAGAGCGAAGAGCCGAGCAAGGAGAGTTCACAAATGAGCAGACGCGGCCACGGAGAAGGATCGATCTTCGAGCGGAAAGACGGACGCTGGGTCGCGATCGTCGACTACGGCTACCGAAACGGGAAACGGCACCGCAAATCAATCTACGGAGCTACGCGAAAGGAAGTTTCAGACGAATTGAAACGCACGCTGCGCGGCCAACAACTCGGCATACCTCCAGAGTCCGGACGCCTGACGGTCGGCGAATGGCTCTTCAGATGGCTAGAGACTCACAAGCCGCCGACCACGAAACCCAAGACCTATGCGGCGTACGAGTATCACACACGGATGCATCTCATTCCGGCGTTCGGCAAGAGACCGCTCGTAAAGCTTCAGCCGCAAGAGGTGCGCGAGTTCATGCAGAACAAGGTGGAGGCGGGGCTTGCGCCGAAATCCATTCGCCACTTTCGCGCCACCCTTCGCGCTGCGTTGAACGTCGCCGTCCATGACGGTCTCATCGCGCGAAACGTCGCAGCCCTGGCGAAGCCTCCCAACATCGAGAAGCGATCGCTTCGCGTGTTCAACGAAACCGAAGCCGCACAATTTCTCGCCCTCGTAGAAGGCCACCGCTTGGCGGCGCTTTTCAAGGTCGCGCTCGCGCTGGGCCTCCGTGAAGGGGAGATTCTCGGATTGCGCTGGCAGGACATTGATCTCGAAACCGGAACGCTCCAGGTGAATCAATGCTTGCAACGGGTCAAGAAACCAGGCGAGAAGAAGAGCCGGCTAGAACTGATTTCGCCCAAAACGGAAGGAAGCCGGCGCCGCATTGAACTACCCGAGGTCGCGGTTTCCGCCTTGCGCGGGCACCTTGCACTTCAGAAACAGGAGCGAAGGAAGGCCGGATCACGCTGGCGCGAGTCCGGCATGGTGTTCACCACAGGCATTGGCACGATGTTGGACCAGCGGAACATGCTCCGGGCATTTTACGGAATCATGAACACCCCCGATCCGACTGATGATTCCAACCCCGACCCAGAAAAGAAGCGGAAGCTCTTGCCGCGGCTGCGTTTCCACGACCTACGCCACAGCGCAGCGACGCTTTTGCTCGCGCAGGGTGTCCACGCCCGCTACATCATGGATCTCCTCGGGCATTCGTCGATCAGTCTGACGATGAACACGTACGGACACGTTCTTCAGGAGATGAGACGCGAGACGGCACGACAAACCGACGAAGTTTTCAACCGCCTGGCTGTCAGTTTGGCTGTCAAGCCTGTGACCGAGAGGATTCAATGAGGCGTAAGCCTTTTGGAATGTGGCGCGCCCGGAGGGACTCGAACCCCCGGCCTACTGGTTCGAAGCCAGTCGCTCTATCCGGCTGAGCTACGGGCGCGCGTTCGATTCATCGTATCATCAGATCAAAATGAGCGCGAGCGCAACCAATCTCGAAATTGAAGTCAAGATTCCATGGACCACTGGAACCGACGCCGCCCGGCGCGCCATTGAAAACGCCGGCTATGTCCAGAGCGAGGCGCGCACGCTTGAATCCGATACCGTCTTCGACCTCGACTCCGGCGAACTGCGCGGCGCCGATCAGCTGATTCGTCTCCGCCGCACCGGGGACCGCGCCATCGTGACATATAAAGGACCGTCGCGCCCCGGTCCTTATAAATCCCGCGAAGAAATCGAGTTCGATATTTCGGATGCGACTGCGTTTACCGAGGTACTTGACCGGCTCGGGTACCGGCCTCGTTTTCGATATGAGAAATATCGAACCAAATTCACCGCGCCGGGTGAGCCCGGCATCGTCAGCATCGATGAAACGCCCATCGGCACGTACCTTGAACTCGAAGGAGAGCCCGAATGGATCGACCGAACGGCAGCGCGTATGGGACTCTCGCGCGACGCGTACCTGAACCAAAGTTATTCGAAGCTGTATCAAGAGTACCTCCTTACGCACGCTGGAGCGCCTCGCGACATGACCTTTGACGCCGCGAGTTCGTAAGACCTGGGGAAAAGCGCCTTAGTACCGCAAAAGTCTATTGCTCCACTCACCCACCGATGCTATTCTTCCTGTGAGCCCGAATGAAGTAAAAGAGAAGTAAAGAAGCTGTAAAACAGGAACAGGACACTGACAAGCGTGAAGAGGAAAAAAACATGATCGAAATCGTATCCACCATCGCGATGATGGCGGGCTCGGTCCTGTTGTTCGGATACTGGTTCCGCTACACCTGTCTCCTCATTCTGAGCGCGCGCACCACGCGGGATTACGCCGGCGCGGTGGCCGCGGCCAACCAGCTCAGCTTCCTCGAAGTGCAGTCCGTGTTGCGCGAGCACTCCGTCGCGGATCTGGATCGTCTCAAGGATTCTCTCGATCGCGACTACAAAGTTCTCACGTATCTTCTGAAGCACGCCGCCAATTCCTCGCGGGGCGAAGACGCCGTCGAAAAGCGCATGCTGGAGATTCACTACCGCCTGATGGGCGCGTGGTATCGCACCAGCCGCAAACTTTCTCCGTCGGCTGCTTACCGTGCGCTGGATGAAATGGCCTCGGTGGTGGCGCATTTCGCCAACTCGATGGGCGCGCAAACCTCCGCTTCCGCCGCCTAATTCCTCAAACGCAGAGCGCCGACCAACGAGCCGCGACCACAGGGAGCGGTCGATTCCGACTTTCATACAGAGCCGCGCGCGTCAACCCGTGCGTGAAATTCCGGACGTAACTCCGCTCCCCTGAAAGTGATCCGCAGGTCATTGATTTCACGAGAGGCCCGCGGACGGCGGATTTCAATCCGCGTGGCGCTTCAGCGCCGCTCTGTACGGTAGCGAGGCTGAAGCCTCGCGCGGGCTCGAAGCCCGCCCTCCCTCGACTTTCATCCGTCACGATGAGCCGTAGGATCATTCGCAACTCGCTGACGCCCGCGGTTCTGCAGGTTTCCGGCGTCTCAATCTTCCGTTGTCGGAACCTGCCAGCGACCGCTTTGCAGTTCCAGCATGCTGAAGTTCTCGCCCAGGTACACGCGCCGCACTTCCGGATCGTTGCCCAGCGCTTCGGGCGACCCGGACCGGAAAATCCGCCCGTTCGCGATGATGTACGCGCGATCGGTCACCGCCAGCGTTTCCCGCACGTTGTGATCGGTCACCAGAATCCCGATGCCCGCGTTCTTCAGATCGAAGATGATCTTCTGCAGTTCCAGCACCTGGATGGGATCGATACCCGAAAACGGCTCATCCAGCAGCAGGAAGCTCGGCTCGATCACCAGCGATCGTGCGATTTCCACGCGCCTTCGCTCGCCGCCCGAAAGCACGTAGCCCTTGCTGTGGCGCACGGTTTCGAGACCCAGCTGCTCGATCAGCCGGTCCCTGCGTTCCCGCCGTTCGCGCCGGTTGAGCGGCAGCGTCTGCAGGATCGCCATCAGATTATCTTCCACGCTCAGCTTCCGGAATACCGACGCTTCCTGCGGCAGATAACTGATACCGCGATGCGCGCGTTTGTACATGGCGAGCGGGGTGATGTCCTGATCGTCGAACAGCACGCGCCCCGAATCCGGCGTCACCAGGCCGACGATCATGTAAAACGAGGTCGTCTTGCCCGCGCCATTCGGTCCCAGCAGCCCCACCACCTCGCCCTGCTTCACGCGCACCGACACGTTGTCGACCACCTTGCGGCCGCGATACGCCTTGGTCAACTCGATGGTCTGGAGAACGTGCACGTCTATCTCGCCGGCTTCTTGCGGATGATGCTTTTCACGGGATTTTTCACATTGATCCCGTCCACGATGAGCCTATCATCGTTGGAAAACCAGGTCAATTGTTTGGGCGCGAGGGTCTCCCCCTTCACGTTATCCACCAGCTTCGGTTTGCCGCCTGTCATGACCACTTTTCCGTCGTCCGCGTAGTATTCGGAATGTTCCGACGTCGCGGTACGCGTCCGTTTCAGCTTTTGTGACGTGCTCACCACTTTGACGGTTCCATCCGCGAACGCTTTGTCGAGCGATGAATCCTCGTCCGCATCCTTCAGGAACGCGCGGATGGTTTTCGACGTGATGGTCATCTCCGGCCGCAGCATCTTCACCCCGCCCGTGTAATCCACCACGCGCGTCTCTTCGGTATAAACCATATCCGGAGCGGTCACTACCGTGAACACCGGCGGACCGGGCGGCGCCGGCGGTTTCGCCACACCTTCCGTGTCGTCCTCCGGTTTCTTGTCCTTATCCACGAACTGGCATTTCACTTTGCCGTGCGCTTCCATTTTTCCGCCGTCGCGATCGATATCCAGGCGATCCGCTTCCACGCGATTCGCGCCCTGCCATGCCACCGCGCTGCCCACGTAATGAATGGTCTGGTTGTCGTCGGTCGACACCATGTGATCCGCCCGCGCCTGCAGAATCTGATCGGTCGAAAGCATGGCCGACGAATTTCCGTTCTGATCCGGCTCATGCGTCGACATCACGTGACCGTCCGCCGTGAAATCGCCGGTCTTCTGATTGGTCACGATCTTATCCGCCGCGGCCGACCCGGTCAAATCCCACATGCGCGCGCCGCCGTCGAGCGTCATCAAATTCTTATCCTGCTCCAGCACCGCGCGATTGGCCCGCCCATGGCGATCGCCCTCATCGTAATGAAAATCGCCCTTCTGGTCCAGGTGCGAAAGGTCGCTGGTCGCCGGGTCGAAGGTCGCAAACAAATCCTTGCTTTCTGTGAACGCCGGCGGAGGAGCTGGTTTACCCGGCTCCTGCGGTTTGTCCGTCCGCGTCGACGCATTCACCGATTTCAACGATTGAATCCGGTTGTCGTCGCCATACGCGATCCAGATCCGGTCGCCTTTCACAAACCGCTTCGGCCGTCCCGGGCGATTCGGCACAAAATCGAGTGTGGCCGCGCCGTCCGTCTCCACCTTGTCGATATCGCGCCCGGCATTTTTCATCTTGAGATGAATCGTCTCGCTGCGCAGGATCTTGGTCTCTGAAATGTCGCCGCCCGGCTTCGGCAGAGGAACCGCCTCCGCCACGCCTCCGCCCGTGGCCACCGCCGCCGTCATTACGCTGTCCTTCCCCGACGTATCGAAATCCAGGTCGAGATGCCGCGACGTCACCGTCGTTCGCATGGTCTGCGCATTCGATACCAGACGGCCATGGCCCTCGCCGCTGATCTTGTCCACTTTCATACCGCTCTCAAAATGCAGATCCAGCCGGTCGGCCGCGAACTCCGTCTTGCGATCGTCCTCATCGCGCTCTCCGTGGCCGTGGATGGTCATGGCGCTGCGCACTTCCTGGTCTTCGATCATCACCACGCTCATGTCGCCTTCCAGGCTCAGCGTGTCGCGCCGCATCTTCGACCAGGGCAGCAGGATCACCTTGGATTCCCGCTCGCGGTAATACACCTCGCCCGCTTCAAAGTGCATCGGCACCGATTCCGGCGTCTTGCCTCGCCAGTCGAGCGCGAAATCGGAGTGCATATGCAGCTCCCGTGAGTTCGGATCGTAATCCGCGCCCACTCCGGTTCCGCTACCCTGATCGAACTCGAAGGACACCTTGCGATCCGTCCGCGCCTTCCCGGTTTCTTCTTCAAACGTGACGCCGGAGGTGTGGACCTTCACCATCCGCCCGTGCCGCGGACCCTCCACCGGAACGTTCATGTCGATATCCACGTCGCCGTCCGAATACAGCGTCTTGGCGTTGCCGTCGAACTGCGCCTTAGCGCTCTTGATGAGGTGGTATTGATCGCCCGCCTTGTTATACAACTCGAGCTCGACGCCTTCGAGCTCGGTCACCGGCGGACTCTTCAGCTCCCGCGCTTCCTTGGCGCGCAATTTCCACACCGGAAGGCCGGTGGCCTTGTCCGCTTTCATCGCGTGCCAGACCTGCGACTCCGCGTCGAACCGCGGATCGAGCTGCTCCGGCGCGACCGGCGCATTCGCGTCAAACGTCGCTTTGCTTTTTACATAGGCCGCGCTCACCCAGAACACGATGACGAGAATGGCAGCCAGAAGAAGCCACCGCATGCGGCGCATAAAACTTATCCCAGAATATCAGGCGCACGGCCCCGCATGCCGCCGATTTCCCAAAGCGCCCGTGCCTTTCCCGCAGAATCGTAAACGCAGCCCTCAGGTCAATCCGGGATTAAACTTCCCCCATTCCTGCCGATAAGCTGAACGTGAGTACCTCGTCGACCACTGCTTCCACCACCAACGTCCCCTTCACCGGCATCAGCCAGTACGCAAGCGATTACCAGGCCATTCTCAACAAAGCGGTGCAGGTGGCGGACATCCCCGTCGAGCAGCTCCAAAGCCAGGACGAAACGGTCCTGTCGCAGGAATCCGCGCTCAGCTCGCTTCAGACCACGGTCGGAAATCTCGCCACCAGCGTTTCGAACCTCGGAACTTTGGCGGCCAACCAGGCCATCGGCGTCACCAGCTCCAATCCCGACGCCGTCACGGCCAATGCCACCGGGGCCACTAGTCCCGGAACCTACACCATCAACTCGATCACGTCGATCGCGACAGCCGCATCCGAAACCAGCCTGACCGGCGTGGCCAATTCGAACACCACACCGCTGTCGGCGATCACGCTGGTCGTCGGCGGGCAATCGAACACCTTTCAGCTCACCACCAACACGCTGAATGGACTGGTCTCACAGATCAACGGCCTGAACGCCGGCGTCACCGCGTCGGTGGTCACCAACAACGGAAAGAGTAATCTTTCGCTCACCTCGACGACCGGCGCGGAGGCCATCCAGCTCTACGACGGACCCGATTCGACCAGCCCCGATCTGCTTACCGCCACCGGCTCGGGAACCGAAACCAGCACTGCCAGCTTCGCCGACCCCACCAGCACTCCGGTCTCCACGCCGACGTTTTCGCTGGTCTCCGGCTCGGGCCAACCTTACACCATCACGCTGAACAACAACAACGACAACTTGTCGGGCCTGGCAGCCGCGATCAACGTCAGCGGCGCGGATGTCACTGCCTCCATCCTGACCGCACCCAGCGGAAATTATCTTTCCATTCAAGCCAACTCGAGCGGCGCCACCACACTGCAGCTTTTCGCCGGAACCAACACCACCACGGGCACGGATCTTCTTTCCGACACCAACCAGGGCTCCGACGCGGTCTTCCAGCTCAATGGCATCAATGTCGACCAGCAGAACAACGTGGTGAACAGCATCATCCCCGGCGTCACCTTCACGCTGCAAGGCGCGAGTACCACCCCAGTCACGCTCACCCTGGCGAGCGATCCCAGCCAGCTCTCTTCGGACCTGCAGGATTTCGTCACCCAGTACAACGCGCTCGCGGCCGCCGTCACCGCCCAGACCGGCGCCAGCGGTGGCCCCATCACCGGCGACACCGTCATCGAGCAGCTCCAGCAGACCATGCAGCAGATGGTGGGCTACACCACCTCCACCGGCACGGTCCAAAGCCTTGCCGACCTCGGCATCCAGTTCGCCGACACCACCGGCCAGCTCACTTTCGACCAGAGCGCGTTCGACGCGCTCAGCTCCACCCAGATCTCCGACGGCCTCAGCTACATCGGATCCACCACATCGGGCCTGGGTGGATTTTCTGCTCAGCTCACCCAGTACAGCGATCCGATCCAGGGCACCATTCAATCCGAAATCACTGGGCTGCAGTCCACCGACACCGACTTGCAGGGCCAGATTTCGACGCTGAACACCCAGATCACCAACATGACCAACGCCTTGACCGCCCAATACGAAGCGGCCGACGCGGCTCAGGCCGAACTCCAGCAGCAGCAGACCGATCTCACCGCCAGTTTGCAAGGCTTGAGCCTGGTGCTGTACGGCCAGAATCCGACCCAGGCGTAATGACTTTAGAACAAGCTACCGAACGCGCCCGCGCCGCTGTCGAATCAGGCGATCTCGATGCGCTGCGCGATGCCTTGAAAGCGCGCGCCGCCGCGATCCCCGGTGTAACCGGTCCCAAACGTCTGAAAGCCGCGCTCGACGCCGGCGAATCCATCGCGCGCGACCTGCGCCTGTTGCAGGTAAAACTGAGGATCGATTCAAACCGCCTCACGCAGATCCATTCCGCGCTACTCACCGGCCTGGGCGCCGCGCATCCTCCGCGGCTCAACTGCAAAGTTTAAGCGCGAATATCTTATTCGTGTTTATTCGTGTTCATTCGTGGCAATTAATCTGTCTTCAGCGCCTGGATTGGATCCACCCGACTCGCCCTCCGCGCCGGAAAATAGCACGCCCCCGTCGCGACCATGCCCATTAGCCCGATCACCGCGCAAAGCACCCACGGGTCCGTCGTGCTCACTCCGAATACCAGCACGGTGAGCACCCGCCGAGCCGCGATCGCGCCAACCACTCCGATCGCCGCGCCCATCGCGCACAGCCTGACGCCTTCGCCCAGCACCAGCCAGGCGACCCTGCGCGGCCCCGCTCCGAGCGCCACGCGAATCCCGATTTCCCGCGTCCTTCTCTCCACCGACCATGCCATCACGCCATAAATTCCCACCAGCGCGAGCCCCAGCGCCAACATCGCGAACGCGCCCAGCAAAACCAGCGTCCAGCGTCTGCTCTTCGCCGATTCGGCCGCAATCTGCTCCATCGTCCGCACATCTTCGACCGGCAGCTCCGGATCGACCTCGTGAATCGCACGACGCACCGCCGCTCCCAGAGCAGCCGCATCTCCGCGGGTGTGCACAATCACGTACGCCGGCCCGATATACGGAAAATATTCGTCGTTGCTCCGCTCTGAATCCAGACCGAACTGCTTGACATCGCCCACCACGCCGATAATCGTCGAATACTGCGGCGGCGAGGACCATACGCCCGAAATATATTTTTCCCCCACCGGATCGCGTCCCGGCCAATACCGCCGCGCCATGGTTTCATTGATGATGGCCACCGGCTGATTCAAATCGCGCTCGGTAAACGCGCGGCCGGACCGCAGCGGAATCCCCATCGCGCGAAAATAATCGGGACTGACCGCCCGCAACTGCGCGGCCGGCAGCGCATCAGGGTTAATCAACGGACTCCCAGGCACGCTGAACCGGCTGGTATTGGCGCGGCTGGCAATCAATGGCAGCGCATTCGCGCCGGCGACGAAATCCACACCCGCGAACGTCCGTACCCGTTCCTCGATGCGATGAAATAATTCGACGCCATTGCGCGACGGCGGCACGCTCACCCGCAAAGTCACCACCCCCCGCGGATCGAACCCCGGATCGACCTGCATCAGCCGAACAAAGCTCTTCGTCAGAATGCCCGCGCTTGAAACCAGCATCAGTGCCAGCGCAAATTCGGCGATCACCAGCCACTTTGCGACGCGCCCCGCGGATCCCGATTTGATGGCCGAATTCGTATCGCCGCGCAGCGCATGGAGCGCCGGCGCGAGTCCGAATACGATACCGGTTGCCATCGCAATCGCCGCCGCGAGCATCAGCGCTGTCGAATCCAGGCTCGTCTTCACCGGCGAAAATTGCTTCAAGGCCAAGGACCCCAGCGCGACCCCCAATGCTCCGCCAGCGCACGCCAGCACCACGCTTTCAGTCAGCATCTGCCGCGCGATTCTCCACGCTCCCGCGCCCAGCGCCGCACGGATCGCGATCTCGCGTTCTCGTCCGCTCGCCCGCGCCAGCAAAAGGTTGGCGACATTCACGCACGCGATCAGCAGCACCAGCGCGGCGGCGCCGGCCAGAAGCATCAGCGGGGGACGCACGCCGCTGGTCACATCGTCCTGCAACCGGGCCACTCGAATTCCCCATCCGGTGCTGGTCTTGGGATGCTCCGCGGCCAGGCGCTTGGCAACATGCTGCAAGCGGGCCGCGGCCTGCGCTTCGTTCACGCCATCGCGCAGCCGACCCACGAAACCCATCGCGTGCCGCACCGGATTGGTCGCTTCATCCCCCAGCATCGGACCCGGCGCCAGCCACGCATCCGCCCAATCCGGAAACTGAAAATCAGCCGGCATCACGCCCGCGATGGTGAACGCCGTATCGTTGAGCTTCACGCTCTTTCCGGCGATCGACGGATCGCCCGCAAAGCGCGTCCGCCACAAAGCGTCGCTGATCAGCGCGCCGTCCGTCCCGCCGATCGCGGGCGCGATTCCGAGCGTCGACAAGAAACCCGGCGAGATAAACGTCGCGTGGATTTCCAACGCCTCCGCGCCCGGTGCCGATAGCGTCAGGTCCTTCGAAACATATCGATACCACACGGTTTGCGAGAAAACGTCATTTTGCGCGTTCCATGCCGCTATTTCAGCCGGAGAAACGCCAATTTTTGCATATTGCGGCTGATAGGTATCCCACGCCGCGATCAGCCGGGACGGCTCGCGAAACGGTAGCGGCTTCAGGATCACCGCGTAAAACACGCTGAAAATCGCGGTATTCGCGCCAATTCCCAGCGCCAGCGTCAGCACCGCGACCATGCTGAATCCTGGCGAGCGCGCAAACATCCGCAGCGCATAGCGAATATCCGGCCACATGCTCTTCAGAGTAAGGCCGATCAGTTGCACAGTCCAGGCCAGATGGAGATGGTCACACGCCAATTCGGGACAATTCAGTTCGAGGAGGATTCCGTTCTGCAGTTCCCATCCGGTTTGCCCGGATTCGAAAACAAAACCCGCTTCGTGCTGGTGGAGCGTCCGGCGTTGAAGCCGCTGGTAGTCCTGCAAAGCCTTGATTCGCCGGATCTTTGCTTCTTCGCCGCACCGCTGCACGCGATTGATCGGAACTATCGGCTCCGCATGACGTTCGATGACCAGCGCACTCTGGCTTTGACTGCTGAACCCTTAAGCCTCGCGATCCTTTCCGCCTCTGAATCGGGACGCTGGACCGCCAATCTGGCAGCCCCGGTCGTAATTAATAAGGAAGCGCATCGCGCAGTGCAGGCGGTTCGTGCGGATTCGGTTTATTCTCATCGACATCCGCTCGATCAGGGAACTTTGTGCTGGTAATCAGCCGCCGGCCCGGGGAAATCCTCATGATCGGCGACGGAGTCGAAGTGGAAATACTCGAAAGCTCCCATTCGCAGGTCAAATTGGGAATCCGAGCCCCGAAACAGGTCACGATTCTCCGAAAAGAGATTCATGTCACGTCCGAGCAAAATCGCATTGCAGCGCAGCAAGTTTCCGCGACAGAACTAGAAAAACTCCTAGGGCGTCTATGTTAAAGGAGCGATCCGCTCACCTAAAAAAGAAATAAAACTTGTTACATCTTGCCCGGTTAGCTTGTCTAACGGGCAAGGAGTGAACGAAATGTCGCGTTACGAGAAGGCCGCGATTCCGGACGAGCTTACCCCCGAAGCTATCCAGACGGAGGTCGAGCGCATTTTGGCCAGCGAAAAGTTCGCGCGCTCCAAGCGTCTGCGGACTTTGCTCCGGTTCACGGTCGCGCAAACGCTTCAGGGCAATGCGGATATGCTGAAAGAGTACGTCATTGGAACCGAGGTTTTAAAGAAACCCGATTCCTATGACCCGCGCAGCGATTCGCTGGTGCGCGTGCTCGCCAGCCGTCTCCGCGTGAAACTCAAGGAGTATTACAGCGATGGCGGAAGCGAAGATCCGCTGGTGATCGAGTTCCCGAAAGGGAAATACGTCCCGAAATTCCAGCGCCGCGACCAACTCCTCACCGATGTGGAGAGAAGGCTTCGCGCGCGGAACGCTTACTCACAGGGTCGATTCGTGGGGACCCGGCTGACCAGCGACGCGCTGGCCGAAGCAGCCACGCATTTTGAAGAAGCGGTGGAAGCCGATCCGGAGTGGGCGCAGGCCCGCATCGGCCTCGCCAACGTGTATGCGTTCCAGGCCCTGCTCGGCTATCGCCGTCCGCGCGAAATCTGGCCGGTGGTGAAACTGCAGGCGGATGCCGCGCTGCAACTGGATGAGTTATCCGCCGATGCGCACATCTGCCTCGGCATGGCGTACGCTTTATTCGACTGGCGCTGGCAGGATGCCGAGTCGCATTTCCTCAAGGCGGTGGACCGGGACACGTATTCCGGAGCCGGTCATCTGTGGCGCGCACTGGCGTACCTGATTCCGGCCGCGAAGATGAGCGAAGCGTGCGCCGGAATCGCGACCGCGCAGCAGCTTGCGCCCTCGCCTTTCATGGAAGATGCGCAGCTTCTCTCGCTGTATTTCTCCGAACAATATGACCAGCTTCTGTTGCTCACCGAGCGTGCGCTCACGCCGTGGCAGCAATGGATGCGGGGCTGCGCGCTGACCGGCCTGGGACGCACCGGGGAAGCGATTGAGGTGCTCGAAAAACATTCCGGCGATGCGCGCATGATCGCCACGCTGGGCTACACCTGCGGGATCGCGGGCGATCAGGAAAAGGCGCTGGACGCGCTGGCGCGCTTAAGCGAACGGCGCGCGAGCGGCACCTGGGTTTCCAATTTCGATCTGGCGTTGATTCAAATCGGCCTGGACAATCGCACCGAGGCGCTCGCACTGCTGCAGGAAGCGCTGCGGGAAAAAGAACCGTGGATGGCGTTTCTGGCCGTGGATCCGCGGTTGAATGCACTGCGCAGTCACCCCAAATTCCAGGGCTTGGCGCGAAGGATTCAGCTCACCGAAACCGAGAGCCGGGAAAACACGCAATTCCTGCGGGAATCGGCAACGTCGCAAGGATCGTCACTTTAAACCGCAAAACACGGGACCGGGACCGCCAGTAATGGCGGGGATCGAAGTCGCTGTCGTTATGACTGGGACTGCTTACGAGTATATGGTCCGGGCGTTATACGGTCGGTCCTGTTCCGTGTACGCCGGTAAGATCGCTGCGGCCCCCCCCCCAGTCCAAACCAGCAACGACGCCGCCGCAGCGAAAACTACAGCCGGCACGCTGATCCTGATGATGGTTCAACCTCCCTTAGGGAATTCTGTTGAACCAGGATCTTTTTCGAACGTAGCACTGGGTTACGCCGTAACAGCCTTTAAAATTAGTGTGATATAAACGACGCCACCGCGAACGGTCCCGCGACCCGAGGGGTAAAGGAACTTCAAAAGGCTCTTAGCGCGACACTTCAGGCCGCACGAGGCTTGAGCCTTGCTCCCGGCGAGCGGAGCTAAAGCTCCGCGCGGGATGAAATCCCGCCGTCCAAACAATCCCATGTCCGGTTCCGGGATAAACAACTAACCTCTACTAGTGTTGCCTGCCAGGCTCACGGCGATAAAGGCCAGGGTGTTGGCCAGCAATCCCGCCTCTGCGGCTTCCAATCCGAACAAAGTCGGGTGCTGGAAGCGCGCCCAGATCAAGACTGCCGCGGGTCCTAGAATCATCGACGCGATCGCCCCGGCTTTGGTCGCTCGGGACCAGTTGAGGCCGATCACTACGGCCGAGAAAAATGCGCTGGTCAGGAATTTGACCGCGAACAGAATGACGAAATTCACCAGATCGAGCTTCGCTAGGGCGATACTGATCGGCGCGAGCGCGAGTAGCCCGATCATGACGCGGTGGATGATCAGCTTTTCCCGTTCGGTGGCTTTTGGGCGCACGAAATGCAGGTAGACGTCGTGCGAAAACGATGACGCGCTGGTCAGCAGCAGCGCTCCTCCGGTGCGGGTGAGCGTCACGACTACGGCGAGCAACAGCAGGACTCCGATCCACGGAGGAAGAACGTACAGGCCGAGCGTGGGCACGGCGAGATCCGGGTTTGCCAGATGCGGCATCAGGTTTCTGGCAGCCAGGCCGCAGATCAGCACGCCGATCGCGACGAAAGCCTGGAACAGGAACGAATAGCCGATGGCGAGACGCGTCGCGCGCTGGCTGGCTAGCGAATAGAACGCGGTGATTTCGTACGGGGCGGTCGCGGTTCCCAGGCCGACCGCGAGCGAAAGCGCGATCAACTGGCGAACGGTAAACCATCCGCCGGTGAGTCTGGGATCGATCGCGTAGAGCGAGCCGGCGAGCGCCGAAATTCCGCCGGTGTGCCGCAGCAGAAACGGAATCGCACAACAGTACGCCGCGATCAGGATGGCCGCTTTCAGAAGGCCGATGTAGGCGTTGCTGTACATTCCTCCCAGCACCGTGTACACGAAGCTGATCGAAGCGACCAGCAGGACGGCGTGACCGTACGATATCGACGTGACCATCCCGAAAATCAATCCGCCGGCCTGATACTGCGCCGACAACAGGAACGTGTAGCCGATCAGGATCAGAATCGAGGCGAGCACGCGGATGGAATCCGATTCAAACCGCGTCGCGAAATAATCCGATAGCGTGACGCCGCTAAACTTGCGCAGCTTGGGTGCGACAAACAGAGCGGCGACCATCCAGCCGAGCCAGGTTAACGGCCACGTCCACGCGAAACTGATTCCGGAAAAATAATGGAATCCGACGATGCCGACGGTGGTTCCGGCGCTTACCTGGTTGGCCATCAGGGTCGCGCCGCCGAGAATCGGACCCAGGCTGCGCCCGGCCACCAGGAAACCGACTTCGTCTTTCGCTTTTCGCGCGCTTAAGGCCCCGACCACGCACACGAACACGATGTAAACTCCGACGGCGATCAGCATCAGCGCGGAGGTTGACATACTTCAGGCTTCGCGGCGGGCCCACAGCAGGTACGCGATGGTCCAGGTGACCAGCACGAACGCCAATCCCCAGAAATTCCAATCGAAGCGTCCGGCTGGGCCTGGGATCGACGGCGGCGGCGGGTTGCCGGTTTCCCACTCGAGCTCGACCTGCGACGGAATCGCGGGGAACGTTCCGGTCCACGTTTTCGAATTATGAGCGAGTTGGGGGACCGAAATGTGTGCTAATCCGCTTCCGTGATCCGTGACCGTCAACGAAACGGAATCGATGGCGCGCTTGGGCATGACGATCGGCACGGCGCAGGTCCGTGGGGATGGAATCACAGGGACAACTTCGTAACGCAGGTCCGCGGCGGCCGGCACCGTGAACCATGGACCTGTTCCCGTGGTTGCTAACCGCACGCGGGCGCAGGGGCTTTCGAGAAATTCGAATTCCACCGGACCAGAAAGGGTGAAGTGTTCGCGCACCAGCGCGCTCCGGTCGGGCGAAATCTCGATCGAAATCGAATCCGCATAAGCGCAAACGCCTACCAGGAGCAGGAGCCGGAGCACCCGGTTAATCCAGCCTTTCGGCGGTCGCCATATTTCCGATCATGAACGCGTAATCGCCAGGATTTACCCGCGTGACGCAGTTCCGGTGCAGCACCATGATGTTCTGCTCGAAGGGCGTTTCCATCGTTTCGATGGTCTCAAAGGTCCGCATGCTGACAATCTCGGCCAGCTTCACGCGGAAGGGCCACTCGGTTCCAGGACGATGGTCGCCGGACGGGTAACATAAGCCGCCGTTTTTCGGACGCAGGACTTTCAGTTCGTGGAGCGCGATCTGGCCGGTGCGGGTTTCGACGTCACCTTCGAGCATCCCGGCGGCGCGCAGCATGTTGCGGATGCTGGAGACGCCGCGCGCGATGTATTCAGCCTGTCCGATGTAGCCGCCGCCCAGTTCGATCACCACGGTCGGGACGCCGCGGGCGAGCGTGACCGCCGCTGAAACTCCGTGATACATCTGCTTGGGGCGATACAGGAGCTGGCTCAGGAAGGCGCGGGCGAACCGGTCGTCATTAACGGCGTAGCAGTAGTCGACTACCGGGAACGTGCCACCGGCGTGGATGTCGATGTAGTAATCGATGTGGGTGAGAAATTTCGTGGTCAGCGCGTGCGAGATGCGATCGGTCAGCCAGCCTTCGTCGGAGCCGGGAAAAGTGCGGTTCAGATCCAGCATGTCGAGCGGAGTGTTGCGGCTGAGAGATTCGAGGGAAAGCGGATTGCACACCGGCAGCATGATCAGCGTGCCGGCGATCTCAGACGGCTGTAAGGTGCGCCATAGATCGCGGATCACCTGCACTCCCACCACTTCGTCGCCGTGGATGGTCCCGGAGATGCCCACCACGGGACCCTTTCGCGCTCCGTGGATGGTCATCACGGGAACAGTAAGATCCATGCCGCTTGCGAGCGTCGCAATGTGCATGCTGGATAATTCGCGTCCGGATTTCGCCATGTTTGAATGATCCCAAACCCGGACCGGGTTGTCTCTGGCTTGTGGGGAGATCCGCGGTTGCAGTAATGTACGTAATAACTTTATGGGTGCTCGCGGGATGTGGTGTGGCCTTTTGCTTTTCGCTCCGGTGTTGGCGGTTGGCGCGAACGGTCAAAACGTCATTACCACGATCGCTGGGGTGCAGCCGGTTTTTAGCGGCAGCGGGCAGCCGGCGCTGACCGTTCCCATCGGATACGTCAACGGAGTCACGGTGGATAGTTCGGGCAATGCGTATTTCACCGATCCGATTGAACACCTGGTGCTGCGCCTGTCCACGAACGGCATTTTGTCGGTGGTGGCGGGGAACGGGATTGCGGGATATTCGGGCGATGGAGGGCCTGCCACGCTGGCCGCCATTGCCGCCACCGACGCGCCCGTCCAATACGTACCGTCTTTCATTCAACCGGTCAGCCTGGGGGGCATCGTGGTGGATTCGCAGGGCGACGTCCTGTTCGGCGACGGGCATCGCGTCCGCATGGTGACCCCGGCCGGGATCATCTCGACCGTAGCCGGCGGCGGAGCCACCAACACGAATGCAACCATCCCCGCCGCCAGCGCATTCATCGGGGTGGTCAGCGGAATGGTTTTCGACAAGGCTGGCAATTTGTATTTCTGCGAGAACAATCACGTCCGCAAATTAACGCCCGCCGGTACGCTGAGCGTCTACGCAGGCACCGGCTTGGCGGGATATACGGGCGACGGCGGCCTCGCGACGGCCGCCCAGTTAAACAACCCGCTGGGTCTCGCCTTCGATGCGCCGGGCAATTTATACGTGGCCGACGGCGACGGCCTGAACGCGACGCCCATCCTCCGCAAAATCAGCACCGCCGGAGTGATTACGACCATCGCGGGCGGCGGGACAAAGAACCCGGCGAACAGTGTTGCGCCGCTCAGTCTCAAGCTGCCGCAAATAGGCGGGCTGGCCGTGGATGCGGCGGGCGATCTGTACGCGTTCGGGCCAAGCGCCGGACTGCTCATCGGGATTTCGGGCACCGCCGCGAATCCGTTCTCCACCACCACGCTGGTCACCAATCTCAACAACGTGCCGTTTGTCTCGAATGTGCCCGCCACCTCGGCCTTCGTTTCGGGGGCCAGAAACTACGACAACAGCGGCATCGCCTTCGATAGCTCGGGGAACCTGTATATCGCGGACAGCACGCTCGGCTATCTGTGCAAGATCAATACGCAAGGGTTATTCACGGTGCTGGCCGGAAACGGGAGCTACGGTTTTTCGGGCGATGGAGGGCCGGCCGTCAGCGCGGAGATTCAAGGTCCGTCGTCGATGACCCAGACTCCGGACGGCACCATTTATTTCCTTGATTCGCAGAATAACCGGGTGCGCGGAATTTCCCCCAGCGGCGCCATCAACACGGTTTTGAGCTCCGCGAACTTTCCCGACATCGGGACTGCGGAAACGCTCCACGCCATGGTCTCGGACCAGGCTGGCAACCTTTATGTCCTGCTGATTCACCGGCTGATTCAACTGGCTCCGGACGGAGCCATTACGGTGCTTCTGGATACGGCGGGGGCTTCGGGTGATTCGGGCGACGGAGGGCCGGCGGTCGACGCGAAAATTGCCACTGGCGCCGCGCTGGCGCGCGATGCGGCTGGGGATTTCTACATCGTCGATTCGAACGCGTGCGTCATCCGGGAGATCACTACAAACGGGATCATCCACACCGTGGCTGGCAACGGAACTTGCGCGTTCACGCCGGATGGCGCGGCGGCGGCGGGGAATCCGCTGGCAACACCCACCGCGATTGTGCTGGACGGGACCGGCGGGATGTACATCGAGGAATCGCCCAACGCCGGTGTGCTGGGCAACAGCATCCTTCGATACATCAGCCCCGGCGGGCTTCTCAAAACCATCGCGGGCAGCGGCAAGGCGGGATATTCGGGCGATGGCGGACCCGCCACGCAAGCCGCGATGGAGATGCTGTCACACACCGGGATCGTGCTCGACAAAGCCGGCAATTTGTATTTCGACGACAGTCTCAACAGCGTCGTGCGGGTGGTTTCGCCCAGCGGAATCATCAATACCTTCGCGGGCAACGGCCAGTCGGCGACGGCCGGCGACGGAGGAGCGCCGCTCGAAGCCAGCCTGGTGGTTCCCGAAGGGCTGCTGTTCGATGCCGCGGGAGACCTGTTGATCTCCGACATCGCCGGCAACTGCATCCGGTCGATTCTCGCCACACCGCCTCCGATTTCGGTGACGCCGCTCAAGATGAACTTTTCCGCGTCGGCGGGGGGTGCGCCGACGCCGCCGAAAAATATCAATATCACGAGCCCGCTGAGCGGGCTTGGATTTACCGTCGAAGTCTCATCCTCGATCAATTGGCTGGTGGTGGGCGCGACGGCCGGCGTGACTCCGCAGTTAATCGACGTGCGGGTGGATCCCACCAATCTCACGCCCGGCTCCTACAGCACCACCATTCTGATCTCGTCGCCGCTGGCGAATCCGCCCAGTTCGACCGTGACAGTGAACGTGACGGTAGGTCCGGCGCTGAATCCAAGTCTGGTGGTGGATAAACCCGGACTTTCTTTCACCTACCCGAAGAGTCCCGCCACGGTCGAGACGCAGGTGGTGCATGTGTCGAATGGAGGGAGCGGACCGCTCGCGTTTTCGGCGACCGCGCAGACCGGCAACGGCGGCAACTGGCTATCGGTGAGTCCTTCAACAGGAAGCGTCACGCCCAAACAGCCGGCAGCAGTTTCAGTGACGGCCAATTCGACCGGCCTCGCCGTGGGAACTTACACGGGCAGCGTCACCATCGCCAGTTCTACCACCGGGACCAGCGACACGGTGCGGGTGACGCTGACCGTCAGCTCTCTGAATGAGGCGATCCAGTTATCGCACGTCGGGCTTTCGTTCACAGCCGTGTCAGGAGCCGGGCGGGTTCCGCCGGCGAGCTTTACGGTGAGCAATATCGGACACGGGACGATGGCGTTCACGGTCTCGACCAGTACGCTCTCCGGCGGCGACTGGCTCTCGGCGACGCCGTCCTCGGGCTCGGCGACGGCCGGTTCCCAGCCTCCGGGTGTCACCGTGTCCGTCAATCAGGGCACGCTCGCGGCGGGATTCTATTACGGACAAGTGCGCATCGATGCGCCCGGCGCCGCGAACACGCCGCACCTGGCTACGGTTGCGCTGCATGTGCTGGCGTCCGGTGCGGACCCCGGTCCCGTTATCTCACCCACCGATATCGTGATCACCGCGGTCGCGGGAGCTTCGCCGCCGGGCGCCACGGAAGTGTCGATCTACAACGTCTCGGCGACTCCGCAAACCTATGTTTCGAGCCTGGTGTCCTCCACGCCCGGCGACAATTTCGCGTTTCTTCCGCCGCACGCCACACTGGAGGTGAACCAGCCCACGCAGATGGTGATTCAGCCGCTCACCAGTAATCTTGCTGCCGGCGTCTACAACGCGGAGTTGACTTTTCAATTCTCCGACGGGAACGTGAGCCGCATCGGGCTGCGGACCATTATTACCGCTGCGCCCGGCGCCACCGCTTCGAACAGCGCAAACATCGTGCCGCATACCACTTCCGGTTGCGCGCCCTCGCAATTAGTCCCGGTGGTCACCGTGCTGGGACAGTCCTTCAGCTTGCCCGCGGCCTGGCCGGTCGCACTAGATATCGTCGTCACGGATGATTGCGGAAACCCCGTGAATGCCGGCAGCGTGGTGGCTTCCTTCTCGAACGGAGATCCTCCGTTGCCCCTCCAATCCAGCGGACAGAGCGGCAATTGGAGCACTACCTGGGTATCCGGGAACAGTTCCGGACCGGTGACGGTGACCGTCACCGCCGCCGATTCGACGGGTGTTTTGACCGGCACGCGCGAGTTGACTGGCGCGCTGGGGGATCCGTCGCCGGCTCCGGTGGTGGGCGCGGCGGTCAACTCGGCGAGCTTCGTGCAGAACACTCCGCTCGCGCCCGGGTCCGTGATTTCGCTGGGCGGAACGAATCTGTCGAACGGGTCGGCTTCCGCGGCGGTCATCCCATTGGGTTTTACGCTGGCGGGAGCTTCGGTGTATATGGCGAGCTATCAGCTGCCCATGTACTACGCCTCCAGCGGGCTGATCAACGCCGTCGCCCCGGAGGAGATCAGCGTCAACACCAGCCACCAGATTATCGTGATGCTTGGCAACGCTCTTTCCGTCCCGATTCCGGTGGACGTGGGACCCTCCGATCCCGGGATTTTCACCTATCCGGTGCCGGGAGATCCGCCGAACCAGGGCGCAATCGTGAATGCGACCAATTATGTGGTCGCGCAGCCGTCGACTCCGGTCTCGGTGGGCGATCCGCTGGCGATTTTCTGCACGGGGCTGGGCGTGGCGAGCCCGGCGGTCGCGGATGGCGTGGGCGCGCCGTACGCTCCTCTGGCGAATACAGTCGCCACTCCCACCGTGACCATTGGCGGGGTGGCAGCCACCGTGTCGTTCTCCGGATTAACACCGGGCTCGGTCGGCCTGTATCAGATCAACGTGAATGTTCCGGACGGTGTCGCTTCCGGAAGCCAGGTTCCGGTGATCGTCAGCATCAACGGGCAGGTCGCGCCCACTCTCACCATCGCGGTCAAGTAATTTCGCCGATTTTTGGTTTTAAGCGAACGGACGGGTATCATTTTCTAATGCTCCCTAGAAAATCCGGGTTCGTGCTTATCCCGCTGGCTGCCTCGCTCGCGTGCGCGCAAAGCGGCTGGTTCGAACCGTCGCTGGTCGAAAAACCGGAAGTGAAGAAGGCGCTCGCCTCGGTGGACGAACGCTCCACCGCGATCGTCGACGAATGGATTCGAATCGTGGAGATCCCCGCGCCCTCCACCAAAGAACAGGCGCGCGCAAAATATATCCGCGCCGAGATGGAGAAGCTGGGGCTCACCGACATCCGCACCGACGATATCTTCAACGTCAGCGGCGTCCGCAAAGGAACCGGCGGCGGTCCGACGGTGGTCTTTGCGGCTCACACGGATACTGTGTTCCCGGAAGGCACGGACCTGAAGGTCAAGCGCGAAGGCGACGTTATCCGCGCGCCGGGCGTGGGCGACGATACATCGAACCTGATGGCGGTTCTCGAAATGTTCCGCGCGCTCAATCGCGGCGGAGTCAAAACCAAAGGGGATCTCATTTTTCTTGCGTCCGTGCAGGAAGAGCTGGGATTGCTGGGCGCCAAACATTGGCTCGAAACCAGCGGATACAAACCCGACATGTTCATTGCTGCCGACGTCTCTTCCGCGGAGGTCTGGTACGGAGCGCTGCGCATCAACCAGTTCAAATTCTTCTACACTTCGCCGGGGGCGCACACCATGGAAAGCCGCGGCGCGCCGAGTCCCGCGAAAGCGGTCGCCAAGGCGATCACCGCGCTCTACGCGATCCCGCTGCCGCCGCCCGCGGCGGGTCTCGATTCATTCAAGCTGCCTGTGATCAACGTGGGAATGCTCGGCGGTGGAACGGTGGTGAACGCGGTACCTCGCGAGGCATGGTTCACGGTGGACCTGCGCTCGCTCGACAGCGCGACGCAGGATAAGCTGCAGACCGCGGTGGTTTCGACCGCGCGCAAGGTCGGCGAGCAGGAAGGCGTCGGCTTCCGGATGGAACAGAAAATGGGCATCGACTATTCGAAGGCCCGGCCACAGAAGGAGCGGCTGAATCATCCGCTGGTGCAGACCGCGCTCGCCGCCAGCAACTATTTCCGGAAACCAGGCACGCCGGAGATCGTTCCGCGCGATGTGGGCTCGACCGACGCGAATATCGCGGTGAGCATGGGCATCCCGGCGGTAGCCATCGGCGCGACTCTCGAACAGATGCCGCATCGGCTGGAGGAGTTCACGTCGGCCAGCAGCATCGTGCCGGGAATCAAATCCTTCATCGTACTCGCGGTCGCGGCAACGACTCATTAAATGAATATCGCCAGCCGCAAACAGGGCGAAATCACGATTCTGGAGATCCACGGGACGATTACCCTGGGACCTTCCTTGCGCGCGTTTCAACATCGAGCCCGCCGCGTCCTGGGCGAGCCCGGATGCGAAGGAGTGGTGCTGAATCTGGCGGACGTGTCTGGCATGGACAGCGCCGGAGTCGGCGCGCTGGTGGTGATTCACTCGAGCGCCACGCGGCGCGGACTCCGCGTGGTGCTGGTGCGGCCGAGCGAGCGGGTGAAAGAAGTACTCACGATCACGCGCGTCGGGGAGCTGTTCAGTATTGCCGGCGATGAGCAGGCGGCAATTCGGGATCTGCGCTAGTCATAGCGCTGGGCGACCGGCCGTCGGCGCGTAAGTGTTTCTCCCCGCCTTGACACGGCGGGGATCCAACTCCACTTTTCACACGGATTCATGACGGCGGGGATCCATCGCACGTTCACACGAAGTCGCGGAGCAAAACCGCGACACTTTACGCGTTTTTACACTCGACCACCCCGAACTCGTCGACGCGAGGCGCTAAAATAAAAATCGTCGTAAGGAGATCCTATGCGTTACATCCTGGGTATTGCTTGTACGCTCGCCTTGTCGCTCAGCGGTCAATCTCTTCGCACTGCGGACGGTCATTCCGATCTGCAGGGAGTGTGGACCAACGCGACCATCACGCCGATGCAGCGGCCCGCCAAATGGGCCGGCAAGCTGACCGTCACCGATGCCGAAGCCAAAGTATTCGAGCAGGCGCAGGCCAACGATCTGAAGACGGAAGACGGAGCTTCGGATGGCCCGCTGATCGCGTCCGCCGGGTCCTCGGGAACGGGCGGGTACAATGCGCTGTTCATCGATCGGGGATCCGAGCTTGCTCGGGTGGACGGCCAGAAGCGCACCTCGTTGATCATCGATCCGCCGGATGGAAAGACGCCTCCGCAGACGCAGGCGGCCAAGGACCGCTTCGGGAAATTGATGAAGACCATGATGGGGAACTACGACAACGTCAAGAATCGCCCCACGTCGGAGCGCTGCCTGATCGGCTTCGGCTCCACTTCCGGTCCGCCGATGCTGCCGGTGCTGTACAACAACAACTACCAGATCGTGCAGACCAAGGACCGGGTGATGATCCTGGTCGAAATGATTCACGATGTCCGCGTCATCCGCATCGGCGGGACGCACCCGCCGCCGGAGGTGCGGGAATGGATGGGCGATTCGATCGGGCACTGGGAAGGCGACACGCTGGTGGTGGACACCACGAATATCCGGGGCGACAACTCGTTCATGGGATTCGGCACCGACCAGATGCACGTGATCGAGCGGCTGCGCCGCATCGACAAGAACACGATTCTGTATCGCGCGACCATCGATGATCCAGGCACCTACACCAGGCCGTGGACCATCGAGTATCCGTTCCGCGCGACCGCGGGTCCGGTCTACGAATACGCGTGCCATGAAGGCAACTACGCGATGCCCGATATTCTGGGCGGCGCGCGCAGGATGGAATCGCAGGCGACCAAGAAATAGTGATCGCATTCCTGGTCCTCCTGCTGGCCGTTGACGTTTCCCCGACCACGGCGCCGCAGGGTGGAGTGATTCGCGTCCGCACCACCGGCGTCGACCAGACGGCGCGCATGAACGGGCGGGTCATCCGGCTGTTTCCGCAACGCGACGGCGGCTCACTGGGGCTGATGCCGATCCCCGCGCTCGAAAAACCGGGTGTTTACGATCTGCAGATCATCGGCAAGGACGGGGCGATGGTCGAAACGACGAGTGTCACGGTGCGCGACGCGCATTTTCGTTCGCAGAACATCATCCTGAATGAGCAGCTTTCCGAATTGAAGCCGGCGCCCGGCGAAACCGAGGTGGCCAACGCTTTTCGCAATGCGGTTTCCGCCGAACGCTATTGGACGGAGCCTCTGATGGCTCCGGTGTCCGGCTGCCTGACGTCGCCATTCGGGGTCAGGCGTCTGCATAACGGCAAGGTCACGGGCGATTATCATGCGGGGCTGGACCAGCGCTCGCCCAACGGTGGCCCGATTCGCGCGGTGACCGGCGGCGTGGTCAAACTCGTCCGCGAATGGCGGCTGCACGGCAACACCGTCGCAATTGACCACGGGCAGGGCATGGAGACCATCTATCTGCACATGTCGAAGTTCGCCACCCGCGAGGGCGCCGTGGTGCATCAAGGCGACGTGATCGGCTATGTTGGTTCGACGGGCCGCTCCACCGGCCCGCATCTGCACTGGAGCCTGTATGTGAACGGGGTTCCGGTGAATCCGACGCTGTGGATTCCGTTGCAGGAATGCGCGCCGAAGACGAAAACGGCTCGAAAGAAGTAGCCGTTCGAACGCGTTGTGCTTGAGGCCTGCTTCCGGCGCTGCCTTTCGAATACAATCTGCGCAGAGTGTACTCGCATGAAGTTTAAAATGCTGGCCGTGGTTCTCGCGTTCGCCGGGCTGGCCGCGGCGCAGGACATTCCTATCGATGCGCAACGCAGCACCATCACTATTCATGTCGGCAAGGCGGGGCTTTTTTCGGCCGCCGGGCATGAGCACTGGGTGAACGCGCCGATCGCCAGCGGAATCATCAACGAATCTTCGCCGCACGTCGAGTTCACCGTGGACACGCGCACCATGACGGTGAAGCCCGATCCGAAGATCGACGACAAGACTCAGGAACAGATCCAGGCGGACCTGCAGAACATGACGCTCGAGAGCGGAAAATTTCCGCGGATCTGGTTTGTATCGCAGAAAGCGGAGCGCACCGGCAGCGGATGGAAAGTGGAGGGCACGCTCACACTGCACGGCGTGTCGAAATCCGTCACGCTCAACGTGACCAAAGAGGGCGGCGCATTCGTCACGCATACCACGCTGAAGCAGACCGATTTCGGGATCAAGCCGGTGTCGGCGGGCGGGGGCATGGTGAAGGTGAAAGATCAGATTGACATCGAATTCCGAATCGTTCCGCAGGGCTCCTGATTCCCGGCACATTTCAGGATTCCGGGGCAACTGCGTTAGAATCGTGTGGCGATGTGTGTGATTCGAAGGGTGGGTTGGCTGTGCCTGGCGTGGATGGCGGTGTGGTGGGTCTGGAGTCAGCCGGCGACCACGTTTCCCTCGCCGGCCGAGCAAAAGGATCTGCTCGGGAAAGCGCGCGAGGAGATCGCCGCCAGCTCCGGGGAATTCGATGAAGCACTCGGCAGCCTCAGCCATACCGCCTACGTTCAGCCGCCCGCGGAAACCTCGCCGGATGCGGTCATTCCCTGGCTGCGAACAGTAGCCGCGCGCGGCGTGGCCGATTCGAACCTGGTGCGCGGCTCGCTTGAAACGCTGGATGCCTGGATCGGCGGGCTCAACGACGGTTCCCGGCTGATTACCCCGGTGCGCGACGTCCCGGCCGCGATGGATCCGTGGCGCGCCCACAAATCCCACGCCGTCGATCGCATTCACGAAGCCGCGAAACTCGAGGAGGAGCGCCAGCACGGGCAGACGGCCATGGCGCAGGCGAAGCCCGACAGCCCGGAATGGACCCAGGCGCGCGACATTGAACAGCAGCGCGCGAAGGACATCGCCGCGGCGCTGCACGCGGCGCAATCCGATCTGGAATCCACGCTCGCGATTCCCAAACCCTTCAGCGCAAGCGATCGCGCCGGTTCGCCGTTCACCGGAACGCTGAATCCGGGTCCCGCTTCGAAGATCTGGCTGTACGCCGATCGATCCTCCGCGCTGATCGGGGAAGCGGTCAACCTGCAGATCGGCCTGGCGAATGACGATGGCCCGAACTGCGCCGCATCGAAACAATACGCGGTGGAATTGAAATGCACCGGGTGCGAAACGGCGCCCGGCGTCACGCTCGAACAAGGTGAGCGGTTCAAGTCGACACCGGTGCGCCTCACGGCCAAGGCCGCATCGATCAAGGTTTCCGGCGCCGGCCTGCAGGATCGCGAAATGAATCTGGCGGGGTGCGTGTTCAATCCGAAAGTTCATCTCACCAGTCGGATCGTGACTGGTTCCGCGCCTTCCGACGGCGTCACACCGGTTTCGGCTCTCGCGATTTTTCTGAATGACGCGGGCGATCCGGCCACCGACGGTCATCAAAAAGTTCTCGACTTTTCTCCCTCGGGGGCGGGCGTAAAATTCAACCCGACGCCGCAGAACGGGCACATTCTTCGCAACGGCCATGAATCACTCGATATCGACGAATGCGCCAGCCGCCAGGAATTGCTCTCCGACCACGCCGGCACGGCGACGCTCGCAATCAAGTTCGGCAACGAGGTTCTGCATCCGGCGCCGCAGTTTCACTTCTCCTACATCTGGCGGCTGGAGGACATCGGGTATTGGCTGGTGGGCGCGTTGATTGGCTGGCTGGCGAGTTGTGGGATGCCGATTTACAAGGGCTCGTACCGCGCGGAGGACCTTTTGATTCGCATTCCGGTGAGCCTGATGGCAAGCCTGGCGGGCGCGGGGATCGCACTGGAGGCGGCATACCTGATTCTTTCGCATTTCGACTCGGTCTCCAACCCGCACATCCCCTGCGTGATCGCCGGACTGGTGGGCGGAGCAGCGGGGTTGCCGGTGCTGCATCGGGTGGATGCGTGGCGGGCTGCTAAAAAAGCCGAGGAAGAACGGTGAATGAAATTGTGGCGCACGCTTCAGCGTGCCGCGTCGACACTCCTGTCGACGCCTGTTTGGTCGCAGAGTCGCGGCCGCGGCCCGTGGCGCAGCAGCCTCCAAGCTTGGGGTTCGTCGCAAGCAGTAGCCCCATGCGCGCGAGTCTTCCATGAGCGGCCTGGTGATTATCAACGAAAATCTGAAAATTTCCGTCGGAGCCGCCCGTTTCGGCTATCTACTCGGCTCGACGGGCGGCGGAGCGGAAATTTCCGTTGGTGGGCTCTGAGCTTTCTCCTCCGGCTTCCATGCGCAGTCTTTCTGATCCTTTTTGGATCGCTGCAAGAGGGGTTCCGGGTGGGAAAGTGGCGCTGCTATCTGTGTGACGGCGTAACGCGGTCGAAACCCGTCCGCCGGACTCGTAGCGCAGTCGCCAGGAACTCGAGGATGCTCACCGCTGGCCCACTGCTTTTAACCGATGACCGGGAACGGCCGATACTCCTCCTGACGCAGCCACAACCGGTGCAGCAGCACGGCCAGCTTGCGCGCCACCGCCACCACGGTGCGTTTCTTGGCGGTGCGGCTGCCACCGGCATGCTCCCGCGCCCAGCGCCGCAAGGCGCCGTCCGCGCCGTGGCGACCCATCACCACGTGCGCACATTGCACCAACAACTGGCGCAGGTAGCGATCCCCGCATTTGGTGATGCGCAGATGCGGATCCTGTTCGCCCGACTGCCGGCGCCGCGGCACCAAACCCAAGTACGGACCCACGTCGCGACTGTGCGCGAATCGCGCCGGATCGTTCAGCGTCAACACAAAGGTGAGCGCGGTGATCGGCCCCACTCCCGGCACCTGGCGCAGCCAGCGCGTTTCCGGATAACGCTGCTCGGCCGTGGTCTGGATGGTTTCGTCGTAGCCGACTATCTCCTCAGCGATCTGCTCGACGATGTTCAGCACCGGCATCAGCGCGGGGCGCAGCGCCTCCGGAACGGCCTGGCGAACGCGCTCGGCGAAACGATCGGCATCCACCGAAGGCAGCCGGCGGCCGGTGATCTTGGTGAGCCCGCGCGCGAAGTTGATCAGCATGGTGCGCACTTTCATCAGGGCCGCGCGCGCCCGAATCACGCACAGGTCGGCCTGTTGCTGCGCGCCGCGCAGCCGCACCGGATTCAGCAGTTCCGCATCCACGCGCGCCAGCCGCGCCAGTTGCTGCGCATCACGGGAATCGCTGCGGTGACTGCGCCCGGTCACCGCCCGAAGCTCTCTCGCGTTGGCGACGACCGCTTCGTGTCCCAGTCCCCTGGCCAGGGCTTCCACCCAGGCCGAATGCGCGCCGGTTTCGATGGCCACGCGCGCGGGCGGCTGCGCGGCCAGAAACTTGCGGAGGCTGTCGGGGTCCAACTGGTGCTCGCCCTCTTCGACGATTTTGCCTTCCGAGTTCAGTGCACAATACCGGAACGTGCGATCGCTGAGATCGATGCCGATGGTCAGTTCCGGAACTTCGCAAACGGCAGTGATATTCTTTTTCATGGCTGGTCTCCTTTTTGCACCTCATCGAGTGCGTTTCACCAGCGAGCTTACCGCCGCTGGATGGAGGCCAGCCCGCTCATCCTATCTGTGTGAAAAGTCGGGACTCCACCCCGCCGTCACCGGCAGGGCTGGTCTGTCGCGTTGAAGGCGGAGGCGTCGGCGACCAGCCCTGCCGGTCACGGCGGGGATCAACTCCACTTTTCAAGCAGACTCGCGAGCTAGGGGCTCTCTCGCACATGTTGAGCCCGCCGCCTCGACCGTTGCAGACGAGGTGTCGAGAAGAGTCTCGACACAGCACGCTGAAGCGTGCGCCACAAGCTACGTCAAACGGATGCCGCTGATGTTCACTGTGAACTTTCGGTCGTCAGTAGGGACCTCCCACACTGGCGACGCCTGAATCTCGACCAGGTATTCGGCCGCGGGGTCAACCGCCGCTTCCAGGATGAACAAGCCGGTGCGGTCGATTTTCCACTGCCCGCACGCGCGCCCGTTCACGAGGGCGCGAACCTCGCCCGGGACGCCCTGCGATGACGCGTGGCAGCGAATGCGCAGCGTCTGCGGACCCGCGTCCACACTCTTCAGAATCGCCGTCGCGCGCGCGCCGATCCAGCGATACTTGTTGCCGAACACGCCTTCGAGATCGTACCAGCCATCGACTAAATGGCGCGTGTGGCCGGGCTGCGAAAAATCGACGATATCTTCGCGATCGCCAGGGTAAAGCTGCGCGCGTTCGGCCGACGGCAACAGATTGTAGACGCCGTCTTCATTTGCAGCCTCATAACCGCAGTGCGCGCAGATCAAGGAATCCGCAGGATTCCGGTTCAATGTGGAGTGGCAGTTGGGACAGCGCAGAAAATCTTCGAAATTTTCGAGCGGCTGCGGCGCCGACGCCGATCCCGCCTTCCGGCACACCGCGGCGAGCGTTCCACCTAGCAGGCGCGCGGCGCGCCATTCCGATCCGTGCGGGTCGGCCAGCACGGCCGCGCGCTTCACTACGCGCTCTCCCCAGCCGCGCTCGGGGACGAAAATTTCATACTTCCGATCTTCAAAGTACTTCCCGATCAGTGTGTTCCAGTCCTTCAATCCCATGCTGTGGTTCTGGCGAATGCCGAAGCTTTCCTCCTGATGCGCGCCGATCACATCGCGCACCAGGTATCCGAGCAATCCCCAATCGTACATGCGCCGTTCCCACGGCTTCATGGTTTCGTAGTAGGGACAGCGATACAGGCGCAGCGAGAGCAGGCGCTTCAACGGCTCCTCGGCGAACAGAAAAATTCCGCCGGGTCGCAGCACGCGCGCGACCTCGCGAAACACGCTCTCGATATCCATGAACTGGCTGAGCATCTGGAACGCGCAGACCATTCGCAGGGAGCCATCGCGAAACGGGAGATTGGCGGCGTCGCCGGCCAGGCGAATGGGAGCTTTCGCGAGCCCCCACACGTCCTGAATCGCACGCCCATGCCGCAGCGAATCGGCTGAAAGATCGAGCGCGAAGCCGTCGGCGCCGAATTCGTTCGCGAGCATGTAGCTGGAATGGCCGGCGTTGGCGCCGATTTCGAGGAACGGAGACATCCCGCCGATGAAGTCGCGATGCTTGCGCAGAATGGTCCCGCGGCGGGTGTTTTCTTCGGCGTAAATCCGCAGATTGCGCTCGGGCTCGCCCAAGGACGCGAAGTTGTGAAACTCGACCTGCGCGCGCTTGACGGAGAGCGGCTGGGTCTCCATGTTTACTGCCACTCGCCGGCTTTCATGATCCGGTCCGAGGATCCTTTCAGGATCAAATTGGCTGGCTGGCCGGCTTCGATCGGATTTCCGCCCGGCAGCGGCTCGATGGTCATACCCATTCCGCGCGTCATCTCCGCGCCTTTGGGAACCGGGGTCGACTGCTCCGGGCCGACCTCGCGAAATTTTCCCTTTTCAATGACCACCACCGAATAATCTACCGGCGCGCGGCCGGGAGCCTGGATCAGCTTCGCTCCGACAATCACCTTGACGCCGGATTCTTCGGGCGACACGCAAGCCGCCAGCACCACCACGAACAACACGAGAAGAAACTTTTTCATGATCCGATCAGACTTTCTATCGACAAAGCGCGCATGTCCGGCACCAGCACGTCGGGCGAATGCGCGGCCAGTTCATCCACCGGCGCCAAGCCGGTCGCCACGGCGATCGACCGGACGCCGTTGGCCCGCGCGGCGCGAATATCGTTGGGGTGGTCGCCGATCAACGCGATCGGGCTCGACCCATTGATCCAGCCTTCGCGGCGAGCGTGGCGGACGGCGATACGGACCAGTCCGGCGCGATCGCGCGCCAGCTCGGCGAACGCGCCGAATCGAAGATAGCGGCGCAGGCCCGCGCGCTCCATTTTTTTCCAGCCGATAGCAGTGAGATTTCCGGTCACCAGGCCGCTGACCACGCCGCGCCGGAACAGACGGTACAGCAGCATGCGCGCGCCGGGGCAGACTTTGCTCCGGAGATCGGGGCAGCTGCGCGCGTAAATTTTCTGCGCGGTGGCGACGATCGCCGGCATGTGACGACGCACGAAACTTTCCGACGCTCCGGCCTGGCGCAGCATTAACGTGACGATATCCCGGTCGAGCATGCCCTGCACCGGAATTCCATCGGTGGTGGTTTCGATTCCGGTGATCTGGCGGATGGCCTTCTCGAGCGCTTCCCGATGATGCGGTCCCGCGCGCCGGACCAGCGTACCATCGATATCGAAAAGCACCAGAGCCTGTGACATCCCTATTTTTACTATACGGTGGGACAGGACGTCGTTTTTTGCGGCCTGTCTCCGTCCGCCCGGCCAGACAGCCGACAAAAACCGATCGTCTGTCCCACTGCCTGCTAGAATAGGCATCGAATGCAAGTCTTAAAGGCGGGGGAGCATAAACTGCTTCTTCTCGAGCTGGATACCGAGTTCATCGAGAACATCGCGCGCCAGACCGGGTTCGAATTCCGCCTGGAAGACGAATCGCGCCGCATGGTTCTCGATCTGAACGCCGAGGGACGCCAGGCTCCGCTGCTTCTGTTCGATGCCGCCGATCCGGCCAACCTCGGATGGTTTTCGCGCTGCCAGTTTTACGTCGACGGAACCAGCGGAAGCGTGTTGCAGACGCCCATCCAGCTGGCCAATCAGCGGGACCGGTCCGGCCGTGCGCTGCCCAACGCAGTCCGCCTGCAGATCAACAAAGAACTGCCGTCCAGTTTCCGCCTGCCCGGAAAAGCCGCCGTCACTGAGCAGATGGTGTATCACGTTCTGTACAACTTCTTAAACGCGCTACTCAACACCGGCGTGGGCGTGTGCGGTGGATCGGTGGTCAAACCGCTGGCCGGCCGCACCGAACCGCGGCTCTAAAATATGATCGAATACGCCGACGCAAGTCCGGAAGTCCGCGCGGTCTATGACGACATCATGGCCACGCGACGCACCGATTGGATCAACAATTTCTGGAAAGCGCTGGCGCACGACCCGCCGACCCTCCGCCGGACCTGGGAATCGATTAAGCAGATCATGGCGCCGGGCGCGCTCGACGCGGTGACTAAAGAGATGATCTACCTAGCCGTCAGCGCATCCAACCAGTGTGGTTACTGTATCGCGTCTCACTCTGCGGCCGCACGAAAAGCCGGGATGACGGACCAGCAGTTTGCCGAATTAATGGCGGTGGTCGGAATGGCGAACGAAACCAATCGCCTGGCCAGCGGCTATCAGGTCGCGATCGACGATCGCTTTAAACCCGTCTAGCTTCCCTGCGTGGCGGCTTTCGAAACTCCGATGCCGACTTTCGAAAAGATCTGGCTGATCATGCTGGCGATGCCGGGCATCAGGGCGCCCGCCGTGACCGCCACGAATCCTGCCATCAGGGAATATTCGATCAGATCCTGACCGCGGTCGTCGTTCCAGATTTTTAGCTTCCAGATGAGGGTCATAAGTTGTCGCATTGTTGTTCTTCCTTCGCGTCAATCGAAAGATAACAGCAATACGGTCGAGCCTCAATGGAATGCTGGTACTAAAAATGCTTCCTCGAATCGCTTAGATCGAATGTACTATCACCGGATCCAGCTACGGGACTGGACCTAGTTGTGCTGGCGCTGAAATTCGTGGAATTAAAAAGGGACAGACCGCTCCCGTCCCCTTATTCACCAACCTCTAGACCCGTCGAATCGCGTGAAAGACTGCCAGCACGACAATCGCACCGACCACCGCAATCGCCATACTGTAAAGGTTCAGCCCGGTGACCGGACCGAGGCCGAAAAATCCGGCCAGCCATCCTCCCACGACCGCTCCGACCACACCCAGAAGAACGTCGAGAAGCAGCCCCTCGCCCCTCTTGTTGACGATCTTGCTGCCGATGAATCCGGCCACCAGTCCCAATACGATCCACGCGAGGATAGACATCTGCGGTGCCCCTCCTTTGTCGGGCAGGCAGTCAGTATATTACGTTTCACGGCGCTTTGACACAGATTTTCGTGGAGTTTCCGGCGGCGCAGTCGATAGAAAGTACGTGGATTCAATGCTCCTAGCGGTACTATGCTTCCTGATGGCGGTGGTCCTCGGCTACTTCTTCGGCCGGATTCTGGGCGCCGGCGGCCGGGGTACACGGCATTAGCGGAACTGCTTCCGGTGAAATCGACGCCGTATTTTCATCCGAATCGGCGTCATCACGGAACGAATGTCGCCTTCCTGATATAGTCGAGCCGCGGAAAGCGCTGCACCAGGTATTCGTTCGCTTCCCCCTCGACGCGCGTCGGATCGATGTTCTTCCCCTGCGGCCGCATCTCCCCATACCCCGCGTAGAATCGATCCACCACGTCCATCCCCTCCACTACCTTGGCGAACGGCACGAAATTTTCGTCGTCCAGAGTTTTGTTATCCGCCAGGTTGATGAAAATCTCCGTCGCGCGCGTATTCGGGCCGGACTTCGCGTAGGAGAGCGTTCCCCGCACGTTCTTCTGATTCGGCGGATCGTCCACGATGTAAAGTTCGCGCCACACATCGTGAACTTTGAAATCGCGATGCACTCCAAATTGCGCCACGAACCCCGGCACCACGCGAAAGAACCGCCCCTGGTCGAAATAACGCATTCTCAATAATTCGTGAAACCGGTCGACCCCGCGCGGCGCCCAGGCCCGATTCGCCTCCACGATGAAATCGCCCTGCGAGGTTTCGAATTTGACGCGAAACACCTCCGGCACGACAATTTTCGGCGCCGGCTTCGAGCACCCGCACAGCGCGGCCATCAGGACAACGACGGCTGCCTTCATTCCCGCGAACCGGCCGCCGACAATGCCTTCATTTCCGCCCGATACATCGCCACCATTTCATCGCGATACCGCTTGAGAGTGAACCTGCGCTCCCACTCAACCCGCGCCCGCCGCGCGATCGAATCGAGATCGCTTCGGAAAGCTTCCTTGACCCGTTCGGCGAGCGACTCAGGCGACCGTTGTCTCGCCAGAAACCCGTTTTCTCCATCCCGCACGATCTCCGGAATCCCGCCAACGGGGTACGCCACCACCGGCACGCCCGCCGCAAACGCTTCCAGGATCACACGCGTAGTCGCCTCGGCCGTGGTCGAAGGAACCAGCAGCAGATCCAGCTCCCGCAGCACCGCGCCCACGTCTTCGCGCCATCCCGTAAACTCGACCGGTAGTCCCTCGGCCAGCCGATGCACCTCGCTCACGTAGCTTTCCGGAGCAAACATAGGCGACCCGCCCACAACAAACCGAACAGCGGGACTGACCACGCTGTCCCCGCAAGTCCTCACGCTATCCCCGACCGAGCCAAGGCCGTGGACAGAGCGGTCTGTCCCGCTGTTTGCACCTTGTAAAATCGCCGCCGCCCGCAGAAAATCCGTCTGCCCCTTCATCGGCGCGATCCGACCGATGATTCCGATCCGCCATGCGCCCGCACGCCTGCTGCGCGCAAACGGGATCTCGCCGACGCCGTTATACACCACGCGAACGTCGCCGAATTTTCGGAACTGCCGGGCCACGTGTTCGGAATTCGCGATTACGGTCATCCCCGCGCGCCGGATCGCCCACCCCGCCATCCGCACCGCGCGATGCCCGGCAAACGATTCGTCGCTCAGAAAATGTTGCGCCTGAAAAATCACCGGCCGCCCGTGCGCACCCAAAGATGCCGCCATCAACAGCCGAGCGCCGCCCACGCTGATCACGTCCGCATCCGCGCGCGCGATCCAGCGCTGCAGTCGCATCACATCACCCGGCAGACGAACCATATCGCCCGCCGTCTTGTGTCCATCCGCGTAAGTGCCCAGCGGAATTTCCGCGGTGTGCGCGCCCAGCGCCCGCGCCCGTTCGAGCAGTTCACCGGACCCCGGAGCCCCCACCATCGCGCTCCAACCCTGGTCCATCACGGCCGGCAACAAATCCAGAAGGTTCCTCTGCCCGCCGCCCAATTCACTGAACTGTTCGAGAAATAAAACCCGCATCCCGATACCCGCGACATCCAGCAGTATACAGCCAAACTCGCCAGAATATGATCCGGGCAAGCTGCTAAAATTGCTCTTGACATGCGCCACGTGTCAGGTTGCGGTGCGGGGCGATACGGAGCATCCGCCACAGGGGACTGAAGCGCCATTTTGAACAGGACGACCCAAGGGGGGTTAATCCTGAACATGCCCAGACGCTGCGGGATATCTTGGCGACTCTTCACGCCGCCACTATCGTTGCCCACTTGAACCAGCCGGCGTTGCGGTTGCATCCGCTCAAAGGTGAGATGAAAGGCTTTTGGTCGATTACCGTACGCGCCAACTGGCGGGTGATTTTCCGTTTTGACGACGGCGAGGAGGATGTCGATTACCACTGAAAGCACCCATCTCATGACCATGAAAAATCCACCGCACCCCGGAGGCGTTGTCTTGCGCCAGTTCCGAGAAACCGGGACAGTACACTCAAACACCAATTCAGAGCAGGCCGCCGTGAGCGCCACTGGCGCCGATTGCACAAAGGAAGGGAATCGAAGGGAATCGAAGGGGACAGCCTGAATTGAGCACTTCATTTTTCTGTCGAAGGGGACGGCGCGCTCCGTCCCCTTGCCAAAAATCGCGTGAAAGTGACCAGTGCGACCGGGATTCTGCGATTTCCTGCATTTGATTCTGGGAGTTCCGTATCCCAATGTATCCCATGAAATCACTCGGGTAGGCCGAAGATTAGTTCATCCGACCTTCAATGGCGACCCGGAAGTCGGCAATCTGCCAACTCAGCCAGCCTTTCGGCATGGGAAGCATGGTCGGGAGGCCGCCGTGGCACCAGATTCAGGAAGGGGACGGAGCACTCCGTCCCCCTCGACCAAAAAATGAAGGGCTCAATTCAGGCTGTCCCTTCCGGTCCTTCCCTTCCGGTCCTTCCGGTCCCGGTCCCTCGGTCCCTCGCTTCCGGTCCCTTCGCTTCCGGTCCCTTCGGCAGAAGGATCTTCACGCGCGAGCGCCCTCCGGGTCGACTGATCAGAGCAACGTCCAAATTCGCGTTCATCAGCGTTCACTCCCTCCCCGACCTCACCGCCATCGCCAGCACCCAGAAATACACCGGCAAGACGCGCCAGAACGTCAGCACGTCCGCCGACATCATCTGCACCGATTGCCCTATCCAGAAACAAAAAATCCACGCCCCGTAAAACGATCGCTCCTCATCTCCCGACCGCGCTGCGCGATAGCCCGCCCTCAGGATCGCGAGATTCAGAAACACCAGCCCGATCAGCCCGCCGATTCCGGCCTCCACCAGCGCGCTCAGATACATGTTGTCCGCCACCACGCGCGTTCCCACGAAATCCGAATATGGCAGCGTCTTGTATCCCACTCCCAGAATCAAGTGCCAGGGATGGTCCCGCACGAAATCGACCAGCACCTTCCACGAATCCACGCGACCGCTCAGGAACACGCCGTCGCCTGCCAGCGCATATTCGAAGGACCCGCGCAGCCGCATCCAGAACGCGCTCATGTAATCCGGAAAAATCCACGCGAGCGCCGCGATCGTCACGGCCAGCGCCGCGCCCGAAGTCAGCGCCATCCGCCGGACCGCCGGTTGCCTTCGTTCCATCCACAACAACACCGCGATCGCGAGCCCGGCGTTCACCAGCGACGATCTTGAATACGAAAAGAACAGCGCGGTGAAGAACAGCGCCCCTCCCGCGATCAGCACGGCGCGATTCCCTACCCGCCGGACCAGCGCGACCGCCGTCATCACCACGAAAAACGCGCACAGATTTCCGAGCGTGCTCGCTTCATAAAACAATCCCTGCGCCCGGCGGAACATGCCGGTATCGAGCCAGATAAACTGCGGCCCGGTACCCTCCGGCGCCGGAAACTGGTAGAAAAAATCCAGACTCGCGAACCCCGCCGAAGCGATCGCGGAAAAATAAATCAACCGCAGCGGCAGCGTGCGATTGCGTCCCGGCCCTGCCGACGTGTAGAAGAACACGTACAGCGCAATCCCCGCCAGCGCGAGCCGTGTCAGACTCTGCGCAGCAATCTCAGCTCCTGATTCAAGCACCGCTGGCGCAAGGCTGATCGCCAGCACCGCGAAAAATACAATCAGCGTCCCTGGAAGAAGCCCGCGCTCGAATCTCCACTCATTCAGTCGCGCCATTCCCACAGCCAATCCGATCACCACCATCGCGACTGCGACTCCCGGCATCGGAGGAGCCGCCAGTGCAACCACAAAAAACAATCCGAGCCAGATGTTCACGGGTGTGAGCGAAACGTGAGCGCCAGAAAAGTGAAGCAGATCACCAGCGCAATTCCGATCGCCAACGCGACGTTCCAGCCGGTCAGCGGAAAGCTGGCCTTCTCCGGGACCACCCCCGGATCGATCACCCGCAGCCGCTCGCTGCGCGTCCCCTCCGCCGCCTGCAGGTCGCGCACGTGCGCGGTGGCCGATTCAAAGGCCGTCCGCGCCTCATGGACTCTCGCTTCCAGTTGATCCGCGCGGCTCTCACGGTCTGCCAGCTCGGCCGCGTTTTGCTCGATTTGCCGGGCCAGATCGCGATCCTGTTTTTCGAGATTCTCCACCCGCGCCGCGACCTCCGCTTCCGATTCCTTCCGCACTCCCGCCTCCGCCAGCTCGGCCCGCGAATCGACCAGGTCCCGACGCACCCGGTCGCGCGCGTCGTTGAACGCCTCCACCTCTGCCCGCAGATTTTCCACCGGCTGCTTCGAGCTGAACGTGCGCCACTCCGTCTCCACTTGATCCATCCGCTGCCGCGCCGCGTCCGAATTCCTCTCCGCCTCCGCCCGCATTTCGCGATCGACACCCGCCGTCGATTCGCGATTCATCTCGACCGTCTGTTCCGCCAGAAATTGCGCCATGGCCTGCGCCACCACCGGATCGGGAAGCGTCACCGCGATTTCCAGAATTTTCGTTTCGCGCAGCTTCGTCACGCGCAGCACGCGCCGCTTCAACGTTTCCAGCGGAGCGTCGCGCAGATGAAATTTTTCGACTGCGCGCAAAAACAGCGAATCGCCCGAGGCCAGCGTTTCATAGGCGCGCAGCGATTCGAAATACACCGGGCTCGCCGTTACCGACATGCGCGCATCGCTGCCCGCCGGCGGATCGATCACCAGGCTGGCTCGCGCGGTATATTCTTTCGGAATCAGCAGGCTGGCGATCAGCGCGAGCACTCCTGCGCCCGCGCAAATCGCCGCGATGACGCGCGCCCGCAGCTTCACATGCCAGATAAATTCGCGCGCGGTGAACGATTCCACCAGCATTCCTAAGCCGGATTATACGAGCGCCAAAAACGTGCAAATAGACAAAAACAAGCGTCAAATGAGCCTCCATTAACACGCTTTCGCGGCTATGGTAGCCAGTATGAAGTTCCTGCTGCCGGTGACGGCAGCGCTCACCGCGATTCTGATTCTTCCCGGCGCATCCTTTTATTTCGACGTCGCGCCCAAAGCCGCAGTGGTCCTGGTGGCGGCCGCCTTCGCGGTCAACTTATTGAAATGGGACCGTTTCTCATTTCTCCTCGCCGCGTCCGCCGTGGCTGCGATCCTGGCCGCCCATAGCTGGCGATCCATTTACGGCAGTACCTGGCGACGCGACGGCCTGATCGTTGAAATCGCGATTTTTGTTTTGGTGAGCGCAGTCGGCGAGCCGCGAAATTTATTGCGCGCGGTAACGTTGGTTTCTATTCCTGTAGCCATCTACGCCATTCTCCAGTACTTCGGAATCGACCCGCTGCTCGCACCGGCCGGCTATCATTTCGGCGCCGGCGAATTTACCATCGTAAGACCTCCGTCGACGCTTGGGCATGCGGGCTATCTTGCGACGTTTCTGTTGTTTGCCGTGTTCGCGGCGGCGGCCGAAAAATCCCGGTGGAGATTCTTACCAATGGCGCTGTCGATTTTCGCGATCGTGCTTAGCGGGACGCGCGCGGCGTTGCTCGGATTAATCGTTGGCGCGGTGCTGGTCGCGACGCGGCGGGCGGCGGTAATCGTGATCGCGGCACTGGCGAGTTTTTATTTCTCGCCGCCCGGCGCGATGTTGCGGGCGCGGGTGCATTGGGCTCGGGAAGATTCACTCGGCGGCGCGCGGCTGCTGTTGTGGCGGGATACTTTGCGGATGGCATCGCATCGGCCGATTTTGGGATACGGGCCGGAGACGTTTTCGCGCGAATTTCTCAAATTGGAATCGCTCGAACTGGAGCGCGCTTATCCGGATTTTTATCATGAATCGCCGCACAACATTTTTCTGGACGCGCTGGCGTCGAAAGGACTGCTGGGGCTGATCCCGCTGCTCGCGATTGTTGCGCTGGCCCTGACGCGGGCGCGTGGGCCGATCGGTGCGGCGTTTGTGGCGATGCTGGTGAGCCTGCAGTTCACCACCTTTACAATTCCGACCGAACTCTGTTTCTATCTATGCGCTGGCTTGCTTCTGCGCGACACGGTTCCAGTGCTCAACTGGAAACTTTGGCCGCTGGGGATTCCGTTTCTGGCATTCGCGGTTTACCTGACAACCGGTGACGCGATGCTCGCTTCCGCGCGGCGGGCGCTGGATCATGGCGATGGATCGAAGGCGATCCTGCAAGTCGACCGCGCCCGGAAGTGGGGCGCTTCGGCGGACGTTTATTTTTCGCGGAGGCTTTCGGGCGAACGGAATTTCCCGGCGTGGCTGGCTGCTTTGCATTGCGCGTCGCTTGCGCCGCAGACTGCCGACGATCCGCAGAACGCGCTGTTGAATCTGGCGGCGTTTCAGGCTGCCGCGAACGATGCGCCGGGCGTCGAACGAACGCTCCGTGAGGCCATCGGTGCGGCGCCCAACTGGTACAAACCGCACTGGCTGCTGGCGCAGGTGCTCGAGCGGGAAGGTCGGAGCGAGCCGGCGCGGATGGAGGCGCAGGAGGCGCTCGATCGCGATGGGGGCAAGCATCCGGAAGTGCGGGCCACTCTCGACCGATTGTTAATCGCGCACTAAGGCGAGTCGATCCCGCTCTAGTCAGTTGCGGGTCGCGTTCCTTATGCTTGGGCTTATGAAAGCGTCTTTTTTATTCGCGCTCATAAGTGTGGCGGCAGTGCATGCCCAGCCGACCATTGTTCCGGGCGGCGTGCTGAATGCGGCCAGTTTCGCAAAGAATTCCTCGGGCCAGGGGACTCCGGTGGCGCCGGGATCGCTGGTGGCGATTTTCGGGTCCGGACTGGGAGCGTCGACGTCCGAAGCGGACACGATTCCCTATTCGACCGCGCTGGGGGGATTGACGGTTTCGTTTAACGGCGTTCCCGCGCCGCTGCAAAATGTGATTCCGGCCGCCGGAATCGTGACCGCGCAGGTTCCGTTTGAGGTGCTTACGAACGGCCAGGGCAGCACGCAGGTGAACATGGTGGTGAATTACAACGGGCAGTCCGTCAGCGCGCCGGTGACGGTGGTGCCAGCCGCGCCGGGAGTGTTCACGCTGCCCGAAGGCGTCGGCTATGCGGTGCTGGTGAACCTGGCCGACGGAAGCGTCGCCGCTCCGGGACCGACGGTTCCCGGATTTACGCTGGCGAGCCATCCGATCACGCGCGGGCAAACCGCGTACTTCTACGCGACCGGACTCGGCGCGATGACGCCGTCGCTTGCGGACGGCGCGGGGATCAATTCCACGCTGACCCAGGTCAACGCGATGCCCATCGTGTGGATCGGCGGGGTGAATTCGGGCGTGACGGCCCCGATTGCATATGCCGGTCCGTCCGGGTATCCGGGGGTGTACCAGGTGAACATCACAATCCCGGCGAATGCTCCGACCGGGAATAACGTCGTGTTCCAGGTGCAGAGCGCGGACGGGACGCAGGTGAGTCCGGCTACGGCGGCGATGATCGCGGTTCAGTAAGGGTGCGACCGGCGGCTCACGGCCGAGGACGGTCGAGGAGCACAATGTCAGAACGCTCCTGCACTCGTTCCAGGACCACTTCCCGGCCGTCCGGGGAAACATCGAAGTCCCGAATGTCGAAATCGACGGGGAGGTTGGTGAGCTTCCGCTCCGTGCCTGTCTCCAGGTCCATCAGCCAGACATCTTTGTGTCCAATCTCTCCCCGCAGGAAAGCGAGGGTCCGTCCTCCCGGCAGAAACTTCAGGTGGCGGGCCCCCCGCGTAAGAGTAGTCAGGTGCGGAAGCGAACGCGAGGTGCCGTCGGGACCCACGGCTTTTACTGAAAACGTCGTGCCAATGTCGGGTCCCGAGTAGACCACGTAGCGGCCGGAGGGCTGCCATTCCGGGTCCACCGAGTAGTCGCGGAGCAAGACCGTGGGCGGACCTCCCTCCACCGGAACTTTAAAAAGATGCGGGATCCCGTGATCGTTGGCAGCGCAGGTGATCGATCGGCCATCCGGCGTCCATGCCGGAGAGCCCCGCAAATCGAGTGAATCGGCGACCACCCGCGCGCCCGTCCCGTCGGCTTGCATTACATACAACAGAGTCCGCGATCGCTGCCGGATTGAAAATACGATCTGTCCGCCATCCGGGGAAATGCTGGGGCTGCCGATGATTTGCGCACCGTCGCCACTCCATAATTCCATGTCCGCTTCCTTGGCGCGCTTCCAAATGCTTTCGTTCGCGCCGGCCGACGAGACAAAGAGAAGATAATCGGGTCCCAGACGGGGAGAGGACGTGTTGGTGGGCGTCAGCGCGACTCGCACCGGCGGCAAAGGCTGGGCGGTGGCATCATCAGCCGGGATTCGCCAGAGGGTGCTTTTGGGACTCGCGCGGGTGACCACCAGGCGCTTGCCGTCGGCCGTGGCGGCCAGCGACGTGTACCGGTCCGGGCCAAAAGTCAGCCGGTGAGGAATGCGGCGCTCCACGTCGATGCTGTACAGCCAGGGTCCCGATCCGTCGCGATCGCTCGCCAAGTACATCAACGTACTCCGGTTCAGCAAAACCGGATGGCTCACGATGCCGTTATGCGACGTGATCCGCTCCAGCGGTCCGCCCGCCGGTTTCACGCGCCAGATGTCCAGTTTGTCGGGCAGCGCGCCGTAGACCAGGTAGATAAACCGATCGTCCGGCGACCACAATGGAAAGTGAGCATGCAGGCCCACGGGTCCGGTAAAGATCGGTCCGCTAGAGTGCATCGTGCCATCCGAAACGAACAGCGGATCTCCCGATGCGGCGGTATGATAGGCGAGCCGGGAGCCGTCGTGCGACCAATCGAACTCGGCCGCGCCTTCGAGGTATGGCGTGGACGGGCCGCCCAGCGTCGGTGCCGCCCGAATGTTGATCTGCCGCCGTTCGCCGGCGGGCTGGCGGACCCAAAACGTGACCAGGGAGCCGTCGGGTGAGAATCCCAGGGCCCGAACCGAGGGATTGACCAGTTCCAGGCCGCTTCCGTGAGTAAGGTTGTGGAACTGTCCCGAACCCGGCTGGGTGACCCAGACATCGGTATGTCCGTCCCGGTTCGACAGAAACGCTACGAACTTGCCGTCGCGCGACACGGCTGCTGCCTGCTCGGTTCCATCGAAGTCGGCCAGGGTCTGAAATCGCGCCTCGCCAATGGGATTTCGCCAGAACTTTTCCGTCTTTTGAACCCAGCCGATTGCGGCGGCACACAAGGCGATCGCAAGCGTGGCAGCGATCAGCCAGTTGCGCCAGCGTATCTTCTGTACGGCGCGGGGTGCGTCTTGTATGTCCGGAGCGGGGATGTCCGGCGCGGGCTCCCGCAAACGAAAGGCCGGTGTGTATCCGCCCTTCGGCAGTTCGATGATGAGGGCATCGTCTTTCCCATCGCCGACGTAGTACTCAGCCAGGCGGCCGCGAAGCCGCCCCGCTTCGGTCCGCACGATCGAATCCTGCAGAGGATCATGGTCCGGCTTCCGCCCAAACACCTCCACGGCGATTACGGACTCTTTCAGCTGATTGTCCTGGCCATCCAGATGACGTTCGGTGAGGAACCGGAGAAACCGGCTCATCCGCTCATTACGGCGGAAACCGGGGCTCGCAAGAAGGCGTTCCAGTTGGCGACGCGCCGCCTCCGAATCTGGGTGCGCGGTGAACACCATCCGAGAATATCACCCTGTTTTCAGGGACGTGCAAATGTATGAAACACGTCTTCAACCTGTCCGGGCTTGCCCTTCCATGCCTCCGGCCGCATTGTGGGTACCGGATGATTCGCAAAGAACATCCCCAAAACAGGAGGAACCATGCGACTGAGATATATTGCGGCGGCTTGCGGTATTGCGATCGCGTTGTTCGGGATCGCGTTAGAGCGGGTTCACGGTCAGGACCTCAGGCCGGTGCATTTTAGCGGCTTGATCAACGACTATTCGCCGTCCACCGTATCCGGCGGTCCATATGAAATTCGCGGCGATTGGGCTCTGGATGTGGTGCCGGGAGGCACTGCCAATTTTTCGGCCGACGTGAACATGGAGACGTCCGATTACGGCATTACCAGCGCCACCCAGGTGGATCCGACCAATCCGGCCACCCGTAGCCCGCACACTCACCACATCACCATGACCAACGTGGCGGTCAGCTACGACACCAGTGTGTGCCCGGCCAACAATCCTCCGACCACGGTTTCGGGTCTGGTGGTCAATGGCACGGCCACGACCACGGGGAACGGCGGGCCGGCGAGCTTTGAGTCTAAGGGAGCATCCACGCTCCAGGTCTGCATCATGGGAGGGTCGGAACTTTCATTTTCGAACTTGACCATGGTCTACACAGGTCCTGCCACCGGGCATTTCGGCCCACAGCCGATTCACGGCGTGGTCAGAAAGGTGTCCACCAACTAATCTGCGGATTTTAGTTGCGGAAAAAGGGGACAGACCGCTCTGTCCACGCCGCACACTCTCAAGAAAATCAACGGCTTCGGGTCGGGGACAGAGTAGTCTGTCCCCTTTTTCCGCAACCTCTTTAAGCTCGGAGCGCGGATGGCGCCGCCACTCAATAGACGCCCGGAATCAGGCGCTTTGTGCCGCGGGTATAGTCTTCGTAATCGGCTCCAAAAGCGAAGCGGAGGGCGCTCTCTTCCACATGAATGCGATACAACACAGCGAGCGTGGGTGGAATCAGGACAACTGCAAAACAGGCCCAGGTTTGCGCGTGCGTGGCGAACGCCAGGAGAATCAGTTCCAGACCGAGATAGGAAGGATGACGGACCAGGCTATAGAGTCCGCGCCGCTGCAGTCTCTGGCCTTCGCGCGTCGCTACGTTCGTGCTGAAGGCGCTGCCCAGGGTGACGGTTGCCAGGATACGAACCGCCAAGCCGAGAATCAGGATCCCCAGGGCCGCCGGCCGCAGCCAGCGATCGCTCCCCGGCATGTCGACCGGGAACAAGCTATGCATCCAATCGTTCAGCTTGAGCGATCCTGCGAAAACCACCCAAAGGATGATCTGCGATCCGCGATCCTGTATCTTGCCCTCACCCGGGCGCGTTTGCGTATACGCCAGGAGGAGGATTTCCCACACCACCCACACCGTTGTCAGCGCACTATAAAAGAATTCGAGGTTCATGCGAGAAGCATGCGCTGGACGGTCCGGGAAAAACAGTAGCAGCCATCATCGAAGCGGGATGACGGGCGTCACATGACACTTGTCATGCGTTCCCTATGACGTTTCCCCGTACCGGGAGCCGTTGGTCCGGTGGGATTATGAAGGTGTGAGCGAGACGCACATCACCGACTCGAAGCGGGGGTATGTCCTGGGACGCTCGATCGTGCGCTGGGCGGGGTTGATTTATTCCGCATATATCTTCGTTACGCCGGCGTATCGGCATTCATTTGCGGTGTGGATGCAATTCGCGGCTTTTTACGCGGCCTTCCTGATTCTCTATTTTCTGGTCGGGGAGCTTACCGGACGCCGGCAGACCGTGGCGTTTGGGTTGTTCTTCCTGCTCACCTTTGTTTACTACCCTTTCAATCAGGACGCCTCCATCATATTTGTCTACCCGTTCGCGATGCTGTGCCTTTACCTCACTCGATTGCGCCCTCTGTTCCTGACGTTGATTGCGATGATGGCCGTCGTCGCGGCGGAGACCCGGTATCTCGGTCACCCTTTTGATACAGCGGCCAGCGTCCTGCTCTACTGCGCGATCTTTGGGTTCACTAACTTTGCCTTCGCCCAGCAGGCCCAAACCAATGCTCTTCTGGAGCAGGCCAATTCGGAGATCGAACGTCTGTCCCAGGAAGCCGAGCGCGAGCGAATCGCCCGCGATCTGCATGACCTGCTGGGCCATACCCTGACCGTGATTACCATGAAGCTCGATCTGGCCCGGCGGCTCCTCGCCCATGAACCGGACCGGGCCCGGAATGAGATCGTGGAAGCGGAGCAGACTGCCCGGAATGCGCTCGCCGAGGTGAGGGAAGCCGTCGCCGGCTATCGCGCCGAGGGACTTGACGCAGAGATCAGCCGCGCCCGGCGAAGCCTGCTTTCCGCGGATGTGAAACTGACCACGACTCTCGCTCCGGTGAATCTCTCATCGGGCCAGGTCCATGTGCTTTGCCTGGCGCTGCGCGAGGCAGTCACGAACATCGTCCGCCATGCTCACGCCAGGGTCTGCCGCGTGGCGCTCTCTGAAAAGGACAGGACCATTCATTTCACGATTGAGGACGATGGGCAGGGCGGGCAGATTCGGGAAGGCAACGGCCTGCGCGGCATGCGGGAGCGGCTGGAATCCGTGGCGGGTGCCGTGAAGCTGCAAGGCTCGGCAGGTGGAGGAACCAGCCTCGAGATCACGTTACCGTTGGATGGTCAGAGTCCGGTACGGTCGCCGTCACAGATTGTGGGGGCCCTCTGACCCAAAAAATCCGTGTAGTTCTGGCTGAAGACCAAAGCATGTTGCGGGGCGCCCTCGCCGCGCTGCTTTCCATCGAACCCGACATTGAGGTGCTCGGATCTTTCGCCGATGGAGAGCAGGCCCTTCAGGCGGTCGGAAAGCACCGGCCGGAGGTTTTGGTCACGGACATCGAGATGCCGAAGATGACCGGACTCGAACTGACTGCCCGGGTAAAGGAGCTATACCCGGACACCCGCGTCCTGATCCTGACCACCTTCGCGCGTCCAGGATACTTGCGGCGGGCACTGGAAGCCGGGGCATCCGGCTATCTCCTGAAGGACCGGCCGTCGGAAGAACTCGCCGACGCGGTCCGGGGAGTCAGCCGAGGGGATCGCATCGTGGATCCCCAACTGGCCTCCCAGATATGGAGCACGGAAAAGGACCCGCTGACCGATCGAGAGCGATTGATCCTGCGCCGCGCCGGCGACGGGGAAACCACCGCGGAACTGGCGCATTCGCTGCGGCTTACCGAGGGGACGGTGCGCAATTATCTCTCCGAGGCGATCTCCAAGCTGCAGGCTTCGAACCGGGTGGAAGCGGCGCGGATTGCTCGCAATAAAGGATGGCTTTGACGTCTGCCAGGCCGGTGCCCCCAAGCGCCTGCGATTTCGTGTAGACTCTATAGTTTGCGTAAAAAACATTATCGCGCGGGCGGATTGATTGGTGTGTTCGCCGTGCTTGGGCCGATCGTCCTGATGGGTTTGCTGGCGCCGGGGGCTCGGGCGCAGGCTGTCGTGTCGCCTTCGAAGGCCAAGAGACACACGAAAAAACCCGCAGCGCACGCCCGGCGGAAAACGTTTCACAAGCCTGCGCCGATACCTGCCGACATCCCCGAAGTGGCGCAGCGGGCGTCGGTCTGGCGCGGATGCCTCGAATCGCAGGATCTTCCGAAGCTGGCGTCGAGCCTGGGGATGGAAGAATCGCGGCTGGGCGGGCTGCTCGAGGAGCTGGGCACGCCACTGAGCGAGGGCGGCGGGTGTCTGGCGTATGTAGCTGCCACCGGCGGCGAAGCCGGGGTTGCGTCGGTGATTTTCCGGCAGACCGATCCGGCGGGCGATGCGCGCACGCTGGCATTCCACAAGACCGCGGACGGGATCATCACCACGCCGGCGGTTTGCGATTGCCGCGAGTCCACCCACCGGGTCCTGGACCTGCCGGCGCAGGAATTCTCGGCGTCGATCGACGCGGTTGCGCCGTCGATTCCCGCCAACGTGCGTTGGGAGTTGGGAATCCTGGTGCCGCGCATGATCGAAGGGGTACCGGCCAAGAAGACCGACGCGACAGATGGAGGGCCCGCGGACGCAAGCGGCGTGAGTGACGCGCCGGATCAGTTGCCGGTTGGGGGCTACACGGTTCGTGTGGGGTTCGGCCGGTATGGCGAAGATGATCGGGAGCGGCTGGAGTCGATCGAAATCCTGGAGCAACCATCCGGAAGACGGGTGAACGGGGCGTGGTGGCTGGACCGCGCGGACGGGCCGGGCGTGATCATCGGCATGGACGGCGTCGCTTATGAGCGGCTGTTGTGGGAGTCGCCGGTGAAATACGTTCGCGTCTCCCGTGGGGTGGGGGCGAAGGTAACCACTTCGCGGCGCCGGGTCCCGGCTAAGAAGGGAAGCGGCAAAAGCACCATCGTTCGGACCACGCACGTTTCGGGCTACCACTTAGGCGTGGACATGATGGCGCCCAAGGGCACGGATGTGCACGCGGTGGGGGATGCCACGGTCGGCTTTGCGGGAAGGAAGAGGGGTTTCGGCAACGTGATCATTCTGGATCACGGGCGCGGCTATCAGACCTATTACGCGCATTTGTCGAAGATCGGAAAAGGGATCAAGGCGGGCGTCCAGGTGGCTCGCGGGGACATTATCGGCTTGGTGGGATCCACCGGGCACTCCACTGCGCCGCACCTGCATTTCGAGACGCGCAAGGACGCTCATTATTTAGATCCGTTCGACGAAACACGCGAACTGGAATTCTGGCTGCTGACGCCGGACGAGCAGGAGAAACTCGCGATGCAAATCCTTGCAGCGAGTCCAGCGGCTACCGAGCAGGCGACGGGTCAGCGCTAACGAGTGATCGGAATTGATCCCCGCCGTGACCGGCAGGGCTGGTCGCCGACGCCTTCAACACGATAGACCAGCCCTGCCGGTAACGGCGGGGTGGATGCGGCCTTTTCACCCAGATTCCTCGAGGGAGCGTTCAATCCGGCCGGGGTGCTACATGACTTCTTCGGCCCACTCCTGGAGGATCGCCTTCACCTTGCCGGTGAACTGATCGGCGAGGGCGCCGTCGATCAGGCGATGGTCGAAGGTCAGCGCCAGGTAGCAGACGCTGCGGATGGCGATGGCGTCGTCGACTACCACGGGTTCTTTCTCCACCGTACCACTGCCCAGGATCGCGACCTGCGGCTGGTTGATTACTGGAGTCGCGAAGACGCTGCCGAAGCTGCCGAAGTTGGTGATCGAAAACGTTCCGCCTTGCACTTCATCGGGACGAAGCTGGCGGGAACGGGCTCGGGCGGCCAGGTCGACAATTGAACGCTGCAGGCCGATTACATTTTTTTCATCCGCGTTGCGGATGACTGGAACGATCAGGCCGTTTTCGAGCGCTACGGCGATCCCGATGTTGATGTCGCGGTGATAAATGATATTGGCGCCGTCGATGGACGCGTTCAGAATCGGGTACTGGCGGATGGCGGCGGTGGTCGCGCGGAGAATGAACGGCAGGAACGTCAGGCCAAATCCGTATTGCGCCTGGAAATTGGCTTTGACGCGGTCGCGCATTTTGGCCACGCGGGTCATGTCGACCTTGTGGACTGTGGTCACGTGCGCGGAAGTGCGCTTGCTGAACACCATGTGCTCGGCGATCTTCTGGCGCATGGTGCTCATCGGTTCGATTTTGGTGGCTGCCGTGTAGGTAATCTGCTGCGGCGGCGGAGGCGGCGCGGGCGGAGGAACCTGGACGGGCTGCGGAACGGTGGCCGGGACCTGCGCCTGTTGCGGCGGAGGAGGCGGCGGCGCGGCCGGCTGCGGTGTGGGTTTCGATGCCGACGCGAGATAGCTTTCGAGATCCAGCTTGGTGATGCGGCCGCCTGCGCCGGTGCCCTTTACTTTCGCGAGATCGATGTTGTTCTCGCGCGCCATCTTTCGCACCAGCGGCGAAAGCGGTCCGGCGGTTTCTTCGACCACGGTGGTTTCCGGCTCGACCGCCGGCGGGGGTGGGGGCGGAGCGGGCGCGGCGGCCTGTGGAGCAGCAGCAGGCTGCTGGGCGGTCGGGACCGGGACTGCGCCGTTCGATCCATCGGTGATGCGGCCGACCACCGTGTTGATGCCTACTGTTTTTCCTTCCTCGACCAGGATTTCAGACAGCGTGCCCGCGCTGGGCGCAGGAATCTCGGTATCCACTTTATCGGTGGAAATTTCGAAGAGAGGCTCGTCGCGCTCCACGTGCTCACCGGCTTTCTTGAGCCACTTGGTCAGCGTTCCTTCGACAATGCTTTCGCCCATTTGGGGCATGATGACGTCGATCATAGTTTCTCCATATTTCTGTCAAATACGCGCCCGAAGCTGCGTTCGAGCGCGGCGACCACTTGAGCATGAGCAGCCGTCGACCCCATGTCGCGCATGGAGGTGACGGGTTTGGTAAGACCGCACGGGACGATGTACTTGAAATAACTGAGGTCCGTGTCGACGTTCAGCGCGAAGCCGTGAGAAGTCACCCAGCGGCTGATGTGGACCCCGATTGCCGCGATTTTACCGGCCTTGGTCCAGACGCCGGTCGCGCCCTGTTCACGATGCGCTTCGATTGAAAATTCCGAAAGTACGTCGATGAGCACCTGTTCGATGGCGCGGACGTACGCGACTACATCCCGTTTCCATTCGCGCAGATCGACGATCGGGTAGCCGACGATCTGCCCGGGTCCGTGATAAGTGACATCGCCGCCACGATCGGTGCGATGGAACTGGATGCCGGCGCGTTCCAGCAGTTCGGGTGACGCGAGCACGTTCTGATCGTGGCCATTGCGTCCCATCGTGACCACGTGCGGATGTTCGACGATCAGGAGCTGATCGCAGATCTCGCCGCGCTTGCGCTGGTTGACCAGGGTGCGCTGGAGCTCGAAGGCTTCGGCGTAATCGATTCGGCCCAGCTTACGGAGGACACAGGGGTGCGCTCTGGCTCCTGAGACCTGGGTCCTGGATTCTGTAACTTCAAACATTAATGGCGAGTCCGTTGACGGCGTTGAACGCCTCGCCCATGGCTTCGTAGAGCGTGGGGTGGGCGTGGATAGTGTTCATCATGGTTTCAACGGTTGCTTCGGCGTTCATGGCGGCGACGGCTTCGCCGATCAGTTCGAAAGCTTCCGGACCGATGATATGGACGCCCAGAATCTCGCCGAAGGTTTCATCGGCCACCACTTTTACGAAACCGTCATGCCGGCCGCTAATGCTGGCTTTCGCGTTCGCCATGAACGGAAATTTGCCGACCTTCACTTTGTGCCCGGCCGCGCGCGCCTGCGCTTCAGTGAGGCCGACGCTGCCGATGCCGGGCTCGGTATAGGTGCAGTTGGGGATGCGGTTTTTATTGATCGGATGGAACGGTTTGCCGGCGATATTGGCGACCGCGATCATGCCTTCGGCGGTCGCGACGTGGGCTAACAGCGGAGTGGTGCCGACCACGTCGCCGATCGCGTAAATCCCTGGCTCGGCAGATTGCTGCGCGCGGTCGACTTTGATGAATCCACGGTCGAGCTCAACGCGCGTGGTTTCGAGGCCCATATTCTCGGTGACAGGGCGGCGGCCGACGGCCACCAGGAGGGTTTCGACGTCGAAATTTTCCTGTTTCCCGTTGGCGAAGGTTGCGGTGAAAGTGACGCTGTTTTCGCCGCGCTGGACATTTTCAACGCGTGCGCCGGTTTCGACCCGGATGCCGCTTTTCTTGAACAGGCGCTCCAGTTCTTTCGAAACCTCCTCGTCTTCGAGCGGCACGATGCGCGGGAGCATCTCGAAAACCGTCACTTGGGTGCCAAAACGATGGAAACAGGACGCGAATTCGACCCCGACGGCTCCGGCGCCAATGATTCCCATGGTTTTGGGAACCTCGCGGAGGTCGAGGATTTCGATGTTGGTCAGAATCCGCTTGGCGTCCGGCTGCAACCCGGGGAGCATGCGGGCTTCCGAGCCGGTCGCGATGATAATATTCTTTGTTTCATACACTTGGCCGTTGGCTTCCACCCGGCCAGGGCCTTTGATCGTGGCGCGGCCCTTGATCACGTCGACCTTGTTCTTCTTCATCAGGTAGTCGACGCCCTTGGAGTGTTTGTTGACGATGGTGTTCTTGCGATCGCTCACCATGGGCATGTCGAGGCGGGCGTTGTCGCAGTGCATGCCGTCGGCTTCCGGGTTCTGAAAATGCTCCCAGACGTCGGCGGCGTGGAGGAAGGCTTTGGTGGGGATGCACCCGACCAGAAGGCAGGTTCCACCTAGCCTGGAATCCTTTTCAACAAGGGCTGTTTTGAGGCCGTACTGACCCGCACGAACGGCCGCGGAGTATCCACCAGGACCGCTCCCGATGACGATCACGTCGTATGTCATTTTATTGTTAGGTTCGCCTCCAGTTTAACATTGGGCGGCGAGCGGACAGTTGCCGCGGGACAGGGGTTCGCATAGAATCGGGGCAGGTTCAAAACGGAGGAACCTTCCTATGCGAACTCAATTACTTGTATGCACGATATTTGTGTCTGCGCTGGTGGCGAGTGGGCAGACGCTGGTGATTCCGCAGATTGCGGATGGGGGCGGCTGGCAGACGGAGCTGGTGCTGACCAATACGGGAGCCACGGCGACGACGGTGAGCCTGAATTTCTTTCAAAGCACCACGGGCGGTGCGACCCAGAGCTGGACTCCGCCGTTCTTAGAGACCAGCGTGCTCACGAATATTCCGCTCCCGGCGGCCAGCACGGTGTTTCTGCACACGCCAGGAACGGCCGGGTCGCTGAGCGAGGGATGGGCGCAGGTGCAGGGCAATTCGGCGGTTTCGGCTTACGCGATTTTCGAGCTGACCGTTCCGGGCAGGCAGAATCAGGACGGGACCGCAGTGGCGACGGCGAGCACCAGCCGCACGCTGGTGCCGTTTGACAACACCAACGGATTCGTGACGTCGATGGCGATTGTGAATACCTCGGGCGCGAGCGAAGCGATTGCGGTTTCGGCGCAGCCGACCGGGGGCGCCGCGGCCCAGCTTTCGCCGATCACGCTGCCGGCGAACGGCTACACGTCGTTCACCGTGCCGCAGCAGTTTTCCTCGCTCAACAGCGCGAGCGGACTGCTCGAATTTTACGCCTCTACGGGTAGTTTTTCTTTGATCGCGCTGCGCTTCAATCCGACCGGAGCGTTCACGTCGGCGCCGGTGTTTGCAGAAACGGGATCGCCGGTGATCGCGTCGGGAGGCGTGGCGGCGTTCAATGGAACGTACGAGGGGACGTATTCGGGTGGAGGGCAATCCGGCCCGGTAACGGCGACAGTCAGCAATGGGACCGTGACGGTGCAGAGTCCGGCGAATGGGTCGGGGACGGTTACGTCGAACGGACAGACAACGTTCGGGACGGTGTTCGCGGGAGGGGTCACGTGCAATTTCTCGGGCACGTTCACGGTGACGGGGACGTCGGCTTCGGGGAGCGGGACGTTTACTTGTCCCTCGGTGGATGTTTCGGGGACGTGGAATGTGACGCGGCAGTAGGGCCAACGGGCCGCGGTCGTTTCCGTGGTTCTGTTGTGATGCGGGAAACATAAGTCACGGCGCCGGTTTACACCGACCCATGGTTTAAACTGGCGTGGAGTGGATCTCTCCCGTCTGAGGCCGGTGCATGAGGCGCGCATTCTGCTGCTCGCGCTGGCCGCGGGATTTCCGGCGGTGCTCACCGCGCTGATCATTTTGTGGTGGACCGGCGATTACACCCCCAAGGCGCAGTGGACGCTGACGGTGGTGATTGTCGGCGCGTGGTGGGGATTCGCGGCGGCGGTGCGGGAGCGCGTCGCTTCGCCTTTGCGCACTCTGGCCAATCTGCTCGAAGCCATGCGGGAAGGCGATTATTCGATCCGCGGACGGGCCGGAGATCGCTCCGGAAATAAAGAAGACGCACTGGGCGACGTGATGGCGCAGGTGAACGAAATGGGCGCCACGCTGCGCGCGCAGCGTCTGGGAGCGCTGGAAGCGACTACGCTGCTGCGCAAGGTGATGGAGGAAATCGACGTCGCCATTTTCGCGTTCGATGGCGAGCGTAAGCTGAAGCTGGTAAATCGCGCCGGGGAGCGGCTTCTGGCGCAGCCCACCGAGCGCATCATGAACGCCGGCGCGGAATCGCTGGGGCTGGCCGAATTTCTGGCCGGGGCGGAAACGCAGAACATCCAGCGCACGTTCCCCTCCGGGTCGGGACGCTGGGGCATTCATCGCGCGGTGTTTCGCGAAGGAGGATTGCCGCATCAACTGCTGGTGGTTTCCGATCTGACGCGCGCGCTGCGCGAAGAAGAGCTGCAGGCGTGGCAAAGGCTGGTTCGCGTGCTGGGGCATGAGCTGAATAATTCGCTGGCGCCGATCAAGTCCATCGCGGGTAGTCTCGAAACGCTGGTGAAACGCGATCCGCTCCCCGAAGACTGGCGCGACGATACGCGCCGCGGCCTGTCGATCATCGCTACGCGCAGCGAGGGATTGAGCCGTTTTCTGGGATCCTACGCGCGCCTGGCGAAACTGCCGCGTCCGCAGCTTTCCCCGGTCGACGTGGGCGGCTGGATCCGGCAGGTGGCCGGCCTGGAGCAGCGCCTGACGCCGGCCATCGCCGCAGGGCCGGAGATGACCATTCAAGGCGACCGCGATCAGCTCGACCAGCTGCTGATCAACCTGCTCCGCAACGCTGCGGACGCGTCGCTTGAGACCGGCGGCGGGGTGAGCATCGCGTGGCAGCGGCTGGGCACGCTGCTCGAAATCGTGATCCAGGATGAAGGGCCGGGGCTGTCGAATACCGCCAACCTGTTCGTTCCTTTTTTCACCACCAAACCGGGCGGATCGGGGATTGGACTGGTGCTGAGCCGGCAGATCGCGGAAGCGCACGGCGGGTCGCTCGACCTGCGCAATCGCGCCGACCGCACGGGGTGCGCAGCCCGACTGATTCTTCCCGCATGAAGAAGCTGAGATTGTGGATCTGGGTCGCGTGGCTGCCGGTCGCGATCACGCTCGCCATGCCTGCGTTTCGCGGCGAGCTTTCGGGCGCCGGCGCGCGTCCGGCGCTGGTCATCGCGGCAATGATCGCGATCGCAGCGTCGATTCCGGTCTGGCTGGCGGTGCGCAAGCGATGGCCCCGCGTCGAACTTCCGCTGCTCGGCATTGTAGCGATCGCGCCGCCGGTGTGGCGTCACCCGCTGGCGGTCGCGATCACGGCGGTGGTGTTGATGGCCGCGCTCGCGTTCGGGCGATGCGCGATCGACTGGCTGGAATTGAAATCGGACAACCGGGCGGAAGAGCTCGTCATCTCAGCCGGAATCGGCCTGGCGGCATGGATGGCCGTCCTGCTGGGGCTCGGGCTGGCGCATTTATTGCGGGCTCCGGTAATCGCTGTGGTCTGGATCGGAGCGCTGGTCGCGTGCCGGCAGGGCGTCGGAAAAATTGCGCTGGCAATTGCCGGCGTTTTTGAAAACTGGCGCGCGCCGGGCGCCCGGGCGGGCGTGCACACGTTATTTCTCGGAGTCACGATTCTAATTCTGCAGCCGGTGGTGATCGCGCCCAGCACTTTGTATGACGCCATGGCGACGCACCTGGCTTCATCGCGCAATTTTTCGCTGGATCAGGGAATTCCGCGGCCGACCGGTTACGATTTTCTGCCGCAGGGATTTGAATTAATGATGGGCGCTTCGGATTCAATTGCCGGGCAGGCCGGAGAACAGATGATCGCACCGCTGTTCCTTGCTCTGTTCTGGCTGGCCGTGTACGCGATCGCGCGCGAGACCGGCGCGGCTCGCGAAACTGCGCTGGGCGCGGCGACGCTCGCGGTCGCGATTCCGTTCATTCAGTGGACCGGAGCGAATGTCAAGAATGATGTCGGCGCCGGGTTCTTTCTGCTCGCCGCGCTACTCGCGTATCTGCGTTCGACCGATGGCGGCGGAGCACCCTGGATTCTGGCAGGCGCGTTCCTGTGCGCGGCCGCGGAAAGCATGAAGCATACCGCGCTACTGGGAGTCGCGCCGCTCGCGTTGCTTATGCTGATGTCGGCCTGGAGCGATCGGAATCGCGCGCGCACTATCGCGCTCGCCTGCCTGGTGTTCCTGATCTTCGGAGGATTCTGGCTGGCGCGCGCGGCCTGGATCGAAGGCGATCCGTTCTACCCGCTGCGTACGCCGGGGATGATGGGGCCGATGGCCGGCGCCGCATTTCACTCGCTCGCCGATCGATTTGCGTTTCTGATCCGGCTGCAATTTTCAGGGCAGCCGATTTTCGAAGGCGACAGCGCGACTCGTCTAGGTCCACTGTTCCTGCTGTTTTTGCCGGCGATTTTCTGGGTCGAGCGCAGGCGCAATCTGGGAATCTTTTTTTTCACGGTTGCGTATCTGGTCGCATGGTTCGCGACCTGGCCGGTCCTGCGCTACGCGGCGGCGCCGATTGCGCTGGCGGCGGCCGGCACCGCGGTTGGTGTATCGCGCAACATCCAGGCGGCGCCGAAATGGCTGGCGGGCGCGCTGCTGGCGAGCGTCGCCGCGTGCTATCTGCTCGATGCCGCCAATCTGGCGGGCATGTGCCTGAATCTCGATCGAATCCGATACTTTGCGCGCCTGACGGACGACGAAGCCTACCTTCGGGCCGCGTTGCCGAGCTACCCCGCGATCGCATGGACGCGCGGGCATGCGGCCAAAGGCACACCGATTTTCGCGGCCGGCACGCACGCGCTGGCTTACGCGGCCGATCCGGCATTGTTCTTCAGCCCGTTTCCGGACGAGGGGCCGTTCCCGCCGGCAGAAATTCGCCGGGCGTTGACTGAGGCGCGCTACGGCTACGCGATTGTGCCGGTGGCGGTGGACGTTTTCGGCGCTCAAAAACCCGAGTTCGCGGATGCACACTTCGCGGTGTACAGGGTTCGATGATTCCGTCGATCTCCATCGTCACGCCTTCGTACCAGCACGGGAGATTTCTCGAATGGACCATCCGCAGCGTACTCCGGCAGGATTTTCCGAAGCTCGAATACATCGTGATGGACGGCGGAAGCACGGACCAGACTCAGGAAATCCTGTCACATTACTCCCGTCATCTTAGTCACGTCGAATCCGCGAAGGACAACGGACAGGCGGACGCGGTCGCGCGCGGATTCGCGCACACTTCGGGCGAAATCATGGCGTATCTGAACAGCGACGATCTGCTGGCGCCCGGCGCGTTGGAATTCGTCGCGCGGTTTTTCGAGCAGAATCCCACGGTGGATGCGCTGTACAGCCATCGCGTGTTCATCGACGAAAACAATCGCGTCACGGGCTACTGGCTGCTGCCGCGGCATCGCGACTGGCTGATGAAACGCTGGGATTACATCCCGCAGGAAACTTGTTTCTGGCGGCGGCGCGCTTATGAACAGGCCGGCGGGGTGGATGCGACGTTTCAATTCGCCCTCGATTACGACCTGTTCGTTCGCATGATGGCGCGCGGAAAACTGGCGCGCGTCGACCGCTTTCTGGGCGCATTCCGCCAGCATCCGGCATCGAAGACGGCGCAATTGAGGGAAGGCCACGTGCATTCCGAGGTGGATCGCGTGCGGCGCGAGCATCGGATCTGGATGCCGCGCGGTCATGGACTGGGCGAACTCGCCGTAAATCGATGGATCGGAATGCGCAGCCGGAAGTATCGGGACTCCGGGAAATCGCTTCCGGGCGCGCTTCCCAGCATCGGGTATGACTATGACCAGGTGTGGGGCGGACGGCTTTCGCAAGAATTGCGGTAACGGTTCCGCGCGCGCCGGGTCCAACCGGGCGAATGCCGCAATCGATCGATGTTACGCACGCGGTCCAGGCGATCGACCGGATGATCGACGAGGTGAGCGATGCGCGCGAAAGCCAATGCGAATTACTGCGTGAGCATCTGGAAAGCGCGCGCGCACACCGGCTGGGCAAGATGACAGAGGAATGTCGTCTCAGCCTCCGCCTCGCGCTCGCGGCCACCGGCAGCATCACGGACCGCGAGCGGCGCCGGCAAATCGAACTCGGCCTGCGCCGGCTGATCGGCGAACCCGGCCGCGCCTGAACCCTCCCGGAAACGCCGCGCGCGCGTCGCGGTCTAACCGGTGCGGGTGATTTATGAAAACATTTTTCGCACTTACAGTTCTGGTCGCCGGCGCGGTTTGCGCGCAGACGCCCCACGCCGATGAAGCGTTTCTCAAGAAAGCCGCCGAAGGCGGAATGGCCGAGGTGAAGTTCGGCGAACTCGCCCAGGCCGATGGCGCCAGCTCGACGGTCAAGCAGTTCGGCCAGCGTATGGTGACGGATCACACCAAGCTGAACGATGAGGTCAAGAACCTGGCGATGAAGAAGAACATCAGCTTGCCGACTAGCGTCAGCATCAAGGATGAAGCGTCTTATAAGATGCTGCAGGCGAGGAGCGGCAATTCGTTTGATAGGTCTTACATCGAGGACATGGTTAAGGACCACAAGGTCGACATCGCCGCGTTTCGAAAGGAAGCCGATTCCGGGAAGGACCCCGATATCAAAGCGTGGGCTTCGCAGGCGCTGCCGACGCTGCATGAGCACCTGAGGCTCGCCGAGAACGCGGCGAAAGAATTGGGAATTTCCACCTCGACCACCGGCGGAATGCGCTAAGCCCGCCAGCCATCGGTGCGTAGAACGAGTTTGTGTGAAAAGTGGAGTTGATCCCCGCCGTGACCGGCAGGGCTGGTCACGGACGTCTGCGCCTTCGACGCGATAGACCAGCCCCGCCGGTAACGGCGGGGTGGAGTCCCGACTTTTCGCACAGACGATCGGGGTTCCGTTCTGTCGCGCTCATCGGAACCGCGCGCGTCCGCGAGCTGGGTCGCGGTTCTGTTTGCTCTAGTGCAAGACCGAGACGTCCACGTCGCCGGACCGGCGCTCCACCGATACGGCGACGCCTTCCCCGGATTGAAACAGCATCAGGTCGACCGAACTGGCGCCCACGTTCAGACCGTGAATCCGCACGTGCGACAAAAAACGCGGGAGCACCGGGCGCACCAGCGTGACGCGATTCTTGAGCGCGTCGATGGACAATCCCATGGTGGATTGCAGCAGCAGAAATGCGCTCCCGGCCGACCAGGCCTGCGGCGAGCACGCCACCGGATAAAACGTCGGCCCTTTGCCGCGGCGCCGCGGGAATCCGCAGAACAGCTCGGGAAGACGGCTGAATTCGATCGACCGCGCCACTTCAAACATCCCGGTTTGCACCCGCGCCGCAAGATCGGTCAGCCGGTAACGGGTCAGCCCGGCCGCGATGAGCGCATTATCGTGCGGCCAGATCGACCCGTTGTGATACGACATCGGGTTGTAGCGCGACTCGCCGTCGGCCACCGTCCGAATGCCCCAGCCCGAATAAAACTTTTCGCTCAACAGCGTTTCCGCCACGCTGCGCGCGCGCTCCGCGCTGACGATTCCGGTATAAAGGCAATGGCCGGCGTTCGAGGCGCGCACCGCGCATTGCTTCTTGTTGCCGTCGAGCGCCAGCGCGTAAGTTCCCAGATCCTGGTTCCAGAAGCTGTCTTCGAAGCGGGCCTGCAGGACCTGCGCGTCATGTAACAGGCGCTGCGCGGTCTGTTGATGCCCCAGCGCGGCGGCGATCCCGGCGATTTCGATTTTCGCGGCATACACGTAGCCCTGCACTTCGCACAGCGCGATGGGCGCCGCCGCCAGTTCGCCGTTGGCGTGGAAAACCGAATCGCCCGAATCCTTCCAGCCCTGCTGCACCAGGCCGTCTTTCGACCGGCGATTGTATTCGACGAAGCCGTCGCCATCGGCGTCTCCGTAGCGATCGATCCACTCCACCGCCAACTCCAGATTCGGCCAGATGGACCGCACGAATCCGATATCGCCGGTGCGGCGGTAATACTGGCCCGCCAGCATCAGGTACAAAGGCGTCGCGTCCGCGCTGCCGTAATAGCGCCGGAAAGGAATCTCGCCGAGCGCGGCCATTTCGCCTTCCCGCGCCTCGTGCAGAATTTTTCCGGGTTCGGCGTCCTGTTCAGGTGAGACGCTGTGCGCCTGGTTCGCGCTCAAAAATCCGAGCACACCGCGCGCGATCCCCGGCGATGTCCACAAACATTCGAGCGCGGTAATGATTCCATCGCGTCCGAACGGGCACGCGAACCAGGGAACGCCGGCATACGGGTAGGGACCCTGCGGCTCGCCCGTGATCAACATGCTCAGGTCGACCCGGGAGCGATCCATCCAGTCGTTGAATTGATCGTTCGACGTCGCGATCCCGCAGGTGAGCTGGTCGGAATGTTCGGCCGACGCGGTGGCTTCCTTCAGCCCTTGCGCGTAGCCGAAGCCCGGAGAATCCGCATCCGCGCCGTCCGGCTCGCAGGCGAACGTGATTTCAATTTCGCGCTCCTGACCCGGGTCCAGGCGCAACGTGAAATGCATCGCGCCGGGAAAGGTCACCTGCGGCGGAATCGACGCGGTGACCACCGTGCTGCGAAGGACCCCGTCCAGTCCCTGGTAGCGCAGCGTCACCTTCCCGTCGCCCACGTCCGGCTCGCGCAGGCTTCCCCGCCCGGAGCGCTTGCTTCCGCGAACTTCGAAAATGTCCGCGAAGTCCGAGCCGAATTCGAGCGTCAGACTGATGTCCGTCGCGGCGAGGGAAAAATTGCGGACCTGCACGCGCTGGTACAGCTTTCCGCGCCACAGAAACTGCGACCGGTAGATGTGCACCGTGCCGCGATGCAGGAAGATGCGGCTTTCGTAGTACACATCCGGATTGGTCAGGTCGGCCGCCAGCAGCACGTTGTCGCGCCGCACGGTGGAGCTGAGCAGCAGCGGGCGGCCGTTGGCGAACTTGAGCTTCATCGCCGAAAGAAAACGAGTGCCTTTGTGATACAGCCCCTCGCCCGCGTTCGCCCCGGAGTCGATATCGCCGAACCGGTCAATCAGCGCGAACGTGTCGTTGTGCTTCAAGACGAAGTCACGTTCGGAGGGCAGATCGGAGGGCGCAAGAATATAGTGCTGCTCGGCCGCCGTGGATGTCTGCTCGGCGCGCATCACGTTTACTGGCATTGGCGAACCTCCTCGGGAACCTCCGCTTCTTCCCGATCGACCAAGTTCTGGTACAACGAAACGTAATCCCGCACCATCCTCGAAGCGGTGAAGCGTTTTTCGAAGCTTTGCCGGCACGCGCGCCGCGAAATCAGCGGGGCGTGGCGAACGGCCTCCACGCCCTCGTCCACGTTGTTCACGATCAGGCCGGTTACCCCCGGCTCGATGATTTCAGGCACGGAGCCGCGCGGGAACGCGATCACCGGAGTTCCGCAGGCCATCGCTTCGATCATCACCAGGCCGAACGGCTCCGGCCAGTCGATCGGAAACAGAACCGCCGTTGCGCGGCCGATCAACTCCTGCTTTTCTTCGTCGCCGATTTCATTTCTGAAATCGATCAGCGGATGATTCAGCATCGGCTTGATGCGGGTGTCGAAATAATCCTGGTCCGCCGGGTCGACCTTGGCGCCGATGCGCAGCGGCATATTCGCGCGCAGGGCGATCTGAATCGCGCTGTCGATTCCCTTCTCCGGCGAAATCCGCCCCACGAACGCAAGATAAGACTCGGGCGAAGTTTCGAGCGAGTACAGATCGCGCGGCAGCCCGTGATACACCGTCCCCAGCCAGTTCGCCCACTCGAGCGGCTTGCGCTGCGCGTTCGAAATCGACACCAGTGGAATTTTCGGAAAATCGCGGAACACCTCCGGCAGCTCGCACAGGTCCAGTCGGCCGTGCAGCGTGGTCACGGTCGGGGTCCTCATGCGCGTCGCGGTAGGAAAGTGCAGATGATCGATGTGAAAGTGAATCACGTCGAATTCCGCCTCGCGTTTGAGCACCTGTTCGATCATCACGATGTGACGCGCGACCGGGTCGCGGCAATCCCGGTCGCCGCGCAGGGATCGCGGGCAGGCGGGAATCAGGCGCGCGCGCGTTTTCGAATCTCCGCTCGCGAATAACGTGACATCTTGACCTTGGCGCACCAACTCCTCGGTCAGGTAGGAAACCACGCGTTCAGTTCCGCCGTACTGCGCGGGCGGAACACTCTCATACAGCGGCGCGATCTGTGCAATTCTCACGAACACTCTCCCGATCCGCAAAAGGGTTTGGATTCACACGCGACGAACGCGCTGGATTTCTAAGCGCCAGACATCGCCGCGAGCGCGGGGCGCGTGATATCGATTCCGCCGCGAAAATAGGCGCCGTCTTCGATCACGATTCCCGCCGTCTTCACGTCGCCCACCAGATTGGCGCCCTTGCGCAGCACAATCCGTTTCACGGCTTCGACGTTCCCTTTTACGGTTCCGCCGATCACTACCTCGTCCGCCTGCAGCGTCGCGTCAGCCTTGCCGGTTTCGCCGATGGTCAGGCGATGGTCGCATTTGAGTGACCCGTTCACTTCACCATTCAATTGAATCTCGTCTTTAGAGTAAATTTCTCCGCTGATCCGCATGGTCGAGCCTATCAGTGCGCCGGCGCCTGTATTCGCCATGGACGGAGTGGGTTGTTCTCTGTTCAGCATAAGAACGTCGTATGTGCACGCGTGCTTCCAGGACGCGGGCTCGCATTCTCTTGCGTTTACGAAATTCACAGGGGGAAGAATTTTCGCGAAGCAGGAAGATTTGTCCTGTAACGGCTTCCTACGCCTCAGGACCGCGTTGATGCTTTTCAGTTCTTTAGGCTGGCACGCCGAATGCACTTCGCGTAACCGAGATGGGCGCATTGCAGGATCTTCGCGAGAGTGCCGTCACGCGCCCCGGCATAGCGGGCCGCAATCGTGTTGCCATCGAAAACATCCAGCCGCAGGTCGATTTCGGGCGTTATCCCATCAAGCGCGTCAGCGGCGAAGCGGTTACAGTCGAGGCCGACGTTTTCGCCGACGGGCATGACCAGGTCGCGTGCGCGCTGCTTTATCGCCGCGAGCGCGATCGCGATTGGACGCGCATTCCCATGCAGCCGCTCGGAAACGATCGCTGGCGTGGACAGTTTCGCGTGGCCGGCATGGGGCGTTATCAATACACGGTGGAGGGCTGGATCGATCATCTGGAAACTTGGCGCGCGGATCTAAAAAAGCGCGTGGCCGCCGCTCAGGACGTCGCGGTCCAATTGCGGATCGGCGCGGGATTCATCGACACGGCCGCCCGTCACGCCAGTGGAAGCGATGCACTCGAGTTGTGGCGATGGGCGCAGAATCTGCGCAACGGCGCGAGTGTCGAAGACGCCCTGCGCGAGGATCAGATGGATCTGGCGCGCCGTTATCCGGATTTGCGCTTCGCCACCCGTTGGGAACCGGAGCTCGCGGTGGTGGTCGATCGCGAACGCGCGGCGTTTTCCACCTGGTATGAGCTGTTTCCCCGCTCCTGTGGAACGTTTCACGATTGCGAGCAATGGCTGCCCTACATCGCCGGAATGAACTTCGACGTTCTGTATTTTCCCCCGATACATCCCATCGGCCGCGCGTTCCGCAAAGGCAGGAACAATTCGGTGCGTGCGGCTGATTCAGACGTCGGTAGCCCGTGGGCCATCGGCGCGCGGGAGGGCGGCCACACCGCGATCCATCCGGACCTCGGGACGCTCGACGATTTCCGGCGCCTGCAGGAGCGCGCGCGCCAGCACGGGCTCGAGATCGCGCTCGACCTGGCGTTCCAATGCGCGGCCGATCATCCCTACGTCCACGATCATCCCGAGTGGTTCCAGCGCCGGCCCGACGGCCGCATTCAATACGCGGAAAACCCTCCCAAGAAATACGAAGACATTTACCCGTTCGATTTCGAAACCGAATACTGGACCGATCTGTGGGAGGAACTGCACGGCGTCGCGGAATTCTGGATCAACCAAGGCGTGAAAATTTTCCGTGTCGACAATCCCCACACCAAAGCCTTCCCGTTCTGGGAGTGGATGATCCGCGAGATTAAACAAAAACATCCCGACGTGTTGTTTTTAGCCGAAGCGTTCACGCGTCCGCGCGCGATGCAGCATCTGGCGAAGCTGGGATTCTCGCAATCCTACACATATTTCGCCTGGCGCAACACGAAATCGGAGCTGACCGATTACTTCGAAGAGCTGACCACCCCGCCGCTCTCCGAATATTTCCGCGCCAACCTGTGGCCGAACACGCCCGACATCCTCACCGAATTTCTCCAGAAAGGCGGGCGGCCGGCCTTCATGATCCGTCTGATCCTGGCCGCGACCCTCGGCGCGAATTACGGAATCTACGGCCCCGCCTTCGAGCTCGGCATCGCGACGCCGCGTGAACTGGGCAGCGAAGAATATCTCGATTCCGAAAAATACGAGATCAAGCGCTGGAATGTGGACGACCCCGCCAGCCTGCGCGACTTGATCGCGCGCGTGAATCAGATCCGGCGCGAAAATCCCGCGCTTCAGAGAGACCGGCTTCTGCATTTTCATCCGACCGATAATCCCATGGCTATCTGCTACTCGAAAACCACCGACGATCTTTCAAGCATTGTCACCGTGATCGTCAATCTCGATCCCGTCTGGAAGCAGTCCGGCTTCGTGAATCTGGATCTGGCCGCACTCGGTATCGACCCCGAGCAACCCTTTGAAGCCACCGACCTGCTAACCGGAGAAACCTACGCCTGGCAGGGCTGGCACAATTATTTCGAGCTCAGTCCGGGAAGCCGGCCGGCACACATCCTTCGTCTACACCAGGAGCATCCGTGAAGCGCGCCAGCGCGACCGATCCGCTGTGGTACCAGGACGCGATCATTTATGAGTTGCACGTCCGCGCCTTCGCCGACGGCAACAATGATGGCGTCGGCGATTTCACCGGCCTGATTCAAAAACTCGATTATCTTCAAGACCTCGGCGTCACCTGTCTGTGGCTGCTTCCGTTTTTCCCGTCGCCGCTCAAGGACGACGGCTACGACATCTCCGACTATTTGAGCGTCCATCCCAGCTACGGAACTCTCGAAGATTTTCAGGCGTTCCTGAATGCCGCGCATGAACGCGACCTGCAGGTGATGATCGAGCTGGTGATGAACCACACCTCCGATCAGCACCCCTGGTTTCAGGCCGCGCGCAACGCTCCGCCCGGCGCGCCCGAGCGCGATTACTACGTGTGGAGCGACACCGACGACAAGTATCGCGACGCGCGCATCATCTTCACCGACACCGAAAAATCCAACTGGACCTGGGATCCCGTCGCGCAAGCCTACTTCTGGCACCGCTTCTTTTCGCACCAGCCGGATTTGAACTACGACAACCCGCGCGTCGTCGACGAAATGTTGAAGGTGTTCCGCTTCTGGCTCGACATGGGCGTCGATGCGCTGCGCGTGGACGCAGTTCCCTATCTGTACGAACGCGACGGCTCCAGTTGCGAAAATCTTCCCGAAACCCACGCGTTGGTCAAGAAATTCCGCGCCGAAATGGATCGCGATTACGCCAATCGTGCCATGCTGGCCGAAGCCAATCAGTGGCCCAGCGACGTGCGCCCCTACTTCGGCAACGGCGACGAGTTCCACATGGCCTTCCATTTCCCGTTGATGCCGCGCATGTACATGGCGCTACGCCAGGAGGATCGCCTGCCGATCACCGATATCATGACCCAGACGCCCCTCATCCCGGAGACCTGCCAGTGGGCTCTGTTCCTGCGCAATCACGATGAGCTCACGCTCGAAATGGTCACCAGCGATGAGCGCGATTACATGTACCTCGCCTACAGCGCCGATCCGCGCATGCGCATCAATCTGGGCATCCGCCGGCGTCTTGCCCCGCTGGTCGACAACAATCGCCGCCGGATCGAGCTGCTCAACAGCCTGCTGCTGTCCTTCCCCGGCACGCCCATCATTTACTACGGCGATGAAATCGGCATGGGCGACAACATTTATCTGGGCGATCGCAACGGCGTCCGCACCCCCATGCAGTGGAATGGCGACCGCAACGCCGGATTCTCCCGCGCCAATCCCGCCCGCCTGTTCAGCCCCGTCATTATGGACCCGGTGTGGGGGTATCAGGCCGTCAACGTCGAAGCCCAGCAGGGCGACCCGTCGTCGCTCTTAAGCTGGATGCGCAACATGATCGCGCTCCGCAAGCTGTTCCGCGTCTTCGGCCGCGGCACGCTTGAATTTCTGAATCCCGAAAATCGAAAAATCCTCGCCTACATCCGCAGCTATGAAGGTGACCAGGTGCTGTGCATCGCCAACCTCTCGCGCTTCGCGCAGCCCGTCGATCTCGATCTTTCAAAACTCGAAGGCGCGGTCCCGGTCGAAATGCTCGGCTACGTCGAATTTCCCGCGATCACACGCCAGCCCTATCGATTCACTCTGGGCGCCTACGGATTCCTGTGGCTGGAGCTCCATGGCGCAAGCGACACCGATCGGCTGGAAGCTGTCCCCGCCGCCACCATCGCCGTCGGCGCCGGATGGGCGACGCTCTTTGAAGGCGCTGCCCATCATCGTTTCGAAACCGTCGCGCTCCCCGAATTTCTTCCCAAACAGCGTTGGTTCAGCGGAAAAACCCGCCGCATCCGCACCACCCGAATCATCGACTGGACCGGCGTGCAGCCTCAACCCGGCGCGGAAAAGCACAAAGCCGCGCTGGCATTGGTCGAAGTGCAGTACGACAGCGGCGCGCCTGAAACGTATTTTCTCCCGCTCGCCATCACGCTCGATTCCGCCGCCGGCACGATTCGCGAGCACTCGCCCAACGCCATCATCGCCGCCGTCGAAACCCCGGAAGGCTCCGGAGTCCTGCACGACGGCATCTTCGATGACGATGCCTGTGGCGCCATTCTTTCGCTCATCCACGATCACCGTGAGCTCGCCACCCGCCACGGCCGCCTGCTCGGCGAGCCCGCCGAATTCGCCAGCGCCGTCGCCACCGCTTCGCTTCCCATCCGGCGCGTCTCCGCCGAGCAGAGCAATTCCTCCATCATCTACGGCGACCGTCTGATTCTCAAATTTTTCCGCCGTTACCAGACCGGCCCGAATCCGGATTGTGAAATCGAAAAATATCTGACCGAGCGCGTCCACTTCACCGGGGTGCCTCCCTACGCCGGCGCGCTTCAATACGTCAATGGCGATCCCGAGGCCGCCACGCTAGGTCTGCTTGAAGCGCTGGTCGAGAACGAAGGCGACGCCTGGCGCTGGACCGTTGACGAGATCGAACGTTACTTCGAACTTTCCGAGCCCGTCGAGTTTCCGAGCGGCGTCGCCAATGAGCTGACCGACCCGATCGCGCTTTCCGATCAGCCGCCCTCCCAGCTCGCGCGCGATCACGTCGGACTGTATCTGGAAGCCGCGGCGACGCTTGGCCGCCGCACCGGGGAGCTGCACCGCGCCCTCGCCGAACCCACCGCCGATCCCGCCTTCGCGCCCGAGCCGTTCACCGCTCAGGATATCGAGAGTCTCTACGCCGGTCTCCGCACCCGCGCCTCGCAGGTGTTCGACGAATTGAAAGACAGCCTCTCGCGCCTGCCCGACGATACCGTGGAAGATGCCGCGCGCCTGCTCGCCCGCCGCCGCGAAATTCTGGATCGCCTCCGCGCGTCTTCCACCGGTTCGCCCCACGGCCAGCGCATCCGCATTCACGGCGATTTTCACCTGGGCCAGGTGCTCCGCTCCAAGACCGATTTCGTCATTCTCGATTTCGAAGGCGAGCCGGCGCGCCCCCTGCGCGAGCGCCGCGCCAAACAATCCGCGCTCAAAGACGTGGCCGGCATGCTCCGATCCTTCAGTTACGCCGCCTGGTCCAGCCTCATCAACTGGACCGCGCGCCGCGCCGGCACGCTTGACCATCTGGAGCCCTGGGCGCGCCTGTGGGAACGCTCCGCTTCCATCGAGTTTCTGCGCGGCTATCGGGAAGCGGCCGGCGGCGCGGATTTTCTTCCCGCCGACCCGCTCGATTTTCGCCGCCTCCTGGACGCTTTTCGCATCGATAAAGCGCTCTATGAAGTTTCTTACGAATTCAACAACCGTCCCACCTGGGTTCGCGTACCCCTGATGGGAATTCTGTCCTCCATATAATCGTGGCTGCCATCGCAGAAATTCCCCAACCCGCGCGCGACCGCCTGGATCAGATCGGCGCTGCCGGACTCGTGATCGGCCTGCTGGCTGCCGCCACGCCCGAAACTCTGGAAGCCGTGATCGCCCGCGCCCGGGAATCCGTCGCGAGCCTCCAGGCGCCGGTCCGCACCGTGCTCATTCATCCCGGACCGTCCTCGGATGGCGACACGGGAGACTCTCTTCGCATTCTTGCCATCCCGGCTTTAGCTCCCCAGGTCCCCGGCGATCCGGCGCAAGCCACGCGCGCCGCCTTCGATACGGTCTTCGCCGTGGCAACCAATCTGGGCGCACGCGCCGCCGCCGTGATCATTTCCGATCTGGATGGCGTCACGGCTCAATGGATTTATCGCATGGTGCGCCCGGTGCTGGAGCTGGATTTCGATCTGGTCACGCCGTGTTACACGCATTTGAGATTTGAAGGATTGCTGAATAGCGCGATTGTCGCCCCGCTCACTCGCGCACTGTACGGCCGGCGATTTGAAAATCCGCTGGGCCCCGATTTCGGCGTTTCGGGCCGCCTGGCGCGCCATTTTGCGGAAAATGTAGCGCCCGCGCGCGATCCCCGTTCGCTGGCCTCGCTCGCCGTCGAAGCCATCAGCCAGGGTTTTGAAGTCTGCCAGGCGAAAGTCGGCGTCCGTCATTATCCGCCCACCGATTGGACCAATCAGAGCTCCGTGCTCGCGCCGATTCTGGATCCGGTGTTTCGCGAAATGGAGCATCGCGCTTCTCTCTGGCAGCGCGTCCGCGGCTCCCAGGCCGTCCCCGCCTTCGGCGACGCGATTCGCCCGTTCGATACCGCCGCCGCGTCTCCCGACACGCACCGCATGTTCGAATCCTTCGAGCTCGGCTGCCGCGATCTGCAGGAGCTGTGGCGCGTGGTTCTCCCGCCCGGCACTCTGCTCGAATTGACCAAGCTCGCGCGCCAGCCTTTCGACGCGTTTCAGATGCCGGACCGGCTGTGGGCGCATTTGATTTACGATTTCGCGCTGGGCCATCGTCTTCGTACTCTGAATCCCGATCATCTGCTGCGCGCCATGACGCCGTTGTATCTGGCCTGGGTCGCGTCCTACGCGCGGGAAACCGACGCGGCCGATGACGCCGCCGCTGCCGCGCGCCTCGAAAAGCTCGCGCTCGCATTTGAAGAAGCCAAGCCGTACGCGCTGTCGCGCTGGCGATGGCCAGATCGCTTCAACCCCTAGGAGGTTTTTGAACCATGCCGATCTTCCTAGCAACCCTCGGTCCTGTCGCCGAGGCCGGCGCTCTGCCTGGCCCACCGTTCCGTGTACGCCGCGTGCGCGTCCTCGACCGCTTCGCGCAGTTAGACCAGCCCTGCCGGTTAGAGTCTGGGTGGAAAGTGGAGTTGATCCCCGCCGTGACCGACAGGGGTTTTCACCGTGATAGACCAGCCCTGCCGGTAACGGCGGGGTGTAGCGCCGACATTTCACACACATTCGTCCAGGCAGGGGCAGACGTTGACGCTTACTCGTACGCCCGCCGGCGGACAGAGCGGTCTGTCCCCTTTTTCAAAAAACCGCTAAGGAGTTTTTATGTGGACCCAAGTCCAGCAGGCTTTGAATCAATCTCTGATCCGCGTGTTGAATGAGCTCGCCAGCCTGATTCCGGGAGTCGCGGCGCTGCTGCTTGCCGTGATTTTCTCCGCGCTGCTCGGCGGGATCCTGTACGTCATCCTGCGCCGCGTGCTGGTGGGTGTTCGATTCGACGAGCGTCTCATCCAATGGGGCTTCCCATCGATTTCGGAATGGTCGCCGGCCAAGAGCCCTTCCCTGCTGCTCGCGCGCATCGCCTTCTGGACCGTCGTGCTGGTCGGATTCCTGATCGGCGTCGCCGCCTTCGATTCCACGTTCACTTCGCGCCTGGTGCTGGAGCTGTTCTCCTACCTTCCCCACCTGATCGGCGCCGCGCTGGTTCTGTTGATCGGCAACGTCGCCGCGCGATTCCTGGCGCGCAGCGTCCTCATCGGCGCCGTCAACATGAATCTGCAGTACGCCCGCGTGCTGAGCGCCGGCGTAAAATGGATGATTCTGGTCCTGGCCGTCGCCATGGCGCTCGAACATTTGAGCATCGGCGGACGCATCGTCTTCCTCGCCTTCGGCATTCTGTTCGGAGGCATCGTGCTCGCGCTGGCACTGGCTGTCGGGTTAGGATCAAAAGAGTTGGTCAGCCGGTCGCTGGAGCAGCATGAATCTTATAAAGTGCCGGTGGAATCCGAAGAGCCGTTCCGGCACCTGTAACGATTCATGAAAGCTGGAACGCGATTTGCACCGTCACGTCTAAGGAGCCGAATATGACTCACCGGTTTTTTAATCCATTTCTCCTGCTCGGCGCGAGTCTGGCCCTCGCGCAGCAGAGCGGCCCCGTGCCGATTTATCACATTACCGTGACCGAGCGCACGGTGAAAGCCATCAACTATCAATACCGCGCGCTCCCCACCCTGATCGATTTCCGCGGCACCGTGCTGATGCCCCGGGCGAAAGGCCTCGCGTCGGTTGAGTCCAAGCAGGGCCATTGCGAAATCGACGTTCACTTTGAAAATTTGACGGAACCCGGTCAATTCGGCCGGGAATACTTGACCTATGTGCTGTGGGCGCTCACCCCCGACGGCCGCCCGCTCAACCTGGGCGAGGTGGTCGCCAACAGCGGCGATAAATCCCACCTGCGCGTGACCACCGAATCGCAGGCATTCGCGATGATCGTGACCGCGGAGCCGTACAACGCCGTCCGCCAGCCGAGCGACGTGGTGGTGCTCGAAAATCAGGTGCGGCCCGATACCGTCGGGAAGATCGAAGAAGTGACCGCGCGTTATGAGCTGCTTCCGCGCGGCCAATACTCCTGGCAGATTCCCGATCAGCTTTCCGCCGCAGCTTCCCAGGGGCCGAAAGTTTCCATGCGCAAATACGAAGCGCTGTTGGAACTCTATCAGGCCCAGAACGCGGTCGGCATCGCCACTGCCGCGCACGCAGACCAGTATGCGCCCAACACCTTCGCCAAGGCGCAGCAACTGCTCGCCGAAGCGCAGCAGTTGAACACGCACAAAGGCGACAACGCGCGCATTGTCGAGGACGCGCGCGAAGCCGCGCAGGCCGCCGAGGACGCCCGCCTGATCGCCGTCCGCCGGCAGCAGGAAGATCTATCCGGCAATGCGAAGGCGCAGATCGACGCCGCGCGCCAGGCGCAATTGCGCGCCGAGCAGGAAGCCGATCGCCTGCGTGCCGATGCAAGAGCCGCGCGCGCCCAGGCCGACGCCGAACGCGCCGCTCGTGTACAGGCCGAAGCCGATGCCGCCGCCGCGCGAGCCGCCCTGCAACAGCAGCCTGCCACGCAGCCGCAATCTCCTCAGCTCCCGTCCTATCCGCCCTCCGCCGCCATCGCCCCGCCGCCTCCACCGCCGCGCCAAATCGCTCTGCAAACCCCCGCGCGTGCCGAATTGCGGATGCACCTGCTCGAACAATTCAACGGCCCGCTCGAAACCCGCGACACGCCGCGCGGCCTGGTCGCCGTGGTTCCGAACTCCGCATTCATGGGCACCGACCTGCGCTCTCCCGCGCGCGATCAGGTTTCGCGCATCGCCGCGATCGTCGTCTCCAATCCCGGACTGCGCGTCGAAGTAGAAGGGCATTCCGATTCCGAAACCGACGCGCCCGTCGCCTGGAAACGCGCGGATGCCGTGCGGGAAGCCATGATTCGCCGCGGCATGTCTCCCAACTCCGTCACGTCCCGCGGTCTCGGCAACACGCGACCCGTAATGTCGAACACCACCGCGGCGGGCCGTGAGGCGAATGAGCGCGTCGAAATCGTAATCTCCGGCGACCCCATTGGCAACTTACCGTTTTGGGATAAAACCTATCCATTGAAAACCGGCTCGCGCTAGGAAAAAGGGAACAGACCGCTCTGTCCACGCCGCACACTCAATCAATGGATCCGGGTCGAGGACAGAGTAGTCTCTCTTGTAAATCCGCTCCACGCCGTCCTCTTCTTGGAGCACCCACCAAGGCCCGCGCAAAAAAGGGGACTGACTACTCTGTCCCCGACCCACACACCCTCAACGGCCGACACCACCCACTCCAGTGGACAGAGCGGTCTGTCCCCTTTTTTGGAACGCCCCCTCCGAATGCCTCCCGACGAGCGGCGATTTTCATGCTTCCGGGTGAAGCACGGCTTCATCGCTCTACGCTGTCCCCTTTTTCCCGCGCGGCGCTTCAGCACCGCTGTCATCATCCGTAACGTTCATACAGCCTAGCCGGGTGAAACACCATCTGGCGGGCCTCGATCCATCCAACAGAGGTCACCAACATGAAATCATGGTTACGTATTTGCTTCTTGATGGGTTGTGCGGTGGGAACGGCGTCGATGATGATGGCCCAGGAATCGGGCTACTCGTTGTTCACCGGCAGCGTGGGCGCCGGATTCTCCACGCCCGTTTACCGGACCGGCACTCAACAGGACACCGGCTGGAACGCTCAGGCTCAGGGCGGCATTAACTTTTTCGGCGGCAGCGCCGGCCTGGTGGGCGAGTTCGACTTTAACCACCAGGGCGTCAACTCAAATTCGCTCTTCAATATCGGATATCCCGGCGGCTACACCAACGTCGCGTCATTTTCGGGCGACGCCACCGTTCGTTTTCGTCCCAACGCGCGCATCAGCTATTACCTTATTGGCGGTCCCGGCGTCTATCATCGCAGTCTCGACTTCACCGGCCCCGTGTCCGGGGGTTTCCCGTTCGATCCGTTTTTCGGCTTCTATCCCGGTGGGAACGCGATCCTCGCCTCCTACACCACCACTAAGCTCGGCGTGAACGGCGGCGCGGGTTTCACCTATCGCCTGGGCGGCAGCAAAGTGAAATTTTTCGGCGAAGCCCGCTATGTGCAGATGTACACGCAACACACTATGTCGTGGGTTCCGGTGACTTTCGGCTTCCGCTGGTAAAACAACACGAAGGCCGCGCGCCGGTTTCCCGATGCGCGGCCTTTTCTATTTCCGCCGGATCTTACCGATTTCCGGGATTATTCGACGCGCCGCGTCCGGCGTGTTGGGGCTCCGCGGCCTGCGCGTTCATCCATTCATCGGCCCGCCGCTGCGCTTCTTCTTTGGCGATGCCGTATCTCTCCTGAATTTTGCCGACCAACTGGTCGCGTTTACCCGCGATGACGTTGATGTCGTCGTCGGTAAGCTTGCCGAACTTTTCTTTCACGTTACCTTTCATCTGCTTCCACTGTCCTGCTACTTGATCCCAATTCATTATGAAGGACCGCCTTTCTTGATATAGCCGGAAAACAGGCCGGCGTACGAAGGTGGCAACCCACCGGCCAAACGCTGCGCCTGCGTTTGCACTGTCCGCAGTGAATTCATGACCGGAAAACTTTACTAGCCTAGTAGTTCTTCGCAGCCCTGTCTTTGCAGTGTGCAGCGATTAACCGTTACCCGCTGGTTGAGTGCGAATTTTGCACACTTTGTCCGTTATGATGTCAATGTCATGGTTTCTAAAGCAGTATCTTCCCGCATCCTGGTGGTCGATGACGACCCGGCCGAGCGTCTTGGCCTTTCGACCATGCTCTCCTCGATGGGCTACGTCGTTGAAACCGCCGAACACGGCGAGGATGCGCTCGAGAAACTCGGATCTCTTTCAGTCGACGTCATCGTCACCGACCTGATCATGCCTCAGATGGACGGTTACGGCCTGCTGCGCGCGCTGCTCGAACGCGGCGATCTCACCCCGGCCATTGTGCTCACCGGCTTCGGCAGCATCGACAAGGCCATTTCCATCGTGCACGATCTGCACGCCTTCTGGTTCCTCGAAAAGCCCGCGCCGGCTGCGGCCTTAGCCAGCCTAATAGAGCGCGCCGTTCGTTACAAAACCTTGCTCAGCGAAACCGCGCGCCTCCAGCGCCAGTTGAGCCAGCACGGCGTGTATGGCGATCTGGTCGGAATCTCGCCCTCCATGCGCAACGTTTTTTCCCTGATCGAGCAGGTCGCCCCGAGCTCCGCACCCGTCCTCATCACCGGCGAAAGCGGCACTGGAAAAGAGCGCGTGGCCGCCGCGATTCACCGCTTGAGCTCTCGCTCCAACGGACCTTTTGTCGCGGTAAATTGCGCGGCGCTTCCCGAAAATCTCATCGAAAGCGAGCTGTTCGGCCATGAGCGCGGAGCCTTCACCGGCGCAGTCGGCCGTCGCGCCGGATGTTTCGAGCACGCCCACTTCGGAACGCTCTTCTTAGATGAAATCGGCGACATGCCCATCGGCATGCAGGCCAAGCTGCTCCGCGTTCTCGAAGATTCGCGCGTGCGCCGCCTGGGCGGAAAAATGGAAATCGCCGTCGACGTCCGCGTCCTCGCCGCCACCAATCGACCCGTCCAGGAAGCGCTCGAAAAAAAGCTTCTGCGCGACGATCTTTATTACCGTCTGAACGTTTTTCACATCGACCTGCCGCCGCTGCGTCATCGCAAGGAGGACATCCCCTTCCTGGTGCAGGCTCTTATCAAAGATCTGAATGAGCGCCACGAATTGCGCGTGACGGACCTGCATCCAGAAGTGCTCGCCCGGATCATCAGCCATCAGTGGCCCGGAAACATCCGCGAGCTGCGCAATGTGCTGGAGCGGGCCGCTATCATGGCGCGCGAAGGCACCATCCTGCCGTCTCATCTTCCCCCCGCGTTCCACGTTCCGTCCGAACAACCCTCCGCGCCCGTGAGTATCGAAAAACGCCACATCCTGACCGCCGAAGCCGGCAAACCGCTGCGCGATATTGAAATGGAGTACATCCATCTCACCCTCAAGCAAACCAAAAACAACAAGCGCCGCGCCGCCGAATTACTGGGCATGAGCGTCCGGACTCTGCACAGCCGCCTGGCCGAAAATGGCGCAGCTCCTATAGACGCGGACCACGAACAAGCCCACGCCAGCGGCACCTGAAGCGTAACGTCGTGTGACGTACTGTAACGTGGGGACACACCCCTTGAGGCTTGACGTCTGGGCAGTGATTGAATAAGATCCTTGTGCGACTCAGCGGACTGATTGCAAAAGGAGCGATTGTGCGAAATGGAATTTCTGGTACATCGATAGCCCTTCTGGCTTTCGTTTTCCCCATGGCGGCTCTGGCGCAGTTGACCATCTCGCCCATGTCGCAGACCGTGGCCATTCCCAGTGACGCAGCCGAATACATGCTCATGCTCACGAACCCAACCGGCACATCGCAGACCTTTGTTCCGTTGCCGCCGGGTGGTAGCGTCAATTCAACTTGGGGAGTGTCGCTTCCATCAAGCATTACCGTTCCAGCGAACAGCACGCAGACCTTTATTCTGCAGCTCACCACGCCTTTTAATCTGACCAACGGCACCTACCCATTCACACTGAACGTGACTACCGCCGGCGGCCTTACCTTCTCCACCTCCGCGTCGCTTATCGTTGGGGCGCCGGGGACACCTGGGCCGCCGACCGCGCCTGCTCCGCCGTCGCTGATCCTGATTTGCACTGGACTGGTCCTGGCGGGCCTGTATGCCGTCCGCGCCCGTCTCCGGGACCGGTTCGGCCGGAGTTGAAATGTCCCTGGCCTCCAGCACCTGAAACTCTCACCGATTCAAACGCTTCCATATTCCATCCGACCCTCCGCGAATCGATGGCTTCGTTTTTTCGGCCGACCACGACCACTGTCTCGAAGAGTCCACATACCAGTAAAACGATGCCGCGAAAAAAGGGGACTGACCACTCTGTCCCCATCCCACACACTGTCAACCATAGACGCCGGCCGGCAGTGGACCGAGCGGTCTGTCCCCTTTTTTTCGCATCCCTATTCCCCCCGCAAACGGTTCACACTTTTGCAAGAATAGGGACCGGACCGATTTTCATGCGAACCACACTCGTCACGCTTCTGTTGATTTCGATGGCCGTTTCCCAAACGCCGCCTCCGCCCACCAACACCCCCACCGAACGCGCCTACGCATATTTGAGCGCCGGACTTCAGGATCGCAATCCGGATACGCGCAAGCAGGCCGTGCAGGCGCTCGGCTTAATCGGGCCGCGCGAGCCCTGGATCACGCAACTCGAAACCATGCTCAACGACAAGGACGTGGAAGTGAAGCTCGCCACCATCACCAGCCTGCTCGATCTCAAAAATCCGCGAACCGTGGGGGCTCTTCGAAAAGCGTTGGTCTCCGAAATCCCGGAGGTCAGCTTCGCCGCCGCCAAAGCGCTGTGGGCGCTCAAAGCCACCGACGGCCGCGATGCGCTGCTGGCCATTCTGGGCGGCAATATGAAAACCTCCTCGGGATTCCTCACCAAGCAGATGCGCGATTCCGTGCGCATGCTCCACACTCCCCACACCCTGTTCCTGTTCGCCGTGAAGCAGGGAGTCGGACTGGCGCCCGTCCCCGGACTGGGCGAAGGCGTCAGCTCGCTGCAGGGCATTTTATCCGACCCCGGCGTATCCGGCCGCGCCGCCACCGCGCTGCTGCTCGCCCAGGAGAAAGATCCCGTCGTGCTCGTCGCATTGATCGAAGCGCTCACCGATAAGGACGCCTCGGTCCGCGCCGCCGCCGCGCACGCCATCGCCCTGCGCAACGATCCCGCGCTCGAAGACAAGCTGGTTCCTCTGCTCGACGATCAGAAACAAGCCGTAAGATTGCGCGCCTCCGCCGGATATCTCCGCTTGGAACTGGTGAAAGCGGAAGAAGCGGAAAAAGCCAGAGCGGAGGCGGAGGCCAGAGCCAAAGCGGAATCCGAGGCGAAAGCCAAGGCGGCAGCCGCAGCCAGAACAAAGACGGGCCCAGCCAAATCCACCGCCACGAAATCCACCCGAAGGTACGTCCGGAAGAGCACTGCAAAATCGACCGCAAAGTCGACCGCAAAGTCGACCGCGAAAACCACCACGCCATGAAGTACGCAATCTTAACCATCTGTTTCGTCGCCCTCGCAGCCGACGATCTGCCGCCCATTCCAGCCACGCCTAAGCGTCCCGTGACGGACGAGTATCAGGGCGTCAAAGTCGTCGACGATTATCGCTGGCTCGAAAATTCGAGCGATCCGGAAGTTCGCCAATGGAGCGACGCCCAGAACACCCGTACCCGCGCGTATCTCGACCACGTGCCCATGCGCTCCGAAATCGCCGCGCGCCTGAAGCATCTCTACGGCGATCAGGCTCCCAGCTTTTCCGCCTTGTGGGAGCGCTCCGGCGTCCTGTTTGCGCTCGAAAACAAACCGCCCCTCGCGCAGCCGATCCTGGTGACGCTCGCCTTACTCGATAACCCGGCGTCCGCCCAGACCGTGGTCGACCCGAACGCGCTAGACTCGACCGGCGGCACCAGCATGGACTGGTACGTTCCGTCTCTCGATGGCAAACTGGTCGCCGTGTCGCTCTCCAAAGGCGGCAGCGAAGAAGGCACGCTCGCCATTTTCGAAACCGCCACCGGCAAACGGCTTTCCGATTCGATCGCGCGCGTGAATAATGCCACCGCCGGCGGAAGCGTCGCCTGGAATTCCGACGCGACCGGCTTCTGGTACACGCGCTATCCCCGCAAAGGCGAACGCGCCGACGCCGACTTGAATTTCTATCAACAGGTCTGGTTTCACCGCCTCGGCACGCCCGATGCGCGCGACGAATATTCGCTCGGCAAGGAACTGCCGCGCATCGCCGAGATTCAGCTTTTAGAAACCGACGACGGGAAATTCATCCTGGCCCACGTGGCCGACGGCGACGGTGGCGAAATGTTGCATTACCTTCTTCCCGCCGGCGGCCGCTGGCGCCAGGTCACCCGCATTTCCGATCAGGCCTCGACCGCGGATTTCGATTCCTCGAATAACCTCTACCTGCTTTCGAACCAGGACGCGCCGTTGGGCAAGCTGCTTGAACTTTCCTCGCCCTTATACTCGCTCGGAACCGCGAAAACGGTAGTCACGCCGGGACGCTCCTCCATCGACGGATTCCTCGCCATGGGATCGCACCTCTACGTCCGATATATGGCCGGCGGCCCATCCAAGCTGCTCGATAAGCCGTCCACGGGTCCGGAGCGTACGGTCAATCTTCTGCCCATCTCCTCGGTCGACGAGATGGCCAAGGTCCGCGGACAATTTCTATTTGAAAACGAAACTTACATCGATCCCCCGGCCTGGTTCCGCTACGACCCGTCGAACGGCCAGGTGACGAAAACCGCACTCGCCATGACGTCCCCAGCCGATTTCAACGATGTGGAAGTAATTCGCGTGTCGGCCATTTCCAAAGACGGCACGCACGTGCCCATGAACATCATTCGCAAGAGAGGCACCAGGCTCGACGGCAACAATCCGGTGCTGCTCTACGGCTACGGCGGCTACGGGATCGCGGAAACGCCCAATTTTTCTGAGCGCCGCAGAATCTGGCTGGATCACGGAGGAGTCTGGGTGGTGGCGAACCTGCGCGGCGGCTCCGAATTCGGCGAGCCCTGGCATGAGCAGGGCCAGCTCACCAAAAAGCAGAACGTGTTCGACGATTTCATCGCCTGCGCCGAGTACCTGATCAAGGCGAAGTATACGAATCCCGACAAGCTCGCCATCGAAGGCGGCAGCAACGGCGGCCTGCTGATGGGCGCGGTGATGACGCAGCGTCCCGATCTGTTCCGCGCGGTGGTGAGCCACGTCGGAATCTACGACATGCTGCGCGTCGAAACCTTCCCCAACGGCGCGTTCAACGTCACCGAATTCGGAACCGTGAAAGAAAAGGAGCAGTTCCAGGCGCTGTACGCCTACTCGCCTTATCATCACGTGAAAGACGCTACCGACTATCCCGCGGTATTGTTCCTGACCGGCGCGAACGACGGCCGGGTCGACCCGATGAACTCGCGCAAGATGACCGCGCGCCTGCAAGCCGCGCAGCACGCCGATCGTCCCATTCTGCTGCGCACCAGTTCGAACTCTGGCCACGGCTTCGGCACCGCTCTAGGCGAGAGGATCGACCAGGACGCCGACGTCTTCGCGTTCCTCTTCGATCAGTTGGGGATCAAATGACCATCGCCCCGCCATTACTGGACGGCGCTCTCGCGTACCTATCGCGGTCAATACGACAAACCCGCCCCGCCAGTAAGGGTCTGCGTGGAACATGGAGTTGATCCCCGCCGTGACCGGCAGGGCTGGTCGCCGACGCGTGCGCCTTCAACGCGATAGACCAGCCCTGCCGGTAAACGGCGGGGTGGAGTCCCGACTTTTCACGCAGACTCGTTAGCTTGGGGCTGGTCCCACAAACGAAAAAAGGCCATGCCGGATACTGCCCGGCATGGCCCAAAGACTACAGGAGGATTACTGCTGCAGCAGCTTGAGGATCTGCTGCGGAGCCGAGTTGGCCTGCGCCAGAGCCGCGATGCCCGCTTGGAGCTGGATCGATGCCTTGGTCAGGTTGGCCGATTCCGTGGCCATGTTCGCGTCACGGATGCCGGATTCGGCGGCTGCCAGGTTGGTCAGCTGCGAATTGGCCAGGTTGGTCGCGTAGGTGAACTCGTTCTCACCACGACCCACGGCGGCTTGCGCGTCGCCGAGGATCAGGACCGACTGGCCTAGCTGGTTCACTGCGTTGGTCGCGTCGGCGGCCGTGCTGATATCAGCCGTGGTGCCGGTGCCGACCACCGCGGCCGTGTTCGTCGAGCCCTGCGACTGGATACCCGTTCCGTCCGCGGTAGACCCCACGGCGACGGTGAAAGCGTTGGTGCTCAGGAAGTTGATCTTCTGCGTGCCGTTGTCGTTATCCACCACCGCGGTCACGCCTTGCAGCGCGGCGATGTTGGTTTTCTGAAGCGCGGAGTTGATCGCATCGACGGCCTGATCGATGTTGGCCGCGTTGCTGGTGGTGCTGTTGTTCTGCAGCTGGATGGTCAGAGACTGCGGCGTGCCGGTCGAATCGTTCGAAGCCACCGTGATGCTCTGCGTGTCGTTGCCGTTGGCGAGGCCAGTGAAGCCGATGCCGCCGGTTTGATAGGCGCCGTTGGCATCCTCGGCCACCAGTCCGCTATTGCCGGTCGTGTTACCGGTAAACGCCGCGCCGGCCACGCCGAAACCGAGATCCGCACCGGCTGGTCCGTAGGAGTTGAGCTGGAAGTTGGTTCCATTATTGGAAGAGATTTCCAGGGCGCTGCCGGAGGCGGAGGCGGTCAGTCCCGCGCTATTGCCGGCCAGCTGTTGATTGATCGCGTCGACCACGCTGCCGAGCGAGCGGGCGGTGCCGGCGGTGGCGCTTCCCGTGCCGAAGACGTCGGCCAGGCCTGTGTCGGTTCCGGCGGTGACGGCGACGCTCGATCCCACGCCCGTGCTGTTGGACGTGATCTGGAGAAAGCCGCTGCTATTGAGCGACGCTTTCGCGCCGGTCAACTGGCTGTTGATGTCGTTCACGACTTCCGCGCCGGTCACGTCGGCGGTGTGCAGAGCGATGGTCTGGGCTGCGGCTCCGTCCACTGCGACTTTGATCGTCTCGCCGGTGGTTCCGATCGGCGTGGCGACCGCCGTGGCCAGGTCTACGTTGCCGACTTCGCTTCCCGAGGTCGCGTCGCCCCCGTTGAGGTCGACGGTGATGCCCGCGGCCGGGGCACCGTTAACGCTGTACTGCAGATTCGCCGTGCCGGTGGCGGTGGTGTCGTCATAGTTGGCGCCGGCCGTGATGGTGCTGTACTGAACCGCTCCGGCTGCTCCGGCTTGGAAGCTGCCGAGCCCCAGAACGTTCGACGTGTCGCCTGCCGCGCTCACCGAGAACTGCTTACCGGCCGCGCTGGAGAAGACCAGCGGCGATCCGCTGGTGGCCGTCGACAGAGTGATTCCCGCCGCAGCCAAGGTGGCGTTACCGGCGATGTCGCTCTGTAGCGTCGCGATGGTCGCGCCAACACCCAGGTCGATGTTGACCGGGCTGGCGAGTCCGCCGCCTTGAATCTGAACGGTGGCAGCCGCGGTCAGCGCGGCCGACGTGGCGTTGGCGCCGCCGGTCACCGTGCTGGCGATGGCCTGCCCGTCGGGGTTCGAGGCGGAAACCGTGTTGCCGAGCAGCGCATTGGCAAGAACGTCGCCCGCCTGCACCTGGAACGCCGTGTTGCTGGAGCTGAACGCGATATGCTGCCCGCCGCTGCTGTCCGTGACGACGTTCGCGGTGATGCCGGCATTCTGGAACGCGGTGGCTGCCGCGGTGCCGCCGTTGCCGGCGTTCGCGATGGCCTGGTTGATGGCCGATGCCAGAGTGGTGGTATCGGTCACCTGGCTGAGATTCACGCCCACGCTGACTGCGCTCGATCCGGAGAAGCCCGCGCCCGCGAAATTGAAAGTCGTAATGTCGTTCGGCTGGGCGTTAGCGCCGTCGTCGACAATCGCCTGCACGCTGGTCGCCGACGCGGCGGACAGGTCGGAGCCGGTGAGGTTGGTGGCCTGCACGCCTTCGAGTCCCAGACTCTTGGCGTCGACGGTCGCGTTGCTGAGGTTGACCGAAACAGTGCCGTTATCGGAAGCGCTGATGCTGCCGGACGCCGTGCCGCCGCCGACGAATACGTTCAGGTTGGTGGCGAACTCCCCGCCCTGGTTCAGGCCGATGGCCTGCGCCTGGCGGTTGACTTCCTGGATCACGCTCTGAAATTCCGAATTCAGCACGCCGCGGTCGCCCGTAAACGCGCCCGATGCGGATTCGGTAGCCAATGTGCGCGCGCGGTCGAGGAGCTGAGAAATGTTGCTCAGGCCGCTATCGGCGGTCTGCAGCGTGCTCAGACCGTCGCTCGCGTTCTGAATGCCCTGTGTCAGGACAGCTTCATTCGAAGCATCCGCGTTGGCAATCGCAAGTCCGGCCGCGTCGTCGCCGGAGTTGACGATGCGAAGTCCCGAAGTCACTTCATTGATGGTCTTGTTCTGGAAGTTCTCGTCGGTGGCGAGGTAATTCTGCGCCTGTAACGAGGCGATGTTGGTGTTAATTGAAAATAAACCCACGGTTGTTTCTCTCCTTAGAATGTGGTCCGCCGGGAATCCATTCCCGGTTACTGCTCGTGAGCCTTATCGGTTGGAGAGAACGGGTCTTGAGAAATATTTCAGCCGACCGCCTGCGCGTGGGAACGAATGGGCATTCCGTGTCGCATCAGAACGGCCTCGACGTCGCTCTTCATCAGGCGCGACGCATCGTAATCCACGGTGATCGCGTCGAGCTTCGCGTCCGGCCGCACCCGCACCATTCCATAGACGCTATGGAGGTTGGCAAGCTGTGGCAGATCCGCGTCTTCAAGTGGGCGGATCAGTTCGTAATGCAGGGTCACTTTGGTCATTGATGTTTCTTGCTTAGCAGGGTTCTGAAAAAGGGGACAGACCGCTCTGTCCACGCCGGGTGCTCCTCAAACAAACCAACGATTTCGGATCGGGGACAGAGCGGTCTGTCCCCTTTTTCAGAACCCTGTTAGGATACCAGCTTCCAACGGATCTGCCGCAGGATCCCGAGCCAGACTTCCGCATCGTGCGCGTTGAGATTCATGCGGCGAATCAGGCGCCGGAGCTTCAGTTCGGTGGATCCTTCCACGCGCTCGTGTACATAGCCCGAATGTTCCAGCACTTCCTGAAGCATCCCGGTGATGCGTTCCAGATCGGCCGCCTCGGCGGGACGGCGCAGCTCCGGCTTGGACGCCGCCGCGGCCGGGCTGCGGATGATCTCGTACAGGCACACCGCGACCGCCTGGCCCAGATTCATCGACTCATGCTCTTCCCGCGCCGGAATGCGCAGCAGCCAATGGCAATGGCTCATGTCCTCATTCGAGAGGCCGAATTTTTCCGAGCCGAACAGCAGCGCGATGGGGGCCTTGGCGAGCTCCTTTCGAATGATGCGGCCCGCCATCTCGAGCCGCCGCAGCGGATGCTCCAGCAGGCGGTGACCTTTGGAAGTGGTCCCGACCACCAGCGAACAGTCGGCCACGGCTTCGGCGACGGTTTTGAATTCGCGCGCCTGCTCCAGAATGCCCTGCGACTTGACCGCGGATTTCGCCTCCCGGAACGCGACTTCGTAGGGATTCACCAGGCGCATCTCGAAGAATCCGAAATTGCTCATGGCGCGCGCGGCCGCGCCGATGTTCAGCGGATTGCGGGGCGATACCAGAACTACGCGAAGCGGGTTCACCGCGGATCGCGATGCACGGCATCGAGCACGCCGTTGATGAAGGAAACCGACTCATCGCCCGAAAACTGGCGTGCCAGCTCCAGCGCCTCATCGATCACCACTGGCGCGGGCGTGGCCAGATCGGTCATTTCATACACGGCCAGGCGCAGGATGTTGCGGTCCACCGCCGGCATGCGCTCCAGGCGCCAGTGTTCCGATTTTTCCATGATGCGCTTGTCGATGTCGCCGGCGTGCTCAGAGGCGCCGCGCACCAGCTCTTCCATGAACTCGTCGGGCGCGGCACGCTCGGGATCTTCCTCTTCCGACGCGAGCGTGTCGTAGAAAGAAGAGATGGCTTCCGCGATCGGCTGGCGGCGAACGTCCCACAGGAACAGCACCTGCAAGGCTCGCTGGCGGGACCGATGACGGGCGGGCATCGCTTTATCGCCGCTCGGTTGCGGCGAGCCCCAGGCCGAAGCGCGCCATTTCGACCGCGGTCATGGCGGCGTCGAATCCTTTATCCACGCGAGCCTCGGCTTGCTCCTGCGTATCGGTGGTGAGGACGCCGAAAGCCACCGGCAATCCGGTTTCAAGCGCCACTTGCTGCAATCCTCGCGCGGTCTCCCCGGCCACGTAATCGAAATGCGGAGTGCCTCCGCGAATCACCGCGCCGAGCGCAATGATGGCGTGGTAGGCATGCGTGTGCGCCAGCAGTTTCGCGGCAAGCGGAAGTTCGAAAGCTCCGGGAACGTGGAAAATCTCCGTGCCGGCCGCCTTGGCCTGATCGAGACCACGGCGGGCGCTCGCCAGAAGCTTTTCCGTGATTTCGGAATTGAAACGCGCCACCACGATGGCGAACTTCAGCCCGCTCGCGTCATGCGCGCCGCCGCCGGGCTGCCAGTTTAGTTGTTTGTCGGACATCGTGGGATAATGGAGCTTTCCAGCATCAGTTTACCGCATGGACCCTTCCCACATTCGGAACTTCAGCATTATTGCGCACATCGACCACGGCAAATCGACCCTCGCGGATCGATTACTGGAGGTGACGGGAGCGCTGTCGGAGCGCGAAATGATGGCCCAGGTGCTCGATTCGATGGACCTGGAGCGCGAGCGTGGCATTACGATTAAGGCCCACGCGGTGCGGCTGAATTACCGGGCTTCGGACGGGCAGGATTATCAGCTCAACCTGATCGACACGCCGGGGCACGTGGATTTCACGTATGAAGTTTCGCGCAGCCTGCAGGCGTGCGAAGGCGCGCTGCTGGTGGTGGATGCGTCGCAGGGCGTCGAGGCGCAGACGCTGGCGAATACGTATCTGGCGCTGCATCATAATCTCGAAATTATTCCGGTAATTAATAAGATCGACCTGCCGTCGGCCGAGCCGGATCGCGTGCGGGAGCAGATTGAGCACCTGATCGGCCTGGACGCGAGCGATGCGTTGCTGGTGAGCGCCAAGAACGGCGTCGGAATCACAGACGTGCTGGAAGCCGTCGTTCACCTGGTGCCGCCACCCAAAGGGTCGCCCGACGATCCGCTGCGGGCGTTGATTTTCGATTCCTGGTTCGATTCGTATCGCGGCGTGATCATTTTGACGCGCGTGTTTTCGGGCCGGTTGAAGAAGGGGCAGAAGATCCGGCTATGGGCCAACGGCAGCGTGCATGAAGTGGAGGGTCTGGGGTATCAATCGCCCAAGCCGATTCCGTGCGACGAGCTTTCCGCCGGCGAAGTCGGGTTCGTGTTCGCGAATATCAAGACGGTTTCCGACGCGCAGATCGGCGATACGATCATCGATCACGTGACTCCGGCTACGGAACCCCTGCCCGGGTTTGAACCGCTGAAGCCGATGGTGTTCGCGGGGTTGTATCCCGTTGAATCTCATGAACATGGCCTTCTTCGCGAGGCTTTGGAGAAGCTGCGGTTGAACGATAGCGCGTTCAGCTTCGAGCCGGAGAGTTCGGTGGCGCTGGGGTTCGGATTCCGGTGCGGATTCCTGGGATTGCTGCATCTGGAGATCGTGCAGGAGCGGCTGGAGCGGGAGTTCCAGATCGACCTGATCACGACTGCGCCGGGCGTGCGGTATCGCGTGACTTTGCAGGACGGGTCGAGTTATGAATTCGAAAATCCCACCAAGTTTCCGGACCCTTCTTCCATCAAGCAGATTGAAGAACCGATTATCGACGCGACGGTGATCACGCGCGAAGAGTATCTGGGCGGAATTTTGAAGCTGCTCGAAGAGAAGCGTGGGACGCAGAAGAAGTTCGAGTACATCGGCACGGGCCGGGTGCTGCTGGTTTACGAGCTGCCGCTGAATGAGATCGTGCTGGATTTCTATGATCGATTGAAGTCGGCATCGAGCGGGTATGCTTCGCTCGATTATCATTTTTCGGGGCACCGCGTGTCGCCCATGGTGAAGCTGGACGTGCTGGTGGCGGGCGAGCCGATCGATGCGTTGTCGATGATCATCCACCGCGATTTCGCGCACGAGCGCGGGAAGATTCTGATCGAGCGGCTGCGGAAATTGATTCCGCGGCAGATGTTCGAAGTCGCGTTGCAGGCGGCGATCGGGAATAAGATCGTCGCGCGGGAAAATATTCCGGCGATGCGAAAGAACGTGCTGGCGAAGTGCTATGGCGGTGACATCTCGCGTAAGCGCAAGCTGCTCGAGAAGCAAAAAGAGGGCAAGCGGAGGATGAAGAGGGTCGGGAGAGTGGAGATTCCGCAGGAGGCGTTCTTGGCGGTGTTGAAGGTGGGGGAGAGCGGGGAGGACTAGTGTAGTGCGTCGGAAATCGTGCGACGTAAAAAGGGGGACAGACTGCTCTGTCCCCGCCGCATATCTGTTGACTCCGCGGTGGAAATCGACCGTGGACAGAGTGGTCTGTCCCCCTTTTTACGTCGCACGATTTCCGGCGCAGACCACTAGGTCCCGGCGCGGCGGCGCCTTTCTGACGATTACGCGGTCTGTCTTTTTAAGATCTCAGCCCGCCTTCTTAAAATGCGTCCCGCCCCGCGATCACCCGCGGCAGCGTCCCCGCGAGAATCCGCAGGTACAACAACAGGCAATAGTGCCGGGCCAGGAACAAATCCAGCCGGCGTCTCTGCCGGTACGTCAGCCGATTCCGCCCGCGAGTCTGCCACAATCCGGTTAACCCCGGTTTCAGCCGCAGCACCTCGCGCGATCGATCTCCATAGTGCTTCCGCCACTCCACCGCCGTCACCGGCCGCGGACCCACCAGCGACATCTCACCCGTCGCGACATGCCACAACTGCGGAAGCTCATCGATGGAATGCCTGCGGCAGAACCGCGCAAACGCACTGGTGACCCGCGCATCCCCGCCGATTTTGCTCTCCGGAACCAACCCCTCCGGCAGAAGCTCGATCCAACCGCGAGCCGCGCTGTCCCCGCGAGCCCACATCGTCCGGAATTTGAGCATCCAGAACGACTCGCCGAATCGCCCGACGCGGCGATGTGCCACCAGCGGCGCCGAGCCGGATAGAATCCAAACGCAAAGCGCGACCACTGCCAGACCCGGCAACATCAAGACCAGCGCCGCCCAAGCCAGCACCCGTTCGATCGCGGATAAAACGGCGTACATCTAGCCGCGATTATACGGATCGTCCCGCTTCACGCGATAGAACCGATGTAGCCAGCCTTATCCGCGTGAATCCGTGTGAATCTGCGGCAGGAAACTCAAAAACCTCCGCACAATCTCAGGCACAGCCTTCAACGGCATCCCGTGCGGCGCACCCTCCACGATCATCAACTCCGTCCGCGCCGGAATCATCGCAACCGCAGTCTTCATCTCTTCCACCGACCCGAAAGCATCCCTGGTCCCATGAACAAAGAACGCCGGCGTCCGTAGTTCTCCAAAGTGTCCCGACCGGGCCGCTTGTGGCTTTCCCGGCGCATGCAACGGATACGACAAAAACAGCAGCGCATCCGCCATCCTCGAATCCTCGGCGGCAGCCATTGACGTCTGCCGCCCTCCGTAAGAATGCCCGCCCGCGATCACATGCGGAACGCGCCCACGCATCTCCGCCACGGCTCGCCGGACCCCTTCGCGATCCGCGGCAGCCTGCGCCGGGAACGGAGGCCCGTGCGGCCGCGCTTCCCGATACGGCAAGTCATACCTCATCACCACAATTCCCTGAGCCGCGAACGCCTCCGCCAGCGCCTTCAACAACGGAGCATCCGCATTCGACCCCGCGCCGTGCGTCAGCGCCAGTCCCCACTCCGCGGTTCCCGCCGGTTCACTCCACCACCGCATGAATCTCCCCTTTCCCCCACACCGTCTGCCGTCCCACGCCCGTGTACCGCCCGATTTCCAGATACGGCAGAAACTCGCCGAGCTCCCCCTCATACTCCGCGACTCCGACAAACCCGCCCAGCGAATGCCGCTGCCCCGTATTCCGGCTCACCCGCTCCGCATCGACATGTTCAATCTCACACCGCGTCATCTTCACTTGATGAGCGCGCTCCGCCATCCCCTTGAAATCGATCTCGAGCGGACCATCTTGGTACAACGCCCGCAGCGTGCTGATCCGATCCCGCAAGCGGGCAAACAAAACTCCGAACTCCGGTCGATCGGCGCCCTTCAACTCCGTAGGAGTGACAAATGAAACGCGAACCCGCGAAACCGCCCGATCGGAATCGAGCGACAGCCGCAACACCGAACGCCCCTCCACCGACCCGATCTCCAGGAATTCCTGAAATACACGAATCGCCAAGTCCACACCGCCCGCGCTCACATCGAACAAATGAAATCGAAAATCGGCCGCGTGCTCCGGCGCCCGAATCAAGAACGCCCGAGGTGAATCCCGCAGCCCGCTTGGAAAAAGGGGACTGACCACTCTGTCCCCGACCCCGCACCCGCGATCGACGACCGAACCCGCGGCGTGGACAGAGCGGTCTGTCCCCTTTTTCGAGACGCTGTCAGCCCCGCGATCCAGCTGCGGCGAAAACCACCGTTCATAACGCTCCCGATCCACCTTCCGCAAGGCCTTCCCAAACCCTCCCCGCAAGAAATTCGCAGACCACTCGCGGCGGGCCAAACACCGAATCCGAAGCGCAATCACATCGAAGCTCTGAGGCAAATCAAATCTTAACCCGAGCCGCTCCGGCGATTGCGTTATAATCCAGCCGTCGGGACACTCAGCCTCGAAAAGGTGCCAGTGATATGGCCGACTTGAACAAAATGGACCGCACCTGGTTATGCAGCGTGCTGTTCATGGATATCGCCAAATATTCCTCCCAGTCGGTCGAACTCCAGATGAAGTGGAAGCAGCGCTTCAACGCTTATCTGGCCGACGCCATCCGCGACGTCCCCGAAAACGAACGTGTCCTTCTCGACACCGGCGACGGCGCCGCTGTCTGCTTTCTGGGAGCCCCTGAAGCCGCCATGTTCGCAGCACTCCAGCTGTGCAGCGCCTTCGTTCTGGACGAACGTAGTCAACAGCCCGGTCTGCGCGTGCGCCTCGGCATCAATCTCGGCCCCGTCAAGCTGGTGCGCGACCTCAACGGCGCACTGAACGCCCTCGGCGACGGAATTAATGCCGGACAGCGCGTTATGAGCTTCGCCTCGGAAAACCAGATCCTGGTTTCGCAATCCTTCTTTGAAGTGGTCAGCCGCCTGTCCGACGATTACAAGCAGATGTTCGAACTGAAAGGCGTCGAGACGGATAAATCGGTGCGCATGCACACGGTTTATCACCTGGTTCCACCCGGCGCCGAACGACGCGTGCAAACTTTCCCAAATGCGGCCATCCCCATCCCCACCACCGTCCAGCCGCAACAAGTAGGCCCCGCTAAGAGCCGATCCTTCATCCCCTGGCTGATCGCCGCCCTCGCGACGACTGCGGTAGTGGCCGTTCTGGTCTGGCACCTCTATGTCGGGCACTTCTACCAAACGCCGGCACCTGCGGCGAAGAGCCCCACCCAGGTGCAGGAAACCGCCGCCCTGCCGATTCCCGAGCCCGCCGTTCAGACCGCCCAGTCCGATCCGGCGCCCGCCCCCCCGGGAGCGAAAACGGCGCCAACAGGCCCGACCGCGGCGCCGACCCCCGTCGACGCCCAATCCGCCTATGACGATGGCATGCGTTTCCTCAATCAGGACCAGCCCGCCGACGCCGCGCGCCGTTTCGACGCTGCCATTCACGCCGAGGCCGATTATGTGGATGCCTACGTAAGCCGCGCCGAAGCCCGCCGCCGGCTCCAGCAATACGATCAGAGCCTGGAAGACTGCAACAAAGTGATCCAACTCAATCCCGACGACCCGCGAGGCTACAACTGCCGCGGATTCGGCCACCAGCTTCTCAAGCAACTCGAGGCAGCCATCCCCGACTACAACGAAGCCATCCGCCGCAAACCCAATTTCGCGCTCGCCTACGAGCACCGCGGCACCACTTATACGCTTCTTCAAAAGTACGATCGCGCAATCGCGGATTACACCGAAGCCATCAAACTCACGCCCAAGAACGCCGTCTATTACGTTCACCGCGGCACCGCTTACAGCTACCTCAGGCAGTTCGATAAAGCCATTCAGGATTACACCGACGCCATCCTTCTCGATCCCGGCAACAAGCACGTCCACCGTCTGCGAGCCGCAGCCGAGGAAGCCTCAGGCAACACCACCGCAGCCGCCGCGGACCGCAAGAAGTAGCTCAGTCAACTCACCTCATGGTCTTAACCAAGCGCCTCCGCGACCGCGTCCGCAGCGGCGAAATTACCTGCAGCGTCCGCATCTGGAAGTATCCTCACGTCAAAGCCGGCAACCGCTATCGCATGGAAGAAGGCCACATCGAAATCGACTCCATCGAGCAGATCAGCTTTCAGGAAATCACCCCGCAGCTCGCCCGCGAATCCGGATTCCTCGGCCTCATCGATCTTCTGAAAGTCGCCAAGCACGGCCCCGGCGAGAACGTCTACCTGGTCCGCTTCCACTATATCGACCCTCTTAAGAACGCGCCCGCACCGCGGCCACCACCAGCGCATCCAAAACCTTCTGGTCGACGTCGGCCAGCTTCTTGACGTAGACGCAGCCCTTCCCACTGGTGCACTTGCCGAGCTTGGCGAGCAACGCATCGTCGACCTTCAGTCCATACAGAACCATCGCGGCCTTGCGCGGTGAAAAACCGACCAACGGCATATCGCCTTCCCGTCCGGTCTCATATTTGTAGTGATGGCTGCCGAAGCCAATGATCGACGGCCCCCACATTTTCGCCTTCTCGCCGGTCGCCTTCCGCATCAGCTTGACCAGAGTTTTCGCGTCCGCGCGTTTGGTCGCGTCCGCGATTGCGTCGATAAACGCCGCGACGCTCAAGTGGGTCGGTTTGGTCTTGGTTTCCGCCATATTGCTCCACATTATAAGATTGGCACGGCCCGCCTGTACACGACTGCGATAATAAATTAGATGTCCTTCCGTCTCGGCATCGATTACAAACCCCGTGGCGATCAGGCCACCGCCATCGAATCCATCACTCGAGGTCTGCGGGAAGGCGAGCAGCACCAGGTCCTGCTCGGCGTCACCGGCTCCGGCAAAACCTTCACCATGGCGAAAGTGATCGAGCACACCGGCCGTCCCGCGCTGGTGCTTGCGCACAACAAAACGCTGGCCGCGCAGCTCTATCAGGAATTCAAAAGCTTCTTCCCGTCCAACGCCGTCGAATACTTCGTCAGCTATTACGACTACTATCAGCCCGAAGCCTACATTCCATCCGGCGACGTTTACATCGAAAAAGAAGCCACCATTAATGACGAGCTCGATAAGCTGCGCCTCTCGGCAACCCGCTCATTATTCGAGCGCCGCGATTGCGTGATCATCGCGAGCGTCAGCTGCATCTACGGCCTCGGCTCGCCCGAAGCATATTACGGGATGCTTCTGATGCTCGAAAAAGGCCAGAAAATCGAGCGTAAGGAGATCACCGCGCGTCTGGTCGATATCCTCTATGAGCGTCACGAAGGCGATTTCCGCCGAGGGACGTTTCGCGTCCGCGGCGACGTCATCGAAGTGCTGCCGACTTACGACGACAACGCCTATCGCATCACGCTATGGGGCGATGAGATCGAATCGCTGGAGCAGATCGACCCGCTCACCGGCCAGGTGAAACAGAATTATCTGCGCCTGCCGATTTATCCCAAGACCCATTACGTGATGTCGCCCGAAACGCGCGCCAACGCCTTGACCAGCATCGGAAACGAGCTTCAATGGTGGAAAGGCGAGCTCGAAAAAGAAGGCAAGCGCATCGAAGCCCAGCGCCTGTGGCAGCGGACCAATTTCGATTTGGAAATGATCCGCAACATCGGCTACTGCCACGGCATCGAAAATTACTCACGCCATTTTTCCGGCCGCCTGCCCGGTCAGGCCCCGCCCACGCTACTCGATTATCTTCCGCACGATGCGCTGATGTTCCTCGACGAAAGCCACCAGACCGTCCCGCAGCTTCAAGGCATGTATCATGGCGACCGTTCGCGCAAAGAGACGCTGGTCAAATTCGGATTCCGTCTGCCCAGCGCGCTCGACAATCGTCCGCTCACGTTTGAAGAATTCGAAAATCGCGTTCACCAGGTTCTCTACGTTTCCGCCACGCCGGGCCCGTATGAGCTGACCAAGACGTCCGGCGCGGTCATCGAGCAGGTTATTCGCCCCACCGGCCTGCTCGATCCGGAGGTGGAAGTGAAGCCCATCCGCGGCCAGGTGGACGACCTGCTGCATCAGATCCGCCTGCGCGCCGAAAAGAATGAGCGCGTGCTGGTGACCACCCTCACCAAACGCATGAGCGAAGATCTGGCCGAGCACTACACCGAAGCCGGCGTGAAGTGCGCGTACCTGCACTCGGAAGTTTCCACGCTCGACCGCGTGAAAATCCTGCGCGACCTCCGCCGCGGCGTCTACGATGTCCTGATCGGCGTCAATCTTCTGCGCGAGGGGCTCGACCTGCCGGAAGTTTCGCTGGTCGCGATCCTCGATGCCGATAAAGAAGGTTTCCTGCGCTCGGCCGGATCGCTGATCCAGACCATGGGCCGCGCCGCGCGCCACCTGAACGGCCTGGCCATTCTCTACGCCGACGTGATGACCGCCTCCATGCGCCGCGCCATCGAAGAAACCACGCGCCGTCGGACATTACAGCGCACCTACAACGAAGCCAACAATATCGAACCGCAGTCCATCATCAAGCCGATCGATTCGAACCTGATCCGCATCGCCGAAGCCGATTACGTCACCATCCCGCTCGAGCCCGAAGAAGAAGTCGCCGAAATCGCGCCGGAGCAGATGGAAAAATATCTGCAGGAGCTCGAAGAACGCATGCGTGAAGCTGCCCGCAAATTCGATTTCAAACAGGCCGCCGCATTTCGCGACCGCGTCAAGGAGCTTCGCGCGCGGTCGATCGCCGCAATTCAATGAAGCAGGAGCGCGCGGGGCTGGTCTGCGCCGGCGGCGTAACGCGGTCGTTCCTGGCGCGCATGCCCAGGCTTCTTGCTTCCATCGGCCCGTTGAAAGCCACGTCGTACCGCGTCGCGCGGCGCATCTCCAATTCGCTGCGTGCCGGACGCGCGGTTGAAAATTATTCCGACCTTGCATCCTGCCACGCGCTTTGGATCGTGGCCGCGGAATCGGCGCTGGATCAAATTGCCGCCGACCTTCCGCCCGGCGTTCCGGCGGTGGTCTGCGACACTTTTCGCGACAGCTCGCATCTGGCCCTTCGGCCCACGGCGACCCTTCACGCGATTCCGCCGGACGGACGCGTCCTGGTCGCCGAAGGAGATCCCGGGCTCATCCGCTATCTGCGTCGCGTCGCCGCTGCGGACCGGCGCAAATTGATCGAGATCCGCCCCGCATCGAAACCGCTCCTGCTGGCCGGAATGTCTCTGGCGACGCACATTGCGCTCCCCTGGATTGCGGCCGCGGTCGAAAGTCTGCGCGCCGCCGGCCTGTCCCGAGCCGAGGCAACGCGTGTTGTCGAACAGCTCGGCGAGCGCACGCTGCGTTCCTACGCCAAGGCCGGCGCGAAGGCCTGGTCGCCTGCCGCCGAAGCCGAGCTCCGCCGCGCGCTCAACCTGAATCTGCGCGACCCGCGCCTGGGCGATCTGTACCGGACCGGAATCGAATCCGCGCTCGACTTTTTCGGGAACTGACGCGATATTCATGCTTATCATTTAACAGTCGGCTCGCTCGGAAAATTTCGCCCGCGCAGGCATCGCACTGAAAATGTTCAGGAACTTTCGCAGCCACGCCGTGTGACGATTTTTTTCTCGTATGGCTGAACAGACTTCCACGCGGCAGTCCGGCTACGCGTCAGATTGACCATGACTGACTTTGCGCGGTGCATGCTTGCGCTGACGATGGCGGCGGGTCTCGTTTCAGCGCAAACTAAAGCGGATGTGCCCAAATTCGAGGTCGCCTCAATCAAGCTGTGCGCAGGTGACACCGGGGGCGGCAGGGGCGGAGGTGGAGGGTCTTCACCAGGCACTCTGAATATCCACTGCACGACCGTGAGCGAGATGGTTCAGTGGGCGTACCACCGGTTCGAGACGGGCGACGAAACTCTGTCGCGGCCGGTGCCGATCGAGGGCGCGCCCGCGTGGATGAAGTCCGAACAATATCGGATCGAAGCGAAATCAGAAAAACCACAAGGGCGCGGAATGATGTATGGGCCGATGATGCAGGCTCTCCTTGAAGAGCGGTTCAAGCTTAGGCTCCATCGCGAATCGCGCGAAGTTCCGGTTTACCTAATGACCGTCGCGAAGGGCGGCCCGAAGCTAGCCCCGGCGAAGGAGGGCGGTTGCACTTCGTTTGATCCTGAGAACCCACCCCTGAAATTTGCCCAGGGGCGCCCTATGTTTTGTGGGATCTTGACGAGGGCGATGTCGTTAACGACCCACGCGTGGGGGGTTAGAGTGGGAGGCACGACTATGACGAATCTCGCCAATCAATTTTCAGCGTTGGTGGGCCGCAACGTCATCGATAAAACGGGGATTTCCGGGACCTTTGACGTAAGAGTCGAGGTCCCGATTGACGACCTTTCGGTCGATCCCGTGCCCAACGGGCCAACACCCGGCGGGCCCCCGCCGGACCTGAGCGAGGTGATCTTCACAGTCGCACGGAAACTCGGGCTGAGGCTTGAGTCGGGCAAGGGACCCGGGGAGTTTCTGGTGATCGATCACGTCGAGAGGCCGTCGGAGAATTGATGGGCGCTTGTGGGGCGGGCATTCCTGCCCGCAGCCGACCTTCCAGGTCGGCTGGACCCGCTAGAAGGCGGGTCCGCCGGCTCGAAAGCCGGCCCCACAAGAGCTCGAATTAATGCAGCGGCTTCGATTTCAACTCGACTCGTACTTGCTCGAGCGGGGCTGACGATGAGTTGAAGATCGGCTTGGCATTCGCATCGCGCCACTGGAATTTTCTGCCCGTTACGATCACCGCCGGGTTTTCGGGATGTTCCGACGCCGGGCACGCGGAGTGCGCTGCGCAGGTAACTCGAAGAATCCGCAGCATTCCGCTTTCGTACGGCGTCCGATCAGTGGGGGCGCGACGCACGTCTTGTTCCGGCAAATCAATGGGTTCGATTTTCAGTTCCAGACGCAAATATTCGCTGGCTACGCCGTCGAGCTCCTCCACCTGATGATGCTCCTTCGCGCCGTGATTGAAGCGGACGGCTCCGGCTTTCACTACCGGTCGGATCACCGGCTTTTCGGCTTCGTCGTGCATGATTTTGAGACGTCCGCCGTCGGTGGTGTAGACGTAGACCGTCGGCGTAGCGGGATGGTCGTGCGCGCGGGTTATTTCGTGCGGCAGGTAATGCACGCGCACGATGCGGACGTAGGCGTTTTCGAATTCAACCGTCGAATCGGACTTCGAGGAAGCGAAGAAGGCTAACAATAGGAATGGGATCATCATTTTTTCACGTGACTACTTTTTCACATCTCTGTGAGTTTCTTTCACACGGAAGCCGGCGCGATTCAGGCGTTTGCGGATTTCGTTCGCGATCAGCACGCTGCGGTGATGGCCGCCGGTGCAGCCGAATGAAATGGTCAGATAACTTTTGCCTTCCCGGATGTAGTGCGGAATCAGGTACACCAGCAGGTCTGAGATGCGGTCGATGAATTCGGTGGTCTGGGGAAAGGAGCGAATATAGCGCGCCACGCTGGGATGTTTTCCGGTCAGATCCTTGAACGCCGGAATGTAGTTGGGATTCGGAAGAAAGCGGACGTCGAACACCAGGTCGCTGTCCGCCGGGACGCCGTGGCGATAGCCGAAGCTGGTCACCTGCACCAGGATTTCGGGCTCGGTCTTCTGGCCGCGGAAGGAGCGATGGATGGTCTCGCGCAGCTCGTGGACATTGAATTTGGAAGTATTGATGATCGGATCGGCCAGCTTGCGGATGGGCGCCAGGCGCTCGCGTTCCCGGCGGACGTTGGCGGCGACGCTTTCGTCGATGCCTAAAGGATGCGGACGGCGGGTCTCACTGAAGCGGCGGATCAGGGTTTCATCGTCGGCTTCGAGGAAAATCAGCCGGGTGGGTACGGTCTGGCGGATGCGCTTGAACAGCGCGGGGAAACGCGAGAGCGCCGCACCTTCCCGAATGTCGACCACCAGCGCCGCGCGGCGGATGCGCGGGGCGTCGCGGGCGAGCTCGGCGAATTTCGGAATCAGGTCGAGCGGAAGATTGTCGACCGAATAGTAGCCGAGGTCTTCGAAAGCCTTGAGCACCGTGCCCTTGCCCGATCCGCTCAGGCCGGTGATGATGACCAGCTCGGTTTTCGCACGCGCGGTTTTACGTTTGGCCGCGCGCGGGCGATCGTCGGCGCGCCGCAGTGGGTGAGAGGGCATCCCTCACGATTCTATTCGATTGACGGGGGCTGAGACAGGCGGCAGGACCGCCTGTCCTACGATTCTATTAAATCGAAGTGGCCGTCCTGGCGGCGCACCAGAACCGAGACGCATTCCTTGTCGGCGTCGCGGTACACCATGTAGTTGAGAGAGGTGTCGCCGTCCAGCTCGATCAGGGCTTCTTCGAGTGTCATCGGCTTGCGGCGGTCATGGTGGTTGACGGTGAACACGCGCGGATTCGGGCCGCGTTCCGGACGGCCATTATTGCGGCCGGGTTTCGCGCTGGACTTGACGCCGGGTTTCGTGTTGAGCTTGGCCGCTGGTTTCGCGGCCGGATTGGCCGCGGCCTTGACGGGCGGCTCTTTCTCGACGACGTCGGTTGAGTCCTTGCGTTTCTCACGCCACTTGTCACGCGTCTTGACGGCCTGTTTTTCGAGCTTATCGAGCGCCTGGCTCATGGACGTAAACAAGTCCGCGTCCGCGCCCAGACCCACGAATTCGTGATCGTAGAAAGGAACCGTGACTTCGGTTTTGTGGAGATGGCGCTCGGTGGTGACCACCACGTGCGCTTCCTTCTCTCCACGGCGTTCCAGGAGTCTTGAAAGCTTGGCGAACTTGGCGTCCAGCTTTTCCTGGAGTTTGGGTGGCAGCGTCTGTTGCACGCCGCGATAGCTGACCTTCATGAAGACCTCCGTCTTTAATTGCGCACACGCCGCTGATGCGTGGACGGGATGCGCATATCTTCCCGATACTTGGCGACGGTGCGGCGGGTCACTTGAATGCCTTCCGATTGAAGACGCTCGGTGATCTGTTCGTCGGTGAGCGGATGAGCGGAATCTTCTTCCTCAATCATCTTCTTGACTCTCCGCTTCAAAATGAGGAGCGGAGTGGCGCCGCCCGAAGGACCCTGCACGGCCTCGGAAAAGAAATAACGCAGCTCGTAGACGCCCTGCGGAGTGTGCGCGTATTTGTTCGAAACGGCGCGACTCACCGTCGAGGGATGAACGCCGATCTCTTCGGCGATTTCCTTGATCATCATGGGCTTCAACTGGTCGATTCCGAATTCCAGAAAATCCAGTTGCCGGCGCACGATGCTCTGGCAAACTTTCAAAATGGTCTGCTTCCGCTGCTCGATGTTTTTCATGAGCTGGATGGCGGAAGCGTAGCGTTCTTTGACGTAATTCCGCACGTCGCGATTGGGTTCCGCGTCGCGATCGAGCATCTTGCGGTACTGCGGATTCAGGCGAAGCTGGGGAATGTCCTCATCGTTAACGCTGATCAGGTAATCCTCGCCGTCCTTGGAAATGTAAACGTCCGGTTCCACCTGGCGCGCGCCCGGACCGGAGTAGCGCAGGCCGGGCCGCGGATCCAAATGCTTGATGACGTCGATGGCCACCTGGATGTGCTCGAAGGGACGCTTCAGCAGGCGGGCGATTTCCTTGAACTGGCGCTGTTCCACCAGTTTAAGATGATCATGGACCACGTTCCAGGCCACGCCTCCGCGTCCGCCGCGGCTTTCGAGTTGCAGTAACAGGCACTCCCGAAGATCGATCGCGCCCACGCCGGCCGGGTCCAGCGTGTGGACCACGCGCACGGCTTCCTTGACGTCCTCCGGCTTATATTCGCCGGTTCCGGCCAGTTCCTCGGGCGAGACCATCAGGTACCCGTCTTCGCTCAAATTCCCGATGATGGCTTCCGCCGCGTCGCGGACTTCCTCGCTGAGCGCGATCAGCGCCAGCTGGTCGTGCAGGTGGCCGCTCAGCGTTTCGGGCGACGAAAGAAAGGTCTCAAACGACGGCTTTTCGATGTTTTCCGCGGCCGGGCTCTTGTAGCCGGGGTCCAGGTATTCGTCGAAATAGGTGCCGAAATCGATCTCGTCGAAGGGGTCGGAGGCGGGTTTCTGTTCGAGCAACTCCGGCGAGTCGGGGACGGCGGCGATTTCCGCGGCAGGCTCCGGATTGCTCAGTGCGGCGAATTCGATTTCCGCGCTGTCGGCTTCCCGATTTTCGCCATCGGTCTGATTACCGGTGACTTCGAGGATGGATTGGTCGGCCGGTTCGGAGAGGCGCTCGGCTTCGAGCAGCGGCTGAAGCTCCTCCGGCGACAACTCCTCACCACCCTCCGCGGACTCTTCGAGTACCGGGTTCTGAGCGACCTCGGCGGAGATCATTTCCTTGAGCTCCAGCCGGTTCAACTGCAGCAGGCTGACCATCTGGACCAGCCCGGGCGTGAGTATCTGCTTTTGCTGGACCCGGATTTGCAGTCGAGGCGAAAGCGAACTCATAGCTAGCTTCAGTTTAACACTGGAGGCCGCAGAGAATAACCGCAGATTCACACCGATGCACGCGGATGGGCAATTCTTCTTGATCGGCGTTTATCTGCGTGTATCGGCGGCTATTTTTAGAGCTCGGGCTTCGATTCGGCGCGGACCGGGGCGCCCGAGCTTAGCGAATCGGGGGGGCTGACAATCACTTCGTCGTGTTCGGTGATGCCGCTGGTGACTTCCACTTGAGTGCCGAAGTCGCGGCCGAGTGTGACCGTTACCAGATCGGCCTTACCATCCTTGACGATGGCGACGCGCAGGCCTTCGGATCGAAAGATCAGGGCGGTGACCGGAAGCAGCAGCGCCGGGCTCTCGGTGGGGAGCTTTAGATGAACTTCGGCGTAAGCACCGGGAAGCAGGGCGCCGGAGGTGTTGTCGATATCCACCTCGGTCAGAAGGGTGCGCGTGGAGGGGTCGATGGAGCCGGCGTTGCGCGCGATTTTGCCGATGAAGCGGCGGCCCGGGAATTCGGTCAGGGTCAGTTCCGCATTGACACCGGCGACGGCCGCGCGCGAATGGGTTTGCGGGACGCTTACGAAGACGCGCAGCTTGTCGGTGGTGGCCATCCGGAACAGCTCCTGCGCGGTGCCCCCGTTTCCCGAGTTGATCAGCATGCCGATATCGGTGTTGCGCGCCGTGATCACGCCGTCAAACGGCGCGGTGACCTTTTCGAATGCGACCAGTTGCTCCAGACGCTTGACGTTAGCGGCTTGCGACTGGACCACGGCTTTGTCGGCCTCCCACGCACCCGTGGCGTTATCCACGTCCTGCTTGGCGATGGCTTCCAGTTTCAGCAAACCCAGGTCGCGATTCATGGTGATTTCGGCCAGCCGCATGTTGGCGTTCGCGGTGGCGAGGTCGGCTCTGGCCTGGGCAAGCTGCTGGTCGACCTCCGGCGATTCGATCTCGGCGATCAACTGGCCGGTTTTGACCCGCGTGCCGATATCGGTGTACCACTTCTTCAGATATCCGCTGGTGCGGGCGTAAATGGGCGCGTCGACGAACGCCTGGATGTTGCCGGGCAGCACGATTTCATCCTTCATCGAACCGCGCTTGGGATGGATCACGGCGACCGTGGGAATCGATTGATCGAGGGTTTCCTGCCGGACCACGGCGGCGGCCTTGATCCGCGAATTGATGCCGCGCACCACGATGCTTCCGGCCAGAAGCAGGCATATCACGAAGAAAAGGAGGATCTTGATTGTCCGGGCCATCTTTACTCTTGGGTTGACTCGACGGGACTCCGATGAAGCAGGCTGAACACCACCGGTACAAAGAATAGGGTAGCAACTGTCGCGAACATGAGGCCACCGATCACGGCGCGGCCGAGCGGCGCGTTCTGCTCTCCGCCTTCACCCAGGCCGAGCGCCATGGGGACCATGCCGATCATCATGGCCAGGGCAGTCATAATCACCGGGCGGAAGCGCACGAATCCGGCGTCGAGCGCGGCCTGCAGGGGCGATTCCCCGGCTTCCAGGCGTTCGCGCGCGAAGCTGACTACCAGGATGCTGTTCGAAGTCGCCACGCCGACGCTCATAATGGATCCCATCAGCGCCGGAACGCTCAAAGTGGTGTGCGTCGCGAACAGGAACATCACGATTCCGGCCATGGCGGCGGGCAGCGCCGTGATGATGATGAACGGGTCCAGCCAGGACTGGAAGTTAACCACGATCAGCGCATAAACCAGCACGATGGCGAGCGCCAGGCCTCCGAACAGGCCGGTGAAGGAGCTGCGCATGGTCTCAATCTGCCCGCGCACCGTGATTTGCGCGCCACGCGGCAGTTTCTTCCGGTTGGCGTCGATGATGCGGTCGAGATCCTTCGCCACGGCTCCCAGATCGCGATCCTGGACGGAGCCGAAAATATCCACTACCCGCTGGATGTTGTAATGCGACACCACGGCCAGGCCGGCGCCGCGGCTGGTAGTGGAAACATCGCCCAGGATTTCGGGCCGGATCATCTTGGCGGAGGTGAGCGGAATGTTCTGAAGATCGCCCAGCGAGGTGAGCTCGTATTGCGGGTCCTGCGCAACCACCGAATAGCTGACGCCGTTGCGCGGATCGAGCCAGAATTCAGGGGTGGTCTGAAAACTTCCGCTGAGCGAGACCAGCGCGCTGCTGGCCACATCCAGCTGCGTGTAGCCGCTCTCTTCGGCCTTGGTGCGGTCGACGGTGATGTGGATTTTCGGCTGATCGAAGGGCTGATGCACGCGCAGGTCAGTGGTGCCGGGGATGGTCTTCAACTGAGTGAGAAGATTCACCGCGAACTCGCGGGTGGCTTCGACGTTGGGGCTGGTGATCTGCACGTCGATGGGCGCCGGCAGGCCAAAATTCAGAATCTGGCTGACGATGTCGGCGGGGATGAAATAGAACGAGATGCCCGGAAATTCGCGCGGCAGCCGATCACGCAGCTCGCGGACGTATCCGTCAGTGGGGCGATGCTCCGGCGTCAGGCCGACCATAATATCGGCGTCCATGGTTCCGATCGGCGCCGAGGTGCTGTACGACATATTGATGGAGCTGTACGGCAGGCCGATGTTATCGACGATGCTGGCGATTTCCTCCGGCGGGATGATGCGCTTGATGGCGGCCTCGATCTGGTCGCCGGTGCGGGCGGTTTCTTCAATGCGCGTGCCGGTCTTGGCGCGGAAGTGGAGATTGAACCGGCCGGCATCGGTGGCTGGGAAGAAATCCTGGCCGAGCCAGGGAACCAGCAGAAACACGGCTGCGCAGGCTCCCAAAAATGCCGGGACGAAGAGCACGCGATGATGCAGGCAGCGGTCGAGCATGCCCCGGAAGGTGGACCGGGTGCGTTCGAGCGCATGTTCGAAAGCCCGCTGCAGACGCGCCGCCAGATTCCAGGACGGCGGAGGCGGCGCCTCTTCATGCTCATTGTGCGGTTTGAGCAGATACATGGCGAGCGTGGGAACCAGCGTGCGCGAAAGCAGATACGACGCAAGCATCGCGAACACCACCGCTTCGGCCAGCGGAATGAACAGATAGCGCGCGACGCCGGTCAGGAAAAACATGGGCAGGAACACGATGCAGATGCACAGCGTCGAAACCAGCGCGGGCACCGCGATCTGGCGCGCGCCTTCCAGAATGGCCGGAACCACTTCGGTGCTCTGGCCCAGATTACGGTGAATATTTTCGATTTCGACGGTCGCGTCGTCGACCAGAATTCCGACCGCCAGCGCCAGACCTCCCAAAGTCATGATGTTGATCGTTTCGCCCAGCGCGGACAGAACGATGATCGAAACCAGGATCGAGAGCGGAATCGAAATCGCGATGATCACCGTGCTGCGCCAGCTTCCCAGGAACAGCAGGATCATGGCGGCGGTGAGGCAGGCGGCGATAATCGCTTCCCGCACCACGCCGCTGACGGCGGCGCGCACGAACACGGATTGATCGGCAATCGGGTCGATCCTGAGCTCCGACGGAAGCGTGGATTCGATCTGCGGCAGCGCCTCCCGAACCTGCTTGACGATTTCGAGCGTGGAGGTCTGGCCCACCTTCATCACCTGCATCAGCACGCCGCGCTGGCCGTCGCGCCGCACAATATTGGTCTGCGGCGAAAATCCGTCGCGAACGCTGGCCACATCGCGGATGTAGATCGTGGTGTTTCCGTTGGACTTGATGGGCAGATCGTTGATGTCGGCGACGTGCACCGGGCTGCTGTTGAGATCCACGTCGTATTCGAACTGGCCGATTTTGGAAGTGCCCGAAGGCAGGATCAAATTCTGCTGGCTGACGGCCGTGACCACATCGGCGGGGGAAATGCCTTTGGACTGCATCAGGTCCTGGCGGATGTCGATCATCACCTGGCGTTGTTTGCCGCCGTACGGCCAGGCGATGGCCGCGCCCTGCACCGTGGCGAGGGCGGTGCGAACCTGCTGGGTGGCGAAATCGAACAGCTGCTGCTCGCTGAGCCCCTTGCCGGAAAGGCCGAGCTGAAGAATGGGAACGCTCGACGCGTTGTACACCAGAATGTAGGGCGGCACGGTGCCGGGCGGCATCTGGCGCACGCTCGATTGCGCGAGCGCGGTCACCTGCGCGACGGCCATCTCGATCCGGACGCCGGGATGAAAAAATACCTTGACGATGCTGCGTCCGTTGACGGTCTGGGATTCGATGTGCTCCATGTCGCTGACCGAAGTGGTCAGCCCGCGCTCGAATCCGGTGGTGATGCGCTCCTCCATCTCTTCTGCGTTGAGGCCGGTGTAATTCCACAACACCGCGACAATGGGAATATTGACGTTAGGAAAAATATCGGTGGGGGTCCGCTGGATCACCAGGGGGCTGATGACCAGGATCAGAAGCGCAACGACGATGAAGGTGTACGGCCGGTTGAGGGCGACTCTGACAATCCACATACAGCGTACCTTTATGTTAGCGGCTGTGACGCTACTCGCGCGTAAGCCGTTCGGCAGGAAAATCGCCTTACGGGTTCTTCAAATGGCCTGGATGAAACGCACGCTCGCCTCGATTACGGCGCCGGGCTGGTCGACGTGCGGGGAGTGGCGGCAATCGGGGAGCTTCAACAATTGCGTTCCGGGGACGTGGCTGGCGATTCTATGAAGGTGCTCCATGGTGCCGTACTGATCGTCGAGACCCTGGATCGCGAGCAGCGGCGCGGTGATCCGTGGGAGGAGATTTTCAATGTTCCATGACTGGAAACCGGGATGCAGCCAGACGTCGCTCCAGGCGCGGAAGGTGGAATCGGGATCGGCATGATAACGGGCGAGTTTCTTGCCCAGATCGATGGACGCGTAGTTGCGCTGGACGTCGCGGATGGTGGTGGTCGCTTCCGCTTCGACAAACAGATGCGGGGCCAGGACGATGACACCGCGGACCGGGTGAGTGGCCGCATAGATCAGCGCGATGGACGCGCCGTCGCTGTGGCCGAGCAGGATCGGGCGCTGGATGGCGAGTTTGTTCAAAAGGTCGGGGAGGGTGGACTGCGCCTCCTGATGCATGAAATCCGGCGTGAGAGCGGCATCGAACGGGTCAGACCGGCCGTAGCCGTGGCGTGAATAGATGAGCGCCCCGCAGTGCGCGGCTTGGGCCAGGCGAAGCGGGAAATCCTTCCACATGGCCAGCGAGCCGAGACCTTCATGCAGGAAGACAATGGTCGGATGGCCGGGGATGGTTTCGTATTCGAGCTGGCGACCGCCGGCTTGGATGAAAGGCATCAGGCGAATCTCCGATTTTACACGTCGAGGGACGGCGGATTTCAATCCGCGTGGCGCTTCAGCGCCGCTCTCGCGAGTGCGAGGCTGAAGCCTCGCGCGGATTGAAGAGGTTGCGGAAAAAGGGGACAGACCGCTCTGTCCACGCCGCACAACTCTCAAGAAAATCAATGGCTTTGGGTCGGGGACAGAGTAGTCTGTCCCCTTTTTCCGCAACCTCTTCAATCCGCCGTCCTTAACGTGCGATGGATTTGATTTGCAGGTACTCCTCGAGCCCGTACAACCCAAGCTCGCGGCCGATGCCGGAGTGTTTGTATCCGCCGAAGGGCGCCATGGGATTGTAACGCCCGCCGTTGACGTCGACTTGTCCGGTCCGCATGCGGCGCGCGACGCGCAGGGCTCGGTCGGCGTCGCCGGACCACACTCCGCCGGCCAAGCCATAGATGGTATCGTTGGCGATCTGCACCGCTTCGTCTTCGGAATCGTACGGCAGAATCGAAAGCACCGGGCCGAAGATTTCCTCCTGCGCGATGGTCATGGGGGATTTGACGTCGGCGAAAACGGTCGCTTCGACGTAGTAGCCTTTCGAAAACGCCGCCGGCCGGGAACCACCGGCAACCAGTTTGGCGCCTTCGCTCTTGCCTTTGGCGATGTAGCCTTCGACGCGCTCGCGCTGGGTGGCTGAAATGAGCGGGCCGAGGCGCGTGGCCGGGTCGAGTGGATCGCCCAGCGTCAGGCCGCCAACGGCTTTGGTCACCAGGTCGATCGCATCCTGTTGCCGAGCGCGCGGGACCAGCATGCGGGTCCACGCAGAGCAGGTCTGCCCCGAATTCAGCATCGAATTCCGCGCCCCGGCGGGAACGGCTTTTTCAAACGGCGCGTCGTCCAGGATGATAAACGCCGATTTTCCACCGAGTTCGAGAGTTACCTTCTTAATCGAGTCGGCCGCGAGCGCGGCGACGCGTTTGCCCGCACGAACCGAACCGGTGAAGCTGACCAGATCGATCAAGGGATGCGTGGCGATCGCTTCGCCGACCACCGGTCCGTACCCGGTGACAATGTTGAGCACGCCGGCCGGGAGTCCGATTGCCATGGCGGCTTCAGCCAGCAGCATTGCGTTGAGCGGCGCGATCTCACTGGGTTTCAGAACCACGGTGCACCCGGCGGCGAGCGCGGGCGCGACCTTCGCCATGATCTGGTGCAGCGGATAATTCCACGGCGTGATGCAGCCGGCCACTCCGGCGGCTTCGCGAACCACCAGCGAGTTGCCGATCTCGTGTTCGAGCTTGGCTTCGCGCAGCAGTTTGGCGTAGCTGGAGGTGACAGCCACGGGAAGGCCGGCCTGAATCGGCGCGGCGATCGACATGGGCGAGCCGACTTCCATCGCGATGGTGCGCGCGATCGCTTCGCCGCGGTCTTTGAGCGCGGCAGCGAGTTTGTCCAGCCAGTCGGCGCGTTCCTCGCGAGAGGTGGTCGACCAGGAATCGAAAGCTTTACGCGCGGCTTGTGCGGCGCGGTCGACATCGGCGGGAGTGCCTTCCGGAATCGAGCCGATGACTTCTTCGGTGGACGCGGAAAGGACGTTGATGTTTTTGGAGCCGGCGGACGGCTGCCAGCGGCCGTCGATGTAAAGTTCGGAATAGTGCATTCCGGCTCAGGATAGCAAAGCCGGTTTGAAAGAAGCTCAGGGACGCGGAGAGAGAGAGCTCGACGCCGAACCGGCGAGCGTGGTGAGAATCCCGTTCATTTGATGCTCGCTGCCCAATACATCCTGCAGCGTGGTCTTCCCCAGAACGTCGTCAAGCGCAATCTGGACTCGTCTCCACAGCGTTCGAATGGAGCAGTCGGTCGAATGCGCGCAGATCGCGGCCTGGCCGGAATGGCTTTCGCAGAAATCCGTCTCGAACATTTTCCCGCCCAGCGCGGCCAGAACCTCGCCGACCACAATCTGTCCAGCCGGGTGAGCCAGCGAATAGCCACCCACCTTGCCGCGCGCGCTGGTGACGAATCCGCCCTTGCGCAGCATGCGCAGAAGTTTCGCGACGTACGCCTGCGAGATGCCTTCAGCGTCGCTGATTTCGGGGATGGTGAGCGCGCCGCCGGACGCGCCGATCTTCACCAGGCAGCGGAATCCGTATTCTTCGTGGGAGGTGAGCTTCATACGTGCAAATTGGCCGCGGGGACTACGTCGAAGCCGAGATCGAAGCCCAGCGCGAGTTTGGCTGCGTCCGACATTTTGTCGCGATCCCACGGCGGATCCCAGACTAATTCGACTTTGACTTCGGTAATCCCCGGGACTTCGCGGATTTTAGTTTCCACCTGGCCAGGCAGGATGCCGGCCACCGGGCAACCCGGCGAGGTGAGCGTCATCGCAACTTTCGCGCGACCTTCGTCGTCGACTTTCAGATCGTAAATGAGGCCGAGATCGTAAATGTTGACCGGAATTTCGGGGTCGAAAACAGTTTTCAACGCCTCGACCACTTTGGCTTCGAGCGGGTTCATTCGGTGGACACCTTCTGCTCGGGATTTTCTGTTCGTGAGTTCTCAAAGGCCGCTTTCATCGTGTGCCAGGCCAGCGTCGCGCATTTGACGCGGGCCGGGAATTCGCGGACGCCGGAGAAGACGGCCAGTTTGCCCATGTCCGGCACAGATGAGTCAGTCGTCAGAAGCTGGTGGAAACGCTCAAAAATCTGGTTCACTTGATCGAGCGTTTTGCCCTTGAGAGTTTCCGTCATCAGCGATGCGGACGCAACCGAGATCGCGCAGCCTGCGCCCGTGAATTTCGCATCTTTGACGATTCCGTTGTCGAGCTTCAGTTCAAGCGTGAGCCGGTCGCCGCACAGCGGGTTGAAGCCTTCGGCGTGCAATGTCGCGTTTTCAAGCTTCCCGAAATTGCGCGGGCGTTTGCCGTGATCGAGAATCACTTCCTGGTACAGATCGTCGATCACGCGAAGATTTCCTTTACTTTTCGAAGGCCCACGATCAAGGCATCGATTTCCTGGCGCGTGTTGTAGAACGCGAGCGAAGCGCGTGTGGTGGCCGGGACGCCGAAGCGTTCCATGAGCGGCTGTGCGCAGTGATGGCCGGTGCGCACCGCGATTCCCTGATGATCGAGCACGGTGCCGACGTCGTGCGGATGAACGCCATCCACCACGAACGAAATGGCGCCGGCTTTGTGTTTCGATGTCCCGATAATGCGGATGCCGGGCTCGGTCGAAAGCGCTTGCGTGGCGTAGTTCAGCAGATCGTGTTCATACGCCGCGATCGTCTCGATGCCCAGCTCATTCACGTAATCGAGCGCCGCGCCCAGGCCGATCACGCCGGCGATATCGGGCGTGCCGGCTTCGAACTTATACGGCAGCGTGTTGTAGGTGGTCTTGTCGAAGGTGACCGAAGCGATCATATCGCCGCCACCCTGATAAGGAGGCATCGATTCGAGCAGCGCGGCTTTTCCGTACAACACTCCGATGCCGGTGGGGCCGAAAATTTTATGGCTTGAAAACGCGTAGAAATCCGCGTCCAGATCCTGCACGTCGACTCTGGTGTGCGGAACCGCTTGGGCTCCATCCACTAATAGTCGCGCGCCGGCGGCATGCGTCAGCCGGGCAATCTCCTTGATCGGGAGAATTGTGCCCAGCACATTCGAAACGTGCGCGACGGCGACAATCCGCGTGCGGGCGTTCAGGCGGCGCTCGAATTCGTGCATGCGGAGATCGCCGTTGTCATCGACCGGCGCGACTTCGAGATGCGCGCCGGTTTCCTCGCACAGCATCTGCCAGGGGACGATGTTCGAATGATGCTCCAGTTCGGTGATGACGATGTTGTCGCCGGGCTTGAGATTTTTGCGGCCGTAGGTTTGCGCCACCAGGTTGATGGCTTCGGTGGTGCCGCGGACGAAGATGATTTCGCGCGACTCGCGGGCGTTGATGAAGCGCTGCAGCTTCACGCGGGTTTCTTCGTAATGGCGCGTGGACCGTTCGCTCAACGTGTGGACGCCGCGATGAATGTTCGAATAATCAGAGGAATAAAAGCGGCTGATCGCGTCGATGACAGCTTTCGGTTTCTGGCTGCTAGCCGCGCTGTCCAGATACACCAGCGGATGGCCGTGAACCTGTTGATGGAGGATCGGGAAATCCTTGCGGATGGCGGCGACGTCGAACGCGGTCGCGGTGGTCATAGATTCGCCTTCAGAAGTTTCATGGCCCGATCGCGCAGCGAATCGATCTTGATCTGGTCGATGATGTCGCGAGCGAACGCTTCAATCAGCATGGTGCGCGCGTCGGCTTTGCCGATACCGCGGGATTGCAGGTAGAAAATCGAATCGGCATCGAGCTGGCCGACCGTGGCTCCATGCGTACAGCGCACGTCGTCGGCGAAAATTTCGAGCTGCGGCTTGGTGTTGATGGTCGCGTTTTCGCTCAGCACCAGGTTCTTGTTGGTCTGTTTGGCGTCGGTCTTCTGCGCGTCCTTGCGGACGATGATTTTTCCGTTGAACACCGCGCTCGAATTGCCGGAAAGGATGCCTTTGTAGAGCTCGTGCGAATTGGCGTGCGGCTTGGCGTGATCGATGGTGGTGCGCGTGTCGACGTGGCGCGTTCCATCGGTGATGTACAGGCCGTTCAGGGTGCATTCCGATCCCGTTTCGAGCGTGGCGTTGATCTCGGTCCGCGCGAGCGCTCCGCCGAATGCAAGCGAGCGCGAGGTGAACACGCTGTCGCGCGCCTGGTTCACCTGAATGGTCGAGATGTGGAACGCCTCAGGCGAATCGAATTGCAGTTTGTAATGATCGACGATGGAATTCGCGCCGCACACGATTTCGGTGACGGCGTTGGTGAAGTGCACGCCTTCCCCGGAATAGATTTCGACGATGGAAGCGCGCACGCCTTCTTCGACCACGATCAAATTCCGGGGATGCGAGACCCCGTGGATCGCGTGGTGCGGAATTTCGACCACTTCGCCGCAGCCGGTCATGTCCACCAGGTTGACGCCTTCAAGAAACGCCGTGTTCAGCGCGACAAAGGCGTGATTGCGGAAATCGGCGTAGCGGGCCAGATGATTTTCGATTCTGGGCTGGGACCAATCCGTCGGAATGCGGTTCGGTGAATGCTCAAACGTGCGACGCGTCAACGGCGCGAGATTGGTGAACTTCCAGTCTTCCAGTTTCGAGGTCGGATAGCCGAGTTCGAGGAAACGCTCCATGGCAGACCGGCGAAGCTCATCGAGCCAACTGGGAACTTCCGTCGAGAGGCGCTCGAAATCGGTAAAGAACGGGCTGGCGGCCATTTCAGCCTGCATGGGCGAGCTCCATTCCGGCATAACCTTTATCTTCCAGCTCCAGAGCGAGTTCCTTTCCGCCTGACTTGACGATTTTTCCGTCGGCGAAAACGTGCACGAAATCCGGAGTAATGTAATTCAGCAGGCGCTGGTAGTGCGTCACCAGGATCATCGAACGCTCGGGCGACCGCAGCGCGTTGACGCCGTTTGAAACCACTTTCAACGCGTCGATATCGAGCCCGGAATCGGTTTCATCCAGAATGGCGAGCTTCGGTTCAAGCACCGCCATCTGGAAAATTTCGTTGCGCTTTTTCTCTCCGCCGGAGAAACCGGCGTTGACCGGACGATTCATCAGCTCCTGGCCCATCTCCATGATTTTCATGCGGTCTTTGACCAGCGCCAGGAAATCCATAGCGTCCAGATCGCTCTCGCCGCGGCTCTTGCGGATGTTGTTCACGGCGGCTTTGAGAAAGTAAAGATTGCTGACGCCGGGGATTTCTACCGGGTACTGGAACGCCATGAAAATGCCTTGACGTGCGCGATCCTCGGGCGACATTTCAAGAAGATCCTGGCCTTCGAACAAAACTTCGCCTTCGGTGACCTGATAAATGTCGCGGCCGGAAAGAACCTGCGCTAGCGTGCTCTTGCCGCTCCCGTTGGGTCCCATGATGGCGTGCACTTCGCCGCGGTTCACGGTCAGGTTTACGCCTTTCAAAATTTCGCGGCCTGCCACATTCGCGTGCAGGTTCTTGATTTCCAGAAAACTCCGCATAAAAGTTAACCCACACTCCCTTCGAGACTCACTCCCAATAGTTTTTGCGCTTCGACCGCGAACTCCATGGGGAGTTCCTTGAAGACTTCCTTGCAGAAGCCGTGGACGATCATCGACACGGCGTCTTCGGCGGAAATGCCGCGCTGGCGGCAATAGAAAATCTGATCCTCGCCGATCTTCGAAGTGGAAGCTTCGTGCTCCACCTGCGCGGTGCTGTTCTTTATTTCGAGATACGGAAACGTGTGGGCGCCGCATTTATCGCCCAGCAGCAGCGAATCGCACTGCGAATAATTCCGAGCGCCCGCGGCGCCCTTCATAATCTTCACCTGGCCGCGATAGGTGTTCTGACCGTGACCCGCGGAAATCCCCTTCGACACGATGGTCGAACGCGTGTTCTTGCCGATGTGGATCATCTTGGTTCCGGTGTCGGCCTGCTGATAATTGTTGGTGAGCGCGACGGAGTAAAATTCGCCGACCGAATTTTCGCCCATCAGCACGCAGCTCGGATACTTCCAGGTGATGGCCGATCCGGTTTCCACCTGCGTCCACGAAATTTTCGAATTCGCACCCAGGCACTTGCCGCGCTTGGTCACGAAATTATAGATGCCGCCTTTGCCTTCTTTGTCGCCGGGATACCAGTTCTGGACGGTCGAATATTTGATGGTCGCGTTGCCGAGGGCGACCAACTCGACGACGGCGGCGTGAAGCTGATTGGTATCGCGCATCGGCGCCGTGCAGCCTTCGAGATAGCTGACATAGGCGCCTTCGTCGGCGATGATCAGCGTACGTTCAAACTGGCCGGTGTTGGCGGCGTTGATGCGGAAATAGGTCGAAAGCTCCATGGGGCAGCGGACGCCTTTGGGGACGTAGCAAAACGATCCGTCGCTGAACACGGCCGAATTGAGCGTTGCGAAGAAATTGTCGGTGGAGGGGACGACTGAGCCCAAATACTTCTGCACCAGCTCCGGATGCTCGCGCACGGCTTCGGAAAATGAGCAGAAAATGATGCCGAGCTCACCCAGTTTCTCTTTGAATGTAGTTGCCACCGAAACGCTGTCGAACACCGCGTCGACCGCGACGCCGGCCAGCATCTCCCGCTCTCTCAATGGGATACCGAGCTTGTCGTAGGTTTTGAGCAGCTCCGGGTCGACCTCATCCAGGCTCTTGGGGCCATCCTTTTTGGATTTCGGCGCGGAGTAATAAATGATCTTCTGGTAATCGATCGCCGGATAATGAATGTTGGCCCAGGTCGGCTCAGACATCGTCTTCCAGTGCTCAAAGGCGCGCAGGCGCCATTCGAGCATGAATTCCGGCTCGCCTTTCTTGGCCGAAATCAAGCGGATGACGTCTTCGTTCAGGCCGGGCGGGACGGTGTCGGCGCCGATGTCGGTGATGAATCCGTATTGGTATTCGCGTGCAGCAAGGGACTCGATCGTGTCGATTTGAGTGCTCATAGCTCAGTCCCATGTTAGCCATACTGTACTCTTTAGTCAAGATTGCTATACTGGGGTTGCCATGATCGAGGTTACATCGCAAGCCGCGGCGCGCGTACGAACGCTGCTCGAGAAAAACCAATGCACCGGCGGCCTTCGCCTGGGGGTGGTGGGCGGAGGGTGTTCGGGGCTCAGCTACAAGTTCAAACTGGAGCCGACCCCGAAACCGACCGACCAGGTTTTCGAGTACGACGGGGTAAAGGTTTTCGTCGACCCGAAGAGCTTCAAGCTGCTGGACGGAATGGTGCTCGATTACACCGAATCGCTGATGGAAAGCGCGTTCGTGTTCCGGAATCCGAACGCCAAGCGGCATTGCAGCTGCGGCAAGTCGTTCCTGACGTAAAGACGGTATTTGGGGAAATTCGGGCGCGCAGCGCTGGCCGACGTGCTCCCCTCCCTTATGGTCGGGGTTCCGTTTGGCGCTGTCGAATGAGCGACCTGAGGAACCTCGCGTGTCAGCAAGGGGAGAATAGAATCGTGGTATGACGCCGGCTCCTCCATTCGGACTTTCGACCATCGGCCAGATTGCGATGACTTCACACGATATCGCACGGTCGGTCGAGTTTTATCGCAATAAACTGGGCATCCCGTTTCTGTTCCAGGCTCCCAACATGGCGTTTTTCGACTGCGGTGGAATCCGGCTGATGCTGGGACCGCCGGAGGAGAGCAGGGATTCGTTCGGCTCGATTCTATATTTCAAAGTCGAAGATGTACACGCTGCGGCGGAAACGCTCAAGGCGCGGGGCGTCGAATTCGAGCGCGATCCGCATCTGGTTGCCAAGATGCCCGATCATGACCTGTGGCTCGCTTTTTTCCGCGATCCGGACCGGAACGCTCTTGCGTTGATGTGTGAAATAAAACGCAAACGGTAAGCGCGATTACGCGTATTTACATCTATGAAGAGCGCGTTACGCGTGTTGACCCGTCGCCCTGGATTCAGCCTGGCTGTGATCGCGATTTTCGCGCTGGGAATCGCGGCGAATGTTGCCATTTTCAGCGTGTTTAACGGCTTGTTTCTCAGCGCGTTGCCGTATCCGGAGCCGAACCGGCTGCTGTATCTGAACGAAGCGGCGCCGAAGTGGAATTTGCCCAAAGACGTCGGCATCGCGCACCCGGATTTCGTGGCCTGGCGCGAGCAGAACCGGACTTTCGAGTCGATGGGACTGTGGATTTATCTCGAAGCCAACCTGTCGGGTTTCGGCGACACGGTTCGCGTGGATGGCGCGGAGGTGAGTTGGGACCTGGCGGCCACGCTGGGGATTAAGCCGGTCCTGGGGCGGGTCTTTTTGCCTGAGGAGGATCGCAAAGGCGGGCGCAAGGTGGTGATGTTGAGCTACGGCTTCTGGCGGACCAAATTCGCCGGGTCGCCCGACGTGCTTGGGAAGATTTTGAAGCTGGACGACCAACCCTATTCGATCGTCGGCGTTTTGCCGGCGTCGGCGGTTTATCCGGATCGCGCGCAGGTGTGGGTTCCACTGGCGGCCGATCCGGCAGACCAGACCACGGGCTGGTTCCTGAATGGCGTCGGAAGGTTGAAGCCGGGCGTGAGCATTCAGCAGGCGCTGGCCGACCTGACGCGCGTGCATAAGGCGATGATTCCCAATCGGCAGGTGAACAGCATCACCTCGCCCACCGCGATCCCGTTGCGGGAAGAATATCTGGGCGATTACCGGCTGGTGACGCAGGTGCTGTTGGGCGCGGTGGGCTTCGTGCTGCTGATCGCGTGCGTGAATGTGGCGGGCCTGATGATGGCGCGGTCGACCGGACGCTCCAGAGAAGTGGCCATCCGGGCGGCGCTCGGCGCGGGGCGCGCTCAGCTCATGCGTCAACTGATGGCCGAAAGCGCGATGCTGGCGGCAGCCGGAGGAATCGCGGGAGTCGCGTTGGGATGGCTCGCGTTAAGCTCGATGCTTTCGCTGATGCCGGACGTGCTGCCTCCGTGGGTGGATTTTCATCTCGACTGGAGATTCGCCCTGTTCGCCGTGGTGGTGACGGGCGCGGCTGCGGTGGTTGCCGGACTAGGCCCGGCGCTTGAATCGTCGAAAGTGGATGTGCGCGGGTTTCTGGCGGATGCCGGTCCCAAATCGTCTTTGTCCCCGGGACGGCGCCGCGTGATGAATACGCTGGTGGTGGCCGAGATCGCTCTGGCGCTGGTGCTGCTCGCCTGCGCGGGACTGGTGGGGAAGGCGTTCGGGAAGGTGATGAGCGTCGACCCGGGATTCCGGCCCGCGAACGTGCTGACTTTCTCCCTGGATTTGCCGGAGGTCAAATATAAGACGCCGGATGAGCAGTTTCACTTCTACGACAACCTTCTTCCCCAGCTTCGCGCGATGCCCGGCGTCGAAGCAGCTTCGCTATCGAGCCTGGTGCCGCTCGGCGGGCACAACGGCAGCTTCTTTCAAGCCGAAGGCGAGCCGCCGCTGCCCAAGGGTCAGTCGGACCCGGTGATTCTCCAGGTGGTCACCTTCCCCGGCTATTTCCGCGCGATGGGTGTGGATCTCAAGGCCGGCCGCGATTTCGACGATCACGATGGCGATTCCGAAGGTACGCGCGCCGCGATTGTGAGCGAGGGATTCGCGAAACTGCACTGGCCGGGCGCCGATCCGATCGGGAAACGCATCGGGTATCGCGGCAACAAGCCCACCTGGATGCGCGTGGTGGGTGTGGCGAGCGACACCAAACATTACGGCCTGGATCAGGACGCGCGGCCGGAGGTGTACATGCCGTTCCGCGAGCAGCCGCGCGAGTCGATGAACGTGGTGCTGCGTTCGAAGGTCGGCACCACGGCGCTGATCGCGTCGGCCAGAGAAGTTATCCAGCGGGCCGATCCGGATCTGGCGATGTATGAAGTCCGCACCATGCAGGAGCGGCTGCAGCGTTCGCTATGGGCGCGGCGCACGTATTCCTGGCTGTTCGGCGTGTTCGCTGCGTTGGCTTTCGCGCTGGCGGTGGCGGGAATTTACGGCGTGGTTTCCTACGCGGTGACGCAGCGCACTCGTGAAATCGGGATCCGGATGGCGCTGGGCGCGAATCCGTCGCAGGTTCTGAGCTCAGTCCTGCGCGAGGGCATGACGCTCGCGGCGATCGGCGTGGCGATCGGGATCATCGGCGCGCTGGCGGCGACCCGGCTGCTTGCATCGCTGCTCGCCGGCGTGAGCCCGCACGATCCTTGGGCGTTTATCGCGGTATCGATCGGACTGGGCTTGGCGGCGCTGGCTGCGAATTTCGTTCCTGCGAGACGCGCTGCTTCAGTCGACCCGATGCACGCACTGAGATTTGAGTAGACGTCACGCCATCGATCCCCGCCGTGACGAGTCCGTGTGAAAAGTCGGGATTGGTCCCCGCCGTTACGAGTCTGTGTGAAAAGTGGAGTTGGTCGGCCTTGCTCCCCTCCCTCACGGTCGGGGTTCCGTTTGGCGCCACGTCGTTGAGCCACATACGGAACCCCGCGCGTGAGCAAGGGGAGCAGGTCCGTGGTTTTCACACAGACTCGTAACGGCGGGGATCAAATTCCACTTTTCACACGCACTCTTACCGGCAGGGCTGGTCTAGTATGGTGAGGTGAAGCTTCCGCTTGCTCTTCTGACGATCTGCGCCGCTGCCGCGATGGCGCAGCCGAAATACGAGGTCTACGCCATCCGCTACGCGACGGTCAAGGACTTCGCTGTCTCTGGACTCATCGCCGGAGCGGACAAGTCCCGCAAGATGGATATCGCGATGATGGTCTGGCTGGTTAAAGGGGAAGGCCGGAACATCCTGGTCGACTCCGGATTTTATCGCGAGAAGTTCATGAAACAGTGGCATCCCGCGGACTACACCAAGCCGTCGGAGGCGATTTCGAAGCTGGGACTGAAGCCGGAGGACATCACCGACCTGATCATCAGTCATATCCATTGGGATCACGCCGACGGGTTCGATTTATTTCCTAAAGCGAGAATCTGGATTCAAAAAGACGAGCTCGAATACTACGCGGGCGAAGCGTGGCAGGGGCACCGGCGCACCGCGGCCGATCCGGAAACGATCGTCGGCCTGGTGAAGCTGAATACCGAGGGCCGGGTGGGCCTGGTGAACGGCGATGCGCAGCAGATTCTGCCCGGCATTACCTGCTACATCGGAGGCAAGCATACTTATCAATCGCAATACGTGGGCGTATCGACCGCGGCGGGCACGGTGATACTGGCGAGCGATAACGTGTATTTATATGAAAACCTCGAAAAGCACCTGCCGATTGCGCAAACGCTCGACGCGGCGTCGAATTTGCGGGCGCAGGACCGGATGAAGGATCTGGCGGCTAGCCCGAAGCTGATTGTGCCTGGCCATGATCCGGCGGTGATGACGAACTTTCCCGAAGTCGCGCCGGGTGTGGTGAAGATCCAGTAGTCAGGCCGCGCTGTCGACCACTACATTAAGTCTCTTGCCGAGAGCGCGAAAGGCGACCTCGATCTGATCGAGACGCGAGGCATGGTCGAGATCGAACAGTCGATCGACATTCGCCTTGGCGATGTGAATGCGGCGGGCGAACTCCGCCTTGGTGAGTCCCGAGGTTAGAAACGCGGCGTAAAGTTCGGCTTTGGCGGAATCGAGCGCGGCCAGAGAGATCAACCGGATCTGCGAATTGCGGCGGCGCTTCAACCTCGCAGCGCGCGGTAGAGGCGTCGATCGGCGGATCGACTCCTGAATCAGATTTCTCAGGAGATCTCCCGCCATTTCGGTGGCTTCCTCGACCGTGTCGCCCTGCGTTGCCCCGTAACCGAAATCAGGAAAGCGAACCACAAAGCCCCCGTCTTTCGGATCGATCTCGAAATCTGCGTAATAGCTCAGCATGTGCGGTTCACATTTTCAACCCGAGGTCCTTCAGGATCGTTTTAAGAGTGCCCGTCCTGATCTCCTTGGCGGGGTGCCGCGGAATAAAGCTGACACGTGATCCTAAAATCACCCTCGTGTGCCTCCGGCCATCCTCGAAAGAGCATTCGCGAGCTTTCAGCCACCGCCGAAGCTCGCTCGCCGTCATATTTGAGCGTAGTCACTTGTGATGACTCCGTCAAGGGCCTCCGCACATTACAATAGCTTTAATGCAGCTCTGCGACATCTTCCTGCGCCTGGGCGAGGAGAACTTTCAACAAAACATGCGTTCGGTTTCCATGGGGAAACTGAAAACGTATCAGCTCTTCGACCGGCTGAAGACCAGGCTGCACATGCACAAGCTGAATTCGGAGGCGTTGCGCAAGGCTGCTCCGCGGGTGTGGGCGCGCCTGGGCGAGCATGATGACGAATTCGCCACCGATCTGGCGCAGGCGATCCTGGTGTCGCATCTGGATCTGATCAAGGCGGTGCTCGATCACCTGGGCGTTCCGCACGAAGACGGATTTTTCGCCAAGGATGCGGAGGTCGCCGGATACCTTAAAGAGGGCTGGCAGCAGGGCACCTGGGAGAAGTTTCACCCGGCATTCCCGCCTGCACCGCTGCTATTCTATATCAACCACCTGGCATGGGAGATCGCCAAGTCGGAGGAAACTTTTCAACCGGCCGCATAAAGCGGAGTCAACATGAAAGAGCTCTTCGAAGCAATTCGCGCGGGCGATTCGGCCCGAGTGGCGGAACTGGTCGCTGCCGACCCGTCGCTCGAAATTTTTGCGGCAGCGATCGAGGGCGATACCGTGCGCATCGAGGCGCTGCTCGCGGGTAATCGATCCTTGTTGATGGCGCGATCTTCGGATGGCTGGACCCCGCTGCACCTGGCGGCGTTTTTCGGAAAGCTGGACGCCGCGCGGCTGCTGTTGAACAAAGGCGCGGAAGTGAACGCGCGGTCGACCAACCCCATGGAGAACATGCCGCTGCACGCCGCCGCCGCAGGCCGCCACGCGGATCTTGTTAAGCTTCTGATCGAACACGGCGCCAGTGCCAACGCACGCCAGCATGGCGGCTGGACTCCGTTGCACGCCGCAGCGCAGAGCGGCGATCTCGAAATCGCGCGAGCCCTGGTCGCCGCAGGCGCGGATGTGCAGACGAGGGCCGATAACAATCAGACCGCGCTCGACCTGGCGCTGACCAAGGCGCAGCAGGCGATGGTCGATTATCTGGAAGCGAACGGAGCCCGGCTCTAGTGGATTTGGAAGCGACCATTTCCGCGATTCTTTCGCGCGCGCTCGGTCAACTGGATCACGCCGCGACGCTCGACGCCGTGGAAGCCGTGCGCGTCGAGGCGCTGGGGCGCAAGGGTAAGCTCGCCGAGATCAGCAAAGAGATGGGCAAGCTGGCGCCGGAGGAACGAAAACGCATCGGGCAGCTCCTGAACTCGGTGAAGCAGGATCTGGAAGGCAGAATCGAGGCACGCAAAGCCGGGCTTGAATCCGCCGCGCTGGATGCACGGCTCGATACTGAGTGGATCGACCTTACTGCTCCCGCTCCCGGCCCGCGTCCCGGCAGTCTGCATCCCGTTACGCAAGTCCAGCGCGAGCTCGAACAGCTTTTCATCTCCATGGGATTCGCCGTGCTGGACGGTCCTGAAGTCGAAACCGAATACTACAACTTCGACGCGCTGAACATTCCCGCCGATCATCCCGCGCGCGATATGCAGGACACGTTTTGGCTCAAAGACGGACGGCTTCTGCGCACGCATACGTCGCCGGTGCAGGTGCGGGGCCTTGAAACGCTGCGTCCGCCGCTCAAAATGATCGCGCCCGGCCGCGTCTTCCGCAACGAGGAAGTGGACCCGTCGCATGAGCACACGTTCTATCAGCTGGAAGGCATGATGGTGGATCACGACGTGTCCGTCGCGCACCTGATCTACTTCATGAAGACGCTGCTCTCGGCGATTTTCAAGCGCGAAGTGACGGTGCGCCTGCGCCCCGGATTTTTCCCGTTCGTCGAGCCGGGATTCGAGCTGGATATTCAATGCCTGATCTGCAACGGCGCGGGCTGCCCGGTGTGCAAACAATCCGGTTGGGTCGAATTGCTGCCATGCGGCCTGGTGCATCCCGCGGTGCTGCGCTACGGCGGCGCGAATCCGGAAGAATGGGGCGGATTCGCCTTCGGCCTGGGCCTGACGCGACTGGCCATGATGCGCTACGGGATCGACGACATCCGCCTGATGAACAGCGGCGACCTGCGCTTTCTGCGCCAATTCTAGAGCAACTTCATGAATTCCGAAAACTACATGAAGCGACGAGGAGGGTGGGCTTGAGCCCGCGCGAGGCTTTAGCCTCGCTGCCGACCAGCGGCGCTGAGGAAAAAGGGGACAGACCGCTCTGTCCACGCCGCACACTCTCAAGAAAATCAATAGCTTCGGATCGGGGACAGAGTGGTCTGTCCCCTTTTCCGCAACCTCTGAAATCCGCCGTCCCGCGCGCCCAAGCCGGAAAATGGACTAGACGATGAAATTCTCGTGTCAATGGCTCAATGAGATGGTGGAGGGTCTCGACACTCCTGCGAAAGAACTGGAGCGTCTGATCACACTCAAGACCGCGGAGTGCGAAGGCGTGGAAGGAGCCGGCGCGTTGCTCGAAGGCGCAGCGGAAGCGCTGGTGGTCGCGGTCGAGCCGATGGGCGCAAGTCACAATCGCAAAGCCATTGTCGAGACCATGCGCTACGGGCAAAAGCACGTGGTCTGCGGAGCGCCGAACTGCCGCGTGGGCCTGCGCACGGTGTACGTGCCGATCGGCAAAAAGGTCATCGAGGGCGTCGAAAGCGACGGCATGCTGGCCAGCGCTGCTGAGCTCGGCATCAGCCGCGATCATTCGGGCATCGTCGAGCTGGACGGCGCCTTCAACCTCGCGCCGGATTTTGTGATTGAGGTCGATAACAAATCGCTGACTCACCGGCCCGATCTGTGGGGCCATCACGGCATGGCGCGCGAAGTGGCCGCAATTCTTGGCCGGCCGCTGCGCGATCCGGTAAAGCCGATCGCATTTCCCGACGCGCCCGCCGCCATCGACGTCGCCATCGACGATTTCAACTTGTGCCCGCGTTACTCGGCGCTGGTTTTCGAAAACGTCCAGGTGCAGCCTTCGCCACTGTGGCTCCAATATCGCCTGGAAGCGGTCGGCCTGAATCCGATTTCCAACATCGTCGACGTGACCAATTTCATTTTGGCGGAGCTGCCTCAGCCGATGCACGCCTTCGACGCCGATAAGCTGAGCGGCGGGATCGTAGTTCGCACTGCGCGCGAGGGCGAAAGAATCGCGGCGTTGAACGGCGAAAATTACGACCTGGATCCATCGAGCCTGCTGATCACGGATTCGAGCGGCCCCATCGCCATAGCCGGCGTAATCGGCGGCGCCGATACCGCGATCTCCGCGACCACCACGCGCATCGTTTTAGAAAGCGCGTGTTTCAATGCGTCGAGTGTGCGCAAGACTTCTTCACGCCTGAAACTCCGCACCGACGCCTCGATGCGTTTTGAGAAAGCGCAGGATCCGGCCAACACCGTTCGCGGACTGCGCCGCGCTCTTGAACTGCTCGAACAGGTGTCGCCTGGAATTCGACTGGTGGGTGGCGTGGCGGATGAGTATCGCCCGTTGCCGGAGCCGGCGCCGATCGAACTTCCGCTCGACTGGCTGGATCGAAAGCTGGGCCGCGCCGTTCCGGCGACCGAAGTGCGAAAAATTCTCGAATCGCTCGAATTCCGCGTGATCGACGGCGCCGCGCGTACGTTCCTGGTCACTCCGCCGAGCTGGCGCGCCACCAAAGACGTCACCATTAAGGACGATCTGGTGGAAGAGGTCGGCCGCATGATCGGCTACGGCTCCATCACGCCGGTGGCGCCGCTGGCGCCGGCGCGCGTTCCGCCCGCCAATCCCGAACGCGAATTCCAGCATCGCGTGCGCCAGATGGCCGCCGCCCAGGGATTCACTGAGGTCCACAACTATTCCTTCATCAGCGAAGAGCAGGCGCGCGCTTTCGGACTTCCGACGGACGTGGAAGTGGCGAACCCGATCGCCAGCGATCAGCATCTGATGCGCGCGAGTCTGCTGCCCGGAATTCTCAGGAACGTCAGCGATAATCTGAAGCACTTCGATTCATTTCGCCTGTTCGAAATCGGCAGCGAGATTCACAAGGATCGCGAGGTTCCCCATTTCGCCGCGGCGATCTACGCGAAAGACGATGGTGTCGCCGGTCTGATGGAGTTGAAGCGGCTTGCCGAATGCGTGATCGAAGGCGCGAAGGCGCTGCCTGCCGAGTCGCGACCATATGAGCATCCGCGCCGCGCCGCCGAAATCGTCGTGGGCGACGCGATTATTGGTCGCCTGTTCGAATTCCATCCGCGGATGGTCGAAACCGGCCGTGCCGCGGTGCTCGATCTGGATTTGGCCACCGTTCAAAAACTGCAGCGCACCAATGTCCGCTACCATCCGCTGCGCCGCTTCCCGACTGCGGCGTTTGACCTGACGGTTATCGCGCCGGCGCGCGCGTCCATTGAACAGATCGAATCGCGAATCACGACGCTCGCCGGGAAAGATCTGGTTTCGATCGCATTCCTGCGCGAATTTGCCGGGCCGGATGGATCCCGCAGTCTTTCCTATCGCATCACCGCCGGCGCATCCGATCGCACGCTTGAATCCGAGGAAGTCTCCGCGATCCGCGCCCGCATCATCGCCGGCCTGCGTGAAGCCGGCTTCGAGTTGAAGGTGTGAACCGGCTCGATATTTTGAATCGCGAGGTGATCGCGTGCCAGCGCTGCCCGCGTCTTCGCGAATATTGCACGCACGTCGCGGAAGTGAAGCGCCGCGCGTATCGCGATTGGGATTATTGGGGCAAACCGGTGCCCGGGTTCGGCGATCCCCAGGCTTGTATGATGATCATCGGACTGGCGCCCGCGGCGCACGGCGGCAATCGTACCGGCCGCGTTTTCACGGGCGACCGATCCGGCGATTTTCTGTTTCGCGCGTTGTATGAGACCGGTTTCGCGTCGCAGCCGGAAAGCGTGTCGCGCAACGACGGTATGAAACTGACCGGCGTCTACATCGCCGCCGCGGTCCGCTGCGCGCCTCCCGACAACAAGCCCAATTCTGACGAGTTTCGCAACTGCCGTCCGTATCTGGAGCGCGAAGTCGATCTGCTCAAAGACCTGCGCGTGGTGGTCGCGCTCGGCCGGATCGCTTTCGACACGTACCTCGGCATCCTGCGCGACCGCGGCGTCATCCGCAGCCGGGCCGCATTCGTTTTCGGCCACGATCGACCCCACGTCATCGAAAATTCGCCGGTGCTCATCAGCTCCTATCATCCGAGTCAGCAGAACACGTCGACCGGAAAGCTCACCGCTGCCATGTTGCGCGCCGTGTTCGAACGTGCGCGGGATCTGCTCAAATGATCCGGACTCTCGAACGGTATTTCGAATTCGACCGGCTCGGCACCAGCTGGCGTACCGAAATTCTGGCCGGCGCGACCACTTTCGTCACCATGGCGTACATCATCTTCGTGAACCCGTCCATTCTGCGCGACGCGGGGATGCCATTCAAAGCCGTAATGGCCGCCACCTGCTTCTGCGCGGCGTTCGGCAGCATTCTGATGGGCGCCTTCGCGCGCTATCCGATCGCGCTTGCGCCGGGCATGGGATTGAACGCGTATTTCGCCTACACGGTGGTCAAAGGGATGGGCATCGCGTGGCAGGCGGCCCTTGGAGCCGTGTTCCTTTCGGGCGTTGCGTTTTTGCTGCTGACCGTGCTCGGGGTGCGCCAGTTGATTGTCGAAGCGATTCCGGGCGAGCTCTATTCGGCCGTGGCCGCGGGCATCGGACTGTTCATCGCCATGATCGGCCTGCGCAACGCCGGGATCATCGTGCCGAATAAGGATACGCTGGTGGCGCTCGGCAATCTGCGCGATCCGAATACAGTGCTCGCGATTTTCGGCCTGCTGTTCATTGCCACGCTGCTCGCGCGCGGCGTTCGCGGCGCCATGCTGATCGGGATTTTGATCACCACGCTCGCCGGTGCGGTGTGTGGCTTGGTGCACTGGTCGCCTGAAACCTACCGCGTCTCCGACATCGCGGCCACCGCCGGCAAGCTGGACATTCGCGCGGCGTGGAATCTCGGCTTTTTCGAGGTCGTGGCGGTGTTTCTGTTCGTCGATCTGTTCGACAACGTCGGCACGCTGGTGGGCGTCGGCAAGAAGGCGCGGTTGTTCGACGATCATAACCGCATTCCGCGAATCCGCCGAATTCTTCTCACCGACGCAACCGCCACCATCGCGGGATCGTTCGCCGGAACGTCGACGGTGACCAGCTACATCGAAAGCGCGGCCGGCGTGGTGGCGGGTGGGCGCAGCGGCGTGACGGCGATCGTTACCGGTCTCCTGTTCGGATGTGCCCTGTTCATCGCACCGCTGGTGGGCGCGGTGCCCGCGGCGGCGACGGCGCCCGCGTTGATCGTGGTTGGATCTCTGATGATGTCCGAAATCGGCGCGATTCCGTGGAAAGATCCGGGCGTCGCGATTCCGGCTTTTCTGACGCTGGTGGCCATCCCGATGACGTTTTCGATCGCCAACGGCCTCGCCTTCGGATTCACCGCATACGCGTTGTTGAGCCTGGCGCGCGGCCAGTTTCGCCGGACGCACTGGCTGGTGTACGTGCTGGCGGCGTTGTTCATCGCCCGGTTCTACTACTTGAGCCGGGCATTTTAGCCGGTTGCGCGAATAATGCCACGAAGTGCTGGCCGCGCGGGAGGATCAGCGTGTTTCCAGCCATCACCGGCGGAAAATCAGCGCCATCCAGTTCCATTCGCGCGGGCGCATGATCCAGCAGGGCCATCGCTCGCGCCACGCTTTGGTACGCGAATTCGATTCCTCCCTCGATGGTCCCCGCCGATTTGAGCTCGGCATTCAGGTCGAGCACGCGAAGCGGCGGCGGCGCATTGGCTGGTTCGATGGTATGCACGCCCGCAGGCAACCATACAGTTGTTTTGTCGGCGACCGGCCACAACCTTCCGTCGACGGTTGCCGGACCTTGAAACGGCACGCCCGCGCCGCGCAGGGAATCGATCACCAGCTTCTGATCCGTGCGTTCCAGGCGGGTGACGGTCGAGGCGGCGGAGGAAAGCAGCGGCCAATCGACGCGCGGAATGGAGTTTTCAACGTACAGAGCCACGCGCGGAAACGCGGTCGAGGCGGTGTGGACCAGCTCAAACAATTCGACGCCGGTCTGTTGTTTAGTGGGATACACATCCTGATAGCGCTCGACGATGTTGATATCGATGGCCAGCTTCGACTGCGCCTGGGTCAGCGCGTTGTAGCGCGCCGCGATCTGCGGGTAGCGCTGCGGGCCGAGGTTCCAGATGGTGGCGGGATCTTCGATCAGGAACGTGAAATCGTGATCGGCGAGCATGGGCAGCACGCGCGAAGCGTCCGCCCCGATTTTTTCGCGCATGGTGGTGTCGAAGCGGTCGTCGACGTGGGTCAGCGCCAGGTCGAGGTGCGGCAGAGTCTTCCGGATCTGATCAATCACCCCGATCCATTCGACCTGCTGGCGGCGGGCCAGTTCGGCGCGGAAGTCGAGAAATTTTCCCAGACCCTTTGAATCCTTCGCGTAGTGATGCGCGGAGCCTGCCTTGAACAGTTCCGCCGGATCGAAGCCCTCGGCCGTGCGAAAGGCGGCGCGAACGTCGTCGTTCATCGGCGTGAGCCTCGCCGGATTTTCGTAGCCTTCGAGCGATTCAAAATACAGCTCGGCCAGGTTGACGCCGTCCCAATCGAATCTCTGGAGCAATCCGCGCAGACCCGCCGACACCGCGGCAAAAGCGTCGCGATTGGTCAGATTCATCAGCTTGCGCCAGTCGAGCTGGGCGTCCTGGAGGAGCGCCGTTTTTTCGCGCCACTCCGGATGGTCGGCCCAGAACTTTTCGCTGACGTGTGGTAGTTCGACCCAGGCATAGACGGCGATCGCCTGCCGGTGGCACGCGTCAATGAGCCGATGCAGATATTCATCGGACGCGGGATCGGATTCCCAGTAATGCCACGCCGCTACGTGCAGAGCGCTGATGCCGGCGGCGCGCCAGCGTGCGGCGAAATAGTCCGGGTCGATGCGCGCCCGGTAGGACGAATCGAAAAACGCCCACAGCCGGCGCGACCGGAACGGCGGCTCGAAACCGAGATCGGTCAGCGCCTGCGCGATGTAGGGGAACCGGTCATACCCATGCGGTCCCGGCGCCGCGGCGATCCACAGAACTGCGCCAGATCCGCGCCGGTACCCGGCCATCAGCGGAGTGTGCTGCCAGCGCTCCCGCGCGAATATCCGCGCGTCCTTGGGGATTTCGAACTGCGCCAGATCGAGCGGCTTTTCCCATACGATGCGCAACGCCAAAGCGTGGACGTCTTCGACGCTGCGCGCGGTATATCGCGGCTTCGCGGACGAAGCTTTGAATCCGAACGCAGCGGCCAGCCCCGATTCGCCTTCGAGAATCAGAATCGTGCCGTGTTCGACGCGTGCCGTCCATTCCTCTGCCGCGACGCTGGTCGATTGCGGCGCCACCACGATGCCCGCCGAGCCGCTCGCGTCGTTGACCAGGCCCAGCGAAGAAAGCACCGCCGGCCAGGAGCCCGGATCGTCGCCCAGGACGTGATAGGAAAACGATGCCGCCGAAAGCAGCGGAGTCGCCAACAGGAACAGGCTATTTCGTAAACGCATACCAGATTCCGATCCGCAGGTCGTTGAAATTCGGCCCCCGCGGATTTCCCTGGTTCACCAGGTAGGCTCCGCGCAATGCGCTCACTGAGAAACTGACCGGAATCGGCAGCGATTCGAAGCGGAATTTAACTCCCGGCCCAGTTTCGACATAATTCGCCCAATACTGGCCGAGCGCGTCCACGGTGACGTTCGCGTTCCAATACATCTGCGCATGAAACCCTCCCGCTTCGAGACTCCGAAATGTGTAGCCGGCGCGATTTTGCGAATACAGTAGCGTGTCGTGCGAGAAGCGGCTGACGTATACGCCGTCGTCATTGGTTTCGGCGAACAACCCGTGAACTCCGCGCGCGAGCAGCCCTCCCCAGCCTTTGCCGTACGACACGCCGCCCCGATAATCCGGGACTACGCCTGGCGGATCGGCGGCCGTGTCCGAGTAGCGCAGCGATTCGCCCGCCTCAAACCACGCGGTCGCGCCATGCCAGGAATCGGTCGCCACGCCCAAACCCACAATCACGCTGCGTTCGGAAAGATACTCCGGGCCAAGATTGGCGACGTTCACCGCTCCTTCCGTGTCCCCAATGAATCGCACCGAACCGTAAGGATGCAGCCACCAGTGAGGCAGACGCAGCTCGGTTTTCACCTGCGCGTACGCGAACAGATCGTGCCAGCGCGTCGAAAACGTGGGCGCGACCCACACCGTGGTGCGGAACCGCTCGAACTGCGGATGCAGGTTGCGATACGCCTGGGACGCTTCGGCCGCCGTCTTCGGATCCGGACTACGCCGCGCCAGGTCGAACCAGCGCACCGCGTCCTGATCGTCTTTGAGGTTGTTATATGTCCGCCCCAGCTTCAGCATCACGTCGAAATCGAGCGGATCGTTTTCGTGCGCCACTTCAAGGTACTTGAGAGCGTCCTTCAGATATCCGCGCTCCAGGCTCTTGTTGGCGAGCTCTCTGGCCTGGTCCGAAATCTTGGCGCGAGGCTCTTCCGGACGCCGGTCGAGAACCTGGGGCATGTGCAGGGCGGCGCGCACCCGGTCGGCCAGTTCGTCATCGTTTGGATCCTTGGACGTGAGCACGCGTTCGAGCAGCGGCATCGCGCCGGCCGAATCGCCGCGCGCCAGGTGCAGAAACCCGAGCTGCGCGACCGACAGCAGATCCCCCGGCGCGGTCGCGACCACGGCTGCGAATTCCTTCTCCGCGGCTTCGCGATTTTTCATTTCGAGATGCAAATACGCCAGCTCCCGCCGTAATTCGACGTTCGAAGGATCGAGCGCCAGCGCCTTCTCAAACTCGTAAACAAACGGATAGCGCGCGGGAAGCAGTTCGCGAGCTTGTTCGGCCAGGCGCGGCTCACTCGACCGCGACGCTGCCAGCAGTGCGCTCATGGCGTCTTCCTTCCGGCCCTCCGCCTGCCACACGCGTCCCAGATCGAGCAGCAGCGACCGCCGGTCCGGCCGCAGATGCCACGCCTTCTCGTACTGCTCGGCCGCGACCGTCAACTCATCGCGCTGTTCCGCCAGCCGCGCCAGTTCCTCATGCGCGCTGAAATTATCGGGCGCCATTTCGACCGCCCGCGTCCACCGTGCGATGCCTTCCCGCAGCGGACGGTCCACGTTTTGAAACGCCTCTTCCGCGGTCGCGTTCCCCTTTTTGCGAATCCGGTCGAACACCCGCCGCGCCACGGCCTGCTGCTTGGTCTCGTAACACAGGAACGCATATTCGAGCGCCACGTGATCGTCCGACGGATCGATCCGCATCGCTTCGGCAAACTGGTCTCGCGCCTGCTCCGTCTCGCCGGTCTTCAGCAGCGTATACGCCAGGTCCTTGTGGATCGACGCCCGCTCCGGTGCGGCCTGGATCGCCGCGCGAAATTGCACGATGGCCGTGTCGTAATCCTTGCCGCGTAACGCCGTGTACGCCCGTTCCAGCGTCGCGTAGGCCGGGTCATTGGTTTGACCGGCTGGGGTTTGACCGGCTGGGGTTTGACCGGCTGGGGTTTGACCGGCTGCCATTGCAGCGACGAAAATGAAAGTGAGCCAGCGCACCAGAATTTAGTGCGGCGACGGCGGGAGATTTCTCAGATGATGAAAGAACTTTTGATCTTCGCCGCCCTTCCGCTGTTCGCCGTGGACGTGACTCGGGTTACGAAAACCGAGACCATCCCCTTCACCGGCGCCGGCACGCTACGCTTCGCGCCCTCCTCCGGCGAAATGCACATTCTGGCGTGGGACCGTCCGGAAATCGAAGTCACCCTTTCGAAATCCACCTACAACCCCAAAGCCGTCCCGTTCCTCGACCGCGTCGAGATGAAAATCGACCGGCACGACAACGACGTCGTCGTCTCTACCGTTGCGCCCCGGCACAAGGATATCCAGCTCGAATATCAGGTCCACGCGCCGCGCAATATCGCGCTCTCGATCGATCACAAGAAAGGCGGAGTCTACGTCACCGGAATCGCCGGCGACATCCAGGCCAAGGTCGGCGACGGTCAGATCACTCTGCGCCTGCCCGACAACGCCACCTACGCGATCAACGCCAAGAGCCGCACCGGCACCATCTACTCCGATTTCTCCGGCGGCGCGGAAAAGTTCACCAAAGTGTTCGGCGAAAGCTTCACCAAGCCCGACGGCACATCCAAGAAGCTCGACCTCAAGATTGGCTTCGGCGACATCCTCATTCTCAAAACGCCCTATCGCCCGCCGGCCGAATCAACTCAGCTTCACCAGTAATCCCACCGCCGCGGACCCAAACATAATCCACGCCGAATCGACTTTCGTAAAACTCAAAATCGCGAAGGTCGCGATCATGATGCCCACCGAAACCCCGCCGTGGATCGCGTCGCGCGCGAGCGGGAGGCTCGCGGACAATAACAGCCCGGCGGTCGCCACGATCACCGCGCGAATGGCTCCCTGAACACGAGGCGACCCGGCCCGATCGCGCACCCAGCGCATCATCGGCAGAATCAGAAACGCCGGCGTAATGGTGGCCAGCAAACCCGCCGCCGCGCCCGGCAAACCTCCGGCGAGATACCCGACGCTCACCACGTAAATCCCGTTCGGACCCGGACCCGCGCGCCCGGCAAACACCGCCGTATTCAACTGCGCGTCCGTGATGGCGTGACGCCGGACTACGAAATCCTCGCGCACCAATGGCAATGACGCGAGCCCGCTGAACGACGTCCCCACCGCTTTCAGCAGCAGCAGATAAACCAGCACCGGATTCATTTCTCACCCCACGCGAATCCGGCGAGCGCGGCTACGCCAATAATCGGAAGTGGCGTGACGCCGAACTTCCATGCGGCCAGGAACGCGGCCGCGAATAAAGCGGCCGATCGCGCGGCCGTCCACGACAATTTGAGATGTGGACGCAGCAGCAGAAATACGCTGGCAAACATCATCCCGGCGACCGCCGCCGACGCGCCCAGGATCGCCGCCATCACCCACCGGTTCGATCGCCACGCTTCGTATCCCCAGGTAATCAGCACTGCGATCGCGGCCGACGGCGCGCTTTCCGCCAGCACTCCCGCGATGGCCCCGCGCCATCCCGCCACGCGCGCGCCGATGGCCGCGCAGAATGCCACTACGTTGGTTCCCGGCGTGATCCGGGCGAGTGAAAACGCGACCGCGTAATCGTCTTGAGTGATCCACCCCCGCCGGTTGATAAACTCGCGCTGCAGCGCCGCCTGCGTCGTATCGCCGCCGCCGAATGTGGTGTTGCCGATGCGCAGAAACGCGCGCGTGACGCGGCCCAGACTCGGTTCGTTCATAACCGATTCTATCTGTCGGACGGCGGCTCGTAATACACGAGCGTCTCTCGCCCTCTCCGTTCCGCCCGACGATGCGCGCCCGCCTTAGGCACCTACGCCCCGAACGGCTGTTCGAGCGAGCGGCTCTGCGGCGTGAACAGCTCTGCTCCCTCCTGCATAATGTGCAGATCGTCCTCCAGGCGCACGCCGAACTCGCCTCGGATGTAAATCCCCGGCTCGTCGCTGAACGTCATTTCCGCCGACATCTTCAGCGCATCGCCGCGCACCAGGTAGGGCCATTCATGCCCGTCCATCCCAATGCCATGCCCCACCCGATGCGCGAAATGATCGTAATTCGCGCCATACCCCGCATTGGCCACCACCTTGCGCGCCGCCGCGTCCACCGACTGGCATTCCACTCCCGGCCGAGCCGCATTCCGGGCCGCCGTCTGCGCGTTATGCACGATATCGAACACCTTCTTCATTTTGTCCAGAGGTTTGCCCAGGACAAACGTCCGGCTGATATCGGAATGATAGCCCTCCACCTGGCACCCTCCGTCGATCAGCAGGATGGTCCCCTCGCGAATCACCTGCGGCGTAGCCGACCCGTGCGGCAGCGCTGAATATTCGCCGGTCTGCACTCCCGCGCTGCCTGGAAATCCCAGATGGTCGTGGGCGGCTGAAACCAGCCCCGCGAAATCGTTCTGCGTCATCCCTTCGCGCAGCGTTTTCCACGCGGCTTCGTAGGCCTGCAGCGTCACCGACGACGCCAGCCGCATCAGTGCGATCTCGTGCGGCGATTTGATCATCCGGCATCCCGCTGTCACCGGCGTCGCGCTCACCAGCTTCATCCCCGGCAGCGCCTTCCCGATGCCTTCGGAAAATACGAACTTCACGGTCTCTTCGACGCCGATATTGCCGGTCGAAATTCCGCGCTCGCGCATTCCCGCCGCCACGCGGGCATACGGGCTGTCGTCTTCCTGCCAGATCAGCACGCGCGGATCTTTGCCGCCGGGTCCCAGCGCGATCTGCTCCCGCGCGCGGTCTTCTTCAAAGGCCGGCGACACAAAAAACGGCTCGCCCTTGGACGGCAACACCATGGTGAACAGCCGCTCGCTCAATCCCCAGTGGATCGCCCCGAAATATTCAAGCGACGTTCCGCCGGTCAGCACCATCGCGTCGATCTTGTTCTCGCGCATCAGCACCCGCGCCCGCTCGATCCGCGCCTTGCGCTCTTCCACGGTGATCGGAGAAGCCTCCGCCCGCCGCGATTTGAGTTGCAGAATCGGAGAATCGGCCGGAATCGCAGACCCCCCTCCGCGCCGTTGTGCGCTCGCCACCGCGCTCAATCCTAGCGATGCCAGAACCGTCCGTCGAGTCACCATCCGTACATCCTATCAGGCGCCGAAAAAAGACCGACGAGTGTGATTGTGGCGCACGCACTCGTGCGTGCCGTGTCGCGACTCATCGCGACACCTGGTCTGCGCCCGAACGGGCGTCGGCAAGAGTGCCGACGCGGCACGCACGAGTGCGTGCGCCACCTTGCCTACAAAATATTCACCGCGCGCGCCGCCAGCAGCGCCAGGGTCGCCAGCGAAATCGACGACTGAATCATCATCAGCCCCTTCGCCCACCGCGATAGCACCGGCACGTCCGTCGGTGAAAACGCCGTGCTGGTGTTGAACGCCAGAAACAGATAGTCGACGAATCCCGGACTCCAGTGCTCCTCGCCCATCTCTTTCCGCAACTCCGGATCGAGCGTCATTTGCGGAAACAGGAACGCCCCATCGGTATGCGCCCCGCGCAGGTCGCGCTGAAAGGGCCCACCCGCGTCCAGCCTCCAGTACCACGACGCGAACACCAGCAGATTCGAGACCCACAGCGCCGCCGCCGATATCAGCAGCTGCAGCGGAGCCTCTTTCTTCGACGGCAATCGAGCCACCAGCAAACCGAGCGACGCGATCAGGGCCAACGTCACCACGCCGGTCGCCAGAAACCCCAAGACCTGCGTCACGCGCCAATACTGCGTGCGGCTCAGGAACACCGCCGGCGTCATCAGCATAACCACCACCACCAGCACCATCCAGTCGGGCCCGAAGGTCAGCTCCGACGGCAGCGCGTAATACAACCCTCCCACCGCCACCAGCGCGAGCACCGCCGGCCACCGCGGCTCGCGCCGGACAGTTCGATTGGGCATCCTTCCTATTCTCGATGAACTTCAGGAACCCTGCTCCGCCCTGCGATACACTAAGAACCCATGAGCCCCTCCGATCAGTGGTTTTATCTGGAAGGAGCCGAGACGCGGGGTCCGGTTTCCTCCCAGCAGCTGGTGCAGATGGTGCGCGCCGGATCTATACATCCCGCCACTCAGGTGGCGCAGGCCGGTTGGCCCCAATGGAGCCCGGTATCTACTGCGCTCGGCTACCTCTTGAACCCTCAACCGCAGCCACAACCGCAGCTGGTTCCGCAAACCGCCGCCTCTATGCCCGCGCCTGCCATGGAAACGCCCGTCTACGCCATCAAGGTCCAGTGCACCTCCGGTCCCGACAACGGGAAAGCCTATATGATCGGCGCGGCCGAAGTTTCGCTCGGCCGCGTCTCCGGCATCGGACAGAATGACCCGCAGGTGGCCGAAAACCACGTGGTGCTTTCCTGGAGCAACAACGTTCTCCACTTCCGCACCTTCCAGGGCTCGCGCCTCCGTGTCGCCGGGCAGGAAGTTACTCAAGGAGCGCTCTCTAACGGCCAGACTTTCCAGCTCGGCTCCTCCACCTGGCAAGTCGGATCGGCGCCCGTCGAGCTCACCAATCTGCTCGGCTCCCTGGGGAGCCGCATCAACCAGCTGACCAGCACTGAAAAGCTTCAGGGTTTCAGCCTCACCCAGATGTTCTCGGAGGTCTTCAAAGCGCGCAAACCGGGCGAGATTGAAGATTACTTCGTAGTCGGCACTACTAAAACTACGCCGCCTTTGGAAGACGTGGAAACCGGCTGGCCCAAGCCGTGGTTCTTCATGCGAGTGCTCCTGTTCCTGCTGGCCGTCTACCTGATCTTTTCAAAAACCATCGACGTGTTCGGCAACCCCAACCTGGTTCCCGGAGTCATGGTGATGGGCGCGCTGGCCGCTCCGCTCGCGACCGCCGTTCTGCTGTGGGAGCTCAACACCCCGCGCAACGTCAGCTTCGTGCAGGTTCTGATGCTGGTCTGCTTAGGCGGCGTCATCAGCCTGCTCGGCGCCGAAATCGCCGCGAGGTTTTCGGCCTTCGGATGGTTAGGAGACCCCGCCGCCGGCATTGAAGAGGAAGTCGTGAAACTGGCGGCCGTGATCATTGTCGCGCGCAATATCAAGCACAAGTACATCCTGAACGGGATCGTTTTCGGAGCCGCCATCGGCTGCGGATTCGCCGCGTTTGAAACCGCTGGCTATTCGTTCTACCGGGGCTATCTGGTCGGCTTCATGGCGAATCTGCTCCAGCACACCGACCTGCTCGGGAAAATCAAAAGCATCGACGACCTGATGTATGTCGTCAGCGAGCTCTCGAAACCCGCGTACCCACGGATGTTCGGCATCATTGAAATGCGATCGTATCTGGCGCCCTTCGGCCACGTAGCCTGGACCGCCATCGCCGCCGGCGCGCTGTGGCGCGTCAAAGGCGCGAATCCCTTCAGCTTCCGGATGCTCATCGAGCCGTCCTTCCTGCGCACCTTTTCGATCCCCGTCGTCCTGCACATGCTCTGGGACACCGACCTGATCCAGGGCCGCGACACCATCACAAGAAACGCTTTGCTGGTCCTGCTGGGAGTGATCGCCTGGTACGTTGCATTCCTTTTGGTGCAACAAGGGTTGAAGCAAATCAAGGACGCGCAGCTCATGCAAACCCGAACCGAGTACAACCGCACCCAGCAAATCCTGACGACCAGCGGCCGCTTCCGAGCCGGCCTGGCCAGATAAATGCGCACGCCACATCGCACCAAAACGGGACCGCGACCACAAGATTCCGGACGTGCTCCGCTCGCTGACGCGCGCGGTTCTGAACGCGCGACAAAACAGAACCCCGACCGTCAGAGTCTTTCTGAAAAGTCGGGACTCCACCCCGCCGTTGCGAATCTGTGTGAAAACTGCGGACCTGCACCCCTTGCTAACGCGCGGGGTTCCGTATTGGGGCTCATTCGACGGGGCGCCAAACGGAACCCCGACCGTGAGGGAGGGGAGCAAGTCCGTTTTGAAACAGACTCTTACCGGCAGGGCTTGTCTTGGCGCATTGAAGGCACAGGCGTCGGCGACAAGCCCTGCCGGTCACGGCGGGGATCAGCTCCACTTTTCACACAGACCCGTCAGGGAGGGGAGCAGGCCGTTTTTAAGCTTTAATATGGACATCCAACCCGTCACACTGGAGGGCCAATACGTCCGTCTGGAGCCCCTCTCCATGACGCACGTAGACCATCTCGCCACCGTCGGCCTCGACCCTGAGCTCTGGCGCTGGATTCCGTTCCAGATCACCACCCCCGCCGAGATGGCGTCCTATATAAAGGATGCGCTCACCGCGCAGCAAGCCGGCACTGCGCTCCCTTTCGCCACCATCGACCGCAAGACGAATAAAGCGATCGGCAGCACGCGCTACATGAACATCGACCGACCTAACCGCCACGTCGAGATCGGTTCCACCTGGATTGCGCCCGCGTTCCAGCGTTCCAAGGTCAACATCGAAGCCAAGCTCCTGATGCTGCGCCACGCCTTCGAAACGCTCGGGTGCATGCGCGTGGAGCTCAAGACCGATTCCATGAACCGCCGGTCGCGGAACGCCATCCAGCGCATCGGCGCGCGCCAGGAAGGCATCTTTCGCAACCACATGATGACCTACACCGGCCGCATCCGGCATAGCGTGTACTTCAGCATCATTGACTCGGAATGGCCAGGCGTAAAAGCCAATCTCGAATCGAAGCTGGCGCACGACCGCACCGGCCCGCGCCGGGTCGACACCCTCAGCGAGCCGCAGATTGAAGACCTGCACCGTCTGTTTCAGAACGAATGGTGGACCCAAGGGCGAACCATCGAAGACGTTCGCAAGATGCTCGACGGCAGCCTTACGATCGCCTTAGCCGACCCCGAAACCACCCGCCTGATTGCGTTCGCCCGAGTCATCACCGACGGTGTCTACAAGGCGCTGATTCTGGATGTAATCGTAGACGAATCTGTCCGCAAAACCGGCCTGGGCAAAGCCCTGATGGACGCAATCACATCGCATCCCGCGCTGGCAGCGGTTCAACATTTCGAACTTTATTGCCGCCCTGAACTGGTCCCCTTCTACGAACGCTGGGGCTTCAAACCCGCCGACATCCAGTTTCTGCGCATGTCCCGGTAGGTGATCTACACCACTTCGAGAATCAGGCACTTCAGGTACATCGTTTCCGGAACGGTCAGCAACACCGGATGATCCGGCGCCTGCGTGCGCCGCTCCAGCACCCGTAACGTCTTGCGCGCATCGAGCGCTGCCTCCGCGATCACCTGCAGAAAATCCGCTTCCGAAACGTGATGCGAGCACGAACACGTCACCAGCACCCCGCCCGATTCGAGCAGTTTCAGCGCCCGCAAATTGATCTCCTTATACCCCCGCAGCGCGTCGTCGATCGACTTTCGCGACTTCGCGAAGGCCGGCGGATCCAGCACGATGGTCGAATAGCGGCGCTCGATGCCGGAAAGAAATTCGAATACGTCCGCCTGCCGGAACTGGACATTCGAAATTCCATTCGCCCGCGCGTTCGACTCCGCGGTCGCAAGCGCGGGAGCGGAAGAATCGATCGCCTCCACACTTTCCGCTTTCAATGCCGCGTGCAGCGCGAAGCCGCCCGTGGACGTGAAACAATCGAGCACCCTTCCGCGCGCGAACCGGCGGGCGGCCAGGTAATTCTCGCGCTGGTCCAAATAAACTCCCGTCTTTTGCCCATGCAGCAGATCGGCTTCGAGTTTCAACCCATTCATCGCGATCGAAACCCGCTCCGGAATCTCGCCCGCCAGCACCACGGTTTCAAGTGCCAAGCCTTCCAGCTTACGAACACTTGCGTCGTTGCGACCGAGAATGCCGGCCGGCGTCAGCAATTCCGTCAAACAATGCGCGATCAAGTCCCGAGCCCGGTCCATCCCCTGATCGAGCGTCTGCAAAACCAGGTACGGTCCATACCGGTCAACAATCAGGCCGGGCAACACATCGCCTTCCGAAAAAACCAGCCGGCAGGCGTTCGAATTTTCGACCACCCGTTCGCGATAGAGAAGCGCGGCCGTCAGCCGGCGCATAAAAAACTCTTTATCGATCGGCTCGCGCAGTGAAGACAACAGGCGCAACGTGATCTGCGAGGTGGAGCTGTAATGCGCAGTCCCGACCGGACGCCCGCGCGGGTCCTGCACTTCCACCGCATCACCCGGCGCGGCGTTTCCCCGATCCTCCACGTCGCTTGAGAAGATCCACGGATGCCCGCTCCTTGCCCGCAGGGCGCCTTTGTGATTCACCTTGACGATAGCCAAGTCTCAATTGTAGTGTGCGCGGCAAAGCCGGCCGCCTGCGGACGCGCTCCCCTTGCTGACGCGCGGGGTTCCGCAGGTTGCTTATTCGACGCGGCGCGAAACGGAACCGCGACCGTCAGGGAGCGGAGCATGTCCGCGGTCTTCACATATCCCGGATGTCCGCTTCCATCCGCCGCGTCCCAAACCCGGACACATAGTGTGCCGTTCGAATACACCAATTTTGTGTCTTTTCAATAAGTTCCGAGGGCCCAATACGTGCTCTACCCGATCAGATTCAAGGAATCACCTTATGAAACTGCTCGGGATGCTCGCGTTGACTGCGTGGGTTTTAACCGCCAGCCCGGTCGGCCTCGGCACGGGTTCGGTTCGTGAGGAGATGCGCTGGCACGGTTGGGTGCCCGGCGGACAAGTGGTGGAAATCAACAACGTCTTGGGTAACGTGCGCGCCGAGGAGACTTCGGGCGACGAAGTCGAAGTCATCGCCATGAAACACGGCAGCGACGATCCTGAACACGTTTCGATCGAAGTGGTGGAGCACAAGGGCGGAGTGACGATCTGCGCCGTGTATCCTAACGCCAATCCGGACCATCCTTTCGATTGCCGGCCCAGCCACGGCGGCGGATTCCGCCAGGCCGAGGCTTCCGATTCCGAAGCGCACATTCGCTGGGACAACGGTGGCGGCGGCGATGTTCTGCTCAGCGATTTAAGTGTCGATTTCATCGTCCGCATTCCCAAACGGCTGCGCTTCATCGGGCGCACGGTGGATGGCGAAATCTCGTCGAGCCTGGCGGACCAGGACGTGGAAGCGCACTCGGTGCGCGGCGACGTCAATGTCGAGATGAACTCGAGCGGAGCAGAGGTGCATGCTGAAACCGCGACCGGCGAAGTCTGCTCTGAATTTCCGCTCCTGATCCGCGAAGACGCCGCGCATGGAACCACCGCGACCGGCCACATCGGCCACACGCATCGTATCGTGCGCCTCAAAACCGAGACCGGCAACATCCGGTTGCAGCGCACGCACCAGGACTTGTAACGATCGCAACGCGCGCGACTTACGGTAGCCGCGCACCAAACTAATCCGCCTTCGCGCCAATCCAACGGCGTATGACCGCGGGATTTATGCTCGCCGCGCTGCTGTTCACCGGGCAGCGGACCGTCCAGAATCTGAACGAGCTCGGCCGGGTGTACTTCGAACAGGGCCGGCTGCGGGACGCGCAGTCCACTTTCGAACACGCGCTCGAGGTGCAGCGCGATCGACCGGCGACGCATCAACTTGCCCTTACTCTGAACGATCTGGGATTGCTGTACATCAAGCTCAACCTCCTGCATCAGGCCGAGACCACACTCGCCGAGGCCATCGAACTTCATCGCAGTCTGGACGACCCCAACGGAGAAGCGCAGTCGCTGCTGAATCTCGGGTCCGTGTATCGAGCTGAGCATCGAGCCGAACATGCCGCCGCTCTGTTTCGCCAATCGCTCGCGCTCGCGAGGCGCGACCCCGACGTCGCCGCCGCCGCGAACAATCTGGCGGTCGCGCTGGAGGATCTGCAGCGCCTGCAAGAAGCCGAGCCGCTGCTGCTCCGCGCGCTGTCGATCTGGGAGAACGCGGCCGCCGCCGAGCATTCCAAAGCCGCCGCCGCGCTTAACAATCTGGGGGTTCTGTACGCACATCTGGCACGGCTGAAGGAAGCCGAAACGCGCCTGGCGCGGGCGGTCGCCATCGCGGCGCGGGTGCTTCCGGCCGACCATCCTGATCTGGCGGCCTACCGGCTGAATTACGCCTACGTGCTGCGCAAGCTCAATCGCAAGAAAGAAGCCCGCCAGCTCGAAGCCGAGGCTCGCGAGTCGCGCCAGCGCTTCGATCGCGACAATGCGCTCGGCTTTACCGTGGACGCGCGGCAGAGCTACCGCTGACCAGAAAGACGGCGACCTCCGCCATCAGATTCGGAAACATCCGCAATTCCCGGTTGCGTGACAGGAAAATTCGCCGCTCGACTGACCATCTCTCAGTCACGGCCAGCCCTTCGAAATCCAGCACGGTCAGGAAGTGGATGTTCGGCGAATCGTACCAGTCGTGCGGAAATAGCTCTGTCTTGGGAGCGCGGCCGCTCCACAGATGCGACATGCGGACGCGCCAGTGGCCGAAATTGGGGAACGCGACGATGGCCCGCGCTCCGATTCTCAACATTCCGCGCAGGACCGACAGCGGCTCGCGGGTTTCCTGCAAGGTCTGGCTCAGGATGACGTAATCGAAAGCGCGATCGGGATAATCGTCGAGCGCGGACTCGAGGTCGCCCTGATACACGGAGACTCCGCGGGCGATGGCCCTTTGCGCGCGCGCTCCAGCCTGCTCCACTCCGCGGGCGTCCACGTTTTTGTTGTCGCGCAGCCAGGCGAGCAGTTCACCTTCCCCGCAACCTAAGTCCAGCACGCGCGTTCCGGGCTCGACCAGTTCGCCGATGATGGCGTAGTCGGAGCGCCCGTATATATCAAGCATGCGTGTTCTCGAGGAACCCGCGCACGATCCCGGTCTGCTCGGCGACCTCCACCAGGAACGCGTCGTGACCGTAGTGCGAGGCGAGATCGCAGTACGCCACGTCGCAGTTCCGGCGGCGGAGCGCGCTGACGATTTCCTGCGATTGATAGCTGGGATACAACCAGTCCGAGGTGAAGCTGATGACCAGAAAGCGGGTCTTCACGCGTTCAAACAGGGAGACCAGGCTGCCGCGCTCGGTCAGGTCGAAGGAATCCATGGCGCGGGTGATGTAGATGTAGGAGTTCGCGTCGAAGCGGTCGACGAACTTGCTCCCGCGATACTGCAAGTAACTTTCGACTTCGAATTGGTCGGGTGCGCGGAGCCGGCGTCCGAATTTGAGCCGCATGCTTTCATCGCTCATGTAGGTGATATGACCGACCATCCGTGCGACGGAGAGTCCGCGTGCCGGCGGACGGCCGCCGTAGTAATCGCCCCCGTTCCAATCCGGGTCCGCCATGATCGCCTGGCGGCCGACTTCGCTGAACGCGATCTGCTGGGCGCTATGCCGCGCGGTGGTCGCAATGGGCAGCGCTGCAGCAACGCTTTCCGGATACGTCACGGCCCATTCGAGCGCCTGCATCCCGCCCATCGACCCTCCGGCGACCGCCAGGAGCTTGGAAATCCCCAGGTGATCGATCAGCATTTTCTGCAACCGCACCATGTCCGCGATGGTGACGATGGGAAACGACATCGCCCAGGGACAGCCTGTTTCCGGGTTGATGGAGCCGGGGCCGGTGGTTCCACGACAGCCTCCCAGGACGTTCGAACAGATGACGAAATAGCGGTCGGTATCGAAGGCTTTTCCGGGTCCGATCATTTCGGTCCACCAGCCGCCGTCGCCTGCGGCATGGGCGTCGCCTGAAAAGGCGTGGAGTGCGAGAATCGCATTCGATTTGGCGGCATTGAGCTCGCCGTAGGTTTCATAGGCGATCTCGACGGGCGCGAGGGTTACGCCGCAATCGAGCGCGATTTCGGGGAACGTGGCTGTAGCTGCGTCGATGATCATGCGGGCGTTATTTTCAGTGTAACCTTCGGGCGTTCCGCGATCCTCCTGGTATTCTGATCCGTGTGCCGCTTAAGGTCCGCGAGGTAATCAAGGCGTTAGAGAATGCGGGGTGGCGACACATTCGAACCAATGGCGACCACCGCGTATTTCGAGACCGCGACGGCCGCACGACGATCGTCTCGGGCCGCCTGGGTGACGATGTGAGGCCTGGAACCTACAAAGCGATTCTCCGACAGACTAAAATCAAAGAGGAGTTTCAATGAAAAGGACCTATTCGCTGCTGATCGAAGGCGATGAATCCGGTTATAGCGCCCACGTCCCGGAGTTGCCGACGATTCTGGTCACGGGGAAGTCCATTGATGAATTGAACCGCCGTGCGGCCGAAGCGATTCAGCTCTGGTGGGAGATCGCAGAACAGGAAACTTCCCGCACCGCGTTGCGGACCGAAATCGAAGTCGAGTTGCCATCCTAACGGCGTCCGCCGTCGCCGCTCGCTTGAAAACCCTTGCCCCACAGCGATATTCTGTAATGCTGCACTCTCGCGTTGGAGCTTCCTCACCCCATGTCATCGATTGACGTACCGCTTCGCAATGGCGGCTTCGGCCAGACCTCGCGTAAAGACAACTGGTGGATTGAACCGCTGCTGGTGTTCCTCGGCTTTTCCGCCTTCATCGTGTATTCCACCTGGGCTGCCCTGCAAGGCGACAATTACACGTTTGGTCCATACCTGTCGCCGTTTTACTCGCCGCTGCTCATGACGACCAAGCCCGGCTGGTGGCCGGCGTTTCTGCCGTTTTCGGCGGCGATGCTGATTCTGTGGGCGCCCGGCGGATTCCGGTTCACCTGCTACTACTACCGCGGCGCTTACTACAAAGCGTTCTGGGCGGATCCGGTATCGTGCACCGTCGGTGAGCCTCGCAAGTCGTATTGGGGCGAGCGGACGTTCCCGTTGATCATTCAAAATATCCATCGCTATTTTCTGTACCTGGCGCTGGTCTTCATCGTGATCCTGGCGCTGGACGCGTATCGGGCAATGTGGTTTGACGGGCACTTCGGGATCGGGGTGGGCACGCTGGTGCTGATCGTGAATCCGATTCTGCTGGGGTGCTACACGCTGGGGTGCCACTCGCTGCGTCACCTGGTGGGCGGAAGGATCGACGAAATGTCGAAGAAGCCGATGCGCAAATCCTGCTATGACTGCGTATCGACGCTGAATCGGAAACACATGATGTGGGCGTGGTTCAGCCTGTTCTGGGTCGGATTCACGGACGTGTATGTGCGGATGTGTGCGATGGGAATCTGGCACGACGTGAGGATCATCTGATGGCGGATTATCAGAAGCTCGAATTCGACGTGCTGATTGTGGGTGCGGGAGGCGCGGGGCTGCGGGCCGCGATTGAAGCGTCGGCGGCGGGCGTGAAAGTCGGCGTGGTTTCGAAATCGCTGCTGGGGAAAGCCCACACGGTGATGGCCGAAGGCGGGATGGCCGCGGCGATGGGCAACGTGGACGATCGCGACAGCTGGCGGGTTCACTTTGCCGATACCATGCGCGGTGGCCAGTATCTGAACAACTGGCGCATGGCGGAGCTGCACGCGAAAGAAGCGCCGGCGCGGGTGCGCGAACTCGAAGCCTGGGGCGCGATGTTCGATCGCACCAAGGACGGGAAGATTTTACAGCGCAATTTCGGCGGGCATCGCTATCCGCGCCTGGCTCACGTGGGCGATCGCACCGGTCTAGAAATGATCCGGACGCTCCAGGATCACGGCATTCATCAGGGGATCGATTTTCACATGGAAACGACCATCCTGACGCTGTTGAAGGATGGCGACCGGTGCGTGGGAGCGTTCGCTTACGATCGGGAACGCGGACGGTTCAAATTGTTTCACGCGAAAGCGGTGGTGCTGTGCACGGGCGGAATCGGACGCGCGTTTCAGATCACCAGCAATTCGTGGGAATACACGGGGGACGGGCATTCGCTCGCGTATCACGCGGGGGCGGACTTGCTCGATATGGAGTTCATTCAGTTCCACCCCACGGGGATGGTGTGGCCGCCGAGCGTGCGCGGGATTCTGGTGACCGAAGGCGTGCGGGGAGAAGGCGGCGTGCTGCGCAACAAAGAAGGCAAGCGGTTCATGTTCGACGACATCCCGGCGAATTACAAAACGCAGACCGCCGACAACGAAGAAGAAGGCTGGAAGTACACGCAGGGCGACAAGGAATGCCGGCGTCCGCCGGAGCTGCTGACGCGCGATCACGTGGCGCGCTGCATCCGGCGCGAAGTGAAGGAAGGCCGCGGGAGTCCGCATGGCGGTGTGTTCCTGGACATTGCGTGGATCAAAGAGAAGATCCCGAATGCGGCTGAGCACATCAAGAAGAAGCTGCCCAGCATGTATCACCAGTTCAAGCAGCTGGCCGATATCGACATCACCAAAGAGCCGATGGAGATCGGGCCGACCACGCATTACATGATGGGCGGGGTCGCGGTGGCTGCGGAGTCGCAGATGTCGACTGTGCCGGGGCTGTTCGCGGCGGGGGAATGCGGGGCGGGATTGCACGGAGCCAATCGCCTGGGCGGGAATTCGCTTTCCGATCTGCTGGTGTTCGGCCAGCGCGCGGGCGAATATGCGGCGAAATTTGCCAAGGATCATGGAACCGGCCAGATCAACAACGCGCAGGTGGACGAAGCGGCGCGGCGCGCGCTGGAGCCATTCGAGCGCGGCGCGGCGGGCGAGAATCCGTACACGGTGCAGCACGATTTGCAGTTGATGATGCAGGACCTGGTGGGGATCGTGCGGCGCGAAGAGGAAATCGAGCGGGCGATCGAAGGGATCGACAAGCTGAAAGCGCGGGCGGCGAAGGCCGGCGTTCCGGGAAATCGGGAATACAACAACGGCTGGCATACGGCGCTCGATCTGAACAATTTGCTGACGGTTTCGGAGATTGTCGCCCGGGCGGCGATCACGCGGCAGGAGAGCCGCGGGGCGCATTTCCGCGACGATTATCCGGAGAAAAGCGAGAAGTGGGCGGGGTGCAATTTGCGCGTGAGCAAATCGGCGGATGGGACGCCGCGGGTGGTCGAAACGCCTGTGAAGCCGATGCCTGACGAACTGAAACAAGTGATCGAGGAGAACAAGTAATGGCCAGCGCGACGTTCCGAATCTGGCGCGGCGATAAGAACGGCGGAAAGTTCGTCGACTACTCGACCGAGGTCGAATCCGGCATGGTGGTGCTGGACGTGGTGCATCGCATCCAGGCCACGCAGGCGGGCGATCTGGCGGTGCGGTGGAACTGCAAGGCCGGAAAATGCGGGTCATGCTCGGCGGAGATCAACGGGAAGCCGCGATTGATGTGCATGACACGGCTGAGCGAGATCCCGCTCGATCAACCGGTGACCGTCGAGCCGATGCACACCTTCCCGAGCATCAAAGATCTGGTGACCGATGTCTCCTGGAACTATCGCGTAAAAGAAAAGATCCCGAAATTCCAGCCGCGCAAGCCGGACGCGCCGGATGGGACGTGGCGCATGCAGCAGGCGGATGTGGACCGGGTGCAGGAGTTCCGCAAGTGCATCGAATGCTATCTGTGCCAGGACGTGTGCCACGTGCTGCGCGATCATCACCTGCACGACAAGTTCATCGGGCCGCGGTTTCTGGTGTACACGGCGAACCTGGAGATGAATCCGCTGGACACGGCGGACCGGCTGGGGGATCTGCGGGACAATTGCGGGATCGGCTACTGCAACATTACTAAATGCTGCACGAAGGTGTGTCCGGAAGAGATCAAGATCACGGACAACGCGATTATTCCTTTGAAGGAACGCGTGGTGGACGAGTTCTACGATCCGCTGCGGCGGCTGTTCAAGATTTTCGGGTGACCGACCAGGAGATTCTCGAAAGAATCCGCACCGCGTGTGCGGACTGCGTTCGCCCCGAACGCTTCTCTCCTTACGTATTACAACGAGGACACGCAGCGCGTTCTCGGCCGCACGGCCGACCGTCGTGCCCTCGTCGTCGAGTTTCTGGTCCACATTCGCGAGTCGCGCGCGCAGTTACTCCAACAATATCGCTACGCAGCCGGGTTGCAGGACGCGATCGAGCATGGGTCCACGTTGATTCTCGAAGATAGCGAGTAGTCGACAATTATATATCTGAAGTATATATAATGAACGTATATGAAGGCGCTGCTCATTCAGTTAGATGAACCAACTTTGGCGGCCTTGAACAGGCTCGCCGAACCGCGCAAAAGGTCTGAATTTGTCCGCAACGCGATCCGGAGGGCGGTCCGCCAGGCGGAGTACCGGGAAATGCGCGAGGCGTATCGCAAACAGCCCGATTCTGCCCTGGAGGCCGATGATTGGTCGACCGCCGAAGAGTACCAGCCTTGAAGCAGTTCGAGATCTGGTGGGCCAATTTGCCGGCACCTGCCGGACGACGGCCGGTGCTGCTGCTCAGCCGCAACGATGCCTATCAGTATCTGAACAAATTCATCGTCGCAGAGATCACCACCACCGTCCGCGGAATTCCGGTCGAGGTCCAGCTCGGCCGCCACGAGGGCTTGCCCTCAGCATCCGTCGCCAACCTCGACAATGTCCGTACTGTGGCCCGGCCATGGCTCGTGAGCCGCGTGGGGGCGCTGCCGCCGGGCCGGCGCCGCGATGTGAAGCGGGCGCTAGGCTACGCCCTCGGATGGGACGAATTGATTGATCTCGACTGACCGGCGTTGGACCGTTTTCGAGATATAGTGGACGCATGTTCGAACTGAAGCCGATCTCCCGCGGCGCCGTTCCTGAAGCGCTTCAGAAAGTGGAGCGCTATCGACTGCTCAATGAGCCGTGGCAGGCGGAAAGCATTTGCCTGGACATTCTCGCCATCGAGCCGGAGAATCAGCAGGCGTTGGTGATGCTGCTGTTGAGCCTTACCGATCAGTTCGGGCACGGCGTGACGCAGGCGCGGGCCCGCGAGGTGCTACCCAAACTGGATGGGGATTACGCGCGGGCGTACTACGCGGGCATCATCGCCGAGCGCTGGGCGGACGCGCTGCTGCGGCAGGGTGCGCCGGGGGCGGGATTCACGGCGTATCAATCTTTGCGCGATGCGATGGAGCAGTATGAGCGGGCCGAAGCGGTTCGTCCGGCGGGGAATGACGATGCGTTGCTGCGCTGGAACACTTGTGCCCGGATTCTGATGCGCAATCGCGAGTTACGGCCGCGCGGGGAAGAGGCGTTCGAGCCGGCGTTTGAGGATTGACGAACGCAAATGCTTAAGCCGGTCTGGAAAATCGGCCCCACACGCTAAACTCCGAGTAAAATCCCGCCGATGGTGGTTGTGTGGAATTGCGCGACGATATCGTCCGGGGTTTGCGGATGGGCGGGATTCTATTGGCGCTGTTCATCGTGGGGGTGGCAGCGTTTCGGATTTCACGGGAGAGTCCTCCGCCGAAGGCTCCGGTAGCACGCGAAGCTCCGGCGCCGGTTGCGACGCGGGTTCCGGATGCGCGGTACTTGAACGGGCCGCCGATTCCGCCGCCTCCGCCGGTGGTCGGGCGGAAAACCAGACGGCGGGTTGAGCCCGCAGCGGTCGCCCCGGCAGCGGTTGCTCCGATGGAGGTCGAACGGCGGATTATCGAGCCCGTAACGAAGGAGGCGCCGGCGGAAGCTGCAGAGCAGCCTGAGCCGGCGCAGGAGAAAAACGTAGATTTACCGGAGCCGGTTGAGCCCGTCGCGCCGGACACCCCGGTCGCGAAACCAGCTAGCCGGCCGAAGCGCTGGCTGCATGCGGTGGGACGATTTCTGCACGTCGTGCACTAAACGGCTTTGCGGAGCTCGTGGCGCGGTTCCATGGTCAGGAGCTTGCGGCCGCGGCGGGTTTCCTGCATGCGCTCATTCGCCGATGCGATGGCTTCGTCGATCGATTCGCTCTTCACTTCGACGCCGCCCCAGCTGAACAGAATCTGGAACGTTCCGAGCGAGTTCAGTTGGAAATCCCAGAGCTGTTGTGCGATCTGGCTCAGGCGGCGTTGCGCGGATGCGCCGCGCTCATTGGGATAGATGAGCAAAAATTCTTCCGGGCTGGTGTGGCAGGCGAAATCGCCGGGGCCGATCAAGGATTGGATCAGGTTCTTGACCTGTTCGGGCATGGAGCCGTCGTCGTTCCGCGGCGTGTTGACGCCGATCGAAACCACCAGGCCGCTGACCGGCTGGCGGTTCTGGACCAGTTGGCTCAGAACGAAACCTTCGTGGAATCCAGCGGGGACGTCGGTGCTGACGGGATCGGCCCGGCGGGAGAGGAGTGCGCCCCAGTCTTTCTTGCCGGCGGGCACCGCGGGTTTCGGCATCACTTCAGGAGTCACTTCGAAGGGCTTCTCGACGGTTGGAGCCGCTGCGCCTCGCTTGGGACGGGGGGATGCGGCCAGACGTGCGCCTCGTTCCATGGCGGCCAGGGCGTCGGGCGAGGGGGTCCGCTTACGCTCCGATGACGGAGCGGCCATGGCGCGGGCGGCAGGAGCTTCCACCTGCTTTTCTGGACGTGCGGCGGGCGCCTGCGCGGGGGCGGGCATGGATTGTGGAGTCATCGCCTGGGAGCGGCGCTGGTCTTCTTCCCGGCGCACGCGGAGCTCGACGGCGAGCTCGCGAAGCTGTTCGTTATTGCCCTTCAGGAAATCGCAGATGAGCGCCACAAAGGCGGCGGCGAGAATCACCACCAGGCTGACGAAGATTTGAAGCTGATATTGCGCAAGTTCCATGGCTCCTCAATTGTATGGGGGCCCTTAAACTTGCGGAATAGCCTGCGATTCCCAATTTGTTATGGTACGAGGGCGCGATTTACCGTATGGATCTCCAGTACTATTTGGCCTTGCTGGTCCCACCGCTGGCCTTGGCCTTGATGGCGGTCCACTTCGCCATGAGCGTGGTGTAGGCGGCTTGCTGATCGGCGGCGGTTTTCAGTTCCGTCGCGGTGGGCGGCATTTCGGAGGCTTGCATGGGCATGATGGACGCGACCATTCTCGCTCCGATGTCGGCCAGATTGGCTGGTGTCGCGGGCTCCGGTGAGCCTCCGCGGCCGCCCCGGCCACCCCGACCTCCGCCTTCGCCGCGAACGGGTTCGGCGGGCGCGATTTCTTCGATCTGCTTGGTAAGCGCTTCGTTGCCTTTGACCTTTTCAAGCAGCACGCGTGCGTCCTTGTAGGCGGCTGCTGCGGCGCGGACGTGGTTTTCGACGCGCGTGGTCAGAGTGAAGATCTGCTCGACTTCCGGCGTGATTTTGACGCGCGGGTCCAGCTTGATGGTGATGGGTTGCGTGTAAGCCTTGCCATTCACGGTCAGGCGGACGGTGTACGCGCCCGGGGCGACCCAGGGGGAGTTGATCCCAGGATAAGTGCGATGCGGGACTGCGCCGTTCGCGCCCCCTCCACCGCCGCGGCCTCCCGTGGCCGCGCCGGGGATGGGATCGTAGTGCATGTCCCAGGTGAAGCGATGCATTCCGGCGGTCGATTTGAGCACCTGGTGCGGCGCGGGCCAGTAGAGGGGCAGGCCGCAATCCTGCGCGGTGGGGTTTTGCTGGCAGATTTTGTTGTACGCCGCGGGATTGGTGGCGGGATCGGGATCGCGGACGGCGTCTTTGCTCGAATAGGAACGGATGACGTGCTTTTCGGCGTCCAGGAATTCGAGCTTCACTTCGCTTGAGGTTTCGTTAGGGAGAAAGTAATCCACGATGGCGCCGTTGGGCGGATTTTCGCCGGCCAGCAGTTCGGGCGGCCAGGGAGTGGGGTCGTTGGTGCCGAAGCGGATGCGGATGCCGGTTTCGGGTTTAAAGAGATACGCGTCGGACGCGGCTGCGGCTTCGGCGGCCTGGCGGAGCGGGGTGACGTCGTCGAGAATCCAGAACCCGCGGCCGTGCGTTCCGGCGACCAGGTCCGAGCACATACAGGATGCGTCGTCCTTGACCTGAATATCGCGGACGGAGATCGCAGGCATGTCGAGCCGCAGGCTGTGCCAGTGGTCGCCATCGTCGAAGCTGACCCAGACTTGAGTGTCGGTGGCGGCGTAGAGGAGACCTTTCTTGCGCGAGTCTTCTCTTATTGAGTTAGATACGGCGCCGGGGGCGATTCCGTTGTCGATTTCGGTCCAGGTTTTGCCGCCGTCGTGGGTGCGCCAGAAGTGCGGATTCATGTCGTCGAGGCGCAACGTGTTGGCGGCCGCGTAGGCGGTTTTCGTGTCGAAGTGGCCTGCGTCCATATTGAAGATGCGGACCCATGGCTTCATCTGCGGGGGCGTGACGTTGTTCCATTTTGCGCCGCCGTCGGTGGTGAGCCGGATGACGCCGTCGCCGGTGCCGGCCCACAGGACGTTCAGATCGAGCGGGGAGGGGGCGAGAGCGGTGATGGAGCCGGTGGCGGTCGGCGTGAAGCCGGACGCGTATTTGCCGGCGTTCGAGGGTGGCTCCCATTTGTCGCCGCGGGTGAGATCGCCGCTGATGGCGGTCCAGTTGTGGCCGTTGTTGACGGTTTTCCAGACGCCGGAGGTCGCGTAGAACAGAACAGTCGGATCTTTGGGAGACCAGATCAGGGGTTGAGTGCGGACGGTTCTCGCCGGAGGAGCGCCGGGGGGTGGTGGCTCACCACCGCGACCTCCGCCGGGAGGGCCGACGCTGGCTTTCTGGCCGGTGAGCCGGTTATAGACCGTAACTTTTCCGCCGTAGACCAGGTTCGGATTCTTGGGATCGGGCGCGGCTGCTCCGTATTCTTCGATGCCGACGGGATGCCAGTCATGGAACGTGATTTCGCCGTCCATGCTGCGGCTCTCGACGCAGGCGGAGCCGGAATCCTGCTGGCCGCTGCACAGGCGATAGGGGAAGGCGTTGTCAGCGGTGACGTGGTACATGGCGGCGGTGGGTTGGGTGTACCAGTTGCTCCAGGATTCGCCGCGATTGGAGGAGACGACAGCGCCCTGGTCGCTGACCAGGAGAATGACTTGCGGGAAGGTGGGGTTGACCCAGCTCTTTTGATAATCGTCGCCGCCGGGGGCTCCGCGGACGGCGGACCAGGTGAGGCCGGCGTCTTCGGTGCGCCAGAAGACAGTGGAACAGCTATACACGACCTTTTCATTCTGCGGATCGACCGTGATGGTAGGGAGATCGCCGCCGCCGATGCGGCCTAGCGGGCGATTGTCGGGCGGATGGCGCTGAGAGCCGGTTTCGTAGACGCGTGGGTCATCCGTAGCGATCACCCAGTGCTCGCCTGCGTCGGTGGATTTGTAGAAGCTGATGCTGCCGTTGGCTCCGCCGCCGCGGCCGCCGCGTCCACCCCCTGCGCCCGCGCCGCCGGGGTGCGCGATCATCGCGTAGATTACTTTCGAATTGCTGGGGGCGATGGCGAGATTGGCTTCGATGACGGGAGGAAGTCCGCCGGTGAGTTGCGCCCAGTGGGAGCCGCCGTCGGTGGATTTGTAGATGCCGCCGCCGGTGCCGCCGAAGGCGCCGTTTTCATAGAATCCCTGCTGCTGCTGCCAGAGCGCAGCGTAGACGATGTTAGGGTCTTGCGGGTCGAGGCGAACGTCGTTGCCGCTGGTGTATTCGTCTTTGTAGAGAACCTTTTCAAACGTCGCGCCGCCGTCGGTGGAGCGGAAGATTCCGCGCTCGGGATTAGGGCCGTAGGGATGTCCCAGGGCAGCGACGAAGAGCTTGTTGGGATCGTGCGGATCGACTTCGATATTGGCGATCATCTGGGTGTCGCGCAGGCCCAGGTGGGTCCAGGTTTTGCCGGCGTCGGTGGATTTGTACATGCCGTCGCCAGTGGCCAGGTCGGGGCGGATGATGCCGGCGCCGCTGCCTACATAGATGATGCTCGGATTGGAGGGCGCCACGGCGATCGCGCCGATGGATCCGGTGGGCTGGCTATCGAAGAGCGGAGCCCAGGTGGAACCGAAGTCGGTGGATCGCCACACTCCGCCGTTGTCGAAGCCGATGTAGAAGACGTTGGGCTGAGTGGGGACGCCGGCTAAGGCGCGGGCTCGTCCGGCGCGGGGAGGGCCGATGGATCGCCAGTGCATTTCGGAAAAGAGTCGGCTGTCGATGTTTTGAGCAGGCGCGAGCGCGGCCAGGAGAAACGTGATCGATAGTAGGCGCATGGAATTCACGAGTTTATATGGATCAGGAGCGATTGGCAAGGCGGGAGCCTTGCGCGGGCTCAAAGCCAGCTGTCCGCGGAGTGAGTCGAGCAGGTTAGCCTTTGACGTCGATCTGGCTGGACTGGAGGGACAGACGGATTTTCCCTACGACCGGTTGCCCCAGGGCCGTGGCCGGCTCGAAGACGGTGAAGATCAGAAAGCTTTCAATACTGCGGCGCAGGGCTTCGTCGTTGGCGACGTTGCCGCACACAATATGATAATCGAGCATGCGGCCGGTGCCGTCGGCGAGCGGCTCCACGGTCACGTCGACCACTACGTCTCCGGAAACGTCGACCGGGCCGGTCTGTTTGATCGCAGCCTGGGTGCTGAGGACGGTGGGAACGTCGCTGGTAATCGATCCGCGCAACGGGTAGGTGGGGATGACCCACATGCTGAACAGCACCACCGCGGAAAAGATTCCGCCGGCGAAGGGCAGGGCGAGCGGGCGCATCAGGTTATCGACAAACAGGCGGGCGCGGTCGGCCAGCGGCATCTGCAGGTTCTGGAGAAGGCGCGAACGCTCGCGCGCGGCGAGAGCGCGGAGGGAGTGCGAAAGCTCGGGCGGCGGCACGCGACGGCATAACCCTCCCACAGCACGGCTAAGTGCCTGGTCGGACATCGATATTTCCGACGGGCACGCGTCCGTCGGGGTCCTTCTAGGATTGAAGCCGGATAACTCTTGCGAATCGCGCATTTCCTGATAATCGCGTTTCATACCGCCTGTTGATAGCTTCCTTGCACGCAGTTGCACGGGGCGCGCATTTTTAATCCGCCACTTGCGGAAGCCAGTCCGGAGCCGTCCCGGGCTCCATCCTTCCGGCAAGATTTTTCCTAAGCGCGTCCCGCCCTCGCAGGATGCGCGACTTGACTGTTCCCAGGGAAATGCTCAGGACCTCCCCGATTTCCTCATAGCTCAGACCTTCCATTTCACGCAGAATGAGTGCGGCCCGGAAGGTGGGATTCACTTGGGCGAGCGCGTCCTCGATCATGGTGTGCGTTTCGTGATCGACGGCCGCATCGAAGGGCGAGCGGCCGGGATCGGGAATCCAATCTTCAAAGGTATATCCGGTGCCTGTGCCGGGATCGGATTCGAGGCCGATTTCGCGGCGGCGATGGCGGCTGAACCAGCGCCGGTGATTGCGTGCTTCATTGACGGCGATGCGATAGATCCAGGTCTTCAATGACGCGTCCCGGCGAAAGGAGCCGATATTTCTGAAAACTTTCAGGAACACTTCCTGGACTACATCGGCGGCGTCGGCCGGATCGTCCATCAGGCGGCTGACGATATTAAAGACGGGCTGCTCGAAGCGGGCCAGAAGCGTTTCATAGGCCGACTCGGCCCCAGAGCACAGACCAAGAACCAGAACCGACTCGCGTTCACGAGCCTGGGCGCCGAGATCGGCGGCGTCGAATTCGAAGCTGACGGTAGTATCGGCCAAATCGGTTAACCCGGAACTATTCTACCGCTTAATGTCCAGTTAGACACCGGATTTTGGGGGAAGTTCCCGGAAAGAAAGGGCGGGACGTTCCGGGTCCTGTTACAATGGAGATATCCATGGCCACCAAACCCGCCTTCGCGCAAGGCGCTCAGGTCGAACATCCCAAATTCGGATTGGGAAGCGTGCTGAGCTGCAACGAGGAGTATATCGTCATTAAATTCGACGATCACGGCGAGAAGAAGTTCGTATTGACGATCGTGCTGCCGAATCTGAAGAAGAGCGACCGGCAACCGCCCGTGGAAAAGCGGCGCAGTTCTAAGAAGAAGACCGCGCCGGCGGCGTAGTCTCCGCGAGCGGTTCCGACCGAGCGGAAGATTCTACGCTTGCACTCAAGACCTGCGCTTCCAGTTCGGAAACGACGCGCATAAAAGCGACCATTCTGCGGGCGCGCCGCAGCGCTATCTCGTTTTGCAGGATTAAGTTGGCTAGGTCCTGTCGATCGGCGTTGAGGGTCATGGTCCAACTCGCACACGGACGTTGGCAAGCTGGTTTCCAATGCCGGGTATTTTTAGAAACTTTTATGAACGGACATCCGGCGGATATCATCTAACCGGTTAACGTTGTATGGCAGTCGAGAAGGATTCCGAACCGGACGCTGACAAAATGGGCCGAGATTTCCATTCTGCCATCGAGCGCATTCGAAGGAAGCTGGTTTTGCGCGAGTCGGATGAGGAGTCAAAAGACGGCGAGAGCGTCGACCCCGACCCAAGTTGACATCCTTTTACGGGTTCGCTATCCTCTATGAAGTTAGCGAGTGATCTTCTGCTCCTGTGCTACCGCTGTCATGTTTGGCAGCCCGGCCGGGGGTCGGCCCCGCTACTCAGGCGGATTCTACGCTGTCTGGGCATGGGCTAGTCCGAAGCCTTAATCACCTTCGCAGGATTTTGGGAATTTGCATTCGTGCGGGCCCGGTTTGTGCAAACGGGTTTGATCGACGCGGGTTTCCGGGTGGTTTCTAACAATGATCGATGGAGAGGAAGTACGTGCCGACGTTCAACCAGCTTGTGCGTAAGGGCCGCCGGCCCACGCGTTTTAAGACGGCCAGTCCGGCGCTGCAGGCTTGTCCGCAGCGGCGCGGGGTGTGCACGCAGGTGAAGACCACCACTCCCAAGAAGCCCAATTCGGCGCTCAGAAAGATCGCGCGCGTGCGGCTTACTAATGGACTCGAGGTCACCTGCTATATCCCGGGCGTGGGGCACAATCTGCAGGAACACTCGATTGTGCTGATCCGCGGCGGGCGCGTGAAGGATTTGCCGGGCGTGCGCTATCACGTGGTACGCGGGACGCTCGATACGGCGGGCGTGACGGGAAGGCAGCAGGGACGATCGAAATATGGAGCGAAGCGGCCGAAGGGCGGCCCGGCGAAATAATTTATGCCACGCAGACGCAGACCTGAATCGCGAGAGATCCTGCCGGATCCGGTGTACAACTCGACGCTGGCGGAAAAATTCGTCAACTCGATGATGTGGGACGGCAAGAAGGCCGTCTCGCAGAAGATTTTTTATGCGGCCATGGACACGATTAAAGAACGGACGCAGGACGATCCGTTGAAGCTGTTCAAGAAGGCTGTCGAGAATTGCAAGCCGCTTTTGGAAGTGAAGACGCGGCGCGTGGGCGGAGCCAACTATCAGGTTCCCGTCGAGGTTCCGAACAACCGGCGGACGTCCCTGGCGATCCGCTGGATTCTGATCAATGCGCGGACCCGGCCGGAGAAGGGGATGCCGGAAAAGCTCGCCAACGAATTGAATGACGCGGCGAATCTGAGGGGCGGGGCGATCAAGAAAAAGGACGACGTGCATCGCATGGCGGAAGCGAACAAGGCTTTCGCGCACTATCGCTGGTAGGCAGGTTTAGATTTTTATGGCTCGTACAGTACAACTCGAAAAAATGCGCAATATCGGCATCATGGCGCACATTGATGCCGGTAAAACGACTACCACCGAGCGCATCCTGTATTACACGGGCCGGACGTACAAGATCGGCGAAGTGCACGAAGGCACGGCCGTGATGGACTGGATGGAGCAGGAGCAGGAGCGCGGCATCACCATCACGTCGGCGGCCACCACCTGCGAGTGGAACGACCACACCATCAATATCATTGACACGCCGGGTCACGTCGATTTCACCGCGGAGGTGGAGCGCAGCTTACGTGTCCTCGATGGCGCGGTGGCGGTGTTCGATGCAGTGGCGGGCGTGCAGCCGCAGACCGAAACGGTGTGGCGCCAGGGCGACAAGTATCACGTTCCGCGGATTTGCTTCATCAATAAGATGGACCGCGTGGGCGCGGATTTCGAGCGGTCCTTCAATACGATTATCGACCGGCTGAAGTGCCGGCCGGTGGCGATTCAGCTTCCGATCGGCGCCGAGGAACGGTTCACCGGCGTAATCGACCTGGTAAGCATGAAGGCGCGCGTGTGGCTGGATGAGACGCTGGGCGCCAAGTTCGACGACATCGAAATTCCGGAAGAACTGGCCGATCAGGCCAAGGAATTCCACGACAAGCTGGTGGAGGCGGTGTCGGAATCGGACGACCATCTGTTCACCAAATACGTGGAAGGCGCTCCGATCACCGAGGACGAGCTGCGCGCGGGCATTCGCAAGGCGACCATCGCGCAGAAGATTTTCCCGGTGGTGTGCGGGTCGGCGTTCAAGAACAAGGGCGTCCAGAATCTGCTTGACGCTGTGGTTGATTATCTGCCGTCGCCGTTGGATGTCCCTCCCATTCGGGGGCATGCAGTGGACGATAAAGAAAAAGTGATCGAGCGCCGGCCGGACGACGCGGAACCATTCGCGGCGCTGGTGTTCAAGATCATGACGGATCCCTTTGTCGGTCAGCTCGCGTTCATACGGGTTTATTCCGGTAAGCTGTCCGCGGGCGAGTCGATTTACAACGTTTCTAAGGGCCGCAAGGAACGTATCGGGCGCCTGGTGAAGATGCACGCCAACAAGCGTGAGGAGATCACCGAGATTCTGGCCGGCGACATCTGCGCGGCGGTGGGGTTGAAGAACGTCATCACCGGCGATACGATCTGCGATGAGAAGCACCCGGTGCTGCTCGAATCGATCGATTTCCCGGCGCCGGTGATTCAGCTGGCGATCGAGCCGAAGACCAAAGCCGATCAGGAAAAGCTGGGGATGGCGATTGCGAAACTGGCGCAGGAAGATCCTACGCTCAAGGTTTCGACCGATCCGGACACCGGGCAGACCATTCTGGCCGGGATGGGCGAGCTGCATCTGGAGATCATTGTCGACCGCATGCAGCGCGAGTTCAACGTGGGCGCCAACGTCGGAAAGCCTCAAGTCGCTTATCGGGAAACTGTTCGGCAGAGCTCCGAATTCGACTACACCCACAAGAAGCAGACCGGTGGTAGCGGGCAGTATGCGCGCTGCAAACTGCGTATCGAGCCGTTGCCGGCGGGCGGTGAGTTTGAATTCGAAAACGAAATCCGCGGCGGCAACATTCCGAAAGAGTTTATTCCGGCGATCGAAAAGGGCGTGGTCGAAGCGCTGGAGCATGGGATTCTGGCGGGGTACCCTATGTCGGACGTGAAGATCACGGTGCTCGACGGGGCGTATCACGACGTGGACTCGTCGGAAATGGCGTTCAAGATCTGCGCTTCGATCTGCATCAAAGAAGCGGCGCGCAAGGCGAAACCTGTTTTGCTCGAGCCGGTAATGCGGGTTGAAGTGGTTGTGCCGGACGAGTATATGGGGCCGGTGAACGGCGACCTGATCTCGCGGCGCGGACGCCTGGAAGGAACCGAGATTCTGGGTTCCACGCAGATTATCAAATCGATGGTGCCGCTGTCGGAGATGTTCGGCTACGCGACCGAGCTGCGTTCGAGAACGCAGGGGCGCGGGGCGTTCACAATGCATTTCGGGCAGTACGAAGAAGTTCCCAAGTCGGTGGCTGAAGAGATTACCAGCCGCGCGCAGGGTAAGGTTGCCAGTTAAGCGAGTTTTGAGGAGACAAGATTATGGCGAAGGAAAAATTTGATCGCAGTAAGCCGCACGTGAACGTGGGAACCATCGGACACATCGACCACGGCAAGACCACGCTGACCGCGGCGATTACCAAGACGCTGTCAAAGCACAATCCGAAAAACAAGTTTCGGAGCTTCGATTCGATCGATAACGCTCCCGAAGAAAAGGCGCGTGGGATCACGATCGCCGTGGCGCACGTCGAGTATGAAACGGCGAATCGCCACTACGCGCATGTGGATTGCCCGGGCCACGCCGACTACATCAAGAACATGATCACCGGCGCGGCGCAGATGGACGGCGCGATTCTCGTTGTGGCGGCGACCGACGGGCCGATGCCGCAGACGCGCGAGCATATTCTGCTCGCTCGCCAGGTGGGCGTTCCGTATATTGTGGTCGCCCTGAACAAGGTCGACATGGTGGACGATCCGGAGCTGCTCGAGCTGGTCGAGCTCGAAGTGCGCGAGCTGCTGACGAGTTATGGGTTCCCGGGCAACGATCTGCCGGTGATCAAGGTTTCGGCGCTGGGCGCATTGAATGGCGAAGACAAGTGGGAAAAGACGGTCGACGAGCTGATGGAAGCGGTCGACAAGTATATCCCCATGCCGGCGCGCGTGATCGACAAACCGTTCCTGATGCCGGTCGAGGATATTTTCTCGATCCAGGGCCGTGGCACGGTGGTCACGGGCAGAATTGAGCGCGGGATCTGCAAGGTCGGCGAGGAAATGGAAATTGTCGGCTTCCGCGATACGCGCAAGACGGTGGTCACCGGCGTCGAAATGTTCAAGAAGCTGCTCGACGAAGGCCGGGCGGGCGATAACGTGGGTCTGCTGCTGCGCGGGATTGAAAAAGACGACGTGGAGCGCGGGCAGGTGATCGCCAAGCCGGGGACCATCAAGCCGCACAAGAAGTTCAAGGGCGAAGTTTACATTTTGAGCAAAGATGAAGGCGGTCGTCACACGCCGTTCTTCAAGGGATACCGGCCGCAGTTCTACTTCCAGACCACGGACGTGACGGGAGTCGCGCAGTTGCCCGAAGGCATGGAGATGGTGATGCCGGGCGATAACGTGAGCCTGGTGGTGGAGCTGATCACGCCGGTCGCCATGGAAAAAGGGCAGCGCTTTGCGATCCGCGAGGGCGGTCGCACGGTGGGCGCCGGAACCGTCGCCGAGATCGTGGAATGATGCCAGGGGTCAGCGGCCAGGGTCCAGGGGCCAGCAAAAAACAATGAGCAGCTTACGAGAACGAATTCGCATCCGCCTGAAGGCGTATGATCACCGGATCCTGGATCAGTCGACGACGGAAATCGTCGATACGGCCAAGCGGACCGGGGCGACGGTGGCGGGGCCGATTCCGCTGCCGACGGTGAAAAATCTGTACACGGTGCTGCGCTCGCCGCACGTGGATAAAAAAAGCCGGGAGCAGTTTCAGATTCGCACGCACAAGCGGTTGCTCGATATTCTCGAGCCGACCCAGGACACCGTGGATGCGCTGATGAAATTGGATCTGCCGGCGGGCGTGGATGTCGAGATTAAGGCATTCGGCAAAGGCAAGTAAAGCCGACTGGAGTTTGGGATGAGTCCAGGAATTTTAGGGAAGAAGATTGGGATGACGCAGGTGTTCTCGGCCGATGGCCAGGTAGTGCCGGTCACGGTGCTCAAGGCCGGGCCCTGTGTGGTGGTGCAGCGCAAGACGCCCACCTCGGACGGCTATGACGCGGTGCAGCTCGGCTTCATGGAATATGCCAAGAAGACTGGCGTGAACAAGCCGTCGGCCGGGCATCTCAAGAAATCGGGCGCCGAGGGCGTGAAGTTCATGCGCGAGTTTCGCCTGGAAGAAGGGTCGAATGGCGATCTGAAAGCCGGCGACCGGGTGCTGGTGGACGAGTTCAAGCCCAAGGAAAAGGTCGACGTGATCGGCGTGAGCAAAGGGCGCGGATTCGCGAGCCTGATCAAGCGGCATAACTTCAAGGGCGGTCCGGGATCGCACGGCTCGATGTTCCACCGCGCGCCGGGATCGATCGGCGCGTCGAGCTTCCCGTCGCGCGTGTTTCCCGGGATGAAGATGGCCGGGCACATGGGAACGGCGCGGGTGACGGTGCGGAATCTCGAGATCGTCCAGGTGGATGCCGAGGAGAACGTGCTGCTGGTGAAGGGCGCGGTTCCGGGTCCGACCGGCGGATACGTCATGGTCAGGAGGGCGAAGAAGTAGCCATGCCGAGCGTAGACATTATCGATTGGAGCAACCAGAAAGTCGGCTCGGTGGATCTGGCCGACGCGGTGTTCGGTGCGCCGGTGAATGAGGCGTTGCTGTATGAAGCGGTGCGGCACTATCAGGCCGGCAGGCGGCGCGGGACGGCGTCGACCAAGACGCGGCATGAAGTGGCCGGGTCGGGTAAGAAATTGTGGAAGCAGAAGGGCACCGGCCGGGCGCGCATGGGATCGATCCGCAGTCCGCTGTGGCGGCATGGCGGGACGGTGTGGGGTCCTCAGCCGCGGGATTATTCTTATCATCTTCCGAAGAAGATGCTGTTAGGCGCCCTGAGAAGCGCGCTGTCGGCGAAATTGCGCGACGGCGAACTGCGGGTGGTGAATGAATTTTCGATTACCGAGCCGAAGACCAAGCAGATGCGTGCGGCGCTGACGGGAATCGAGGCGGCCAAGACGATTCTGCTCGTGAACAATGACGAGAACCGGAATCTGGAGTTGTCGAGCCGCAACCTGGAAGGCGTGAAGCTGGTTTCGAGCCGCGAACTGAGTGTGTACGACCTGTTGAAGTACGCGCAGGTCATCTTAAGCGAAGCCGCGGCGCGGAAATTGTCGGAGGCGTTGGCATGATCGGCGTATACGATGTGATTAAACGGCCGCTGGTGACCGAAAAGGGCGTGACCAAGAAGGACGCCGAGCGGACGCTGTGTTTTGAAGTCGCTGCGGGCGCGAATAAGACGCAGATCCGGCAGGCCGTGCAGACCATTTTCAAGGTGAAAGTGGAAGATGTGCGGACGTCGGTGACGGCAGGCAAGTTGCGGCGGCGCGGTCGGTTTGCGGGGTATCGCGCGGACTGGAAAAAAGCGTACGTGCGGTTGAAGGTGGGGGAGAAGATCCCGGAGTACGCGGAGATTTAAGAGTTTATGGCCACAGATTCACGCCGATATACGCAGATGAAAGCACCTTTTGGTTATCGGTGTGAATCCGTGTGCATCTGTGGCTCTCACGGAGAACTGTCATGCCAATAAAGAGTTATCGGCCGACTACGCCTACGCGACGGTTTCAGACGGTCGTTTCGCGCGAGGATATCACCAAGCAGACGCCGGAAAAGAGCCTGGTGCGCGGGAAGCGCAAGTCGGGCGGACGGTCGAGCACGGGGCGGGTTTCGTCACGGTTCATCGGCGGCGGACACAAGCAGGCCTATCGCGAGATCGATTTCAAGCGCGACAAGATCGGGATTCCGGCCAAGGTCGCGGCCATCGAATATGACCCGAACCGCAGCGCGCGGATTGCGCTGCTGCATTATACGGATGGCGAGAAGCGCTATATTCTGGCGCCGGTCGGCTTAGTCGTGGGGCGTGTGGTTTCCTCGGGTCCGGAGGCGGATATTCTGATCGGCAACGCGCTGCCGCTCAAGAATATTCCGGCCGGTACGATCGTGCATAACATCGAACTGCGGCCGGGCAAGGGCGGGCAGATGGCGCGCTCAGCGGGCACCCAGGCTCAGCTGGTTTCGCGCGAAGGCGATATCGCGCTGCTGAAGCTGCCCTCGGGCGAGATTCGCAAAGTTCAGGTCGAATGCACGGCGACCATCGGCCAGGTGGGCAATGTCGAGCACGAAAACGTCAGCCTGGGCAAAGCGGGGCGCAAACGGTGGATGGGCAAGATGCCGCACAATCGCGGCGTCACGATGAACCCGGTCGACCATCCGCATGGCGGCGGCGAAGGTAAAACTTCGGGCGGGCGGCATCCGGTGACGCCGTGGGGCCAGCCTACGCGCGGATTCAAGACTCGCAACAACAAGCGGACGGATAAGTGGATCGTGACGCGGAAGGCGAAGAAGAGATAACACATGGGTCGCTCATTAGCCAAGGGACCGTTCGTCGATGACCACCTGATGAAAAAGGTGGAGGCGATGAACACCAAGAACGAAAAAAAAGTGGTGCGGACGTGGTCGCGGCGCTCGACCATTCTGCCGGAGTTCATCGGGCACACGCTCGCGGTGCACAACGGCAAGAAGTTCATCCCCGTGTATGTGACGGAAAACATGGTGGGTCACAAGCTGGGCGAATTTTCGCCGACCCGGACCTTTAAAGGGCACGCGAACAAGGCTGCGGCGGAAAAGACCGCGAAGCCGGCGGGGTAGAGGAACCGATATGCAAGCCAAAGCTCAAGCGAGATACATTCGGACGTCGCCGCAGAAGATCCGCCTGGTGGTGGACATGATCCGGGGACAGAAGGCGGGGGATGCGATCAACATTCTGCGCTCGGTCAACAAGCGGATTGCGCCGTCGGTTGAAAAAGTTCTGCGCTCGGCGATTGCCAACGCGGAGAACCGCTCGAATGACGTGGATGTCGACAAGCTGTTCGTGACCGAGGCGTATGTGAATGAAGGACCGCGCATGAAGCGGGTCCGGCCGGCGCCGATGGGGCGGGCGTACCGCTATCAGCGGCGCATGTCGCACATTATCGTCAAGGTCGGGGACCGCGCGAAAGAAGGCGGGGAGTAACGCATGGGTCAGAAAGTACATCCGTACGGATTCCGGCTGGGCGTCACCAAGACCTGGCGGTCGCGGTGGTTCGCCAAGCAGGATTACGCCAAGCTCCTGCGCGAGGACCTGGAACTCAAAGACTCTCTGCGTGACCGGTTGAAGAGCGCGGGCGTGAGTTCGATCGAAGTCGACCGGCCCGGGAACAAGCTGCGGATTACCATCCACACCTCGCGGCCGGGAATCATTATCGGGCGCAAAGGCGCGGAGATCGAAAAGCTGAAGGCCGATCTCGCCAAGAAAACCAAGCGCGAAGTTTTCATCGACATTCAGGAAGTTCACAAACCGGAGCTGGACGCGCAGCTGGTTTCAGAGACCATCGCGCTGCAGCTCGAAAAGCGCGTGGCGTTTAGAAGGGCGATGCGCAAGAGCGTCGACTCGGCGCTGCGGTTCGGGTGCAAGGGAATCAAAGTTCGCGTGTCGGGGCGGTTGAATGGCGCCGAAATCGCGCGCACCGAGTGGTATCTGCAGGGGCAGCTTCCGCTGCATACGCTGCGCGCGGATATCGATTACGGGTTCAGCGAAGCGTATACGACGTATGGCGTGATCGGCATCAAATGCTGGGTTTATAAGGGCGAGATTCTGCCGGGCGGACAGCGGCGCGGATTGCGGAATGAACCGGAACCGCGGCGAGCTCCTCCGAGAGGGCGGGATCGGGATCGCGACCGGGATCGGGGCGACCGCGGCGGCGATCGGGGCGACCGGGGACCGCGGCCTGCTCCCACGCCGATGACGCAGGAGAGTGGGGCTACGCAGGGCGCGCCGGGCGAGATGCCGCGGTCGACGCCGATTCTGCCTCCCATGGCCGCGCCCACGCAGCCCGGTTGGAAAAAAGATGAAGAGGGCGGGCCGGAAGGCGGAGGCAAGACGGAGTAGCTTATGTTGATGCCGAAGAAGGTCAAGTACCGCAAGCAGCAGCGCGGGCGGATGACGGGGAAGGCGTGGAGAGGCTCGACGCTGGCGTTCGGCGATTTCGGTTTGAAGGCCATGCGGTGCGGCTGGATTACGGATCGCCAGATTGAAGCGGCGCGCGTGGCGATGACGCGGTCGATCAAGCGCGGCGGCAAGGTCTGGATCCGGCTGTTCCCGGACAAGCCGATCACTAAGAAGCCGGCTGAAACGCGTATGGGAAAAGGTAAGGGCGCGCCGGATCAGTGGGTGTGCGTGATCCGGCCGGGGAAGATTCTGTTCGAGATGGAAGGCGTGTCCAAGGCGATCGCCGAAGAAGCGATGAAGCTGGCCGCGGCCAAGCTTCCGCTGCCGACCAAATTGGTCTGGCGGGATCAGGCGGAATAGAACCATGAAAGCGAATGCGGAACGGGCGCGGGCGCTCGACACCAACGAGATCGAAAAGCAGATGCGGGAATCGAACGAGCAGATGTTCCGGCTGCGGTTCCAGATGCGCATGGGGCAACTGGAAGGGTTGAAGAAGTACCGGGCGCTGCGCAAAGAGCGGGCGCGCATGCTGACCGTGCTGCGCGAGCGCGAACTGCATCCGGATTCGGCGGCGACGGTCCAGGCGGAAGCGGCGGCGCATCAGAAGGCTCAGAAAAAGGGCAAGAAAGCGGTCGCGAAGAAGTCGGCGCCGGTGAAGAAGGATGCGGCTGCGGCGAAGGCGGCTCCGAAATCCGCGAAGGCGCCGGCGGCCAAGAAAGGCGCATCCCACGGCGCTGCAAGAACGGCGCCCGCGCACAAACCGGTCCGGACGCCGAGGCCGGCGAGCAAAGGATAGAATCCGATGGCGGAAACCAAACAGAGCGTCCAGAACGACACGCACAGCGTCAAAAACGAAAAGATCGGGTCGGTGCTGTCGAGCAAGATGGCCAAGACGATCGTGGTCGAAGTCACGCGGCGCGTGCCGCATCCGATGTACAAGCGGATCGTGGTGAAGCGCAAGAAATTCTACGCCCACGATGAACAGGAAACCGCCAAGGTCGGCGATGTGGTGAAGATTATCGAGTGCCGGCCCATGAGCAAGCTGAAGCGCTGGACGCTGGGCGAAGTGGTGCGGCGGGCGGTGCAGGTGACCACCGACCTGAGCTCGATCGGAATCGAGACCGGGCCGGAGAAGCGGGTTTCGAAGAAGAAGGGCAAGAAGAAATAGCCAGGGCCAGTTAGGGAGATTTTTATGATTGGGATGCGTACCATTCTCGAGGTTGCCGACAACAGCGGCGCGCGCAGGCTGTCCTGCATTTTGCCGCGCGGCGGCGATCTGGGGCTGCACGCCGGGCTGGGCGATATTATCACGGCGGCGGTGAAGGAAGCCTCGCCCGAGTCCGCCATTAAAAAGGGTAAAGTGGTGCGCTGCGTGATCGTGCGGATGCGCAAGGAAACCCGCCGCAAGGACGGCACCTATATCCGCTTCGATTCGAATGCCGCGGTGCTGATCAGCGACATTGGCGAGCCGATCGGGACGCGCGTGTTCGGGCCGGTGGCGCGCGAGCTGCGCGACAAGAAATTCATGAAGATCGTATCGCTCGCGCCGGAGGTGATTTAGATGCCCATGTTCAAAATCCGGCGGCGCGATCAGAATTCGCCGCGCGTTCTGGTGAAGGTCAAGATCAAGAAGGACGACGTGGTCAAGGTGATCGCGGGACGCGACAAAGGCAAGACTGGACGCGTGCTGCACGTGGACCGCAGGACGGGCAAGGTTCTGATCGAGGGCGTGAGCATGGTGAAGCGCCACACGCGGCCCAATCCGTCGAAGCAAATCAAGGGGGGCATTGCAGAGCACGAGATGCCGATTTCGATTTCGAACGTGATGATGGTGACTTCGGGCGGAGAGACGACGCGCATCGGGTATCGCATGGATCAGACCGGGTCGGTGTTGCGTCGGGTCAGGGTTGCCAAAAAAGGCGGCGAGATTCTGGACAAGAAGGCATAAAGGTTATGGCTGCGAAGGCGAAAACAGTTGCACGGTTAAAAGAGCATTATCACCAGCAGGTGATTCCCTCGCTCACCAAGGAATTCGGCTACAAGAACGTGATGGCGGTTCCCAAGATCGAAAAGATCGCGCTGAATATCGGCCTCGGTGAGGCGACCCAGAACGCCAAGCTGATGGATGGCGCGGTGAACGAGATGACGCAGATCGCGGGACAGAAGCCGGTGATCACCAAGGCGCGCAAATCGATTGCGGCGTTCAAGCTGCGCGAGGGCATGCCGATCGGCTGCACGGTAACGCTGCGCGGGGACCGGATGTACGAATTTTTCGATCGCCTGGTGAACGTGGCGCTGCCGCGCGTGCGCGATTTTCGCGGAGTGTCGTCGAAATCGTTCGACGGGCGCGGGAATTATACGCTGGGTGTGAAGGATCAGTTGATTTTCCCGGAGATCGACTACAACAAAGTCGAAAAAGTCAAAGGGATGAATATTTGCATTACGACCACCGCCAGGACCGATGCCGAGGGGCTGGCGTTGTTGAAACATCTCGGCATGCCGTTCCGAGCTTAGGGGATTATAGATGGCCACTACTGCCAAAATTGCCAGGGATGAAAGACTCGCCGTTGCGCAGGCGAACAAGGTGCCGAAACTCCAGTGCCGGCACCGCAACCGGTGTTTCCGGTGCGGGCGTCCGCGCGGGTATCTGCGCAAGTTCAAGCTGTGCCGGATCTGTTTCCGGAAACTCGCGCTGGCCGGCGAAGTGCCCGGCGTGATCAAGGCTTCCTGGTAGCCCAGATCAAGGTGGAGGAATAGGAATGACGACTACCGATCCGATTGCCGACATGCTGACGCGGGTGCGCAATGCGCTGCAGGCGCGCCATCCGAAAGTGGACGTGCCGGCGTCGCGCTTGAAAACCGATATCGCGAAAATTCTCAAGGACGAAGGCTACATCGCCAACTACAAGCTGACCGAAGACGGCACGATGAAGTCGATTCGCATTTATCTCAAATACACGGCTGGCAACGTTCCGGTAATTTCACGGATCGAGCGGGTGTCGCGCCCCGGATGCCGTGTATATTGCGGATCGAAGCAAGTCCCGCGCGTGCTGGGCGGGTTAGGCATCAACATTTTAACTACGCCGCGCGGAGTGATGACGGGGTCGACGGCGCGTAAGGAAGGCGTGGGCGGGGAAATTCTCTGCCACGTGTACTAGGAGTCAGGACATGTCACGAGTTGGAAAAAAACCGATTGTGCTGCCGAAGGGCGTCAAGATCACCGTCGGCGAGCACGTTGTCGTCGAAGGGCCCAAGGGCAAGCAGACCGTGCCGGTTCCGGCCGGGATCACCTTTAACCAGCGGGACGGCAAACTCGAACTGCAGCGGGATGGCGACGACAAGGCCGCTCTGCACGGGCTGACGCGCGCGCTGGCCGCCAATGCGATTCAGGGCGTCTCCACCGGCTTTACGCGGGAGCTGCAGATTTTCGGCATCGGCTACCGCTGCGACGTGAAGGGCCGGATCGCGACGTTTACGCTCGGCTACTCGCACTCGATCGAGTTTTATCTTCCGGACGGGATCGACATGCGGGTGGAAAAACCGGTGAACAATCTGACGCCGCTGATCCTCACCGGAAGTGATCGCCAGCTGCTGGGCCAGGTGGCGGCCAACATGCGCGCGCTCCGGCCGCCCGATCCGTACAAGAACAAGGGCATCCGCTATAGCGGCGAAGCGTTACGCAAGAAAGTCGGCAAGACCGGCGCGTCCGGAGGGAAGTAAAGCATGCCACGCGATTCTAAAAACATCATTCGCCTGCGGATCCACACACGCATCCGGAGCCGCGTCAAGGGCACCACGGAGCGTCCGCGCCTGGCGGTTTTCCGCAGCGTGAAGCATATCTATGCGCAGGTGATCGACGATCTGCACGGCAAGACGCTGGTGGCGGCCAGCTCGAACGAGAAGAGCGCCGCGAACGGCGGCAATGTGGCCGGAGCTAAGTCGGTGGGCAAGACCGTCGCCGAACGCGCCAAGGACAAGGGCATCAAGAGCGTGGTGTTCGACCGCGGCGGATATCTGTATCATGGGCGCGTGAAGGCGCTCGCCGAAGCTGCTCGCGAAGCGGGACTGGAGTTCTAACAAACAATGTCACTGACAGCGGCAAAACGGATCGATTCGAACAGCCTGAATCTCAAAGAGCAGGTTGTCTCGATCAATCGCGTCACGAAAGTGGTCAAGGGCGGCAAGAATCTGAGCTTTTCGGCTCTGGTTGTAGTCGGCGATCCGGGAGCGAAAATTGTCGGTTTCGGCACTGGGAAGGCGAAAGAAGTCCCGGCGGCGATCAAGAAGGGCATCGAGGCGGCGAAGAAGAATCTTCGAAAAGTCCATGTGCTGGCGACCACCATTCAACACACCGTGATCGGCAGGTTCGGCAGCGGAATGGTGCTGCTGAAGCCGGCTCCGGAGGGGACCGGCGTAATTGCCGGTGGTCCAGTGCGCGCCGTGATCACGGCAGTGGGAATTCCGAACGTGCTGACCAAATCGATCGGCTCGCACAATCCGCACAACGTGGTGAAGGCGACCATCGATGCGCTCGAACAGCTGCGCGATAAAGGCGAAGTCGCCGATCTGCGCGGTCTCACGCAGGAGAAGGTGAGTTAAGTTTATGGCCGGGACAATCAAAATCAAGCTGATTCGCAGCCCGATCTGCACGCCCGAGAAACATAAAGTGATCGTGCGGGCGTTGGGGTTGAAAAAAATGAACCGGGTGGTGGAGCGGCCCGACACGCCGGCGTTTCGCGGCATGGTCAAGAAGATCCCGCACCTGCTGGCTATAGTGGAGTAAGAGGCGCAATGAATCTCAGTCAACTGCATCCTCCCAAGGGACAAAAGCACAAGAAGCAGCGCATCGGGCAGGGCATGGGGTCCGGGCGCGGAAAATTTTCGGGCCGCGGAGCCAAGGGCGCCAAGTCCGTCTCTGGCTATTCGCGGATGCGCGGTTTTGAAGGCGGCCAGATGCCGCTGCATCGCCGTCTGCCCAAGCGTGGATTTACCAACATCTTCAAAAAAGAATACGCGATTGTGAACGTTGGGGGGCTCGAAACGATTCCAGGGTCGGCTTTCGATCCGGGCGCGCTTCTTGAGCTGGGCGTCATCAAGAAGCTGAAGCACGGGCTGAAGGTTCTGGGCTCCGGCGATCTGACGCGGGCCATCACGGTGCGGGCGCACGTGTTTTCGAAAGCGGCGCTCGAAAAGATCCAGGCCGCCGGCGGAACGGCGCAAGTGATCCACGAAGGGACCGGGGCCGAAAAGTAACTCGGGGAAATCATGCGCGGAGAGGCACCTCATGAAGTTTGTTGAAGCCATAGCCAACGTATTCCGGATTCCCGACCTGCGCAAGCGGCTGATGTTCGCGCTGGGGATGCTCGCCATCTACCGGCTGGGCGGACATATTCCGACGCCCGGCGTGGATACCGACAAGCTGTCCGATATTTTCACGCGCAACGCGGGCAGCGTGTTCGGGATGATCGACCTGTTCAGCGGCGGGCAGCTTCGCAAGCTGACCATTTTCGCGCTGGGCATCATGCCGTACATCACCGCGTCGATCATTTTGCAGTTGTTGACGGTGGTGGTTCCGACCCTTGAAAAACTGCAAAAAGAGGGCGAGCTGGGGCGGCGCAAAATCACGCAATGGACCCGCTATCTGACGGTCGGCCTGGCCGTCATGCAGTCGATCGGCATCGCGACGGTATTGCAGAATACGCAGGGGCTGGTTCGGAATCCGGGGATCGGGTTCACGCTGATGACGGTGCTGAGTCTGACCACCGGCACGGCGTTCATCATGTGGCTGGGTGAACAGATCACCGAGCGCGGCATCGGCAACGGCATGTCGCTGATCATTTTCACGGGCATCGTGGTGGGGCTGCCGAACGCGATCAAAGAGATTGTTACCCGCGTACAGACCGGCGACTGGTCGATGCTGCAGATTGGCATCATCCTGATCATGATGATTGCGGTGGTGGCCTTCATCGTATTGGTCGAGCGCGGCGAGCGGCGCATTCCGGTGCAATACGCCAAGCGCGTGATTGGGCGCAGGATGCTGGGCGGGCAATCCACTCATCTGCCCCTCAAGGTCAACGCCGGCGGCGTCATTCCGGTGATTTTCGCGAGCTCCCTGCTGACGTTTCCGCTCACGCTGTTGAACGTCGATTTCGTCAAGAACAGCACGGTTCTCTCCAATATGCTGGGCGCGCTGCGCGGCGGCGAGCCGGTTTATTACCTGCTGTATACCGTATTGATCATCTTTTTCTGCTTCTTCTACGTGTCGATCATTTTCAACCCGAACGAAGCGGCGGATAACATGCGGAAGTACGGCGGGTTCATTCCCGGCATCCGGCCGGGGAAGAACACGGCCGATTACATGAACAAGATCCTGACCAAGATCACGGTGGTCGGCGGATTGTATCTATCGATCCTGTCGCTGATTCCGATGATCATGATTTCGGGGATTAAGCTGCAACATTTGCCTTTGATGGGCAACTTCATTGACGCGCATTTCCCGCGCTGGCTGCTGGACGGGCTGGGCGTGAACTTTTATTTCGGCGGCACATCCCTGCTGATTGTAGTGGGCGTGGCCATGGATACGGTGAATCAGGTGGAGGCGCAGCTGATTATGCGGCACTACGAGGGCTTCACCCCGCGCGCGGGCCGGATCCGCGGACGGCGCAGCAGCGTTTGAAGTGAGACCAATCGGCCAACAAAATCCAATGGAGGGAGAGCTTCACCCCAAACGTTGAATGACGAGCCGGCCCTGCCTGATTTTGTTCGGCCCCCCAGGTTCGGGGAAGGGGACGCAAGCCAAGCTGCTGCGGCAATCCCTGGAGATGATCCATATCTCGACCGGCGATATGTTGCGGGAGCGGGTGGCGTCGGGTGATGAACTGGGTAAGGCTGTGGCGGGCATCATGCAGTCGGGCGGCCTGGTGCCGGATGAGATGGTGAATCGGCTGGTGGAGGATCGGATCTCGCAGCCGGATGCGGAGCGGGGTTTCATCCTGGACGGGTATCCGCGGACCGTGGCGCAGGCAAGTCTTTTAGATTGTGTGTTGCGCGGCCAAGGGACGGCGGCAGTAGTCGTGCACTTAAAAGTTGACTATAATGTAATTATCGCCCGCCTGTCCGGCCGACGGCAGTGCCCGAATTGCGGAGCGCTGTACAGCTTGTCGTCGAACTCACCGGTCGTTTCGGAAGTTTGCGATTACGATGGAGCGAAGCTGCAGGTGCGGGATGACGATCGCGAAGAAGTGGTGGTTCAGAGATTGAAAGCGTATGACCTGCAAACCGCGCCGGTGCTCGAATTCCTGTGTGGAGCGGGGTATCGGTGTTTCGACGTCGAGGGCGAAGGCCGCGCGCCCCAGGCGATCGCGCGGGAGATTCAGGGAATTCTGGAGCAGGAGTTCGCGGGTCCGATGAGCGGCAAAAGTCAGGCATGATTGTGCGGAAAAACATGGCGGAGCTCGAAAAAATGCGCGCCGCCGGCCTGCTTGTGTGGAAGATCCTTGACAAGTTGAAGGGGATGGTTCACGAGGGTCTGACCACCTATGAGCTGGAAGTCGAAGCCGAGAAGATGATGAACGAGGCGGGCGCGCGTCCGGCCTTCAAAGGGTATTCGACACCGGCCGCCGGCCCCTCGAAATTTCCGTTTGTGCTGTGCACCTCGGTGAATGATGAAATCGTGCACGGGATGCCGTCGCAGAAGCGGGTTTTGAAGCCCGGCGATATCGTGTCGATCGATACGGGCGTGCAGTTGAACGGATATTACGGTGATTCGGCGGTGACGGTGCCGATCGGGGAAATTTCGGAAGAAACCAAGCGGCTTTTGGAAGTGACCCGGGAGTCGCTCGAGCTCGCAATCGACAAGGCGCGGCCGGGAAACCGGTTGTTCGATATTTGTGGGACCGTGGAGCGGCACGTGACCGCCAGCGGATTTACGGTAGTTCGGGAGTTTGTGGGACACGGCATCGGAACGCACATGCACGAAGAGCCCCAGATTCCGAATTACATCGACCGGAAGAATGAGAATCCGCGCTTGAAAGAAGGAATGGTGCTGGCGATCGAGCCGATGGTGAATGCCGGGAAACCGGGAACCAGAGTGCGGCCGGATCGCTGGACGGCGGTGACCGAGGATGGCCGGTATTCGGCGCATTTCGAGCACACCGTGGCGATTACGGCGAACGGGCCATGGGTTCTGACACGGCCGTGACCGCACAAGTGGTTGAGTTGCTGCCACGGGGCGGGGTTCGGTTGAAGCTGGAGAACGAAGACTTGGTTCTGGCGCACGCCGCCGGGGCGGGCGAGGCGAATTTTATGCGGTTGCGGCCGGGAGATAAAGTGCGCGTGGAGCTTTCTCCGCATGATCGGTCGCGGGGCAGAATTACCGGGTTGTTGACGAAAGGTTGAAGATGAAAGTACGGGCGTCAGTTAAAAAAATGTGCGACAAATGCAAGATCGTCCACCGCGAGGGCGTGGTGCGGGTGATCTGCACCAATCCGAAACACAAGCAGAGGCAGGGATAACGCAATGGCTCGTCTGGCAGGCGTGGATTTACCGGCGAAGAAACGCGCCGAAATCGGTCTCACTTACATTTACGGCATCGGGCGGACGCGGGCGAAGTCGCTGTGCCACCGGGCCGGCGTCAATCCGGACAAGAAGGTCGCGGAGCTGACTGAGGACGAAGTCAACCGCATCCGCCAGATTCTGGAAGCTGAAGAAGCCGTCGAGGGCGACCTGCGCAAGGAAACCTCGATGAACATCAAGCGGCTGATCGAGATGGGCTCGTATCGCGGGCTGCGTCATCGCCGTGGATTGCCGGTGCGGGGCCAGCGGACGCATACCAATGCGCGCACGCGCAAGGGTCCACGGCGCGGCACGGTGGCGAACAAGAAGAAGTCGGCGGCCAAAACCTAAAGCAAGGACTTAAGGACAACACATGGCGAAAGCACCCGCGAAATCCAGCAAGAAAAAGACGTTCAAGAAGAAAGAAAAGCGTGTTGTCCCCACCGGCCTGGTGCACGTGCAGGCATCGTTCAACAACACCATCATCACCATCACGGACCCGATCGGAAACGTGATCGCGTGGTCGAGTTCGGGGTCGCTGGGATTCCGCGGATCGCGCAAAGGGACGCCGTTCGCCGCGCAGCAGGCGTCGCTGACGGCGGCCAATAAAGCCAAGGAATCCGGGTTGAGAAGCGTGGATGTGAATGTGGCGGGTCCGGGAGCCGGCCGCGAATCGGCAGTGAGAGCGCTCGCGACGGCGGGCCTGGAAGTCCGGACCATCAAGGATAAGACTCCGATCCCGCACAACGGGTGCCGGCCGCCGAAAAAGCGAAGAGTTTGATTTTTTTGTAGCAAGCAGGACGAAGGCGCAAAGTCGCCGTAAACTGCACCTCATTGAATTGAAGGGGAGGTAGGATTTGGCACGATACATTGGTCCCGTCTGCCGGCAATGCCGGCGCGAAGGGATGAAATTATTCCTCAAAGGTGAACGCTGCCACACGGAGAAATGCGCCATTGAAAAGCGCAACTTCGCGCCCGGCCAGCATGGCAAGGATCGCAAGCCGAAGCTGGTCGGCTATGGTCTGCAGCTTCGCGAGAAGCAGAAAGCTCGCCGGTATTATCAGCTTCTCGAAGGCCAGTTCCGGAACCTGTACGAGAAGGCGCTGGTGAAGAAGGGCGTCACCGGTGAGAACCTGTTGAACAGCCTGGAGCGCCGCCTGGATAACACGGTTTACCGTATAGGATTCGGCACTTCGCGAGCGCAGGCCCGGCAACTGGTGCGGCACGGTCACTTCAACGTGAACGGCCGGCGCGTGGATATTCCGTCATTTGAAGTGAAGCCCAACGACCTGATCGAAGTGCGCGAAAAAAGCAAGGAAAACCCGACCATTCTCCACGCGCGCGATGCCACCGCGCACGCGCCGAGTCCCAACTGGCTCGAAGTGGATCGGGAAGGGCTGAAAGCCAGGGTATCCGCACAGCCCAAGCGTGAGGACCTGGTGCAGATCCAGTTGAACGAGCAGCTTATTGTCGAGCTGTATTCGAAATAAGGAGCCAAAAAATATGTTTAAAGGATTTCAAAAACCGAAGCGTCTGGTTGCGAATACGGAAACGCTCAATGAGCGCTACGGCATGTTCACCGCTCAACCGTTTGAGCGCGGCTTTGGATCAACCATCGGCACGGGCCTGCGCCGCGTGCTGCTGAGCTCGATTGAAGGCGCGGCGATTACCGCCGTGCGCATCGAAGGCGTCGCGCACGAATTCAGCCCGATTCCGGGCGTCGCCGAGGACGCCACCGACATCATCCTCAACCTGAAGCAGGTTCCGTTCAAAATGATGACCGAAGGGATGCGCACTGTGCGCCTTCGGGCAGACTCGGCCGGTCAGGTGATGAGTGGGTCGATTGAAACCGACGCCGATATCGAAGTGCTCGACCGCAACATGCACATTGCGACCATCAGCCCGGGCGGGAAGCTGTCTATCGAGATGCGCATCAAATCCGGCCGCGGTTATGTGGCCGCGGATCGCAATAACGACGAAGACCTTCCGGTCGGCTACATTCCGATCGACTCGGTGCACTCGCCGGTGCGCAAAGTGAACTTCTCGGTGGAAGCGGCGCGGCTCGGCCAGATGACCGATTACGACAAGCTGACCATCGAAGTGTGGACCAACGGCGCCATCTCGCCGGCCGACGCGATCGGCCAGGCGGCCAAGCTGCTCAAAGACCACATGGCGATCTTCATTAACTTCGAAGAGCTGCCCGAGTCGGCCGAGGAGCCGGCCGAGCGCGCGCTCAGCCAGATGAACGAAGTGCTCAACCGCAGCGTGGAAGAGCTGGAACTGAGCGTTCGATCCTACAACTGCCTGAAGAACGCAAACATTCAGACCATCGGCGACCTGGTCCAAAAGACCGAAGCCGAAATGCTGCGCACCAAGAACTTCGGACGCAAATCGCTGAACGAGATTAAAGAGATTCTGTCGGGTCTGGGCCTGACGTTCGGCATGAAGTTCGATTCGCAGGGACGCCTGGTTTCGCCCGCGGGAACGCCCGCGGTGTTGGGTGCAGGTCCAGTGGGCGGCGGCGTGGATGAAATCGGCCCCGAAGACGACGAAGATCTCGACGAGGAATTGGACGACGATGAGGAGATCAGCCCGCCGGCTGAGTAATCGACATGAGACACGGAGTTTCGGGTTATAAACTCAAGCGCAACCTGGGTTCGCGCAAGGCGCTGTTCAAGGGGCTGGTGACCAGCGTGATCGAGCATGAGCGCGTGGTCACCACGGTCCCCAAGGCGAAGGCCGTGCAGCCGCTGGTCGAAAAGATGATCACGCTCGCCAAGCGTGACACTTTACATACCCGCCGGCAAGCCGCGGCGTTCCTCGAAACGCCGGACGCGGTCAAGAAGTTGTTCGATAAGCTAGGTACTCGCTTCGGCCAGCGCGAAGGCGGCTACACAAGGGTGGTTCGCCTGGGCCCTCGCAAGGGCGACGGCGCGGAGCAGGCGATCATTGAACTGGTCGGTTCCGAGCTGGTGAAGCGCGCCGCGGATCGCGCGAAACGTCGCGAAGAACGGCTGCAGGCGATGCGGCAGGGCGACCACGAAGGCGAAGCTCCGGAAGAATAACCCGGACCGGTCGTGGAAATTCGCGAAATCGCCGAGGCAGTGTGCCGCATGGTCTTGGATTTTCGCCGGCTCGGTGACTGGTCGATGCTCGACCTGCTGAAAGCGTCCGGTTATGTCCAGGCTCACGACGCTCTTACTGAGCAATTGTTGCGAGCACATTTCGAGGCGGAGCCGGACCTCATCTCCACGTGGCTAGGCTACGGTTACGAATCGTCGGACGAAGCACGGTTACTACTTTCTCGGCCCCAATAATACCCGCGATCAAGGCGGCGATTGGGTGGTTGGTTTTTCCAGCGGGAAAGAGCAGCACTTTGATGAAGGGGCTACCGCGTGTGCTCGATTTGTAAAGCTCGAGGCCGAAAACTTGCGCTACATGATCGAGGGCGGCCCGCCGATTAAGGCGCGGCGTTAGGACGCGCAAATCCGTAAACGTTCTAGACTTGTGATGTGAGATTCGTCTCCGTCATCTTTTTGTTCTCAACCATCGCCACGGCCCAATGGAAATTCGCGGTCTCAGGCGACTCCCGCAACTGTGGCGATATCGTAATGCCTGCGATTGCGGCCGGTGTCAAATCCACTACTGCCGAGTTCTACTGGCACCTCGGCGATTTCCGCGCCATCAATGCTTTCGACGAAGACTTGGTCCCCCCTCCGCTGCTTGGCCTGCCCCCAAAATCTCTTTCCATCCTCGATTACGAAACGAGGGCGTGGCCGGACTTTATCGAGCATCAGCTTTGGCCGTTCGGAAACCTTCCCATCTATCTCGCGCTCGGAAATCATGAAACCGTTCCGCCGGCGACCGCCGCTAAGGCGCTCATCCAGTTCGCGGATTGGTTCGATGCGCCGAACATCCGCGCGCAGCGATTGAAGGACAATCCCAACGATCATATGCTGCGCGCTTATTATCACTGGGTCCAGCACGGCGTCGATTTCATTACGCTCGACAACGCGTCGGAGGATCAGTTCGATACGGCGCAGCTCAAGTGGATCAAGAGCGTGCTCGACCGGGATGAGAGGTCGCCGGAGATTAAGACCATCGTGGTCGGCATGCACGCGGCGCTGCCCGGGAGTTTCGGATCGAACCACAGCATGAGCGATTGGGCGCAGGGGCAGGAGAGCGGGCGCCAGGTTTACACAGAACTGTGGCATGCGAAAAACGCAGCGCACAAAAACGTCTACGTCCTGGCGAGCCATTCGCACTTCTACATGCCGGATGTTTACAACACCAGCATGTGGAAAGGCAGAGTGCTGCCGGGCTGGATCATCGGGACGGCGGGCGCCATCCGCTATAAGCTTCCTCCGGGCGCGGAGCCGCCGGCCAAGACTAACGTTTACGGTTACATGATCGGCACCGTCGCGGCGGATGGGGCGATTACGTTTGAGTTTACCGAGTTGACTCTCAACGATCTGCAGCGGACTGAGCTAGGAACGCACCCTGCGGAGGTGGTGCGCTGGTGTTTCGAGGAGAACCACCAGTAACCGCCCTCAGTGCGCTTTTTTCGCCTTCGCGACTTCCAGTTCTGAGCCGATGTAGCCCCAGGTCATCCACACGTTGCCCTTCACCACTTCGTTGAAATATTCCTGCGCCTTGGCCTGGTTGCCGTTGTAGAGATACCAGTTACCGACGCCGTAGCCGACCGTGTCGAATTTCAGCTCGGTCTCCTCGTCCTGGTTGCCTGCCGGAGGACGCGGCGGGACGGCTTGGCTCTCAGTCATATTGCCCTGGAAAAATCGCACCAGACTCAGGTAGAAAAACGTGTGGGCTCCACTGTTCTTCATGTCGGGAGTGATGGTGGCGATCGCTTTGTCGGCCTCCGCTTTCTTGCCGGCGCGTCTCAATGACGCGTACCACCAGTTGGTCGCGTTGATGCGCGCGTCGAGATTCGGCGCCAGTTCCGCCTCATGATGAAACGCGTCGGCAGCTTCCGCGAACTGGCCAGTGAAGTAATGCGCCAGTCCCAAATGATAGTGGACGTCGATTTTCTTCGGGTCGATTCTGGCGGCCTTGGCGAGATCCACGCGTGCGTCGGCGAACTTGCGCAGAGCGACTTCGCGATGTCCGCGCTCCAGCAGCAGGTCGGCGTTCTGAGGCGCAATTTTCAGGCCGCGCGTGCAGACGGCGACGGCTTCCAGATCCTCGCGCACGCCGGAGTGAGCCATCGCCAGTTTGAGAATCAGGTCCGGATTCTTCGGATCGGCCGCCAACGCCTTCTCGGCGGCGGCGACGGTTCCCTTTTCGTCCGGCGCCGAATAAAATTTACGCCCCAGCGCGGAAGTCACTTCCAGTTTCTGCGCAAAAACACACCCGCTCAACAGCACCAGTATGAAGATCTTCGACATGCAGATCAGGATACACCCGCCCGCGTGATCCGCGCGTCAGGCATGCCGGTGCATCCGGGCCGCGATCGCGACGCACACGCCCGCCACCAACCCAATCAGCAGGTAACGATTGCGCCGGGCGTCATCGTTCCAGGATTCGGATCGGATGGTCTGGCGCCACAGATGCTCCAGATCGGCGAGCAGCCGGTCGCCGGCTTCGAACAGGCGCCGGCCGGAGTCGATCGACCGGTGCAGCGTTTCGGTCGCCAGATCCAGTTCCTTCTTTTCGAAATGTTGCAGTGCCATATCCATAAGACGCTGCGGGGCGCGCGAGCGCGACAGGTTAACACGCGGTTATTAGTTACGCACGCGGTAACGTTACGGGGCGATTTTCTTGAGCGCACTCTGCACCACCGGATCGCGCTGCATTTCGATTTCGTCCCCTTTGGCGACGCCGTATGCCAGGTTGGTCAGCTCCTGTTTAAGTCGGCTCTGAATCCAGTCGTGATGGTTGATCCAATCGGCTACGCTCGGCTGAATCTTGCGGTCCGAAAGGAACACCTTAAGCTCATCGAGCATCTCCGGAGTCACTTCGAAGTTTCCGGGCAACGTATGCGCGTGCAGATATTGGCTCGCGAAGCTGTCGAGCACGCCGCTCGCGTCGAGCACCGCCGTCAACCGGTCCGCGTGCATCCGGTAAATCACCTGGTCCGGCTGAATGCCGCCGCCGCCGTGGACCTCGCGTCCGGAATCGGTGTGAAAAACGCCCTGGGTCTGGCTGGTGACCGTGTCGAGAGCTCCGCCATGCAGCGGGTGCTGGATCGATCGGCCGCTGGGCGTGTAATAGTACGCGATGGTCAGCGCCACGCCGGAGTTGCCGGAAAGGGGATAAACGTTCTGGACCAGGCCTTTGCCGAAACTCGGCTCGCCGAACACGGAGGCGCGGTCGTGATCCTGCAACGCGCCGGTGACGATTTCCGAAGCGCTCGCGCTCTTTTCGTTAATCAGCACGGCGAGCGGAAATTTGTACGGCTCCGCCAGCTTCGGCACTCGGACCTCCTGCGTTTTCTGCGAACGGCCGCGAATGGAGAAGACGAGCTGTTCGGGATCGAGGAAGAGCGAGGCAACCTCTAGAGCGGACTGAACTACGCCGCCCGGGTTGTCGCGCAGGTCCATCACCAGTCCCTTCAGATGCTCACCACCCAGCTTCTCGATGGTCTGTTTGAGCAGCTTTCCAGTGGTGGTATCGAAATTGGTGACGCGCACGTAGCCGATGCCGGGCGCGAGCAGGAAAGAGCGGTCGACGCTGGGCGTGTCGACCAGCGCGGGCTCGAGCGTCAGGTGAAACACGTGCGAGTTGCCGGAGCGGAGCACGTCCAGCTCGGCTTTCTGCTGCCGCGCCATGCCCAGCAACTGGACCAGCTGCTCGAATTCGAGCCGCGAGAGAATGTACCCGTTGATGGCGAGGATTTCGTCGCCCGGATTGAGCCCGGCCTTTTCCGACGGCGTCCCGGGCAGCACCTGCAGCACAATCACGCGGCCCGGCAGCACGCTGACGATGGTTCCGAAGCCCTTGTGCTCGCTGTTTTCCATTTCCTTGAGCTGCTGGAACTGGCCGGGATCGAAAAAAATCGAGTGCGGATCCAGCGTCCGCAGCATGCTGGGAATCGCGCCCTGATAGAATGCAATCGACGAATCCACCGGATCGGCGGCGTGCTGGTCCACGGCTGTAAATACTTCCACCAGTTTCTTAAGCTCGCGTGCGAGTTGTTCGCCGGGATCCTCATCGTCGGCGGCGCGGGCGCCTGAAGCGAGAACCAGAAGGAGTGCCAAAAACCGCATATCTACCTGCTATAACGCGTGGCTTGCTTTTCGCGATGACGTTCGAGCGCGAGTTCAATCAGCTTGTCGATCAGCTTCGCAAAGCCCAGTCCGCTCGCTTCCCACATTTTCGGATACATGCTGATGGAGGTGAAGCCGGGAATGGTGTTGATCTCATTGATGAAGAATTTTTCCGTCGCCGCTTCCCACAAGAAATCGACCCGCGCCATGCCTTCGCAATCCACGGCCTGATAGCATTCGACGGCCAGACGTCGGATGGTGGCAGCCTGATCGGCAGAGATGTCAGCAGGCACCACGGTCTGCGCTTTGTTCAAAAGATACTTGTCCTCGTAGTCGTAAAAATCGCGCGACGGCAGAATTTCGCACGGCACCGCCGCGACGGGATCGTCGTTGCCGAGCACGCTGCATTCGAACTCGCGTCCTTGAATACCGCGCTCGACAATGATTTTCCGGTCGAACTGCGCGGCGAATTCGAGGGCAGCCATCAGCTCGTCGCAGGTCTTAGCCTTCGAGACGCCCACCGACGATCCGAGATTGGCGGGCTTGACGAACACGGGGAACGGGAATTTCCCGCAGATCTCCTCATGACGGAACTTCCCGCGGCGAACCGAAATGTATTCGACCACCGGCAGTCCGCGTTCCACCATCAGCCGCTTCATCACCTCTTTATCCATCGAAACCGCCGACGCGAGCACTCCCGCGCCCACGTAGGCCAGATCCGCCAGCTCCAGCAATCCCTGGACGGTCCCATCTTCGCCGAACGTTCCATGCAGAACGGGGAAGACGACGTCGATTTCGGGGTTCCCGCCCGGCTCGGGCGCGATCGGGCGCGGCTGCCAGCGGCCTTCTTTGTCGATCAGAACGCGCTGGACGTCATAACGCGCCGGGTCCATCGCCGCGATGATCGATTCAGCCGAGCGCAGAGAAACCTCATGCTCGCCGGTGCGCCCGCCGTACAGCACGGCGATTCGTAACTTCACAAAATCCTCTTTCCCATGGCGGACATGATTAATTCGACGGCTAACAGCGCCGTCCGGTTCACTTCATCGATCACCGGATTCACTTCCACCACCTCAATCGACGTCATACGGCCGGAATCGCACACCGTTTCCATAGCCAGGTGCGCCTCGCGATAGGTGATGCCGCCGCGCACCGGCGTGCCGACTCCGGGAGCCTCCACGGGATCAACCGCATCCATGTCGAAGGAAAGATGAAAGCCGGCCGTCCCGCGCGTGGCGCGCTCGATCGCTTCCCGCATCACGCTGCGCAGGCCGCGTTCGTCGATATCGCGCATGGTGAACGGATGAACGCCCGCGCCGCGCACGTTCAGCCGCTCGATTTCATCCACGCTGCGCAGGCCGACGATGGCGACATTCCGCGGCTCGACCATGGGCGCCGGTCCGTCGAGATGCGTTAGTTCGCGCGGCCCCAGTCCCACGATGCAAGCGAGCGGCATACCGTGTACGTTGCCGCTGGGGCTGGATTGCGGGGTGTTCATATCGGCGTGCGCGTCCACCCAGATCAGGCCGATTTTCTCGCCCGTCTTGCGGAAGTGAGCGGACATTCCGGCGACGGTTCCGATGGCGACCGAATGATCGCCGCCCAGCACCAGTGGAACATGTCCACGATCGGCGGCTTGCCCGACCATCGCCGCCAGCCGCGCGCAGGTTTGCGCGATCTGCGGAAGATAGCGGGCGTTTTCCGAACCAACCGGCAGGCTTTCCGGCTGATCCACCACGATGTTGCCGAGGTCTTCGATCTCATAACCGAGCGATGCGATTTTTTCGTTCAATCCGGCCACCCGCAGCGCCGACGGCCCCATATCGACGCCTCGGCGTCCCGCGCCCAGGTCCATGGGAGCTCCGATGATGGCAATGTGGGATTGGCGCATGCGTTGGTCAGCGGGTGTTTCGTATGTCGCCGCGCAGTTCAATGACCAGGCGCATCACCAGTCCCTCGATGCGCTCAGCCACCGCGCGGTAGACCTCGTCCTTTTGTCCGATGGGATCCACCACCGGCCATTCGATCATCCGCGCGTTGGGCAGGGAGATCCTGGCGCCGCTCATATTCACCACGATGTCGAACGGCACCCGCGCCATCATATCCAGGCCCTTGGGGAACTGATCGCCCACCGTGACGTTCTTTTCGCCCAGGACTTGTTTGGTCATGGGCGCGATAATCGGCGCGGGGGCGACCCCAGCGCTGTGAGCGTCCATCACGTCGCGCCCGTAGGCTCGCGCGAACGCTTCGGCCATCTGACTGCGGCACGAATTTCCGATGCACACAAACAGAACACGCTTTTTGGCCGGCGCGGGTATCGGCGCTGCCGAATCTGGACCCGCATCGCGGTTCAATGGCAACGAACCGTGGCCGCCCAGACGCGGGCGTCCGCCGCGCGCGCCGACCGGTTTCAGGTTGTCCGGTTTCACATTGTCCGGTCTCACATTGTCCGGTTCACATTGTCCGGTTTCACATTGTCCGGTTTCACGCCGCCGTCATCGCCTGAGCCGCGCGATACCATTCGAGCGTCCTTTTTAGCCCTTCCTCAATCGTAAATTTCGGCGCGTGTCCCAACTCGGCGACCGCCGCGGCGGTGTCGGCCATCGATTCGCGCACGTCGGCGGCGCGCGGCGGGCCGTACCTGGCGGGAATCTTCACGCCTTCCATGTCCTGCAGCAGGCGCCAGAGGTAATTCAGCGTGTAGCGCCCGCCGTTTCCGGCGTTATACATTTTGCCGGCCACGTTTGGCGCCGCGGCGGCCTTGATGCACAACCCGGCCACGTCGTCGACGTAAGTGAAATCGCGAGACTGCTCGCCGTCGCCGAAAATGGTCGGCGAGGTGCGCGCGAGCACGTGCTTCATGAACAGCGAGAGCACGCCGGAATACTGGCTGGTGGGGTCCTGGCGCGGACCATAGACATTGAAAAATCGGAGAGAAACGGTCTCCAGCCCGAAACAGGAGCTGAACACCGACGCATAATATTCGCCCACCAGTTTCTGGACCGCGTATGGCGATTTCGGCAGCGGCTTCATCGATTCCGTCTTAGGCAGTACCTCGGTGTCTCCATAGGCGGCGGATGACGCGGCGTAGACCAGTCTCCGCACGTTGCCGCCAGCGGCCGCGCGCAGGACGTTGAAAGTCCCGTTGATGTTTACGTCATGCGAGGGCGCCGGGTCGGCAATCGATCGCGGCACGGACGGGATCGCGGCCAGGTGATAAACCGTGTCCGCGTCCCGAATCACGGGCGCGATGGCGTCGTCGCGAATGTCCAGCCGGTGAAACTCGATCTGATCCCGGACTTCGGCCAGATTGCGCTCATAACCGGTCTCAAGGTTGTCGATTACGGCGACCGCCAGGCCCGTTTCGAGCAATTTCCGCACCAGAGTTGACCCGATGAATCCGGCTCCGCCGGTGACTACACATCTCTGCATTCCTATCCAGTGTAGCCGCTTGCGCGGGCCATTCGCGCGCCAGTTGTGGGTCTTCCGCCGAATGTTCCCGCACCTTCGAGGGCCGGCGGACGTCGTCTCGCCGTTAGTCGTATCCTGTGATTTAAGTGAAACAAACCATCCTTCTCAGCCTTATCTGCGCAGGCGCGATTCTGGCGGCCCAATCCGCGGACCCGCGCATCGGCGGGATTCTCAATCAACTCGGCTCGACCAGGACGTTTCAACAGGTCGAAATCTCGCCCGACGGAAAACGTGTGGCCTGGGTGGAACGCACCTCGGATGGCGGCGTCATTTTCGTCAAAGACGGAAACGCATCGCCCGTGCGGATCGGCGCGGGTGGAAACATCGCATGGTCGCCCGACAGCCAGCGGATCGCGTTTCTGGCCGATCACGATCAGAAGGGGCAAGTGCAGCTCTACGCGGTCGGCGCCAAGGGCGGGCGCGCGAAAAAGCTTACCGATCTCAAGGGTTACGTCACGGACCCGCGCTGGTCGCCGGACGGATCGAAAATCGCGATTCTGTACGCGGAAAATGCTCCTTCCGGGGGCGGACCGCTCGAAGCGGAGCCGGTCGAAACCGGGGTGATCGGCGGCGCGATTTACAATCAGCGTCTGGCAATCGTCGACGCGAATTCGGGCGGCGCGAAGCAGATTTCGCCAGCCGATTTGAACGTGTACGAGTACGACTGGTCGCCCGATAGCCACTCGTTCGCACTGACCGCCGCGCCCGGCCCTGGCGACAACAACTGGTGGATCGCCAAGCTCTATACGATGCCGGCCGACTCGGGAAAGATGGATGAAATTTATAAGCCGGAAACGCAGCTGGCGATGCCGCGCTGGTCGCCGGACGGCGGGACCATCGCGTTCATCGAAGGTTTGATGAGCGATGAAGGATTCACGGGTGGCGACGTGTTTACCGTTTCCGCGAACGGCGCCAAACCGAAGAACCTGACGCCCGGCCGAAAATCCTCGGTGAGTTCGCTTGAGTGGACGGGGCCGTCGAAGCTGGTGCTGACCGAATTCACCGGCGGGTCCAGCGCGATTACTTCGTTTGACGTCGCCACCGGGCAATCCGAACGCTTGTGGCAAGGCGATGAAAATCTCCACGCCGGCGGCAATTACCCCAATTTTTCACTGGCGCGCGACGGCTTCACCGCGGCCGCGATTCGCCAGGACTGGCAACATCCACCCGAAATCTGGGCGGGCCGGATCGGCGAATGGCGCGCGATCACGGCGGAAAACTCCGCGCAGCAACCGCAATGGGGCCGGGTCGAAAATATCACCTGGTCGAATGAAGGATCCGCGGTGCAAGGCTGGCTGCTGTATCCGGCAGGCTTCGACGCATCGAAAAAATATCCGATGATCGTGTCGATCCACGGCGGGCCCGCGAATCTCAATACTCCGCACTGGCCGGGTGTCCAATTCGATCTGAGCGTACTGTCCTCGCTGGGTTATTTTGTATTTTTTCCTAACCCGCGCGGCAGCTACGGAGAAGGCGAATCGTTCACTCGCGCCAATGTCAAAGATTTCGGCTATGGAGATCTGCGCGACGTACTGGCGGGCGTCGACGCGGTGTTGAAATCGGCGCCCGTCGATCCAAATCGCCTGGGCGTCGCCGGCTGGAGCTACGGCGGCTACATGACCATGTGGACCGTCACGCAGACCAATCGTTTCAAAGCCGCCGTTGCCGGCGCGGGCATCGCGAATTATCAGAGTTACTACGGCGAAAATTCGATCGATCAGTGGATGATTCCGTATTTCGGCGCATCCGTCTATGACGATCCGGCGGTCTACGCGAAAAGCTCGCCGATTACGTTCATCAAGAAAATCCAAACGCCCACCCTGGTGGTGGTCGGCGAACGTGACGGCGAATGCCCGGCCCCGCAGTCCTACGAATTCTGGCACGCGTTACGAACCCTGGGCGTCCCGACCGAACTGGTGGTTTACCCTGGCGAGGGCCACTCTTTTCATCAGCCGGACCATCGCCGCGACGTGCTGGAGCGCACCGTCGCCTGGTTCGAACAGTACTTGAAATGACGCCTGCCGTTTGGCACTCAAGCCCTGCCGCATTCGTGTGTTAGTCTGAACAGACCGACGGGTGTTATGAGTCTTTCAGCGCCTTTTATTCACCGGCCTGTCGCCACCACTCTGCTGACCGTGGCGCTGGGGATGTCTGGCGCCGTCGCCTACAATTTCCTCCCCGAAGCGCCCCTTCCGCAGGTCGATTTCCCGTCGATTTCCATAACCTCCCAGTTGCCGGGCGCGAGTCCGGAGACCATGGCGTCGTCGGTGGCCACGCCGCTCGAGCGCCAGTTCGGCCGCATTGCCGGCGTGAACGAAATGACGTCGTCGTCGACGCTCGGATCCACCAGCATCACGCTGCAATTCGACTTGAACCGCGACATCAACGCGTCGGCGCGCGACGTACAGGCGGCCATTAACGCCGCGCGCGGACAGCTTCCCGCCAATCTTCCCCGCAATCCATATTGGAGAAAAGTGAATCCGGCGGACGCGCCGATTCTGATGCTGGGGCTTAGCTCGTCGACGCTGACCCAGGGACAGTTATACGACGCGGCTTCCACCATTCTGCAACAGCGCATTTCGCAGGTGTTTGGCGTCGGCCAGGTGGGCGTGGGCGGCAGCGCTCTGCCTGGGGTGCGCGTCGAAGTCAATCCCGCGCAGCTCAACGCGCTGGGTTTGGGCCTGGAGGACGTGCGCGCCGTGCTTTCGGCCGCCAACGTAAATTCGCCCAAAGGACAGTTCGCCGACCAGTCTCAATCCTGGACCATCACCACCACCGACCAACTGCTCAAAGCCAAGTATTACAAGGACCTGCTGGTGGCCTATCGCAACGGCGCGCCGGTAAGGCTCGGCGATCTGGGGGACGTGGTCGATTCGGTCGAGGACCTGCGCAACGTCGGCTACATCAACGATCAGCCGGCCGTGATCTGTTATATCTTCCGCCAGCCCGGCGCCAATATCGTAGAGACGGTGGACCGTGTGCTCGCCACGCTTCCTCTTCTGAAGGCGTCCATCCCGGCATCCATCAACCTGAGAGTGCTGATGGACCGCAGCATCACCATCCGCGCCTCAGTGGTTGACGTCCAGCACACCATGGCGATTTCGGTCGGCCTGGTGATCCTGGTGGTGTTCGTCTTCCTGCGCAGCTGGCGCACTACGCTGATTCCCAGCATCTGCGTTCCCGTCTCGCTGGTGGGCACGTTCGGAGTTCTGTACCTGTTCGGCTACAGCGTGGACAACCTCTCGCTGATGGCGCTCACCATCGCCACCGGATTCGTGGTGGACGACGCGATCGTGGTCATCGAAAACATCTCCCGCCACATTGAGAATGGGATGACGCCGATGCAGGCCGCCCTTCACGGCGCGGCCGAGATCGGATTCACGGTGGTCTCCATCAGCGTCTCGCTGATCGCGGTCTTCATCCCCATTCTGCTGATGCCCGGGATTGTCGGGCGCCTGTTTCGCGAGTTCGCCATCACGCTTTCGGTGGCCATCATCCTGTCGCTGCTGATTTCGCTCACCATGACGCCCATGATGTGCGCGCGTCTTTCCGGCCGCGAAGAGGAAGAAGGCGAGCACAATATCTTTTACCGGCTGAGCGGCGGCAGCGTGGATGTGCTGCGCGCCGGATATGAGAAATCGCTCGCCTGGGTGCTGCGCCATCAACCGCTCACGCTGGCCGTGACCCTCGGCACCATCGCGCTCACCGTGTATCTTTACATCATCGTGCCCAAGGGATTTTTCCCGCAGCAGGATGTCGGCAGAATTTCAGGATCCATTCTGGCCGACCAGGCCACCTCCTTTCAGGCCATGCGCGATCACGTGCTGCAGCTCCACAAAATCGTGATGCAAGACCCCGCGGTCGACAACCTGAACTCCTACGTCGGCAGCAGCGGAGGCGGCGGTGGCGGAGCGGCGCTCAACTCCGGAAAGATGAACATCGCGCTGCTTCCTTTGAAGGAGCGCAAGATCAGCGTGGACCAGGTAATCGCCCGGCTGCGCCCCAAGGTCAGCCACATCCCGGGGGTGAGCCTGTATCTTCAGGCGGTCCAGGATCTGCGAATCGGCGGGCGATCGAGCGGCGCGCAGTTTCAGTACACGCTGCAAAGCGACAGCGTCAGCGAGCTGAACGAATGGGCTCCGCGCGTCTATCAGAAACTCAAGTCGCTGCCGGTGCTGGCCGACGTCAACAGCGATCAGCAGGATCGCGGTCTGGCCGCCAATCTCGAAATCGACCGCGCCACCGCCGGACGCATGGGGATCTCCGCCCAGAACATCGACGATACGCTGTACGATGCCTTCGGCCAGCGCCAGGTCTCGGTGATGTACACGCAATTGAATCAGTATCACGTGGTGATGGAGGTTGCCCCGCAATTCTGGCAGAATCCGGACGGCCTCAAGTTCCTGTACGTGAAGGGAAACAACGGCCAGCAGGTTCCGCTCAGCGCGATCGCGCATTATGTTCCCAGCAACACCGCGCTGTCCGTCAATCATCAGGGACAGTTCCCTTCCGTGACCATTTCGTTCAATCTGCCGGTGGGAACCTCGCTCAGCCAGGCAGTCCCGATGATCGAACAGGCTGAGCGGGAAATCGGCCTGCCGCTCACCATGCATGGCAGCTTTCAAGGCACCGCGCAAGCCTACCAGGACGCGCTGTCAAGCGAACCCATCCTGATCGCCGCCGCGCTGATCACCGTCTACATCGTGCTGGGCGTGCTGTATGAGAGCCTGATTCACCCCATCACAATCCTGTCGACGCTTCCGTCGGCAGGCGTGGGCGCGCTACTCGCGCTGATGGTGACGCATAACGAGCTGAACGTCGTCTCGCTGATCGGCATCATTCTTTTGATCGGGATCGTCAAGAAAAACGCCATCATGATGATCGACTTCGCCATCGCGGCCGAGCGGAATGAAGGTTTGCCCTCGGAGAAGGCGATTTTCAAAGCCTGCGTGCTGCGTTTCCGCCCGATCACGATGACCACCATGGCCGCGCTGCTGGGCGGTTTGCCGCTTGCCCTGGGCCATGGAGAAGGTGCCGAAATGCGCCGTCCTCTCGGCATGGCCATCGTCGGAGGCTTAGTGTTCAGCCAGGCGCTGACGCTGTACACCACCCCGGTGGTTTATCTGTATCTGGATCGGATGCGGGTGCGCTGGGAAACCATGCGGGCACGCCGGACGCAACCGGTCACGCCACAGATCTCAGAAGCTTGAAGATATCAGGCGTCCGCTTCCGGACTTCTGACTCCTGATTCCTTATCGAGATCCGTAAGCTGACCGTCCAGGAACGCCAGTCCCGTTTCGAGCGTCTTTCGATACCGCTCGTCCGTACACGTTTCAATCTGATTCAGTACGCGAGTTCGCTGGAGCCGGACGCTATCGCGCCGCTTCTCGATTTCCATTTGCTCGGCGTTCAACCTCAGCCGCGCATGATGTTCGCCCGAGCGCTCCCGCGCGGACCGGATCTGATCTTCTACCGATTTGCTTTCCCAGCCACGCGCCATGCCTCTAGTGTACCGCTCTTGTGTTACCGGCCGCGTCCCTCGCTCGACGGAGGCACCACGCCCTTCAGCCGCATGTAGACCGACAGATACCCGTATTCCTCGTTGCTGTGACCGATAATCAGCGTCCACAGCGTCGCGAATTCGCTGCGGGGAGCGCCGCGGCCCAGGCTCATCGTCTTGGTGGCGTCCGCATCGCTCAGCGAATCGAATACGCCATCGCAGATTTTGAAGGAATTCTGGAGCGCGGCCACCAGATCGGCTTTGGCGGTCTTATCGCCCGCGCTGGCCGGCGGCTTTTCCCCGGCCGCAGCCGAACAAATCCGGGCCTGCACGTCCGCAACGTGTGCGATCAGCGCGCCGAACGTCCGGATATCGGGCGAAGCCTTGAAGCCGTATTGATCTTCCGGCATCTTCTCGGCGGCTTTCATCACGTTGCCTTTGATTCCCGCATAAGCCTGCTTGAGCGCAGCTGCTTCGCTGGCGCCCTGTTGCGCGTACAATGAGCCGGCGGCAAGCGCGGCGATCATCCACATGGATTTGGTTTTCAAGATTTTCTCCTCAGTGTGTGTATTGTATCTAATGAATTGTTGAAAAGGGGACAGACGGTCCGCCCCATAGCCCCAGGCTCGCGCTTGGGGCTAGCCCCGTCACGTGAGTGCCGGGCTTCCGCGATTACCTCACTAATGGCTCTTCTCGCTCGAAGGCGGCACCAGCCCCTTGATCCGCATGTATGTCGCGATATTTCCATAATGCTCGTACATATGCGCGGTGTTGAAATCCAGCCAGTTCAGCTTGGTCCGCTCCCCCGCAAACGTCTTCATCTTCTCGGCCGCCTCCGAGTCCTTGAATCCGTCATACACCGCGTCGCAATAGGCAAACGACTCCTTCAGGTGCGCGATCAACTCGGCTTTCGAAGTTACGGTTTTTTCGATCTGCGAATCTTTGTTTTCGCCCTTTACCGTCCCGCAGAAAAAGTACTGATCGTCCGCAATATGTCCCACGATCTGCCCGAACGTGCGCACCGTGGGCGCCGGCTTGAAGGAATAATTCGCTTCCGGCATCTTTTCAGCCGCCCGGATGACGTATCCCTTGATGCTCGTATACCAGAATTTCGCGTCCGCGCTCAGTGGATTCTGCGCCTGCAATCCGCCTGCGCAGAACATGGTCAGCGCAGTCAGTAATGTCTTTTTCATCTGCACCCTCCCGGTCTCGAAACTGCCCCTGACCCTTGGACGCGGAACCACGCCGAGGGTCACGTCTCAGAGTATCCGGAAAAGCTGTCAAACTGAAATTTGTCCCAGGAAGTTATCGGAATCGATCTCGGAACCACCAACTGCGCGCTCGCCTTCTCGAACGGCGAAGCGGTGGAGGTGTTCGACATCCCGCAGCTCGTCAACCCCGGAGAGGAGCATGCCGAGCCGCTGCTTCCGTCGTTTCTGTTCCTGGAAGACCCACCCGTCGTCGGCGTGCTCGCGCAGAAAAAAGGAATCGAGAACGCCGGCCGCCTGGTCTCTTCCGCGAAATCCTGGTTGAGCCATTCCGGGGTCGATCGCACCGCCGCCATTCTGCCCCCGAATGCCCCGGAAGGCGTCCCCAAGGTCTCACCGGTCGACGCTTCCCGAAGCTATCTCCAGCATTTGCGCGAAGCCTTTGAGAAATCGCACGGCAATTTCGATCGGCATCAGATCCTGGTCACCGTTCCCGCATCTTTCGACGCCGTCGCGCGCGATCTGACTCTCAAAGCCGCCACCGATGCCGGCTATCAGAACGTGATCCTGCTCGAAGAACCGCAGGCCGCTTTCTACGCCTGGATCGAGCGCCATCCCGACTGGCGCACCCGCGTGGGCGTGGGCGATCAGATTCTGGTGGTCGACATCGGCGGCGGCACCGCGGATTTCTCGCTGATCGCGGTGCGGGAACAAGCCGGGGAACTGGCGCTCGAACGCATCGCCGTCGGCGATCACATTTTGCTGGGCGGCGATAACATCGATGTCGCCATCGCCCGTCACATTGCCCAACAGCTTCCGCAGAAGCTCGACGCCATCCAGTTTCACCAGCTCTGGCAACGGTCGCGCGCCGCCAAGGAAAAATTGCTGGCGCCCGATAACAAAGACAAAGAAGCGCCCATCACCATCCTCGGCCGCGGAACCGGTGTGGTCGGCGGCAGCATCAAGACCAAGATCAAGCGCGCCGAGATCGAACAGATCCTCCTCGACGGATTTCTGCCGGCCGTTCCCATCGACACCGTGCCGGAACGGCGCCGCGCCGGACTGGCCGAGCTCGGATTGCCTTACGCCGCCGACGCTGCCATCACCAAACATCTCGCGCATTTTCTAAAGATCCAGAACGCGACCCCAACCCACATTCTGTTCAACGGGGGCGTGCTGCGCGCGGATCTCATCCGCAACCGGATTCTCGAAGTGCTCAATAGCTGGCTGCCTAAACCGGTGACGCCGCTGGTGGGTGAAGATCTTTCATACGCAGTCGCGCGCGGCGCGGCCTATTACGGATTGGCGCGTCAGGGCAAAGGCGTCCGCATCCGCGGAGGCGTTCCGCGCAGCTACTACATCGGGATCGAGACCGCGATGCCCGCCGTCCCGGGATTCGCTGCTCCGCTCAAAGCGCTGACGGTCGCGCCATTCGGCATGGAGGAAGGCACCGGCCACAAAATCGCGAATCGCACTTTCGCGCTCACCGTAGGCGAGCCCGCCCAGTTCCGCTTTTTTCAATCCACCACGCGCAAAGACGATCCGCCCGGTTCGTTCATCGAAGACCCCGGCAACGATTTCGAAGAACTCGCGCCGATTGAGGTTCTGCTTCCCGGCAACGCCGGCGAATCGGTGCCGGTTACGCTCGAAGCGCTGGTCACCGAAACCGGTGTTCTGGAATTGTGGTGCGTAGCCCGTGACGGCCGCCGCTGGAAGCTCGAATTCAACGTGCGCGCGAACTGACCAGCTCGTTCTGGCCGCAGATACACGCCGATCCACGCCGATTTAAAACTGCCTTATCCGCGTGCATCCGCGTGTATCTGTGGCTACGGCGCACCCAATTCCCGATCAAGCCACGCCAGGTAGGAATCCGCCCCGTCCACAATCGGCAGCGCGATGATTTCGGGAACTTTGTAGGAGTGAATCGACGCGATTTCCGCCCGCACTTGAGGGAACAGATCGCGCCGGGTCTTAATCAGCAGAACAAACTCACCGGCATCCTCGACCACATCGTTGCCCGCGGAATCTTTCCATCGATAAAGGCTGCGCGCCTTGGAGGTAATGGTGACGCAAGCGGCAACGCGCTTGTCAATCAAATGCCGGGCAATCTTCTCAGCCTCCAGCTCCGTCTCGCAGGTGCTCATGACGACGATCTTGTCGGTCATCTGAGCTACAGAATAACGCAGCGTAGATCTTGTCCGCGTGAATCCGCGTGAATCCGCGGCCTAGAACGCCTGGCTGGACGTGATCCCGTTCGCCTGCAACACGGCCATCATTTTTTCAAGCGCCGATTTGTGAATCTGCGATACCCGGCTTTCGTTGATTCCCAGCACGCCGCCGATTTCTTTCATCGTCATCTCGTTGGTGTAGTACAGCAGCACCACTTTCTGATAACGCTCCGGCAGCGTCTTCATCGCGTCGCCCAGCACGTGCTTCAACTGCTCGCGCGCGCAGATCGAATCGGGCTGTGTTTCGGGCTTGCTCGGAAAATCGGGCGCGGGGAGATCTTCGCTCTCATTCGATCGCGTGGACGCCGAAATCAATCCGACGTTGCGCAGATCGAGCATCATGTTGCGCCACCGCTCCACATCCATGCCGAGCTTTTCAGCCACTTCGGATTCGGTGGGCGCGCGCTGTAAAGTTGATGCCAGGTCGCGCGTGGCGGCTTCCACCTGTTTATGACGCCGGCGCATATCGCGCGACGCCCAGTCGAGCTGGCGCAGGCGAGTCGAGAATCGCGCCCTTGATGCGATGCTTGGCGTAGCTTGAAAAAACCACCTGCTTATCGGGATTGAACTTGTTGGCGGCGTCGAACAGACCGAGGATGCCGGCATGTACCAGGTCGTCCAGATCGACGTGCACGGGAAGATTTTCGTGCACCCGCACGGCAATCGCCTTCACCAGAGGGAGATGCTCCAGCACCACGCGGTCGCGCCGCGCAATGCGAGCCGCAGTCTGCGCCGCGGACGGTTTGAGGGACGTCAGTTTAGAGGTAGCCGTGGATTTCTGCGCGGGCGCGTGCAACGTCGCGGCCATGGCCATCGGCTTCACCGGTGTGGGGCGCAGACGCGCACTGGTTTCAATCGAAGGAATCGCGCGCACGCTCACCGCCGTCGCCGCTCCCGCCATTTTCGTTTTCATCATTAGCATCCCAGCTCTCCCTTTATCCGAATCACTCGACAACACCCTGAAATGCACGCCCGACGCCATTCGATGCAACTGCAGAGAGAGACCACTTCGGCCGATAGAAAACCAGTGCGCCGAATCCGAGCTTTTACTTTGGAATCAGTCGGAAACCTTAGACGCACGTACCCGCCTTCCGAAGCCGCTAACCACGGCTTTCGCGATGCCGCGCGATGATCAGTTCCGATTTGGGACCGGCAAACCACCTACTGCCTCTCAGAATGAAACATTGGACGCTGATTCGGGATTGCAAGCAGCGTTAAACCCTGACAAGTAGCAGGTTAAGGTGAGTAGGGCGGGTCCGTATCTCGAAGCTTTACCTTAGATGGGCTCTAATAACATTCTGATGGAGTATATGCCGGGTGCTTAGTCCTGGCTTCGTTTCAGCACCACCAGCCACGTTTTGAGTGCGATTCCTCCTAGAAAGATCCAGGTAGCGAGGCGGATGTCGCCCTCCAGCGTGAAGGCAGCCAGAATCGCGAGCACCGCATAGAAACACTGAGCAGCTATAAACCTTAGATTCACAAGCCCTTTACAGATCTTTACCAGGCTGGCTCAGCGCGTCGCCGGCATGTTATAGGAGAACGCGAACTGCAGCCGGATCTCATCGCCCTTATAGTCACCCGGCAGCGGCGGAAAAGGATAGGATGCACTGATGGCCGCCACTGCGGCTCGATCCAGCGCATCAAGACCGGCGCCTTCCGCGATCACCACCTTGGGAACTGCGCCGTTGCGATCGATCGCAAATTGAATCAAAACCCGGCCACGCTCTCCTAAACGCGCGCTCTCCGGCATAATCGCCAGCCAGTTTCTGCGAACTACCTGCAAAACCTGGATCAAATACGGCCGAAAATCAACGCCTTTCGCGTCGCTGAGCAGTTGAAGATTGCTTCCCGGCCGTCCCGGCGAGGGCGCCTGATTGGAACTGGGGATGGTCCGCTTGCTGGCGCCGACGTCGCCCACGATGGTCCCGCCCGCTCCCGGGGTCACGGATCTGGGGCTGGTGAACGCGCTGCGCGGATCGGGAATCACCGCGTCGGGATTCGCCTCAATATGCGTCTGTGACGCGCCTATGCTTTCAAACGCGAGCTTCGGTTTAGCCGGCGCGGTGGGCGGCGGAGGCGCGGTCGGCTGCGGATTGGCCGAAACCACGGGAGGCTGCGGCGGCGTTGCGGCGGCTTCGATTTTCGGCGGCGGCTGAATTCTGGGCTGCTCCTCTTTCGGAGCTTCCGGAACCGGCGCGGCCGGGCGAGCCTCGGCTACCGGTCCAGGCGCCGGCTGCGGCGCTCGAAAATGAGGCGCCTGCGGCCGCGGCGCAGGATCGGCGCTGCGCACGTCCAGATTTCGCGATACTTTGCCGTCATTGGGCGCGGTCTGCGTCGGCTCGAAGAATTTCGGCGCGTAAATGCGGGTTGCCTTGCGCAGATCGGGCGTGATCACGGTCGCGTCAGGATTGCGCACCACTTCCGGTAACGCCAGGAATAAGGTGATCGCCACAATGTGAAACGCCACCGATCCGATTGCAATGAACAGCCAGTGAAGCGGCGTAAACGGTTCACGCCATTGGCGATAGAGATCCAGCTCAAGATCGGAAACAGGAGCAGGCGCGGCAGTAGTTTCCGGACGCATTTATCGCAAATTAACGACGCGCTCCGTCCGGCAAAGGTTGCTTCAAGCCCCGAGCGCTTTTCCCACCAAACGGGCGTGCTCTTCAATCTTATCAAGAATGCCGTGCGCGACTTCGAGCGCGGCCAGCGCCTGCTCCCCCGCCACGCGCGGCGCCGCGCGATTTCGGACGCAGGCAAAGAAGCTTTCGAGCTCCAGCTTCAGCGGCTCGTCTTTGGTGACAGCAAGCGGCGCGTAGTCGATTTTCATGGGAGGATTCACGCGAAATCGCACTGCTTCACGCCGCGAATAATCGAGCGAAATATATTCATGCGGCTGAAACAGGCGCAGCTTGCGGATGCGTTCGGTCGAAACCCGGCTGGCGGTGAGATTGGCCACGCACCCGCTCGGAAATTGCAGCCGCACGTTGGCGATGTCTACTTTCGAAGACAAAATCGAAATGCCCGCCGCGCGAATCTCCTCCGGCATTTCGCCGATCATCGAAAGCACGATGTCGATATCGTGAATCATCAGATCCAGCACCACGTCCACGTCGAGCGAGCGCGGGCTGAATTCGCTCATGCGGTGGATTTCGAAAAACAATGGCCTGGTAATGGCCTGGTCGAGCGCCAGAATGGCCGGGTTAAACCGCTCCAGATGGCCTACCTGCAGGATCTTCTTGTACCGATTGGCTGCCTCAATCAGCCGCCGCGCTTCATCGAGATCCCCGGCGATCGGCTTTTCGACCAGCACATCCAGACCGAGCTCCATCAGTTGGCATCCGATCTCTGAATGCGTACTGGTGGGCGTCGCGACCACCGCGGCGTCCGAATTCTCCGCAAGTTCTTCAAGCGTCCCAAACACCCGGCAATTCGCCGCCGCGGCGCGTCCCGCATCGATCTCGAGCACGCCGGATAGCTCAGCTTCAGACGATTCGCGGATGACGCGAACGTGGTTCTTGCCGAACGATCCGGCTCCGATCACAGCTACGCGGGTTTGGGGCACTGTAACCCATTAAACCGCAGCCGCTCCACGAAAGCATCGATCGCGAGTTGCGGACGGCGGATTTCAATTCGGCGCGGAGCTTCAGCTCCGCATCCGCGGTGGCGAGGCTAAAGCCTCGCGCGGGCTGAAGACCCGCCGTCCTATGGGCCTCAAAACCTCTAACGAAATCAATAAAATCCTCCGATCTAATGACTTCAATGCGTCTGCGGATTTTCGCCCTGATCCTCGCCTCCGCCAGCGCGTTCGCGCAGCGTCATAACTTTAAGTTTTACGGGGAAGAAGAGGGCCTTCAGAACCTGGCCGTGCAGGTGCTCCTGCAGGATCGCACTGGGTTCCTTTGGGCCGGGACGCAAAATGGATTGTATCGGTATGACGGGCATAGCTTTACCGCCTTCGGCAAGAATGAAGGGCTGCCCGGCGCGCATATCGAATCCTTGCATGAAGCGGTGGATGGCACGCTGTGGGCCGGTACGCTCGACGGGCTCGCGCGATTCCAGCGCGATCATTTTGAAATCGCCGGCGCCGGTGTGGTGCACGGGGTGGTGGGGCGGGAAGGGATCGCTTCGGATGCGAGCGGCCGGCTCTATGTCGCTACCGAGCACGGTCTGGTGGTCAAGGATGGCTCGCGATTCCGGTTGATCGACCGACCCGATCGGGTGAAGGAACAAGGCGCGGGCAGTGTGTACGTGGAAGGCAATGGCGCGGTCTGGTTCGGTTGCGGACGGAGCTTATGCCGGTTCGAAAACAACGTCGCGCGCGAGGCCGGTACCGAGGCCGGACTGCCGCAGGAGCGCTGGGAGGCGATCCTGGGTGACCTCGAAGGCAACCTGTGGGTGCGCAGCGAACATTCGCTGTATCTGCGGCCGGCCGGTTCCACGCGGTTTCAAATTCGCGGCGGATTGCCGGAAGCGAACAACACGTATCCGACGCTAGCGCTCGATCCGTCGGGACGGTTGCTGGTTCCCACCTATCGCGGACTGGCGCGCCAGACGCCAACCGGCTGGGAGATCATCGACGCGCAGCAGGGCTTGGGCACCAACGATATCTGCTACGTGATGCAGGATCGGGAAGGGTCCATCTGGCTCGGCCTGCTCGGATCTGGCCTGGCGAAATGGCTGGGATATGACGAGTGGCAAAGCTGGAGCGATCGCGAAGGGTTGAGCCGCGAATCGATCTGGTCCATCACGCGGGACGCCCGTGGCAGATTGTGGGTGGGCACACAGTTCGGCCTGAACTACGCCCAGGATTCGAATGGCCGGCTCGTCTGGCGGCAACAGCCGGTGGCCGGCGTCGAAATGATTCGCACATTGGCCGGCGCGCCGGATGGGAGCCTGTGGATTGGAGCGGCGCCCGGCGGATTGCGCTGGCTCGACCCGCGGACGAACGTAACGCGCGTCATCGGCCCCGAGGACGGACTGCACAGCAATTACATCCGGCATGTGATGGTGGACCGGAGTGGCCGCGTGTGGGCATCCACCCGCGATGGATTGTTCCGCAGCAAGAATTCATCGCAACAATTCGAGCAGGTGTTTCCTCCCGGCTCACAGGCGGGCGAGTTGTTCCACATGACCATGCAGGCGCACGACGGCGTGATTTGGGCAGCGGGGGCGCGCGGTCTGGCCCGCTATTCCGGCGGAGCGTGGAAGCGATTCACCATGCGCGACGGCCTGAAATCGGACGTGGTTGCGCACATGGCGGAAGATCCGGATGGTTCGGTATGGATCGGTTACTACGACGCATTCGGCCTTTCGCGCGTGACGTTCACAAACGGCGCGCTGTCGATCGAACATTTCAACACCGGCAGCGGGCTGCGGTCGAATAAATCGCTGTTTCTGGGATTCGACGCGCGAGGAAGGTTGTGGGCCGGATCGGATCACGGCGTGGATGTCTTCGACAAGACAACGTGGCGCCACTATGCGCGGTCGGATGGTTTGATCTGGGACGATTGCAACAGCAACGCGTTCATGGCGGAGAGGAACGGCAGCGTGTGGGTGGGAACCAGCCGCGGGCTTTCGCGATTCCGGCCGCCTGCCTCGCCTGCGCCGAGCGTGCCTCCGCCGGTGGTCTTCACCAGCGTCAAATTCGGGGACCAGACGGTGGATCCGGCGCAGTATAACGATCTTCCCTATCGCCGGCGCTCGCTGCAGGTCCGCTACGCGGCGTTGACGTTCGCGCAGGAATCGAGCGTTCTGTTTCGCTACCGGCTGGGGACGGATCGGAACTGGCTCGAAACCACCCAGCGCGAGCTCAATTATCCGCAGCTTCCTCCGGGACAATACACGCTCGAGGTCATGGCCCGCAACGCGCGTGGAGAATGGAGCGCGGAGCCTGCCCGGACGACGTTCCAGGTGCAAACGCCGTGGTGGCTGTCGTGGTGGTTTCGAATCGGGTCTGTGCTGGTGGTGCTGCTGATGGGCCGCGTCATGTGGCAGCGGCGGACCTACCGGCTGGAGGCGGAACGCAATCGCCTGGAAAACGCGGTGACCGAGCGCACGCGCGAAGTGATGCTTGAAAAGCAACGCGTGCTGGCCGAGAAAGCCCGCGTAGTGGAGCAACACTCCGAAATCGAGCGGCTGCTCAAGGAAGCGCAGCAGGCCAGCCGGTTAAAGAGCGAATTTCTGGCCAACGTGAGCCATGAAATCCGCACGCCCATGAACGGCATCATCGGGATGACGCAGATGGTGCTGGCATCGCCGCTCAACGGCGAACAGCGCGAATACCTGGAAACGGCGCAGCTATCCGCGAAATCGCTGCTGACCATTTTGAACGACGTGTTGGATTTTTCGAAGATCGAAGCCGGGCGACTGGAATTGAATCCGATCGAATTCCCGCTACGTCAGCACGTCCGCGAAACCGCGCGGGTCTTGTCGGTGGCAGCCGAGGAAAAAAAGCTGACGCTCGAAATCTCGTTTTCCGACAATGTGCCCGATCGCGTGGTGGGCGATCCGGACCGGCTGCGGCAGGTGCTGCTGAACCTGATCGGCAACGCGATCAAGTTCACCTCCTCCGGCGGTGTGTCGATCCGGATCGATGTCGAAGAGGAAAACGAAAATGAAGCGGCGTTGCGGTTCGCCGTTCGCGATACAGGTATCGGGATTCCGGCCGACAAACAGGAACTGATCTTTGAAGCGTTCCGCCAGGCGGATGGATCCACCACGCGAAAATACGGAGGCACCGGGCTGGGCCTGGCGATCTGCGTGCGCCTGGTGAAGATGATGGGCGGCAATATCGGCGTCGACAGCCAGCCAGGCAAAGGCAGCACATTCCGTTTCACGGCGCGGTTTGGGGTTTCGCGGGTGGAAAGCGATATGCGGCCGACCGACGCGCTGAGCCTGCGCAACATGCTGAACGTGGTGGGGACCGCGGAATCGACTCCCCTGCATCCCAAGCTGCGCGTGCTGGTGGCCGAAGATAATCCCATCAATCAGCGCCTGGCGATGCGGCTCTTAGAAAAGCGCGGCCATCGCGTGGCGGTCGCCGCGACCGGCCGCGAGGCCATCGAATGGACCGAGCGCGAGCGCTTCGACCTGATCGTGATGGACGTCCAGATGCCGGACATGGATGGTATCGAAGCCACGCTCATCATCCGCCGGCGGGAAAAAGAAAAGGGCGGTTACACGCCGATTGTGGCGTTAACCGCCCATACCATGCAAGGAGACCGGGAACGTTGCCTGGAGGCGGGGATGGACAACTACATCAACAAGCCCATCGACGCCGTGAAATTCCTGGAAGTGGTGGAGGTCACCGCCACCGCCAGATCAGCCGTATAATCGTTTTTTGCCGCCTGTCTCTTCACTCCCCGGCTGAGACAGACGACAAACAACGATCGTCTGTCCTACTTACTTAATTACCGGCGATAGCCGCGAGCGTAGTGGCCGCCATAGACCGGTCCACGATACGCGCCATGATAGACGGGGCCACGGAACGCCGGACCATAATAGCCCGGTCCGCCGCGGAAAACCCAGCTTCCTCCCAGCCACACATAGCCGGGTCCGGGGCACGGAGGCACATAGCCCACCACCGGAGGAGCCACCAGCACCGGGGCCGGAGCCACCGGGACGCCGATTCCGATTCCGAATCCAATCCGCGGAGCCGCAAAGAGGGAGCTTCCCGCCAGTAACAAGGTTGCGATCAATTTCGTTTTCATTTTCTTTTCTCCTTTCACTGCCTGCCCCTCTAAATGCACTCCCCGTGCCAGAGCTAAGTAGCTGAAAGAAAAGCACATTAACGCGAATTCACTGGCCGATGCCAACCACCGCGGTGGTTTTCGGCCGAACCAGTGAGAAACCGGCCGCCCACGGCTCACTTAGATTGCAGATTGCTCATCGAAACCATCCGAAAGTTCGTGGATGCGAGCCGCGAACCCGTGGCGATCGAGACTGGCGACGATCCAATCGCGCTGCGGCCCGATTCGTTCGTGCTCTCGACGCGCGGCGCGTCGGTCACACTCGAATGCTGGAATCAGACGCGAAACCTGGTCCGGCGCATTCGCTCGATCCGGCGGGAAGCCCGGGGGCGGCTTGAGCTCGAAGTAGAGCGTTTCGGCGCGTCCACGGGTACTCTCATGCTGGTGGACATGTCCAATCCCGGCAATCGCGACGCGGGGCGGCGCGGGTCCCGGCTAAAGTATCGCGAGCGGTTTCGCCGCTCGTTGCGTCGCCAATACCCGGATTGGAGAATTGTCGAGTTGAGCACCGAGCCGGACCTGCAGCACAGCCTTTCGCCCAGCTATCCACGGGCTTTTTTACGCAAAGGCTCCGCCGGGATGGCCGCGATCGGCGCGGCGGAGGATTCGCTCGCGCCCGAAGGTGTGCTGAGTTTCGGGTTGATCTGGCTGGACTATCTGAAGCGGCGCGAATCGCGCGTGGCGACGGAACGGCTTGCGATTTTTGTGCCGCAGGACGCCGCGGCGACCACTTGTCATCGGGTTCGACACCTTTCTGGTGCGCAATTTTCCGTTTTTGTGCATGATTGCGGCGGGCATGAGGATCCAGTGGACCCGCGCGATTACACCAATTTCGACACTCGGTTGGACCCGTTTCGAGGGGGTCCGGCGGAGCATCCGTGGGTGCGGCGCTTTGCTCCCATGGAGGGCGTGGATCAGCGCGCGGCCGGCGACGGGTCGGTGAGCCTGGCGGTGCGCGGCCTCGAATTCGCGCGCGCGTCGGCAGGCGAATTGAGATTCGGCATCGACCAGAAGCACGTTGCCGGAGCGGCTAATCTGGGCGAAATAGAGGAGTTAGTTCGCGGGCTGGACCGAATGCGCGCGAGTTCGGCTGCGGACCGGCAGAATCCGCTGTATTTGCGGAATCCGGAAGCGTGGCTCGAATCGCAGGTGCGGCGCTCGATCGAGCAGATCGACGCAAACCTTTATCCGGCACCGGTTTACGGTCAGGTGCCGCAGTTCGCGGGCGGGGAACGGGGCGTCATCGATCTGCTCGCGGTGGATCGCGAGGCACGGCTGGCCGTGATCGAAGTAAAGGCGGACCAGGACATTCATCTGCCACTTCAAGCGCTGGATTACTGGATGCGGGTGAAGTGGCACCTCGACCGGAATGACTTCGCCGGGCGCGGATATTTCCCAGGGTTGGAGCTTTCGCGCCGGGCGCCGCGATTGCTGCTGGTGTCTCCGGCGCTCGACTTTCATCCGTCCAATGAAGTGGTGTTGCGACATTTTTTACCGGACGTCGAGGCGGAAAGGGTCGGTGTGGGGGTAGAATGGAGGAAGGAGTTACGGGTGATGTTCCGCGTATCGTGTTTGAAGTAACCCCTAGCGAATTACCATGGCCATCGCCGTACTCAGCCAGGTTAAGAAAGCTCTTTCGAATTTGAATTCGCGGGAAGTTCGGGCCGCCGCCGAACGGCCCGTGACCATCGGACTGGTGGGCGCATCGGCCGAATCGCTGGGCCGGATGGAAACCTACTTCGCGCCCCCCCATCTTTCTCCGGAACGCCGCGCGCAGGCGGTGCGATTGCTTGTGCGAGGCGGATCCGCGCACTGCACGCTGAACATCTACGAATCGAATCTGCTGCGTCCGGCGCGGGCGTTTTCATTCGACCCGGATGCTCCCGACGATTGCGTGCGGCGAATTCTGCGCGCGCACGAGGATCTGGCGCTGCCGCTGGCGCGCAGCCTGTATCCGTTCCGCAAGCCGGCGGCGCATCGGCTGATTCGCTCGATTGCCAAGGAGAACGCGCTGTTCTGCCTGGCGACCGCGATTCCGGACGTGATTCCCAGCCTCGGATCGCTGCCGTGGGCGGCGGGTGAGTTCGGCTCCGACGCGGCATTCCTGACGGCAAACCAGATTCGCATGGCATTTTATCTGGCTGCTGCGAGCGACCGACCGGTCGGTTTCCGGGAACAGAAATCGGAGATCGCATCGATTGTGGCGGGCGCGTTCGGATGGCGCGCGCTGGCTCGCGAGCTGATCGGCAAAGTGCCGTTCGGCGGCGGATTGATTCCGAAAGCCGGCATCGCCTATGCGGGAACCTTCGCCGTGGGCGTATCGCTCGAACGGCTGTACCGGCTGGGCTACGGATTCACTCGCGAGGAGCGCAAAGCCGTGTACGAAGAGGCTTACGAACACGGACGCCAGATCGCGGGCATGCTGCTGGCGGGGATGCGGCAGAAAAAGGCGAGCTAGGGCAGATCGGGCGGCCAGATCTCGGAAACCGGAATCGAGACGCCGGGGAAGCGGGTTGGTTCGATCGAACCCTCGGCTACGATTTTTTCGATCTCCAGCTTAGAGTCTTTCAGCAGGCGGATTTCGACGGCGCGAGCTTCCGGAGAAACGATCCAAGTTTCGGGAACGCTAATTCTCGCGTAGTCGGCGAGTTTCTCCTCCTTGCGGCGCTTGGTTTCCGATGGTGAGATGATCTCGACGATGAGGTCAGGCGGGGAGCAATGGACGCCATCTTGTACGATCATGGCGTTGCGCCAGTAGAGGGCGAGGTCGGGTGCGCGGCAGGTAAGCGGCTCGCGATTGATGACCAAGCCGAAAAACGATCCGAGAATCGCGACCTGCTCCTCGGTTACTTGCAATGAAAATCGCCTGACCAAACGTTGAACGATTTCTGCGTGCGGCTGATGCGGCGGGGGCATGAAACGAAGTTCTCCATTGACAACTTCATCCGTGCCGTCCTCGGCGGGGGACATCTGGAGCCATTCTTCGTAGCTCAAAAGGCGGGTCAGCGTCGCCATCACCCCAACTTTATCACGCGTGAATCCTCAGGACCAGCCGTGAGACGGATCTCGATCCGATCCGGCGGCATCAACTGAGGGAATCGTTCGCCCCACTCGACCAGAACCACTGCGTCGCGATCGAAAATCTCATCCAGGCCCAACGTGGCGACTTCTTCCGGACGATCCAGACGGTACAGATCAATGTGATAAACGCGGCCGTATTCGTGGATCAGCGTGAAGGTCGGGCTGGATACTTCTTCCGGCTCAGCCGCGCCCAGGCCGCTGATGATTCCTTTGGCGAGGGTCGTTTTTCCCGCGCCTAAATTGCCGATCAGCAGGACCGCGGCGCGACGCGGAAGCTGTTTCGCGATCTGGCGGCCGAGTTCGATGGTCTCGTCGGCCGAATGCGTTTCAAACACACTCACGCATGGCCCTCGGAAGGTAATGGAGCAGGTCGGTCGCGAGCACGCAGTGATCGGTCCACTCTTCGGCCGCGAGTTCACCGCAGCGGCCGTGCAGGAATACGGCGGCGCAGACCGCGCGTGGGATGTCGTTCGGAAACTGCGCGACCAGGCCTGCGGTCATGCCGGTGAGAATATCGCCGGAGCCTCCCTTGGCCATCGACGGCGATCCGGTCGGATTGATCCACACGCGGCCATCCGGAACCGCGATCAGTGTGCGATGTCCTTTGAGCACTACGCAGACGTTCCGTTCGTGAGCGAAGTCGCGGGCGGTCGATAAACGGTCGTCCACTTTGGTTCCCGTCAGGCGAGCCATTTCGCCGGGATGCGGCGTAAGGATGGTCTGCGCTCCGCGGCCTTTGAAATCGGTTCCGGCGATGGAATTCAGCCCATCAGCATCGATCACCATCGGGACGGTGACTTCCGCCATGAGGCGGGAGAGAAGCTCGCGCTGCAATCCGAGGCCGGGGCCGACCGCGACCACGGTCTTTCGTTCCAATGAAAAATCTTCGAGCGAATTGGACATCAGCTCCGGTACCAGACGCGACGGATCGGAGCACGCGACGGTGACCAGGCCCGCGCCGCTACGCAGCGCCGCGAGCCCCGACATCGCCGCCGCGCCCATTTTGCCGGGAGCTCCACCGATCAACAGAACGTGCCCGAAATCGCCCTTGTGCGATTCGGGCGCGCGTGCCTTGAACATTTCGGCGAAATCGCGAGCTTCGGAAACCTGGAGGTCGGAGTGGACCAGATCGGCCGGGCTGCCGATATCGGCGACGATCAATCGTCCGACCGCTTCGGCCGCGCCGGGAGCGAGGAAATGCTCGACTTTCGGTGCGGTAAAGGTGACGGTGATATCCGCGCGAACGAATTCACCTCCGCCGCCGAGGCCGCTGGGAATATCGACCGCGATCACCTTCGCGCCTAAAAAATCCGAATTGATCAGGCGAATGTAATCGAGCGCGGGGCGTTTGGCAGGGCCCTTCAAGCCAGTTCCGAGCAACGCATCGACGATCAACGTCGGCTCGATACGCACGTCTTCAGGGTGTTCGACTGAAATTACCTGAAGCTCGGCGACACGATCGTGCAGCAGCCGCGCGACCACCTGGCCGTCGCCTCCGTTATTGCCTTTGCCGCAGAAAATCAGCACGCTCTGGCGTGCAAGGGCTGCAAATTCGCGCTCAATCACTTCCACCACACGGCCGCCAGCGCGCTCCATCAACGTTTGGGAAGGCGTCCCGCGCTCGATGGTGAGCCGGTCCACTTCGCGCATCCGGTCGGCTGTGAGGACGGGGACCACGGTTTCATTATGGCGGGTTCCGGACGACAGCCGGCAAGACCGGCTGTCCTACGACGCGCTCCATCACTGTCGCGCCTCAATTCCGGAGCTTAAGAGGCGCGCGTTGTGGTCTATAACCCCCAGGCAAATCACACGGATTGCTCAGGCCTCGATTTCCATCAGCAGTTGTTCCAGCTTACGCAGGCCTTCGGGGCGGCCCATCACGATCAGATGGTCGCCACCGGCGATCCTGGATTCGGCGGGCGGGTTAAACAGCATTTCGCCATTCGCTTTTCGAATCGCCAGGATGATCACGCCCAGCTCTTTCCGTACATGCATTTCCGCGAGCGACAGCTCCACGAACGCGCTGCGGTCAGCCACGCGGACCTGTTCGATGCCGGCGTCGAGGCCCATGCTCTGCGTGGTGAAATCCAGAAACTGCTGCACGTGGGGCTTGAGCAGCGCCTGCGCCATGCGATGGCCGGTGCTGTTATACGGGGCGAAAACGAAATCCGCACCCGCGCGGCGCAGCTTCTGTTCGGAAGCTTCCTCGGCCACGCGCGCGGCCAGAGACAGGTTCGGGTTGAGAGATTTGGCAGAGAGAATCAGGAACAGATTATCGGCGTCGGAAGCGAGGGTCGCGATGACCCCGCGCGCGCGTTCGATGCCGAGTTCCTGTAGCGTCTCATCGCGATTGGCGTCGGCGGCCACGGCCAGCATGCCGTCTTTGATCGCGGTCTCCACGCGATCGTCATCGCGATCCACGACGACGAACTTCGCGCCGGCCAGTTGCAGCTCCTGCGCCGCGCCGCGGCCCACGCGGCCGAAGCCGCACAGGATAATGTGATCTTCCAGTTTCCCGATCATGTTCTTGATCCGTCGCTTTCCGAAGAATTGGTTGAACTCCAGTTCGATGATGGTCTGCGTCATCGCGCCGATGGCCAGCAGCATGATCACCACGCCGAAACCAATCAGAAACGAGTTGAAGACGCGGCCCGCGCGGCTGAGCGTGTGGACTTCGCCGTAGCCGACCGTGGTGACGGTGGTCAGCGTCATGTAGAACGCGTCGAACACCGGGTAATGCTCGATCAGGACGAAGCCCAGCGTGCCGCCTGCGAGCGTGGTCGCCACCGCCACGGCGATTAATAACAGACGGCGCGCGAGAGGGTGCATTCGACTATTTTACGAGCAAACTCTGCACTGCCTGCCAGACGTCTTCGGCCACTTCGTTCTCCGGGCGCCCTCCCTCGATCAAACGCACGCGCTTCGGCTCATCCGCGGCGAGCTGATGATACGCATCGCGAACCTTGCGGTGAAACGCGACGTCCTGCTCATCCAGTCTGGTTTCGACGTCCTGGGTCCTCTGATTCCGCGAACGCGCGCGCGTCAATCCGGTCTCCGTATCGATGTCGATCACCAGCGTCAGATCCGGCGCGAGGCCGCGGCAGGCGATGCGGTCGACTTCATAGACGACCTCGGAACCGAGCCCGCGCGCGATTCCCTGATACACCAGCGTCGAATCCGTGAAGCGGTCCGAGAGAACAATCTGGCCTTCGGCGAGCGCCGGCAGAATCCATTCGTCGACATTTTGGGCGCGGCAGGCGAACATCAGCAGGAGCTCCGTGGTGGGGCGCATTTCCTGATTCTGCGCGTCGAGCAGGACGCGGCGGATCTGCGTTCCGATGCGCGTGCCGCCCGGCTCGGCGGTTTCAAAAACGGTGTGGCCGGACTCGCGTAAACGCGCGGCAAGAAGACGAAGCTGGGTCGACTTTCCGCTGCCTTCGGGGCCTTCGAAGGTGAGGAACCGGCCGCGCTCAGTCATAAACGTAGTGCAGGACCTTCTTCAAGTCCTCCCACGCCTCGCGCTTCGCGTTCTGATTGTAGGGACGCAGCAGGTAAGACGGATGGAAAGTCACGATCACCGGAATGTCGCGCCACTTGTGCCAGCTGCCGCGCAGGCGCGTGACGCCGTCCTTGGTGGCGAGCAGCGCCTTGGCCGCAGTCGAGCCGAGCGCGCAGATGGCCTTGGGGCGAATGGTCATCAACTGGCGGAACAGAAATTGTCCGCAGATCTCCATCTCCTCCGGCAGAGGCGTACGATTCTCCGGCGGGCGGCACTTGACCACGTTGCAGATGTAAACGTCCGGACGGCGGATGGGAATGCCTTCCTTGGACGCGGTGTTCTCGATCATCTGCGTCAGCAGTTGGCCGGCGCGGCCGACGAACGGCAGGCCGCTCGCGTCTTCATCCGCACCCGGGCCTTCACCGACGAAGACCAGCCTGGCTTGCTCGTTGCCCGACCCGAACACGATTTTCGACCGCTTTTCAGAAAGCGCGCAGCGATGGCAATCGCCAATATCGGCGATGATCTTGAGCAGCGTATCGCCATCCGGCGCGAGCGACGGAAGCACGACGGGCTCCTTCGCCACAACCCGCGCCGGTGCGGGAGCCGCGGCAGTGGATTCAGATTTGTAGATTTCTTTCACGCCCAGGTCGCGGTAAAACTCAAGGTATTTTCGCAGCTCTTCCGGATTCATTTCGATGCGTGCAGCGCCAGGCGCAGGCGGTGCATCTCGTCGAAGATGCGCCGCGCGATTTCGCGTTTCGGAGCCCGCTCCACCGGGATCGATTCGCCGGTGCGCTTCACCAGCAGCACTTCGTTGTCTTCGGAATCGAATCCGATGCCGTCCTGAGAAACCAGATTCGCCACGATCATGTCGCAGTTTTTGCTTTCGAGTTTCCGCCGGGCCTCTTCTGCCAGATGATCCGTCTCGGCCGCGAACCCCACCAGCAGACGATCGCCTTTTTGGCGCCCGACCTCGGCCAGAATATCCGGCGTCGGGTCGAGCTCGAGCGAAAGCCGCGCCGCAGTCTTCTTTTCTTTCTGCCGCGGAGGATTCGAGCGGTGATAATCGGCGACCGCCGCAGCCTTGACGATGATGGTGGATTCCTTCAAATGCTCCAGCACCGCCTTGCGCATTTCGAGCGCGGTGCGGACCTGAATGGTTTCGACGCCGTGCGGCTCGGCCAGATGCACCGGTCCGGAGACCAGCACCACGCGGGCTCCGCGCGCCGCCGCTTCCTCTGCCAGTGCGTAACCCATCTTGCCGCTGGACCGGTTGGTGATGTAACGGACTGCGTCGAGGGGCTCCTGGGTAGGTCCGGCGGTGACCAGCACCACTTCTCCATTCAGATCCTGCTGAGGCGCCGGCTCATGGCGCGCGGCTCCCGCGACCATGTCCGCGATTTTTTCGATGCCGGCCAGTCGTCCCGGACCGACCATGCCGCACGCGAGCGCACCGTCTTCCGGCTCGACAATCTCATGTCCCCGGGTCAACAGGATTCGCAGATTCTCGCGCGTGGCCGGATGATTCCACATATTGGTGTTCATGGCCGGCGCCAGGATCACGCGGCCCGTGAACGCGAGATACGTAGTGGTGAGAAAATCGTCGGCCAGGCCGTGCGCGAATTTGGCGAGCAGATCGGCAGTGGCGGGGGCGACCAGCAGAATCTGGTTTTCCTGTGCCACGCGAATGTGCTCGATCGCGCTTGAAAGGGTGTCTTCCGGGCTGGACGCGCTGAACAGGCTGGTGATGACTTTACGGCCGGTCAACGCCGCGAAGGTCAGCGGGCGGATGAACTCTTCGGCGGCGCGCGTCAGAATGGTCTCGACCGAGAAGCCGCGCTCCATCAGGGCGCGCGCCAACTCCGCCGATTTATAGGCAGCGATGCCGCCGCCAACGCCCAGCGCGACGGTCTTCATACTGGCTTACTCTTCGGCGGGCACTTCTTCTTCGACGCGCGCGAGGGCGGGGTCGTCATATTGCACCAGGCCGCGGCGGACTTCCTCCATCGCGGCGACGGTGGGCTTTTTAGAGGTGGTGGGCAGAAAGCTGCGCGCGCCGTTCTGCAACTGGCGGGCGCGCTTGGCCGCGACAATGATGAAGCGGTACGCGCTTCCTTCCGGATCGTCCGGAATGATGTTCGCGGCGGTCTGTCGGAAATTCGGTTCACTCATGATTAAACGTCTCCAGAATCGGACGGATGTGTTCTTCCATCCGGTCGCGCCGGGTGCGCGTGGCTTTTACAATGGCCACCAGCGTGTCCACTGAAGTCTCCACCTCCCGGTTCACCAGCACATAGTCGTATAGCTTATAATCGCGAATCTCTGCCGCTGCGTCGCGAAGCCGCCGTTCGATTACGGGCTCTGAATCCTGGCTGCGCGAGCGCAAACGCTGTTCGAGAATCTGCCGGCTCGGCGCAAGCACAAAGATCGACACCGCGCCCGCAATCCTCTCCTTTAATTGTCGCGCACCCTGGACGTCGATGTCGAGCACCAGGTCCACGCCGTCGCTGGCCGCGCGATCCAGTTCGCTCGCATGGGTGCCGTAACAGTGGCCGAAAACCTCGGCATGTTCCAGAAATTCGCCTTTCTGGACGCGCCGGTCGAAATCTTCGCGCGAGATGAAAAAGTATTCGTGGCCGTCGCGCTCCTCCCCCCGGGGTTTGCGCGTTGTGTAAGAGATAGAAAAGCGCAGCGCCGGAACGCGCTCGATCAGCTGGCGCGTCAGCGTCGATTTCCCGGATCCCGAAGGTGCGGAAATGATGAAGACGGTGGTCATTCGAGATTCAGGGACTGCTCCCGGATCTTCTCGACCGCCGCCTTCGATTCGAGCGCCAGCTCCGTAATCTTTAGCCCCGCTTCCCCCGCGCCTCCGGTTTTTGAAAGAATTGTGTTGCTTTCGCGATTCATTTCCTGCAGCAGGAAATCGAGCTTCTTGCCAATCTCGCCGCCGCCATCCACCAGCGCGGAGAGCTGCGCCGAATGCATTTTCAAGCGCGACAACTCTTCGCTGATATCGCTGCGGTCGGCCAGGATCGCGGCCTCCTGCGCCAGACGCTGCGGATCGATCTGCGCGCTTTTGAGCAGATCTCGCAGGCGTTCGTGCAGCCGCGTCTGAAAGGCGGCCGTCGCGCCCCCGCGAATTCGCTCCATCTGTTCCGCGGCAAATGCGATGCGATCGTTATTAGCGCGGATCTCGGCCGCGATGGTGGCTCCCTCGCGGGCGCGGAACACGTTCAGCTCGTCGAGCGCCACGGTTAACGCATCAAGCAGCGCGGTTTCCGCCCCGGCGGGTGGTTCGCTTTCCCCCGCTTCGCCGAACATTCCGGGCAGCCGGAAGGCCGCGTTCAAATCGGGTTCGGCCTCGATCGAATGCGCCGCTGCCGCTTCGCGAAACGCCTTCACGTACTCATCAAGCAGCGCCCGATTCCAGGCCGTCTCACCTTTGGCGCTGTTGGTTGGAAACGACAGGCGCACTTCGACGTGTCCACGCGAAACCCGGCTCTTCACCATCGCGCGAATGGCCGCTTCAAGCGAATCCGCCGCGGCGGGCGCGTGCACCTGAATGTCCAGCCCGCGATGATTGAGGCTCTTGACGCTGACCACCAGCTCGCCGTCGCCGAGCGGGCGGCGAACCCGCGCAAATCCAGTCATGCTTCGAAGAGGGTTCGTCATCCGTGCCTTCCATGAACGTTAAACCGCTCCCTTTGGTCGCGGCTCGTGACGACGCTGCTTGCCGATCCCGAGCCGCGACCAAAGGGAGCGGTTAAAAGTGGCTCTTCAGGCATCATAAATTCGCCACCGCGTCGGGCTCCAGGAACTGCATGTCGTGTAAACGCTGATAAATTCCGCCGTGACCGATCAGTTCTTCATGCGAACCCATTTCGCAGATCCGTCCGCGATCCAGCACCACGATTTTGTCGGCGCGCCGCACAGTCGAAAGCCGGTGCGCGATCACGATTACCGTGCGATGCTCCATCAGGTTCTGCAGCGCGCGCTGCACCAGCCTTTCCGATTCGGTATCCAGATGCGAAGTGGCCTCATCCAGAATCAGGATCGGAGCATTTTTCAAAAGCGCCCGCGCGATCGCCAGCCGCTGGCGCTGCCCACCGCTCAATTTGTGACCGCGCTCTCCAATCATCGTGTCATAGCAGTTTGGCATGCGAAGGATAAACTCTTCGGCAAGCGCATTGCGAGCCGCTTCACACACCTGCTCCCGCGAGGCGCCCGGCAAGCCATAGCCGATATTGTTCGCTACCGTGTCGTTGAATAAAAACGTATCCTGCGCCACGATGCTGATTTTTTCGCGCAGCGAAGCGAGGCGCAAGTCGCGGACGTCGCGCCCGTCGATGCGCAGCGCGCCCTTGGCGACGTCGTAAAATCGCGGCACCAGATTCGCAAGCGTGGTTTTTCCCGCGCCGCTGGGTCCCACCAGCGCCACCAGTTCGCCGGCCTTCACTTCCAGACGCACCGAATCGAGCGCAAATCCCTGCGGTGCGCTCGGATAATGGAAACCGACATCGTCAAACAGGATCGCTTTTTCAAACCGCGCCAGCTTCACCGCGCCGTCGCGCTCCTTCACCTGCTGATCGCGGTCGAGATATTCGAACACCTTCTGCGACGCGCCCAGCGCCTGCTGGAAAATGTTGTGAATCCCGGCCAGGCGTTTCACGGGCTCATACAGCATCAGCAGCGCGACCACGAACGCCGTAAAATCTCCGGTAGTCATCTGGTGATGTTCGATCTGCACACGTGCATACCCAAGCAGCCCCACGATGGTCAGCGCGCCGAAAAATTCGATCAGCGGCGATGCGACGGCCTGTTGCGCCACATATCGCAGATTGCTTCGCCGCAGCTTCTGCGCGCGATCGCGAAACCGGTTGGCTTCAATCTCCTCGGCGCCGAAGGATTTCACCACCTGGTTTCCGCTCAACGTTTCCTGCAAGACCTGATTCACTTCCGCGGCATCATCTTGCGCCCTGCGGGTGGTCCGGCGAATTCGCCGGCCGAGCTTTATGGTCGGAATCAGCACGAAGGGCAGAACCGTCAGGCTGGCCACCGCCAGGCGCCAATCGGCGTGCAGAACCACGGCCAGTAGCGCGATGGCGGTGAAGCTCTGGCGCAGCCAGTCGGCCAGGATGTGCGACATGGCCACCTGAATCTTTTCAAGATCGTTCATGATCGACGACATGACGCGCGCCGTCGAGTTGTTTTCGAAAAACTGGGCGTCCTGATGCAGCACGCGCTCGAACACGGCTTGCCGCAGGTCCGTGATGGCCGAAAATCCCACGTAGTTGATCAGGTAATTGCCCGCGTAATCGCACGCGCCTTTGATCAGGAACGTGCCCAGGATCGCGATGGCGATGGTGGTCCACACATTGTGAACCGGAAACGGGACGCGCAGGTAAACCGGATGGCCGGGCGGAAAACTGAACAGCTTGACCGGCGCGTCAGCCGATCCGGGATTCAGAACGCGGTCGAAAATCGGCCCGATCAGCAGGGCAGTAAGGCCCTGCGCCGCGCCCACGCACATCATTAGTACGACCGAAAGCGAAAGATGGGGAACATACGGCCGCGAATATTTGAGCAGCCGCGACAGTTCCCTCATACCCGGACCATGGCCGCGGAAACCACGTCTTCGACCGAAACCCGATCGAGTCCCGTGAGCACGTGCCCGTCAGTCCGCCACGGCGCCCAGGTGACCGGATCGGACGCGCCGAAGATCACGACCACAGGCACGCCAAACGCCGCGGCGATGTGCGCCGGTCCACTGTCATTACCGATGAACAGAGCGGCGCCGGAGATGACGCTCTTGACGCGTGCCAGCGGTTCGTTCTTCAAGACGCGGAATTCTTCAAACGGCGCGATATCGTCATTCGGTCCGGCCAGGAACACCGGTTCCAGGCCCGACAACCGCCGGGCGACCTCCACAAATCGCGATGCGGGCCACGTCTTATCGGGCGCGGATGCGAACGGATGAATCACAGCGTAACTCCCGCGATCCGGAGCAGGCTCCGCAAACAGCCTCGCGCGCGGAATTTCGGATTGCGGTACGCCCATCCAGAACATTGCCGACGCGAGATGTTCCGCGGTATGCACCCGGCGCTCGATCCCCAGGATCTCCTGCGCCCGGGGAATCCGGTGCGAGTAGAGAAATGCCCCCTTATGATGCCCGAATCCAACCCGGAAGCGCGACCCGAGCGCAAGGGCCACACTGCGCGGTCCGCCGTGGAAATTGATGACCAGATCGGCGGGCGTGAATCCGTCGCTGATCCGTTCGACATCCGGGTTGCCTTCAAACACCGCTGCGAAGCGCGGCTCCACGACCACGGTAACCCGTAGATCCGGCCGGAATTGTTTGAGCAGCGCGAGGGCAGGGGTGGTGAGCACACAGTCGCCCAGCGACCGCAACCGGATCACCGTGATCCGCGCGCCCGACGGCAGGCGATCGAGCAGATTCTCCACGTCTATTCCACGCCTTTAGTCCACGTCTATTCGGAGTCGATGCGGGCTTCGTCCACGAGCATTACAGGAATATCGTCGCGAATCGGATACACGCGCTTGCACTCGACGCACTTGAGTCCGTTTTCATCCTGCTTGAGTTCGAGCGGCGCCTTGCACAGCGGGCAGACGAGGATTTCCAGCAAGTCCTTGCTGATGGCCATGATATTCAATCAGTGTAACATTGGTCAGTTGTGACTGGTTTCGCTCGCAAGCTTGCTGGCCAGCGGCCGGTCCTGGCCGGAGTACTTGTTGCCGACCTTTTTCCGGTACGGAACGGCGACTTTCGAGGAAAGCTGCTCGAACGTAAACGAGCAGATCCGCATCCCGGGGTAAAGCGCCACGGGCATGCGTCCCAGGTTGCTCAATTCGAGCGTGGCCTTGCCGGTCCAGCCCGGATCGAACAGCCCGGCGGTTCCGTGGACGATGATTCCGATACGCCCGAGGCTCGACCGGCCTTCCAGGCGTCCGAGGACGTCGTCATCGAGCTCCAGGATTTCCTCCGTGATGGCGAGTGCGAATTCGCGAGGCTGAAGAATGAACGGCTCGCCCTGCGGGACGGTGATGGTGCGCATGAGGTCCTGAATGGCGCGCGGTTCCTTGAGATCGATATAGGCGTTCTTGCTGTGTTCGAAGACGCTGAACTCGTTGCCGAGCCGGAAGTCGACCGAGCAGCTTCCCCATTGTTCCGGGGGGAGCGGGGGATGGATTTTAATTTTCCCTTCGTCGATGTAGCGCCGGATGTCGATGTCGGAGAGGACCATTTATTGAAGTATAGTGGCTACCAGAGGATTTCGACCGGATAGTGCTTAAGATGCGCGTCACGGCTGACAAGGCAGTAATTCTCGGCGATGCACTGCGCGGCAAGGAGCCGGTCGAAAGGGTCCTTATGAATTCGCGGAATGCTCAAGAAGGCGTACACGTGCGCTGGCGTGAGGTCCAAAGTGCGGGTCACGCCAATGTCTTTCAGGCGGGTATCCATAAAATCGCGGTTCATCGGTATTCCAAGCTTCCCTTTTTGCACCTTGATCGCGATTTCAAAAAGATTGACCGAACTCACGACGATCTCATTTCCCGGTGACGCCATCGCTCGCGCCGCCTTTGGCGAGAGCTTCTCCGGAGCCGCGATCGCCCACAGGAGGGCATGCGTGTCGAGCAACAGCGTCATTCGTGGGAATCTTCTTCACCCAGAAGCTCTTCCTCGGTGATCGGGTCATCCCATCCTGGATAGAATTTGATCTGACCACGCGCAGTTCCGAATCGGCGCGGCTTGGGCTCTTCTTTTTCGATTTTGACGAGCTTGGCGACGGGTTTGCCCGCTTTGGCGATGATGACTTCCTCGCCTTGCTGGACCTTTTCGAGGAGGCGCGAGAGGTGGGTCTTTGCCTCGTGGATGTTTACCTCAGTCACAACCAGACTTTAGCTTAGTTCAATGGACTGAGTCAATCTCAACGATATCTCAGCTCCGGGCCGAGCCAGCCCTCTGCCTCACGCCACCAGAGCTTGCGCGCGGCGATCCATGTTCCGTCAACTGGCGGATCCGGCGTGTTGAACGAGTTAGGAATCCAGTAGAAAACCCCGTCGCGTACACGAATCTCTGCGTCGTTGGTGATGTTCTCGTGGTCTGGCGGCGGCGCGTCGAGCCGCAACCCGATGAGTTCTCCGAATCGCAGTTCAATGGCGGGCGTGTGCCGCGATTGCCGCTGTACGAGTACATGGACGGTCGTACGCCAATCCACCGTCATCGAGAGATCCTGGTGGACGTAGTCCCCGGTCGCGACGTGCAGTTCCCGTATACATCCGTCGTGGAAGTTGCCGAAGAGGCGCATCAGTTCATCGATGTCACGCTGGTTTTCGACTGGTCGCCAGCCTGAGGATTCATCGGTGCTCATGTGGAATCGGGCTTCTGACTCCTGCCTCCTGTCTCTTCTTCACTTCGTATACTTTTCCATCCACGCGAGAATGTATTCGATCTTGTCGATGTAATGGCTGTTGTGATTGTGGATCCCGTGCGATTCATCAGGCACCCGCACCAGCACCGCCGGCACCCTCTGCGCCTTGAGCGCGAAATACAGCTCTTCGCTCTCCGCGATCGGAGTGCGGCGGTCGGATTCGCCGGTGATCACCATCGTCGGAGTCTTAAAATTCTTCGCGTAGTAAATCGGCGAATGCTCCATGAACTGCTTGGGATCGTCCCACGGCAGCGTTTTCATCCACAGCGCGGCGTGGGTGTAGCCGCCGTCGGCTGTGCCGGCCTGGGTGACCCAATCCGTCACGGGAAATTGCGAGACTGCCGCGGCGAAGCGGTCCGTGTGGCCGATGGTCCAAGCCGTCAGCAATCCGCCGCCGCTGCCGCCGGTGACGCACAGCTTTTTCGGATCGATGTAGCCCTTCTCCACCATCTTGTCGACGCCCAGCATCAAATCTTTGAAATCGTCGCCGGGATAGTGGGTGTGAATGATGTCGCCGAACTCCTCACCATAGCCGGTCGAGCCGCGCGGGTTCATGTACAGGACCACGTAGCCGTGCGCGGCCTGGATCTGCAATTCATGCTGGAATCCGACGCCGTACATGGCGTGCGGGCCGCCGTGGATATCCAGAATAAACGCGTACTTCTTCGACGGATCGAAATTCGGCGGCTTGATGATCCAGCCCTGCATCGGCTTGCCGTCGAAGGAATCGAAGGTCAGCTCCTCCACCGCGCCCAGCTGATATTGCGCCAGCAGACTGTCATTCACGCTGGTGAGTTGCGTGGCGCTCGGGTTCTGTCGATAGGCCGGAACCACCACCACGTCCCCCGGTTTTTCGGGAGTGGCGCGCACCGTCGCGACCATCATATTGTTCGCGATGGTGAATCCGCCGCCCCCTCCCCCCATGCCCAGTTGCTGGGTCCCGGTGGTGATCTGCTTCACGGCATCGGTTGCCACGTCGAGCGAATAAAGTTCCGTGTCGCCCTTTTCGTCGACCAGGAAATAGATGGTCTTGCCGTCCCACGACCAGTGTGGAGCGCGCACGTCCCGGTCAAGCGAGGCCGTCACGTTCTTCGGATTGCTTCCGTCCGCATCCATGATGTACAGGTGGTTGACGGTATAGCTCTGGAATTTCCAGTCGTGGCCCAGATACGCGATTTTCTTGCCGCCCGGGCCGGGAACGGGATCCGCGTCGGGACCCTTGCGATGCGTCAGCTGCTTCACTGATCCGTCGTCGACCGAAAAGGCGTAGATGTCGCCGCCTCCCTTCCAGGTCATATTCGGCGTCCGGCACGCGATTGGCGGACGCGTAAATCCACTTGCTGTCTTCCGACCACGCGAAGGCGGGCGCGTGATTGTAGTCGCCGCTGGTGACCTGCTTGGGCGCGCCACCGGTGGACGGCACAATGAAGATGTGAGTGTAGCCGGGCTTAAGAATGCCCTGGCCGTCGGCCGTCCAGCGCAGCTTCGTAACCACGATGGGAGGGTCGGGCCACTTCGCGCCGGCCGGTTTTTCGGGCAGATGAATGGACCAGTCCGGTTTCGAAAGCACTCGCGACGAATAGCCAATCCACCTGCCGTCGGGCGACCATTCGATCCCGGCCGGCGCCTGTTCCAGATCCGTGATTTGCGCGTCCTGGCCGCTGTCCAGCCAGCGCACGTGAATCTGGTTCTTGCCGCTGCGGTTGGACAGGTAAGCCAAACGCGTTCCATCGGGAGAGAGCCGCGGGTCGGAATCACGGAAGGAGCCAGTGGTGAGCGGCCGGTTGTCCTTGCCGTCGCTCGAAACGATCCACAGGTTGCTGAGCCGCGTGTCGGTCATTTTATCGGACCAACCCAGCACGTAAATGACGCTCTTGCCGTCCTTGGTGATCTGGGGGTCGCTGACCGAGCGCATTTCCCAAATCGTTTCAGTATTGAGGCCGGGCTTCGATGCAAACGCTGCGGAGGCCGCGAGCAGAATCAGGCACAAGTTCCGCGAGTGGAATCTCATGTGTAGAAGTAGATCACAAATTGCGGGCCCATGGGCGTCAAATACCCTGGTCCTGCTATGATGGCCGTAGACGCCACTGCGTCCAGTTACAAGGAGCGCCAGCAGAACGATGTTTACCGTGGGCCCCCAGGAGATGATCGTCATCGTCATCCTCGCCCTGGTTCTGTTCGGCCCCAAGAAGCTCCCGGAACTGGGCCGGACCATCGGGAAGGCGCTCACCGAATTCCGCCGCGCTTCCAGCGATTTGAAAGCTTCCTTCGAGCGCGAAATGCATAATCTGGAGCGGGAAGTCGACGCCCAGAAGGAACCCGCCAACACCATCGCCAGCGCTCCACCCGCCGCTTTTTCCGACTACGAGTATCCGTACTATGACGAATCGTACGGCTCGGAGCCGGCTGCCAACTCATCCACGGTAAGCGCTTCCGAAGTTCCGGGCGCTGAATCGAATGGGTCTTCCGATGTGAAGACCGAAGCCGCCGCCGGCGAGACCCCGAAAGTCCCCGCTGTCGAAGGCACGGTCGCACGTTCCGAAGCGACGCCCCAGCACAGTTGAAGCGGCTGATTTAGAGCATGGATGAATCGAAAGGCGGAGAAGAGTCTCCGTCTTCAAAAGACGCCGGGACCGGCACGGAGCTGACTGCGCCTGCTTCGAAAGCCGTCGTGTCCGCGGCGGGCGGCGGCGGGTTGCGCCGGCCGCCTCCTCCCTCCGGCGATGAGCCTGGCGACGACGAAGACGGCATGCTCCGCATGTCCTTCCTGGAGCACCTGGAAGAGCTGCGCTCCCGCCTGATCAGGATGCTGATCGGCTTCGGCGTGATCTTTCTGGCGTGCATGGCCGCCGCGCAGCCACTCTGGAAAATCGTGCAGGCGCCGGCGGCGGATGCGCTCAAAGGCATCGGCAGCGGAAAACTGGTGGCGATCGGCGTGATGGAGCAGTTTTCCATCATCTATGTATGGGTACCGGTGGTGGCCGCGATTTTCCTCGGCTCGCCGTGGATCTTATACCAGATCTGGGCATTCATCGCGCCAGGACTCTACCGGCGCGAGCGCCGCTGGGCCGTCCCGTTCGTGCTGGTCACCGCCGCGCTATTCCTGTTGGGCGGCGTCTTCGCCTACTTCATCGCGTTCCGCTACGCGTTGCGATTTCTGTTGGGCATCGGCCAATTCGGCGGGGTCGAACCCATGGTTTCGATCGAAGCGTATTTCGACACCTTCGTGGACGTAATGCTGGGGATCTCTCTCGTGTTCGAGATGCCGGTAGTGATCTTCTTCCTCACGCTACTTCGCCTGGCGTCGCCCACCTGGCTGCTGAAGCATTCCCGCTACGCGGTGCTGGCCATCACGATTCTGGCTGCGATAATCACACCTACGCCCGACGCGTTCACCATGACGCTGCTGGCCGTGCCGATGTGCGCACTGTATTTCGTAGGGGTCTTCGCGGGTTATCTGCTGGTGATGAAACGCGAAGGCCGCACGTTCCCGTGGAAAAAGATCCTGCCCTGGCTCGGCCTGGTGCTGATCGGCCTGGCGGTGGTCGGATACTTTGAAGTCCACCACTATCACCTGCATTTCATCCGGCACTGGCCGTTCCTGGCGAAGTAGTCGGTCACGCGCGTAGGACGAGCCTTGCAGCGGAACCCCGCGCGTCAGCAAGGGGAGCACGTCCGCAGTTTCCGCTCAGGCTTGTAAAGGAGTGGTCAGAGCAACACAACCAAGAAGAGGGCGGATTTCAATCCGCGCAAGGCGTCAGCCATGCCCCACTCACTCCGCCTTCTTGACGAACCGCTCGATCCCCCGCCGTGCGTCTTCCGTCATCCGCGCCAGCGCGTTTCCGTGCACGCCGGCCTCGATCGCCTGATCGAATGTCATGCCGTCCATGTGATACAGCAGATTCTTACTGAGCGCCACCGCCGACGCCGACTTGGACGCCAGCGCGGCAATGTAGTCTTCCGCGCGTTCGTCGAATTCGGCGTCGGGATACACGCGATTGATCAGCCCCACCACGTGAGCCTGCGCCGCCGTAATGATTTCGCCGGTGGCAATCAGCTCGAATGCGCGCTTCTCACCGATGGAACGCCGCAGAATCGCCATGACCATGGCGGGGACGAATCCGATTTTCACTTCCGGGTATCCGAATTGCGCGGATTCGTTCGCGAGAATCAGGTCGCAGGCCGTAGCGAGCCCGCACCCTCCGGCCAGCGCCCGCCCCCGCACCACGCCCACCACCGGACGAGGATGGTTGCGTATCGCGAGAAACACGTTCGCCATCGCGCGCGCCGTTTCAAGGTGCGACATTACGCCTTCTTCCGCGGTTCGATCCAGGCCTGACAGATCCGCGCCCGAACAGAAGTCGGATCCTGCGCCGGAAATGACGACCACCTTCACCGCCGTGTCGTGTGCGGAACGCAACAGCGATTCGTGCAGCGTCTCGATCAGGCTCTTGTTCAGCGCGTTGCGCTTCTCCGGGCGATTCAGCGTGATTCGCGCGATGCTCGCTTCGGTGTGATAAAGAATCAATCCTCGATCTCCATTCGCAGCAGCGCAGTCGAATACGTTTTCCCCTGCGGGTCCGTCTTGAGCGCCACCGTTCCGCCGCCGTCGAGCGCTTCGTGCAGCAGAAAATTCAGCGCGCCCAGATTAGGAAGCTCGAACCGCTCCACCTTACCCAGGCACACGCCCTGGAAGTGTTTCTTAACGCGCTCCGCCGTCACTTCGCGAACCAGGATCGGATAATACTCCGGCTTGCGCGCGATGATGCCGACGTTCGACGTATCGCCTTTATCGCCGCTGCGCGCGTGCGCGAGCTCGATCAGTTTTCTTGTGGCCATAGCGTCACCTCCGGGGAGACCTCGCGTTTGGGAATCAGCGCGGGCCAGTATGCGACAATCTCTTCCACTTTCGGCCGGCCGCTGCCGAATCCGGTGACCACCGGCGGGCCGTTCAACGCGAGCGGCGCCAGTTCCTTGGTGAACCGCTCCACCGCCGCCCGATCGCCAGATCGCACGCCGACCCGCATCACCACTTCGGCCAGTTCAGGCTCGATTTCAGGCGCCGGTTCCGCCGACGGAATCCCGTGGCACGCGTTGGCCCCCACGAATTCGGTCCGCATCGCGTCGAACTTCAGTCCCAGCCGGTCCAGCCGCTCGCGCAGGATACGATCCGAAGCCCGAGCTTTTTTGTAAGCGTCCGGCCACGCATAAACCAGAGCGCCGATGGCCTTGAAACCGGCTGAGTAGCTGATCGAAACTTTGTAAAATTCGGTGGCAGGACGTCCGTGAATCCCGCTGAAACGCACCCGATCCGGGCCGCACTGCTCCAGATGAATGGTCGTGAAATCGGCCACGCAATCCGGCGTGATGTACTCCCGCGGATCGCCCATTTCATATAAAAGTTGTTCTTTGATGGACGCGACCGTCACGCGCCCACCGGTGCCAGAGTGCTTGGTGATCGTGAACGTGCCATCCGGCTCTGCCTCGATGATCGGATAGCCGATATCGGCCATGTTGGGAATCGAGTCCCAATCCACCTGGCAGTTTCCACCCGTGCACTGCGCCCCGCATTCCACGGTGTGTCCGGCGATGGTGCCCGCCGCGAGCCGGTCCCAATCGTCGCTCTTCCAGCCGAATTCGTGAACCATCGGCGCGAGCGCCAGTCCGGTATCCGTCACGCGCCCGGTGATGACGATATCGGCGCCGCGCCGGAGCGCCTCGGCCACCGGGAAGGCTCCGAAGTAGACATTGGCGCTTTGCACACGATCGCGAATCGTCGAAAGCGGTTCGCCGGTTTCCATATTCTTGAGCGCGACGCCGCGCGACAGGTAATCGTCGAGCCGCGCCATAATATCGTCGCCCGCGACGGTCGCAACCTTTATATGGATGCCCTGCCGGCGCGCGACTTCGAGAACCGCGTCCCGGCACGCCGCCGGATTCACTCCGCCCGCGTTCGCGATCACCCGAATCTTCCGCTCCACCAGATCCGGCAGCACGCGCGCGATCATTTCGACAAAATCGCGCGCATAACCAGTGCGCGGATCGCGCGACCGCTGCTTCTGCAGGATCGACATCGTGATTTCCGCCAGATAATCGAGCGTCAGGTAGTCAATCGGCCCGCGCCGCACCTGTTCGACGGGCGCTTCCAGCGAATCGCCCCAGAACCCTTGGCCATTAGCGATGCGAATCATCAGATCTTGTAATCCTTCGCAAGGATCTCCTTCATAATCTCCGAAGTCCCCGCACCGATCGTGTGCAGCCGAACATCGCGCCAGAATCGGCCAATGGGATACTCCACCGTATACCCGAAACCGCCGAAAATCTGCATGCAGTCATACGCGACTTTCTGGCACAGCTCGGTGGTGTACAGCTTCGCCATGGTAATTTCCCGCGTACATTTCTGCTTGCGATTCATTAGATCCAGCGCGCGATACGTCAGCCACCGCCCGGCTTCAATCGCCGTCAGATGCTCCGCAAATTTGTGTTTCCAGACCTGAAACTTCCGCACCGGGCTCTTGAATGCCGAGCGCTCCTGTCCGTAATTCAAGGCCGCTTCAATCATGCGCTCCATTCCGTACAGCGCCCCCAGCGCCGCCGCCAGCCGTTCACCCTGGAAGTTCTCCATGATGTAATAAAACCCGCGATTCATCTCGCCCAGGACATAGCGCTTGGGAATTCGGCATTCGTCGAAAAATAATTCCGCCGTATCGGATGATTTCATGCCGATCTTTTTGAGCTTTTTCCCGACCGAAAATCCTTTCGTTTTCGTCGGCAATAAAACCAGCGAAAGCCCTTTGTGCGTCTCCTCGCCGGTCCGCACGCCCAAAATGATGAAATCGGCCCGCACGCCGTTGGTGATCCACAGCTTCTGACCGGAGATCAGAAGATCCCCACCGTCCATCCGTGCGCGCGTCGTCATGGCCGCCACGTCCGACCCTCCGCCCGGCTCACTGATCCCCAGTGATGCAATATAATCCCCTGAAATTGCGGGCTTCAGGAACTCTTCGCGCTGCTCGCGCGTTCCCAACTCCTCCAGCACCGGCAGCGTGATGTCGCTTTGCACCATGAATGCCATGTTGACCCCGCCGTTTTCCGAATACGACATGCCTTCCATATACGCCGCGCTCGCCCACCAGTCGAGCCCGCTTCCACCCCATTCCGGGTCAAGGCGGATGCCGAACAAACCTAAATCCGCTCCTTTTTTAAATAATTCCACCGGAAATTCTTCGGCGTCGTCCCACTCTGCGGAATGTGGCTTGATTTCGGCGAGCGCGAATTTCTTCACGCTGTCGCGAATCAACTGATGCTCCTCCCCGAAATACGGGAACTCTGTCTTGGTCTGTTCAGCTACGGCTTGTGTCATGATTCCTTCTCTCTGGCGCGAATCCGGACCAGCGTCTCGCCCGGCGCGACCACTTGCCCCGGCCTTACCAGCACCGCTTCCACCACGCCGGCGGCATGCGCGCGGATGGTCTGCTCCATCTTCATCGCTTCCAGGACCACCAGCGGATCGCCGGCCTGCACGTCGTTTCCGTCCGCAGTGAGAATTCGCAACACCTTGCCGGGCATCGGCGAACTCGCGGTTTCCGCGGAAGCGGCGCTCTCGGATGCAGGATACCGCGAAACCCGCGGGAACGCGAAGGGCCCGGCCCAATCGCGAACATCATCCTGCGAGATGTCAAACGCGTGCAAAGCCCCGTCGATTTCGACCCGCACAAAGCCCGGTTCGATCTCGACGATCCGTGCGCCTTCCACCCGCGCTTCGAAGGGATTGTTTCGATACCCCGGCGCGACAGTCGGAAGCACTTTCCTTGTGTCGCATCGGCGCGCGATGAGATAAGCATCGAGCGCTGCTCTCGCGATCTGTTCTTTGCCGCGATCGGGCTCATAAGAAATTACAGATTCGGTGTGAATGCGTCCCATCGTAAAATCCGGATGGTCCAGCGCGCAAATCAGGTATTCGCGATTGGTCACTACCCCCTGCACCAGCGTCGTTTCAAGGGCATGCCGCAGCTTCCGGATCGCTCCTTCGCGGGTCGGCGCATGTGCGATGATTTTGGCCAGCATCGGGTCGTAATGGATTCCAACCTCCGCACCCGTCTCGATTCCGCTCTCGACCCGGACACCCTGGGGCCGACGCCACGCGAGGATTTTCCCCGTCGAAGGAAGAAACGAATTGGATGGATCCTCCGCATACAGGCGAGCTTCAATCGCGTGGCCCGCGGGTTCAAAGTCGATGCGTTCGAGAGCCCGCCCCTCCGCGGCCTCGATCTGCATGCGAACCAGATCGATTCCCAGAATCATTTCCGTGACGGGATGCTCCACCTGAATACGCGTGTTCACTTCCAGAAAATAAAACGCACCAGCGGGATCGACTAGGAACTCAACCGTGCCCGCGCTGACGTACCCGATTTCACGCGCAATCCGCAGCGCCGCTTCCGCGATGGCGCTCTTCACCTCCGGCGCGAGCAAAGCAGCGGGCGCCTCTTCGATCACTTTTTGATAGCGCCGCTGCAGGGAACAATCCCGGTCGTGCATATGGACGACTTTGCCCTGCGTGTCGCCGAAAATCTGCACCTCGATGTGGCGGGCAAGTTCCAGGTAGCGTTCAGTGAGCAGAGTTCCGTCGCCGAATGCCGATTCCGCTTCCCGCTGCGCGGCGGCGATTGCCTCCTCCAGATCCTCCGCGCGATGCACGCGCCGCATTCCCTTTCCGCCGCCGCCGGCCGCCGCCTTCACCAGCAGCGGAAAGCCCTCTGTGGGCGCCACGGGAACGCCCGCGGCAATCGCGATCTTCCGCGCGTTGATTTTCGATCCCATCGCGCGAATGGTCTCGGGCCGCGGCCCGATGAAGGTGATGCCCGCATCGCAACAGGCCTGCGCGAACGCCGGATTCTCGGCCAGAAATCCATAACCCGGATGAATCGCATCGGCGCCCGTTCGTCGAGCTGCGGCGATGATCTTCGGAATGGCCAGATAGGATTCGCCACTCGCCGCCGGCCCGATGTGCACCGCCTCGCGGGCGTCGCGCACGTGCGGCGCATCGCGATCCGCATCCGAATAGACGGCGATCGTGGCAATGCCCAATTCTTCGCACGTGCGAAAAATCCGCCGCGCGATTTCGCCGCGATTGGCCACCAGCAGCTTGCGAATTGGCCTTAGTGACGGAATACGCCCCACTCCATGGTGCCTTCCACCGGCCGGTTCAGCGCTGCCGAAAGCGAAATCGCCAGCACCGTCCGCGTATCGCGAGGATCGATAATGCCGTCATCCCATAACCGCGCCGTCGCAAAATAGGGATCGGATTCCCGCGTGATCTGATCCTCCAGCGCCTGCTTCTCGGCATTAAACCGCGCTTCATCGACAGGAATGCGCTGGCGCGCGGCCGCTTCGCGCCGGATCAGATCCATGACGCCCGAGAGCTGCTGCGGGCCCATCACCGCGATGCGATGGTTCGGCCAGGTGAACAAAAATCGCGGCTCATACGCGCGCCCGCACATGGCGTAATTGCCCGCGCCGTACGATCCGCCGATCATAATCGTAATCGCGGGAACGGTCGAGTTCGACACCGCGTTGATCAATTTCGCCCCATTGCGAATAATTCCCTGTTCCTCGTAGGATCGCCCGACCATAAATCCAGTAATATTCTGCAAAAAGATCAAAGGGATATTCTGCTGATTCGCCAGCGCGATGAACTGCGCGCCTTTCGCCGCGGACTCCGACATCAGGACGCCGTTGTTCGCTAGAATCCCCGCCGGCATGCCATGCACCCGCGCGAAGCCGGTCACGAGCGTGGTTCCGTAAGACGCCTTGAACTCCGAAAATCGCGACCCGTCCACGATTCGCGCGATGATCTCCCGCGCATCGAACGGTACGCGCGGATCAGCCGAAGCGATTCCAAGCAATTCGTCGGCTGGGTATAACGGCTCCTCAACTGGCGCCAGATCGATCGCTGGCTTCGGCAAATTAAAATGCGAAACGATCTCGCGCGCAATCCGGATACCGTCGAGCTCGCTCTCGGCCAAATAATCCGAAAGCCCCGAAACGCGTGAATGCATCTCTGCGCCGCCCAGCGATTCTTCATCCGAGATTTCGCCCGTCGCCATCTTCACCAGCGGCGGACCAGCCAGATAAACGCTCGCACGTTTGCGGACCATAATCACGTAATCCGACATCCCCGGCAGATACGCGCCGCCCGCCGTCGAGGGACCGAACACAATCGAAATCGTCGGAATACGCATACGCGACCGCCGCGTGATCTCCCGAAATCCCCGGCCGCCCGGCACGAAGACCTTGGATTGCTGAGGCAGGTCGGCGCCCGCCGCTTCCACTAGCAGAATCGCCGGAAGATGATTCTCGCGCGCGATATCGGCCAGACGAGCGTTCTTCAGCAATCCGGGCTCGCCCGTCGCGCCGCCCTTCGCGGTCGCTTCGTTGGCGATGATCAGGCACTCGCGATCCTGCACCAGGCCAACTCCGCCGATCAGCCCCGCGCCGGGGACCTCGCCCTCCAGTCCGATCCCGGCCAGCGGCGCGATCTCGAGAAAATACGATCCCTGGTCAAGCAGTGCCTCGACCCGCTCGCGCGGCAGCAGTTTGCCTCTGGCTTTATGACGCTCGTTATACTTCGCGCCGCCGCCTTCAGTCGAACGCTTCAATGCACTCCGAAGACGCTCGATCTCCGCCTTCATCCACGCGTGGTTCGCGCGATACGTCTCCGACCGCGCATCGACAATAGAACGGATCTGCAAGCGAGTTATTGTAGCTTGTTTAAGAATTCAAGCAGGATGCGGTTGAACTCCTCCGGCTTCTCCAGCATCAGGAAGTGGTCGGTACCGGGGATTTCGTTGTATTCGATGGTTGGATAAATCTTCGTAATCAATTCACGATTTCCAGCTCGCGACTTTTCAGCGTAAAGCCCCAGCACGGGAACATTGACCGGATCCTCCTTCCAGATCGCGGGGTCCGCCATGGCCGCCATCGCGCCGGCTGCGGTCGAATTGGGCGCAGCCGTCATCATCTTTTCGATCCGCGCCTGAAGCTCCGGCGAAGCGGCCGGCGTCAGCATGCTGTGAATAAACTCGACGCGCGTTTTCGCCGCGTCCGGGCCTTTAAATCGGTCGCCGATCCCCGCGAAGCCGGCCGCGGTCTTCGCGTCGATTACCGTTCCATCCACCAGCACCAGCGCCTCCACGTGCTGTGGAAACAACCGCGCGTATTGACGAATCACCGGCGTCCCCATGCTATGACCCACCAGGACGATCTTGTCCGCCTTCACCTCGCGCCTGACCACTTCCACCGCCTTGGCGAACAGGTCCATCGAAAATTTCCCGTCGACTGGCGAGCCGCTTTTCCCGTGTCCCGGCAAGTCGAGCGTGACGGCCTGATATTTTCGCGCCACGACGGGAACCTGCCGTACCCAGCTTGACGAATCGCAGGTCCAGCCGTGGACGAAAATCACGGTTTGAGCGCCTTTGCCCGTGGCAGCCCAGTTGATCTTCGCGCCATCAATCGTCGCGCCGCACAAGGTCAGCGCCGCCGCGGCGATTCCCGCAATCCATTTCATGAAACTACAATAACGCGGCGGAAGCCTTCCCCGGTTGACGGCGCCACCATCCGTCGAGCCATTTCCTCGATCGCATCGTCCGGCACCACGCGATGCCGCTCCCGATTCCGGCGTTGGCACTCTTCCACTGGCAAGTTGAAAAAGACCGCCTCGATCTCACAGCCGTAATCTTCAGCCAGCACAATGTACGGCCGCCGCTCGTACGGTGTGAGATTGGTCGCGTCGATATAGGTGACCGGGCGCCGCAATTCCAGGCGCTGCTTCAGCAAATCGCGCAAGACGCGGAACACGCGCCGATGAATGTTTTGATTGGCCGGATCGTCTGAGAGCAAACGCCGGATTTCGTCGCTCGAAAGCGCCGGCGCCTGCAGTTTTTCAACATAAGTCGACTTGCCCGATCCCGGCAATCCGACCAGCAGTACGATCCTCGGCCTAAACGACGTAACGTTCCGCTTGAATCAGCCGCGCCGCGATCTTCCGCCGCGTGCCGATCATGTCAATCGGTTCGTACTTGGTGAACCGCTTCAGCACCGCCAGATTGGTCCGCAGCGCGTCGCCTTCCGAGCACGCCGCCAGCACAGACCTGGCCGACGAGTCGATGGTATCCATGGCTTCGCGCGCGAACACCGCGGTCATTTCTTCGGCGTTTTCCGCACTCCGTCCACTGTGCGCGATCTTCTTCGCCCGCAGCGTGGCCGATTCGATCGCGTAAGCGTTCATCAGGATGTCGGTGATTCCGGCCACCACTTCCTGCTGCTCTTCGATCTTCGCGCCGAATTTCTGATACGCGATTCCCAGCGCCAGCAGCCCCGCCTTCTTCGCGTTGGCCACCATGTCGATGGCGCCGCCCAACGACGGCCCGCTCAAAATTTCAGATTGCAGCTTCTTCACGGCCTCGACCAGCGGCAGTGTGCCCTTCTGCGCGCGCTTCAGCATCATGCCGGTCGCGAGCAGGCGGTTGATCTCATTCGTTCCTTCAAAAATCCGGTTGATCCGCGAGTCACGATACGCGTGCTCTACCGAGTAGTCCTGATGGAATCCGTACCCGCCGTGAATCTGCACGCCTTCGTCCACCACGTAATCGAGCGTCTCCGAAGCAAACACCTTGACGAAGGAGCATTCGGTGGCGAACTCCTCAACCGCTTTGAGCATCTTATTCCCGGCGTCCGACTGGTCCCACGAGAATCCTTCCAGCTGCGCCTCGATATCGCCCACCACGCGATAACACATGCTCTCGCTCGCGTAGGTCCGGATCGCCATTTCGGCGATCTTGTGGCGGATCATGCCGAACTCGGAAATCGATTTTCCAAACGCCTTGCGCTCTTTCGCATACCGGATCGACACCGCAAGGTCGTCGCGGCACCCGCCGTTCGCGAATGGCCCCAGCTTCAACCGGCCCAGGTTCAAAATATTGAACGCGATAATGTGCCCGCGCCCGATCTCACCCAGAACATTTTCGACCGGCACTTTCACGTTGTCGAGGAACACGGCGGTAGTGGAGCTGCCCTTGATCCCCATCTTCTGCTCTTCTTTGCCGGTCGAAACGCCCGGCCACGCACGCTCCACCAAAAACGCTGTGAACTTCTCGCCGCCGACCTTCGCGAACACGGTGTACAAATCCGCGTACCCGCCGTTCGTGATCCACATTTTCTGCCCGTTGAGGACGTAATACTTCCCATCCGGCGTCAGATCGGCACGCGTGCGCGCGGCCAGCGCATCCGACCCGGCCTGCGGTTCGCTCAAGCAATACGCCGCGATCATCTCGCACTTGGCCAGCTTCGGAAGATAGCGTTCCTTCTGCGCCTCGTTGCCGAACAGCAGCAGCGGCAGCGTCCCGATGCCGGTGTGCGCTCCATGCCAGCCCGAATACGAGCCGTCCCGCGCGACGCCTTCCGCCACCACCATCATCGACGTGAGATCCATCTCCATGCCGCCGAATTTCTCGGGAATCACCACGGCGGTCAGCCCCAGTTCGGCTGATTTCCGCAGAATCGCGGCCGCCACCGCGTGTTGCGCGTGATGAATCTCCTCAAGATGCGGCGCGACCTCTTTGTTGAAGAATTCCTCGGTGGTTTTCGCGATCGCGCGATGCTCTGCCGTGAAATCTTCGGGCGTAAACATTTCCTCAGGCGCGCGGTTTTCGATCAGAAACGCGCCGCCCTTGGTTTTCGGAATTGCAAGCGTTGTAGTTGCCATATCAATTCAGCCTTTCAAATATGCCCGCGGCGCCCTGGCCGCCGCCGATGCACATCGTGACCATTCCATAACGGACGTTCCGGCGCTGCATTTCGCGCAGAATCGTCGCCGTCAATTTCGCTCCCGTACAGCCCAGCGGATGGCCCAGCGCGATCGCGCCGCCATTCACGTTGAGCGTATCCATATTTAATCCGCACTCGCGAGCCACTGCCAGCGCCTGCACCGCGAACGCCTCGTTCAGCTCCACCAGCTCGATATCGTTGAGCTTTAGCCCCGCGTTTTTCAGCGCCTTCGGAATCGCCACCACCGGACCGATGCCCATGATCTCCGGAGGAACTCCGCCCACGCCAAAGCTGACGAAGCGCGCCATTGGCTTCAACCCCAGCTCGCGAGCCTTCCTCTCCGACATCACGATCGCCGCGGCCGCGCCGTCGCTGGTTTGCGATGAATTGCCCGCCGTCACCGTCCCTTGCGCGTGAAACACCGGCCGCAATTTCCCGAGCGCCTCCGCCGACGTATCCGCGCGCGGCCCCTCGTCTTTCGCAAACGTCGATTTCCTGGTTGAAGGCTTCCCGTTTGAAAGCGCCGTCATTTCGATTTCCAGCGGCACGATTTCGTCGTCGAATCGCCCCTCCGCCTGTGCCTTGAGCGCGTTCTGATGGCTGCGATACGAGAACGCGTCCTGATCCTCACGGCTCACGTTGTACTTCCGGTACACCTCTTCCGCGGTCAGCCCCATGCCCATGTAAATCTGCGGAATGTTGTCCACCATCCACGGATTCGGCGCGAACTTGTGACCCGACATCGGCACCAGGCTCATCGATTCCGCGCCGCCGGCAATAATAATGTCAGCGCCGCCCGACCGGATCCGCTCAGCCGCCATCGCGATCGCCTGCAGCCCCGACGAGCAGAACCGATTGATGGTCACGCCCGGCACCGTCTCCGGGAGCCCCGCGCGCAGCGCCGCCACGCGAGCCATGTTCATGCCCGATTCCGCTTCAGGATTCGCGCACCCCAGAATCACGTCGTCGATTTCCGACTTCGACACCTGCGGATGCCGCTCCAGCAGCTTGTTAAACACCGCCGCGGCCATATCGTCCGGCCGGGTATTCTTCAGCGTCCCGCGCGGCGCCTTGCCGACCGCGGTCCGCATGCAATCAATGATGACTGCTTCATTCATGATCCGTTCGTTTCCTTTGTTAGCCACGAATGCACACGAATGAACACGAATCGAAAGGCCTTATTCGTGTGCATTCGTGGCCAATAATCTAGTTCCTCAGCGGCTTTCCCGTCTTCAACATAAACTGCATGCGTTCCTGCGTCTTCGGATTCCCGCACAAACTCAGAAACGCTTCGCGCTCCAGATCGAGCAGATATTGCTCGCTCACCGTCTGTTCGCCCGTCAAACGCCCACCGCTTAAAATGTTTGCGATCTTTTCGGCCACCAGCACGTCGTGATCGGAAATATATCCGCCCTGCCGCATGGTCCACGCGCCCAGCTTCAACATCGCGAACGTTCCCTCGCCGCCCACCTTGATATCCGTTCGCGGATTCCCCGGCGCGTAATCGCGTGCCAGCGCCAGGGCCAGATGCTTCGCATCGCCGATCAGCCGGTCCGAATTCATCGAAATATGATCGGTCCCGTTCAGGAACCCCAACGCCCGCGCTTCCTCTCCGCTCGAGGAAACCTTCGCCATCCCGATCAGCTCAAACGCCCGCCGGGCGTCGCCCAGCCGCAGCAGCATCTCCTTACATCCGCCGCCGCCCGGAATCAACCCGACGCCGACCTCCACCAATCCCATGTACGTCTCCGCCGACGCCTGCACCCGCGCGCAGTGCAGCGGAATTTCACACCCTCCACCCAGCGATCGCGCAAACGGCGCGGCCACCACCGGAACGGGCGCGTACTTCAGCGCCATGTTCACCTGCTGGAACCGATGGATGGCGGCGTTCAGCTCATCCCATTCGCCTTCCTGCGCCGCGAGCAGCACCATCATCAGATTCGCGCCAACGCTGAAATTCTCGCCCTGATTCGCGACGATCATGGCTTTGAAATTCTTCTGCGTTTCTTCGATGCCCGCGTACAGCATCCCGATCTGGTCTTCGCCGATCGAGTTCATCTTGCTGTGAAATTCCACGCACAGCGCGCCGTCGCCCAAATCAATTAATGACGCGCCCGCGTTCTGCTTCACCACCCCACGCGCCCGCTTGATATCGGCCAGCACCACCACGCCATGCTGCCTTTCGAGCTTGTGATATTTCGAGCACACCAGGTCGAAATATTCGGTTCCCGGCTGCCCACCCGAATCCGCGAACCGGTACAGCGATTTCGCACCAGCCTTCCGAGCCTTCTGCACGTTCTCCGGAATCGCACGCTTCTCCGATTCGAGCCGCACGCAAACATCTTCAAATCCCAGCGCATCCCACAGCTCGAACGGACCCAGCTTATGCGCGTAACCCCACCGCATCGCGCGATCGATCTCTACAATCCGATCCGAAATCTGCGGCACCATCTCAGCCGAATACAAAAACAGGTCACTATAGAGCGACCAAAGAAACGTCCCGACACGATCCGTGCCCTTCACCAGCGCGCGCAGCCGCTCGCCCAGGTCTTCAATGCCGCGCACCGCATCCGCCGCCGGAAATTTGACCTTCGCCGCCGGATGATATTCGAGCGTCTTCAGATCGACCGCGTGAATCTCTTTCTCTTTGCCGACGCGTTTATAAAATCCCTGCCCGGTCTTATCGCCCAGCCACTTCTTTTCGAGCATCTTCTGCTGCACATCGCTCATCAAAAACCGGTCGCGCCACGGATCTTCCGGCACCGCGTGATATAGATTCGTGCCCACGAACGCCCACACGTCCAGCCCGACCAGGTCCAGCAGCCGGAAGCTCGCGCTATTCGGCAGCCCGATCAGCGACCCCGTAATGGCGTCGACTTCTTCAACGGTATATTCGCCTTCCGCCGCAATCTTCCCGACCGTCCCGCCGAAAAAGCTCCCAATCCGGTTGGCGATAAAATTCGGCGTGTCCTTGCACGGGACCACTCCCTTGCCCAGGCGCTTGTCCCCAAATGTGGACACGAATTCGAGCACCGCCGCATCGGTATCCGCGCCCGGAATCACTTCGAGCAGATGCAGGTACCGCGGCGGATTGAAAAAGTGCGTCCCCAGAAAATGCTTGCGAAACCCCTCCGGAAATCCTTCCGAGATCTGCCGCAGCGGAATGCCACTCGTATTCGTCGATACGATCGAATCCGGCTTGCGCAGCGCCTCCACCTTCTTCCACAGCGCGCGCTTGATCTCCAGATTTTCGGTCACCGCTTCCATAATCCAGTCGCACTCAGCGACCTTCGCAAGATCGGCCTCGAAACTCCCCGTCACGATCATGGACGCGGAAGAATCGAGAAAGAATCCGCCCGGCCGCTGTTTGATGGCCGTCTCGACGCCCTTCTTCGCTAAGTCAGCGGAAACGTCGAGAAGTACGGAAGGAATGCCGGCATTGGCAAAGTGGGCCGCAATCCGGGAGCCCATGGTGCCGGCCCCAAGGACGGCCACCCGTTGAATTGTTAACATGTTTGATCCCAAACACTGCAGTTTATCAACTTAACAGTGTTAAGGGAAGTCAGCCCCGCACCTGCACGGCCCAAAACAGAACCGCGACCGTCCAGGAGCGGAGCACGTCCCTAAACGGTCGCGGCAATTTTTCGTAACTTCGGAATTCCGGACCTTACTGCGAGATCGGACTCTTAGCCGACTTCGGCCACAGCACGCCTTCGTCCGTCTTCGTCACCGGACCGAGCCCGTGGTACACGAACTTCTGGATGCGCTGGCCGCGATACGTCTCGGTCGTAAAGATGTTGCCCTTCGAATCCGTGGCGATCGAGTGGACCGCGTAGAATTCGCCCGGCTGCCGGCCGCCGTCGCCGAAGCTGGCCAGCACTTCAAGCGATTCGCGATCCAGAATGTGGATCTTCTCATTCGCGCCGTCAGCCAGATAGATGTACTTCTGCGCCGGGTCCTTCGAAAACGCGATGTCCCACACCGATCCGTCGCCCAGCGTGTCCTTATACAGGACCTTTTCTTTCACATAGGTCCCATCTGGTTTGAACACCTGGATGCGATCGTTCGGCCGGTCGCACACGTACACCATGCCGTCATGCGAAAGCTCGGCGCAGTGCACCGGGTTGCGGAACTGCTGATCTTCCGGCTTGCTCGGATCGTACGGGCCCATGTTGGTGTCGTCCGGCTTGTTCCCGAACGCGCCCCAGTGCCGCTTGTATTTGCCGGTCTCCGCGTCAAACACGATCACGCGCTTGTTGCCGTAGCCGTCGGCCACGTACAACTCGTCCGTCTTCGGATCGACGTACAGCTTGGCCGGGAGTCCCAGGTTCTCGGTGTCATTACTGTTGATCGCCGCGCCCGAATGGCCGATCTGCATCAGGAATTTTCCATCCTGGGTGAACTTCATCACCATGCTGTCGTGAACATGGACCGGACCGCGCGCGCGTGGCGCCGCCGGCTGCGATTCGTCGGGAGTACCGCCCGCCCGACCTGGAGCCGCACCCCGGCCTGCCCGGCCACGCGCCCCACCCGCCGGAGTCCCGCGACCGTTCCCGCCGATCCAGACGTTTCCTTTATAGTCGACGAAAATCCCGTGATTCGAATCCGGCCAAACGTATCCCGGACCATCCTCACCACCCCAGCTCTTCAGCAGGTTCCCGGCTTCGTCGAAACACAGCACCGGCGGCGCCGGAACGCAGCACTCCGATTCCACCACGCCATTGTGCCGCTTGTTCGCGCCCTTCGGCGGAGTCGCCACACCGTACAATTCCATTGCCTCGAGCGATCCCTGCCGGTGAATGATCCAGATATGATCCTGCGCATCCACCGATACGCCGATCACGTTGCCCATCACCCAGTGATTCGGCAGCGGCTTCGGCCACATCGGGTCCACTTCAAACTTCGGCGCCGTCCGGCCCGGGGCTGTGCCTGCGATGGCTTTTTTGTTGAGCACCGCGGATGCGACTCCCAGCGCGATCAACGTGGCTGCTAATGCCGCGCCTACATAGAGATTCCGCCTCATTCTTCTTTTCCTCGGCTTTCTGGTGTATCCTGCGTCTTCACGGATGATTCGCATTACATTCCGTACAGTGGCAGCCATTATACACAATTCAAGTTCAACGAACCACCGCCTGACGGCAGCCGCCCTCCTCCTGCTCGCCACCGCCGTCACCGGGCACGACATTCCCAACGACGTGACCGTCCAGGCGTTTCTCAAGCCGCAAGGCCACACGCTCAGCCTGCTGGTCCGCGTCCCGCTGCGCTCCATGCGCGATATCAATTTCCCCGACCGCAACGGCGACGGATTCATCGATATCGACGCTACCGACCCCTTACTCCCCGGCGCCGCGCAAGTCTGGATCTCCGATTTCATCGACCTGTACGAAGGCAACGTGCAACTCACCCGCCCGCGCATCGTCGCCACGCGCCTGGCGTTAATGTCGGATCGTTCCTTCACTTCATATGAAACCGCGTTAGCCCACGTCACCGGCCCCAAACTCCCCGAAGATACCAGCGTCGTCTGGGACCAGACCCTGTTCGACGTGCTCTTTGAATATCCCATCCAATCCGAACAGTCCCGATTTTCGATTCGACCCAGGCTCGGCCGCCTGGGCCAGCACGTCGTCACCGTCCTCCGCTTTCTGCCTCCCAATGGCTCCGTCCGCGCCCTCGAATACACCGGCGACCCCGGCCTCGTGCATCTGGACCCCCGCTGGTATCAGGCCGCCTTCCGTTTCGTCGATCTCGGCTTTCACCACATCCTCGACGGCACCGATCATCTTCTGTTTCTGCTCTGCCTGGTGATCCCGTTCCGCAAACTGCGCGCGCTGATTCCCATCGTCACCGCCTTCACCGTCGCGCACTCCATCACCTTGATCGCGTCAGCCTACAATCTCGCCCCCGACGCGCTGTGGTTTCCTCCATTAATAGAAACCCTGATCGCCGCATCCATCGTCTACATGGCGCTCGAAAACATCGTCGGAGCGAGCACCGTTCACCACCGCTGGATGATCGCCTTCGGTTTCGGCCTGGTGCACGGCTTCGGCTTCTCGTTCGCCCTGCGCGAAACCATGCAGTTCGCCGGCACGCACATGCTGACCTCGCTTCTGTCCTTCAACATCGGCGTCGAGCTGGGCCAGCTCCTGGTGCTCATTCTGATGATCCCCATCCTCGATCTGCTATTCCGTAAGATCCCGGAGCGGACGGGCGTAATCATCCTCTCCGCGCTGGTCTGCCACACCGCCTGGCACTGGATGATCGACCGCTACGCCGTCTTCAGCCAGTTCCACATCCAGATGCCGCAGTTCAACGACGCATTTTTCGCGATGCTGCTCCACTGGGCCATGGCAATCGTGGCGATCGCCGGCGCGCTGTGGGGGATTTCGGTATTCGCAAACAGCCGCCGCGCCAAATCCGAGCGCGAGTCAACCCCAGTTGCTTAGGAACTCAACTCGATTACGCATCTCGACAATCGTCCAGGCTGAATCTATTCTCGAAATCCGGCGGACTTGCTCGCCAATACTATGGATCTGCTGTGCAGCCAGAATCATGCCCGCATGATCGCGCCCATCCGCCAACCACGCGGAGTGAAGTCGACAGAAGTCGGAAATGTTGAAGCTGTATAAAACGCGTTCCGTCTTCGTTGCGAATTCCAGTTGCGCCTCATCGTCCGCACGGAGAAGGCCGGAGTCGTGCGGGGTGAGCACGTCGAACCCGCGCAATCTCAGGGCCGCCGCCAGGCGGGCCTTCATCGCGTCCTCGTCCAGGTAAAGCCTCACCGCTCGCGAGGGTAAAGCTTTGCGAGCCGATCATGTTCCCGCCGCTCCGCTTCCAGGTCCGCGTCGACTTCTTCTTTGTTGGCGTAATAGTACGCCAGCGCCGCATGAACCTGGGCGAGCGAAATGTGGCCGAACCCGACCGCAATTTCTTCCGGAGTGTCACCACTGTTATGCAACACAGCGATCCGCCGCACGGAAACTCCCGTGCCGGCGATACACGGCCGCCCGCCGCGCAGTCCCGGAGTTCGCGAAATCAAAGTATTGATCTGGACTTCCGTCGCCATAAGCACAGTGTACCTCGCGCGCGACGGTACTCCTCTCGCATCGGCTCTATAATATCGGAATGCTCAAGCTCCTCCCCGCGCTCGCCCTCCTCGCCCTCACCGCCTCCGCCGCCGATACGAAATTCGAAATCTCCTACCCCGCCTCCGCCCACCCCGGACCCATCACCGGCCGAGTCTACGTCATGATCACCCGCTCCTCCGAACGCGAACCCCGCCTCGAAGTCGGACGCGTCGGCATCCCCTTCTTCGGCCGCGATATCGAAAAACTCGCGCCCGGCAAATCCGCCATCATCGATGCCACCGACCTCGGCAGCCCCGTCGCCAGCCTTTCCGAAATCCCCCCCGGCGAATATTACGTGCAAGGCTTCATCAACGTCTACTCCGAATTCCACCGCGCCGACGGCCACGTCATCTGGATGCACGACGATAAATGGGAAGGCCAGCGCTGGAATCGCTCCCCCGGCAATCTCTACAGCGCCCCGCAACACATCACGCTCGATGCGTCGAAAGGCTATCGCATTCAGCTCGTCTGCAATAAAGTGATCCCGCCCGTAGAGGTCCCCGCCGACACGCAATGCGTCAAGCGCTTCAAAATCCAAAGTCAGATTCTGACCAGATTCTGGGGCCGTCCCATTTTTCTCGGCGCAACCGTTCTCCTCCCGCGCGACTACGACAGAACCAACATCTCCTACCCCGTCCTCTACGAACAGGGCCATTTTTCCCTAGCCGCGCCCCTCCGTTTCGACGCCTCTAACAACGATCTCTCCCAACAGTGGATGCGCGACGATTTCCCACGTATGATCGTCATCACCATGCAGCACCCCAATCCCTATTTCGACGATTCCTATGCCGTCAACTCCGTCAACGTCGGCCCCTACGGCGACGCCTTCATGCAGGAACTGATCCCCGAAATCGAAAAGCGTTTCCGCATCATCCGCCAACCTTGGGCAAGACTGCTCTCCGGCGGTTCCACCGGAGGCTGGGAATCCTTAGCGCTGCAAATCTTCCACCCCGATTTCTTCGGCGGAACCTGGTCCTATTGCCCCGATTCCGTCGACTTTTCCGACGTCGAAGGCGTCGACGTCTATCACGACACCAACGCCTTCTACAAACAATTCGAGTGGCGCAAAGTCCCCACCATCAATAGCCGCGAAATCAACGGCCAGATCCGCCAGACCGCCGAGGAGCGCAATCGTTTCGAGCTGGTAAACGGCACCCACGGCCGCTCCGGTGAGCAATTAGACATCTGGTCCGCAGTCTTCGGCCCGTTAGGCGAAGACGGCTTCTTCGACCCTCTCTGGGACAAAAAAACCGGCGCCATGAACCCCCGCGTAGCCGATTATTGGAAGGACCACTACGACCTCCGCGCGTACCTTGAAAAAAACTGGCCCACGCTAGGCCCCAAACTTCAAGATAAAGTCCGAGTCTACGTAGGCGACGCCGACAATTTCTTCCTGAACAACGGCACCCGCAAGCTCCAGGAGTGGATGAAAAAGACCGAAAATCCGCACTACGAAGGCCTGTTCGTCTACGGCGCAGCCAAAGGCCACTGCTACTCCGGGCCGGTCAGCACCGCCGACCGCCTGAAAGAAATGGCCGAGCACGTATTAGCCAAAATGCCGTCCGACACCGTCGCCGGCTGGTGGAACCGATAAAGTATCCTGGAGCCAGGAGGCCGTCACAAATGGAAGTGCGTTTCACCCCGGACGTGGAAGCCAAGCTTGAGCAGATGGCGCGTGAAACCGGACGCCCCAGCGACGAGCTGGTTGAAGACGCCGTCATCGGTTACTTCGATGAGCTGACTCACGCGCGTGAAATCCTCGATCGGCGCTTCGACGACCTGGAAAATGGCAAGAGTGACGCCCATCGAGGGCGAGCAAGCCTATCGGCTCCTAACGGAACCCCGACTGTGAAGGAGGGGAGCCCACTGAGGATTTCTCCCCCAAAATCTATAACGCCGCCACAATCTTCGCCAGCAGCGCCGTCCGATCCGCAAGCCGATTAATCAGAATGCTCTCATTCACCGCATGCGCCCCCTCCCCGACCGCTCCCAGTCCGTCCAAAGTTGGAACCCCCAGCGCAGCCGTGAAGTTCCCGTCCGACCCTCCCCCCACCGACGATTCCTCAATCTCCACATCCATCTCCGCAGCCAACCCGTAGGCCAGTTTGAACAACTTTCGAACCGCCGCAGTCCGTTCGAGCGGAGGCCGATTCAATCCTCCACTAATCTCAATCGAGCAGCGTTTATCAAAAGCCTTCAACGATCCGAAGCACCGCGTCAGATAAGCCGCATCCCGAGCCCGCGGCGCCCGCACATCCACGTTCACCACGCATTCCGCCGGAACCACGTTACTCCGCGTCCCGCCCCGCACCACCCCCGGACTCACCGTGATTCCGCGATCCAGCCGCGTGAACCCCCCAATCTTCTCAATTTGCCGAGCCATCTCCACAATCGCATTCGCGCCCTTCGTAAAATCCAGCCCCGCATGCGACGCGACCCCGCGTACCGTCGCCGTGTACCAGCCCACCCCCTTGCGAGCCGTCTTCAACTTCCCTTCCATCCCCGTCCCCGGCTCCAGCACCAGCACCGCCACGCTTTTCCGCGCGGCCTCTTCCGTAAGCTCCCGCGACGACTCGCTGCCCACTTCTTCGTCCGAATTCACCTGCAACACGACATTTCTACGTACGGGTATTTCCAACTCGCGAAGGGCCCGCATCGCAAAAATAAAAAACGCGAGCCCGCCCTTCATGTCGAGCACCCCCGGTCCCGCCAATCTTCCCCGACCCTCCCTATACGGCATGCTAGCCAGGGTTCCGAGCGGCCATACCGTGTCAGAGTGTCCAAGTGCAAGAATCTGACCGTCTTTTTTATTCGGCCCGAACGTGAACTCAATCCGCAGATGCTTCCCAAATCGCGACCCGCCCGGCAAAGTCTTCACCCGCGCGATATCTTTCACGCGTTCCGACATCAGTTCCACAAAACGATTCACCCCCGGCGGATGGTCGCTAGGCGATTCACACTCCACGAATTCGCGAATTAACGCGATAATGTCTTTCTGTTTTTGCCGCGCGTAACGAAGGAAGTGATCCACGTTGCTATAATAGCCTCACCGCATGCCGGTCATGGACATTCAGTGGATCCAGGAGATCCTTCCGCACCGTTATCCGTTTCTCCTGGTCGACCGCATTGAGGAACTCGAACCCGACCGCATCGTCGGCATCAAGAACGTCACCATCACGGAGCCGTTCTTCCCTGGCCATTTTCCCGATTTTCCCGTCATGCCCGGCGTCCTGATTATCGAATCCATGGCGCAGGTCGCCGGCGTCCTGGTGCTGAGCCAGATTCCCGACCGCAAGAACAAACTGGTGCTGCTCGCCACCGTTGAAGAAGCCAAATTCCGCCGCCCCGTGCGCCCCGGCGATCAGCTCCGTATCGAAATGAAAGTGGCGAAACGCAAAGCGACCCTTGCGAAAATGTTCGGCACGGCCACCGTGGCAGGCGTCGTGGTCGCCGAGGCCATGATGATGTGCAAGCTCGCCGACCGCGAATGATTCACCGGACCGCCATCGTCGACGACGGCGCGCGCATCGCTGACACCGCCGAAATCGGCCCCTTCTGCGTAATCGGCCCGGATGTCGAAATCGGCGACCGCACACGCGTGATGGCCAACGTAGTCATGGAAGGCCCGCTCGAAATCGGCGAAGACAACATCTTCTATCCCTACTCGACCGTCGGCCTCGCGCCGCAGGATCTGAAGTATCACGGCGAGCGTTCCCAAACCAAAATCGGCCATCGCAACAAGATCCGCGAATTCGTCACTATCCACCGCGGCACCGAAGGCGGCGGAATGATCACCAGCATCGGCGACGACAATCTCCTGATGGCCTATGTCCACGTAGCCCACGACGTCAGAATCGGCAGTCACACCGTGCTTGCCAACGCCGTGACCTTCGCCGGCCACGTGATCGTCGAAGATTGGGCGGTAATCGGCGCATCCAGCGGCATCCACCAGTTCTGCCGCGTCGGCCGCCACTCCATCATCGGCGGCTACAGCGTAATCACGCGCGACGTCCTCCCGTTTTCCAACACGGTGACCGAGCGCGAAGCCAAAGTCTTCGGCTCAAACTCCATCGGCCTGAAACGCCGAGGCTTCCCACCCGAAACCGTAGACGCCCTCCACAAAGCCTTCCGCCTCCTGACCCACAGCGGCCTGAACACCACCCAAGCCCTGGACCGCATCGCCGCTGAAATCCCCAAATCACCCGAGATAGACGAACTGGTAACCTTCATCCGCTCCGCCGAACGCGGCTTCGTCAAGTAAATGCGCTACGGACTCATCGCCGGCAACGGCCGGTTCCCGATTCTGGCGCTGGAAGCCGCCCAACGAGCCGGTATCGAAGTCATCGCCATCGGAATCAAAGAAGAAGCCGCCAGGGAAGTCAACCCGCAGCACTGGATCTCGCTAGGCCAGCTCTCAAAACTAATCGAAATCTGCAAATCCGAAAACATCACCCAGATCATGATGTGCGGCCAAGTCAAGCACGCCAAAATCTTTTCGAGCATCGTCCCCGACTGGCGCCTGGTAAAACTCTTAGCGTCCATAGAAACCCAAAACACCGAAGGCCTGATCGGCGGCGTAGCGAAGGTCCTCCGTGATGAAGGGATCGAACTGGTAGATTCAACTCTCCTCCTAAAAGACCTCCTAGCCCAAGAAGGCGTCCTGACCGCCCGCAGTCCGACCCCCGACGAACTCCGCGACCTGGAATACGGCCGCAAAATCGCAAGCCATCTCGCGTCGATCGACATCGGCCAAAGCGTAGCCATCTCCGGCCGAGCCTGTGTGGCAGTAGAAGCCATGGAAGGCACCGACGCCATGCTTCGCCGCGCCGCGACACTCGTGGAGGGCCAACCCCTAAGGCTGGTAAAAGCGTCCCGCCGCCGCAAACACATGCTCTTCGACGTCCCCGTAATCGGCCCACAGACGATCGCAGTAATGGCCGAAACGAACACCACAGCGCTCTCGATTGATGCTGGCAACACGCTCCTGATCGACCGCAAGGAACTGGTCGCGAAAGCCGCCGCCGCGGCGATTTCTATCGTTGCGGCACCGGCCAGCTAGTGGCCTGTCGCGGAGAAATCATTACTATCTCCCCTCCTTCACGGGTCTGTGTGAAAAGTGGAGCTGATCCCCGCCGTGACCGGCAGGGCTGGTCACGGACGCCTGCGCCTTCAACGCGATAGACCAGCCCTGCCGGTAACGGCGGGGTGAGGCATCGATTTTTCACACACACTCTCACAGTCGGGGTTCCGTTTTCAGAAGCCGAGTAGGTCTCAGCATTTCCAACAGAACCCCGACAGTTATGGAGGGGAGCACACTAACGATTTCTCCGCGACAGGCCACTAGTCTGTCTCTGAAATTCGTGGAATTAAAAAAGGGGACAGACCGCTTCTGTCCACGCCGGGCGATCCCTAAAAATCAATCGGGATTAAACGGCTGCCCCGAGCTGTCAAACATACTCGGCACACAAAAAAAGGCCCGCCGTCCGAGTACGGCGGGCACAAATACGCGGGATGGGGATAGGAACCGCGCGAGTCTCAATCTTTTTCGAATCTTCGTTCACACATAAGCGGCGGAGACCTGCGCTTGGGATTAGCGGAGGGGCCAAAAATATTTGTGCGGGTGAGTAATAATGTAGTTCGCCCCCATGAGCGCGTTCACCGACATTCAAGGCCAGTTGTTTGCGCATATGGACGCCAAGGCTCGCGACGTGATCGAGAAGCGCTTCGGCGTGCGGCTCGATTCCATGCAATCGTCTGAAAAGCAACAGGCGGCGTGGGACGTATATCAGAATGCGACGGTCAAGATCATCAAGGCGATCGGCGGAGGGTCGCGGATTGACGATCCGGCCGGATATGCCGCGACCATCGCCCGGAATTCGTGCCGGGATTACTGGCGAATTCATAATCCGGGGTGGGCGGACCTTAAAGGCCGGTTGAGCCGGTTCTTTCGGAAGCAGCCGAAATACGCGCTGTGGGAGACCGACGCGCAGCGGGGATGGATCTGTGGTCCAGCGAACTGGCGGGATAAGCCGATTGCTGAAGGCAATCAGGTGAGTGCGCTGGTCGAGCAGCCGCGGCGGATCCGGTCGAGCGCGCTGCCGAAGAACGAAACCATGGAACAGCTCGACGCAGCGGCATGGGACCGGCTGCTGCAGGGGATGTTCGAGTATCTGGGTGGTCCGGTTCGTTTGGACGAGCTGGTTTCAATCGCGGGGGTATTGTTCGGCGTAAGAGGCTCGCGGGAAATGGCCTTTGACGAGCTGGCTCCCGGTGAGGATGGGCGTCCTTGGGATCCTCCCGCGCCGGCGAGGCCGCCGGATGTGGCGCTCGCGATTCGCCAGCAGCTCGTAAAACTATGGAACGAATTGCGTTCCATGCCGCGACGGTGGGTACTTCCGTTCCTGTTGAATCCGCCGGTAATGAAAGGATCGGGCGGGAAGAAACCTCGGGGCGAGGCGCTCGACGACGGGCCGGATCGGGGAGAAGTGGAAGTGTTCACCTCGAACGGAATCGCGACGGTAGCGGAAGTCGCGGAAATGATTGGGTTTACGGACGAGCATTACGGAATCCTGTGGGTGGATTTGCAGGTGGTCCAGCGGGGAGGGCCGCGCCTTGAGACGATTACGGACACCAGGATAAAATTTGCCGTGATCTGGAACCTGTTACCGCTGGACGACATTGTCATCGCCCGGGTGCTGGGGTTGGAATCGACCCAGAAAGTCATCAACTTACGAATGGTCGCGAAAAATCACCTCGCCAAGGTATTGATTGACCCCGGAATCCCGAAAAAAAGAGGGCCGGGCTAGTAATATGGGGAGCCGGGGCACGCCGTCGGGTAGTGGAGGCGAATATGTCGACCACTCACATTAGCCGCGAACAACTGGTGAAATACCGGAATCGTGCGCTGTTGCCGCAGGAGCTGGTCGCGGTGGACGGGCACCTGGGACAATGCCAGGAGTGCCGGAACGAACTGGCCGGGATGGCAACCCCCCCGGCGGCCGCGATCGCGGCGATTAAAGACGCCCGGTTCGAACACGTAAGTTATGAGCAGATGGACGCCTGGGTTGAGGATACGCTCGACCAGACGGAGCGGGAGCTGGTGCTTTCGCATATCGGGTTGTGCGCGCCGTGTGCGCGGCAGTTGAAGGCGTATGAGTCGTATGCGCCGGTGATGGCCGCGCCCATCGCGCCTCCGGCCGCGGTGCAGGCCGCGCAGCCGATTACTTTTGGTGAAAAGATTCGGGCCATGTTCCGGATGCCGCAGGTCGCGATGATCGCGGCAGCGGTCGCGCTGATTGCGGTGCTGAGTCCGCTGATGATGGAGAAGTCGAATAAGGGTTCGGATTTCACGGCTCAATTCGATTCGCTGCCGGAAGCGGTGCGCGCTTCGGCTAAGGAAGTGATCAACGGCGATGGAGCGCAGCGGCCGGCGTCGCTGAATGGCTTGGCTCCGAACACGGATGCGAGTTTGCAGTATCCGGTATCGGAAGTGGTCGAGGAGCGGCAGCCGATTCTGCGCTGGAAAAATTTTTCGGGTTCCTACACGATCGCGGTGTTCGATACGAACGGACGGCGGATCGCGCGCAGTGGGATCCTCAATGACACGCACTGGCTGGTTCCGGTGACCCTTGATCGTGGCCAGGAATACCGGTGGCAGATTCAGGGTGGGAGCGAGACTCGCACGGCTACGTTCCGGGTGCTGAGCGAAGCGGATGAAGACCGGCTGTCACAGGTTCGCGAAACGCATCCGACGCCGGCGGCGCTGGGCGCGGTGGAGCAGCAGATGGGTCTGTTATCGCTGGCCCAACAGCAGTTCGAGGCGCTCAAGAAAGAGCAACCGAATTCGCAGGATGCGGCGAAACTGCTGGATCATGTAAATGAGATGAGAGGCCGCTAGCTTAAATTTTGATAGAGCTTGATCAGCGCGTCGAGGCTTAACTGCTCGGCGCGCTGTTTTGTTTCCGGGAGCTGATCGACACGGTCTTTGCCGTAGACAGGCGCCAGATTGTTTCGCAGGGTTTTTCGTTTCTGGCGGAAGGCGGCGGAGGCGAATTTGAGGAATGCGGTGCGATCGTCAAGGATGCGCTCCGACGGATCGAGGCGGATCACGGCGCTATCGACTTTGGGCGGCGGGTGGAATGCGGTTCTAGACACCTGAAAGAGGATTTCGGGTTTCGAAAAGAGCTGGGTCTGGACGCTGAGATAGCCAAAGTCGCGGGAGCCGGGACTGGCGGCGAGGCGCTCGGCGACTTCCACTTGCATGAGGAAGACGGCTCGCGACCAGGAATCGCCCATGCCGAATAATCTTTCGAGAATGGGCGAGGTGATGTAGTAGGGAAGGTTGCCGGCGACCACGGCTTTACCCCATTGGGTCAGGTCGGTCTGAAGCACGTCGCCTTCGATCAAAGTGAGCCGGCCTGCGTCGATATCGGTCGAGAATTTCTGGCGGAGGTAGTGGACCAGGTAGGTATCGACTTCGATGGCGACCAGCTTCGCTGCGCGGGCCAGCAGAGATTCCGTGAGCGCGCCCTTGCCTGGGCCGATTTCGATGACCAGAGGCGTGCCGGGGTCACAGGCAGCGTCGGCGATACGGTCGAGAATGGATTTACGGGAGAGGAAATGCTGCCCGAAGCGGCGGCCCATTTAACGATGATCGCGTAATTGAGGTTGCTGAAAAAAGGGGACAGACTGCTCTGTCCCCGCCGGTATGCTATTCCCCTCCCGTAGGAGCGGGCCGTGGACAGAGTTGTCTGTCCCCTTTTTTCAGCAATCTCAATTGCGATAATAGGAGTATGTTTGAGTCGCTCAAGGAAACACTCACCCGCCGCCGAGCGCTGATCATTACTCCATTTGCGTTCGCCGGCTTGATGGCCGTTACATCGCGAAAGGGGAAGATTTCCGCGGCTTCTCCGGAAGTCACTATTATTCCGTTCGATGACGCGGGGCACGCGCAGACGGCTTCGACCGTCAAACGATTGATCCACACGGACGCCGAATGGAAGAGCATGTTGAGCAACGACCAGTTCTACGTGACGCGCAAGGAAGCGACCGACCGGGCGTTCACGGGAACGTATTACAAGATCCACGAACATGGCATGTTCCGGTGCGTGTGCTGCGCGAATGCGGTGTTTCACACCGACACCAAATTCGATTCGGGCACCGGCTGGCCGAGCTTCTGGGCTCCGATCGCGAAGGAAAACGTCAGCGAGCGGCGCGATACCAGCTTCGGAATGGAGCGCGTGGAATGTCACTGCACGGAGTGCCTGGCGCACCTGGGACACATCTTCGACGACGGGCCGAATCCCACCGGTCTTCGATACTGCATCAATGAATCGTCGCTGAAATTCGTGAAGATCTAGTTGATGCGGATCACTCGGATTGACGCTTATCGCGTCGAGCTGCCGTTGCATGAGGGTAGCTACAAATGGTCGGGCGGAAACTCGGTCGCGGTATTCGATTCGACCATCGTGGCGGTTTCCACAGACGCAGGGATCACCGGATACGGCGAGGTTTGTCCGCTGGGTGCGGCATACTTGCCTGCGTATGCGGCGGGCGCTCGCACAGGGATTGCGGAGCTGGCGCCGCAGTTGATCGGACTCAATCCAACGCAGACCGGCGTTGTGCATCGGTTCATGGATTCGCGAATGCGCGGGCATTCGTATGTCAAATCGGCGATTGATGTGGCGTGCTGGGATATTTTGGGAAAGGTCGCGGGATTGCCGGTCGCGGTGCTGCTGGGCGGCCGGTATGGCGAGGATTTCCCGCTGTATCGGGCGATTTCGCAGGATACTCCGGACGCGATGGCGAAGATGGTCGGCGAGTATCGCAAGCAGGGATACACGAAGTTTCAACTGAAGGTGGGCGGCGATGTGGAGACGGACATCGGCCGGATTTTCGCGGCGTCGGAAAAGCTTCGGCCGGGCGATATTTTGATCGCGGATGCGAATACGGGCTGGACTCAGCACCAGGCGTTGCGCGTCGTGGATGCAGCCCGGGTGGTGGATGTGTACATCGAACAGCCTTGCCGGACGTATGAGGAATGCCTGGCGGTGCGGCAGCGGACGGCGCGCCCGTTTATTCTCGATGAGGTGATCGACGATATCGGGATGGTGGTGCGCGGCGCGGGCGATCATGCGATGGACGTGATCAATTTGAAGATTTCGAAGGTCGGCGGGCTGACGCCTGCTCGGGAGATTCGTGATCTGTGCGTGTCGCTGGGGATTGCGCTGACGATCGAGGACACCTGGGGCGGGGACATCGCGACGGCAGCGATCGCGCATCTGGCGCATTCGACTCCGCCGGAGTTTTTGTTTACAACGACGGATTTCAATAGCTATGTGACGGTGAGTACGGCATCGGGCGCGCCGCAGAGGGTGAATGGGCGGATGACGACGTTCGATCGTCCGGGGTTAGGGATTGAGCCTCGGATGGAGGTTCTGGGTAGGCCTGTGGTGTCAGTGGGGTAGGGTTAATCTGGGTGTCTGCGGTGCGAGTTGGGAATATAATCTAGGTGAGGATGCGGGAGGCCAACGGACCTCCCGCGAAGAGACGACTACCGCCGTTTTACACGAACGGTAATCGTGACTGTGAGTGACATCACAGCCACGACGGTGATCACAATGATGATCATCGCCCCCTCCTTTCCGTTCCGGATAAGGAATCCACGGCCTGCTGATTACAGGCCGTGGTGTACATCCGGGACGCTCCTGTGCATCCCTTCTGAGCCTTATTCCAGTTGGAGTCCCCACGTTGGATAGTGGCGCGACAGTCGCAAAAATCTTGTGATTTTTATGCGGCCGCGGCGGCTGATTTGCGGCGGCGTTCGACTGCGGCAGACCTGAGCATCATCGCGGCAGTGTAGACCACCACGATGATCACCAGCCATCGCACCGTTCCGAGCGGCATCTCGCGGACGATGTAGGCGGCGATCAGGACGCCGGGGATTCCGCCGATGGTCAGGCCCAACGCCGATTTCAGGTTGTAGCGCTTTTCACGAATGAAGCGCGCGCTGCCGACCGGCATGAGGAACGCGCACGATCCCATCATGATGGGGAAGGCCGCTTTCGGATTCATACCGAGCAGGCTGATCAGGATCATACACGGGCCGTACATTCCGATTCCCAAGGTCATTAACGCGCCGAGGGTCGCGTTGGCTATGACGGCAAGCGCCAGTTTCGTCCCGCCGAGTCCCAGCGCGTCGCCGCCGCCGGGCATCAGCTTCAACTGGGTCATCAAAAAGATTCCGGCCATGACCAGCAGCGCGAGTCCCATGCCGATCTGAATCCAGCGGCGCGGCCATCGGGCGACGACGCCGGCTCCGAACCACGCGCCGGCCACGGATGTGGCGATCATCAGCACCAGCGTCTTCAGGTCCACGTTCACGACGGCGATGTAAATGAACGCCTCAACCAGCGTGGGGATGGTGTGGCCGACGTTCAGCGTGCCGGGGATCTGCTCATCGGGCAACAGTTTCCAGAGCTTGAAAAACGACGTAGTGGGGGCGAAGGAGCCGATCCCCAGCGTGTCGAAAAAATTGGTGATGAAGCCGATGGCGCCGTCGCGCAGATCGGGGATCGAGCGCGCCTCGCGTCCGCGAATGATGGAGGTGAACCAGACGGCGAAATACGCGACCGTGAAAATTCCCAAGGCGATGAAGAGAGCCGTTTTCATGCGACCGGGTTCCTTAAAATGCCGATGCCTTCGATCTCAACTTCGACGATATCGCCGCGATTCATTTTGCGGGTCGCGCCGGGCGTGCCGGTGTAAATCAGGTCGCCCGGCGTGAGCGTCACCCAGCGGCTGATGTAGCTGACGATGGCGGGGCAATCGAACATCAGGTCAGAGGTCGACTGCTTCTGCACGGTTTCGCCGTTGATGCGGGTTTGAAGGAGGAGATTCGAATAGTCGAGTCCGGTAACGATGCAAGGCCCGAGCGGGCCGAACGTGTCGGCGCCTTTGGCTCGCCACCATTGCAGATCTTTGTGTGGGCCATGCTGCCAGTCGCGCTCGCTGACGTCGTTGCCGCAGGTGACGCCGAAGATCGCTTCGCGGGCTTGCTCGGGCGATGCGTTCTTAGTGGTCTTGCCGATCACGATGACCAGTTCGCCTTCGGAGTGGACGTTCGCGGCATCGGGTGGAATCACGATGGGAGCTTCGGGGTCCTGCAGGCAGGAAACCGGCTTGTAGAAAATTTCCGGACTCGATGGCGCGGGGCGCCCTCCCAGATGGCTGCCGTAGTTGAGGCCGACGGCGAGGATCTTCGGCGGCACGCAGGGGGCGAGCAGAACCACGTCTTTAAGAGCATGCGTCGAGCCGGTGGGCTCGTGGTCGAACAGGTCGCCGTGGAGTTCGCGCACGGCGCCGTCTTCAAGAATTCCGTAACGCGTTTCGGAGCCGGATCGATAGCGGATGTATTTGGGCACGTGAATTGGCTATTTTATAGCATGTGAAATTCATTCGCTTCGATTTTGAAAACCAGCGCCACACCGGCGTCGTGACTGAACACGGGATTGCGCCGATTCACTTGATCAATGCACGGCGCGGCCTGAAGACTCCCGACGATCTGCTGGCGATCATCCAGACCGGCGCGGAGGTGGGCGACGCGGAGGGCGTCGAGACGATTCCCTTCAACCGGGTGACGCCGGTGCTGCCTTACGATGTTCCGCCCAAGATCTGGTGCATCGGGCTGAACTATCACTCGCACGCAGTGGATATCGATGCGGTGCAGCCGGAGGAACCGGGGAGTTTCATGAAACCGGCGTCGTGCATGTTCCAGCCGGGCGGCGAGATCGTGCTGCCGCCGGTTGAGGTATCGGACGATGTCGATGCGGAGGGCGAACTGGGCGTGATTATCGGCCGGAAGGCACGGTTTCTCGATGGCGAGAGGGAGGCTGAGCGGGCGATTTTCGGGTACACGACGACACTGGATTTGACGGCGCTCGATATTCTGCGCAAGAATCCGCGGTACCTGACGCGAGCGAAGAGTATCGACACGTTTTTCAGCTTCGGTCCCGTAGTGGTGACCGCAGACGAAATTAAGAATGTGGGCGCTCTGGAGGTGATTACGGAACACAACGGCGCGGTGTGTTCGCGTGATTTCGTTCGCAATATGAAGCACGGGGCATTTGAGCTGGTTCGGTTTCATTCTCAGTTCATGACGCTGCATCCGGGCGACCTGATTTCGACCGGTTGTCCGAAAGGCGCGCGGATTCGCGCGGGAGATCGGGTGCGCGCGGTAATTCCGGGGGTCGGTGAGCTGGCTGCATCCGTGAGGGCGTTTAAAATGGACTGATGGCCAGACTTCAGCCTCGGATTTGCTATCACGATCTGTCCGCGGCGGTCGAATTTCTGGAACGCGCCTTCGGGTTCGAGCCGGTGATGATCGCGACGCGTGAGGGCGAGGTCATCTCCGCGGAACTGGCGATCGGCGACGCGCGGGTGCAACTCGGTGGGGCGTGGGAAAATATCAAGCCTCCGTCGGCGCTCAACGGCGCGAACACGCAGACGCTCTACGTGGAACTCGAGGGTGAAGTGGACACGCACTGCGAACGGGCTCGTGCGGCGGGCGCGGTGATCCTCCAGGAACCCTCGGATATGTTTCACGGAGACCGCACCTATCGTGTTCTCGACCCGCAGGGTCACATGTGGATCTTCGGCCAGAAAATCCGGGACGTCACGAATGCAGAGTTGGAAGCGGCGGTGCCGGGGATGAAGATCGTCAGGCGGGACTAAAGAAGTTCGACGCCGCGCAGCGCATGCGCTCCGGCGGCGGCGCGCTCGAATTCTTTACCGAGTTCCGGCTGGCGCAACATGGAACGCAATTCTTCCAATTTTGCGATAAATGCCGTCAAGACCTCGTCGATGGGACCGGAATTGGTGAGAAATATGTCTCGCCAGACGTCATAGGAACTCATGGCCAGACGCGTCATGTCAATGGCGGCCGGTCCCGCGACGCGGGCCGCGCCGGGCTGGCGCGCAATGGACGATCCCAGGGCCGTAGACACGAGTTGCGGCAGATGCGATGTCAGCGCGACCAGGCGGTCATGCTCTTCAGGCGCGAGAAGCACGACCCGAGATCCGATCGAACGAATGCACTGTTCGAGGTCGGCGTCGGGGGATGTGAGAACGTAGGGACGGCGGTGGAACAAATCCGCGTCGGCTTCGGCGACCCCGCGAGATTGCTTTCCGGCCATGGGATGTCCGCCGACGAAGCGGCCCCGGCGAATGTTTTTCGCGGCGCGTTCCACGATGGCTGCTTTGGTGCTTCCCGCATCGGTGATCAAAGTGCCAGGTCGCACCCACGCGTCGAGATTCTCTAACGTGCGAAGAATCTGTTCAATGGGCTGCGCGAGATAAATGAGATCGGACTGCGCGGCCGCGTCGCGCAGGGTCAGCGCCTCATCGATCACGCGGCGCTCCAGCGCGGCTTCGACGGTTTTGGGCGAGCTGACGCCGATGATCTTTCCGTGGAATCCGGCTTTACGCAGCGCGAGCGCGAAGCTTCCGCCAATCAAGCCGACGCCGACGATACTGACCACCGACCAGGGCTGGGACGGCATGGCTTACGCCGTCCTGCCCACCGCCGCGGCAATCGCGCGAACCTGCTGCATCATTTCACTGAATTGCGCGGGGTTGAGCGTTTGGGCGCCGTCGCTCAAGGCGCGATCGGGATCGGGATGCACTTCGACGATCAGGCCATCGGCTCCGGCGGCCACTGCGGCCCGGGCAAGCGGGAGCACCTGATCGCGGCGGCCGGTGCCGTGCGACGGATCGCCCACCATGGGCAGGTGCGAAAGCTTTTTCACCACCGGAATAGCAGAGATATCCATGGTGTTGCGAGTGTAGGTTTCAAACGTCCGGATACCGCGCTCGCACAAAATGACGTCGTAATTTCCGCCGCTCATGATATATTCGGCGGCCAATAAAAGCTCCTCGATGGTGGCGGATTGTCCTCGTTTGAGTAATACCGGCTTGCGGGTGCGCCCGACTTCGCGGAGCAGGTTGAAATTCTGCATGTTGCGCGCGCCCACCTGCAGGATGTCGGAGTAGGTCATCAGCATGGGGAGCTGGGTGTGATCCATCACTTCGCTGACCACCAGCAGGCCGCGATGGTCGGCGGCGGTGCGCATCAGCTTGAGGCCTTCTTCGCCCATGCCCTGAAAGCTGTAAGGCGAGGAACGCGGCTTGAAAGCGCCGCCGCGCAGGATCTGCGCGCCTTCCGCGGCCACGATTTCGGCCACTTTTTCGATCTGATCGCGGCTTTCCACACTGCACGGTCCTGCCATGGTGACAATGTGCGGTCCGCCGATTTCGACTTTTCCTATTTTTATGATGGTGCCCTGCGGCTTGAAGTGGCGGCTGGCAAGCTTGTAGGGAGAAACGATGCGATGGCATTCCTTGACGCCTTCCATCGCCTCAAAATCGGCCGGGTCCATTTCGTCGACCGGGCCGACGCCGCCCAGCACGGTATGCATCACGCCGGTGGACCGGTGCACGGTGAAACCAAGGCTCACCAGGCGGTCGATCACGCCCTGAATCTGTTCGTCGGTGGCGCCTTGCTGCATGACTACTAACATTTGTTCTCTCCCGGAAACTTTTCTTATCCGCAGATGCACGCGGATACACGCAGATAAGCTCTGTTAATGAATCCGCGTGGATCAGTGTGCATCTGTGGCTATGACTTCCTTTGCATTTTCTGCAGACTTCGCATTTCGTCGATGATTCTTTCGAAGATTCTTTGAAGTGCGTCGCCGTCGAGCGGGCCAGTGTTGTTTTCGGTCACGTTCCGAAATACGGTCTGCTCGCGCTTGGGCTCATAAACGGGCAGGTGAACGCTCTCCTTCACCCTCCCGATCCGCTCGACGACGCGGGTGCGGCGATTGAGAAGCGCCAGCAATTCGAGGTCGATCGCGTCGATCTCCTGGCGGAATTCTTCGAGCGCGGCTAAGGCTTCCTCGCGAGTCATGCGTCCATTCCCTGACGTAGAGTACGTGTGAACGATTCGATGTCGCCGCCTTCGCCGATCAGGCGGACGATCGCGCTGCCGACCACCACCGCATCGGCGACGCGGGCCACCTCGCGAGCTTGTTCGGGCGTCGAGATTCCGAATCCTACAGCTAACGGGAGGTTGGTGACCTCGCGCATGGAGGCGACCAGCGGTTCGACCGATGAGGAAAGGGAGTCGCGTTCGCCGGTGACGCCCGTGCGCGATACCAAATACACGAAACCGGTGGAGTATTTCGCGACCAGCTTCAACCGTCGCGGCGTGGAGGTGGGCGCGGCAAGGAAAACGGTGTCTAGATCGGCGGCGCGCATGGCGGCGACGTATGGTTCGGCTTCCTCGACGCTCAGATCGGTGAGGAGGCAACCGTCGATGCCGGCGGCTTTCGCGTCACGAGCCAGCTTTTCGACGCCGTAGCGCATCACGGGATTCAAATAGGTGAACAGCAGCAGCGGAATCTCCGACGACTTGCGGATAGTCCGGGCGATTTCGAGAACGGCGGCGAGGTTGGTGCCGGCCTTCAACGCGCGTTCGGCGCCTCGCTGGATCACGGGGCCGTCCGCAATGGGATCGGAGAACGGAACGCCGAGCTCGATCAGATCCGCCCCTCCGCGTTCGAGCGCGGCCACCAGTTCGGGGGTTTTCGCAGGCGATGGATCGCCGGCGGTCAGGTAGGCGATCAGCGCCTTGCGGCGGCGGTCTTGAAACAGGGATTCGATTCGCGTCATCGCAGTTCCGGAAGATTCTCGCGATAAATGTCTGTGTCTTTGTCGCCGCGGCCGGAAAGGTTGATTACGAAGAGTTCGCCCGGGGCATGCGGAGCTCGCTTCAGCGCTTCGGAAACGGCGTGGGCCGATTCGAGTGCGGGGATAATCCCTTCGGTGCGCGCCAGCGTAACCGCGGCTTCGAGCGCGCGGACGTCGCCGACAGACGTGTACTCGGCGCGATTGCGGTCGTGCAGCCAGGCGTGTTCGGGACCGATCATGGCGTAATCGAGACCGGCGGAAACCGAATGCGTGAGAGCGACCTGGCCATCGTCATCCTGCAACACATAACTGTGCGCGCCGTGGAGAACGCCGGGGAATCCTCCCGAAAATCTGGCAGCGTGTTCGCCCAGGCGATCGCTGCGTCCACCGGCTTCGATGCCGATCAGCTTGACGTTTTCGTCGCCCAGGAAAGCGTGAAAAATTCCGATCGCGTTGCTGCCTCCGCCCACGCAGGCGAAGATCGAATCGGGCAGACGGCCCTCGCGCTTCAGAATTTCCGCGCGGGTTTCCTCTCCGATCACGCGGTGAAAATCGCGGACCATCATCGGATAAGGATGTGCGCCCAGCGCGGAGCCGAGCAGGTAATGTGTCGACGCGACGTTGGTCACCCAGTCGCGCATCGCCTCGCTGATGGCGTCTTTAAGAGTGCGGCTGCCGTTGACGACGCTGACGACTTTCGAGCCGAGCATGCGCATCCGAAACACGTTGAGGCTCTGGCGGCGCATGTCTTCTTCGCCCATGTAGACGGTGCAATCGAGACCGAACAGCGCGCATACGGTCGCCGTGGCGACTCCGTGTTGTCCCGCGCCGGTTTCGGCGATGATCCGCTTCTTCCCCATGCGGCGTGCGAGCAGAGCCTGGCCGAGGCAGTTGTTGATTTTATGCGCGCCGGTGTGGAGCAGGTCCTCGCGCTTGATGTAGATTTTCGCACCGCCCAGCGTCTCGCTCAGACGGCGCGCGTAATACAGCGGCGTGGGACGGCCGGCGTAGTGGTGCAGCAGATCGGCCAGCTCGGCTTGAAAGGCCGGGTCGGCGGAAGCCTCGCGATAGGCGTGCTCCAGCTCTTCGAGCGGGGCCATCAGGACTTCAGGTACGAACCGGCCGCCGTAGGGGCCGAAGTGGCCGGTCGAATCCGGCTGTGACGTAATCATGAAACTTTCCGGGCGGCTTCGATGAAGCTTCGCACTTTCTGGTGATCTTTGATTCCGGGCGCGGATTCCAGCCGTGAACTGGCGTCGACGCCCCAAGGTTGAGCGATGCGAATCGCTTCAGCGACGTTCGATGCGTCGAGTCCTCCGGCGATGATGATTTTTTCGTCCAACGGGAAAACTTTGCTCCAGTCGAACGGGACGCCGTTGGACGGGCCGTCGAGCAGGATCGCCTCGGTGTATCCCGGAGTCCATTCGCCGGCGCCCGCCTCCGGCATTCGGATCGCTTGCCACACGCGCATATCCGCCTTGCGGTCCGGCAACCGCCCATAGATTTGCGCGACGTCGAGCTTCGCTTCGTTCATCACGGCATCTACAAAGGCCGGCGTTTCGTCGACGAACACGCCGACTTTCCAGATTTTCAAGCCGTCGCCGAGCTCGCGCACTTTTGCGGGCGTCACATAACGCGGGCTGGGTTTATAAAAGATGAAGCCGATGGCCGACGCCCCGGCTTCGACAGCGACCTCGGCATCCTCGCGGCGCGTGATTCCGCAGATTTTGACCATCATGCCAGCAATTCCTTGAGCGCGGCGGCGGGGTCCGCGGATTTCATGAGGCGTTCCCCGACCAGGAAGGCATCGAAGCCGGCGTGGAGCAGGCGCCGGATAACCTGCGCCGAATCGATGCCGCTCTCCGCGATTTTTATGACTCCCGCCGGAATTTTGCTTGATAATGTTTCGGAACGATCCAGATTGACGGTGAAAGTATTCAGGTCGCGATTGTTGACGCCTATGATTTCCGCGCCGGAATCAAGGGCGGCGGCCAGTTCCTCGGAGTCATGCACTTCGACAATCGCGGCCATGTTCAACGTCGCGGCGAGTTCGCGCAGCCGCCGCATTTCTTGGGTATTGAGGATCGCGGCGATGAGCAGGATCGCGTCAGCGCCATGCGCGGCGGCTTCGATCACATGAAAATCGGCGATGGTGAAATCCTTGCGCAGGACCGGAAGCTGCGTGGCGGCGCGGGCGGCTTTGAGATCGCCCAGGCTGCCCTGAAAGAAGTCGTGATCGGTCAGGACGCTGAGCGCGGCGGCGCCGCCTTCCTGATATTTGCGCGCGATCCTGGCGGGGTCGAACTTTTCGCACAGGACGCCTTTGCTGGGCGACGCTTTCTTGATCTCGGCGATGATGGCGGGCCGCTTCAGCGCGGCTTTGAAATCACGCAAGGCACGCTGCTGATAAGCGCGCTTTTCGAGTTCGGGGAGACGCGCGGAATCCCGCGCCAGCTCTTCACGCTTGCGGTCGACAATTCGGGCGAGGATGCCGGGAATCACGTGGACCATGCGGGGAAACCATTATGGTAACACCACTCTTAAGCGCGCCCCCGCGGCGTCGCAGGAAACATCGAGCACGCCCGAATGGGCTTCGACAATGCGGCGCGCGCTCTCCAGACTCAAGGCTGCGCCGGCGATGGAACGGAAGCCGGGCGCCTCGGTCGAGATCTCCATCACCACCCCCCCCGCGTAGCAGGTGCGCACCGTCACGGGATGTTGCTCAGTCGCGATCTGGCGAAACAAGGTAAGCAGATTTTCGATCAGCGCGCGGGCCATGCCAGCGTCGGCCTGGACTTGCGGAAGGGCGCCGGACAGCTCCAGCCGAATGCCGGAGCCGGGACGCGCGGCGAGAGTCTGGGTAATCAATTCCTCGATATCGACGGCGTCATCCGGCGCGGGAGTAAGAGGCTCGGCCAGGTGCAGTCCGTTCGACAAAATCCAGTTGGATTGTTCAACCAGATGCTGCAGGCGATCGAGTTGTTCGTGGGTTTTCTGATCGTCGCGCGGAAGCACCAGCGTGAGGTAGTAGGCAATCGCTTCGATGGTGCTGAGCGGTTGGCGAAGGTCGTGCGCGAGGTCGCTTAGGGCGATGGGATCCATCGTGGGCGTGGTGTTCTTTATACCACGCGCGGCATCACAAGTGGAACGCGAAACATGATGTCATGACCGGTCGAGCCTAGCTGAGCTTGGCGCGAACCAGGTCGCTCAGGGCCTTCCCGTCAATGCGCTTTCCGGCGAGCTTCGACTGTACCGCTTTCATCACCAGGCCCATCTGTTTGGCGGTGGTCGCGCCGGTTTCGGCGACGGCGATGGCGATCGCGTCCTCGATTTCGGCGTCGGTCGGCGCGGCCGGCATATAGGATTCGATCAACATCAGCTCGGCTTCTTCTTTATCGGCCAGCTCCGGCCGGTTGCCTTTGCGAAACATGTCGGCGGCTTCGCGCCGCTGTTTCATGAGCGTGGTGAGAATCTGAATTTCGGCAGTCTCGTCGGGCGCTTTCATGGCGTCGACTTTATATTTCATGAGAGCGGCCTTAATCATGCGAAGAGCGTCGAGGCGGGATTGTTCGCCGGCTTTCATGGCAGCGGTCATATCGGATTGGATTTTGTCGACCAGGGGCATTTGGAACTTAGTTTATCAGCGTGAGAAAAATTTTCGGAGGATCAATCCGATAGACCAACCCCGCCAGTAGCCGGCAGGGCTTGTCACCGACGCCTGGGTTTTCAACGCGATAGACCAGCCCTGCCGGTCACGGCGGGGTGAGGCATCGACTTTTCACACACACTCGTAACGGCGGGGTGAGACGTCGACTTTTCACACACACTCGTAATGGCGCGGATCAATCCCGACTTTTCGCACAGGCTCGCTAGCTTTAGGGCTTCTGCGCGACAGGAAGCGTCCCGGGTTTTCGGTTTCGGCGCGTCTTGATCCACCCACTCAAATGACCCGATCGGCATATCCCGTGAGTCTTTACACCCAGGATCGTCCTGAGCTGTCTCATCCAAACCATTGAAAGCACTTGAACTGCAATGGGCTACACGCATGCGCCGATCCAGAGCGATGAGAGCCTGGGTCGCTTTCATGGACCCGTCGGCCCTGCGGTTGTGCGTGGGCCGGGTGGCCGGGCCTGCTATCGCCCGGCCTCTAACCTTTTCTATGCCGCCGGCGTAGACGTCGCGGGCAGCGCTACACAGAAGTCCGACCCGGAACCCGGCTCGCCTTCCACCCACACGTCGCCGCCGTGCGCCCGCGTGATTTCGCGCGCGATATACAGACCCAGACCGGTGCCCGGAATGTGGCTTGCCGTGGCCTGCCAGCGATAGAACTTTTCGAAAATCCGGTCGCGCTCCCGCAGCGGAATGCCGGGGCCGTGATCGTGAATGCGCAGGATCACGCGCCCCTCTTTCGATTCGCCGGTGATCTCGATGGGCGAACCAGGCGGCGAATATTTCAAGGCGTTATCGATCAACTGCCGGAGCACCAGCGCCATCAGATCGGGATCCGCCATCACAGCGGGCAGGCCGGGCGCGATGTTCACGCGCACCTCCCGGCCTTCGGCGCGCGTCTTGAATTGATCGAGCACGCGCTCCACCAGGCTTCCGACCTGCAGCGGCGCGCGATCGATGCGGACGGTTCCCGCGTCGATCTGCGACATGCGAACGGCTTCGGTCACCAGCTGGCTGAGGCGATCGGTTTCCTCGTCGATGATGGTGACCAGCTCGCGCAGATGCGGCGACAGCGTGGCATCCGAAACCAGTGATGTGGAAGCCGCCTTGATAGAGGTGAGCGGCGTCTTGAACTCATGCGCGATGGCGTCCAGCAGCGTGGACTTGAACTCTTCATTCTGCCGCGCGGCTTCGGCTCGGGCGGCGGCTTCTTCCGTGCGCACCCGCTCCATCGCGATCGCCACCAGGTTCAGCAGCGCATGTAGCGCGCCGTCTGAAAGGTCCACTTTCTGAAGCGCGAGGCTCCCAATGGCGTGGCCGCCGAGCATGATCGGCGAGACGGCCACATCGGGATCGTGCATATCCGCGCCCAGGATCACGACGCGCTTCAACTTCTCTTCGACTCCGGAAATGTCCTGCGGTCCGCCGCGAAAAACTTCGCCGCTGCGCGCGTCGTACAACGCGACGGCGGGACAAGCGAAAACTTCGGCGATGTGCTGCGCGGCCTGACGGCCAACCGACTGGGTCGGATTGGTCATCAGGATGAAGCGGCTGAGCGCGTAAAGCTGTTCGGTCTGAGTCTGACGCGCCCGCGCTTCGCGAAACTGGCGCTTTTCCCGATCGGAGAGATGACTCGCCACCAGCGCCGTCGCAAGAAACGCGAACAGCGCGACCCAGTTCTGCGGATCGGCAATGGTGAACTGGCCCACCGGCGGAAGAAAGTAAAAATTGAAGCACAGCATCGCGACGACGGATGCAAGGATGGCTTCGATCAGCCCCCAGGACGCCGCGATGGCCAGAACGCCCAGCAGATACGCGAATCCGGCGGTGGTCGCATTGATGGCGACGACACGGGAGCAGAGGAAGGTGATGCCGGCGACGATCAGAAGACTATACGCCGTCTGGCGCGCGAAAATCAGGGGTCGAACGGGCAAGGGCTCTCCTGAAGCATTGTAGAGCAGATTCAACGAGTGGTCTGCGTGGTAGGTAAGTGAGCGCTTGGACGGCGGGCTTTAGCCGGCGCGGCTCTTCAGAGCCGCCGGCTTTCGCGTCCCTATTGGAAAGCCGGGCCAAAGCCCTGCGCGAGCTGAAGCTCGCCCACCCGCGTTCGTAGCGGGACCCACCGCATCGACCAGTTTCCCCACCACCGCCGGCGCGATGCCATTCACTCAAGGCGTTCCCTGGGGCCGGCAGTCCTGCCGGCGAGCCGGCCTCCAGGCCGGCTTCTCCGGATCTCAGTCGAAGCTGCGAATCTCGCATCGTCAAGACTTTTCCTGAGAGTTTTCACCTCCTTCCAGCACGAAGAGAGTATGGCAATCAGCGAACGCGCAAAGATGATTATGCAGACCCTGGTTCAGATGGACAAGCAGTTCGGCAAAGGCACGGTACTGCAACTGGGGTCCCGAAACGCCCAGCCGGTCAGCGTGATTTCGAGCGGCTCCATCTCCATCGACTCGGCGTTGGGGGTCGGTGGATTTCCGCGCGGGCGCGTCATCGAGATTTTCGGACCCGAGTCATCCGGCAAGACCACGCTGGCGCTGCACGTGATCGCGGAAGCCCAGGCAGCCGGCGGATGCGCCGCGTTTATCGACGCCGAACACGCGCTCGACCCTGGCTATGCGAAAAAGCTCGGCGTGGATATCGACCACCTGCTCGTCTCGCAGCCGGATTGCGGAGAACAGGCGCTCGAAATCACCGCCGCTCTGGTCGCCAGCGGCGTGATCGACCTGATCGTGGTGGATTCGGTCGCCGCGCTGGTTCCCAAAGCCGAGCTCGAAGGCGAAATGGGCGACAGCTTCATGGGATTGCACGCCCGGCTGATGTCGCAGGCCATGCGCAAGCTCACCGGAGCCTTGTCGCGCGCCAATACCTGCCTGCTGTTCATCAACCAGGTGCGCGAGAAGATCGGAGTGATGTTCGGCAATCCCGAGACGACCACCGGCGGGCGCGCGCTGAAGTTTTACTCCTCGGTTCGCGTGGAAGTTCGCCGGACCGCGACGCTCAAGGACGGCGACCAGCCGGTGGGCAATCGCACGCGCGTCAAAGTCGTGAAGAACAAGGTCGCGTCGCCATTTCGCGAAGCGGAAATCGATATTCTCTACGGCGAGGGTATTTCACGCGAAGGCGATCTGCTCGACCTGGGCGCCGAACAAAGCGTGATCGAGAAAAGCGGCGCCTGGTTCAGCTATCAGGGCGAGCGGCTGGGCCAGGGTCGCGAAAATGCCCGCGCGTTTCTGAAGGATCACACCGACATTCGCGCCAAGATCGATGGGGCTTTGCGGCAAAAGCTCGGATTGCCAAAGTCAGACGCGAAAGGTCCCGGCTCTGAAACCGGCAAGAGCGCCGCGCAAAGCGCCGGCTAAGGGGTGAACCTCCCTCACCGGCAGGACTCTCGTCGGCGCAGCCGACGGTGACCAGCCCTGCCGGTAAGAGTCTGTGTGAAAACCACGGACCTGCTCCCCTTGCTCACGCGCGGGGTTCCGTATGTGGCTCATTCGACGTGGCGCCAAACGGAACCCCGACCGTGAGGGAGGGGAGCAAGGCCGACCAACTCCACTTTTCACGCAGACTCGTAACGGCGCGGTGTATTCCTGTGTTTTCAAACCGCCTCTACGGTCCGGCTCCGTTGAGCCACATGCACAACCGCGCGCGTCAGCAAGCGGAGCACAGGGCTCTACCGGTCGCGATTCTGTTTTGGACCGGTGCGCGACGTGATTAATCCGTCACCAAATTATATTCCTTCAACTTCCGATACAGAGTCGTGCGCCCGATCCCCAACAGGTGCGCCGCCACCGCGCGATCTCCTTTCGTGTACTCGAGCGCGTTCATGATCGCGCGGCGTTCGAGCTCGGTCAACGGGATCACGCCCGGCACTCCATAGGAGACTGCCGGCGACAACACCGCGGTTTCCACCGGTACCCCGGCCAGCTGCGGCGCCGAGGCCGCCACGGTCAGATACTGCGACCGCTTCTGCTGCATGAAGTTCTGCAGATTGGACGGCAGATCGGCCACGTGCAGCAGCGGGCCGGAGTTGATGGCCACCATGTGCTGAATGCAATTTTCGAGCTCGCGCACGTTGCCCGGCCACTCGTAGGTCAGCAAGACTTCCATCGCTTCCGCCGTGACGCTGTAGTTGCCACCCACGCGCGAGAGAAAATGATTGATCAGTGCGGGAATATCCTCGCGGCGCTCGCGCAAAGGCGCCAGCCGCAGGTTGATCACGTTCAATCGAAAATACAGGTCGCGCCGAAACGTCCCCTTCTCCACTTCCTTGGCCAGGTCGCGATTCGTGGCCGCGATGATCCGGAAATCCGAGCGCCGGGTCGAAACGCTGCCCACCGGACGGAATTCCTTCTCCTGCAGGACGCGCAGCAGCTTCGACTGAACATCCAGCGGCAGCTCGCCGATTTCGTCGAACAGCGCGGTCCCGCCGTTGGCGCTTTCGATCAGTCCGATCTTGGCCGTGGCCGCGCCGGTGAAGGCGCCTTTCACATGACCGAACAGCTCACTCTCCATGAGCGGGCCCACCATCGCGGAGCAATCGATGGTGACAAACGGCCCCGCCGGGTTGACGCCGTGGATGGCGCGCGCCACCACCTCTTTGCCCGTGCCGGTCTCGCCCAGCAGCAGCGCGGGCCAGCGGCACCGCCCGAGCTTCTGAATCAGGGTCAACACCTGGCGGGTCCGCGGCGACTGGCCGACGAGCACATGCCTGGATTCGTCCATATTGGGAAACATTTTCGAATTGGTTTCTAAGACTAGTGTGTTGAGCAAGAATAAACTCTACGGTGGATTTCAAACTTCCTCAATGCCCACTGTCAGATGTTTGGGGTAAGTCAATTACGGGGTGGAGTATCCCCAAAGAGGGGTAACGTTACGGATTGGGCACGACCAGAGCTTGGCCCGATGCAGTGCGAACCTTTGCTGTCAATCGGTTAGCGTCTTCAAGCGAGAGATCGCGGGCGATTAGTACCCGCCAAACTGTGGATCCGCGGATGGTGCTCTCGATTACGACCGTATCCTTATATTGGTCGCGCACCGAGGCAGCGAACGCCTCGGCCCGGCCCACGTCGGAAAAAGCGCCGGCCTGAACCGCCCAGGTACCGCGGGGAACAGGCGGCACATCGGGAGCCCGCGCGGGAGCGATCGCCGGAGCGGGGATCACCTTCAAACGCACCCGCGCGATTCCCGGTCCGAGCATCGCGATCGACCGCGCGGCGGCGAGTGAAAGATCGATGATCCGTCCGTCGACGAACGGACCGCGATCGATGATGCGCACCTCGACATGTTTTCCGTTGTCGAGATCGGCCACGTCCACCCAGGTGTTGAACGGAAGCGTGCGATGCGCGGCAGTGAATTGCTCCATGTCGTAAATTTCGCCGGAGGCGGCGCGTCGTCCGTTGTACGGTTCGCCGTACCAGCTCGCGATTCCAGTCTCGGTCGCGCCGATTTTCGCGGGAGCAGGAACGGGAGTGCGGATTTTATGCGAGCACCCGGAGAGAGCGATGGCGGCGAGGATCACCGCGCCAAGAAATGGCGCCGCACCCGCATGAATCGGCCTCGCGAACACTAAAACAATTCTACTCGATGACGTTTCGGAAGGTTTTCGAGGATGCGCGCGGCGATGAGCGTCGCGGCGCGGGACCTCGCTCGTGCATTTTTTTCTTGACTTTCAACTCAAAGAACCTTATAAAGGGGACACAACCGCGCTCTCCTGTGAGTGGCGCGAATCTTGATGTAAAGGGAGAATCAATCGATGAAGAACGCAACCAAGAAGAAAGCGCCTGCTAAGAAAAAGGCTGCTCCGAAGAAAAAGAAGTAGTCCAGCAGGCTCGACAAGTTCGAGTTCAATCCTAACGGCCCCGAGCGATCGGGGCCGTTTTTTATTTGTCAGGAGGAATGTTCCGAGCGATCAGGGCCGTTTTTTATTTGTCAGGAGGAATGTTCCGAGCGATCGGGGCCGTTTTTATTGGGAAAACCGCCTAATTTGAGGATGCCGCCGGATGATGCGCCCGCGGCGTCGCGACGACCGATGCAACGCGCGCGCGCAGTTCTTCGTACGTCATCGCACCCGGATGGTACAGTCGCACGATCCCCGCGCGGTCGATCAGCACCACCGTCGGAGTCGTGCTCGCGCCGTAGCGGCGGAAATTTTCTTCACTCACCGGAGCCGGAGCCGCGATCAACCCGGCATAGTATTCGCGGCGGATCTGTTCGATGTAGCGCAACTCGACATCCGCGGGCGCGTCCACGCCGCCGGCTACGTATCCGTACTTCTGCGTGGGCGCGACGATCATCAGTCCCTTCGGTTCGAACTCGGCTTTGATCCGTTCGAGAATCGGTTCCTCGGCTTTACAATCTCCGCACCAGTGCGCCCAGAAAAACACCAGCGCGGGCTTGCCCTTGGGGAGCGCAACGTTTTCGAGCGCCGGCGCAGGCTTCCCTTCCAGCGTCAGCAGGTTGAGATTCTTCTGAATGCGCGCGCGGATCGGAGTCGCGTAGAACGTCTTGACCTGGTCGTGAAGATAGGTGACCGCTTCGGTGCGCTGATGATGCGCCACCAGCACATTGGCTTCGACTTCGATCGCCGCTCCCACCGCGGTCGCGAGCGACGCGTTGCGGCTGAGCGGAATCTTCTTCGCCGCGACCACCGCCAGCCGATAGGTTTCATCCGCGGATTTTTCGGCATCGTCATACCGCCCGGCCGCCAGCTCGCCGCGCGCGACCCAGCTCAGCGCTTCGAGCATCTCCGGCGTGACCCCGTTTGATGCGCGATAGCCGCGGATCAGATCCGTCGCGCGGGGAAAATCGTTGTGCGTCAGCGCCACGCGAACGTCGGTGACCAGATTGGCAAAAGCAGACGTCGAAAGAAGCGCAAGCAGAGCGAGCGGGTGAGTTCGCACGAAACAGGGACCTCTACATCGAGGATAACAAGTAGCCGCCGTCGACGACGATGGTCTGCCCGGTGACGTAAGATGACGCGCCGCCTGCCAGCGTCAGCGCAATCTCGGCGATCTCGGGCGGTTGGCCCACGTGCTTGATGGCCTGCCCGCGCAGCTGGCGCTCGCGCCGTTCGTCGTCTTTCCAGTAGTATTCGCTCAAGGCCGTCTGAATCAGCCCGGGCGCGATCGCGTTCACGCGCACTCCGGCCGGGCCAAGCTCCAGCGCATAAGATTGCGTCATCATGATCAGCGCGGCTTTGGTCATGCTGTAGAGCAGGCTGTGGAACTGCGGCCTCAGCCCGGCGATCGACGCAATATTGATGATCGACCCCGCCCCCCGCGCGCACATTCCCGGCGCCACCAGCTTCATCAGCCGGAAGGTGCTCTTAAGGTTGACCTCCACCATTTTGTCGAACTGGCCTTCGTCCATCTCCAGGCAGGGGCCCTGCGCGATGTTCGTTGCCGCGTTGTTCACCAGGATGTCGATGCGTCCGAACCGCCGCGTGGCGGTGTCGACCAGATTCGCCAGCTGTTCCGCTTTCCCCACGTGGCACGCCACCGGAATCACGCTCGATCCGATCGAGCGCGCCACGTCGTCCAGCGTTTCCTGCTTGCGTCCGGCAATCACCACCTGCGCGCCCTCGCGGGCGAACGTCCGGGCGATGGATTCGCCGATTCCACGACTGGCGCCAGTCACCAGCGCAATTTTGTCTTGAAGGATCATTTTTATTTAACCGCTTCCCTTGGAGCGGTCCGTAGGTTATTTATTCTACGACGGCACGCGGACGGCGGATTTTCAATCCGCGTGGCGCTTTAGCGCCGCTGTGCGGGAACGAGGCTAAAGCCTCGCGCGGGCTTTCCGACCCGCGACCAATTGGAGTCTGTGCGAAAAGTGGAGTTTGATCCCCGCCGTCGCCGGCAGGGCTGGTCACGACGCCTGCGCCTTCAACGCGATAGACCAGCCCTGCCGGTAACGGCGGGGTGGAGTCCCGACTTTTCACACAAACTCGTAACGGCGGGGTGAAGCCTCGACTTTTCACACACACTCCTAACGGCGGGGATCAAACTCCACTTTTCGCACAGACTCATTAGGGAGCGGTTTAAAACAACCTAAATGCCGAGTCCTTTAAGATACGCCCGGAACTCTTCGCCCAGATCGTAGCGCTTCAAAGCGAACTCCACGGTCGCCTTCAGGAACCCCAGTTTATCTCCGGCATCGTAGCGCTTCCCTTCGAAACGGTAGCCGTAGATCGGCCGGCTGCGCAGAACGTGCTTCAGGCCGTCGGTCAACTGAATTTCGCCCCCGCTGCCCGGCTCGATCGCGTCGAGGGACGAAAAAATCTCAGGCGTCAGAACGTACCGTCCAATAATGGCGAGGTTCGACGGTGCTTCGTCGGCCTTGGGCTTCTCCACCAGGTTGCGGATGCGATAGAGCCGGTCCTTACCGCCGTTGTGCGCCACCGGTTCGGCATCCACAACGCCGTAAGCGGAAATATTTTCCTTGGGAACCTCCATCAGCGCGACCACCGGGGCTCCATAGAACTCGTAAACGTCCAACAACTGCCGCAGGCAGGGAACCTCCGCGTCGATCACGTCGTCCGACAGGATCACCGAGAACGGTTCGTCGCCCACCAGCTCCCGCGCGCGCATCACCGCGTGGCCCAGGCCGAGCGCTTCCTTCTGGCGGGTATAGGAAACGTCGATCATGTCGGAGACCGCGCGCACCGTCGCCAGCAGATCTTTCTTGTGGCGCGTCTCGAGCAGATGCTCCAGCTCGAAACTTACATCAAAGTGATCCTCAATCGCGCTCTTGCCGCGCCCGGTGACGATAATGATGTTCCGGACGCCCGACTGCATGGCCTCCTCGACGCCGTATTGGATTAACGGCTTATCGACCAGCGGCAGCATCTCTTTGGGTTGTGCTTTGGTGGCGGGCAAAAACCTGGTGCCCAGCCCAGCGGCGGGAAACACCGCCTTGCGGACCTTAGCGATCATCGCCTCCATTCTACCGAGTTGGCGACCGGCTTGATCTCAACGAACGATTGCGACCGGACCAGCCCTGCCGGTAACGGCGGGGATCAATCCCGACTCAAAAAGAGCCGGCGGCGCATTCCTTATATCATGATCTTTACGAATGAAGATTCTTTCGCAGGCGCCATGCCGGGTGGACCTGGCGGGCGGCACGCTCGACATCTGGCCTCTCTACCTTTTTCACGAAGGCGCAGTCTCGGTCAATTTCGCCGTGGACCGGTATACCCGCGCCACGCTCGAACCGCGCAACGACGCGAGCATCATCCTCCGCTCCACCGATCTGCGGCGCGAGTGCACCTACGCGACGCTCGACCACTTATTGCACGACCCGCGTCCCACACTGCCATTAGCGGTTGAAGTCGCGCGCTTCTTTCGACCGGACACGGGTTTCGAATTGACCACCGATTCCGATGCCCCGGCCGGCGCAGGCATCTCGGGATCTTCAGCACTGCTCATCGCCGCCGTCAGCGCCTTCAATCGCTGGCTGGGTTACGCATATCCAATGGAGAAGCTGCGCGAGATTGCGCAGAACATCGAAGCCCGCATCATTCGAGTCCCCACCGGCTGCCAGGATTACTATCCGGCCATGTACGGCGGCGTCAGCGCGATCGAGCTCGGCTGCGCGGGCGTAGTGCATCACTCGATCGATGTCGATTTCGAGGAAATGGAACGCCGCATCGTGCTCGCGTATACCGGCGCGCCGCGCAATTCTGGAATCAACAATTGGGAAGTGACCAAAGGTCACATCGACGGATCAAAAACCGTGCAGCGCAACTTCGAAAGGATCGCGGCCATCGCCCGTGCCATGCGCGAGTCCCTGGAGCGCGCGGATTGGACCGAGACCGGACGCCTCCTCCGCGAGGAATGGTCCCACCGGCGCCGCAACGCTCCCGGAATCTCCACGCCGCTGATCGACCGGCTGGTGACGGTCACACGCCGCGCGGGCGCACTCGGCGCGAAAGTCTGCGGCGCGGGCGGCGGAGGCTGCGTGCTCTTCTTCACCGAGCCCGACGACGCGCGCGAACGCGTCGCGAACGTCATCACCCGCGAAGGCGCCACCGTCCTTCCAGTCCGAATCGCCCGCCACGGAGTCCAGATCAAGACCATCCATCAGCAGCGGGCCCAATCCGCATGACCCCCGCCGCCGAGAAACCGACCCGCCTCGGAATCCTGCTGCGCGTCGGATTGTTCATCCTGATCGGATATCTGGGCGTCGTAATCTTCCCGTTCATCATTTATCCGCTGGCCGGACTCATGGTGACGTCGGCCATGGCGACCTTCGCCGCGGCAGCCGTCGCCAACGCCATCACGGTGCGTATTTATGAGCGCGGACGACTCGCCGATCTCGGCCTCGGATGGGCCGCAACGTCAAAGCGCGAATTGTTCATCGGCTTCGCAGCCGCCGCCGGCGCGGCCGTGGTCATTCTTGTCGGGCCGGTCGTCACCGGCTTCGCGAATTTCGAACGGTCGCCCGGCGTCGAGCATCCCTGGGCCAGCTTTCTCTTCGTCAGCCTGGTGCTCCTGTTCGGCGCGGCCGGCGAGGAAATGCTCTTTCACGGTTACGCCTTCCAGTTGCTGGTGCGATCCATCGGCGCGTTCGCCACCATTCTTCCGGTCAGCATCCTGTTCGGCATCGCCCACCTCAACAACCCGAACGCCACCCTGCTCGGCGCCGTCAATACGATGTTATGGGGCATTCTGCTCGGATTCGCGTACTGGCGGACCAATGCGTTGTGGCTGCCCATCGGCCTGCATTTCGGCTGGAACTTCACCTTACCCCTGTTCGGAGTGAATCTGAGCGGGTTTACAATGGGTGTTACCGGTTACGCGCTGCACTGGCGAACCGGCGATTTGTGGAGCGGCGGAGCGTACGGCCCGGAAGGCAGCATACTGGCGAGCGGGATCGTAGTCGCATTGTTCTTCGTGATCCAGCGCGCGTTTCCGGAGTTGCCCGAAGATTGAGGTGACGGCATGACGCAAATTTCTCCTCGCGTTCTGGTAGCCTTCGTGGCGGTCGCGTCTTTGTGGGCCGACCAGAAGAAACTCAGCGACGATCAGCGCGTCGAAATCCTCCGCGGACTCGATGCCGAATACGCCACCGTCAAAGTTCCCCTGCCGCGGTCGAGAAAGCCCTTGGACGTTCAGACCGACGGCACCTACGACAAACCGGCCTGGGACGAATTGCGCAAGCAGCTCGGCCCGGCCGGACGCACCGGGGACCTGGTGCAGGTCACGCACGTCTCCATTGAAAAAGACGCGATCATCCTCCAGATCAACGGCGGAATGCGAGCCAAGGGCGCCTGGAAGGACCACCTGTCCATCGGCATGGGCGGCGCGATGAATCCCGTCAACGGCGGCCAGAACGCCAATTCCCCGGGAGGCACCACCATCGCCCTGCGCTTCAACGAACCCATCGGCGAGCTGACGGCGGCGGATGTCAAAAAGATGCTGGCGTCGATTCTCCAGTTCGATAAACAGACCGTCACCGAACAATACTCGGAGACCATTCCACCCGAAGTGAAGAAGGCGATCGAGAACAAGAAGGCCATGGTAGGCATGGATCACGACCAGGTGGTGATGGCGCTGGGCCGTCCCGATCACAAAGACCGCGAAACCAAGGACGCGACCGAATACGAAGATTGGATCTACGGAATCCCGCCCGGCCGCGTGACGTTTGTGACCTTCGTGGGCAATAAAGTAGTGAAGGTGAAGGAAACCTACGCCGGCCTCGGCGGGTCGATCGCCGAGACCCCGAAACAGTAGCTCTGCTCGGCCGTTTTTTCACCGGGCACCCACAGAACTCCCGGTTCAAAAAAGGGGACTGACCACTCTGTCCCCAACCCACAATCCCGCAACCGTCCCAAGCGCATCTTCAGTGGACAGAGCGGTCTCTCTTGTAAATCCGCTCCACGCCGTCCCCTTCTTGGAGCACCCACCAACGCCCGCGCAAAAAAGGGGACTGACCACTCTGTCCCCAACCCACAATCCCGCAACCGTCCCAAGCGCATCTTCAGTGGACAGAGCGGTCTGTCCCCTTTTTTGGAACGCCCCCTCCGAATGCCTCTCGATGAGCGCCGACTTTCATGCTTCCGGGTGAAGCTCGGCTTCAGCGCTCTGCGCTGTCCCCTTTTTTGGAACGCCCCCTCCGAATGCCTCTCGATAAGCGGCGACTTTCATGCTTCCGGGTGAAGCTCGGCTCCATCGCTCTGCGCTGTCCCCCTTTTTTGAAAGGACGCACCAACCTCCATCACGTCAAGCTCAGGTTCACTTCACCGCGATGCTGGCGCCGATCTGCGGGTCGTATCCGGCCGTCGTGGTTGCGTCTTCAAACTGAATCCACGGCAGGAAAGAGTACGTTCCCGGAGCGATATCCAACGGCACCTGAAAATTAATCTGCACCATTCCACACACCAGCGTGGGCGCGCTGCCTGCATATTGCACCGGTGTCTGTAAGCCTGCCCCCCCGCCCGGATCGACGTTAAGGATGAGCGCGCTGATGCCAGGACTCAGCGGCGCGGCGTCAGGAACGTTGATTCCACCAGTCAGGCATGCGGGATTGGTCGGCCCGTAGCCCGTCCCCCACACTGCCACCACCGACCCCCGTGCCGCCGGATTCGCCGGTCCGTTCAGCGTCCCGTCCTGGTTGATCGCCGCCGCCTGTGCCGACTGCCCGAACTGCAGCCGGAAAATCCCGGGGTTGCCGAAGATCACCTTCGCGACCGCTGGTCCGAACTGCTGATTGCTGTAATTCACGGTGACCTGCGTTGTCCCGTTCACCGTCAACCCGGCCGGCGCGATGGCATTGATCTGCTGCGACTGCGCGTAAATGATGGGCACCGGCACACCGTCGAACAGCACCTGAACACCGCCCAACTGCCTGGGAATGTTTCCTTGCGCATCGGTCTGGTAGACCGCACCGATGTCAGGCCCGATTCCAAAACCGGTGAGCGTAACCAGTTCCCCAGGCGCGATCCCGCCGGTACCGGCTAGCGTGGTGGAGTTGAGCACGTCGTTTGAAAGGCACGCCGGCGCCGTCCAGCCTCCGCTCCCGAACTGGATCTGGGAGACGACGCCCCAGGCAATCCGCACCGCACCGCCGGGAAGCGGCAACACTCCCCCAACGATGCCGACATCGTCGGCGGTGCTGGTCCCCAGATAGGTTGCATCCAGGAGCGCACCTTTCGAGTTCAGGTGAGCCAGGAAGCCGTTGGTGCGGTTGGTCGAACCCTGGAAGCAAATCAGAGGAGCCGAAGATGTCACCGGAAATCCTGGGCCGGTCACCCCGCCCAGGTAAACATCGCCATTCGAGCCCACCCCAAGTGCACTGACACCAATATCCAAGTACGGACCATTTTGGAGATCGTTGCTCATCACATAACTCGCCCACCTCAACGAAACGCCGTCCGGGGCGAACTGCGCCACGAAGCCGGCTGGTGAGGAGTTGTTCCACGGAGGCACGATCGTGGACGGTTGCATGCTTCCCGGCGTCGTGGGCAGATCCAGCGAACTGGTGGATCCCGCCAGATCGATATCGCCCGCGCTATCCACCGCGGTCGACGACGGCTTGTCGCAGCCGCTCCCGCCGAAGTATGTGCTGGTCAGGACATTGCCGGAAGGATCCAGCGTGGCAAGGAAGCCATTGCAGGTTCCATTCAGATGCTGCTGAAACGCGCCCGCGGTTACTGGAAAATCGGGCGAAGCGGTTTGCCCCGTGACGTAAGCATTGCCCGCTGGATCGACAGTGATGGCTGTGGCAAGGTCCGCAACGCTGCCGGCGAGAGTGGCGTTATACACGATAGTAGAGCCGTCCGCGCTCAGCTTCAGGACGAAAGCATGCCCCGAAGATGTCTGACCCGCAATGTAAGCGTTGCCCGCTGCATCCACAGCGATGGACGAAGAAGCGCCCACCGAATCCGGCAGGTAAGTGGAATAAAGAAACTTGCTCCCATCCGCCGAGACCATGGCGGCGAAGGCCGTTGCGCTTGTGCTGGACCCGATCGCCGCGCCGGGCGTAGTCGGAAACTGCCCGCCCGTCGAACCAGTGAACGCAACGTTTCCATTGGCAGCAACGGCGAGTGCCGTTGAGCTGGCGCCCGTTAAGTTGGAGGCCGCCGGGCCGCCCAGCTCCGCACCCCAAACCTCCGCACCGGAGGGGTCGAACTTACTCACCATCGCATAAGCACACGGAACCGGCGAGGGACCGTGAAGCCCGGCGAACCCGAGGCACACGCCGCCTGCGGGCGGCTGGATGTTTTGCGCCGCACCCGGCGTTGGCGCGCCAGCCAAGTAGTAAGTATTTCCGGCCGCATCGAAGACCGCGTGACCGGGGGGGCTGGGCTGGTAGACCGTGCTGATGCTGCCCGGAACCAGTTGGGCCACCGCGCTCGCCGCAAACCCGAGCATCACGGCGATGAGTCGTATCGCGCCACCCCCGGGACATTCCGACCCCTCCGCCCGCGCATGGTTGCATGACTTCAAAGGGCGGTCCACTGTTTCCTCCACCATAATATAAGTGCCGTGCATGCACGTGGCCGCCCGACGAGCCCTCGTTTTCTTCGTCCGGGTTCAACGACATTCGCGGTTCAAAAAAGGGGACTGACTACTCCGTCCCCAACCCACACACCCTCTCGCCGCCGACACCACCACTCCAGTGGACAGAGCGGTCTGTCCCCTTTTTTGGAACGCCCCCTCCGAATGCCTCCCGATGAGCGGCGATTTTCATGCTTTCGGGTGAAGCTCGGCTTCATCGTTGTACGCTGTCCCCTTTTTTGAAAGGACGCACGAATCCCGCGCCTTCGGTCACCGGCCCCCGAGAAATTCTATCCTCCACCCAACCAACAACTTCCACATCCGACGCAACCTCCCACTCCCCACTCCCCCGCTATCCCTACAACAGAGGATTCTTCATGTCATACACACAACCAGACCGCGCCCAAATCAACCGTAACAATGCCCGCCACTCTACCGGCCCCAGCACCTTCGAAGGCAAGCGCCGTTCTTGCCTCAACGCCCTCCGCCACGGCCTCACCGGCCAGACCATCGTCATGCCCGCCGAGGACCTCGAAGCCTACCAGGCCCACGTCCGCGCCTTCGTCAACGAACACCAGCCCCAAGGCGCCACCGAAACCCAGCTAGTCCAGTCCCTAGCCGACGCCGCCTGGCGACTCAATCGCGTAGCCGTACTCGAAACCAACCTGCTCACCCACGACATCATCTACCAGGACTTCCCCAACCACGAATCGACGTTCGAGATGCGCGAAGCCATCGCCATCGCCGCCGCCCTCGACAGCCACACCAGGGCTCTCGCCAATCTGAGCATCCACGGCCAGCGCCTCTCCCGCCAGTTCGAACGCACTCTGGCCCTTCTCGAAAAGCTCCAGCGCGACCGCCGCGCCGCCAACCCGGCCCAAGTCCATCAAATAACGGAACAACCCCACGCCGCCGCCGCCCCTGGCTTCGTTTTTTCAAATGACCAAATCGAAGCCCTCCCCGAACCTGCTCCAATGCCCACGCTGAAAAAGGGGACTGACCACTCTGTCCCCAATCCTCAACCCTTCAATCCGCCGACCCCCACCTGCAGTGGACAGAGCGGTCTGTCCCCTTTTTCAGGACTCGACTCTTTCGCGATCCGAACCTCCGAGGCCGCCTAAATCGGCGACTATGATATAAATGTGCCCATGACCAAGCAAGAGATCATCCTGGCGAACCAGCAGTATCTTTTCCCCAGCGTCTTCCACTACTACAAAGACCCGCTGGTGGTCACGCGCGCCAAAGACCAGTTCGTCTGGGATATCGACGGCAACCAGTATCTCGATTTTTTCGGCGGCATCGTCACCATCGGCGTCGGCCATTGCAACGAAGAAGTGAACAAAAAGGTCCATGAGCAGATGGACAAGCTGCAGCACGTGTCCACCGTGTTCGCCAATGAGCCGCAGGCCGCGCTCGCCAAGCGCATCGCCGGAATCACCCCGGGCGGCAAGCTGACCAAGAGCTTCTTCACCAACAGCGGAACCGAGGCGAATGAAACCGCCTTCGTCACCGCGCGCTGCTACACCGGAAATCATGAAATCGTCGCGCTGCGCCACAGCTATCACGGCCGCTCCGCCGTAGCGATGGCCGCTACCGGCAATTCGTCCTGGCGCATGGGCGGCGCCGCGCCATCCGGATTCGTCCACGCCATCAACGCCAACTGCTATCGCTGCCCCTTCGGCCTCACCTACCCAAGCTGCAACGTCCGCTGCGCCCGCGATCTGGATGAAATGATCAAGACGTCTACTTCCGGCCGCATCGCCGGTTTCATCGCGGAGCCGATCCAGGGCGTCGGCGGCTTCATCACTCCGCCCAAGGAATATTTCGAGATCATCCACGGCATCGTCAAGAAATACGGAGGCGTCTTCATCAGCGACGAAGTCCAGACCGGCTGGGGCCGCACCGGCGGAAAATGGTTCGGCATCGAACAATGGAACGTCGAGCCCGACATCATCACCAGCGCCAAGAGCCTCGGCAACGGCGCACCCGTCGGCGTGACGATTGCGCGTCCGGAAGTCGCCGACGCGATGAAGGGCCTGACCATTTCCACCTTCGGCGGCAATCCGGTGACCGCGACGCAGGCGAAAGCCGTGATCGATTATATCGACGAACATAACCTGGCGATCAACGCGGCGGAAACCGGAGCGTATCTGCGCGCCAAACTTGAGGAGATGAAAGCCAAGCATCCCATCATCGGCGACGTGCGCGGCATGGGCCTGCTGCAAGGTGTCGAATTGGTGGAAGATCGCGAAACCAAAGCTCCCGCGGCCGCGGCGACCAACGCTCTACTCGAAGCGGCGCGTGAAAATGGCCTGATGATCGGCAAGGGTGGAACCTGGGGCAACGTGATCCGCATCTCCCCGCCGATGAATATCTCGAAATCCGACGTCGACGACTTCGCGCTGCGCTTTGAAGCCAGCCTGACCCGCGTCGCATCGGCGCAACTGGCGGGCGCGGCGCGATAACATGGCTCTTGACGAAAAAGCGTTCTACCGGGAATCGCCCACCACCAAGCCGATTCCGCTCAACTGCCCGTTCTGCCGGACGCAGGACACGTACGATCTCAAGTGGATGGTCCGCAAAAAAGTGGAGCAGCTCCCCCGCGGCGCCGACGAACGCGACCGCGCGCGCTTCGCCAAATTCCTGAGCTACATGGTCCTGATGGACGATAAAGCCATGTGCAAAAACATGCGCTGCCGCAAGCGTTTCGACATTTCCGGCATCAAGACCATGGCGTTCATTTGAACCGCCGCGAATGAAAACGATACTTTCTCTTTTCTTCGTACTTTTCGCATCGGGACAAACGAAGGTTGAAACTGAGCAGTGGATGCCGCAGGAGAGCGGAACCACGGCGTCGCTTCGCGGCGTCAGCGCGGTCAGCGCCCTGGTAGTGTGGGCGAGCGGATCGGGCGGGACGTTCTTTCGTACAGTCGACGGCGGCACGCGATGGACGGCCGGAAAAGTGCCGGGTGCAAGCGATCTGGATTTTCGTGCGGTTCGTGCGTTCGATGACAAGACCGCGATGCTGCTGAGCATCGGACCAGGCGAGAAGTCGCGAATCTACAAAACGCGCGATGGCGGCGGGAGCTGGAACCTTCTGTACACCAATCCCGATCCAAGGGGATTTTTCGATGCGCTCGCGTTTTGGGACGCGGACCATGGAATCCTGTTGGGCGACCCCGTGGACGGGCGTTTCGTGGTGATGACGACCAGCGACGGCGGCTCGACGTGGATCAAACAAAAGACTTCCGCGGCGATGCCCAAGGAAGGAGCATTTGCAGCGAGCAACTCGTGTCTGACCGTTCGCGGAACTCGCGAGGCGTGGTTCGGAACAGGCGGTCCGGATGGGGCTCGTGTGTTTCATTCGACGGATGGCGGCAAGACATGGACCGTCGCGAAGACGCCGATTCGAAACGACAGCGCGAGCGCAGGCATATTCGCACTGGCATTTGCCGATTCACGGCGCGGAATCGCGGTCGGCGGGGATTACAATAAGCCGGCCGACGCTACTGGATCGATCGCGATGACCCAGGATGGGGGAAAGACCTGGTGGACGCCGCTCGTGCGACTCAACGGATTTCGATCGGATGTGAAATATATCCGCGAGAATTTGATCGCCACGGGCACCTCGGGGTCGGATTGGCTAAATTGGACGGACGGCTTATCGTCCCGCGAATTCGATAGCGCAAGCTACAACGCGTTGGGCTCAGCCGGTGGTCAGGTCTGGGCGGTTGGGCCGAAGGGAGCGATCGCGCGCCTACTGGTTACGGCGTTTGTCGTCGCCCGCAACCGCCCGCACGATCTCCCGTTCAGGATCGGCAGCCAGTTTCTTGAGCAGCGATGAATCCGAATGCGACGCGCGCAGATCGTAAACCAGCATCAGCCGCTCTGGCGCCGACAGCTTATTCAGATCGAGCGCGTTCAACTGCGCCTCACTCCACGCCGTCCGGTAATAACCGCTCGCGCCCGCATTGAACTCGATCCAGGCCGGGCAGGCATGATGCAGCGCGATGGTCGATCGCTCCGCTTCGGCCACCGAACAGGTTTGCGCGACGCCTTCGCCGCGAATGCACACCGGCATCGGCAGGCTTCCCGAAGCGTGGACCGTCACGGTCCCATCCGCACACTCGCCGCGCACCGACGGAACGCCGGTATCATTCAGAAACGCGTCCATCACCGGACCCGCGCCACCGCCGATCGACTTCTCGAGATCCGCCGTCGTCGCATTCGCGTACGCGAACTTCTTCAAATACGCTCGCAATCCGTCGTGCACCCGATCCTCACCCAGCCAGCCTTCGAGCATCCACAACAACGCCGCGCCTTTCTGATACACGAACTGGCTGTAGACGTTGTCCGTATCGTGACGGCTGGTCATGGTCAACCGCACCGGCCGCGTGCGCGCCGAGTCGTCCATCGCCATGATCCGCTCGCGCGCGACAACGGAGCTTAGATGTACGCGTGCCGCAGGCTGCTCTTCGTCCATCATTTTTGCGGCGATCCAGGTGGCGAATCCCTCGCTCAGCCATACGTCAGCCCACGACGCCTGTGTCACCAGATCGCCGAACCATTGATGGCCGACTTCGTGCGCCTGCAGAGCTCGAATCGCGCGCGCCTTTTCCGTCGTGTCGTCACCCGGCGCGGCCAGCAGAGCCTGATTCTTATACACGATCAGCCCCGGATTCTCGGTCGCTCCGAATGGAAATTCGGGAACCGCAATATGATCCAGTTTGCCGAACGGATACGGAATGCCCGTGTAGGCTTCGAGGCGCGGCAGGACATCGACACTCGCCTGTGCCGCGAGCCGGCCTTCAGCGGCATGCCCTTTCGCGGTGATCACGCGGATCGGAGTTCCGTGTCCCGCGGGCGCGCCTTCGAAAATATCGAAAGGCCCCACCGCGAATGCGACCACTTCCGCCGGCAGCGGCTTGGTTTCCGCGAACTCGACCACCTTCATGCCGTCGGGTTCATCTGTTTCGCGCAGCATGCGGCCGTTCGAGAACGCTTTGTCGGTCCGCTTCACGTGGATGGTCATCTTCCACGGCGTCTTGAAGCGCGGTTCATCGAAGCACGGGAACGCTCGGCGCGCATCGATCGGCGTGAAGCTCGTGAACACGTACCAATCGTCACCCGTCTTTTTTCGATATGGGCCCACGATGGCCTTTTCATCCAGCTTTCCGCGATAGCGGATATCGATGGTGGTGCGTCCCGGCTTCATCGGCGAATCGAGTGCGATCCCGATAAATTCTTCGCCGACCGCTTCCGCGCGAGCCTTCTTCGCTCCCACGGTTACATCGAGCGGGATAATATCTTTCCCGTTCAGCCAGATCACGCTTAGCGGCTTCCTGATCTCGACATCGATGATCGCGCGCCCGGTGAAAGTGTCGCGGGCCGGATCGATCGTCATGTCTATTGAGTGCTTGAGAGGGACAACGTCGCCGGGAAGCAGAAAGGCGGGCGGAGGCGGAAGCGCCAGCGCGATTCCCAGCGACCACGAAAACAATGCGGCTATTCTCGCTTGGCTCATCCGCAAGGCTCCCGCCCGCTGACCGGGTGCTTACGAGTTTCTGTGAAAACTGATGTTCTCAGCTCACTGACGAGTGTGGGTGAAAAATCGGGACTCCACCCCGCCGTTACCGGCAGGGCGGGTCTATCGCGTTGAAGGCGTGGGCGGCGGCGAACGCCCCGCCGGTCATGGCGGGGATCAACTCCACTGACTTTCGAGCGCCCCCTCACCGAGCCACGACCGTTAGGGAGCGGTGGGTGGGTGCCGGTCTCGAAGCAGACTCTGTATACTACCTGCATGAAAATGCTGCTTCCCAGTATCGCGCGGCTTTCCTGTGTCGCGCTCCTGGCCGGGCCCCTTTTTGCGGATTCGATTCCGGCCGGATGGATCGTGCTCAAGGACATGAAAAAAGTCTGCCAGATCGCCGCGCCCGGCGACTTCAAGCCGGATGAAAATTTCAAGGGCCTGGGCAAGGGACCTGGCGACGCGATCGAAGTGCAGGTCACCAGTTCACCCGCGCCAGTAAAGCCGATCAATGAGACGGTGGGGAAAATGATGAACATCGACAAATTTGTCGACAACACCGGCCAGCGCGTGTTCTACGTGGCCAAGCCGAACAAGGTCCGGGACGGCCGCACCATCACCGCGTGGACAGTCAAAGTTCCGCGCGGGACTGGAAACTGCTTCGCGACGATTACGGTTGTTCCGGGCGGTTCAGAGGATCTGGTAAAAAAGATCGCTGCGACCATCGGGCCGGTGAAGTAACTACTGCTCCAGGTACGTGTAGCCGTTCAGGCCTTCTTCATAGAAGCGCAGCAGCACGCCCGATTCTTCATACCCGATGCGCCCTTCGCGGACCGCGGCTTCGACGTCTTTGCGGAACTGCTCGAGCAGCGCCTTTGACTGGAACTGAACATAATCGAGCACTTCGCGAACCGTGTCGCCCTTGATCAACGCTTCGAGCACCACCGCGCCGTGCTCGTCGAGCGTCACGTGGACCGCGTTGGTGTCGCCGAACAGATTGTGCAGGTCGCCCAGGATTTCCTGGTATGCGCCCACCAGAAATGCGCCGAGCACGTACGGCTCGCCGTTGAAGGCGTGCAGCGCCAGCGTCTTCTTCACGTCGCGGCGGTCGATGAACTGGTCCACTTTCCCGTCGGAGTCACAGGATATGTCGCCGAGGATTCCGTGACGGAACGGCTCCTGTTCCAGGCGATGAATCGGCATGATCGGGAACAGCTGCTTCACCGCCCAGCTATCCGGCATGCTCTGGAATAACGAAAAATTGCAGAAATAGGTATCCGAGAGCAACCCATCCAGGCCTTCGAGCTCCTCCGGAAAATAATCGAGCTGCTTGGCGAGCGTTTGAATCCGCCGGCAGATCACCCAGTAGATGCTCTCCGCCCAGCTTCTTTGTTGCAGCGGAAGATAGCCGAGGCTGAACAGGTTCAAGGCCGAATCGAGCGCCTGCTGCGCGTCATGGAAGCTTTCGAGCAGATTCTTGTTGCTCAATCCGCGCAGGGTTTCTTTCAAATCGATCAGGGGCTGTTCGACATCTTCCGGAATCTCCGGCATCGATTCGCCGTCGCCGAATCCGGTCACGCCCAGGACGTTGAACACCAGCGCGCTGTGATACGCGGCCACCGCGCGGCCGCTTTCGGAAACGATGCTCGGATGCGGCACCTCGGCTTCGTCGCACACGCTCTGGATGTGATACACCACGTCGTTGGCGTATTCCTGAAGCGTGTAATTTACGCTCGATTCGAAATCGGTCTGCGATCCGTCGTAATCGATGCCCAACCCGCCGCCCACGTCCATATACATGAGTCCGGCGCCGGCGCGCTTCAGCTCCACATATACGCGCGACGCTTCCATCACGGCCGCCTTGATCTGCCGGATGTTGGTGATCTGGCTGCCCAGGTGGAAATGGAGGAGCTGGAGGCAATCCTCCATGCCCGCCGCCTTCAGCTGATCGAGCGCGCGCAGCGCCTCGGTCACCGTCAGCCCGAACTTCGACCGGTATCCGCCGGACGATTTCCAGCGTCCCGATCCGCGGCTGGCGAGCTTGATGCGCAGCCCGATGGTGGGCCGCACGCCCACGCGCTCGCAATGTTTCTGGATCAGGTCGAGCTCGGTATACTTTTCGACCACCGGAATGATGCGGCGGCCGATCTTGGCCGCGAGCATCACCATCTCGATGTATTCGTCGTCTTTGAATCCATTGCAGATGATCGGCGTGTCGTTGTCCGCGATCGCGAGCACGGCCAGCAACTCCGGTTTCGAGCCGGCTTCCAGGCCGAACTTATACGGACGCCCGTATTCGAAAATCTCCTCCACCACCTGGCGCTGCTGGTTGACCTTGATCGGGTACACGCAGCAGTAAGTCCCTTTGTAGTTGTGCTCCGCGATGGCGTTTTGAAATGCCTGATGCATTTCACCCAGCCGGTTCTGCAGAATCTGCCCGAAGCGGATCAGAATCGGCAGCGCGATTCCGCGTAGCTGGAGATTATCCACCAGCTCTTTTAAATCCAGCGAGCGCTGCGGATCTTTTTCCGGATGAACGTACATATGTCCGTTCGCGCCCACCGAAAAATATCCCTTGCCCCAGCTGGCGACGTCGTAGAGCTCGGCCGCTTCCGCCGTCGTCCAGCGATCGGCGGGCTCGCGTACCGGAGCTCCGTTGGTGAATTTGACGGTTGCCATGAAATTTCAGTGTCCGATCATTTGACGCAGAGAGCAAGTACAAAAGTACCTAAGCGTCGATTTTTATTAAGATTGCCGCCGCGCGGGCGATGAGCATAGCACGGGCCGGTTTCGGCCGCCCCCAAGTTCGCTTCCTCAAGGAGCCTGCATGCTACGTCCGCACGTCGCGACCTCCACCGCGGCCTTACTCTTCGGCCTGTTTTTCCCAAACATGAATTCTTTCGCGCAGGATCGGATTTCCGGCGCCATCGATAATCATCGAACCGTAACACTCGCCGGAAATCGCCCGCCTCAGGCGCGCCCCGAGTTCGACGCCGGTCCCGCCGCGGCCGATTTCCGTATGGACCGCATGATTCTGGTCCTCCAGCCGGACGCCGCGACCCAGGCTTCGCTCGATGGACTGGTCGGAGCCCAGCACGACACTAACTCTCCGCAATTTCAGAAGTGGCTGGATCCCGCCGGGTTTGAAAACCAGTTCGGCGTCTCGGAAAGTGACGTCGCGCGCGTGGTCGAATGGCTTACCTCGCAGGGATTTTCGATCGACGAAATTCCAGCTGGCCGCCGCTCTATTGTGTTCAGCGGGAGCGTCGCGCAGGTGGAAAGCGCCTTTCACACGCAGATCCGGACCTATCGCGTGGCGGGCGAGCTACATCACGCCAACGCCACCGACCCGCAGATTCCCGAAGCGCTGGCGGGCGTGGTGGCCGGCGCGGTTTCGATGCACGATTTTCGCCGCACCGCGATGCATAACCGCGTGCAAGCCGCGCCCGAATACACCAGCGGCGGCGCGCACTATCTGGCCCCCGCCGATTTCGCCAGCATCTATGACGTCGCCGCGCTGTATTCGAGCGGCATCACCGGCTCCGGCCAAACGCTCGCGATCGTGGGCCGCACCAACATCAACCTTTCCGACGTGACCAGCTTCCGCAGCCAGTTCGGACTTCCCGCCAACAATCCGCAGGTGATCGTGAACGGAACCAATCCTGGAATCGTCTCGACAGACGAGGAAACCGAAGCCGATCTGGATGTCGAATGGTCCGGCGCGGTCGCCGAGATGGCGACGGTGAAGTTTGTGGTCTCGGCGTCCACCAACACGACCGACGGCGTCGATCTTTCCGCGCAGTACATTGTCAGCAACAATCTCGCGCCGGTGGTGAGCGTCAGCTTCGGAAGCTGCGAATCGCAGATGGGCTCGGCCGAACGGGCGTTTTATACCAGTCTGTGGCAACAGGCCGCCGCGCAAGGGATCACCGCATTCATCGCGTCCGGCGACAGCGGCGCGGCGGGTTGCGATTCGCCGTCTGAATCGACCGCCACGCTTGGACAGGCCATTAACGGCCTGTGCTCCTCGATCTACAGCGTGTGCGTCGGCGGAACCGAATTCAACGAAGCCGGCAACAATAATCTGTACTGGTCGGCCAATAACAACGCATCCGGCGGATCGGCGCTCAGCTACATTCCGGAAGTCGCGTGGAACGAAAGCGCGTCGAACGGAGGATCGGGTCTGTGGGCGACCGGCGGCGGCGCGAGCGGGTATTATTCGAAGCCGTCCTGGCAATCCGCGCCCGGCGTTCCCGCCGATGCGAGGCGCGACGTGCCGGACGTGGCTCTCTCCACCGCCGGTCACGACGGCTATCTGGTGGACATTCTGGGCAGTTACTACATCGTGAGCGGAACCTCCGCGGCATCGCCTTCGTTTGCCGGCCTGATGGCGCTGGTGAATCAGAAAACCGGCGCGCGGCAGGGCAACATCAATACGATTCTGTATCCGCTGGCCACGCTTGCGTCCAATGGAGGCGCGCAGATTTTCCATTCGATGACCGGCGGCAACAACAGCGTCCCCGGCGTTGCCGGATTCAGCGCCGGCGCACATTACAATCAGGCCACCGGGCTCGGCTCGCCGGATGCGTTCGTGCTGGTGAATCACTGGAAGGACGCGAGCACGACGGCCCCGCCGGCAACTCCGTCGTTCAGCTTGTCCGCCGCGTCTTCGCTCAGCCTGGTTCCGGGGGCGCACGGAGCCGTGACGGTGACCACCGTGGTCTCCGGCGGATTCAGTTCAGCCGTCGCATTGTCGATGAGCGGTCTGCCTTCCGGGGTCACCGCGTCGTTCGCGCCGGCGTCATTCACAGCGCCTGGCGCGGGTTCGAGCACGCTGACGCTCACCGCAGCTTCGAGCGCGGCGGTTGGCAGCTACGCATTGACCATCACCGGCACCGGAGGCGGTCTGCAAAAAACCAGTGCGCTTACATTGACCATCGCTGCGCCGTTCGCTGTGACTCCCAACGCTACGTCCGTCTCGATTGCCCACGGGGCGTCCGGTGTCGTAGGGATTTCGACCACGATCAGCGCCGGATTCAGCGGCGCCATTGCGCTTGCGGCGAAACCTCCGGCCGGCATCACGGCGACGTTCGCGCCGGCGACCATTGCCGCGCCCGGCAGCGGTTCCAGCCAGCTCACTATCTCGGTCGCTTCCAGTGCGACAGCGGGCACTTATACCATTCCGATCACTGCGACCAGCGGATCGACCGTCGAAACCGCTTCGCTCAGCGTGGTGGTCACCACGCCCGCGACGTTCACGATCAAGGCTTCGTCGACCAGCGTTTCGATCGCCCATGGCGCGTCCGCTGTGGTCTCGATTTCCAGCACCATCGGCGCCGGATTCAGCGGCGCCATTGCGCTTGCGGCGAAACCACCGGCCGGCATCACGGCGACGTTCGCACCGGCGACCATCGCCGCGCCGGGCAGCGGCAGCAGCTCGCTCACCATCGCCGTCGCCTCGAGCGCGACGGCCGGCACTTACACCATCCCGATCACCGCGACCAGCGGCTCGACCGTCCAGAGCATTTCGCTGAGCGTGGTGGTGACTGCGCCCGCGACGTTCACGCTGAAAGCCACGCCCTCCACCGTTTCGATCGTACAGGGAGGGTCGGGATCCACCGTTCTCACGCTCGCGGCGGTGGGCAACTTCGCCGGCGCCGTGACGGTTTCCTACGGCGCGCCGCCCTCGGGAGTCACCGCGAGATGGTCCAGCGTAGCGGGAGGCGCGGAGCTTACCTTCACGGCTTCCAGTTCAGCGGCCATTGGATCGTTCCCGATCACCATCACCGGCACCAGCTCCGGAATCTCGCCGTCGCCGACGGTGGTGGTCACATTAACCGTGGCAAGGTAGTTCTTTGACCGGATGAATTGTTGGCACTTCAGCCCCATGCGTCAGAGTCTGTGTAAAAAGTCGGGACTCTACCCCGCCGTCACGAGTGTGTGTGAAAAGTCGATGCCTCACCCCGCCGTTACCGGCAGGGCTGGTCTATCGCGTTAAAGGCGCGGGCGCCGGCGACCAGCCCTGCCGGTCACGGCGGTGATCAGCTCTAACACATGGGGCACTCATCCGCCCCGGTATAACCGCCGGGGGTGGTCTATCGCGCGAGGCGTCCGCTTCACGTGGATTCGGTTCCACCCTTGAAGAACCGCCGGGCGTCCACAATCAAGCGCCGCCCGGCTTGGTCGCGCAGCAGGCAGGTACTCATATACTGGCTGCGCGACCGCTTGGCGGACAGGTCGTGATACACGAACGCGCCCTTCACGAAGTAGTGGACCACCACCGCGCGCCGCGACCATTGGAGATCCTGACGCGGCGACCCTCCGTGCACCAGGTTGGCGTGCCAGATCAGCACGTCGCCTTTCTTCGCATGAAAGTAGTGCGGCGGGATGCCGTGCCGGTCGATCAGGCCGCGAATGAACGGTTCATACTTCGCCTGATAGGCGGCGTAGCCATCGCGCGCGTAGTCGGATTCGGAAATCTCCACATCCTTGCTGAAGACGTACGGCCATCGATGGCTGCCCGGATAGTAAACCAGCGGCCCACTGGCGGGATGAATATCCTCAAAAGCGATCCACGCCGCCGTCAGATAGCCCAGCGGATAGGTGGTCATGTGGATCGAATCGGAGTGCGCCGGCTGCTCCGACCCTTTGTGCGAGGCGATGGTCTGCAGCACCTTCGGCTCCCGCTCCATCAGCATCCGGATGGCGGCGTTCAGGCCGGCGTGCTTCAGGATTTCGCAGTACGCTCCCACGCGTTTGTGCGGATTCAGGAATCGCCCGGGATGCGGATCGCCCTCGCCGGCCGGATCGGCGTTCAGCCGGATGCGTCCGGCCGAGATCGCGTTTTCGTAGGCGCTCCACACGCGATCGAGAATTTCAGGCTCGATCAGCCTGGGCAAAATCACGTACCCATCGGCCGACCATTTCCGGCACAGCGCGGCGTCTTCCGTGGTGATGGCGCCCTGCGCCAGCTTGCTTTCGATTTGTTCGAGAGCGTCCGGCCGATCCAGCCAGGGGTACGGCCCGGAGTAGGGAAAGTGCTCCGCGCGAAACGACGGAATGCCCGAAAGCTTGAGCTTCTGTTCCGCGAATCCCACGCTTCAAGATTACTACTACGGCGCGATCGCGACGTTCACCGTGTTGCTGGTCTCACCGTCGATGGTGATGGTCAGCGGATACGTCCCCGCCGGCAGCCCCGGCGGCACAATGATATTGAACTGCGTCAGGCCGACCGTATCCGGCGTCAGCCCCGCGAAGGCGACTTGGGCCGCGAGGCCTCCGATGGTCGCGGAATAGGAGCCGGTCAACTGAGCCAGCGGACTGGAGGGCGACACCACCGCGTTCGATACGGCCTGATTCACCGCGCCCGATCCGGTCAGGTACACCGCGATCTGGCTGTTTATCTTCGCTGGATTTCCGGGGGTGTTAATCGAAGAGTTGGCGTTCTCGATGGCCGCGATTCCTCCGCCCAGTGAGAAAATTCCGGGCGCCGCATTGCCCACCGTCACCGTCACCGGCGCGGCGCTCACACCGTTCACCGTCATCTGCACCGTTGCCGTTCCGGGTTGGGTCTGCCAGGGGACCTGAAAATTGATCAGCGTGGGCGATACGTACAGGATCGGCGCGATCACGCCGTTCACGGTCACGGTAACGTCGGCCAGGCTGAGCGGAAGCGGAACGGTCCCGGTGACCTTGACGCTCGCCAGATTCACACCCGCGATGCTCGCCAGGGCGCCTTGCGAAATGGCCGGAGCGAAATCCGCCGAATTCACCACCCCGTTGATCTCAATCGACGGCGTCTCCAGGGTCAGCTGCCGGATCACGCTGTTGTGCGTATCGGTGATCCACACGTTGTTGCTTGAATCGACGGTCACCGCCGCTGGAAAATTCATCGGCGCGGTGGTCGCGTATTGACCCTGGCCGCCATACGCCGGCAGTCCCGTTCCCGCAATGGTGGTGATGGTGCCGTCCAGACCAACTTTCCGGATCCGGCTGTTGATGGTGTCCGCGATGTAAATGTAGCCCTGGGAGTCGACCGCCACGCCCTTGGGGTCCTGCAGCTGGGCATTCAGCGCGTTCCCGCCGTCGCCACTGAAACCGGGAATGCCGTTGCCCGCGATCACGAAGAAGTTGTAGACCGTGGCCGTAAATTCCACCACCCGCTCATTTCCCGTGTCGGCGACGAAAATGTCCCCCGCGGCGTCTACAAACACGCCTTCCGGATTCAGCAAATAGGCTTGCGTCAGCCCGACCGTGTTGATTACGCCGGCCACCACTTCGCGAATCGCGTTGTTGTCCGTGTCGCAGATGTAGAGATTGTTGTTGCTGTCCACGGCCACCGCGGTCGGAAAATTCAACTCCGCCTGGTTCGCCGGACCCGTGTCGCCCTGAAATCCCGCCACGTTGGAGCCTGCAAACGTCGTGATGGTCCCCGACGGGCTCACCATCCGGATCACCTGATTCGCCGAGTCGGCAATGTACACGTTCCCCATGCTGTCCACCGCCACGCCGGTGGGGTCGTTCAACTCGGCCGAGGTCGCGACGCCCTTATCGCCCGTATACCCGGCGGTTCCGTTCCCCGCGAACGTCGTGATCGTCCCGTTTGAAACCTTCCGGACCACGTTGTTCTGCCCGTCGGCGATGTACATGTTGCCCGACTTATCGAAGGCGATGCCGCCCGGCAGCGCCAGTTCCGCGCTGATCGCGGGGCCGCTGTCTCCCGTATACCCTTGGGTCCCGTCTCCCGCCATGGTGAAAATAAGATAGGTCTGTCCAGACGCACAAAAACTCAGGATCAGGAACAGGAAGGCGGAACGTATGTTCATAGTTTGGCAAAACCCAGCGAGACAACGGGATTCTTATAGGATGTCACAGCCGGGGCACATCTGAAAAGCGGCCCAGGGTCGTGGTCCCGCCCGGGAACAGCACCGTGACCGGGCCGCCCGCCGGACTCTGCAGGTAAACGTGGGTAACGCCGCTGGTCGAATCGAAGGTTTCAAGCGAGATCGACAGCGTGCACGGCGTCTTCGGCGTCAGCGCCAATTGGACCGACCCGATGAACTCGCTGCGCTGTCCGTTCACCACGCCCAATTTCGCGGCCGTCAGCTCGGCCGAGTAAATCTGACCTGCTGTCACGGTGAACTTCACCGGCGTTTCGGCCGCTGCTCCCGTCGCGGTATTAAAGGATATCGTACCCGTGCAGGAAGCCGCCGTCCCGGTGGCAGGATTCGCCGCGGTATTCGCGATATTGATCTGCGCCGTCTCGGTGAAGGCCAATCCGACCGGCGGAAACACCAGGTCGCGCGTGGCCGAAACCGCCGTCTGCGCATGAGCGGTCACCCCAAGCGCAACAAAATAAGTAAGATACACAAATCGCATGATCCAAACCTCTGAGTTTGGACGTACGTAACCGGGAACCGGTTTACAATTACTGCTCGGCCGCGTTCTGGAGCACCAGCGCGTTCGCCACCACCTGCTCGCCCGGTTGGATGCCCGAAAGGATTTCCTGCATTCCTTCCGGAAGCATCTTCCCGCCGATCACTTCCATCCGCCGGAATCGCCCGCCGGAGATGGGCGTGTACACCCAGTCGCGATCGTGCAGATGCAGCACCGCGGTCGCCGGAACCGACGCGTGCGCCTGCTCGGCCAGGCCGTGGAAGGTGGCCGTCACGAACATCCCGATGCGCATCAACCCGCCCTGCGCCGACATGGGATTCGCCATCTCCAGCCGCACCTTCGCGGTCCGGAGATTCGGATCCAGAATCGGCCCGATATTGCTGATCCGGGCCTTGAACAGCTTGTCGGGATAGGCGTTCAGCCGCACGTCCGCGTACTCACCCATGTGCACCGCCGCCAGGTCGTTCTCATATACATCGCACATCACCCACACCAGCGACAGATCCGAAATCGTAAACAGGTTCGGGGAATTGTCCAGCGTCTTCACGCCTCCCGCGGCGGTGATGTTCTGCTCCACGATCACGCCCGAAATCGGAGCGTAGATCTCCACTTCGCCGGTGGGATGCGACGCATCCACGCCCAGCACGCGCAGATGCTCTTTAGTCGTGTCGACGTCCACCATCGCGCTGTCGTCGGTGCTCTGCGCCGTTTCCAGATCTTTTTTCGCGATGGCGCCCTTGTCGAACAGAATCTTGGCTCGCTCCAGTTGCACTTTCGAAAGCTGCTCCGCCACGATCGCTTTGCGGTAATCCGAAAACGCGCCCGAAATATCCGCGCTCTGCACCTTCATCAGAAGCTGGCCCTTTTTCACTTCGTCGCCCAGCCGCGCATGGATTTCGACTACCCGCCCGGAAGCGAGCGAGATCACCGGCACATTCCGCGCCACGTCGGGCTGCACGCTTCCATTCACCGTCAAGTCGTTGGTCGACGCGTGCTTTGCCGCGGTCACCACCGGATACTGCTCCGGATGATCCACCTTCACCACGCTCGAATCGCTCTCGCTTACCACCTTGGCCTCGGGCGGGGCTTCGCTCTTGGGATCCGGCGGATCTTTCCGGTCGCACCCGGCGATCACAAACATCAACGTCATCGCCAATGCCAAACCGGGCGCCAGCAACATCCACTTGCGATTCATTGGATCACCTCACGACCCACCGCTTCATTCAATTGGCTGGCGGCGGTTAAATACGATCCGATCAGGGTCAGATAATTCAACTGCGTCGAGCGGTAATCCTGCTGCGCGCTCAGGAAATCGAGCAGCGACACCGCTCCCCGCTCATAGCTGAACGACATGGTGTCGCGCACCTCAGTCGCCTGCTCCAGATACGCGGATTTGTATTGCTTTAGCAGAACCAGCGTGCCGTTCAGCGACACGTACGCCGTATCCACGTCGCTGAATACCTGCGCGCGCGACGCGTCCCGCAGCCGCTCATTATGCCGGATGTCGATCTCGGTCCGCGCCTTCTCGCCCTGATTACGATCGAACAGCCGCAGCGGAATCGACACGCTCCCGCCCACCGTGTTGTTGTCGTAGGGATTGTTGAAGGAAGGGTTGTGCGTCCACCACAAGCTATAGGTGGGATCGGTCGACCCGTTCGACACCGCCAGCCGATGGTCCGTCTCCGCCTTGGCCACGGCCTGCATTGCGGCCCTCAAATCCGGCCGAGCCTCCATCGCCATGGTCCGCAGTGCCTCCAGCGCGGGAATCTCTCCCGTGAAATCGAACGGCCCGGTCACGTCGAACTTCGCGAGCGGCGTCCGGTCGTTCAAATACTGGAGCAGCAGAATCTTGGCCTGGTCCAGATTCACAATCGCATTCTGTAGATCGCTCATATACTGCGCGCGCTGCAGCTCCAGGCGCGTCATGTCGATCTTGGCGATATCGCCCGCCTGGAACCGGGTACGGTTCACATCCAGCAGCTTGTCGTAATACGTCAGATTCTCGCGGGCCAGCTGCAGCACGGCTTTCTGCTGCAGCACCTGCACGAACTGGCTGCGCAGCCCGAACAAGAGCGTGCGCTCCGTATCGGCGCGCTGCGAATCGGCGATGTCGGTGGCCTGGCGCGCGCTGTCGCGGCGCAGCTCGCGCTTCCGTTCGCGCTCATGCAGGTAGCTGATGGAGGGCGAAAACTGGGTTCCCGCGAAGGGACGATAAATTCCCTGGTACGGGGTAAGCTGAGTTCCGTCAATGCTCAAGCCGAAGTCCGGATTGGGCCGCAGGAACGCGGTGATTTCGTTGGCCCGCGATTCGTCCACGCTTTCCTGCGCGGCAATCAGCGTCGGATTCGTCGCGCGGAACTTTTCACGGATCTGATCCCAGGTGTACGATTGCACAGCAGCCTGCTGCGCCCAGATGGATGAGGCACAGGTGAGAAGTACGAACGCGGCGCTACGGCGGATCATCGCTTGAATGCCTGGCTTGAATGCCTGCTCTCCCCTGTACTTCGGGAGAACACAGGCGAGGGGCTCTCTTAGGAGATTCAGACTTAATTCTAAACCGCCCGCTCACGCTTTTCCGCTGCCGAGCGGCAAATTCGAGCGATCTTTAAGATAACAAAGACATATCTTTCGGTCATTTTGCGGATTTGCCCTCGGCTCTCAAAACCTTCAGTTAGAATGAGATTGCAACCCGTCGCGCATGTCGTCCTTTGCTCCATCCACGCGTTCGAGTGCGTTGATCCGCGCCGGCGCGCTGATCGCCGTCATCGCCATCATTGACTGGCGGGTGGAAACCAACGTCTCGCTCGGATTCCTCTATCTGTTTCCGATGCTGATTCTGGGCGCCTGGCTGGAACGCTGGCAACTGGCGCTCGCGGCATCCTTGTGCACCGTTCTGGTGGAGGTGTTCGATCCCTTCCCCTTCACCGCCAGTGAGGGAGTTCCGCGCGTCATTATGGTGTTCGCCGCATTCTTCGGCGCCGGACTGTTCGTCTACGAGCTCGCCAAGAACCGCCGGCTGGAACATCAGCACGTCGAGGACGTGGAAACCGAAATCGAGCTCCGGCGCGACGCCGAAGAGCAGCTCCGCATCCTGGTCGATTCGAGCCCGGCCGCCATCTTCACCCTCGACGCCACGCGCAAAATCCTGCTGGCTAATGAAGCCGCGCATCAATTAGTTGGCGTTGAACCCGGCAGCCTGGCGGGCGCGTCCATCGCCGATTATCTGCCGGCCATCGCCGGCGTCCCGTTGACTACCCAGCGCGCCAAAATGTTCCGCACCGAGATGGAATGCCGCGGACGCCGCTCGGGCGGCGAATCTTTTCTGGCCAGCGTCTGGTTTTCCACCTATCGCACCCGCTCCGGCCCGCGCCTGGCGGCGGTGGTCATCGATATCTCCGAAGCCCTCCGCGACCGCGAGGAATCCAGCCTCGAACAGTTCATGGCCGGCTCGCGCATCCTGGTTTCCACCGTGTGCCACGAAATCCGCAATCTGTGCGGCGCGATTTCCGCGGTCCACGCCAATCTTCAGCGCACCGCCTCGGCGTCCGACGATTATCGCGCCCTCGGCACTCTGATCGCCGGTCTGGAACACATCGCCGCGCTGGAGCTTCAGCAGGGCGGTGGGCCGAATCTGAGCGGCATCGATCTCATTTCGCTTCTCGACGAGCTGCGTATCATCATCGAGCCGTCTCTCGCCGTCGACGGAATCGCGGTCGAGTGGCGCATTCCCGAATCGCTTCCGCTGGCCTGGGCGGATCGCCATACGCTCATGCAGGTGTTCCTGAATCTGGTGAAAAACAGCGCCCGCGCCATGGAAGCGTCGGACCTCAAGCGCATCACCATTTCCGCGCTCCATAATGACCGCGGCGTCAGGATCGCTTTTGAGGACACCGGTCCCGGCGTTAAGGCAGCGGCGGGCCTGTTTGAACCTTTTGAGTCCGGTTCCGAATCCACCGGAATCGGTCTGTATGTTTCGCGCGCCCTGATGCGCGCGGTGAAGGGCGACCTGACGTACGAACCTCGCCGTTCGGGCTGCTGCTTCGCCATCTCCCTGTCCGCCATCGAACCTACGGCCGCCGAGAATCGAATCGTTGATGACTCCGAAACTGCGCCTGCTTTTGCTGGACGATCACACCCTGTTTCGTGAAAGCCTGGCGCGCCTGCTCGAAGCCGAGCCCGACTTCGAAATGGCCGCGCACTGCGCTTCCATCGAACAGGCCATCGCCGCTCTGCGCTCGAAGCCGGTGGATCTGGTTCTGCTCGACTACGATCTGGGCAATGAGCGCGCCCCCAGTTTTCTGGATGCGCTGCGCGCCCTGAACACATCACCGCGAGTTCTGATGGTCACCGCCGGAATGTCGCCTTCCGAATCCGCGCAGATCCTGCGCCAGGGAGCCTCCGGTGTTTTTCTGAAGCACAGCTCGCCCGCGCTGCTGGCCGAAGCGATTCGCAAAGTGCACGCCGGGGAGACCTGGATCGACCAGCACGCCCTGCGCGACCTGGTGGCCGCGGCCGCGCGCCCCGAACCGCAGCCCGACCGCAAAAATCTCACCGGCCGCGAGCGCCAGGTGCTGCGCGCCGTTTTCGAAGGCGAGAGCAACAAGCAGATCGCCGCATCCATCGGAATTTCAGAAAGCTCGGTGAAAGCCGCGCTCCAGCAGCTTTTTCAAAAAACCGGCGTCCGCACCCGCAGCCAGTTGGTGCGCGTCGCGCTCGAACAATTTCAAGGCGAGCTGGAGTGATGAAGATCCTGGTATGCGGCGCCGGCATCGCCGGACCCACCCTGGCATACTGGCTCACGCACTTTGGATTCGAAACCACGCTGATCGAAAAAGCGCCCGCGCTGCGCACCGGCGGCTACATCATCGATTTCTGGGGCGCCGGATTCGAGATCGCCGAACGCATGGGACTGCTCCCCGAGCTTCAACGCATCGGATATGTGGTGCAGGAGGTGAAGATTTTCAACGCCGCCGGCCGGCGCGCCGCGGCTTTCCCCGCCACCGCGTTCGTCCCCGCAACCCAAGGCCGCTACCTCAGCCTTCCGCGCGGCGAGCTTTCCGCCGCCATTTTCCGATCCATCGAAAATCGCGTCGAAACCATTTTCGGCGAGAGTCCCGCGCGCATCGATCAGACCGAAGCCGGCGTCTCGGTTGCATTTGGCGACGGTCGAACTCGCGACTTCGATCTGGTCATCGGCGCCGACGGACTGCATTCGCGCGTCCGCGAACTTGTGTTCGGACCGGAAACCGGCTACGAACACTATCTCGGCATCCAGGCCGCCGCGTTCTCTCTCGACGGTTATCAACCCCGTGACGAGCTGGCCTACGTCATGTTCACCGAAGTCGGCCGCCAGGTAGTCCGCTTCGCCATGCGCGACGGCCGCACCATGTTCCTGTTCACCTTCGCCGATCCGAACCCGAACGATACCCTTCCACCCAAACGTCTTCTGCGCAATCGATTCGCGTCGAGCGGATGGGAGTGCCCGCGCATTCTCGCCGATCTCGATTCGGCGCCGGATTTTTACTTCGACCGCGTCAGCCAGATCCGCATGCCTCCGCGCGACGGATTGTGGACCCGCGGCCGCGTCGCGCTGCTGGGCGACGCCGCTTCCTGCATCTCTTTGCTGGGCGGCGAAGGCTCCGGCCTGGCAATGATCGCGGCGTACATCCTGGCCGGCGAGCTGCACCGCGCTCAAGGCGACCATCGCGTGGCGTTGGCCCGCTATCAGGAGCGATTCGCGCCCTTCGTTCTCGCCAAGCAGAACACCGCCGCGCGCTTTGCCGGCGCCTTCGCTCCAAAATCCGCGTTCTCGCTGTTCCTCCGCAATCGAATCATGGGCCTGCTCGGAATTCCCTGGATCGCCCGCTTGACCCTGCGCAGCTTCGCGGATAATTTCACGCTTCCCGATTACTAGTGTGCCGTCTCTGAAATTCGTGGAATTAAAAAAGGGGACAGACTGCTCTGTCCCCGCTCGCATGTTATTCTTCCCCCTGACCGAACTGGCCGTGGACAGAGTGGTCTGTCCCCTTTTTTAATTCCACGAATTTCAGAGACAGCAGCCGGCTAAACCTCCACCACCTCGATCCCCTTCCGGCGCTTCGTCTCTTTCTCCGCCTGCTTCTTCTGCTCCGCCTCCCGCGCCTTGCGAGCTTTCACTTCCTCGTCGGTCGCCAGGCGATGCGATTTCGCGTGCAGCAGCCGCGCCGCCACTGCGCGGGCCACTTCCATCAGGCAATCCTCGGCGATCACCCACACGAACTGCGGCAATCCGTTTTCGATCGCCCGAATTTCCTGCCAGTACTGTTGCAAGTCGCGCATCAGCCGCGCTCCCGCAGCACGCGCGCGATGTCCCGCGCCGCCTGCGCTTTCTCTTCCGGCGACATGCGCGGATGAATGTCTTTGATGTGAATCGCGGTCTTCAGCCGCCGCTGCTCCAGCTCCGCTGCCACCTGCGCGTGCAGTTCGTCGAGCGTGCCCTCGTCGAGTTCACTCACCAGCTTTTCGAATTTTTTCATCGCCGCCCTCTCATGCGTTCTCCGTACGTCCGTTCCATGTGATCCGCGCTATCCGACATCTCCACCGCCCGTTTCTTCAACCGCACCGCGTGCGCCACCAGCGCACCTGCCACGCCTTTCGACATGTCCACCGGCAGTACCATCTCATCGCTGACTGCGCTGCGCAGGACGTTGAGAACCTTCTCTGCCCGCTCCTGCGCGATCTGGTCGACCGCCCGCGCCTCCGCCATCAGCGCGTGCGCGTCCTCCCGCAGATTCGCGATCTGCGCCAGGGGTATCAGCTGTTCGATCAGGTGTTCGATGGCCCGCGACGCGACGCGATTCTGATTTTCAAGCGTCGCGAGGCCTTCCAGTTTTTTGAAATCGATTTTGGATTTAGTCGCCGCGGATTCGACCATCGCTTCGATCGCCGCGCCCTCGGCGGCCGCCATCTGCTCGCGCGACTCTTTGGCGTAAGCGCTCAACGCGCGCTCGGCTTTGCGCAATCGTTGGAGGCGTTCTTCGGTGCGTTGCTGCGCGCTTCGCGCATCGATCACCTCCGGCCGCGCCCCGGCCGCCGCAATCGATTCTTCGGCGCGCTTCTGCAAATCCTGCGTCAGCGCATGTTGGTCTTGGGTCGCGACGGCTTCAAGCGTCGGCGTCCGGGCCAGATCGAAACTCATGTGAGGTCCCTCTGCGCGCAGAATACTCCGGCGCCGCGCGCAGCGGGTTCATTGAAACCTCAAAATGTTTGAAACGAAAAGGGAAAAAGGCGGACTATTTCTTGTCGGGCCCGGTTTTACTTCTTATCGGGTTTGGTCATCTCGATCTTGATCTGCTTCATCACCTCGGTCTGTTCCGGTAATGCGGTGGTGCCCGCCGGGAATTTGTTGTACTGCAGAATGTAGGCCACAATCGTAACTTTCGCGTCGCGCCCAACTTTCGACGGCATCCCCGGAGGCATGCCCGTCTTGATGCGATCGAACAGATCGCCCACGGTCAGCCCGTTCCAGTTGGACATGAACTCGCCGCCGGCCAGCGGAGGAGCCATTTCACCGCCGTTCAACTGATCGCCATGGCAGGAGGCGCATTCCGCATTGTAGGTCGCCTGCCCCTGGGTGGCCTGATCGGCCGTGTAAACGCCATCCCAGACCGAACGCGTAGCATCCTGCGCAAGCGCAATCATCGCCACCAGGGCAACCAGAACGAACTTCGATTTCATGGATTTATCGTAGCAAAAGTGGTCTCAACCCCGCCGTAACCGAGTCTGCGTGAAAAGTGGACTTGATCCCCGCCGTGACGAGTCCGCGTGAAAAGTCGGGATTGGTCCCCGCCGTTACCGGCAGGGCTGGTCTATTGTACTGAAGGCACAGGCGTCGGCGCCAGCCCTGCCGGTCACGGCGGGGATCAAATTCCACTTTTCACACACACTCTGACCGGCAGGGCTGGTCACGGACGTCAACGCGATAGACCAGCCCTGCCGGTGACCGGCGCGGGTGGTCTGCGCCGAGGTCGTTCCTAGGTGGTCGCTTTGGCCTTCGCCATCGCGGCCATGCGCTCCTGCATGGCGCGGGTCAGGTGCGGGACGCCGCCGGTCATGCGCTGGAGCAGCATCAACTGCGCGCGATGATGCATCTCGTGTTCCTTCACGCCCAGCAGCATTTCAAAGCGCGTCTTCGATGCCGGCGTCATCCCAGTTGGCATCGAAACGTGCTCGCCCAGAAATCCGTCGGAGAAGCTTTCGAGCAGATGCGCGAAATGCTCACCCTGCTCATTGAGCATAGTCAGAATCTGGAGCTTGGTGTGCGGAAGTTGCTCCTGATTCCCCATCTGGGTGAAGAACGCCATGAAATCGAACCCTTCGAGCGTCTTCACTTTCGCGACCCCGTGCAGGTGCTCCTGCAATTTGGGCGCGTCGGCGATATGAATCAGTGTCTGCGCGACCGTGCGGGTTTCCGGCGTGGCGCGAAACCCGTAATGCTCCTCGCCGATCTCCTCGGCCACCTTCAGCGTGTTCTTGCGAACCGTGCGGAAGCCTTCCGCCAGATCTTTGGCTCCATAGTAGTTCATGAAGCCATTCTACTCCCCCGAAGTGTCGGCGACGTGAAGCTATTCGAGGCGGTAATTCGGAGCTTCCTTGGTGATAATCACGTCATGCACGTGACTCTCGCGCAGACCCGCTGCCGACACGCGAACGAAACGGGCTTTCTGACGCAGATCCGCGATGGTCTCACAACCGCAGTAGCCCATCCCTGCGCGTAATCCGCCAACCAGTTGATAAACCAGGTCCGAAAGCATTCCTTTATACGGGACCCGGCCTTCGATTCCTTCCGGCACCAGCTTGCCGGACGTGTCCTGGTTATAGCGGTCTGAGCCTGCTGTCATCGCGCCGATCGAGCCCATCCCTCGATAGCTTTTGAACGTCCGGCCCTGATACAGAATGGTTTCGCCGGGGCTCTCCTCGGTTCCGGCGAACAGGCTGCCGATCATCACGCAATCCGCCCCCGCCGCGATCGCTTTGGTGATGTCGCCTGAAAATTTGATTCCGCCGTCGGCGATGATCGGTACGCCCGAACCCTCCGCGGCTTTCGAACACTCGATGATCGCCGTGATCTGCGGAACGCCCGCGCCGCTCACCACGCGCGTGGTGCAGATGGATCCCGGGCCGATGCCGACTTTGATTCCGTCCACGCCCAGCTTGATCAGGTCGCACGCCGCTTCCCTGGTCGCGATGTTGCCGGCCAAAAGCTGCACCTCAGGAAGCGCGCGCTTCACCGCCCGCACCGCATCCATCACGCGGACCTGGTGCCCGTGCGCGGAATCGATGGCCAGCACGTCCACTTTTTTCCTGACCAGTTCCTGAGCGCGTTCCAGAAAATCGCCCGACGATCCGAGCGCGGCGCCCACCCGAAGCCGTCCCTGCTCGTCTTTGGCGGCGTTCGGATATTTCAACTTTTTCTGAATATCCTTGACCGTGATCAGGCCCTTGAGGTTGTACTGATCGTCCACCACCAGCAGCTTTTCGACGCGATGCCGGTGCAGAATCGCTTCGGCTTCCTCAAGCGTGGTGCCCACCGCGACCGTGATCAGATTCTCCTTGGTCATCACCTTTTCGATGGGCAGATCGAAGCGCGTTTCAAAGCGCAGGTCGCGATTGGTCAGAATCCCGACCAGCTTTCCGCGCTTGGTCACCGGCACGCCGGAGATGCGATAACGTTTCATCACATCCAGCGCGTCGGAAATTTTCTGCTCCGGCTCGACGGTCACGGGGTCGACAATCATCCCGCTTTCCGAGCGTTTCACCCGGTCGACTTCTTCGGCCTGCCGTTCAATCGACATGCTGCGATGAATCAGCCCGATGCCGCCCTGCTGCGCGAGCGCGATGGCCAGGTGCGATTCCGTCACGGTATCCATGGCGGCGCTGACGATCGGGATATTGATGAAGATCTTGCGGGAAACCTGCGTGCGCGTGTCGGTATCCGCAGGAACCACGTCGCTGCGCGCCGGAAGCAGCAGAACGTCGTCGAAAGTCAGTCCCTCTGGGATGGTTTCAGTGACCATTCTTTATTTTACATGCGCGGCGAAACGCCGGAGCCTGTCGGTGGTGCGGTAAATGCGGGTTGATCGAAGCCCTCCCCTCGCTGACGCTCAGGGTTCCGAATCGCTCCGAAGCAGAACCCTGACCGTAAGAGTGTGTGTGAAAAGTGGAGTTGATCCCCGCCGTGACCGGCAGGGCTGGTCACCGCCGTCTGCGCCTTCAACGCGATAGACCAGCCCCGCCGGTCACGGCGGGGTGAGGCATCGACTTTTCACACACACTCGTAAGGGAGGGGAGGAGAGCCAGCACGGTCCGAAATGTGGCGGACCGCGAACCTGTAACGTTTCAACTTTTTGGTTTAACGGTGAAAATGGATCTTCCGGGCCACTGCAACGATCTCACGCAGAGAGGAATAAGCATGGCTGCCCAGCCCACCTTTCGCATCGATGTCGCGGTTAACGATCTGTTGATGCATTCGGCTTCCCGTCCGCCCGTTCCGCCCGAGCCGCGCGGAGCGACGCTGCCCGAGCCGGTGTTTCCCCGCTACCCGGCTCTGCTCGCCGATCCCGGCCCGGAAGTTCCGCCCGAGCACCGGCGCTGGAAGCCCAAACACATCGCGCGCGCGGCTCGGGGATGGCTGGCGCCCTACGTCCGCTCCCGCGTTCTCCCCGGGGATTTCCATCCCATTACGGCTTATCTGTTCCTCGAATACAAGTGCAATCTGGATTGCTGGTATTGCTGGTCGTACAACAACAAGTGAGGGGCATGACCGAGGACGTCGCGCGCCGCTCCATCGACTGGCTGCACGATCACGGCTGCCGCGTGCTGGCGCTCATAGGCGGCGAACCGCTGCTGCGCCCGCAGTTCGCGCATAAAGTGGTCTATTACGCGGCGAAGAAGGGCTTCTGGATCTACATCGGCACCAACGGACGGCTGCTGCGCCCCGAGGTGGCCGACCGGCTGGGCGACGCCGGCGTGGGCGTCTTCAATTTCGCCCTGGACGCGTGGGACGAAAACCCAGCCTGCCGAAGGCGCTGGTCCCGGCGCAAAAAAACCTCGAGCACATCATGCGCAAGCAATACGGCTACGGGTACCTGGTGTTCTTCAACATGAATATCTGCCGCAACAATCTCGACGATATCAAGCGCCTCACCACCTACGCGCATGAGCATCGCCTGGCCACCGAACGAAACGCCCATGATGGAAGCCGGCGGCCATTTCAAGCACCTCAGCGAGAATCCGACGTATATCCGCCCGGAAGACTGGCGCAACGTCGACGAGCTGGTCGACTGGATCATGGAGCGCAACGAAGAGGGCTACCAGATGGTCAACTCGATCAAAAGGCTCCAGGAGATGAAAGCGTTCGTCCGGATGTCCTCAGGCGCGGATCTGCGCCGGATCGGCTGGTTCGGCGACGGCACCGGCACGGGGGAGGATCTGCTGGCCACCATGCCCGGCATAGCTCAAGCCGAAGACGGCGGCCTGCAATTCACGGACTGGAATTGCGGGCCGGCCAGAACAACGTCATCGTTCGCACCGACGGCACCGTCGCCCCGTGCTTTCCGATGTACGGCGCGACCTACGACTGGGGCTCGATCGAGGGCCACAAATTCGAATCCGGGCAAATCGCGCAAATGAAGCAAAGCTACCAGCATCACTGCTTTTCGACGCTCAACCACAACCTGGCTTATTGCTATAACGACGCCCGCGTGATCAAGTGGCTGTGGCAGCGGGTACGGACCGGGTTACAAGGCGGCGCCGCGCGCAGCTTCGAGGATTGAAACAGAAGGCCTCAAAGAATGTGGCGCCGTCACAGGATCTTCAGCGACACCATGTATTCAGTGGAGATGTGGCCGTCGTGATCGGCGGCCGCGTATCCGCCCGAGAGCGTCGCGTTCAGATACGTAAACAAGACCAGCCGAAAATTGAGCTGCGTGCCCAGGTTGACGAAACCGGCACGGCCGCCGGTGGAACTTGGATCGCTGGTGAAATTGGTCAACATTGCAGACGAAAAAAACGTCAGCCTGGCCCAATTGACATACGCCCAGGTGGCGCCGGCTCTGCGAAAACGCAGGGGCGGAAGGTTATACTCGCCCATCAGTTTTCCGAAACTGCGCCCGCCGATCGCATCGATGCCGACGCCTGGAAAACTGTAGTAATCGCGATACCGGTCAATGGTGCCGTGGTCGATATAATTGTTGCCGAACGCGCCGAAGTAGAAGCTCGAAAACGGGCTGGTGAAATCGCCGAACGATTTTCCGGCCGAGGATCGCAGCCAGACGGAGCTGTTTTTGGGAAGCAGAAATCCGCGGTCGTAATTCCCCCAGATACGCGGAAACGCCGTATGCGAATAGTACAGGCGCGTGTAAAGTCCCCAGCTGTCTCCCTTTTCATCGTCGACCGCGCCTTGCGCTTTTTCGAGATTCGAAAATTTTAACGCGGCGTTGGCTTCGAACAGATCGCGGACGTTGGTGGAAATATTCTGATATTCCGGCAGGCGATCGAGATCCGAGTAGCCGCCCACGTTCCATTCGAGCGCGAGGGTGCGCGGCAGATCGTGAATCAGGAATTGAGAATGCGCCAGTTTGAGCGATTCGCCCTTGCGGCTGACCTTGGTGGGGCCGAACAGATCGTAAAAATCGGCGTAGTTGTAGTAGCCGGTGAGCTTCCAGTCCCACCAGTGCGCGTCGAAGGAAACATGCGCGCGCTGATCGGAGGGAAGGTTGGCATCGGGCGAAAAGCTCGCGTCGAAATTTACGCCGGCCAGGCGAAGACGGTCGGCGAATTCGGCGCGCATGCCCACCGCCGCGGTATTTTGATAGCCCTGAACAATGGGATACGCGGAGATCAGCTGCACGTTGTGCAGAGGATCGTAGGCGCCGGCGCGCGTCACCAGGTTTTCTGACTTTACCGACGAGGGCGGTGGAAGCTTCCAGGTCCGCAGCTCGGGATACTTTTCGAGCGTGACCTGGCCGAAATATTTCACCGCGCTCACGTCTTCGAGCGCTTGGGTGGGAACCCGCGCGGGCACGAATCCGTGGCTGGTGTATTCGAACGCGATCAAGCTCCCATCGGCCAGCGGGATGGGGCGGAACAATCCGGTCTCGGCGTTGCTGATCACATCCATCTTTTTCGTTGCGATGTCGTAGCGGAACAGATTCGATGCGCCGGTGTAGTAGGACGAGCCGTAAAGGTACCGGCCATCTGGCGAATGGACGAAGTTGCCGGGCGAGTTGTATTCGAAATCGTGCAGCACTTCGAAAGGCGCCTCACCGCGCCGCAGTTGGTCGATTTGAAAACGAACCAGCTTCTGGCGGCCGCTGACATCGGCGATGGCGCCGGTCAGGTAGCGGCCGTCCGGCGAAATATCGATATCGAAGATGTCGTCGCCATAGTTGAATTCCCGTCGCGTTTCGGTGGTTTTGTAGGGCGCGGGGATCTCCACCAGGAATGACCGGCCGTTCTCATGGCGCACGCCCCAGATCGAGTTATCGGCGGAGTCGAAGGCGAGGTCGCCGGTGCGATTGTCCTTGATGAGCCGCTGCGCGTGATGCGTTTCGACGTCGTACACATTCAGATCGCGCCAGTCGTTGTTATCGGTGGTGTAGTAGAGCTTGCGTCCGGCCGGGTCCCAGGTGAGCGAGGTGACGTAGTAGAGCGCGGGACCTTTGATATCCTTCAACTCGTCGATGGCGCCGGTGTCGGTATGAATCGCGGCGATGCTCGCCAGGTGGCCGGGATAGCGGATTGCGGCGTAGATCTGGTTGGTCTTCGAGTCGAAATAGGCACGCGAAACCGATCCCAGGGTGTGGGTGGTGAGGTGCTCTGGCTTGGTCACGGGGTACTTGCGGATTTCGGCGAGGTTGGCTTCCTGAAAACGCCGCTCTTCGGCGATCCACATCTTCCACGCGGTGTCCATCCCGATTCCGTAAACCTGCGCGAAGCGGGAGCCGAAATAGCGTTTGGTATGATCGCTTCGCGTGACCCAGGCGAGCAGTTTTTCGGGCCCGTACTGATAACACAACCACGTCATGAAACGCGTGCCGTATAAGTATGAGTTTGCGCCGGTCTGAAAATCCGCCGAGGTTCCTTCCGATTCGAGACCGACCATGTCATAGATATAGGCGTCGTCCCGAACCATGGTGCGGAACACCATTTCATCCCAACCGCCCATGGCGCGTCCCAGTCCGCCCGCCATCCAGGTTTCCATGAAGGTCGCAATGCCTTCGTGAAACCAGCGCGTGGAATAATGCCGCGGGCTGGTCAGCGAGCTGTAGAAGATCGACACCGGATCTTCATCGGTGGGAGCCACCTTGCCGAAAAAGATCGACCGGAAGCGGCGGTCGACCGAGTTGGCGTTGTCGCCCATCACGATGTGGATCGATTCGTGATTCATGATCCACGTCATGCGCTCATTGGCCGGCAACGTTTCGTAGGTGTAGCTGAACGGCGCGATGCCGACGTCGATGAAATTGGAGGGGACTGTCCCGGCCGCGCCGTGCCCGAAGTCGGCGAAATCGTCGAGCAGGACGGTCACCTTTTGCGAAGGCGTGAAGTGAAACAGGTTGTGCTCGAAATTCAGCGCGTTTTCATACGACCGGATCAGGTGGGTGACCAGGTACTCGTGCGCCGGGCTGTAGTAGAGCACCTCCATGTGTTGGGAGGCCTGGATGAAAATTTTGGGATGCGCGGCGCTTGCGAACGTGGCGGTCCACACGAGAAGGAGTCCCGCCGAGGCTAAGCGTTTAAACGGCAAATTCCCGCGTTATTGACGAGCCAGGTTGTGCACGAGATTGGCGGAACTGCCCGCCAGCAGGGCGTTCTGGAAGGAGCTCTGCATCGCCAGTTGTGAGAACGCGTTGTTGCTCATCAGACTCTGGAAGGAACCGGACGAGACCAGGCTCAGGAATGCTTGCTGGTGGAACAGATTCAGGAACGCCTGGTTGCTGGTGAGCTGCTGGAAGGACGCGCTGTTGGCGATTGCGGCGAACTGCGAATTCTGCTGCAATCCGGCGAATAAACGGTTGCCGCCGCCCCCGCCACCGTTCCCCTGGAACGACGAGCTTTGCAGCAGCGCTGCGAACGATTTGTCCTGGGCCAGTTTTTGGAACGACGCGTTGGCCAGCAGTCCAACGAACGCCTGATTGCTCGCAAGCTGCGCGAACGATGCGCTCGAAAGCACTTCCTGGAACGCCGCGTTCTTGGCCAGAGCTTTGAACTCGCCGCTTTCGAGAACAGCTTTGACGGCGACCGGAGCCGTGCCCGGCTGATCGACATCCGCGCTTGAGACCTGTCCGTCGCGATAAACATCGCGCTTGCCGATCGCGCCGGAAGTTTTCGCCGGGTTTACGCCCGTGCTGGAAACATAATAAAGGATACCGGCGGCAATGATGCCGGCTCCGAGGACGATCGGAATGCTCCACTTGCGTAGGGTGGTCATTTTTGAGCCTTTCATTACAGAGTGCCACACCAGGCGGCCGTGTTACAGGCGCATGAAAAAAATTTCTGGCATCCTTAACCGTTCGCGAGCACCCGCGAGTTGCTAACCTTGGCGGATGGCCGCGTCGACCGGCCCGGAAGGTGGGGCGGGCATGAACTTGTCGGATCGCGAACTGGGGGAACTGCGTTCGCGGATTCGATTTAAGGTCTGCTATGACGTGGGCTTTTACTGCCCGGATGTCGATGATATCGTTCAGGAAACCCTGACGCGGCTGCTGGCGGCGGAGCTGGCTCGCAGGATTCAGAATCCAGAGTCGATCGGCGCGTTCGTCAACGGGATCTGCCGCCACGTCATTTCCGAATATCGCCGGAAAGCTTTGCGAAACGAACCCATGCCCGAACCCGTGCCCGAGCCGCCGGCCCGCGCGATCCCGGAATCCGATCTGTTCGAGCTGCGGCAAGCCATCGCGCACGCCCTGGACCAGCTCTCCGAGCGCGACCGTAAAGTGCTGCGCGCGTTCTATCTGGACGAAAAATCCAGGGACGAAATCCTGCGGGAGACGGGCATGACGGATGAAAATTTCCGGGTGGTCCTGTTTCGGGCCAAGGAAAGATTCCGTGCAATTTATTTGCAGCACGCGAAACAACGCGGCGGCTTCGGTCACTAAGAATATAGAAATGGATTTTCATCGAGACCCGGTCGTTCGGGAAGAGGCGATCCTCGGCTACCTGGCGCGGCGCCTGGAAGCCGGGCTGACGGCGGAGTGGGAAAGTCACTATCTCGGATGCGAGACGTGTTTCGAACAGATCCGCGCGACGGAGTTGCTGATCCGCGCCCTCGGCATGCCGCTGATCGAACGCCGGCGCATTCAGGATGTGATCGTGCTGGGATTCGCGCAAGGCACGCAGTTGCTGGCTGCTTCGCTCGAATTAAACGAGCTGGCGCAAGCCGTTCGAACGCCGAACGAGAGCAAGGTGCTGATCGACCTGAGCCGGGTAAGCCGGATCGACAGCTCCGGCCTGGGCGTGCTGATGAGTTGCTATTGCCACGCCATCCATAATGCGGGTGCGCTAAAGCTGCTGAATCCGGAGCCGCGGGTGCGGCAGGTTTTGAGCGTCTCCAGGATCGATTCGGTGGTGGAGACCTTCGAGGACGAAGCCGCGGCAATCCACAGTTTCGGCGCCAAAGCATAGCCGGATCCGCAGTTCGGAGCTCCGTCGGATAGGACATCGATGGTGCGGAGCCTCCGGATCGAACCGAGAAGACGCTGGTTTTGAATCAGCGATGTCTACCAATTGCATCAGCTCCGCATAGTGCCGGTGGCGCGATTCGAACGCGCACTGTACTCGTTTTAAGCGAGTCGCCTCCTGCCGATTGGGCTACACCGGCGCGCCTGGTGGGCGAAACTGGTGGGCACCCGGGGATTCGCAATTTGCGATCGGGGACAGAGTCTGTCCCCTTTTTCAACAAGCCAGAGTGGTCAGTGGTCTATCCCCTTTTCAACAAGCTCTTAATTAGACTGGGGGAATGCGGATTCTGGTGATCGGCGGAACGGGATTCATTGGTCCTCACGTGGTGCGGCGGCTGGTGAGCCAGGGGCATCAGGTCGCGGTGTTTCATCGGGGCGAGTCGAAGGTGGAACTGCCCAACAATGTCGAGCACATTCTGGGCGACCGGTCGGCGATTCCGAGCGTGAAGGCCGACGTGGTGATCGACCTGATCTTGAGTTCCGGCAAGCAGGCCGGCGCGTTGATGGATACTTTTCGTGGCGTGGCGCAGCGCGTGGTTGCGGCCAGCAGTTGTGACGTGTATCGTGCCTGCGGGGTCTTGCACGGGAGCGAGAACGGTCCGCTGCAGCCTGTTCCGCTGACCGAAGAGTCTGAACTGCGAACCAAGCTGCAGACCTATCCACCAAAACAGATCGAAGCGGTGCGGAAGTTTTATCCCTGGGTGGACGACGAGTACGACAAGATTCCGGTGGAGCGTGCGATTCTGGGCGATCGCAGGCTGCCGGGCACGATCTGCCGTTTGCCGATGGTGTATGGTCCGGGCGACCCGGCGCGGCGATTTTTTCCGGTGCTGCGGCGCGTCGCGGATGGGCGGCGCGCGATTTTCTTAGAGGAAGGAATGAGCGCGTGGAAAGCGCCGCGCGGATATGCGGAGAATGTCGCGGACGCAATCGCACTGGCTGCATCGGACGAGCGCGCAGCCGGGCGTATTTATAATGTCGCGGAATCGCCGGCGTTTACGGAGCTCGAATGGGCGCGGAAAATCGCGGGTGCGGCGGGTTGGCAGGGCGAATTCGTGGTGTTGCCCAAGGATCGGATGCCGAAGCATCTGGTGATGCCGGGGAACACGGCACAGCATTGGGAAATAGATTCTACGCGGATTCGACGCGAGCTCGGATATCGCGAAGGGGTTTCGATCGAAGAGGCGATTGGGCGGACGGTGAATGCGGACTTGGCGGGGCTTCCTGAAAGCTTTCCGTTTTATCCGGTCGATTACGGTGCGGAGGACGCGGCGGCTGCGGCGATTGAGCGTTAAACTCGGTGGATAACCAGCATCGAGCGCTCCCCGATCAGTTGTGTGAAAACTCCGGACGTGCTCCGCTTGCTGACGCGCGCGGTTCTGCAGGTGCTCATTCAACGGGGGCGCCTAACGGAACCCCGACCGTCAGAGTCTGTGTGAAAAGTGGAGTTGGTCGGCCTTGCTCCCCTCCCTCACGGTCGGGGTTCCGTTTGGCGCCACGTCGAATGAGCCACATACGGAACCCCGCGCGTGAGCAAGGGGAGCAGGTCCGTGGTTTTCACACAGACTCGTCAGGAAGGGGAGCACGGCGTTTGCCCTGCGGAAGTTCACGTGATTCGTTACTGCTTTTTCGGGTCGGGCTGGATTTCCAGTTTTGGATAATACGGCTGATCGAGCTGGTTGAATTTCTGCAGCCACTTTTTGCCGGCTTCCTGCGGCGTGAAGCTCCAGTCCTGGCGATGATAATTCCAGTCGTCGGGATTGAGCTTCTGGGCGCGTTCGAAATATTGCTGAGCTTTGGCGTTGTCGCCCTTTTCGTGGAAATAGACGGCCATTTTGAAACTGGCGTCGGCTTCCATCTCCGCCGGGGTGCGTGGTTTGACGCGGCGGGCGAATTCTTCGTCGGATAGCGCGTACTTGCTCTTGTCGCCGTTGGCGACCCAGTCGCGCAGGGCGGTCAGATACAGCGTGCCTTCAGTGACGATGCTCTTCTGTCCGATTTTCAGCGTCGAATCGTTGGTCCAGGCCGGCTCGGCGGGACGGACCACGCGACCCTGTTCATCGATCCAGATGCCCATCGGCACGTTGATGAATTGATACGCGGTGCTGATGGAGTGCTGCACGTCGATCAGCGTGGTGAAGGTGGCTTTGGCTTTGTCGTACCACTGCCCGGCGGCGGCTTCGCCTCCGGTATCCTGCGCGGCGGCGACGATTTCGAAATTCTGGCGCTTCAGTTCTTCATATGTTTTCTGCCAGCCTGGCAGATCGAGACGGCAGCCTCACCAACTGGCCCAGGTGACTACCAGCACTTTCTTGCCGCGGAAATCGTTCAAATGAACCACGCGGCCTTTGCGATCCGGGACGGCGAAATCGGGTGCGATGCGCGAATTGTAGAACGCCCCGCGCAGCAGCGGAATTTCGCCGAAGCTGTAGACGCCGGAATCGTCTTTGATGACGGTCTCGCCGGTTTTGCGCGCGAAGCCGGACAGGTTGAAATATTGTTTGCGCTGGAGATCCCTCGAAATGGGGATGCACAGATCCTCGCGGCAGGCGCCTTGCGGCTTGATGTGGAAATCGTTGATGGCCGGCAGATCGGTTTTGCGCACCCACAAGTCGCCCTTTGGATCGGGATCGATTTTGTCGAGCGGCGTCGCCCGGTCAGCGTAAAGAACCGTTGCAACAGGAGCAGGAGCGGCCGAGGTGAGTGCGGCTGCGGTGCCGGCGAGCAGGAAGGATCGTCTGTCTAGCATGAACTCAGCGTAGGGATCACGTGAGGCTCCTGTCAACAACGATCGGATCGCGGACGGGGTGACGCTGCACAAAAGAGGGGACTGACCACTCTGTCCACTTCGAATTGCGGACGTGTCACGAGTGGTTTGCGCGCGGGGACAGAGTGGTCAGTCCCCTCTTTTGTGCAGCGTCACAGATGCTACGTGTTATTCTGGCTGCTCGATGACTCGTGGACGATTTTTGGCGACGCTGGCGATGGCTCCTTCCGTGCGCGCGGGGGCGGGCGAACGGCTGCGGGAGCGGTTGGAACAACTGAGTGTGCACGGCCGGCCGGCCGGCGGAACGTTCGCGGATGGCGTGAGCCGCGTCGCGTTTTCCGATTACGACGTAGCCGGGCGGGCGCTGGTGATGGGCTGGATGCGCGAGGCTCAACTGAATCCGCGGATCGATGCCGCGGGGAACATTTTCGGCCGCCGCGAAGGAACGGACGCGCGGCTGGCGCCGGTGCTGTTTGGCTCGCATATCGATTCGGTGCCGAATGGCGGCAACTTCGATGGCGACCTGGGGTCACTCGCGGCTTTGGAAGTGATCGACCAGCTGAGATCCACGCGCCGACCGCTCGAAATGGTGGTGTGGACCAATGAGGAAGGCGTCGCGTACAACAACGGATTGTTCGGCAGCCGCGCGGCGGCGGGGTTGCTGGATCCGGGCGAAATGGAGCATGTGTGGAACGGCGTTTCGCAAAACGTTGCTTTGAAGAAGATCGGGGGCGATCCGGACCGGATTGCTTCGGCACGGCGCGCATCGAATTACGCGTATATCGAGCTGCACATCGAACAGGGCGGGAATCTGGATCGCGAAAAGATTCCGATTGGGGTGGTGGAAGGCATCGTCGCGATCGACCGGTATGATGTGGAAATTCGCGGGTTCTCGAACCATGCGGGCACCACGCCGATGCCGGATCGGCAGGATGCGCTGCTGGCGGCGTCGGAGCTGACGGTCGCGGTGAATCAGATTGTGCGCGCGGAACCGGGGCGGCAGGTGGGGACGGTCGGGCACATGGAAGTTTCGCCGAACGCTCCGAATGTGATTCCGGGGTTCGTGAAGCTGACGGTCGAACTGCGCGATTTATCGGCGGAGAAAATTGCGAAATTGGGCGCGGCGATCGGCGAACGGGCGCGGGGGATCGCGGCCGAAACGCGCACGACCATCGAGATGAAACGCGTGGCGCATCACGATAGCGCGATTGCCGATCCGAAATTGCAACGCGTGATCGAAGATGCATCGGCGAAGTTGGGATTCAAGACTCGCCGGCTTCCGAGCGGCGCCGGGCACGACGCGCAGAGCATGGCGCACATCGGGCCGATGGCGATGATTTTCGTGCCCAGCGTGAACGGCATCAGCCATTCTCCGCGCGAGCTGACGCGCTGGGAGGATTGTGCCAACGGCGCGGCGGTGCTGCTCGAAACGGTTCGGACGCTCGCGGCATGAGTGTGGATCTAGTCTCACCCGGACGCTCGTTTGCGAAGGTTTTAAAGGACGCGCGCACGCGGGCCCGGGTGGATTTCGAGTGGTATCGGTACGACTCGCTTTCGAACCTGGCGCCGATGAGCGATCTGCTCAGCGAGAGTCATCTCCAACTGGCGCGGGAAAAGGGCTTGCTGGATGCCGGGTGCGGGGACGGGGATCTCTCGTTTTTCTTCGAGTCGCTGGGATGCGAAGTGGTGGCAATGGATCATCCGGGGCCGAATCACAACGGGATGCGCGGGGTGCGGCGGCTGAAAGAGGTCTTAAATTCGCGTGTCGAAATTCGCGAAGTGGATTTCGATGCGCAGTTTACTCCGCTTGAACGGCGCTTTGGGCTGACGCTGTTTCTGGGCGCGCTGTATCATTTGAAAAATCCGTTTTACGCGCTCGAAACGCTGGCTAAGTGCTCGGAATATTGCCTGTTGAGCACTCGCATCGCGCGGCGGTTTCCGGTGGTGGGACGCGCGCCGGCGAACGCGGCGCTTGCGTATCTACTGGATGCGGACGAGCTGAATGCCGACGATAGCAATTTCTGGATTTTTTCGGAAGCCGCGCTGCGCAGGCTGTTGAAACGGACGCGCTGGAGCGTCTGCGAGTTTCTGACCCTGGGCGATACCGCGAATTCGGATGCGGTGAGCATCGCGCACGATGAGCGGGCGTGGTGCCTGCTGCGCAGCGAATACGGGCTGGCGAACGTGAACCTGGTTTCGGGATGGAATGACGCGGAGCCGGGTGGATGGCGATGGACCGAACGGATCTTCGCGATCAAGGCGATGGGTCCCGCCGCGCGCGTGACGCTTAACCTTTATATACCCGACGAAGCGGTGACTCGGCCGCTGGGACTGACGATTCGCGCCGGCACTCGCGCGCTGCCGCCCGCGGTGTTCGAACACGCCGGGTTGCAGACGCTGGTGCGCGACGTCGCGGGCGATCAATTGATCGAGTTCGAGCTGGAGCGGGCCTTTCCAGGGGATGAACGCGATCCCCGGGAGCGGGGAATTATCGTCGGCTCCATCACGTTCGACTGACGATTTCCTGATAGGCTTGACTGAATCGGGAGGCGGCGAAATGAAACTCTGGCTGTCGGTTTTCGCGATGACTGCGCTGTTTGCGCAGGACGATTCGGCGCGTGTGGGACGCGATCAGGCGCGGTCGATGGTGATCACGAAATTCGGAATCGTGGCGGCCAGCCAGACGCTCGCGTCGCAAGCCGGGGCGCGCGTGCTCGAAGAGGGCGGCAACGCGATTGACGCTGCCATTGCGGCTAACGCGGTGCTCGGCGTGGTCGAGCCGGCCATGAATGGAATGGGCGGGGATCTGTTCGCGATCGTGTATGAAGCGAAGTCGAAGAAGCTTTACGGGCTGAATGCCAGCGGCTGGACGCCCGCGGGGTTGACGCTGGAGGTGGTAAAGCAGAAAGGTGTCACGGATATGAATCGCGGAGGAGCGCAGCGCGTCACGGTGCCGGGCGCGGTGGCGGGCTGGCAGGCGATGCGCGACAGGTTTGGGACGATGCCGCTCGATAAATTGCTGAGCGCGGCGATCTATTACGCCGAAAACGGGTATCCGGTGACTGAAATCATTTCGCAGGAGTGGGCCGCGGCGGAGAAATCGAAAGCGTCGATGCCGGGGTTCAAAGAAACGTACATGCCGGGCGGGCATGCGCCGGCTACCGGCGAGGTCTTCCGGAACGCGGCGCTGGCTGCGTCATTGAAGATGGTGGCGGCGAGAGGACGCGATGGATTTTATACAGGTCCGCTGGCCGAACGGCTGGTGACTTTCCTGCATGAGCAGGGAAACCTGATGACGCTCGCCGATCTGGCCGAATTTCAGCCGGAGTGGGTGGACCCGATTTCGACCACCTATCGAGGCTGGCGGGTGTCGGAGATTCCGGGGAACACGCAGGGGATCGCGGCGCTGGAGATGTTGAACATCATCGAGCGCTATCCGATGAGCGAATACGGGCACAATAGCGCGAAGGCGCTGCATGTGCTGATCGAGGCGAAAAAGCTCGCCTATGCCGATATGCTGCGGTACACGGGCGACCCACGCTTCGGAAAACTTCCGACTGACACGCTGAATTCCAAGGCGTTCGCGGAGGAGCGGGCAAAGTTGATTGACGCGCGGCACGCCAACTGCGAGGCGCTGCCGGCCGAACTGACGGAGCGGGCGCGCACGGGCAACGATACGATTTACATGTCGGCGATCGACCGGGAAGGCAACATCGTTTCGCTGATTCAGAGCAATTACAGCTCGTTCGGAACGGGGATGGTGGCGCCGGAAACGGGGTTCGCGTTGCAGAATCGCGGAGCGTTGTTCACGCTGCAGCCCGGGCAGCCGAATACCATCGGCCCGCGCAAGCGTCCGCTGCATACGATTATTCCGGCGTTCATGGAAAAGGGCGAGACGCTCATCGGGTTCGGCATTATGGGCGGATGGAACCAGGCGCAGGCGCACGCGCAGTATGTGGCGAACATCGTGGATTTCGGAATGAACATCCAGATGGCCATGGAAGCGGCGCGGTTCACTAAGGGTTCCTTCAGCGGATGCGATGTGCAGATGGAATCTCGGATACCGGTGAGCGCGCGGGACGAATTGACGGCGCTGGGGCACAAGATCCGGCTGGTCGGTTCGTTCGCCGGAACGATGGGTCGCGGGCAAGCGGTGGAACGGGACGCGGCCGGCGTGAATTATGGCGCGTCGGATCCTCGCGACGATGGGGAAGCGGTGCCGCAAGGGCCTCCGCTGTTTGGGGTTCGGCGGTAGAGCGCCCGGAGACAGACGGCAAAAGGCGACCGTCTGTCCTACTCGACAAAATCGTACTAATATCTTAGTATGCGGTTTTTTGTGGCCGTAATTCTCGCCTGCGTGGCTTCGGGGCAGGATGCCGATTCGCTCGAGAAATCGGCGCGCTTGGCGTATTCGAAAGGGATGTACGCGGATGCCCGCCAGTCGCTCGACCACGCGTGGGATTTGTTGCAGGATCGTCCGCCGGAGGATCCCAAGCGATACGAAATTCTGAAGTTGCTTTCGAATGTGACCTCGGCTTCAGGCGATTATGCAGCCGCCCAAGGATATGTGGAACAGGCCATCGCGTGGCGGGAGACAGCCAACGGCACGGACGATCCGAAGCTGGCCGAGGAATGGATCGAGCTTGCGACTTTGTGCGACCGTCAGAAGAATTATTCGCAGGCGCTCGATTTACTCGAGCGCGCGCTCAAGACGCATGTACGCGTGAACGGTCCGGTGAGTGCGCCCGTGGCGGACGATTTCAGCCGGATGGCGCTGGTGTACATGGACGAGAAACAGCCGCTGCAGGCCACGCCGGTGCTCGAAAGCGCGATCGAGATTCGCGAGAAAGTGATGGGCGCCGAACACCCCGGAATTCTGCCGGAGCTCGACCGGCTGGGCGAAATCTGGATCGCGCTGCGCGAATACGAGAAGGCCGAGGCGACTTTCCGGCGCGCGCTGGTGATCCGCGAACGTCTGCTGGGTCCCGAAAGTTCGGGGCTGATTACCACGGTAGAGGGCTTGGCGTACGCGCAGTTCGGCGAGAAGAAATACGACGAGGCGGAGGCTGGATACAAACGGCTGCTGGCGCTGTGGCTAACCTCGACCGGCGATCCGGCGCATCCCATGATCGCGCTGACGCTCGATAAAATCGCGGTGTTCTATCGCGAGACAAAACGATGGGATCTGGGCACCGAGAACGCCGAAAAGGCGATCGCGCTACGGGCGATTTTTCTGGCGAACGGATACGCCATCGAGGCTACGGCGCGCGCGGGTCACGGCGATAAGAAAGACGCGGAGCGGTATCTGAAAGCGGCGATGGCGGTGCTGGACGAATCGCGCCCGGAGCATCGGAAGGCGCTTGAGACGCTTCAGAAAGCCCTGGATGACCTGTATGTGGAGCCGAAGATTCCGACCGCGGTGGTTCCGGGCTCTTCAAAGAAGCAGTGATGGAATCCCGCAGGTAGATTTCGATCCACTGGCCGCGCCGGGTCCAGCGGAGCACAGGAACAAAGCCCCAGCCGGCGCGAATCTGCTCCGGCGTGGCCTGCGTGTAATAGCCCCAGTTGCGGCGCAGATAATCGCGGACGAACTGGTAATCGAGCGCGCCTCCGTCGAGCGCCCAGGTTCGCGAAAACACCACCAGGATGTCCACGTTGCGGCGGTCGAGATTGGCGAGGCTGGTTAAACGAAAATCCTCGGCGCGCTCCACTTTCATGGGGCGCTGGACGTAGCCGAATTCGGGCCGCGAGATCGCGTCGGTGAACGGCCACGCGCTGGCGATGCGGGCGGCGGGCGCGTGATTCTCCAGATACTCCGCGGCTTCCTGCTGCAGCGCCACGAAATCGGTCATGGCCAGATTGTTTTCAAGAGAAAACGGATACGGCGGATTCCACCACAGACCGATCACGAGCGCGACAGCCATGGCTGTCTGCGTGACCCATCGCCAAGTGGCTGGATAAGCTGAGCCGGCGGCGGCGATCGCCGCGTAGAGAACCGGGAACGCAGGCAGCGCATAACGGTCGAGCGACGCGCCGCCCAGGACGCTGACCAGCAGAAGCTGCGCGCCGGCGACGATGAATGCGAGCGTCCATTCTTTGCCGCGCAGGTAACGCCATCCTACGAACAGCGTGATGGCGCCAATCCACAGGCCGTCGGAGATGAACAGAAAATAGATGCGGCGTTCGATGGTTCCGAAGATGTGGCCGAGCTGGAGCGATTCGGAAACGTTGTACTGCGCGAACTCCGCATTGCCGAGCCAGTGACCGGTCGCATGATGCAGCACCATCAGCCAGATTCCGAGAGCAATGGCGGGCGCCAGGAAATAGAACGTCTCGCGCCGCTTCTGGTCGTGAAACCACAGCCACACGGCGAAGACGAGGGGCGTGGAGATCGCGGTTTCCTTGCATAACACCAGCGCCGTGCAGGCGATTGCGCAGGCGATCAGGTGGCCGTCCAGGAACAACAACAGCGCGAGCGCGGTGAACGTCATGGCCGGCATGTCGAGCTGCGCCATCATCGACTGGGTGAAGAACATCGGCGTCGCGAACAGGAACAGGATCACCGCGAACGCCGGCGCGCCAGCGGTTTTTCGGGACAGCCGGATGGCGAGGAGAAACGAAAACAGCATCCCCGCCGCGCCGATCATCAACATGGCGATGCGGGTGGCCGGAATCGAGAAGCCGAAGATTTTCCACACCAGCGCCAGGTAAGCCATCACGCCGGGCGGATGCACGTTGGGCAAAGTTGTCTTGGGAATCCACGCGCCCAACTGATAGATATCCAGCGCGGCGGGGACGAACTGGCCGAGCTCATCCCAAAAGAAGGGGAGCTTGAAGAACGGCGCGTGGATCGCCATCAGAAGCGCCGTGAAGGCGACAAAAAAAATCGCGATGGAACGCGTTTTCGAAAGCACGCGTTATTGAATGGTCCCCGGCGCGTGCGGCTCCAGCTTGATTTCGCCGAAGGTCGATTCATACTGCTGCACGTTCTGCCCCAGCACGTTCACCAGCGCCTTGGCCTGCTGCGGGCTCAGGAAAATGCCCTGGTAATTATGAATGTGGACGCTGTCGGTGGCGTTTTGCGTGATGGTGCCGAAGCTCAGGAAAAAATCCCACAGGCTCACGCGGACCTGGACGCTGTTGGAATAGCTTTCGCGATAGTCGGCGGTGTTCGAAAGCTGAATCTTGGGGGCTTGGTGGGGAATCATCGTTTACAAGTCTATTGGATCGGAGTGGCGCATGCTGAAAACGCTGTCGACGCGGCAGGCTCAACGTGCGAGAGAGAGCCCCAAGCTCGCGCATGGGGCGGTTGCCCGTGTCTCACCCCATTCGTAAGAGCCCTGCGCGAAAAGGCTGATTTCACCCGCCACGACGAGTTTGTGTGAAAAGTGGAGTTGATCCCCGCCGTGACCGGCAGGGCTGGTCACGGACGTCTGCGCCTTCAACGCGATAGACCAGCCCTTGCCGGTAACGGCGGGGTGAGGCATCGACTTCTCACACACACTCATAACGGCGGGGTTCACACTGACTGATCACGCAGCCAAATTCAATTTTGGATGCCCAGCCGGTTCAGGATGAACGCGTAGTTGAAAGCGGTTTCTTTCAGGTGCTCATAGCGGCCGCTGGCGCCGAAATGGCCGCTGCCCATGTTGGTTTTAAGCAGCAGCAGATGGTGGTCGGTTTTCGACGCGCGCAGGCGCGCGACCCATTTGGCCGGCTCCCAATACGACACGCGCGGATCGTTGAGGCCGGCGGTGACCAGGATATTCGGGTATGCTTTCGCCGCGACGTTTTCATACGGCGCGTAGGATTTCATGTAGTCGTAGTAGGGCTTGTCGTTGGGATTGCCCCATTCCTCGTATTCGCCCACCGTGAGCGGAAGCGAGGCGTCGAGCATGGTGTTCAGCGAATCGACAAACGGCACCGTCGCCACCACCACCGCGAAAAGATCCGGCCGGAGGTTGGTGACCGCGCCCATCAGCAGGCCACCCGCACTGCCGCCCATGATGGCGAGCCGGTCGCTCGACGTATACTTCTGCGCAATCAAATATTCCGCAGCCGCGATGAAATCGGTAAAGGTGTTGCGTTTGTGGAGCAGCCGTCCGTCTTCATGCCACGGCTTGCCCAGATCGCCGCCGCCGCGGATGTGTGCGATGGCGTACACAAACCCGCGATCGAGCAGGCTCAGCCGGTCGGAGGCGAAGCTCGGATCGATGCTGATGCCGTAAGCTCCGTAGCCGTACAGCAGCGCCGGGCCGCGGCCGTTTTTCGCGAATCCCTTTTTGTACACCAGCGAAATGGGGATCTGGACGCCGTCCGGCGCGGTCGCATAAATCCGCTCGGACTGATATTGCGCCGGATCGTAGCCGCCCAACACTACCTGCTGCTTCTTCAGCTCGCGTGCGCGGGTCTGCATGTTGTAGTCGAACACGGAATCGGGCGTCACCAGGGACGTGTAGACGAATCGCAGGAGCCTGGTGTCGTATTCGGCATTCGCACCCAGCCCGGCGGTGTAGACCGGCTCGGGAAAATCGATGTAATGCGTCTGGCCGGTCTGGAAATCCTCAATGCGGATCTTGGTCAGGCCGCGATCGCGCTCTTCCACCACGAAATAGTCCTTGAACGCATTGACGCTTTCAACCGTCACGTCGTCGCGCTTGGCGATGATTTCCTTCCAGTTCGCGCGCGAGGGATCTTTGACCGGCGCTTCAATCACGCGGAACGTCCGCGCGCTGTCGTTTAACCGGATGAACCACGAGCCGCCGTGATGCGTGACGTCGTACTCGGTTCCTTGGACGCGCGGCAGAATCGGGCGGAATTCTTCGCCCGCATGATCCGAAGGCACGTAGCGCACTTCCGAAGTGAGCGAGCTGTTGATGTTGATCAGGATGTATTCGCGGCTGGAGGTTTTGGCCAACTCGACCGTGAAGCGCTCGTCCGGTTCGTGATAAACCAGCGCATCCTGCTTTACGCCGAGCGTGTGGCGGAAGACTTTATACGGCCGCTTGGCGGCGTCGAGAATCGTGTAAAAGAACGTAGTGTTATCGCTCGACCATTCGAGCGAGTAGTAGGTGTTGGGAATCTCGTCGGCGAGCAGACGGCCGGTGGCCAGATCCTTCACCCGGATGGTGTACAGCTCATCGCCGTCGTAATCGACCGAGTAGGCCAGCAGTTTGTGATTCGGACTGGCCGAAAAATTTCCGACGCGAAAATATTTGTGACCTTCCGCCATGGCGTTCCCGTCGAGCAGGACCTCTTCCGGCGCCTCGATCGTCCCGTGCTTGCGGCAGTAAATCGGATACTGCTTGCCTTCCTCCGTGCGGGTGTAATAGAAGTAATTGTCCCGGCGGGTGGGGACGCTCAAATCGGTCTGCTGGATACGGCCGAGAATTTCGTCATACAGCTTCGATTCGAACGCCGCGGCCGGCCGCATGACCGCTTCGGTATAGTGATTTTCGGCCTCCAGGTACTTCAGCGTGTCCGGATCTTCGCGATCGCGCAGCCAGAAATAATTGTCGACACGCGCGTCGCCGTTTACCGCGGCGGGATGCGGGACGATTTTCGCGACGGGAGGTGCCGGATCGGCGGCGGTGAGAGTAATGGTGGTCATGAGTAGCGAGAAAAGGAACAACACCCTATTAATTCTAGCGTTGCGGCCTGCGGCGGTGCCTTGGCGGGATTTATTGGTCGCTTATCCGAAGATTCGGTCGATTTTGGACCGATTCAAAATCGGATGAAATCGCGCTAAACTGAAACTTAAGCGATTTTAGATATGGACATTCTTAAAATCATAGCCGAGCTCCACGCTGAGCGTTCGGCAATCGATGAGGCTCTGCTAACCCTGGAACGCCTGGCGCGAGGACGCGGAAATCGCCGCGGCCGCCCGCCGGCCTGGATGGCTCTGGTGCACGCATCTAAGCCCGCTGCATCGGCCGCGCGTACGGGAAAGCGCACCCTTAGCCCGGAGACCCGCAAACGGATGGCCGAAGCGCAGAAAAAACGCTGGGCCGCTTACCACAAAGCACAGCCGGCCTAGACGTCGGGGCAGAGTATAGTGGGAGCATGTATAGGTATCTTCTGTCTGCCCGCGAAGGCTCGCTCGCCGTCGTCACGCTGAATCGTCCCGAGCGCCGCAACGCGATGTCGCTCGACCTGATGCTGGAACTGATCGGGTGCCTGGACGAAATCGGGTCGAATTCCGAAGTTCACGCCGTGATTCTGGCGGCGTCGGGGAAGGTCTATTCCTCGGGCCACGATCTGAACGAACTGGTGGGCGGGACCATCGCCGAATATCGCCGGCTGTTCGATGTGTGCACGCAGTTGATGGCGAAAATCCAGTCGATTCCGCAGCCGGTGATCGCGCAGGTGCAGGGGATCGCGACGGCGGCCGGGTGCCAGCTGGTGGCGACGTGCGATCTGGCGGTAGCCAGCGCCGAAGCTCAATTTGCCACGCCGGGCGTGAAGAACGGGCTGTTTTGTTCCACGCCGATGGTCGCATTGACGCGCGCGGTGGGCCGCAAACGGGCGATGGAAATGCTGCTCACCGGCAAGCTGGTGGATGCGCAGAGCGCGATGGCGTGGGGCCTGGTGAATCGTGTGGTCCCGGCCGCGGGCCTGGAAGCGGAGACACGCAAGCTGGCCTGCCAGATCGCGGAGGCGAGTCCGCTGACCATATCGATCGGCAAGCAGGCGTACTATGCGCAGATCGAGCTCGACCAGCCGCGGGCGTACGCGTACGCGAAAGAAGTGATGTCGATGAATGCGGCCGCCTACGACGCGCAGGAAGGCATCACCGCGTTTTTGGAAAAGCGCGCGGCGTGCTGGCAGGGACGTTAGCGGCCTGTCTCGGAGAAGTCGTTGGAGTGCTTCTCCTTCACAGCCGGGGTTCCGCCTTTTCGGAACCCGCTTCTAACAGAACGACAGTAAGAGTCTGTGCGAAACGTGGAGTTGATCCCCGCCGTGACCGGCAGGGCTGGTCACCGACGTCTGCGCCTTCAACGCGATAGACCAGCCCTGCCGGTCACGGCGGGGTGAGGCATCGACTTTTCACACACACTCGTAACGGCGGGGTGAGGGATCGACTTTTCACACACTCGTTATGGAGGGGAGCACGCCCACAATTTTTCCGACGCACGATCCTAAGGCCCTATTTGATTTCGGAGACCGGAATGATCAGGCTGCCTACGGTCGAGTGCGAGACGTCCACGACCAGGATGCGGAGCGTGGCCAAGCCCTCCTTCGGATCGACGGCTCCTCGAAAAAAGACGCCGGACTTGAGATAGGCGTCGTATTCTGCCTGGCTGAGTCGCAGATGCAGGGTCTCATGCTTGCCTTCGAGCACCTTTCCCGCGGCGTCCTGCTGGACCAGGTGAATCTCGATCACGCCCTGGCTTGAATCGCCGTTGTGCTCCAATTGCAAATCGCGGAGATCGATGGAGCCTGAAATGCTCAAGGCGGGGCCGTTGCGCTCCACCCGCGCCAGGACGTGAAGCCCGGAACTTTCGAGCGGACTGGCGACCGGAAGCGCGAGCAGCGAGGCGGGGCCGCGGCCGGCGGAATCTTTCAGCGCAAAATAGCCGCGCTGGGTCCGCACCTGGAGGCCGGATCGTTTCACGTGCACTTTCAGATCATGAAACTTGCCGTCGAGCGAATCCGCGTTGACGTAAAACCCGAGCGTGTAGGTGACCGCGCCATCCTCCAGCGCTTCCCGGATCGCGCCGGTCAAGTCGTTTGTCGTGGTAAACGCGCGGCCTCCGGTTTCGTCCGCCAGGATCTGCATGGTACTCGTGCCGATCGGCTGGTCGGTCGGGCCGGCGGAAATACCCATGTACACGGCGGCCTGCGTCCCCATGGGCTGGGACGACGCGCTGCCTCCCGACCGAGCCATCGCGACCGGGAGCAGACCCCGCGCATCGACCGGATAGACCGCGATATTCGAGACGCTCAGCGCGCGTCCCACCGCCTCCGGCGCGACCCCCAGATCGGCCGTCAGCCACACCAGGTTCTTGCGCCCCGGAATTCCGGCGACATGCGCGGCCAGCGCCATCAGCGCCGTCATGGTGGTCTGCGCGCGGACACCGTTCGAAAGTCCTGCGAGAATCTGCCGGTCACTTTGAACTCCGCGGTTCATAGGGCAACCGTCCGGGGAGCCGACCGCACAAACATTCGCCGCCAGCGGGTCAGCCACTTCGCGCGTACTGATCGACGTGGCTTTATAATTTTCAAGAATTGATTTCAGCCGCGCCCGGTCGCTGGTAAAATCGCTGAGCACGCCCAGTGATGTGCCCAGGACGTAAATCGCCAAGCGATCGTGTGGGCTGAGGCTGTCGACAAACTTGAGCAGGTGCTGTTTCGCATTGGCCAGCGCGAGGTCGCCGTCGAAGGTGGCGGAACGCTCGCCTGGCGCCGACGATCCGATCATCGTGTTCAAGCGGTCGAGCAGAATCATCGTCACAGCCGGAGGCGTTTCAGCGCCGACGGGGCGATTCGAAAACGTATCCATTGGCAGGACCGTGGCGGCAGCGGGCGCGGCCTGATGGAGGGAAAAGACGCCGATGGTGCGCGGCTTGCCGTGGTCGGTGATGACGAAATCGGCCTTACCGAGGTCAGCCACGGGACCGTTTTTGTCCCGGACGATCACGTTGATTTCAACCAGGCGCGTGTTGGCGTGAAATACGGCGGAGTCCTGCGATCTGGCAATTGGGGGTGCGAACACGATCGCGAGGATGAAAAACAGCATCGTCCTCTCAGGATAGTCGAAGCGAACAGACAACGGACCTCAATCCGCACGGCGCGCTGAAGCAGCGCCCGGATCAGCGCCCAACTGGTCGCGCACGCAACGATTGACGCCGCGGCTCCCGTTTTTACGTCGCATGGTTTCCGACGGACGACACCAGATCACTTTCGCAACAGATAAACAATCAGCACCAATAAAATCACCGCAGGCACCAGGGCGTCTCTGAACCGAAGCGCCAGCGGCGATAGCTCGAGCTTCTGCCAGAAGGCCGGGATGTTCGCTGCCTGGGGCCGTTCCGTGATGGGCGGAAACATCAGGCGGATGGTCGAAACCAGCAGCGCGCTCATCGCGCTGCCCCACTCAAGGACGTCGACGGGCAGCCCCCACCGATCGAGATACGCTTCGCAGGCCAGGGCCGCGGCGACTGCCAGAATCGCGCCAAACAGCGGCTTCAACGGCCAGCGCCGTTTCGGATTGCTGTACGCGTCCGTGAACATCAACGTGACCAGTGCGACGCACGGAGGGATCGCGAGCCGCAGGAAGCCGCGTTCGTCGGCCAGCAGCCCGCGATCGCGCCACGACGCGGCCATCACAAACGCCGTGTACATGGAAACGCCCTGCATCAGCGCAACCACCGGGTCCGTGGTGCGGCGCACGCGGCTGTACACCACGCACGGCACGGTCTGCGCGGCTTCCGCCAGATAACGCACGGGATTTTCGTACCGCTCCCGCAGATCGCCCAGGACCTCTTCGCGGGATGCCGGCGGAATCAGCCAGCCGATAAGCGTTTCGATTATTTTGGGCGGACCGGATTCCATTTCGGGCGCCTCCGCGATCCATCCAGATTCCCCCAGATTTCGGCGACCGTCTCCCAGATGCGCCGCGAGGTCTCGGTCGATTCCTGAAGAGCGCGCTCGCCCAGCGCCTCCAGGCGATAGAAGCGCTTCGACCTTCCGCCGCGCGCCGGCGTGGGGTCGGAAAGCCAGGATTTGATCAGGCCTTTGTCTTCCAGGCGATCGAGCGTGACGTAGACCGCACCCAGCGAAACATTTTTGGGCGACGCGAGCTTTGCGGCCTTTTCATGAATCGTGACGCCGTAAGCCTCCTCGCGCAGGCTCAAGATCGCGGTGAGAATGATCTGTTCGAACTGGCCGACGGACTCGGGCATATTTGTCCAACAGTGTATGTCAAATCAGGGAGCACGTCAAGTGACGCGGCTCTCTGAAATTCGTGGAATTAAAAAAGGGGACAGACTGCTCTGTCCCCGCTCGCATGTTATTCTTCCCCTGACCGAAGTGGCCGTGGAGAGAGTGGTCTGTCCCCTTTTTTAATTCCACGAATTTCAGAGACAGCACACGAAGTCTCGATGATCCGCGCAACTCAAAGATTACGTTTCAGGAAGTTGCAGATGTGATAGCCGTCGATGAATTTGAACGGGGTCTCGCCCAACGTGTAATGTCCGCACAGCATCTCCACCGACTTGTGGTCCAGCTTGTACTCCCGCGCTTTTTCAACCACCTGCCTGGAAAAACGCACCGGAAACGTCGTGTCGTAGCGGGCGTAGATGAAAATGGTCTTCTTTTTCATCGTGGCGTAACGCTCGATGTAGTTCGGCGGACTGATCACCATCCAGGTCTCGCGCAACTGTTCGAGCGTCACATTCGGTTCGAGCGACTGGCGGATGTGCTGCGACGACAAACCTTCCCAAACCACGTCGGCAAAATAGGTGGAGCAGTGGTTGAAGACGTTGACTTCCAGGCGCGGGTCGTGGACGCTCGCGAGGAAAGCGTAGCAGGATCCCAGACTGGTGCCGCACAGGCCGACGCGTTGGTAGCCCTCGGAATTCAGCCAGTCGACGCAGCTTCGCGTGTCGATGACGGCCTGGCGGGTTGCGTCGATGGTGCGCGCGACATTGGCTGAGACGGCGTAATCGGCGCGTTGGAGTTCGGCGGGCATCCGGTAATCGTGATACGGCATGCTCAGGCGAAGCGCGGAGATCCCCAGCTTGGCCAAGCCCACGCAGAGCGCGTTGTGCTGCGTCGCCGACGCGTTCCAGTGGGGAAGCACCAGCGCGGCCAGGCGTCGTTTGCCGGGCTTGGCGGGAAACCACTGGGCATGGACTCGATTGTTTTCGGGATACGGGGTTTCGACCGCACTGGTGAAGCGCAGCAGGTTGCCCTCAAGCGAAAAATCGGACGGCGTTTTATAGGAAAAGAATTCGTCGCTCGCGTCGAGCGCGGCGCGATTCAGATCACGCAGGTACGCTTCCGGATCGTGGCCGTTGCGCGGGAATTTTTGGGCGACGGGCCAGCCATGGGTCCAATCGAGGCCCCAGTCAAACGGCCGCACTACGCGATTGGTTGCGCGCGAGCACAGGCGGTTCTCCCAGTCGAGCATCCACTTTGCGTAAAGCGTCTCCACTTTTCTACGTTAGCATCGGCGGCGAAGCGGTCTCCGGCGAGCGGTCGAAGGCAGGCGCTGAACGGGGCGTGGAACGTCTAAAAGGGAAAGCGGCTCGCGTCGGAGGGCGCGGGCCGCTTTGGTGTAACAAACAACTTGTTGGAATCATCATGCCACTCCCGCGGTTTTCCTGGGAATAGCAATGTGGTACTGATCCGGTCTAAATCTTTAGTACACACGCCGGACCGGCTGGTCCGCGACCCGGGTAAGCAGGTCGCGAATGGTCTTCTTGGTCACGGGATGGCGCAGGTCGGGCGCCAATTCGGCTAAGGGTTCGAGCACGAAACGGCGCTCCGCCAGGCGGGGGTGCGGAATTTCCAGTCCAGCGGTGCGGACCATCGAGTCGCCAAACAGCAAAATGTCGATATCGATTACGCGCGGGCCCTTGGGAGTGGTTGGTTTGCGGCCGATCTCGCGCTCGATGTTCTGAGTGCGGGCGAGAAGCTGGCGCGGGAACAACGTAGTCTGCGCTTCGAGCACCTGGTTCAGAAACCAAGGTTGATCAGGAAGATCGCGCGGCTCAGTTTCATAGATCGAGGACGCGCGGGTGATCTTCAGGGCGGGCGATTCGAGCAGCGTGCGGGCGCGGGCGAGATTTTCCTGGCGATCATTAAGATTCGAGCCGAGACTTAAATAGATCGTCTTCAAAATAGCGAATTCTGAATCCCGCGCGCGCGGCGGGCGACTTTGAAATGTTCGAACGCGCGATCGGTGGCGCAGCGGCCGCGCGGAGTGCGGTCGAGAAAACCGAGCTGCATCAGGTACGGCTCATACACCTCTTCGATGGTGTCCGGCTCTTCGTCGATGGATGCCGCGATGGTGGCCAGGCCGACCGGACCGCCGGCGTATTTCTCGAGAATCGTCAGCATGATCTTCTGGTCGATTTCGTCGAGGCCGAAGCGGTCGACTTCGAGCAGATCGAGCGCGCGGCGGGCGACTTCGAGATCGACATGACCGGCCGCGCGCACTTGTGCGTAATCGCGGACGCGGCGCAGCAGGCGGTTGGCGATGCGCGGCGTGCCCCGGCTGCGGCGCGCGACTTCTTCGGCGCCTTCCTGGTCGATTTGGACGTCGAGAAGCTGCGCCGAACGGACGACAATAGCGCGGAGTTCCTCCTGATCGTACGGATTCAGGCGCAGGACCAAACCGAAGCGGCTGCGCAGCGGCGCGCTGATCAGTCCCTGGCGAGTGGTGGCGCCGATGGCCGTGAAGCGCTTGATATCCATCGCCACGGTGCGCGCGCCGGGGCCGGTGCCGATCAGGATGTCCATGCGGAAATCCTCGAGCGCGGAATAAATCATTTCCTCGACGTCGGGCTGAAGGCGATGAATTTCGTCGATGAAGAAAACCTCGCGCTCCTGAATGTTGCTGAGGATGCCGACCAGGTCGAGTTTCTTCTGCAGCACGGGGCCGGAAGTCTGCTGCCAGTTAACGCCGAGTTCGGCCGCGATGATTCCGGCAAGGGTGGTCTTGCCGAGACCGGGAGGGCCGTAGAGCAGCACGTGATCCATCGCCTCACCGCGCTGTTTGGCGGCTTCGATGGCGATGGCGAGATTCTCCTTGATCTTGGCCTGGCCCGCGAAGTCCGCAAGCAGTCGCGGGCGAAGCGCGGCTTCAAACTGCTTTTCGTCGTCACGAAGAGAAGCGGAGACGATGCCGTCATCGTGCATGAAAGTTTAGTGTACTAAGTTGGTCGAAACGGCTCGGCGTCGGCGCTTTGCACGGACCAGCGCGCGGATCCGCTTTCGACGGACCAACGCAACCAAGGTGCTCCCCACCCTGATGAGTCTGCGTGAAAAGTCGGGACTCCACCCCGCCGTTACGAGTGTGTGTGAAAAGTCGATGCCTCACCCCGCCGTGACCGGCAGGGCTGGTCTATCGCGTTGAAGGCGCAGACGTCGGTGACCAGCCCTGCCGGTCACGGCGGGGATCAACTCCACTTTTCACACACACTCTTACCGGCAGGGCTGGTCTATCGCGTTGGGCGCACGCGTCGCCGATGTACGGCCGGTGACGGCGGGGATCAACTCCGCTTCTCACACTCCGACGGTCGGGGTTCCGTGTGCCGCGCTGTCGAACGAGCCCCATGCGGAACCCCGCGCGTTAGCAAGGGGAGCATGTCCGCAATTTTCGCGCAGGTTCGTCAGAGACCGGACCAGTCCGTTTTGACCGAGCGGCTTAGAACCTGAACTCTTCTTTCAGCGGAGGACGCTGGTCGAAGTCGTAATAGCGGATCCATTTCGGGCCGATCACCAGGTGCGTGAGGCCGGCCCAGTCGAGACGGTCGCGTCCGTCGGGCCAGGATCCAAAATAGATTTCTCGATACCGGTCCCGCTCGGCGCCTTCAGGTTCGTGGGCGACGCCTTCGATTTGCCCGGTCGCTTCGCCGGTCCAGACGCACGCGGCGGCTGCGGGATTCGCGATCAGGTTCCGGTATTTGCGCGAAGTGTTGAGTGTGTCGAAGACGATTTCAAGATCGGGGCTGACGGCGATACCGACCACGGCGGATTGCGGCGCGCCAGTTTCTGAAACGCTCGACACCACGGCGTATCGATGACTGCGGAGAAAATCGAACAGGTCTGTTTTGGTCATTTTTATCGCACCAGTTTTAACGCACGACGGAACAGCGCGTCGAAATCGTTCGACTCGGTGGCGGAGCGCGCCTTGTTCACGGCGCTTTCTGCCGATGCGCGGTTGGCGCCGAAGTTCATCAGCGCGGAAATTACGTCTTCCTCGGTCGCGCTGAAGGCGCTCTTGGGCGAAGCGGCGGTGCGTTCGGGAACGCCTGCCAGGTCGAGCTTATCGCGCAGTTCAAGCACCATGCGCTCCGCGGTTTTCTTGCCGACGCCGGGGATGCGCACCAGTTGCTCGATCGCTCCGGCGCGGATGGCGTTCACCAGGTCGGGCGCGGTGAGGCCACTCAGCGTCGTGATCGCGAGTTTCGGGCCGATGCCGCTCACGGTGATCAATTTTTCGAACAGTGTTTTATCCGCGGCGGTGAGAAAGCCGAACAAAGCCAGCGCGTCTTCGCGGACATGCGTGTGGATGTGCAGCTCGACTGGCTGGCCTTTTTCAGGGAGAGATGAAAACGCGGAAACCGGGATGACGACTTCGTAGCCGACGCCGTTTACGTCCACCACAATGACGTTGGGATGCTTGACCAGGAGCGTTCCGCGAAGATGCGCGATCATGAACGTTTAAGAATACAGGAATGCGACGGAGATTTTTTGTGAACGAGGTGCGCAACGGGCGCGCCGAGATTTCGGGCGACGACGCGCGGCACCTGACTCGCGTACTGCGCGTTGAAGCCGGGCAGAAATTCGAAATTTCCGACAACCGGAACGTGTATCTGGCCGAGATCGAGACGGCTCGCAAGGAGCGGGTGATTTTCCGGACGCTTGAAAGAATGACCGCGCCGGCGCCCGCGCCCAAGCTGATTCTGCTGGCCGCGCTGTTCAAATTCGACCGATTCGAATGGATGGTGGAGAAGGCGACCGAACTGGGCGTCGGAGAAATCGTGCCGGTGGAATCGGCGCGCAGCGAACGGGGCCTGGAACGGGCTGCGCACAAGCGTGTGGACCGCTGGCGGAGGATCGCCCTGGAGGCGAGCCAGCAGTCGCGCCGCGCGTTTCTGCCGGAGGTGCGCGAGCCGGTGGCGTTCGCCGAAGCGCGAGTGTTTACGGCCACGCATCGACTGGTTTTGGACGAAGACGCCGACGCTCCGCGGCTGGTCGCGCCGGTGGTGAACGCCGTCGATTCCATTGCGATCCTGATCGGGCCGGAAGGCGGGTGGACCGAGGAGGAGCGCGCCGAATTCACTGCGGCGGGATGGGCGCGCGCATCGCTGGGGCCGTTGATTTTGCGCGCGGAAACCGCGGCCATCGCGGCGCTCGCGATTATTGCGTCGGCCAATCGCTTAAACTAACAAGTTGGTCAACCGCCTGGTTTTCGAAAACCTGAAGCACCGTCCGGTGCGAACTCTGCTGAGCGCCATCGCGATCGGCGTGCAGGTCACGTTAATGCTGACTCTGGTGGGTGTCAGTCATGGGATGCTGAACGATGTTGCGGTGCGCTCGCGCGGAACCGGTGCCGATCTGCTGATCAAGCCGTCCGACAGCTCCGTCCTGAGTTTTTCGAGCGGGGCAATGCCGGAAAAACTGGTGCCCTTCGTCCGAATGCAGCCTCACGTTGCCATCGCAACGGGCAGCCTGGTGCATCCGGTCGGCAGCACGTTCGACGCGATCGCGGGGATCGATTTACCCGAATTCAATGCCATGAGCGGGGGATTCACGTACATCGCCGGCGGCCCGTTTAAGACTCCGGACGAGATGATCGTGGATGGGGTGTTCGCCCGCCAGCATCATCTGCATGTGGGCAGCGCCGTCAGTTTCGGTCTCCCCTGGCGCGTCACCGGCATCGTGGAGCCGGGGAAAATGTCGCGCATGTTCGCGGATTTGAAATCGGTGCAGGAAAGATATTCGAGCATCGGCCAGGTGACCATCATCTGGGTGAAAGTGGACCAGCCGCAGAACATTCCGCTGGTGATCGATAACTTAAAGAAGTTGCTGCCTAATAACCCGATCTGGTCGGTGGAGGATTACATCTCGCTGATTTCCGCCGACAACATCCCCATGCTGAAGGAGTTCACCGGAGTCGTCATCGGAATCGGCGTGGTGATCGGATTCCTGGTGGTGTTTCTATCGATGTACACGGCGGTGCTGGAGCGCACGCGCGAAATCGGCATTCTCAAAGCGCTGGGAGCGTCGCCGGCGTACGTGATGGGAATTCTGCTGCGGGAAACCGTCCTGCTCGCCATCGTGGGTGTGATCACTGGAATTCTGCTCACGTATGGCTCGCGCGCTATGCTGGCGCAATTCGTCCCCAGCTTTCCCACCGCGATTGTTTACGAGTGGTGGCCCAGGGCCGCACTGATCGCGCTGCTGGCGGCGCTGGTGGGCGCGATTTATCCCGGCCTCAAGGCCGCGCGCCAGGATCCGATCGAGGCGCTGTCGTATGACTGACGGCGCCATGATTGAGGCGCACGATCTCACCAAAATTTTTCACGTGGGCGAAGTGGATGTGCACGCGCTGCGCGGTGTGAATCTGGAAGTCGCGCGCGGCGAATTTGTGAGCGTGGTGGGCCCCAGCGGATCGGGAAAATCGACGCTGTTCCACATTCTCGGCGGTCTGACTCCGCCGACCTCCGGCTCGGTCAGCATCGAAGGTCGCGACCTCAGTCACATGACCGATTCCGGCCGCACCGAACTGCGGAAAAAAACGGTCGGCTTTGTTTTCCAAAAGTATAATCTGCTGCCGACGCTGACGGCCGAGGAAAACATCGAAATTGCAAGCGACATCGCGGGCCATCCGCCGAAGCCGGGATATTTCGCGGAGCTCGTGAAACTGCTCGGCATCGAGAACCGCCTGGATCACAAGCCGCGCGCACTTTCAGGAGGCGAGCAGCAGCGCGTGGCGATCGCGCGGGCCATTGTCAACAATCCCGCGATTCTGCTGGCGGATGAGCCGACCGGGAATCTGGATACGGAGAATTCGGCGATCGTGCTGGATCTGCTGCGCCGGTTGAATCGCGAATTTCACCAGACCATCCTGATGATCACGCACAATCCGGAAGCGGCGGCGTATGGCGACCGGATCGTCAAAATGCGCGACGGGCGCATCGTCGAATAGGTTGTGGCGCGCGCTTCAGCGTGCCGTGTCGAGACTCATCTCGACACCTCGTCTACGACCGAATAGGCGTCGGCAAAAGTGCCGACGCAGCACGCAGGAGTGCGTGCGCCACACGCTGCACGGGAACCTTCTTCGACTCCCGGTGTCCAAATGGGCATGTTCGAGCAATCGATGCTTCTCGACAACGGAACGGGGAAGCGCACCAGCGCGCTGGCGGCTTCGCTCACGCTTCAGGTGCTGCTGGTTGCGATTCTGATCGTGATTCCTCTCCTGTATGGGGATCATCTGCCGGCGATGCGGCCGTGGCTGTCGGTCACGATTCCGCTGCCTCGCCCGCTTCCGCAACCGCCGGTGGTCGAACACGCCGCCGCAACCGTGTCGCGACCCAGCCTGCTTACTCCGCGCGTGTTCCGGCCGAGCTCTGCGCCTCAAGCGGTTCCGCTAACCAATGCGCTGATCTCAGACGATCCGGGCCCCATTACGATGTCGCCCGGCAACCCGCCCGCCCCCGGATGGTCCATGAATGTGGGGGCGTTGCTGGGTCCGGTGGCTGCGCCCGCGCGGCCCGTGACAGAACCCGCGGAAGCTCCTGAAAAGCCGCGTCTGATGGGCGGCGACGTGATGCAGGCGAAGCTGATTCGCAGAGTGGTTCCGGTGTATCCGGAGATCGCACGGCGTGCCCGTGTTTCAGGCACGGTGCGGCTGGTGGGCGTGATCTCCAAAGACGGCACAATCGAGCAGTTGCAGGTGGTCAGCGGAAATCCGCTGCTGGTGCCGAGTGCGGTCAACGCGGTGAGGCAGTGGGTTTATAGGCCTACTCTGCTGAACGGAGCCGCCGTCGCGGTGATCGCGCCGATTGACGTGATCTTCACTTTGGCACAATAGGGTGTGCGTATCCTTGCTTTAATGACCATTCTGGCGACCACGGGCGCGGCCGCGTCTCTCTCCGACAAGTATTTCGATCAATATTACTTCCCCTACAATCCGACGGCGGCGACTTCGGCCGGGATCCATACTTACGACGGGCGCCTGGAAGATTATTCGAAATCCGGCGTCGCGGCGCGCGTCAAGTTGCTCAAGAAATTCGAAGCCGAGTTTGAAAAACAACCGGCCGGTGCGGATCGCGATCTGGTGCTGAACAACATCCGTGCGGCGCTGCTCGATCTCGAAGTGATTCGCAGTTGGGAGAAGAATCCAGATCTCTATTCGAGCGGCATTTCGGGCAGCGCCTTCACTATCATGAGCCGGACCTTCGCGCCGCCCGAAGTGCGGCTGAAGGCGCTGATCTCGCGGGAACGCGCCATGCCTAAGGTTCTGATGGACGCCCGCGAGAATCTCAAGAATCCGCCCAAGGTTTATACCCAGGTCGCCATCGAGCAGCTTCCCGGCATTGTCGATTTCTTCGAACACGACGTCCCGCTGGCATTCACAGAAGTGAAGGATGCGAAGCTCCTCGATGAATTTCACAAAACCAACGGCGCCGTGATGGCAGCGTTGAAGGATTATGAAAAATTCCTGCGGGATGAGATGCTGCCCAAATCGAATGGCGATTTCCGGCTGGGCGCGGAGAATTTTTCAAAGAAGCTCCAGTATGAAGAGATGGTGGACATTCCGCTCGACCGGCTGCTCCAGATCGGGTATGACGATCTGCACGCGAATCAGCGGCGGATGAAGGAGGTGGCCGCGCAGATCGATCCATCCAAGACGCCGCGCGAAGTTTTGGAGGATCTTGAAAGGGACCATCCTGCGCCTGACAAGTTGCTGGACGCGTTCCGCGACGAAGTGGTGAAACTCCGGGACTTCATCGTCGCGAAAAAGATCATCACCGTTCCGTCTCCGGTGCTGCCGATTCTCGAAGAGACGCCGCCGTTTGAGCGCGCGTTGACGTCGGCGTCGATGGATACGCCGGGTCCGTATGAAATGGTCGCCAAACAGGCGTATTTCAATGTCACGCTGCCCGAAAAAGACTGGAAGCCGGAACGCGTCGAGGATTACATGCGCAGTTTCAATCGCGGCACGATTCTGAGCACCGCGACGCATGAAGCGTATCCGGGACATTACGTGCAGTTTTTATGGATGCAGCAGGTGCATTCGCGGGTGCGCAAGTTGATCGGCGCGAATTCGAATGCGGAAGGCTGGGCGCATTATTGCGAGCAGATGATTCTCGATGAGGGTTTTTCCACCGATCCGCGCATGCGACTGGGCCAGTTGCAGGACGCGCTGCTGCGCGACGCGCGCTTCGTAGTCGGCATCGGGATGCACACCGGTAAGATGACGATGGAGCAGGGCGTCGAATTTTTCGAAAAAGAAGGCTACCAGGTACACGAGACCGCGGATAAGGAAACCAAGCGCGGCACGTCGGATCCGACCTATCTTTATTACACGCTCGGAAAGCTGCAGATTCTGAAATTGCGCGCGGATTATAAGGCCATGAAGGGCTCGGCATTTTCACTCGAGCAGTTCCACGACGCGTTCATGCAGCAGGGATTCCCGCCGATCAAGATTGTGCGGCGGGCGCTGTTAGGTAACGATTCGCCAACGTTGTAACAACTGAAAATTTTGGACGTGCTCCGCTTGCTGACGCGCGCGGTTCTGCATGGCGCTCTGCGAGCCAAACGGAACCCCGCGCGTGAGCAAGGGGAGCACGCTGATGGTGGTCGCATGATCCGCCGGGCGGGCGCTGGCCGGCGTTTCACATCAACGCGGTGACGATGTGGTTTGCCAGAAACGCGAATACGTACGCGAAGACCGTCATGTAGGCGAACTGCGCGGCCGGCCATTTCCAGCCTCCGGTTTCCCGGCGCACGACGGCCAGCGTTGACATGCACTGCATCGCGAACGCAAAAAAGATCAGGAGGGCCGCCGCGCCGCCGGGCGTCAGGTCCTGGCGGAGGGCGTGTTGCAATCCTGCCGACTGCTCATCGGCGCCTTCCATCCCGTAAATGGTGCCGAGCGTCCCCACGATCACCTCGCGCGCGGCCAGCGAGCTGATCAGGCCGATGCCGATCTTCCAGTTGAATCCCAGCGGACGGATGGCCGGTTCCACCGCGTGGCCGATGGTCGCTTCGATGCTGTTGTCGAGCGTGGGCGGATGTCCGTGCGTCAGCGGCAGATTCCCAAGCACCCAGATGACGATGGCGACCGCCAGAATCACCGTCCCGGCTCGCTTCAGGAAAACTTTCGAACGGTCCACCAGCCGCAGCCCCAGGGAGCGCAAAGTAGGCCAGCGATACGGCGGCATTTCCAGAATGAAAGACGACCGCGTGCTCTTGAGGATGGTCGATTTGAGCAGCTTGGCCGTACAGATCGCGGCCAGAAATCCGGCGATATAGAGACCCAGCAGCGCGAGCACCTGATAGTGCGGAGCAATGAACGCCGCGATCACCAGCGTGTACACGGGCAGCCGAGCCGAGCACGTCATGAACGGCGCGATCAGAATGGTAGCGATGCGGTCGCGCTTGTTTTCAAGCGTGCGCGTCGCCATGATGGCGGGAACCGCGCAAGCGTACGCGGAAAGCAGCGGGATGAAGCTTTTTCCCTGGAGGCCCATGCGCGACATGGTGCGATCCGCAATCAGCGCGGCGCGGGCCAGATAACCGGAGTCTTCGAGAATCCCAATAAACAGGAAAAGAAACAAAATCTGCGGCAGAAACATCACCACTGACCCGACGCCCTTCCATACTCCGTCGATCAAGAGAGCGCTGAAGGCGCTATTGGGCAGGAACGAATCGAGGAACAGGCCGGAGCTGTGAATGGCTTCTTCGATCCAGGCCTGAATGGGCGCCGCTCCGGCGAAAATACTTTCGAAGACGGCCACCACCACCAGCAGAAAAACCAATGGTCCGGCGACCTTATTCAGGAAAATCGCGTCCAGGCGCCGGGTCCATAAAGGCGGCGCGGGCGCATGATAGTTGGCCTTGTTTCCGGCGTTGGCGGCCCAGGCGCGGCACTTGGGGATGTCCTGAATGACGGGGAGCTCCATCATCGGCTTTTGAATCGCCGCCCCCTGCACGGTCCCGGCGAGGAACTGGAAAACCTTGTCGACTCCGTCGCCTTTCGCCGCGCTGACCAGCGCCACCGGTGCGCCCAGTTGCATGGCGAGCTCCGCCGAATCGACCCGCCCGCCGCCGCGGCCCAGATCGTCGGCCATATTAAGGATGACGAGCGTGGGCAGACCGAGGCTCAACACCGGAGCAGCCAGCACCAGATGGCGTCCGAGATTAGTCGAATCGAGAATCAGCAGCACCGCGTCGGGCTTGGGCAGATCCTTCATTTGGCCGGTCAGGACGTCGTGGGTGACGCGCTCGTCTTCCGTGCGGGGATTGAGGCTGTAAACGCCGGGCAGGTCGACCACGTAGACTTCGCGATCGTTGTCCAGTTTCACGCGGCCCATATGATGTTCCACCGTAACGCCCGGAAAATTCGCGACCTTCTGGCGCAACCCGGTGAGGCGGTTGAACATGGTCGACTTGCCGGAATTCGGCGGGCCGACAATCGCGACGATCTGCCGACGGGCTCCGTTGAGGCTGCGCGGCGGAGGGAGGGTGGCTACGGGACAGCCGTGGCAATCGCCCATGGGAAGCTTTCGTTTACCTCAGAATCAGCCGCACCGCAGTTTCACGGCGCAACGCGACTTCCGAGCCATCCACGCGAAACACGCGCGGGTCCCCCCCTGGAGCTGCATGTGCAGGAGTGACCTTGTGACCAGGAACAAAACCCATTTCCATGAGCCGCCGCGCCTCGTCCTCCGGCACGTCGAGACGGTCCAAAATGCCGGATTCGCCGCGTTTGAGCTCATGCAAATTGCGGGCAACGGTTTTTTTCACGCGTTCCGCCCTGGCTTTGCTCTTGACACTCATTTGCAGGTCGAATCCCAGTGTCCAGTATTGGGCCTTCCAAGTCAAGGTTTGAAGCCTCCTGTCATGCGACTAGTCGTTTGCATCTAGCACTCCAAACCCAGTTCTCGGTTAACCCACTCTGATCATATACTAAACCCGACTGCTTTGGTCCGGTTTTTCAGCGGGATTGGGTTTTTTGGCGCGGAACGGGGTCGCGTAAAGGCCCAATGGTGCTGAACATGTGATCGTTTTCTTTAACCGGTTCCAAGCTAGGGCCGGCGTCACTGAACGGCGTATGCCGTTGTGCGCTTGACTCCGGTAACCACACTTTATATAATCGACGCGGAAATGAAGCGCGCCTGGAATCCGAGTTACGTCGGGCGGCGGTTGTGCGTCTTCTTCATGACCGGGTTGTTCTGAAGGGGAGCTGAATGCGAATTTCGTGGGTATTAAGCGCGCTCCTGGCGTTCGGGCTGGCCGCGTCCGGCCAGACGGTGGTGAGCCAATATTGCGCCGGCTGTCATAACTCTAAGCTCAAGAGCGGCAACATAGATCTCAGCAAGCTCGATCTGGCGCATCCGGATCAGACCGCTGAACTTTCCGAGCGTGTCATCCACATGGTGAAGGTCGGCATGATGCCGCCACCGGGAATGCCGCGTCCTAAACCCGAAACCGTTGCATCCTTCTTAAATGGACTTGAGAACGGAGTCGATCAAGCCGCCGAAGCGCATCTGAATCCGGGCCGGCCGGCGCTGCACCGGCTGAATCGCACCGAGTATGCCAATTCGATCCGCGACCTGCTGGCGGTCGATGTAGACGTGACGGCTTTGTTACCGCCGGACGACATGTCCCACGGCTTCGACAATATGTCGGACGTGCTGACGGTTTCGCCGACTTTGATGGAAGGCTACATTCGCGCTGCCGGGCGGATCAGCCGGGAAGCGATCGGCGATGCCACCGCGCCGGCGCTCACGCAGAGCTATCAAGTGTCCCGTGTTTTGAATCAGATGCACCACATCGACGGGACTCCGTTCGGCACCCGCGGCGGAATCGCCGTGGTGCATGATTTCCCGGCTGACGGGCAATATGTGTTTAAGGTCGGGTTTTACTATTCGCCCACCGGTCCGTTGTTCGGATTGAATCAAGGGAAAGGGCAGCAGATCGAGATCGCGGTGAACGGAGCGCGGGTGGCACTGCTCGATATCAATCCGGGGATCACGCTCGCCAAAGACGGGATGAAGACCGATCCGATTAAGATCAAAGCCGGCCCGCAGCGGATTTCGGCTTCGTTCATCTCCAAACAGGACGGTCCGCTTGAAGACGAATACCGAATGGTCGAGCAGAGCCTGGTGGACGTGAGCGCGGGAACGGTGCCGGGGATGTCGACTCCGGTGCATCTGCATGAATTCAGCGTGACCGGGCCGACCAACGTTTCCGGGATCTCCGAAACTCCGTCTCGCAAGAAGGTTTTCGTGTGCCATCCGGCGACGCAGGCGGATGAAATTCCCTGCGCCAAGCGTATCCTGGCGGGTCTCGCCCGGCAAGCGTATCGCCGGCCTACCACGGATAACGATGTCGAAGCGCTGCTCGGGTTTTATCAATCCGGCCGCAACGGCGCCGATTTCGAGACCGGCATTCGCACCGCCATTCAGGCCATGATCGCCAGCCCCGAGTTTGTCTTCCGGTTCGAGCGAACGCCCGCCAACGCCACGCCGGGATCGAATTTCCGGATCAGCGACCTGGAACTTGCCACGCGCCTCTCTTATTTCCTGTGGAGCAGTTCGCCGGATGAGCCGCTGATCGCGCTCGCCAGCCAGAACAAGCTGCATGAGCCGGCGGTCCTTGAAAAGCAGGTGCGCCGCATGCTGGCCGATCCGAAATCGGAAGCGGTGACCAATACGTTCGCCTACCAGTGGCTGCATTTGCAGAATTTGAAGGAATGGAGCCCGGACCTGTTCCTTTTCCCCGATTTCGACCGATCTCTTAGTCAGTCCATGGTGCGCGAGACCGAGCTTCTGTTCGACAACGTGATGCGTCAGGACCGTCCTGTGACGGAACTCCTAACGGCCAACTATACGTTCGTCAACGACCGGTTGGCCCAGCACTACGGGATTCCGAACATCGCCGGCGCGCGTTTTGAGCGCGTGGAATTGACCGATCCGAACCGCTTCGGCATTCTCGGCCAGGGCAGCTTTTTGATGCAGACGTCGATGGCCAACCGGACATCGATTGTCCGGCGCGGGCAGTACGTGCTGGATGTCCTGCTGGGCACGCCGCCGCCTCCTCCGCCGCCGGATGTTCCGCCGTTCAAAGAAGTGGGCTTGAACGACAAACCGAAATCCGTTCGGGAACGGATGGCGGAGCATCGTTCCAATGCGACCTGCGCGGGCTGTCACAATCTGATGGACCCGATCGGGCTGGCGCTCGAGAATTTCGACGCGGTGGGCGTGTGGCGCACCAACGATCTCGGCTTCCGGATCGATCCGGCGGGCAAGATTTATGATGGCACCAAGATCGACGGGCCAGCCGGCCTGCGCCAGGCCATCGTGAAACATTCCGATGCCTTTATTTCCACGTTCACGCAACGGCTGCTGGCCTACGGGCTCGGCCGGGTGATCGATTATCGCGACATGCCCTTCGTACGCGCCGTGACGCGCGATGCGGCCAAGAATGACAACCGGTTTTCCGCATTCGTGCTGGGAATCGTGAAGAGCCCGGCGTTCCAGATGCGCCGCGCCGAAGAAGTGGACACGCCGACCGACGTCGTGGCCAACCGTTAGGGGATTTGACAGGAGACCTGATGATCATCACCAAGAAGTATCTTTCCCGCCGCACCGTTCTGCGCGGGATGGGAGTCTCGATGGCGCTGCCGCTGCTCGATTCGATGGTGCCCGCGCAGACGCCGATCGCCAAGACCGCGGCGAATCCCAAGACTCGTCTGGCCTGCATCGAAATGGTGCACGGCGCGGCCGGCAGCACCGGCGAAGGCACCGAGAAGCATTACTGGTCTCCCGCCAAGGAAGGCTCCGACTTCGAGATGAGCGAATCGCTCGAGCCGCTCGCGCCCTATCGCGATTACCTGACCATCGTCAGCGACACGGACCTGCATCCCGCCACGGCCTGGGCCGCCGCCGAGGAAGGCGCCGACCATTTCCGTTCGAGCGCCGTTTATTTGACTGCCGCGCATCCCAAGATGACGGAAGGCTCGGATTATTTCGTCGGCACTTCGATCGACCAGCTGTACGCGCAGCGCTTCGGCCAGGATACGCCGCTGCCCTCGATTCAGCTCTGTATCGAAATGGTGGATGCGTCGGGCGCCTGCGATTACGGCTATGCGTGCGTGTACGCGGACACCATCAGTTGGGCGTCGCCCACCCAGCCGCTGCCGATGACGCTCGACCCGCGCATGGCGTTTGAGAATCTGTTCGGCGACGGATCGACAGCCGAAGAACGCGCCGCGCGCCAGAAAGTGAACCGCAGCATTCTCGACTGGATTTCGAAGGACGTCGCGCGGTTGCAGAAGTCGCTGGGACCGAGCGACCGCAACCGGTTGAATGCGTATCTCGATGACGTCCGCGAGATCGAGCGCCGCATCGAGCGGATCGAAAAATACAACGCGAGCGGCCAGGCGCGGGCGCTGCCCAATGCTCCGCTCGGCGTGCCGGATTCCTACGAAGAGCATCTGAAGCTGATGTTCGATCTGCAGGCGCTGGCGTTCATGACCGATACGACGCGCGTTTCCGCGTTCAAGATGAGCCGCGACGTCTCGACCCGCGTGTTCAAGGAGAGCGGCATCAATGTTCCGTTCCACCCCTGCTCGCATCACGGCGAAAACCCGGCCAAAATCCAGGAATTCGCGAAGCTCAACCGTTATCACGTCGGCCTGCTGCCGTATTTCATCGAGAAGCTGAAGAACACCCCGGACGGCGACGGCAGTTTGCTGGACCATTCGATGATCATGTACGGCAGCCCGATGGGCGATTCGAACGTCCACAATCATAAACGGGTGCCGATCGTTCTGCTGGGCCACGCCAACGGCCAGTTGAAGGGCAATCTGCATGTCCGCTGCGCCGACGCGACGCCGACGGCGAACATCATGCTGACCATGCTCCACAAGCTGGGCGTGAATGTGGAAACGTTTGGCGACAGCAACGGGACGGTCGCGATTTAGGATCGTTCGGATGAAGACGGGTGTTGTACCCCGCCCTGACGGGCAGGGCTTGTCGATGGAAAGCGGCGCCGATGAAGGCGCTGAAAACCGCATCAGGAGTCAGCCATGCTAGTTCGAGGCTTCATTGGAATTTTAGCGGCGGCCGCGCTGTCGGCGGCCTCCATCGACACTCGTCTGGCCGACGCGGCCATGAACGGGAATCGGGATGCGGTTCGCACCCTGCTGAAACAGCACGCCGACGTGAACGGCGCGCAGGGCGACGGATCGACGGCGCTGCATTGGGCGGCGTATAAAGACGATCTCGAAATGGCGAAACTTCTGCTCGCCGCGGGCGCGGACGTCAAAGCCAAAACGCGCGAAGGCGAAATCACACCGTTCTTCATGGCCTGCTCCAATGGCGACGCCGCCATGGTCGAGGCCATGCTAAAGGCCGGCGCCGACGCCAATTCGGTGAAATCGAACGGCACCACGGCACTGATGGCGGCGGCGGGTTCCGGGAACGCCGATGCGGTAAAGCTTCTGCTCGATCGCGGAGCCGACGTGAACGCGAAAGAATCCGCGCACGGCCAGACGGCGGTAATGTTCGCTGCGGCGCTGGGCCGCGACGCGGTGATCCGGCTGCTCGCCGAACATCACGCCGATCTGAATGTCGCCACGCCGGGCCGCAAGCTGGAACACGTTCGTTTCGATCAGGACGGGAACGTGGTAAAAGACCGGTCGGCGGGCGGACCGGGCGGCGCGCCGGGCTCGGCCGATGCACAGGAACAGCTGGATACGTTCGCGCACGCAATTGGCCTCGAATCCGCGGTTTACCTGGTGGATGTGGCCGCGGGAGATCAGGACGCGCTCAACGTTTTCGCGCGCGCCGAGGGATTGAAAGAAGCCGTGTATCTTCGCGATGCGGCGCGCGCCAAACGCGGCGCAAGAGCGGGCGATGTGGCCGCACGGCCTCCCCGCAAAGTGGGGCCGGACATGGCTGGCGGGATGACAGCCCTGATTTACGCGTCTCGCGAAGGGCACATGAGCGCGGTCCACGCGCTGGTCGACGCGGGCGCGGATATCAACGAAGTCAGCGCGGATAAAATGAGCCCGATGGTGGAAGCCATCATCAACGGGCACCTGGAAATCGCGAAGTATCTGCTCGAAAAGGGCGCCGATCCGAACCTGGTCAGTATCTCCGGCCTGACGGCGCTGTACGCCACTATCGACGTCCAGTGGGCCCCCAAAGCATGGTTCCCGCAGCCGAGCGTCGACCAGGAAAAGGTCGGTTATCTGGACCTGATGACGGCCCTGATCGACAAAAAGGCCGACGTGAATGCAAAGGTTGGCGAGAAGCTGTGGTTCCGGTCCTTCACCAACGATTACACCTGGGTGGACCCGGCCGGGGCGACTGCGTTCTGGCGCGCCGCGCAATCCGGCGACGTGGCTGCCATGAAGCTGCTGGTGGAGCACGGCGCGGATCCCAAGCTCGCCAACAAAGCCGGTGAGACGCCGCTGCACGCCGCGGCGGGCATTGGCTTTGCGTGGAACTGGACCGTGCGCGCGCCTTATCCGGCCGTCGACGCGGTGAAATACTGCGTGGAGCTCGGCAACGATGTGAACGCGGTCGACAATCGCGGCTACACACCGCTGCACGGCGCGGCATTTTTGGGCGACAACGACATGATCAATTACCTGGCGTCGAAGGGCGCCAAGACGGATCTGAAGAGCCGCGCGGGCGATTCGGCCGCTGATATGGCGAATGGTCCCACGCGCTTCGGCCAGCCGCATCCGGAAAGCGTCGCGTTGCTTGAGAAACTCGGCTCGCCGAATTCACATAACTGCCGTTCCGATCAATGCGTAGTCGCGGCGCGCGCCAACATTTATTCGGATCGCATGGGGCCGATCGATCCGGAAGCCAAGGCGCAACTGGAAACCTTCGCGGCGGCCATGGGATTTAAAGAAGCCAGTTATCTTCCGGAGACTCCCGCGGCGGCAGCGGGACGCGGTCGCGGCGCGGCGGGCGGGGCGACGGCCAAGGCGGAACCGACGCCGGAAGCAAAGCCCGCGGTTGAAAAACCCACGGCGGCTCCCACCAAGCCCGGCGGCAGGTAGTCAATGCACTGCAGGATTTTATCCTGCGCAATTCTCATCGCGTCATCCGCATGCGCGCAGGTCTATTCGCTCGACCTGCCGCTCGACCATCCGGCCATTCACTACCACCAAGGGCCCTTTGACGATCCGGTTTCGCACCTGGCTCGCGAATTGATCGAGCACAAAACCACGCTCGATTATCGCGAGGGTCCGCTCGGTTATCTGCCCAGCTTGCTCCAGCATCTGCACGTCCCCATCGATTCGCAAGCTCTGGTGTTTTCGAAAACCAGCTTCCAGGCCAAGCGCATTTCTCCGCGAAATCCGCGCGCGGTTTATTTCGCCGACAATGTCGCGGTCGGCTTCGTGCGCGGAGGCGACGTGCTGGAACTCGCCGGAGTCGATCCCAAACAAGGCGTCGTGTTCTATACGCTCAGCGCGCTTCAAACCGGCTCGCCACGGATCGAGCGCCGCGACCTGTGCCTCAAATGTCATCAGGGACCGGCCACCGAAGGCGTCCCCGGGATTTTCGTCGGGTCCGTGTTTCCCGACTCGACCGGCGCGCCGTCTCAGGAAGGCGCCATCATCACCGACCATCGCACCGCTTTCGCCGATCGCTGGGGCGGCTGGTACGTCAACGCGAAACACGGCGAACCGCCCGATCGCGCCAACGGCGTGGCCGCCAACCCGGCCGAGCCTCTGACGCTCGATAGCCAGCAGAACGTTCCCACTCTCATCCGCAAATTCGATTTGAGCGCATACCTGGCGCCGTCGAGCGACATCGTCGCGCTGATGACCTTGGAGCATCAGACCCAGATGGTAGACCTGCTGACGCGCGCCGGATGGCAGGCGCGCATGGGCCAGCAGCCGGACGTCGAAGGGTTGGTCTCCTACATGCTTTTCGCCGACGAAACGCCGCTGGCCGCGCCGATCGAGGGGGTTTCGACATTCACGAAGACGTTTCCCGATCGCGGTCCGCGCGACCGTCGCGGCCGAAGCCTGCGGGATTTCGATTTGCAGACGCGGCTGTTCCGGTACCCGCTCAGCTATCTGATTTACAGCGCCCAGTTCGATGCGCTGCCGGATTCGGTGCGCAATCGCGTGTACCGTCGTCTGTATGACGCGTTATCCGGCGCGGATCAAAGCCCGAAGTTCGCGCGGCTGAGCGCGGCCGATCGCAAGGCTGTCCTCGATATCCTGCGCGACACCAAACCCAATCTCCCGGATTACTGGCACCGCTGAAGCCTGACCCGGGGCCACGGCATGCCATTCGCGCTCCCGGACGCAGACGTCAAAAAAGCGACCGTCCCCGCCACGCTATAGAATAGTTCCCATGTCACGAGTTATTCCCACGACCGCGCTCGCCGTCTTACTGGCGGCGCCGGTTCTGTTCGCGCAGGGGCGCGGCGGCGGCAACGCGCAGCCGCCCGCGCGCATTCCCTCCATCGAAGAGCGCACCGCGCAAATGCAGAAGCTGGACGGCTATTTCCCGATGTATTGGGATTCGCGCACCGGCTCGCTGTTCCTCGAAATTCCGCGCCTTCACACCGAATTTCTGTACACCACCGGTCTCGCGGCCGGGCTCGGGTCGAACGATATCGGGCTCGACCGCGGCCAGGAAGGCGCCGGACGCATTGTTCTGTTCGAGCGCGTCGGCCCCAAAATCCTGCTGATTCAGCCCCAGGAATCGTTCCGTTCCTCGAGCACCAACCCCGCCGAAATCCGCTCGGTCGCCGATTCGTTCGCCAAATCCGTCCTGTTCGGATTCACCGTCGCCGCGGAGACCAACGGCCGCGTGCTGGTGGACGCCACCGATTTCGTCCTGCGCGACGGCCACGGCGCGGCCAGCTCTCTGCGTCCGGGAACCTATCGCGTCGATCGCACGCGCAGCGCTCTCTACATGGAACGCACCAAGGCGTTTCCCAAGAACACCGAAATCGAAGTGACACTCACGTTCGCCAATGACGCCGCCGGCGGCGGTCGCGGCGGCGGGGGTCCCGCGCAAGGACCGCCGGCGATCTTCACAGAAACCCCGGGACGCGGAGGCGGAGGAGGTGGTGGACGCGGCGGCGGGTTATTCTCCGGCACAGTCGCCAGCGTCACGCCCAGTCCCGCAGCCGTCACGCTGCGCGAGCACTATTCGCTGGTCGAACTCCCCGATGACAATTTCAAGCCGCGTGAAGACGATCCGCGCGCGGGCTACGGCGGGATCACGTTCGTCGATTACAGCGTGCCCATCGGCGAGCCGATGCTGAAGCACTACATCCGCCGTCATCGCATCGAGAAGAAGGACCCCAACGCGGCCATGAGCGAACCTGTCAAGCCCATCGAATACTGGGTCGACTCCGGCGCTCCGGACGACGTGAAGAAGGCGCTGGTGGAAGGCGCCAGTTGGTGGAATCAGGCCTTTGAAGCGGCCGGCTTCATCAACGGATTCAAAGTCGCCGTGCTGCCCGCGGACGCCGATCCCATGGACATTCGCTACAACATGATCAACTGGGTGCACCGTTCCACGCGCGGCTGGTCTTCCGGCGGAACGGTCAACGATCCGCGCACCGGCGAAATTATCAAGGGGACGGTCACCCTCGGCTCCCTGCGCGACCGGCAGGATTACCTGATCTTCGAAGGCCTGCTTTCGCCCTACACCGACGGCAATGAGAAGCCCGAAATTCTGTACCAGACCGCGCTCGCGCGGATTCGTCAGCTGGCCGCGCATGAAGTGGGCCACACGCTGGGCCTCGGCCATAATTATTACGACAGCACGCAGGGCTGGATCTCCGTGATGGATTATCCGCACCCGCTAGAAGAGCTGAAGCCGGATGGAACCATCGATCTTTCGCACGCTTACCCGGCGAAGATCGGCGATTGGGATAAAGTCGCCATCAATTACGGTTATCGCCAGCTCCCGATGGGCGACGAAAAGGCCGCGCTCACACGCATCCTGGACGACGCCTGGGCCAAGGACCTGATCTATCTGACCAACCAGGATCTGCAGGCGCATCCCAAGGTCGACCAATGGTCGAACGGCGTCAACCAGGCCGATGAGCTGAATCGCATCATGAAAATCCGCCGCGCGGCGCTGAACAAGCTGGGCGAACACTCTATCCGCAACGGCGCTCCCATGGCGACCATCGAGGAGCCCCTGGTCCCGGTGTTCATGTATCACCGCTACAGCGTCGAATCCGCGGCCTCCATGATCGGAGGCATCGATTACATCTACGGAATCCGCGGCGACCATCGCACGCCCACCAAGTGGGAACCGGCGGTCGACCAGCGCAAGGCGCTCGATGCGCTGGCCGCGACGTTGAAACCGTCCGAGCTGACGGTGCCGAAGCACGTGCTCGATTTGATCCCGCCGCGCCCGCCCGGTTACGGCCGCCATCGCGAGCTGTTCCCGCGCACCACCGGCGACGGATTCGATCCGCTCAGCCCCGCCACGGTCGCGTCCGACGTAACCATCGGTTTCGTGCTGGAACTCGACCGTTCGGCTCGCATGGTCGCGCAGCACGCGGTTGAGCCTGCACTGCCGGGACTTGAAGAAGTGATCGATCGCCTGACCAAGGCGACGTTCGACGCCGCGGCCGCGAATCCGTATGAAGCCGAAGTGCGCCGCGCCGAAGAACGCGTCCTGGTGGATCGGGTGATGTGGCTCGCGCACTCTGCGCCGAACGGCCAGGTGCGCGCGATCGCGACACTGAAGTTATCGAAGCTGGCGAATCGTCTGAAAGGCGAAGGAGGGGCGGGTGAGGCCGAGCAGGCGCAGCATCAACTGCTCGCGGCCGATATCAAGCGCTTCCTGGATCGCCCGGGCGATGTGGCTCGTCCGATCCCGGCGCCTGATTCACCTCCCGGGGCGCCCATCGGCGATATGCCCCAGGATTGGCTGGCTCGTCCGCCGATGTGGTAAAGGTTTTGGCCGCAGATTCACGCCGATACACGCAGATGAAAAACAATCGGCGTGAATCAGCGTGCATCTGCGGCCATAACCACCGGCGGAATCCACTTGCCTTTGAGGATCTCGTCTTGAGGCCAATACAAACGTAGCGATAGATTAAAATCGCCCGCCGGCGACGGCAGCCAGTTGCTGTTCTTATCCGCGCCCGGAGCTTCATGCTGGATGTATAGATCCAGAGACCCGTCCGCATTCTTCTTCAACGGATCGCGATCGCCGATCGCAAAACGGTTGATCGGATTGTGCACGAAATATCCGTCCGGACCGTACATCGTCACACTCCAGAATGCGCGCACCGGCGGCAACTGACCTGCCGCGAAGTGAATGCGGTAGCGATGCGCGCCATCGAAGGCGCGCCCGTCGGAATCCTGGTGGCAGTGCATATACACCGCGTCTTCCGGTGGGTTCGCGCCCAATCCGATGCGCGCCACCGCCGCGCGCGCCATGTAATCGGTCCCATAGCGGCCGACTTTCCCGGCGCCGCCGGACCATCCGGTCGGACCTGTTTTGCCGACCCGATCGTCAAGCGATGCGAGGCGCTTCACCGCCGCTTCGGCGCCCTGGTCGAGCGCCTTCGTTCCCTCAGCTCCGAGCGATTCCGGACGAAACGGCTTCCCGGGCTCGATTCCGATTTTCGCCAGCTCTCTCATCATTGGCTCATCGCCCGGATGCGGCGGATTGGCCGGCAGGAGCTCCGCGAACGTGCGGAAAAATTCCTCGGGTGTCAGAGCCTGCACCTTCATCGGCGGCGTTCCACCGGCTTCGCCGCGGGGAGCCGGTCGCGCCGCCGGCCGCCTCGGTGGACCATCCGGATACTGGCTCAACGTCATCAACTGATAGCCCCGCTGGATGGCGTGGACATTCTCGTAATCGCCCGCGCCGTTGGTCTGCGTCCGGCCGATCAGCCAGACCATGTTGGTCGGTGCATCGATTCTTTTCGCGCGCTCCGGCAGCGTGCCCTTCCAACCGGGGCCAACCAGCGCGAACCATCCTTCACCAGTGCCCGTGGTGCGCTTACCGGGCACAGAAAACGTTTCGGTCCACGCGTCCATGAACTGCATCAGGTAATACCGGTCGTGGACGTCGGGGACGTGCAACAGCACCGGCTCTTTACTCAGATCGATCCACGCCGCCGAGTACAGCGTGTCGGCATTGGGCCGGATCACCTGGTGAAAAGTGTCGTCGGGAAAACGCTGAAGGTTCGCGAACTCGTTTGTTCCACCCCCGGCGCCCATGGTTCCACGCTCCACCGCCGCGCGGCGCGTGTACTCCATCAAAATCATCGGATAGGCGAAAATGTACGCGCGCTCGGAGATCGTCCGGATCTCCGGTGCGGACACTTGTGCGGCCAGCGTCGCCGCGGCGCACAGGAATGCGGTCAAAAGTTTCATGGGATGAGTCCAATTTCCTTTTCGATCGCGATGAACCGCGGATCCCCGCGGATCGGGTCCATCAGCCTGTCGACCATCATATAGAGAACCAGCGACTCTCTCGCATCCGCCGACTTCCGCAGGTATTCGATCGCATGCTCGGCGTCCCCCAGAGACGCGTAGCCTTGCGCGATTCCCCACGGAGATACGAACTCCTTCGCCGATTGCTTCAACATGCTTTCCAGCTGCCGGCGAGCCTCCTCCGGCTGGCCACAAGCCACCTTCATCGCCGGGCTGCCGGTTTTATCGCCCTGGTCCGGATACCACTCGGCGACCGTCCGTGCGGACGCACGGGCGGCGGCGCAATCCTTTTCGAGAATCGCAATCCAGCCCAGGTTGCGCTCGGCGACGATCGATTTCGGATACAGCTGGAACATTTCGGAAATCTCATGCCGGGCGGCGGGGAAATTACCTTCGTTGATCAGGTCGGTCGTCAGGTTGGTGCGCGGACCGGGGTTTTGCGGGTCCAGTTCTTCCGCGATCTGAAGATGGCTGCGCGCTTCCCCGAACCGTTTCCGCGTCATCAGCCCCCATCCATACAGACTGTGCGCGTTGCCATGCGAGCCTTCGCCTTGAAGCGCCAGCGCATATTCCCGCTCGGCTTCCGGCCAATTCCAGTCATACACGTAGGCGGTATGCGCCATAAAAGCGTGTGCGTCGCTGTACTGCGGATCGATCGCCAGCGCCTTCCTTGCCGCGGTTCTGCCCAGCTCAATGGCTTCCCGTCCGGAAATTACATTGGTGCCGCTCAGCATGGTCGCCGCCCGTACGATCGCGTAATACGCGCGCGCATAGTTCGGATCCACCTGCACCGCCTCCTGCGCCAGCCTCAGACCCTCCTTGAGCGAATCCGCATTGTGCAGTTGAATCTGGTAAATCGCCCGCATGTACAGATCGTGCGCCCGGGGATTCGGTGAAGTGAGCGGCTTGGCCGGCACCACTTTTCGAGCCGGCACCAGCGCCTGCTCAGTCGAGCCGGCCATCTCCGTCTCCACGCGGCTCAGTTCCGCGGGCGATGCATCGTAGGTCCGCGACCACAAATGTAAGCCGTCGGACGTGCGTATCAACTGAAGCACGATCCGAAATTCGCTGTCCTGCCGGGAAATGCTTCCTTCCAGGACGGCGCCGGCGTTGAGCGCGCGGCCGATCTCGCGAACATCTTCGCCCTTGCCTTTGAACTGAAACGCCGAAGTGCGCGCCACCACGCGCAGATTTCTGGATTCGGCCAGCGTTTCGGTCAATTCGTCCGTGAGGCTGTCGCCCAGATATTCCTGGCCTGGATCGCCGGTCAGATTCAGGAATGGAAGAACGGCAATAGTCCGGGTACCCGCGGCATTGGCGTTCCTGCCCCGGATTCTCGAAATCGTATAAGCGGATGCCAGGGCGACGATCGCAATCGCCGCCGCGATCATGATCCAACCGCTGGAATGCCATCTCGCCTGACCCTCGGCAGAGGCAGCCGGCTCGGGCGATGGGAACGTAAAGACCGGAACATACGACCGCAGCGGCAGCTCGATGCGGACCGCCGGCGGTTGCGATTCGCCGGCGTAATACTCCTTCAGCTTCTGCCGCAGCCGGCCCATCTCGGTGCGGACGATCGAGTCGATGCGCGGATCGAAGGACGCCGGCTTTTCGAATACATCCACGCCGATGGCATACTCGTTCACCTGCTCGCCTTCGCCGTCCAGGGCGCGCGTGCAGAGGTAGCGCAGAAGTTGCGTCTTCCGGGAGGAAGAAGCGAGCAGAGGCGCGGCCAGGACTGCTTCAATGTGCGCACGGATTGCGCGCTGGCTGGCCGAATCCGCCGAAGACGCGTCCTTCGAAGGTTCCCCGCTGATTCGCATAGCGCTTCCGGCCCACCATTCTATCAGCCGGAAAACAAAGGAGTGTGACGTCACGTGCCGCATGCGACTTGCGTCCCTTCGAGGCTCGCCGCAAACTTGCCGGCGAGGAGCACAAATGAAGAGCCCCAGGATAGCTTGTCGCCCGTGGTCCGGCGGGACGACCCCGGCGGCGGTCCTTTTCGCGCTGGCGGCGCTGGCAAGATCGGCCAAGGCGGATGGCACCACCTACGACGATTTCGTGCAGGTGAACATCTACTACGGCACGGTACAGCTGTACTCCCCGACGGATGTTCTGCTTTCGAGCACCCAGGACATGACCGTGGAAACGCAGTACGATTACGCCGACGTAGTCGCGGCAGGTCTGGGATTCATCCCCACGTACTTTATGCCGTTGATGGATCAGGCGGTGGAGGCGGCGTTGCCGGGCTACACACCAGCCCTCCCCGCCTACGTCCTCACCAATCTCGCCAGCTTCGCCAACACCACTGGTTTTGGAGCGCCGGACGACACCGACGCATCCGTATATCCGCCGGACCCCAACAACTCCCCGTCGCCCAGTGCCCTGGCGCTCTATCAAATGCTGACCACGCAACCGGTTCCCTTTACGGTCACCTCCGATACCGGCTTTGAGTTGCTGGGCGCCAATTTCGATTATGTGGTCGGCTATGGACCTTTAGGGCCTATAACCGGCACAGTCGACGACACCATAGCGGGCACCGTGAATGTGGAGACCTTTGAGCGCGACCTCACGCTGCAGGAGACCACCGCGCCGGAGCCCGGATCGCTCGGCCTGCTCGGCTTGGTGGCAGGACTGATGCTGTGGAAGCGCTGGAGGCCCTGAAGAGGGATCATGCGCCGATTACGCAGAAATGTTTTTGCAATCGTGATCGCCGCCTCGCCAGCCTTCGGAGCCGCCGTTATGGTGAACGGCGTCTGCCAGGTGGGCAACTGCTCGTCGCCCGACGTGGTGTCGAGCGGCAACTCCGCGTCCACCTACTTCAATTTCACCGTCACCCTGGCCAACTCCGATCAATACAAGATCGTGGGCGCGATCAATTCGAGCGCGGGAACCGCCGACGCCCCAGGCTTCAGCGTCGTTTCGCCCTTCTCGGTGATCTATAAAGGTAACCCGGCCGGCACCCCCTCCCCCGGGGACGTAATCACCGTTCAGGTCCTCCAGGATTTTCAGTTCTCCTTCCCGCTGCGCGATTCCACCGAGTCGGCCGAAGGCGGATTCGGAGGCAACCTCGCCGCCGGCAGCAGCTTACAGGCGCAGCTCTTCATCAGCGGCCAACCGCTGCCCGTTATGGGACCTTTCCCCTCGCCGGCCAGCTTTTCCTTCAAATCCCAAGCCTATTCGCTCACGCCGCCGTCGAATCCGGTCGCGCTCGACGTGGTCCACACCTTCACCTTCGCCGCCGGGTCTGGCGTGGGCGCAACCATCTTCAATTCCCTAACCCCCACCAGCACCCTGGGCGGTGCCGGCGGGACTGCGCCGGCCGTATGCGATGACGTAAGCGCGGATTGCTCCGCCGTAATCTGCTACTCGGTCACCGACGGTTGCACAGAAGTCACCCTCGATACCGGCGGCCCAAACTATCCGATGTTCGACCCGTCCGGAATACCAGGAACCAGCGGCGGGCCGCCCGTCACGGTCACTTCGGGCGGCTGTAGCGACCCCACCGACATCAATTGCACTGACAGTCCGCCGGGGCTCGATTCCAACGGCCCGCCGGGGTACAACGGCATCACGATCCAAACCACCAGCAGCCTTACCGACCTGTCGTCGATGAACACCGCGGCCTATTTCCCTCACGCCTCCGCGGCCGGCGATCGCACTATTGCGATCGAACTCGCAACGCCTTTCCAATCGGCCGCGGCCAGCTATACCGCATCGGCCAGTTGCCCCGGCGCGACCGCCACCTGCTGGATCACCGTCCCGGTGCCGGGCGGCAACATCGCGCCGTCTTCGCGAACCGCCATTACCGCCATCGCCAATACGCAGGGGTTGCCGCCGGGGACCTACACGTCGAACGTGGCCATCACCATCACGCCCACCGGCCAATCCCCGGCGACGCTCAGCGTGCCCGTCACTCTCGCACTTGCTCTTGCTGGACCGAAGCTCGCGGTGTCGCCATCGGCCGTTCAGTTTTTCGCTCAGCCGGGAGCCATATCGCTACCCGCGCAAACTCTCGGCGTTTCAAATTCCGGATCCGGATCACTCAACTTCACCGCGACCGCCTCCGCTTTAGCGGGAAACTGGCTCACTGTGACGCCATCGTCGGGCACCTCGCCCGCCCAAATCTCCGTCCTGGCGAATCCCACCGGTCTCGCGCCCGGCACCTACTCGGGACTGATCCAGTTCACCGGCTCGGGTGCGGTTAATGGGAGCCAGGCAGTGGAGGTGACCCTCACCGTTTCCACCACGGCGACCGTTCCGTCGATTTCGTCGAGCGCCCTGGTTTTCGTCTCCACCGCGGGAGCAATTCCGGCCGCTCAGACCGTGACGCTATTCAATCCCACCAGCCAGCCGCTGACCCCCAGCGCCAGCATCGCCTACGCCAGCGGCGACGGCTGGTTCACCGCGACCAGTTCGGGAAGCACCGTGACGTCCACGCAGCCGCTTACCGAGACGATCGCCGTCAATCCCTCCGGTCTGACGCCCGGCGTGTATCTGGGATCGATCGACGTCCACTTGGCCGAGACGAATACCGATTATCCCGTCGCGGTCCTGCTGCTGGTGAAGACCGCGTCGTGCACTCCCACGCATCTTTTCCCCATGATTACCAACCTGGGAGGCGGATTCCAGGCGACCGCGGGCATCCCCGTGCCCTTGAGCGCGCAAGTCGTCGACGACTGCGGAACTCCGTTCAAATCGGGCGCGGTCACCGCGTATTTCCCAGGTGGAGATCCGCTGGTGTCGCTGACGCCGGTCGGCCAAGGGCAATGGTCGGGCACCTGGCTGCCCCATTCGATCGCGACCGGCGGCCCGGTTACGGTCGGGATCGTCGCAACGTCGTACGCGGCGCCCCTGTACGGATCGGCCGGAGTGATCGGCACGCTGGCGGCGAACGCGGCCATGCCTCTGGTTTTCTCGGGAGGCGCGGTCAGCTCGGCCAGCTACGCCGTAGCGCCGCTCGCCCCCGGAAGCAGGATCTCGATTTTCGGATCGAATCTGGCCGGCGCGCCGGTGTCCAATAACACGTCGCCGTATCCGCCTAAGCTGGGCGGAACGCAAGTGCTGCTGGGAGGAGAAGCGCTGCCGCTGCAAGTGGTCGCGCCGGGGCTGATCAATGCGATCGTGCCTTACGATTCTCCCATCGGCGTGCCGCAGCAGTTGATCGTCCAGCAGGGCGAGTCCTATTCCATGCCGGAACCCGTGGTGCTCGGCGAAACTCAGCCCTCCGTGTTCACGCAGAATCAGACCGGCCAGGGACCCGGCGTGATTGTCGAGTACCAAGCCAACGGAGCCGTCCTCGAAAATACTCCGGCCAACCCCGCCAGCGCCGGCGACCTGCTGGTGATCTACTGCACCGGCTTAGGCGCCGTGGCTCCGGCGGTCCCGGCGGGAACAGCCGCGCCGCTTTCAACGCTATCCTACGCGTCCAGCCCGGTGACGGTCACCATCGGCGGAATCTCCGTACCGGCCGCGTTCGCCGGACTGGCTCCGGAATTTGTGGGCGCGTATCAGGTAAACGTAACGGTCCCCTCCGGAATCGAGCCGGGGCCGGGCGTTCCGCTGATCGTATCGTCCGGCGGCGCTTCCAGCGTCCCGGTGACGGTAGCGATCCAATAGAACATGCCGCCAGGCACCCCCTGTCACGGTACCGCGGTCGTAATATCATGAATTTAATGCCCACATCTTCCCTTCGAACCGCCGGCGCGATCCTGCTGGCCGTACTCGCTCAAATTCCGAATCTGAACGCGCAAGGCCGCCAGGGCCAGGCGCAAGCCACTCCTGCTCAGGCTCCTGCTCGCGAGGCAGCCCCCGCACCGCAAGGCGGACGCGGACGAGGGGGCATCCCCGGTCCCGGACCCGCCATCGGCGGCGACATCGATGAGACACCCGTCGTGACGCATCACTCCATCAACGTCAACGGGAAAACCATCAACTACACCGCCACCGTCGCGCAGATGCCGATCAAGAATTCCTCGGGCGAAACCGAAGCGCATATCTTTTACATGGCCTACACGCTCGACGGCGCCGATCCCACCAAGCGCCCGCTGACGTTCAGCTTCAACGGCGGTCCCGGCTCCGCGTCCATGTGGGTGCACATGGGCGGCATGGGTCCGCGCAGTCCCATGCTGATGCCCAACGGCGGGATGCCTCCTCCGCCTTACCACCTGAAGGACAATCCGGACACCTGGCTCGATCAGACCGATCTGGTTTTCATCGATCCGGTCGGCACCGGCTACAGCCGCGCCAAAACCGTCGCCATCGCACGCCGCATGAACAGCGTTTCGGGCGACATTCAATCCATCGGCGAGTTCATGCGCCTGTACATCGACCGCACCAATCGCGAGCTCTCGCCGCTGTTCATCGCCGGGGAAAGCTACGGAACATTTCGAACCGCGGGCCTGGCTGGCTATTTGATCGATCACGGCATCGCCTTCAACGGCATCGTGCTGATCGGCACCACGCTGAACCTCGAAACCATCTGGAGCCGCAGTGACGATCTGGTGTATCAACTCGAGCTGCCCACCTACTGCGCCGACGCCTGGTATCACAAGAAGGTCGCGCCGGATCTGCAGAAGAAAGCGCTGCAGCCGTTCCTCAAGGAAGCCGAAGCCTTCGCCATGGGCGAGTACGCCGCGGCCCTCGCCAAAGGCGACGAACTTTCGCCGGCCGAACGCAAGGCAACCATCGAGAAGCTGGCGCGTTTTACCGGCCTCGATCCGCATTACCTCGACGAGACCAATCTGCGCTGGGACGTCAGCCACTTCGCCCGCCAGCTTCTGCGCAATGAGCACGAAACGATTGGAAGGTATGATGGACGATTGGCCGGGCCTTCGTCACTGAACACCGGCGAAACCAGCGAATACGATCCTTCAAGCACCCTGATCACGCCGCCCTTCACCGCCGTGTTTACCGATTACATCCGCACCGAGCTCGGCTATAAAACCGACATGTTCTACTATCCGAGCGGCGGCGTCCAGCCCTGGGATTATCAGGTGCAGAACGGCTTTGGCGACACCACCAGCCTGCTGCACAACGCCATGGTGAAGAACCCGTACATGAAAGTGATGGTCGCCGCCGGATTCTACGATCTGGCCACGCCCTACTACGCGGTCGAATACACCTTCAATCACATGGGCCTGAGTCCGGAGATGCACAAGAACATCACCTGGGATTTTTATCAGGCCGGTCACATGCTCTACATCGACAGCGATTCGCACGCCAAGCTTAAGCACGATTTCGGCGAGTTCCTTTCGGGCGCCATGCCCAAGGTTGACTTACAGTAGGCGATTGCGAGTATAATCTCCACCAAACGGGTATCTTCCTCCGAGTGCCCGTTCAACCGAGAGCGGTGGATGAATAGTCCGCCGCTCCGGCACCCCCAATCCGCACTCTCTCATACGGTTAACTTGCCGCCCGGCGGACAGAACGTCCCCTTTTCCTCCACGTATCATTCTCGCGTTAACATCCGAATATGCAAAAGCCCGCCTTCGACCCAGGCTTGACTCAGCAGGTAGTCGGATCGCTCCGCCGCGCCATCGATAAAGACGGCAGCTTTAACGTGTTGCGCCAGGGCACCAGTTGGCGCGACATTCATCCCTACCTGTACCTGATCAACGCCTCTTGGTCGCTATTCCTGAGCCTCGTTCTAGCGGCTTACATCGTGGTGAACTCGGTTTTCGCGGTGATCTACTTCGCCATGCCGCCGGCGCAACTGGTGGGCATCACCACGTCCACCCCCTTCAAACGGCTGTTGGACGATTTCTTTTTCAGCTCCCACACGCTCACCACCGTCGGCTATGGGAATTTCGCACCCGCCGGAGTGCTCGCCAATTCGATTGCCGCATTTGAAGCCTTGGTCGGCCTCATGGGATTCGCCCTCGCCACCGGCCTGCTGTTCGGGCGCGTTTCGAAACCTTCCGCGAAAATCGGGTTCAGTCACAGCGCCCTGATCGCGCCGTATCAGGACCGCACCAGCCTCCAGTTCCGCATCGTCAACCGGCGCCCCAACGTGTTGATCGAGCTGCGCACTACGGTGGTGCTGATGACGGTCGACGGATCCTCCGGCGCGCCCACCCGCCAGTTCGCCACTCTTACGCTCGAGCGCGACAGCGTCTATTTCTTCCCGCTCACCTGGACCGTGGTCCATCCCATCGACGAATCGAGCCCTCTGTTCGGCAAGACCGTTGAAGACCTGCAGCGCCTGCAGGCCGAAGTCCTCATCCTGATCAAAGCCTTCGACGACACCTTCGCCCAGAACGTCAACGCCCGCTACTCCTATCGTTTCGATGAAATCGAATGGGGCGCGAAGTTTAGCCCGGCGTTCCACATCGACGACCGGGGCGAGATGGTCCTGGACGTGGACCACGTGGGGAACTTCGCAAAGCAGGGCTAGGAGCTGGTTGAAAAAGGGGGACAGACTACTCTGTCCCCGATCGCAAATACCTGATTCCAGAAGAAGCATCTGGCGTGGACAGAGCGGTCTGTCCCCCTTTTTCAACCAGCTCCCAGGTCACATCCCCACGATGTTCGGCGCGATTTTCGAGTACCCGTGCTCTTCCGCCCAGATATTCAACGGCAGCGTAGCGATCTCATCCACCAGCGGCACCGCGCGCCCGTCGACGGTCAGATCCACGGCCTTGATGTAGCGCCCGCAAGCATCGCACGCTTCGACGCACACCTGCGGGAACTCCTTGGCTACATACACCGGCAGCTTCTCTTTATCTTCCTCGCCGCAGTTCGGACACAGGATTCGCCGGAAAGTCCACTCTGTCGAGCACAGCGAGCACACCAGCGATCGTTTCCCCCCATCCCCTTCCCCGCGCCGCACCGCGACCACGGGATTCGCGCTGCAGAACGGGCAAATCATCCCTGCGTTTTCTAAATCGACCTGCCCACGCGCAGCGAGGGACTCGGCAAAGGGCTGCAAAAGCGCGCGTCCGAAAAACCATTGTGCGTGCCACTCCCCGGTCCAGCATGCTTCGAGCAACGCCGCGCGATCCGCGATCTGCTCCCCGGCATCGGCCAGCCCTTGCGGCCCGCTCCGTCGCAACACCTCGATGAAACGCGGAAAAAACTGGACCAGCGATTCAACACGAGTCTCCCCGCGCGCGCTCACTTCGTCAAAAATCTGCTTCTGAAAGCGCGTGAGCGCGGCGTAAAACTCCACAATCTCCCGCGCCGCCGGATGCGTCCGCGCAAGCTCCGCCGCCCGTGCCAGGCGCTGCTCAAATGTGAACGGCATCGATTCGGTGCGCCGTTACTCGCTGTCCCCCGTCACCGACCGGTACCAGAGCCGATGATGCGCCTTCGCCCATCCGCGAGACACATATCCGGTCGTGATCGCGTGCAACCCGCCCGGCACCATGAACACGCCCATGTATACGTGGATGATGAACCCGCCGATGGTGGCAAGCGCCGCGCATTCGTGCAGCACGATCATCGGCGCGCGCAGCCAGATGGGCGTGTACTCGGGAAACCACATGAACACGCCCGAAATCACCAGCAGCAGCGCGCCGTAGAACATGATCCAGTAAAATTCTTTTTGCCCGGCGTTGAAACGCCCCTGCGGGACCACTTTGTCATCGTGATTCTCGATGTAGTTCGCGACGCCCTTCATCCACTGGCGGTCCGCATCCGTCATCGACATATCGCCGCGCCAGATGGCGTGCATCCACATGGCGCACGCCACGAACCCAAGCCCGATCAGCGGGTGCCAGAAGCGTGACGTCGGCCCCCCGCCCAGCACCATCGCGATCCAGAACAGGTGCGGCGTGTAAAACGCCAGACCCGTGGATAAGCAATACAGATACGTCAGTCCGGTCGTCCAATGGCAGATCCGTTCGTGAAATGTGTAGCGCTCAATCATGCTTTTCCTTCGGCCCGAAGCGGAGGAAGTGCGCCACCACGCCGAGCACACCCGCCGCCATCGCCAGGCTTCCGACCCATTTGAGCGGCCCCTTCCAGATCCGCACCAATAAAGGAATCTGCGGATCCTTCGGCAGCCCGCCGTAGAGCTCCGGGTGCTCGATATCGTGCAGCACGTACATCACGTGCGTTCCGCCCACGCCCGCGGGATCGTACACGCCGGCGTTCTTATGCGAGGTATGCTCGCGCAATTGCGCCGCACGCGTCTCGGCCAGGTCCTTCATGTCCTCTTTTGTCCCGAAGTGCAGACAGCCCGTCGGACAAGCTTTGATGCAAGCCGGTTCGAGCCCCGCGCCCACCCGATCCGAGCACAGCGTACACTTGAAAACCTTCTTCGTCTCCGGATTGAATTTCGGAATATTGAACGGACATCCGGTCACGCAATACTGGCACCCGATGCAGTTTTCCTGCTGGAAATCGACGATCCCGTTCGAATACTGCACAATCGCGCCGTCGGCTGGACACGCTCGCAAACAGCCCGGATCGGCGCAGTGCATGCACTGATCCTTGCGCATCAGCCAGCTCAGCGTGCCGCTCTCATCGACATGCTCATTGAACCGGATCAGGTTGTAGTAATTCCACGCCGTATCCGGCATGGTTTGATACGTGTTGTCGAACATGGTCTCGCGGAACGGGTAGCCGTTCCATTCAAGACACGCCACTTCGCACGCCTTGCACCCGATGCAGGTGGTGACGTCAATGAGCTTCGCCACCGCGTAATCCCGCGAAGCATCGCGACCCGGCACCGGCCCGGCGTGCCCCGAAATCGCTTTAACTTCCAAAACCCCGTTACTCATAATCCGGCCCCTGGCATCTGGCGTCTGGCATCAGACCTTCTCCACCTTCACCAGAAACCCCTTGAACTCCGGAGTATTGGCGTTCGGATCCACCACCGTTGGCGACAGCGAATTCACCAGCATCCGCTCCGTCCTGCCTGCATCTTCCTGGATACCGCGATAACCGAAATGAATCGGAATGCCGATCTGATAGACTTTTTCGCCATTCAACATCAGCGGCCGGATGCGATGTGTGACCATCGCTTTCGCAATATACGACGCCCGCGCGCTCGAAACTTTCACGTGATCGCCGCCCTTGACGCCGATCTCGCTCGCCAGTTCCATCGGAAGCTCGACAAACGGCTCCGGCACCAGCTGCACGTTCATCGGATTGTTCTTCGTCCAGTAATGATAGTGTTCGGTCAGCCGGTACGTGGTGCACACTACTGAAAATCCCTGCTGCTTCGTTCCGTATTTGTCGGCCGCCGTCGAAAATTTCTTCACCACCGGATTGTTCTGCTGCTTGGGATGCAGCAGATTCGCGACCGGACTTTCGATCGGCTCGTAAAACTCCGGAAACGGTCCGTCGACCAGCGTTCCCAGCGGCGTGAACAGCCGCCCCACGCCCTCCGCATTCATAATGAACGGCCCCATGTGATCTTTCGGATTCGAATCGGGCTTGAAATCCGGAACGTCGTTGCCCACCCACTTTTTCGCCGATTCATTCCACCAGACCTGCTTGCGCGAAGCATCCCACGGCTTGCCCGAAACATCGCACGATGCGCGGTTGTACAGCACGCGACGGTTCATCGGCCACGACCATCCCCAGCCCGGATAAATTCCCAGCCCCGATGGATCGTCTGTCCCGCGGCGCTGCGACAACGCACCAGCTTCGGTCCAGGATCCGCAAAACAGCCAGTTGCCCGACGCCGTCGACCCGTCGTCGCGCAGCCACGAAAATCCGGGCAACTGCTGGCCGGTTCTCATAGTCTGATTGGTTGACTTGTCTTCTACGTCGGCGATCGCCTTCCCGTTCAGTTCCTTGGCGACTTCAGAGAGCGACGGATTTTGCGGATTGGTGTATCCCCACGTCAAATTCAAAATCGGATCGGGAAACTTGCCACCCTCTTTCCGATACAATTCGCGAACCTTCAAAAAGATCTGCGCCAGAATCTCCTGATCGAGTTTGGCATCGCCCGGCGTCGGCACCGCGGCCCATTTCCACACCAGCCAGCGCGCCGAATTGACGAACGTTCCGTCCTTTTCCGCGAACCCCGCGCCGGGCAGCCGATACACTTCCGTCTGGATCTGCTTCATCTCTTCCGGCTTGATCCCCGGCGACCGCCAGAAGTCGCTGGTTTCGTCCGGATAGATGTCGCACACCACCAGGAATTCGGCTTTCTTCAACGCGTCGATGTTTTTATTCGAATCCGGCCCGATGCACACGCCGTTCATGCCGAACGTCAGCAGGCCCTTGACGTCTCCGCGATACATCCCGTCCCACATGTAGGTCCACGAATAATTCCGGTCGACCTTCGGCAGATAATTAAACGCCCAGTCGTTTTCCTTCTTCGCCGCGTCGCCGTACATCGACTTGAGCAGCGACACCGCAAACTTCGGCGTGTTCGACCAGTAGTTGAACGACTCCCATTCCTGCGGTTTCGACGAAGTCGGCGTGATGCGCGTCATCCACGCTTTGAAATCGGTATCGGCCGGCGTCGGGACCTTCAGATATCCGGGAAGATTGTCGAAAATCCCAGCCATGTCCGTCGCGCCCTGAATATTCGAATGCCCGCGCAGCGCGTTCACCCCACCGCCCGCCCGCCCGACGTTCCCCATCAGCAGTTGCAGCATCGCCGCGGTCCGGATAATCTGCGTCCCAAAGGAATGCTGCGTCCAGCCCACCGCGTAGATCACCGTCGCGACTTTCGAAACATCACCATCCTTGCGAATCGAGGTGAACAGATCGGCGGTCTTCAAGAACTGATCCTTCGGAACCCCGGTGATCTTCTCCACCATCTCCGGCGTGTAGCGCGAATAATGCTTCTTTAAAAGCTGAAACACGCAGCGCGGATTTTCGAGCGTCTGATCAGCGGTCACCTTCGCCGGCAGCCCCGTCCCGCCCGAGCCCTGATAATTCCACGACGCCTTATCGTAGGTCTGCGTATCCGCGTGGAATCCCGAAAACACGCCATCCTCGTCCGGCAGCTTGAAATCGTCGTGGATCAAAAAACTCGCGTTGGTGAAATTGGCGACGTATTCCTTCGCGATCCGATTGTTCTCCAGCGCATAATTAATGAGCCCGCCCAGAAATGCGATATCCGATCCCGCGCGAATCGGCACGTACAGATCGGCCGTCGCCGCCGTCCGCGTGAAGCGCGGATCAACGACGATCATCTTCGCGTTGCGCTGACGCTTGGCTTCAATCGCCCATTTGAATCCACACGGATGGTTCTCCGCCGGATTCCCGCCCATGATCAACATCATGTCGGCATTCTTGATGTCGATCCAGCCATTGGTCATCGCGCCCCGTCCGAAGGTGGCCCCCAAACTGGAGACCGTGGGGCCGTGTCAAACCCTGGCCTGATTTTCTAAATAGACTAGGCCCAGCGCGCGCATGGTCTTCACGACCAGATAGTTGAACTCGTTGGTGTCGGTGCAGCCGCCGTTCCATCCGATCGTTTGCAGGTGATTCACCGTGCGCCCTTGCGCGTCTTTTTCGACGAACGTCGTGTCGCGCACCCGCTTGATATGTCGTGCAACTTCGCTATACGCCTGATCCCACGAGATATCTTCCCAGTGATCCGACCCCGGCCTGCGCACCTGCGGCTTCAACACGCGACGGTCGTTCAAAATGTCCTGATAAAGCGACGACCCCTTGGGACACAATGTGCCGCGATTGGTGGGATGGTCCGGATCGCCCTCCACGTGCACCACCTGCGCGGTCACGTTCTTGGCCTTATCGCCCAGCGTGTGAATGATCACGCCGCACCCGACCGCGCAGTACGGGCACAACGACCGCGTCTCCGTGGTCTTCGCGATCTTCAGCTCGCGCGACTGGGCGTACGCTTTTCTGACATCGAATCCGAGCACCGTGGCGACCACGCCACCTGCGCCCATCTGAAAGAACCTGCGACGGGTTGGTTCCATTGGCTTTGTTGGGATTATACGCGCGCGAAAACGTCCAGCACAAGTGGTTTATTGGTGACAAACCCGTTACAGTCGCAGATCGGTCCAATGCTGGATCAGGAACACCCCGAACAGCGTCCCGTTGTAACCGATATGTATCATTGCCGACGCGGCGGTCGACCCGGATTGGTCACGCGCCACTCCGAACACGATCCCCGCGAGCCCCACGATCACAATGCTTTGCCACACCGGCCCATAGGTGACTACGTGTAAGAGAGCAAACGGAATGGCAGTGACCACGATTCCCATCCACGATCCCAGCGAGCGCGCCAGCAGCGGAAACAGAAATCCCCGAAACACCAGCTCCTCAAAAATCGGCGCGATCAGTACCACGAAAATCAGAATCGCGATCAGCGACGCCCGGTCCGTGATCAGATCCCGAATCGGATTTTCGGGCGGTGTTTTCAACGCGTACCCTAAAATTCCCAATGAGATGGCCAGCACCGGCCCGACCAGTGCATACAGCACCGCGCCCCGAAACCGGAACGTGTATCCCAGCGATCGCCAGAGCGGACGCTCATATCGCCAGGCGATCAGAATATACAGCACCATCACCGCCAGCGCATAAAACAGAAACTGAAAGGCGACATCCTGCGTGCCACGGCTCGGAAAGTGAATGAAACTGACGATCCCAAAGGCAATCGCCGCGCTGGGTAAGAGCCCACCGATGAATAACGCGAGATCCTCGTAACTCCAGAACGGATACTCGCTCTCCGGAGTCATCGGTCGCTTTCGATGAGCGCCGCGGCCAGCAGAGGAATCATCAGCTCATGATGCCCGGTAATCGCAAATCCCCGTCCACCCGAGCGCGCATGCGGGCGTTCGACGACGTTCAACTTGGGCCGGTAGTGCTGAAGAAAATCGAAGTTCATGGTCGTAAAGCTGGCCAGCGGATGCCCCAGATTGCGCACCACCGAAACCGCCTTCAGGAAAACCTCCGGCAGAATCACCGCCGATCCGACGTTGAGATACACGCCGCCCGAATCGAGCCCGGTCACCAGCGAACACAGCAGCCGGAAATCGCGATGCGTAGCCGTGCCGATCGAAGCGCCGTCGGCTCCCGGATGCGTGTGCGGAGTATCGGTGCCCACCGCCACATGCACCGTCACCGGAATCGACGCCTGATAAGCGCCGTAAAGAATGCTGTGCGGCGCAAACTCAGGTTTGGCAATTTTGATCACGTGCCGCCCCAGCGCTTCCCCCATGCCGAGGTTATCGCGCGAGCCTTCCACAATCGCGAGATTCATCTCGCGCCCGGTCTCCTCGGCCGCACCGAATCGACCATCAGGCAGAACGGCTTCGACGTCTTCGCTGGTCTGCCCGGCGATGGCAATTTCGAAATCATGAATCGACGCCGCGCCGTTCATCACGAATCCCGAAACCCATCCGCGCCGCATCAGGTCGAGCAGAATATCGGCGAGCCCGCACTTGACCACATGCCCGCCCATGCCCCAAAGAATCGCGCGTTTCTGCTCCCGCGCCCGTCGCAGCGCATCGAGAACCCCGCGAAACGAATCCGCCGCGAGAAGCTTCGGAAGCGAATCGATCAGACCGTTAATCCCATTTCCCTCGTACGGTTTGGCGAAGTGAGAAACATCCACTTTCCCGCCTCGCGCGTCGATGGGGACGGTCTTGAGGTTGTCGAAATCCAGCGGCTTGCTCGTATACCGGCTCATTCAAATATTCCGACCTGAGTGGACGGCGGGCTTCAGCCCGCGCAAGGCTTTAGCCTTGCTCCCGACCAGCGCCGCTAAAGCGCCGCGCGGATTGAAATCCGCCGTCCTCATGCCGCTTTTCCATTCTCCAAAAAATGACGCAGCGCCTGCGCGGTGTAGCTGCGCGGATGCCGCAGAATCTCCTCCGGAGGTCCCACCGCCACCACCATTCCGCCTTTTTCGCCGCCCTCCGGACCCAGATCGATAATCCAGTCCGCCGTTTTCACCACGTCCAGCTGATGCTCGATCACCACGACCGTGTTACCCAGTTCCACCAGGCTATGCAGCACGTCCAGCAGCTTGCGTATATCCTCGAAATGCAGCCCGGTGGTCGGCTCGTCGAGAATGTACAGCGTCTTACCGGTTTGTCGGCGGCTCAATTCGCGGGCCAGCTTGATGCGCTGCGCTTCCCCGCCCGAAAGCGTGGTCGAGGATTGCCCCAGATGCAAATAACCCAAGCCAACCTCAACTAACGTCGCCAGTTTCGCCTTGATCTGCGGAATATTTTCGAGCAGCTTCAACGCATCTTCAATCGGCATTTCGAGCAGATCGGCGATCGACTGGCCCTTATATTTCACCTGCAAAGTTTCGTGATTGTAGCGCCGGCCGCGGCACACGTCGCAGGTAACGTACACATCCGGCAGGAAATTCATCTCGATGCGCTTCAGCCCATCGCCCTGGCAGGCCTCGCACCGCCCGCCCTTTACATTGAAGCTGAACCGTCCCGGCTTGTATCCACGCTCGCGCGACTCCGGCAATTTTGAGTACCAGTCGCGGATCAGCGTAAATGCCTGCGTATACGTTGCCGGATTCGAGCGCGGCGTGCGCCCGATCGGCGATTGATCGATCTCGATCACCTTGTCGATGTTGTCCATTCCTTCGATGGCGTCGTTCGCGCCCGGCTCGGCGCGCGATCCATACACGAACTTCGACGCCGCGCGATACAGAATGTCATTGATCAGCGTGGATTTCCCGCTGCCCGAAACGCCCGTGACGGCGATGAACAAACCCAGCGGAAATTCGACGTCGATATGCTTCAGATTATGCTCCGCCGCGCCGCGGATGACGATTCGTTTTTCACCCGGCACGCGCCGCGCGGCCGGCGTCACGATCTTGCGAACTCCGGCAAGATATTGTCCGGTAAGGGATTCATGATTATGTTCGATCTGCCAAGGCGTCCCTTGCCCCACCAGTTCCCCACCCAGACGTCCCGCTCCGGGTCCGAGGTCGATCACATAATCCGCGCGCTCGATGGTCTCGGCATCGTGCTCCACCACCAGCACCGTGTTGCCGAGATCGCGCAGTCGCGCCAGCGAATCGAGCAGGCGCGAATTGTCGCGCGGATGCAGCCCAATCGACGGCTCGTCTAAAACATACAAAACGCCGCGCAAACGCGACCCGATCTGCGTCGCCAGACGAATGCGCTGCGCTTCTCCACCGGAAAGCGTCGTGGCCGAACGCTCCAGGCTGAGATATTCGAGTCCAACGGCGACCAGAAAATCCAGCCGATTGCGAATTTCCTCGACGGCGCGTCCGCCGATGAGTTTTTCGCGATCGGTCAACGTCCATGCCCGAACCGTTTCAAGAGCGCGCGTGAGCTGCATCGCAGTGAGCTCGGCAATGGTGAGCCCGTTGACGCGAACCGCGAGGCTCGCCGGTTTCAGTCTGCGCCCATGGCACACCGGACAGGTTTTCGGCGACATGTATTGCAGATACCATTCGCGATACGTATCGCTCGCGTCCGGATCCAGAATGTAAGATTCCAGAACGCCCAGCACGCCCTTCAACCCGCCCGCGCCTTCGAGCAGAATGGTCTGCGATTTCTCCGGCAGCTCGGCGAAATAGCGCTTGAGCGGAATTTTGTACTTCGCGGCCAAATTCGTGATCGCCGTGGCCATATACGACGAGCTGCCGCCCGGCCCGAGCCCGCCTTCAAGCAGCGGCCGCGTCGGATCGACAATGATTTTCGCCGGATCGAAGCTCCATTTCGACCCCAACCCGCTGCACTCCTCGCACGCCCCGAACGGACTGTTGAAAGAAAAACTGCGCGGCTCCAACTGCGGAACGCTCGCGCCGCAATCCGGGCAGGCGAGCTTCTGCGAATACAACCGCTCTTCCCCGTTCACGATGGCGACCAGCACCAGACCGTCGGCCAGTTTCCCCGCGGTCCGCAATGAAGCCTCCAGGCGCTTCTCGATTTCGGGCTTGATCAGCAGCCGGTCGACGACCACTTCAATGGTGTGATTCTTGCGCCGGTCAAGCGTGATTTCTTCGTCGAGCGAGCGCATCACGCCGTCGATGCGCGCCCGCAAAAAACCCTGCTTCGAAAATTTTTCGAGCTCCTTCTTATATTCGCCCTTGCGCCCGCGCACCACCGGCGCCAGGATCATTACGCGTTCATTGGTTTTGAGCGCCAGCACCTGTTCCAGGATCTGCTCCGGCGTCTGCCGGGAAATCGGATTTCCGCAATTCGGGCAGTGCGGAATCCCGATGGACGCATACAGCACGCGCAGGTAATCGTAAATTTCGGTGATGGTCCCGACTGTCGACCGCGGACTTCGATTGGTGGTCTTCTGCTCAATCGAAATCGCGGGGCTGAGGCCATCGATCGAATCGACCTCGGGTCGCTCCATCTGATCCAGAAACTGGCGCGCGTAGGGCGAGAGCGTTTCGACGTAGCGGCGCTGGCCTTCGGCATAAATCGTGTCGAACGCCAGCGACGATTTCCCCGATCCGCTCAACCCCGTGATGACGGTAAGGGTATTGCGCGGAATCGAGACGTCGATATTCTTCAGGTTGTGTTGCCGTGCCCCGTGCACGGTGATGCGGTCTAGCAAGACCTCCATTTTCCCACATCACGCAAATCCGGCGGACTGGATTTGGTTTGAGATGTTGCACATGGAAGTTTCGTAGGAAGAGCGGCGCGCGCCTCTGCCCCGACCATGAGGCATGATTCGAGAACGAGTGCGATCCATCTGGTCATTGAAGCGGCGGGGAGAGATTGTCATGTTCATCGCCTACCGCGCGGAGGAGCACGGGCGCTGCCGCGTCTTCCACATCGAGCGCGTCGAGGACCTAGGACAATAGCGCGCCAGTACTATGACAATAGGGGGTTTCCTCTATCCAGTCTCCATTGACCTTAGTTCGCTTTGGCTATAGAGTCGAAGGTAACAATGATCGAACAACGAAAAAATCAACGATTCGACTTGAGGCTGCCGCTGGAGCTGCTTCGCGGCGAGGCCCATGCGAAAACGGTTGGGGAAACCAGGAACGTGAGTTCATCGGGAGTGCTGTTCACATCGGGGGCGCCGGTGGAGGTGGGCGAACCGATCGAATACCTCATCACTTTCCCCAAAGCGCCCGGATCGAAAGCGGAGGTGCGATTGCGCTGCGTCGGGAAAGTGCTGCGCAACGATCCCGAGGCGACCTTCGCGGCAACGCTCGAGCGGTACGAATTTATCCGCGCCCGGGCGTAGATTCCGCGAACCGGCCTGGGGTATCCTGTAGCGAAGAAGGGGCGAAAGATGGACCTCGCAACCAAGCTCGCACTGGATTTCCCGACGCGCCCGCGCGGCCTCGATGGCGCCATCGCGCGATTTGAAGAATGGATGGCGCATCCGGATTCTCCGGTGCGCGCCATCCGCAAACAACCCGCCCGGGAAGGCGAGTACGTCGAGATCCCCGAAGGCGTTCCCGCGCCAGTCAGGCAAGCGCTGGCTTCGCGCGGCATCACCCGGTTGTATTCGCACCAGGCGGCGGCATTCGAAGCGGCGTCGGCGGGGCGAAACGTCGTCGTGGTCACTCCCACCGCCAGCGGCAAGACGCTGTGCTACAACCTGCCGGTGCTGAACCGGCTGATGGCCGAGCCGGGCGCGCGGGCCATGTACCTGTTCCCGACCAAGGCGCTGGCCGAGGATCAGCTCCAGGAGTTTCAAGGCGCAGTGGACGCCATGGGATCTCCCATCCGCGCGTTTACTTATGACGGCGACACGCCGCAGGACGCGCGGCGCGCCATTCGCGAACGTGCGAACGTGGTGCTGACCAATCCCGACATGCTGCACTCCGGGATTCTGCCGCATCACACCAAGTGGGCCAAGGCGTTCGAGAATTTGCGCTACGTGGTGATCGACGAGCTGCACTATTATCGCGGCGTGTACGGCAGCCATCTGGCGAATATTCTGCGGCGGCTGAAACGGGTTTGCGAATTTTACGGATCGTCGCCGCAGTTCGTGTGCTGCTCGGCCACCATCGCGAATCCGCGCGAGCTGGCCGAGACGCTCACCGGATTGCCGTTCGACCTGGTGGAGAAAAACGGTGCGCCAGCGGGCGAAAAGTTCGTGGTGTTCTACAATCCGCCGGTGGTGAATCGCGAGCTGGGAATCCGGCGCAGTTATCTGAACGAAACTCGGCGCATTGCTCGCGAATTGCTGGATCGTGGTCAGCAGACGCTGGTGTTCGCCAACAGCCGCCTGGCAACCGAACTTCTGCTCACCTATTTAAAGGACGACCATCCAGGCGTGCGAGGGTATCGCGGAGGATATCTTCCCAAGGAACGCCGGGAGATCGAGCGGAAGCTGCGCGACGGCGAGATTCGAGCCGTAGTCGCGACCAATGCGCTGGAGTTGGGGATCGATATCGGATCGCTCGACGCGGTGGTGATGGCGGGGTACCCGGGGTCGATCGCATCCACGTGGCAGAGGGCTGGCCGCGCGGGGCGCCGCCAGACGGCCGCGCTTGCGGTGCTGGTGGCGTCGAGTGCTCCGCTCGATCAGTACATCATTGAACATCCCGAATATTTTTTCGAACGCGCACCGGAACATGCGCGCATCAATCCCGACAATCTGGAGATCCTGATCAATCATTTGAAATGCGCCGCGTTCGAGCTGCCGGTGCGCGACGGGGAAAAGTTCGGTCCGCACGATACCGGCGACCTCTGCCAGTTCCTGGGAGATTTGAAGTTCGTCCACCATTCCGGGGCGGCGTGGCACTGGACGTCGGATTCCTACCCGGCCGACGCAGTCAGCCTGCGCGCGGTGTCGAGCGACAACTTCGTAGTAGTAGATATTACCGGCGACCATCGCGTGATCGCGGAGGTATCGTTTAACGCCGCGCTGACCACGCTGCATGAGAAGGCGATCTATCTGCATGAAGCTCGGCAGTATCAGGTGGAGCGGTTCGATTACGAAGGCCGCAAGGCGTATGTGCGTTCGGTCGATTCGGATTACTTCACAGACGCGATCGATTACACGCAGGTTCGCGAGTTAAATGAATTCGAATCGGCCGCGGTGAGCGACGCCCGCGCCGGACGCGTTGAAGCCGCGGCTAGTGCCGCGTATGGCGAAGTTCGCCTGAATACGCAGATCGTCGGGTTCAAGAAGGTCAAGTTTTACACCATGGAGAACATCGGCGCCGGCAATCTGTCGATGCCGGAGCAGGAGATGCACACCACCTCTTTCTGGCTGCATTTTCCCGAAACATTCCTGGCGCGGTTCGCCGATCTGACGCCGACCGAGAAGCAGAACGGCCTGGTGGGCTTGGGTTCGCTGCTGAAAACGGTGGGAGCGCTGCTGGTGATGTGCGATCCGCGGGATCTGGGCGTTTCGATCACGGAAGACATCGCGGGCAAGACCTTCGAGCCGAATTTGTATTTATATGACAACTATCCCGGCGGAATCGGGCAGAGTGCGGCGCTGTTCAAGCTGACCAGGACCCTGCTCGAAGGGGCGTCGCGATTGCTCGAATCGTGCGGCTGCGACGCGGGCTGTCCGAGTTGCGTGGGACCGATCGGAGAAGTGGGCGAGCGGGGGAAAGAAGTCGCGGGACGGATTCTGGCTGCGCTGCCTGGGTTAGGGTGAACCTCGGATAAGATTAAAACATAGATGGACCGGGAAGAAGTCATCGCGACGCTGCGCAAACACGAGCCAGTGTTAAGGGCTGCGGGCCTGGTGAGGCTGTCGCTTTTCGGCTCGACCGCACGTGGCGACCGACGACCTGATTCCGACGTGGATCTGCTCGCCGCCTTCGATCAGACCAGGAGGATCTCGCTCCTGGACGTAGCGGCAATCGAGGTGAGGCTCTCGGAATTGCTTGGCCAGCGCGTGGACTTGGTGGAAGAGGGGATGCTTAAGCCTCGCGTGCGCCAAAGCGTAGAGGCTGAGATCCTGCGTTGCCTTCTAAAGATCCGGCGCAGCGTTTCGAAGACATTCTCGAAAACATCGCACTCATCGAAGAATTCACCGTGGGGATGAATCTCAGCAGCTTCGTACGGGACCGGAAAACAAGCAACGCCGTCGAACGGTGTCTGGAGCGGATCAGCGAAGCTGCGAGAAAGCTCGGCACTGATGTCGAGTTGGTTTGTCCCGAGGTGCCATGGCCGCAACTGCGAGCGCTCGGAGCCGCGCTCAAGCACCTCGAAGGATAAAATGCAGACATGGACCGCGATACGATTCTGAAACGTTTTGAAGAGCCGGATGAAGTGCGGACTTTTGAAAAAGGGAAATTTGAGCTGGTCCGCGTCGGCGGGATGACCATCGGGCGGGCGACTTATCAACCCGGGTGGAAATGGTCGGAGCATGTCGGTCCGCTGGTGGGTGCGTCGCGGTGCAATGTCGAGCATGTCGGGATGGTGATTTCCGGCTGCGCTACGGCGGCGATGGAGGATGGGACGGTCCACGAGCTGCGTCCCGGAACGCTGTTCTATATTCCGCCCGGCCCTCCCGGTCACGATAGCTGGGTGGTGGGCGATGAGCCGTATGTGTCGCTGCATTTTATGGGGACGGAGCAGTACGCCAACAAGTAGGGTTGAGAGGACGGCGGGCTTCAGCCCGCGCAAGGCTTTAGCCTTGCTGCTGGGGAGCGGAGCTAAAGTTCCGCGCGGACTGAAGTCCGCCGTCCTGTATTACCGCTGCCTGAGGACTGAGATGATATCGTCCGCCGTGATGACCCCGGCGAGTTTTCCATCGTCGCCCACCACCGGCAGCGCCAGCAGGTTGTACTTGTCGAACAACTCCGTTACCCGGTCCTGCTGCTCGCCTACCGGGACCGAGATCAGGTTTTCGGTCGCCAAAGACTCGAGCCGCGTCGCGCCTTCATGCAGGAACAGGCGCGCCAGCGGGACCGCCGCTTTCAAATGCTCTCCAGCGTCCACCAGGAACAACGTGTTCAGCGATTCAAGCAGTTCCTCGTTATTCTTCAGCGCCTGAAGGGCATCGGCGACGCTGGAAGTGTCGCTCAAAGCCACGTACTCCGTGTTCATCATCCCGCCGGCGGTGTCCTCCTCGAATTCCAGGAGCTCTTCCACCTCGGACTTCGGCTCGTGCTCCATCTCTTCCAGGATTTCTTCGCTGGTGGACTCTTCGAGCTCGGACAGCGCATCGGCCGCGTGATCGGGCGACATCTCTTCCACAATATCGGCGGCCTTATCGGTTTCAAGCGATTCGAGAATGCTGGCCTGGATGTCGGGATCCACCTCGGTGAGCGCATCGGCGGCCACTTCGCTGTCGATATTTTCGAAAATGGCTTCGCGATCCTGCGGGCTCAGGTCCTCGACGATATCGGCCAGGTCGGCCGGGTGCATGTTTTCGAGCAGCCGGTTGGAAATATTCAGGCGCAGCCGGCGCTGAGGATCGGGCTCCAGGATGTTGCAGAATTCCCAGCGGATGGAATGCGGCGCAATGCCGACCTGCAGGCGCCGGACCCAGGTGGGCGGCAGAACTCCCTGCAGCAGGCGGCGGAAAATGCTGCGGATACCGATATCCACTTCGAGCACCCAGAGCTGGTCGCCCGAGTGTCCGTTGTTGTTTTCACGCCGGATTTCGAAGGTGATGTCGTTGATGCGCACCACCTTGTGGCCCTGCGCGTCGATAATCTGCTGGTCCAGCAGGTCGCGCGTCAGGCGCAGCATGTACTCATCGGAGTGGTACGGCGTTAGGTTTTCATCGCGCAGGCGGATGCCCGCGAGCGAAATGGATTCGATCTGGTCGTACCGGACGGTCAGCCAGCTCCAGCCGCCGCCCACCAGGTAACGGTCCACGCGCACTTGATCGATCAGCGGCACCAGCGCGGCGTCTTTGACGACACCGATCTTACGCCCCTTAAGGTCGTAAACCTTGAGGCCGACCAGTTCGGTGAGGAACACCAGCTGATCCGGCATGAGAATCCGAGCCCATAAATGGACTTGCGTCCAAACTCAAATATGACCCATCGCCGCGGGGATTAGCAAGATTTTTCTGAAAAAACTTACGCCGCGAGAGATGCGCGGAGTTTCTTCACCTGGGTCCGGTGATCGAGCAGGTGCAGACGTTGTAACAGGGCGTATTCCTTCCAGGGCAGCTCGGCGAAATAGATCTGCGGAGCGGTGCCGCCGCCGGGGAGCTTGCGAAGCGTTACCATTACGGTCCTGACCGTGGGCGCCCCGGGCACCGGACCTCCCTCGGGTGCGGACTGCAGCGGGTCGATCATGGCCTGATTCGCGCCGTGAAGCTCTTCCTTGAGCAGTTCCCAGGGCGCCCATTGGGACGCGCCCGAGCGAAGGGCTTCATATACGGGCGGCAACGGTGGGCGTCGACCTTCGAGGAGATGCCGAAGCTCCTCACCGCCCCGAATCTGGGTTTGAGAGATGTGATCGACCACTTCGGCGATGGTCCACTTCCCGTCGACGGGGCGGACGCGCGCTTGCTCGGCGGTCACGGGGGCGACTGCGTTTTCGATCTCTTGTGCGGCGGCTCGAATTCTGTCGCGGATGGCGGCGGCACTCAGTTCCTTGGCGCGCTTCGCCACGAATTCAAGCATGTAGATGGATTCGGGCGCAAGCGGAGCGCCTTCGACGTCGAGGATCTGAGTCATGATCTCAGGACGTATCTTATGCGAAACGGTTATGGCCGCAGATGCACGCAGATTCACGCCGATCGCTCCAGATCCGTCGGATCTGCGTGAATCGGCGTCTATCTGTGGCTGATTCTAAAGGTCGCTTAGGGCGTAGACGAGAGCCCCTTTGGCGGTCGAATGCAGCGGGTCGTTCGACATGCGGATTTCGGAGACCTGGATGGGGAAATCCTGCTCCCAGAGGATCTTTTCGAAGCGGTCGCGGAAGCCGGTGGGCAGCGCGGTGCCGCCACTCAAAACCATCGGGATGGGACGGTTGAAGGCCGGCATATTCTTGGTCCTGGTGAACGCGTCTTTGAGCGCGGCCACCAGAGACCGGATCATGTCGTCGTAATACACGCCGATCACCTGGTGCATTTTGTCGGCGAAGAAGCCGTTGAAATGGAACGAATCCTCCTTGGTGAGCCGGATCAAATGCGAGCGTTCCCCGGTGACCGCGGCGGCGCTCGTATCGATAAAGTCGCCGGCTTTGGGGACGCTGAAACTGACCACCGGGACCGACAGATAGGCTAGGCAGACGTTACACAGTCCGCCGCCGCAACTGATGCCGATGCCGGTGTAATTGGAGGCTTCCATTTCTCCGTAGATCACCGCCAGCCCTTCGTTGATGGCCAAAGGCTGGTAGCCCAGTTCGCTCAGGATCTGGCGCAGCGTAGTTTCGTGATAGGTGAGCGTGCTTTCGGCCCCCAGGGGAGCGGCCGGAATGGTGAAACACAGCTTCTGTTTTTCGCGATTCGCCAGGGGCGCCAGCATGGAGGTGAGAATCTCCCGGATCACGCGCAGGCTGTCCGGCTCCTTCGCGTCGAGCACCCCGTGGGTCATGGGGCGGCGCATTTCGGCGTTCACATAGGTGGCGAAGCGCTGGCTCTCGTTTCCATGCACGCTGATTTCGTTGCCCACCACGGCGTGCGGGACACGCTCGCGCTCAAACGCGGTTTGCGTGATTTTCGAGTGCGGGATGGTCACGAAGGCGTTGAGCTGCGATTCATACGCGATCTGCTGGCCGGCGCGCTGTGCGACCACAATCCGGCTGGTCCCGACGTCGAGCCCGACGGCCGGGCTGGTCTCGCCTTTCATTAATTCCATCATGGGACTTCTCCTTCTTCGATTTCTCTCTCCGCTTTGAGCTCGGCCGCGATTTCCTTGTAGCGATGCTGCAGCATGGCGCGATACCGGGCGGGCGTGACTTGCTCCGCCGCGGCCTGGCGTTCCACCTGGTCGGCCGCCAGGTACAGGCCTTTCCATCCGCCGGTTCGGTCGATAAATGGCGCGTCAAATTCGAAACCGAACGCATAAATGCTGGCGAGCGGGATGGCGTAATTGTCGGCCAGCCCCAGCGCGGCAAAGGGGAAATGGCCACCCCAGTCGGTATGCGTTCCGATGTGCATGTTGAAGGGGTTGACGGATACCTGCCCGTGGGTGACGCAGTTCTCCGCCTGGATTCCGTAACGCGAACGCAGCATTTCGGTCAGGACCTTGGCCGACGCGATCTGTGCGGGAGTGATTTCGTCGCCCGCTCCGCTCTGGCCTTCGAACGAGACTGCCAGAAAACTGTCATTTAGATTGACGTAAATGCCCTCGGGCCCGCCCCACACGGAGTGGCCGGCATGATTGGCGGCGTCGGTTTCGGCGACCACCGAGTAGACGCGGCCGAAGCGGTCGATCAAATAATGATAGGCACGCTCCTGGCGGACCACCTCGACCAGATTCCGGCCGAGCTGGCGCAGGCGCCGGTTGTCCTCTTCATCGAAGGGCGCGAGCAGGCTTTCCGTAGTGTGAAAGACGATGCCCGCGGGCGTGTCTGAGGTTCGCACCGGCTGGGAACCGCCGGTCAACGGAAAAATCGGGAAGGGCGTGCGCGGGCGATTCGAAACGGCGAAAGTCCGGTCCACGCGCAGGCCGTTGCTGTAAACGTCCATGGTGTCGGAGCTTTCAACTTGCCAGATGCGGGGAACTGTCGACGCCGTCGTCTGAGTGGAGGAGCCAGTGACCATCAGCCCGCGCTCGCGTACGAAGGTTTCGGCACTTCCGGTGGGCGAGGGGGTCAGGGCGATTCCCAGGACCGGCACCAGCGCCAGCACCGTTCTGGGAACTCTGCGCCGCCGAACCGAGGATGCCGGCGGAGGAACCGGGAGCGCCATGGTGTGCCCCATGGTATGCCGAAGATAACGGAGGCGCTTTACCGGATCCGGGATCCGGCCCGCCCGTTCTTCCACCCGCGCTCGATCGACGAAACTGGCGATGAAACTGGACACACCTGTACAACCTTTAGTATTTAGTGGGTCTCCAGGGGGAAACCTCTCCTAAGGGTTGATCGTCGGCCTCACGGAAAAACCTTAGTTCTATCCCGGTCGGGGTTCTATTACCGACTGCTATCGCTCCGACAGGCTCGGAACCGGAAGGTAGACCGATCCCACGGCTCCTGTCGCTGGATCGCGTGCCGCGAGCCGGAGCTCGGCTGCCTTCTCGTCGATGTTTTCGGCCGACTGAATTTTCAGCCCGTCGTGCGCCAATCCGGCGTAGGTTTCCGGCGAAAGGCTGAAGTTGAGTGTCACGGAACCCCGACCGTAAGAGGCTGCGTGAAAAGTGGAGTTGATCCCCGCCGTGACCGGCAGGGCTGGTCACCGACGCCTGCGCCTTCAACGCGATAGACCAGCCCTGCCGGTCACGGCGGGGATCAACTCCACTTTTCACGCACGCTCGGTCAGGGAGGGGAGCACAGTGGGGCATCACGGCGGGATCGAATGGCCGGGGTTTGATACGAACGCGAGTAACGGCGGAGACAGCCGGCGAGACCGGCTGACCTACTTCACCTGATCGATGGCCGCCCGCACTAATCGACGGACCACCGGACGAGCCAGGTCATTCTCGCTGTGGATCGTGATATGGCGGACCAGCTTGCCGGTTCCTTCGAGGACTCCGCCGGGGTCCGGGAGCAACGCGCCGCGGTTGAAGCCAAGATTGACGTGACCTTGATACGTCGCGATGTGACAGAACCCGTCCTTGAGCGGCTTGCCGGTGAACGAGAACCCGATGGCGAGCGCATAACCTTTCGAAATCGATTCGATGGCATCGGGAGCTTCTTCAAGAACCATCTGGCGCACGGCGAGCGTCAGGCTTGAGATCTGCGGATCGAAGGTTGCAAGGTGGCTCATCAGCAGGCGATTCGGGGGACGGGCCATTTCCCACGCAGCATAACATCTGGCACGCTAGACTGGGATTTCGATGGCACTGCTCACCCGGCCGGTTGCGGAGATGGCGGAGACGCCTGAAGTGCGCGCCTGCGTGGACTGGTTCCGGCGCGAACGGGCCTGGATCAACGAACAACATTTGAAATTGTGCCGCGTTCCGGCGCCGACGTTTTTCGAACAGAAGCGCGCGGAGTGGATGGCCGAGAAGTTCAAGTCGCTGGGGTGGGATTCGAAGATCGATCGCGCCGGGAATGTGATTGCCACGCGATCACGCGACGCTCGAGTCGCGGTGACGGCGCATCTGGATACCGTGCTGGCGCCTCGATCGTCTGAAGAAATCAAGGTTGCGGGCGACGGGCGGTTGCTGGGTCCCGGAGTTTCCGATAATGGCGCAGGTCTTGCCGCGCTGATCGCTCTGGCTGCGGTGTGGAATGCGAATGCTCCGTCCGAAGAAGCGCCCACGCTGATCGCCAATGTCGGCGAAGAGGGCGAAGGGAATCTGAGCGGGATGCGCTATCTGTGCCGGGCTTCGAACGGGAGCCGGTTCCGGTCGTTCCTGGTGCTGGATGGTCCCAACACGGACCACATCACCTGCCAGGCGCTGGCCAGCCGGCGGTTCGATGTGACCATCACCGGCCCGGGCGGGCATAGCTGGAGCGATTATGGCGTGGGCAATCCGGTGCACACGCTCAGCCGTGCGGTCACGCTTTTCACCGACCAGGCCCCCAACGGAAATGGGCCACGCTCGTCCTTTAACTTTGGGGTCATCGGGGGAGGGTCCAGCATCAACTCGATTCCGAGCGAAGCGCACGCCAAAGTCGATTTACGGTCGGAAAGCGCGGAGCGGATCGACCAGATGGCGGCGCTGTTGAGCTCCCTGGTGGAGCGGGCGGTGGAAGTGGAGAACGGGCGGCGGAACGGCGGGAAGGTGACTGCGCGGGTGAAAGAAATCGGCTCGCGGCCGGGCGGCGCGCTGCGCGAGGATTCGCCTATGGTCGAATTGATGCGGGCGGTCGATCAATTCCTGGGCGTGCGGAGTCATCTGGATTGTTCCTCAACCGACGCGAACATTCCGTTGTCGCTGGGGATTCCGGCGGTTTCGATCGGAGCGGGGGGGCAGGGCGGCGGAGCGCATACGGCGGCGGAATGGTTTTCGCCGGATGGCCGGGAAACCGGGCTGCGGCGGATTTTATTGGCGCTGTGCTTGCTAATGTCCGCTCAAAACGGACTCGAAGTGGGATAATCGGGAAACCTGAGGGCTCCTGTCGGCATCACCCTCATGAGGCTTTATAATTAAGGAGTGTCCGTGCGGAAGGTTGGCAGGCGAGGCGAACAAACTATGAAGCTGTACGAAAAGATCCGGGAACAGAAACTTCTGTCCACTCTGTTGATGATGGCGACGCTAGGGGTCGGCATCCTGATCGGCACTCTGGTGAACACGGGCGTGCGCGCGGCGCGCGATCAGCAGGCCGCGCCGGACGCGACTCCGCTGCAGATTCCGCCGGCCCAGGAGATGGGCAATGAGTTCACCAAGCTCGCCAAGCAGCTGGACGCGAGCGTGGTGTATATCCGCGCCGATTACACTCCCAAGGTGGACGCGGCAGCGGCGCACCCGCGCCGCCGGTTGCAACCCTCCGATCCGGACGACGAAGACAACGGCGGCTCGCAGGAAGGGCAGGACCTGTTCCAGCGCTTCTTCGGCAATCATGGCGGAGGCGGCGGGGAGATGCAGCAGAATTACAAGCACGAGCAGTCCGGCACCGGATTTGTCGTGGATCGCAAGGGCTACATCATTACGAATCAGCACGTGGTCTCGGTCGAGCGCACCGGCGATCCGGTGGATCACATTTACGTGAAGCTGCACGGCGAGGACAGCGAATACCGCGCGCGGCTGATCGGCAGCGATCATGAAACCGACATCGCGGTAATCAAAATCGACCCGCGGCGCGATCTGCAGCCGGTGCGGATCGGAAATTCGGATGGCGTTCAGGTGGGCGACTGGGCGGTGGCGATCGGATCGCCGTTCGGCCTCGAGGCCAGCGTGACGGCGGGCATTGTCAGCGCGAAGGGCCGCAACATCAATAGCGTCGAGTTCCAGCACTTCATCCAGACCGATGCCGCCATCAATCCCGGCAACAGCGGCGGGCCGCTGCTGAACATCAAGGGCGAAGTCATCGGCATCAACACCATGATCGCCACGCAGAACGGCGGCTCGCAGGGCGTCGGCTTCGCGCTGCCGATCAACGACGTGGTCCGGTTGTATAACGACATCATCCGGGACGGTCGCGTGACGCGCGGGTCGATCGGCGCAAAGCTGATGAGCAACGAACAGCTTACGCTCAAGGCGATGGGCTTCGACCACGGCGTGATCGTCGATAGCGTGCAGAAGGGCGGGCCGGCGGATAAAGGCGGCCTGAAATCGCAGGATATCGTGGTGGGGTTGAACGGCCAGCCGATGAAGGACAGCCAGGACCTGATCGGGCACGTGGCGGATACTCCGGTGGGCACGGCGGTGGCTCTGAACATCGATCGCGACGGGAAGAAAATGGACGTGAAGGTGGTGATCGCGGATCGCATGAAGGTCTATGCGGACGATCCCAACATCGCGGGCCGGAAGGCCGACGAGTCCGACACTCAGTCGGCGCTGAAGCCGGCGGCGGCGGGCGAGGTCAAATTCGGAATCCAGGCGCGCCAGGTGAGCGAAGAAGAGCGCGATCTGACCCCGGATAAGCACGGAGTGACGGTGACTCGCGTCGAGCCGGGCTCGTTTGCGGACGAGATCGGCCTGCAGGAGCACGACATGATTGTCGCCGTGAACCGGCAGCCGGTGAGTTCCACGGACGATATCCGGAAAGTGGCGCAGACCTTGAAGCCGGGCGACGCGGTCGCCTTCCGGGTAGTTCGCGTGATTCCGCGGAATCCGCCGGTGACCACGTACCTGAGCGGCACTCTGCCGGACCGGTAACGTTACATCGTGACTCGACAGCAGAAGCGGACGCGCAAATGGCTGTTTCTCGGCGCGGCCGGGTTTTTGAGCGGCGCGGTCGTGCTGCTGCTGGTACGCTCCCTGCCGATCGCATCGGGAACTGCCGTGGGGATCGTGGTCGCCATGATCGCGATCAAGCACTTGGCGCTGTTCCTGGCGGTCAGTTCTCCGCTCGCGGCGCTGTTTCAGTCGCTAAAACCCAAGCTGCGGGAAATCTGCGGCCGTCCGCCGGAGGAATAGATCGTCCAACCGCCAGCCAGTCGGCAGTGACGTAACACGCCACGACTTTGGTATGCTGTGTTTTGCCCTTTAGAACGATCACTTTGACGGTGGCGTTGTTCACCGCCGGGATCCTGATTGCGCAGGAGACCCCGGCCGCAAAAACGAAGCCAGCCTCGTCGAAGCACAAATCCAGGAAGAAATCGGCCCATAAGGCGAGCGCAGCCCGGCCTGGTTCGAGCACCAGAACAGCCGCAAAACCGGTATCCCACGCGCGATCGTCCAAGTCCTCGAAATCGAAGAAGGCCGTGGCCGCCACCCGCCGATCCTATCAGCAACAGCCCACCCCGGAGCGGTACAAGGAAATCCAGCAGGCGTTGGCCGATCGCGGGTATTTTAACGGACAGGTGGACGGCAACTGGGGTGCGGAATCGGTGGACGCTTTGAAGCGCTTCCAGCGGGAACAGAATCTGACTGACGACGGGAAGCTCGGTTCGCTTTCGCTGATCGCGCTGGGCCTGGGACCCAAGCGGCCGGAGCCGGTCGATAAAGCGGCGCAACGTTAAATGATCATCGGCGTACCCAAAGAAGTTAAGGATCACGAGGCGCGGGTCGGGCTGCTGCCGAGTGGGGCCAAGGCGTTAGTTCAGGCCGGGCACAAAGTTCTGGCGCAATCGACTGCAGGTCTGGGCAGTTCCCTTACCGACGAGGAATATCGGCAGGCCGGCGCGCAGATCGTCGCGACCGCGGCGGAGTTGTGGTCGAAAAGCGACCTGGTGGTGAAGGTCAAGGAGCCGCAGCCATCGGAATATGACTTCCTGCGACCCGGCCTGGTCCTGTTCACTTATCTGCATCTTGCCCCGTTGCCGGAACTGACCGACAAGCTGCTGGAAGCGCGGGTGAATGGCGTGGCGTACGAGACCATCCGGGAATCGGACGGGTCGCTTCCGCTGCTGACGCCCATGAGCGAGGTCGCCGGAAGGCTGGCCACCCAGGTGGGCGCGCAGTACCTGGAAGCGCCGATGGGCGGACGCGGGATTATGCTGGGCGGAGTACCGGGAGTGGCGCCGGCCAACGTGGTGATCCTGGGCGGCGGCGTGGTGGGCCATCAATCCGCCAAAATCGCGGTGGGGATGGGCGCGAATGTCACCATCATCGACCGGAACTTGAACCGGCTGCGGGAGTTGGACGATATTTACTCGAGCCAGGTGGTAACGCTCGCTTCAAACGAATACACGATCCGGGAATCGCTGCGCCATGCGGACCTGGTGATCGGCGCGGTCCTCATTCCGGGGGCCTCGGCGCCAAGATTGGTCAAGCGCGATATGCTGCCGGCCATGAAGAAGGGGTCGGTGATGGTGGATGTGGCCATCGACCAGGGCGGCTGTTTTGAAACCTCGCACGCGACTACGCATACGGACCCGATATACTTCGTCGACGGCGTGCTGCACTATTGCGTATCGAACATGCCGGCGGCGGTGCCGCATACCTCGACGTTCGCGCTGAACAATGCCACGTTCCCGTATCTGATGGAGCTGGCGACGCTCGGCCTCGAAGCGGCTTGCCGGCGAAATCCGGCGCTACGCGAGGGGGTAAACACGTATCAGGGTTACGTGACGTACCCGGCGGTCGCCCAGAGCCAGGGCAAGCAGTGGAAAGAGCTCGCCGCAGTGGTCTAAAAACACCACGGCCCCGGTCGCAATTGACCAGGGCCGTTCCGACAACGCGGAGGCGATCGTTTCAGTTACCGCCCGGCGAACTTGTAATACCAGTAGTGATACGTGTAGACCGGGTAAACCACCGGCGCGACGTACACCGGCCGGTAGAAGTAAACCGGCGTGTAATACGTGTGATACACGTAGCTGTGATAGTAGTGCACCCAATAATTGGACGTGCTGCCATCGTTGTTATGCACCGAGGGGGCCGCAGCCGCAATGGCCGTGAGCGCCACCAGAACCAACATCACCGTCAGGATTGTCTTTTTCATAACCGCCTCCTGATTCCTAAGGGCGGTGCGATGCAGCCGAGATTAGCGCAGTCGTACGAATGGCGTGTGCCATGATGGTTACATATGAAGGCTGTCGAATTCCAGAGCACAGTTGCACCCGGCGGCGGCATCCTGGTACCCGCAGAGGTCGCACGGGAAATCCCCGCCGGAGAGCGGTTGCGCGTAGTGGTGATGTGGGATGCTTCGGATTCCGACGGAGACTGGCACGCGACCGGCCGGCGAACATTCGAGGCAGCCTATTCACCGGAAGATTCGATTTATGAAAGCTTGATCGATGACGCCGAGGCGCAGTGAAATCGTCCTGATCCGGATGGAGTTTCACCAGGCCGCCGGAGCGAAAGTGCGACCTGCAGTCGTCCTCCTCGACACCGGCGACGAGGATTTTGTCGCGGCGCCCATCACGTCGGTCGGTGGACGTTCAGAATTCGATCTTCCGGTTGAGGATTGGCGACAAGCGGGGCTCAATGTCCCGTCCAACATCCGCGTTCACAAATTGAGCGTCCTGCCAAAGGCGGAAATTCTGCGCAATATTGGACGACTTACGGACCGTGATGGAGCCGCGCTCGTCGCGACGCTACGGAAGGCGTTCGGTCTGGAGTGACGCCACCAAAACACTTGCGGCCCCGATCCGAGATGGACCGGGGCCGTCAGGTGTGAGGGACAACACAGATCAGAGGCGATTCTCGAGTTACCGCCCGGCGAACTTGTAATACCAGTAGTGATACGTGTAGACCGGGTAGATGACCGGCGCGAAGTACACCGGCCGATAGTAAACCGGAGCGTAGTAATACGTGTGATACACGTAGCTGTGATAGTAGTGCACCCAATAATTGGAAGTGCTGGCATCGTTGTTATGCACCGTGGGGGCCGCAGCCGCGATCGCCGTCAGCGCCACCAGAACCAACATCACCGTCAGGATTGTCTTTTTCATAACCGCCTCCTGATTCCTAAGGGCGGTGCGGTGCGTGGGAGATTAGTGAATTTCGCCAAGGGACCCGGCGAACCTTACGCCAGCCTCTGCCGGTGAGCCTCGGTGCTTCGCCGGCCACCGATTCGACGTGGAAGCCCCAGGCTTACGAGTTTGTGTGAAAAGTGGAGTTGATCCCCGCCGTGACCGGCAGGGCTGGTCGCCGACGCGTGCGCCTTCAACCCGATAGACCAGCCCTGCCGGTGAACAAGCGGTCAGTGCTCGGGTTTTCACACTGACTCTTACGCCCGGGGTTAATGCGTCATCGCGTAAATGACGTCGTTGACGCCGATGCGCATCCCTAGAGCCGAATATTTCTCGGGATAACTCGGGTCGTCGGCCCACTCCCAGGAGTCGCCGATGTCGGAGTTGAACGAGATCGCCACCATCACCCGCTGGCGATCGTCCATCACCCCCAGCCACTTGGCGACCGTCCCGGACGCGCGATAGTTCATGCGTCCGTGCAGAGCCCATTCGCCCAGGATCTGATAGCGGTCGTCCAGATCGTAAACCGTGTGGAAGATGCCGTCGGCGTTGTCGATATCCACCACCTGGCGGTCGGGAAACACCAGGCTCATGCTCTCAGCGAAGCGGGCGTATTCCTCGGGACCCCAGAAATCGTCGAGCATCAGGAATCCGCCGTGCAGCAGATAATCGCGCAGCTTGGCGGCCTGCGCGGGCGTCAGTTTCCAGTCGCCCATTTCCCCGGCCACCAGCCAGGGCCAGTTGTAAACGTCGTCGCCGTCATCCAGATTCACGGGCTGCTCGACCGAACGGACCGACACGCGCGTCAGCCGGCGCAGCGCCATCGCGAAATGGCGGTCGGCGCGGGGATAATCCTGGGTCCAGCTGGTGCCTCCGTGCCGCCAGTCATTGGGCGAGCCGAAGCGAAACATCCGTGTGAAACGCGCCTCGGGATGCGGAGGATACATCAGCCGCGCCTGGATCCATTCGGCCGGCACACGCCAATCGGGCGGGAGGGGGATATCGTCGTACGGCTCCATACTGTCATACAGGCGAAAGGGCCGCTGGAACGCGTACAGAGTGGCGATGACCGCGAGCCCGGCGCCCAATTTCCACCAGGATGAAGCCAGCGCCATAGGTACCTACCGCGAGGATATCACTTCTTCCTTGCGCTGTTAGACTGGAGTTTCCACGATGATTAAGTCTCTGTTCGGCTCACCCGCGCCTCCCAGCGAGCCCGGTCTTCTCGAACGCCTGAAGGCCGGCATTCAGAAAACGCGGACCGGGCTGATGGAGAAGCTGGAAGACGCGGTCAGCGGGCGCAAAGAAATCGACGCCGGTGTTCTCGATGAGCTCGAATACGCGCTGATCACCGCCGACATCGGCTCGAAAACCACCAACGAGATTCTGGAGCGCATCCGCCAGCGCGTCGAACGCAGCAAGACCGCCGATATCGCCGAGCTCAAAGGGCTGATCCGCGAGCATCTGCTCGAAATCCTCCAGGCCACCGAGCGCGATCTGCCCACGGTAGCCGAGCCGCCCGCCGTGATCATGGTGGTGGGCGTGAATGGCGCGGGGAAAACCACGTCGATCGGGAAGCTCACGCGGCGGCTGCAATCGGAAGGCAAAACCGTGATGATGTGCGCGGCCGACACGTTCCGCGCGGCGGCCATCGAACAACTGGAAGTGTGGGCCCAGCGCACCGGCGCGGACCTGATCCGTCAGCAGCCCGGGTCCGATCCGAGCGCCGTGGTTTTCGATGCGCTGCAGGCCGCGAAGGCGCGCAAGGTCGACTACGTGATCGTCGATACCGCGGGTCGCCTGCATACTAAGGCGAACTTAATGGCCGAGCTCGAAAAGATGCGCCGGACCGCCGCGCGCGTGATCCCGACCGCTCCGCATGAAGTGCTGCTGGTGCTCGAAGCGACCACCGGGCAGAACGGTCTGGAACAGGCTCGCAAGTTTACCGAATCGAGCGCGGTGACGGGAATTATCCTGACCAAGCTCGACGGAACCGCAAAAGGCGGCGTAGTAGTCGCCATTTCGCGCGAGCTGAATCTGCCCATCCGCTACGTGGGAGTCGGCGAGCAGCTGGACGATCTGCTGCCGTTCGACGCGGAAACCTTCGTCGCTTCGATATTCGACTGAATGACCGGTCGCAGCCAGATCATGACGTTGTGGCGCACGCACTCGTGCGTGCCGCGTCGGCACTCTTGCCGACGCATAGCTTGCGCGCGCCCGAACAGGCGTCGAGATGAGTCTCGACGCGGCACGCACGAGTGCGTGCGCCACAACGTCGCGTCAGAGAGTATCCCCGGATGAATCCGCACATGGAGCAGGCCCTCGAACTGGCCGCCCGCGGCGTTGGTCGCGTGTCGCCGAATCCGGCGGTTGGAGCGGTGATCGTGCGCGATGGCGAAGTGATCGGGCGTGGATATTATACGTCTGCCGGCATCAAACACGCCGAAGTGCTCGCGCTTGAAGAAGCCGGCGAAAGCGCGCGCGGCGCGACCATGTATGTGACGCTTGAGCCGCATTCTTTTCACGGTCGCACGCCGCCGTGCACCGAAGCGATCATCCGCTCGGGCATCTCGAAGGTGGTGGCTGCGATGGAAGACCCTAATCCGCAAGTGCGCGGTCGGGGGTTCGCGCAGCTTCGTGAAGCGGGCATCGAAGTCGAGCTAGACCACGCATACACGGCGCGCGCGGCGCACATGAACGAAGCGTTCGTGCACTTCATGCGCACCGGATTGCCGCTGGTGACGTTGAAAGCCGCCGTGACGCTGGACGGAAAAATCGCCGCGCCGGAAGACAACGAAGGCTGGATCACCTCGGAGCTCGCGCGCGCCCACGTCCAGAAACTGCGCCACGCCAACGACGCGATCCTGACCGGCATCGGCACCGTACTGGCCGACGATTGCCGGCTGACCGACCGCAGCGGAGAGGAACGCGCGCGGCCCCTGCTTCGCATCGTGGTTGATTCCCAACTGCGCCTTCCGCCCGATTCGCGCATGGCGGCGGGTTGTGAGAACGATTTGCTGGTCGCCACCACCGCGGCCGCGTCAGCCGAGCGCCGCCGCCGGCTCGAATCGCGTGGCGTGCGGGTGGAAGTTTTCAACGATTTGGACGGCCGCGTCAGTCTGCGCGCGGTGGTGGAGTTGCTTGCCAAAGAAAAATATCTATCCCTGATGATCGAGGCGGGGAGCAAGGTGAACTGGTCGGCGCTCGAATCGGAAGTCGCCGACAAGATTTTCTTTTACTACGCGCCCAAGATTCTCGGCGGGATGCAATCGCTGCCAGTAGCAGGCGGCGCGGGACGGCGGCGCCGCGCGGATGCCATCCGGTTTCACAATGTGAATCTTCACTCCATCACGGCCAATGAATTTGCAGTGGAAGCCTGGCTTGAAAAAAATGTTCACGGGAATCATTGAGGAGTTAGGAACTGTGCTCGAAGCCGGCTCGCGGCTTCGGGTGCGCGGTTCGCTGGTACGCGAAGACTTGACCACCGGCGCGAGCATCGCCGTGAACGGTGTGTGCCTGACGGCCGTCGATCTAACGCCGGATTCGTTCACCGCCGATCTCGCGCCGGAGACGCTTCGACGCAGTAACCTGGGCGATCTGATGCCAGGCTCGCGCGTGAATCTGGAGCGGCCGGTGACGCCGGCGACCCGCTTGAGCGGCCACATCGTGCAAGGCCACGTTGACGGGGCGGGCGTGCTTGAATCGCTCGAACAACTGGGTGAAGGAAATTATTGGCTGAAGGTGCGGATTCCGCGCGAGCTCGACAAATATCTGGTCGAAAAAGGGTCGATCGCGATCGACGGAATCAGCCTGACCATCGCCGCGATTGAGGATGAAGTGGTCGGCGTGACGATTATTCCGCATACTTTCGTTTCGACGTCGCTCGGCTCGGCGCGAGTGGGCGCGCGGTTGAATATTGAAGTGGACGTGATCGCGAAACACGTCGAGAAGTTGATGCTGCGGTAATATGGATTCGAATGCCGAAGGAACCCAAGCTCATCGAAATCGACTGCCCGTGCTGTAAGGCGCAGTTGTTCGTCGATCCGGAAACTTCGGCCGTGATCCGTTATAAGGAACACGAAAAACCGCCCACGTTTTCCGATCTCGAAGCCGCGGTCGAACGGCAAAAAGGCGAAGCCGGGCGGCGCGAAGAGATTTTCAAGAAGTCGGTCGAATCGCACAAGTCGCACAAGGATGTTCTGAGCAAGAAGTTCGATGAGATGCTGAAGCTCGCCAAAGAGAATCCGGACGCCCCGCCGCCCAAGCGGGATATCGATTTCGATTAGTTAAGGACGGCGGGCTTCAGCCGGCGCGGAGCTTCAGCTCCGCCAGTGCGGGCGCGGCTAAAGCCCCGCGCGGGATAAATCCCGCCGTCCATTGACACCGCCGCTATTACGCGATACGATACTACGCATCACGTAATATGTCGGATCCCACCATGCTGGTTTTGGCGAGCCTCGCCGGGGGCGCAAAGCACGGCTACGCCATGATGGAAGATATCGAAAGCTTTTCGGGCCTGCGGCTGGGGCCGGGGACGCTGTATGGCGCCATCACGCGCCTGGAAGAACGCGGCTGGATCGCGGCGGCCGCGTCGGATGACCGGCGAAAACCATATATATTGACGGCGCTCGGCCGGAGGAATTTCGAACAGGAGCTGGCCGTGCTCGAAAAGTTTGTCAAAGCCGGCTCGCGGAGATTGAAGCACGCATGAAACGGGCGATTCGCGCGGCGGCCCGGCTGTATCCGAAACGCTGGCGCGCGCGCTACGGCGATGAATTCGAAGCACTGATCGAGGACGCGGGTGCGGATTGGCGGTCGCTCGCGGATGTGATGAAGGGAGCTCTCAAGATGCAACTGTCCCATTGGGGTTCGGGCCGGATCATCACGGTTGCGGCGGTGGTGGGTGTGGCGATTGCAGCGGCGGTTTCGTTCAGCCTTCCCGATCAATGGCAGTCGCAAGCGGTGATCAAGATCACGCCGCTCCAGATTGAAGAGAGCGCGACCCAGGACGCCATCAACCAGTCGATGTATGACCGGCTCCAGTCGATCGAGCAGACCATCGAGAGCCGGACGGTGCTCCAGACGATGATCAACAACTTCGGTCTGTACCCTCGGGAGCGGAGCCGCGAGCCTATGGAAGATGTGATCGAGATCATGAAGAGCAGGATCAGGATCGTCCCGATCGCCGGCAACGCCAGCAACCGAGGCCGCACAATTCCCGCGATCGGCGTGAGCTTCGCCTACGAGGACCGGCACAAGGCGCAACAAGTGGTGCAGGACCTGCTATCCCGGTTCATGGAGGCGAACGTGCGCGAGCCGTATGCTCTGCGCAACGCGGGGGAACGGCTGGAGTTACTCGATCCCCCGAGCTTTCCGCAGCATGCGCTCGGACCGAATCGCCTCTTGTGGACCGGCGCCGGATTGCTGGCCGGCTTGACGGGCGGGATCATCCTCGCAATCGCCCTCCGGATGCGGCGAAAGTCGAAAGGAATCTGCCCGACCTGCGGACGTCCTCTGCTCGAGCCAGAGAACGGAGCTGGGTTGAAGCACGCATGAAATGGGGCATTCGCGCCGCCGCCTGGCTGTATCCGAAGCGCTGGCGCGAGCGCTATGGAGACGAATTCGCGGCTTTGATCGAAGATTCACGCCCGGATTTTCGCTCGTTCGTGGACGTCTTGAGAGGAGCGGTCAAAATGCAATTCTCGCGATGGGGATTGGGATGGATTGCAGCGGCGGCCACGCTCGCGGGCGCGGCGATCGCCGGAGTAACGGCGTATCGAATGCCGAATCAATACATATCGAGCACCACCGTGCGTTTCGCGGCGATGCACCAGGTGGGGCCGGAGCAGTTTATGCCGGAGGCCGACCCGGTGACGAATTGGCACCAGGGTGAGGAGACGGTCCGGCGTTTGATTTCGTCGGTCGAGAGCTTTGAATATCTCAGCCAGCTCATCAATGAATTCGACCTGTATGGCGAACGCTGGTCGGCGCCGTCCGCGGAACTGATCGAGCAGATGAAACGGGCGATCAAGGTCGAGCCGTCGCCGGGCCACGATCCCACGTTTACGCTGCGGTTCGAATACCCGAATCGCCTCATCGCGCAGCGGGTGACTCAGAAACTGCTTTGGCGCATGATGGAGGCGGATCTGCGGCTCACCATCGCGGAGGCTGACTCGGGGTCGTCGAACCAGATGCGGATTCTGATCCCGCCAACGCTTCCGAAGTCTCCCACAGGGCCGAATCGGTGGAAGATCATGAGCGAGGGCCTGTTCGCCGGATTGTGCGGGGGAATCCTGCTCGGCCTGGTCGTGCAGATGCGCAGGAAACCACCGCACGGTGGGGCCGGCTTCCCGGCCGGCGAGCCGGTCTTCTGACCGGCTTGTCTTCGCGCCCATCGAAAGCCGGCTCGACAGCCGGCTTGCCGCCAGGACGGCAGTCCTTCAGTGGGGACTGGCGGCCCCACAAAGCGTGTTAGCGTACGAATATGCCAGACACCGCCACGCTGCCCCAGAAACTTACGGGACGCGATATCGCGTCGACCATTCATCCTTACACCAACCTCAAAACTCATCAGACCGACGGTCCGCTGGTGATTACCGAAGGGCACGGCGTCTACGTCCGCGATGAGAACGGCAAGGAATATCTGGAAGGCCTGGCCGGCCTGTGGTGCGCGAGCCTCGGGTTTTCCGAAAAGCGGCTGGCCGATGCCGCCTACCGGCAGATGCTCAAGCTGCCGTTCTATCACACCTTCGCGGGCAAGGCGCATGACACCGGCATCGAACTCGCCGAAAAACTGTTGAGCATCGCGCCGGTCCAGATGTCGAAGGTTTTTTTCACCAACTCGGGATCGGAAGCCAACGATACCGTGGTGAAGCTGGTCTGGTACTACAACAACGCGCTGGGTCGGCCGAAGAAGAAGAAAATTCTGGCGCGGACGAAGGGCTATCACGGCGTTACCGTCGCCAGCGCGAGCCTCACCGGGCTGCCCAACAATCATCGCGATTTCGACCTGCCGATCGCGAACATTCTGCATATCGAGTGCCCGCACTGGTACCGCTTCGCCGCGCCCGGGGAAAGCGAAGAAGCGTTTGCGACGCGCTTGGCAGAATCGCTTGAAACGCGGATTTTAGCCGAAGGACCCGAGACCGTCGCGGCGCTGATCGGCGAGCCGATCATCGGCGCCGGCGGCGTTCTGCTTCCGCCGGCCACGTATTGGGAAAAAATCCAAGCCGTGTTGCGCAAATATGACGTGCTGCTGATTTCCGACGAAGTCATCTGCGGCTTCATGCGCACCGGCAACATGTGGGGCGCGCAGACCTTCGGAATGCAGCCCGATATGCTCACCTGTGCGAAGGCTCTGTCGGCGTCTTATCTGCCCATCGCCGCGGTCATGGTCAACAACAAGATCTATTCCGCGCTGGTGAGCGAAAGCGAAAAAATCGGCGTCTTTGCCCACGGATTCACGTACAGCGGACACCCGGTCGCTTCGGCGGTGGCGCTCGAAACCCTGAAGATTTACGAAGAGCGCGACCTTCTGACGCATGTCCGCAAAATCGCGCCAAGGATGCAGGAAGGGCTGCGGCGATTCGAAAATCATCCGCTGGTCGGCGAAGTTCGAGGCATCGGGCTGGTGGGCGCGATCGAACTGGTGGCCGACAAGGCGACCAAGAAGCCCTTCGATGCGTCGGCGAACGCGGCGGCGTTCCTGGCCAAACGCAGCCACCATCACGGATTGATTCTGCGTCCCATCGGCGAAACCATCGCGTTCTGCCCGCCGCTGATTATCGAGGAGCAGGAGATCGACCTGATGTTCGAACGGTTCGGCCGGGCGCTCGACGATACGCTCGACATGGTCCGGCAACGCGGGCTTGTGTAGTATCCGGTTCGTGTCACACTGATACGAAGTGCATACGCGGCGTATCTCCACTTTTCTGCTGGGCGCCTGGATTCTGGGCTGCCTGCTGACGGCGTACATCACGGTTCGCTCCCTCGGTTTGACGGGGGCCATCCTGGCCGCGCCTCCGCCGCCGGTCGCGGAGATTGTTCGAAAACTCGGCTATGACGCCACCGCGCAGTTCCTCCAGCACGCGATCGCCGAGCAGACGCGACGCCTTACCTATACCTGGGAGGAAGGCCAGATTCTGCTGGCGCTCGCCTTGGGCGGTTGTCTGCTTCTGGCCACGCAGAGGCGCATTTTCCCGTTGATCTTATGCGGCCTGATGCTGATCCTGGTCGTGTTCCAGTTCGGCGCGATCAGCCCGGAGATCGCCTATCGCGGCCGGGAAGCCGATTTTCCGCCGGGCAGCAATAACATCGGCACCGTCACACGGCTTCTGGCGCTGCAGCAGGTTTACTTTGGCGTCGAAGTGGTAAAACTGATCGCCGGCGGACTGCTGGCCAGTTACCTGTTCGTGTTCCGCACCTCGCGCCACAGCCGCAGGGATCGCGATCGGGCCCTCACCCAGATTGAAGTGGATTAGGGGCGGAGTGCGTCGGAAAATCCTGTTGGTTAGGTGCCCTCGAAAATGCCGAAGGCGGATTGGATAAGCCCCATGCGTAAGAGTGTGTGTGAAAAGTCGATGCCTCACCCCGCCGTGACCGGCAGGGCTGGTCTATCGCGTTGAAGGCGCAGACGTCGGTGACCAGCCCTGAGGGTCATGGCGGGGATCAACTCCACTTTTCACACGGACTCGTAAGCTTGGGGCTGGGAACCGCCATACGCGCGCGCCCGGCTCCCGAATGATGTGCAATCTGTGTGACGCACTATTGTCCTTCCATGAGACGGCGACCGTTGTCAACAAAAATCTTTTCCTACTGTCCCCTACTTCAACCCAGGCTTCCATACGCATTCTGATGAGCCATCACGTGCCTGGCTCGATGCAAGGTGGGTTCAGGGTCAAAAGTCCGGCGCTGCCATCTGTCTCACGAGCTCTCACAGGCTCAAGGACACTAACGCAGTCGCCGGGAACGTACGGGTTCTTTACGACACTACCACCACCGCGAAACCTCAGGCCATCTTAGGAAAGGGTTTGTAAAACTCCCCACTCACCCACAAGCGGTGCAGCAGCACGGACAGCTTTCGCGCCACCGCGACGATGGCTCGCAACGTGGCTTTCTTTCCGCCTTCGCTTTTCGCCAGGCCCCACTGCCGCAGCGCCGAATCGCGCCCCCCATGTCCCAAAATGTAGTGCGAGCACTGGACCAGCAGCTTCCGCACATAAGCATCGCCGCTTTTCGAGATGCCCAACTGCGGGTCGCGCGCGCCGCTCTGCCGCTGTTTCGGCCTCAGTCCCAGAAAGCCGGCCACGTCGCGGCTGTGCGTGAATCGGTCGGCGCGGCCCAGCGTGAGCACGAAGGTCAGCGCGGTGAGCCGGCCCACGCCCGGTATGCTTTCCAATCGCGCGAGCTCCGGATGCCGGCCGGCCAACTCGCCGATCTGCTGATCGTAGCCGGCGATCTGCTTGCTCAAAGCGTCGATTTGATCCAGCAATCCGGCGAGCGCGGTGCGCAGAAACTCGGGAAGCGTGTCGAGGGCCCGTTTGCCGAACGTGCCCGTGATCGACTTGGGCAGGCGCACGCCGAAGCCTTTGGCGATGCCGCGCGCACTGTTGACCAACAGCGTGCGCGCCCGCACGATCGCATCGCGCGCCCGAATGACGGCCAGTTCGGCTTGCTGCTCGGCCGTGCGATGTTCCACCGGATGAAGCAGCCGAGCATCGGCGCGCGCCAGCAGCGCCAGCTTGCGCGCATCCACCGGATCGTTCTTGGCGTCGCTCGCGGTGATCCACTTTAAGTCGCGTGGGTTGGCCACGATGACTTCGTGCCCCAGCCGCTCGAACTCGCGGCTGATCCAGGCCGATTGCGCACCGGCTTCGAGCGCGATCCGCCGCGGCCGATCGCCGAAATGTTTTTCGATCGAACTGGCCTGGTTGCGAAAGTCGCCTTCTTCGACCACTTCGCCGTCCTGGTCGACGATGCAGTACCGGCTGATTTTATCGCCCAGATCGATCCCGATCGTCTCGCGCATCTGCTTGTGCATCTTGCTAAGCTTTTTCATGGCTGGTTTCTCCTCTGCACCTCATCGAGTGCGTTTCACAGCTTACCGCTGTCCAGGTGAGCCAGCCGTCTCATCCCATCTGTCTCCTAAATTTGTGGAATAAAAAAAGGGGACAGACTTCTCTGTCCCCGGCCGTAAGTCTTTGGGCTTCCGAGGACGCCCGCCGGTGGACAGAGCGGTCTGTCCCCTTTTTTTATTCCACACATTTAGGAGACAGGGACACTAGTCGAGTGGCGTAATCAGTGGGGTCGCGCCTTCCGCCTCAAACGTGCCAACCGCGGAGTGCGAAGGCGCATCATACACCGCGGTTTTCACGGGGCAAATCTTCGCCGGAGTGGCGGAGGCTGTGATTGCCGGCCTGGGGTGAGGGGCGTGAGTTCTGTTCTGGCCCAACCACACCATCGTCGAGCCGATCAGGCCGATCATTGCGAACGCTAATCCGCGGTCTCCTGCCATGTATCCTCTTTCCAGATTCGGACGTACGAAGGATTGGATGCCACGACCACCCAGGCGTTTCCGTTTTCTGAGCGATTATTCATGGCGGCAGCGTTACATCTTCGCCCACCCTGGAGGGTGCCGATGCTTGAGGCTAATTTTGAGCTTGAACAAAGCCGTCACGCGGGTGCAAACTAGGTGAAACTACGACGCTTTCGAACACGTTTGTATGGTAGATTTGCGTTGTAACGGTTCAAAAATGGGGGAACCCCGGTTGAATATTCTATTAATCGAAGACGCGGAGCCGGACGTGTTTCTGGTCCGCGAGGCGTTGAAAAACGCCGGGCTCGATTTTGATTTGAACGTGCTCGATGACGGCGAGAAAGCCATCGATTACATCGACGAACTGGACCGGCATCGCGGCGGACACTGTCCGCAGCTGGTTCTGCTGGACCTGAATCTTCCCAAGCGTAGCGGCGACCAGATCCTGGAGCATATGCGCCACAGCGACCGCTGCAAAGATGTTCCGGTGGTGGTGGTGACCAGTTCGGATTCACCGCGCGACAAAGCCGAAATGTCGCGGCTGGGCGCCACACGCTATTTCCGCAAGCCGTCGCGTCTGGATGAGTTCATGCGACTGGGACCGCTGGTTCGCGAACTGGTGGGAAGTCAGTAGCCCTGGCCGGTCTCACCCGCGTCTGCCCCGGATCGTTTCCCCGGTCCGCCGAAAGTGTTAAATTATTGAAATCGCGGGGAATTCTCCGTTATCCGGCAGGCGTGACTCGCCTATGCTGAATGCAGCAAAGTACAGCCTGAGCAAAATCCGGTTCCACTTTGGTCCCGTTCAATAGCCCGTAACAAAACGCCTTCCAATGGGATCAAACGAAGTTACGCCGATGACCACACCCATTCCTCAGCAGGATTTCAAAGAATTGCGCGAGGCTTTGGAATCCGAACAGCGGGCGCGCGCGGAACTGGAAGCCCGTCTGCGCCGCGCGCGCGCCGATTTTCAGGAGTTCACTTCGCGAGTCGCGCACGATCTACGCGAACCCTTGCGCACCGTGGGCGTGTACTCGCTGCTGGTGTCGTCGAAGGCCGGCGAGGACGAAGACGCGCGCCTCTATCTCACGTTTCTTCAGGACGCAGTGGAGCGCATGCAGGCTTTGCTGGGGGCCATGATCGAATACGCGTCGGTGGAAGGCGAGCCGCGCCATCCCGTTTCGGTCGATATGAACGCGGTCACGCTGGAAGCGCTCCGGCGCATTGAAACAGGAAGTGCGTCCATCACCCGCGATCCGTTGCCCGCGGTGAGCGGAGACTTCGATCTGCTGACGAAAGTCATGCGGCATCTGATTGAGAACGCTCTTAAATTCGCCAGCCGGCCGGACCCGTCCGTGCACATTTCGGCTCGCCGGGATGAAGACGATTGGGTCATTTCCGTGGCGGACAACGGGCCGGGGATCGATCCGTCTCATCACGAATTCGTTTTCGGCATCTTCCGCCGCCTGCATGGCCGCGATTTTAAAGGCACCGGCCTGGGGCTCGCGTTTTCGAAAAGCGCCATCGAATCCCTGGGCGGACACATCTGGGTCGAATCGAAGCCCGGCAGCGGCGCTACTTTCTCTTTCAAGCTTCCTTCGCCCGATTAACTACTGGTCTGCGTCGGGAGTCGCGCGACGTAAAAAGGGGGACAGACCACTCTGTCCACGGCCGATTTCCACCGCGGAGTCAACAGATATGCGGCGGGGACAGAGCAGTCTGTCCCCCTTTTTACGTCGCGCGACTCCCGACGCACTACACTACCTCGCCGGCAATCGGACCACCGTGCTCCAGTATTGGTACCAGATGCGCATCGATCGAAGGAATTCCTCCAGGCTGCTCGGCTTCACGATGTAGCCGTTAGCGTGCAGCTGGTACGCTTTCCTGACATCCCGGCTGTCTTCCGAACCGGACATCACGATCACCGGCAGACCGCTCAGCGCGGGACTGGATCGAATTTTCGAAAGCAGTTGAAATCCGTTGATGGGCGCCAGATTCAAGTCGAGAATCACCAGGTCCGTCGAGCTTCCGTTTTCCAGATAATCGAGCGCCTTGCGGCTGTCCCCGACGGTCTTCAGGCCGTCGAGCATTCCCGCCTGCTTCAGCCCTTCGGCGATCAGATAAGCATCGGCCGGACTCGATTCAACCACCAGCACGTGAAACAGAGAGGACACCGGCAAGCCTTCCTACTTATTAAGGGTGAGATCGATCCGTGGATCGTTACAAGACCCCTTTTTTCAAGCTGTTGATTCTTCGATGTCGACGGCGCGCGCTGGCCGCTCGTTCACGGTTAAATGAAAGACGTCGGGACGCGAATAATGCCCCACGACGTCCAGGTCATACTTGCCTTCGGCGATTTCTTCGAGATGAATTTCCGCCGTAAGAATGGTTTCGCCATCGTAATGGGGACCGGCTAAGACCACGCCCTGCGGATTCACGATCACGCTGCCGCCGCGAATCAGCAGCGTCGAGGGATCATCTCCCTGTATCGCCGGGTAGTCAGCCGGGCAATCCCCGCGGCGCAGATACTGCACGGCGGAAAGCACGAAGCAGCGGCCTTCAAACGCGATGTGCTGCATCGACCGCGCCCAGGTTTCACGATCGTCCACGGTGGGCGCGCAATACAGCTCAATGCCTTTCGAATACATCGCGGTGCGCAGCAGCGGCATGTAATTTTCCCAGCAAATGACGGCCCCAATTTTTCCGACTTCGGTCGAGAAAACCGGCATGGTCGAGCCATCGCCCATGCCCCACACGACGCGCTCCATCGCGGTCGGCATCAGCTTGCGATGTTTGCCGAGCAGGGTTCCCCGCGGATCGAAAAACAGAACCGTGCAATATAACGTTCCACCTTCTCTTTCGATCACGCCGATGACCAGGAACAGGGCATGCTCGCGAGCGATGGAGCCGAGCTCGTCGACGGCCGGTCCGGGCACATCCACTGCGCTTTCAAAGTAACGCCGGAACATGCGGCGGCCTTCCGGCGTCCTGCCGCCGACGCGCGCGCCAAAATCGAGACCTTTGGGGTATCCGGAAACAAAAGCTTCGGGAAACACGACTAATTTTGTATTCTGATCGGCGGCCTGGGCGCATAATGTGCGCACTTTTGCGATGGTCGCTTCGCGATCGAACATGACCGGCGCGGCCTGGATGACGGATGCCTTAAACATTTGACGCGTTCATCGTAGCAGGCGCGTCCACAGGGTGGCGGGATTGGGATCGAACACGATGGCCGGGTCGGCCGGGTGAACCTTCCACAGCCCGCGCGCGATTTCATCTTTCAACTGCTGCGCGGACCATCCCGTGTAACCTGCGTAGACTCGCCCGCTGGTCGAAATTCCGGGAAGCATAAACAGGTTGCCGGCGATGCGTTCGGATCCTTCGGGTTTCTGTAACGAGCGCACCAGCGTGCGCACTCCCAACTGGATGGGACCTCCCTCATACGCCTTTCCATTGGGACGATTGACGATCAGGCCCATCGCGCCGTCGCGATCACAGCGGATCAGGACGACGACCGTTTTCGCCAGAACCGGATCGTGGGATTTGGCGGTCGCAATCAGGATCTCGCCGGCCGCAAGCGGCTTTACTCCTTCGCGCGGCAACTCTTGCGCCAGGGTCAGAGCGAACAGGAGGACCATCAATTGGCTTGCGCGCGTGTTTCGGCGCGGCTGGCGTTCCAGTCGGGCGGCTCGACGCCCAGCAGGTTGTGAACGAAGAAATCCTCGAGCAGGCGTTGCCCGTACGCTCCGCCGGCGCCATGGCCTCCGCCCGGAACGAATAGCAAGTCGAACTTTTTGTTCGCTTTGATCAGCGCGTTCACCACCTGTAGCGTGGATGAGGGATCGACATTCGTATCCATCTCACCAACCACCAGAAGCAGCTTTCCTTCCAGCCGGTGCGCGTTGTCGACGTTCGAAGACGCCGCGTAGTGCGGGCCCAGCGGCCATCCCATCCACTGTTCGTTCCACCAGATTTTGTCCATGCGATTGTCGTGGCACCCGCTGTTCGATACCGCGACTTTATAAAACTCGGGATGGAACAACAGTGCGCCCATCGAATTCTGGCCGCCGGCCGAAGTGCCGAAGATGCCCACGCGAGTCAAATCGTAATACGGATATTTTGCGGCGACGGCCTGATGCCACAAAATGCGATCCGGAAATCCGGCGTCGCCCAGGTCGCGCCAGGCAACGTCGTGAAACGCGCGGGAGCGGTCATTGGTTCCCATTCCATCGATCTGCGCGACGATGAAGCCGAGCTCGGTGAGCGGCTGCACCAGCACGCTGAATGTTTTCGGCACGAACGCGCCTTGCGGACCGGCGTAGATATTTTCGATGACCGGATACTTTTTCGACGAATCGAAATGCATGGGCCGTTCGATGACGCCCCAGATGTCGGTCTTGCCGTCGCGTCCTTTGGCGGTGAAAACCTCGGGGGGCTTCCAGCCCGTGGCGGTCAGCGCGCTGATGTCGGTTTTCTCGACTTCCATAAGGAGCTTACGGTTGTCGGTCCGGCGCAGCTCGGCGACGGTGGGGAGGTCGATGCGCGAATACTCGTCAACGAAGTATTTCATGTCGGAGGAAAAGCTAACCGTATGATTCGCGCCGGGTTCGGTCAGGGGTGTCAGGCCGCGGCCGTCGAAATCGATGCGGTATTCGTGAGTGAAATAGGGATCTTCGCCGGGATTCACGCCGCTCGCCTCGAACCAGATCTGGCGCTTTTTTTCATCGACCTTTTGAACCGAGCGGACCACCCAGTCGCCCTTGGTGATCTTGGTCAAACGGCCGGTGACCGGTTCCAGCATGTAAAGATGCTCCCACCCGTCGCGTTCCGACGCCCAGATCATCTCGCGGCCGCCGTTCACGTCGAAGCGGAACTTCTTGCCGGTGTCGCGCGGATTGGCGACCAGCGGGCGATAGTCGATGAACGTCTTGCTTTCTTCGGTGATCAGGGCGTGCGGTTGAATCACGGTGCGCGCGTCGCCGAGGGCGGCGGTGACTTCGATCACGCGATAGACCTGGTGGCCGCGCTGGTTGTATTCGAAGGTGAACGCACGCGAATCCTGGCGCCACACCGGCGGCGACAGGCTGTAAGGATTTGGAAACAACGTATTGTCGACCATCATCTGGTGTTTCGCGGCGACGTCGAACAGCATCGGCTGCGCGATATCGACCACGTCGCCGGGCTTGGCGTACTGGCGCGTCGAATGCTTGGGCTGAAGCTGATCGGCGGGCGAGGATTCGACGTAATGCACCTCGCGCCTGTATCCGGGGCGCACGCGATAGGCAGCCAGATGCGTCGAATCCGGCGACCATGCGATGGACGCGAGGGTGTAGTAATTTCCCTCTGAGCCGTCCCAGCTCAGCGGCTCGGCTTGCTTCGATCCTTTCTCTCGCAGGAAGACGTTATAGTTTTGGATCAGAGCTTCCCAATGGCCGTTGGGCGAGGGCTTCGACGTGGCCTGAGGCGCGTTTCCGCCGCGGCTTCCGTTCTGGCCGGCTTGCGGCGACACCATGCCGTCCTCGACGTCATTGCCGTATTCGGCGGGGCTGTCTTCTTCAGGAGGACGTCCGCCGCGGCCGAATCCTGTCGCGCCTAGCTTCCGGCACGTCGACGCGGCGACTTCGCAGCGCCATTCGGATCCGCCGGCGGTGAATTCGATGGCGTGCTGCTCGTCAATGAACTGGAATTCGGAAAAGGGAAGCGTCACGGCGGTATATTTTTCGCGGGTCTCTGAAGTGAGCGCAGCGGCGATGGCTTCGTGATCGAAGGCGGGGTTTTTCTTAAGCGACTCGGCGTCCACCACGACGAAAGCATGCCCGCCCGCGACGGTCTTGCGGTACCAGAACCGGTCCATCTGGCCGATCCACGTGATCTGGCCGGGCATATTGATCGCCAGGCTCTGCAATTTTTCGCGAAGTCCGTTGGCGCGCTGATAATCGGCATCGGTCAGTTGCGCGTTCGCGGACCAGAGGAGGGTCGAGAGCAGCAGCAGGAGTTTCATTCTATTTACTCGAAAACTTGAAGATGGTGGTGCTTTTGAACTGCTCGCCGGGATGCAGCACCGTGGATGGAAATTTCGGCTGGTTCGGCGAATCGGGGAAATGCTGGGTTTCAAACGAAAATCCCGAGCGGCGAGCATAGATCTTTCCGCCCTTGCCGTGAATGGTCCCGTCGAGAAAATTGCCGGTGTAGAATTGCACGCCGGGCTGCGTGGTCAGGACTTCCAGAATGCGGCCGCTGGCCGGCTCCTCGACACGTACGGCGAGGCGCAGGCCCTTCCCGTTCAAAACCCAGTTGTGATCGTAGCCGTGGCCGAGCTTCAGTTGCTCATCATTCGCTTCGATGCGCTTGCCGATCGCGACCGGCTTGCGGAAATCGAATGGCGTGCCGGCGACGGCGCGAAGCTCGCCGGTGGGGATGAGCGCGGAGTCGACCCGCGTGAAACGGTCGGCATGGATGGTGACGATGTGGCCGAGAATATCGCCATTGCCTTTCAGATTGAAGTAGGAATGATTGGTGAGGTTGAGGACCGTGTCTTTGTCGGTGGTCGCCTGGTAATCCAGTCGCAGCTCGTTCGCGTCGGTCAGGTGATACGTGACGGTTGTGGTCAGTGTGCCGGGGAATCCGGAATCACCATCTTTGCTGATGTAGGTGAGTTCCAGGCCGCCGTCGGCGAGTTCGCGCGCGGTCCAGTTTTTCTTATCGAACCCGTGCGAGCCGCTGTGCAGGGTGTTCTCGCCGTCGTTTTTTTCGAGCTTATACTCGACGCCATCGAGCGTGAAGTGCGCGCCGGCGATGCGATTGGCGTAGCGTCCGATGATCGCGCCGAAAAACGGCGACGGGTTTTCGACATAGCCGGCGTGCGAATCGAAACCGAGAACGATATCGTCCATGGCGCCGTGGCGGTCCGGCGCTTTGATGCTGGTGATGATACCGCCGTAAGTTTGAATGGAGACCTGGAGGCGGTTCTGATTGGTGATTGTGTAGAGCGAAACGGGCGCGCCGTCCGGCATTTTTCCGAAATCGGCGCGGTGAATTTCCGCACGAACGTGAACGCCCGACATAAGAATGATGGCTGCAAGTGCTTTCAAGCCAGGCTCCTTCCTCGACATGCTAGTTTAGTGCATCGGAATCGGGCATCGCGCGATGTGGCGCACGCACTCGTGCGTGCCGTGTCGAGACTCTTCTCGACACTCGTTTGCGAGAGAACATGCGTCGGCATGAGTGCCGACGCGGCACGCAGGAGTGCGTGCGCCACTTCTTCTTCCAACCGGAACGGCTTACAATGTAGACGTTTATGAAGCTCACTCGCCGTAGTTTCGCCACGCTGGCCGCTGCGCCGGTTGCGTTTGCACAGCAGCCGGCGGCCAATCCCGAGCAGCGCCGGGGAACTCCGCCGGAGGTACCTCCCTTTGGAACGTCGCTCGAATTTTCGCGCAGCGATGTTCGCGCGAAGGTCCGGCCGTTCGCGATGACGCAGGTTCGGCTGCTGGATGGTCCCTTCAAAGACGCGCAGGAGTGGAATCGCGGATACATGTCGCGGTTGCCGGTGGACCGGCTGGTGCGCAATTTTCGCGTGAATGCGGGACTGCCGACGGATGCGAAGCCATTCGGCGGATGGGAGCAGCCCAACAACGGACAGCGGTTGCATCGTGAAAGCGAGCTGCGTGGGCACTTCACCGGGCATTTTCTATCCGCGAGCGCGCTGTTGTACGCGTCGACGGGCGACTCGACTGCTAAAACAAAAGGCGATGAAATTGTCGATCAACTAGCGCAGTGCCAGCGAAAACTTCCGGGCGGTTATCTCAGTGCGTTTCCAACGGAGTTTTTTGACCGGCTCGACGCGCGGGAGAACGTGTGGGCGCCATTTTATACGGTGCATAAGATCATGGCCGGGTTACTCGACATGCATCAGCTGGCGGGAAACAAACAGGCGCTGGACGTGGTGCAGGGGATGGCCGGGTGGGCCGATCGATGGACTGCGTCGAAAACCGAGGAACATATGCAGGACATCCTCGGCACCGAATACGGCGGCATGAATGAAGTGCTGTACAACCTGACGGCGGTGACCGGCGATGAGCGCTGGGCGCGGGCGGGTGATCGGTTTACCAAGAAGCGATTTTTCAATCCCTTGGCGAAGCGGCGCGATGAGCTGCGCGGGCTGCATGTGAATACGCACATCCCGCAGGTGATCGGCGCGGCACGGCGGTATGAACTTTCGGGTGACGAGCGGTTTCACGACGTCGCCGATTATTTCTGGTACGAAGTGGTCAGCGCGCGCAGCTACGTGACCAGCGGAACCAGCAACGGCGAAGGATGGATTTCGCAGCCGCGCCAACTCGCGGCCGAGCTGAAGCGCGCCACCTCGACGCAGGAATGCTGCTGCTCCTATAACATGCTGAAGCTGACCCGACATCTGTATGAATGGACTGGCGATCCGCGTTATTTCGATTACTATGAGCGCAGTCTGCTGAACATGCGGCTGGGGACCATTCACCCGGAGAGCGGGCACACGCAGTATTATCTGTCGCTGACGCCGGGCGCGTGGAAGACGTTCAACACCGAAGACAATTCGTTCTGGTGCTGCACCGGGACAGGAGTCGAGGAATATTCGAAGCTCAACGATTCGATTTACTGGCAGGATGGCGACGGCGTGTACGTGAATCTGTTCATCGCGTCGGAACTGGATTGGGCAGAGCGTGGATTGCGTCTTCGTCAGGAGACGAACTTTCCGGAGACGCCCTCGACGCGGATTACCGTTCGCGCGGAGAAGCCGGTGGCGGCGACCATCCGGCTGCGGATTCCAGAGTGGGCGAACGGCGCCGCGGTGAAGATCAACGGGCGCGCGCTCGAAGCGTCGGCGAGTCCGGGGAGTTATCTGGCGCTCACCCGGACCTGGAGGAGCGGCGATCGGGTCGAGATGTCGCTGCCGATGCGGCTTCGCGTCGAAGCCATGCCCGACGATCCGCGGCAGCAGGCGTTTTTGTATGGGCCACTGGTGCTGGCGGGCGATCTTGGCAATGACGGATTGACCGCGGAGCTGATCACAGGATCGAACGTTCCGCGGCTGCGCAGCGCGCCGCAGATCGCGGTACCGGCGTTCCACGCCTTGGGCGATCCGGAAACGTGGATCAAGCCGGGCGCGAAGGCGCTCGAATTTCGAACCACGGGCCAGGCGCAGGACGTCACGCTCGCGCCGATCAACAGCATTTTCGGGCGTCGTTACAACGTCTACTGGCAGGTGTCGTGACGCTTATTCCACGCGCAGATGCAGAATGGTCAGCGAGTGCGCGGGAAACGTGTACGCGAACCGATTGTTTTCGATTTTCGGAGTGAATTCGTGCGTGGCGGGCACTACTTTCTTGTCGTCGCCGAAGGTATGAGTCGCCTTCAGGTCGGGATAATCCATTTGCCAGATCTCGCCGTGCTTGGATAACGCGCCTTCCTGGTTCTCGATACGCGAGGAGATGTCCCGCGACTTGCTGCGGTTGAGCACGTTGATATAGAGCGAGCCGTCCGCGGCTTTATAAGTGCTTGAAACATCCAGATAAGGAAGCTGCTGGCGATTCGCCGTGTACATCGGCGAGGAAACCCACGCGTTCAACGCGACGTTGCCGCGCTGCTTGCCGTATTCAAGAATCGGGAAGTAGGTCGGCTGAAGAAAAAGGCCGGTTTTACTGGTCATAATGGGCGCGATCACGTTGACCATCTGGGCCAGGTTCGCCATCTTCACCACGTCCGCGTGGCGAAAAAAACTATTGAAGAACATCCCCATGGCGAGCGCGTCCTCAAAATTGTAGGTCTCTTCCAGGTGCTCTTTATTGGTGGCGCGATACCACACGTTCCACTCGTCGTAGGCGATGTACATGGGCCGCGCGCCGGGAACCTGCGTGGCTTTGATGACCGCCGCGGTGGTTTCGATATTGCGGTCGATGATTTGCGAATTCGCCATGAATTTTTCGAAATCGTTGTCGCGATTGTTGATGTAGGTATGCAGCGCGATGTAATCCGCCTGACCGCGCAGCGCGGTGATCACGGTGCGATTCCATCCCTGCCAGTCCGCGGCGGCGCCGTAGTTGCTGGATCCGCTGGCCACCAGCGAGATATTCTTATCCACCAGGCGCATCGCCTTGGCGGCTTCGACGGCGAACTTCGCGTACTGTTCCGCGGTCTTGTGACCGAGCTGCCAGGTGCCGTCGATTTCATTTCCCAGGCCCCAGTACTTGACGTTATAAGGTGCGTCGCGGCCGTTTTTGCGGCGCTGATCGGCCCACCAGGTGTGACGCGATTCGTTGGTGTACTCGACCCAGTGGCGCGCGTCGTCGACGGTGCCGAGCCCGCCGTTGATGCATAAATAAGGCTGCGCGCCGATGCGTTCGCAGTAGCGCAAGAACTCGTCGGTGCCGAAGCGGTTCGATTCAAGATCGTTCCAGGCAAGTTCCACGCGCACGGGGCGTTGATCCTTGGGGCCGATGCCGTCTTTCCAATCGTAGCCGGATGAAAAATTGCCGCCGGGATAGCGGAGGATCGATACGCCCAGCTTCTTCACTGCTTCCATCACGTCTTTGCGATAGCCGTCGGCGTCGGAGAGTGGATTGCCCTCGTCGTAAATTCCGCCGTAGATCATGCGGCCGAGGTGTTCGGCGAAGTTGCCGAACAGGAGCGGATCGACCTCGCCGATCTGGCGGTCGATATCGATTTTGATGCGCGCCTCGGGGGTCTGCGCGTTGGCCGCGGCGATCAGGAAGAGTAGGAAAAACCGCTTCACAGCTTCCTATGATACGTCGTGCAAAGCGCGAAACCTGGCGAACGCTAGGTCCCATCCGGCGGCCGGCGTTGGTTCGAATCTTTCGGTGGGAAACGATCGCGCGATGATGGCGCGCGCTTCGGCGAGGGTCGCGACTGCGCCGGTGGCGAGCATCTGCATGGCGATATTCCCTAAGGCGGTGGCTTCGACGGGTCCCGCAATCACGGTGCGTCCGGTCGCGTCCGCGGCGAACTGATTCAGGACGCGATTACGCGATCCTCCGCCGGCGGCGCGGATTTCGCTGATGTGTCGCGCGGTGATTTGTTCGAGAGATTCCAGCACCGCGCGATACTTGAGCGCCAGGCTCTCAAGGATCGTGCGCGCGAAAGCAGGCGGCGACGCGGGCACCGGTTGATGCGTGCGGACGCAGAATGCCGCAATGGCCTGGGGCATGTTTGGGGGATTTAAGAACGCAGGGTCGTCCGGATCGATCAGGGACGTGAACGCTGGTTCGCGCGTCGCGGCGGCCAACAGGTCGTCGTAAGAAGCGGGCGGCCACGAACGGCGACACGACTCGAGCAGCCACATTCCAGCGATGTTCTTGAGCACGCGGATGGTTCCGCACACGCCGCCTTCATTGGTGAAATTGAGATCGCGGGCCCGCGGGGTGATCACGGGTGCAGTCGTTTCCGCTCCCAGCAGCGACCACGTTCCGGAGCTTAAGAATGCGCTTTCGGCCGACATTTCGATCGCGGCGACCGCGGAGCCGGTATCGTGGCACGCGGGGGCGATGACGGGAACGTCGTGCCAGTTGCCGATCGTTGCGCCAGGTTCGACGATCGGCGGGAACAGATGTGCGGGCAGTCCCAGTTCGGCGATCAGGTCAACGGCCCACGTGCGTTTTTGCGCGTCGACCAACTGCGTAGTTGTTGCGATGGTGTATTCGGCCGCGCGATTTCCGGTCAGCCAGAAATTCAGCAGGTCGGGAATGGTCAGCAGGCAGGCGCTACGCGCGAGGATTTCGGGCGGAGTGGCGCAGAGCTGGTAAATCGTGTTGAAAGGCAGAAATTGAATGCCGGTGGTCGCGTAGATTCGCGCGCGGGAGGTGCGAGCGAAGACGGAATCCATGACGCCTTCGGTGCGCCGGTCGCGATAGTGGTACGGATTTTCGATCAGCTCACCTTGGACGTCGAGGAGTCCGAAATCGACGCCCCAGGTGTCGACGCCGATGCTCGTGAGTTTCTGCGGCAGGTGCTCCAATGCATGCCGCATTTCCGCCCAGAGCCGGCGAATATCCCATTTGAGCGATCCGTTTTCGCGCAACGGCTGATTGGGGAAGCGATGGATTTCGTCGAGTTGAAGCAGTCCGCCGCGCAGGCGCCCGAGCATCGCGCGGCCGCTTTCCGCACCCAGGTCGAAAGCCAGGTAATCCGCCGCCATCGTTTCCTTAGCGTATTACACGATGTAAAATGTAGTTCGCCTTGATTCCCAACCCAGCGCTCGGAGTTTTCTTTCATTGGCTGGGCGGGCTTGCGTCGGCGAGTTTCTACGTTCCGTATCGCAACGTAAAACGCTGGTCGTGGGAAACGTACTGGCTGGCGGGGGGCGTTTTCAGCTGGATCATCGCGCCGTGGGTGATCGCGTTTTTTCGCACTCGCGATTTGTTTCAAGTTCTGGGCGCGACGCCGGCGCACGATCTGTTCTGGCCGTTCTTTTTCGGACTGCTGTGGGGAGTGGGCGGGCTGACGTTCGGGCTCACCATGCGGTACCTGGGGCTGTCGCTCGGAATGGCGATCGTGCTGGGATTGTGCGCGGCGTTCGGGACGCTGATGCCTCCGCTATTCGCGGGCGAATTCGCGAGCAAAGTGCTGGGGACCACATCGGGGCGGACCATTTTGAGCGGCGTCGCGGTGTGCATGCTGGGAATCGCGGTGGCGGGGATGGCCGGGATCGCCAAGGAACGCGTGATGACGCCGGAGCAGAGACGCGCGGTGATCCAGGAATTCAGCTTGCGAAAAGGAATCGCCGTTGCGACGCTATCGGGCGTGATGAGCGCGTGCTTCGCGTACGGACTCGCGGCCGGCGATCCGATTCGCGCGTTGACGTTGAAGCACGGGACACCTGAACTCTGGCAGGGATTGCCGGTGCTGGTGGTGGTGCTGGTGGGCGGCTTCACGACGAATTTCGTGTGGTCGGTGTACCTGAATATCAGGAATCGCAGCGGCCACGAGTACCTGGCGTCGCATGCGGGGAAATTTCCGGTTCCGCTGATGAAGAATTATTTGTGGTGCGCGCTCGCCGGCACCACCTGGTATTTTCAGTTTTTTTTCTACACCATGGGCGAAACGCAGATGGGCGTCTACAAATTTTCAAGCTGGACGCTGCACATGGCGAGCATCATCATCTTCAGCAGCCTGTGGGGGCTCGGCCTGAAAGAGTGGCGAGGCGCCGGCGCGCTGGCGATGCGGCTTTTGTTCATGAGCCTGCTGCTGCTGGTGCTGTCGACCGTGATCGTCGGATACGGTAATTACCTGGGCGCGGCCAGGAGCTAGATGCGTTACGCGTTGCTGCTCGCGCTGGCGTATTCGGCTTCCGCGGCGACGGTGGCCGATCTGCGCGCCGCGTTTGCGCATCCTCCTGATAATGCGCGCATCATGGTGCGCTGGTGGTGGTTCGGCCCATCGCAGACCAAAACGGAAATCGAGCGCGAAATGCGTGAGATGAAATCCGCGGGCATCGGAGGGTTCGAGGTGCAGCCGGTGTATCCGCTGTCGCTCGAGAACAACTACGCGTATCTGTCGCAGGAATTTTTGGACATGCTGCGATTCGCGGCGCAAATGGCGAAAGAGCTCGGGATGCGCATGGATTTGACGCTCGGCAGCGGCTGGCCGTTCGGTGGTCCGCACGTTCCGATTGCGCAGGCCGCGGGAAGATTGCGCATCGACCGCGTGAGCCCGATGCCTGAAGACGGCGACACGCCGATCGCGAATCTCAATAATCTGTTTTTCACGTCCAGCCGAACGCGCATGATGGTGAAGCGCGCGGGCTTCGGCGCGGAAGGATTTGTGCTGGATCATTATGACCGTTCGGCCGTCGACGCGTATCTGAAGGCGGTCGGGGAGCCGCTGCTGCAGGCGCTGGATGCGAATCCTCCACACGCGATTTTCAGCGACAGCCTGGAGGTTTACGGGTCCGACTGGACGCCGCGGTTCATGGAAGAATTCCGCCGCCGGCGCGGGTACGATCTGACACCGTATCTGCCGTCGCTCGCCGTCAATGATGAGAAATCCGCCGCCGTGCGCCATGATTGGGGACAAACGCTGACGGAACTCGCGGATGAGAATTACCTGACGCCGGTTCGCGAATGGGCGGCGCGGCATCATACGCTGTTTCGATCGCAGACCTACGGGACGCCGCCGGTGAATCTTTCAAGCAACGCGCTGGTGGATCTGGCGGAGGGCGAAGGCTGGCAATGGCGCCAGTTTTCAACCACGCGCTGGGCTTCTTCGGCGAATCATCTTTATCATCGTGCGATCACTTCGTCGGAAACGTGGACGTGGCTGCATTCGCCGGTGTTCCGCGCGACGCCGCTGGATCTGAAGGCGGAGGCGGATCTGCATTTTCTTGAGGGTGTGAACCAGATTATCGGCCACGGCTGGCCTTATTCGCCGCCTGAAGCGGGCGAGCCGGGCTGGCATTTTTATGCGGCGGCGGCACTGAATCCGCACAACCCGTGGTGGATGGTGATGCCGGATATCTCGGCGTATCTTCAGCGCGTCAGCTTTCTGCTGCGCCAGGGCGAGCCGGTGGCGGATGTCGCGATTTATCTCCCCACCGATGACGCTTATGCGCGCTTTACGCCGGGCCACGTTTCGGTCAACCAGCTCATGAATGAGTTGATCGGCCCGACGCTGATCCCGCAGATTCTGGACTTCGGCTACAACTTCGATTTCATCGACGATGCGGCGATCGCACACGATGGCATTCCGTACCGGATTCTGATTCTTCCAGGAGTCGAGCGGGTTCCGCTGGCGACGCTTCGCGCCATCGAGAAGTATCGAGCGTCGGGTGGACTGGCGATCGCTACGCGGCGCGTTCCGTCGCTCGCGCCCGGGATAAGCGATCAGGACGCGGCGCAAATCCGCGAGCTGTCGCAAGAAATGTTTACGACTGTTCACGACGACTCCGCGCTTGGTGAGGAGCTGCGCCGGATACTCCCTCCCGATTTCACGGCAAATCCGGCGATCGGGTTTGTTCATCGCAAGACTTCCGACGCCGACATTTATTTTCTCGTGAACACGACGAATGCTCCGGTTCATTCGCAAACCGTGTTCCGGGCCACGGGACGAAATGCCGCGGCGTGGGACCCCATCACCGGGAAAACGTCGGGAACGCGCGTCAACGATATCGATCTGGCTCCCTATGAATCGCGCGTGGTGGTTTTCTCGAAAGGCCGCGCATTATCGATTCGGCCGGACCATCCCGCGCAAGTCGTCGATCTCAGCGCAGATTGGAAAATCACGATCGCGGGCGCCACGGAAGAGATGGCGAAGCTTCATTCGTGGACTGACGACCCGCGATGGATTGGATTCTCCGGCCAGGCAACGTATGAAAAGACGATTCGTGTGGGACCGTCCGCTCGCCCGCGGTTTCTCACATTCGGCGAAGGAACACCTGTTGCAGTCGGTTCCGAGCGGCGGGCTGGGTCCGGAATGCGGGCGTGGATCGAAAATCCGGTGCGCGAGGCGGCGGTCGTGTATGTGAACGGAAGACGGGCGGGGTCGGTGTGGCGGCCGCCGTACGAAATCGAGATCGGCGGTCTGCTGAAGCCCGGCGACAATACGATTCGCGTGGTTGTTGCGAACCTGGCGATCAATGCGATGGCCGGCCATCCCGAAGACGACTCGAAGCTCAACGCTCGTTACGGAGAACGTTTTCAGGCGCAGGACATGAATAGTATCCAGCCAATGCCGAGCGGCCTGCTTGGGCCGATTCACCTGATTACCCGTTAAGGCGCGACAGCCTTTTTCTGTTTCTCGAGTTCAGTCTGGAATTCTTTCTCTTTCAGATCGATGTGCGCCTGAAATCCGGCCGGGTCGATGAACGGATTCGCCTCCTGTTTGCCCAGCTTTGGATATTTTTCGTCCAGGCCATAAAAGATGCCATGCGAGGCGAGGAAAACGTCCACGTGCAGAGCGCGTAGCGTTTTGAAGCTGCGCACGTAATCGTCGGCGATCTGCGGATAATCCTTGTTGTTCACCAGAATGTATCCCGGATTCACGCCGATGCTGCCCAGAATCAGTACGTCGTAGGTTTTGCCGGCTTCCTTGGTCTTGAAATACCAACTGGTGCAGCCTTTGGTATGGCCCGCGGTCAGATACGCGACCATGGTAGTTCCGCCGAGCTTTACCTGGTCGCGATCGTGCAGAATGCGGTCGATGGGATGCTCTTTGCCGCCCGGTTTCATCAGCTTCAGCGCGGGGACATCCAGGTCCATCGCCATGACTTTCGCGCCGGTGAACTCCTTCACCATGGCGTCGCCCTGCATGTGATCGGCGTGCGCGTGGCTGCCCAGCAGAATCTTGATATCGCTGAATTTGAAGCCGAGTTTTTCGACGTTCTGGCGGAGGAAGGGCACGGTGGTTTCGAAATCGCTGTTGACCAAAATGTGGCCCTGCGGCGTGGTGATCAGAAACGATCCAAGCTCTCCGGTGCCCACGAAATACACGTTTCCAATCACGTGGTGCGGTGGAAAAGGCTTATTCCAGTCGTGCTGCTGCGCCGACGCCAGCGCGGCCATCGCCACCAGCAAAGTGCAAATCGCTTTCATGAAACGCCTCCGGTTAATTCGTGATGTCGTGCGTGTGGCTTTCCTCACGCACCGGCAGGTAAATCTTATACCACCACTGTTGCGCCGCGCTGTCGGCATATTTTTTCAGAGCATCTTCGCTTTCGAATTCCATTACGATGGCCTGTTTGTATCCCTCCTGCCCCTGATATTTCAGGTTTTTGGTCCACACGCGCTTGATGCCCGGGAAGCGGGTGGGCAGCTCGCGCGCGGCGTCCACCGCGGCTTTGATCTGTTCCGGCGTGGCGTCGTCTTTCCATTTCACATTAATAATGTGGATGACCGTGCCGTGCGATTGTGCGAATGTAACCTGCGCCAGGATGCAGAGTAATAAGAGTGCCAGAGCTTGTCTCATGCGGGCATTATCGCACGCCGAAAAATTGTGCGGAACCGCACCGCAGGCGAATGCGTAAGGATTCGTATAAGGAGCGCCTATGTTCATGCGAGCGCGGAGCATTCGGGTGTGTTACGCGGCGGCCGTTCTGCCGTTGTTCCTGCTGGCCGGATGTGAGGATTGGGACGTCAGCGGCCTGGGCGATCATTATCGCGAGGATTTCCATTACAGTTATCCGCTGAACGCGGGCGCTTCGGTGGAGATCGATAATTCGAACGGCGCGGTCGAGATTTCCGGCTGGGACAAGGACACGGTCGATATCGACGGGACCAAGTACGCGGGCTCGGAAGATCGCCTCAGGACGGTGCGTGTCGACATTTCGCATTCCTCAAACTCGATTTCCATCCGGACGTTCATGCCAGCCGGCTGGCACGGAAACGCGGGCGCGCGCTACACGATCCACGTGCCGCGGCGTGTTGAGCTTGAGAGTATTGGCACGTCGAATGGTCCGATTCGGATCGACAATATCGAAGGCACGGTACGGCTGAAAACTTCGAACGGCAATGTTCACGCGTTTGGAATTCGCGGGCTGCTCGACGCGCACAGCTCCAACGGGACGCTCGAAGTGGCCGACCTGATCGGTGATGCGACGCTGCACACCTCGAACGGCGGAATCCGCGCGGACATCCGCAAGGGCGCGTTTGAAGCGAGCACTACGAATGGCTCGATTACCGCGCGTCTGATTGAACCGGATTCGCATCCGGTGCGCCTCGAAAGCTCGAACGGCCGCATCGACCTGACCATGGATATCGCGCGCGAAGTCCACGCCGACACGTCCAACTCGTCGATCACGGTTCGCATGCCGGGCTCCGCTGGTGCGAATGTGCGTGCTCACACAACGAATTCTTCGATCGATTCCGATTTCGACGTCAGCGTCCACGGCGGCATGCTGTCCAAGCATCGTTTAGAAGGCACCATCGGCCCGGGCGGGCCGCTGCTCGACCTGGGAACGTCGAACGGGTCCATCAAGATCCTGCGGCTTTAAAGGGCGTTCGAAAAAAGGGGACAGACCGCTCTGTCCACTGAGGTCGCGGAAAAGTGGCGCCAATAGTTTACGAAGGGGGACAGAGTGGTCTGTCCCCCTTTTTTTGAACGCCCTTTAAACGTTTTCGCTGGGTCACATATTGGGTCACGTATAATAGAAACCTTCCGAAAGGAGGGCTATGCCCCGAGTGATCCGGTGCGCCCTGATTCAGGCCGCTAACGTCGCTTCCGCCGACCGTCCGCTGGAAGAAGTGAAGCAGGCGATGATCGCCAAGCATGAGCAGTACATCGCCGACGCGGCCGCGCGCGGCGCCCAGATCACGTGTCTTCAGGAAATTTTCTACGGTCCCTACTTCTGCGCGGAGCAGCAGACCCGCTGGTACGATTTGACCGAGCACATTCCCGACGGGCCGACGATTAAGCGCATGCAGGAGCTGGCGCGCAAGCATCAGATGGCGTTGATCGTGCCGATTTACGAAGTCGAGCAGGAGGGACTCTACTACAACACCGCGGCGGTGATCGACCGCGCCGGAAATTATCTGGGCAAGTATCGCAAGAATCATATTCCGCACGTGGCGCCTGGATTTTGGGAGAAATTTTATTTCCGCCCGGGCAATCTCGGGTACCCGACGTTCGATCTCGGCTTCGCGCGCATCGGCGTCTACATTTGTTACGACCGCCATTTTCCGGAGGGCGCGCGCGCGCTGGGACTCAACGGCGCGGAGATCGTGTTCAACCCGTCGGCGACGGTCGCCGGGTTGAGCGAATATCTGTGGAAGCTGGAACAGCCGGCGCACGCCGTCGCGAATGGATATTTCATCGGCGCGATCAATCGGGTGGGCACGGAGGCGCCCTGGAACATCGGACATTTCTACGGCTCCAGCTATTTTTGCGATCCGCGCGGCCAGATCATCGCGCAGGCGTCGCGCGAAAACGACGAGGTGCTGGTGGCCGACCTGGATCTCGACCAGATCAAGCAGGTCCGCCAGACCTGGCAGTTTTTCCGCGACCGCCGTCCCGAAAGTTATGGGGATCTGGTGAAGGCGTAATGCCAGGGGTGACACAAAAGTTGACGAGGGAGGAATTCGCCCGGCGTTTCGCCGAACTTCATCCGCCGTTACCTCCTCAAGCCGCCGCGATTGAAGCCGCGCGCTGTCTGAACTGTTTCGACGCGCCGTGCACCGCGGCTTGTCCGACGCACATCGACGTTCCGCGATTCATCAAGAAGATCGCCAGCGGAAACGTTCGCGGGTCCGCGCTGACCATTCTTGATTCGAACATTCTGGGACTGAGCTGTTCCCGCGTGTGCCCCGTGGATGTTCTGTGCGAAGGCGCCTGCGTGATGCATCATGATCATCGCCAGCCGATCGAAATCGGCCGCCTGCAGCGCCATGCGATGGACTGGTTTTACGCGCATTCGCCCTCGATTGCGACGGCGCCCGACCGCGGGAAGAAGATCGCGTGCATCGGCGGAGGTCCTGCATCGCTCGCCTGCGCGGCCGAATTGCGGCGCCGCGGATTCGCGGTCACCATTTTCGAGAAAAAAGAAATGCCCGGAGGCCTCAACACTTACGGCATCGCCGAATACAAGCTGCGCGCGGCCGACAGCCTGCAGGAAGTCGCTCTGATCCGCTCCATGGGCGTCGCGTTTGCGCTGGGCGCGGAAGCGGACATCGAAACAGTCGATCGCGAATTCGACGCGGTTTTTCTGGGCGTGGGCCTGGGCCCTACGCATCGATTGAACATTCCGGGCGAGGATCTGAACGGCATCATCGACGCGCTTCGCTTTATCGCCGATTATAAGACCGGCTCGGTGGAGATGGGACGGAGGGTGGTGGTGATCGGCGCGGGCAACACGGCGATCGATGCCGCGACCGCCGCGCACCGGCTGGGCGCCGAGGAGGTTCACATTATTTATCGCCGCGGCGAACCGGACATGCCGGCGTTCGAGTATGAATACGAAATCGCCAAGCTGGATGGAGTTCGTTTTCACTGGCACGTGAAGCCGGTGCGCATCCACGGAGCGAGCGCCGTCGAAGGAATCGAGTGCCTGGACGCCGGTGCGCGCCATTTTCACCTGGCGTGCGATACCGTCATTCCGGCTATCGGACAATCGCGGCTCTCCGATCTGGTCGCGCGCTGCCCGGGCGTGCGTCTGTCAGACGGCCGCGTCATGATCGATCGCCAAACCGGCCAGACCCCGAATCCGAAATACTTCGCGGGCGGGGATTGCGCCAACGGCGGACGTGAAGTGGTGGACGCTGTGGCGGATGGAAAACGCGCGGCGATAGGGATTGCAAAATGGCTGACCTGACCACGGTTTTCGCCGGCAAAATCCGCTGTCCGAATCCGTTCTGGCTGGCGTCGGGTCCACCGGCCAACTGCGGCGATCAGGTGATGCGCGCTTTCGATGCCGGCTGGGGCGGCGCGGTGTGGAAGACGCTGGGTGAGCCGATCACCAACACCAGTTCACGCTACAGCTCCATCGATTGGAACGGCCAGCGCATGATGGGCTTGAACAACATCGAGCTGATCACAGATCGTCCGCTGGATGTGAACTTCCGCGAGATCTCCGAAGTCAAGAAGCGTTACCCGAATCATGCCGTAATCGCATCGTTGATGGTGGAGTCGCGGCGCGAGACCTGGCACGAAATCGTGCGGCGCGCGGAGGATGCCGGCTCGGACGGGCTTGAGCTCAACTTCGGTTGTCCGCACGGGATGAGCGAACGCGGGATGGGCAGCGCCGTCGGCCAGGTTCCCGATTACTGCTCGATGATCACCGAATGGGTGAAGGAAGTGGCGCGCACGCCAGTGCTGGTGAAGCTGACGCCGAACATCACCGACATCCGGCCCGTGGCTCGAGCGGCACGCAAGGGCGGCGCCGACGGATTGTCCGCCATCAACACGATCAATTCGATCACGGGCATCGATCTGGATACTTTGATTCCGCGACCCAACGTCGATGGAGCCTCGGCGCACGGCGGTTATTGCGGACCGGCGGTGAAGCCGATCGCGCTACACATGGTCCAGCAGATCGCGGCTGACCCTGAAGTGGGGTTGCCCATTTCGGCGATCGGCGGCGTGGCGGGATGGCGCGACGCCGCCGAATTTATTCTGCTGGGCGCGCAATCCGTGCAGGCCTGCACGGCGCCGATGCACTGGGGTTTTCGAATCGTCGAAGACATGATCGACGGGCTCAAAAACTGGATGGATGAAAAGGGCTTCCGGACCATTGAAGATTTTCGCGGCGCCAGCCTTCCGCGCGTGCAGGATTGGAAGCACCTCAACCTGAATTACAAAATTGTCGCGCGCATCGATGAACAGAAATGCATCGGGTGTGATTTGTGTTATATCGCGTGCTGGGATGGCGCACATCAGTGTATTCACATTGACGGTCATGCGAAGCCCGCTGAGCTGGTCGCAGCCACCCGCGCCACGATTGCCGTCACTCCGATCCCCAAGCTGGATGGCGCGTCGAACGGCGTTCGCAAACGAGTTCCGCGCGTCGACGAAGACGAATGCGTGGGCTGTAATCTGTGCTGGCTGGTGTGCCCGGTTGAGAACTGCATCACCATGGAGCGCGTCGACCTGGGCCTGGCAGCCGAATCCTGGGAAGAACGATGTCAAAAACATTAATTAAGAACGGAACCGTGGTCACCGCGAGTCACACGCGACCGGCCGATATCCTGATCGAAGGCGAGCGAATCGCATCCATTGCGCCGTCGATCGACGTGGAGGCCGATGTGATCGACGCAAGCGGCATGCTGATTCTGCCCGGCGGGATCGACGTCCACACGCATCTGGACATGCCCTTCGGCGGGACCACTTCAAGCGACGACTTTGAAACCGGCACGCGCGCCGCCGCATTCGGCGGCACCACCACGCTGATCGATTTCGCCATCCAACCGAAGGGCACGCGCATGCGCGACGCGCTCGATACGTGGTGGAAGAAGGCCGAAGGCCGCGCGACCATCGACTACGGCCTGCACATGATCGTCACCGACCTGGGCGAAGCCGGCCTGGAAGACATGGACGAGATGGTGCGCGAAGGCGTGGCGAGCTTCAAGCTGTTCATGGCGTATCCGGGCGTGCTGATGGTGGACGACGCGACCATTTTTCAGGCGCTCGGCCGCACCGCGAAGAACGGCGCGTTGATCTGCCTGCACGCCGAAAACGGGGGCGTGATCGACGTGATCGTGAAGCGGGCGATTCTGGACGGAAAGACCGCGCCCATCTATCACGCGCTGACGCGGCCGGTATCGATGGAAGCCGAAGCGGTGCATCGCGCCATCGCGATGTCGGAAATTTCGGGCGCACCGGTGTACATCGTGCACCTGTCTTCGGAAGAAGCGCTCAACGAAGTCCGTGCCGCACGCGACCGCGGCGTTCCGGTTTTCGCGGAAACCTGCCCGCAATACCTGCTGCTTTCGATCGACGATCTGGCGCGGCCGGGGTTTGAAGGCGCTAAGTATGTCTTCACGCCGCCACTCCGCGAAAAACATCATCCTCCGAAATTATGGGATGGTCTGAAGCACGATCATCTGCAGGTGGTCTCGACCGATCACTGCCCGTTCTGTTTCGAAGATCAGAAAATTTTGGGCAAAGACGATTTCACCAAGATCCCCAACGGCGGTCCGGGAGTGGAAAATCGCCTGCAGCTTCTGTATCACCACGGCGTGAACGAAGGCAAGCTCAGCCTGAATCGATTTGTAGAACTCGTTTCAACCACGCCCGCCCGCCTGTTCGGCCTGTATCCGCGTAAGGGCGAACTCGCACCCGGCTCCGATGCCGATATCGTCGTGTGGGATCCGAGCGCGGAACACACCATCAGCGCGAAGACGCATCACATGCGCGTCGACTATTCGATGTTTGAAGGTTTTAAAGTCAGGGGCAACGCGCGCACCGTGTTTTCGCGCGGGGAGAAGATCGTCGACAGCGGCCAATTCCTGGGTCGCACCGGCCGCGGATCGTTCCTGAAACGCGCGGCTCGCGGAGGAGCGTGGCAATAGCTCACGACCCCTCTCTCTACAACGAAGACCTCGCGCCGATCCCAGCGGCGCGGCGCACGTGGACCATCTACAACTACGCTTCGCTGTGGGTCGCGATGAGCGTTTGCATCCCGACCTATATGCTCGCATCCGGCCTGATCGCCGGAGGAATGAGCTGGAAGCAAGCCATCGCGACCATTCTGCTGGGCAACCTGATCGTGCTCATTCCGATGCTGCTCAACGCGCATGCCGGGGCGAAATACGGGATCCCGTTTCCGGTTCTGGTCCGCGCGTCATTTGGCGTGTGGGGCGCCAACGTTCCCGCCGTTTTGCGCGCGCTGGTGGCTTGCGGATGGTTCGGAATCCAGACCTGGATCGGCGGCCAGGCCATCTTCGCGATGCTCAAGATTCTGTGGCCGCAGGTTCCCGAGAGCGGAATCTGGGTGTGTTTCTTCGCCTTCTGGGCGCTGAACATTTTCGTGATCTGGAAAGGCATCGAGACGATCAAGTTTCTGGAAGGTGTAGCGGCGCCATTTATGCTCGCGGTTGGATTGCTTTTGCTGTGGTGGATTCTGCGCATGGCGGGAGGCCTCGGGCCGGTGCTCAGCGCGCCCAGCAAATTTCATTCGACGGCCGAATTCGTGCGGTTCTTCATCCCGTCGCTCACCGGGATGGTCGGTTTCTGGGCAACGGTAGCGTTGAACATTCCTGATTTCACACGTTACGCGCGATCGCAGCGCGACCAGGCCGTCGGCCAGGCGCTGGGCCTTCCCACCGCGATGACGCTCTATTCATTCATCGGCGTCGCGGTCACTTCGGCGTCCGCCGTCATCTTCGGGCAGCCGATCTGGGACCCGGTGGTGCTGCTCGGGCGCTTCAACCGGCCGGTGGTCGCGTCCATCGCACTGGTGGCGCTGCTTATCGCCACGCTGAATACAAATGTTGCGGCGAATGTGGTCTCGCCTTCGAATGATTTTTCCAATTTGAATCCGCGCCGCATTTCTTTTCGCACCGGCGGCATGATCACCGGTGTGATCGGCGTGCTGCTGATGCCGTGGAAGCTGATGGGCGATTTCAGCGCGTACATTTTCGGATGGCTGGTGGGATATTCCGGCTTGCTCGGGCCGATCGCGGGGATTATGATTGTGGATTATTTCGTGGTTCGCCGCGAAAAGCTGGATGTCGACGCCCTTTATCATCGCGAGGGCGCGTATGCGTATTCGTCGGGCGTGAACTGGAGCGCCATTGCCGCGCTGGCAGCCGGAATCGTCGTCGCGTTGTGCGGGCTCGCCTATTCGCCGCTGCGCTGGCTGTACGATTACGCCTGGTTCGTGGGATTCTTAGTAGCAGGCGGAGTTTATTTGGCGCTCATGAGAGGGAAACAATGATCGCAACCGAAGTTCAAACGCTGAAATTCTTCGTGAATGGAAAATGGGAACCGTCGGCGGGCGCCCTGCATCCGGTGACGAACCCGGCCACCGGCGAAACCATCGCGCAAGTGCCTTACGCGAGCGTGGCCGAGGTGGATCGCGTCGCGCGCCTGGCGCATGCAGCGTTTTTCAAGTGGCGCGAGGTCCCGGTGGTCGATCGTGTCCAGGTTTTTTATCGCTATAAGACGCTGCTCGAACACAACGCGGACGAGATCGCGCGGCTTCTGTCCACCGAAAATGGAAAGACGCTCGACGACGCGAAGGCCGAGGTCCGCCGGACGATTCAGATGGTGGAAGTCGCCTGCGGCATGCCGACCTTGATGATGGGCGATTCGCTGGAAAACGTCTCGCGCGGCATCGATTCACAGTCCATCCGCCAGCCGCTGGGCGTGTGCGCGGGCATTACGCCGTTCAATTTTCCGGCCATGGTCCCCATGTGGATGTTCCCGTTCGCCATCGCCTGCGGGAACACTTTCATCCTCAAGCCGTCCGAAAAAGTTCCCATGACGCCGTCGCGCACGGCGGAACTGCTGCACGACGCGGGTGTTCCCGAGGGTGTGTTCAACCTGATTCACGGCGATAAAGTCGCGGTCGACGCGCTGCTCGAACATCCGCTGGTACGCGCGATTTCTTTCGTCGGCTCGACTCCGGTCGCCAAGCACGTTTACGAAACCGCAGCGAAACATGGCAAACGCGTGCAGGCGCTGGGCGGAGCAAAAAATCACCTGGTGGTGATGCCGGACGCGAATTTTGAAAAGTCGGTGGAGGCGATCATCAGCTCGGCGTTCGGCGCAGCAGGCGAACGCTGCCTGGCCGGGAGCGTGCTGGTTCCGGTGGGCGATGCGGCCGAGCCTCTGCTGGATCTGCTGCTCAAGAAGACCAAATCGCTGAAGGTCGGCGACGGTCTTCAACCGGGCACGGAAATGGGGCCGGTGGTGACCAGCGACCATCGCCACAAGATCGTCGGTTACATCGAAAAAGGCGTGGCGGAAGGCGCAAAGCCGCTGTGCGACGGCCGCGAGGCTGCTAAGGATTCCGGCGGATTCTTCGTCGGCCCGACCATCTTCGATCACGTCACTCCACAGATGACCATCGCGAAGGAGGAAATCTTCGGGCCGGTTCTTTCCGTGATTCGCGTCAAGACTCTGGACGATGCGATCGACCTGGTCAACCGCTCGCGCTTCGGCAACACGACTTCGATTTTCACCGGCGACGGCAAATCCGCGCGCGAGTACGCGTCGCGAATCGAATGCGGGATGGTCGGCGTGAACATCGGCGTGGCCGCGCCCATGGCGTTTTTCCCGTTCAGCGGTTGGAAGAATTCCTTCTTCGGCGATCTGCACGCGCACGGTAAGGATGCGGTCGCGTTTTATACGGAACAGAAGGTCGTGATGACGCGGTGGTTTTGAGCGATCACTCGTCCGGCTGCTTCGGCTCGACGGTTACGCCTTCGCGGACGGCATCGGTCGGACTCAGCACCACCAGGTCGCCTTCGGACAATCCGGAAAGCACTTCGATTTCCGCGCCGTAATCGCGGCCCAGCGTGATTTTCTTGAAGTGGACCTTGTGATCCGCGTCCACCACCGCGGCCTCCGGGCCTTCTTTGGGAAGAATCAGCCCATCCGCCGGGAGCATCAGCGCATTCACCGCGTGCGGAAGTTCGAAGCGCGCCCGGGCGTACATGCCGGGCAACAATAGTTCGTCGTCGTTCTTGATCAGCAGCACCGCCAGCATGGTCCGCGAATCGGTTTCGACGGAATGCGTGATGCCGTCCACCTTGGTTCGGAACAGGTGACCGGGACGCTCATCCACCACCAGGCTGGCCGGCAATCCGTCGTGAATCAGACCCGCGTAAGTCTGCGGAATGCTGACGAAGACGCGCAGGACATTGATCTGCGCGACGCGCATCAGCTCGCGCGAGGATGACGTATTGCCCGCCGTGATCAGCGTTCCGATATCGGATTGGACGGCGCGGAACGTGATCACGCCGTCGAATGGCGCCACCAGCCGATCGAACGTCTTCATGTCCTGTAAGCGCTTCACATTGGCGTCGCTCGCCGAAACCGAGCTCTCTGCCGCGCGCACGTTCTCCTCGGCCGATTTCACGTTGGCCTGCGCCAGCTCCAGCGCGGCGGTCTTCTCGTCCAGGTCCTGCCTCGCGAACACGCCTTTATCGGTGAGATTCTTCCACCGCTTCGCGGTCACTTCGGCCAGCTTCAAATTGCTTTGAACGGCGCCCAGGCTCGCGCGATACTGCATCAACGCGGCTTTCGATTGCGCGAGCGTGGCCTGCGCCTGATCGATCTGCTGATCGAGCTCCGGCGTTTCGATTTCGAATAACAGGTCGCCCTTTTTCACGCGGTTGCCGATGTCCACCGGCCGCGCTTTGATATATCCGTCGGCGCGCGCGTATACCGGAGTTTCCACCATGGGCAGGGTCTGGCAGGGGAACTCGATGGTCGATTCCGCCGGCGCGGCATGCACTCGTCCCACGTTCACCACCGGAGCGCGCGTCACCGATTCGGTCAACGTCGAGGCCAAGGCTTTGTCCTGCGCCTTGCGGATTCCGAGCTCGTAGACGACCGCCGCGGCCAGCACCGCGCCGACTACGAACAACAGCACCAGAAATCCCGCATGCGACTTCTTGTGCGGAGGCGGCGCGATTGCGTGTTCGCGTTCCGATGTAGCCGCCATCAGTCGTTCGCCTCAATCTGATCGAAGGCCTGTGGAGCCTGCGTGCGCAGCATACTGTAAACCACCGGGACGATGAACAGCGTCGCGGCGGTGGCGAAAATCAATCCGCCGATCACCGCGCGGCCCAGCGGAGCGTTCTGCTCGCCGCCTTCGCCCAGTCCCATCGCCATCGGAATCATTCCTACCAGCATCGCCACCGCGGTCATCACTACCGGCCGCAGCCGGGTGCGCCCGGCCTGATACGCGGCCGTCATCGCGTCCGCGCCCTCGCGGCGCAGATCGTTGGCGAACACCACCAGCAGGATACTGTTCGCCGTGCCGACCCCAATGCTCATGATAGCGCCCATCAGCGCGGGAACACTCACCGTGGTGTGGGAGAAAAACAGCATCAGCAGAATCCCGCCCAAGGCCCCCGGAACCGCCATCAGCACGATGAACGGATCCATCCAGGACTGGAAATTCACCACCATCACGAAGTACACCAGCACGATCGCGAACAACAGCCCGTAGGCCATGCCCGTGAACGATGTCCGCATGGTCCCCACCTGACCGCGTGTTTCGAAAAAGCTTCCCGCCGGCAGCTTCGGCCGGAACTCGTCGAGCACCTTATCGACGTCGCGCGCCACGCCGCCCAGGTCGCGATCCTGCACGTTCGCGTAAACGTCATAGAGCGGCTGGACATTATAATGATTCACCACCTGCGTGGTCACGCCGCGCTGCTCCTGCGCGACGTTGCTCAGCACTTCGGTCGAATGCGTGGCTTCCGAATGAATCGGCGTGTTGAGAATCGCCTCGGGCGTGTCCATCCGGTAGGTCGGAGTCTGGACCACCACCGGATAATCCACGCCGTTGGCCGGATTCACCCACCAGTTCGGATTCAGCTGGTTGCTCGAACTGAGCGAAATCAGCAGGCCGGTGGCGACGTCGAGCTGCGAAAATCCGAGCTGGCCGGCGCGGGCGCGGTCCACGTCGAACTTCATCAGCGGCACGTCATTCACCTGGTGAACATGCACATCGGCCGAGCCGGGAATCATCGAGATGCGCTTCGAAATCGCCTCCGCGATCGCGTGGTTCTTTTTCGAGATTCCGCAGCGGCCCCACCACTTGCACATCAATCGGCGCCGGCAATCCGAAATTGAGAATCTGTCCGACCATGTCGGCCGGCTGGAAGAAAAACGTCAGATCCGGAAATTCGCGCGGCAGGCGCCGGCGCATCTCGCGGATGTAATCCCAGGTGGACTGCGGTCGCCGCCCGGCTTGAGCGAGACCAGAATTTCGCCATCGGCCGGCCCCAGCGTCACGGTATCGCTGAACGCCAGGTTGTAGCCGTTGTAGGGCAGACCGATATTGTCGAGAATGTCGGCCAAATTCTGCTGCCGGAATGATTTTCCGGATGGACGCTTCCACCCCAGCGAACGCCTGCTCGGTCTCTTCGATGCGCGTCCCGCCCGCGCAGCGCACGTGCAGCCGGATCTGGCCGGCGTCCACTTGGGGAAAGAAATCCGTGCCGATCAACGGATACAACAGGCCGCACGCGGCCGTAACGGCGACAAAACAGATCAGCACCAGCTTGCGATGCGCCAGCGTCGACGTGAGAATCCCCGTGTACGCCTCGCGCATCTTTTCGAAGCCGCGATGAAACGCGTGATGCACGGCCCAGATGAAGCCCGCGTCGGTCACCTCGGCCTCGCCTTCCGGTCCTTGATACAGCCGCAGCTCGGCCGGAATCAGGAAGCGGATCATGGTGGGGACCAGCGTCCGCGAAAGCAGGTAGGATGCGCGCCATGGCCAGCACCACCGCCAGCGCCAGCGGCGTGAACAGATACTTCGCCGCGCCGCTCAGAAAAACCACCGGCACGAAAACGATGCAGATGCACAGGGTCGAAACAAACGCGGGCACCGCGATCTGCCGCGCGCCATCCAGAATCGACTCGATCACGCCCTTGCCCAACCCCAGGTTGCGATGGATGTTTTCAATCTCGACCGTCGCGTCGTCGACCAGGATGCCGACCGCCAGCGCCAGCCCGCCCAGCGTCATGATGTTGATGGTTTCGCCCATCGCGTACAACACCGCGAGCGAAGTCAGAATCGAAAGCGGAATCGAGATGCACACGATCAGCGTGCTGCGCCAGCTTCCCAGAAACAGCAGGATCATCAACCCGGTCAGCATGGCCGCCACCACGGCTTCCTTCACCACACCCTGAATCGCTGCTTTTACGAAGATGGACTGATCGAACAGCGTGCGGACTTTGAACTCCGGCGGCAGCGAGGAAAGAATCCGCGGCAGCTGCGCCTTGATCCGGCTCGACGATGTCGATGGTGGAAACCTTCGCCGTTCTTGAGCACCGTCAGAAGCGCACCGCGCCGTCCGTCGTGGCGAACGATGTTCGGTTGCACCGCTGCGCCATCGCGCACCTGGGCCACGTCGCGCAGATAAATGGTGATGCCGTCGACGGTCTTCACCGGAAGATGGTTGAACTGCTTCGGGAATGCTGGGGCTATTGTTCATCTCCACGCGATATTCGCGCGTGCCGATTTTGGCGCTGCCGGTGGGCAGAATCAGGCTTTGACTGTTCAGCGCGCTTGAAACATCGCCCGCCGAAAGCCGTGCGCGTACAGCGCCTGCGGGTTGATATCCACCATGATCTGCCGCGGCTTGCCGCCGTAAGGCAGCGGGAGACTGGCGCCCTGCGTGTTGGCGAGCTGCGTCCGCAGAAAATTGTAGGCCGATATCGTAGATCTGACCTTCGCTCAACGTATCGCTCGACAGGCCCAGCTGCAGGATGGGCACCGACGCCGCGTTGTACCGGATCACGGCGGGCGAATGAATCCCGGTCGGCAGCACGGCCAGAAGCGATTGCGACTGCGCCGTCACCTGCGCCACCGCCGCCTCCACTTTGGCGCCCGGTTGAAAGAACAGCTTGATCACGGCGAGACCGGCTAAAGATTGTGACTCAATGTGTTCGATGTCATTGACGCCGGTGGTGAAGCCGCGCTCGCAGCGGATGGTGATCACCTCCGCCATCTCGTCCGGGGAAACGCCGGTGTACGTCCAGATCGCGGTGACGATGGGAATGTCGATATCCGGAAAAACATCCGCCGGCATGCGCACGATGGAGATCACGCCGAGCAATAAAATCGCCAGCGCCATCACCACGAACGTATACGGGCGCCGGAGCGCCAGCCTTACAATCCACATACCGCTTCCTTCCATTATGGGGGTAGCGTATTCATAACTGTCTAATACACACTGGCGATGGTTTGATAAGCTGTACGTATTAATGGAACTGCGGCATCTGCGCTACTTCTCGGCCGTCGCGGAAACGCTGCATTTCCGCCGCGCCGCCGAACGGCTTTCCATCGCGCAGCCCGCGCTCAGCCAGCAGATCCAGCAGCTGGAACGCGAGCTGGGCGTGAGTCTCTTTGACCGGACACGGCGTAGGGTCAGCCTCACCGAAGCCGGCATCGTATTTCTCGACCGCGCCCGCGCCACGCTCGCCGACGCCGCCGAGGCGATCCGTCTGGCGCGCATGGCGGGACGCGGCGAGCTGGGCCACCTGGCGGTGGGCGTGGTTACCTCGGCGCTGTATGGCGCCTTCCCCGACATGGTCCGCGTGTTTCGCGAACGCCATCGCGAAGTGCATCTCACGCTCCAGGAGCTGCCCGCCAATGAGCAGACACTGGCGCTGCGGGCCGGCCGGATTCATGTGAGCTTTCTTCGCCCGCCGATCGACGAAACCGATTTGACGGTTCGCATTATCGCGCATGAGCCGTGGATGGTCGCGCTGCCCGACTCGCATCCGCTGGCAGCCAGAACCCGCGTGGCATTGAAGGCGCTGGCGGGCGAGCCGTTTCTCCTTTTCTCCCGCGAACTCGCGCCGGGGCTTTACGACCAACTCATCGCCATGTGCCAGGGCGCTGGATTCAGCCCGCGCATCGTCCAGGAAGCGCAGATGCACACCATTGTGAGCCTGGTCGCCGCCGGCATCGGAGTTTCGCTGGTCCCCGCGACCCTTCAGAATCTGTCGCGCCGCGGCCTGGTTTACAAGAAGTTATCGGGCTCGACGCCCAAACTCGATTTGGCCGTCGCGTGGCGACGCGAAGACCACTCCCCGCTGCTCGCGTCATTCTTAAGCGTAGTTCGCGAAATGACGTGACAATATCTGTTAGGAACCGGCGCGTTACCGCGTCAAATCAGAAAAGGAGTTCACCCGTGCCTGCCGTATCCACCGAACACCAGCTTCTTCAAGATAAAGCCACGCAGCTTCGTATCGATGCCATCCGCGCCACTACCGCCGCCGGTAGCGGACATCCCACCAGTTGCGCGTCGTGCGCGGAAATCATGTCCGCGCTGTTTTTTTCGGTGATGCGTTACGATCCGAAAAATCCGCGCCATCCGGCGAATGATATTTTCATCCTGTCGAAAGGCCATGCCGCACCGATTCTGTACGCCGCCTGGGCCGAAGCGGGCTTGTTTCCGCGCGAAAAACTTCTCGATCTGCGCAAAATCACGTCGAATCTCGAAGGCCATCCCACGCCGCGGCTTTCGTTTGTCCCGGTCGCGACCGGTTCGCTCGGCCAGGGATTATCGGCCGGCATCGGGATGGCTCTGGCCGCGCGTCTCGATCGGTCGCCGCGCCGGATCTATGTGCTGATGGGCGACGGCGAATCGGCCGAGGGCTCGGTGTGGGAAGCCGCGCATGTCGCCGCGCATCACGGCCTCGCGAATCTGTGCGCGACCATCGACGTCAATCGGCTGGGCCAGAGCGAAGCGACCATGGATGGCCACGATATGGAAGCGTATCGCCGCCGCTTCGAAGCATTCGGATGGAATGCGATCACGGTGGATGGTCATGACCTCGACGCGCTGCTGAATGCGTATCAGCGCGCCGCCGATACTCGCGACCGTCCCAGCGTCGTGCTGGCGCGCACGCTCAAAGGCAAGGACATCGCGGGCGAAGAAGATAAAAACGGCTTTCACGGAAAGCCCCTCGAACCGGAAAAGGCGGACCAGGTCGTTGCAGTGCTCGAAAAAAGCATGACGCCTAACGGTGAAACTTGGAAGCCGAATCTTCCCGCGTCATTTTCGCCGCCGGAATCGCGTGCTTCGGCCGTCGGCAAGCCTGCTTACGCCCTTGACAAGCCGGAAGCCACGCGCAAGGCGTTTGCCGACGCGCTGGCAGCGCTCGCGAAAGCGAATCAGCAGGTAGTCGCTCTCGATGGCGACGTCAAGAATTCAACTTACACGGAAGAATTCGGAAAAATTGCGCCGGAGCGCTTTTTCGAAATGTACATCGCCGAACAGAACATGGTCGGCGCCGCCATGGGTTTGGCCGCGGCGGGAAAAATTCCGTTCGCCTCCACTTTCGCGTGCTTCCTCACGCGCGCGGCCGATTTTATTCGCATGGCCGCCATCAGTGGAAGCAATATCAAGCTGGTGGGCACGCACTGCGGCATCTCGATTGGTCAGGATGGTCCATCGCAGATGGGACTCGAGGATCTCGCGATGACCACCGCGCAGCCCGATTTCGCAGTGCTCTATCCGTCCGATGCGACCAGCGCGTGGCGCGCGGTGGAGCTCGCCGTATCGGTCCGCGGTCCGGTTTATATTCGCACCAGCCGTCCGAAAACGCCGGTGATCTACGCGCCCGATGAGCATTTCCAGCTCGGCAAGGCGAAAGTCCTGAGACGCGGCACTCGGGCGATGGTCGTTGCCGCCGGCGTGACGTTATTCGAAGCCCTGAAAGCGGCGGACGAGTTGAAGGATATCACCGTGATCGACTTGTTCAGCGTTCAGCCCATTGACGTCGAAACGCTGAAGGAATGCGCGGGAGCCTGCGGAAGCCGGGTGCTCACCGTGGAGGATCATTACATGCACGGCGGTATCGGCGACGCGGTCGCGGCGGCGCTAAAGATGCCGATTCAGCGTTTAGCCGTGCGTGAAATTCCGAGAAGCGGCAAACCCGAGGAGCTGCTTGAAAAATTCGGCATCTCCGCGAAAGCCATTATCGACGCACTGAAGTAATAAAAGCGCGCCACGAGTTTGTATGCAGCACTCCGGACTTGCTCCGCTTGCTGACGCGCGCGGTTCTGCATGTTCCTCATTCGACGGGCGCCCAAACGGAACCTCGACCGTCAGAGTGTGTGTGAAAGGCGGGGATCAACTCCACTTTTCACAGACTCGTCAGGGAGGGGAGCACGTCCGTTTTCGCACCGGCCTGATCTACAAACCGAACGCTCTTACTTCGATTTGACGTACTTCTTTACGTCGCGCGGGCCGACCTCGGCTCCGTACACGTTGCCTTTCGAATCCGCCGCCACGCCTTCGGCCGCGCTGGTGACCGGACGCCGGCCGTTGGCGTCTTCCTTCTGCGGATCGGGAATGAATGCGATCACTTTCCCGTCCTTGGCGCTGCCGATGCGGATGCCGCGCTCGAACCCCGGGTTCAATCCGTAGTCGGTGTTGAACCCTCCTCGTCCCCGGCCCTGCTTGCCGGCGCGGGCCGGGTTGGCGGGAGCTTTCACGTTCTGCGATTCCGAATCGGTCGAGTACAGCACGTCTTTCTTATCGATAAAAATCCCGCTGGGCCGTCCGAACTGTTTCCATTCGGCGATGAAGGTGCCTTCCTGGTCGAAAATCTGGATGCGATTGTTGCCGCGGTCGGCCACGAACAGGCGCCCTTTCGAATCGAATGCCAGCCCGTGCGGCATTTCGAACTGTCCGGGGCCCGAACCGTGCTCGCCCCACTGCTTGATGAACTTGCCGTCTTTGGTGTACTTGATCACGCGCGCGTTGCCAACCCCGGGACGGTGGCCGTCGGCGACAAAAATATCTCCGTTGGGCGCGATCGCCACGTCGTTCGGTTCATCCAGCGTATCCGGCCCGTTTCCCGGTTCGCCCGGTTTGCCGAGCGTCATCAGGACCTTTCCCTCCGGTGAGAACTTGATCGCGACCATGCCTTTGCCGTTGGCTTTGTGACCATCGGTCACCCAGATGTTGCCCTGCTTGTCGACGCAGATTCCGTGCGGGAAATTCATCATTCCGCCGCCGAAGCTCTTGATCAGTTTTCCGGTTTTCGCGTCGAATTCGAGAATCGGATCGAGCTTCGACTCGGAGCAATCGTTCTTTCCGCACCGCTCGGCGACCCACACGTGGCCCTCTTTATCGATATCGATGGCGCTGGTGGATCCCCAGGTGCGGCCCTCCGGCATCTTGAAAAAATTGTCGACGGTGGTGTAAGGATTGGGAGCCGAATTGGGCCCGGCGTTATTGGTGTTGTTGTCGGCGGCGTAAGCGGCCAACGCGGCAGCGGCCATCAACAGGGTGGTTCGGATCATTTGAGCGGCCTCCATTCAACGGAAACCTAACCATTGTAATGAGGTCCGGCGGAAAGCACAAATCCGCGCCGGCTTTGGGTTCGTTTGGTAATTTCGAGCGCCCGCTCGCGCCGGAACGGGGTGAGGAAGTTTCGACCCCAAGAACGGCGTCTTGCCCGACGTGATCGGAATCGGATCGATTCGAGAACCGCTTGAATCGATTGCAAATTTTTCATGAAACGGATGGGCGGCGCAGGTATGGCTAGGTGTATAATCGATCCCTGAACCGGAGGCCTGGGGACTCTGGTCAAAAGGATCTGAAGGAATGGCCAAATCGGTGAACAAGAAAACTATACTTTCCCTGTATCAAGCCCTGCGCCAAAGTCTGGCGCTTGTGCTTTCCGTGCTGCTGATCCCGGCGATGTCGCAGGTGAATCTGTATGCACAACCTGTAGCAACCTACATTGCCCTCAACGCCGACCAGTTGGATCAACTGGTGGCACCTTTTGCTCTCTACCCGGACCCCCTGGTGGCTCAGGTACTAGTGGCGACCACGTATCCGGACCAAGTGGCGGCGGCGGATACCTGGCTGAACGCGAACCTGGCCTTGCCGCCGGAGCAGCGCGCAGCCGCGGCGAACGGGATGGATTGGGACCCGTCGATCAAGGGCCTCACGGAGTTTCCGGCCGTCCTGGATAACCTGGCGAAGAACACCCCCTGGGCGACGCAGCTTGGCAACGCGTATTACAACCAGCCGGAAGACGTGATGAACGCCGTCCAGGCGGATCGTTACGCGGCCCAGCAGCGGAATGTGCTGGTCACCACGCCGCAACAGACCGTGGTGGTTGAGAACGGCGCGATCCTGATTACGCCGGTGAACCCGCTATTGGTGGCGATTCCCTACTACAACCCGTGGGTCGTGTACGGACCGCTGGTGGTCGCCTATCCCGGCTTCTATGTAGCGCCGGTTCCGGTCGGACTGGTGGTGGGGGTTGGAATCGGATTTGGCGTAGGAATCGGGCTGGGCGTGTTTGGAGGCTTCGGGTGGGGCTTCGGCGGCTGGGGTGCCGACTTCGCCGGTGGCGGCGTGGCTTTAGGCGGCCGCGACTATGTCTCGCACAGCGGATCGGTCATGAATCACGGCCATTTTGGCGGCCATAACGCCGGCGCGTTTGCACACGGCGGGCATGGCGTCCCGGGTGGGTTCCATGCCTCAGCGCATGGCGGCGGTCACGTCGGAGCTGGATTTCATGGCGGCGGCGCTCATGGCGGCGCGCGGGCCGGTGGCGCTCGTCCGGGCGGTGGAGCTCGTCCGGGTGGTGGCGCCCGTCCGGGTGGTGGCGCCCGTCCGGGCGGTGGAGCTCGTCCGGGTGGAGCTTCGCGTGGCGGAGCTGGCGCATCACGTGGCGGAGCATCGCGTGGCGGAGCCGGCGAATCACGTGGCGGCGCATCACGTGGAGGAGCATCGCGTGGCGGAGCTGGCGCATCGCGTGGAGGAGCATCGCGTGGCGGAGCCGGAGCATCGCGTGGCGGAGCATCACGTGGAGGAGCATCGCGTGGCGGAGCATCGCGTGGCGGAGCCGGCGCATCACGTGGCGGAGCCGGAGCATCGCGTGGCGGAGCTGGTGCATCGCGTGGAGGAGCATCGCGTGGCGGAGCCGGAGCATCGCGTGGCGGAGCTGGAGCATCGCGTGGCGGTGGAGCGGCCCGTGGCGGTGGTGGAGCGGCTCGCGGCGGCGGTGGCGGAGCCCGCGGTGGTGGTGGAGCGGCTCGCGGCGGCGGTGGCGGAGCCCGCGGTGGTGGTGGAGCGGCTCGCGGCGGCGGTGGCGGAGCCCGTGGTGGTGGTGGAGCGGCTCGCGGCGGTGGCGGAGCCCGTGGCGGCGGTGGTGCATCGCGCGGTGGCGGCGGTGGTGCTCACCCGAGCGGTGGAGGCGGAGGCAGGAAAGGCCGCTAATTCAGAGTAGTTGAACACGCTCCGCGCGGTGGAAATCGCGCGGAGCGTTTATTTTTTCTCGCCGATGCCGATGCGCGCCAGAAACCCGGTGTCCAGCCTTCCGGCCACGAAATCGGGATGCGACAGAATCCGTTCGTGCAACGGAATCGAAGTGTAAATTCCTTCCACCACGAACATCCCCAGCGCGCGCTTCATTCTGGCGATGGCTTCTTCACGATCTGCTCCCCAGGCGATCAGTTTTGCAACCAGCGAATCGTAATACGGCGGAATGACGCCGTCCTGATACGCGGCCGTATCCACTCGAATTCCTGCGCCGCCCGGAAGATTCAGGCCGGTGATCCGCCCGGGTGAGGGAACGAATGTTTCGGGATGCTCGGCATTCACCCGGCATTCGATGGCGTGGCCGCGAATCTTCACCCGGCCACGCAGAATTTCACTCAACGGCTCGCCCGCCGCGACGCGGATCTGCGATTTGACGAGATCGACGCCGGTCACCATCTCCGTCACCGGATGCTCCACCTGAATGCGCGCATTCACTTCGATGAAATAGAGATTCCCCGCGCCATCCATGAGAAATTCGACCGTCCCGGCGTTGGTGTAGCCGATTCCTTTGAGCGCGACTTTCAGGCTCTCCGCGATCCGGCAGCGTAATTCCGGGGTCACCGCGACCGATGGCGCTTCCTCGATCAGCTTTTGATGCCTCCGCTGAATGGAGCATTCGCGCTCGCCCAGGATTTCGATATTGCCGTGCTGATCGCCGAGCACCTGAAATTCGATATGCCGCGGATTCTCGACCAGCTTCTCCATGTACATATCGCCATTGGAGAATGCCGCCGTCGCTTCGGCCTGCGCCTGCGCCAGCAGTGAGCTCATCTCTTCACTCTTACGAACCACGCGCATCCCGCGCCCGCCGCCGCCGGCCGAGGCTTTGAGCATCACCGGATATCCGATACCGTCGGCCAGCTCGCGCGCTTCTTCGAGATTCTTGATAATCCCTTTCGATCCCGGAAGAATCGGCACGCCGGCTTCTTCCATGGCTGCGCGCGCCACCTGCTTCAATCCCATGCGGCGAATCACGTCCGGCTTGGGACCGATAAACGTAAGCCCGCTGGTTTCGCAAACCTCGGCGAAATCGGCGTTTTCCGAAAGAAATCCGTAGCCGGGATGCACCGCGTCCGCATTGGTGATCTCCGCCGCGCTGATCACGGATGGAATGTCCAGATAACTGCGCGAGCTTTTCGCGGGACCGATGCAGATGGCTTCGTCGGCGAAACGCGTGTGCAGGCTGTAACGGTCGGCTTCCGAATAGACCGCGACGGTTTTGATGCCCAGGTCCCTGGCCGCGCAGATCACGCGCAGCGCAATTTCGCCCCGATTGGCGATGAGAATTTTTTCAAACATGATGGTGCTAGCGGGGACGGATGGCGAACAGAGCCTCTCCGTATTCGACCGGCCGCCCGTTTTCGCACAGCTTGCTGGCGACGATGCCGGCCACTTCGGATTCAATCTCGTTCATCAGCTTCATCGATTCGATGATGCACAGGACCTGGCCGGGTTCGACCGCGTCGCCGACCTTGACGAACGGCGGAGCGCTGGGCGCGGGCGCGTCGTAATACGTGCCGACGATGGGCGATTTCACCAGCACGTGTCCGGAATCGGGCTCCGGAGCTTTGGCGGTCGCGGTGGCGGTCAAGGCGGGCGGAATGGCCGGTTGGGCAGGCACCGCCGGGGCCGCCGGAGCGGAGGGCATGGACAGAATCTGCGGAGCGGGCGCGACCACGTACTCCTGCTGGATGCTCGCGCGGCGCAGCTTCAGCCGGTTCTCGCCGCGTTGCACTTCCATCTCCGCTACACCGCTCTCGTTAAATACCTGGATCAGCTCTTTAATTTCGTCGATGGTCATTGAGTGGTTTGTTGAAAAAGGGGTCAGACTACTCTGTCCCGTACACGCACTCTCTACGCCACGCGGTATCGCGGCCGTGGACAGAGCGGTCTGACCCCTTTTTCAACATCCTTTAAAAGGCGATCAGTTCCTTGGGCGTCGGCGTCAGGATTTCGCAACCGTTCTCGGTTACCAGGACCGTATCTTCGATCCGGATTCCTCCGAAGCCGCCCACATATGCGCCGGGCTCAATCGTGATCGCCATGCCAGCCCGCAGACGCGTTTTATCTTTTTTCCCGATGCGGGGCGGCTCGTGAATCTCCAACCCCAAACCATGCCCGGTCGAGTGCACGAACTGCTTGTCAAGCTTATGACTTTTTAGCACTGTTCTGGCCGCCGCGTCCACCTTTCCGCCGGTCGTTCCGGCGCGGACCGCCTGGATCGCGGCCATCTGCGCCTCGGCCACGGCGCGATACATCTCCCGGATCCGCTTCGGCGGGGTGCCCGCGAAGGCCATTCGCGTCATGTCGCTCGAATAGCCGTCCAGGCTCGAACCCATGTCAATTAATAATAGTTCATTTTCAGCCAGCCGACGCGTGGTCGGGATCGAATGCGGTAACGCGGAACGTTCTCCAACGGCCACGATTGTTTCAAAAGACGGTTTTTCGGCTCCCAGCGCGCGCATCTGAAATTCGAGTTCCGCGGCCAGTTCGTTTTCGCGAGTTCCGATTTTCACACGCTTCATGGTGCGCGCGAACGCCTCGGAATTGAGCGTCACGCTGCGCCGGATTTTCTCGATCTCCGCCGGCGATTTCAGCATGCGCTGTTCTTCGATGATCCGGCCTACCGGAACCAATGAAGATCCGAGCGGCAGAACGTCTTTGAAACGCGCCTGATCGGCCACTGTCAGCCATTCGGCTTCGATCCCGATCTTCTTCCATTTCTTTCGCTTGGCGAGGGCAGCCGCGGCTGCGGGGAGCGGTCCCTGGGCGACGTGGACGTACGCCGTGATGGTCGCGGATGCCTCAAGACCGTAGCGCGGGTCAGTGAAGAAATGCTCGCCCGAATGCGCGATCAGCATGAGGCCGTTGGAGCCCGTGTAGTCCGACAGATAGCGGACGTTGGCGGGAGAGGAAACCAGCAGGGCGTCCACCTTTAGTTCGTCAAGGCGCCCGGCTACGGCCCGCCGGCGGCGTTCAATTTCAGTCAATCTAATAGTTTAACCCGAATGAAGCGATTCCTGGCGAAAGCGCGCTTTCCACCTTGAGGGTGAGCGAATTTTAATCCTAATCTCGCTCGCCAGCTCACGCCCCGTGCATGAGGAAGGGCCGCTTCGTTTTTTTAAGAGAGCGGCGCGGCACGGATTCCCGAAATCCGTGTTAAAAAATACAGAACGGCCATAAGGAGCCAAAGAGCTATGAAGAAACATTTCGTTCAAGTTTTGTTGCCAGTGCTGGCTGGGCTGGCGATGTCGTCGTCTTCGGTCGCAGGGATTCTCATCACCGTCACGCCGCCGGTTATGCCGGTGTACACGCTGCCGGTTTGCCCGGAGCCGGGACTTCTCTGGACGCCCGGTTATTGGGCCTATGAAGACCCCGCTGTCGGCTACTACTGGGTACCCGGGGTGTGGGTTGCGCCGCCGTCGCCCGGGTTGCTGTGGACCCCTCCCTACTGGGGATTTGAAGGCGCGGCGTACGTATTCCATCCCGGATACTGGGGTCCGCACATCGGTTTCTATGGCGGGATTAACTACGGCTTCGGCTACTACGGCACCGGCTTCGTCGGCGGCGAATGGGCGGGCGGGGTGTTCCGGTATAACACCGCGGTCCTGGTGGGTGTCCACGGCCCGGGCTTCGCCGTCTTCGCAAATCCGGCGGTGGTGGTGACCGGAGGCGTCCACGTCGCGTTCAATGGACGGGGCGGCGTGGTGCGAGGGCCTCTCGCATCCGAGCGCATCGCCGAACACGATCATCATATTGATCACACCGATCGCCAGTTTGCGCACATGCGTGAAGCGCGCGAGGATCGCGGCAACCGGTTCAATGAGAATCATGGACGGCCGGCGCATGCAGCGTATGCCCGGGCCGAAGAACATCGGGCCGCTGAACACAAGGCAGCCGAACACCGGGCAGATGAACACAAAGCCGCCGACCATCGCGCGGCCGAGCACGGAGGAGCAAGAGCCGGCGCGCGGCCCGGCGAACATGCCGCCGCAAAAGGGGCTGCGCATGCTCCCGCGGCTCGGGGTGGTGAACACGCCGGCGCCGCGCATGGCGGAGCTCCTCATGCGGCTGCTGGTGGCGCTCACGGAGGAGCCGAGCATGGCGCAGCGTCCAAGGGCGGAGCGTCACACGCACCGGCCGGAGCTTCGAAGGGCGGAGCGTCACACGCCGGTGGCGCGCCTCATTCCGGTGGCGCGGCTCATTCCGGTGGAGCTGCGAAGGGCGGCGCTGAAAAGAAGAAGTAGAACTCGAGTTGAAAGGGCAGCCGGTCCTCCCGGCTGCCTTCGCCGTTTGGCTCCCTACGACCTCTGGTAGTAACATCCCCCCTCTTGTAACCTGATTGTTCCGTTCGGAACACCATGTCTCGATTTATCTTCCTGCTGGCGGTGGCGGCCTACGCGCAGACTCCCGATACCGCGACCATTCACGGCCGCGTCACCGATCCCAGCCACGCCGCTGTCGCCCAGGTTCAGGTCAAGGTCACCAACGCGCTGACGAATTTCGAACGCAGCGTCCAAACCGGTGAGAATGGCGACTTCAATCTGGCCGGCCTTCCTATCGCCGGCACTTATACGATTACCGCGAACAAGGCCGGGTTCGCCGAAACCAAGCTCGAAAACCTGGCGCTGACGGGCGGCACGACAGCTCAAGTGGATTTGCAGATGAACGTCGCGGCCGCACAGTCGCAGGTGACGGTGACTGGAGCAGCCGGCGGAATCCGCACGGATTCGCCGCAGCTAGGCGATACGCTCGATGCGCACCAGATCGAAGAGACGCCGCTGCTCAACAACCGGATCACTTATCTTCCCTTGCTCAACGCCGCCAACCGCCAGGCCATCAACCAGGGCGACGTATTCATGAACGAAGATTTGTTCACCACCAACGGCGCAGGGCGGCGCCAGACCTGGTTTGAAGCCGACGGCGTCACCGACAACGATAGCTGGGGGCGGCAGACGCTGTTCACTAATATTCCGGTGGCCGCGGTGCAGGAAATGAGCGTCCTTGAAAACGCGTTTTCCGCCGAATACGGCGGCAGCACCGGTAGCGTGGTGAACATCATCACCAAATCGGGCGGCAATCAACTGCATGGCGACGTTTTCGAACTGTGGCGGCCGTCCGCCACCGAAGCGGAGTTGGACGGATTCACGACAGCCACTGCTTCGAGCGGCAACGATGTCGCGAACGACACGCTGGGGCAATCGGCGGCATCGCTTTCGGGCGCCATCGATTCGAAAACGCATTTTTTCGCGTCGGGCGAATACAGCCGGGAAGATCGCGCTTCGCCGGTGATCTCACCGGTTGCTCCGCAGCTTTTCGTCGGGCATTATCGCGGATGGCTCGGGTACCTGCGCCTGGATCGGCAGTTGAACGATCGCAACAATCTGTTTTTCCGCAGCGATCTGGACGGTTTTCACGACACCAATCCCAACGGCATTGTGGGCGGGAACAGTCTGCCGTCGGTGGATCGCGTGTTCTACCGGCGAACGTATTCGGAGGAGGTCGGTGAGACGGCGGTGCTGACATCCGCGCTGATTAATAATGTGCGGGTGCAGTTCCAGCTGGCCTCACCGATCACGCAGTTCGTTCCGGTGATCCCCGGCACGCAGTACGTGGTTCCGATTTCGGCCGGCGGGACGTTCACCAGCGGCACGTCGCAATCCGCGCTGCTGATGAACCGGCAGTATCAGGCTAACGACACGCTAGCGGCGCAGTGGGGCAAGCATTCGGTAAAGTTCGGCGCCGACGTGATTGTGGCTCATACCGGCGGCGACAGCAAGGAATTCGGCGGTCCCATTTACGACGGCAGCTTCACTTACAAGTCCTGCACGCTGTCGCTCGCAGTGTGCGAGAGTCAGGCATATCTGGGCAACATCGCCAACGTGCAGACTTACACGCAGAGCTACGGCAACGCCAATTACACGGTGAACGACACGCTGTGGGCGATGTTCGTGCAGGATGACTGGAAGGTACGCAACGACCTGACCATCAACATGGGCGTCCGCTATGAGCAGCAGACCTTCACCAATTCGCGCGAGGATTTCGCGCCGCGGGTGGGTTTCGCCTACAACCTGTTCGGCAAAGGCCAGACCGTGATCCGCGGCGGATTCGGAATTTACTATTCGCAGATCGTCGACAACTCGGAAGCCAACTACGCGCTCACCGGGCCCACCGGAGTTTTCAACTATACGGCGGCGCCGGGACAGATCGGGTTCCCGACCAGTATCACGTCCGTTCCGCTGCCGGCGTTCCCGGCGGGTGCGCAGGCGCCGCTGCGCAGCCTGTACATCCGCCCTGGCGACGCATCCTATTACAACCAGTTTTTCCCAACCTCCGTGCTGGACGGATATCCGAATGGGCTGCTCAACCCTTACTCGGAGCAATGGTCTATCGGCGTGCAGCACGCTTTCGCGTCCACCTGGATTCTGAGCGTCGATTACGTGGGCACCCACACGCTGCGCATCAATCGTCCGCTGGATGTGGATCCGCCGGCGCCGTTCGTCCGCACGGCTCCCGGGCAGACACGCACCGCGCAGGCCGCCAATTGTACGCGGCCGTATTGGATTTACTTTTACGCGCAGGAGGGCCTCACCTGTAATCCCACTACCAACGCCAATCCGCCGCCGTACTCGGTGATTCAGACCGACGTCAACGACGGATATGCCTATTACGACGCGCTCGACGTGAATCTCAGCCATCGCTTCAGCCGGAAGCTGCAGATGCTGGCGAGCTACGTGTGGTCGCACGCCATCGACAACGTCGATCCGGACACCACCAGCCAGAATCCGAACGATCCAAACTTCACGGGCCATATTGAAAACGCGAACGCGATTTTCGATCAGCGCCAGCGGTTCGTCCTGAGCGGCGTGTACACGCTACCCTTCAAGATCAATTTCGGCGGCGTCAACACCATGGCCAGCGGGTTACCGTACAACATCACCACTGGGACCACCAACTCAGGCGACACTGGCGCCACCACCGATCGGCCGGTGGTCAACGGCGTGGTCATCGGCCGCAACGCCGGACACGGGCGCCCGATCTACGACTTTTCCCCGTTCCTGGAACGTCCGTTCACGCTGTGGAGCGAACGCGTGCATCTGGATTTGCGCATGGAAGTTTTTAACGCGTTGAATCACGCGAATTTCGTCGGCTACAGCGGGACGTATGGAAACGGAACCACTCCCGGCACCGGCTTCGGCGCACCGCTCGCGGGGATTACCAACCAGCTTCCGGCGAGATCGATCCAGTTTTCGGTGAAGCTGGCGTTCTGAGCGAGCCCAGGCCAGCCCCAAGCCGGCGCATAGGGCTATCGCTGGCATGAACCCGCCGTCGTGTTCGCTATCTGCGCGCGACCAGCACTTTCGACGGATAGCCCGACTGCTGCACGATATGCGAGGTGGTCAGGCGCAGCCCGGCTTCCTGGACTAATTCCGGCACCGCATGCTCCACCTGGCGGCCCCAGAACGCGGGGACCAGTTTGCCGGCCACATCATATAGCCGGTTGAAAAATTTCGTATCCTGGCCGATCACCACCAGCACAAATATTCCGCCTGAGCGCAGCACCCGCCGGATTTCGCGCAGCGTCAGCCGGATATCGTCCTGGGCCAGCAATTCGAACAGGTAACAACACACCACCGCGTCGAAACTCGCGTTCTGAAACGGCATGCTGCGGACATCCACGGCTCCGCAGTGGGATCGCGCGCCGGGAAATTCCTTGCGCGCGCGATTCTGGGTGCGGGCCGCCATGTTGGGGGAAAGATCCAGGCCAAAGGTGCGTCCCGCGGGATTGGCGCGCACCAGCCTGCGGAACATTTCTCCCGATCCGGTGGCGATTTCGAGGACCGACATTCCATCCTGGATGCCGGAGTGGCGCAGCGCGCACTGATGCGCGCGCGAATGAAAAAAGAAAGTGCTGGCCGGATAGATCGACGCGACCGCGTCATAGATCCGCCGGGTTCTGGCGGCGATGGTGCGCGGCATCCGCTCGGCGCGCGGGGCCAGCAGCGAATAATTCCAGTCGCTCAAGTTCGGGCTCCCGTCTCAAACATCACCGGCGGTTCCGCGATGGCGGCGCCGGACGGTTGAGCTGGCAACTCGATCCCGGTGGAGGTTCCCTCACCCGGCCGGCTGTCGATCCACATCCGGTAATCGTCGCCGAACAAAACTTTCAGCCGTTCGTTCACGTTGCTCACGCCGATGCCCTGTTCGAACAGCGTGGCGAGCTTGGCCTCCGCGATTCCCACTCCGTCATCCTCCACCAGAATCTGCAGCCGGCGTCCGACCAGGCGGCTGCGCAGGCACACCGTTCCGCCATCCACTTTACTTGAAAGACCGTGGCGGATGCTGTTCTCGACCAGCGGCTGCAGGAGCATGCTCGGCACCAGTTGATCGAGCGTGTCGGGATCGATTTCCTTGGTGACCCGCAGTTTGACGCCGAAGCGCACCATTTCGATGGCCAGGTAATCCTCCACGAAGGAAAGTTCTTCGCCGAGCGACGTCAGATTTTCCTGCTGCCGGAGCAGCCGGCGCAGGATCTTCGAGAGCTTGTACACCACCTGGCGGGCCTGTTCGGGATTCGAACGGATCAGCGATGCGACCGAGTTGAGCGTGTTAAACAGAAAGTGCGGATTGATCTGCCGGCTGAGCGCGGCCAGGCGCGCTTCGTTCAGGCGCAACTGCTGCTGCTCCAGCTTTTTCTCGTTGCGCGCGCTGTTCCATATCTTGATGGGAAGCGCGGTGCAAAACAAGGTGGTTGCGTAGATCGCCAGGCCCAGCCATCCGCTCGGATGGTCCCAGGTTTTCTGAAGCTCGAACAGGTTGAAGATGCGCGCCAGCGTTTCGCGGAGCAACTCCGAGAATAGAATCGTCAGCACGCAGACCAGGCTGAAAGCGGTCAGGCGCAGATCCCGGCGGCGCAGCAGGCGCCACACGGCCAGGTCGGGGAACGGCGAGAATTTCCAGATGGCTTCCTTATCCGGCGCGATGTCGCGCAGCAAGCCCCCCAGCACTCCCACGGCGGCGAACAGGATGATGGTCACGGTCTCGTGATTGAACAGCGCGGGGATGGAAATTAAGACGCCGGCCACCAGACCGGTGACGTAGCCGCCCAGCATCCCCATGACGATGCTGCCTTCAAGGCCCAGGTCCAGGGCCTGGTAGGCTTCCGGATTCAATACGCGGGCCAGCACTCCGGTGCCGAAAATGAGCGCGCACACCAGCGCCATCTGGACGCGCTGCACCAGCGTCCGTTCTTCACGCATCAGCATGCGCTGGAATCGTCCGCTGCGCGTGAGAATGCTCGCGAGCGACGCAGCGACGGCCAGCTTCACGAGCAGGATAACGAGATGCTGTTCGACCATACCGCCCGGGTTCATTATAATGCCCGCCTTGTTTATAATGGAGTTACCCGCCGCTTCATGTTCCCTTCATCACCAGTGCGCCAGGTTGCCGAGGCTGATTTTCCCAGCCGCTTCGGACATTTTCGCATTTACGGGTTCTCGAACGCTCAGGAAGAAGCCGTGGTGCTGCGCATGGGCGACGTGACATCGGGCGATCCGCCGCTGGTGCGCATTCATTCGCAATGCCTCACCGGCGATGTATTTCACAGCCTGCGCTGCGATTGCCGCGCGCAATTGGAGCTGGCGCTCGCGTCGATCGGCGCGGAGGGTCGTGGCCTGGTGATTTACGAAAATCAGGAGGGACGCGGCATCGGCCTGCTCAACAAGCTGCGCGCCTATCAGCTTCAGGATCAGGGCGCCGATACGGTGGAGGCGAATCAGCAACTGGGTTTCGAAGCCGATTTGCGCGGGTATGAGCTGGCCGGCGCGATCCTGGTACACCTGGGAATTCGCGCGGTGCGGCTGATGAGCAATAATCCGGAAAAGATTCAGGCGCTGGAACGAGCCGGGGTGCGCGTCGCGGAACGCGTGCCGTGTATCGCGGAGCCGATCGAATCGACCGAAGACTACATGCGCACCAAGAAAGAAAAGCTCGGGCACCTGGTCTAACCAAAGCGCCTGACGGAGTATACGGATTTCGAATTCGTGATACCAATAGACTGACGTGCACATTCCCGACGGATTTCTGACCACTCCGGTGTGGGGCGCCTTGGATGTGCTCGCGATCCCGTCTTTCGCGTTTCTCGCGCGCCGCGCGCAACGCTCGACGGACGATCGGCGCATTCCGTTGATGGGCGTGATGGGCGCGTTTATTTTCGCCGCGCAGATGATCAATTTTCCGGTCGGCCCGGGAACCAGCGGGCACCTGGTGGGCGGAACGCTGCTGGCGATCACGCTCGGCCCCGCGCCGGCGACCGTGGTGATGACCGCGATCCTGGCCATTCAGGCGCTGGTGTTTCAGGACGGCGGAATCCTGGCGCTGGGCGCGAACGTGTTCAACATGGCGATTATCGGCGTGCTGGCGGGCTACGCGCCGTACCGGCTGATGAAAAACTCCACGGGGATTTTTGTCGGAGGGACGGTGAGTGTGCTCGCCAGTGCGTGCTTCGCGCTGGCCGAACTTCTGATTTCCGGAGTTCCGATGCCCACCAAGATCCTGTGGGTGACGCTGACGTTTTTTATGGTAAACGCGGTAGTGGAGGGCGCCATCACGCTGGCCGCGATTCGTGCCATCGCGCGCCTGAATCCCAACTGGGTGCGGCAGGAGAAAGATCCCGGCGGGCGTGTCCTGGCGGCGGTCGCAGTGGTTGCGATTGTACTTGCCGTGGCCGGAATCCTGGTGGCATCGACCCATCCGGATGGAATCGAAATTCTGCGCGCGCGCCAGACGCCAGCCTGGCTGCATGCGCCGCTGGCAGATTATCAGGCCCACGGAATCTCGTCGCCCTGGCTGCGCCGATCGGTAGCGGGACTCGCGGGGGTGATTTTGATCTTCGCCGTATGTCTCGCCGCGGGCCGCTGGATCCGGCAGAGGAGCGCGTGAATGGGGAATTCGCGCAACATTGACGCGCAACTGGTTGACTTGTGGACGGCGGATTTCAATCCGCGCGGCGCTTCAGCGACGCTGTGCGGAAGCGAGGCTGAAGCCTCGCGCGGGCTCAAGCCCGCCCTCCTGGGTTCCTCCGGCGCGACGAGCCGAAGGCCGCTATGCACCACGTAGTCGTCGAAAGCTGGAGCCGGCGCACCAGCCCGCTGCATGCGCGCGACGCTCGCGCGAAACTTGGGGCGCTGCTGGTATTCCTGATTGCGGTTTCGACCACCGCGCCCGAATCGCAACTGGCCTTCGCCGGTTACTCGGCGCTGTTGGTGGTCGCGATGCTGCTGGCGCGCCTGCCGATGGCCGCGCTGCTTCGCCGCGCGATGCTGGTCCTGCCGTTCTCGGCGACCTTTGCGCTCATTACCTGGCTGGGCGGCTATCCGATGCGCGCGCTTTCGCTGGGGGAAAAGAGCTTTCTCTCCGGACTCGCCGCGCTTCTGCTGGTTGCGACGACGCCGCTCGCCGAGTTGATGCGCGGCCTCGAATCCATCCGCGTGCCCCGATCGCTGCTGCTGGTGATCGAATTCGTGTACCGTTATCTGTTCGTGATTTCGGAGCAGGCCCAACATATGCGCCTGGCCGCCCGCAGCCGCGGGCAAAGCTTTCGCGCGTCGGGAGGAGCGCTGGCCGTGCTGTTCGCACGCAGTTGGGAACGCGCCGACGGGATTTATTACGCCATGCTCGCGCGCGGATTCAACGGACGGTTTCCAGCCTTCAGCGCGGCGCGATTTGCCGCACAGGACGCCGCATTCCTGATCCTCGCCGCCGGCGCCGTGATCGCCATCCGGGTGATCGCGTGACCGTGGTCGAAGTGCGCGGGCTGCGCTATCGCTACGCCGACGGAACCCAGGCGCTCGACGGCGTCGATTTTCATCTGGATGCGGGAGAGTGCGTCGCGCTGCTGGGCGCCAACGGGTCCGGTAAGACCACATTTGTTCTGCACCTGAACGGATTGTTATCGGGCGAAGGGTCGATCCACATTTGCGGGCTTCCGGTTTCGAATAAGACCCTCCCGCAGGTTCGTTCCCGGGTGGGCCTGGTGTTTCAGGATTCCGACGAACAGCTCTTCATGCCCACGGTGCTCGAAGATGTCGCGTTCGGGCCCATGAACCAGGGGCTCGCATCGAAAGAAGCGCTCCACCGCGCGGCCCACGCGCTCGAAGACGTCGGGATGGCTTCGGCCGTTGGCAAAGCGCCGTACCACTTGAGCAGCGGGGAAAAACGCCGCGCGGCCATCGCCGGAGTGCTGGTGATGGAACCCGAAATCCTGGTGCTGGACGAGCCCACCACGTCACTTGATCCGCCCGGACGGCGCGACCTGATCCGCCTGCTGCGCGGGCTGCCGCAGGCCAAAATCCTGGTGACGCACGACGTCGAATTCGCCTCCGCGTTGGCTACGCGGGCGGTGTTTTTCGAGCGCGGACGCGTGGCCGGGGAAGGTACGGTGGATGAAATCGCCCGCCGCTTCAACTGGTGCTCTCGACCAGAAGAGTGACCGGGCCGTCGTTGACCAGCGAAACCGCCATGTGCGCCTGAAACACTCCGGTTTCGACGTGCACCCCGTGCGCGCGCGCCGCCGCGACAAAGGATTCGTACAGCACGCGGGCAGCTTCGGCGGGCGCCGCCGCATCGAAACCGGGCCGGCGTCCCTTGCGAGTATCGCCATACAGAGTGAATTGCGAGACGGCCAGAAGCGCGCCCCCAAGATCGATCAGGCTGCGGTTCATCTTGCCGGCCTCGTCCGCGAAAATGCGCAGATTCACGATTTTTTCGGCCAGAAACAGGGCGTCTTTTTCGGAATCCGTTTTGGCCACCCCCAGCAGCACGAGTAGACCGGGGCCTATCTCCCCCACCACGCGGCTATCCACCCTTACGCTCGCACCGCTCACCCGCTGAATCACAGCTCGCATTTTTTGGCCGGCTCCAGTAAGGTTCTTACCTTATCGAAATGGCGAGGGTTCCGCCGCATACTATGTTCAGGCTCATGATTTACGGAACCAAACGCAAGCGCTCGCACTTGCCCGGCGGCTATTTTCACCTGGAAGAGGAAAAAAGCAAGACGCGAGTGGACGGCTACGGTCACGGCGATCATATCAAATTGAAAGACGAATACGGCAACGTGTGGCACGGTTCCGCCGTCCGCAGCGATGACAATTCCATCGTGTACCGTTTCCGCGACGGCCACGGCCGGACCCTCACCGGAGTGTCCGATAACGTGGTGATCACCTTGCGCGATGAAAAAGGTCACACCTGGAAGGGCTTCGTCGACTGATCATTTCACCTCGATCACGATCATTTCGAACTTGCGCCGGCCGGTATTGACAGCGGCATGAGTGGCCGGCCCGCTCCAGGTTACTTCACCAGCCGCCGCCTCAAGCGGCGTTTCGGTCCCTCCCGAATGAACGGACGCCTGGGTATCGGTTAGAAAAACGGCGACGCGGCCCACGCCCGAGTGCTCATGAACATGCTCCGACGCGCCCGGTTCGCGCCAGCTTTTAAAAACCCGCACCTGTTCGTTTTCAAACACGAGAATATTGTGTTTCGGATCGATCGCCACCGGGTCAAGTTCCCTGGAGCGCGCCGGAAACGACACGGGCGCGGGTTTCTTTAGATCGATTTCCACCATGCGGATGGGATCGCGCCCCGTATTTTCAGTGGTCTCGCTTCCCGCGGCCGGCGTCCAGACGGCCTGTCCGGCGCGAAAACGCGGCTTGTCCGTGTGGCCCTCCTGATCGCGGATTTCGAGCCCGCCCTTGTCCAGGAACACCATCACGCGATTAAGCGCGTGTTCCTCCAGCGCGGTTTTCTCATGCGGAGCAAGCACCGTCTGCGTCACGTGGACATACTCGTTGTCGATCAGGACCTGATGGTCCGTGGATTCGGTATCGATCACGGCGTCGGCAGGCGGTTTGAAATCGTCCGTGCTGAACACGCGCAAAGGCTGACCCGGGTGCGCGATTTTCAGAATGAGCGCGACCTGCTCGCGCGGGCCCTGAAAATAGGAAACCCGAATCCGGTGGACGCCGCGCACAAGATCCGCCGCGCCTGAAGCCTCCGCCGCCGGATGCTGCCCGTCGTTATCGATCACCTTCCGGCCGTCGATCCACAGATCCGCGCCGTCATCCGAGGTCAGAGCGAATCGATAGCGGCCCGCCGTCTCAATCCAGAACCGGCCGGTGTAATCGATGGCGAACCATTCGAATCGCCGCGTGACGCCGGGAAACCCGTCCAGGAAACTCTGCGGCGGCACGTTGAGACTGGACGTGTAGATGGTGCCCTTCGGTTTCAATCGCGCGAAATCGGGAAGCTGCGTGCTCCCGGGGCGGATGTGATAAACGATTCCACGCAGACCGGCGGGAATCACCACGGTGGTGCCGAACTTGACCTGGGGTGCGTCAGGTGCCGCGTCATGGGACGCGTCCTGCGCCATTCCGCGCCCGGCCATGGCGCCCACCAGGATCACGAGCACGGCGACCCATCGATTCGACAACATCTACATCAAGGGTAAAATAAACAGATATGTTGCGACGTTTTGCGGCTCTCCTGTGTTTGTGCGCCATCGCCTGGGCGAAAGTGGGAAAGCCTGTACCGAACATTCCCATCCAGACGCCCGACCGGAAGAATATCAACCTCAGGAAGTATCGCGGCAAGGTGCTGCTGGTGGTGATGTTCCTAACCGACTGCGACGATTGCCTCAAGATGGTGAACTTCGCGAGCGGCCTCCAGAAGGACTACGGAGCCCGTGGATTCCAGGTGGTCGGTGCGGCCGTTGACGACAAGGCTCCCTACCTGGTGACGCCATTCATCCAGCGTTATCGCCCGGCTTTCCCGGTCGGATATTTGCAGCAGGCGGAAATGATCAAGTTTCTGGACCTGCCCCCCAACGTTCGTCCGACCGCGCCGATGATCATGTTCGTCGACTCCCTCGGCACCGTCCGATTTCAGTATTCCGGCAAAGATACGGCGCTATTTGGAGAAAACTACAAGACTCTGCGGCTCATCACGCAGGGACTGCTGAATCAGAAGGACGGGAAAGACAAGCCCTTGCCTCCGACTCCGGCGAAGTAGCTACACTCCGAACTCAATCCCCTGCGCGAGCGGTAGTTCGCCGCTCCAGTTGATGGTGACGGTTTGCCGGCGCATGTAAGCTTTCCACGCGTCGCTTCCCGATTCCCGCCCGCCGCCGGTTTCTTTCTCGCCGCCGAACGCTCCGCCGATCTCGGCCCCGCTGGTTCCGATGTTCACGTTAGCGATCCCGCAATCGCTGCCGCGCGCGCTCAGGAAAGCTTCCGCGGCGGTCAGACTGTTCGTGAAAATCGCGGAGGAGAGCCCCTGCGGCACGTCGTTGTGCCAGGCGATGGCATCGTCCAGCTTTTCGAACTCGATCAGATACAGAATGGGCGCGAAAATTTCTTCTTTCAGAATCGGCATGCGCGGATTCGCGCGCACGATGGCCGGCTCGACGAAGCATCCGTGCAGATGACGGCCGCCGTGGATCACTTCACCGCCCTCGGTGCGAATCCGGTCGAGCCCGCGCAGCATGTTTTCCACGGCCGCTTCATCGATCAGCGGCCCCATCAGAGTCCCAGTTTCCATCGGATCGCCGATGCGGATCTGTCGATAAGCCGCAATCAGCCGGTCCGTAATCTGTCGCGCGATGGCTTTGTGGAGGAACAATCGCCGAATGGAAGTGCAGCGCTGCCCCGCGGTTCCCACCGCGCCGAACAGCACCGCGCGAACCACCAGCGCGGGATCCGCGTCCTCCATCACGATCACGCCGTTGTTCCCGCCTAGCTCCAGCAGCGTGCGTCCCATGCGTTCGGCCACCACCTGGCCCACGTGCCGGCCCATTCGAGTCGATCCCGTCGCACTGATCAGCGGGATGCGAGGATCGCGAATCATTCGCTCACCGACCACGTTGTCGCGTCCGATAATGACGCCGAGCACCCCGTCCCATCCATGCCGCGCGAGCACTGCGCGGCAGATTTCATCCACCGCGACGGCCGTCAAAGGCGTCTTGAGCGACGGCTTCCAGATCACGGTGTCGCCGCAGACCATTGCGATCAGTGCGTTCCAACTCCACACCGCGACTGGAAAATTGAAAGCGCTGATCACGCCCACTGGACCGAGCGGGAGCCACTGTTCGTACAACCGATGGCCGGCGCGTTCGCTCGCCATGGTGAGCCCGTAGAGCTGCCGCGAAAGCCCCGCCGCAAAATCGGCGACGTCGATCATTTCCTGCACTTCGCCGCGGCCTTCCGCGAGAATCTTACCCATCTCGGCAGTCACCAATGCGCCCAGTTGATCTTTGTTCGCGCGTAGCGCTTCTCCGATTTCGCGGACGATCTCGCCGCGCTTGGGCGCTGGAAGCATGCGCCATCGCTCGAACACGCGCGCGGAATTTTCGGCGATCTTCTCGTAATCCTCGGCCGAGGCGAGCTTCACTCGCCCCAGCGCTTTCCCGTTTGCCGGATTCAGCGAAATGATTTCGTCCGTCATCTTGCCAGCCTTGCGAAGCCCCGCGGTCCCGTCTCGAATCGAAATCCGGCGCGCCGGGCTTCTGCATCGATCCGCTCTACGATCCTAGCTTGAAAATCCGGCTCGAGCCATTCCTTCTGTCCGTGTGCTTCGGCAATCCGAAACGCCGCCTCGCGCGTGGTGGCTCCGCGCGGTTTCACGGAACGGACGTGCAGCGGGTCTCCGATAAGATCTCGCCCGGTCGCCTCAATCGCGGCACGTGCAAGATGTTCGGGATCGCACGGCAGCAGCGGCGCGAGAGTCGCGTAAGTCTCAATCCCCGCCGCGCGCAGCGCCCGCACCGTTTTTAGGCGTTGTTCAAGTGTCGCGCAATGCGGCTCGTACAGTTTCCGGACATCGTCCCGGTCCGTCGTGATCGAAAAACTCACCCGCAGGCTGGCGATGCGCCGCAGTAGCGCGAGATCGCGAAGGATCAGCGTGCCACGCGTCTGCACACAGAACACGGCCGGCGGCGATGCGATTACGGCTTCCAGAATCTGAGGCATCAGCCGCTCTTCCGCTTCCGCCGGTTGATAGGGATCCACCAGCGGCGAACAATAAATCCGCTGGAACGACTTCAAGTCGTGCGCCAGAAGTTCCGGCGCGTTCGATTTGAACGTAGTGAACTGGCCCCACCGCGCCCAGTCCTCTTTACGAAGCCCCGCGTAGATCCGCATGGTGGGGACATAGCAGTAGGTGCAGCCGAAAGTGCAGTTTCGCGCAGGTGTGAGCGAATGTGTGAACCCGGCTTCGGCGATGAACCCGGTGGTGGGGCTCAGAATCGAACGCGCGACGGTGTGTCTCGGGGCGAGCGTAGCTTATTCGGTGACGTTTTTCGAATCGACCAGCGCGCGGGCTTCCTCGATAAATTGCGCGACCGGTTTCGCGCCCATATCGCCATGCTTGCGATGCCGCACCGAAACGCTATCGGCCTCCGCCTCGCGATCGCCGATCACCAGCATGAACGGAACCTTCTGCAACTGCGCCTCGCGAATCTTCAGATTCACTTTTTCATTGCGATCGTCCAGATGCGCCCGCAACCCGGCCGCTTCCAGGCGCGCATACACTTTGCGAGCGTACTCAACATGCCGGTCCGTGATCGGCAGCACCGACGCCTGCACCGGCGCCAGCCACATCGGGAAAGCGCCCGCGTACAGTTCAATGAGGTACGCCACCATCCGCTCCATGGTGCTGATCACGCCGCGATGCACCATCACCGGCCGGTGTTCCTTTCCATCCGGGCCGACGTATTCGAGCTTGAACTGGTTGGGCAGATGAAAATCGACCTGGATGGTCGAATAAGTTTCTTCATGCCCCAGCACGTCGGCGAATTGAATATCGACTTTCGGCCCGTAAAACGCCGCCTCGCCCTTGGCTTCCTTGAACGGCAGCCCCAGGCCGTTCATCGTATCGCGCAAAATATTTTCGCCGAGATCCCACATCGCGTCGTTATCGACGTACTTCTCTTTATTGGCCGGATCGCGCAGTGAAAGCCGATAGCTGTATTTGGTAATGCCCAGGTCCTTGTAGCACGCTTCGACCAGATGCATGACGCTGGTAAATTCCTGCTTGATCTGATCCTGCGTACAGAAAATGTGCGCGTCGTTCAGCGTCATGCACCGCACCCGGCTCAATCCGCTCAGCACGCCGGAACGCTCATAACGATACATCGTCCCCAGCTCCGCGATCCTCACCGGCAGTTCGCGATAACTCCGCTTCTTCGATTCGTAAATCAGAATGTGATGCGGACAGTTCATCGGCCGCAGCACCATCTGCTCGGTTTCGAGATCCATCGGCGGGAACATATCTTCGTGATAATGCTCCCAGTGTCCGGACCGCTTGTATAAGTCGACTTTCGCCAGATCGGGCGAGTACACGTGCTCATACCCCTGCGCCCGCTCCTTCGCGACGATGTAATCTTCGAGCACCCGGCGAATGGTCGCGCCCTTGGGCAGCCACAGCGGCAGCCCCGCGCCCACGGTTTCGTTCACCGTGAACAGTTCCAGCTCCTTACCCAGCTTGCGATGATCGCGCCGCTTGGCTTCTTCCAGGCGCGCCAGGTAATCTTCCAGATCCTTCTTCGAAAAAAAAGCCGTCCCGTAAATCCGCTGGAGCTGCTGATTCTTCTCGCTGCCCTTCCAATACGCGCCGGCGAGCGACAGCAGCTTGAACGCTTTGAGCTTTTTAGTCGACGGAACATGCGGTCCGCGGCAGAAATCGATGAAGTGCGGCCCCAGCGTGTATTCCGAAAAAATCGCGCCCGCGCGTTCACGAATCAGCTCAACTTTCATCGGCTGATCGGCGTACATCTTCAACCCCTGCTCCTTCTCCATGTACTTCCGCTCGTACGGCAGATCGCGAGCCTGAATCTCCCACATCTTCTGCTCGATCTTTTCGAGATCTTCGTTCGTGAACGGTTGCGGGCGCTCGAAGTCGTAATAAAACCCCGACTCGATGGGCGGTCCGATACCAAGCTTCGTCTCCGGAAACAACTCCAGGACGGCCGCTGCCAGCAGATGAGCAGTCGAATGCCGATAAACCTCCAGCGCCTCCGGATTCTTGGTCGTCAAAATCTGCAACGACGCGTCAGCCTCGAACGGCCGGTTCAAATCCCACAGATCGCCATTGACGCGGGCGACAATCGCGTCGTCCGCCAGGCGCGGACTGATGGCGCGGGCGACATCGATCGGCTTGGCGCCGGGTTCAACTTGCTGGACACTACCGTCCGGAAGAGTAACTTGAATGCTCATCGGTATTTTTCAGGTTAACAAAGGCCGAACGTGCTCACCCGCGCCTGAACGTGCGCGACTCGGCGCAGGCGCCCCCGCAGACTGAGCATATGGCTCTCCGAACGATTCTGGTTGCCGGACTGATCTGCGGCACCCTCGACGGTCTCAGCGCACTCGCCCTCTCCGCCGGCCGCTGGATGCGCCTGTTTCAATTTATTGCGAGCGGCCTGCTCGGACCCAACTCGTTCCACGGCGGAATGAGAACGGTGCTCCTGGGAATCGCACTGCATTTCTCGATCGCGCTGGGGGCGTCCGCGGTTTACTTCAGCGCCAGCCGCAAGCTTCTTTTTCTAGTCGAGCACGCCATCCCGGCTGGCATTCTGTTCGGCGTATTGGTCCATTTGTTTATGAACTACGTAGTGCTCCCGCTTTCGGCGATCGGACCACGGCATTTCAACGCCAGGTCGTTCATCACTCAACTGCTGGTGCACATGATCGTGGTCGGCCCGTCGATCGCGCTCACTGTGCGCTACTATTCGCGCGTGAAGCCGTGACGAAGCTCGCGCGGTGACACGCCCGTTGCGCGCCGCAGATGACGGGCCAGATGGCTCTGATGCGCAAACCCAGTTTCCGCGGCGATCTGTGCAATCGGAAGACGTCCGTCACGCAGCAGCGCCGTGGCGCGGTCCACTCTTCTCTGAATCACGTACTGATGCACCGGCACCCCCCGCGATTCGCGAAACGCTTTCTTGAACTGCGACATCCCGAGCCCCGCCAGCGCGGCAAGTTCGCGCAATGAGAGATCCCGCGTCAGGTTGTCTTCGATATACCCAAGCACCACTCGCAGCTTGCGCCCGGCGAGGCCGATTCTGGCTTCGGGGAAACGCGTAACCGAGCTATGCCGCTCCACCAGACGCGCAGCCAGCGCGGTTGCCAGGCTATCGGTATATAGCCGGCCTGTGGCTCCCGCCGCGATCTCGGCCTTGAGCGCCCACCCGATATGCTCAATCTGCGGATCGCGCATCTGGAACCGATTGAGAATCTCGACGCGCCGGAAATCAAGCTCACGTTCTTCAGCAACCGAGCGCAACAGCGTTCCATCCACGCCGATGATGAGAGCGGTATCGGTCTGCTTCACCTCCCACCGGCTGGCGATGTTCGGCGGAACAATGTCGACATCGCCATGCACAGCGAGTCCTCGATGACTCTGATCGGCCCGGCGGCAAGCGATGTCGACGGAGGGTCCGAGGTGAATGACGATCCCTGCACCGGTGCGGCCAGGAGCGTCAATAACTCCAGGCGGATCGGTGGCGATCCGGACGGTGAGTGCGTCGGATCGGAAGATGAAGCCGCGCGCCGTTGCTGTCGCTTGCATAATCTATGCCGCGGGCTGGACTTCGATTTCTCTCGCCACGCTCGTCGGACGCGAAACCGGATCGCCAAACTCGCGCAGCGTCTTCAAGTGTCCCTCGATCCCTTCCCGGATATTTTATTCAGTCTCCTCAAGAGTCTTACCGGTCGTCATGCAGCCGGGCAGGTCGGGCACGTACGCTGCCCAATTGCTTTCCGCCTGTTCGAAAATCACGGCATACTTGACGCTCATCGTTTGCTCTCCAATCCCGCCGATTTCAGGATCGCTTTCAGAGTACCAGTGGGAACATCGTCGCCGGGATCGTAACCACGCTAGTGTTGTGTATCTGAAGTTCCTTTATGGTTCCAAACCCGACCCACGGTCCGTGTGACAACTCCAAAATTCTCTACACGCTCCCCTTGCTGACGCGCGGGTTCCGTATGAAGCACGTTCGGAACCCTGAGCGTCAGCGAGGGGAGCACTACCGGCGTATTGGCGCGTTTTCAAGCGCACCTGTAAGAACGGGTTCACTGCGCAGATGGTAAAGGAACTTCTGAAACAGGAGACTTCGAAGAGTGTTTATGGTGACGGTGGCTTCCGGTCGTACGAACGTGCTTCCAGCCATCCGCCTCGACGATTTTCATCAGGTCCCGAACCTTCACCTGTTCATTATTGTAGAAGCTCGCTCGACTGATTGAACTCAGATTAACTTCGTACGAAGTCGTTCTAGGCACTGCTCGATGCTTTGGATCGTCGTTTCCCACTCGGAAATTCTCAAACCCTCGTCGTTGACAATCTTTCGTTCCCGGATCGAGGCCCAAGGATTTTCGATGGAGAACTGCTCCGTCAATTGCGCGTATATTACGAGTTCGTTGCGTACGTAGACGATGTCGCCGTCGCGATAAAGAGGCCACCACACAAGCAGCTCAGACCTCGAGGGCTCTTGGTACGAGGAAATAAGGGCCGATTCGTTGCCCTCGTGGACCAGATGCTGACATGCGTCGCGCCAATGCCGTTCGTAATCTGCGCGCGTCCAGGAGACGAGGCTCGCGACGAACGCTTCCTTGTAATCCTCTATTTGGATTGTGCCGTAAACGGCCTGACCGCCAGACTCGGCGACGACCTCTTCGGTCAAGTAAATGTCGAACATGATCCGAGGCGCCACTCACCCGGCCGCGGGCAGCTCTTTCACAATCTCCCCCACAAACGACTTCGCATCCCCGAACAGCATCAGCGTCCGATCCATGTAATACAGCTCATTGTCGATCCCCGCAAAGCCCGGGTTCATGCTGCGCTTGATCACCATCACCGTGTGCGCCTTATCGACATCCAGAATCGGCATCCCGTAAATCGGACTAGTCGTGTCATGACGAGCCGCCGGATTTACGACGTCATTTGCCCCAATCACCAGCGCGACATCCGCTTCCGCAAAATCGGGATTGATATCTTCCATTTCGTGCAGCTTGTCATACGGAATATCCGCTTCGGCCAGCAGCACATTCATATGACCCGGCATGCGACCCGCCACCGGATGAATCGCGAACTGCACTTCGACGCCGCGCTTGGTCAGCAGGTCGGTTAACTCGCGCATCTTGTGCTGCGCCTGCGCGACCGCCATCCCGTAGCCCGGCACGATAATCACTTTCCGCGCGCTCGCCAGGATCTGCGCGGCGTCTTCCGGAGTCGCCGAATGGACCGGCTTTTTGGACACCTGCGCGACTGCTCCAGCTTGCACCTGGCCGAATGCGCCGAAAAGGACGTTCGAGAAGCTGCGGTTCATCGCATTGCACATGATTACCGAAAGAATGAACCCCGACGACGCGTTCACCGCGCCCGCGATGATCAGCAGCCGGTTGCTCAGCGCGAATCCCATGGCCGCGCACGCCGCGCCTGCGTAGGAGTTCAGCAAAGCGATGACCGTCGGCATGTCGCCGCCGCCGATGGGCAAAATCAGCAACACACCGAACAAAAGCGAGAGCCCAGTAAATGCCGGGAACACCCACGGCGGCGTTTGTTCCACAATCATCCACCCGCCCAGCGCGACCGCGATGGCCAGCAGCGCCATGTTCACGAAGTTCTGCCCGCGGTACGTCATCGGCCGCGTGGGAATGATCTCCTGCAGTTTGCCGAACGCCATCACGCTGGCCGTGCAGGTCAGATACCCGAGCACCGTTTCGATCACCAGCGCCGTCATCTTGAAACCCGTGGCCGGCTCGCGATAATACTCCGCGGTGCCGACCAGCGCGGCAGCCAGTGCGCCGAACGCGTGCGACAGCGCGGTCAACTGCGGGACGCTGGTCATCGGCATCAGATAAGCGAGTGGAGCGCCAATCGCCGCGCCCACCGCCATGCTGACCAGAATCCACTCGTAGCTGACCACTTCGGCCCGCAGCAGGGTGCCGATGATCGCGAACAGCAAGCCCAGTTCGCCCGCCAGGACGCCGCGCCGCGCGGTCACCGGCGAGCTCAACCACTTAATGGATAAAACAATCGACAGCGCCGCGACAATGTAAGCCGCCTGCCAGACGCCGCCGGCCACATCGCTCATTTCGCGCCCTCTTTTTTGCGGAACATCTTCAGCATCCGGTCGGTGATCAGGAATCCGGCCACGATGTTGATGGTCGAAGCGGTCACCGCCACGCAGCCCAGCACCTTACTCAACGTCGGCGCGGTGCCCGAGCCCGCAATCAGAATCGCGCCGACCACGCTGATGGCGGAGATCGCATTGGTCAGCGACATCAGGGGAGTATGCAGCAGCGGCGAGACCCGGCGCACCAGTTCCAGGCCCAGCGGGACCGCCAGCACCAGCACGTACAAACTTTCTTCAATTTCGTTGGTCATTGTATTTCTTTGGGGTATTTCTTTATGCCGATGTTCCGAGCAAGGCCTGCACCTTGGGATGCACCACTTCGCCCCCGCGCGCCACCAGCGAATCGCGCACGATCTCGTCGTTCAGGTCGATGTTCAGGCGCCCGTCCTTGGCAATCATATTTTTCAAAAAGGTCGCGATGTTGCGCGCATACATCTCGCTCGCATGGCGCGGCACGGTGGCGGGAACATTGACCGGGCCGATCACGGTCACGCCCCGTTCCACGATCGTTCCGCCGGGGACGGTCACTTCGCAATTTCCGCCGCGTTCGGCCGCCAGATCCAGAATCACGCTGCCGGGCGTCATGGCATGCACCATTTCGCGCGTCACCAGAAGCGGCGCTTTCATTCCGGGAACCGCCGCCGTGGTGATCACCACATCCTGCTCACGCATCACCAGAGCCATCTGCTCGCGCTGCCGGCGGATGGCCGCTTCGTCGAGCGCGCGCGCATAGCCGCCCTCGCCTTCGCCCTTCACGCCGACGTCGATCGAGACGAACTTCGCGCCCAGGCTTTCGATCTGTTCCTTCACTGCGCTGCGCACGTCGTAACCGCTGACGACGGCGCCCAATCTGCGCGCGGTTGCGATCGCCTGCAATCCCGCAACACCCGCGCCAATCACGAGCACACGCGCGGGAGCCATGGTCCCGGCCGCGGTGGTCATCATCGGAAACATTTTCGGGAGCGCCGAGGCCGCGATCAATACGGCTTTGTATCCGGCGATCGACGCCATGGACGATAGCGCGTCCATCGACTGCGCGCGCGTGGTGCGCGGCACGAATTCCATGGAAAACAGTGTCGCTCCCGCCTGTCCATAGCGCGCGGCGAGTGCGAAATCCGCCAGCGGATCGCAAAACCCGATTGCAATCACATCCGCCTTGGGAGGCTGCTGCGGCACGCGCACGTGCAACAGCACCTCGGCGCGATCGCACACCTCGTCGACCAGCGCCAGTTGCGCGCCCCGGGCGACATAATCTTCGTCCGTAAACCCGGATTCGAGACCGGCGCCCCGCTCCATCCACACCTCCACGCCCGACTTTTTCAGCAGGTCGATGGATCGTGGAACGGCGGCAACGCGGCGTTCAGACGGGTAGGTTTCTTTGAGTACACCAACAGTGATGGCCAACTCTCATCATCATAGCGCCGTGATCCACTCTTTCGCCATGATGTTACGTGAGAAAGTGGTACCATTTGATTTACCCCGCTGTGCCTTCATCCAAAATTCTGGCAGTACTCGAAGACTTGTTTTTCACGGTCAAGATCAACGAATCGGCCAAGCGCGCCGGAATGCCGATCACGTTCGTCAAGAGCGGCGTGGACGTGCTCGCGCAGGCGGCGGAGAAGCCCGCGCTGATCATCTTCGACCTGAATTTCACCGCCGTGGAGCCGCTCAAACTGATCGCGCAACTCAAGGCGGATCAGGCATTTAAAGGGGTCAGCGTGATCGGCTATGTATCCCACGTGCAGGGCGAGCTGAAGCAGGCCGCGCATGAAGCGGGCTGCGATATGGTGCTGGCGCGGTCGGCGTTTTCACAGAATCTGCCGCAGATCCTGAAACGTCATTCCGGGCAGTAACTCGGCCGCGAACGACGTTATTTGACGGATTTACGCACCTTCTCGACGTCTGCCGCGAGTTGCCGGGCGATCTTTTCTGCAACGTCCGCGCTCGCCCCGTGAAATTTCGCGCCGGTGCTTTCCTGCGTGGTCGACCAGACCACATCGCCATCTTTATTCACCAGCCGGACGGTGGCGAGCGCTTCATGCTTGCGCTCTTTTGTGCTCAGCGATTCGTTATCGCCGACGCCCATGTTGAACGAGCGGCCGCTGCGCGAATCGTAGCCGGAGCCCGCGCCGTTGAAGTGTGTGCTGGAGCCCTGGCCCGAACTGGTGCTGGATGCGCCGTGCATGTTGATGCCGTCCGATGACGAGAATGAGTCGGTGAAGATCAGGTCTTCGGCCGCGCCGCGCATGATCATGTCGGCGTGCTCCTGCTTTTCGGTGACGATGAACAATTTCACTCCTTCGAGGCTGCTCATCAATAAATCGCGCATCTGCGCTGCGGTTTCGCCGCCGGTCAGCTTATCGACGTACACGCGTTTCACGGTCGTAAGCTGATTCGAGAGATCCTGCGCCAAAAGCATGAAAAAAAGTACCAGTGTCATCCGTGTCCTGCCTTGCGGGCTTCTTCATCCTGATATTCGATCTTCACGCCGGTGCGCGCTTCCAGGCTGACCAGCGCGGCGCGGATTCCGTTCTTGTCCACGCGAAACACCATCGCCTGATGATTGCCGTCTTCATCCGTATAACCGATGGTGAGAAAATGCTTGCGTGCTTTGCTCAGCAGAAAAACTGGCGAGATGGCGATCGCCAGCAAGAGCCGGCGATTCACTTTCTGGCCGTATTCGAGTTCATTGATGCGGTCATAGGCGATTCGGACCTGCGCTTTCTTGGTGTAAAACGCGAAATAGCGAGCATCCCCGACGTCAATGGTCCCGCCGGCGCCGCTCTCGACTTTCGCCACGGTGCCGCCGACGTATTCGACATGGGTTTGGCCGAGCGCACACGCGGCCAGCAGCGCCATCGCCATCAGGAATCGCACACATACTAGTTGAGCGAGCGGGACGGAATTCTCAGGCTAAAATTTCGATCACGGCTTTTCCCACGCCGTCCGAGTAATGGGTCAGCATTTCGAACGCGTGGGGCGTCTGTTCGAGCGGCAGGGAGTGGGTCAGCAGCGTGGTCGGAATGCGGCCGAGCAGTTTCAGCGCCTCCTGCGCGCGGTGATTCGACCGTTTGAGTGTCTGGAGCTTCAGTTCCTTCGCCATCGCCGTATGGATGTCGATCTTAGGGTTCAATTCGCTCAAAATTCCGATCAGTATGACCGTTCCGCCCATGGCCGCCATGCGGATGGCCGCATTGACGGTTTCGGCCGACCCGGCGGCTTCGAGCACGACGTCCGCGCCGCGGCCGTGCGTTGCATCGAGCACCGTTTCGATCAGCTTCTGGGCTGTCGTATCGATGGCGACGTCCGCGCCCATGGTGAGCGCCAGCTTCAGACGATACGGAAGCCGGTCGGCGATGAAAACTCGCCCGGCGCCGGCGGCTTTTGCGACGGCGGCGCACAACATTCCGATGGGGCCGGCTCCGGTGACGGCAACCGTGTCTCCGGCGCGGATTTCGCATAGCTCCAGCATGTGCATCATGACGGCCAGCGGTTCGAGCAGCGTCGCGGTCGCGTAGTTGGTCCCCTCCGGAATCCGTGTGCAATTGCCGGCCGGGACGGTCGAATATTCGAGGAACATGCCGGGCGCGCCGGGGCCTCCCATGAATACGCCGGCGACGCAGTGGTTGTGCTGGCCCTTGACGCAATATTCGCAGTGACCGCAGGTGAGGCTGGGCTCGATGACTACGCGATCGCCGGTTGAAAAACCGTGCACGCCCGGGCCGATGGCCACGATTTCACCGGCCGGTTCATGCCCCAGCACTTGCGGGTATGCGGCCGGAAATTCGCCGATGCGGCCGTCCTGATACCAGTGCAGGTCGCTCCCGCAGACGCCGACGGCGCGGATCTGGACGGCCACTTCGCCATGCCCGGGATCGCGCGGCTCGAGCATCTGGCGTTCTTCGAGGACGCGGGGCGCGAGCAACTGGATGGATCGCATGGGGTGAAGTATAACGCAGAGGTTTCACCCGAGAATCAAACACGCTCCCGACCTGGACCGGAACGCCTTATCGAAGGTGACGAGCTTCAGATCCGCCGCGGAGGCAAACGCCGCCAGATAGGCGTCAGCCCAGACGTTCGGAGAAAGGATCGCGACCTCGAGCCAGGCCTCTGAATTTGGCATCGAGCCGGTCCGGCTCCGGCAGAAATCCAATGCGTCCATCGCGCGGCACTGGTCGTAGATCTCCCACGCTCCGGTCATTGTCCGAACGTCCCTACCCATCACGGCCTTGGTGGTTAGCAGGCACAGTAGAGCGAGTTGGGTGAAACGGCAAAAGAAGAACTGGGCGTCTTCGCATCCGTCGAACCATTTTCGCGCCGCGTCCGCGTGCCCATGGCGTTCCCAGACCAGCGCGAGCCACACGTTGGTATCACGTTGGTATCAGGGAAATTCGATGAGCTCATAGAGCTGCCGGTTGGTGAGGCTCACCTTAGGCCCCTTCGAGCGGATCAATGGAAATTTGACGCGCCGTTTCGCCGAGAGGCGCGATTTTGTGATGCCGTGACTTATTTGGCGAGTCAACAGGTCGCGGACGGAGCAGCCTTGTTGCATGGCCTGTTCTTTCAGTTTGCGGTAGACCGGACCGGGGATGTCGATGGTGGTTCGAACTGTTTCCGGCATCTTTCTTTATCTAACCACTTCCTCCAGCCATTCGGGACGCTTCAGCACTTCTCTCGGACGGCTGCCGTCCGGCGGGCCGATGATGCCGTCGCGCTGCATCATGTCCAGAATCCGCGCGGCGCGGCCGTAGCCTAATCTCAGCCGGCGCTGTAACGTGGACGTCGACGCTTTACCCATTTCGATCACGATTCTTACGGCGTCGTGATACATGGGATCTTCTTCGCCTTCCAGTTCTTCGGCTTCGGAATCTTCGTCGTCGGTGGGCGGGGCGATCAGGAAGGTTTTGTCGTATTCCGGTTCGGCCTGGTCTTTCCAGAACTGGACCACGTCGTTGGTTTCGGATTCGCTGACGAATGCGCCGTGAACGCGCGTCAGGCGCGACGATCCGGGCGGCAGGAACAGCATGTCTCCTTTGCCGAGCAGGTGTTCGGCGCCCATCACGTCGAGAACAGTTCGCGAGTCCACACGTGTCGCCACTCGGAAGCTCATGCGCGATGGGAAATTCGCTTTGATCAGGCCGGTGATCACGTCCACGCTGGGGCGCTGCGTGGCCAGCACCAGGTGCATCCCGACCGCGCGCGCCATCTGGGCCAGGCGCGTGACGGATTCTTCCACGTTGGCGCGTTCGAGCATCATCAGGTCGGCCAGCTCGTCGATGATGATCAGGACGTAGGGGATCTGCTCCAGATCGTCTTCGGCGGATTCCTCTTCAAACAGATTGCGCGGCTGGGCCTGTAACGTGCGGACCTTCTTGTTGTATTGATCGATGTTGCGGACGCCTTGTGACGCCAGTAGTTTCAGGCGGCGCTCCATTTCGAGGACCGCGTTGCGCAGCGCGTTGGTGGCTTTCTTGGCGTCGGTGATCACCGGCGTCAGCAGGTGCGGGATGCCTTCGTACAGGCCGAATTCCAGGCGCTTGGGATCCACCATGATCATGCGCACTTCGCGCGGAGTCGCCTTATAAAGGATCGACATGATCAGCGAATTGAGCATCACGCTCTTGCCCGAGCCGGTCGACCCGGCGATCAGCAGGTGCGGCATCGTGTCGAGCGCGGTTACTTTGATGCGGCCGTTGATATCCTTTCCTAGCGCAATTGTCAGCGGCGATGGTGATGCGTTGAATTCGTCCGATTCGAGAATCTGGCGCAGGCTGATCACCTCGCGCTTCGAATTGGGAACTTCGATGCCGACCGTGGGCTTTCCCGGAATGCGCTCGATGAGAATCGATTCCGCCTGCAGGCCGAGGCACAGATCCTCGCTGAGCGTGGTGATGCGCGAATACTTCATCCCAGCTTCGGGCTTGAATTCGAAAGTGGTCACCACCGGGCCAGGATTGATTTGCGTGACCGAGCCCAGAACGTTGAATTCCTCGAACTTGGATTTGATGCGCGCGGCGATTTCCTTGAGTTCCTGGCTGTCGAAGGCGGAGCGGACGGGCGGTTCCTGCAAAAGACTGGTAGAAGGCAGTTGAAAGTCGGAGCGCGGTTTCGCCTGCGTTTTGGGCTGCGGTTTGCGATTGATCGGCGTTGGCTCAGGTGCGCGGATTTCCACCGGCGGAGGCGCGGAGGGAGTCAGATCGAGAGTACGAATCGGGATGTCTTCGATTTCGGGCTCCGGCTCGAAAATGCGCTCGGCAGGTTGGGGAACGATTTCAGGTGAGGGCTGCACGCCGCGGCGCTGCTCGGCCCGTTCTTTCGCCAGCAGCGCACGATTTTCGCGCCAGTTGGACCAGCGCGCGGCAATCGCTTTCCCGATCGATTTGATCCAGCCGAGCGGCCAGCGGAACCACACGGCGAGCACCGAGATCTCGAATTTCGAGATCAGATAGAGCGAAACGATCCAGCAGACAGCCGTAATGATCAGCGCTCCGGTGATGTTCATGGTCGAGATCAGATAATCCGCTGCGATGGAGCCGGCCACGCCACCGGCCGGGACGGCGCCGGCGATCGGTTTCCAGTTGAGCAGGCCGAAACCCGCGCAAGTGGAACTGATGAACATCGCCGCGCCGGTGGACTTGATGAACGGCGACTCGATGGGCGAGGATAGAATCCATTTCCAGCCGAGCAGCCACATCAGGATCGGGATGGCATAGGCGGCCAGGCCGAAGGCCTGCAGGAAAAGGTCGGAAAGGAACGCGCCCACGCGGCCGGTCAGGTTCGCGACGTGCACCGGCGAGGAGACCGTGTCAAACGATGGATCGAAAGGCTGATACGAGGCGAGCGCCGCGAAAACGAACAGTCCGGCGAATAGAAACACTACCGCCGACGCTTCATTCAGCCGTGGATGGCTGGTGGGTCCTAAAAATCTCATCTTCCGCCACGGAAGATAGCCAGAGCGATTACTATTATGCCAAAAACAATCCGATACCAGACGAACGCGGAAAGCGACTGCCGGCGCAGGTAGTTCAGAAAGAACCCAATGGTGATCGCGCCGGTGATCGCGCTGGCGATGATGCCGGCGATGAAGGCGGTCTGCATGTCGTGCGGCAAACCCGCGCCGGCTTTGTGGAGGTCCCAGAATTTCTTAGCGGCGGCGCCGGCGATGATGGGGGTCGAAAGCAGAAACGAGAAGCGGGCGGCGGAGGGCCGGTCGAAATTGCGAAGCAGGCCCGCGACAATCGTGATTCCGCTGCGCGAGACTCCGGGGATCACGGCCAGCGCCTGGGCGGTGCCGATGACCAGCGCGTCGAAGTTGGAAACGTGGCTCATGTCCTTTTGTTTACGGCCGGCGTAGTCGGCAAACCAAAGCACGAAGCCGAACAGAATCGCGGTCGTAGCGATGATGTAGGGGCTCCGGAAGGCGTGTTCGGCTTGTTTTTCAAACAGGAATCCGGCGATCCCGCCGGGGATGGTTCCCAGCAGAAGCAGCCATAGCAGGCCGCGATTTTTCGAAAGCGCGGTGTCATGCCCCACGTTCAGGCCGAACCCCTGGCCAATAATCTGTATCCAGTCTTTGAAAAAAAATGCGATTACGGCGGCGAGAGTACCGACGTGAAGGGCGACGTCGAAGGTCAGCCCACCATCGTCCCAGCCGAGGATCCAGGGAATCACAATAAGATGCGCGCTGCTCGAGATCGGAAGGAATTCGGTGAGTCCCTGGACGATCCCAAGGATGATCGCGTGGACGAGAGGCATAGGAAACCAGATTACCTCACTCAGGTTGCTGGAAAAGGGGACGGACTAATCTGTCCCCGACCCGAAGCCATTGATTTTCTGGAGAATATGCGGCGTGGACAGAGTGGTCTGTCCCCTTTTTCAGCAACCCTCACTGCGTGCCTGAATCTTTTTTGTAATCTTTTTTCAAAAATTAACGTTACGTCTCCGCGATCCGTAGTAAGCTGTTAGGCATATGCGGGGATGTAGGGTGCTAGTGGATTTACGTAGTTGCGCGGGCACGGGGTCCGGGCAGCCTCTTAGTCGGGTGAAAGCCGAGTAGCCGGAGTGGAAATCGTATTGGCGGCACTGCTCCTCGGAGCGGTGGTTTACTCTATTCTTTCCATTCTGGCGGCGCGGCGATATCTGTCGGCGCAACCAGCCGAGTTGCGCTCATTCGCGCCGATCAGCATCCTGAAGCCGCTGGCCGGCCTGGATGCGGGGTTGGAATCGAATCTGCGGACCTTTTTCGAGCAGGATTATCCCAGCTTCGAAATCCTGTTTGCGGTGCGCGACCGCGAGGATCCGGCAGTCGCGGTGATCGAGAAGCTGCAGAAGGAATATCCGCGCGTGGACGCGACGCTGCTGGTCACGGGGGAGCCTCCGTATCCGAACGCCAAGGTGTTCAGCCTGGACCGCATGCTGTGCGCGGCTTCGCACGAACTGGTGGTGATGAGCGACAGTGACACGCGAGTGGAGTCGAACCTGTTGCGGACCATCGCGGCTGAATTTCAGGATCCCGGCGTGGGCATCGTGACGTGTCCGTACCGCGCGCTGGCGCAATCGAGCATTGGATCGCGCCTGGAGGCGACCGGCATCAATACGGATTTCCTGGCGGGCGTGCTGGTGGCGAGGATGCTCGAAGGGATGCATTTCGCGCTCGGGCCGACCATTGCGGCGCGCCGGAGCGCGCTGCACGCGATCGGCGGATTCAAGCGCATCCGGGAATATCTGGCCGAGGATTTCGTGATGGGGAAGTTCGCGGCCGAGGCGGGCTTCCGGGTGATTCTTTCGTCGTATGTAATCGAGCACCACATCGGAGGAGGGGATTGGCGCGGCATCGCATCGCATCGTTTGCGTTGGGTGCGAAGCACGCGCCGGTCCCGGCGGCTCGGTTACATCGGCCAGTTGTTCACCATGACGACGCCCGTCGCGCTCATCGTGTGCGCGGCGGAGCCGGAATGGTGGCCGGCGGGGATGGCGGCGATTGCGCTGCGCCTGGCCTCGGCTTGGGTCATGTCGCGAACAGTCGCGCGGGCGCGGATCGACTGGCGGCTGCTGCCGGTGGAAGACGTGGTCGCATTTCTGTTCTGGATCGCGGGATTTTTCGGGAATACCATCGACTGGCGCGGCCGGCGCTATCGCGTGCACACCGACGGCCGGTTTGAGCTGGTGACTGAAGATGCGCCGGTGGCAGCGGTTACGGTGCCGGACGAACCGTAAGCACGCTTTTCGCGTCGACGTGGTTAAACTGCATCGGGAAACTGGTGGCGCCGTAATACGCGCTCCACTGATCCTTGTAATGCCGTGAGAGCGCCTGCCCGGATTCGCCGACAGTGATATTCTGCATCGAATTGTCCAGGTTCGACAGATCGACCACCATGCGCATGGAGGGTCCCAGGCGGCGGGTGGTTTGTTTAATGGTGGTGGGCGATCCGCTCATCGGCACCGGTCCGATGTTGAAATACTTCCCGATCAGCGGCAACTGGCTGAGTACCGGATGCACCATCCGCAGTTCATTTAACTGCCCGTAATCCCAGCGCGAAATCTTCGAGCCCTGGATCTTCTCGCCGTTGGTAATCGCTTCGCCCAGAGATTGAAGCAGCAGCGCATCGTAATCGGGGAACCATCCGGCCGGGCGCTCGCGCAGCAGTTTTTCGATGACTACCGGCGCGGCGGGCCATTCGTATTCGGCTTCGAGACCCGGCGCGGCCCGGTCGGCGACGGCTTTCCGAAGAGCCAGATAGGTGAGCTCGACGATCATGCCCGGCGCGGTTCCTTTTTCCATCTGGCCGCTCCAGTTGCGGAGCTGATCCACCGCGTCGCGAGCCTGCGCGCTGGCCGGCTTCTTCGCGTCGAACGCGGCGACGATTTGTTTGGCCAGAAAATCGTCGAAGTCGGAATACACGTCCTTTTGGACAATGAGCATGTCGGCGGGTTTCCAATGCGGCTGGCGATTCAGCAGTGTGCGGATTTCCGTTGAGCGATAGTGCGCCCCGAAATCGCCGGCGACCGGGTACTTGTAATCCGGAGGGAACGGATTCTGGTTGGCCGTCACCACCATGTTGCGAGCCGGATTATAAAAGCTCGGCAGATCCTGAAATGGAATGAATCCCTGCCATTCGCAATTGCCCGCGGCGCCGTCGGCGGGAGTTTGTCCGTCGCAACCGGCTGGGCGAATCGGCAGGAGCCCGGTGGCTTGATAGCCGATGTTGCCGTCGACGTCGGCGTAGACGAAATTCTGGCCGGGACCGGGGAAGCGCTGCAGAGCGGCGGTGAATTCGGTCCAGTTGCGCGCGCGGTCGAGATCCACAAACGGAAACTGATAGCCGGGCTCGGCCGCGGCCCAACGCAGGGAATCGGTATGGCCTTGGTCAGAGAGAATCACAGGGCCGTGACGCGTGATCCACTGCTCGAAGACCACCGCCTTTTCGCCTTTGACGCCGATCGCGCCGCGTTCCAGGCGCGCCTGCTCCACTTTGCCGCGAAACGCGTAGCGGCCGCTCTGCGGATCGATCTGCTCCTGGTAAAGATCCTGAACGTCGAATTGAAGATTCGTCACTCCCCACGCGATCCGGTCGTTGTGGCCGATGATTACCGCCGGGACACCCGGCAGCGCGACGCCGGTTACGTTCAACCCCGGCGCACGCAGATGAATCATGTGCCAGGTGGACGGAATTCCGAATTCGAGATGCGGATCGTTGGCCAGAATCGGCTTGCCCGTGGCGGACAGCGCCCCTGAAACGGCCCACGCATTTGAGCCCGGCTGCATTTCCGCTCCGGTGCGCGGCGGATACAGAAATTCGATTTTCGCGCGATCGCCTTTCTGGAGCATGTGCAGCTTTTCGATCTCATGCCGCCAGCTGGTGGTCAAAGTTCGATACATGTGGAGACCGGCCAGCAGCGTGTCGCGTTTGGTCCATGGCCGGGGCGAGTAATTGAGCAGACTGAACTCGACGGGAAGCCGGTCGCGATGCGTTTCGAGATAAAAATTTACGCCGCGCGCGTAGGCATCGAGCGCGCTGCGATCGGCCGGCGGCAGATTCTTCTCGGCTTGTTCGGCGATGTGTCCCAGGCGCAGGCGCCGCGCTTCACGATCGGAGTCGAGCGCGGATTTCCCCACCACTTCGGCCAGTTCACCCGCGGCCAGGCGCCGGAGAGCGTCCATCTGCCACATGCGATCCTGCGCGGTGACGAAGCCTTGCAGGAACAGCGCGTCTTCAATGGTCGCGGCCTGAATGTGCGGAACGCCCAGAGCGTCACGCGAAATGGTGGCAGGCGCGGAGATGGGCGCGATGAGGTCGCCGCTCGATTGGGGCAGCGGGCGCCACGCATACCAGTACGTCGCCGACGCGAGCGCGATGAGCAAAACCGCTATGCTCAGATTGATCGCCCGGAGCGCGGGCGTCGAAAACAGCATCGCCCCCGATTGTAACTAATGCCGCCCCGACTTTAACTGATGCCGTTAAGATTGATTTTGCTGGCCGTGATCGTCACGCTGAACGGCTTCTTCGCCGCGGCCGAGGTGTCGCTGGTTTCCGTGCGGCGATCGCGCTTGCGGCAGCTCGCTGAAGAAGGCAGCGTAGCCGCCCGCGCCGCGCTGGGATTGCTGGCGAATCCGCCGCGTCTATTGAGCGTCACGCAGGTCGGCGTCACGGTGGCGAGCCTCGGCCTCGGCTGGGCCGGCGAAGATACCGTTTACAAAATGTTGATTGCCGTGGTGCATCCCACGCTGACCGCGCGCGCCGAGGCGATTCTGCATGGCGCCGCGTTCACGCTGGCGTTCATGATCATCAGCTACGTTCACGTGGTGATCGGCGAAGTGGTGCCGAAAAATCTGGCCATCGAAAAGGCCGATCGCATGGCGCTTCTGGTCGCGCCCGCGCTGCTCGTGTTTTTGCGAATCTCCGCGCCGTTCGTGTATGTGATCGAGCGGACCGCGGCGGCGTTATCCCGAGTGATCGGATTGCAGCGCGATCATCCCGGCGGAGGGCATTCGGCCGAAGAATTGAAGTTCATCGTAGAATCGTCCCGCCGCGAAGGGCACCTGGCCGGATTTGAAGAAGACGCGATCCAGAAGATTCTGGAGCTGGATGACGTTTACGCCCGGGAGATTATGACGCCGCGCATCGATATTGTTTCGGTGCCGGTGGACGCGACACTCGATGAACTGCTGCGCGTCGCGGTCGAGCACAAATTCTCCCGTCTTCCGGTGTATCAGGGTTCACCTGAAAATATCGTCGGGATTCTGCATTACAAGGATCTGATGACCGCCTGGCAGGAGCGCAAATCGGCCGCCGATCGCCGCCAGCCCGCGCGTCCGTTCCGCTTACGCAGATTTCTGCGCGACCCGCTGGTGGTGCCCGAAACCAAGCCCCTAAATCAGCTGGTTGACGAATTTCGCAAACAGCACACGCACCTGACCATGGTGGTGGACGAATTCGGAACCATCACCGGACTGGTGACGCTTGAAGACGTGCTCGAACAGATTTTCGGCGAGATCGGCGATGAACATGACGTGCGCCGTCCGCTGCCCGCGGCTGGCGCGCCGGTGATCGAGATCGACGGCAGCACCAGCATTCTGGATCTCGAATCGCAATACGGAATCGAGTTGCCGGGCGATGCCGGATTCGAAACGCTGGCCGGATTTCTGCTCTTTAAGCTGGGCTATATTCCCGCACCGGGCGAATCGGTTACGCACGGGACCCACAAATTCATCGTGCAGCAGATGGAGCGCAACCGGATCGCGAAGGTAAAGATCCTGAATTTGCGGACGCCGGAGATTCAGAATGAGCGAACGGGCTGAGCTGACTGAACAGGTGCGCGCGGAGTTGCGCCGCCTTGCCGATGAACGCGTGCGCGAGTCGATCGACCGGTTTTTCACGCTGGATCAGAGAATCGAATCTTACGGCGTCGCATCGCCGGACCTGAAGCGGATCGCGCAGAGCGCTTATGCATCGGTGAAGAAATGGCCCGCGGCGGAGCGCGATCGCTTCTGCGCGGAGCTATGGGCAGGTGGGACGAATGAAGAGGGCGCTCTGGTGTGCTACGTGTACAAGCGCTTCGGGAAAACCTGCGGCGCGCGCGAATTTCGCCTGTTCACGCAATGGCTCGACCGGTACGTAAAAAACTGGGGCCACACTGACGGGCTGTCGTTGTGGCTGCTGGGCGCCTCGATTGCGAATGTGCCCGCGTTGATCGGCAAGCTGGACGCCTGGACGCGGTCGAAGAATCGATGGAAGCGCCGCGCGGCAGCGGTTTCGATGGTTCCGTCCGCGCGGCGCGGCCTGCATACTCGGGAGATTTTCCGACTCGCGGAGCCGCTGATTCCCGATGAAGACGACATGGTTCAGAAAGGCGTCGGCTGGCTGCTCAAGGAAACGTATCCGAAGAAACCAGTCGAGGTGATGCGATTCCTGATGCCGCGGCGTGAGAAGACGTCGAGGCTGGTCCTGCGCTACGCGGCCGAGAAGATGAAGGCGGGAGATCGGACACGGCTGCTGGCGACGTAAATTGTGGCGCACGTTTTAACGTGCCGCGTCGGCACTCATGCCGACGCCTGTCCCGTCGCAGACGAGGTGTCGAGAAGAGTCTCGACACGGCACGCAGGAGTGCGTGCGCCACGAAAACCATCAACAACCCGATACAATGGTGGGTTCCCATGCGCCTTGCCCTCGCGCAGATTAATCCCGTTGTAGGCGATCTTGCCGGCAATGCCGCTCGCATCGTCACGACCGCCCGTAATGCGGCTTCGCAAGGCGCCGAAGTGGCCGTGTTTCCGGAGCTTTCGATTACCGGCTATCCGCCGCGCGATCTGGTGGAAAAACCCAGCTTCGTCGAACGCAGTGAGCGACAGCTTGAAGCGATCGCACGCGAAACCGCGGATCTGGATCTCACCATCGTGTGCGGATACGTTGCGCGGTCGCATTCACCCGATGGAAAGCGCGCGCTCAACCGGGCCGCCGTGATCGAGCATGGCGAGGTGGTGTTCCGGCAGACCAAGATGCTGCTGCCCACCTACGACGTGTTCGATGAAGCGCGCTACTTCAGTCCCGGGGAGCACGAATTTCTCTGCAAGATGCGCGGCAAGGAAGTGGCGTTGACCATTTGCGAAGATGCCTGGAACGATCGCCGCTTCTGGAAACAGCGGCTGTACCAGCGCGATCCGGTGGAAGAAATGTTCGAGGCCGGCGGCGAGATCCTGATCTGCATCAATGCGTCGCCTTACAACATGGGGAAGCGCGAAATCCGGCGAGGAATTTATCGCGCGGCGGCGCGGCGCTACAAGCGTCCGGTGGTGTACGTCAACCAGGTGGGCGGCAACGATCAACTGGTGTTCGACGGCTCCAGCTTCGCCATGAACAGCGCCGGCGAAGTGGTGGCCAGCGCGCGGTCGTTTGAAGAAGACCTGGTGCTGTTCGACGCCGACGCGGGCACCGGCGAAATTCACGAGGATTTCACCGATGAATGCGAAGCTGTGTACCAGGCGCTGGTGCTGGGCACGCGCGACTACATGCGGAAATGCGGATTCAGTCGCGTTCTGATCGGACTTTCAGGCGGCATCGACTCTTCTTTAACAGCGGCAGTCGCGGTGGAGGCCGTGGGGCGTGAAAACGTGACCGGCGTCGGGATGCCGGGGCCGTATTCATCCGACCATAGCGTTACTGACGCGCGCGATATGGCCCACCGCTTCGGGATTAAGTTTGAACTGCTTTCCATCCGCAGCGTGTACGAAGGGTTTATCAACGAACTCGCGCCGCTGTTCGTGGGCCGCGCGCCGGACGTCACCGAGGAAAATCTGCAATCGAGGCTGCGCGGCGTCTCGCTGATGGCGCTTTCGAATAAGACCGGAGCGCTGGTGCTCACCACCGGAAACAAAAGCGAACTGGCGGTCGGATACTGCACGCTGTATGGCGATATGTGCGGCGGACTCGCGGTGATCAGCGATGTGCCGAAGACCATGGTGTATTCGCTCTCGCGCATCGCCAACCGGCGGCACAACGGAGCGATCCCGGAAAGCGTTTTCACCAAGCCGCCGTCGGCCGAGCTGCGGCCGGATCAGAAGGACACCGATTCGCTTCCGCCTTACGACGTGCTCGATCCGATTCTCGAAGCCTACATCGAGCAGTACCGCACGCCGCGCGAAATCGCCGAAAGCATGCGCCTGCCGCTCGAACTGGTGGAAAGCATCGCGACCAAAGTGGATCGCAACGAATACAAGCGCCAGCAGGCCGCGCCGGGATTGAAGGTCACCACCAAGGCGTTCGGCATCGGACGCCGGTTCCCCATCGCTCAACGGTATTCAGAATAGGTTTCACATGAAGAAATATTTGGGCATCGCATTCATGGTTATATGCGCGGCCGTGTTGAGCTCACAACCTTCCTGGCGTGAGCAGATCGGCCGGCAGCCGGATGGAAGCTTTATGGTCTCGAGTGGCTGGCGCGTGCAGCCGGCCGGTAAACAGGTCCCGCTCGATACGCTGCCCATGTCGATGGCGCTTTCAAAAGACGGGAAGTTTCTGATGGTGTTGAACGGCGGATACCGTCCGCCGTCGATCATCGTGCTGAACGCGGCCGACATGCACGAGATTTCGCGCGTCCCGCTGCGCGATGCATGGCTCGGCCTGGCGGTTTCGCCGGATGGAAAACACGTCTACGCCGGCGGCGGATCGCGGGCGACGGTGTTCGAGTTCACCATCGACTCCGACGGCAAGCTCACTCCGGGCCGCGAACTGGTGGTCGCGCCGGAGGACAAGCGTCAATGGGAGGATTTCATCGGCGACGTCACCGTTTCGCCCGACGGAAAGATGATCTATGCAGCCGATCTGTATCGCGACTCGATCGTGGCGATCAATGCCGAGTCGGGACGCGTGGTCAATATCATGAAAACCGGCCGCCGGCCGTATCGAATCCTGTTTCACCCCGACGGGAAAACGTTCTGGGTTTCGAGCTGGTCGGATGGAACCGTGTATCTGCACGACGCCGCTACGGGGGAGCAGTTGGGCCATATTGGCCTGGGCCAGCACCCCACCGACATGGTGCTCAGCAATCGCAAACCGGATGAAGATAAGGACGCGACGCCTTACCGCCTGTTCGTCGCGGCCGCCAACACAAACAATGTTTTCGTTGTGAACATCACTGGCTCGAACGAGATGAAGCTGGCGGAAACTCTCAATATTGCGATGACCCCGCTGCATCCGCTGGGCATGACGCCGAGCGCGCTGGCGCTGAGTCCGGATCAGACCAGATTATTCGTCGCCTGCTCGGACGCCAACGCGGTCGCGGTCGCGGATGTTTCCGAAGAACGCAGCCGCGTGGCCGGATTCATCCCCGCCGGCTGGTATCCGACTGCAACCCGCGTGCTCGCCGACGGTCGCATCCTGGTGTTGAACGGCCGCGGTTTGCAGAGTTATCCGAATCCCGATTACGCCGGACCGAAGCAGGTTTCAAACGTCCATCAGGGCGACGCGCGGCGCTATTACGTCGGGTCCATGCAGACCGGGACGCTTTCAGTGATCGATCCGCCCAACGATGATGCACTCGAAGCCTACACCAAGACCGCACAATCCCAACAGCACTATCGCGACAGCGATCTTGATCCAAACTCGCTTCCCGCGGACAGCCTGATCGTCTCCCGCCCCGGCAAGCATTCCCCGATCGAGCACGTCATTTACATCGTGAAAGAAAACCGGACGTACGATCAGGTGTTCGGCAAAATCGGGAAGGGCAACAGCGACCCGTCCTTGTGCCTGTTCGACGAATCCACCGCGCCGAATCATTACAAGCTGGCGCGCGAGTTCACGCTGTTCGATAATTTTTACGTCAACAGCGATGTCAGCGCGGACGGCCATAGCTGGGCGACGGCTTCGATTGCGCCGGATTACGTGCAAAAGCTGTGGCCCAACGAATACGCCAACCGCCGCAAGCATTACGATTTCGAAGGCGAGGAGCCGGCCAATTCGCCGCCCGCGGGTTATATCTGGAACAACGCGCTCGCCGCCGGGCTGACCGTCCGCAATTACGGATATTGGGCGGTGAACAAGAAGGCCGCGGGACCGGATGGCGTCCAGATCGAAAAGGTGAACGATCCCGCGCTGATCCCCATCACCAACATGCACTATCGCAGTTTCGATCTCGAATATCCCGACGTCGAACGCGCCAAGACTTTTCTTGAAGACCTGAAGCAGTTCGAAGCCTCTGGCAAGATGCCGAATCTGATGATCCTGCGGATGGGCAACGATCACACCAACGGCACCGCGCCCGGAAAGCTCGCGCCGCTGTCTTCGTTCGCCGATAACGACTACGGGATCGGCCTGCTGGTGGAAGGCGTTTCGAAGAGCAGGTTCTGGCCATCGACAGCCATCTTCATCATTGAAGACGACGCGCAGAACGGGCCGGATCACGTCGATTCGCACCGCTCGCCCATGCTCGCGATTTCGCCTTATACGCATCACGGCGTCATCGACAGTTCCATGTATAATCAGTCGTCAATCATGCGCACCATGGAGCTGATCCTGGGCATGCGCCCGATGACGCATTACGATGCCGGCGCGCGGCCCTTGCTCGCCGCGTTCACTGCCCCGCCCAACAACGCGCCTTACACGGCCGAATCGCCGCGCATCTCGCTTACGATGAAGAATCCGGCGCGTTCGGCCACCGCCGCGCGCTCCGCGCAGATGGATTTTGATGAAGCCGACGAAATCGACGATGATGAATTGAATGCCATTCTATGGATCGCCATTAAAGGAACGGAGCCGCCCGTGCCCGTCCGGAGTTATTTTTCAGCGAGACACTAATTGACCACTCTGTGCTTCTTGTGGCACATGCACCAGCCGTTCTACAAGGATTTGTGGACCGGTGAATACAAGCTGCCGTGGACCCGCCTTCACGCCCTGAAAGACTACTCGGGCATGGTGCGCGTGCTCGAAGAATTTCCCGCCGTCCATCAGACGTTCAACCTGGTGCCGTCCATGATCGTACAAATCCTGGAATACGCCGAAGGCCGCGCCTCGGATCCGTTTCTAGACGTCGCCGTCACTCCCGCCGAACAGCTTACCGAATCCCAACGCCATTTCATGCTGCGTTCCCTGTTCCAGGTGAACGTCCCGCGCCTGATCGACCGCTTCCCGCGCTATCGCGAGCTGTACGACGCGCGCACGACGTCCTTCACCAATCCACGCGACCTGCGCGACCTTCAGGTGCTCAGCCAACTGGTTTGGTTCGACGAAGATTTCCGCGCTCACGATCCCGAGCTACAAGAGCTGGTCCAGAAGGGGCACGATTATTCGCTCGAAGATCAGGCCGTGATGGCGCGCAAACAGCGCGAAGCATTGGCGCACGTCATGCCAGCTTACGCGCAGGCCGCCGCACGCGGGCAAATCGAGATTTCGACCACGCCGTTCTATCATCCGATCCTGCCGCTGATCGCCGATTCCGATATCGCCGCGGTCTCGCATCCCGGCGTCACGCTGCCTTCCCGCTTCAGCTACCCAGGTGACGCGCGGGAACAGCTTTGCCGTGCGCGATCTTATATCGCCCATCACCTGGGCGTGACGCCCACTGGATTGTGGCCGTCGGAAGGCTCAATCTCAGACGAAGCTTTAGGCCTCGCCGCCGATTGCGGATTCCAGTGGGCCGCGAGCGACAACGGCGTCCTGGGCCGCACGCTGAATCAGGACGCTACTCCCGAGGTCACCTATCAAGCTTATCTCTGGCATCAGCACGGCCGCGAGATGCGGCTTTTGTTCCGCGATCACTGGCTGAGCGATCTGATCGGCTTCACTTATCAACACATGCCTGCCGAGGAAGCGGCGCTGCACTTTCTCCGGCAAATCCGCGCGAACGCCGGCGGCCGCGATGCCCTGGTGCCGATCATTCTGGATGGCGAAAACGCCTGGGAATGGTACGACCAGAATGGCCGTCCCTTTCTGCGCGAACTGTACCGCCGCATTTCCGAAGACCCGGAAATGGAAGCGCTGACCATTTCCGAAGCGTTCGCGAAATTCGAAGCCCGCCCGCTCGGCTCGATTTTTCCAGGGTCGTGGATCAACTCCAATTTCGATATCTGGATCGGCGCGGAAGAGGATAATCTCGCATGGGAATTTCTGCTCGCCGCGCGCCGGGCATACGATCAGGCGCAAGATGTCCCGGAGGACATGCGCAAGCTCGCCTGGGAGGAGCTCCTGATCGCGGAAGGCAGCGACTGGTGCTGGTGGTACGGGCCCGAGCACAAATCCGACAATCGCACCGAATTCGACGAGCTGTACCGCGCCCACCTCTCAAACGTCTATCGCGCGCTCGGCCAGAAGCCGCCGGCGGCGCTCGGCTGCCCGATTCTCCAGTGCCAGCCGGGCGAGCAGCATGAGCCGCCGGCGAATCCGATTCACGCCTTGATCGACGGCCGCGTCACTTCGTATTTCGAATGGCTGGGAGCCGGCCGTTATCGCCCGGACCCGCGCTCGGGGTCGATGCATGGGGGCGAACCGGTGCACGAAATCCTGTACGGCACCGACGGTCAGAATCTGTTCGTCCGTGTCGATACTGACGGCGATACGCGCTTTGGAATCGAATTCGAAAACGGCCCCGCCGAGATCAAAATGGCGGCGCATCAGATTGTCGAGATGAGCACTCCACTCGCCGGCGACAAATTCCGCGTGACCGTCGCGCGCGACGGATTGCCGCCTCTCCGCATCCCCGCGGAAAGCTGGATCGCGCTCCCCTGACTTGGTTTGCTATGCTAAAGGTCCCCGATACGAAGGGGACCAGGAAGTCACGATCCTTGAGTCAAACCTGATCGACGCGGCGAAGGGGAGCGGGTTCACCGTTCCCCTTCTCGTTTTCAACCCTCCCAATCCCATTTCCGGACATCCTCCGGCCGCGTAACCCCGTATTCTCAAAGTTTGAGCGCTGGTATCGCGCGTGCAGTCGGAAAGCGGATCGCTAACCGCTTGCTGATGAGTCTGTGGGAAAACTGCGGACGTGCTCCCCTTGCTAACGCGCGGGGTTCCTTATGCCGCTCATTCGACGTGGCGCCAAACGGAACCCCGACCGTGAGGGAGGGGAGCAAGTCCGTTTTCAAACGTTCCGAACCCCGACCGTTAGGAAGCGGTGGATGCCGTTAGTTTCTGGAAAACTTCATGGACCTCAAATTCGCCATCCGATCCTTGCGTAACACGCCCGGATTCACATTACTGGCCGTAGTCGTAATGGCCCTGGGGATCGGCGCGAACACGGCCGTGTTCAGCGTGGTCAACACCGTGATCCTCAAACCGCTCGCGTATCGCGATGCGGACCGGATCGTTGAGATCCGCAATTTCTGGAAGAACACGGCCACCGTCAGCGCGAACGTTTCCGCGCCCGACTTTCACGACTTTCACGATCAATCGAACGTGTTCGACGCGATGGCCTACTACGACACCGGAAAAGCGCCCGTGTTCGTCAGCGGGTCGACCGCGGATTTCGCGCGGGTCACGCAGACGGCGCCCGAATTCTTCGAAACGTTCGAAGTACATCCGCTGATCGGACGCGAATTCAACGCGGCCGAATTCAAAGCCGGCAGCGGCGGCGGCGCAATCCTCAGCGCGGCCTATTGGCAGACCCATTTCGGCGGAAATCCGAACGTGATCGGGAAAACCGTCCGCGTCAACGAATACGATCTGACGGTGGTCGGCGTGATGGAGCCCGGCTTCGATTTTCCAGAATCGACCGCGATCTGGTATCCGGCCCACACCATCGATCCCGAAAACACCCATCGCGCCGGACACAACTATCGCGCCGTGGGACGCCTGAAACCGGGCGTGACCATCCAGCAGGCGCGCGCGCAGATGAGCGCCATCTCCGCGCGGCTCGAGCAGCTCTATCCGGCCACCAACGGCGGCAAAGGCGTAGCGGTCGACCGCATGCAGGACGCCCTGGTGCACAACGTCCGCTTCACGCTATACGTGCTGCTGGGCGCGGTCGGAGTGGTGCTGCTGATCGCCTGTGCGAACATGGCGAACCTGCTGCTGGCCAAGTCCACCGGCCGGACGCGGGAGATGGCGATCCGCGCGGCGGTCGGTGCGAGCCGGGGAAGAATCGTGCGCCAGTTGATCGTCGAAAGCGCTCTGCTCTCGGGTGTCGCGGGCGCTGCCGGATTGCTCCTGGCAGTGTGGGGCGTGGAGGCGATCAAGACGCTGGCGCCCGCCGATATTCCGCGCCTCATGGAAACGCGGATCGACGGACCGGTGCTCGCCTTCACGCTGGCCATCGCGGTGCTTTCGAGCCTGATCTTCGGTCTGGCGCCCGCGCTTGCGGCATCGAAAGTCGATCTGAACGAATCGCTAAAACAGGGAGCCGCAAAAAGCGTGATCGGCGGAGGCGCGGGACGGCTGCGCGCGGGATTCGTGATTGCGGAGATCGCACTGTCGGTGGTGCTGCTGGCCGGCGCGGGATTGTTGATGCGCAGCTTCGACGCGCTTTCGAACGTCGACCTCGGATTCCGGCCGGAAAAAGTTCTGGTGGCCGAAACCAGCGTGCCAGCCAAGGCCTGGGTGCTGGGCGAGCGTCCGGAACAACAGATCCGCCGCGCGCTGCCCTTCGACCGCGATATGATCGCCACGCTCGCCGCGTTACCCGGCGTCACGTCGGCCGCGGGATCCTGGACGCTGCCGAACGATCCGCACTCTGACGTCGCCTACTGGATCGACCGTCTTCCGCCCGACGATCAGCAGAGCGTGACCGGCCCCGACGCCGTTGCTTCCGTGATCTCGCCGGGATTTCTTCAGACGCTCGGCATTCCGCTCGAATCGGGCCGCGATTTCGACGGCCGCGACGTGTACGACGCGCCGTTCACCGTCATCGTCAATGAAACGCTGGCGCGCAAATCGTTTCCCGGCCAGAATCCGATTGGCCACAAACTGTTCTGCGGGTTCGATTCGATGACGGGCATGACCATCGTCGGCGTGGCCGGCGACACGCGGCAATATGGACCGGACCGGCCCGCGCAGGCGGAAATTTTCATGCCGTACACGCAGCATCCGCGCGCCGCCAGCAGCTTCCATCTTCTGGCGCGCACCTCGGCAGATCCCGCCGCGCTGATGGAAACCGTCCGGCGAAAAATCCACGAGCGCGATCCGGAAGTGCCGGTGACGTTCACGACGCTCGAAGCAGCCACGGCGGAAGGCATCGCCGCGCCGCGCTTCCGGATGATCCTGCTCGGCCTGTTCGCCGCGCTGGCCGTGTGCCTGGCGATGGCGGGGGTGTACGGCGTCATGTCGTATACGGTCGGCCAGCGGTCGAACGAAATCGGCCTGCGAATGGCGCTGGGCGCGGATCGCCGGAACGTCCTGCGTCTGGTGCTCGGGGAGGGCCTGGCGCTAGCCGCAATCGGTCTCGCGATCGGCCTGGCAGCCGCGGTCGCCGCGACACGTCTGCTGAGCGGGTTGCTGTTCGAAGTGAAGCCGACCGATCCGTTGACCTACGCGGGCGTTGCTGCAATCCTTGGAGCCGTCGCTCTCACGGCGTGTTACGTTCCGGCATGGCGAGCGACGCGCGTCGATCCACTGGTCGCGTTGAGACAGGAGTAGCCGCTTTCTTGCGAAACGAACCCAGCAAGCTATAGAAAAAAATGAAGCGCCCATGACCGGCTCGCACCACCAGTAAAGAATCCGGGGGAAAACGGACCTGCTCCGCTCGCCGACGGTCGCGGTTCCGTTTGGCGAGCCGTCGCATGAACAAACTACGGAACCGCGCCCGTCAGCGAGCGGAGCACGTCCGAAGCTTTACTGGCGCCATCGGCCTGGGCTCTATACCAAGTACGCCCGAGTGATCTCGGTGATCGAACGCGTCCCGCATTGCCGCATGGTCAGCATCAGCTCCGCGTGGAAAATGTCGAGCACGCGCTCCACTCCCGACTGGCCGAACGCTCCTAAACCCCACAAATACGGACGCCCGATTCCGACCGCTGTTGCGCCCAGCGCCAGCGCCTTAAATACGTCCGAACCACGCCGGAATCCGCCGTCCACCAGCACCGGGATTCGTCCGTGAACAGCCGCGACCACCTCGGGTAAAATCTCGATGGTCGCGCGCCCGTCGTCCATCGCGCGGCCCCCGTGATTCGACACCACGATTCCGTCCACGCCGTGCTCGACCGCCAGCGTCGCGTCCTCGTGCGTCTCAATTCCTTTGATCAGCAGCTTCATCTTCGTCAATTTCTTCAACCGGTCGACAAAATCCCAAGTCAGGCCGGGCGAGTTCATGCCGCGATCGATGCCCGCAAACATCGGCTTGGTCGAATTCGACCCAGGGCCGGACTGATGGCAGGTCGAGCAGGTGCGCGTATCGGCTTTGCTCAACCGGCGCTGAGTTTCGGTATTGCGGCCGGGATTGACGTCGACGGTCAGGAACATGACGGTGCAGCCGGCGGCTTCCACGCGATGAACCATGTGTTCGACGCCCTCCCATTTGGATGGCGCGTACATTTGATACCACGGCGGACGTCCCAGCGCGGCGGCGACGTCTTCCACTGACGTCGAGGAAACGGTGGACAGCATCTGCGCTGTACGTTTCACGTTGGCGGCGCGCGCGGTTCCGAACTCCCCGGTGGGATGAAACGCCTTCTGGCTCCCGCAGGCGGAAATGTAGACCGGCGAGGCCCACTTGGTCCCGAACAGCTCAATGCTCATGTCGACTTTGCTCACGTCCACCAGCCGCCGCGGGCGCAGTTCAATTTTTTTGAACCCTTCGCGATTGGCGTGCAGCGTCGCGTCATCGTCGACTCCGGTCGCCATATACGCCCAGTGAGCGATCGGGATCGCCTTGCGGGCCGGCTCCTCCATGTCCATAATGCTCAGAATGTCCTTGGGACTCGCAGGCGCATCCTGTGCTCGCAACGCGAGCGGGCTTGCAGCCAGGAAGCCCAGAAACTGGCGACGGGAGTTCAGGCGGGAGATCATAACTCCGTATGCTACCTCAGATTATTCACCTATGCCCCTAACTTTCTTCTCATGGCTCGCCGATAGAAAGGGAGCAGGTTGGACTGACTATGCACATGGATGCTTTTTTATGGATGTTTCTGCCGGTCTTCGTGGCCGGGGGAAGCGCGCTGTTGTCTTTCTACATCATGCAGGCCCGCATGGAAGTGGCGCTGGCGAAGGAGCGTGAATCGCTGGCCGAGGCGCGCGCCACCATCAGCAGCCAGAAAGTAACGCTCGAAGAGCGCATCAAAGCCACCGAAGAATCGACCAAAAGGCGAGCCCTCGACGAGTTCATGCAGGAATTTCGCGTGGAGGAGCGGAGTTATGCGCGCGAAAGCAAGTCTCTGACCGCGTCCCGGAAATGCATGGTGATGCAGGAACGGCTGTTTTTCCGCAACATCCCGCTGTCCAACTGGATCGAGCACGAAATGATCGTCGAAGAAGGCCACGATCTGGACCAGCTGCCGCGCGAGTCGGTGTTCCAGACCACCACCATTGCGGGCGAAGGCCGTCTTCCGATCTCCAAATATCTAAATGAGATAGCGGTGGAAGAACCGAAACCCAAGCGCGAGCCCGCCCGCGAAATTCGCCACGAGCCAACCGTGCTGGTGGCGGCCCACATTCCGGCCTTCGGCGCCCAGTAATTCGTTAAGTTTGTAAACAATTTCCGGACCGAACCGTCCTCAACGGATATGATGGGGCTTATGGCCGAGCCTCTATGGCCGCCAACTGTGGCGCAGCAGGAACGCGTTGAACCCGGATTGATCCGAGATTTTGGCCCGTGGATGACTGCGGAACAACGTCGGATCTATTCGTTGTGCCAGCGTTTTCTGCAGGATCGCGATGAAGCGGATTCCGCCACGCAGGATGTGTTTCTAAAGGCGTTTCAGGCTCTGAAGCGCGGCGGCACCGATCTCGAAGATCCGGCCCGGTGGCTGACCAGGATCGCGGTGAACACCTGCCTGGACCGGTTGCGGTCTCGAAAGTGGCAGTTCTGGCGCCGGCGCCCCTCATCGGAGGACGAGCAGACCATTTTGACCATGGCTGCGTCCACTTCTCCCGAGGCGGAGGACCGGTATTTCGCGGGACAGATCGGAGAGCGTCTTAACATCGCGCTCGACCGGCTCTCGCCCCGCCAGAGAGCGGTATTTGCGCTGCGGCATTTCGAAGATTTGAGTCTCGAAGAAATCGGCGATATGCTGGGCTTGGATGTGGGGACGGTAAAGGCGCATATGTTCCGGGCGTTAGCCAAGTTGCGGGAAGATCTGCGCGACCTCTACGGAGGGTCCAGATGAACAGGCATTTGACCGACGACCAGTTGATCGACCGGCTGTATGGCGTGGGCGACGACGCTCACGATTGTGCCGACTGCGCGGGCAGGTTGCGGGCGATGGAACAGAAGCGTGCCCGACTCGCCTCCGCAGCGCCGGTTTCCGCGGATTTCCTGGCCATGCAGCGGCGCGGCATCTACTCACGGCTGGGCGAGCGGCTCCATTCGCGATGGAACTGGGCTCCGGCCACTGCGGCGGCGCTGTGCCTGGCGGCGGCGGGCGTCGTGGCGTATTCCACGTCTACATATCACGGCGCTGCCCGGTATCCTGGCACCGCGCGGGCGTCTGCGCCTTCGGTCGCGGTTTCGCATCAGGATGCGGCGGCCGATGCGCAGTTGTTCTCGGATGTGTACGCGATGGAGCAGTCCGCCGAGCCTCGCGCGGCCGAGCCGATCCACGCGCTGATCGAAGAGAATTAGATCTATGTGGCGACTGGGCACGCTCCTGTTACTCCCGGTGATGTTGTGCGCCCAGCCGCCGCGCGGTCGAGGTCCCCGGCTGAATCCGGAGACGGTCAAGCAGCTGAACCTCACCGACGCGCAGACCAGGCAGATGGACCAGGTGAATCAGGATTTTCGCCAGCGCCTGTCGGCGGTGCGCGACGAAGTGAACCAGGCGGAATCCGCGATGGATGCGGTGTTCAACGAAGATCCCGTGGATCCGGCCAAGGGCAACGACGCCATCAACCGGCTGGCTGCGGCGCGCAGCGAATTGACCAAGGCGCTCTCGCAACACGACCTGAAAATCCGGATGATTCTGACCACCCAGCAATGGCAGCAGCTCAAGCAAATCCAGCATGAGCCGTGGCCCGGCCGAGGAGGCCGGCGGCGCGGCGCGTCCAAGTCCACCACTCCGACGCCAAACGGCGCGAATCCCCAAAAATAGTGCGTTCGTTGAGGTAAACTGATAAAGACCGGCGCGGTAGCCAAGTGGTAAGGCAGAGGTCTGCAAAACCTTTATTCGGGGGTTCGATTCCCCCCCGCGCCTCCAGCCAGTTTAGTTGACTTTCCGATCAGCTAGATCTTCCCGGAGCGTCCGGCGGCAGATCCCGCGTTTTCCTGGTTCTCACTGCCACGACCGAACGGAAACCCTGACGAACATTCCTGATTTGGAGATGTTTCGGCGTTCGTTAGTCCGCTTCATCGCCCCTGTCCTGCGCCTCTTGACGCAGGTGATTGATGCGACGCTGGCGGGCCGTAAAAGCAAAAATCGGGAGGGTACGGCTTTAGGGGCCGACCCTCCCGATGATTTTTCGAAAGCAGGCTGCGGAGATCCGCGGAAGAACTAGCGCGCAAGTCTCCGGCGGAACCCAACGGTCACGAGAAGCAGGATAGAGCCAAGCAGGATCACCGATGTTGGCTCAGGAGTGGAAGCGATACCCAAGTCGGCAGCCGAGTCCCCGGGGTTGCCATTTCACCCGACCTTCCCGTGTGGCCGCTGCAGCCCGGTTCGCCGGACGAGCTGCAGTCGTTGATACTTATCTGGGCGGCCGCATAAAACCCCGACACGACCCGGGTAGTCGCCCGAATTGTAAGTTGACGCGTTTCAAGGGTAAGGACATCAGCTGCGCTTGACCACGTGCCGGTGCCGCCGTCGAGTTGGAGGAAAGCACGACTGAGGTGGCATCATGCCCCGACGGTGAGAAAGAGAAGGTCATGTTCCCGTACGAGTCGATAGACGGAGTCCCATTATTTGAGCATGCAAGTGAGACGGGGGGATCGTTACACTCAGTGTTGCTGGTGATGGGAGAATTGGTTGTCTGCGTGCCGCCGACCGGCGTGTACTGCTCTGATTGACCCCAAGCGTGCTACCGCCTGGCAAATTAACACTGAGGTAGGCTTCGAAGAGCCCATAATAGGCGAATTCTCCTGGGTGAACGTGACCGTCGCAGTAGTGCTGTTCCCCAGCGCCAGATCGACATCCACATCAAAAGTGTTTATCGGAATGCAATCAGGTGGTGTCATGCCGGCGCAGGTATTTTCCGGAAACGCTCAACTGATAAATCTCGTCCGCAAAGGCGGAAGAACACATCAGTCCAAAAACTACTAGTACGCTTAAGCCCAAGCTTTTCATTCGGTTGCTCCCTGTTTGAGTGACTGTAAAATCGAAGTCTTGGGTTAGCACTTTCGTAGCCATCTGGACCTAACTTAAGAAACAGCCACTTAGGACACTTGTACTGGATCGGGCTTCCAACACTTTCAAAGGGAAGGAAAAAACATCGGAACTCTTTCCCGGTCAACCCCGGCCAGCGGTAACGACCTTATGGATGGCAGAGTTTTCAGAGGGCACAGGACCGGCCATGGAGTGCACTGGCTTGCCAATGAACTCTCCCGGAGGCGCCACCTCGCCGAACAGAACGATCCGGATGGTTCGCATGAGAATCGCTACATCGAAGAACACCGACATGTTCTTGAGGTAGAACAGGTCGTACTCCAATTTTCGGTAAGCGTCTTCAAGGTTCGAACCATACTTGTATTCCACCTGAGCCCACCCCGTGAGCCCCGGGCGGACCGAGTGCCGCTCGTCGTAGAAGACAATCTTCTGCCGCAGCTGGTCGACAAAAACCGGCCTCTCCGGACGGGGCCCCACCAGGCTCATTTCTCCGCGAATCATATTAATGAACTGAGGGAGTTCGTCCAGGTGATATTTGCGAAGAATGCGGCCTACGCGGGTGACTCTCCGATCCGATTCATGGGACCACTGCGCGCCCGAATCTGCTTCGGCGGTGATAAACATCGAGCGGAACTTGAGGATTTGGAATTGCCGATCCCCCAAGCCGACCCGGATTTGGCGGTAGAAAATCGGGCCTCTGGAATCCAGGCGAATCGCGATCGCAACCAGAACCATCACCGGAGCGAATAACACCAGTCCCAGAATGCCGCTCGCCAGATCCACGGTTCTCTTCACGATAACCGTGGTGGTGGACCGGCGGAAACCGCCGGAAAACAGAAACCAGCTCGGCCGCACCGATTCGAGCCATACCCTGCCGGTGAGCGCCGCCAGGATGGATTCTGCGTCCTCCACTTCAATTCCCTGGACGCGCAGCCGTACCAGATCGCGGGATGGCAGCGCGCCTCGGCGATCCTCCATCGCGACGATGATGCGCGAAATCGCATGCTCGCGGACGATCTCGGACAAGCGGCTGGCGTTGCCCAGGATCCGGTTGCCAAAGAGGTCGAGGGATCTGGTATCGCCCGGCGCCACCAGCCCGACCACACGCAAATCAAGGTCGTCCCGCCGCGATAACTCCTGCGCTACTGTCGTCGCAAGGTTTCCGTCGCCAAGAATCAGAACGTTCCTCTTGCCGGCTGCCATCTGCCAGACGCGATTCAAGCTGGCCCTGGTCAGGCTTACGGCGGCAAAAACCGTTCCTACCGTAATCAATAAGAGGCCCCGGCTCACCAACAATCCGGGAATCAGAAAGTAAATCACCCCCAGAAGAATACAACCTGCCCCGAGCGCCTGGATCACGGAAAGCAGCTGCTCGCGAAGCGAGCGGAATGCTCTTAAATCATACAAATCATTGTAATAAAAGCACACCAGGTAGGTGATCAGAACCGTGAGTGCTTGCCAAACAAAGCTCGATGACTGTACGTATGCTTGAAAGCCATCCGGATCCTGCCAGAAGCGCAGTCTAGCGGCTAATACGAGAGACGAGACGATCAGGAACGCTTCGAGGACTACCAGAAGAAGTGCCTTCGGTGCAATGTATCGATTGAAAACGCGAATCATGGAAGAATAGAAAGTCGCCTGAGCTAAAGCAGGTCGCTTGCCATCCTTCGTTGCGCTATGTCCTTTGTCTGCTTAACTTTACAAATGAAAAAAACCGAAAATGTTTCCAATTGTCCATGGATTTGTAAACCCGAATGGAATAACGGCAAGGTTCGCGAAGTCCTCGAAAAATCGGCCTCGACGAACTCGGCCTGCGCCGACGACCAGCCCTGCCGTTTTTCAGTCTTTTACTTGGTGCAGAACGTGACTTGAATCATCCCGGTCGGCCCGACGTTGCTCACCACATTATCGTTGAGAATCGCCGCGATCACGTTGTTGCATCCGGCCGGAAACGTGTTTGGAACCAGGAAGTTGATGACCCAGACGCCTGGGTAGGCCGCCAGGCCGGAAAACTGGATCGACGATGCGGGGCAGAGTCCATTGAGACACCCCGTCGCCAGGAGGACCAGCGGTGTGGACGCAGCCACGGGACTCGGCGGCGGAACGCCATCCGGCGGAGCGCCTGGCACCGCGCCCAGGCCCGTGAGATAAAACTGAATGTAGCTCTTTCCGTCCTTCGACACTGGATTCGTCGCGCTGTTTATGCTTCCATTCGCCAGATTGATCGCCGCCGCCTGACCGGTTCCCTGTGAGTTGGCCGTGTAGAATCCCGGATTCGCCGCCGCCATCGGCACCTCGGAATCTGCGTAGATCTGACCGCTCACGGCGTCGAGCACTTGAAAATCCGCGAAGCCCGAGGTTGGGGCGCTCATCGGCACCTGAAAGAAGACCGCGTTGCTGGTGACCAGATAGATGGGACAGAGCGTGGTTCCGTTCATCAGCACCTGGAGCCCACTCAACGTGGTCGGCCAGGTGGGAGTGGTCGCGGATGCCGGCGTGAAGAAAAAATCGACTCCCGGCCGGCCGAAATACGTCAGGGAGCCGGGTGCCACCGGCTGGCTGTTAAAGTTCGCGGTGTTCCGAAACGCCAGCACGGGAAAATAAAACGAGACCCGGTTGACGATTTCCGCGGAGATCAGATTCCCGTACGAATCGAATGCCACGGCCAGCGGTCCGGAGGAGGGGATGCTCTGATCGCTCACCTCGCCCTTCAGCACCAGCGTGTTGTAGGACGGGAAGTGAACCAGCTGTTGCCCATTCGTGTTGGCCACCCAAAAGTCGCCCTGCGCGGGATTCACCGCCACTCCCACCGGAAGATTGAAACCGCCCAAATTGAGCAGCGCAGCGGCGCCATTGGAGGAACCTTCCGGATCTGGAAAAATCAGCAAGCGGTTATTGCCGGCATCGCAGACATACAGCAGGTTATTCGAATCCACTCCGATGTGCGCCGGAGCCGCCAATCCGCCAAAGGTAGCGGAAGAACCGGGCGCCGCAGCGACGAAATCCGTCTGGCCGTATACCAGCGATGCGAATTGAGCGTTCGAAAAATCTCCGTCAGAAGGCCGCGCAAAAAACAGTACGCGGTTGAGCGCGCTATCGGATACCGCCAGGCTGCCATCCGACAGCAGCGCCAGGCCAAAAGGCGATCGCATGGTCTGCTGGCTGGGGTCGAAAATCTGGGAGACGAAATCTAACTGTCCCAACACCAGAGTCGCCGTCTGCATGGCGCCCGCCGGCTGACTGAAGGGCGCGGGAAAACGCAGGACCCGCCCGTTTCCGCTATCGGCAACCAGTAGGTTGCCTTGCGCGTCGACCACAATGCCAGTCGGATTCTGGAGGCCCGCGTTGTTCGGCGTGGATGCATTGCCGGAGGGATAATTCACCACCGCGCGAAAAAAATCGGGTTGACCGATCACCAGGTCGGCGCGCGTGCCAGGCGTCACATTCCGGGCATCGTTGAAACCCAGGATCCGGTTATTCAGCGGATCGGCAATGTACAGGTGCGGCGGCGTAGAGTGGGAATCGACGGCGATACCGGCCGACGCCGACTGGCCGTAGTTCACTTCGCGGCCTTCAATCAGGTTCACCGCGTTGAATGGAAAATCCAGTTGGCCCAACACCCGGCTTGCGGTGGTGGATACGGAGCCGTTCGACGGTGAGTAAGCCAGGATACGGTTGTTCGATGAATCGACGATCCATGGCTCTCCGTTCAGCGCGGCCCCGCCCACCGGCGCGTTCAAGGTAGTCGCGTCCGGTTGCACCTGGCCTTGATTCACCTGACCGCTGAACAGATCGGCCTGCCCGATGACTCCTAAGATGGGAGGCGACGGAATGGTGGCCGTCGCAGCCGGCCAGTTGGCGGGAACATCGTAGTACACCACGCGATTCGCGGATGAGTCGCACACCCATAACGCATTCGCCAGCACGAAAATTCCTTGCGAGGGAGGCTGATTCGGAATGCCGAGCGAGTACTGATTGGGATACGCCGGCGCCGGTTGACCCGCGGCGGGAGTCGGCGTCAGTCCCAGAATGCGCGCCGCGGATTGTCCGTCTTGAAAGGTGCCGCCACTCGCTGGAGTGAAGTACAGCACGCGCGAAAAACCATCCAGAACATACAGCCCGGAATTCGAATCGAACGCCACATCAACGGGCTCCGCCAACACCGCGGCATTGGTCGCCGACGCGTTCGAATTCAAAGTGCTGCTGATGAAATACGACTGTCCCAGGACGATGTCGGCCGTAGGCAGCAAGGTGTTCGCGGCAAGTTGGCTATTGGGAAACCGCAGAACACGATTGTTCCCAGGATCGGCTACCCAGAGATTGCCGGCCGGGTCGAATGCCATCCCGCTTCGAAACAGCTGGTTCGACGCGCAGCAGAACGCGAGCGTTTGCGCGCTCGGCTGAGTCTGCCCCATGTTCGGCGAGGAGCCGGCGGTCACACTGCTTTGTCCGATTACCAGGTCTGTCTGGAGTTGCCCGGTCTGCTTGAACGGCGCTGGGAAACGCAAAATTCGATTATTGCCGCCGTCCGCAACATACAGATTTCCGCTGGCGTCCACGGCCACTGCGGTTGGGCCGGCGAATCCTGAACTGAGGCTCGTTCCCGCCACCGGCCCTTGTGACACGGTGGAGTAAAAATCCAGTTGCCCGATGACCAGGCTGGCCATGCCGCAAGTGACCGGCGCGGTGGTGCCACAGGCGGAAAAGCTGTCGGGATTCTTCCACGCCAGTACCCGATTATTGCCCGTATCGACCACATAAATGATGGGCGGGCTCACGCTGGTGTCGAAGGCGACTGCAGAAGGATTGTTCAGCTCCCGCCCCTCCACCAGATTCGGCGCGGTCGAAGTGACCGGATTCACCAGCGCGTGCTGCCCGAATTCCCGCGACGGCTGGGAGTTCATGGTGAGTTGCGCGTGCGTGAGCGGCGTAAGAGCGGTCAGCGAAATCAGAGCAATCAGGCGGCAGGAAAACCAGGATGGCATGAAAAATCCAAAAGATTGGGTCAACGGCTCTACTTTAGCAATGCGGGTGCCAATACTCCCAGAAGTTGTAGCCGGTTCAGCAACTTTCAAAGATGCCTCGAACCGCGTTTAAGTGAAGGTAATGAACGGATTTGTCGCGAATTAGACCTGTCGCCTGCGAAGTACTAAAGGGCAGAACGGCCCTGGGGTTGCACAGATCGATTCTCCCAGGCGTTCCCAATTATTAGGAGAATCGATTGAACTACTCACAGGAGTTGCGGAGAAAAATTGAATCGCGCGAGGCGCGCGTCGGTGTGGTGGGGCTCGGATACGTGGGCCTGCCCTTGGCCGTCGAGTTTGCACAGGCGGGATTCACGGTCACGGGCATTGACCTCGACCAGCGTAAAGTCGACGCCCTGAATCGCGGGGAGTCCTACATCCAGGATGTTTCGACGGCGGACGTAAAAGAACTGGTGGACGCCGGCCGGCTGCGGGCGACCACGGATTTCAGCGCGGTCGACACACTGGACACCATCAACATCGCGGTGCCCACGCCGCTGCGCAAAACCAAAGATCCGGACATGAGCTATATCGTGAACTCATGCCAGGAGATCGCCAAACATTTCCATCCGGGGATGCTGGTGATCCTCGAATCCACCACCTATCCCGGCACCACCGACGAGCTCATGCTTCCGATGTTTGAAACGCCGGATCTGAAAGTGGGCGAGCACTTTTTCATGTGCTTCTCTCCGGAGCGCGTAGATCCTGGGAACCCGAATTTTCAGACCAAAAATATTCCCAAGGTGGTCGGAGGAATCACGCCGGAGTGCACGGAAATCGGGGCGTTGTTTTACGGCCAGGCGCTCGAAACCGTGGTCCCGGTCAGCTCGACGCGCGTCGCCGAGATGGTGAAGCTGCTCGAAAATACTTTCCGGATGATCAACATCGGTCTGGCCAACGAGATCGCCATGATGTGCGATCGCATGGGAACCAATGTGTGGGAAGTGATCGACGCGGCGGCCACCAAGCCGTTCGGGTTTATGCCGTTCTATCCCGGTCCGGGCCTGGGCGGACATTGCATTCCGATCGATCCGTTCTATCTGTCCTGGAAATCCAAGCAGGCCGGCATTGAGGCACGCTTTATCGAGCTGGCCGGCTACATCAACGGCCAGATGCCGCACTTCGTGGTCGACAAGGTTCAGAATGCGCTGAACGATCACACCAAGCCGCTCAAAGGTTCGCACGTGCACATCCTGGGCGTAGCGTACAAGCGCGATATCGATGACGTGCGTGAATCGCCGGCGCTCGATATCATTCACCTGCTGCAAAAGCGCGGGGCCAAGGTGACGTATAGCGATCCGTTCGTGCCGAAGCTGAAGGCCGACGGAGTCGAGATGGAAGCCGTCTGCATTTGCGAGGGTCTCGCAAAGGCGGACTGTGTGGTGATCGTCACGGATCACAAGTCGTTCGACTACGGACGCGTCGTTGACCAGGCCCGCTTAGTCGTCGACACACGCAACGCTCTTAAGGGACGAGATTCTTCGAAGATCGTTCGTCTATAAAACCGACTTAGCGCCCGCCATTACCGGCGGGCTTTGCAGGGATGCGTTCATGCGTGTGGAGTCGATCCCCGCCGTGACCGGCAGGGCTGGTCACGGACATCTGCGCCCTCAACGCGATAGACCAGCCCTGCCGGTAACGGCGGGGTGAGGCATCGACTTTTCACACCACGCACTCTTCGCGACACCTCGTCTGCGCCAGTAAAGGCGTCGACAAAAGTGTCGACGCGGCACGCACGAGTGCGTGCGCCACCAACTGGGCTCACGTTTTCATCATTAGACCCAGCCGTGCAGCCAATACCAGGCGAGCCCGAGTGTCTCGTGCAGGGTGCGCTCGTTCCGCGCGATCGCCTTTGAATTTGGAATCAGTTCGTCTTGCAGGTGCTCTACGACGCGGAACGATATCGCGTACGGGATCACCGTCAAGCCTTGTTTCTTAAAGCACAGTTCGGCCCGAAGCATATCTTTCGCTTCCGTAACCAGGAGGATCGTCCCGATACCATGCTCGCGCAGAATGGTGGCTCCATATACAGCGTTCTCATGCGTGTTGCGGGACCGGCGTTCGGTCCAGATCACCGATGACGGAACCCCCGCCGCTTCGAGAAGCTCCGCCATTGTTTCCGAAAAAGGCTTGTCTGGATAGCCGTTGCCGCAGGCCAGAATCGGAAGCGGATGACCGTGGGTATAAAGCCAGGCCGCCGTCGCGGATCTTTCGTAGGTGTCTTTGTCTGGAAGCGAGAAAGGAGGAGGGGACACGGACGAAGCCAGAACTACGATCGCTTGAGCGGGTTCCATCGAAGCCAAATTGCGTTCGTACGGCGCTTCGAGCAGACGCGAAAACAGCCAATCGACGGGAGGCCAGGAGACCAGAAACAGGCCCGCCAGCCCGATTGCAACCAGACCGGCCCCCGGCTTCTTCCTTACACGCAGCCACCCGGCGAAGGCAATCACCAAAAAAACCAGCAGGAGCGGCTGAACGTAAGTCACATCTCATCTTACGAAACAGCCGTCCTGCTGGCCTGATTTTACCGATGACTAATGCCGGACGTTGTACTCGCTAGACGTCGCAACCAGGAACACGCCCATTTGCGCACGACTCAGATTTCCGCCGTTTTCCGCGGCAAGGGCGGCCGTGAGGGTCTGTTTTAGCGAGCTCGACATCGCCCCTCCCAGGAAGGTGACGTCCAACGCATCCACGAGCGACTCCGGAGTGCTGGCAAGATCGGCGAACGCCGACAGATCGCTGGAAGTGACCAACCCCGCGACCACCTGAGACCGATCCGTGCCAAGGTTGGCGGTAGTAAATCCGCCTGCCTGCGAAACGCCCAGGGCTCGAAGCAAACCGGGGACGAATTCGGCATCCTGCTGAACACGGCCAGTGTTTGAAGCGTCATTTCCGGGGAGGTCTCCGGCGCGTGCTTCGGGATCCAGAAGGACCGCTGAAACCACGCTTCGCATCTCTCCGCGAACACCCAGGCCATTATCGTTAAACGCCGCCGCTACGCGCTGCACGTATGCCGCTGACGGATTGGACTTGACCATGCCTTGAATCAGCTGCGTCGCAACCGAGGTTCCGGTGCCGGGTTGGTTGAAAATCTGGTCGAGCGCAGCGGGCTGGCCCGCTTGCGTATCGGTCAGGATCTGGCGGTAATTGCCGAAAGCGTCCATGAAAACCTGCGTGGACGCGGGAACGTTCTGGCTGAGCGCAGCCACTACCCGTTGCCGCAATTGATCCGGATTGTGGACGGCATTCGCCACCAGGGGTTGATCGGGACTCGAAACCGGCTGCATCGTGAACTGCTCATCCAGCCAGGTCTCCATGCCGGACTGCTGCAACTCCATGATGGATTCAGCCTGAGGTCCGAAACTGGCTTGCTGCAGGAACCGGGCTGCGGCCGAGTAAGAAAGCCGCGGCTGCGCGACGCCAGCCTGGATCTGGACGGGTGCCGACGTCGTGGCTCCATCTGAAATGACCAGGCTCGCCGCGTGGCTTTCCGTGGTGTAGCCGGTGGCCGTCAGTAGCGTGTCGGAGACGAAAGTGGTAGCCAGCGTCGATCCATCCACTAAGACTCGGGAATCCGGGGTGAACCCCGATCCGTTGACGGAAACCGTGTAAACACCCACGGGAAGTGACGACGGCGTAACGCTCCGCACCGCAGCCGAGGTGTGCAATTGAACGGTGGCCGTCTCGGTTTGCGTGTTCAGCGTGGCGGTGATGATTGCCAATGTTTGACTGACGTTAGCCGGAGTTCCCGAAAGAGCTTTGAATGTCGCACTGATGCTTCCGGAAGGCATCACCAACGTGGATTCAACGGTAAGGGCAGGGTCGTTGCTCTTGAGGGCAATCGATGTGGCGGAGCTGCTGGACTCGTTGAGAGTCAGCGTACAGGTGGTCGAGGACTGCGCGGCGATCGTTGAAGGCGCGCAGGTTAACTTCGTCATTTGCAGCCCGGTAACCGGAACCTGGAGCGTAATAGTGGCGGTCGGGTTCTGGCTGCCAAGCGTGGCCGTGACCGTTGCGGACGGCGTCTCGGTGGATGTCAAAGTCCCGGTCGTCGCGGAAAAAGTGGCGCTGCTCTGTCCCGACAGCACAGTTACGCTGGCGGGAACGCTCAGCGCGCTATTACTGCTCTTCACAGAGACCGTTGTGTTGGATGTTGCGGCAGCACTCAGCGTCACCGTACAGGTCGAGGAGGCATTTGAGCCGATCGACGAAGGCGTACAACCGACCGACGTCAGCGTCGGCGCCGCGGGAATCTGGAGCGTCACCGTGGTGGACGGGTCGCTGCTCGCGAGCGTCGCCGAGACGGTCGCAGAAGGCGTGTTGGACGACGTCAATGTTCCGGTCGTCGCCGAAAAAGTGGCACTCATCTTACCCGACAATATCGTCACGCTGGAGGGAACGGTGAGTGCCGCGTTGCTGCTTTGTAAGGAGACGGTCATGTTCGCCGTCGCAGTCTGATTCAGAGTGACCGTGCAGGTCGAAGAAGCGTTCGAGCCCATCGACGACGGCGTACAACTCACCGACACCAGCGTCGGCACCGGAATCTGGAGCGTGATGGTCGCCGTCGGGCTCTGGCTGCCGAGGGTTGCCGTGACCGTTGCGGACGGCGTAGTCGTGCTGGTCAATGTCCCGGTGGTGGCGGAAAACGTGGCGCTGCTCTTTCCGGATTGTACTGTCACGCTGGACGGAACACTGAGAGCCCCGTTGTTGCTTTGCACCGAAATCACGGTGTTGGACGTCGCGGCCGCACTCAGAGAAACCGTGCAAGTCGAGGACGAGTTTGAACCGATCGAAGAGGGCGCACAACCTACCGAAGTGAGCGTCGGCGCGGTAACCGGCGTCTGGAGGGTCATGGCGGTCGTCGCATTCTGGCCGCCATACGTTGCCGTGATGGTCGCGCTAGGAATGGTGGATGCCGTCAAGGACCCGGTTGTCGCGGAAAAAGTTCCGCTTGTTTGTCCAGTGTGTACAGTCAGGCCGGTGGGAACGGTGAGGGCTGGGTTGTTGCTCGTGAGGGTTACTGCGGCGGAGCGGGCCGGCGCCTGATTCAGGGTAACCGTGCAAGTCGAGGAAGCATTCGAACCGAGGGTCGAAGGCGAGCAGCTTACGGTCACCGCCGACGACGGAACCTGGAGGGTGATGGTCGCACTCGGATCCTGAGCCCCAAGCGTCGCCGAAACTACCGCGGACGGAGTGGTGGAACTGGTCAGAGTCCCGGCTGTCGCCGTAACTGTGGCGGTGGTCTGTCCCGACAATACTGTCACGCTGGACGGAACGGTAAGCGCCGCGTTGTTGCTCGTCAAGGATACGAGCGTGTTAGTTCCCGCCGACTCATTCAAGGCGACCGTACATGTGGTGGAAGAGTTCGATGCTAGAGAAGAAGGCGCGCACGTGAATGTCGATATCGCAATCGGCGGATCAAGTGTTAGGGACGCGGTGGTTCCGCTCCCGGCAGTCACTGTAACCGGCTGACTGGTAGCAACTTGTGTCGCTGTAGCAGTGAATTGGGCGGTCTTTTGGCCGGAGGTGACGATTACACTCGCCGGCACGGTCAGGCTCGCGTTATTGCTGCCGAGTGGGACGCTGAATCCGCCCGAGGCCGCATTCGAGCTCAACGATACCGTACAAGTCGAGGTTCCAGGCGTATAAATAATGGCGGAAGAACAACTTAACCCCGACACGGACGGACCGGACGTGGGCGCGGACGTGACTGAGATCGAGCCTGGCGTCCCAGAGCCCGAAATCGAGTTACCAGTCGGATCGGAGACGATGACGTTAACAATTTGGATAGGAATATTTGAAGTCGATGGGCTAGACGAAACCTGGAACGTGGCGACCGCAATGCTTCCCGCCCCAATCACCGTTGAATCCATGCCCCAGATCATGCAGGTGGTACCCGAGCACGATACGGATTTGTTTGCGGCTGTAGCTGCGCTTCCTACCACGACGCTAACGCTTGTAATATCAGATGTATAACTGAACGAGAACTCTAAAGAAGCCGGCTGGGCCCCCCCCGTGGAGGCCAGCGTGATGGGCAATGCGACCGCGCTTCCGGCTAACCCTGAGCCGGACCCGACCGAAAGGGTAACACTCTGCCCAAATGAGGAAGTTGCGAAAGGTATTAAACTTGCAAGAATAAAAGCAGGCAGCTTAAGCATACTAGTTACATGATCGGCGGGTGTAGGGAAATCGACAGTCAAAACGACACCTAGGAAGGTACTATTGCGAACCTAGGCCATGCTGAAAGACAACACCTATTGCTGCTGGCCGGCGCCCTCTCAAAGCACTGAATCGGAGATGGTTATCTGAAATTTGTAACCGTTTCAGTGATTTTTGCCCTAGCGCCCTCTGGCATGTTTGGCGCGCAGCTCGCCGGCGGCTCCGTGTCGCTCTCGCCCGGTGACAGCGGAGCTCTGGCATCCTACTACACCTCGTCGGGAGATCAAGTCAGCGGGCTCCAATTCGATCTCACATTCAGCGTGAATGCGCTGAGCTTGATCGTGATCCCCGGACCGGCCATCCGTTCGGCCGGTAAGAGCTTCTACACTGCAAATCCAGCGTCCGGTTCCTCTCGGGTTTTGATCGCGGGCCTGAACCAGAACTCGTTGAGCGATGGACCACTTATCACCATATTTGTGAATGTGGCAGGGAACGCTGCGGCGGGCACTTATACCATAGACATTGTCAACGTGATTGCGGCCGATCCGGCCGGAAACGCCGTCGCGATTCCGAACGCTTCCATCGCCGTCACGATTTCGGGCCAGCCGGGCGGTGGCGCGGCGATTCAGAGTGGCGGTATCCTCAACTCCGCCAGTTGGATATCAGGTCCGGTTTCCGCCGGTGAGGTGGTCACTTTGCTTGGATCGGGGATCGGGCCTGCACAACCTGCGACGCTCCAGATCCTGCCGTCGGGCCTGGTGAGTACGAATCTCTCGAATACGATCGTCAGTTTCGGTTCAACGCAAGCTCCGCTGATTTACGCCGGGCAAAGCCAGATCAACGCCGTGGTTCCTTTTGAAGTCGCCGGTCAGTCGAGCACCCTTCTTACCATCACGCAAAGCGGGCATCCTGTTGGATCAATTACAGTTCCGGTCACCGCGACGGCGCCTGCCCTGTTTACCTCAAGTGCGGCTGGCGTGGGGCCGGTTGCCGCGCTCAATCAGGATGGTTCTTTGAATACCGCGTTGAACCCGGCCGGGGAAGGCTCCATCGTCACGGTGTATCTGACGGGCACAGGCCAAACCAACCCGCCCGGTGTGACGGGAGCAATCACAGTGGCGTCCGGCACCAACCTATTGTCCACCACCGCAGTGATCGCCGGGCTTCCGGCGGATATCCTTTATTCAGGACCTGCGCCGGGCGTGATCGAGGGAGTGAGCCAAGTCAATTTGCGTGTACCCGTGGGAGCCAATTCTTCTCTGACGGCTCCGATTTCCGTCGTAATCGGCGGCGTGCCGACGCAGACCGGGGTGACGCTGTCAGTCCGCTGAAGCGAGCGCCGTCGCGAACCATCCCGACCATTGCCTCAAAGTGACCACTGCGAAATGTTGGGCAAAAATGAGACATTTTGTCTAGCCAAATTCCGGATCGGGCTCTCAAGGACAGCATCGAGGACAGAGGACGCGCCTGGGGGCGGCTATCGGCTCGGACTCTTAAGGGGAACCCCCTCCGCCAAGTTATGAATCCGGTCGATAGACTGGTGAAAGTGTTTCTAACATGGGTGAATCATGCGTCCGTCGTGGTGGAATCGCAGGGCGTCCGTTTGATCACCGATCCGTGGCTTGAGGGAACGGTCTTCAATGCCGGATGGTCTTTATTGTCACCTACGCGCCTGCGTTACGAAGATTTCGCAAACATAACGCACATCTGGTTCAGTCATGAGCATCCGGACCACTTTACTCCTCCCGTTCTCAGGCGGATTCCCGAGGAATACCGGCGCCGCATAAAGGTGCTGTTTCACGAAACGCGAGATAAGCGGGTGATCGAGGTGTGCCGGGAGCTCGGGTTCGAAACTCAGGAATTGCCAGAGGGCAAGACCGTTTCCCTGGCGCCGGATTTCGATGTGGTGAGCGGCACCCAGTCGCTCCTCGACTCGTGGATCGCAATCTTTGTGGAGGGCAAAACCATCCTCAACATGAACGACTGCGATTTCCCCGACAAGGGGGACCTGTTGAAGATCAAGGAACGCATCGGTCCCGTGGATGTGCTTTTGTCACAGTTTTCTTACGCAAGCTGGGTCGGAAACCCGGACGACATCGCCACGCAGAAAAAACACGCCCAGCGCAAAATGGCTGAGATGCGGCGGCAGATCCAGATTTTCCAGCCGTCCTGGTTCATTCCGTTTGCGAGTTTTATCTATTTTTCGCACGCCGAAAATTTTTATATGAATCGATCCGTGAATCGAATCGGCGACGTATATCGATACACCAGTGCGGAATTGAAAACGCCCACGCTGATCTTGTACCCGGGCGACCGGTGGAGCGTTGGCGAATCGTGGGATTCAACCGCGTCGATTAGCAGGTACCAGGCGGATTTCGATAGAGCGCTACAGACCGCCCCGCAGCAATCCGCGAACGTTCCCTTACCAGAGCTCGAAAAGGCGGCCCTGGCTTTTCTTGAAAAGAATCGGGCGCGCAACAACCAGTTTTTGCTCATGTTGCTTCCGCCTTCGGTGGCTCGGATCCGCGATCTGGGCGTTGATGTCGAGGTGTCGTACCGTCATGGGCTCCGGAAGGTCGGCGGCAAGCAGCCGGATATCATAACCTCCTCCGATTCGCTGATGTACTGCCTGAAGTTCGACTGGGGCGGGAATACGCTCGAAATCAATGGTCGATACGAAGCGCCGGCCGGCGGGAAGGCGGAACGATTCTTCAGAATTTTTCGTGTATCGGAGTACAACATCGCCGGCCAGGCATTGAATTTCTCGCTGCTCGGCACCAAATTAATTCAGACGCTGCGCAAGCCGTTCGCGTCGGCCTAGAGCGGGTTGAAAAGAAGCGCCTACTATCATGTCCCGGAAATTCATCGCATATCTCCACAACACGTGGAGCATTTTGGAGGGCGGGATTGATCCCGCGCGGACTTCAAGTCCGCCCGGCCGTATCGAGTTATTCAAGGGATTTGCGGGACACTAGGCGGCAAACGCGCGCCAGCACAGTTGCGCGCCGAGTGACACCAGCCACAGCGACAGCACCACGCGCAGCGGCCGGCTGGGGATTATGGAGAGAAGATTCGCGCCGACGAACGCTCCCGCAACGCCTCCGATGCTGAGCTTGAGCGCGGTCGCGGCGGCGATATTCCCTGCGCCGAGGCTGATTCCGCCGCCCGCCAGCGACAGGCCGAGCCCGAACACGACGTCGGTGCCAACCACCGCAGCCGTCGGAATCGCCGTCAGCGACATCAGCACCAGAGACCCCAGTGCGCCCGCGCCGGCTGAAGAAAATCCCACCTCCGCGCCAATCGGCAGCGCAATCCAGGGAAGCCAGCGCGCCCGGTCGCGGACCGGCGCCGTGCGCTCGCCTTTCGACGCGCGGTACAGATTCATGAGCGCCATGATCACCACCGTCGAGCCGAGCACGGCAAGCAGCGGCCCGCGGCGCTCGCTGGCCCTCAGACGCTGAAGCAGGAGCGATCCGAAAATCACGCCTGGCAATCCGCCGGCCAGCAGATAGGCCAGAATCCGGAAATCCACCTGCCGCCGGATCAGATACGCCGGCGCAACAATCGTTTTCACCACGGCGCTGAACACCAGCGCGGTCCCGATGGCTTGCGCCGGTGGAACGCCCAGAAACAGAGTGAGCACCGGCGCGGTAATGACCCCTCCGCCGACGCCCGTCAGGCCGATCATGATCGCGATCCCGAAGCCGATCAGAAATTCCATCATCGTCGTGGCGCACGCACTCCTGCGTGCTGCGTCGGCCCTTTTGCCGACGCCTGTCCCGTGGCAGAAGAGGCGTCGAGAAGAGTCTCGGGCCCAGAGGGCGCCCCGCGCGCAGGAGTGCGTGCGCCACAAGTTAGCCTTGAATGTGAATTCCGCATTCGAGCTTCTTTCCAGACCATCGGCCGGAGCGCGGATCGTTCGGATCGATCGGCAGCGAAGTGCAGGGAACGCAGCCAATGCTCGAATAGCCATCGTCGTAGAGCGAGAGCAGCGGAATGCGATGTTCCCGCAGGTACGCCCAGACGGATTGCGTCGACCATCCGGCCAGCGGTGAAATCTTGCGCAAGCGCTTGCCGCTGGGCAGCGCGAATGTATCGTTCACGAGCAAATCGGCGCGCGATTTGGATTGCTCCCGGCGCAGGCCGGTGAACCAGGTGTCGTAGCTTTCCAGCTCGGCGAACAGCGGCTCCACTTTGCGCATCTTGCAGCACCGGTCGGGCTGGGATTGATAGAGCAGACCAAACTGCGCTTCCTGCGCCGGCACCGTGAGCGCGGGTGTGAGATTCCTGACGTTCAGGTTCCAGTCCGTAGCGATCCGGTCGCGATATTCCAGGGTCTGTTGAAAATGATACCCGGTGTCGAGGAACACCACCGGAATCCGCGGCCGCCGCGCAATCAGCATATGGACCAACACCACGCATTCCGCCTGAAAACTGCACGTAACGCAGGCGTCGCCGCCGGCCTCGAGCGCTTCATCGATCACGCGATCGGCCTCGGTCAGCAGATCGATCATATCCCCTCCCCTTGCGTCAGATGGTTCTTCGATTGGAGAACACCGGAGGTTTCAAGCCTCCGCATGATTTCGGAGGGATCGTGGTTCGCGCCGGGCTCTTCGAGAGCCAGTACAATCAGCCCCGCGTCGGCGAGAGATTGATCCGCGCGAGGCAGCACGACCACCGCGCAGCCGCGATCGAACAGGCGCCGTTCAAGATTACGCGCCAGATCCGGACGGTTGCCGACGCGAACGATGGCTCCACGATGCCCCCAGCGTGCGAAGCGTTCGGCCGCCGTCACCGGACCGGACGACTCGGCAACCTCCGACGGCCGGACGATCATGCCCGCACCACTGGTAGCGTTAGTTTCAGGATCGATCACAATGAACGCGCCGGTCGCCCGGTTACGCGTGTAGGAATCGAAGAAAATCGGCCGCGCAGTGAGGACTTGCGCGCGCCCGATGGCGTTCATTTCAAGCGCCGGCCCGTTGATTTCCGCCGGAACAATCTGCGTGGTGTGCTTGATCAGATAACGCCGCCGTGAGTCGAGCGCAACCGGATTCATCCACACGACCTGCGCCTCAAACCGGCGCGCGGAGTGCGGCGAATCGTTAACCGAAGCGAGCATATCTCCGCGGCTGATGTCGAGTTCGTGGGTGAGCGTCAGCGCGACCGATTGCGGCGCAAACGCACTGGGAATATCGCCGTCAAAAGTAACAATGCGTTCGATGCGAGACCGGCGTCCGGAAGGCAGCGCGACGATTTCATCGCCGGGGCGGACCGAACCGGATGCGATCTGGCCGGCGTAGCCGCGGAAAGTCTGATCGGGCCGGATGACGCGCTGAACCGGCATCCGGAATCCGGTTTCAGCCTGCCGCTCGCCAATATCGACCGTCTCGAGATGCTCCAGCAGGCTCGGTCCGTCGAACCAGGGCATTTTGGAACTACGCGAAACCACGTTATCGCCAGCCAGCGCGCTCATCGGAAGAAAATGCGCGCCCCGGATTCCCACGGTTTCAAGGAACGCCGTAAACTCGGCCTGGATTCTTTCGAAGACGTCGCGCGAGTACTCCACTAGATCCATTTTGTTGATCGCGACCACGTAGTTCCCGATTCCGAGCAGCGCGCAGATGGACGCGTGCCGGCGCGATTGCGGCAGGACTCCGTGACGCGCGTCGATCAGCAGAATCGCGAGGTCGGCCTGCGACGCGCCGGTTGCCATGTTGCGCGTGTACTGCTCATGCCCGGGCGTATCGGCGATGATGAACTTGCGCCGCGCCGTCGCGAAATAACGATACGCAACGTCAATAGTGATGCCTTGCTCCCGCTCGGCGCGCAGACCGTCGGTGAGCAGCGAGAGATCCAGACCGCCGCGATTTTCCGAGGCCTTCGCGACTGCCTTAATCTGATCTTCGAAAACGTTGCGCGAATCGTACAGCAGGCGTCCGATCAGGGTGCTCTTGCCATCGTCCACGCTGCCGCAGGTGAGGAAATGCAGCAGATCCTTCTCGCGCTCAGACGCGAGAAAACGATCGACATCAAAACTCGGAAGCGCGGCCTGCATCAGAAATAGCCCTCGCGTTTCTTCATTTCCATCGACCCGTCCTGGTCGTAATCGATCACCCGATTTTCGCGCTCGGAGCGGCGGAAGCCGATCAGCTCTTCGATGATTTTCGGAATCGTATCGGCATCCGAGCGGATCGCGCCGGTGCATGGGCTGCACCCCAGCGACCGCATCCGGCAGCGGACCATTTTAGGATGTTCGCCCGGGATCATCGGAATGAACGGCTGCTCGACCGGGATCAGTGAATCGCCGCGAACCAACATGGGCCGCGGGGCCGCAAAATACAGCGGCACCACCGGGATGTTTTCAAGATGAATGTAATGCCACACGTCGAGCTCCGTCCAGTTGGAAAGCGGGAAAACGCGGATGCTTTCCTCCGGTCCAATGCGGCTGTTGAACAGATTCCACAGCTCAGGCCGCTGATTTCTGGGGTCCCATTGGCCGTGCGAGTCGCGGAAGGAGTAAATGCGTTCCTTGGCGCGGCTCCGTTCCTCATCCCGCCGGGCGCCGCCGATTGCAGCGTCGAAACGGCCGTCCCGCAGGGCGTCGAGCAGAGACTGGGTCTTCAAAAGCGAACAGCATCGCTGGGTGCCAAGCTTGAACGGCTGCGCGCCGTCGTTGAGCGCGGCTTCGTTTTTGTGAACGATCAGATTGGCCCCGATCTGACGCGTATACGAATCGCGGAACTCAATCATTTCACGAAACTTATACCCGGTATCGACGTGCAGAAGCGGGAACGGGATCTTACCCGGATAGAACGCCTTCTGCGCCAGCCGCAGCAGTACAGAGGAATCCTTGCCAATCGAATACAGCACCACCGGCCGCTCGAATTCGCTGGCGACTTCGCGGAAAATATGGATGCTTTGCGCTTCCAGAAAATCGAGATGGCTCAGCGTGGAAGACATCGGCCTCAGTATACACCATATTGTCTATCGACATTGCGCAGAATATCGCTTCAGCCATTCTTCAGGATCTCGTGCTCAACTAAAAGGTCGATGATGCTACGGTCGCTAGTCTTGTGTTGTCCGTTCATGTGTTTCGCGCAAACGCCGGTGATCAAGCTCGACGACGCCATCGCGCGGGCGCGGAAGTATGGCGGGCAGGTGCAAAGCGCCGGGTTCGCGGTTTCGCAGGCCCAGCAGGATACCTTGCAGGCGCGCGCCGGGCGATTGCCTTCGGTCAACGCGTTCAATCAATTCATCTACACGGAAGGCAACGGGACGCCGTCGGGCGTTTTCGTCGCCAACGATGGGGTTCACGTCTATAATGAACAGGCGCAGGTGCATGAAGAAGTCTTGAGCTTCGTGCGGCACGGCGAAGTGAACCGCGCCCTGGCTGCCGAAGCGGCGGCTCGCGCGCGGGTCGAAATCGCGGCACGGGGCTTGAACGCGACGGTGATTCAGGATTATTACTCGATCGTTGCGTCGCAAAGGAAGCTTGCCAATTCGCAGCGCAGCGTGGCGGAAGCTGAGCGTTTTCTCGACATCACTCAAAAGCAGGAGCGCGGCGGCGAAGTGGCGCATGCCGATGTGGTCAAGGCACAGATCGACTTGGCGCAGCGCCGCCGCGACCTTATAGAAGCGCAACTGGCCATCGATAAAGCGAAAATCGCGCTGGGAGTTTTGATTTTTCCCGCTTTCAGCACGGATTTCGCGGTGGTCGACGATTTCGAGGACCCGGCGATTCTTCCGCCGGTCACCGAAGCGCAGGCGCAGGCGAAATCCTCCAGTCCGGATCTCAAAGCCGCCCAGGCGACCATTCAACAGGCCGGTTATGAGGCGTCGATCGCGCGCTATCAATACCTGCCGTCGCTGGCGCTCGATCTGTTTTACGGAATCGATGCAAACCAGTTCGCCGTCACATCGCACGATACGCAGGCCACCGGTCGCAGCACGCTGCCGAATTATGAAGTGGCGTCGCGTAATAATTTGGGCTACGTGGCGCAGGCGACGCTGAATATTCCGGTGTGGAACTGGGGCGCGACCAAAAGCAAAATCAAGCAAGCCGAGTTGAAGCGCGAGCAGGCGCAGCTCGATTTGAACGTTGCGCAAAGGACGCTGGACGCCAACCTGGCCGCGGCGTATGCGGAAGCCGACGGAGCGCGCTCGCAGATCGATTCGCTGCGCGGGTCGGTCGATTTGTCGAATGAGAGTTTGAGACTGACGCTGCTGCGCTATCAAGCGGGCGAAGGGACGGCGCTCGAAGTGGTCGACGCGCAGAACACGGTGACATCGGCGCGGAATGCGTTCGACGACGGACTGGCCCGGTATCGGATCGCGCTGGCGACATTGCGGACTTTGACGGGGGCGCTATGAGCCTTAAGCGCAATATGCTGAGCGAAGAGTCCGGACGTGCTCCGCTTGCTGACGCGCGCGGTTCCGCATGTTGCTTATTGGACAGCTCGCCAAACGGAACCCCGACCATCAGGGAGGGGAGCAGGTCCGTATTTACGCGCGCGGTTCCGCCAGGGCGCACCACGCAACCTCGACCATTAGGGAGCGGAGCAAGTGCGGCACTCGTGGCTCTGGCGATCGCGCTGATCGTGATCCTCGCCGGCTGTGGCAAGAAGGAAGCTGCGGCCACCGAAGAATCCGAAGGACCGACGCCAGTTACCGTCGAAGCCGCGGTGCTCGGCGCGATCGATCGTGTGATCCAGGCCGATGCGGTGCTCTATCCCGTGAATCAGGCCAATGTCACATCCAAGATCAGCGCGCCGGTGAAGCTAGTGCTGGTGAATCGCGGAGATCATGTGAAAGCCGGGCAGCTTCTGGTGGAGCTGGAAGCAGCCGACCTGACGGCTGCGGCCAGCGAGAGCCAGCATCAATACCAGCAATCCCAGGCGGCCTATCAATTGTTGACGGGCGCGACCGTTCACGAGGATCAAACCAAGGCGCAGGCCGACCTGCAGGCCGCGCAACAGACGTATGACGCGTCGAAAAAGGTTTACGAAAGCCGCGTCGAGTTGCAGAAGGAAGGCGCGCTGGCGCAGAAACTAGTGGAGGACGCGCGCGTCGCCATGGTGCAGGCGCAGAGCCAGCTCGAAATCGCACGCAGACATCTTCAGGCGTTGGACCAGGTGAGCCAGCGTGAAACCGTCGCCGGCGCGGCGGCGCAGATGAATGCGGCGAAAGCCCATTACGATAACTCCGAGGTGCAGGTCGCCTACGCGCAGGTCCGCAGTCCCATCAGCGGCGTGGTCTCGGATCGACCGGTTTATCCCGGAGAAATGCCGCAGGCTGGATCGCCGCTGGTCTCAATTGTCGACGTTTCCCAGATCGTCGCGCGCGCCAACGTGCCGGTGAAGGAAGCCATGACCATCCAGCCGGGAAGGCCCGCGCGTATAGCCGGACCTGAGGGCGACATCGCGGGAAAGGTGACCGTGGTGAGTCCGGCGGTTGACCCGAGCACCACCACGGTTGAAGTGTGGGTGCAGGCGCCGAATCCGGGTGAGCGGCTGAAGCCCGGCGCGACCGTGCATGTCGCCATCATCGCGGAGACCATTCAGGACACGCTGGTGGTTCCGGCTACGGCGCTGCTGAATTTCGACGAAGGCGGGCAGAAGGTGATGGTGGTGGTGAACAACGCCATCGCGCGCGAGCGGCGCGTTTCGGTGGGCGTGCGGCAGGGCGATCGCGTGCAACTCCTGAGCGGGTTGCAGCCCGGCGAAATGGTGGTGACCTCGGGAGGCCTGGGGCTCGACGATAAGGCCAAGGTAAAAGTGCTCGCGCCCAAGAGCGAGGAAGACGAAGACGAGGACGCCGATCAGGACGCGCCTGACGAAACGAAGCCCGCGGACGGTTCAAAGAAGGACGATAAGAAAAAATGATCGCGAGCGACGCGCCTCCCCGGACGGCGCAGGATCATTGGACCGCACGATTCTCGCGTCCGGTCATTTTCGTCATTCTCACGCTGATCGCGATCGGTGTGTACGTCGCGTTCACCATTCCGGTCTCCGTTTTTCCGGCAACTGATTTCCCGCGCGTCATCGTGGGCGTAGACAACGGCGTCGCGCCCATCAATCAGATGCAGGTGACGGTCACGCGGCCGATTGAAGAGGCCATGAACAGCGTGCCGGGCCTCGAACGGGTGCGCTCCACCACCAGCCGCGGATCGGCGGAAGTCAACCTGTTCTTCAACTGGAACGTCGACATGATCCTGACGCTGCAGTACGTGAACGCGGCGCTGGCGCGTGTGCAGCCGACGCTTCCTCCCACCGCGAAACTCACCGCCAACCGACTGACTTTCGCCGCGCTGATGCCGATTGTCGCCTACAGCCTCACCTCCGACACGATGACGCAGAGCGAACTCTGGGAGCTCGCGAATTACACCATCAAGCCGCGGTTGAACCGCGTGAACGGCGTATCGATGGTGGTGCTGCAAGGCGGAAGCGTGCCGGAGTTTCAAATCGAGCCCGATCCGGCGAAACTTCTCGAATCGCAGGTGACGGTGCAGGGAATTCTCGACGCAGTCGCGAAGTTCAACATGATCGATTCGCCCGGCCTGGTGGAACATAATCATGAGCTGTCGCTGACGCTGGTCACCGGCCAGGCGCGCGATCCCGCGCAGCTTGCAAATATCGTGGTGCGGACCACGGCGAGCGGCGTCCCGGTACGCATCGGCGATGTCGCCACAGTGCATCCGTCGGTGATGCCGGTGTACACCATCGTCACCGCCAATGGAAAGCCGGCTCTGCTGCTGAATGTTTTCCGGCAGCCGGATGGAAATACGGTCCAGGTAGCCGATGCAGCGTCACGAGAGCTCGATGAAATCCGGAAGACCCTCCCGGCCGGCGTGAAGGTGCAGACGTTTTACGATCAATCCATCCTGGTGCGCGATTCGATCGCCAGCGTGCGCGACGCGATCGTGATCGGGCTGCTTCTGGCGGGAGTCATTCTGGTGCTCTTTTTGCGCGACTGGGGCAGTTCGCTGGTGGCAGCCCTGGTGATTCCAGCCACCATCGCGATCACGCTGATCGCGCTGCGGATGATGGGGCAGAGCTTCAACCTGATGACCCTGGGCGGCCTGGCCGCGGCGGTCGGACTGGTGATTGACGACGCCATCGTGGTGGTCGAAAACATCGTGCTGCACCGCGATTCGGGCCAGACTCGCGGCGAAGCGATCCGCAGCGCGCTGCGCGAGATTCGCGTGCCGCTGGTGGGGTCGACCATTACGCCGATCGTGGTCTTTCTTCCGCTGATCACCACCACCGGCGTCACCGGGACGTTCTTCCGCGCGCTGGCGGTGACGGTCGGGGTCGCGCTGTTGACGTCGCTTGCGCTGGCGCTCACCTGGACGCCGACGCTGAGTCATTATTTCCTGCGCAGCGCGAAACCGCATGAAGAAGTCGCGACCACCGGGCTGATGTTCCATGTCACGCGATGGTACGAAAGCTCTCTTCGATTCGTGCTGGCCTGGCCGATCACGCTGATCGTCGGCGGAATCGGACTGGTGGTCGCGTCTTACTTCTGCTATCAGGCCGTCGGCACGGATCTGCTCCCTGCCATGGATGAAGGCGGATTCATTCTCGATTACCTGATGCCCGCGGGATCGTCGCTCGACGATACCAACCAAGTCCTGCTCGGCGTCGAAAAAATTCTGAAGGCGACCCCGGAAGTGGAAGGAACGTCGCGCCGAACCGGACTGCAGCTCGGCCTGGCGGCGGTGACTGAAGTCAATCGTGGCGATTTTTCAGTGAAGCTCAGGCGCGCCCGTTCCCGCGCCATCGACGACGTAATCAAAGACGTCCGCGCGCAGGTCAACGAGAAGTATCCGCAACTCGACGTTGAATTCGTGCAGGTGTTGCAGGACATGATCGGCGATCTGACCGATTCGCCGGAGCCGATGGAGATCAAATTGTTTTCGCAGGACCCCGCGCTGTTGAAGGAATGGGGCACCAAAATCGGCGACAAACTCAAAAAGACCAAGGGCGTGGTGGACGTAAAGGACGGCATCGAGGACACCATCAGCGGGTCCGCGATCCAGATGCAGGTCGACCCGGTGGTCGCGGCGCGCGCAGGCTTCTCGCCGCAGGAGATCGAACTGGACGCGAGCGCGATCCTGCAGGGCGAACCGGCCGCGACGCCGGTGATCGTGAACGACCGCTCCTACACCGTCCGCGTGCGATTCCCCGCGTCGACGCGCGCGAATCTGGACCAGATCCGCAACACCGTAATCACCAGCGCTGCCACCGGAAAACCGGCTACTCTCGGATCGCTGGCCGAATTTACCGACGAGGCGGGGCAGACCGAAATCATCCGCGAGAATTTGCAGCGCCGCGTGGCGGTCACCGGGCGATTCGAGGGCATGAGCCTGGGTAAGGGCATGGAAATGGTGCAGAAGATCGTGGCCGACATGGAAGTCCCGCCGTCGATTCGCGTGGTTTACGGAGGCACCTACCAGGAACAGCAGAAATCGTTTGGCGACCTGGCGCTGGTGCTCGGACTGGCCGTGGTCCTGGTTTTCACCGTGCTTCTGTTCGAATTCGGCGGATTCGCAGCGCCCGCGGCGATTCTCTCTTCCGCGATCCTCTCCACTTCCGGCGTTTTCCTCGCCTTGCTGATCACGCACACTACCTTCAACGTCTCGTCTTTCATGGGATTGATCATGGTGATCGGAATCGTGGCCAAGAACGGCATTCTGCTGCTGGACGCCGACGCGAAATTCAGAGCGCAGGGCGCGGATCCACGCCACGCGATGCTCGAAGCGGGCGCCCGCAGACTGCGGCCGATTATGATGACCGCGCTCGCCACCATCGCCGGGATGATTCCGTTGTCGCTCGCCATCGGCCAAGGCTCGCAGATGCTGCAGCCGCTGGCCATCGCGGTGATCGGCGGAATTCTGGCGTCCATGATCGTGTCGCTGGTGGTGACGCCGGTTGTGAATTACTATCTGGCTGGTCGTGCAAACGCAAGAGCTTAGGTGGGTGGGTGCGCCTAACGTGCGTTGATGGAATCCCTCCCCTCGCTGACGCTCAGGGTTCCGATTCGGCTTGAAACAGAACCCTGACCGTGAGGGAGTGGAGAAGAAATGAACCGGCCGCCAGGTGAGCTCGCAGCCCCGCATGTTAAAATTTCTTTAAATGTGGCGTGTATGCGCCTTAGTACTCGCAGCCGCGACGCTGGGGGGAGCCGCGGACGACAACAGGCCGCTGGGGGACCGCACCCGGCAATACCTGACGGACCTGATTCGTCTCGACACTTCCAACCCTCCGGGCAATGAGACACGTGTCGCTCAATATCTGAAGCAGGTGGCGGATTCGCACGGCATCTATTGCGAGCTCGCCGGCAGCGATCCGCAACGCTACAATTTCATCGCGCGGTTGAAGGGCAGCGGCAAAGGCCGGCCGCTCCTTCTGATCGCGCATAGCGATACGGTTCCCGCCGAGCGCAGTCAATGGTCGGTGGACCCGTTCAGCGCCGAAAATCGCGGCGGGTTCATCTACGGACGCGGCGCCCAGGACGACAAGTCGCTGTTAGCCGCCGAACTGGCCGTGATGGTGGAACTGAAGCGGCGCAACATCAAGCTGGGGCGCGACCTTATTCTTTTGGCGGAGTCGGATGAAGAAGCCGGCTCGACCGGAATCCAGTGGATGATCCAGCATCGCTATCCATTGATCGATTCGGAGTTCGCCTTGAACGAAGGTGGATTTATTATGGAAACGAAAGAGGGCCCGCGTCTCTTCCATATCCAGACCACCGAAAAGATTCCGACGCGCATTATCCTCACGGTCAAAGGAACGGCCGCCGATGGCGCGGTTCCGCGCGGCGACGATGCGGTGACCCGTGTCGCGGCCGCCGTGGTCAAGCTCGCGCAGGCGGATGAGCCGGTGCGCATCAACCAGACCACCCGGCGTTATTTCCGCGAGCTGTCGCGGGTGCCCGAATATTCCTGGCTGGATTCGCTTCGCCGCCGGCTGGACGATCCGGCTACGGCGCAGTACGCCGCCAATCAGATTCGCGCGCACGATCCGGAACTGGACGATCTGCTGCGTACGACGGTGGCGCCCACCATGCTGCGCGCCGGCACGCAGATCAATGTAATTCCCAATTCGGCCGAAGCGCGGCTGGACGTGATGCGCATGCCCAGCGAGACGAAAGAGGAAGTGCTCGCAAGGTTCAAGGCGATCGTGAACGATCCGGCGGTGGACGTCTCTCTAGCTCCCGGACAAGTGATGCCCGCGACCGAGCCGAGCGCCATCACCACCACGCTGTATCATTCGATGGAGCGCGCCATCGGCCACCTGTATCCGCACGACGTGGTGGTTCCCTTCATGAGCCGCTCGGCCACCGATAGCAGCTTTCTGCGCGCCCGCATGGCGGTCTACGGAGTACCCGTGTTCCTGCGCGAACCCGGTGGGGCACGGATTCATGGAAATGACGAGCGGATTCTGCCCAAGGTCCTCGAAGACGGCGTCGAGTTGCTCTGGCAGATGGTGACCGAAGCGGCCGGAAGCTAACGTGGCGCACGCTTCAGCGTGCCGTGTCGAGACTCTTCTCGACACCTCGTCTGTACCCGCACAGGCGTCGGCAAAAGTGCCGACGCGGCACGCTGAAGCGTGCGCCACAAGCGGAAACGACGCGCCGCGAACACGCCACTTAAATTCTGCGTATACTCATTCGAGGGAAAATCCATGCAGCAGCATGTCAAGGTTCTGGCGATTCTGCACATTATTCTGGGCGGGCTTGGCGTGCTGGCGGCGCTGATCGTGATGGCGGTTTTCGGCGGCTTGGCCGGCCTGATGCACCTTTCCGACGCCGGCGGCGCCGATGGCGCGTTCGCGGGTGGAATACTGGGCCTGATTGGCGCCGCCGTAACCATCGTCGTCCTGATATTTTCACTCCCCGGCCTCATCGCCGGAGTCGGACTGTTGAGCTTTCAGCCCTGGGCGCGGATTCTCGCCATCATCCTTGCCGTGCTCGAACTGCCGGCCTTCCCGTTTCACACCGCGCTCGGCGTGTACGGGCTGTGGGTGCTGCTCTCCCCCGAAGGCACCGCGTTGTTTCGACCCATCACGGCCTAACCGCTATACTGAAGTTCTCCCCCGGCGATAGGAAACTTCATGGCATCGCCCTTTGTTCATCTGCATTGCCACACCGATTATTCGCTGCTGGACGGCGCGTGCGAGATTTCGCAGTTGATGGACCTAGCCGTCGAGCTGAAAATGCCCTCGGTCGCCATGACCGATCACGGCAATCTGTTCGGCGCAGTCGAGTTCTACAACAACGCGAAACAGTGCGGCATTCACCCCATCATCGGCTGCGAAGTCTACGTCGCCCAGCAAGGCCACAAGGACAAGAGCGAAAGCAACCGTTACAACCACCTGGTGCTGCTGTGCGAAAACCAGGAGGGCTATCAGAACCTGATCCAGATGGTTTCGACCGGCTATCTGGACGGTTTCTATTACAAGCCCCGCATCGATAAGGACCTGCTGTCGCGGCACTCGAAAGGCTTGATCGCGCTGTCGGCGTGCCTGCGCGGCGATATCAACGAAACATTGCTCGCCGACCGCTACGAAGACGCGCGCCGCATCGCGTACGAATATACCGATCTGTTCGGCTCCAAGAATTTCTTCCTCGAATTGCAGGACCACGGCCTTGAACCCGATGAGCGAGTCCTGCCGTTAATCTACAAGCTCGCCTCCGACACCGGAATTCCGCTGGTCGCCACCAACGATTCGCATTATCTCCGTCAGGACGACGCGCGCGCCCATGAAGTGATGTTGTGCATCCAGACCGGCAAAACCATGTCGGACCCCAACCGGATGCGCTTCGAAAAACCCGCGTTTTATCTCAAGACGCGTGAAGAAATGATGAAGCTGTTCGGCGAGGTGGAGCACGCGCTCGACCGGACCTGGGACATCGCGCAGCGCTGCCAGTTGAAACTGGAACCGGTGGCCGAGCCGTTTCCCAAGTTCGACGTTCCGGAAGGCCACTCGACCGATACGTACTTTGAATACGTCGCTCGCCAGGGATTCGAGAAGCGCCGCGTCAGACTCGACGCGCTGGCCGCGAAAGGCGAGCTTCGCCATCATCTGGGTGAGTACGCGGAAAGATTGGATCGCGAAATCAAGACGATTCAGCAGATGAAATATTCTGGCTACTTCCTGATCGTCTGGGATTTCATCCGCTTCGCGAAACAGCGCGGCATCCCGGTCGGCCCCGGCCGCGGATCGGCCGCCGGTTCGCTCGTGAGCTATTCGATGTCCATCACCGACATCGATCCGCTCGAATACGAGCTGATTTTCGAGCGCTTCCTCAACCCCGAACGCGTGACTATGCCCGATATCGACATCGATTTCTGCACGCGCGGCCGCGGCGAAGTGATCCAGTATGTCACCGAAAAATACGGGCGCGAACAAGTGGCCCAGATCATCACGTTCGGCACCTTGGGCGCCCGCGCAGCCATCAAAGACGTAGGCCGCGCGCTCGACGTGAGCTTCGCCGATGTCGACAAGATCACCAAGCTGGTCCCGGCGATGCCGCTGAATATCAAGATCAAGGACGCGCGCAAAGCCGAGCCGCAGTTCGACGAGCTGGCTCGCAAAGAACCGCGCGTCAAAGAGGTTCTCGAAATCGCGGAACGGCTGGAAGGCATGTCGCGCAACGCGTCAGTCCACGCGGCCGGCGTGGTGATCTCGCCCAAGCCTCTTAAAGAGCTGGTTCCGCTCTACAAGACCAACAAAGACGAAATTGTCACCCAGTACGACATGGTCGGCCTCGAAAAACTCGGGCTGTTGAAGATGGATTTTCTGGGCCTGACCACGCTCACCATCATCGATGATGCGTTGAAGTTGATCGTGAAACATCGCGGCGTGAAAGTGGTCATCGAAGAGATCCCGCTCGACGACAAAAAAACCTACGAGACGGTGTTTCACAAAGGCCTGACCAGCGGAATCTTCCAGTTTGAATCGCCTGGCATGCGCGACATCTTGCGCCGTTATCAAGCCGATCGGATTGGAGATTTAGTCGCGCTGAACGCGCTGTATCGCCCCGGTCCCATGGGCATGATCGACGATTTCATCGACCGCAAGCACGGCCGCAAAGAAGTTGTCTACGATCTGCCGGAGATGAAGGAGATCCTGGAAGAAACCTACGGCGTGATGGTCTATCAGGAACAAGTCACGCGCATCGCGAATCGCGTGGCCGGATACACACTCGGCGAAGGCGACCTGATGCGCCGCGCCATGGGTAAGAAGAACGCCGAAGCGATGGCCAAGCAGCGCGCGCGCTTCGTCGAAGGCGGGAGGGTCAACGGACATCCGCCGCGCAAGATCGAAAAGATTTTCGATCTGATGGAAAAATTTGCCGGCTACGGTTTCCCGAAGGCGCACTCCGCCGCCTACGCGTATCTCGCCTTCGTCACCGCGTATCTCAAAACGCATTATCCGGTCGAGTTCATGTCCGCCCTGCTGACGTCGCAGACCGGCAACACTTCGCAGGTGGTGAAGTACATCAACGAGTGTCGGGAAATGGGAATCCGCGTCCTTCCGCCCGACGTGAATTCGTCGGAATTCGATTTTACTCCGTCGGGCGACGCGATCCTGTTCGGCCTCGGCGCCATTAAGAACGTAGGCGGAGGCGCGGTCGAATCGATCGTCCAGGCGCGTTTGAAAGACGGCGCGTTCCGCTCACTCTACGAATTCTGCGAACGCGTCGACCTGGGCGCGGTGAACCGGCGCATGATCGAAAGCCTGATCAAGTCCGGCGCCTTCGACACGCTGGAAGGTTCGCGCGCGCAGTTCATGGCGGTGATCGACAGCGCCATGGAAACCGGCGCCCGCGCGCACAAGGATCGGGAAAGCGGACAATCCGGACTGTTCGCCGCGCTGATCGAAGAACAGCCGGCGTCCCAGCACGCGCTGCCCAAGGTGAAGGATTGGACCGGCCAGGAAAAGCTCACCGGCGAAAAAGAAACGCTCGGATTCTACATCACCGGACATCCGCTCGACCAGTACATCGACAAAGTGAAGCAGCTCGCCACGCACACCACCGGACACCTGGAAGGGCTGAGCAAGAATACCGAAGTCGCGCTGTGCGGAATCCTGACCGGCATCGCGCGCAAGCGCAGCAAGGAAGGCAAACCATGGGCCGCGATGCAGATCGAGGATCTGGAAGGCTCGGCCGAAGGCATGCTGTTCTCCACGCAATTCGAGCGCCTTTCGCCGTCGCTGATCGAAGACAAAGCTGTGCTGGTCCGCGGCCTGGTGCTGCCGGAAGAAAACGCGCCGCCCAAAATTTCGATTCAGGAGATCGTCCCGCTCGAAGTGGCGCGCATCAACCTGCCGTCGCTGATTTCGATCCGCGTTCCCGTCAACGGCGTCGACGGCTCGGAACGCGCCACGGCGCTTCGCAATCTGTTCGCGCAGAAGCCCGGCGATACCGAAGTCCGGCTGAGGCTTGAAAAGTCGCGCGATTTCTCGGTTATCCTGGACGTTACGGCCAAGGTTCGCCCGGACAAGGAGTTCTGCGCCGAGATCGCGAAAATCTGCGGCTCGGAGGCGATGGAAATCCTGGCGAACTGACGGTCCGCTCTTAAATGTCGGACATCGCAATTCCTCAACCCGTCAATCCGAGCTGGGATCGGGTGCAGCTCGCCCGGCATCCCAAGCGCCCGCACTCGCTCGATTACATACAACGTCTTTTCACCAATTTTCATGAGCTGCATGGCGACCGCGCGTTCGGAGACGATCACGCCATCATCGCCGGCATGGGCTGGTTCGATTCGAAGCCGGTCATGATCGTCGCGCAGGAAAAAGGCCGCGACACCAAGCAGAAAATCCTGCGCAACTTCGGCTGCCCGCGACCGGAGGGTTATCGCAAATCGATGCGCTTGATGGAGTTGGCTTCGAAATTCCACCGCCCGATCATCACCTTGTTAGACACGCAAGGCGCCTGGCCCGGCAAGGACGCCGAAGAGCGCGGCCAGGGCGAAGCGATCGCCTACAATCTGCGCGAGATGTCGCGGCTGGGCGTGCCGGTGATCGTAGTCGTAATAGGCGAAGGCGGCAGCGGTGGCGCGCTCGCACTCGGCGTGGGAAACCGCATTTTTATGCTGGAGAACGCGGTTTATAGCGTGATTTCGCCGGAAAGCTGCGCGGCCATCATTTATCGCGATTCGGGGAAAGCTCCCCAGGCCGCGGCGGCTTTGAAGATGACCGCGCCCGATCTGCTGCAACTCGGCCTGATCGACGGCATTGTCCCGGAGCCGGGCGATGGCGCGCATTCCGATCCCGACAACGCGGCTGAAGCGCTGGGCGTGGTTCTGCGCGAAACTCTCCAGGAGCTTTCCGGCACGTCCCCTCAACAACTTATCGAAGAACGCTACGAGAAATTCCGGCGCATGGGTTCGTTTTTCGTCGACCTGGAGGAACCCGCCGGATGAAGAAACCCGTGCTGGTCGGAATCCTGATTTTCGTTGCGCTGATGGGACTACTGTTGTACTCGACTCTGACCTTGGGCGGCACGCATGTGGAAGTGTGCATGGCCTTCAACGGACAGCAATCCTGCCGCACCGCATCGGGATCCAACCGGGAACAGGCCACCCGCACCGCGATTCAGAACGCCTGCGGTGAAATCGCTTCGGGCGTAACCGATTCACTGGCGTGCGAACGAAGCGAGCCGGTAAAAGTCACCTACAAATGAATCTGTTTTCGCTGCAGGACAAGGTGGCCGTGGTGCTCGGAGGCACCAGCGGCATCGGGCAGGCGATTGCGCTCGCCTACGCGCGCTCGGGCGCCGTGGTCATCGCCAGTAGCCGGGATCAAGCCAAAGTCGACGCGACCGCGGATGAGATCGAGAAGCTCGGCGCGAAAACGCTACGCGTCACTTCGAACGTACATGATCGTTCCAGTCTGGAAGTTTTGTGCGGCGACGTGCTCGACGCGTTCGGGCGCGTGGATGTCCTGGTGGTCACCTCCGGCCTGCTGATCAAGACGCCCACGCTCGACATGCCCGACGACGATTGGTCGCGCGTGATCGATGCCAATCTCAATGGCAGTTTTCGCGCGAATACGATTTTCGGACGCCACATGATCGCGCAGAAATCCGGATCGATCATCAACACGTGTTCCATGACCACGTTCGTGACTTTCAATGAAGTCACGGCCTACGCGGCGGCCAAGTCGGGCGTGGGGATGCTCACCAAGCAGCTGGCCTGCGAGTGGGCGCCGCACAATGTGCGTGTCAACGCGATCGCGCCGGGTGTGTTCCGCACGCCGCTGAACACCAAAGCACTGGATATTCCGGAGCGGGCCGCCGCGATCCTGGGCCGCACCCCGATGAATCGTTTCGGCCACGTCGACGAATTGGCCGGCGCGGCGATTTTCCTCGCGTCAGAGGCTTCATCGTTCGTTACAGGAACTATTCTTCCAGTCGACGGCGGTTTTCTCGCCAAGGGAATCTGAACTTGACCCAAGCCGACACCCGCTGGCGCACCGGACCGTCATTCCACCCCGCCGTTACCGGCGGGGCTGGTCTATCGCGTTGAAGGCGCAGGCGTCGGTGACCAGCCCTGCCGGTGAACGGCGGGGATCAACTCCACTTTTCACACAGATTCTAACTGGCGGGGCTGGTCTATCACATTGAACGGACAAGCGTTTTCGAAAGCCCCGCCAGTGACGCATGGGCTACAGAGGCTGCAAAAAGAGCGCAAAAAGCGGCTGGTCACTGTGGGGTGGAATGGCCGTTTCTTCGAAACTGGTCGTGTAGTATTCGCTGCCGGCCACCAATCATCAGCCGGAGTTCACCGCGCACTGCGTCACGGCGGCTGCCGACCGGGCCATCTTCGACGGAGCGCTGGCGATGGCGTGGACCATCGTGGATCTGGCGTCGGACCCGGCGACGCGGGCGCGTTTACTTCAGCGGTGAATAATCGGACGGGACCATGAAGGTCGAATCGATCTTTTCGACGATTTTACCGTCGGCTTCGGACGCTTTGGAGACTGCCTTCCACTCCGGATCCTGCGCGAATTCCGCCCAGTGTTGTTTGTAAGCGTCTGAGGAACCCGTCTTGATTGGGCGGGCGATGCCGCCGAAAATGGCGGGATGCGAAGCAAGCAGGAAATCCGCGGCATCGTCAACGGCTTTGCCAAAAGCGGGATGACGCGGCGGGCGTATTGCGAGAAACACAACATCGGAATCAGCACGCTGGATTACTGGCGGCGGGCTCAAAAGAAGAGCAAGCCGCGGCTGGTGGAGGTCGCGATCGAAACGGAGCCGGTGGGCGGGTTCGCGCTGGTACTGGCGAACGGGCGGCGCATCGAGAGCTCGTGGAAGTTCGGCGAACCAGATCTGGTGCGATTGATCCGGGTGGCCGAGGCTTAAGCGCGTGTTCGGGCTGGGGCTGGCGACGAAAATCTATGTTGCCGTCGAAGCGGTGGATATGCGCAAAGGCTTTGAAGGATTGTACGGGTTGGTACGCGATGAACTCGGCGCGGACCCGCTCAGCGGGCATCTGTTCCTGTTTTCGAATCGCACGCGCACCAGACTCAAAGCCTTGGTGTGGGATTTATGTGAAGCGCCGCGTTATGTGGAGTAGGAACGTCAAGACTGCGCTGCGCTCGGGTCGTCGGCGTTTCTCCACTCCACATAATCATGGTCGCGGTCAGAGGGATTGCAACCACTCCAGCACAGAGCTATCGGTTCGCCATGTCGTTATGCTGGATTCCGCAGTACCCGCCACTGGCCCTGCGCGCTCCAGGGCTTTGCGTTTGGTTTCGAGATCCACGGCGGCGTATCGATTTGTCGTCTCTACGCTGGCATGTCCAAGCCAGTGGCTGATGGTCACGAGATCGACGCCGGCACGTAGGAGGTGAACAGCAGCGCTGTGTCGACATGTATGCGGATGGATGCGCTTGGCGACGATGGTAGGTGCTGCTGTCCGTGCCTGCTCGGCGAAACGCCGCAGGAGATACCGAACACCGAATCTAGTCATCGGTTCGCCTCGGTGATTGCGAAAAACTGGGCTGGTAGTTTCTGCGGCCGTGGCACTGAGCAGACTTCGGAGTGCGTCCACCGTCTCGGGCCACAGCGGACAAAGGCGTTCCTTGCGTCCTTTCCCGCGGAGATGAACGGAAGTGGGCCGATCTAGCTGCAGATCGCCCGGCCGGATATCGAGCAGTTCCTGCACGCGAGCGCCGGTGTTGAACAAGGTGAGCAGCAATGCTCTGTCGCGGATATAGTCTTGCCGATGAGCGGACACAGCCTCCAGCATCGCGCCGATTTCTTCGCTTTCCAAATAGTCTACAGTGCGGGTTGGTCCGCGCTTAGTGGGCACAGCCAGAAGGCGCTGGCACTCTTCAACGGGTTCGGGATCTCGCGTCGCCAGGAAGCGCGCAAAGGCATGAATGGCTGCCAGACGAGCGTTGCGAGTGGCGACGCTATTCTTCCGCTCCGTTTCGAGGTGCTCCAAAAAGGCAAGAACATCTCCAACCCGCAGGTGCTGGAGCTCGAGATCGACCACGCCACACCCATGACGTGCTGCCAAAAAGCGCAATAGCAAAACGAACGTGTCGCGGTAACTCAGGACAGTTCGTGGACTCAGCCCCCGCGTCAGGGGCAGATGCTGCGCGAAGAATGCTCGGAGCGCAATCGCAAACTTGGTGGGGAATGGCGTCATCGACGGCCTCCTTGCAAGGCACTGGGGGATAGCCAAGCTGCTGAGTGGGTGTGGAACCGCTCGCTAGCCGCCTCGGCGGTCGCCTGAAGAAAAGTCAGGTAATACTGTGTGGAAACGACCGATGCGTGCCCCAGGTAGGTAGCCAGAGCGGGCAGTCGAGCTTGCACATCAACGCCTGTACGGTACCAGCGCAAGAGTGCATGGACCGCAAAGGTGAACCGGAGATCGTGGACCCGCGGAGCCCGGCCGCGGGATGTCCGAATGTCGGTCGCCCGTATCACTTTCCGCAATAAACCACCGAAAGCTTCACCGGTGTAACCACGAAACCGTGCGCCGTGATTATGCACCAGCAGGGGCGCATCGCCGGAACAGGGGGCACCAGCCTGGCGGCGAGCCGCGAGGTATCGATCGATCTCCCGGGTGGCGTCAGCCGACAGCGGCACGAGACGTGACTTGTCGAATTTCGAGCGGCGCACGTGAAAGACTTGTTCGGCCGGTTCGTAGTCGCTGAGGGTGAGGCGCACCAGTTCCCCTCGACGAAGACCCGTCGTGTATAAGATGATGATGCCGACTCGGGCCACTTCACGATGCAGTGGCGACCCCTTATGTGGTGTCAGGGCCTCCGCCGTGGTGAGCAGGCGGACAATCTCAGCTTCCGAAAAGATATACGGCCAGGGGCGAGGGTCCCTGGTCGGAAACTGTGTCGGGTCTGGCACAAAACTGTGGGGATGTTCACGCTGGCGAAACAGGCACAGGTGATACACGGCGTGGAGTCGCGCCAAGCGCGTGTTCGACTGCAGCGAAGTCATCGACTCGTTCCAGGCCGTGAAAGTCTCGCGCGTTAGATCTGCTGCGTGGCGCGATGCCAGGAAGCGATCAATATAGCGGAGGGTATATGCAATCGTGACAGCACTCCGACCGAGCGCCCGTTTCATGGCGAGATAACGGGTGATGAGCGGTCCAATCGGCGACGTGAAAGCCGCGAGCTCTTTCATAGCCGCGCCCCTGAGCAGGAATCGCTCTTTGGGAGCGGGAGACCAACGTCGCGTAGATCCTCAACGTGGAGGCGCAGATAAACGCCAGTGCTTTCGGCGCTACGATGGCCGAGGAGGTCACCTATTGTCTTGAGTGGCGTGCCCTGCCGAAGGAGATGCATGGCCAAGCCATGGCGAAGAACGTGCGGACCGCCAAGACCGGGGGCTCGCACACCGGCGCGCACCGCCCAGAAATCGAAGACGTCAAAGACTGCGGTCGGTTGGATAGGACCCCGCGGGGCACGGACGCGCAGGAAAAGACGCCGCTCGCTGGTCTCCCCAGCACGCAGGCGTAGGTACTCCACCAAAGCGGTAGCGACTTCATCAGTTAGCGGCATGACCAGCGGCGTGCCTACCTTGGGTCGTGGCACGCGAATTATCCGGGCGCGCCACTGGATGTCGTCAATATTCAGACTGGAGACTTCGCTCCGGCGAAGACCATAAGTGGCGATCAGGAGCAGCATGGCGTAGTCCCGACACCCCTTCACCGTGGAGCGATCAATGCCACGCAGCAGTGCGAGGATGTCCTCCCAGCGCAGGGCGCGGGCAAGCCGTTCGCCCCGGTGATGGCGCGGCGAGTCGAGATGCCGATCGATGCCAACCGGGATCTTCCCACTGGCGGCTAGGAATCTCAGAAAGGATCGCATGATGGCGATGACCTTCTGCATAGTGATGCGACCCACGCGAGCGCTGGCTTGGACTACGAACGTCTCCAGATCACGAGCCTGAACCTGCGGCAGGTGCTGGATGTCATCGCCACACTTGAGGAGGCGCAGAAAGTCGCCGGCAACGACGGCGTGCCGTGCGACAGTGGAGGCGGCGAATCCTCGAACGTGGGCGAGGTGTTCGCGGTAGGCGCAGATCAGTTGTTCCGATGCGTTCGGTGGTTCGGACACGAGCGCCCTTCGTTCTTGGAGGTACATCAGTAAAGATCGACCGAGGGCGTAGGCGATCTGCGGAGTCCAACGTTTTTGCCGCGGCAAGCATGCACGCAGACACTCCGCCGTGCAGCCGGACAGCAACGTGATCTGTTGCTCCTGCAAACATTTTTCGAGAAACGGGGCGGCCTCCATCCGCCGAGAAATCGCGTTCGGCGGATAGCCGTGCGCTTCCAGCCATGAGCAGAGATCTTCAAGAAAAGCACCCAGCACCAGCAACGACGTGTAGCGGGTGTGCGTATTGGGGAACAGTGACGTAAGCATCGAGTCCTTCGTTATAAGATGGGCCGCAGTGGCGGCCAGGCCTCGATGCTAGCCCCCTTCGCGAAAGGTACGCGAATTATGTGGAGCGGGATGAACTCAAAACGACGATAGGGAAGCGCGTGCCAGCGTCAACTCCACATAACGCGGCGCTTCACATAAATCCCAAGATGTGGAGATCCACATCTTGGGATGGTAGCGGATTATGGGTATGCGCAAAGCGACTGGAGAAGGGCCGCTTCCGGTGGCCGGCGGCGACTGAAAAACAACGCAGCGTAACGATGCGCGCCGAGGAGTTGGCCATGCTGGTGAACGGACTGGATGTGAAGCAGGCGCAGCCACGCAAGTGGTACCGGCGTTCGGCATAAAAAGTTCTGGAACATTTTCGCTTGCTCGCGTAAAATAGAGCTTCCTCACCGTGAACGCTCCCGCGCGCAGCTCTGATCGAATAAGGGAACTGGAAAGGCAACTGCACTGGGCGCAGTTGAAGATTCAGTCTCTGGAAGAGCTCCTGCGCCAATCGAGAATTCAACAACTGGGTCCGAAGAGCGAAACGCTGAGCCATCTGCAACTGGCGCTGCTGACCGAAGAAGAACCCGGCACGACACGCGACGAAGTGGAAGCCGAAGCGCGGCGCGAGAGGCTGACACGCACCACGCCGCGAGAGAGGAAGCCGCATCCGGGCCGCAAGCCGCTGCCGGAAAATCTGCCGCGCGTCACCAGCGTCATGGCTTGCCAGGAGCGCATCTGCGCAGGCTGTGGCGAGGAGACGGCGGTGATCGGCTACGACGAAAGCGAGCAGTTGGATGTTGAGCCGGCGCGCTATTTCGTGCGCGTGACCAGGCGTGAGAAGCGAGCCTGCCGACGTTGCTCGACCGTGACGGCGGCGCCGCTGGCGGAACGCATCGTCGAAAAGGGATTAGCCAGTGACGCGGTGGTGATCAACACGGTGGTGGCCAAGTACTGCGACCACTTGCCGTTGTATCGGCAAGCGGTGATGCTGGAGCGCGAAGCGGGCGTCGAGATCGGACGCGCGACACTGGACGGCTGGGTGATGCGGGTGGGGGAGCTGCTGTTGCCCATCGTGGGAGCGATGCGGCGTGATCTGTTGGCCGCATCCTATTTACAGGCCGATGAAACGCCGGTTCCGGTGCAGATGCATGATGGGCGTGGTGAAAATCATCAGGCGTACTTGTGGCAATACGGCAAGCCGGGCGGCGAGACGGTGTTCGACTTTTGTATGGGCCGGGGGCGTGAGGGTCCACGCAAGTTTCTGGGCGAGTGGGAAGGGATTTTGCAAACCGACGGTTATGCGGCCTACGACGACATCGGCGGGCCGAAGCTGGTGCACGTCGGATGTTGGGCGCATGCGCGGCGCAAGTTCGTCGATGCGGTGAAAGTGAATCCGCAAGACGGCGCAGCGATCGCCATGGTCACGCGCATGGATGCCTTGTTCCTGATCGACCGCGACGCGCGCCGCCGCGGGTTGAGCACTGAAGATCGTCACGGGCAACGCCGCGAATACGCCGAGGAATGGCTGCACGAGATTCGCCTGGCGTGCCTCGGGCTGTTGCGCGAGTCGTTGCCCAAGAGCGCTGTGGGGCAAGCGGCGGCCTACACCTTAAATATGTGGACGAAGCTGCGACGGTGTTTCGATTACGGAGAAGTGGAGTTGTCCAACAACCTGGCAGAGAACTCGATGCGCCCGGTAGCCGTGGGACGCAAGAACTGGCTGCACGTAGGCAGCGCGCAGGCGGGTCCGAAAGTGGCGGCGATCCTTTCGGTGGTGGAATCCTGCCGCCGGCTGGGCGTGCCGGTCGAAGAGTACCTCACGGACGTGTTGCCAGGGCTGAACCGGCGGACCATGAGTCAACTCGTGAACCTCACCCCGGCACGCTGGGCCGCGAGTCGGTCCTGATCTACACCTGGATTCGTTTGACGCTTACTGTTGTTTGGCGGCATCGCGGCTATCGTGCGCCAGGATATAGATGAGCGTGTTTTCCGAGCCGGGCGAATCCTGCGGCGTCCAATAGCCGACGCTCGTCATCCCGTGCTTTTTGAAAATCGCGAGCGTGTGATCGCGAAAGCGCGCCTGGAGGGCGGGCAGGCGTCCGGGAAGGGTGTGATAAACCCGCAGCTCGAAAACGCGGGTGCTGTCGGCCTGGACGCGTTGAACGTGAGTGAAGACCGCGCCCGCGGCGAACGAGAGCGCGATCGTAGCGCACAACACGAAGGTGCTGATAGTCATCGCACGATGATATCAACCCGCGAAATCATCGCGAGAGATGACATGCGTGTCGCGCCGATGGGTGGAGAATTGCGTGGAGTAGATGTTAGGATTGAGATGATCGCCAGTCGGGGCGTAGCGCAGCCTGGTAGCGCACCTGCCTTGGGCGCAGGGGGTCGGGCGTTCAAATCGCCCCGCCCCGACCATTAGAATCAGAAGATTAAACGTAAGATCGCTCAGCCCAAAACGGTCCTTGTGACGCACTTTGTGACGCAACCAGTTATGACGACACAGCCGAATCTGGAGTGGTACACGGGAATTAGCGCGAGCAAGGCGCTTTCTCCACGGTGTCCGTTTGCGTCGGTTCATCGATGCCCTCGGTACTACCAGAGCCTTGCCCTGCTCGGTGCGGTCGGGGTGGCGACCCCGATAGAACCTGCCGAAGACGCGCAATTGCTAGTCCGCTGGAAGCGTACCGATCTTTGGCCGGTTGTTCGCGAACAGGCGACGTCGGTGATGGGACCCGCCAACGAACCGCACATTTTCGACAAGTTCTGCCCAGAGGTTTCTTTCGAGCGCTTTGGTTGGTTCGCTTCATTCTTGGCACATCATGCCGATGAGATCGATTCCGATTGCTCCAGCCGTAGATTGGCTGAAGAAGGCGCATCTGCGGATGATTGGCGATGGCTGTGGGCGTTGGCCACGCCAATGCACTATTCGGATTGCCCTTTGTACTCGCCACTCTTGATAGGCATCAACGACACAGCGAAAAAGCCGCAGATAGGCTTCAACACCTAAACACCACCCGGATGGCGTTCCGCTCAGCCTTCGTACTCGAAGAGATCGCGGAGATGTTGCTGTGTGGAAACGGACATGACCTTTTTCCGGACGTTCGGGTCCATGAGTCGCAGCCGCTTCACCTGTTCATCTGGTTTGTCGGGCCTGTCCACGACAATCAGGTCGATGCGGCCAAAGCTATCCTGGTGCTCATCGGCGAACCATGCCAACGCCGCCGCCTTCAGCGGCGAGCCCTCTATTGACGTGAGGTGAGGATCGATGATGTCCACGACGACGCAATTGTCTTTGCGCCTGAAGATCAGAAAATCAGGGTAGCAACCCTTCCAGACTCCCGCGTGCTTATACGGGATGCAGAGCGCCCAGGACTGCCTCTCGCGATTCCGGAGCCAGCCGATGAAATCGTCGCGCGCCATCTCCTCCTTGAGCGTGGCCGTCTCCCACTTGTTCAAGCGGTCGGGCAACAAGCCTTCGGAGTCCTGGTAAAGGTGTTTCGGCCACTTCGTCGCGTTGGCGGGCACGGACCAGTCCAGGGTAAGCCGGTTCGAAAAATCCAATTCAGTCCGCGTCGGCTTCGCGGCTTGGCGCTTTACGTCATCAAAACGCGCTCGCTCGCTTTCGGACAGCTTCTTGATCTCGTACTTGAACTCGTTGCTCAGCGCGGTAACTAGCGCTCCGGCTGTTCCTTCCAGTGAGCGCAGCACCTCCGGGTCGGCGGCCAGAGCGTAAATTGCGAGCTTCGTTAAAGTGTGGTTCTCGTCCTGATTTGTCTCGACGCGGCGCTGCCAGTACCGCAGACCAAGATCAAGGCCGAGCCGCTTGCGGGACCATTCGTACAACTCGGCAACCATCTCGCGCGAGACCGGGACCTGCCGAACGTCCCCGCTCGCGTGCGTCGCGGTGCCGTAGTCGAGGATAACCGGCAATACCGGAATAGAGCCATCCTGTCTCACGATGGCGACATAATCCGGCGTCAACTTGCGTGATGCGTACTCGGCGTCAAGGAGATCCACGAGTCTCTCTCTCGCTTCCGATCCTGCCGTGAGTTTGAGTCCGGAGTGCGAAAGCCCTCCGTGCCAATATCGATGAGACAGAATCCGCGGCCATAATTACAGAGCAGGGCGGCCAGGAGAATCATCGTGAGCGAAGCCAAGATGGCAGTTCCTTTTGTAACCAGTTCGCCTGACCCGGAGGTGCCGGCCAAGGCACAGCGGCGCAAGTTTAGCGCGGAAGACAAGAAGCGGATTCTGGAGGATGTCGAACGTGCCACCGGACACGGTGGCATCGGAGCCGTGCTTCGACGCGAGGGGATCTATTCCTCGACGTTATACAGCTGGCGCAAGGAACGCGACGCCGCCGTTCACAAGGCTTTTTCTCAGAAGCGAGGTCCGCGGCCGCAGCGCAATCCACTGGCCAGGGAAAACGAAAAGCTGCGTCGCCAGAATCAGCGTTTGCAGGAAGAGTTGGAGAAAGCCCACATCGTAATCGACGTTCAAAAAAAAGTGGCCAAGCTGTTGGGTCATCCGATCGCAGAGGTTCCCAACGGGGAGAAGTGATCATGACCGCCCTGGATCAACTTCGTCCTTTAATAGGAATGAAGCGGGCGTGCCAGGCGTTGTCGGTGCCGCGCGCGACCTGGTACCGGCGATGGAAACGTCGCGGTCTTTTTCCTGCTGCCCCACCTTCCGTGCAGCACCAGCGGCATTCGGCGCGAGCCCTTTCCGATGGCGAACAGTCCAGCGTACTTGCGTGCCTTCATGAGGAACGTTTTCAGGATTGCTCACCCGCGCAGGTCTACGCGGCACTGCTCGATGAAGGCCGGTTTCATTGCTCCATCCGCACGATGTATCGTCTCCTGGAAACCCATGGCGAGAGTCGTGAACGCCGCGATCAGCTCACTCATCCGCCCTATCAGAAGCCGGAGTTGCTGGCCACCGCAGCGAATCAGTTGTGGAGTTGGGACATCACCAAGCTCCGCGGCCCGGTGAAGTGGACCTGCTATCACCTTTACGTCATCCTGGATGTTTTCAGCCGCTACGTGGTCGGTTGGATGATCGCGTATCGCGAAAGCGCCGAGTTGGCCAAGCGCTTGATCGACCACGCCTGCCGTGCGCAGTTGATCGCGCCCGGTCAACTCACGGTGCACGCCGATCGCGGATCGTCGATGAAATCCAAACCCGTGGCGTTGCTCATGGCCGACCTGGGCGTCACAAAAACGCATTCCCGCCCGCATGTTTCCGACGACAATCCGTATTCGGAAAGTCAGTTCCGCACGCTAAAATACCGCCCTGGGTTCCCGGATCGCTTCGGCTCCATCGAAGATGCGCGCGGGTTCTGTCAATCTTTCTTTCAGTGGTACAACCACCAGCATCATCATTCCGGTCTCGGTCTGATGACCCCAGCCATGGTCCACCACGGCCAGGCTCCAAACATCCTGGCGCGCCGGCAGGTGGTCCTGGATGCCGCCTACTCGGCTCACCCTGAGCGCTTCGTTCGAAAACCGCCACGTCCACCGGAACTGCCCTCCCAGGTCTGGATCAACAAGCCCCCTTCGGAGGGAAAAACTCCTTAAACTTTTACGCCGTGTGTCTCATTTTTATTGACACGCACCGCCGCCGCCGGAAGCGGGTGCGGCAAGAGGGGTTGTGGACGCCAACCGCCGCGATGCCAGTGAGCGCGAGCCATCCGTTTTACCAGCGGTTGAATCAGATTCTGGACGAAAAGAAGTTCGACGAGTACGTGGAAGCGATCTGCGAGGACTTCTATGCCGGCGACGTGGGGCGGCCGGGTTTGTCGCCGGGGATTTATTTTCGGCTGCTGATGGTGGGTTATTTCGAAGGGATTGATTCGGAGCGGGGAATCGCGTGGCGGGCCAGCGATAGTCTGTCGATCCGGTCGTTCGTACGGATCGCGCTGGATGAAAGCGTGCCGGACCATTCGACCATTTCGCGAACCCGGCGTTTGATGGATGTGGAAACGCATCAAGCTGTGTTCCAGTGGGTGCTTCAGGTGCTGGCGAAAAGAAGCTACTGAAAGGGACCACCATCGGCGTAGACGCGACGACGCTGGAAGCCAACGCGGCGCTGCGGTCGATTGTGCGGCGCGACACCGGCGAAAAGTACGAAGAGTTCCTCACCCGGCTGGCCAAGGAAAGCGGCATCGAAACGCCCACGCGGGAGCAGTTGGCCAAGCTCGATCGCAAGCGGCCCAAGAAGGGGTCGAACGATGACTGGACGCATCCGCACGATCCGGACGCGCGCATCACCAAGATGAAGGATGGTCGCACGCACCTGGCCCACAAGGCCGAACACGCGGTGGATATGGAGACGGGAGCGATTGTCGCGGTCACGCTGCATGGAGCGGATGAGGGCGATACCAAGACCATTCAGGAGACGGTAGCCGAAGCCGGCGAGCGCATCACATCGGTGGTTGCGGATAGCGACAACGACGAAGTTGTAAAGCAGGTCAGCGCGGAGGGGCCGCGCGAAGTGGTCACCGACAAGGGCTATCACAGCCGCGCAGTGGTGAGTGAACTGACCGAGTGGGGCGTGCGCACATATTGTTCGGAGCCGGATCGCGGGCGGCAGCGGTGGAGTGAGCAGGAGCGGGAGCAGGCGGCGGTGTACGCCAATCGGCGGCGCATTGGCGGAGAGCGAGGCCGGCATTTGTTGCGGCAACGCGGCGAGAAGCTGGAACGATGGAATCAACACCTGTATGATCGTGGCGGGATGCGCCGCCTACACTTGCGCGGCCGGGAAAATATCCTCAAACGGTTGGTGGTGCACTCGGGCGCGGCGAACCTGGGGCTGTTGATGCGCAAACTCTTCGGCAAGGGCACTCCGCGCGGCCTTGCAGGAGCATTTTCAGCCATGATTTCGGCTACGGAAGGTTCCACACGCCCCTGGTCCATGCCAGCGATGCTGATCAGGAAAATCGGCGACTCCGTGTCTTGGGTCAAATCCGCTCAAATATTTTCCGCCGCTGCGTGAGAACGGCCCGTTCCACCTCGCGCTGCTAGGCCGGCCTTACGCCGCCCGCCAGAATGGTCGTCTCCCGCCCGTCACTTCCACGCACCCGCAGAAATCCGGAAGCATCCAAGCCGCAGGTGACTCCTTCGATGGTGGCTCCATCCTGCTCGACGCGCACCCGCCGCCCCTCGGCATACGACGACGCTTTTGCAAACAACCGAAGAATCGCATCCGCGCCGTTCACTGCCAGCACGTGACAGCATTCATCGATGGCCTCAAGCAGCGCGACCAGAAGATCCTCCCGCGCCACCGTCGCGCCGGCCAGTTTCAGCGACGTCGCCAGCGGTTCGATCTCGCTTGGAAAAGCCGTGTGATTCACGTTGATGCCGATCCCACAGACAATCGCGTCGCCTTCCAGCTGTGCCAGAATCCCCGCGCATTTTTTTCCGCCCACCAGCACGTCGTTCGGCCAGCGCAGATCCGCGGCCAGTCCGGAGATTTCGGAAATCGACTGCTGCGTGGCCAGGCCCAGCGCCAGCATCACGATCGGCAGCGCGCGCGCTTCCACCGCGAGCCGCAGCACAATCGAGACGTACAGCCCGGCCTCGGCTTCCGAATGCCAGTTGTGCCCATGCCGCCCGATCCCCGCCACTTGCCCGTCCGCGCCGATCACCGCACCCGATTCGCACCCATCCCGCGCCAGCCGCGCCGCCAGAGTCATCGTCGAGTTGACACTGTGGAACCATTCAATATGACGACCCGGCAGGCGGTTCCGGACCGACGACACGTCGAACGCCATGAAGGTCCAAGTTTAACAATGACGGCCCCAGTTTAACAGCCCGCCTCGAATGCCGTCATTGCTTTTTTTCGCCTGCGTGCGCATACTTTGTCATAGGAGACGCAAGCATGACCCTCGGTTTGGCCGCCGGCGCCACGGCCGCATTAATGATGATAGGGCCGCTTTCGGCCCAGACGCCCGCGGCCAAGGCCAAAGCGAAGGCCTCGACAGTGCCGCGCACCGCCGACGGTCATCCCGATCTCCAAGGCGTCTGGACGAACGCCACCATCACACCCATGGAACGCCCCGCTGCGCTCACCGGAAAAGCGACGCTCAGTGACGCCGAAGCCAAAGCTTACGAAGCCCACGACCAGCAGACCAACACGCTCGACGAGTCCGATTCGCCGCTCGTCGCGAACACCGGTTCAGGCGCGGTGGGCGCGTACAACAACCTCTTCGTCGATCGCGGCAGTGAGCTCGCCCGCGTCGACGGAGTCAAGCGGACGTCGCTGATTGTCGACCCGCCCGACGGAAAGATCCCGTATCTCGCGAATCGCCCCGTGCAAATGCGCACGCCCGGCTTCGGCAGCTACAACAGCGTCAAGGATCGCCCGCTTTCGGAGCGCTGCATTTTGGGCTTCGGTTCCACCGCCGGCCCGCCCATGCTGCCGGTGCTTTACAACAACAACTATCAGATCGTCCAGACGCGCGACGCCGTCATGATTCTGGTGGAGATGGTCCACGACGCCCGCGTCATTCGTCTGAATTCGACCCACGCTCCTTCGAACATCCGCCGCCTGTTCGGCGATTCGATCGGCCACTGGGTGGGCGACACGCTGGTGGTCGACACCACCAACTTCACTGACAAAACGCGCTTCCGCGGATCGACCGAAAATCTCCATGTGATCGAGCGCTTCACGCGCGTCGACGCGCAGACCATTCTCTACCGTGCCACCATCGAAGACGCTGCCGCGTACTCGAAGCCGTGGACGCTCGAATATCCCTTCCGCGCGACGGATGGCCCGGTTTACGAGTACGCCTGCCACGAAGGAAACTACGCGATGCCGGACATCCTGGGCGGCGCGCGCAAGCTTGAGTCCCAACAGAAAAACCAGGAGAAGAAATAATCCCCCGAGCCATCGCGATTCTGTTCGCCTGCGCCGTTTTATTCGCACAGGAGCGATCGCGCACGGTTTGGGACGGCGTCTATACCGCGCAACAGGCCACCCGCGGCGAAGACCAGTACGCCCGCCGGTGCGCCGGATGCCATGGCGATGAACTGGAAGGCGACGTGGTGGAACATCCCGAGTTAGCCGGTGGAAATTTTCGCGACAAATGGGACGGCGAAACGCTGGGCGGTCTGTTCGAACGAATCCATCGCGACATGCCGCAATCCAAACCCGGCTCGCTCAGCCGCGAAAGCACGGTCGACCTGATCGCATACATCTTGAGCGCGAACAAATATCCGCCCGGCGCAAAAGAACTGCCGCAAGATACGCCGTCGTTAAAAGAAATCCGTTTTGAATCGCGCAAGCACTAATTCAACGGATAAATTCCGCAGTTGATATCCACCGCGCCCGCCGAATGCGTGACCGCGCCGGTGCTAATGAAATCCGGCCGCGCTTCCGCATACGCCCGGACATTTTCGAGCGTCACACCACCCGAAATCTCCGTCTCCGCAAGCCGTCCGATAAACTCGATTTCGCTCGCCGCCTGACCCGGAGCCATATTGTCCAGCAGCAGCCGCGCCGCGCCGCAATCGAGCGCCTCTTCGATCTCCCCACGTGTCCGCACCTCAACTTCAATCGGCTTGCCGACGGTCCGCGCCCGTTCGATCGCCGCGCGAACGCCGCCCGCCATCCGGATGTGATTGTTCTTGATCAGCACCGCGTCATACAGTCCCATCCGATGATTCACCACCCCGCCTGCCGAGGCCGCCATCTTTTCGAGGACACGCAATCCCGGCGTAGTCTTGCGTGTATCCAGAATGCGCACGCCGGTTCCTTCCACCGCCGACACAAACTTCGCGGCAAGCGTAGCCACGCCCGAAAGGCGTTGCAGAAAGTTCAATGACAC
>CAWCPE010000007.1:0-147139 GCA_963797245.1 Terriglobia bacterium
CACTCCCCTTCTGGGCGGAGACGAAACATTTCCTTGACGCAGCGATCTAACTGGTCGTGCAGACACGACTGACCATCTTCACGATCGGTTTGAGCATGCTCGGTATGGCCGGATGCGGCGGATCTCATTTCGCGGTTGGCGTCGGAGTGGCTCCGGTTTGTCCCTACGGGTACTACGAAACGCCGCCCTACGCCTGCGCCCCGGATGGATATTACGGGCCGGACTGGTTTTCAGGCGGCGTATTCATTGGCGCCGGGCCGTGGTATCACGGGCGCGATCATTTCTACGGTCACGTGGACCACAATCTGGACATACGCAAGGGTTATCACGGAGCGCTGCCGGCGCGCGGCGAAGCTCCGGCGGCACGGCGCGCGGAATTCCATGGCCAGGCGATGCATGACCCGCGCGGACACGAAGCTCCACGAGGCCGATAGCATCGCGGGTGCAGCGTAAAAACGCGCGCATCGACGAGCCCTGCCGGTGACGGCCGGGACCAATCGGGGAATTTACGCAGACGCTAATCCTGTTCACCGAGCGTTTGCGCGAATGTTTTTCCATACGGGTAAAACAGTTCCTTGCGGCCTTGCTGCCATGCCGCTTTGAGTTCCGGCGTGGTGATGTCCCAGTCCGGCCGGCACTTCTTCGTCACGGCACGCAGGTCCTGGCGGAGATCTTCGATGGTCGGCCGGCCGAAAAACCAGTAGCCGTTGTAGACCTTATAAATGACCAGCCCGGGCTCCAGCACAATCACATGGGGGATCATCGGATTGTGCAGCGGATCGGTGTATTCGGCAATGTCGAGATCTTTTTGAACCATCCGTCCCGGGTCGGACAGAAACGGCCAGTGTGCGTCGACCGCGGTGCGATATTCGTTCGTCTCGGTGATATTGTCGGTGCTGATCGTGACCATCCGGCAATAGGCCACCTCCAGCTCGCGATGCAGCGCGACCAGCCCTTCCGACTGCCGCCGGTCCTTGGGGCAAAACCCTCCGCGGCTGAGGACCAGAACCATAGGATGCGGCCCTTGCAGTTCGGATAGCTTGCGATGTTTCGCGGTGTGGTCGGAGAGCTCATAGTCAGGGAAGATCGCGCCGGGAACAATATCGGATCGCATATTAAGCATGATACCCTCCGTCGCGACGCCCAAAATCGCGCGGGCTACAATAAAAGCTCATGCCTACCGATACCGCCGCCGTACGTCATGGCGAGGAGTTGAATCTTGAGCCGCTCTCCGCATTCCTGACCGGGAAAATTCCCAGGGTCGAAAAAGGCATCCAGGTCGAGCAGTTTCCGGGCGGGCATTCGAACCTCACTTATCTGCTGCGCATCGACGGAAAGGAATACGTTCTGCGCCGCGCGCCGCTGGGGCCGGTGGCACCGAAAGCGCACGACATGATTCGCGAGGCGCGCGTGCTACAGGCCGTCCACCCGCATTTCCCACCGGCGCCCGAGGTGTACCTGACCTGCGAGGACCCGGGCATCGTGGGCGCGCCCTTCTATCTGATGGAGCGAAGGCACGGAGTGGTGCTCCGCTCGAGCATCCCGCCCGAGATTTCGCGCCACGAAAATTACGCGGAGCGCATCAGCCGGGCGTTCGCCAATTGCATGATCCAGCTGCACGCGGTCGATATCGAGAAGCACGGGCTGCGGTCGCTCGGCAAACCGGAGGGGTTCGTCGAACGGCAGGTGCGCGGATGGAGCGACCGCTGGCATCGCGCGCAAACCGAACCCAATCCCAAGATGGACGCGATCATCGCGAAGCTGGCTGCGACCATCCCTCCCTCCGGCGCGCCGACGCTGGTGCACAACGATTTCAAGCTCGATAACGTAATGCTCGACGCGACCACGCCGGACCGGCTTGAAGCGGTGCTCGATTGGGAGATGACCACGGTGGGCGATCCGTTGAGCGACCTGGGACTTACGCTGTGCTACTGGAGTTCCGAACTGGTGCCGGGAACTACGCTGCAAGCCGTGACCACCGGTCCCGGATGGTTCAAGCGCGACGATTTCGTGGCGTACTACGCGGAGCGCACCGGCCGCGATATGTCGGCGCTCGCCTGGCACGAGGCCGCCGGCGTGTTCCGGCTGGCCGTGATTCTGCAACAGATTTATTACCGCTTCTGGCGCGGGCAAACCACGGATGAGCGTTTCCAGCATTTCGACGAGCGCGTGCGGTCTTTGATTGATCGGGCGTCGGAGATGATGGAGTCGATCGGTTCATGAGCGCACAGCCGGTGCGCGATTCAATGTCGGAGTCGATCGGTTGAGTTTGCTTTATTTGGTGCGCCACGGGCAGGCCGGGACGCGCGAACATTACGATTCACTCTCCGATCGGGGCCGCGAACAGGCCCGGCTGCTGGGCGAATATTTTGCAGCCTCGCGCATTGAATTCGACGCAGTATATTCGGGCACGCTCCACCGGCAGCGCGCGACCGCGGAAGCCGTGCTTCCCGGTGCTCCGGTGATCGCCGACGCCGGATGGAATGAGTTCGACCTGGCGCAGGTGTACGCGGGATACGCGCCGCACCTGGCGGCCGCGGATGACGAGTTCCGGCGCGAGTACGAAGACATGCAGCGCGCGATCGAGACGAGCCGCGGCGCACCGGGCGATCCGGTGCATCGGCGCTGGAACGATTGCGACAAGAAAATCATCTATGCCTGGATCGAGAGCCGGCATTCCTACGCGGGCGAATCCTGGCCGGTATTTGTCGCGCGCATTCATGCCGCGCTCGATCGCGTGGCGCGCGCGGGGCATGCAGGCAACGTGATCGTGTTCACGTCGGCGACGCCCATCGGCATCTGCGCGGGCCGCACGCTGGAACTGGAGGACGCGCGCGCCATGCGCATCGCCAGCGTGCTGCTGAACGCCGGCTTCAGCACGCTGCGTATCCGCGAGAACGAGATCCGGCTGTTCAGTCTGAACGATTCTCCGCACTTGAGTGAGGCGTCGCTGCGCACGTTCCGTTGATGGCTGCGGATTCACGCGGATAAACAACCTATTCTTATCAGCGTAAATCGGCGTGCATCTGCGGCTAAGCACTGGGATAAGATAGTTCTTCTATGAACTTCGAATATTCCCTGAAAGTCAATGACCTGCGTGAACGCGTGACCGCGTTCATGAACGAGCACATTTATCCCAACGAGCAACTCTTCCAGCAGCAGGTGGCCGAGGATCGATGGCGGCCGGCGCCGATTATCGAGCATCTCAAGCCGAAGGCTCACGCCGCGGGATTGTGGAACCTGTTCCTGCCCGAATCCGACCATGGCGCAGGGCTGACCAATCTCGAATACGCCCCGCTGTGCGAAATCATGGGGCGCTCGCCGATGGCGCCGGAAGTTTTCAACTGCTCCGCGCCCGACACCGGAAACATGGAGGTGCTGGCGCGTTACGGGTCCAAGGAACAGCAGGAAAAATGGCTCGCGCCGCTGCTCAAAGGCGAAATTCGGTCGTGTTTTTCGATGACCGAAAAGGCCGTCGCATCGTCCGATGCAACCAATATTCAATCCGCCATCGTGCGCGACGGCGACGATTACGTCATCAACGGGCACAAGTGGTGGAGCTCCGGCGCGGGCGATCCGCGGTGCAAGATTTCGATCTTCATGGGCAAGACGGATCCGAACGCGCCCAAACATAAACAGCAGTCGATGATTCTGGTGCCGCTCGACACGCCGGGGATCAAGATCGAGCGCATGCTCACCGTCTTCGGCTACGATCACGCTCCGCACGGCCACGCGGAGATGACGTTTACCAATGTGCGCGTGCCGGCGACGAACCTTCTGCTGGGCGAAGGACGCGGATTCGAAATCGCACAGGGCCGCCTGGGTCCGGGGCGAATTCATCACTGCATGCGCTGCATCGGGCAGGCCGAACGCGCGCTTGAAGCGATGTGCCGGCGCGTTCACTGCCGTACCGCGTTCGGGAAGAAGCTCGCCGAAATGGGCACCATTCGCGCGGATATCGCCGCGTCGCGCATGGAAATCGAACAGGCGCGCCTGCTGGTGCTGAAGGCGGCGCACATGATGGACACGGCCGGCAACAAGGAAGCGCGCGCGGAGATCGCGATGATCAAGATCGTGGCGCCGAACATGGCGCTGCGCGTGATCGACCGGGCCATTCAGGCCCACGGCGCCGCGGGCGTCTGCCAGGATTTCGAACTGGCTGCACAGTGGGCCAACATCCGAACCCTGCGCATCGCCGACGGTCCCGATGAAGTCCACGCCGAAACGGTGGCGAAGCTGGAGCTCAAGAAACACGCGTGAGCACGCTGACCGTGGTGCGTCACGGCCAGGCTCGGCCATTTCAGAAGAACGCGGATTCGCTCTCGGAGACCGGGGAACTGCAGGCGCGGGCGCTGGCCGAATACTGGGCGCGCGAAGGCATCGAATTCGATGAAATCCTATGCGGATCGCTGACGCGCCACTGCCAGACCGCGGCGCTCGCGATGCACCGGCCGGCGCGAATCATTCCGGATTGGAACGAATACGACGCAGAAGGCATCATGCGCGGCTATCCGCCGCCGTCGTCGTTCCCGGATAATCGCGCGTTTCAGAAAACGTTCGAGGTCGCCATGGCGAAATGGCTGGATGGAGCTTCGGATGGCGCGGAACCCTTCGCGACTTTCCGCGAACGCGTCCTGCGCGGATTGCGTTCGATCCAGCAAGGCGGATCGAATAGACGAGTGGTGCTGTTCACCTCCGGCGGTCCGATCGGAGTGCTGGTGCAGACCGCGCTCGGCGCCCCGGATCGCGCGTTTCTGGATGTGAACTGGCGCGTGCGGAATTGTTCGATTTCCGATTTTGTTTTTTCGAGCGACCGGTTGTCGCTCGATTCGTTCAACACGATCCCGCATTTGACGGAGGAGCGTCTGAGGACGTTTCGCTAAGCGAACTGCGCGAGCGTGCAAGTGCGCCGCGACGCCGGCACGCCATGCGAAAGTAAGCGAGAATTTAAGTTCGAGCGGTGAACAACCATGTGGGTTCGACCCCACCGTTCGCGCCATCAGCGCTTTTGCGCACGGCAGATATATCCGAGCGTGAAATTGCGGCGATGATCCAAACCGTCGAGCATGGGCAGGATCAGCGCGGGCGGCACGAAAAAAATAGCGGCGAGGAACATCAGCGGACCGGGGAAAAATTGCAGCGCATTGAACAAGCGCCGCGACAGCAATCGAAAAAATCCGCCTACCGGCTGGATGGCGATTTCGGTGAATCCGGCCTGCTTCAGAAGAAATTCAAGGCCGTAGCGAGTATAGCGATAGTAATCGTGGGGCGGTTGATGCTCCTCCCATTCGAGCGGCGCGATCAGAAGCAGACGGCCTTCCAGCTTGAGAACGCGGGCGAGTTCGCACAGGACGCCGGCCGGGTCGCTCACGTGTTCGAGCGTCACGATGTTAATGGCAGCGTTGAAGGTTCCATCCTTGAAAGGCAGGCGCGACAGATCGCCCAGCACATCGAGGCGTGTGTAATCCCACTGCGCATCGCCCACCGCCAGATCCAGGCCGCAATACCGGTATTTCGAGAAATGACTTTTGTAATTCCCTTCCCCGGCGCCTGCGTCGAGCACCCGGGCGCCCGGCGAAAGCGACTGCGCAAACTCCGCGACCGAGAGTTCGATCGACGCCTCGAAATGCTGAACCCACCTGCGCACGGGCGCGGGCATGGCGCGCCGCAAAGAATCGTAGATCACGATTTCTTGCGCGCCTCCACCATAATGGTGGACCCGGCGCGGCAGGCGGCTTCGAGCAGCGTGAAGGGGAGGGACGCACACGTGAGAGCGACGTACACCAGATCGCGCCACAGGCGCAGGCGGGGCGATTCTTCCACCCGGCGCATTCGACGCGCCATCGGATCGAGGCTGGGCGCAATGCTGGTCGCCATCCCGGCCGGATTATCGCGCAGCGAGAAATGCTTGTGCCGCAGGATTTCAAAGCCGCAGGAATCGAGCAGCATGTCCACGTCTTTTAGACGGAAATCGAACAAATGACGGGGAACGTCGATTCCGTTCCAGCGTTCGCCGAACAGCAGGAACTGCCAGCAGGCTGCGTTGGGGACCTGTACGATCAGGCGGCCGTCGGGGCGCAGGAGCTCGCGCGCGGATTCGAGATAGCTGGCCGGATCGTAGAGATGTTCGAGCACGTGGAACATGGTGATGGCCGCACAGCTTTCGGGCGCAAGCGGAGCCCTGGTGAGCGTAGCGCACACCGCGGGAACGCCCCCGCGCCGCCAGGCCACATTCGCGGCGTCGAGCGAAAAATCAAGACCGACCACCTTTGTTTTGCGCCGCTCGGCCAGCATCTGCAGGAACAGGCCGCCGCCGCAGCCGACGTCCAGGACCAGACCCGTTTCTTCCGACTCTCTCAATGCCCGCTCGACGAAGCGCAGGTGATCGCGCATCACGAATCGCCGGTACGCCTGTTCGAGCGTATCGGCCGCGGAGGTTTCCGGAACGAACCAGTATCCGGCCGGGTAATAATCGCGAAGTTCTGCGGGCGAAGGCTGCGGATACAGGCGGATCAGACGGCAGTTGCGGCACTCGACGATCAGAAAGGCTTTGTCGGTGGTGCGATACAAACGGTCGGTGCTCGAAAACAGGGTGCGAACTTCCGTCGATCCGCACGCCGGGCAGGCGTCGGGGGGAGTTTCCGGGGTTAGGTCGCGCTCTCCGAAATCTCCTTGAGGCTGATCCGATGACGCAGCAGCAACCCGCGGATCTGGCTGGCGCTCAACCGGCGCTTCGGCCGGAAGGCCCAGCGCTTGCGCAGCATCCGCGGAATCAGAGGGATCGACGACAGGGTCCCCCAAAGCAACGCCGTTGCCGCCGCGAGTTTGCCCGTCATCCCCGAATAGCGACGGATTTCCCCCCGGTTGCGGAGCGCCGCCCACATCCCGCCCGCGATTCTTGTTGCGTAATACGCGCCGTTTAGCCAAAGCAGATTCCACGGAAACAGCTTCACCGCCAGCAGGACGCGATTGCGTTCAATCAACGCCAGCCGGCGCGCTGAGCTCAGCCCCAGCGTGGCCCCCCGATGGTGACGCACCACCGCGCCGGGCGCATACAGGCAGATCCAACCCGCGATCCGGCCGCGCAATCCCAGCTCGGCGTCGTCGGCGTAGGCGAAAAAATCCTCGTCGAACCCGCCGACCTCATCTAGCATCGCACGGCGGTACATGGCCGCGCATCCGTCGGGCCATAACGTTTCATCGACGCGATCGAACTGGCCGTGGTCCAATTGCCCGGATCCGCGACCTCGATTTTGCCCGTCGGGGTACATCAGGTGCCCGACCTTGTCGATTCGGCGCGGGTCCTCGAAGACCAGGATTTTCGACGCGGCCATGCCGACCGCGGCGTCCGACTCGATCACGGATTCAAGCGCGGTGAGCCAGCCGGGCTCGGCTTCGGCATCATTGTTCAGCAGCACAACCAGCGGCGATCGGGTAGCTGCGATCCCTTGATTGTTCGCGGCACAAAAGCCGCGGTTCGTCGAATTCTGAATAAGCTTTAACCCGACCGGATACGTTTCGGCGATCTTCAAGACCGCTTCCGCCGATCCATCTCCGGAGCCGTTGTCGATCACGACGACCTCGAAATCCGGGTGGGTCTGCCGAGCCAACGACTGGAGGCATGCCGCCAGCAATTCCCGCCGGTTCCAGTTCACCACGATCACGCTGATTCTGACCGGGTTCGGCGCGGATTTCCCTTCTGCGGCTGCCACTTGACTGGTGTATTATAGTACGTCCGGCCGATAGGGTCCGGATTGGGTGAAGGAATACTATGACCTCCGTCGGTATCATTCTGAAAAAGGAGCGCGAGCGTCAAAAGCGGGAACCAGCAGAGATCGCGGAGGAACTCTGCATCACGCAACGCTATCTGCGCGCCATCGAACAGGACGATTTAGGCAGTCTTCCTGGGGCATTTTTTTACAAGAGTTTCGTGAAGCAGTATGCGGCGATTCTGGGCGTGGATGAGATGCTTCTGAAGCCCGGAGTCGAGTCGCTGACCGCGGAGCTCCAACCGCTGCCGTTACCGGGGGCCGATCCACGTTATATCTGTGGTCATGTTTCGGGTCCCGCTCCGGCCGGCAGCGGAAATCATTTCGACAGCGATCCCGACCGCCCTCCGGTCCGCCATCTGGATCCGATCGTGCGCGACGGAAACCGGCGTTACCTGACGGACGGGCGGCTGGGCCTATCGATGGCCGGGTTGGTCGCCGTGCTGCTCGCATGCTCGGGATTTTACGCATGGTGGAATCGCGCTCCGCAGGCCGCCGCAAACGCCTCGATATCGCAATCGCCTCCGTCAGTTCCGTCGCTGGTCGCTACGGCTGCGCAGTCCAAGGTTGCGAAACCGGTTACTCCTTCGCTGAACGTCACCAGCACGACCGGACCGGATGGCGAAAATCACGTGGTTCTGAACCTTTCGGCGACCGAAAAAACCTGGATTTCGATTAGCAGCGACGGTAAGGAAATTTTTTCGGGCGTGTTGCAACCCAGCCAGACTAAGACGCTGACGGGAAGCGATGTCGCCAAGCTGCGGATCGGCAATGCGGGCGGCCTGGAGATCCAGTGGAATGGAAAAACCATTGGTCCGGTGGGTCCGCGGGGCCAGGTTCGCGTGGTGGTGTTCACGCCTGAAAATTTCCAGGTCCTGCCCGCCGCTCCGACGCTCTAAGCAGTAGATGCGGGCGCGCACCTACTGGATCGTAGCGCTTTTCATCGTACTCAAGGCGCTGGGCAACTTCTCGCTGGCCTGGGGGATGAAACACACCGCCGATCCGGTGTCGGCGAATCCGCTTCATTACCTGCGAGCCATGCTCGACCCCGCCGTGGCGGCCGGGGTGGTCCTGCTGATCATTTCTCTTCTCACGCGGATGGCGTTGTTAAGCCTGGCGGATCTCAGTTTCGTGCTTCCGGTGACGGCGATCGGTTACGTGCTGGCCGCGCTGATCGGAAAGTATTTCCTAAGCGAAGTGGTTTCGACACAGCGCTGGATCGGGACGGTGCTGATCTTCGTCGGCGCGGCACTGGTGAGTTCGACATCCCAAAGCACCACAAAGGATCCCGCATGAAGTGGCTGCTGCTGCTTCTGATGATCAGCGCAACGGTGGCGAGCGACGTTTTGCAGAGTCACGAAATGAAGCTGGCCGGCGCGCAGACGATCGGCGCCAAAGGGCTGCTGCGTTTATTGAAACTGATCGTAGCGCGGCGGTACCTGCTTTTGGCAATCGGCTGCATGGCAGTGTCGTTTTTCTCGTTTATGGCGCTGGTTCAGACCGAGCCCTTGAGTTTCGCGGTTCCCGCGTCGGCTGCGAGCTTTATCTTTGAAACGTTACTGGCGAAGTTTGTTTTGAAAGAGAAAATCAGCCCGCGCCGCGCAGTGGGGACGATCGTAGTGATGTTCGGCGTGCTGATGCTCGGGGGAGAATGACTCAGTCCCTGGCGACCGGGACTAACTCGCCGTCCCGAATGTAATAGTCCGCCCCGCGCCAGCGCACGCTCCTGCGCACGAAGCTGGTCAACCAGATGACGAACGCCAACCCGTCCCACACCGGGATCAGCGGCAGCTTGGTCCACACGCTTTGTTTCAGCCCGCGCGCGCCGATCAGCCAGGTCATGGCCACGCGCAAGACCAAGTAAACGCCCAGATATCCCGCGGCGACGCCCGCCGTCGGATGAGCGAAAATGGCTGCGATCGACCAGGGCAAGCCCTGCGTCAGCAGCAATCCCAGATGACCCCAGGGCCGCATATGCCGCATGACGACGATCCAGCGCAGGCGCTTGTGCAGCAGATCCGACATGGAGCGGTAATCCGGCACGGTCGACACGCAATAGCTCAGTAATTCGACTTTGTAGCCCTGCTCGGCGATCAAACGCCCCACCAGCAAATCATCCGCCGGACGGTTCTCGATTTTCTGATATCCGCCGAAGCCGGCCAGTCGCGAGCGCGTGGTCGCAATGGTCGGGCCCAGCGCGAATTTTACGCCGTCCAGTTGCCAAGCCACCAGGATGCCGGCGTAGAAATCGGAAATCATCCCGACCTCCTGCAGAACATCGGTAAAGGTCTGCGCGCCGGTGGGGACGTAGAAACACGTCACCGCGCCGATCTTGGGATCCGCCAAAGGTGCGACCACGGTGCGCAGATAATCCGGCCCCACGCGCACGTCGCTGTCGCTGATGACCAGCACTTCGTGTTCGGCTTCGTTCACCATCCGGGCCAGTTTCGCGACCTTATCGTTGGTAGCGATCCGGCCGGAGCCATACAGAACACGAATAGTCCGCTGCGGGAAGTCGCGCCGGAGACGCTCCACCAGCGGCATCACCACTTCGTCGTCCTCGTCCACGCACAGGACCATCTCGTATTCCGGATAATCCTGGCGGCAGAAGCTTGCCAGGTTTTCGTAAGCGTCCGGATCGACGCCGCGCATCGGCTTCAGGTTGCTGACGGGCGGGGTGAAAGACCGGTCCGGAATGCGGTCGGCCGCGCTGAAATAACGCCATGAGCTATACAGCGCAATGCAGTAGTAAATAAACGGAATCGCGGCGATTCCGAGGATGATGGATGAGATCACTATCACAAGGCTACAACAGGAGGCCGTCCCGGCGAGGGTTCCGCGCCGCTTCGATGCAGCCGTGCGCCCGTCACAAAAACCCAGACGATTACGCGGAAAGACACAACAATTCGCGATCGGCATGAGTGAAAAAACGAACATTTTCGTGGGGCACATCCGCCGCTCTCAGACTTGAAGGCGAGCCGGCGCGCCAGCTTCAGAGCAGGCCGCTCTCGCCGGTCCGACCGAATTATTCAGAAAGTACTGATAAGACGGAGTAGATAGGTTATCCCCTGCGCGCGGCGCAGAAATAAGCTCCACGGTACGAACGGGCGATGTCCTAAGCCAGTTTCTCGGCTAAATCACTGACTGGAGCTTAGTTGGCGCTCGGCATGCACGACTTGAAGTTGATTCTTTCAGTTACTACGCGTGCGCGCCAGTGTAAGCGCCCGCACAGGAGTTCAATTTATATGTTTTTGCTCAAATCCAAAGCAAGGATTCGAAGACTAAATGGGGTTCTCGTGGTGCTGCTGGCGGCGCTCGTCGCCGTTTCCATCGCGAATGCCCAGACCGCTCTTAACGCGCAGCTTGCTCTACGAGCGGTTACACCTGGGGACATCGCCACCTACAAACTTCCCTCGACCACCGACGTGTCCGGGGGCCAGATGAACATCGGGATTGGTCAGCCGTTCTATCTGGAAGCACAGATTAATATCGCCGTGCCGGCCTCCGACATCCAGGGCGTGGTCTGGAATCTGACCACCAAACCAGCTGGTTCGCAGGCAGCCATCACCAACAGTCCGCTGTCGGCGAGCGTACCGCTGTTTGAACCGTCCGACCGTCTGGTGTTGCAAGTCGCGGGACGCGCGCTTCTTCGCCCCGACGTGGAGGGCGAATACGTCGTCAGCGCGGCCATCACCACCGGCAACAACGGCAGCGCGACCGTCGCGCAGACCCTGTTCGCAACCACCTTTGCAGGCATTTCGGCATGCACGGGCTGTCACGATGGTTCAGACGCCACACTCAATAAGGTAGCCTCGTGGTCACAAACGGCTCACGCCAGCGTGTTTACGCAGGGAGTCACCGGAGTTTTTGTTCAGACCATCAATTATCCGCAATACCCTTCCATGTGCTATCCATGCCACACCGTCGGGTATGACGTAAACGCGACTGAGCCCAACGGCGGCTTCTACTCGATTGCCAGCCAGCTGGGATGGACGGTCCCCATGCCGCTGGTGCCGGCCAACTGGACCAGCATGGCGCCCGCGCTGCAGAACGTCGCCAACATCCAATGCGAAAATTGCCACGGCGCCGGCAATCTGCACGCCACCTCGGGCGGAACGCCTTTCGAAATCACCGTTCCGACCACCACCGGCGCATGCGCCCAATGCCATGACGAGCCGAGCGAGCATATCAAGATGGCTGAGTGGAAGAATTCGGCGCACGCCGTGACCACCACCGATCCGGCAGGCAATGCCACCTGCGTCGGCTGCCATACCGAAAACGGCTTCATCGGCCGGGAGACCGGCGCAACCACCGTCGACACGACCTATGGCGCCATCAATTGTCAGACATGTCATGAACCTCATGGTCAAACCACACCGGCCAACGACACCCATCTGATCCGCAACATGGGACCGGTAACGCTGGCCGATGGCACGATTGTGACGGACGCAGGCGAGGGTGCCCTGTGCATGAACTGCCACCAGAGCCGTGAGAAAGCGAGCACGTATGCGTCAACCACCCCCGGCAGCGCGCATTTCGGTCCGCACGAAGGGCCACAGGCCGACATGCTCGAAGGCGTGAACGGCTACACTTACGGGCAGACCATCCCGACCTCGGCGCATCAGTACGCCGTGGCCAATACTTGCGTCGGCTGCCACGCGCAGACGGTCGCATCCACTGACCCGGCCTTCTTACAGGCTGGCGGCCACACCTTCATGATGAGCGCCACGCCCGCCGGGAGCAGCACGCCGGAGCAACTGGTCGGGGTTTGCCAGACCTGCCACGGTCCGGATATCACGACCTTCAACTTCCCGCTGTTCGACTACGACGGTACCGGCAACATTCAAGGCGTCCAGACGGAGGTGCAGTATCTGCTGGATCAATTGAGCGCTCTGCTGCCGCCGCTCGGCCAGCCCAAGACGGCTTTGAATATCGACGCCACCTGGACGCAGCCTCAACTGGAGGCGGCCTACAACTGGCTGTTTGTCACCAACGACGGGAGCAAGGGCATCCACAACATGGCTTACACCGTGGGGTTGCTTAAAGCTTCCATCGCCAACCTCAGCCCGGGTACCACGAATTAGCCCGACTCGCCGGGCCGCATTTCCAAGCGTCGGTCGCGACCAAGCGTGGTTACGGCCGGCGCTTTTCTCGTTACGGAGCCTGATTGGTCCACAGCGCTTTCCCGCCGCTTTCGGAAACCTTCCACATGACGCCGACGATGTGCTCTAATCGCGGCCTGGACGAGTCCTCCGCGATGATGTAGCACCGCTTCCCGCTCAGCCACAACTCACGAAACTGTGCATTGTCGATAAATACGTCGGGAGCGCCCGGCGCATAAGAGCCGTACACCAGGTTATTGAATCGACCGTTGAGCAGGAGCGCCGTGCGATGCGTGTAGAAAAACATCGAAGAAAAAGTGTAATAGTGATGATCGACGATGAACTGCCCTTCGGGCGAGCGCATGAGCGCTTCAGCCAGTGGCCGCGACGACAAATACGGATCGAACACCACCAGCGCCATCCGCGCGGCTTGGAAGAATAGCACGCACATCACAACAGTTGCAGCCATCCATCGGCGCGTCCAGGTACCGGCGGCGCCGATCAGGAACGCGATCGCGGCTACCAGCAGCGGCGCGCGCAGATACGCGAAGCTCTGGATGGTCAGATCCTCCATGTGGCCCAGTGATAACGTGTAGGCCGACGGATTCTGGCTGAGCGCGGTCGAGATGTCGCCGGGCGCGGGAACCCCGCGGACCAGAAACCACAGCGTCGCGCAAGCGACGCCGGCCGCCAGCAGGATCGCGAACAAGACGCGATTTCCGCGACGGATCCAGGCGCTGTCGGTGGCCATCGCCGATCCCAACAGCAGCGCCAGCGCGGGATAGCACGGCATCGAATAGTATTCCTGGGTGGTCGAAAACGTGAAGAACACGAGAACGAATCCAGCCAGGCACAGCGCGAGCAGCCGCGTTTTACCGGCGCGATCCACGGGCCGGAAGGAGAGTTTGAAGACAGCGGGGAAATACACACTCCAGGGAAACAGCCAGATCAGGTGGAACAGCCAGAACCAGACGCGGGGAACCGTATTGTAATCGCGCGGATAGCGCAAGTTCAGAAAGCGCAGAAGCTGTTCGTTGATGAAGAAGAACCACAGAAAGCCGTGATACTCGCCCGGCGCGCTGTGCATGGTGAAGTCGAAGATCGGCGGATTGCGGATGGCCGCCAGCACATGCCATGGCACGGCGATCAGCAGAATGATCAAGGTTCCGCTGAACGGGCGAATGCGTTTCCAGATTTTGACTTGGAACAACTGCCGCGTCAGCGCGAGATAGACCAGCCCTGCGCCGATGGGAAAAACGACGCCGACCAGACTCTTGAAGAGCAGGCTGGTGCCAAGGCTCGCGGCCAGTGCGAACGCCCACCAGCGCGGGTGAGGCTCGGCATCATCGATCGCACGCAGGAACGCCCACATGGAAAGCGCGACGCTCGCGGTCAGCATCACGTCAGGGATCAGGATGCGGGTGAACAGCCACAATCCGAAACAGGTGGCGATTACCAAGCCGGAATACAAGCCGGCGCGTTTTCCGAAAGCCCACGTCCCGAAGGCCGCCGTAAGCCATGCCAGCAGGATGGCGGAAAGAACAATCGGAATGCGCGCGGCCCAGTCGTGGGCGCCGAAAATCTTGTAGGCGATCGCCATCGCCCAATAGATCAGGGGGGCTTTCTCCAGATACGCAACACCATCTAAGCGTGCCGTGACCCAGTCGCCCGAATCGAGCATGTTGCGGGAAATCTGCGCCTGCACGGCGTCGACGTCATCCATCAGGGAGGGCGGCGAGACCATACAACCGACATACACGGAGGCCGCGACCAGAATCACGACCCAATAAAAATGTTTCGCGGTCAGGAAGCCGATTTTATCAGAGTGACGCGCGCTTAGAATGTGCTCTCCGACAGCGAAACCGCAGCGGCGGAACTGGCGCGCACTTTGCGTTCATTCTTGGGCTGATCCCATCGCACCTGCGGCAGAAAAGTGCTCGCGTCGATCCGGTCGCGATACTTGATTGCGATATTCATGAGTGAATCGAGCAGCGAATCGGAAAGATAGTGAGGCTGCAATCCGAGATCGATTAACTTCGAATGCTTGGCGTTGTAGTAGTGCTGCTGGGACTCCACCCGTGGAGGTTCCAGATGCTGGATCTCCACCGGCATTCCCAAATGCCGCGCGGCATCTTGCACCATTTTGGCGAGCTCCATCACCGAAAACTGCTCGGTGAATTGATTGAATACGCGGCACTCCCCACGGCCGGCCGGCTGCAGACAGGCGAGCTCAATGCAGCGGACGGTGTCGCGGATATCCAGAAATCCGCGTGTCTGCCCACCTTTGCCATACACGGTCAAGGGATGGCCCATGGCTGCCTGCACGCAAAAGCGGTTCAGCACGGTGCCGAAAATTTCGTCGTAGTCGAAGCGATTGATCAGCGCCTCATCGAGCGCCACTTCATCGGTGAGGGTGCCATACACCACGCCCTGATTCAGATCGGTCGCGCGAAGGCCCCAGATCTTGCAGGCGAACATCATGTTATGGCTGTCATGCACTTTCGACAGGTGATAAAACGAGCCCGGCTGCTTGGGAAACGGAAGAACGTCGCTGCGGCCGTTGTGCTCGATCTTGATGTAGCCTTCCTCGATGTCGATGTTGGGCGTCCCATACTCGCCCATGGTGCCGAGCTTCACCAGATGGCATTCGGGTTGAAGCTCGCGAATCGCGAACAGCAGATTCAGCGTTCCCACCACGTTGTTCACCTGGGTGAACACGGCATGCTTGCGATCGATCATGGAATACGGCGCGGCGCGCTGTTCGGCGAAATGGACTACCGCATCCGGCCGGAGCTGCTCTATGGTCGACGCGAGAAAATCGTAGTCGGTGACATCGCCCACAAACAGGTCGACGGATAGACCCGTCAGATCGTGCCACGCCCGCAGGCGGTCCGCCAGCGGCTGAATGGGGGTCAACGTCTGAACCCCGAGTTCGTGGTCCCAGGTCCGGCGCGCGAAGTTGTCGACCACCGAAACGTCGTGTCCCTTCTTGGACAGATACAACGCCGTCGCCCAACCGCAGTAGCCGTCGCCACCTAGTACGCAAATTTTCATGTTCTATTCTTTGTCCCTGTCCTCAGCCCAGACGACGGGCCAACTTGGTTTAAACACAAACTATCTCAAATAGATGCGCGCGTTTGTCTCAAAATTACAGATTGTTTTAGATTCGCTTAATGTTCGTATGCCATCCGGCGCATCCGTGAACGCTTCTAAACTTGACGCATTACCATGTTAAAGGATGACGAGCCTCGCGAAAACCATCAGCGAGAAAATCCTCTCTGAAAAATCGGGCATGGACGCGGCGGCGGGCGATGTGGTGGTTTCGACCGTCGATGGCGCACTAGGAACCGACGCCAGCGTCCCCATGGCAATCGATTACTTCGAGGCGATGGGCGGAACGCGAGTCCGCCACCCGGAGCGGCTGGTGTTCGCGCTGGATCATTATTCCGCGACCTCCACCCGACTGCACCAGCGAACCCGCGAGTTCGCAGAGACCCATGGAATCGAACTGTGGGAGGTGGGCGACGGCATCGGGCACCAGTTGATGATCGAGTCCGGTCGCGTCGCTGCGGGCGGCCTGGTGGTGGGCGCCGACAGCCATGCGGTGACCTATGGCGCGCTGAACGCATTTGCCACCGGCATCGGATCCTCCGATCTCGCGGCGATTTTCATCAGCGGACGGATGTGGCTGAGAGTGCCGGAGTCGATCAAGATTACAATCCAGGGCGAGCTGCGGCCGGGCGTGTTCGCCAAAGACGTGGCGCTGCGGCTGGCGCAAATGCTCGGCGCGGATGGCGCGTCGTATCAGGCGCTCGAATTTGACGGAAGCGAGCTGGATCTGGACACGCGACTGGTGCTCGCGAATATGTCGGTCGAAATGGGCGCGAAGAACGGCGTGTTTCCGGGCGTGGTTACGGCGGATGCGGGTGCGAATTACGCTCGCGAAATTCTTCTCGACCTGGGAACCGTGACACCGCAGGTCGCGCTACCGCACCAGGTAGATCGGGTGGTGGAAATCGGCGCGGCCGCGGGAACTCCGGTCGGGATGGTCTATCTCGGCACGTGCACGGGCGGCAGGATCGGCGACTTTCACGAAGCTCGGGATGTCTTAAAAGCCGGCGGCGGAGTCGCGCCGGGCGTGCAATTGGTGGTGACGCCGGCATCGAAGGCGGTGCTCGAGGCGCTCGAACGCGACGGGACGCTGGCGGATTTTATCGCCATGGGCGCGGTGATCCAGAGTCCGGGTTGCGGAAGCTGCTGCGGGACATGTGGGACGATTCCAGGCGACAGCGTCAACGTCATCTCGACTGCGAACCGCAATTTCAAAGGACGAATGGGCAACAGCACGGCCAACATTTTTCTGGCATCGCCGGCGAGCTGCGCGGCAGCCGCGGTGCGCGGACGAATTTCCGATCCGAGGGAATTTCATTCATGACCGGCCGGGCGCGCGTGTTTGGCGACGACATCAACACTGACTACATCATCACGTCGCGGCGCAAGCGCGAAAATCTGGATCCCGCTTTTCTTCGCCGCTATCTTTTTGAAGAAATCGATCCGGCGTTCGCGGCGACCATCGAGCCCGGCGACGTGATTGTCGCGGGAAAGAATTTCGGGTGCGGGTCGGCCATGGAGGTCGCGGTGACGGCGGTGGTGGGCGCGGGGATTCGGGCGGTGCTCGCGCGCAGTTTTTCGCGGACGTATTATCGGAACGCCGTCAACAACGGTCTGCTCCCGGTGATTTGCGATACCGCCGGAATCCGCGAGGGCGACCGGTTGCGCATCGAGACGGGAGACGCCGTGCTGGTTCATAATGTATCGACCGGCGCGCGGCTGGAGGCGGGAAAATTGCCGAAGATTATGGCGGAGATCCTCACGGCCGGCGGGCTGGTCTCTTATTTCAGACAACATGGCGATTTCAAAGGGTAGACCAGGGTTCCGGGTCCGCGATGGGTGGTCCCGGCCGGATCGTGCGTTGATGGAAGCCTTCGGCGAGGCGTCCAGCGCGCAAATCGCGGACTGCATGTCGCGGCTGGGCGCCATGGATTCGGGCATCCGCCCGGTTTGGCAATCCCCGCGCGTGATCGGCGCCGCGCTGACCGTGTGGTGCCACTCCGGCGACAATCTGATGCTGCACAAAGCGCTGACGGTGGCTCGCGAGGGCGATGTGATCGTGATGAACACGCAGGGGAACGTGAACAACTCGGGATTCGGCGAGCTGATCGCGACGAGCGCGGTGAAGATCGGGATTCGCGCCGTGATTGTGGATGGAACGGTGCGCGATTCCGATGCGCTCGAACGGTTGAAGCTGCCGGTGTACTCGCGTGGGTTGTCGCCAAGCGGCTGCAATAAGGATGGCGCGGGCGAAGTGGGCGCGATTGTGGCATGCGGCGGCGTGGCCGTGAGGCCGGGAGACGTGATCGTCGCAGACCGCGACGGCGTTACGGTGGTGCCGCTCGAAGATGCAGAAGAGGTCGCGCGGCTGGCCGCGGCGCAGATGGCGCGGGAGCGGAAAAGACTCGATGAGATTGAAAACGGCGTACTGGTGCGACCTGAGATCGACGAGGCGCTGCGGAGGTTCGGAGTGATCGGCGAATAAAACCAGTCCAATTGATGATGGCAGCAGAGTCCGCGATTCGAAACATATGAGACGGACGCCTAGTCGTTGGTCTTTCGCGGACGCCTCGAATTTGCCGCTCCGTCGAGCGCCTGGCCGAGCAGCGTCTTGGTGACGGCCTCCCGGCTCGTGTTCGAGAGTGCGGCGCGGTGGTCGATTTTTCGTAACATACCTGGTGTCAGATCTACGTTCACGCGTTGCGCCGGCCGGACGACCGTGAATTTTCCGGTGAAATACGCGGATACGTCCTGCCCCCGTGAGGCGCGCTCCGCGATTTGATCGGCGGTCTCGGCCTTTTTAGAAGTGTTCGGCATAGCTCTGCTGTTCTTCTTTGGTTGCCTTCCACGCCGTGATGAGGTGGTAGTATTCACCCCTTCGGTCTCGCCGGATTTCGAAGATGACGGAGTGCAGCCGCCCGCGGCACCAACCGATGGCGCGGAACTGCTCCGGGTCGTCGTTCCGGCGGTCGACGATGTGGACTTTGCTCGAAGATTTCCTAGGCTTGTTTGAGACTGATGCCATGCTTTCGCTTTACAGCGCGGCTCTTGTCCTGATCGAATGCAAACCGCATCTCCGCACAAGACCCTTATACCATTGCCCGGTCGGCAGTGGTGAATGGAAGGTTTTTCGCGATGCGCTCGACGACTGTACCGACGGCGTTCGCGACTTCCGGCGACGGCGGACGGCCCAGTGTAAAATCGCGCGCCTCGATGCCCACCACGCGCAGCCGGCGCGGCAAGCAGTCTAGAGCACGGCCGAGTGCGATCGCTTCGGCCAGACCGAAGCTGTGGGTGGAGGCCGGGAAAGCGATCCGGTCAAGCGGTAACTCGTCGGCGCGCCATTCGAAAATGGTCCCCGGCTCCGATCCGGTCACCACCGCATCGACCACCATCACGTCGTCCAGATCGTGCCAGGACTGGAACAGAGACAGGCCATCCAATGTGAAGACCTGCGCGTCGATGCCTAAGGCGCGCAGGCGCTGAGCCACCATGGGCCCGGCCGCGTCATCGCCGCGATCCGGATTTCCGTAACCCAGAATGACCGGTGTCATTGTGAACCTCGACTTTCAGAAAATGCGTCGCGCAGGAGATGCACGGGTCGTAATTGCGAACCGCCTGCTCGCATCGCATGCCGAGATCGTCGGAATCGAGCGAGCCCATGCCGGTCACGTAGGCTGCCAGGTCCTGCTCGATCTGCTTTTGATTCTGCGAAGTGGGCGGCGTGATGCGGGCCGATTCGATGGTGCCGTCCGCGTTGACGCCGTAGCGGACAAACAATGCGCCGCGCGGCGCTTCCGTGATGGCGCATCCGGTGCCCGCACGAACCGCGAAGTCGCTGCGCGGCGATGCATTAGGACGGTAGTTGTCGCGATAGTCTTCAATGATGCGGATGGATTCGTCGAGTGCGTAGATCACTTCGATCATCCGCACCAGGATGCTTTTGAACGGATTCCGGCAGGGCGGACGGAGGCCGCATTGGACCGCGGTCTCCCGCGCGAGCTTGCTGAGTTTTTCGTAATTCAGATTGAACCGCGCGAGCGGCCCCAGTAGATACGCACCGCGCCCGCGAATGGTGGAATGCAGGGCCGTTGAATGGCGCACTTGTTTTTCAATGAACGCCCGCTCGTATTCGGACGGATCGATATCCAGGCCGCGATTCGAGACCAGGCGGCCTTCATTCATCGGATATTCGTGGGGGTGCGAAAGCGCGACGAATTCGTAATCCTGCTCGAAATCGGGAAACTGGAACGTCGCGAAAAAGCGTGCCTTGCCGACGGCGGCGTCGCGCGCCCAGATAAGCTCTTCGCGCAGCGCCAGCATATCCGCCAGGGCGGGAAATTTCGAAAACCCTCCGGTAACAGCGCCCACCGGATGAATCTCTCGTCCGCCCAGCAGTGTCATGATGCGATTTCCGGTTTTTTTGAGACGCAGCGCTTCGGTGGCAAAGTCGGGGTGATCTTTCGCCATCTCGATGAAATCGTGCAGGCCGAACAGGTCCGGAGCCTGCAGCATAAACACGTGCAGGGTGTGGCTGGCGAGCCACTCTCCGCAATACAGCAGCCTTCGAAGCTCCCGTACCGGCCGGTCGACGGAGACGCCGAAGGCGCGCTCGATCGCGTGGACCGCGGACAATTGATACGCCACCGGACAGATGCCGCAGATGCGCGACGTGATGTCGGGAACCTCGGAATACGGGCGCCCCTTGAGCAGCGATTCGAACAGGCGCGGCGGCTCGAAAATTTTCAGGCGCACGGAGTGCACCTGCGCGTCCTTCACGCGAACAATGAGCGATGCTTCCCCTTCGACTCGCGTCAGATAATCGATGCGGACTTTACGCTCGGTCACCGCTTCACCGCCGGGCTCGCTTTGGGATTCGGTTCCGGAAGCGGGCCGAAGCAGCCGTAACAGCCGCGGCCGAAGGCCGGGCAGATCGCGCCGCATCCGGCGCGCGTCTGGGGGCCCTGGCAGGCCGCGCCCTGCGCCACCGTGATGCACACATTTCCCCGCCGTTTGCATTCCACGCACACGCTATACCGCGGAATGTCGGGCTCCCGGCCGGCGAGCATCGCGGAGAGAACCTCGAGCAGCTGGCGCTTGTTCACCGGACAGCCCTGCAGTTCGTAATCGACCGTGACGTGCGCCGAGATCGGAGTAGATTTTTCAGGTTTTCCGATAAAGAGCGGGAATGAATAAACAGCGCTGGTCCAGGCGGCGATATCGGCATCATTGCGTAGCGCCTGAACTCCGCCGTGCGTCGCGCATACGCCGATGGCGATCAGAAATCGGCACGCGCGGCGAATTTCAAGGATTCGCGCGGCATCGTGCGCCGTGGTGATGGAGCCTTCCACCAGGCCGATATTGTAGGGGCCTTTGCGCTGATTGCTGGACGCCTCCGGGAAGTACGCGATTTCGAGCGCGCCGGCGAGCGCCACCAGCTCGTCTTCGAGCTCCAGCAGGCTCAACTGGCAGCCGTCGCAGGACGCGAACTTGAAAACGGCGATGGAGGGCCGGTGCTTAAAGCTCATTTTTTCCTTCGATCCAGGGACGGAGGTCGCGATAACAATAGACCGGGCCGTCCTTGCAGAGAAAATGGGGCCCCAGCTGGCAGTGGCCGCAGATGCCGATGGCGCATTTCATGTTGCGCTCCATCGATAGGTAGATGTGTTCGGGGGCGAACTTGCGGCGCGTGAGTTCGGCGATCACAAAACGCATCATGATCTCCGGGCCGCACACCAGCGCGGTGGTTTGGTCCGGCCGGATCTCTGCCAGCGGCAGAAGCTTGGTGACCATCCCGACCTGTCCCTTCCACGGAAGCCTGCCCGAATAATCGACGGTCGAAAGCAGCTGCACGCCGGGGATGCTGGCCCATTCGCCGAGTTCGCGCCGGAACAGGAGATCGTGCGGGCTGCGCGCGCCATACAGCACCGCCAGTCGCCCATACAGATCGCGATGGCGCAGGAAATGATAAATTACCGGGCGCAAGGGCGCGAGACCAATCCCGCCCGCCACCACCAGCAGGTCCCTTCCGTGCGCTTCGTGCACCGGCCAGCCGGCGCCGAATGGTCCGCGGATTCCGATGGATCCGCCGCGGTCGACCAGCGTGATGGCGCGGCTGGCTTTGCCGACCGCCCGGATGGTGAACACCAGTCTGCCCGCGTCACCGGGATCTCCCGACATGGAAATCGGAATCTCGCCGGTGGAGAATCCGTAGAGCATGCTGAACTGTCCGGGCTTGAATCGCTCGAAGGGCTCGGGCGTGGCTGATTCGACGGTGAAAGTGAATGTGTCCCGCGTTTCACGCGCCACGCCGACGATGCGCGCGGGAGATGGAGTCATGGTCAGCACGGGCTACCGCCCGAGAACGCGTTGGTGGTGAGTGGTTCGTGGTCAGTGGTGACTGGCGTCCAGCACGACGGACCACTCACCACTAACCGCAAACCACGAACGCGAATCATGGAGCGCCTCCCCCGCGAATACGCGCAATCTCTTCCGTCACATCGATTCCCACCGGGCACCACGCGATGCAGCGTCCGCAGCCGACGCAGCCGGAGGTCCCGAACTGGTCGAACCAATAGGAGAATTTGTGCGTCAGCCACTGCCGGTAGCGCGCCGCCGTGGAGACGCGGATGCGGCCTCCGTGAATGTAGGAAAAGTCGAGCGAAAAACAGGAATCCCAGCGCATGCTGCGCTCCGCGACGCGGCCGGAAATGTCGCTCGAATCGCCGACTTCCACGCAGAAGCAGGTGGGACACACCATGGTACAGTTGCCGCACGCCAGGCACCGTTCGGCGACGGCTTGCCATTCGGGATGGTCGAAGTTGTTCTGCAATGACTCGCGCAGCCCGGCCGGATCGACCGAACGCTGCATGGAAGCCGCGGCGTGTTCAGTCAATTTGTTCGAACGTTCCACCAACTCGGGTGATGCGTCGTCCATCGGCAGCTTGTGAAGCAGCGCCGCACCCCGATCGCTACCGGTTTCGATCAGAAATCCGCCCTCGGGAAACTCGGTGAGTGCGAGATCGAATCCGGACGTGGCCCGGGGCCCGGTGGACATGGAGACACAGAAGCAGCAGCTCGACGGACGGTTGCAGTGGACGGCGATGAACAGCGCATTTTCCCGGCGCGCGCGATAATCGGGGTCGATCTCGATCAGCACTTTGTCCTGGACGGCGATGGAAGCCAGGTCGCACGCGCGGACTCCCAGAAATGCGAAGCGTGGAGTCACTGCGTCGGCGCGCGGGGTGAAACGGAACGTCCCAGCGTCCTTTTCACCAGCGGAATCACGAATCAGTTCAATGGATACGAATTTCCGTTCGGAGGGCCGCAGGAAAGTCTTGACGCTGTTGGCCGGACTCGCGTAGTCAAAAAAGGCGCCGTCCGAACCGGTGTCGAGCGAAAAACGTCCCGGCGCCTGGATGGACGTCCAGTCTTTGGGCAGGTCATCCACAGAGTTGACCGGGCCGTAGACGATGGCCGCGTCGCGCACGGTGGGACCGATCACCTGGTAGCCCGCGCTGCCGAGCGCTTCGATCAGGTCACCTAAACCGCGGGTGGAGATGCGCCCGGTCATACAGCGGCAGGCGCGCCTTAGCGGCGCACCGATTCCGGCTTCCCGTAAATGTCCACCAGTTGCATCCGCGCCGCGTCCAGGCGTTCGGTAACCAGTTCCAACAGTTGTTTCATCAGCGCGTAACCCATGGCGGGGTCGCGCTCGCAGGCGGCTTTGAGCCGATCGCCAGGGAAAGCCACCGTATCGACGGCGCTCAGCGCGCGCGCCTGAAAATGCGTGCGGTTGCCGGGCGTCAGCGAACTCCAGCCGATCGCGTCGCCGGCGTGCACGGTTTGCACCGGAATCGCCTGCGCGCCCGCCATCATTTCGAGCGCGACATCGCCCGCCACGATCAGGTGCAGGAATAAGGACTGGTCGCCTTCTTTAAAAAGTAGCTGGCCACGATTGAAGTGCGATTCTTCGGCGAGCGGAAGAAGTTTCTTGAGCTGCTCCGGATCGAGGTCGCTCAGCACCCGGTAGATCCGGGCAAATTCGATCATTTCATCTGGAATCACGGAGGTCTCCTTCATGATCACCTCGGTTTTACGCGGCGCTGCATGCCTGGGCCGGCCTCCTCAAGCTGCAAGTCCTGTTCAGCAGTGTGATGGCCAAGCCCTTGTTCCGCATAGATGGTGAGGGCGGCTGCTTCGGTGACCCGGCCTGTGGCGAATCCGACGTGCGCGGTGACATAATCGCCCACCCGGGCGTCCGGAACCAGATCCAGAAAAATGGGCCGGCGCGTTTCACCGAACTGGACCAGGCCCAGACGGTTATTGCGCATCACCTGGATTTCGAGAATTTTGCCGGGAAGTTCAACACTCATAACTGGTTTCCTTGGCTTTACTGGCGTCCTTCCATGCCGCGATCTGCTCGAGCACCAGAGCGGGGAGTTTTTCGAGCGCGCGCGCCACCGCCGGCGTCAACTCCGCGCTCCAATCCTTGGTCGACTGCGGCTGCACGCCCAACAGCACCACTTCCTCGGGCGACGAATCCAGCAGTTTCAGAGCGATCATCAGGTCGGCGAAGCCCAGGGCGTGTACGGACGCTTTCCCTGGAAGGTTGTCGAGAGCACGGCCTTCCAGGCGCAGGAGAGTGCCCGGAGCCTCGCCGACGTCGATCGCGTCTATGACCAGGACGCGATCGAATCCGAAAATATGCGGAATCAGGCCCAGCCCCTGCGTTCCCCCGTCGATCAGGGTTACGTCCGATGGAACCCGGGGGTCGGTTTGAAGGAGTTGAATGGCGTGGACCCCCAGGCCGTCATCGGAATGAACCAGGTTGCCGAGACCTAATACCAGAACACTCATTATTTTTCTCCGTGTTCCGCCGCGAATTTGTCGTCTTCTTCCAGCTCCTCCACTGGAATCACTTTGTAGCCGATGAAAATGCTGTCCATCAGCCCGTGCTTTTCCTCGCGCGAGATCAGCATCCCCAGGTGCACGTGGAAGATCCCGAAGCGATGAACACGAACATCAGGAAGAAGTGAATCAGCCGGATGTTCTGGATGTTGATCAGGCTGGGGATCCAGCCCGCCAGCGGCCCGGCGATGGCGTTGTGGCGCAATCCAGTTGAACATCGCCAGTCCGGTCAGAATTTCGACCAGCACCAGCCCGTACAGGCCGATGTAGGAAAACGCCGCCATGGCGTTGTGGCCGATTTTCGAGACCGGCTTCGGATTGATGAACAGGTAGAACTTGGCGACCTTCATCATTTCCTTCCACTGCTCCGCCCGCAGTGGCACGTAACGCCGCCAGCCCTCCCAGCGATTGCCTGCAAAGAACAGGTACATGCGCAGTCAAGAAGAGCGCGATGAAGACCATTCCGAACGCTTCATGCGTGAAGCGGAACCACCCCATCAGGAACGGCCAGTTGATCTGGCCGATGATGAACGGATCGTGAATGTAGTAGCCGGTGAAGCTGAGGATGCCGATCGTAGATGACCAGCCCCCAGTGCACCAGCCGCAGCGGATACTGCCAGACGTACACCGCGACCATCTTGCCTTCAGCGAGGCGAGGATGATGAAGATCCGGACCGGGATCGATTTTTTCTGGAGCGAGTAGCATGTTCGTCTCCTCCTAGTCCACACTCGATGGAATCGTGTATTCGCGCCCTTTGGCGTCGATCACGTGCACCGCGCAGGCGATGCAGGGATCGAAGGAATGGACCGTGCGCAGGATTTCCAGCGGCCGGTCCGGATCGGCGACGGGGTGATAAGCAGCGCCGCTTCGTAGGCTCCGCGCTGGCCCTTGGCGTCGCGCGGACCGGCGTTCCAGGTGGTGGGGACCACAGCCTGGTAGTTCTTGATGGATTTGCCCTCGATCTCGACCCAGTGTCCGAGCGAGCCGCGCGGCGCTTCATGCCAGCCGTAGCCGCTGGTGCCCGATGGCCAGGTGGCCGGATCCCAGCGAATGGGATTGAAGATCGCCGTCTTGCCGTGCGCCAGTTGGAAGTCCAGTTCGTCCACCCAGCCTTCCAGCTGGTTGGCCATGATCTGGGCTTCGAGAGCGCGCGCGGCGATGCGGCCGAGCGTAGAGAACAGGACGGTCGGCCGGAGCGTTCAGCTTCTTCAAAGCGCCGTCGACGGCTGCCTTGATGTCCTTCTGGCCCGACGCGTAACCGACCACCATGCGCGCCAGCGGACCCACTTCCATGGGCTTGCCGTCGTAGCGCGGCGCCTTCAGCCAGGAATATTTCTTGTCGACGTCCAGGAACTCGTACGGCGGCTTGGGGCCGGTGTACTTGGGATTGGTTTCGCCCTTGAACGGATGCTTCCCACCGGCTTCATTGTCGGAATAGTCGTACCAGGAATGGTCGACGAATTCGGTAATCTTGGCAGGATCGACCGGCAGGACCTTGGAGATGTCGCGGCCCATGACGATGCCGCGCGGGAACAGAAACGTGCTGGGGTCTTTCTGATTGCCGGAGGAATAGTCGCCGTAGCAGAGGAAGTTGCCTAGCCCCTCGCCGCATCCGAACCATTCTTTATAGAGCGGCGCGATGGCCAGGACGTCGGGAATGTACACCTGGTCGACGAATTTCTTGCGCTCCCTTGACCAGGTCCCGCAGAAAGCTGATGGTGTCGGGATTGATCACCGCGAAGGGCTCATTCGGGTCCATCGCCGTGGTCATGCCGCCCACCAGGAACGATTGCGGATGCGGATTCTTGCCGCCCAGCACCGCGTGGATGCGGATGAAATCCTTCTGCCAGCCGAGCGCTTCCAGATAATGCGCCACCGCCAGCAGATTCACCTCGGGCGGCAGATGATAGGCCGGATGGCCCCAGTAGCCGCTGGCGAACAGGCTCAACTGGCCGCTGTCGACCACGCCTTTGACGCGCTGCTGCATGCCCTTGAAATAGGTCGTGCTGGATTTTTCGTAATCCGAGATGGACTGCGCAATCGACGACGTCTTGGCCGGATCGGCCTTGAGCGCCGAAGCGACATCCACCCAGTCAAGCGCGTGCAGATGATAGAAATGGATCACGTGATCCTGCACCATCTGCGAGCCGGCGATCAGGTTGCGGACCATGCGCGCGTTTTCGGGAACTTCAATCTGCAGCGCGTCTTCCACCGCCCGCACGCTGGCCAGGGCGTGCACCATGGTGCACACTCCGCAGATGCGCTGCGCCCAGATCCAGGCTTCGCGCGGATCGCGGTCCTTCAGAATCATCTCGATGCCGCGGAACATGGTCCCGGAGCTCCAGGCGTCGGAGATCTTTCCGCCGTCCACCTGCGCTTCGATGCGCAGATGGCCTTCAATACGAGTGACGGGATCGACGACCAGGCGCGCCATGTCAGTTCTCCCTTTCTGCCGGCGGCGCGGCGGCGGCCGGTTCCGGCTTGGGCGCCGGTTTGATCATCTTGATAAGTCCATGGGCGGTGACGCCGGCAATGACCGCTCCGGTCAAGCCAGCGCCGATTTCACCCGCGGTGACTTCGACGCCGAATCCGGGAACGTTGGGCAGCCGGTCGTAGAACGGCGACATGTGATCCCAGAAACGCGGGGAAGCGCAGCCGATACAGCCGTGGCCGGCGCGGATGGGCCAACTGGTGTGATCGTTCCACTGTACGATCGGGCAGTTGAAGGTGGCGGCCGGTCCCTTGCAGCCCATCTTGTACAGGCACCATCCCTTGCGGTGTCCCTCGTCGCCCCATTCGGTGACGAAGCGGCCGGCGTCGTAATGCGCGCGGCGCTCGCACTGGTCGTGGATCACGCGGCCGTAAGCGAACAGCGGCCGGTTATATTGATCGAGCGCGGGCAGATCGTTGAACGTCAGGTAATGCACCAGCACCGCGGCCGTGTTGGCGGGATTGTGCGGGCAGCCGGCCATGTTGATGACTTTGATGCCCGGAACCGCTTCGTGAACGCCCAGCGCGCCGGTCGGATTCGGTTTGGCGCGGACCAGCCCGCCGTCGAACGCACAGGCGCCCACCGCAATGGTCGCCGCCGCATTGCGGCACACTTTCTCGGCGATGTCGATCGCGCTCTCGCCCGCCGATGGTGCAGTACACGCCGTCGTCGGCCATGGGGATCGCGCCCTCGACCACCACGATGTACTTGCCCTTCTCTTCTTTCACGACGCGGTCGAGCGTGGCATTGGCCTTCGCCCCCGCGCCGGCCATGATCACTTCGTGGTATTCCCAGGAAAGGAGGTCGAGAACGACGTCCGCGACATCCGGATGGCTCGATCGCAGCATGGATTCCGAGCATCCCGTGCAGTCCTGGAACTGGAGCCAGACCAGCACCGGCTTTTTCGCCTTGCCGACGGCCGCCACGGTCTGCGCCAGGTAATGCTCGGGAAGCGCCAGAATGCCCAGCGTGGTGCTGCAAAACTTCACGAGTTGCCGTCGTGAGATGCCTCGGCGCGCAAGCGCGGCGCTGACATCGGTTTCAGGTGTGAGCATGAACGCCTCCTTAGGCGGTGGCTCGGGTGAAGGTTAGGGTCATTGGGTTGCCCCGGCGAACGCGTTCGCCGACGCTTTCTTTTGCGCTGCCTGCCAGTCGAGCCAGATCATCCACTGGTCAAAACCGGCGCCGGTGGTGCAGGATGTTTCGATAATGTCGAGATCGGGATTGATGCTCCGGGCATTCAGACGCGCCACGGTCGCGTTAAACGGGACGTGCGGAAGCAGATCGATCTTATTCAAAATCATCAGCTTCGCTTTGCGGAAGATTCCCGGATACTTGAGCGGCTTGTCCTCGCCTTCCGCGCAGCTCAGCACCACCACTTTGGCGTCTTCGCCGAGATCGTAGCTGGTGGGGCACACCAGGTTTCCAACGTTTTCGATAAACAGAATTTCGATGCCTTCTTCGAGCCAGTCGGCCAGATGATTCTCGACCATCCGGGCATCCAGGTGACAGGCGCCGGCGGTGGTGATCTGGCGCACCGGAAAGCCGTAGCGTTGGAGGCGAATCGCGTCGTTTTCGGTCTGGATGTCGCCGGTAACCACCGCGGCGCGGGTATGCCTCGGGAGACGTTCGAGCGTCCTTTCGAGAAACGCCGTTTTGCCCGCCCCGGGCGAGCCGATAAAGTTCAAAGAGAGCGTACCTGTGCCAGCCAGTGCATCGCGCAAGCGGTTGGCAATCCGGTCGTTTTCACTTAATACTTTTTTCTCGATGGTGACGCGATTCATACGGTTGTCTCCTTGCGTCGGTCTGCTCCACTCCCTGACGATCGTGGTTCCGAATAAACTTGAACGGAAGCGCGAGCGTCATCAGGCGGAGCGCATCCGGAATCGTCGAATTCAATAAAGGCGATCGCCAGATCGTCGCAGCCGGGGCGGAAATCGATTTCGAGCTCGACGGGCGTTTGCCGGGCATCTTTGGCCAGCACCTCGAACGCAAAACGCAGCGAATCCTGATCGACGGCCGCGTACTCGCCGATGCGCAATCCGACCTTCACCGGCCGGCACCCGAAATTGCGATGCGTTTCCCGCTCCACCGCTTCGAGCACCGAACTCGCGATCCCCATTTCGTGCATCAACAAATCCTCGGCAGCTGATCGCCCGCGAGCAGGTCCACGATGCGGGTAGATCCGAACGCGGTTTTCATGGTCACCAGACCTGCATGTTGGTCACCAACCGTTCCGATGATCGCGGCGTCTTCGCCGCGCGGGTTGCGCCGCATGACGCTGACCAACTGGTCGGCGTACTCGGCGTCCACAATCGCCACCAACTTCCCTTCATTGGCCACGTACAGCGGATCCAGGCCCAGCAGTTCGCAGGCGCCCTTCACGTCGTCGCGCACCAGAATCTTCGATTCCTCGATCTGAATGCTGACTTTGGATTGCGCGGCGATTTCATTCAGTGCGCTGGATAACCCACCTCGCGTGGGGTCGCGCAGGCAGCGGATCGCATTCGGCACAGTGAGCATGTCCGCCACCAGCTCATGCAGCGCGGCGGAATCGCTCACAATATCGCACTCGAATTCGAGCCCCTCGCGCTGCGCCATAATCGCGATTCCGTGGTCGCCGATCGCACCGCTTAAGATAATCCGATCGCCCGGCCGGGCATTCGAGGCCGAAAGCCGCACGCCGTCCGGAACGATGCCGATTCCAGTGGTATTGATAAAAAGGCCGTCGCCCTTTCCCTTTTCGACGACCTTCGTATCGCCGGTGACAATCGTCACGCCGGCATCCGCGGCGGCCTTCGCCATGGACGAGGCAATCGCCTGCAGAGTTTCCGTCGGCAAACCTTCTTCGAGAATGAAACTCGCGCTCAGGTACAGCGGCCGCGCGCCGCCCATCGCCAGATCGTTCACCGTGCCGTGCACGGCCAGCGATCCGATATCTCCGCCCGGGAAAAACAACGGCTTAACCACAAACGAATCGGTGGTGAACGCAACCCGCGCGCCGCCAATCTCGAAAATCGCCTGGTCGTCTAAACGATCTAACAGAGGATTCGAGAACACCGGCAAGAATACCTGCCGCATCAGGTCCGCGCTGAGCCGTCCGCCGCTGCCGTGCCCGAGCACGATCCGGTCGCGCGTCGTAATCGGCGTGGGACAGACGAAGGTCGTCGTAGTGGTACTCATTCGCCCACCCCCACCAGGTGCCGTCTGTATTGGTAGTACGCCGCACAGGCGCCTTCGGTCGAAACCATGGGCGCACCCAGCGGATTCATGGGCGTGCAGCGCGTGCCGAACGCCTCGCAATCCACCGGTTTCTTCAACCCCTGCAGCACCAGCGCGCTGATGCATTCCTTGGGTTCCTCGGCGCAGACGTCTTCCATGCCGAAAATGCGTTCGGCATCGAACGCCGCAAACTCTTCGCGCAGCCGGTAGCCGCTCTGGTCGATCGACCCGATGCCGCGCCACTTACGATCGGTGACTTCGAACACCTCCCGCATAATCTTCTGCGCGGCCAAGTTTCCGTCTGCGTTCACCGAGCGCGCATACTGATTCTCAAGCTCCGCGCGGCCTTCTTCGAGCTGCGCCACCAGCATGAAAATCGCTTCGAGTAAATCCAGCGGCTCGAATCCGCCCACCACCATCGGCACCCGATATTCGTTCACCAGCGGCTCATATTCGCTGTACCCCATCACCGTGCAGACATGGCCGGGAGCGATGAAGCCCTGCACCCGGTTCGCGGGCGATCCAAGGATCAGCCGCATGGCCGGTGGTACCAGGACGTGTGAAACCAGCATGGAGAAATTGGTGAGCCCCTCGGCCCGCGCTTGCCACACCGCCATCGCGTTGGCCGGCGCGGTGGTTTCAAATCCCACTCCAAAAAACACAACCTTCTTAGTGGGATTCGTCCGCGCGATATTCAGCGCATCGATCGGCGAATACACGATGCGCACATCCGCGCCGTTGGCCTTGGCCTGAAACAGGTCCGTTTCCGATCCCGGCACGCGCAGCATGTCTCCGTAGGAAACGAAGATCACATCCGGCGACGATGCAATGCGGATCGCGCGATCTACCATTTCAAGCGGCGTTACGCACACCGGGCACCCCGGCCCGTGCACCAGTTCAACCTCGGGTGGAAGCAACTCGTCGATGCCGTAGCGCATCAGCGTATGCGTCTGGCCGCCGCACACTTCCATGAGAACCCATGGGCGCGTAACTTTTTCGCGAATCCTTCGGCCGATGGCGAGCGCGATCTGCGGGTCGCGGTACTCGTCGACGTATTTCATTCCAGGCCCTCTTCTTTAAGCGCGCCGATTTGCAACAGATACTGAAATGTGCGGGCGGCTTCTTCTTCATCCACACGCGTCAGCGCGAAGCCGACGTGCACCAGGACGAAATCGCCTGGCCTGACTTCCGGGGTGAATGCAAGGTTGACGGTCTTCCTGACGCCGCAGAAATCGACATTTCCACATCGAAATGCCGCATCGCCCTCTTCAACGGTCAGAACCTTGCCGGGTACGGCTAGGCACATCTCGGAACCTCCTGATCGGATCGGATTCGTTTAAAGAAGAGTGCAAACCAACCGCCAAAGAATCTCGCGCGAAAACGCCCAAATTCATGGGTTTTTTAGTGGTCGGATTTCCCTTAGGAGATCGAGCCTCGGGGATTGACCCAAATGTGGGTCATTACGCGCAGTTGCTCTTGCTCGCGGGCGCAGGATGATTCAGATGCCGCGCCGCTTCCAGCCGATCCACCAGCACCGGCATCAGACGCCTGGTCAGCGCATAACCAAAATCCGGATGTGCGGTCGAGGCGCGGCGCAATTCTTCGCCGTCGAAAGCGAGTGCGGTGACCCTGGTGAGCGCCTGCGCCTGAAAATGCTTGCGCTCGCCTTCAATCAGCGAGCTCCATCCCAGCGCCTGGCCGGCGTTGAGAATCTCCACGATCTCATCACCGGTGCTCAGCGCGACTGAGCCTGAAATGATCAGATAGAAAAATCCCCACGGATCGCCTTCCCGGAAAATGATGTGCCCGGCGTCGAAGCACGCTTCGAGCGCAAGTCCCGCCAGGCGATGCAGGTGATGCGGATCCAGGTCCTTCAACATTCCGTGAACGCTGATGGTTTCGAGAAGCTGCTCGGTGGCCGTCATGCCAATCGGCCAGCATTTCGATAGCCGCGGATGCAGTCTGACTCGGACCCATCCGCGGCTCAGAATCTCAACCTCACGGATTGATCTTGAAGCTTTCCATCCAGGTCTGATAAATACTCACACCTGCCAGAATCGCGCCCATCGCGACCGCAACTATGGTCAGGGCCTTCCCCCACTTGTCAACCGCGTCGAGACGACCGGCGATGGCAGCCTGCTGTGCCACGCGCGCGCGGTCACCTTCATTCACGTGCAGAAAATCGTCCTCGTTGCGGGCGACCAGTTTCCGGTACACTGCCAACCCGATCACGGCGCTCGTAATGGCCAGCCAAACCACAATGGCAAACGGCATAAAACTCATCTTCATTCCTCCCGCCGCGGAAGAATGCACGCCGGATTCCAATGGCTGCTCAAGTGCATATCCGGTATTGGAGAACACGAGCGGGCTTACCCCAACCGAGGAGATCGCCAGATGCAGATTCGAATCAGGCCGGGCGCAAAGAATCACACGGAAGCGTTCGCGCGCTTTCATCGAGTGGCGTGCGATAAACCGTTTGACGACGGCGGCGGCGACACGGGAATGACCCCTGAGGAGTTGATGTTAAGCGCCCTCGGCTGCAGCGCCATGCAGCGCGCCGCGGCTTATTTGCGCTCGCGAGGGTTGTCGCTCGATGGTGTAGAGCTGCGTGTTTCGGCGGACCCAACTGAGTCAGGGTTGGGCGAGGTCGCCATAGATGTGGAAGCTCCCGGACTGACTGCGCGGAAACGTGAAGCCATTTTGAAATCGATCGATGCGTCGACCATTTATCAGGCGCTGGTGAAGCCCCAAACCGTCCGGCTGGGCCTGCTCACCTCCGTCGCGGAAAAGGATGCCGGATCCGTCGCGGACGGCGAAGCCGCCGCGACCGTGCTGTAAGATCAGTTCATGCGGCGTCCGCTTCAGGACTTCTTCGCGCCGTCGAGCGTGGCAATCATCGGGGCGACCGAAGCTGAGCGCAGCGCCGGCCTCAGCCTGTTCCAGAATCTTTCCACTTTCCGCGGCCAGCTCTACCTAATCAATCCCAAGCACCCGACCGTACTTGGCCATAAGACTTATCCATCTATCGGTGCCGCGCCTTCCCCGGTCGATCTCGCGATCATCGTCACGCCCGCGGCCACGGTCCCAGGCCTCGTCGCCGAGTGCGCCGCCGCGAAGGTGCCCGCGGTCATTATTATTTCCGCCGGCTTCAAGGAAATCGGCCAGCGCGGCATCGAACTGGAACGTGAGATCATGGCCGCGCGCGGCGGCAGCATGCGTATCATCGGCCCCAACTGCCTGGGCCTGATGTCGCCTCTCAACGGTCTGAATGCGACCTTCGCCGCTACCAGCGCGCGACCGGGCTCCATTGGTTTCTTAAGCCAGAGCGGTGCGCTATGCACCGCGATTCTCGACTGGAGCCTGCGCGAAATGGTCGGCTTCAGCGCGTTCGTTTCCACCGGGTCGATGCTCGACGTCGGCTGGGGCGATCTTATCGATTACTTAGGCGACGACGATCGCACGCGCGCGATTCTCATGTATATGGAATCGGTGGGCGACGCGCGTTCCTTCCTCTCGGCTGCTCGCGAAGTCGCGCTCACCAAGCCGATCATCGTCATGAAGGCCGGCAAAACCGATCAGGCCGCCCGCGCCGCCGCGTCCCACACCGGCGCCCTTACCGGCAGCGACGAAGTGCTCGACGCGGCGCTCAGACGATCCGGCGTCCTGCGTGTGCGGAGAATCAGCGATCTGTTTTACATGGCCGAGGTGCTTTCGAAACAGCCGCGGCCGCAGGGTCCGCGCCTGGTGATCGTGACCAATGCCGGCGGCCCCGGCGTGCTCGCCACGGATGCTCTGATCGGCGAAGGCGGGGAGCTGGCCGAACTTTCGAAAGACACCCTCGCGCAGCTCGACGAATTTCTTCCGCCGCACTGGAGCCACGCGAATCCCATCGATGTGCTGGGCGACGCCACTCCCGACCGTTTCGCGCGCGCCGTCGCCATTGCCGCTAAAGATCCCAACGCGGACGGTCTCCTGATCACGCTCGCGCCGCAGGGAATCACCAGCCCGTCCGAAGTCGCCGAGAGAATGAAGCCTTTCTCCAAAGTCGACGGAAAACCGGTGCTGGCCAGCTGGATGGGCGGCGCGACCATCGCGCGCGGGGAGGAAATTCTCAACCTGGAAGGCATTCCCACGTTTCCCTTCCCCGATACCGCCGCGCGCGCGTTCGTCGACATGTGGCACTACACCTATAACCTGCGCCTTTTGTACGAAACGCCCGAACTGGCGGAGATGGACGTCGATCGCGCGGCCGTCGACGCCGTGCTGTTACAGGCCCGCGCATCCGGACGAACGCTGCTGACCGAAGCCGAATCGAAGCGGATCCTCAACGCCTACGGCATCCCCGCCACCCGGACCGAAATAGCGACGTCTTCCGAAGAAGCCGGCCGCATCGCCAGGCAAATGGGCGGCGCTGTCGTCCTGAAACTGCATTCGCACACCATTACGCACAAGACCGACGTCGGCGGAGTCGAGCTCGATCTGCGCGGCGAGGCCGAGGTCCGCGCCGCCTTCGAACGCATCCGCTCCCGCGTGCCGGCGGCCGATTTTCAAGGCGTCACTGTCCAGCCCATGATCGCGCGCGGGGATGGCTATGAGCTGATTCTCGGTTCGAGCACCGACCCGCAATTCGGCCCCGTCCTGCTGTTCGGGTCGGGCGGTCAGCTGGTGGAAATTTACCGGGACCGTGCGATCACCCTGCCGCCGCTCAACACCACGCTCGCGCGCCGGATGATGGAGCGCACGAAAATCTACAAAGCGCTCGGCGGGGTGCGCGGACGCAAGCCGGTGGATCGCGCATTGCTCGAGCAGATCCTGGTCCGCTTCAGCCGCCTCGTCGCGGAACTCGGGCGCGTCAAAGAAATCGATATCAACCCGCTCATCGCCGCGCCGGAAATCATCACCGCTCTCGACGCACGCATTGTGCTCCATGACTGGTCGATCCAGGACGCGGTACTTCCCCGCACCGCCATCCGGCCTTATCCATCGCAATATATACAGTCGTTCAAGATGCGCGATGAAACGCCGGTAACCATCCGCCCCATCCGTCCGGAAGACGAGCCGGCCATGGTGCACTTTCACGGCACCTTGAGCGAGCAGAGCGTCTATTCGCGCTATTTCCATCACATGAACCTGAGCTACCGCGTCTCGCACGAACGGCTGACGCGCATCTGCTTCATCGATTACGACCGGGAGATGGTTCTGGTAGCCGAATCCGCCGGACATGAGATCATCGCCGTCGGACGCCTGACGCGCCAGCGCGGATCGAACGACGCCGAATTCGCCGTCCTGGTAGGCGATCCCTGGCAGGAGCACGGCGTCGGCGGCGCCATGATGAGGATCCTGGTGGACGTCGCGCGCCAGGAACATATGACCCGCGTCTTCGGCCAAATCCTGACCGACAATCGCGCCATGCAGGAGATCTGCAAACAGCTCGGCTTCAAACTGCGCTATTCGCTCGAAGATCGCGTGGTCGAAGCCGTCATCGACCTGGAGGCAGCGTGACCAGTAGGACAGGCGGTCGCCTTTTGCCGCCTGTCTCCGCTCCGATATCTAACGTGCGTGTGAATACTCCGGACGTGCTCCGCTCCCTGACCGTCGCGATTCCGTTCGGCAGCCCGTCGACGGAGCAAATTGCGGAACCGCGCGCGTCAGCAAGCGGAGCACGTCCCAACAGACTCGACAGGGCGCAACCGTGAACCAATCCGCTCCCGATGAAATGGCCGGCTGGTTTCTCGGCCCCAAAGCCGAAAACGCCGCGGTCGAACGAGAAATCATCCTGCGGGTGCTCGAAGATTACTTCCGCTGGCGCCGCGACTGCTATCCGCAAGACCCTCCGCTCATCGATGAACGAATGCGCGCCGCCGCCGCTGGTTTTCATGAGCGTTTAAGAGAAACCGTGGAAGGCATGCTCGCCGGCCTGCGCCGCGACTTTCCGTTTTCCAGCCCGCGCTACATCGCGCACATGCTCTCCGATCAGACCATGCCGGCCGTCATCGGCTACTTCGCCGGTCTGCTTTACAATCCGAATAATGTGACGCCGGAATCGTCGCCGGTGACGCTTGACTGGGAGCTGGAGGTGGGCGCGGACATCCTGCGTATGCTCGGATTTGAGGCGCCCCCCGGCAACGCCTTCGGGTGGGCGCACATTTCGAGCGGCGGAACAGTGGCGAATCTGGAAGCGCTGTGGGTGGCGCGCAATGTGCGCTATTTTCCGCTCGCCGCAGCCGACGTGTGCCGGCGTCACGGCATCCCGCTGGCGGTCGCGTCATTGCGGCCGGAAGCGTGCCTTGCATTGCCCTCCCATGCGGCCGTCGCTCTGCACGCCGAACTGATCGAGGCGGTGCGCGAGCATTATTGCCTGGCGCGTTCGGAAGCCGCGCGGGTCACGCATGAACTGCTTGGCGAAAGCAGGTTCAGTATCGCGCACCACGGAACGTGTGCCGCTTACGGTCTGCTTCCTCCCGTGATCGTGGTATCGGGCGCGCGGCATTACAGCATTACCAAGGCGGCCGACCTGCTCGGCATCGGCCGCGATCACGTGGTGCTGGTCGACGTGGACCATCGCTTCCGAATGGACATGGTCGATCTCGAAGCGAAGCTGCGGCAGCTCAAACAGGTTCCGCTGGCCGTCGTCGCCATCGCAGGGACCACCGAGGAAGGCGCGGTCGATCCCGTCCATCGCATTCACGAACTCCGCGGGAGTGCCTGGTTGCACATCGACGCAGCCTGGGGCGGATATCTGCGCAGTCTTTTCACACCCGCCTGCGATATCGACGACGTCCGCCGTTTCGTCTCGCGCGACGGCCTCGCATGGGGCGATCCAGACGTTTGCGAAGCCTTCGCCGCTTTCCCCAAGGCGGATTCGATCACGGTCGATCCCCACAAACTCGGCTACATTCCGTATCCCTGCGGCGTCGCCGCGTATCGCGATGACCGGGTGCGCCACTTTCTAACTCAGGAGATCCCTTATTTATCGGACGTTCACCATGAAGATGCGAGCATGCGCCCGCCTGCCTCGGTGGGGCCGTATATTCTCGAAGGATCGAAACCCGGCTCGGCGGTCGCGGCCTGCTGGCTCTCGCATCGCATGATTCCTCCCAATCGTTCGGGCTATGGCCGGATCCTGCGCGGGTCGCTCCTTGCCGCAGTCGATTTTTACATGCGGCTGTGCCGTCGCCGCACGGCCGGGCTCCGTCTCATTCCGATCACCGCGCAGCCGCCGGATACCAATGTCGTCTGCTTTCTCGCTCAAACCGACCCGCCCGGCGATCTGGCCTTTATCAACCGTCTGAATCGCCACTTGTTCGATTCATTCACTCACCGGGCGCATGGCGAACTACCCCCGTTTTTCCTTTCGCGAACCGTATTCCAGCCGGCCAGCTATTCGACCTCCGCGATCGGCTCTTTGCTGGAGCGCGCATCCATCGATCCGGCCGACTATCGCCTGCACGGCCTGTTTGTCCTACGGGCAACGTTGATGAGCCCGTACTTAAATATGGAAGCTGAAGAAGGCAAACCCTCGCACCTGGACGAGTTCTTCGAGTGCTTTGAAGACGCGGCGCGGGTCGCCCTCGCGCACCTGGGTCATCCACTGGGTTTCCAGGCCCAGCCTGCGCGTGGTGAGGACACAAAACAATCGGTTTCCTGGCTGGAATCCTGATTGCAATAGGGATTAGCAACAGCGGAACCGGTAGCGATAGCGGCTCGCCGGTTCGATTCGCATCCGCGTGGCGCAGGGCTACCTCCAACATAATATCTCCTGCGCCACGCTTTCTTTTGTCAAAACCCCGCCATCTTTCTTACAGCTGGGTTATATGACGCAGCTAGGTCCCTATCTGATAGAAAAATAGGATGTGTAACGTGGCGACTCAGGTGCATCAAGGAAAAATATCAGAGAACTTTTCGGAACGCCAGACACGAGATTAGGACTTCAAAAAATCAACATGCGATTCGACACGGTCATCCTCGGAATGCTGGTGTGCGGCGGGATGCTGATCGCGCAGGAGCCAACGTCGCCGTATGTCGGGTCGACCACCTGCCAGGCGTGCCACGAGGACATATATAACGCGTTGGCCAAAAGCCCGCACCACATCGTGGATGCCAGCAAGAAGTGGGGCTTCGAAGGCAAGGCTTGCGAGTCTTGCCACGGACCGGGGGCGAAGCACGCGGAATCGGTTTCGGCGGCCGATATCAAGAATCCCGCCAAGCTGACTGCCGCGGCGGCGGACAAGCTGTGTTTGAGCTGCCATCTGAACACGCCGACGCACGTGGGCCATTTGCAGTCAACCCATGCCAAAGACGGAGTCTCCTGCGTGTCCTGTCACAAAGTGCACGCCGATAACGGCGCGCACCTGTTGGCACGCACCAATCCCGAAATCAATGAACAATGTTCGGGTTGCCACCTGACCGAGGCCGCGCAATTCCGGCGGCCCTTCCATCACAAGGTGCCCGAGAACGCCATGAGCTGCGTGGATTGCCACAATCCGCACGGCTCGATCAAGCCCGCGATGGGCACGTCGTTTGCGGGGAACGAGGTCGGGTGCATCAAGTGTCATGGCGACAAGCGCGGTCCGTTCACCTTCGAGCACGGCCCGGTGCGTTTTGAAGGCTGCCAGGACTGCCATGAGGCGCATGGATCGGCCAATCCGCGAATGTTGGTCCGCCAGGAGGTCCGACTGGTGTGCCTGGAGTGCCACGCCAATCTGCCTAACGGCAACCGGACCGGCACGCTCGGGGTGGTGCCGCCGGCGTTTCACGATCTGCGCAACCCGCGCTATCAGAACTGTACGGTGTGCCATCAGAAGATCCATGGCAGCTACGTAGATAGGAACCTGCTCAAATGAGATTCCTGATATTATTGGCGTGCCTTCCACTGCTCGCGCAGACGCCGGCGGCGCAGACACCGGCATCCTCGGATCAGACCACGCCGGCTCAAGCCGCGAAGCCGGGTCAAACCGCGAAGCCAGATCAAGCAAAGCCGGAAGAGGCGACCAAGACCGACGCCAAACCGGACCAGGCGCCGTCCCCCGTACCGTCCGGAGAAGACTGGATCAACGGGTCCATCGATCTCGGCTACCGCTGGGTGAGCGGCGTCGGCGGGAGCGTTCCCACCTACCGCAGCATTGTCGATCTTAATTCAGGATTCACCATCGTGGGCGCGGATTTCACCATCACCGATCCGAAGCACCGGCTGTTCGACAAAATCCGCGTGCACGGCTCGGACCTGGTCAACTCGCCGTACGAAACTCTAAACATCGATGTCTCGAAAACCAAGCTGTACGATTTCAGCGCCGATTACCGGGTCTTCGAGTACTTCAATTACCTGCCGTCTTATGCGGATCCTTTGATGAGCCGCGGTCTGTCGCTCGATGAGCAGGCTTTCGACGACCAGCGCCACTTCGCCAACCTCTCGCTCGATCTGCTTCCCGGAAGCTGGATCATGCCCTACGTCGCGTTCAGCCGGGATTCCGATTCCGGTTTCGGCTCGACCGTATTCGTTACCGACGTGAACGAATTCCCGATTCCCGATACGCAGTCCAACCATACCAACCTGTATCGCGGCGGACTGCGCTTCGAATTCCGCCGCTTCCACGCGACCATTGAAGAGGGCGCGACCGAATACCGCGAAACCCAGAACATCTACCAGACCCCTGGCTCGACCAATTTCGGGAACAACCCGGCGCAGTATTTCGGGCAGACGGTGGATCTCACCAGCCTGCTCGCCAACTACGGCATCAACGGGAACAGCTACTATACCAAGGGGCTGATTACGGCGAACGTCGCATCCTGGGTCGATCTGTATGGCCAGTTTATGTACAGCGAGCCGACCTCGACGGTGCAGTACACCCAAACCGATGCCGGGAATCTGCTGCTCCAGAGCCAGATTCTGTTTTATACCAGCCAGCAGTTTCTGCTCAACGCCGCCGCCACGCTCCCGCATACCACCGCCAGCGCCGGCGCCGAAATGCGTCCATTGAAGCGCGTCCGGATCGTCGAATCCTGGATGACCGATCGCCTGCACAACGCCAGTTCGGCTACTTCCACGAATCTACTCGTCTCGACGCCCTCCCAACAGATGGCGAGCGAGCTGGCCGCCTCTCTGGTCAACAATTACAACCAGGCGCAAGTGGACGTGTATTACGACGCGACTTCCAACCTGATGGTGCGCGGCGGCTATCGCTATGTGTGGGGCGACGCAAGCGACAACATTCTTCCCCTGGCCGAACTCACCGGCCCGGAAATGAGCGCCATTCACCGCAACGTCGGTTTGGGTGGATTCCGGTATCGTCCCATCCAGCGCATCACGATTACCGGGGAAACCGAAGTCGCCTCCAGCACGGGCGCCTACTTCCGCACCAGCCTGTACAATTATCAAAAGGTCCGCGGGCAGATCCGTTATCAGGCCTTCAAGACGTTGAGCTTCGCCGGCGATTTCATCCTGCTCGACAATCAGAATCCCACGCCGGGGGTGAATTACAACTTCAGCTCGCGCCAGGAATCGGCTTCGCTCTTCTGGACGCCCTTCGGCGACAAGTATTTTGATATCGAAGGCTCCTACACCCGCTCCGGCATCCTTAGCAATATCGGATATCTTGAGCCGGAGTTCCTCACGGCGCAACTTTCGCGCTACGTCGACGACGCGCACATCGCCACCGGACTGGTCAACATAAAACTTCCACACTCCGGATCGTTCACGCCGAAACTCAGCGCCGGCGGATCCCTGTTCATTTCGAGCGGCAGCAATCCGACCAGCTATTATCAGCCGGTCGCGACACTGTGGCTCCCGGTCAACAAACACGTCAGCTTTTTTGCCGACTGGCGCTACTACGGATACGGCGAGGCGTTCTATCTGTACCAAGGCTTCCACACCAACACGATCACCAGCGGATTGAGGTTCTCCCGATGACGCGATTTGTAATCACGTTAGCGACTATCGCGACCCTGAGCGCAGCGGATTTCAGCGCCGATTCCCGGCGGGGCGAGCAGCTGTTCAATTCGCTCAATTGCGTTCAATGCCACAGCGTCAACGGGCGCGGCGGCATGATCGCGCCCGATCTCGGCAAGGTCGTGGATCGCGATTTCACCCCGGCGTCGCTCACCGCCACGCTGTGGAATCACGCTCCCAAAATGTGGGCGGTCATGAAAGACCGCGACATCAGCGCCGGCAATCTGAATCCCCAGGCGGCGGCCGATCTGCTGGCCTATTTCTACTCCGCCCGGTTCTTCGAACACCCCGGCGACGCCGGACGCGGCATCCGCCTCTTTTCAGAAAAACACTGCGCTGATTGTCACGGCATCAAGACCGCCAAAATCCCGGAAGCCAAGCCCGTTTCGGAGTGGCAGTCGGTGAATCAACCCATCGCGCTGGTGGACGCCATGTGGAATCACGCCGCGCAAATGAAGGAGCAGTTCGCCAAACGCAAATGGAGCTGGCCGGAGATGACCTCGCAGGACCTGACCGACATTCTGGTGTATCTGCGCACCACGGCGGCCGTCTCCGCTCCGGCAGGCCTGGTCGAAATCACCAGCGGCGACCAGGGCCGGCAGATTTTCGAATCGAAAACCTGCTCCGGGTGCCATCACACCAGCCTGGATCTGGCACCGCGCCTCCGCCACATGACTTTGACCGATATCGCGGCCGCGCTGTGGAATCACGAGCCCAGGATGGGCGGGCCTACGCCTGCGGTGGACGCTGGCATGAGTGTCAACCAGATGCGGGATCTGATCAGCTTTCTGTGGGCGCGCCAGTTCTTCGAGGATGCCGGCGACGCCAACGCCGGCCACCGCGTCTTCGCATCGAAACATTGCACCAGCTGCCACCAGGCCGGGACGGACGGCGCGCCCCAACTGCCGTCCGCGTCGCTCCCGATGAGCGGACCCGGGATGATTTCCGCGCTGTGGCATCACGGCCCGCGCATGATGAATCAGATGCAGTCGAAGCACATCGCCTGGCCGAGCTTCAGCGCGGCCCAGATGTCCAACTTAATTGCGTACTTAAACTCGGCTCATACAAACCAATGAACTTTTTTTCAGCAAGCAGTATAAATCCATACATTCAAGAGGAGCACAAATCATGAGAATTCTTATTGCAACCACCATTCTGGCCGTCGCCTCAGCGACGGCCGGTTTTGCGGCGGATGCCGCCGCCGGAAAGGCAGTGTACGACCGGGCCTGCAAGTCCTGTCATGGCGCCGACGGCTCGGGCAACGCTGCCATCGCCAAGGCGATGAAAGTGGATCTCAAGGACATCCGCAAGTCGTCCGATGCAGATCTGAAGAAATCAGTCACCGACGGCGTCGGCAAGATGCATGCGGTGTCTTCGGTGAACGCCGCGCAGACCGATGACATGATCGCCTATCTCCGCAGCCTGAAGTAGTCTCATTGGCCGGGCGGCCGGGCCGGTTCGTTTTGAAAGCACGGCCGCGCGGCTGGAGTTGACGCGAAAATTGATTTTGTCCCGCCGGATTTATTTTCCGGCGCAGGCTATTTCCTTCGCCCGGTTTTCCGTCAGCCCTGGAACAAAACGCCCGTCCGCGGCCTGCTCAGCGCCGACCGTTCCCGGGACGTCGATTCCGGTTAAGGAGCCATGTATGTGTCTGAAGGAAACTCTATTCCGTTCCGGTATCCTTTTCGGCGCGATAGCCGCACTCCATCTGGCCACGCCGCCGCCGATCCACGCCAGTCCATTGGACAGCCCTCCGCCCGCGCCCCTGGCCCAGGCTGACTGCCTCCAATGCCACTCCGATAAAGGCGGACCCCAATTCAAAGCCAGTATTCACGGCGGTCTCGGCTGCACTGATTGCCACACCACCATCAAGGCATTTCCGCACTCCGAAAAGGTCGACAAAGTCCAGTGCGGGACCTGTCACGCCGCCTCGATTCCCAAGGTCGCGCAAAGCGTCCACGCCAAGGCCAGCGAACAGCCTTGCCTGAGCTGCCATGGCGACGCGCACGCGATTCTCCCGGCCACCGATCCCAAATCGACGGTTTATCCGCTCAACATCCCGCGCACCTGCGGAGCCTGTCACGCCGACACGAAAATGACCCAGCCGCACAACATTACCGAGGTGTATTCGCAATATATGGACTCCATCCATGGCTTCGCGCTTACCAAGGACGGGCTGCTGGTGGCCGCCACCTGCTCGGGATGCCACGGCTCGCACGATATCCGCAAGCATACCGATCCGGCCAGCAAAGTCTATCGCGGCAACGTCGCCGATACCTGCGGCACCTGCCACAGCGGCGTCGAAGCCACGTATCAGAACGGCATCCACGGGCAACTGATGAAAGCTGGAGACCTGGACGCGCCGACCTGCTCGGACTGCCACACCGCGCACCAGATTTCAAACGTCAAGTCCGCCGCTTTTGAGATCAAGACCACCGGAACCTGCGGCGGCTGCCATAAAGAGGAGATGGCCACCTATCGCGACACGTTCCACTCCCAGGTTTCGAGCCTCCAGTTTCAACAGGTCGCCCGCTGCTGGGATTGCCACGGCTCACATGACATTCTGCCCCCCTCCGATCCGAATTCCAAAGTCGCCCCGGCTAACCTGATCGCCACCTGCGGCCGCTGTCACTCCGGAGCCAACGCGAGCTTCGTCACCTATCAGCCGCACGCCGATCCGCACAACGGCAAACTCTATCCACTGCTGCACGCGGCCTCGATTTTCATGAATCTGCTGCTGGCCGGCGTACTGGGATTCTTTGCATTGCACACGGTGCTCTGGTTCATCCGCTCCAGGGCCGAAAGGAGAAACGCATGACCACGCCACTAACCCCAACCACAGGTACAACCGGGGCAGCCGCTCCTGAAACTTATTATCACCGCTTCACGCTAGGGCAGCGCTATCTGCACGGCATCGTGATCGTCACCTTCCTGGGTCTGGCACTCACCGGCCTGCCGCTGCGCTTCAGTAACACCAGCTGGGCCTTCGGCCTGGCGAGTTCGATCGGGGGCTTTGGAGCGATCCTGTTTTTCCACAAGCTCTCGGCCGTGGTTCTGACCATCGCTTTTGTGGCCCACGTGATGGACGTCGGCTACCGGGCGTTCGTCAAGAAACAATGGGGCCTGGTCTGGGGACCCGATTCGCTGGTGCCCAACCTCAAGGACATCAAGGATGCGTTCGAGAACTTCCGCTGGTTCCTGTGGATGGGCAAAAAGCCGAAGTTCGAGCGCTACGCCTACTGGGATAAAGTCGACTACTGGGCCGTGTTCTGGGGCATGGCGATCATCGGATTTTCCGGTTATGCCATGTGGTTCGCGCCGTTCTTCGCCCGCTTCATCCCCGGTTCCTGGCTGAATATCGCTCTGCTGATCCACGGCGAGGAAGCACTGCTCGCCGTCAGCTTCATCTTCACCATCCATTACTTCAACACCCACCTGCGTCCGCAGAATTTTCCGATGGATCTCGCCATCTTCACGGGCCGCGAGACGGAGGAGGAGTTGAAGGAAAAGCACCCCGAGGAGTATGAGCGTCTCAAGGCCGAAGGCAAGCTCGAAGCACTAAAGGCGCCGCCGCCCGAAGCATGGCTCAAGAATTTCGGCTGGATCGTCGGGACCATCGCGATCCTGCTCGGCTTCGCCATGCTGATCCTGACCGTCACGGCGTTCGTCAAGGAACTCTGAAGTGGTCCGAGGGCCTGTGCCACGATTGAGAAACGTGGCGCAGGCCGGTTACGCGACCGCGCATTCCGCGTCGCCTTCGCCCGCCGCCGCGGCCGCTGTGTTTGAGGCGAGCCAGGTGGCCAACTGCTCAATCTGGCGCGCATTCTCGATCAAACTACACACCGGCGTGCCGGTGAGTTCTTCGACCTCGACCGCGCTCACTCCGTGAGGCGTGTGTTCGAGCAGAATGCCGCACCGCTCGCCCAGACCGATGGATCGCAGCCATTCCATCTTTTCGCGGATGCCTTCCATCGAGGCGCCGTCCGAGCCGGACACCAGAAAAATTCCGTCTGAAGCCTTCAATACGCTGAGTGCGTGCGAGTTCTGCGCGCCGGTGAGATCCGCGCACACAATCGGGAAATGAGCCCGTGCGTAGTCGAGCAGCGGGGTCAGCTGGCGCGGATGCACTTCGCGGGCATTCAGCACCTGCGTGCCATCCACCTCGGAAACGAATGCTCCCCAGGTCCGGCCGTCCAGGCGCCGGGGAGGCTCCGTCGTGCTCCACACCGAATACGCGCGCCGGTCAAAATCGGCCAGCAACACGGCGATTCCAAGGCCCTCCGTCAAGGTGCGGCTCAATTGCTGTGCAACCGCACCTGCCCTGCAAGCGCCATGTGCTGGCACAAAGGAGAATATCGAACCGGGCGAGGAAGCCTCCGACGCACCCTCTCCCAATCGATTGGCATTCGAAACTTCCGATCTTCGCAGTTCGTCCACTGCGCCTGGTTAGAGCACTCCACGTTCCACCGCGCGCGTTTTGCAAATACGCGAGATCCCGCCGACAAAAGCGCACGCAGGCGCCGATGTGTCTCACGCGTGGGCCAAATTGGCCACTCAACTGTCTGGAACCCGGCGGCCCGAAGTACTGGTTTAATGCCGGGCGCTAAGTTCCTGCTTCATGGCCATAGACGTACGATACGCCTGATTCTGCATGGGGTTCTTCATTCCAGCCGACTTTTCCACCAGCGCGGCCCCGGCCTGCATCTTGGTGCGGTCGTTGGTCAGTTTCCCGAACGAATACTTGCAGAATCCGAGCGTGTAATACGCGGCGCCCGTCCGGTTCTGATCGCCGGCGATCAATGGCAGCGCGGCCGTCAGGTCTTTGTCGCAGTCGATCCAGGATTGACGTTGGCCGTACGCGAACCCGGCATAATAATAGCCGGTACCGAGCGCGGCGTTCTTGGTTTTTTCCCACTCCGCCTCCGGAATTCCTTCGGGCTTCGCTTTTTTCGCGGCCGCGATCAGTTTGTTCGCGTAGTTCAGCGAATTCTTCGATCCCTCCACCAGCGCCGTCAGCGCCACGATATTGTCCGGATGCCCAGCGACGATTTTGGTCATCCCCTCCACCTGTTTCGCCGAGCCACCCGATTTCCCCAGCGCCAGCAGGAACGCATTCGCGCAGATCTCGTCAATGTACTTGCTCTTCGGATTCTGAGCGAGCAGGGTATTGATCAGCTCCACGGTCTTGGCCGGCTCGACGCCAGGCTGTTCGGCCGCGAACACCAGCGCATATTCGGTGTAGCCTTCCACCTCCTGGTCATACTTCATGCGATTGTCCCAGTCCTTCGCGGCGTCGGCGTCGGCGGGCTTGGGCGCGGCCTCCGCCGCTTTGACCAGCTTCAGCGTATTCGCCGCGGCGGTCTTGACTTCGTCAGGGTCTTTCTTCTCCACCGCCGCTTTGAGCTTGGTGTAGGAATCGTCCAGATCGTCGGGCGCGGCGGCGACGAGGCCCGCCAGGGAGAACGTCAGAAGGGCAGCAATGGAAAGTTTCATAGAAAAGAAATTATACATCCCGGCGACCCAGGTTATAATCCTCCCATGCCGAATGTCGATCGCCACGCACCCGGGGCGTTCTGTTTCGTCGAGCTGGCGTCGATGGATCAGAACCAGGCCAAGAGCTTCTACGAACCACTTTTCGGATGGTCGCACACCGATTTCCCGATGGGACCGGACGCCTTCTACACCATGTTTCAGCTCGCAGGACGCGACGCCGCAGCCGCGTATACCATGCGGGAGGAAGAACGGTCCCAGGCCCCGCCGCATTGGAATCTGTACATCGCCGTCGAGGACGCCGACGATACCGCGAACCGCGCCGCCGAACTGGGCGCGACCATCATCGCGGCGCCGTTCGACGTTCCCGGTCAGGGCCGCATGGCCGTGATCCAGGACCCCACCGGCGCCTTTTTCTGCATTTGGCAGGGAACCAACAGCATCGGCATCACCGTTGCGGGCGATCCGGGATCGCTGTGCTGGGCCGATTTGAACACGCCCGAGCCGGACAGCGCCAAAACATTTTACGAAGGATTGTTCGGATGGACCCTCGTGACCGGCGAGAACGATCCGTCCGGCTACCTGCACATCAAGAATGGCGAAGAGTTCATCGGCGGCATTCCCCCCGCATCGCAGCGCAACCCCTACATCCCGCCGAACTGGCTAATTTACTATGCCGTCGAAGACGTCGACGCGACCGCCGCGCAAGCCAAACAATTGGGCGGCTCCGAGCATCTCGCGCCGATGACCATGGAAGGCGTGGGCCGCATGGCCGTGCTCGCGGACCCGCAAGGCGCATCCTTCGCCATTTTCACCAGCGCCCGCTAACTGGACGTCACCCCGGATTCTCCGGCCACTTGTGCTTCGGATACCGCCGCGCCAGTTCCCGCCGGACCTGCGGATACAACCGCGCCCAGAACCCTCCAAGGTCCGAAGTGATCTGCACCGGCCGACGGTTCGGCGCCAGCAGATGCACCACCACCGGCGTCGACCCCACCCGCGGCGTTTCGCGCAGTCCGAAGAAATCCTGCAGCCGCGATTCGATCCACGGCGGTTTGCCCGCCTCGTAATGCACCTTTACTTGCCGTCCGTTCACCGTGAGCCGCTCCGGCGCAAGTTGATCGAGCCGAGCCGGCCGCAACGCCTCGGCGAGTCCCGTGATGTCGCGCAGCGCCGATTTTCCCCGGCACAGCTCCGCCAGCATGCGATTCTCATTAATCTCAATGCCCGCGAAAGCGGCCCGGGCGCGAAGCTGCTCCAGCTCATCTCGATCGATAAACCGGCCAATATCGGCTTCGAGCACCTTTTCCGCCAGCAACTTTTCGGTCTCAGGACCGGCCGATGCGGGCCGCCGTGTTTCCTCGATCACCAGCTGATCGTAAACCAGCGCGACCACCTGTTCCACCCGCTCCGCCGCCCGGTTCCATTGAAGCTCGCTGCGTTCAACAGCCCGGTCGAGCAGCCACTCCGGCTCGATCGGCGCAGCCAGACGGACCAATGGTAATCCGCGCTCCCGCCGCTCTTCAATATCGATCGCCAGCAGAAATTCGTGCCGGCAATCCGGAAATCGCGCGGAGCCTCCGGAGGAAAGTAATAGCTCTCCATCCCGGCGATGCCTCGCCACCCGATCCGGAAACGCCGCGAGCACGGCTTGAAGCGCAGCGGCGTCCGACCCGCGATCGCGGCCCGGAATCGATTTGCGAAGCTGGTCGAAAATACGCCGCGTCTGCGGCTGCCAATCGGACTCGGCCAACGTAAGCAGATCGGACGATCCCCGCTCACCCGCGCTGAGCACCGCAGCGATCGCGCAACCTCTGGCAGGAACTCCGCGCCGCGTAGCTTCGGTCACCAGCTTTGCCAGGCGCGGAGGCAGCGGGAGCGCAGCCATCTGAGCAGTCGCCTCTAACCGATCGAGCAGCATGTTGGCCGCCTCCAGCGCAGCCTCCGCCGGCGGCGTGAGCCATTCGAGCGATTCGATTTTCATCGCCCGCAATTGCAGCACGAGTTGCGAAAGCTCGCGCCGCAAAATTTCGGGAGGATCCGCCGCCGGACGGCGATGAAAATCCTCGGCAGTATAAAGGCGGATCACGCGTCCGGGTCGAGTGCGCCCCGCCCGGCCGGCGCGCTGCGTCGCAGAAGCCTGACTGATGCGTTGCACGTTCAACGACGGCAGCCCGGTCCACGGCGAGTCGATGGCAACACGAGCGAGACCGCTGTCGATCACCGCGGTAACGCCTTCAATCGTGATGGAGCTCTCCGCGACGTTGGTCGAAAGAATCACCTTGCGCTGAGCCGAAGTCGCCACCGCGCGATCCTGCTCGGCCGGCGTGAGATCGCCGTGCAGCGGAACCGTCAGCAGCCCGAATCGTTCCACCGCCCGAGCCGCGCGCCGGATTTCGGCCGCACCCGGCAGGAAGACAAGCACATCCCCATCCAGCCCTCCCTTCACCAACCGTTCGAGCGCCGATGCCACCTGTTCCTCGATTGGCGCCGGCGAATGTGGCGTGTACTCGATCCGCAATTCGTGAAGCTTGCCCTCCGACCGCACCACCGGACAGCCATCCAGAAACGTCGCGATGGGCGCCGCGTCGAGCGTCGCCGACATCACCACGATCCGGACGTCCAGCCGCCTCACCAGCGCGAGCGCCAGATCCGAATCGAGGTGCCGTTCGTGAAATTCGTCGAGAATCACGGTCGCCACGCCGCGAAGCTTCGGATCGGAAAGCAGACGGCGCGTCAGCACGCCTTCGGTCACGAACCGGATCCGCGTCCGCGGACCGCTCACATCTTCAAACCGCACCTGGTACCCAGCCGTTTCGCCGGCGCTTTCACCCAGTTCGCTCGCCACTCGCCGAGCGGCCATCCGCGCCGCGATCCTGCGCGGCTCGAGCACCAGCACTTCCCCGAACTCCAGCAGCGCCGGCGGAACGCGAGTCGTCTTCCCCGCCCCCGGCGGCGCTTCAATTACAATCCGGTTCGACCTCCGCAGCTCCGCCGTGATCTGCGGCAGAAGCTCGTCAATCGGAAGTTTCATTCCGCAATCACGGCGCGAATCGTCTCCGGCGCGTTCCCTTCCAGCCGATTGTTGACGAAAATGTAAGCCGCGCGCCGCTCCTCGCGCATCCGCTTGATCAACGCCCGCAACGCTTCCCGAGCCTCCGGATTCTCGTCGCGGATCTGGTCGTACGGCGAAAACATTTTCACCGCGTCTTCGTAGGCGCGTCCCGGCCGCAGCAGCGCGCGCGCCACCGTGAAATCCGCGGTAAACGCCCCCGGAATGGCCGCCTGCTCGCCAATCGGCGGCATGCGCGTCCAGGAGTTGAACACGTGCGCGACATGATGCGCGCGCAGCGAGTCGAAATATCGCGGCGCCAGAAATTCGCGATTGCGCACTTCCACCGAATACCGGAATCCCTCCGGCAGCGCGCCCAGAAAGTGATCGAGCTGATCGATAAACGCAATGGGCGTCGTCGAACGCGCTCCGAACTCGAAGATGAGCGGCGAAACGCGCGCGGCATAAGGCGCAAGCGGCTCCAGAAACAAAGCCCGCAGCGCCTCCGCGTTGAGGAACGATTCGTTCTTCTGACCCGCCCGCGGCCCGTAGCGGGCATGCTTCGGAAAAACCTCGCATGTGACTTCTTCGGGAACCTTCAGCGCGAACTGCAGCGAAGCCGGCGCGGACGAGAACAGCTTTTTCCAGTATTCCGGCGAGGGAAACTGATAAAAAGAGAAGTCGCCGCAAACGATCGGAAATGTTTCAGCGTATTCCGCCAGGCACTCGGCGTCAAAGCGCTGCTTCGAGAATTTCCCGCGCGTGCGATACCGGTCGCGCGAATAAATCTGGTCGAGCCAGCCCTCATATTTCCAGGAACTCGTTCCGATGCAAATATTCTCCGCAGCGAGCGAATTCAACCGGCGAGCGAGGTCCGTGCGATCCGGCCCGGTATCGAACAGCGAAGCATTCACCAGGCGTGAGCTGAACGGTTGTAATAAGGATCCGCACCCGCCTCAATAATCCCGCTCGGCAGAACTTTGATCAAAACCGGGCACGCGCCATTGTTCCAGCGCGAGCAGGTGCTGGTATGATGCCCCCGCTCAGCGAGTTCGCTCACCGTGATCTGCGGAATACGCTCATCCAGGATCAGATCGCCGCGGCTCCAGGCGTGATTGTCGAAGCTCGACACCAGGTGGCGCGTCTGGAACCTGGGCGCTTCCACCGCGTTCTGCGCGTTCATGTTGAATTCGAGCGCGTCAAAGAAGACCTGGATCAGCGCCTGGTCCTGATTGTCGCCACCGGGCGTCGACATCGCCATGTACGGACGGCCGTCCGGCAAAGTGACGATGGTCGGGCTCAGCGTCACCCGCGGGCGCTTTCCCCCGGCGAGCTCATTCGGATTTCCGGGCACCAGCACGAACTGCTGCGCGCGTTCGGTGAGCGGAATCCCGGTATCGCCAGCGATCACGCTGGGCATCCACGCGCCCGACGGCGTCGCCGAAAACACCATGCCATCTTTGTCAATCGCGTCGACGCAGGTGGTGTCCTTGGCCATCAGCGCATCGTCGATCTTGATATGCGCCATCGGATTCTCGGTCGGATGATGCCCGGTTTTCCCGTTGATCTTGCCGGGAATAAAATCCTGCGACGCTTTATCCGTAATCAGCCTGCGGCGTTCCGCGCCATATTCTTTCGAAAGCAGAATGTCGCTCGGGATGTGATTGAATTTCGGATCGCCGTAATACGTGTCGCGATCCGCGTAAGCCAGCTTCAGCGCTTCCGTCAACCGATGAATGTATTCGGCCGAGTTGTACGGCGGCAGGCGGCCGTCGAACGCTTCCATGATATTCAGCGTTTCGATCATGGCCGGACCCTGGCTCCAGAATCCCGGCTTGTAAACTTTATACCCGTGATAGGTGCCCATCACCGGCTCTTCTGGCTCCAGGTGGAACGCTTCCATGTCCTCGTAGCGCAACAGCCCGCCGTTGGCTTTCATGAATGCGTCGATCTTGCGCGCCACTTCACCGCGATAAAAATAATCGCGCACCGCGTCGATCGCAGCCTGCCGGCTCATGCCCGCGGCCAGCGCTTTTTTCTCCGCCTCCGCCATCGACCGCAGCGTGTGCTCCAGATCCGGCTGGCGGAAAATATCGCCGACCCGCGGAATCTGCCCGTTCGGCGTCCAATGCGCCTTCGACGTCGGCCACAGCTGGAAGAACTGCCGGCTGCCGGCGATTACATTGGAGCGCATTTCATCAATCGCGAATCCGTCGGACAATTCAATGGCAGGCTGGATAATTTCACCAAACGATTTCGTTCCAAAATCGCGCAGCGCCACCAGGCCCGCATCCACCATCCCCGGAACCAGCGCGGGCATGATCCCCGCCACCGGAATAATATCCTTGAGCCCGCCCGGCTCGGTTTCGAAGAGCTCGCCGATCTTCAATGGACGCGTGCGGAATAGCTCGGCGCTGGCCTTTTTCGGCATGGTGCCGACGCCCGCGATCGAGAAAACTTTCCCCGCCTTGGTGCGAATCAGGATCGGCGCTTCGCCGCCCATTCCGAAATGCGAAAACTCGGTGACCGAAGCCGCAAACATGCTGGCCACACCCGCGTCCACCGCATTGCCGCCGCGATAAAACGTGCGCATCCCGGCTTCCGTCGCATACTCGCTTCCGGCCGCGACCGCGCCGTGCGTGCCGCGCACCGCCTGGCGCATGGGATGCTCCCATTCGCGCTTCGATTGCGCAACGCACAAACTTGCCAGGGTCAGGAAGACGAGAGTGGTTTTCATGGGTGATGGGCCGCCGCTAGCATCATTATAAGGCCCCGCCTCGCGAAGGTGCGATAATGGTCCGCGATGGACGCCGCTTCCGCCGCTCCGCAGCCAGCCAGAACCGATGAACGTGAGCCGATGCTCTACTGCCCCGTGTGCAGCCGCCGCCTCACCGAACGGAAATGCAAGCTGCTGTGCGAACAATGCGGCTACTATATGTCCTGCGCCGATTATTATTGATCATGTCTGAACTCGCAGATTTGCTCGAACGATTCCGTCGCGGCCCGGAGCTGCTGGCCGTCGCGACCACCGGCGCCGCCGGCCCGGAGCTCGATTTCAAACCGGAGAACGGTTGGAGTGTGCGCCAGATCGTGTGCCATCTGGCCGACGCCGAAACCGCCGCGGCCATGCGCCTGCGCCAGTTGATCGCCGAAGATAATCCGCAACTGCCTGCCTGGGACCAGAACGCGTGGGCCGAGAAGCTGGATTATCAAAAACGCAAAATCTCGCAGGCGCTGGAGCTGTTTCGCGTGGTGCGGCATTCCAATTACGACGTCATCCGCGACCTTCCCGAATCCGCCTTCGAACGCACCGGAACGCATAGCCAGCGCGGCCCCATGAGCCTGCTGTTCCTCACGCGCCTCATTGCCGAGCACGTGGAGCATCACGTCCAACAGATCGCCGCCACGCGCGCGGCTTACAAGCAACATCGTGCTCAGGAACGCGCCGCCCAAAACAAAGAAACACCCGATCCGAGCGTAGTGGGCTGAACATTTTCGCATGAGATTCCTGCTGCTGGTCCTGAGCGCAACGGCCGCATTCGCGCAGGGAAACTACGAGATCCAGGTCTATCCCTCCGAAACCGTGGCGCCCGGCGCGACCATGGTGGAGCTGCACAGCAACTTGACGATTGAAGGCACCAAAGGCTATCTGGACGGCATCGTGCCGAACACATCAGTGGCACGAGACCATCGAAATCACCCGCGGCATCAACGACTGGTTTGAAGTCGGCTGGTACATTTTCACCGCGGTCGGCCCGGACGGCCACGATTGGGATTGGGTCGGCGATCACATCCGTCCGCGCGTGCGCGCCCCGGAAGATTGGAAATGGCCGGTGGGCGCCAGCATCTCCTTCGAATTCGGCTACCAGCGCCGCAGCTATTCGCCGGATACATGGACGCTTGAGATCCGCCCGATCCTCGACAAGCAGCTCGGCCGCTGGTACATGGCGTTCAATCCCACGCTCGACCGTTCATTTCACGGATTATCGGTGCACCAGGGCCTGGTATTTTCCCCGGACGTGAAGGTCGGCTACGACATCACGAAAAAAATACAGGGCGGCTTTGAATATTACGGCTCGGTGGGCCCGTTCGGCGCGTTTTTCCCGGTCCACCAGGAGGAACACGATTTCTTCCCCGATTTCGACTTGAACCTGTCGCCCGACTGGGAATTCAACTTCGGAGTAGGCATCGGCGCAACGGCGGCCACGGATCATTTGATCATCAAAATGATTTTGGGCTATCGGTTCGGCAAGAAGAGCTAGAAGGCTGCTGAACGCCGCGGTTCAGGGTTGATCCCAACCATCCGCGCACTTACCTCCCACAGGTTCTTTGCGCTTCCGAGATTGTAAGAGAGCTCCGACGACGGCTTTTCCTTTCCGTCAGAATAATATTTTGCGAATCAATCGAATCGCCAATCGAATATCGAATCGCGTATCGAATCTATCGAATATCGAATCGGGACAGACGGGACTTTCCCCGAATTCATCCCGCTGCCCGATCCGCGAGCCCCTTTTTCGGCCTTCCCGCTTTCCCTGGCGCGATGCGCCTCTGCAGCCGATGCTCCAACTCCGCCACAAACCCCTCCCCGCCGAACACTCGACCGGAATGGGTCGCCTCGCGGATTGCGGCCGCATAGTCCTCGCCATCCCGCAACACCGACGCCCACGCCTCGGGCGTCCAAGCCCGATGCCACTCCTGCAGGTCCAGCAGCCCGACTCGATCCGCGCCGCCTGAATGGATGAGAGCGCTGCTCCATGCGTAATCGTCCGCCACTCGTACTAACCCGGCACGCACCGGATTCAACTCCACATAGCGCATCACCGCCGCGAGCCTCGCCGCTTCCAGTGCGCAGGAGTAATACCGGTTCTGCCAGACGTGCCCCGAGCTGCACTCGATCGCGTTGCGATAGCGCGCGTAACGCCCGTGCACCTCGCGCAAGGTTCGCGCCAGCGCCGCCTCCCCCTGCGGCACGACCACCAGGTGCACGTGATTCGTCATCAGGCAATAGCCGAGAATCCGTAGCGCATAGTGCTCGGAATACTGCTTCAAGAGTCCAAGATAGACATGGCGATCGGCTGGCAAAAAAAATACATCACGGCGAGCATTGCCACGCTGCGTAACATGATGGGCCAACTCGGGTACAATCACTCGCGCGAGTCGAGGCATTTACCAATGAGTGCAATCGTCGCCCCCTTGCTCTCACAAAATTGGAGAATGTCCCGTCTGTCCCGCTTTTCCCAATTAAACTGGGTTGCGATCGCGTGCGCTCGCGCGGTCAATGAATGGCCGGGCTGATCCCTACCATCTGCGCGCTCACTTCCCAAAGGTTCTTCGCGTTGCCAAGATCGTAGGAGAGGTCGGACGATGGCTTTTCCTTACCGTCGGAATAATATTTCGCCGTTACCGTATTTGCGCCGTTGGTAGCCAGAGCGGCGAGACGTTTGCCCGATTTTGACGGCATGTTCGCGTTCCTTTGAAACAGGGTCAACACCGGCAGGAAATAGTTCCAGAGGAAACGAAGCACCGCGGGGTAGGTGCGGGCGAGGCCAGTGCCCGGCATCAATCCCGGATCGAACGCGAGCACGCGGATCGACCGCAGTCTGGGATCCTCACTGGCCTCCAGTCTTCTCGCCAATTCGTAGGTGCAGTATACGTTGCACAGCTTGGAGGTCGTATATCGGCGCCGGCCTGCGTCGGCGCCCGGCTCGAAATCGGCCGCGACTTTGTATCCATCTTCGTATCGTGGCTCCGGCAGTGGCGCTTTCTCTTTCGGATCGTGGGTGCCGCTCGAAACGAAAATGATTTTTCCACCTTCCGCCATTTCTGGCAGCAGGAGATTGGTAAGCAGAAAATGTCCAAGATGGTTGACGCCGAAAGTCTCCTCGTAGCCTTCGCGCGTTTTGGCTGGTTGCCCGATATTCTGAATGCCGGCATTACAGACGATGCCCGCAAGCGGAGGCAACCCCGCCGCCTTGAACAGCTTCACGAACCCGCGGACGGATTCGAGCGAGGCAAGATCCAGCGGCATAAACCCGGCCTGGCAGCCCATGCGGTCGAGCTTGTCCTGGGCTTCCCGGCCTTTTCCCTCATCACGACACGCAATGACCACGGTATTGCTCCGGTCCGCTCCGATAAATCGAGCGCATTGGAACCCGAGGCCGCTATTGCCGCCGGTAACAATGAACGTCTTGAGGACGACCGACACGATTCAGCGCCGCGCCAACGCCCACGGAGCCCGGAACAGCGACGCCGTCGCCGGCTTCGTCATCGCGCCTTCCTTCAGCGCGAACAATTGGTTCCGGTTCGCGATAAACAGAACTCCATGCGCCGGCACCGGAGTCGAATATACGCTCGACCCCATGTTGTACACCCCCACCACCTTCTTCACCTTGCTATGCTCCAGCACCACCACGTCGCCATCTTCGTCGCCCAGGTATACTTTATCGCCGATGATCATGGGCGAACCCCATACCGACGCGAGCATGTCATGCACCCAGTACTCCTTGCCCGTCGCCGCGTCCAGGCAATGCAGGAAGCCCGAAAAATCGGAGTAATAGAGCAACCCGTCCTTCAGCGCACCCGTCGAAATCGAGCGCCGGATGTTGTCGAACTCCCAGATCTTGCCGGTCTGCGTGATATCGCCCCGCTTCGTTGCATCGATCGCATAGAGGTGCCCCACGCCTTCGCCGTGCTCGGGATCCTGGCCGTTGGCGATGTACACCTTGTTGTCGTAGATCACCGCCGTCGCGATCACTTCGTTGCGCGTCTTCGGCCACACCGAATCTTTCGGGTTCAGATCGAACCACCACAGGCGCTTTCCCGTCATCGCATCGTAGCCGCGAATCCAGCCATCGCCCTGGCCCATCACCACCTGCACCACATCCCCAACTTTTCCCACCGATGGCGACGCCCACTGGCCGTGCAGAATCCGGTCGCCCACCGGATTGTCTTCCCACACCAGTTTTCCGGTCGTTTTGCTCACCGCGATAATCGATGGCGCATTGGGCGACGGAATATGCACGTGGCTCTCATCCTGCCCGTTCGCCGTGCTGATGAAAAGCAGGTCGCCGTAAGATACCGGCGACGAATTCGACATGTTGTGCGGCTCGCTGCCGACCTCTTCCATCATGTCGAACTTCCACAACACCTTGGCGTGCTTGTTACCATCCCCGCGCGCATCGAGCGCGACGATCTCGCACCGGTTCGACACGTAGTAAACCGTGTTCCCTTCCACCATCGGCGAGGAGCACACGCCTTGATATGGCCAGTCATTGGCGCGGCCCGAAGCGAGCTTCACATTCGTGTGCTGCCACAGAAATTCGCCATCCGATTCGCGGAAGCACATCAGCACGCCGCGGTCGCCGCCTTCCTTGGGATCGCGCACCAGCTCATTATTGGTCCCGACGTACACCTGCCCGCCCGCCACCACCGGATTCCCGTAGCTCTGCGATCCCAACTGGGATACCCACTTCACGTTTTTCCCGGTCTTGACGTCCCAACTGGTCACCACGTGCTGGTTGGAAACCATGTTCCGGTCCGAAGTCCCGCCCCACATGGGCCAATCGCCGTTGCCGCCGGGGTCGGACGCTTCAACCAGGAAGGCTCCTGCCCCAAAAGCACCAATGATCAGCACTGAAATCGTAATCGCCGTTCGCATGAAACTTATCCTTTTACTTTCAGTTCGAAGTCAGCTTGAAATTATCCAGATACGCGCCGAACTCGGAGTCGACGAACACCCCCGGAGCGCCTTCGCGATTCCCGATTGGGTCCGTTTTTTCAATGGTCCACGCCGCCGGCTCAGTGCTTCCGGTGGGCCATACTTTTCCGGAGATGTGCACCTTCCCGCCCGGCATGTTTTCGACCCGCAGCTTCAGGTGATACCAGGTATCCTTCTTCCACTCAAAAGGAACCATCGCCGTCCGCTGGATTTCCGGCTCCCACGGCTCGATCTTCAACTGCTGCGCGTTGCCGTACAGAATCATTGAATACCGTTGCACGGTCAGCCCCACGTCCCCCATCTGCCGGCGCTTCTCGCCGACCTGTGCGTCAGCTTCGAAAGTATAGTTGGACCAATCTGTTGGACCGATAAACATGCGGATCCGCTTGAACAATGTTCCATTCGGTAGTTTCTGTAATACTTTGCTCCCGTCGAGCGTCGCCACCTGAAACTTTCCGGCCGTCGCGTTGATCCAGGCAGGCGGAACATCGCCATCCTTATATTCCTCGAACGTCTCCGTCCAAGGCAGCGGGTGAACAATCCTGGCCCGCGCCTGGCCAGTTAACCCGCCGAAGCTTGCTTTGATCAATCCGGCCGATTCTGAGTCGGCCGTGAACGAGCCATCGCCAACCTTGCCTTTCAGCCCCTCCACCGACCATTCGGCCTTTTCTTCCCTCAGAAACCGCCCCTTATCATCAAATATCCTGGCATGCATCTTCACTATTTGCCCAGCCTTGAGCACCATTTCCGTCGGAGTCACTTGAAGATAAGCCGGCGAGCCCTCGCCCTTATCGGCAGGCTGGTCGACTGCAAATCCGGACAGCTGTTTCGCCCGCTTGGGACCAATCGCATACACCGCATCGCTCGAAACGAAAAACACCCGCCCATGCGACACCGCCGCGCCCGCCAAAACCTGTTCCGGAGCGCCCTCCTCACTGCAACACGAGTACTTCGAGATCGGCAAATCGACCTCGCTCAGCACGTCCACGCGATCCGAATGCGGTTTCAGAATGAAGAACTTCCCGCTCTCCGTCCCCACGTACAATTTCCCGTCCGCGAGCACCGGCGGCGCCTTCTGGACGGTCCCAAGCTGCTGTTTCCACAGCTCTTTTCCCGTAACCACGTCGAACGCGATCATCTTCGACCCGTCTTCAATCTGGTACACCCGGTCGCCATCGATAATCGGCGACGAAAAGCCTCCGGAAAACCCTCGAACGGCCCACTTATACCCCGTGATTTGCCCCTTTTGCGACCCGTCAATCGCCGCGATCATGCCGCGTTCGGTCGAATCCAGGTTTTCATCGCCGTGGCTGATGATCACGGTATTTCCGTTCACCACCACGCAGGTATTGAGTCCGCGCTTGGCCACCACCTTGCCCCACACCTTCTCGCCGGTCTGCGGCTTCACCGCGTAAACCCCGCCGTCGCCCAATCCCATGATCAGCAGCCGCTCGCCGCCGATGGTCGCGATGTTCATTCCCGCGTAAGCCGTATCATACGGACGCCCGCCCGGATTCGAAACCCAGACGATCTCGCCATTCCGCTTGTCGAGCGCGATGATCCGCTGCGCGCGATTCGATTCCTTGCCCCACGTCGAAACCGCCAGGCTGACCATCACCAGGTTCCCGTCAATCAGCGGCGACGTCATGCGCCCGCCGTGCGTGGTGAACGCTCCGAACTCCTCGCCGATCGAACGGTCCCACACCCGCTTGCCATCTTTATTCAGCGCGACCATGAATCCGCCCGCGCCAATCGCGTAGACGTTCCCGGTTTCCACGTCGACCGCCGGCGATGCCCAACCCACCCGATGCGCGGGCGCGTCGCTTTGAAAGATGTTGAACTTGTATTCCCAGATCACCTTCCCCGTATCCGGATTCAGGCACATTACGCGTTCCTGCTCATCCGCGCCGCGGCCCGAAGGATTCTGCACATACAAATGATTCCCCATGATCACCGGCGCGGACCGGCCGCCGTAGGGAACTCGCCACAGCATGTTTTCGCCGTTGAGCGTCCATTGATCGGGCAACCCGGTTTCTTTCGAAATGCCGTCGCGATTGGGGCCGCGCTGTTCGGGCCAGTCGCCCAGGGCGACCCGGTACTGCCCGAACGCGCTGAGACCCAGAAATGCGAGGAGAAGCAACTGTTTCGACATAGAGCGTTATTTTCGATCTTACTCCGTTCCGCGGCCGCTGTTCATAACAGGCTCACGGATCGCCGCGATCCCCTCCATCACTCTCGGGGTTCTGATGCGGAACAAGTGGATCTGATCCCCGCCGTGACGAGTGTGTGTGAAAAGTGGAGTTGATCCCCGCCGTGACCGGCAGGGCTGGTCACGGACGTCTGCGCCTTCAACGCGATAGACCAGCCCTGCCGGTAACGGCGGGGTAGGACCCCGGCTTTTCAAGCAGACCGGTAAAGGAGGGGACGAGTACCCGCAATCCGTCGTCCAGGATCGTAGACGCCTTGGCGTATATTCTGTACTGAGAGGTTTCATGCGTACTTTCATTTGGGCACTCGCGCTGGCGCCGATCGCGATGGCCGCCACTCCAGACCAGCAGATCGATCACTTTATCGCGCGATATCAGGAGCTGGGGCTGTTCAACGGCTCCGCGCTGGTGGCGGACCACGCGCAGGTGGTGCTCAAAAAGGGCTACGGGCTCGCCAACATGGAATGGAATATCCCCAACGCGCCGGATACCAAGTTCCGCCTGGGATCGGTCACCAAACAATTCACCGCGACACTGATTCTGCAACTCGTCGAACAGGGCAAAATCGATCTGCAGGCCCCAGTCACGCGTTATCTTCCCGACTATCCCGCGCGCACCGGCGACAAGATCACCATTCACGAACTGTTGAACCACACCTCCGGAATCCCGGGATACACGGAGGTCCCGGACTTCGAAGAAGAATCGCGCACGCCTTACCAACCCGCCCGGTTCGTCGATAAGTTCTCGCATCTCGATCTGTTTTTCGAACCCGGAACGCGGTTCAGCTACAGCAACTCGGGATATTTTCTGCTCGGTGTGATTCTCGAAAAAGTCACCGGCGAAAAGTACGAGAAGCTGCTTCATGAACACATTTTCGATCCGGTCGGCATGCACGACACCGGATATGATTCGACGCTTCCACTGCTCAGCAAGCGCGCCGCCGGCTACGACAAGACCTTCGAAGGCAAGTATCGGAACACCACTTATATCGACATGACCCTCCCGTATTCGGCGGGCTCGCTCTATTCGACCGTCGAGGATCTCTACAAGTGGGACCAGGCCTTGTACGGCGAAAAAATCCTCTCGGCGGCGAGCAAGCAGCGCATGTTCACTCCCGGGCTCTCCCATTACGGCTACGCGTGGGACATCACGAAACGCGACGGCGTGACCATCATCGAGCACGGCGGCGGCATCAATGGGTTCAACACCATCATCTGGCGCAGTCCGGAATCGAAACGCCTGGTGGTGCTGCTCAATAATACCGGCGGCGCTCCGCTGAACCCGATGACCCGCGGGATCATTGCGATCCTGGACGGGAAGACGCCTGAGATGCCGAAGCAGCCGGGCGCGGTCGAGCTGTATAAGACGTATCAAACGTCCGGACTCGACGCGGCGCTGCGCCAGGCGAAAGAAATGAAAGCCGGTTCGAAATATGACGCGGGCGATGGCGAAATGCAGCGCCTCGCCGGAAGGCTTCTTTCGACCGGCAAGGCCGCGGATGGGTTGACGCTCGCGAAAATGATAATGGAGGAGTCCCCGAAATCGGAGGGCGCAGCCATGCTGCTGTCGCGCGCCTGTCAGGCGAACGGACTGAAGGTCGAAGCAATTCAGGCGATGGCGAAGGCGATCGAGTTGAGCGCCACCCCGCGCGCTCTGTTGATCGAAACCGACGAAATCCGAAAGCTGTCGAATCCGGAGCATGCGGCGGGAAAGTAGGAACCGAACCGGCCCCATGCATAAGCGTGTGTTGAAAAGTCGACGCTTCACCCCGCCGTGACTAGGAAGCGGTGGATACTCTTCTCACGCTGACTCCTACCGTCTCGATCGGAGCAGGTCCGGAATTTCCGGCTGACTCGAGTTAGATGCAGGTCCGCGACATGCTCCTGTGATATGCTTCCGAGCTTATGCGCATTGCCAAGTCCATATCTCTGCTGATCGCGATCCCGGTGCCTGGTCTGCTGGCGCAAGCAGCGGATCTTCAAATCAATGTGGTTTATATGTGCACACCGCCCACGCCGAATTTCAAGGTGTTTTCCTGCAACACCACCACCGGCGCGTGCGATTTTCAGAATTACAAGAACGGGCAGGCCAACCAGCGAGGTGAAGCGCTGCGCGTCCAACTGGTCGCGGCGCTTTCCAAGTGCCATGTGCAAACCGCGGCCGAAGCGCAGTCCAGTCCACAGCGCGGCGAGGTGCCGGCCAAGCCGTCTCCCTTCGCTTCCCGCGCGGCATCCGCGCCACCGGCTGCTGCCGCAAGTGCGCCAGCCGGATCGGGCGGATTCAAGGTCGGCGATACGGTCCGTGTCCTGGCGGGCGGCGGTTGGGGCGACGCAAAAGTGCTGCAGGTCCGCGGCAGCGTGTATTACGTACGCCTTGAAAACGGTGTCGAGATTTCGAAAACCTAGCCGCTCGAAGTGCGTAGAGCAGGCAGGCTCACGGCGGCGGATCACGCGCTGGGGCAATACGATCTTCACGAATGGGTGGAGGTGCACGTCAACGGAAAGTGGATGAAGAGCGAAGTGGTGGGACAGGATCTGAACATGTACACCATCCAGCTTCCAGGTGAGCGCACCACCGCGTTAGATGGCGACCGGACAGTGCGCGCCGGTCCGGAGAATCTGCGGCCCTCGACTGCTCCCGTGGCGGCCACGCGTCCTGCGGGCCGGGCTCCCAAGGCGGGGCTGGTGAGCTGCCCCGCAAAATATGACGGCCGATGGGGCCTCTCGGCCGGCGTGGGCGGCATGACGGTGGTCTTTCGATCCGGCAAGGTGACCATCACGGAAGGACTCAGTGGACCGATGGAGTTCGAATGCTGGATGGGCGGCGGAAAAATCATTCCGTATAAGGCCGGGGCGCTGACGCCGTTCGCGTATGGGTTCGACATCAATAATGACGGGACCCTCGAATTGCGCTTGCCCCCTCGGCTGACACAAACAGTTAAGACACAGTTGACCGTTCGATGAAAAGATCTCGACCAGCAAGACGGTATTACAGCATACTGGTGCCCGGCTGGTGAAGCGGAGGCGGGCTCTGGTGGAGACCAACTCGCCGAGGAATAGCCAGTCGGAAACTCATCCAGACGATGAGCGGGGGCGTTGGCCGCAGGGCTGGCGCCTCCATCGGATGGAAAGATTTCCTGATGCCTCGGAAAACTCATACAGAAAGCTGCCGCGTAGCGGCATCCTTTTGATTTGCTTCGAATCGGGCCGGCGGCATGTAGCCCAGCGCGGAATGCAGCCGTTTCTGGTTGTAGATCTTTTCCAGAAACTCGCGGATGGACGCGCGGGCGTCGGCCAGGTCGCGGTATTCGTTGCGCAGCACCTCCTCGTACTTCAGCGTTTTCATGAACGACTCGCAGGCCGCGTTGTCCCATGGGTTGCCCTTGCGCGACATGCTGATTTCGATGCCGTTGGCTTTGAGCAGATCCGTGTAATCGTTGCTGGCGTACTGCGAGCCGCGGTCGGAATGATGCACCAGGCCGGGTCCCACGACGCGGCGCGATAGCGCCATGCGCAGTGCGGTCAGCGTGAGCGCATCCTCCATCGTGCGATCCAGCGCCCAACCGATCACGCGGCGCGAGTACGCGTCCAGAATCACGGCCAGGAACACGAACTCGTCGCGCAGCCGGATGTAGGTGATGTCGGCGCGCCACAGTTGATTGATCGCGGTCAGGACCATATCCCGCGCCAGGTTCGGATACACCTTGCGGGTGTGGTTGGAATCGGTGGTGACGACGAACTTGCGCTGGCGCACGCACAGCAAGTTGTCCTCGCGCATCAGCCGGTAGACGCGCTTCGGATTCACCGTCCAACCGCGCTCGCGAAGTTCCTTGGTCATGCGCGGCCGCCCGTAAGCCGGCCACTCCACGGCGATCTTCTGAATCGCGTCACGTAAGTCCATATCCAGATCTGGACCTGGATCGGCGTCGTCGAAGCGATAAAAACCGGATCGGGAAACCCGGCCCAGCTTTACCATGCGGTCGACGGTCAGTCTGCCTCCGGCTTTCACTTCTTCTTGGACCTTTTGGTAGACGGCGGATTTCCAGTCAAGGCCTGCAGCATCCGCTGTTGCTCGATGCGCTGCAAGCACCCCTTCAAAAAATCGATCTCCAGAGCCTGCTGGCCGATCTTGCGTTCCAGTTCGGCGATCCGCCCGTCGGCCCAGCGCTGCTTGCCGTGCCCCGGAAACGCGTTGCCCGGCCCCTGCCGAATCTCACGCCGCCAGCGGTGCAGCACGTTGGGATTCACCTCCAGCGCCCGTGCCACCTCGCCAATCGAACTGCCGCGTTCCAGCCGCTGCACGGCAGCCAGCTTGAACTCCTTGGTGAACATCCTTCTCGACAACCCCATGACTCAATTCTCCTTTGGATGGATCTTGAGTCTTAACTGGTTGTGTCAAAAATGGGGACAAGTCCAAATCGCCGCTCGGAGATATCAAGAAAAAAGGAAATTGAAGCCGCCGCTTGAACAGTAGCCGCCGTCCCCAGGTGGAGGGCGGGCTTCAGCCCGCGCGAGGCTTCAGCCTCGCTCTCGCACAGCGGCGCTGAAGCGCAGCGCGGGTTGAAATCCCCGTCCTTTACCGGCTTCCCGAAGGAGCCGGCGAATTCCGCAGCTGTTCGAAATAGGTGTCCAGGAAATCGAGCCCCGGCTTATTCTGCACCGGCTTCACTTCGGTCGTATTTCCGAACGACATCACCACTTCATTCTTCACCGGCTTGAACACCGGCCATTTCGGCAGATTCTTTCCATTGGGATCGCCGTTGGTGGCGAAGTTCACCCAATACGACGACATCGTGTCGGCCAGCTTGCGATCCACGTCTTCCCATTTGGGCGACGCGCCGTTCGGATTCGCCGCGAAAGGTGCCACGATCAGGTTCCCGAATACATACGCGATTTCGGATCCATGATAAGCGCCCTTCACGCGGCTCGGCGCGGGAGGTACGCGGTTGAAGTAATACAGGAAAACTTTGTTCTTCCCCGTCTTCGACTCCATGCGGGCCCACGTGCGCATTTCCCATCCGAAGGTGCGATCGCGCATGGCCGAGGCCTGCGCGGCCCACGCCTCTTCATTCGTGCTGGCCGGATACACTTTGAGAAACGCATCGGCATCTTTGCCGTACTGCCGTTCCGCGGTCTGATGAAAGGACTGGAGGTTGACGCTGGGCGGCGTAAACATGGTGCCTTCGTCGCTGTTCGATCCGATCAACATCGGGACGTCGTTCTGCTTGCCGTCGGCATAAATGGTGTAGACATCGGTGGGCAGGAACCAGCCGTCGACATTCGCGGCCGTCTGAAACAGGACGGCTTGCACCTCGGCGGCCGATTTTCCGCGCAGGTCGGCAATCGAATTCGCCTTGAGCGATTTCTCGATCTTCACACCCTGCTGCTCCATATCGGCGAGCTTTCTGGCGGGATCGAATTCCGCGCCGCTTTCGCCGATGGCGCGTTCGAATAATCCATGCGCGAGCGGAGACGCGGTCAGATAATTGACGCTCCACGATCCGGCCGATTCGCCGAAAATGGTGACGCGCTTGGGATCGCCTCCAAACGCCGCGATATTTTTCTGCACCCATTCGAGCGCCGCCACCTGATCGAGCAGGCCGTAGTTGCCGGACGAATTGCGGTCCGACTCCTTAGTAAGCTCGGGATGCGCGAAGAATCCGAACACGCCCAGCCGGTAATTGATGGTGACCACCACCACCCCTTTTTTCGCAAGCGCTTCGCCATCGTAAATCGACCCCGCGCCGCTAGTGAGCGCGCCGCCGTGGATCCACACCATCACCGGCCGTTTGGACGCCGCGGTGGTCGTGTAGACGTTGAGGTACAGGCAATCCTCGCTGCCCGATGAGCCGCCGCGTCCGCGCTGCATGCACTGCGCGCCGAATTTGTCGCCTTCCCGGACGCCGGTCCACGCGGCAGGAGCTTTCGGACCGCGCCATCGCAGATCGCCGACCGGAGGGGCCGCGAACGGAATGCCTTTGAAAATCAGAACGCCGGCGGTCGATCCCGCAACGCCTTTGACCTGGCCCTGTTCAACGTGAACGGTTTCGGGAATCGAGGCCAACGCAGGCCGGATCAGCGGCAAACTGGCCGCAAGAATGGTGAGTGCTCGCACAGTGCGCATGAAGAAATCATACACCTGACGCGGCTAAGGCTTCTTCTCGACCTCGACCGCCTCGGCATTGAAGCGCTTGAAATCGAACTGCTTCACGCGCGTGTTTTCGTGCATGCCCTTGACGATCACCCGCAGGTTCATGTGCTGGTCGTTGGCGGTCTGCATCCACAGTCCTTCGCCGATGGGAGACTGTTCGATTTTGATCACCGTGCCCTTCTGGATGCTGGCCAGCAGGCCTCCGCCGATGCGGAAGTTGTCGTAGAGCTCGACTTCCAGGCGCGCCACCTGACGGTCGGCTTCGTCGATCCATACTTTGCCTTCAAGCTTCTTCGCGGCTTTCTGTTCCATGCCGTGGGCTTTCGCGTCGGGATCGCCTTTGAAATCGAAAACCAGGGTCGGGCGTCCGTTGAGACCGATCCGCTGCGGATTCGAAACCTCGGAGACCGCGAGCACCATTTGAATAAGATTGACGCCTCCGCCCTGGCCGAACGCAGGCGGCTTCTTTGAATGATCGATGGTGAGTTTGCGAACGCGCTCCTGCTCCTTCTTGTCTTCTTCCTCGCTCAGCGGAATGCCGTCTCTTTTCACGAGTCGCGCGATCTGGCGGCCGTTGACGTAGAACACCTCGCGCTCTACACTCGTGGTTTTTTTGAGCGCGCCTTTGCCGTCCAGCTCGTCCGTTTCGCGGATGCGGTGGAAAGTGTAATTCTCGCGAATCTCGTCCATCTTCTGCTGGTGCGCGCGCACTTCCTGCATCAAAGTTGCGGCGTCGGGCAAAGGCTGGTCGACCGACAACAGCCATCCGGCCATCGCGAGCGTCAGGGGGAGCAAAGTTAGTTGGCTTTGGGCAGCCGGAAGTCGACGTGGCGCTCGTCGTTCAGTTGTTTAGAAAAATCGCGATCCACCAGCGCCATCGATACGCGGTTCTGATTGCCGTCCTGAGTCAGGTAATTGAGCGTATCGCCGTCCACCCAGTATCCGATGGCCGCCACGATCGAGTGATCCTGCATCGCGATCAGGTAAATGGTCGGCTGCGGGTCGCTGGAACCGGCGTTGTAGACATGGACGGAAGGAGAATCCGGCAGCGGCGTGTCGGAATAATCGTGCATCACGCCATTGGCGCTATCCGGGCGGAAGTTCTGATTGATCACCACCACCGGCGATGGCGATTGCGATCCATAGCCCGACGCGTAACTGTTCGGATCAGCATCATAAGCCGGAGCCGATTGCGCATCCAGAGGAATCGACGGATCGTAACCGTAGTAGCCGTATCCGTAATAAACCGGGTAGGGAACGATCACGGAGCGGGCGTGCACCGGATGCGAAGCCAGGGGTGGGGCCACGTACCGCGACCGGCCGCCCACCGCATGCGCTCCAGCGTGTCCGCGCTGCGCCAGGGCCGTTCCCGCAACTAAAAGGACGATCGCCGCGAGCTTCATACGCCCTCTAAGAGTATTCTAGACGTTTTTGGGCCTCGCAGCGTTGCAAATCTTGTCATTTTGCGTAGATTTGCGGCTAAGCGAACTGGTACAGCATGAAGTATACGACCACCCCCGTAACACTGACATACAGCCAGATCGGGAGCGTCCACCTCGCGATGCGCTTATGTCGGTCGAACTTGGCGCGCAGCGCCCGCCTCAGGGTGATGATGGCCAGTACCGGAACGGTCGCCGCGAGCGTAGTGTGCGTGAACAGGATGCCCAGGTAAATCTTCCGGACCGTGCCGTTGCCCGGATAATGCAGCACGCCCTCGTTGTGCGCCACCAGGTACCAGTGATAGGTCACGTAACAGATCAGAAATACAGTGGATACGCCAAACGCCGTCAGCATGACGCGCCGGTGCGCCTGCACCTGGCCCTTACGGATCAGCGTATACGCCCAGACCAGCAGAATGGCCGCCGTGCCGTTGAGCGTCGCGTTCACGGCCGGAAGGTCGTGGATGCCGATCAATTTTTCACCAGCGACTTGGTATCGGCGACTAATCTGGAAATCACGTCCTGGTCGGAGGAATCGTAGTATCCGCGCACGTGCGCCGCGCGGTCGATCAGCAGGAAACGCGTCGCATGCTCCAGCGTCCCGTCGACGCTGCCCAGCATAAAAACGTCGCGGCTCAGATGATGCAGCGCGTCCACCGGGCCGGTCAGGAAGAACCAGGTGCCGGCCAACGCGTCAAAGTGCTTCGCGTAGTCGGCCAGCACCGGCGGCGTGTCGCGCTGCGGGTCCACCGTGAAAGACACCAGTTTCACGCCATCTCTGGCGACCATCTCCTGCACCTGGTGCATCTGCGAGCTCATCCGCGGACAGGGGCCGGGACAGGTTGTATAAATAAAATCCGCGATCCAGATCTTATTCTTCAACTTTTCCGCGCTCTGGAACACCGCTCCGGTTTCATCGGTCAGCGTGAAATCGGGAACGGTCGAGTAGGAAGGCAGCGCGGCATGCACCGCGCATCCAGCCAGCGCAACGAAACTAAAACCCGCGGCGATCGAGGACCAGGAGACCATAAAGCAACGGCAAATAAACCACGCTTGCAAGCAACACCTGCCGCGCGCGCGTCCGTGTCCAATCCGACCACGCCCGCACGCCCGACCATAAAAACATCAGACCCAGCGCAATCGCGCCGGCCACGTACCAATTCCCGGCATTGCCCCAGATTCGCGGCAGAATGCTGATGGGAATCAGCGCGAACGAAAACAGCAGGATGCGCCGCGCGGTCGATTCACCATCCGGTTCCACCACCGGCAGCATGCGGATTCCGGCGCGCTCATAATCCTCGCGATACATCCACGCGATCGCGTAAAAGTGCGGGAACTGCCACAGAAACAGGATCGCGTAGAGGACCCAGGCTTCGGTATTCAGCAGTCCCGCGGCGGCCGCGTAGCCAATCAACGGAGGCATTGCGCCCGGGATCGCGCCAATGGTGGTCGACACGGGCGAGCGCTGCTTCAACGGCGTGTAAACCAGCAGATAGCTCGCCATGGTGAACAAGCCCAGCAATCCGGTGAGCAGATTCGCACCCAGTACCAGCTCCACGAATCCGGCCAGCGACAGCGCCAGCCCAAACGTGAGCGCGCGGGCAGGCGAGAGTCGTCCCGACGGAATCGGACGCCCTTTGGTCCGATTCATCTTCGCGTCGGCTTCACGTTCATACCACTGATTCAGCGCCGCCGTACCGCTGGCGATCAGCGCCGTGCCGACGATCGTATGGATCAGCGTGAACAGGCTCCAGTGAGCGCCCACATGGCTGCCGCACATGAATCCAATGGCCGTGCTCATCAGAATGAACACAGTGATGCGCGGCTTGGTGAGTTCCAGGTAAGCGTTCAAGATGTCGCCGTGGCCTCTTCGGCAGCTTCTTCCTGCTTGGGACGGACGTTTCTACGGATCAGAATCGAAAGAGCGATGCTCGAAGCGAGCGTCATCGCGCCTACCGCCACGTGCGCCACGGTCACGATCACCACTTGAGTGGTCGGCTGCGTCGACACCATCCGCGCAATCAGCGCCAGGATACCCAGAAACACCTGCGTAAATCCGATGCTCATCAGCACGATCGCCGCCGGGCGCAGCGTGCGGTGCGTGGGAAACTGCTGCAGGGCGAACGCTCCAATACACAGGAGCACCATGATCACCACCATCGCGCCGACCAGATGCGGCATCACGCCCAGCGCTCCGTGCCGGAATCCCGCACCGAGGGCGACCTGCGTCAGCACCACCACCGGCACAATGATCGCCAGCGATCGCATGGACGGCCAGCCGTGATCGTCCACCATTTCGGGCCCGTCCATCCAGCTTTTCGAAGTGAACAGGCACATCGCTACGGTGAGCGAAAAGAAAAGCTGCGCCAGACAGGTATGCAAAACGCTCACCGGTGGAGGCGTCAGCAATTTCACGGTCAACCCACCCAGCAATCCAACCACGCTCACCCACGCGAGCATGACCCAGGCGAACTTGCGCATCCAGGAACGCTTTTCGGCGATCAGCACCCACACCAGCAGTCCGATGGTAAGCAGGCCGACGGTGGTGCCCGCCAGTCTGTGGCCATGCTCAAACAGCACGCCACCGGTCATCGGAGGCATCACTTTTCCATACGAGAGCGGCCAGTCGGGGACTGACAGTCCGGCTTCTTTGCTGGTCACCGACGCCCCGGCCATAACGAGAAAAAGCGTGCACACCGACAGCACGATCGCGTACCGGTGCAGCCAGAGATTTTGCATTCTTACAGGAACCGCCAGAACTATTGTATAGCGAGTTGGCTTCTGTTGCCAGCCGCCGGGGGTGGTGCGCTACATGTGCGCTGATCGAATTCCTCCCCTCGCTCACGCTCAGGGTTCCGATCCGTAGCGGAACCCCGACCGTTAGAGTCTGTGTGAAAAGTGGAGTTGATCCCCGCCGTGACCGGCAGGGCTGGTCGCCGACGCCTGGGTTTTCAACGCGATAGACCAGCCCTGCCGGTAACGGCGGGGTGGAGTCCCGACTTTTCACACAAACTCGTTAGGGAGGGGAGGAGATGTCAACCGAATCCCGTGCACCTACGCAAATCCTACCCGGGTGAATCTCTGGCATTACTGCACCACGATATTCTGCGCAACGCTCTGCTGGCCTCCCACCACCAGCACCACCGACGTGACGCCCGGCGGGATGTTGGTGGGCACCTGCACGTCCACCTGGAAGAATCCCTCGAACGAGCCCGGCACTGTTCCGGCGTAAGAGACGGCCCCGCTCACGTTGCCGTCGAAAATCACCTGCACCGGCGCGATGGGACGGGGGAACGCCGCGAGGCTGGTCTGGTTGGCGAAACTCCCGTCGACTCCCGCGGGATTCAACTGGCCTTCGCCGCTCCCGTAGATCACGATGGTACTTCCTCGCGGCGCGGGAGCGTTGGGGCCGTTGGTCGCATAGCTCGGCAGATCCTGCGCGGCCGCCTGATTTCCGCCCAGCGAGAACATCCCCGGCGCCGTCGCCACCACCTGGACCGGGAAAGTGTTGCCCTTGACGCCGTTGTTCACCACCTGCACAGTGACAGTCTGCCCGACGTTGCCCGCGATTTCGTAGGGCGCGATCGCGTTGATCTGACCCTGCTGAATGTACAGCAGCGGGCACGCATACCCGTTGACGAAAACTTCAATCCCGTAGTTGTCGGTCGCCACGTTGCCGTTGTCGTCGACGTAGTAATACTCCGGCTGGACCGGCCCCAGGCCGGTTCCGCGCAATGTGAAAATCAACCCCGGCGAGATCGGGGTGTTGGCCGTGATCGGCGTGGTCGAATCGGTGAGCGTGGCGCTGTTGATCACTTGCGTGATCTGCGGGGCGCCGACCGTGAAGTAAAGATAGGTGTTGTAATACTGCGGGACCGCGTTGGTGGACTGGAATACCAGCGTCGCCAGATACAATCCGGGCGCCAGGCCGGCCGACGACGCGGAAACGTTGACGGTCCCGGGCCCGGTTCCCGACGACGGATAAATCGTCAGCCAGGTGGTCGACGGGTTGGCCGGGAACACCGAAACGCTCCACTGCTGGCCCGTGCTGACGTTGACATTGACGCTCGACTTGGTCGTCTGCCCGCTGCCGCTCACTCCGAAGGTCAGAAATTCGGTGGATGCGGAAAGTGTTCCCGGATTGGACGCCGCGGCCACAAAGGTGGGGCTGAGCGTGGCGGAAATATTGTTGCCCTCATCATCGATGCCGTCGATTTGATAAGTGAGCGTCTCGGGAACCGGATTGGTAATGTCCCAGCAAATGTCGTTCCCGAACAGCGAGCCGAATGGCGTGATGATCGCGCCGCCGAAGAAGTTTTCAATCTGGTTGGTTAAATCCAGACCGTTGGCCAGGAATTTGGTCAGATACACGGTATGCCCGTTCTGTTCCGCGATCCCCACGTCCTGACACCATTGATACGCGCCCTGAATGTTCGGATTCTGTTGGATCGTGTTCGGCAACCCGGACATGGTGAGAAAACCGGAAAGCTGCGGTCCCAGGAGCTGTGCGGATAGCTGCTGGCTCCAGCTCCGGCCGTTCGGATCGATCCCGCTGAAAACGAAGATCAGCGTAGCCGGCGGTGTCGCGCCGGTATCCTGGAGCGCGGCGGAAATCGTGCCATACGCCGGAATCGAACTGGTTCCGAAGAACTGCGCGATATCGCCGGCGTAGCTGGTGCCGTTGATGGTCAGGCCGGTGAGCGTGGTGGCTGTCCCCGCCACTTCCTGCAGCGTCACAGTGAAGAACCATCCGGTGGTGCCCGCGGCGCTGGTACGTTGATACACCGGATTCGGGTTGATGGACGGAATCACGGCCGATGCTCCGACTGGCACGCTGACACCTACCGAGATGGTCGCCACCGACGGCGTGAACGTCCGGTCGCCGCTGTAGGTCGCCTCGATGGTGTCTTCTCCGGCCGGGAGCTGGCTCGCGAAAATGATGACACTTGTGGTGGACACTCCGCTGCCTGTGGCCGTCAGCGTATTGGCGCCCAGCGACACGCCGCCCAAAAGAAAAGTCACAGTTCCGGTGGGATTCCCACTGGAGCCCTGGGCCGTGACCGTGGCGGTCAGCGTGGTGCTTCCGTTCAACGCGAAACTCATTGAACTCGCGGTCACGGTGAGGGTGGTCTGCAACTGGCCGCCCGCCCAGCTCTCGATAAAGCGGGTCGCGTCCACCGATCCCCAGCCCGTCACCAGATCATAGCCCGGTCCCGCGCTGAACCCTTCCTGTCCATTGACGCAATTCGGCGACAACGCCACGCACGGCACGATGTTGCTGCCGCTGGTAATGTCGTGAAACACGCTGGGGTTGTTCTGCCCCAGCCGGTAGATGTTCGCATTCAGGCTGCCCTGCCCATTGGTCCTCGTATATTGGTTCAGCAGGGTCACGATGCCCGCGAAGGTGGGCGCCGCGGCGGAGGTACCGCTCGACACCGCGATTCCGCCGTTGGTCACGATATAACGTCCGTCATGCGCGGCCGCGGTCATCGCCACGTCCGGCAGGGCGCGCTGATTCGCGGTCGGAAATCCGGAGCCGCTCTGCCAGGCAGGCTTCGGGTACACTTCACTCAGTCCGCCGCCGCTGGCGGCCAGTCCATAGTTGGCGGCGGTTTCGTTCCAGGCTACTTCGGGAATGTACGACAGCGCCGTTCCGCTCGCCGACCAGTAATTTCCGTTGCCTTCGTTGAACTCGGTTCCGCCCACTCCGGTGACGTCGGGAGCGGCGGCGAACATGTTCACCAGCAATCCGTGCGAGGCGGTGTTCGACGACGCGCTGAACTGCAGGTCGCAATCGGTCGCGCCGGAATCGCCCGAGGAGTCCAGAATCGAGATCCCCAGGCTGGCCGCTTGCTGCGCGAAAGGCTCCATGAAATCGCCTCCGATGCCGTACACCGATGCGTTCCCTTCGCAGATGTGAAAACTCATGCTGATGACCGGCGCGATGTTCTGATCGATCGCGTAGGTCAGCGCATTCACGAACAGGTCCGCATACACGTAATATTGTTTGGCGTTGGGCGCGACCGCGGCGGTGGTCTCCAGGTCGAGGTCCGCTTCCCCTAACGCGCCGGTCACTCCCGGGTCCGTCGCGCCGGGGATCAGCGTCACCTCCGGATCGTTCGCCGGCAGCCCGAAGGTCGACCGGTATTTCTCGATATCGCTCAGATAGATGCCGCTTTGCCCGATGACGACCATGTTCTGGCCGGCCCCGGTGATGCCTTGCGCATACAGCGGATTGATGTCGTAAATCACCGCCAGGTCGGCCGGCGCCAGCACGTACCCGAAGCCCGACAAATAGTAGTCCGGCAAGCTGACCAGCTTCATCGGCTTTGGCTCCGGACGAAAATCGTTCAACCCGATAATCGTGCTCACGATCGGCTCCAGCACCGCCGGAATGGAGGGCGCGGTCGCGTTGGCGAAATGCAGCTTTCCATTCACTTCGTAATGCCGGATCTCGGTGCCGAACGCGTTCCGGACCACGGAAGCCGTTCCGTTGAACGCGATCCAGTTGCGCGCCCGCGCCGTCTGGATCAGTGAAAATCCCTGCGAAGTAAGCCATGTCTCCACCTGGTGGATATCGTTGGAGCTCAATCCGAACCGGTCCGCGTATTGTTCCGGCGTCAGCCACTTGTGATAACTCGGAGACAACGGGTCCTGCTGATCCTGCAGCAACTGGTTGAGCGCGGCCTGCTGGGCAGCCGACGACTTCAGCGTCATCTGAATGTAGTTGAGCTGCATCGACGGATCCACGGGTCCGCGGTCGAACTCGGGTCGCGCGGCGGGATGGGTCAGTTTCGTCAAGGTGACTCGCTTGGAGGAGTCAATCGGTTCGTGAATCCGGTCTTCTTGCGCCCAAACCGCGGGCACCGCAAAAAGCACGCACGAACCTAAAGCGAAGGTTCGGACACCGTTATGACGCATATGGATTAGAAGCAACGTTACACGATTCAGTGGGCGTTTTCAAGCGATCGGCGCTTGGAATGCAAAAGAATCGTTACGTGTTCTCCTTTCAGGGGTTGCTGCTATATAAAGCGCGGTCCCGAAGAAAAACACCTCATCACGTTACAGATTGTTTGGAGGAAAGGCGGGAGCGGAGTCTCTAGGAGCTTGTTGAAAAAGGGGACAGACCGCTCTGTCCACGCCAGAGGCTGCTTCTGCAATCAGACGTTTGCGATCGGGGACAGAGTAGTCTGTCCCCTTTTCAACAAGCTCCTAATGCAGGCGGGCGAGTTCCTGTTGATACAGCGGGTTGTGCGGAAATTCCTTGCACAGATACGCGAGCAGATCGCGCGCGCGAGCAGTATTTTTGTCGCGCAGCGCTGCCACTGCCAGCAGGACTCGCGCGTAAGGCAGAAGCAGATGACCGCGTTCGGCCGTCAGCGTGAGGTTTTGAATTCCGCGATCCTTGTCGGTCTCGGCTCCGCCCATGCGCAGGAACCAGCGCAGCGGAGCCGGCTTCAGGCTGAGCAGATAGTTTTCGACGCCGACCGCCAGGTACGCGTCCGCGAAACCAGGATTCGCCGCGAGCAGCTTTTCCGCCATGGCACGGCTGGCCTTCACGTCGGCCAGCGAGCTGACGTACTTCTTCTCGATCAGCGCCATGTAATCGGAATGCAGCCCCAGCCGCACCAGCGTCGCGAATTCAGCGTTCGCATTGGCGGCGTCCTGGGCGAGCGCGCGCTCGGCGAGTGCCTGTGACTGTTTCAACTCCAGATCGAAGCTGCGTTTGACGGCGGGGTCGGGTTCGGGTTTCTTGCGATTGAGAAACGTATCATCGTGCAGGAAGAACTCGGATTGCAGAATGTGGAGCCGGTCGAACTCGGAAAACAGCAGCGCCGCTGCATCTGACGCCGGCCCCATGGGATCATCCGGATGCTCTTCCATCCAGGCATGAAAGCTGGCGTGCGCCTGATCGAACTGGAGGTCGTACATCTGATGAAAGCCGTTCTCAAGAGGCGTGGGTCGAATGATCGAGGAGGGGTCCGCCGCGAGCAACAGCAGAATCGGCAGTACTGCGGGCACAATCAAACGACGGTCCTCCCGGGCACTCGGTTACAGAAGACGGTCCTATTAGATCACAGCCTTAAACCGCCAGCACCACCACCCGGGCGCGATGGCCTTTTCGCAGCTTTTCGTCACTGGTGTAGAGCACGGAATCGGTCTCCTCCGCCAGCGCAATGTAAACGGCATCGTAAGCGGTGAAGTTGTGGCGCAGTTCCCAGATCCGGCCCAGGAATGAAGTGTGGGCATATCGCTCCACCGGCAGGAGCGCCAGGTCCGAGATCAGGAGTTGGGTGGTATATGCGTCCAGCTTGCGCCCCGCCGTTAGATTCCTCAAGGCGTTCGCCACTTCGAGATCCAGCACGTGGGGTGCGATCCACTCCTGGTTCCGTAGCTCCGATAGATCGAGGAGGGACTCGCCGATTCTCGTCTTGACCAGCAGTTCGACGATCACGGACGCATCGAGAACGATCATCGACCATCCCGCAGTTCGCGTATGACTTCAGCAGGGCTTCGGCGGATGGGTATCGGTTTTCGTTGCCGAATGCGGTCCAGCCATTCTTCGACAGTGAGCCGCTGGGCCGAACGCGCCAGTTCCCGCTTGATGAAATCGGACAGGCTCATCCCCTCCCGGGCGGCGCGGGCCTTGAGAGTGCGATGGACTTGCTCCGGGACATCTCTGATCTGAACCATCTTCGACATGCTTACAGCATACAAACATGTGGATCACATGTACATCCCGCCGTTCACGTCCAGCACGTGACCCGTGATATACGATGCCTGTTCACTCGCCAGAAATTTCACCGCCGCCGCGATCTCTTCCGGTTTCCCGAACCGCTTCAGCGGGATCTGCGCCAGCATTTTCGATTTCAGCTCCTCCGGCAAGCCCGCGGTCATGTCCGTTTCAATGAACCCAGGCGCGATCGCGTTGACGGTGATATTGCGGCTCGCCATTTCCTGCGCGAGCGATTTGGTCAGCCCGATCAACCCGGCCTTCGACGCCACATAATTCGATTGCCCCGCGTTTCCCGCCTCCGCGACCACCGAAGAAATGTTGATGATGCGTCCCCATCGCTCCTTCATCATTCCGTGGAGCACTTGTTGAATCGCCAGGAACGCACCGGTCAGATTGGTGGCGATCACGGCGTCCCAATCGTCCTTCTTCATGCGCAGCGCGAGCCCGTCCTTGGTCATAGCGGCGTTGTTGACCAGGATGTCGACTTTTCCGGCTTGGGCAAACGCGGCCTTGATCGAATCGGGCGAAGCCAGATCGAGCTCAACCACGCTCGAGTTCGGAATCTGCGCGGAGGCTTCTTCCAGTCGGGCGCGATCGCGCGCGGCGAGAATCACTTTGGCCCCCGATTCCGCCAGCCCCCGGGCGCACGCCAGTCCGATGCCGCGGCTCGCACCCGTAACAAATGCCGTTCGGTTTGTCATGATCTAGAGTAGTGCGTCGGAAAAAAAATGGGGACAGACCACTCTGTCCACGGCCGGTATCCTCGTGCGGAGATCGAGGCAGGGCGGGGACAGAGCAGTCTGTCCCCATTTTTTTTCCGACGCACTACTCTAGATTATGGCTTACGACGACCTGCGCGATTTTATCCATGCGCTTGAAAAACACAAAGAACTGAAGCGCATCGCGTTCGAGGTCTCCCCCGAGCTCGAAATCGCGGAATTCGCCGATCGCAGCGTCAAATCCGGCGGACCCGCGCTGCTGTTTGAAAAACCGGCCGGCGCCGAAATTCCGGTGCTGATCAACGCCTTCGCCAGCCTGCGGCGAATGGAGATCGCGCTCGAAGTTTCCTCGGTGAATGAAGTGGCCGGGCGCATTTCGGAGTTCCTCGAAATGCGAATGCCGGAAGGGCTCCTCGGGAAATTGAAAATGCTGCCCAAGCTCGCCGAGATGGGCGCGTTCTTTCCGAAAATCGTTTCGAGCGGACCATGCAAAGACAAAATTCGCCGCGCTGATTTTTCGCTCCATGAATTTCCGATCCTCAAATGCTGGCCCGAGGACGGCGGCCGGTACATCACGCTGCCCATGGTGTTCTCGAAAAATCCGGACACCGGCAAGCGCAACTGCGGATGTTACCGCATGCAGGTTTACGACGCTCGCACCACCGGAATGCACTGGCAGACGCATAAACAAGGCGCCGAACATTACCGCAGAGCGCAAGGAAAACGAATGGATGTCGCCGTCGCGATCGGCGCCGATCCCGCGACCATGTACTCGGCCATCCTGCCGCTGCCGCCCGACCTCGATGAAATGATGATCGCCGGATTCCTGCGTTCGAAGCCGGTCGAGATGGTGCAATGCGAAACGGTCGACCTCGAAGTTCCGGCGCACGCCGAGATTGTGCTCGAAGGCTACGTCGAGGTCGGCGAGCTTCGCCGCGAAGGGCCGTTCGGCGACCACACCGGCTTCTATTCGCTTGAAGACGACTATCCCGTCTTTCACGTCGAATGCATCACGCATCGAAAAAATCCGATCTACGCTACGACCATCGTGGGTCCTCCACCCATGGAGGATTTTTACATGGGTAAAGCAATCGAGCGGATTTTCCTCCCGCTAATGCGCCTTCAGTTGCCCGAAGTCCGCGACATCTGCATGCCGGCTGAAGGCATTTTTCACAACATGATCTTGGTTGCCATCCGCAAATCGTATCCCGGCCACGCCCGCAAAGTAATGCACTCGATCTGGGGCCTGGGGCAGGCGATGTTTTCGAAGTGCATCGTGGTGGTGGATGAAGACGTGGACGTCCAGAATGTCAGTGAAGTGGCCTGGAAGGCGCTCAACAACATCGATCCGGAGCGCGACATTCAATTCGTGCTGGGCCCGGTCGATTCGCTCGATCACGCTAGCCGCCTGCCGAATTACGGGTCGAAAATGGGCGTGGATGCGACCAAAAAATGGCCCGGCGAAGGCTTCACGCGGCCCTGGCCCGGAGTGATCAAGATGCCGGAAGAGGTGCGGCGAAAGGTCGACGAGCTTTGGAAGAAGGCCGGCCTCTCATAGCGGGCGGATGTGGTTGAAGTTGATCGCGTCGAGCCCGGCTGTCGAAAGGTAGTGATAAAGCGGCAGGTCGTCAGTGAGCACCAGCACAGGCCGAGCAGCGATCCTTCGTATTGCGGCGTCCGTCAAACCGAGCTTCGGAAATGCGTCGTCGGCAAAGACCGAGCGGCTCTCTTCGTAGACTTCCTGAGTCCGTTGAACGATCTCAAAGAAGTTCGATCGCAACCGCCTCAGTTCCGGTTGCTCGATGGTTGCTAGGTTGCTTACTTCGGTGAGGACATGCGGGCTCGTTACGATTTGCTGGAATTGATCGATCAGAGCCTCCAGCAGGCGAAAATCCTCGACTGAATACTTTTGTGTTCGGCTGAATCTGGCGATTCTTGACGGATTCGTGGTGCCCACAACCCATAATACGAACAGGTTGGAATCGATCAGCAACCCGTGGCGGCGATGCTTTTCAATCAGGCGGTTCGCTTCGTTCACGAAGCGTTCGCGAGTTCGCGAATCTTCATCGAGAGCACCTCCCCCGTGTCCGCGTCCACGGTGAAAGTCTTGTACTCGGTCCTCGAGAATCCAAGGAGATCCTCGCGTCGCATGCTCAGCGTGATGAACCAGCGCGCGGGCATTTTGGTCATTTCCACCTCCTCAAGTCGGAGTGCTTGAATTCCCTCGTCACCTAAAACGCCGCGGGCGAACTGTGCCGATTTCTCAGCAGCCTCCTTCACGCTGATCATGATCGCAAGATACCACGAGGTACGTTAGAATAGTAACGACACGGCGGCTGTAGCTCAGTTGGTAGTAGCGCCAGATTGTGGTTCTGGATGTCGTGGGTTCAAATCCCACCAGCCGCCCCAAACCGAAAACAACCGGACTGCTATGACGCTGTGAAACCGCTCCAGCAGATTCCGGGCGATGTCTCTGAGTTGAGGCAGGTCCTCTCTGATTGTTCTCCAAACAATGCTGTCGTCGACGCGATGATAGGAATGCCTGATAAGATTGCCCATGCCCCGATATGCTTTTTGATCGATCTCAGGGTACGCACCCGGATCCTGGTCTTCCAATCTGATGATGGCCTCCGTCAAAATTTGGATCTTTCTCTCGACCGCGGCTTTTGTTTTGTCGTCCGCCGAATACGCGCCGAGATCCATATTCTCAGTAAATTCGTCGATCTTGTCGATCGCCTCCACAACGTCCCGGAGGAGGGTTTGAGCGTCCCTAAAAGGCACTCACTGCCTCCCTCAGGACTTGAGCCCTAATCGATTCTCTGAGCCATTCAGGCGACGACAGATCTACCCGTGTTCCCAGCAAGTCGGCGAGTCGACTTTCCAGCCTTCCCAAAGTGAGAAGAGTGTAATGTCCCGTCTTATCGAACTCAGCCAGCAGGTCGACATCGGATTCCGGAGAACTATCGCCCCTAGCCACAGATCCAAACACGGACAGTCGAACGACCCCTGCGGCCCTCAGTTCCGCCTCATGCGCTCGCAACGTCGCGATGACCTGATCCCTATTCATCTTTAGGCCCACTCAATATTCTCGCGCAGAACGGTCGCTGAGATTGCCGAACGGCTACAATCAAAAACGCCCTCTCATGCTCACCAACCGCCTCGTTCGCGAAAAAAGTCCGTATCTATTGCAACACGCCCACAATCCAGTCGACTGGTATCCGTGGAGCGATGAGGCGTTTGAAAAGGCCGCGCGCGAGGACAAACCGGTGTTCTTGTCCATCGGCTATTCCACCTGTCACTGGTGCCATGTGATGGAACGCGAGTCGTTTGAAAATGACCAGATCGCCGATGTGCTGAACCAGAATTTCGTGTCCATCAAAGTCGACCGCGAGGAGCGGCCCGACGTCGATCGCATCTACATGCTGTTCGTCCAGGCTGCCACCGGCAGCGGCGGCTGGCCGATGTCGGTATTTCTCACTCCTGACCGCAAACCGTTCTTCGGAGGCACCTATTTCCCGCCCGATAACCGCTACGGCCGCCCTGGCTTCGGCGCGATTCTGGTGAATCTGGCGCGCGCCTGGAAGGAAGATCGCGCCCGGATCGAGGAATCCGGCGCGCAGGTGCTGCGGCAGTTGGGCGAGTTCTCGAACGTTTCCTCTGCGTCCGGCGGAGCCGCGGTGAGTAACGATGCGCTCGAATCCGGATTTTTCGCGTTCCGGCGAATGTTCGATTCGACGCACGGCGGCTTCGGCGGCGCGCCCAAGTTTCCGCGCCCCAGCGTGCACAATTTCCTACTCCGTTATCACGCCGCGACCGGCAATTCCGAGGCGCTCGACATGGTGCTCGCCACCCTCCGCGAGATGGCCAAGGGTGGAATGAACGATCAGTTGGGCGGCGGCTTTCACCGCTATTCCGTCGATGAGCGCTGGTTTGTCCCGCACTTCGAAAAAATGCTGTACGACCAGGCGCAGCTCGCCACTTCCTATGTCGAGGCGTTTCAGATCACGCGCGACGGCCAGTACGCCTCCGCCGCGCGCGATATTTTCTCCTACGTTCTCCGCGACATGACGCATCCCGACGGCGGATTCTTCTCGGCCGAGGATGCCGATAGCGCGGACGAATCCGGCGAAAAACGAGAAGGCGCATTTTACGTGTGGGCGGCGGAGGAAATCGACGCGCTGCTCGCTCCCGGCGACGCGAAAATGTTCCGCTACCGGTATGGCGTCGCCGATGGCGGCAACGTCGAAGAGGACCCGCACGGCGAATTTCGCGGGCGCAATATTCTGTTCCAGGCGCATACGCTCGAAGAAACCGCGCTGTACTCGAATGCGCGGATGGAAGAGACGCGCTCGATTCTGAAATCGGCCTGCGCCAAGCTCATGGAAGTGCGCGGCGCGCGTCCGCGTCCGCATCTCGACGACAAGATCCTGGCCGCCTGGAACGGTCTGATGATCTCAGCTTTCGCGCGCGGCGCGCAGGCGCTGGATGAGCCGCGCTATGCCGATGCGGCGCGTGGCGCGGCGAATTTCGTGCGCCGCGAAATGTGGGATGAAACTCGCGGAATATTGCTGCGCCGCTATCGGGAAGGCTCTGGCGTGGACGGCTTTCTGGACGATTACGCGTTCCTGTCGCTCGCCATGCTCGATTTGTATGAGACCGATTTCGATACGCGCAACCTGGCGTTTGCCGTCACCCTGGCCGAGCGCGCCATCACACTGTTCGAGGATCGCGAGCAAGGCGGATTCTTCAGCACTGCCGAAGGCGGCCGGGACCTGATTCTGCGCTTGAAGGACGATTACGACGGCGCCGAGCCCTCCGGCAATTCAGTCATGGCGATCGCACTGCTGCGCCTGGCCCGCATGACCGATCGCGAAGATTTTCGCGCCGCGGCCCAACGGACGCTCGAAGCCTTCGGCGAAAAGCTGCGGGCGGCCGGCGCGGGATTACCGCAGATGCTGGTGGCGCTCGACCTGGCGCTCGGTAAGCCGATGGAGATCGTGCTGGCCGGCCCGCGCTCGGACGGTTTCAAGGCGATGCTTGCGGCTATCAGGCGGCGATTCCTGCCTCGCGCCGTAATTCTCAGGGCCGAGGATCTTCGTCGCCCCATGCCCGCCATCGGGGGCGAAGCCACTGCGTATGTCTGCGAGAACTATGCCTGCAAATTGCCCGCGACTTCGGTGGACGCCCTCGGGGAGCAGTTACAATGAGCGTATATGGAAAGACAGACAACTCTCCGAGGAACCCCTCAGCCGCTGGCCGGTCCGGAGCTGAAGACGGGCGACAAAGCGCCGGATTTTCATGCCGTCGATGATTCCCTGAAACCGGTGGACCTGGCGGGGACGGGAAATGGTGTCCGGATTTTCAGCGTGGTCCCCTCGCTCGATACGCCGGTGTGCGATGCCCAGACCAAGCGCTTCAACGAGGAAGCCGGGAAGCTTCCGGACGTCAAAATCTACACGGTCAGCATGGACCTGCCGTTCGCGCAAAAACGGTGGTGCGGAGCCTACGGTGTGGACCGCGTGAAGATGGTTTCCGATCATCGGGACGGTTCGTTCGGCGAACATTACGGAACTTTAATTAAGGATCTCCGAATACTCAGCCGGGCCATTTTCGTGGTCGATCAGAACAACACGATCCGCCACGCTGAGTACGTAAAAGACGTGTCGGAACATCCCAATTATGATTCGGCGCTGGCGGTCGCCAGATCGCTCGCCGGTGGCGCTGCCGCTGCTTAGTTCTATAGCCTTACTACCATAACCAAAAGTATCCCTATACTATACGAAGGCTATAGGGCTAAACGCCTAAGAGGATTACAGCACTTCCCTCACACCACAACATTTTGTGGTAATAAACCTCTACCGCTAGTGTTCTTGACCGGATGCTAGTACGAAAGGGCTTTTCTTCCCCTCCGGGACATGCTACTGTTGCTTATCGGTCAAGAGAGTAGGGGGATGGATTATACCTCCTCGTGCCGATAGACTAGTCGGAGGCGTCGGAGATCAATGAAAAGCGGGATCGGGTTATTGGTACTCTTGGGTGGATTCGCTCACGCGAGCGTCATCACCCTTCAGAGTGGCGTTAGCTCCGGCGAAAGCAACAATATCAATGGGACCGACGTGATCTTGTCGGATCTGAATCCGAACTGGGCGCCGGATCAAGACGGGGCGTATTGGATTTCTTATGAAGATACGGGATATTCAGCCTCCGCGCCGGGATACTCACCAAACGTCCTTCCGAACTCCGTTGGCGAAAACGACCCGAGTGCGATCTTCACCCAGACTTTCACGGATACCAACTCTGCACTGGTGCTGAACTTCACGGTTTGGGCAGACGACGGCGCGGTTCTGTATTTGAACGGGACCCAACTTAGTTCCAACGCCAACTTCAATCAGGTCAATGGCGTTTATTGCTCGCCGACCGGCATCACCTGCGACGGCCCTGGTACGACTTTCACCGAGGACTTGGCCCCCGGGACCTACACTTTGTCCGTCGCCGTATACCAGGAGGGCGGAGGCACTTACGGCGTGATGTATTCGGGCACGGTGACCGACACGTTCGTCCCCGAGCCGGGTACCTACGTCTTGTTGAGCACCGGTCTGATCGCGATCGCGGCGCTCCGCTTCAAACGCGTTTTCTGATACACTCGGGATTCATGCGGTCCAGCTTTTACTACTCGTTCCGATTCTGGTGCTTTAGCACCTGATCCGGCGAGTGGGATTCCAGCGCAACTCATAAGAAATCGGCGACCCACTCCCAAAGAGTGGGTCGTTTTGTTTTAAAGGAGACACGGACGTGATCATTTCGATGAAGCTCCACGCCAGCCGGGATGAAGTGGAACGGGTGCGCGCCCGCATCGAGGAATTCGGCTATAAGGTCCATTCGATCGAAGGCGAGCAGCGCGTGGTGATCGGCGCGGTGGGCGTAGGCGACGTTACGGCGTGCCTGGAGTCGCTCGAAGCCATGCCGGGGGTGGAGAAAGCGGTGCGGATTTCGGCGCCCTATAAATTCGTCAGCCGCGAGTTCCGGCCGTCCAAAACCGAGATCACCGTCCGCGGCGCGACCTTCGGCGCGAATGAGTTTGTGGTGATGGCCGGCCCGTGCTCGGTTGAAAGCGAGCGCCAGATTCTGGAATCGGCGGAGATCGTGGCGCGGGCGGGCGCGAAGCTCCTGCGCGGCGGCGCATTCAAGCCGAGAACTTCGCCCTACGATTTTCAAGGCCTCGAACTGGAAGGGCTCAAGCTGCTCGACCGCGCCCGCCGCGCCACCGGCCTGGGGATTATCACCGAAGTGATGAGCGACCGCGACGTGGAGCTGGTGGCCGAATATGCCGACATTTTGCAGATCGGCGCGCGCAATATGCAGAATTTCGCGCTGCTCAAAACCCTCGGCAAGTGCGGCCGCCCGGTGCTGCTCAAGCGCGGGATGAGTTCCACCATCAAAGAGCTGTTGATGAGCGCCGAGTACCTGGTGGCGCACGGGAATCCGCAGGTGATCCTGTGCGAGCGCGGCATCCGCACGTTTGAAACCGCCACGCGCAACACCTGCGATATTGCGGCGATTGCTGTCCTGAACGAGCTGACGCATCTGCCGGTGATCCTCGATCCCAGTCATGCCACCGGCAAGCGCAGCCTGGTCCCGGCTTTGTCGCGCGCCGCGGTGGCGATCGGCGCCGACGGATTGCTGGTGGAAGTCCACCCGGCTCCCGACAAAGCCATGAGCGACGGAGCCCAGTCGCTCGATCCGCGCGGGTTCGAGCAGATGATGCGGGACCTGGCGCCGTATATCGAATTGTGGAAGCACTCGCGCGCCGGCGAAGCGGTCACGGCATAAGAGCATGGGCATGCTTTAATCAATAAGTGCGTGCCCTCCTTAAACGCTGGCCTAATCCCTGGCGGCTGGTTTACGGGATTCTGATTTTGCTCGGCCTGGGGATCGTCGCGTTTCTCTATTGGCGCAGGGTTTCGCCTCCGCTCGATGCCGCCGGGATGATGCAATGCCTGCCGCAGGACCAGTCGACGCACGTGTATATCGACGTGGACGCGCTACGCCGCGCCGGGATCGTGGATCTGCTGGCCGGACCGAAAACCGCAGAGGAGCCGGACTACCGCAAGTTCGTCGACCAGACCCGGTTCGACTATCGCACCGACCTTTCCGCCATCGGCGCGGCGTTCTGGCACGGAGACGCCTACTTCGTGGTGCGGGGCCGGTTCGCCTGGAAGCAACTGGCCGAATACGCCGCCTCCCAGGGCGGGCACTGCCGCAACTCAGTCTGCGCGATGCCGGGAAGCCAGCCGGATCGCAACATTTCGTTCTATGCGCTGAGGTCCGATCTGCTGGCGCTGGCGGTAACGAAGGAACCGCTGGGGGCGACCCTGATCGGGCCGGGCCACTGGCGCAATCCGCCGCATATTTCGTCCCAGCCGGTATGGATTTCGGCGCCCGCGTTCGCGTTTAACGATACCGACGCCATGCCCGCGGGAACGCACGCGTTCTTCCGGGCCCTGACGCAGGCGCAGAACGTGATCTTCACGGTGGGGCCCGAAGGGGACCGTCTGCAAGTGCGGCTGGATGCGACCTGCAACTCGCCGGCGGCGGCTGCCGAAGTCGCTAAACAGTTCACCGATACCACGGACCTGCTCAAGAAAATGCTGGTCCGCGACCACATGACGCCGAATCCGGGGGACTTGAGCGGGGTCCTGACGGCCGGCGTGTTCCACCAGCAGGATCAGCGCGTGACCGGCGAGTGGCCGATCGAGCGGAGCTTCGTCGAAGCGCTGTTTTCGGGCAAGATCGAGTAGCGAAACGAACCCACCGGCGATTATCCTCGTATTTTTCAGGGACTTCGCTATCCTGAAAAAGTGAAACAGCTGGCCCTGGGTTCGTTTTTGTGCGTGCTGATCTCCTGCGGCGGCGGGGCGCCGTCAACGCGCGATCCGGCGCAGGAAGCCTGGTACCGGCAGACCACGGATCAACTCGCGGCGGCCGATCGAAGGGCGGAAGCGTTTTATAAAGACGGCAAACGGGACGACGCGTCGACGATTATCGAAAAATCGGAGCCGCTCGCGACCAAGCTGATGTCGGTACCAAAGCCGACCCTGGAAGCGACCGAGGCGGCTTCCGATCTGGACGATCTGTACGGCCAGATGCTGCTGTCGAACCGGCATTGGGGCTGGGCACGGCTGCTGTTCCAGAAGAATCTGAACCGCTGGAAGCACTGGCAGCCGCAGACTGAAGAAACAGCCCGGCGCTACAAGCTGGCGGTGTCGGAGATCATCGAGTGCGATAAGCATATTGACGAATGAGATAATCGTCGGCATGAAGTGCCGCGCGATTCAGGTTCTTTTTCTCCTGGCTGCCAGCGGGTTTGCGCAGAATCTGCCGCGATTTACTTTCAGCATTCCCACATCGGATCTGGGGCCCGTCGCGGTGGCCGTCGATGCGCATGGCAATAGCTACGTGACGGGGAGCGTTCTGGGCAGCCCGTTCGCTGCCACGCCGGGCGCGTACCAGTCGCAGAACAATGGCGGCAACACCTGCGTCTTCGGCATCGAGGGAGGGTTCGGCCCGCCGCTGCTTGGCGCTTGCGCCAACGCGTTCGTCGTCAAGCTCGATCGATCGGGCGCGGTCGTGTTCGCCACCTACCTGGGCGGAACGGGCGATCCGCAGGTGGTTGGTATGGCGGTCGATTCGGAGGGAGGTGTCTATGTCGCGGGAAACGTCGAATACGGCGACTTTCCGGTCACGCCAGGGGCTGCCTTTACGACTGCGACGGGAGCGGGGATTGGTTTCATCGCCAAGCTGAACGCTTCCGGATCGCAACTGGCCTACTCGACGCTCATTCCCGGCGCCTTTCTGCGCTCGATAGCGGTCGATGGCGCTGGCGAGGCGTACTTCACTGGCTCGTGGGGCGCCTCGTATGCGCCGTTTCCGACCACGCATGGCGCATTCCAAGTGTTCCCCGGCAATACGTCCGGATCTGCGATTGTCGGCGAGTTGAACGCGTCCGGCTCGGCGCTGGTGTACGGGACTTATATCGGCGGTACGCAGGGCCCGTCCGGCGGCGCGGCCATCGCGATGGACGCGGCCGGGAATGCGCTCATCGCCGGTTACACCGCGGCCGCCGATTTTCCAGCGACGTCGGGCACGTTCAGTACGGAGCCTCAGGGCACTGTGTTTCTGGCGAAGCTCAGCGCGGACGGGTCAGCCTTGATTTACGCGTCGCTGCTGGGTCCGGCTTCGATCGACACCATGAAATTGAGCGCGAGCGGCGACGCCTATATCGAGTGTTACGCGGCCGTCTCGACCTTTCCGGCGACCGGAGGATTTGGAGTGCCTCCATCCGGCGCGACGGGCAGTTTCTTGTTGCACGTCGGCCCGAATGGGTCTAGCGTGCGGAACGCGGTTTATCTGCCCTTTGTTCCCACCGGACTGGACGTCGACTCCGCAGGCAACGCGTACCTGCTCGGCGAGGGTCCGGTTCCGACGACCGAAGGAGCGTTCGAGTCATCCGCGAACGACACGGAGAACTCCGTGGCGATCGCCAAGATCGCGCCGGACGGGCAAATTCTGGGAGCAACCTATCAAGGCGTGACTGCCGCGAACAGCGCGGGAGGTATTGCGGTCGAGCGCGATGGTTCCGTGGCGGTCGCCGGGCTCATAGATACCAGTGTTTCGCAGGGAGCCATCGCCCTCCTCGTAGAGAATTTCTTCCCCGCCGTCACCATCGAAAATTCGGCGAGCTATGTGGCCAATACGGCCGTCGCGGGAGAGGAGATTGCGATTCAAGGTTACGGGCTCGGGCCTGCGACCGGCGTGGTTTCTGCACAGGTGAACTCGCTCGGCGGCGTTCAGGTGTACTTCGACAGTTTCTCTGCGCCGATCATTTACGCGCAGGCGAATCAGATCAATGTGCAAGTCCCGTGGGAGATCGCGGGCCAGACTTCGACGCAGGTGCGGATCGTGTATAACGGCGTCGAAGCCGGCAGCGTAACGGTTCCGGTGGGCGACGCGCTGCCGGGGGTTTTCTACATCACCAACGCGGATGGGTCCTTCAATTCGGCTTCGAATCCGGCGCATGCGGGGGATCTCGTGTCGATCTTCGGAACCGGCGGAGGCGCGATGAATCCTCCGGGCGTGACGGGACAATCTTGGCCTCTGGCGCCGTTGTCTTTTCTCACGCAGACGGTCTCGGTGACGGTCGCAGGCGAAGCCGCAGCGGTCGCGTACGCGGGTTCCGCGCCGACGCTCGACTCCGGATTTTTCCAGATCAACCTGCGTCTGCCTGCGGATTTGACATCCGCGGCGCGGTCGCTCTGTGTGGTGATCGGTGGTGTGAGCAGCGCTCCGGTGCCGATCTCCATTGAGTGACCGGCAGTGTGATATCTTCTGCGCATGCGGAAACTTCTTCTCGTATTTCTTTTGCCGCTGATGCTACCGTCGGTGGACGCGCAGACGCGCGGCGCGCTGCGTCCGACCGACGACAAAGCAGCCCATCCGGTCCGAAACGACGTGGCGCAGGGCGGGGAGGAGATCATCACACTCCGCTATTTTCGGATCAAGAAGGGTACGTTCGATCAGTTCCTGAAGGCCAGCCAGGAGGATGTGTGGCCTTACTTCGATAAAATTGGTGCGCGCATGATCGGCATGTGGAAGGTGTTCCCGGCCGAGGGAGTGGAAGGCCAGACCCCCGCGAACAAAGATTATGACGAAGTGTATTTGTCGACGCGCTACGCGAGCCTGGAACACTGGAAGGCGACGCGGGAGCCGACCAAGCTGGGCGGCAACGGTCCGGACTGGGAAAAGTGCCAGCGCGGCCTGGCGCTGCGGCAGAGCCTGACGATTTCGAGCCACGTGATTTTCCTCAAAGGCGCGATGGCCGCGAATGCGCCCCAGTTCATGCCGGGATTGAAGGAAGCGTACGAAAAGAAGTAGCAATTCAATCCACGCGGCGCGCACGGGTGTCCTTTTCGCGTTCCTTGTCGCGATGATCGTGGCCGCGCACCTGTGCCATTCCTCGGTTCTGTGGGCGGACGATAATCTGCCGCTGGCCGCGGCCATGCAGGTCGCGCGCGGAAAAACGCTGTATCGCGACGTGTGGTTCGATAAACCACCGCTGGTGGCCTGGATTGCGCTTGCATGGGGAGCGCGCGCGGGAATCGCGCTGAGGCTGGCCGGCGCGGTCTACGTCATGGCGGTCGCGTGGGTTTCCATGCGTTTCGCGCGCGCGAAATGGGGCGAACGGGAAGGGCTGCTCGCCGCGGTTTTCGCAGCCTGGTTTCTCACATTCGGATTGCCGTCAGCCGTGATTCCGCTCGCGTCCGATCTGTTGCTGGTCCTGCCGCATGTCGCCGCGATTTACTTCGCCTGGCGCGGGCGCGCGTTCTGGAGCGGCGCGGCGGCGGGTATCGGACTCCTGGCCAGCTCGAAAGCGATTTTCGTTCTGGCCGCGTGCATGCTCTGGTGCTGGCGATCGGCGCCGCTGCTGCTGTTGGGATTCGCCGCGCCGAACGCGCTCGCGCTCGGATGGATGTGGCTGCACGGATCAGCGGCCGACTACTACCGGCAGGCGTGGCAATGGGGATCGATTTACGCGTCCAATACATTCGTCGACCATCCTGTTTGGGAGGGAATCAAGCGAACGGCGGATTGGGCTGGATTCCAGATCGCGCTGGTGGTGGGCGCGGCGGTCGCGATCGCGCGCGATCGAAAGTGGCGCATGGTGGCGTGGATTGCCCTATGTTTCGCCGGCGTGATCGTCGGCTTGCGATTCTTCCCACGCTATTATTTTTTGCTTCTGGTCCCGATGATCCTCGCCGCCGCACGGGGATGGTCGCCGATGCTGTCGCGGCGCATGGCCGCGCTCGCGCTAACGATTTTGCTGGCGATTCCCATGGTCCGGTTCGGTTCGCGCTACGTGACGCTGGCACGCGGCGGGACCTGGCGGGATTTGGCGATCGATTCAGACAGCCGCGCGGCCGGAGAGAAATTGCGCGCGCTCGCAAAGCCCGGCGATACGCTGTTCGTGTGGGGATTCCGGCCCGACATCTTCATCTATTCCGGCCTGCCCGCCGGCACGCGGTTTCTAGAAAGCCAGGCGATTTCCGGGCTGCTCGCGGACCGTCATCTTTTTTCGAACGAGCCGGTCGCGGCCGATTTCATCGAGCCGAACCGGCGGGAGTTGATCGAATCGCATCCCACTTGGGTGGTGGACGGGCTGGGCGCGTACAATCCGGCGGCGGCGATCGCGAATCAGCCGTACTTACGCGCGTGGTTCGAGCAATATCAAGAGATCGGGCGCACCGGCTTTTCGATCTTGTATCACCGTAGGTAAAACCTGCGGTAAACTCAAGCGGATTGCGAAAAATCCTGATTTGCGCCCTGTTCGCGCTCTGCGCGTGCTCGCGCTCCTCGCAAAAATCGCTGACCATCGCGGTGAATGCCGGCGTCGAAGGCACGGCGCTGAAGCTGGCGGCCCAGGAATGGGGCGCCGGTCATGGAACTCATGTCGAAGTGGTGGAGCTGCCCTATTCGAACCTGTTCGAAAAGGAAGAGCTGGACCTGACCAGCCGCACCGGCGCATACGACGTGATCATGATGGACGATCCATGGTTTCCGCTGATGTCCGACAACGGCAATCTGGCCGAGCTTCCGCGCCAACCCGACAGCGACTTTCTTCCCACCTGCGTCCAGGTGTGCCAGCGCGCGGCGGACGACAGGTATTTCGCGCTGCCCTACGTCGGCAATGCGCAGTTGTTTTTTTATCGCGCGGATTTGTTCCAAAAATACGGCATTGCGCCGCCCAAGACGTGGGACGACGTGCTCGCCGCGGCGAAAACCATCGGCGCGCGCGAAAAGATGTTCGGTTATGTGATGCGCGCCGCGCCGGGCAACGCCGTCGTCGCCGATTTCATGCCGCTGCTGTGGGCGTTCGGCGGGGATCTACTGAAAGCCGGCAACGCGAATTGCGATTCACCTGAGGCGATCGAGGCGCTGCGCTTCATGTTGCAGCTCGGAAAGTACTCGCCGCCGGGCTACGCGGGATTCAATGCCGACGAGGTTTCCGCGCACCTGCTGCAATCGACCGCGGTGATGAGCATCAACTGGCCCGCCTGGATCGGCGCGATGGACGATCCCGCGAAATCGAAAGTGGTGGGTAAAATCGAATTCACCACCATGCCGGGCGAAAAAGATAAAGGCGTGGGAGAGCTGGGGGCGTGGCTGGTCGCTGTGCCCGCGGCGTCTCACCATACAAGTGCCGCGTTCGATTTTCTGTACTGGGCGACCGACGCCGCGCAGATGAAGCAGGCCGCTCTGCGCGGCAATCCTCCTACTCGCCGCAGCGTATTTGAGTCGGCGGATCTGATCGCGAAGTTTCGCGCGTTTCCAGTGCAGCTCGCCTCGCTTGAATCGTCGCGTCCGCGGCCGCGCACCGCGCAGTGGAACGAAATCGAAAACGCGTTCGGGATTTATCTTTCGAAAGCCAATGCCGGGTCAATGGATCCGGCCGAAGCGCTGCACCAGGCGGCGCAGGATATCGACGCGCTGGTGAAGCAGAAACGATGAGATCCGGCCGGATCCCTGCGGGCGTTCCCTGGGTAGCGCCGGCTGTGGCCGTGTTGCTGGCGCTCTCCATTTATCCGCTGATTTTCGCGGTGAAGGTCGCGCTTACGAATAGCAGCGGCGCATTCGGGTTCGATAATTTCGTTCGTTTGGCCAGTGATCACGTGTTCGCCGCCGCCGCGGTGCAGACAGTCGTGTTCACCGCGGTGGCGCTGGTGATCGAATTCACGCTGGGTCTGGGCCTCGCGCTGTTGATCGATTCGCTCGCCCGCGCGCGATCCCTGTTTCGCGCCGGAATCATGGTGCCCATGCTGCTGCCTCCGGTGGTCGCCGCGGTGGTCTGGCGGCTGATCTACAATCCTCAGTTCGGCGTTTTGAACCTGACGCTGCGCAGGCTCGGCGTGAATACAGCCGCTCTCACGTGGACCAATGGCGAGCGATCTGCGTTGCTGTCCGTGATCGCGGTCGATGTCTGGGAGTGGACGCCGTTCATCTTTCTTCTGCTCTCCGCCGGGTTGCAGGCGATTCCAGCGGAGCCTCTCGAAGCCGCGCGGATCGACGGCGCGTCGTCCTGGCAGCGTTTTCGCGACGTCACGCTGCCGTTGTTGAAACCGGCCATCGTGCTGGCGCTGCTGTTGCGCGCGATGGACCTGGTGCGCATCTTCGACCAGATTTTCATTTTGACGCAAGGCGGTCCGGGCACCGCCACCGAAACCGTCAGCCTGTATATTTACCGCACCGCGTTCCGCTTTTCGAATTTCGGCTACGCAGCGGCGATGTCGTTCGTGTTGCTGATCGCCACCATGCTGTTTTCGCGAGCATTGCTGCGGGTGATGAGACCGCGATGAAGGCCGCCCTGCGTTATCTTGCCGCATGCGCGGCTCTGCTGATCGCTCTGGCCCCGGTGTACTGGCTGATCACGATTTCGCTCAAGCGCGAAGTGGATCAGTTCGCCAATCCGCCGCGCTGGATCGGATTTCCGGTGACCTTCCAGCACTACGCCGAAGCGTTTGGCACCGGATCATTTCAAATCTACTTTCTGAATTCAGTGCTGCTCGCCAGCATGTCGACCATCGGCGCGCTGCTGATCGGCGTGCCGGCCGCCTATGGCCTGGCGCGCTTCGAATGGCCGCGCGGATGGGACCTCCGCATCAGCGACTGGATTCTGTCGACCCGCATGCTGCCTCCCATCGTCACCATCGTCCCGTTGTTCCTGATGCTGCGCGACGTTCACCTGCTGAATTCGCTCGAAGGCCTGGCGCTGATTTATACGGCCTTCAATCTGCCGTTCGTGGTCTGGATGATGCGCGGATTTTTCGACGAGGTGCCGCGCGAGATGGAAGAAGCCGCCATGCTCGACGGCGAATCGCGCACCGGCGCGCTGTTGCGGATCGTGTTGCCGCTGGTCAAGCCAGGGCTCGCCGCGACGGCCGTATTCTGCCTGGTGGTGGCGTGGAATGAATTTTTGTTCGCGCTGATTTTGACGCAGACCGAAGCCGCCATGACGCTGCCGGTGGGCATCGCCTCGCGCGTGACGCAATACGAAATCAAGTGGGGCGCGATGAGCGCGGCGGGTGTCGTCGCCATGCTCCCGGTGCTGGTGTTTGCATCGGCCGCGCAAAAATACCTGGTGCGCGGATTATCGCTCGGGGCGGTGAAGGGCTGATGCCGCTCGAACTCGACCGCATCACCCGGCGATTCGGCGCGCGCGAAGTGGTCAGCCAGGTTTCGCTCACGGCGGAGACCGGTGAGTTCGTCGTGTTGCTGGGACCCTCCGGCTGTGGGAAATCGACGCTGCTGCGCATGATTGCCGGTCTTGAGAAACCCGACGAAGGTGCGATTCGTTTGGCCGGCGCCGACGTCACGCATAAAGAAGCGCGCGACCGCGATATCGCCATGGTGTTTCAGAGCTACGCGCTGTATCCGCACATGACGGTGGCGCAAAACATCGGATATCCGCTGCGTGTGCGGAAACTCCCCTCCCCGGAGATCGCCCGCCAAGTGGAATCGGTCGCGGCGCGGCTGGGTTTGGCGAGACTGCTCGGCAATTATCCGCGACAACTCTCTGGCGGAGAGCGCCAACGAGTCGCGCTCGCGCGTGCGATCATCCGTAGGCCGAAAGCGTTCCTGATGGATGAGCCGCTTTCGAACCTGGATGCTCGTCTGCGAGTTGAAATGCGCGCCGAGTTGAAGCATCTGCAGCATGAGCTCGGCATCGTGACGTTGTACGTGACGCACGATCAGGCCGAGGCGATGACGCTGGCGCACCGCATCGCCGTGATGCGCGACGGGAAAATCCAGCAGTTCGATACGCCGGCGAATGTGTATCATCGGCCCGCGAATACGTTTGTCGCCGGGTTTGTCGGCAGCCCGGCGATGAACCTGATGGAGCAGGGCGATCGCACGCTCGGGATCCGCCCGGAAGACGTCGAGCTTTCAATGACGGAACAGCCGGGATTCGAGGCCGGTCGCGTGTGGGTGACGGAAGAGATGGGGAATGAGACGCTGATCGTGATCTCGGCCGGTGACCGGAAAATTACGGCGCGCGCTTCGTCGAATGCGCGGGTCGATTTCGATGCGCCGGTCTGGTTCCGGTTCCGCGAGGACAAGCAGCACTGGTTCGACCGGAAGACCGGACAGCGGATTTAGACACTCGGGAAAATTTCTCTTGCACTCGCCGTTTGTACATGATATACATACTGTGCAATGTCTGTCGACTTCCCCGCCTGGTATGAAAACGCCAAAGCGGAGCTTGAAAAACTGCAAGGCGAAAGGGCGGAACTGGAGCGCCAGCTCGAGGACCGTGAAGGGCAGATCGCCGTACTGAAGCGCACGGTTAATTTTCTCGCTCCGTTGGTGGGCAAAGAACCAACGCCGAGCGTCCCGCCGGAAGGCGCGGGCATGACCGATTCGGTTCGCGACATTCTGCGCAAGTCACCCGAGCCTCTGACGGCATCGGAAATCCGCGACGCTTTGGAGCGGCTGGGGTTCGACATGAAATCGTATTCGAATCCGCTGGCAACCATTCATACGGTGCTGCGGCGCCTGACCGAAGCGGATGAAGTGGAGACCACGCACGAGATGGCGGCGTCGGGCAAGCGATACGTGATGCCCGCCTTCAAGGGGGTCAGCCTGATGCGCGCCGGGTCCGGCCTCGCGGTCGAAAAAATCGCCGGCAAGGACTTCGAGATCGGCAAGCTCAAAGGCTTTATCGGCGTGGGGCGGTTGCGCCGCAACGGCAGAATCGATAGGACGAAGGAGAAGCGCTGATGGGCGTCGGGGTATGTACAAAGGATTTGCGCAAGGTTTACACATCGCCTCCGCCGCTGGCCGCCGCGGGGGCCGCGTTCGGAGGATTTCGGGGCGGCGGGGGTAAAGGAAAAAAGGGACCCAGCCCGCACGTGACGGCGCTCGACGGCGTTTCGCTCGATGTCAAAGCCGGGGAAATTTTCGGACTCCTGGGGCCGAACGGCGCGGGCAAGTCGACCACGGTGGGAATCATCACCACGCGCGTGCGCCCCACTAGTGGCGAAGCCTGGATCGGGCCCCACGACGTGTGGAAAGATCAGGTAAACGCGAAACGCTTGCTGGGAGTGGTGCAGCAGCGGCCCAATCTCGATTTTTCACTGACCGCTCGCGAGATTCTTCTGTTTCACGGCGCGTACTTCCGGATGAACTCGCCCGACCGTCACAAGCGCGCCAATGAACTGCTCGAACAGTTCCAGCTCACCGAGCGCGCCGACGATCTGACCCGCGGATTTTCGGGCGGCATGATGCAGCGCCTGTCGCTCGCGCGCGCGCTGATGCACGATCCGCAGGTGCTGTTCCTCGACGAACCTTCCACCGGTCTCGATCCGCAGACGCGGCTGCTGCTGTGGAGCATCATCCGTGAGTACAACGCCGCCGGCAAAACCATCCTGATCACCACGCACAACATGGAAGAAGCCGATTCGCTCTGCAATCGACTCGCGATCGTCGATCACGGCAAGGTGATCGCCCTGGGCACGCCGGCCGAGCTCAAAGCATCGATCCCCGGCGGCTATCTCATTCAATTGCGATTCAGCGCGGCCACGCCGGAGCTGATCGAAAAGCTCAAGACCCTTTCGGGCGTCACCGAAGTGCGCCCCAACGGCGTGAGCGCGGATGTTTACGCCGATCGCGGCGGTCCGCTGATCGGTCCCATCGCCGGAGTCGCGGCGGCGTTGAACGTCGACCTGCATGACGTCCACATTTCCGAACCGAGCCTTGAAAACCTGTTTCTGCATCACACCGGAAGGAGCCTGCGGCAATGAACTGGAAGACATTTTCGGCGCTGTTCTCGCGCGATGTGCGCGTGGCGCGGCGCAACCTGCTGACCACCATCCTGCAGACCATGCTGCAGCCCCTGCTGTTCGTCTTCGTGTTCGGCCAGGTGATGACGCGCAGCGGGATGATGTCGGCGAACATCAAAGGCATCCTGCTCCCCGGGATCATGGCGATTTCGATGACCATGACCGGCATGATGGGCGTCGCCATGCCGCTGATCGCCGAATTCCAGTTCACCAGGGAGATCGAAGACCGCCTGCTCGCGCCGATCCGCACGGAGTGGCTGGCGGTCGAAAAAATTGTCGCGGGAGTCTTGCAGGCGCTGGTTTCGGGCGCCATCGTGGTGATTCCCGCGCGCCTGCTGCTCGGCTCCGATCTGCATCTTTCCACCCAACACCTGGGCCTGTTCTGCCTGATCGCGGTGCTGGTCGCCATATTCGCGTCGGCCGGCGGCATGACGCTCGGATGCAGCGTCGGCCAGACGCAGATCGGCTTGATCTTCAGCCTGATTCTCGCGCCCATGATTATGTTCGGCTGCGCGTATTATCCGTGGGCCGCGCTCGGGAGCTTCCCGATTCTGCAAAAGCTGGTGCTGATCAATCCGCTGGTCTACGCAAGCGAAGGCTTGAGAGGGACGCTCGCCCCGCAATACCCGCACATCGACCCAATGGTGATCATCGGAGTACTGGGCGTGATGGACGCGATTCTGGTCTTCGCGGGGTTGATGCGGTTTCAGCGCAAGGCAATATCGTAAATAGCCGCGGACGCACGCCGATTCACGCGGATGTTATTTTGAAGATGCACGGGCTTTCGCTGCGTCCGCCGCCGCACCCGCTGCATCGCCCGACGCTTTTCTTGCCAGCGCACGATTCTGATACGCGTTCACGTACTTCGGATTCAGCCGGATCGCCTCATCGAAATCCGCCAGCGCGTGCCGATAATCGTGCGAAAGATAATAGGCGAATCCACGCGCGTTGTACGCCAGCGCAAAATCCGGCTGTGCGCTGATTGCCTTGGTCAGTTCTTCGATCGCTTCGTGAAGCTTGTTCTGCTTTAGCAGTTCGCGTCCACGCTCGTTGTGCATCGCCGCGGACTTGGGATCGGAAGCCGCGACCACCACCGGCGCCGCGGGTTTCACCACAGCGGATTTCACGTCAGGCGGTTTCACGTCTGGCGATTTCACGGCCGGGGCAGGGATCTCCACCGGCGGAGCAGCCGGGACGGTCACCTTGGCCGCGACGGCCGGCGCAGGCTCAGGCGCCGGCGCCTTCTCGACTACCGGAGGCGCGACCGGTTCTGGAGCCGGCGCCGGCGCGGCTGCGACCAGTGCGGGCTTCAACGCATTCTCCGCCTTCGCCAACACCTCATTCGCTTCCCGATAATCCGGTTTCAGCCGCACCGCTTCCTTCAAATCCGCCACCGCCAGATCATACTTGCCGAGCAGATAATAAGCGCTGCCGCGCGCCAGCCACGCCTCCGGCATTTTCGGGTCGAGCTCGATCGCCTTGGTCCGGTCCGACAAGCCTTTCTCATGCTGGCCCAGCGCGTGATACGATCCGCCGCGCGCCACGTACACGGCCGCCGAATCGGGGGCCAGGCGCACCGCGGTTTCCCGATCGGCCAGCGCCAGATCATTCTGGTTGCGAGCCACGTACAACGCGGCGCGCCCCAGGTACGGGCCCGGATCCTTCGGCGTGATCGCGATCACGGCCGTGAAATCGTCCACTGCTTTTTGAAGATCGCCGATCCGGGCCCACGCCGCCGCCCGTAGCGACAAAGCCCGCGGCTGGTTGCGATTCAGACGCAGCGCCCGATCGAAATCCGCCACCGCCAGGTTGAATTCGCCGAGCTCGCCATACGCATATCCGCGGTCGACATACGGCGCCGTCCCGTCCGGTTTCAGGCGAATCGCTTCTTCGAAATCGTCGATCGCATCCCGATACCGGTGCAGCGCCGTGAGCGCGATGCCCCGGCCTTTCCACGGCTCCGGATCGTCCAGGCGCAGCCGGATGGCTTTTGAATAATCGTCCACCGCCAGCTGGTGAAATCCCAGCTTCTCCTGCAGCTCCGCGCGCGCCGTGTAGACCTGCGATGTCGCGGTGCCCGAATCGACGGCGTGGGTGTAATCTGCAATCGCCTTGCGGTCATCGCCGAGGTTCTCGTCCAGATCTCCTCGCCAGCGCCAGGCTTCCCCGTTGTTCGGTTCGATGGCCAGCGCGGCATCCAGATCGGACCCGGCCTTTTCGGTGAATTTCAACGCGAGCAACGCCTTGGCGCGATGCGCATAAGCGCGCGCCGACGGTTCCGATGCGATCGACTGGGTGAACGCCTCAATCGCCTGCGGCAACTGTCCGGCCTGTTCGAAACGCAGCCCCTGATCGTAATCGCGCTGCGCCTTATGCGAGTCCTGCGCCAGCGCGATCAAACTAAAAGTGAGCCAACACGTGATCCATTTCATACGGGTCGCTCCTTGCTCCATCGGTTGAATACCTTAGTTTCTTTACGCGCGCCTCTTCAATCTTCTGGTCACCGGCGAGGTGAACGCGCGGATGGCCATTTCGAGCTCCTCCACTCCCAGCGCCCGGCACATTCCGTAGAACGCGGCCAGGCCCACCGGCAACGATACCGCCAGGTCGGCCAGCCTCGCCAGTTGCGAGACACCCAGCCAGCGTTCCATCCCGTGACTCGCCGCCCACACCGCCGCGCCCATCACGGCCGAGGCGACCAGGACCTTCCCGACCCCGCGCGCCAGCTCGCGCCCATACACACCGCCGATTCGCGCGCGCAAAATCGCGAACAGCACCGCGAATCCGAACAGCGCGACCAGCGAAGTCGACATCGCCAGGCCGGCGTGCCCGATCTTCTCGACGCGAATCATGGTGTACGCCGCCGCGTAGTTGATCCCGATCGAACACAGGCTGACGATCATGGGCATGCGCGCGTCGCCCAAGGCGTAAAATGCCGGCGTCAGCACCTTCAACGCCGCGTAGCCGGCCAGGCCGATCGCGTAATACGACAGCGCGAGCGCGGTCTGCTGCGTGTCATAAACGTGAAACTTGCCGCCCTGATAAATCGCGCCGATGATCGATTTTCCCAGCACAATCAACCCCACCGACGACGGCACCGTGAGCAGAAACACCATCCCCAGCGACTTTGAAAGCGTCTTCCGGAATTCGTCCATCTGGCCGGCCGCCGCGCTGCGCGAAATCGAGGGCAAAGTGGCCGACGCCATCGCCACGCCGAACAATCCCAGCGGGAGTTGCATGAACCGGAACGCGTAGCTCAACCAGCTCACCGGGCCGTCGTAACCGCGTTGCGGGTCGAAGATGGTCGACGCGAAATTGGTGTTCACCATCACGTTGATCTGCACCGCGGCGTTGCCCAGAATCGCCGGGACCATCAGTTTCATGATGCGCACCAGCCCCGGGTCCGACCAGTCGATCAGCGGACGGAACCGGAATCCGAGCGCGCGCAGGCTCGGCAATTGCCACGCCAGTTGCAGCACTCCGCCCAGCACCACGCCCGCCGCCATCCCCTCAATGTGCGAAATGTGGAGCGAAGGCCCCAGCCCGTAACCGATCAGAATTCCGAAGCTGACTGAGCCGAGATTGAAGAACGTGGACGCCAGCGCGGGAACGCCAAACCGGTTGCACGCGTTCAGCACGCCCATGGCCTGCGCCGCCAGCGCCACCACCAGCAGGAACGGGAACATGATGCGCGTCATGCGCACCGCCAGCTCGAATTTTCCCGGTACCGCGGCGTATCCGGGAGCCAGCAGATGCACCAGCACCGGCGCAAAAATCATTCCCAGCGCGCACACCACGCCGACCACGATGATGATCGCGCTGGCCACCAGATTCGCCAGGCGCGCGGCCTGCGGTTTATCGCGCGTCGAAAGATAGTCGGTGAAAATCGGGACGAATGCGCTTGAAAGCGCGCCTTCGGCGAACAGATCGCGGGTCAGGTTCGGAATGCGGAATCCGAGCATGAACGCGTCGTAAATTAATCCCGCACCGAACAGGCGCGCCATCACGCTTTCCCGCACCAGCCCGGTGACGCGGCTCATCGCCACCGCCACCGAAACCACGCCGGCCGAGCGGACCACGTGATCGTGCGGCGCTTCGATAACGCGCTCCATTTAGCGTCGCGCCTCGGGATGTGGCGCACGCACTCGTGCGTGCCGTGTCGAGACTCTTCTCGACACCTCGTCTGTGACCGAACAGGCATCGACACGAGTGTCGATGCGGCACGTTGAAACGTGCGCCACGTTACGAGTTTCCGTACTGTTCCAAGAAGTGAGCAATCGTCATGATCCCGGCGTAATAATTCGACACTTTGTATTTCTCGTTGGGCGAATGCAGACCGTCGTCCGGCAGGCCGAATCCCATCAGGATGGTCGGAATGCCCAGATGCGTCGCGAAATCGCCCACGATCGGAATGGATCCGCCGCTGCGGATGAACACCGTCTCGCGGCCCAGAATGTCTTTGAACGCCTTGGCCGCAATCGCGATCGCGGGATGATCCGGATTCACCATGATGGCCGGACCGGCGCTCAGGATGCGCACTTCGGTTTCGATTCCCATGGGAGTATTTTCGCGCACGAAACGTTTGTACGCCGCGACGATTTTCGCCGGATCCTGGTTCGGCACCAGGCGCATGCTGACCTTGGCGACCGCGCGCGCCGGGATCACTGTCTTGGCGCCCGCGCCGGTAAACCCCCCCGCGATGCCGTGCACTTCAAGCGTGGGCCGCGCCCACACTTTTTCAAGCACCGTGTATCCCTTTTCGCCAGTCAGCGCGCTCGATCCGACTTCGCGTTTCAGGAAATCCGCCTCATTGAACGGCAGCGTGGACCAGCTTTGCTTTTCGGCCAGCGACGCCTGTTTCACATCGCCGTACATGCCCGGGATCATGATGCGTCCGCTCTGGTCTTTCAATTTCGAAAGCAGCTCGATCAATCCAAACACGGCATTCGGCGCCGCGCCGCCGTATAAGCCGGAATGCAGATCGCGCGCCGGACCGCGCGCTTCGATTTCGGTGTAAACCAACCCGCGCAGTCCGATGCACAGGGTCGGAATGCCTTCCGCGTAGAGCGCGGTGTCGGACACCAGCGCGACGTCGGCTCTCAATTTCGCGGCGTTCTCCGCGACGTATTTCGCGACCGATTCTCCGCCGACTTCTTCTTCCCCTTCGATCAAAAACTTCACGTTCACCGGCAGCGTGCCGTTCACCGCGCGCAACGCCTCCATGGCCTTGACGTGCATGTACATCTGGCCTTTGTCGTCGCTCGAACCGCGCGCGTAGAGATTTCCGTCGCGGACGTCGGGCTCAAACGGAGGCGTGGTCCACAGCTCCAGCGGATCGGGCGGCTGCACGTCGTAGTGGCCGTAACACAGCACGGTCGGCTTGCCAGCCGCGTGCAGCCAATCTGCGTAGACCAGTGGATGTCCGGCGGTCTGGATGATCTCGACGTTTTCGAGGCCGGCTTTGCGCAGACTGTCGGCGACGAATTCGGCCGCGCGCCGGATATCGGAAGCATGCTCGGGCAGGGTACTGATGCTGGGAATGCGGAGGAAGGTTTTCAGCTCTTCAAGAAAACGGTCTTGGTTGGATTCGACGAACGCGTTGGTAGCCTTGGACACGTCTTATTATAAGTGGCGATCGGGGTGGCCCATCGCACCTCGCCGCGAACTCCTGTTTCGAGCGCTACTTCGGGCACCGCACCAACCCCACGCTCGACCCAGCCCCATGCGTCAGAGTTTGTGTGAAAAGTGGAGTCGATCCCCGCCGTGACCGGCAGGGCTGGTCACGGACTTCTGCGCCTTCAACGCGATAAACCAGCCCTGCTGGTAACGGCGGGGCGAGACATCGACTTTTCACACACACTCGTCAGCGTGGGGCTACTGCCGGCGATTAACCGCCAAACCAGAGCGAGCCTACGGACTGCTGGAACTTTTCTTTCCGGCCAGTGCCAGCGCCGCACCGGCGCCGCCTCCGGCGATGGCAGCCACAATCGCAACCTTCGCGCCAGTGGACATCCCGCCGCTCTTCGGTGCGGTCTGTGCGGCGTTCGCCGGGCTCGTGCCGGCATCCGCGGGTACATCGGTCCGCGCATCCAGCGCCGAGGCGACGCTCAGGCATCCGCCTTGCGATTTCACGGTAATGTTCAGAACGTTGATCGAAACCGTCGCTGCCGCCACCGCCGGTTTGGCCGCGACCGTTCCGCCGCTGATCTGCACGCGATTGCCAGTGTTGGTGCGCAGATCGCGCATCACCGCTTCGCCTCCGCTGAGTTCTGAAACTTCCTGCGTGTTTTCGTCCTGCAGCAGATAGTGGCCGTCCTTGTAAACCAGGCACCCGGTGCGCGTCACCGCGCCGGTCGCGCCCGCCTGCATCGAAAAACTCATGCTGCGGCCGGCCGGAATCGACGCGAGCAAAAGACCCGCTCCCGTAGAAACGCGCGCCAGTCCCGAAACCGCGGCAACTTCCACGCGATCCGCCATGACAACCCGCAGCCGCGCGCCCGCTGAATTGATCTTTAATCCGGCCGCGTCGATTTCATAACTGCCGGCGATCAGTCCCACGCCCTTTTCGAGGATCGTGCGGTGTTCAAAGATCTTCGCCTTCGACGCCGCGCCCAGTTCCAGCTTCACGCCGTTGCGCAGCGCGAGCGATGACGAGGCCTGGCTGGTTTCCACCGTCGAGCCGTCGAACAGCGTCGAGTTTCCCCACACCCTGCTGTTCTCGAGCGTAAAACTTCCGCTCGCCGTGACGATCCCGATGGCCGGCGATCCGGCAAACGCGATGGCGCCCGTGAGCATGAAAAAGAATTGCGTTTTGATCAGCACGTCCTAGATAGTATAAAGTCGCATTCGTGAGGCATCAAGAGTTATTGTCGTAATCGCGATGTATTACGCCTTCCGCATCATCGTCGCCGCTGCGCTGATCGCCGCGTCTTTTCTCTCGATCCGCCGCGCCTGGGCCGACTCGGAATTTCGCCGCCACTCGCCCAAAGCCGTCGATCTCGCGCCCGGCAACACGGAATATCTTTTGTTTCGCGCGCTGCAACTCGACTACGATGGCGCCGATGCGACGCCGCTCCTCGAACGCGCGGCCGCGCTGAATCCGATGAGCTCCACGCCGCGCATCCGGCTGGGCCTTGCGGCGGAGATTCGGGGCGACACTGCCTCCGCCGAAAAATGGCTTCTCGATGCAGCGCGGATCGATCGTCAGTTCGAGCCGCGCTGGACGCTTGCGAATTTTTATTTTCGCCACGAAAAATTCCCCGAGTTCTGGACCTGGCTTCGCTCCGCGCTCCAGGTCTCCTACGGCGATCGCCGCCCGGCGTTCGATCTCGCCTGGCGCGCCAGTTCAGATCCGGCCGAAATCGCGCGCGCCATCCCGGACCGCCATGACGTGATCGCCGCGTATGTCGGTTATCTGCTCGAAACGCGCCGCGACGAAGCTGCCGGATCTTTCGCTTTAAAACTCGCGTCAATGAACGATCCGGCCGACCGGCCGTTGCTGCTCGGCTCGTGCGACCGGTTCATTCAAGCGAATCTGCCTGGCGCGGCGAACGATTTATGGCGTGCGCTGTTCGGCAATCATGCGGGCATCTTTGCCGGAAATTTTCAGACTCCGCGAATCGGCCACGGTTTCGATTGGCGCTCAGCCGATCTCCCGGGGGTGGTTCAGATCGATCTCGATCATCCCTCCCGACGCCGGATCGCGTTCGACGGACGCCAGCCGGAATCGTGCGAGGTTCTGCGGCAGGCGATTCTGGTCGAGCCCGGGCGGCGATATTCCCTGCGCTGGCAGGTGCAGTTGAACGGGCTGAATTTGCCCACCGGAATCGAATGGAGAGTGGCCGGCGCGCACGCGCCCGTCGACGCGAAAGAACTTGTCTTTACAGCTACTTCGCGTATCGAGGAGCTCACCCTGAACTACGCCCGTCCGCGCGGCGAAGCCCGTGGGGAAGGCTCGATCGACCTTTCGTCAATTACGCTGAAACAGTAAGATTGCCCAGTTCATGACGAGAGCGGCGCAGGTCCCCGCCCTCACTGGCGGGCTGGTCCAGCGAATTGAGTGCGAAGGCGACAGCGAAAGCCCTGCCGGTCAGAGTCCTGTGTGAAAACTGCGGACGTGCTCCCCTTGCTAACGCGCGGGGTTCCGCATGTGGCTCATTCGACGGGGAGCCAAACGGAACCCCGACCGTGAGAGGAAGGGGAGCACGTCGTTCTGACACAGGCTCGTCACGTCGGGGCACACAGCCACTTTTCACAAACACTCATGAAGCCGGGCTGAAGCAGCTTATTAGCCCCAGTTTGACGCGAAAATACAACATTTACTTCTTCAAAAGCACCATGTTCCCGAGCCGTACTTTGCCTGGCTTCGGCTGGGTCTCGAAATTCACTTCCAGAAGGTTGAACGCGGGACCCGGGATCAGTTCGAGGGTGCCGGTGGCGCCTTCGGTGGTGGTGAGATTGAAAACCTGGTTGCGATTGTTCTTGAAATCGCCGGTGAAATCGAACTTCAGCATCGGATCCCCCTTGCTTCCGGGGGGCAATTTGAAGCGCGCGACCAGCGTACCCGTGGCGTGGCCGTTTTCTTCGTTGACCACCAGGTCGACCGACTCGGGCTGCGCGCCGTGATACAAACCGCCGGAGGACGGAAACGACCACGCACCGGTGTACCGGATCAGCGGCAGGGGAGTGACCGCGGTGGGCGCTGCGACCGGGGTTCGAGGAGCAGCGGGCGGGGGGCTCGCGGTACGCTCGACTTTCGCGAGCAGGTCATAATACTGCGCCCACGCGGCGGTTTCCTGGCCGCTCTGTTCCACCGCCTGGCCGGCGTCCGCCTGGACGATCACGGCCTGATCCGACGCTTTTAATTGCGACCCGGCCACCACCCCGTTGGCGTTCTTCACTTCTTCCGCTGCGCGCTTGCGCTTCTCCATGGCGGCGTTGAGCGCATCGGCGGCCGCCGCTTCCTGCGCGAGCATGGTCCGCAGTTCGCGAATGCCGGGGTCCGGGTCGCTCGCTAAGGTGTCCATGGTGCGCTTCACCGCCTTGCTTTCGGCCGCGATCAGCGTGGACGCGCTTTCAAGCGTCATCGCCGACGGCGCATCCGGCGGAGTTTCGATCCATGCCAGCTTCTGCGTTTCCTCGGCGGCCGTCTGCTTCAGAAAATCCGCGCGAGTTGATCCGTACTTGGCTGCTCCCGCTGCGACTTTCGCGGCGCGCGCGCCCAAATCGGAGCCGCCCGCGCCGGAGTCGCGCTCTAAAGCTGGATCAGCAACGCGCCATTCCCGATACGCCAGGCGATACGGGTCGCGCGTGGTCTGAGCGAAGGCGCACACTACGACGATCAGGAACGCGGCGCGCTTCATTGCTTTTTTCGCCGGGCCGGGCGAGCCTGATTGGTAATGGAGCACTCGATCTCCGCGCGGTTCAGGCGGGCGGCGTAATAATTCACCCAGCGCGCGGTTTCATCGCCCAGCGCGGACAGTTCGGCGGCCATTGCCTTTTGCCTGGCGTCGTAAGCCGCAGCGAGATCGGCCAGCGCGCCGCCTAACGCAACTCGGCGAGCCGCGTCCTGCTGCCATCGCCCGGCCTGCGCGACCGTCATGCCGCGGATCTCGGCCAGTTTGGCGCCCGCATCCTCCAGATCCTGCCTCTGCTTGACACTCTCCTTCAAATCCGCGATCTGTGCGTCGATGGCCGCGCGCTGCTGTTCGGCTTCGCTGCGTTCGACGTCGGCTTCCTTGGCCAGGTTGTCCAGGCCCGAGGCGGTCGCGCGAGCCCGTTCCGCATCCGCCTTAGCCTGTGCGGCGGCGGCCTGTAAATAATCGTTCAGCGACGCCAGGCGTGCCTGCGATGCGCGGCTCACTTCCTCGATTGCACCGTGCACGCGCGAATCGCACGGCAGCATCCGCGCGATTTTGCCCTCCAGTCCCTTGGCGAGCGTTTCCCACTCCGCGGCCCGCTTCTGCGCGAGCGCCTCTCGCGCGGCCAGCGGATTTGCGGCCGGAGCGGCTTGCTGCGCGAGCGCGGGCATCGCGCAAATCAATATGACGACGCCCGCGAATGGCTTCGTGGGCCTCAATTATGATCGGCCCCCGACGTCTGCACCGGTGCGTTCTTCACGTATTTGTCGAACCAGTTGAATTTCTCCCACAGTAGGTGCTCGATGGTTTCCTTGGCGCGATAGCCATGCGCTTCGGCGGGCAGGAACACCAGCCGCACCGTTCCTTTATTGCCGCGAATGGCCTGATACATGCGATCGCTCTGAATCGGGAACGTCCCCGAGTTGTCGTCCGCCTCGCCGTGAATCAGCAGAATCGGATCCTTGATCTTATCCGCAAAAAAGAACGGGGACATGCGTGTGTAGGTGTCGGGCGCTTCCCAGAAGGTGCGGCGCTCGCTCTGGAATCCGAAGGGAGTCAGGGTGCGATTGTACGCTCCGCTTTCGGCGATCCCGGCGCGGAACAGATTGCAATGCGCCAGCAGATTCGCGGTCATGAACGCGCCGTAGCTGTGGCCTCCGACGCCGACCCGATTCGGATCGATCACGCCCATATCGGCAGCCTTATCGATGGCCGCTTTCGCGTCCGCCACGATCTGTTCCACATATGTATTGTTCACCACGTCGATCGATCCTACCACCGGCATGGCCGCGTTCTCGAGCACTGCGTAGCCATCCAGCAGAAAGAAAAGCTCCGAATATCCGGTGATGGTTGTGAACCGGTTGGGCGATCCGTCCACCTGGCCGGCCGTAGCGGGATTATCGTATTCGCGCGGATACGCCCACACCACCGCGGGAAGGCGCGTGCCCGGTTTGTAATCCGGCGGAAGGTACAGCTCCATCGAAAGCGGAACACCGTCGGCGCGTTTATAGGTCACCAGCTGCTTGGTGATCTTGCGCACCTGGGGAGCGGGATCTTTGAAATCGGTAAGCGCGGTTTCCTTTGCGCCGACATGCAGAATGTAATTCGGCGGCTCGGTCTTGCTCTCGCGGCGCGTGATGAAGCTGTTGCCGGAATCGTCGAGCACGGCTTCGACCGTCTCGTACTTATCGGGCGCGCACTGGAAGATGCGCTCGGTTTGCTTGGTGTCAAGGTTGAAGCGGTCAAGGAACGGATGTTCGCCCTGATTCGACGCGCCGGCGCCGGCCAGCAGAATCTGCGATCCGTTCTGCAGCAACAGCGAATCTCCGCCGCCGCCTCCGCGTCCACCACCGCCGGTGAGTCCGCCGCGTCCACCGCCCGCGCGAAGCTCCACCGGACGGCCCGGATCTTTGTACCGATCCTGCGAATTGCGGCTCCAGACGAGCTTCGCCTCGACTCCCGGTTTGACCTCGAAGGTCCGCAGCAGGTGCGTGACCCGCCCCTGGTCGGAGACCAGCGCGAAATCCTTGCCGAACTGAATCCCGGAGAAGCGCTCCTCGGTCTTATAAACTTCCATCGGCTCGCCCTTGAACGGCGCCTGGATGGCCATCAGCTTGTCGCGATGCGGGACTTTTTCCTTGGGATTGCCGCCGTCCATGGCTTCCACCCAGTAAATCGTGGCCGGGTGATTCGCGGCCCAGCGGATGATGCGCGGGCCGGTCTGCACGCCGCCCACCGGAGTGCTCACCGGCAGCGGCAGGCTGGCGACTTTATACTCCAGCGCGCCGGTTGGCGTCCAGACTTCCACTTCCTTGGGGAACTCGCGATAGGGATGCAGATAGCTGAACGGGCGATGCTCGCGCGTGATCAGAACGTTCTTGCCGTCGGGCGAGGGCATCACTTCGTCCAGAATTCCCGGCTTGCCGAGCGGCGTAACCGCGGCGGTGACCGCGTCGATGCGCACCAGTTGCGACGTCGAATAATATTCGAACAAATCTTCGTCGTGCGGATTTTCGAGCAGATCCTCGAAAGTCGCGACGCCGGCGCCGTGGCCGTCGCTTTCCTGCACCGCGGGACCTCTAGGAACGCGCGGTTCGGCGGGAGCCGGCCGGCGATTGGCCGGAACAATCTTGACGAGCATTGTTTTATTGTCCGGAAGCCACTCGATCGGCTCACCCAGGACGGCGTTCAGCTTGAGGTTTTCGACGTGCCGCGTTTTGCCGGTGGCGGGATCGCCGATCCACAGCTCGATTCCGGTGGGCGTGGTGTTGGTGAACGCGAACATTTTTCCGTCGGCCGACCAGCGCAGGCTGCCGGCGCGCGCCTTAAGCGGCAGGGCGACGTGAATTTTGGTTCCTTCCGGCAGCTTCACGAGCGTGATCGCGTTCGAGAACGGCGCAAGGTGCAAGCCGTTGGTTTTGGGATCGATACGAATCCCAGCCAGGCGCAACATGGGCGCGGAGACTTCATCGATACCCGGATACCGATCGGTCTGCGACAGCGTCGCGTAGGTGCGGGTGGGGTTCACGCTCAGTGCCGGCAGCGCGGGTGCATTGAGGACGTCGAGGATTTCCTTGGGCGGTTTCTGGTAAACCAGCTGATCCGCGCCGAGCGGCAGAGTGAGGGCGGCTAAAACAAGCAGGCGTCGCATTACGTATTCCTTCCTGGCTTAAGGATCATCCGCAAGCTTATGTAAGGTGGATGGCGATTGTCAACGCTGTGTTTCGTCTTCTGTGCCACCCCCAGGCTTTACGAGTGTGTGTGAAAAGTCAGTGCTACGCCCCACCGTCACCGGCGCGGCTGGTCCATCGCACTGAAGTCGCAGGCGGTGGTGAAAGCCCTGCCGGTGAGAGTGCGCCCGGTCACCGCACAGAGTTCTCTCGCGTTGGCGACGACCGCTTCGTGTCCCAGTCCCCGGGCCAGGGCTTCCACCCAGGCCGAATGCGCGCCGGTTTCGATGGCCACGCGCGCGGGCGGCTGTGCGGCCAGAAACTTGCGGAGACCTGTCGGGGTCCAACTGGTGCTCGCCCTCTTCGACGATTTTGCCTTCCGAGTTCAGTGCACAATACCGGAACGTGCGATCGCTGAGATCGATGCCGATGGTCAGTTCCGGAACTTCGCAAACGGCAGTGATATTCTTTTTCATGGCTGGTCTCCTTTTTGCACCTCATCGAGTGCGTTTCACCAGCGAGCTTACCGCCGCTGGATGGGGGCCAGCCCGCTCATCCTATCTGCGTGAAAAGTGGAGTTGATCCCCGCCATGACACGGTCGCGGCTCGGTTCGGAACCGCGCGCGTAAGCAAGCGGTCAGCGGTCCGGTTTTCACACATGTCCGGGTTCCCTTTTACCGGAGCGCTGGGGAAAATTTCCAGATTGACGAACGGAATGGAGCCGCGATCGCCATGATCTGCCCGTCCGGCGTCCAGTTCATCGAACGGTAGTCACCTGGCGAATCGGTCGGGATCAGCGATGCGCGGCCGGTGGAAAGCTCGATCACTCCGGGAAGGTAATACCACGACTCCGCCGACGCGAGCGGGATCAGCAGACGCCCGTCCCGGCTTACGCCGTGCGGACCCAGGAATTGGGTCGGGCGAAGATCGCCCTGGAGGACGATCTCACTCGCCGCGCCGCCGTCCAACGGGATTTTATAAACCTGAAGACGGGCCGCCAGGTCCGTGATGGCCACCAGGAATTTTCCTTCTGGGTCGATCGTTACTGAATCGCCGTCATGGATGCGGACCGGCGGCCCGCCGGCGGATGGAACGGCCCAGATGGCGTGATCGGCCACGCAATAAATCGTTTTGCCGTCGGGCGACGCGGTCATGGCTACGATCACGCCCTTATAGAACGGAAGGCGGGCGGTGATGCGGCGGTTGGCCGGCGCTCCGATGGCAATCTCCTGCTTGCCCGGATCGCCCACCAGAAACGCGAGCGTTCCCGGTCCCGCGATGGTGGCCGGCGTGGCCGTCTGTTCCGACGTATTCAATAATGGAACCGGCGGTTTCCCGGCTTCGAACGCAGCGATTCTGGTGCGTCCCGAAATGGTTTCCGTCCATGCGGCGCGGCCGTCGGGCAGGACGGCGAAAGGAGGCCGCAGCGAATTGGCCGGCGATGCGATGGTCTGCGTGCGCCCGTTGGCGAGATGAACCAGCGAAACGGGACGCTCGGTCTGGTCGAGGATAATCGCGCCCTCGAGAGCGGTGTCGAGGCCGTAGGAAAGCTCCATCGTATTGAACAGGCGCCGCGCCGGCGATTTTCCATCGGCGGCCACGGTCCAGATCCCTTCACCGGAGACGGAAAAAATCACCTGCCGGCCGTCGCGGCTGACGGTGACGCTGGATAAATCCAGGTTGCGCCGATCGGTTAACAGACGCGATTTTCCGGAATCGAGATCCAGATAGTACAGCTGCTCTCCGCGCTGATCATTGGGAGCCGTCAGCGGCGAACCTACCAGCGCGACCGCGTGTCCGCCTGGAAACGAGCGATACACCGAAAGAGTATTGAACGCCACTTCAAACGGATACTCCCGCAATTTTCCGGAGTCCGGCCAGAAGCGGTAAACCTGATATTCGGCCCGCGAATTGAGTCGCGTCACCAGCAGGCTGCCGTCGGCCAGCGCTTCCGGAAACGCGGCATTTTCAAGCACCAGGCTGGGCGGGCCGCCGAGCAACGGGACGCTGTAAACGCCGGTGGGGACATCGTTCGCGCGGTCGTAATAAATCCGGCTCCCGTCGGGCGACCAGCTCAGCCCGCCGGCCACTCCGGCGCTGACCTCATGCGTAAGAATCGCCCAATCGCCGGCCTCGGGACGCATCACGGCCACCTGGGACTGATCGCCCACCAGCGCGATCATCGCGAGCGTCTTGCCATCCGGCGAAACGTGCGGATTGCAGGCGATCTCCGGTCCGCCGAGCACCGTCTGGGTCCAGGAAACCGGCGCCGGCGGGCGCATCAGAATCGCGGCAGCCCCGAATCCCAGCGCCACGCAGATCGCTCCCGCGGCCGCGAATCGAATGGTGTCGCGGGACGGCGCCATGGCGCGGACGCTGGTGGTTCTGGTGGTGGATTGCGACAGCGCGAACGCCAGATCTTTGGCCGATTGAAATCGCGCGCCGGGATTTTTTTCGAGACAACGTGAAACGATCTGGCGCACGCCCGCCGGAACCGCGTCAGGCAGATCTTCCGGATCCTGCCGAAGAATCGCGGCCATGATCTCCGGCGAAGTTTCACGCTCGAACGCGCGGCGGCCGGCCAACATTTCGTACAGAATCAGCCCGAGGCTGAAAATATCCGAGCGCGCGTCCACACCGGCGCCGCGAATCTGTTCGGGCGACATGTAGTGGATGGTTCCCACGATGACGCCCGGCTCGGTATTGAAATTCGCCGTCGCCGTCTCACCAGTGGAAGGTCGCGCGTCGTTCATCTTGGCGATCCCGAAGTCGAGAATCTTCACGCGGCCGTCACGGGTCAGCATGATGTTTTCCGGCTTCAGATCGCGATGAACAATCCCCGCTTCATGCGCCGCCGCCAGACCGGAAGCCACCTGCGACGCGATATCGACCGCCCGCTTCACGGTCGGCTTAGCGGCGCGAAGCGATTCGCCATCCACCAGTTCGGTGACGATGAAGTTTTCGCCCACGTCGTAAAGCGCGACGATGTTGGGATGGTTCAGGGCGGCAACCGCGCGCGCTTCCTGTTCGAATCGCCGGCGCCGAATGGGATCGGCGGAAAGATCCTCGGGCAGAATCTTCAACGCGACGTCGCGCCCCAGCCTCGAATCGCGAGCGCGGTAAACCTCGCCCATGCCGCCGGCGCCGAGGGGTGAAACGATATCGTACGGTCCCAGGCGAGTTCCGCCGGATAAAGGCATGCGTCGATTGATTTTACTACTCGACTGGAACCGGCACTCGATTGAGCAGTCTTTCTATAGCTTAGCGTGTAGAATCACAATTGAAGACCGACATGCGCGGGATTTTACAGTGGCGTCCGTGGGCCGTGTTTCTGCTGGCTGCCGCGCTCACCTCCGCGATCGCCATTACCGACTGGAAAATCGTGTTCGAAGCCACGCTCGGCTTCCTTTATATGTTCCCGCTGGTGCTGCTGGGGACCATCTGGGGTTGGAAGCGGTTGCTGCTGGCTGCGGCGTTTTGCACGTACCTTTCCGATCGGCTGGACCCGTTTCCGGTCGATATGCAGCTTCCCAGAAACGTGCTGATTTTCATGACGCTCGCGACCGCCGGATTGCTCGCGCGGCTGGTGGCACAGGCGTATCGGCGCGTCGAGCAGGAAATGCTTGCACGGCGCGCCGCAGAGGAGCAACTGGAGTTCCTGGTGGAGAGCAGTCCCGCCGCGGTCTTGACGACGTCTTCGAGCGGCGAGATTCTGCTGGCCAATCCCGCCGCGCACCGGTTGTTGGGAGTGTCGGACGGCCGGTTGCCGGGGCGCGCGATCGGCGCTTATGTGCCGGCGCTGGCGTCGGTGCCGTCGGTGAATGAGACCGACCGGATTTTCCGCACCCAGATGCAGACCCGCGGCCAGCGCGAAAACGGCGAAGTTTTTCTCGCCGACGTTTTTTTCGCGACCTACGGAACGCCCGCCGGCGCTCGCCTGGCGGCGCTGTTGGTGGACACCTCCGATCATTTGCGGGAGCGCGAAGAAGCCAGTCTCGAGCAACTGCTGGCCGGCTCGCGAATCCTGGTGGCCGCGGTTTCGCATGAAGTTCGAAACGTGTGCGGAGCCATCGGCGTGATGCATGAGAATCTGGCCCGGCAGGGAACGCTGCGCGGCAACCAGGATTTCGATGCGCTGGGATCGCTGGTGGAGACGCTTTCGAAAATCGCATCGCTCGATCTGAAGCAGAGCACCGGAACGTTTGAAGCCACCGGCGTCGATCTGCATGAAATCCTGACTGACCTGCGAATCGTGCTCGATCCATGCTGCGAAGAAAGCGGAATCGAGCTTCACTGGGACGTTCCTCAGGATCTGCCCGTGGTGCAGGCCGATCGGCATAGCCTTTTGCAGGTGCTGCTGAACCTGACCAAGAACAGCCAGCGCGCGCTCGAAGCGGTTGGGCACAAGACCATTTCGATTTCCGCCTGGGCGCGCGAGGATGGCGTGTCGATTCGCGTCAGGGACAACGGGCCGGGCATCGCGGATCCTCGCCATTTGTTCCAACCCTTGCAAAAGGGCGCCGATTCGACCGGGCTCGGCCTGTATCTGTCACGGGCGTTCCTGCGATCGTTTCGCGGGGATCTGCGCCATGAGCCGGGGGCGGCTGGGTGTTCGTTTGTGATTGAACTTGCCCTTACACCGGCCGAAGAGTCCACCGAAGACCACCATGCCACGCATACGACTGTTGCTCCTTGACGATCACGTTCTGTTCCGCGAAGGCGTGAGCCGGCTGCTGGCTTCCGAGAACGATTTCGAGGTGGCCGCGCAATGCGGAACTCCCTGCGAAGGGCTGGATGTGCTGGCGCGCATGCCGGTGGATATCGTGCTGCTCGATTACGATCTCGAAACGGATACCGGAACGCGCTTCATTTCAGCGGCCCACGCGGCCGGGTTCCGCGGCAAGATCCTGATGGTCACGGCGGGGATGAATGAGCTGCAATCTTCGCTTGCCTGGAAACTGGGGATCGCGGGGATTGCTTTGAAGCACAGTTCGCCGGCCAGGCTGCTGCAGGCGATTCGAACCGTGGCCGGCGGCGGCAAATGGAACGATCAGGAATCGACGGAGCGTTCTGCCCGTCCGGCGGCGCGTGCCCTGACGCCGCGCGAGAGGCAGGTGCTGCGCGGAGTTCTCGAAGGGCAGACGAATAAAGAGATCGCGCACAATGTCGGTGCGTCGCTCAGTTCGGTGAAGGCGAGCCTGCAGCAGTTGTTCGATAAGACCGGCGTGCGAACGCGTAGCCAGCTGGTGCGCGTGGCAGTGGAGCGGTCGCTTGAAACGTCAGCGCGGTGAGGGACCAAGACCCAAGCTGACGAATCTATGTGAAAACGGGCTTGCTCCCCTCCCTTAAGAGTCCGCGTGAAAAGTCGGGATTGGTCCCCGCCGTCAGAAGCCGTGAAAAATTGGGATCGGTTGCGATCGAGCCTTGATTACCGGGCAAAAACGGCGGATCGGCGCGGCCGGCCGGGTACGCGGTGGCGCTTAAGAGCATCGGGCAGGGGCGCCAGACAGCTCGAACCACGCCGCACACCGGGCTTCAAGCGCGCTAGGCTGCGCTGCTGGCCAGTTGCGGCCGCCATAATAGACGGATCCATTGTTGAATGTTGTAGGCCAGTGCCGCCCACTTCATTTCCACTCGAACCTTGGCCAGTCCGCGCACATGAAATTTGCGCAAACCGAATTTGTCTTTCCACCAGGCATGCGGAAATTCCGCGATTTCTCCCCGCCGTTTATAGATCGCACGGCAGGCCGGCTGCCGCATCCGCTCATGAAAGGCTTCTACCACCGGATGGGCCCGCTGGATCTTCACGCTCCGCTGGCCGCTGTGCGGACAACACCTGGTCCGGTGCGAGCACGCCGCGCAATCGCTGGCCGCGGCACGATACTGGTCATGGCTCCGCGCCCGGGAAATCCGCGCCAGGCGTTGGCCCGCCGGACATTCCAGCGCCGCGCCCGCGTCTAAAATACGAAACGCCGGCGGGCCATACTCGGCCGCGATGCCGGCTTGCTGGAGCGATTGCTGCCGGCCGCGCTGGCGCGCCTGCTCCCGCTCGAGCACCGGCCCGATCAACTCCACGCCGCCTTGGTCCGCCGCGACGATGCTGTGTTCGGTAACATACCCGCCATCCACGATCACGGTGGGTTTCTCCGCCGCCGCCGCCGCCCGCTGCGCCTGCATGCGCTCCAGCGCCGGCTTCAGTTGTTGTTGATCGCCGGCCGCCTGCGTGACCTCCACATCCAGCACGATCTTGTGCGCCCCATCCACCACCGACTGCACGTTATAGCTCGGCGCAAACCCGCCCTGTCCGTTCTTCATCACGCGCGCTTCCGGCTCGCTCAAACTCACCCGCGCCTGCTCGCGCTCGGCCGCCGGCTTGCTCTCGCGAATCTGTTGCAACTCCTGGAGGGCCTGCTTCAGCCGCTCTTGCTGCTCCCGCGCCGCCCGCTTCCGCGCCGCTTCCACCCGCGCGCTTCCCGCATGGCTGGGCGACTGGCTCAGCTCCTTCACCACTCTTTCGGCCTGCTCCAGCCGATCCCGCAACGTCGGCTCCCGCCGCAGCGACGCACCCGAGGCCTGCGCCTGGATCTTGGTGCCATCCACGGTCAGCTCTTCCAGCCGCACCATCCCGCTCTGGCTCAACGCCGCCAGCACCTGACTGAAGATTTTCTCCACCGCCGCCGCATGGGCCACCCGAAAGTCCGACAGCGTGTGATGATTCACCGTCTCATCCCCGCACAGCCACCGCAGCCCCGGCTCCTGTTCCAGCCGCCGTTCCAAATCCCGCGCCGACCCGATCCCCAGCGTCAGTCCATACACCCACACGCTGATCAGCAGCCGCGGATCGGTCCGCTCCGCCCCGGCGCGCCCTTCCACGCTTTTGTTGTCCACCAGGAACCCGCTCAGATCCAGTGTTCCGCTCAACTCCCAGATCGCCCGCGCCGCGTGGTCCGCTCCGATCAGCGTCTCCACATCCACCCGACTCCAATAGCTCTGGCTCCGGTCGATCCGCTTCAGCCGCGCTTCCGCCATGCCATAGTGTGTACCAATCACCCAAGGTTTGCATCAAATTTTTCACAGCTTCTCACGGCGGGGATCAACTCCACTTTTCACACACACTCTTTACGGTCAGGGTTCCGTTTGCGTTGCAGAACCGCGCGCGTCAGCGAGCGGAGCACGTCCGCGCTTTCATTAGAGCCACACGAGTGATGCTTCACCGCATGCTAATCTGGCGATTGAAGGAATGATGGGAAGGCGGTGCAAATCCGCCACTGCCCCGCAACTGTAAGCGGCGAAGTCTGGTCTGAGGCAGTCCACTGCGCGAGCGGGAAGGACGCTTCGTTTGAGTTGGCCGGCCGCGAGTCAGGAGACCGATTCCTTGCGCTTTCGTTGTGATGCACGTTTCGAGGGGGAACGTCTCAAATGCTTCGCCGCTTTTTTCTGTCGCTCGCCTGCGCCACCTTGCTTCCCGCGCAAGCCCCGCAGCGCATCGTTTCGACCGCCCCCAGCATTACCGAAATGTTATACGCGCTCGGCCTGGGCGATCGCGTGGTGGCCGTCACCCGCTTCTGCCGGTATCCTCCGGAAGCGCTCTTGAAGCCCAAAATCGGCGACTACATCAATCCGAACATCGAGGCGATCGCGGCGTTGAAACCGGACTTGGTCATCATTCAAACCAACCCCGTGCGCCTGCGCGAACGCCTTACGGGCGTGCATCTGCGCACCATCGAAGTAGATCAACAGAACATCGCGGGGATTTATGAATCCATCCGCAAGGTGGGCGACGCCACCGGCGTTCCGGATCGCGCCGCGAAACTCGTCGATGAACTCCGCACTGGTCTCGACGCTCTCCGGGCGCGAACCGCCGCGCTCAAACCGGTCCGCGTGATGTTCGTAGTGGGTCGTTCGCAGGGGCGGCTGGATGGGCTGGTGGTGGTGGGCCGCGCGTCGTTTCTGAACGAAGTGATCCGCATCGCGGGCGGCGAAAATATGTTCAATGACGCGCTGGCTCCGTATCCCAACGTCTCGCTCGAAGAGGTGATGGCGCGCAACCCGGAGGTGATCCTCGACATGGGCGACATGTCAGACACCACCGGCATCACCGAGCAGCACAAACGCGAAGTGGTGGCGCTGTGGGACCGGGTGACCACGGTGGACGCGGTGAAGCATCATCGCGTTCTGGCCATCGCCTCCGACATGTATATGGTCCCGGGTCCCCGCGTGGTCGACGCCGCGCGGTCGATCTTCGACATGCTGCATCCCGAACCCAAATGAGCTATCGCGTCCTGCGCGCCGGATTCGCCTACGGCCTGCGCGAAGTTACTTTCGAACTGACCGGTCCCGGCCTGGTGGCGATCGCCGGCCCGAATGGCGCCGGAAAATCGACACTGCTCGGCATCATGGCCGGCCTGCGTCATCCTTATTCAGGTTCCTGCGTGTATCGCGATACCGAAGTCAGCCGCTGGTCCCGTCGCGATTTCGCGCGCCGCGTGGCGTTCCTGCCGCAGATGCTGCGCTTCGAATTTCCGTTTACGGCCGAGCAAGTGGTGCTGATGGGCCGCACTCCCTACGGCGGCGGCTGGTTCGAATCGCCCGCCGATTTTGAACTGACCGAGCAGGCCATGACCATCACCGACACGCTCGCGTTTCGGGCGCGCGATTTCCGGTCGCTGTCAGGAGGCGAACGGCAGCGGGTGATCCTCGCGTCGGCGCTGGCGCAAAAACCGGAAACGCTGCTGCTGGATGAGCCAACCACGTATCTCGATTTGAAGCATCAGATTTCGATGTATCGTCTGCTCGCCGAACTGGGCCGGCAAGGGATGCAGGTGATCTCGGTGACGCACGATCTGAACCTGGCGCTGCAATTCGCAGATCATGCGCTGGTGCTGGACCACGGGCGCCTGGCCGCGGAGGGCGCGCCTGAGGACGTATTTACTCCGCGGCTGATCCACGACGTTTTCGAGGTCGAAGCGACGCTCAACGCCGGCAGGCTGCACTATGAGGCCTAACCGCCGAAGCACGCGCCCGATCTGGATTTCGCTGGCGATTCTGATGGTCGTCGCATCGATCGCGCCGCTGATCGGCAGCACGCACATCGACCTTTCGCGCGCCTTCGCGCACATCTCGCCCGATTACGACATTCTGTTTTTCGCGCGGCTTCCGCGAGTTCTGCTGGCGTTGCTGGCCGGCGCGGCGCTCTCCGTCACCGGCGTGTTGTTTCAATGCATGTTGCGCGATCCGCTGGCCGAACCATACACGCTGGGAGTCTCGGCCGGTGCCTCGGTGGGCGCGGTGCTCGGCATCTGCTTCGGATTTCGATTCACAGGATTATTGTCGCTCGCGGGCGCGGGCGGGGTGCTGTTGGTGGTGCTCGGAATCGCGGTCCAGGGACGGCGGCTTTCCTCGTTCACCTTGCTTCTGAGTGGTGTCACGATGAACAGCATGGCGCTCGCGTTCATCATGTTCCTGAACAATATCGCGAGTTTTTCGCAATCCTTCGCCATTCAGAGATGGCTGATGGGCGGACTCGACGCGGTGCCGTATTCGACGCTCGCGTGGCTGGCTGCGGTGGTGGTGACGGTGTGCGGCGTGGTCATTTTGCGAGCGCGCGAATGGAATCTGCTGGCAGTGGGCGACGATTGGGCTGCTTCGCGCGGCGTTTCCACCGGCACTCTGACCATCCTCGGCTACGTCGCGGGCTCTTTGCTGACGGGGCTGGTCACGTCGCTGACCGGGCCGATCGGATTCGTCGGCCTGATCGTCCCGCACGCGCTGCGAATCCGCATCGGCGCCGACCATCGGGCGCTGCTGCCGTGTTCGTTTTTCGCGGGCGGGGCGTTCCTGTGCATCTGCGATACACTGTCGCGTACCGTGATCGCGCCCACCGAAATTCCGGTCGGAGTCATCACCGCGCTGGCCGGCGGGCCGTTTTTCATCTGGCTGCTACGGTCGAGACGGAGGAGCTTGTGGCTATAATTCTGTGGCTCTAATTCTAATTGGGGGCGGCGCGCGCAGTGGAAAAAGCCGGCATGCGCTGCAGCTCGCGCGCAAATACGGGTCGCGCCTGGTATTCCTGGCGACCGCGGAAACGTTCGATGAGGAGATGGCCGCGCGCGTCGCGAAACATCGCGCCGAACGCGGTGCGGAGTTCGTAACCATTGAAGAGCCTCTGGAACTCTCCGCCGCGATTCGCAAGATACACGATGTGGACGCAATTGTGATCGACTGCCTGACGTTGTGGCTCTCGAACATCATGCTCACCTTCGGGCGCAACGTCGACTCTGAGGTCGAAACCCTGATTCAGGCCGCGCAAGCGAGCCCGAGCACCGTGATCGCCGTCACCAACGAGGTCGGCTGCGGAATCGTACCTGAGAACACGCTCGGCCGCGACTTTCGCGATCACTCCGGCATCCTCAACCAGCGCGTGGCCGCGGCGGCGGACGAGGTTTACTGGATGATCTTCGGACAACCGCTGCGAGTGAAGTGATGCGGACGCTGCTGGGCGCGATTTCCTTTCTGACGATTATCCCGGTGCGTGCGAAAACCGCATCGCCGGGGCGCTCCGCGGCACTATTTCCGCTGGTCGCCGCGATGCTCGGGGCGGCCGGCGCGGGTATCTATCTCGCGTCATTGCGGGCCATTCCTGCTTCGCTGGCGGCCTTGCTCACCGTCGCATTCTGGACAGTCATCACCGGCATCCTGCATGAAGACGGCCTCGCCGATGTTGCCGACGCGTTGCGCGCCGGGCGCGGCCAGGAAAAAATGCTCGCGATTCTCAAGGACAGCCGGCTCGGTACGTTTGGAACCGTCGCGATCGTGCTCAGTTTCATCGCGCGCTGGCAGGCGATTGAACAGCTCCCGGATTCGCATGTTTTGCAGATATTCATCGCCGCGCAGGCCGTTCCACGCGCGGCGATGGTGGCGCTCGCGTGGATCTCGCGGCCCTCGGGCGCGGGTCTGGGTCTCGCCTTTTCATCGACGCTCACGACAACCGCTGCGCTGATCGCGATCGCGCAGGGAATCGTCGCCGCGTTCCTGTTGGGACCGCGACCCGGCATCGTGATCGTCGCATTCAGCTACGCCGTGATTCGGGTCGCGCGCTGGTATTTCTATCGCCGCATCGGCGGCGTCAACGGAGATTGCCTGGGCGCGACCGAACAGATTCTTGAAATTTTCATCCTGGTCCTTTTCACATGCCGAGCCTGTTCCTGGTGAGGCACGCCGAGCCGGCCATTACCGGCGTGCTGTTAGGCGCGCTCGATCCGCCGCTGAGCGAAGCCGGCCGCAAACAAGCGGCGTCGCTGTTGAGCGGCGTGGCGCCCGCGGTGGTGTACTCGAGTCCTCTACGGCGCGCGCTCGAAACTGCGCAATTGATCGCCCGTGGTGCTCCGATCGAAATTCTCGACGACCTTCGCGAAATCAGCCATGGCGAATGGGATGGCCTCACCTGGAGCGAGATTGAAACTCGCGATCCCGCTCTCGCCGCGCGCAAACTGGCTGACTGGCGCGGAGTCACCGCGCCACAGGGCGAGCCGTGGAATGAATTTGCCGATCGCGTCACTCGGGCGTTTGAGCTAATCCGCAAGGGCCCGCGCCCGGCCGCGATCGTCGCGCACGCGGCCGTCAATCAGCTTCTCGGCAGCGTCGACCAATCTTACGGAGATGTGCATGAACTCGATTGAACCCATCGCCAACCCGGAACTGGAGCGCGAGATCCGCGCGCGTCTCGATTCGCTGACCAAGCCGCCGGGAAGTCTAGGCCGCCTGGAATCGCTCGCGCTCCAAATTGGATTGGTGCAGCGGACCGCGAGGCCGGCGATAGGCAGCAAAGCCGTCGCTATTTTCTGTGCCGATCACGGCATCGTCGAAGAAGGCGTCAGCCCGTATCCGTCCGAAGTGACCGCTCAGATGGTCGCGAATTTTCGAGCGGGCGGTGCGGCAATCACGGTCCTGTGCCGGCATTTTGGAATCGAACCCGTGATCGTGGATATGGGCGTCGGCCAACCCACCAGGAATTTCGCGCGCGAACCGGCCATGACGCGGGGGCAAGCCGAGGATGCGATCGCGATGGGAATGCGGCATGCAGAAGCCGATGTGATCGGCGCGGGCGAAATGGGGATCGGCAATTCGACTTCCGCGGCCGCGCTCCTCAGCGCCTTTTCCGGACTCGATCCCCAGGAAACCGCCGGCCGCGGCACCGGACTCGACGATGCCGGCGTGACGCGCAAGATCGAAGTGATCCGCGGTGCGCTGGCGTTGCACAAACCCGATCCCGCCGATCCCATTGGCATGCTGGCCGCGTTCGGTGGTTTCGAAATCGCGGCAATTGCCGGTTTGATTCTCGGCGCCGCGCAAAATCGCAGATTAGTGGTTCTAGACGGATTCATCTCCTGCGCTGGCGCGCTGGTAGCACGCGCGATCGCGCCCGCGTCGCTCGACTACGCTGTCTTCTCGCATCGCTCGGCCGAACGCGGGCATCGAAAGATGCTCGAATTTCTGAACGCGCAACCGCTGTTCGATCTGGACATGCGCCTGGGCGAAGGCACCGGCGCGGCGATCGCGATCAATCTGATTGAAACGGCAGTCAAGCTTTACCGCGAGATGGCGACGTTTGAGAGCGCGGGTGTTTCAGATGGCCGCAGATGAACGCCGATTGGCGCCGATAAAAATTCTTATCAGCGTTAATCAGCGTGCATCGGCGGCTAAATTAGCTTTCGACAGGCTGATCAGATTCGCCAGCAATTGATACGCACCGACCGTCCCGGCCGGCAACTGGCGCCACAATCCGAGCCCCAAATAAATCCACTGCCCTTTGCCGACCTTCGCCTCCACCAACGAACCCAGCTTCACGCCCGGATTGTCTTTATAAGAATCCGTCATCGCGACCAAGTCGACATACTTCGGGTCCTTTTCGCCCAGGAAATACAGCCCGCGCTCCTGCACCCAGTTGGCCCATGCAGACTCGCCGATTTTGTTCGGATACACAAACACCGGGTTCGCGGGGACCAGCACTTTCACCGGCACCAGCTCATCTGACACACGATTCCCGCTCACTTTCGCCGGATAGGGACCGTACTCGGCCTGGTTGAACTCCATCTTGTTGTACTGCACGATCACCGTGCCGCCGCGCTCGGCATAATCGAGCAGCCGATGATTGTACGCGCGCAGATCCGCGCGGCGCTCATAGGCGCGCACGCCGGTGATGATTACGTCGTACTTCGACAGGTCGCCCCACGCCAGCTCATCCTGTTCGATGTAGGAGACCTTGGCGCCCAGCTGTTCGATGGCCGCCGGCACCTGATCGCCTACGCCGACGATGTAGCCGACCGTCAGGTTCGGCACGGTCTTCACGTCGATCACTTTGAGCGCGATCTCCGCCGGCTTGATCACCTGCCGGCGCTCGACGTGCGGATATTCGATGTCCTGGTATCCGGTGGTGAACTTCTCGCCGCCGGCCGCGGGCGAAGTGACTTGCGCGCGCAAAGTGTACTCGCCGGTTTTTACGCCAGCCGGAGCCGTGATTTCGAAACGCGCCGACAGCGATTCGTCCTCATGCGCGAAACCGAGCGTCACGTTTGCGGGCGTCGCCTTCCATCCCGCCGGCAGATCCAGCGCGACCGTCGCCTGCGCCGCGCCCTTGGTGCCATTGGTCACCGCGACGTGAATCTCGCGCTCGACGCTCTTCGCCGCTTCCGGAATCACCGCCAGCGGAGGCGTCATCTTCACCGAAAACGCCGGCACCACGCTCAGCTCCATGCGCTTATCGCCGTTGTAAATGTCGCGCACATACCGGAATTCGACCGGCACTTCGCGAGTCACCTCCACCTCGCCCGCCTTCACGCGGAACGTCACCTGAAAAGGCGTCGGCTGGAAAGGGACGCCGAACTCGACGCCCGGCGCAAACACGTTGATCGCCGGATTTTCGGGATGCTTCCAATAGTTGTCGCTGAAATACGGCGTAGTCGGCCTGGCGTCGCGTGGAACGTGCGCCTCGGACGTGCAGGTGTAGACTGCGTCCTTCTTTGTTGCTCCCGCGGCGCACGCCGCCGGTGAATCGAATCCCGCGAGGGCGACGTTTTCAATCTTCACTTCACCCGCGCCGCGATTCACCGCCAGAATCGACAGCTTCACCGGCTGGCCGGCGATCACCAGTCCGTCGTCAGACACGGCGTCGAACGACAATCCATGTGCGGCGATCACCGCGTCTTCGTAATCGCGTTCCTTGATCTTCAACCGGAAATCGATTTCGTACTTCGCCGAATCGCTCAATCCGAGCGATCCCAACCGCGCACGCAACGCCCGCACGGCGACCAGCCCTTCCTCTACCGGCGCTGCCACGGCGCTATCGTTGCCCGATGCAAACGCCCTCTGCGCACGCTCCGCCGCATTCACAATCGACGCAAGTCCGGTCTTCAATCCCTCCGGCGGATTCGCGCCCGCATACGACGCAATCGACGCGAGGCTAATATCCACGCCGTCGAACATCGACTTCTCACTCTTCTCCGTCTCGCCCGGAATCGAGGTCTCCTTCAACTGATACGTGCCGCCACCACCCCCGCCGCGCCCGTTCGCGAAACCAGGCAGCGCAGGCAGTCCGCTGGTTCCCTGGCACTTGTGATTGCTGCGGGCGTCCGATCCGATCTCCGCATACGTGCGCCCCAGCAGGGGATCGTACATCGCGGTATTCTGCCGCACCAGCTTCACATTCGGGTCGGGAGGAGGCGCGGGCGGACCACCGCGGCCGCCTCGCCCGCCGAACCCGGCCGTGTAATACAGCTTCTTCGGCGCCCACGGGCGCAGACCTTCGCGGATCTGCTCCGGATACGCGTTCGGATCGCCCGCCAGACGATACGCTTCGGTCGAGAGAATGGTGGTCGCTTCATGCGCGCGATCGCCGCCGCGGCCCTGGATGTTCATGGTCAGCATCACGTCCGGACGAAACGTGCGGATCAGCCGCACAAAATCGCCGACGATTTCCTGGCGGCCCCACTTCTCGATCACTTCCTGCGGATCGAACGAGTACCCGTAATCGATGGCGCGGGTAAAGTATTGTTCCGCCCCGTCGATGCGATGCGCGGCGAGCAATTCCGACGTCCGCAGGACGCCGATATCGTGGAACAATTCCGGCCCGATCTCATTCTGCCCGCCCTCGCCGCGGTTGGCCTGCACGTCGATCGAACGCAGACCCATCCCGTGTGTAAACATCGCAAACAGCGCATTATGTTCGTCATCTGGATGCGCGGCGACCTGCAGAAAAGTTCCCGACACATTCAGCTTCCGCAAAGAGAGCCCCAGCGCCACGTGCCCGTTGGAATCCGACACGATCGAAAAATTCATCCGGTTCTGCGCGAAACATGTAACGACCGCGGCAGCCACGGCAATGAGAATAGGAATGCGTTTCATTGTTCAAAGTTTACACCCGCTCGCGCTCCTGGGCCGTAGATTACAATGGTTCGATGGGGACCCCGGCCGAGACTACCTATACTTCCGGCTTTATTCGCCTGACGCGCCCTCAATTCATCGGCACCATCGCTGGATTGATGATGTGCCTGCTGCTGGCCGCTCTCGATCAGACCATCGTCGGCACCGCTGAGCCGCGGATTATCGCTTCGCTTTCCGGTTTCGACCGTTACCCGTGGGTCGCGACAACCTACCTGCTCACCTCCACCATCTGCGTTCCGATCTTCGCCAAGCTGAGCGACATGTATGGCCGGAAATGGTTTTTCCTTTCCGGCGCGGTGATCTTTGTCACCTCGTCTGCGCTGTGCGGCGCGGCCGGAAAGATGACCGCCCTGCCGTTCGACGGAATGGGCCAGTTGATCGTCTTCCGCGGCATGCAGGGACTCGGCGCGGGGATCATGTTCGGCCTGGTGTTCACCATCGTCGGCGACGTTTTTTCACCCGCCGAACGCGGCAAATATCAGGGACTGTTCGCCAGCGTGTGGGGCGCCGCGTCGATCTTCGGACCGACGCTGGGCGGCTGGCTCACCGATAATCTGTCCTGGCGCTGGTGCTTTTACGTGAACCTTCCGGTGGGCATCATCGCGATCGTCGCCATCTGGATCACGTTCCCGTATTTCCATCCGCAGGGCGTGCGCCGCATCATCGACTGGTTCGGTGTGACCGCGCTGATCGCGTGCCTGGTTCCGCTGCTGCTGGCGCTCACCTGGGTGACGCAGTATGGCTGGGGCTCCACGCGAGTCGAATCCCTGCTCACGGTCGCGGCCGTAATGCTGTTCACGTTTCTGTTCGTCGAAACGCGCGCGGCTGAGCCGCTGATTCCGCTTTCGCTATTCCGAGATCCGATCATCCGGGTATGCTCCATCAGCGGATTCATCATGGGCATGGGGATGTTCGGCGTGGTGATTTACCTGCCGCTGTTTATGCAGGGCGTGCTGGGAGTTTCGGCGACGCGCTCCGGCTCATTGCTCACGCCGATGATGCTGTCCGCAGTGTGCGGAAACATCTTCTCGGGACAAATGACGTCGCGGCTGGGCCGGTACAAAGCGCTGGCGATCAGCGGAGCAATTATGATCGCCTCCGGCATCATCGTGTTCGCCAACATGACGGAGACCACGCGGAATTCGTTCGTCGTGTTCGGAATGGTGTTGTGCGGGATTGGGCTCGGATTCGTGCAGCCGGTCTACACCGTGGCCGTGCAGAATGCCGCGCCGCGCCAGCACATGGGTACCGCGACCGCCTCCAGCCAGTTTTTCCGCTCCATCGGCAGCACGGTGGGAGTGGCGGTGTTCGGCAGCGTCCTGCTGACTCGCTATAACCACGATTTCGCCGCGGGCGTCCCCAAGGGAACGCCGGGAATCGCGCTGAAACCGTTTTCGAATCCGATGATGCTTCCGCTGATCCGGCCGCAGCTCGAAGCCGGATTCGGCCGTTACCCGGGAGGCTTACAACTTCTGCATCGCCTGTTTGAAAACGTACGAAGTTCGTTGATGCACGGCATCCATCTGATTTTTCTGGTCGGCGCCGTGATCATGACCGCGGGTGTGCTCCTTAACCTGATGTTGAAAGAGATCCCCCTGCGCGGCCACGCGAGCGCGGAAGCCGCGGCGGCTCCGGTGGTCGAAGCGATCTAGAAAGCGCGTAGCATCCCCATGTGGAAAGCGCGGACTCAACTCCCCTTGCTGACGCGCGGGGTTCTGCATGTCGCTCATTCGACGCGGGCACCAAACAGAACCGCGCGCGTAAGCGAGCGGAGCACGTCCCGGGTCCTCGTGGCGGACACGACCATTCGATGATTGTCAATATAAACAGCGGCCCGCTCCGGAGGTGAGCGGGCCGCCGCCGGATCACGGCCTGGTGAGAAGGGTGTGACTGCGTCCAGGTCGATCCGAACTTGGTCCAACGCTGCGGGGTCATCACTGTGATCCTCATCGCAGTGCCTCCACCTCTTAGACGCCGTTACACCACCCTCGGTTGCAGGAGTCGGTTACGGTAGCCTTCCGCCCATAAGTCGATAGATATACGCGAGGATTTCGGCCACTGCGCGGTACAAATGACTGGGGATCTCCTGCCCCACTTCCACCGATTTGTACAGTGCCTGCGCCAGCGGCGGATTTTCGATGATCGGCACCTGATTCTCGATCGCCAGCTTCCGGATCCGGGCCGCCACGTAGTTCTTGCCTTTCGCCACCACCTTCGGCGCACCCGAGGATTCCACCGAATACTTGATCGCCACCGCGTAATGCGTCGGATTCACGATGATGGCCGTCGCCTTGGGCACTTCCTTCATCATCTGGCGGCGCAGCATGCCGCGCTGCAGGCGCCGGATCCGCATTTTCATCTGCGGATTGCCGTCGGTTTCCTTGGATTCGTCTTTAATCTCCTGCTTGCTCATCTTGAGTTGATTGGTATAGCGATGCCGCTGCCAGACCAGATCGATGAACCCCACCACCAGGAACAATCCCGCCGCGCGCCACAGCAGCGTCTCGATGGTTGACGCCACGCGCACGGCCGCCACCTGCGGCACCATCCACGGCAGTGTGAGGAACACCCCCAGATTCTCGGAAACCAGGTAATACACCACCAGTCCGACCACCGGCAAAAGCGCCAGCGCCTGCAGGAACATCGGGAAATTCTGTCCTGGCAGCCCGGTCAGTTTTTTCAGCGGATTCAGCCGATTGATATCCGGAATCAGCTTGTTGAAGGAAATCCCCAGCTTGGTGGTGCCCAGTTGCGCCGCGATCACCAGCAGGATCAGTGCGGCGCCCGCCAGAATCAGGGGAATGAACAACGGCAGCAGCAGTTCCCGCATCAGCGTCTGCATCATTGTGGTGGTGAGCTGAAGCGTGAACGCGCGCCGGAACAGCTCCCGCATCACGTACGCCAGGCGCATCAGAAACGTTCCGCCGAAGCTGGTGACGACGGTTACGAATCCGAGAAACTGGACCGACGAAATAAACTCGCGGCTGGCCGGGAAATTTCCTTCCGTCCGCGCCCGGTCGACGCGCCGTTTAGTTGGTTTTTCGGTCTGCTCGCCCGGCATGCGTTAGGGATTCGCCACACGCCACAGCGCTTCCATGGTCCGCGCGGCGGAGCCTTCGTAAAGCCGCACCAGCACCGGCGCGAGCATAGCGAGAATCGCGGTCGCCGCCAGCATTTTGATCGGAAACGCCAGCGACAGAAGTTGCAGCTGCTGTTGCATTCGGCCGAGCAGCGCGAGTGAAAAATCCAGCATCAGCAACAGCCCGATCACCGGCATCGCCAGGCGCAGTCCAGTGGTGAACATAGCCGCGCTCAGGTGGATCACCCCGTCCAGACTGGCTGTCGACGGCGCCCACGCGCCGGCGGGGAATTTCTGAAAGCTCATGGCCAGTATCCGCACGATTTCACGATCCAGCCCCAGGGTGAAGAACAACATTCCCGTGATCAGCGTCATCATGGATTGCAACACGCCTGAATCCGCCTGGCTCGAGGGGTCGAAGGTGGTCGCGAATCCATAGCCCGCCTGCACGCCCAGCACCTGCGCGGCGAGTTGGAATCCTTCGTTCAGAAATGCGACCGCCAGTCCCGCCACCAGCCCGAATCCCGCCTCTGCAAACGCAGTTCCGACCAGCGCGCCGAACGATGGCAGTTCATCCGGCAGCGACGGCCACACCGGGAACAGTGCGAAGGTAAACGCCATCGCGAGCACCACCCGGATCATCTGCGGAGCGCCGCGAAATCCCGGAACCGGCAAGAACATGACCACCCCTGCCACGCGCGCCAGCACGAACAGAAACGCGAGCATCGTGCTGACCGGCAATCCCAGCGTCATGTTCGTATCCTCAAAGTGGCGCACGCACTCCTGCGTGCCGTGTCGCGACTCTTCGCGACACTTCGTCGGCAATAGAACAGGCGTCGACAAAAGTGTCGACGCGGCACGCAGGAGTGCGTGCGCCACAGTCGGGCATCAGTGTGCGAACCGGCCCAGGTCCCCGAACAGCCCGATGGTGTAACCGATCAGCCTGCCCAGCATCCACGGCATCGCCACCACCAGAACGGTCAAGAATGCCGTCAGCCGCGGCACCGTGCTGAAGCTCGAATCCTGAATCGACGTCAGAATCTGCGTCAGGCTCATCACAATTCCCACCACGAATCCCACCGCCAGCACCGGCAGCGCCAGCCAGAACGTGGTCATGAACGTGTTGCGGATCAGATCCACCACCATCCCGGTCGTCATGAATAAAAACTCCTCGCGAGCGATCCCACCACCAGGTTCCATCCGTCCACCAGAACGAACAGCAGAATCTTGAACGGCGCCGACACCATCACCGGCGGCAACTGCACCATCCCCACCGATACAGTCACAGACGCGACCACGAGGTCGATAATCAGGAACGGCAAAAACAAAACCGCGCCGATCTGGAACGCGGCTTTCAGCTCGCTCAGCACATACGCCGGGGCGAGCGCGCTCAATTCTACGTCCGACGGCTTGGCGGGTGCGGGCGAATGCGAAAGCTCCACGAACAGCTGGATGTCTTTCTCCCGCGCGAATCTGAGCAGGAAAGTCTTGATGGCCGGAGTCGATTGATCCCACGCCTGCCCCGCGGTGACTTCGCCGCGCTCCAGCGGCTCCCATCCTTTGTGATACACGTCCGTCGCCACCGGCTGGATCACCAGCAGCGATAAGAACATCGCCAGCCCCACCAGCACCTGATTCGAAGGCGCGGTCTGCGTCCCCAGCGCCTGCCTCAGAAAGTGCAGCACGATCACGCACCGCAGAAACGGCGTGAGGCACATCAGAATCGCGGGCAGCAGCGTGAGCGCCGACAGCAGTAGCAGGATCTGCATCGGCACGCTCAGCGCGTTCCCCGATTTGTTCTGGACCAGCGTGATTCCCAGCAGTGAATCCCCCGGCGCCGCCATCGCCGATCCGGCGAAAACGGCCGGCAGCGCCATCAGCTTCTTCACTGCGAACGCTCCGTCAGCAGGGCGCAGCCTTGCGGATACGTCGCCACCACCACTTCGCGCCCCCCGATTTTCACCAGATGCAGCGAATGCTGGGGCGTGAGCGCCAGCCGCTCCACCGATTCGAGCGCCCGTCCGCGCCCCGCCGGACGCATTGCGCCCGGAAGCCTCAGCCGGCCGCCGCGGCGCAGCGCCCACAGCGCCGCGCCCAACAGCGCGAACACCAGCATCACCGCCGATACCTGCCGGGCAATCTCCATCAGCCTGCCTCCTTGAAGTCCGTGATGCGCACTCCCACCGCCTCTTCGATGATCACGATCTCTCCCGATCCGATCCGCGCGCCGCCGATCACCAGGTCGATATTTTCGCCGGCCGACCGGGCCGTGGTGATCAGACTTCCCGGCGCGAGCGCCAGAATATCTTCGATCGTCATGACGGTACGATCGAGCTCGGCCTGCACCTCGATGTGGATGTCGGCCAGGTGCGCGATTTCTTCCAGGGCTGTCATTTAGTTCGGTTTCAGGTTGATGGTGTCCTGGCTCAACGTATTTTCCGTGGTGATGACGTGCGCGTTGGCCTCATAGCCCTGCTGGTAAATGATCAGGTTGGTGAACTCCGTCGCGATGTTCACGTTCGACGCCTCCACCGATCCGCCCAGCACCGTCCCTCGTCCGCCGGTTCCCGGCAGCCCCACCGCGGGCAGCGCCGTCAGCGCGCTCGCCTGGTAGTTGCTGTTCCCCGCCGCCACCAGGGAATCGGGATTGCGGATGTCCGCCATGGCCATCTGCCCCACCACCACCTGCTGGCCATCGGAATACTGCGCGAGTACCTGACCGCCGTTCGCCAGGCCGACGCTCACCAGGTTCGCCGCGGCCGATCCGTCCTGCGATTGCGCGGATGCCGCCGATGCCTGCGCGAACTGCGTAATATCCGGGCTCCCGTTGGTGTACAGGTTCCAGTTGATGTTCATATCCGACGCCCCGTCCGCCAGTCCGGTGATCGCCAGCGTCGGCGAAGGATCTGTCGACGCCGGCGTCAGCAGGTTGCCGTTCGAATCGAAGGTCAGCGTCCCGGTCACCGGCGTGAACGTTCCCCCCGTGGTGTCCGAGCCGGGAACCGACAGCGAATAATTCCACTGATTCGGCGTCCCGCTCTGCGTGAACGTCGCCGTCACGGTGTGCGCCGTGCCCAGCGAATCGTACACCTGGACCGAAGTGGAGAATGTCCCGCCGGTGGCCGCGCCGGCATCCAGATTCAGGCTGGTCGACATATTCTGCGTCGCCACCGGCGGAGCCAGCGCGCCCACCGGTACCGTGATATTGCCGGTCGGAAGATTGGTGTTTAAAACCCCGCCCGTCTCCGTCCAACCCTGCACCAGATCGCCTGACGCCGTAGTCAGTTGACCGTCCGTATTCACCTGGAAGCTGCCGCCGCGCGTGTATTCCGTATTGCCGGTGCCGGCCGCGCTGACGACGAAGAATCCGTCGCCCTGAATGGCCGCGTCCAGAGGACCGCCGGTCGATTGCAATGCGCCTTGCGAGAAATTCGCCAGCGTGATCGGCGTGCCCACTCCAAATCCCACCTGCGTCGCGCCCAATCCCGCGCCGATCGATTGCGTCACCAGACTCTGGAAGGTGACCGTGTCCGCTTTGAAACCCTGCGTGTTCAAGTTCGCCAGGTTGTTGCCGACCACGTCAATCGCCGTCGCGTTCGCGCTCAATCCCGAAAGTGCCGTAGAAAATGATGAAGACATGAGTTCTCCTGATATGAAAAATTGAACTTAAGAATTCGGCGTGCCGGATGTCCCGCTGGTCCCGCTCGTCCCGGTCGCGCCGGTCGACCCGCTGGTCACCAGCGCGGCCTTGATCGCGTCCAGATCCGAGGCCATGTCGGTCGTGTTCGAAAGGTTGCTGAACTCGGCCAACTGGGTGACGAACGTGGTTCCATCCGCCGGATTGTCGGGATCCTGATACTTCAACTGCGCCACCAGCAGTTGCAGAAACACGTTCTGATTCGCGAGCGTGGCGGTCGACGCCGCGCTGGCCGCCGAAGTCGACGCACCCGTTGTACCGCCCGTCGGATTCACTGCGCTTGTGCTCATCTTGATTGCTCCAGTTCTTCGAGCCAGCTTGCTCCGCGCGGCTGGCGCTGTTCCTTCTGTTTTCCGCTGCCCGATTCGCTGTGCGATCCGCCGCGGCCCGAAAATCCCTGCTGCTGCCGTTCGTCGCGCAGAGTGCTTTGCGAAGCGGGCCCCGCGCGCGGCACGAATGTTTCCGCGTGATACCCGGCCCGCTCCAGCGAGCTCGTCAGCGTGCCCAGATCCTGCCGCAGCGACGTTTGCAACTCCGTGTCGGCCGTCCGCACCGCGACATGAATCTCGCCCCCGCGCTCGGTCACGTGCAGATCCACCACCGGCGAATCCGGCGGCGAGATGCGCACCGAAATCTCCGGCGCCGTCCCGCCGTTTTTCGCCGCCACCGGTGAGTTGGTCTCGGCCAGCTGTGACGCCGCAGCGGACGGCTGAGCCGTGCCGGGCGTCTCCACTGCGCGGTTGGCGGGTCGATCGGGACCGTTTTCGGCAACGATCGAAAACCCGCCCGCTTCAGTCCCGCCGGCCGCCACCGGAATCGCTTTGGCCGGCTCCGCGCTTTTCACCATGTCCTGCGCCTCGCGATCCGGGGAGCTTTCGTCGTGGCGCCCCGCATTTCCGCCTTCACTTTTTTGCGGTGCGATGGATTTCGTTTGGTCGTTGTCATTTGCGGCCGGCTGCGCGTCCCCGCTCTTGAGCGACGCAGCCATCGGTTGCGAGTCCGCGATCGGACAGGCGGACTGCGGCGCCGCAGCCGGGTTGTCGATCGGCTCAGGCGTAGTCGAAGTTGCCATCGGCGTCAGATCCGCCGAAAACGCCAGCGCCGCGGGCTCGCTCGAATTATGCGGCGTCTCCGTGGTCCGCTCTACCGTCTCCGTATCGCTGAATGCCGGTCCGGCAGCTTCCGTGGCGAGTGCGGTCGTCCGTACCGTTGCGCCGTTCTGCAGGCGAGTCGCCGCCGGAGCAGTTTCCGCCCTATGCGTGGAAGCTGGCGTCGGCGAATTCTGCGCGGCCGGCGCTGGCGTGTCGAACGGGAATGGCGCCGGAACGGGCGTCTGTGTGCTGACCGGAGCCGTTCGCGCAACTTCCGGCGCAAGCGGCGCAGCGGCGCTTTTCGTTTCCTGACGCGCCGGCGCCGAAGCCGCTCGCGCGACGTTCTGGTTTTTCGGCTGCGCTGCTTTTTGCGCCGGCAACGCGCTCGGGGCCGGAGCATTCTCAAGATCCGTTTCCGGCGTGAGTTCCATCTCGGCCGGAATCGTCAGCGCCGATTCCTGTTCCATCGGAGGTTGTTGGTTCCCGCTCTCATCCGCCGAAGCTTCCGTCTGATCTTCTAACCGCGGAGCCGGCGCCGAAGAACTCGCCAGCCCCAGCATCGAACGAACCAGCGACTCTTCATCCGTCATCGCCTGCGCGCCCGCGCTCGCGGCTTTGGCTTGCGTCTGGGTCGATGCGCTTTGCGAATCGTTCTCGATTTCAGGCGCGGCCGGCGCCACCGTCGTCGCCGCCTTCATCGTGACCGGCGCGCTCGCCGGCGACCCCAGCATGGAACGAATCATCGCCTCCGCGACCTGATTCGATGCGGCCGTCGCCTTCGTTACCGGCGCAGCCGTCTTTGCCATCGTCTTCGTGGTCGAATTCTCGAACGCACTAAAGAGGTTCGCGAATGCCGGTGCGCCGCGCCCCTTCTTCAACGGAAAGATCCCGCCCAGCATTCCCAGCGGATCGTTCCCCGTTATCGCGATTGCGTTCACGCGCTGCTGAAATGCAGGTCTGTGCCCAAACGGGAAATGAATCGCGATCCCGCCACCAACGCGTTCATTTATTAAAGGAGAGTCGCAGCGCGCGTCCCGATTTGTTGCATCGCGAAACACGCTTCAAATCGGCACGCTATTCAAAACGGCACACGACGCTCAGTGCCATTTCGGACCTGCATCACTCATCGGCCTGAATTCTTCTGCATTTAACAAACGGCGCGCCGATTGCATTCATCAGCCGCGAGGATTGTCGGCGATGGATCAATTACTAGTCTCGGCCGCCAGCGGAATGCAAGCCCGCATGCAATCTCTCGACATGCTGGCCAATAACATCGCCAATTCCGGAACGGCCGGTTTCAAATCCGATCGGGAGTTTTATAACTTATATGAAGCGCAGCTTCCCAACATCGAATCCCAGTGGACCGATTTCTCTCAGGGCCAACTGGTTCAAACCGGCAATCCTCTTAACGTCGCACTCTCCGGCAACGGTATGCTGGCACTCAATTCCCCCGGCGGCGCCGTTTTCACGCGCAACGGCCAATTCCGGATTTCCAAAACGAATCAGCTCGAAACCGCCGACGGCTTCACTCCGCGTAATGCCCTCGACAATGGCAACCCCATCACGGTAGATCCCACGCTGCCCATCGACATATTGAAGGACGGCACCGTCCAGCAGGCCGGCCAGACCGTCGGCCAGCTCGAAGTGGACAGCCCCGATACCAATCCACTCAACCTGAGCAAACTCGGGAACAGCAATTTCGTCATGTCCAAACAGACCACGCCGGCGCCGGCCGCGCAGGGCACTGACGTGCTCCAGGGACAACTCGAACAATCCAACGTTCCCATCGCCGATTCGGCGGTCAAGCTGGTCGGCGTCATGCGCCAGTTCGAAATGCTTCAGAAGGCCATCACGGTCGACACCGACATGAGCCGCAAGGGAATTGAAGAAGTGGCCAAGGTCGCCTGATGATCCACGAACCACGCACCACTAACCACGCACGAAGGAGCGGAAGATGATCCGAGCATTATACAGCGCCGGCAGCGGCATGAACGCCCAACAACTGGCCATCGACAACATCGCGAACAATCTCGCGAACTCCAACACCACCGGCTTCAAATCCCGGACCACTCAATTTCAGGACTTGCTCTATCAAAGCGTCCTTCAGCCAGGCTCGTCGGCCGGATCGCAAACCATCGTCCCCAGCGGATTGCAGATCGGACTGGGCACGCGCCCGGCGGCGACCTCCATTGTCTGGACGCAGGGCAGTCCCACGGAAACCGATAATCCCCTGGACCTCACCATCCAGGGCAAAGGATTCTTCCAGGTCCAGCAGCCCGACGGGACCACGGCCTACACGCGCGCCGGCAGCTTCCAACTGAACGCCAACGGCGCCATCGTGGACCCCAACGGCAATCCGCTGGTGCCGCAGATCACCATCCCCTCGGCGGCGCAAAGCATCACCATCGCTCCCGACGGAACCGTCAGCTATACGCAGCCCGGCCAGACCGCCACGCAGACCGCCGGACAGATCCAGCTCGCGACGTTCCCCAATCCCGGCGGATTGAACAGCATCGGCAACGGCCTCTTCATGCCCACCGACGCAAGCGGCGTCGCGATCGTCGGCAATCCCGGCGGCACGGACGGCGTCGGTACGCTGCAGCAGGGCTACACCGAAAGCTCCAACGTCAGCATCGTCGAAGAGTTCGTCAACATGATCAGCAGCCAGCGAGCTTATGAAGCCAACACCAAGGTCGTCAAGGCCGCCGACGAGATGTATCAGCAAGTGAACAACGTAACGCAATAAAGGACTCAGCCACAGATGGACGCCGATCAACGCAGATACGAATCAAGAGTTTCATCGGCGTGTATCCGCGTGCATCTGCGGCTAAGAACAAAATGATCTTCGCAATTACACTCACGCTGGCATTCACGCTGCCCTGCCATCCCGTGGATGACGACCACATTCTGGGCAAGGACCTGGCCGCCGCCAATCCGGCCTTCGAATCCATCGCGCCTGACCGCGTGATCGGCGCGACACCCGTTCCCGGCGTCGACCGCGTCCTGCACTCCGACGAAGTCGCCCGCATCGCGCGCGCCAACAACATCGCGATCCCCACGCCCGCGCCGGAGATCTGTTTCGCGCGCGCTACCCAACCGCTCACCGCCGATCGCCTGCTCCCCGTCTTGAAAAAGGCGCTGAACCTGGATGCCGCAACCATCGAAGTGCTCGACTTCATTCACTTCCCCATTCCGCCCGGCACTCTCGAATTCACCGTCGCCGGCCTCAACCCCAACGGCGTCTGGCGAGGCAACGTCATTTATTCGCAGGGCCGCAGCATGGCCATCTGGGCGAAAGTCCGGGTCACCGTCGAACAGACCTGGGTGGAATCGACGGCCCTGATCGAGCCTGGCCAAATCATCCAGCCCGATCAAATCATCCTGCGCACCGGCCCGCGTTTCCCGTTCGGCCCCGCGCCGGCCGATTCCATCGATTTCGTCGCCGCGCGCAAAGCCACGCGCTCCATTCGTCCCGGCGAGCCGATCTTCGCGTCCATGCTGACCGCGCCGCACGATGTCGAACGCGGCGAGACCGTCGCCGTTCACGTGGTCGCCGGACAAACCGAGCTCTCCTTCAGCGCCGTGGCCGAATCCTCCGGCCGCGCCGGAGAATCCGTGCTGATCCGCAATCCCGACAACGGCAAATTCTTCCAGGCGCGGATCGATTCCAAAGGAAAGGTTTCCATCAACCGATGAAATATTTTCTCTGTCTTCTCGTTCCTCTTTCGCTGGCCGCGCAGCGCGCTCCGGTGACCGCTTCCCCCGGATCGTTGTTCGCGCCCTATGGATACCTCGCCGATGCGGCGCGCGACGTTCGCGCTTCGCACATTGACGACATCGTCACCATCGTGGTGGCCGATAATCTTTCGGCCGTCGCCAGCGGCGCGACCGCTTCTTCGCGCAAGACTTCCGCGCAAAGCCAGATCAACGCCGCCATGGGCATTCTTGCCGCCGCCAGCAAATTCGCCAATCCACTCTCTGTCGCCGGCGATCAGGAGCTGGCCGGCACCGGGTCCACCTCGCGCAACATGACCCTCAACACCACCGTCTCGGCACGCGTTGTCGATGTCACTTCGAACGGAACGCTGGTGGTCGAAGGAACCAAGAACATCGGCGTCAATTCCGAAAAACAGACCATCACGGTCCGCGGCTTCATCCGCCCTGAGGACGTCTCTCAAATCAACACCATCCTCTCCACGCAGGTGGCCGACCTGCAGGTCAAAGTCAACGGCAAGGGCGTAGTCGGCGACGCGATTCGCCGTCCGAATTTCCTGTACCGTCTGCTGCTCGGCTTGCTGCCCTTCTAAATGCATACCCATCTCCATTTCGCATCGTGGCGCACGCTTCAGCGTGCGGCGTCGCCACTCATGGCGACGCTCGCGCTGACCGCGAACCTCGCCGCCGAGCCCAGCCGCCTCAAAGAGCTGATCTCCATCGAAGGCGTGCGCGACAACCAGTTGATGGGCTACGGCATCGTGGCCGGCCTCAACAACACAGGCGACAAGCAGTTGACGCTGTTCTCTTATCAGACCCTCGCCAATATGCTCAAGCGCATGGGCATCACGGTCGACCCCACCCAGATGCAGGTCCGCAACATGGCCGCCGTCATGGTCTCCGCCACGCTTCCGCCGTTTGCTCAGCCGGGAACTCGAATCGACGTGACGGTCAGCGCCATCGGCGACGCGAAAAGTCTGCAAGGCGGCGTCCTGCTCATGACGCCGTTGAAAGCCGCCAATGGCCAGACCTACGCATCCGCGCAAGGACCCGTCGTCACCGGATCTTTCGTGGCCGGCCACGAAAGCAGCAGCACCACCGTGAACCACCCCACCGTCGGCCGCACTCCCGAAGGAGCCATCGTCGAACGCGCGCCGCCTTCCGTCATTCCCGGCGATCATTTCAAACTCCAGCTCCGCCAGGCCGATTTCATTACCGCCGCGCGCATAGCCGACCTGTTGAACAAGCACTATCCGGGCAAGGATCCCGTCGCGCACCTGGAAAGCCCGGCCGTCATTGCCGTCGAAGTTCCGCCGACCTTCGCGTCGCCGGTCGAATTCATCGCCGACCTCGAAACCCTCAGCGTCGAGTCCGACGTCCCCGCGAAAATCGTCATCAATGAGCGCACCGGAACCATCGTGGCTGGTAAAGATATTCACATTTCCCCCGCGTCGATTATGCACGGCTCGCTCACGGTGGAAATTCATACCAAACTGGATGTCTCTCAGCCGCCGCCACTTTCCGGCGGAAAAACCACGGTGACTCCGCAAACCGACGTGAAGGTGAAAGAGGAAAAAGCCAAAAACATCATCCTCGATAAGGGCGCCACCATCGAGGAGCTGGTACGGGCACTGCAAGCCATCGGATCCACACCGCGCGACGTGATCGCGATCTTAGAAAACCTGCGCGCCGCCGGAGCGCTCGACGCCGAAATCGAGGTGATATGACCGCACCCATCTCAGCGGTGGACCTCACCGGCGTTCCGCAAGCGACGCCCACCAAGATAGTGGACGCAGCCAAACAGTTCGAAGCATTATTGATCGGCCAGATGTTGAAATCGGTGCGCGAATCGGGCGCCGACGACGACGATGACAATTCGAGCGCGACCATGTACGACGTCGCGGACCAGCAGTTTTCTAAACTGCTCGCCAACAACGGCGGGCTGGGCCTGTCGCAAATGATCGCGTCGGGTCTTCAAAAGGAGTCAGCCAAATGAAAATCGATAACAGTGCTCTGCAGGCGATCTTGCCGTCGCCGATCGGCGCCACGCCATCCAGTTCCGGGAAGACGCAACTGTCCGGCCAACGCCAGTCTGGCAGCGACCAGGTGCAGATCTCCGACATGGCGTCGCTGCTTTCGAGCGACCCGCAAAAGCTCGCCCAGCTCACTGCCGCCGTGCAGAACGGAACCTACAACATCTCGCCCAGCCAGATCGCCAACAGCATGATCAACGAGATGATGGCGCTGTAGACGCTGCGAATTGGCCGTTAATAAACATGAATGAACGTGAATCGGATTTACGTTCATGGACGTTCATTAACGGCCAGCAAGCTTCTTCGACTTGATCTCCGCCAGCAGCTTCTCCACCGCGTCGTCTTTTTCGAGCGCGGCCAGACGATCGTCGATATTATCCGCCGCCATCCCGGCTTTCGCCTGGCTCACGGCTTCCTCCCGCTCGACGCGATTCTTCACGCGGTCGAACGCCGCCGCTTTCGATTCGCCGTTCATCTCCATCCGAGCTTCACTCGCCTTCTCGAGCGTCCGCGCCCGCCGGTGCTGTGCCATCAGCACGTCGCTCTTGCTCTGCGCCTCCTGCAATTTCAATTCGAGCTTGCGCAGCGCGGTTTTCAGATTCTCCACCTGCGCGGTCTGATCCGCCACCTGCTCGCCGAAACTTTCGGCCATGTTCTTTGCGGTCATCGACCGCTCGAGCGCGGCGCGGGCCAGGTCGTCCTGGCCCTTGTCTACCGCCAGCTCGGCGCGCCGCACCCAGTCTTCCGAGGTCTGTTCATTTTCTTTCTGTTTCTTCAACAGCAGATGTTGATCCGCGATCGCGATCGCCACCTGCGTCTTCACCTGCAGCAGTTGATTCTGCATGTCCAGAATCACCTGTTTGATCATCTTTTCGGGCTGCTCCGCCTTGTCGATCAAATCGTTCAGATTCGCCCGCACCAGCGTCGCCACGCGTTCGAGTAGTGCCATAACTTTACTCCTTGCCTTTATCGATAACGATGGTCTTGTCCGCGATCCCCTTCACTTTGCCAAGCAACTCGCTCATCTTCATCCCGCTCAGCGTTTCAAACAAAGCCGGAACCTGCGCCGCCATTTCCGTCATGTCGGCGGTGATTTTATGCATCCCGGAGGAATGCCCGTTGCCGGTCGAAACAATGGTGATCTTGTCGATATTCGCCAGCGGCGCCGCCAGCGCCTTCATGATCTCAGGCATGTTGGTGAACAACTTGTCGACCACCGCGGCCTGGTTGTAATTCTGGTAGGCTTCGGCCTTTACGTTCATCGCCTTGGCTTCCGCCTCGCCTTTCTTCAGGATGATCTCGGCTTCGGCTTCGCCCTGCGTCCGAATCGCGGCGGCCGCGCCCTCGGCTTCCGCAATCCGGCGCTGCCGTTCGGCCGCGGCCAGCGTCTCGATCCTCTGGCGATCGATTTCGGCCTGCTTCAATACGGTTGCGATCAGTTCCTTTTCACGCCGCAGAATTTCCGCTTCCTGAACTTTGACTTCGTGTTCCTTTTCCACCTGCCGGACTTTCACGGCTTCGGCGACCACCTGCTGCTGCATCACGTTGGTCTGGATGTCGTAAGCCTTGTCGGCCTGCGCCTGCTGCTTCTTGGTCGATTCCAGATATTGCGCCTTCTTGATTTCCAGATCGCGAATGCTCTCGGCCTGTTTCGCCGCCGAAAGCGTTTCCGCCAGCACCCGCTCCTGATCGGCCTGCGCCCTGGCGACCGCCGACGCGCGGGTCGCCTCGGCGCGTTTGATCACCGTGTCGCGCTCGGCTTCGGCCGCGGCAATATCGGCGTCGCGTTTAATGCGCGCGACATCCGGACGGCCCATGTTGATGATATAGTCGTTCTTATCGCGAATTTCCTTGATGGTGAACGAAATGACTTCCAGGCCCATCTTGGTCAAATCGTTCGCGCAGGTGTCGCGCATCCGCTCACCCACCATTTCCGGCTCTTTCACGATCTGTTCCACGGAGAGCTGGCCGATGATGCCGCGCAGGTGACCTTCCATGACCAGGCGAATCAGCCCGTCGCGCTCGGAATCGCTCTTGGTCAGAAATTGTTCCGACGCGGTGACGATCGATTCCGGATCCGACTTGACTTTGATCTGCGCGACCGCTTCCACCGTAACGGCGACGCCCTGCATGGTGTACAGATCCTGTTGCGGAGCGACGTCAAACGACATCAGTTGCAGCGAAAGTTCGCGATACGTTTCGACCATCGGAAAAATAACGGTGCCGCGGCCCTTGATAATGCGCGTCCCGCGGATTCCGTAAACGACTAAAGCCTGGTGCGGGCCGGCCTTGCGGTACAGGCGCGCGAACATTGACATCAATAACAGCACCGCCAGCACCATCAGGCCGGCCATCACCAGAATCTCAGCAGAGGGTTGCATGAAAGTGTCTCCTTTGGAAACCCGAACATTTAACCGCTCCCTTTGGTCGCGGCTCGTGCCGGCGGTTTGCGCAATCAGCGGCGCACCGGGCCGCGACCAGCGGGAGCGGTTAAACGTGCCTTTTCACATCACCTTTCACTCATCTCTTCAAACGACCGCACATATGCGATCCCGCCTTCAAACCGCGTCACGATCACTTCGGTCTGCCGCGCGATGGCCGTGCCGTTTTCACTCCGCGCCGGCGCGGCCTTGCGCGAGCCATCGCGTTGATACATCAGCTCGCCCGTCCCGCCCGCGCGAATCGCGCTGGTGACGGTGCCGAGCACCCCCACCATCTCGTAATCCGCCGGATCGAGCGGGCGGTCCTGCGCGGCCAGCTTCGCCAGAAACCAGAACACCACCGCCGCGCCGGCCACGCCGCTGATCACTGAAATGAACAGCGCCAGAAAAACCCAGATGGCGGCATACCGTTCGAGCAGAAATCCAGTGCCGCCGAACCACGCGAGAAACGCCGCGATGGTTCCGAAATTGAACACCGGAACGCCTTGCCCGCCGCCTCCGCCGTGACCGTGCGCGCCATGAAAATGCGGAAGGTGCAGCGCGCCGGCCAGGAACGACGCCGCGCTCAAAAGAAATCCGACCAGAAAGCAAATCAGATAAAACGTTTCCCAGTTCATACCGCCTCCCGAATCGCGGGAGCGAGCGCGCCCGGCGTAAGGACTGCGAATAACCGGTCAGCCAGTTGCGGCGTGTCGAGAATCAGTTTGAGCAGCATCAGGCACTTCCGCGAATCGGCATGCTCGGCCAGTTTCAACAACGCCTGGCTGACTTTCGGATCGCGCGAGAACCGCTCCGCGCCGCTGATCAGCCACAAATCGAGCTGGTCTTCATTTACCCGCGCGTCAGACATCAGCTCGGTATGAAAACCCTCCGGGTCGTCCACCAGGTAGCCCGGATGCACTCCGAAAAATTTCGCCAGCAGCATGCGCGTCGAATTGGTCAAATGCGGACGCGCGCCGCTTTCGATCTGCGAAAGATAACTCTGACTGATGGATTTTTTCTGCTCGCGCAAAATCGCCCGGACGATTTCCTGCTGCGTCATCTCGCGATCGAGCCCGCGGAGCGTGCCCTCCACCAGCCGCAGGTACCGGATTTTCTCGCCTAGCTTCATATTGCAATCTGCGATAAGAATATCGCAATTTGCAATTGCGGTCAAGGGGGGAGGTCTCTATCTCATTGGGCCAGTTCAGGAAATAATGCTAATTATGATCGATGGGGTCGTCGCATCAGGCCGGCCACAGTCTTCGCCGCAGATGTACAAAACCAGCGTAAAGCAGCAAATACGCGAGCGACACTGGAAAAAACACCAACCTCGCGATCGTAGGAATTGCAGCCGCGCCCGTCAGCCCCGCGCGAAACAGGGCGAAGTGCAGGATCACGCGCCAGTGCGCCCAATCGACCCAGAAATAGTCGCCATTCTCATTGAGCGCGAAGACTTTAGACGGCAGCCGCGCGGCCAGGGCCCATTTCCACTTGGTCATGATCGATTCGCCCGAGCAGATCATGCCCACAATCGGATAACCCTTCGCAATCAGTTCCGCATACAGGCGCTTGCGGCCGGCCCGGCCCGAATAATCCGTAACGCGATAAACCGTGCCGCGGAAACCTTCGGGAACTCCCGCAAAACAAGTGACCAGATCGATTTCAAGCTGGTCGCCATAGAACTTGTAGAGGTTCGGCACCAGCGTGTCCAACAGGCGCCGCGAACCGCTTTCGATCAGCAGCGCGCGCGTGAACGGCGGAACGTGGCGCCGGAAAAAATACCGCACAAGCTTGATTCTAGTAGAATGATAAGCAGCCCACCAGATGCCGGCGCAATTCGATTTATCCAAGCTGAGCGTACGCCAGTTCGCTGAGCGGTTCCGCGAAGAGATGATTCCGCTCAGCAACACGTTTTCCTACTTCTGCGCATCCGTGCCGATGTCGGAAGAGGATCTGAAGGAGTATCTTCAGGAGCCGGTGGCGGCACTGCCTCCCGCAATCGCTCACGCGCTGCCAAAGATTTCGATCTTCCTGGTTCCGTACCTGGAGCGCGGCAACATCGGCCGGGAGCGAAAGGCCAAGGCTGCGTCGGGCGATTACATTTCGATCGAGAAGCCGCCGGAAGGACGCCTGACTTCGTTCACGCATATCCGCTTTGGCGAGGAAAGCGTGCTGGCGTTCGCGCTGAAGGATCAGGAGGTGGCCGAGTATCATTACCGCTTCTACCATCTATTGGCGACGCTGATGGGTGAGCATTGGACCGACGCGATGGAGACCGCCTACTCGCGGCTTCTGCATGAAGAGTTGAATGCCGACGTGCACGGCGAAGTGGATGAGCCGAGCTGGCGCATGAAACAGGGGCTGCGTCGCACCAAAGGCGCGCATGGCTCGCGCGGCGGCAAGGCGTTTCGGGATTACGCGCGGCAATCTTTCATCGACACGCTCACGCTGTATCTGCACGGCATCTGCTGCGATATCGACGTCGACACGGGTCCGCGGCAACTGCCCAGCCGCTATCTGCGTCGGCGGTTGCTGGCGCTGGAAGAATTGTTTCCTCCACCCGCGGGTTACGCGGTGTTTCCGGAGCAGCTCGAGGGCTGATGTGCGGGATTGCCGGGTTCACACACGTTGCTTCGGCACCGGCGCGTGAGCGCATCGAAAAAATCACGCAGGCGCTGAAGCATCGTGGTCCGGATCAGCAGGGGACGTGGGAGTCGGCCGAGGTTTCGCTGGGCGCGGTACGGCTGAAGATCATAGACCTGGAAGGCGGCAATCAGCCGATGCGGGCCGGCGGGACCGTTCTGGTCTTCAACGGCGAAATCTACAATCATCTGGAAGTGCGGCGCGAGCTCGAATCGCTGGGGCATCGCTTCGAATCGCGGTGCGATACCGAAACCGTGCTGCACGCGTTTCTCGAATGGGACGTGGATTCGTTCCGCCGTCTGCGCGGGATGTTCGCGGCGGCATTCTGGACGGAATCGTCGCGGAGGCTGGTGCTCGCGCGCGATCGCATGGGGATCAAGCCGCTGTATTACCATCAGCGGAATCGCGACCTGTATTTCGGATCCGAGCTGAAGGCGATTCTGCTGCATCCGGAGATCGATCGTACCCTAGATTTGCGGGGCCTGGATAGGTATTTGTCGCTGAACTATGTGCCTGGCCCGTTCACGCTGGTTGAGGGAATTCGCAAGCTGCCGCCTGGAAATTATCTGAAATGGCGCGATGGCGAGGTCGCGATCGAGCCGTATTGGAAGCTCGAATTCTGTCCGGATGAGCGGATGGATTTCGGCGATGCGAAGCAGGAACTGGACAGTCTGCTGCGCAGCGCGGTCCGCGAGCATTTGATTTCGGATGTCCCGCTGGGGGTGTGGTCGAGCGGAGGCTTGGATTCCTCGACGATTCTTCATTACGCGGCAGAAGCGTCGCCGAAGCTGAAGACGTTTTCGGTTTCCTTTCAAGGCCGGAAGTTCGATGAGAGCGCGTATTTTCGTGAAGTGGCGTCCCGCTACGGGACAGATCATCACGAATTCGATCTGAATCCGGAAGTGGATATCCAAGCCGCGCTCGAGCAGTTCGCGTGGTATTCGGATGAGCCGAGCGCGGATGCGGGCGCGGTTCCGGTGTGGTTCCTGTCGAAGATGTGCCGGAGCGAAGTGACGGTGGCGCTTTCGGGCGATGGCGCGGATGAGTTGTTCGGCGGGTACAACACTTATCTGGCGGACGGGTACGCTGCGAGGCTGCGTGTGTTGCCCAGGTTTGTTCGTGCAGGCGCCGCGCGGATGTCGCGATGGCTGCCGGTGTCGGATGAGAAGATCGGGCTGGATTATAAGATCCGGCGGATGCTCGAAGGGTCGGTGCTTTCGCCGGTCGACGCGCATTTCTTTTGGAATGGGACGTTTTCGGAAGTTGAGAAGCGAGAGCTGGTAGGACAGCCGGTCTTGCCGGCTGTCTCGGAGTGTGGATCAGGCATCAACGACTTCATCCAACTCGACCAGCTCAATTACCTTCCCGACGACATCCTTTATAAGTGCGACCGCATGAGCATGGCGCATTCGCTCGAAGTGCGGCCGCCGTTTCTGGACCATCGGGTGGTTGAATTTGCGGCGCGGCTTCCGCTTTCGATGAAGATCCGCGGGCGTAATCTCAAGTTCATTCTGCGGGATCTGATGAGAGATAAGCTTCCGCCGTCCGTCATCCGGCGGCCAAAGGAAGGCTTCGACATCCCCACGCATCACTGGCTGCGAACTTTCCTGCGTCCGCTGCTCGAGGACATCTTGAGCGAGCGCAATGTGCGCGATTCGGGCGTTTTTAATGCGGGGGCGGTCGCGGACGTGGTGCGTTTGCACCTGAGCCGGCGCGCGAATCTTGGCTATCATCTGTGGGGGCTGCTCATTCTGTTTCTGTGGATGAAACATTGGCGCATCGGGCCTCCGGCCGCTTTGGATCGCCGCATGCCCGACCTGGTTTCCGCGCAGTGATCGTTACCATCGACGCGACTTCCGCGCTTCTGCGCAGCGCCGGGATTAAGAGCTATACCTATCACCTGGTGCGGGCTCTTCGGCGGATTGCAGGAGCCGACGAAATTCGCGCGTATCCTTACTTAAAGGATTTCGGCGCGCTGGATCATGAGACGTCTACGCTTTCGCGATTCGCGACGCTTTCAAGGATTGGCGCGTTGTATCTTTCTCGATCCACGCCGCTCCTGGATTTGATGCTGGCCGGGTCGGATGTGTTCCATGCGTCCAACCAGGTCCGCCGTGCGCCGCGTGGGGTCAAACTCACAGCGACCATCCACGACCTGACCTGCTGGCTGATGCCGGAGCTGCATACGGAGGCGAACGTTCGCGCGGACCGCACTTTCGCGGAGCAGATTCTTCGGCGCGCGGACGGATTGATCGCGGTGTCGGAGAATACCCGGCAGGATGCGATCAAAATGCTCGGGATCGCGCCGGAGAAGATCCAGACGATTTATTCGGGCGTCGCCGAGGAATATTTTGACGCGCGTCCTTCGAAACGCGAGCGGCCCTATGTGCTGTATGTGGGGACCATCGAGCCTCGCAAGAATCTGGACGTGCTGCTCGACGCCTGGAAGCTGTTGCGCACAGATTTCGAACTCGTGATCGCCGGTCCGGAGGGCTGGGGATCGGAGGCGACGCTCGCTCGAATCCGCGCGGAAGCGACGTATCTGGGCTACGTTCCGGAGGCCGATCTGCCGGGCCTGGTGGCGGGTGCGGCGATATTTGTCTACCCCTCCTTATATGAAGGCTTCGGATTCCCGACGGTGCAGGCGATGGCGGCGGGGGTTCCGGTGGTGACTTCGAACACGTCTTGTCTTCCGGAAATCGCGGGCGATGCGGCCGTGCTCGTCGACCCGCGCAGCGCGTCGGAAATTGCGCGCGGGTTGCAGCGTCTGCTCGATTCGGAATCGCTGCGGGCGGAATTCGCGGCTCGCGGCCGCAAGCGGGCGGCGATGTTCAGATGGGAAACCTGCGCGGCGCGGTCACTTGCGTTTTTTCGGCGTGTCGGACCAAAATAGAAAGTTCCTATTCCCACCAAAGTAGAAAGTTCCTATTTCTGAGGGTCCATCGGAACCCTCATGGTATGTTCTCACAGCTTCGCTGGGGTCGCGCCTGGCGAGGTGCCCAAAGCCGAGGCGACGGAGTTGGCTCCGGAAGCAGTCGGCGCAAGCCCTCCAGAGTGGTTGGAAACCGCGCGGAGGGCTTTCTTGTACAAGACGCGTTCTGCTTTGGGTGAAACTCCCGAGCGGAGGCTTTGGGCTATACCACGCGAAGATCGACGGGCGCAGCCCGGCGCACAAAATGGGTTCATCCGTCGATGGCTTTCCACAGCGGCGGGCTGGGACGGTCGAAGAAGCCTTCCATCCACGAACTCTTTCCTCCGCGATTGTGGTCTTTGCGGGCCGGTTTGGATGCGGCGGGCGCGATGACCATGGTCCGCTCTGTGCACGCAGCGATCTCCAGGTATCGACCCTGGTAGCGCGCCTTCAACTCACCATCCAGGCGCAGTTCCACGCGTAGGCTTTGACGACGCATGCCGGTTTGGGTCTGCGCGCGAGCAATCTGGTAGCGCCGGCCGGCGAAGGAAAAGGTATAGTCGTTGCCGATGACACGCGGTTCGACGTGACATAAGATGGCGGCCAGTTCCAACTGCTCGGTTAAGGGGCGATGGTGATTGGGGAAGTCTTCGACCCGGCGCGCGAAGCGCGTGTTCCATTCCGGCCAATATTCTTTCTCCAGAAACGCGTTGGCCGCCTCCATGGTGGAAATCCGGGCCAGTCGCAGTTGCTTCACCAGGCGATCCTGGGCCGTTAAAAAGCTGCGTTCGATGCGCCCCTTGGCTTGCGGCGAGTAGGCTGCGATCCAGCCAATCCCCAGCTCGCGCAGGCCGCGCCCGATCTGCGTCAGCCGTTCCGCAGGGCTGTCCTCCGCTCGGTTTTCTTCACCGCGCCGCGCGGTGGTGAACATCGAGTCGCGATCCGTGTACACCTCCACCATGCGCCCGTTTTTCTCCAGATACTCCCACAGGACCGCCATATTGTGCCGCGTCGCATCGCGCTCCACAAAGCGGCCCCAGCTCCAACTGGTGGCGTCGTCGATCATGCGCACCAGGTAACGCACCGGTCCGCGTCCTTCCAACCAGTCGTGCTCGGAGGTGTCCCATTGCACCAGTTCGCCGAATCCGCTCCGCCGAGGCCGCCAGCAATGCACGTCTTCGGTTTTGCGCCGGCGAGTCTTCCACAGCCCCGCCTCGATCATCCAGCCACGTAGCGTCTCGTCACTTACCTCTACGCCATGCCGCTTGGCTAACTGTTCGCTCGCGAAGGTAGGCCCGAAATCGTGCCAGTCCGGCTGCTTCAGAAGGTCCAGCACAAAGGCCCGGGCGTCGGCGGGAATCTTGCGATTGGAAGCCCTCCCGCGCAGTCCGTGCACCACCACCCGGTCGCCCCGCTGCTTCATCCGCTTCAGCAGCTTGCGCACCCAACGGTCGCTGACGCCGATCCTTTCGGCCGCTTCGCGCTGGCTGATCACTCTGTCCTTAGCCCGTTTCAACCATTCCAGCTTGTCCCGTTCTTTTTGGCTCATCGCGATCCGTTCCATCCTTCAGCCCTTCGGCTGTCAAGAGGAACTTTCTACTTTGGCCAATTAGGAACTTTTCACTTTGG
>CAWCPE010000008.1:0-204600 GCA_963797245.1 Terriglobia bacterium
ACGTCTCCCAGTACTCTCCACTCTCGTTCCATATAGAAATGGTGATTATCGGATTCGTCGAGCGTGGAATCGAAGGGAACACAGTAGCTAAAGACGTATTTATCTATGTACGGAGCCAACTGCGCCAAGCTCTTACCGGCCTCTGCAAGTTGGCGGGCCGTGGGATCGTCGCTTTCGGCGACAGTGCTGGCCAGCCTGAGCAAGGTGTCAGTCGACTTGTGAAAGGATGCAGTCATCTCGTTGAACAATACCGCCCGGGTGTATGCAGCCGAAGAAGCGAAAAGAGCGAAAGGGACAGCCTGAATTGAGCAACTCGATTATTGTGCGAAGGGGACGGAGCGCTGCGTCCCTCTCCGCTGTTTCGGCAGACGGCAAAATTGCTGGGCAATTGATCCGCTTTAGCGACTCCTTGCCACAAGAGAGTCGGAAGAGTCGGGCCGCGTCGAGTTTGAGCGTGGACTGACGCATACAGCAGATGGACCGGGGCGGGTCGAAATCGCTGGAAACCCCCTCGTAAGACTAAGCTTCTCGAAATTTCCGAAGGGGACGGGGCCCTCCGTCCCTTTCGATCGAAGAAGCGAAGCGCTCAATTCAGGCTGTCCCCTGCCTCTCTGCCCCCTTGAGGCCAGGGCCATCGCGAACAGGGCCACCCGAAACGTCAGACGCGTGACCGGGGCAATTACTCCGCCATTCTTAGCTTATTGAAATCATTAGAAATAGACGGTAAATCCCGCGAGAGAGCGGGGCCGAACGACACGAAGGTGTGGTACCTTCTTATGTGACGCTGGGATTTCCCTCCTTCGCGAACATTATTATTAAAAACTGTTTTATATGAATCTGCGGTCGCTGTTTAGTCTGTTCTCATCCGATCTCGCGATCGATCTCGGTACGGCCAACACTCTGGTATTCGCCAAGGGCAAAGGGATCGTAGTGAATGAACCCTCCATTGTCGCCATCAACAAGACCAATGGCGAAGTGGAAGCGGTGGGCCGCGAGGCCAAGGAAATGCTCGGCCGCACGCCGGGAAATATTGTCGCCATCCGGCCTATGAAAGACGGCGTGATCGCCGATTTCAAAGTCACCGAGCGCATGCTGAATTATTTTATTCAGAAAGCGCACGGACGCAAGATGCTGGTGCATCCGCGCATCATCATCGGCGTGCCCAGCGAGATCACGCAAGTGGAAAAACGCGCGGTGATCGATTCGGCGTACCATGCCAAAGCCAGCGAAGTGTATCTGGTGGAGCAGGCCATGGTGGCGGCCATCGGCGCGGGTCTGCCGATCACTGAACCCTCCGGCAACATGGTCGTCGATATCGGCGGGGGAACCACCGACGTCGCCGTGATTTCGCTGAGCGGGATTGTGTACTCGCGCTCGGTGCGCGTGGCCGGCAATGAGATGGACGACGCCATCATGCAGTACATGAAGCGCAAGTACAACCTGCTGATCGGCGAAACCACGGCCGAGAAGGTGAAGATGGCGATCGGTTCCGCCTTTGCGCTCGAAAAGCCGCTGACTTTCGAGATCAAGGGGCGAAACCTGATTGAAGGCGTGCCGAAAACGATTACGGTCGACGATAGCGAAATTCGGGAAGCGCTGGCGGAATGCGTGTCGACCATCATGAATGCGATCCGCGTGGCGCTGGAGCGCACGCCGCCGGAGCTTTCGGCCGACATCAGCGACCGCGGGATTGTGCTGACCGGCGGCGGGGCCATGTTGAAAAATCTGGACAAGCGCATCCGCCAGGAGACCGGGCTGCCAGTGTCGATCGCCGAAGATCCGCTGGCGTCGGTGGTGCTGGGAACCGGGAAAATGTTGACCGAATTCAAACTTCTGCGCCGAATCGCTATCGAATAATTGAATAATAGGTAGTATGGAGTTCCTGCTCAATCGATACCGCAACCTTACGGTTCTGCTGGTCGCGATTGTTGCGCAGCTGGTGCTGCTCGCCTACCAGGTCAAGAGCAACGGCGAAGTGCGGTTGATCCGCGTGTGGGCGGTGACCGCCGTCACACCGCTGGCGCGAGCGATCGAAGGCGCGCGCAGCACCACCGCGCATTTCTTCTCCGATTATTTCGTCCTGCTCGACGTGCGCGAGGAAAACAAGCGCATGAAGAAGGATCTGGACCGGACTGAGATGGAGAATCAGTATCTGCGCACCCAGCTCAATACGGCCGACCGGGTGCGAGCGCTGCAGATCTTTCAGGCCAGTTCGCCGTCGAAGACGCTCGCCGCGCATGTGATCGGCAACGGGACCGGATCGGGCGCGAACGTCGTATTCGTCGACCGCGGCTCGACCAGCGGCGTGCAGAAGGGGATGGCGGTGATTGAGCCTTCCGGGATCGTCGGGAAGGTGGTCGATGTGTACCCAACCGCTTCGTTCGTTCTGCTGCTGACGGATCAGACCTTCGCGGCGGGCGTCATGTCGAACAAGAATCGCGTGCGCGGGACATTGAAGGGCCAGGGCAACAGCACCGCGATGGTCGATTACATTCAGAATGAAGAGAAGCTCGAACAGGGCGAGTGGTTTTACACCTCCGGCGACGACCGCATTTTCCCCAAAGGGCTGCCGGTGGGCGAAGCGACGGTGGTCCGGCCGGGGAAAACGCATAAAGAAGTCTACGTGACGCCCAGCGGATTTCAGAACGGTCTGGAAGAAGTGCTGATCGTGATCGACGGCGTGCACGGAACTATCCCGGAGCCGGCCGTGGCGAATCAGCCGGTGCATCTACTGGACCCGCCTCCGCCGGAGCCGGGCGACGCCGTGACGGCCAGCACGCCACGCACCGGACCTGTCTCAGATGCCGACCGCATTGTCGAGGAGTACCGAAAGATCGGCGAGGCGCAGAAGCACGAATACGGCGTGCGCGGCGCCGGCGCGCCCAACTACAACGCACCATCTGATGGAAAGAAGTGAACGGAGAACATGAACGAGTTTTCGGAGACGTTCATTGAGCCTCGCAAGAAAGACCGCGTTTCGAAGTTCAACGTCGCTTCCATTATTCTGATTCCGCTGGCCGCGATCCTGTTCCAGGTGTACGTACCGCAGTTCATCAAATATCTTTCGTATCTGGAATTGCCGCTTCTGGTCACAGTGTATTTCGCGCTGATGCGCCGTTCGCCGGTCACCGGAGTGCTGTTCGGAGCCGGCGTTGGCCTGGCGCAGGATTCGCTGTCGTCACATCCGCTGGGGATGTTCGGGATTGTGAAGACGCTGGTGGGATATTTCGCGGCATCGGTCAGCCAGCGGTTCAACGTGGAAAATCCGGGCGTTCGCATGGTGCTGACGTTTTTCTTTTTTTTCTTCCACCAGTTTTTTTACTGGGTGCTATCGAGAGCGCTGCTCGGCCAGGCGCTCGCGTTCGAACTCCAGCAGACCTTCGTGCTGGCGATTTTGAACGCGGTGGTCGCGGTGCCGCTGTATCATATATTAGACAAGCTGAAAATCACGGGGTAGGAGGATATTCAGAGTGGCTGACGGAGGTTGGGGCGGAACCGCGCGCGTGAAAACGGACCTGCTCCCCTCCCTGACGAGTCTGCGTGAAAGGTCGGGATTCTACCCCGCCGTTACCGGCAGGGTTGGTCGCCGACGCCTCTGCCTTCAACACGACAGACCAGCCCTGCCGGTCAGAGTCTGCGTGAAAAGTGGAGTTGAGCCCCGCCGTGACCGGCAGGGCTTGCGCAAACGCCAACGCCTTCAACGCGACAGACTAGTCCTGCCGGTAACGGCGGGGTGGAGTTCCGACTTTTCACACGGACTCGTCACGGCGGGGATCAGCTCCGGTTTTGAACCAGACTCTGACGGTCGGGGTTCCGTTTGGGCCATCGGACCCGCGCGCGTCAGCAAGCGGAGCATGTCTATAGTCTTCGGTGGTATATAGGTAAATTTGTGGTTCCTATCGAAGATCAACGCACGCAGCCGGAAGTTCCCACCCGGCTTTTCAAAGACGACACGCGCTTCGCGCTGGGGCGGATCGCGGTATTTCAGTACGCGGCGGTGGCGGCGTTTTTTGTCCTGATCAGCGGATTCTGGATTCTGCAGGTCCGCGATGAAGACTTCAATAGCGAGCTGGCCGAACGAAATTTCATCAAGACGGTTCCGCTGCCGGCGCCCCGCGGAAAAATTTTGGATCGGGACGGCCGCGTGATCGTCGACAATCAGCCCTCCTTCACGGTCCTGTTACGGCGCGAGAAATTGAAACCCGAGCACATCGACGGAATCGCCGCGGGCTTGCATCTGGATGCCGAAGACTTGCGCGCGCGTCTCAAGCGCTTCGAGAAGCGGCCCACCTATGAGCCGATGACCATCAAACAGGGACTGACGCCGGGCGAGCTCGCGTTTGTCGAATCGCATCGTGACGCCGAAACGTTTCCTGAAATGGAGCTGCTGCCGGTGGAGGGGCGTTTGTATCCCCGCAACGGTTTCGCGGCGCACGTGATCGGATACGTGGGCGAGGTGAGTGAGCAGGAACTGAACAGCCCGGACTTCGCGAAGTACTCGCAAGGCGACGTGGTGGGGAAATTCGGCCTGGAGCGGCAATATAACGACACGCTGATCGGCGTCGACGGGCAGCAGCGCGTGGTGGTGAATAACGTGGGGCGGAAGCTCGACGTGCTGGAGAATAAGGAGCCAACGCCGGGCAACAATCTGCAACTGACGCTCGACCTGGATCTGCAGGCGGTCGCGGAACTGGCCATGGACGGGAAACGCGGCGCGGTGGTCGCGCTCGATCCGCGCAACGGGGAAGTGCTGGCGATGGTGAGCCGGCCGACCTTCGATCCGAACCTGTTTGCCACGCGCATTCGCAGCGACGACTGGAAGGCGCTGACCACCGATCCGTATAATCCGCTGCTGAACCGCGCGATTCAGGCGCAGCTCGCGCCGGGATCGACGTTCAAGCCGATTGTGACCGTGGCCGCGCTTGAAAGCCACGCGATCGATGAGAATTTCACGGTGTCGTGCGGGGGCGGCGCGAATTTTTACGGCCATTTCTATCACTGCGATGAGCACCACGGAACGCTCGACCTGCATCGCGCCATCGTGAAATCGTGTGACACGTATTTTTATACGGTAGGAAACAAGACCGGCATCGACGCGATTGCGGAATACGGGTCGATGGCCGGTTACGGCAAGAAGACCGGGATCGATCTACCGGGCGAAGCGGAAGGCATCATGCCGTCGCCCAAATGGAAACTGAAATCGCAGCGTGAAAAATGGTACGCCGGCGACACGATTTCGGTGGCCATCGGGCAGGGCTTCGTCACGGTGACGCCGATCCAGATGGCGGTGGCCATCGGCGGACTGGCCGAAGGCGGCGTGTGGTACAAACCGCACCTGGTGAAGACGGCGACGCCGCCGGAACCGGTGCGGCGCGGGGATCTTAGTCCGGAGACGATCAACGCGGTGGTGTCCGGAATGTATGGAGTGGTGAATGAAGGCGGCACCGGAGGGTCGGCCGCGATTCCGGGGATCACGATGTGCGGCAAGACGGGAACGGCACAGAAAGTTTCCTTGACGCTCGCGAAATCCGGGAAGGTGGGCGCGGATCTGGCCAAAGAAACCGGCTGGTTCGTCGGGTTCGCACCGCGCGACAATCCGGAGATCGTGGTGGTGGCGCTGTGGGAAGCGAGCGGGCACGGATATGTGGCTGCTCCTATCGTGCGCGATGTGATCAAGGCGTACTTCGACAAGAAGGCCCGGCAGGAGATGCCGAAAGCGCAGCAGATGGCGCTGTTTCTGAAGCCGGAATAGCCTGAATATGTCACACTAGGAGTGGGACATCGTTATGGGCGATACACGCACGCACGTCATTCTTCCTTCTTCGATCCTGAGCGAGATCGACGCTCTGGTGGGAAAGCGAGGGCGCAGCGCGTTCCTCGCCGAAGTCGCTGAGGAGGCGCTCAAGCGGCGGAAACTTCTGGCGATTCTGGAAAGCAAGGAGGAGATCTGGAAAACCAAAGATCACCCCGAGCTTAAGCACGGCGCCGCGGCATGGGTTTCGAAGATGCGGCGCGCCGAGGGCCGCGCGCGGGCTAAACGAAACCGATGACGATTCTGCTCGACACGAACGTTCTCATCGACGTGCTGAATCGACGAAAAGGGCGGCGCGAATTTCTGCGTGAATTGGTGAGCCGCAACGACCGCTTCGCATGCTGTGCCGTGACCATCGCGGAAGTTTATGCCGGGATGAGACCGGCGGAGGCGCGCGACACCGAGGAGTTGCTGAACTCGCTCGAGTACTTCGATCTGAGTCGCAGCGCGGCGCGGCGGGCGGGTCTGTTGAAGGGCCTCTGGGCGCGGAAGGGCGTAACGCTGGAACTTCCGGACGTTCTGATCGCGGCAGTGGCCATCGAGCACAACCTGGCATTCGCGACCGACAATCGCAAACATTATCCGATGCCTGAGCTACGCATGATTCCGCTTCCGGACGCGCCGCGCTAAACTAAGAGGACCTCGTGGCGCGGTACCGCAGTTTTCGGGATATCGACTGGCCGCTGATGATTATCAGCCTGGCGATCTGCGCGCTGGGCGTCCTGCAGATCTACTCGGCCACCCACGACACTCACTGGCATAGCGCGTGGTGGAAGCAGATCGTGTGGGTCTTCATTGGTTTGGCGCTCATGTGGGTGGTCATGTCGATCGACTACCATACGCTGCTCGGCCAGGTGCCCATCCTTTATTGCCTGTCGATCGGCGCGCTTCTGCTGACTTGGGCGATTGGCGACATGGTCTTTCATTCCCGCCGCTGGATTTCGATTCCCGGGACCGGCATTCAGATCCAGACCTCCGAATTTGAAAAAATAGTGATAATATTGCTGGTAGCGCGGTACCTGGCGGAACTCAAAACCGAGCAGGTGGTACTTCGCGACTTATTGAAACTGGGAGGCTTAGTGGCTATCCCGACCGCGCTGGTGATGAGCCAGCCGGATTTCGGGACGGGCGCAACTTACTTCCCCATCCTGGCCGGGGGCATTTTGCTGGCCGGGATTCAGTGGCGATATTTGGTTGTGGTGGTATTGGCTTGCGGGTTGGCGTTGCCGGCCGGATGGTATTTGCTGAAGGATTATCAGAAGGCGCGGCTGGTGACGTTCGTGGATCCGGCGGCGGACCCGAAAGGGCACGGCTACCAGGTGATCCAGTCGAAGATCGCGGTGGGACATGGCGGAATGTGGGGCCGGGGCGTGACACAGGGAACGCAAACCCAGCTTCGGTTTCTGCCCGTGCCGCACACCGATTTTATCTTCGCCGGGTTTGCAGAGGAGCATGGATTCGTCGGCGTAGTGGTCGCGCTGGGCTTGTATTTTTTGCTGTTGATGCAAATCGTGCAGAACGCCCAGGCGGCTCCCGATCGGGCCGGGATGTATATATGCATGGGCGTGGCGACGCTGCTGCTATTTCATCTGGTGGTGAACGTCGGAATGGTGGTGGGGTATATGCCGGTGACCGGAATACCGCTGCCGCTGTTGAGTTATGGCGGGTCGAACACGTTTTCGGTATTTATGATGCTGGGGCTGGTCAATAATGTAAGGCTCCGGCGGTTTGTGAATTGAATGAATTGATCACGACGGTCCCGACGCGGCGTGGGTGCGGGGACTGCGAAGTGGGTTTCGGTAACCAAGATTTTTCGAAACCGTCAGGGAAAGCGACGGACGCTCGACGACGAGCGCTCCACGTGAGCAGAGCGGGAGTTTCGAACCGTGCTTCCCAAAGCGGTATGGCTTGCAGAAAGCAGGCACGGCTGGCGTGTAGGCTGGAATGTTTGGAGAATGACGGCTCCATTCCAGCGGCCCGGCGATCCTCAACCGAATCCAGCTTCCGCACAGTTCCAACTCTCGCGCTTGAGCGTCCACCGTTGGCGTGCGCGGCTTCCTGAAGCCGGCGCGCAGGGAGGGTGGAGATGAGCAAGGAACTGGTGATCTCGGCCAATCGGCATGAGACGCGGGTAGCGCTGATCGAAGACGATCAGCTGGTGGAAGTGTACTTCCAGCGGGCCAATGAATATTCGCTCGCCGGCAGCATTCACAAAGGCCGCGTGACGCGCGTGCTTCCCGGAATGCAATCGGCGTTCGTCGATCTGGGCCTGGAACGCGACACGTTTCTGTACGTGTCGGATTTCCTGGAGGAGCAGGAAGACATCGACCGGGTGACCGGAGATGAAGCTCCGGCGCCGCGCGAGCGCGAACGGGATCGCGGGCGTGAGCATCGTCCCCAGCCTCCGCGCGCGGAAATGGAACCGGCCCCGGCGGCTGAGGTGTCCGCAGAAGTGCCTTCGGGTGCGGCGCCCGCAGTCGAGATGCCGGCTCCCTCCGGTGATCGTCCGCCTCGCCCGGATGACCGCGGCGACGGTCGCGGACGGCGATCCAGGCGACGGCGCAATCGCGGCCGCGGGTTCCCCGATTCGAAATACGCGAGCGAGACCGAGCCGCGTCCGGCGGCGATTGAATCGGAACCGGAGGCCGTCGAAGAGACGCCCGCCGCAGGCGAAGAACCGCGCATCATCCTGCCCGGCGAATCGCTCGCCAAGTATCGTGGGGCCGCTCCCGCTGCCGAGGCGCACGCCGCAAACGGCGCGCCGGAAGCTTCGGCCGCGGTCGATGCCGAACCAGCCAGCACGACGGTCGGTGATGAAGTCGAGAACGAATACGACGAAATCATCCATTACCCACCCGAGAACGCGCTGCCCGATGCGCCCGCGCATGAACCGGCGCCGGAACCGCCGGTGAACGCGCACGCATTGCCACCGCCGCTTCCGGAAGAACCGGTGAGCGTTACGGAAGAGGCGCTCGAAATCGACGAGGTGGAGGAAGAACAGCACGCCGAAGCGGAAGGTTCCGCGGGGCCGGTGGTGGCTCCCATGCTCGATGAGGAAGAGGATCGCGATATTCAGGAGATGATCCTGAATCATGCCGGCGCGCTCGAGGAAGGCCTGGACGAGTCGATCGAGGAATCGATTGAGATCGTCGAAGAGGAAGGCGAAGAGCCCGCCGCGGAAGGCGGAGGCGAGTCGCGGCCTGCCGGCGAACCGGAAAGCGGAACGGCGGCGGTGCGCGAGCGCGGGGGGCGGTATCCGCATCGCGTTTCAAGGCGCATGCGGCGCAGGGGCGGACGTGGACCGGGGCAAGCACCGGGACAATTCGGCGCGCCACAGGGCGAGCATTCACGCCCGGAACAACGTGGCGACCAACGGGAACCGCGTGGAGGGCAGCGGGAAGAGCGCAGTGTAGCGAGGCCAGTGGCCGGAAGCGGCATGCCGTCCATCTCCGATCTGCTCAAGGAAGGGCAGGAGATTATCGTCCAGATCGCCAAGGAGCCGCTGGGACAAAAGGGCGCGCGCATCACGTCACACGTGGCGCTGCCCGGGCGATACGTGGTCTACATGCCGACGCTCGAACACATGGGCGTGTCGAGGAAGATCGCGAGCGACGAAGAGCGTTTGCGTTTGAAACGCATTCTACAGGGCCGCCGTCCCGGCCCGATGGGCGGATTCATCACCCGCACCGCGGCCGAGGGCCGCACTGAAGAAGAGATCGCCGCCGACATGGCGTTTCTCTACAACCTGTGGCAGGACATCCGGGCCAAAGCCGAGCGCCGTCCCGCGCCCCTGCTGCTGCATCACGATCTGGATATCGTGCAGCGCATCCTGCGCGATCAGCTGGGCGACAGCTTCAAAGCCATCTGGATCGACAGCGAGGAAACCTACGAGAGCGTGCTGCGTTTTGTCGAGCGCTTCCAGCCCGCGCTGGTCGGCAAAGTGAAGCTGTACACGCGCGATGCGCCCATCTTCGACGCCTTCAGCGTGACGGCCGAACTTGAAAAGGCGCTGCGCCCGAAAGTCTGGCTCAAATCCGGCGGCTTCATCGTGATCAATCAGACCGAAGCGCTGGTGGCGATCGACGTCAACACCGGCAAGTATGTCGGCAAGACCAATCGCCTGGAAGACACGATCGTCAAGACCAACACGGAGGCGATCAAGGAAATCGTCCGCCAGGTGCGCCTGCGCGACCTGGGCGGCATCATCGTGATCGACTTCATCGACATGGACGAGCGCAAGAATCGCCAGAAAGTGATGCAGGCGCTCGAAGAAGCCATGCGAGCCGATCGCGCGCCGTACAAAATTCTCCAGTTCAACGATTTCGGGTTGGTGGCAATCACTCGAAAACGAGTGAAGCAGTCGCTCGAACGGACGCTGTGTTCGCCATGCCCGCATTGCGACGGCGCGGGATACATCAAGAGCGTGCAGACGGTGGTGAGCGAGATCCTGACGGAGGCGCGCAAGATGGCGTCGAGCGTCGAAGGCAAAGACGTGATGCTGCGCGTGCATCCGGAAGTGGCGAAGGTGCTGAAGTCGCATCAGAACAAGTATCTGGAAGAGCTCGAAGAAGTGCTGCGTCGTCCGGTGCTGGTGAAGAGCGATCCGCTGCTGCATCACGAGAAGTTCGATCTGGCGTAGAGGAATGCCGGCTCAACCCGTCGCGCTGATTCCGCTCGCGTTCGGCGGGATGGCTAAGGTGTGGGAGATGCGGCTCGCAGGGGATCTACTCAAGACCTGCCGCTGGACGTTGGCGATCCCGAATGGTGCGTCGGATTCGGCTTCTCCGGACGGAAAGCGGCTGGAGTTGCGATCCTTAACTTCGACTGTGACCGTGCCACGGACGCCGTCGGAACATAGGTCGTTTCCTCGGCCCAGCGAGTCCGTGACGAGCGTCAGCTCGACTTATGTGCCTCTTGCCGCTGAAACGGGCGCCGAGCGGCGAGGCGATCCGGTCGCGGCAGATACTCAATTCCGAACGGCAAGTCGTCAACCTGTTTCTTGCTCGCTTCACGAGCTATGACGCTGTCGTGTCCGTTCAATGCCTTTGTCAGGTACTCGCGCATACCCTGGGGTGCCGTCGACTTCGTATTTGACTCAATCCGGAACCGGGCTCAGTTGAGCGAACTTGCCAGCCCCGCAATGGGGAATGCCGATACGCAGTGGAAAAGAGTTGGGCCCTGGTATGGCACACGGTCGGCGTGCGTCAACGAATCATGGTGTGCGCGACACCAAGTCCGGCAGTAATCGTAAGTCGCAACCCAGCACTCCGGCGCAGCGGGGCGATTGTTTTAATGAGCGGAGTGTGCGATCGGGCGCAAACCCCAGGTCCAGGATCTTGAACGACGAAACGCAATTCGGCTGGACCACGGGATCCGGGCGCACAATTCACGGAGCCCGCCGCATCCGCGCCTCGTTGTCGCCGCGCACGGGCCTACGTTTCGTCAACTGCTTCCCTCTGTGTCAGGCCGAGCTTCGGCGCCGCGCCATCTGGGACTTCAAGCTAAACGCCGTCGTCGCCTCGTGGCGTCCGGGCACGCAGACATGGAACTCGATCCATCGTTCCACAGAGCCGGACCGCTGTGCGCTCTCACCCGACGGCAAATTTGTCGCGGAAGGTGGCGACGGAGTCGTCCGGCTCTATCGACTCACGCCTTAGCGCGGAACAGTCGAAGCCCCGGAATATCCTCAAAATCGCCGACGTTCAGCGTCCAAAGTGGCGCCCTATGGCGAATCGCGCAAGCAGCGATTGAGATATCGGCTTCCCGCGTGCGTGCCCGGCGGACGCTTCGGTAGAGTTTGGCTGCAATCTCTGCATCGGCGTTTTCAAAAGGCATGATGGCAGCGGATGGGAACAGGGACTCCTGGACGGATAGTTCCTGGCTGATTCGCGGCCCCCTCAGCCATTCGTAGATGACGATGGTGCACAGCGCAAGGCGCTCGCCGCGATCGAGCACCCGCATCAGGTCGGGAAGCGATCGCCGTGGACTGGCCAAGCATCGCCCCGGAGAGAAGTATCCACGAAGATCACCGATCGTCACTCGGCCTGCGCCATCCGACACGGCGCGACCGGCGAATTTCCGCGGATCTCGCGATCCGCTTCAGCCTGACTGCGCGTGGGCGGCTGCTTCATAAACTCCTTGATGATTCGAACATTATGGAGGCGCTCGGCCTCACTCATCCGGTCCGGGCCGATATCGTATCTGCGGATCGCCTCGCGGACCACCTCGCTCTTCGTCTTCCCCAGCCGGGCCGCCGTGCGGTTCAACGCCTCGACAGTCGCCTCGTCGAGGCTGAACGTCATTTTCACTGCCATACTCGCGACACTACCATACCGATCGCGCATCGGCTAATCTGGATAAACCATGCACGACATTTCCCGGCGCGGATTTACTCTTACCGTTCTGGGCGCGCTCGCGGCTCGCGGGCAAAGCTCGGAAAACCTTAGTGAACTCAGTCTAGCCGAAGCCTCCGCCCGTCTTCGCGCAGGAAGCGTCACTTCCACTCAGCTCGTAGAAGCGTGTCTCGCCCGCATTCAAACTTACAATCCGAAAATCAACGCGTTCATTACCGTGCTGCGCGAGCAGGCGCTCAGGCAGGCCAAGGAAGCTGAAGCCGAGCTACGAGCCGGCCGATCCCGTGGACCGCTGCACGGGATTCCGATCGCACTCAAAGACAATATCGACACGGCCGGCATCCGCACCACCGCCGCCAGCGCCGTTTTCGACGATCGCGTTCCCAAGGAAGACGCCACCGTAGTGACGAAACTCAAGGCCGCGGGAGCCATTTTCATCGGGAAAGCCAATCTGCACGAATTCGCTTTCGGCGGAACGTCCGCGACCAGCTATTTCGGGCCGGTGCGTAATCCCTGGGCGCTTGAGCGGAATCCGGGAGGGTCGTCCGGCGGCTCGGCCGCCGCCGTCTCCACCGATTGCTGTTATGCCGCGCTCGGCACCGATACCGGCGGGTCGATTCGCACTCCCAGTTCGTATTGCTCGGTTGTAGGGCTCAAGGCGACCTACGGCCTGGTCCCGATTCGCGGGATCATTCCGTTGACGCTGTCGCTCGATCACTGCGGGCCGATTACCCGCACAGTGGAAGACGCGGCCATCATGCTGAACACGATGGCCGGTTACGATCGCCTGGACATCACCAGTGTGGAGCACCCCAAAGAAGACTACGTCGCCGGAATGAAGCAGCCGATTTCCGGATTACGCCTGGGCATTCCGCGCGCGCCATTTTTCGATTGGCTGGACCCCGATGTCGCGAAAAGTGTGGAAGCCGCCATTGCGGTTCTCGCGAAATTGACCAAGAGCGTCAAGGATGTGACGCTGCCTCCCACCGGCACTCTTTCGCTCAACGGCGAGACGTTCGCATATCACGAGGAGTATTTCGCGCACGGCGCAGGACGTTATCAGATCCCGACGCGCCGGTCTCTTCAGAACAGTCAAAACGCGAAAGCCGCCGATTATGTCCGGTCGCGGTGGAAGCTGGAGCTGATCCGGCGCACCATCGACGATGCGTTCACGGATTTTGATCTGGTCGTCCTGCCGACGCGCAGGCACACGCCACGCACGGTGGACGCATCGATTAAGCGCGAAGAGTCCGACAAGCCGCGGAATCCGGAGCTCGAAAACACCGGGCAATTCGATATTTATGGCATCCCGGCGATTTCGGTGCCGTGCGGATTCACCAGCGCCGGGCTGCCGGTCGGATTAATGATCGCGGGTCCGCGATTTTCGGAGAGCCGCGTCCTGGCGCTGGCGAACGCGTACGAACGGGCCACGGAGTGGCACAAGCGCCGGCCGCCGATAAGGCCGGATACGCCGGTGCCGCCGCTCGCCGCAACCGACGATCACAATCAGCTCTGATTCCTGCGACCGAAGGGGTCATCCGAAATCTAAACCGTTGTTCCCCCGAACGGGCTGAAAATGGAATAATGCCAACAGAGGAAAAACAAGAAAATGTCAGCTTACGCACATCCCGAGGCGCTGGTGTCCACCGAGTGGGTCGCCCAGCATGCGAAGGACCCCGAAGTCCGCGTGGTGGAAGTGGACGTCGACACCAATTCTTATAAAGAGGGCCACGTCCCCGGCGCCATCGCCTGGGCCTGGAACACGCAGCTTTGCGATACCTTGCGCCGCGATATTTTGTCCAAGGCGCAGTTCGAAAACCTCATGAGCGAATCGGGGATTTCGAAAGACACCACCGTGGTTCTGTACGGCGACAACAACAACTGGTTCGCCGCCTGGGCGCTGTGGCAGATGGAGATGTATGGGCACACCAAAGTCAGCCTCATGAACGGAGGGCGCAAGAAATGGCTGTCGGAAGGCCGCGAGGTTTCCGTCGACGTTCCCACGCTGGCCGCAACCACCTACACGGCTTCCGGTCCCGATAATTCTTTGCGCGCGTTTCTCGATCAGGTGCAGGCGGCGCTCTCGGCGCGGTCGCACGCCATGGTCGACGTGCGCAGTCCGCAGGAATTTACCGGAGAGATTCTGGCTCCTCCGGGTTTGCCGGAAACCTGCCAGCGCGGCGGCCACATTCCGCACGCGCGCTCCATTCCGTGGGGCAAGGCGTGCAATGAAGACGGTACGTTCAAGTCGGCCGACGAGTTGAAAGCGCTGTACGGAGGTGAAGGCGTGGACGGGTCGAAGCCGGTCATCGCGTACTGCCGCATTGGCGAGCGATCCAGCCACACGTGGTTTGTCCTGAAATATCTGCTGGGCTTCGATAAGGTGCTGAACTACGACGGATCCTGGACCGAATGGGGCAACCTGGTGGGCGCTCCAGTCGAGCGCGGCGCCGCTCTCCCCGCAAAAGCATGAAAGTCGAAAATTTCTTGGAGCGGAAGGTCGAGCTGAATGGTTGGCCGGTGAACCTGACCAGCTATCAGATCGGCGAGATATTTCATTGCCGCGCCGATAACGTCTCGCCGGGTGCGGGTCTTGCGAGAACCACCGGCGCAACTCGCGAAGAGGCCGAACAGAAGGCCATCGCGCGGGCGACGGAACTGCTCAGCCGGACGAAGCGGCACGAAGTTTAGGCACGGATTTTCGTAACGTTGCTCCGCTCCCTCACGGTCGCGGTTCCGTTTGGCGCCGCGCGTCAGCAAGTTGGCGATGATCCTGCGGCTCATCGTAACGGATGAAAGTCCGCGGAGGGCGGGCTTGAGCCCGCGCAAGGCTTTAGCCTTGCTCCCGACCGGGCGGAGCTAAAGCTCCGCGCGGATTGAAATCCGCCGTCCGGGTGGTCTCGTGAAATCAACAATGTGGACACGACCTTCAGGGGAGGCAGTCAACGGGGTCCCCTGGCTTCGGCAGGGAACCCGAGTTTGAGCATGCAGAAGCACTATTGCAGGTCGCCGCCGGTCCTGCCGTTCAGCGGCGCGCCGAGAATTTCGCCTGAAACCACCAGTTGCACGCGCCGGTTCATCTGGCGTCCCGCGGCGGTGTGGTTGTCGGCCACCGGATCCGATTTTCCGAACCCCTGCGCCGTGATGTTGCCGGCGTTCAGCCCTTGCGAGATCAGGTAATCGCGGACCGAGTTGGCGCGATTCTCAGAAAGCCGCATGTTGTATTCGTCCCCGCCGACGCTATCGGTGTAGCCTTCCACCGCGATCTTCAACCCCGGATGCCCCAGGATGATTCCCGCGACCTTGGCGAGCTTTTCGCGCGCTCCCGGCTTCAGCGAATACTGAGCTGTGGCGAACAGCACGTCGGACATGTTGACAATCAGGCCGCGCGCGGTGTCGCGCGTCTGCAAGATGGTGTTGAACTGCTGTAGCAACTGGCGGCGAAGCTGGGCCTGGTCCTGTTCGGCCTGAAGACGGCGCGCATCGGCATCCGCGGCGGCGGCTTTGGCGGCGGCGGTCTCGGCGGCCAGCTGCTGCTGCTGCTCGATGGCGGCCTGGCGCGCGGCGTCGGCCTGCTGTTTGGCGAGCTCCGCGGCGGCGCGTTCCTGTTGGGCGATTTGAGCCGCGGCTAACGCATCGGCCTTGGCTCTTTCGGCCGCGGCGCGATCGATGTCCGCCTGGTTGCGAGCAGCGGCTTCCTGCTGCGCCTTTGCCGAGGCGGCGTCGGCCTGCGCCCTGGCCGCGTTCTCACGCGCCAGCGCGGCCGCGCGTTCATTCGCGTCGGCTTCCTGCTTTTCCGCGCGAATGGCGATCACGCGCGAATCTTCCGCGCGCACGCACGCTTCCCGAGCCATGGTGATCACCGGCTTCTGTCCGGGATGCTGCATCTGATATCGCTGCGCCTGGTCGAGCGCCGACTGCGCTTTCTCAAAACTGTCGGAGGCGTACCTTTCCGCCCCGGCGACCCGCGCCAGCTGCACCGCGTTCTCGGCTTCATACAATTCGAACGGATCTTTCTTGCCTACAATGATCGGCGCGAAGCCGGGCGCGTGTCCTTCGCTCGAATACCATCCTCGCGGCAGAAGTTCATATTTCGCGTTGATCGATTCGATCACGCCGCGCGTGTCGGGACGCACCACGTTTTCCATCACCACCACGTCGCTCGGCTGGGTGACCGCGTAATACGGCTCGGCCGTCACGATCATGCCGAAGGTCTGGATGTCGCTGGTGGCTTCGATTTTGCTCGACGATCCGTTGCCCCAGTCGCTCAGAGTGAGCTCGCCCAGATTGACGGGGCGTCCGTCCGGAGAGATCGCCCAGAGAACATACGTCAAATATTCCGGCCCATAGCTCGAAGGCGGCGGAAGGTTTTTGAAATCAGCCGACACGCGGATGACGCCGCGTTCGCTCTCGACTTTGGCGTGCCCTTTGCCGGTCGCGTCAATCGCGGTGCCCCGGAAATCGATATCGGTCGACCCGCCGCGATGCAGGTAATTAACCGCCTGCGTGGTGCGCGCCACCACGGTGACGCGAAAGATCGGCGCCGGGTTGATCTGTTCCGGAGCAGGCGGCGGTTGCTGTTGTTGGGTCGGATTGGGCACTTGCGCAGCCAGGGTGAGGCTCGCGATCGCACCCAGGAAAGTGCATTTGGTTCGGCGTAACATACACTGGTAACTGCATGTTTCGCACCAGCGCGAAACCGCTGATAACGCGTGATTCGGGCCGGTAAAACCTACACAGGCGTCAGGTCAGGACACCCATTCGATGCTGGAACCTACCAGGACGCCGCCCAGAAGCGCGGCTGCATCCCGCTCGACATTTTCGAGCACCTGAGCCGCATGAGCCTGATCGCCTGAAACGGTTACAACTGCCACCACCCCGCGCTGCCACAAGTCCTGGGCATCGATCTCGGCCACCGCGACGTTGAATTTCGAGCGCAGCCGGTCCTTGAGGCTCTTGACGTAATGCCGCTTGTCTTTGAGCGAATGCGCCTCATCGAGCCGCAGTTCGAGGATCAGAACGCCGACGGCTGGCATGACCTATGAGATCAAAAATTTAATTCGACCCGCGTGAATCCGCGTGCACCTCAGTGGATCTGGAGCTAGACAAACGCTTCGGTGGCGACGCGCTCCGTGGCGAAAGCTTCCAGAATGTCGCCCGGCTTGATGTCGTTGAAATTTGCAAGCGAAATGCCGCACTCGAACCCGGTCTGGACTTCGCGCGCATCGTTCTTGAAGCGCTTCAGGCCTTCGATTTTGCCGGTGTGGATCACCACGTTGTCGCGCAGCAGACGAACCTGGCTGTCGCGCGTGATGGTGCCGTCGTTGACCATGCAACCGGCCACCGTGCCGACTTTACTGATGCGGAACACCTCGCGCACCTGCGCGCGGCCCTTGTAGACTTCCTTGAACACCGGCTCCAGCATTCCGGTCATGGCCTTCTTGATCTCGTCGGCCAGCTCGTAAATGATGGTGTGGAGACGGATGTCGACTTTTTCCTGCTCGGCCACGGCCTGCGCGGTGCGCTCCGGCCGGACGTTGAAGCCAACGATGATCGCGTTCGACGCGGAAGCCAGCAGCACGTCGGTTTCGGTAATCGCGCCGACGCCCGAATGCAGCACGCGGATCTTGACTTTATCGGTTGACAGCTTCTGTAGCGTGTCGGTGAGGACTTCGGCCGTGCCGCCGACGTCGGTCTTCAGAATAATGTTGAGCTCTTTCGATTCGCCCTCTTTGAGCTGATCGTGGAGCTGTTCAAGCGTAATGCGGTTGGTCTTCGACATCGCCACTTCACGCATCTTGCTTTCGCGATAAATGACAATCTGCTTGGCCTTGGCCGTGTCGGTAACCACCTGCAGCGAATCGCCCACTTCGGGCAGCGAATCGAGACCGATCACTTCGGCCGGCATCGACGGCGAAACTTCGCGGACCGGCGCGCCGCGGTCGTCAAACATCGCGCGGACCTTGCCGAACACCGAACCGACGATGAAGTAATCGCCCACGTGCAGCGTGCCGTTGCGCACCAGCACCGTCGCCACCGGACCGCGTCCTCGATCGAGCTGCGCTTCGAGCACCGTGCCCATGGCAGGCCGCGCCGGATTGGCCTTCAGATCCTGTAAATCGGCCACCAGCAGAATCATTTCGAGCAGCAGGTCGAGATTGGTTTTCGCTTTCGCCGAAACCGGGACCATGACGGTATCGCCGCCCCAGTCTTCGGCCAGCAGGCCGCGGTCGGCCAGCTGCTGCTTGATGCGCTCAATCTGAGCGTCCGGCTTATCGATCTTATTGATCGCGACAATGATTGGCACCTTCGCCGCTTTGGCGTGGTCGATCGCTTCGAGCGTCTGCGGCATCACGCCGTCATCGGCCGCCACCACCAGCACCACGATATCGGTGACTTTCGCGCCGCGGGCGCGCATCCTGGTAAATGCCTCGTGACCAGGAGTATCGATGAACACGATCTTGCGGCCGTTTTTCTCGATGTGATAGGCACCGATGTGCTGCGTAATTCCGCCGGCTTCGGACCCAGCCACATTAGCCGAACGAATCGCGTCGAGCAGCGAAGTCTTCCCGTGATCGACGTGGCCCATGATGGTGACCACCGGAGGCCGCTTTTCGCGGTCCTGCTCGACTTCGGCTTCTTCGATTTCCTGACGCGCTTCCTGTTCGTAGCTGACTTTGTTGGTGGACGCGCCGAAATCGCGCGCCAGTTCTTCAGCCAGTTTCACGTCCAACGTCTGGTTGATGGTCGCGAGGATTTTCTTTTCCATCAGCCGCTTCACGACGATGGTGGCTTTGATGCCGAGCTTTTCGGAAAGCTCGCGCACCGTGATGCCTTCGGCGATGGTGATCTCGCGATCGATGGGCGGCGGCTCAAACGCCTCCGCGCGGCGCCCCATCGGACGTAAACGACCCTCTTCCGGTTCGACATCGCGGCGGCGTCCGTCGCGCGCTCCCGGTTTGGTTGCGTGGCGGCGTCCGGCTTCAGTCGGAAGCGTGGCGGGCTCGGCGCGCATCGGAGAGGTGGGATGCAGCCCACGTCCACCCGGACGCGGAGGACCGCTCGGCCGCTGGCTCGGGCCGCCCGGTCCACGGGACAGCGGCTGGCCGGGACGAACCGGGCCGGTATAAATCGGACGTCCAGGCACCGGACTGCTGGGCCGGCTCGGCATTCCAGGACGAGGAGGAGCGGGCGCGCCGGGAGACGGCGGACGCGTCAATCGCGCGACCATATCGGGTCGCGGCGGAACCACGGGACGCGCCACCGGCTGGCCGGCCAGGTTCGGTTTGGCGGGCGGACGCAGCGGTCCGCCTCCACCCACCGGAGCAGCAGCCGCGGGAGTTCCCGGAGCGGCAGGTGCCGCGGGACGAGGAGCGGGACGCGCTGGAATCGTGATCGCCGCCGGACGCGGTGCGCCCGGAATCGCAACCGAGGGAGGAGCTTTCGGAATTTCGCCCAAGCCGGCCGGCAACGGCTGCCGCGGCCCCGAAATAATCTGCCCGGGTTTCGGTGCGGGCGGCGGCACGGGCCGGGCAGGAATCGATGATCCGCGCGCGATGTGAGCAGCAGGTGGGTGCGGGGACGATGGCTGTGCCAATGGGGAACCCGGCGACGCGGACGGCTGTGTCAATGCAGCTGGCTGGGCCGGTGCGCGCGGAGGCTGCGCGGGTAACGGCTGAGGATGCGCTGGAGCGGCATGCGCCGGGGGAGCCGGCGTAGCGTGCGGAACCGCTGGAGTGACATGCGGAACGGCATGCGGCAGCGGCATCGAAGGGGCGGAGTGCGAAGCCAGCGGCGGACGCAACGGATGAATCGGACGGACTGAGGGCGGCGGAGGCTCGACCGGAGCTTCCTTGCTCGGCTCAGGCGACGGCTCGGCGCGAAGCGGTTCGATCCGCCCGGCGGGTTGTGGGCGCGCCGGTTCGGAGGGTTCAGCGGGTTCCGCTTCGGGCTCGCGTGTGAGCGGAGCTTCGGCGTCTTCACTTCGCGCGGCGTGCGGCGCGCCGTTTCCACCCGTCAGGCGGCGGCGCAGTTCGAGTGCGACGTCGTCGTCGAGCGAACTCGAATGCGTTTTCTTGTCCGCGACTCCGAGCTCGGGTAACAGATCCAGGATGACGTTGGGCTTGACCTCCAGCTCGCGGGCCAGCTCGTTGATGCGGATTTTTCCCATACATTCGCGCCCTGGCGCAGTTTTAGCGCCAAGCACTATGCGATTCGCCTCTCCTCCATCCGGAATAGATCATGCTCCCGGATGCTCCGTGTTTTCTATCGTAACAGATCCTTCTTCCGCTGCTGGTTCAATGGCCGGCTCGATCGCCGGTTCCCCGGCCGTTTCTTTCGCAAGTTCCGAGGGTTCGCCGTCCGGTGCCGCGGCAATCTCCGCCGGCGCGGCCTCGGCGGCGTTTTCCACCGGCGCCGGCTCCTCGAACTGGCCGTAATATCCGTTCACCGCCAGCTGGATTTTTTCAACCATCGCCTCGTCGACTCCAATCGCATCCAGCTCTTCGGGCGTCATCGATCCCAGCCGCTCCACCGTCGTGATGCCGGCCGTCATCAGCCGCTCCACGAATTCTTCCGGCACGCCGTGATCGATCAGCACCGACACTGGCGCGCCCGGCACCACCATGGCGGCCATCTGCGATTCCACTTCCTGGCGTTTCTCTTCTTCGCTCTTGATGTCGACCCGCCAGCCCAGCAGCTTCGCGGCCAGGCGGACGTTTTGCCCCTTCTTGCCGATCGCCAGCGAGAGCTGGGTGTCGTCGACGATCACTTCCATGTGCTTTTCCATCGCGTCGATAATGCTGACGCGCGAAATTTTCGCCGGGCTCAGCGCGTGCGTTGCAAAGACCACCGGATCGTCATTGTACTCGATGATGTCAATCTTTTCCCCGCGCAACTCGCGGATAATCGACTGCACGCGCATTCCCTTCATGCCCACGCACGCGCCAACGCTATCCACATCGCGGTCGCGGCTCGATACGGCGATCTTGGTCCGCTCGCCTGCTTCGCGCGCGCAGCCTTTGATCACCACCGTGTTGTCGTAAATCTCGGGAACTTCCTGTTCGAACAGGCGCATCACCAGTTCCGGCGCCGCTCGCGAGACGATCACGCCCGCGTTCTTGCCGGCTTTTTCCACGCTCTTGATGATGCAGCGGATGCGGTCACCCACGCTAAAGCTTTCGAGCTTCGACTGCTCTTTTTTCGGCAGCCGCGCCTCAGTCTTACCCAGGTCGGCCATCAGATCCTGGCCTTCCACGCGCTTGATGATGCAAGTGACCAGCTCGCCCACGCGGCCCGAATATTCGGAATAAATGTTTTCGCGCTCGGCCTCGCGGACCTTTTGCAAAATCACCTGCTTGGCGGTCTGAGCCGAGATGCGGCCCAGCGCTTCGGTCGGCTTCGCAAAGCGGATTTCGGTATCGAGCTCGGCATCGGCTTTAATGGCGCGCGCGGCTTCGAGCGAAATTTCCTTGTCGGTATCGGCGACTTCGCCCACCACGCGGCGCACGCCGAAAATCTGAATCGAACCGGTCCGTTCGTCGAAATCGGCCACCAGGTCTTCGGTGGTGCGGAAGTGCTTGCGCGCGGCCACCAGCATGGCGTCTTTGACGGCATCGAGAATGATCTTCGGGTCGATGCCCTTTTCCTTGCTGAGGATCTCGATGGACTGATAAATCGTTCCCAGGCTCATTTGAATCTTTTCCGTCTTTTTCGGGATTACCACTCGAACTTCAGATTCGCCTTTTCGACCTGATCAAGCGCGAACTGCACGCTGCGGCCGGGCGAAGGCTCGAGGGTGATGATTCCTTGCGTGAAGCTTTTCAGCGCGCCGGTCCAGTGGCGCTGATTCTCGACAGGCTGGCGGAGTACGACCTTCACTTTCTGTCCCACGAAACGTTCGAATTCGCGGGGTTTGGAAAGCTTACGTTCCACTCCCGGCGAACTGACTTCGAGCGTGTATCGGGCGCCGGGCACAACATCTTCGACGTCGAGAATGGTTCCTACGTTCTGCGAAATATATTCGCAATCGGCGTGCGTGACGCCTTCCGGCTTATCGATAAAAATGCGCAGAAGACGGCCAGCGCCGCCGCCGAGCAGCTCCACGCCGGCAATTTCGATGCCTGCGCGGGCCCCGACTCGTTCGGCGATCTCTTCTATTTTCTGCGTAATCGCGCTCCGGTCCGCCATATTTCTGTCCGGACCAATAAAAAAGTGGGCTTTCGCCCACTGCTCAGGTCCGACCACCTGTTACCCAGTATACACGGTAATCGTCGGATTGCCCGGATCCGGCAACCGATCGATCCTAAATTACAATGGGCGACAAGAGGCCATCGTGAAGGTATTCCTGGCGGTGTGTTTTTCTCTGGCGCTATTTGTTGCGGGACTCTTGGGTACGTTCCGAGTCAATCTACTGATGGGGGGATTGGCTGTTGGTCTGGTTCTGGCCGTTGGTGGGGCTGTCCTATCCGCTGCACTTATTCGGGAACGCAAGATTTCAAACTGACCTACCACCCACCGATCACGTTCTTCAGACCGGGCGTAACTTCCCGCCCGGGGCACCCAGTCGGAACCCCGAGCGTCAGCGAGGGGAGGAAGTTACGTATACCGCCATAGCAGGACCCTGCTCATCCACGACATACCGAATCGCCGCGCGAACGGATTCGGCCGTCCACAAATACCGCGTGCTCCCATGGCGAGCCCAACGGCGCTGGTCAGGAAGATCCAAGCCGCGCTGATTTAACGCCCGACTGCTGTATGCCTTCATCGCGACCATCACTGCTTCCGGTTTCGAATCGGCGGTCGCCACAACGTGGACATGATTGGTCCGAACGTGGGCTGCGACTAGCGCCCAGCCTCGAAAGCGACCCACTTCCTGCAAACTGTCGAGGACGATTTGCCGTCGCACTTCGTCGAGCGTGTATGGCGCATCGCGCGTTCGGTCTCGCGCGTGGCGCTCCTTTGCCGCGTTGGCTTCCGGCAGCGGGCTGTTGAATTGATTTTGCGTCCGCGGAACTGCTCCGGGCTCGCCTGGAAACCAACTGCCGTAGCATTGCCAGGTAATCAGATAAGCTTGCGCTTTGTGGACCTGCTCCCCTCGCTGACGCTCAGGGTTCTGATGGGCTTCCATCCCCAAAAGAGTGCGCGTCGCACGGGAAAGCTCTCACTGCGGAGCAGCCTCGATGATGGAGACCAGATCCCCGGGGACCGGCACAATCTTTACGCAGGTAAGTCCCGCGTCCGCCAGCAACCGCTTCCATTGGGACTCGCTCCGTTCCTTGCCTCCCGTCACGGCCAGCATGTTCAGATCGGCCATCAAGCGCTTCTCGATATCCGGTTCGGCGTGATCGACCACCTCGGGAAGCACGAACTCGATCACCAGGACGCGGCCATCCGGGGGCAGAGCAGCGCGGCACAGCCGAAGAATCCCGACCGCCGTCATGTCATCACAGCCGTGCAAGAAGTGTTTCAGCATGTGGACGTCGGCGCCAGGCGGGACTTCCTCGGTCAAATCCGCCGCGATCAGTTTGCATCGATGGTTGCCCGCGAAGCGCGGCGCTGCCTGGTCGATCGATTCCGGCCGGTCCACCAGCATGCCTTCGACGCCGGGATAAGCTTCGAGCACCGCGGCGATCAGCGCACCTCCGCCGCCGCCGAGGTCTGCCACTGTATGGAATTTCGCAAAGTCCCACGCCCGCGCGATGGGCATGTAATCTTCCGCCGGCGCGGTGCCCATCACGGCGCGGAAAATCGACGGGCCATCGGGATCCTGTGACCAGCGCGAAGACGCGCCCGGCGGCCGAACCTCCGCCGACTTCCTTCCGGTCCGCACGCATTCGGTCAAGTGCGACCAGTCGTCAGCGATCAGATCACCCCAGAACACCACTCCGGCCCATGCCGAATCGGGAACGTCCTTGCGCAGCGGCTTTCCGAAATCAGTGAGAACAAAATTTGACGGACTCGTCTCCGCGACCACTCCAAAACTGGCGAGCGCGCGCAAAAGCCGGTACAACGCCGCAGGTTCGGCCCGGCACGCAAGGGCCAAATGTTCAATGTTGTGCTCCTGATCGCCCAAAGCGTCCGCAACACCTAAGCGCGCGGCAGCGCACAGCGCCCGGCCCCGAAAATATCCCTGCGCGATCTCAATCAGCGCGACGTTTTGTCCAGCAACCGCTGTGACAGCCATGCCATCGATTAAACCGCATCCCGGTCGGCCAGAATGTGGCGCACGCACTCCTGCGTGCCGTGTCGCCACTCATGGCGACATCGTTTTCCTACAAAGGCCAGGCAGCGACATAAGTGTCGCTGCGGCACGCAGGAGTGCGTGCGCCACAAACGAATCGCTACCGTCTATTCTGTCCAGCTAAACATATACCAGAATAAACTGTCTTGTCGCGCCTTGATATGATCCAGGCATGAAACAGATTAATCAACAGAAACGCACCTTCATCTGCGAATGTTGCGATGCTCTCATCCCAGTTGACGTGGTGCAGCGGCGGAATAAGTTTGGCCAGGGCACCGTGGGCGGCGAGGACGTGGCGAAGTGCCCCAATCCAGACTGCGGCCACGAGTACAATGAAGGCAATCGAGAGGCTGCTCAGCCAATGCGCGTAAGCGTGCGGTGGCAGGAGCGTTTCCTGATCACGTCTCAGATTCGATCCAATCCCCCACCCGCGATCCACTCGTCCACCGCGCGAATCTTATCCGACAGGACCTGATCGCCTTCCCAAGCCGGGCACGCCGATCGCAATCCCGCACGAGCTTTCTCGACACCCGCTCCCGACTTCAGCGGAGCAAGAAGATCCAACGCACGCGCCGCAGTCAGAGCTTCAATGGCCAGCACCGCTTGCGTATTCGCGACGACTTGTTTCAATTTCAGCGCCGACGTCATGCCCATGCTGACGAAATCTTCTTTATTGCCGCTGGTGGTGATCGATCCCGGCGACGCGGGATTCGCGAGCACTCGATTCTCCGCCACCAGAGCCGCCGCGGTCACCTGGATCATCATCAAACCCGATTCGAGTCCCGGATGCCCGGCGAGAAATGCGGGAAGGTCTTCATTGAGCGACGGATTCACCAGTCGATCGACGCGCCGTTCGGAAATTCCAGAGAGCGCTGCGAGCGCAATCGCCAGATAGTCGAGCGCCAGCGCCAGCGGCTCGCCATGAAAATTCCCGCCGGAGAAAATTTCTTCGCCGATCACCAGCGGATTGTCGGTAACCGAATTCAACTCGATTTCAAAAACCCGGCGAGCCTCAGCCACCGTGTCGCGCACCGCTCCGTGGACCTGTGGAGCGCAGCGCAGAGAATACGCATCCTGGACTCGTCTGCACGCAATGTGCGACTCGCGGATCTGGCTCCCTTCGAGCAGCCGCAGCAGATTCGCCGCGCTTGCCACCTGTCCCGGATGGGGACGGATTTCATGAATCCGCGGATCGAACGCGCGCGGCGTACCTTTCAGCCCGTCGAGCGACATCGCGCAGATCACATCCGCGGCACGCGCCAGTTTTTCCGCCTGTGAAAGTTCGAGACACCCGACCGCCAGCATCGCCTGCGTGCCGTTGACCAGCGAGATGCCTTCTTTCGATTGCAGCGTCACCGGTTCCACGTCAGTGCGCCGCAAGGCTTCTCGACCGCTCATTCGCGCGCCTTCGAATTCGGCCTCGCCTTCGCCGATCAAGACCAGCGCCATGTGAGCGAGCGGAGCCAGATCGCCGCTCGCGCCGACGCTTCCGCGCGACGGAACCACGGGAGTGACGCCGTGATTCAACAGATCGCACAAACGCTCGGCGATCACCGGGCGGATTCCCGAAAATCCGCGCGCGAGGACGTTCGCGCGGATCAGCATCATGGCTCGCGTCTCCGCGCGCGAGAGCGGTTCGCCCACGCCGGCCGCATGCGAGCGCACTACGTTGCGCTGCAGAGTTTCGAGATCGCCCGGCGGAACGCGCACGTCGGCAAGCAGCCCTACGCCTGTATTCACTGCGTATACCGGCATATCGCCGGCGGCCAGACGCTCCACCACGGCGCGCGATTTCCGCATGGCGGCGATCGCTTCCGGCGCGATGCCGGCGGTCTCATTTCGAAGCGCCACTCGCGTCACCTGGTCCAGGGTCAAACGTTGACCGTTGAGCGCCACTTGACTTTTCACGCGGTACTATTCTACTTTAACGTTTCGACTTGGCCACGCCAGGAATGGGTGGGCCGTGTCGCGTTTGTATGGCTAACAAGGAGGCCGCTGAAGCGCGAACCGTGGATCTGGTGCTCGATTCGACGCTGGAAAGCGTGGACACGGCCGAGGAAGCGGTCTTGCGTGAGGCCCACGAACTGGGTTTCGACGAAGACGACATGCATCGGATCGGCATGTCGGTGCGGGAGTGTATGGTGAACGCGGTGGTGCATGGAAACCGGTATAACGCGCGGAAGAAGGTGTACGTGACCATCACGCGCACCGCGGACCGGCTGGCCATCCTGATCGGGGATGAGGGCGATGGGTTCGACGTGAACGCCCTGCCCGATCCGCTGGCCAATGAGAACCTGCTGCGTCATTCCGGGCGCGGATTGCTGTTGATCCAGGCGTTCATGGACGAATTTGAAATGCGCCCGCGCGAGCCCAAAGGCGCCGAAGTGAGAATGGTCAAGTACAAAACGAGCTAAAAGGAGGAGTGCAGTGAGTGTGAAACTGACCACCCGACAGGTGGGCGATGTGACGGTAGTCGATGCAGTGGGACGAATTACCCTGGGTGAAGGCGCCAGCACGTTCCGCGACACGGTGCGGGAACTGGCCTCGAAGGGGCATAAGAAAATGCTCCTCAACCTGGCCGAAGTCAGCTATATCGACAGCTCCGGGATCGGCGAAATGGTGTCGGGATTCACCACCGTCGCCAACCAGGGCGGACAACTCAAGCTGCTGAACCTGACCAAGCGCGTCAAGGACCTTTTGCAGATTACCAAGCTGTATACCGTGTTTGAAGTGTTCGACGACGAAGCGGCGGCCATCCGCAGTTTCGCCTGAAATGCCTAAATGGAACGGGATGGAATCGTCCGGAGCCTCGCAACGAAGATAGGCTAACGAAAAGGCAGAGAATTAAATGGGCTCCGTCTCACTGTAGAGAGTGGGGGGAAGGATCACGGTTTCCCTCGGATCGCCTTTATGGTTCCGATCAGAGAGCCCAAAACGTATTCCATTCTCCTGGCCGACGAGCTGACGCTGGTTCGGGAGGGTCTGGCTGCGCTCTGCGTGGCGACGCCCGGCGTTAATTTCGCCCCCAATTTTGCACCACGATATAAAGTGGTTGGCCAGTGTTCAGAGGGTGCTGCGGCGTTGCGTCTGATCGAATCGGACGCGCCGGATATCGCCATCCTCGATCTCAACCTTCCCGATCTGTTCACGCTTGAAGTGGTCCGCCGGGTGCGGCAGTCGGGCGTCGCCACCAAAATTGTGGTGCTCTCCACCCGCCGGGATAGGAAAACAGTGGTTGAGGCTCTGCGCTGCGGCGTCAATGCCTTCCTGCTCAAATCCGGTCCCGCGCACCAACTCCTCGAAGCCTTTGAGCAGATTCTCGAAGGTGGCATCTACATCTCTCCCGAACTGGAACTCAATAAGATCTTCATAAGCGGATCCAAAGCGTCGAGCGACGATCCGCTCCAGGCTCTCAGCGCTCGTGAATATCAGGTGTTCTCCTTACTTTGCGACGGCGTACGGGCCAAAGAGATTGCCGCGCGACTCTCGCTCAGCCCCAAAACCGTGGATACCTACCGCGCCAGCCTCATGCGAAAACTCGACATACACGACGTCGCGGGCCTGGTTAAGTTTGCGATTCAGCGCGACTTAACATCATCACGCTGACGCGATCCCCCTCAAGTACTAGCACTTGAGATAGAGGATTACCATGCACATCCAGCGTAGGTACTAACCCTACAGTAATTCCAGAGATTTGCCTCATACCGCTCTGTCCCCGCCCGACCCATACTGAATATTCAAAAATCTTCAGGAATCTATGAAGCATTCTTTCAAACCAAATTCACGTGAGCGGGGATCGGTCGCGATCATCGCGGCCGTCTCAATGCTCGCATTACTCGGTTTTACCGGGATGGCGATTGACGTGGGATATCTGCAGTGGACCCGCGTCCGCATCCAGGACGCTGCCGACGCCGCCGCCATGGCAGCCCTGATCACCGCCGAAAATGGTGGCTCCTCCGGCGCCGTTACCACCGCCGGCACCAACAATGCTCAATTGAACGGATTCACCGCCGGTTCAAACGGCGTCACGGTCACCGTGAACTCGCCGCCGTTGCAAGGTACGCTCCAGGGTCAGACGAACGCCGTAGAAGCGATCGTAACCGAAACGGTCCCGACGTTTTTTATGGGAATGTTCCATCTCAGTTCAATCACGGTCAACGGTTACGCCGCAGGCGCGTATCCGTCCTCGTCCGGAAGCGGCTACGACCAGGGTGTTTCAACCTCCGGGTCCGGCTCATCCTCAGGCTGCGTCTATATCCTCGACACCAGCTCGAGCGATTCGCAGGTGATGAACATCCAGGGCAGCTCCCCGACTTTCAATTGCGGAGTGGTGGTGGAATCGCCCAACTCTCAGGCCGTCTATCTGTCGGGCGCTGAGACCGTGACCATCGGAACCGGGTACACGCTTGGCGTCGTGGGACCCTCGAGCTGCACCGCCGCTCAGCCGGCGACGCAAGCCAACTGCGGCATCGATTACACCTCCAATCAGGATTACATCTGCTCCACCGGATCCTCCAGTTGCGCGGCGTCGGCCGAGCCGACCGCCAACGGCATCGCCAGTCCCGGCGATCCTCTTTCGAACGTCTCGATGCCCAGCGCGGCGGGCGCCACCATGCAATACAAGAACTACTGGGACATGAACAGCCAGCCCGTCAACAACACGATCTCGCCCGGTGTGTACTGCGGAGGGTTCACCATCGGGAACAACAACGGCGTCACGTACACCTTGCAGGCCGGAACCTATTTCGTCGCGGGCGGAACACTCAGCTTCCAATCCCAGGCGAAGATCAGCGGCAGTGGCGTCACGTTCATCCTGACCAGCCCGTCCCTGCTGAGCGCGAACTACGGAGTCACCTGTCCTGCCACCAATCAATACACCGGTCAGGGGACCACCTCGATCAGCCCCACCAGCACGAGCATGGCGAAGGTGAACATCACCGGCCAGCCGACCGTGACCCTGAGCGCGCCCGCCAGCGGCGCAAGTAGCGGCGTGGTCGGGATGCTGTTCTTCGAGGATCGCAACTCCCCCACCGACAACGGCCCCAGCATTAACGGGAACTCCACTACCTCGCTCAACGGGGCGATGTATTTCAAGAATTCGACCCTGACCTTTACCGGCGTCAACGGCTCCAATACCGGCTACATGATGATCGTGGTGAAGAAGCTGACCGTAAACGGCAGTTCGCCGATTGTCGTGTACAACGTCAACAACCCCCTGAAATCCACCACCGTGATGTCGGGAACGGCGCCGGTGCTCACGCAGTAAAGCCATGCGGGAGGGGATGCGGAGAGGTATGGCTGCGACAAGCAATCATCGGCGGCAGAATCAGCGCGGCAGCGCGTTCATTGAGTTCGCGCTGGTAAGCCTGATCATGGTTCCGATCTTTTTCGCCGTGATCGATTATTCCCGGGTTTTTTATTACGGGTCCATTGTGCAGGGCGCGGCGCGGGCGGGAACGCAGTACGCCGCCTATCAGGCACCCAACCATTCCAATACCACCGGGGTCCAGAACGCCGCCACCGCGGATTCGGTCAACGTTCCTATCGCGCAGAATTTCAGCGCGGTAGCCACCTATTGGTGCCAGTGCTCAAACACCACGCCCATCACCGCAACCGTGTCCTGCACCAGCAGCTGCGGCACTGGCGACACCATGTACGTCTATTCCCAGGTCAACACCAGCCTGACCTTCAGCACGTTTTTTCAATATCCGTTGCTGCCCGGTTCCATCACGGTCAAAGGGCAGTCCATCATCAGGGTGCAATAATGAAACCGGTCAGCGCGGTTCGCCGGCGGCGTCAGAGCGGTCAGGCCATTGTGGAAATGGGGCTATGCATGGTGGTCCTGTTCCTGTTGATCTTCGCCATCATAGAATATTCGCGCATCGCCTACGCCAATAATTTCACGGCCTTCGCCGCGCAGCATGCCGCGCGTTACGCATCGCTGCGCGGAACGGCCAGCCCCACCCCGCTCGCCACCAGCCCCAGCCCGTGCGGGACCTCCTGCACCAACGCATCGAGCGGAGATGCAACCACCACTTTCGTTCAGGGCCTGGCAGTCGGCCTGAATACGGCCGCCCTCACTGTGACCACCACCTGGGCCTGCAACGGAACCTGCACCGAAGCCAACTCGGCCGGCAATACCGTGACCGTGAAGGTGAATTACGCCTACAATCCCTTCTTGACGATCGTCGCGCCGCTGCCCAGCACTTTCAATATGTCGAGCACAGCGACGATGACCGTCGTCCAGTAAAGGACACGGCCCGCTCGAAGACTTCTGACGTGCTCCGCTCGCTCACGCGCGCGGTTCCGCATGCAGCAAACAGAACCCCGCGCGTCAGCAAGGGGAGCGCGTCCGCGATTTTCGAGCCCGGAGTTCCTTCCCGCGGACTACTCCGGCTCATACCACGCCCGCCAGCGTTTTCTCGGCGGAAACATCTTGATCAGCAGCATCCCCGCCAGAAATCCGCCGATGTGCGCGAACCAGGCCGTTCCTCCGCCCGTGTAATCGGCCGATCCGATCGACCCGAAGCCGCTGAAGAACTGCATGGCGAACCAGAACAGCAGCAGAAGCGAAGCTGGAATATCGAGCGTGGTGAAAAAGAAAAAAAACAGCACTAGAGTGATGATCCGGGAGCGCGGGAACTTAATGAGATACGCGCCCATCACTCCCGCGATCGCTCCGCTTGCCCCAATGGTCGGAATCGGTGAATACGCATTGAAAATGACGTGCACCACCGCCGACGTCAGACCGCACAGGATGTAAAACGCCACGAATTTCGCGGGCCCGATTAGGTCCTCGATATTACGCCCGAACACCCACAGATACAGCATGTTGCCAATCAGGTGCAGCCATCCGGCATGCAGAAACATGGAGGTGAAAAGTGAAGCGAGCTGCAGCCGGTCGGGCACAATGCCCCAGGTCATCACCAGCCGCTCCATCCCCGCCTGGCTGAGCGTTTCCTCGTACAGGAACACCACCGTGTTGATGGCGATCAGGACGCCGGTGACCACCGCGGGAGCGTACACACGCTCGGTCGAACGCAGCGGGATCATGCGCGGTGCGCAGCCGTCGCGTAATCGGGATGCGCCCGGCGCTCGCCCCGTTCGATCAACGCCCGAGCTTCAAGCGCCGTTGCGATGCCGCCGCGCGCGCCGATTCTGGTGCAGTTGAGCGCGGCCATCGCGTTTGAAAATTCGAGCGTCTCGCGCATGGGCATCCCCTGGAGCACAGCATAACAAAACGCCCCATGAAACACGTCTCCCGCGCCGGTGGTATCCACGCAATTGACCACGAAGGCCGGCGAATAATAAAATTTTCCATCCGTCCGCGCCAGCGCTCCGTGCGCGCCCAGCGTCATGGCCGCGACCTTCATTCCATATTCGTTCTGAATTTTTTCAAGTGCGCGAAACGGATCGTGCTCGCTCGACCACGTGCCCGGAAATTCAGAGCTCGCCACCATGTAATCGACCGACCGGAGCACGCGATCGAATCCGGGATAAATGGTATCCACGTCCAGGCTGACCGGGATGCCCATGGACCGCGCGATCTCGGCCGCTGTGGCAACCGCCGGCGTATCGTGCCCGTCGATGTGCAGCATCCGCGCGTGCGCGATTTTTTCGGGCGTGATGCTGTCCGGAGAAAGCCTGAGGCATTCGGGCCGGCTCCAGAACACCGTTCGCTCGCCGGTGGATTGATCGATGACGATGTAGGCGGTCTGGTTAGGGCAATTCTCGCGGACCTCCACGTCGGCGAGGTCGATGCCGGTTTCGCGCAGGCTCGCAAGTTGAACCCGCCCGCGCTCGTCATCGCCGACGGTCCCGATGTATTTGACGCGCAGCCCCAGGCGCGCAGCGGTCGCGAGTGCGCTCGCCACCTGGCCCCCGGGGCTCAGGATCTCGTGATCGATCGCCGCCTTGCCCGCGTAAGCGGGAAAGTGCGAAACCAGGATAAGCGTGTCGGTGGCATTGAGTCCGACGCCGACCAGATCGAAATTTTCGGAAATAACGGGTTCCTCCGCGCGGAGGGCGGGCTTAAGCCCGCGCAAGGCTTAAGCCTTGCCTACCGAAGCGGCGTTCAAGCGCCGCGCGGATTAAAATCCGCCGTCCTCAACGATTCTACCGGATGAAGTCGATCAACGCCCGCGCCGTCACGTCGTCGTCTTTCACTACGTTCATAATCTCCGAAATATGGCTCTGTCCCGGGACATAAACTAACCGCGCGGCGACGAACTTTTTCTGAAGCGCCGCCGCCAGATCGCGAGCCTGTTTCGGCAGCCCGAAATAATCCCACTGGCAGTACGTAATCAAAAACGGCGGCGCGTTTGCGTGCACGTGATGGATCGGCGACGGATCGTCTTCGGCATTCTGAAATTCCTTCAAAGCGCCGACGTCGTAGACGCCGCTCATGGTCGCAACGCCGTGAATCGCGCCAGCCGGGACGCCAACTTTCTCAAGCCAGCGCCCATCGAGCGCCAGCAGCGCCGCGAGGTGCCCGCCCGCCGAATGCCCGGCCAGATACAGCCGCGAAACGTCGCCTCCGTACTGCGCGATGTTCTTGTACACCCACGCAACTGCCGCCGCCGCGTCCTCGATCTGCGCGGGATGCGCATTCGCCGGCATCAGCCGGTAACTCGGAATCGCGACCCCGATTCCGGCCTTCGCCATGCGGTATCCGACTAGCCCGTAAGTCGACCGGTCGCCCATCCGCCACGCCCCTCCGTGCAGGAAGACCATGACCGGGAAATTGGTCTTGCCCCTGGGTAGAAACAAGTCGAGCCTGTGTTTACCGATCCCGTCGTCGATGTAAGCGATTCCGCGGTGAACTTCGACCGAGTCTGAAACCGGTATGACGGGAACGTCGAGGGCCGGGGGCCTGGCGTTGTGGATCGGAGACGACGAGATCCACAGAGCCTTCTCGCCGCCGGCTTCGAGATACGCGTCGACGCGGTAGTCGCCGGCGCGTCTCACGGCGTAGCGTAGCCGGAGGCTGTCGTCTTCCGCGATGTTTTTCGATCCGTCCCAGATACGGATGTGAGCCTTCACCGGAAGGTTCACCTGTAATCGCGTCCCGGCCAGCATGGGCGCGGTGTCACCGATATCGAATGCGCCCAGGTTGTTCTCGGCAATGAAATAAAATCCAGCCGGATCGCACAGCCAGTCATTCGCCGCGTACTCCCGATGCGCAACGGAAGCCTCGTGAACTGCGGCCTCGCTCAACTCCTGAGCCAGGTAATGCGTGCTCATCGCGCGGAAGCGAACGTCCTCGTGCTTTCCGAGATTGAACTCGCCGGCGATGCCGAAAACTTCGTCGGGATACTGTTTGAAAGCGGCCATCAGGCGCTTTCGCTGATGCGGGGTTTTAAATTCGGGACTATCCAGCGTGACGAGGGCAGTGCCCCGGCCACTGAACAGGATCATGCCGTCGCGCTTGCCGGAAGGCGCGAACTTTGTGACCAGGATCTGTGCTCCAGCGGCCTTGGCATCCGCGATAGTCGCGTCCGTCACTTCCTTAGCGAATACCGCGCGATAGTCCTGGTAAATCCCCTGCGGCGGGACGACGACGCGATTCTTCGCCCACTCGATTCTCTTCGCATGGATCGCCTCCAGGCGCGATTCTGAAATTAGATCAAGGGGATCTCCACCAAAGCAGAGAGTGGGTAGTAACAGGACCGCCGCGAGCCGCACGGTTATTGCTTCGTGGGAGGCATCTCGTACAGGTAAATCATGTGGTGCTGGGACCCGTCGGTTTCTTCAGACTTGGTCGGCTTCCAGCCCGGCACCGGATAATCGTGCGAAACCACGCGCGCGCCGGGTTTGAGATGCGCTTCAAGACGCGGCCGCAACTGCTCGTTCAGACGCCTGCTGAGGTACAGATAGACCACGTCCGCGCCGTCCGGATCGATGCTCAGGACGTCGCCACGAATGACGCGCGCTTTGCCGTCCAGGCCGGCTTTATGAATCGATGCGGAAGCCTTAGCCACCAGCCGGGGCGAAATCTCCACGCCCACCGCGTTCACGTTATATTTCCGCACCGCCGCGATCAGAATACGTCCGTCCCCGCAGCCCAAGTCGTACAACGTTTCCCCCGGCTTGATGTTGGCGAGCTCCAGCATCCGGTCCATCACCCGAACCGGTGACGCGACGTACGGCGCCAGCTTGTTGGAGTACCCCGGCGCTTGAGCAAACGCCGCCGATGCCCCTAAAGTTGCGGCGAGAACAACCAGGACGCGCATTTTCTTGACCCCTAACCCCTATTGAGACGAGACTCGCGACGAACTTCGAACGTGCTTTGATTTTACTATACGCGACACCATTTCGGACATGGCAAACCACAGATCGCGCGGGCGGCTGATGGTATATTCGGTTCCCTTGAACACCTTTACCGCGCGGCTGATCGAATCCCGCCATGGCATCAACGTCGGATTCAAAGCGTAGTTCATATAGAACACTGGATATTCGACGTCCGCCAGCGGCTTCAGGGTTTCCTCCGGAACCGCTGCATCCAGCATTACCTTGGGCCCCGCGAACACCACCGCGTCAGGATGATCGTCCGTGTGCATTTCCTTGCTGATCAGGTCCGTCAGGAATTCCGTGTCCCCATGTTTCTGCGCCAGCTGCTTCATGTCGACGGTGCCCAGCTTGATGGAATGAATCGCCTGGCCGAGCGCCGGAAAATCGATCTTTCCTTCGCTTTTTTGCCGGTAGAGCACCCTCTGCTCTTGCATATTGAACGCCACGATGCTGAATTTCCCGAATTGGGGCTCTCGCGCGATGCGTCTCAAAATGGAAACCAGCGCGATCGTATCGACCGGGCGCAGCGACGCAGCGTCGTAATTCTGGGGCGCGAAATTGACCAGGATCTTGATATTCAACGGCGCTCCCTGCGCGCGCGAAATCGGAGGCTCCTCGCCAAATTGCTCATAATGCACGGGATCGATATGATTGGGACCCATCACAAGCTCGATCTGTTTGTCCTTGGGAGGTAGCGTGGCGTCCATGTTCCAGTAGAACGAGCAGACCCGCCCGCTCCGGTCCCGAATCAACCAGTCCACGTGATAGGTTCCCTCACCCAGGTCGACTGCCCCGTCCAGATCGGCGTCGCCCCGGGCATCGTCTGGGATCGCCGGAACGTTATAGTGCTGCACGAAATAGGTGGCGTCATCAGTGTGGCCGTCCGGCGTGACGCGGAACAGGATGGTGAGGTAATTTTCCGACCCGGCCAGCTCCTTCAAGGGAATGGACACGTCGAACCCGCCGTGAAAGCGTAAATCGAAGCCTAGCACCGGTTTATCCGGCGTCACCGTGCAGTTCAGATCCTTACGGACATCCTGGGTTTCGAGCACCGCGAGGTCGGTATTGATGATGTGCACCGCACGCCCGTCAGGTGGAACCAGCGATTGACCGTACACCGGGCATACGCTGATGAACAGGCTCCCGACCAGAGCCTGAGCGACCAAAATCGGACTCCAAACATGCCGGCGAATCATCGGCGGGCTCCATAAAAGGTAGATCGGAAGCGACGGCGGTCTCCATTATTCACCGGGGCGTCAAAAACTTCAATAGGAAACTGCGGGTGTTATACTGGGGACGATCCCAAGCTGTCCCGGACGTTAGGAGTCTGTACATTTATGTTCAATTTATTCCGCAGCCGCCAGAAGATGATGCGCTATCTTCTGGGCGCGATTCTGGCCGTCGTGTGCGTGTCCATGGTCACCTATCTGATCCCCGGCTATGGGCAAAGCTCGACTTCCGCGGCGAACGACGACGTCATCGCCACCATCGGCTCGGAAAAGATCACCACCCAAGACGTCACCCAGCGGGTCCAGGCGTTGATGCGCGGCCAGCAGATTCCGGCGGCCATGATGCAGACTTACCTGCCGCAGCTGGTGGATAACATCATCCAGCAGCGGGCGCTGAACTATGAATTCGAGCGGGAAGGGCTGACGGCGACCGATGAAGAGATTCTCGCGACGCTGCAAGCTGAATATTCGAGTTTCTTCCAGAACGGCCAGCTCCAGAAGGACCAGCTTGCGGCCGCGCTTGCGCAGAACGGGCAGACGCTCGAGGACGCGATCGAGCTCGCCAAGGGTGAAGTGCTGTTCAACAAGATCTCGAATCTGGCGTATGAAGTGACCGTGGTTTCTCCCAAAGACATTGACGAAGAACTCCAACGCAAATACGAGCGCGCCAAGATCAAGTACATCGCCTTTACACCCGCCAAGTTTCGTGACCAGGTCAAGGTGACGCCGGAAGATATCAAGGCGTATTACGACGCGCACAAAATGCAGTACCAGAATCCGGAAAAGCGCAGCTTTCAGGTGGTGGTGATCGATCAGGACAAGGTGCAGCAGGGCATGACGGTGACCGACGCGCAGCTTCACGCGGCGTATTCGGCCAACATGGACAATTTTCGCACGCCGGAACGGGTGCACCTGCGCCACATCATGTTCAAGACCACCGACAAGACCGACGCCGAGAAGAAGCAGATCCTGGCCAAGGCGCAGGACGTGCTGAAGCAGTTAAAAGGCGGCGCCGATTTCGCCGAGCTGGCCAAGAAAAATTCGGACGATTCGGCCAACGCGCCCAAGGGCGGCGATCTGGACTGGGTGGTGAAGGGGCAGATGGTTCCGGAGATGGAAAAGGTCGCGTTCACGCTGCAGCCGAATCAGATCAGCGACGTGATCACCACTCCTTATGGCTATGACATCCTGCAATCGCTCGGTCATGAAGGCGCTCGCGTGAAGCCGTTCGATGAAGTGAAGGCCGCGCTCACCGACGATCTGAAGAAGCAGGGCCTGACCGACAAAATGCAGGAAATGGCCGACAAGATTCACGCGGCGCTGCTGAAGTCGCCCGGCTCCGCCGACGCGATCGCCAAGGAAAATAACGCCGATGTGGTCAACGTTTCGAAGGCCGGCACGGGTGAAGCGATTCCCACGCTGGGCGTGAGCCCGGAAATCGACAGCGCGCTGACGACACTCAAGCCCAACGCCGTTTCCGATATCCTGACGCTGCCGGCCAATCGCCTGGCGATCGTGGTGCTGAAGGAGCGGTTCCCACCTGCGGTTGCCGACCTGAAAGACGTGGAAGGCAAGGTCCGCGATCACCTCCTGGACGATAAATCGCAACTCCTGGCGCAGGATAAAGCCAAGGAAGCGGCGGCCAAGATCCAGGGCGGCGAAAGTATCGACGCCGTTGCCAAGTCGATGAAGCTGGAAGTGACCGAGTCGAACGAGTTCGGCCACGCCGATTCGGTGGAAGGTCTGGGCAGCGCGGCATATCTGGAAGATGCGTTCAAGAAACCAGTCGGCAGCGTAGTGGGGCCCATCAACATCATGGGTCGCATGGTAGTGTACCGCGTCGAGGATCAGCAGAAAGTCGACCCGGCAAAGCTTACGCAGGAGCGCCAGGCGATCGCGTCCTCGGTGCGCCGGCGGAAAGCCGCGCTGAACATGCAGTTATTCATGGACAGCGTGGTCACCAAACTGGCCTCCGAAGGAAAAGTCACCAAGCACGAAGACACGCTGAAGCGCCTGATCGCGCAGTACCGTTAAGCGCCCCGGATGCATCTGCTGATCGATGTCTGGCGGAGCCTGACGGATCCCGACCGCCTGATTCATCTGCTGACCCAGGTGATCACCGGCTGGTGGGGCTATCTGCTGATCGCGGGCGTGGTATTCGCCGAAACCGGCTTGCTGGTGGGCCTGTTTTTCCCTGGCGATTCGCTGCTGTTCACCGTCGGCGTGGTGGCGGGGGCGGGCGACATCGATATTGTCCGGATCTGCGTCCTGGTGACCCTGATGTCGATTCTGGGCGACCAGAGCGGCTACTTCCTGGGCTATCGCACCGGTCCCGCGATTTTCCGGCGTCCGGATTCGCTGCTGTTCAAGCAGGAATACGTCACACGCACGCAGGCATTCTACGCAAAACACGGCGGCAAGACGCTGGTGTACGCAAAATTCGTGCCCATCGTACGGACCTTCGCCCCGTTTATGGCGGGGGTCGGGCGGATGAAATACTCGCGCTTCCTCTCGTTCAACGTTTTCGGCGGGATCGGATGGGTTTTATCGATGATCCTCGCCGGCTATAACCTGGGCGGGGTCCCGGTGATCCGGCGGAATTTTGAAAAAGTGGTGATCGGGATCGTGCTGGTGAGCGTGCTGCCGATGGTGATCCATTATCTGCGCTCGCGCGGGACGGGTCGCGTGGCTTTGTCGACCGCTAAGGAACCGGGGTAGGTCTGGCCGTTGTGGCGCACGCACTCCTGCGTGCCGCGTCGACACTCTTGTCGACGCCTGTTCGGGCGCGCAGGCGAGGTGTCGAGAAGAGTCTCGACACAGCACGCTGAAGCGTGCGCCACACAGCAAGGCTATTCGCGGGACTCTCCTGGCTTGGCAATCAGCAGGTCGCGGAGGGTCACGTCGGGATCGACGGCCACCTCGAAAAAGCCGATCATCATCTCATCCGAGCTCTGCGCCCCGAAGCGCACGGACTTCGACGGATTGGGATTCTTCGCATTGTTCGGCGAATTATCGTAATGCGCCGTGCATTCGATCACCGTGTCCTTGGGCAGGCGCCGGGGATGGTCCAGATAATACGTCAGCTGCCAGTCGAAGTCGTAATGCGGGACCACTAGCAGCGTTTCCCTCTTTCCGTCCGGATAGACGAGGCGAAATTCGAAGGATTTTCCGCGCAGATGCATGTGCGGGAGAAGATACACGAGCGTCGCTTCGGCGTGCAGCGTCAGACGCGCGTCCAATCGAAAGTCGGCATCGCCCGGCGGGATCGAAAAACGCACATTGGCCGCGGCGAGCATCATGACGCGCTGGCGCGGCTTTTCACGCGCCAGAATCAATCCGACGCGGCTGCGGTCGCGGCCGGGCTTTCCGTTGGTCTGGTAGTGGAGCTGGAAAACCAGATCGCTTCCCGCCTTGATCAGCTTCGCCTGCCCCGGCGCGAGGATCTCCGGAATGGCGCCCGGTCCGTAGCCGGTGAGCGTTTCGCCCTGCGCGCCGACGCCACCGTCATCGCCCGGCTGCGAAGTGAACGGAACGCCGATAGGCTCGCGCCGCATCCAAACCGAGCCCGGTTCGCGGATGCTCACTTCCATGTGATGGAGATGCTCGCGATCGCTGGGCCGCGCTTCGGCGACCTGTACCCAGGTGTCTTCGGTGAAATGCGTCGGGACGATCACGTAGCGGTAATCGAGAATGCCGGTGGCTGGAATTTCACACTCGGTCGGCATCTCGATCACGATGTCCGGCTTTCCGATCTGCCAGCCGTTCACAAATTTGACCGGCGGAGGCGCGTCTTTGGGATCGCCTTCAGGCGCGCCCGCGTCGACCCACGCTTCGATCGTCTCAATGGCGGAGTCGGCGAGCGTTGGATCGTTCGAAAACTTTCCGAAATGCGGATCGGCGAACCAGGGAGGCATCTTACGCGTGACGACGGCCTGTTTGATCGCCTTGGCCCACGGCCGGACGCCCGCGTAATCGGTGAGCGCCATGGGCGCCGCTTCGCCGGGACGGTGGCAGCTCTGGCAATGCGTCTGCAATAGCGGCAGCACGTCCTTATAAAAGGAAGGCGACGCACTGGCGGCGACGGTCGAAATCAGAAACAGGAACCGGACCACAGATTCGATTCTACGCCACGCTTCCCCTAAATTTGGCAAGCTATGAAGACAGTATGAAATACGGCCTCGATATTCGGCGCGACGGAGCGCTCGATCTGGTGTCGCTGGGCGGACTGGTGCATCGTCTCGATCCCGGGAACATTCCCTTCCATAAAGCGCAGCAGTGCGCGATCCATGTCAGCGGAGGCGAGTTCAATGTCGCCGCGAACCTGGCGGATTGTTTCGGGCTCCAGACCGGCATCGCCACGGCGATGGTGAATTACCCCATCGGCGCGCTGGCGGCCGAGCGCGTGAAAGCGATGGGAGTGAAGCCGTTCTACAAGTGCTTCGAGCACAATGGCGTGAACGGTCCGAATCTGGCGGCCGTGTATAGCGATCGCGGATTTGGAGTGCGCGCGCCGGTGGTGTTTTACAATCGCGCCAACGAAGCGGCCGCGCTCCTGAAACCGGGCGATTTCGACTGGTCGAAAATTGTTGCGGGCGGCGTTCGCTGGTTCCACAGTGGAGGGATCTTCGCCGCACTCTCGGAATCGACCGCGGAGGTGATCATCGAAGGCATGCAGGCCGCGCGCGCGGCCGGCGCGGTGATTTCCTTCGACCTGAATTTTCGCGAGAAGTTGTGGCGCGTCTCGGGCGGCGCCGATCGCGCGGTGGATGTGATCGGGCGCATAGTCGAACATGTGGATGTCCTGGTGGGAAATGAAGAGGATTTGCAGAAGGGACTCGGCATCCCGGGGCCGGAGGTCGGTTCGCGCTCGAAGCTCGACCCGGCGGCGTTTTTCGGGATGATCGACCGCGTGGTGGAGCGCCATCCGCGCATCAAGATCGTCGCCACCACGCTGCGCGAGGTTCATTCGACCAACCGGCATCGCTGGGGCGCGGTGGCGTGGATCAACGGCGAAACTCATGTGTCGCCGGAATGCGACCTGGACGTTTTCGATCGCGTGGGCGGAGGCGACGGCTTCGCGTCCGGCTTCTTCTACGGCCTGCTGACCGGCGAGCCGGCGGACACCTGCGTGCGTCTGGGATGGGCGCACGGTGCGCTGCTCACGACGTTCCCCGGAGACACGACCATGGCCACGCTCGATCAGGTGAAGAGCTTCGCCAAAGGCGGATCAGCGCGAATTCAAAGATGACCGGATCTGCGCGAATGCCGCGAGCGCCCGCGCGCGAGCTTCAGCGTGATCCACAATCGGCGCGGGATATGTTTTGGAGCTCAGTTCCGGAATCCAGCGGCGAAGATAATCGCCGGATGAGTCGAATTTCTCTTTCTGCAATGCCGGGTTGAAGATTCGGAAGTAGGGCGCGGCATCCGCCCCGCAGCCTGCCGCCCATTGCCAGCCGAGCGTATTGTTCGCCAGATCGGCGTCCAGCAGCGTGTCCCAGAACCAGCGCGCGCCCTCCCGCCAGTCGATCAGCAGATGTTTCACCAGGAACGACGCCGCCACCATCCGCACGCGGTTGTGCATCCAGCCGGTGCTCCAGAGTTCGCGCATGCCGGCGTCCACCAGCGGGTAGCCAGTCTTGCCTCGCGCCCAGGATCTGAAGTTTTCGGCGTTCATGGTCCACGGGAACGCGGCGAACTCCGGGCGTAAAGGCTGGTGCGGCGATTCGGGATAGTGAAAGAGGAGATGATATGCAAATTCGCGCCAGCCGAGTTGTCGAAGGTGAGATTCGCCAGCTTCAGGATGGGAGTTCGATACGTGGAGAATCGCGCGCCGGACCTCGCCTGGACTGATTTCGCCGAAATGCAGATGCGGGGAGAGACGCGATGTGCCTTCCATCGCCGGCCGGTCCCGGTTCACAGCATAGTTCGCCAGCGCTTCGCGAACGAAGCGATGGAGCTGATCGCGTGCGCCCGGTTCGCCCGGCTGCCAGACGGCACGGAAGCCCGCGGCCCAGTCTGCAGCTGGCTCAAGCGCCAGGTCGGAAAGATGGAGCGAATGCGGCCATTGATGCGGCGATGGCAATCGCGCCGGCGCGTTCTCCTGTGCGTCGGCCGGGGACTTGGCTAGACAAGTTTTCCAGAATGCCGTGAATACCCGAAACGGCTGCTGGCTGCGATTGAGAACAGTCCACGGTTCAAACAGCAGGCTGCCGTTGAAGCTGCGAGCGTCGATTCCGGCATGGGTGAGCTGCGACTTGACTTCACGATCGCGTGCGATCGCCGCCGGCTCATAGCGTCGATTCCACAGCACGGCGGATGCGCCACATTCCGCAACCAGGCGGCTGAGAGTCTCGCGCGTCGGCCCTCGTCGAATGATCAACCGCGAGCCGCGTTTCTTGAGCTCGGCCGCAAGGCTTGCGAGGGACTGATGCAGCCACCATCGCGAGGCAGCGCCCGGCGGCCAGTCACCTTCCTCATCCGGCGCCCAGATGAACACCGGGATCAGAGGAGCACCGCGTTCGACAGCAGCCGCCAAAGCGGGATGATCGGAGAGGCGCAGATCCTGCCGGAACCAGACCAACGCGGGTGCCGAGGTCATCGCTTTACCGGGATAGGCTCGCCACAAGTCACCTGGTTATCGAGTCGCACGCTGTGATAACTATAGCCGGCATACGTAACTCGTTAAGTCACCCGGCGCGTGCTTGGCCTTACTATCTTTCCCATGTGTGTAGCCGGATCTTATTGAAATTGTCGACATACCGAGAGCCACGAAGCCATCCCGCCCTGGCCGGGCACGTAGATGACAAAGATACGGCGAAAGGCGCGAGCCTATAACGTGGCTAGAGGTTAATCTGGCTCTTGTCGATTACTTGGACGTCTTCTTCCGCTTCGCCCAATATGCTTTCATCTTGGCGGATAGAGCCTTCCGGCGCGCAGCCGATAAAGGCTTGCGTTTCCGCTGAGACGCCCGGGCTGGGGACGCGGCCACGGCCACTGCGGGCACGGACGGCGGGGCCGCGGCTTTCTTAGCTCTCGCCTTCCGGGGAGAGCGGGTTCGGGGTGTAGCGGGACCTCCCAGGGCCTCGATCGCCCGGGTCAACCTGTCTCGCTCCGAAATCAAGAGTTGAACAATTTGTTCAATGGCCATGTACCCGTAATGTTATCACTACGGTATGTCTTGTAGAAAGTGTTATGAGAAAGCAGTTACCTATCTGGCAAGAGTAGCTAGGGTTGTGTCCCGCAAATCCCTTGAATAACTTGATACGGTCGGGGAGGGCGGACTTGAAGTCCGCGCGGGGCTTTAGCCCCGCAGCTCGAACCGAACTGCGGAGCTGAAGCTCCGCGCGGGATAAATCCCGCCCTCCAAAAATGCTCCACGTGTTCTGGAGATATGCGATGAATTTCTGGGACATGATACTAGCAACGCCGGAACATCCGGTGGGTCAGTAGTCATTGATGACGGGTGGGATAGCAACGCGCTATATACCAGTCAGAAGATACTCGCCTAGCGCGGTCGGTACGCGTCACACTCTCCTGACGATCACCACCGTAATATCGTCCGCCGCCGGCGCGCCCTGTGTGAATTCGTTTACGGCGACCTCAATCGCTTCGACAATCTCCGAAGCTTTCCGATTCCGCATCGACTCCACCAGCTTCCCCAGCCGCTCTTCGCCGAAATCCTCATCCGACGGATTGGCGGCTTCGGTGACGCCGTCGCTGAACATCACCAGAACGTCGCCCGGCTCCATCTGCGCGATGGTTTCTTTATACTGCGCCATCGGCAGGATTCCCAGAATCACACCGCCGCCCTTCAACAGCTCGAATCCGCCCGCGGCGCGGACCAGCAGCGGAGGATTATGGCCCGCGTTGGTGTACACCAACTCGCCGGTGGCGGGATTCACTACTGTCATGAAGAACGTGATGAAGCGGTTGTCGGGACAATTGGCGCAGACCGCTTTATTGAGCCGCGTGATTTTGCGGGCCAGCTCGTCGGCTTCTTCAAACAACACCTGCACGCGCGCCTGCAGGCTCGACATGAGCAGCGACGCTGGCATCCCTTTGCCGGCCACGTCGCCCACCAGCACGCCCACGCGGCCGTCGGGGAAGGTCAGGTAATCGAAATAATCGCCGCCCACGGTTCGGCAAGCGGTCGTATTGCCGGCGATGTCCAGACCGGCGACAATGGGCGCCTGCGATGGCAGGAGCGCTTTCTGGATCAGCGCCGCCTGCTCCATGTCCTTGGCCATGGCGCGCTCGGCTTCTTCGATTTCGTTGAGCCTCGCGTGCTCGATGCGGATGGCCGCGACGTTCGCCATCACCGTCAGCAGATTCAGATCTTCGCGCGAAAATTCCCGGATCAGGTGCGGAGAATCCACGTAAATCAGCCCGATCACGCGATCGTTGGTCTGCAGGGGCACCGCGATCATACTGCGGACTTTCTGCTCCACAATGCTCATGTGCTCGCGCAGCGCCTGGTCCATCTGCGCGTCGCGCACCAGCAGGGACGCTTTTTCATTCAGCACGCGATCGCGCACGGTATTCGAAATCTTGAAGCCGTCGCCGCGATGCGCGCGCACTTCGAGCAGTCCGCCTTTTTCAAGCGTCATCAGCACGCCCCGCCCGGCCAGCACCGCTTCCACTGACAGATCCATGATCACCTGGAACAGCTCGGCCAGCGGACGATGCCCGGCCAACTCGCGGCCCGCGCGAATCAGCGCGCGCATCTGCGGGCTACCCTGCATCACGTAAGTCTTGTTGGGATCTTCCACCTGCGGCCCAAGAACTGCGTCCAGATTCGCGACCACGGTGGTCGAGGTGTTCGAAAAGCTCTCGCCATGGTCGACGAAAACCACCGTATTGGCCGCCGCGGCCGCCGTGTCGGCGAACTCGATGGTCAAATGCCCCGCGGAAATCCGGTCGCCGATCAGGAACCGGATCTTTTTCTCGATCCGCTTGCCGTTAACCAAGGTGCCGTTCTTGCTGCCCAGATCCTCCACGAACCATTCGTCGTTGGCCTTGGTAAGAGCCAGGTGCTGCCGCGAAAGTCCCGCGTCATCCGGATAACAAAGTTCGTTCACGCTGGACCTGCCGAGCGAGATCCGGTCGCGATCGAGCGGCACCGTGACGTTCTTGCCATCGATGTTGCGGATGATCAATTCCTTGGGCGCGATTTGTGTCAAATTCACCAACGTCGGGCTCACTCCAACAGTATATACTCGACTTCAGAGGTACCCGTGTGTCACGCACCATCGAACTGTGGGTCAACGGCGTGCGCCATTCCGTCGATGCCGATCCGGACCGGACGCTGCTGACCGTCCTGCGCGACGAACTGGATCTCACCGGCTCCAAATACGGCTGCGGCGAAGGCCAGTGCGGAGCTTGCACCGTGATGCTGGAAGATCGCGCGCTGCGCTCTTGCCAAACCAAAGTTTCGCTGGTTTCGGGCAAACGCATCACCACCATTGAAGGCCTCGAAGAGCACGGCCGTCTGCATCCCTTGCAGGAAGCCTTTCTCGAGCATGACGCGATGCAGTGCGGATACTGTACTCCCGGAATGATTGTTTCCGGCGCGGCGTTACTCAAGCGCAATCCGAATCCGAGCGAGCAGGAGATCGTGCAAGCCATGCAAGGCAACGTCTGCCGGTGCGGAACGTATCCGCGTATCATCGCGGCCATGCGCTCGGCGTCGAAAAAAATCGGGAGCCGCGCATGAATATCGAACCGGAACGCTACGAATTGATGGCCGGTCCGGCCTACTCGTTTTCTTTCGGCCGGCGAGGATTTTTCAAAGCTTTAGGCGGCGGCCTGGTCGTGATGTCGTATGCCGCGAACGCTCAAGAATCGGGCGGTAGACGCGGGCGCGGCGGTCGAGCCATGCCGAAACAGATCGGTGCGTGGCTGCACATCGACGAACACGGCGCGGTGACGGTCTTCACCGGGAAAGTGGAAGTCGGCCAGAACGCGCGCACCTCGCTCACCGCGAGCGTCGCCGAAGAACTGGGCGCGCCGCTGACGTCCATCGAAATCGTGATGGGCGATACCGAACGCACGCCCTTCGACATGGGTACGTTCGGCAGCATGACCACCCCGCAGATGGTCCCGCAGATCCGCCGCGTGGCCGCTGCCGCCCGCCAGTTGCTCCCCAATGAGCCGTGGGAGAAAATCAACTTCGCCGAAATCGCAAAACTGGACTCCGCCGACACCGGAACCGCGAAATTCAAACCGACTGCCGAGTGGAAAGTGCTCGGAACATCGATTCACAAGGTCCACGGCCGCGAGTTCGTCACCGGACATCATCAATATCCGTCCGATGTGAAGCTTCCCGGCATGCTATACGGCCGGATTCTTCGGCCTGCGAAATTCGATGCGAAGCTGATTAACTTCGACGCCGCGGAAGCGCGGAAAATCGAAGGCGTCACCGTAGTCCGGGACGGCGATTTCGCCGGCGTCGCGGCGTCGAATCCGACCGCCGCAGCGAACGCGCTCGCGGCATTGAAGGCCGAATGGAAAGCCGAGCCGCAAACGTCGGCGAAAACCCTGTTCAGCGATCTGAAACAGCCGGTGCCGAACGCGCGGCCATCCAGCAACGACGGTTCGATCGATAAAGCGCTGGCCGATGCCGATAAGAAACACGCCGCCACCTACACCGTCGCCTACATCGCCCACGCGCCGTTAGAACCCCGCGCCGCGGTCGCCGATTGGAACGGAAATAAGCTCACCGTATGGACCGGAACGCAGCGCCCTTTTGGAGTGCAGGGCGAACTGGCGCAAGCGTTCCACATCCCCGAAAGCGACGTCCGCGTGATCATGCCGGACACCGGATCGGGCTACGGCGGCAAGCACACCGGCGAAGCAGCCATCGAAGCCGCGCGCCTGGCGAAGGCTGCCGGCAAGCCCGTGAAGCTGGTCTGGACCCGCGAAGAAGAATTCACCTGGGCCTATTTCCGCCCGGCCGGCGTCATCGAAGTCCGCAGCGGCATCACCAAGGACGGCCGTCTGGCTGCGTGGGAGTTTCACAACTACAACTCCGGCTCCTCCGGCATCAACACAAATTACGACGCCGCTGCCCGTAAGATCGAATTCCATTCCTCGAATTCCCCGCTGCGCCAGGGATCGTACCGTGGATTAGCCGCGACCGCAAATCATTTCGCGAAGGAATCCCACATGGATGAGCTGGCGTCCCTGGCCGGCCTCGATCCGCTCGAATTCCGCCTGCGCAATCTGAAAGACGACCGTTTCCGGGCCGCGCTCGAAGCCGCGGCCGGGCGATTCGGATGGGGCAAACAGAAATCCGGCAACGGCGTAGGTTTCGGCATCGCCGGCGGATTCGAAAAAAACGGCTACGTGGCCACCTGCGCGGAAGTGCATTGCGAGCCGGGCCGAGCCCCGCGCGTGGTCCGCGTAGTCGAGTCTTTCGAATGCGGCGCGATTCTGAATCCTGATCACCTCAAGAACCAGGTGGAAGGCTCGGTGATCCAGGGCCTGGGCGGCGCGCTGTTCGAATCGATCGATTTCGAAGACGGCAAAATTCTGAACGCGCGCTTTTCGAAGTACCGCGTCCCCCGTTTCCGCGACGTCCCTGCCATCGAGATCGTGCTGATCGACCGCAAGGATCTACCGCCAGCCGGCGCGGGAGAAACTCCCATCGTTACCATCGCCCCGGCCATCGCCAATGCGATCTTCGCTGCCACTGGTGAGCGCATCCGCTCCATGCCGCTGAACGCCGGCGCGCCATCCCAGCCGTCTACCAGCGGCGCGGCTATTTTCTAAACCTAGCCAAATCGTGAGAGCTTTCGCGGGCTGATCGCACTGATTAGTTAGCGTGCGAATTCACCCGATGCGCCTGCTCTTCGCCCTCATCTTTGGGGCGGTCTGGTCGATGGCCCAGCCCTCCTCCTACACCATTGCGACCGTCGCGGGAAGTAATTGGGTGGGGGATAACGGTCCGGCGACCTCCGCGCTTTTGTTCCAGGCGGAAGGCATTGCCGTGGATCTTTCAGGCGACGTTTATATTTCCGACGCGGCCAATGATCGCGTGCGCAAGGTTTCGCCCTCGGGCGAAATCACCACCTACGCAGGTACCGGCGTGGCTGGATTTTCAGGCGATGGCGGGCAGGCATCGTCGGCGCAGTTGAATTCACCCTACGGTCTGGCGCTCGACGGGCTCGGCAATTTGTGTATCGCCGATCTGGGCAACGCGCGCGTGCGGTGCGTCGCGCTCGACGGGATCATCACGACGGTCGCCGGCGGCGGTCCGCTCCCGGCGGGAGGGGTGAACGAAGGCAGTGCGGCCACGGCCATCGCGCTATCGGCCCCGCGCAACGTAGCTTGGGATGGCCACGGGTCGTTTTATATTTCCGATTTCACCGGACAGCGCGTATTCCTGCTCGCTCCGAACGGATCGCTGATCACCGTCGCGGGAACGGGCGTGGCAGGTGCATCCGGCAACGGAGGATTGGCCGCGGAGGCGCAGGTTTCCTATCCCGCGGCGCTGGCCGTGGATCGCGCGGGGGCGCTGTACATCGCCGATACACAGAACCACGCGATCCGCAAGGTCGCCAATGGATTGATCACGGCGTTCGCCTCCGCCTCCACGCCCACCGGACTGGCTTTCGATAATTTCGGGACCTTGTATATCGCCGATCCGGGCGCGGGCGAAATCGTGGTGATGCCGTTGAACTCGGTTAAAGCCGCCTACCCGATTCCCGCGCAGGATCTCGCCTGCGCTTCCGATTCGACGGTCTACGCGGTGAACATCACCACCGCTTCGCATGTGAACTTCTACGGGCCGGGCGTGACGGTGGCGGGTGGGGGAAGTCTCGCGCATGGCGACGGCGGCGCAGCTACGCTTGCGCTGTTGAATCATCCCGCCGGCGTTTCGATGGACGCGCTCGGGAACCTCTACATCGCCGATCGCGACAATCATCGCATCCGCAGAATCGCCACGGACGGAAATATTTCAACCATCGCAGGCACAGGCTCTCCCGGCGACTCCGGCGACGGCGGACCGGCCGCCAGCGCGCTGCTCAACTCGCCCGAATCGGTCTCGCCGGACGCATATGGGAACCTGTACATCGCCGACACCGGCAATCGCCGGGTGCGCGTGATAACCGCCGGCGGCGCCATGCTTCCTGTCAATGCGACCGGCCTGATTTCACCCGTCTACGCTATCCCCGATAACAACGGGAACGTGTTCATTGCCGACGCCGGCGCGGGATCTATCGTGGAATTTACCGCGGATGGCGTCACGTTGACCATCGCCACAAGCCTAGCATCGCCGCGCGGCCTCACCATCGATTCGAACGGTAATCTCTACGTCACCGAATCGGGAACGGCTCACGTGGACCGCGTCTCGGTCACCGGATCGCTCACCAGAATCGGCGAGGGCGCCTGGACTACTCCCCAAGGCATCGCCGCCGGCTCCTCCGGCGATCTGTTCGTGGCCGACGCGGGACTGGAGCAGATTCTGCACGTCGACGCATCGGGGAATGTCTCGGCGATCGCCGGCGATGGCTCGGCGATGTTCGCAGGCGATGGCGGCGTGGCGCTTTCCGCGTCGCTCAATTCCCCCTGGGACGTGACGACCGGCCCTAACCGCGCGATTTACATCGCAGATCTTCAGAACAATCGCATTCGCGAACTGACCCCGGTCGTGGAAGCTCCGCTCGCCTCGCTCGCGAGCGCGGTGAACGCGGCGAGCTTGCAGCCCGGACCCGTCGCTCCCGGGATGCTGATCGACCTGGTCGGCACCGGGCTCCCCTCATCCGCCGCGGCCACCACGCAGGTGCTCATCAACCTGATCAACGCACCCGTGCTCTCGCTCACCAGCGCAGCCGTTCTGGTCCAGGCGCCGCCGCAGCTCGCCGGAAGCTCCGCGCAAGTCGAGGTCCTCTCGAACGGAAATACCCTGACGCAATTCCCGGTCGCCCTCGCGGCGTCCGCACCGGGACTGTTCGCCGACGCGTCTGGCCAAGCGCTGGCCAATAATCCAGACGGCACTCTGAATACGGTCTCGAATCCGGCGCCGCGCGGCTCGGTGGTCGCATTTTATGGAACCGGCCAAGGCGTCGCCGGACTGCCCGTTTCGGCCACCATCGGCGGCTACGCAGCCGACGTACTCTACTCCGGTCCCGTAGTCGATTATCCAGGCCTGTGGCAGATCAACGTAAGAATCCCGGCCGGCTACCTCGCGCCGGGCGACCTGAGCGTCTTGATCACTGTCGGCAGCGCGACCACGCAAGCCGGCGTGCTCATTTCCGTCAACTAGGACGGCGGGCTTCAGCCCGCGCGAGGCTTTAGCCTCGCCGTCGGGCAAACGGAACTAAAATCCGCCATCCGCGGCTAAACCAACGTACTGCACTTCTTCTTCAAGCTCGATCCCGAACTCGTCCCGCACCCGCCGCTTCAATTCGCAGATCATGGCCCGCAACTGGCGAGCCGTCCCGCCGCCGGTGTTGTAAATCAGGTTGGCATGATAATCGGCCACGCGAATCGCGCCGTCCGCCATCCCTTTCGCCCCGGCCTGCTCCAGAAAATACGCTGACGGGACCTTCCCTTCCCGAATCACATTCGCCGGTACCCGAGCTCGAGCATTTTCCGGAAGATCTGCCAGCATCAGATTCTTGAAAATACTCCCGGCGCAGCGCATTTCCGGAGGATACTTCGCATTGCGGATCTTCAAAATACTCGCCGCCGCGGAAGCCAGATCCTCGCCCGCCCCATCTTCCAGGCGCAGGGTCGCGGAAACGATGATCCATTCCTTGTGCCGCTTAAACGCGCTTTCCCGGTAGCTGAATTCGCACTCCGCGTTGGCCATCTCGCGAAATTCGAGCCCGTCGAAAAACCGCACGCTTTCGACCCGTTCCTGAATCGAGTGCCCGTATGCTCCCGCGTTTCCGTAAATCGCCCCGCCCACCCAGCCGGGAATTCCGGTCATGGTTTCAAGCCCTCGCAGCCCGTGCGCGATGGATGCGTCCACCAGATCCTGCAGCACCGCTCCAGCGTCCACTTTCACCACGGGGCCGTCGAATTCGATCGACTTCGCCGCGTAGCGAACCACCGCGCCCGGGAATCCGTCATCGCTGACAATTAGATTGGTCCCGCCGCCGATCACCGCGCGCGGCCACCCGCTCTCCGCGATCGCCGCCCATCCCTCGGCCAGGGCTTTTTCATCATCGGCGTCGACCAGCGCGCGCGCCGGTCCGCCGATTTCAAAACGCGTGGCGCCCGCGAGCGATGCGTTGACGTAAAGATGGAGATTGGGAATCGCCAGAAGGCGAAAGAGCATTATTCTAATTATATGTTTCCCGGATTTCCCGCCGAAGCGCTCACCTTCTTCCGAGGTCTTGAGAAGAACAACGACCGTGAATGGTTCCAGCCGCGCAAGGAACTTTTCGAGGCGAAGGTGAAAGCTCCGATGATCGCGTTAGTCGAAGCCATCAACCAGGAGTTCGCCAAGTTCGCGCCCGACTACATCACCGATCCCAAGAAAGCCGTGTACCGCATTTATCGCGATCTCCGCTTCAGCGCCGACAAATCGCCGTATAAAACGCACATCGCGGCCGCCTTCTCCCGCCGCTCCGGAGCGAAAGCGGGCGCGGGCGGCCACAGCACTTCGGCCGGCTATTTCTTCAGCATCGGCGCGAAAGAAATCGGAATCGCCGGCGGAGTTTACGAGCCGTCGCCGGAGCAGATGTTCGCGGTCCGCACCTGGCTCGCCGAAAATCACGCGGAGTTCCGCAAGCTGTGCCGGCCCGCGGAAAAGCTGATGGGCGAAATGCACGGCGAATCGCTGACGCGTATGCCCAAAGGCTTTCCCGCGGAGCATGCCGACGGCGATTTGCTGAAGCGCAAGCGCTGGATTTACTGGGCGACGCTCGACCCAAAACTCGCCACGTCGCCCAAGCTTCTCCCCGAGCTGATCAAGCACTTCAAGGCCATGCTTCCGATGATGGAAGCACTGAATCAGCCGCTCGCCGCAAAGAAACGAGCAGCGATTTTCGAATAAGCGAAATCGTCAGCAAGCCTGGATAAGAAGATGCTGACACTCCCTTTGATCACTTCGAAATTGTGAGCAAACTCAGCCCCGCGGAGATACGCCAGCGGATTTCTAATACCGTAATTTCGAAAAAGCCAGCATGGACATTGCTCGGCGGCAGGCTGGGCGGATACACAGGTCGGATCCGTGAGAACGGATTTACTCTGATGCGTTGCATTGGGTATGTCAACACTTATAATCCGATGTTCCTTGGCCGCATTCGAGGCACCCCGTCCGGAAGCTCGATCGCCGTAAGAGTCGTCGGACCTGGTTTTCTCCTTATGCTGGCTTTTGGGCTTACCCTTCCGGTTCTTTGGGCGCATCGCGCCTGGGGCCCTCTTAAGCACATGGCATTTGGCTTCGCAGCGGTTCACATCGCGTGTTGGGTCGCCTACCGCTATGAGCGAAACAGGACAGAACTCGTCCTCCGAGACTTGCTCAGCGGCAGCCAGTCCTAGTGGTCTGGGCCACTCAGATTGAACAGTAAGAAGCTGAGCGCCTGGACGGCGGGCTTTAGCCGGCGCGGCTCTTCAGAGCCGCCGGATCTGGTCTCCGAACGGAAAAGGCAGGGCTGAAGCCCTGCGCGAGCTAAAGTTCGCCCTCCATTGGCCTTCGAGCCGTCGATACCGATTCGGATTAGTGACGCAGACCCTAGTCTCCTGTCTCCTAAATTTGTGGAATAAAAAAAGGGGACAGACCGCTCTGTCCACCGGAGGGCGGCCTCGAAAACCCAAAGACTTCCGGCCGGGGACAGAGAAGTCTGTCCCCTTTTTTATTCCACAAATTTAGGAGACAGGAGACTAGCATCACGCGCCCGGCATAGGGTGCAGCCGCGGTTCCAAAGGGATAAAACTACGCCCCCGCAGCCGACTCTTTCTCTTTATCAAACGCCCCGAACGTCTTGTCCGCCGCCGCGAGCTTCTTCAGCAGCGGCGCCGGCGCCCACAGATCCGATCCATGACGCTTTTCGAATTCCGCGATCTTCGCGAGCACATGCTTGAGCCCGATCGTATCGGCGTAGAACATCGGACCGCCGCGCCAGGCGGGGAACCCGTAGCCGTTCAGATACACGATGTCGATATCCACCGCGCGCAGCGCGATGCCCTCTTCTAAAATCCGCGCGCCTTCGTTCACCAGCGCGTAAATGGTGCGTTCGATGATCTCTTCATTGGTGATCTGACGCCGCTCGATGCCGTACTCCTTGGCGGTCGCCTCGATCAGCGCGGTCACTTCCGGATCGGGCGACGGCTTGCGGTCGGCATCATATTTATACCAGCCCTTGCCGGTCTTCTGCCCATACCGGCCGATTTCGCACAGCTTGTCGGCCATGTGCGGAATGCGGACGCCGGGTTTTTCCAGGTGCTTGAACTCCTTACGAATGCGCCAGCCGACGTCCAGACCCGCCAGGTCGCCCATCGCGAGCGGCCCCATCGCCAGGCCGAATTCGTAAATCGCGCCGTCCACCTGCTCCGGCGCGGCGCCTTCCTCCACCAGGAATTGCGCCTCGCGGCCGTAGCAGTGGATCATGCGATTCCCGATGAACCCGCGGCAATTCCCCGCCAGCACGCCGACCTTGTTCAGCTTCTTGGCGAGCCCCATCGAAGTCGCGATCACTTCTTTCGAAGTCGCCTTCCCGCGCACGATTTCAAGGAGCCGCATCACGTTCGCCGGACTGAAAAAGTGATGCCCGATCACCATCTGAGGACGCTTGGTCGCCGACGCAATCTCGTCAACATCAAGAGTGGAAGTGTTCGACGCCAAAATGCAATCCGGCTTCGCGAAGGCATCGATTTCGCCGAAAATCTGCTTCTTCAGCGCCATCCCCTCAAACACGGCTTCCACAATAATGTCGGCCTGGCCAAAGCCGTCGTAAGTCAACTGCGGCGTGATCAGCGCCATCCGCTGATCCATCACGGCTTGCGAAAAACGGCCCTTTTTCACTGAATTTTCGTAGTTCTTGCGTATGATCGCGATGCCGCGGTCGAGCGCGTCCTGCGCGGTTTCCTTAATAATCACCGGAATGCCCGCGTTCGCGTAATTCATCGCAATGCCGCCGCCCATGGTACCCGCGCCAATGATCGCCGCCTTGCGAATGTCGTAGACCTTGGTCTCTTTCGGAACGTCAGGAATTTTGGTCACCGCGCGCTCGCCGAAAAACGCGTGGATCAGCGCCTTCGATTGCACCGAGAACAGGCACACCCGGAAAATTTCCGCCTCGCGATTGATCCCGTCCGCGAATGGCAGCCGGGTGGCCGCTTCCACCGCGTCGATCGCGGCGAGCGGCGCCATCTGGCCGCGCCGCGTCTTACGAGCCTGCTCGCGCGCCAGCGCAAAAATCGCCGTATTCGCGCTCGAATCCTGCAGCTTTTCGTTCCGCTCGCGCGTCTTCAACGCGAGTTTCCCCGCCACGCCCTGCGCGAACGCGAGCGCGCCCGTCAGCAGATCGCCCTCGACAATTTTGTCGATGATTCCCGCCGCCAGCGCCGCCTTCGCGTCAATCGGTTCGCCGAACGCGCACATCTCGACGGCCTTGCTCACGCCTGCCAGGCGCGGCAGCCGCTGCGTTCCGCCCGCGCCGGGAATGATCCCGAGTTTCACCTCGGGTTGCCCCACCTGCGCCGACGCGACCGCCACGCGATAGTGTCCCGCCATGGCCGTTTCGAGTCCGCCGCCGAACGCCGTGCCATGAATCGCCATCACCACCGGCTTGGTCGAGTTCTCGACTTTTTCGAGCACCGCGTTAAACGAAATGCGCGGCTTCTCGCCGGAAGTGACTTTCCCGAATTCCTTGATGTCGGCGCCGGCAATAAACGTCCGTCCGCCGCCGATCAGGACCACCGCTTTCACTTCCGGGTCCTTCTCGGCTGCATCGATCGAGGCCATGATGCCTTCCGGCACTCCAGGACTCAACGCATTCACGGGAGGATTATTAATCGTAATAACGCCAATGTCACCCTGGCGCGCGTAATTTACAAGTTCGCTCATAAGTTCCTATGGTATCGCGATGAGGCGACGGGCACGTCCTTTACTTTTTGTTAAAATGTAAAGTAATGGCCGAAGCAACTGTTTCCGCGAAAAACCAGATCGTGATCCCGAAGGAAGCCAGGGATGCGTTGGGGGTGAAGCCGGGCGACAAGCTACTGGTCGTGGTTCGCGGCGATCACGTTGTGATTCTTCAGAAGCCACAGTCTTACCGTGCGGCGATTCGTGGCCTCCTCAAAGATCATCCTTACCCCAAGGATTATCTCAAGAAGGAACGCGCGAGTTGGCGTTAGCGCCTCTCGATTCTTTCCTGCGGCGGCATCGTCGCATCGCGCTTGACACTAGCGTTTTCATTTATCAGATCGAGTCCAATCCCAAATACTCGGCTCTTACCGATCAAGTCTTCGCGTGGCTGGACCGGCCCGATCATGCGGCGGTCACATCGACCATCACGATGACCGAATTCCTGGTTCAGCCTTATCGCGACGGCCACGATCATCTGGTCGACAGATTTTACGCGTTCATCACGACATACCCGAATCTGGAGTGGATTGCCCCCACCCTGCCGATCGCCGACTTGGCCGCTGAAATCCGCGCCAGACACCGGATGAGCACGATGGACGCGATACAAGCGGCCACCGCCATCCATGCGGGCGCTGCCGGCCTGATCACTAACGATGCTGTGTTCGCGCGAGTTCCCGTCTTCGAAACGTTCCTTCTCGATCAAGCTGTAAAATGATGACGCGATGCCCTCCATCCTGGTCACCAAACGCGTTTACCCCGAAGCCATCGATTACCTCAAGCAGCGCGCCGAAGTCGACTATGTCTCCACCGACAACGGCCTTACCACCGGTGAGTTGATCGCACGCGCGCGCGGCAAGCAGGCGATCGTCAGCCAGCTGGTCGACCGATTTACACCCGACGTGGTTGCGCAACTCGAAGGCGTGCGCGTGATTGCGAATGTCGCCGTCGGATTCGACAATATCGACGTGCCAGCCGCCACGCGCCGCGGAATCCTGGTGACCAATACACCCGACATTCTCACCGACACGACGGCCGATCTGGCTTTCGCGCTGCTGCTGGCCGCGGCGCGGCGCGTCACGGAAGCGCACGCCTTCGTCCACTCCGGAAAATGGTCGCGGTGGAGCATCGACATGCTGGTCGGCCAGGACGTGCATCATCGGACATTGGGCATTCTGGGCATGGGCCGGATCGGCCAGGCGGTGGCGCGGCGAGGCTTGGGATTTTCGATGCGGGTTCTTTACGACGACCAGCAGCCGGTGGATTTTCCGGCGGAACGTGTCAGCAAGGAACGCGTCCTGGCCGAATCGGATTTCGTGAGCGTGCATGTTCCCCTCACCGCCAAGACCCGCCATTCGATCGGCGAACCGGAATTGCGAATGATGAAGCCGACCGCCGTGATCGTCAACACGTCACGCGGTCCGGTGATCGATGAAGCCGCCCTCGCGCTCGCGCTGCGGGAGCACTGGATCGCCGCGGCCGGCATCGATGTATTTGAACGCGAGCCGCAGGTTCATCCCGATCTGCTCGCGTGCGACAACGCCGTGCTTGCCCCGCACATCGGATCCGCGTCGGTCGAAACGCGAAAGAAAATGTCGCTGCTGGCGGCCGAGAACGCGGTCGCCGCGCTCGAAGGACGCCGCCCCCCGAACCTGCTTAATCCTGATGCGTGGGGTCCGCGCGGCGGCCCGAAAGAAGCCTGAGCACCAGCAGATCCGACGGTTGAAAGGTGGTCACCGGGACGTTGTTCAAATCCTCATCGCGATCGACCACGTGGCTGCGGATCATGGTCCGCAGTTGCTCGACGGAAATTCCCAACTCCTCGGCGGCTTCCGTCTCCGAGTATTGCGATTTCCCCGTTCTGGTGAATGGCATTGCGAGCACGATTCCTCGATTCGACGCGCGAATCCTGGCGCGATTGTCTTCCTACACTGCATTGTAGGATCGGTCGACCACGCGGCCCAATCAGGCGGAGCGCTTATTTACGCCTCGGTATCGCCTGACGTACTTATGTACTAAAGTGCCGCGTTTTGTACATTCAAAGGCTGCCTGTCGAGCGTGCGCGAACGCTTCGGAAGTGCTCCGCTCCCTGACGGTCGCGGTTCCGTTTGGCGCCGTCTCGCATGACAGAGGTGCAGAACCCCGCGCGTCAGCAAGGGGAGCACGTCCGCCGTCGCGGCTCGTTGCTGGCCATTGAGGCGCGACAGTAACGGAGCGCGTGGTCTCACTCGAAGAGTAAACTTGAATCGATGGCCGACACCAAGCCGCTCCTGCGTTCCTCCACTGAAGTTCTGACCCGCGGATTCGATCCCAGCCTCTCGGTGGGCTCCGCGCGACCTGCGGTGTTCCGCAGTTCCACCTACGTCTTCTCCAGCCCCGAAACGGCCGAGCGGGCGTTTGACATCATGGCCGGCCGCGCCAAGCCTGAGCCGGGCGAGCAGATTGACCTGGTGTATTCGCGCTTCAATCATCCCAACGCGGAGATTCTGGAGGAGCAGGTGGTCCCGCTCGAAGCCGGCGCGCACTCCGCGCTGGTGTTCAACTCCGGCATGGCCGCCATCGTCACCGCGCTGTTCGCGTTTCTGAAGCCCGGCGATACGGTCGTCTACACGGTGCCCGTGTACGGTGGAACGCAGAAGCTGATCGAGAATTTTCTCTCCGCATGGGGCGTCACCGGCGTCGCCGCGCCGGCCGGACAGAGTGAAAAAATCGACGAGATCATCCGCGCCGCGAAAAACCTGCGCATGATTCTGGTTGAAACGCCCGCTAATCCGACCGTCATCATGACCGACATCCAGCGCTGCGCCGAAGCCGCGAAAACGGTCAGCGGACAGAAGCCCCTGGTGATGGTGGATAACACCATGCTCGGCCCGGCGTTCCAGCATCCGCTGCAGTTGGGCGCGGACCTGGTGCTGTACTCGGCCACCAAGTATCTTTCCGGATTCAGCGATCTCATTGGAGGGCTTGTTTTGGCGAGTGATCCCGCGCTGATTCAGAAAATCCGGTCTTTGCGCGGCCTGTTCGGAAATATTCTGCAGCCGGATGAATGCTGGATGCTGGATAGCCGCCTGCCGACGGTCGGGCTGCGCATGAATCGCCAGAGCAAGAACGCGGAACGCATCGCGGAGAGCCTGTCGCACCATTCGAAGATCAAGAAGGTTCTGTATCCGTCTTTGTTCGACGATCCCGAGCAGATTCGCATCCGCCAGAAGCAGTGCGACTTTCCAGGCGCCATGTTTTCGCTCGACGTACGCGGCGGGAAAAAAGGCGCGTTCGAATTCCTGCGGCATCTTCGCCTGGCACGCAACGCGGTGTCACTCGGAGGCGTGGAGACATTAGTGTGCCATCCCAAGACCACCACGCACTCCGGATTCACCGAAGAACAATTCGCCGACGCCGGCATCACCGACGGTCTGGTGCGAGTCTCAGTGGGCATCGAAGACTGGCGCGATCTGCTGGCGGATTTCGAACAAGCGCTCGAAATGGTGTGAGGCTGAGGTCAGGAGTCAGCATTCAGAAATCTCCTATCCTCCCTTACACGGTCGGGGTTCCGCCTCGGCGCGATTCGGAACCCTGAGCGTCAGCGAGGGGAGAAATTCGATCTACCTACAATTAGCGCACCGCCCTGACTCCTAATTTCTTTCCGCTATCCTCAAATCATGCGGGTCTCGCTCTTATTCTTCCTGTCGGCAATTTGCTTCGCGCAAAAGTTTACCGGTTTCGATCCCTCATCTATGGATCGAAAAGCCGATCCTTGCGGCAATTTTTATCAATACGCCTGCGGCGGATGGCTGGCTGCGAATCCGATTCCTAGCGACCGGTCGAACTGGGGACGCTTCGCCGAGCTCCAGGAACACAACCGCGTGGTGCTGCAAAGCATCCTTGAAAACACGATGGTCGCCAAACCCGGCCGCTCCGTGGTCGACGCCGAAATCGGCGATTACTACGTCGCTTGCATGGATCAGGCGGCGATCGATGCGCGTGGCCTCGCCGCCATCAACCCGGATCTCGATCGGATCGACGCCATGCGCGACCGCGCGGCTCTCACGGCCGTGGTGGCTCGGATGTATCATGCCGGATCCGCGCCGTTTTTCCATTTCACTTCTTCGCAGGACCCCAAGGATTCCGCGCGCATGATCGGCGATCTCGATCAGGGCGGCCTCGGGCTTCCGGATCGCGACTATTATCTGAAGACCGATCCAAAATCGGTGGAGCTGCGCGCGAAGTATGTTACGCACCTGGGCCGCATGTTCCAGTTGATGGGAAATTCGCCGGATGTCGCGTCGAAGAAAGCAGCGGCTGTGATGGCCATCGAGACGGCGCTCGCGCGGGCCTCGTTGGACGTGGTGTCGCGCCGCGATCCGATCAAGATGTATCACATGACCACGCTCGGTGAGCTGAATGCGCTCGCGCCCAGTTTCGATTGGGCGAAATTCTTCTCGACCGCCGGCTCTCCGGCCATCGCCAGCCTCAACGTGGACGTTCCCGACTTTATCAAGGGGTTTGAATCCGTACTCACCGGCAACACGCTCGAGGATTTGAAAACCTATCTGATCGCGACCCTGGTGACCGATCTGGCCGGCAACCTTCCGCTGCGTTTTCAGGAAGAGAAATTCGATTTCTACGGCAAGACGCTCAGCGGCGCGAAACAAATGCCGGCCCGCTGGAAGACCTGCGTCGACCAGGTGGACAATCAGCTTCCCGATGCGCTGGGTCAGAAGTTCGTCGAAAAAACTCTGGGACCGGAAGGCGTGCGCCGCACGCATGAGCTGGTGGAAGAAATCGAAAAGGCGATGGGCCAGGATTTACAGGCGGTCGACTGGATGAGCTCGAAAACCAAGGAACAGGCGCTGATCAAGCTCCACGCGGTAACCAACAAAATCGGCGCGAAGCAGAAGTGGATCGATTATTCGAGCGTAAAGATCGGCCGCGACGATGCGATCGGAAACTCGGAGCGGTCGAGCGATTTCGAATTGCATCGCCAGCTCGCGAAGATCGGCCAGCCGGTGGATAAAACCGACTGGCAGATGAGCCCCCCGACGGTCAACGCGTACTACGATCCGCAGGAGAACGACATCAATTTCCCGGCCGGCATCCTGCAGCCGCCGTTCTGGGACAACAAAATGGACGATCCGGTGAACTACGGCGCGATCGGCGCGGTGATCGGGCATGAGCTGACGCATGGCTTCGACGATCAGGGCCGCCAGTACGATGCCGAAGGCAATCTGCGCGACTGGTGGACGGCGGAGGACGCCAAGAAATTCGATGAGCGCGAGCAATGCCTGGTGAAGGAATATTCCAGCTTCACGGCCGTCGACGACGTGAAGGTGAACGGCGAGTTGACGCTCGGCGAAAACACCGCCGACAACGGCGGGCTGCGGCTGGCTTACATGGCGCTCATGGATGCGCTGAGCGGAAAGACTCCCCGGAAGCGCGACGGATTTACCGCGCAGCAGCGTTTCTTCCTGGGATGGGGACAGATCTGGTGCCAGAACACCAGCCCCGAATCCGCGCGTGTGCGCGCCCAGGTAGATCCACATTCGCCGGGGAAGGATCGGGTGAACGGCGTGGTTTCAAACATGCCGGAATTCCAGAAGGCGTTCGCGTGCCGCACGGGTCAAGTGATGGTGCGGTATCCGGCGTGCAGAGTCTGGTAGCGCGGAAGAAACGGTTACGCGCGAGCCGCTATTCGCGGTCGGCCGGTTTCTGCGATTCTTTCGGCTGGTCCGGCAAGATGAACGTGGTCTCACCCTGCTTCTGAAGCTTCAACTGCTTGCGGATTTCCATCTCCTGCTCACTGGGGCTGTCCTTCAGGCGTTGAATCCGCTCCCGCCGCTGTTCGTTTTCGCGCGACAGGATGATATTCTGCTCCTCCAGCTGGCGGATTTCACGATGCTTGGCGAGCAGAGCCTGGACTCCCTGCGGACCTTCGAGCGCGAGCCAGCCGTAGGCGGCGATCAGTACAAAGCCGGCGGCGAAGGCGACCCATCGCGCCCCACGCTGAAACGTCTTCTGTCCACGATTCCCCACCATTCTATTTATAAACCTGTTTGGCGAAAAATTCCACCGTTCGTGTTAAGCTTCTGGGAGTTAGTGCTATGCGGGAGATTGTCGAAGAGTCTGACGCGAAGCGGATTTCGTGTCCCAAATGCGGTTCTCCGGACGTCCGGCGCTCTAAGAGTGACGGCCTGCTCGCCGCGATGGCGCGGATGTTCGGCCGGTGGCCGTTCCGCTGCCGCAGTTGCCGGATCCGTTTCTACCGGCGCGCCGATCCGCCGCATGATCTGGTGTGATTATTTTTTTAACAGCGCCTTGATCTCAGCCGGCGGGTCGAATTTGTCGGACGGAATCGCTTCGTTGGCTTTCACGGTCTCGACCGTCATGGTGATTTCCATGCCGGCCGCCTTTTGAATCATTTTGGTGGGCTCCAGGATGCCGCCGAAATCTTTGTAGTCGGACACGATCACTTCCACCGGAATCTCATTGCCCTGCTGCACCGCGACCTGAGACCGTTTCACCACCAGGCCGGATTTCTTCTGGTAATAGGTGGTGACCGGCTTCCCTTCGGCCGGCGTCATCACCACTTTGTAGCAGTCTTCGCCGTCAATGGTTTCGACACCCACCGTTTCCGCCTTGGTGTAGATCGTGCGCCAGTTCAGCGCCCCGTTGAAGATGGACTCGCGCAGGCTCTGTGCTTTTTCCTCGCCCGCTTCGACGTGCGGACCGGTCATCATATTCTTGTCCCACGCGATGCCGTCCGCAGTGCCCTTTTCGATCTTGCCGATCCCCTCGATATCCATGGACGTGTAGCTCTTGTCGGGTGGCGCCGAGTACGAAGTCACGGAGCCTTTGATCCCCTGGGCGGCGAACTCCATGGTGCCAATGGTGATTTCGCTGGTCCGCTTCTCATACGCGGCTTTGCCCCCGGTCACTTCGATGTAACGGTCCAGAATGGTTTCCGCTTTCGGCAGCGCGACATCGCTGGTGGCCGGCTGCGGCGGCGCGGCGAACCCCGCGACGGCGGCGATTCCAGCCAGTAGGATTCTCTGAATCATTTCGTCCCCCCCTGTTTCTTTATCCAATCTACCGCAGCGTCCACCACCGGATCGTGACCAGCAAGGAGCGCCTTACGCGTCAGCTTCACCTCCACATCGGGAGTGACGCCGTGGCCTTCCAGCGTCTCGCCGCCTTCGGAAATATAATTCGCGATCGCGTATTGAAATGCGTCGCCGTTGGGGAGTTTTTCGATAATCGACGGCAGCGCGGCAGCGGCGGTGCGCGTGCCGAAGATGCGCGCGCGTCCCAGGTCCTTCAACCCTCCCGCGAAAATTTCGGAAGTGGAAGCCGACGATCCATCCACCAGAATCGCCACCGGACCTTTGAACACTTCCGCCCGCGGATTGATGACGAACTTCATGGAGGTGTCGCGCAATTGCATGGTGCCGAGCTTCTTATCCGGCTTGTCCACCAGGAAACCGGCCATGCCCATGGCCATTCCGCCGATGCCGCCGGGATTGCCGCGCAAGTCGATGATTAGACCCTCGCAATGCTGGCAACTGTTGACCGAATCGGCAAAGCCGGACATCAGATGCACCAGGTCGAGAAACATGTTGAAGCCGACGTAGCCGATGTCGCCCGCGGCGTCGGCGCCGCCGCCAATGTGGATCCTCTTCGATTCGAGCCACACGTGCATGGGCGGTAGATTTCCGAACTTCGAAACATTGCCGCGCGGCTCGGCGAGCGTCAGGTCGAGCGCGCGGTTCTGATCCGCGCCGTCGAGAAACACGGCGTGGATCTGCGAGCCGACCTCGCCCGACAGGCGCGACTCGACGGCGCGCTCCAGCATGAGCTCGTGAACTTCGGGATCGCCGCTCAGCTTCTGAATGGCCGGTGCCAATTCCTTGCCGCCCACGCTGACGATCGCCCACCCGAGCTGAACGCCGGCTTTTTCAGCGGGCGAGCCGGGGTCGATCGCGGTCACCACGGCTCGGCCGTCGAGCACGCGGAGATCGATTCCGGTGGATCCATCGCCGGCCGGCTCCGAGTCGACGTCGCTGTAAACGGTGGCGGGGAAAATCGCAAAATGGGTTTCGTGCAGGCGTCCGATCATCTCGCGCATGACGGCGCGGGCTTGATCCATCGACTCGGCCTGATCGATTTTCGGACGGAATTCAGCGTGAATCGCCTGCCAGTCCAAGCCTCCGGGATTCTTCTCCCAGTGCTTGTCGCGGATGGTGGTCCAGACTTTTTCGAAAGACTCGGTGTTGAGCTCTTTCTGTTCCGGCGAAAGCTGCGCCTGGAGCGAAAGCGAAACCAGACACAACAGCAGGACCGGGCGCATGCACATAGGGTAGCGCACCGCCTCGGATGGCTCTTTTATTGAGCCGCCGCTTTAGGCTCGGGAGCGGTCTTCGGTTCGGTTTCTCCGCGATGGCAGGTGTAGCAGGTGACGTGCATTTTCCCGTCGGGGAATCCGGCGTTGATTTTTTGGACCATCTCAATCATGTGGCGCGCGACTTCCTTCTTGGGATTGTCGTCGCTGGCGCGATCCTGCACATGGCAGTAATTGCACTGGACCCCCAGGCCGGCGGTGAACGTCCGCATGATCTGGCCGACTTCCTGGCGGGTGGTGACCTTCAGAACCTTGAGGTTAGTGGGCGGTCCGGCGGGCGGTTTCTTGGCTTTATCTTCCTGTTTTTCCTGCGCGAGCATGGGGAGCGCAAGGAGCAAAATTGTGGCGATCAAACGCATTGAGTCATCATACACTACGGCTGTAACCGTTGCGAGTGGCCAGGGCTTCGGACTTGTCGCCGCGTGGCAAGGAATTTTACGTAAGTTGAAGAAAATGTTTAAAGATTGGGTGTGACTGACGTCTGCGTGAAAAGTGGAGTTATCCCCGCCGTGACCGGCAGGGCTGGTCACGGACGTCTGCGCCTTCAACGCGATAGACCAGCCCTGCCGGTAACGGCGGGGTGAGGCATCGACTTTTCACACACACTCTGACGTTAGCGTCCAAGAACCCCCAGGCTCGCCTGGAGTTACAGCCTGCGGGGCCTTCGCGATCACAGGGCCAGGACTTGTTCGATCAGTTCAGCTTGCATGACACGCTCGGATTTTCCGTGGGGATCGATTTGCATGATCGCCGCGCCATCGGAATAGAGGATGCCGCCGTCGCTACGCAGGTCGAAGGTGAGCACGCTCTTGGCGACCACTTCCGTCTGTCCGCCGGCGCGCCTCCGAATCAGCTCCCAGGACGACGGCACGCGCCCGTGGGTGTCATCGTCAGACTGATGGTTCATTTGCGCGTTCATGAGGTTTCCGTGGATAAACAACTGGCGCGGATCGGCGCGCTTCTGGACCGCTCCTTTGTTGGTCACCAGCGGCTTACCGGTGTACATCATGGAAAAGATGTTGAAATATTGAAAAATGGCCAGAGCCATGCGGAACGGAAACAAGGCCGCATCGCGAAACGAACCCAACAGGCTCACGCTGGGAGCGGCCGATTCGTAGGGCTTGCGGATGTAGTACAGCGTGCCATCTTCGGTCTGCTGAGGCTGCAGCAGGTCCCGGCCGTCCTCGGACGCGATCTCGCCGAGATCGCCGGAATCGAGGTCGAGTTGCTGAATGGTACACGGCCCCAGTCCCGAAAAATGGCCGGCGGCGCTGCGGCCGACGCCCGCGCTTTGAAATACGATTCGCCGACGTGCGCCGGGAACCCAGCGGGGCACCTGGTCGAACGAATCGCCCTCGGTCAGTTCTGTGAACTCGGTACCGCGCAAGGGGACCACCGCGATATTGCTGCGCATGTCGTCCGGATGGAATGCGGTCGCGGCAACCATCAATCCGGCGGGATCGAGCGCGAGATGCCGGATCCGGAAATCGGCCGTATGAAACAGGCGAGTCTCCTGGTTCGAGGAATCCAGCAGGAAGATGCCGCTGACGGCGTCGGTTTCCATCGAGTAGAGGAGTCCGCCGTCCGGGCCCGCACTTAAACCGGTGAGCAGAACCGGCGTTTCTTTACGCGCGCCCACCTGCATGGCGCCCGTGAACGCCGCGCCGCGGCCCTGGGTCTTCCACGCATTGCGCCGCTCGATGGAAGCCGTTCGCTCCCGCACGGTGTGTTCATATTCGCTGTCGACGGCTTGGGTAACACCGTTCTTGCGGACATGCAATTTGCGTTTGGAGAGAAATGCGACTGCTGGCTCCGGCATTCTCTACAGTTCGGCAGTTGGCGGGAAATTGTGCCTAGGGGGAACTACCGACCACAACTGGACTCTTACTTAGTGGCGCACGCACTCCTGCGCGCCGTGTCGAGACTCATCTCGACACCTCGTCCGCGACGGAACAGGCGTCGGCATGAGTGCCGACGCGGCACGCACTCCTGCGTGCGCCACAAGAAGCCCTAGTCGACCACGACGTTCCAGCCTCGGCGGGAAAGATCCCAGTAGATGACTGCGCCGCCGGCCAGACCCGCGATCAGCAGGGCGATCCCGATGCCGGTTTCGTGCAGCAGCAGTTTGCCGGTGCCGAACAGGATTCCGTAGATCAGCACGCAGCCGGCGATCCAGTCGATCAGGTTCGACAGACCGTCGCGGGACGGTTTCACTTCGGGCTTCAGTTTTGCGATGGGGCCCCAGCCGAAAGTCGACGGACGGGTGCGGGTGTAGAACGAGATGAGGGTGCTTTGCGGCTCGGGCGCGGTGAGGAACGTTGCGGCCAGCCATACGACTGTGGTGATCGCGACCGTGATGATCATGATCCACGCGAAATCGACCGGCTTGTCGGTGTCGAATTTCCAGGCGAGCTGCAGCGACGCGGAGACGATGAAGGCCGAAATCATGGCGGAAACTTCGCTCCACGCGTTGATGCGCCACCAGTACCAGCGCAGCAGCAGGACGCTGCCGGTTCCGGCGCCGGTGACCACCAGGAGCTTCCACGCGCCGGCGATCGAATCCATATAGAAGGTCACGATGGCGGAAATGATGGTCAGCAGGATGGTCGCGACCTGGGAAATTTGCACGTAGTGATGGTCGCTGGCGTGGGGTTTGAGAAAACGGCGGTAGAAATCATTGACCAGGTAGCTGGCTCCCCAGTTAAGCTGCGTGGCGATGGTCGACATGTAAGCTGCTGCGAAGGCCGCGACCATCAGGCCGCGCAGGGACGGCGGAAGATACGCGATCATCACGCGAATGTAGCCGGTTTCGGGCTTTTCGAGGCCGGGGAAAAGAATCAGGGACGTCAGTGCGACCAAAATCCACGGCCATGGGCGCAGCGCGTAATGGGCGATGTTGAACCACAGCGTGGCGAGCAGCGAATTTTTTTCGTCTTTCGCGCTGAACATGCGCTGCGCGATGTATCCTCCGCCGCCGGGTTCGGCTCCGGGATACCAGGTGGCCCACCAGTTCAGCGAAATATACACAAGAAATGTGATCAGCGGCATCCACGCGGAATTCAGGTCGGGGACGAAATTCAGAACGCTGCCCTGATGCCCGCGGGCGGCGTCGAGCACCAATAGTTTCGCTTTCATCTGGTCGATGCCGCCGACCGCCTGCACCGCGAAGACGGCCAGCGCGATCACCATGCTCATCTTGATCACGAACTGGAACATATCGGTGACCAGAACGCCCCACAATCCACTCAATGTGGATATGAACGAAGTGAGCGCGATCATGCCGATTACGATGGCGAGCGCCTGGAGTTTGGTCACGCCCAGAACCAGCATGAGAATATCGACCATCGCTTTGTTGACCCACCCGAGGATGATGCAGTTGATGGGAATGCCGAGGTACACGGCGCGAAATCCGCGCAAAAAAGCCGCGGGCTTTCCGGAATAGCGGATTTCGGCGAATTCGACGTCGGTCATGACGCCCGACCGCCGCCAGAGTCTTGCATAGAAGAAGACAGTGAGCATGCCGCTCGCGACGAAGCACCACCACAGCCAGTTCCCGGCGATTCCGCCTACGGCGACCATCCCGGTAACGGCCAGCGGCGTGTCGGCGGCGAAGGTGGTGGCGACCATGGAGGTCCCCGCCAACCACCAGGGAACATTGCGGCCGGACAGGAAAAATTCGCTGACGCTCGATCCGGCGCGCGATTTGTAATAGAATCCGATCGCCAGATTGAACAGGAAATAGAGCGCTACTACGGACCAGTCGACTAAGGTGAGACGCACTGACTGGGCATTATACCCCCCAACACCGGGTCGCGAAGATAGCTTGCTCCAGGGATGCCCCGAGTGCCCGGCTATTCGTATTCTAGATGTGGGAGAAAAGCGTTATGCCGCTCAGCCGGGTCCGCATCGCGTTGTATTGTTTACTCGCCGGAGTCGTAGGGATGGTGATCGGCTCGCGCGCGTGGAACGCTTATACCCGCCCGCAGGAGGTTGCGGCAGCGCCGGCCGGAGCTCCCGCCGCGGTCCAGATGTCGGGGAGTTTCGCCCCCATTGTCGACCGGGATCTGCCGGCGGTGGTGAACGTGTCGTCGTCGAAAGTGGTGCGCGGCTATGGATATGGCGCGTCGCCGTTCATGATGGATCCCTTCTTTCGCCAGTTCTTCGGCGACGATTTCGGAGGCCAGCAGCAGCAGTATCGCGGCATGCCGGGCGGCGGAAGGCAGACGCAGAAGAGTCTGGGCTCCGGCGTGATCGTCAAATCGGACGGTTACATTATTACGAATAATCACGTGATCGACGGCGCGACCGATGTGCGGGTGACGCTGCTCGATAAGCGCGATTTCAAGGCTCGCGTGATCGGCGCGGATTCGAAGACGGATATTGCGATTTTGAAGATCGACGCCAAGGATCTGCCGGTGCTGCCCTTGGGCGATTCGAATAAGGTGCGCGTCGGTGACGTGGTGCTCGCCATGGGTGAGCCGTTCGGGCTGGGGCAGAGCGTGACCATGGGAATCATCAGCGCGAAAGGCCGCAGCAACATCACGGAAATCGGCGGCTATGGCGATTTCATTCAGACGGACGCGGCCATCAATCAAGGGAATTCGGGCGGAGCGCTGGTCGACATGCGCGGTGAACTGATCGGCATCAACACGGCGATCCTGTCGCGCGGCGGCGGCGGTAATGAAGGCGTGGGATTCGCGGTTCCGGTGAACATGGCGCACTCGGTGATGGATCAGGTGATCTCGCATGGGAAGGTGGTGCGCGGGTACATGGGGGTGGTCGCTCAGGATATTACGGCGGCGATGGCGGAATCCCTGCATCTGACCGATACGCGCGGCGTCCTGATGGGCGACGTAAGCGCGGGATCGCCCGCGGCGCAGGCCGGAATCCAGCGCGGCGACGTGGTGATCGAACTGGACGGACAGCGCGTCGAAAACAGCAATCAGCTGAAGAGCCGGATTTCCGGAATGGCGCCGGGCACCGACGTCCACGTGAAGTTTCTGCACGACGGAGCGGAGAAGAACGTCACGGTGAAGCTCGGCGAATTGCCGGCGGACGGTGGCACTGTGCCTGCGCCGCGGCAGAATCCGGGGCGTCCGTATAGTCAGCCTCCGGATCAGGGATATGGTCACAGCCAGGACCCCGGACGTTATCGCGGCTCGCAAGGCTACATGCCTGGCGGCGGGTATGCTCCGCAGCAGGGCGGGCAAAACTACGCGGCGGAGCGGGCGAGCGGCCTGGATGGAGTGGCGGTGCAGAATCTCGACGCGCAGACCGCGCGCCAGCTGCGTCTGTCTCCCATGACGCGAGGCGTGGTGGTGACCGACGTCGCGCAGGGCACCATGGCGGCCGCGGCGGGATTGCAGCCGGGCGATCTGATTCAGGAAGTGGACCATGCGCGGGTGTCGACCACCAACGATTTCGATCGCGCTCTGCGGCGTGCGCCGGGCCACACGGTGCTGCTGCTGGTGAACCGGCAGGGCGGCACGATTTATCTCGCAGTGGAACCGCGATAAAGAGCCTTCGACCGGCCTGATATCTTAAACAGGATGACGGGCCGCCGGGATCTTGCTCCGCTGACAGCGCTCGCGATTCTGTTCGCGATCACCGTCGCGATTCAGGCGCGCCTCAGCTACGATTCCTTTGAGGCGCAGCTTCACGTTACCGACTACCCGGCGCTGCCGTTCCATATTGCCGAGCCTTCCGGCACACTGGAGGACGTCCAGAAGAATGCGCTCGCCGCGGGAATCGAGCAGGGCGACAGGCCGGTGCTGGTCGACGACACGGAAGTGCGCGGCGCCGGTCCGCTGGTACACGCGATCGGCGTTCACCATGCGGGCGACGTGATCCCGATCGTGGTCGCGCGCAATGGACAGACCGTTTCCGCCGAGGTGCGGCTGGCGCCGGTGAGCGATCAGCCGCTGGCCGTAAGCCAATGGGCCATGGTCGCGGTGCTCGATTACCTGACGCCGTGGTTTTGCATGGCGCTGGGATTCGGCGTGGCCTTCCTGCGTCCGCGCGATCCGCTGGCGTGGTTGTTGCTGCTGCTGATGCTGAGCTTTCGACATGTCACCGGCGCGGAAACCGAGGTCCGTCTGATCGAACTTGGCTGGAACGGAGTCATGCGTTCCGTCGCCCTGTTTTCGACCGACCTGCTGCGTAACTCCTGGCCGATTGCCATGATCCTGTTTGGCCAGTATTTTCCCGATCGGCAGGCCAACACTTTCGGGGATCGCGCGATCCGGTGGGGGTTGGGCGGGCTGCTCACTGTGATCGCGCTGGCCGCCGCCACGGCCAGTACCGTGAATATCGACGACGCCCGCGCGCTCAGCTGGGTCACGGGTGGCCTGCACCGCTTGCAGGTCCCCATCATTGTCCTGAGCATGGCCGCGATCAGCACGTTCTTCATTTACGTCTTCCGGAAGATGGCGATCGCGCAGAACCGCGATGACAAGCGGCGGTTGAAGCTGCTCTATGGCGGCACAACCATTTCGATGACGCCGCTGTTACTGGTGGTGCTCGCCTCTTTCATTTTCAAGCACGTTTCGGAGTGGCTCTTAATCCCCGCGCTGCTGCTGGTGTTTCTATTCCCGCTGACGCTTGCGTACGTGATCGTAGTCGAAAAAGCGATGGAACTGCGCGTCGTCATCCGGCAGGGCCTGCAGTACGCGCTGGCGCGGCGCGGAGTACGGGTGCTGACCACGATTGTGCTTTTCGTTCTCATCTTCCTCGCCGTCGGGATCATTCTGGAGCCCGGCATGCGGCGTCCGCAGCAGATCGCGGTGCTTTCGGTGACGGTGGTGATCGCATTGCGCGTGCGCCAACTGGCCGACTGGCTGCGCAAATGGATCGACCGGCGGTTTTTCCGCGAAGCCGTCAGCGTGGAGCGGGTGCTGAATGAGCTGAGCGAGAGCGTGCGCAGCATCGTGGAAGTGCAGCCGCTGCTCGCCACCGTCACGAAGACGATTTCGAGTACGCTGCACGTTCCGCGGGTGGCGGCGCTGTTGCGACAGAACGGCGACTTTGCGCCCGCGCATTCGGTCGGGTTCCCGTCGGAACCGCAAGTGAAATTTTCAGCACACAGCGCAGTGGCGGAACGGCTGGCGAGGTCGCGGGAAGCCGAGCACGTTTCGCAGGTGCGCCTCGAGTCGTGGAGGGGCAAAGAGATGGAGGATCGCCCGCCGCTCGAGCGCCTGGGGACCGAATTGCTGCTTCCGCTGGCGGTCAAAGACCGGCTACTGGGATTCCTGAGCCTGGGCCCGAAGTTGTCGGAAGAGCCGTATTCACCCACTGACGTGCAGTTGCTGCAATCGGTGGCGGCGCAAACCGGGCTGGCGCTCGAAAATACGCGGCTGACCGAAGCGGTCGCCAGCGAAGTCGCGCAGCGTGAGCGGTTGAATCGCGAGCTCGAAATCGCCCGCGAGGTGCAGCAGCGATTGTTTCCGCAGGCCGGTCCCGCGGTTCAGGGACTCGACTACGCGGGAAAATGCCGCCCGGCTTCGAGCGTCGGCGGCGACTACTATGATTTCGTCTCGATGTGCGACGGACGCCTGGGCATCGCGATTGGAGATATTTCCGGCAAAGGAGTGCCGGCCGCGCTGCTGATGGCGAGCCTGCAGGCATCGCTGCGCGGCCTGGCGATCGCCAATCCTCCGCAGCTTTCGACGCTGATGGAGAATCTGAACCGGCTGGTGTTCGATGCGTCGCCGTCCAATCGCTATGCGACGTTTTTCTACGGCGTGTACGATCCTTCGACGCTTGAATTCGTGTATGTGAATGGCGGCCACAATCCGCCGATGGTGTTTCGGGGCACCGAAGTGTTGCGTCTGGAGACGGGCGGTCCGGTGATCGGATTATTCGGCCTGGCGCGGTATGAGCAGGCGTGGGTTCAGTTCCACCCCGGCGATACGTTGGTGCTGTTCACTGACGGCGTCAGTGAGGCGATGAATCATGAGGATGAGGAATTCGACGAGCCTCGACTGATGGACGCGGTGCGGAGTGGGGAAGGTCTGAATGCGGCGGAGTTGATCGACCACGTGATGCGGGTCTGCGACGATTTCGTTGCGGGGGCTCCGCAGCATGACGACATGACATTAGTCATCGCCCGCGTCGCCTGATGTAGCTGATCGCCAGTAAAATCAATCCCACGGCGCAAAACAGTCCTGTGGCTCCCCACGCGAGCACAGCCTCGACCGTGTCTTTGAACATGCCGCTGCCAGCGAGGAAGTCAGGAACGCCTCGGGTCCAGAACGCCGTCGCTGCCAGAGCGGCCACGCAAATGAGGAATACGCCAATACCGCGGATCTTCGATCGAGCCGCTTTGGGTTTTTCCCGCAGCGAGTCTGGCTGATCGTCCCCGGAGCGGCGCAGATCATATCCGCAATCGCACTGGATCGCCGTAGTCGGAGAAATGAGATGGCAGCGTGGGCATTCCCGCTGACCTTTGCTCGGCCCGCTCACGACTCGCCGGCTGCTTCCGACACGTCACTGGCTGTGAAATAGGCGCAATCGGGGTGGTGGAAAGCCAGCGCGCTCACGCTCGCCTCCGGGTCCATCATGAATCCTTCGGTGAGCTTCACGCCGATTTCTTCGGGCTTCAGCAGCGTGAACAACGGCTGTTGATCTTCCAGATTCGGACACGCCGGATAGCCGAAGCTATAGCGCTTGCCGCGATAGCGCGAGGTGAAACGCTCCTGCATGGTCATGGTGGGCGGATCGGGGAAGCCCCAATCTTCGCGGATGCGGCGATGGAGCCATTCCGCGCAACCTTCGGCCGTTTCGATCGCGAGCGCCTGCAAAGCGTGAGCCAACAGAAATTCGCCGCGCTGTTTGGCTTCTTCCGAATGCGATCGAATGCATTCGCCCGCGGTGACGACGAACATGGCGATGTGATCGCGCTTGCCTTCATCGGCGTCGAGCACGTAATCGCTCAAACATAAGCCGTCGGATTTCGGCTGGCGGCCAAATTGAAAAGTGTGAAGCGCGTTGGCGCAGCCAGGCTCGAACAGGCGAATGGAATTGCCGTCGCGTTCGGCTTCGAAAAATTGCCACACCGCGCGGATCTTCATGAACTCCGCGGCCTGGCGCTTCACTTCTTCAACCTGATTGAACAGATCGAGCGCTTTCGGGTCGCGCTCGGCGAGCAACTTTTCGAAATTGCCTTTGAAGCCCAGGTGCCGGCCGAACAGCATGTAGGGATTGATGTAGCTCCAGATTTCCTGAAGGTTGGGGACGTCGCGCACGCGGCGATCGAGATAGGGCGCCGCAGGAATCGGAATGTCGGTGCGGACTTTCGGGCTGCGCGCGGTCCCTGTGTTGATGGCCGGCGCGGCTTCCACGGGAGCGGCACCCGCCGTCGTGAAAACGTGCGTGCTGATGACCACTTCGCGTTTCGACGGATCCATCAGCTCATTCATGATGCGCAGGCCGGTCATCGCGTCTTTCGCGTAAAACGTGGCAGATCCATACGCCGGACCAATTCGCGTGGTCGTGAATTTTTCCGACAGCGCGGCGCCGCCCACCAGCAGCGGAACGTCCACGCCGTGATCCTTGAAATCCGACGCCGTTGTCACCATCTGGTGCGCACTCTTGACCAGCAGTCCGCTGAGGCCGATCGCATCGGGATGATGCTCGCGCCAGGCCTGAATCAGATCTTCGGGCGGGACTTTGATCCCCAGGTTGATCACGCGATAGCCGTTGTTCGAAAGAATAATCTCGACCAGGTTCTTGCCGATGTCGTGAACGTCGCCCTTCACCGTCGCGAGCACGATTTTTCCGCGCGTTGACGATTCGGCCTTCTCCATGAACTGTTCCAGGTGCCCGACTGCGGCTTTCATCGCTTCGGCCGATTGTAAGACCTCCGCCACGATCAGCTCATTGTTGTTGAACAATCGGCCGACCTCGGTCATCCCCGCCATCAGCGGACCATTAATGATTTCGAGCGGGCCCGCGCCTGTTTTCAGCTTCACATCCAGGTCCGGAATCAGGCCGTCCTTGGTGCCTTCGATGATGTAGTTCGCCAGGCGCTCATCGAGCGGCAGGTCGGCGGCTTTCTTCCGGTCCTTCTTGACGGTCTTGCGAAAATGATCGGTGATCGCGGCGATGTGGAATTGATTGATGGCGATCTTTCTGTTCGCGCGACTGCTCGCGCCAGTCTTCGGGAGCGAGAATCGAAGGAGGCGGAGTGTTGAACAGCAGATTTTCGGCCAGGCGCCGCTCCTCCACCGGGATCGACGCGAAGCGCTCCAGCCGTTCCGCGTTGACGATGGCCAGATCGAGGCCGGCTTTGGTCGCGTAATACAGGAAAACCGAATTGACCACTTCGCGCGCCGACGCGGGCAAGCCGAACGAGATGTTCGACACTCCGAGAACCGTCTTCACATACGGAATTTCGGAGTGGATCATGCGGATCGCGTCAATCGTCTCGACCGCGCCGCCGATGTAATTTTCGTCGCCGGTGGCGCACGGGAACACCAGCGGATCGATGATGATGTCCTCCGGCGCAATCCCGTATTTTTCGGTCAGCAGCTTCACGCTTCTCTGCGCGACGGCTAACTTCCGCTCGCGCGTGAAGGCCTGCGCCTGCAGTTTGTCCTCGTCGATGGTCCCAACGATCACCGCCGCGCCGTAGGCTTTCGCGATGGGGCACAGGCGCTCGAATTTCTCCTCGCCGTCTTCCAGGTTGATCGAATTAATAATGGACTTGCCCTGGCACCAGGCGAGCGCGCTTTCGACCGCCTTGGGATCGGTGGTATCGATCATCACCGGCGCTTTGATCTTCGGCATCAGCTTGGCGTAGAACGGATCGATGTCCTTGAGCTCTTCGCGATCGGACGATTGCAGGCACACGTCGATGATGTGCGCGCCGTTTTTCACCTGCCAGCGCGCAATTTCGCTCGCCTCTTCCCACTTCTCTTCGGAGATCATCTGCTTGAACAAACGCGATCCGATCACGTTGGTGCGCTCGCCGACGATCAGCGGACGGTTGGAATCTTCGGCCTCGACCAGTTCGATTCCGGAATAATACGCCTTGTGCGACGGCGCCGGGACCGCGCGCGGTGATTTTCCTTCGGCCATCTGCGCGATCGCGCGAATATGTTCCGGCGTGGTCCCGCAGCATCCGCCGACCATGTTCAGCCAGCCGTGCTCGACAAATTTGGCGAGCTGGCCGGACAGCATCTCCGGCGTCTCCAGGTATTTGTCTTCCTCGTTCGGCAAACCCGCGTTCGGATAACACGAAATCCGCGTGGACGCCATCTCGGAAAGCGTGCGGATATGATCCGTCATCAGGTCGGGACCGGTGGCGCAGTTGAGGCCCACCGAAAGCAGGTCGGCATGCGCGACCGATGCGTAGAACGCATCGACGGGTTGACCGGCGAGCATCGCGCCCCAGCGTTCGATGGTGCCCGAAATCATGAGTGGAATGCGAACGCCCAGGTCGCGTTCGAGCTGCGCGATGGCAAACATTCCCGCCTTGATATTGCGTGTGTCGAAGGCCGTCTCAATTAGCAGAATATCGGCGCCGCCTTCGACGAGTCCGCGCGCCTGCGCGTAGTAACTGTCGCGCATTTCGGCGAAGGTCACGTCGCCGCGCAGCGTGATCGACTTGGTGGTGGGACCTAAGGATCCGGCTACAAATCGAGGTTTCGCGGGGGTTGAAAATTCTTCCGCGGCCTGCCGCGCGAGCTTCGCGGCGAGCACGTTCAGCTCATGCGTGCGGTCTTCCAGCTTGAACTCCGCCAGCACAATCGGCGAGCCCTGAAAACTGTTGGTTTCGATAATATCGGAACCGGCCGCCAGATACGCGCGATGGACATCCAGCACCCATTCCGGATGCGTGCGGCACAGATTTTCATTGCAGTTTTCGAGACCCGCGCCGCCGTAATCGGCGAGCGTGGGGTTGTAGGCTTGCAGCATGGTGCCCATGGCGCCATCCAGAATCAGGATGCGCGAACGAAGGGCTTCTTCAAGCTGCTGGCGGCGAATGGGGTCCACATACTCATGTTAACGTTGCTACCGGCCTGAAATCGAGCAGGACGCCGCGGGCCGCACCGCGATCACGACGTCGGTCGACTGGCCGTGATATACGACCTGCAGCTTCTGTTGGTCGATAAAGTCATGATTTTCCGCGCCGTGAAGCACGTACAGATCGTGGCCGGGCGTCGCCTGGCCCGTGTCCGTGAATTTCGAGATGCCGGTATTTCCCGTGTAAATCCGGTAGAAGTCGAGCGCGGAATCGTATCGCCAGTACGCCGAGACGTCATGGATGCAGTGCGTGCGCGCGTAGTTCGCGGCTGCGTAATAGGCGTCTTTCGCTTCCGAAGCGTACTGCCACTCGATGAACGAGGAAAGCCGCAGGCTGAGAAGGAACCACGCCGCCAGCACGAACAGCAATCCGGTGAACATTTTCCGCCTCCACGCGATGGCGATCGAGGCCAGAGCGCCAACCGTGAGCGTGGCAAGCGGCGCAAGATAGAGCCCCGTCCGGTAGATCGGCAGCAGCAGTCCGAAAAATCGAAAGCACAACCAATGCACCAACAGCGCCCCGCCCGCGGTACCCGCCGCGACGCCAGCGATGGCAACCGCCCATCGACTATGATGATCAGCCAGTTTCCGTCGTGTCACCCACATCGCAATGGCCTGAATCAGCACGATCAGTCCCATGGTCTGCAGCAGGAAACCGCGCGAAAGCCACCCGACTCCGATCAACAGCGGATTCACCAGGTTTGGATTCAACACCTGGAACATCGAGATTCTGAGCGAGCGCGTCATCTCCCGCATCGAGTGTGCGCCGTAAAATAACAGTCCGGATGGCCAGTGCATCAGCGTCCACGAGGGGATCGCGAGGATCACGCCAATGGCGGGGAGCGAGTAAGCGGCCAACAATTTCCACTTGGGCGCACCCGCGCGGACGCCCCAAATCAGCAGGCACACCAGGCACAGCGCGTCTGCAAATGCGAAGGAGAAATTCGCCGTGAATCCGAGGCCGATCAACAACGACGAAATCGCCGCGGCGCGCAGCAACGATCCGCGCCGATCCAGATGCCAGCGAGCCGTGACCGCGATCGCGCACATCAGCAGCGCGGTCGCCAGGCCGTAGCCGCGCGCGGCGACATAGAAATCGAAAACGTAGGGATTGTAAACCAGGCAGATGAATAACGGCACCTGAATTTTCCAGTCGCCGCTGAGACGTCTCGAAAACCAGAATGCGACGGCGATAAATACTGCCGCGCTCAGAAGCGCCGGCGCGCGCAGGGTCAGGTGCGACAGGCCGAACACCGCGATGAAGGCGCGCATCAGCAGCGAATTCAGAATGTGATTGTTCGGCGAAGCCTGCCAGTGTTCCGCCGTGACCGGCCGCACCCACCAGAGGTAGGTAACCGCTTCATCGCCCACCACCGATTGCACGCACGCCCGCACGACCGCCCAAACAAATGCAAACGCGCCCAGGACGATCATGAAGATCCTGGTCATGAACCGTCCTTTGCGTACTTCGGAGATGCATCGCAGACTTTCGCGTTCGGGTCCGCGACCTCCCGCGTGACGCCGACGGCGATGTCCGTCCACTCTCCGCGATACACCAGCGTCAGGTGCAGCGTGTCGAGAAGATTGCGTTCGAAGGCGTAATTGATAACGTACAACTGACGGCCCGGCGCGGTGGGATGTTCGCTGGTGAATCGCGACATCCGCTCACGGCCGGAATAGGCGCGGTAGAAATCGAGCGCCGAGTCATAATACCAGCCCGCCGAAACATTTTGCACGCAACGCGTGTGATTGTAATACGCAGCTACGGCGTAAGCCTGTTTGGCTTCCGCGATGTAATTCCACTCCTTGAAATAGGTGAGGCGCAGGCATAGCACGAAATATCCGGCCAGCACGGCGAGCATCGCGATCAGCCCGCGCCGCGTCAACTGCGCCACGCGTGATCGATCTGGAATCGCGGCGGCCGCGCCGGCGAATACCGTGAACAGCGGGACCACGAACAACGCCGTCCGGTGCCGCGGCATCAGCAGGCCTGCCCAATGAAAGGCGATCGAGTGAGCGCCGATGGTCAATGCGATCGCGCCCGCCGCGGCGCCGGCCAGTCTCGACTGCCAGGCCTTTCCATCGCGAACGGCCAAAGCGAGATGTGCGGCCGCGAGCCCCAGCGCGAGCGGAATGAGAAACGGCCCGATCCGGTTGAACACCGCCATCCACAGCGGATTCACGATCATCGAATTGAGTTGATACAGGCTCGCCTGGGCGGCCGTCCCCAGCATTTCGCCGATCGAGGTTCCGCCTTCATAAAGCTGTCCCCTTGGCCAGTGGAGCAGCGTGTAAGAGGGCAGCATCACGATGACGGCCAATGCCGGCCCGGCCGAAGCGACGGCGATTTTTCGCCACAACCCGGGCGCGCTGAAGATCGCCCACGCGGCAATCGTCAGCATCACGGCCGCGTCCGCGAAGGCGAATGCAAAATTCGCGGTGAACGACAATCCAATCATCGAGGACGCCGCGGCGCACGCCAGGATCACGCGTCGCGGAGGCGCGGTGCGCAGGCTCCCTGCCGCGGTCACGATCGCGGCCAGCAGGAACGCGGTTGCCAGTCCATAGCCTCGCGCGGCTACGAAAAAATCGAAAACGAACGGATTGTAGACCAGGCAGACGAACAACGGCAGCCGTACTTTCCACTCTTCGGAAATCATCCGGCACAGCGCGTAAGCCGACGCGATGTAGATTGCCGCCCCCACCAGTGCAGGACCTCGCACTGTAATTTGATGCAAGCCGAACAGCGCCACGAATCCGCGCATCCACAGCGAATTCAGAAGATGGTTGTTGGCGCCGGGTTGCCAGTGTGCGGGCCACGACGGCTGCACGAAGAACAGGTAGGTGAGCCCCTCATCCCCCACGATCGATTGGACGCAGGCCCGCGCCACCGACCATGCGAAGGCGAAGATCGCGAGAAACGCGAGCGCCCCACCGGCTGCGAGTGGATGACGTTCAATGGAGATGAACTCTATCTTAGGCGAGTTTGGACTGCGTCGCCGCTTGGGACGGCGGATTTCAATCCGCGTGGCGCTTTAGCGCCGCTCCGGTTGGTGGGCAAGGCTGAAGCCTTGCGCGGATTAGTTACTCGACGGCGACCTTGGCCGAATTCTCCGGCACTTCCATGTTGAAGCTGTAGCCGAAACCGCGCACGCTGCGGATGAACACATGCGCCTCATCGATTTCAATTTTCTGACGCAGCCGCAAAATGTACACGTCGACGGTACGGTCCGTCACGGCGCGGTCATGACCCCACACCGCGTCGAGCAGTTGCTCCCGGCTGAACACTACGCCGGGGCGGCTCATGAGGAACTCGAGCAGCCGGAATTCAGTGGCCGTCAGCGAGACCTCGCGCCCGGAAAGCTGCACGCGGCAGCGCGCGCGATCGAGTTCCAGCTCGCCGCATTTGAGGAGCTTTGAAACCGGCGGCTGTCCGCGAAAATGAATCTTGATGCGCGCGATCAGCTCGCGAACAAAAAAGGGCTTGACAATGTAGTCGTTGGCGCCCAACTCCAGGCCGACGATGCGGTCGGTCTCGGTGGCTCGCGCGGTCAGGAAAATCACCGGGACATGCGCCAGCTCGGGATGCGCGCGGATCGCCTTGCAGATTTCGAGGCCGTCGGAATCCGGCAGCATGATGTCCAGGATAATCAGGTCGGGCCGCTCCCGGCGGCACAGGTCAAGGGCGCCTTTGCCGGTCTGCGCACCGGCCATCGCAAAACCTTCCTTTTCCAGGTTGTACTGGATAAGAGAGTAAAGGTCCTGGTCGTCCTCGATCAGCACAATTTTCTTCATAGCTAAGAAAAGGGTAACTGATCGTCCATTACAACTACATTACAACCGCGTGAAGCGGTGCTTACTCGGACGGAAATCCGGGGGTGGCCTTCACTTCCGCAATCTGTTTGTCATGTCGCATGTTGTGGAGCGGGATATACAACACCCATTGATAGGCGTTCAGCGGGTTGAAAATCGGGAAAGGATGCGGAGCGATGTGCTCCTTGAGCGCGATGTCGGTGGTTTCGACGAATTTAATGGTGGCGGCGCGCTGTTTCGCATACAGGCTCATGATTTCGGCGCGGGGCATCTTGCCGGTCGGTGTGATTTCTTCAGGGGCGGTCGCTTTCCCTTTGCGCTGGGCCATCACGCTGAGCAGAATCTGGGTCTTCGCGGCGGTTTTCTTTTCCCAATCCGGATCGGGCGGATTATGCAGGGCTTCCTTCGCCTTGCCGAACAGCATTTGCTCGGAAAGGACAATATGCTCGGCGCACTCCCCTACACTCCAGCGTTGGGGAGTGGGTTTCCATTTCCACTGCGCGTCGGACAGGCCGCTGACCGAATCGAGGAATTCCTTGCGCGCGTCCTGCAGATACTGAATCAGGTCGGCGCGTTCCTTGGGGGTCATGCTCGCGTCCGCGGCGAAGGACGGAACGGCGAGCGTCAGCCCGACCGTCAGGGAGAGCAGCAAATTCACGGGTTTCACACTAAGGAGCTTACAGGAATCAAGGACGCGGCTCAAGCCTTATTCAACTCGTAGCCCGAACTCGCGCAACAGCTCACCACGCGAGGAGTAAAGTCGGATCCAGTACACCCCCGCGCGAAGCCGGGTGTCGATTCGCGCGGAAATCCTGGTCCCGGCATTGGGCTCGCGCGCGTCGCCGGCCCAGACGGGTTTCCCGCTGGCATCCACCACCGCGACACGCAGAGCATGCCGGTCGTCGAGATCCGTGGTGTCGATCATAATGCCGATCGCCGCGCCGGACCGGGCCCGCGCCATCGCCGGCCCCTCGCCGCCGCGCAGGGCGACCAGTTCGACCGGAAATGCGGACGGAGAGGGCCGCCCCGAATAATGCGGAATCGCAACGGCGAGCGCCGCCGTCACCGCTCCCACTCCCAGAACCGCGGCGATCGACGAACGCCATGCGGCCGATCTCGAAGCGGTCGCGCGGGAGGCTTTGTCGCTCTGCCATTCCATGGCGCCTCGTTTCATCAGGGAGATGTATTCGTCGGTTTTGTGCAGATTGTGCTGGCAGCGCGGGCAGATCAGGAGGTGTTCTTCAAATTCCGCGCAGTCCAGTTCGGAAAGGCGGTCAAAGGCGTATTCCTCCAGAAAGTCTTCCGAAGGATGCGAGTCGAAAATCAAGCGATTCTCCACAGGATGTCTTCCCGAACTGGGATTATGTCTCTTAGTGGGAAATGCCCGCCGAAGTTCTCAAGAAAAATGCACTCAGGGCCCGGTGACTCAGTTTTTTCCTGCCCAGTTCGCCAAAGCGAGCCTTGGCGCGGCTTTTAAGCAGCCGGAACTGCGTCTCGGAAAGGCCCATTTCCGTGCAGATCTGATCCTGACCCTCTTCCTGCAAATAGAAACGGGTCAGAATCTCCCGATCGCGGTCCGTCATTTCGCCCAGGACACGATTGATTAACTCCGTACGCTGCCGGAACATAGCAGCCTCTTCCGGATTCCCGCTCGGATCCGCGACCCGGGCGCTCGATTCCAGGTCGAGGTGATCGCGCCGGATATGCACCACGCGGTCGATATGGGCGGCCACCTGGCGCCGGACGATGGTCCGGACGAAGCCCATCAGCCGCTGCGGTTCGCGCAACTCACCCCGGCGGATGGCCAGCACCACCAGCACGAAGGTATCGTGGACTTTATCGTCAAATTCCTGAGGCCCCAGCTGGCGGCACAAATAGAACCGGATGCCTTTCGAGAAGAGCTGGTACAGCTCCTCCATTCCGTCGGTTTCGCCGGTGCGGATGCGGTCCACCAGCAGGCTCAGGGTGGCGTAGCGCGCCGGGGTCGGATCGTCAAACTCCACCGGCTCGGCCACCGGATCGGTATCTTCCGGAAGGGCGCCTGGCAAGATGCGGGCGCTGTTGCGGATGTAGCCGCGAAGGGGTTGAAACGCGCGTCTGATCAATGGATACCTCCGCTCAACTGATAGGCGGCCCAATACGACGGCCGCGCTCGCCAGGTTCCGCTGCGGAGCATTTCAATCTGGCTGCGTTCGAGAGCCTCAGCCGGCCCTGCGTCGCCTAAATTCCTGTAAAAGCTTGCAAAAATTGCACCGGTCGAATCGGCCACGGGCCACGCCGTCGCCACCACCGCACTCGCGCCGGCCATCTGCCAGGCGCGGGTTAATCCCAGAAGACCGGCGCCGGGGCGGATGCTGCCCGCTCCGGTTTCGCATCCCGACAGAACCACCAGCGCTCCGGGGACGCGCATGGTGGCGATTTCCGAGGCGCTCAGGAACTCCGGTTCTCCGGTCGATCCCGCGCCGAAGGCGATCATCGCGTGGTCGGCACCTCCCGGAGGAGAAAGCACGTGCGTTGCAAGGTGAATGACCGCGGGTCCACGCGCGGCCAGTTCGACGAATCGCGAACGGAGCGCAACCGCCCCGCGCAGCACGACATTTCCCCGCCCCGACGCTCCGGTCCAGTTTCGGGCGCTCAGCTCGACCTCCGGTCCGCTGCCCACCAGCCTTCCGAGCGGGTCCAGACCCGAAGCCGCCTCGGCCCGCCATCCGCCGAAGTACGGGCGGGACTTTGCCAGTCGCGGATCGGCCGCATTGTAAATCGGATCTCCGACTCCCAGGAACCAGCCGTTCGCATCCGGCTTTCCTCCGCCGCGGCTCAGCAGCAGCGCGCCGGGGATCACTTCCAGGGCATGCTCCTCCACCAGATACTTCACAACATGGTCTTTCTTCTCCGTCACTAACGCCCCGAAGGGCAAATCGAATAACGCATCGTCCACCGACAGGAGCCACGTTTTCCGCGCGGCCGCCGCGGGTTCCAGAGTCCCGAATAATTGCAAGTACACGGCCGCGCCGCGCTCATCCGCATCCGACTCTCCGCGCCGCACCGCTTCGCGGAATGCCGCGATTTCCGCGCGGAGCTGTTCGGCCCCCGGCAATCGATGCAAAGTCGCCCGATCCGCCGTAACTGCCCACAAGTACGATGCTGGCTTCCCCAAATGGAAGCTCAGCAGTACTTCCGACGCACTTAGTCCTTCTTGAATATGTATAAGTGAACCCTGGGGGCTAAAGATCTCTTTATAATTGCTGGAAATCTGTAATTTCGTTTCGGATTCCATTTCGGTTAGTTCCAATTCCAAACGATCCGATTCGGAACTCCTCGACTGGCCGGCTCGCAGGAGCCGCGCTGATTCCGCGCGCAACTGCCCCTGCGCTTCCCAGTATTCAGGCCGCAGCTTGCCACGCCAGGTATCGATAAAGGAGACCGTTTTGAGCAGGCTGTGGGCCCGGTTGCGTTCGACCGCGGCCAGCGATCGTTCCACCCAGCGCTCGTCCCGGCTGCGCAGCGCCCGTTCGGCCGCGGCCTCGATAAACGAATCGAATACGCGGTTTTCGAGCTCGATATTGGCAGCGGTCAACGACGATATCGAAGGGGGGATCTCCTGACGCCAACGGGACGCGAGTTCGACCGCCGCGCCGAAATCGGCCAAGGCACCGTCCTGATCCCCGCGCGCCGCGCGAATTTCGCCGCGCTGGTGCATCAACATATATAAAGGAAACCCGGAGTCGACCACCGCGGCGGAAGCGATGGCCTGATCCGTAAACTTCGCCGCCAGGTCGAGGTTGCCTTGCGCCAGGTTCAGCGCACCTTCAAACGCCCAGGAAATAGGTAAGTCCGGATGATCGAACAGGGAGCGCAGCCGGAACGCCTGATCGTGAGCCCGTTCCGCCCCGGCCAGATCGCCCGCCGCCATACGGGTTTCGCCGGCGTAATCCCATCCCTTGGCTTCGAGCGCGACATTTCCTTCCCGCCGCGCGGCCTCGATCCCTTCCCGATACAGACCTTCAGCTTGGCCATCGCGCAGAATCTCATGCAGCCGGCCGAGCTGAAGCAGCAACGAGGTTTCAAAATACGGCCTGGCGTGGTCGCGGCGCCTCAGAAATTCGCCCTCGGAGCGGGCCTGTTGGGCCGCGTGCAACGATGAATCGAGATCCCAGATCTGCAGATAGAGAACGGAAAGGCTGGCTTCGATGGCGGCTGCGTCGGCCAGATCTCGATTGGCAAGTGCACGGCGGCGAGCCTGAAGATAGGCGTCGAGCGCGGCGCCATAGTGGAATTCCCCCAGGCGCGCAGCGGCGACGGTCATTAGAAAGCGGGCGGCGGCGATCCCGTCGTGGGCGCGGTCCGCTAATTCGAAGCCGCGCTGGCAAACGGGTTCGGCAGCGCGAAAGTTTCCCGCGGCGAAAAACTCGTGAGCTGTTCGACGGAGATGACTCGACTCTGTTGTGCCCCACCACCGACCAGGTTCAGGCGATCCGGTCCTGACTACGGCTGACGGGCGCAAGCCGAGCATCGACAACGTGAGGGCGAGGCATAGGCACCGGGTGAGCGCCAATGCAATTCTCCCTTATATTTGAGAAACCTAGCAATCCTACCAGGAATCCGAGGCATATACCAGCATCAGGAGTACTAACCGCGGCATATTACTTGCGGGCGAGACTCTGGATTTCCCGAGAATTCCGCCCGCAAGCCTCAACCAATCAGCCGGTTACGCGCTTTAGAAACCGGGCGGCAAAATGATAATCGGATCTCCCATGTGACCTCCCTTCCGGCTTGAAAATAGCCCGGAGGGGATCGGGAACTGGGTGACTGAACTACGGAAATATCCGAGTTCAGGGGGTTTGTACCTCGGAATGAGAACGTCAAAAGTCGGCGCACTCTCCCAAGCGCGCGTAGTATCATCTGTGCATGCTCATCCGTCGAACCATCCTCGTTTTCGCGGCGATGCTCCCGCTGGCTGCTGCGAACGATCCCGTTCACATCGACACCGGCATGATTACCGGAGTCGATGGCGCCGAAGCCGGCGTTCGTATTTACAAAGGCATTCCGTTCGCTGCGCCGCCGGTCGGGGATTTGCGCTGGAAAGGTCCGAAGCCCGCGGCCCGGTGGGATAACGTTCGCGCCGCCGACGAATTCGGTCCGGTGTGCATGCAGCGCACCGCTCGCGGGAACGCACAAATGAGCGAAGACTGCCTGTATTTGAACGTCTACACCGCCGCGCGTTCGCCCAAGGAAAAACGTCCCGTGATGGTCTGGATCTATGGCGGCGCGCTCACTGCCGGGGCCGGATCCATTTATAACGGCGAGGAGCTTGCGAAAAAGGGCGTAGTAGTGGTGACGTTCAACTATCGCCTGGGCGCGTTCGGATTTTTCGCGCATCCCGAGCTGACCAAGGAGTCCGACCGCAACGCGAGTGGCAATTACGGATTGATGGATCAGCTCGCCGCGCTCGAATGGGTGCAGCGGAACATCGCGGCATTCGGCGGCGATATCAAACGCGTGACCATTTTTGGCGAATCGGCCGGGTCGTGGAGCACCAACATGCTGATGGCCACCCCGCTGGCGCATGGACTGTTCCACCGCGTGATCGGCGAGAGCGGCGCCGAGTTCGCGCACGTCCGCAAGCTGGCCGAGGCGGAACAGGCCGGCGTGAAATTTGGGGAATCATTGGGCGCGAATTCGCTGGCTGAATTGCGCTCCAAATCCGCGGCCGAGATCCAGGCGAAGCAGGGCGGATACCAGGGTCCCGACGTGGACGGCTACGTTCTGCCGGAAGACGTGTACACGATTTTTTCGAAAGGCCGGCAGAATGACGTGCCTTTGCTGATCGGATCGAATTCCGACGAAGGGACCATGTTCACGCCGGCCACCGTCAAGGCCGACGATTTCCGGGCACGCAGCGAGAGACGCTACGGTGCGAATGCGACGGAATTCCTGAAGATTTATCCGTTCACCAACGACGAAGAAGCGCACGCGGCGAGCGCGGCCGCCATGCGGGACCAGACTTTCGGATGGGAGATGCGCACCTGGGCGCGTCTGGAAACCAAAACCGGAAAAGCGAAAACCTACATGTACTATTTCAGCCGCGTTCCTCCGGGGCCGGATGCGGCGAAACGGGGCGCGTATCACAGCTCGGAAATCGCCTACGTTTTCGATAACGTCAACGGCAAATCGAATCCGCAGAATCGCCCGTGGGAAGATACAGACCGGAAGCTGGCGGACATGATGTCGTCCTACTGGGTGAATTTCGCGACTACCGGCGATCCCAACGGCAAAGGCCTGCTCAAGTGGCCGGCGTATCACGCCAAGGAAGATTTACTGATGGGCTTCGGCGATGAGGTGAAGGTGATGCCGGTCCCGCACAAACCGGCGCTCGATTTTCTCGACACGTATTTCGAGCAGCAGCGGCAGCGTCCGGAAGCTCAGCAATAAAATGTGGCGCACGCACTCCTGCGTGCCGTGTCGAGACTCGTCTCGACACTTTTCGACGGGTCAGGAGGCGTCGACAGAGTGTCGACGCAGCACGTTGAAACGTGCGCCACGTGCCTATTTCGGCACGACCGCGTAGGCGATGCCGGTCAGGCTGCCCTGGCCGGTCAGGATGGTCTTCTGATCGCTCCCATTCAGGTTCGCGCTGTACACATTGCCGCGTAGGTCCGTGACGAACATGCGCTGGCCTTTCACGTCGAGCGCGATGCCGATTCCCTCTTTCAATCCGCCGAACAGGATTTCGGATTCCGTCACGCGCTTGTCCATGGGCGCGCGATTTACCGTGTTGCCGCGGGGAGGATCTCCGCGGTCGGTCCAGTAGATCATACGCTTCGACAGGTCGAGATCGATATCGATGGGCTCCGGCAGCTTGTCGAATAGGATCTCAACATCCTTGCGATGCGCGGGGTCCTGGCCTTTTGGAATTTCGAGATTGGCGCGGCGCAGCGTGCCTTGGTTGGCGTTTTCGCCGCCCTTCTGCGTCCAATAAATCTTCCCTTTGTCCGTGTCGAGCGCGATGCCCACGCACCAGTTCCTCGCATCCTTGCGATCTTCCTCGCCATGGCCGGTTTCGATCAGCGTTTCCAGCTTCGAGCCGTCCAGATTCGATCGCATCACCCGCATTCCTTCGCGATCGGACCAGTACAACTTCCCGTGCTTCCGGTCGATCTTGAGCTGCTTCGCGGTGAACGTGCCGCCGATCGGTACGACGGTGGTGAGGCCGGTGCCGTCCAGGTTGATGCGCTGCACCGAACCGTCGTCGAGCTTCACCTTGCCCATGTTGCTCCAGAAAATATGGCCCGACGCGGCGTTGACGGCTACGCCGTCCGGACCTTGCCGGAGGCCGTCCTGAAGCACTTTCAGATCGGAGCCGTCGGGATTGGCCGAAACCAGGCGCCCGCCGCGCAGATCGAGAAAGAAGATCCGCCCCTCGGTGGACGTGTTGTTCGACGCGCCCCAGAGAGTCATGACAGACAGCAGCGCTAGGATCCGCATATTGCGGGCAGTTTATCATGTTGGAGGACAATGCTTCAGGAACGGCTTGAGCAGGTGGAAGCGCGGATTCAATCCGCGGCGGCGCGGGCCGGACGGGCTCGTTCGGAGATCACGCTGGTCGCGGTGACCAAAAAGTTTCCGGCCGAAGTGATCCGCCAAGCCTACGGGTTGGGATTGCGCGTCTTCGGCGAGAATTACGTGCAGGAGTTCGAAGCCAAGCACCCGGCGCTTACCGATTTGAAGGATGCCCAGTTTCACCTCATCGGGCATCTGCAATCCAATAAAACACGCGTTGCGCTGGATTTGTTTCAGGTGATTGAGACGGTGGATTCGGCAAAGCTCGCGCGAAGGCTGGATGCAGGCGGACGGAAGCTGGAAGTGATGATCGAGGTGAAGCTGTCGCATGAGGAATCGAAAGCCGGCTTGGAACCCGAATCGTTGGGCGGTTTGATTCAGGAGATTCGCGCGTGCGCCAACCTTCAGTTGACGGGTCTGATGACCATGCCGCCGTGGAATGACGATCCCGAAGTCACGCGGCCGTACTTCCGACGACTGGCGGCGCTCGCGCGGGAGCATGGATTGAGCAAGCTTTCGATGGGCATGTCGCACGATCTCGAAGCGGCCATCGAAGAAGGCGCGACCCATGTGCGGGTAGGGACGGCTTTATTCGGGCCTCGGACGAAGTGATTAAAATTGGGTTTTTTTCGCCTCTTCCACCGGCCTCCACGGGCGTCGCGGATTACTCGGAGGCGCTGCTCCGGGCCATGCGCCGATTGGGCCCGATGACGGTCGGGCGCGACGGAGATATTTCGCTGTACCACGTCGGCAACAACCAGTTGCACGCATCCATTTATCGGCGCGCTCTGGAACGGCCCGGCGTCACCGCGCTGCACGATGCGGTGCTGCAGCATTTTTTTCTCGGCTCGCTCGATCGCACGGGTTACGTCGAGGAATTCGTTCACAATTACGGAGAATGGTCGCGCGACTTCGCCGCGGATTTGTGGGAGAATCGGGCGCGCTCGGCGGCGGATTCGCGGTATTTCGAATTTCCCATGCTGAAGCGGATTGCGGAGGCATCGCGCGCGGTGATTGTCCACAATCCGGCCGCGGCGCGAATGGTCCGGCGCCACGCACCCAACGCGGCGATCTTCGAGGTTCCCCATTTTTTTGAACCGCCGCCTCTGGCGTCGCCCGGCGATACTCTACTCTTCCGCGCCGGGTTGGGTGTGAAGCCGCGGACGCTGATCGTGGGCGTATTCGGTCATCTGCGGGAATCGAAACGCCTGCCGGTGGTGTTGCGCGCGATGAAGCGCGCCTGGGACCGCGGCGCCGATGCGCGGCTGCTGATCGCCGGGGAATTCGCGTCGCGCGACCTGGAGCGCGCCCTCGCGCCGTGCCTGAACGACGCGCGAATTCTGCGCGTGGGCCATCTCCCCGAGCCCGATTTCTGGCGCTTCGCGCAGGCGACGGATGTGTGCGTCAATCTGCGTTACCCGGCCGCGGGCGAAAGTTCCGGGATCGCGGTCCGCGTGATGGGCATCGGCAAGCCCGTGGTGTTCACCTCCGGAGAGGAGATCGCGCGCATTCCGGAAAACGCGTGCCTGCGCGTGGACACCGGCGCGGCTGAAGAGGAAATGCTAGCGAGGACGATCCTGTGGCTGGATGCCGATCGGACCGCAGCAAGGGAAATCGGCAAACGCGCGGCTCAGCACATCGCGGAAGAGCATGCGCTCGATAAGATCGCCGCGCGATACCGGGAAATTCTACTGGGAGTCATGGACTAGCGTCATCGGCCGGGTATCCGTCCCGATCCAGATCGGAGGCGTGACGTTTTCCCAGGCCGGCATCGACGTGACGTGCGGCTTCAGGATCACCAGAACCTGCGAATCGTCTTTTGCAATGGTGTTGTTGGCAAACAGCCGGCCGATCCAGGGAAGGTCGATCAGACCCGGGACGCCAGCCCGCGTGGTGCTGTCGTTGTTGGTCACCAGCCCCGCGATCACCGCCCATTCGCCCTGCTGGAGGCGCACCTTGGCCGTGTACTTGTTGCTCGCGATGATCGGAATCCCGGATACCGGGCTGGTGGCGCCCAGCGTTTTGAATTCCGCATCCACGTCGAGCGTCACCTGGTTTTCCAGATGCACCGATGGCGTGACCTTGAGCACCAGGCCGAGGTCTTCAAAACTGATGGTCGGCGGCGGTGTGTATACCGTTCCGACCTGGCCAGCCGTGCTGCCGACGTATTGATTGGAGGCGATGGGATAACGCTGGCCGATATGCAGCGTGGCCGCCTGGCCGTCCAGGATCGAAAGCTGGGCGTTCAGAAGATTGGTGGCCGAGGCGCGCGCCAGCGTCGCGAAAACCGACGACTGCGTGATGCCGATCGCATACGGCGTAGCGTAGGAGCCAATCGACCTGAGGGTCGCAAATGCGGCGTTGAGCGTCTGGGTGCCCTCAAAGTTGACGATCGAGATGGGGAACGGCAGGGTCATTCCGTAATTGAGCGTGGACGTCTTCTCCACCGATAAGAACTCGACATCGATCTCCACCTGCGGACGAATCTTCGAAAGACCCGCCAGGAGCCGCTGCGCGGCGGCCACTTTTCCAGCTTCGCCGCGAAGAAAGATCCGGTGCTTACCGGGATCGAGCACCGCGCGCCGGATTTCGAGGGTCTGCTGCACGGCCTGCAGCATTTCCTGCGCGTCCTGGGCCGTCATGCGCTCCGGAATGGGAATCGCCACGGCGACCTCGGGCATGCGCGCGGTCCGCTTGGCGGGCGTGTCGCGAACCACCATCGCGAGCTTGGAATTCACCGGGACCAGGAACGAATTCGACACCGCTTCGAGCGCGCGCAGCGCAACTTCCGCGTCCACGTCATCCAGACGGAATGTGAAGGGCGGAGGCGATTGGTAGTCCGCTTCGAAGACCACCTGTAGTCCGTAAGCGGCCGCCACCTGGTCGAAAATCGCACGGGCGTCGCCCTTCAGGTCGAAGGTTTTGCGGCCCTGCGAAGGCTCGAGTTGCGGAGGCGGAAGAAACTTCGCGTCGAGCAGGTCGCGGGCGCTGAGCGTATCCGTTTCGGGCGCCAGGTCGGATGCCGCGGGATCGGGTCCCAGATCCTCCCGCATGGAGCGCGTGGCTGCCAGGCGGAGTGCGGTCTTCTTTTCGGCGTAAGATACGTTGGCCGGCTCGAGCGCGGAGGCCCGGGCGTACAACAGGTAGGCGTGCAGCAGATCGCCGGCGTGTTCGGCCTTCAGGCCGGCTTTATACAGGGATTCCGCGAAATCGGATCCGGCGCATACCAGAATCGTGCACAGACAGAGCGCCAGGGCGCGGAGGAAGTTCACCATTAAACATGACGGCCGGCCTGCTCAAGGCGTGCAGAGCCGGGTGGTGGGCTACTTGTAGGTTGACCGGCTCCCTCCCCTCGCTGACGCTCAGGGTTCCGATTCCGCGCCCAATCGGAACCCCGACCGTAAGGGAGGGGAGGTCAGCCGTCAACTTCAATTTAGCGCCACACGGCACCGCAACAAAAAAAGCCGGACTCTTTCGAGCCCGGCCCTTTTCAAATGTTTGAGTTACCGCTTAGAACACGAACCGCATGCCCCACTGGACGATGCGCGATGTGACGCCGCCGCCGCGGGCCGTGTCGAAGGTGCTGGTCAACTGGCCGAAGCTGGTGGAATCGAGCGAATTGGGCGAAGTGGAACTGGCGGTCAAAGACGCCAGCGAGCCGATCGAGAAGTTGACGTTGTTGAACACGTCGAACGCCTCCAGGCGAAGCTGCATCTTCAGGCGCTCGAAGATCTTGATGTCCTTGACCATGGAAAGATCCTGATCGAAGAACCACGGCAGATTGAACTGATCGTAGGAGAGGTTGCCCATCTGTCCCGGCGCAGGCTCCGCAAAGCACGGGGTAGTCTGACCGGCGGAGCAGAAGTTGGCGGTGCTGGTGGCGCCCTTGATGGTGAACAAACCCGAGGCCGGGTTAATGAAGTACACGCCGGTGGGCTCTTCAAACACGCCCATCTGCGACTGGAGCTGCTTGGCGGTCATGTTCATCAGGTTGGGCGTATTGGAACTGCCCCAGCCGGTGGTGAACCGGTTGGAGGTCAGCGAAAGCGGCGCGCCGCTCGACAGATGCGTAAAGCCGTTCACGCTCCAGCCGCCCACCAGGGTATTCACCAGGCGGTTCGCACCACCCAGGAAGTACTGACCCTTGCCGAACGGGAGGGCGTAGGAGAAGCTCACGCCAAAGCTGTGCTTCACGTTGATGCCGGCGATGAACTTGTCCAGTCCGGTGTTGTTCAGGTTCTGGTAATTCTGCAATTCCGACTGCGACTCGGTAATGATGTTATCGGCCAGGACCTTACTGAACGTGTAGTTGCCCTGGACGGTCAGGTTCGAGTAGCGGCGCCGGATTTCGAGCTCCAGGCCGTTGAACTTGCTCCAGGCGGCGTTGTCGACGAAAGTCGCGCTGGTGGCGTAGGGATCGGCGACAAAGAAGTTCAGCGGAAGCCCGTTCGATGCACCCAGGCCGTTCGCGCCCACCACATTCGGATAGTACGTCTTGGTGGTGCGAATGCTGTTGAACAGCGTGTAGATGTTGTTCTGCTGAAGATTGGTGATGAAGGTCGAGTTGGTATAACCCGAACTCGACGGGAGACCGGCGAACAACTGGTCGAACAGCGGCGTCGGCACCTGTCCGGGCAGACCATTGTAAGCGAAGGTGCTGCCCTTGCCGCTGGCCGTGTTGATGGCCAGGTTGCTCTGGGCGTTATCGAAGGTCTGCAACACGCCGTTGTTATTGATATCCAGCTGGTTCATGCTGAATTCGCGGTACTGCTTCACGGCATGGTTGCCTACGTAACGGGCTTCGATGACAAAGTGCTTTCCGATATCCCTCTGGACGCCCAAGCTATATTCGAGCACATACGGAGTCTGCAGATTCTTATCAAAGTCGATTTCCGAGCCCGCGCCCAGGTTCAAGAAATTGGAGATCTGCGAAACCGGGAAGGTGCCGCCGATGGGCGTGGGCTGCTGGCCGGCAATCGTGCTGGTGGAGAACACGCCCGTGGGAGCCGTGTTGCTCGCGGTGGTGAACAAGCCGGTGTTGCCGGTGGTCTCCGCATCCCAGAAGGTGAAGCCTTCCTGGACGTAGTGCTGCGCGAAAGAGGCGCGGATGACGGTCTTGCTGTCGCCAAACGGTGAGTAGGCGATGCCCGCGAACGGGCCGAAGTTGGCTAACTGGCGATTGGTGCTGGGCGATCCGTAGTTTCCGCCCTGCAAGGTCAATTGCGGGTTCATGTCGCCACCCAGCAGGCCGGGCTGGAACAGGTTTCCGACCGGCGAATTGCCGGCGGGCGTCGGACCCAGCAGCGTCTGAATTCCATTCTCCGGCAGCAGCACCAGGCCGTTGCGGGCGTTGTAGGGACCTTGATACTCCCAGCGAACGCCGTAGAACACGCTCAGATTGCGCATGATCTTCCAGTTGTCCTGGACGTAGCCGGCCATGCTGTTCTGGACGGGAGTGTAATTTTCGGGAACGCCCGCGACATAGCCGGAAGTTGCCGAGGTGTGATTGAACCCCTGTCCGATGGTGCCCAGCATGCCGGTGATGTTTTCAAAAACATCGTTGGCGATAATCAGCTCGGCTGCGCTGATACCGGGAAGGTTCGAAGTGCTCAGCCCGTCCGCGTTCGCGCCGTTGGTGCCAATGGTGACGCGCGGGAAGACGGTGTTGTAGACGAAGGAGTCGGCCACCACCTGGCGGAATTCACCGCCAAACCGGAACTGGTGATTGCCCTTGATCCAGGCGTAGTTGTCGATGTACTGCCGCACCGGAGTATTTCTGCCTTGCGGGAAGTTCGTGCTGGTCATGATCGGGCTGGTAACGCCCGCATAGGCGATCTGAACGCCGCCCGTTTCAGAGAAGTTGTTGCCATAGGCGAAGTCCACCGGAGCGTGCTGGTATCCGACGCGGGCTTCGTTGGTCTGGTTCGGGGTGATCACCGAAGTTACCGCCCAGACGAACGTTTCGCGCGAGGAGATCTGCCCACCCGACCACGGCGCGCCGATGAACGGCGGCTGATTGCCGTTCAGGAAGTCCGGCGCGGTGTTGAAATTGGCGCGGTTCCACACGAATTCAAAGGAGTTCTTGGTGGTGATCTGATGGTCGATGCGGACCGTGTAATAGTCCTGATCGTTCACGCCGGATTCATTGAACGAAAGGCAGGAGAAGTTATTGACATCGCCGCCGTTGCAACCGTTGTTGATGTAACCCGACTGCGGAACGATCTTCGTATACACGCCCATCGTGGTGGCGTTGATCACCGGCTTGATGCCGGTGGTGCCGATGGTCCCCAGATTCAGGAGGTTCACGGTCGTCGGAGCACCGCCGGTGGGCGTGTAGGTGAACAGACCCTGCTCGGCGTTGGCCGTCATCACGGTGCGCACCGTCGGCGAGGATCGGGGTTCCCGGTAAGCCTGGTATCCGAAAAAGAAGAACGTCTTGTTTTTGCCGTTATAGATTTTGGGGATGTACCACGGTCCGCCAATGGTCGCGCCGATGCGATTCTGCAACTGGAAGGGTGTGGGAACGCCTTGAGCGTTATTGAACCAGGTATTGGCGTTCAGGAAGCTGGTGCGCTGGAACCAGTACAGCGACCCGTGCAGGTCGTTACTGCCGCGCGCCGTCACCAATGATACCTGCGCCGATCCGAAACCGGCGTCGGCGCCGCCGCCGCCCACCGTCACGTTAATCTCCTGGATGGTATCCACCACCGGGGCGCTGATGGCAAAAAACGCGCTGGTTTTCACCGTGTTGTCCTGAACGTTGATGCCGTCCTGGGTCAGGTTGGTGGTGTTGCCGCGCAAACCATGGACAAACGCGTCGCCGCCGGTCACCGAAGTGGTGTTGGGCGTCATGATTCCCGCAAACGACTTCACCAGGTCGAGCGGATTGCGCGTAGGCAGCGGCATGGTGTCAAGCGTGGCCGAATCCACCGCGTTCTTCAGTTCCACCGATTCGGTCTGGACCACGGTCGCTTCGGCCTGAACCACGACTTCCGTCCCGGTCTTGGCGACTTCGAGCTTGACCGCCACCGGCGTCGCTTCCGACGTGTACACGTTTACACGGTCAATCTCGGACTTCGCGAAGCCGGCGTGCTCGACCACCAGCTTGTAGGCGCCGTTACTCAAACTGGTGAACGTGTATGCGCCGCGCGCATCCGTAGTGCCCTTTAATTCGTGGCCGGAATTGACTTCGGTAATGGTAACGTTCGCGCCCGGCACAACGGCGTCGCTCGCGTCGGTTACGGTCACGGTGAGCGTTCCGGTCAGAACCTGTGCGCTGAGGGTCCCCAGTGCGAGCGCCAAAACCAGAGCGCTGAAGATGAAAGCTCGTGTAAATACACGAGTAGCGGAAGCCTGAACGTGCTGAAATTGCATAAACCCCTTTCCCCAAAACAAGACGGACAAAAATAGAAATGTAACGGTGAAGTTCCCAACAAAACCCGTTGGGCAAGGATACAACACGGGGGATGACAATTGCAAGAAAAAATCCGATCACCCACTTGGGAGTGGAGATGGCGGGGTTAGTGCGCTAACTACGTGGTAAAAAAGCTAATTCTTGCTGTTGAACCTTTCCGCGAAGATATTGAGTCCGATGGCGGCTGCGGCCTCCCGCGCTCTTGCGTGAGCCTGTTCGTTGGCCAGCGGACCGATCAAAACACGGAAGATCCTTTCATTGGGACCCGGCGCGACGAAGGCGTCGAAACCGCGTTTCCGCAAACCTTCCGCGAAGATCACGGCGATGCCCTTTTCGACCGCGCCCATCTGAAGGTAAAGGGCACCTTGGCGGGGTTCGTCAAACAGAGGCGGCTCTGGTTTGACGGCCGGAGCGGGAGCGGGTTGAGGGACGGCAACGGTCCGAATGACCTCGATCTTTTGGGGCGCCGGGGCGAGTGATTTTCCGGCCAGGTAGCTGATTGAGGAAAAAACCGCGATCACTACCGTGGCCAGGAATAAAACGCTGGCCAGTTGCCGCCGGCCCAGCACGATTTCGAAGTCGGCCGGCTCAGTTGGAGCCGGTTCCTCAAAGTGAATCGCGGGCCCTGCCGCGATCTGATCGGCGGAAGGTTCCGTCTTGAAAAGACTCAACATAACAACCGTACTATCGGCGGCTGTTCCGATTTTGAGTAGTACTTACTGCGTCCGCTTCCCATGCGATGCGTGCGGGGATGACGATTTCCCCTCCGGAAGACCGTGCAGGATCCGGGCGCGCGCTTCCATTTTGGCCGCATCCGACCGTTTGCGCATCTTCTTGAGCAGCGCGGCGTACTGGTCGAGCGTCTCGGCCAACAAAGGCGACGGAGGGTCATTCCGGTCGACTACGGGCTTGCGGGATGCCACGAAGCCGTGCCGGTCCAGAACCGAAATAGACATTTTGTAGAGCGATTCCGCTTCCGAGTTGCGGTCGTGGCTGGCGAGCAAAGCGGCCAGCGAGTTGACGCTCGACGCCAGTTCGACCTGCTTGGCGGAGAGCATCGAGCGGAACAGGGGTTCGGCATCCGCCTGGCGGCCTTGCGCGCCATAGACACTCGCCACCTGGGTGAGCGTCGCCTGTGTATCCGGGGCATCGTCGCCGTGCGCCTTGGATCGGATAAATAGCGTTCTTTCATAGCAATACGCAGCTTCTGGATACTTTTTTTGTTGGAAATAAAAGCGGCCCAGACGGTCCAGCGTGTCGGCGACCTCCAGGGTCGACGGCCCGAAGGCGCTTTCTCGGATCGAGAGCGCGCGGCGCCAGGCAGCTTCGGCTTCAGCCGGGTGATGCAATTCGACATATGCCGCCGCGATCCCGTCCAGAGCCGGCAATAAGTCGGGGGTGGCGATGCCCGACGATTTCTCAAAGATCTTTACGGCGCGATCGTAATCCTGTTCGGCTTCCGGAAACTGCTTTTCCAAGACCAGCAGGTCGCCCAACGCGACCAGTTCGGGCGCGGCTTCGACCGCATCCGGCGATTTCGCACGCTCCACGGTCCCGAGCGCCCGCCGCACGTATTGCTCGGCCTGCGGATATTTTTCGAGCATCTGGTACACCCGCGCCAGCTTATCGAGCGGACCGACTACGGCAATATCCTGTTTCCCATGGGCCGTTTCCATGATCTGCAGGGAACGCTCGTAATAGGTGATGGCGGCCTGATATTTCATCTGCGCGAAGTTGACGCGGCCGAGATCGTTCAGATCGGCGACCAGCTCCGGGCTGTTGAGGCCGAGCGAGTGCTCACGTTCTTCGAGCAGCTTCGCATACAGCTTTTCGGCTTCTGTATAGCGGCTCTGAGCACACAGAACCTCGGCTGCATCGCGCCACTCCTGAGCCTGCTTGGCATCGAACGGTCCGACGCCGCGGCTGGGCGTGACGTCCATGGTGTTCGGAAGACTGGCGGGGGTAGCGCCGTCGACGTTTGATCGGGCGCGCTGCGCCGATACCGCCAGGGTGCTGATCAGTAGGATGAAAACCGCTTTGCGCATAGATCTCCTCCAGGTCCAGCGATTCAACTTGGCAGATCGGCGGAAACCAAGCTCGCGGGTAGGGAATATGACCAAAATGGTACTGGCGCGACGGAGGGTCTAGTATCATGTACTGGAAATTCATCGCATATCTCCACAACACGTGGAGGATTTTGGAGGGCGGGATTTTATCCCGCGCGGAGCTTCAGCTCCGCAGTTCGGGTCTAGCTGCGGGGCTAAAGCCCCGCGCGGACTCAAGTCCGCCCTCCCCGACTGTATCGAGTTATTCAAGGGATTTGCGGGACACAACCCTAGAGGAGCTTGTTGTGAAAGGGGACAGACTACTCCCCAATCGCAAACATCTGATGCAAGAGCAGACTCCCGTGTGGGGAAGTCGGCAATGATCCCCGCCCTACTTTCCGTCGACCGAAAACGCCAGCAGCACGTTGCCCGGCAATCCGCCCCAGCTTCCGTAGCCCGAGGGAACGTACACCATCCCGCCGACGACGGTCGGTCCGGGACCATCCATCGATCCGCCTTTCGCCGTGATGCCGTTCACCGTCTGGAATTCGCGCGCCGTATCGAAATCCCACAGGACTTTGCCGTCTTTGGTCGAATACGCGCGCATGTGCGCGTCCACCGATCCCGAAAACACCACGCCCGGGATGGCCGTGATCGCAGCCGATTGCGCGGGGCTGCAGTTGGGGCGCTCGCCGCACACCGGCGGAGGCGCGGTCCAGACCTTTTGTCCGGTGGCTGCGTCGAGTGCGAATAATCCGCCGCCCGCTTTCGGATTCACCAGCAGCGGCTTCCTGGTCGTAAACTCCTTGCGGATAAAATCAATGTCGCTGAGCGCGACGTACATGTTCTTTCCGTCGCTGGCCGAGCCCCACTGAATCCCGCCCAGCGAGCCGCCTTTACCGACCCGCGTTTCCCATAGGACCTTGCCCTCATGATCCGGATCGAGGCCGTGCGCCACGCCCGATTTCTGGCTGACCAGCAGCACGCGTTTGCCGTTTGCGAGCTTCACTAAGATGGGCGATGCGCCGATGTCGACGTCGGGGCCGGCATCCTCCGGGCAACTGGATTTCGGCGCGCCCGGTTCGCACGCCATGTTGAACGCGTCGTTTTCGGTAAGCTGCCGCACCCACTCGATCTTCCCCGTATCCATATTTAGAGCGATAATGGCATCGCTCATCTTCGTGGCGGGCTTCGAAAAATTGTCGCCAGTGCCGACGTAAATGCGATGATGCTCCGGGTCGATGGTGGGCGCCGACCAGATGCTGGCGCCGGAGGGCCCCCACATCATGGTTCCCGCCGAGCTCTTGCTGACCGGATGCGGAGTCTCGTCGATCGTGTACGTTTTCCAGATCTGCTTGCCGGTGATCGCATCGAGCGCGATCACACCGCCGCGCGCCGAGCAGCATTCGTAATTCGGATTCATCGCCGTGCCCTCTTCGGCGGCCACCAGCGGAACGTACACGCGCGCTTCGTAGTACACCGGCGCCCCGGTGATGCTGGCGTGCGGGTGATCGTCAATATGCGTCTTCCACAGCAATTCTCCGCTGGTGGCGTCGACGGCGTAGGCATTGGCGCGGCGATCGCCGAAAAACGCCACCGACCGCGTGACCTCGCCTTTGACGGTGACGACGGTGATGGCGCTGCGAACCGGAGTGGGCGTTTCCATCGACCAGTATTGGCATCCGGTCTTAGCGTCGAGCGAATAGACCGTCCGATTCGCGCTCGACACGAAGATACGGCCGCCGACGATGGTCGGTTGGGCGTTCGACGCGAACGTGCTGGGATATCCGAACGCCCATTTGAGCTTCAGCCGGGAGACGTCGCCGGGCGCCAGACCCGCGACCGCGGCGGGTTCAAAACGCGTGTTCGCCAGATCGGCGCCCCATCCGTTCCACGCCGGTCCGTCAGGATCGAAACGCGCCTTGGGATCGGCGCACATGCCGATGGTGCTCTTGGCAACTGTGGATCCCATGACCTTCCCGGTGAGATACTCGGCGACGGTGCGGCGCTGCTCGGGCGACAGCATCGCGCCTTGCTCCTTCATAACCCCCGAGTCGAGCGCGTGCACGATATTTTCCGGAGACATAAGCTTCAGCGCGGACGGCGCCGGAGCGCGCGTTTCGGCGGAAATGTCGTGGCAGGCTGCGCAACGCAACTTATATAATGCGGCGCCGTCGGGATCGGCTGCGAATGCGACCGGAGCAATCGTCAGGACGAGGAGGACTCGAACATTGGTCATTTGCATGACACTTTACCAGACTTCCCGACCGGTCGGAAGGTTAGTGCGCGGATAAAACGCGGTAAGCGACGATGGATGGCTCCTGGCTCATGCCGTCGATCGCCACCGTCCGGAGCAGGGCTTCGAAATAGGGCATGCGGCCCTCGTGTTCGATCTTCTCGGCCAGGCGGCTGAGGAGTTTGTCGCTGGTGAGAAAGTCGCCCGCGCCCTCCTGGGCGCTGCTGGCCGCGCCGCTGATCAGCAGGACGTTGCCACCGTTGAGATTGGGCATGAAGGCGACCGTCGAAAACGACTCCAGGCGCGCACCCTCCGCCTTCGATACAAATTCGGCCGGTTCACCCGGCTGCGGCGCGGCGTTCCGGCAGATAATACGATGATTCACCAGGTCGGACTCAACGTGGAAGTTGAGTTTGGACGCAAACAGGCCGGTCCACAGGTTGGTGGCGGGCCGGCCGATCAGGACCGCGTTCCCCGGCGAAAGGTCGCGTAGGGTGACATCGCGCGCGTAGCGGACCACCACCCGGCTCTGGAACTTGTCGGCGAGCTGCAGCACACGGACGGACGTGATGACAGCGTCAAAGCTGGTGTAGCGGCGGCTAGGGAACCTCGGGAACAGATCCAAAAGCTTACGCGCGCCGGTGTTATCTCCAGGGGTTAATCGATTCAGATAGTTCTGAAGCTCCTCGCGTTCCCCGGCCGATTCCTGAAGCATCGCATAAGTATGGTCCGGGACAATGATTGTGGTAGGAGCTTTCTCGTTCAGCAACTGCGACCACAGTGAGTTCAGCGCATGTGAGGTTGTCCCGGTGGGGCCGGCTGCTCTGGCCCGAACCAGCGTGATCGCCAGGATGGTCACCGCCACGCTAAGGATCGCGACAGCGGCGACCAGCCACTGGACCACATTATGACGAGGCGGGGCGGGCGTGACCGTAATCGGCTGAACCACCGGAGCCGGTTCCGCCGGACGCTCTATGAATTCCGGAACATAGCCGCCTTTTGGAATCCGTAGAATGAGAGGCTCTTCGGCGCCCTCTGTCGCGAAGTAAGCTTCCAGCTTTTGACGTAACAAGCGAGCTTGCGAACGTACAATATTGTCTTCGTTGGGGTTGTAATCGGGCGACCGGTGAAATACCCGCTCCCCGATTTTCTGCTCGCTGATTTCATCTGTGTGACTGTCCAGTGCAGATTTGCACACGTACAGAAGAAACTCTCGCAGTCTCAGCGATTTGGCGAACCTCTGACTCTCTGAGATCCGGACTACCAGATCCCAGCGTGCATCGCTATCAGATGCGACGGAAGCTGACGGGGCTGCCATATTTGACCGTGAATTCACTGTCTACACACCTATCATCGTTACAGCCCATAGTCTATAGTATGCAATCAGGATTCACAAGGGGGTCTTGGCGACTTTAATAGGCCGCCGAAGGCCGTCAAAAAGAGCACTTTTCGCTGTTTTAAGAAGCGCATGCCAGGTCGCATGCGGCCCCACCTCGAAGTGGTGCACGGGCAGCGTTGTGAGTTGTGAGGGGCAGTCGCGGCTGGATATTGGGTCCAGCAGGTCAATCAACAAACTTCAGGGGGCAATCACACCTTATGTTCAGAGATATTTTGAAGGCCGGGTCGATATGTTGCGTGATTCTCGCGCTTCTTAGCGTGAGTTTATTCGCACAAGGGCCAACGGGCACCATCAGCGGCGTCGTCTCCGATGAATCGGGAGCGGTCATCCCGAACGCGACGGTGACGGCCACTAATAAAGCGACCAACGTCAGCCGCACGGGAACCACGAACGCGGAGGGTTTTTACAGCATTCCCGCTGTGCAGGCCGGCGATTATGACGTCAAGGCGGAACTCAAGGGATTCAAAACGCTGGTCCGCCCGGCAACGGTTCAGATCGGCGAGTCCACCCAGGTGAACATGCCCATGAGCGTCGGCGCGGCGACCGAAGTAGTTACCGTCGAAGCAGCCACGGCGCAGATCAACTACGAGACGCACAATATTCAAGGCGTCATCCCGCGCTCCACCATTGAAGATCTGCCGCTGAATGGCCGCAGTTACCTTCAGTTGGCGGAACTGGAACCGGGTGTGGTGGTTTCGGCAGGTACAGTGGCGCAGTTCAACGTTCTGTTTACGGTCAGCGTACTGGGCGCCGGGAACCGGACTGCGGTCACCATCGACGGCGGCAACATCTCTGACAACATCGACGTGGGCGGCGGAATGTCCTCGATGAACTTCTCACAGGACGTGGTGCAGGAGTTCCAGATTTCCGAAGTTAACTTCGATCTGGCCACCCCCATCGCGGCGGGCGGCGCCATTAATGTGGTTACGCGCTCGGGCTCGAATGACTGGCACGGCAGCGGCTATTTCTACTATCGCGACCACAACATGGCCGCCTATCCGAACCTCCAGCGTAATCCTCTGGTTCTGAATCCGTTCTTCGTGCGGCGCAACCCCGGCGCTTCGCTCGGCGGACCTATTGTTAAGGATAAGCTGTTCTTCTTCTTCAATTACGAATTCCTGAACCAGGTGCAGGCCGTGAACATCAATTCCACGGATCCGGCCTTCGCGCCGCTCAACAACAGCTATGGCAGCCCGTACGTCAGCCATCAGATCAGCGTCCGTTTCGACTATCACCTGAACGCGAAAGAGAACCTGTTCATGCGCTATTCGCATGACGGAAATGCCGGTTTCGGTCAATCGCTCGAATTCGGTGACCCGTCCAACTGGCCGCACAACACCAACTGGGCCGATCAGGGCATCATCGGTCTGACCAGTGCGCTGACGGCGACCACCGTGAATGACCTGCGTTTCCAGTACAACTACTGGGGCAACCACAATCTCCAGGCGACGCCGTCGGATTGCTCAGGGACCTGCGACGCGGGAACCCTGCCTAACGTCTATTACTTCCTGGGCGGAAATGCTTCGCCGATCGGACCAAATTTCAACGCTCCGCAGGGACGCAACACGCGCCGGTTCGAAATCGTCGAGGCGTATAGCTGGCAAAAGGGTTCGCACCGGCTGAAGTTCGGCGCCGACTTCAATCCCACCGGCTCCATCGGTGAGTGGGGATTCTGCACGCCTCTTTGCACGGCAGCGTTCTCTCCCACCTATATCAAGAACCTCGGACTCTCGGCCTACTTCCCGAACATGCCATCAGTGCTCACAAGCGATGCGCAGGTTTTAAACCTGCCCGTCCTGAGCCTTGGCTCATCGATCTTCAGCGGCGTCGGCGTCGGCACGAATTCGCTGCCCGGCGCGTACGATTACGGCCAGAATATCGGCTACAACCAATACCGCGCGTATGCGCAGGATGTCTGGAAAGTCAAATCGAACTTAACTATCAACTACGGCTTGGCTTGGAATGCACAGACCGGGTTCTACCCAGCCGGAGTCCCGATCCCGACCTACCTGAATCCGATTCTGGGTGCCAGTAGCGGAGCGACGCAGAACAACACCAAGGAATTCCAGCCGGCCTTCGGCTTCGCCTGGAGCCCGTTCAAGGACAACAAGACCGTGATTCGCGGCGGCGCTGGTATCTATTGGGACAGCACGCCGGGGTATTATAAGCTGCGTTCGGCCGCTTCCGTCGATCCTCCGGGAGCCGCACGAAACACGCTCGCCCCCAGCGCTTTCACGAACGATATCCCCGGCATTATCAACTTCAACACCGGTCAGTTGATCCCGGTGGGCGCACCCTTGCCCCTCAGCGCTCTGACGTCCATGACGGTTGGCCAGTTCACCCAGTTGGTAGCCAACGAACTGCCCGCGGTCGAAGCGCAGTTGTCTCCCCAGAATCCGCAGCGTAGCGGGTCGTTCCCGTATCCGAACATCAATTACGCCAAGCAGGGAGTGGAGATTTATCCGCATAGCTTCCCGCTGGCGCGCAGCTATCAGACCTCGCTCGGCATTCAGCGGGATCTGGGCGGCGGGTTCGTGCTCACGGCCGACTGGGCCCGCCGGCAGGGTGAAAACGTGACCCTCGGCGAAGTCGATGAGAACCTGTTCAACCGTTACCTCGGCAGCGCGACGCCGCAGCCGGTGATTCCGCTGTGCAAAACCACTCCCGACTATAATCCGACCGACGAATGCTCCAGTGGCTCCATCACCATCTGGAACGACGAAGGCCACGCCATTTATGAGGGCCTCCTTATGAAGGTGCAAAAGCGCTTGTCTCACCGGTATCAGGCCCAGGTTTCCTACTCATACGCGCACGCGTATGATGAAAACGTCTGGAATGACACCAACTATCAGGCGGGATACGGGCAGTACCTGCCGCACCAGCAGTTGCAGATTTCCGGCACGGCCAACCTGCCGTGGGGATTCACTCTGAGTCTCAACTCGACCATGATCAGCGCCACGCCGGGAACCCCGACCGTATCGAACTATTATCCGGTGGGCGACGTGATCCCGGGCAGCACCGTACCGATTCCGGGTATCACCTACGGCGGCCTGAACGCGGGCACCAGCGACGCGTCCCTGGCAGCCGCGGTCGCGAACTTCAACACGAGCGTGCACGGGAGCATCAACTCCCAAGGAGCCGCGGTCACCAACTACGTGACTCTGCCGGAACACTACTCTTTCGGCGCACCGACCATCGCGCAGGATTTCCGCTTGACCAAGGTGTTCAACTTCAAGGAACGCTACCATTTCAACGTCTTCGTCGAAATGTTCAACGCGTTCAATATCTCGAACCTGACGGGATATTCGCTCACGCTCGATAACGCAACTACGCCCAACGCAGTTTGCCAGCAGGGTTCCACGGCCGGGCAAAGCTGCAGCTTCGGACAACCGACGGCCCGCCAGGGCCAGACGTTCGGATCGGCCGGACCGCGCGCAGTACAGCTCGGCGCCCGGTTCACGTTCTAACGCAATCGCAACTTCAGACCCAAGGCGCTCCCCGGCTTCGGCCGCGGGAGCGCTTTCGTTTAGTAGCCGCAGATGCACGCCGATTCACGCTGATTAAGACAATGCCGTTATCGGCGTTGATCGGCGTTTATCTGTGGCTAACACGGGAGTATATTGAATCATGACCCTGAAGCGAATCGTCCTGTCCGCGCTCGTTTCTACCGGCCTGGTGGCTGGGGCGACCTGCGAAAATTTGAGCACGCTGAAACTTCCGGCGACCACCATCACCGGCGCGCAAACCGTCGAGGCCGGCGCGTTTGCGCCGCCCGCGGGCGCTACCGGCGGGCGCTATAAAACTCTGCCGGCGTTCTGCCGCGTCCAGGGCGTGATCGCGCCGACCCAGGATTCGCACATCGAATTCGAGGTCTGGCTGCCCGCTTCTACCAGTTGGACCGGCCGGTACGTGGGCGTCGGCAACGGCGGATTCGCGGGCTCCATTTCGTATGCGGAGATGGCGCGTGCCGTTTCGGCCGGCTACGCCGTATCGAGCACCGATACAGGCCACAAGGCCGGGGCCACCGACGGCCAATGGGCGCTCGGGCACTTTGAAAAAATTGTCGACTACGGGCACCGCGCGGTGCATGAAACGGCGGTTGAGTCGAAGGCCATCGTAAAGGCTTATTACGGCGGCGACGCGAAGCATTCCTATTTCAACGGCTGCTCGAACGGCGGGCGGCAGGCGCTGGTGGAAGCGCAGCGCTACCCGGCGGATTACGACGGCATTGTCGCGGGCGCTCCGGCGAATTATTTCACGCGCGTGGGCGCCACGTTCGTGTGGGACGGGCAGGCGCTCGACGAGGATCCGGCGGCATTCATCGCTCCCAAGAAGTACGCCGCGATCGAAGCGGCGGCGGTGGCGCAGTGCGACGCGCGCGACGGCGTGAAAGACGGCGTGATTGACGATCCCACCCGCTGCCACTTCGATCCGGACGTGCTGGCTTGCAAAGGCGCGGAAAATGACACGTGCCTGACGCCGCCGCAGCTCGCCGGGCTCAAGAAAGTTTACTCGGGTCCGAAGAACTCCAAAGGCGAGCAGCTTTATCCGGGGTTCCAGCCGGGCGGCGAGGCGGGCTTCGGCGGATGGGGATTGTGGATCACCGGCATGCAACAGGGCAAGAGCCTGGAACACGCCTTCGCGTTCGGATTTTTCGCCGACATGGCGTTCCAGAACGCCGCATGGGATTATAAGACGCTCAATTTCGACCACGACATCAAGCTGGCGGACGACAAGATGTCCTCGGTCCTGAACGCGACCGATCCTAATTTGAAGGCGTTTGAGAGCCACGGCGGAAAGCTGATTCTGTATCACGGCTGGAGTGACGCGGCGCTCCCGCCCACCAACACGATCCACTATTATTCGAAGGTGTCGGCCAAGATGGGGGCGAAGCAGACCTCCGAGTTCATCCAGCTCTACATGGTTCCGGGCATGCAGCACTGCGGCGGAGGCCCGGGAACCACCGAATTCGGCGCCTTCGCGCCCGGTGCGGAGGGAATGTCGACGGCGCTCGAAAATTGGGTGGAAAAGGGCACGGCACCCGCGAAAATCATCGCCAGCAGATATAAGAGCGACAACAATCCATCCTCCGGAGTGATCCGGACGCGTCCGCTTTGCCCGTACCCGCAGGTGGCGCATTATAAAGGAAGCGGCAACACGGACGACGCGTCGAATTTCGCCTGCGTGGTTCCCAAATAGGGTTGTTCAATGAGTAAGGGTGATAAATTTCGGCCGCTGAGCGCACTACTCCTTTATGGGCGTAGTCTTGCTGCTGGCGCTGGTTGCGTTCGGTGATCAACCGGGCTGTCCGGCCGATCCCGGCTGCCCGCCGTATTACACCGCGGCTGGCATCGCGAATACCGCTGCGAGTGTCGCCGGCCTGTACGCACCCAATACGTTCGTGTCGATTTACGGCTCGAATCTGGCGGCGGGAACGGCCGCGCTCACCGGTAACGCTCTATCGATTCACCTGCCGGGAGCGGAGGTGACGGTCCTGGTGGGAGGGCTTGCGGCGGACCTGTGGTACGCGTCGCCGGGATTGGTTAATATTCTGATTCCGAATGAGTTAACCGCCGGTACCGTAAACCTGCAAATCGAGGTCGACGGCGTTGCCGGTCCGGCGATTCCCATCGTGCTGACCACGGTCGCGCCGGCCATGTTTCAGACCGATGCGAACACCGTGCTCGCCGAACATCTGAACGGTCAAATCGTATCCACGGATTCGCCCGCGCAACCCGGGGAACTGGTGGTCCTGTACGCGACCGGTCTGGGCCCCACGCTGCCGGCGGCGATCCCGAATGAGGCGCCCATCACGGCGGCCACGCTCGCCACACCCGGGTTTGAGGTGTGGCTGAACGGAACGGCCGTGAATCCGACCAATGTCGCGTACGCGGGCGTCACGCCGGGTTACGCCGGGCTGTATCAGATCAACGTGTTTCTGCCGGACGATACACCGGCCAATCCGCAGATCCAGATTGGCTGGACCGCTCAGATGAGCCCGTCCCAGCTGGTCCTTCCGGTGCAATAGACGACTCGCGAGTGACTTACAACTTATGTGGGTTAGACTGGTGAGGGGGTATTTGGATGTTTTCGCGCCTGATATTGGCTGGTGCCATCGCGACAATCGCCGCGCACGCGCAGGAAGCCGCGCCGGCGAAAGATCCCGCTCAGGAACCTCAGAAAGACGCCTCGAAAACGTACCTGGTCGAGCCCGGCACGCACATACCGCTCAGCATGATTAACAGCGTCAGCACGAAAAATTCGGTGCCCGGTGACCCGGTCTATTTCGAAACCGTATTTCCCATTCTGGTGGACGGGCGCATCGTGATTCCGCCGGGAAGCTGGGTAATGGGGACCATCACGCAGGTCCAGCGGCCGGGACGGGTGAAAGGCCGCGGTGAGTTTCATCTGCGGTTCGATTCGTTGACGCTGCCGAATGGCACTACCCGCGATTTCCGTGCGCGGGTCAGCGGCCTGGACGGCCGCGCGAGCGAGGAGCTGGATCGTAAGGAAGGTTCGATCAAGAGCGAAGGCAACAAGGCCGGCGATACGCGAACCGTCGCCGAAACGGCGGCTGCCGGCGCAAGCATCGGGGCGCTGGCCGGAAGCGCCAGCGGAGCGGCGGCCATGGGCGCTGGAATCGGAGCGGCCGCGGGCGCGGCGGCCGGTTTGATCGGCGTACTGGTCACGCGCGGTCCCGATGCGGTGCTGGCTAAAGGCACCACGCTTGAAATGGTGCTCGACCGGCAAGTGAAGTACGACGACACGGAGCTCGACTTCTCGCACGTCCCGCCGCGGAATCCGTCGAGCGGCGACAGCGGTCCGCTGCCCAGCGCCAAGTCGAAAAGCGCGACGCGCCGCTTCCCGCTGGAGTAGTGCTGATCCCACGGCGAGCGACTGTAACATGGAACTAGTGGTCGCGATCATCGTCCATCATCTGCCCGATCTGATTGTTTTTTCCATCGTTGTTCTCGTGCAATTTACCGGCGCGCGCTGGCTGCTGCGCCGCACCTCGTCCCGGTGGGCGCGGTGGACCATCGCGGCTCTGGCGGCATTTTCATCCGTCGCGATCGCTCTGGCCATGGTGATGAGCGCCTCACGCGTGGCCCGTTATTTTCCGGATTGGTGGTTAAGTTGGGGCCGCGCGGGGTTGATCGGCTGGTCCCTGCTTTCGGTGTTCCTGTTTTTGGGGATGGCCGTTTCGAAACTCCTGCCCGGTCCACGCCCGGCCGATCCCCAGGGCCGGCGTATGTTCCTGAACGCCGCTCGCGGGGCGCTGTTCACGGTTCCCGCCGCGGTGCTCGGCTACGGGACCTTCATCGAACGCACCGACATCCGTGTACGGGAGCAAACCATTTCCGTCCCCGGATTGCACCCCGATCTGCACGGATTGCGGATTGTGCAGTTAAGCGATATCCACATGAGCCCGTTCCTGACGGCTCGCCAGTTGGACCAGGCAGTGAACCTGGCCAATGAGACGAAATCGCATGTCGCGCTGGTCACCGGCGATCTCATCACCGGCCCCGGCGATCCGCTGGATGCATGTCTCAATGGTCTTGCGCGCCTTCGAGCAGACGCGGGGGTGCTCGGCTGCCTGGGAAATCACGAGGTCTACGCGGGCGTGGAGGACTACACCGCGGAACGTGGCGCGCGTCTGGGTATCCGATTCCTGCGTGGCGCAAATACCGCGCTCCAATTCGGCCGCGCGACCATGAATTTCGCGGGTGTGGATTATCAGCCCATGCACTCGCGATACCTGATCGGCGCGGAACGTTTGATTCGGCCGGAGGCCTTCAACGTTCTGCTGTCTCACAATCCCGACGTGTTTCCGGTGGCCGCCGGGATGGGTTACGACCTTACCATCTCCGGCCACACGCATGGAGGGCAGGTGCGCTTCGAAATTCTGCGCGAGGATCTGAACATCGCGCGATTTTATACGCCCTTCGTCGACGGGCTGTACCGGAAAGGGGCGGCGTCCATTTTTGTATCGCGCGGCATTGGGACGATCGTTTTGCCGGTGCGGATGGGTGCCGCGCCGGAAGTCGCGCTGCTGCGTCTGGCTGCCAGCGACGCGAAGGGCACGGTTTAGGGAGTGGCGTTCCTGATCCTCAGCGACCTGCACGCTAACCAGGAAGCTCTTGCGGCTGTGCTCGAAGACGCGCGCGGGCGTTATGATCGCATCCTGTGCCTGGGCGACCTGGCCGGCTATGGAGCCGAACCGAACGAAGTGATCGCGTGGGCCCGCGAGCATGTCGACGCCATCATCCGCGGCAATCACGACAAGATCTGCGTGAGCGACGAACCGCTGGATGCCTATCACCCCTCGGCCCGGGTCTCCACCGAATGGACGCGTCGCGCGCTGACGCCGGAGAGCCGCGCGTTCCTCGAAAGCCTTCCGCGCGGCCCACTGCGCTATGAGGACTTCGACCTGGTGCATGGATCGCCAGCGGATGAAGATGAATATCTGCTGGCGGCATCGGATGCGGCGCTGGCCCGCGAATTCATCGCCACGCAGGTTACGTTTTTCGGTCACACCCACGTGCAAGGCGGATTCCTGGTGACGCGCAACGGTTCCAAGCGAATCGTGCCGCCCGGAACCATCGAGATTGAACCGGACCACTACTATCTGGTGAATCCCGGAGCGGTCGGCCAGCCGCGCGATGGCGATCCACGCGCCGCCTATGCGCTGTACTCTCCGGAGCATCGAACCATCGAATACCGGCGCGCAGCGTATGACGTCGCCGCGGCCGCCGCCAAGATCCGCGCCGCCGGACTTCCCGAGCATCTGGCCGCGCGGTTGTTCGCGGGCGGCTGAGAGCGGCTAGAATAGAAGGCTGACGGATGTCCCCACACGACGGGCGGTTGCGGGCGGGCATGACTCCGAAAGTAGTCGTTGCCACCACCGTAGCGCTCTCCTTCATCAGTTTCTGGCGCGGCGCCTCGATTGTATTGAGCGATCTGGCTTCGTCCGCCTTTTATGCCGGCGGCGCAGCCGAGCAGGCGGTGGGCAAATCGGCGCCCTGGTTCGTCCTGGGCGTGATGCTGTTCAGCTTCGCGGTGCGCAGCGTCTACATGGAAAGCTGCTCCATGTTCGTGCGCGGCGGCGTGTACGTGGTGGTGCACGACAGCATGGGGCCCGTCGCGGCCAAATTTTCGGTTTCGTCGCTGGTGTTCGATTACATTCTCACCGGCCCCATCAGCGTGGTCAGCGCCGGATTGTATCTGGGCGCGCTGTTGAACGAAATCAGCGAACTGACCCATCAGACCTACCGAATCGACACCAACACCTTCGCCGCCGGCGTCGCGGTGTTGGTCACCATTTACTTCTGGTGGCAGAATCTCAAGGGCGTCCATGAATCAAGCGGGAAGGCGCTGCGCATCATGCAGATCACCACCGTGATGGTGGTCATCCTGATGGTGTGGTGTCCGCTGACGATTTTCCTCAAAGGACGCTGGGCCCTGCCGCCCGCGCCGATCGCCTCGAACATTCATTTCGCGCCCGATGCGCAGGGCTGGTTCGCCGGAACGTTCTGGCTGCAGATTCCGATGGTGATGATCATCGTCGCTTTCGGCCACTCGCTGCTGTCGATGAGCGGCTTCGAAACGCTCGCGCAGGTGTACCGTGAAATCGCGTATCCCAAGCTCAAGAACCTGCGCATCACGGCCAACCTGGTGTGCTGGTACGCGGTGATCTGCACCGGCGTCATCACGGTCTTCGCGGGCATGATCATCCCCGATGCGGAGCGCGCCAAGCACTTCGATAACCTGATCGGCGGACTGGCGATGAGCCTCAGCGGCCCGTACCTGTTGCGGCTCGGCTTTCACATTTTCGTGGTGATCGTGGGCGGACTGATTCTTTCAGGCGCGGTGAACACCTCCATTATCGGCGCCAACGGAGTGCTGAATCGGGTGGCCGAGGACGGCGTCCTGCTGCCCTGGTTCCGCAAACCGCATCACAAATACGGGACCACGTTCCGCATCATCAATATGATCGCGATCCTGCAGATCGCCACCATCATCGGCAGCCGCGGCGACATGACCATCCTGGCCGAAGCTTACGCGTTCGGCGTGGTGTGGAGCTTCTTCATGAAATCGCTGGGCGTGATGGTGCTCCGTTTCCAGCGCAGCGACCAGGAATATAAAGTCCCGCTGAATTTCCAATTTCGCGGGCGCGAGATTCCGGTCGGACTCGCGATGGTGACCGCGGTACTCGGCTTCGTCGCGATCGCGAATTTGTTTTCGAAGCAGATTGCCACCAAGTACGGGGTCGCGTTCACGGTGGTGTTCTTCCTCATGTTCACCATTTCCGAACGGATCAATCTGCGCCACAAAAATCAGGAGAAAAAAGGCCTGGAGCAGTTCAATCTGGATCACCAGGCGCAGATGTCCACCAGTATTCACGCGCGTCCCGGATGCGTGCTGGTGGCGGTGCGGGATTACCATCGCATGGAACATCTGAAGCGCGTGCTCGAAAAAACCAACTTGAAGCGCCACGACATCGTGGTGATGACGGTGCGTCCGATTTCGACCGGCGCAGGCGAATACGAGCTTTCCGATACCCAGATCTTCAGCGACTACGAAAAAGAACTGTTCAGCCACGTGGTGGAGATGGCGGAAAAAGAAGGCAAGCCGGTGGAGCTGCTGGTGGTTCCCGCGGTGAATCCCTTTGACGCGCTCGCGCAGGCCGCCAACAACCTGCGCGCGTCACGCCTGGTGACCGGCGTGAGCGCGCGCATGGCCTCCGAGGAACTGGCCCGCAACATCGGCCTCGCGTGGGAGGCTCTGCCGGAGCCGCGTCACTCCTTCTCGCTTGAAGTCATCAGTCCGGACCGTCCGTCGGCGTACGTGAATCTCGGCCCGCACCCTCCGCGATTGTGGCCGGAAGACGTCGACCTGCTGCATGAAATCTGGCTGAAGCTGAGCCAGTCCGAATCGCTCGGCTCACGCCTGCATCATCGCGACGTGGTCGGTATCGCGCTGCGCAGGCTGCAGAAGGATCTTTCCGGAGAACGGCGCGAGGGCGTCATCGAAGCCGTTCAGAAAGAGCTTCGCAAGGAATAGACCTCAGAGGGTGCGGAAAATGGGGCTGACCACTCTGTCCCCGCCTGTAAACGATTCGCGCAACCTCCCGCAATTCGCAGTAGACAGAGCGATCTGTCTCCTTGTTCAGCACCCTTACTTGCCGTTGTGCTTGTCCTTGTAGATGTTCTTGCTCACGTGGTTCTGCTGGCGATTGATCCGGGCTTTCTCTTTGTTGGTCAGATTTCCGCCGTTCTGCTTGCGATCGGTGCGGGTTTCTTTATTGATCTTGGCCTCTTTATTTTCCAGGTTCGCGGTCTCATGCGGCGTCAGCGTCCCGTTCTTCACCCCATTCGCGATCCGGTCCTGCTGATTTTCCTTGCGCTGTTGAATGGTCGGATCCTGCGCAAACAAACCTCCGGCCAGCATCGCGCCCACAGTCACCGTCAGAAGAATTCGTTTCATTTTCTTTTTCCTTTCCCGGCCGGCTCTGTGCGGCCTTTCTGACAGTGCAAGCCCGAAATGGACGCGCGAGTCGCGGTCGCGAGAGTTAAATTCTGCTTATCTCTTTTTGGTTTTGAACCGGACTTGTTTCGCTCTGAGCAACCGGCGCATCCAGCCCTGCCGGTCAGAGTCTGTGTGAAAACTGCGGACCTGCTCCCCTTGCTCACGCGCGGGGTTCCGTATGTGGCTCATTCGACGTGGCGCAAATCGGAACCCCGACCGTGAGGGAGGGGAGCAAGGCCGATCAACTCCACTTTTCACACAGACTCGTCACGGCGGGGTCGAATCCCGACTTCTTACCGAAAGCCCGAGAAACGCACGAACCTCGCGCTCCAGCTCTGGTGTCGATCCCACCGCGCTCCTGCCGTAGATCGTTCGCTCTCCCCGCAGATCGAAAAACACCGCGCCGGCTTCTTCGAGAATCACCTGGACCGCGGCCAGATCCCACTCGGCGACCTTCGGCTCGATCCACACGTCGAGCTCTCCGGCCGCGAGCATCATCGCATCGGGCGTTCCGCCCAGACAGCGGTATGCCCAAAATTGCGACGCCCATTCGATCAAGCCGTGAGCGAAGGGCATCGCGCGGATGCGATTCAAGCCGTTCACGGAAAGAACCGCCTGGCGGATATTCGTGATCTTCGAGACGCCCATCCGTGTATGGTTGCGAAACGCGCCGGCTCCGCGGCTCGCCCAGCAGGTCTGATGGAGCAACGGCAAATGAGCCACTCCCGCAACTACTTCGTCGCCGTCCTCGAGTCCAATCAACACGCTCCACAAAACATTTCCGCGCACGAAATCGCGGGTTCCATCAATCGGGTCGATGATCCAGCGCCGGCCGCTGCGCGACGGTTTGCGCGCGCCCTCTTCACCCAGGATTCCGTCTTCCGGAAACGCCTCTTCGAGCGCCGCGCAAATGAATCGCTCGCACTCGCGATCCGCGTTCGTCACCGGCGATTCATCGGGCTTCGACTCGATCTGCAGTCCCGCCGATTGGAGCCGCAATGCCAGTTCCGCCGACCGCTGAGCCGCGTTGCGCGCCACCTCTAGCTCTTGTTCTAGACCCATTTGTTGGCATGGTAGCATTGAGCCGGATGAGGCCTCGAACAGTTTACGCGGTCCTGGAATCGACCGCCGCAGCGCACCCGGATGCGATCGCCCTGCATCAGCCAACCGGCGGCGGAAAGTACCAAACCTGGACCTGGCGGCAATACCGCGACACGGTTCAACAAATCGCCGTCGGCTTGCGATCGATCGGCTTGCGGAAGGGCGAAATCGTCGCGCTGCAGTCGGAAACCCGCGCGGAATTCTATCTCGCCGACATCGGCATCATGACCGCCGGCGCGATCGCCGCGGCGCTCTACACCAGCCTTCCCTTCGCCGATCAGGCGAAAACTCTGGTGGCTTCCGGCGCCCGCTTTGTGTTCGTCGAGAACGCGAAAGCGATGAAAGCGCTGCAGGCCGCGGCTCCGGGCTTCGAAGCGCAGTGGATTCTGCTCATCGGCGAGGAAGCCGGAACGCTCACGCTAGAACAGATTCGCCAGAAAGGCGAGGAGCGCATCGCGGATTTCGAAAGCATCGTGGCCGAGGTTGCCGTCGACGATCACGCCATTCTCTACATGACTTCCGGCGCGACCGGCGAACCGAAAATGGGCCTGGTGACCCACGCCGCGATCGTCGCCAACATGGATCACGCGCCGTTCGTTTTACCCATCACGCCCGATGACGCCACCATCGCGTTTCTTCCCTCCGCTCACATCGCCCAGCGAGTCGTGGTCGAAATGGTGCCCATCCGGCAGGGCACGCCGGTATGGTTTTCTGAAGGGCTTTCGAAGCTGCCGAACGAAATCCGCTCGATTCGTCCGACCTTTTTCCTTGCTCCGCCACGCGTGTGGGAGCGCGTTTACGCAAACATCTCCGCGGAAATCAAGAAGCGTCCGGCGGCGATTCGAAAGTTGTTTTACCTGGGGCTAGGCGTCGGCGCGGAGGCGAGCCGCCTGCGCCAGGCCGGCAAAAAAGTTCCGCAGATGATGCGTTTATCGCTCGCGTTTTTCGATCGCGTGGTATTCCGCAAAATCCGCGAGCGTCTGGGCGGCCGTCTCAGAATCGCCGCGGCGGGCGCGGCTCCGCTCGGCAAGGATCTCGGCGAATTTTTCGCAGCCATCGGGATGCCGCTGGTGGAAGGATACGGATTGACCGAGGGCGGTGTGGTGGCGCTGAATCCGCTCGACCGGCCTAAGGCGGGTAGCATCGGAAAGCTGTTGCCGAATATCGAAGCACGCCTCGAAGAGGACGGCGAATTGATGCTGCGCAGCCCTTGTCTTTTCACCGGCTACTTCAAAGATCCGGAGGCGACCGCGGCCGTGCTGCGCAACGGATGGCTGGCCACCGGAGACATCGCCGAATTGGATTCGGAAGGCTACTGGTACATCACCGGCCGCAAGAAAGATTTGATCGTATCCTCGAACGGGAAGAAAATCTATCCGTCGCGCATCGAAGTCCTGTTCAAGCGCGAGCCGGCCATTAATCAGGTGCTGCTCATCGGCGATCGCATGCCCTACGTCACCGCGCTGTTTACTGTCAACGGCCCGGTCGACGAAACGCGCAAGGCGGTGGAACAGGCGGTGAAAGACGTCAACAAACAGTTGGCGACCTTCGAGCAGATCCGCAAGTTCAAAATACTGGAGCGCGATTTTTCGATCGATCGCGGCGAAGTAACGCCCACCATGAAAATCCGCCGCAGCAAAGTGCTCGAAAATTACCGTTCCGCGGTCAGCGAGATGTATATGGGCAAGGATGTCGACTAGCTCTCGGTTGTGGCGCACGCACTCCTGCGTGCCGCGTCGACTCTCTTGTCGACGCCTGTCCGGTCGCAGGCGACTGTCGAGATGAGTCTCGACACGGCACGCACGAGTGCGTGCGCCACATTCCCGATATGACCCCCATCGACCTCGACGCGATCGTCGCGCTCACACGCCGGCTGATCGCGATCCCCACCGAGAATCCACCCGGTAATTTGTATCGCGAGTGCGCGGACGTGTTGATAGAGGCCTGCCGCGACCTCGGCGGATTTGAAATCCGGCAGGACGGCGATTGCATCCAGGCATTCTGCGGCCAGGGCCGTCGGACCCTGTATTTCAGCGGCCACTACGACGTGGTCCCCGCGCAGCGTACCGATCAGTTCGAGCCGTACGTCAAGGGCGCCAATCTGTTCGGGCGCGGATCGTCGGATATGAAGGCCGGTCTCGCGATGATGCTCCACGCCGCGCACGCCATTCGCGACCGGATCCCGGGTGGACGCATCGGACTGGTTTTCGTGGCCGACGAAGAAACGTGCGGACCGCGCGGATCGCGATTTCTCGCGGAACGCGGTTGGCTGGGCGTGGACGCGATTGGAATGCTGACGCCGGAGCCGAGCGGCGGCGTCATCTGGAACGCGAATCGCGGAGCCATCACCATCCGTGCGACCGTGCAAGGTAAATCCGCGCACGTCGGCCGGCAATTCGAGGGCGTGAACGCATTCGAGCGAGCGATCCCGCTGCTCAATGATCTCGCGAAGTTGAAAGGCGAGGTCGAATGCCGCGAGACAAATCATAACATCGCACCAACCGCGCTCAGGCGATCCATTCTGATGCTCGGCGGCACCGCCGAAACCGGAAACAACTTCAACCTGGTTCCCGAGAAGTTTTCTTTCACCATCGACCGCCGCATCAATCCGGAAGAAAATTTCGAAGAGGAAAAGCTTCGCCTGTTCGATCTTCTCGACCGCCACGGGGCGAAGCTGGAAATGATTCAGGAAGGCGCGGCTGCCGCGACCCCTGTTGACGACCCGCTGTCCATCGCGCTCGCGCGCAATATCGAACAGGTCACCGGAAAATCCGCGACTTTCGAAATGTGTCCCGGGCTTCTCGAAACGCGCTTCTACGCCGCCCTGGGAGTTCCCGCGCTCGCCTACGGACCCGGTTTGCTCACGGTTTCGCATGGCCCCAATGAATTCGTCCCCATCGCGAACCTCCAGCAATGCGCCGAAATTTACGCCCGCACGGCGGTGGATCTGCTCGGCCAGCCCGTAGAATAAAGAAGAATGTCTCATCAAGTTACTTTGATCCCGGGCGATGGAATCGGCCCGGAGGTCGCCAGCGCCGCCCGGCGCGTCGTGGATGCTACTGGCGTTTCCATCGAATGGGAAATCGCCGAACTGAACGCCGATCTGATTCTTAAAACCGGCGAATCTCTGCCGCAGCAAGTGGTCGACAGCCTGAACCGGACGCGGATCGGATTGAAGGGTCCGGTCACCACGCCCATAGGCGGCGGCTACACCAGCGTGAACGTGGCGCTGCGCAAGCGTCTGGACCTGTTCGCCAACGTGCGCCCGGTCCGCTCGCTGCCCGGAGTCGTCACCCGCTTTGACGACGTGAAAATCGACATGGTCATTTTCCGCGAGAATACCGAGGATTTATACTCCGGCCTGGAACATGAGGTAGTCAAGGACGTGGTCACCAGCCTGAAAGTGATCACCCGCACGGCCTCCATTCACATCGCCGAATATGCGTTTCAGTTTGCGCGCTCCGCCGGACGGAAAAAAGTGGTGGCGATCCACAAGGCGAACATCATGAAGCTCGCCGACGGATTGTTCCTGCGCTGCTGCCGCGAAATCGCGGCCAACTATCCGGATATTCAATACACCGAACTGATTGTCGACAACGCGGCTATGCAGCTGGTCATGCGGCCCGAACAATTCGACGTGCTTCTGTTGCCGAACCTGTATGGCGATATCGTTTCAGATCTCGCCGCGGGATTGGTCGGAGGTTTGGGCATCGTTCCCGGCGCGAACATGGGTAAGGAGCACGCAGTGTTTGAAGCGGTGCACGGATCCGCGCCGGATATCGCCGGAAAGGGCGTCGCCAATCCCACCGCGATGATGCTCTCCAGCGTGCTGATGCTGATTCATATGAAAGAGCATGACGCCGCCAAGCGCCTGCAATCCGCCATCGAAAACGTTTACCAGGAACACGCGCATCTGACCCGCGACGTCGGCGGCACGGCGACCACCACCGAATTTACCGACGCGGTGATTCGGGCGATGAGCTGACGTTTGTGGCGCACGCACTCCTGCGTGCTGTGTCGAGACTCTTCTCGACACCTCGTCTGCGACGGAAAAGGCGTCGACAAAAGTGTCGACGCGGCACGCAGGAGTGCGTGCGCCACAACTGTAGCTTACATTCCCTTGTTCGCCAGAAACTCGACCAGGTCCACCACCCGCATCGAGTAGCCCCACTCGTTGTCGTACCAGGCGACCACCTTCACCAGGTTTCCGCCCATCACTTTGGTCAACTGCGAGTCCACGATCGAGCTGTTCGGATTGTGCATCATATCGGTCGACACCACCGGGTCTTCCGTATACCCCAGGATCCCTTTGAGCGGGCCGGCCGCAGCCTGCTCGAGCGCCGCGTTCACTTCCTCGGCCGTGGCCGGTTTCGAAACCAGCGCCACCAAATCAACCACCGAAACATTCGGCGTCGGCACGCGCATTGCGTAACCGTCCAGCTTGCCTTTCAACTCCGGCATCACCAGGCCGATCGCCTTCGCCGCGCCGGTGGTGGTGGGGATCATGTTGATGGCCGCCGCGCGCGCCCGCCGCAAATCCTTGTGCGGAAAATCCAGCACGTGCTGATCGTTGGTGTAGCTGTGGATCGTCGTCATCGACCCTTTTTCGATGCTCCATCCTTCGTGCAGCACCTTCACCACCGGCGCCAGGCAATTGGTGGTGCAGGACGCGTTCGAAACCACGTTGTGTTTCTTCGCATCGTACGCGTTCTGGTTCACTCCCAGCACGATGGTCAAGTCTTCGTTCTTGGCCGGCGCCGTGATAATCACTTTTTTCACCGATCCGCGCAAGTGCTTAGCCGCGTCCTTGGCGTCGGTAAATTTTCCGGTCGATTCGATCACGATCTGCGCTCCCAGGCCCGGAAAATCGATCTCCGCCGGGTCTTTCGAGCTGAAAATCCGGATCTCGCGCGAGCCCACGCGAATTGCATTCCCCTCCGCCCGCACGTCTTCACGCAACGTGCCGAGAATGGAATCGTATTTGAGTAAATGCGCCAGCGTTTTCGTGTCGGTTAAATCGTTCGCAGCCACGAATTCGATGTTCGGGTTCCCGAGAGCGGCCCGAACTACGTTCCGGCCAATCCGGCCGAACCCGTTAATCCCCACTTTGATGGACATATATTTTCAGTTTAGTGCTTCTCGGGTTCGCCCATCATTCCCTGTTCATTTAGAATCACCACATCCACCCGCCGGTTGCGAGCCCTTCCTGCTTCCGTATCGTTACTCGCCACCGGCGCGTTGTCCGCGTAGCCGGCGATCGACAGGCGGTCGCGCGGGACTCCGAATTTGTCCGACAACAGATCCAGCAGCGCGATGCTGCGCGCGGCGGAAAGCTCCCAGTTGCTCTTGAAGCGCGGCGTGCTGATGGGGGTCGAATCCGTATGCCCCTCCAGCCGCACCGGGTTCGGTATTTTCGTGATCGCCGCGGCCACGTTTTTGATTCCGTCATACGCGTCGGTTGAAATCTCATCTTCGCCCGGAGGAAACAGCGCCGCCTGCGTGAAACTCACCACCAGGCCGCGCGGCTGCATCACGATCTGAATTTTGCCCTGTGCGATTTCGGTTTTCAATTCCTCCGACAGCACTTTCAAGGACGGCATCAACTCGGCCAGTTTCTGATCCTTCTTCGTTTCCGGCGGCGTATTGACCCCGCCCGGCCCGCGCATCTGATTGTTGCCCTGGCCCTTGTTGTCCACCGTCCCTCCCAGCACCGCCGCGATCATCGCGGACATCTTTTCGCCTTCCAGCGCCTTTTTCACGGAATCCGATACCTGCTGGGCCTTTCCTTTGTCCGTCTGCGAAGTCGCGAACATCACCACGAAAAACGCGAACAGGAGCGTGATGAAATCGGCGTAGGAGATCAACCAGCGCTCGTGATTCGCTTGTTCCGGGATTTTTTTTCTGCGTGCCATGGGGAATCTAAGCCTCGCCTTTCACCGGAGCCGGCGCCTGTGCCTGCGCTTCCGGAAGCTTCTCTTTTTTCGGCTTCTTTTCGACGCCGGAGTGCGCGTAGGCCTGCAGCTTCATACGCAGCAGTTTTGGATTCAGGCCTTCCACGATTCCGCCCACCGCCTCCACAATCAGATCCTTACGCTGCCGCGCGGCCAGGATCCGCGCCTTGATCTTGGCCGCTGCCGGCAGGAACAGAAGGTTCGCCGAGCCAACCCCGTACACGGTCGCCACGAACGCCACAGCGATTCCGTGTCCCACTTCCTCGATGTTCGCCAGGTTCTTCATCACCTGGATCAGCCCCAGCACCGCACCAATGATGCCGATGGTGGGCGCGTATCCGCCGGCCGCCTCGAATACTTTCGCCTCCGCCTCCGCGTGCTCGCATTCCAGGTCGATCTCCAGGTTGAGCATGTTGCGCATTTCCTGCAGGTCGGTTCCGTCCACCGCCATGTTCAGCGCCTTGCGCAGAAACGGGTCGGCCACTTTCTCAGCGTCCTGCTCGAGTGAGACCAGGCCGTTCTTGCGCGCCTTGGTCGCATATCGGATCACTTCTTCGATCACCGCATCCGGCGGATCGTCGGTTTCGCGGAACACCCCCGCGACGCGCCGCAGCGCCCCCGCCACTACACTCATCGGCATGGAAACCAACACCGCGCCGGTGGTTCCTCCCAGCACAATCAGCGCGGCGGTGAACTGCGCCACATCCCGCAGCTTGCCGCCTTCGAGCACCAGCCCGCCCAGGATGCCCAACAGCGCGACCGCCAGCCCCGCGATGGATCCGAAGTCGATTCTGGCGCCGCCCTTCTTGAGCGCCGTTTTCGAGCTGTCCGCCACGGGCGTCGTTGGTTTGACGGTGTCCGCCATCTACCGCTCCGCCCCTCCCGGCTCGCCCGCCCACTGATCGCAGCGATGCACCGCCCGCCGGAAGTCGATCACCCTGCGGATGATTTCGTCCACGGTTTCGAGCACCACGAACTTTTGCCCGTTGGTCAGGCTGATGACCGTATCGGGCGTGGTTTCGATGTGTTCGATCAGGTCCGAGTTGAGGACCAGAGGAACCCGATTGATGCGAGTGAGGTGGATCATCGCGCGCGAAGAGATTCGAATCTCTTCGTCACGCTTATCGGCAATGCCGGTTGGGTTGTGAGCCGCCGCGAGGGCAGCCGAACTTCACTACTTCAGCATTTCGGCAAGTTCGCGCAATTCTTTACGAACCAGGTCGAGTACCGACGAGTCGGCTTCCGCGAACAAAGCCGGCTGTGCGGGGGGCGCACTCCGCGCGGCTTTGGCCGCCCGCGCCGAGGACCGCACCGTTTCCGGCTTGCCCCGATCTTCCAGGAATTTCCGCGCGCCTTCAATGGTGAAGCGCTTTTCGTACAGCAGGCGCTTGATCTCCAGCACCAGCTCCACATCCTTGCGGCGATACAGGCGATGGCCGGTTCCCGATTTCCGGGGGCCCAGAGTCGGAAACTCGGTTTCCCAGAATCGCAGCACATACGGTTTGATGCCGGCCAGGCGAGCTACTTCACCAATCCGAAAATACAGCTTGTCCGGAATTTCCAAAGCCGGAGGCACGGGAAGATTTTCGTGCGCGCTCATAAAGGTACCCTTATCATAATGAGTTCGCTCGCGGGAATCCATCCCGTCCGGGAAGCGCTGCGGGCCGCGCGTCCGCTCGACCGGGTCCTGATCGTCAAGGGCGCGGCTGGTCCGCGTCTCCAGGAAATCATCGAATTGTGCCGGGAACACGGCATTCCGGTGCGTTTCGAGCCTCGTGATCAGCTCGACCGCGCGGCCGGCAGAGCCAATCATCAGGGCGTGGTGGCGGTGGGGGTAGCCGAAAGATATGCAACGCTTGAGTCGACCATCGCCGCGCGCGGACTGCACGTGGTGCTCGACGGCGTCGAGGATCCTCACAATCTGGGAGCCATCGTGCGCACCGCTCACGCCGCCGGGGCCGCTTGCGTAGTCATCCCGGATCGACGCGCCGCCGGTCTCACCGACGTGGTCGCCCGCGCCGCTGCGGGAGCGCTCGCCTATTTACCGGTGGTCAAAGTGACCAACATCAATCGCGCCGTGGACGAACTGAAAGAGGCGGGTTATTGGATCTACGGCTTGGACGAGCGCGGCGATCACGATTACGACGCGGTCGATTTCACCGCGCCCTCCGCGATCGTGCTCGGCGCGGAAGGCCACGGCTTGCATGAGCACGTCCGCAAGCGCTGCGATTTTCTGGTGCGAATTCCATTGGCCGGTGAAGTTGCGTCGTTAAATGTGAGCGTCGCGGCAGGCGTAGTGCTGTTCGAGTGGAAAAGAAAAATGAGTGCGAATGAACGTGAACCCAATTGACCGGGTGAAAACGGACTTGCTGCATCACCCCGCCGTTACCGGCAGGGCTGGCCTATCGCGTTGAAGGCTGCGGCGGCGACCAGCCCTGCCGGTCACGGCGGGGACCAGTCCCGACTTCTCTTACCGGCTCGTCAGCAAGGGGGCCCAAAATCCTCAGCGCAAAATCTCCACCAGCAGCACCCACGCGCTCACCACCGAAAAAAGAAAAATCGCCGTCACGCCGCCCGCCACCCACCGGATCCCGTAGCTGAATCCGGCGGCCATCAGTACTCCTCCGGTCAGAAACGGCAGGACCTGAAGCTGGCCGATCAGGATTGTCAGCGCCGGCCTGGGCTGAAGCTGCGCGGACACTCTTCGCGCCCGCAGCGTATGCCTCGCCGACCAGAAAGACAGAACCCATCCGACCGCGCCGAACCCCACAATTTCGAATCCCAGCGACCGTTCGCTCTGCGGCGCAAGCACAGCCATGCTCGCGATCAGAATCAGGATCAGCGATCCCAGGGCCGCGCCCGCCCGCGCCACCAGGTGCGGATACTTGAGCACGCTCTGAATATTCACCGAAATGGCGACGAACACCAGCCCGGAAAGCGTCGCCGACGCGCTGGCCGCCGATGAGAAGAAGCTCGTCCACATCCTAGCGGCCGCTGAAATTTGCGGCGCGCTTTTCAAGGAACGCACGCACGCCTTCCCGATGATCGTCGGTCATCCCGCAGCGCAGGTGCGTTTCCGCCTCGCGTTCCATCAGCGTGCGAAAATCGACCGTCGCCGCCAGGTTGACATTAGCCTTCATGTAGCGATAGCTGGTGAGCGGACCGTGCGCGATGCGAGCAGCAATTTTCTCTACTTCCGTCATCAGCTCGCCCGCGTCCACCACGCGATTCACCAATCCGATCCGATGCGCCTCCGCTGCGTCGATATTATCGGCGAGAAAAAACAGCTCTTTCGCTTTCGGCGCGCCCGCGTAGTGTGTCAGCAGCCAGGTGGTCCCGAAATCTCCTCCAAATCCGACCTTCGCGTAAGCCGTGCCGAACTTCGCCCCGCTCGCCGCGATCCGCAAATCGCACGCCAGCGCGATTCCCAGTCCCGCGCCCACCGCCGCGCCGTTCACCGCCGCGATGGTCACTTTCGGCAGGCTGTACAGCAGCCAGGAAAGCTCCTGCATCTCGCGCAACCCGTCCACGCGCTGTTCGAGCGTCTTGTTGTCACCTTCCCGCGCCATGGCGGAAACGTCTCCGCCCGCGCAAAACGCGCGCCCCGATCCCGTCACCACCACCGCGCCGATCTCTGGGTCGTGTCCCCACTCCTTGAGAGTCGCAATCGAGCTCGAAAGCAGCTCCGGTCCCAGAGCGTTCATCTTCTCCGGCCGATTCAAAGTCAGCGTCGCCACGCGATCGCGCACGTCCGTCAATATGTCTGGCATAAAAAGACTATATCGCTCTCCACACGGACGGCGGGATTCATCCCGCGCAAGGCTTCAGCCTTGCCACCGTGAGGGCGGAGCTGAAGCTCCGCGCGGATTAAAATCCGCCGTCCGTCCGCTTAAACCGCCCCGCCCAGCCGCCCAGCTTTGTACAGCCGATCGTCCATCTTGCCGAGCCGGCGCTCCGCCGCCGCGTCGATCAGGCGCGTATGCGGGACATCGCACAGGTGATTGGGGATCTCCCACACGTCGCCCTCCCGCGTGGTCCATCCGATCCGGTCGAACCGCCGCAGATTGACCGGACGCGAAAACGTGCGCAGCGTTTTTTCTCCCGCCGGATTGAAGAAGTGCTCGAAGTAGCTCATGGCCAGCTCCCGCAGGTTCCGGTACACCGGCTCGCGCGACCGCAGTCCGCTATAGTCCGATTTCGCCACCGCGCCCCACTGCCCGTCCACGCGATACACCGCCAGTACGTGATCCGTATCGCGCACCGCTTCGAGGTCCACCAGCAACGGCGGATGACCCAGCTCGCGCAGCGCCGCCGCCGCGAACATCGCGCCCTCCATGCAATGCGCCACCCCCTTCCGCATCACCATGCGAGGCGAATAGCACGTGTCGCCGCCCGGCACCGTGTTATACCCGATCTCTTTGTCCAGGAATCGTTGAATCTTCGCCGGGGTCGTCAGCTTTCGAAAAATTCTGCGTTCCGCCACGTCAAAATCGCCGTTGTATGGAATCATCTCTCCTTTGCCGCCGTCCCGATCCGCAACTCCACTGGACTATTGTTATATACTCACGGTTGCCTATGGATTTACGTCTGGGCGATGTGATTGACGATTATTGCGTCAAGTGCCGCCGGGTGACCAATCATTCGATCGTCTCCCTGGTGGCCGCCGCCGCCGCTAAAGTCCGCTGCCGCACCTGCTACAGCGATCACGACTATCGCAAAGAGCAGGCCCCTCCCACCAAGAAGGAGCTCGCCCGCCAGAAGGAGCTTTTCAACGCCGTCCTGGCCGGCATGCCGCAAGCCCCGGTAATTGCCGAAGCCGCCGCCGCACCCGCCGACGGAGTCCCCGCCGAACCCCTGGCTGCCGAGCCGGTTCCCGTCGACCCGCCCCCGGCCGACGCCGCCCCCGCGCCTAAGAAAAAGACTCGAAAATAGCCGCGCCCTCGCAACTCACCGGATCAGAAGCGCCATTCGCCGAAATTCCCATAGCCCAGCCTTTCTTCCTTGCTAACATCACTTACGAAGGGCAGAGTAGATGCCAGACGATCCCAATCAAAGGCCCCGCGACTTCGGCGAGCGCTTGACCGATCACATCCACGACGAGGTGAACGCCCGTCTGGATGAGCGCATGCGCCGCCGCCGGGCGAAAATGGAGCGCCGCATGGACAGAATGGAGTATCGTATGCACCGTCCGCACTCCCCGTTTGGCGGTCTGCTGGTGGGAACGATCCTCGCCGGCGTAGGCGTCCTGCTCCTGCTCGATAACCTTGGCATTCGGGTGTTCGATCAGATCTGGGACTGGTGGCCGGCCATCCTGATTGCGGTGGGCGTCGCCCGGATCGCCACCGGCTGCAGTTGGGGCAGCCGGGTGTGGGGATCGGTGGTGCTTTTCGTAGGCGTTGTCTTTTTGCTCAACAACCTGGGATACATTCACGGCAACGTATGGAACTTTTTCTGGCCCGTGATCCTGATCGCGATCGGACTCGGCATGCTTGCCAGGGGATTTGAGCGGGGAGGCATGTTCTCGCCCATGGCGAGTTCGAGTGCGGCTGGCTTCAGTTCCACCTCCGGCGATCCGAACGCGCTCGCCGCCTGGGCCTTCTTCGGAGGTTCGCGACGCCGCTTCGATACCCAGAGTTTCGAAGGCGGCGAAGCGCTGGCCATCTTCGGCGGAATCAATGTGGATCTGACCAAGGCCGGCATGCAAAAGGACGAAGTCCGCATCGAAGCCAACGCCTTGTTCGGCGGCATCGACATCCGCGTCCCCGAAACCTGGCAGGTGGTCGTGCGCGGAGCCGGTATTTTCGGCAGCTATGAAGACAAAACCTGGCACGCCGCCGCCAACACCACCGAAGAGAAAAAGCCCCGCCTGATCGTCAGCGGATTCGCCGTGTTCGGCGGAGTCGTTGTAAAAACCTAACCATGCACCCGATCTTCAACCGGCGCTCGTCTCTGCTGCTGTACATCGGCCTGTGGATGGTCCTTTCGGTTCTGCTGGCCGGTCTGCTCCAGATGCCGGGCGCGATGGGCTGGCGCAACGCACTGACCATCGGCACTCCTCTGTGCCTGTTCTACGCCTTCGTCTGCCTCACCCCCTGGTATGTGTGCCGGTATAAGCCGCTCCGAACGACCCCGTGGTTCACGCTGATCGTGAATCATCTGGGCGCGGCGATCCTGGCCACCGGACTCTGGGTCGCGTTCGGAAAGATGATCGCGGCCGCCATCGGCTGCACTCAATTTCAACTCGCCATTCCGTCCGTGATGGTCGTCGGCCTTCTTCTCTACGTCGTATCGGTCGCTCTGCACTACGCCCTGCTGGCCGTCGAGCAATCCCGCGAATCCGAAATCCAGGCCCGCGAAGCCGAGCTGCGCGCGCTCAAAGCCCAGATCAATCCGCATTTCCTCTTCAACAGCCTCAATTCGATCACCGCGCTCACCACGGTCGACCCCGCTCGCGCCCGCGAAATGTGCATCCGCCTTTCCGATTTCCTGCGCAGCACCCTCGGCCTGGGCGAGCGCGAAAGCATCTCCTGGCGCGAGGAACTGGCGCTCGCGCGCGTCTATCTCGACGTCGAACAAGTCCGCTTCGGCTCACGTCTTCAAGTCGAAATGAATGTCGACGAGGAATGCCAGGATTGCCAGGTCCCTCCCCTGGTCCTGCAGCCTCTGATCGAAAACGCCGTGAAGCACGGCATCGCGACCCTGGTCGACGGAGGCACAATAAAAGTGGAAGGCGCGGTGCGCAACGGACTGCTCGAAATCAGCGTAGAAAACGGCTTCGATCCGGATTCCCCGTCCCCGCGCCGCCACGGCATCGGCTTGCGTAACATCCGCAGCCGTCTCGAAACCCGTTTCGGCGATGCCGCCACGCTCACCGCGCACGCCGAGAACAACCGCTTCCGTGCGGAGATGGTGGTACCCTGCCGTAAAGCTTAAGTGATGACGGAAACGCTCGGCCATTACCGGATTCTTTCAAAGCTCGGCGAGGGCGGCATGGGGGAAGTGTTCCTGGCCGAGGATTCGCGCCTGCGTCGCAAAGTCGCCCTGAAAATCCTGCTCCCCGAAGTCGCCCAGGACCCCGACCGTCTCGCCCGTTTCCTCCAGGAAGCCCGCGCCGCCTCCGCGCTCAGCCATCCCAACGCCGCGCACATCTACGAGGTCGGAGAATCCAACGGTTCGCATTACCTGGCCATGGAGTACATCGAAGGCGAAACGCTAGAGTCGCGGCTCACCGGCGATCCTCTACCTCTCGCGGAAATCATTTCCGTCGCCAGCCAGGTCGCCGAGGCCCTGGAAGCCGCCCACGCCCGCGGCATCGTCCACCGCGACATCAAACCCGCCAATCTGATGATCGGCGCGCGCGGCCACGTCACCGTGCTCGATTTCGGTCTCGCCAAATTCCTTCCCGAATCGGCCGAAGTCGCGTCGGGCGCAAGCCAGATCGCCACCCAATTCATGACCAGCGGCGGAGTGGTCCTGGGCACCGTCGCCTACATGTCGCCCGAACAGGCCCTGGGCCGCGCCGTCGATCCCCGCACCGACCTTTTCAGCTTAGGCGTGGTCATTTACAGGATGGCCTCCGGCCGTCTGCCCTTCGCCGGCGCAACCCCGCAGGAAACGCTCGCGCGAATCTTAGAAGGCCGCATCGAAGCCCTCGCGCGCCTCAATTACGAACTCCCCGAAGCCTTCGAATCCATCGTCCGCAAATGCCTGGATAAGGACCGCGACCGCCGCTATCAATCCGCCCGCGACCTGCAAATCGATCTTCAAAATCTCACGCGCTCCAATGAAGAACGCAAAGCCGCGGGCCCCTTACGAGCCGTAATCGTCGACGACGAAGAGCTCGCCCGCGGCCTGCTCCGCGAATATCTGCGCGGCGCCGGAGGCGTGGAAGTAGTGGCCGAATGCGCCAACGGTTTCGAAGCCGTGAAAGCCGTCGCCGAATACAAACCCGACCTGGTTTTCCTCGACGTTCAGATGCCTAAACTCGACGGCTTCGAAGTTCTGGAGCTCATCGATGCCTCCGTCTCCGTCATTTTCGTGACGGCCTACGATCAATACGCCATGAAGGCTTTCGACGCCAATGCCGTCGATTATTTACTAAAGCCGTTCAGCGCGGACCGTTTCAAGAAAGCCCTCGACCGGGTCCGCCAGCGCCTGGGAAATCCCGCGCCTCCCGCTCCCAAAATCGCCGCCACGGAACTCACCGCCGCCGCGCGCCCACCCGAGCAGAAGTTCGAACGCATCGTAGTCAAGGACGGAACCAAAGTCCACATCATCCCGCTCGACAAGCTGGATTACATCGAAGCCCAGGACGATTACATCGCGCTGCGCAGCGAAAAGAAAAGTTATCTGAAGCAGCAGACCATTTCCAGCATCGAAGCCCAGCTCGACCCTAAGAAATTCATCCGCATCCACCGCTCCTACATCGTGAACCTGGAACGAATCGCCCGAATCGAGCCGTACACCAAAGACAGCCGCGTCGCAGTGCTGCTCGATGGCTCCCAACTCCCGGTAAGCCGTTCGGGCCACGCGAAACTGAAGTCGCTGTTGGGCGAAGTGTGCTAGTAAAAACCGGGTTCAAAAAAGGGGACTGACCACTCTGTCCCCAATCCAGAATTTCGCAAACGTCGAACGTGTAACTTCAGTGGACAGAGCGCTCTGTCCCCTTTTTTGAAAGGACGCACGAACTCGCTATCCTAAATTTCGCAAACGTCGAACGTGTAGACCCCTTCAGGCCGTCCCTCCCGCAGATCTTCCCGACGCGCTGAGCCTCCAGAAGACCAGCGCCGCAAGTCCGATGCCGGTGAGAATAATGGTGGTTGGCGCCGGAGTAGTCGACGGCGCCGGCGCCGGTGGGGTGGGCGGGGTCACCACGCCTCCCGCGGTCACTTGAAAGGTGTAGTTCACCAGGCTGGTCACCGTTAAATTGCCCGCCGACGTCGGCGTGTTGCTAAAACCCGAAGCCAGGTTTTGGGTTTGCGGGAGGCTGGGGCCAAACAGCGCCTGCAAATTATAGGTGGCAAACGCGGTGTTTCCGCTCAGGGTATCTTCGAGCTCAATTGCGTCCACGCCGGTTGTGAAACCGAAGGCAACCACGCCGCCCTCCGCAACGTGGTTATCGGTGAGCTGGGTACCAGCCGTAAATGTACCCCCGCCCAGGCCGCCGATCGTAAACGACGAGGCGCCGGTGTTCAGAACCAACTGGCAGACGTTGCCTGAGCTGAGCGTGCAGTTGACCGTGGTCGGATCTCCGATACTCACCACGGAAAACGAGGCGCCGGTAAATGGTGTACCGTTCAGCGTACCCGTCGCCGTACCGGTAAAAGTGTAGGTCTGGTTTGCCGCGAAAACGGAACCAGTGAAAAGAAACGCCAGAGCGATTGTCTTCAAATTTTCCCCCATCATTTGGATATGCGGCATCGGCGGGAGAAATTAGCGCCTGGCAGTAAACTAATCCACCGGTTCCAGGCCCCTGGTCACAGGACCCCGGTAAATTCTATCCCCCACCCCATCAATAACTTCCATATACAGCCCGCCCTCGCCACCCGCTATCCCTGCAACAGAGGATGCTTCAAATGTCATACACACAACCAGACCGCGCCCAAATCAATCGCAACGTCGAAGGCAAGCGCCGTCCCTGCCTCAACGCCCTTCGTCACGGCCTCACCGGCCAGACCGTCGTCATGCCCGCCGAAGATCTGGAAGCCTACCAGGCCCATGCTCGTTCAGTCCCTCGCCGACGCCGCCTGGCGACTCAACCGTGTCGCCGTCCTCGAAACCAACCTGCTCACCCACGACATCATCTACCAGGACTTCCCCAACCGCGAATCGACGCACCAGATGCGCGAAGCCATCGCCATCGCCGCCGCCCTCGACAGTCATGAACGGGAGCACGCTCACCATTTCGCCCCGACAGAACACACGACGGGCGGTTCGGCGGATGTAAACTAATCCCATGCTGCTTCGCCGCGTCTGCCTGATCTCTGCCATTTCGACGGCTGTTCTCTGCGCGCAATCGAAACGCCCCTTCAAGCTCGACGATCTCGCCCGCATTCAGGACGTCCGCGATCCGCAGTGCTCGCCGGACGGGCAATGGGTCGCCTACGTGGTCTCGCAGATTGACGTCAAACAGGATCGCCCCGGCATCGCGCACATCTGGATGGTCAGCTTCGACGGCAAAACCGATCGCCAGGTCACCAGCAGCGAGCAGAGCGAGAATGCGCCTCGCTGGAGTCCGGACGGAAAGTATCTCGCGTTCACCTCTTCGCGCCCCGGCGCCGCAAAAGGCAACCAGGTCTGGCTCCTCCCCCGCGCCGGCGGCGAAGCGATGCAGCTCACCGACACCAAAGGACGGCTCTCGACCTACGAATGGTCGCCCGATTCGAAACGCCTCGCGCTGGTGATTGCCGATCCCGATCCCGACGCTCCCGATCCCGACAATCCAGCGCCGGCCGCCGCACCCGCGGGACGCGGAGGCCGCGGCGCAGCTCCGCCCGCTCCCAAACCCATCGTCATCGATCGCTACCACTTCAAGCAGGACGGCCAGGGCTACCTCACCGGCCATCGCCATGGTTACATTTACCTGTTCGACATCGCGACCAAAAAATCTGAGCGCCTGACCACCCAAACCAAATGGGACGAAGCCGCGCCGTCCTGGTCGTCCGATGGCAAGTGGATCGCCTTTACCAGTAACCACGTCCCCGACCCCGACCGCGACCCTGGCGGACAGGTTTATATCGCCGAAACCAAGCCGGGCGCGGCTGAAAAGATGCTGACCGCGCTCGACGCGCACGCTGGCGGACGTCCGGAATGGAGCCATAACGGGAAATGGCTCGCATTTCTAGAGGGCGAAGACAAGAAGTGGGACGAATATACCCAGGAGCACCTGGCCATCGTTCCCTCCGACGGTTCCGCGCCGCCCACGCTCGTCAAGTCCGCGCTCGATCTCGATCGCGGCATCTCGAACCCGCGCTGGAGCGACGACGATAAAGCCATCTTCGCCACCTTCACCGACGACATGTCCGTCAACGGCGCGGGTTTTCTCCTCACCGGAGGCTCCGCGCGCGTGCTGTTTCCAAAGCCGATCATGCTCGGCCAGCGCCACAGCGCCGGAAATTGCGCCGTCGTCATTTCCGGCAGCGACACGAAGCACACCGAGCTCTACGCCATGCGAACCATGGGCAAACTCGATCAGCTCACGCACAGAAACGACGCGTTGATGGCCGAAATCGATTGGGCCAAGACCGAAGAAGTCAGCTTCAAAAGCAAAGATGGAACCGAAGTTCACGGCCTGCTCACTTATCCGGTCGGCTATCAGGCCGGCACGAAAGTTCCTCTCCTGCTCCGCATTCACGGCGGACCGAAAGGCCAGGACGCCCACACGTTGAGCCTTGAAGCCCAGTGGTTCGCCGCCAACGGCTACGCGGTCCTGCGCATGAATTATCGCGGCAGCGACGGCCGCGGTTCCAAATATCAGAAAGCCATCGCCGCCGATTGGGGCCATTACGAAGTGGAGGATCTTGAAGCCGGCGTGAACGGCGTCATCAAAATGGGCGTCGCCGATCCCAACCGTCTGGGCGTCGGGGGCTGGAGTTACGGCGCTATCCTCACCGACTACATGATCGCCAGCGACCCGCGCTTCAGAGCCGCCACCAGCGGCGCGGGTACCGCGTTCGCCGTCTCCTTCTATGGCACCGACCAGTACATTACTCAATACGACAACGAAATCGGCCCGCCCTGGAATCCAAAGGCGTGGGAGACCTACGTCAAGATCTCCTACCCGTTCCTGCACGCCGATCGCATCAAAACACCGACCATCTTCTTCGGCGGCGAGAGCGACTTCAACGTTCCCGTACAAGGCGGCCAGCAGATGTACCAGGCGCTGCGCAGCCTGGGCATCGACACCCAGCTCATCATCTATCCCAACCAAAACCACGGCATCAGCCGCCCCAGCTATGTGCGCGATCGTTACGAACGCTACCTCGCCTGGTACGACAAATACTTAAAGAAGACTCCGCCCGCCGTCAGCACCGCACCGGAGCAGTAGACCAGTGTCCAAGTCGATCCTTTACGCGTTCCGTTCCGCAACCGGCGCCACTTCAGCTTCCACCGCAACACCAGGGTCTACCGACGTCCCTCCGGCGTGGATTAATGCGCGCAGGCTTTCTTCCCACCGCTGATGAGCCCCTTCCAGGCGCTTTTCGCCGACCGAAAGCAGGTGACGCGCGCCATCCCCGTCGTCCGGATAAAACGCGCCGGCCGATTTGAGCGCCACCGCACGGCCGAACGCGGCCGTGCCAGTCCGGTCGGTCACCTCGCGCATGCGGTCCAGGATCGCGATCACGTGGGCCGCCTTGGTCCGCGGCAGCACCAGAGCGAACCGGTTTAGCCCGATTCTTCCGAGTCGGTCGTATTCCCGTGAAGAGTGCCGCAATCCTTTGCCGATGTTGACCAGCAGTTCTTCGGCCGGCTTCTCCCCGATGGTTCTCGCCAATTCTTCATAACCGGGGAGCTCGGAAATCACCAGCGCCAGCGACTCCTTGATTCTGCGGGCTCTTGAAATTTCCTCGTCCAGCAGGCGCACAAACTGCCCGCGGCTCAATAATCCGGTGAGCGGATCCAGATTCGCCTTGGATTCCGCTTCCTGGTAAGCAAACGCATTCTGCAGCGCGGTCGCGATGTTGGGCTGGATCGACGACATCAGCTGGAACTCGATGCGCGTAAAAGCATCCTTGTGCGCGCGGTACAGAGCCAGGATGGCCACCAGTCCATGATTGTTCTTCAGCGGAACCGCGAGCACGGACTGCAAGGGGTCCGCGGCCTCGCAATAGAAACCGGGGTCGACCGCCGGATTTCCGTTCGCTACCGGCTGCAGATTCTGCGCCACCCATCCGATCAGTCCCTCGCCCACCGGAACTTCCAGGTTCAGCAAATGATCGCGATTCTTTCCGGCCGCGAACTCCGCCTTCAGCACATTGGCCTCCGGCACGAAAAACGCCAGCGCATCGTGCGGGATCTTGCCTCGCAACACGGTCTCGATCCGCTGCATGGTTTCGATCGGATTGAGAGAGGTCGACGCCTCCGCCATGGCGGTCAGCAGTTGTTGTTCGCGGGCGGCGGTGTTGATGGTGGCCAGGAAATCTTCGCCGTGGCTGCCGTCGGGAAGGCCGCACATGTCCAGACCTGCGCCAGGCGTGGCTTTATTTTCGACCGCCACGTCGGTGGAAAGAATCGGCCCCTGCGCGGCCTGTTTGCTGGCGGATTCTTCCAACTTCTGATATTGCTGCCGCAGCGCCTCCACCACCGCGGGATCGAAGCTCTTGTCCGCTTCGGCGACGATCTGCTGAATGGCCTTATCGAGCGGGATCCCCTTGCGGTATTCGCGGTCCGAAATCATCGCGTCCAGCCAGTCCGCAACCGTCAGAATGCGCGCTCCGAGCGGAATATCTTCGCCCTTCAAACCGTACGGATACCCGGACCCGTCCCATTTTTCGTGGTGCGCCCGCACGATCGGCGCCACCGGGTAGGGAAACTTCATTTGCTCGACAATCTCGGCCCCCACCAGCGGGTGGACCTTCATCTTGCCGAACTCTTCCGGCGTCAGCTTTCCGGGCTTGGTCAGAATATGTTCGGGAACGGCCAGCTTCCCGATGTCGTGCAGTAGAGACGCCGCCTGCAGCGCTTCCAACTCCGGCCCCGTCAATCCCATCGATCTGCCGATTCCCAGCGCGTACACCTGCACCCGGCGGATGTGGCCGCGCGTATTCATGTTGTCTTTGGCTTCGACGGCCAGCGCCAGCCCCTCGATCGCGCGCAAGTGCAGCGCCGCGACGTCGTCCGCATGTTTGGCGCGAATCTTCCATTCGGTTTTTTGAGCCCGGTAATGGCGATACGCCATGTACAACGCAATCAACGCCAGCAGAGACGAGCTGGAAGATACCGCGGATTTGCCCTGATGCAGCAACTGAGCCAGCGCGCCTGCTACCAGGTAATACGGGAAGGCCCAGAAATACGAACTTTTCCACAATTCGCCGAGCCTCTGCTCGCCGGTGAACCGGCGCAGGATCGCGGCCGGAAATGTATTGGCGATAAACAGCGCCACCGCGGCGATAAACATCCGCAGCGGCGAGTCCTTCAGCCAGCCCGGCAGCAGCGAATGGAACATGAAGCTGGCCGTCGCGATGATGGTGGCCTGCACGCCCACGCTGATCACCAGCCGCTTCAGCGTCCATCCCTCCGGCGCCCGCAGCGTCTGAATCACAATCGCCACGCATCCGATGGCGACCGACTCGCGGGTGCTCAGGTCGACAATACTGAGCAGGACGAATGGAAGGCTCAGGGATAACCCTCCGGCCCGGTCAGACCGCTTCAGGTGGATAAAACTGGAGGCGAAGGTGAGCAGCAGGTAGACAATAAACCTGCGGGAATCAGCACTTTGCCAATTGAACCCCAGGCTGACCAGCTCCGCGAAACCGAGCAGGGCCGCAACCACCACGAACACTTGGGACTTCCGCGCGATCGCAGAACGCCCGAGCGCGCCGTATGGTTTCCCGGTCATGAAATGGCCCTGTTCTACAAATACGGGGGAAAGCCCGGAAGGTCGATAGAGTGAACTACTTAAGATGGTGCGAGGAAACGGGTTTTTAATCTGCGGAGTTCGTATTAGGCAGGTCCTGGGCGGCAGGGGTACCGGGTGGACGTGAGTCGGAGGCTAAAGCCGCGCCGAGATGATCTGAAAAGGGGCGTGATCCCGGCCATTACGTGGGTGTGTCAAGAGTTCGGGACTCGACCCCGCCGTTACGAGTGTGTGTGAAAAGTCGATGCCTCACCCCGCCGTTACCGGCAGGGCTGGTTTGCCGCGTTGAACGCATAGGCCTCCTGCCGGTCACGGTGCGCGCCACAAACCGCCAGTCAAAGCTTCCGAAGCTCGGATTCGAGGACGTCCAGGTCCGCTTCATTGTTGTAAAAGTGGGGCGAGACCCTTAGGAACCCGTGCCGCGCGGCGACCAGAACCCGGCGCTCCTTCAACTCCCGCGCCAGGCGCGACGGATCAACCCCCGGGAACTTCGCGGCCACGATCTGCGATCCGGTTTCCGCTGCCTCGGCTCCCAGCTTTTTGAGGCGCGCGCGCGCCGACGCAGCCAGGGTCAGAACTCGCGTTTCGATTTCGTCCGGTCCCAGCTCGACCATCCATTCGGCGGCGGTTCCGAGCGCGTGCAGCAAGCCGAACGGAAGCCCGCCGCCTTCGTAACGCTCGGCCGAATCCTGCAGGACCGGCATTCCGTGGTGCAGATTGTCGACGTTCCGCCAGTCGCGATGGGTGCGCCAGCCCGCCACGTTGGGCGGCAGCACTTTACGCAGTTCCGGCGCGACGTACATGAAGCCGACCCCGGTAGGAGAGACCATCCATTTGTAGCCATGCACCGCGAGCACGTCCGGCTTCGCCGTCCGCACATTAAAGTGAAGCGCGCCGACGCTCTGGGTGCCGTCGACGAATAGAAGCGCGCCGCGTTCGTGCAGGAACCGCGAAATTTCCGCGACCGGCGCGCGGAATCCGGTGGAATAGTTCACTTCGCTCAACACCACCAGCCGCGTTCTCGAATCGATCGACGGGTAAAAATTCTCCCACGGCGCTTCGCGGAATTCGACCCCGTGCCGCTCGACCAGAGCCGGCAGATACAGGCAATTGGGAAACTCGTCGGCCAGCGTCACCACGTTATCCCCGCGCCGCCAGTCGATTCCGGCTGCCACCAGGCCGAGCGCGCTCGAAGAATTCGGGATAAACGCGATATCGTCCGGCTGCGCGTCAATGAGTTGGGCGATGGGCGTGCGAAATCGTTCGGCCTCTTCATAGAAGCTGAGAAAATCCGAGCAGGCCAGTTCATCGCGATGCGCGAAGTGACGGGCATTGGCTTCGACTCCACGGCGAGGCACCTGGCCGTAGGTCGCGCTATTGAGATAGGTCCACTGCGCGAGCGCCGGAAACTCGGCGCGGACGGCGTTCCAGTCGATGGTCATGATGGGAGCGGTCTACTACTTCTATCACGATTGCTCCACTCGACTGGTCGGGCGGTGGTGCGCCGGATTCAGACCCTGAGCGTCGGAGTCTGCTTGAAGACGGACTTGCTCCGCACCCTTGTATGTTGATCCCCGCCGTTACCGGCAGGGCTGGTCACGGACGTCTGCGTCTTCAACGCGATAGACCAGCCCTGCCGGTCACGGCGGGGTGAGGCATCGACTTTTCACACGCACTCTTACCGGCAGGGCTGGTCTATCGTATTGACGTTATCGCCACGCGAAAAGGGAGAAACGGCCGGTTTTCATACAAACTCTGACATGCGGAACCGGGCGCGTCAGCAAGTTGGCGATGAACGTTCGGATCAATGTTGACGGATGAAAGTAGCTTGGACGGCGGGCTTCAGCTTCGCTTCCGTACAGCGGCGCTGAAGCGCCACGCGGATTGAAATCCGCCGTCCGGGGCTCTCGTGAAATCGAGTATTCACGCAAACTCGCTCGATCAACGGACCGTTGTCGCACTCCCTGCCTTCTTCAACGGATCGCGCCATCCGGTGCCGCCGGTGAACTCGACGCCGATCAGATAACCACCCTTCGAGAACTGGCAATACCGGACCACTCCGCGACCGCTGATGCGGGTTTTGGCGTCGTTGCAGGTGACCGTGGCGCGAACCGGGACTTTGTCCTTCGAGCGAAGCTGCATCCCGGTTTCGGAAATATTCTGAAGCTCGGCGCGAACCACGCGGCCGGGGCCCTCGCCATCGTCCCACATAATCTGGAGGCTCCCGCTCATGACGCGGCGGTTTTTGGAACGGGTATCGTGTTTGCGGGACGTCCACTGGGCGGCCTGCGCGGTCCAGAACGTCGATTCCGCATAGGCCTGCGTAACCTCAGTGGTCGTAAGGCGCAGACGGGCCGCGTGTCCGGTCACGGCCTCCCAAAGGGCGCTTTCGTAATCGCGGACCACCTGGAAAATCTCGGCCAGGGGATTTCCACCGGCATCCGACTCGAGCAGAATCGCGGTCAGTTCCTCGTTCAGATGGACCCGGCTGAGCGCCTCGCAAATGGGCAGATCGAGCATCGCGTCCAGATGCGAGAACAGGCCGATCATGAAGGCGCTCCCATCCTCCGGCAGGCCGCGGAGTTTGGCCAGCCGTTCGCAGAACTGGGCGCGGACCAGCGCCTTTACGGCGAGTTCCGCCGGTTTGTCGGAGGCGAGCGTCGGAATGGCCGCGACCGCCGCCCACTGCCGCAATCCGCCCGACCCGAGCAGCACCACCGCGTGGTCGATCGAGCTCACCCCCTGCCGCAGGCCGATCAGCGCCGAATTGACATAGCGCAACAGCTTATAACTGAGACCCACGTCGCGCTCGATCACGGCCGCCGTTTTCTTGCAATCGATTTCGGAAGCGCTGATCTGGCGCAGGAGTTCCAGGCACTGGATCTTGGCCGAGGTGATCCGGGTACCGCTCAGGATTTCGGGCTTTTCGAAGAAATGGCCTTGAAACAGGTCGTACCCGACCTCGCGCGTCCACTGAAATTCTTCCTGCGTCTCGACTTTTTCGGCCAGGAATACCATCCCGTTCGAGAGGTGGGCGCGCAGCAGTTCCTGCTGAGCGGCGCGCGGCGTCAGACGCATATCCACCTTAATAATTTTGGCGAAGGGCAGCAGGCTCTCCGTGCCGGACCCCGGAACGAAGTCGTCGAGCGCGATCGCGAAGCCGGATTTATGCAGCTCGGCGCAGGCGGCGATCACCTCTTCGTCCACCTCGACGGTTTCGAGCACCTCGATGACGACGTCGTCTTTCGAAAAGATCTGGTGCAGATTGCCGCTCAGCAAAGAACGGTCGAAATTGAGAAACGCCCGTTTGCCGCACAGGACTTTTTCGAGGCCGATGGAGAAGATCGTGTTGGCGACCACTTCCCGCGTGGCGGCTGCATCGTCGTCGCCTCCGGGGAAACAGGTTTGATCGGCCGCCGAGCGGAACAGAAGCTCATAGCCGTAAACGTCCCCGCGCCGGTCGAAGATTGGCTGGCGCGCGAGGAAAGTCTGCACCCTTACATTCTCGACAGATCCGGGATGGAGCGCACTGATTGAAAGTTAGCAATCTCTGCCCGGAAAGCACGTAGTACGCCGCGTGATTTAGTACTTGTTGCCATTTGGCGGTGGCCGAAAAAAGGGGACAGACCGCCGTGTCCACGGCGTCCTCCTGAACAGGAGGTGAAGAGCCTAGTGTCCCGAGCTGGAAATACGTTTAATAGCTCTCAAGGCGACCAAGGACGGCGGACTTCAGTCCGCGCGGCGCTTCAGCGCCGTCTGCACGGGTTGCGGAGCTAAAGCTCCGCGCGGGATAAATCCCGCCGTCCAAACAGCTCGACTCCGGTTCCGAGATAAGGAGCTAGCGGCGGGGACAACCTCTATTTGGCCGGCGCAAGGTTGGATTGCGCGCCTAAACGGATCAATTGAGGCTCGCCCGGGCCCTGAAAAAAGCTGAAGCCGGGTCGGTTTTTCCACATCTGCGGTCCGCCCAGCTTGATGCCGTGCGCGAGCGTCACGTCGTGGATGCGGGTGACCATGGCTTCGTATTGCGGATCGCCGATTTTGTGACCGGAGAAATTGCCGAGGTCGGTGCTGGCGGCGAAAATGACGTCGATGCCGGGGACCGACGCGATCTTCTCGGCATTGTCGACGCCGATGGGGGTCTCGATCATGATCACCACCAGCATGTTGTCATTGGCGGTCTGGCGGTAGTCGCTGCCGTAGAGCGCGCCGTACTGGCCGTTGCCCATGCTGCGGCGTCCCATTGGCGGATATTTTGCCCAGCGCACGGCAGCCTCGGCCTTTTCGACGGTATCGACTGTCGGCACGATGATTCCCAGCGCGCCGATGTCGGTGGCCTTCTGAATATCGCTCTCGGTCGCGTCGGGGACGCGGATGAAGGGCATGGCCGAGGCTCCGCGGCAGGCCCAGATCATGTGCGCGACGTCGGAATAGGTGAGCGGACTGTGCTGCATTTCAATCCACGTAAAATCGTAGCCCGAGTTGGCCACGGCGCAGTACATGTTGGGGTCGGGAGAGAAAACCGTCGCGCCGGTGATCGGCTTTCCAGCGGCGAGCTTCTGCTTGGCGGTGTTGTAGATTTTGGTTTGCGCGGGAGCGAGCGTCGCGGACAGGGCGACGATCAGTACGAACGACTTCATAATGCGCCTCCTATTTGCCGACCATCAGAATCGTGAACGAATCGGGGAGCATCGGCGCGCGGCCGCGGCCTCGGCCTCGGCCGGGCTCGGGAGTGGCGGGAGCGGCGGGCGCGGGGCCGTATTCGGCCGCGATGATCAGGATGTGGCCGGTTTTCGAATCGAGCGACAGCGTCTTTCCGCCGCGCATGGTTTCAAGGGTCTGTTCCACCATGAAACTGGATGGACTCTTCTCCTTGACGATGGTCAGCGTGCCGTCGCCGTGCGAGCTGAAGGCTTCCATGGTCTTCGGATTGAATACCGCGCCGTCGCTTCCCATGCCGATGGGGAGCGCGTCGATGATCTTGCCGTCTTTCGCGCTGAGGATCACCATGTTGCGCGGATCGCGGCAGGTGGAAAAGAGAATCTGGTTCTTCACATCCAGCGCGAGTCCGGCGCACTGCGCGCCTTTCGCACTGATATCGTAATGCCCAGTGACGGTGAGCGTTTTGGCATCCACCACCGCGACATTGGCTTTGTCCTCGATATCCACGTAGATCTTGCCCTTGCCGTCGCTGGCGGCTTGTTCGGGCGCGCCGCCGAGGTCGACGGTGCCGGCGATGGAGCCGTCGGCGGCGTTGATCACGGTCGCGTTGGGCGCGCGATGGCTCAAGATCCACACGCGGTCATTGAACGGGTCGTACATAATGCCGTCCGGGCCGCCGTCGACGTCGATGGTTTTGATGAGAGCGAGCGTTTTCGAATCGAACATGGCGACCGGCTTGGAGCTGGCGAATCCATGACCGGATTTGGTGGACACCGCCACGCCGCGCGCGTTGGTGTTGGGAATCTCGCCGAGCGATGCGAGCGTGTCGAGATTGTAAACGGTAACGCGGGCGGGATTTCCCGTGCGCGGGATGTACAGCTTGCGGCCGGCCGCATCGGCGTAGACATAGTCGAATCCGCCGGCGCCGCCGACTTTGGCGGATTTAAGGATTTTGTAGGGGCCCGGAGCGGACTGGGCGCAGGCCAATGAGACGAACGCGGTCAAGGCTAGGATGGAACGCATGAAGGGAGTATACAAGATCCCAGAAAGCGGCCTCCCGGGTAAGCTGTTCGGGCGATTTTGTTAGCGAGCCGAGATTGCTGAGTGAAGGCAGCCAGCACGTCGGCACTCGACCCCGCCGTGACCGGCAGGGCTGGTCACCGACGTCTGCGCCTTCGACGCGATAGACCAGCCCTGCCGGTCACGGCGGGGATCAACTCCACTTTTCACACACACTCGGGGTGGGTTTTGTCGCTCCCGGTTTTCATGCCTGACTCAGCCAAATTATATCGCTGCGCTTCAATTTCCGGTTTTCGTCGAGCACCCGGAAAGGATGGCCTGGGCGTCGTGGACGATGTGGCCGGCGGGGTCCCACAGGCGGTTGGTGACGCGGGGCGTGGCGCGGCGGGCGGCTTCGGCGGCGGCTTGGCAGGCTTCGGGAAGGTCGCCCAGAGTGCGGTGGACTCCGGCCAGCGAAAGCCACGACTGGGCGAGCGACTGGTCGATGAAGGCGCGCGTGGATTCGTTCGCCGGGGTGTGCTCGATGCGGCGGATCAGCGCGCTCAACCGATCGAGCGCTTCGGCCCGTTGGCCGGTGAGCGCCAGCACGCGAGAAGCGCCGCGCGCGGACTCGAAACTCTCTTCGAGCGCATCGTGATCGCCGGGGTGCACAGCGAGAATCGCATCCGTGATGGAAGCCGAGCGGCGGTAGGCGTTGAGCGCTTCCGAAGGACTTCCCAGGTCGGCCAGGCGCAGGCCGATGTAGTTGTAGGTGCGGGCCAGGTCGGCGCGGTAGAAGTCGAGAGAGACGGCCGGCGATTCGAAAATCGCGGCGGCGCGGCGCAAGGTGGCAAGCGATTCGGCCAATCCTTCCCGGGGAACGTCGAGCGCGGCCATCTTGAGCAGAAACATGGCGTAGACGCCGGCCGCGGCTGAATCCTTGGGATCGGCAACCTCCGCTTCTTCGAGCGGCTGCGCTTTTCTGTAATAGGCTCGGGCCAGTTCCAGATGGCCGAGACTTGGCTCAAACGGTCCGCCTTGAACGCCCGCGTAGTGGGTGTAGCTCAGCATCAGCGCGCTGCGATACATGTGATCGTCGGGATGATCTTTCACCAGCCGCTCCCGCAGGTGCATGGCGGCCTCATAAAATCCGACGGCGGTTTCCGGATCGTCCAGGTGGTTATAAGCCCACGCCATCGCTACCTGTCCGACGCTGAGATCGTAGTCGAAATCGGCGTCGCCGGGAAAGCGCTTGCGCAGAGCTTCCACTTCTGAGACAAAGCTCAAACCATAGTCGCGCGCGGCGTGAAAATCGGGAGGACTCGAGCGGGCGAGCCAAAGATAGAGCCAGGATCTGGCGCGGGAGGCTTCTTTTTCGGAGAAGACTTCGGCGGCGACCGGGGGCGGCAAGCGGTTGGCGACGTCGAGGGCGTGCCGGAAAGCGGCGTGGGAGGCAGTCGGGTCCGCCAGATGGCCGAGCACCTCTCCAATACCGAGCTGAAGGCGAAGCCACACGGTGAGCCGTTCGCGGTCGGGCGTGCTGGTGCGTGAGGCGTCCTCGACCAGGGCGGCTCCCGCGCGATAACTCTTGAGCGCGCCCCGCAGGTCCGAAGTTGGATCGAACTGCAATTCGCCCAACCCGCGATAGGCTTTCGCCAGCGCGAGTTGCAGGTGTGGGTCCGATCCGGCTTCGGTCGAGAGCTTTTCCAGGAAGGCGAGCGTGGTCCGGATCATCTCCGTACGGGCCGGGACGGCGCCGGGGAGGCGTTCCATGAGCGCGTAAACGCCGGAAAGCGAATGGTCGGAAAGGCTGACCATCTGGGTGAGGCGTTCCTGGGAGCGGCGCTGCTCGGCGACGGCGAGGTCGCGTTCCCGTTCGGCGCGGGCGTGCTCCATTTCTGCAATCCTGCGCGCTTTTTCCGCCTCCTCTCGGCGCGTTTCCGCTATTTTGCGCGCGGCTTCCGCGACACGTGCCTGCGAGATCGCGAACCCGGTTCCCATTAACAGACTGGCCAGAATCGCGACGGCGGCGAGCAGCGGGAGTTTCCGGCGGCGTACGAATTTGGAGCTGCGATACCAGACCGAGTCCTGGCGCGCGAGCACGGGGCGGGAATCGAGATAACGGCGGAGATCGCCGGCCAGCTCATCGACCGAGGCGTAGCGGCGCTCGGCATCCTTGTGCATGGCCTTCATGATGATGTTGTCGAGGTCGCCTTCGAGGGTCCGGCGTCGAGAGTTGCGGAAAAAGGGGTCAGACCGCTCTGTCCACGGCCACCGTTTCCCTCGGGATGAAGAGTCTGCCGGCTGGGACAGAGTAGTCTGGCCCCTTTTTCCGCGACTTCCTGAGCCGGCCACGAAGCTGGGACGGGGAGGGTCGATTTCGCAGACCGCGTGCCGCCATTCGTCGGCGGTTTTGGCGTGGAACGGGCGAACGCCGGAAAGAAGCTCGTAGAGGATCACACCGAGCGAGTAGATGTCGGTGGCGGTGGTCAACTCCAGGCCGCGGATCTGCTCCGGGCTGGCGTAATCCGGCGTCAGCGGGCGGCCGTGCGGAGCGTTGAGCGTGGTGGTGCCGCCGTCGGTTTGGGCGTCGAGAATTTTGGCGAGGCCGAAATCCAGAAGCTTGGGCACGCCCGCGGCGGTGACCAGAATATTGGCGGGTTTCAGGTCGCGATGCACCACCAGCTTGCGATGCGCGTAGGCCACGGCGTCGCAGACTTTGGCGATCAGCTCGCATCGTTTTGAAATGTCGAGGGAATGATTGTCGCAGAAATGGTCGATCGGCAGGCCTTCGACGAATTCCATGACCAGATAGGGCAGGCCGGCCGGGGTGCTTCCGCCGTCGAGCAGGCGGGCGATGGAAGGATGGTCGAGCGCGGCAAGAATCCGGCGTTCCCGGCGCAGGCGTCCGACCACGGCGGAGGTATCCATGCCGCGCTTGATCAGCTTGATGGCGACGCGCTGCTGGAACTGGCCGTCGGCGCGGATGCCGAGATAGACCACGGCCATGCCGCCACGGCCGAGCTCGCCTTCGACGCGATAGGGGCCCAGCATCCGGCCGGCGATCGGTTCAGGATTATTCAGGACTAGGCTGGCGGCGCCGGCGTGAATTGCTTCGATTAACTCAGGCGGGTCAGCCCCGCCATAGTGGAGTAGGGAGGAGACTTCCTCGCGCAATTCGCGATCGGGGCCGCATTGGGAATCGAGAAAGGAGTCGCGCGTGGCGGGCGGCAGCTCGATCGCGCTCAGGAACAGCTCCTGAATCCTGGTCCAGCGCTGATCCGGGATCGGTTCGCGCACAGACACGCCCTCCTATCCTTCTATTGCGGAATCGGCCGAGTTTTTTGGCGGCTCGCCTTGGGACGCCAGCTCGCGCCGCAGCCAGGCTTGAGCCAGGCGCATCTGCCGGTTGATTTTGTGGACGGAAATCCCCAGCAGGTCGGCGCTTTCCTCGGCGGTCAGGCCACCGAAGTAGCGCAATTCGAGCAGCCGGGCTTTTTCCGAATCCTGGCGTTCAAGGTCGCTCAAAGCGTCGTCAAGCTGAACCACCAGGGCCGCGCGATCGCCGGTGAAGGCGACCTCCTCTTCCAGCGGGACGCGGATGCCGGCGCTGCGTTTATCGGCATTGCGGGCGCGGGCGCGGTCGACCAGGATCTGGCGCATGACGCGCGCGGCAACTCCGAGAAAATGCGTTCGATTCTGAAAATCCGGGTCGGTATCGCCGACCATCCGGAGGTAGGCTTCGTGGACCAGGGCGGTGGGATCGAGAGTCTGACTGCCAGCCTCGCGCTGAAGGCAGGCCGTGGCCATGCGGCGAAGATTGGCATACACCAGCGGGATGAGCTGGTCGAGCGCGGTGCGGTCGCCTTCCTTCCAGGCGTCGAGAAGCGCGGTGATCGGCGGATCGTTACTCAAAGGCCCTGGCGTAAACTCTTTTATCCGAATGCGGCGCTAACTTTCGCGATCGAATCCGCAATCCTCAATAGGGGCGAAAAGTAACGTCGCGCTTATCGGAGGATAGCTCAGGCGTGGTCGAAAAACAACGTAAGTGAATTTCGCCCTTTCGAATCGGAGGAGAGTTTTGATGAACTCGACCACGCCAGAATTTCCCACGTCAGAGGCTGCGTGAGAAGCAGGACTGACCGCTCCCCTGAAAGTGATCCGCAGATCATTAGATTTCGCGAGAGCCAAGGACGGCGGATTTCAATCCGCGTGGCGCTTCAGCGCCGCTGTACGGAAGCGAGGCTGAAGCCTCGCGCGGGCTCGAAGCCCGCCGTCCAGGCTACTTTCATCCGTCAACAATGATCCGAAAGATCATCGCCAACTTGCCTACGCGTTGCTGACTCCGCAGGGCGCCGGAACTGAGCCGCGCTGCGCAAGAGTCTGCGCGAAAAGTGGAGTTGATCCCCGCCGTGACCGGCAGGGCTGGTCTACGCGTTGAAGGCGCAGACGTTCGATGACCAGCCCTGCCGGTCACGGCGGGGATCAACTCCAGTTTTTACGCAGACTGGTGCTGGGAAGCAAGCCGGTGTTGGCCGAAATACCGCCGTCAGACTGGCCGAAATACCGTTTCCTACCGACCGCGAAAAAGTGCACACTAGGGGAGCGATACTCTATTGATAAGCGACCATGGATCCGACCCCTTCGACCGTGCAACTCTCTCCGCCTCCTCGCATCGAAATTAAACCGCCGGTAGTGCCGCCCGCGCCGCCCAAGCGCGGGAGACGATGGGTGTGGCTCCTGGTTCTGGTCGTGCTCGCCGTGGCTGCGTATTATTACTGGCCGCGTATCAAGAGTCTGATTCCGGCGCAACCGGCGCCGCCCGCCACGGGCGGAAGAGGCCGGGGTGGAGGGGCGACGCCGGTGGTGGCCACACGCGCCACTCAGGGCGATATTCAGATTTATTACAACAGCCTGGGAGCGGTCCAGCCGATCTATACGGTCACCGTGAAGAGCCGCGTCGACGGCCAGTTGATGACGGTCGGCTTCAAGGAAGGCCAGCTGGTTCACAAAGGCGACATCCTGGTCGAAATCGACCCGCGGCCGTATCAGGCGGCGCTCGAACAGGCACAGGGCAATCTGATTCGCGACCAGGCGCTGCTCGCCAACGCGAAGATCGATCTGGAGCGATATAAAGTTCTCCTCAAGCAGGAGGCGATCCCGGAACAGACCTATGCCACGCAGGCCGCGCTGGTGAGCCAGGACGAAGGCCAGGTTAAAACCGATCAGGGGTCGATCGCCGCGGCGCAGGTGAATGTGGTCTACTGCCACATCACGTCGCCCATTGATGGGGTGGTGGGGCTGAGATTGGTCGATCCCGGTAATATCGTGCACGCGACGGACACCAACGGGCTACTGGTGATCACCCAGATCGATCCGATCAGCGTGATTTTCACGCTGCCGGAGGATCAGCTGCAACCGGTGCTGCAAAAGCTGCATGCCGGGCAGCACCTGCCGGTGCAGGCGTGGGACCGCGAGAACAAGAATAAGATCGCCGACGGGACGCTTGAAACGGTGGACAATCAGATCGACCCGACCACCGGGACGCTGCGGCTGCGCGCGAATTTCGCCAATCCCACCTTCCACCTTTACCCCAGCCAGTTCGTGAACACGCGGCTGCTGGTGGATACGCTCCACAGCGCGACGCTGCTCGAGAACGCGGCCATCCAGCGCAGCGGATCGACCACCTATGTCTGGCTGGTGAATCCGAATTCGACGGTCAGCATTCGGAACGTCACGGTCGGCGCGGTGGAAGGCGAAAAGGCGCAGATTGTTTCCGGTCTCGAACCGAAGGATGAGGTCGTGATGGTGGGCGTCGACAAGCTGCAGGACGGCGCCCGGGTGAACGCGCAGGTGTCCGGGGAAGCGCCGGCCAAGTCCACTCCGGGTAAAACAGGAAAAAGCGGCAAGAAGAAGTCATGAATCCGTCGCGGACCTTTATTCTTCGTCCCGTTGCGACGTCCCTGTTGATGATCGGAATCCTGCTGGTAGGCGGCGTCGCTTACCAGCAGCTGCCCATTTCGGCTCTGCCGGAAGTGGATTACCCGACCATCCAGATCATCACGTTTTATCCCGGCGCGAGCCCGGACGTGATGGCGTCGAGCGTGACGGCGCCCCTCGAAAGGCAGTTCGGGCAGGTGCCGGGACTGCAGCAGATGACGTCGACCAGCTCCGACGGGAGCTCCGTCATCACGCTCGAATTCAATTTGGCCCTGAACATCGACGTGGCCGAGCAGGAAGTGCAGCAGTCGATCAACGCGTCGGGGACGTATCTGCCGGCGGATCTGCCCACGCCTCCGATTTACGCGAAGGTCAATCCGGCCGATACGCCGATTCTCACGTTCGCTCTATTTTCGAACGCGCTGCCGCTTTCGAAAGTGGAAGATCTGGCGGACACGCAATTGATTCCGAAAATCTCGCAACTGCCGGGCGTGGGCCTGGTGACCATCAGCGGCGGCCAGAAGCCGGCGGTGCGGATTCAAGCCAATCCGACGGCGCTCGCGGCTTACGGAATCAATCTTGAAGACGTTCGCAACGCGATCACCTCGGCGAACGTGAACCAGGCCAAGGGAAATTTCGACGGCGCGCACCAGGCGTATCAGATCGGCGCCAACGACCAGATGCTGTCGAGCTCGGATTACTCGCCGTTCGTGATCGCGTACCGGAACGGCGCGCCGGTGCGGATTCGCGACGTGGCGAACGTGATCGACGACGTGGAAAACGTCCGCCAGGCAGCCTGGATGAACGACCAGCCGGCGGTGATCATCAATGTCCAGAGGCAGCCGGGCGCCAACATCATCGCGGTGGTGGATCGCGTAAAGGCGCTGCTGCCGCGACTGCTGACTTCGATGCCTGCTTCGGTGGAGACGCGCACGCTGACCGATCGGACGCTCACCATTCGCGCGTCGGTTGAAGACGTGGAATTTGAAATGATCCTGACCATCGTACTGGTGGTCGGGGTGATTTACGTGTTTCTGCGCAGCATGCGCGCGACGATTATTCCTTCGGTGGCGGTGCCGCTATCGATTGTCGGGACGTTCGGGGTGATGTACCTGCTCGGATACAGCCTGAATAACCTGACGCTGATGGCGCTGACCATTTCGACCGGGTTCGTGGTGGACGACGCGATCGTGATGATCGAGAATATCTCGCGCTATATCGAGGAGGGCAAGAGGCCGCTCGAAGCGGCGCTCGAAGGCGCGGGGCAGATCGGATTCACCATCGTTTCACTGACGGTTTCGCTGATCGCGGTGCTGATCCCGCTGTTGTTCATGGGCGACATCGTGGGACGCCTGTTCCGCGAGTTCGCGGTGACGCTGAGCGTGACGATTCTGGTGTCGGCAATCGTCTCATTGACGCTGACGCCGATGATGTCGGCGAAGCTTTTGAAGCACACGCCGGAAGCGGCGCAGGGGCGCTTCTATCGTGTTTCCGAGCACGCCTTCGAGCGGATTATCGCGGTGTATGGGCGCACGCTGCAGTGGGTGCTGCGGCGGCAGACGGCGACTCTGCTGGTCGCGGGAGCGATGCTGGTGCTGACCGTGGTGTTGTTCTACATCGTGCCCAAAGGATTCTTCCCGATCCAGGACACGGGCGTGATTCAGGGTTTGTCGGAGGCCGAAGAGACCATCTCTTTCAAAGCGATGGCGCAGCGGCAGCAGGCGCTGACGAAAGTGATCCTCAAAGATCCCGCGGTGGACAGTCTTTCAAGCTTCATCGGCATCGACGGCACCAATCTCACCATCAACACGGGGCGCATTCAGATCAATTTGAAGCCGCTCGAGCAGCGGAAAATCAGCGCCAGCGACGTGATCCGGCGGCTGCAGCCGGAACTGGCCAAGGTCAGCGGAATCACTTTATATATGCAGCCGGTGCAGGATCTGACGGTAGAGGATCGGGTGAGCCGCACCGAGTTCCAGTACACGCTCGAAGATCCGAATGCGGCCGAGCTGAATGCGTTCGTTCCGAAAATGGTGGAGAAGCTGAAAGAGTTGCCGGAACTGCGCGATGTGGCCACCGACCAGGAAGTGAACGGACTGCGCGCCATGCTGGTGTTCGACCGCGACACCGCGTCGCGATTCGGGATCACGCCTTCGACCATCGATAACACGCTGTACGACGCCTACGGGCAGCGGCTGGTGTCGGTGATGTTCACGCAGCTCAATCAGTATCACGTGGTGCTGGAGGTGCAGCCGGGATTTCATAACAATCCGTCGGATTTGAGCGATCTGTTCATCCGCTCGGCGGCGGCGGGCGCGACCAGTGGAGGCGGAATCACGTCCGGCGGGTCGACGGCGACGGCGGGCCTGGGACCGTCCAGCGCCTCGGTCGCCGCGGGAGCAGTCGCCGCTTCGCCCACCGCGCTGGCGGGGAGCAGCAGCAGCGCGTCGAGCGCGGTGTTCGGCGGGGCGGCTTCGCCGGCCTCGCAGGTATTCACCAACGGCAACCAGATCCCGCTCGCGGCGTTCACGCACATGGTGACCACCTCGGTTCCCATCACGGTGAATCATCAGGGGCAGTTCCCGGTGGTGACGTTGTCGTTCAATCTGGCGCCCAATGCGTCGCTGGGCGATGCGGTGACAGACGTGAACCGGGTGAAGCAGGAACTGAACATGCCGCCCAGCATTCAGGGCGCGTTCCAGGGAACGGCGGAAGCGTTTCAGGCGTCGCTCGCGAATGAGCCGATTCTGATTCTGGCGGCGCTGATCACCGTGTACATCGTGCTGGGCGTGCTGTATGAAAGCTACATTCATCCGTTGACCATTCTTTCGACACTGCCGTCGGCGGGCGTGGGCGCGCTGCTGGCGCTGTACCTGACCAAACAGGATTTCAGCATCGTGGCGCTGATCGGGATTGTGCTGCTGATCGGGATCGTGAAGAAGAACGGAATCATGATGATCGATTTCGCCCTCGATGCCGAGCGCAATCACGGCATGCAGCCATATGACGCGATTTATCAGGCGTGTTTGCTGCGTTTCCGCCCCATCATGATGACCACCATGGCGGCGCTGCTAGGCGGACTTCCCCTGGCGCTCGGGACGGGCGTCGGGTCGGAGCTGCGGAATCCGCTGGGAATCACGATGGTCGGCGGGTTGATCTTCAGCCAGTTGCTGACACTGTACACGACGCCGGTCATTTACCTTTGGTTCGAACGCCTGGCGCGCCGTTTCAAGCGCGCCGAAGTGCCGGACGACGGGTACGCGCCGGAGATGGTTCACGGAGATTGACGGTACATGGAGACTGAAAACAACGGCTCCGCTTTCACGAATCTCTCCGAGCCGTTCATTCATCGTCCGGTGGCGACCACGCTGTTGACGGGCGCGATTGCGCTGGCCGGCGCGATCGCGTATAACCTGCTGCCGGTGGCGCCGCTGCCGCAGGTGGATTTTCCCACCATTTCGGTCAGCGGGCAGCTTCCTGGCGCGAGTCCGGAAACCATGGCGTCCTCGGTGGCGACGCCGCTCGAGCGGCAGTTCGCGCGCATCGCGGCGGTCACCGAAATGACCTCCACCAGCACGCTGGGCGGCAGTAATATCACGCTGCAGTTCGACCTGAACCGCGACATCAACGCGGCGGCGCGGGATGTGGAAGCGGCCATCAATGCCGCGCGCGGATATCTTCCGCCGAACCTGCCGAGCAATCCCAACTACCGCAAAGTGAATCCAGCGGATGCGCCGATTTTCCAGATCGCGCTGACCTCGCCGGTGTTGAGCAAGGGCGAAATGTACGACGCCGCGTCCACCATCATGGCGCAGAAATTCGCCCAGGTGCGCGGCGTGGGGCAGGTGTTCACTTATGGCAGCGCGCTGCCGGGCGTGCGCATCGAGCTGAATCCGACCATCCTGAACAAATACGGAATCGGCCTCGAAGCGGTGCGCGGCGTGCTGAGCGCGGCCAACGCGAATATTCCCAAGGGGCTGTTTTCGAATAATCTGCAGACTTTCGAGCTGGGCGTAAACGATCAGATTTTCAAAGCGGTGGATTACCGTACGCTGATTGCCGCGTATCGCAACGGCACGCCCGTGCGCGTTTCCGATCTCGGCGATGTGGTGGATTCGGTGGAGGACCTGCGCAACGCGGGATATTCGAACGCCAAGCCGAGCGTGCTGGTGACCATTAACCGCCAGCCGGGCGCCAACATCATCGACACGGTGGATCGCATTCGCGACGCCATCCCGTACGTGAAGGCGGCCATTCCGCAATCGATCGACCTGGTGGTGACGCAGGACCAGACGGTGACCATTCGCGCCTCGGTGCACGACGTCGAAATCACGCTGATGATCGCCGTACTGCTGGTGATCCTGGTCGTGTTCGTTTTTCTACGCAGCGTGCGCACCACGCTGATCCCGAGCGTGGCGGTTCCCGTATCGCTGATCGGGACGTTCGGCGTGATGTATCTGCTGGGATACAGCTTGGACAATCTGAGCCTGATGGCGCTGACCATTGCGACCGGATTCGTGGTGGACGACGCGATCGTGGTGATCGAAAATATCATGCGCTACCTGGAGCAGGGCATGAAGCCGTTCGAGGCGGCGCTGCGCGGCTCGCGCGAGATCGGGTTTACGGTGCTCACGATCAGCGCGTCGCTGGTGGCCGTATTTATTCCGCTGCTGCTGATGGGCGGGATTGTCGGCCGTTTATTCCGCGAATTTTCGGTGGTTTTAAGCGTGGCGATCGCGGTTTCACTGGGCGTGTCGCTCACCACCACGCCGATGATGTGCGCGCACCTGCTGCGCTCGCACGAATCGCATGGCTGGATCTATCGCGCCAATGAGCGAACCTTCAACTGGATCGTGGATCAGTACGCCAAAACGCTGCGCGTGGTGCTGAGGCATCCGGCCATCACGCTGCTGGTGCTGGCCGCCACCATCGGCCTGAATGTGTACCTGTTCATTCGCGTCCCCAAGGGATTTTTCCCGCAGCAGGATACCGGCCGCATGTCCGGCACGATTTTAGGCGATCAGGATACGTCGTTTCAGGCCATGCAGGGCATTCTGTTGCAAATGGTCAACGTAGTCCGGGCCGATCCGGCGGTTTATACCGTGACCGCGTCCACGGGAGGCAGCGGCGGAGGCGGAAGCACCATCAATCAGGGCCGCATGAACATTCAGTTGAAGCCGCTTTCCGAACGCAAGGTTTCGGTTTATGACGTGATTGAGCGGCTGCGTCCGCGGATGAGCCGGGTGCGTGGAGCGACTTTGTATCTGGCCGCGAATCAGGACGTGCGCGTGGGCGGAAGGTCGAGCGCGGCGCTGTATCAGTTCACCATGCGCGGCGACAACCTGCAGGATCTGGTGACGTTCGGCCGGCCCATGCTCGACGCGGTGAGGCACGTGAGCATTGTGCGCGACGTCAATTCCGATCAGCAGATCAACGGGCTGCAGGAGATTGTGACGTATGATCGCGACACCGCGGCGCGCTTCAACATTTCTCCGCAGTTGATCGACAACGTTCTGTACGATGCGTTCGGGCAGCGCCAGGTGTCCACCATGTACACGTCGCTGAATCAGTATCACGTGGTGATGGAAGTGGCGCCGCGCTACTGGCAGAATCCGGACACATTGCGGCTGATTTACGTGCTGGCTCCCAACGGCCAGGAAGTGCCGCTGAGCGCGTTCACGCACTTCGCGCCGTCGACCGCTGCGCTTTCGGTGAATCACCAGGGCTTGTTTCCGGCGGTGACCATTTCGTTCAACCTGGCGCCCGGAACGGCGCTGGGCGACGCGGTGGACGCGATCGAGGAAGCCGCGCGGACGGTCGGCCTGCCGCCCACCATCCACACCGCGTTCGCCGGAACGGCGCAGGCGTATCAGGATTCACTCGGCAATGAACCGTGGCTGATCGCCGCCGCGCTGGCCACGGTTTACATCGTGCTGGGGGTGCTGTATGAAAGCTACGTGCATCCGGTGACGATTCTGTCGACGCTTCCGTCGGCGGGCGTGGGCGCGCTGCTGGCGCTGTTCATGTTTCACACCGACCTGAGCATCATCGCGATGATCGGGATCATTCTTCTGATTGGGATTGTGAAAAAGAACGCGATCATGATGATCGATTTCGCGCTGGCGGCGGAGCGGATCGACGGGCTTCGCCCATACGACGCAATCTATCAGGCGTGCCTGCTGCGTTTCCGCCCGATTCTGATGACCACCATGTCGGCCATGCTGGGCGCTTTTCCGCTGGCGCTCGGGAACGGCACGGGAAGCGAAATGCGCCGGCCGCTGGGGATCACGATTATCGGCGGACTGATCGTCAGCCAGCTTCTGACTCTGTATACGACCCCGGTGGTCTACCTGGAGCTGGACCGGCTGCGGCTGCGGTTCACGCGCGGTCATCACGCGGCGCCGCTCGAACCAGTGGCGTCGGAAACATAGGCTCGATTTCGCTCAGGCCTATGCGCCACCGGCAGGGCTGGCCTTTCTTATTGAATTGACAGGCGCTGTCGAGAGCCCTTCGGGTCTCGGCAGGGTGAAATCGGTCGACACTTTGTGGAATCAAAGAAACGGGTGTGGCGGGCGCGTCTTTGGGGGAAATCGACGGGCGCGCTCGCCACTGGGTAAGGTGCTTGGTGGTTTAAGTGTAAGCGGGACGTGCGGTTATGAACATACCGGCGGGTTGGTATTCGAGCGGAGCCAGAGGCAGTAGGCAGGCGAATTCGGGGCCGGAGGGGCGAGGCGCGGGATCGCATCTCCGTGCGATTGGGAATCGATTCGATCGGCCATAAAATCGTGACATGAGGGGCAGAGCGGCGCACGCCCAGGCTTGGGATCTGGCGATTTCGCTGAGCGGCGGAGCGTATGTCATCGCATCGCTGATTCTCGGGCTGCAAAGTCCCGCATTTGGCGTGGCCGTGGTCGGCGCGGCGGCGATCCGGATGCTGATCGCACTTCACCGCCGGTACCAGCCGCGCTGAATTACTGCGCCGGCCGGTCGCGCAGTCTCCGGCGCGCTTCGATTTCCTGATCGGTCAGCCGCGCATCGTAGATGGAGCGGGATTCAATGGTCCGCGCCACCAGCGTGGCGGTGCCGGCGGCCAGCAGCAGAGGCAGAATGAACGATCGATCCCGTCCGGTCAGCTCCATGATCAGAACCACGGTGGAGATGGGGCCCTGGGTGGTCGCGGCCAGAACGGCTCCGGCTCCCAGCAGCGCGAAGAGTCCGGGAGGACCGCCGGGCCAGATCACCAGCACGGCGGCGACGATGAGCCAGAGCAGTGTACGTTTCATGTGACGGCTCGGTTCTATGATAGCGCCCTCCGCTCTCAATCGCTTGCCCAGCGTTCTCATATATGAGAACATTGTTTCATGCCCCAATCGGAGGTCATCTTCTACCGGGAAGGTGAGACCGTGTTCGTGCGGAAATGGTTGAAGGACCTTCCGAACAAGGTGCAAAGGAAGTGCCTGACATTCATTGCACGACTCGAAATGGAGGGTCACGAACTGCGCCGTCCGATTGCGGACCTTCTTCGGGACGGCATTTATGAATTGCGGCCTTCCTACCAGGGCGTCCACTATCGGATTCTGTACTTCTTCTCGGGGAAAGATGTGGTGGTCCTCTCTCACGGAATCACGAAGGAAGGCGAAGTGCCCGCCGTGGAGATCAATCGAGCAATCGAGCGGAAGAAGAGATTTGAAGCTGATCCCGAGGCGCACACGTACAAGCCGAACAGATAGAACATCAAATGGAGTCGATTATGGCAACAAAGCGAAGGTTCAAGTCCGGTGCGGTTCAAGAACTGTACGAAGAAGTGATCGGTGACGATCCTGCCGCACAGGAAGAGTTTGAAGAAGGACTCGTCAACATTGAAGCGGCTCAACTAATTTACGACATGAGAACGAAAGCGGGCCTCAGCCAACGGGCACTTGCGAGTAAGATCGGAACGTCGGCGTCGGCCATCAACCGCCTGGAATCCGCCGATTACGAGGGGCACACGATTGGAATGGTTCGCCGGATCGCTACAGCGTTGAACCGACGCCTGGAGCTTCGGGCGGTTCCGATCAAAGCGGGTCCAGCGAAAACCCGAACGACGGCAAAAGCGCATCGTTGAACCGGCGTGAAAAAGCGTCAGAACGATCTCGACCGAGCGAAACGCATCCACGAAGAAATCATCGTGGACTGTGGTCCGCAAAAAGTCCGTCTGTCGTTACGCTGCCTCCTTTTCCAGGCGATATTCGTGATGCAATCCGCCGAGAACCGAGGTGGATCGGACTCGGTGACCTGCGGGAAGCTTGTGCCTGTGGCCGCTGTCCGGAACACTCGCCTGGATTGGCTCCGGAATGCCAGGGCCTAAAGCCGAATGCGGACGGCCACGATTATAATAGTGGACGAATTCCTTGACGATGACCTTTAGGTGACGCTCGTTGAACGGAATGAGGTAGTCCAGACATTCGCGCCGGATCGTACCGACAAGCCGTTCACAGTAGGCGTTCGCCTTTGGCGCACGGACGGGAGTTTTCAGCACTCGCACCCCGAAGTTCCTCAATTCACCGTCGAGTGCCGTGGAAAAGATCGCGTCGCGGTCGTGAATCACGAATCGGTATGGATGCGGTTCCGCGAGAACTTCCCGGAACTGTTGCGTTGTCCATTCCGCGGTCGGATGCTCCGTGACATTGCAGTGTAGAATCCGGCGGGAGCCGATTTCCATTGCGACGAAAATGTACGTGATCCGGAACGTCGCGCTGACAGCCGCCAGAAAATCGCAGGCCACAATCGCGTTTGCATGGTTCCGAACGAACGTGGCCCAGCGTTGGTCCGAGCTGCCGCCGTCGGGTCGCTCCTTCGTCAAGTACTTCCTGACGGTTCGGGGCGAAAGCCGAATACCCAGCTTTAGGCTGAGTTCGTTGGCGATCCGCTCCTCACCCCAAGTCGGATTGTCGCGAGCCATCTCGCGCACGAGGTCACGGACACTGGTTGGAAGTCGGGGCCGTCCCAGTTTGCGAGATTTCCACCGCCAAAACATTCGAAAGCCGGTGCGGTGCCATTTGACAAACGTCTCCGGCTTAACAATTACGAGCGCATCAGTGCCAGTCGAAGAGTTTGGCGAGAAAGACCATCACGGCTCGTGTGCGGTTGTTCCAACCCCGCGGTCTGACGTTACGCTCGCGAAAAAGTGCCAGCTGTTTCCGCAAGAACAGATTCTCAGCGATCAGGGCTACACGAGGCAATAGGAGCAAACGAAGTACGGTGAGCAATTGACATTTTACAACTCACCCAGTTCCTTCAGGATAAGATCATTGTGTCGATCGGACAAACGAAACCCCTGCGAGCGAAGGCCGTCGAGCTTGATTCGAACGCTGCTAATAAGGCCAAGAAGTTTCGCGTCAGCGTAGATCATTGGCGTTCGAATCACCGTGATTCCTCGCGACCGGGCGCAGCGCACGCCGCGGCGTTCATCCATCAGCAGAGGCGTTTTGCCGAGATTCTCCGCAACCAGAATCGCCTGACTTTCCCCAAGATCAAGCCTGTACTCTTGTCGTAGAGACACAACTTGAGAGGAATTGGGCGCGTCCGCGACGGTGATCCAACTTCCGAGTGCGGCCGTCACTGCCTTGCCAACCGGATATGCGGCTCCTCCTTCCACGACCTCCCGATAAACCTCCGGCGGAATCACCAGCGTGCCGTAGATTTGGCGAAGCAAGTCGAAATCGGATAACAGAGCCAGATAGTTCAGGGGGCTGCTGTCCGAGACGACCGCACTCACTGATTGCTCTGTGACCTACCCGCGTCACGTGCCCGCCTGAGCTGCTCGAAGTCCTGGTCGTCCAAGTCAACCACGAAACCGACTCCAGTCCGACGCAGGAGATCGAGGAATTCGATGCGGGTCAGACCTAACATCTCAGCCGCTTCTCCGGTGGTGACGCTTTGGCCGGAGTACAACTTCAGAACCGTTTGCTCCTTGACCGAACGCAGAAGTTCGGTCTCGGCGCTTTCGTCGATCACACCATCGGGGACTTCGAGTTCGAATGCCAGTTTCATGACGTTCAAGTACAGACGTACCATTCTACCGCTGTAGACGAAAACGAGGATGCGAAAGCCTCCAGATTCCAAGAACTTCAATAGATTTCAATCGCAAGGCTGTATCTTATTGAAACAGAATGTCCTGAAAACAGAGCATTTCCGAGCAAGGCCGGAATCCGCCTTGGGCACAGTGGATCGGTTTCCTCTATGTGGTTTCCTTTCAGCTACTTACAAAATAGACCACCTGTCCAAACAACAGGTGGTCTCTTCAGACCAGGGCGACCAACATTGATCTTGGCGCTTCATCCCATGTGGAAACCTGTGGAACTCTCATCCTCAGTTTTGCCTACATTCGTCGCGGAGCCTTTGGCATCCGCTCTCATCTATCAGATTTAAAGCGAGTTAGAAACACGAACCCCGCGACGACCACCTGCACTTGCGATCAAGGGGCCGATTGCGAATCCGAGCCCGGCGACCCATCGTGGCCCCTCGATCGAAATTGACTGTCATTACGACCTAGCCCAGCGTTTAGGCTGCTTCAGCCGGGAGGGATCTGCGCTTCAGTGTGCTTGTTCTTGATCACCCGCTTCCCCGTGCGCTAAATCTGTGTCCCTCAACCCACCCACTTGAGCGCAATCAGGATGGCTAGCGTGATTCCAAATATTCCCAATGCCTTTCGCATGATCATGGACTTGTCCCCATTTTTGACACAACCAGTTAAGACTCAAGATCCATCCAAAGGAGAATTGAGTCATGGGGTTGTCGAGAAGGATGTTCACCAAGGAGTTCAAGCTGGCTGCCGTGCAGCGGCTGGAACGCGGCAGTTCGATTGGCGAGGTGGCACGGGCGCTGGAGGTGAATCCCAACGTGCTGCACCGCTGGCGGCGTGAGATTCGGCAGGGGCCGGGCAACGCGTTTCCGGGGCACGGCAAGCAGCGCTGGGCCGACGGGCGGATCGCCGAACTGGAACGCAAGATCGGCCAGCAGGCTCTGGAGATCGATTTTTTGAAGGGGTGCTTGCAGCGCATCGAGCAACAGCGGATGCTGCAGGCCTTGACTGGAAATCCGCCGTCTACCAAAAGGTCCAAGAAGAAGTGAAAGCCGGAGGCAGACTGACCGTCGACCGCATGGTAAAGCTGGGCCGGGTTTCCCGATCCGGTTTTTATCGCTTCGACGACGCCGATCCAGGTCCAGATCTGGATATGGACTTACGTGACGCGATTCAGAAGATCGCCGTGGAGTGGCCGGCTTACGGGCGGCCGCGCATGACCAAGGAACTTCGCGAGCGCGGTTGGACGGTGAATCCGAAGCGCGTCTACCGGCTGATGCGCGAGGACAACTTGCTGTGCGTGCGCCAGCGCAAGTTCGTCGTCACCACCGATTCCAACCACACCCGCAAGGTGTATCCGAACCTGGCGCGGGATATGGTCCTGACCGCGATCAATCAACTGTGGCGCGCCGACATCACCTACATCCGGCTGCGCGACGAGTTCGTGTTCCTGGCCGTGATTCTGGACGCGTACTCGCGCCGCGTGATCGGTTGGGCGCTGGATCGCACGATGGAGGATGCGCTCACGCTGACCGCACTGCGCATGGCGCTATCGCGCCGCGTCGTGGGACCCGGCCTGGTGCATCATTCCGACCGCGGCTCGCAGTACGCCAGCAACGATTACACGGATCTGCTCAAAGCCAACGGCATCGAAATCAGCATGTCGCGCAAGGGCAACCCATGGGACAACGCGGCCTGCGAGTCGTTCATGAAAACGCTGAAGTACGAGGAGGTGCTGCGCAACGAATACCGCGACCTGGCCGACGCCCGCGCGTCCATCCGCGAGTTTCTGGAAAAGATCTACAACCAGAAACGGCTGCATTCCGCGCTGGGCTACATGCCGCCGGCCCGATTCGAAGCAAATCAAAAGGATGCCGCTACGCGGCAGCTTTCTGTATGAGTTTTCCGAGGCATCAGGAAATCTTTCCATCCGATGGAGGCGCCAGCCCTGCGGCCAACGCCCCCGCTCATCGTCTGGATGAGTTTCCGACTGGCTATTCCTCGGCGAGTTGGTCTCCACCAGAGCCCGCCTCCGCTTCACCAGCCGGGCACCAGTATGCTGTAATACCGTCTTGCTGGTCGAGATCTTTTCATCGAACGGTCAACTGTGTCTTAACTGTTTGTGTCAGCCGAGGGGGCAAGCGCATCGCGCTTCTTGCTCTGGTTTTACATGTCTCTCCAGTCGGTCCGGAGCAAAGGTCGGAGTCCGGAAGCCGCCAGACCGACGCTAAACCGGGAGCGGCGAAGAATCCCGACACGGGCGCCTGCGATTCCTGTCCGACTGAACTAGAGGGTCCCTGGCTCGCCACGCGAGCGATCTTCGCGCCGCAGGGCCCGGCTCCAGCGAGACCGAAAGGCTTGGGACTGCCGCATCCGAACAGAAACGCGCAGGAGTTGGGTAAGCGCGCCCAGAGCGTCCGGGGATTCTTCGGGATTGCAAAATCATCGCGAGTCGAAACCGTGCTCGCGACCGTGGCGGATCCGTGGCACACGAGACTCGCGCTGTCGACTGACAGCGCGCTCGATGAGATGGAAGCTGCGGCCACCGCGTCCGGCTGGGTCTTCGCCGCGCAATGGCTTCCATGGATCGATCCGATCGATCCAGAAACCAAAGATCCATCGAAGCGGCGGCGCCAGCGCCGGGTTAGCCGGGAGCAGGAAGATGAGCCAGGTATTCTGGTGTTCCGGCAAGAAGTGAATGCCGACCGGTTTGTGGATACGCTTCTCGTGGTGTTCGTGGTCGGGGACACGCCGACCGGGGGAATCGACCGCTCCCAGTTTCGAAGGGCGCGATCCTATATGACCGATCTGGATTCGAGTTCCGGGCCGGTTCTGATGTTGGCCCCCCAGTTCTCCGGGTCTTTTCGATCTCTATCGGATCTGCTGGTGGAAGATACCGCGGCGTATTATGAGATCCGGAGCGGGATGGCGTCGAGCATCGTTGATGCCAATGCCACCGTCCAATCCGTCGCCCGCGTCGGCCGGAAGGTCTGTTTTCACGGCGCGGATCTCAGTTCCAAAGACTTCTCCGATTTTTTCAATAAGGCGCTGGTGTCTTTGGACATTCCCGGGCAGGAGGCCGCCATTCTCGCAGAAGATGAAACCCGTTTCGGGACCGCGGTAAAACCGAAAGACTCGAGTTCGTTTCTCGGGGTGATGACGCTGAAATTCCCTCGCGACATTTCTCAACTTCGCAACGCCTACCGGGGAAGCAAATCGCTGGGCGTTCAGAACACGCTGCCGCCGGAAGTCGAGTTCTCCCTCAAAGACGGCGAGGCTGGCGAGGACAGCATTCCGTCTTATTCCGGCGCGCAGGGCCCACTTTCACAGGATGCGCGACTGGAGCAAGCCGTCGACACGATTCGCCGGGATCACATCCGTGCGGTCGAAATCATCGCCACTAACGTTCTCGATGTGATGTTTCTGACTCGCGTTCTACAGCAGAAGAGTCCTGATACGCGAATCATCCTGCCGAACGCGAATCTGCTGTTTGTTGAGGCGGCGCGGACCGATGCTCTGCGCAACGTACTGGCGCTGTCGAGCTATCCCGTGATGGCGGAAAGAAGATGGCTGTTGGATCCGGCCGCAGACCGGCGCGATCCTCTCTTGATTCATCCCGACAGCGTAGCAGAGGCGGACTACAACGCGATGGTGCTTCTGCTCGACAAGGGCATCCGGGTTCCCGGACACGAGTTGGGCCGCGAGCTCAACGATTACGGCTGGAATCCCCAACAGCATCCGCCGGTCTGGTTGTTGAGCCTGGACCGGCAAGGCTTCCTGCCTCTAAGAGCCTGGACCCATGACATGAACGACGACGAATCATGGTGGGAAAAGCGGCCCGAATTTCGAGGTGAGACCGTCTTCATGCCCACCCAATCGATCACGGTCTGGAATCTGGTGACCGGCGTGATTGAACTCGCCGCTCTGGGCGCGCTGACGTTTTGCATCCTCCTCGGGCTAAGTCATCCGCGGTGGGACGGGCGCTTCCTGCCGGTGGCGATTCATCAGAACGACCGCTGGCGGATCGTTTATCTCGCGAACATTTTTCTGGTGCTGGCCAGCATGCTCGCGATCCTGTGTCTGCCGTGGCTGAAGCTCGGCTCGCCATGGTACGCGCGTGTCGGTCTGACGGAAGCTGCGGTGCTAGGTATAGGCGCGTTAGTGATGGGGGCGATGATTCATCGAACGCTATCTGAGGCGGAGGAAACGCCGAACCGGGCCGATATCGCGCTGGCGCGATTCGCGGTGATGATTTCGTTGATCGCTTACGGCGCCGCAGTGGAGACGTGGTGGTGGGCATGTTCGGTGCTTGATGATTCTGGCGGCGATTTCTTTTGCCTGCGAGCCGTGGAAATGCGGATCGGATCGTGTCCCACGCTGCCGATTCTGGCGGCGCTGTTCGCGGTGGGGCTATTCTGTTATGTTCAATTGCACCGCATTTATCTGGCAACCTGCCAGGAACCGAGCGTAGTGCATGAGCTTGGGTCGGTTCTACAGAGTCGCTTGGAGACGAATCGCAGGAGTCTCAGCGATCACTTCGGATCAAGGTTCGGGCTGATGGGACCATTCGAATGGGGATGGGTGCTCGTGGGGACCGCCGTCATTCTCAGGCTTGCGTTCTCATACCACTTATATAGCAACTTGAGTGCAGCGGATGGCCCGCCCTTTGACTATCTGCTCGTCTGTATTGAAGTATTGTCGGTGACTTCGTTGATCCACGTGTGTGTTCAGATGATCAACATGTGGCTGGATCTGAAGTCGTTCTTGAATAGTCTGGGGGCGATGCCGCTCGTTTCTTCGTTTCTCGCGCGGGCGCGGGTGCGAAGCAACCGACCAATCTGGGTCCAGAATCTAAATCTTCAGTCTCTCAGTACGTTAGTTCGGAGCCCCACCATTTTGCATGACATTGCTCTCAAACAAGACGGTATTAAGGAACTGTACGAGGACTATCGCACTCAGATCCGGAGCTTGCTCGACGAATCCGTCGACGGCGAACCTGAGCCAGACAAACAGCCTGCGGCCGAGGCGGCGATCGTCGAATCCGCCCAGAAAGCGCCCGGTCCCATTTCACCGAACGATGCTCGTGTGGAGGTCTTGAAGCGAAACCGCGGCTTGAACGACAAGAACGCACAGATCACGGCCAAGTTGTTTAATGAAATCGTGTTGCCGCACTGGAAGCATACCGCGCTGGTCGGCAGACTCGATTCGGTCGAGCCCAAGTCGGCGGGAACCGAACGAGAACCCTATGGCCAAGTCGGAATACCTGGGGATCCCGACAAGCTTTCTCATCTGGCGCAGGTTTTCATCGCGCTCCACTTTACTCCGTTTATCCTGTACAGCGTTCGACAGATTCAGAACCTCGTATGGTTTCTTTCGCTAGGCTTCGTTGCCATCGCGATCGCGATGAACGCGGATTCCCCGCAGTCGCCACAATTGATTTCGCGCTTCCTACTGGTTGTGTTCGTGGTGATCGGGCTGACGATGTGGAGATGCCTTGCGGGCATCGAGCGCGATCAGATCATCAGCCGGATCGAAGGGACCAGAGAAGGCGAGCTCAACGCGGAGTTCTATTTCAAGCTCGTCGGCTACGGAGCTTTACCCGCGCTCGGGCTGCTTGCATCCGAGTTTCCGTCCATCGCGAATTTCCTATTTTCCTGGATCGAGCCCACGCTGGCCGCTTTTCGCTAAGAGCTCCAGCGTACCTGGGTAAAAATCTGTCAAGATTTGGGCTGTCGGACTTCCGTCGCTGGTTCGATTACCATTTTCATTTGGTCCTGATCGACATGGCCAGCGAGCCGCTGATGGCCACGGCCGTGTGACCACGTCACGCTACGGGTTTCCGGCGACGACTTCGGTAGATCAGACTTCGGGCCAAGGGTGTCACCATAAAGACGACGATATTGACGTGACCCCGCGAATCGAAACTGCAATCGTCCGTACACTTGAGGAACGTGGCTTTTGTCCGCAGCGCGGCCGTAGTCTTGAAATGTGGGTTCGAAGATCGAATCGGCGCGGTCTCAGCGGGCGCAGTCGTCGCTCGATGTTTGGCCCGTGGGAAGGGGACGCAGTAGATGCGCCACGGGCCCGCTGCACCCGGTGTACTTCGTGCCGCCCGCCCTCCGATCACTCGCTTCAATTCCGCGCAGCGCTGATCCTGAAAGGATAGACCGTTTGTAATGCGGTCGCGGCTTCTGCTCGTAAGATGGGTACAACGCGGGGCCAGTCAGCGCCTGTAGATGAAAGTGAGCACGCTAAAAGCCGAGTGTTCAAGAACGTTAAACAGCACCAAACAGGCTGCCCGCATCTGAATGAAACAGAATGTAGTGAAAATAGAGGACTTCACTGGAAGGCCGATTCCGTCTTGAAGTGGACCGGTTGTGCATTCTTTCTGTATTTTCAAATACTTACAAAATAGACCACCTGTCCAAATGACAGGTGGTCTCTTCGGACGAGGTCCACCAACATTGGCTCCGGCGCCTCAGCCTGGTGGAACCGCCACCCTCAATATTGACTACATGTGCCTTGGTCTTCCCGGCCATCGCATCATCCATATCATTTCAAGTGACTTATTTGGCGAGCCCTCCTCCACCACCTGCAGTTGCGGACCGGCGACTGTGGCAGCGTCTTCCAGTATGCATCGGGCGAAAGAATACCCCTGCGACCCGACGAAGAGTGGTACGCTGACGATCGTCGATGTCGTCCGCGAACCGCGGCATGAAGTTGATCGTTGGCGGATGTCCACAATCAGACCGAAAACCGTAACTCTGGTTCACCTTTTCCCTTCTTGTCATTGTCGGCCAGCATGTCATGCTTCCAGAGGTGCGAACGGGTGAATTCTGACGCCGAACGGATCCTTTGAGTCCACGGCCAGTTTTGAAACCATCGCCGAACGCCATGAGAGCGAAGTTTGCCCTGGCCCATCAGCTGGGTATTTCGTGCAGCAATTAGTGATGGTCCAAGGCCAGTTTGCGAATCGATCTCCTTAGGGAGCCCGGTTTACGCTCTGGTTCCAAAAATCACAAGGAGGAAAATTCAAAATGTATTCTGCGAACTCGAAGTTGTTCGCCTCCGCTGCGCGTTCGTTGGAGATCAACTCATCGCGCGTCCCACTCGAGGTGTCGCGACGCGAGCCTCGGAGCGAACTCGGAACACCGCTGGGCATTCGACAAGTCGCTGAGCTGATCGGATGTTCTTGCTGGACAGTTAGGCAGACTCTGATTCCGCGGGGACTTCCTTTTTTCCGGTTTGCGGCGTGCGGTCGAATGACGTTCTATCGAGATCAGGTGATCGCATGGATCCAGAATGAACAGTCGAAGAACCTGGTCATTTCTCCACCGCGGAGAACATTGAGGCCGTAGCGCCGATGGAGCGAGGAGACCGATCACAGTCGGTGATATCGAGACCAAGTTTTGCTTGGTCTCTTTTTCTTGCCGCGAGGGTAGACACTACCTTTGAATACTCGCTCGGCGAGATTGTGATCATCGCCGCAGAGTCTCCACGCCACGATGTTTTCGAGACAGATCGGGCGGGCCAACCTCAAGCGAACACTATTAGGGATGGCAGAGCCAGTGTCGCCGATTGCCGTGTCGCCGTAGACGAAAACGAGGATGGCGAAGCCACCGAATTCCAACAATCTCAATTCCGTTCACTACGAAATGCGCATCTCATTGAAACAGAATGCGTTGAAAATAGACGACTACCGGCCTAAGCAAGAATCCGTCTTGGGCGCAGGGGGTCGGGCGTTCAAATCGCCCCGCCCCGACCATAAATCACCCGAGGAGTGTGCCGAGGATCTGGTCGGCGAACCGGCTACTGGCATTCTCGGACGCCAGCCGCCGCATTGCCGCGTGGTCGCATAGCGACTCGACCGGCTCCGCCGTAAAGCGAGTGATCGCCAGCGCGAAGGCTTGCGTGTCCGTGGGGTCGACGGTAAGTCCCAGCCGGTGGTCACGTGTAAGCTTGCCCACCAGGCCGGCGTCCGAGCTCAGCACCGGTTTGGCGGCGGCGCAGGCCAGCATCAGAATGCCGCTCGATCCTATATGACCCCAATACGGGGTGAGCACCACGTCCGCCAATCCGAAGTAGGCCGGCGCCTCTTCCTCAGCAATGTAGCCGAACCGGGTGACGACTTGCATGGAGGGAAGGCTCGCGATGGCCGCTTCGAGTTCCGCGCGGAATGGGGGATCGATCACACCGGCGATCACCAGCGCGATGCGGCCGCGCATACTCTCCGCCAGATGCGGGATCGCTTTCAGAACCAGCTGGGCTCCTTTGCGGCGCGCGAGATGGCCGAATAACAAAAACACCTTCCGCTCCGGCGGAATGCCCAGGCGCTGCCGCAACGCCTGCGCTTCAGTCGACCCCGCCGGAGCGAAGGCGACTGGGTCCGGCAGAACAGAGGTTTTGCCCGCCGGAGCCAATCGGCTCACGGCTTCCTGCGCGCCGGGATCGAAAAAAAACAGATGCTTGAGGCGCGCATTCCGGAGCGTCCGGGAAAGCGCGAAAGTCTGGTTAAGCGCCTCCGCGCGGTAATAGAACTGGGGCGACAAAAAGATGCCGGACACCGGAATCGGCAACGGGACGCCCGCGGCGAACAGCGGCAGATACGCGTCCAGGTGCGGGATGAAAGCCTCGGTGGCTCCCAGCGCGGCGGCGTAACGCACGAACAGCTCCCACTGATAGGTGATCGTGTGCTTCGGATCGGGACCCTTCCGCATCCACTCATGGAGCAGGATGGGAAGGCTGGTTTCTTCGCGATCCCGGGCCATTCGTTCCTTCCACTCCTCGGGAGTCAACGGGACGAATTGCACATTACGTCGCGGCGCGGATTCCGCGACCCGTACTGCCTCCATTGGTTCACGCAGGAAAGGATGCCACGTAACAATCGTGAGACGGCCCGCTGAGTCGCGGCGGATCCAGGCCTCCACCAGGAACCGCAGTTGCGCGGGCAGATGGAGGTCCGCCGATAGGTCGAACAGCAGCAAGTGCGGATCGTCCGCGCTAGGAGACATCGTTCGAAGCGCTCGCCGTTGGGATACAGCCGTCCGAAAAATTGCTCAAGGGTTAATTATATCGGGTGGATCTCGCCGGCCACCCGCACCAGAGTTGACAATCGACTTAAATTAACGGACCATAGGTCTGCCTGAGCGCTCCCGCCCACTCGCGGATCGTCTGAACTAAGTCCGGCGATCTGATTCCTGTTTCTTAGCCGCCGGCACATGGCCGCGTGTATAACCCGAGAGGTCAAACAATGTCCAAAACGTGCGGTGACACTGCCCGGTTCCACCGGATGCGAAAGCAGCGCAACATCCGGCGCGAACGTGCGCGGGATTTGCGTGCAGGGATTGAAGCCGGGAAGATTCGCCCGGGTTCCGCGGCAGAAAAGCCGAAGCTGTAAAATCAGTTCCAATCGCCTTTCGGATTGGCACCTTCGTCACGCATTCTCCCTCAGAAAAAGCGCTTCTCCCCAAGCCGGAAATGTCGACACTTCGTCGTACAGAGAATGATAAACGGCATCCTTGCGCGTGAAGCCCGCCTCTGCCATGAAGTCGACGACCTGCTGTTCCAGGGCTGCACCGGAATACAATTCCCGAACGTTCACCTCCACGATGACAGCCGAGCAGCGCGAGAGAATCCGCGACGCACCTGCCAGAGCTTGCAGTTCCGTACCCTATCCGATAGCCACCGCCGTTCACCTTAACCACGGACGGCTGTGAGATCGCATACTCACTGGAATCCGCGAAATCAATAGATGGACCTCCTTTTTTATCCCACCGAACCCCATCGCGCGACTCCGCGTACCGGATGTGATACTTGTGTCTCGGACGATCGACTCCCTTGACTTCCCAGCCAGTGCAGGAGAGATGCCACATGCGCCATAAGTCGCCTTCGACGATCACCCAGGGACTCGACGTAAAATAGCTAACAAAGCTTCCTTCGTTCTTGGATAGCTTCCACGATCAAGACCCCATAGCATCCGGCCCGCCCAGCGCGCGGTACTTAAGCGGTTCCAGCAAAAACAAATAGCCACCCGGCTTCAGCACCCGATGTGTTTCCGACAACATCAGTTCCCACGCCGGGTTCCCCAAATGATGAGGCACCGCGATCGTGAGTACGTTTTCAACACTTCCCGTCCGGACGGGAAGCCGAGACGCGTCGGAGAGAGTAGCGGCGGTCCCCGGAAATTTAGCCATCAACCGGCGCGGCTTCGGCGCTTCCAGTTCCAGACACATATACGCCGTACCGCTCGTTAAGTAGGGCTGAATCGAACCGGTTCCCCCGCCAATATCCAGCATACGGCCGGACACAGACAGGCTCTTAAAAAGTCGCCCAAGGCGTGTACGACTCGCGCGAGCACCGGCCAGCGTCTGGCCGAAATCGTAAACCGCGGCATTCGCGATCAGGTTCATGCTCGCGCCGTGATGAACTCAGTCCGTCCAACGTGAAACTCGAGAAGCGCCGTAACAACGCATTCCGCCTGCTCTTCCGTCATTCCATAGAACAGAGGCAATCGCAGCAGGCATTCCCCCGCCGCCTCCGCGACCGGATTCTGCCCCGGCGCCCCGCCGAAGCGCACTCCCATGGCGCCGAGCGATTCGCGCACAGCCGCGACGTGGCCGGCTTTGTGGGACTGCGGCCCAAACAGCGGCAGAGCGGCGCGCGCGATTCCACAGTTGGGGATCTCCAAAAGCGGCGACGCGTATCTGCGCAAGCTGCTGGTGCAGTGCTCGCATCACATTTTGGGGCACTGGGGTCGCGACTCGGCGCTGCGGCAGTGGGGCCTGGCCAAGAGCGAAGGCGGCAGGAAATCCACGTTGCGAGCCATCGTCGCGGTGGCGCGCAAGTTGTCGGTGCTGCTGCACCGGCTGTGGGTGAGTGGGGAGTTTTATAAACCCTTTCCTAAGATGAGCTAGTTTTTTCGACGTTGGCGGAGTGAAGAGAACCCGTCCGTATCCGGCGACTGCGTGAGTAGGCTTGAGCCCCTGAGCTCGCGGGACAGATGGCAGCGCCGGACTTTGACCCTGAACCCAACTTGCATCGAGCCGGGCAAAACCAGGCTCATCAGAATGCGTATGGAAGCCTGGGTCGAAGTGGGGGACGGCAGGAAAAGATTTTCGTTGACAGTGGGCGCCATCTCATGGAAGACTGCTCTGTCCCCAATCGCAAACATCTGATTTCAAAAGCAGCCGTCGGCGTGGACGGAGCGGTCTGTCCCCCTTTTTCAACAAGCTCCTCAGCCGACATTATACCGTCCCTGGTGGTTATGGCTGCCGATTCCGATACTCCTGCATGGCTCTCGTATGATCGACCGAGCGAAGTGAACGCTCCTGGTATTCCAGATATTTGCCGAATGCTTCCTCGAAGTTGGATTCAAAAGAGCCGGTAACCAGCTTCTTGGACAGCGCTTGCGCCGTCGGACTGCCTTTCAGCACGCCGGCCATCACGGATTCCACCGTCTCATTCAGCACGGCTTCGTCCACCACCCAATCGACCAGGCCGATCCGCAAGGCTTCCGCGGCGCCGATCAGTTCTCCCGTCAGCACCATGCGCCGTGCGCGTCCTAACCCAATGAAGCGCGGAAGCCGGTAGGTTCCCATTCCGGGAATCAGTGCTTCCATCACCGCCGGCAGTCCCACTCGTGCATCTGGTGTAGAGACGCGCAGGTCGCAGCCGAGCGCGATTTGCAAACCGCCGCCGATCGCGTACCCGCGAATCTTCGCGATGGTCAACGCATCCAGCTGTTCCAGACGCCGCACCGCCTGGTCAAAACTGCGGAACCACTCGAGATCGATCTGTCCCGTCGACAGCGCCTTCAAATCGATCCCGGTCGAAAACGAACGGCCCGCCCCGGTGACCACCACCGCGCGAATATCGCGGGATTGCTCGACTTCGTCCAAAACCGCGTGAAAATCGTTCATCACCTGCCAATTTGCGGCATTCAGGATTTCGGGCCGGTTCATCACCAGCTCCGCGATGGCGCCGCGCTTTTCGAGATAAACCGTGTTCACTGCGGATGCTTGTTTTTCCACTCAGCCGAGTCTATAACTTAGCGCTCAATCGCGCAATCCACCGCGACTGGGCCGGTGTATGATGATGGCCAGATATGAATGCTCAATGGGTGCCCGAAGCCGTCGACTGCGTCTTCGTCGATTACCAAACGAACCCAACGCGCTACCGCCATTGGCGCCTTTCCTATGACGGCGCGATCGCGACGCTGAGTCTTGATGTTCAGGAAGATGGCGGCATCCGCCCGGGTTACGCGCTCAAGCTGAACTCCTACGATCTGGGCGTGGATATCGAGCTTGCCGACGCGCTGAACCGCATTCGTTTCGAGCATCCCGAAGTTCGGACCGTGGCGATCACCAGTTCCAAGCCGCGTGTGTTCAGCTCCGGCGCGAACATTTACATGCTGGGGCTGTCGACCCACGCGTGGAAAGTGAACTTCTGCAAGTTCACCAATGAAACGCGGAACGGTATGGAAGATTCCAGCCGCCATTCCGGGCTGAAGTTCATTGCCGCGCTAAACGGATCCACCGCCGGCGGAGGATACGAACTGGCGCTCGCCTGCGACGAAATTATCCTGATTGACGACCGTTCCTCGGCCGTGAGCCTGCCCGAGCTTCCGTTGCTGGGCGTGCTTCCCGGCACGGGAGGTTTGACGCGATTGATCGACAAACGCAAAGTCCGCCGCGATCTCGCCGACGTTTTCTGCACGACGCCGGAAGGCTTGCAGGGTCAGAAGGCGAAGGATTGGGGCTTGGTCGACGCAATCGCAAGACCGCAAAACTTCGCGGAATTCGTCCGCGAACGCGCCGAAGAAATGGCACGAGCGAGCGATCGGCCCGCCGGCGCGAAAGGCGTGGAACTCACTCCAATTCATCGGACCATCGATGCCGATGGATATCATTACCAGTTCGTCGATGTGCAGTTCGATCGCAAACAATCGACCGCGACGTTAACCGTTCGTGCACCTGAGACGGTCGCGTTCGAAGAAAGCGTCCATTGGTGGCCGCTGCAGATGGCTCGCGAGCTGGACGATGCCATTCTGAACCTGCGCACCAATGAACTCGAGCTCGGTTTGTGGATTCTCAAAACCGTCGGCAATCTGGAAAACGTCCTCGCGATCGATCGCTATATCGTTGAACATCAAAAACACTGGTTCGTTCGTGAAGTTCTCGGGATGCTGCGGCGCACGCTGGCGAGGCTGGACGTTTCTTCACGTTCTTTGTACGCCGTGATCGAACCCGGATCGTGTTTCGCCGGTTTGCTGCTCGAACTAGCGCTGGCGGCCGATCGCGTGTACATGCTCGATCCGTCCGAAGGCGACGCGCCCGCCATTGCATTATCCGAGCTCAACTTCGGCGCGCTCGCGTCCGTCGCGCAGATTTCCAGAATTGACGGTCGATTTTACGGGGCGATCGAGAGCTTACGCAGCCGCATCGGCGATCGATTGTCCCCGCGCGAGGCGCTCGAACTGGGGCTGGTCACCTTCGCGCCTGACGAACTCGACTGGGCGGATGAACTTCGGCAGGCCATCGAAAGCCGCGCCGCGCTTTCGCCCGACGCACTCACCGGGCTTGAAGCGAACCTGCGATTCGGCCTGCCCGAAACGATGGAGACGCGCATTTTCGGCCGGCTTTCCGCGTGGCAAAACTGGATTTTCATTCGTCCCAACGCAGTGGGGCCCACCGGCGCATTGAAAGTCTACGGCACCGGCACGCGTCCGAAATTCGACAAGGAGCGAGCCTGATGATTGACTACTCTGAAGCCATCCCGAACAACGTCGATCTGGCGGGCGATAAAACGCTCCAGCGCGCTCTCGAAAAATGGCAGCCGGCGTTCCGGAACTGGTGGAACGACGCGGGACCTGCCGACAGCGCCAAACTCGAAGTCTATCTGCGCACCGCCACCAGCGTGGACAAAGACGGCTGGGCCAATTTCAGCTACGTGAGAATGCCGGAATATCGCTGGGGAATTTTCCTGGTTCCCCGCGATGAGACCCGCGCGATTCACTTTGGAGATCACGCGGGCGAGCCGGCCTGGCAGGAGGTGCCCGGCGAATACCGGTCCACGCTGCGGCGGATTATCGTCACGCAGGGCGATACCGAACCGGCGTCCGTCGAGCAGCAGCGGCTATTGGGAATGACTGCGCCGTCGCTGTACGACTTGCGCAATCTTTTTCAAGTGAATGTGGAAGAGGGCCGTCATCTGTGGGCGATGGTGTATCTGCTGCATCGATATTTCGGGCGCGATGGGCGCGAAGAAGCCGAGGCGTTGCTCGAACGGCGTTCCGGCGCGGAGAACAATCCGCGCATCTTGACTGCATTTAACGAGGAAACGCGGCATTGGCTGGCGTTTTTCATGTTCGCGTTCTTCACGGATCGCGATGGCAAATTTCAGTTAGCATCGCTCGCCGAATCGAGCTTCGATCCGCTGTCGCGAACCTGCCGGTTCATGCTCACCGAAGAAGCGCATCATCTTTTTGTGGGTGAATCGGGTGTCGCTAGAATCATCCAACGGACGTGTGAAGTATCGCGCGACCACCAGGTCACCGATCCGGCGCAGGTGCGCGCGCTGGGAGCGATCGATCTCGAAACCATTCAGAAATTTCTCAATTTTCATTACGCAGTGACGCTGGATTTGTATGGCTCGGAAGTTTCGTCGAACGCGGCGAACTACTACACGACGGGCCTTAAAGGCCGCTTCGAGGAATCCAAGCTCGGTGACGATCACAAGCTCCAGACCGACCTTTATCCGGTGCAGGAACTCGAAGACGGACGGATCGTGACGCGCATGGCGCCCGCCTTGACGGCTCTGAACACGCGCCTGCGCGACGATTATATCCGTGAGATTCAAGCCGGCCTGGATCGCTGGAACCGCATCCCGGCGCAGTTCGGCATGCCGTTCCGGTTCGCTTTGCCGCACGTCGGCTTCATGCGCCGGATCGGCAAGTTCGCGGGACACCACGTCACCCCGGAAGGTGAAGTGGTGACCGAGTCGGCATGGAACAACCAAAGGTTCGAATGGATTCCTTCGCCCGAGGACAACACTTTTATCGAATCGCTGATGGGCCGCGTGATCGAGCCGGGGAAGTTCGCCGGGTGGATCGCGCCGCCAGTGCGCGGCATCAAGGGCAAACCGATCGACTTCGAATATGTCCGATTCAATTGAGCAAAAGCTCCTGCGGGTGATCGCGGATCAGGCTCGCCATGGCTCGCTGCGATCGAAGGAGCCGGGTATCGCCACCATGCCGGAGGTGCACGAAGCCTGCGGACTGGATGTGGACGGCATGTACGCCGCGCTGCGGGCTCTGGTCGACGCGGGTCTGATCGAAATGACCGGCGATTATCCGTTCGAAGAAATCCGATTGAAGATGGTTCTGGGTGACTGAATTCAACCTGGCGGAGCATTTCGTCGATCGCCACATCCGCGAAGGGCGCGGCGCGAAGACCGCGATCCGGTGTGAGGAACGGTCGTTTACTTACGCGCAGATCGCCGAACAGGTGAATCGCGTTGGAAACGGTTTACGCGCGCTTGGAATCCGTCCACAGGAGCGCGTCCTGTTGCTGCTTCCGGATGGCGAGGAGTTCGCGGCGGCATACTTTGCGACCATGAAGATCGGCGCGATTGCGGTTCCCACGAACACCTCGCTGCGCCCGCCGGATTACGCTTATTTGCTGGACGAAAGCCAGGCTGCCGCGCTGATCGTGCACCCGAGTGTCTTTGCGCAAGTGGAACCGGTTCTCGCCGAACGCAGATTTCTGCGGCACGTGATCCAGTGCATTGCTTTCGCCGAACAGTCGCCGGATCTTGCACCCGAGCATACCAGCGAGGACGACGTCGCGTTCTGGTTATGGACATCCGGCAGCACTGGGCCGCCGAAGGCCGCGGTGCATCGCCATCGCGACTGGCTGTGCTGTTGCCAGAATTACGCGCGCGGCGTGCTGGGAATTTGCGAGCAGGACGTGACGTTCTCCTCGTCCAAGCTGTTTCACGCGTATGGCCTCGGCAACGGGCTCATGTTTCCGTTTCATGTCGGCGCGACTTCCGTGCTCTATCCGGGCCGTCCGCACGCGTCCACCATTCTCGAAATGGTTCACACCGCGCGTCCCACGGTCTTCTTCTCCGTCCCGACCCTGTACGCGGCGATGCTGCAGGAAACCGATCGGCCGCATTCCTACGACCTCAGCAGCATCCGCATCGCGGCATCGGCCGCCGAACCGCTTCCGGCTGAAATTTTTCGAAAGTGGAAAGCTCGATTCGGCGTCGAGATTCTGGACGGGATCGGTTCCACGGAAGTACTGCACATCTATCTTTCCGCGCGCGCCGGCAAGGTGCGGCCGGGAAGCACAGGCCAGCCGGTCGACGGCTACGAAATCCGCATCGTCGACTTCGAAGGCCGCGATGTTCCGCCGGGAGCGATTGGAGACCTGCTGATTCGCGGCGCGAGCACGGCGACGCATTACTCCAATCGTCCGGAGCTGACCGCGCAACGGATGCGGCAGGGATGGTTTTATTCCGGCGACAAGTACTCGGTCGATTCGGACGGCCATTTCTGGTACGCGGGCCGTACCGACGATATGCTGCGCGTTTCCGGCCAGTGGGTATCGCCAGTGGAAGTGGAGAGCGCGCTGGCGGAGCACGCTCACGTGCTCGAAGCCGCGGTGGTGCCGCATCAGGAACCGGATGGCTTGCATACCGTGAAGGCGTTCGTGGTCCTGAAACACGGCCTCAAAGGCACACCGGAGCTGGTTCACGAACTCCAGATTTTTGTGAAGCAGAGGATCACGCCGTACAAGTATCCGCGGCGCATTGCGTTTCTGCCGGAATTGCCGAAAAGCGCGGCCGGAAAGCTGCTCCGCTACAAACTGCGCGAGCTCTAAGGACGGCGGGCCTCGGCCCGCGCAAGGCTTCAGCCTTGCCGCCGCGGGCGGCGCTCAAAAGCGCGGCGCGGATTGGAAATCCGCCGTCCCGCGCATGAAATCAGGGTTTGGGCGCCGGCCCTTCGGTGACCTGAACCAGATCATTCACGCGGAGCCATTTCGCGAACGCCGCTTGCACTTCCGCGGCGCTCAAACGCAGATAACGGCGCGCCGCGAGCGTAGGTTCGTCCAGCGGCAGGTCCTCGACGGTCCGTGAAATCAGGCCGTCGGCGATACGGCTGACGCTCGCTTCGGAAAGTGGGATTTCGCGAAGCAGCATGGCCTTGGCCTGATGCAGTTCCTGCGCCGTGACCGGCGCCGACTGCATTTGTTTCAGATTGCGCTCGACAATTCCACGCGCAACGAAAACGTTCTGCGGATCGCAGGCGTAGTGGACCAGGTACAGGCCGCGGCTCTTGCCGATGTCGAACGAGGAAGACACGTTGTACACCAGGCCGCCATTTTCGCGCAGATCGCGATACAGACGAGTCGCGTAAAATCCGCCGCCCAGGACATGATCGCCGAGCTGCAGCGCGTAGTAATCCGGATTCGACCGGGTGAGGCCGAGCACTTGCCCCAGCATCACGATATCCTGCACCCGGCTGCTATCGGGCACGGTGGTCTGCGCGGGCTTGTTGAGAGGCACGCCGGGCAAGGTGGTGGACGGTTTCGGCCCGGATGCTTTCCATTCGCCGAAATATTTTTCCACCGTTTCGCGCGCCGCGGCGGGCGTGATTTCGCCCATCACCACGATGGTGGTCAGGTCCGGCCGGAAAGCGTGTTGATAGTAGTTCCGCACATCCTGCATTGAAACCGAAGAGATCGTGGCCGGCGTCGATTGCCGCAGCGTCGGGTCGCCGGAGGGAAACAACAGCGAGTGAAACGCGCGATCCGTCAGATAGCCGGGGCTCTCCAGTTGACCCGCTACGGCCGCGGCGAGCTGCTTCTGGATGGTGGAAAATGCGGCGTCGGGCAAGGCAGGGCGAAGCTCGTTTTCCGCCAGCAGCCGAACGCCGTGGTCGAACTGCGTGGTCAGCACCTGCAGCGAAAAGCTCGCGCCGGCCGATTCATTCGCGCCGATATCGTCCAGCGCTTTCTGGAACGCGATCCGATCAAGTTTGGACGTGCCATAAGAGAAGAGCTCTTCGAGCACGCTCGCCACACCGTCCTGGCCCTTGGGTTCTTCGAGTTCGGAGTTGTGATCGACGTGACCATACACGCTCACCGAGTGACTGACCGCTTCGGGCTGCACGATCAGCTTGATGCCGTTCGGAAGGATGCTGACGGTGGGATGCACAGTCGATTCCGGCACCGCGAGTTTGCTCAGGGTCTTCTCAGCCCAGTCGGGAAGGGCGACGTGCGTGATGTCCTTTGGCGCGAGAGATTCGCGTCCACCCATGGATGAGGAAGACACCGGCGCGCCGGATGGTTGCGGCGTCAGAATCGAGGTGACGGCGTCGTCCAGAGTCAGATACTGGCGCGCGACGCGATTCACGTCGGCCACCGTCACGCGCTCGATATCTTTCAGATCTTCCTCGGGAGAATTTTTCCCCTCGATCGCGACCGCCTGCGACCACGCCATGGCGAGCCCGGAAACCGAGTTCTTCTGCAACTCCGCCGAAGTGGCTTCCTGGCGCTTGGCGGCCTCAATCAGGTCGGCCGGGAACCCGGTCTTCAGATAGCCGGCCAGAACCGCGCGCACCTTGGCGAGAAGCGCTGTCCCGTTGCCGCCTTTCGGGAATGCGGCGAGCGCGTAGCCGAGGCCGGTGCTGGGCAGGCCGTTCAGCGAAAAATCGGTGGAGAGCGCCTCGCCGGCCGGCACTAACGCATAAAGGTTGCCGCGCTGGCTGCTCAGAACATCGGCGAGCACGTTCGCCGCCGCGTAATCAGGACTCTCCGCGCCGGGCATTCGAAACGAGATGACGGCCAGTCCGTACGGCAGATCGGTATTAAGATCGATCTTCTCGGGCGTGACCGGCTGAAGCTTGATCGCAGGCCGCGCGGGCAGCGTCCGCGATGGAATGCTCCCGAACAACGTCTTCACCTTGGCGAGCACCTGCGTCGGTTGAACGTCCCCGACCACGATCAGTATCGCGTTATTCGGCGCATACCACGTATCGTAGAATTTCTTGAGCATCGTGCCGGTGGTCTTGTCGAAGGAAGGGCGGGTCCCTAACGCGTCGTGGTCGTAGGGCGTGCCTTTGAAAACGGTCGCCAGCAGCTTCGAATAAAACACGTAGGTCGGATTCGAAAGATCCTGCGCCACTTCCTGCTCGATCGCGCCGCGTTCCTGATCCCACAGCGCGTCGGTGTCGAGCACGCCTTGCATACGGATCGATTCAACATGCAGCGCCAGGTCGAGATCCTCGGCGGGCGTGGTGAAGAAATACTGCGTGACGGTCTGCTGCGTGTCGGCGTCGAATTCGCCGCCCATCCCGGCGGCGATCTCCGCGATTTGCCCGGCGGAAAGATTCGGGCTCCCGCGGAACATCATGTGCTCCTGCGCGTGCGCCATTCCGGGGAAACCGTCCGGCGCTTCATTGGAGCCGACTTCGTAATTGAGAACCGTCGCCACCACGGGCGCCAGCCGGTTTCTGACGATCACTACGCGCAGGCCGTTGGGGAGCGTTTCGCGCAGGACATCTCCGGTCTGCGGTCCCGCATCCTGCGCGCCGACCTCCACCACCGAACCGAGCATCAGCAGCCCCATCGACAGCAGGCCGAGAGAATTTCTGAGATGCATGTTGCCCCTCATGTGTGCTTGAGAAGTGGAACCACCACAATACCGATAAAATCCTGCAGAAAGTGCATGATGATGGGAGCCACCAGGCTCCTTCTTGAAAGATACACGACCGCGAAGAACAATCCCATGAACCCGACCGTCACCACGCCGGCCGTCCCTTCGTAGCCATGTCCCAGGGAGAAGATGATGGACGAAAGAATCGCCGCCCAAAGATTGCTGCCGGTGACGGCTTTCAACCTCAGCATCAGATATCCGCGAAAGATGATTTCTTCGGCGACGGCGACTACCGACACCAGCACGCCTGCCAGAACGAATTCCGCCGGGTTACTCGCGGTGAGCGCGTGAGGGAGCGGCGTCGCGGGAGACGTGAGGCCCGCGGATTTGAGAATTTGCTCCACCACGCCGGTTCCCAGAAGCATCGGGACGTACAGCAGTATCCCTAAGCCGGCATCTTGCCACGCCTGCGCGCGCGTCCATCCGATCCGCGCCGGGGACTCGCGATTGCGCCGGAGAAAATAGAAGATCAAGCCGACCAGCGCAAGGTCGCGCAGAATCGTCGAGACCGCCGTGAGGCGAAAGCTGAGGTTGCCCAGCCGGATCACGAAAAAAGAGAGTCCCATGGACGGAACAATCAGGAACAGGAACACCAGGAGCTCGCGAAGCTGCTCCCCGCGCGTGTTTTCCACTTCGTGTGTGGAGTAAAGGGTATTCATCTGACGGTTAGATTGCGCCGGCTGGCGGGAGGTTCGCTTCGGATCGGATGAAACGTTAAGCTATACTCTTTTCGACCAAGTGACTGATCCCCGCGGCCCAGCCGATTCCGCCTCCGACCTTCCGCGCGCGCTCGGGCTGTTCGATTCCGTCTCCATCGTTCTCGGGATCGTCATCGGCGCCGGCATTTTTCTGATGCCCAGCCTGGTGGCGCGCGCCATGGGATCGGCCGGCTGGATTTTCGCCGCCTGGATCTTCACCGGCGCGCTTTCCTTCTTCGGAGCGCTGGCCTTCGCCGAACTCGGCGCCATGCTGCCGGCCACCGGAGGACAGTATGTGTATCTGCGCGAAGCGTGGGGATCTCTCGCGGCGTTTTTATGCGGTTGGAGTCATTTCCTCATCAGCCAGTCCGCTGGAATCGCGTACCTGTCGGTCAGCTTCGCCATCTACCTGTCGTATTTCTTTCCGTTGGGACCATGGGCCGCGAAAGGCGTCGCCGTCGCCGTGATGGCTGCGCTGACTACCGTGAACTATCGCGGCGTCCGTTCCGGTGCGACGGTGCAGAACGTATGCGCGGTCGCGAAAGTTGCCGGACTCGCGGTGATTGTCGCCAGCGCCTTCTTGACTCCGCGTGTCGCTTCGACGACCGCCTTCGGGCCGATCACGGCCAGCTCGTTCGGCGTCGCCATGATCGCGTGCCTGCAGGCTTACGATGGATGGTCGGCGGTGAGCTTCGTGGCGGGCGAGGTGAAGAATCCGCAGAAGACGCTGCTGCGCGCGCTTTCGATCGGCATGGCGGCCGCGATCGTGATCTACGTCGCGGTGAACGCGGCCTATCTGCGTGTGTTGACGATTCCCGAAATCGCTCACGCCGACCGTGTGGGCGCGTCGACGGCCGAACGCACGCTCGGCCATTCCGGCGCGACGCTGGTCTCCTTCACCATTCTGTTGTCGATCCTGGGCGCGGTGAACGGCCGCATTCTGACGCAGCCTCGCGTCTATTTCGCGCAGGCCCGCGACGGCCTCTTCTTTGCGCGCTTCGGCGCCATCCATCCGGTCTACCGGACGCCTTCGTTTTCGATTCTGATGCAAGGCGTATGGAGCGCGGTGCTGATTCTGAGCGGATCGTTTGAAGCGTTGGTCGATTACCGCATTTTCGGCGTGTGGCTGCTGAACGTAATCACCGTCGCAGGCGTGATCCGGCTGCGCCGACTGCATCCCGATTGGGAACGTCCGTACCGCATGTGGGGATATCCCATCACTACCGTCACCTTTATCGTGTGCGGCGCCGCCTTCATGGTGAACACGCTGGTTCAGCGCCCGGGGCCGTCTCTGATCGGCCTGGCGATCATGGCGGCGGGCGTTCCGATGTACTATTTGTGGAGACGACGGAAAGCATGACGGCCTACGAAATTCGGGTCGCGCGATCGGCGGGGATCCGTTCTTATCACGTCCCGCTCGGCGACAGGATGACCGTTCTCGATGCCTTGTTTCGCATCCAGAGCGAGCAGGATTCCTCGCTCGCATTCCGTTGCGCCTGCCGCGTGGGCATGTGCGGCACTTGCGCGATGTACATCAACCGCGTCCCGCGCCTGGCGTGCAAGACGCGAATCTCGAAGCTCGATTCCGGGGTGGTGACCATCGCGCCGCTGCCGAATCTTCCGGTGATTCAGGACCTGGTGGTTTCGCTCGAACCGTTTTTCAAGCAATGGCGGCGGATCAAGCCGGCGCTGCGCGGTTCCGCTTCGGGCGAACTCGCCGTGATTCCTCCTGATCCCGAAACGGCGCGTAAACGCGATTGCATCACCTGCGGAATCTGCTACGCCGCGTGCGGGGTTATCGCGACGCAGACCGATTATCTCGGCCCGGCGGCCATCAACAAGGCGTTCCTGCGCGTTCACGATCCACGCGACGGCGCGGCCAAGGATCGCTTGAAAATTCTGAACGACGAATGGTCCGGCGTGTGGCGCTGTCACACTCAATTGAATTGCACCGCCGTGTGCCCCAGGAAAATCGATCTCACCGGGACCATCGGGCGCCTGAAGAGGACGATGCTCCACGCATGAAGGACCTGATCCGGAAGTACAGCGGCCCGTTCAGCGGGACGCTCGCGCAGACCGTTCAACGGATCACCGGTGTTCTGCTGCTCGCCTATCTTTTTCTCCACGTCCGCACGGTCTACGCGCTCAGCGAAGGACCCGAAGCGTTCGATCATGCGGTCGCCGCGTTTCGCTCACCGTTCTTCAAGCTGCTTGAGATCGCGCTGCTCGGCGTCGTGATTCTGCACGCGCTGAACGGCGTCCGCATTACGCTGATCGACGTCGGCATCAGCCCGACACGCCGGAGCCGCCTGTTCTGGATCGGAACGGTCGGCGCGGGCGCAATCATCTTTCTGGCCGGCGCGATCCCGCTGTTTATTTCGTCGGTGCTGGAACGCTGATGGCGGCTATCTGGTGGTATTTGCAGCGGATCACCGGCGCACTGCTGGTGATCCTCCTCATCATGCACTTCTGGGTGGAGCACTTCGTCTCCGAAAATCTGCGGCGCGGAGATCTGACGTATGACGCCATCCGCGCGCGCATCTCGAACCCCGTGTGGCAAGCGGTGGACATCGCGTTCCTGCTGATCGCGCTGCTGCACGGACTGAGCGGTACGCGAAACATCGTCCTGGACTACAGCCGCATCACCCGCCGCGGCGCACAAATCGCGACCGCCGCGCTTTGCATCGTCGGAGTGGTGTGGGCATGGTGGGGAATCCAGGCGTTCAAGAATCTCCGATGATGGACGAAATCGAAACCGATATTCTGATCGTCGGCGCAGGCGGCGCAGGTCTGCTCGCGGCGCTTCACGCGCGCGAAATTTCTTCGAAGCTCAAGATCGCGATCGCCGTTAAAGGACTACTCGGTCAAAGCGGATGCACGCGCATGGTGCAGGGCGGATACAACGCCGTGCTGAACCCGGCCGATTCGCTCGACCGCCATTTCGCCGATACCATCAAAGGCGGCGTATGGATTAATCATCAGGAGCTGGCGTGGAAGATGGTGGAGGAAGCTCCGCGCCGCATCGTTGAACTTGAAAACAAATCCGGCTGCCTGTTCGATCGCAATCCGGACGGGACCATCCATCAAAAGCCGTTCGCCGGCCAGTCCTTCGACCGCACGGTGCATCGCGGCGATCTCACCGGAATCGAGATCATGTCGAATCTGCGCGATTCGATTCTCGAAGCAGACATTCAGGTTCTCGAGGAGTGCCGCGGCCTGGAGTTGATCAATGCTGACGGCGCAATCGCCGGCGCGATTCTGCTCGAAATCCGCACCGGCCGTATGATTTTCGCGCGCGCCAAAGCGACCCTGCTCGCCACCGGCGGCGGTGCGACCATGTACCGGATTTCCTCGCCATCGCTTGAAAAATCCGGCGATGGAATGGCGATGGCGTGGCGCGCGGGCGCCAGCTTCGTCGATATGGAGATGCTCCAGTTCCACCCCACCGGACTTCTTGTAGGAGACTCAATCGCCACGGGAGGCTTGCTCGAAGAAGGACTGCGCGGCGCCGGCGCCCGTCTCTACAATGGATTGGGCGAGCGATTCATGGAGCGTTACGATCCCCAGCGCCTGGAGCGCGCCACGCGCGACGTTATCTCGCGCGCGAGCTATCTCGAAATCGCGGCGGGCCGCGGCACGGCTTCAAACGGCGTCTATCTGGACGCCACGCACCTGGGCGACGCGTTTCTCACCGAAAATTTCCCCGGCATGGTGGAACGCTGCGCCGATCATGGCTTCGATCTGCTGCACGATCGCGTGGAAGTCTCACCCAGCGCGCATTACCAGATGGGCGGAGTACAGATCGACGTCGATTGCCGAACCAATCTGGAAGGTTTGTTCGTGGCCGGTGAAGACGCGGGCGGCGTGCATGGCGCCAATCGCCTGGGCGGTAACGGCGTCGCCGATTCGATCGTGTTCGGAGGCCGCGCCGGCGATGCAATGGCGGATTACATCCATGGGCGTTCGCGCTCGGAATTATTTATCGAGCCTACAAACCGGCGCTACCCGCGTGAAACCGGCGAGTCTCCGTTCGCGCTGCGCAAGGAACTGGAGGACTTGATGTGGGAACGCGCGGGCGTGGTGCGGAACGGCGAGGGCCTTGCCTCCGCACTCGATCGCCTGAACGCGCTTGGCGAACGCGCCGAAATGTCGCGTATGGACAGCCTGCCCGCCTTGAACGCAACGCTGGATCTGGTCAACCTCATCGCGGTCGCGAAACTGGTCACGCGGAGCGCCCTGCTTCGCACCGAAAGCCGCGGGGCTCACTACCGCGAGGATTTCCCGCAGCCGGATCCAGAGTGGCTCAAGAACATCGTGCTCACGCCCGGCGCGGAGCCTCGCTGCGAGCCAGTTCAATTCACGCGCCTCGCGCCTGCCTCATGACCATGACAAATATCTACGAATCCCTCGAAACCGCCGCCTGCGAGCTCTACCTCCGCGCGCTCAAAGACATTCCCGCCGACGTCCGCACTGCGCTTGCGGGCGCCCTTCACAATGAACAATCCGCCGGTCACCAGACTGCGGAACAAGTCCTGTTCACGATTCTTGAAAATATCCAGACCGCCGACGCTGAAAACACGCTGGTTTGCCAGGATACCGGCCTTCCCGTGTTCAAAGCTGTCATCGGACTTCCCGTCGATGTCGCAGAGCTTCAGCTTCGCCTGAGGCTCGGATGCGAGCGCGCCACTCGAACGTACCCGCTGCGGTCGAATACCGTGCACCCGCTGACGCGCCGGCACACGGGCACGAATACAGGCCGAGGTATCCCCGTCATCAAGCTCGAATTCGCGCCGGAACTCGGCTCGATCCACCTGACGATGGCGCCCAAAGGCTCCGGTTCTGAAAACATGAGTTTCCTGAAAATGCTGGTGCCGGCCGAAGGCGCGAAGGGTGTCCAGCGATTCGTGCTCCAGTGCATTTTCGAATCCGGCGCGAAGCCCTGCCCGCCGATGATCGTTGGTGTCGGTCTGGGAGGCACCTCCGACGTCGCGATGCAGCTTGCTAAAGAAGCGAGTACGTTCCGCAAAATCGGTTCCGTGAACGCCGACCCCGACGCAGCCGTGCTCGAACGTGAGCTGCTCGATAAAATCAACCAGACCGGCATCGGACCGCAGGGATTGGGCGGCGCGACCACCGCGCTCGCGGTGCACGTCGAATGGGCGCACACGCACATCAGCCAGAATCCGGTGGCGGTCAATATCCAATGCTGGCGCGGCGAGCGCGCGGAAGCTTCGATTTCCGAAAGCGGAGAGATCGAGTATGCAATATAAACTCACCACGCCGCTGAGTGAAGCTGACGTCCGGCAATTGAAGCTCGAAGACACGGTCCTGCTCGATGGCCCGATGTTCGGAATTCGGGACGCGACGCAGATCCGCATTTTTGACGAAGGCATCGCTCCGCCGGCCGATCTCACCGGCGCGGTCTGCCTGCACACTGCTCCCGGCGTCCGAAAAATGCCGGATGGAACTTATGAAAAGCTTTCCATCGGCACCACCACCAGCGCGCGCATGGACCGTTTCGCGCCCGGCCTGCTCGAAAAATACGGCGTCCGCGCGATCGTCGGCAAAGGCGGTCTGCTCGACGGCAGCGTAGACGCGATGCAGCGTTGCGGCGCCGTGTATCTCGCCACCGTCGGCGGCGCGGCCGCGCTGACCACGCGCCAGATCGAGGCCATCGAACACGTGTGGTGGGAAGACCTGATGCCGGAATGCTTCTGGCAATTTCGCGTGAAAGATTTCGGCCCGCTGATCGTCGCGATTGACGCACACGGGAATAGTTTGTATAAAGACGTGCAGCAGCGCGCAGCCGAGCGCATTCGCGCTCTCCGGTTTTGACTTCACTCCGCCGTCCCTGCCTCTTCGACGCACGGCCAGCCCTGCCGGTAAGGGCGGGGTGTAGTCCCCGACCTTTCACCAAGACTCGTCAGCGACCCACTGCTCGTAAGGGTTGCACGGAAAGAGCTATATCTTACTTATGCACCACCAAGCAGAACTCGGCGCAGTCGAAGGCGCCCACGGCATTCTGACCATCCGCGGCAGCGAAAACGTGCGCGGATGGAACGGCATCCGCTACAAATCGGGGCTGTCCGGCAAGAACGTCGGCGCGAAGAAACTTTCGATGAACGTCGCCACCATTCCGCCCGGCGGCATCGCCTATGCGCACATCCACGTCGATTTCGAAGTGATGCTCTACATCCTGGCCGGCCGCGTCCGGCATGAATACGGCCCGGCGCTCGAACATGCGCTCGAAAATCAGGCCGGCGATTTCATCTTCATTGAGCCCGGCGTTCCGCACGAAGTCTTCAACCTCAGCGACACCGAACCGGTGGTCGCCGTCGTCGCCCGATCCGACGCGAGCGAATGGGAGAACATCGTCAACTTCGCGCGCCCGCCGAAACCATGACGCTTGAATCCGTGCGCGATTCGCATTAGAATTCGGAGGCGTGCCGAACGAGCCTGATTCCCGGATCTCCCGCCGCACCGTGGTCGCGAGCGCGGCGCTGGTGCCGATCGCCGCCATCAAATCAGCCGCCGCGCCCGATTCGGTTTTTTCTTCCGCGCAACGACGAACCCTCGAAGCCTTCGTCGATCGCCTGGTTCCCTCCGATGAAAATGGTCCGGGCGCGACCGAGTGCGGAGCCGTGAACTATATCGATGCATCGCTCGCCGATTTTCTCGCTCACGAGAAGCCCGCGTTTCTCGACGGCCTCAATGCGATCGACGATTATGCGCGCAGCAAGCACGCCGCCGCATTCGCCGACCTTGCTCCCGACCAACAGGATCTGGTTGTGACGGCGATCGAATCCAGTTCGCGCCCATTCTTCGAACGCGTCCGCCGGCTGACTCTCGAAGGCATGATGTCGGATCCGCACTACGGCGGCAACACACAATTTCGCGGATGGGACCTGATTCGCTATCCCGGCCCACGCCTGGCCGCTTCGCCCGACGACCAGAAAATCAAAGACCCGTTGAAGCCGGTGCGGATGTCCGCGTATGGGGGCAGTCACGGCCATTAATCTCAAACCCGTGGATGTGGCCGTGGTCGGTCTCGGCGCGGTGGGCGGTGTCGCAGTGCTGCCGCTGGCGCGCGCGGGTCTCAAAGTCGCCGGCATCGAAGCCGGCACGTGGATGGACCCCAAAATGTTCAAGCCCGATGAGCTTCACAATAACGTTCGAGGCCTGCTCACCTCGGTGCCCAAGGCGAATCGCGAAGTGCCGACTTCCCGCAGCGCGCCGGGCCAGCCCACGCGGCGTGGAAACATCCATCCCATGATGAACGCCATCGGCGGCACGTCGATTCATTACTGGGCGCAGAGCTGGCGTCTCAAGCCGTGGGATTTCAAGACGCGCAGCGAGGTGACCCGCCGCTACGGCGCGTCTGCGTTGCCCAAAGCCTCGACGCTTGAGGACTGGCCCATCGGTTACGACGATCTCGAACCCTGGTACGAGATGATCGAATACGAAGTCGGGGTTTCGGGCAAAGCCGGCAATCTGCAAGGCAAAATCGATCCGTCCGGCAACGTGTTCGAAGCGCCGCGCCAACGCGAGTATCCGATGCCTCCGCTGCGGGCCAGCGGCTTCACCGAACTGATGGCCGCTACCGCGCGGCAGCTCGGATGGAAACCGTTCCGTCCGCCCGCGGCCATCAATTCGGAAGAGTACAAAGGTCGCCCCGGCTGCGCGCTGCATGGCTACTGCAATCGCGGCGGCTGCCACATCAGTGCGAAAAATTCGACCGCGGTCACTACCATCCCCGCCGCGATGAAGACCAAGCACCTGGCGATTCACGATCTGGCGCACGTTCGCCGGATCGAATCCGACGCCAACGGCCGCGTCACCGGCGTCACGTACATAAAGGATCAGAAGGAATATTTTCAACCCGCCAAGGTTGTGCTGGTCGCATCTTACACCTACGAAAACTCGCGGCTGCTGCTGTTATCGAAGTCGAAAGCTTATGCGCGCGGGCTTTCGAACAATCACGGCCAGGTCGGCCGGCACTACTTCGGCCATCAGCAGACCGGCGTCAGCGCATTGTTTCCGTTCGACATCAACGTCTGGTACGGAACCCCCGCGCAAGCCGCCGCGGTGGACGATTTCGCCGACGATAATTACGACCACTCCGGCCTCGGCTTCATCGGCGGGACATGTCTGCAGCCGCATACCGAAATGCATCCGATCGAAGCCGCCTCCATGAGCACGTACGGCCAGGCGCCCATGTGGGGCGCGAAATGGAAGGCCTTCATCCACGAACACGCCGCACGCTGGACTTCCGCATATCTGCAAACCTCTTCTTTTCCCTACGAGCACACGTATCTCGATCTCGACGACGACGCTCGCGACCCGCTGGGCGATCCGGTCTGTCGCATCACCAGCGGGCCCAAGGAAAACGAAGCTCGCGCGGTCGACTACGGGCATCACAAAATGGAGGAATGGTTTCGCGCCGCCGGCGCGATCCGCATCAATCGTCCGCCCGGCGGTGGAGGAGGCGGCGGACCCACCACGCACGCCTACGGAGGCACGCGTATGGGCGACAATCCGGAAACCAACGTGGTCGACCGCTTCGGCTTCTCCCACGAAGCGCCGAACCTAGGCGTGCTGGGAGCGTCGGTGATGGGCACCAGCGGCGCGCGAAATCCCACGCTGACCGCGCAAGCCCTCGCCTGGCGCACGGCGGATCATTTGATCAAGAATTGGAAATCGATCGCGACGTGAAGACGCGAAAGCAGCGTACCGAGCGGCGACTGTCAGAGCCTCTGTGAGAACTCCGGACGTGCTCCCCTCCCTGACCAGTCTGTGTGAAAAGTGGAGTTGATCCCCGCCGTGACCGGCAGGGCTGGTCTCGGACGTCTACGCCTTCAACGCGATAGACCAGCCCTGCCGGTAACGGCGGGGCGAGACATCGACTTTTCACACACACTCTGACGGTCGGGGTTCCGTTTCTTGCCGCGCGGTCGAGTGAGCGACGCGCGGAACCCCGCGCGTTAAGGGGAGCATGTGCGCAGTTTTCACACCGACCTGACGTGAGCGATGATGGAAACGCCGAAACCTTGAACAGGACTACCCGTGGAAGAATATATAGATAATGTCGTCGCGCGCCACCACTGAAGCCGTCTGGACGTCGCTGCGAGCCGATTTCGGCGCCGGATCGGATCGCCTGGAAGAAGAAGTGATCGCCCTTTTCGACCAGTTGCGGAAGCCCATGCTTCGCTACCTCGCGAGCTTCGGCCTCGCCATTCAGGACCGGGAAGAAATCGTCCAGGAGGTTTTTCTTTCGCTGTTCCGGCACCTCCGAGAGGGGAAATCGCGCGCGAATCTGCGCGGCTGGCTGTTCCGGGTCGCGCATAACCTGGCCTTGAAGCGCCGCACCCAGGCGCGTCGCGATTGCAACGCGCATGCTGAAGACCTGATCGCCGATCCAGCGCCGAATCCGGAGGATCTGGCCGCCTCCGATCAAACCCGCCGGCTGCTCTGGAAAGTGGTGGAAGCGTTACCGGAGCAGGATCGCCGATGCCTTGCTTTGCGGGCGGAGGGCCTGCGTTACCGTGAAATCGCCGGGGTGCTCAACGTGAGCCTGGGCGCGGTTTCCATTTCCTTGACCCGGTCTCTCGCGCGTATCGCGCGCTGTGCGGAACGGAGATGCTTATGAAATTTCCCGAGTCCCATCTTTCCGATCAAAATCTGCTTCTCGATTTAGAAGGCGAGCTTTCGGCCCGCAAGGCGAGAGCCGTACGCGCTCACTTGGAGGGGTGCTGGACCTGCCGCGCGCGCCGGCGTCAACTCGAGGACGCGATCGAAGATTTCGTCCGGCTTCGTCAAACCGTCGAGATTCCGCCTGCCGACGGTCCGCGCGCTCGGCTCAAAGCCGGGCTCGGGAACATTTCGAGAAACGAAGATGCCGGCCGCCGCTGGTACTCGACCAATTCCCTGATTGTGACCCTGGCGGCCTGCGCCTGCCTGGTATTGGCCGTGATCCTGTTCCCGATCCGTTCGTCGCGTCCCCCCATCGTTTCGATTCCGGATTCCAGACTCACGCCCGGCGCAACCTTGCTGGTCAGCCGGCGCCAGGTGTGCAGCCAGCCGAACCCGAACAACAAGATGGTCCCGGTGACGCTCCAGCGCAGGGTTTTCGACGAATATGGAATCCGCGGCGCAGACCCGCGCGCTTACGAAGTGGATTACCTGGTGACGCCCGCGCTCGGCGGCGCGGACGATATTCGCAATCTATGGCCGCACTCTTATTCCGCCACCGTGTGGAACGCGCATGTGAAAGACGCGCTGGAGGATCGGCTGCGGGACATGGTGTGCGAAGGCGCCGTGGATCTGTCCACCGCGCAGCAGGAACTGGCCACCAACTGGATCGGCGCGTACAAGAAGTACTTTCACACCGACGAGCCGCTGGCCGAACATCTACAATGATGCGGTAAAGTGCAGCGGATCTCTCAGGTTCTGCAGCTCCCGGTAGTAGTAAATCGGCGACGGCTGCCGGCCTCTGAACTTCAGCGCTTTCAGAAATTCGATTTCTTCTTCGGTCGCATCGCCGCTTAATGAGGTATCGCTCAAGAACCGTTTGAGGCCCGGCTCGATCGACGCCGGCTGCGCGGGTTCCTGCTCGGAAAACTCAAATCGCTTCAACCCGCCCGATCCCAGTTGCCGGTTCAGCGCGACATCCATGGCAAAGGTTTTGAGGTCGATGTTCCACGACTCGATGATCGGATCCAGAAAGGAGATGCAGTTTTCGGCGGACAGGTGAAAGACGTCCGTATCCAGAAACTCGAGCAGAGCCACGCGCATCTGCGCATAGCTCCGGTCGCTCGACTGCGCCGTCCGCCGCAGCCAGTCTTCACCGCGCAATTGCTCCCGCGCGACTCCCTGGGCGACGTCCAGCAGCTTCTGCGTCACCAGTCGCTCCAATTCGCCGAACGGTTCCTTTTCAAAAATCCGCCGCACTTCCTTTTGTCGCGCAGGATCGCACTTGCGCAGAATCAATTCCCGGCACTCGCTGAACAACGGCCGCGGCGGCTCGGCGCTTTTCTTCCGAAGCTCCTCTTTGCGCTGCATTTCGGCCAGCCTGGAGAGCTCGCCACTCGGCAGCCGCAGAGTCTTTTCGATCTTTTCGTAGATATCGGTGCGCCCTGGCGCCGGAGGAGCTTTCTTCCGGGCCAGCAATTGGGACACGTAGGACTCGGTCACCTGCGCCGCTGCAGCCAGGTCCTTTTGCTCCAGGGCGAGTTCCTCTAAACGATGTCGAATGAGTAGTGAGACGTCCACAAAGAGTCCTGTTGGGTGGCCACTTAACCGCTTATGGTCAACCGAAGCAACTCCATTCTGCCACAAGCCAGCTTGACAGGCAAGCAGACTTAACCGATAATAGTTAACGGAAGCGGTTGTGCCATTTAGCGAGATGATTCCGCACTCACTTTCTCCGTCAGGGGTTCGCACCTACGCCCCGTTTGCTTCGGGTGTCTATGGAATCTCCAATGCCAGCGAGTGGATTTATATCGGTCAGTCGGACAACATTCAAGCTGCTTTGCAAGAACATCTGCAGGATGTCGACACGTCCATTATGAAACGGCACCCGACCGGGTTCGTTTTTGAGATTTGCGATCCGACGCACCGGCTTGCACGGCAGGGTCGTCTGGTGGTCGAGTACGCTCCCGCCTGCAATCGGGACGGCCATAAGCATTGAAGAATAAAGAGATAAGGAGCGACAAGATGCAATTCGTCCTCAAAGGGTTCACTCCGGAAACGGACTTTCGAGTTTTCGCCTTCGACGGTATTGCCGAAGATCGAAGCCGCACGGAGTTCAAGGTAAGGACGGATTTGTCCCTGATCCGGACGTATGGCATTCGCGTCCAGGAGCTCCCGCTCCTGTGCCGCGGACTGCTGGAGCGGCGGGACGAGGCTGACTTGAGCCATACCTTGACCTTTTCGGAAGAAGAAATGCGCCTCTACGCTTCGAGTCGCGCGGCCGAACGTGAAGCCGCGGAGAAACGGAAGTCGCGACGTGCCCCGGTCCCGCATCCGACCAACGGCACCGCTCCGCAACCGACCACGGGAACGATGCGGATGTGGGCGGGAAAACCCTAGCCCGTTTCATTATGGGCCCTTCCATGAATAAGCGATTGGCAAAGCGCCATAAGCGGCAGGTTGCGCGCAAGAAAGAGCACGCCAAGATGTCAGAACCGGATCTGCGAACGCCGGAACAGATCAAAGCGGCACGAGAGGCGGGTCGAACCAACGTCGGCCGGGGCAACGATGCGATCCTCGGTCATGCGACGACCTCTGCTGGCAACCGGCAGGCGCGCGGCACCGGCAGTTCAGCGAAAACGGACGCCTAGGAGTGGGATCCTCACGCTGTCCGCACTGCAAATCGGTTGATTTCAGAAGCGTAGGCGCGCGCAATGCCGTGGAGCGGGCGCTCCATTGGCTGTTGTTGCCTTTTCGATGCGCCCTGTGCGGGCGCCACTTCTTCTTGTTTAGATGGATGGCTCCCACCGGCGAAGCTGCTTAATCGCAGTCCGCCGGTGGAAGTCGCAAGTCCTACCAGCGATTGTTGTTGCGGTGACCGCCGCCGCCGCCCGAACCACCGCGGTCGGTCTTCGGACGCGCTTCGTTGACGTTCAACGCGCGGCCGTCCAGCTCGCGGCCGTTCAACGCGGCGATAGCCTGATCGGCTTCCGCATTGGCGCTCATCTCGACGAATCCAAAGCCCTTCGCACGACCGGTATCACGGTCGGTGATGATGCTGACACGTTCCACAGTTCCGTACTGCTCAAACAGCGATCGCACGGCGTCTTCGGTAGCCCCAAAATTGAGGTTTCCAACAAAAATATTCTTCACTTTTTTCCTTGAAATCAAACGGGTTGGTAAATCGGGGCAAGATCGAACGAGGGCGGTCGGACCGGACCAATACGAAGCTGCCTGAAAGCAATACTACGGCTTGAGTGTACCACACAATCCCAAAAAACATAGCCCCTTTCTTAAAGTTTGCCGTTACTCTACCGTTCCTTTCCGGGACTGACGATCTCATTCATAGATGTCACTTTGGCGCGAAGACCTTTCGGGGTCCAGTTTGCAAGAGCTTCTCGACTCGCAGGCCGAGAACCGCGTGTGGAGCAAAGAGCTCCGCCGCAAGTCGACGGCCCTGGTGAACAGCCGTTTGTCGAAAGATATCAGCCAGGCGGACTACCTGTCCCACCGTTCGGAAGCCGACAAAGAGGCCATCGAGTGCCGGCGCCGGGCCGACATCCTGCACGCGCAACTGGTTCGCCAGGCCGGATCACCGCTTCGCCGGCTCGGTTGAAGTTTACTTCTTCGCCGCTGCGGATTCCATCTTCCGCGCGCCACCCAGAATGTCCGTGATCGAATAGTTTCCTTCGTGGCAGGCATACTCGTACACCGGACCGGGTGTCGAATTGAACGGATACTCAAGCGTCCAGGGCTGCTTGTACCGCGCCGGATCTTCGATGGTGGCGCGATACAGGATGGTTTTCGCGTCGACGCGTTTGAAGCGCTCGATCACGCGCATGTCCGCCGAGCCGCCTCGGAAGCGGTTGCCTTCATGCAGATTGGTGGTCTCCACCACCAGCGTGTCGCCCTCCCAGTGCCCGATCGAATCGCCGAACCATTCCTTGATCTCAGAAGGCTTGTGGGTCGCATTCATATGGATGATGCGGACGTCGTGCACCATCTCGACCAGAATCATGATGGCGTCCGGCGTCTGCACGATCTGATAATTGTTGTTGTACAGCGCGGGCATCATGGGCGGACCGGCGGTCGAGCCGAATCCGATGATGCAGCGCTCCGATAACGGCCGGGTCTTAACGTCATCGAATGCCGCGCCCTCATAAACGCGCGGCGCCGCGCGCATCGGCCGGGCGCCGCCCAGAAGCGGGACCTTGCCATCCGCCGGATCGATGATCAGCGAGGTCCGGTGCCCGCCGTCGACTACGGCGAGCGACGAACCGCGATCGATAAACAGGTTGTTATACCCGCCCACGGCGTTCTCGCCCGAGCCCGATCCAGCCCTGGCCAGCAGCGGAGCCTCGGGATTGTCGATGTCGTTGGTGGTGAGGTCGCTGTGTTCGTACGCCTTGGCTTCCGCCGCGGAGACCGTCAACTTGCCGGCGAATCGGGCCGGACGTTCCAGCGGCGTCAGGGTTGCGTTGGTCCAGGTTCCCTGCAGATCGGGATGCCCGTCCGGAGTGCGCGGAACGGCCCAGCTTTTGGCTTTCGCGGCAGCCTTCGGCGTCTGCGCATACATGGGAGCCACGATCAAGGTGGCCAGCGAGCAGATAGAAACGAAAATTCGAGAGCGCATGGAATTTCCTTTCGAGCGTCCGCCGACCATTGTATCGCTGTGCGGCCGTTACTGGGCCCGGCCGCCATTTTTGGAGCCGGGGGCCGCGGCGGGAGGCGGTGCCGTTGGCGTCGGAACGGGCGCAGTCGCCGGGACGGCGGGAGTTTTCTTGTCGTCTTTGGCGGGGACCAGGCAATGATCGCTGCGGCAGTTGTGCGAGTTCACTGAGCCGAGCTTTTCAAGCAGCGCCAGCGTGTCCGCATGCGGAATGCCGAAGCGCGTCGGCCCGTTGGCCATGTCAGCCACCGTGTTCTTGTCCTTGGCGACGGCTTTCACGTCGGCGCCGTGGTCGATCAGATAATGGATCAGCTCGTCGTTGCCGATATAAGCGGCGCCATGCAGTGCCGTGTAGCCCTTGGTGTCGGCGGCGTTGACGTTGGCCCCCAGTTCGATGCAGTATTTCACCGCGTCGAGCCAGGTGGAATCGGGCGCATTCATGCTGAAGTGATAGCCCCAGCCGATTCCGGATGCGACCATCAGGGGAGTGTCGCCGCCGAATGACGGGATGTCCGGATCGGCCCCGTGCGCGATCAATAACTTCATCGCGGGAAGATCCGTCGAAGAGGCCGCCCGCCAGAACGCGGTTGCGCCTGCGGTATCCACCCAGGAATGATCGCCGAACGAGCGGAACCAGAGTTTGCGCGTGATCCGCGCATTCGGATCGGCCCCATCCTCGAGCAGCGTCTGCATCAATTCGAGATAAGTCACCTTTTCGTCGCCGGTGCCGGGGGCGGGGAACCAGCCTTTGGGCGCCCATTGGACGTCGATCGCGGCGTACAGCGCGGTCAATCCCTGAATGTTTGAAAGATTCGGATTGGCACCCCACGCGATGAGGAGCTTGGCCAGGTCGAAATGCCCGTTCATGACCGCCAGCACCAGCGGACTGGTTTTTTCGGATGCCGAAACCTGGTTGATGTCCGCCCCGCCTTCGAGCAGCGCACGCGCCGCGTCGATGTGGCCGTCGCGCGCGGCAAACAGCAGCGCCGTCATGCCGCCCATATCCAGCGTCCCACGCTCCCGCACGATTCCGAACATGCTGTTATTGCCGCCGTTGCCGGTCGCGGATTGTTCCGTCTTCGTTTTGTCGGCAGGCAAGCGCTTTTCCACTTCATCGACCTTGGCCGTCAGCTTTGCAACCATTTGGCGCAGGTCGGCTTCAGCCGGCTTTCCGCCCGCATTGTAGATCGCAGACTTGAGTCCAATCGCCGTGGCGAACGTTTGCAGATCCGCTTTCGGATCGCCGGCCGCGGGCGCAGCGGCGGGTTTCGCTTCGGTCACCAGCGTCCCGTCGTCAAAGCGCGGCTGAGCCTTGAGGAGCTTTACGGCTTTGGTTTCGATCCCTGCGTCTGCGCCGTGAGCGAGCAGCGCCTGGATCGACTCCGCGCGGCCCAGCGCCGCGGCAAACATCAGCGCAGTCTGCCCGTGCGCGCCTTCCCGGGCGTTCACTTCCGCACCGTGATCGATCAGCATCTCAACCGCCGCGCCACTGCCGGATGCAGCGGCCGTCATCAGTGCGGTGGTGCCGCGCTCATCGGTCGAATTCGGATCGGCGCCGGATTTGAGCAGCGCGCCGACCATCGCCGCGTTGCCGTTCTTGCAGGCCATGAATAGAGGAGTGATCGCGCCGATGCGCGTGGCGGCCTTCACGTTTGCGCCGGCGGCCAGCAGGAGTTGCGCGGTTTCGAGATCGTCGTTGAAGGCGGCCCAGTGCAGCGCGGTCGAGCCGTCGCCCTGCGCGGCGTTCACGTCCACTTTCTGCGCGAGCAGCTGTCGAACCAGGTTTCGATCACCCGCCTGCGCCGCGTCGGCCAGCCGCGTATCGGCCGCCGATACGGATACGGCAATCAGAACCATCGCGCACAATAGTTTTGCCGGCATCAGACCTCCTGATAATGTCTGTACGGAACCCGTGTGAAAAGTCGTTGCTCCACCCCGCCGTTACCGGCAGGGCTTTGGCCGACGCCTGTGCCTTCAGTGCGATAGACCAGCCCTGCCGGTAAGAGTCTGTGTGAAAACTGCGGACCTGCTCCCCTTGCTCACGCGCGGGGTTCCGTATGTGGCTCATTCGACGTGGCGCAAAACGGAACCCCGACCGTGAGGGAGGGGAGCAAGGCCGATCAATTCCACTTTTCACACAGACTCGTAACGGCGGGGTCGAGTCCCGACTTTTTACACAGACTCTGACGGTCGGGGTTTCGTTTGTCACGCTGTCGAACGGGCGGCATGCTGAACCCCGCGCGTAAGCAAGGGGAGCACGTCCACGGTTTTCACACTGATTCTCTAATCCCTTTTCCCGCATCATCTTTAGATCGCGATCACGCCGGTGCTGTCGCCGATGCTTTCGACCTTCATCCCCACTTTGTGCAGCACAGTCAGCAGCACGTTCGCCATGGGCGTCGCATCCGCGCAGCGCACGTGCAGATTTCCCTTGAGTTTGCCGCCCGCGTGGCCGGCCAGAAATACCGGAACCCGCTTGTGATTATGCGCGTTCGAATCGCCCAGCGGACTGCCGTACATGATCAGCGAATGATCCAGCAAATTGCCGTCGCCATCCGGCGTCGACTTCAGCTTCTCGAAAAAATACGGCAGCAGGCTCACGTGATAGCGGTTGATCTTGGCGAAATCGGCGATTTTCGCGGGACTCTCGCCGTGATGCGACGCGGTATGGAACGGCAGCTTGACGCCGCTCTCGGCATACACGCGCTGGCACACGTCGCGGCTCATCTTGAATGCCGAGCAGCGCGTGGTGTCGGTCATGAACGCCAGCGCCTGCAGATCGAACATCAGCTTCACGTGCTCTTCAAATGAATCCGGAACTCCCACCGGGGCGGCCGGCAGGGCGCGCACGTCCACGCTGCGATTGTGCTGCTCAGTGCGTTCGATGCGCCGTTCGATTTCGCGGACGTCGTCCAGAAATTCGTTGAGCCGGCTGCGGTCGGCCGGGCCCAGATCGCGCTGCAACACACTGACGCGGTGCGCGATGCGATCCAGAATGCTGCCCTTGGCCTGCTGGCGCAGTGCGCGCTCTTCCGGGGTCGAACCGTCGCCGAACAGCAGCTCAAACGCCTGCCGCGGATCGATGGTCATGGGCAGCGGCTGCGTGGGCGACGCCCAACTGATGGTGTCCGAATACACGCAGGCGTAGCCGTAATCGCAATGGCCGGACGAATCGACGCTTTCAATGCACAACTGCACCGACGGCAGCGGCGTATCCTGGCCGAACTGCTGCGCGTACATCTGGTCGATGGAAATGCCGCAATAAATGTCGGCGCCCATGGTCAGCTTGGGGTGCGCGGCGGTGAGGAACACGGAGCTCGACCGGAAATGATCACCACCCTCTTCGGCGTCCGCATACGCACCCGCGGGGTGCAGGTCCGTATCGCTGATGACGGTCAGATAGTCGCGATACGGCGCGAGCGGCTCGAGCGTCTGCGTCAGCTCGAAATCCGAGCCCTCTTTTTCGGGCGACCAGTAATGCTTGTTCGAGCCGTCCGCCGTGCTCCCGGCCGAGCCGTGCACCATTTCGATGCAGCACAGACGAGGACGTGGATTGGCGGCGGTTTTTGAAATGGGCGTCTGCGCCGGAACCATCGAATCCAGAAACGGCAGCGCCAGCGAAACGCCCGCGCCCCTGAGAAGCGTGCGCCGCGAAAGATGTTTCCTGGTGATCAGCATAATTCCCCGGTCTCCATTTTCCCTGATTTCATGGCCGTTTGCGTCTCTTCCCCATCCCTCACGAGTCTAGGTGAAAAGTGGGGAGCGATCCCCGCCATTACTGGCGGGGCTGGTCTGCGGCGTGAAAGGGCCGGTACGCACATCAACGCACCGCCGTTGTTTGGGCGGCCTCGGGCGTCTGAAATGCCCGGCGCATCTGGAACGGCACGCTGCGCACGATTCCCAGCACGTAGGCCGAAAACTTGTTGTCGTTCTGCGCCGCGTCGCGTTCGATTTGCCGCACCATTGGCATGTCGCGATAATCCACTACACGGCCCAATCCATACGCCAGCAGCCGTTCGGTGAAGCTGCCGAGAAACGCCGTCTTGTGTTTCAGAATCGCATTGCGCAGGCTCACCGGACCATCCAGCTTGCTGCCGTCGAACATCTTGCTTGCGGCGTCGATGGGCAGGCCACTGTCTTTCGATCGCCAGGCGCCCACCGCGTCGAAATTTTCAAGCGACAGCCCGATCGGGTCCATCAGTTGATGGCAGGAATGGCACGGTTCATTCTTGCGATGCTGCTCCATTCGCTCGCGCACCGTCTGTACTTTCCCGTTCTCCTGGTTTTCCTTCAGGGCCGGAACCACCGGCGGCGGAGGAGGAGGCGGCGTGCCGAACAGCACGATCATCACCCACTTGCCGCGCTGCACCGGCGAAGTACGATTCGAAACCGACGTCAGCGTCAGAATGCTGCCTTGCCCCAGCAATCCGAAACGATTCGGATCGGTCAGCGTGACACGCCGGAAACGCGTGCCCAGAATATTCGGCACGCCGTAATTCTTGGCCAGCAGCTCGTTCATGAACGTGTAATTCGCGGTCAGCAGATCCAGCACGCTGCGATCCTCGCGCACGATGCTGTCGAAGAACAGCTCGGTTTCGCGGCGCATCGAATCGGCCAGGTTGCGATCGAAGTTGGGATACAGAAACGCGTCCGGCTGCACGTCCTGCAGGTTCTGGAGATTCAACCACTCGGCCGCGAAGATCTTCGAAAGCGCTTCGGATTTGGGATCGGCCAGCATGCGCCGCGTCTGGCGTTCCAGCATTTGCGGCTCGTGAAGTTTGCCCTGCGCGGCGACGGTGATCAGTTCATCGTCCGGTCCGCTGCTCCACAGGAAATAAGAGAGGCGCGAGGCCAGTTCCAGATCGCTGATGCGATAGTTCGCGCCGGGCGCGACCGTCGCGGGGGTGCGCTCGAAGCGGAACAGGAATTCGGGATCGGTAATGATGGTCTGCACCACCGTGCGGATTCCGGTTTCGAAATCCGAGCCGGTGCGGGAATGCTGATAGACGCTCAGCAGATCTTCGAGGTCGGCATCGGTCACGGGACGGCGATAGGCCTGGCGAGCCAGCGCGGCGATGATTTTTTTCGCGCACGGAATTTCGTCGGCCGGCGCAGCCGGACGGCAGGTGAAAATTTTCCGGCGGCTGGGCGTTTCCGAAATCCCGGTCACGTTCTTGGGCCCCACGATGCGCATTTCGCGCAGGTGCGGAAGATTGGTCAGGCCGGGCAGATCGGCGTTGCTGAAATCGATCAGGCTCTGCTCATACGGCATGACCACGTCTTCCACCGGACCTTCGGCCTTGGGGATAAACGCGGCCGAAACATTTTTCGGTCCGGCCGTGACTTTGACCGGCGCGGTCACGATATCGTCGGTGAACACCCAATTCGGATCGATGGTCACCAGCGCGACGCGCGCGCCGTTCACTGAAACCTCGATCTGCTGGCCCTTGCCCTGATTCTTGCCCCACAGCGGACCGCAGATATCGTAGTAGAGCGACAGCCGGAACACGTATTCTCCGTCGGCCGGAAAATCGTGGATCACCGACATGCCGCCGCGCGTTCCAAACGGCGTTCCTTCCACGTGCCGCAACTGATTCACCACGCGCGCGATGTGATAAGTCTTGGTGGTCGCGCTCACCTGCCGGTCGCCGACCGCTTCCCGGCTGATGCGATCGCCCGCGCGAATGTAGCCTTCCATCAGCGCCGGAGAAACGCGCAGGACGTCCGCCATGTTGTCGAAACCGTGCGACATGTCGTCTGGCGGGAGCAGCGACGCGACATCCACATCGAGCCCCAGCAGATCGTGAATCGAGTTCCGGTATTCGTTCCGGTTCAGCCGGTGCAGCGCCGGAGCTCCTGGAAACGGACGAACTCCGGCCGCGCGGTCGATGCTGTTTTCAAGATAGGAAACCAGTGCATTGGTGCCCGCCGCATCAGGCCGCGGAAGGCCGGGCGGCGGCATCATCCCGGCGTGCAGCATCCGAATGGCGCGCTCAGCCTGCTCGGCGGATTGATCCACGTGCGCCAGGTCGATCTTCTGCCACGAAAAATTGCCGGACTTGAGCTTCTCGTTGTGGCAGCCGAGGCAGTAGCGATTGACGACGGCCTGCTGGTCCTGTGCGCGCACACTGATCGTGACGGCCGCAGCCACGGCGCTCAAAACGAGAACTTTCCGCACTGACCTTCCCCCTTGAATGCAGCGTTCGCACGGGGACCGCTCTATTAAAGATACAACGCTTTAGTGGTCTGCGTCGGAAATCGTGCGACGTAAAAAGGGGGACAGACCACTCTGTCCACGGCCGATTTCCACTGCGGAGTCAACAGATATGCGGCGGGGACAGAGCAGTCTGTCCCCCTTTTTACGTCGCACGACATTAGTGTGCTGTCTCTGAAATTCGTGGAATTAAAAAAGGGGACAGACTGCTCTGTCCCCGCCCGTATGTTATTCTTCCCCCTGACCGACGCGGCCGTGGACAGAGTGGTCTGTCCCCTTTTTTAATTCCACGAATTTCAGAGACAGCACATTAGGTGCTCAAGAAACTATTTCGAGCTGGCCGGGTCCGAGGTCGCCACCGAATTGATCAGGATCACGGTTACGCCGGTCAGGTCATTCGGGTTTCCTATAATGGCAAACGGAACCGAAAGGGTGAACTCGCTGCCCGTCGCATACGACGCCGTGGTCGCGTAATATGCTTCGAAATAGTAACTTACCGGCACCGACAGATAGTTATCCAGGATCGTGGCATTGCTTGAGAGCGTGAACTGATAGATCCCGGTGATGACATCATCGTCGGGAGAATAGCCGGTGACCACGGCGGTCACTCCACCGGGGGTTTGCGACAGCGTCACGCCGGTGATAACCGCCACCGTCGGATGATTGGTCACGGTTTGCGTGGCGACCGCGGAGACCGCTGTCGGCGCGGTGACATTGGCGGTCAGCGTGATGGTCCCTTGGGTGGTGCCAGTGCTGAAGGTGACGTTCGGCGCGCCCGAGAAATTGGCTTGGGTCGAACCCGCGGGGATGGTGAAATTCACCGTCGTGCCGCCGGTCCCGAATTGAATGGTCTGGTCCGTGCTCCCGTCGGCCGCGGTGTAGGTGCCGGTCACGAACGCCAGCGTCACCGTTCCGTCGATCTCGCTCGAATACGCCGAGGAGGCCGTGATGGTCATCGCGGGTTGTTGCAGGTAGCCGGTTGGCGTGGGATTCAGACTAATGCTGAGGGTAGGCAGCGCGGCGGCGGTGCCCTGCGGGCGCACCATGGATCGGGTGCTGCCAGTGCGGCTGGGGGCCGCATCGCCCGGAACCGCCAGGATCGAGCCGCCGGCCGCGTCCAGCAGCTTGATGGCGCCGATACTCGAGCTGGTCAGCCGGAACACCGCTCCACCCAGGCCGAACACGCCGCTCGGCCGGCACTGGCAATCGAAAGTGGAAGCCATATGAGTGGTCGAGTTCAGCGAATAAATCGTGCCGCTCCGATCGGCCAGAACAATTTCCTGACCATCGAAGGAGGCGGCCACGCCGGCGGGAGAAAACGCGTGTGAATACAGCACCGTGGTGGCCGATCCGTTGACCGAAAGCAGCTGCGTCGAAGTCGCGATCGCAAGCTCGGACGTACCGGCCAGGAACGCCAGCGCGGCAGCATCGCTCCCGCCGTAAATCTGAAGCGGCGCGCTACCCGGGGTCCACTCGTACACCCCCGCGGGCGATGCGGAGGCGATGGATTGGCCGTCGTCACTGACGGCGATCAGTGAACTGGCGTTTACCATCGGCGCGTCAGCGGTCCGGATGGATGGCGTCGCGGGCAATCCCGACAGGATTTCGAATTGCGAAGCGCCCGCATACCACAGCGCCGCGGAGGAGCCGCGCGGACTGACCACAATCTGGTCGGGCCTGACCGGGACCGAAAGCGCGGTCACCCTGCTACCGACGATCAGCAGCACATCGCCCGTCGCCGCATCGGTCCCCAGAACATAATTCTGGCTGGGCGAGACGGCGATGTGGGTCAGCGCATGTCCCAGGTTTTCCGCGCGCCCCAGCGTGGCCGCGGCGGGGAAACCGCGCATCGGCCGAATCCCGCTTCCTTCCGGGAGCCATCCCAGCAGCGGACCGGTGACCTGCGCCGATACCGCGCCCGCCAGCAGAACTGCGATGGAGACGATTCTCACTTCGGGCCTCCCACCACGGGAACGCCCGGGATCGCTGAAATCACGTTCGGGTTAGGCGAGGATCTCAGGTTATGCGCGGCCACAATCGCACCGGCGATCAAAAGCGCGCCGAGCCCCACCAGCACCCAGGTCCGGGTGGTGATGCCGAAGGCGCCCCCCGGCTTCTTGCTGCCCGCGATGCTGGTCTGGGCGATGCTCGTGCTGGCCGTCTGGCCCTGATACGTCGCCGTGACATCCAGCTTAAAAGGTCCCAGCTTCTTGTTGAGCTGGATGCCGTAGGCGCCCGCGCGCCCCGACGCATCGGTGTTGAGCGTCAGCGAATGCCGGCCGTGTTCGAACGTTCCGCCCGGCCCCTTGCTGGGCAGCGTAAAGACGATGGTGGCGCCTTGAATGGGCTTGTCGTTTTCATCCGTCACCTGGACCACCGGCTGGATGCGGAATTTCTCATGGATATTGTGCTTCGCCCCTTCGCCGGCGACCACGGTGAGATGAAATGCGGGTTCCTGTCCGCGCAGAAGGTTCGTGAAAAGCAGACAAACCAGAAACAGCGATTGCGCCTTCATGTTTTTTTAGACCCAGGGGCGCCGGTTGGAAACACACCAGCTTGCTCCAACGCCCGCGTCAACTCTCCTCAGAATAAATGGATAAAACTCTCGCCGGGATTTCCTTCTTCGGCCCCAGATCCCTACAGTGTACCGCCCGGCCCCGCCTGGGGCGAATCCCAGCGAACATCGAGACGTAGCCGGGCGCAGTCTCGTTCACTATAATGAAGCTCATACACCATTTTCAACGTGCCCGGGTGGCGAAACCGGCAGACGCAAAGGACTTAAAATCCTTTTCCCGGCAACGGGAGTGTGGGTTCAAGTCCCACCCCGGGCACCAATATTGTATTAGTATTTTCAATAACTTACATAGTAACAAGTTGGCCGTGGTGCTAATACGGTGCTGAAAGCTGGTAATATTGGGTGTGCTTCGGCTCATTAAGCGGCATCTGAGCGCCTGTTCCAAAACGTCCGAAAGCGACTTCGAGTGCGAACCCAAATTCGCTGGACGGATCAGCAAGGGCTCCAAAAAGAATCCCAAGCCCCGTTGCCCTTTCCACATCGTTGGTCCGCATCCTCTTAAGCGAGGGAAAACTTTTAAGCGAGGGAAAACTTTCAAGGAGAGTACGAACACAAGCGATCAACGGGTTGCCCAGGCCAAGTTGCTTCAGCGAGAAACGCAGTTCTTCTTGGAACCGGACAAGGTGCAACCGAAGGCCACGAAAACGTTAAGCGAAGCGGAAGCAGCCTTTCTCGCCACGAAGAAAGATACAAGTGACGCACGGCAGCGGAAGTTCAGGAGGCTACTCGGCAAACAGATGATTTTCCTCGAAGAGAAGCACGGTCAAGACCCGATCATCACGCAGATCGAAAAAACGGATCTGGACGAATTCGTCGTTTCCTGGGAGGGGGCGTTGAGCACCAGGAAAATGGATCGGGAAAATGTGAAGCAGTTTTGGCTGTACTGTGCCGACAGCGACTTCACCCCCAAGAACATCGCTGCAAGGTTGAAAAAGGTGGGGACCAGGAGGGACGAAGAAGAAGCAAGAAACAGGCCGATCCCGACGTTCCAGCCCGAAGAGGTGGCCGCCTTCGATCAAGCGCTGGACCGTTGCGACGAAGTTTTCCGGCGTGAGAACGAACAGGTCCCGGATGCGTCGGCAAAGACTCGGGCATTCATGTACATAATCAAGTTCACTGGCTTGGCAATCGTGGATGTCGTGACACTTCGACCAACGGATGTTGGCCGCCCCAACCCGGAATCTGGCATCGCCGCTGTCAACAAGATGCGTCGGAAGACCAAAAAAATCGCTCACACAGCCATCCCCGAATTCGTTTGGGCAATGCTGCACGAATTGAAGCCGGAATCGGAATATTTCTTTTGGTCCGGGAACCGTAACCCGGACAGCCGGGTCGATACGTTCCGGGACCGAATGAAGAAACTCTTCGTGGCTGCCGACTTGAGACTATTTGAGAAAACTGCTCGAAGAAAGTCAGGTGGGAAACTGAAGAGTGAAGCCGAAACGTTTTGGGAATCCAAGGCGGTTCCCCACATGTGGCGACACACTTTGGTTCGTGATCTGTACATAAGGGACATTCCCGTTCGTCAGATCGCCGATATCCTCGGTGACAACCCTGGGACCGTGACCAAATATTATTCACAGTTCGATGACTTGCGGCAAAAACAGGCAATGGCGACCTTGGGAGATCTTCATCGTTCCGATCCAGTCTTTCAACGGCACGTTCGTCCAAGAAGGCGAGCGGGCACAAAGGGGCTTGGCGGCCCCACAGTGAAGTGAGGCCGCAGGCCGTCAGTGCTTTTCTCCACGCATTTTCTGTTTCACACGATCAATATCCGCATCCGTGATGAGATAAGTCATTCGGACCCGCTGGAACCTCTTCAGAGGGGTGGCCGGATACACGGGCGCATCTCCTGCCGTGCTGTACCGCTCGACATTTTCGGCGATGAACAAGCGCCGAGCCGTCCAATAGCTGACGCCAAGCTCCGAAGCGGCGTCCTTGAGAGACCACCTTTCACCCGAGGTACGAATGGTGTTAACGGTCACCAGAAAACGTAGAAATGTGAGCATCAGGCCGAGGCCGGACTCGCGGGGGGCGAAATCGCCTTCGCGGTAGCAGATCGAAGGGGTTGTGCCAACGACTGACGCGGCCACAAACGGTGCATCGATACAGCAATAGCCGGATTCGTCGGTGATTCCAGGATGTGGGCTGGATTCGATCAGAAATGGAAATCTTTACTTGTGGCCCCAGACGGATCACAACTGTCGGAATTTAAGATGTACGACTGCGTAAACTCCTTCGATGACTTTTCTTTGCCGATATGGACTTTTGCTGAAAGGCTGGCACTGGCTGGCAAGGTTGTTGATGTTATTTCTGCCAACAACTTCGCTGCTCTCCAGAATTGACCCAGTAAAGCTCGGCTGAAGTGACCCACCGCAGGAACAGGATTGAGAACCCGGCGTCGTCATCCACGCCGCAGGCGTCCGGTCGTTTGGGCGAGGGTAGGCGGCGATATCATCCGTGCCGAAGGCGCGCTGTGTGGGTGGGGATTTCGTTCGGGGGGATCGGGGCTATCGTGCCGAGCCAGCACGTTGGAGTTTGTGGCGGAGGTGCTGAAAGTATTCCTGACCGACGTGCAGTTGCAGCACCTCTTCGATCACCGGAACGAAGTATGCCAGTGAACGGATCGTTCCCAGAGGCGCGGCGCCAACGGGCCGTATGAGTCGCCGAGCCGCGGCCAAGACGAACGCATTCTCAACCGCTTCAATCGGCACGCCGCGTTCGTGCAGGTGGGCCGCCAGCACTCGATCCGCCCGGCGGGCGACGCCGCATGTGCCCGGAGCCACACGATAGGCATCCAGAAGCCGGCATACATACTCGCGTTGGTCCATCGGTTCAGCCCTGTGGCTCGCGCAACGATGGACCGTTGATGGTCACCGTATGGCAGTAATGCCGCACACGGCTCAGCAGCGCATCCACCATCGATTTGTTGCCGAGAAAGTTCTGCCATTCGTCGTAGACCAAGTTTGTCGTGATGATCGTCGAGTGACGCGTATAGCGTTCTTCCATCAACTTGAAGAACGTGTTCGACTGCTCCGGTTTCAGATTCAGATACCCGAACTCATCGATCAACAGCACGTCCAAACGGGCCAGACGATTGAGTAACTGTCGCGTGGAGCGGTCGGCCAGCGATGCGTACATCTCGTCGAACAGATCCTGGGCACGAATGAACTGACAGCGATGGCCGTTCTGCAAAGCCTTCAACAGAAGTCCGCAAGCAAGACCGGTTTTGCCCACGCCCGTTGGTCCCGTCAACACCAGGTTCTCGTGCTTGGCGACGAAGTCGAGTTCGGCGAACGACCGCAGTTGCTTACGGTTCACACCGGGTTGGCGCGCCCAGGGAAACGATTCCAGCGACCAGCGTTCCGGCAGATTCGCCCTGCGGATGCGCCACTCCAAAGCGCTCTCTTGTCTGTCGTGCCACTGCGCGCGCAACAGCCCGGCGACGAACTCCGAGTAAGAGGTTTGCATTTTCTCCGCGGCGCGCAACTGCTCGTCGTACACGTTGAGCATGCGCCGCAGCTTGAGATTCTTCAGCAGTTGTTCCAGTTCTTCAGTCATGGGAATCGGAGTCCGTATCCAGTAACAGAAAGTAGTCGCGCGCCACACGGCGCAAAATCATTCGCTCCAAACGATCGAGATCGTAAAGCCCATATTGGGCGGCTTCGCGAACCGCCGCCAGGAACGGCTCGCGCGGATATTCCCGCAGCAATCGCAACAGTTGCCGCAGGGCAAGGGCCACCACCTTGCGGCCTTTTTGCTTCAGAGCCGCCACATAGAGTGCGGTTTCCGGCGCCGCTTCGACAATCGCCTTTTCCTCCGGGTGCGGATCGCGCCTGACGCCTTCCCCACGCGGCGGGCGATGTGCGGCAAGCGTGATGCGCTGCGCCAGTGGCGTCACTGCGCGCGCATGCGTGACGATATGGCGCGCATCCATTTCGATCTCGATCTTGTCCCGCGTCTCGCGAACCTCCACCCGGTGCCCGATCCAGGGGACCGGGACCGAGTAGCGAATCGAGTTCACCGAAACGTAGCCTTCCACATCCACCGTGCGTTGATGCAGTCGATACACTTCGGGAATCCACGCCGGCAGCGGTTTCAGATGCATGCGCTCCACCGCGAACAGTTCGCGCGGCACGGCGCGGATATGTTTCTTGTAAGTCGCGTTGACCTTGTCGCACCACTGGCGTGCCTGCTGGTTCAGATCCGCCCAACTGGCGAATGTACGCCCCGCCAAAAAGTTGTTTTCGATGAAGGAAAACGGGCGCTCCACGCGTGCCGAACGATTGGCATTGCCGATCGCGTGCGCCACGAAGCGGAACCCCAAGCGCTCCGCAAACGCCTCCATCTCGGGCACGGGAATCATCTCGCGCCCCGTGCCGCGCAGCACCACCACGTGCGTGTTATCGATCATTACGCGCTCAGGCGCGCCGCCTGCATATCGCAGCGCGTCGGTGAGAAACACTTTGCAATCGAATCGTTGAAAGGTAGGATTGATCTGGAAAAACAGCATGCGCGAGTAGCACAACACCGCACTCGCGGTCTGCGCCTTGTACTTCCTGCCGCCCACTTCCACAGTGTGCGGAGACGTATCGTGCTGCATCTCTTCACCCGGCTCGAAGCGATACTGGCCCGCCGGGACGACCGGCGTTTGTCCGATGCCCTGCCTGCGGCAGAAGCCCGTCAGTGCCTGATAGGACAGCGCCGCGCCGCCCGCCACCAGTTCCTCATGGACTCGCACGAGGTTCCCCTTGCACGATGTCAAAAGATCGAGGATCTGTTCGCGGTACGGTTCCGCTTTCTCCGCCCGCTGGATCTCCGGCACGTTGCTGGAGTTGGAGCGCAGCACTTTGCGCACTGTCGGCCGCGACAACCGCAGCACCTGCGCGATCTCGTGTTTGCTCACTCCCTGCGCGCTCAGCTCCAGGATCGCGGTTCGTTGTGCCTGGCTCAACATGTTTGCCTTCCCGCTCCTTTCCGATTCCCTCCGCCATCCGCGCCAGCTCTCGCCGCGCTCGTTCGATCTGGCCCAGCGCTTGTTTCTGTTGTGGAGCTGTCATCTCCGGCAGCGCTTCGGTCAGCCGCCTTCCGCTACGACGCAGGATGGCAATCGCCATATCCAGATCGCGTTCCACTTGTTCGACCGCCGCCCGCTTGGCTGCCGCTGGCTGACGCTGCGTTTTCAAAAACAGTTCCGGCTCGGCGAGAATGCGTTCGCGGATCACGCGCGTGCCCTCGCGCCAGGCCGTATAGAGTTGGCCGGCCTGCCGCGTATCGCAACGGTGCGCGATGAAAGCCGCCGCCATGCGCGTGCAGTCGTCGCCGTCGACTCGCGCCACCGGCACCAGATACTTCATCGCCACTTGTGCGGAGACCTTGCCCTCGCGCACTTGCTGCTGGATCGCTTCCGGCAGTAACTCCACCAGCGCCAGCCGCCGCGACACCCAACTCGCGCTACGGTCGAAGCGGCGCGCCAGTTCATCGAGACCATAGCCGAAGCGCCGCTCCATCTCCGCCAGCAGCCAGCCTTGTTCGAGCGCGCTTTCCTGCGGGCTAAATCGCAGCGACCTCGATAGCAGCAGAGCCTCGGCTTCGCTCATCGGCCAGAGCGTGGCTTCAATCGTGTCGCGTCCCAGTTGTTCCAGCGCGGCCACGCGCTTGTGGCCATCGATCACCAGGTAACGTTCGCGGTTGTCTTTCGACACCACCACGACGATGGGCGTCTGCTGGCCGCTGTCAGCCAGTGACGCCAGCAACCGGTGCTGCCGGTGCGGATCGCGGACTCGCAGATGCTCCCATCGGCGGTCCAGTTGGTGAAGCTCCAGTTGCATCGTCGCCTGCTCGGCATTGAGTATGCGCGAAGCTGGGACTGGTCTTTTCTGGCGGCGGGGGAAGTGTGCCGGAAACTCCCGTGGGATCAATCGGATAGGAGTTGAACTGGTCTTTCGCGGATCGGAGGATTAGTGCTCCCATAACACCAATAAAATCAGCGCCTTGCGCGCCGAACTGGTCTTTCGCGAACTCCCAGGGAAGGTGCTTCAACGGAGCTGGAAAACTAGTGGTTCCGGCGGCGGTGTTTGCGCTGCGCGCTGATCCAATCTCCAGGCGATGCTGTAGTCTGGATTCCGCTTTCGCCAGTCCGCCTGCGTCTTCTGTCGCCGGGCCGTTTGACACTCCGCCTTACCACAGGCTCGCTGCCGCTCTCCCACTCGCGCATCCGGCTGGAACCACCGGCGGCAGATTCTACATGGCTTCTTCCGGACCTTCGGCATCGTGATGATCCATCGTGGTCATCACACGCCGAGGCGGATCAGTTCAGAATGCCTGGATCACTTTTGGAGAGTATCGGTGGGTCAGTTTTGGAGAGCGCCGAA
>CAWCPE010000009.1:0-647243 GCA_963797245.1 Terriglobia bacterium
ATCACCGCCGTGGTGGACGCATTCGTCGGCAACGTGGCCGGCGATGTGCGCATCAACAGCTTTTTTAAAGCCGATGTGGAGGACGCCAAGCGGCTCGCGAAATTCAAGAAGAATCTGGTGGATGAGATCTGCCAGGCAGGCGGCGGACCTTGCGTATACAAGGGCAAGGACATGAAAACGGCGCACGCTGGAATGGGAATCAGCGGCGGTGATTTCAGCGCACTAGTGGAAAAAATTGGGCCGCGCTCGACAAGTTCCACGTTGGCGATAAAGAGAAGAATGAACTTCTGGGCGTGCTCGGGCCGATGAAGTCGGACATCGTCGAAAAGTAGAAGTTCTCCTTGTGAAAAACGGGGCGGCTTGTCGGAGGGCCGCCCCGTGTTTTTTTCCGCGGACTGCGAGGAATCCGGCAGGCCTCGCGCCCTCCGATGTCCACGGTGGTCGCCAGAGGTTTGGCAACTGCATGGTTAACGATCCGGTTCAAAGCGCGAACGTTTCAACCATAAACGTCCTAGTACTTTTCTTCTACTTATCTGCCAGAAGACCCGAATCCGCCGGCTCCACGCGCCGAATCCCCCAGTTCGCCTTCCTCCCATGCCACCGGCTCGTATTTAGAAACAATCAATTGCGCGATTCGATCGCCTTTTTCGATCGTATAGTCTTCGCGTCCCAGATTGAACATGATCACCCGGATTTCGCCCCGGTACCCCGTATTTATGGTCCCGAAGTTAACGGTTAGAGAGTGCTTCAAAGCCATTCCACTTCTGGGCCGGACCTGGGCTTCCGCCCCGGGCGGCAACTCGATCGCGATCCCGGTCGGAACGCCCTGCGCGACGCCGGGTAAAAGCACCACGCGTTCCACGGCGCGCAGATCCATTCCGGCGTCTTCTTCGGGACCGTGCGCGTAAGACGGAAGAATCGCGTCGGCATGCAGTTTCTTGATGCGGATTTTCATGTGAAGAATAGCTATGATAACCGGTATGGCCGTGCCCATGGAGTTTAAACCGCAGCCTGTGAAAAATCCGAAGCGCGTGCTGGCGATCGCGCCGATGCCCCCGGAAAAAAGCGCCTATGCGCTGGCGCGTTACAGCCGGTCTCCCGATTCTATCGCCAACTCGATCGACTGGGTGCGCACGCACGATTCGTCGAAGTTTCTCGAGAGCTTCTATTTTCAGTACGGGCACGCGTCCATCGCCGATCTGGGGCATTTGGCTTTATGTTTCGAAGGCGTGTCCGAACTGGCCGCCATCGAGATCGAAGACGAGCAGCTTTGGGATGGCCAGGCGCGCTCCTCGCGCTACCAGGATTTTTCGAAATCCGGATTCATCACGCCGCCGGGCGCGGATGATTCCTACACTCCCGCGGCGCGGCGCTTGCTCGAAGCCTATCACCAGATCCACACGCGAATGGTGGAATATCTGGCGGAGCGCCTGCCCCGTCCCGAGGAGATGGAGCCGGACATGTACCGGCGCAACATCGCCGCGCGAGCTTTCGATGTCGCGCGCTACGTTCTGTTCCTCGGCATTCCGACCGGCGTCGGCCAGGTGACCAGCATCCGCACTCTGGAGCGTCAGATCCGGAGATTGAAGGCGTCCGAGTACCAGGAAGTTCGCGAGATCGCCGAGGAGATCGCGGCTGCGTGCACCGCTCCGCCGGCCTGCGCGTGGGATTCGGCTGGGGAGGTGGAGCCGCTGGCGCCGACCCTCGCGCGTCACGTGGATCCCGACCGGTTCCCGGCGCAATCGCACAAGGATATCGCGGCGTGGGCCGCGCAGAATCTTTCACCGGCAGCGGCCGGCGCGATCGAAGCCGTGCGAGCCGTTCGGGCGCTCGACACGCATGCCGATATCACCGCGACGCTGCTCTATCCGGTCTGCGACCGTCCCTATTATGAGCTGTACGACATGGTCAGCGGCTGGAGCGCGGCGCGTCGTAATGAAGTGATCGACGTGGCACTCCGTTCGCGCACCAGACGCGATGAGCTGCTGCGCGAATTTCGCGGAGGGCTGTACGCGTTCGATATCGTGATGGACATCGGGGCGTATCGCGATCTGCATCGGCATCGAAGGTGCCAGCAGTTCCGGCAGCCCTACACCGGCCGGTTGGGATACGACACGCCGCAAGCGCTGGTCGAAGCCGGGTTGGAATCGATGTACGACGCGTTGATGGCGGAAACGTTTTCGGCCATGGCGGAAATGGAGCCGGCCGCGGCGAATTACCTGATGCCGTTCGGCGCCCGCTCGCGCTTCCTGTTCAAAATGGATTTCGCCGAAGCCGAATACATCGCGCGCCTGCGCAGCGGAGTGAAGGGCCACTTCAGCTACCGGAAAATCGCGTGGGAGATGAAGCTGGCCATGGAAAAAATCGAGCCGGAGCTGGCGCGCCTGATGGAGGCGACGCCGCCGTGGGTGGAGGATCCGCTGCAAAGATGATGTGGGGCGCCATTCCCGAAAATCCGGGCGATTAAAGATAGACCAGCGCTGCCGGTGAGAGTGTGTGTGAAAAGTCGATGCCTCACCCCGCCGTGACCGGCAGGGCTGGTCTATCGCGTTGAAAACCCAGGCGTCGGCGACCAGCCCTGCCGGTCACGGCGGGGATCAACTCCACTTTTCACACAGACTCGTGACGGCGGGGATCAAGCGCGACTTTTCCCACAAAACTCTGACGGTCGGAGTTCCGGCGGCGAGCAGGGCTGCCACTGAGTCAAAGAGAAGCCGGTCTGAAGACCGGCTCGCAAGCCGGCCCCACGCATGTTCATTTAACGGCCAATTTTCTCTTTCAGCCGGCCGGCGAACCGCTCTACGTTGATCACGAACCGCTCGTGAGTCCCGTCGGCGATCTGCTCTGTTTCGTCGAACGCCGAGACTTTGAATTTTACGCGGCGATTGTCGACCTCGATCACTTCACTCTTAAACGTCACTTCCATCCCCAGTGGCGTGGCGGCCAGGTGTTTCACGTTCACCTCCGTGCCGACCGAGTCGAACCCGGCTTCAAGCAGCGGGAGAATCGAGTCGCGGCAGGTCATTTCGATGAGCATGATCATGGCCGGGGTCGCCAGGACACGGGCGCCGTCCAGTCCTAGAAAATTGATGGCGATATCGTCAGTAACGCGGCGGCGGAGCTCGCCGGGGGTTCCAATGGGAATACCAATCGGGATGGTGGGCATTTCGAACTTATGTTATCTTGAAAACGTATGTCCATTCCGAATGTCAAACGCTATCGCATCAGCAGCCCGGACGGAGCCCTGTCGGCTGTGCTGATGGCCGTGCTGCCCAAGAACGTCGACGTAAACCAGTATCTGTCGGATGCCGCGCAGCGGTTTGACTGGAAGGCTTACCAGGAAGCCCAGCAGAAGCAGTTCAAGATCCGCGTCGGCCAGCAGAAGCAGAAGAAAGCGAAGTAAGCGGCGCCGCTCGGTAGGACGGCCGCTCTTGGCGGCTGTCTCGGGATGTTTTAGACGCCGTCGATCACGCTTCGCGAGGACGAATGTCGTCGCGCGAAGAGACAGCCGGCAAGACCGGCTGCCCTACGGCAGCCGCGCTCGCAACGTTCGCAGACTCCGGATCCCTTCCTGCGCGACGTCGCTATCGGAATCCATCGACAGCGTTTCCAGATACGGAAGGCTATCCCGATCCCCGCTGCGCGCGAGCACGATGCTCATCTGGATCTTTTCGTCTTTGGTCGCCCCGGTCAGCATCGGATAGATCGCCTGCCGGACTTTCGCATCGCGCGCCAGTTCCGTCAGGTACGCATTCGCGACGGCGCGATACGACCGGATGTTCAGCGTATTATAGAGATACCTGAGCGGGCTGAATTCGCTGGTGTCCAGGTTCCCCATCCCGACCAGCGCGAAAGAATCCGCCAGCCGCGGGCTCATCTTGTGCTCGTCGGTGAACGCGTGGTCGACCGCGCTGCGGTCGGAAGGATTCCGGATGCGGGCCAGACCCTCAGCAGCCGCGGTTCGCATGTTTTCGTCTTTGTCGTTCAAGTCGCGCAGAAACAGGTCGTGATCGCCGCCATCGCCGAGCATCGCGAGAGCGCTGATCGCCGCGCGTTTTACCTTGACGTTGCGGGCGTGCTCCAGCGCGTCGCGCACATCCGGGGCCGCGTCGCGGTTGCGCAGCAGACCGGTGGTTTCCAGCGTGGCAATCTGGATTTTATCGTCCAGGTCGCGCAACAGGAATGAAATTCGCGGCGCGGCCGACGGATCGCGGATTTTCTGAATGGCGATCAGCGATTCGTACATCACGATGTCGTCTTTGGAGTGCAGCGCCTCGACCAGGTCCGGGATCGCCGCGCGACCGCGCAGCACGCCCACCGCGCGCGCCGCATTAGCCCGCGCTTCGACGTCGGCGCCGGTGCGAACCAGCTTGCCGAGCGCCGCAATCACCTCCGGCCGCACCTCCACGTACGCATCGATCACCTGATCGTTGGTGTCGCCAAACTTGGCTTTGATCCCGTTGCCGACGCGCTGCAGGGTCCCGCTCATGCCGGTCCGGGCATAGCCGGGCAGGTAGGCGTTGACCAGGCCGTCGGTGGCGCGGATCTGGATTTCAGGGTCGGCATCGCCCGCCGCTTTCACCAGCGGATCCACGGTGCGCGGCCCACCGATATCCACCAGCGCCTTCACGGCTTCAATGCGAACCGTCAGATCGGGATCGGTGATGTACGGCGCGATTCTGGGGATAGAATCGAAGCCGCCTTTGGCCAGATCGTGAACCGCGCGCACGCGCTGCTTGGTATCGAGCTGGGACCCCTGACCGAAAACAAGAACTGAGATCGAGAAAAAAAGAAGTGTTTTCACCGCACAAACTCTACCGCGACGCGGTGCGGGATGAGACCGGCTTCATACCCCAAATCGAGCAGCTTCTGCGCGGCTTTGGGCACCAGTTCCCCGCAATCCACGGTGTAATGGTTGACATACATGCCCACGAATTTCTCGGCGAGCGCCGCTTCCATGTCGCGGGCGAATTGCAGCGCGTAAACCAGCGACTCTTCCCGGTGATCGAGCGCATATTGAATGCTCTCCCGCATCAGCCGGCAACATTCCGTCGAAATCTCCGGACTGAGATCGCGGCGCAGGGCGTTGGCGCCCAGCGGCAGCGGCAATCCGTAGGTATTTTTCCACCAGCGGCCCAGATCGACGACGTTGTGGAACCCGCCTTTGGCGTAGGTGAGCTGCGCTTCGTGGATCACCAGGCCGGCGTCGGCGCGATTGTCGCGGACCGCCTCCAGAATATGATCGAAGGCCACTTCCACCGGCTCGAAATCGGGCTGCATCAGGCGCAGCGTTAAATACGCCGTGGTGAGCTTGCCGGGAATCGCGATGCGCTTGCCCTTCAGATCGTGCGGCTCCATGGGATGCGCGGCCACCAGCATGGGCCCGTAGCCGTCGCCCACGCTCGACCCGGCGGCCATCAGCCTGTATTTATCGGCAACATACGGATAGGCGTGATAGGAGATCGCCGTCAGCTCATAATCGCCCGCGCGGGCTTTCTGATTCAGCGTCTGAATATCGTCGAGGACGTGGCGGAACTGCAGCAGCGGCGACCGGATCTTGCGCGTGGCAAGGGCATAGAACATGTAGGCGTCATCGGAATCCGGGCTATGCGCGCAGACGATTTCAGGGGGTGCAGGGCTCATTCAATTGGCAACGAACCCCAATGATAGCAAGAAGCGCCCCGCTCCGAATGACGAATCCATTTCGAGGATGGTCAGCTAAAGATTTTCGAGTTCAGGACGCAGTGCCGCGAGCGCGAGTTCAAGACGGTCGAGCACCGGATGCAGCTCTTCGAGTTCGCGCGCGCGTCCCAGATTTTCGAGCGTGCGCGCGGCTTCCATGGCGGCTTGGGCTCCGAACGTCGAAACCGAACCTTTGAGACCGTGCGCCGTGCGTTCCACCGCCTGCGCGTCGCCGCACGCGATCGCCTGATGCAGTTCCAGAAGAACCCTGGGATAATCCTGCACGAACAGGGTCGCGATTTCCTTCAACAGATCAAGATCGCCGCCCACCCGCGATAAGGCGAGGTCCCGATCCAGGCGCTCGCCCACGGCCGGACTGGATTCGCGTGTCACTTTTTTGCCCTGGTTTATCTATCGGCAGGTTGCGGCGGATTATGATGGGAAGCTTGGGAACAGTTCAAGTTCAACTCGAGGCGGCGTTCCTGCTGCATACGCCCCCACAGGTAGGCGAAGATACGGCGCTGGTACTCGCGCTGCATGGGTACGGGTCGAATCCGGAGGCCATGCTGCGCCTTTCGGTGCCGGCGGTTGGAGAGAACTGCGTGGTGGCCAGCCTGCGCGGGCCGAACCAATCCTACGTTTCCGGGAGCCCGGCCACTGATGAAGTCGCCTACAACTGGGGCACGCGCCGGCATGGGGATCTGAACATCCGCCTGCATCACGAAATCGTGAGGACGGTCGCAGCGACCCTGCGCGACCGTTTTTCGATCCCCGCCAGGCGAACGGTGCTGATGGGATTCTCGCAGCCGGTGGGTTTGAATTATCGTTTCATCGGAACGCACCCGGGCGAAGCCGGCGCCATCATCGCCCTGTGCGGCGGCGTTCCGAAAGATTGGGAAGAGGACAAATACTCGACGGTGGAGGCGCCCGTTCTGCACATCTCGCGGAGCGAAGACGAATTCTTCCCCGCCGCAGTCGCCAGCCGTTTCCCGGACCGCCTTCGCCATCATGCCACCAACGTCGAATTCCATATGCTGCCGGGCGCTCACCGGTTCCCTTCGAAGGCCGGCTCCCTGATTCGTGAATGGATGAGCCGGACATTGAAGGCGTGATAAACTGGCGAAAGCAAGCCACCCTAGCTCAGTTGGTAGAGCGGCTGATTCGTAATCAGCAGGTCGCCAGTTCGATCCTGGCGGGTGGCTCCACACAAAATAAAGAACTTATTTGTCGAGGTCGGAATCCGCGGGTGGTACTCCGGGTGGTACTTCTGCAAAAATAACGTCAACCGCTGTGCCGGCTTTTGTACCCTTGCGTAAGGTCACGGCGCTTGGCGTGGACACTGCAAATTGAGCCTCGACGATCCACTAGACGCATTCGAGTCACAAATCGCGGCCGAGGAACGAGCGCAATCACCGATTACGCGGTTCATACCTGCAATCGCGCAGGTCATCGAGGCATTGCCTGCAGAATTATTGCCGGCCGAAATCGCTGGACCACTTGCCGGCGCGAAATGGTTCTCAAAACTTGCGGCGTCGGTGATTGGAAGAGAGCGCGATGCGCGCCGCGAAATTTTGATCGACGTCCTGTCTTCCGAGATTCGTTGGCTCAAGAAGCGTGTAAGCGAGATTACCGAAGACCATGCGCGGTTCGTACGCGAGCAATTCCCAAATCTAGTCCTCGATGCGCTCGAAAAGGCTGAACTGACTCGCTCCCCCCAACGCATCGTTCGCATTGGTCGAATCGTCGCCAATGCCGCTTTTACCGGACCCGCGCGAACACCTGACACTACGGAAGAGCTATCTCGAATCGCAATGTCACTCGACGATTCGGATGTCCGCGTCCTCACCGAGCTCGTCCGAGGCCAGCGTGTGGGGTTTGAGCCGACTCTGGGAAGCGTTCCGGGCGAACTCGTGAACAACTACTGGCGCACGGGTGAGTCTGCAACCCACGAACTCGGCGCATCCCCTCGCACGCTGCCGCATGGCCGGCTGAGCGGCGTTGCAATCAGACTCGACATTCCAGAGGGTGAACTTCAGTCGAGATGTGCGAAGCTGCAGGCATACGGACTGGTTGTCCAAGTTGAGCGCAACGCCATGAAGATCGGCCCAGGGATCGTTCCCTACGCGGTATTGACGCGCGGGTTTGAATTTATTCTTGCGAGCCAATCTATTGCCGGCGGCGCGACCGCGGTCTAGACGATCGAATCGATTCGGATGTTGGTGCCAAGGAAATATATGACAGACGATGAACTTCGGAAAGAAATCGAAAAGGAGGAAGAGTTGGCGGGAATCCTTATTCAACGATTGCATGACTTAGGGGCACCGTTTCGCCACCTATCCGCGCACCTCGACCGGGACCCGGAACTGCTGAAACAGACCCAAAAAACGAACGATGAACTAACACAATGCCTGAACCGGATTGAGAATCTTAGAACTTCGCTGCTCTCCAGAATTGACCCAGTAAAGCTCGGCTGAAGTGACCCACCGCAGGAACAGGATTGAGAACCCGGCGTCGTCATCCACGCCGCAGGCGTCCGGTCGTTTGGGCGAGGGTAGGCGGCGATATCATCCGTGCCGAAGGCGCGCTGTGTGGGTGGGGATTTCGTTCGGGGGGATCGGGGCTATCGTGCCGAGCCAGCACGTTGGAGTTTGTGGCGGAGGTGCTGAAAGTATTCCTGACCGACGTGCAGTTGCAGCACCTCTTCGATCACCGGAACGAAGTATGCCAGTGAACGGATCGTTCCCAGAGGCGCGGCGCCAACGGGCCGTATGAGTCGCCGAGCCGCGGCCAAGACGAACGCATTCTCAACCGCTTCAATCGGCACGCCGCGTTCGTGCAGGTGGGCCGCCAGCACTCGATCCGCCCGGCGGGCGACGCCGCATGTGCCCGGAGCCACACGATAGGCATCCAGAAGCCGGCATACATACTCGCGTTGGTCCATCGGTTCAGCCCTGTGGCTCGCGCAACGATGGACCGTTGATGGTCACCGTATGGCAGTAATGCCGCACACGGCTCAGCAGCGCATCCACCATCGATTTGTTGCCGAGAAAGTTCTGCCATTCGTCGTAGACCAAGTTTGTCGTGATGATCGTCGAGTGACGCGTATAGCGTTCTTCCATCAACTTGAAGAACGTGTTCGACTGCTCCGGTTTCAGATTCAGATACCCGAACTCATCGATCAACAGCACGTCCAAACGGGCCAGACGATTGAGTAACTGTCGCGTGGAGCGGTCGGCCAGCGATGCGTACATCTCGTCGAACAGATCCTGGGCACGAATGAACTGACAGCGATGGCCGTTCTGCAAAGCCTTCAACAGAAGTCCGCAAGCAAGACCGGTTTTGCCCACGCCCGTTGGTCCCGTCAACACCAGGTTCTCGTGCTTGGCGACGAAGTCGAGTTCGGCGAACGACCGCAGTTGCTTACGGTTCACACCGGGTTGGCGCGCCCAGGGAAACGATTCCAGCGACCAGCGTTCCGGCAGATTCGCCCTGCGGATGCGCCACTCCAAAGCGCTCTCTTGTCTGTCGTGCCACTGCGCGCGCAACAGCCCGGCGACGAACTCCGAGTAAGAGGTTTGCATTTTCTCCGCGGCGCGCAACTGCTCGTCGTACACGTTGAGCATGCGCCGCAGCTTGAGATTCTTCAGCAGTTGTTCCAGTTCTTCAGTCATGGGAATCGGAGTCCGTATCCAGTAACAGAAAGTAGTCGCGCGCCACACGGCGCAAAATCATTCGCTCCAAACGATCGAGATCGTAAAGCCCATATTGGGCGGCTTCGCGAACCGCCGCCAGGAACGGCTCGCGCGGATATTCCCGCAGCAATCGCAACAGTTGCCGCAGGGCAAGGGCCACCACCTTGCGGCCTTTTTGCTTCAGAGCCGCCACATAGAGTGCGGTTTCCGGCGCCGCTTCGACAATCGCCTTTTCCTCCGGGTGCGGATCGCGCCTGACGCCTTCCCCACGCGGCGGGCGATGTGCGGCAAGCGTGATGCGCTGCGCCAGTGGCGTCACTGCGCGCGCATGCGTGACGATATGGCGCGCATCCATTTCGATCTCGATCTTGTCCCGCGTCTCGCGAACCTCCACCCGGTGCCCGATCCAGGGGACCGGGACCGAGTAGCGAATCGAGTTCACCGAAACGTAGCCTTCCACATCCACCGTGCGTTGATGCAGTCGATACACTTCGGGAATCCACGCCGGCAGCGGTTTCAGATGCATGCGCTCCACCGCGAACAGTTCGCGCGGCACGGCGCGGATATGTTTCTTGTAAGTCGCGTTGACCTTGTCGCACCACTGGCGTGCCTGCTGGTTCAGATCCGCCCAACTGGCGAATGTACGCCCCGCCAAAAAGTTGTTTTCGATGAAGGAAAACGGGCGCTCCACGCGTGCCGAACGATTGGCATTGCCGATCGCGTGCGCCACGAAGCGGAACCCCAAGCGCTCCGCAAACGCCTCCATCTCGGGCACGGGAATCATCTCGCGCCCCGTGCCGCGCAGCACCACCACGTGCGTGTTATCGATCATTACGCGCTCAGGCGCGCCGCCTGCATATCGCAGCGCGTCGGTGAGAAACACTTTGCAATCGAATCGTTGAAAGGTAGGATTGATCTGGAAAAACAGCATGCGCGAGTAGCACAACACCGCACTCGCGGTCTGCGCCTTGTACTTCCTGCCGCCCACTTCCACAGTGTGCGGAGACGTATCGTGCTGCATCTCTTCACCCGGCTCGAAGCGATACTGGCCCGCCGGGACGACCGGCGTTTGTCCGATGCCCTGCCTGCGGCAGAAGCCCGTCAGTGCCTGATAGGACAGCGCCGCGCCGCCCGCCACCAGTTCCTCATGGACTCGCACGAGGTTCCCCTTGCACGATGTCAAAAGATCGAGGATCTGTTCGCGGTACGGTTCCGCTTTCTCCGCCCGCTGGATCTCCGGCACGTTGCTGGAGTTGGAGCGCAGCACTTTGCGCACTGTCGGCCGCGACAACCGCAGCACCTGCGCGATCTCGTGTTTGCTCACTCCCTGCGCGCTCAGCTCCAGGATCGCGGTTCGTTGTGCCTGGCTCAACATGTTTGCCTTCCCGCTCCTTTCCGATTCCCTCCGCCATCCGCGCCAGCTCTCGCCGCGCTCGTTCGATCTGGCCCAGCGCTTGTTTCTGTTGTGGAGCTGTCATCTCCGGCAGCGCTTCGGTCAGCCGCCTTCCGCTACGACGCAGGATGGCAATCGCCATATCCAGATCGCGTTCCACTTGTTCGACCGCCGCCCGCTTGGCTGCCGCTGGCTGACGCTGCGTTTTCAAAAACAGTTCCGGCTCGGCGAGAATGCGTTCGCGGATCACGCGCGTGCCCTCGCGCCAGGCCGTATAGAGTTGGCCGGCCTGCCGCGTATCGCAACGGTGCGCGATGAAAGCCGCCGCCATGCGCGTGCAGTCGTCGCCGTCGACTCGCGCCACCGGCACCAGATACTTCATCGCCACTTGTGCGGAGACCTTGCCCTCGCGCACTTGCTGCTGGATCGCTTCCGGCAGTAACTCCACCAGCGCCAGCCGCCGCGACACCCAACTCGCGCTACGGTCGAAGCGGCGCGCCAGTTCATCGAGACCATAGCCGAAGCGCCGCTCCATCTCCGCCAGCAGCCAGCCTTGTTCGAGCGCGCTTTCCTGCGGGCTAAATCGCAGCGACCTCGATAGCAGCAGAGCCTCGGCTTCGCTCATCGGCCAGAGCGTGGCTTCAATCGTGTCGCGTCCCAGTTGTTCCAGCGCGGCCACGCGCTTGTGGCCATCGATCACCAGGTAACGTTCGCGGTTGTCTTTCGACACCACCACGACGATGGGCGTCTGCTGGCCGCTGTCAGCCAGTGACGCCAGCAACCGGTGCTGCCGGTGCGGATCGCGGACTCGCAGATGCTCCCATCGGCGGTCCAGTTGGTGAAGCTCCAGTTGCATCGTCGCCTGCTCGGCATTGAGTATGCGCGAAGCTGGGACTGGTCTTTTCTGGCGGCGGGGGAAGTGTGCCGGAAACTCCCGTGGGATCAATCGGATAGGAGTTGAACTGGTCTTTCGCGGATCGGAGGATTAGTGCTCCCATAACACCAATAAAATCAGCGCCTTGCGCGCCGAACTGGTCTTTCGCGAACTCCCAGGGAAGGTGCTTCAACGGAGCTGGAAAACGTAGTGGTTCCGGCGGCGGTGTTTGCGCTGCGCGCTGATCCAATCTCCAGGCGATGCTGTAGTCTGGATTCCGCTTTCGCCAGTCCGCCTGCGTCTTCTGTCGCCGGGCCGTTTGACACTCCGCCTTACCACAGGCTCGCTGCCGCTCTCCCACTCGCGCATCCGGCTGGAACCACCGGCGGCAGATTCTACATGGCTTCTTCCGGACCTTCGGCATCGTGATGATCCATCGTGGTCATCACACGCCGAGGCGGATCAGTTCAGAATGCCTGGATCACTTTTGGAGAGTATCGGTGGGTCAGTTTTGGAGAGCGCCGAAGATCTTAGAAACAGGACGCCCTCCGAACCCCGATGAGGTGCGCGGCGCCTCCGACTACGCCGGCCGGATAATTTACGCGATCACCTCTTAGCGAGCGGTCAAAGCCGACCGGGAGAGACCGAAGACGGGAGCCAACGTCCTTTCACAACCGGACCGTCCCGCAATTTCGGTTTCGTGCTACGTAACGTAACGAAACGTCGAAAACTTCGGAAAACCCACTCATCGCCGCGCATAGAACGTCAGTCGCTAATTTTCGAGAATTTTAACTCCCATGAGCACAAGGACTTGCCACAGTTTCGCCCCGCGCAAAGGAACGCTCAGGAAGTTTTGCTGAAGAAATTCCCCAAAAAACTAAATCCCGGAGCCGCTACCAGCGAAATTATTACGCTAATTGCGAGGTTTCCAACGAAAAACCCTGCTATCGCTTAAAATCACTGATTCGATTGCCTTTGTTCTCATGGATGACTCGTTCGCAAGCCTGCTGGTGGGTAATTTCGTAGGAATTTCCGCGGGTTTTTCCTCGCGCGCGCGAAGTACTGTACTTGTACAGTAATTGCGAAAATTCCGAAAACCCTCCCGATCCGCCGGAAGTGCCCTCGCTTTTTCAAGGCGACTGCCGGGCGCGTCGACGCGATTCGATCGCACTCTTTTGCGAATCCTGCCCGGAAAGCTGGACGGAGCGCGCTTTAAGATCAGCGCTGCGCGGTATTGGATCACGCTCCTGAGTTTCGGATCAGGCGCGCCATGTATCGAGTGCGGCAGTCAGAACCGAGCGGCTCCTGGCGCGATCAACCAAGATGGGTCGCCCGCTGTGCCCGGCGGAATTACTTCGTTTACGTTTACGTTAGGTAAACCGTGAAAATAATTCCCGACTGAGGCTCGAACGAGACGGGACCAGGCGCCTCGGCCTTAGGGGCGGCCGCGCCTAGGAACCTTGCTACCTCGCGAAAGAACGTCCGGTTTGTCCGGGGGACCTTGCGGTGTCCGCAGGATTCGCTCAACATCGCTGATCAACGCCGACGCGGATACCCCGAGCACCTCGGAAACTTTGAAAAGAACCACGACGTTCGGCGTCTGGATGCCGCGCTCGATCAGGCTTATGAAAGAGCGGTCCAAGCCGGCCGCTTCCGCGAGTTGCTCTTGCGAGAGGCCCTTTCCTTGCCGAGCCCCCCGCAACACGCTTCCAAACGCCCACTTCGGCCCGGTCGTCGGCTGGACTTGCGCCCGGTTTTTCGCCGTCTTTCGGGTGACCAAGTGAACATACTGCGGGTTTCACCCTATTGGGCGGTGCAGATTTAAATCCGAATGATGAGCTGAGGATAAATCCATGTCGCTCGCCTGGCGGAATCCCGCGCGTAGTCTGTCGTGGGCTTTAGTGCTGGCCTACACGAGTATCACAGCGCAGGGTCAACCGGCACCGCATCCGATCGGTGCACTGCGTCTCAACCAGAGCAGTTATCGCCTGCGCGCCGGAGACCGCGTTTCGATCGCGACCTCACAGGAGACAATTGACTTTGTCAGTGAGGCGAAAACATACGCCGTCACGGTCAAGGGGCCGCAAGGAAAGGGGTTCGTCGTCGCCCCGAGCGTCAATCGCGATCAGCTGTTGTTGGCCTCGTCACTGACGACGGAGTCGGGTGAATATGTCGTCACAGTTTCGGCCGTTAATGCGGCTGGTGAAGAGAGAGTGGCAACGGTCAACGTGACGGTGAACGCCTTACCCGTCGTACCTACGGGCGCCTCAACTCCCCCGGTCGTCCTGTTAAACGGCTGGCAGTTCTCTGTTTTGCCGCCCAGCACATGCCTGATTGCGCCGACGGGTTCAGTCGCTACCTTCGGGAGTCTCGCGTCTCAACTTGTCGCGCCTCAGGTCTACTTCTTCGACAATTGCGTAGAGCAATCCGTGAACGGTACTTCCATCGAGGAACTGGGCGCGACTCTGGGGCAATTTCTCGACATGATCCAGTACGCTGGTGGCCTCCTGGTCCCGCAGGTCGATCTGGTGAGTCACAGCATGGGTGGTCTCATCGTCCGCTCCTACCTGGCTGGACTGCAAGCGAACGACGGCCTGTCGCCCGTCCTCAACCCGAGAGTTCGGAAATTCATCGAAATCGCCGCGCCGAACTTCGGTTCATTCCTGGCTGCGAATTATTCCGATCTTCTCGCGAGTGGCACGCAGGCGGCCGAGATGGTTCCGGGTAGCGGCTTCCTTTGGACCGTCGGAACCTGGAACCAACGCGGCGACGATCTACGGGGCGTTGACGCTCTCGCCATCATCGGTAATGCGGGCTACTGGAAGTCGAGCCTCTTCGTTTCACCGCAACTATTGAACGTGAGTGACGGCGTCGTTTCGGTGACAAGCGCATCGCTAAATTTTGCCCGCGATCCCTCACGGACCAGGATACTGCCGTATTGCCATATCGATTCCGCCTCGATCGCAGGGGCGTTCATCGATTGCATTGGTAGGGGCATCGCGGACGTCGACGAAGCGCCGGAAACAGCCAAAATCATTCTCTCTTTTTTGGCCAACACGGCAGCCTGGGAGTCCGAAGGATATGCAAACCAGACCCAGTATGGTGGAGCTTATTTCGCGCTTGAGAATGCGGCCGGAACCCAATATACGCCGTTTTCCCGCGTGCTTCTCGGACCGCAGGCATTTGAGCCCGGCTGGACAAGTACGATTTTCTATAACGAATTTGTGAGCCCTGAAACGGCGACTTTTGCGGCAACAAGCACCACTAGCCAGGCAAGCACGTGCGGACCACTCGGCGTGACCGCCGGAACTTTCTCAATACTTCGCTGCAAGTTCAACCCGGTGATTGTTTCGGTTGGGCCACTCTTGCCGACTGCAGCCGGGCGCGTGGTCACATCGGGAGGAAGCATCACGATCAGCGGTGTCGGCTTCGGCTCGTTATGTTCCGGTTGTCAAGTCTTGGCCTACCCTGGGCCGGTCACACTCCAAGTCTCCTTGTGGAGTGATGCCGCGATCACAGCGTTTCTGCCTTCAACGTTCAATGGAATTGCCGAAGTAATCGTACAAGCGTCCTCCGGATCGGACGCCATCACTTTCCTGGCAGCTCCTCCGCCGTTGCAGCCAGCGATTTCGCTGACCAGCACGCCGCTTCAGTTCAAGTACACTACCGGCGGCGTCTCGCCGCCAGCACAGGCCATCATCGTGGCAAACTCGGGCGGCGGCACGCTCACCTGGTCCGCGGCTTCCAGCGCATCGTGGCTGACGGTGTCCCCGAGCAGTGGTATCGGTTCCGGTACGCTCTCGGTCGGGATCGCCACGGCCGGGCTGACCGCGCAAACTTATAACGGCAGGATCTCCGTGAACGCTGCCGGAGCTACGAATAACCCACAAACCGTTTCCGTCGCACTGACCGTGACGGCTCCCACGTCGTCAACGTCTCCAGTGGTTACGCTCGTCGCGAACGCGTTCGGCGGTTCACCAACGATCGCTCCGAACACCTGGGTTGCAATCATGGGATCGAACCTCGCTCCGGCCGGCGACACCCGAGTATGGCAGGCGTCCGATTTCGTCAACAACCAGTTGCCAACTGCTCTCGACAGCGTGAGCGTGACGATGAACGGCCAGAAGGCTTACGTCTATTACATAAGCGGAACTCAAATCAACGCGCTGACCCCGCCGAACCTCGCGAGTGGTTCGGTCCAAGTACAAGTCACGACCGGAGCAGTCTCCAGCCCCACCTTCACAGCGCAGGCGCAGCAGGTTTCGCCTTCCTTGTTCGTGTTCGACCCGCAAGGGGATGTCGTCGCCCAGCATGTACCCGGTTACACAGATGTCGGCCCGACGACGCTTTATCCCGGCTTAACCACTCCCGCGGTTCCCGGGCAAGAGATCGTCGTTTATGGCAACGGATTCGGGTCCACCATGGTTCCGGTCGTCGTCGGATCGGAAACGCAAGGAGGCACGCTGCCGGGGACCGTGCAGGTCCAGGTTGGCGGTGTGAACGCACAGTTGATTTACGCTGGATTGGCGGGGCCGGGAGTGTATCAGTTCAACATCGCTCTTCCTTCGTCGCTGCCGAGCGGCGATGTTTCCATCTCGGTGCTTTACAACGGCGCGTCCACGCAGGCCGGCACGGTGATTATGATTCAGCCCTAGCGAGCGGGCAAGGGGGGAACCTGCTAACGCCTTCGTCGTTCTTACCGCTCTTGCCTACGATTTTTCGCCAACGTCCAGCCTTGTCAGAAGCGGTAGAATGTATCCCGCATGATCCAACCGTCGTCAACAACCGCCCTGACATTCGAACAATTCTCGGAGCAGTGGCTTAGTGAGGTCACTGCGGGCGACCCGAGCACGGTCGAACTCGGACATCGTTTTGCTCGCAAACTCATCGTCCAATGGCTCGACCTTGACGAATCGACCGGGGAATTGGTTTATTGCGACGGTTCCGGGGATGGCGGAATTGATGCGGCGTATTTGGATATGGGGCAAGAAGAAGGCGCCGAGGAGGGAGCGCAGGGTCACACCTGGTTTCTCATTCAGAGCAAGTACGGAAAAGCGTTTCAGGGAACGTCGACGTTGCTGCAAGAGGGCCAAAAGGTTATCGATACGCTTGACGGCAAGCACGGACGCTTGAGCAGCTTGGCTGAGGGCCTCCTGGAGCAATTGACGAATTTTCGCAGTCAATCTTCCGAACGGGACAAGATTGTTCTCATTTTTGCCACAAACGAGGCCCTCAACGAGGAGCAGGCTCGCGTGCTCACGGATCTTCGCGCCATGGGGCGCAGTCGGCTGGGCACAGGTTTCGACTGCGAATCGATTTCCCTCACGGCTCTTTTCCAGCGCGCCATTGACGAACCGCTAAAGTACGGCGAACGGGTTCGAATTGCCGTCCGGGGCAATCTGACCCAGTCGGGGCAGGGGCTTCTCGTCGGATCGATTTCCCTTCTGGATCTCTACGCATTTCTGAAAACTTATCGCCAGAAAACCCAGGACCTTGACCAGATCTACGAGAAGAACGTCCGGCGCTTCCTCGGTGGGCGCGGCAAAGTCAATAAGGGAATTCAGGACACGCTGAACAGCCATCCCGAAAACTTCGGCTTGTACAACAACGGTATTACTATCGTGGTCGAAGAGTATCATCCGGCGGGAGACGGCCAATTCGAACTGATCGACCCTTTCATCGTAAACGGCTGCCAAACGACGCGGACGATTTGGGACGTGTTCTACCGGAAACTTGACTCGGGTGGAACCGGCAAGAGCACGACCCTTGAAGACTGGAAAGAGCACGCGGCGCAGGGAGTCGTCGTGACCAAGATTGCCCAAGTCGGAAGCGACGGCGAGGACCTGCTCGAAAAAATCACGCGTTACACGAATAGCCAGAATGCAGTGAAGGAGAAGGATTTCCTCGCTCTCACGTCAGATTTCAGAATGTGGGCGAAACAGATGGAGGAGGAATACAACATCTTTTTAGAAATTCAGCGCGGGGCATGGGACTCCCGCCTTGCCCTCCAAAAGCAGCGGCCCACTATCAAGCAGTTCAAAGTGATGTGCAATGCCTTCGACCTCATAAAGATTTATGGATCAGGGTGGTTGGCGGAGGCTGGAACAGCGCTTAGCAAGAATTCGCCATTTCAGCCCAATGGAACGGTCTTCAAGAAGATCGTTAACCAGGATGAGGTGAGCATTGACGACCGATTCGATATCCGGGATCTCTACGCTTGTTACCTGTTGAAGACGGCAGCCGATCAGTTTAACTTCGGGCGGATGGGGAAGGCCAGCAGGCGGCAAACGCGCTTCTTTTTCTATTATGTGTTCATCGAATTGCTTAAAGACATCCTCGTCAGAATGGGGGAAGGCACGAGCAACAAAGCCGTGACACGAGCGATCATCAAGCTGTCCAATGCGGATCCGCTTGCATGGAAGGACCTGCTTGATGCGGCGATCGAGGTCATCGATTCTTATCTGACGCCTGGCACCGATAATTGCGTTTTCGACGAACCCATTTTTAAGAACACCTACAACAGCGACTTGGGCAATTTCTTGAAATGGGAACAGCTGACGAAGGCCAAGGAGAAAACTCCGATGTTGAGTCAGCTTCTCGAAGTGACGAAGATGTCGCTGCGCAAGGCGCGGCCCGGCGAACAATCAACGCGGGATCTCGTGCAAAAGGCTCTACAGGCACAGGCACCGGCCGCACCATCTTACTAAGCAACGCGATAAATAAACGAGGGACGGCATGGGCACTCGTGTCCTAGTGCTTCGGCGCCTTTACTCTCACAACCTTGCCGGCGATTTCCGCCAAGGCCAATGCGTAGTCAGTCTGCGCATCGAAGTTGTCCACGGGAATACCGCAGACTTCATAAAGCTCTGCGTCTTCCTCCCCTTCCTTGGGTTGGACCCTCAGTCCCTCGATCCGCTCAATTTCGCCGAAAGTCAATTCTGTGTATCCCTTGCAATCGAGATCGGCCATCGCCTTTTCCGGAGAGAGCGCGACGGATAGCGAAGTTTCCGCCGGGAACCGGTCGTTAGCGGGACGAAGACGGAACGCCTTGTCCGTAACGAAATCGCCATTGATACACTTCCCACTCGTGAGAGCACGATAGATCTTGGTCGCCGAGTCAGGCAAGCAGCCAATCGAGCCGATTCGACAACTCAGCGGGGCCTGTGACCTCGATCGAATGGCCGCGTGTCAAGGCATCGCCGTTATCGGTTTGGGAGTAGAGAACAGGCCTGCGGGTCGCATCCGGGAAAACAACCAAACGCAGCAGTCGATTTTGACATCTCCACGTGACATCAAGTTCCCCAAAATATGCGGACACCTCGGCTCTTGGAATTCCGCGCTCAGGGTCTATCCCGGTTTGGATTAAGGATTTCGCACGATCTACGGTCTCCGCACTCGGTCGCGGCTCTCCCGGTTCGTAGAAATCATCCTCCGCCAGAACCGAGTCGATTTTGCTTAAGATTGTGTCGCGGGTTTCGAGGTCCGGTCGCGGCGGAGCCGTGTCCATCCACTGACCGGGCAACCCTGCTTGGAAGGGAGCCAAAAGGAGCTCGGGAGCCTCACGCGGGTACTTCGAAAGATCGATTCGAATCGTCGAGCCGACCAATATCAGATCAGCGGTCAGCCGAACGCAACTGATTTCTAATTCGGTGGATGGACGGACGAGACTCGCGAGTGCGCGCCGAGAAACCTCCGCATCCATCGGCGACGGCAGACTTCGTTGCGCAGCAGTGCCGCCGCTCGCGTGTGCGTACTCCCGAAAATGTCTTCGTCGTTTAATGGCCACTCTTTTCGCCCTGCATCGCGCGCGCTACTCCCTCGACGGCGAGCCGCAATCGCTCAAAAGTATCCCTACTCATTGCAACCCTTTGAAGCACGTTAAAGTTCACCGTGTGTACGCCTGACGCGTTCTTCTCGATCTCCGGCCTGAGTGCCGCAAGCTCCTCAGGCCGTATGATTCCAATGTCCAGATAGATATCACTCCCTAGGCCGAATAACTCAACATGGTTTGCGAACAACGGTTCGAGTTCTGGATTATCGCCCTCGGAATGGTCGATCATCACTTTCTGTGACCGGATCGTAGCAGCGATAGTAGATACGTCTGCCTTGCCCTTATCTGCATCCGGATTGGCCATCGGCGTCAATCTCCTCTCTGCCCTCCATCGTCATGTTGGCCTGATCCCATTATCGGACCTTGTCGCGCCGCGCGCAGCCACGCCATTCTATCAACACCGGATGTGGATTTCGCAAGTGGGTTGGCGGGATCAGAAGGGAGGTGAATCGCCACGCCCCGCAGAGCCGTAGCGCTGGCGTCGGCGGCTCCAGATTTCCTTGGCGAAAGCACTCCGGCGACTCGGCGGCGTTGCTCGGATCATCTCCACGGCGTCGGCGACGCTCATGCCATCGGACTCACCTTTCATCGCGAACACGGCGGTTACCCACTGTCCGAGGGTCTGGGCGCCGTCCGTGGGCGGATTGTATTGCAGGGTCGCACGGCCGATGCCGGCCCGCCTAAGCGTATTCCCGCATCGGACGTTACACCCGCGGCAGGTCCACAGGAGATTTGCTGCGGATGTATCTTCCTCATGGCCGTTGAGGTGGCCGATCTCGATCGTGCGAGTTGAGCCGCAAAGCGCGCAGATACGCGGGCCGGGCGGCGGGCATGCGTTCGCGCGGTAGCGCAACGCGCGATCGCTTACCTGGTTCGTTTCCTTACGCCACCTTCGACCGCAAGCGTCTCAGTCGTCGTCGGAATCGTCGTCGTCGTCGGTGTCCTCGTCGGAATCGTCACCACTGGCGAGGTCGTAAATCTGCTTGACCTTCGCGACCACGTCCTCGCGCGGGAGCTCAGGGTCGAGAGCATCGTCGGCGAGTTCCTGGATATTGTCTAAGATACCTTCCAAGTCCGCTTTTGTTGCCATGGTTGGGGTCCTCTCATTCGCGCCTTGATTTGCCTTCTGACGCGGATTGCGTCGTGGATTACTCCTCATGTTTCCGATTCTGCTCCCGCATCCCCGCGCGCCGATAGACCTCAAATTTCGATTGCATTCTGGACGGGTGCCAAAATCATCGTTGTTTTCGCCGCCCTTCGCACGAGGACTTTCCTCACGTTTCTTCGCAGGTTTGAGCAGCGCCATTGACGCTCATATCTGTCCATCGCGCGGTAGCCGGGGAGGGCCTCGGCGTAAACGTTCTGCCAGTTCTTACCGCTTGCCCGCATTTCGATGGCGATCCTGACAGACTCGGACAGCCGGCGGCCTGGCTGTCGTCGCGGTATCAATGCGGCGCGGAAGAGACGCACGGCGCGGTCAGCTTTGGCCCTTTCGGAAAGCGCCTCGGAATATTTGTCGCGGATCTCTGCACCTGCCTTCAGCACAGCACGATCCAGACCGACGCTGCTGATCCGGCGCGTCCGCTCTTTCGGCGGTGCCGCGTTTTGTGGATCTGCGGGTTCCTTACCCATCCTAAAATTCCCGGGTTGCGGTATTGGATCGCGGCAACGAGTTTTGGATCGGGCTCCGCATATCAGAGATCCCTCGCCGCCCGGTAGACCGTTCCATAGCCGCATTCCATGGCTCGCGCGATCTGGCGAAGGCTGTATCCCTCCTTCAGCAGGCGCTTCAGTTGCTCGCGATCAAGCTCCCTCCTTGGCCGTCCGCCGGGATGCTTACCGTTTGCAGGGATTGAATCTTTCATGCCGCGCCCCTTTTCTTGTGCTCGCGTATTTCACGCTTGAGCTGGGATTCCTGAAATCGAAAGTACTCGTTGTCGCTGCTCACGCCCAAAACCTGAACGATTTCATGGATCGCGCCGGCGAAATACTTCATGCTGTTCACGCGGCCGTGATTCCCGGCTTGGAACCGGCGACGTAATGCCAGGCAGACGGCGCCGCGGATGAGGCCGATCGGAATTCCCTTCTGGACGGTAGCCCGAATGTAGGCGACGTTTGCGGAATTGCGACGTACGCCCGCGAGTACGAGGAGATCCAACTCGCCCCCCGAAGCGTCCGGGCAAGCGGCAGCGACATCATCCGGCTGATGATGTTGCTTATGTGCTCCTACTTCAAAGCTTTCCTTTGAAGGGTTTTTCCTCTTTTGAGATCCGCCAAATGATCCGCCAATTGATTCGCCAACTGATCCGCCAAACGCGGAAACCTTGACAGAGCGAAATGCGGTCCGAGGAGTGCGTTTCGTGGTCTCCATCCAACCGGTTTCCGCCAGATGGTGGAGATAACGGTCAAGTGTGCGGACTGACAACTTTAGACGCTCAGCGAGTCGTTTGCGTCGCATGAAGATTTTTCGATCGTTGCGACGGAACCCGAGAAAATATTGCTTCACCATTTCGAGCACCTTTCGTTTCGGGCGCCACTGAGGCAATTCCCTCATCACGGCCCCCAGATGGTCACCGGCCCGTGGCCGATGCCACGCTTCCGGATCGCCCCGCGCTGCACGATGCGCCCACGCTTAGAACAGCTCCCTACTGCGGACAGGATCGGAGGCTCGCAAACCGCCACGGCGGATTGACGTGTTCGACCCGCCGGGTTTATAGTGGGCGTGTTCAGATTCCGTTTCTCTCGGGCGCCGCTCGCAACGGCGCCCTTTCCTACTACTCCGGTAGTCGGTAGCGAACCGCGCGACCGAAACGCCGGTATTCTGGAAAGCCTGGCTCGGCATGATCGCGACCGGCCTGCCTGTCCCGAAACCGCCAGTTCGCGAGCGTTTGCCGCGAAAGCCCGTAATGCGCGGCATAGGCGCGTTCGGTTACCCAGCGATGCTGGATGTGTTGGTTCGTTGTTTGCCCTGTTACCTGCATTTTCAACCCGATTTTAGGCGGACCTCGAACCTTTTGAAAGTGCGGTGATATGCGGCGGCGTGCGGCGAAACTTCGCACGCGACAGGTTCTAATTTATCCCAGGCTTTTGTGGGTGCCTACAGACCGATGCGCATATGATGGGTCCGATGAGAATCAATAACAGATGTCGCACATGCAATGCGAATTTGAGCCGCCGCTTGCGATCGAGCCGGATTGACAGTCGGGCGAACCGTTGTGCGATGCGGGGTGGCCGCCGGAGCAAGCGGAACATCCTGTAACCGCGTCCGCGGCGCGGTCCGGCAGATGCTCTTTGAGAAAAAGCTGTTCGGTCTGACGTGCCGCAACCATATCATCCAGTGGAAGAAGCTCCTTGCCGGCCCGCTTGAGTCCTTTTCGAATCTCGCGAATATCTTGAGCCGTCGGCAACTGCTCTGGGTACAGGCCAGTCTCGTCGTGCACCGTCTCGCGAACCCGCTTCCCAACTTCCTTGGCGACTCTTTCCAGCGGAACTTGCCCGCGCGTGCCCTCTTTTTTGATGCGGCCCTCGGTCATCGCTAATCGGAAGAGGTTCGCGGCCAGCTCGTCCTTCCCCATGAAGTCCAGCATTGATCGTTTTGGTTTATCGGAGACGCTGCGGAGCGTACGAATGGATTGATAATCCATTTCGTACATTCCTAGGTATCCCGCCATACTGAACCGTGAATAGCTCTCGACACCGGAGCGCGCGGCCGTTTCACTCAGCGTGATTTCCCGCTCTGAAATTTCTTCCCGGATCGCCAGACGATCCATGCTGCCGGCATGTTCAATTCCATGACCCGCGACAATCTCCGCGATCGATACGAAGTACGCTTGGGCGGCAGCCACGTTCTTGTTCTTGGAGTCGCCGTTGAGCGCTGTCATACCGCAAGCGAACCTCGAGAGTTCGTAGTCGTCTAGTTCGCGTCCGCTTGCGTTAACGAACTTGCTCGGTGCGAAGTGGTCGAATATTTGGACGCCCAACAGAGCGCATGACGACATTGCCTTCTCGATCACTTTCCTGAAGGCTGACCAGTCGTCGTACCCCAGCGCGGCCATGAGGCGCCGGGCTGACCATGTTCGCTTTCCGTTCTCTTTGGCTAATGCCTCAAACGAGCTTCCATTCTCATCGAAGAGGACCGGCGTATCGTCAGTCATCGGATCAATTGTATAGGCAAACTCAGTCGGGCGCTAGCAATTCGCGAACACCGGACCGTGCCCAATCCCCGGCAGCGCGTCAAGATTGGGTGCGCAACATCGGTGTCCACGATGGGCGGCGCGACCTCAAGAAATTCCAACCCTAGTATTTAGGAAATCCCGAAAGAAACTTCTCGAGCTTCGGACGCTTCTGCGCTGACGGTTCAGCTCCGTCGTATGCGATTTCATACAATCGACGGCGAGAGATTTCCGTAACGGTCTCGATTTCCTTCCAGCCAAGCCCCGCGTGCTCGTAGACCTCGCGTAGCCGTGAACCGATCGGTGCAATCGGCACTTTGAAAGGCGCCTCAACAAGCAGCGATGCCAGCCGAAGTCCGTCGAGCAACGCTTGCGGGTTTGAAGAGTACTCTCGCGTCCACCAGAAGAAGATCTCGATACTGAAAATCTCATAGAGCCGAGGTAGATGATCGTCCAGAATGTCCCTCAAAACAGTCTCCAAACGGACATGAACGCCTGGCGAAAGCTCCAGATTCCCGTAGCGAAACGCTGCGTAGGTGAATTGAAAGACCTTGCTGAGATAATAGTCGCGGCGCGTAAAAATGAGCTCGGGATGCGTCCTAAAGAAGGCCTCGCAGGTAGCCGGCCTTAGAGTGCGAGAAATCGTGTCGATCAAATAGGGATCGAACTCCATGGGATTGCCGGACCTGAATGCCCGCCCGATGTAGAGCTCGATGTCCTCCCCGGTTAGTTGCTCAACGCGATCGAGAAAAGTGGTCCGATTGAAGTCGCGAAATTCAGGCACCAGGAAATACAGATTGTCGAAAGCGACGGGATTCTCGGACTTGGATTTCCTCGGCAAGGCGCTACTCCAAGCCTAGAAGTTTCACGTAGCGTTCCGAGACCGCATTCGCAATTGGTCGAAGCGATTCCACCAATAGCGGCGCTGTGATGTATCCGAGCGAAACGTCCCCGCCCATAGAGTGACCCATGAGCATTCGCGCCTGGTCCGGGGACGCGCCAAGTTGTGCGAGTGTGGTCCTAAACGTGTGGCGCAATTTGTGCGCCGGCCCGACGCCTTCCCTGTGATTCTTGACATCCACGATGTGTTTTCCGTCTTTGGCGATCGATGGGAATACCCACTCAGAAGGCGGGACCTTTTCCTCTTTGCGGTACGCGATCAGCAACTCGGCGAGTTTGTTGCTGATCGGGACCACGTAGGGCCGGTTCCCCTTTGCGACGCGGAAATGAACGGTTTTCTTTTCGAGGTCGACATCCGTCCATTTCAGCGCCTCGATGCTTCCCTTGCGCGCCCCAGTGAAAAGCGCGGTCAGCCACCATATGCGCTTTATCGGGCCCAGCGTGCTCACACCCTTGTCAACCGGCTCGCCATCTTCGTTCTCCTCGGTCGTGTGCCACCATGCCCGCAACTCGTCCTCGCTGTAGGCCCAATCCCGCGGCGGGATCTCGTGAATCTCAGCGACCTTCCGCGGCCACTCCGGAAGATCGTGCTGGATCCGGTCGCGATGCCAACGATAGACGGCGCTCAACAAGCGCATCACCTGGTTGCAGGTGGCGGCGCCGTGCTTCTTTGTCAGGCGCGCATGGAGCGCGGCGAGGCTGGCGCGATCGCGGCCGACTTCATCGAGAGTGCGCTTCTTCCAACTTTCGAGATGGTGGTCGGCATTGTATTCCGCCAGATTCTTAGTCGCCGGCGCCATCTTGTTCATACTGAGCCGATGCTCGATGTAAACCGTGATCGCCGCACCGAGTTGCACGTCGTCATCCGGTGCCGCCGGCCGGATCGCGTTCCAGCGGTCCATCGCTTTTTCCTTAGCCTTCTTCATCGTGAGCGGGCCAAGGACTTCTTTCACCAGCACGCCGTCGACGCGTCGCTGCTGAACGAAGCTCTTCGAAGTGGCGCGGCACCGGACGTACAAGCCGGGAATTCCTTCCACGCGCCACATTCCCGAATTCAGCCGCAATTCTTCGAGCGCTTTTTGCGTCGCCTTGACCAGCTTGGTTTTGGTCTTGGGCTGAGGTTTACGGATCGCAACCACGGGCATCCTCTCGCCCCTCCTTCGGGTGGTACCGCGGGTGGTACTAAATTTCAAAAACGGCGCGGTAGAGTCAAGTATAATGGAGAATGCAAGTGATTGGAACTGAAAATGAAGGTGTTAGCCGCCGGTATTTTGAAGGAGAAATGTGTTGTTGATTCGTAATCAGCAGGTCGCCAGTTCGATCCTGGCGGGTGGCTCCATCCTATAGCTGAAGCTCTAACCTAAACTGGTGCTGCGTCGGTCCGCCGACTCTGATCGCTGGCGGTTGCCAATCCCATTTTCCGCATTTGCCCTTGATTTCAGGACATTAGCCGCGGCGTCTGCCTTGCTCTCATCACACTGGAAATTTTATTGAGGAGGGCAACCATGGCGGTCATCTCGGAAATCGCACCGAATATCTTTCGCATCTCTATCTATGCTCCATCGGCCAACTTGCAGTTCAACCATTTTCTGGTGAAAGACGACGAGCCCTTGCTGTACCACACCGGGCTGCGCGGAATGCACGCAGAAATTTACGAAGCCGTCTCCAAGCTCATCACCGTTTCCGAGCTGCGCCACATCGGCTTCAGCCATTTCGAGTCCGACGAGTGTGGATCGCTCAATGAGTGGCTGGCCGCCGCGCCCAATGCCGATGTGATCTGCAGCCAGGTTGGAGCCTTCGTGAACTTCACCGACTTCATCGGCCGAGAGCCACACGCCCTGCCGGATGGCGGGACCTTCGCGACCGGGAAGTACCGTTTTCGCTATTGCCAGACTCCCCATTTGCCCCACGGCTGGGACGCGGGTGCGCTGTTCGAAGAAACCCAGAAAACGCTGTTCTGCTCGGACCTGTTCCACCAGGTGGGCGACCGCGAACCGCTCACCTCAGATGATGTGGCTGGCCGCTCCCATCAGGCGTTGAAGGAATATCAGGCGGGCATTCTCGCGGCCTATGTGCCCTACACGCCGCTCACCGCGCGGAATTTGAAAAAGCTCGCCGACCTGAAGCCCAATACGCTCGCCATCATGCACGGCTCCAGCTTCACAGGTGACTGCGCCCGGGCACTGGGTGACCTCGATGTGGCGCTACGCGACCTGTTCGGCCCGCAGAAGTAGAAGCGGAATCTCCGATCACAATTATTTTCGGCGAATTGCGGGGCGGATGGACAACTGGTTATTCCGAGCTTACTTTGAAGCCGCCTTTTGGGCTTCTTCCGCGCGGGCGCCCGCCAGAATGCCTTTCATCGCATAGTTGCCTTCATGGCAGGCATACTCGTAAACCGGCTTCGACGAACGGCTCAGCGGGACCATCAGGGTCCACGCCCTGGCATACGTATCCGGATCGTTCACCGTAATTTCATAGCGCAACGTCTCCGCATCCTGGCGGGTGAACCGCTCAATGATGTGGAGCTTCTCACTCGATACGCTCTGAAATGCGCGAGGGCGATAGTTGGTGGTATCCACCACCAGCGTGTCGCCGTCCCAATGGCCGATCGAGTCTCCCAACCATCCCTGGACGTTTTCCGGGGGGTGAGAACTGCGGTTCATTCTGACGATGCGAGCGTCGTGGAACATTTCCGTCATGATTACGACGGCGCCCGGCGTCTCCACGATCTGGTAATAGCTCTGGTATCCGGCGGTCAATTGCGGTGAGCCGTAGGTGATGCAGCGCTCGCCCAGAGGCCGGTCCTTGGCGGTCCAGGAACGCTGCGACGCCTTCCTGGCTTCCATACGCGCCTCAATCGCCCGAGGCGTGAGCGCGGGGATTCGCCCGTCCGGAGGATCTGTAATCAGCGAGGTCCGGTTCTCCCACTTCCGCTCATCATTCCACTCGGAGCCGTAATCCCCGGTCTGACCGTCCGAGCTCTTGAAGCCCTGCTTCAGACCGAGCACGTTATCGAGCACCGCCGGATAAAAGCCGTCGAAAAACACCGCGTCCGACTTGCCGGTGAACATCTCATTGGCCTTCTGCCGCATCTTGTCCACTTCGGCATCCGTGAGAGTCGCACGATCGGCGATCTCGTGAGGCCGTTGCAGCGGCGTGGCGATGTTGTTTTCCCAGAAGCCTTGAAAGTCGGGATGCCCGTCGGGCGTCCGCGGGGCCCTATATTGCCCCTGAGCAAAAGCGGAAACCGTGAGCGCCATGGCGCCGATCATGAAACAGAGGAAATTTCGAAGACGCATGCAGCCTCCAGCCGTGCTGCAATTATTGTACAACCGTGCAGCGTTAGCATAAATCGTTCATGCCACCGGATCCAGACTACATAGCCCCGAAATTATCCAGGCTGCGCCACAAATACCAGCTCGCCACCGAACAATACGGCCGCCAGGCCGCCGCGATCTTTTCCATCTCTTCCGGCTTGGGCAGTTCCGCCAGTCCGTAAGCTTTCTTGATGGCTGCGCGCACGCCCAGGTCGCCGGTGGGCAGAACATCCGGACGACGCAGCGCGAAGATCAGGAACATCTGCACGGTCCATACGCCCACGCCTTTCACCCGTGTCAGGTGCTCGATCACCTCGATGTCCTGCAGCGTCATGCAACGTTCGAAGTCGATCTCGCCCTTGCGAGTCAGCCGCGCCAATTCGCGGATGTACGTCATTTTTTGCCCGGAAAGCCCCAGCGAACGCATCCGCGCCGGGCGCAGCTTCAGGATCGCCTCGGGCGTCAGCGGATCGGCCTTGGCCGCATCCGTCAACCGGCCGAAGATGGTCGCCGCGGCCTTTCCATGTAACTGCTGATACACAATTGACCGCACCAGGGTTTGAAAAATAGGCTCCCGATACTCGATCTTGAATTTGCCCACCCGTTCGATAATCGCGCCCATCACCGGGTCGGCCGTTTTCAGATGATCAATGGCTTTCTTCATTTAAGATATGTCGTTCGAAAAAGGGGACTGACCACTCTGTCCCCAACCATCCATCCCACCACCACCAATATCCGCCTGCAGTGGACAAAGCGGTCTGTCCCCTTTTTCGGACATCCTCATTGGAACACGTTCCCCGCGCCGCGCATCTATCATTGTAATTATGAAGACCCTGCCGATTCTCTGCCTGGCCGCCGGCGCCTGCTTCGCACAGGAAGAACCCACCATTAAGGTCGACGTCAACCTGGTCAACGTTCTGTGTTCGGTGCACAACAAGAGCAACGGTCTGGTCGGAAATCTGGAGAAGACCGATTTCCAGATCTTCGAGGACGGTAAGCCGCAGGACATCAAATATTTCACGCGCGAGACCGATCTGCCCCTGACCATCGGCCTGCTGGTCGACACCAGCGGGAGCCAGGAACGCCTGGTGGATGACGAACGGCGCGCGGCATCCCAGTTCTTCTCGAAGGTCCTGCGCAAAAAAGATCTCGCTTTCCTGATGCAATTCGGAGCCGAGGCCGAGCTTCTCCAGGACGACACCAACTCGCCGCGGCTCCTGCAGGACGGGCTGAATCAGATCCATATGAGCGTACCCGTCGGCGGGCTGCATCCCGGACCGGTGCCCACCCAGCAGAGCCAGGCGGGAACCATCCTGTTCGACGCGGTATATCTGGCCGCCAATGAAAAGCTGAGCACTGAGACCGGCCGCAAAACCATCGTGATCATTACCGACGGCGTGGATGAAGGCAGCAAGCTGCGCATCGGACAGGCCATCGAAGCTGCGCAGAAGGCGGACACGATCATCTATTCGATCGATTATGAAGACCCGAGGTTCCATGGCGGCGGCTTCGGAAGAATCCAGATCGGCGGCGGCTCGGGCGTGTCGGATCTGAACAAGATGTCGAGCGAAACCGGCGGCCGCGTGTTTAAAGTGGACCGCCATAATTCGCTCGACGACATCTTCCGCGAGTTGCAGGACGAAATGCGCAGCCAGTACTCGATCAGCTACGCGCCTCCCGGCGGAAAAAAGGATGGCGCCTATCACAAAATCGAAATCAAGGTCGCCGAAAAAGATTATAAGGTCCAGGCGCGTAAGGGCTACTACGCTATCGAAAGCGGCAACTGAGTACCAGACAAGGACGGAAGCCATATGCATTTGAACGTCCCTCCCGATCTCGAAACACTGATCAAGAAGCGCCTTTCGAGCGGCGTCTATGCAAGCGTTGAAGACGTGCTCCGTCGCGCTCTTGAAGCCCAGGACGCCGAGGAAAGTTGGACCGATGAGGAGCGGCAGGCGCTATCGTGTCACATCGACGAAGGATATTTGCAGGCCGAACGCGGAGAGCTCATTGACGGAGCGCAAGTCCGCCAGGAAATACAGGCCATGAAGGAGAAGTGGGCTCAACAGCACGTGCGTGAACGATGAGGGCGTACTCTCTCACGCTGCTCGCCAAAGCTGATCTTTTTGACGTGTGGTCTTACATTGCCGCCGACAGCGTGGAAGCCGCCGAGCGCGTGGAGCAGGCGATCTATGACGCTTGCGCGTTCGTCGCCGAAGCGCCGATGCGCGGCCACACCCGCCGCGATCTCACGAGCCGTCCGGTTCGTTTCTGGACGCTAGTCCGATATCCTAACTACACGATTGCTTACCGGCCTGACACGGCGCCACTTCAGGTCGTCGCCATCCTGCACGGGAAAAGAAATGCCCGGCGCATTCTAAGTGAGCGTCGCTAATCCCTAGATCACATCCGCGAAACTCTTCCGCAGCCGATGGAACCACGCGTGGCCGAAGACCGCGACGGCTCCTGACGCGATCCATAGCGCCAGCACTCCGTGCCAGCCAGGAGCCTGATTCAGAAGAAAAATCGCCCGATAGCCGCGCACCAGAACGTACATCGGATTCGCGGACAAAATCCGCATGGCGTCGTGTGGAACATTCGACCAGCTCGCTTCCGGGTAGCAGATGGGCGTCAGGAAAAACCACAGCGTCAGCACGAATCCGATCACCGCGCCTAAATCGCGGACGAAAATTCCCAGCGCGGCCAGGAACCAGCACAACCCGGCCGTCAGCAGAAGCTGCGGGATGATCAGCACCGGCAGCCAGACCACCGCGACCGGAATCGAGTGGCGCGCGGCCAGCAATCCGGCGATGAAAATCAGCAGGCCGAACGCCTCCGTCACCGCGCCCGAAATCACCAGGTTGGCCGGCAGCGTTTCGAGCGGAAACACCAGTTTCTTGACGAAATTCCGGTGCTCGATAATCACATACGGCGCGCGCCCCACGGCTTCCGAAAACGCGAGCCAGGGCAGCATCCCGGCCAGAAAATACAGCACATATCCCATGCCCGTGGTATCCGCTCCGAAGCGCTGTTTCAGCACCACACCGAACAGAAATGCGTAAATCGCCATCAACAGCAGCGGATTCAGAAAGGTCCACAGCGCGCCGGCGAAGCTGCCGCGATAGCGCGCCAGAATATCGCGCCGCACCATGGACCGCATCAGCTTCCGGTTGCGCCACAGACTGCGCGGCGGATAGGTGAACGCTTTAGGAATCGCGCGTAGCAGGCGTTCCCGCGCCATGCTGGATGCGCTGGTCACGCGCGGCTCCGCGAGCGCGACCGTTCCATCGGTCACCTGCGCATCGATCAGCACGAATCGCGCGCGATCCTCCACGGGGGCAACCTGGACGCGATACGGGCCGTCGCCGTCGGGCAGCGGGATGGTCATCTCAATGGATCGGCCGTCCAGCTTGATCCATTCGCCTTCGAGCAGAAACGCCCCGGTCGACGGATCGTAAATCTGCCAGCCCACGATCCTGGGCGCGTCGAGCGAAAAGCACAGGCGAATTTCGCCAGCTTGAATCGACGCCTCGACGCCGGTGAACATCGCCATTGTTTTAAGCGTACAGCCAGCCCGGGTAGCGTTCTTTCGCAGGCCCGGTCTTGCGGCCGACCGCGTAGATCCCGTCGCCGCGATGCTCGCGCGGAAGAATATAGCGGTCGAGCAGATGCTCCACCCAGCTCAGCTCCGGCGTGGGCGCTTCGCGGAACGGCCCGGTTTCAAGCAGCGTCACTTCGAATCCGGAATCGGCTAGCAGCCGTTTGATTTCGTTGGGCGTGTATTCGCGCGCATGCCGCGCCTCCACTTCGCCCGACTCACGCGGACGGATGTAAGCCGGAAACAGCATGGGATGAAAACCCTGCAAGAGCCCCGCAACGGCACGCAGGCTGGTGATGTTGGGCGTGGTCAGCACCAGGTGTCCGCCAGGTTTCAAAACGCGATTGATCTCCTTCATCATGTGCATCGGATCGTTGGGCAGGTGCTCGATCAATTCGCAGCACAAAATCGTTGAGAAATAGCCGTCTGGATACGGGAACGGATCCCGTTCCGCGTCAAACAGGTCGATGTCGCAGGCGAATTTCTCGCCCGTCTCGGAAGTGGCGCATCGATGATCCACGGTTCCCGCCGGACCATAGTAGCAGCCGCGCACCTCGCCATAGCCGAGCTTGGTTTTGAGTGCCGGCGTGATGTGAAGATACGCGCCCATTTCGAGAATGCGGTCCTCGCTCGCCCCCGGCGGCGTGATGGCGAGCGTCCGCTCGAGCCGCGTCACGTGCGTTTCGACATACCCGCGCGCGCTGTCCTCGGGATCCGTCCAGCCGGCAATGTATTCGCCGGGAACGTGAACCGTCTCAGGCGCCGGCTCTGGTTCTTTGTCCGGCGCCGGCGGCTGCCATTCCCTGCCCTCGACCACCGACTGCAAAAAGCCGGCATAGCGCTCCGCGACCGATTCCCAGCTGCATTCCCGCTCCACCCAATTGCGCGCCCGCGCCCCCAGCGACTGTGCCACGTCCGGCCGCGAGAACAACAGGTTCAGATATTCGAAGATGTGATCCTCTTCGCTCGCATCCACGGGAGCCTTCAGACAGATTTCGTCGGGATATTCGCCGAACGAGCCGACGTCTGAAACCATTACCGCCTTCCCAAGACCCAGTGCGCGCAGCAGCGTGCCGGAGCTTTCGCCCACCGTCGGATATCGCAGGTTCAAAACCACGTCGCACGCCGACATGTAGCCGTTGAAGTCCTCGATGGGCGCAAATCCAATATGGCGCACGTGCGCCGAGAGCCCCAGCGAACGGATCATATCGGCCAGCGGCAATTCGGGATGCGCTTCCCCCACCAGAATCATGCGCACATCGGGCATCACTCGAATTAACCGTCGAAAAGCCCGCAAAGATTCGGCGATGCGTTTGTACGGCTTAAGGAACCCGAAGATCCCGGCCAGCGGCGCCGCTTCCGACAGGCTCAGCCGCGTCCGGTACGCCAGGCGATCGCCATCGAGCAGCCACGCGCCGTGCGGAATTTTTCCGACTGGTCCCGTAAATCCATGCGCGCGCAATTCGTTTCCAACAGCCTGGCTGTGAACGATCGCCGCGCGCGAGTTTTTGAGGACCCGTTTCAGCATCGGGATGTCATAGTCCGGTGGGCGTTTAATGGTTCGGACGAAATCCGCGGCATATTTGTGCGCGTCGGCGCCGGCGTCGAACTCGACTTCCCGCAGATACGCGTCCCAATCACCGCGCACGATGGTCAGATGTGCAATCAAATGATGCAGATTGGCTTCGTGCAGCACCGCGACGCCGGGATGGGCGAGCGCGGCTTCATAGGCGAACTCGTGATGCGGATTGTTGCCGAGCTGATACACCACAATGTCGTATTTCGATGGGTCGAACTTGGATGGTTTTTGCGAGAACGTATCCACTTGAGCGAGCTTGGCGAGCGGTTCAATGAGGGCCGCGGAATAGTCGGCGATGCCGCTCCGGGTGGGCGGCAGGGGCGAAAAGAACGCAATCCGCATCAGCGGATCAGCTCCACGGAAAACGTCCCGAGCGAGAGCGGAATTTTGGCAAGCACCGGAACGCGCGCGTTGTCGCGCGAGAAGAATACGTCCACGGTAATGTCGCTCGACGGACCTTTGATGGTCGCCACAATGCGGTCCGCATCTATTTTCTGCTCGCCCACATGGATGGTCTGGGTTCCGGTGAATTCCAGGCGCACGTTGTAAGCGGCGCCGAACACCACCGGTTGTTGCGCCGACAGGCGCCCGGCGGCCAGTTCATTGCGCGCGAATTGCAGGAAGGCAAACGCGTCGCGACCGCAGGAGGGAATTGAAATGTCGGATTTCCCTCCGCCCACCGTCTGGCGCGTGGCGGTGTGGTTCGACTGATCGAACGTGGTGTGCTCCTCGTTCTTATGGGAGCCATGCACGAACTTCTTGTCGAGCGCCGTGCTGCACAGATCGGCATTGGCCTGCGCGTGATAGTGATCCCGCACTGCGAACCCGGGAATACTGGCGTCGATGTCGAGCACGAAATCCCAGCCGCCGCCCTGCGCGTGCGAAGTATCGAGCATGGCTTCGCCCAGGCTCAGGCCGCTCGGCCAGTTGATGGTGTAATGCAAAGATTCAGCGGAAACGGAGGCGGAAAAAATGAGGAACGAAAACAGCAGGCATCTCATGAACTGGCACGGGCTTTGAGAACCGCCCGGAGCTTGTCTTTAGTGTACTCTGCGCCAGTGTACTCCGCGCCGGCGACTTCGTAATAAACCTGCAGAGTGAGGCGCGCGGCCAGTTCCCAACTGAACTGCGCGGCGCGCTGCACGCCCAGCCGTTCCAGGCGCGCGCGCAATTCGTGATCCAGCAGAACGTCCGACATGGCGCGCGCCATATCGCTGGTCGAATGCGGATCGAACAGGATGGCGGCGCCATCAGCGACCTCCGGCATGGCCGTCACGTTCGAGCAGGTGACCGCGCGTCCGCACGCCATCGCTTCAAGAATCGGCAGGCCGAAGCCTTCGTAGAACGACGGGAACACGAACAGGTCGCAGGCACCGTAGAAGTACACCAGGTCCTGATCGTCCACGAATCCGGTGAAATGCACGCGATCGCCGATGGGGCTTTTTGCGACCGCCCGATGCAGCTCCTTCGACGACCAGGTTTCCTTGCCGACGAACACCAGCCGGTGACGAAGCTGCGGATGCGCGGCAATCACCGCTTCGAACGCCCGCAGCAGACCGAGATGATTTTTTCGCGGCTGCAGATCGCCTACCATGAGCACGAACGGATCGCGGATCCCGAATTTACGGTCGACCGTCCCGGCCGCCACCTGGCGCTCCACTGGACGAAACACGGGCGAGGCGGCATTCGGCACCACCACCACTTTGTGTTCATCGATCGAGTAATGTTTGAGAATCGCCTCCCGGGAAAAGTGGCTGGGCGTCAGGACCCGCGCCGCGGCTTCCACGGTGCGCTTGACCGTGATCCCCAACTGGGTCGAGCGAAAGCGGGTGAAATAGCGGGGATGCTCCAGGAAGCTGACGTCGTGAACGCTGACCACCAGCGGAACCTTTGAAAACATGGGGCCGGTGTACTGAACGTGCAACAACTCCGGCTGGTCCTTCCTCAAACGCACCGGCAGATCGAACCCGAGACGGCGAAAAGGATTGGCGGAAACCGGGAGCGTGCGGAAGCGTTCCGGGATCTGCCGAACGGCGTCCGCCTTGGAGACGTAGGCGAAAAATTCGCTGTCTCGATCCAGGCGGGCAAAGTGATTCAGAAGATTACGGATATAAACTTCATTTCCGGTAAGGTGACAGCCTATGGCGTGTGCATCAACCGAGAATCGCATGTGCGAGCTTTCAGTATAGCGACTTACAACCGTTCCATGGAGCGGTACCGGTTACATCTATTTCTATGACGGCGTGCGAGATCATCCCCGAAAACATGAGGATACCGTAAGAACCCGGATCGGTCTGTGAAGTTCTGAACAACATTCCCTGAGCGCCGAAGCAATCCCGCGGCCAACCTTCGCCTGCTGACCCGGTTCAATCAAAACGCGGCGGAGCCATGAAGGTTGACGCGGAAATCCTCTGGCGTGTGTAGTATTTACCCACCCGAGTGGGGATTTTAGTGAGGGCGGAAGGCGAAAAAGGCGGCCAGTCCCGCCAAAAACGCGAGCGCCGTCATGATCCCGAGCACCAGCCACAACAGCGACTTGGCCGCGGTCGGCAGGAAGCGGCGGCGGGGCTGGACCGCTTCGATTTCGATGCTCGCATTGAGGAGGCTCGGCTCACGCTCGGCTGCCCGGTAAGCCGGGCCGGGGATCATGGGTTGGGGCATGACGTTTTCCGGAATTGGAGCAAATGTCGGCGTGGGCGCTGCAACCACGGGAGGGGAAAAGGTGGCCGCCGGTCCCGGAAGCGTGGACGCGGGTCCCGGAAAAGAAGGCGTATCGAAAAGCTGAAAGAACTGCTCGTCGATGGTGGGCGGTCGACCAGGGCTGGGCGCGGACGACGGACGGGAATTTACGGTGACCCATTCGCGAAAATCCAGGTAACCGGCCAGGCGATCGGTGACGATGTAGGGAAAGCCCCGGGATTCGCCGCGGTCGAGCACGCGTCGGCGCTCGGCTTCAGGCAGTTGCGGGACCAGGTCGAGCAGCTCGGCGTTTTCACCACCGGCTCCGCCGATGAACAGATGGACCTGCACCGGGCGCGCGGTGGAGATTTCGCGCGCGTGGTAGGTTTGAACGCTCCCTTCGCGGCGCAGTTCCAGGAGTTCGAATCGGTCCAGGCTCACTCGCCCTTCATTATCACCCGAGATCCGGTTTGCGGTAACAATAAAGCATGTGCCGGAGCATCAAAGTGTTGAGACGGCCGGAAGAGCCGGCCACTCCTGAAGAGATTTCCGCGGCGGCGCTGCAATTCGTGCGCAAGGTGAGCGGATACCGCAAACCGTCGCGGGCGAACGAACAGGCGTTCGACAATGCGGTGGTGGAGATTGCGGGATCGGTAGAAAAACTTTTGACGGCCGTGAGTCGACCTGATTCTTAGCCACAGATTCACGCGGATACACACAGATATGAAAGTTTTTTTCTGCGTGGATCGGCGTGGATCTGCGTGGATCTGCGGCCTAGTTCCCGAAGCAGTACAGTTTACCGTCCTGGGACCCGATGACGATGCGGCCTTGCGCGATCGCAGGAGATGCCGAGAGCGGGGCGCCGGAATCGAACTCCCACAGTTTCGCGCCGGTGGATTCATCGAGCACATAGAACTTCCCGTCGTTCGATCCGACGTAGACGCGGCCCTCCACCACGGCCGGAGACGATTCGACACGCGAGCGAGTCGCGAATTCCCAAGTTTGTTTTCCAGTGGCGGCGTTCAGACAATGCACGATCTTGTCGCGTCCGCCGACGATCACCTTTCCATCCACCAGCGCGGCCGACGAATAAAACGGGAACTGGCGTTGCGGATTTTCGTACTTCCACAGCGGCCGCTTCGTCTTCAAATTAAATGCGAGCACGTTGTTATCGAACGTGCCGAAGTACACCGCGCCAGTGGGCGAGAGTGCGGGCGACGCTCCGGTGTAGGAGCCGGTGGTGATGCTCGAAACTTCTTTCCCGTCCGCGATCCGGATGCCGCGCAGTACGCCGTCGCAGCCGGAAATGTACGCCACGCCGGCCGCGATGCTGGCGGTGGCGTGCACCGGCCCGTTGGTTCTGAATCCCCAGATCAACTTTCCGTCCTTCAACGACAGGCAGTAGAGATTGCCGTCGTAGGAGCCGATGATCACCCGATCCTGGTTATTCAATGTGACGATGGCAGGCGAGGCCTTTACTTCGCCCGATGCGGCGAACGTCCAGATTCCCTTGCCGTCTTTCGCGTTGACGCCGTGAATCATTCCGGAAAGATCGCCAACGACGACGACGCCCGCATGGACGGCGGGTGACGATTCGCCGATTCCGTCCATCACTTTGTATTTCCACAGCAGTTTCCCGTCGGCGAGACTCACGGCGATCAGGTCGGCCGATTCCGAGCCGACGTACACGACGCCGTCGGCGATGGCGGCGGAGGACTCAATAGATTCACCGGCATCGTAGGTCCAGAGCAGTTTGAGAGTTTTCGGAAGGGAAGAAGTCGCGATGCCGGTGAGGCTGGGGTTGCCCCGGAATTGTGGCCAGTCGTCGGCGGCGGCGAGCAGTATCGGCAACAGGAGCAGCGCTAGCGGTTTCATCTTTTCCATCCCGACACAGCCGGCCAGACCGTCCCGGAGAAAGCGTTCGCATTGGGTTCGTGGCGCACGCACTCGTGCGTGCCGCGTCGAGACTCGTCTCGACGCCTTGTCTGCGATGGGACGAGCGTCGGCACGAGTGCCGACGCCGCACGCTGAAAGCGTGCGCCACAGATGCTAACGATATCTCTGCGACACACGACTAATACACCGATTCGTAAATCTCCAGCGCGGCGGCCGTGTCGAAGTGGCGCGGGTTGAAGCGGCCGGTCCACTGGGAGCCGGCTTCTTCGGCCAGGCGCGGAAGGGCTTCTTTGGGAATCGACGCCTCGCGGAGCGATTGCGGCAATTCAGCCTTCACCGACAATTCGCGCAGCCGGCGCGCGAGGTCATTGGCGTTCAACTCCTCATAATGCTCCCGCGCGGCGGCCATGTTCCAATCGACCACGTGCGAAAGCAGCAACGCGATGGCCACGCCGTGCGGCAGCGGATAGTGCGCAGTGAGCGGGACCGCGCAGGCATGCGTCGCGCCCAGCATCGAATTTTCGATGGCGAGGCCGCCGAAGTGCGCGCCGATCAACATGCCGCCGCGCGCCTCGATATCGCCGGGGTCTTTCAACATGCGCTCATAATTGGTGTTGAGCAGACGCCACGCCGAGCGCGAAAAACAATCCGAAAGAGCGGTGCGGCGCGTCGAAACCAGCGTTTCGATGGCATGCGAAATGGCGTCATAGCCGGTGGACGCGGCGAGCGCGCGCGGCATGGAGAGGGTCAGCTTGGGATCCAGAATCGCGGCGCGAAACGCGGCTTTGCCATCGCCGCACAGGAGTCTCTGATTCGTCTTCGGATCGGAAATCGCAGCGTAGGTTTGCGCTTCGCTGCCCGAGCCGGCGGTGGTGGGAACCGCGATCATCGGCAGCATCGGTTTGGACGCCTTCCCGTAGCCCCAATAATCGCGAATGGAGCCGCCGTTCGACACCACGAAGTTGATCGCTTTGGCGCAATCGAGTGAACTACCCCCGCCTACGCCGACGATGAGATTCACGTTGTGCGGAGCGGCCAAGGCCGCGCCCGCATCGATCATTTCCACGGTGGGTCCGGAGGTGAAATCGTGAAACGCGACCACCTCCATGCGGCGGGCTTTCAAGGTGCGCGCAGCTTCCTGGGCGTAACCGCGGTCGACCATGCCGCGATCGGCCACCAGCAGGCACTTGGTTCCACCCAGCTCGCGCGCCACTTCGCCCAGCCTCGAAAACTCGCCCGCGCCGAACAACACGCGCGTGCGCGGGCGAAAATCGAAAGGCGTCATTTGGCGTCCCCGTCTGACTTCTGCCTAGCAGGGTGCTGAAAAAGGGGACAGACCGCTCTGTCCACGACGAGTGCTCCCAAACAAATCAAAGTTTTCGGATCGGGGACAGAGTAGTCTGTCCCCTTTTTCAGCACCCTGCTAGCGGGCCCCACTGGTCCCGCCCTTCTGCGCACGGTCGCGGGTGACCATATCCTTCACTTCCTTCATCAGCTCCGGAACGTGATACGGGATGCCGTCCTTGACCGTCCATTCGATGCCGCCGGTGTGCATCGCTTTTCCGTTTTCCCAGATGTCGATGCCGGTCGGGTACAGCACTTTCAAATCGTCCAGCGGATTTCCGTTGACCACGATCAGGTCCGCGCGGAACCCGGGGCGAACTTTTCCGAGCGTCTTTTCCTGGCCCAGAATCTTCGCATTGTTGACGGTCGCATGCTCGATCACTCTCAGCGGCGGAAACCCGGCTTCCTGCTGCAATTCAAGCTCGCGGATCAGGCCGAAGCCGTACATCGAATAAATGAATCCGGCATCGTCACCCACGCCGATGATGCCGCCGCGGCGTTCGAAATCGCGCAGCGCGGCTTCCCAGATGCGATAGTTTTCCTTCCAGTAAGCTTCGTCGGTGGAGGTCCAGTGCGCGAAATACGATCCGTGATTGGCCGGGTTCGGCTCGAAATATTTTTCAAGCGTGGGGTGCAGATAATCCTTGAACCAGGGCTGGGTGCGGGCGCGCTGCAGGTCGCGGCTGGCTTCGTAGATGCTGAGCGTGGGGTCCCAGGCGACGTGCGCGTCGACCATGGCCTGCAAAACCTTCTTCAGTTTTTCGGGATTGGCTTCGCGCCACAGCCGTCCACCGTAGCGGAAGCGATCGCCTTCGTCGTTGTAGTTGTAGTTGGCGGGAAAATGCTGAACGTTGTCGTCGAGCGCCGCGTCGGGGATGCCGTACCAGTGCTCGATGCTGGTGGTGCCGAACTTGATATCGTCCCACGCGTTGGTTTCTTCCACGCCCACGTGATGCGCGACGCGCAGGCCGAGCTTGTGCGCTTCATCCTCGGCCGCTTCCATGATGTCGCGATGCACGCCCAGGAATTTGATGCCGTCGGCAGTCTGATGATAGATTTCCTCGACGCGGGCGCGGGCGAGTTCGGGAGATTTCGGAGACCCGATCATCGGATAAACGAACATGCGCGGCGCGGCGATCTGACCGGCCGCGCTTTTCTCGCGCAGCTCGATAGTTTTCTTGGTGTCGCTGCCGACGTCGCGAACGGTGGTGATGCCGCAGGAGAGCCAGATATTTAGCTCATATTGCAGCGGCTGCGGAATCCCTCCGCGCTCGTCCTGAGTGTGTGCGTGCGCGTCGATCAAACCGGGTAGAACGTACTTGCCTGTGGCGTCGATGTTGATATCGCCCGCCGGGCGCCGGGCGTTTCCGCGTGCGAGCGAAACGCCGTCGAGCGCGACCACGTCGGTGATCATGTTGTTTTCGATGACGATGTCTTTGGGCCCGGCCATAGGAGTGCCGCTGCCATCGACGACGAAAGCTCCACGCACGACAATGCGCGGATAGCGGCGTCCACTGACGACGTTGGTTCGGGGAGTCTGGGCAAACGCGGAAGCCGCGATCAGAAGCAGCAGAATGGGTCGCAACATGTTAGGTCCAGGATACTGCAAGCGGCAAAGCAGGGAAGGACGTTCGCCGCCCGGCGCAGCATTCCAGGCGAAATTGAGTCATATGGCTTAAGAAGGTCGATCCTGGCATTGCAACCCGAAGATCCTTCGAGGATCCCGCGAAGGACCGGAAATTGCTCGATACGGGACAGGCGGTGAATTGTCTCTTATGTGGCGAAGCGTATTGGAAATCTGGGTTGCATGGCTGATTGTGGCGATCGTCGCGTGCGGCCTGCTCTTTGTCTGCGGCGCGTGGATCACCCGCCGTCTGGATGAGCGCATCATGCGGCGGATCGCACTGTGGTCGCGCATCGCGCTGAGCATCACATTTCTCTATGGGGGGTTGGTCAAGGCGACCAATCCCTGGTACGTGCTGGGGCGATCCATTGTCCAGTTCCAGGTCGGCATCACCTCCACATCGCCGCTGGTGCATCCCCTGTCGGTGGCGATTCCCTGGATCGAGGTCGCCATTGGAATCCTATTGCTGTTCCCTTTGCGCTGGGTGGTGCTTGCGACCGGTGCGATCCTGATGGGATTTCTGGGATTGGGCGTGGCCGCCGCGTGGCGCCAGATGCAGGTGGCCTGCGGCTGCTGGGGCGGAACGATGCTGGTGGGTCCGCTCTGGTTCTGCGAACACGGCGGGATGTTCCTGATGGCGCTCGCCGCCGACGATGCGATCGCCAGACGATTGGTCCGGCGGGGAAGCGCAAAGTTACCCGGGCCGGATGTGTCAGCAGAATTGCAGGCCGCGATCAACTCGCGCTAGGCGCCGGACACCCGGCGCGCATGGCCGGCCCAGAAGACTTCGCGCAACAGGCGCTTTAATAATTTGCCGCTGGCATTGCGGGGCAGCGCGGTCACGAAATCGACCGACTTGGGCCGCTTATAGCCAGCCAATTGGGTTTTGCAGTGGTCGAGCAACTCCTGTTCGGTGGCAATCATTCCCGCGCGAAGCACGATCATCGCTTTCACCGCCTCACCCCAGCGCTCATCCGGGACGCCGATCACGGCGGCTTCGCTCACCGCCGGGAAGCGCGACAAAACCTCTTCAATTTCGCGCGGATAGATGTTCTCGCCCCCGCTGACAATCATGTCTTTGATGCGATCCTGCAGAAACAGATAGCCGTCCGGGTCGAGATACCCGGCGTCGCCGGTGTGCATCCAACCGCCGCGAAGTGCGTCCGCGGTGGCCTCCGGACGATTCCAATAACAACGCATCACGGACGGCGCGCGGCCCAGAACTTCGCCGACTTGTCCGGGCGGCAGCGTGCGATCCTCGGCGTCCACCACGCGGATCTCCGTGCCCGGCGCAGCGCGTCCAGCTGAGAACAGAAGTTCGGGCTGGCCCTCGAATGCGCGCTCGTGATCTTCGGACGTGAGAACGGTGAGCGGCGACAGTTCGGTCATGCCGTAGAACTGCATCAATCCGCACCCGAACGTCGCCGCCGCGGCGCGCAGGGTCCGTTCCGACGCGGGAGAAGCGCCGTACATCAGCAAACGAAAGTCGCGATAGGTTCGACGGGAGGCGCCGGGGACCTGCAGGCAGGCATGGATCATCGACGGCACCAGCGGCGTCATATGGATACCCTCTTCATCCAGTAGCCGGACGACTTCGGCGGGATCGAAATCGCCGACGATCCTGAGTTCGCCCGGAACGGCCGGCCAGGTCTGCGACAACGCCACGGCAAAAATGTGGAACATCGGGATCGCGATCAGAATGCGGTCGCCTGGCTGCGGCTGGATCATGTCGATACAACGCGCCACGCAAGCCGCAAAGCCGTCGCGTGTGAGCTCGGCGCCTTTGGGCAGCCCGGTGGTCCCGCTGGTGTACATCTGAACGAACCCCGCATCGCCGGGAAGTTGAGCCGCGGGAAGGGGCGCGGACTCACCCTCCACCCAATCCGCGAACGACTCCCATCCGCTCGACCGGCCCGGCCCCAGGCGCACGCAGGTCCGCAGGCCGGGCAAGTCGGCGCGGAGAGAATCAACCAGCGGGATAAATTCCTCAGCCGCCACCAGCGCCTGGGCGGTGCTGTCTTTGAGGATGAACGCGATTTCCGGAGGAGCCAGGCGCGTATTCACGAGTACGCCGACCGCGCCGATCTTGGAACAGGCGGCGTAGAACGCGAGGTACTCCAGGCAATTGCGTGCGAGCATGGCGACGCGGTCACCGGGCTCGACGCCGCTCGCCTGGAGACGTCGGCCCAGATGGTCCATCCAGGAGCGCAATTCACCAGCGCTAAGCCGCCGGTCGCCGAATACGGCGACGGCGTGGCCGGGAGCGCTCAGCGCCAATCTGTCAATAATTTCGTGAAACAAAGCACCCTCGATTGTATAACCGGGCTCCGATGTACCGGCGAACGGCTACAATTTTATTATATGTCTTGACACGCATATGCTCCGTGGAGTATAAACGAGGAGTGGAAAGCGTGTTCGAAATCATTGCGGAGCCGAACCGCCGCGCGATCTTGAGCCTGCTGGTCGCCTCGCAACAGTCGGTGGGAGCGATCGAGCGTCAGCTTCGGATGCCGCAGCCGGCCGTATCGAAGCACCTGCGCGTGCTGCGCGAGGCCGGTTTCGTCGAAGCCACGGTGGACGCGCAGCGCCGCCTCTACCGGCTGAAACCGGAGCCGTTTCAGGAGTTGGAAGCGTGGCTGGCTCCGTTCCGCCGGTTCTGGTCGGATCATGTGGATGCTCTGGAGCGCCACCTCGACCGCATGGAGCAGTCAACGCCGAAGAAGAAAGGCAAAGAGAAAACGACGCGGACCAAACCGCGACGTGACAAAGGAGAAACCAAATGAAAATCAAAGTGACCAGCATTTTCGTGGACGATCAGGAGAAGGCCCTGCGCTTCTATACGGAGGTATTGGGCTTTACCAAGAAGACCGATTTCAGTCAGGGCCCGTATCGCTGGCTGACCGTGGCACCGGCTGAAGAGCCGGACGGCGTTCAGCTGCAACTGGCGCTGAACAACAATCCGGCGGCCAAGACATATCAGCAGGCCGTCTTTGAACAGGGCCAGCCTGCCATCATGTTCTACACCGACGACATTAAGGGCGATTACGAGCGGATCAAGGCCCTGGGCGCCGTGTTCACGATGCCGCCCACCGACGTGACGGCCTCCATCATCGCGAAGCTGAACGACACCTGCGGCAACCTCGTTCAGCTCACCCAGCTGGCACACTATTCGCGCTAAGGAGAAACAGGTGCTCGATTACAATCCTGGTCCGGCCCGTGGGGCGCAGATCCAAAAGAACGGAGAGAAGTGGACGCTGATTCTGGTCAGAGAACTGCGCCATTCGCCGGAACGCGTCTGGCAGGCGCTGACCGACCCGGCGCATCTGCACGAGTGGGCGCCCTTCGACGCCGATGGGAGCCTGGCTACGGCTGGATCCACAGTAAAGCTCACCACGGTGGGAGCGCCCACGCCGCGCGTTACCGAAACAATCGTGACGCGAGCCGACGCTCCCAACGTGCTCGAGTACAACTGGGGCGGCTTCGATATGCGGTGGGAGCTCGAAGGCTTGGGCGGCAGCACGCGCCTGACGCTGTGGACCAACATCGGCCACCGGTTCATCTCCATGGGCGCCGCGGGGTGGCACATTTGTTTCGATGTTCTGGATCACCTGCTCAGCGGAACTCCCCTGGGGCGCTTGGTCGGACCCGACGCCATCAAATTCGGCGGCTGGCAGCAATTGAACGCGGAGTACGCAAAACAGTTCGGTATTGAGGCGCCCAACTGGCCGCCTCAGGCGGCGCAAAAATCGTGAACGGCAACAAAATGGACCGCAACAAATGGTTCCGGCAGCTCCACCGCTGGCTCTCCATTGCCTTTACGGGAGGCGTCATCGTCAACGGCGTCGCCGTAGGACGAGGGAAATACACAGCATCGGTGGGCCTCCTGGCGCTGCTTCCGCTTGCCCTGCTCTTTTTCACCGGCTTGTACTTGTTCGTGCTGCCGTATGCTCCCAGGTGGGGCCGCGGGCGGCGCTCCGACTGAACGGCATGCCGCCGTCTAGTGGCCTGCCGCGGAGACAACGTGACACACCACTAGTGTCCCGAGTTGGAGATTCGTTGCATAACCGGGACCGATGGGGTGGGGCCGGGCAGGAATGCCCGCCCCACCATGCGACGAACTTCTAACTCGGGACACTCTGGGTGTCAACGGGGCGCCCGAAACACAGCACATATCCGCTGTTGTCGGTGATCTCGAAGATCCGGAGTCGATCGCTCGTATTGCCCAGCTCCCGGTGAATGGGAACGTCCCTTTCTACGTACTCCGCATAGAGTGAGTCGGGATCATCCGTGGCGATGTAGGCGTCCCAGGCAGCCCATGGGTGACGCGAATAATTCGGCTGAGGATGCACTTCGGGCGTGATGGCCTTGAACATGAGCATGACGTGATCTCGTCCCATGATGCCCCAGAAGTCATCGCCGTTTCCGTCGCCACCACCCTTATGAAGAATGTTGAATCCCAGCTTGGACTGATAAAACGCAAGCGTAGCGGGCAGGTCGTCGACAATAAAAAAGGGCGCAACTGTGTTCAACATGGCGAACGTAACCTCGGGCCGAATATATCGTACGGGGAGCCGTTCGCGCAATCGGCAATTTGGATCGTGAAGCGTAGCTAAAATAGGTGCGAGATTGGAGATTCAGATGAAAAAATCTGCCCCGGTGGAATCCGCGTCCGCATTCATCGACGAGAAGATCAGAGAACTTGGCGACTGGCGCGGGAAGATGCTTGCGAAACTGCGCGCGATCATACACCAGGCCGACCCGGAGATCGTGGAGGAGCGGAAGTGGGTGAAGCCGACATCAACGGGGACTCCCGTCTTTTCCCATGGCGGTATCGTCTGCACCGGAGAGACGCACAAGAATGTCGTCAAGTTGACATTTGCCAAGGGAGCCCAGTTGAAGGACCCTGCGCGTCTATTCAACTCCAGCCTGGACGGGAATGTCAGGCGCGCCATCGATTTTCACGAAGGCGACAAGGTGAACGAGGCGGCCTTGAAGGATCTCATCCGAGCTGCGGTGGAGCTCAATCTCATTAGCAAGGCCAAGCCGAAGCCCCAGCGCGGTCGTTAGCATCTGTGGCGCACGCACTCGTGCGTGCCGCGTCGGCACTCATGCCGACGCCTGTTCCGTCGCAGACGAGGTGTCGAGAAGAGTCTCGACACGGCACGCACGAGTGCGTGCGCCACAATGGGTCAACCGCTAGCTCATGCGAGGTCGAAGCGATCGAGGTTCATCACCTTGCTCCAGGCCGCGGCGAAATCCTTCACGAACGCCTCCTTCGAGTCGTTACATGCATACACCTCCGCAATTGCGCGGAGCTGGGAGTTCGAGCCGAAGACCAGGTCGACACGAGTGCCGGTCCACTTGATTTTGTCAGTCGCGCGATCACGGCCTTCAAACACGCCGTCGGATGTAGAGGCCTGCCATTTGGTATGCATGTCGAGCAGGTTCACGAAGAAATCATTCGTCAGCGTTTCGGGCCGGTTGGTGAACACGCCGTGTTTCGACTGGCCGAAGTTTGCATTCAGGGCTCGCATGCCGCCGACCAGAACCGTCATTTCCGGCGCCGTCAGCGTCAGCAACTGCGCCCGATCCACCAGCAACTCCTCCGCCGCGACCGGGAGTCCCTTGCGGAGATAATTGCGGAAACCGTCGGCGACGGGTTCGAGCGGCGCAAAGGAGTGCGCATCGGTTTGCGCCTGCGAAGCATCCGTGCGTCCCGGCGCGAAGGGAATCTTCACGTCGTACCCGGCCTTCTTCGCCGCTGCCTCCACGGCCGCGCAGCCGCCCAGGACGATCAGGTCGGCCAGCGAAACCTTCTTCCCACCGGTGGCGACCTCCTTCTGGATCGTTTCGAGCTTGGCGAGCACTTTCCCCACTTGCGCGGGCTGGTTCACTTCCCAATTTTTCTGCGGTTCCAGGCGAATGCGCGCGCCGTTCGCGCCCCCGCGCTTATCGGACCCGCGGAATGATGCCGCCGACGCCCAGGCGGTCGAAACCAGTTCGGAAATCGACAACCCCGACGCGAGGATCTTGGCTTTCAACGCGGCAACATCCGGCTCCCCGATCAACGCATGATCCAATGCCGGAACCGGGTCCTGCCAGATCAGCGTTTCCTTCGGCACCAGCGGTCCCAGATACCGCGCGACCGGTCCCATGTCGCGGTGCGTGAGCTTGTACCACGCCCTGGCGAAAGCGTCCGCGAACTCCTGCGGATGATCGTAGAAGCGTTTCGCGATGGGCGCATAGATCGGGTCCACTTTCAGGGAGATGTCCGTGGTGAGCATGAAGGGAGCGTGCTTCTTCGACTTATCCTGCGCATCCGGAACGGTGCCGGCGCCGGCGCCATTCTTCGGCCTCCATTGATTCGCTCCGGCGGGGCTCTTGGTGAGTTCCCAATCGAATCCGAACAGGTTTTCGAGGTAATTGTTGCTCCACTTCACCGGGGTGGTGGTCCAGGCGCCCTCCAACCCGCTGGTGATGGCGTGGGTGCCGATCCCATTGCCATACGAATTCTTCCAGCCGAGGCCTTGCTCCTCAATCGTGGCGCCCTCCGGTTCGGAGCCGACATATTTACCGGCATCGGCCGCGCCATGGGTTTTTCCAAATGTGTGGCCGCCGGCGATCAGCGCGACGGTCTCCTCATCATTCATCGCCATACGCGCGAACGTCTCCCGGATGTCCCGCGCCGCGGCGACCGGATCGGGCTTTCCATTGGGGCCTTCGGGATTTACGTAAATCAGGCCCATCTGCACGGCGCCGAGAGGATTGTCGAGCTCACGATCGCCGCGGTAGCGCTCGTCCGCCAGCCACTTGCCTTCCGGTCCCCAGAAAATGTCCTCGGAAGGCTCCCAGACATCCGCGCGGCCGCCGCCAAAGCCGAAGGTCTTGAAACCCATCGACTCGAGCGCGACATTGCCGGCGAGAATCATGAGATCGGCCCAGGAGAGTTTCTTGCCATACTTCTGCTTGACCGGCCAGAGCAGCCGGCGCGCCTTATCGAGGTTCGCGTTGTCCGGCCAGCTATTGAGGGGCGCAAAACGCTGCGTGCCGGCGCCCGCGCCGCCGCGTCCGTCGCCGATGCGGTACGTGCCTGCGCTGTGCCACGCCATTCGAATGAACAACGGACCATAGTGGCCGTAATCGGCGGGCCACCAGGGCTGCGAATCCGTCATCAGGGCATGCAGATCCTTGACCACAGCGTGAAGGTCAAGGGTTTTGAATTCCTTGGCATAATTGAACTCCTCGCCCATCGGATCGGACAGCGGGGAGTGCTGGTGCAGGATCGCCAGGTTCAGTTGATTCGGCCACCATCCCGCATTGGTTGGGGCACCGGCCACGGTGTGTCTGCGAGGGCCGCCATGCGCGACCGGGCATTGGGCCTCGGGCAATATGTTTTGTTCTTCTTTAGCGGGGTCGGAAGCTCCGGCCGCTGCGGTAGTATGTTTTTCCATGTGTTCTCTTCCTTTCAAATGATTCAAAAAAACTATGACGAGTTACGGGACGCGCGCCGGGGGGCGCACTTGGTGCACAGCCCCCGAAAAATGAGTTCGCTTTCGCGCAGAATCCGCTTCCCAAGCGAGCCCGCGGCGGGCTTTGGCACGCCGTACCAATCAATGTCCTCCACATTGCCGCAGCGGTCGCAGATGAAGTGGTGGTGCCGAATACCCATCGCATCGAACCGCGCGGAACGGCCCTCTACGGCCACTTCACGCACTAAACCCGCCTGCACCAGGTCCCGCAGATTGTTGTATGTCGTGGCTCTCGAAGAGCGCGGATCCATGCGATTTACGCCTTCAAAGATTTCCGCGGCCGTGGGATGCCGGTTGTGTTCCAGCAGAAATGCCATCACGGCGTAGCGCTGCGGAGTGCATCGTAACCCGCTCGCCTCCAGGGACCGTTGAATCGCCTTGGCGTCTACCAATACTTTAGACTATATCTAATGTGAAAGTTTTTCAAGAGTGCAACTCAATCCGGGTTCTCCCCTTCCCTGAAAGTCGCTGTCCACGTTGTTGATTTCACGAGACCACTCGGACGGCGGATTTCAATCCGCGCGGAGCTTTAGCTCCGCTCGCGGGAGGCGAGGCTAAAGCCTCGCGCGGGCTCAAGCCCGCCCTCCGTCGACTTTCATCCGTCACGGTGAGCCGCAGGATCAGCGCCAACTCGCTGACGCTCAGGGTTCCGGATCTGCGTGAAACGGTGGAACCCCGCGCGTCAGCAAGGGGAGCACGTCCGCAGTCTTCCGCGCTGGAATTCCGATTTATCGCCGCGCGAAGTCGATGCCCATAAAATTCAGGCCCGCGATGCTGCCGTTGGCCGTGGTGCGGAACACCACCTGTGCCCCTCCCATGCCCCCACCCTTGGCGTCGAACGTATCGTAATGATAATGTTCGAGCGGCGCGTGTAAGCTCACCCATTCGAGGGTCAGCGCACCGTTGGCAGCGGCGATCCGAACGTCGCCGTATCCCGCGTCCGAGTAGGTCCCCGCGTAATCCGCCAGCGGATGCGACGGCGTGGTTCCCGGTACTCGTTGCGCCGCGCGAAGCTTCCGCGCCGCCAGCGCCTCTTTCTGCTCCTCTTGCGCGTGCCCGATCAGCATCGCGTTCCAGTCGGTGGAAGGAAACCCGTGCATCAGGTCCAGAATCGACCAGCGCAGCGCCTCCGGCAGATTGTCCTGATCCAGATTGCATAAGATGATCACGGCCGTTTTCTCGCGCGGGATCATGGTCATATCGGAGCGGAATCCGTCGATCGCTCCGCCATGCGACACCAGGTGCAGCCCGCGGTAATCGACCAGAAACCACCCCATCCCGTAGCTCAATTGGCCGATCTCAGGATTCCAGTCGCGCCCTGCGTCTTCCGGGCGAATCGCCATCTGCGGCGTGTGCATCTCTTCGACATTCTTCGCCGAAATCAGCCGCTTCCCGTCGATTTCGCCGCCGTTGAGCTGCAAACGCGCCCACGGGATCATATCCGTGAGGCTCGCGTTGACCGCCCCCGCCGGAGCGATGTTATCCAGGTTGTGCCAGGGGATCACCTGGGTCTTGCGATGCGGGCTCGCGTGATCCGGCGCGCTCTGGGCGGCGGCGATGCGAGTGCTCGCCGATTTCATTCCCAGCGGCTCGAAAATCCGCTGCTCAACAAAGGACTGCCACGTTCCGCCGGAGGCTTTTCCCACCGCGTATCCCGCGGTCGAAAACATGATGTTCTGATACTGAAACACCGTCCGGAACGGCTGCGACAATTTCACGAAGCCGATGCGCCGGATAATCTCTTCCTGCGACCATGGCGTCCGGGTCCACAGTTGATCGTTCCGGCTCAGCCCGGTGCGATGGCTCACCAGGTCGCGCAGCGTCACCTGCTCGTTGGCCAGCGGATCGGACAGGCGAAAAAACTCGACATGCTTGCGCACCGGATCGTCCCACGACATTTTGCCTTCATCGATCAGCATGGCCATCGATGCCGTCGTGAATGCCTTGGTCATCGATCCGATGGCGAATACCGTGTTCGCGGTCACCGGATCCGCCTTGCCGCGTTCTTTGACGCCGTAGCCCTTGGCCATCAGCACCCGATCGTCCTTGATGATGGCGACCGCGATTCCCGGCGCGTTCCACGCTTTTAACGCCGCCTCGGCGAGCGCGTCGACCTTCGAAACATCCAGCGTCTGGGCAGCCGCGAACCGCGCCAGCACGATCAGGATCAGCAGTGTTCGCATCATTAGTTAAGATACACCGCCGCAGATACAAGAAAGCCGCCGGGGATGGTGACCCGGCGGCCTGATTCCCGTCCCGATCCTAAGGCCGCGTGCCTTGCCGTTTGCGCCCCATTACTCCCAGGCCGATCAATGCGATGCCGGCCAGACCATAGGTGGCTGGCTCGGGAGTGGTCGAGGTGGTCGTCGCTTCCGTCACCGACAGCGATTCGATCTTGAAATAGTTATCATTTCCCAAGATGCTCGCTCCGAAAAGAACGCTGGTCACGCCGCCACCCAAGCCGGTCAGCGTGACGGTCCGCGTGGTATCCGCGGTGGTTTCGTTGCTGGTGGTCGCGGTTCCCAGCTGGGTGAGTGTTTTCCCCAATGGATTCAGTCCATTGCCGGCGTAATAACTGGCGTCCGTATTGCAGTCGCATACCGGGTCGATGGTGATCGACACCGATGTCACCGCCGTGCTGAACTGGAACAGGACGAAATCGAACTGCCCGTTGTCATCCACCTCATGCTGCGGCGCGGTGCAGCCCCCCTGGACCGCCAGCTCTTCCTGATTACAAACCCCGAGTCCCAGTCCCGAATATTGACCGAGTGTTGCAGTCTGAAACGTCGTGTTGTCATTTCCCGTTACGGACCATGCAGTTGCGGTGACCGTCTCGCCGCTCACAGTCTCAACGATATTGTTGGTTCCCGACCCTTCGCCCAGGTTGCCCGCCGTATACCCGAACAGCAGGCTGGCCTTCGCAGACGGCGAAAGCGCCAGCCCCAGGCTAAGGGACATCCAGAGAATTATGGTGCTCTTCATTGAAATTTTTTCTTTTCCTATGTTGATTTGAGTGCTATTTCCGGGCTGAGCCCAGAATAGGGCGCGGTCACGTATAGACAACACAGGCGATTAGGACTACTAGTACCGGAACGGCGTTAGTACGGTGAGGTCAGCATCAAATCAGCGGATTTTGGCCCTTAGTAATGGGCCGGAAAGTGCGCCCCGCGCCTACTGCCCGGCAAACAGGAGAAACTTGCCGATCTGTCGCGGCGGCCCGTAAGCTCGATATTGGGCCGAGCGTGCCGGATCGCCTGCGCAATCGAGACACAGGACCGCGCACGGCTTCTCCGGACGCGCGTATCTCGCCGCAGGCCCGGAAACTCCCGTGTGGACGAATTCCATTTTAGGATTCCGCTCCCGCAGCAGCGCCTGGATGGGATACTCCAACTGAAAGTGGTTGATATCAAGGCCCAGCAACGAACAATTCAGTTTCGCGATCGCATCCACTGTTTCAATATAGGACTCGCGATCGTTCCACTGCGCCATATCGGCGAAATAATTTTGATCCCGTGAGGTGTCGAGCAAACTGCGCGGCCCCTTCAATGGACGCACCCAGTTTTCAAACAGGTAAGGCCGCGCATTGTTGAGCAGAAACAAGCACAGCGCGACCTGGAGAATCGCCGGCTGGACCTGCTCGCCCACGACGCCCACAATGGGTGACGCCAGCACGAACAACGGCAGAAACATCCGCGCCATGAACGGCTGCCACTTGAGATAGAAGCAGAACAATACGAATCCGGCAGCCAGAGACCCGGCATACAGCAGCAGCCGCGGCGAGCGCCACGGCAGAATCAGAACACAGACCGCCAGAATCAGCAGATGCCAGCGATTGCCGGCGTCGGCTTCATGATTTGTGTTGCGCGGCGCGCGATACTCTTCCCAAAGCCAGGTGGTCGCCGGGTCATTGACATCCATGTCCAGTCGATGATGCAACGAAACCGCAGTCGTATAGAGCCACTGATTCCACGTTTCGCTGCGCGCGCCGAGCTGTTCGGTCGAATTGCGGATCAGATTCGAAGCCGTCTGTTTCCATCCGAAGGTCTCATTGCGCCAGCGGAATTTCCCATCGCCTTGGGCCGAATCGAGACCGAGCGGCGATCCGCTCAAATGGATGTTGCGCGCAAATTGCGGAAGGTTCAAGCTGACCGCGCAGACCGCCACAATCAGCAGGGATCGAACACTCCACCGCGTCAGGACAAGAACCGCGATCAGTACCGCCGGAAGGTAGATATACGCCGTCGCCTTGGTGCCGATCGCCAGTCCCAGCGCGAGGCCTGCCAGAACCGGGCTGTAGCTGCCGAGCGACTCACCTTCGAGCAGCAGCCAAACCGCATCCACCATCCAAGCCGCCATCAGATAATCGTTCTTCGCGCCCGAAGCTTGCAGGATTCCGTTGGGGAGCGTCGCGCAAAACAACGCCGCCAGAATCTGCCCTCGCCGCCTCGCGCCAAAGCGCCTCGCGATCAGCGAAACGCCGACCACCGATGTCGCGCATCCGAACCACTGCACCAGATTCACCAGCCGGTCGTTTTGAGCCAGAAGATACAGGTGCAGCATGCCATATTCCGCGAACGGCTGCAGCATGATCTGGTTGAGATACGGGGTCGCGAAAAAGGCGACTGAGCGCTGCTGCGCCCAATAGATGACTCTCGGCAGGTGATACGCCATGGCATCCGAGCTGTTCGGCGGACTCAGAATCGCGATGAATGCAATGATGCCTAAAATGCCGGCGATACTCGCGATCAGCAGCGCATCGATCCATCCCACTCGCCAGGCGATCCGCGGACGCAATCGCCAGATCCCCACAGCGCCGGCCGTGACGACCATCATGAATGTAAAGATCGCACCGGCTCGTGTCAATGCATGAAACGCGCTCAGCGTCTCCGTCGCCGTCACCACCAGAGCGCCCGCCAAGACCGCGAAAACAAGGTATCCCGAACGGGCGCACGGGGTGCCGCGCGAGTGAGTCGACAAACGAACTCCTTAGAGTCCTAGACTACTCGAAAATCCCCGGGCTTCGGCCGGCCAAGCAGACACAAGCAGCGCGATCGTCCCCGTTCCACTAATCTCGATCACACCCACCCGCCCGGAATGGATGCAAGGTTGCTCTAAGAACAGACGACGGAGGTGGAAAATGCAGAATCAATGGTTAGCCATGGAATACTACCGGTTGGATTGCCTGGAAAGCTGGAAGGACGGCCCCCGCAAGCAGGCCACCCGCGAAGCCATCCTGAGCACGATCGCCAGCCTGTCCGGGCAAGTTTCTACCGAAACAAAGACAAACTTGCCGTGCGCTCGCCCGCCACAGGGCCGATAACCAATGCACCCTGGCTGATCAAAGCCCTAAAGTAATGTTCCGGGGCCCTTCGCCAGGCGTGAACCGCATTGACCGCTCCAGAATTCCGTCCCCTGAAATCGGCGTCGGCGAACGCAAACGCGCGTAGCCGTTACATTATTGCCGAGTAACTACCCAGATTTTGAGAATCGCCCATGTCACCATCGCGCCCGGGCTGTTGAACGCGTCTTATCTTCGGACACCGCGTATCTTTCCGAGCCGTAGCACCGTACTAGCAGACAGAAATACAAATTCGCCGCGGGAGCCAATCGCGTCACTGAGGCGCCGGCGAATGAGAAGTACCAGGAGAGACCTATGTGCCCAGTATGCGTCGCAAACACCGTAGCCGTGGTCGCCGGAGCCGGATCCACGGGAGGAATTCTCGCGGTGTACATCGGCAGGTTCAGGAAATTGTTTCAGAAAACGAAGGAGAAATAACATGGCAACAATCGAAGAGAAAGCGCATCTCGGAATGAAGATTCCCCCGATCGTGTCGCAGCAGGAGTGGGAGGCCGCCCGCCAGCAGCTCCTGGTGAAGGAGAAGGCCTTGACGCGCGCCCGCGACGCGCTGGCCGCCGAACGCCGGCGGATGCCCTGGCTGGCCGTCGAGAAGGCGTACCGATTCGAGGGGCCCAAGGGCAAGATGAGCCTGCTCGATTTGTTCGAGGGCCGCCGTCAGTTGATCGTCTATCGCGCCTTCTTCGAGCCCGGCGTGTTCGGTTGGCCCGACCACGCCTGCCGCGGCTGCTCCCTGGGCGCCGATCAGGTCTCCCATCTGGCCCATCTGAATGCCCGCGACACCACCCTCGCCTACGCCTCCCGCGCGCCGCAGCCGGACATCGCGCGGCTGAAAGCTCGGATGGGTTGGAAGATGCCCTGGTACACCATGACCGACACCTTCGACAAAGACTTCGGCGTAGACGAGTGGCACGGCCACAACGTATTCTTCCGCGACGGCGGTCGCGTGTTCCGCACCTACTTCATCAACAACCGCGGCGACGAAGCGATGGGGAGCACCTGGAGCTACCTCGACCTTACACCGCTCGGCCGTCAGGAGACTTGGGAGGACTCGCCCGTGGGTTACCCGCAGACCCCGCCCTACAAGTGGTGGAACTGGCACGACAACTACGACACCCAGGCCGCGCCGGACCAGAAGTGGGTGGACATCACCATCGACCCTCAAGCAGCCGCCCGAAAGCGCGAGGCGGAATCGAAGGCGAGGTAATCGGGCAGGAGCCGGTTAAATCGAAGACACCAAACGCTTCACCCCGTCCACGCACAGCACCGCCGCGTGCTTCGAGGCCGGCTCCAACCCCCCGACCGCGTCCTCAATCACCGCCGCCGTAAGCGATTTCAGCTCCTCGCGCGTCTTGCCGGCCATCCATTCGGTCAGTGCCGAGCTGGCCGCGATCGACGCCGTGCACCCTCGGGTCTGAAAGCGCGCTTCGGCCACGCGGTCGTTTTCGAAACGAACCCACAGCCGCAGCATGTCGCCGCAAGCTGGATTCGACACGTCCACTTTGATGGCCGGCGGCGCGAGTTCTCCCGCATTCCGGGGATTCTGAAAATGTTCAATCAGCCGCGCGCTATGCATTCGTGCTTCAATTATCGCTGAATGGATGTGGTTGCCGCGGTGATCGAACGGGACGGCCTGGTGCTCATCTGCCAGCGCAAAAAGGGCCGGCACGCGTTCAAATGGGAGTTTCCGGGCGGCAAAATCGAACCCGGTGAATCGCCCGAATTCGCCCTGAAACGCGAACTGAGCGAGGAGCTCCGCATCGACGCGACCATCGGCCAGGAGATTCATCGCCAGACCGTTCGCTACGGCAACGGTCCGGTGATTCATCTGCTGTTCTATCGCGTCACCGATTTTGCAGGTGTCCCGTTAAATACGGAATTCGAACGGATCGTCTGGGAGCAGCCCGCCAAGCTCGCCGAGTACGATTTTCTCGACGGGGACCTGGACTTCGTCCGCAAGCTCGCGGGCCAGTCCGTGTCAGAACAGTGACAGCCGGCAAGACCGGCTGTCCTACGTGCTCCACGCTGCGGTAACTTGGTAAGTGATCACCCATGCTAAAAGTCAAAGCCCAAGCTCCCGACGATCTCAATCCCCAGGAAACCTCCGAGTGGGTTGAGGCGCTGGACGAAATTATTGACGAAGCCGGGCCCGACCGGGCCAGCTATCTTCTCGAGCGGCTGATGGAGCGCGCGAGCAATCTCGGCGTTCAAGTACCGCTGCGTTGGAATACGCCGTACATCAACACCATTCCTCCCGAGGAGGAAGTCGCCTACCCCGGAAATCGCAAGCTGGAGCGCAATATCAAGAGCCTGGTCCGCTGGAACGCGGTCGCCATGGTGGTGCGCGCCAACAAATATGATCCGAACATCGGCGGACACCTGGCCACCTACGCATCGCTCGCCACGCTGGTCGAGGTCGGCTTCAATCATTTCTTTCATGGATCCTATGGCAATCAGCCCGGCGATTTCGTGTACTTCCAGGGCCACGCCTCGCCCGGAATCTACGCGCGCGCCTACGTTGAAGGCCGGCTCAACGAAAAGCATCTCGAAAATTTCCGCCACGAACTGCGCGACCAGCCGGGCCTCTCTTCTTACCCGCATCCCTGGCTGATGCCGGACTTCTGGCAGTTCCCCACCGTTTCGATGGGTCTCGGCCCGATCTCGGCCATCTACCAGGCGCGTTTCCAAAAGTACCTGGAGCATCGCGGCATTATTCCCGAATCGCCTCGCAAGATCTGGGCGTTTCTGGGCGACGGCGAAACGGATGAGCCCGAATCGCTGGGCGCACTCACGCTCGCTTCGCGCGAGAAGCTCGATAATCTGATCTTCGTGGTCAACTGCAACCTGCAGCGCCTGGATGGTCCGGTGCGCGGCAACGGCAGCATCATTCAGGAACTCGAAGCAGCCTTCCGCGGCGCCGGCTGGAACGTGATCAAAGTGATCTGGGGCGCCGGCTGGGACGATCTGCTGGCCCGCGACACCACCGGCCTCCTGCTCAAGCGCATGCACGAATGCCCGGACGGCGAATACCAGGTGTTCCGCGCCCGTGACGGCGCATATATAAGGAAGGAATTTTTCGGAAAATATCCGGAGCTGCTCAAGCTGGTGGAGCATCTCTCCGACGACGACATCTGGGCGCTGCGCCGCGGCGGACACGATCCCGTCAAGGTCTTCAACGCGTACAAGCGAGCCATCGAAGCGCAAGGCCAGCCCACCGTGATTCTGGCAAAAACCGTCAAGGGCTACGGCTTCGGTGAAGCGGCCGAGGGGCGCAACACCGCGCATCAGGCCAAAAAGCTGGCCGAAGTGGATCTCATCAAGTTTCGCGAACGCTTCGAGATGGCGAATTCGCTTTCCAACGATGTGGTCAGCCACATCGATTTTGTCCGTCCGCCCGACCACTCGCCGGAGACCAAATACATTCAATCGCGCATTGAAGCGATGGGCGGCGCGCTGCCCAATCGCAGTGTGAAGCGGATCGATATCCAGGCGCCGGCCCTCGAAGTTTTCCACGACGCCCTGGGCGGGTCGCGTGGACGTGAAGCGTCCACGACTTCCGCCTTCGTCAGCATTTTGAAGACTCTGATGAAGGATCCCGCCACCGGCAAGCTGGTGGTGCCCATCATTCCCGACGAAGCCCGCACTTTCGGCATGGAATCCCTGTTCCGCGAATACGGAATCTACGCGAGCCAGGGCCAGCGCTACAAACCGGTCGATTCAAACGTGCTGCTCTATTACAAGGAAGCGCAGAACGGCCAGATTCTCGAAGAAGGCATCACCGAAGCTGGTTCCATGGCGTCGTTCACCGCGGCCGGCACCGCCTACGCGAATCACGGCGTGCCGATGATTCCGTTCTTCACCTACTATTCGATGTTCGGCTTCCAGCGCGTGGGCGACCTGATCTGGGCCTTCGCCGATCTGCGCGGCAAGGGCTTTCTGATGGGCGGAACAGCCGGCCGGTCGACACTGCTCGGGGAAGGCCTGCAGCATCAGGACGGTCACAGCCCCATTCTTGCGAGCACGGTCCCCACCTGCGCCATCTACGATCCGGCCTACGCGTTTGAGCTGGCCGTGATCATCCAGGACGGCATCCGGCGCATGTATCAGGAGATGGAGGATCGCTTCTACTACATCACCATCTACAACGAGAACTACGTTCAACCGCCGATGCCGGAAGGCGACGGCATCCGCGAAGGAATCCTGCGCGGGATCTACAAATATCGCGCGGCGGCGGACGGCGAGGCCGCGGTCCAGTTGTTCGGCAGCGGATCGATTCTGAACGAAGCCCTGCGCGCGCAGCAGATTCTGGCGGAGCGCTATCAGATTCCCGCCGACGTGTGGTCGGTCACCAGCTACAACACGCTGCGCCGCGAAGCGCTTTCAGTCGAGCGCTGGAACCGGCTGCATCCGTCGCAGGAATCGAAGACTCCGCACATCGTCGAAGTGCTCAAAGGTTCATCCGGTCCCATCATTGCGTCGAGCGATTATATGAAAGCGGTACCCGATCAGCTCGCGCCGTGGATTCAGACAGGACGGCTGACGTCGCTCGGCACGGACGGTTTCGGCCGCAGCGAAAATCGCGAATATCTGCGCCGCTTCTTCGAAATCTCAGCCGAAGCCATCGCCCAGGCTGCACTATCCGCATTGGCGCGCAGCGGTGCCATCAACGCCATGCGAGCCGAAGTGGCCATCGCCGAACTGGGATTCCATCCAGAGAAGGTCGATCCGTCCCGGGCGTAGAATTGTGGGCCGTTAGTTCACGTTTATGCACGTTAATTAACGGCCATTATTTTTGGTGGCTGGCGCCGTCCGCGCGGCCGAAGATCAACCCACTCGCGCGCCCGCAGACGCAAACCACGAACGCAACCGCATAAGCCGACAAAACCCAGGGATCCGACCATTCGTCCACGACGAGCCACCAGCGGATCACCATTGGAACAACACAGCCCGCAGTGGTCAATGATCTCCAGCAGAGGGCGCCCCGCCGCTTTCGACGCCAGCGCGGGGCCAAGAAAGAATAAGAGGGCTACCAACAGGGCGACACCGACGGCAGCCGCCGCATCCGCGGCGAGCGAACCGAAGGCCAATAGGTTAAGACCGTAGACGAGCCAGAAAAGGAAATTCAGGAACAGCGTCGTGAGAATCGCCGACGGAACACGCCAATCGAGCGGCGACCGCCCGTCGTCCGCGTCTGACCACCGAATCCGCATGTCAGCTCTATTGGACACCACCGGCCCAGCTGTCGGCCCGGCTTAGGTTGTGGTCAAGCGATCGAACGTAAAGATTCTGGGCCGTCAATGAACGTGAATTCCTGAATCACGCTTATGGACGTGCACGAACGGCCAATTTTCTTACTCGCCCGACTTCTTGTGCGTGTCGAAGAAATCGAAGATGGCCGACATGTTCGGCCCGGGCACGCTGGTGTGGCTCCCGCCCTCAACTTCGATGTACTTCACATCCACGCCCAGCCTCTTCATCTCCGCCACCATATTGCGCGATCCCGACACCGGAACCGTGTTATCGGCGTTACCATGCACCACCACTTCAGGGATGTGCTTCATCACTTCTACGGTCCGGGGATCGGCCACGCCTGAAATTGGCGCGAGCGACGCCCAGATCTGCGGATATTTCGCACCTAGCGCCCAGGTTCCGATTCCTCCCATCGAGTGCCCCATCAGGTAAATGCGCTGGTCGTCGATTTTATAATCCTTGCGCACCAGTTCGAGCACGTGCATCACGTCCTGCTCACTGAGTTTAGATCGTTTGTTGTCGGAGCCCATGTTCCGGCCGTAGCCTCCGTCGATCCGGTAGCCAAGCGGCGCGGCGATAATATATCCGCGCTTTTCGGCTTCCGGAATCACCCGGTAATTGGCCCCGAACATCGAATCCTCCGTCCCGCCCAGCCCGTGCAGCGCGACCACTAAAGGAAACGCGCGCGACCCGTCGTAATTCGCCGGAATGTACAGCCGGTACGGCATGATCTCACCCGCTTCGGTCAGGAAATAGTGGCGTTTGAAATCTCCGGTGCGGCCCGCAAAGGGATTCTTCCCGGATTTCGCATCCGCCAGCGTCGCCTCGGCGGTCGCGATCTCCTTATTAATGTCGAATGCGCCAATGTCGTACCGGCCACGATTCACATTGTGGACGTAATCGATGGGATACAGAACGTCGGCGCGCAGCGATTCGGGAGCCGACTTGGCGTCGGTTTCCAGGTGCATCAGCGCCGAATCGAGGTCGCGCCGCGCGACGAAGCGCAGGTTCGCCGAACCGAGCGATTTCTGCCCATCCATGACATCCACGTGAATCTGGTATGTCCCATCGGGAACCGAGCTCAAATCCAGTTCCATCCGGTACGGCGATTCCAGCAAATCGCGCGACACATCGTCGAAGTTGCCCAGGTCCTTCACCACTTCAGCCCGCGCACCCCCTCCCCGCCCCGCCGGTGCCTTACGAATCGAAACGTGCGCGCTCAGCGAATGATCCAGCGCCAGCGTAGGCGTGTAAATCTGCTCCACCCGGACCGTATATGGTCGGGCCGTATCGACAAATGCGTGCTCGGAGCGCAGCGCGAGCGAGTGCTCGTAATCGAGCGCGTCTGTCCATTCATTGCCTGCCAGGATCACCATCCCCTTGGCGAGCAGCCTGCGGACTTCGCCGACACCCCCGCGCCGGGCGGCTTCGGCAAGCTGCGCATCCAGGGCGTCGATCTTGGTTTTCATCTCGCCCTGGGGATTCACGGTCCGCTTCCGGACCGTGTACGCGAGCCGCGTGAGGGGTAAGTTCGGAAGCGACTGCGGAATCGCCGGCGAAATCAGCCCGGCGAAAAGGACGGTAGCAAGAAACGGACGGATAAGTTTCATAGCGATCTTGCAATTGTAGAGCGAAAAATTCCGGCGTGGGAGGAACTGAACTGTAAATTCACAGTGGCACCACCTTACGATTTCCTTATGTCGGTGATAGCTTACTTGAAATCTCGATTCCAAGTGGATTGTTCCAAGGCAATGCCTTGGTGTGTTGGGGACAGTTTGAATTTGCCAGGTCGTGAATTCTAATGGGGCCATGCTTCCGCCCGCTGGAGGGTTTTGTGAGCTGCTTTCCGAAGAGTTTGATATTTGTATTCGTCACGTTTGCTGCGATCTCGTTCGCACAGACTGATGCCACCGTATCGGGAACCGTAACCGATCCTTCTGGCGCGCATGTGGCCGGGGCGATTGTCTCAGCCGTGAACACCGGAACCGGCGCCACCACCAACGCTCAGAGCAATGAGTCCGGCATTTTCGTGTTCCCGGCCCTTCCGATCGGACGCTATCGATTCAATGCCGAGAAGTCCGGCTTTCGCCGGGCCAGCATTCCCGAAGTGGATCTGGCGGTGGGCGCGAAGCTGACTGTGAATATCAGCCTCGAAATCGGCCAAACCACAGAAACGGTTGAGGTTCAGGGCGTCGTTTCAGAAGTCAACGCAAGCAGTGCGACCATCGGCACGGTGATGGAGGATAAGAAAATTCTCGACCTCCCACTGGTCGGCCGCAGCGCCTACGATCTGATCAACACCCAGCCCGGCGTCGTCACCACCGGGACCAGCAGCGTCAACATGAACGGACAGCAGACCGGCGCAATCAATTATTCGACGGACGGCATCAATACTCAAGATAACCTTTTGAATGGCGCTTTCAACACCAACGTGGCGAACACCGTCAGTATCGACCGTGTAGAAGAGTTCCGCGTGGTGACTTCACCCGCCGACGCCGAGTACGGACGGGGCGGAGCACAGGTCCAGCTGGTGACGCGCGGCGGTTCGAATGCGTATCACGGGAGCGCGTGGGAAGAATTTCGCAACACCGACCTGAACGCGAACGACTATTTCAATAATGCCGCCGGCGTGAATGCCATCACCGGGGCGATGAATTCGCCGCGCAACGTCCTGGTGCGCAATCAGTTCGGGCTCCGCTTGGGTGGCCCGGTGAAGAAGAATAAGATGTTCTTTAACGGAATCTGGGAAGAAGACCATCAGAACCAAAAGGTTGCTGTCAATTCGCAGGTTTATACGCCTTCCGCCCTGCAAGGGATTTTCCGGTATTTTCCCGGAGCCCTGAACGAGAACGTCACTGGCGTGGCACCCACCGTGACCACCTCCGGCGCTCCGCTCCAACCCGCCTCGGCGACCGGACCATTGCAGTCAGTGAGCGTTTTCGGCCGGGACCCCAACCGCCCGGGGCCGGACCCGACGGGCGAAGTCGCGAAACTGTTCGGCCTGATGCCCGCTCCCAACAATTACCTGGTCGGCGACGGCTTGAACACCGCCGGCTTCCTGTGGGCGCGGCCGGTAATCGACGATTTCCAGCTTTTCGAGGGCCGTGTCGATTACATTTTCAATGACAAACACCGCGCCACCATCACGCTGAATCATCAGTCCTATTTCAGTGAAAACGTCGCCGCCGCACAGCCTTTCCCGGATTCTCCGGTCGGCCTCGCGCCGACCGAAACCACCCAGTACAGCTTCGCGCTGACCAGTTCCCTGCGGCCGAACCTGTTGAATGAGATCCGCATCGGCGTCTTCCGTCCGCGTACCCTGGTGTTCAGCGAGTACGATCCCTTGGCCGGGCCGACCGGAGTAGCCGGGTTGAAGCTGCTGCCGACCTCGGGCGGCACGCCATTTTATCTGGCCCTGCAGGGCACCGAAGCCAACCCGCTCGCGCCGGCCGCCACCAGCACGGGCACCACCAGCAACCGGATCTCGCAGACATTTCAATATGGCGACGATCTGACCTGGATCAAGGGCAAACATACGTTCAAAGGCGGTGTCGTGGTGCGGTTTATTAATAATGCCGGCTACGATACGGTGGGCACCGTACCGACGGCCCAGATCGGCGCGCAAACGGGGGCTCTGGCAGTCGCGGGAATCACTACGCTGCCGGGCGTCGGCTCCAATTCGACGGTCGGCACGGCGCTGCTGAACGACCTGTCGGGTTCGCTCTCGAGCGGAAGCGCGGTGCTGAACGCCTCGAATTCCACGGCCTACATCCCGGGCGAAACGCGGTACAGCGACCTGCTCAGCCACGAGTACAGCGGTTATTTCAAAGACGACTGGAAGATCACGCCGTCCCTCACGCTGAATCTGGGAGTCCGGTATGAATACTACGGCGTCCCGGTCGACGGCGACGGGCGCATGCAGGCGCTGGTGGGCGGCGGAGCCGGCATTTTCGGAATCAGCGGCACCAACTTCGGCTCGCTGTTCAATCCCGGCGCATCCGGCGGATCACTCACCACGGTGCAGCTGATCGGGCCCAATACCAGCAATCCGAACACGCAGCTCTATCAAAGCAACAAGCGTAACTTCGGTCCCGCGATCGGATTCGCGTGGTCCATCGGCGAAGGCGCGCCGCGCTGGCTGACCGGCGGCAGGAACAAGACCGTCATCCGTTCCGGCTACGGAATATCCTACATCCGCGACCCGTTGTACGTGGTCCATATGTACAATTCCTACGAGCCCGACGCGCTGACCACCACGGTCACGGAAACGTCCACTTCGCTGCTGAATCTGGGGGACATCAAGTTCCCGATTACGACCACCCAGACGCCGCTGTTTACCGAGCCGATCAGCGGACTTCGCTCGCAGTCGGCGTATTCGTTCCAGAACAATTTGAGCACGCCGTATTCGCAGAACTTCAACTTCTCGATTCAGCGCGAGCTGTCGCAAACCACGTTCCTGAGCATTTCCTACGTCGGCAATGTGGGCGACCGGCTGATTCGGGCCTACGACGTGAACGAAGTCAACATTCTGGCGCCTTCGCCGGATGGCGAGACGTTCCTGCAGGCCTACAACACGGTCCGGGCGGGCGGCGATTCCAAATTCATGGATTCGCTGGTGGCGCCTTTGGGTCTGACTTCCGCCACCCTGCGCACCAGTTCCACTTTCCAGCCCATGCTTGCCAACAACAATCCCGCCGAGTTGGCCGGACTTTTGAATGGAAGCCTGAGCGGAGCCGTTCCGGGCGGCTATCTGGTTCAGAAAGCGGGCCTGCCGGCCAATTTCTTCGTAGTCAACCCGCAGTTCGCGCCATTCCCGCTGGGCACCTCGGCGGTTCTCCCAGGCGGTGCGTATACGGTCGACAACTCCGGCCACTCCGACTATCATTCGCTGCAGATTCAGGTCAACCGGCGCTTCTCGCACGGCTTCAGTTATCAGGGCAGCTACGTGTTCAGCAAGGTGATGGGAGACAGTTCGGCCGGCGAAAGCGCGATCTTCCTGGCCGATTACCGCACGCTGCGCGACGAAGGTCTCGACAAACAGGTGCTCGCCTTCAACCACGCGGGCGCCATCAAGATCAATGGCCTTTATGAACTGCCGTTCGGTCCTGGGAAGTCGATGCTCGGCAATACGCATGGGTTCGTTTCGCAATTGGTGGGCGGATGGCAGATGGGCGCGATTTTCACCTACTTCACGGGCGCGCCGCTCACCATCATCGGCTCGGATGGCCTGAACATGAATTACAACGGAGTGACCGCCTTCACCGGCAACGCGACCCAGGTGGGTCCGCTGCCGGCGTCGGTGACCCGAGTCGGAAATGGCGTGATCTACTTCCCGGGTGCCACGCAGATCACCGATCCGCAGGTGGCCGGCATCGCTTCGGGCGCCGCCAACGGGAACCTGCAGGCGCTGTCGACGCTAAAAGCCATCGCCATCAACGGCCAGACCTCGCTGATTAACGCGACTCCCGGCACGGTCGGAGAACTCGCCTACGGGAGCTTGAATGGTCCGGCCGGAATCCGGCTCGATTTCAACCTGCTCAAGCGGTTCAAAATCACCGAGCGCTTCAACCTCGAATTCCGCGCCACGGCGGAAAACCTGACCAATACCGAAGTTTTCGCCGCGCCGAACACCAACATCAACACGGCGACTTTCGGTCACATCACTGCGACCGCAACCGGTTTCACTCCGCGCATCATCGTCGCGCAGTTGCGGTTGAACTTCTAGTGGGGTGCATCTGAAGTTTCCATTATGGCGTGAACCCCGCCGTAGCCGGCGTGGCTTGATTCGTGACAAGCCCTGCCCGTGAGAGCCTGGGTGAAAAGTGGAGTTGATCCCCGCCGTGACCGGCAGGGCTGGTCACCGACGCCTGTGCGTTCAACGCGATAGACCAGCCCTGCCGGTCACGGCGGGGTGAAGCACTGACTTTTCACACACACTCGTGAGGGCGGGGTTCCTCACGGCGAGGTAGTAAAGAGACTTCCGGAACGGGACACTACCGCAAACGTGGCGCACGTACTCCTGCGTGCCCCCGGAGGCGTCGGCAGGAGTGCCGACGCGGCACGCCGGAGTGCGTGCGCCACGGCTATCTGCGAGAATCGAGGTCAGGGCGGTACCATGCGAACCATCCTGACGGTTGCACTTCTCGGGGCGGCATGCGTGGCCGCACAGTCTTCGCTTGCCGAGCTTCAAAAGAATCTCGCGATCCATCCTCAGGACTCCAACCTCCGGACGCAGATTCTGAATCTGCTGACCGACCCGAACCAGACCGCCGGAATATCGTACGATCGCCTGCTCGAAGCGCGCCGGCAAAACATCCTCTGGCTGATTGAGTTTTCTCCCAAAGGCCGCAACTGGCTGCCGGGCAATTTTCTGATCCCGCCCTCCGGCCCGTTTGCCGACCCCGAGGGTTACCAGGAATCGATCGCCAAATGGAAAGAGCAGATCTCGAAGCCGGGTGCGACGCCCGAAGTGGTCGCCAATGCCGCGATTTATCTGAAAGCGACCGACCGCGCAATCGCGCGCGCGCTGCTCGACGCGGCTTTGAAGCTCGCTCCCGAGCATCCGATGTTGTGGCGAGCGGCCGGAATCGTGGATGCAGCCGCCATGGCGGGAATCAACGGCATCGCCGAACGCGGGCAGTTTTCGACCGAAATATTTCTGCAGCGAACCATGGAAGCGAGCAGCGCGCGCCGGGAAATCGATTCCTCGCAGAATGCATTTCTGCTGGGCGGCGCCGCGCAGATGCTTGCGGCCGGAGGCATCCAGAATCTGGGCCAGCTCACCTTCGGGAATGACGACGTTCCCACCCTCGCCGCGCGCTGGCTGCGGCGCGCCATGGAAATCGCGCCGGCGGCCGAGCAATGGAAAAACATGTTGGCGCCCATCGAGCGCGGCGAAGCCAATCGCGCCGCGGACCCTCGAGAGAGCGCGCGCCTGTTCTCGGAGGCGCTGGCGCTGGCGCCCGATCGCGATAAACCGCAGTATCTCGCCGACCTGGCGAAAGCCGAGTTCGAGGCGGGGGACGATTCATCGGCCGCGCGAGATGCGCAGAAGGCGCTGGACGCCGCGGCCGTACTAGTCAAGCGAAATCCGAATCAAGCCGCCGATCTCATCAATCGTGGTCACACCGTGCTCGGCCGGGTCGCGCTGGCGCATGGCGATGTGGAGCAGGCTCGAGCGCGGCTGCTTGCGTCGCTTCAAATCCCCGCCGACGCGACCAATTTTCGCGGCAACGGTCCCGATATGACGCTCGCCGAGGATCTGGCCGATGCGGGCGAGCGCGACGCGGTGATCGAATACCTCAACGCCTCGCGCAAGTGGTGGCTGTACGATCGCGGGCTGATCGACCGCTATATCCGCTCCCTCCAGGCCGGTAAAAAGCGTGAAGCGTTCGCCAATTTTCCGCATGCGAGCGCCGAAATCGTGAACCGGCCGGCTCCGCAGTTCAAACTGCGCGAGGCCGGCGGTAAAGAGTGGACGCTCTCCGCGATCACGGGCAAACCGGCCGCGCTGATTTTCTGGAATACCGCGTGTGCGGCCTGCGCCGCGCAGATTGCCGAGTTCTCCCAAGCGGCCGCCGCGGCCGATGTGCGGCTACTGGCGGTGAACGTCGGCGACGACGACGCGGCGGTGGCGCGGTTCCTCGAGAAGAATCACATGGATTCCGCCATCGTGAAGTGTGATCACGCGACGGCCGTTGCCTATCACGTGGATACGTTTCCATCCGTGGCGGTGATCGACGCGCACGGCCGGCTGGCGCGGTATCAGGTAGGGGTGGCGGCCAATCCCCGGCAAACGCTCGAAGGAGCGGCGCGTCCGCGGGTAGCAACGCCGGTGCCGCTCGACGCAACGCCGGGAGAACGCGACACCACGCTCGCCTGGCGTCCGGTGCCCGGCGCGCAATCCTACGTGGTCGAATGGGAGGCGCGCGAGCGAAGCGGATGGCCGTCGGATCGCGACGGGTTTCTGCGCGTGGTCCCGACCCGCGACACGATTGTGCGGGTCGAGTGCTCCGGCGCGATGCGGTGGAGGGTTTTCGCGGTCGGTTCGGGGGTGGCGGGGGACGCGACGGCGTGGCAAATCATCCAAGCATTACAATAATTTACATACTCCAGGGGCTCTCCTTAACAGCGTTAAGTGCATGAGAACCGTTATTTTGCGCGGAAATACGCATTTCCCTGCGCGTTCCGGCGCAGAAAGTTGGGGGAACCAAATTGGGTGGAACCGTCGTATAGTTGGAATGTTGGAGGTTACGATGCGCTTTTTCACGCTGGGCTTGGTGTGTGTAGGAATTGCCGCCGCCGCTCCCGTCCCCGAGACCACGTTCTATAAGGACGTACTCCCCGTACTCGAAAAAAACTGTCAGACGTGCCATCGCCCGGGCGAAGCCGCCCCGATGTCGTTGCTGACCTATGACAACACCCGGCCTTACGCGAAGTCGATCAAGGCTGCCGTGCTGTCGAAGAAAATGCCGCCGTGGTTCGCGGATCCGCACTTCGGCAAGTTCTCGAATGACCGCAGGCTGTCGGAGACCGACATCAAGACGCTGGTTTCCTGGGTGGATAGCGGCGCCAAGGCCGGCAATCCCAAGGATGGGCCGAAGCCGGTGGATTTCGCCGAAGGCTGGCAGATCGGCAAGCCGGACATGGTGTTCGAAGTGCCGACCGCCTTCAGCGTTCCGGCGTCGGGCACGGTGGACTATCAATATGTCCGCCTTCCGACCAACTTCACCGAAGACAAGTATGTGCAGTTCGCCGAAGCGGTGCCGAGCGACCGCGAGCACGTGCATCACATTATTGCGTTCATCCGCGATCCGCATTCCCCGTGGATGAAGGACGCGCCGATCGGCGTGCCTTTCGTGCCGGGTCATGAAGCTCCTCCGCCGGAAGCCCGTCAGGGCGCGGCGCGCCGTCAGGGTGGCGGCGAAGGCGGCGGTGCGATCGGCGGCGGAGACATGCTGGCCGGCTACGCTCCGGGAACCATTCCGGACTTCCTGAAGCCGGGCCAGGCGAAGCTGATCCCCAAGGGCGCCGACATCATCTTCCAGCTCCACTACACCACCGATGGGAAGACCGGCTCGGACAAGAGCCGCGTGGGCATCATCTTCTCGAAGGAGAAGCCGACTACTCGCGTGTTCAGCATGGCCGCGATGAATCCCCGGATCTCGATTCCTCCGGGCGATCCCAACTACGAAGTGGACTCCAAGTTTACCCTGCAGGACGACGCCACACTCGAAATGCTGCTGCCGCACATGCACCTTCGCGGCAAGGATTTCAAGTACACGGTGGTCTTCCCGGACGGCCGCAAAGAGGAACTGCTGAGCGTGCCGAACTACAGCTTCAGCTGGCAGCTCTCGTATTACCTCGACAAGCCGCTGTTGCTGCCGAAGGGCACCACCATCGAGTGCGTCGCGCACTACGACAACTCGCCCAACAATCCGAATAACCCGGATCCGACCAAAGAAGTGCATTTCGGCGAGCAGAGCTGGGATGAGATGATGTTCGGCTTCTTCGACGTCTCCTTCCCGATCGAAAAGAACCCGATGGACCTGATGGTGCCTCGCCGCCAGCCGAAGCCCACCGGCACAGCCGCGGAAAATCGGTAATTGTTTTGCGGGCGGGCCTCGATTACCACGAGACCCGCCCGTCTTGTCTCTACCAGTCTTCAAATTGGAGTGCCCCGATGCGTTATCTGGCCTTATCCGTGATCGTGTCCCTGTCGGCCGCGGCCGCGCCGACCGTCACTTTTCATAAAAACGTCGAACCGATTCTTCAGCAACATTGCCAGGAATGCCATCGTCCCGGCGAGATCGGCCCCATGCCGCTGCTGAGCTACCAGGAGGCGCGGCCGTGGGCCAAAGCCATCAAGTTCGAGGTGCTCAAGAACCTGATGCCGCCGTGGCCGGCCGATCCGCATTACGGTAAGTTCTCAAACGACCGGTCGCTTTCGCGCGACCAGATCGACACGCTGGCCGCGTGGGCCGATGAGGGCGCGCCGGAAGGCTCGAAAGCGGACGCACCGAAGCCACGCACCTGGGTCGAAGGCTGGAACATCGGCAAGCCGGATGTGATTGTCGAGATGCCGAAGCCGATTCAGATTCCGGCAGCCGGCGAGATCGAATACCAGTACATCGTGGTGCCCACCGGCTTCACCGAAGACAAATGGGTGCAGGCGGTCGAGATCCGGCCGTCCAACCGCACGGTGGTGCATCACGCCGTGATTTTCATCCGTCCTCCCGGCGACCGGTGGCTGAAGGATGCCAAACCCGGCGTCCCGTTCGTTCCCACGGTGGCTTCGCCCGGCCAGCGCTTCAGTAACACGGAGGGCGGGTTCAACGACGTGTTGACCATCTACACGCCCGGCATGGTCCCCGACGAATGGGGGGAGGGCCGGGCCAAGCAGATCCGGGCGGGCAGCGACATCGTGTTCCAGATGCACTACACCGCCAACGGAAAGGCGGGAGAGGATCAGACCAAAATCGGACTGATTCTTGCGAAGGAGCCTCCCACCCAGCGGGTCATCACGATCGGCGCGCTCAATAACGTTTTCAAGATTCCGGCCGGCGACGCGAACTTCAAAGCCGAGGCGACCATTCCGGTGGTCAATCAAATGACCGTGCTCAGCGTCTTCCCGCACATGCATCTGCGCGGCAAGGCGTTTGAGTATGAGGTGATTTATCCGACCGGGGAGACCCAGACGCTGCTCAAGGTCGATAACTGGAGCCTGAACTGGCAGCTTTCCTACAAACTCGCCAAGCCGCTGGTGCTGCAGCCGGGCGCCAAGATCAAGGCGACCGCGTGGTGGGACAATTCCGCCAATAATCCCGCCAATCCCGACCCCACCAAAGACGTCCGGTGGGGCGAGCAGAGCTGGGAAGAGATGATGATCGGATTTGTGGACGTGGCGGTGGATCCCATGTTCACCAACAAGACGATTTATGGCCGCCCTCCCACGGCTTCGTCGGCTCACTGATCGGCTGGATTGACGCGTGGACAGGTTCGCGGTACTTTCGAAGAGAGCCTCATGAATCGCTTTTGGGTTGCAATCGCGTTGACCGCATCGGTGGCCCCGGCGCACGACGTCATCACCACCAAGATCACTTTTTCGAAAGAAATCGTGCGGATGATGGATAAACGTTGCGTCACCTGCCACAAGGAAGGCGGCGCGGCGTTTTCGCTCGCCACGTATGAGGCGGCGCGGCCGTGGGCCAAGGCGATCAAGGAAGAGGTCGACTCGCGCCGCATGCCGCCGTGGCAGGCCGTCAAAGGATTCTCGGAATTCAAGACCGACCGCGGCCTGACCCAGGAAGAGATCGAACTGGTCGACGACTGGGTGGAAGGCGGAGCGCCGGAAGGCGAGCCCAAATATGTACCGGCGGCCGCGCCCAAGCTGATCGACTGGCAGGATCCGGTCGCTCCGCAGGGATCCTCCGAAGTGGTGATCGCGAGCCAGGGCAAAATCGAAGCCGGCGTGCACGTGGTGGCGATTCGCCCCAAGGATCTGAAAAAGGGCGCGAGCGTCCAGGTGATCGCCGCGCGGCCGGACGGCACCATCCAGCCGCTGCTGTGGATCTATCAATTCAATCCGGATTTCGCGCGGACGTACTACTACACCATGCCCTTCGATCTCCCTCCCGGCACGCAGATCGAAATGAGCCCGCCCGATGCGGGGACGTTCACGCTGTATTCCGTCGCCAAGAAGAAGCCTCGCCCGACCGGCGGCGCGCGCTAAGATTTTTTGGCCGTTCATGAACGTCGATGAACGTAAATAAAACATTCACGTTCAATCACGTTTATTAACGGCCACTCTTCTTTTCGCGTTCACCGGCGCTCATTCGCGGCTATAATGATCTTCAAGAGGAGACCCCGCCATCTTCAAGATCTCGGTGCTCGCTTCATCGAGCAACGGCAATTCCGCGCTGGTTGCGACCGACCGTACGCGCCTGCTGGTGGACGCCGGGCTGAGCCGTAAGGAGACCTTCGAGCGGCTGGCGGCGGCGGGCGAAACTCCCGAATCGCTCGACGCGATCCTGATCACGCATGAGCACTCCGACCATACCTCGGGATTGCAGGCCATCGCGCGCAAACTGGATATTCCGGTGTATCTTTCACGGCTGACCGCTCCTTGTGTGGCGTGGAGCGAATACACGCCCAAGCTTGAAATGTTCCAGGCCGGGGCGTCGTTCACCATCGGCGACATCGACGTTTCGAGCTTCACCATCCCGCATGACGCGGCCGATCCCGTTGGATTCTCGTTTCACTCGCGCGGCATTCGCATCGCGATCGCCACCGATCTGGGCTATCTGCCGGACTCGATCCGATTCCATCTCTCGCGTGCTGACGTGCTGCTGCTCGAATCGAATCACGATCTCGAAATGCTGAAGGTGGGCCCGTATCCCTGGTCGGTGAAGCAGCGCGTGATGGGGCGGATGGGTCATCTTTCGAATGAAGTCGCGTGCCGGTTCATTCGCGATCACCTGGATTCATCCACGTCGACCATCATTCTGGGCCATCTGAGCGAGCACAACAATCATCCGGCGATTGTGGAGAACTGCGCGGAGCGCGCGCTCGGCGGACGCAGCCTGTTCACGCGGCTGATCGTGGCCGATCCGCGGCGCGCGACGGAGTCGATAATCTACGGATGATTGCACGCTATACGCGTCCCGCGATGGGGCGCATTTTCTCGGATGAAAACCGCTTCGCGCAGTGGCTCGAAGTGGAGCTGGCGTCGACCGAAGCGCTGGCCGAGTTGGGCGAGGTTCCGCTCGAAGCCGCGCGCGCGTTGCGGGCCCAGGCTGGCTTTGACGTCGCCAGAATTCACGCGATCGAGCGCGAAGTCAAGCACGACGTCATCGCGTTCACCACCGCGGTGGCCGAAAAGATGGCGGAAGCGAGTGCTGCCGACGCGTCGCGCTGGTTTCATTACGGCCTGACCTCGAATGACGTGGTCGACACGGCGCAGGCTCTCGTGTTGAAGCAGGCGTCCGCGCTGATCGTCGAGGAAGCCGAGGCGCTTTCGGCAGTCCTCAAGGCCCGCGCGTTCGAATTCAAGCACACCCCGCAGATCGGGCGCACGCACGGAATCCATGCCGAACCGATCACCTTCGGCCTGAAAATCGCACTGTGGTACGACGAGCTGCGGCGAGGCATCGCGCGCTTCACGTTGGCTGCGGAGGAGTTGCGAGTAGGAAAAATTTCGGGCGCGGTGGGAACCTTCGGCCATATTTCGCCCCAGGCCGAGGAACGGATCTGCGCGCGGCTGGATTTGAAGCCGGCGCCGATCGCCTCGCAGGTGATCGCGCGGGACCGGCATGCGTTCTGGATTTCCGCGCTGGCGCTCATCACGTCTACCCTGGACAAGATCGCCCTCGAGATCCGGCATCTGCAGCGCACCGAGGTTCGGGAAGCCGAGGAGCCGTTCAGCGAAGGGCAAAAAGGCTCCTCCGCGATGCCGCATAAGCGCAATCCGGTGACTGCCGAGCAAATCTCCGGCCTGGCGCGAGTGGTCCGCGGCAACATGGTTCCGGCCTTTGAAAACATCGCGTTATGGCATGAGCGCGATATTTCACATTCCTCGGCCGAGCGGGTGATTCTGGCGGATTCGGCGATTTTGACCGATTACACGCTGTCCAAGACACGCTGGCTGGTGCAGGGAATGCGGGTGGACACGGCCCGGATGCGGCGCAATCTGGAGAGCACCCGTGGATTGATCTTCTCAGGCCAGCTCCTGCTGGATCTGGCCGCCGCCGGAATGCTGCGCGAGCAGGCCTATAAGGTGGTCCAGGAGCACGCCATGCGGGCCTGGGAATCCGATGGCGACTTCCGGATGGCGGTCCAAAATGACCCCCAAGTACTCTCTTATCTTACACTTCAGAAGCTCGACCAGGCTTTCTCTCTGGAACGTTACCTGGCCCACGTGGATTATATCTTCGAACGTGTTTTCTTGAGTGGAATCTGAACAGTACCGCCTGCCTAAACCGTTCTAAGAAAATCTCGGGGTCGGATTTCAGTGCTTTCGGGTTACACTGTTCCTGTACCGATCCGGCAACGGCCGGGCGAGAGTGGAAAACGCAAAAAATATGAGTAATGCACGCAATCTCGAGTATGAGTTAGCGCGTGTGCTGCTGGTGGATGACGATCCGGCATCACGGCTGACGCTCCAGACCGTGCTTGAAGCGGGCGGTTATAACGTGGACGCGGCGGCCAGCGCGGCGGAAGCGGTCGGAAAACTCGATGACGGCACTTACGAGCTTGTTTTGAGCGATTTAGCCATGGAATCCCCAGAAGCGGGATTGAAAGTCCTGGCGCATGCTCGCATGATGCTTTACAAGCCCGCCACTGCTCTGATCACCACCTATCAGAACGGCGCGACCGAGCCGCGGCCGAAGCAGAACTCCATGCTGATCAAGCCCGAGGACATTCCCGGGCTGCTCAGTAAGGTTGCGGAAATGATCAGCCAGCGCGCCACCCGGCGCCTGGAACGTGAGCTCCGGCTGGCCGGCGTCTAAAGCCGGTAAATCTCCTCTTCCAATTGATCCAATCCTCCGGCGAAGAAGTGATCCTGCGCTTCGACCAGCACCAGCCGTTTCGGTTCGGGCAGGGATTCGACGAATGGTACCAGCTGATCCACGGGCCCATACTGATCGTGGGTGCTTTGCGCAAAAATTCGCGGCACTGTGCAACCATCCAGATAGCCGCGGTCGTGATAGATGGTCGGGAATCCGACGGCGATCACGCGCCGTACCGCAGGTTCGCCGCAGCCCAGACGCAGCGCGACGCGCGATCCGAATGAAAACCCGGCCAGCGTGAACGGCAAGTCAGGATAGCGCGAGCGCAAGTAGTCGAGACAGACGCGCGCGTCATGGAACTCGCCTTCGCCTTCATCGTAGGCGCCTTCGCTCAAATTCACGCCGCGATAATTGAAGCGGAGCGCCACGGCGCCCGCGCGCCGCAGACCGCGCGCGATCCGGTACACCACTTTGTTGTGCATGGTCCCACCGTGGCTGGGATGCGGATGGCAAACCAGCGCGGCTTCGATGGGTGCGGAACCCTCGGGTTCTTCGAGAAGAGCTTCCAGGCGCCCGGCGGGACCGGGAATAAATAGCGATTCGATTTTACGCATTTCTCAGCGTCCGCGATCCAAATCCGGAGCGCACAGCGAAGCGTTGTGCGCGATTCAAGTCAGTTCGACCGGTAATTGGTGAACTGCATATCGATGCCGAAATCCGAGCCGCGCAGCAGCGCGATGATCTCCTGCAGCGAATCGCGATCCTTGCCGGAGACGCGCACGACGTCGCCCTGAATGGACGCCTGCACCTTCTTCTTGCTGTCCTTGATGGCCTTCACGATCTCGCGCGCTTTCTCCAGCGGGATGCCCTGCTGCAAAGTGATTTCCTGGCGCACCGTGGACCCGGCCGAAGGCGTGATCACACCGTAATTCAACCCTTTGAGCGGCACCTTGCGCTTCACCAGCTTCTGCTCCAGGATGTCGATCACGGCTTTCAGCTTGAACTCGTCCGCGCTCGCGAGCACAATCTGGTTTTCCTTCTCCTTCAGTTCGATGGAGGAGTGCGAATTTTTGAGATCGTAGCGCTGCTCCAGTTCCTTGCGCGCCTGCTGGATGGCATTGCTCACTTCGGGCAGCTCGATCTTGGAGACGATGTCGAAAGTGTTTTCGGGCATGTTCTTGAATGGGTTAGTGACCCAATGCTACCAAAACCCTCTCGGTGATTTCACGCACCAGGGCGGGGAGGGCGGCGTCGAGAGCCAGCGTGATGGCGGCTTCCACACGCTCCGGATCGGGTGGGGCGGGCGCGGCGGGCACGGGCGAAGCGTCCAGCGGGGGATCCACGGGGCGCGCGGAAACCATGGCTTCTGCGAACAGGCCGCGCGCCAGCTGCGCGTCGTGCACCAGCGGGCGAATGATCCCGATCACCAGCGACGCTTCAAACGGTTTCTTCAGGATCGCGTCGCAGCCGGCGCGGCGGGCTTCGTCCTCATCGAACGGCTCGAGCAAACCGGCGGTCAGAATCACACGAACATGCCGGTACTCGCTCTTGATGGCGCGGCAGATCTCGAAACCGTTCCGACCGGGAAGAAAAACGTCGGCGATCACCAGGTCGGGATCGACGTCGGCCATGCGGACCATGGCGCTTAGGCCGTTGGTGACGCTGACCACCTCAAAGCCCTCGTCGCGCAGGATGCGCTCGCCCATGCGCTGGGCATGAGGGCTGTCATCGGCGAGCAGGATGATGCTCATTTATCGGGCGTGGTGGTCTTGGCTGGATCGGTCGACTTCTTTTCGTCGTCGGTCGTCTTTTTCTTCTTCTTGTCGTTCTTTTTCTTGTCGGCCTTCTTCGCGTCGGCCGAAGCCGGCGCAGGAGCTGCGGCAGCAGTGGCCGCCGTCACTGGCTTGGCCGCTCCGGGTGTCGACGGAGCCGATGAAGAGGTGCCCGGTGTCGGTGTCGCTGGCTTCGCTCCAGAGGCTGGCGGATTGGCGCGAGCATCCGGCTTGGTATCGAGAGCGGTCGGGTCTGTGACCGGCGCAACGGTCACATCGGTGACGCCTGGAGCCGCGGCGACCACGGGGACTGTAACCGGAATGGACGCCTTCGGATTGGTCATGGTCGGCTGACCCGCTTTGGCGGCGTGGCTCACATCCGGTCCGTGGCGCAGCAGGTTCTTGATGGGATGCATCATGCCGGGCTTGGTCTGATTTTCAAGCTCCGCCTTCATCCGCGCGACCGCGGCGGGATCGGCTTCGGGAACCGACATTTCGAGCATCTGGAGGCGCTTCTTGGCGGCGTCGGCGCGCGGGCTCAAGGGATATTCGCGCACCAGCTTCTGCAGAGCCTCGCCTTCTCTCGACCGGAAGCGGGGACCCATGCGCCCGTAGGAACCGGCTTCTTCCCACAGCGCTTCGTCGGCCTTACTGTACAGCGGATATTGCAAAACGAGCCCGTCGAAACGATTGGCCGCCGCGGCGTTTGAACCGCGCTTTGCATAGAAGGCGCCGGTGACGAATTCGGCTTCGGCCAGCACTTCCTGGATTTCGCGCAGCCGCTGCAGCGCTTCCGGCACATATTTTGAATTGGGGAACTGGGTGATCAGCGTCTTGCATTCCTGTTCCGCGCGCAGGCCGTTGTTGGGGTCGCGATCGGCCAGCGACATCTGGTCGTAGTGCATCTTGCAGATTTTTTCCTGGGACTCGGCCGCTTCCTCCATGGTGGGATAGAACAGGATGAAGTCTTTGTACTCGGCTTCGGCCTGCGCCAAGCCGTGCGCTCCGCCTTCGCGATACCAGCTGTCCGCGATCGCGAGCTTTGCCTTCGCCAGATATTCGCTGGTGTCGTAAGTATTGATCAGGGTGTTGAGCGTCAGGCGCGCGGTTTCGTAGCGGCCGTGCTCGATATCTTTGATGGCTTTATCGAACAGAACTTTGTCGGGCTGCTGGGTGTCTTTGGTGATCGGATTTTCGTATTTCTTGCGCTTGAATCCGCACGAGACGTTGAGCAGCGCTGCCAGGGCAATGACGACCGCGATGGTGTGTTTAAGACGCATATAAAGCAATATCCTTATGACTATACCCTAACTTCGACGGCTGCGCGCGCCGCCCGGAGCAGTTCCTCATAAGCGGCCCCCGCGTTCACACTGTGAAAAACCGACGACCCCGCAACCACCCACTCGACGCCGGCCCGCACCACCTCAGCAACGTTTTCAAGGGTAATGCCGCCGTCGATCTCGATCGGGAATTGCAATTGACGCTCCCTTTTGAGACGCGCAAGCTCGCGGACTTTCTTAAGCGAATTGGGGATAAAGCGCTGGCCGCCGAAACCGGGGTTGACGCTCATCACCAGCACCGAATCGACCATGTCCAGCACTTCATCGAGCATGGCGACCGGAGTTGCCGGATTGATGACGACTCCTGCCCGCGCGCCTTCGCCCTGAATCATGCGGATGGTGCGATCCAGGTGGACGCAGACTTCCTGATGCACCAGCACGTGATCGGCGCCGGCTTGAATAAAGGCGGTCGCGTAACGGTCGGGATCCTCGATCATCAGGTGAACATTAAAGGTCATCCTGGTGACCTTGCGAAGCGATTCGATGACCGGCGGTCCGATGGTCAGATTGGGCACGAAATGCCCATCCATCACATCCAGGTGGATAGTCTGGCAGCCGGCGCGTTCGACCTCGCCGATCTGTTCGCCTAGTCGCGAAAAATCGGCGGAGAGGATGGATGGAAGAATCTCTAACATACGGAAGAAGTCACCAGTTAAGAGTCAGAATTCGGGCGCTGTGGTTGATCCCTGACTCCTGACTTCTGCTTCTTTTCAGCCTATCACGGCAGCGAAAAAGCCGTCTCCCGGATCCCGGCCGGGCAGACGATGGTGCCGGGTCGCCGGCAGTCCCTCGACTACTGCTTCGTTTTCTTCGCGTTCGAGCGAGCAGGTGGAGTAAACCAGGCGTCCCCCGGGTTTGACGAATTCGACCGCCTGGTTGAGGATGGCGCGCTGCGTGATCTCGAAACGCGCCAGATCGGCGGGCTTCAGCCGCCACTTGATCTCCGGATTCCGGGCCAGCGTTCCGGTGCCGGAGCACGGCGCGTCGATCAGGATGCGGTCGAACCGGTTCCCGAACGGCAGCGCGGTGGTCGCGTCGAGCTGAACACGGGCGCCGGGAACGCCAGCGAGACGCGACATGGAAACATCGCAGGCAATGACGCGCGCTCCGGCGGCGATCGCCTGCGCGGTCTTGTTCCCCGGAGCGGCGCACAAGTCGAGCATGCTCATCCCGGGCTCAATTGCGAGCAGCGGAACGATGGATTGCGCGCCGATATCCTGCTCGCGTCCGGTTTCTGGATTGATCCAAGCCTGCGGCTGTTCGAGCGCGGCTCGCGCGATATTTTCCGCCGGGGCGTCGCCATACTGCCGCTGCCAGCGTTCGAGCATCCAGGCCGGAATGCTCAGCTCGGTGGCGAGATCGGGCCACGCGACCGGCGCGCGGTCTACCTTTCTGAGGACCGCGTTGACCAAGGGCGCGGCACTCCGTTTGTGGGCGCGCTTGACCAGCTCGACCGATTCCGCAACGGCGGCATGCGCCGGAATCCGGTCGAGGTAGCGAAGCTGATAAATCCCCATGCGAAACGCGATGCGGACTTCCGGATCGAGCTTCTGGCCGCGGCCCGAATAATGCGCGATCAGGAAATCGAGCTGAGCTTGATATCGCAGCGACCCCATGACGATCGCCTCGGCCAGTCCGGCATCGCGCGCCGAGAGATTTTCGGTTTCGCGGCGCAGCAGGTCGGAGGCGAATCCGCCTTTTTCAACCAGTTCGAGAACGCGGAACGCGACTTGTCGAGCGGTCACAGCGCCAGCGGTGTTTGGAGAGCACGAACAAGCGTCTTCACCTTGGCCTTCGAAAATGGTAGTGGAAGGCCGTCGTCATCCATGGAGACGATGTAAGTGAGCAGCATGTCGCGAGTGTGATCGAGAGCGGTTTCGAGCGTATCCCCGAAAGTTGAAAGGTTCCCAAGCGCCGGTACATAGGTAACGTACGATTTTGTAGTGGCGTCCTTTTCGACCTCGACTCGAATACCTTCGAGAATCACATCGAGGCGCGGAGCCGTGTTGACGTTCGCCACACGTCCAGTCTAGCAAGTGTGATTCACTTGGCCCGGCCCGCGCTGATCAGATTGGCGAGAAGCCGGTACGCTCCCGGCACGCCCGCTGGAAGCTGGCGGTAGAGCGCCAGGCCCAGGTAGGTGAACGTGCCTTTTCCGTAATGCGCCTGCAGCAGGCCGCCGCGCTGCGGAGCCTGGTCGCGATCGTGGCATTCGATCAGCGGCTTGTATTGCGGGTCCCACTCGGTCATGAATTTCGACCCGCGCTCTTCCACCCATCCATCGAAATCGGCTTCGGTGATTTTGTTCGGCACATTGAAAACGGGATTGGCGGGGTCGAGAATCGCAATTTTCGCGTCTTCCTCGGTGACCTCTTCGGCGTGCGGCCCCATCTGAAACGGATATGGGCCGAAGGGGGTCTGGTCGAATTCAGGCGTCTGGTACTCGACGATGAGCGTGCCGCCGTTCTTCACATAATCGAGCAGGCGCGCGTTGTGGGCACGATAATCCGGCCGCGTGGCCGACGCGCGAATGCCGACCAGAATCGCATCGAACGCCGCGAGATTCGCCTGCCCCAGATCTTGGGGCGAAAGCATCTGCGGCCTGATTCCGATTTGCGCGAGCGCCTGCGGCACCAGATCGCCCGACCCCATGACGTAAGCGACCTTCAGATTCGGGCTCACATGCACCTCGACGCCTTCAATGGACCCGGTCGCCGGGTGATAAAGCTGACGCGCCTCGAGATCCGGATGCGCGATGGTTTCATAACCATCGCGATAGGTCTTGCCGGCGAACTCGGCGACCGCCGCGATGGGATAGGCGTGCGCGCCGACCGCCGCGGCGGTTACGCGGAATTCGACGGTCTGCGCCTCTCCCGCGTGGGTGAAATGAAGCGCGGCGCCGGCGGGGGACGCGGTCCACCCGGCGGGTAATTCCAGATGCACCTTCACATCGCCGGGACTGGCGGCGTTGTTGAGAATTTCGGCGCGAACCTCGGCCGTCGAAGTATGCCGCGAGACCGGCAGGACGCCGCGATCCGTCGCCAGCGTGACGCTGATCGCGGGCGCGATCGACACCAGCCGCCCATCGGCATCCCGAGCGGGCTGCGTATAGCTGAAGCGCACTCCCGCGATGCGGTAAGTCGCGGTGCCGAGGATCTGCGGCGGCGCGGAGGCGAGGTCGGCGTACTGCGGTTGATCAATGTGATACGCGTTTTCGCGATACGGATCCTGGCGCGAAAAATAGGGCCGTGTGAACTCGGCATCCTCGCCGGCGGAGGCGTCGAACTGCTGCTCGAACCGTTCGTTATAACCGAGCAGGTCGCATTGGCCGGGCTTCGAGGAAAACTGGATCCCGCCGCGCACGCTCAACCCCAGCTCGACATTTTCGACTTTCGCGTGCGACCGGTTGGTGAGCACCGAGGCGATGCGGAACTTGCGTCCCGGCGTGACCGGCCCGTGCGGATCGGCCGTCACTTCGAGGGAGATCGCCGCCAGCAGGTTCCCGGCGCGCATGAACTCGTCCTCTTTATTGCGCAGCCGGAACAGCAGATCGTATTTCAAGTCTTCATCGAGCGGCGAATCGCTGACATTCCGGATGACCGCGCGCAGATTGCGCAGCGCGGGGACGATATGCGGCTCCAGGACGCGCGAGGGATCGCGGGCGTCGAACTCGTCGATGGCGCGCGAGATGTCCTTATCGATTTCGCTAAGCACCACGCCGAGATTCAACGCCGGCGCCATGTCCCCGAGCGCCCGCAGGGTGGTGTCCATGCCGTCGAATACGCTGGTTTCCTTTTGTGGATTGTCCTTGATTCTGGTTTCGACCAGCGCGACTGAGGACATCGAAGGCCCGGGTCTTGCGCGTCGCGCTCCGCTCCCCTGCGACCTCTGAAAGCTCAATCCGATGGAGGCAACCTGTGCGTACGACATGCCGAGCATGGGATCGTAAACGCCGGTGTCGATGCGAATCGCGCCGGGCTCGGCCGGCCCCGCGCTGCGATACAGCTTCCGCACTTTCCACGGCCGCAGACCTTCGCGAAACTGCTCGGGATAAAGCGTCGGATCGGCCGCAGTCTTGAAAACTTCGGCGCTCAGGACTCCGGCGGCCTGATGATTTCCGTGGCCGTCGCGAGGGTCGCCTGAAAATCTGGAAATGATCACATCGGGCCGGTACAGCCGCACCACGCGGACGCAATCGCGCAGGATGTTTTCTTTTCCCCAATGCGCGAAGGTTTCATCCAGACGTTTCGAGAATCCGAAATCGGCGGCGCTGGTAAAGAACTGGTCGACGCCGTAATAACGGTCCGCGGCGAGCAGTTCCTCGGTGCGCAGCAGACCGAGCGCGTCGAACTGCTCGGGTCCGATGAGATTCGCGCCGCCCTCGCCACGAGTGAGCGTGAGCAACCCGGTGCGAACCCCTTGCGCACGCGCGAGCCAGGTAAGCAGCGCGCCGTCTTCATCATCGGGATGCGCGGTGATATGGAGAACGGTCGCGGTGGTGCGCAGCCGGAGCAGCGATTCATAGGCAGCGGTGGCGTTGGAATTGAACGCCGGCGGCCGGACTTGCGCTCGACCGGGAGCACTGAGTGCGGCGAAGAGGAAGACAAGAAGAGTCGGCCGCATGCCTTTCTTGGAGGATATCAGTTTATGTTTTCGATTATGCTGAAAGCGTGACCGGACTTCTCGAAAAAGCCCTGAAGCGCGTGGAAGCGCTTTCTGAGACGGAACAGGACGCGATCGCGGCGCAGATCCTCGAATCGCTGGACGGCGAAGAAGCGTGGAAGCAAAATTTCGACGCGAATCGCGAGGGATTCCGGGCTCTGGCCGACGAGGCCGCGTGGGAACATCGCCGCAGTGAGACCCGACCAGCAACTGCCAAAGGTCTGCAAGGCCGCAGGTAGCGCATACTAACGATATGAAGTTCAGAGTCGTCATCGAGCTGGACCCGGAAACCGGCGATTACTCCGCTGTCTGCCCCGAGTTGCCTGGCTGCGCCTCGGCGGGTGAAACAGAACAGGAAGCGGAGATCAACATTCGCGAAGCGATCGACCTTTATCTCACGCCGGGCGAAACGACCTGCCAGAGAACGCAAGGTTGGTAGAGGTAACCGTTGGAGAGCGCAGAGCGCCCGCGCTACTTCCCGAAGTGCTGAAGCACTAGCGGCCCCGCCACGCCGCAAATACTGGCGACATCGCCAGCGACTGCCAGCGAGGAGAGAATCCCATTCCAAACGCTCCTGATGATGCCGGCCTTCTCCCGTAACGCCGGCTCAGCGACGGCCTGCTGCGCAATGAACTGGAGGCTCACTAGGACGTCCTTTTGAACGTCGCTCGTGAGCTCGGTCGACCGCTCGACCGCCCGCGCGAGTTGGGAAAGGGCTCGGCTGAGTTCGGAGTCGGAGTCGGCTTTTCCGAAGGTCGATACGATGCTCCCGGAAACGTCGCCAAAGGTCACGATCGAGCCGTGGCCCGCCGAAACGTTGATGCCCGAGGCCGCGGCGCTCGGCGCCGGAGCGGGAAGCCGGATTTCATTTCGTGCGATGTTCAATTTCCTTTTTGCTCGAGACTTCATCGCCAGCCTCCACTCCGAAAGGCTTTCGACAACGTCGGCGTACAAGGCGCCTCCGCCCTCTACCTGGACCTCACGTTCCACGAGCGAAAACACGGCGTCGACCTCTGCGTACAGCTGTCGTTCAAGCGTTGCCATCTCCTCTTCCGACGCCAGCCGCGCGCACCTGCCAATGAGCTCGTGGCGCACATCGACGGCGCTGCCGATGAAGGCTTCCATCTGGGCGTGGAGCATGCTCGTTAACTCCTTGACGTAGCCTTCTCTGCTCCTGGCCGATAGCTCAAGCTCGCTAAGGCGTCGGCGCACCGCTGCCCGCATCTCGTCTCGCAGCTCAGCGATCCTGTCGTCCTCAAGCTGACGCGCAGTTTGATGGCTCTCGGCCTCGCCCACCAGCCGCGAATGATCGGACATACGTTCATCCTAACCTGGCCAAGGGATTCGCCGTGGAGGTCTCAAGCAGATGTGCTCACAGGAAAAGCCACGGCCTCCCATGGCTTCGGGAGGCCGTAACGGTTCAAAAAATGTCGCGTCGGTGATCAATCCCCGAACGAGCCGACCTCTTCGGGTTTTTCGACCGGCTTCGGAGCGGCCGGGGCGATCGCGCTCAACGGCACCATGTCCGCGACCGGCTTCTCGCCGAGCACCTGTTCGCGGTACAGCTTCATCATCTGCTCGTTCTTGGCTTGTTCCTTCAACTTCGCGTCACGGGCGCGGGTTTTTTCTTCACGCGCCGTCTTGGCGATGCCTTTGTCATCCAGGTCATGCTGGCGTTCGCGGGCCACGTCGTCGGCACGCAGGACCAGGTTGTGCTCGGAGGACGGCAGCGTAACTTTCTTGCCGCCGGCGATGATTTCGTGGCGGCCGTTCTCTTCATACCACTTGGTGAGCGTCGCCGTCATGTGCATTTTCTCGACGATGTTGCGCCAACCGACGCCCGTGTTGTACGCGCAGAAGCTGATTTCGCCTTCCTGGGTCGCGTAGGGAATGATGCACTGCTCGGTGCGGCGGAAATCGTAGTTGAACAGGTCCTGGAACCACATGCCGGCGATGAACAGGAAGTTCCAGCGGTCCCCGCGGCGCTTCTCGATGTCCGCCATGGTGCGGTCGCCGGTCACTTTGCCGTACGCGCCGGTCTGTGATTTCTTCGACATGCCGAAGCACTTGTCGAATTTGGCGATCAGGTCGCTCAACCGGAAATGCGTGGGAGCTTCGTAAGGATTATAGTTGCGCAGCAGCGCGAGCGAAACGCCGATCACCGACATGCGCTTGCTGCGCGCACCGTCGTTGATCTTCGCCACGTCGCGGGCCAGGCGATCCGCGTTCAGGAACGCGGTTACCGGGCGATATTCCTTGGTTTCCTTATCGCACATCACGGCCATGCCCACGCCGCAATTCGGATGGCAGCCGCAGGAGAGCTGGCCCCAATCGGCATTCGGCCCGTGCACCAGGTCGGCGAAATCGGAGAACGTGCTCATGAACGAAATCGGGAACCAGTCGCGAACCGGCTCGCCGAGGCCAGTCTGATTCTTCACGTCATGCGCGAGATTCGCCAGCGTGTAACGCTGGGCTTTGCGACGCTCATCGGTGATGGCTTCATCGCGGCCGGTGAACGAAACCGGCTGGAAGCTCAGGAACGGAATTTTCTTGGGATTGTCGAGCGCGAAGCGAACCACCGCGCCCACCTGCTCATTGTTGACGCCGTTGATCAGCGTAATCACCGGCACGATGTCGACACCCGCGCTATACAGGTTCTCGATCGCGCGCAGCTTCACATCGAACAGGTTGCCCACCGCGCGATGCGAATTGGCTTCGTTGCCGATGCCGTCGAACTGCAGATAAGCGTAGCGCAGACCCGCTTCAGCGGCCTGCTTCGCGAATTCCGGACGCTTGGCGAATTCGATTCCGTTGGTCGCAGCCTGCACGCTCTGATAGCCGACCTTGCGGCAGTAGCGGACGGCGTCCAGGAAATACGGCGAAAGCGTCGGCTCGCCGCCTGAAAATTGGACCGAAAGCTGACGGCGCGGCTTGATGGTCAGCGCGTTGTCGAGCAGCGTCTTGATCTCTTCCCAGCTCAGCTCATGCACGAAGCCGACCTGGTTTGCGTCCATGAAGCACGGATCGCACATCATGTTGCAGCGGTTGGTCAGATCGATGGTGAGCACCGACCCGCGTCCGTGCGTAACGGTCGAGGTGCCGTGGTCGTGGAGCTTTTCGTCATTATGAGCGCGGATATCGCGGCCGGGGAAAACGTCTTCGAGGTGCTTGAAGAAGGCGGGATCGGTCGACATCACGTCTTCGAAATGCCCATGGATGGGACAATCCTTGACCATGAGGATCTGGCCGTCGCGTTCGATGACGGTCGCCTTGATCTCGCCAACCTTCTCATTGCGAAGGATTTCCACCGGGACTTTGCCATCCAGAATCTGCTGGCGGATCTCCGGGACGCATTTGGGGCAGAGCGAATCGGTCTCACGCGGCCAGCCGAGTTTGGGCTTCTGCTTCTCCCAGCTTTTCAGAAGCGGCTTGTCCGACCACTTGGGGGTGAAGGACGGGTTCGGACTGATAGAGTTGATCTTATCGAATACGAACCAGGCAGCATTGGCCGCGAGCGCCACGGCCTTTTCCACGTGCTTGATCGGCTTGGTCATTGCGATCATTGTATTAGACGCTTTTGGGTTGGGCCACATTAATGAAGCGAAATGCGCCTCAATGCATTCAATGGCACATAAACGCAGTGAACGGTCTATGCCTAAAGCGTTATTCAGCAATGAGATAGGTCACTTTTTTGCGGCCTCCGCTACAAACCGGTACCCCACGCCCCGAACGGTTAACAGATGCTCGGGCGCGGCCGGGTCGGTTTCGATATAACGCCGTAGGCGGACGATAAAATTATCGATCGCGCGAGTATCCGTATCCTCATGCAATCCCCAGACTTCTTCGAGCATCTTCTTGCGCGACACGGCTTTGCCTTCATGCTGGATCAGGTAGCGCAGAACGTTCGCTTCCATCAGCGTCAACGGGACAACCTGGGCGCCGATGCGTAATTCGGGAATGTCGAATTCAACCGATTTGTCGCCGAACACGAACCGGTCTTTCGCGACGACAGGGACTGGCGGAGCCGAGCGCAGCCACTCGCGGCGCCGCAGCAGGCCGCGGATTCTCGCGATCAGAATGCTCAGCTCGAACGGCTTGGTGAGGTAATCGTCGGCCCCGGCGGCGAAGCCCTTCAGGATGTCGTCGGGATGCCCGCGAGCCGTCAACATCAGGGTCGGGACGAACTGGCCGGCATCGCGCATCTCGGACATGACCGCGAATCCGTCCTTGCCGGGGAGCATGACGTCCAGCACGATCACGTCCGGCGACTCACCCTTGAGCATTTCCTGCGCGGCCTCGCCCGAATCGGCGACGTCCACGTCGTAACCCTCGGCTTCGAGATTGAAGCGCAGGCCGTCGGCCAGGTGCTGCTCGTCTTCGACGATTAAGACGCGGCTCATTTTGCTAAATCACGCAAGACCGGAGCCGCAACTTTGGCGCTCGCCTTCGCCAGTGGGAGTTGCAACACGAACGTACTGCCCTGGCCCACTCCTTCGCTCTCGGCCCAGGCTCGTCCGCCGTGACGCTTGGCGACCGACCGTACGATATATAATCCCAGGCCGGTCCCTTTGACGCGCGTGGCGAGCGGGCCGGGGACGCGATAAAAGCGCTTGAAAATCTGCTTGAGTTCGGGCTTGGGAATGCCGGCGCCCTGGTCGGTGACGCGGACGCAGGCGTATTTTCCTTCCAGATTTTCGGTCTCGACGCGCACTTTCATATCCGGTCCCGAGTATTTCACGGCATTGTCGATGAGATTGGAAACCGCGGCGGTGACTTCCTCGGCGTCACCCATGACGGTAGCGTGAGGGCCGGGTTTGAACTCGAAGGCCGAGGAATCGACGCCGTGAACTTTGCGCGCGCGCTCGAGACAGGTTTCGACCACCTGATCGAGATCCAGCGCGGCGCGATTCAAGGTGCGGGAGACATGACCGACGCGTCCGGTGCGCAGAACCTGCTCAATCAGGGTCAGCAGCCGGTCGCTATCGGCCAGCATGATCTGATAAAACTCTTTGCGCTTGGCCTCGTCGACGGCGCGGGTCTGGAGAGTCTCCAGGTAGAGGCGGATGCTCGCGACGGGCGTCTTGAGCTCATGCGTAACGGCGTTGATGAAGGCGTCATGCTGGGCATTGCGGCGAATTTCTCGGACCAGAAAAATGGTGTTGACCACCACGCCGCTAATGATCAGGATCACCATCAGCACACTGAGGAAGATCAGGATGCCGTTCTTCCAGTTGAGCAGCACCCATCCGATGTACAGCAGCAGGGTGACCAGGATCAGCGCTGCGCCGAGCGAGATAAAGAAGGCAATCGATTTGCGGCGTCCGGCGACGACCATCTGATATCAGGATAGTCGGTCGGACGGCGGGATTGATCCCGCGCGTGGCTTCAGCCGCGCCTTGATGCTGCGGAGCTAAAGCTCCGCGCCGGCTGAAGCCCGCCGTCCCCAACTCCAGCCAGCCGAAGCGGTATGAAATTGGGCAGGATCATCGGTAGGAACAAATGAAGACGGCAATCTCCATCGACGACGCGCTGTTGGCCCGTTATCGCGGGGACGCGATACGGAATCCGCGGTCTGTCAGGTCAAATTCCAGAGTAGAGCGTAGTGGGGGCCGCTGCTTGGCCGGCGGATCGCCGACGCAGGCCTCGGCGGAAACGCGCCGCCACTGGGGCGTGCGCACTGTAATCGAAAGGCGTCGGCTTGTCGATGTCCAGTCCACGAGTTGGATCTCCTGCCGGCGGATGGTGCACTCGCTGTGATATGAATCGGCAGTAGCAAGAAGCGTCTTACGGATATCTACAGCGCGGGTGAGATCGACCGAGAAGAGGTAATGAAGCTGGTGCCCCATGCCGCCATCTTCCGTCTCGCACAAAAGAACCTCTCGCCCGCTCAACATCGCCACAGTGCGGCAGGAACGGGTAATTACAGCGCTCTTATACCAAAGAGGCAACCATTTTCCGTCCCTTCTCGTTAGAACCAGCGTACCGCCCCACAGGTCGTCGCGACCTTCAATCCTTGGGATGCGGCGTAGCGGCCCGGCCGGTTTACTGAGCCGCATGCGACACTACTTCTTAGAGCTATGAAGTACTTCATTGCGCTCGCTTGTCTTGCTTCCGCCTTGCCAGCTCAGAATCCTGGCGTCCAGGCCGGTTGGGATGTCGACCAGATGCTCGATTCGCTTTCTTCTCAGGCTAAACGGCTGAAGCCGATTCTCGATCAGTTGACTCCCGAGGAGTGGGTCAAAAAGGGTGCGCCCGACGCCTACGTTTCGCAGTGGAAAGGCGCGCAGAATGAGTTGGGGTACCTGGTCGATTCGGCTAAGGCGCTGGAGCAGTCGCCGGAGAGACTGACGCTGGCGCTCGATACGTATTTCCGGATGCAGTCGCTGGAGAATCGGCTCAATTCGCTGGTGGAAGGTGTCCGGAATTATCAGAATCCGGCGGTCGGGGATTTGCTGTTCGGGGTCGCGGCGGAAAATTCGGCGAATCGCGATAAGCTGCGGCAGTACATCACGGATCTGGCGGCCACGAAGGAACAGGAATTTAAAATCGTCGACCAGGAAGCGCAGCGCTGCCGCACCAATCTGAGCCGGCAGCCGGCGCCTAGAAAAAACCAATGAACGATACCGTCACTTTCGTCTGTAATATCTGCGGCGAGCCTTCCACCGACCTGTGTGTCTACTGCACCAAGGACACCTGCTCGAATCATCGCTGCGAAAAATGCCATCGCTGCAGCGATTGCTGCCAGTGCGAGCTGCGCCGGACTCAGGATTGATGGCGGCCGTTGAACCCCGCCGTGACCGGCAGGGCTGGCCCAACCGACCAGCCGCGCCGGCAGCGGCGGGGATCAATGCCGCGTTCGCGCGGACCTTTGCCGTTATACTGATCTCCGCGGGAATGCTTTCAGCGCAATCGAGAATGGTAGTCCACGGCCATCGTGGTGCGCGCGCGATGCGGCCCGAAAATACGATTCCGGCGTTTCAATACGCCATCGCATCCGGTGTCGATGTCCTGGAACTCGACATGGGCGTGACCCGAGACGGAATCGTGGTCGTCTCGCACGACCCTTATCTGGAGCCGCCGGTGTGCTCGGGACCGCGGGGGAAAACCGCGATTCACACGTTGACGCTCGCCGAGGTTCGCCAGTGGGATTGCGGAAAGATCCGGAATCCGGGATTCCCCAAACAGACGCCGATTCCGGGAACGCGCATGCCGACGCTCGAGGAAGTGTTCGATCTGGCGCCCGGCAATCCGGTGCAGTTCAATATCGAAACCAAGATTTTCGCGGACCATCCCGAGTTGTCGCCGCCGCCGGAGGAGTTCGTGAAGCTGGTGCTCGCGCTGGTGCGGAAACATCATCTTGAAAAGCGCGTGATGCTCCAGTCTTTCGACTTCCGGACGCTTCGCGCGATGAAGCAGATCGCGCCGGAGATCAAACGCGTGGCGCTCTGGGAAGGCGACGCGAATCGCGATTTCGTGTTGATCGCTAAAGAAGCCGAGGCAACCGTAATTTCGCCTTACTACGAACAGGTCACGCCCGAAAAAGTCGCGGCGGCGCATGCGGCGGGGCTCGAGGTGGTGCCGTGGACCGTGAACGCACCGGCGGATTGGGACAAGCTGATCGACGCCAAAGTCGACGCGATCATCAGCGACGATCCGGCGGAGCTGATCGCGTATTTGAAATCGAAGGGGCTAAGAGAGTGACGCAAGGACGGCGGGCTTGAGCCCGCGCGAGGCTTCGGCCTCGCCCTCGCACAGCGGCGCTAAAGCGCCGCGCGGATTGAAATCCGCCGTCCGGCCGGCGTTGAAATTACTTTTTCTTTTTCGCGGTCGCGGCGGCGATCACCAGTTTGCGATCGCCGTGCTCCCAGGCTTGGTGAACTTCGAGATCGGTCATCCCGGCCACGCGGCCCAGCAGCAGAAACGCCGGCAACGCGTGCGTCAGCGCTTTCCATTCCGCCATCTCGACCAGCGACCCCAGCGCACGTTCGCGAATTTGTCCGATGGCCGACGGATTATTATCATCCGTCAGGATCAACAGCATCTGCATCGCCTGATTCCGGTCCGCCCAGGAGAGCGAATTGAGCATCTCGATAAACCAGGTGGGTTCGACTTTAAAATGCGCTTCGGGATTCAGATGCGCGTACACCGCCAGGGCTCTGAGGCCGCGCGTGGCATTGGCGCGGACGCCTGGATCGGCATCGCGCAGGGCGAACTGCAGATCGTCGACGATGGCCGCCTTATCCGGCGCGTAGGCCAAAACATACACGGCGATGGCCCGGTCGGCTTCATCGCTGGAATCGCGCAGGATGTGCCGCAAGTCGGGGAGATAGGTCTTGGCGACCGGCGTGAACTGCTGCTGGATGTCGCGCAGGATCGGATCGGCCGACAGAATTTCGCCGTGCGTCAGATCCTCGGCCGTGATGCCTACATGCGAGGCGTACTGCGATGCGTCGAGAAACCGCTGGTAGAGCTTCGCGATTTCTTCGGGCATGGTTACGTCGCCGTCGGGCGGCTCGCGAAGATCGAAGCTGGGCGCGCCTCGCTCATCCAGACCGACGTACAGGATCATGCGTCCGGCATCGCAGCACACCGCTTCGAGATGCGATTCGATCACGCCGGGAATCGCGTCGATGCGCTCCTCTGCGTCGCCTTTCGAACTCGGAAGCGCGTCGCCTTCGCGGACTCCCAGCGCCTGGCGAACTTTGGCTTCCGGAGTTTTATGAAGGCCGTAAAAATCGATGATGCCGATGCGGGGCCCGGTGGCTTGGGCGAACGCGATACCGGCGGACACAAGCATGGTAATGTAACGCAATCCTTACTATAGACGCGTGGACGCGGCTTTGGGCTACGCTCGCCTTTGGCGCGTGCACTTGGCGCCGGCGGACGGCGGATTTCAATCCGCGCCGCTCTGGTGTGCAAGGCTAAAGCCTTGCGCGGATTGAAATCCGCCGTCCGCGACTGCTTTCCGGGCTACGCCTGTTTTTCGGCTAGCGGTCCGATGATCGGCAGCACGATCTTCTCGTTGTTGTAGGCCTTATACATCATGAACAGCCACACCCCGAGCATCGCCAAACCAAACACCGGCCAGATGATGATCGCGAGAAATCCCAGCCCCGGGATCCGGAACAGGATCGAGAACACGATCGTCAGTCCAATATCGACCACCACCAGCGCCAGGTTCAAGAAAATCGATTGAAACGCGTGGAACCGGATCAGTTTGTTCTTGTTATACGGCTCCAGCACAAGAAACAGAATGCCCGTAAGAAAACCGAGCACGTAGCACAACGCAGCAGCCAGGTTGTCGCTCATACCTGAAGACTGTACCGCAGCGGCGGGGGGCGGCGCGTAACCGCCTTGCTGCTGATAGCCGGGAGGCTGTTGATAACCGGGCTGTTGCTGATATCCCTGCTGTTCGTACCCGGGCTGGGGTTGATACCCAGGTTGTTGCTGATAGGGAGGTTGCTGAGGATATCCCTGTTGTGGCTGTTGGGGATACGGTTGTTGCGGCTGCTGGGGCTGCTGAGGATAGCCCTGCTGCGGATAGGTCGGCTGTTGCGGGTAGCCTTGCTGCGGCGGCTGGTACTGCTGGGGTGCCGCTGGATCGGCGATGGCTGTTCCGCATTTGGGGCAGAATTTTCCATCCACCTGCGATCCACAAGTTGGGCAAAACGCCATAAACGGTGGTTCCTCCGTATCAGTTACTTTACTCCCAATTCTGCTGCTATACAAACCATCGGCGGAATATGAGACGATCACGAGAATGCTTCGCTATCTCCCGCTCCTTTTTCTCGCCGCTACGTCGCCGGCTGCTGATTATCAACTCAAGACCACGCCGCAGACGCTCGCCTGGGGGTACTATTGGGCCGACGCGAAACCGGCGCTCACGGTGAAGTCCGGCGACACCGTCGAGGTCGAATGCGTCTCGGTCGGCAATCCCCAGACGCTGATGCGCGCCGGGCTGCGCGAGGATCAGATCAATCCCGATATTCTGCGCAATTACAAGGAGGTCCCGCGCGAAGCTCGCGGGCCGGGCGGCCATCCGCTGACCGGGCCCATCGCGATCGAAGGCGCCGAGCCGGGCGACGTGCTCGAAGTCCGCATCAAAGAAATCAAGCTGCGCGACGATTACGCATTCAACTCCACGGCCGGGTTCCTGGCCGACTCGTTTCCCACGCGTACCACGCGGATCATCTGGCTCGACAAACAGAAAATGATCGGCCACTTCGCGCCGGGTATCGATATTCCCCTGCGGCCATTTTTCGGGAGCATGGGGGTCGCGCCCGCGCCGGCCGAAGGCAAAATCAACAGCGCGCCGCCAGGAACCCACGCCGGCAATCTGGATAACAAAGAACTGGTCGCCGGGACCACGCTGTTCATTCCGATCCACGCCAAGGGCGCGCTGTTTGAAGTCGGCGACGGCCACGCGGGGATGGGCAACGGTGAAGTGGATATCACGGCGATGGAGACGTCACTGACCGGCGTGTTTCAATTTATCCTGCGCAAGGACATGCATTTGAAGTGGCCGCGCGCGGAGACGCCCACGCATTGGATCACCATGGGGATCGACACCGACCTGACCCAGGCGGCCCGCATCTGCGTGGTCGAAACACTCGATTTCCTCATGACGGAGAAGAAGTTAACTCGCGAAGAGGCGTATGCATTGGCGAGCGTCGCCGTGGATTTCGACATCACCCAGGTGGTGGACGGGACCAAGGGCGTGCACGGCATGATCCCCAAGAATATTTTCACCAAGTGAGCGGGACGCTCGTATCAGAATGCTTCAGACTGCAGCCACGGTCGTCCTCGGCGCATCCTGGATCGCCTTTGGGCTCAGTTTCATGAAACCTCGTCAGGAGGCGGCCGGGCAAAAACCGACGGTCAGGGCCCCTGCGTCCCGCTGGGGAATTGTGGTGCAGGCCATCGGCATGGCGTTGATCTGGATGCGCGTACGGCCGGAGGATTTTGAAAAATCCGCCGTGGCGCTGATCGCGTCCATGCTGATCGGTCCTCTTTCGGTCGCGCTGGTCTGGGCGGCCACTCGCCGGCTGGGCAAACAATGGCGCTACGAGGCCGCGCTGATTGAAGGGCATGAATTGATTCAGACCGGTCCTTATCGCTGGGTGCGGCATCCCATTTATGCCTCGATGCTGGGAATGGCGCTGGCGACCGGGTTCGCCTGGACCTGGTGGCCGATGTTTATCGCGGGGTTGATCTTTTTCCTGGCCGGGACGGAAATTCGCGTCCGCGCGGAGGATCGCCTGCTGGCCGAACGTTTTCAGGATTCCTTCACCACGTACCGCTCCCGTGTGCCGGCCTACATCCCCTTTGTTCGATGAATTCGGGTCGCGCGGCGCCTCAGAGTCTGCGCGAGAAATCCGGATCCCAGCCCGCCATTACCGGCAGGGATGGTCCATCGCGTTGAAGGCACAGGCGTCGGTGACCAGCCCTGCCGGTCGCGGCGGGGATCGCTCCACATTTCAAACGGCCGGTTTTCACAAGCGCTCGAACGCATTCCTCAACAAGTTGCTGGAAAACAGAGTTTCGGAGATCCCGCCTCGGTCCACAACGCAGAAATTCGCCGAAACCCAGAAAGTGGTCTGGCGTCGCTGCTGCTGGACATCCGAGGTGCCTTGACGTGACATAGGCGCGCCCTTTGGCGGGCGTTGATCGGGCGCCGCAAAAGGAACGCCTATGTGCACGGTTCGGAGGACATTCTGAGTTATAAAAGAGTGTCTCCAGGCCGGGAAAATTCTCAGGGGAAGATTTTCGACGCCCCCGCCGACGGCTTGCACACGTGAATCTCCGGCGTTCTGCCCCAACGCTCCTCATATTCGACCTTCAACGCCGCACCAAAATTCTCTACCGCTTCCGCCTTCACGAAATTCACGGTCGATCCGCCGAATCCTCCACCGGTCATGCGCGCACCCACCACCCCCGGCAACTCGAGCGCCCTTTCGACCAGAAAATCGAGCTCCACGCAGGAAACGTCATAATCGTCGCGCAAGCTTTCATGCGATTCGACGGCGATCCGGCCCATCGCTTCCAGATCTCCGCGCGCGGCCGCGGATGCGAACGCCTCGACGCGCAGATTTTCGGTGATCACGTGGCGCGCCCGCCGCGCCAGCGTGCCGGTCAGTTTAGAAAGATCCTCTAAAGTCGCATCGCGAAGCGACCGGACCTTCAGGATTCGTGCGGCCTCAGCACATTCGACCACGCGTGTGCGATAAGCGGAATCGCCCAACTCATGCCTGACCATCGAATTCACGGCGACCACCGCCAGACCCGCCGGGACCTCGACGGCGCGCCATTCGAGCGTCCGGCAGTCGAGCAGGATGGCTTGCCCGATGGCGGACACGAACTGATCCATCATGCCGCACGGAACGCCGACGAAATCCGTCTCGGCTGTATGCGCCACGCGCGCCAGCTCGTTCGGATCGCCGCCCAGGGCCAGCGCAAGCGAAACGCCCAGCGCCGCCGACGAGCTTAACCCTCCGCCCAACGGAACCGAGGAATCGATCAGCACGTTCTGCGATTCGATCCGGACCCCGCGCCGCGCGAGCGCCCAAGCAATTCCAGCTACCCGGTCCGACCAGCCGCCTTGCGGCATCAACTCGCCAATCCCGTCAATCCGGAACTGCGCACCCTGCGCCAGGTTCTCCGAATACACGCGCAGCCAGCCATGGGAAGCAGGCGCCGTCGCGACCCGGCATTCCAGGTCGATCGCCATCGGCAAGACCAGGCCCAGGTTGTAATCGGTGTGCTCGCCAATCAGATTCACCCGGCCCGGTGCGCGAAACACCTTAGGCTCTGGACTAGAGGGGTAAACCCCACGGAAACGATTGAGGATGGAATTTACCGGCACAGTTCACAAAATTTGGCGAGGTCTATATTGCCGCCGGAAACAATCGCCGCGACTTTTCCTGTCCCGGCCCGTCCGCTCACCGCCGCCGCAACCGCGCAGGCCGCCGCGCCTTCCGCAATCACCCGTGCCCGTTCCGCTACCAGACGGATGGCAGAGGCCGCTTCATCCAATCGAACCACGATCACGTCATCGATCAGCTGCCGCGCCAGGTCGAGCATCCCCGGGAAAACCGTCTTGCTGGCGATTCCGTCAATGAACGACGGCCGGTAGTCGACGTTCACTGGACGTCCGGCTTCGAGCGAAGCCCTGAGCGGCGCGCCCGTTTCCGATTCGACCGCGTAAATCCGCACCGACGGTTTCAGCGCCTTCATCACCCCGGCGATGCCGCAAGCCAATCCCCCGCCGCCCCACGGGATCACCACGGCGTCCAGGTCGGCCAAGTCTTCGAGCAGTTCAAACCCGATGGTCCCGTTGCCCGCCATGACGTCGGGATCGTCAAAAGCGTGGACAAAAGTCCCATCGACGCCGGGGAAGGATCGGGTTTCGAAGGTTTGCCACCATTGGTCGAACGGGACCTTAATCACCCGCCCGCCCAGCCTTTCCACCGCGCGCAGTTTCGTCTCGGGAGCCGTTTCGGGAGTAATCACGGTCGCCAGCACGCCGAGCAGCCGCGCACAGTACGCCACTCCCTGCGCCATATTTCCGGCCGATGCGGTAAGAAATCCTAAGGCGGCTTGATCGTGCGAGGCTTGCAGCATCACGTTCGCAGCGCCGCGCAGCTTGAAAGACCCGATCGGTTGAAGGCTTTCGAGCTTTAAGAAAACTTCACTTTTCGAATCGCAGTTGAGGCGGATCAGCGGCGTCCGGATGACGGTCCCGTGAATCCGTTCGCGCGCCTGCCGCGCGGATGTAAGGTGCGTTTCCAAGCTGAAAACCATTTACACAAATTAACGCATATGACTGCAACATCCGATCATCCGAGCGCATCACTTGTATCGTACTTAGTGGTGAAACGCAGTCGGGGTTGGAGTCACTAGTAAGACAGAAGGCGCCCGGACAGCAATGGGCGATTCGGAGCAGCAGAAAGAGACGCGTGAGACTGGAATCCTGCGTGCACTGCAATAGACAGGACAAGGCAGGACTGGAATGGGGTCTACCATGATTATCGGAGCCGCTATCGCCGGGTTGTTGATCGTTTCGTTGTTCTTCGAGATGCTTTCGTCATCTCCGAAGGCCGCCGAGAAATCCCGTCGATCGCCTGAAATTTGAAAAAAATACGTGAAGTAGTGTCACATGCCCGTGTCAAAATGACAGCATGCGCGCTGTCCTTCTGACTCTGCTATTTCTCGCCACTTCGCTTTTCGCACAAAACACCCGCTTCGACCTGGTCATCGCCAACGGCCGGATCATCGATGGCGCCGGCGATCCCTGGTACTACGGAGACGTCGGGATCACGGGCGATTCCATCGTGGCGATCGGAAAGCTCGACACTGTGCCGGCCGGCCGACGCCTGGACGCCAAGGGCATGTTCGTCACGCCCGGCTTCATCGACATCCACACCCACGCCCGCCGCGGAATCTTCCTCGACCCGGCCGCCAAAAACTACATCCGCCAGGGAGTGACGACCCTGATGGAAGGTCCTGACGGAAGTTCGCCACTGCCCATCGCTCCGTTCCTGGAAAAAGTAGGAGCGCTGAAAATCGCTCCCAATTTTGGAACTTTCGCCGGCCAGGGCAGCATCCGGGAGGCGGTGATGGGCCTGGTGAACCGTCCGGCGACTCCCGAAGAGATCGAAAAAATGCGCCAGATTACCCGTCAGGCCATGCTCGACGGAGCTTTCGGCGTCACCACCGGCCTGTTCTATGTGCCCGGAAATTTTACGCCGACGGAAGAAGTGATTGCTATTGAAAAAGTGGTGGGCGAGATGGGAGGGATGCACCATTCGCACATGCGTGACGAAGCGGCCCACGTTCTGGACAGCGTCCGCGAGACCATCCGCATCGGCGAAGAAGGCGGCGAACCGACCCAGATCACGCATCACAAGATCATCGGCAAGGCGAACTGGGGCCTGAGCGTCGAGACTCTGAAACTGGTCCAGGAAGCCCGCGACCGCGGCGTCGACGTGACCATCGACCAGTATCCTTATACAGCATCGAGCACCGGCACAGCCAGCCTGATCCCGCAATGGGCGCAGGAGGGTGGTCAAAAGGCCTTAGTTGAGCGTCTGGACGCCCCCGCCACGCGCGCCAAGATCAAGGCGGTGGTGATCGAACGCATCAAATTCGACCGTGGCGGCGGCGATCCGGCCAACGTCGTCATGGCGAGATGCACCTGGGATAAATCGCTCGACGGCAAGAATCTGGCCGAGATCACCAAGATGCGCGGCCGCGAGGTGAATTTCGAAAACGCTGCCGAGACTCTGCTCGAAATTCAGCATTCCGGCGGCTGCCAGGGCATTTTCCACGCGATCAGCGAGGATGACGTCGAGCGGATCATGAAATACCCGTTCGCCATGGTCGGCTCCGACGGCGAGATCCCCCAATTCGGCGTCGGCGTTCCGCATCCGCGCAGCTACGGAACCTTCGCCCGAGTGTTAGGCCGCTATGTTCGGGAGAAGCACGTGATCACGTGGGAAGACGCCATCCACAAAATGTCGGGGCTGCCGTCTCAAAGGTTGAAGTTGTACGACCGCGGCCTGATCCGCCCAGGAATGAAAGCGGATATCGCGGTATTCGATCCGGCGACGGTGGTGGATAAAGCGACCTTCGAGAATCCGCACCAGTACGCGGTGGGATTTAAGTATGTGCTGGTGAATGGTCGCGTGGTGGTGGAGGGGGATCAGGTGACCTCGGAGCGGCCGGGTCGGATTTTGTATGGCCCGTCGAAGAAGACGAATTAGCCGCAGATAAACGCGGATGCACGCGGATTTGGCTCAGGGAAGCGCTAATCCTGGTGCTGCCTCTTTGTTGCACATGGGGCATTTGCGGTCATGTATATCGGAGCCGTTCGCGCCGTAGTTGTGGCGGCATACACTGCAGGCTAGTTGATAAACCAATTGGTTATGGTCCGTTCCCGGCATTTTTGTGTTGCGGATCACCACTTGACCATTGCGGTTTTGTACCCAATATCCGTCGTTCCCTTATCGGACATGAATCGATACTAACAGACTGTGGTGAAATTATAGAGAATGCCGAGAGCGACGATCATTAGCAGAGGTAGGGTCACAATCCCGAAAGAGATTCGCGAGAAGCTGAAGCTCATGGCCGGGAGCCGCATCAGTTTCTGGATCGATTCTTTGGGCCGGGTTGTGCTTCAGCCGCTCAAGTCAGATTTCCGGTCGCTCGGAGGGATGCTTCGTTCCCCTCACAAACGTCATCTGACGATAGAGGAGATGGACGAAGCGATCGGCAAAGCGGTGTGCGAGGAATACGAGCGCTCTGTGCGCCGCTAACCCGCTGCATTTAAAACATTTCAGCTAAAAATTGTCGTTTGACACGCCCTGCGGACAGGCATAAGCTAGTAGGCGAAGAAAAGGCGTACATATGCTTGCCCCCGCGCTCGGTTGGCGAATCGATCTCGAACCCGATATCCTCCCCGCCGCCGTCGATTGCCCGCGCGGGAGGATTTCCGAAATCATCGGGCCAAGGTCGAGCGGGCGAACCAGTCTGCTGCATTCGGTGCTCGCCTCAGCCACGGAAAGGGGCGAATTCGCTGCCGTGGTCGACGCCAACGACGGGTTCGATCCCTGCACGGCCGCGGCGGCTGGAGTGGAACTCAGGAAGCTGATCTGGATCCGATGCGCGGGCAACGTCGAGCATGCCATGCGCTCGGCCGATCTGGTAATTCACGCGGGCGAATTCGGGGTGGTCGCGCTCGACCTGGCGGAAGCCTCCGATGCCGGGCTGCGGCGGATTCCTGCCACCACCTGGTTCCGCTGGCGCCGCGCGGTGGAATCGACGCCGACTGTGCTGATGGTGGTGGCCCGGGCGCCGGTGGCGAAATCGTGTTCGGCTCTGATCGTCGAAATGCGCCGCCGGCGGGAAGTGTTTTCAGGAAATTTACTGCGGTCGGCTGAATACGAAATCGCCCGCAGGAAACCTTTCGGAAAGGAGGGCGAAGCATTGCGCTGCGCCGCGGTTTGATTTGTGGCGCACGCACTCGTGCGTGCCGTGTCGCGACTCATCGCGACACCTCGTCTGCGCCCGCACAGGCGTCGACAAAAGTGTCGACGCGGCACGCAGGAGTGCGTGCGCCACAAATGCTGAATGTACGCCTGTATCCATTCCGACCACGCCCGCGAACTGGCGCAATCGTTTTCACCGTTCATTGAAATGGTGGACCCGCACACCGCCGTGTTTTCCATCACCGCCCGCCAGATCGAATCGATCGCGCGGTTGAAACGCGTGGCGATTGCATCCACCATTGAAGCGGCCGTGCTCGCGGCGCGGCACTTCACGGGTGTCATCCGGATCGAACCCGGCGACGAAGGTCGCGTATTAGGCACGCTTCCCATCGACGCTCTGCCGCCCGATCCCGAAATTTTCGAGACGCTCGATATGTGGGGCATCCGGTCGCTTGCGGAACTGGCCCGGCTGCCGGAAAAGGGCATCGCGGAACGCCTGGGTGAGCGCGGATTGCAATTGCAAAAGCTGGCCCGCGGCGCGCTGGCGCGTCCGCTGAAGCCGGAGCCGATCGAAATCCCGTATGAAGAGGTCATCGAATTCGACCACCCGCTGGAACTGCTGGAGCCGCTGCTGCTGACCGCCGGGCGATTTCTAAACGACCTGTGCGGGCAGTTGGACCGGCGCTCCTTATCGGCCGGCGAACTGAAACTGACCTTGAATCGCACTGAACGCACGCTGCAGCTCCCTTTTCCCACACGCGACGCCAAATTTTTATTGAAGCTTCTGCAGCATGACCTGGAAGCCAACAGTCCGGGCGAGCCGGTCGAAAAAATCCGGCTGAGGATCATCCCCGCACAGACGCGGCGTGTCCAGCACGACCTGTTCGTCCCCGCGTCGCCCGAGCCCGAAAAACTGGAGCTGACGCTCGGCAAAATCCGCGCGCTGGTGGGCGAGAAGAACGTAAAAACGCCGGAGCTGCGCGACACGTACCGGCCAGGATGGTCGATATCGGATGCGCGCCTGGCGTTCCGCTATTTCCGTCCACCGGTCGAAGCGCGCGTCGAAACCGAGCGCGGCGTCCCGAAACATATTACAGCGCGCGTGTGCCGGGGAAAAATAGTGAAGACGGCGGGTCCATGGCGAACCAGCGGAGACTGGTGGCAATCCGATGCATGGAATCGCGATGAATGGGACGTGTCGCTAGCGGATGGAGGACTCTATCGAATTTATTGCGCGAAGGAATGGTGTGTAGAGGGCATCTATGACTAATGGTGCGTCGCGGAGAAATCGTTATCGTGCTCCCCTCCTTTACGAGCCTGTGTGAAAAGTGGAGTTGATCCCCGCCGTGACCGGCAGGGCTGGTCACGGACGTCTGCGCCTTCAACGCGATAGACCAGCCCTGCCGGTGATGGCGGGGTGAAGCACCGACTTTCACACACACTCGTAAAGGAGGGGAGCACGATAACACTCCCCGTGAATGTTTATTGATTTCCACACCCGCTCCGCATTCAGCTTCCTCGCGGCGGCTTCATTGCCGGAGGATCTGGTCCAGAGGTGTGCCGATCTGGGGCATTCCGCCGTCGCGCTGATGGATCGCGACAATCTATGCGGCGCGCCCCGGTTTTATATGGCGGCGAAAAAGATCGGGATGAAGGCGCATCTGGGCGCCGAGATCACCGGAGCCGACGGCGATTCCTATCCGCTGCTCGCCGAAAATCGCACCGGATACCGGAATCTGTGCCGTCTGATGACGTCGATGAAGCTGCGCGCTCCCAAAGGCGAAGCGTCGGCTTCTTTAGAAGAACTGCGCCAGTTTTCCGATGGCCTGGTGTGTCTGACCGGCGAAGGTCCGCCGCTGCGCGCACGCTTTGAAAAGCTCACCGGTATTTTCGGCGCTCGCAACGTGTATGCCGAGCTTCAGCGCCATTTTCATCGCGATGAGGAAGCTCGCAACCAGGCGGTGATCGATCTGGCGCGATCCATGCAGCTGCCGCTGATTGCCTCCAACGGCGTGTGCCATGCGACGCCCGAAGAGCGCGAATTGTTCGATGCCCTGACCGCGGTTCGCCACAAGACCACCGTGATGGAAGCCGGAAAACTTCTGGCGCGCAATTCGGAGCGATACATAAAGACGCCGCGCAAGATGGCGGCGCTGTTTCGCGACGTTCCGGAGGCCATCGCGGAAACCGTCGAGCTTTCCCATCGCCTCGATTTCACGCTCGCCGATCTGGGCTACGAATTTCCCAAATATCCCGTGCCGCCGGGTGAAACCATCCATTCGTTTCTGTATAAGCGAACCGATGAAGGCGCGCGGCGGCGCTATCAGCCGTATCACGATAAAGCCCGCCTGCAGATTGAGCGTGAGCTCAGGATGATCGAAAAATTGAACCTGGGCGGATATTTTCTGATCGTGTGGGACCTGGTCGAATTCTGCCGCCGCGAAGGAATCCTGGCGCAGGGGCGCGGATCGGCGGCCAATAGCGCGGTGTGTTATTCGCTGGGAATCACGGCCGTGGATCCGGTGGCGATGGATCTGCTGTTCGAGCGATTCTTATCCGAAGAACGCGGCGAATGGCCGGACATCGACCTGGATCTACCGAGCGGAGACCAGCGCGAGCGGGTGATCCAGTACGTGTACCAGCGCTACGGCGCGCGCGGCGCGGCGATGACGGCGAATGTGATCACGTATCGCGGCCGATCCGCCGCGCGCGATATCGGCAAGGCGCTGGGGTTCGACGAAGGTTCGCTCGCGCGGTTGTCCTCGCTGGTGTCGAAGTGGGGCTGGAACGATCCGCGCGAAACGGCGGCCAACCAGTTCACATCGGCCGGATTTGATTTGAACGATCCGCGGATCAGGAAATTTTTGGATTTATACGTCGCCGTCCAGAATCTGCCGCGGCACCTGGGCCAGCATTCCGGAGGCATGGTGGTGTGCCAGGGCGAGCTCGATTCGGTGGTGCCGCTCGAACCGGCCACCATGCCGGGACGCGTGGTCATTCAATGGGACAAGGACGATTGCGCGGATCTGGGTCTCGTGAAAGTGGACCTGCTGGGGCTGGGGATGATGGCGGTGCTCGAGGAATCGCTCGATTTGATCCGCGAACATTATGGCGAAGAAGTGGATCTTGCCCATCTGCCGCCGGACGATCCGGCGGTGTACGAAGCGCTGCAGCGCGCCGATACCATCGGCATGTTTCAAGTGGAGAGCCGCGCGCAGATGTCATGTCTGCCGCGCCTGAAGCCGAAAAAGTTTTACGACATCGTGGTGCAGGTGGCCATCATCCGGCCGGGGCCGATTGTCGGCAAGATGATGCACCCGTATTTAAACCGGCGGCAGGGATTTGAAGAAGCCGCGTGCCTGCACCCGTCGCTCGAAGTGGTGCTGCGGCGGACGCTGGGCGTGCCGTTGTTTCAGGAACAGCTTTTGCGAATCGCCATGATCGCCGCGAATTTCACGGGCGGCGAAGCCGAGCAGTTGCGGCGTGCCATGGGCTTCAAACGGTCGGAAGCGCGGATGCGCGAAATCGAAATCCGGCTGCGCTCCGGCATGACCGCGAACGGAATCGTCGGCGACACGCAGGATCGCATCGTGCAGTCGATCACATCATTTGCACTGTACGGATTTCCGGAATCGCACGCGGCCAGCTTCGCGCTGATCGCCTACGCGAGCGCGTATCTGAAGTGTCACTACCTGGCCGCGTTCACGGCCGCAATCCTCAATCAACAACCCATGGGTTTTTATCATCCCGCTACGCTCGTGAAGGACGCGCAGCGTCACGGCCAGCATTTCCGGCCGGTTGATATCCGGTATTCGCAATGGAATTGCACCATCGAAGATCGCGAAGTCCGGCTGGGATTCAATTATGTCCGTGGATTGCGGCGTGAGCCGGCTGAGGCGATCGTCCAGGCTCGGCCGTTTTCATCGATTGATGATCTCACCAGACGCGTGCCGAAACTGCGCAAGGACGAGCTGCGAATGCTGGCCGAGATCGGCGCATTGAACGGATTCGCCGGCCATCGTCGCGATGCGCTGTGGGAATCCGAACGCGCCGTTCGTCCGGCGGGTCCGCTGTTTGAGCAGATGGAAATGGAACCAGCGCCATCGCCGCTTTTAATGATGACCGCGCCCGAGCGCATTCGCGCCGATTTTTACGGCACCGGGTTGACCATCGGCTCGCATCCCATGCGGCTTTACCGCGATCGCTTGCGCGCCCGTGGCATTCTTTCGGCTGCCGATCTGCATCGCGTCCCGCACGGACGGATGGTCCGCGTGGCAGGATGCGTCATCTGCCGCCAGCGGCCGGGGACCGCGAACGGATTCATGTTCCTGAGTCTCGAAGACGAAACCGGCATCGCCAACGCGATCGTCGAGCCGGCCAAGTTCGACGAGCATCGCGAAACGCTGGTCCGCGCGCCGTATTTATTGGTCGAAGGGATTCTGCAGAATCAGCAGGGGGCGATTTCGCTAAAGCTGCGCACCGTGGAGCCGCTGCCGCTGGATGTCGCGGCGGTGCCATCGCATGATTTCAGTTGAAGCCAAGCCCTTGAAAAATCGGAGCCGGCGGGCTCGATGGGTTCGTTTCGTAATATGATCGGTGCCATGCCCATCCGGGTTCTTCTCCTTTTCTTTGCGAGCTTCCTGTGCGCGCAGCAGCGGACTTCTCCGATCATGCAAGAGCCGCAGACCATTCCGCTGTGGAGCGATCGTGCGCCGGGCGCCGTCGGCGAGGAAGACCTCGACAAGCCATCCCTCACCATCTACATGCCGCCGAACACCACTGGCCCGATGACTGCCGTGATCATCGCGCCCGGCGGCGCGTATGCGCGGCTTTCCATGAATCTCGAGGGGCGCGAGCCCGCAAATTATTTCAACTCGATGGGTGTCGCGGCGTTTGTTTTGAAGTATCGGCTGGGGCCACGCTACCATCACCCGGTTGAGCTGGGCGACGCACAAAGGGCCATCCGGATGGTGCGGGCCCGCGCGGGCGAGTGGCACATCGCTCCAGATCACATCGGCATCATGGGATTTTCCGCCGGCGGACATCTGGCGGCGACGGCGTCTACTCACTTCGACTCCGGAAATCCGAGTGCGCCCGATCCCACAGATCGCGCCGGTAGCCGGCCGGATTTCGCGATTCTCTGTTATCCCGTGATCTCGATGACGGAGGCGTGGACGCACCAAGGGTCGAAGAACAATCTATTGGGCGAGCATCCGTCCGAAACGCTGGCACGCGAAATGTCGATAGAAACGCAGGTGACGGCGCAAACTCCGCCGACCTTCATTTATCAGACCAGTGCGGACACGACCGTTCCGGCCGAAAACAGCGTCATGTACTACCTGGCGCTGCGCAAGGCTGGCGTTCCCGCGGAGATGCACATTTTCAGGAACGGTCCGCACGGAACCGGGCTGGGGATGACCGATCCGGCGCTTTCGGAGTGGCCGCGGCTGTTGATGAACTGGTTGCGGGTCAGCGGGTTTCTGAAGTGAGTTGGTAGTCGAATTCGTAGGAATGTTTGCCGGCTTCGATGACAATGTTCATCAACCCGGAGAGCCCCGCTAGATCGCCGGTGCCGGAATCGGGGACGACCGTGACAGAGAGTTCCGCGGCACCTCGGGTCATCACGCCGCGATGTTGCAGGGCGAAACTCCCGGCGCGGCCGGCCAGAGTGCCGGTGACTTTTTCGATCGCCACGTAACCGGCCGAGCCTTTCACTTCCGTCATCATGGCCAGCATCTGGCCGGCGCTCAATGCTTCGAGATCGCCGTGGAATTGTTTGGCGATCAGCATCCGGCCGACCGGTGAATCGGGGTCTTGCTGGGGCGTAAGTTTCACTTCGAAAGTTCCGATGGCGCGGGGCATGTGTATAAGGTAGCGCGAAAAAAGGGGACAGACCGCTCTGATGAGGACTAGCCCCACGCTTTACGAGCCTGTGTGAAAACTGCGGCCGTGCTCCCCTTGCTGACGCGCGGGGTTCCGCGTGTCGTTGGTTCGATGGCACGCCAAACTGAACCCCGACCGTGAGGGAGGGGAGCAAGTCCGTTTTCACACAGACTCTTTACGCATGGGGCTGGTGCGGAGGGCGGAAATCCTAATGCACCGTCTGGCGCGCCCGCAATGCGAAGGGGGCGATTTCGATTTCGAAGGGATCGCCATTTGCGCGCACCATCTGATAGGTGCCCCGCATCGCGCCGGTGGGCGTTTTGAGCGGACACCACGACGAGTACTTGAAAGATTCGCCGGGCGCGAGCACCGGCTGCTCGCCGATCACGCCCAGACCCTTCACCTCATGGACGTGCTCCAGCGCGTCGGTGATGATCCAGTGGCGGCTGACCAGTTGAACCGTCTCTTCACTCTGGTTGGTGATGCGGACGGTGTATTCGAACACCCACTGATCGAGCGGCGGGCGGGAATTTTCAGGGGAGTGGCGCGCAAGAACCTCGACGCGGATGCCATGCGTGACCGCTTCCGACATGGGCGCAAGTGCGGAACCGAGACCGGGAAGCATAAACGCTCTATGATAGCAATGTTACCTCATGAAGAAGGTCTTTCACTTTAATGCGTCGCGCGACCCGTACGTGTGCGACGCCGCCATTGTGTGGTGTTTCGATCATCGCTTCCAGCTGGGCTTCGGAAAGTTCCTGAAGCGCATCGGAGTAACGAACCCCGATCCGATCCGGATCGCCGGCGGCGCTAAGGGCCTCGCCTCGCCTGAGCGGGAGAGCGACCGCGAATTTGTGCTGGAACAGATTCGAAAATCGATCCAACTGCACGGGACCCGGCTGGTGATCCTGAAACTGCACTCCGATTGCGGCGCGTACGGCGGGCTGGCGGCCTTCGGCGGCGATACGCGCGCGGAGGCGGAACACCATCAGGAGGAGCTGCGGCGCGCGGCGCAATACCTGAGGGCCGCCATCCCGGACATCGAGGTGCGCGGATACTTCGTGGACTTCGACGGAGTGTGGGAAGTGGAAGTGGCCGAAGCGGCGGGCGAATGATCGCCGACCTGTGATAATTTGTCAGTTGTAATGCGATTTTCCCTGTTGTTGAGATTTGCGTTCATTGCCACGCTGCCGGTGGTTTGCCAGACGGTCCCGGAGGGCGGACTCAAACCGAACGAAAAGCCGGCCGAAAAGCTGGGTCTTCCTCCCCGCGCCGCGCCGACCGATTATCAGGCGCAGGGCAAAGCGGGCGAAATCACCATCGGGGCTGAGTTTGCCGGGCATTCGCTTCCCACCCCGGATGGTCCGCTCTCCGCCGAAGAGTTCGTGGTGGTGGAAGCCGGATTTTTCGGACCGCAGGGGGCCAAGCTGCAGTTAACTGAAACCGATTTCTCGCTACGCATCAACGGGAACAAGAAAGTGCTGGCGAGCGAGCCCTACGGCGTGGTGGTAGACAACGTCAAAGATCCGGAATGGGAGCCGCCCGAGGCCCCGAAGCAATCGAAAACCAGCTTCGGCGGAAGCAGCGGGGGCGGAGGCGCGGCCGACGGGCCGCCGACGCCGCCGAAAGTCCCGTTCGAAGTCCAGCGCAAGCTATCCATGCGAGTCCGGAGGGCATCGATGCCGGTGGGCGACCGCACGCTTCCCGAAGCCGGGCTGCTGTACTTTAAATATCGAGGGAAAGCGAAGGGGATTCACTCGATCGAGCTGATTTATTCGGGCGCGGCCGGTTCCGCGACACTCACGCTTAGCCCGTAGCGGATTATTTTCGCGCTCCGCGTTTGGGGGCCTTCAACCGGGATTGGCGCAGCTTGCCGGATTTGCGTTTCGGCTTGCTGATGATGAACGTCCCGCTGCCCTGATACTCGGCTTTATACAACTTGTCGTTTGCGATTTCTTCTGCCATAGAAGTCTCTATTGTACTTCGACTCGCGCGGCGGCGTCCGATGATAGTGCACTTCGGTGGAGGGAGGCCTCCCCTCCCTTGCGAATCTGTCTGAAAAACTCGACCCGCTGACCGCTCCCCTGAAAGTGATCCGCAGGTCATTGATTTCACGAGAGCCGCGGACGGCGGATTTTCGATCCGCCTGGCGCTTCCGCGCCGCTGTACGGAAGCGAGGCTGAAGCCTCGCGCGGGCTCGAAGCCCGCCGTCCAAGCTACTTTCATCTGTCACGATGCGCCGAAGGATCATCGCCAACTTGCTTACGCGCGCGGCTCTTGGGCATCGACAACCCACATTGGTGCACCACCGGTCCGATACACTGAGGGATTGGAGCGATTCTGGATCAAGAATTTCGGCTGCCGGGCATCCCAGGCGGATGGCGCCGCGATTGAAGCGGGATTAACCGCGCGCGGCTTCACGAGCGCCCAGGATGCATCCGGCGCGGGCCTGATCGTCCTGAATACCTGCACCGTGACCGCGACGGCCGACGATGAAGTGCGGCAGACCGTGCGGCGGATGCATCGCCAGCATCCCGGCGCACGGATCGTGGTGACCGGATGCTACGCGCAGCGCGCTCCACAGGAACTGGCGGCGATTAAGGGCGTCACGCTGGTGGTGGGCAATTCGCATAAAACGCAAATTCCCGACCTGGTTTCGCGCGCCGATTATCACGGGGAAATCGCCGTCGGCGATATTTTCGAGCAGCGGGATTTTTTATCGGCTCCCGTGAATGATGCCGCCGGTGAGCGTACCAGGCCGAATCTGAAGATTCAGGATGGCTGCAACAATCGTTGTTCATTTTGCATTATTCCGTATGTGCGCGGGCGCAGCCGCAGTGCGCCGGCGGAGCAGGTGATCGCGCAGGTTCGCTTGCTCGCGACGAAGTATCGCGAAGTGGTGCTCAGCGGGATCAACCTGGGCCGATGGGGGCGCGATTTTCCGGGCCGGGCGAGGCTGGCGGATCTGATCCGGCGATTGCTCGACGAAACCGAAGTCGAGAGGCTGCGGCTTAGCTCGGTCGAGCCGATGGATTTTTCCGACGACCTGCTGGATTTGATGGCGGTGTCGCCGAGGATTGCGAAGCATGTTCACGCTCCGCTGCAATCGGGATCGGATACGGTCCTGCGGCGGATGCATCGCAAATACCGGCCGCGGCACTATGCCGACCGGATCGCACAGGCGCGCGCGCGGATGCCGCAGTGCGCCGTGGGCGCGGATGTGATGACTGGCTTTCCGGGCGAAACCGATCGCGAATTCGAAGAGTCGCGCGCGTTTATCGAAAGTCTGGCGTTCACTTATCTGCATGTGTTCACGTATTCGGAGCGTCCCGGAACGCCGGCTGCGGAGTCCGAGCAGGTGCCGACGGAAGTTCGCAAAGCGCGGACCCACACCCTGCGTGAGCTTGCCGAACGGAAGAATCTTGAATTCCGGCGATCGATGATCGGCGAAACGCTCTCCGTGGTGACGCTTGAAGATGGCGCGCTCAGCGACAACTATATAAAGGTGAAGCTCGCAACGCCGCGTGCAGCGAACGTGATTCTGGATGTGCGCATCGGGTCGGAGACCGCGGACGGGTTGGCCGAAGCGGGCGCGTTCCAGATTCTCTGACGCGCATTGGTACGATAAAGAAATCCCATGGCCCTCCGGTTCTACAACACCCTTACGCAACAGGTGGAGGATTTCGCTCCCCTTTCAGGCAATACAGTGCGGATGTACACGTGCGGGCCGACGGTTTACAACTACGTTCACATCGGCAATCTGCGGACGTTCACGTTCCAGGACATCCTGCGGCGCTGGCTGCGGGCGCGCGGCTACACGCTCGATCACGTGATGAACATCACCGATGTCGAGGACAAGATTATCCGCAACGCGGCCGCGCATCATCAATCGATTTTCGAATACACCAAGCAATACGAGCACGCGTTTCTCGAAGACATGCGCACGCTGCGCCTGGAACGGCCGGAGCGGCTGGCCAAGGCGACCGACCATATCCAGGAAATGGTCGGCGCCATCGAAAAGCTGGATGAGCGCGGATTTACTTATCGCAGCGACGGCTCCATCTATTACCGGATCGAGAAGTTTCCGTCGTATGGAAAGCTTTCGCACAACGACTTCAGCGGCATTCGCGCGGGCGCGCGGGTCGACGTGGACGAATACGACAAAGCCGACGCGCGCGATTTCGTCTTGTGGAAAGCGAAAAAGGAGGGCGAGCCGGGATGGGACACGCCCATCGGCAACGGACGCCCCGGCTGGCACATCGAGTGTTCCGTGATGGCGATGAAGTACCTGGGCGAAACGCTGGACATCCACACCGGCGGCGTCGACCTGATTTTTCCCCATCACGAAAACGAAATCGCGCAGTCGGAGGCGCTGACCGGGAAACCGTTCGTGCGCTACTGGCTGCATGCCGAGCACCTGATTGTGGAAGGCCAGAAGATGTCGAAGTCGCTCGGCAATTACTACACGCTGCGCGATCTGCTCGAAAAGCAGTATACGGCGGAGGCCGTGCGTTACCTGCTCGCGTCGGTACCGTATCGCAAAAAGCTGAACTTCACCTTTGACGGACTGAAGGCGGCGGCGACGGCGATCGATCGGCTGCGGAACTACAAACTGCGCCTCGAAACCGGAAAGTTCGCCGAGGGCGCGAGCGAGAAGCTGGAGCAGCGCACCCGCGATGCGAATCGGGCATTCGAAAACGCACTGGATGAGGATTTGAATACAGCGGAGGCCCTGGCCGCGGTGTTCGAATACGTGCGCGATACCAATACGGCCATGGATTCCGGTGAATTTCAGGCGGGTAATGTCGCGGGCGCGCTGGCGTTTCTGGATCGCTTCGACGCCGTGTTCGACGTGTTGCGGCCGACCGCCAATGCCGGCGGATTAACGGATGCCGAAATCGACGCGCTGATAGCCGAGCGCACGGCGGCCAAAAAATCACGCAACTTCGCGCGTGCCGATGAGATTCGCGCGGAGCTCGCGGCGCAGGGAATCGTTCTCGAAGACACCAAAGATGGAGTGAGGTGGAAGCGATCATGAAAATCGAAAGCAAGCTGATTCATTCGGGCGACCGGAAGAAGCCGGGCAACTTTACCCCGGTCTCTACGCCCATCTACGCGACGTCGAGTTACTTCTACGATTCCATGGATCAGCTGGATCGTATCTTCGGCCGTGAGGAGGAAGGGCCATCCTATCAGCGCTATGGCAATCCCACCACCAGCGCGCTGGAGGAACTGGTGACGGAGCTCGAAGGCGGTCACGGCTCGGTCGCGTGCTGTTCCGGGATGGCTGCGCTGCATCTGGCGGTGCTTTCGGCGCTGATCGACCGGCGTAAGAAAGTGGTCGCGGCGACCGGAATGTACGGCGCGACCACCAACCTGCTCATGAACATTTTCGGACCGATGGGCGTTGAAATTGCGTTCGCGGATGTCTGCGATCTGGCCGGCCTGGAGAGCGCAGTCAAAGAGCACAAGCCGGGCGCGATCGTGATGGAGACAGTTTCGAACCCGCTGTTGCGCGTCGGCGCGCTGGATCGCATTGCGAGCATCGCGAAGGAGGCCAGTGCGCCGTTAATTGTCGACAATACGTTCGCCACGCCGCTGCTGGTGCGGCCGCTGGAACTGGGCGCGAGCATCGTGGTCCACAGCGCGACGAAATACATGGCCGGGCACGGGGATGTGCTGGGCGGCATCGTGATCGCGGATGAAGCGCACCTAACGCCGATCAAGACACTGGCGCGCACCATGGGCCCGAACCTGTCGCCCTTCGATAGCTATCTCACGATGCGCGGCATCAAGACGATGGGTCTCCGGGTGGAGAGGCAATGTGGGAATGCGTGCAAAGTGGCTTCGTGGCTCGCATCGCACCCGGGCGTCGATCGGGTTCACTTCACCGGCGATCCGGCGCATCCGGATCGCGAGACCATCCTGCGCCTGTTCCCTAAGAATCTCTATGGCGCGATGATCGCATTCGAACTGAAAGGCGCGGGCAAGGCCGAAGTATTCCGGTTCATGGAGAAGCTAAAGATGATCGTGCGGGCGACTTCGCTTGGAGACGTGCATACCATGATGCTGTATCCCGCCATGGCCTCGCATCGCGACTTATCGCCGAAGCAGCGCGCGAAGTTAGGGATCGGCGACAACCTGGTCCGGGTATCCACCGGAATTGAAGCGGCGGAGGATATTATCGCGGACCTGGAGCAGGCTTTCTAACAGGGGTCGGAAAAAGGGGACAGACCGCTCTGTCCACGCCGAGCGCTCCGAAACAAGTCAACTATTTCGAATCGGGGACAGAGTAGTCTGTCCCCTTTTTCCGACCCCCCTAAGCTACCAGAAGTGTGGCCTCGGTAGCCAGCCTCGGCTGACGTAATCGCTCGACAGGAAAACCAGAAGAATCGCCAGCCAGAAAAGGCCGGCGCACACGAACAGCCGGGTGAGCGAACTCGACCGGTTGACGTGCATGAAGAACCACACCACCAAGCTGGCTTTCATGACAGCGATGGTCATGGCAACCACAAAATTATACTCACCGAGCTCGATCTTCGATATCAGGACCGTGCTTACCGTCAGGGTGATCAGTGCGAGGAAGATCAGCACATAGGTACGAACGGGAGTGATGTGGTGGGTCATGGGATTGGTCCTGAAGTGTGCCCGATCAGATACAACAGCGGGAACAGAAAGATCCAGACGATATCGACGAAGTGCCAGTAGAGTCCAATCATTTCGACCGGCGTGTACCATTCCGTACTAAAGCGATTGCGAGCGCTCATCACGATTAACGTAGTGAGCAGGCCAATGCCGACGATCATGTGCAAGGCGTGCATGCCGGTCATGGCGAAGTAGAGGAAGAAGAGAATTTGGGCTTGGTGAACAAACTGCGGCTCGGCATAGCGGAAATCCGGGCCGGGAACGTGATGCTCCACCCATTTTTCGTGATATTCCGAATACTTGATCCCGAGAAACACGCCACCGAGAATCAGGGTCAGGATCAGGAAAATGATCAGAGCCTTCTTCGCGCCCAACTGCGCCGCGCGAACCGCCAGCGCCATCGTCAGACTGCTTCCGATGAGAACGCCGGTGTTGATTCCACCGAGCGTGACATTCATGAAGCGGCTGGTGGATGCGAACGCTTCAGGATACAGGTTGCGGTAAACGGTGTAGCTACCGAACATGCCCCCGAAGAACATAATTTCGGTCAGCAGGAAAACCCACATACCCAGCGTCGAAGACTCCAACTGCTGTGCGGAATCGTCAAAGTGATGCTTCAGCTCCGGGATATGATCGGGGATCGTGATGTTGGCTTCAGCCACCTTCCACCTCCCCTCCATAGTTGTACGCGGGCTCAGTAACTACCGGCGGGACATCGAAGTTCAACGTCGGCGGCGGGCTGGCGGCTTTCTCCCATTCGAGGCCTTTCGCATGCCACGGGTTTTGGGGAGCGAGCGGGCCTTTGAACCAAGCCCACCCGAGATAGATGAGCGGAAGCACGTAGCCAATACCGAGGATTGAAGCGCCCGCGGTCGACATGACATTGAGCACTTGAAATTCACTCGCGTAGGTCGCGTACCGGCGAGGCATTCCCAGGTAGCCAAGAATGAACTGCGGGAAAAAGGTCAGGTTGAAGCCGACGAAGATGATCACGGCCGCGAGCCTCGCCCAGATCTCCGGGTACAGCCTCCCGGTGATCTTTGGAAACCAGAAGTGAACCCCCCCCATATAAGCCAACACCATTCCGCCGACCATAATGTAGTGAAAGTGCGCAATCACGAAGTATGTGTCCGTCAGGTGAACGTCAAGCGCGAGCGTCGCCAGGAACAGGCCGGTGAGGCCTCCGATAGTGAACAAACCAATAAAACCGAATGCGTAGAGCATTGGCGTGTCGAAGGAAATCGATCCGCGAAACATGGTCGCCGTCCAATTGAAGACCTTAATTGCCGAAGGCACAGCCACCACGAAGCTTAGAAACGAAAACACCATGCTTGCATACATGGATTGTCCGGCGACGAACAGGTGGTGCCCCCAGACGAGGAAGCCGAGCACCGCGATCGCCATGCTCGAGGCCGCGATGAATGCGTAGCCGAAGACCCCTTTTCGCGAATAGCATGTGACGATCTCGCTGATGACTCCCATTCCAGGCAGGATCATGATGTAGACGGCGGGATGCGAATAGAACCAGAACAGATGCTGGAACAGAACCGGGTCGCCCCCCAGAGCAGGATCGAAAATGCCGGCGCGAAGCACGCGCTCTAGCCCCAGCAGCACCAGGGTGATGGCGATAATCGGCGTACCGAGAATCTGAATCAGACTGGTGGCGTAATGGGCCCACACGAATAGCGGTAACCTTCCCCAAGTCATACCAGGTGCGCGCATCTTGTGGATAGTTACGATGAAGTTGAGGCCAGTCAGAATTGACGAGAAGCCGGCGACAAACACGCCGATGGCTGCCAGAATCACGTGCGTATTCGAATAGCTCGAGCTGAACGGCGCGTAAAACGTCCAACCGGTATCCACGCCTCCGCGCACGATCGCACTTAGGGCGAAGATGCCGCCGGCGATGTAAATATACCAACTCAACAGGTTGATACGCGGAAACGCGAGGTCACGCGCCCCGATCATCAGAGGGATGAGAAAGTTTCCAAGCGTGGCCGGAATGGACGGCACCAGGAAGAAGAACACCATGATGATGCCGTGCATGGTGAATAGCTTGTTGTAAGTGTCATGCTGAAACACGCCTTCCGGACGGAGCAGGTTGATTCGCATGAGGGCGGCGAAGACTGCGCCGAGCAGGAAAAAGGCCGTGATTGAAAATAGGTATAAGAGAGCGATTCGCTTATGGTCCGTGGTGAATAGCCAGGATTTCCAGCCATATTCGACGTTCAGATAGTTTACGCCCTGTTCGGTGCGCGGAGGCGGCAGTGTGGTGCTCATGGATTGACTCCAGTCTTCGGGGTGAGGGTGGGCCGCGGCTCGGCCAGGCTTTTGATATACACCATCAGCTGCAAGAGTTGCTCTTCACTGATCTGGCCCTGGTATACCGGCATCACATTGGGCGGGTAGCCTTTGACCACATGCCTGTTAGGATTCAGGACGGCTTGGCGAAGGTAAGACTCATCGGCAATTACCGTTCCACCGCCTTCCAGTTGCACGGGATGTCCGAACAGGTTGTCGAGCGGCGGCGCCTGCGCTTTTTCGTCCGTCACATGACAGGTCATGCAGCCATATTGCTTGAAAAGCTTCTCGCCCATTTGCGCCATAGTGGCGCCGGTTTGGCCGCTGGCGAGCCAGGTAGCGTACATGGCGGGCTCCATCACCGTGACCCACCCGGTCATGCGGGAATGATTCGTACCGCAATACTCCGCGCAAAAGATGTGATATCGCCCGGGTTGAGTGGGCTGGAACCAGTAAGTCTGGTAACTTCCCGGAACCACGTCATGTTTCAGGCGAAAGGCGGGAATATAGAAGCTATGAATGACGTCTTCGCTGGCTAGAATTAGCTTTACCGGCCGTCCGACGGGCACATGCAACTCATTGATCTCACGCTGGCCCCCGGGATATTGAATTTTCCACATCCATTGCTTACCGGTGACGTAAATATCGAGCGTGTTCGTCCGGGGGGGGGTATAGTTTTCGAAGTAGAGCTTCGTCCCCCATGCGAACATAACCACCATGAAGAAGAATGGAATGATGCTCCAGGTGATTTCAAGGGGGATGGATCCGTGAATTTGCGGCGGTATTTCGTTGGGGTCCTTACGGCGGTAGCGGATCGCAAAGACAATGACCGTAACGAAGATCAGCAGCGTCATCACGCCGGAAACCAGCAGCAGGTATCCGTACAACGCATCGACTTGTCCGGCGCTGGTGGAGGCGCGGGGTGGGAACAAAAGATGCATCACGCCCTCCTCACGTGGATATCGCGCCGGAACATGATCAACATAAATCCTGCCAGGCACACAATGGTGATCACTCCGCCCAGCCGGATGGCCTTCATTACCACCAGGCCATACTTACCTTGGGTCGGATCGTAGTGATAGCAATACAGCAGCACTTGATCGACGACCGAAGAAATACGCCCTTCCGAAGCTTCCTCCAGGCCCAACCGGACGTCGCGCTCCGGATAGTCAATGCCGTAAAAATAGCGGGCGACTTTGCCTTCCGGCGTCAGAATCATGATCGCGCTGGCGTGCGCATACTGATTTGAAAGAGAGTCGTAGCTATACCGGAACCCGACTGTGTCGGCCAGAGTTCGGCTGGAAGCTTCCGGCCCGGTGAGGAAATGCCAACCCTTTTCGGCGCCCGGACGGCCATAATCCTTTACATAGGAAACCTTCTTGGCGGCGGCCATCTCCGGAGTCTCGCGCGGGTCGAAGCTGACCGCGACCACGTCAAACTGATCGCCCGCCGTCATCTTTAAGTCATGCACACTACGCACCACGCCATTCAAGACCAGGTTGCATAGCGACGGGCATTGGTAATAAACCAGTGCGAGAATGACGGGTTTCCCCAGGAAGTCGGCGAGTTTCACGGTCCGCCCCGATTCGTCCGTAAAGGGAAGGTTCACCGGGACCTGCGCGTTCATTTTCTGCGTGATTCCGACGTTGCGGAGAATCAGCGGCGTTTGCGCGAACGCGAGCGAAGCCGACAGGAACACCAGAGCCTTCTTCATTTGGTCGGAAATCCTTTCTGTAGCTGAAGCTGCATCGCCCGATCGATCGGGATTCGAACGATTCCCTTCTGCTTATCCGTCCAGCCATAGGTATTGAGCAGCGAGTCTTCGTACTGATGCAGATCTTTCAACTCGACTGCGGGATGATCGTTGATGATCGGCGAAGGCGGAATCTGCTGATCGCCCACGGCCATCGGATTGGGCGGCGCAGTCGTTAACGGATGATCCGCCAGATACCAGAAAATGCCATAAACCAGCAGGAACGAAAGCGCTGCGCCGGCCGCCACCCCGGCCAGCGTCCATACGATCGACCGTACGCTCGCGTCGCGATTTTCATGCCCGGTTGCCATGGTCAGAATGCCACCGTTTCGCGCGGCGCGCCCTCCAGCCGCGGATCGCGCAGCGGTAGCAGCGGCCGAGATTTGAGCAGGTAGAAAAATCCCGCCAGCCACAACCCTCCCACGGCAACCGGCATCACAAAATCCAGCCAGTGGACGACGAGCTTCTGGTTGTAGAACGCCGGCTCCACGATCCAATACACATCCACCACCCTGAACATGAGCAGCAAAATGCACACGCCCAGCAATCGCTGCGCATGGCGCTTGATGCCGCGCATCAGCAGTAAAACGAATGGAGTGGCGAAGTTAAACACCACCAGGGCGAGCGCGACCCAGCCCCACCCCCCGCGCAGACGGCGCAGATACCACGGATTTTCGTTGGGAAGATTTCCGCTCCAGATAATCAGGAACTGCGAAAACGAAAGATACGCCCACAGCACCATACACGCGAACATCATGTTTCCCAGGTCATGCAGATGTTGTTTGGTGATGTATCGCCGGAACGGCTCGCGGTCGCTGAACACGATCACCAGCGCGATGACGAACGCGAACGATTCCAGCACCTGCCCGACCAGGAACATCAAGCTATACATGGTGGAGAACCACTCCGGCTCCAGCGACATAACCCAGTCGATGAACGCGAAGGTGGTCACAAACGTGAACACCACTAGCCCTGGCGCGCTGACGGCGCGCATTTTATCGATCAATCGCGCATCTCCGGATGCGTCCTGCTCGGCCGACCACTTGCTCAGCCTCCACGCGTAGAAACCCCACACCAGGAAGTAGAAAATCGACCGCCCGACCACACCCGGCACGTTCAGAAACGCCGCCTTCTCGCGAATCACCGGGTCGTTTGCGGCTTCCGGACGCGCCCATCCATACAGGACCGGCAGGCTCAACAGCACCGGAACCAGCAGCACGATCATGAACGGCAGAGTGCGCGCGCCGGCTTCGCACATGCGGCGGATCAGCATGCCCCACTTTCCGCCCACAGTGTGGTGCAGCATCAGGATGGCCAGGCATCCCAAACCCATCCCCATCCAGAATATGAACCCAAACAGATACGACCGCAGGAATTGCGCCCACCCATTCAGCAGGAATCCCGCGATGGCCAGCAGCACTCCCGCGACGCCCGCCATCAGGGACCATCGCTGCCATTGTGCGAGCTGAATTTCGACCGGGTCGGACGCAGTCACTTGACCTCCGTTTCGATCGCCGGCGGCGTCGCCGGATTCTTATCGAGCGCGCCGCGTTGATCTGCGGGCACCGCATCGAGCGGCGCGTTCTGGCTCAGTTGCAGCACGCGCACGTACGCCGCGATTCTCCACCGGTCATCCGGTTCGATCCGCGACCCATAACTCGGCATGGCGCCGAAGCCGTTGGTCATGACGAAAAAGAAGTGTCCCACCGGCGCGTTCAGCAAACGCTGCGTGTGATAAGACGCCGCCTGCCGGAATCCGCGCCGCACCACCATGCCGTTACCGTCGCCCAAGCGGCTGTGACAGGGCGAGCAGAAAATGTTGAACCGCTCCTGCCCGCGCTCCAGATCCGCCGCCGTGATCGGGAACGGGAAATAATTGATCTCCTGGTCGTTGACCTTGCCCGTATAGCGCGCCTGGTCGATGCGCAGATGTCCGCGCGCCACGGTCCCTTCGACCTCCGGCCGCGCCGACCGCCCGTCGCCGAAAAACCAAGTCGCGGCCAATGGCTTGTAACGCGGTTGATTGTGCATATCCTGCCGGCAGCCCGAGAGCAGAGCAAGCCACAGGTACACACAGATCGACGCGGATGAAACTCTTATGTTCGTATCGGTGTGTATCGGTGTGAATCTGCGGCTATCACTAGTTTTCAACTTCCATCACCCCCATCGGCGCTAGCCCTTCTAAGAATTCCCACGTAGCCGCGCGATCGAAACGCGGGTCGCTCGACTCGATGCACAAAAAAAACCGGTCGCGCGACGCGCGCTCGAATTCCGGCACGTTGAACACCGGGTGATACGGCTCCGGCAGCCCGTTCAACGCGAGCATCGACACGAGCGCCGTCACGCACGCCACCAGCACCATCGATTCGAACGTGATCGGAACATACGCCGGCCAGCTATTCAACGGCCTTCCCGCGACGTTGTGCGGATACGCGACCACCGTCATCCACCAGCACAACGTGAAACCTCCGCACGCGCCCAGAAATCCGGCCGCGAGGATGATCTTCTGCACCATCGTTTTGCGGAATCCGACCGCCTCCGCCAGGCCTTCCACCGGCATCGGCGAATACGCGTCCATTTTCTGAAACCCCGCCTCGCGCGCCGATTCCGCCGCGGACAGCAAGTCCTCAGGCGTCTCGAACTCCGCCATCAGGCCGTACAAATTTCCGAGCTGCCCCGCGACTCTAGTCTCCGCTGGCATGCGCCTGCTCCGTTTCATGCACCACTTCGCGCATTTCGAAAATCGAGATCGCGGGCAGCCCGCGAATGAACAGGAACATCAGCGCGGTAAACAGACCGATGGTTCCCGCGAACGTGCTCCAGTCCCAGATGGTCGGGTAATACATGCCCCAGCTGGACGGCACGAAATCGCGCGTCAGGCTGGTGATCACAATCACGAACCGCTCCAGCCACATCCCGACGTTGACCACCAGCGCGATCAGAAAAACGCTCCAGGCGTGCAGCCGGATGCGTTTCGACCACAGCAGTTGCGGGATCAGAATATTGCAGGTGATCAACAGCCAGTAGGTCCACCAATACGTGCCTTGCTGCGGCAGCGCGTGCGTCCCATGCTGCGGAAACGCGCGGTTGAAAAACGCATAACGCTCGTATTGGTCTGACGAATACCACGCCATGAACGCTTCCATCGCGTATCCGTAGGCGACGATCAGCCCCGTGCCCAGCATCACCTTCGCCATGCACTCGATGTGCCGCGTGGTGATCAGATCTTCCAGGTGATACCAGCGCCGCACCGGAATCGCCAGCGTCAGCACCATCGCGAATCCCGAATAAATCGCACCCGCGACAAAGTACGGAGGAAAAATCGTCGTGTGCCATCCCGGCACGATGGCCACCGAAAAGTCGAAGCTCACCACCGAATGCACCGATACCACCAGCGGCGTCGACAATCCGGCCAGGATCAAATACGTTTTCTGATACCGCGCCCAGTGCTTGGCCGACCCTCGCCAGCCCATCGCGAGCGTTGCGAAGATTTTGCCCGCGACGGTGGTCGGCCGCTTGTCGCGCATCGTCGCGAAATCCGGAATCAGCCCGGTGAACCAGAAGATGACCGACACGGTCAGATAGGTGGACACCGCGAACACGTCCCAGATGAGCGGCGATCTCGGCTGCGGCCACAACCACATCGTGTTGGGGTACGGCAACAGCCAATACGCGAGCCAAGGCCGGCCCAGGTGAAGAATCGGAAACATCCCCGCGCAAGCTACTGCGAACAGCGTCATCGATTCGGAAAAGCGGTTGATCGACGTGCGCCAGTCCTGTTTGAGCAGCAGCAAAATCGCCGAGATAAACGTGCCCGCGTGTCCGATACCGATCCACCACACGAAATTCACAATCGCGAATCCCCACGCGATCGGAATGACGATGCCCCAGATCCCCACGCCGCGATAGAACAGCCATGTAATCGAAACCAGAAGCACGTTCACCAGCAGGAACGCGATCCCAAATCCGATAAACATCTGCGGCGGCGTCCGTCGAAGTGGACGGTACACCACACCCGCGATCTTGTCCGTGACGCTGCCAAAATCGTGCCCCGGCCCAAGCACCTGATCGGGCCCCGGATCGATCACCGCAATGTTGTCGCGTTCATCCGCCACAAAAGCACCCCAAAGTTTTAGCCACGAATGGACACGAATAAACACGAATCTGATTTGTGTGCATTCGTGTCCATTCGTGGCCAAAATTCCGTTTCATGTCTTCTCGATCTCCGGATTCGGATTTCGCAGCCGCGCCAGATAAGTGGTGCGCGGACGCGTATCCAGGTCCTCCAGCAATCCGTAATCGCGCGCCTGTGCCTTCAGCTTCGCCACGCGGCTCCGCGGATCGTTCACGTCCCCGAACACGATCGCCTGGGTCGGGCACGCCTGCTCGCACGCCGGAACAATCTCGCCGTCCTTGACCTCGCGCCCCGCCTTGTCGGCGTCGATCTTTACGCGATTGATCCGCTGCACGCAGTAGCTGCACTTCTCCATCACCCCGCGGCTGCGCACGGTCACGTCCGGATTACGCACGCCCCACAGGCTCTGCGTGTACCAGTCCGAATACAGCAGGAAATTAAACCGCCGCACCTTGTAGGGACAGTTGTTCGAACAGTAGCGCGTCCCCACGCAGCGGTTGTAAACCATCTCGTTCAACCCCTCCGCGCTATGCACGGTAGCTGCTACGGGACACACCAACTCGCACAGCGCGTTTTCGCAATGCATGCACGGCACCGGCTGATAATAGATCCCTGTCGGATCTTCGGGTGGACCATGATAGTAACGGTCCACCCGAATCCAGTGCATGTGCCGCCCCTTGGCAACCTCTTCCTTCCCCACCACCGCAATATTGTTTTCCGCCACGCAGGCGATCACGCACGCCTGGCATCCCACGCAAGCCGTCAGGTCGATCGACATGGCCCATTTGTGCGCGCGATACGGCCACAGCGGGAACAGCGTGTGATCGTCGGGGACGATGGTATCGGCCGGCCGCGCGAAGTGTGGTTCGCGATGATACTCGTCGAGCGTGCCCACCCGGAACGGATCGCGCTCCTCCATGGTCTGCGTATGTTGTGTGCTGGCGAACATGAAGCCCGCGCCTACCTTCCGGATTCCCGCAACCGGCGAGACCCACGGCGTGGTCGACGCCCGCAATGCGTACGCGTCGAACCCGATTCCATTCGCCACTTTCCCCGCCCGCGTGCGCCCGTATCCGAAATGCACGGTGACCGATTCGTCGGCATGGGCCGGCAGAACCCACACGGGACCTTGGATCTTTCTCCCGCCCGAATCGATTTCGACGACGTCGCCCACCGAGAACCCGTACTTAGCCGCGCTCGCGGGTGAGATCCACACCGCGTTGTCCCAGGTCATTTTGTTCTGGTGCTTGGGCATTTCCTGCAGCCAGGCGTTATTTGAAAACCTCCCATCGCCCACCGCCGGATCGGGACGGAAAACGATTTCGATTCCTCCAATCGCAGGGCTCTGCGCCCCGGAAGTTTGGGATGCAGAGACGTTGATCGGAGCGAAAGCCGTCCCCGCGATCACGCCATCATTCAGCGAGATCTGCCAGAAGTCGTCGAAATCGGCGCCCTTGTGTTGGGCCTGCCAATACGCACGCACGGTTTCGAGTGGAGTCTCGCCCTCCCGGTTCAACAGCACGTTGATCGCTTCATGCGCGGTTTTTCCGTCATAAATCGGCGCGATCAGCGGCTGAACGATGGAAGCCGTGCCGTCATACGCCCGCGCATCGCTCCACGATTCGAGATAATGCGCCTCCGGCGCGTGCCAGTGGCACCATTCGGCGGTTTCATCCACGTACAATCCAACGTGCGCCCGCGTCTTCACCTTTTTGAGAGCGTCCAGAAAATTCAGATCCGCCGGCGCGTCATACACCGGATTGCCGCCGATGATCAACAAAAAATCCACCGCTCCCGAGCGCATGTCGTTCACCAGCTCGGTGAGCGATGCGAGTTCATCCACCCAATTCGCTTCCACCGGATCCGTGTAGAGCACCGTCTGCCCCACGTTCCCCAACTGCGCATTCATCGCGTGAGCCATCGCGTGCACGCGCGGCGATTGGTGCTCGCCCGCGATCACGATGCTCGCACCGCGATTCGCCTGCAAGTCCTTCATCACCGAGTCGGGCAATTTGGACGCGAATGTTTCCACCTCCGACGTCCGCATACGGAAGCGGTGCTCCGCCATCCCTCCCGTAATGGACGGCGTTCCTTCCGCGACATACAGCCGCGGCGGCTTGGAACTTGCGTCCGCGGCCGCCGCCCTCCGCCTGGCCGAATAGTCGCGGGCGTAACGCAATCCGCCCGGCATCCCGGAACATAAAAAATCCGCGTCGAGCGACAGGATCGTATTCGCGCGATCAAACCGGTAGATGGCATTCACCGGTTTGCCGAACGCTGCGACCGACCCCGCCCGCGCCATGTGCCGCCCGCACGGTTCATACTGATGCCATTTCGCCTGCGGATACGCCTTCAGGAAATCCTGCAACTGCGCGGCCAGCGTGGGCGACCCGACCGTGCCGGTCAGAATCCGGAATCCCGCGCCATTCTTGAGTCCCGCTGCGTCGCGCGCGCTATTGAGCGCCGTCGTAAAGTTCACCCAGGTGCCGATGAACCCCTGATGCAGTACCGATTGCGACCGATCAGGATCGTACAGCGTGAGCACGCTCGCCTGCATGAACGCGTCGGTCGACCCCAGGCTGGCGGGGTGCTGTGGGTTTCCTTCCACTTTCGTCGGCCGTCCCAGATGGCTTTCGACCAGCAGACCGGTCGCGATACCGGCCGTCGTCATCGCCGTCGCGTAAAACAGCGGACGCCCCGGGACGAAGTCCTCAGGTTGCCGGACGTACGGCACAATCGCCTCGGGAGGCTGCACGGTGCATGAGGACGCGCCGGCCAGCGCGATGGACGCTCCCATCAGCGTCAGGAATTTACGCCGCGACGCGTCGTTGTTCCAGTCCGGCGTGCGATTCGGAAACTCGTCTTCGACGAACTTCCGGAACTCGTCGGTTTGCGCCAGCTCTTCGAAGCTGCGCCACACTTTCGTCTCGTTTTTCATCGATGACATGTCACGCAGTCCGCCAGGCTTTGAACCTTGTATTCGGCCACCAGCTTGGGCCCGATCTCGTCCTGATCGGGCGCCGGAGTTTCATACGCCGGATTGAACACTTCGCTCTTCGGCCGTATGTACGCGGCCGGATTCCGGTGACAGTTGACGCACCACTGCATGTACAGCGTGTTCACTTTCCGCATTAACGGCATCTGATCGACTCGCCCATGGCAGGTAGAGCAACCGATGCCCTTATTCACGTGAATGCTGTGGTTGAAGTAAACGAAATCCGGAAGGTCGTGAACGCGCACCCACTGAAGCGACTGTCCCGTCCGCCAGCTCTCGCGCACCGGCTCCAGCATTTCCGCGTTGGTCCACAGTTGCGCGTGGCAGCTCATGCAGGTTTCCGTGGGGGGAATGCCGGCGAAGTTCGAAACCTCGACGTATTGATGGCAATACCGGCAGTCGATGCCGTCATCGCCTACGTGATGCTTATGGCTAAAAGGCACGGTCTGATCGACGGCAACGTCCACACCGGTCGTGAACGAGCCCGCGTTGAGCCGGTATGCGGCCCAGATAATGCCGCAGACCGCCAACACCGCGGTCGCGATGCTCACTTTCGCAACGCTGTTCGCACTGCGATGGAAGATCTGCAAGGAGTGTTTCCTTTGGAAGGTTAGAGGCGCCTTGGCGACGTTCGTAACGCCTCATCGAGAGAATTTCCGGTCCAACCGGAAGCTGTAACGGCTACTCGTCTGGCCTGATGTATAATCGAAACGATCCGTGCCTGAAGAAACCACCCCCGGGAACTACTTCATCTCCAACTATCCCCCGTATTCCTTCTGGACGCCGGAGCGGCTCGCCGACGCTTACGCCGCGCTCGATCGTCCGCCGCGCGAAGGCACTCCCCTGGGCGTGTATCTGCACATTCCCTTTTGCCGTAAGCGCTGTCATTTCTGTTACTTCAAGGTCTACACGGACAAGAAAGCCGAAGAGATCGAGTCGTACCTGGATGCCGCCATCCAGGAACTGACTTTGTACTCGAAAAAGCCGTTTATTGGCGGACGAAAGCCAAAATTTGTGTATTTTGGCGGCGGAACTCCATCCTTTATATCCTCGAAGCAACTGACGCGAACTGTAACCGAAATGCAGCGCCTGCTCCCGTGGGACGACGCAGAAGAAGTCACCTTCGAGTGCGAACCGGGAACGCTCACCGAAGGCAAGCTGCGTGTAATCAAAGAGCTGGGCGTGACAAGACTCAGCCTGGGCATCGAAAATTTCGACGACCACATCCTCGAGGTAAACGGCCGCGCCCACCGCTCCAAGGAAATCATCCGGGCGTATGATTTTGCGCGAAATATTGGATTTAATCAGATCAATATCGACTTGATCGCAGGCATGCTGGAGGAGACTGCCGAAAATTGGCGCGAATGCGTTCGCAGGACCATTGAGCTCGCGCCGGAGAGCATCACCATTTATCAGATGGAGGTGCCGTATAACACCACCATCGTAAAGGAGATGCGCATTCACGGCCAATCCGTTGCGCCGGTTGCCGACTGGAGCACCAAGCGCGAGTGGGTGGATTACGCGTTTCGCGAGTTGGAACGTGCCGGCTATCACATCGGCAGCGCCTACGCGGCCGTGAAGGATCCTTCGAAAACGAAATTTCTGTATCGCGACCTGCTGTGGACCGGTGCCGACATGATCGGGTTGGGCGTCGCGTCTTTTTCGCATGTGGGCGGGACGCATTTTCAGAACAAGCACGAGTTCGACCCGTACATTGAATCGATTCACGGAGGCCAGCTTCCCATCTACCGCGCGCTGACGCCGACCGACGAAGAGCGGATGATCCGCGAGCTGATTCTGCAAATGAAGCTGGGACGCGTGAACCGGCCGTACTTTCAGAGAAAATTCGGCGTGGATGTGGAGGGCCGCTTCGCGCGCCAGTTTGCGGACCTCACCGAGCACGGCTACGCGGCGGTCGACGCGGAAAACGTCAGTTTGAGCCGCGAGGGATTGCTGCAGGTGGACAAGCTGCTGCACGATTTCTTTCTGCCGCAGCATCGGGCGGCGAGGTACGCGTGAACTCTTACGACGCCATTGTGATCGGCGGAGGGCCGGCCGGCTCGACCGCGGCCTGCGTGCTCGCGATGAAGGGCCGCAAGGTGGTGGTTCTCGAAAAAGAAAAGTTCCCGCGGTATCACATTGGAGAATCGCTGCTGCCGTTCGGGTTCTTCACGCTCGAGCGCATCGGAATGCTCCCGAAGATGAAGGCTTCGCACTTCGTCAAGAAATATAGCGTTCAGTTCGTGAGCCCGGATGGCCGGCAATCCCAGCCGTTTTACTTTCACAAGCACCTGGAGCACGAAGCCTCGCAGACCTGGCAGGTGCTGCGCAGCGAACTGGACCAGACGCTGCTCGACAACGCACGCGAGCATGGCGCGGAAGTGATCGAAGAGATGGCGGTGCGCGAGACGATCCGGCGGAATGGCGCGGTCGGCGGCGTGGTCGCGGTCGCCAAAGACGGCACGACGCACGAATTTCACGCCCCCATCACGATCGACGCCAGCGGTCGCGATGCCTTCTCCATTTCGCGAGAAGGCTGGAAGATTCGCGATCCGTTTCTGAACAAGATCGCCGTGTGGACGTACTATAAAGGTGCGCTCCGCGATGCTGGCATCGATGAAGGCGCGACCACCGTCGCGTATGTTCCGGAACGGGGCTGGTTCTGGCATATTCCGCTCGCGGACAACATTGTGAGCGTGGGGGTGGTTGCCGAAAAAGATTATCTGATGCGCTCCACGCGCGATCTGAAGGAAATTTTCGATCAGGAAGTCGCGCGGAACAAGTGGGTGGAAAACCACCTGGCGGCGGGCGAGCAGTTCGGCCCGTTCCGGATCACGGGTGAGTATTCGTACCGCTCGCGGTATTGCGCGGCCGACGGAATTGTTCTCGCGGGTGACGCCTTCGCGTTTCTCGATCCGGTGTTTTCCTCGGGCGTACTGCTCGCGCTGCGAAGTGGAGAACTGGCAGCCGATGCAGCCGATGCCGCGCTCACGGCCGGGGATTATTCAGCCGCGCGGTTCACGGAATATGGAGCGGAGTTTTGTGCGCGGATTGAATCGATGCGGCGGCTGGTGTACGCTTTCTACGATCAGCGCTTCAGCTTCCGCGACTTCATCCGGAAATATCCGCACTTCCATGGCGATGTGACGGATTGCCTGATCGGGAACTGGTTGAAGGATTTCGATCCCATGTTCACGGCCATGCGCGAGTTCGCCGGGAACATTCCCGCGCCTCTCAAACACGGCAAGCCGTACATACCTGAGGTTGTGGCCGCAGATGCACGCTGATGCACGCCGATCCGTTTGAGAAGTTACGCCGGCTTTTGTCCGCGCTTGAATCCAATCTCTTCTATCGCGACCGCCTGCCGCGCGATGTTTCTTCGCTTGAGGAATTCTTCGAGCGCACCCCATTCACTTTCAAACGCGAGTTGATCGCCGACCAGGTCGCACATCCGCCGTTCGGGTCGAACCTCACGTTTCCGATCGAGCGATACACGCGCTTCAGCCAAACCAACGGAACCACGGGTCAACCCTTGCGCTGGCTGGATACGCCGGAAAGCTGGGAGTGGATGATCGGCAACTGGACCCGGGTTTTCGAAGCGGCGGGCGTGCACGCGGGCGACCGGGTATTTTTCGCGTTCTCCTTCGGCCCGTTCCTGGGCTTCTGGGTCGCATTCGACGCCGCATCCAGGATCGGCTGCCTGGCGATTCCCGGCGGTGGCATGCGCAGCGACGGGCGTTTGCACGCGATCCTCGATAATCGGGCCACGGTCCTGTGCTGCACGCCGACCTATGCGATTCGCCTGGGCGAGGCCGCGGCAGAAGACGGGATTGACCTGAGCGCGTCTGCGGTGCGGACCATTGTTGTCGCCGGCGAACCGGGCGGCAGTGTTCGCGCCACGCGGGGTCGCATCGAAGAGCTGTGGCGCGGAGCGAAGGTGGTGGATCATCACGGGATGACGGAAGTTGGTCCGGTGAGTTACGGTTGCCCGAACCGCGCGCGGGTGCTGCACGTGCTCGAGTCGTCCTATATTGCCGAGATCATCGATCCGATCAATGGCCGTGCGGCGGATCGAGGGGAACTGGTGCTGACCAATCTGGGCCGCATCGGGTCGCCTCTGATCCGGTACCGGACCGGCGATATTGTCGAGCGGTCGAAGCAGGCGCCGTGCGAATGCGGAAGTTTCGACCTCGCGCTCGAAGGCGGAATCCTGGCGCGGACCGATGACATGGTGGTGGTGCGCGGCGTGAATCTGTATCCCAGCGCGATTGAGGAAGTCCTGCGCGGGTGCGACGGCGTGGCGGAATATCGCGTGGAGATCCGCACCGACCGGGCCCTTTCGGAATTGACCGTACAGGTGGAAGCGGCGGTAGACGGCGATCCGGATCTGGCGCATCGATTGGAATCCGCGCTGAGAAACGCGTTCGCGCTACGGATTCCGGTGAGCGTAGTCGGGCGAGGCACACTGCCTCGATTTGAGATGAAGGCGCAGAGGTGGGTGAGGTTGTAGCGTAGAATCGCCACATGGCCTTCTTGTTTTTCTGCATTGCCCTGAGCGTTGGCACTGCTTCGGCTGCCGATCCGGAATGGCCCATGTTCCGCGGACCGAACGCGAACCCCTCTATTCAACAGGGGAATCTTCCCGAACGGTGGTCGAAAACGGAAAACATCGAATGGCAGGCGCAGATCCCAGGGCGGGGATGGTCTTCGCCAATCGTAGTCGGCCAGAACGTTTTTCTCACCAGCGCCGTCACCGATGGCAAATCGAAGCAGCCCCAGGTGGGTACCGAATATAGCAACGACTATGCTGCGGATCTTATGAAGCAGGGCGCCAGCGAGAAGGAAGCGCTGGAGAAGGTGATCGCGCGCGACATCGAACTGCCCGGCGAAGTGATGCTTCACTACTTTCTTTACTGCCTGGATCTTCAGACGGGACGCGTGAACTGGAAGCGCGAGTTCTATTCGGGCCGGCCGCCGGGAGGGCGGCATCGTAAAAACAGCTTCACGTCGGAGACACCAGTGACGGACGGAAAGCTGGTGTACGTGTACGTGACCCACCTCGGGCTGTATGCGTTCGACCTGAAGGGCGCGCGGGTGTGGCACACGGCGCTTGAAGCGTCTCCGATCTATATGGATTTCGGGACCGGCGGATCGGCGGCGCTGTGGGGGAATCTGCTGCTGATTGTCGACGACAATCAGAAACAACAGTTCATCGCGGCGTTCGATAAGAACACAGGAAAACAAGTCTGGCGGACCGATCGCAATCTGAACGCAAAAGGGAACAACGCCATGCGATCCGGCTGGGTCACGCCGTTCATCTGGAAGACGGCGCAGCGCACCGAGGTGGTGACGGTCGGACCCGGCGTCGCGGTGAGCTACGACGCGGACGGCAAGGAGCTGTGGCGATTGTCCGGCATGTCGGCGACCCCGATTCCGAGTCCATTCGCGTATCAAGGCTTGCTGTATCTGAACGGCGGAGCGGGCAAGGGGTTGTTCGCGGTGAAACCGGGGGCGACCGGAGATATAACGCCGAAGGACGGCGCGAGCGCAAGCGAATTCGTGGCGTGGTCGCAGGAGCGCGGCGGAACGTACCTGCCGACGGAGGTCGCCTACGACGGCGCGCTGTATGTTTTGTCGGAAACCGGGATTCTGAGCCGGCTCGACGCGAAGACCGGGAAGCTCAGTTATAAGTCGCGGATCGAGACCGGGCAGGCGTTCACGTCGTCGCCATGGGCATATAACGGCAAGATTTTCTGCCTGAGCGAAGAGGGCAAAACGTTTGTGATCGCCGCAGGGGACGCGTTCAAACTGCTCCAAATCAATCTGCTGGACGAGATGGCGCAGGCTAGTCCGGCGATTTTGGGCGACCGGCTGCTGTTGCGCACGCAGAGCCGCCTGTATTCGATACGGAATAAGAATTGACACTCTCAGCGTCCTGGTGCTTTCTTATGCTAGAATTCGCGGCTAGGGCTTGACCTTGTTCCAGAAGGAGGAACTGGATGTCCAGGAACCTGTTCGGGAAGGTGTTTCTGAGTCGCAGATCTCTCCAGGTGGCGCTGGTGGTTTTCACCGCCTCCGCCGGCGTCCACGCCGCTACCTTTAACTCGCCGAATCCCAGCAATGCGTCGAGTTTACCGACCTATATCGACTTCGACGACAACAACTGTCCCAGCAACGGGAGCCTGACCGGATCTGCCACCAATGGAGGCTCCGGGCTGACCTTATCCGGCAGCGGGACCTTGCAGGGCTTTGGAAACATAGGCTACATCTGCTACATGACGATGTACTGGCAGGGTACCGGCTCGGGATCGTTGACGAGCGCCACGATCGCTCCGAATTTCACGCTTACCGTGCCGGCCGACGTCACGACGACCTGCACTCTTACGGTCTTCATCAACGGAGTCCAGGAGGCGCAATACAACTGCAACCTGGCCAGCCCGGGCGGAACGTTCAGCCTGGCGGCGCAGAACCTGCCCGTGCCGGCGACCTTGAGCACCTATTCGGTCCGGTTGGCCATCACGGCTTCATGGACCGACCTTGGGACCACCACCTTTTCGGTCAACATTCCGTCCGCCACGTCGATCGACATCGCGTCGGTCGGCGGGACCCCTCCAACGACCACACCCGCGCCTTCGTCGCTGATCCTCGGCGTGTCGGGGATCTTGCTGGTGAGCCTGCTGGGCTTCGGACTTGGTCGCCGGCGGGCTGTATTCGATTCGAAATCAAGCTGAACGCAAGCACGACTGCCGCGGGCGGTTCGTGTAGTACGCTGGACAATTGCGCGGCGAACATTATCTCCCGCGGCCGCTGATCCGGCGGACCGCGAATCTATCTCTGGTCCGGTACCGGCTGCTGGCGCTATTCGCCGTGCTGGGGCCGGGCTTCATTACCGCCAACGTCGATAACGACCCGGGCGGCATCCTTACTTATTCGCAGGCCGGCGCGAAGTTCGGGTACATGCTGCTCTGGACGCTGATCCCCACCACCATCGCGCTGATCGTGGTGCAGGAAATGGCCGCGCGCATGGGCGCGGTGACCGGCAAAGGGCTCTCCGATCTGATTCGCGAAGAGTTCGGACTGCGCGCGACGTTCATCACGATGATCATCCTGAGCATTGCCGATTTCGGTAACATCGCGGCCGAGTTCGCGGGGCTCGCGTCGGGATTCAACGTGTTTCATGTCAGCAAGTACATCGCGGTGCCCATTGGCGCGGCGCTGGTGTGGGTGGTGATCGTGCGCGGGCGATACAAACCGGTGGAGCGGCTGCTGATCGTGCTGTCGCTGATCTACTTTGCCTATCCGATTTCGGCGTTCCTCGCCAAGCCGGACTGGAAGCTCGCACTGCATGACACCATCGTTCCGCAGTTCAGCAATCAGCCCGGATACCTGGTGATGATCGTGGGCCTGGTGGGCACCACCATCACGCCGTGGATGCAGTTTTATCTGCAGGCCTCGATTGTCGAAAAGGGCGTGGATTCGCGGCACTACGCGCTGAGCCGGCTGGACGTGATTCTGGGATGCATCGTGACCGACGTGATCGCGTTCTTCATCGTGGTGGCCTGCGCCGCGACTATTTACAAGAGCGGGCATGGCGAGATCAACGACGTGGGCGAAGCGGCGCTGGCATTGAAGCCGTTCGCCGGACAATTCGCCACGCTGTTGTTCGCGGTGGGGCTGATTAATGCGTCGCTTCTTTCGGCCGCGATTCTGCCGCTCGCCACCGCGTACAACATCTGCGAAGGGCTGGGATTCGAATCGGGCGTCGAGAAGCGGTTTTCCGAGGCGCCGATTTTTTACTGGCTGTACACGTTGCTGATCGCCTGCGGCGCGGGGTTCGTGCTGATTCCGCGCATTCCGCTGTTGAAGGTACTGCTGTTTTCGCAGGTCGCCAATGGAGTGCTGCTGCCGTTCGTGCTGTTCTACATGCTGACGCTGATCAACCGCAAGCGCATCATGCAGGAGTTCACCAATAATTTCTGGCAAAACGCCATCGCGTGGTCGACCGCGGTGGTGATGATCGCGCTCACCGGCGGGATGATCTGGACGACGGTCCACTAATCCAGACGGGGTGTTGACAGCGTCAACATATCGCATTATCATGTTGACATGGTCAACATGATAATCGAGTGGAAGCGGCTCTGGGGCCAAAGCCCGGTGCTGATGGTGACCGCGGTTTTAATGCTGGCGACTTTCCTTGGATCGCTGGCCGGTATCTTTCTCGATCCCACGATCGTCACCGGGATGCCGGCGTGGTTGAAGCCGGCCAAGTTCGGGATCTCGACCACCCTCTACTGCGTGACGCTGGCGTGGCTGTATCGATACATCCATATCTGGAGGCCGCGACTGCGCGCGGTCGCGTGGATTGTCGCGGTGGTCTTCATTGTCGAGATCGCCATTATCGACACGCAGGCGGCGCGCGGCGTGGAGAGTCATTTCAATAACACCACGACGCTCGACCGGTCGCTGTATGCGGTCATGGGGACTTTGATTGGAATCCAGTGGCTTTCGAGCATCGTCGTCCTGGCGGCGCTGTTCAAACAGAGATTCGAAAACGCCGTATGGGGCTGGGCGCTGCGTCTGGGGATGCTGACCACGGTCATCGGATCGGGGATGGGCGGGATGATGGTGGGGCCGACGCATGCTCAGCTTCAGGCCATGCACGCGAAGGAGCACGTCGCCGATATCGGAGGGCATACCGTCGGCGCGCCGGACGGAGGGCCCGGGCTGCCGGGCGTCGGCTGGAGCACCGAACATGGCGACCTGCGGATTCCGCATTTCCTGGGGATGCACGGCGTGCAATTGATCCCGCTGTTCGTATGGCTGTTCGCGCGCAGGCGCGTTTCGGCGGTATTCATCGCGTCGGCGAGTTATCTGGCGCTGGTCGCGATTCTCTTGTGGCAGGCGCTCAAGGGCGAATCGATTGCCGCGCCGGATGGGACCACGCTGGCCGTGCTGGCGGTGTGGGTCGCCGGGACCGGCGTAGCCTTTCTGGCGGCGTCGCGCAAACCGGCCGCGGACGCGACGGCTCACGGATATTAAATATGACGCCCGATAAACTATTTTCGATCTGCAATCCGCTGGCGTTGGCGGGTTGGCTGATTCTGGTGTTCGCGGGACGAATGAAGTGGGCCGCCGCGCTGGTCACCGGCGCCATCATTCCCCTGCTGTTCGGAATTCTGTACGCGAGCCTGATCGCCATGCACTGGGGCGAATCGACGGGAAGTTTTTCGACGCTCGCAGGCGTGGCGGCGCTGTTTCAGAATCACTGGCTACTGCTGGCCGGCTGGATTCATTACCTGGCGTTCGATCTGTTCATCGGAAGCTGGCAGGTCCGCGATTCCGCGAAGAACGGAATTTCGCACTGGATGGTGATCCCGTGCCTGGCGCTGACATTCATGTTCGGTCCCATCGGCCTGCTGCTGTATTTCGTGGTGCGGCTGATAAAAACGCGGACACTCCGAATCGTTTAGCCACAGATTCACGCTGATTCACACAGAGAAAATATTTTCTTATCGGCGTGTATCCGTGTGCATCTGCGGCTCCCATGGTAAATTGTCAGGCATGATGAAGAATCTTCTTACCTTGCTGGGCCTGGCCGCCTTGTGTGTCGCGGCTCCCAAAGTCGAAATGGGCGCGATCAACGGAGCGGCGTACCGCATCGACATTCCCGACAATTGGAATGGCGGCCTGGTGGTCTACTGCCACGGCTACAATGCGACGCCTGTGAAATTCGGCGACAAATTGTCTCCGGTCCTGCAGCCGTTTGTCGATCAGGGCTACGCGCTCGCGCAATCCGGATACGCGGGCGGCGGATGGGCGGTGGAAGAAGCGGTCGTGGATACCGAAAGCCTGCGGCGCTACTTCGTCGAAAAATTCGGCAAGCCGAAGGAGACTTACATCACCGGCCATTCGATGGGCGGATTCCTCACCATGATGCTGATGGAGCGCTATCCCACCACGTACGATGCCGGTCTGCCGATGTGCGGGCCGCTGGCGCCCACCGATCTGTTCATGACGCGCGGCGCCTTCGACAGCTACGTGCTGTTCAACTATTATTTCCCCGGAGTGCTGCCGGAGCCGGGCAAGATCCCCAAGGATTTCGGCAACAACCGGGAGCTGGCGAAAAAAGTAGAGCAGGCGCTCGACGCCGCTCCGGATAAAGCCGCGTCGCTGCGCCATTTTCGCGACAGCAATCTGAAGAGCAACCGGGATCTGGCGGGAACTACGGTGTTTATCGCATACATGATCAAGGAACTGGACGAGCGCGCGGGCGGAAATCCGTTCGACAATCGCAATGTCATTTATAACGGGACGCTCGACGATCATAAGACCAACGCCGAGATCGCGCGTTACGCGGCGGACCCTGAAGCACTCGCGTATCTGCGCAATTTCTATACGCCCACCGGGCGGATTCAGCATCCCATGCTCGCGATTCATACCAGCTACGATCCTCTGGTACCGGTGTGGATTCCCAACAACTACCCGACTACGCTTCAGAATGCGGGCACCGAGAATCTGTTCGTGCAGCAGTACGTGAATCACGACGGCCATTGCGCGATTCTGCCGGATGAGATCGCCGAGGGCTTCGCGGAACTGCGCGCGTGGAAGAACAAGGGCATCCGTCCGCACGCGGGCGAAGTTCCGAAGGCGACGGCCAGCGGAAATTAGTTTATGGCCACGAATGCACACGAATAAACACGAATCTTATTTGTGTTCATTCGTGTGCATTCGTGGCTAAAATTTTTTCAGCTCTTCGATCAACCCCGGCAGACCCTTCTTGAGATAGATCTGCGTCAGGCGCTGCTCTTCGGGCGACGGAGAAATGACTTTGCGGATGCGCGCGTCGTTGAGCGTGGCGCGGGTCGGGATCCAGTAGGACCCGTCGGCGAATCCCACTGTCGAGACGAACGCTCGCATGCTCTCGACCGGCGTTGAAAAGCGCAGCGCCGCATTTTCGAGCACCTGCCCCGCGCGGCCCGGCGCGACGCTTACATCCGCCGGCATGGAGGCGGCCAGAAACTCGCGGCCCTGCTGATCCTTCACGATCCAGCCGATTTCGAGATACCGCACCGGCCGGTCGCCTCGATTGCGCACTTCAAAGCGCGGCATATGGGCTTCGTTGCCCGAGATTTTCGCGAGGCCGGAAGTCGGCTCGACCGGCGATTCGGGAATCTGCACAAACGCAAAGGCCAGATCGCGCTCCGGATCTGCGTTGGTCGCGCGGCCGCGCACCATCTGGACGCCCGGCTGGGTGCGATCGGCCTGGCGCGCGATGCTCGCGATCATTTCCTTCTGCAGCCCTTCGCGGCCGGCGCTTTCGAGCAGCTTCTTGAAATACTGGCGATCGCGACGCGCTTCCAGTTCCCACACCGTCATCGTGCGGCGCGAGTGCAACATATCGGGACCGTAAAAACTCAGATCGTCGAACAACACGCCGTCAAGTTTCACTTCGACCGCAGCCGGGCTGCCGATGGGACGCAGGAGGCGCAGGTCGATCCGAACCGGAAACACGTCGCCAGGGCCCGCGTCGAGGCTCGGAACCGAAACCGATCCCTTGCCGCCGGGCGTGACTTCCTGAGATAAAACCGAGAGCGTGATGCCGTGAACGTGCTTCTGGCTGGTGTTGCGCAAAGAGAGTGACGCGTGGACGTCGACGATTAATGCACCACCGCGCGGCGTGGAGCTGGTATCGCCCCAATCGTCGGAGACCAGCGTGACCGGAGAATCCGCAGGCAGGTCGACTTTACGGCTGATCGTCTGGGCGTTCAGTGCGGCTGCGAGTACGAAAATCAGAACGCTACGGCGCATAACCCACGCTCGTGATGGTCACCTGGCCGGTGTCGGAGTCGATGTACCGCGCGCTGGCCGAGCCTTGCGCGTTCAGCGAAACCGCCAGCGGAGGCGCGGAGCCCTGCGAAATTCCCAGGCTGGAGCCGTTTTCCTGCAGCTCGATTCCTTTTTCGTTTACGCTGACCACCATCCCGGTTTCGTCAGCCGGTGAAATGGGATTCACGCCGCCGTGCCCGTGCACGATCGCATTCAACGCGCGGCCCAGGGCTTGGTTGGTCGAATCCGGCATGTTCAACCACCAGGCCGCGGCCAGCACCAGCGCGGCGCCCGCCATGATCGCAGCCGGACGCCAGCTCATTACCGGCGATTTCCTCCGGCGCGGCGCCACGCACTCGCCGGCCGACAGGCCCAGGTGAATATTCGCCGTCATCTCGGCGGCCAGACGATCCCAATCGACCGACGCGGGAAGTTCGGAGGCGAGTTGGCGGACCCGGTTCCGCTCCACGCGGAATTCCTCCACCAGATGCCGGCAGCGCTCGCAGCCGGAAATATGAAAACGCACCAGCGCGCCGCGCCACGGCGAAAGATCGCCGGTGACGAACAACGCAAGATCGTTTTCTGAAAAGTGCCCGGTCATTGTATTACTCTTTCCTGCGGGCGAAATAGCGGCGCAGCTTGACTCGGCCGTTGGCGATGTGGCTCCGCACGGTGGCCTTCGAGCAATTCAAGCGCGCGGCGACTTCCTCGGCCGGCAGATCTTCCACGTCACGCAACAGAAGCGCGCTACGCTCGCGATCGGTCAGCACGTCCAGGCCGCCTTCCAGGTATTCGCGGCGCTCCGCGCGCAGCACCCGATCCTCGGGGCTCTCTTCGCGCGATTTGGCGACCGGCTCGGGAAGGTCCTCGAGATCGGAGAAATTGACCCGTCCGGCCCGGCGCAAAAAATCGATGGCCGTGTTGGTCGCAATCCTCGACAACCAGTGCGCGGCCTTTTCAAGATCCTTCAACTGGTCCTGCCGCTGCAGCGCCTTGATGAACGCTTCCTGGGTCAGGTCCTGCGCATCGGGCACGTTGCCCACGATGCGGTAGATCAGCAGAAACACGCGGCGCAGATTCTCGTTGACAAAACGAGTCTGCTGTTCCGAAGACAGCGCCTCGGCATCGTAGCGCGTCGAACCCGGGGCTTCGCTCATTCGAGTGTCATCCCTGAACCGATCGAGAGCCGTCGAGACAGTCGCCATCTACAATGCATTGACGCCACGCGTTCTCCAAACGTGCATATGAATCCATCGGACATGCGCGCTATTCTAAACAGTATATGAGACCTGTGGCTGTGATAGGCATCGGCAAAACGGCGTTCGGGGCGTTCCCGGACCGCGACCTGCGTTCGCTGGCGGTCGAAGCGGGCGAAAAATGCATGGCGGATGCGGGCGTAAGCCCCTCAAAAGTCGAGGCTTTCTACCTCGGGAACTTCGCCGGGCCGTCGTTTGTGGGGCAAAACCACCTGGCTCCTTATATTGCCGGCGCGATGGGAATTTCGGGGGTTCCGGCCACACGGTTTGAAGCCGCCTGCGCTTCGAGCGGATCGGCATTTTTCCACGCAGTTTCGGCGGTCGGGGCCGGATTGTACGACCTGGTACTGGTGGGCGGGGTCGAAAAGATGACCTCGCAGCCGACACCGAAAGTCACCGAGATTCTGGCCGGCGCCGGCGATATGTGCGGCGAAGGGCGCGCGGGCGCAACGTTTCCGGCGTTGTTCGCCATGATCGCGCGGCGCCACATGTATCAGTACGGAACGACGCGGGAGCAGATGGCCGCGGTCGCGGTGAAAAATCACTTGAATGGCTCGAAGAATCCGCTGGCGCACATGCGGAAAGTGATCACCATCGAACAGGCGCTGGCCGGGAAGCCGATTGCGGAACCGTTGACCGTGTACGACTGCTCGCTGATCAGCGACGGGGCGGCGGCGGTGTTGATCGCACCGCTCGAACGTGCGGCGGAGTTCGTGGGTAAAGCCGTGAAAATATTGGGGATTGCGCAGACTTCGGATCATGTCGCCCTCGATGAGAAAGACGACATCACCACTTTCCGCGCGGTGCAGGCGGCCGGTGAAAAGGCGTATAAAATGGCTCATTTGACGCCCCAGGACATCCAATTCGCGGAAATTCACGATTGTTTCACCATCGCCGAAATTATCGCCACGGAAGACCTGGGTTTCGTGAAAAAGGGCGACGGCGGGCCGTACGCTGTGCAGGGATGCACGGCGCTGACGGGTCCCCGGCCGGTGAATACCAGCGGCGGGTTGAAGGCGAAGGGGCATCCGGTGGGCGCGACCGGGGTCGGGCAGATTTGCGACGTCGCGATGCAGATTCGCGGCGACGCGGGTGAGCGGCAGATCGCGAAGCATTCGATCGGCCTCGCGCAAAACCTGGGCGGCAGCGGGGCAACCGCGGTGGTGACGATCTTAGGAGCGGCGTAATGGAAAATCCAGGATCGGGAACGATTTACACGGAAACCGTGATTTTCGCGGCGCCCGAGCAGTTTGTGGCAGACGCGCCGTACCAACTGGCGATCGTGGCGCTCGACGCGGGCAAGCGGTTGACGGCAAGAATCGCGGGCGATCGGGTGGCGATCGGCGATGCGGTGGATTTCGCGGAGTATCGCAACGGCGTGCCGTTCTTTCGCAAGAAAAATTGAAAATCTTTCTGTACTTCATCGGCAAGCCGCGGGATGAGCATGCCAACGCGATGGCGGGCGAATACATCAAGCGATCGTCGCGGTTTGCCAAATGCGAGATGCGGGAGATCGATCCGCGCCGGTTCGACCCATTCGTGAAGCACGCGACGGCGCAGAAAATCCTGCTCGATCCGGCGGCGAAGCTGTGCGATTCGGCGGCGTTCGCGCGGTGGTTTGATGAAGGCCGCGATCTGGTTTTCGTGATCGGCGGCGCGGACGGATTGCCGGAAGCCTGGCGCGGTCAGGCCGACCGGCTGGTGTCGTTGTCGCCGATGACCATGCCGCATGAACTGGCCCGCGTGGTACTGGCGGAGCAGATTTATCGGGCGTTGACGACCATGCGGGGGCATCCGTATCCAAGATAAAAATCTGGCCGGGCCCGGCAAACAGTCCTTTTCTGTGGTGAAATAGAATTTACCCCCGGAATCTGGAGGTTTCACCCGCTTGAATCCAGCAGTCCTCGCCCTGGAAGACGGAACGGTCTTCGAGGGGATCAGTTTTGGTGCGCCTGTCGAACGAACCGGCGAAGTCGTTTTTAATACGGCCATCACCGGTTACCAGGAAGTTTTCACCGATCCGTCGTATTCCGGGCAGATCGTGGTGCTGACCAATCCGCAAATCGGCAACTATGGCGCGAATGCGGAAGATAACGAGGCGGCGAAGCCATATATCGAAGGCCTGGCGGTCCGCGAATTTTCGCCGCTGGCAAGCAACTGGCGCGCGGACCAAACCGCGCAACAGTTCTTGACAACCAATCAGGTTCCCGTGATCGCGGGGATCGACACGCGCGCGCTGGTGCGGCACCTGCGTTCGCGCGGCGTAATGCGCGGCGTCCTTTCGGCCACCTGCTTCGATCGCGAGACGCTGGTCGAGCGGGCGCGATCTTCGCCGTCGATGACCGGGTTGGATCTGGCCACGCAGGTGTCGACGCCGTCGCGTTACGAATGGGCGCTGGGAGCCGATCCGTGTTCGCCATCCGATCTGGAGCGCGATCCGCCATCGCAGCGGTTTCACGTCGCGGCTTACGATTTCGGGATCAAGCACAATATTCTTCGGCGGCTGGTGCAGGTGGGATGCAGGCTCACCGTGGTTCCGGCGGGGACCACCGCGGAAGACGTGCTGGGGCTGAAACCGGATGGCGTGTTCTTGTCGAACGGTCCGGGCGATCCGGAGCCGCTCGATTTTCAGGCCGCGCAGATTCGAAAGCTGATCGGACGCGTGCCGATTTTCGGGATCTGCCTGGGGCACCAGATTCTGGGACTGGCGATGGGCGCGAAAACCTACAAGCTGAAGTTCGGTCATCGCGGCGCGAATCATCCGGTGATCAATAAACTTACCGGCAAGGTGGAGATCACGTCGCACAACCATGGCTTCGCGGTGGATCCCGATTCGCTCAATCTGAACGAAATCGAAGTGACGCACATGAATCTGAATGACGATACGCTCGAAGGCTTCCGTCATCGCACGCACCCGGCGTTCTGCGTGCAGTATCATCCCGAGGCGGCGCCGGGGCCGCACGATTCCCGCTACCTGTTCGACGATTTTGTGAAATTGATGGAGACGCATGCCCCGGCGAAATGATCTGAAGCGCATTCTGATTGTCGGCAGCGGTCCGATCGTGATCGGCCAGGCGTGCGAGTTCGATTATTCGGGTACCCAGGCGTGCAAAGCGTTGCGCGCGGACGGCTACGAGGTGGTACTGATCAATTCAAATCCGGCCACCATCATGACCGACCCGAACCTGGCCGACCGGACCTACGTCGAACCGCTCAGCGTGGAGTTCGCCGAAGAAATTATCCGCAAGGAGCGGCCCGACGCGCTGTTATCGACGGTCGGCGGGCAGACCGGATTGAATCTTGCGGTCGCGCTGGCCGAAGCGGGCGTGCTCGATAAATATGGCGTGGAGTTGATTGGCGCCAAGATCGATTCCATCAAGAAAGCCGAAGACCGGCTGCTGTTCAAAGACGCGATGCGCAAGATCGGGCTCGATCTGCCGCAATCGCAGTTATGCAATTCGGTTCAAAAAGGGCTGGAGTTTGCCGCGCGCATCGGGTATCCGGTGATTCTGCGGCCCAGCTTCACGATGGGCGGCACCGGCGGCGGCATCGCGTACAATCGCGAGGATCTGGAAGAAGTGCTGGAGCGCGGCCTCGATCTTTCGCCGGTGCACGAAGTACTGATCGAGGAAAGCGTGCTGGGGTGGAAGGAATTCGAGCTGGAAGTAATGCGCGACCTGGCCGACAACGCGATCATCGTCTGCTCGATTGAAAATTTCGATCCCATGGGCGTGCATACCGGCGACTCGATCACGGTTGCGCCCGCGCAGACGCTGACCGATCGCGAATACCAGATGATGCGCGACGCGGCGTTGAACTGCCTGCGCGAGATCGGGGTGGACACCGGCGGATCGAATGTGCAATTCGCGATCGACCCGGCCACCGGGCGTATGGTGATCGTCGAGATGAACCCGCGCGTGTCGCGCAGCTCGGCGCTCGCTTCGAAGGCGACCGGATTCCCGATCGCGAAAATCGCGGCGAAGCTGGCGGTCGGTTATCGCCTGGACGAAATCAAGAACGACATCACGCGCAAGACACCGGCTTGTTTCGAGCCGACCATCGATTACGTGGTGGTCAAGATTCCGCGCTGGCAGTTCGAAAAATTCCCGGGCGCGGAGCCGGTGCTCGGCACGCAGATGAAGAGCGTCGGCGAAGTGATGGCTATCGGGCGGACTTTCAAACAGGCGCTCGGAAAAGGGATGCGGTCACTCGAGACCGGGAGGACCGAAGCCCCGAAACTCACGCGCGACCTGATCGAGCCGCGGCTAATCACGCCCAATCCGGACCGGTTGGGCTACATCCGCTTCGCGTTTGAAAGCGGGTACACGGAAGAACAGGTCCACGGGTTCACTTCGATTGACCCCTGGTTTTTGCGCCAGGTGCGCGAGATGGTGGATCTTGAAAAGACGGCCGCGGCGAGTTCGCTTGAAAGCGCGACGCGCCAGGATTTCCTCGAATTCAAGCGCGACGGACTTTCCGATTCGCGGCTGGCGCGCGCCTGGAACGCAGATCCGCTGGCGGTTCGCGCGCGGAGAAAAGAGCTGGGTGTGGCAGCGGTGTTCAATCGCGTGGACACCTGCGCGGCGGAGTTCGAGAGCTTCACGCCGTATCTTTATTCGAGCTACGAATCGGAGTGCGAAGCCGCGCCGACCACGAAGAAAAAAGTCATGATCCTGGGCAGCGGGCCCAACCGGATCGGTCAGGGAATCGAATTCGATTACTGCTGTTGCCATGCGTCGTTCGCGCTGCAGGAGTTCGGCGTCGAATCGATCATGGTGAACTGCAATCCGGAAACCGTCTCGACCGATTACGACACCAGCGACCGCCTGTACTTCGAGCCGCTGACGCTCGAAGAAGTTCTGAACATCTGCGATACCGAAAAACCCGACGGCCTGATTGTTCAGTTCGGCGGGCAGACGCCGCTCACGCTGGCGCTGCCGCTGAAGGCCGCGGGCGTCCCCATCATCGGCACCGATCCTGAAAATATCGATCTGGCGGAGGATCGCAAACGATTTGGAAAACTGCTGGATGAAGAGCAGATCCCCGCGCCGGAGAACGGTTCGGCGACCAACGTGGAAGAAGCCTGCGCGGTGGCGCGGTCCATCGGATTCCCGGTGCTGGTGCGGCCCAGTTATGTGCTGGGCGGGCGCGCGATGGTGATCGCCTACGACGAAGACACGGTGCGCCGGTACATGCAGGAAGCGGTGGTGTTTTCGCAGTCGCGGCCGGTGCTGATCGATCGATTCTTAGAAGACGCGATCGAAGTGGACGTGGACGCGATCGCGGACCATACCGGCGCGGTGCTGATTGCCGGGATCATGGAACACATCGAAGAAGCGGGCGTGCATTCGGGCGATTCGAGTTGCGTGCTGCCCGCCACGTCGCTTCCCAAGAATGTTCTGGCGACCATCCGATCGTATAGTGAACGGCTGGCGCGGGCGCTGAACGTGATCGGCCTGATGAATATCCAGTACGCGGTGAAAGACGGCGTGGTGTATGTGCTCGAAGTAAACCCGCGAGCGTCGCGTACGGTTCCCTACGTCAGCAAGGCAACCGGCGTGGCGCTGCCGAAGATTGCGGTGGGCGTGATGCTCGGCGGAAAGATTTCGGATTTCACCAAGGCTGAAGGCGTTCTAGAAGTTCCTCAATTTTTCGTAAAATCGCCGGTGTTTCCTTTCAATAAATTTCCGGGTGTCGATCCGACGCTGGGGCCTGAAATGCGCTCCACTGGTGAGGTGATGGGCGTCGGTGAAAATTTTGGCGAGGCGTTTGCGAAGGCGCAGTTGAGCGCAGGCACGCCGCTTCCGGAAAAGGGTCGCGTGTTTCTGAGCGTGAACGACCGCGACAAACAGTTCGCGGTTCCTCTGGCGCGAAGGTTCAATGAACTCGGCTTCGAAGTGACCGCGACGCGCGGAACGGCCGCATTGATTCGCGCGGCGGGCCTGCCCGTCAAGACCGTCTTCAAAGTGAACGAAGGGCGGCCGAATGCAGTGGATCTGATCAAGGCCGGATCGCTCGACCTGATCATTTATACAGCCACCAGCGGCGCGCACGCGTTTTCGGACGAAAAGGCGATTCGCCGGAACGCGGTCACTTATCGGGTGCCGTGCATCACTACCATGAGCGGCGCGCGCGCCTCGGTCGAAGCGATCGCGTCGCGCCGGCGCGATCCCATCCGCGTGTGGAGCTTGCAGGAGATCCACGCGGGCGCCCAAAAGCCGTACTCGGCCGCGAAACCATAATGCCGCAGATCAAACGCCGGGATACTCAAAAAAAAGAAGCGCCGATCGCAACCGTGGCGATTCCGCAGGAGGTGACCGAGGCGCCGATTGTTCTCAAGGTCTCCGCGATTCTGGTGGGGCATAACCAGGCACCGGCTCTGCGGCGGGCGATTGCGGCGCTGGAGGCTTCGAAGGATCGCGATCGGCTCGAAATTCTGCTGGTCGATTCGGGCAGCAGCGACGAAAGCTCGCAGATGGATGTCGAATACGAAGGCGTGACCATGCTGCGCCTGCCCCATCACTTCGGGGCGACCAAGGCGATGAACATCGCCACTCGCACCGCCAAAGCCGACCTGGTATTTTACCTGTCACCGAACGTGGAGGTCGCGCCGGACACGGTATCCCGGCTGGCGGCGCTGGTCGAAGAAGAAGGCGAAACGGTAGGCGTTTGCCCGCTGCTGGTGGATCCGGAGGGCGCGCCGGTTTCGAAAATTCGCGAAGTCCCGGAGCGCGCGGATTTTTTGCGCGAGCCGGCCGGCGCGGCGGTAGACCTTTCGGCGGAAAGCGTGGCGGTGGAATTTCCGTCGCTCGACGCGCTGATGATCCGCAAGCCGTTCATCAAAGGCATGAATTTTTTCGACGAACGCTTCGGCCATTTCGGCGCGGATGCGGACCTGGCCATGCAGATCGGGCGCGCGCAGAAAAAAGTGCTGCTGTATCCCGCGATCCGCGCCACTTATCATGCCGCTCCGGACCCGCTGGCCGGCGATCCGATACTGGCGGCCGATCGCGCGCTGGGGGCGGCGGCTTTCCTGGGAAAATACCACGGCTTCCTAAGCGGCCTGAGCTTTCGCATCGGCGCGATTTTCCGCGCGCTGGGCCGGTTCGATTTCGGAGAACTGATGGCGCTGGTGAGCGGGCAGAAGCTGGACGGCTCGCAGGCGATGTAGTCAGCCGATCGCGCTGGCGCGGCGCGCGTTCATCAGCTCCGCCAGTTTTTCCGCTTTCATCCCGTAGGTGTCCGGCAGGCCTCCGCTTGCGCCGAGCAGCGCCCGATTCAGCTTTCCCAGCGCTTTGGCAGCGTCGCCGGGTGAGGTGAACATCACCATCTTTTTTCCATATGGCGGAAGCTTGGCCACCGTGAACGGGCCGACGTCGCGCCAGGGAATCAGCGGTCTTTTGCGGAACAACGAACAAATGACAAACCCAGCGGGCGTGATTTCCAGATACGAGGCACCCGGGAGCAACTGGATGATGAACACGCCGGCGCCCAATCCGAAAAAGATCACCACCGACCATCCCTTGGCGACCTCGCCGTCCGCGATCATGAATTTGGCGCCCGCGGCGAACACCACGCAGACCAGGATCAGGAGGATGGTTTTGGTTTTACTCGGGCGGAGCACAATTACGGAGGGCGTCGCCGGAATCATCTGGATATCTTACTCCGATGAAATCCGGTTTCAAGGGTTGCCGACGCCTGTTATCCTGTTTTTGATATGAGAGAAGCCGTCGTCGTGGCCAGCTCGCGGACTGGCCTTGCCAAATCCTACCGCGGTTCCTTCAATATGACGCGTCCGGACGATCTGGCGGCGCATTGCATCAAAGATGTGCTGCGCAAGACGCCCAAGCTCGATCCCAACGAAATCGAAGATGTGGTTCTGGGCTGCGCGCAGCCGCACGGGATGCAGGGCGATAACGTCGCGCGGGTTGCCGCGATGCTGGCCGGGCTGCCGGTGACGGTGGCCGCAACCACTATTAATCGATTCTGCTCCTCCGGCCTGCAGGCGATCGCGGTGGCCGCGCACGAAATTATCAATGAGGGCGTGGAAGCCGCAATCGGCGGAGGCACGGAGAGCATTTCACTCACCGGGCGCAATCGCGAGCCGAATCCGGTGCTGGCCGAGCGCATGCCGGGAATTTATATGGTGATGGGCGACACGGCCGAAGTGGTCGCCAAGCGCTACAAGGTCAGCCGCCAGGCGCAGGATGAATATTCGCTCGAAAGCCAGAAGCGGACCGCGCGCGCGCAGCAGGAAGGTTTTTTTGCGGGCGAGATCGCGCCGATGAAGGTCACCAAGGCGCTGCTCGATAAGAAGACCGGCGAAAAAATCGGGACGCAGGAGGTGTGCTGCGATCGCGACGAATGCAATCGTCCGGACACGACGCTTGAAGGGTTGCTGGCATTGAAGCCGCATTTCGATCAAACCAGCGGCGAAGGATCGGTCACCGCGGGCAATGCGTCGCAACTTTCGGATGGTGCCTCGGCGACGCTGCTGATGTCGCGCGAACGCGCCGACCAGTTGGGCATCCCGTACAAGCTGATCTTTCGCGGATTCGCGGTTTCCGGATGCGAGCCCGATGAAATGGGCATCGGACCGGTGTTCGCGATTCCGAAATTGCTCAAGCGCCAGGGCCTGAAGATGAGCGATATCGATCTGTGGGAGCTGAATGAAGCGTTCGCGGTGCAGGTGGTCTATTGCCGCGACCGGCTGGGGATTCCGCACGAGATTCTCAATGTCAACGGCGGGTCGGTCGCGATCGGCCATCCGTTCGGCATGACCGGGTCGCGCATGGTCGGCACCATCGCGAATGAAATGGAGCGGCGCAAGGCTCGTTACGGCGTGGTCACCATGTGCATCGGCGGCGGACAGGGCGCCGCGGGCCTGTTCGAACGCGCGGCGTGATCGACTCATCAGCTCAAGTCGCGCCCACCGCGCGCATTCATCCCGATGCGGTGATCGGACCCGGATCGGTCATCGGCGAGTACTGCGTGATCGAATCCGACGTGGTTCTCGGCGCGGAATCGAAACTTGAACCGTACGTTTTCGTGAAACGCTGGACTACGCTGGGCGATCGAAACCAGATTTCCGCGGGCACCGTGCTCGGCACCGATCCGCTGGATAAAGGCTTCACAGGCGAGCGCAGTTATCTCAAAATCGGCCACGGCAACAAGATCCGGGAGCATTACACCATCTCACGCGGAACGGCGCCTGAATCGGAAACCATCGTCGGCGATGAAAACTACATCATGACGTCGGGTCACATTGCGCACAATTGCAGGATTGGAAACCGCACGGTGATCGCAAGTTGCGCGCTGGTGGCCGGCTTCGCGGAAGTGGAGGATCAGGCATTTATTTCGGGCGGCGTGGTGATTCATCAATTTTCAAAAATCGGGCGCCTGGCGATGATCGGTGGAAACACGCGCGTGAACAGTGATGTTCCTCCGTTTTCCCTGTGCTCGGATTTCAACGTGGCAGTGAAGGGTTTAAATTTAGTCGGCCTGCGCCGCGCGGGATTCAAGGCAGCCCATGTCGCGGCGCTTAAGAGCGCCTACAAGCTGCTGTATAAATCGAATTTGAAGCTCGAAGAAGCGCTGGCCCGAATCGAAGCGGAAGTCCCGACGGAGCACACGCTGCATCTGGTCGCGTTCATCCGATCGAGCAAGCGCGGCATCTGTAGGGAATAGCGTTCTGATCGGCGTGCATCCGCGTGCATCCGTGGCTAAATCACTAAAACCGCCGCGCCGCGGATCGCGTCATTCTTCAGCGCGTTCAGAGCGGCATTGGCCTGATCGAGTGGAAACGTCTGGATGGACGTCCGCACGGGAATCGCCGCGGCGAGTTTCAGAAAATCTTCGCCGTCACGTCTGGTGTTGTTCGCGACACTTTTGATCGAGCGCTCCCAGTACAGCAGCTTGTCATACGACATCGCGGGGATCTCCGACATGTGGATTCCGCCCAGCACAACCGTGCCGCCGCGCTTCATGTTGGCGAGCGCGGCCGGGACCAGTTCTCCGGCGGGTGCGAAAATGATCGCCGCGTTGAGCGGCTCAGGCGACGCGTCTTCGCCGCCGCCCGCCCACACCGCGCCCATTTCCATCGCGAGTTTCTGATGCCGCTCGTCACGGGTGAACGCGAGCACACGGACTCCCCAGTGCAAAGCCACCTGAATCGCCAGCAGCGCGGCCGACCCGAATCCGTAAAGCCCTAACGTTCCGCCCTCCCGGACGCCCGAAATCCGCAGGCTGCGGAATCCGATAATGCCTGCGCACAGCAGCGGAGCGGCATCCAGATCGCCGAATCCTTCGGGGATTGCGTAAGCGAACGCTTCGCGCGCGACCACGTATTCGGCGTAGCCGCCGTTCACCGTGTGCCCCGTGAAGGTGGCGGCTTCGCACAGGTTTTCCATCCCCGCGCGGCAATATTCACAGGTGCCGTCGGTCCCATGCAGCCACGCGATACCCACGCGAGTGCCCACCTTAAACCGGGTCGCGCCGGGACCATTCCGTTCAACGGCTCCGACCACCTGGTGTCCTGGAATCAGCGGCGATTTGAGCACCGGCAGCTCGCCTTCGGTCACCTGCAGATCGGTGCGGCAGACCCCGCAGGCGTGGACGCGCACCAAGATCTCGCCTTGGCCCGGCTCGGGCGTGGGAACGTCCTCGATCACCAGAGGATTGGTTTCGACCGGAGCGCGCTTGTGAAGAACCGCGGCTTTCATTTCAGGTGCGCATGCGCGCCAGGAAATACAATCCGAACAGCGAAAAAATCACGTCGGGCCCCCACGCCGCCATGCGGGGCGGCAACTGGTTCAGATTCCCCACCTGCTCGAACAACTGCCCGATGGACCAATACGCGATCGCGATTCCGATGCTTACGCCGACACCGGTCATCGCGCCGCGATTCCCCGCCACAAAGGCGAACGGAATGGACACAATCGCCATAATCAGCGCGAACAGCGGCTTCGAAAATTTCTGATTCAGCTTCACCTGCAGCGGAGTCGTGTCGACTCCGCTCTGTTTCAGCTCGGCGATGTATTTTTCGAGCTCCTCGAAATTCATCTGCTGCGACTGCCGGACTTCGTGCATGAACCAGCTGGGCGTTTCCTCAATCTCCGGAAAAGTGCGCGTGCCGCCGACGAACGCCTCCAGTTTCACGCAGTCATTGCAGCGCGGGTCCATATCCCAGCGGCGGCCGTTCTGAAATTCCCAGGTGTTGAGCGCCGGCTCCCAGCGGGCGCGCTCCGCCGTGATGTGACTCTTCAATCGGAAGTGCTTCGGATCGATCTCGTACACATTCACGCCCATCATCGCGTTCTGAGCCTGGTCGAAATATTTGTAATAGAAAATCCGGTCGTGGATACCGTAGATCCACTTGCGATCCGGCCGGAGATAGGTCTGCGGGGCTTTGCCCTTGATCTCATTCCGTAGCGCATCTTGTCTGCGATCCGCGTCGGGAACCCAATAATGATCGAACGCGAACAGGCCCGCGCTCAGCACCAGGCCCGCCGCCAGCACCGGAACCGTCAGCCGGTAAACGCTGATGCCGCATGCTTTGAACGCGGTGATTTCGTTGTGTTTCGAAAGCACCCCGAAGCTCACCAGCACCGCCGCCAGCACGCTGATCGGCGTGAAATCGTAAATCAGGCGCGGCGTCAGGAAAAAATGGTAGCTGGGCACGCGATCCATTTTCTGGTTCTTGATAATGTCGCTGAGCAATTCAAAGAACGTGAAGACGTGGAAAATCAGGACGAAGCTGGTCACCAGCAGAACGAAGTAAAACAGGAAACTGGTGAGCACGTAGGTGTCGATGATCTGCGGCATCAGCGGGATGCGCGCGGCCCAGGCGCGCGGGCCGATCCGGTCGAGCACGCGCACTCCGCGCTGCTGTGGACGGATCAGTTTGACCAACGCGAGCAGACGGCCGATCACGTCGCGGTCGCCCGGTTTTTCCAGGCGCACGATCATCGCCAGGCCCAGCAGCGCGAACACTTCGTCCGGAATCCACAGCGCCACTTCCGGCTTCATGGTCCCCTGCTGCGCCAGCCTCGAACACGCCGCGAGTCCGATCCAATACGCGAGCCCCATGATGACCGTCAGCACCACGGCGGACGATTTTCCGGCGCGCCGCGTGGTGATCCCCAGCGGAATTCCAGCCAGCGCCAGCAGGATGCAGGCCAGCGGCACCGCGAAACGCGTGTTGAATTCGATTCGATCGTCCAGCAATTGATTGTGATCGAGCCCGGCTTTGCGATACGCTTCGCGATACAGCGGACGCGTGTCCATTTCACCCGCGGGCCGCGAAGGATGCTCTTCTTTCTTCTGCGCCTGCAGCGCCTGATCGCCGATGGGCGAGCCGGAGACGTGATAATAGCCGTCCTTGTCGCTCTCGTAGGTTTCGCCGTTTTGCATCCGCAGCAGAATCCGGTTGTGTACGATGTCGGAAACGGCGAGCGCACCGGTGGCAAGCGTGATGCGCGGCGAATCGCCGCGGTCCGACGCGCCCGGCTTGCGCTCATCCGGCGGCGTCACGTCCGCCATGAAAATCCGCGTCAGCCGCGAAGTCGGTCCGGGAACGATGTCGTTCACGTACAGGATCATGTTGGGAAACTGCTCTTCAAACACGCGCGGCTGAATGTCGGCGGTGAACTCGCGCGCCACCAACTTGTTCTCCACGCGATAAAATTCGCGCGTCGACCATGGCTTGAGCCACACGGAGCATGCACCGGCCACCATCATCGCCAGAATTCCGTAGCCCAGAATCGGCGGAAGCACGCGCCATCCCGGAACACCCGCGGCGCGCATCGCGGTGACCTCGCCGTCGCTCGACATGCGGCTCAGCGTGAGCAGCGTTCCTACCAGGACCCCCAGCGGGATGGTCAGCGGAATCACCTGAGGCAGAACCAGCGCGAACAGGTACGCGACCGAGGACGGCGATCCCGAGGAGCTCACCAGAAATTCAAACAGCGTCCGGGCTCGCTGCAGAAAGACGATGAATGTGAACAGCGACGCGCCCAGCACAGAGCTGACGAAGAGCTCACGGAAGATAATGCGGCTAATCAGGCGCATGAACTTCTGACTTCTTACTGCCCTCCGGTCGGAGCCGGGACTAATGGCGGTTTCGGCAACTGCTCCTGCGGATGCTCGAATTCGATTTCGTCGAACAACAATCCCGGCGCCACCACTGCCGTCGGCGCCATGTAGCCTCCTCCGCCCACCATCGCCATCGGATACGAATTATTCACGTATTCAAACAGCGCGGTCTCTTTCGAAGCGCCCAGAACATCGCGCAGCGCCCGCGCCGAAACGCCGCGGAAGCGGAGTCCGCGCACCAATTCTTCCCGCCCATCCGGATACACGCGATACACCAGCAGCGGCGGGCTCACCTGCCGAGAAGATCCGCTCGCGCCCGACAACAGCGCCCGCAGCCCCGCGATGCCGCCTCCGTATGGATAGTCGAGCTTCCGAACCAGCATCCCGTAAGGTTTGCCGCGCTCCTTCACCATGTCGATCAGTTTCTGCTTGAGATCCGCCATCGGCGTGGACTCCGTCGCGCTGACCAGCAGGTTGCTGATCGCCGCCCCGCGCGCACCGTAGGATCCCGACAGGCGCGCATGTCCGTTCGAACCTTGCGATCCTTTCACCGGCTGGCGCGTGGTCAGGAATCCTTTGAGCACTCCCTTTTCGACCAGCGTCACCGGCTTGTCGGGAACGCCTTCCAGATCGAAGGTGTCGTGCCCTGCCAGCGACTGGCCGTTCCACGCGGTCTGCGTCGGATCGTCGACGACATTGAAATAGTCCGGCAAAATTCGCGACCCGAGCTTGGTTTCAAACTCGCTCGGCTGGAAATTCACGGCGCGGCCCGGCTCGGCCAGCGGCTTGCGCGGAAGCACCACGTTTTCCCCGATCAACTGCGCCAGCAACTGCGCGGCCGCCCGCGGCTCAAACAGCGTGGGCCCTGAAAATCCTTCCCCCACCGGAGCCTTCACCAGCGCCGTCATCTCCTGCGCGAGCGCGGTCAGCCGGGTGGTCATTTCGCCTTCGGAAGGAAGCAGATCGACATTGGTCCGCGGGATGCCCGCGAAATCCCGCAGGATCATCCCATCCGGAGCCTGGCCATCCACGGACGCATCCAGCACCGCCACGCTGTCGGGATAGCGCAGCGTGGTGCCTTCATTGTTCATCGTATAAGTGATGCCCTCGATGTCCTGAAACGCCACGCTCGAGGCGAGCACCTCCGGGTACGAATTGAAAATCGCCGACAGCTTCACGGTGCGCGCCGCCCAGCCGGCTTCGTCGATTTTTTTCCGGCTCACTTTGGAGATGCTTTTCACCGGCTCGACATGCGAAAAGTCGGCCAGCTTTTCCGCCGGTGAATTCGCGCCGTTCAAAGCCGCGCGTTTTCGCGCCATTGATTCCAGAGACGTTTTATAAGCGCGATCGGTCGCCAGCCACAGGGCGTCCCGCAGGTTGGGATAGTTGTCATCGAGCGGCCAGCTCCGGTCAAACTGCGATCCCGTGTAAATGCCGCTGTAAATATGCCCCGTATGATCGAAATCGTAGCTGCCTACGCGCACCTGGATGTCCGGCTGGCGGACCCGGCTGCGCTCCTGGACGATGACCGCGCCCATGGAGGCCTTCACTTGAAAAATATCCGCGTCCGTGATCTGGTAGCTAATGAAATACGGAACGTCGTCGCCGCCGCCCACGATGCGCAACTCGCGCGACCGGTCCAGTTCATCGTGCATCGCGCGCAGAATCGGATCGTCGTCCGGGTTCTGCGACCAGCCCACCAACACCACGCCGCCCAGGCACAGGGCGATTGCCAATGCTCGTTTGATCATGGCATCTCCGTGGGCCGGCTCAGATACGGCGGCCGGTCCTGCGACCGTTCCTTGCGCTGGATCTCGATTTCGGAAACCAGAATCGCCGGCGAAGTTGCCGATACCGGAACATCGCCCGATTCCGCGCCGCAAATTCCGTTGAAAGTTTCCATGCGGTCGGACGTCGCCACAATCTTCGCGAAACTGGCGAGCGGCGTCCCGACAATGTCGACGCCGCGAATCAACTCGTCCGGACGTCCGTCCACATACACGCGATACACCACCAGCGGAACCACCGTGAACGCCTGCAACCCGCGCCGCTGCGTGGTGGTGTAGCCGCTGCTCACCTGGTCGAAATACAAGCCGTACGGTTTGCCCTGCTTCTTCGCTTCTTCGATCAGCATCTTGCGCAGTTCGCCGTCGCTCACCTGCTTGGACGATTCGACAAACAGGTTCGATTGCCTGGAGACGATCTCGTTTCCCTCCGACCGGCGCCCGTGACCGTTCGATTGCGGAAACCCGTCGATGGGCGAGCGCGACATCAGAAACGTTTTCAGAATTCCGTGATCCACCACCGTCACCGGCCGCGCCTTCACGCCTTCATCGTCGTAAAGGTAGGTGCCGTTCAGGGCGACGCCCTGAAAATCGGCGCGGGTCGGGTCGAACACCACGGACAGAAAATCGGGCAGCACCGGTTTGCCCACGCTCTTGGTGAAGGTTTGCCCCTCGTTTTCATCCTTCTGGCGATGACCCTCGATGCGATGCCCGAAGATCTCATGAAAAAAAACGCCGGCCGCGCGGCCAGACAGGATAGCCGGCCCCACAAACGGATCGGCCGGCTGCGCGTGCAGCAGATCCGTCAGATTTTTCCCGGCCTTTTCGAGCGCCGCCAGAATCTGCGGGTCCTTGGGAAGCTTCGACGGATCGTCGGATTCGAACGTCTCCATGGTCGAAAGGTCCATGCCGTCGGCAGCCTTGCCGCGCGCGGTGATCATCAACCGCGCGAACAGCCGGCCATGCTCGACGCGGGTACCCTCGGTGGTCACCAGCGTTTTGGTCACCCGTTCCACTTCGACGCCGACCGCGGAGTTCAACGCTCCCGGATACTTGGTAAACTCGGCTGACAGTTTGCGCAGCCGCTTGGTCCAGTCCGCGGCGTCGAATTTGTAGTGCGGCGTGGTCGCGAAGAACACTTGCGGCTCTTCTTTTGAGAAATCGTCCGATTTGTCCTCGGCCTGGGTACGCAGCTTTTCGTCGGCTTTGATGCGGATCAGGCGATTGGAGGCCGCGCGGTATACGCTATCGGTCGCGAGCCAAACCGATTGGCGGATCGCCACCGGATTGTCCGTCAGCGCGATCGCCGAACCGGGAGTGAACCGGGGCCGGTCATTTCCTACTTTGCGGTAATTGTCGAAATGGGGGTCGCCCACCCGAACCGTGACATCCAGCGACCGGCGGTGCGCGTGGTTGTCGGTATCGAGCGACCCGCGGCTGGCAGTAATCACCTGACCTTGATCGTCGGTGACCTCGTAACCCATGAAATAAGGGGGCGGGTCGCCTTTTTGTTTCAGAACCGAAAAATTGCGATCCAGTTCGTCGGAGAGGATTTTAACCAGTGGCGATTGAGCCTGCGCGAGAGCGCCGGCGAGCGCGAAGACAATCAGAGTACGCACGCTCATCCAGCATACCAGCGCCACAGCGGCCCGTATGTGGCGCACGCTTTCAGCGTGCCGTGTCGAGACTCTTCTCGACACCTCGTCCCGGGCCCGCACAGGCGTCGGCAAGAGTGCCGACGCAGCACGCAGGAGTGCGTGCGCCACGTCTACGCGGGAATTTGCGCCGGTGTCCGATCCTTCCACCCGTTCAGCGCCAGTCCATAGCGCCCGCGGATACCCGTTTTTTCGAAAATATGTTTCAGGTGAATCTTCACCGTCCCCGGCCGGATGCCCAGTTCGCCGGCGATTTCCTTATTTTTACAGCCCTGCTCCACCAGCTCGAGCACCTGCTGCTCACGCGCCGTCAATTCGCTGCGCGGGTAACGGTCCGAACGCGCCGGATCGCGAAAAACACAATCCTCCATCCAGCTGCGGCCCGCCGCGACCGTCCGCAGACAGGCCAGGATGGTCGATGCCGCGGCGGTCTTTCGCAGGATTCCGCGCGCCCCCGCCTGCAGAAATCGCAAAGCTTCGGCTTCGGTGATGGAAACTCCCCAGATCACAATGGCAATCCCCATGCCTTGGCTCGAAGGCCTCGCCGAGACCGCCATCCATTCCAGGATCCCCTGAATTCCGAAGGCTTTGTCGACAATCAAAACGCCCCCCACATTCTCCCTTGCGATCTCCATCGCGCGGTTCAGGGAACTTGTACCCTCCACGAATTTCAGGTCGGGGTAGGAGCTCAGAATGTTTCGAACCCCTTCAATCGTCGCGGGCTGGGTGTCGCAAACCGACACTCCGATCGAAACTCCATTGTTATGCGTGTTGCCATTGGTCATTGGTATCATCGATTTCGCGTTCCTGCCTTCTCCGTCTCCTGCGGACTTGGGTATTTCGAAGCCACCAGCACACTCATCGTCCGGAGGCGTCACTGTTTTAGTTGTAGGAACCGCGACAGGCTCTCATGTTATGATCGCTTCTAGTCGAATTACTTCTTTGGAAACAATTCCAAACTGGTTCCCCGGTCCCCATGCCGAACCCTGACGCCGCCCAATCCGCATCCCGGCGTGCGGTCGTCATCAGCCCCGATTCGAAAATGGTGCAAGAACTGGAGCCGGTGCTGCGCCAGCACCTCTCCGGAATTCCCGTAAGTCACTTACGCACTTACCCTTCCCCGCGGGACCTGGCCGGAGCCCTGGGGGGCGCCGCATCCCAGCTGGTGTTCCTAGACGTCATTTCCGACCATGAGCAGTCGCTGCAACTGCTGACCGAAATCGTACGCCTGGGCGGCTCCACCCAGGTCATCGCCCTGATCGGCGGCAATGAGCCCGACCTGATTCTGCGCTGCCTCCGCGCCGGCGCCATCGATTTTCTGCTCCAGCCCTTCACCGGCGATCAGGTGGAGGCGGCCATGGCCAAGCTCGCCCGCCTTCAGCCGAGTCCGGAGCACCACGGGAAAGAGCCCGCCAAAATCTTCGCCGTCATGCCCGCCAAAGGAGCCTGCGGGGCCACCACCATCGCCTGCAACCTGGCGTTCCAGTGGAAACGGCATGGCAATCAAAAGGTCCTGCTGGCCGATCTCGATCCGCTGGCCGGGACCACTTCGTTCCTGCTCAAAATCAAATCCACCTACAGCTTCCTCGACGCGCTCAACCACGCCCACGAACTGGATGCCGACCTGTGGAACGGGATGGTGACCAACGTCAACGGCGTCGACGTCCTGCTCGCGCCGGAGTTGATGGTCGAAGGCACCCAGGATCTGCGCGACCCTTCCCCCGTGCTCGAATACGCCCGCCATGCTTACGACCTGGTGGTGGTGGATACCGGTAGCGTGTACGGCGATTGGAATCTGAACACGGCGCGGCTCGCCAATGAGCTTCTGCTGGTCACCACCAACGAACTCCCGGCGCTCCAGGCGGCCCAGCGCGCCTTGTCTTATTTGGATACCAACCGGATCGGCCGCTGGAAGATCCGCCTGATTGTAAACCGCTATCATCGCGACGTCGGCCTCAGCCGGGACGTAATCGGGACGGCGCTGCACACCGAAGTGTTCGATATCCTTCCGAGCGATTACGAAGCCGTGCAAAAGGCCCTGATGGAGGGTAAGCCCGCTCCGTCGAATACGACCATCGGCAAAGCCATCATGCAACTGGCCGACCGGCTCGGCGGACAGAAGGAGCAGGCGAAGAAAACCACCTCGCTCGGCGGATTGCTGAGTCTGTTCGGCAAAACCAAGTCGAGCTAGCTCGAAATCTGCGTGGATCGGCGTGCATCCGCGGCTCGGATTCCGCTCCACTCCTCGCACACCAGAATCGAATTGGCCGGATTTTTCGGCGAATACTTGAGGCTCGCCACTCCGATCAGCCGCTCAGGCTCCGATGGCAAGCGCTCGCGCAGGGCAGTAATGTCCTGAGACGCGGTGTACTGAACTCCGCGAATCGAGTAGGAATAATACAGCGTGTCGCCGGTCGCCTCGGTGATCAGCGCATCGCCCAGGCGGCCTTGCCGGTGCACCGTCAGCCGGCGCTTTTGTTCGCGCTTTTCGGGAGTTCCGCGCACGCGCAGTACGATGACGATCGCCAATGCGATCAGTACTGCGGCCACGCCGCTGAGCGCGGCGATCTGGGTCCCGGCGGACATCTGATCTCGAAGAAAAATTATCGGGCCACGGACGCGGTCTGAAAAACCTTCGCGTAGTCCTGCATGAACTGATCGAGGCCCTTATCGGTCAGCGGATGCTGGAACAGCGAATCGATCACTTTATAGGGTAGTGTGCCGATGTGCGCGCCGGCTTTGGCCGCCTCGATCACGTGCGCGGGATGCCGGAGGGATGCCGCCAGCACCTGCGTATTGAATCCGTAGTTCTTATAAATCAGTACGATATCGCGAATCAGGTCGATTCCGTTGCCGCCAATATCATCCAGGCGTCCGGCAAAGGGACTGACAAAGTACGCCCCGGCTTTGGCCGCCAGAAGCGCTTGGCCGGCCGAAAAGCACAACGTGACATTCACGCGAATTCCTTCGCGGCTGAATATCGAGCAGGCCCGGATGCCGTCGCGCGTCAAGGGCACTTTTACCACCACATTCTTGTGTATTTTTGCTAAAACGCGTCCTTGTACCAGCATTTGGTCGGCTTCGGTCGACACCACTTCGGCGCTCACATCGCCGTCGATCAGATCGCAGATCCGCCGGATCTGCTCCTCCAGCGGGACGCCTTCTTTTGCGATCAGGGAAGGATTGGTGGTAACTCCATCGATGATGCCCCAGCGCAAGCCCGCCTTCAGTTCGTCGAGATTGGCGGTGTCCAGAAAAAATTTCATCATTCGTCCTTGTTTGCGTTGCGAAACTGATGATTATAGCACCGCTCAAATCTCGTATAATAGATGGGTTGGGCCGGGACCATCCAGGTTTCCGGTGTGGAAGTAAAAGCGCAGTTGCAGTACCTGGTCAAGAGCAGTACCAATTTGCGCCTCGCGCGCTAAGACGGAGCGAATAAAAGAGAATGTCCGGCTCGTTCGTGCCAGCAGCACTATTGTCGAGCGGAACTTCCTCCACCGCCAGCCGCCTGTGGGATTCCTTATTCAATAATCCGTTTGCGGGAATCCATCACCTGGTCGCGTTCGACTGGCTGATCCTGGTCCCGTATTTCGCCGTCCTCGGCGTCCTTTCCTGCTACGGTCTGCATCGTTACGAAATGATCCGCGGCTACTGGAAGCATCGCAAGAATTTTTCCAGTGAGCCGCCCATCCGCTTTTCCCAGCTTCCGCGCGTCACCATCCAGCTTCCTATTTACAATGAACGATTCGTGGTCGCACGGCTGCTGGAAGAGACCGCCAAGATCGCGTATCCACGCGACCTGCTCGAAATTCAGGTTCTGGACGACTCGACCGACGAGACCCACCCTTTCACCGAACGGCTGGTGGGCGAATACAAGGCCGCCGGGCTACCCATCGAGTACATTCATCGCAGCAATCGCGCCGGATACAAGGCCGGTGCGCTGCAGAACGGTCTCAAGACCGCGACTGGCGAGGTTATCGCGATTTTCGACGCCGATTTTGTTCCGCCGGTCGATTTCCTGGAGCGCACGGTGCACCAGTTTGCCGATCCCAAGGTCGGAATGGTCCAGACGCGGTGGGCGTATCTGAATCGCCATTACAACATCCTTACTGAAGTCCAGGCGATGCTGCTCGACGGGCATTTTGTCCTGGAACACGTGGCTCGCGCGGGCGGCGGACTGTTTTTCAATTTCAATGGGACGGCCGGAATCCTGCGCCGGTCCATGATCGACGACGCCGGCGGCTGGCAGCACGACACGCTCACCGAGGATTCCGATTTGAGCTATCGCGCGCAGCTCAAAGGCTGGAAATTCGTTTACCTGCCCACGGTCGAGTGCCCGTCGGAACTGCCGGTCGAAACCTACGGGTTCCAGGTCCAGCAATCGCGCTGGGCGAAGGGATTGACGCAGGTCGCGATCAAGCTGCTTCCGACCATTCTTCGATCGAACCTGCCCTGGCGCGTGAAGGTCGAAGCTTTTTTTCATCTGACGCCGAATATTTCCTATCCGTTGATGATCGTTCTTTCCGCGCTGATGCTTCCGGTGATGATCGTCCGGTTTTACATGGGCTGGTTCCAGATGGTGGTGATCGATCTGCCGCTGATCGCCGCGTCCTTCTGGTCCATCTCCGCGTTTTACGTGATTGCGCATCGCGAGCTGTTTCCGAAAACGTGGAAGCGGGCGATTCTGTTTCTTCCCGCGCTGATGGCGGCCGGTGTCGCGCTGACCATCATCAACACGCGCTCCGTGATCGAAGCGCTGATCGGATACCAGACCGGATTCGCGCGCACTCCCAAGTACGCGATCGGCGGCACGCAGAAGGTGGCAGTCAAGAACACAGCGTATCGACGCCGCAGTGGATGGCTGCCTTACGCGGAACTGGGCGTGGGCGCGTTCTTCCTGTGGATGGTGATCTTCGCCATTGAAAGCTACAATTTCCTGGCCATCCCGTTCCTGCTGCTGTTTGTGGGCGGATATTTCTGGGCCGGATGCACCACGCTGTGGGAAGAATATCAGGGCAAGCTCGAATGGCAGCGCCAGCGCGCCGAAGTCGCCGAGCGGGCGGAAGCTTAATCCGTTCATTAACGGCCAGGAACCTTTTGGCGTCTTGTTCGTCCGTTAAAGCATGCTTTCGGATCTGCGCTTCGCCTTTCGCCAGTTTCTAAAAACCCCTGGATTCAGCGTGATTGCTGTTCTGACACTGGCTCTGGCGATCGGCGCCAACGTGGCGATGTTCTCTGCGATCGATGCCGTCCTGCTGCATCCGCTGCCGTATCCCGACCCGGATCGCCTGGTGATGGTCGGCGAAAATCTGACGCATTTCAATCTGACCAAGATTCCCTCCTCCGCGCCGGAGGTGATGGATTACCGCAGGATGGTGACCAGCTTGGCACAAATCGGGGTGGTGAACACCGACGGAGGCTTCACGCTGACCGGCGATGGCGTCGCGGAAAATGTTCCCGGCGCACGGGTCAGCGCGAGCGTGTTTACGATACTCGGCGTAAAGCCGGTGGCGGGCGGATTATTTACGGCTGCCCAGGAACAGGTTGGACAGGACCGGGTCGCGGTGATTTCGGAGGGTTTGTGGAAGCGCCGCTACGGCGCGAACCCCGCGGTGATCGGAAGGAACATTCAGATCAACCAGGAAAGTTACCAATTGGTCGGCGTGATCCGGCCGATTCTTGAATACCAAGGCCCCGCCGACCTCTGGACGCCGGTGAGCTTTCAACCCTCCGACCTGGCCGAATCCAAGCGCGGGAGCAAATCGATAGAGGTGATCGGGCGGCTGAAACCCGGCGTCAGCCTGGAGCAATCCCGCGCCGAATTCCGGACCATCGCCGCGCGCATGGCGCAACAGCATCCCAACGACTACAAGAGCACCTTCGGTTTCTCGCTGGATGTGGATCCGCTGGCCGGGCAAGCCGGTGGCGGGTTGAAGGAACCGCTGCTGGTGCTGATCGCCGCGGTCGGCATGGTGATGCTGATCGCCTGCGCCAACGTTTCGAACCTGCTGCTGGCGCGCGCTATGGTTCGACGCCGCGAGATCAGCGTGCGCGCCGCGCTGGGCGCCTCGCGCGGGCGCATCGTGCGTCAATTGCTGACCGAAAGCTTCCTGCTGGCCGCGGGTGCCGGAGTAGCGGGACTGGCGCTCGCCGTGGGCGCCCTGGCGCTGTACGCGCAATTCGGCCCGCCCGGCCTGATCCGGGGCACGCAACCCGAAATCAACGGATGGGTGCTGGCGTTTTCGATCGCGCTGTCGATGGCGGCCAGCGTGGTGTTCGGACTGGCACCGGCGCTCGCCATCTCTCGGGCGGATTTGAATGACGCGCTCAAGGAAGGGTCGCGCGGATCGTCGGGCGGCCGTCGGCTTCTGCGGGAAGCGATGGTCGCGCTCGAAGTGGCGGTGTCGCTGATATTGCTGATCGGCGCGGGATTGCTGGTGCGGAGTTTCGTGCGCCTGGAGCATGCCGATCCCGGATTCCGAGCGGACCACGTGCTGACCGCGCAGATCATTCTTCCGGTGGTGCAATACAAACAGCCTTCACAATTGTGGACGTTCCAGAAATCACTTTTGGATCGGCTGCACGCTCTGCCCGGGGTGCGGAAGGCCGACGCGGCCGACTTCATGCCGTTCTCCAACGATTATTCGGCCGGCGACTTCACCATTGAGGGGCATCCGTTCAATCCCAACGATCCGAGCCCGGTGGTGATCAAGAGCCGCACCGGGCCGGAGTATTTCGAGGCCATGGGCATTCCGTTGATCCGCGGCCGCGTTTTCGAAGCGAGCGACGATCAGGGCGCGCGGAAAGTTGCGGTGATCGACGAAACCACCGCGCGCCGGTTTTTCTCGAACCTGGATCCGATCGGATTGCAGATTTCGAGTCCGCTGCCGAACGTGAACTGCACGGTGGTCGGCATCGTCGGCGCGTTGAAGTATCGGGAGCTGGCCAATCCCCCCGAGCCCATCATTTATTATTCGGCCGCGCAGATGCCGCCGGTGATGATGAATCTGGCGATCCGGACCGCCGGCGACCCGCTGGCGCTGGCCGCGGCGCTGCGGCATGAAGTGGCCGCGCTCGATCCGGATCTGCCGGTTTCACGCACCGCGACGCTCGAGTCGCGGGTGGCGGATTCGCTGGTCCACCAGCGATTTTCCATCGAGCTGATGGCGGGATTCGCCTTCATCGCGGCGCTGCTCGCCGCCATCGGGATTTACGGAGTGCTCTCCTACCTGGTGGATCAACGGCGCCGCGAACTGGGCATTCGGATGGCGCTGGGGGCGCGGGCGGGCGATGTGCTGGGCTTGATCGTACGGCAGGGCTCGGCGCCGATCGGCATCGGACTCGCGGCGGGAATTGCCGGCGCGTTCGGGCTTACCTGGCTGCTGAAAAGCCTTCTGTACGAGGTGAGCGCTACGGATCGGATGGTTTACGTGTGGGTCTCGCTCGGCCTGATGGCGGTGGCGCTGGTGGCGATGCTGGTCCCGGCGCGCCGCGCCACGCGGATCGATCCGTTGCATGCGCTGCGGCACGAATGAAATAATGGCCGTTAATGAACGTGAATGAACGTCAATATCGATTCACGTTTATGGACGTTCATTAACGGCCAAGGGGAGTACCTCATGCGCTTCGCACTTCGCCAGTTGCGCACTTCACCGGGATTCGCCGCGGCCGCGATTCTCACCCTCGCGATCGCCATCGGCGCCAACACTGCGATCTTTTCGGCGGTCGACGCCGTGCTGCTGCATCCGCTCCCGTATCCCGATCCGGATCGCCTGGTGATCGTGCAGGAAGACCTGCCTCGCCACGGTCTGCACGGCATCCCTCCCGCGCCGCAGGATTTCGCCGAGTTTCGCCGCGAGGTCACCTGCTTTTCGCAAATGGCGGGAATCAACCAGATCACCGCGACCCTTACCGCCGACGGCGCGCCTGAAGATGTCACCGCGCTGCGCATCAGCGCGGCCGCGTTTCCCATGCTCGGCGTCACTCCGGTCGTGGGAGGATTGTTCACCTCCGACGACGAGCAACTCGGCCGCGATCACGTGGTGATCCTTTCGGAGGGCCTGTGGACCCGCCGCTACGGCCGCGATCCCTCCATCGTCGGCCGCAACATTCGCATCAATCGTGAAAGCTATCGCGTGGCCGGCGTGGTTCGCAGAATTCTGGATTACCGCGTCAACGCCGATCTGTGGATGCCGCTCGCCTTCGCTCCCGCCGAGATCCAGCCCGGCACGCGCGGCCCGCATTACATCGATGTGATCGGCCGTCTGAAGCCCGGCGTCACGCTCGCACAGGCGCGCCAGCAATTCCGCGCTCTCGCCGCGCACATCGTTGAGCGGTTACCCGACCAGGCGTCCATGGATCCCGAGTTCGCGCTCAATCTGGAGCCGCTCGCCCAAAGACAGGCCGGCGATCTGAAAACGCCGCTGTTGGTGCTGATCGCGGCCGTTGGCGCGCTGATGCTGATCGCCTGCGCCAACGTTTCGAATCTTCTGCTGGCACGCGCCATCGTGCGCCGCAAAGAAATCGGAATCCGCGCCGCGCTGGGAGCCGGCCGCGCGCGCATCGTCCGGCAACTGTTGGCCGAAAGCCTGCTGCTGGGAGTGATCGCGGGCGGCCTGGGAACGATGCTCGCATTCGTCGCGCTCGCCCGCTACGCGCATTTTGCTCCGGAAGGTCTCATCCACGGAACGCAGCCGTCGCTTAACTTGTGGGTGATGGCGTTCTCGATTCTGGTTTCGATCGCGGCCAGCGTCCTGTTCGGACTCGCGCCGGCTTTGGAAACTTCACGCATCGACCTGGCCGAAGCGTTGAAGGAAGGCTCGCGCGGCGCGACCACCGGCCGGCGGATTCTGCGTGAATCGATGATCGCGATCGAAGTCGGAATTTCGCTGGTCCTGCTGATCGCGGCCGGCCTGATGCTTGAAAGTTTCATACGCCTTGAGCGCACCAGTCCCGGCTTCGGCCCCGAAAATGTTCTGACCGCGTCGGTTTCCCTGCCCGCCACCGATTACCCCACGCCGGCGCGGCGCGCCGCTTTCATCCACGCGCTGCTCGAACGCACGCGCGCACTGCCGCAGGTACGCTCCGCCGCCGTAGTCGATTTTATTCCTTATTACGGAGGTCCCGGAAGCCAGGTCGATATAGTCGGCCATCCGCGCGACCCGAGCGCGCCCACCCAGGTGGTGTATCAGACGCGGACCACTCCTGGATTCTTTGAAACGATGGGCATCCCGATTTTGCGCGGGCGCGATTTCCGCGCCTCCGATGAACCAGGCTCGCCCGCCGTGGCGATTATCGATGAAACGGTTGCGCGGCATTTTTTCCCCGATCGCGATCCGCTGGGCGAGCAGATCCGGCTGCCCTTCACGCGAACCGACTACACCATCATCGGTGTCGCCGCGGTTACCAAATCCGGCAACCCGTCCGCGCCTCCGCTTGCGCGAGCCTACTACTTCGGCCCACAGGTTCCCTTTCCGTCGGTCGCCCTGCTGATCAAGACCACCACCGCTCCGCTTTCGCTTGCAAACGCGATTCGACACGAAATAGCGGCGCTCGATTCCAATCTGCCGGTCACCTCGCTGACTATGGAACAGATCCTGGCCGACTCGGTGGCGCGCCAGAAATTCGCGATCGAGCTGCTGACCGGTCTGGCCGCCGTATCCGCGTTTCTCGCCGGGATCGGAATCTATGGGGTGCTTGCATATCTGGTGGATCAGCGCCGCCGCGAATTTGGGATTCGCATCGCACTGGGCGCCCGGGCGTCGGACGTACTCGGCTTGGTACTGCGGCAGGGCTCCGTCCCGATCGGAGCGGGTCTCGCAGCCGGAATCGCCGCCGCGCTCGGACTGACGCGTCTTCTCAAATCCCTGCTGTACGAAATCAGCCCCACCGATCCGGCCATTTTCGGGGCCGTTTCGCTGTTCCTGATTGTGATCGCACTGGTGGCCATGTCGCTGCCCGCGCGCCGCGCCACACGAGCCGATCCGCTCGACGCGTTGCGCCACGAATAACGTCTCGCGATACACTCGGGAGTGAGGTTGTTGAAGAAGGGGACAGACCGCTCTGTCCACTGCGTCGCGGGGTTTGTCGAGAATCCTCAAAAGCGGGACAGAGTGGTCAGTCCCCTTCTTCAACAACCTTGGAATGCGGGCCCTTAGCTCAATGGTTAGAGCAGCGGACTCATAATCCGTTGGTTGTAGGTTCAAATCCTACAGGGCCCACCAACATCCGTACGCTGTAACGGCTAGGCCCACCATTTGACGATTGGCATTCGATTTGCTCCTGCCTTTCCGGACTGCCGAAGTCCCTTTTCCCGACGAAAGATAGAATTCGAAAAATCATCAAAGACTACGCCGGATTGGGGTTGGAACTGAATCAGATTCAGGATTCGACCGATCTCTACCGCGCGGGTATGACTTCGTATTCGAGCGTGGTCCTCATGATCGCTCTTGAAAACGAGTTTGGGCTCGAATTCCCGGATGGCCTTCTGAATCGCGACGTATTTGAAAACGTCGACTCCATCGCCGCCGCGATCGAAAGCGTCATGGAGCTCCAGTCGTGAGCACCGCGATTACAGAAGCGCTCGCCGCTGGAAATTTCCGCGATACGCCCGCCTTTCGCGATGCCCTGGCGATCGCCGAGAAACACGCGCCCGAGGTCGACCGCCACGCGCGTTTTCTGGCCGAAGCGATCGACGCGTTGCGCTCGCTGGGCGCGCTTGGTTGGGGAGTGCCCCGCGAATGGGGCGGCGCCGGAGCCTCCATCGGCGATCTGGCGGAAGCCACGCTCGATCTTTCGAGGAGATGTTCCGCCGCCGGCATGATCTTCGCGATGCACCAGATCCAGATAGCCTGCCTGGCGCGCCATCGCGGAAATAACCCCTGGATCGCGAACTATCTGGAACGTCTGGTGCGCGAGCAGCGCCTGATCGCGTCGGCGACTTCAGAAGCAGGGGTCGGGGGCGACTTGCGCAAAAGTATCGCAGCGCTTCAGCCGCCCGCGAACAGATCGGGCACACTGCATTTCGAAAAGCACGCCTCCACCGTTTCTTACGGCGCGCACGCCGACGATCTGCTGACCACGGTCCGCCAGAATCCGGAAGACGAGCCGGGCGACCAGGTTCTGGTCCTCACCCTGCGCGGCGAGACCGAAATTCAACCAACCGGCGAGTGGGACACGATGGGCATGCGCGGCACCTGCAGCCCCGCGTTCAAGGTGCGCGCGACCTGCCGGGCCGATCAGGTGATCCCCGCGCCATTCTCGGCCATTGCGGCCGAAACCATGGTGCCGTATTCGCATATTCTCTGGGCTCACGTCTGGCTCGGGATGGCGAGCGACGCGTTCCAGCGGGCCCAGGCATTCGTGCGGGAGCAGGCCCGCAAAACTCCCGGAACCACGCCGCCTTCGGCGCTCCGATTGTCCGAGTTGTCGCTTCGCATGGCCGCGTTTCGCGCGCTGGTCCACGCGGCCGTGAAGGAACACGGCGAGCTCGACCGACCCGGTCTCGCGAGCATCGGCTACACCGTCCGCCTGAACAATTTGAAGATCGCGGCGTCGGAAGCTGCCGTTGAAGTGTGCCAGGGCGCGCTGCGCGTGTGCGGCTTGCTGGGATATCGCAACACCGGACCGTTTTCGGTGACGCGCCAGCTGCGCAACGCATATTCTGCCGGCCTGATGATCGCCAACGATCGCCTGCACGCGACCAACGCCACGCTCTTACTGGTGCATCGTGAGAACCAATCATGACAGCCGTTGAAACCACCCATTACGCCGCGTTTCTTGAGGCGCTCACCCGCCGCGGCCATCTGCTTCCGTCCGGCGAACGCGGACTTTACGGCCGCGGCGCTGAGTTCGAACGGGTGCGGAATCGCATCGATGACCTGGTCACCCGCATCAGCGCGGCCGATTGCGCCGAGCAGCCACGCTTTCCTCCCGTGATGCCGCGCAAGATACTTGAAACCTCCGGATACCTGGGATCTTTTCCGCAACTGTGCGGCAGTGTGTTCAGTTTCCAAGGGCAGGACGCTGCGGCGATCGACCTGGCCGCACGCGCGGGACGCGGCGAAGACTGGAGCTCCGGCCTTTCCATGACGAGTGTGCGTGAAAAGTCGGTGCTTCACCCCGCCGTTACGAGTGTGTGTGAAAAGTCGATGCCTCACCCCGCCGTGACCGGCAGGGCTGGTCTATCGCGTTGAAGGCGCAGACGTCGGTGACCAGCCCTGCCGGTCACGGCGGGGATTAACTCCACTTTTCACACACACTCTTACCGGCAGGGCTGGTCTATCGCGTTGAAGGCGCAGGCGTCTGCGACAAGCCCTGCCGGTCACGGCGGGGATCAACTCCACTTTTCACGCAGACTCTGACGGGCGTGGTTCTGGTGCCCGCCGCCTGCTATCCGTCGTATCCCGCCATCGCCGCGCGCGGCCGCTGCCCGAAGGCGGCGTCAAGCTGGACCTGGGCCCTGCTACGTTTTCCGCAACGAGCCGTCCGACGATCTGGCCCGCATGCAAGCCTTTCATCAACGCGAGCTGGTGCGCATTGGCGAAGCTGACGAAGTCCTGGCCTGGCGCGAGACATGGAAGGTTCGCGCCGCCGAGATTTTCGAAATCGTCGGTTTGAACGCGGAATTCGATCTCGCCTCCGACGCCTTTTTCGGGCGCGGCGGCAAATTGATGACCAACAGCCAGCGCGAACAGCGGCTGAAGTTCGAAGCCCTCGTCCCCATCGCGTCCCCCGAGCCGACCGCCGTCGCGTCCTTCAATTTCCATCAGGACCACTTCGGAGCGGCCTTCGGAATCCGGCTGCATGACGGAGCGACGGCGTCCAGCGCCTGCGTCGGCTTTGGTCTGGAGCGCATCACGCTCGCCTTGTTTCGGGCGCACGGCATGGAGCCGGGCACTTGGCCGAAAGGAGTGCGCACCGCGCTTTCTCTCCACGCCGGCCGCGTTGCACCAGCCGTGCCGCGTCTTTCGCGAAACCAACTGCTACGTAGACGTCTGGATCGAGCTTCTACACGCCTTGGGAATCGACCCGTCGAGCGTAATGGCCTTCGCCTGCGCGGTCGATTTCGAAGGCGATCAATGGACCTTCTTCAAGCCACGCCCGGAAGACCTGCTGGACTTCTACGGCATCGATGTTCATGAAATGCAGCTCTACCGGCCGACTCTTACCCATGTGGAGCCGCAGCTCGAAGCGGGCCGGACCATGACCATTGAAGTCGATTCGTTTTACCTGCCCGATACCGCGGGCTCCGCGTACCGCCGCCAGCATGTGAAGTCGACCATCGCGATTGAAGCCCTCGATCAATCTCAGGAACGCCGCCGCTATTTTCACAATGCCGGCTATCACCAGCTTTCAGGCGATGACCATCGCGGCGTGTTTCGTCTGCGTGCCGGTTTTTCGGACGACGTTCTGCCGCCTTACACGGAGCTCCTCCGTTTCGATGCCGAGCCTCGCCTCGAAGGCGACGACCTGCGCCGCGCGGCCGCATGCGCACTGCGCGGCTAACTGATTCGCAAACCTCGCCGTAATCCCTCGGTCGCGTTCGGAGAGCGTCTCAGCGCGGATCTGCCGGCGCTGCTCACCGGAACAGAAAATGATTATCACGCCTCTATGCCTTCGCCACGGTCCGGCAATGCGGCGCCGCGTTCGAATGCGCGAAAACCTTCGTCGAATGGCTGGGCGATCCGCGGGGCGAGATCGCGGCGGATGCCCTGGGCCGAATCGTGGCCGATGCAAAAACGCTCTTGTTCAACTCGCCCGCCGCCGCGCGTTCGATCCGGACCCGGCCATCCGGCACCTGGCCGAGGATTGGCAAATCGCGATGGAGGCGCTCGCCGGTTTGGCGGGCAAGGCCGCCCGCGGTGCGTCATGACTGCCGTCCCCGCCGCCGCAAGACGTGAAATCGAGATCCGGACTCCTCTCGAAGCAGGGTGGGAGTTGAGCAGCGACGGTGCACCGTTTATTCCCACTCGAGTCCCCGGCACCGTCGCGTCTGCGTGGCCGGGTTCTCGCAAATCGCCCGACTCGGGCGAGCACTGCTTCCGCTGCAGTTTCGAAGCTGAGCCCGCGCGGCCCGGCGAAGAACTGGTGCTCGACTTCGGCGGAATCGCGACAATCTCAGAGGTCCATTTGAACGGCCAGCCGATTCTCAAGAGCGAGTCGATGTTCGCCGCTCATCAAGTCAAGGTTACGCCGCTGTTTCGCGACTGTAACGACCTTTCGATCGTCTGCCGCAGTCTGACCACCGCACTGCGCGAGCGGCGGGCGAGAACTCCGCACGCGCGCTGGAAAACCCGCGTCACCGCCGAGCAACAATTGCGCTGGTTCCGGACTACGCTACTGGGCCGCACCCCCGGATTCGCGCCAGAGCCGGCGCCGATCGCACTCGTGCGCCGCAACCGCATCGTAATTGAAAAGTTCCAACGAAGGGCAACTCTCCACGGCTCCTCCGGCGAGCTTCGAGTGAACCTTCGCCTGCGTCACCTCGACCGCGACGCCAGTCTGCTCTCCGGCCGCGTTATCGCCGGCGACCACGAGGCTGTTCTCGATTCGAATGGAAGCGCGATCCTGCGCATTCCGAACGTCCGCCCGTGGTTCCCGCACACCCATGGCGAACCGGCGCTCTATCCGGTTCGTGTAGAACTCGAATTCGCCGACGGCTCTATTGTCGCGCTCGATGACGCTGCAGCCGGATTTCGCAAAGTCAACTTTACCGGCGATTCGTCATTGAAGATCAACGGCCAACCGATTTTCTGCCGCGGCGTGGTGTGGACTCCGCCGGATATCGTTTCGCTCCACGCAGCCGAATCCGTCGTCCGGGATCGCCTGAAACGCCTGCGCGACGCCGGATTCAACATCGTCCGCATCGCCGGGACCATGGTCTACGAAAACGAATCGTTCCATCGCCTGTGCGACGAATTGGGCCTGCTGGTGTGGCAGGACATGATGTTCGCCAACCTCGATTATCCCTTCGCGGACGCCGGTTTCCGCCAAATCGTCCGCGCCGAGGCCGAGACTGAAATCGCGCGCCTCTCCCGCCACGCGAGCACCGCCGTCATTTGTGGCAATTCTGAAATCGAACAGCAGGTGAGCATGCTAGTGTAGTGCGTCGGAAATCGTGCGACGCAAAAAGGGGGACAGACTGCTCTGTCCCCGCCGCATATCTGTTGACTCCGCGGTGGAAATCGACCGTGGACAGAGTGGTCTGTCCCCCTTTTTGCGACGCACGATTTCCGACGCAGACCACTAGGACTGGACCCATCGCTGGGCCGGCCGCGGTTTTTCGCCGAAGAGCTTCCCCGGATCGCCGCGCAACTCTGTCCCGGCATTCCCTACGTCCCTTCCGCGCCCTCCGGCGGCGATCTTCCGTTCCGCACCAACACTGGCGTCGCCAATTACTTCGGCGTCGGCGCGTACCTCCGCCCCATCGAGGACGCCCGCCGCGCCGGAGTCCGATTCGCATCCGAGTGTCTCGCGTTTTCGAATGTTCCCGAGCCGGAAAGCATGCGCGCGGGAATTTCGCCGACCGATCTCGAGTGGAAGCGTGGAGTCCCTCGCGATTCAGGCGCCGGCTGGGATTTCGAAGACGTCCGCGATCATTATCTGAAGCTGCTCTATTCCGTCGACCCGGTCGCGCTGCGCTACTCCGACACGGCGCGCTATTGGGAACTGTCGCGCATGGTCAGTGGCGAATTGATGGCCGAGGTCTTCGGCGAATGGCGCCGCGCGCTGTGTGGACCACCTATGAAGGCCTGAACGGCATCGACATTCACGTCGCCAACGACCTTCCCTCACCGATGAACGCGACTCTGCGCGTCGCACTCTATCGGCATGGCGAACAGCGCGTGGCCCAGGCTGAAACTTCAATTCACATCGACGCGCGCGGAGCTCAAACCTTCGGAGTCGAACAAATTCTCGGCCATTTTGTCGACGCCGCGTGCGCCTATCGATTCGGACCGCCGGGTCACGATCTGATTGCCGTAAGTCTGCATGACGCGCCGGCGAGTGACCCTTTCGCGCAGACGTTTCGCTTGCCCGCGGGCCCTCCGCCGCGTCTCCCGATGTTGGAGCTCGGCCTGACGGCGCAATCCACGCGGCTCGCGGACGGGACCATTCAGCTATCCATCACTTCGCGCCGTTTCGCCTGGGGCGTGCGCGCCACCATCCCCGGCTGGATGCTCGACGACGCGTACTTCGCGATCGGGCCGGGTGGCGCCAGACGAATCCTGTTTCATCCACATGATTCCACCCGACCTCCCGCAGCCGTGAATTTCACCGCCCTAAACGCGGAAGGCCGCCTCCGCGTGGCCATCGGGAGCGCGCCGTGAAGACCGCATCGCTGGCTGCGGTCCAGCGATTACTCGCTTCGCCTCTCATGGTCGATTATCTACGCGCGTCCATGCCGGAGCTGAGCGTTCACCAGGCCGATTTCAGAAACCTCGAAATCTTCGCCGCCGGCTCCTTCGATTTCGTCATCGCCAGCGACAACGTGATCGACGCGCTCGCGCCGGAAGACCGCATGAAAGCGCTCGCGGAAACGCGCCGCGTGCTCCGTCCCCACGGGTACGTGGCCCTTTCGTCGCACAATCTCCGCTATCGCCACGCTTTTTCCGGCCCGCGTATCGACTGGTCGCCGAACCCCGTCCGGATGGCCGCCAATTGCGCGAAATATCTTCTCGAAACCTGGAATCATCTGCGCGTCGCGCCGCTCCGCCAAACCGCGGCCGACTACGCGATCCTCAACGACGCCGGCCACTCTTACGCCTGCCTGCACTATTACGCCGCGCGTCCCAGGGTGCGCGCACAACTGGAATCCGCCGGCCTGCGCCTGATCGAAGCGTTCGATATCACCGGCCATTTGCTCTCCGAATCCGACGACGATAGCGCCAGCCCCAGCCTCATGTACGTCGCCGAACGAATGAGCTAGTGGTCTGCGTCGGAAATCGTGCGACGTAAAAAGGGGGACAGACCACTCTGTCCACGGTCGATTTCCACCGCGGAGTCCACAGATATGCGGCGGGGACAGAGCAGTCTGTCCCCCTTTTTACGTCGCACGATTTCCGACGCAGACCACTAGTCTCCTGTCCCATTGGTTCGTGAGATAAGTCGTGTTGTGCGGTGCGCCAGCGATTCGAGCCGTTCGCGCTCTTCCTCCGTCACTAGGAACTTATTGAAAAAGGGGGCAGACCGCTCTGTCCACGCCAGAGGCTCCCTCGGGAGCCGGATGATTGCGATTTGGGACAGAGTAGTCTGTCCCCTTTTTCAACAAGCTCCTGGTGACATACACTAGACAATTAATGTCTATCGAGTTTCGAAACGTGACTGCCGCGCCGCTGTCCGATTTCACGGCAACGGCTCCTTCCGGCGCCATCATCGGCGTGATCGGCGAGAAAGGTTCGGGCGTGACCGAATTGTTGAAGCTGGCCGGCGGCGCCGACCAGCCGCAGGAGGGCGAAGTGAAGGCGCCCGTGGAACGGCGCTACGTGAAGTTGGGCGACACGTTGAACCTGGCGCCGGCGGCGGTGTTGGCGCTGGATCAGGCGTTGGCGGCGCAGGATGCAATGGTGAGGGCGCGGACCGTGACGGCGCTCGACCGGCTGCGCAGGTCGGGATCGACGGTGCTGCTGGCCTCGCACGAATATGCGCTGCTCGAATCGCTGTGCGATGAAGTGTGGTGGATGGAAGGTGGGATGCTCGCGTCGAAGGGCGATCCGAAGGAGACGCTGACCCGGTACCGGCGGTTCGTCGCCGAAAAGGTTCGCGCGTGGGGCGATACCATCGCACCGCGGATGGCTCCAGTGGCGCGGCGCGGCGACGGCCGCGCGGAAGTGATCTCGATTGAAACGCTGGGTGCGAGCGGCAATCCCACCATCGTCTGGAAGAGCGGGGAGATGGTCAGCGTGCGCGCCAACCTGCGCTTTCATGAGGCCGTAGACGATCCAGTGCTCGGCATTTTGATCCGCACTCAGATCGGATTCGAAGTGTACGGGACCAACACGGAGCTGGAAAACATCAAGCTGGGACCGTGCGCGGCGGGCGAAACGGTCACGGTCACGTTCCGGTTCCTGTGCGATCTGTGCCCTCACGCCTACACGATCACGCTGGCGTCGCATGGCCGCGATGGGGTGGCGCACGACTGGCTGGATGACGCGGTCGCGTTTACCGTGGAAGACGAGCGGCCGACTGCGGGGGTCGCGAATCTGCGCGCGAAGGTGACGGTGGAAAAGCAGGCGGGAGCGGTCGCTACGCCGCCGGCGTGAAATTGAGCTGGTGACGAGCCCGCGAGAAATCGCACGTGCTCCGCTCCCTGATGGTCGCGGTTCCGTTTGGCGCGTTCTCGAATGCCCGACATGCGGAACCCCGCGCGTAAGCAAGGGGAGCACGTCCGCATTCTTACACAGACTCTAACCGGTCGCGGGTATAATAGTTTCCGACCACGAAGGAGAATATCGGATGAAACGTTTTTCCGCAGTCGCAATGCTTGCGCTGGCCTCGCTTGCCACGCTGGCGGCCCAGGCGCCGAAGGGTTGGAAGATGCGCGTGGACCGCAGCCCGTCGGCGTCGGATCCGGATGCGGCGGGCGATATCAAGTTCGTCGTCATGGGTACCGGTTTCCATGCGACCAATCCGCAGGCCGCGGTGTACTGGAATCCGGCCAACACTGCCCATGGCGCTTATACGCTGAAGGGTACTTTCACGCTGATGAAGCCCAGCGGGCACACCAATTACTACGGACTGATTTTCGGCGGCAGCGGGCTCGAGGGCGGCGAGCAGAGCTACCTGTATTTTGTGGTCGCGCAGAATGGGACGTGGCTGATCAAGCAGCGCACCGGCGATTCGACCAGCACCATCGCGCCGAAAACACCGAGCGACGTGGTGAAGAAACCCGATGCGAGCGGCAAATCGACCAATGCCCTGGAAGTTCGCGTGGGCGCGGACAAGGTCGACTTCGTGGTGAATGGCCAGGTGGTCCACAGCGAGCCTAAGAGCGGGGCGATGGCTAAAACCGACGGCATCTACGGCATCCGCATCAATCATCTGCTGGAAGTACACATCGACAGGTTCGGGGTTTCGAAGTAATCAGTCTCGTCCCGTTTCCTGAGGACCGCCGTACGCCAGGATGCGCAGGCTCGCCGGGCCGTCGGTTTTCCCCAGGCCGATGATCTTCAGGCGCTTGTCGTCCAGCTTGAAGTGATTGAGCAGGTAATCGCGCATCACGTAGGCGCGCGCCTGGCTCAACTGCATGTCTTTGTCCGCTTCTCCGACCGGGCCGGCGGAAGCTTCGATCACCGCAAGGCTCGGATTGCGGGTTTGAAGAAACGCGCCAGCCTCATCGAGCGATTTCTGATCCTTCAGCTTCGCCGTGTCTTTATCGAACATCTTGCCGGCATCGTAGCGGAACGTCTTTTCAGGAGGCTCGGGCGGAAGACGCGGGATCAAATATTTCGCGATCTGATCGGGGTCCGCGAATCCCTCCTTCTTGAAGTAGCCGCGCAGAAAGAAATTGTGTTTCAAGGCGTCGGCGTCGGAGTGCAGGGCTTCCACGCTGGCCGTGGCCTGGTTATACATCGTCTTGCTATTGACCAGCGCGCCCACCGTTCCGCGGCCGGTGTTGATCTTCGACGTGATGTCGCTGACGTTGGCGGTCGCGGTCTGCAAATTGTCGAGCGTCGTCTTGGTAGTGTCCAGGATCCCGTTGGTCTTGTTGATCAGGTCTGAAATATCGATGGGTTGAGTGCTCTCAATGGTTCCGTCCTTGGGGACCCGCGGCGACGCGTCGGATCCGAAGGTGATCTCGACGTACTTGTTGCCCACCAAGCCTTCGGATTGAATCGACGCAATCGAATCCTGCTTGATCAGGTTGCGGGTGCGACGCGAAACGTCCATGACCACGGTCACTTTTCCGTCGGGCCGGGAGGGCAGTTCGATTTTGCGTACGGAGCCTTCACGCAGCCCGCCGACGCGAACGTCCGCGCCCTCTTCGAGGCCGCTCACATTCTGAAATTGAGCCTGCAGCCTGTCATTCGGCTGGAACATTGACTCCGTTCTGCCCACCAGAAAAATAAAGAACGCGAAAATTGCCAGGCCGATCACAACAAAAGCGCCCAGTCGTGTGCTTTGTGACATAGATCTATCCCTGCTCCCGGAGGAATCCCTTCACCACCGGATGTTCGCTCTTTTCGAGATCGTCGAAGGTACCTTCCGCGACGATTCGGCCCCGGTCGAGCACCACCAGACGGTCGGAAATGCGTTTGGCGCTGTGCAGGTCATGGGTGACCACCACCGACGTCATCTGGCGTTTCTGTTTCAGATCCAGAATCAGCGCGTCGATCTCCGCGGAAGTGATCGGATCGAGCCCTGAAGTGGGTTCGTCGAACATGATGACCTTCGGATCGAGCGCCAGCGCCCGCGCGAGGCCTACACGCTTTTTCATCCCGCCGGAGATTTCGGCCGGGTACTTCTGAAAATCGGACTGCAGGCCGACGTTTTCCAGCAGCTCCTTCACGCGTTGTTTTCGTTCGTCTTCCGAGAGCCTGGCGTGGCGTTTCAAGGGGAATTCGACGTTTTGTTCGATGGTCATCGAATCGTATAGCGCGCCCTCCTGGAACAGAAATCCGATGGTCTTCCGGACCTCGTTCAGCTGGTTGATCTCAAGTCCTGTGATCTCCTGCCCCTCGATCGAGATCGAGCCCGAATCCGGTTTTTCGAGGCCGATCAGCAGCTTCAACAGCACGCTTTTCCCGGTTCCGCTGCGGCCCAGCACGCTGATGGTCTCGGCCGGTTCCACGGTGAGGTCGATTCCGTCGAGCACGTGCTGCTCGCCAAACGATTTGTGAAGATCCTTCAGTTCGATCTGCGCCATGGAATCCTCACGACGAAAAGAACACGATGATCAGGCGAACCAGCAGTACGTCCGCCAGGATGATGAACAACGACGACAACAACACCGCGCTGGTGGCCGATCGCCCGACGCCTTCCGTGCCGCCAGTGGTGCGCATGCCTTGAAACGACGACACCAGGCCGATAATGAATCCGAACACCGCGGTCTTGAGCGTAGGTGGAAGAAGATCGTTGAACGATGCACCGGCCAAGCCGCGATTCAGAAAAAATTTAAGTGAAGTTGGATCGGCGATGGTGGTGGCGACCCAGCCCGCCATAATTCCGAAAAAGTCGGCGGCCATGGTCAGCAGCGGCAGCGCGACGATGCATGCCAGGATGCGCGTGCCGGCCAGAAACTTGTGAGGATCGACCGCGGAGGCTTCCATCGCGTCGATCTGCTGGGTCACTTTCATCGAGCCAAGCTCGGCTCCAATGCCCGCGCCCACGCGTCCGCTCACCACCAGGCCGGTGATGGTGGGGCCGGTTTCCTTGATCAGCGAAAAGATGATGACCGCGGGTAGCATCGATTTGGCGCCGAAACGCGCCAGGCTGTCGAGGGTCTGCATAGACAGCACCGCGCCGGTGGCCGCTCCGGCGAGCGCGACCAGGGGCAGCGATTTGGCGCCCACCGAATCCAACTGGCGCAGAAATTCGGCCATCTCGAACGGAGGCGTGCACATCGCGCGAACCACGCGGCCGCAGAATGCGGCCAGCTCGCCCAGCCATGAGATAGGCCTAGTCAGTAACCGCGTCAGCGAACCGGCGCCGGTTCGGTGCGGAAGCGCCTGCGGCCGGTTGGACGCAATCGCGCCGCACAATAGCAGGGCTGCGACGCTTAGAGCGATCTTCATCACCGTCTGTATTGCGGTTTCCATGCCAAACCGCCGATGTGACGCTATTACAGAGAGATGGCCGATGGGCCAGGTGCAACGGTCGGAAATTGTTACGGGGAGCGCTTACTTGAGATGCCAAAACACGTTGCAGTCGGAAACCGTTTCGTTTTCGGAATACAACGAATTCAGCTTGAGCCGGTCGACCTCATCGTCGTCGCACGTCTCGACCGTGGCGAACATTTTGTGCGCGATCATCTGGTCGATTTTCGCTTGCGGGATGATGTGCAGTAGCTTATTTTGCGCCTCAGGCAGATCCAGTTTGTAGGCGTGCGAAAATTCCATTCCGTCGGGCAAAGGGCGGCGGCTCAGATAAAACGTCGGCTCGTCGAGGAACACGGGTGCTCCCGGCGCGGTCACCTGGTTGACTTTTTCGGCGACCAGTTCCAGATCTCTCCAGGTCATCGCATCGCGCTCGCCATAAAGTTGACCCGCGAGCCCGAAAACAGCGAGCGCGGCCGCCGCCGCGACGATGGGCCAGGGCCGGTCGGCGCGATATAGTTTCGATCCCACTACGAATAATCCGACGGTTGCGGGGAGCGCGAAGAAGGGCGCGGCGAATAGAAAATATCTTTCAAATGTGGGATGTGCGGTGGCGACCTCGGCGCAGATGGCGATCGCCACCACGGCCGAAACGTAGATCTCGGAACGTAGCGCGCGATCCCATGCGTCTTTCGCCTTCGGGTTTCGCGCCAGGAACCACACACCGGCGGCCGCCAGCAGAACCAGGATCACGGCCGCGGGCGTTCCGCTGACGCTGAAGAAGACTTCGAAGTCGTGTTGGGATGCGCCGTCCCACTTGGCTCTCCGATACAGCGTCTGGTATTGGATCAGATTGAACAGCACCTGGCGCGGACCTTCGAGCGCGAGCCACGCGACGGGAAGGAACGGAACGATCGAGCCGGCCACGAACGCCGCGGCTGTCTTTAGAGGATGCGAAAAAAGGGGACAGACCGCTCTGTCCACTTCGCCTGCGGAAGGTGGCGGCAATGGTTCACAGGCGGGGACAGAGTAGTCTGTCCCCTTTTTCCGCACTGTCCTTAGCCTGGATTTGTTCTCGAACACGCACCACGCCAGGAGCACGGGGAGCGCGGCAGCGGTCAAGAGCGAACACGCAGCGGACGCGCCGGCGCATAGGCCCGCGGCGAAAATCAGCCAAAGGGTTCCGCGCCGGACCGCGGCCATCGCCAGGCGGAGCGCTGCGACGCTCAGGAACAGGCAAACGCCATACGCCTGTGCGACGGTCCCGAAGGCTAACACGTTATAGATGGAAACGCACAGCACCGCCGAAAAAATCGCGGCGGGGAGCTTCCATTCGCGCACCGGAAAGCGCGTGTACACATAGTCCGCGGTGAGCAGGATCGCGGCAGCGGTCATGAGCGCGGCGAGCGCTTGCACGGATCGCCAGGAGTCGCCGAAAATCGACATCCAGGCCGCGTTGAGGTAGGCGTTCAGGGGCGTCTGCGGAAAACAGAAATCGAGATACGGGCGTTTCCCTTCGCGGATCAGCCGGGCGGCCAGCAGATGGAAACCGGCATCCCACGCAAACGCGTGGCGCACGGCATATACCAGCAGGCCCGCGAGAATGGCAGCGATCACGCCGCACAAGATCAGGTAGTCTTTGCCTCGGCGGCCAGTCGGGTGGGATACAAGGGATGGCGAACTCACCGGCGCAACCATTATAAGGCTCACCGGATCGTCCAGATGTTGAGGCTGGGTTTCCGCGACGAAGCGGTAGCCGTGCCGCGTGATGGTTTCGATATAAGGACGATCGCTTCCCAGCACACGCCGCAGATCGGAGATATGGCGGCCAAGCGTGGCTTCCTCCACCGCCGTGTCCGGCCAGAGGATGTCCAGCAACTCCTGCCTGGTGCGCAGTTTGCCTGGTTTTTCCGCAAGCAGGGCGAGCAGGTCGAAGGCTTTCGGAGAAATGGCGACGCTCGCGCCCGCGCGCCGCAAGGTTCGCTCCGCGGCGTTCAGCTCAAACTCCCCGAATTTTACGGTCCCTATTGTTTTCAGTAACATCCGATTATCGTCAGAAAATCTTCCGAATAGTTTCCGCACGCTTTCCGCGAAAAACGGCTCAAGTCTACGCAACAATTGTGCTCTCGGAGGAAAAGAATGCTGAAGAAGGTGACGCGGGCGATCCTTTTGACGGGTCTTGCCCTGACTGCGGTCGCGCTCTGCTGCGCCGGTACGATCCAGTACACGATCGATAACGACGTCTACAATACGTGCGGCGGCTTATACTGCACCGGCGGGCCCTACTCGCTTTCGGTCACCTTCGACGTCCCCTCGGGAGCCTACCTGGACAATCTGAGCTTCGATCAGGGGCCGCTGGCCACCGGAACGGGCGGGAACATTGAGCCCTACATCACCAGCTTCGTGTTTACAGACGGCAGCGGACTCGAGGTGACGAACTCGAACGCCACCAGCGACTGGTTCAACATCGCAACCGACGCAAGCGGTAACCTGACCGCGTGGTATTTCAACGTGGACAGCGCCAGCGGATACTTCGAAACTTACTGGTTCCCTACCTACCCGCAGGTCTACTATCTCAGTGGAGTCTCCGGCAGTTCCGGATCCTGCTTCGACTACGGAACGAGCACGCTGCCGGCGACAACTTGCGAGGGCGAACCGTCCCAGCAAGCCTTGGGGGGCAGCGGGGTTCCCGAACCGTCCACTGTGATTCTGCTCGGCGCGGGATTACTGGGCCTGGGGGTGGCGGCGCGCCTTCCGTTCCGCCACTGGTTCGGATCGAGATGCAAGACAAGGGTAGTAGCGTCGGCCACAGATTCACGCGGATAAACGCCGATAAGAATCACAGCTTGCGCAACAGCACCTCTTCGATCGCATGAGCCGCGCCCTTGCGCAGAATTAATTGAGCGCGCTCCCGGGTGGGCTGGATGTTGTCCCGCAGATTCGGTCCGTTGATCTCGCGCCAGATGGAGTGGGCTTGTTCGGTGGCGTCGGCGCGGGTCAGCTGGGCGTAGCGGTTGAAATACGAATCGGGATTGCGGAAAACGGTTTCGCTCAGCTTCAGAAAGCGCGCGACGTACCAGTTTTCGATGATCTGTTCCGATGCGTCGATGTAAATCGAGAAATCGAAAAAGTCGCTGACGAAAATCCGCGAGCCGCGAGAGTGGCCGGATTGCAGGACGTTCAATCCTTCCACGATCAGTACGTCCGGCTGGCAGACGGTTTGCGCGGCGCCGGGGACGATGTCGTAAATCAGGTGCGAATACACCGGCGCCGACACTTCGCTGCGGCCGCTCTTGATTTCAGTGAGGAAATGCACCAGGCGGCGCTGATCGTAGCTTTCGGGAAAGCCTTTGCGATTCATCAGGCCGCGTTTTTCAAGGACTGAGGTAGGATGCAGGAAGCCGTCGGTGGTGACCAGATCGACTTTAGGGTGGTCGGGCCAGCGCGACAGGAGAGCCTGCAGAATGCGCGCCATGGTGCTCTTGCCCACCGCGACCGACCCGGCGATTCCGATGATGTAAGGAACCTTGGCGGGCAGGTGTCCCAAGAACGTATCGGTGGCTTTATGCAGCGATTGGATCGCGCTGACGTAGAGATTCAGGAGCCGCGACAAGGGGAGATAGATGCCGGCGACTTCGTCGAGCGAAATATCCTCGTTGATGCCGCGCAGGGTGGACAGATCTTTTTCATTGAGCGGAAGCGGGGTGGACGCGCGCAGGCTGGCCCATTCCGCCCTCGAAAAATGAAGATACGGGCTGATCTGTTCGGCTGGAGTGGGTTGTACGGAGCTGGCGCGCATGTAAACCTGGGATTCCGGCTTCCATTCTAGCTCGCGTAGTGTTGGCGTATGCTTGAACATTGTCCAGCGCTCCATCGACGCCGCGGTGGTCTTCGCGTCCCGCGTTCTATCTGGCTACGGTGGGCGCGGCGGTCGGGCTGGGCAGTATCTGGCGGCTGCCGTATCTGGTCGGGTCAAGCGGAGGCAGCGCGTTCATTTTCGTCTTCACGATCGCCTGCCTTCTGATCGCGACACCGCTGCTGGCGGCCGAATTTCTGCTCGGCCGGCACTCACGCCTCAGCCCGCCTGAAGCGGCCGGCGCGGTTGCGGCGCAATCGGGACTTACGTCGCGGTGGAACGCGATTGGCTGGCTCGGAACGGTGGCGGCTTTCGCCATCATGTCTTCGTACACGATGGTGGCGGGATGGGTGCTCGCGTATACGTGGAAGTGCGCGAGCGGCGAGCTGGTGGGGCTCGACCGGCCGGAAGTGGCGGGCTTGTGGCGCGGATTTTTGTCGAATCCGATCGAGGTGGGAGCCTGGCAGCTCGCGTTCCTGGTGCTGGTCGGCATCATCTCGGCACGCGGTGTCAGCCGCGGGATCGAAGCGGCGACCAAGGTGCGCGCACCTGTTTTGCTGATCCTTTTGATCATTCTCGCGGCCTATGGTCTGGCGACCGGAGACGCGCGCGCGGGGCTGAGGTTCGCGTTTGCTCCCCATTTCGCGGCAATCACTCCGCAGGTGGCGCTGGCCGCGGTGGGGCAGGCGTTTTACGCGACCGGCGTGGGCATGGCGATGATGCTGGCGTATGGCTCCTATGTGGCAAAGGGCACGTCGCTGGTGCGGTCGGCGCTGGTGATCACGGGGTCGATCCTGCTGGTGTCGCTGCTGGCGACGCTGACGGTTTTTCCACTGGTGTTCCGGTATCACATGAATCCGGCGCAGGGTCCCGATCTGGTGTTCGATGTGTTGGCCACGGTTTTCGCGGAGATGCCGGGAGGAAGGCTGGTGGGGACGTTGTTTTTCCTGCTGCTGGTGTTCGCGGCGCTGACGCCGTCGATGGCGGGGTTTGAACCGCTGGTCGCCTGGCTCGAGCAGCGGCGAGGAATGTCGCGAGCGCGCTCGGTTACGATCGTGATCGCGGCGGCGTGGGTGCTGGGGATCGGATCGGTGGTGTCGTTCAGCACGGCATCTGAATGGCGCCCGCTGGGCTGGATTCCGGCGCTCACGCATAAAACGTTTTACGACCTGCTCGATTTCGTGTCGGCGAATGTGCTGCCGCCGGTGGGCGCGTGGGCAACCAGCGTACTGGTCGGCTGGCGGATCAGCCGCGGCATCCTGAAAGAGGAGTTGAGCGAGACCACGCCATTCGCGCGGCGGTGGTGCGTGTGGGCCTTGCGATATGCGTGTCCCGTCGCCATCGCAGCGGTCTTCGCGGCGGCGTTATGGTAACGATCAGGTCTCAGGCGGTTTCGCTGCAGGCGGGTCGCGACGTTCCACCACCAGCGTGCACTTGGTGACGAGGCCGGCAATTGCTCCGACGGCCGCTAATACAGGCGCGGCCACCACGCCGATGGCGGCCAGCGTGACTGGGATTTCGACCAGGGTGTGTCCCTGCTCATTCTTAATCACGATGCGCTGAACGTTGCCCTCGTGGATCAGTTCTTTCACTTTATCCACGAGGTTCGATCCCATCACGTGGATTTCTTCGGCGAGGCGGTCGAAATTCACATCCATTCTTGGTAAGCTACGCACTCGTGGTCGGGAACGTTCCGTGACACAGATTTATTTCTCCGTCAACAGCAGCTCGATCTGATTGCCGTCGGGGTCCTTGACGAAAGCGTAATGGAGGCCCTCCGCCGACTTGCCGGGTGGACGCAGGAGCGCGCCGCCGTTGGCCTTTACGGACGCGATTGCCTTGTCGAGATCCGGCACTCCCAGGATGAGCGACGCCATCGCACCGGCTGGAGTGTTCTTCGGGCGCGTCGCGATCACGATCGGAGTATGCGTGGCCTTTTTCGCCTCCTCCGCCATCGAGCCGGAATTGATGACGATCTCTTTGAAGGCCGCCGAGCCGGGCGGACGCCGAATTTCCGACATTCCGAAGGCTTTTTCGTAAAATGCCGCGACCGCCTCGGGATCCGTCGCCAGCACGCGGATGCTGCGCACGTGAATCCCGCTTTCCTGCGCGGTTGAAATCACAGCAGCAAGCAGGAATGCAGCCGTCACCTTCATCACGCTCATTTTGGATCTCCTTGGTCTCAGGCGCGCGAGGCGCCAGGATCATTTAGTCTACTACCCGTTTGTGGTGAAATCGGCAACCTGGCGCGAGGTGCCATAATTTCGAGATGGTCCGAATCCGCTGTCTCCTCTACGCAGCCATCGTGGCTGGCCCTGGGCTCCTATCTGCGCAATCGGTCGATCCTCATCTTTATTCCGGCCTCAAGTGGCGGTCGCTGGGACCTTTCCGCGGCGGGAAAGCTACGGTGGCTTCGGGAGTGCCTGGAAATCCCGCGGTTTACTATTTCGGAACGGCCGGCAGCGGCGTTTGGAAAACGGTGGATGGCGGACAGGTGTGGACCTGCATCACGGACTCGATCCGGCTCACCACGATCGGTGCCGTGGCGGTGGCTCCTTCGCGTCCCGACACGGTCTACGTGGGTGCAGCCGGCGGCGGCCCGAGCGCGGGGTTGTATCGCTCCACCGATGCGGGCGCCCATTGGGATCAGGTGGCGCTGCAGGGGCATGCCGTCAGTTCGATCGTGATCGATCCGCAAAGCGCCGGCGTGGTGATGGCGGCCGCGGGTGACAGCGGTGTGCTGCGCTCGACCGATGGGGGCGCGAATTGGAAATCGACGCTGCCCGATCCGCAGGCGGGCGCGGTGTGGCTGGTATTCGATCCGGACGCCTCGAATCGTGTGTACGCGGGCACGCGGCCCAAATCGCAGGGCGGGCGTGGAGGAGGAGGGCGCGGCGCACGACCGGTCGCGACCCCGGCGACGGATTCTCAAATTTATCGTTCGGACGATGGCGGCGTCACCTGGACGAAGGCAGCGCCGGACGGACTTCCCGGCGGTAATTTCGGAAGCATTGCGCTTGCCGTGGCTCCCGGGACGAAGGGCCAGCGGGTTTACGACTACGTCGCGCAGGGCATGTTTCGCTCCGACGACGGCGGCGAGCATTGGACGCGCGCCACGGACGACCCTCGGCTCATCGGCGGAGGACAATTCCATGACGTGATTGTCGATCCGCGGGATGCCAATATAATGTTTGCCACGCAGACCTCGCTGTATCGCTCGACCGATGCGGGGAAAACCTGGGAATCCTTCACGGGCGCTCCCAGCGGGGCGGATTTTAATTATGTCTGGATCGATCCTTCCAATGACAAGTACCTGATTCTGGCAATCGATCAGGGCACCGAAGTCAGCATGGACGGGGGCCTTACCTACACGACGTGGTTTAACCAACCCACCGGGCAGATGTACAATGTCACCACCGATCACGGCTTCCCTTTCTTCATGTACTCGGCGCAGCAGGACAGTGGAACCATCGCGACCCCGATTTTCGGGCGCGGCGGCCAGATCACGTATCGCGACTGGTACACCACCAACGGCTTCGAAACCGCCCACATTATTCCCGATCCGACTGACCCGAATTATCTCTACGCCACCGGCTGGTACGGAGCGCTTCTCCGGATTAACAAGACGACGGGACAAACGCAGCACATTTTCGAGCGCACTCCGAAGTACCGCGAAAACGGCTCGGCGCCGCCGATCGGTTTTTCGCCGCTGGATCCGAAGACGCTGTACCTCGCGACGCAATATCTGATGGCGAGCCACGACAAAGGCATGAACTGGGAAGCGGTAAGCCCGGATCTTACGGCGGGAGGTCCGGAGGAGCCGGCCCCGGACGTAACCGGAAGGTCGACTATCGGACGCGGTCCGGGGCCGGCCATCAGCGCGCTCGCATTCTCTCCCAAATCCGCGAAACAGATTTCGGCGGCGACCACCACGGGGCAGATCCATCTGACGCGCGATGCGGGAAAGCACTGGAGCAACCTGACTCCTGCCGATCTGAAGCAGCTCCCGGCGCGTGGCAGATCGATCGCGATGATGGAAGCGTCGAGCGACCCAGCGCGTGCTTTTGCGGTCATTGGAACCGCTCCCGGCGGGGTTCGCGGAGCCCCGACCGATGGGCCGCCCCGCATTTATCGTACGGACGATTATGGTCAGAACTGGAAGATCGTCAATTCCGGTTTACCCAATAGCACGGCGTGGTCGGTGCGCGAAGATCCCGAAAATCGGAACCTGGTTTTCGCCGCGCTGGATGCCGGAGTGTTTGTCTCTTTCAATGGCGGCGACGCCTGGCAACCGCTCAACCTGAATCTTCCGGCCGCATGGTGTCGCGATCTGGCGATCGAGCAGAACGATCTGATCGTCGCCACCTACGGCCGCGCCTTGTGGGCGATCGACGATATCAGCCCGCTTCGTGAACTCGCCGCCAAGGGCCCCGAAGTGGCTGCGTCGGATGTCTATTTGTTCGCGCCCACGCCTGCGATCCGAATGCAGTGGGATACTTACACGGACACGCCGTTGGGGCCCGAATTCCCCGCGGCCCCGAATCCGCCGGATGGTGCGATCGTCGATTATTATCTGAAGTCGCCGACCGGCGAAATCAAGCTGGAGGTTTATGATTCGCGCCGCAACCTGGTGCGTTCCTACTCGAGCAACAGCGCCGCTTCGCTCGATTATAGAATCAACGTTCCTGATTATTGGTTAGCTCCCGCGCCGGTATTACCCAAACAAGCGGGCTTGCATCGCTTCGTCTGGGACCTGCGCTATCCCGATCCGGAGCAGTTGCTCTATACCTATTACGGCGTGCACGTCGATTACTTCGAGTACACGCTCGCGGACCACGCCATTCCGCACAACACGCCCTGGCATGAGCCGCAGGGTCCCATGGTGGTGCCGGGCCAGTATGAGATCCGGCTCACTGTGGCTGGGAAAACTCTGCGCCAGCCGATGGTGGTGAAGCTCGATCCACGGCTGCATGTTTCGACCCAGGAATTGCAACGGCAATTCGATCTGTCGCAAAGGATCGTGGCGGGCATGCGCGCCACCTACCAGTCATACAATCAGGTGGCGAAACTGCGGAAGGAACTGGCGGAGCGGACAGCCGCGCCTCCGGATGCTGCGGAAGCGGCGAAGAAACTGGACGCCAAGGCGCAAGCGCTCACCGACGATCCCGGTCCGCCCGCGGGGTTCGGTCCGCTCAACCGTGACCTGACGCGTCTGATGATTGCCGTCAACCAATCCGACTCGCCTCCCGCCGGCGAGCTAGTCAAAGCGTTCACGGGCATGTGCCAGGACGTAAACGCCGCACTTGAAAGCTGGAGCAATCTGAGCAAAGGCGATCTGGCGGCGCTGAACACTCTTTTCTCACGGCATTCGCTGCAGCCGCTGCCGGCTCCCGAAGTGATCGAGAACGCGGCCTGCGGGAAGTAACGGATGCTGGTCTGCAACCCAGCTACCGCGACGAGAGCAAATCGAAACAGCGAAATCTAGTGTCCGGAGTTAGAATTTCGTCGCATTGTGGGGTGGGCATTCCTGCCCGCAGCCACACCATCGCTCCGATTATGTGACGACTTTCCAACTCGGGACACTACTGTCCAGCCTCCTAAATTTGTGGAATAAAAAAAGGGGACAGACCGCTCTGTCCACCGGCGGGCGGCCTCGAAAACCCAAAGACTTACGGCCGGGGACAGAGAAGTCTGTCCCTTTTTTTTATTCCACAAATTTAGGAGGCTGGAGACTAGGGTAATCCGGCGTGGGGCACTTTGACCTTGATCATTAATACCGACGACTGATGGTTTGCGGAGGCCTCCGCCGCTCTGAAAGTCGGAGCGGCGCAAGCGAACAAAGTACGCCCGTCGTCGCCGCCCAACATGCAGGCGAACAGTCCGGTTCCTGTCGCGGTGAGTTGTTCCATGATGCGGCCGACCTCCGCCACCCGGAGCAGTCTGCCGTGAAGCGCATCGGCCACCCAAACCGCGCCCTCCGCGTCCAGACAAATGCCGTCGGGCGCCACGGCCAGTTGTCCGAACATCTCACCGACGTCCGTCGATGCGGGCGGATCGCCAAAGGCGGCCCAAGTCCTGCGCTCGCCCAGCGACGCTCCGGTAATGGCGAAAGCGCTCAGCCGGTTCATGGTGGTCTCCGCGACGATCAGAGTGCGGTGATCCGGCGTGAGCACCATGCCATTTGGGAATCCAAGCCCGTCGGCAGCCACCCGTGCAGCGCCGCCCGGGTCAACGCAGATCAGCACCGTGGTCCGCGCTGGCGCGCCCCCATCGAGATCGAAGCCGAAGTTGCCCACCCAGGCGCGGCCGTGCGGATCCACCAGCATGTCGTTCAAGTGCCAGGGGGCCAGAGCGGAGAGATCGGCATATTCAACCAGGCAACCGTCCGTCTCCCGCCGCAACACCCTGCGATCGCACATCGACACGATTAACAGCCGCCCGTCGGGTAAGAACCCGAGGCCCGACGGTTGCCCGGGAACCTGCGCCACAATTTCGGCCGCCCCGTCCATGGTCACGGCCAGCACACGGTGCGTGTAGAAGTCGGAAATATACAGCCGCCCGTCGCGCCATCGGGGACACTCGGTGAATGATAAACCGCTGATTAGAGTTGTGAACTCCGGCATAGACGCGGCGGATACCGACGGAGCGGTGTCAGCGCAATGAATCCAATCCTACACGATTCAATCCGTCAGGATGCTACCGTGAAAACCAAGACGGCGGCTCACGAAGGTGCGGCAGCTCAATCCTTAATCTGGCGCTGGGAGGCGAAGGTCGCGCGTGAATCGCGGGCGGAGGCGACGCCGGCTGCATGGATGCCGAACCGCATCATCAAAGAACCCGCGATGCCCAGCACGCCCGCGGCGATGCGCCTGGTCCGAGGCTTGGCGGGCAGGAGTGTGACCGCGAGACTGGCGGCGGTGAGGGTCGCGGCAGTCTTCCATAGAAATCCAGAGGTACCGGACCGCAGTGGCTGCGCCACGCGCGGCGAGATTTTCGCGGCGTGCCGTTCCAGCGCGAGGGCGGTGTCGAGTTCGGCCACTCGTCCGATGGTTCCGATCGAATAGGTGACGCGGCGCGACACGCGGTTTTCAAGTGTCAGGTCGAAAATGGACCCGGCGCTCGCGAGCGCCGATGCACCGAACAGAATGGGCAGAATCCGGCGCGATTCCTGCCACAGCGGGACGGCTGTGTTCGCCACCGGCACGCCGGTGTAAGTCGAAAGAGCGAGGCCGGCGAGACCGGCGGCAACTCCGCTGATGTCTCCGAACGCTCCGAGTAAGCCTCCGCGATTTCCGAATAACGCGGCGGCTAGGGCGGAAGGCGACACTGCTGAAATGATCCACACGCCCATGTTCATTGGCGAAGTCGGACGGAACACGCGCAGCATGTGGTGAAATCGCGACGGCTTGCCCAGATCCTCGACCAGGAGCGCGCCGCTGAGCGCGCAGCCGATGACTCCCGTCCAGTGGCAGCGGCGCATGAGATGGTCGAATTGGCCGGTGCGATCGAGCTGCGCTGCCGCGCCGATCACAAGGGAAGCGCCCGCCGCTCCGCCCACGAAATAATACAAGGGAACGGCGGCTTTCCAGACCGGCGCCTTTAATAGAGGACGGTCGTAGTAGGAAGGTTCTGCCGTTTGGGGCGCCGGCAGACGATTCCAGGTGGCCGCGATCTTCTCGACGTGCTTTTCGGGCCGCGGCGCGGCCTGCTGCGAGCCTTCGCCGGTAAGCTCAGCCAGCATCGTATCGATTCCGCGCGCGTCTTTCATTTGCGACCTGCCAGCACCACGCCGATCGCGGCCAGCGCCATCCCCGCCGCAGCTGCCGCCATGGAATGCCAGGCGTCGCGTGCTTTCTTGGTCGGCACTACAGGATCGGGCGGGAGATTGTAAACTTCCGGTTTATCCAGCAGCAGGAAGAACGCGTTCAGGCCTTCCGTCCCGGGCTGGCTGTCCGCGCTTTCCCCGTACAGATAGGCCGAGTGGAGACCACGCTCATGCAATTGATTGACACGCTGGCGCGCCTTGTCGCGCACCTGGTCGAGCTCCCCGAATTGAATCGATTCGGTGGGGTAATGATACGGCAGGCCGATTTGATGAATCACGCGTCCGCCCGCGCGCAGCGGTTTGACTCGTGGCGTGACCAGAACGCGCGTTTCGATTTCGGCGCGGGCGGTGCGGATGGTGGCCCATCCGCCATTGGTGAGACCGCCCTCCGCCGCGAGCTCCGGCGATACTTCGCAGAACAGCTCGGGCTGCAATTCGCTGAGCCAGGTTAGCCAGCGCGACATTCCGCCGGCGGTGTGATGCTCGGTCAGGCGATAGGTGGTGAACACATACGGGAAACGCGGATCATTGAACGCGCGATGATACGGATTGTCAGCGCGCTTCCATTCCATCCGCATGGGGTTGCATTGCTGGCCATATAGAGGATTCCGAATGACCGATTCTTCCGGCTCATAGTGCGTGGGCAGCGGACCGTCTTCGAGGCCGGCGGGCACGTACAGCCAGCCTTTGCCGTCGGACTGCATGATGAACGGGTCGGCTCCGGAAATCGTCTCTTTACCGCGCGCGTCTTTGGGCGCACGATAGGACGGCGCAAGCTTCACGATGAAATCCGGCGTGTCATACCCGGTCCATTCGCGTTTGGCTTCGTCCCACCAGACCAGGCGCTTTCGCTCCGACCACGGTTTGCCGTCCGGATCGGCGGAAGCGCGATTGTACAGCACGCGCCGATTATTCGGCCACGCCCAGCCCCATTCGAGCGCGACCCAATTCTGCTCCCAATGCGGTTTGCGCCGGGCCGGCATATTGATTCCGTCGCGATATGCGCCCGCATAAATCCAGCACCCGGACGCCGTGGATCCGTCATCCTTTAAGGATGTGAAACCGTCCACTGGTTAGTTGTCGGCGACCTTGTAGCCGTTGATCTCCTTCAATACCGCTTCGGCGTCGGGTTCAGCATTGAAACCCTTGGTCGGATAATCCCACTTCAGATCGCGGATGGGATGGTTTCGTTCGAGATGATATTCGTTCGCATACAGCTTCTTGAGCCGGAGCCCGAGTTTGTGAATGAAATCGAGCTCACTGCGGCAATCGCCGGGTGGTTCGATGGCCTTGTGGTGCCATTGAAGAGGGCGCTGGGTGTTGGTGAAGGCGCCATCTTTTTCGGTATGGGCGGCGGCGGGGAAGAAGAACACTTCCGTGGCGATGTCTTCGGAACGAACCTCGCCGCGATGAATTTCGGGTGCGTCGCGCCAGAATTCGGCAGTCTCGATCAGCTGAAGATCGCGCACCACCAGCCATTCCAGGTTTCGACGTTTCACCGCATCACTTGCAGATCCGGAACTGCGCGAGCGTCAGTTGTCCGGGGGTGCCACATGATCCGACGGACGGCCGGCGTACTATGAATGCTATATGCGAGCCACATCATGGAATGAAGCGGACCGCGTGGGGACCTCACGCCGCAGACTGTTGCGATCCGCGGGCGCAGCGGCGCTGGGGACACTCTGGGCGGTATCGGCGTTCGGTCAGGGCCGGTGTCGCGACGGCTATGGGACGCAGGGTTGCCCGTTGACGGAAGAGTTGGCGACTGCTCCCATTCGACCGGTGTTCGCTTCCACGGGGTGGAGGACCGTGGCGCTTGAGCACATTACCTTCGAGATGCCGGAATATCAAAAGGAATCGGCTTTCTACGTCGCGCTTATGGGATGGAGGCTCCGCAGCGATGACGGCCACCAGGCGGTCTTAGACATCGGCGCTTTCGGTTCGGCGATCTTCAGGCAGGCCGACCGGCCATCCGCGGTGGTGACGAACTTTTGCTTCGTGATCGAGCCATGGAACGCCAAGTCCGTCGAAGCAGAACTCCGCAAACGCGGATTAAGCCCCGTGCGCGATAATGGCGGCGATGGATTCGAGAGTTTCCATGTGAAAGATCCGGACGGGTTCGATCTTCAGATCAGCAATGGCAAGAATCTGGCAAGGCGACGCGAAACGGCTGCCACGGCAAAACTGGTACTGCCCGCGCCGTTCGAATCCACCGGATGGAAAACCGTATGGCTGGACCATTTTTCGTACAACGCAGCGAACTACAAGAAAAGCGCGTCGTTCTACACCAATCTCCTCGGCTGGAAGGAGACCTATGACGAAGGCAGCCAGCACGAACTAATGATCGGCGAGGTTGGAGACATCATCGTGCGGGGAGGAAATCCGAACGATCCCAACTTTGGCAAAGCAGATGGGCCGTCGCGCAGAGCGAGAATCGATCACATCTCGTTTGGAATCGCTCCATGGGATACGGACGGTGTGAAAGCGGAACTGGAGAAGCGCGGGCTGCGGGCGCGGGTGGACACTTCCACGCACGACGACATTCACGTCGCCGCGTTCAAGAGCTATCACACGCAGACGCCGAATGGATACAATCTGCAGATCAGTTTCGTGACGCACGACCACAGGTTAGCCTTGGCGAACGCGGTCAAACCGAGGCCGACGAGTTCTCATTAAGCGAAGCGCGTCGCGATACGGCGCTTTGAAGCGCCCTACCGTCAGCTACGGTCTGCGGCCGCGCGGAGGCGGGAGCGTGCCGCCCTCGGCGAGGGTTTTCATATTCTGCAGAGCCCGGGTGAAAATCGCAGTCTTTTGAGCCTTGTCTTTTTCCCGGGCAGCATCATCGGCGAGCATCGAGTTATCGAACATCAGAGTGTAAACCAGCTTCGATGTCGTGGCGTTCACCGGTCGTGCTTCGAGCGTTCCGTGATAGAGGTTATAGGGGCGGCCGGCTTTCACGGTTTGCGTGTATGTGTAAGACAGCTCCGTTTTGCCCACCAGAACTTCGCCGGCGACGGAGCGCACCGCTCCGAATTCGCCGTCCGTGCCGGAAGTGATTTTGCACGGGATTTGCAGCCATTCGCCGATGTCACAAAACTTGCCAACTCGTTTCCACACCTCGGCGGCAGGGCGGTTCACGGTGATTTCCAGCGGAATCGATATATAGGTCGGATTGGCCACCACGGTGCTGTCTGCTGCCGCACCGGCCGGCGCCGAATTCTGGGCGTGAGCGACCCGCCAGGTACCCAGGAGGGCGATCGCACAGCACATGAGTGTTCTGGTTGCTTGATTGGACATAGGCACATCCCAGTGTCGCAAACCAGCACGGCAATCGACAAGTTGTCGGACGGGGGCGTGCGGGCACATCTCTAAACTTTGCCCAACCCAGAAGTGTCTGGGCTTCGCGGCTGGTTCAGATGCCGAGCAAATTTGCGTGCACCTTCACATAATGATGTTCCCGCGCCCATAGATTGAGGGGGATTGTCGCGAGCTCATCCACGATCGGCACAGCCCGTCCGGTCTTCGTCAGATCGACGGTCTTGATGTAACAGCCGCACGTATCGCACGCCTCGACGCGAACATGCCGGAATTGATCCGCCGTATAGACCGCCAGCTTTTCGACGCGCTCCTCACCGCAGGCGGCGCATTGGATCCGCCCGTACGGCCACTCGGTTGCGCACATCGAGCAGATGAGCGATCGCTTCGCGCCGTCCCCTTGCGGCCGCAGGACACCTACCACCGGCTTTCTCGAGCAGAACGGGCAAATCGCCGACGCCGCCTCCGGTACGTGGTGGGTTTTCCTGGCCCGGTGTTCGGCATAAGGCTGAAGAAACAGCCAGGCGAGCATCGTGGACGCGGATGACGTCGACGGACCCTCAAAACCAGCCAGCTCGCGTAGTTGATCCAAGTCTCGCGTCTTCCACTCGCGCGCCGACTGTGCGATGGGCTCCGGCGCGATCGCTTCGATTTGAGAAAGAAACTCGGGGAACTTAGGCAGCAGCGCGTCAAGATCGGAGATGGAAGACTCCTCTAAATACCAGGCCAGTCCCTTCTGGAAAGTCGCGACATGACGATAGAACCGCAACACGTCGGCCGCGAACGGATGCGCGCTCGCGAGCTCGTCGGCCCGCTGAATGCGCAGGTCAAAGGTGGTCAGCTTCATTTTCGCCCCGTGACCTGTTCGTACCATAGCCTGTGATGATGACGAGCCCACATGGTGGTCACCTCTCCGGTGACGATGGCATTGAAGCCGCCGCGGACCATCGCGGTTCCCATATAAACGTGAATAATAAATCCGGCGATGGTGGCGAGCGCGGCGATCACGTGAACGGCGATCGACAGATGGCGGAGCCATGCCGGAATCGATTCCACGAACCACAATCCGAGTCCGGAAAGCAGCAGGAAAATCGCGCCCCACAGCATCAACCAGAAAAACAGTTTCTGGCCGTAGTTGAACCGGCCGATAGGTGGAAGCTTTTCGTCCTCGTTCTCGACGTAATACTTCATTGCCTTCGACCACGCCCGGTCCGCTTCCGTGGTGGCCATGTCTGTGCGCCAAAGCTTGTACATCCATATGACGAAAATCGTGAACAGGACGCCCGACCACGGATGCCAGAAGCGCGCCACGGCCCCGCCGCCCACGATCGCCGCCAGCCAAAATAAGTACGGCGACCAGAAAGCCAGGCCCGTGATCAGGCAGTAAATGTAGGTAAGGCTCGCCAGCCAGTGGTGAATCCGCTCATCGAGCGTATAGCGCACGATACGGCTCTGATGCGTGATCGGGATGACCTGCGGGCTGCTCATGACTGGTTGCCTTTCCGTGCTTCCTGCTCCTCCACCCGCTTGGGACCGAAGCGCATGTAGTGCAACACGACTCCCACCACTCCGCCCACCATGGCCAGGTTGCCCAGCCACTTCGCCGGACCCTTCCACAGCCGGACCACCAACGGAATCTGCGGATCCTTCGGCAATCCTCCGTAAGCTTCAGGATTGGTCACATCGTGCAGAACATAGATTACGCCCGTTCCGCCCACGCCCGGCGGATCGTAGACGCCAGCTTGGGCGAATCCATAGTGCTCGCGGAGCTGCGTCGCACGCGTCTCGGCCAGATCCTTCATGTCGTCCTTGGTTCCGAAGTGCAGACATCCGGTGGGGCAGCTCTTGATGCAGGCCGGCTCCAGCCCTTCCGTCACGCGGTCGACGCACAACGTGCACTTGAACATTTTCTTAGTGGCCGGATTGAATCTCGGAATGTTGAAGGGACACCCGTTGACGCAATAGCCGCAGCCAATGCAATTCGCCTGTTGGAAATCGACGATCCCGTTCGAATACTGCACGATCGCTCCGTCGGCCGGACAAGCCGCCAGGCATCCCGGCTCGGCGCAGTGCATGCACTGGTCTTTTCTCATCAGGAGGCTGACCGAGCCGTCAGGACTCTCCACTTCGTTGAACTTGATCAGATTCCAGTAATTCCACTCCGTCTGCGGCATGGTCTGGTAGGTGTTGTCGAACACCGTTTCGCGGAAAGGATAGCCGTTCCACTCCAGGCACGCGACCTCGCACGCCTTGCAGCCGATGCAGGTGGTGGTGTCGATCAGCTTGCAGACGGTATAGGTCGGCTCGACGTTCGCACCCGGTACCGGTCCCGCATGCCCGGAGATTTTTCGAATTTGCGCGGATGCCTGGCTCATGGGTTACACCTTCTCGAGCTTCACGAGAAATCCCTTGAACTCCGGAGTGTGCGCGTTGGGATCCACCACGGTGGGCGTCAGCCGGTTCGCAATGGTCCTCGCGTCCCTGCCCGCGTCCTCCTGGATCCCGCGATAGCCCTGATGGATCGGTAATCCGATTTGATAGACTTTCTTGCCGTCGATCATCATCGGCTTGATGCGCTTCGTCACGAACGCCTTCGCGATATAGAAGCTTCGCGCGCTGGTGACCTTCACCTTATCCCCGCCGCGAATCCCCAGTTCCTGCGCGAGCTCCACCGGCATTTCGACGAACGGTTCGGGAATCAGCTCCACGTTCATCGGGTTGTTTTTGGTCCAGTAATGATAGTGCTCGGTCAGCCGGTACGTGGTGCAGACAATGTTGAAACCTTCCGCCGTAGTCCCATATTTATCTGCCGGAGTCGAAAACTTCGTCACCACCGGATTATTCTGCTGTTGCGGGTGAAATAGATTCTGGACCGGGCTCTCGATCGGCTCATAGTATTCCGGGAACGGACCATCCGCAAATGCAGCCAGCGGCGCGAAGATTCGGCCGACGCCCTCCGGATTCATAATGAACGGACCCATGTGATCCTTCGGATGCGAATCGGGTTTGAAGTCGGGCACGTCGTGGCCGACCCACAATTGCGCATCCTGATTCCACCAGACCTGTGTTCGCGTCGGATCCCACGGCTTGCCGGACACATCGCACGACGCGCGGTTATACAGGACGCGCCGGTTGGCGGGCCAGGAGAATCCCCAATTCGGATAGACTCCCAAGCCAGATGGATCCTGAGTCCCGCGGCGCTGCAGCAGTGGTCCAGCCTCGGTCCAACTTCCGGCGTAGAGCCAGTTGCCGCAGGAAGTCGTGCCGTCGTCTTTCAAAAGCGCAAAGCCGGGTAACTGTTGCCCGGCTTTCAGCACCACTTGCTGCGTTTTGGGATCCGTCAGGTTCGCGAGCGCCTTGCCGTTGATTTCCTTTGCCAGTTCGCTGAGCGAAGGATGCTCGGGTTCGGCGTAATTCCAGGTCAGATTCAGAATCGGATCCGGGAACTTGCCACCCTCGGCCTTATATAGATCACGCACCTTGAGGAAGATTTGCGCCACGATATCCTGGTCCAGGCGTGCCTGGCCGGGCGGCGGAACGGCCGCGTTTTTCCACACCAGCCAGCGAGCCGAGTTGGTGAAGGAGCCGTCCTTTTCCGCGAATCCCGCGCAGGGGAGGCGATAGACGGTGGTGTTGATCTTCTTCATCTCGTCGGCGGTGATTCCCGGCGATTCCCAGAATCCGCTGGTCTCATCCGGGTAAATCTCGCCCACCACCAGCCAGTCCGCTCTCTTCAAAGCTTCGATATTTTTTTGCGAATCAGGACCGATGCAGACGCCGTTCATCCCGAACGCGAGCATGCCCTTTAGCTTTCCGCGATACATGTCGTCCCAGATTTCGGTCCAGGAGTAGTTGCGATCCACTTTCGGCAGGTAGTCAAACGCCCAGTCGTTCTCTTTTTTCGCGGCGTCGCCGTACAGCGCTTTGAGAAACGAAACGGTGAATTTCGGCGTATTCGACCAGTAATTGAATGAATCCCAGGGAGCCGGCTTCGAGGCAGTCGGCGAGACGCGAGTCATGTATGTCTTGAAATCGGTGTCGGTGGGAATGGGGACTTTCAAATAGCCCGGCAACGAATCATATAAACCCGCCATATCCGTCGCGCCTTGAATGTTGGAGTGCCCGCGCAAGGCGTTGACGCCCCCTCCGGCCCGCCCTACGTTTCCCAGTAACAACTGCAGCATGGCTGCCGTGCGGATAATCTGCGTTCCGAAGGAATGCTGGGTCCATCCAACTGCATAAATAATGGTACCCGCCTTCCTCATGTCTCCGTTTATTCGGACCGAAGTGAACAGATCCGCGGCCTTCAGGAACTGTTCTTTTGCTATTCCAGTGACGCGCTCTACCATTTCCGGCGTATAACGTGAATACTGCTGCTTTAGTAACTGGAACACACAGCGCGGATTTTGAAGGGTAAGATCATAAGCGACCTTGGGTGGCAACCCATTCGCGGTCGCGCCGCCTTCCGGTTCGTAATTCCAGGTTGATCGATCGTAGCTATGGGTAGCTGCGTCGAACCCCGAATACAATCCATCTTCAGGCAGCTTGAATCCGTCCCTTATAATAAATGCCGCGTTGGTGAAATTGGTCAGATACTCCTTGGCAATCCGGTTGTTTTCGATGGCATAGCGGATCACTCCTCCCAGGAACGCAATGTCGCTTCCCGCGCGGATCTGGCAGAACACATCGCTGGTGGCCGCTGTGCGCGTGAAGCGAGGATCCACCACAATCAGCTTCGCGTTTCGATCGCGCTTGGCTTCCATCGCCCACTTGAATCCACACGGATGGTTCTCGGCAGGGTTGCCACCCATCACCAACATCATGTCGGTGTTTTTGATGTCAATCCAACCATTGGTCATCGCCCCGCGTCCGAACGTTGGCCCCAAACTGGAGACCGTGGGGCCGTGTCAAACCCTGGCCTGGTTTTCTATATAAGTGACTCCCAGGCCGCGCATGGCTTTCACGACCAGATAGTTAAACTCATTCGTGTCCGTGCAGCCGCCAATCCAGGCGAAGCCTTCGCAGCGGTTCGCCGGGCGCCCTTGCGCGTCTTTTTCGACAAATGTATCGTCGCGCGTCTTTTTAATCCGATGCGCGATTTCGTCCAGCGCCTGATCCCACGAGATGTCTTCCCAATGATCTCCACCGGGTCGTCGAACCTGCGGCTTCAATAGCCGGCGCGGATTCAGGATGTCCTGGTGCAGCGAAGCTCCCTTGGGGCACAACGTGCCGCGATTGGTGGGATGGTCGGGGTCGCCCTCCACGTGGATCACCTGCGGAGTCACATTCTTGGCGCTGTCTCCGATCGTATAAATCAGAACTCCACACCCCACCGCACAATACGGACATAGAGAACGAGTCTCCTGGGCGCGAGCGATCTTCAGCTCCTGGAGCTGCGCATAGGCGGGCCTCAGGTCGAAGCCGAAAAACGAAGCAGCGGCCCCTCCCGCCAGACTGATTTTGAAGAAATCCCTGCGGTTCGCATCCATGGGACGGCTCCCTTCGCTTCGATCTGCGCCACGCATCGCTGCACGCCTGCTTCCGTCAGCGCTACGGCTTTTGGCGATGACGCAGTTACTTGAAAAAGGGGACAGACTACTCTGTCCCCAATCGCAAGCATCTAATTGCAAAAGCAGCCTCCGGTGTGGACAGAGCGGTCTGTCCCCTTTTTCAGCTAACTCCTGACCTGCGCGAATTTCGTGTCGATATTTCGTCTCGACTGTCGAAATGCGGTATCCGGACGCTCGAAAAAATTCTGGGTTTTCGCCTGCGGGAGCCAGGCACGCGAATTGCTAGAGACCCGGCGCAGAAGCAGTCACAGGGCATGTGTGAAAGGGTCTAAAAATGAAACTTACCATCGCGCTGCTCGCTCTTAGCGTGTTCGCTTGCGCGGACGACGCCACATCTGCTCTTGCCCGGATTCTGGCCGAAAAGGGAACCATCAGCCAGGCCGAGCTCGCCCAGGTGGAATCTGCCGCTCCAGCCGACCAGCTTCGGATGCTCGCCAATCTGCTCGCAAAGAAAGGCGTGCTCACTCCGACCGAGGTTGCCAGTGTCACGGGCAGTTCGACCGCGCCGCAAGTCGCCACCGATGGGGCACCCGGCAACGCCCCGGCGGAGGCCAACGCGCCGCCCGTCGCGGTCGCCTCGTTACATAACGATCCCCAGCCCGCACCCACCACCACCAGCCCATCCCCAGGCGCCGTCACGACGCAGGGAAAATTCCCGGTGACGATCTACGGAAACCTGGTTCTCAACTCCTTCTTCGACACCGGCCAGATGAACATCAGCGACATTCCTCTGTTTCCCGTGAAGCCGGATGCTCTCGGAGACGACAAGAGCTTCGGGATGACCGCGCGCCAGTCGCGACTCGGGCTCAAGTTCGATGGACATGAGGTGCTGGGCGCGGAAGTCAGCGGGCAGGTGGAGATCGACTTCCTGGGCGGCAAAGCGCCGTTCGGCAACGGCGTCGATATGGACCTGCCGCGGCTGCGGCTCGCCTTCGGCCGTATGGATTGGGATCATTGGTCGGTGGAAGCCGGGCAGGACTGGGTGATCTTCGCGCCGCTCAATCCCACCAGCTACGCCGAGTACGCCATTCCGTCCATGTCGGGCTCGGGCAATCCCTGGATCCGTCTGCCGCAGTTACGCACCGAGTATAAAAATACCATCGCGGATGGTCTCAAATTCCAGGCACAGTTCGCCGCCATCGATCCGGATATGGGCGACTACAGCACCGCGACATTTTCCGCCACGCGACCTCCCGGAATCGGTGAACGCGGCCGCGCGCCCGGAGCGGAAGGCCGTTTTGCCCTCACCTCCATTCACGACGATCGCGACTACACCATCGGCTTCAGCGGACACTTCGCGCACGGCAAAAATTCCGGCACCGTGGGCGACATCACCGACCAGCTCTCTCTCAATTCGTGGGGCGCCGCGCTCGATTTTTCGCTGCCGTTCACGAAGTTATTCAATCTGAGCGGCGAAGCATACACGGGCCGCGCCCTGGGAATTTTCAGCGTCGACAGCGGAGAGTCGATTGAGCCGGTGGGCACGCTGGGCGACCTCGGCGTACGCTCCAGCGGCGGATGGACTCAGGCGGAGTTCAACCTGACTCCCAAGTGGCAGGTCAACCTGGTGTACGGCATCGACGATCCAACCGCCAGCAACCTGCCACTCGGCGCACGCGCACGCAATCAATCCTACATGGGCAACCTGATCTGGAAGACCACGCCGCACGTCAACATTGCCTGGGAATACCGCCGCATGCTGACGAACTTCCGCGACACACCCCTGGCCACCCTACGCGCCGATACAGCCAATCTCGCGTTCGTGTATCTTTTCTAACTTATTACGGCTATGCTGCGCCGCGTTCGCCACGAAGCTCCGGCGGGGGATAGGCGTCATCGCAAGTATCCGACCGCCCACCCCCGCCTGACAAAGCGCTCAGTTACTATTTGTCATCGGAGGGCACCCAATCCTTCTCCCGGGAAGGCGTTGTCAACGCACTTGCGAGCGTCGCAGTCTTTGCGCCCAGATCTTTTTCCTTGACCACATCGGCCTCTGTGACGAGAAAGGTCATCACACCCGAAGACCGATACTCCGCGGGGTAGGCGACGAAGGCAAAGCCGCCACCTCGCGGATTCGCGACGGCACGAAAGTAGTAGCCATGAATCAGGACGGGCGCGCCGCCGGGCGACCCTTTCGCCGCTGCCGAGACCAATGGCGCAAGAAGGCTGTCGACCTGACTGGCAGTCTTTGGACTTGCGCGAAACTGTTTTTCGGCGGCCACCAGTTCGTGGGAGATCAGAATCGCTCTTAGCTCGTTCTCGCCGATTCGCCGGTACATCACTTCCTTTCGTCCCCGATCCGGATCGAACTGCCAGGCGCCGTTCTTCGCGACCAGCGGGATGGGGAACGGCCAGTTCTCGCAGCCGATGTACAGAGTCGCCGACCCGTCCGCGTCGCGACCGACTCGATGCATCTCCTTGTACTTTTGGACGAACGTTTCGCGATCGCGCTGATCTTGCGCTGGGTTACCACAGGAGGTCAGATCCGACGGGCAGCGAAGAATCTTTGCGATGGCGTCCGCATTGTTGCTTTCGACAGCCTGAAACAGACTTTGCGCTGCCTCCGCTGCTGACGAGAACGACGACCCAGGAGGCTGTTGTGCGAGCCCCAAGCGCGCACTACCCGTCAGAGCCGCCGCAAGCACCGCCGAGCCGACCATTGCCGATCCCGCGCCGCCGAGCATTTTTCGAAAAGATAGGTTGATCATATTCATCATTTCCTGTTTCATGATTTCGTGACGCTGCGAACTACCTTCGACCCCCGCCGCCATGGAAACCGCCGCCGAATCCTCCGCCGTGGAAACCGCCAAAGCTGGACTGGCCCCGGAAACCGCTGGATCTTGCGAAATCGCCATGATTAAACCCGCTGAAGGCGCCGGACCGCATTCCTTCAGAACTGCGGAAATTTCCGGAACGGCCGAAATCCTCCCGGTTCGCGCGAAAACTGCTGCGGTCGACGATGCTGTGGCTATGCGAGAGATACCCGCCGTGATTGTAGATGGCCCTGCCGCCGCGCCAGTCGTATCCCCAATTGCCCCAGCCCCAGCCGAAGCCCGCGAAGAATCCGAGACCAAAGCCCAATCCCCAATAGATTCCGGGACCGTCCCAATACAATCCCGCGTACGGATACCAACCCGGGAAAACCGCCAGAGGATACCCATAGACAAGCCAGGGATCGTACTGCGGAACATATACGTAGTCGGGCTGGGCGGGCTCAATCACGATGTTTTGGTTGTTATTCGTTACGGTCTCCTGCGGAGTAGTCTTCAGGTTCCCGGCTTGCTGCGCCTTTTGTCGCATGGTCTGAATCGCCTGATTCAAAGCCTCGCCCTGGTTTACATAGGCGTCGCCGAGCTCCGACGTCCAAGCCAGATTCTGATTCATATTGGCGAGCACCGCCGGGAACTGCGTCATCGCTTTCACCGCAGGATCCCAATGTTCCTTGTTTACGTCCTTCGCCAGTTTCTCGGGCTCGGTATTCTTGTGCTTTTCCATCCACTGTTCGGCCTTGACGATCTCATCGGGATGCGTTGCGGCGGCCAGGAGTTGCGCAATCAATGTGTCGGGGTACAGTGCAATGGGCGCTACCAGCTGCTGCAGTTGTTCAGGACTCTGCTGCGCGGCTTGCGGTGGTGAAGGCGGTACGCCAGTCTGATACGCGAATCCCTTTCCAAAGCTCAAAAACGCCAGGCACCAGGAAAGCAATAGCGCCATACCTCTCTCGAAGACTCTCATGTGATTTTCTCTTTCTTAAGTTCCTCGGGTCCCGGTTCACGTCCGTTGCAATCGAGCAGCCAGGGCCAGAAGGCGGATGCGACTCGATCGATTTACTGCTTTCGCGCAGGCCTACAGCAATCCGAGCGGCCGTCGAAGAAAGTTGGCGGAGGTGAGTGACGACCAATCGACACTTGAAACCGCCGAATGTCGGGCGACTGCCAAACTTCGGAATCTCCCGGGCGCGTGTCTCGTCCATCGGATCATTTCCGAGTGTGCTGTCTCTGAAATTCGTGGAATTAAAAAAGGGGACAGACTGCTCTGTCCCCGCTCGTATGTTATTCTTCCCCCTGACCGAAGCGGCCGTGGACAGAGTGGTCTGTCCCCTTTTTTAATTCCACGAATTTCGGAGACAGCACAGGAGATTGGGTTCCTTGGCCTTGGATAACGAAAACGCGTGGTGGAAGCTACAGGGCATTTCCACTCCATCCGATGTTAGGGTGAGCCATGCGCGTCGCGACGCACATTACCTTCGCCGCCAGCCGGAAGGAAGCGTTGGTGGACCTCGCCGGCCGCACCCGGCAGGCGTTTCTGGACGCCGCGCTGCCCGATCCGGCCATCCGTTTCACTCTGATCGACGCCGCCCGCCTGAAAAGCTCCCCGCTCGACCGGGTGCTCCAGCGCTATCCCGAAATGCAGCGATTCTTCGCGCTTGACCGGATCATGCCCGGCAGCCAGACCGAATCGCGGCTGCTCACCAACGTCTCGACCGGTGAACCTGTCGACTACGCCACGCTCCACGCGATCCTGGCCGGCGTTCCGCGATCCTATCCGCTTGGCGCAATATGGCTGCATTTCTACGCGCCCGTCTTTGGCGAAAGGATGATCGGGCTCCCCAAGATGGGCAACTCGTTGCCCGGCGTGATTGTGACCGACGTTTCCTGGGTCACCGGACGCCAACGGGCTCTCTGGACGTACACCGTGGTCGAAGCAAGTGAAAGCGACCAAAAGCTCCCACCCAATCCGGAGCCTATCGATGCCGTCATCAAGGCTCTCGGAAAGGTAAAGAGCCGCGCGCAAGTGCGCGGTCTGGCGCCGGGCGGTGGAATCGCCGGCGGCATCTCTCCCGCGAATGCCGAAGCGGTGAAGGCCATCGTCGCCGGCTATCGCGCACGTATAAGAGAGGTTGTCGAGCGCGCCGGCATGCCGCACGATCTGCCGCCCGCCGCCGAAATTCGAGGCCAGAATCCGGGAATCACGGCCGGTCCCCGCAAACCCGCGCTCGAAGCCGCGTTCAAGGCCATGGGTTACAGTTGCCGCGGCGGATCGGGCCAGTTTCACTTGACCCGGCGAAGTTCACGCAACCTGGTCATCGAGTTATACCTGGACGTAGGCACCTGGAGCCATCAGGTCTCCGCGATTTTTCTCGCGCAGGGCGTTGGATTCAAGGCGTCGCTGGGAATTCCAGTGGCTCCGGCGGACATCGCCTTTGGCCAGTACCCCATCGGCGACGCGTTGCAATGGCAGAAGATAGTGGAAAATCTGGGCGCGATGGTTCGCGAACTCGACAGGAGTTTTGTCCCCGAAATCGAGCAGGCCGCCGGACCCACGCCGGCCTGGTATGAGCCAGCTTCATGAAACCGCCGGAGGATGGGCCACGTCAAAAGAAAACGCCCTTCATTCTTCCCGATTGACGCTAAGCGTGCCTGTTTCGAAGTTTGAATCGCACGAAGGGAAATCCTGACCCTAACACGATTTGCAGTTTGTTATGTTTGGTTCCTGGCCGGATTTGCATTCGCCCAACCGGGCAACCTTGAGGGCGTCGCCACGGACCCCTCCGGCTCATACGTTGCCGGCGCCATCGTCAACCTTAAACCCGCCGGCTCCATAACGCAACGTACCGCGATCACGGACCAGACCGGTTCTTTCCACTTTTCCGCCGTTGACCCTGGAAATTACCAGATCACGATCGCCGCTCTTGGATTTGCGGTTTGGACCGCACCCGCCGTGACCGTCGGCCCCGGCGATAATCCGCCCCTGCCGACTGCCGTTTTGCAGGTGGCGGGCACGTCCTCCACCATGATCGTGACTCTTCCCCAACACGAGATCGCCGCGGAACAGTTGAAAACCGAGGAGAAACAGCGTCTGTTGGGCGTGTTCCCCGATTTCTTCGTGACGTATGCACCGAATCCTGTTCCGTTGACCACCGCGCAGAAACTTCAGCTCGGATGGAGAACCATTGTCGATCCGGTGGTGTTCTTCTCCACCAGCGTCGCCGCCGGAATCCAACAGGCGCGCGGCAACAATCCCGAATTCGGCCAGGGAGCGGAGGGCTACGCCAAGCGCTTCGGGGCCAATTATGCCGACGAGGTGAGCAGCATCATCATCGGCCATGTGGTCATGCAGTCGATCCTTCACCAGGACCCGCGCTATTTTTATAAAGGCACCGGCAGCATTCGGTCGCGAGCACTGTACGCGATCGGAACCGCATTTGTCCGCAAAGGCGACAACGGGCATTGGCAGCCTGATTACTCCGACGTTCTGGGAGGTATGGCTGCCACCGAGCTTTCGTCTTTGTACTATCCCCGCACCTCGCGGCCCGTGCGCCGGCTGGCGGATAGCGTCGCAATCGATTTCGGCGGCCGGGCGATCCACAATCTGCTGCATGAGTTCGTACTCCGCAGAGTCACCCCGCACCTGTCCAAAACGGCCCTGGCGCTGAACCAGCGGATTCTGCCGGACGGAACTCCGGTATCGCTGATTTCGGTGGAAGACTGGGGTTCGAAGACGGACAAAGGACCCATCGCGTTCCAGCTCGCGAATGATGTGCAAGTGGACGGCGTGACGGTCGCGCCGCTCGGCTCAAAGGCGTGGGGCCAGGCGGATTTCGCAGAGAATAACACGGCGAGGCAGGTAGGTCTCGCGCGCGTAGTTCTGAAGATCGGCGAAACGGACGTCCCGCTCAGAAGCACCAAGGTAGCGGATGGCGTGGGCGCCTTGGAATATCATCGCCTCGAAAACTCCGGGAGAGTCGCCATGACGTTGTATGTAGACAAAGATGTGGCGCTTCCGGCGACGCACTGAGCGGCCGAATCTGAGTCCCTGAAGGGGTCCAGAAAATCCACCTTCTTCCACCTTCTTCCACCTTCTCCTCTCTCTCCCTCTCCCTCTCTCCTTCTCCCCGGGGACACCGAAGGGGACAGCCTGAATTGAGCCCCTCGCTTTTCGGCCGAAAGGGACGGAGCGGTCTGCCCCCTGATACGTATTTGATCAGACGTTAGTATTTCCTGGGAATTTCGATGGTGATTGAGTTTCGATTCGAGTTGCTGAGCCAGGTAGCCCATTGACGCTCGTGGCTCACTAACCGAGAGGTTCGGGCGGTTCGGACCGGCGCACACCCGCAACTCTCACCGAAACGATCAGAAAACTGAGCAAATCGAAGCGTTCCTGATTTTGGCGAAGGGGACGGAGCGCTCCGTCCCCTTCAGGAAAAAGGGGAAGGGCTCAATTCAGGCTGTCCCCTTCGTTTCCTTCGTTCGTTCCTTCCTGTTACACTGCCGGGTGGCGATGCCCTTTGAAAATCAGCCCTTGCTTGATTTTATCGACGCCGTGAAAGGCCAGGGGGCTTCCGACGAATTCACAGTGGCTCTCCTTCGGCAGAATGGCTGGTCGGAGAAGCGCATTTACCAGGCCTTTGGCGTCTGGTACGAGGCGCGCGGCGGGAGGCCGGTCCCAAGCGGCGGCGGCCGGATCGAGGCCGCGCGGGATGCGTTCCTCTATCTGCTTGCGTTCATCACGCTCGGGACCTGGACCTTTCAGTTCGGTGCGCTCCTGTTCGCGGCAATCGACCTCGCCTTTCCCAATCCCACTCTGGACTATGCGAACGCATCGCTGATGTCCCGCACCATGGCGGACGAGCTAGCTAGCATCATTGTTGGATTCCCGGTGTTTCTGCTGGTTTCCTGGTGGATCGTGCGGGGCGTTCAGAGCCAGCCGGAGCGCCTGGAGAGCTCCGTTCGAAAGTGGCTCACCTACATAGCGCTCGTGATCACGGCAAGCACTATGATCGCCGACGTAGTCACGTTCCTGGCATATCTGCTCCGGGGTGACCTGGACACGCGGTTCGCCCTTAAGGTCGTGACGGTGCTGGTGATCGCCGGCGGTGTGTTTGCTTATTATCTCGACTCGCTGCGTCCCGACAGGACCTCTGGCTCTCGAAACCGATGGTTTGCGATCGTTGCGTTCGCTATGGCATGCTTCGGCGTCGTTATCGGATTTGCAGAGGCGGGGTCACCCGCCACGCAGCGGGCCGCATCGGAGGACGCGCGCCGGTTATCCGACCTTTCTTCACTTGCTCAGGGACTTCACGGGAGGTGGTTCGGCCGGGGGCAGAAGGACTTCGTGCTTCCCGCGACGGTTCAAGATCTGCAAACGATGGTCGGAAGGGGGCTGGGAATCGCCGATCCGGTGACCGGTCGAGTCTATGAATACACTCCTCTGCAGGGGACGGCCTACCGTTTGTGTGCTACATTCTCGCGTCCGAGCTCGGCCGATGTGCCCGCTCAGTGGCGCCACCCGGCTGGACCTGTGTGCTTTTCTCTGGACGCCCGCGATGACGTCATCTGGGTGCAGCGGCTGTGGTGATCTGTGAACGACGCATCGGCTGACTCTGCTAGACTGAGAATTCCTCTTCTATGATTCCAGCAACACAACTGCGTCCGGGCATGGTGATCAAGTTCAACAATGAGCTTTATTCCGTCTTCAAGATGGAACATCGCACGCCGGGCAACCTGCGCGGATTCGTCCAGGCGAAAATGCGCAACTTCAAGTCCGGCACCATGATCGAGCACCGGTTCAGTTCGGAAGACAAAGTGGAGCGCGCCTCGCTCGACGAGCAGGAAATGGAATATCTGTACGACGACGGCGAGTACTTCTATTTCATGAACACCACCACCTTCGAGCAGATGCACCTCATGAAGGATCTGCTGGGCGACGCGGTGAATTATCTGATCCCGCAGCTGCACGTCAACGTCGAATTTTACGAAGGCAAGCCCATCAGCGTGGAGCTGCCGCCGTCGGTCGACATGACCGTGGTCGAGACGGAGCCGGGGCTGAAGGGCGCCACGGTTTCGAACGTGACCAAGCCGGCCAAGCTTGAAACCGGCCTCGTCGTGCAGGTGCCTCCGTTTATCAATGAAGGCGAAAAAATCCGCGTGTCGACATCCGAAGCGACGTATTTAGAGCGCTCGTAATACCGAACGCTTTACCGCCCCCTGTGAGTCTCCGTGAACGGCGGGGGCCTTCGCTGCCGCCCTTGCGCGCAACGCGATGGACCAGCCCTGCCGGTGACGGCGGAGATCAATCCGGGCAAACGAAATGACGGGGAGAGCTTCGCAGCCTGCCTGCGCGATCATCGTGATCGGAGCGACGGTGATTATTAAGGAGTCGTCTTCTCCGAACTGATTTTATCTTCCAGTTCCGACCATCGCTCATACAGCGCATCCAGCTTTCGTTGCGCTTCCTGCATCTCCCGATACGCCGCTTCCACCAGGCGGCCATCGCGGACCACGTCGGGATCTTCAAGCGCGGCGGTTTTCGCTTTCAGCTCCAACTCCGCATCCGCGATCCGCTGCTCCATGGATTGATGCTCGAGCGTGTCCAGATACGAAAGCTTCTTCTTCGCCGCCGATTGCACGGGCTTGGCCGCCGGCGCGGGCTTCGGCTTGGTCTGCACCCGGCGCGCGATCCACTGCTCCCACTGCGAGTAATCCGCGAATCGTTCCACGCCTCCCTTGCCGTCGAGGCCCAGCACGATGGTCGCGACCCGGTCGAGCAAATAACGATCATGCGTGACCAGCACCAGGGCGCCCGGAAAATCCAGCAGATTCTCTTCCAGGATTTCGAGCGTGGGGATGTCCAGATCGTTGGTCGGCTCATCCAGCAGCAGCAGGTCGGCCGGTTCGAGCATCAATTTCGCGATCAGCACGCGCGCCCGTTCGCCGCCCGACAATCGACCCACCGGTTGATTCAACTGCTCGCTCGAAAACAAAAACCGCGCCGCCCACGCAGCCACGTGAATCACCCGCTCCTGATAAATCACCGAGTCCGAATCAGGCGCGAGCGCGCGCCGCAGCGTCACGTCGGGATCGAGCTTCCGCGTCTGGTCGAAATACACCGTCCGCAGCGCGGGTGCCCGTTCAATCTCACCGGCAACCGGCGCGATTTCCCCGCGCAACAAACGCAGCAGCGTGGTTTTCCCGCTTCCATTCGCGCCGACCAGTCCCACTCGCATACCCGCCGTGATGGTGAAATCGAGATTACTGATCAGCGGCCGTCCTTCGAAACCATGCGCGACCTGTTCGAGATGCACCAGCCGCTTGGTTCGTCGATCCGATGCCGCGAAATCGATACCGACCGACGTGGTTTTCGACCGGCTCCGCAGATCCGCCAGTTCGCCGATCTTTTCGTTGGCCTGGTCGATCCGCGCTTTGGCCTTGGTCGCGCGCGCCTTGGGCCCGCGCCGCAGCCAGTCGATCTCGATTCGAACCAGATTTTCGAGCACCTCCTGACGCTTGGCCTGGGCGTGCAGGAATACGCTCTTCTTTTCGAGGAAACCGCTGTAGCCTGCATTCACCGACAGGAAACCGCCGGGATAAGCCGGGCTCAGTTCCATCATCCTGGTGACGACGCGTTCGAGAAAATATCGATCGTGGCTGACCACCACGGACGCGAACGGCGCGGCCCGCAGAAGCTCTTCGAGCCACTCGATACCGGCCAGATCCAGATGATTGGTCGGCTCATCCAGCAGCAGAATCGCGGGATCTTGAACCAAAGCCTCGGCGATCGCGAGCCGCTTCCGCCAACCGCCCGACAAGCTGGATGCGGCGGCGTCGAAATCCTCAAATCCCGCGCGGCCCAGCGTCTCGCCTTCGAGCGCGCCACGCTCCGAATCGGGCACACTGGACCGGTCAAGCGCGCGATGAATTACGCTTCGGATGGTCTCACCGGGCGGAAATTGGGAATCCTGTGAAACGTATTGAAGTTGCGTGCCCTTGCGCAGCGCGACCTGGCCGCTGTCAGGCGTGGAGCGCCCCGCCATGATTTCGAGCAGGGTCGACTTGCCGGAACCATTCGGTCCGATCAGGCCGAGCCGGTCGCCTTCGTTGATGTTCAATGACACGTCTTCGAACAGGGGATCGGACCCAAACGATTTCCCGATACCCTGTGCGTTGAGGAGCGGCGCCAAGCTTCAGTTTATCCGCTCCGCTTGACGTGTTACTTGCTGCTGGCTTTCGCCGCCGCGGCCTCGGCCTCTTGATGGCGCGCGCCGCGCAGCACATCGCCCAGCGCGTAGTTGCCTTCCTGGCAGGCGTATTCGTAGATATGCTGGTCCGTCAACGGCCAGGTTTCTTCGCCGGTCCAGGACTTATCCCATGTCTGCGGATCGTCAACGGTGAATCGATACAGCAGCGTCTTGGCATCCAGCCGCGTGAAGCGTTCCACTACGTGAAGGTTTTCCGTCGATCCACGGAACCGGGTTTTGTCCGTGAAATTGGTGGTGTCGACCACCAGCGTGTCGCCTTCCCAGTGACCCACAGAATCGCCCAGCCAGCGGCGGATGTTCTTGGGAAGATGCTCGGCATTCATCCGCACCACGCGCGCATCGTGGACCATTTCGGTGAGGATCATGATCGAGTCTTTGGTCTGCACGATCTGATGCAGATCGTTATAGAAATAATCGGGCAGCGCCGGCGGACCGGACGTGGAGCCGAAGCCGAGCAGGCAGCGCTCGCTCAACGGCCGCAGTTCCGGATCGTCGTATTCGCCGCGGCGCGACACAGCCTTGACGTCCTGGCTTTCGGCCTGATCCGAAGTCGGCCGGCCGCCGAACACGCCCGCGCCCCGCGCTTTCGCGGCGGCGTTAAAGGGAGGAATGTGACCGTTCGGCGGATCGACCACGATGGAGGTCCGGATCTGTCCGTCGACCATCATGTACGCCTGGCCCTGATTCAGCCACAGACGATCGTAACCTCCGACCGCGCCGCCGCCCGCCTTTTCCAGACGGTCGAAATACGAGGTTCCCTGGCTATGATCGCCGCCCACTGGTAGCGGCGCGCGATTGGGGTCCAGCTTTCCGTGATCCGCGTTCCGGCGGGCCATCTCGGCCGCCTGAATCTTGGCAGCCTGCTCTTTGGTCAGCACCGGCGGATCGCCGGGAAGCCGCTCGAACGGAGTCATGGTGGCCAGATCGTAGGTGCCCTGCAAATCCGGATGTCCGTCCGGCATGCGCCCCACGCCCGACTTCGCCGCCGGCTTATTTGAGACTTTCTTGGTCACCTGGGCCGTCATGGTTGATGCCAGGGTCAACGACAACGCCAGCGCCATGGGAACAACGCTGGTCCTTGAAATGAATCGATTCCACATAGTCAATCTCCTCGATTACTTGCTAAGCGGGTGCTTCCGGTACGGGCCGTACAGCAGTTCTTCCACAAACTCCACGCACTTGAAATCCAGCAGCTGGGCGTTCTTTTCGAGGCGCCGGTAGAGCGGCATGCTGATTTTCCACGGGTGCGTGAACACGTTCGGATCGTCAATGGTGGCCTCGTACATGATTACTTCGGGACTGGTGCGAGTGTAGCGCTCGGTCACATGCAGCTTGTCGCTGTGAAAATCGCCGGCACGATCGAACCAGGTCCGGTCGTTCATATCCGTGACGCTGATCACCAGCGTGTCGCCTTCCCAATGTCCGACGGACTGCCCCATCCAGGAGTCTGCCGCAGCGGGGCCGGGATCCTTCAGATAAATGTTGCGCACGGCGCCGGCGTACTCATATACGAACGTCATCGCACTGGCGCTCTGCACAATCTGGAACGGGTACGGCATATAATTCGCGCGCGGCACGCCGGGCAGATAGCACTTGATCTCCGGGTCCAGGTTCAACCAATCCGCCTGGTTCTTTTTCTTGGTCGCCAGCGCTTCCGGTTTATACGGAATTTCGCCGCCTTCAACCACGCCGACTCCCGGGGGCACTGAGCCGACCGCGCCCAGAGCCAGCACCGCTGCGGCCGGCACCGGACCATACGGTCCTTTGCGAAGCGCCAGCGCCGGACTCGCCATGTGGCCTTCCAAGTCGTAATTCGCTTCGTTCAAAGCTTGCCAGATTCCATTGAGATCCGGCTTGCCGTTGGCCGTGCGCGGGGCGCGATACGTCTGCCCGGCGAGCGGAACAGCTACCATCGTTATAATTGCCGCTACGGCGGATCCTGTGATTCGTCTGCGAAGGATATTACTCATTGCATCTATCCTATCCCAAAGATTCGCCTTTTGCCTTCCGGTGGTATGATTTTTTGTAAATGAATCGCCAGCGTGTCGTCCTCTCTATGCTGTTTGCCGCTTTTGCACGGCTCGCCTTGGCGCAGGAGCCCCCGCTTCCTACCCCCGGATTCCATCACCTGCACCTGAACTCCCCCGATCCCGAAGCGGAAATCGCGTTTTATACCAAAAACTTCACAACCACGCAGCGGGCCATGTTCGATGGGCAACCGGCGCTCAAAGCTCTGAACGTCTGGATCCTATTTAATAAGGTCCCTTCGCGCGCTATGCTGACGCCCCAGACCGCCATCTGGCACTACGGCTGGAACGTCCCCGACGAACGCGCCTACCTCGCTAAATATAAGGAAATGGGAACGAAAATCCTGCCGCTCTGGACTGGCGACGGCGATGGCTTCGTTTTTGTGAGCAGCGATTCCTGGCCCGGCGCGGCCGGAACTCTGGGACGCACCAAGGCGCAGATCGAGGACGCCAAGTCGCAAGGAATCAAGCCTAGGGGCGGCGCGGGATTCGGTTATCTGGGCGCTCCCGATGGCGCCATGATCGAATTCGCCGGGAACACGCCAACCGAGTTCTTCAATCATGTCCACATGTATCAGGACGATCCGCAGTGCGCGACGCTGTGGTATCGAAAGCATCTGAACGCGCCGGTCCGCCCTTCACGTGGAAACGCGCCGCAGCCGACCGAAGAGAACTGCAAAGTGGCACGCGGCGAGAAAAGCTGGCCGTCGCTCGAGAAAGACGGCATGTACCGCGCGCCCTCCGGCGGAGTCACTTTCGGCGGGGTCGCGATGAACTGGTACGTGCGCCCGGGTGACACTCCGCTCGCGAGCACGCTCGGCCACCAGGCGGATCACATTGCGCTGAGCGTCCAAGACCTGGATGCGTGGCTTCGGAAACTCAAGGGCGAAGGCGTGAAGATCCTGAAGGAACCGTACAAGTTCGCGGATACCAGAGCCTTTATGATCGAGGGTCCCAGCCGGGAAGCTTTGGAGCTGGTAGAGGTGAAATGACCGCTAGTGATACAGGTTCCACAAATTCTTCCATTCGGCCTGAAAGCGCTCCCGCACCCGTTCAACCGGGTAGGGAATTCCGAAATCCAGATCGGGCGCTTCGGGAGTCTGACCGCGCGCGGGAAGCACGGACATTCCCAGGTAATTGACGAACGCGTCCGCCTTGTGGACCACCAGCGCCAGACTGATCGAACCCGGTGGGATCTTTTCAAACTCCTTCGCATTGAGCGGCTCATGATGATGACGCACGGCGACCGTGATGGCCTTGTCCAGATCCCAGCGCTCCGTGGCCAGTGCGGAGAGCTCGGCATGGTCGGTCCCCAGCAGGAGCCGTTCGCTTTCGATGAGCGGCGCGCCCGAAATGAAGGACGTGGATAGAACGTTTTCAAACTGACGCGGCATGTGAATAGCGATCAGAAGCTTGCCCAGGTCGTGAAGCAGGCCGGTGATCAGAGCGCTTTGGCGGGATGCGACCGGGAGCTCGTCGGCCAGAAGCTCGATGAGTGTTCCGGTCGCGACGGAATGGAGATTGAAGCGCGTCATCGAAAAGCCCGGGGCGGTCTTCTGGCGGGAGAAGAGATTCGAAATGGACGACCCGAGCGCGAATCGCCGCATCATTCCCACGCCCAGCATGGCGACGGCATGATGCACGGTGTGAATCGGCTGGATGCGGCCGAACACGGCGGAGTTGGCTTTCTGCAGAACCTGCGCGGAAAGCAGAGCATCTTTTTCGACCATGGACGCAAGCTCGGAAACCTCGCAGTTCGGCCGCGAAACCAGACCCAGGAATTGCAGCAGGAGCGGGGAAAGCCGGGGCAGTTTGTCCAGATATTTGAGCGAATCCTCGCGCTGGGAAAGGTTGAGGGCCAGCAGCTCCATTTCAGCCGCCGTTTTGCATCAGGTCGAACAGCGTGGTCTTGGGGAGGGCGGCTTCGGTCTGCAAGGCGGCCTGCATCGAGGTTTGCTCCTGAGTCAACTGCACGGCCGCGCTGGCCACGTTGGTGGCGGTTTCCTGCGTGAGCGAGGTCTGGTATTGGAGCTGGAATTTCTGCGCGACGTCGGCCGCATTGGTGAGCTGATCCTGCACGCCGCCGTAAAACTGCAGCGCGGATGAAAGATGTCCCTGCGCCAGTTGAAGCGAGCTCAGGGCGCTGGTAATTCCGGTCTGATCGTTGTTCGCGAGCGCGGTACGTAAACTATTCACCGCCGCGAAAATGTTGTCGGAAGCCGGGCTGCCGTCCGGATTCTGATCGTCGAAAATCTGCTGCGCGGTTTGCGACACCGCGAAAGTGACCCCGGTCGCGTCCTGAATCAGGCGCGTGGAGGGAGCCGTGATCAATTGATCCACGCCGGTGGGGCTCGATAAATCCAGTTGATAGGAGGGCTGCGAGGTGTCGTCGCCGCTGAAAACGTACGAGCCGTCGTATTGGGTCTGGGTGATCGAGACCAGCTGCGACAGCGCTTCCTCCACTTGTTGCGACAATCCGCTGTTGGTGGCCGCGGTGGAGGTGGTGTTGGCGCCCTGTTCGCCCAGGGACACCACTTGATCGAGGAGCGATGTGGCGGTTTCAAGCGCCGATTCAGCGGTGTTCACCTGATTGGTCACCTGGCTGAGATTCTGCGAGACCTGATTCACGTTGCCGAGCTCGGACTCGAGCTGCAGAACGTCGCCCAGTTCGGCCGGATTGTCGGAAGGCTGGTTGATGGTCTTGCCCGAAGAGATCTGCTCCTGCGTGGTTTGGGTTTCCTGGGTGAGCGTCTGCAGGTTCGCCAGGAACTGTTGATCGATTGCGCCGATGCCTTGAATCATGTGGAATCCTTACGCCGGAGCCGGAACCATACTGATGAGCGTGCTGGCCAGTGAGTCGATGACGCTCACCATTTTTCCGGCCGCATCGTAGCCCTGCTGCAGCTCGGTCAACTGGACGGCTTCGGCATTCAGCGAAACACCGGAGAGCTGGGTTTGCACGGACTGCGCCTGCGCCAGCTGCTGGGTATACAGATTCTGGTTGGTCGAAGCCTGGGAAGCCTGCTCGCCCACCGCGGTCGCAATGGAGGACGTGTAGTTCAGAATGGTCTGGCCGTCAATCTGATCGGCGGAGGCGGTGGAGTTTCCGAGGTTCGATAATTCGAGCGCCGCGCCGTTGCCCACGGCGGGAGGTCCGGGGTCCGCGGGAGCGAGATCGGCGCCGGTGATCGCCGGGTTTACCGAAAGGGTCGCGGCGATATCCACCGGGCTGGTCGCGCTGTAAGTGAATAACGCGGTTCCCGGCTGACCGCCGGTGGTTTGCGCGCTGGTCAGGATCGCGTTCACGCGATCGGCCACCTGCTGCGCCAGAATATTCAGCGCACCCTGCTGCGTGCTGTCACCTTGAAGGGAGGGCAAGGTGACATTGCGCACGTTCAACAGGCCGCCCAGGCTGCCTTGCGAAATCTGACCGGTGACGTCCTGGCCGCTCGAATCGAGAATTTGAGCATCCGGAACCGCGTTCGCGTTGCCGCCGGAGCCGGTGTTATTGAAACTGGCGGAAATCGAATACTGCTGCTGGCCGAGCACCAGCGCGGTCTGGCCGCCCAGCAGGACGTTGGCGGTTCCGTCGGAGTTGTAATTGACCGTGACGTCAGCCAGTTGCGAAAGGCTTTCAAGCGACGCTTCGAGATTCGCCTGGGCGCCCGGATTCGGCGTAACACCCGGCGCGATAGCTGCGTTATCGGCGGCGATCTGCGCCGACAAAGAGTTGATCTGCTGGACGGTCCCGCTGATCTGCGAATTGAGCTGCGTGGTGGTCTGCGCGAGGCTCGCCGAGGCGGATTGAAACTGCTCGGCCAGCGACTGGGCCTGCGAAAGCACGTTCTGCTGATCGGCGGCAGAATCGGGGGTGGTCGCCCATGCTGAGAAGCTTTGGAACAGGTTATTGAGAGCGCCGATCACGCCGGTTTGCCCGGTCACGTCGAACAGGCCCTGAATGGAAGACAGGGCATTCGACTGCGCCTCGGCATTGCCCTGCAGCGAATACGAAGTGCGCACGGCCTGGTCCGCGTAATGATTGTCGGTGGATTGCGTGGGGCCGGAATTTACGCCTCCGTCCAGTCCGCCCTGCGGATCGAAGGATTGCGCTTCGAACGTTGCGATCTGGTTGGCGTAACCGGGGGTGGTCGCGTTGCTGACGTTGTTCTGTGTGACGTCGAGCGCGTTCTGAAACGCTTCGATCGCGCTCAGGCTGTTGGCGAGTGCTCCAAATAGTCCGCCCATGGGTTGGTTAATCAGGGATCAGACTAATCTGTCCCGGCCTCCGATGCATTCTGCGTGAAAACGGACATGCTCCCCTGCCTGACGAGTTTGTATGAAAGGCGGAGCTGATCCCCGCCGTGACCGGCAGGGCTGGTCGCCGACGCCTGTGCCTTTAACGCGACAGACAAGCCCTGCCGGTAAGAGTCTGTGTGAAAACCACGGACCTGCTCCCCTTGCTCACGCGCGGGGTTCCGTATGTGGCTCATTCGACGTGGCGCCAAACGGAACCCCGACCGTGAGGGAGGGGAGCAAGGCCGACCAACTCCACTTTTCACACAGACTCGTAACGGCGGGGTAGAGTCCCGACTTGTTCCGTTTGGTGCTCCTTCAGAACCGCGTGCGCCAGCACCAGCCGCTCGATCGTTCTGATTCTTCGTCAGCATCGTTAAGCCTCAAACAACCGTTCGGATTCGCGTTCCGCGAATTCGGGCAGGCCGCCGCGCGTGTAACCGGCGCCGAGGCGGAGTTGTCTCCAGCCGCGGATCAGGTCGGAGCCGTGCCCGACTTGCGTGTGCAGATCGCGCGCGGCGTCGCGAATGCGGTGGAACGCGAGCTGAATCTCGGGATCCCAGTCGCGCGGATTCCCGGCGGCGACTTCTTCCAGAATTTCGATCACCTGGGCCAGCGCCACCAGGCACTGTTGAATGGTGCTGGGGCCGAGAAATTGTTGCGCTTCGCGGAGGTTCGATTCGGCGCGTTGGCAGGATTGTTGCGGACTCATCTTAGTGGGCCCCTTGTGGCGCACGCACTCGTGCGTGCCGTGTCGAGACTCGTCTCGACAGCTCGTCTGCAAACGTGGAGGCGTCGACACGAGTGTCGACGCGGCACGCCGAAGCGTGCGCCACGACAGCACATCGAGTTGATGTGTTCACGGCTAGAACCCGTTCACGGCGGCTGAGACGATGGACTGGCTCAGCGCCTGGGTATCGACCTGATACTGGCCGGATTGAACCAATGCGCGGAGCTGTTCGAGGCGCGCGGAACGGTCGCCCGAAGACGCGGTTTGCGCCTGCGAGACCAGATCGCTCTGGCTGCCGAGATCGATCTGGTCGGATCCGATCCCGGCGTTCTGTTCCGTGCGGCCGTTGCGGGCAGCCGTCGCCGTGGAATCAAAAACGCCCTCGGTTTGTGATTTCGAAATGGTGTTCACGGTGTCCTGCCCGGTTATCCTCAACGTTCAGCCTCCTGTATATCGCGAAAAAACGCAGATTGTAGAGCAAATATTGCAAGTACTAAGTAAGTTCTCTTAGCCCCGCTTGTCCCAACGAGGCGGCTCCTTCGCCCGCCATGCGCAGAATCCGGACGCCATAATTGCCGTCGACGCCCACCACCTCGCCCCGGGCGATCAGGCAGTTGTTGACGCGGATCTCCACTTCGTCGCCCACCTGTTGATCGAGCTCCACTACAGAACCCGAGGTCAGATTCGCTAAGTCCTTCATACGCATGCGTGTGCGGCCGAGCGAGACGCTGATCGGCACCTCCACCTGCATCAGAATGTCCATCGAATTACGGGCTTCATCGGCCATCTAATAAACACCTCTCGGGTTAGGCCATCGCCGCTCAATGTACTCGCGGAGGCGGAGGACGGCCTGAGCTTTCAGTTGCGAAATTCGGGTGATGTGGAGATCCAGCACCGGGGCGATCTCGCGGATATTGTGTCCCTGGCGATAATACAGGTCGAGCACGATGCGCTCGGTGCGGGGCATCCGGTTGAGCCCTTCCTGGATCAGTTTTTCGAGCTCGGAACGTTCCAGCAGACGCGCCGGGCCCTGCTCTTCGCTGTCGGCGACGTATTGAATCAGCGTGGCGGAGCTGCCGCTGCGCATGGGCGCGTCCAAACTTCCGATGGTTACCGCGCGGAGTTCCAGAAGCGATTCGCGGTATTCGTCCAGGCTCATCCGCAGCTCGGCGGCGATTTCCTGTTCTTCCGGAGCTCGCTGCAGCGTCTGCTCCAGCTTGGCGATGGCGGCCTGGGTCTGTTTCATGCGCTTGCGCTTGTGCGGGGCGATGCCGTCCAGGCCGCGAATGCTGTCGAGAATCGCTCCGCGGATGCGATGCTCGGCGTAAGTTTTCAACTGAACTTTGAAGCTGGGGTCGAAGCTGTCGATGGCGTTTATCAGGCCGATGATTCCCACCGAAATCAGGTCTTCAAGCGACGTGTTGTTGGGCAGGCGCTCGTGAATGCGCGTGGCGATCCAGCGGACCTGAGGGAGCTGGTCCAGAATCATCTGCTCCCGTGCGGCTGCGCCGGAGGGTTCGCCGTATTCGGTATATGCGAGTGCGCCAGGGGTCGCCATTAATTCCTCATGCGCAGGACCGGATCTGATCGCGCGCGCAGGCGATCGCCAGCAGATCGTCGACGGAGGCGGCGTGCAGATCCTTGGGAATCGAAACGCCGTTGGTTAAAAGAGAAATGCTCAAGCCGGCGCGCGCAGCCTCCGACACCGCGGCGCCGAAAGCGGGCGACTCGTCGAGCTTGGTGATAATCAGCTTGGCCGGACGGAAAACCGCGTATTTGGCGATCGACTGCCGCAGAGCGGGCGCCGTCATGTAGCCCGGCGCGACCAGGTGCGTATCGATGCCCGGGCAATCGTTCAGAATGCGCGCCAGCTTCTCGCGGTCGGCATCGCAACCGCAACTGGGCGTGTCGATGAACACGATTTCCTTCCGCCGCGCGTTTTCGAGGAAGCCGCTCAACTCTTCGGGCGACTCGAGCGCGCTGAACGCGACGCCCGACTTGCGGGCGAACAGCTTCAATTGCATGCGGCTGGCAAGCGAGTCCGGATCGAGCGTAAGAATGCGAACCGGACGCTCGGGGCCGCCTTGAAACGCGGCGATTTTCATGATGGTGGTGGTCTTGCCGGCGCCGCCGGGGCCGACCAGCGCCACTACCGTCCCATCGTGGCCGGGAACGCCGAGATTTGCGTTGATCGGAATCCGCGCGGCGAGCTCGGTGCGGAGCAGCTCTTCAAATTTTCGAAGATCGAACCGGTGCGTGCCCAACCCGAGCGCCACGCGGAGTTTCGCGAGAGCATGCTTCGCCATTCCGGCTTCGACGGCGTCGACGATCTGATCCGCCAGCGCGTCGTTGATGCCGGCGACGGTGAGGCGATCGGATACGGCGGTCAGTTCCGGAACGCGGGCGCGCGGGCGGTCGGGGGAAGCGAGCAGTTGCCGGATTTCGTCGATCCCGGCGCGGATGGTGTCGAGAGTTTCGGAACCGGCACGGCGATCTCCGGACGTGCTCCGCTCCCTTACGGTCGCGGTTCCGTTGTGCGCGCCAGCGGAACCGCGCGCGTCAGCAAGCGGAGCACGTCCGGCATCTTCACTTCGGTCTCCGGCATCCTCCGACCCGAAAACGACTTCATAGCCACCGTCGGTCTGGCGGGTTCGCAGCAAAAGCGCGTCCTCGCCGAGCTCCGCGATGGCCTGCGCCATGGCCTCGTCAACCGTTGACACGAAATAGGACTTGATCCGCATGACTTACTCGATGAGCCCCCGCGAGCGCAGCTTCACTTCCGAGGGAATTTCGTTGTGCGAAAGAACCGTGGTGTTGGGCAGCGCGGCTTCCAGAAGCTGGCGGATGAAGTGGCGCGAGCCCGCGCTGGCGACTACCACGGCGGATTCGGCTTTATCGATTTTGCGCGTGAAGCGCGTCACAATCTCTCGCGCCGTTTCAGGCGGCATGCCGAGGCTGCTGTTGAGCTCGCCATGCTCGACTGCGGATTCGACGGAGCGTTCGATGGATGGCTCGATCAGATATGCGGAAATTTCGCCCTGCGCGTTGGCGATCGAATGGGCGATGGTGCGCCGCAGACCCTGCCGGACGTATTCGGTGAGCAGAACCGGGTTCTTGCTGCTCTGCGCGGCTTCGCCCAGCGCTTCGAGGATGCTCACCGAATCCCGGACGGGTACCCGTTCGCGTAATAGATTCTGAATGACACGCTGCACTGTGGCCAGCGGGAGCAGTTTTGGAACCAAATCCTCCACCACTTTCGGATTGTCCTTGGCGACGCGATCGCAGAAGCTCTTCGCGTCCTGGCGGCTGAACAATTCGTGCGCGTGGCGCTTGGCCAGCTCGGCCAGATGCGTACCGATCACACTGACCGCATCGACCACCGTGTATCCGCTGGCGCGCGCGCGGTCGGCCTGATCCGCGCGGATCCAGATTGCCGGCAATCCGAAGGCCGGATCGTGGGCCGGTTTGGCTTGCAGCGATTTGTCGGGAGTTCCGTTCGGAATGGCCAATTCATGGCCCTGCATCAGCTCAAAGCGGCCGATTTCGTTGCCGCGCATCTGGATCACATACTCGCGCGAGCGCAGCGCGATGTTGTCCTTCACTTTCACCGGCGGCATCAGATATCCGATCTGTTTCGCCAGTTGCTTACGGACTCCCAGGACGCGTTGCAGGAGGGGCGAATCGGCGCCGCGCTCGACCAGGAATACCAGGCCCAGTCCGATTTCGAGCGACAGCGCTTCCACCTTGAGGAGATCCTCGAGATTCTGCTCCTTCGGCTTCGCCGCGGCGGCCGCAATGGCCGCGGGACCGTCGGATTTCTGACGCATTCGCCAACCTACCGTCCCTAATCCGCCGCCGAGCAGCAGAAACGGGATGGTCGGAAGACCGGGAAAAGCGGCCAGAACGATCATGAGTCCGGCGGCGAGAAGCAGCGGCTGCGCGGCCTTGAGCATCTGCTTCTGGACTTCGACGCCTAGGCTTTCCTCATTGCCGCTGCGGGTGATGATGAGGCCGCCGGAGACGGAAATCATCAGCGCCGGGATCACGGTGACCAGTCCGTCGCCGATGGTGAGGACGGTGTAGGTTTGGAGCGCCTTTTGCAGCTCCATGCCGTGCTGGAGGACGCCAATCAGGAACCCGGCGATGATGTTGATGCTGGTGATCAGGATGCTGGCCACGGCGTCGCGCTGGGTGAAACGCGAGGCGCCGTCCATGGCTCCGTAGAATTCGGCTTCGGCGGCCAGATTCTTGCGGCGTGCGCGAGCTTCGGTTTCGTCGATCAGGCCGGAATTTAGGTCGGCGTCGATCGACATCTGCTTGCCGGGAAGCGCGTCCAGGGTGAAGCGCGCGGTGACCTCCGATATACGCACCGCGCCGTGATTGATGACCACGTACTGGATGGCGATCAACACCAGGAAAATGACGGTCCCGATGATGTAATTTCCGCCGACCACGAAATTGCCGAAGGCTTCGATCACGTGTCCCGCGGCGGAGGTGCCGGTGTTGCCGTTCAGCAGAATCAGCCGGGCCGAGGAAATGTTCAGCGCCAGACGATACAACGTCAACAACAGCAGCATGGTGGGGAACACGCTGAACTCCACCGGACGCCGGATGTAGACCGCGACCATCATCACGATCACGGAGAGCATGATGTCGATCACGATCAGGAAGTCCAGCAGCATGCCGGGCATCGGCGTGATCAGCGCGACGATAATCGCCATGACGGCGACCGGCACGCCGAATTCGGCGAACAGCGAAAGCTTGGCGAGCGGATTTGCCGGAGCGGTGGCTGTGTTGGCCGGTGACACTTCTCGTCCCTACGCGCAGGCTTCCAGGCTGCGAAGTTTATAGACCAGCGTAGTGCGCGGAATGCCCAGCGAACTGGCGGCTTTGGCCTTGTTCCCGCCGGACTGGCGCAGCGCTTCCTGGATCAGAAGCTGCTCCACGCGGCCGACCATTTTTTCGAGATTGAGCCCGCCGCCGGGCTGCGGAATGTCGATCTCGGCGGCCGCCGGCAGGGAGGTTTGCCGGGGCTGAGGCAGACGAATGTCGCCGGAATAGAGACGCTCGCGGTCGCCGGAGAGGGTGACGGCCATTTCAATGGCGTGTTCCAGCTGCCGGACGTTGCCGGGCCATTCATGCGCCACCAGTCTGCTGACGGCGTCGGGCGATAGGGTTTTGGAACGAATGCCTTCCCGGCGGCAGATTTTTTCGATGAAGTGATCGGCCAGCAGCGGGATATCGCTCGAACGCTCGCGCAGCGGCGGAATCACGATGGGCACCACGTTCAACCGGTACAGCAGATCCTCGCGGAATCTGCGGTCGGCCACGGCCTGCTCCAGGTCCTGGTTCGACGCGGCGATCACGCGGGTATCGATCTGGATCTCATTGCTGCCGCCGACCCGCTGTAATTCGCGCTCCTGCAACACGCGCAGCAGCTTGGGCTGAATGTCAATGGGAACTTCGCCGATTTCGTCCAGGAAGATGCTGCCGCGGTGGGCCTGCTCGAAGCGGCCGACCCGATCGTTTACGGCGCCGGTGAAGGCGCCTTTGGTGTGGCCGAACAGCTCGCTTTCCACCAGATTTTCGGGGATGGCCGCGCAATTGACCGCAATCATTTTCGACCCGGCCCGGGAGCTGGCCATGTGAATCGCGCGCGCCACCATTTCCTTGCCGGTTCCGGTCTCCCCGGTGATCAGCACGGTGGACCGGCGCGGGCCGACCAGCCGGATCATGGAATGCAGAAGCTGCATGGGGCGGCTTTCGCCGATGATCAGGTCGCGCCAGGGCTCCTTGAGCTGCGCCGAATCCCAGGCGAGCTGCGCGGCGCGTTCGAGCTCGAGTCCCACCAGCTTGACCAGTTGCTCGGTGGTAAGCCGTTCCGCGATATGGAGAAACTCGGCGACTGGCGGTCCGATCAGGTGCTCATCCAGGGTGCATTCCGGGTCGTAAAGCACCACCGGGATGGCGGTCCGGCGGGAGCGCGCGTCGCTCAGGCAGCGCTTGATGATCTGAGGCGCGAGCGGCAGCTCGATCAGGATCACTTGAACTTCTTCCGCAATCTCTTCCCAAGTCGACGGCGCACCGGTCGAGACGGCGACCTTGAGTCCGGTAGCATTTTCGAGATGGTTGGCTTCCTCACTCCGCCCGTCGGAGCGTAACCATAAGATTCTGTGCATCTTTTCCTTAATTTCTGGATTCGAAACGACACGCCGGTTTCTGCACTGCCGACGCGGTCCGAGATATTTTCTCTTGTACCTAGCTATCGGAAGGAGTAAGTCATTCCCTTAGCACGAGTCCTGGATAAAGATGTAACGTTGTGCAATTTTGAAAAATAGCCTCTATTCCTGCCTGGGATTCTCGAAAAGGGGTTTACATCTTTTCACCAAAATGGACACGACGACAACCGAGCGTTTGAAGCGAGATTACCTGGAGAGCCGGATCTTGTCCGCGCACCCCGTGGAGATTGTGGCGATGCTGTACGAAGTCGCGATCAATAGCCTGAATGAGGCGATCGGGCATTTGAAGACGCGCGACCGGTTTGCGCGGTCCCGCGCGGTCACGCGGGCCGAGCAGGCCATTCACGAGCTGTTATTTGCTCTGGACCATTCAGTGAACGCGCAATTTTCACGCACCTCCGCCGGGTTGTACCAGTATGCTTTGGGGCGGATTGTGGCCGGGCATGCGCAAGAATCGGAAGCGGCGTTTCAGGAGGCGCTGACGGTGCTGCAACCGTTGGCAAGCGCGTGGGAGGACCTGAAAGCCGGGCTTTGCGAGGAGCCCAAGCCGGCGGTGGAGGCGCCGGTCGAGACCCCGCAACCTGCGCCTGCGGAAGGTTTCAGCGATCCGTACTCGGCGTATCGTCAGAGTCCGGCGGAGGCGTCGCGGGATTGGAGTTGTTAGACGGATCGAGCTGGCGGGCGATCATTTTGGCGAGTCCCAGCCCGCCGTGTTTCGAAATGCTCTGCGCCAGATACTCGTCGGCCATGCTCATGGCGGAAGCGGCGGTCTGATCTTCGCCGGTGCCGAGCCAGCCTTCTTCGCCGTCTTCATGCATGGATTTGAGCACCTGGCCGATGAGCAGGCTTTCAAATTGCGAGGCGGCCTCGCGGATTTTTTCCGGGCTGTCACGCTGCGCGGAAGACACGTTCATGCCCAGGCCGGTGGAGAGGATGGGGCTGAGGGTGGATCCCATGTCAGATGACCTCGACGTCGGCTTCGAGGGCGCCGGCGGCCCGCAGGCTTTCGAGAATCGCGATGACGTCGCGGGCCGTGGATCCGATGGCGCCCAGCGCGCGCACCAGTTCTTCCACGGTGGCGCCTTGCTGCAGCACCACGCTGCGTGATTTTTCTTCCTTGGCGGTGATCTTGGTCTGGTCGACCACCGTGGTTTTCCCTTGCGAGAAGGGCGCTGGCTGCGAAACTTCCGGAGTGCTCTGAATTTCCACGGTCAGCTTGCCGTGCATGATCGCGACCGGTGAAACACGCACTTCCTTGCCCATGACGATGGTTCCGGTGCGCTCATTGATCACCACGCGCGCGGGGCGGTCGGTCACGACCTGCAGAGATTCGATCCCAGCGATGAACTCGACCACCCGCGAGGAGTAACTGTCGGGGATCTTCACGCCGATCGTGGCGGATGTCTCAGGCTCGGCCAGCGGCTTGGGGAAATCCGGGAATTTCGCGTTGATTACTCGGCTGATGCGAAGCGCCGTGGTGAAGTCGGGCTCGCGCAGTTGCAGGCGCAGTTTTCCTTTGGGAGGGATGGAGGGCGCGCCGCGCTCCACCATGCCGCCGCCGGGAACGCGTCCCACGGTCGGATGGTTGACCTGTTCGGAGTTGCCCGATTTAGCCGAGCCGAAGCCTCCCGTAACGACCGCGCCCTGCGCGAGAGCATATACCTGTCCGTCGACGCCTTTGAGGCTGGTCAGAAGCAGCACGCCGCCCTGTAGATTCTGTGCGTCACCGATGGCGGCTGCGCTGACGTCGATATGCATCCCGGGCTGGGCGAACGCGGGCAAGGTCGCGGTGACCATGACGGCCGCGGTGTCTTTCACCAGGAGCTGGGTCGGGGATACCGAAACGCCCATCTGCTGCAACATGTTGGCGAGGCTCTGTGCCGAAAAATAGGTAGTCTGATGATCGCCGGTGCTGTTCAGGCCGACCACCAGCCCGTAGCCGATCAACTGGTTGTCGCGAATACCTTCAAACGACACCAGTTCTTTGAGGCGCGCGGTGGACGTGTCTCTCGGCGCGGGTGCGGGCGCTTCCGGAGTGTCCTGCGCGCGGATCGGAAGGCAGGCTAAGAAAAAGATCGGCCAGAGTCTCATTTACGATTTCCTTGATGGAGGGGATTTTAATCCGCGTGGCGCTTGAGCGCCGCTCGTCGTGCAAGGCTGAAGCCTTGCGCGGGCTCGAAGCCCGCCGTCCGTCGCGATGAGCTGAAGCATCATCCCAAACTCCTAGAAGGGCAGCAGACCAAGCAGAAGACGATACAGGAAATTAGGACGGCGAATCGCGTCGTTCACGATGCCCTTGCCGTCCACCTGGATTTCCATGTTCGCGAGACGCGCGGACAATACCGTATTGGTGGTGTCGAGATCGATGGGCCGGATGACGCCGCGAATGGTAATGAGCTGGTTCTCCGAGTTCACGTTCAGGTTTTTGGTTCCTTCGACCACCAGATTGCCGTTCACCAGCACATGCGTGACACGCGCCGAGATGGTGGTGGTCAAGGCGGTGTTGCGGCTGGTGGTGCCTTCGCCGTCGAGCGCGGTATTGGTGTTGGAATTCAGAAGATTCGCCAGGGCTCCGGTGGCCGCCTTTGGTCCGGCGAGCGAGGTGATGGCGGAAGTCGCCGACGAAGCACGCGAGGTTTTCGATTGTCCGGTGCTGACCGCGGATGCCGATTCCTGCACCACGATGGTGACCACATCGTCCACGTTGCGGGCGCGCTGATCGGCGGAAAGATTCGAGAGCCGGGCAGCGGGGAACCAGATGGATCCGTTTGCGGAGACCTGGCCGTTCGACGCTTGCGGTACCGACGCTTCCTTTATATATTTGTCGAGCGCGGAGGGCGCCTTCGGCTTCTTTTTCTTATTCTTTTTCTGATCCGTGCCTGTCGCGGGGGCATCCGTACTCTGGCCGGCTGCGATTGAGCAGCAGATTACGAGCGCCGCCATCCACCGTTTCATTCCGAATGACCTCCCACCAGAACTTTGTCCTTGCCGGTGACCTCGGCACGAAATTCGCGTCCGCTCGAAAGATTGCGCACGGTGATGAAGGATCCCGTCATCCCCGCCGTTTCGGCGCGGGCTTCGAGACTGATATGCGCGGGGCCTTCAAACACGTCCACGCGGATCAGCGCGCCGCGCGCGACGTCCATGGGCCGCTCCACCTGCGTTTTGTGGATCGGATCGGAATTGCCGATGGTCGCCTTGGCGAGGAATCCGATCACGTTATTGAGATCGCGGACGGTGGTGTCGTCAAAAGGCGAATCGTCGCTGACTTCGAGGCGCACCTGATCTTTCTGAATCAACTTGCCGGGTGATAGGCCCGTGGTCGCCACCACGCGGTTCAGAGGCGCGCTGATCCGGGCATGCGCCCAGACGGGAAATCTTGAGCCATCGGCAGCCTGAACATAGCCGCGCCATGTGACTTCCAGCCCGGTGAAGCGTTGCACGCCGCTGCGCGGGAAGGTGAGTTCGCCGGCGGGAACCGGGTTGGTGTTCGACGACTCGATTTCAATCTTGACTCCGGAAATGGCGAGAGTTTTCTCCATTGCTGCGCGCATCTGGGTCGCGTCCGGCACGAACAGGCGGCGCACGAAGCACACGTCGTCCAGTCCGTGAAGGTCCAGGCCGCGGTTCTTCGCGATGCGCTCCAGCTCGTCGCCGCGGAAAATTCTCTGGGCTCCGGAGGATGGCACGTAGCCAAGCAGAAAATCGGGGGGAAGCTGGGAGAAAGCCGGAATCATCGTAGCGACGTCGCGCGCGACCACGGTCTGGCTGTCGGTCGCGTGGCATCCGGCAGCGGGCAGCGATGCGGCCAGAAAAAATGGAATCAAGGGGATCATTTCGTGAGGTTATTCATTTCCTGATACATTTCGTCGGCGGCTTTCACCACTTTCGAGTTGGCTTCATAGGCGCGCTGGCTCATGATCAGGTTGACGAATTCGGTGACCACGCTGACGTTGGATTGCTCGGTAAAGCCCTGCAGCAGCGTGCCCATGCCTTCCTGGCCGCCGGGAGTGCCGAGGATGGGCTCGCCCGAAGCGGTGGTCGGCTGGTAGTAATTCTGGCCGAGACTGTTCAGGCCGGCCGGATTGGCGAAGGTGGCGAGCTGAATCTGTCCCGCGGTCTGCGCGGCGGTCTGATTGGGTAGGGTGTAGCTGACGGTTCCGTCGGTGGCGATGGTGATCGACTGCGCGTTTTGCGGAAGCGAGATGTTAGGCTGCAGCAGATTGCCGTTGGCGTCCACGACGTTTCCAGTCGCGTTGACCTGGAACTGTCCGGCGCGCGTGTAGGCGAGCGTGCCATTGGGCTGCAGGATCTGGAAGAAGCCGTTGCCCTGGATTACCACATCCAGCGGATTGCCGGTCTGCGAAAAATCGCCCTGAGTGAAGACGATTTCGTTCGAAGCCGCGCGGGTACCCAGGCCGAGCTGCAAGCCGGTGGGCACCACGGACGACTGTCCGGCCGCCGCGCCGGGCTGGATCATGTTCTGATACAGCAGATCCTGAAACTGGGCGCGACGCGCTTTGTAGCCGGCGGTATTGGAGTTGGCCAGGTTGTTGGCGATATTGTCGACATTCAACTGTTGGGCTGTCATCCCGCTGGCCGCGCTGTACAGGGCTCGAATCATTTTTTCTCCTTGTTTCTAGGTCCCGCCGGTGACGCGCGCCACTTCCTGGAGCGCCTCTTTGTTCATTTCCGTCGACATGCTGATGGCTTTTTGCAGCATTTCGGTCTGCCGCATCACGCCCACCAGCTGCACGGCCGATTCGGCCGCCACGACGTTCGATCCTTCCACCTGGCCCTGCGAAACCGTCGCGGTGGAGGGAATGATTTTGGCCGCGGTGGGCTGCGAGTTGATGAAATTGGTGTTGCCGGCTTTCTGAAGAACGCGGCGATCCTGAAAATCGACGATCTGCAACTGGCCGACGGGCTGGCCGTCTTGCGTTACTGAGCCGTCCTTGGAAATCTGAATCGGCTTGCCGGGCTGGGTCTGAATGGGGCCGCCGGTGCCCATGACCTGATAGCCGTCGCCGGTAACCAGACCGCCGGTGGAAGAAAGCTGGAAAGAACCGTTGCGTGTATATAAAGGACCCGAGGGTCCCTGCACCACGAAGAATCCCTGGCCGGTCAGAGCCGTGTCCAGCGAATTACCGGTCTGCGACAGCGTTCCTTGCGAAAAATCGGTCCACTGACTTTTCACGTAAGGTAGCTGCGATGGATTTTCCCCGCCGTCGGAATCCGCGGCGCTGTACAGGCTGTAGAATTCGCGATCGAGCTTGAACCCGTTGGTGCTGGAGTTGGCCAGGTTGTTGGCGAGCAGGTCCAGCGCCTGCATGCGCGTATGCAGACCACCCGCGGCAGTGACGGCAGATTGATCCATAGAGTTCGACAGCAGGAATGCACGCGCCGCGCCAAAGGATCCGAAACAATTTCCTCTATTTTTTCAGTGGATTCGCGATATGACATATCCGGACAGATTTGTTCGAAGCGTCAGATTCCCGCCGGTCCCGTTAAACGCTCGACGGCCCGCAAATTCAAGTTCATCGACAAGTGATTGATAAATGAAGCGGGCCTGAGTGGTCTGGCGCCTGCACATACGGCGGCTTCAGCGATGAACACGTCTGTGCAGCCTCACGGTTTCAAGGCAATTGCGTTCGAAAGCTTCAGCGGTTGGGCGGCGACGCTCGCGGCCAAGACCGGAGATTCTTCCGCGCCGGCTGCGGAATCCGAATTTCACAAGGTTCTGAAACAGGGCGACCTGTTATCGGAGGATGACGATCAAAACGGTGCGCGCGACAACGCTCCGGCATCCAGAGATCGGGAGAACGGCTCGCCGGATTCGGCTTACCTGCTGGCGGACGCGATCCCTCTCACGCCTTCGCGCCCGATGGTCCAGCCGAGTTCGGACTCGGCTCCTGAGCAAACCGGGGAATCCACGCCGGACGCGCCGGCCGTGGAAGATCCGACCAAGCTTCCTTTGAGCGGCGCGGTTCCCGCTCCTGCTGCCCCGATGGGCCAGGGGCGCGTGCAGCGGGCCGTCCCGCGCTGGCCAGCGGCTCCGGCGCAGTCGAAAACATCGAGTTCCGATTCCCAAGTAACCAGCGATTCCAAACGTTTGGGCCTGAGTGCAGGTCAGGCTCGAGTCCCATCGTCCACGACGCGGCTAGTCGATCAGGTGGAACGCGAAGACGGCGTCCCCGGTCAGAGTCTGGGCGAAAATTCCGGACGTGCTCCGCTTGCTGACGCGCGCGGTTCTGCAACTGGCTCAACGGACGGCGCGTTAAACGGAACCGCGACCGTCAGGGAGCGGAGCAAGTCCACTCTCACACAGTTTTCCACGCCGGCGGTGGTTGGGTCCGCAACAATCGCCCCGGCGACGCCGCCATCGACCACCACGCCGACTGCGCCCGCGAAAGCGATTGCTCCTCAGCCTGAGGACGACCAGGAAATCGCCGCGCAGGGTGGACACGCACCGCTGGAGACGAAGCCGGAACAGACGCCGGATTCGGCGACCCTTACCGCGCTTCTTCTGAATCCGAGCGATGCCACACCATCGGTTGCTGTCGACGCCCCCGCTTTGCCTTTGGAGCCGGCGCAAGCGCCCCAGTCGGACTCCGCTCACGCCACCCCACGGAAAACTACTCCCCCGAACTCTCCCTCCCAGAGCGCGCAGGTCGCGCCGACGCCGGAACTCGTCTCCTTGAGTCCGGCGCCGGCGGCTGTCGAGGAGAGTTCCTCCAACGTCGAATCACCGGCTCCTTCGAAAACGGCGCAAGTGAATGCGCCCATCGAATGGAGCGTCGAAAGCGACGATTCGCGCGTAAGCGAGGCCGCCAGTTCCAATTCTTCAGACCCGGTTGTCTTCGAGGCGAAGCTTACGCCAGATCCGGTCGCGCCAGCGCCCGCGGCTCCGACGACGGCCAGTGTCGCGCCGCTTCCGGCGTCTCCAGCCGCTGCGAAATCCATCCCGGTGGAATCCGATGAAGCCGACGCCGCGCCGCAGGTAAAAACGGAAACGCTATTCAAGACCGATTTGCCCGCGCAGATCTCGTCAGCGCCGATTCAGTCCGAAGCACGGCCAACGGTTGCTCCGCAACCGGAAGCTCCCATCGCGACGCAAATGCAACCGCTGCTCGAATCACCGGCGGCGACGGCATCCAGCCACGCGGTGACCGTAAATGTTCGGGAATCACCGGACGATCCGGGCGTAAATCTGCGGTTCGTGGAACGCGGCGGCGAGATTCATGTTTCGGTCCGCACTTCCGACCTGGGGCTCGCGCAGGACATGCGCGGCGGGCTGAACGACCTCACCGGCCGGTTGGAACACGCCGGCATTCGCACCGAAATCTCCAATCTATCCACGAGTGAGCCGAATTCGCAGAGAGACGCCCAGCAACCCCCTCCGGACCACCGGGGTTCCGGCCGGCAATCGCAGGATTCCCAGCGCGAGCAACCGGAGCCGCGCAAGAACAATCCGTCCGCCTGGCAGGAAGCCTTCGAGAATTCCGCCAACGCCAATTCCCATCAGGAGCAAACACTATGAGTTCCTCAGTCAATCCGCTCTCGTCCTCGTCTTCGAGCTCGACCGACACGGCGGCATCCCTCAGCGCCACCGATTCACTCGGCAACGAGAACACGTTTCTGCAACTGCTGGTCGCGCAGATTCAGAACCAGGATCCGACCGCGCCAGTGGACAGCAGCACCTTCCTGACCCAGTTAGCGGAATTCAGCCAGCTTGAGCAATTGATCGCGATTCAAGGGGATGTTTCCCAACTGGATCCCACCAGCACTACGGGATCCACCAGCCCGTCGACCGGCACTCAGCCATCCGGAAGCGCCAATCAAAACAGCGCAATTTAACCACCCAACAGGAGATACACATGTCGTCGTTTTACACCGCACTTTCCGGCCTGACCGCCGATACGACCGCGCTCGACGTGGTCGGCGACAATCTGGCCAACATGAACACGCAGGGCTTCAAGTCGAACAACATCAACTTCGAAGACGCCATGAACGAAGCCACGGCGTCGCTGCAGATCGGCGCGGGCGTGGGAAGCACGGTCACCGATCGCGATTTCTCTCAGGGCAACATCTCATCGACCGGCCAGCCGCTGGATCTGGCGATTCAGGGCAGCGGATTCTTCATGGTGCAGAACCCGTCGGGTCAGACCATGTACACGCGCGACGGAACGTTCAGCCTGAATTCCTCGGGTCAATTGGAAGACGCCAACGGCGACCTGGTGCAGGGATGGATGGGATCGAACGGCGTGGTGAGCGCGTCCGGCGCGACCGGGCCGATCACCGTTCCGCTGCTCAGCTCGCGTCCCCCAGTGGCGACGCAGAATATGACGCTGAGCGCCAACCTGGACGCGAACGCGGCGGTGGGCGATACGTTTTCGACGCCGATTCAGGTTTACGATTCGCTGGGCAACGCGCAGACGCTGAGCGTCACATTCACCAACACAGGCGCGGGCGCGTGGAGCTACGAAGTGGACATTCCCGGCCAGGATCTCACCGGCGGAAAGGTGGGAACGGAGACGTCGCTCGCCAAGGGCACTCTGACGTTCGATTCGAACGGCAACCTGAAGACTCCGGCCATCGGCACGCCTATCAACATCACCAACGGAACGGCTCTCGCCGACGGCGCCGCGACGCTTAACATCAACTGGAGCCCGTACGATTCGAGCAATAATCCGACACTCACCGGATTCGCGCAGACTTCGGCCGCCTCCGGCACCACGCAGGACGGCTCCGCTGCGGCGACCGTGACCGGAGTGCAGCTGAACAACGGCGGCATCCTGGTGGCGACGTATTCCGACGGAACCACGCAGGACCTGGCGCAGGTGGCCGTCGCAAACGTATCGAATCCCAGCTCGATGATCGCGACCAATAACAACGACTATTTGCTGGGATCGGGGACCATCGCGCCCAGCGTGGGCGGAGCGGGCACGGGCGGACGCGGAAACCTGGTGGGCCAGTCGATTGAAGCATCCAACGTCGACATGGCCACCCAATTCACCGACCTGATCGTGTATCAGCAGGGCTACGAGGCGAATTCGAAAGTCCTGACCACCATCAGCCAGATGGACCAGACGCTGCTCCAGATCAACCCGTAATCCGATGAACGCCGCTGAATTCATTCACCGCTTTGGCGAGCTTCCCATGACGCTTGAAAGCGAACTGGGGCGATGCATGATGCCGGTGCGCGAAATTCTCGCGCTCGCCCCGGGCAGCGTCTTGACGCTGCCGGTCCCTACTGGATCGAACGTGAAAGTGCTGGTGGGAGGCGCGCCGTTCGCCGCGGGCGAACTGGTCCGGTCGGGCGGCGCACCGGCCGTCCGGCTGCTCACCTTCGGCGAAAGGAAAGCCTGACCGGATGGAAATGTTTCAGCAACTCTTCGCAGTGGCCGGCGTTCTAGGAGCGCTGGGCATCATGGTGTGGGCTCTCAAACGCAAAGGCCTGGTACGCATGAACCTGCGCGGCGCCCGGAGCTCGGACTCACGCCTGGAAGTGCTCGACCGCCTGGTGCTGACGCCGCATCATTCGGTGCATCTGATTCGATTGGCCGACCGCACGCTGCTGGTCGGCCTTTCTCCCAATGGCTGCAATCTGCTCGAGACGGCGCCCGCAGCGCCCATTCTGCCCACTGGAGTCGCGGACCGATGAAATTTCTGATGGCTGTACTGTTCGCATCGAGCGCCTGGGCCGCACGCTCCGACCCTTCGAAGGTGCAAGCCACGCCTTCGACGCTCAGCCTGCCGATGCAGATCGCGCTGTCGCTGACCGTGATGGTGCTGCTTCCGGCCGTGCTGATGTCGATCACGCCGTTTCTGCGAATCACCATCGTTTTACATTTCCTGCGCCAGGCGCTGGGAACGCAAACCGTTCCGTCCAACCAGGTGCTGGTGGGCCTGTCGCTATTTCTCTCGCTGGTGATCATGCAGCCGGTGGTTTCCGACATCTATCACAAAGCGTGGGAGCCGATGGACGAAGGTCGCCTGACCGCCGGCGAGGCATTCGACCAGGCCGCGATTCCGATGAAGACTTTCCTTTCGAAGTTTACGCGTGAAAAAGATATCAAATTGTTTGTCGACATTACCAAAGCGCCGCCGCCGAAGAATGTTTCCGATCTGGGGCTGGATGTTCTGATTCCGGCCTACATTCTGTCGGAGCTCAAGACCGGATTTCAGATCGGCGCGATGCTGTTTCTGCCGTTCCTGGTGATCGATCTGGTGGTCGCCTCGGTCACTTTGTCGATCGGTATGGTGCAACTGCCGCCAGTCATGTTGTCGGCGCCATTTAAGATTCTGCTGTTCGTGCTGGTGGACGGCTGGAACCTGGTGGTGGGATCGCTGGTGAAATCGTTCGCATAAGGAGCTCTAATCATGACACCTGAATCCGCAATTCACCTGATCCACGGAGCCCTGATGGCCGCGTTCTGGATGAGCGCGCCGCTGCTGGCCATCGGCCTGGGCGTGGGCATCATCATGAACATGTTCCAGGTGGCGACCTCGCTGCAGGATAACGCGTTCAGCACATTTCCCAGGCTGGCCGCGTTTCTGATCGGCTTCAGCGTGCTGATGCCCTGGATGCTGAAGCAATGGGTCGGTTACATGATGGGCCTGTGTGGCGAAATCGCCCGATATGGGCACTGAGTTACAGCTCAGCACCGGAACACTCTACGCGTTCCTGCTGGTGCTGGCGCGCGTGTCCGGCGCGTTCGTTTATATTCCTCTGCCCGGCATCAAAGCCGGACCGGAAGTGGTACGCGCCGCGTTCGCCGTCAGCTTGACGCTGGTCCTGTTTCCGAGCTGGCCTAAAGTCGACGGCGCTTCGGTCACCATCGGATTGTTGATCGGCTGGATGCTGGCGGAGGCGGGAATCGGCATCGCGGTCGGCCTGGCGGTGGCGTTTCTCACCGAAGGCTTTCAGGTCGGCGCGCAGATGATCAGCCTGCAGGCAGGTTACAGTTTCGCGACCACCATCGACCCGACCTCGGGCGCCGATTCCGGTGTCGTGCTGACCATCGCGCAACTGGCTGCCGGGCTTCTGTTTTTCACCACCGGTCTTGACCACCAGGTACTGTTCGCCTTTGCGCACAGCCTGTCGACTCTGCAGCCGGGACATTTTTCGATTTCACCTTCCATGGTGAGTGCGGTCATTCAACTGGGCGGCACCATCTTTTCAACTGGCCTGCGGCTGATTCTGCCGATTATGGGACTGCTGCTGATGGTGGAGATTTCGGTCGCGCTGCTCGCGCGGCTGAACTCGCAGCTTCACCTGATGCAGATGACGTTTCCACTCAAGATGCTCCTGGCTCTGTCGATGCTCGCCTGGCTCCTGACGATTTTTCCGCGCGTGTTCACTCAGTCGAGCGGACCGGTGCTCAAAGTGGTTCACGGCTTACTTTCTTCTTCCTGACCTGACGCCATGGCCGATTCGAGCAGATCAGAAAAGCCGACCGCGCGACGCCTCGAAAAGGCGCGCGGTGAAGGGCAGTTCATTGTTGCGAAGGATCTGATCACCGCCGGACAGTTCCTGATGTTCGTCATGGTGTTCGGATCCGCGTTTCCGGCGTGGTTCACGGGGATGAAGTTGATGCTGCGCGAGTCGCTGGCCGCCGCGTTTCGAGGCGATCTCGAAATCACGCGAGTGCCGGGAATTGCACGGGCATTGATCGATCGCGCGTTTCTGCCTTTAGCCGGGCTCGCCGCCGCGTCGGTAGTCACCGCGATGTCAGTTCATCTTGCGGTGACGCGCGGCGGATTCAGCCTCAAGAAATTTCAACCGGATTTCGGCAAGTTCAATCCCGCGAACAAAATTCCGCAGATCTTCAGCCAGGCGCCCGGAGCGCTGTTGCAGGTGGTCGCCATGCTGGTGGCATTCACGGCGACCATTTATTACATTGTTCGGGCGAATATCGGGATGTTTTTCACACTGCCTTTCGCGAGTCTCGAAGTCGGGCTCTCGAAAATTGGCGGATCGCTCAAGGAACTGCTTTGGAAGGCGACGGCGGTGTTCATCGTGTTCGGCGTGATCGATCTGATCCGCCAGAAGAGCAAGTACACCAAGCAGCTCCGCATGACCAAGCACGAAGTGAGGGAAGAAGCCAAGGAGATGGAAGCCAATCCCCATGTCCGCGGCAAGCTCAAGCGCCTGCGCCGCGACCTGGCTCGCCGCCGGATGATGAAAGCCGTGCCGACCGCGACGGCCGTGATTGTGAATCCGACCCACTACGCCGTCGCGCTGCGCTACGAGCATACCAGCATGTCGACGCCGGTGGTGGTGGCCAAAGGCAAGAATCTCCTGGCGCTGCGCATCCGGCAGATCGCCATCGTAAGTCAGGTGCCGCTGGTGGAAAATCCGCCCCTCGCGCAGGCCCTGTATAAATCCGTCGAAATCGGCCGCGAGATTCCGCCGGATCTGTATCGCGCGGTGGCGGAAGTGCTCGCCTATATTCACAAGCTCACTTCCGCGCGCCGCCAGTCGCGCCCGCGAGGGCCCCGAAAGTGACCATGGATCACACCTCGATCGCGATCATTGGCGCCGGCCCCACCGGAATCGGCGCGGCGCTTCGCCTGCTCGAATTAGGCGCGACCGATTTCGTGCTGATCGACGCGGCTCCGGTGCCCGGCGGCCTCGCGTCTTCCTGCGTCGACGATCGCGGATTCACCTGGGACCTGGGCGGGCACGTTCAGTTTTCGCATTACCGCAAATTCGACGAATACATGGACCTGGCGTTTCCGCCGGAGGGCTGGCTGTGGCATGAACGCGAAAGCTGGATCTGGCTGCAGAACCGGTTCATTCCGTATCCCTTCCAGAACAACCTGCACCGGCTGGACCCGGCGGATCGCTGGCGCGCCGTTCAGGGCTTGATGGCTGCCACTCAGCGCGATCGAATTCCGGAAAATTTCGAACAGTGGATTCTGACGACGTTCGGAAATGGCATCGCGGACCTGTTCATGCTTCCGTACAACCGCAAGGTGTGGGCGCATCCGCTTCACGCGCTTGATTTCCGCTGGATAGGGGAACGCGTGTCGGTGGTATCGCTCGAGCAGGCGGTCAAATCGATCTGCCTCGACCAGGATCAGGTTTCCTGGGGGCCGAACCGGCGCTTCCGGTTTCCGCTGCGCGGAGGAACGGGAGCCATCTGGCGTTCGCTCGGCGCGAGAATTCCCGAAGGCAATCTGCGACTGTCCACGCGCGTCGATCGCATTGATGCCGGCAGTCAAGTTCTGTACGCGGGCGGGCGAAAGCTAACCTATGGCACGTTGATCAACACGGCTCCGCTCACCTGGTTGACGCGCACGCTGGGCGATGGTGCGCTTGCCGCGCGCGCGGCCGGACTGAAATCGTCCACCACGCACGTGGTCGGCATCGGTCTCGAAGGCGTGCCTCCGGAATCGATCCGCAAAATGTGCTGGATGTATTTCCCGGAGCCCGAATCGAGCTTCTATCGCGTCACGGTGTTCAGCAACTATAGCCCGTACAACGTGCCTTCGCCGGGGTCTACCTGGTCGCTGATGGCGGAAGTTGCCGAAAGCGATCATTCGCCCTGCGACCGGGGCAAGCTGGTCGAAAACGTGATCTCGCAGATGGTCGCCATCGGGCTGGTCCCCGATGCGAATCGCATCGTCAGCCGGTGGCACAAGGTTTTGACGCCTGGATACCCGACGCCGTCCATCGAGCGGAATTCGATTCTGGCGGACGTTCTTCCCACGCTCGAGTCAAAGAACATTTTCTCCCGCGGACGTTTTGGCGCTTGGAAGTACGAAGTCAGCAATCAGGATCACTCATTTATGCAGGGGGTGGAAGCAGCCGACCGCATTCTTCGCGGCCGCGCCGAGCCCACGCTCCATCAGCCCGATCTTGTCAATCAACGCTACAACCCGTTTCCCTACGCAGAGTGGGAAGCGGCATGACCACTGAATCGAAAGGACGGATATACACGTGAAATTCAAAGAAAGCGCGCTGGCCCACAAGCTGCTGGACGGTCTGGAAGGCATTGAAATCGGCGGCTCGGCCCACAACCCGTGGGGGCTGAAGACGCGCAACGTCGACTACACCGCCGACCTGAATACGGCGTTCAAGGAACAGGAACTGAAACTGTGCGGCGAGGCGCTGCCGGTGGACATCGTTTCTCAGGGAGATGATATCCGGGAACTCGCCGACAACAGCGTCGATTTCGTCATCAGCTCCCACGTGATCGAGCATTTCTCCGATCCGATCAAGGCGTTGAAGGAGTGGCGCCGCGTGGTTCGGCCCGGCGGATATATTTTCGTGATCGCACCGCACAAGGAGCGGACCTTCGACAAGGATCGCGATCGCACCACCCTCGCCGAACTCGAGGAGCGGCACCGGACGGGCATCGGTCCGGACCCGGACGCGGCGCATTGCTCGGTCTGGGTCACGGCGGATTTTGTGGAGCTGATCCAGGCGCTCGGCTGGCCGATTGTCGCGGTGCAGGATGCGGATGACAAGGTGGGCAACGGCTTCGCCGTGGTGATTCGCGTCGAAAAGCACGACGCTCCAGCCGTGGTGCGGCGGGATCGTCTTTCCATGACGTTCCTGCTCGGTTCCACGGGAAACATCCGTACTGGAGGAGCCGCCAGCATTCTCGAATACGCGCGCCGGTTCCAGGAGCGCGGCCACCACGTGTCCATCACCACCTGGCCGAAATTCCTGTGGCAGGGCGCGGAACCGTTTCCGAACCTGGGTTTCTCCATCCCCATCCACTACGATCGCAACGCCAAACCCGAGTCGCTTCCGTTTCATCTGGTCAATCAATCGCCGCGCGATTACCTGGGCGAGCTGCAATTTTTTGTCACGTACCTCAACCTGCTGACGCCCGCGATTCCGAAGGCCGATCTGATCATCGCCGCCAACTGGGACGGGATCATTCCCGCGTGGCAATCCGGGAAAGGCAAGCCGGTCCACTTCCCGCAGCATTACGACGAAGTGTTTTTCACGCTGGACGGATCGGCGAAAACATCGCTGCAGGGAAATCCGCTGATTAAGATGCTGTGCCGGAATGCGTTCCAGACGCCGGCGTATCGCATCGCAAATTCGACCTGGCTCGCGAACGAGTTCCGCCGGCGCTTCGGCGCGACCGTTCCGGTGGTCACGCACGGCATCGATAGCGACCGTTTCCACCAGCGGCCGAAGCTGAGCGCCCAGGATGGAATCATCCGCGTGGTCACTTATTCGCGCCCGGAAAAATGGAAGGGATTCCAGGACGCAGTTCCCGCCATGGGTGAACTGATGGCCCGTCACCCCGGCCGGGTCGAATGGCATGTGTACGGATTCCCGCACGAAATCGGCCCCAAGAACTCGCTGGCGCCGTACCAGTTCCACGGTGCTCTGGACCATGATGCCCTCAGCACTCTCTACGCGCAAAGCGACATCGTCCTGTGTCCCTCCTGGTACGAGAGCTTCCCGCTTCCGCCGATTGAAGCGATGGCCTGCGGCACCGCGGTAGTGACCACGCCATACGGAACCGAGGATTACGCCATCGACGGCCACACGGCGATGGTGGCGCAGCCGCGCAATGCCGGCGCCTTTGTGAGTGCACTCGAGGCGCTGGTTCAGAAACCGGATTTGCGCGAACGGCTGGCGCGGAACGGTCGCGCGATGGCGGAAAGCCTGAGCTGGGACCGGGCCGTGACGGCGCGCGAGGATCTGCTGTGGCGAATCCATCGCAACCAGATGCCGAACCAGGCGCTGCACGGATTCGAGACCGGGATCATGGACGGAGCCGGCCAGCCTTTCGAGCATCTGATTGAAGTTGACGCCCGCGAAGGCGCGCTGCTGCACGGCGAAGACGGCCGGCACTATGTGGTCGAATCGGGGCGCCTGAGGCCGGTGGCTGATCCGACCTCGATCGGCCTGGATTCCAGCGCCGCGAGTCCGCTGGACCTGCTGGCGCTGTTGCGCAATGAGCACGGACCGGAGATCACCGCGCTCGCCAACGATTACGGCGTGCGGGTGTAAGGGTGGTGTCATGGATGGGCGGAGGAAAAGCCGCCCATCCAGCGCGCCAGTCTTTCGCCCCGCCTTGACGGACTCCACCCCGCCTTTACGAGTCTGTGTGAAAAGTCGGGAATCGACCCCGCCGTTACCGGCAGGGCTGGTCTATCGCGTTGAAGGCGCGGGCGTCGGCGACCAGCCCTGCCGGTCACGGCGGGGATCAACGCCACTATCGTTACGACCATTTTCGCGCAGGTTCCCAGGAATCAACTTTTTGCGTGTTTGAAACGCCAAAATCGACGAGCTCGAAAAGGGTTCGCCATACCGAGGGTGCGGAAAATCGGGAAATCGCGGCTGGGAGCGTCCGAAGCCCCTCCAAAGCGATTTTCTTAAATCGTTGTCGGAATCATCGGGAATTATGTGGTTCGTCGAGGATGACGATTTCCGCGCGGCGGTTGGCGGCGCGGCCGTCGGGCGTATCGTTTGAGTCGGCAGGCCGGTTTGATCCGTCGCTCGATACGGTCATGCGCGCTTCGTCGATGCCGTAGCGCGTGCTCAGCAGCTCCAGCAGCCGCAGACCTCGCGCCGCGGAAAGCTCCCAGTTGCTCTTGAAACGCCGGTTGTGGATCGGGGTCGAATCGGCGTGTCCGATCAGGATGATGTGATTCGGAATGTCGTGGACCACGGCCGCGACCTGTTCGACCACCGGCCACGCATCGCTGCCGATCCGGTCGTCGCCCGATGAGAACAGAATTTTCTGCGGCAGGCTGACCACCAGCCCGCGCGGATCGCGGTGAACCTCGAGGCCCGTTTTCTGGAGGGCCTGTTCGATCGGATTCGGCGCCGGTGGGCGCGCGTCGACCAGAACAGGCCTCGGCGGAGGAGGCGGAGGCGCCGGTTTTACGGGCGGCGGAATCGTTTTCGCCGCCGCGGCGACGAAGAAGATCAGCAGAATGGTCAACGCGTCCAGATAGCTGACCATCCAGCGATCCCGATGCGAGGAATCGGGCTGGAGATACTTCGGCTTCACTCGGGCTGCTCCTCGCGTAAGAACGCGTTGAGGCGCTCCGGAACCAGCGACGGATGCACGCCGTCCATAATGCACAGCGTGCCTTCGAGGATCAGTTCCTCGGTCTCGAATTTTTCGGCGACGGTCGCGCGGATGCGATGCGCGAGCGGCAGAAGCAGCAGATTCGCCAGCCCCAGCCCGTACAGCGTGGAGGCGAACGCAGTGCCGACGCCGCCCGCCACCGACTGGATATCGGAAAAGCGCCGCAGTACATCGACCAGGCCGACCACCGTGCCGATAACTCCGATGGTGGGCGCGAAACCGCCCGCCACTTCAAACGTTTTCGCGTCCGTTTCTCCGCGCCGCTCGCGTAAACGCAGCTTGGTTTCGATGGCCGCCTGCAACTCGCCGCGTTGTACGTCGAGCGCCATGCGCAAGGAATCGCGCAGGAAGGGATGGCTCGCATTTTGAATCATCGGCTCGATGCCGAGAATGCCCCGAGTGCGCGCGGCCCGCACGCACGTCATGATTTCTTCAATGAGTTTGGTTCGGTCGACGGGTCGCTCCCACAGCAGGTCGAACAGCCGCAGGGTTGCATTGCGAAGCGCGTTGCGCGGAGTGGTGACGAACGTCACGCCCAGCGTTCCACCGAACACGATCAGGATTCCGGAAGGCTGGAAAAAGAAGGAGGGTTTCACGCCGGTGGCGGCGATGCCGGCGATCAGCGCGGTGATTGCGATCGCGATGCCGGCCAGCATTCCCACGTCGATCCGCCGGGATCCGTCGGGTTTAGTCGCGCTGGCAGTTTCATTGAGAGCTACCGCGGGTGTAGACACAATTCCTCCGAAATTCGATCCGCGCCGGCGTCCGCGGCGCCATCCAGCACACGCTCCCACAGCGCGACGTTGATTTCAATATTGCGATGCGCCAGCACCCAATCGCGCTGCTCGCGCCACAGCGTTTCCCGATCCGCATCCAGAACCGCGCCCAGCTTCTGCTTCCATGCTTCGCGAGTATTTTTCGCCGTGAAGGGAACTTCGGTCGAGTACGGCAACACGTGCGAAGCCACGGTGACCGCGCCCGACATCGCGTATTCGTAGTATTTAATGCAGCTCTTGTGGTGATTGAACGGCTCATCTGCGAGCGGAGCGATTCCGATGTCGAGCGCGAGATCGCAAACCTTGGCCGCATGCTGTTCCAGCGGCACGTTGGGGTGAAATTCGTAGCGGATCCCCGACAGCTTCGCCATGAAGTGCTTGATCGCGCGGCCCAGGGCAGTCTCAAAAAAGCGTTTACCGTGATGGATCAGCAGGACCTGGTACAGTTCATCGAGCGTCGGCTCGATGCAGATCCCTTGCAGCACGAATGTGAAATCGATCGACTTCTGAAGCTCCCGGATTGCGTCCATGGCCACCGCGAGATCGACGAAATGGGTGGGGCTGCCGCTCCAGCCGACGCGCACGCCGGAGAGCCGGGGCTGCATGGTCCATTCCTCGGGATCCACGCTGTTCGGCACCACGACTACGTTGGGATTGGACCGGCGGAGGTACGTGGCCAGCGTGTCAGTGGTGGTGGTGACGACGTCCGCCTGGCCCAGCAGGTCCCAATATAACTTCAGGCGTGTCTGCACCGCGGCGTAGTTGAGGTTTTCCCGCGGCACCAGGTCAAGCGCATCGTCGGTATCGAACACCGTACGAATATGATTCCGTTTGCACCACGTCATCAGCTTCACAGCTTCGGGAAAATGCGCGCGGTAGAACACCATGACGTCCGGCGCCTTTGAATCGAGATACTCCGCCGAAAAAATCTGTACGTTATGGCCGCGGCGGAGCAGGTACTTGGCCGGAATCGCACCACGCCATTTGTAGCATCCGCTGGCGGTTTCGGTGAGGAGGAAGATGTTCATTTCAGACTTCCTCGCGGGCCCGGGCCAGCTTCGAATTGAAGGAGTCGGCTGCAATGCTCTCGATTTCCCGCTCGCTCAAGTACGCCCAGGCTTCATGCCGGCGTTCCTTCAATTTTTCGAGAATGCGGAAATCCTTGCGGGCCTTCAACAGCCGGGTTCGCTGCGCCACCATCTGCTTTTCGCACTGCTGCTTTTCGACTTCGAGCGCCTCCCGGATTTTGCGGGCGCGAGCCTGGAACGCGGCCACGGTTTGCAGTTCGGAGCCGTCCATAGACGTAAGCTTTCGCAATCCCCACTCGGATTTGAGCTCGGCCGCGCCCAGGGAGTTGATGCGATGGTTCACCGTGTCCAGCCGCTGCTGCACGGCCGCCAGCTTTTCTTCTTCGGCGCGCAGTTGCAGTTTGCGCCAGTCGAGCACTCGTTCGAGAGGAAAGCGGAACGGCGTCATAATTGTTTCGCCAGGCCGAACAGTCCGGCCTTGGTATCATCCAGCGGCGAGAACGCTTCCGCATCCTGCCGCAGAAAATCGGTAATCTGGGGACGCAGCCGGATGCTTTGATCCAGTTTCGGATTCATCCCCTGGACGTGCGCGCCGAGCTGGATCAGATCGGCCGACCGCTGATACAGCGCCAGCGCTTCGCGGATCTTTTGCGCGGCCTGCGTTTCCTCCGCACTCGCGACCTTCGAAGCCAGACGGCTGATGGAAGAGAGAACGTCGATGGCCGGATAATGGCCTGACGAAGCCAGGTCTCGCGACAGAATCAGGTGCCCGTCCAGGATTCCGCGCGCGGCGTCGCAGATCGGCTCGTTGAAATCGTCGCCTTCCACCAGGACTGTGAAGAATCCGGTGATGGATCCTTTTTCAAAATTACCGGCGCGCTCGAAAATCTTCGGCAGAAGCGTGAAGACCGACGGCGTGTAGCCCTTCTGGCTGGGAGGTTCACCCGCGGCCAGGCCGATTTCACGCTGCGCCATGGCGAGACGCGTCACCGAATCCATTACCAGCAGAACGTCGGCGCCCTGATCGCGAAAATACTCGGCCGCGGCGAGCGCGACAAATGCCGCACGAATGCGCAGCGGCGCGGGACGGTCGGACGTGGCGCAAACCACCACCGACCGCTTCATTCCCTCGACACCCAGTTCATGATCCAGGAATGCCTTGACTTCGCGATTGCGCTCACCGATCAATGCGACCACGCTGACTTGCGCGGAATTCTTTCGCGACATCGCGCCCAGCAGGGTGCTTTTACCGACGCCGCTGCCGCCGAACAGGCCGATGCGTTGACCCTTTCCGCAGGTCAGCAGGCTGTCGATCGCGCGGATGCCGGTGATCAGCCGGCTGGTGATATGGCTGCGGCTGAGAGGATTGGGCGGAGATGCATATAAAGGATACGATTCGGTCGCTTCGATCGCCGGACCGCCGTCCATCGGCTGCCCGAAACCGTCGAGAACGCGTCCCAGCAGGTTCGGCCCTACCGCCAGCCGAGCATCCTGCACTCTCGCGATCACTTTCGCGCCAAGTTGCAGGCCGTCCGGCTCATCGAGCGGCATCGCCAGCACGCGGCCATTGCGGAATCCGATCACCTGCGTGCGAATGCGGCGTCCATCGCCCGCTTCGATCTCGCAAAAGTCCCCGATGGCGACCGCCGGGCCGATCGATTCAATCAACAGCCCGACCGTGGCGGTAACTTCGCCGCACCATGGCAGAAGCTCCACCTGGTCCAGGTCCTGAAGATAGCGGTCAAGCGAAATGTGGTCGTTGTCCATGTTTACTTTCGAAGCCGGTCCGTCAGGCCGCGCTCGATCTCGCGCAGTTGCGCGTCCACCGAAGCGTCCAGGGCGCCGTGCGCGGTCTCAAACAGGACGTCGCCTTTGTTCAGGGTCGTGTCCGCGACTACTTCGGCCTTCGCGCTCGAATAGCGGTCGAGCAGCGCGCGAATGGTGGACACCTGGTCGGGATGCGCCCGCACGCGGCTCAGTTCCCGTGATTCGAGCTTGTCCAATGCGACTTTGATCAACCCGCCGATCGATTCCGGATCGAGCGTCAGCTCGCGATGCAGCACCCGGCGCGCAATGGCGATCGACAATTTCACCAGGTCGCCTTCTCCGTCGCGGCGCATGCGCGATCGCATCGACGCCAGTTCGGCCAGGCACTTGCCCAGCCGTTCGAGCACCGGCTGCAGCTCCGCACCCGCCTGCTGCTTGCCCAGCGCGCTGCCCTCGGAAAAGCCGCGTTGATAGGCTTCGCGTTCGATTCGTTCGCGATCGGCTTCGGACACCGGCGGCGCGGCGGTCGGCGTTTCGGCTGGCGGCTTCGGCTGCGGCGCGGCCGGCGCGATTCCGTTATCTCGCCACCAGATGGGAGTGACGCCCGGGAGTTCATCCTCGCGGAGAATTCTAGACGTACTGCTCATCGTTTCCGCTTCCTTTGCCGCGGCTGATCACGCCTTCCGATTCGAGCTGACGCACCACCGCGATGATGCTTTGCTGCGCGGCTTCCACGTCGCGAATCTTTATCGGGCCCAGCGCTTCCATGTCTTCGAGCAGCATTGCCGCGCCGCGCTGGGACAGGCCTTTGAGCAGGTGCTGGCGCAGCTCTTCGGCCGCGCCTTTCAGCGCGACGGTGAGCTGGCGACGGTCGGCGCGGGACAGCAGTTCGGTGACGCCCGCGCTGTCGATCGACCGCAGGTCGTCGAACACGAACATCTTCATGCGGATTTCCTCGACCAGCGCGGAGTGATCCTGGTTCATCTGATCGAGCAGCTCGTCGCATATCGCCGGATCGAGCTGGTTGAAAATCTCCGCCGCCGCGCGCGGCCCGCCCGAGGATTCGCGCTGCACCTCGCCCATTCCTTTGAGCTTGGTTCCCAGCACGGCCGAGATCTTGGTGAAGACCGCCGGCGAGATTTTGTTCAGGCTCGCGATGCGCACGGCCACGTCGGCGCGCAGATCCAGCTCCATCGCTGAAAGAACCGCCGCCGATTGCGCCGGACTGACCCGCGAAAGAATCAGTGCCGCGGTTTGGGGATGTTCGGCGCGCACGAAGCGGACCAGCACCTGCGGGTCGATGCGTTGCAGCATGTTCGGTTCGCCGCCGTTGCCCTGCGGAAGTTTTTCGATGTGTTTCTTGCTGCCTTCCGGCCCGAAGGCCATCGCCAGCATGCGGCGTGCGTATTCGGTGCCGCCGTGTCCCACCTGCATGGCGCCGTGGGCGGCTTCCCGGAATTCTTCGAGAATCGCTTCGGCCTGTGCCAACGGGACCACCGGAAGATTGGCGATGGCGCCCGTCACCAGCTCCACGTCTTCATCGCTCAAGAGCTTCAACAGTCCGCCGGAGGCTTCGTCGCCCAGCGCGACCAGCAAAATTGCGGCTTTCTGCAATCCCGTCAGCGCGGGGGCGAGCGCGGTCGCCGCCATGCTACGTTCTCCCTTCCTTCAACCATCCGCGCAGCACGCCCGCGCAGATCTCCGTGTTCCGCTGCGTGGCCGCCCGGACTTCCGTGGTGAGAACTTCCACGCGTCCGGGCACCAGCGTAGGGATCGCCCCGGCCGGCTCCCGGGCTCTCAGCAGTTCGGAATCTCCTCGCGCGGCGCGCTCCATGGACGATGATCCGGACGCCTCCGGCAGCGCCTCGGCAACCCGGACTTCGGTGGCTCTGGGTTTCGATCCCCGCATTTTCGTGATCGCGAAGACGCTTCCGGCCAACACGACGATCACGACTCCCGCCAGCTCGTACATCAGCTTCGGATCGCTCTTCAGCTGCTCCATCGGCGTCTGTTTTTTCCGGGGCGCGCCGCCGGTCGGCGTGGACGAGTCCGGCGCATCCTGATTCAAAGTCGATTCGAACGGCAGGCTTTCTACAATCAACTGGTCCCCGCGCTCGGTGTTCAAGCCGGCCGCGGCGGAAACCAGGTCATGGATGACCTTGATGCGTTCCGGCGTGGGAGGAACCAGCACGCGCTGCTTGCCTTCAAAGTGGACGTCCTGATCGAGCAGCACGGAGACGGACAGCCGGCGAATCGCGCCTTGCGGAAGCACGGTCCGCTTGACGGTATGCGCGGTCTGATAATTGATGCTTTCGGTTTTCCGCGAGGTGGTCGCGCCGCCGGCCGCCGGCCGCGGGTTGGTATCCGGAAGCTGCGAAGCGGTGCCCGGAATGCCGCTCGCGGGTCGCGCCTGGGACTGAACGTCTTCGGTCTTCTGGGAGCTCACCATCACGGAATGCGTCGGGTCGAAGGTTTCTTCGCTCTGCTCCCCGCTGGTGATGTCGCAGTCGGCCGACACCGCGGTGCGGAAGCGTCCCGCGCCGATCACCGGCTCGAGAGTCGAATCGAGCTTGGTTACCAGGTCCTGCTCCACTTTGTGCCGGTATTCGAGCGCGGAGCTGGAAGTTTCCTCCTCCGCGGCACCCATGCGCCGGGGGCGATTCAGCAAATTACCCCGCATATCCAGCACGGAAACGTTTTCGGGCACCAGCCCTTCCACGGCGCTCGCCACCAGGTTGGTGATCGCCGGGATGGCGCTTTCAGGAAGCGCCGCTCCGCGATGGATTTTCACCAGTACGCTGGCTTTGGCCGGTTGGCGGGCCTCCGTGAATACGGATTCCTGCGGCAGAGAAATGTGAACGCGGGCCTGCTCGATCTCGGCTACCGACATCACCGACCGCTCCAGCTCGCCTTCGAGCGCGCGGCGATAATTGACGTGCTCCGCGAATTCGGTGATGCCGAAATTGGTCTTGTCGAACAGCTCGAAACCGATACGTCCATTCTTGGGCAGTCCGGCGCCGGCCATTTCGAGGCGCAGCTCGGCGACTTTTTCGTCCGGAACGGCAATGGTCGCGCCATTGTTCAACAGCCGGTACGGCGTGCTGCTTTCTTTCAACTTCTGGACCACCATGCCGGCGTCTTCGGGCGAAAGCCCGGTATAGAGCGGACGAAAATCGGCCTCGCTCTCCCAACGGGAAAACCCGTACACTCCGGCGGCCACCAGCACGACCACCAAAGCGGTGGTCCAGCGCTGGCGGACGGAGAGAGTTCGTATCAGTTTCTGAAGCTGGTCAGTTGGCATGTGAGGTTGCATCGAAGGACTTCACGCTACATCGGCATCTTCATGATTTCCTGATATGCGGAAATCACTTTATTGCGGACTTGCATGAACATCTGGAATTCGAGATCGGCGCGCTGCGAGGCGAGAATGGTGGAGTGCAGGTCTTCGCCGTCGCCCGCCAGAAACTTGTCGATGGTCTGATTGGCGCCCGCGCGCGAGCCTTCCACTTCGTTGATCGCGCTGCTCAGGACGTCTTTGAATGCCGATCCGGCGCTCGATTGCGTGGACGAGCCGCCGAGCGAGTCCGGATCGAGGGGCGTAACCGGAGCGAGCGTCGAAGTGGGTGTGATGTGCGGCATACGATTACTTGAACAGCTCCATCGATTTCTGGACCATGTCCTTCACCGCCGAAATGGCCGACACGTTCGCCTGATACGTTCGCGAAGCGTTCAGCAGATCCACCATATCTTCGGACGGATTCATTTTCGGGAAGGCTACGTAACCGTCCGCATCGGCGTCGGGATGGCCGGGCATATAGCGTTTTTCCGGTTCGCTGGTATCCTGCACCACCTGCGCGACGCGCACGCCCACTCCGCTTTCACTCATCTGGCTGTCGAACAACGACGAGAAATTCGACGCGTTGGGATCGGCGGCGAAAACCACGTCCTTGCGCTTGTACGGGCCGCCTTCGGGAGTGCGGGTGGTGTCCGCATTCGCGAGATTTTCCACCAGCAGCTCAGTCCGCTGGCGCTGCGCCGCCATTCCCGACGCGCTGACCGATAAAGCCGAAAGCAGGTTCATTTATTTACCGTCCTGAAGCGCCAGCTTGATGTCGGCGATGTCGCCGCGGGCGAAGTTGGTCGCGATCTGGAACCGCATGGCGTTTTCCGAGAGCAGGCGCGCTTCGCGATCCAGGTCGACGTTGTTGCCGTCGGTTTTGGCGGGGAGATTTTCAGGTTCGATCACGGTCGGCGAGCCGCCGCTCATCGCGTTGGCGAACTCCGACTGAAAATCGATGTCCTTGGTGTGGTAACCGGGCGTGTCGGCGTTGGCGATGTTGGATGCCACCAGCTTCTGCCGCTCGGTCAACAGGCTCATGTACCGCTCGTAATTCGTGTCCAGGCCCTGGAACATGATGCTGCGCAAAAGGCACGCCGCGTGCCAGGGCTAAGGTCTTGAATTGTATGGAGGCCTGAGGAGTGGACCGTCGGAGATCCACCGCCGGGCGATGAATCTCCGACGCTATCCTACGAATTCGATCTGTCCGCGGCCGCGCGAGCCAGGGGAGGAATGATAGGCGCCTTCGCGCCGGATCTCGACCAGTTTCCGCTGCATATGGGAACGCCTGACCAGCACGGTGAGCTTGGCCCAGTCGAGCAGCTCAAACACGTCCGCGGCCATCGACTGCCGTTCCTCCGCCCCGGCGCCGGCCCAGGCCAGCTCCACTTCGCGGCGCAGTTCGACCAGCAGCCGGTCCGCGTCGCCGAGGTTTCCGGAGCGAACCGCCGACCGGAATTTATGCGCCGCTGGCTGTAATAGCATCCTGTGTGTCCGTGAACAAACTTGTCAGATACGTGTCCTGCGATTCGAGCGACGCAATCAGCGTGTCCGCCTGCGTCATTTGCGCGGTCATATTGTTCTGCAGCGTCGTGATGCGGGCTTCCTGTTCGGTGATTTCCTGATTGTCTGACGCGATTTGCGTTTGAAATGAGTTGTTGGTGGTCGTCAACAGCCCGTTATTGGTGTTGTCGAGTCCGTTCAGCACGCTGGTGGCGTTCCCGAGAAATCCTCCGCCGGTGGCCGACCCGAGGAAATTCGCCACGTCGTTGGGATCCGTGCTCGCCACGCTCTCAAACTGCGCCTGATTGAAGCTCAATTGCCCGGAATCGTTGAACGTCAGTCCGATATCCGCCAGACTCTGGACGCTTCCGCTGCCGCCGGTGTACTGCGTCAGATTTTGCAGCGCTTGTCCCAAGTCGAATACCACACCCTGTCCAGTGAGGGCGCCGCCGGTGGTCCCGTGATTGTTCCCCACTTCGGCCAGCGCGGCGTTGTAGGCGGTCGCGAATGCGGAAAGTGCGCTCGCCGCTCCCGATGAATCCGGCGCTACCGTCACGGTGGTTTCGCCCGCTGCCTCCAGATTCACCGTCACTCCCGAAGCCAGCGTGACTGTGCTGCTATCGGAGGAAATCGGCGTGGACGGCTGCCCGTCCACCTGGTACTGGGCGTCCGTCCCTGCCGCCAGAGTGGTCAGCAGGTTCTGAGTTCCGTCATTGAGCTGAATGCTCTGGTCTCCGAGCGACGTGCTTTGCACCGACAACTGGTAACTGGGAGATTCCGGCGATCCGAAGTTCACCACCGTCGCGCTCACGCCTGCGCCCGACGCATTGATGGCATCCGCCAGCGCGTTCAGGGTGTTGGTCGCGGGGCTGATCGTATAGTTCGATGCGCCAACGGTCAAAGTGAACGTGTTCGAGGAGCTGATGGAACTGGTGTCGGGGTCGGTCACCACCGGGAGGCCGGTGTTGCTGAGGGTTGTGGTGGAGGACCCGGCGCTGATCACGTTTAAAGTGTAGGTGCCCGCCTGCACATCGGCACTCGAATCGACCGAAACCGAGGCCACCGTATTATCCGATACCGTCCCCGCCAGAGCCCCGCTTCCGGTCGTCGAAGACAAACTCTGAATGGCCGTCTGCACCGCTCCAAAGTCCGTCCCGAGCGTGGTCAACTCGCTCGCTTCCGATTGAAGCGTGCTGAGATTGGTCTCCACCTGGTCGAGTGGAATGGACGCAATGGTCACCGCCTGGTTGATGGCCTGCTGCAGGTCGCCGGCGTATTGGCTGGTTCCGTTAAAGGTGGCGGTGGATGAAGTAAGGCTAGGGGTCGTTCCCATTTAATTCCTCTAAAAACGGAGTGGGCCGTTCTTCGGTTGAAGATCGGCCCATTACTCCAGGAACGTTAGTCGGTTGCCGCCGTTGGTTACGACAGCAGCTTTAACAGGGCTTCGGGTTCAGCGTTCGCCTGAGCGAGCGCGGCCACCGAAGATTGCTGCAACACTTGTCCCTGCGTCAGCGCCGCGGCTTCCTGCGCCACGTTTGCGTCGCGGATGTTCGATTCCGCCGCCGATTCGTTGGTGATCTGCGAGTTGGCCAGGCCGATGGCGTAGGTCAGGTCGTTTTCGCCGTCGCCCACCACGCCTTGTACCAGACCCAGCGCCGATACCGCGCTGCCGATGTCGGTGATCGCTTTTTGCGCGTTCGTGATTGCGGCCGCGGTAGTCGCCCCGGTGATCGTGTCGCCGGCCAGGCCCAGTCCGCTCGAATCGACGATGTTCGCCGATCCGTTCAGCGCGATGCTGACCTGCGAGTTGGTCTGGCTGCTGCCGCCGCCGATGTAAACGTCCAGCGCGTTGTTGTACTGGGACGCGGTGGTGGTGCCGCCGCCGCTGGCCAGGCCGATGTTGCCCGCCTGGCGGTTGATTTCACCGAGCAGCGTCTGGAACTCATCATCCAGCGTCGCGCGGCTGCCCGAGAAGGTCCCCGAAGCCGATTGCGTCGCCAGCTGCTGCAGCTGATCGAGAATGTTGGAAATGTTGTTCAGTCCGCCATCGATGGTTTGCAGAATCGCGGAACCGTCATTGGCGTTGCGGACACCCTGCTGCAGTTCGGTGATGTTGGAACGGAATTGGTTCGCCACTGCCAGGCCGGCGGCATCGTCGCCCGAGCTGTTGATGCGGTATCCGGAGGTCAGCTGGGTAATGGCGTTGTCCAGTGAGTTGGTGTTTATCTGGAGGTTATTCTGGGCCTCCAAAGACGTGACGTTCGTTTGAAACGAAAGAGACATTTTTTCTTCCTTCTGCAATAATTTTGCGGCTTCACGCCGGCCCGTCTGAACCTTCTTGTTTCTCAGCGGCGATATGCATTTCGATATTTCGCGGAACGATTTCAGTTTTTTTTCGAAAATTCTGCACGGCCCGCTCTATTCCCGGGGTTACTTCTCGATATGTAGGTCCGTGCAACCGTCCCCCAGCCTTTGTCCCGCTCCTCCCCGGTCCAGCGAACCGCCCGCCGCGCGGCGCTCCGCCAGATTGCTCCTCGCGGCGTGGAATAGTACGGATTTACGCCAGATCCAGAACGCCATCGATCAGGCCCGCGCCATCGAAATCACGCGTCTCTCCGGCGCGGAAGTCGAACGCATGGAACTGGTGCGGGCAATCGGGGTGGTAATGCGCGAGTGGATGGCCGGACATAGAACCGGGACCGATCTCAAGGCTAGCCTGGATCTGCTGCACCATCTCGCCAACCTGAGCTCCGGCGGATCTTCCGATGCCCGCGTGGCGTTCAGATAACTTCGTCGACCTGGAAGGCTCGCTTCCGCCCCGCGCTGACGATCTGGCAGGGAATCGAAACGGTTCCGTTCACCACCGCCCGCAGCGGCTTTTGAAGCGGATAATCGAGCTGCACCACATGCCCCGGCGCCAGGTTCGCGATTTCCTTAAAAACCATGGTTGGCCCGTCCAGAATCACTTCCAGTTCGACTCTGGATTCACCGAGCAGCGTCAGATTTCGCTCGATGTCGGCAATCGGGTGTTCCACGGCCCGGATTTGCGGCGTTTCCGCGACGTCGAAAAACGTTTGCGGCGCGGCGATTTCAAAAGTGCCGGACTGCTCTCCGATCTGCAGGCGGAACGCCAGGCGGACGATGCGCAGAGCGGAGTCGGAAGGCGCGAGGTTCGCGGGATCGCTATCGAGCGCCTGTACCTTGAACTCCACCGCGTGAAACATCTTCCAGGATTCTCCGAGCGCGGCGGCCAGCACCCGCACGACTTCCTCGAGCAGGCTCCATTCGATCTCGGTGAGGCCGCGCGATTCCACCGGCGCCGGCCCGGATTGGCCGCCCAGCAGAAGCTCCAGCAAACCGAATACGGCCGCACTGTCGAACGACAAAATCGCCCACTCCGGCCGCGGCTCCAGTTGGAAGGTGATCAGACAGGCCGGAACCGGAAGCGAGGCTTTGAAATCCCCCGCGCCCGCGAACGAAACAGATTCAAGCGAGGTTCCGATCTCAGCCTGAAGAAAGGCCGAAAGCGAACCCGCGAGCGCCGTGGCGAAGGTCTCATGCACGCCTCTGAGATGACGCTGTTGCGGACTCTCAGAATCCTGGTTTAGATTGAGCGGACCCATCGTCTACTGGTGCTTCATCGGCAGTCCTGGCCAATACCTATAGACCTGCTCGGTGATTCACCCGAGCGCTTCTTAGGCATCCGGGGGTAAATTATTCGCGTTTTCCATCGATATGTATGCTGCTCAAAAGGACGCACAATGATAAAACTCACCAGACTGAACCAGATGCCGCTGTTTCTCAACTCGGATTTGATCGAGCACATCGACGCCACGCCGGATACGGTGGTGTCGCTCACCTCTGGCCAGAAGTTCCTGGTGACGGAATCACCCGAAGACGTGGTGGAGAAGGTGATCGCCTTTCGCCAGTCGATCCTGTCGGGCGGCGTTTTCCATCTCGCCGACGCGAGCGTCGCCGCGGGAAGGGTGACGAGCGTCCCGCATGGCTGATAAACCTCAAGGGAGACCCAAATTCCGAACGTCGAGGCCGGACATCGCGAGCATCGCCGGCCTGCTGGTGGCCGTCGGCGCACTCATCGGCGGCCTGCTCATGGACGGCGGGAAGGTTTCCGATGTCACGCAGGTCACCGCGGCCATCATTGTATTGGGCGGCACGCTCGGCGCCGTGATGGTGACTTCCCCGCTCTCATCGCTGATCGCCGCGGTGGTCGGACTTAAAAAAGTCTTCTTCGAGGACGTGATCAACACCGAAGCCGCCATCGACGAAATCGTCATGTACGCCACCAAAGCTCGTAAGAGCAGTCTGATTTCGCTTGAGGAGGATCTCGAAAAGATCGACGACCCGTTCCTCAAGAAAGCTCTCACGCTGGCCGTCGACGGCACCGACCTGCAGGAACTCCGGAAGATGGTGGAGCTCGATCTCATCCAGTTCGAAAAACGAGCCGAATCGGAAGCCAAAGTTTTCGAAGCCGCCGGCGGATACTCGCCTACCGTTGGCATCATCGGCGCGGTCATGGGCCTGATCCAGGTGATGAAGCATCTTGAAAACATCGAAGAAGTGGGCAAAGGCATCGCCGTCGCCTTCGTCGCCACCGTGTACGGCGTCTTCGTTGCGAACATCGTCTTCCTGCCCTGCGCCAACAAGCTGAAAACGCGGGCACAGAAAGATGTGGCGCTGAAGGAACTCCTGCTGGAGGGGGTCAGCAGCATTCTCGAAGGCATGAACCCGAAGCTCATCCGGGTGAAACTCGAAGCGTTTGCGCCGCCCAGTGGAAAGAAGCCCAAGGCCGCGGCCGAAAAGAGCGGAGCCGGAGCTGCTGTCGCGGCCCGCGGATAACCTCCCATGCCCCGCCGCCGCCACAGCGATTCGCACGAAAATCACGAGCGCTGGCTGGTCTCCTACGCCGATTTCATTACGCTTCTGTTCGCCTTTTTCGTGGTAATGTTCGCGTCCTCCCAGACCGACAAGTCGAAAGCGAAACAAATTTCCGAAGCCGTCGAAAAAGCGCTGGCCGACGGCAAGTCGTTGGGTGTTCCTCCGGCGGTCGCAAAAATCCTGGGCGGAACGGTGGACGACAAGGGTCAAGGCAACGCGCAGATGAAGGGTCCCGGCGGCGCGCAGCGCGCCACCAAGGAAACGCCTCCCGCGGATGTGGTCGAACTCATGCCCTCGCTCAAAGCGCTAAGCGCCACGCTGAAGCAGGAGATCAAGGACGGCAAGGTGGAAGTCAATCTGGAGCCGCGCGGGCTGGTGGTGAGCCTCAAGCAGACCGCGTTTTTCCCCTCCGGCGCCGACGTCATCGATCCGAAGACGGCGCCCATCGTCGAAAAACTGGCCCAGGCGCTGAATGCCGTCTCGAATCCTTTGAGAATCGAAGGTCACACCGATTCGCAGCCGATTCACACTTCGCGTTTCCGCAGCAACTGGGAACTTTCCGCGGCGCGAGCCATCGCCATGATGGAGATGCTGGCCACCTACGGAGTCGACCGCTCCCGCGTCGCCATCACCGGTTTCGCCGACAACTCGCCGGAGGCGAGCAACGATACTCCGGAAGGCCGCGCCAAGAATCGCCGCGTGGATGTGGTGATCATGAATCACCTGGCGCTCCAGTCCAAGCCGGCGCCGTAGACCCCTCTAGTGGTCTGCGTCGGAAATCGTGCGACGTAAAAAGGGGGACAGACCACTCTGTCCACGGTCGATTTCCACCGCGGAGTCAACAGATGTGCGGCGGGGACAGAGCAGTCTGTCCCCCTTTTTACGTCGCACGATTTCCGACGCACTCCACTAGTTTGCGACGGTTGGACTTGGCCGGCGGCATTGTATGACAATGGCTCGGATCAAGGAGGCATTTTATGCGTCTGGCGATGTTCGGTTTTGTCACTTTTTGTGCAATGGCGCAAAGCGATCTTCCGATGGCCAAGCCGGAATCGGTGGGCATGTCGGAAAAACGGCTGGAGCGCATTCACGCGTTCATTCAGGATTACATCGACACCAACCAGATCGCCGGCGCGGTGACGCTGGTGGCGCGTCACGGCAAAGTGGTCCATTTCGAGGCGCAGGGCTGGCGCTACAAGGAAGAAAATCAGCCGATGCAACGCGACGCCATTTTTTCGCTGATGTCGATGACCAAGCCGATCGTGACCACGGCGCTGATGATGTTGTGGGAAGACGGAAAGTTCATGCTGGACGATCCGATTTCGAAATGGCTGCCATCCTACGCGAATAAAGTGGTGATCGATCCGGTGTCGGGAGCGCGAATTCCGGCGAAGCCGGTCACGGTGCGGAATATTCTGTCGCACACTTCGGGATTGTCGCTCGAGGGCGGCCGGGACCGGCCGAAAACGCTGCTTGAAGAGATCGAGCGGTCGGCCAACCGCCCGCTCGCGTTTCAACCGGGCGAGCGATGGCAGTATGGCGCATCCACCGATTTCGTCGCGGCGTTGGTTGAAAAGATGTCCGGCATGACGGTCGACGAATATCTGAAGCAGAAAATTTTCGACCCGCTGGGAATTCGCGACACCCACTACAACATTCCGCGCGAAAAAGTGAATCGCGTGGCGGCCGTGTACCGGCCGGATAAAGACGGCAAGATCACGCTGCTGCGCAAACCTGAGTACCACGAGCCGACCCGCTATTTTCCGGGAGTCGCCGGACTGAACGGAACCGCGGCGGACTATTTCCGCTTCTCCCAGATGCTGCTCAACGGCGGCGAATACGAGGGTCATCGGCTGCTGGGGCGGATGACGGTCGACATGATGATCACCAATCAGATCGGGACCGGAAAGCCGGTCTACATTCGCGGCGCAGGCTACGGATTCGGGCTCGGCTTCGGGATTCTGACCGACCCGTCGAAGTCGCCGGACGCGCTGTCCATCGGCACATTCACCTGGGGTGGCGCCAACGGCACGCTGTTCTGGATCGATCCGGTAGAGGATCTGATCGGCATTATGATGATCCAGATCAACCCATACAGCCATTTCAATATCCGCCCGTTGTACTCGGTGGTGGTTTCGCAGGCGATTGTCGACAGCTACGCGGGCGTGAAGCCGCGCATCGCGGGCTACGATACGCCCCGCTAACGCGACTAAGTCGAGTCTGTGGACGTGCTCCCCTCCCTGACGAGTGTCTGTGAAAAGTCAGTGCTTCACCCCGCCGGTCACCGGCAGGGATGGTCTATCGCGTTGAAGGCGTAGACGTCCGTGACCAGCCCTGCCGGTCACGGCGGGGATCAACTCCACTTTTCACAAACTCTCACCGGCAGGGCTGGTCTATCGCACTGAAGGCACAGGCGTCGGCGCAAGCCCTCCGCGCGAGGCTTTAGCCTCGCTTCCCGCGAGCGTAGCTAAAGCTCCGCGCGGATTGAAATCCGTCGTTCAACAATGTGTTCAGGGGAGCGGAGCACGTCCGGAGCCTCCATGGAGAAGACCGCCGTCCGGGCGTCTGAAACAATAGAGGTGATGAGTGCACCGTTTTCCGAAGCCGAGCGGCGGGCCGTGTACCGCGCGATTTATGAACGCCGCGACGTGCGGTCCCATTTCATAGCTGACCCGGTTCCGGACGCCGTGCTCGGCCGGATCCTGAATGCGGCCCATCACGCGCCCTCCGTAGGATTCATGCAGCCGTGGGACTTTATCGTCATCCGCGATGAAGCGGTACGGCGCGCGGTGCATGATAATTTCGTGCGGGCCAATCGCGATGCAACGGAAATTTACTCAGGCGAGCGGCGCGGGCTGTACGGAGATCTGAAGCTCGAAGGAATTCTGCGCGCACCCGTGAATGTGTGCGTCACCTGCGACCGGTCGAGGAATCGGGGACATGGCCTCGGCAGGCAGTCGAGTCCGGAGACGGATGTGTATTCGACGGTGTGCGCGATCGAGAATCTGTGGCTGGCGGCGCGCGCGGAATCGCTGGGCGTGGGCTGGGTGAGCATTCTGAATTTTGACGAGTTGAAAGCTTTGCTTCGGATTCCCGATCCGGTGAGCGTGATCGCGTATCTGTGCGTCGGCTACGTTTCAGAATTCGCCGCGCGGCCGGATCTGGAAGTTCGCGGCTGGGAGCATCGCGAGGATCTGGCCCGGCTGGTGCACTTTGACGCGTGGGGATCGCGGGATAACGCTCGCGCAGGCGAGTTGGTGAAGTCGACCCCGCCGTGACGAGTGTGTGTGAAAAGTCGAGGCTTCACCCCGCCGTTACCGGCAGGGCTGGTCTATCGCGTTGAAGGCGCAGGCGTCGGCCAGCCCTGCCGGTCACGGCGGGGATCAACTCCACTTTTTTTCACACGGACTCTGACCGGCGTGGAACGCGCGAGAATTAAAGCAGGTATTGATGCAGATTCTGGTGGTCGAAGACGAACGCCGCATGGCCGATCTGCTGGAGCGGATGCTCAGCGAAGAAGGCCATCAGGTGGCGCTCGCGCGCGATGGGCGTGAAGGATTCGAGATGGCTCGCTGCTCGCCGTTTGACGTGATCGTGCTGGATGTGACGCTCCCGCTCATGGATGGGGTTTCGGTCGCACGGCGCTTGCGCGAATGCCGGGTGAAAACGCCGGTTCTGATGCTGACCGCGCGCGACGCGGCTTCGGATGTGGTGCGCGGGCTCGATTCGGGCGCCGACGATTATCTCACCAAGCCGTTCTCGATCGAAGTGCTGCTCGCGCGCCTCCGCGCGGTGAGCCGGCGCGGGGAGATTGCCCGGCCGGCGTGTCTCGAAATCGCCGACGTCACGCTCGACCCGGCCAGCCATCGGGTGATGCGCGGGAAAACCGTGCTAAGCCTGACGCCGCGCGAATATCAGCTGCTCGAGCTGCTGATGCGCAACCGGGGCCGGGCGATCAGCCGCGGCACTATCCTCGATTCGGTGTGGGGCCCGGCCAGCGAGGTGACCGAGAACACTCTCGAAGTCTTCCTGCGGCTGCTGCGCACCAAAATCGATTTTCGCGAGCCGAAGCTGATCCACACCATTCGCGGCTTCGGCTACATGATGCGGGAGCCATGATCATCCGCTTCACCCATCAGAAGAGGACGGCGGATTTTAATCCGCGTGGCGCTTCAGCGCCGCTCCCCGGGAACAAGGCTGAAGCCTTGCGCGGGCTGAAGCCCCGCCCTCCCGCGACGCGGCAGCTTTCATCCGCCAGGAACGAGGCGGCTTTCTAAATGCGCATCCGGTCCATAAGATTCCGCCTCGCGGCCTGGTACGCGGCGGTGCTGTTCTGCTCGTTGAGCTTGTTCGGCGGGTTGGTGTGGTGGCAAATGCGCGCGCGGCTGACCGGCGAAATCGATCGTGACCTGGCAGGCCGCGCCGGCCGGTTCGAACAATATTTCCGGGCGGAGGCGGCGGAAGACCCGGGGCCTCAATTGCGCGATGAGCTCGAGGAATTCTGCCAGGCTCTTCCGCCGGGCAGCTTCATCTCGATTTCCGGTGCGAACGGTTTTTCTTTCTCGTACCCACCTTCTCAACCTCGGGCGGGACTGCGCACCACGCGGCGCGAATTCCGCTGGAACGGAGAAACCTTCGTGCTCGAGGCGGGAGCGCCAGTGGGTGAAGCTCAACATACCCTGGACCTGTTGCGGCTCCTGTTGGCCAGCTTGATTCCGGGAGTCATCCTGATCGCGTGCGCGGGAGGCGTATGGCTGAGCCATCGCGCGCTCCAGCCGGTGACGGAAGCCACCGAGGCGGCGCACTCCATCAGCATCGAAAACCTTTCCGCGCGCCTGCCGGTGCTTGGAACCGGCGACGAAATCGCACGGCTTTCGGAAGTTTTGAACGCGATGCTGGGGCGCCTGGAATCCGCGGTGACCACGCTGTCGCATTTTGTGGCGGACGCTTCGCATGAGCTGCGTACCCCGCTCGCCGTGATCCGCACGACGGCCGAACTGGCGCTGCGCCGCGCGCGGTCGCCGGAAGCGTATCGCGAAGCGCTTCAGGAAATCGCGGCGGAGACCGAGCGGATGACGCAACTGGTGGAGGATCTGTTGCTGCTCGCGCGCTGCGATACCGGCACGGTGGAAATGCCGCTTGGTTCCTTGGATCTGCGCGACGTCGCGCGGGATGTATGTGCGGAGATGCGGGCGCTTGCCGGGGTGCGGCGCATCCGCGTCACCGCCTCGTTTTGCGATGCCGCGGCGACGGTCGCCGGAAATCGCGCGGGCTTGCACCGGCTGTTCCTGGTGCTGCTCGATAACGCCCTGAAGTTTTCGAACGAAGGCGGCGAGGTGATCGTGACGGTGGAACGCGAGGAGGGGAGCGTTTCGGTCGGCGTCCAGGATTTCGGCTCCGGAATCAGCGAAACGGAGTTGCCGAACATTTTTCGCAGGTTTTACGGTTCGAGTAACGGCGGCTACGGCTTGGGGCTTGCGCTTGCGGACAGCATCGCGCGGGCGCATCGGGCCGAGATCGAAGTACGCAGCTCTTTGAACAAAGGATCAAAATTCGTGGTGCATTTTGCCCTGCGCAACGAGGCCGGTAAAACCCCCGCCTTCAGCCAATCTTCAGCTTGAAGCGATACCATTTTTTGTTATGAAGACCCTGGTGTGTTTACTCGCGTCTGTAAGTGCGTTCGCCGCGGCGCCGGATTATAAGGTGATCGGGAAGATCAAGGTCGGCGGAGCCGGCCGGTGGGATTACGTGTACGCCGATAGCGCCAACCACCGGTTATATGTTTCCCACGCGACGCAGACCGAAGTGATCGACACCGCAACGGACAAGCTGATCGCGACCATCCCGGAGACCACCGGCGTGCACGGGATTGCGATTGCGAACGATCTGGGCAAAGGGTTCATCAGCGACGGCGGCGATAACGACGTTACGGTGTTCGATCTCAAAACCAACCAGCGAACCTCGCGCATCAAGACCGGCCAGAATCCGGATTCGATTATTTATGAGCCGGTGACGCATCGCGTGTTTACTTTCAACGGGCGCAGCTCGGATTCGACCATCATCGACGCGAAGACCGGAAACGTGATCACGGCTTCTCTGCCGTTGAACGGCAAACCCGAATTTTCGCAGGTGGACGGCAAAGGCCACGTGTTCGCCAATATTGAGGATAAAAACGAGATCGTGGTGATCGACGCCAAGGACGGCGTGGTTTCGAAACGCTATTCGATTGCTCCGTGCGACGGGCCGAGCGGGCTGGCGATCGATCCGAAAGTGCGGCTGTATTCGGTCTGCGGGAATAAGATGATGATCGTGAGCGATCCGATGGCCGGGAAGGTTCTGGCCACCCCGGCGATCGGCTCTGGCCCGGACGGCGTAGCCTTCGACGGCGGCTATGCGTTCAGCGCCAACGGACGCGACGGCAATATCACCATGGTGGGCGAAACGTCACCGGGAAAATTTGAGCCCGTGAAGACGATTCCGACGCAGGTCAGCGCGCGGACCATCGGCTCGGATCAGAAAGCTCACAAGCTGTATCTGCCGACTGCCGAATTTGCGCCGGCCACTGCGGCGAAAGATGGAAAAAAGGGGCGTCCGCAGGCGATTCCGGACAGCTTCACGATCCTGGTGGTGGGGCGCTAGCGTTCTGAGTTGGAAATACGTTGAATAATTCTCGACCAAACCAGGGACGGCGGGCCAACGATGAATGGGAATGAATTCTGGATTCGCGTTTATCCGCGTTCATTCGCGGCTAAGACGGGCTGCTTGGCGGCCACCAGGTTGGCGGCGCGCAGCAGGGATTCGAAGGTGCCCGCGTCGGTCCACCAGCCTTCGAGGATCGAAAACGTCATGGTGCCTTCGCGGATATAGGCGTTGTTTACATCGGTAATTTCCAGCTCACCGCGCGCGGAGGGTTTCAAGACGCGGCATTTTTCGAACACCGTGCCGTCATATAAATAGATCCCGGTGACCGCGTAGTTGCTCTTGGGATGCTGCGGCTTCTCTTCGATCCCGGCAATACGCTGGCCGTCGAGTTCCGCGACTCCGAAACGCTCGGCGTCGGAGACTTCCTTTAAGAAGATCCGCGCACCCCGCTCCTGGCGCTTGAATTCGTCGACCGCCGCGCGAATGTTGCCTTCAATAAGGTTATCGCCCAGGATCACGCAGACCTGGTCGCCGTCGGCGAAATGCTCGGTGAGCGCCAGCGCCTCGGCAATGCCTCCCTCGCCTTCCTGATACGTGTAATTCAAATGTTTCAGCCCGAATTCCTTGCCGTTGCCGAGCAGACGTAGGAAATCTCCCGAATTTCGGCCGCCGGTAACCAGCATGATATCGGTGATCCCGGCTTCCACCAGGGTCTGGATCGGGTAGTACACCATCGGCTTGTCGTAGATCGGAAGCAGGTGTTTATTGGTGATTTTGGTCAGCGGAAATAAGCGGCTGCCGGTGCCGCCCGCCAGTACGATGCCTTTCACGTCCCGAGTATAACATCCATCGGTTCAATTGCTTCCACGGAAATTTGACACCCCTAAGGCACTTTAGGACTTCCGGGCTGGACCGGTCTTCCTATTTAAACATCGCGAATGGTCCGGTAGGATTGAGTGAAATCCCGCTCGGCCAGGAGGTCATTCAGTGCCGCCACATTTCGATCGCGTGCTGGTTCTCACGGTGATGTCCATCCTGGTGGCGCTGTTTACATGGATCTATCGCCGCGATCGCAGCCCCAGCGCGCGCTTATGGATGATGGGCTGGATCGGCATTGAAGTCCACTTTTTGGCGCAGACATTGTTCGCGTTTTCAAGGATTTCCGAGCGCACCGCCGGATGGGTCGCCTACGCGACGCTACTGGTGAGCGCGGCTTGTTTCTTCCTGTCGGTCACTGACGCCTTTCACCAGGCACGGCAGAAAATGGTGTTCTGGGGACTGCTGTTTACTCCTGCTCTTGCGTACTGGACCTTGCAGATCCTCGACGTGCAGGCGGTCTGGCCCTATCGAATTCTGCTCGCCGTGATTCTGGGCACTGGAATCGCGCTGATGTCCAAATATCTGGAGCAGGGCGCCCTATGGTCGCTCGCAGCGATCCCGGGGGTATGGGCGCTTTTCCAGATCCCGGACTATGGAATGGATTTCATTCTGTTCGCCAGCTTCGTGGCCACCGGAACCGCCTATTGGATGCGCTATCGCCGGTTTACGCCGGGGGCGCTGTTCACTTCATTTTCGTTCTTCCTGTGGGGGATGGTGTGGCCGGTGGCCGAGGCGTGCGCGGCGGCCGGACTCAAGATTCCGGGCGACAACGTGGTGTGGGATCTGCCCAAATATTTTGTCGCTTTCGGCATGATCATGACGCTGCTCGAAGAAAAGAGCGAAGTGCTCGAAATTGAGGTCGCCGAGCGGAAGCGCGCCGAAGACGCGGCGGTCGCCGCCAATCAGTCGAAGAGCCTGTTCCTCGCGTCGATGAGCCATGAAATCCGCACGCCGATGAACGGAATCATCGGCATGGCTGAACTGGTGCTGGATACGCGGCTCACTCCGGAGCAGCGCCAGGACATCGGCATGGTCCGCAGTTCGGCGGAATCCCTGCTGATGGTGATCAACGACATTCTCGACTTCTCGAAAATCGAAGCCGGGAAGCTGGAATTCGAAAACGTTCCGTTCGATCTGCACAACATGCTGGGTGAGATGCTGCGCAGCATGAGCTTCCGCGCGCATCACAAGGATCTGGAGCTGATTCAGGATATTCGCGGCGAATTTCCACGGGCCCTGCTGGGCGATCCCGGCCGCGTGGGGCAGGTCTTGGTGAACCTGATTGGAAATGCGATCAAATTCACAGAACGCGGAGAAATCGCGGTCGCGGTGGAGAAAGAATCGGCCACCGAAGATCAAGTGACTCTGCACTTTTCGGTGCGCGATACCGGCATCGGAATCGATCGCGACAAACAGAAAATGGTGTTTGAAGCGTTCACCCAGGCGGACAATTCCACGGCTCGGAAATTCGGCGGCACGGGACTCGGCCTGGCGATTTCGCAGCGCCTGGTGGAAATGATGAACGGCCGCATCTGGGTGGAATCGGCCGGGGAAGGCTACGGCAGCACGTTCCATTTCACGGCCCGATTCGGAGCGCTGACCGAGCCGGTCGGCAAACGCGCGCTCTCGCCGGCTTCCCTGCTCCGCGATCTGCCGATCCTGATCGTCGACGATAACTCCACCAACCGCCACATGCTTTCGCGCATGCTGCATAAATGGTCGATGCGGCCGATCACGGCGTCGGGCGGCGAAGAGGCCATCGAAATCCTGCGCCGGCAGCGGCGCTCCGGCGATCCGATCCGGCTGATGCTGCTCGATTGCCAGATGCCGGGGATGGACGGCTTCGAGACCGCCGCGCGGGTGTACGACGATGCGGAACTGGCTGTGCCCATCATTATGTTGCGTTCGGCGGGCAGTCCCGGCGATGCCGTGCGCCGGCAGCGCAGCGGAATTCCGGTCTATCTGAATAAACCGGTGCGCCAAGAGGAATTGCTGACGGCCATCCGCGCGGTAGTGGACGCCGCCGGCGTTCCGGCCCCGGCCGAGCCCGCGCCCATGCCGATCGCCACGGCGATCGAGCCCCTGCGCATTCTGGTCGCCGAAGACAACATGGTCAACCAGGCGCTGATCCGGCGGCTGATGGAGAAGGCCGGCCATTCGGTGAAGCTCGCCAACAATGGGATCGAGGTGCTCGACGCCGTTGCGGAAAGTTCCTACGATCTGATCTTCATGGACATCCAGATGCCCGATATGGACGGGTTCACGGCCACCGCCGCCATTCGCGAGCAGGAGCGCGGGAGCGGAAGGCGCGTCCCGATTGTCGCCATGACCGCGCACGCCATGAAGGGCGACTCGGAAAAGTGCCTGGCCGCAGGCATGGACGGCTACGTTTCGAAGCCCATCGACCGCGCCCGGCTGTTCGGCGTCATCGCGGAAGTCACCGGCGCCGTCGTCCAGCCCGCGTGAACCCACCTTGGCAGGCTAAGCTATTGGGCCCTCAGTGCCGATGAGTTTAGAGATGGCCCCGGCTTTCCTCGTTCATCGCAGGTTTCGCGCGCCCGCGGTCGTATGGTCGATCGCGACCCTGGTTGGTCTGCTGGGCGCATACTTCGTTCTGACCGCTTACGTGGGAACAGCCGGCCCGGACCGTGTCTTCAAGATCGGCTTCCAGAATTCGCCGCCGTACCATTTCCCCGACGCCAACGGACACCCCACCGGGCCGGCGGTCGATGTAGTCAAAGAAGCCGCGCGGCGGCGCAACATCCGCCTGGACTGGCGCTATTCGCCGGAAGGGCCGGAAAAGGCGTTGTCGTCGGGCGCGGTGGACCTTTGGCCGATCGTCGGGGATTTACCCGAGCGCCAGCCATTTCTGAACGTCACGCGGCCCTGGGCCAAGATGACTTACGTACTTCTGTTCGCCGAAGCCACCCCGTTGAAGGGAACCGAAGATATCGCCGGCAAGACCCTGGCGGTCTCCAAGATCAGTCTGGATAACCGGATCGCGCACGGAAAGCTGGCGGCCGCGGTCATGGTGTCGAAGCCGACCACGGCGGAGGTGATCGCGGCGGTGTGCTCGGGCCAGGTGCAGGCAGGACTGGTGGCACAGAGCTCCATGTTCGATATGCGCTCGTCGGGTTGCCCGGAGCAGCCGTTGCGTGCGATCCCGCTCGAAGACGCCACGTTCTGGTTCGGCATCGGCGCGAATAAGAATTCGGCCGCGGCGCGCTTCGCGGCACGCCGGCTGCGGGACGAGATCGGGAAGATGGCGGCGGACGGAAGCCTGGCCGGAATCGATTTCCGCTGGCACACCAGCATCGGTACGGAAGCCAGCACCATTTTTCAATACGACCGGGTGCGCGGCGGATCCTTTCTTCTGCTGTGCGCGCTTGCCATTCTCACCGCCGCGCTGATTGCGACCTTCTGGCTGACCCGGCGTCTGCGGGCCGCGCAGAAATTGGCGGAGTCGGCCAGCCAGGCGAAAAGCGATTTCGTCGCCAACATGAGCCACGAAATCCGCACCCCGATGAACGGCGTGATCGGGATGACGGGCCTGCTGCTCGACACCGACCTTACGGCCGAGCAGCGCGAGTACGCCGGCACCATCCGCACCTCCGGCGAAGCCCTGCTCGCCATCATCAACGATATTCTGGATTTCTCCAAAATCGAAGCCGGCAAGCTGGCTATCGAATCCTTCCCGTTCGACCTGCGCCTGTTGGTCGAAGAAGTCGCCGAAATGCTGGCGCCGCGGGCGGAAGAAAAGGAACTGGACCTGGTGCTGCAATACCCGGCATCGGAGCCGTGCAAATTTTCGGGCGACGCCGGGCGCATCCGCCAGGTGCTGACCAACCTGGTGGGCAATGCGGTCAAGTTTACTCACCAGGGCCACGTGCTGATCGCGGTCAAATGCGAACTGCACGAAAAAGATCAGGCCCGCATGACCATCACGGTCACCGACACCGGAGTCGGCATCCCGGAAGAGAAGCTGGACTGTCTGTTCCGGAAATTCAGCCAGGCCGACACCTCCGTTACGCGGCGGTATGGTGGTACCGGACTCGGGTTGGCGATCTCCAAACAACTGATCGAACTGATGAGCGGAACCATCGACGTTCACAGCGTACCCGGCGAAGGTTCCACCTTCTGCGTCCGCGTTCCGCTGGCATTCGACGGGCATCCCTACGCGACGCCGGTTCCAGTGGCGCAGTTGCAGGGTCTCCGTGTGTTGATTGTCGACGACGACGAAGTGAACCGGCGCGTGGTACATGAGCAGATTTCGAGCCTGGGAATGCGCAACGGGAGCTATGCGTCGGGCCAGGATGCCCTGGAGGCCCTGCGCGAGGCGCACCGCGCAGGCGATCCATATCGGATCGTCATCGCCGATTACAACATGCCCGGGATCGACGGCGCGACGCTTGCGGCCCGGATCAAAGCCGACCCGGACCTGCACGAAACCGTGGTTCTGATGCTGACTTCAGTCGGCGGCTGGCGCGAATTGCGGCATCTGGAAGGGTCCGCGCTGGATGCCTGTCTGGTCAAGCCGGTCCGGCAGTCGCAATTGACCAATGCGTTGTTGCAAACCTGGTCGCCCGGAGGGGAGTCGACCCGCAGGCTCGCCCAAGCTGTAGCGCGCGAACGGAAACCGGCCCCGAGACTGGACGGCAGCATGGTCGCCAATCTGCCTGGCCGCGTCCTGGTGGCCGAGGACAACGTGATCAACCAACGCGTGATCTCCCGGATGCTCGAAAAGCTGGGGATTCGCTGCGACGTCGCGGCCAACGGCCGGGAAGCGCTCGAGATGCTGGAGCTACTGCCCTACGACCTGGTCTTTATGGATTGCCAGATGCCGGAAATGACCGGGCACGAAGCGGCCGTTGAGATCCGGCGCCGCGAAACGGGGAGCCGTCACGTGACCATCGTCGCCATGACCGCGCAGGCCACCGTCGAGAGCCGCGAGCAGTGTATGAAGTCCGGCATGGACGGTTTTCTATCGAAACCGGTCGGCATCGAAGAGCTGATGAAGGTACTGAGCCGGTGCGCCGAGAGCTCCGGCGTCGAGAGCTGAAGTCCGCCGATGCGGCAACGCGCCAAAGCGGCGCCCGATACTACCAGTCGTGAACCCTCTGACGTGCTCCGCTTGCTGACGCGCGCGGTTCCGTTTGGCTCCCTGTCGAATGAGCGACATGCGGAACCCCGCGCGTCAGCGAGGGGAGCACATCCGCAGTTGTAATACAGACGCGTCAGGGAGCGGAGCACGTCCGGCTTCCAATCCCAGCGGTTAATGGACTCCCAGCCGCAGCAGCACGTTTAGCGCGAACGAGAAAATACCGGCGCCCAGCAGCACGCACACCGGCAGCGTCAGCACCCAGGCGAGCAGCAGATTCCGCAGCGTATCCACCTGCAATCCGCTGCGGTTGGCGAACATCGTCCCGGCTACGCCGGAGCTCAACACGTGCGTGGTACTGACTGGTAGCCCCAGATGGTCGGCCGCCAGGATGGTCCCCGCCGCCACCAGTTCCGCGGCCGCGCCCTGCGCGTAAGTCAGGTGCTCCTTGCCGATCTTTTCGCCCACCGTCACCACGATGCGCTTCCACCCGATCATGGTGCCCAGGCCGAGCGCCAGCGCGACCGCGACCTTCACCCACAGCGGGATAAATTTGGTCAGCTTGTCCATGTGGCTCTTGAGAGTCGCGACGCTCTTCTGCTCGTCCGCGTCTTCGAGCTTATGCTGCTTGATCAATTTGCCCAGCGATTCCGAGGTCAGATACAGATCGCTGCGCAGGGTGCGGCGCTGGTCGCCAGAGAGCTCTGTGAGGGACTGTTTGCCGCTGAGCATGTCCGAAATCTCGCGGCACTTGGTCCCTACCGCGGCGAAGGTGCGGTCCGTGATCTTGCCGGTCGTTTTCAGATATGCCGACAGCTCATCGGCCGCAATCTGATCGCCGCCCATGGCCACGCCGGGCGAATGGCGGTCCATTTGAAATGAGATGGTCTGGGTGGTCGCCGCCAGTTCCTTGATCTGATCCGGACTGGTGCTGAGATCGACCGCGAACGACAGCGGCAGGATGCCGACCAGGATCAGCATGATCAGCCCCATGCCCTTCTGACCGTCATTCGATCCGTGCCCGTAACTCACGCCCGTGCAGGTCAGGACCAGCAGGCCGCGAATCCACAACGGCGGCGCGGTGTCCTTTTCGGGAGCCATGTACAGGTCTTTTCTTTTGATTAACAGCTTGCACAACAGGAGCAGGCCGCCCGCGCAGACGAAGCCCACAATCGGAGACACCAACAGGGACATACCGACATCCGAAGCTTTGGCCCAGTTGATGCCTTCCCCGAACGTGCGCGTGTTGAGCCATGCATTCGCCAGTCCGACGCCCATGATCGCGCCGATCAGGGTATGCGAGCTGGACGCCGGGAGGCCCAGATACCAGGTGCCCAGATTCCAGATGATGGCCGAAAGCAGCAGCGCAAACACCATCGCGAACCCCGCGCCGGAGCCGACGTTCAAAACCAGTTCCACCGGCAGCAGGGCCAGTACGCCGAACGCGATCGCGCCGGTCGAAACCAGCACGCCGATCAGGTTCCAGCATCCCGACCAGATCACGGCCACGGTCGGTTTCAAGGTGTGGGTATAAATGACGGTCGCGACGGCGTTGGCGGTATCGTGAAATCCGTTGACGAATTCAAAACTCAACGCCATTGCGAGCGCCAGCAGAAGGAAAATCCCGCTGCCCATCGAGACCGTTTGTCCAAATAGCTCCATGCGTCCTCCCGTGAGACGGAATGATGAGTCTACTGGAGGAAGATTTCAGAATGATTACGTGAAGCGGATTTTTCCGATTGTTAACGCGACAGCAGCTTGCGCACCATGGCGGAAATGGCCGCCATCAGGAGCACAAGCAACACCAGGAACAGGAGAATGATCGGCGGCGCCGCGACCACCTTCCAGAACGTGGACCCGATGGCGTTCCACCGGACCAGCGCATTCCAGCCGTACACACCGAACAGGATGGACCCCAGAAAAATGCGCAGGAATGCGCCAAACGCAGCGATCATCGCCTCGGAAAAGCTCAGCTCCGGCTTGAACGAATGCGGGATCGCCAAACGCTGATACGCCGGCCGCGTGCCAGGCTGATCGCGCTCGACCGGAGCCAGCAGTAATGTCCGGACTTTCGCAACCAGCTGAGAATTCATTCCCTAATCTAGAGTATCGGGAAAAGGAGCGAAATAAGTAGCTTGCCGCGCCCTTCTGAGAAAGAAATATCAATCTGCGGTTTCGATCAGGGCTCGATAAATCTCTCTCAAACGGGCCGCCCGCGCCTCCGGAGAAAAGCTCGATTTGACCAGCGCATAGGCCTGGGCCGCTAAACTTTCCGCGAGGGCGCGATCCGTCAGCACCTCAATAAGCGCGTCCGCCATGGCCTGAGCATCCCCGGGAGAAACCAGCAGCGCGCTCTCCCGGCCGGTGACGATTTCGGGAATTCCACCCACCGCCGTGGCAACCGCAGCGATGCCCGCAGCCATCGCCTCCAGCAGGGCGTTCGGCGATCCTTCGGTGCGCGACGACAGCACCGCCACATCGCTGATCGCGTAATAGGGCTCGGCTGAATCCACCTGGCCGGTAAACGTGACGTGTGCGGCGAGCGACAGCGCTTCCGCCCGGGCCGCAATGCGCGGCTGTTCCGGTCCCTGCCCTACGATCAGCAGATGCGGAGCGGCGCGTCCGCTCCGGTGAACGCGCGCGACCGCTTCGAGCAGCGTCAAATGATCCTTTTCAAGCGACAGCCGGCCCACCATCAGCACGATCGGCTTCCCGTCCGCGATGCCCAATCGTGCGCGCAGCAAGGGATCGACGATACGTCCCCAGTCAGCAGGGATCGCGTTGTGAAGCACCACGATTCGCTCCCGTTTTACTCCGATCCGCTCCAGTTCCCGCCGGAACGGCTCGCTGACGGTGACCACCTGCCGGGCGCTCCGTAGGGACCAGCGGTCGGCCTGCGCGTAGAGGCGCGCGCGCCAGTCCGTCCAGGTATAACCATGATGAAACGCGACCCACGGCGCCATCCGATGGAGTCCCGCGGCGCGCACGATGGCGTGCGATTTCGCGGCGTGAGTTTGCACCACGTCCGGCTGAATGCGGCGAACCAGGATCTGAAGCGCAGGCACCACGCTTCGGTCGAAACGTCCCTGCTCCTCGATGCGGTAGAAGGGGACGCGAACCTTCGCGGCCGCCTCCGCCAGGACTTCCGGATCGCCCGCGCGGTGGAAGACCGCGATGCTGACGTCCGCCTGCCCATCCGGCCGGGCTTCGGTGCTCGCGAATTGAAGCAGGTTTTTGGCCGGACCGGTGGCGGTGTTGGCCTCGAGAATGGCCAGAAGGTGCAGGCGCTTCATGCTGACGGATCTACCCATCGGCGGTACAGATCGAAAGTTTTCCGCCCGATCGCTTCCCAATCGTAGCGGTCCCCAACCAGTCGACGGCCTTCCGATATCAGTGTCGACCGCAACGGACCGTCGGCTGCCGCCGATTCCAGAGATGCGATCCATTGATCGGCCAGACCGGAACCGTCGCCAGGCGCCAGCAGAATATTCACACCTGGGGAAATTTCCAGCCCTTCGGCGCCGAGCGCGGTGGAAACGACGGGCACTCCCGCGGCCATGGCTTCCAGGATCTTGAGCCGGGTCCCGCCGCCGGTGCGCAACGGCACCACCGCGGCGATGGCCTGGTCATAATACGGCGCGACATCGGGAACCGTGCCGGTGACCTCGACGCCCGCCTCGCGTGCTAAGTCGAGAACCGGCGGCGCCGGGTCCGCGCCTACCAGGGTGAGCGTCCACTGCGGGAACTTGCGGCGAATCGAGGGCCAGATTTCGCGGGTGAACCATACGGCTGCTTCGATGTTGGCGTGGTAGCTCATCAACCCCACGTAAACGATTCGATACCGGGGCAGATCCTTACGTGGCGATGCGAAACGGCTGGTATCCACTCCGTTTTCGATCACCTCGATGCGGGCGCCGGGTGCGATCGCGCGGAGTTGCTCGCGTTCGCGCGCGCTGCATACCAGGTGTCCGAACGCGGAGTGGAGAATCCGGTGTTCGAGAGCGGTGAGTTTCGGCGTGGTCAGCGCCGAATACAGCTTGCGGGCGGGCGAAGTGGAGCGCGCCGTGTACTGGCGCATAATATCGGACTCGATATTGTGCCAGTCGTAAACGATGCGCGCGTCAGACTGCAGGCGCCGCAGTACGGGCTCATAGGCCGCCAGGTGGATGCTGTCGAGATGTATGACGTCGAATTTCGCCGACGACGCGATCCTGGTGAGCGCCGCCGTCATCTCCGGCGACGTATAGTTGAGCACCGAAATGGGCCACTGGCCCAGCATTCCGCGAACGATTTTGCCGGGAGTATACGAACGCGCGGGCGGCAGCTCGGTAATCTCCGCGCAAAACGGAAGGTCCGCCTGGGTCGGTGGTTTCCCGTGCGGGGCGGAGAAGAAAACGTAGTGCAGACGCGCGCGGCTGCCCAGCGCCCGGGCCAGATGATATTCCCGCAGCTTCGCGCCACTCGCCGCCGGCCAGCACTGGCGGGGGGAAACAAACAGGAGGTTCATCAGTCGATTCATCATAGCGATTTCGCGGCCGCGCACACCAGCGCACGGCCGCTCTGCGGACGTTGCCGGATCGCGGGCGGGCCGAACTTGCTAAACTACCCGAGGCTCCCCGGTCGACGAACGGCGCCTGTAAGAGTGTGGATCCGAAGCAATGGACGTTAAACACCTCGACGCGCGGATTACGGTCACCGACTTCTTGTGCTCTTTCGTGAAGGACAAGAGTGTGCTTGACGTGGGTTGTGTAGCGCATACGGCCGAAGAGGAGGCATCTGAGTTCTGGGTGCACCGGCACCTGGTCAAACATGCCAAAACCGTATTAGGGGTCGACATTCTTCGCGAAGATATCGAAGAATTGCGGTCCCGCGGCTACAATATGGTGTTCGCCAATGCGATGTCGGATTCACTGGGTCAGACATTTGAGGTGATCGTACTCGGCGAGATCATTGAGCACGTCGTGGACCCCGGCAAGCTGCTGGTCAACATGCGGCGGCACCTGAAGGACGATGGAGTCCTGCTTCTCACGACGCCGCACCCCTTTTACCTGGAGAATACGCTGCAGTCGATGTTCTCGCCGGAGCGCGCCCGTTGGAACCGGGACCACGTTGCCTGGTATTGTCCGTTCACCCTGCGTTGCCTGTTGCGAAAGTCCGGGTTTGACATGGAGAGTTGCTACTACGCCACCCGAAGCCGGAAGCTCCGGCGCATTCTGAGCACACTTCGTATGCCCTGTTTTGGCTGGATGGCGATGACCATCATCGCGGTTGCTAAGAAATCGGCGCCGGCGGAAGACTAATCGAAAGTCAGGTTAGATCGAAACGAGTCCCACGCCGATTGTACGATGGTCGGCAGATCCGACCCCCGCGGCGTCCACTTGAGCATCTTTTGTGCCAGCCGCGAATCCGCGACCAGTTCCGGAGGGTCGCCTGCGCGGCGCGGCTTTTCGTGGACGGTGAAATCGCGCCCGCTGCATTTGCGGACCTCGTCGATCACCTGCCGCACCGACCAACCGGTCCCGGTGCCGAGATTGAACGCCCCGGGCTCGCCTCCACGGCCCAGCCGTTCGAGCGCCAGCAGATGGGCGCTCGCCAGATCGGCGACATGAATGTAATCCCGCACCGCGGTGCCATCTGGAGTGGGATAATCCGTTCCGAAAATGTCGACCGACGGGCGCATTCCGAGGGCCGCCTGAATCACCAGCGGGATTAAGTGCGTCTCCGGATGGTGCTCCTCCCGCAGCCCGGCCTCCGGCACCCCGCCGGATGCGTTGAAGTAGCGCAGGGCCGTCCACTTCAGGCCGTACGCTTCGCCATAGGACCGGAGCACGCGCTCCACGAACCGCTTCGATTCGCCGTAGGGATTGACGGGCATTTCAGGATGATCCTCGGGAATGGGAACGCGCTGCGGGACCCCGTACACGGCGGCGGTCGAGGAAAATACGATGGTTTTGACGCCCGCATCGAGCATCGCCCCCAGCAAGCTCAGCGTCGCCATGCAGTTGTTGGTGTAATACAGCCGCGGATTCACCACCGATTCCCCGACGGCGATCCTCGCGGCGAAATGAATCACGGCGTCAATGGAATAATCGCGCAGGGTCTTCAAGACCAGCTCCGCGTCGGCGAGTTCGCCTTCAATCAACGGCCCCCATTTGACGTTGTGGCGATGCCCCATGCTCAGATTGTCGAACACCACCGGGCGATGGCCGGCCGCCGCGACGGCCCACGCAGTGTGGCTTCCGATGTATCCGGCGCCCCCCGTCAACAGAATGTTCATGAACATCCGAGCTTAACATTCCTTCACGCAAGCTCGCGTGAAACTATGCTATCTTCGCGGGTGAAAGGACTCCTCAAATGGGCGCGTCCAAACGCAAAGTCGTGGTGGTGATGCCGGCTTATAACGCCGAAAAAACACTGCGCATGACTTATGCGGAACTGCCCCACCACCTGGTGGATCTGGTGATCCTGGTGGATGACGGGAGCTCCGACGAAACCCTCCGGATCGCGCGCGAGCTGAAGCTCGAAGTCTTCGTCCACGACCGGAATTACGGCTACGGCGCGAACCAAAAAACCTGCTATCGGGAAGCCTTGCGCGCCGGCGCGGATATCGTGGTGATGGTGCATCCCGATTATCAGTACGATCCTAAGCTTCTCCCGGAAATTATCCATCCCATTGAAGAGGGAACCGCTGACGTGGTGTTCGGGTCGCGTTTGCTCGGTGGGAACGTCCTCCGCCAGGGGATGCCGTGGTGGAAATTTGTGGCGAACCGGTTCCTGACCGGTCTTGAAAATCTGGTATTCGGGCTGCATCTGGCCGAATATCACACCGGTTATCGGGCCTACCATCGGCAGGCGCTTGAATCCGTCAACCTGGAAATGAATTCGGATAAATTCGTATTCGACCAGGAAATCGTGGCGCAATTCGTCGATATCGGCATGCGGATCGCGGAAGTGCCGGTACCCACGCGCTACTTTCCGCAGGCCTCCTCGGCTTCCTTTATCGCCAGTTCGCGCTACGGGCTATCGATTCTGGGGGTTCTCCTGCGATACGCGCTGCATCGCGCCAACCTGGTGAAGCAGAAACAATTCGAGAGCCTGCGCAAGCGCTATTCGGCGGCATGAGCCAGGCGATTCAAGCAGAACAGATGCAGGTCCGCTTCCTCGATCTGGCCGCGCAAACCGCGCCGCTGCGTGACGAGATTCTCTCGGCATTCACGCGCATTCTCGATTGCCAGCAGTTCATTCTGGGCGAACAAGTGCGCCGCCTGGAAGTACAGCTCGCCGAATATTGCGGAGCGCGTTTCGCCATCGCATGCTCATCCGGTTCCGATGCGCTGCTGCTGGCGCTCAAAGCGTGGGGCGTCGGGCCGGGCGACCAGGTGCTGACGGTCCCCTTCACGTTTTTCGCAACCGCCGGCGCGGTTACCTTGGCTGGCGCGACTCCGGTCTTCGTTGACGTGGAGCCGGACACATTCAACATCGATGTGTCGCAGGTGGAGACGGCGCTCACGCGGAACCCGGGCATCAAGGCGATCATTCCGGTGCATCTGTTCGGAGGGTGCGCGGACATGGACCCGTTAAACGATCTCGCCGCCGCACGCGGTATTGCGGTGATCGAAGACGCGGCGCAATCGATCGGTTCGGAATACAAAGGGCGCCGCGCGGGCAGCCTGGGAACCGTCGGATGTTTCAGTTTTTACCCCACTAAGAATCTGGGAGCGTTCGGCGACGCAGGGTTGTGCACCACCAATGACGAAAAGCTAGACGCGAAGCTTCGCGCGCTGCGCGTCCACGGGCGGACCGGCACGTATTATCACGAATGGGTGGGCATGGCGTCGCGCATGGATGCGATTCAGGCCGCGATTCTGGAGATCAAGTTCAAACATCTGGACGACTGGAGCGACCGGCGCGCGTGTAATGCCGCGCTGTACGCCCGGCTGCTGGCGGATGCTCCGGTCAAAATCCCGCAAGCCGCACCTTATCAGACCCGGCACATCTTTCATCAATACGTGATCCGCGCCGGCAGCGATCGCGATGCGCTTCAGCAATATCTCAAGTCGCGGGGCATCGGCAGCGAGATTTATTATCCGCTCGCGCTGCATCAGCAGCCGTGTTTTTCCGGGCTCGGTTATTCGGCCGGCGATTTTCCGGTGAGTGAGGAACTGGCGCGCACGGTACTCGCGCTGCCGGTGCATCCCGATCTGACCGAGGAGCAGATCGAGTACACCGCGGCGCAGATTCACGCATACTACAAGTGAACGTGAAACGAGCGCTGATTACCGGAATCACCGGCCAGGACGGGTCATTTCTGGCTGAGTTGCTGCTGGCAAAAGGATACGAAGTTCACGGCGTGGTCCGGCGTGCGTCGACCTTCAACACCGGGCGCCTGGATCCCATTTATGCCGATCCGCACGAGCGCGGCGCGCGGCTGTTTCTGCATTACGGCGATATTGCCAACGGAGCCGGAATTCTTCCTATTCTCGAAAAAGCCCAGCCGGATGAGATTTACAATCTGGCCGCGCAGAGCCAGGTGCGCGTCAGCTTCGATCTGGCCGAATATACCGCCGACGTGGTCGCGACCGGCGCTCTCCGGGTGCTCGAAGCGGTGCGGGATTACGCCGCGCGAGGGCATCAGGCGCGCGTGTACCAGGCGGGATCGTCGGAAATGTTCGGGGCATCGCCCCCGCCGCAGAGCGAATCGACGCCGTTCCATCCGCGCAGCCCGTATGGCGCGAGTAAGGTCGCCGCGCACTGGTATGCCGTGAATTACCGGGAAGCCTACGGCCTGTTCATCGCCAATGGGATTCTGTTCAATCACGAATCTCCGCGCCGGGGCGAGACTTTCGTGACGCGGAAGATCACGCGCGCGCTGGCGCGCATCAAACTCGGATTGCAGGAGAAGCTCTATCTCGGCAATCTCGACGCGCGGCGCGACTGGGGCTACGCGGGCGATTACGTCGAAGCCATGTGGCGGATCCTGCAACAGCCTGAACCGGAGGATTTCGTCATCGCCACCGGCGAATCGCATTCGGTGCGCGAATTTCTGGATCTGGCCGCGGCGCATTGTGGAGTCGACTGGCGGAGCCACGTAGAACGCGACCCCCGTTATTTCCGCCCGACCGAGGTTGACTATCTTCAGGGCGACGCATCCAAGGCGCGCCTGAAGCTCGGCTGGCAGCCGCGGGTGAGTTTCGAAGAGCTGGTGCGGATGATGATGGAGCACGATCTGGAATTGGCCCGGCAGGAACAGACGCTAGCCATCCATCACGCGGGGAAATACGCCGCCGGACGCGAACGCTGATGCTTCCCGATTCCCGGATCTATGTCGCCGGCCATCGCGGTCTGGTGGGATCCGCCATCTGCCGCCGTCTGCACGAGGCCGGATACAGGACTGTGATCGTCCGCTCGCATAGCGAGCTCGATCTGCGCGACCAGGTCGCGGTGCGCGAATTCTTCGCCGCGGAAAAACCGGAGTATGTTTTTCTCGCCGCGGCGCGCGTGGGTGGGATTCTGGCCAACAGCACCCGGCCGGCCGAATTTATTTACGACAATCTCGCGATCGAGATGAACGTCATCCACGCCGCACATGCAGCCGGTGTGAAAAAGCTCCAGTTACTGGGATCGTCGTGCATTTATCCCAAGTTCGCGCCGCAGCCCATCGAAGAGTGCTCGCTGCTCAGCGGACCGCTGGAGCCGACCAACCAATGGTACGCAGTCGCCAAGATCGCGGGCATCAAGATGGCGCAGGCGTATCGAAAACAGTACGGCTTTTCCGCGATTTCGCTCATGCCGACCAATCTCTACGGCCCGGGTGACAATTTCGATCTGACGTCTTCCCACGTGGTGCCCGCGCTAATCCGCAAGTTTCATGAAGCGGCGAAATCCGGCGCACGCGAAGTCGAGATCTGGGGCACAGGTTCGCCGCGCCGTGAATTTCTCCACGTCGACGATCTGGCCGACGCCGCGCTGTTTCTGATGCTGCATTACGACAGTGAAGAAATCATCAACGTAGGCACCGGAGAAGACGTGACCATCCGCGAGTTGGCGGAGCTGATCGGCTCAATCACCGGCTTTCAAGGCCGCCTGGCATTTGACGAATCGAAACCCGACGGCACGCCGCGTAAGCTGCTGGACGTAAGCCGGCTGAACGCGCTCGGGTGGAAGGCGCGGATTCCGCTGGCGGATGGGATTCGAAGCACGTATGAGTGGTATCTATCGAAAGCCTCTTGAAGTCCGCAGCCACTGCCCGACGGGAAGTTCAATGCGATATGAAGGGGATATCGACTTCGGCGTAGCTGCCTGGAGTGGCGGAATCCGCCGCTGCGGCAATCCGATCGAGGTGCAATCTCACGCGCGACCACTTCGTCGTTCCCGTCAGAACCACGATCGCAATCCTCCGCCCCGCAAGATTCTGCTGATACCGGATTCTGCGGTCGGTGGTGAGCAAAAGATCCACTCCGGCTTCCTCAGCCACCTTGAGCAAGGCGCCGTTGCTCAGGCGGTCCCAGTCTCGGGACTGGGCAGTAATGACCGTGTGGCCAGGCAGCGCGCGGCTCAAGCCTCGGGGCGCTCCGTGGTCAAAGAGAATGAGCATCCACGGGCACGGATTGTGCGGAAGCCTTAAGGCTTTGGGCGACGAATTCGAGCACCGCCGCGATTTGCTCCCGCGTCACATCGAACTGCTCCATCACTTCCTCGACGCTCAAGTCTTCCAGATTCTCTATGATGGTTGCCACGGGAAGCCGAGTACCGCGGAACACCCATGCCCCGCCAACCTTTCCGGGGATGCTCTCCACGGCTGCGCACTGCGACCAGTCGAGCGTTGCCATACCATTTACTCCCTCTTCAGAATACACTCCGAGAAGTTGGCCGCACCCGTGGGCGCATTGCCCGGCCCCTGCGCTACTACGCTCCCGGGAATTGGGTGAAGACGCGCCGCCTCGAGTTGGGCCGTCCGCCTAAATGCCGTGTTCACACCACGATATCCCTTGGGTCCTACGATTGCACTCCCATCCGCGTAGGAGGGTGCCATGCTGCAATTCGAGCATATTGTGTTCCCCATCGATTTTTCCAGCCGCTGCTGCGCGGCGGTTCCTTTTGTGGAATCGTTCGCCAAGCGCTTCGGTTCCAAACTAACTTTGATCAGCGTGGCGCAGCCGTTCTGGTATACCGGGATGGGCGATCCCGGCGGGCCCGTGGTCATCGATACGGATGAAATTCTGCGGGAGCTGGAAACCCGGCTCTCCGGCGCTCTGGTCAAGGAATTCGCCAATCTGAGCGTGGAACGCGTGGCCGAGCTTGGCGATCCCGCGCAGGTCATCGTCGAGTACGCGCGCGGCGTCAAGGCCGATCTGATCATGATGCCGACCCATGGCTACGGACCGTTCCGCAGCCTGCTGCTCGGGTCAGTGACGGCCAAGGTCCTGCACGACGCGGAATGTCCGGTGTGGACGGCGGCGCATGTGGAGGATTCTCCGGTGCGCGATCATCGCCAGCCGCGCCATATCCTGTGCGCGGTGGATGGCTCGCCGCGCGGGGTGGAGCTGATGAAGTGGTCCCAGAAGCTGGCGACCGCTTTCGGCGCGTCCCTGCGGCTGACCCATGTGATCACCGGGTTTGAAACCGGACAGGCTCGCCAGGTGGACCGGCAGTTTGAAGAGGACATGCGCCTGGATGCGCGCAAGAACATCGAAGCGCAGCAGAAGGAAGCCGGCGTCGACGTGCCGCTGTGCATCACCGTGGGCAACACGGCCGCAGGCGTTCGCGAAGAAGCGCGGCGGCATGGCGCGGACCTGGTGGTGATCGGCCGAGGCGTCATTCATGAAACGCTCGGCCGGCTGCGCACCCATGCGCACGCCATTATCCGCCAGTCGCCGTGTCCGGTGCTGAGCGTCTGACGCCTACACCTTGAACCAGCGTTTCGCGTGGTTTACAGTGCGGCGGATCGCTTCTTTTGCGTCGTCGTCAAAGACCGTCGTAGCGGCAGCCTTTCCACGGCAGTTCGTGTTTGGAAACACGCCGCGCAGTTGCAGGATGTACTTCTGCCCCTCCACGCCGTAGGCCTGCGCGTCGGAGATCAGCAAGAGCGTTTTGCTAAACGCGTCCAGCGCTTCGTCCGGTTTGCCGGCCTTCCACGCCTGCCACGTCGCGACGTAGAGATCGGCAAATCCAGCCGCCGGCATGTTGCCGACCGCGCCGCGCGCCAGATCGTCGACAAACGTCGGCCCGTGCTTGCCGGTGAAAACGCCGTGCAGGATCTGTCCACGCTGGCGGTATTCGTTCAGGCGCGGCAACGTGGTTCCGGCTTCATCCTTGGCGTAGCGTAGCGTGGGGATACGCTCCGCCATGCGCAGAACCATGTCGACGCTCATCTGGCCGATGGTCTGAATGATCAGAGGCGCCCGGCACGCCGCCCCAATTGCGCTGTAGTATTCCATCTGCTTCGCATCATCCCTGCCGCCGTCGAGCGGGATGGCGATGATCGCATCCGGCGAAAGTTTATCCGCGTGCTGTGCGTATTTGACGGCGGTGTCGATCTCGGGAGCCTGCACGCCGATCACGACCGCGGGTCGGGTCCGCGCGTCCAGGCTTCGAGCCGTGCGCAGGATGGTTTCCGCGCCTGCCAGACGCTCGTCGAAGGTCAACGTGGGCCATTCGCTGGCCATCTGGGGCCAGGTCATTCCCTGGACGCCGACGCGATGCAGAAACTGAACTTCACGCGCCAGCGTTTCGAGATCCAGCGAGCCGGACTCGGTAAACGGAGTCTGCATGATGGGAAAAATCCCCTCAAGTCTCCGCAGGGGAGTTTCATCGGCGGCGCGCAGCAGCATGGCGGAGCCAGCGGCAGCGGCCAGAAATTCACGCCGGGAAGCGACATTCGGGGTCGGCATGGCGAGATTCTATCGCATTTGAATTCGTGAGAAAATGACCGCGTGATTTCCAGAATCGCGCTTGCTTTCGCTACTATCTCCCTGGCAGCGGCTCAACAGCCCTGCGAGAACCTGAAGGCCCTGACGTTGCCGAACGTGACCATCACTTCAGCAGCGTCCGTACCCGCAGGTCCCTTCACGCTTCCTCCCGCCAACCGGCGATCCGTCAACCTGCCGGCGTTCTGCCGCGTGGCTGGAGTGGTCGCGCCGGAGGTGAAGTTCGAATTGTGGATGCCGGCCGAATGGAACCGGAAATTTCTCGCCGTCGGGAATGGAGGCTTGGCCGGGTCCATCAGCTTTGCTGCGATGACCGGTCCGCTGCAGCAAGGCTACGCGACCAGCAGCACCGACACCGGACATTCCGCGGGGACCAATGACGGGACCTGGGCGCTGAATCATTTCGAGCGCGTAGTCGATTTCGCCGATCGTGCGATTCACGTCATGACGGAAGCGGATAAGGCGATTCTGCACGCGTTCTACGGGTCGCAGCCGGCGCGCGCGTATTTCAGCGGATGCTCGCAGGGCGGACACGAAGCGCTGATCGAAGCACAGCGATATCCCGCCGATTTCGACGGCATTGTGGCGGGCGATCCGGCGAATTTCTGGACGCATCATTATATCGGCGGACATCTGTGGGCCGCGCTCGCCATGGAAGGGGACGGATATATCCCCGCCGCGAAAATTCCGGCCATCGCCGATGCAGTGAATAACGCCTGCGACGCGCTGGACGGCGTGAAGGACGGCGTACTCAACGATCCGCGCCGCTGCCATTTCGATCCGGCCGTCCTGCTGTGCAAAGGCTCCGACAACTCGACGTGCCTGACTGCCGCGCAGGTCGAAGCGGTGAAGAAATTGTACTCGGGATATCGCGATGCCGACGGAGATCAAATTTATCCCGGCCTGATGCCCGGCGGCGAAGCGGGACCGGGCGGATGGGCCAACTGGATCACCGGATCGGCGCCGGGCAAAGGCGGGCACGCCGGCCTGGGTCTGCCGTTTTTCAAATTCATGGTATTCGACAATCCCGATTGGGATTTCCGGACCTTCAAATTCGAAGCACCCAAAGGATTCGATAACGATATCGATTTCACGGACGCAAAGCTCGGCGCGTTATTCAACGCCACCGATCCGGATCTGAGCGCATTCAAGTCCCGTGGCGGGAAACTGATCCAGTATCACGGCTGGAGCGATCCCGATATCACCCCGCTCAACAGCATCAACTATTACGAGAGCGTGGCGAAGGCGATGGCCGCCCATGGAACTCCAGGGGGCAATCACGGCTTTCGCGACACCCGCGAGTTTTACCGGCTGTTCATGGTTCCCGGCATGCAGCATTGCGCCGGCGGTCCGGGCGCGACCAATTTCAACGCGCTCGCCGCGCTCGATCAATGGGTGGATAAGGGCGTGGTGCCCGAAAAAATCATCGCCTCCCACATGACCGGCGGCAAAGCCGACCGCACGCGTCCGCTGTGTGCGTTTCCGTACGAGGCGCAGTGGAAAGGCTCGGGAAGCACGGATCAGGCGGAAAATTTCGCCTGCGTGATCGCGCCGCGTTAGCCTTCCGTCCGGTTGATCAAAAACGTCGCGGTGGAGGCGAAGAAAGCGCGTAAAGCCTCGCGAGGTTGATCGGGCAGCGAGGCTTCGTCGAGCGCGCGGCCCATCAGCTTCACCCAGCGGTCACGCTGCATTTCTCCGATGGCGAACGGCGCGTGGCGCATGCGCAAGCGCGGGTGACCGCGCGTTTCAAGATATGTGGCGGGTCCGCCGAATCGAAAAATCAAGAAGTCGCGAAGGCGCTGTTCGGCTCCCTGAAGATCGTCGGCCGGATAAATCGGCCCCAGGACGTCGTCGCCCGGAATCTGCCGGTAAAATGCGGCCACCAGGCGCTCGAATCCAGCCTGGCCGATGGCGGGGTAAATGTCTTGTTCTTCCACGCTAAGACTCTCATTGTATTCTGGCGGAACACGGGGCCGCCGCGGATCGTATCCATTCCTGATGACGATCCCACAGTCGACCGAACACCGGCCGCTCCGGCTGTGGCCGGGCGTGGTCGCGGTTACATTGCAGTGGCTGCTTCTGTTTGGTTTGCCGATCGTGATGCCGGATGCGACTCCCTTCGGGATGATCGGCGCGGTGCTCGGCGGATTGGCTGTCCTGGTGTGGTGGTTGTTCTTCAGCCGCGCGCCGCAGGCCGAGCGTTGGGCCGCACTCGCGCTGATGATCCTGGCGGCGCTGATCACTCCGCCGATTCTACATGCGTCCATTCGAGGCGGAATGATGGGGATGATGTTCGGATTCTTCGTCATCCCCACGCTCAGCCTTGGATTGGTGATTGGCGCGGTGACGGGCGGCAGACTCGCGGCCGGACCCCGTCGCGCGACGCTCGCCGTAGCGATCCTGCTGGGTTCCGGCGGATGGGCTCTGATGCGCACCGATGGGGTCACGGGAGTGGGCCATCCGCAGCTGGCGTGGCGTTGGGCGAAGACGCCGGAGCAGCAACTTCTGGTTCGATCGAGCATCGAACCGGTCGCGGCCCCCACACCTCCGGCCAAAGAGACTGCGGTACCAGTTCCGGCCGTTCCCTCCAATCGTCAAGCGGAGATGCATGCGGTTGCAAGGCCCGCCGCGCTCGCGACTGCGATCCCAACGCCTAAAGTCGAAACGGCGACCGGTGCCGACTGGCCCGGCTTTCGCGGTGTGCATCGCGACGACACGGTCACCGGCGTGCGGATCAGGACGGACTGGGCTTCCTCGCCTCCGGTCGAACTGTGGCGCAAACCGGTGGGCCCCGGCTGGTCGTCATTTGCAGTGCACGACGGCCGCGTGTACACGCAGGAACAGCGCGGCGACTTCGAAGTGGTCGCCTGCTACAGCCTGACCACTGGTGAGCCGGTGTGGATTCATCGCGACGCCACGCGTTTCTGGGAGTCGAATGGCGGCGCCGGTCCTCGCGCCACGCCGACGTTCGCCGGCGGACGCGTTTATACGTTCGGCGCGACCGGAATCCTGAACGCGCTCAACGCGCGCGACGGCGCCGTGGTATGGACTCGCAACGCGGCGGCGGATGCCGGCGTCAAGACTCCGGAATGGGGCTTCGCAAGCTCACCGCTGGTGTTGGATGACGCCGTGATGATCGCGGTGGCCGGCCGGCTTGCGTCGTTCGACCGCACCACGGGCGATCCGCGCTGGCTCGGCCCGGTCGAACCAGTGGGCTACAGTTCCCCGCACCTGGCGACTCTCGACGGTGTCCAGCAGGTCTTGCTGATGACCGGTGAAGGCGTGATCAGCGTCGCGCCGGCCGATGGCAAGGTGCTCTGGAAATATCCGTTTCCGAGCGCGGCCATCGTTCAACCGGCTCTTACAGGGGACGGCGGCGTCCTGATCACGAGCGCCGGCATGACCGGAGGAACCGGAATACGGCGCCTCGCGATCGCCCAGGGGCCAGCCGGATGGACCGCCGAGGAGCGGTGGACGTCCACCGGGCTGAAGCCGTACTTCAACGACTTCGTGGTTCACAACGGCCACGCTTTCGGCTTCGACGGCAGCATCCTCTCCTGCATCGATCTTCAGGACGGCAAGCGCAATTGGAAGGGCGGGCGTTACGGATACGGCCAGATGCTCCTGCTCGCGGACCAGGACTTGCTTCTGGTGGTGTCGGAGGAAGGCGAACTCGCGTTGGTGGCCGCCAAGCCGGACCAGTTCACCGCAGTCGCGCGGGTCCCGTCGGTGGAGGGAAAGACCTGGAACCATCCGGTTTTGGCCGGCGACATTCTGCTGGTTCGCAACGGGCAGGAGATGGTCGCATTCCGGTTAACCCTGGCCGGGAGTTAGTCTCCTGTTTCTGAATTTCCTTTTATCTGCGCGGATCAACCCTGGCGGTAAGAGTCTGCGTGAAAAGTCGATGCTTCACCCCGCCGTTACGAGTCTGTGTGAAAAGTCGGGACCCCACCCCGCCGTTGCCGGCAGGGCTGGTCTATCGCGGTGAAAACCCAGGCGTCGGCGACCAGCCCTGCCGGTCACGGCGGGGATCAACTCCACTTTTCACACAGACTCTTACCGGCCGGGATCAACTCCACTTTCATTAAGGAAATTCGAAACACACCTACAGTGGCATCTGGGTCAAAAGGCGAAGAGTCCTGCGCATTGTGGCGATCCGGCAAGCCGATCCTGGTCGCATCCGATTGACGGACGGGGATTTTGCCGATGGGTCTCAGATTGCCCATCCCGAGAGGGGAGGTGTGTCACATGACCGTCGACACGACCGTTAAGAAAATCGACCCGCCCGGCATGCTTGAGATGCTGGCCGGCGGCGGGATCGCCGCTGTGGTGATCTTCAGCGTCGGTGTGTTTCTCCTGGTAGTTCCCGTTCTGGGCTGGGTGGTGGGACCGGCGCTCATGATCGCCGCCGGCCTGATTGCTCTCGCCCACGTGGGTGGAATTTTCAGCCGCAAGGCGAGCTATACAGGGCACTGTCCGTCCTGCGGCGCGGACGTGACCGTAGGCGAGCCCGGATCAGCCGGCGTGTGTCGCGAGTGCAAGAGCACGTTCGTTCACCGCAACAGCCAGCTCAAAAAGATCGAGCCGATCATTTAACGGGCGCGAGCCGATGGCCCGCCAGCAGATCGTTGAGTTGCTTCAGATCCGACGCGGTCACCTGATCCAGCCGGCCGAGGATCTCTGCGAGCCGCGCCGTCAATTCGCGAAACACGGCGTAATCCTGATCGGTGGGGCGCGAATCGCCTGAGTCCACCAGACGCTGCAACACCGCGAGCTGGTTGTTCAATTTGATCGGATAGTTCAGCGTGTCGCGCGGGCTGCGGTTCTTCACCTGGTAAAGATCCCCCTCGATCTCGTCGAGCTTCGACTTGATCAGCGCGGTTCGCTCGGCAACCTTCGGATCGTTCGCCTCGACTGCGCTCTTATCCATCTGCGTCTTGAGCGACCGGATGCGCAGCACGGCTTGATCCGCGCGGCTGGTTTCGTCCCGAATCTCCATCGCAACCTTGAATTGCTCTTGAAGATCTGCGTCGGTAACGTCCGTCAATCGCGGATCGCGATCGATCATCAGCGGCTGCGTTTCCGTGACTCCGTTCGCGCTCAGACGCACGGCGTATCGCCCCGGAGGCGCCATTGGACCTTGCCCGGGATTCGCGTAGCGCAGCACGATCCCTGGAAATGTCACCGGGCCGGGATAACGCAGATCCCACGTAAACCGGTTCGCGCCGGCATGCGTTGAAGGAACCTCTTCGCGGACGGAACGCTCAGAGCTGTCGAACGACCGGATCACCCGTCCACCCGGATCGAGAATTTCGACCGAGACCTTCGGCGCGCCCGCCGGCAAATAGTAGTCGATCACGGCCGCCTGCAACGGACGAATCACCGGCGCGGGCGCGAACAGGTGCGCCTTACTCGACGTGACTTCCGGAGTGAGCTGCCGCAACAGATCGATATGATCGAGCACGTAAAATGACCGTCCGTGCGTCGCGATCACCAGGTCGTGCGGCAGGACCGCGATATCGGCGACCTGCGTGTCCGGCAGATTCAGCGAAAGCGATTGCCAGTTCGCGCCGTCGTCAAACGAGATGTAAATTCCGTGCTCGGTTCCCAGGTACAGAAGCCCGCGACGCACTGGATCTTCGCGGATGGCTTGCGCGTAGTCATTAGCCGGGATGCCGTTGACGATGGACGTCCACGTTTTGCCGTAATCGTGAGTCTTGAAAACGTAGGGACGGCGATCGTCCATCTGATAGCGCTTTGCGGCGACGTAGGCGCCGGCGGGATCGTGCGGCGAGGCTTCGATCAGGCTCACGCGGTTGAATTCGCCCAGCTCCGGCGGCGTGATATTGCTCCAGTTCTTTCCGCCGTCGCGCGTGACATGCACCAGCCCGTCGTCCGATCCGGTCCAGATGGTGTTGACGTCGTGACGCGAAGGCGCGATCGAAAAAATGGTCCCGTAAATCTCCGGACCGTTCTGATCTTTCGTAATGGGACCGCCCGAATCGCCCAGCGTCGCCGGATCGTTGCGCGTGAGGTCGGGGCTGATCGCGTCCCAACGCTGTCCCTGCGTGGTCGTCTTCCAAAGATGTTGCGATGACGTGTACAGAACCTTCGGATCGACCGGCGAAAACACGATCGGGAAGGTCCATTGCCACCGTTCCTTCAGCGCGCTCGCGGGCATGCCCGAAAAGAACATCGGATAAACGTTGATGGCGCGCGATTCGCCGGTGCGGCGGTCGTAGCGCGTAATAATCCCGGCCTGATCGCCGCCGTAAAAGATATTCGGGTCTTTCGGATCGGCGGTAAGATATCCGGCTTCGCCTCCGCCTGCGCCGTACATCCAGTCTCCGGCCGGCGCACCGGGATCGCGCCGGTTCACCCCACGATCGCTTGCGACGCAGGCCGTCCCATCGTCCTGTTGCGAGCCGCACACGTCATAAGGAATGTCTATGGTAGTCGATATGTGATAAAACTGCGCGGTCGGATAACGCTCCAGCGTCCACGTTTTGCCGCCGTCGGTCGAAACCGACCCTCCGCCATCGTCGCTCGCGATCATGCGCTTCGAGTCGTTGGGAGCGATCCACAAATCGTGATGATCGGAATGCAGCGTATGCATCAACTGGAACGTCTTGCCGCCGTCGTCGGAACGGTAAAACTCGACGTTCATCGCGTAAATCGTGTCGCGCTTCTGAGGATCGGCCAGAATCCGCGAAAAATAAAACGCGCGCTGACGAATATTCCGGTCGCTGTTGACCAGCGTCCAGGTCGCGCCCGCATCGTTCGATTGGAACAGGCCGCCGTCATCGGCTTCGACCATCGCGTACACGCGCGACGAATCCGCCCCCGACATGCTGACGTTGATCTTGCCAAGAACGCCTTTGGGAAATCCAGGATTGCGCGTGATCTCGGTCCATGTGTCGCCGCCGTCGGTCGATTTGAACAACCCGCTGGCCGGGCCGCCGCTCGACAAAGTCCAGGGCGTGCGGTAAACATCCCAGATCGACGCGAACAGCACCCGCGGGTTGTGCGGATCCATCGCCAGGTCGATCGCGCCGGCCCGATGGTTCCGAAACAACACCCGTTTCCAGGTCGCGCCGCCGTCTCTCGATCGAAACACGCCGCGATCTTCATTGGCTCCGTACGGATGTCCCAACGCGGCGACATAGACCACGTCCGGATTCGCCGGATCGACGCGAATGCGCGAGATCGCCTGCGTGTCGGCCAGGCCGATATGCTTCCACGTTTTACCCGCGTCGACGGATTTGTAAACTCCGTCGCCCTGCATGATGCTGCCGCGAAGCTCGGTCTCGCCCATGCCGATGTAGACGACGTCGGGGTTCGATTCCGCGACCGCGATCGCGCCGACTGACGAGCTGTGAATCTGCCCGTCGGTCACCGGGAACCAGGTCACCCCTCCGTTGGTGGTCTTCCACAAACCGCCTCCGGTCGCGCCGAAATAATATTCGAGCGGACGCGCCGCGCTGCCCGCCGCCGCCTGGGAGCGCCCTCCGCGATTCGGCCCGATATTGCGCCACTTCAATGCACCGAGATCCAACCGCTCCCCGTGTGCCGCGATAATGGCCAGGAAGACCCACGCCGAACGCTTGAACATCGACACCACCTTTAACGGACAGTATCAGATCGGTATCGGCCTCCGCACTGTGGAATAATCATTGGCCGTGATGTCTCATTCGATGAACCGGCGTTCCTTGTTGCGCGCAGCCGGAGGAGCAGTAGCCATGGCAGGACTCGGATCGGCAGCCGGGAACTTTCGCCGTCCGCTGGGCGTGCAGCTTTACACGGTGCGCAATGTCATCAACGGCAAGGAAGATGAGACGCTACGCCGCATCGCGGAAATCGGCTACACGGAAGTCGAGATGGCCGGCGGTTCCATCGAGACCTTCGCACCGATCCTCGCGAAATATAAGCTGAAGGCGGTCAGCAGCCATCTGAATGCGCTGCAGGTTTCCGCCAATCCGCCGGCGCACTATAGCGGACCGGCGCTCGACCAGTCCATCGCGGCGGCGAAGCGGTACGGCATCGAATACCTCGTGTTTCCCTACGTGCAGCCGGATCAGCGCGGCGGGCTGGATGTGTATAAACGTCTCGCGGAAAAGCTGAATCGCGCCGGGGAGCAGGTTCGGGCGGCAGGTTTGACTTTCTGCTATCACAATCACGCATTTGAGTTCGCGGGCGCCAAGGGACAAAGGCCGATGGACGTACTCAAAGCCGATCTCCACAAGAGGCTGGTGAATTTCGAAATCGACGTATTCTGGGTGAGCGTAGCCGGCAACGACCCCGTGGAGATTCTGAAAGAATTCACCGGCCGCGTTCCGCTGATCCATCTGAAAGACAAAGCTGCGGGAACACCGGTGCAATTCGACGAACAGAAGGTGTCGAAGGAAACTTTTAAAGAAGTGGGTTCCGGCGTGCTCGATTTTCCCGCGATCCTGCGAGCTGCGGAGACTGCCGGCGTGAAGAACTATTTCGTCGAACAGGACCAGACTCCGGGGGATCCCGTTGAGAGCCTCCGCAAAAGCTGCGAATTCCTGCGCAGCGTGAAAGTGTAGCGTCGCATCCTCGTCAGCGCGGCCAGCGAATAGAACAGCGTCAAGACTTCGGACGTGCTCCGCTCGCTGACGCGCGCGGTTCCGCATGCGCTCATCCGACCGCGCGACAAAACGGAACCCCGACCGTCAGAGTGTGTGTGAAAAGTGGAGTTGATCCCCGCCGTGAACGGCAGGGCTGGTCACGGACGTCTGCGCCTTTAACGCGATAGACCAGCCCTGCCGGTAACGGCGGGGTGAGGCATCGACTTTTCACACACACTCGCCAGGGAGGGGAGCAAGTCCATTCATGGAGACTCGTCACGGACTCGGCCTATTCTTAACCCGACTCCGGCAGGTTGATCTGCCTCGCCAGCACCGGCCAGCGCGGATTCGATCGTAGAATCCTCATCACCGGGGTGCTCAGGTACCCGACCACCGACGGATCGCGTTGCGCGATGGCGCGTTCGAACCAGTCCGCGGCTGCATCGGCTTCTCCGCACATGGCATGGAACACGGCCAGCGCCAGCGGCGTTCCGTACGCGTCGCCTGACTCCGTGGTCAACTTGCTCGCGATCGCGATGCCGCGGCTACGATCGCCGGACTGAATCAGGACCGCGGCCAGCACGGCGATCGCGCGAAGATTCCAGGAGGCCTGTTCATATGCCTTTTCCGCGGCGGCCAGCGCTTCAGGAAGCTGGCCTCGAAACGCGTAGATCCGCGCCAGTACCAGATGGACGTTCCACCTGTTCTTATCCTCGGCCAGGATTTTGTGCGCTTCGGCGATGGCTCGCTCGTCCTGGCCGTCGGCGTGGAGGGCATGGATCAGAGCGCTTCGCATGCCGACGTTCAACGGGTCCTCTTCGACCACCCGCTCCAGTTGCTTCACCCCCTCATGGATCCGGCCAGTGGGGAGCAGATGATAAAACGCATAACACCAGCGCACGCTGGCCGGGACCGACGTACCCTCCATCGCGAGCTTGAGCCAGCGCTCGGACTCCTTCCAGTCATAATCGTAAGCCGCCGCTCCTACGCCTAACGCTGCCATGGCCTCCGGCAAACCCGGGTCGAGTTCCAGAGCTTTGTGCGCTTCCGCGCCGGCCAATCCCATCACTTCGCGAGCCGGCGCGAGGCCATTGGTCGCGAGCGACCAGTAATAGCTGGCCAAGGCCGCGTGCGCCAACGCATACTGCGGGTCCAGCGCAATTGCGGTCTCGAAATATTCCTTGCTGCGCTTTATATTCTCCGGACTTCCTTCGAACTGAAAATGCCTCCCTTTCAACAGCGCTTCAAATGCGGGAAGGGTGGGAGTGTGGCGTTCGCCGAGTTCCGCGGACAGCTTCAATTTGAGCGCGCCGGCGATCGCGCTGGCGATCTCATCCTGCACCGCGAACACGTCCGCCATTTCCGCATCGTAGCGTTCCGACCACAAATGATAGCCGTCGGCCGCGTTGATCAACTGCGCCGACACGCGAATCCGGCTGCCGGCGCGCCGCACGCTGCCTTCGAGAATGGTGCGGACGTTCAGCGTCTCGGCGATCTTGCGAATGTCCTGATTTTCGCCGCGAAACGCAAATGCCGACGTCCGCGCCGTCACTTTCAGCCCACGGACGTGCGTTAGCGCGTTGATGATCTCCTCCGCCAGACCGTCGCTGAAATATTCGTTCTCTTTGTCGGCGCTGAGATTGGCGAACGGCAGAACCGCGATCGACGCCTCAGCCCGGACGGCCTGCGCTGCAACCGCCTGCGTGGGTGTGCGGAGTGCCTCAAGCGCCGCACGCACCTCGCGCATGTCCTGAAAGCGCTCGGCCGGTTGTTTCCGCAGGCAGCGCATCAGGATCGGCTCCAGGCCGGGCGGAGCTACGGATCCGAGCGGCGTCGGATGATCCCGCAGCACCGAACTCAGCACTACCGCCATCGAATCCCCCGGAAACGCGCGGCGTCCCGAGATCAACTCGTAAAGGACCGCGCCAAAACTGAAAATATCCGACCGCGCGTCGAGCGGCCGCCCTTCCGCCTGCTCCGGCGCCATGTATGCAGCCGTTCCCAGCACCGTCCCCGCCAGCGTCCGCGTGATATCGGTACTTCCATTCGTCGCCAGCTTGGCGAGCCCGAAATCCAGCAGCTTCACCGACCCGTCTTCGGTCAACATGATGTTGGCCGGTTTCAGATCGCGATGCGTGATCCCTTTCCGGTGCGCGGCTTCGAGCGCGGCGGCGATCTGAATGGCCACCTTCAGCGCATCGTCGGCGCGCATGGGCCCACTCAGCGGGGAACCTTCCAGGTATTCGAGCACCAGGTATCCGCGGCCCTCGTGCGTCCCGATGTCGTACAGCGCGCAAATGTTGGGATGATTCACCGCCGAAATCGCGCGCGCCTCCACTTCGAAACGTTCCGAGAATTCGCTGGCCAGCAGCTTCACCGCGACGATGCGGCCCAGCCGCGTATCGGTGGCTTTATACACCTCGCCCATACCGCCCGCGCCGATCGGCGCGACGATCTCATAAGGGCCCAGCCGGGTTCCACTCGCGAGGGGCATACGATGCTGACCGATTTTAACATTCCAACTGCGTTATGATTCGATCCAGGTGCGCCGCGAAATTCCTATTGCCCTGGTTCTGATCGCCCTGGCTGCGTGCTATGCCTCCACTTTGGCTGGCATGGCGCATCAATGGCGAACCGACGAGGACATGGGCCACGGCTTCCTGGTTCCGTTCATTGTCCTGTGGATCGTGTGGCGGGAGCGAAACCGGTTGCGGTCGCTGGCCATTACACCCAATGCCTGGGGATTCGCGATCCTCGGCGCAGCCGCGTGCCTGCATCTGGCCGGAGCTCTGGGCGCGGGATTGTTCGTCAGCTCGGTCGCTTTCCTGATCTCGATCGCCGGCGTGATTGTGTGTCTAGGCGGCTTTGCACTGCTGCGCGGCTTAGCTTTCCCGCTGCTGGTGACGTTGTTCATGCTGCCGAAACTGGCCATCCTTTACAACCAGGCAACGCTTCCCTTGCAATTACTCGCGAGCCGCATGGCGGCCGGCATGTTAACCGTGTCGGGCGCGGGCGTGATTCGCGACGGCAACATTTTGAACGTCGGCGGTCACCGCGTGTCGGTGGATGAAGCGTGCAGCGGAATCCGCTACCTGCTGCCGCTCGGATTCCTGTCGGTGGTGTTCGCATATCTGACGGATCCCAAGCCCTGGATGCGAATCGTACTGCTAGCCGCCGCGATTCCGGTCGCGATCATCGCCAACGCCGCCCGCGTGGCCGCGTCGGCTTGGGTGCCCGCGTTCGACGCCGGAACTCCGCATGAGATGCTCGGCGTGGTGATTTTCGCGTTTAGCCTGGCGGCGATTCTGCCCATCCAACGGCTGTTCCATTCTGTCTATATCCGCTACCATGCTTAGACCCACCGCATGGACCATCGCGTTGTTTCTGGCCATCGAAGGCGGCTTTGTCTCCTGGATCGCCGCGAGCGAGCGCCTGCCACCCGCTCCGGCGCTGGATCGCTTTCCATCGACCCTTGGCGCGTGGACCAAGACGACTGAGGAGCCGATCGACGCAGCGACCGCTGCGCAGCTTCAGGCGGATCGTCTCTTGAACTGGGATTACGTCCAACCGCAGGCCGGTGTTGCCGCCAACTGGTTCGTCGCCTGGTTCCAGACCCAGCGCAAAGGAGCTCAGCCGCATTCGCCGAAAGTCTGCCTGCCCGGCAACGGTTGGATTCCTGATGTTTCCGACGAAGTCTCCATCCCCACCGCGGCGGGCGCGATTGCGGCGAACCGCATGATCGTTACTCACGGACCGGTGCGCGCCGTGGTCCTCTACTGGTTCGAAACCCCGCGCCGCGCCATTGCGAGTGAATGGGCCGCGAAATTATGGCTGGTCGCCGACGCGATCCGCGACCATCGCACGGACACCGCTGTCGCGCGCATCGTGGTGTATACGGGTCAACAATCCGACGCAGCCGCTACCGCCTCGGCAATCCAGTTCGCGCAACAGGCGTATCCCGCATTGCGGGCAGTGCTCCCGGGGAATTGATCGTTGGCCGCGATTCCGGACGTGCTCCGCTCGCTCACGCGCCCGGTTCCGCATGACGTCGCCTGCCCCAATGGAACCGCGACCGTTAGGGAGCGGAGCACGTCCGCTGCGCTGCCCAAATGCCGAAACTCACCTCGGCTCTATCGCCCCACCCCGCGCGGCGATGCCCGGACCGCCCGCTCGAACGCCCAGCCACGAATGTGATTGATCTGCTCCTTCATCGTCCGCGACAAAGGTACGATCTTCACCGCTACGCCAATTAGATCCTGCTCGGTGACCTCGGTATTCTCCAGGCTCGCCTTGGTCAGCGCCGACACGACGCATTGCTCGATCTCCGCCCCGGTCCATCCGTTCGTGAATTGCATCAAATTTGCGAGATTGAACCGGCTCGCATCCACGCCGCGGCGTGCCAGGTGAATCTTGAAAATCTCGATCTGCTCCTCCTCAATGGGCAGATCCACGAAAAACACTTCGTCGAACCGTCCTTTGCGAATCATTTCGGCGGGAAGCAGATCGATACGATTGGCCGTCGCCGCAACGAACAGGCCGCGCGTCTTTTCCTGCATCCAGGTCAGGAAGAACGCGAAAATCCGGCCCTGCTCTCCGCCCGATTCGGTGGACGTGATCCCCATCTCGATTTCGTCGAACCACAGCACCGCCGGAGCCATATCTTCCATCATTCTGCACGCCGCCACGAACGCGCCTTCCGGCTTCCCATGGCGCCCCGAAAAAATCTCGATCATGTCCACGCGGTACAGCGGCAGTTCGAACGACGCGGCAATGGATTTGACGCACAGGCTCTTGCCGCATCCCGGGATGCCCATGATGAGAACCCCCTTGGGGACAATCTCCGAAGATAAGTTATCCCGCAACTGAAACAGCCGGCGCCGGTCGAGCAGCCATTTCTTGAGCCCTTCAAGCCCTCCCACCTGGCCGATGTTGGTGCCGTCGGCGATGTATTCGATCACGCCGCTGCGGTTGATCAGCAGTCGTTTTTCCTCGAGCAGAAACGGCATCGATTCCGGCCCCAGCGATCGCCCGCCGCCGATCGCCCGCCGCAGGGCGTAGCGGACTTCATCGAGCGTCAGCCCCTGCAGAGCCTGCGCGGCCTGCCGCAAGGTGGATTCACTCGATGGCTCGCCATTCCGCATTTCGTCGCGCAAAAACGCCATCAGTTCCACTGGATCGGGCGGGCGCAATTCCAGAAACAGAACGCTGCGGTCGATTTCCTCGGGAATAAAACGGACCGGCGAAGTGATCACCACATATTTGCCCTGATCCAGGCAGAGTTCGGCCAGATCGCGCAGCCGGCGCCGGACCTCCGCCGATTCGCGCAGCGGCTCATGGAAATCCTTGAGATGAAAAATCCCGGCGCCCCGGTGCGCGGCAATGAAATCGAGCGCCGCGCGCGGCGCCGTGGTCCCGGACTCGCTCGCGCCATCGCGAAGCATCCCTTCCGTAAGGCTCCAGGTCCACACCGGCCGTTCGCCGGCTACTTCGGAGAGCACCCGTCCGACCCGCTGCTCTTCCGCCGTGCGAATGTAAATGAGTGGCCGGCCGGACTCGAAGACCTCGCGCACGATCTTCGCCGCGCGGCTCTCGGCGCCTCCCGCGATCGCGCCGACAATCAGAAAAGGCTCCTTCCCCGACGCGACCGCCTCAGGGAGCGGTGCATCCGCGGGTTCATGCGACAAATCCTGCTCGCACGCGAAAAATCGGACAAATGGCCGGCGCTGGTGCGTCACCTGATCCCGAAGTGTCCCGCGCAACATGGGATAGGCGGCTTCGATCGCGTCCAGGATCGAACGCTGGGTTACGGGTCCCTGGACCTCGACCTTCACCTCACCGCCGACCTTCCCGAGCGTTCGCAGATGCGCCGGCAGCACCACCCGGATCATGCGAGCGTCTGGACCTCTACGGAAAGCACCGCGGGAAGATCCCGGACAATAGGAGCCCACGAATCGCCCGCATCGGCCGAAACATACACCTGCCCGCCGCTGGTGCCGAAGTAGATTCCGCAGGGATCCATGGAATCCACCGCCATCGCGTCGCGAAACACGTTGACGTAGCAGTTGCTCTGCGGCAGGCCTTTGGTGAGCGGCTCCCATTCATTCCCGCCGCTGCGGCTGCGGTACACGCGCAGCTTCCCCTCCGGCGGATAGTGCTTCGAATCGCTTTCGATCGGCACCACGTAGATGGTCTCCGGCTCGTGGGCGTGTACGTCGATTACAAATCCGAAATCGGTCGGCAGGTTGCCGCTGACCTCGCGCCAGGATTCGCCGCGGTCGTCGGTCCGCATCACGTCCCAATGCTTCTGCATGAACAGCACGTCCGGGCGCGACGGGTGCATCGCGATATGGTGAACGCAGTGCCCCACCTCCGCGTCTTCTTGCGGAATCTGCGCGGAGTGTAATCCGCGATTGACCGGCCGCCAGCTTTCGCCCGAATCGTCGCTTCGAAAAACGCCCGCGGCGGAGATCGCGATATAAATGCGGCGGGCATCGCTCGGATCGAGAATGACGCTGTGCAGGCACATCCCGCCCGCGCCCGGCTGCCAGTGCGGACCCGAGCCGTGGCGGCGCAATCCGGAAAGTTCCGCCCACGTCTTGCCGCCGTCCGTCGACCGGAACAGCGCGGCGTCTTCCACACCCGCATACACCGTGTCCGGATCGGTCAGCGATGGCTCCAGATGCCACACCCGTTTGAATTCCCACGGATGCGGCGTGCCGTCGTACCACTGATGCGTGCCGGGAACGCCCTCGTAGGCGAATTGATTCCCCACCGGCTCCCAGGTCTTGCCGCCGTCATCGGATCGCTGCATCACCTGCCCGAACCAGCCGCTCGACTGCGACGCGTAAAGTCGGTTCGGATCGGCCGGCGATCCCTTCAGGTGATAAATCTCCCAGCCCGCAAAGTGCGGACCGCTCACCTCCCACCGTTCGCGCTTTCCATCCGAAGTCAGAACAAATGCGCCTTTGCGCGTGCCTGCCAGTACACGAATGCCGCTCGTTTTTTCACCCATGATCCTTCCAAAATTGTAGCGGCTCGTCGGCCGCGATGGCGAAAGGTAGGTGCTAAATGCGGCGCTCTGTAGACCGATTGGCGGATTTCTGCGGTTGAACGCTTGAGGTAGGTCCATCCCCTTTCGTGACTACTTGCGGAGCTAAAGCTCCGCGCGGGATGAATCCCGCCGTCCAAACGGGCGCGTGTCCGCCTCCGAGATACGCAACGAACTTGTACCTCAGGACACTAGTGTGCTGTCTCTGAAATTCGTGGAATTAAAAAAGGGGACAGACTGCTCTGTCCCCGCTCGTATGTTATTCTTCCCCCTGACCGAAGCGGCCGTGGACAGAGTGGTCTGTCCCCTTTTTTAATTCCACGAATTTCAGAGACAGCACACTAGTCTGACGCGGCTACCGCGGCTGAGGAGGCGCGCAGCTCCGATTTTCGCGGCAGAGGCATGCGGTGCAGGACGATGGCCAGGAGGCTCGATATCAGGGCCAGGACGGCACACGCGTAGAAGCCGTAATCCCACGATCCGGTTTTTTCAAACAGCTTGGCGGCCAAGCCTCCGCCCATGATGGAGGCGACGCCTTTGGCGGAGTACAAAAAACCGTAATTCGAGCTGGCGTTGCGCGCTCCGAAGTAATCGGCACAGGCGGAGGGGAACAAGCTGTAAACTTCGCCCCAGGTGAAGAATACCAGCGCGATGGTCACGATAAACAACGCGGGCGATTGCTTGCCGAGCGTCACTACGCTCAAAAGAATCGCGGCTTGACACAGGAAAGCGACGGTCATGGTGTGCTCGCGGCCGATCAGATCGGAGACCGAGCCCCAGAAGATGCGGCCGGCGCCGTTGGCGAGCGGGTTCACCAGCACGGAGATGGTGAGAACGGCCGCGGCGAGATGCAGCGTTTTCGACATGGGGCCGACTTGCGCAGTGACCATCAGGCCGCCGATACCCATCATGAGAGCCATCGCGAACATGACGTAAAAATGCGGGGTGGAGAGCATCTGAATGGAATTGAAATCCTCGCCGTGGACGCGGACCTTGGCGCGGGCGGGCGCGGCGACGACGGCTCTGACGGGATTGGCGAGGAACTGCGCGGCGAGCACGATGAGGACGCCCTGCGCGATTCCGGTATAGAGGAACGCCGCTTTATAATCCTGCGTGTGAAGGATATGAGCGATGGGGGTGACGAAGAGGGCGGCTCCAGAGCCGAATCCGGCGGCGATCAGGCCAGCGGCGAGACCGCGTTTGTCGGGGAACCATTTCAGGCCGATGCCGGTGGATCCGCAATAGACCAGCGCCGCGCCTAGGCCGGCTAGCGAATAGAAGAGATAGAGCTCGGTGAGGGTGGTCGCGTGGCCGATCATGGCCCAGCCTACGCCGCACAGGATGCCGGCGAAGGAGAGGAAGACTCGGGGGCCGAGACGGTCGATCAGCCAGCCGGAACACGGCATGGCCCAGGTTTCGAAGGCGACGAAGAGGGTGAATCCCCATTGAACTTGGGAGAGCTTCCAGTGAGTCGCGGCGCGGATGGGCTCGACGAAGAGCGTCCAGGCGTACTGGAGGTTGGCGATCATCATCATGGCGACGACCGCGGCGGCCAGGCGGACCCAGCGGCTCACTGGTGTGGGCTCCGGGGGGTCCGGTGTAGGATTGGTGGCTCAAAAAAGGGGACAGACCGCTCTGTCCACTGCAGCCGGGGTGTGGTGGTTTGTGGAGTTATCGATTTGGGGACAGAGTGGTCAGTCCCCTTTTTTGAGCGGCGTTTTTCGATGGTCACTTTACGCCTCGCGTGGTTTGATCCAGAAGGCGGGCGGCGGCGTAGATGGAATTTGTGTAGGGCATGGGGATGTTGAGGCGGCCGCCCAGTTCGACGACGGCTCCGGCGATGGCTTCGATTTCCATGGGACGGCCGGCTTCGAGGTCCTGGAGCATGGAGGTCTTGTGCTCGCCGACCTTTTCGGCGCCGGCAATGCGTTGATCGATGGTGACTGGCAATTCCATGCCGAGCTTCGAGGCGACGGCTTCGGTCTCCAACATTATATTCCTGACCAGGGCGCGGACTTCGGGGTCGCGAACCATTTGGGCCAGGGTCGCTCGAGTGAGAGCGCTGAGCGGGTTGAACGCGACGTTGCCCATAAGCTTCACCCAGATTTCGTGGCGCAGGCGAGTGCTGAATGGCGCGCGGAGGCCGGCTTTGATCAAGGCTTCCGCGATGGCGCGGCCACGGTCGGAGCGTGATCCGTCGGGTTCGCCTAGCGAAATTCGATTGCCTTCGTTGTGGCGGATGACGCCGGGCTCGACGATATCGGTAGCGAAGTAGACGATCGACCCGAGAACGTTTTTGTTTGGGATGGATTTGGAGATTACGGCGCCCGGGTCGACCCGCTCGAGCGGAGGGTTTTCGAAATACCACCAGGGGATGCCGTTTTGTGTGCTGACTACTGTGGTCGATTCGTGGATGAGATGCGTGAGTTGCGGAGCGAGCGCGGTAAGGCCGTGGGCTTTGACGCCCAGAAAGATTGCGTCTACAGGATCGGATGGTTGGAGGTCGGCGATGATGCGAGGGTGAGCGGTGAAATCGCCATCGGCGGAGAGGATGCGGAGGCCGTGCTGTTGCATGGCTTTGAGGTGCGGGCCTCGGGCGAACAGGGTGACGTCGGCGCCGGACTGGGCGAGTTTGGCTCCGATGTATCCGCCGATGGCGCCGGCGCCGGCGATCAGGAAACGCATAATGGGCCGTTCATGAACGTGAATGAACGTGAATTCATCCTGCTAATGCTTTGGCTACTGCGCCTCTTTGGATTTTGCCGGTGGCGGTTCGGGGGATGGTTTCGACGATGTAGAGTTTCTTGGGACGCTTGAATTCGGCTAAACGCTCTTTGCAGTAGGAGAGGATTTCGGATTCCGTTTGCGGTTGTTTGAGAACGACGGCGGCGGCGACTTCTTCGCCCCAGGTGGGATGCGCGAAGCCGAACGCCACCGCTTCGGCGACTGCGGGGTGGCCAAGCAGGACTTCGTCGATTTCTCGTGGAGCGATTTTTTCTCCGCCCCGGTTGATCAGTTCCTTAATTCGGCCGGTGAGGACGAGATAGCTGTCGGGATCTAAATAGCCCTGGTCGCCGGTGCGGAACCAGCCGTTGGTGAAGCTGACGGCGTTGGCGTCGGGATTGTTTTCGTAGCCGTCGACTACGTTGGGGCCCTGGATGACGACCTCGCCACGTTCGCCTTGCGGGAGGTGGTTGCCTTTCGAATCCATGATGCTGACACGGACGCCGGTGCCGGGGCCGACCGATCCTCCCTTGTGGGGGGCGGGTGCGAGCGGGTTCGAGCACATTTGATGGCTCGCTTCGGTCATGCCGTAGGCTTCGAGCACGGGTACGCCGAAGACGGATTCCATTTTCGCCATCATTTCGGGCGGGAGCGCGGCGCTACAGGAGCGGATGAAACGGAGATTCTCGGCTCCTTGGGGGCGCTCGTCGCCGGCACGTGAGAGCAGGAGTTGATGGATGGTGGGGACGGCGGAATACCAGGTTACGTTGCAGTCGCGGACGGTGCGCCAGAAGGAGAGCGGGTTGAATTTCGACGGGACGACCACGGTTCCACCGGACAACAGGGTTGAGATGGTCGACGCTACCAGGCCGTGGACGTGAAACAGAGGCATCGCGCAGAGGGCGACGTCTTTCGGTGTGAGCTTGTAATGGTCGACGATGTTATGCGCGGAGGCAGCCAGGTTTCGATGGCGGATGGGCACACGTTTGGGGCGTCCGGTGCTGCCGCTGGTGTGGAGGACTAAGGCAATATCGTTCGGCGAGGGCGCGGCGGCGTTGCCTTTGGGGCAGGCGCCGGCGATGCTGACGAAACCTCCGGCGTCCATTTCTAGCGAATAGACGGGGACTTTGCCTTCGGCGGCTTTGCGTGCGTCGGGTGCGCCGTCGGCGGGGCAGAGGAGGATTTTCGCGTTGGTGTCTTCGAGGAAGAAGGCGAATTCGTCGTGACGGTAGCCGGGGTTGAGCGGCGCGGCGGTTCCGGCGATGGATGCGGCCAGAAAACTGACGATGGCGGGGAGGCCGTTGGTGAGGACGGTCGCGACGCGGTCGCCTGGGCCGATGCCGAGGCCGGCTAACGTGTCGGCCATGGCGTGGACTTGTTCGCGGAGTTGCGCGTACGTCAGGCGGATGTTCGCGTCGGGAAGAATGATGGCCGTATTCTGCGCGGGCGCGGCATGGAGAAGGTCGGCTAGGGTGTTGGAAGGCATTTGAGGCGGGCTCGTGTCGATTTTATCAGACGGGCGAGCCACGCCCCAAAATCACCTTTCGTTGCCGGAGGGTTCGTGGCGTGTGAAATCGAAGGTGCAGGGGCGGCCGACGATTCCCATGCCGGTGTCGCGGGTGCCGGTGCCGTCTTTTTCGGTGAACTGGGCTTTGATGTTGTAGCTGTATTCCTCGCCTTTATGCGCCAGGACGCCGCGGGCGTATTTTCGGGACGCGACGATGCCGTTGGCAGAGAGTTTCGCGCTGCCGTTATCGCTGATTTTGCCTTCAATGAGCAGATAGCCGGGTTCGCCGGCGGTGCCGTGCTCGCCGTGGAAGGCGCCGTTCTGGATGGTCGCGGGGAACTGCCAGGTGTAGCCTTCGGTGTTGCCTTTGGCGGGGCAGGTCATTTTGGTGTCCCATGTCCCGTCGAATTTGGGGGATGCTTTTTCGGCGACGAGGACTTGAGGGATGGTCTGCGCGAATGCGGCCGCGCCAAGGATGCTTAGGAATGCGATTTTTCGAAACATAGGATTCTCCAGTCGTTTGGAGCAATCCGGCATCCGCTGGGGAAATGTTGGGACAAATCGGGATATGGGCTGCTGGGTGGGTTCGACGCGCGTGGTCGCGCTAAACGGGCTTGCCCCAGGTCACGTTCTCGCGCAACTGGCGCTTCAGGATTTTGCCACCGGGGTTGCGGGCTAATGGCTCGGTGCGGATCACGACGTATTGCGGGATTTTGAAGTCGGCGAGGCGATCGCGGGCGAAGGTTAGGAGGGTTTTCGCTTCCAGGGTCTGGCCAGGCCTTACGACGATCACTGCGCCGACTTTTTCGCCCATCATGGAATCGGGGACGCCCATGACGGCGACTTCGAAGACTGCCGGGTGCGCGGCTAACGCGTTTTCTACTTCCACGCAATAAACGTTTTCGCCGCCGCGGTTCACCATGTCTTTTTTGCGGTCGACGATCTGGACGAAGCCGTCTTCGTCGATGCGGGCGAGGTCGCCCGAGTGGAGCCAGCCGCCGGCGAAGGCTTCGGCGGTTGCTTCGGGCTTTTGCCAGTAGCCTTTGACGATGTTTGGGCCGCGGATCAGGAGTTCGCCTACGTCGCCTGAAACGTCGCCCAGTTTGAGGTCGACTACCGGGGCGGCGAAGCCTACGGTTTCAGGTCTCACGCGGGCGTATTCGTGGGGGAGGAACGTCGCTACGGAACTGGTTTCGGTTAAGCCGAATCCGTTGCCTACGCGGGCGTTCGGGAACGATTCTAAAATGCGGGAGACCAGGTCGGGTGGGGTCGGAGCGCCGCCGTAGCTGAGCCAGCGGACACCCTTCGTGTCGATGTCTTTGAAATTTGGTTGTTGGATGGCCAGCCAGTACACGGCGGGGACGGAAGTGAGGGAATTGATGCGTTCGGTGTTGATTAGCGTGAGAAATGACTGGACGTTGAACGCGGGCATGATGATGGTCGCGCTGCCGCTCTGGCAACTGGGCAGCAGCTGGCTGTTGCAGCCGGTTACGTGGAACAGCGGGACGGAGACCAGGGTGCGGACGCTGCCATCGTCGGGCAGCGGGACTACGCGGCGGCAGGTTTCGATGTTGGAAAGGAAACCCTCGTGGGTGGTCATCGCGCCTTTGGGGAATCCGGTGGTGCCTGAGGTGTAGAAGATGGCGGCGACGTCCTGGTGGGCCTGATCCGCGACGGCTAGCGGTGCGCCTTCGGGAAGCGTGGCGCCGGGCAGGCAGATGAATTTGCTGCCGGAGTCGTTGACGACGTATTCGGCTTCGGATTCGGAGAAGCGGGTGTTGACGGGGACGGCGATGGCGCCGGCTAGCTGGGTACCGAAGAAGGCTACACACCAATCGAGGCCGTTGACCAGGCGAATCGCTACCCGGTCGCCCTTTTGGATGCCAGCGTCGCGGAATCCGCCGGCGACTTTCGAGGCTTTGTCCCAGAGTTGTTGATAGGTGACTCGTGGGCCTCCGGCTTCTACGATGGCTTCGGCGGTCGGGGATTTATCGACCGTGGCGCGGAGCATGGTGACTAAGTTGGTCGAGAGATTCTGATAGCGGGCGACACCGTCGTCGGCACGGACGATGGAGGATTCGTCGAAGGGATGTTTCACGGTTGTTTAGTGTATCAGCGGTAGGCTTCGCTGCGATGGCGCACACCGAAGATGCGCATGGCGTTATCCTTCAGCCAGAAGAAGACTCGGAAGTCGCCTACGCGGAGGCGAAACGCTCCGGCCATATCTCCGTGCAGATGATCCACGGGGCCGGCGCCAGTTTGCGCGTGATGCAGTATGCCCTCGAAGATTTTCATCGCGGTAGTCTGATCAATTGCGCGGATATCTTTCGTGGCGTTTGCCAGCCACACAATCGGGTGCGGCGGCATTACTTCGAAAGGGGGAAATCGCTAACCTTGAGGCCGAGCTCCGCCAGAACCTCCTCCATCGGGGTCCCTTTCTCACCTGCCGCGAAGCTTGCCTGGGCCTCGAGGAAGCGTTGAACATCTGCCTCGGTCACGGGCTCCGACTCGGGGTCCTCGAGCATCGCTTCCAGCAGACCGGCGACAGCCGGAAGTTGCGAGGGCGGCAGCTGGTCGATTAATTCGTGGAGGTGCTCGCGCGTGTCGCTCATGAATCCATTATTTCAAACCGCCCCGGTATCCGCGTAGGCTCTCTGGACTTCGAAAATTTTGCGCGGGTTTTCTACCAGCATCATGTTTAGCTGCTCGTCTGTTACGCCGGCTTTGCGAAGAGCCGGGATCACGTCGTTATGGATGTGCAGGTAATTCCAGCGCGGCAGGGTCGCGGCGAGCGGACGTTCGGGGAGCCAGTGGTTGAAACACGCGGCGTCGTGGGAGAGCACCATTTTATGGGCGTGGCCGCGTTCGCACATCTTCGCGACCGTTGCGACGCGGTCGTCGAAAGACAAGATGGTGTCGATGCCGAAACGGTCCATGCCGATGTAGCTCCCGTTGGTTATCAGCTCCTCTAAATACACGAGATCCGTGGTGTCGCCGGAATGGCCGATGACGACCCGGGTGAGATCGACTCCTTCTTCTTTGAACACGCGCTGCTGATCGAGGCCGACTTTGCGGCGGGCGTGAGTGTGGGTCGAGATCGGCACGCCGGTGCGGCGGTGGGCCATGGCGGTTGCTCTCAAGACTCGTTCGACGCCAGGGGTGAGGCCGGGTTCGTCGGTGCAGCATTTCAGGATGCCGGCCTTGATGTTCGTGCCGACGATGCCTTCGACGATGTCGTGGACGAACATATCGGCGATGATTTCGGGTCCGCCGAACACGGTGCCGGGGCCGCGGAAGGCGAACACGTGGGGGAGATCGTAGTAGGTGTAAATCCCTGTCGCGACAATAATATTGAGGTCGGTTTGGGCGGCAATGCGGGCGATTCTGGGGATGTAACGGCCCAGACCCATCACGGTGAGATCGACGATGGTACTGACGCCGCGGGATTTCAACTCATTCATGCGGGCGACGGCGTCCTTGATGCGTTGATCTTCGTCACCCCACTCACTCGGGAAGTTTTGCAGGGCTTCGGTATCGAGCACGAAGACGTGTTCGTGCATCAGCGTGGTGCCCAGACGCGCGGAATCGACCGGGCCGCGGGCGGTCTCAACTGTAGCCATCGGCCGATTATATCCTGACGCTGTTGACACTGGGCTTTTCTTCTGCTAAACCGTGTTAAGCAGATTTGGAGATCTCGAACGAATGCAAAGATTTGTAAATGCCACGATGGCCGCCGCAGCGGTCGCATTTGGACTGTATTTGACGCCCGTATCCGCGCAAACCGCGACTTTTAGACCACCTCGTCTGGCTGACGGACATCCCAACCTGAACGGTATCTGGCAGGCGATGAATACGGCGAACTGGGACCTGCAGGCGCACAGCGCGAAGCAGAGCCTGGTGCTGGCGATGGGCGCCGAGGGTGCGGAGCCGGCGGGTTTGAGCGTGGTCGAGGGCGGAATGATTCCTTATCTGCCGGCGGCGCTTGAGAAGAAGAAGCAGAATGCTGCCAATACCATGACGCTCGATCCGTACGTGAAGTGTTACCTGCCGGGCGTGCCGCGCGCCACTTATATGCCGTATCCGTTCGAAATTTTCCAGAGCGAGAAGGCGATGGCGATCGCTTACGAGTATGACGGAGCGTTCCGGAACATCTATCTGAAAGATCCGGGACCGGCGCCAGTCGATTCCTGGATGGGGCAGTCCTTCGGGAAGTGGGAAGGCGATACGTTCGTGGTGGATGTGACGGGTCTGGACGAACGCACCTGGCTCGACCGGGCGGGCGACTTCCATAGCGATGGGCTGCACGTGGTGGAGCGCTACACGCTGCACAGTCCCGAAGTATTATGGTATGAGGCGACCATTGAGGACGCGAAGACGTTTTCGAAGCCGTGGAAAATCAGCATGCCGCTTTATAAGCATGTCGAGAAGAACGCGCAGCTTCTGGAATTCAAGTGCGTGGAGTTCGTGGAAGACCTGATGTACGGGCAATTCAGCAAAAAGCCGAAGGAGTAATGCAGGGAGGTCCCATGTCGGTCCCGCGGTTCAAGTTCGCCGGCGTCTGTGCGATGGTTTCGATTTCGACCATTGCTCCGGCTGCGTTCGGGCAGACTGCTCAAAAGCCGGCCGGCAAGTGGACGATGCCGAGGCTGGCTGACGGACACCCGGATCTGCAAGGCATCTGGACCAATGCGACGATCACAACCTTCGAGCGGCCGGCTCAGTTCAAAGACAAGCCCACGTTGACTGAACCGGAAGCGGTCGCATATGAGACCCGGGTCGACACCCAGTTTGAGACCGACCGGCGCGGTCAGACGGCGGATCAGGATCGCGACCAGGCATACAACCGGTTGTTCCTCGACCGCGGCGACAAGCTGGCGCGCGTGGATGGCGTGGCGAGGACTTCTTTGATCGTGGACCCGCCGGATGGGAAGATGCCGCCGTTGACACCCGAAGCGCGGGCCCGGCTGCGCGGGCGGATGCGGCAATCCTACGACAGCGTGAAGGATCGCCCGCTGGGCGAACGCTGCCTGATGGGGTTCGGATCGACAGCGGGTCCGCCCATGCTGCCGGTGCTGTACAACAACAACTATCAGATTGTGGAAACGCCATCGACGATCATGATCCTGGTGGAGATGGTGCACGATGTGCGGTTCATTCACATGGATCGGACCGCGCACCTTTCGCCCGATGTGACGCAGTGGATGGGCGACTCGATCGGGCGCTGGGAAGGCGATACGCTGGTAGTGGATACGACCAATTTCAGCGACAAAACGCGCTTCCGCGGGTCGAGCACGAACCTGCACATCGTCGAGCGGTTTCAGCGCCTCGACAAAGACACGATTTTGTATCGGGTGACGCTGGACGATCCGACGTCATTCACCAAGCCATTCACCCTCGAATATCCGTTCAATGCGACTGCGGGGCCAATATTCGAATACGCCTGTCATGAAGGCAATTACGCGATGCCGGACATACTGGGCGGGGCGCGGTCGCTTGAAAAAGAAGGAACCAAGCAGTAGTCATTTTTTCGGAACAACAGAAGGAGAATCAAATCAGATGAGAACGAAACTTGCATTGGCGGCCGGCATCGCTGGATTACTGGCAGTTGCCGCACCCGCATGGGCGCATCACGCTTTCGCAGCGGAATTCGACGCGAAAAAGCCGATCCACCTGGAAGGCGTGCTGACCAAAGTGGAACTAATCAACCCGCATTCCTGGATTCACGTGGACGTGACCACCCCGGACGGCAAAGTGGAAAGCTGGATGTGCGAAGCCGGCAGCCCGAACGTGCTGCTGCGCCGCGGATTCAATAAGAACACGTTTGCTCCGGGGACCAAGGTGATCGTGGACGGGTACCAGTCGAAAGACGGGTCCATGCGCATGAACGGACGCGACATCACGCTGCCGAACGGGCAAAAGCTGTTCCTGGGGTCGCAGGGCACCGGCGCGCCGTACGAAGCGGGCAAAGACGGAAAGCAGTAAGATTCAAGCTGGACGGGAACATTTTTCCGGCCAGCACGTAGTATAGTTTCACTTCGAGCAAGTTCGCAGACGCGCCCGGCGGGAGATCCCTGCCGGGCGCGGTCGGCGTTTATTTAGCATTCAGGAGGCGCTATGCGCTTTTGGGTACTCGCACTGGCTTGCGCTGCAGCGGTTTCGGCAGCTCCCGTTCCCACTCCCACGTTCAACAAGGACGTGTTGCCGATTCTTGAGAAGCGCTGCCAGGACTGCCATCGCCAGGGCGAAGCGGCTCCCATGGCGCTCATCACCTACAAAGACGCTCGTCCCTGGGCGAAGGCGATCCGGCAGGCCGTGCTGACCAAGAAGATGCCGCCCTGGTTCGCCGATCCGAGCATCGGGCACTTCGCCAACGACCGCAGCCTGAGCCAGGACGAAATCGACACGCTGGTGGCGTGGATCGATGGCGGAACGAAAGAAGGCGACCCGAAGGACGCGCCTGCGCCGCGCAAGTTCGTGGAAGGCTGGAACATCGGCAAGCCGGATCTGATTCTCCAGATGCCGAACGCGTTCGAGATTCCGGCCAGCGGCAAGATCGATTACCAATACGTGATCATTCCGACCGGTCTCAAGGAAGACACCTGGGTGAGCCAGATCGAGGTGCGGCCGGAAGCGCGGGCGAACATGCATCACGTGATCGTGCACGTGCGGGAGCCGGGATCGAAGTGGTTCGCCGATCATGAGCCGGGGGTGGTATTTTTGCCAGGGCCCGGCGAGCGCGGCGGCGGGGCAACGGGACTCGGCGGGTACGTGCCGGGCGCGGCGTTCGCGCCGGAGGGTACTCCCCATCGGGCGACTCTGGTCAAAGCGGGATCCGATCTCGTGCTGCAACTGCATTACACGGCGAACGGGAAGGCCGCGTCGGATCGGACCCGGATCGGGCTCATCTTCACCAAGCAGCCGCCGGCCGAGAAGATCACCGGAGGCGCGGTGCCGCAGTTCCGGCTTAACATCCCGCCGGGAGATCCGAATTACAAAGTGGTAGGAACGACGATCATCCAGCAGGATTGCGATCTGATCAGCATGATGCCGCACGCGCATGTGCGTGGGAAGGCGTTCGAATACAAGATCACGCGTCCCGGCGGCGAGCCGGAAACCATCCTGCGAGTGCCAAAGTACGATTTCAACTGGCAGCTCACCTATTTCCCGTCGAAGCCGATTCATCTGCCCAAAGGGACCAAGCTCGAAGTGACGGCGTGGTACGACAATTCGCCGAACAACCTGTTCAATCCGGATCCGACCAAGGAAGTGCATTGGGGCGAGCAGACGTGGGAAGAGATGATGCTCGGCTACTATAGCGCGGTGGTGACGGATCCCAAGTCGCCGCAGTCGACTTCTGGTCCGGCGGCGAACCGGTAGACTTTCCCGTTGGCCGCAGATGCACGCTGATTCACGCAGATAAGGACAAACTAAGTTTTTAATCTGCGTGAATCAGTGTGTATCCGCAACCATTGTCTTATTTCGGGCTGCGCGTCAAGTACAGGACGAACGGGGTCACCTCGAACGGCATTTTCTCGCGCGCGGAGAGCAGCGAAATGGGGCGCGTTTTTACCAACGTGAGCTGGTTGTTCCAGGGATTTATTTTCACACGCGATCCGAGCGGCAGGGCGGCGATCTGTTCCAATTTTTGGTCGTCGAGAGCGGGTGCGGCGGTCGCGAATTCGGCCAGCCGGCTGAGCGCTTCGGCGTTGGCGACCTGATTTCCGAGGTTGGCGTGCAACAGCCGCGGCAGCTCCGATCCGCGGGCGGCGAGCGCCTTCAGAAACAGTCCTGCGTTCGCCATTTTCTTATAGGGCGAGTCGCGCATGATCTCGATGGTTTTCACCCCGGCCGACGCGATCTCATCCTCGGAACGCTGGAAGCGAAAGCGCTGCAGCAGGTCGGCGTCGCTGAGCATGGTCTGGTTGCGGAAGGCGAACTGGGTGGGCGTGGGATGGCCCAGCGCGATGTGCGCCAACTCGTCGGCGAGCACCAGCGCGAGGCTCGCTTCATCGGGCAGAACATCGATCAACCCGCGGCTGATCACGATGGTGTGGCCGATGGAAAATGTTTCGATGGGCGTCGTCATCAGCACCCGGCAATGCGCGTCCACGTTCAGATTGGCGGAGACGATCAGGTTATTGACCACGGTGTTCAAAACATCGTCAACAGGTCCAGGGGGGGCAATCAGGCCGCCTTTTTCCAGGCGCTCGATCAGATTTTCTTCGGCCTGGTGTTCCCAATCGCGCTGGCTTTCAAGCGGGGAAATGTCCTTGGGCGTGGCATCGTCCTTGACGGCGGATGCGCTGTCGACCAGGATACTGGTGAGTTCGTCGAGCTTGCTCGAGCGCGCGGAAACGTAATCCCAGATGCGCGATTGCGCCTTGAAGCGGCGCGTTCCGGTGTCGATGGTGCCGACGGCGGGCTCCTCTTCAATGTAGATCTGCGCGGGCACCCACTCGCCCGCGCCTGAATCGACGCGCCAGCTATCGAAATGGAAGTAGCGCTCGGCGGGAGTGTTTTTGGTGGGCGGCGGCTGGATGTAGGTGCCGTTGAAGCGGACGATCGAGTCATCGCGATCCTCCACCCAGATGCGTCCGATAAATTTCCCGACTTGGCCGGGGTGCGCAGGTGCGACGTCGAACACCAGGCAGCGGATCTCGCCCAGGAATTCGCGGCGGACGTAATCGAGCGTGTAAGTCTGGCGATTGAAATCGTGAAGATCCATGACGGCCATCTGCGCGAAGCCGCGCGGGAGAAAACTCATGGGCGGATTCTTGGGCGCATGCTTGCTTTTGGCCGGCGCGGGCGCGTCGGTGCGGTCCACCAGCGGCTCGTAGGCGATCGTATCGGCCATGCGGAAGCGGCCGAGAAAATAGTGATCTTTATTCGGGCGGGCATCCACGTTGGAACGCGCGTCCACGTTGGGATGCGCTTCAGGCGGCGCGGTGTCGGGCGTTTCCTGAATGTAGGTTTCGATGAGTGGTGTGCGCTGGCGGATGGAATCGAGAAACGATTTTTCACGCTCGAAGATGCGATCGAGCAGGCGGTCGACCGGCGTGGACGTGTCTGCGGCGGCCAGCGGCAGTGCGATCAAGGCGAATACGAATAATTTGTTCATGCGGATCCTCTAGTAAGCGAGCTCAAAAGCGATGTGGACGATGGCGGTGGAATCCACCGGCCGGCCGTCGCGCTGCGCGGGACGGAACCGAATGGCACGCGCGGCCGCAAGGGCGGCTTCATCCAGGCCGTGGCCCAGTCCGCGCACCACGCGAACGATCTCAAGTGAGCCGGACGCTTCAAACACCATCTCAATTTGCACCTCGCCTTCAATATGAAGCCGGCGCGCTTCGTCGGAATAGACGGGGCGCGGCTTGAATTGAATTTCGATGGGAGTGGTGAGCGCGGCCGGCGCGGATTCACGCAGCGGGTTTACGCGGGCGGCGACGGTTGCGTCACCGAACGATACGTTCGCGAGCGATCGCTTCACGGTTTCAGCAGGGGCGGAAGCGACGTCGGCAAATCCGCTGGAGTGGGACGCCGTGCGCGTTCTTGTGGGTGCGGCGGGCCCGGCGGCGTCGAATGCTCCGGTAGTGGCCAGACGGGCACGTTCCGGAGCGGGCGCGGAGGTTTCCGTGGCAGCGAATCCAGCGGCGCGCAGCGAAAGTTTCGGGTGCCCCGGAGCGGGCGCCGTGCGCGACCCGGCGAAGTTGTCGGTTCTGAGGATCGGCGGAGGGGCGATGTGCGGGAGCTCGATGACGGGTGCGGGCGCGCGATGGATTTCGGGCAGGGGCGGCGGGGCTTCCAGCGCGATTTTCGCTTCGACTGGACGCGGTGCGGGCGTGATCGCATGAAAGATGCGCGGCGGCGTCACGTGGATTTTCCTAGGCGCGTGCAATTCGCGGGGCGGCGCGATCAGCGTGGCGCGCCACGGCGTAGATTGTATGATTGCCGGTGCGAATCGGATGGTCAAAAGCAGCGCGATCGCGAATACATGAAAGATCACGCTAACAGTGAAGGCTCGCGGTGAACCGGCTCGACGGTCTTCAATCAACAACACTCGTGCGTGTCTCCCTACCTATCCATCGGCAAGGGAGAGCGAAGCTACACCGTTTTGGCCGGCAGTCCAGGCAAGGAATAATCCTTAAACTGTTCGCGCAGGGCACGCTTGTTGAATTTGCCGACGCTGGTTTTAGGAACGGCGTCGATGAAAACGACGTCGTCGGGCAGCCACCACTTGGCGACGCGCGTTTCGAGGAAGTCGAGAATTTCCTGCTTAGTGATCTGACCGCGAAATTGCGGAAGCGGGGCGACGGCGGCCACCGGGCGCTCCTGCCACTTGGGATGCGCGATCGCGATGACCGCGGCTTCCATCACTTTAGGATGCGCCATGATGGCGTTTTCAAGATCGACGCTGGAAATCCATTCGCCGCCGCTCTTCACCAGATCCTTGGTGCGATCCATGATCTGGATGTAGCCTTCCTCGTCGATGGTGGCGACGTCGCCGGTGCGAAAGTAGCCATCCATGAAGGACTCCGCCTGTCCGCGCTCGTAGCCGCGCGGATCGTTATAGTAACCACTGGTGACCCAGGGGCCGCGCACCTGAAGCTCGCCCATCGTGGATCCGTCCCACGGAAGTTCATTGCCGAGTTCGTCGACGATGCGAACGTCAATCCCGGCGATGGGCAGTCCGTGGCGTGCGAGCAGATCGTAACGGTCTTTTCCGGTGATCGATTCGAGATGCTTTTTCAGCGCGACCACGGTGGCGATCGGCGTGGTTTCGGTCATGCCCCAGGCGAGCATGAAGCGGATGCCGTACTTCTGCTCATACCATTCGACAAATTGACGTGGCAGCGCGGAGCCGGCGCAGGCGATGGTGCGGAGGCTCGAGATATCATGCTTTTCATTTTCCAGAAGGCCGTAGAGTCCCATGAACAGAGTGGGAACACCGGCGGTGAAGGTGGCGTGCTCGGATTCGATCATCTGGGCGATGTCGGCGGGTTGAAGATGCCTGCCGCACAGCACGATCTTCGATCCGACCATGACGGCAGCATAGGGGATGCCCCAGCCGTTGGCGTGGAACATGGGCACCAGTTGAAGGACGGTATCGCGTTCGCTGAGGGCGAAGGAATCGGCCATGGCGAGGCCGTAGCTGTGCAGCACCAGCGACCGGTGCGTGTACAGAACTCCCTTAGGATGGCCGGTGGTTCCCGAGGTGTAGCAGGTGGCGCAGGCGGCGGTTTCTTCGAGATCGGGCCACGCGAACGGATCGGAGGGCGACGCAGCAAGCATTTCTTCGTAGGCGCTCTGGTCGTCCATGACGACGACTTCGCGAACGCCGGGGAGCTCGGCACGGATCTGATCGAGCAGGGGAACGAGCGACGCGTCGACAAAAATCACCCGATCGTCCGCATGATTGATGATGTAGGCGAGCTGGTCATTCGCCAGGCGGAGATTCAGAGTATGGAGAACGGCGCCGTAGCAGGTGACGGCGAAATACAGTTCCAGATGCCGGTAGCTGTTCCAGCACAGGGTTCCGACTCGGTCTCCGGGTTGAATGCCCATGCGCCGCATGGCGTGGGCGAGCCGATGCACACGGCCATGAAAATCGGCATAGGTGTAGCGATGCATCCCGGTATCGGTTTTCGAAACGATTTCTTTTTTCGGGAACAGACGGGCCGCGCGCTCCAGCAGCGGAGTGAGCGTCAGCGGCGTGTTCATCATCAGGCCTTGCATTTTTCCTCCTCAAGGAGCGCGACGGCGGCATAGCCGCAGCCGGTGACTGCCAGAAACAGCGCCAGCACGTGGCTGTCGCCGATGTTCTTCTCGTAATATCCGCCGGCCAGAATCGCGATGGCCGCCGCGATTCCGGCATGCAGCGCCCATTTCAACGGCGAGGCCGGCGGAGCGCGCATTAACGCACGCGAAAAATCATACAGGGGACGCAGCAGCATCCACAACATCGCGAGCATAGCGGGGATTCCGAGCTCGGCCGCGTAGTGAATATAAATGTTGTGCAGATGAAGATAATAGCCCTTCGGCAACGGAAGACGCGTTCCGGGCGGCAGGTAATTCAGATATTGCCAGGCGACCTCTTCGGGACCGATGCCGATCAACGGATGCGCCTTGATCATCTGATAACCGATCATGCGGCACATCTTGCGATGGGCGTTCGAATCGAGTTCGCCGTTGGGGTTGAACGCGGAGAGCACTCGATCGCCGATCTCGAACGGATTCGCCAGCAGAATAATGCCGGCCACCACGGGCAAAGCGATCAGCGCCCATCGTCTCCAGAACCACAGCAGGTAGGCTCCGCCGGCCGCGGTCGCGAACCACACGCTGCGCGTTTCGGCGGCGATCAGGGCGACCGAAAGCAGGGCGCCGATCGCGACCAGCCAGACGGTAAAACGACGGTCACTGGAGAAGAACACCACCGCGCCGATGACCAGCAGCGTCAGCATCATCTGCTCGCTGAACGTCATCCAGTGGGTGGTGAAACCGGTGATTCGATCGGCCACGTAGGCGCGGTAAAAATCCTGATGCGCCTCGATCGCATCTTCATACTTGTTATAGAACTGATTCAGCGCCCAGGCGGCAGAGAGCGCGGCCGCGCCCGCGAACGAGATCGCGAGCCAGCGCAGCTGAGCGGCGGTGCGGAACACGCTCGCGACCAAAAACAGCATCGCGTACACGTAAAATTTCTTGATCTGCGGCCAGCCCTGATGGTAATGCCCGTTGGCGATGAGCGAAAAGAAAGTGCCGGCCACGAACAGCGTGAACGGCAGCCAGACGGGCGGAATCCGCCAGCGCGTGCGCGTGGCGAGCATCGCCAGGATGGCCGCGCCGATCAGAATTTCGCACGCAGCGATGGAGATCAGAGCCGACACCGCGGCCGCTCCGGTCAGGTAGAGAGGGATATCTTCGCGACGAAGCGACATGCCGAAGCACTCATGATACTGTATTGAGATCCGCGCGACACGAAATATGCAACCCCAATCGCAACAAGCGCCGGCCGCCATCGATTCCGAGTTCACACGCGGGCTGGGCCTGTACGATTCGACCATGGTGGTGATCGGGTCGATGGTCGGGTCGGGGATCTTCATCGTCAGCTCGGAAATGGCGCGTTATCTCGGCAGCGCGGCCTGGCTGCTGGCGGCGTGGATCGTCACCGGATTGATGACGGTCACCGGCGCGCTGTCCTATGGCGAACTCGCGGCGATGATGCCGCGCGCCGGCGGCCAGTACGTGTACCTGCGTGAAGCGTTTTCGCCGCTGTGGGGATTCTTGTATGGCTGGACGCTGTTCCTGGTGATCCAGGCGGGCACTATCGCGGCGGTGTCCATCGGCTTCGCGCGATTCCTGGGCGTGTTGTGGCCGCGGGTCAGCGAGACGAATTACATCATTCCGCCCGTGCACGTGACCAGCGGATACGCCCTCTCGGTTTCCACCGCGCAATTGACGGGCATGCTGGTGATCGCGCTGCTGACGTTCACCAATACGAGGGGGTTGGAGTACGGCAAGATCGTGCAGAACGTGTTCACGACAGCGAAGGTGGGCGCGCTGGCCGCTCTGATCGTGCTGGGGATATTTGTCGGGTGGAATGCGACCGCGGTTCACGCGAACTTCGGAGCCGACTTCTGGACGCCGCGCGGGGTCGATCCGATCTCGGCCGGCATTACCGCGGTGACGGCGTTCGGATTGTTCGCGGCGATCTGCGTTTCGCAGACCGGATCGTTGTTTGCCGCCGACGCGTGGAATAACATCACGTTCACGGCGGGTGAAGTGAAGGACCCCAAGCGGAATATTCCGCTATCGCTCGCGCTCGGAACCAGCGCGGTGATCGGATTGTATCTGCTGGCGAACGTCGCCTACCTGGTGACGCTGCCGATGCCTGCGATTCAACATGCGCCGTCGGATCGTGTCGCCGCGGCGACGCTCAACGTAATTTTTCCCGGCCAGGGCGCGGCAATCATGGCGATCGCCATCATGGTTTCAAGCTTCGGCTGTATCAACGGACTGATCCTGGCCGGAGCGCGCGCCTGTTACGCGATGGCTCGCGACAAATTGTTTTTCAAACGCGCGTATTCCTTGAATCGCGCGAGAGTGCCGGCGTGGGCGCTGGTGCTGCAGGGATTGTGGGCCGCGTTTCTGGTCCTGCCGCGAACTTACAATGTGCAAACCAAAGAATACGGGAATCTGTACAGCAATCTGCTCGACTACGTGATTTCGGCGGCGTTGATTTTTTACATTCTGACCGTGTCGGGACTCTTCCGGCTGCGCGTCACGCGACCCGATGCGGAGCGTCCCTACCGCGCGTTCGGGTACCCGGCGATACCGGCGTTGTATGTTTTGGGCGCGGCCGTGATCCTGGTGGTGCTGTTCGTCTACAAGCCGTCGAGCACCTGGCCGGGGCTGGTGATCGTGCTGATCGGCGTCCCGGTGTACTGGCTGTTTCGCAGAGCTAACTGACTCACATGCCCCTTCTGTTAACTGAAACCGACGTTCGCGATTTGCTTTCGATGCCGGATCTGATTTCGGCGATGGACGGAGCGCTGGCCGCTTTCTCCGCGGGCGGCGTGGTGCAGCCGGTGCGCACCATTGTCGATATCGCCGACCGGCATGCATTTTTTGGCGTCATGCCGGCGTATGTCGCGTCCACGCCCGCGCTAGGCGCGAAGCTGGTCACGGTTTATCATTCGAATCTCGCGCGCGGATTGCCGTCGCATCTGGCGACGATTCTCCTGTTCGAGCCGGAAACCGGGGCATTGCAGGCGATCCTGGACGGTCGCTACATCACGGAAGCGCGGACCGCCGCGGTCTCGGCGGTTTCGGTTCGAAAACTGGCGCGGGCGAATTCGCGGGTGCTGGCGATTATCGGATCGGGCGTGCAGGCGCGCAGTCACTTTGAAGCGCTCGCGCACGTCGGCCGGTTCGACGAAGTCCGCGCGTGGAGCCCGACACGGGCGAATCTGGAAGCATTTTCACGACTGACCGGCGCGCGCATGATGGACTCGGTCGAAGCGGCGGTGCGCGGCGCGGACGTGATCGCGCTGGTGACCTCGTCGCCTGAGCCGGTAATCCGGAACGAGTGGGTGAGCGCTGGTGCGCACGTGATTTCGGTTGGGGCAACGCGTCCTAACCAATCCGAAATGGACCCGGCGCTGGTGCGGCGTTCGCGCCTGTTCGTCGATTCGCGCGTAGCGGCCATGCGGGAGTCGGGTGACGTGATTGGAGCGGGCGAAGCGCACGTGGTGGCCGAACTGGGAGAATCCAGGGCCGCGCGAACCAGCGACGCCGAAGTGACGATTTTTAAATCCCTTGGCCTGGCGGTGGAAGACGTCGCGGCGGCGCACCTGGCGTACCGGCGCGCAGTCGAAAAAGGGCGCGGCATCACGATATAATCCTCTGCACGCCGGTGCGGATTTTTTCGTCATATCGGGAAAATGCGACTGGCGCTTGTTTTTTTAATGGGGCTGACGGCCCGGGCCGGCGTGGTGCGCGGCGTCGTCAATGAGCACGCTTCCGGATTGCCGCTGGCGCGGACGCACGTAAGATTGCAACAAATTCCGCGAGCGGGCGCCGCAATTGAGCCGATGGTGACGCGCGCGGGTTCGAGCGGGGCGTTCGTTTTCTTAAATGTTCCGGACGGTTTGTATCTGCTGATCGCCACGCGCGATCCGTATTTTCCGGCGGCTTACGGGCAGCGCCGGCCGGAAGGCCATGGCACGCCGATCGAGGTCAACAAAGACTCCGATGTATTTGCTGAACTGCGGATGTACCGCAAGGGCGCCGTCACTGGCCGCGTGCTGGATGAGAACGGGATTGGAACGCAGGATATTCCCGTGATCGCTTACCGGGCGCGGCTACCGTTGCGCGCGGTGGGGCGCGCGATTTCGGACGATCGCGGTGTATATCGCATTTTCGGCCTAGATCCCGGCAAGGTTTGGGTGCGCACGGTGGCGCATACCCTCGACGACGGCTCAGGGTTGTTGCCTACGTTTGGCCGGGAGGGTCGCGACATCAGCGAATCGCATGTGCAGACGATCCGCCTGGATGAGGACGCTCTGGACGCGGACGTTCGGCCGTTCGCGGGACGGCTGTTCACGTTGCGCGGACGTCCGCTGTGCGATGCCGGCCCGGTCACGGTGACGCTGTCGAGCGAAACCGGACATCGCAGCGTGCAATCGCAATGTATGGGTACATATTCGTTCGAAGGTCTCTCGCCGGGGCTGTATGAAGTATTCGCGACATTGCAGGGTGAGGGCGCCGATGCGGGATTTATCGAACTGCAGTTGGACGGGAATTCCAACAACGGCGATGTCCGGCTGGGGCCGCGGCCGCGCGTGGATTTCGTGGTGCGCCGCGCGGGCTCGTCCGGTGCGGCGAATATACCGGTCACAATCTTCGGCCATCGCCAGGACCTTTCTGACAGCGAGGAGGACAAAGAGATTCCCATGCACGCACAGCTCGCGCCGGGGCATTGGGAGTTTACGGTGCGCACGCCGTCGGGTACTTTCGTGCAGTCGATGACGAATGCCTTCAGCATTCGCCGGGCGCAATCATCTGCCATCCGGCCGCCGGATTGGTTCGATATTTTCATTGAAAGCCGCAGTTTTTCGCAGGTGACGATCGTGGTTTCCGATCAGGCCGCGACTCTGCAGGGTAGCGTGACGAAAGACGCCAAGGGCATCCCCGGCGCCCCGGTTTTCTTGTGGCCGGTGGAAGAATCGGCCCGGCGATCGCTGCACGGGTGGCGCGAGACGATCACGGACGTCGACGGACATTTCAAGTTCGACAGCCTGCCTCCCGGCGACTATCGGATGATGGCGACTTTCGACCTGACGGACATCGACGAAGAGAAGCTGGAGGAAGGTGGGGCAATCACGGTGCACGTCGACGCGGCAGGATCGGCCAGCACAGATCTTCCGTTGTGGGTAGCACCGTAGCGGTAGGACAGCCGGTCTTGCCGGCTGTCTTCGTGATCGGCGTAGATTGCCCGTCCTTACGAAGAGACAGGCGGCAAGACCGCCTGTCCTACGTGGCACACCGAATTTTGCGGGTGTTACAGGCTACTCGTGAAGGGTCGTGTCCAAAAACGCGCGCAGGCGATGGCTGCGGCTGGGATGGCGGAGTTTGCGCAAGGCCTTGGCTTCGATCTGGCGGATGCGTTCGCGCGTCACGGCAAAGTGCTGGCCGACTTCTTCGAGCGTGTGCTCGCTGCCGTCCTGCAGGCCGAAGCGCATCTTGATGATCTTTTCTTCGCGCGGAGAGAGCGTCTTCAAAACCTCCGCCGTCTGTTCGCGAAGATTCAAGTTGATGACCGCTTCCGACGGCGAAACCACCCGGCGATCGATGATGAAATCGCCTAGGTGCGATTCTTCCTCTTCGCCCACCGGCGTTTCGAGCGAAATCGGCTCCTGCGCGATGCGCAGAACTTTTCGAACTTTGCCGACCGGCAGCTCCATCTTCACAGCCAGCTCTTCGTTCGTGGGTTCGCGGCCCAGATCCTGCTGGAGCTGGCGCTGCATGCGCACCAGCTTGTTGATGGTTTCGATCATGTGGACCGGAATGCGGATGGTGCGCGCCTGGTCCGCAATGGCACGCGTGATGGCCTGCCGCACCCACCAGGTCGCGTAGGTTGAAAATTTATAGCCGCGCAGGTAGTCGAACTTGTCCACGGCCTTCATCAGGCCGATGTTGCCTTCCTGGATCAGATCCAGAAACTGGAGGCCGCGGTTAGTGTAACGTTTGGCGATCGAAACCACCAGCCGCAGGTTCGCCTCGATCAACTGCTTCTTGGCGATCTCGGCTTCGAGCTCGCCGCGCTCGACGATTTGCAGGGTGCGACGCAGCTCGGTCGCGGTGGCGCCGGATTCCTCTTCGAGCGTCGCGATGCGCTGGCTGTGCTGGCGCATCTCCTTCCGCATTCCGGCCGATGCGCCATGCGAGCCGTTGGCCGGCGTTTCGAGCCTTCTTTGGATGCGCGCGATCTCGCGCTCGATGGGTTTTAGATCCTCGACCGCGCGGCGCAACCGGCCAGCCAACGCCCGGCGCGTGGAGGAACCGAAGTGAATGCCGCGAATCAGGCGCGAGATATTCACCATGGTCCGCGCCAGACTCCAGCGCAAGCTGCGGTGCATCTTTGGCTTCATGCCGCGGGAGATGGCTTGCAGCTTTTGGCGGCATTGCTGGGTCTTCTTGTAATGCTTTTCGATTTCGCCGATCGCGGCGCTTAATTCGGTGGCCTGCTCGACGATGTTTTCGTCGGTGACCACCAGGTCCGGCATCACCAGAATGTCGCGCACCACCGACGGGTCTTTGTGCAGCGCCTCGGCCAGCGTCAGGATCTCGCGAATCACCAGCGGCGAACGGCTCAATGCTTTCCGGACCGCAGTCTGGCCGCGTTCGATGCGCTTGGCCAGTTCGATTTCGCCTTCCCGGGTCAGCAGCGGAACGGTGCCCATTTCACGCAGGTACATGCGCACCGGATCGTTGGTCTTGTCGCTGAAATCCTGGGCGAGTTCAATGTCGATCGGCTCTTCGCCGTCTTCGAGCTTCTTGTCGAACTCGATCTTCGGCTCTTCGAGAATCTCGACGCCGGCGGTGTCGAGTTCGCTCAGCAGATCGTCCAGCTCACGACCGCCGGAATAGTCCTCGGTCAGCAACTCATTGACTTCGTCGTAGAGGACGTAGCCCTTCTCTTTCCCGGTATCCATGAGTTGCTTCAGCCGGCCGAATTTTTCTTCAATTGCCACGCTACCCCTGCGACCTTCGTGCCCCGAACCCCCGTTTACCAGTCCGATTACGTTCAGTGTACAACACCCTAAACGGCGCGCCCATCGCTCGCTTAACCCCCATCTCCGTTTAGTTCCTTCCGCAGCCGCTCGATTTCTGCGATAATGCCGAGCGCTTCTTCCATCCTGCCCTCCCGCTCGGCCGCTTTCGCCTGAGCGCGAAGGTCGTCGATCCGGCGTTTCTGGAAATCGCTCTCAAGTTTGCGCAGGCAGGAGCGCGCCTGTTCCAGGGCCTGAAGTTCGTCAACCATCTCATCGGCAGCCACAATCTGATGCAATAGATCCCCCGCGGGGGGTGAAAGCCGGCCTTCCACAGCGGAAAACGTGACCGGCGAGCCGGCCACGTGAAGATTCCGCAGGGCGGCGACGATTTCGCCCGTGGCAAAGCCGGCCGTGGCGGAGTCGGCGAGGCGCGGCAGCACCTCCGCCCGGGCTTGTTCGCTCGACATCAGCGCGTGCACCAGCATCCGCTCCAGGGCCGGAATGGCCGGACCGGTTTCGACCGCTGCCCGTGCGGGCGCACGCCGCTCGGCTGCCGCGCGTTTGAACTGATCGAGCACCAGGCCCGGCTCGACTCCCAAATACCCGGCGAGATCGCTGGCGATCGCGGCGCGCTCCAGTTTATCGCCGACTTTCTCGATCGACGACAGCAAAAATTTGAACGCGTCCATGCGCCCATCCGACGATCGCATGTCGAACTTCCCGCGCGCGCGGTCGGCGAGCCAGTGAAAATACCCGGGCGCGTCGTCCAGCTTCTTGCGATAGGCCTCCGCGCCGTTCTGCTTGGCGTATTCATCCGGATCGAGCCCGCCGTCGAGCGTCAGAACCCGCACGTGCATGCCCTCGTCGAGAAAAAGCTGAATGGCCTTTTCCGTGCCGCGTTCGCCCGCCGCATCGGGATCGAAGTTCACCACCACGTTATCGGAGTACGCGTGGATTCTGCGAACCTGGCCTTCCGTGAGCGCGGTGCCGCACGGCGCGACCACCTGCTTGACGCCGGCGGCGTAGACGCCCAGCACGTCCATGTATCCTTCCACCAGAACCGCTTTGCCCACGTGGCGCATCTCATTCCGGGCGCGATGAAGATTGTACAGGACCGACGATTTCCGGTAGATGGGCGTTTCCGACGAGTTCAGATACTTGGGCTGATCCTCATCCCGCATCGCGCGTCCGCCGAAGGCGATCACTTTCCCCGATTCATTGTGAATCGGAAACATCAGCCGCCCGCGAAACGAGTCGTACAGGCTGCCGTCGTCACGACGGCGCACCAGCGCCGAAGCGTCCAGTTGCTCCGGCGTAAATCGCTCCTGCGCGAGCCTCCGTACCAGCGCCTGCCCGCCCGGATCGGAGTAACCGAGCCCGAAGACTTCGATCATTTCGGCGCTCACGGCGCGCCGCACGAGATAGGATCGGGCGTCGGCGCCCTGCGGCCCGCGCAGCGTCGATTGAAACAGGCTCGCCGCAATATCGTGGATTTCGAGAAGCGCGGCGCGCAGCTTCGATTCCGCGTCGGAATGCTCGGTGCGCTTCGGCATTTCGATGCCGTTGCGCTCGGCCAACTGTTTCAGAGCCTCGAAAAACGGGATGCCTTCAATCTCTTCAAGGAAGCGAAACACGTCGCCGCCCTTGCCGCATCCGAAGCATTTGTAAAACTGGCGTGTCTGGTTCACCGAAAACGACGGCGTCTTTTCCTGGTGAAACGGGCACAGGCCGACGTAACGTCCGGTGGTGCCCAGACGTTTCAGGCGCACATACTCGCCGATGGTCTTGACAATGTCGGCCTGGCTTTTGACCTGATCCTTGAAATCCATTTACTGCGTCACATTTATCTCTTTAGGGCCAGGGTAACGCCGTCGCTGAGCGGAAGCATGCTCAAGGAAATACGCGAATCGGCGTGCAGTTTCTTGTTGAACGCGCGCAGTGCGACGGTATCGGCGTCGTTCTCCGCCGGGTCGGCCACGCGGCCCGACCAGAGCACATTGTCGACCATGATCAGACCGCCGGGCCGGATCAGCTCCATCGCGCATTCGTAATAGCCTTCGTAGTTGGTCTTGTCCGCGTCGATGAAAGCGAAATCGAAGCGGCCGCGTTCGCCATGCGCAATCAGGCCGCGCAGCGTTTCAAGCGCGGGCGCGAGGCGCAGGTCGATCCTATGATCGACACCGGCTTCTTTCCAATATTTGCGCGCGACGCTGGTATATTCCTCGCTCACGTCGCACGCCACGATCCGGCCATCGGATGGCAGCGCCAGCGCGACCGCCAGCGAACTGTAGCCGGTGAACACGCCGACTTCGAGGGTTCGCCGCGCGCCCATCAGCTGAATGATCAGCGCCATGAACTGGCCGTGTTCCGGCGAAATCTGCATGCTCGCGCGCGGCAGCACCGCGGTTTCCTCCCGCAGCCGCCGCAGGATTTCCGGCTCGCGCAGGGATTGCGAGATCAGGTATTCGTGGACGTGTGCGGGGAACAGAAGATCGCCTGCCATGGGTTCCCTGAAATTATGCCACGCGCGGCGTCATCGAAAAAAAACAATTCAGTGCTAAAATGCTTTTGATGAAGGTGGAGGAGTTCAAGCAGCAGACGCTCCGCAAGCTGGAGGGCGTCCGTTGCCCCGATCATCACCAGCCTCCCCGCCTGAATTTCCACGGCGCGACGCTGCAGGACGTCTCGATCCAGATGAAGACGTGCTGCGACAAACTGGCCGAGCTCGCGAACCGCAAAATCGCCGGCAGGTAGGACGGCCGGTCCATACCAAAACCGTCGTGTCAAAAGTCAGCGCTACACCCCGCCATGACGAGTCCGCTGAAAACGGACTTGCTCCCCTCCCTCACGGTCGGGGTTCCGCTTGGGCCCCTGTCGAATGAGCCACATGCGGAACCCCGCGCGTCAGCAAGGGGAGCACGTGCGAAGTTTTCGCGCACACTCGTGCACGCGCTAAACCACGAACGCCGCCGAGGCGCCCACCCATTCCATTGCCCGATTGTGATCGACGCCCATCATTTTTCCGCGTCCCATGCGGATAATGGTGGTCACCGCGCGCAGGCCTTCCTCAGACCAGATGTACATCATGCGGATCTCGGCCTTGGTTGGCCCGTGGGGCGTCTCAATCAGCGGCGCGAAGTCCACGCGTTCCTGCAAAATGTACTGGGAGCGGTCGGCAATCCGCGCGATGTCTTCCCGCGTTGGACCGATCACCACGCCCAACCCGGCGAATGAGTACAGCGGTTTCAGCACCCAGTTTCGAAGATCGTCAGGAACGCCTTCGCTCAAGAAATACGTGCGCGGAACCGATGGATGCTTCAGGAACGGAATCGAAAACTTGCTGATCCGGAAATACCAGTTGGGATGGCCGGCCCATTCGACGTCCAGATCGTCGCGATAATCGAACGGCGTCGCGATTTTTTTGCGCACCAGCTCGTCGACGATGACGCGATTGTAAATCCGCTCGATCGGGACGCCCGCGTGAAACAGCCGCCGGCCGCGCTTTTCGACCGTCGTGATGCAGACCGTCCTGATCCCCAGAGCCTTTTCGGTGAGCAGAAAATCCGGCAAGGTTTTCTGATGCTGCGGGTCGATTTCGAGCAGCACCACGTTTTCAGGCGCATGATCCCCCAGCACGGCGCGGCGGAACGGCTCGCTAAAATCCTGATCCGGCGCAGCGTCGATACCGTACGCCTCGCGATACGTCCGCTGCAGGAACGGCTGGTATGCGTACAGCGAAGGGAACGCCTGAATCTCCACCAGCTTCGGCTGAAGGTCGGCCGTGAGGCCGAAATCCACTTGCAGAAACAGTGGCCGCGCATCTTCGTTGAGCACCCGGTATTCGGCCGGGACCGTCTCTTCCGAGCGCGCCAGATACTCGGGCGTCATCAGTTGATGAATCAACTCCGCACCGTCGCGCGCCATGCGGTCGAACAGCGCGCGCGGCAGAAACATCGGCGTCTCGGAATTGCGAAACCCGATGTGCGTGCCGCTTCCTTGGTCGAGCAGGCGCAGGAATCGCGCGTATTTTTTCGGAGTGAAATTCGAATTAAACCGCTGGCGGAGTTCGCGAATCACTTCAAATGATGAACTGGCCGGCGCGCATGATCTGCCGGTCATCCGCCCAGATGTCGAATTTCGTCCCGACCACGTCGATGTGCGTGGACGAATCCCACTCGGCTCCGGTATGCGCGCCGTAGGGATTTCCGAACGCGATGTGGACGCCGGGAAGTTTTTCGTCCTGCAAAATGTTCCCGATCACGCCGTGCAGGCCGATGTTGGTGCCGATGGCGAATTCGCCCACCCGGTCGCTGTTCTCGTCGGTGTGGGTGTAGTTCCAGAAGTCGGATTCAAGCTCGCGATTCGAGCATTCCGCGCTCTTCAGACGATTGCCTTCGATGTGAATGGTCAGCGGAGTTTCGCGCAGGTCCCCATATTTGGCGCACAGATAATCGCCCACCACGCCGTCGATCACGAAGGTTCCGTTGACTTCCCCCGGCGTCGTGAAAATCTCGCCGCCGGGGAGGTTCCCCCATTTTTTGGTCGAGATGATTCCGCTGGTCTTCAGCCATTTGTAGCCGTGATTCAGCGACGCTGTGATATCCGTGCCGGCCGGGGTGCGGGCTCGGATGGTGTTGGCCGACTGCGCGATTTCCAGGACGCGCAAACTCAATTCATCGACTTTCAGAAAATCCGCGCGCATGCCTTCGAGCATGATGCGGCGTTCGATATTCACCATGTGCGCATGCCGGATACCGCGGCGATTCACCACATCGGTCATCTGCATGCGCGTGCGCAGTTCGTTTTTCTGCGCGACCACGGCGTAGATGCTCACCTGGCTCGATTCCAGATCTTCCAGCACCGGCGCGGGCATATCGGTCATCGGCCGCGCACCTAGCTCCTCCAGGACGAATGCCCGGTATGCCGCCCCCGCGTTTTGCAGCTCTGCCGCGATGCTGGCCGCGATCTCCCGTGAGGCGTGATCGGTGATCACGGTCACCTTTTCGTGTTCTTGGACGCGCAGGCACACCTCGACCGCGTTGCGCGCGCCCGGAATGTATTCCGGATCAAATCTGACTGCTTCGAGCTCGTTCATCGACACACGACTCCGTCTCCTCAATGATGTAATCGACTACTTTTGTCAAATCGCCAGTCTCGCGAAACACGCGCAACTGCCGGTCCGCGCCGCTGCCGGTTTCGCAAATCCTGCGGATGCCGTTCACTTCCTCGCGCGAACCGAGCTCGTCCACCACGTCATCCACGAAGGCCAGATATTCCTCCACCAGATCGCGCATGGGCACTTCGATTCTGCGTCCAAAGTCGATCAACTTTCCGTCCAGCCCATAGCGCGCCGCACGCCATTTATTTTCCATGATCAGCGCGCGCCGGTACAGACGGAATCCCTGGTTAGCCTCGTGCAGCTTGTACAGCTTCGCCACTGTCGCCTGAATCAGCGCGGCGATGGAAATGGTTTCATCCAGGCGCATGGGAATATCGCAGCAGCGGAATTCGAGCGTGGGGAAATTCGGATGCGGCCGGATGTCCCACCAGATTTTCTTGGCGTTGTCGATGCAGTGGGTCTGCACCAGCAGATCCGCAAAGCTCTGATATTCGCCCCAGCTCGGAAAATAATCCGGGATATTGGTGCGCGGAAATTTGTCGAACACTTTGCACCGGTAGGATTTCAAGCCCATGTCCATGCCCAGCCAGAACGGAGAATTGGCCGAGAGCGCCAGCATGTGCGGCACGAAATAGCGAGCCGCGTTCATCAGATGAATCGCGGTTTCGCGATCCTCCACGCCGACATGCACGTGCAGCCCGAAAATCAGATTGGCGCGCGCCACCGCGCGCATGTCCTCGACGATCGTGTAATAGCGTTCATCGGGGTAGATGCTTTGCTTTCGCCAATCCGCAAAGGGATGCGTGCCGGCCGCGCCCAGGCGCAGTCCGTTTTCGCGCGCCAGGCCGATAATCGCGCGCCGCAGATCGCCCACTTCCGCCCGCGCCTGCTGGATGTTCTGGCAGATTCCGGTGCCCACCTCGACCACACTCGAATGCATTTCCGGCTTCACCGCTTCCTGAAGCCTCATCTTGCTTTTCTCGATGATCTCGCTGTCGATGTGCGAACGCAGATCGCGGGTGACCGGATCAATGGTCTGGTATTCCTCTTCAATCCCGATGGTGAAGCTGGGTTTCATAAGCAGCCATTTGCAAGGTTATGCTCCCGCTCCCAGGAAATGCTGCCAGCGCAGTTCCGGCTCGGCGGGCTCTTTCATCGACTGTTCGATGGCGAAGCGTGCCACCGCGTCGACGATCCATTCGAAATTTTCGCGCCCCACCGAATGATAGTCCGCATCGGGCGCCGGATTCAGAAAGTCGATCGCGTACGGAACGCCGCCTTCCACCGCGAACTCCACCGTGTTCAGGTCGTAGCCGAGTGCGCGGCACAGCTTCAAACAATCCGCCTCGATGCGCGCGAGCATCTCCGGATCCACCGGCGGACCATCCAGCACGTAGCGCTCCGCCTGCGGACGCCGCGGATCATATCTCATGACATGGACTTTCTGTTGACCCACCACGTAACAGCGGAAGTAATCGTCGAAATCGACGGCGCTCTGAAGCGTCATACACAGGTCGCCCGTTTCGTCATAGGCGCGGAAGAACTCGTCGCGGCCGTGAATCTTGTACACACTTTTCCATCCACCGCCGCTGAACGGTTTCAGAAACGCCGGGAACCCGATGTATTCGAAAACCTCTTCCCAGTTGAGCGGATACATCAGATTGCGCATGGATTGATTGGTGGTGCCCGGCGGATGCGACTTGTGCGGCAGCAGTACCGTATTCGGAACCGCCACGCCGATCTTTGAAGCAAGCGAATAATTAAAAAACTTGTCGTCCGCGCCCCACCAGAAGGGATTATTGATCACCGTGGTCCCACTCAGCGCGGCGTTTTTCAGGTACGCGCGATAGAACGGAATGTCATGCGAGATGCGATCGACAATCAGCCGGTATCCGGAAAGCGACGCCATTTTGATGCCGCCGATGCGGATGTGTTCCGCCTCAACTTCACCCCCGCCCATCCCGTTGATCCGGTCGACCAGCGCGCCCGGAAACGTGTTTTCCATGCCATAAATGATGCCGATCTTGTGCAAAGTCAACGCCTCCCGACTTTTGCATAGTAACCCGTTCGCGGCCCCCGCGGGGGTAGACTCATGTCATGATCCGGATCACCCTCCTGCTGGTATGTTCCTCGTTCGCCTTCGCGCAGCTCGATTCGCTGGCGCTGCGCGCAAAACTCGGATCGCCGCTTCATCGCGAGACGTTCCACGTCGCTGCCGGGTTCGACATGATTGTCGATTACAGCTCGGGCGGCCGGGTGTGCCGGCTGGAAGTTCCGGCGCTGATGCCGACCAAGGATAACCCGCAGAACTCCGACGTCATGCGGCAGCGGATGTACGATTTTCTTGCCGGAATCGTCCCGTTATCGATGCGCGGGACGCGGGTCGGGGGGATGAGTCAAATAGACGGGCTCTACATGATGACCACCACGGAGTACGAGAACGTCACGATCCGGGAAACGCGGATCGGCGCCAACCCTTTCACGAAAGACAACACGATGGCGGTCAGCTTCAAGAACGAACCCTGTGATCGTTAGCGAGTGACTCCGGACGTGCGCGCGCGGTTCTGAAGCGCCAAAAGGAACCCCGACCGTTTACCGGCAGGGCTGGTCTATCGCGTTTCCGTGACCAGCCCTGCCGGTCAGAGTCTGTGTGAAAACTGCGGACCTGCTCCCCTTGCTCACGCGCGGGGTTCCGTATGTGGCTCATTCGACGTGGCGCAAAACGGAACCCCGACCGTGAGGGAGGGGAGCAAGGCCGATCAATTCCACTTTTCACACAGACTCGTCACGGCGGGGATCAGCTCCACTTTTCACACAGATAGGATGAGCGGGCTGGCCTCCATCCAGCGGCGGTAAGCTCGCTGGTGAAACGCACTCGATGAGGTGCAAAAAGGAGACCAGCCATGAAAAAGAATATCACTGCCGTTTGCGAAGTTCCGGAACTGACCATCGGCATCGATCTCAGCGATCGCACGTTCCGGTATTGTGCACTGAACTCGGAAGGCAAAATCGTCGAAGAGGGCGAGCACCAGTTGGACCCCGACAGCCTCCGCAAGTTTCTGGCCGCGCAGCCGCCCGCGCGCGTGGCCATCGAAACCGGCGCGCATTCGGCCTGGGTGGAAGCCCTGGCCAGGGGACTGGGACACGAAGCGGTCGTCGCCAACGCGAGAGAGCTTCGGGCGGTGACCGGGCGCAGTCACCGCAGCGATTCCCGTGATGCGCAGCAACTGGCTCGGCTGGCGCGCGTGGATGCGGAACTGCTGAATCCGGTGCGGCTGCGCGGCGCGCAGCAACAGGCCGACCTGTGCGTGATTCGGGCGCGCGCGGCCCTGATGAAAGTACGCACCATGCTGATCAACCTCGCGCGCGGGCTCACCAAGATCACCGGCCGCCGGCTGCCTTCGGTGGATGCCGATCGTTTCGCCGAGCGCGTTCGCCAGGCCGTTCCGGAGGCGCTGCGCCCCGCGCTGATGCCGGTGCTGAACATCGTCGAGCAGATCGCGCAGACTCGTCAGCTTGGGGCTGCTGCGGCGCAGACCAGCCGGTTACCGCGCCGCGATTACTTCTACCGCGACCGTCGCATCCAGCGACGGCAGACCTTCGAACAGCAAAAACGTGCTGGCCGGCGGACGCGCGCGATCGTAATAATCGAAGCGCAGCGCACGCACCTGGTCGCCCACCGGCTTGGTCATCGGATACACACCGCTCCAGAACACATCGTGAAAGCCGACGCCCAACGCCTGAATCTCTTTCCCCAGCCGGTCGAAGGCGAGCCGCAAATCCGCCGGCTGCGATCCGAACGCCATCTGCGTTCCGCTGAACACGATCTTGGGAGCATTCACCACCGCGATCTGCGAATAGTTCGGATTGCGCGGCAGCTCGGCTGGATTTTCGAGCGTCACCGGTTGCGCCGGCGCGCGCTCCGGACGCCCCACCGCTTCGCATTCGGCCAGCGGTTCCACCGGCAGCCTCTGTAGTTGAACGAAATTCGCGGCCGCGCCCGGGAACGCCCCGCGCGCCAGTTCCCGCGCCGTCGACACATCGTCGAGCGAGCTCAGGAAACAAGTCAGCCGAAGGACGTTCGCCGCCTCCACGCCCGCATCGCTCACGGCCTTCTGCAATTGCGTCAGTGACGCGCGCACGTCCTTGGCCTGCTGGCCCGAAATGAACGCGAGCCCGTTCGGATTCACCGCTTTCTTTTCCGCCGCGATGCTTTCGATCACCACCTGCGCCCCGTCTTCGGGCAGCGCGCCGGCCTGAATGGAGCTGAGCACCGGCAAAGCCATCTTGCGTTCCGTGAAAATTTCGCTGACCAGCGTCTGCACGCGGCGCAGATCGCCCGATCCGGCCACAAACGCGCGGAGCTTCACAATTTGCGCCCCGTGATTCTCATTGAATAAATTCTTGAGCGCATCGCGCACCTGCTGCGTCAGCAGGCCTTTGTTTGAAAGCGCGGAAACGTGAAACACCAGCGCACCGGTCTCCGCCGCGATGGCCGGCGGAGGATCCTTCAACAGCGGCAGCGTCTGCGTGATGGGCTCTTTATCCTTGCCATCGGTAGACTTCTTGACTTTGCGTTCCTCCTGCGCCGATAACGCGAGCGCCGGAAGCAAAAGATAGATGAAAGCGTTTCGCATGCGTACAAAAGTATAAAAACAGATTCTACGATACGCTGGTGACGGAATGTTTCGCGACCTCCAGTACGCTTGGCGCATTCTGTTGAAGAGCCCGGCGTTTACGGCCATCGCCGTGGCCACGCTCGCGCTGGGGATCGGCGCCAACACCGCGATTTTTTCGGTGGCCAACGCGCTTCTGCTGCGCGCGCTGCCTTACCCTCATCCGGACCGGCTGGTGTTGATCAGCGGCGGCGATTTCGCCCGCGAAGGCAGCTACGGCCGGCTCTCTTACCCGTTTTTCCGCTTGATCCGGGGCCACAGCCGCTCCTATTCGGCCGTCGCGGCGTGTACCTTCGAAACCTTCAACCTGACCGGCCACGGCGATGCGCAGCAGATCACATCGGCACGCGCGTCATGGAATTTCTTCGATATGCTCGGCGTGCATCCCATGGTCGGCCGCGCGTTCCGGCCGGAGGAAGATGTCGCCGGCGGGCCGAACGTGGTGGTGCTCAGCTACGAATTCGCGACGCGCCTGTTCGCCAATCCGAATGCTGCACTGGGACAGACGTTATCGCTCGATTCGCGGGATTACACCATCATCGGAGTGCTCGCGCCGTCGTTCAGCTTCGCGTTGTTCGGACCGCGCCGCGAGATCTGGGCCGCGCGGCCTTTTGAGATGAATTACGTGACGCCCGCGCGCGTCGAACTCGGCGGTCCGTATTTCAATCTGATCGGCCGACTGGCGCCCGGCGTATCGCGCGATCAGTCCACCGCCGAGCTCGCGGTTCTCTATCAGCAATACCGCCGCGAGAAGCCAACCAATTATGACGCGACGCTGAATCTTCGCATGGCCACGCCAGATCTGCAGAGCCAGCTGGTCACCGGAATCCGCCCGACCATCCTGATCCTGACCGCGGCCGTCGCTTTCGTATTGCTGATCGCCTGCGCCAATGTCGCGAGTCTTCTGCTGTCGCGCGCCTTGGGACGCAAAAAGGAATTCGCCGTGCGCGCCGCCCTCGGCGGATCGCGCGCCACGCTCATCCGCCAATTGCTGGTCGAAAGCCTGCTGATTGCGGTCGCCAGCGGCGCGCTCGGAATCGGCCTGGGATTTTTAGGAACACGCGTGCTCGCCGGCCTGAGCAAAGACAATTTCTGGATGTCGCAGGTTTCGATGGACCCGGCTGTGCTCTGGTTCACGCTGGCGATTTCCTTGTTCAGCGGCGTACTTTTCGGCCTGGCGCCGGCCGTCGAACTTTCGAAAGCCGACGTGAATCGGGCGCTCCGCGAGGAAGGCCGAGGCAGCGCCGGAAATCTGCGGCGCAATCGCGCGCGAGGTGCGCTGGTGATGGGACAAGTCGCGCTGTCGATGATCCTGCTGGTGGGCGCGGGCCTGCTGATCCGCAGTTTCGTGCGCCTGCGCAACTCGCCCCCGGGGTTCGATTCGAGAAACGTGCTGACCATGCTGGTGACGCTGATGCCGTCGCATTATTCGAAGCCCGCGGAGATGATCCGGTTTTATCGCGACGCGCTCGATCACGTGCAGAGCGTTCCGGGCGTCGAATCCGCCGCGATTTCGACCGCGCTGCCTGACTCCGAGACGCACACGACGCCGCTGCTGCCGGAAGGCTGGCCCGCCGTCGCGCTCGGCCAGCGCCTGCTCGAGGCGATCCAGCAGATCAGCCCCGATTATCTGAAAGTGATGCGCATTCCACTGATCGCCGGCCGCATGTTCGACGCGCACGACAACGAAACCTCGAAGCCGGTGGCAATCGTAAATCAGACCGCCGCGCGCAAGTTCTGGCCCGGCGAAAACGCGATTGGAAAACGAATCTGGATCGGCAATCTGCCGAATCCGTACGAAGTGGTGGGCGTGATCGGCGACACGAAGAATCGCGGCGTGGCCGTGCCGCCCGGGCCCGAAGTTTTCGAGCCCTACCCGCAGCTCCCGTTCCTGATGATCCAGATGAACGTGCGCACCTCGGCCGACCCGCACACCGTCGAATCCGCGATCCGCGCGCGTCTTGAATCCGTCGACCCCGACGAGCCGGTCACCGACCTTCGCACCATGGACGAATATCTCGAAACCCTCAGCGCGCCGGCGCGGTTCACCACGGTCCTGCTAGGAATATTTTCAGCCGTCGCCTTTGTGCTCGCGGTGGTCGGATTGTATGGCGTGATCGCGTATTCGGTAGCGCAGCGCCAGCAGGAATTGGGCATCCGCATCGCGCTGGGTGCGGCGAAGCGCGATATTTTCCGCCTGGTGATCGGCGGCGGACTGACGCTGACCGCAGCCGGAATCGTGATCGGCATCGCCGGCTCCATCGCACTGACGCGCGTGATGGGGAAGCTCCTGTATCAGACCAGCGCCACGGATCCCGCGACGTTCGCCGCCTGCGCGCTGCTGTTCACCGCGACAGCGCTCGCCGCCAGCTACATCCCTGCCAGACGAGCGGCGCAGATCGACCCGACCTCCGCGCTGCGCGGCGAATAGGCGATTTCCCTGCGCTGACGGCGGATTTCAATCCGCGCGGCGCTTCAGCGCCGCTGACCGTGTGCAAGGCTGAAGCCTTGCGCGGGCCGAGGCCCGCCGTCCTCTACGTTCCTTGCGCTGACCACCTACATCGTCCGCGTCACCTTCGTCAGCGTCCGCGGCCGATCCGGATCGATATTTTTCTGCGCCGCCAGGTGCGCCGCGAACAACTGCGCCGGAATAATATAAGGGATCGGCGTGAACAACTCTTCGGGCGTCGCCGACCGCCGGCCGAGCTTCACCGGAACCACAATCCGCCCGACATTTGTCGCGAGCGCCGCAGCGTGGCTGCGATCCGTAATCAGCAGCGTCTCCGCTTTCACCGACTGCACCCGTTCGAGCACCGTCTGCATCCCCGGCCAAGTCGGCCCCGGCGGCGCGAACATGAAAACCGGAAACGAGCGTTCCACCATCGCGATCGGCCCATGCAGAAAATCGGCCGCCGAAAAGCTGTCGGCCGGAACGTAGCAGGTCTCCATCATTTTCAGCGCGAATTCGAAAGCGTTCGCGTAGTTCAGCCCGCGCCCCACCACGATGGCGCGTTCCATGAAGCGATACCGCTCGGTCAGCCGCGCGATCTCGTCGTCCAAAGTCAGCGCCGACGCGGTCCATTCCGGGAGCCGCTCCAGATCGTCCCGCCGGATTTTCGCGCCCAGCGCGTGCGCCAGCAGATAGCACATCATCAACTGACCGGTGTACGTTTTAGTCGCCGCGACGCTGCGTTCGCGGCCGGCGCGCACCAGCAGAACGTGCTCCGCGATGCGCGCCAGCGTACTGCGCGGCTCATTCGTGATGCCTACCGTCAGCGCGCCCTGCTCCCGCGCGCGCTCCAAAACAACATTGGTGTCCGTCGACTCGCCCGACTGCGAAATCGCGACCGCCAGCGCGTTCCGTAAATCCACGCGCGCGCCGTACAGCGTGAAAATCGAGGGCGCGGCCAGCGACACCGGGATGCCGGTGGCGATCTCCAGCAGATAGCGCGCGAACTGCGCCGCGTTGTCGGAGGTGCCGCGCGCGACGATGAATACCATCGCCGGCCGATGTTTTTCAACTACCCGCGCGAGCGCCGCGGCCGATCGCAGCCCTCCGCGCAACGTGCGTTCGAGCGCTGCGGGCTGCTCGCGGATCTCATCCAGCATTTTGGACATTACCTCAAGTTTGCCAAACTGGAGAGAGTGCTTCTGGGGCTGCATCACATTACAGCGTTCGCGGGCGACCCGCAGCGCAATCTCGACTTCTACACCGGATTCATGCGCATGCACCTGGTCAAGCGCACGGTGAACTTCGACGACCCCGCCACGTATCACTTTTATTTCGGCGACGCGCGCGCGAATCCGGGCTCGCTCCTCACGTTTTTTCCGTGGCCGACCGCGCCCGTCCCGCGCATCAGCTCCGGCCAGATCGCCGCCGTAAGCCTGGCCGTCCCCAAAGAATCGCTCCAAGACTGGACGGATCGCGCGCGCCACGCAGGCATCGCGTGTTCCGAACGGGCCCAACGTTTCGGCGAAGACTGGATCTCCCTACGCGATCCCGCCGGATTGACTCTCGAATTGATCGGAGCCGATGTCCCCGACCTGCGTCTGCATTCAGCGACGCTGCGCGAATCGGACGTCGAACGCACCGGCGCGTTCCTGACCGACTTTCTCGGGTTTTCGAAAATCGCCATAGAAGACGGGCGCACGCGCTTTCAGGCGAACAGCGCCCTAATCGATCTCATCGCGACGCCCGCCGCTCCACGCGGCAGGCTCAGCGCGGGCATGGCCCACCACGTGGCATTTCGAGTCGCGGATGACGCCGCACAGCTCGCCTGGCGCGACAAGCTGAAGCAAGCCGGCGTGCACGTCACGCGCGTCATCGATCGACGCTACTTCCGCTCGATTTACTTTCGCGAGCCCGGCGGCGCGCTGTTCGAAATCGCCACGGACAGCCCCGGCTTCTTCATCGATGAAACCGAACTCGGCGGCGCTCTGCGCCTTCCCCCGTGGCTCGAAAGCGAGCGCGAAAGCATCGAACGCCGCCTGCCCGCGGTGCATCTGTGAAGACCGCCTGGTCGCCGTTGCGGCATCCGTTGTTCCGCGCCATGTGGATCGCCTCCGTCGCATCGAACGTCGGCACCTGGATGCAAACGGTGGCGGCGGCGTGGCTGATGACCAAGCTCGCGACCAGCCCGCTGCCGGTCGCATTGGTGCAGACCGCCACCACTCTGCCCGTGTTCCTGATTTCGCTGCCCGCCGGCGCGCTCGCGGATCTGGTCGACCGGCGCCGCTGGCTGATCTTCACCCAGACACTGATGCTGGCCATCGCCGCCGTGCTGGGCGCGCTCGACCTCGCGGGCGCCATCGGACCCTGGTCGCTCCTGCTGCTGACCTTCGCGCTGGGCGCTGCAAGCGCGATGAACGGACCCGCCTGGTCCGCCACGGTTCCCGAACTGGTTCCGCGCGAAGAGCTCCCCGCCGCGGTCGCGCTGAACTCGGTGGGCTGGAACATCGCGCGCGCCATCGGACCGGCGCTCGGCGGACTGGTGATGGCCGCATCGAGCGCGGGCGTGGTTTTCCTCCTCAACGCGATCTCGTTTCTGGGCGTGATCGTCGTGCTGCTCCAGTGGCGCTACACCCGGCACGCTTTCGATCGTAGCGACTGGCGAATGCGCCACGCGTTGAACCAGGGCGTCGAATACATTCGCTCCGAGCCGGTCTATCACGCCGTGTTGATTCGGGCCGGATTGTTCGCCTTCGCCGGAAGCGCGCTGTGGGCGCTGCTGCCGGTGGTCGCGAGCGCCGAATTGCACATGACGTCCACCGGCTACGGCCTGCTGCTCGGATGCCTGGGCGGTGGATCGGTGGCCGGCGCGGCGGTTCTGACTCCGCTGCGCGCGCGTTATTCGCCGGACCGGCTGGTGGGCGGAGGCATTCTCCTGTTCGCCGTCGCCACTCTGGGCCTCGCGCTGATTCATCGGTTCACTCCGGTCGCGGCCGCCATGGTCGCAGGCGGAATGGCGTGGATCACCATCATGTCGACCTTCAACGTGTGCGCGCAGATGGCGCCGCCGATGTTGATGCGGGCGCGCGCGCTCGCATTTTACATTCTGGTGTTTCAAGGCTCGCTCGCCATCGGAAGCAGCGCGTGGGGCGCCGCGGCCGGGCATTGGAGCGTCCGCGGGTCGCTCGAAGCCGCCGCGCTGATGATGGTCGCAGGCCTCGCCGTCGCGGGCGCGCTGCGTCTGGAACCCAAAATCGTGGAGGATAAAGAATATGCCGCTTGAGCCGGTCATTTTGAATTTCGCCGCCGACAAACTTGCGCAGCAATGTTCGCGCATCGAAATCTGCATCGATAAATTGACGCCCGATCAGATCTGGGCGCGCGGGAATGAAAACGCCAACGCGGTCGGAAACCTGGCGCTGCACCTGATGGGCAACGTGCGCCAGTGGATTCTCCACGGCGTCGGAGGAGAGCCCGACGTGCGCCTGCGCGACAGCGAATTCGCCGCCCGCGGCGGCATCGATTCAAGCGAGCTGAAGCGCCGCCTGCGCTCGACCGTCGACGAAGCCTGCGCGGTGATCCGCGCCCAGCCCCCGTCGCGACTGTGCGAGCGGATCAGAGTCCAGAACTACGACGTGACGGTGATTGAAGCGATTCTGCATGTGGTGGAACATTTTTCCGGCCACACCGGCCAGATCATTTTCGCGACGAAATTCCTCACCGGCGACGATCTCAACTTCTACTCGCATCTTCGCAATCCAAAACCGCACAACGAGAAAACGCCGTAATTGTTGTTGTGGCGCACGCTTCAGCGTGCCGCGTCGACACTCGTGTCGACGCCCGTTCGGTCGCAGGCGAGGTGTCGAGAAGGGTCTCGACACAGCACGCTGAAGCGTGCGCCACGTTAGACCCCAGCCACCGGCCGGATCGGCGACCCCGTCCCACCCCGGATCTTCAACGGCAGCGCGATGAACGTAAACTCCTTCACCTTCTCCCGCGCCAGCTCTTCCAGGTTCAAACACTCGATGATGTGGATCCCGCACTCCACCAACAGATGAACATGCACTTCCATCTGGCCCGGCGTTCTCTCAAACGCGACCGTATCCGACCCGGCGGCGAAAATCCCGCGCGCGCTCAGCCATCGCGCCGCGTCGACGCCCGGTCCCGGCCCCACCACCAGGGACCCGCTTCCGCCCGTGATGTACCGCGTCGCGTCCTCCCAGAATCGCGCCCAGCCCGCGCGAATCAGCGCGATCCCGCCGGCCTCCGGCATCACCCGGCAAGCTTCCAGATGATCGGGCGTCACCGTGAAATCGCCCGGCAGCGCGTCCACGCCCATCAGCCCCGCGATGTCGAACAGCACGCCTTTCCGAATGATCGGCTCGATTTTGTCGACCGAGTACTGCTCCACGCCGTCCGCGTAGGATTGCTTGGGCGCGAACCCTCCGTGCAATTTTCCGTCGCAGGAAAAATGCGACAGCGCGTCGATGTGCGTCCCCACGTGCCCGCCCAGCGTCAACAGCTCCGACGCCGCACTCGCGCCGTTTTCGAGCACGAAATCCCCGTGCTTGCGCATCAGCGTGCGCGCAAACGGCGGATGCGTGGGATAGTGCGGCATGCCCGCGAATAAAGGCTGCCCCAGGTCGTATACTCGTGAAAATTTCATGAGGAAGCTTTGCGCGAGCGCTTCCGCGCCGCCGGCGTCAGCACGGCCGTCTTTCCGCTCCAGCGCCCGAGCTTGTATTCGCGGCCGTAGTGCGAAGTCAGATTGCGGATGGTCACCGTCACCACGCCCGCCGCGTCGCAGGCGTACTGTTCTTCAATCTGCTGGACCGCCGCCGTATCGGAATGATCCACCGGCAGCGTGTCGAGCGTACCCACGTCGGCCAGCGCCGGATCGAACGGAAACAGGATCTCATCCCACACCGTGATGTCGCCCGAGGGCTGGCCGTCGTCGCCCACCTGGCTGGCTTCGAGATACCGGAAATCGCCGACGTTGTGCACCGGATGATAACGGCGGCGCACGCTCAGCGGAGGCTCGCCGGCGCCGGGCAGCGGCGTGGCTCGCGGAAAAATCGGATCGAAAATCATCCGCTTGCCCGCGTCCGATTCGCGCCACACCCCGAACGCCCGCGTGAACATCTCGCGCAGCGCGTAGCCCGCCGTCGCGTCGGCCTGAATTGCCAGCCCGATCGCCGTAGCCGAGCGGGTGTGCTCGCTACGCTTCACCTTCCGTCCGAATTGCTCCCTCAATACCCGTGCCACCAGCGGCAGCTCGCTGCCTCCGCCGGTCACGTACAGCGCTTCAAGTTCGCCCTGTGCGGCCAGGCGAGCGGTCGGCCCCAGCGTCTCTTCCAGCAGCGGCCGGCACTTCGCGTAAAAATCCGCGACTGGAATGGTCACCTGTCCCATCCCTTCGCGGACCACGTCCAGATCGATCACCATCCGCCGCGAGTTGGGATGCAGCGCTTCCTTCTGCCGCCGGCACTCCTCATCTAAGCGAAACAATTCGCCCAGTTCAAGCGACCCGAGCACTTCCGGACCCACCGCCAGTTCCGCCAGGATCAGATCGAAATCGTCGCCGCCCAGCGTCGAAATCCCCTCGCAGGCGAGCACCGTATGATTGCGCGCGTCCAGCTCGACGAGCGAAACATCGAACGTCCCGCCGCCCAGATCGTACACCAGCACCCGACCCATCGCCTTTTGCCGATGCCCGAATTCGATCGACGCCGCGGACGGCTCATTCAACAATCCCAGCACCGAAAATCCCGCGCGCCGAAATGCGTCCACCGTCAGGAATCGCTGATTGCTGTTGGCGAGCGCCGGTACCCCGAGCATCGCCTCCAGCGGTTCCTTGGCCCCGTACTGCGCCGCCAGCGCGTCGCGCAACGCTCCGGCCAAGCCGCACATCAATTCATCCAGGCGCACCGTCCCCTGCGGACCGGCCAGCATGGTTTCCGGCCCGGCATGCTCCAGGCAGCGCTTTATGGACCGGATCAGCGTCCACCCCGGCTCGCCCTGGGTGTGCCACGCGTCCCACCCGAAGCGCCGCTCGGCGCCTTTCATCGCGATCAGCGGTGGGAACCAGTCGAACGTGCCGTCGGCGGTTTCGAAGGTGACCAGCGGGTAATTCCCGCGGTCCACCACCGCCGTGACCACGCGCGTTGTGCCGAAATCAATCCCCAGCCTCATTGTTTAATAGTACCCGTCCTGCGCTTCGGCGCGCACCAAGTACAATGATCTCAAATGAAGAGACTCCTGCTTCTCGCGACGTTCTGCCTTGCACCGGTTTGGGCGCAGCACCTGGATCATATGAAACAGCTCACCCACGGCGGCCAGAATGCCGAGGCGTACTGGTCGCCCGACGGGAAGCGCCTGATCTTCCAGTCCACCCGCGACGGCCGGTCCTGCGATCAGCAGTACATCATGAATGCCGACGGATCCAACGTCCACATGGTGTCGACCGGCAAGGGCGTCACCACCTGCGGCTATTTTCTGGCCGACAACAAGCACATCATCTACGCGTCGACCCACGAATCGGGCGACGCCTGCCCCGCTCCCGCCGACCGCAGCCGCGGTTATGTTTGGGCCGTGTATGAAGGCTTCGAAATTTACCTCGCCACCGACGACGGCAAAATCATCAAGAAGCTGACCAACACCCCCGGCTACGATGCCGAGGGCACCATCAACTGGAAAACGAATCGAATGGTGTACACGTCACTCGCCTCGCACGATCTGGATCTGTGGACCATGAAGCCCGACGGCAGCGATAAGAAGCGCATCACCACCGCGGAGGGCTACGACGGCGGCGCCGTCTTTTCGCGCGACGGAACGAAGCTCGTCTGGCGCGCCAACCATCCGGATACGCCCGAAAAGATGGCCAGCTATCGTGCCCTGCTCAAAGACAATCTCACCACGCCCATGAAAATGGAGCTGTACATCGGCGACGCCAACGGGAAAAATCAGAAGCAGATCACCAATTTCGGCTGCGCGAGTTTCGCGCCGACGTTTACTCCCGACGGCAAGAAGATCCTGTTCAGCTCGAACAAACTCAAATGCGACACCCGCGAATTCGAGTTGTTCCTGGTCAACCTGGACGGCACCGGTCTCGAGCAGGTGACCCATTTCGGCGGATTCACATCGTTCCCCGAATTTTCCCCGGACGGCAAAACCCTGGTCTTCGCCAGCGACCATAAAGCCACCGGTCACTACGAATTCAACATCTTTACAGCGGACTGGAAATGAAAACCTGGACTCTTTTGATACTCGCCGCGTCGCTGGTATCCGCGCAGCCGAAAAAAGTTCTCGCCATTGGAACGGTGCTAGGTTACCAGCACGACGAAACCACGGACGGCCTCGCAACCATCTGGAAGATGGGCAAAGACACCGGTCTGTGGGACACCTACATCCGCACCGACACGCAGCTCATCACCAAGAAGACGCTCGACAGCAACGCGAAGAACCTGAATTATTTCGACGCGATCGTGTTCTACACCACCGGCGAACTGCAATTAGACGACGAACAGAAAGCCGCCCTGCTGAGCTTCGTGCATGACGACGGCAAAGGCTTCGTAGGCATCCACAGCGCGCTCGACACGCTGTACAAATGGCCCCAATACGGCGAACTGATCGGCGCCTGGTTCGACCAGCATCCCTGGGGAGTCTTCGACGCGCCGGTGATCGTCGAAGACCCGAATTTCCCGGCCATGAAAGCGTTCCCGCGCGTGTTCACCATCCACGACGAAATCTACCAGCCGAGCAAAGAGTTCAGCCGCGACAAAGTGCGCGTGCTGGCGCGTTTGGATGAGAAGAAGCTCGATTACAACAACCCGCGAGTGCATCGCACCGACCACGATTTCGCGGTCGCGTGGGCCAAGATGTACGGGAAGGGTCACGTATTCTATTCCACCTTCGGCCACACGCCGGAGTCGTGGAAGAGGGCGGATGTTCAGGCCATGTATCGGGAAGCGGTGAAGTGGTCGCTGGGGTTGGTAAGTGGAGACGCAACGCCTCGGCCGAAGCCATGACCCGCTATCTCGATGACCTCGGAAGGAACATTTGCAGCAGAAAATCCTGTGTTGGGTCCCGGAAATCCGGCGGGGCGTCGAGATCGTTGAGTGCTCTCCAAGCCTCGAACGCGTCGCCTGCCGAACCCAGCACGTCCTCGACTTCCGCCCGTGACCACTGTTTGGAGTTGTCGTAGTCGGCCGTGTGGCGATGCTGCTGTAATTGGATGAAAGTTTCGGCGACGAGCGCGAGCGCCGGGGGCACGTCGCCTCTCCTTTCCTTCTTGACAATTTCCTCGCAAGCCTTTTTCATCGCGCCGTGGTTAAAAGTTCTGGCGAGAATATTGCGGTGCCGTTCAATCGGCCACTTGCTCACAGCTTCATCGATCAGTAGGTGAAATAGCGCGTAATAGGCCGTGGAAACCGCGCGGCGCAATCTTGCCTGCGTCGGATTCGCAGGAGGCCTTTCCACAAGTTCGCGTGCCAGTTCGAGCAGCTCATTGGGAAGCGACATGCTTCACGCCCAAGCCTCTTCTCTGAGGGCGTCCTGTTCAGATACGCTTCTGAAATTGTGATACGCGCGAACTCCCATGGAATCGTAGTCGAGGCGTTGAGCCAACGCCGATCGAACCTGTCGCGCCACGGCGTGCACGCGCCTGCTCGCCGCGTCGTCCGACAAAAGGACGCGGAAAAAGATTGCCCAGTCGCCGCTCCAGTCCTCCGCAATGTCGTAACGGATGTGGACGACGTCGGGCGCCAGCAGTCGGACGACTTCGGAAACCGCGGCACTGACCCGTTGCTTGGCGTCGACTGAGAGGTCGTACATGGGTCCTCCGCCGATAGCTTAGCGCAACTTCAGCGTCTTGGATCAACGACTGGCCGGAAAGAACGACTTCAATTTCTGGAGCACTGCTGGACAATTACTCAGATTCCGGTTCTTCGGCGGATTGCCTCCCACCTGACGCCGGATATCCTTGATATCCGCCCAGGGCGCCGACGGCTGAAGACGGTTGTGCGCTTCAATGCGCTGTTCGACGCAATCGAGCACCGTGGTCAGGCGCGTCAGTTCCTCCCGCGCGGCGTGCTGCTTCAAGAGCTCTTTCACGGCTTTCAGCACGTGTTTTCTGACTTGCTGGTCGGGCTTGTGCTGCGAGACCGACAGGAACGCCGCGAGGACGATAGGAGCGAACATCGCACCAAGTTAGTGCGGCAACCGTGGGACTCTTCTCAGGCTTTTGAACTCCGAACGTTAAGACCGCTCCCTATGGTCGCGGCTCGGTGTCGGCGGTGTCGGGAAAAAGCCGCTCCCCGAGCCGCGACCATAGGGAGCGGTTTAAAGTTCGGGGTTCGACTGAACTTGCATCCGCTTCAACTGGCCGCAGGCCGCGAAGACATCCAGGCCCCGAGGTTTTCTCACGAAACACGGCATCGATTTGCGGACGATTGCCTGAAAGGATGTAACACGGTCGGTGTCGGGAGTTGAGAACGGAATTCCGGGACCCGGGTTCAGTGCGATCAGGTTTACTTTCGCGTCCACGTGCGCCAGCAGCTTCACCACCCGTTTCGCGTCGGCGTCGGTATCGTTCACGCCTTTGAGCAGCACGTATTCGAACGACAGCTTTTCCCACGGACGCAAGGGATACGCCCGGCAGGCTTCGATCAGGTCTTTCAAATGATACTTGCGCGTGATCGGCATCAGTTCCCGGCGCTGCTCTTCGGTGGACGCGTTCAACGAAATGGCCAGTTTGGGACGAACCGGCTCGCGTCCCATTTCGGCGATCTTCGGGATGATTCCGGAGGTCGATAGCGTGATGCGGCGCGGGGAAATCGCCATGCCTTCGGGGTCGGTGAACAGGCGGGTCGCTTTCAGGACTTGTTCCAGGTTCAACAAAGGCTCGCCCTGGCCCATCAGGACGATGTTGACGCGGTCGGCATTGGCTTCGAGCGAATTGTCCGACGCGACGCGCAGGACTTGGCCGACGATTTCACCTGGCGTAAGATTTCGCTCCAGGCCGAGCAAGGCCGTCAGGCAGAATCCGCAGTTGACCGGGCACCCGACCTGGCTTGAGATGCAGATGGTCGAGCGCTCGGCTTCCGGCATCCACACGGTTTCGACAGTCTTGCCGTCGTCGAGGCGTAACAGGTACCTTCTGGTGCCATCGGTCGATTGAAACCGTTTTTCTATGGCCGGGACACCCACCGGAAGTTCCGCGGCAAGCTTGTCCCGGAGCGTTTTCGGTAGGCTCGAAACGCTCGATAAATCAACCACTTTGCGGCGATAAACGGCGTCGTAAATCTGGCGTGCGCGGAAGGAAGGCAAGTCTGGCCCCAGGGCGGTCTGAAGGTCGGCAAGTTCCATTCCTACAACAGTTTGCATCGCGATTTTATGTTAGCATTACCACCCCTTGTCGGGACACGGTAGAATAGAGCCAGGATGCCACGAACAGCTCACCGGCCCCGCGAAATCCATCGCGCCTTGCTTCCCAACGGGATGCGCGTGGTCACCGAGCACATGCCCAATGTGCGAAGCGTATCGGTCGGAATCTGGATCGGAACCGGATCGCGCGAGGAGAGCCCTGCCGATACCGGGATTTCGCACTTCATTGAACACATGGTGTTCAAAGGGACCAAAAACCGCTCGGCCGAGCAGATCGCGCGGTCGGTCGATTCGATCGGCGGCGGCCTGGATGCGTTCACTTCGAAAGAACTGGTCAGCTACAACGTGAAGGTGCTGGATGAGCATCTGCCGGAAGCCTTCGACGTAGTTGCCGATCTGGTGCGCAATCCGCTGTTCATGGAAGCCGACATCGAGAAGGAAAAAGGTGTCATTCTCGAAGAGCTGAAGATGGAAGTGGACAATCCGGAGTACCTGATCCACGAAATCTTTTCGAGCAACTTCTGGAAAGGCCACGCGCTGGGGCGTCCGATTCTGGGCACCAAGCAGACCATCCGCGCGTTCGACCGGGACAAGGTCGAGAAGTATTACAAGCAGTTCTACACGCCGTCGAATATTCTGATCACGGCCGCCGGGAACCTGGATCATCGCAAGCTGGTGCGCCTGGCAGAGCGGTATTTCGGCGATCTGAAGAAGAGCAGAACCACCAAGCTTGAAGAGAAGCCGACGCCGCATGCTCCGCTGGTGTTCCGCGACAAGGATTCGCTCGAGCAGGTGCATGTGTACCTGGGCGTGCCGTCGATTCCGATGCCGCACAAGGAGCGCTTCGCCTGCTACATTCTGAACGCGGTGCTGGGCGGCGGGATGAGCTCGCGGCTGTTCCAGAATATCCGCGAAAAACAGGGGCTGGCGTACACGGTTTACTCCGAGCTGACCATGTATCGCGATGCGGGATGCATGCTGATTTACGCGGGAACCGCGCTCAAGAACGCAGGGAAGGTGATCGAGTCGATCGTGCGCGAGTTGCGGGAACTGGTCGATAAAAAGGTCACGCCGGAGGAATTGCGGCGCGCCAAGGATCATCTGAAAGGCTCATTCGTGCTGGGGTTGGAATCCACTTCCAGCCGGATGGGGAACCTGGCGCGGCAGGAGCTGTACTTCAAGCGGTTCTTTTCGCTGGATGAGATGCTCGATAATGTAGAGCGGGTCACGGCGGAGGAAGTGCAGAAGCTGGCGCGGCAGTTCTTCGATCCGAACCGCATGGCGGTGGCGATGCTCGGGCGCCTGGAAGGTTTCAAAGTTCGCCGCGAGGATTTGGTTGGTCCGCTGAGTTAAATGTCTGCTCTCAAGCCGATGTGTCGCGCTGCATGCATTGCGGTGCTCGGGGCATTGCTTGGGGCTGGGGCATTATTTGGTCTCGACACTTCCAAATTAAAACCTACCGGTTACGTGAACGATTTCGCGCACGTGCTCTCGCCTCAGGGCAAACAGCGGCTGGAAAATTACTGCGCCAATCTGGAACGCGTCACGGGCGTGCAGATGGCCATCGTACTGGTGGATACGCTCGACGGCGATCCGATTGACGACGACGCGAACACGTTGTACCGGCAGTGGGGGATCGGCAAGAAGGGCAAGGACGAAGGGATTCTGCTGTTCTTCGCGGTGAAGGATCACAAGGACCGGGCCGAGATCGGCTATGGGGTCGAACCGATCATTTCGGATGGCGAGGCGGGCAGCGTGCTGCGCGGGATCCGGCCGATTCTGCGGCAGGGAAATTACGCGGGTGCGATTCTGGCGGCCGCGGACGAAATGGGTCAGCGCATCGCACAGGCGAAGGGCGTGACGCTGACGTCGGGAAGACCGGTGCGGCCGGCGCAGCGCGCACCCCGGATTCCGGGCGCACTCATCTTCCTCGGGCTGTTTCTTCTATTCGGTCTGATCTCGCGATTGTTCGGCGGCCGGGGCGGCGGAGGCGGGACCGGATTTCTGGCGGGCATGCTTCTCGGTAATATGATGGGACGCGGGTCGAGCGGCTGGGGCGGCGGCGGGGGATTTGGCGGCGGAGGGTCGAGCGGCGGAGGCTGGGGCGGATTCGGCGGCGGGGATTCGGGCGGCGGCGGGGCTTCTTCAGACTGGTAACTCATGGATGAATTGAAAGAGCTGGTGCAGAAATTCGAGCGCGCGTTTCATGACCGGCTGGTGTGCGTCGTGCTGTACGGCGCGGCCGCGGCGGGTGAGGAGCATTCCTCGAAGTTTTCCGATCTGAACGTGCTGTGCGTGTTGAAGGAAATTACTCCCCGCGAATTGGGCGACGCGGAGCCGATTCTCAAATGGTGGCGGGAGCAGAATCATCCGGCGCCGACGCTGATGACCGAAGAGGAGGTGCACAACTCGTCGGATTGTTTCCCGATCGAGTTCCATGACATGAAGGACCGGCGCAAAGTGTTGTATGGGCCGGATCTGATTGCGGATGTGAAGATCGAGAGCGCGTTCTACCGGACCCAGGTGGAGCATGAGCTGCGCGCGAAGCTGTACCGGCTGCGGCAGCAGGGGGCGCGGGTGTTGAGCGATCCGGCGGCGCTGTTGCGATTGTGCGTGGATTCGGTGGCGACCTTCACCGTCCTGGGACGGCATGCGCTAGCGGCGGCGGGGATGGAAGCGAAGACGCAGCGGCGCGCAGTGGTGCAGCAGATTTCGGATGTGCTGAAGATGGACGTCACGCCGTTTGAAACTCTGCTGGATATTCGGGAAGAAAAACCGGGCGAACCGCATGGCATGGTGGAACCGGACGAGCTGTTTGCGCAATACCTGCGGTGCATTCAAAGAATGATCGAGTTTGTAGATCGGGCGTGAGGAGCGAGTCATGAAAGTCGGATTGATTGTACTCGGGGTAGTGGTGTTGATCGCGCTGGTGCTGGGCGGGAGCCTGGTGAGCGCGCACAATCAACTGGTAACGGAGCGGGAAGCGATCCGCGGAGCCTGGGCGCAGGTGGATGCGGCGCTGCAACGCCGGCTGGACCTGATTCCGAATCTGGTGGAGACGGTGAAGGGCGCGGCGACGCATGAAGAGAAAGTGATCGGCGAAGTGACCGCGGCTCGCGCGGCGATGATGGGCGCGAAAACGCCGGCCGAGAAGATTCAGGCGAATCAACAGCTGGACGGAGCGCTGGGGCGGTTGCTGGTGGTGGTGGAAAATTATCCCAACATCAAGGCGAACGAGAATTTTCTGCATTTACAGGACGAGCTGGCGGGCACCGAGAATCGCATCAACGTGGAGCGGCGCAAGTATAACGAGACGGTCCAGAAATACAATACGGACATCGCACTGTTCCCGTCGAACATCGCGGCCAGCATCTGGGGCTTCAATCGCGAGGACGCGTATTTCAAGGCGGACACGGCGGCAAAGGAAGCTCCGAAGGTCAAGTTCTAGGACACTCTCGGCGTTGGCGGTGAGGTGGTTTGAAAAAGGGGACAGACCGCTCTGTCCACTGCAGACAGAGCTTCAGTGTTTGAAGGATTTTCTATTGGGGACAGAGTGGTCAGTCCCCTTTTTCGAACGTCATTTTTAAACTGCCCGGCGTCTCCTTCGTATCAAGATTTAATGGTGCGCACCCTCCCGTTGTAACCCTACGAGTGAGGGGCTGGCCAGTAACCCGGGGTCCAACGACGGGGCTGATATTTTGCACGGTACAGCATCCGCCCGGGGTCTCGCCCTAAACGGGCTTGTTACGTTGCGGCGATCAGGATCTAGAATGATGCCGCTGGGTGAACGGGAAGCTCCGGGGGCGCCCGTCTCTCTGGCTCAAGGGTAGTAGGCAGCCGGAATTCGAGGGTCGGATAAAACCTTGAAGTTATTGATTCAACTTTAAATAAAGTTGGCCGATGACGTGCAAACTTCAGCTCGTCATGCTGAACAGTGTCACATCGGATCTCGAGCGGTACATGGATCTGCTGAGTGCGCGGCAGAAGCTGGTGTCCTCGAACATCGCCAACGCGGACACGCCGGGCTATAAGACTCAAGACATTGATTTTCAATTCGAATTTGCGACGTTGACGCAGGGGCAATCGCCGCAGACGATTCAGCCGGAAGGGCTGCCGGAGAAGCCGGACGGGAATAATGTCAACGTCGATCGCGAGTCGCGGATGCTGGCGGAGAATCAAATGCGTTTCAATATGGCTTCCGTTTTGGTGAAGGATCAACTGAAAACGGTACAGGAAGCGATTCAGGGCGGAGGGAGTGCGTCATGAGTCTGTTCGGGTCGATGCAGGTCAGCGCGTCGGGGATGGCGGCGGAGCGGACGCGGGCCGAACTGCTGGTGCAGAACATGGCGAATTCGGAGACTACGCGGACTCCGGAGGGCGGGCCGTATCAGCGCAAGGACGTGGTGTTTTCAAGCGAAGAGCAGAGCTCGCCATTTTCGGCGGTGTTTCAGAACGCGGCGGGGACGGGAGTGGCGGTTTCGGACGTGATCACGGACCAGCGGCCGCCGATCGAGCGGTACATGCCGGGGCATCCGGATGCGGATGCGAACGGGTACGTGAAGTTTCCGAACATGAATCCGGCCGAGGACATGGTGGATTTGCTGAATTCGCAGCGGTCGTATGCGGCGAACGTGGCGGCGATTTCGTCGGTGAAAGACATGATTTCACGGTCCATCGACATTATGAGGACATAAGATGTCACTTCCAATTCTGCCTACTAACATTTCGATTCCGCCGATTACGCTGCCGACGGCGCCGTCGACGCAGACGGCTCCGGGGGGCGGAGCGTTTCAATCGGCGTTCGCGGATGCGGTTTCTCAAGTGGAGAATTTTCAGCAGAACGCGCAGACTAGCGTGAATAACTTTTTGTCGGGCGAGGGTGAGGAGCTGCATCATGTGGCGATCGCTACGCAGCAGGCGGAGTTGTCGTTCCAGTTGTTCATGCAGGTGCGGAACAAGATCGTGGCGGCTTACAGCCAAGTGATGCAGATGCAGGTGTAGTGGATTATTCGAGGGCTGCGGTCCTCGCGACGCGACCTGAAAAGGGGACAGACCGCTCTGTCCACTGAAGACGGTTCATGGTAATTGAGGGTTTGGTGTGTCGGGGACAGAGTGGTCAGTCCCCTTTTCAGATCGCGTCACGAGCGCGGGGATTCGCGCGGCGGCGCTGGACGCAAGCGACGCTGAAGCGTCGCGCGGACTGAAGTCCGCCGTCCTGGGGAGACTTCGGACGGGTGACGCTCTCTCAAAAGGGGACGGACCGCTCTGTCCACTGATGAGCCGGACTGCGTGTTTGCGGGCTTATCTATTGGGGACAGAGTGGTCCGTCCCCGTTTGAGAGAGCGTCACAGTTTGTGTGAAATCGGATGAATCAGATTACCCAATTATTTCGGAAGCTGACGGTGGTGCAGCGGGTGTGGATCGCGGTGATTGCGGTTGCGATCGTCGGCGGGCTTTCGGCTACTTCGCACTGGAATCAGGAGCGGGATTTTAAGCCGCTGTTTTCGGGTGTGGCGGCGGAAGATGCGGGACCGCTGCTGGCCAAGCTTCGGGAAATGACGGTGGAGTACCGGCTGGCGGATAACGGGACGACCGTGCTGGTGCCATCGGCGAAGGTTGCGGAGTTGAGGATCGAAATGGCGTCGGCGGGGTTGCCGAAATCGGGGCGGATCGGGTTTGAACTATTCGATAAAGCCAATTTCGGCGCCAGCGAATTTGCGGAGCAGGTGAATTATCATCGCGCGATTGAAGGCGAGCTGGAGCGGTCGATCATGTCGATCCGCGAGGTGGAGCAGGCGCGGGTGCATCTGACTTTGGCGAAAGATTCGTTGTATACGGAGCAAAGGGAGCCGGCCAAGGCGAGCATCCTGGTGAAACTGCGGCATGCGGCGGCGCTCTCGCCACAGAACGTCGCGGCGATCTGCCAGTTGACGGCGAGCGCGGTGCCGGGGTTGGCTCCGGAGCAGGTGTCACTCGTCGACACGGCCGGAAATTTGCTGAATCGGCCGCGGGCAGGCGCGGGAGCGGAGGGTGAGTCCAATGAAGCCTCGCTCGATTATCGAAAGGGCGTGGAGCGCGATCTGCAGAACAAGATCGCGGCGACGCTCGAGCCGATGCTGGGGACGGAACATTTTCGCGCGGGAGTTTCGGCCGATGTGGATATGACCAGCGGCGAGCAGAGCGAAGAGGTTTTCGATCCGACCAAATCCGTGATGACGCAATCGCAGGTCAGCCAGGATGGGCCGGCGGCGCAGATGGCGTCGGGGATTCCGGGGACGGCGTCGAATCTGCCGAAGCCGGCGGCGAAACCGGTGACGGGGTCGAGCAATTATGCGCGGCACACGGAGAATATCAGCTATCAGAGTAGCCGGACGGTGAAACATACCAAGCTGCCGCAGGGGTCGATCAAGCGGCTGTCGCTCTCGGTGCTGGTGGATCACACGGTGCGGTTTGAGGGCGCCAAAAGAATCATCGAGCCGCCTTCGGCGGAGAAGCTGAAGGTGATCAAAGACCTGGTGACGGCGGCGGCCGGCCTGGACACGGCGCGTGGGGATCAACTGGTGGTGGAGTCGTTTCCGTTCGAATCGACGGTGGCGGCGGAGGCGTTGACGATGGCTCCCGCGGCTGCTCCGGCGGCGCCGGCGGAAACGGCGATGCCGGCATGGCTGAAGAACAAACGGTCGGTGATGATTGCAGGCATTGGAGCGGGGGCGCTGATCGCGCTGCTGGTGGGGTTCATGATTATGCGGCGGAAATCGAAAGCGAAAACGAAGATGGGCGTGGAGCAGACGCCGGCGCTGGCCGCGGGAGGGCCGCAATCGGTCGAGCAGATGACCAGGCAGATCGAGGCCAAGGTCAAGGACCAGGCGGCGGAGAAGGCGCGCCTCGAGGCGGAAGAGCTGATGGCGCTAAAGGTTCCGGTGGTGAAAACGCAGAAGACCGAAGTGCTTTCGAAATACATCGCCAATGAAGCCAAGACGGACAGCCAGAACATGGCGCAGGTGGTAAGGACCTGGCTGAATGGTTAGGATCGGCGAGCGGAGCGCGGACGCGGAACTGGCGGGGATTCGCAAGGCGGCGATCCTGATGATCATGATCGGGCCGGAGGCGTCGAGCACGATTTTCCGGTCGCTCGATGAAGACGAAGTACAGGCCATCAGCCGGGAGATCGCGCGGGTGCAAACGCTGACGCCGGAGGAAGCCGAGGGGGTGCTCGAAGAGTTCTACCAGATGTCGCTGGCCAAGGACTACGTGATCAAGGGCGGCGTGGAATATGCGCGCAAGGTGCTCGAAAACGCGTTCGGACCGGAGCAGGCGCGGAGGATTTACGACCGGCTGGTGAAGACGCTGAGCACGGAGACGGTGAGCTTCGACGCGCTGCAGAAGACCGATCCGCAGCAACTGGCCAAGTTCATTCACAGCGAGCATCCGCAGACGATCGCGCTGATTCTTTCGCATCTGAATCCGCCGCAGGCGGCGGGGTTGCTGAGCTCACTGCCGGCGGAGATGCGGAGCGACGTGACGCTGCGGATGGCCAGCCTGGACCAGATTTCGCCGGAAATTATTTCGAAGATCGCGGTGGTGGTGGGGGCGAAATTGAAATCGCTGGGCGAAGTGAGCCGGGAATCGTATGGGGGCGTGAACGCGGTGGCGGAGATGATCAATCGGCTGGATTCGACTTCGGGGCGCGAAATTCTGGAGTTTATCGAGAAGGAAAATCCGTCGCTGGGAGAGACCATCCGGCACCTGATGTTCGTGTTCGAGGATCTGATGCTGCTGGACGGGAACTCGGTGAAGGAGCTGCTGAGCAAGGTCGACCGGAAGATTCTGACCATCGCGCTGAAAGGCACCAGCGATCAGATGAAGACTCACATGCTGAACGGGATGAGCCAGCGCGGCGCGGAGATGATGAAAGAAGATATGGACGCGCTGGGTCCGATCAAGATCAAGGAAGTGGAAGCGGCGCAGCAGCAGATTATCGCGGTGGTGCGGCAACTGGAGAGCGACGGGGTGATCAGCCTGAAGGGCGCGGCGGGAGAGCAGTATGTCGTCTAAGCTGCTGCGAGGCGAGGCGGCGCCGAAAGTGGCGGCATGGAAGCCGTCGCTGCGTCCGGGAGTGCCGCCGGGTCCGGTTTCTGCGGCTGCGCCGGCGAACGATGCGGTGGATGTTCCGCAGCAGCAGCGGGAAATCGACGCGCGGGTGAAGGCGGCGTATCAACAAGGATTCACGGCGGCGGAGGCGGCCGCGTCGAAGAAGGCGGCGCAGAGAGTGGAGCCGGTGATTTCGGGTTTCAATGCCCTGATGCAGGAGCTGGACGGGACGCGCCGGAAATTTCGCGCGGAGGCGGAGCGGGACACCGTGAAGCTGGCGATCGGAATCGCGCGCCGGGTGCTCTATCGCGAGCTCGCGACGGATCCGGAAGCGATTCTGGGACTGGTGATGGCGGCTTTCCAGAAGCTGAATGCTCGGGAGACGCACAAACTGCGGGTGTCGGCGGGGGATGCGGCGCTGATGGAGCAGAATCGCGCGCGGCTGGAGATGCCGGCGGGGTTGGAGATTCTCGCGGATCCATCGCTGGGTAAAGGGAGCGCGATTTTCGAGACGTCGCGGGGGGAATTGGACGCGTCGGTGGACACGCAATTGGGGGAGATCGAGCGGGGGTTCGCGGACATTATGCGGAAGCGGGGATGAACGTGCAAGACGGACTTGCTCCCCTCCCTTACGAGTCTGTGTGAAAAGTGGAGTTGTTCCCGCCGTGACCGGCAGGGCTGGTCGCCGACGCCCGCGCCTTCAACGCGATAGACCAGCCCTGCCGGTAACGGCGGGGTCGATTCCCGACTTTTCACACAGACTCTTACGGTCGGGGTTCTGTTTCTCGCGCACATGCAGAGTCGATGGAGGGCGGGCTTGAGCCCGCGCGAGGCTTCAGCCTCGTTCCTGGGGGGGCGGCGCTGAAGCGCCACGCGGATTGAAATCCGCCGTCCACGTCCGGGTGGCGGGTGGTTCGGTTTGAAGGAGAAAAATGCTGTCAGCTTATCTTGATGCGCTGCCGGGGATGGCGACTTTTCGGGCGGCGGGGCGGGTGCAGGCGCTGACCGGGCTGCTGATTTCATCGGACGGGCCGGCGGCGGCGGTGGGGGATTTTTGCGAGATCCGGTCGGACGGCGGACGGTCGGTGCGGGCGCAGGTGGTGGGGTTTCGGGACGGGCGGGTGCTGCTGATGCCGCTCGAAGAGACGGGCGGGATTCAGTTCGGCGATACGGTGATCGCGCGCGCGGAGGCGGCCAGGGTCGAGGTGGGGCCGGGGCTGCTGGGACGCGTGCTGGACGGATTCGGAAAGCCAATGGACGGTGGGCCGGGGATCGATGCGGAAGCTTCTTACGATTTGTACGCGACGCCGCCGGGGCCGCTCGAGCGGGAGCACATCACCGAGCCGCTGGTGACCGGGATTCGCGCGATCGACGGGGTGATGCCGCTGGGGCGCGGACAACGCTTAGGGATTTTCGGCGGGTCGGGGGTGGGCAAGAGCACGCTGCTGGGCGCGATGTCGCGGCATCATTCGGCGGATGTGAGCGTGATCGCGCTGATCGGAGAACGCAACCGCGAAGTGCGGGAGTTCCTCGAAAAAGAGCTGAGCGAAGAAGGATTGAAGCGCAGCGTAGTGGTGGTGGCGACGTCGGACATGCCGGCGCCGCTGCGGATTCGCGCGGCGTTCGTGGCGCTGGCGGTCGCCGAATATTTTCGCGACAAGGGAAACAGCGTGCTGCTGGTGATGGATTCGGTGACACGGCTGGCGATGGCACAGCGCGAAATCGGGCTGGCGGCGGGCGAGCCGCCGTCGCAAAAGGGGTACACGCCGAGCGTGTTCAGTCTGCTGCCGAAAATTTTCGAACGGGCGGGAAATTTCAAGACGGGATCGATCACGGGATTCTTCACGGTGCTGGTGGAAGGCGACGATTTCAACGAGCCGATTTGCGACGCGGTGCGCGCGATTCTGGACGGGCATCTGATTCTGTCGCGCGACCTGGGCGCGATGGGGCATTATCCGGCCATCGATATTCTGCAGTCGGTGAGCCGGCTGGCTTCGCGCGTGGCGACGCCGGAGCAGCGGGACGGTGGGCGGAAAATCCGGCAGGCGCTGGCGGAATACCGGCAGAGCGAGGATCTGATCAACCTGGGCGCGTATGTTTCGGGGACAAATACGCGCCTGGATTCGGCGATTCGTCTGCGGCCGAAGCTGATGGAGTTTCTGCGGCAGGAGCCGGAGACTTGTGAGCCGCTGGAGCAGACCATCGCCAAGCTGACCGTGATTGCGAAGGAGCAGCCGGCGTGAAGAAATTCGAGTTTCCGCTGGGCCGGGTGATGAGCTGGCGGCAGACGCTCCAGCAGATCGAGGAATCGAAGCTGCAGAATCTGTACGCGGAATTGCGCTCGATTGAGGCGAGCGAAGCGGCTTTGCTGGAGGAGCGGGAGAGCAGTCAGAAGACGGTGCTCGCGCGCGCGTCGGTCACGGGATCGGAACTGGCGACGCTCGACGCATTCCGGCGGTTCGCGGTGGCCGAACACACGCGGCTGGAGCAGCGGCGGGCGGAGTGTGTGAAGAAGATTGCGGCGCAGGTGCTGGTGGTCGCCCAGAAGCGACGCGATGTGCGACTGCTTGAACAACTGCGCTCCAGCCGCCTGACGACTTGGAGGCGGGAGCTGGAGCGCGAAATCGATTCGCAGGCCGACGAGGCGTACCTCGCCCGGTGGCGTCGCGAGGCTTAAGCTTTCGGCGGCGGAAAAGAGAGAACAATTCCAGAAACGGCCCAGACGGGTGCAACGTTTCGGGGCGGAGGGTGCGGCTCATCTAAACTGGAGTTTTATGGCGCAACGTAGAATTGGCATCCTGACCGGAGGCGGAGACGTTCCGGGGTTGAACTCGGTGATCAAAAGCGTGGTCTATCGCGCAACCGAGAACAACTGTGAAGTGATCGGCATCCGGCGGGGCTGGGAGGGGCTGACGCACCTGGTTCTGGACGATCCGGAGAGCGTGGAAAAGTACGTGTGGCCGCTGAGCCGCGAGAATACGCGCACCATCGACCGGTTTGGCGGGACGGTGCTGCATTCGACGCGCACCAATCCGTCGAAGATGAAAGTGCTGCCGGGCAATCTGCAGGCGGGTTCTTTTCCGAAGACGGGGGAGACGTATGACGTCAGTTCCCAGGTGCTGAAGAATCTGGAGGCGCTGAGGATCGACACGCTGATCGCGATCGGCGGCGACGATACGCTGAGTTACGCGGCCAGGCTGCATCAATTTGGCGTGAGCGTGATCGCGATTCCGAAGACCATGGACAACGACGTCCAGCACACCGAATATTGCATTGGGTTTTCGACGGCGATTACGCGGGCGACGGCGGCGATCGGGCGGCAGAGGACCACGGTCGGGTCGCATGAGCGGATCGGGATTTTTCGCATTTTCGGGCGCGATGCCGGGTTCACGGCGCTGTACACGGCGTATGTAACGTCCATCCGGTGCTGCATTCCGGAGTATGAAGTGGATCTGGATAAACTCATGGGGCTGCTGCTGGTGGAGAAGATGGACACGCCTAGCAATTACGTTCTGCTGGTGATTTCAGAAGGCGCGCGGTGGGCCGGGTACACGGTGCAGGAGTACGGCGAACCGGATGCGTTCGGCCATCGCAAAAAGATGAGCGTGGGCGAGGCGCTGGCGGCGGAAATCGGAAAGCGGACCAAGGAAGACTCGATCGTGAGCGATCTGACCTACGATCTGCGCAGCGGCGAGCCGGATTTCGTGGACAAAATGATCGCGACCACGTTCGGGAACATGGCGCTTGAAACGGTGCTGGGCGGGCGCAGCGGGCTGATGGCGGCGCTGGTGGGCGGATGCTACACCATGGTCCCGATTCCCGATCCGAAGCTGGGTCCGCGGCAGGTGGACGTGGCGAGCATGTACAACACGGACCGTTACCGGCCGAGCTATTCGCACAAATACGGGATCCCGATTTTCCTGACGAGAGCCTGATGCGCTGGCCCTTTGCGCGCAAGGCGCCGAACGCGCGCGAGATTCGCGAATATTTCAATCGCGCGGCGGCGGATGAGGAGCATTATCCGTCGACCATCGATCCGCGGATCTTCCATGTCAGATTAGTGCTGGAACATTTGGGCGATGTTTCGTGCGTGGCGGATGTGGGGTGCGGGAAGGGTCGATTCGCGCGGATTGTGAGGGAGAAGCATCCGGGGTCGACCGTGATCGCGGTGGATGTGGCGGAGGCGATGCTCGCTTCGGTGCCGGAGGGGATCTTGCGCTGTGCGGCTTCGATGACAGCGCTGCCTTTGAAGACGGCGTGCTGCGATGGGGCTTACGCTACGGAGTCGCTGGAGCATGCGGTGGATATTCCTCGCGCTGTGGCGGAATTGTGCAGGATTGTACGGCCGGGCGGGCGGATTGTGGTGATCGATAAGAATGCGGAGGCTTGGGGTCGGCTGGAAACGCCCGAGTGGGAGAAGTGGTTCGGGCGGAGGGAGTTGGAGAAGTTGCTGGCTCGGGATTGCCGGGAGGTTTCGAGCCGGTTGATTTCTTATTGGGAAGATGTCGAGCCGGATGGGTTGTTTCTGGCGTGGCTGGCGGTGAAGTAGGACAGCCGGTCTTGCCGGCTGTCGCGCTGAGATCCGGCGGGTTTACGAGAGACATCTGGCTGGCGGTCGGTCGGTTTGACGGGTTGATCACGACGACAGCCGGCGAGACCGGCTGCCCCACGCGGACGGTTTATGAGAGAGGATTGCCAGGGCGATTGCGGCGGCGACTAGCGTGCCATCGCGGGCCAGGGTCTTGAGACTGATGATGTCGCCGGGGCCGAAGCAGGCGCAATCGATGGCCAGGCCTCTGTGGTAGGCGATCACCATGACGGTGAAGAAGGCGCCGAGCAACACGGTCGCGGCCAGGGCGGCGTAGCGGAGGGCCAAGCCAGTGAGAAGCGTCAGGCCCAAGGCAAGCTCGAACCAGGGAAGCGTGCGCGCGAGCGCAAGTACGGCGGGTTCGGGGAGGATTCCGTAGGCGTCGATGGCGATGGCGAAGATCATCCAGGGCTCGCGGAGTTTGGTGTAGGCGGCGTAGAGGAACACCGCGGCCAGCACGATTCGGAGAAGGATCATCAGGGGACGGCGGATTGAAGAGGTTGCGGAAAAAGGGGACAGACTACTCTGTCCCCGATCCGAATTGAGAGTGTGCGGCGTGGACAGAGCGGTCTGTCCCCTTTTTCCGCAACCTGCGCGGAGCTTGAGCTCCGCTGCCCGGGGGCAAGGCTGAAGCCTTGCGCGGGCTCAAGCCCGCCGTCCAATGGATGGTCGGGCATTTAGCGGAGGCTGTCTAAGAAGCGGCTCAGCATGGAATAGCTGACGTCGCCGATCGGGTAGGTTTTGCCGTGGTGGGTGATGAGCATGGTGGGCGTGCCGCTGATTCGTTTGCTCAGGCCCTGGTCGACGTCCTTTTGGACTTCGGCGGCGACGGACGCGGATTTGGCCAGCGCGCGCACTTGTGCGGCTTCGGACGCGGTCAGGACGCTGCAGGCGGTTTCATCGACTTTGCCGGTGCGCGACCAGTTGTCCTGCTGTTTAAAGAGAACGTCGCAGACCTGTTCGTACTTGCCGATGCGATCGGCCGCGCAGGCGTAGCAGGCGGCGGGGCGCGCGAAGGCGTGACCGGGGAGCGGGTAATAATGCTCGACCAGGTAGATGCGGCCCTTATTCGCGTAGTTCTCAATCAGCGGGCGCAGGGTTTGATCGTAGAGCTGCTTGCAATGGGGACATTGAAAGTCGCTGTAAAGGTCGATGGTGATGGCGGCGACCGGGGTTCCGAAGGTGCGGCCGGTGCGGGCCGGGGCGTCGCCGAACAGGGTGTTCGAGACCAGAAGTGCTGCGAGGATGAGCGCGCGTTGCTTCATATGGTCAATTCTAAGTGATCTGACGGGGCGGGCGTGGTTCGGTTAGGCGGTTATCCGGTTTGCATGCGGGCGGTCCAGCGGAGATAGCGGATGAGGTCGCGGCGTTCGCGCCAGACGAATTGCCAGAAATCGCGCGGGGTGATTTTTCCGGCGTGGAGGCCGGAATAGGTTTCGATGCGCCACAGGATGTATGGGCTTTTCCAGGGGCGGAGGCGGTAGCCTCGGGAGGCTCGCCACAGAAATCTCAGCATTCGCGGACCTGGTGCAGGGTGACCGGGTCCGCGTGGCATCCACCGCTCGCTGACGGTCGCGGCTCGGCAGGATGCGCGGACTTGCTCCCCTCCCTGACGAGTTTGCGTGAAAAGTCGGGATTGGTCCCCGCCGTCACCGGCGGGGCTGGTCTATGGTAGCTATAGCCACACGAAAGCCCCGCTAGTAACAGCGGGGTGAAACGGCTCGCGCTGTCGAATGAGCGAAAGGCGGAACCGCGCGCGTCAGCAAGCGGAGCACGTCCGAAGTTCTTGGTTTCCACGGAATTATTTGATGCTATTGCCGGGCGTCGGCTTGGGCGGCGCGGGCTGGGTCGCGTAGTAGCCGTTGCGGGTCCGGACTGTGGGGTTGCCGAAGCCTTTTACCGTCACCGTGATCTTGCGAAATTTTCCATCGAAGGCCGTGTTAGTGGGCAGGTAGGAAATCATGTACTGGCTGCGGATTTCATGCGCTACCTGCGGTGTAATGCGTTGGACTTCGGCGAGGTCCTTGGGGTAATAATCGAGCGCGCCGGTGGCTTCGGCGACGGCTTTCAGTGCGCGCTTGGCCTGGCGGGCTTCGCGCGGCTCTTCTTCGCTCAGCAGGCCGATCGAATAGATCAGCACCTCACTCTGCTGCGCTTTGCGGACGGTCTGCTCCAGCGAGATATTACTGGTGTTGTCGTTGCCGTCGGTGATCACCAGCAGGACCTTTTTTTCGCGCTTGGCTTTTTCCTTCAGATAATCGATGGACATGCTGATGGCGTCGCGCATGGCGGTGCCGCCGCGGGCGTCGATTTTGTCGAGCGCTTCTTCGAGCTTTTTCGTGTTGCTGGTGAAGGTCTGGTCGAGATAGGCGTCGTCGTTGAAGTTGACGATGAATTCCTCATCTTCCGGATTGGAGTTTTTCACCAGGAGCATGGACGCCTCGCTCACTTTTTTGAGCTTGTCGCGCATGCTGCCGCTGTTGTCGATGATGATGCCCATCGAAACCGGGACGTCTTCACGGCGGAAATTCTTGATGGGCTGCTCGACGCCGTTTTCATAGACGTGGAAAGCCGACTGCGGGATGTTGGTGATCAGCTTGCCGCTTTTGTCGAATACGCTGGCGTGCAGGACCACCAGATTGGTTTCGGCGGTGAAGGTCGGGGTTTCTTCCTGTTCGCCAGCCGGCGGTTTGGTGGGCGGTTTTTGCGCCAGCGCGAGAGCTACGACGAAAACCGCTGGAAAAAGTCTATTGAGTTGGCGCATAGTATCCGGTGCGGAAGATGGCTTTCAGCTGCGGCAAGCCGGTGGTCTTGACCAGCCTGACCTGCACACGCCGGTACTTTCCGTCGCGGGCGAGGTTTTTGGGACTGTACCCCAGAACATATTCATTACGCAGCTCGATGCCGATCTTGGCGGCCACATCCGGCAGTTCGGCCAGATTGTCGACTGCGAAGTGGCGTCCGCCGGTCTGCTCGGTAATTTCGCCGAGCAGGGAAGGACCGGAGAGTTCTTCGGGAGTCCGCCCGCGCGAAGACATGGGCTCGAAGATGCCGATGGCGTAGATCTGGACGTCCGCCTCCTTCACCGCGTTCTTCACTTCACTTTCAGTATAGCGGCTGGAATTGTCGCCGCCATCGGAGATGATCAGGATGGCTTTACGGGGGTTATGGGCCTTTTTCATCTGATTCATGGCCAGGTAGACACCATCCAGCATGGCGGTGCGGCCCTTGCTTTGGGTAAAGACCAGGCGGTTCTGGATTTCTTCAGTGGCGGCGGTGAAGGGGACCATCAGCTCCGGCCGGTCATTGAACTGGATCAGGAAAAATTCGTCCTGGGGATTGGCGGTCTTCATGAACTGGGCGACGGCCTGGCGCGATTTCTGGAGTTTATCGCCCATGCTGCCGCTGGTGTCGAACACGATGCCCACCGAAAGCGGCGCGTCATCGCTGGAAAGCTCCTTGATCTCCTGCTCGACTTTATCCTCGGTGAGTTTGAAGTTTTCCTTGTCGAGGCCGGTGACGAAGCGGCCCATGGGATCGGTGACGGTGCACGGAATCAGGACGAGGGTCGAGTCGATGCGGATGTTGGCGCGGCGGTCGATGACGGTTTCCGCGGTTTCGCTGTTATGGGCGTGAACGCGCGGGGTGATGACCGGGCCGTCCTGCTGCCCTTGGGCGCGGACGGAGAGGGCAGCGGAAATCAGACCAATCGCAAGGAGCGTGCGCGTCATCTGCTTCACCCAAAACATCGCGGCACCCAAAAATCTGCAATCAGTATATCAACGGATGCGGAGCAAGTCTGTGGCGGGAGTAGCAGACCCGCGTTTTGTTTCATTATCTGGCCCCGAGCCGGGACCATAGGGAGCGGTTTAACGATCAACTAGCCGGAAGAATCACCTTTAAACCGCTCCCTACGGTCGCGGCTCGGGGTCGCAGACTTGCGATAATCGTCGGCTTGTGAAGCGAGACGTGATTTTATTGGGCCGGTGCGTAGTATCCGGTGCGGAAGCTCGCTTTGAGGGGCGGCAGGCCTTTGACCTTGGCCATTTTCACTTCGACGCGCCGGTATTTCCCGTCGCGGGCCTTATTGGTGGAGGTGTAGCCGAGCACGTACTGATGGCGCAGCTCAATGGCGATTTTCATGGCCACGTCGGGGAGTTCGCGCAGATTGCTGACCTCGAAGCTGGTGCCGGCGGTGAGGCTCGAAAGCATGTGGAGCAGGTCGGGGCCGCCCAGCTCTTCGGGCGTGCGACCGCGGTTGCCCATGCTTTCGTAGATCCCGATGCCGTAGATCTGGACGTCGGCTTCGCGGACGGCGTTTTTGACTTCGGTGACGGTATAGCGGCTGGAATTATCGCCACCGTCAGAGATGATGAGAATCGCCTTGCGCGGGTTGCGGGCTTTTTTCATCTGATTCATGGCCAGGTACATGCCATCGAGCAGCGCGGTGCGGCCTTTGCTCTGCGAAAACATCAGACGGTTCTGAATTTCTTCAACGCTGGTGGTGAAGGGAACCAACATTTCCGGACGTTCGGCGAAGGTGATCAGGAAAAATTCGTCGACCGGGTTGGCCGTCTTCAGAAATTCGGCCACGGCCCGGCGAGCGGTTTGCAGTTTCTCTCCCATGCTTCCGCTGGTGTCGAAGACGACGCCGATGGACATGGGTGCGTCTTCGCTCGAGAAATTGAGAATCTCCTGCGCGTTCTTGTCTTCGAGGAGCTTGAAATTTTCCTTATCGAGGCCGGTGACGAATTTCCCCAAGGGGTCCGTCACGCTGACCGGAATCAGGACCAGGTTGGTATCGACCCGGATATTGGCGCGCCGGTCGGTAACGCTTTCGGCGGCGTCGGGGTTTTTGCCGCGGATGTGCGGAACAATATTCGGATCGCCGCCGACCGGGGGTTGAGCAGCCGCGGCCAGCGCTAACACTATGATTCCAACAACAGCTCGCATAAGCACCACTCTTTATGCTATCTTCGATTGTGCCGCTCCGGATTCTTGGTGTAATCCCCGCACGGTACGCATCTTCACGCTTCCCTGGAAAAGCTCTGGTCCCCATCGCGGGGAAAACCATGCTCCAGCATGTCTGGGAGCGGGCGTCGCAGGCGCGTTACCTCACTGACCTGATCGTCGCCACCGACGATGATAAGATTCGCGACGCTGCCATTTCTTTCAAAGCTCGTGTGGTGATGACGCGTGCAGACCATGCCTCGGGTACAGACCGCGTGGCGGAGGTCGCCTCGGCGTCGAATGCGGATCTGATCGTCAATATTCAAGGGGATGAGCCGCTGATCGACCCGGCGGCGATCGACGTGGCGATTTACGGGTTGCTGGAGGCGGACGACGTCGCCATGGGGACCCTGAAGAAGCGCATCGAATTTTTGCCGGAGATCACGGATCCGAATGTGGTGAAGGTGGTGACCGACGGACATGGAAACGCGATTTATTTTTCACGGTCGCCCATTCCGTATGTGCGCGAGTCCGGAGGGGAAGCGACGGCTTATTTCAAACACGTCGGGCTGTACGTTTATCAGCGGGATTTTTTGCTGGAGTATCCGGCGCTGCCGGTGGGGCCGCTGGAAAAGGCGGAACGGCTGGAACAATTGCGGGCGCTCGAAAACGGGCATAGGATTCGCGTGGTGGAGACGGAGTATGAATCGCTGGGCGTGGATACGCCCGAAGATTGGGCGAGGGTCTCGGCACTTTATGAACAGGTGATGGCTCGAACATAATGGCGAAATATATATTCGTAACCGGGGGCGTGGTGAGTTCGCTCGGCAAGGGCATTGCCGCGGCGAGCCTGGGCTGTCTGCTCGAAAGCCGCGGCCTGAAAGTCACTCTGCAGAAATTCGATCCGTACTTGAATGTGGATCCAGGAACCATGAGTCCGTTCCAGCACGGCGAGGTGTTCGTCACCGACGACGGTGCGGAGACGGATCTCGACCTGGGGCATTACGAGCGGTTCACGCACGCTCCGCTGACGCAGGCCAATAATCTGACCAGCGGGCGGATTTACGAGCAGATCATTTCGCGCGAGCGGCGCGGGGATTATCTGGGCAAGACCGTGCAGGTGATTCCGCACGTGACCAATGAGATCAAGGCTGCGGTGAAGCGCGTGTCGACTTCAGCGGACGGGTCGCCGATTGACGTGGTGATTGTGGAAATCGGCGGGACGGTGGGCGATATCGAGTCGCTGCCGTTTCTCGAGGCGATCCGGCAATTGCGGCATGAACTGGGACGGGAAAATGTTCTGTTCGTGCACGTGACGCTGGTGCCGTGGATCGCGGCGGCGCAGGAATTGAAAACCAAGCCGACCCAGCATAGCGTGAAAGAGCTGCGCGCGATCGGTATTCAGCCGGATATTCTGTTGTGCCGCAGCGACCACGCGCTGCCGCAGGACATGAAAGAGAAAATCGCGCTGTTCTGCGACGTGGACGTGAAAGCGGTGGTGACGGCGCGCGACGTCGAAAGCGTGTACGAATGCCCGCTGGTGTTTGCCGAGCAGAGCGTGGACGAAATCGCGCTGCGGCTGCTGTCGATTCATGCTCCAGAGCGGGAGATGTCGCGCTGGACGGAGATGGTGCGGCGGCTGAAGCATCCGATGCGGCAGGTATCGATCGGCATCGTCGGCAAGTACGTCGAATACGAGGACTCCTACAAAAGTTTGAAGGAAGCGCTGCTGCACGGCGGGCTGGCGCATGAAGCGAAAGTGAATCTGACGTGGGTCGAGTCGGATCATCTGAAATGGCCGGATGCGATCGGCGAGCTGGAACGTTTCGATGCGATTTTAGTGCCAGGTGGTTTCGGGCGGCGCGGCGTCGAAGGGATGCTGAACGCGATCCGGTACGCGCGCGAATACAGGGTCCCGTATTTTGGGATCTGCCTGGGAATGCAGACCATGGTGATCGAATTCGCGCGCAACGTATGCGGGTTGCCGCTGGCGAATTCGACGGAATTCGATCCGGTGACGCCCGATCGGGTCATTTATAAATTGCGCGAGTTGAAGGGCGTGGACGAGCTGGGCGGGACCATGCGGCTAGGCGCGTATCCGTGCAAGTTGGCCGAGGACAGCTTCGCGCGGAGGGCGTACGGGAGGGCCGAAATCAGCGAGCGGCACCGGCACCGGTACGAATTCAATCGCGAATACGAAGGCATTCTGACATCGCATGGAATGGGGCTGACGGGCGAGACGCCGGATGGCGTGTATGTGGAGATTTGCGAACTGGCGGATCATCCGTGGTATCTGGGCTGCCAGTTTCATCCGGAGTTCAAATCGAAGCCGCTGGAGCCGCATCCTTTATTCCGCGCGTTTATCGGGGCGGCGCTCGAAGAAGGAGCCAGGAGACAGGAGTCAGGGGTCAGAATGGAAACCCTGGCGAGCCGGTAGCCGGTGCGGATCACTGACAGCTTTGAGATCGGTGCGGGCCTGGGTTTGATTGCCGGGCCGTGCGTGATCGAGAGCGAGGAGCACGTCCATTTTCTGGCGCGCGAGATCGCGAAAATCGTCGGGGCGTTTATCTTCAAGGCTTCCTTCGACAAGGCCAACCGGTCGAGCGTGCATTCTTATCGCGGGCCGGGGTTGAAAGAAGGGCTGCGGATTTTGAAATCGGTGCGAGATGCCGGATTTCCGGTGCTGACGGACATTCACGAGCCTTCGCAAGCCGCGGCGGCGGCGGAAGCTGTGGACATTTTGCAGATTCCCGCGTTTTTATGCAGGCAGACGGATTTACTGGTGGAGGCCGGACGCACCGGGCGCGTGGTCAATATTAAGAAGGGCCAGTTTGTATCGCCACACGATATTCGGCTGGCGGCGGAAAAGGTCGCGTCGACGGGGAACGATCGAATTTTGCTGACCGAGCGCGGGAGTTCGTTCGGGTATAACAATCTGGTGGTGGATATGCGCGGATTGGCGATCATGCGCGGGTTTGGATGGCCGGTGATTTTCGACGCGACGCACAGCGTTCAGCTTCCGGGCGCGGCGGGGACGGCGTCCGGAGGTCAACCTGAGTTCATTGCGCCGCTGGCGCGGGCGGCGGTGGGCGCGGGAGTGGACGGGATTTTCGTCGAGGTGCATGAAGCGCCGGAGCGGGCGTTGTCGGATGGCGCAAATGCGCTGCGGCTGGATTTATTGGGATCGCTGTGGCGGAAACTGCAAAGGATCGACACAGCCGCTCGCGCGGAGTGACGTGGCGCACGCTTCAGCGTGCTGTGTCGAGACTCGTCTCGACATCGTCTGCGACTGAACAGGCGTCGACACGAGTGTCGACGCGGCACGTTGAAACGTGCGCCACGCTAGTGTGCTGTCTCTGAAATTCGTGGAATTAAAAAAGGGGACAGACTGCTCTGTCCCCGCTCGTATGTTATTCTTCCCCCTGACCGAAGCGGCCGTGGACAGAGTGGTCTGTCCCCTTTTTTAATTCCACGAATTTCAGAGACAGCACACTAGCGCCCGAGCATCGCGACGATCTGCTCGCGGGCGGCGTCGGTGAGCTCGTGGCGGTCGCGCAGGACTCGGCCGGCGGTCGGGAGCGGGTCGCCTACGCGCAGGATCACGGAGCCACGGTGAAATGTGGCCGAGCCCATCGCCAGGATGTTTCGCGTTCCGACCAGAGCCAGCGGGACGATTTCGACGCCGGCTTTGATCGCGATGTAGGCGGCGCCTTCCTTGAACGGCTGCAGGACCCCATCGATCGACCGGCCGCCTTCGGGGAAAATCCAGAGGGAAACGCGGAGTTTGCGGATGACCTCCGCACCGAGCGTAAGAGTTTTCACGGCCGCGCGCGGATCTTCGAGCGGGACCGGGATATGGCCGGCTCGCGCCAGATGCGTTCCTAAGAACGGGATCTGAAACAGGCCGCTTTTCGCCATAAAACGGAACTGCACCGGGATGTTTCCGAGCACCACGGGCGTGTCCATATAGCTCAGGTGATTGGCGACGAACACGTACGGCTGGCCGGGCTTGATTTTTTCGAGACCTTCCACCTTCACGGTGACGCCGGCGATTTTGAGCAGCGACCGGGCCCAGAAGCGCGCCACGGCGCTCTGGTTGGCGCCATCTTTTTCGAAAAACGAGGCGGTGATGCTGACGGCGCCGCACACGATCGTCGAAAGAATGATCAGCGGGTCGACAAACAGCATGCTCCAGACGAAAGCCATCGGTCTATTTTAAGGTATGGGCGAATTCCGTATCGAACATGATTCGTTAGGCGACGTTGAGGTGCCGGCCGAGCGGTTGTGGGGCGCGCAGACGGAGCGGTCGCGCCACAATTTTCCGATTGGCGCGGCTCGATTCGGGTGGGGCGCGCCGGTGATTCGCGCGCTGGGGGTGGTGAAAAAATGCGCGGCGAGCGCGAATCTAGAACTGGGCGTGCTGGCGGCCGACAAGGCGAGCGCGATTGAACGGGCGGCGCAGGAGGTGATCGACGGGAAATGGAACGCGGAATTTCCTTTAGTCGTATTTCAGACCGGCTCCGGCACCCAGACCAATATGAACGCGAATGAAGTGATCGCGCGCCGGGCTTTCGAGATCAGCGGAATTCGCGTACATCCGAATGATGACGTGAACCGGTGTCAGTCGTCGAATGATGTGTTTCCGACGGTGATGCACATCGCGACGGTGGAACAGATTGAGAAGGTTTTGTTTCCTTCAGTGAGTGTGCTTCGCGACACGCTGGCGAGGAAGGCGGGCGAATTTGGGGGCGTGGTGATGGTGGGGCGCACACATCTTCAGGACGCGACGCCGGTTACGCTCGGGCAGATTGTAGGCGGGTGGGTCGCGCAGATCGACCAGGCTCTGGGCGGGATGCGCGGCGCGCTGCCGGCGTTGTATGAACTGGCGATCGGAGGGACGGCGGTGGGCACGGGATTGAACGCGCATCCTCAATTCGGCGAGACCGCCGCACGACTCATTGCGGCGGAGACCGGCCAGCCGTTCACTTTAGCGGCGAACAAATTTGCGGCGCTTTCGGCGCACGACGCGATGGTCGCCGCGAGCGGAGCGCTGCGGACGCTGGCCGGCGCGCTGATGAAGATCGCCAACGATGTCCGCTGGCACGCCTGCGGGCCTCGCGCGGGAATCGGGGAACTGCTGCTTCCGGAAAATGAACCGGGGTCGTCGATTATGCCCGGGAAGGTGAATCCCACGCAGTGCGAGGCGCTGACGCAAGTGGTGGTGCAGGTGTTCGGCAACGATCACGCGGTGGCGTTCGCCGGGTCGCAGGGGAATTTTCAGCTGAATGTGTACAAGCCGGTGATGCTGCACAACGTGCTCGAATCGATCGAGCTGCTGGCGGATGCGTGCCGGAGTTTCGAGGAGCGTTGCGCGCGCGGAATCGAGCCGAACCTGGAACGGATTCGCGAGCACGTGGAGAACGATCTGATGCTGGCGACGGCGCTCAATCCGCATATCGGGTATGAGAAGGCGGCGAAGATCGCACAGGCGGCGGCGCGGGAGAACAAGACGCTGCGGCAGGCAGCGATCGAATCCGGTCACGTGACGGCGGCGCAGTTCGATGAGTGGGTCAGGCCGGAGGACATGACGCATCCCTAAAGTGGCGCACGCTTCAGAGTGCCGTGTCGAGACTCTTCTCGGCACCTCGTCTGCGACTGGAGAGGCGTCGACACGAGTGTCGACGCAGCACGTTGAAACGTGCGCCACGTGCTCAGGGGCGGTAGGTGGTCGCCTTTGGGCCTAGTTGTGAAGGGAGCAGCGCATAGGCGGCGTGAGCCCAATCGCACAGGAGCGGACGCGTGTCGCGCGGGTCGATGATCTCTTCGATTCCGAAGGCCTCCGCGGTGCGGAGCGGAGAGCGGAAACGGTTGAGCGACGTTTCGATCTCGCGGCGGCGCGCGTCGGGATCGGGTGACGATTCGATATCGCGCTTATAGGCGGCCTGTACGCCGCCTTCGATGGGGAGCGAACCCCAATCACCGGACGGCCAGGCGTAGCGGAGATTCAACGCCTGCGCGTTTCCGTGTCCCGCGCCGGCGACGCCGTAGCAGCGGCGGATCAGGATGGAGATCCAGGGCGTGGTGGCCTGATAGACGGCGACCAGGGCGCGGGCGCCGGCGCGGACGGTTCCGGCACGCTCCGCCGCGCTGCCGATCAGGAAGCCGGGATTGTCGACGAAGTTGACGACCGGAATGTGGAAGGTGTCGCAGGTGTCGACCAGGCGGATCATTTTGTCGCAGGCGGGTGCATTGGGCGCGCCTCCGCCTTGCTTGGGATCGTTGGCGATCACGCCGACCGGATAGCCATCGAGGCGGGCGAGCCCCGCGACTACCGGACGGCCGTAGAAGAATCCGATTTCGAAAAAGGAATCGCGATCGAAGACCAGCTTCAGAATGCGGCGGACGTCGTAGCTGCGGCGGCGGTCGCGGGGGATGGCGGAAAGCAGGTCTTCTTCGCGGCGCGCGGGATTATCGGACGGCTCGGAACGTGGAGGAGCTTGCCACGCGTTTTGCGGCAGATAAGAGAGGAAGCGGCGGATCATGGAAAAGGCTTGCTGCTCGCTTTCGGCTTCATTGTCGACGGCGCCGCTGCCGCGTGTGTGGATTTCGTAGCCGCCCAGTTGTTCCTTGGAAACTTTCTCGCCGACGCCGCGCTCGACCACGGGAGGTCCGGCGACAAACAGCTGGCTGGAGCCGCGGACCATCACGGAAAAATGCGAAGTGACCACGCGGACCGCGCCGAGGCCGGCCACCGGGCCAAGACACGCGCCAACCACGGGGACCTCGCCGAGCATGGCCGTAATCGTGTCCCAGGCGGGATTGGCGGGCACGTAAGTACGGCCGATCTGTTCGATGGTCTTGACGCTTCCACCGCCGCCGGTGCCGTCGACCAGGCGAACCATGGGCATGCGCAAGCCGCGCGCGAGTTTTTCGGCGTGGCCCATTTTGTTGCCGATGGAAGCGTCGGCCGCGCCGCCGCGCACGGTGAAATCGTCGCCGCCTACAACTACCGGGCGGCCGTCAATGCGCCCGCTGCCGGCGACGAAATTCGACGGCGTGAACGCGATCAGGTTGCCATCGGCATCGTATTTCGCTTGCCCGGCGAGCGCGCCGGATTCGTGAAACGACCCGTCGTCGAGAAGCATGGAAATGCGCTCGCGGACGGTCAGACGGCCAGCCGTGTGTTGACGCTCGATGTTCGCGGCGCCGCCCATTTGCCGCGCGAGTTCCTCACGGCGGCGAATCTCATCCAGTTCCGGTTGCCAGCTCAAGCAATCCAGGATAAACGATTGGGACTACGTCAAAGTGCTACAGGGCGGCTGCGGCGAATCGGGCGAATTCGGCGGCGTCACTGGAGCGGTCGGCCACGATCAGCGCGGTGACGTGGGCGGTTTCAAAGGCGGCGACCTGTTCACCGCCGCTCGAGGTGATCCGGACGGGCGATGCGTGCGAATCGGGCTCGCGCAGGAACAGGGAAAATTCGCGCGAGCCATCCGAATAGACGGCATGCAGAAAGATGCGTCCGTTCAGCCGGCACAGCTTGGCGTGTTCCAGCCGATAGCCGTCGATGGCGGCGGGCAGGGATTCGGAAATCCCCAGCCGGGAGGCCAGCGCGCTCATCTGGTCCGGCTGCGCGACCCAATTGCGGCGTTCGTGGTCGGCCACCTCGCGGCGGTGATCCTGCGCCGCGGCGGCGTAGACCGGGGTGGCGTGCGTTGCGGCGCGGTAGAGGAGGGCGCCGAGGAGGACCGTCGCCGCGAGGCCGGCTGCCATCCGGATTCGCCGGAGGCGCTGCTGGCGGGCGATTGCGCCGCGAATGCGGAGGTCGCACGCCTCCGTATCGATTTTCCGATCCAGAGGTTCGGCGAGCACGGCCTGGCGCAGCCGCGTGTCGAACTCAACGGCGCGGGCGCAATCGGGACACGCGTCCAGATGCGCGGCGAATGCGGCCGCGCGCGCCCGGTCAAGCTCCCCCGAAAGATACAGCGGGGAAAGCTCCGTCAATTCCTGGCAGTTCATGAAGCTCCTGTGCCGACGCACACCGGCGTCAATCTGGCGCGCAGCGCGTTCCGCGCGCGGCTCAGCCGCGACATCACGGTGCCCACCGGCAGATCCAAAATCCGCGCCGTCTCCTGGCAGGTGAAACCTTCGACCACCGCGAGCATCACCACGGCGCGATGCTCGACCGCCAGCGAATCCAGCGCTTCGGCGATCTCCATGGAGGTTTGTTGTCCGGCAGGCACCGCGGAAATCTCGCGCGCGTCAATGGGAACCACCACCACGCGCAGCCTGCGGCCTTCTGCATAAAAGGCATTGAACAGAATCCGGAACAGCCATGCCCGAGCGTTGGTGCCGGCGCGAAACCGGTGGAACCCGCGCCAGGCTGAGAGCATGGTCTGCTGCACCAGGTCTTCGGCGCGGTCGGATTCCGAAGTCAGGCGGCGCGCCACGCGAAGCAGGCTCCGCGTGTGGGGCATCGCGACACGCTCGAACTCGTCCTGCCTGGCGGCCACTCTTCGATGTTACTCCTCAAAAAGTCAACGGCAACGCGACGTGCGTCCCCCGCGTCACGAGAACCACGGACGGCGGATTTCAATCCGCGTGGCGCTTCAGCGCCGCTGTACGGAAGCGAGGCTGAAGCCTCGCGCGGGCTCGAAGCCCGCCGTCCAAGCTACTTTCATCCGTCAACAATGATCCGAAAGATCATCGCCAACTGGTTTAAACCGAGCTCACCGGACGCCCCTGATATGCCGCGAAAACCTCGTCCGGCTTGCCTTCGAGAATCACCTGCCCGTGGTCCAGCCAAATGGCGCGATCGCACATTTTCCGCAGCGTCTCCACCGCATGCGATACGCACACCATGGTCCGGCCGGCACGCCGGAAGTCGAGCATCCGGTCGATGCACTTGGCTTGAAACGCCTGATCGCCCACGCCGAAGGCTTCATCCACCACCAGGATATCGGGGTCGATATGGATCGCGATCGAAAACGCCAGACGCATGATCATTCCGGCCGAGTAAGTCCGCAAGGGCTGTGCGATGAAGTCGCCCACGCCTGAAAAATCGACGATCTGGTCGAACAGTTCTCCGGTTCGCTTGCGGCTCAGCCCAAATAAGGACGCGTTCAGTTTCAGATTTTCGATCCCGGTCAGGTCGTTGTGAAATCCGGAGCCCAGTTCGAGCACCGCGGACAGCCTTCCGTGGATGGTCAGGCGGCCTTCGTCGGGAGGACACAGGCCCGTGATCAAGTTGAGCAGCGTGCTCTTGCCCGCGCCATTCGATCCCACCAGAGCCATGCTCTCGCCCTCGCGCACGGTGAAAGACACATTGCGCAGCGCGTAGAAGGCCTCCTGAGACCCCCGCAGCAGATCGCGCACATGCCCGCGCAGCAGTTTCCGTCCCCCTGCCAGCAGGAACTTTTTCGAGACGTTATCGAGGACGATGCGATCCATCGGCTATAAATGATCGTAGAAACGGCGCTCGAGCACCCGGAACAGGCCCCATCCCCCGGCCAGCGTCAAGAAAGACGCGAAGGTGAGCTTCCACAGCAAGGACGGCGCCGGCGCAGTCGCCTGCATCAGGATATTTTGCATCGCCATCACCATCGCGGAGATGGGGTTCAGCGAATAAACGTCTTTGAATTGAGGTGGGATGGTATCGAATGAATACACAATGGGCACCATCCAGAACAGCACCAGGTTGACGGATTCCACCACGTAGCGCATATCCCGCAGATAAACGTCGAGCGCCGCCGAGGCGAGCGCCAGGCCCATGACGAACATTACGAACAACACGCAGATCACCGGAATCCAGAGCCAGTTCCGGTTAACGCCAAATCCTGAGCCGAGCGTGAACGCGAACAGCACGCCGAGCTGAATCAGCAGGTTCAGGCAATTGGAAAGCACCGTCGAGATGGGCACCACTTCGCGCGGAATCGGCACGCGTTTGATGAGACCCGCGTTTTCAATCAGCGAAGTGGTCCCGTTCGCCCAGGAGAGCGTGAAAAAATTGAACGGCACCAGTCCGCACAGCACCTTCAGGGTGTAGTGCGGCGTGTTGTTCTTCATGAACACCGTGAACACCAGGGTGAGCACGGTCATCATGATCAGCGGATTCAGCAGGCTCCAGAACGCGCCCAAAGACATGTTGCGATAGCGCACCCTGAAGTCCTTGAGGACCAGGTTCTGGAGAACGAAAGCGTAGTCGCCGTGCCACATGCGAGTCTCTCAGGATATCGCAAACCCGGTTGCACGGCGCGCCCGCGTGATTCGGCTTGCGGGCGCATTTCATGACGCGTTACCATCAAGGCTCGCGCTTCTCGAATGCCGTTGAATCAGACCTCCGTCGAGGATTCCGCCCCGGAAGCGCGGTCGCCTGCCGCAAAGCCGGAAGCCGAAGCCGTCGCGGGGTTGAGGCTGAGCGTACTGCTGTTCGCGATCTTTATCGCCGCGCTGATTCTCTTATCCGCCTATTTCACGGACCGCAACGGATGGATTGACGAAATCGGTCTGCTCAATCCGCCCTATATGCTGGCGCATTTCGGGAAGTTGAGCTATCCAATATATGGATTTGATCATTCGACCATCGTTCATCCCCCCATACACACCGGCGTGATCGGCTGGCTGGCACGCTGGGGGTTCACCTGGTACTACGCGGAAGCTACGCCAACTGCATTCTTTTTTCTTTTGACCGTGATCGTAATCGTCCGCGGACGCTTCCCTGTTCCGGTCCAACTCGGCCTGCTGTACTCGATCGGATTTCTGGTCTCCTTGCCGTACCTGCTGTTCGGCACTCGCCCGGAGGGTCATTTGCAGGCCGCCTGGTTTGCCGGTCTAGTCCTGCTTGAGGCCGGACGTCTGGATGCGTGGAACCGGGGCATGTTGTTCGCCGGCGCGTTTGTCCTGACATGGGGTTGCGCGGTTCATTATTACGGCATCGGCGGCTTGGTGGGGCTGATCGTTTACGCGGCGTTCGCGGTGGTCGCATTAGGTTGGCGGGGGGCGCGCCGCCAGATAATTGCGCTCGCCTGTGGCGCCTGCCTGTTCGGTATTCCTTACCTGGCGTTCTATGTCATTCCCAATTTTCATGACATTATTTCTTTCATTGGCTTGACCGAAGCGAACAATGGAGTGGTCGCCTCCATCAAGCTGCATGAGCTGACCTACGCCGGATGGACGCACTGGACGGCTTTGCCCGGGTGGGTCAGAGTGGCGGCGATGACCAGAATTCCGCTGCTGGTGTTCTCCACCGCGATTCTTGCTGCGATTCCGGCCACGCGAGGCCTCGCCCTCGCCGCCTTGCCGTTTGAGCTTTTTATGTTTCTCCTTGCGGCGCACAAATTGGAGAGCTATTACATCCACGAGTTGTCGATTTTCGCCGTCGCGGTGTGCTGCGGAGTCAGTGTGCTGGCCGACCGGTTGTGCCGCCGCGTCCCTTTCAAGTTCGTGAAAGCCGCCGCGATGCCGGTGTTCGCGGCCGTGCTCGCGGTGTATTTGTGCGCCGGTAATCCGCTGCTCAAGGCGGCCACCGTAACCCTGAAGCCGCGGGTACATGAGGCCGACGTTGCCCGCGCGGCAGCGCTCAAAATCCTGGGTCCACACGCGACCGTCGGCGGCAGGCTGTGCCTCTGGTATGCGTCCGGTACCAGCGATTGGTATGACGTCTCCTCGGATCTGCTCTGGTATCCCAAACTTCGATTCGATCCCAAAGAGTATTTCAAGAATTTCGACGCGATCGCGGAAGATCAACACATGAGTAATTCGACGGCGAACAGCCAGCGTGCCACGCTCGGCTCCTGGTACTCCGACGGAACGCTCAAATTGCGCGGATTCTTCTTCGGGGAGGCCAATGTCGAACTGCAGATTCTTCTGCTGAGCGCGCAGGCGCCGCCGCAGGTGATTGGATACGGATTGCGAAACGGCGAGTTGTATCGGTTCGAACAATATACGGGCGGCGACTATGAAGTGGTTTCGGCGGTCTGCCCCAAGGGCGCCGGCGAAGAACTTAAAAAGAAAGCGAGCTTCTCGGCCATCCTTTTCCTGCCCGAGGCCTCGCCCACGGCTCCCCCCTCCTCCCTGCTGTTGACGGTACTTGATTCCAAGCGCGGATCCGGGCTCATTCCGAATCTCGAAAGATCCTGCAGGATTGTCAATCGCGTGCCCGGTTCGCTGTTCTTGGACGACAAGGATAAACTAATCGCCTGGTTCCGGAAGACCGATACGCCCATGCGCTTCGACCGCGAATTGAAGAACCTGCCGACTTACGTGGGCGCCGGGGTTCTCAAACCCTGACTCTCCGCTTTCACTCGAGCCGCGGATTCACCCAGCTCTGCACGCCGTCGCCGAAAGAAATCGGACCATACTCCGTTTCCCTCGATCCGCCGCAGCCATAATCCGCCAGGCATCGCCAGCCATGCCCGCTCAACACCTTGCGCAGCCCGGCCTCGATCTCCGCGCCGTGCGTGCCGATGTGCATCCGCTTCGTGTTCCGGTCCAGATCCTCAATGGCGGACTCAATCGCCGGCAGCTCTTCGCCCTGTACGTCCAGGTCGATCAGATCGACGCAATTGAGCTTCCGGATCAGGCTGCTCATGCTGATCTGCGGCACCGTGATCGACTTCCATCCGCTCTTGTTCCGGCGCACCTGGAAACCTCCGTGGGTCTGTTTTTCGACCACGTTGAACGACTCGGCCCCCTTCACCAGCGTTTGACCATACCAGAGGTCGGGCGAATCGTTGCCTTGCGGTGAGCCGACGTAAAAGGCCGCTGTGCCGGTGATGCTGCTGACCGCCGCCTGAATCAGTCCGTGGCGCTCCGGATCGACGCCGTTGGCGCGAAAGTGGGCGTGCAGCCATTCGAAATGGACCGGTTCCGCCTCCACCGCAATCAGCTGGAACGGAATTTGACGAAGCTGCTGGACCGCCAGCGCCGCTCGCATTGACCAGCGGCCGTAGCCGGCGCCCAGCTCGAGCATGGTGTAGGAATCGCCCGCATTCACCACGGATTCGAGCACGTCGATCCACTCGAAATACTCTTCGTCAAACGGCGGATTGGGCGGTTCGACCTGAATCGCCATATCCCGCCACGCGCCGGCCCAAAAATCCTGGCGAATGCTGGTCCCGATAAAATCGCGGTCGCAGCCAGGCGCCGCTTCTCCCTTGAAACCTCTGAATTTTCCAAAAATGGGGTGATGCGAGATCATGTTCTTCGGCAAAGGCAGTCTCTTAGAATAGCGCAGCCTCCTTGCCGCGGGTGTGAAAGACGCGCTAGGATCAGGTTTTCATGCCGCAGGTTCTGCATGGCGCATCACGTTCGGAGAACCGTGCATCCGATCCAGGCACGCAATGCGTAGTCTGCGCGGCTCCGGTGAACAATCACGTCCGCGTTCGCCTCGCTGGCGGCGAATTGCGGAGTTGCGCTCAATGCGAAACGTGGATCTATTTCCCGCGGCCCGACCAGGGGCGGCAGAGCGGCATTCATGACACGGCCGAATACTTCGAACACCCCTATTTCAAGCTGCGGCGGACGCTCAATGCCGCGCAGATCCGCCGTTGCCGGCAAATTTTCGGGCGCATCGGCGGCACCATCGATGTGGCCGGGCTGCGCGGACGCCGTATGCTCGACATCGGTTGCGACACCGGCGTCTTTCTGTCCGCCGCGGCGCAGGAGTTTGGCGTCGCGCCGGTCGGTATCGATGTGAATAAACAGGCCGTAGCCGCCGCCAGGAACTCCGGCATCGACGCCTTTACTGGAACCCTCGAAGCGGCGCCCGCGAGCCTCGCCGATTTTCCCTTGATCACGGCCATCGACCTGATCGAGCATGTGGCCAGTCCCGGCGCCTTGCTCGAAGAAATCGGACGTCGCCTCGCGCCCGGCGGCGTGACCTACCTTGAAACGCCCAATATCCGCTCGGCGGTTTACCGAATCGGACGCTGGCTCTCGATCGTCACTGGCGGGCGACCCGCGGGCCTCTATGATCGCCTCTTCCCGGCGCAGCATATCCAGTACTTCACACGCCAAAGCCTGGCGATGCTCGCCCGAGCGAGCGGCCTCGAAGTGATCGCGCTGGGGGAACGCACGCTGCCCTCCGGAGACATCGCCGCCAACCCGTTGGTTCGCGCCAGCATGTCCGCCATGCAGGCGATCGATCGCCTGACGCGGGAGCGGATTCTCATCTGGGTGGTGTTACGCCGACCCTGATTTTCTTCCGGCGCCCGCCACGGACGCCTTGAGGGAGCGTGGAACATCCGCCTTCCCCCTCCGGAATCCCCGAAAGCGGTACCGGGAAGCGACTTCGAAAATGGCCAGGCTGGCCTTGAATAAATCGATAAACCGAAGTTTCGAAAGACCTTCGTTCCGCCCGATATAGGTGGTGGGAAACTCGCCGATACACAGGCCCTCGCGCAGCCACAAGGCCAGCACCTCGGTGAGATAAATCGGACTGGTATAACGGATATCGTGAGATGCGACCATTTCCGCCGCGGCGCGAGAATAGAAGCGATAACCGTTGCTGTAGTCGCGCACTTTCCGGGAAATCACCGCTCGTACAGCGAATCCGCAGATCCGGCTGACCATCAGCCGCCCCCACGGGCGATTGGTGACCTTACTGCCCGGCAGATATTTGGATGCGATGGCCACGTCGTATCCCTGCCGCGTGATCATCGCGATTCCCGCCGGCAACTCTTCCGGACGATGCGAGAGATCCCCGTCAATCTCCACGAAGATTTCGTGATCGGTGTTCTCAAGCCCCCACAGCAGCGACTCGTGGAGCGCCCCTCCGCGTTTCGATCCATGCGATTTTTTCACACGCCGGATCAGGTGCAGATGATGGTCCGGCCGGGACATCCGGGTTTCCAGATATTCGACCGTTCCGTCCCGGCTTCCGTCGTCGACAACACATACGGTGTAATGCGTCCCCGCCAGATTGTCATCGATCCGGTCGAGCAACTCCGCGATGTTGTCGCGTTCATTTAACACCGGCAGCAGAATAAGCACGTTCATGGGCCGAATCTACCTAGAGAATAACCGATTACGCCCGGGGATTTATCCAGTATTGCACCCCGTCGGCGAAGTAGACCGGACCCCATGGCGTCACGCTCGATTCGCCGCACGGATACGCCATCTGGCATTCCCAGCCGCAACCGCTCAGCAGGCAGGTGAGCTTCTGGTCCAGCTCCCGGCTATGGGTCGCGACGAACAATCTCCGGACCTTGGCGTTCAAACCCTCGACATCCGATCGCAGCACCTCGTATTCGGCGCCCTGAATATCCAGATCCAGGAGATCGACGTGTTCGAGATTCGCCAAAATCCCGGCCAAAGTGACCACCGACGGCGGCTCGATCGAGCGCCATCCGTTTTCATGGATTCTCACCGGGAACCCGCCGTAACAGCCTGCTTCGGGATCCACCACCTGGCCGGCCCAATCGGCCAGCGCCTGGCCGTACCATTCGTGCGGACGCTCGGCGCCGCTGGGCGTGCCGATCAGAAAGGGCAACGGCGTTTCGCGTCCGGAAATGGCGGCGCGAATCAGGGTATGCTTGGCCGCGTCGATTCCGTTGTCGGCGAAATGCTGCTTCAGCCATTCGAAATGAATGGGATCGGCTTCCACCGCGATCAGATGCACCGGCCTGGGGCGAAGCTGTTCGATGGCCAGCGCCGCGCGCACCGACCACAAACCGTAACCGGCGCCCAGCTCGATCATGGTGAAGGAATCGCGCGCTTCGGCGACGGATTCGAGCACCGCGATCCATTCGAAGTATTGTTCCGAGATCCGCGGGTAGCCGGGATTCAGCGCCGGCTTGTGCCAGAATTCGAAGCGGACCAGGGAGCCCACGCAATCGCGGTCAAAGCCAGGAGGAAATGGATCCGTGGCCGGTTTGAAGCGATAGAACAACGGATGGTGCTCAATCATTTCGCCGGTCTGCCGGAAAAATCGAAACGAAACACGTCTACTTCACTGGCGTTGGAGCCGAACACGGCGGCATGCTCGAACCCCGGGTCCCGAAACGGGTCCGATCCTTCCCCCGGCGTCCGCAGGTCCAGCTTGCGCTTAATCACATCCACGTCCTGCGGCGTCGCGCAGGCGTAGCCCTTCTGGCCTTTGAGCGCGGAATGGTCGCCCCACCAGATAAGATAACGGCGCGAGTCCGTCGAAGGCGGGAGAGGCACATCCAGAAATTGAATCCAGCGAAAGAACACGTCGGAATTAAAGCAATAATAGCTGATCGCGATCTCGGAATCCGGCTCGGCGTGGCCGTGAATCCAGTCGGTGGCGAGCGCGATATTTTGCATGCGCTGCTCATCCTTGCCGGCGTCCGCCGCGGTGGAGCGCGGACCCCAATCCATCGCGATTGCCATCGCGGCCAGGAATCCAGCCAGCGCGACCGGTCGCAACCGAACGTTCGAAAGTCCGTCCCATGCGACCGCCACTGCGTAACCGGCGACGATCGCGAACAACGGCAGCCACGGCAGCATCTGGTGCGGCCAGGGCGCCGTGTTGATGGGACGCGAAACGAAAAATAAAAGCGCGCCGATCAGGAACGGCAGCAATCGCCGGTCGCGTCGAATGATGATGAGCACCGCGCCCACCGCGATCAGACCGAGCGTCAGCCAGTCCGTGGCGATCGCCTTCATGAAGAATCCGAACAGCCACGCCATGTGCCGTGTGACCGGCCAACTCATGCGTTCCACGTCGGTATAGCTGGTGGTGTACATCTGGATGCTCTCGAAAAAATTCTGCGCCCGCCACAGGATGGTCGGCGTTCCGGCCAGGACCCCCAGCGCCGCGCCGGAGAGTAAAACCAGGACCCGGGGATGCAGAATTCTTTCGGAAATCCACTTGGCGCGCGTCGAAAACTGAAGCGCCCAGATCACGAGAATCAGCGCAGCCGCGATCGCGCACAGCGCGAAAAACGCGTCGAACGCTTTCGGCCACCAGGTCGCCAGCATTTTCCCGGCGCCGGTCGCGGGCAGGATCCCGGTGCGGATGCCGATCATTCCCAGGATCGCGACCGCGCAAGCGCCCGCCCAGATCCGCCGGGAGACACGATCCCATCTCGATGGCGCGACGGGCTCCCAAAGCAGGATCATCAGCAGCACCGGCAGCGTCGCGGTGATGGAGTGAAAACGCAGCGCCGCGGCCAGCCCCGCCAGCACTCCGGAAACGAGGATCCATTTCGTTCGATGATCGAGTCTGCTTGACGTGCTCCCCTCCCTGACGAGTCTGTGTAAAAAGTCGGGACTCCACCCCGCCGTTACCGGCAGGGCTGGTCTATCGCGTTGAAGGCGCAGCGTCGGTGACAAGCCCTGCCGGTCACGGCGGGGATCAGCTCCACCTTTCACACAGACTCTGACGGTCGGGGTTCCGCTTGGCATGCGGCCTGCGGAACCCCGCGCGTCTTCCGCGAACGCGCGCTGCAAACTGAAAATCGCGAGAACGAACAGGCAGATTACGGGAGGCTCCGGGCGGATGGTCGATTCTGTCCACGCGTAAATCGGGCACATCGCCACTACCATCGCCGCCACGCATCCGCCCGCGAGGTTGGTGACCTTCGAGGCCAGCAGAAACACCAGCACGATCGCCAGCAGGCCGGTCACGAACGAAGCCGCGCGCACCATACCGAACAGCATGGGCAGATGATGCAGCGTGAACTGGTCGACGCCCGCGCCATGCCCGGCGACAGCGTAGATCACGCCCCACACGGCGGCCGATGCGAACATGAGCGGCGTATCCGGCATGTCGAAATAATGCTGCCGGAAATCCAGGTGCAGAAAGCGCAGGACCTCGCCAATGACGACGTATTCGTCCGAACGGTAAAACCAGGCGCGTGACAACGACGGAGCCAGGTACCACGCGCTGAACGCGACCAGTGCGGAGACGAACAGCGCTGCGCCGATTCGTTCGGCGCGCGGCGAGTTCAGGCTCTCGCTCCCGCGAGCATGCGGGCTTTTAGCTGCTGCTCGATCCATGCATAGGTGATCGCCAGACCCTGTTCCAGGGAAATGGCCGGCTCCCATTTGAGCACTTCGCGGAGCAGCGTGTTGTCCGAATTCCTTCCCCGCACGCCCATGGGACCGTCGATATGTTTCAGGGCGATCTTCACGCCGGCAATCCCCGCGATCATTTGGGCCAGTTGATTGATGGTGACCATCCGGTCCTGGCCCAGATTGATGGGCTGCCGAAAATCCGAGCGCATCAGCCGGTACAACCCCTCCAGGCAATCGTCGATGTAGCAGAAGGAGCGGGTTTGCTCGCCATCGCCCCAGATTTCGATTTCCGGATTGCCGGTGAGTTTCGCCATCGAGATTTTGCGGCACATCGCCGCCGGAGCTTTTTCGCGCCCGCCGTCCCAGGTGCCCAGCGGTCCGAAGATATTGTGAAAACGCACGATGCGCGTCTCCATTTGGTAATCTTCGGCGTAGTGTAAACACAATCTTTCCGAGATCAGTTTCTCCCAGCCGTACGCGTCCTGAGGCTGAGCCGGATACGCATCTGGCTCTTTTAAAGGAGTTACGTTGGTCTCGGTTTGCATGAACTCGGGGTAAACGCAGGCCGAAGAAGTGTATAAATACCGCTTCACGCCGTTTTCCCGGGCTGCGTCCAGGGTATGCAGATTGATCAGCGCGTTGTTGTGGAGAATCAGCGCATGATGCGCGCTGATGAAGCCCATTCCGCCCATATCCGCGGCCAGCGCGTACACTTCCTCCACGCCGCGCGTCGCGGTCAGGCAATTTTCCCAGCGCCGCAAATCGAGCAGTTCGAATTCATCGGCCGAAGTCGCGCCGTACTCCGGGTTTTTCAGATCGGCGCCGCGCACCCAGTAGCCTCGATCCTTCAAATACCGGCACAAATGGTGTCCGATGAAGCCGCCCGCGCCGGTTACCAAAACTCGCGTCACTATTTTGTCCTGCCGTTTCTTTTACTTTTGAGATGCGACCGCGCGCAGCGGCTCAGCCGAGCGCCCGAGCATCGTGGAGCCCTGGCCGCACGCGATGTAATCCGCCACTGCCTCGAAATCGGCCGGCTGCAGCATGTGCCACCAATCGAAAATCACCGGCCGCCGTCCGTTACCCGATGCCAGACTGCGCGGATCGAGCGTCTTGAACTCTTCCCAGGCGGTCGCGATCACCACCGCGCAGGCATCGCCGACGCACGCTGCCATCGATGGCGCGAACTCGACCATGCCGCCGAGCACGCGCCGGGCCATGTCCATCGCCGCCGGATCGTAAACCACCACCTGCACGCCCGACCGCGCGAGCATCTGGGCGAGCATCACACCCTGCGATTCCTCGATCACTTCGGTATCCGGCTTATAGGAAAGGCCCAGAATCGCGACCCGGTCGCCTTCGGCCGCGACGTCGAGCACCCGCCCGGCCAGCCGGTTCACCTGGCGCTGATTCACCTGGTCGGTGGCGCGGGCAAGCGTGGCGTCCACGTCGTGGAGCTCCGCGAAGCGCGCGAACGCCTTGTTATCGCGCGGAAAACACGGTCCGCCGTAGCCGAAGGCGCCTTTCAGATACTTTCTTCCGATGCGCGTATCCAGGCCGATAGCCGCGCTGACAACGGAAGAATCCGCACCCGGAACCTGCTCGCAGATCTCGGCCAGCATATTCGCGTAGGAGATCTTGGTGGTGACGTATGTGTTGACCGAAATCTTGGTCAACTCCGCGTTCACGAAATTCATGCGCGCCACCGGAGGATTATTGGGACACACCGTGCGATAAATATTCTCGAGCAGCTCTCCGGCTCGCGGGTCAGATTCGCCGATCAGAATCATGTCGGGTTTCGACATGTCGCGGATCACGCTGCCGAGCGCGATGAACTCGGGGTTGTAGCACAGCCCGAAATCGGGTCCGCATGTGCGTCCGGAAACCTGTTCGAGCCGGCCACGGATTTCGCCGCCGGTCGACCCCGGCATTACCGTGCTCGAAATCACCACCAGGTGGTAGCTGGATTTGCCGGCCAGCGCCTGCCCGATCGAATCGGCGGCATTCAGAATGTACTGGAGCGAAAAGGTCGCATCCGGTCCGGAGGGCGTGGGCACGACTACGAACGTGACGTCGGTCCGGGCGATGGCGTCCCGCAGATCGGTGGTCGCCGAAAGATGCGTGGCGTTGCGCGCGATCATCTGGTCCAAACCGGGCTCGCGCACCGGCGCGCGGCCGGCATTGATCGCATCCACGTAACCGGCGTTGATATCCACGCCGACCACTTCATGCCCGCAATTCGCCATGACACCGGCCAGAACGGAGCCGAGCTTACCGAGTCCCACTACGGAAATGTTCATGCGTCACCCAAAAAGCCGAGGATTGTCACGTTTACTGAGGTGTGAAAAACATGATAGCTCATACGTTTGCCTGCTGACAAGCATCTACGCCGGGCAGGTATTCGTGTAACGTTTCGCGAGCGAACCCCCAATCTTCCTGATTAAAAATCAATGGAGTATCGAACCGGCGCATGGCGCGGGCCCAGTCGAGGACCGTATGGAAATCCAGCCAGGGAAGGCCCTTGGCGGTGATACGCCGGTACAGTTTCTCCTCGCCCTCGGGCGTCCAGCCGGAGCCGGTTCCATGCTCGATGTGGAAGATGCGCGCCGGGAGCATTTTCTCGCGCGCGCCGCCGTGATGCGCGGCCCAGCATAATACCGAATCGATATTCATCGAAAAAGCGTCGAATTCCGGATAACCGCGCAGGTCAAACCAGTGCGCGCGCGCCATCATGGTGAAATCGCCGCATCCGTTGGTGTGCAGGTGGACGGGGCTGGTTTCGTCGTTGAACTTGAATTGAATGGACCGCGGCTCCGGAGCGCCACGCCAGATACCGGTGAAGATCACCGGCCGGTCCGTGGTGAATCGGAGCAGCAAGCCGCCGCTGCCGGCGCCTGGAATCGCGATCTGTTCTCCGGGTGAAACCGCGCCGTCGCGCAGGACGCCGCCCGCGCCGTCTGAAATGCGCATGCGCGCTCGCGGGCCAGCGGGCGAGACCAGCAGCGTGACATCTTCGGCCGTTCGAAGCAGCATTTCGCCGCGCGTGGAGCACATCAATCCGCTGGCCCGACGTTTGAATCCGCGAAGACACCAGACCTCGGTTCCGGGAGCGGTTTCAAACAGGTGAACCGGTTCCTGCCGGGGAGCAGGCGGGTCAAGCTCGCAGCGGATCAGGCGCAGCGCGAGCGTTCGCGGATCGCCCGGCACGGCTTTGGGTTCGGCGCCTCCTGAAACGCTCAACTGCAGTATCGCGAACCCTTTAAATCCGCCGGCCGGGATGTGAAGGGTGGTGCGGCCTTGAAGTTCCACGCTGGCCAGAGGCTCACCCGATCCATTCCGGACTTCCAGGCGCGCGCCGCGAAATCCGACCGCCGGGCCCGCTTCGGCGACCAGCGAAATGCGCGAGGCGCCGGATTCGGGAAGGATCAGGGTGACCGTTCCTTCCTGGCGCATCCAGCGAAACGTCTCGCCGCGAAAATGTTCGAAGTCGTACCAGCCGTCTCCCCACATTGCCGTGAGGCCGCCGCCGGTCACGCGATCCGGATCGGACGCCGCGAACTTGCGGAACAGTGGGCCGAGCATGAACGCGACCGCGGATTCATCCTGGTGCAGATTCAGGCGCTCCAGCGCGGCTTTCGACAGCGGAATGCGGATTTCCGTGGTGGAGAAAAACGCCCTCCGAAACACACCCCAATTCCGGCGAGCGCGCGTGAGCGGGGTGGTGGAGACCTGCGCCGGCCGCGAGATGGACGGTTGGTTCATGGCGAGCTCGCAACGGAACAGGCGGAAGTTCAGCGTCCGCAGATCCGAGGCAATCCGGGCGCCGCCGTAATCGGTGTGGAGGAACACGCGCGAGCTCGGCTGGGCGAGCCGCAGCGCCACGGTCGACCGCCGGTCGACCAGTATGCTCGCGAGAACCGCCCCCTCGGGATCGCGCAAGTCGAGCGAAAGAGGCTCGCCCTCCAGACCGGGGCCCGGTTCAATATCCATACAAAGCCGCACTTCGCCCGGCTTGGTAATGATCAGCTCCGCATCGTTGTCGACCCAGCGGAACGGCTCGGCTCCCGAGAGTTCCCGCGAAAACCAGTTTTCGCCGAGCGTGATGCCGCGCTCCGGCGAAACGATGTCGTTCGCGGCGATGTTCATTGTCCCGTCCGGGTTTAGGGGAAAAGTTCCTTCCCTGCGATTCACGCGCAACAGGTGCGTGTTGCACCAGGCAAGTTGCCGTTCGATGGGCTGATCGACGGGCACATCCGGCATCACATCCCAGCGGTCGGCGCGATACATCTTCCCCGGTTCAAGGGCGCGCGCCGCCAGGATCTGAAACAGCTCGTCTGAAAACAGGATGTCGATATTGGTGGCCAGAATGAACTCGCCGCGCGCGCGGCGGATGCCGACGTTTTTGGCGATCATCTGGTACAGCGGCAGGGCCTGCGCGTGCTTCAGCCGGTGGTGAACGGAGTCCGGCACTTCAATGACGCGAACGCTGCAAAATTCGTTCGCCTTGGACCAGTTCAGGGCCTGTTCGAGCGGGGGACGATCGGGCGGCGGGTTCCATTCGACCATGACCAGCTCGGCCGGAACGCGATGGCGTGCGCACTGCGAAAGTAATCCGTCGACGAAGGCCTGCATGCGACCCAGCAGGTTGCCGCCGTGGTCGTCATTCCGGGCGGTAACGACGACCGAGAGATACGGGCGATCCATCACGAGCGCCGCGCGGGGGCCGCGGTCAGACACAGGTGCCAGCCCGCCATGCGCTCCAGCGCGTGGAACAGAAACTCCGGCATCCAGCGGAAATACCACACACGGACGTAGCGGTATTGAACGTAATCCTGGATGCGATACGGGAAGATGTGATCGACCTCAGCCTTGGTCACCTTGAAATCGCCGTGCGCGAGCAACTCCGCTCCCTGGCGCTTCGAATAAACGTAGGTGACCGGGCATCCGGTCTGCGCCTCGGAGTTGGTGGCGATCAGCCGGTCCAGCTTCCAGAACGCGCCTTTGCCATAACGGAGGAGAATCCACAGCACCTTCCACGACCAGCGGTTGTAGACCATGATTTTGACGGTGGTCTCCGGCCTGGCGAACTGACGCAGCTGTTCGAGGACGCGTTCCGGATGCGGGGTGTGATGGATCACGCCGAAAGAATAGATCAGGTCGTAAGGCTCGGCCGGCACGCGTTCGGAGAGGTGCTCGGCATCCGCCTGAATGAAAGTGATGTGGTCCTCCAGGCCGAAGACCTGCGCGCGCTGGCGGGCCAGGCCGATCGATTTTTCGGAAAGATCGACGGCGGTCACCTGAGCGCCATGGCGCGCGAAATTCATGGTATCGGTACCCAGGCCGCAGCCGATTTCGAGCACCTTTTTCCCGCGCCAGCGCTCGAAATCCGCAAATTTCGGAATGTGCGGCTCCACCATGTACTTGCGCCGCTCGACTTCATCGAAGTACTCGCGCGTGCCGACCTGCTTGGTGGAGTGACGGATATTGCAGGGCCGGTCATTCCAATATTTTTCCACCGCCGCCAGCGGCATTTTTTCGAAAAGATCGACTCCGCTCATTGCTATTTATGAAATTATAGCGGAGTAGCGCGTTCGCGGAGAAATTGGTACTCGTGCTCCCCTCCATGACGAGTGTGTGTGAAAAGTCGATGCCTCACCCCGCTGTGACCGGCAGGGCTGGTCTATCGCGTTGAAGGCGCAGACGTCGGTAACCAGCCCTGCCGGTCACGGCGGGGATCAACTCCACTTTTCACACACACTCTGACTGTCGGGGTTCTGATACGCAACCCCGACTGTGAAGGAGGGGAGACACTTGCGGTAGCCTCTAATGCGCGTGTGCGGCGGGCATTCCGCAGCGGGTGACCGTGTCGCCTTCAAAATCGAATTCGATGACCACCGCGGGCTCATCGCCCACCACCCAGCCTTCATGTCCCGGCGCGATGGCCAGCACGCAGGGCGCCGTCAGGTCGAGAAGGCAGCCATCGGCGTATTGAATCCCGATGTGGCCGCGCGCCAGGAAGCCGACATGGGCGTGCTCGCAGAATTGGGTGCCGACGATCGGTTTGATGTTCTTAGACCAGCGGAAGCCGGAGGGGTAGATGACGCGTTTGACGCGCGAGTCGCCGGCGCGGACGGTATCCATCGTCACACCGCCGATTTCGCGGTGATCGGCGCCCTGCATCGGCGCGAGCAAGGAATCGGTTGACGGCATATCCGCAGTCTACTACGTCTCCGCTGCGCCGCTACACCCATACTTTCTTCAAGGCGGCCTTCAAATCACGCAGGACCACGGGTAAAGTCAGTCAGATACAAGCATTTGCGCGGGAACTCGGGATGCAACCGTCCTATTCGCCAAGTTGCTTCGTAAAGGAGGCTCAATGCGGACGATTCTCTTCGTAACTCTTCTGAGTTCGCTGGTTGCGCTAGCTCAGGATAAACAGGTCAAGAAGGTACCGATCAGCCAGACCCAGTCCACTTCAGGTAAGGAAATGTTCGGTGCCTACTGCGCGCCGTGCCATGGGCTGGATGGAAAAGGCGATGGCCCGGCGGCGTCGGCTCTGAAGAAGACGCCCGCGGACCTGACCCAGCTGGCGGCGAAGAACGGCGGAAAATTCCCGTCGGCACACGTTTTTGCCACGCTCAAACAGGTCGATTCGCCAGTGCATGGATCGAAAGAAATGCCAATCTGGGGAATGCTGTTCTCTTCGGTCAGCGGCGGCAACGAGGCCCAGGTCCAGTTGCGCATCACCAACCTGGTGAACTACGTTCAGTCGCTTCAGAAGTAGTCGCGCGTCAGACTGCCTGGGCGGCGCGCAGTTGCGCGATCTGTTCCTCCGAATACCCGAGCTCGCCGAGCACTTCCGCCGTGTGCTCGCCGAGCATCGGCGCGCGATGCCGGATTCGGGCCGGCGTCGCCGAGAGCTGCATGGCCGGTGCGGCCAGCGGAACGGGTTTCGGGGCGCCGGGATAATCAACGTATTCGAGCAATCCGCGGGCCTTCACCTGGGGGTCGGCGAGGACGTCGGGGATATCCAGCACAGGACCGGCGGGAATGCGGGCGGCTTCCAGGGCGGCGAACGCTTGGACCGCGGTCTTCCCGGCGAGCCAGGCGTTCATTTCCGCGGTGATCAAGTCGCGGTGGTCGGCTCTGGAGATATCGGTCGCAAAACGCGGATCGGTGATCCAGGTTTCGCGGCCGACCAGGCGCGCGAAGCGTCGGAACATGTCGTTGCCGACGGTTTGAACCATGATCCATCCGTCCGTTACCTGATACACGTCGGCGGGTGACGAATAAAATCCGGTATTGCCGCGTTGCTCGCGCGGGATTCCGGTGACGCTTCGCTCGGCCAGGAATGCCTGCATGAAAGTGATGGAAGTGGCGAGAAGCGATCCATCGACGATCTGGCCTTCACCGGTTTTCGCGCGATGAAATAACGCGATCATAATTCCGAAGGCCGTGTGCAAAGCGGTTCCGTAGTCTTCAAAGGAGACGACGGAGCGCACCGGAGGCCCTTCGAATCCAGTGAGGCGCATGGCTCCGGACATCGCCTGCGCGAGCGAATCGAAACCGAGGCGATGTGCATACGGGCCGTCGGGACCGAATGCGGAGACGCGCGCCAGGATCACGTCGGGTTTCAGGGTCCGCAGCGAATCGTAATCGATGCGCATTTTCTTCATGACGGCGACGGGAAGGTTGGCCACCACTACGTCGGCGCGGGAAACCAATCGCTTGACGATTTCCGCCGATTCGGGTTTTGAGGTGTCGAGCGTGAGGCTGCGCTTGTTGCGATTCAGCGAGAGGAACGCGCCACCTTCGCCCTGTTCGGTGACGGGCGCGGTGTAGCGATCCTCGCTGCCCTGGCGCCGGTCGACGCGAATGACGTCCGCGCCCATATCGGCCAGCAGCATGGCGCAATACGGACCGGCAATGAAGCGGCCGAAATCGACCACGCGGATTCCACTGAGGGGGCCGGCTAGTTCCATTTGAGACCGCGCAGTTGGTCTAGATTCAGGTTCCCTCCGCTTAATACGCACACGACTTTCGACCCTTTTGGGGCGTCGATCAAGCCATTGAGCAGCGCCGCGACTGGAGCGGCCGCGGCGCCTTCGACCACCAGCTTCGCGCGCGACATGATCCACAGCATGGCTTCGAAGATTTCTGTGTCGGGCAGGGTGACGATCTGGTCTACGTAATCGCGGACGATCTTAAAATTATTTTCGCCGACGCGTTTGACGCGCAGGCCGTCGACGATGCATTGAATCTGGTCAAGCGTGATGACGCATCCGGCTTCGATGCTGCGCTTCATCGCCGGACCGTCGGATGATTCGACGCCGATGACGCGAATGTTCGGATTGCGGCCTTTGAGCGCGGTCGAAACTCCGGAAATCAGCCCGCCGCCGCCGATCGGGACGATGACGATGTCGGCTTCGGGAAAATCGTCGTGGATTTCGAGGCCCAGGGTGCCTTGACCAGTAATCAACTGCAAGTCATCGAAGGGATGGATGATCGTGAAGCCATGCTCGGCGGCGAGCTGCTTCATTTTTTCGTTGGCTTCGTCCCAGATCTGGCCGTGCAGGATCACCTCCGCACCGTATTCTCGCGTGGCGGCGATTTTTGAGAGCGTCGCGTTTTCGGCCATCACCACCACCGCGCGGACGCCGTGGATTTTCGCGGCGAGCGCCACGCCTTGCGCGTGATTTCCGGCCGAGGAGCAGATGACACCGCGGCTGCGCTGTTCGTCCGTCAACTGCGGAAGCTTGTTGAGCGGGCCGCGGATTTTATAGGAGCCAGTGCGCTGGAAGATTTCGGCTTTCAGGCGAACGTCGAAGCCGGTGCGCTCGCTGAGCAGGCGCGAGGTCAGGAGCGGGGTGTGATAGGCATGCGCGGAGACGCGCGCGCGGGCGGCTTCGAATTCTTCGGGGCCGATCCGGATGCGCTCCGTCGGGGTGGTCATTTAGACAGGGTACAATGCCCCTCTACGCCGGATGATTCTCGCCGCGATCCTGATTTTCGGAATCCTCGCCATGTGGGCGCCGGCTCGCTGGGCGTTGAGCGCGTTTCAAGTGGCGCTGTTCGGGTCTGCCGTGGTCGTGCTTTTCCGGCGTCGCCTTCGCCTGCATCCGATCATGCTGCTGCTGGCGCTGGCGGCGCTGTGGGGCATTTTCCAGATCGCCGCGCGCCGGACCATTTACGAGTGGAAAACCTGGGACGCCGTTTTGAACTGGACCACCAACCTGGTGGCGTTCGCGCTTGCATTCGAGCTTGCGAGAGTGGAGCGGGAGCGGTTCCTGCGCATCATTCTGATATTCGCTGTGGCGCTGGCCATTATCGGTTCGTTCACCGTGCTTACTTCACCTCCCGGGCATGTGTTCTGGGCGTTCGACGTGGGGACGGACGCGCCCACGCTCGGGCCGTTCGTGTATCGCAATCAGTACGCCGCGTTCGTGGAAGCCGTGCTCCCTCTGGCGATTGTCGGCGCGCTGCTCGATCGCTCACGCTGGGTGATGTATACGCTGATGGCCGCGGTGCTGTTCGCGTCGGTGGTGGCGGGAGGGTCGCGCACGGGTTCGATTTTGTGCCTGGCGGAAATCCTGATCACGCCGGCGATCGCGTTCGCGCAGAAGCGCATCAGCGGCCGGGCGCTCGCGCGCGTGTTGGCGGGAAGCCTGGCGACGGTCGCGATTCTGACGGCGGTGGTCGGGTGGGAGCTGATCTGGAATCGATTTCAGGAGCCCAACCCATATTCGTTTCGCGCGGAAATTGCGCGGTCGTCACTTGAGATGGTGCGGGACCGTCCACTGGCCGGCTTCGGGCTCGGCACGTGGAGCGATGCGTATCCTGCCTATGCGCATTTCGACGATGGAGATTTCGTGAACCAGGCGCATAATGACTGGCTGCAGTGGGCGGCGGAGGGTGGAGTACCGTTTTTTCTGCTCTTGTTGGCGATCGCGATATGGACGGTGCGTCCGGCGATCCGATCGTTGTGGGGAGTGGGGATGATCGCGGTGTTCGTGCATTGCGCGGTGGATTATCCGATGCAACAGCGTCCAGCGCTGGCAGCGTTTTTCTTTGCGATGCTGGGGGTGCTGGCGGGATCGGACGGGCCGTAGGCGTTATCCCGGAGGGGGCTTGTCGCGGAGGGCGGACTTGGAGTTCGCGCGAACTGCGGAGCTAAAGCTCCGCGCGGGATAAATCCCGCCGTCCATGTTGGAAATACGTTTAATAACTCTCAAGGCGACCAAGGACGGCGGACTTCAGTCCGCGCGGCGCTTCAGCGCCGTCTGCACGAGTTGCGGAGCTAAAGCTCCGCGCGGGATAAATCCCGCCGTCCAAACAGCTGGACGTCCGGTTCCGAGATAAGCAGCGAACTTCCAACTCGGGAAACTAGAATTGATAATCCGGCGGCTTGATGCCCTTCAAGCGCAGGTACACTTCGAGTTGCGCGCGATGGTGCGCGGTGTGCGTGAAGCCGCTCCAGAACAGCTCCCGCAAGCTCGACTGGTGGCCGGCGGGGCCCATCATTTTGTTGAGATCGGCCGGCTTGAGCACCGCGATTCTCTCCGCGCAATAGTCGAAGGACTGTTCGAGCACTTTCATGGCGCTGGCCTTATCGATGGTGGGCGGCTTCAGGATGGGCGATTTGGTTTTGCTGCCCGGGCCTCCGGAGCAATAGAACCCATTGCCGGTCGCGATGTGGACCACCATCTCGCCGAAGCTCATTTCCTCGGGAGTTGCTTTGAAGGCGTAATCGGCGTCGGGCATTGAGTTGGCGACGGCCAGCGTGAAGGTCTTGGAGGTTGCCCAGTGGTGCTTCATTTCGATTAGGGCGGGATCCTGCGCGAGCGCGGGCAGAGCTGCGGCGAGACAAATGGTGACGAGTGCTTTCATATGAACTTGAGAATAACGCATTCGCATTTCGGCGCATGTTACGATTGCGACATGTCCCTGCCCGGCTTTCCATGGGAGCGGAAGTCCGTCATCGTGAACGGGCGCCGGATGTCGTACATCGACGAAGGCCGCGGGCGTCCGGTGTTGCTGCTTTCCGGCAATCCGACCTGGGGTTTTCTGTACCGCGATTTTATTGAGCCGCTTCGCGCGGCGGGCTACCGCGCGGTGGTGCCGGACTGGATTGGGGCCGGGTATTCCGATCACCCACGCAACGACGCGGCGTTGACGTTCGCGCATCATATTGCGGACCTGGTGAGCTTGCTCGACCAACTGGATTTGCGCGAATTCACGATTGTGGGGCAGGACTGGGGTGGTCCGCAGGGTACCGGCGCGGCGCTTCAGCGGATCGAACGGCTGCGCGCGCTGGTGCTGATGAATACCTGGCTGTTCACCGATGTGATCAGCAAATTCCACACGTCGCCGAAGCCGTGGACGACCTGGCACGCGCCGCTGATCGGCCAGTTTTTCATGAAGCGCCACAAGGTGCTGTCGCAACATGGGCCGACGGCGACGACCGTACGCGGACTGACGGAGGAAGAAGCGTGGGGCTATCATCATGTTTTCGATGAGCCGGATTCCGATCACGTGGTGTTGACTTGGCCGCGGACCATTCCGATGCGGGAAGGCGATCGTGGCTGGCAGGATATGACGATGATTCAGAATCGGCTGGGCGAGCTTCGCTCCACACCGGTTTTACTGTTGTGGGCGCCGGGCGACGAGGTGTTTCCGATCGAATTCGGGCATCGGCTGAAGGAATTGCTTCCGCACGCCAAGGGGCCCATCGAATTCGATCGCGCGCGCCACTTTTTGCAGGACGACCGCGGGCCGGATCTGGCGGCTTCCATCGTGGAATTCTTGAATGGACTTCATTAACCCGTCACCTAAAGAGCTCGCCGTGCTGCGAGCCGATCCGCTGCTGTGGGAACAGGAACTGGATGTGCGTCCGGAGTTTGCGGAGGCGGTCGAGCGCGCCTGCGGAAAGCGCACGGGCCGGGTTTACTGGCGTAGCGCGCACGATTATTTGTATGCGATCGAGCTGGCCGATCTCGGCCGCGGGCGTCCATCGATGGCGATGGTGTTCGGACATTGGGACCGGTATGAGCCGCGTCCGCCGGAGCACGAAATCGACGCGGATTTGCTGGACTTGTGCGACTGGCTGGCGCGGATCGGCGGTCTGAATCCGGCGGATGTTGCCAAGGTCGCGCAGTATGCCGGGATCAAGCCGGCGTGGCCTGAGGGCAGTGTTTTGCGGACGCCGGATTCACGATTTACCTCTCTCCCCGGATTTCCGTATGAACCGAAATACATGGAGATCGAAGGGCTGCGCATGGCGTACGTCGAAGCCGGCACGGGCGATCCGATTCTGTGCCTGCACGGCGAACCGACCTGGTCCTATTTATATCGCCACATGATTCCGGTGCTTTCGCGGGTGGGACGTGTGATCGCGCCGGATCTGATCGGGTTCGGCCGGTCTGATAAACCGGTGGCGGCGAATGCGTATTCGTACAAGTCGCACGCGCGATGGATGCGCGGGTTTTTGGCGGCATTAAATTTGGAAAAGATCACGCTGGTGTGCCAGGATTGGGGCGGATTGATCGGACTGCGGGTGCTTTCACAAGTGCCGGAACGATTCGCGCGGCTGGTGGCGATGAACACCGGCTTGCCGATCGGCGCTGCGCCGGCGGAGGCATTTTTAAAATGGCGAAGGTTTGCCTGCCGCGTGGATGCGCTCGACATGCCGACGCTAATGCGCAATTCGCTCAAAGCGCGTAAGCTGACCGACGCGGAAGGCGCCGCGTACCAGGCGCCGTTTCCGTCCAGGGAATATCAAACCTGCGCGCTGAAGTTTCCTGCGATGGTGCCGATTCGCGCGGATCATCCGGGGACATTCGAAAATAAGCAGGCGCTGGAACGATTGAAGACGCTGGATCTGCCGGTGCTGTTGCCGTTCGGGACGGAAGATCCGATTACGGCTGCGTCGGAGCCTTTTCTGCGGTCGGTTTTCAGGAACGTTGGACCGTCGATGCCGGTGGCCGGCGCGGGGCATTTTATTCAGGAAGACGCGGGTGAAGAAGTGGCTGAATTAATCGTCCGCAATATGTAAATGAGTTTATTGAAAAAGGGGACAGACCGCTCTGTCCACGCGGATCAGTCCGGCTGGAACCAGATGCTCGCGTTTGGGGACAGAGTAGTCTGTCCCCTTTTTCAATTAGCTCAAGAGGAGGCGCATTGTTCGATTTAACCGGAAAAACCGCGATCGTTACGGGTTCGAGCCGAGGCATCGGCCGCGCGATCGCCGAGGCTTTGGCTCGGGCTGGAGCGAATGTCGTTGTGTCGAGCCGCAAACTGGAAGCGTGCGAGCCCGTCGCTGCCGCGATTCGCGGGGAAGGGAAACACGCGACCGCGATCGCCTGCCACATCGGCAAACGCGCGGATTGCGAGGCGCTGGTGACGCAAACGCGCGCCAAGTACGGCCAGATCGACGTGCTGGTGTGCAACGCGGCCATCAATCCTTACTTCGGCCCCCTGACCGGGTTGAGCGATGAAGCCTTCACCAAGGTGATGGAGACCAACGTCCGCAGCAACCTCTGGCTGGCGAATCTGGTGAAGCCGGAGATGGCGGCGCGGCGGGATGGCGCGATCATTATCGTGTCGAGCATCGGCGGTCTTAAAGGTACCGACGTGCTCGGAATTTATGCGATTTCGAAAGCGGCCGATATGCAACTGGCGCGTAATCTGGCGGTCGAGTGGGGGCCGGACAACATTCGGGTGAACTGCATCGCGCCGGGTCTGGTGCGCACGGATTTCGCGCGCGCTCTATGGGAAGATCCCAAGCGCCTGGAGGAAACCGAAAAGCGAACACCGCTGCGGCGCATCGGCGAGCCGGACGATATCGCGGGAGCGGCGGTTTTTCTCGCCTCGCGCGCAGGGTCGTGGATGACCGGACAGACGATCGTGATCGACGGAGGGGTGACCATCTAATGAAAGCCGCCATGCTGCACGCGATCGCGACTCCACTGGTGATTGAGGACGTTCCCACGCCAGCGCCCGGCCCCGGGCAGGTGCTGATTCGCACCGAAGCCTGCGGCGTGTGCCATTCCGATCTGCATCTGGCCGAGGGGGACTGGGACCTGCTGCGTCCGGTGACGAAAATCCCGCTGATTCTGGGTCATGAGGTGGCTGGAACGGTCAGCGCGCTGGGGGAAGGGGTGAGCGGCGTCAAGGTGGGGGACCGCGTGGGTGTGCCGTGGATCCATTGGACCTGCGGCGAATGCGAATTCTGCAAAGAAGGGCGCGAAGAATTGTGCCTCAAGCAAAAAGTCACCGGCTGCACGGTGGATGGAGGGTTCGCCGAATATCTGCTCGCTCCAGCGACGCACGCCTCGCCGCTGCCGGCGAGCTTGAGCTCGATTGAAGCCGCGCCGCTGTTGTGCGCGGGGCTGACGGTGTTCAAGGCGATGAAGGCGTCGGGCATCGCGCCGGGCCAGCGGCTGGCGATTTTCGGCGTGGGCGGGCTGGGCCATCTGGCGGTGCAGATCGCGCGGGCGTTGGACATTCATGTCTGCGCGATCGATATCAGCAACGAGAAACTCGAGTTTGCGAAATCGCTGGGAGCGGAATGGACCGTCAACGCCGCCGAGGAGCAGGTTCACAAACGGCTGCGCGCGATCGGTGGGGCGCATGTGGCGATGGTGACCTCGGCCAGCGCCGCCGCTTATGAAATCGCGCTGCGCTGTTTGCGGCGCGGCGGGACTGTGGCGGTGGTCGGCATGGCGAATGAGCCGTTCAAGGTTTCGGCGGTTTCGATGGTGTCGTCAGAAGCTCGCATCGTGGCGTCCGCGGTGGGCACACGGGAGGACCTGAAGGAATTGTTCGCGCTGGTCGAAAAATATCCGATCCGCTGCAAGATCGAAACGCGGCCGCTGGATGCGGCGCAGGCGGTTTTCGACGAGTTGAAGCGTGGATCGGTGCTCGGAAGAATCGTGCTGACGGTCTGACGTGGCGCACGTTTCAACGTGCCGCGTCGGCACTCATGCCGACGCCTGGTCTGCGTACGAGGAGGTGTCGCGAAGAGTCGCGACACGGCACGCACGAGTGCGTGCGCCACATTTCACAGCAGCATATACGTGACGATCGCGATCGCCGAGAGGTGTTTTTTCTCGTCGAAGATATCCACGCGTGAGACGCATAAGGTCTGGCCGGCGCGCACCAGGACTGCTCGCGCGATCACTTTCTTGCCGCCGATGGGGCGCAGATAATTTACTTTCAGCTCGGTGGTGGTCGACTTGCGCGCGCCGTAGCCGTGCTGATTTTCGATGGCGTGCCAGGCCGCTTCATCCGCGATCGAGGCGGTGATGCCGCCGTGCAGCACGCCGTTCGAATTCAGATATGCGGGCAGCAGATCGAAGTGCAGGGTCACGCCGTCGGTATGTTTGCGCACGACTCGCAGGTTGAGCTGGTGCTCGAAGGGCATGGTTCCATTAAAGCGCGAGCCGCTACGTGACGTCGGGAGGTTCCATGTCCTCCAGGCGATCCGCTTCGGCCGCGTAACGCTTCAGGACGCGAATCGAATTGCCCACGCTGAAACCCGCGGCGCGCAGCCGCCGATAGGCGGAGGCAAGATATTTGTCTTCCTGAAGCAGCGCGCCCAGATCTTTGCCGCGATATTTTCGAGCCAGGAATTGCTCGATCATGGCGGTCTCGTCGGTTTCACGGAAAGCATCGTCGGCGGCCTGGCGCGCGACCGCCGGCGCGACCCGGCGGGTCATCAGATCGTGCATGACGCGCGCTTTGCCGAAGCCGTCGTTATCGCGTCTCCAATGCGCGAAGGATTCGGCGAAGCGGTGGTCATTTAAATAGCCGGCGTCTTTCAGGCGCGCGATCACCAGGTCGACGTCGGTTTCCGAAGCCGCGCGGCGTTTCAGTTTTTCGCGCATTTCAGACGAGGTTTGGGCGCGCGCCGCCAGGGTTCGGGCGGCATAGGCGACCAATGCTTCCATGTCCAGCCGTTTAGGATTTACGCGCGGCATGTTACGGTTTCGACTTCAGCTTAGCTCAGCGCGAAACCGGCGCGCGCTGCTATGCTTGAGTTGCCAGCGCGCCGGGGACGATTCGGAAAAACAAAACGGATCGGCCCGCGGCGTGCATCTACCTTACAGAGGAGGAATCACGATGGAGGATGACAGCAGGCTGTCGTACTTTTTTCTGGGCTTGGGTTTGGGCGTAGCGGTGGGCGTGCTGTTCGCTCCCAAGGCGGGCGCCGAGACGCGTGACATGATCCGCAGCAAGGCCAACGAGGGCGCGGATTTCGCCAAGCGCCGCGCCACCGAGTTCAAAGATCAAGCGGCCGACGCTCTGGAACGCAGCAAGCAAACCATTTCGCGCCAAAAAGATAATCTGAGCGCCGCGGTCGAAGCCGGCAAGCAGGCCTATCGCGACGCTACATCGCCCGCTACCGATTAACGGTTCGTCAAACGGGGAGGCAAGGCCAAAGGCTAGAACACCATGGATCAGCAGACTCTGCTTATGATTATGGCGGCGTTTGTAATTATCTCCGCCATTGCGCTGTGTATTCAGGCCGGATTTTTGTTCGGCATCTATAAAGGACTGCGCAAGATGGAGGAGAAGACCACGCCATTAATCCCTAAAGTGGACGCGTTGATCGAGGCCTCCAGCGCTGCGTTGACGGAAAGCCGCACGCAGATTCACGACATCTCGCAAAAGACCGGCGACATCCTGGATGCGACCCGCAGGCAACTCGCCGTCGTCGACGAAGTGCTGGAGGACGCCGCTACCCGAGCGCGGGTGCAGATGGATCGCGTGGAGATGGTGCTCGACGACACGCTCAACCGCACGCAGGAGACGGTCGCGCTGGTGCATAGCGGTATCATGAAGCCGCTCCGGGAAATTCAGGGCGTGCAAGCGGGAATCCGGGCGGCGTTGAACTTCCTGATGCGGGGGCGGCACAACGGTCCGGTGGCCACGGCTGACGAAGAGATGTTCATCTAATCTTCCACCGCCCGATTCGGCGTTACACTATTAGGCAACGTGTTTCGCCTGGTGCTTTTCGCGTTGTGTTGCTCCGCGTTCGCCGCAGGTCCGTCCGCCGCCGACCTGGCGCGTTCCATCCAGCAAGCGGGTCTCGATCCCGATCAGTGCTATCGCGTCCGCGATCTCAGTTTCCAAAAAGAAGATATCAAGATCTACCTGACCGAGGGCTACCTGATCTTTTCGAAGCCGGTGAACGGGCAGAGCCGCGCGGCTGTGTTTACGGCCGAGGTGGAAGGCGGCGATGGGGAAGTGATCCTGCTGCCGCCGTATCGAGGTGAGCGGCAATCGCTCGCATACTTCACAAAATCGGCGAACCTGGACGAGCATTTTGGGGCCGCGCTGATGATTTTTACCGATGGCGCGCGCTCTCTGATGGACCGCATGCAAGCAGAGGGGACCGGCAAGAAATCCGCGGAGATGGGAGAGGCGCTGGCGGGCAAGTGGAGTCCGGTGCTCGCCAATGTCGAACATGGTTTCGAAATCCGCATGCTGATGGACCTGCTGGGTCCGCGCGGGGAAGGCGGCATGCTGTTCATGGCGCTCAACGGGAATCAGGCCGGCAATTTCGACATGATTTACGATCCGCGGTCGCGCGAGCAGATCGTGGCGGGGCAGCTTGCGGAGCGAAATGGCCGGCTGACGTACAACGTGTGGACCAGTTTCGCGTCCCGAAGTATGCGCACCGGCGCCGCGCACCAGCCGGCGGACTGGTTCTCGCTGTCGGACTATCGCATCGACGCCGCGCTCGACAATGAACTGGCCATGAAAGCCGTTACGCGCTTGAAATTGCGGGTAGGCGCTCGCGCGCTGCGCGGATTCCCGTTCGATATTTCGGGAGCCATGCACGTCACCTCCGCGAAGATCGACGGAGTTCCGGCGGAGGTGTTCGCGCAGGAATCGCTGCGGGGGCGGGCGCTGCGCGGAAACGAAAACGACGTCATTCTGGTGGTCGCGCCGGAAGCGCTCGAGCCGGAGAGCGCGCACGAATTCGAATTCGAGCATGAAGGCGCCGTGATCGCGCCGGCCGGCAACAATGTTTTTTTCGTGGGCGCGCGATCGAGCTGGTATCCGCACTATTACGAGAACTTTTCCACTTACGACCTGACCTTCCATTACCCCAAGCGTTTTACGCTGGTGGCCGCGGGAGACGTCGCCGCGGATCGTACGGAGGGTGAGAATCGGGTGACCGAATGGCGCACGCCGGTACCCATCCGCATGGCCGGCTTCAACCTGGGCGATTACGACAAAATCACGGGAACCGCCGCGGGTTTTCATGTGGACGTGTATGGCAACAAGGCGGTCGAATCGGCGCTGGTGCCCAAGACGCGCACTCCCACCGCTCTGGGACCGATCACGCAAGGCAATCATAACGTGTCAGCCATCCACGCGCCTCTGGATCCATCGGCGCAGGCGACGCCCGTCGCGCCCGATCCGCATGCGCGGTTGCGCGATGTCGCGGCGGACGTGAGCTCGTCGCTCGAGTTTTTCGCGAAGGCTTTCGGGCCGCCGGCGCTGAATACGCTGACCGTGTCGCCCATCCCCGGCACCTTCGGACAAGGTTTTCCTGGATTGGTTTACCTCTCCACCCTCGCGTATCTGGACCCCAGCCAGCGCCCGGTAGCGATGCGCGGGGAGGAACACCAGGCGTTTTTCTCGGACCTGATCGCTCCGCACGAGGTCGCGCACCAGTGGTGGGGCAATGTCGTCACTACCAGTTCGTATCAGGACGAGTGGATGCCCGAAGCGCTGGCCAGCTACTCCGCGCTGCTATGGCTCGAACGGAAGAAGGGCACGAAAACCATCGATAACGTTCTTGAAAGTTATCGCGATCACCTGCTCGCCAAGAGTGATGACGGGCGCACCATCGAATCGGCCGGACCGATTGTGTGGGGCACGCGTCTCGATGCCATCGGGAAAGGCGACGCCTGGCGGGTCATCACCTACGAAAAAGGCGCTTGGATCTTCCACATGCTGCGGCGTCGGTTGGGCGACGACCGGTTCATGAAGATGCTGGCCGAATTGCGGCGCCGTTACGAATTCCGGTCCATTTCGACGGAGGACTTGCGCGCACTTGCCAAGGAGTTTCTGCCGCCCAAGACGCGCCCGGATTCGATTGACAGTTTTTTTGAAAACTGGGTGTACTCTACCGGCATTCCTCAATTGAAGCTGAAATATGCGGTGCGCGGCGCGGCGCCTGCCGTAAAAATTTCGGGCACGGTGACGCAGACCGGCGTCGACGACGATTTTTCCGTCGAGGTTCCCGTGGAGATTCAGTTCGCCAAGGGAGCCGCGCAGACCATCTGGGTGCGGACCTCCAGCGACGCCGCGACTTTCACCGCGACCCTGCGCCAGGCTCCGTCGCGCATCGTGCTGCCGGCCAGCGTGCTCGCCCGGAAATAGATTTATTCGAGCTGCTTGTGGAAGCGTAGTACGCTCAGCCACAAAATCGTTACGCCGAAAACCGCTAGCGTGGCCATTTGCGGCCACAGCGCTTCGACTCCAGCGCCCTGCAGGAAAACTCCGCGCACGATTTCCATGAAGTAGCGCACCGGGTTGAACAAGGTGAGCCACTGCGCCACCTGCGGCATGTTGCGGATGGGGAACGTGAATCCGCTCAGCATGAAGAACGGCTGAAAGAAGAGGCCGGTGGCCATCATGGCTTGTTGCTGCGTTCGGCAAACCGTGGAAATAAACAGCCCCGCGCCCAGCGTGGTCAGTAAGAACAGCAGCGTGGTTCCGAACAGCAGCCAGAAACTTCCGCGAAACGGCACGTGAAACACCAGCAGCGCCGCGCCCATCACCAGCAGCATGTCCCAGATGCCCACCGCCACGAAGGGAAGAGTCTTGCCGATGATCAGCTCGGCCGCACGGATGGGCGTGACCATCAACTGCTCCATGGTGCCGATTTCTTTCTCGCGCACGATCGCCATGGCGGTCAAAGAAAGGGTCACCAGCGTGATGATGTTGACGATCACGCCCGGGATGAAATAATTCCGGCTGCGCAGATCGGGATTGAACCACACGCGGGTTCGCGATGCGACCTGGGGCGCCGCCATGGTTACCGGTCCTGCCGCCGCCATCGTCGCCGAAATCATTTTCGAATTCTGCTGTTTCTGCATCACCTCATTCGAATAGCGGCCGATGCACGCGCTGGCGAACCCGGAGACGATTCCCGCCGTATTCGAATTGGTTCCGTCGAGCAGCACCTGCACGCCGGTCGATTTGCCGCGCTCCACGTCGTGGCCAAAGCCGGGAAGCACGCGCACCACGGCGTCCACCTGGCCGCGATCCATCATGGTCTGCATGGCGCGCTCGTCCTGGGGGAATCCGGCCAGGATGAAGCGGCCGGAGCCTTCGAATTCGGACAGCAGCTCGCGGCTTTCGGGCGTGCGATCCTGGTCCATCCACGCGATCTTGGCGTTGTCCACGTCCAGGCTGGCGGCGTAGCCGAAGATCATCAACTGAATCAGCGGCGGCATCACCAGCATGGCCCGCATGCGCGGATCGCGCAACGCCTGAATGAACTCTTTCCGAATCATGCATTTAAGCCGTTGCCACATAGAATCACGCCACCTTTTGCCGGAGCTTCCGCACCGCGAAATAAAATACGATAATCGCGTAGCCGATGAGCAGCACCAGGTTGAACCACAGAAGTCGAATGCCGATGCCCTTGAGGAAAATTCCGCGCGCGACTTCCATGAAATACCGCGCCGGAACGAACAGCGAAACCAGCTGAATCACGCGCGGCATGCTGCCGATCGAATAAATGAATCCCGAAAGCAGAAACGCCGGCAGGAACGAAATCAGCGTGCCCATCTGGTAGGCCATCAACTGGGAGCGGAACATCGCCGAAACCATAATGCCCAGCCCTAGCGCTCCGAACAGGAAAATGGAGCTCGCCACCAGCAGCAGCGTCACGCTGCCTTTGAGCGGCACATCGAACACAAACACTCCGACCAGGATCGAAATGAGCATGTCGATGGCGCCCACCACGAAATACGCCGCCAGCTTCCCCATCGCGAGTTCGCTCGGGCGCGCGGGTGTCGAAAGCAGTTGCTCCATGGTCCCGTTTTCCCATTCGCGCGCGACGGTCAGCGACCCGAGATTGGCCGCGATGATCATCACGATCACCACCACCAGCCCTGGCACGATGAAATTGCCCGAGAGAAGATCGGGGTTGTACCAGACGCGCACGTCCGGTGTGACGGTTGCCGGAACCCCGCCGGACTGGGTTTGAATCGGAACCATCAGGCGTTGCGAATACGCGGCCACCACCCCTTCGGCGTAGCCTTGGGCGATCGCCGCGGTGTTAGAATCGCTCCCGTCGAGCAGCAGCTGGACGCTGGTCGGCTGCTTCAATCCGATGTTCTTGGCGAAATCCCGCGGAATCACCACGCCGATCAGGGCCGCGCGCTTGTCGATGGCTTTGTCGATCGGATGATAATCGTGCACCTGCTCCCGGATCGAAAAATAGCGCGAACCCTGAAATTCGCGAATCAGGTCGCGGCTTTCTGGCGATTGGCTCATGTCGTAAACATAAGTGGGAATGCGATCCACATCCAGGCTGAGCGCCCATCCGAAGATGAGCAGCATCACGAACGGCTGCAGCAGAGCCGCGGCCAGGCTGCGCGAGTCGCGCAGGATGTGCAGCATTTCTTTTCGCGCCAGCGCCTTGGTTCTGCGAAAGTTCATGCGGCCTGCTCTTCCTTTTCGATCAGGCTGACGAACACGTCTTCCATGGATGGCCGGATGGAATCGAGCGTCAGGACATGAATGCCGGATTGGCTCAGATATTCGTAAATGCGCGGAATGGCGAGGCCCGGATCGGTGACTTTGAGATGCAGTCCCGCGCCGAACACCGCGGCTTCCAGAATTTCGGGCTTCCCTTCGAGCACCGTCAAACTTCCGCGGACGTCGGACGAATCCAGATTCAACAGGTTGCCGTCACCCAGAGATTGCTTCAATTCATCGGGCGAGCCGAGCGCGATCACGCGTCCGCCGTACATCAGCGCGACACGATGGCAGTACTCGGCTTCGTCCATGTAGTGGGTGGTGACGAAAACAGTGTGGCCGGCTTCGGAAAGATCGTAGATCAGGCGCCAGAAGCCGCGCCGGGCAATGGGATCGACTCCGCTGGTGGGCTCGTCCAGAAATAGAATGGGCGGCTCATGGAGGATCGCGCAACCGAGCGCGAGGCGCTGTTTCCAGCCCCCGGAAAGCGTGCGCGTCATGGAACTGCGTTTATCCTCGAGGCCGGCCATTTTCAAAACGTAGTCGCGGCGGGCGCGAAGTTTGTCGCCGGCGACTCCGTATACGCCGCCGAAAAATTCGATGTTCTCCTCCACGGTGAGGTCGTCGTAGAGGGAAAATTTCTGCGACATGTAGCCGATGTTGTGTTTTACGTCTTCAGGTTGCTTGGCGACGTCGAATCCGCCCACGGTGGCGCGTCCGGAAGTGGGCGACATCAGGCCGCACAGAATCCGGATGGTGGTCGATTTGCCGGCGCCGTTGGGGCCGAGAAAGCCGAAAATCTCACCCGGCGAAACATCAATCGAAACGTTGTCCACCGCGACGAAATCGCCGAAACGCTTGACCAGTTTGTCGATGTGAACCGCCGGACCGGTTTGGGCGTTGGCTAACATGCAATCCTCCGGGAAGGATGGACGGCGGGCTTGAGCCCGCGCGAGGCTTCAGCCTCGCTCCCGACGGGCGGAGCTGAAGCTCCGCGCGGATTGAAGAGGGTGCGGAAAAAGGGGACAGACCGCTCTGTCCACTTCCACTGCGGAACGTGGCGCCAATGGTTTACAGGCGGGGACAGAGTGGTCTGTCCCCTTTTTCCGCACCCTCTGACATCCGCCGTCCCTGGCATCTTACGCAGCACGCAACGCCTCCTCCTTGAACGACAGCGCGATGAACACGTCTTCGAGTGACGGAACGATCGGCCGGAAGGCGAAGGGCGTCACATTGACCAGCGCTTCGGGCGAAGTCACTTTTGAATCCAGGAACAGGTGCAGATCCGCGCCGGCCGGCTGAACCGCGAGCACGCCGGGCTGAGTCTGCAACATCTCCATGGTCTTGCGCGGATTGGCGGATTGAAGCTGGTACACCGATTCTTCGAGGCCGTGCTTGAGCGCGCTGGGAGTATCGCAGCGGATCAGCTTGCCGTGATGCATGAAGCCCACCCGATTGGCGCGCTCGGCTTCGTCGAGATACGCCGTGGTGACGAATACGGTGAGTCCGTTGCGCACCAGTTGATACAGAATCGCCCAGAAATCGCGCCGCGAAACGGGGTCGACGCCGTTGGTGGGCTCATCCAGAAACAGAACTCGCGGCTTGTGAAGCAGTGTGCACATCAGCGCCAGCTTCTGTTTCATGCCGCCGGAAAGTTTTCCCGCCGGCCGCTTGCGGAACGGCTCCATACGAGTCATCCGCAGCAGGCGGGCGCTCAACTCCGCGCGTTCGGCGCCCATGATGCCGAACAGGTCGGAGTAAAAATCCATGTTTTCCTGCACGGTCAAATCGGTGTACATGCCGAAGCGCTGCGCCATGTAGCCGATCTGGTCCTTCACCAGGTCGACTTCTTTAGAAACATCGTGTCCGGCGACAATCGCTTTCCCTTCGGTGGGATTCATCAGCCCGCACAGCAAGCGCATGGTGGTGGTTTTGCCGGCGCCGTCGGGACCCACCAGGCCGAAAATCTCACCCTCCGCGATATCCAGATTCAGATGATCCACGGCCACCAGGTCTCCGAACTTGCGGGTCAGATTCTCGGCATGGATCACTGTACTCATAAGATAATTTCAGCGTCCACGGGCATGTTCAGCTTCAGCTCATGACTGGAATTGTCGACGTCGATTTTGACGCGGTACACCAGCTTCACGCGCTCTTCCTTGGTCTGAATCTGCTTGGGTGTGAACTCGGCGTCGCTGGCGATGAAGCCGATGGTTCCCCAATAGACTTTGCCGGGGAAGGAATCGGTGGTCAGCTTCACTTTCTGGCCCAGCTTGATGCGGCCCAGGTCGGTTTCGTTGATGTAGGCGCGGAGCCAGGGATGTTCCAGGTCGCCGATGGTCACCACCGTGGTGCCGGCGCCCAGCACTTCGCCGGGCTCGGCCGATTTCACCAGCACGACGCCATTGATGGGCGTCCGGACTTCGGTGTCGTTCAACTGCGATTCGGAAATCCCCACCTGCGCGCGGCTCTGCTCGATCGCAGCCTTGCGCGCCACCAGCTCTTCTTCCTTGCGCTTCAGCTCCAGGCGATTGGCTTCGGCGGTCTGGACCGCAGCCTTCGCACGGGCCACATCGGCTCGCGCGCCGGCGATGTCTTCGGGACGCGGACCTTCCTTCATCAGCGAAGATTTTTCCTCGGACTGATGCAGCATCGCGCTGGCGCTGTCGAGCTTGGTGCGCGCCTGGTCGAGCTGCTGGCGGGAAATATCTTCGTTCTTGAAAAGTTCCTGCATGCGGGCGTAATCGGAGCGCGCGAAATCGAGCTGCGCCCGCGCGTCGGCCACGCCGGCTTCGGCCTGCTGGATATCCTGCTTCCGGTTTCCATTCAGCAGCGCTTCGAGCTTGGCAGTCGACTGGTTCAACTCCGCGTTGCGCGCCGCGACGTCGCTTTCAAGCGTCGCTTTCTGGAAAGCGATGGATGTTTCGAGCTGCTGATAATTGGACTGCGCGCTATAAACGATGGCTTCATCACGCACCTTCTGCTGGCGGAGCTGGACCGGATCGAGTGTCGCGATCAGGTCGCCCTGCTTCACCCAGGCGCCTTCGTCGACCTTGCGTTCGGTCAGCCGGCCGGCGATCTTGAACGAGATGTCGACCTGGGTGAGCTCCAGATTTCCGGACACGAAAATGCGGTCGCCGTCATTGTTATTGTGCGTGCGCCACCAGTAATAGCCGCCCGCGGCCGCGGCCACCAGAAGCAGAAGGATGGGGAGTCGCTTTTTCATAGGTTGCACGTTTTCATTGGTTCACAAATTCCCGGATTCGTCCCGTGGCGGTCGCAAGGTCGATGCGGGCCACGTTGTAGTCATACAGCGCCTGAATCAGATTGTCGCGCGCGCGGTCGAGGCGCGTCTGCGCGTCGGTCACTTCGAGCGAATTTGCTACGCCCGCCGTGTACCGGCGCTTGGCTTGCGCCAGCTCTTTTTCGGAGAGATCGACGCCATCGCGCGCCGTCGACACTTCCGTCGCGGCAGACGTAATGCTGTCGAACGCCAGCCGCACGTCGAGCTCCACTTGCTGCTCCAGATCGTGGGTGCGGGTCTGCTCCTGGCGATATTGCCAGAAGCCTTCGGTGCGGCGTGCGTCGCGCTTGCCTCCGTCGTAAATCGGAACGCGGACCGAGAGCCCATAGACATAAGTGGGCGCTGCGTTGGTAATGTCTGAGCCGATCGATCCGTAATTCGCCTGCGCGGCGACGGATGGGTAACGCTCGGCGCGAATCGATCCGTAGTTCAAATTGGCGGCATGTTCGCGATCCCGCTGGGCCTTCAATTCAGCGCGCGTTTTCTTTGCGTCGGCGAGTGCGGTTTCGAGCGATCCGACTTCGGACGGCCGATAATCCAGCTTGTCAGTAAGCACCACGCTCGCGTCGAGCTTCAGTCCCATGGCGCGCAGCAGATTCAGGCCCGCGCGCCGCCGGTCGTTTTCGGCGACCACCAGATGTTGTTTATCATCGGCAAGCTGCACGTCGGCGCGGACCACGTCGAGCCCGGTTCCGGTGCCGGCCACCCGCTGCTGCTCGGCCAGCGTGCGGAGAGCCTGCGAAAGCTCGACATTGGCGCGCGCGGTTTCAAGCGTCGCTTCGGCGCGCAGTGCGGTCAGATATGCGCGCGCTACCTGATCGCTCACCTGGTTCTTGGTTGCGTCGAAATCGGATTTGACCGCTTCGACGTTGACTTTCGATTCTTGAAAACGCTTGAGAATGCTGAAGTCGAAAACGGTTTGCGAAGCGGTGGCGCGGGCGTCGAAGATCGAGAAAGGTCCTACGATCGACGGGAAATTGACTCCCGGCGGCAGAAACGGAAGCGTGGAGTTGCTGAATCCATAAGCGTGCAGATTGTTGGTCTCGCGCTGATCGTTGACAGAGGACTCGATATCCGGAAGGAGAGCTCCGCGGGCTTCGTTCTTTTGCGCTTCCGCCTGCTTGATGGATTCTTCCGCGAGGGCGACCTTGGGACTGCCGTCGGATGCCAATGCGATTTCGACGGCGCGCTTCATGCTTAAGGGCAGCGCCGGCTCGGCGGCGGGGCCGCCTTGCGCGAATACGAAAGCCGTGGGAAAAAGCAGAAAAACCAGCCGCATCAGAAACCCTCCGGTGCGCGGAATCCCGCGGCGCTGAACGTAACCAGACGTGCCAGAATCACCTGACGATCGGGCGGCTCGGGATATCCGGGCACCAGCCCTGGCAACACGTTCGATCTCGCCAGCACATGCGCCATCGCGCCGCCGGTGAAATGCAGACGCCACATGATTTCGTCACGCGAAAGCTCCGGAAGCGTCCGGGCGATCGCGTCGGCAAACCGCTCGGCAAGCGACGCCAGATGAGCTTTGAACAAACGGACCACGAAGAGGTCGGGAGTCGCCAGGATTCGCGCCATCAGTTCGAAGGCGCCGCTCAGGTCCTGATTCAGGACCGGTGCCAGGAAGGCAATCAGGATCTGCTCAATATTGGGGTTGGGACCCGCGGAGTCAAGCATTTCGAGCCGTTTTCGGGTCACCGGCTCGATGCGCCGCGCAATCACCGCATCGATCAGGCTTTCCTTGGATTGGAAATGATAGTTGACGGCGGCCAGGTTCACGTCGGCTTCGTGGGTAATATCGCGCAGGGACGTGGCGTCGAAACCACTCTTTCCAAACAGCTTTTCGGCTGCATCCAGGATGCGGGTTTTCGTATCAGCCGGTTTGGCAATCATACGTTCGCTTTAATCATACGCTTGAATTATTTCGTCGTCAAGGTAGAATAAACCTTATATGGTCGCGTCTGCGGACCGATTTCTTGCTGCCCAGGTAGGCCGGCTGCAACGCATTGCAAGCAAAAAGCGAATCGTGTTTCCGGAGGGCGGCGATCCACGGATTCAAGAGGCTGCGGCCCGTCTTGAAGGACTGATCGAGCCTATTTTGCTGACCTCGCACGACGCGTTGCATCAAGCCGCGAAGATGGTCGCGTCGGGGGAAGCGGACGGTGGAGTGGGAGGCGCAGTCAACACGACTGCGGAGACGGCTCGGGCGGCCTTTCAAAATATTGGGATGGCGGAGGGGATTCGGCGGGTTTCGGGCGTGTTTTTCGTGTGCGTGCGCGACTCGAGCTTTGGGCATGACGGCGTGCTGGCATTCGCCGATTGCGCGATGATGGTCGATCCGGCGGCCGATGAGATTGGCGAGATTGCGATCGCGACGGCGCGGTCAGTGAGAATGGTCATGGATACGGAGCCGCGGGTTGCGCTGCTTTCGTTTTCAACTAAAGGCAGCGCGAAAGATCATAAAATGATCGAGGCGCTAAAGATCCTGCGCGAGCGCGCGCCGTGGCTGGTGGTCGACGGAGAATTGCAGGCCGACGCGGCGCTGGTTCCCTCTATCGGCCGGTCGAAAGCTCCGGGGTCGGCGGTGGCCGGGCGGGCCAATACGCTGATTTTTCCGAACCTTTCGAGCGCGAACATTGGATATAAACTGGTCGAGCGGTTGGGCGGCGCGCACGCGTTCGGGCCGTTTCTGCAAGGTTTGAGAAAACCGTTCAACGACTTGTCGCGCGGCTGTTCGGTGGAAGATATTTATGGAGCGGCGGTGATCACGGCGCTTCAATCGGAGGACTCGACGGTTGCTTCCTTTTAAGCTGGTCTATCACGAGGGCTACGATTTGAATCTCGGCGCACACGTGTTTCCGTCGAAAAAATACCGGCTGATTCGCGACCGGCTGGTGTCGGACGGCTTGGCGGGGCCGGAGGATTTCGTCGAGCCTGAGCCGGCTACGGATGAAGATCTGCTGCTGGTGCACCAGCGGGGCTGGATCACGCGGTTGAAAAATGGCACGCTCGATTACCTGGAGCTGATGAAGCTGGAGATCCCGTATTCGCACAAGATGGTGGAAGCGTTCTGGCTGGCGGCGGGAGGAACCACGCTCGCGGCGCGGCTGGCGCTCAAGTCCGGGATCGGATTCAATATCGGCGGCGGATTTCATCACGCGTTTCCCGGTCATGGCGAAGGATTTTGCGCGATCAACGACGTCGCTGTGGCGATTCGCAAACTGCAGCGCGAAAAGATGATCGAGCGTGCCATGGTGCTGGACTGCGACGTTCACGACGGCAACGGCACAGCCGCGATTTTCGCGGGAGATCCCACGATGTTCACCCTCTCGATTCACCAGTTCAACAATTATCCGAGCATCAAGCCGGCCTCGACGCTGGATGTCGATCTTGAAGACGGCGTCGGCGACGAGGAGTATCTCGCCAAGTTGGGAGAAGCGGCACGCAAGGCAATGAGTGAGTTTCGTCCGGAGCTGGTGATGTATGTAGCGGGTGCGGACCCTTATCGCGAGGATCAACTTGGAGGATTGTCTCTGACGTTCGACGGGTTGAAAGCGCGGGACCGGCTGGTGTTCGATACTGCGCGGGAGTGTGGCGCGGCGGTCGTGGTGACGCTTGCGGGAGGGTATGCGATGAAGGTGGAGGATACGGTGACCATCCACGCGAACACGGCGAAGGTCGCGGCGGAGTGTTACGTGAGAAACTAAGAGAAGAATCCATGCTGGTGAACACTTTCTTTGAGACAAAAGTGGAACGCCTTAGAGATGTTGCCGAACGGCTCGCTGCAGCTTTGGGAAGCGCAGGAATACCCTATCGTGTGATCGGGGGGTATGCTGTCTTTACTTATGTGGATCGGGTCGATCCCCTCAAGGCGCGACTCACCGCGGACCTCGACATTATCGTGGATCGCGCCGACCTGGAGCGAATCTCGAAGGCGGCGGAGCCGTTTGGCTTTAGATTCCGTCACGTCGCGGGAATCGACATGCTGGTAGACGCGGCTGAGCCTCGGGCCAGGAGCGCCGTACACATGATCTTCGTTCGCGAAAAGGTCCGGCCGGAATACGTTGAGCCGGTTCCTGATTTTTCAGAGCCTACGCGCACGCCCGAGGGCGTGCTTCTTGCGCCGGTCGGCGACATCCTTCGAATGAAGCTCACCAGCTTCCGTATGAAAGACCGTGTTCACGTTCAGGACATGGATTCCGTCGGTCTCATCACGCCGGAGATCGAAGCGGCGCTCCCGGAAGTCTTGCGTGCACGTCTCGCCGAAGTCCGCGCGACCGAATGATCAGACCTTCGCTGGGATCATAATCGGCGCGTTCACCAGCAGCTTGTCTTCGAATTCGTAATCGGGCTTCGATCCGTTGTGGCGCAGGTACCACTTGTAGGTTTCCTGCAAACCTGCCACGAACTCCACCGGCTTGAATTTCAGAACGCGCTGCGCTTTGGCAGTCACCTGGGTGATCGGCGGCATGTCGAAATAGAAGCCGAAATACAGCTTGGGGCCCATCGGATGGCCGCCTGCGCGCAGGATGTATTCGCGCGGGATGCGCACGAATTTTACCGGCTTTTTGCACGCCTTGGCGAACGCCTCCACGGCTTCCATCTGTGAAAGCGGACGTGCGTTCGCGATGTTGAATGCGTGGCCGATGGCATTCGGCTCATCGAGCGCCTTCAACGCCGCGCGCACCAGATCCTTCACGTACACGAACTGCATCAGCCGGCGGCCGTCGCCGGGCAGAATGACGGAACGGTTGGCGCGCAGGCGGTCCCAAAAATAAGTCTCGCGATAAAACGGATTCGACGGACCGTAAATGTAGGGCGGGCGCAGCGTGACTACTGGCAATCCGATGCGCTGGTGCAGGCGGAACAGAGCGCGTTCGCTCATCGCCTTGTTGCGGACATACAGCTCGGGCGCGTCATCCGGCGCGAGCGCGTCGCCTTCGTGATGATTCAGGCCGTCGCCATAGGCGGCCACGCTCGACATGAAAATATAGCGGTGCAGGTTGTCGCCGACAGCTTTGGCCGTCGCTTCGACGTGGTTCGCAGTGGTTCCGCGATCCCAGTCGTATACGTTGTCGAAGACGACTTCGAACCTGGTGCCGGCCAGCGCGGATTTGAGCGCGGCTGCGTCATTGCGGTCCGCCACCAGGTTCTTCACGCGGCGGCCCAGGTCGTGCTTGGGACGCCGATGCAGGATCGTAACGGAATGGCCGTGCTTCAGCAGTTCGGCGACCATCAGGCGGCCGATGAACCGCGTTCCTCCGATAACCAGGCAATTCATTCGCGAATTTTGAATGTGTTCAAATTAGTCGTAATATTCGAGGCCGAGGTGGGTAATCAGGTCCTCGCCGCGCATCCAGCGGAGCGTGTTCTTGAGTTTCATGAGCTGGATGAAGATGTCGTGCTCGGGATACAGGCCGGGCGCGGTCATGGGAGCCTTGAAATAAAACGAAAGCCATTCCTGGATGCCGCGCATCCCGGAGCGCTGCGCCAAATCCATAAACAGAACCAGGTCGAGCACCAGCGGCGCCGCCAGAATCGAATCGCGGCACAGGAAATCGATCTTGATCTGCATCGGATAGCCGAGCCATCCGAAAATGTCGATATTGTCCCAGCCTTCCTTGGCATCGCCCCGCGGCGGATAATAATTGATCCGCACCGCGTGGTAGAAATCTTTATACAATTCCGGGTAAAGTTTGGGCTGCAGGATTTGATCGAGAACGCTGAGCTTGGTCTCTTCCTTGGATTTGAACGAGCCGGGATCTTCCAGCACTTCTCCGTCGCGATTGCCCAGGATGTTTGTCGAGAACCAGCCGCTTAGCCCCAGCATGCGCATCTTCAAGCCGGGCGCGATCAGCGTCTTCATGAAGGTCTGGCCGGTTTTGAAATCTTTTCCGCAAATTGGAAGACTGCGCTCCCGTGCCAGATCCAGCAGCGCCGGAGTATCGGTGGTCAGATTGGGAGCGCCATTGGCGAACGGGACGCCGGACTTCAACGCCGCGTATGCGTAAATCTGGCTGGGCGCGATCTCGGGATCGTTCTTCATCAGGCCGCATTCGAAGTCGCGCAGGGTCTGATGGACGGCGCTGGGGCGATGGAAGACCTCGGTCGAGGCGCACCAGATCATGACCAGGCGCGAACAATCGTTGGTCTTGCGGAACTGCGCGATGTCTTCCATCAGCATTTCCGCTTTTTCCATCTTGGAACCCTGCTTCACATTCGGGCCATCGATCCGGCGTACGTAATCGTGATCGAACACCGCCTTCATCGGGCGGACGGCGGATAGCGGCACTTTCAATTGATCGAGCTGGGTGCGTTCGAGCACGCGAGCGTTGGCCGCCGCTTCGAATGCCGTATCTTCGTAAATATCCCAACCGCCAAACACCAGGTCGTTCAATCCGGCGAGCGGAACGAAATCCTTGATCATCGGCGTGCGATTGTCGGTGCGCTTGCCCAGGCGAATGGTCGCCAATTGAGTGAGCGAACCCACCGGCGCGGCCATTCCGCGCTTCACCGCTTCGACGCCGGCCATAAATGTCGTTGAGACCGCGCCGATACCTGGAATTAATACGCCCAGCCTTCCGTCTGCGGGCGCAATCTGGACGTTGTCTGGTGCTGCCAAAATGATCGACTCCTAAGCGATTTCGACGGACGATTTACCGACCGTACCCCATCCGGTGCTCGTGCCGTGGCGCAATACGACACGCCATGCCGCGCGAGGTGTGAGGAACAGAGGCGAACGTAATATATACTAGCACTTTATGCAAAATCGCGCGACTGTCACGAGCGCGCAGGCGACCATCTCGGCCATTGTAGTGGACGACGAGACGCTTGCATCGGAGGAACTTGCTTATTTGTTGAAGGAGTTCGCCGACGTCGAAATTGTTGCGACCGCATCCAACGGGATCGAAGCCCTGAAACTGATTGAAGACCTGGAGCCTGACCTGGTCTTTCTCGACGTGCAGATGCCGGGGCTCGACGGCATGGGCGTGATCCGCAAGCTGCGCGAGAAACAAATTCCACTACCGTATTTCGTGATGTCGACGGCCTACGATCAATATGCGGTCGAGGCGTTCCGCTGGGAGGCGCTCGATTATTTGTTGAAGCCGGTCGAAAAAGACCGGCTGGCGCTGGCGGTCGACCGCGCGCGGAAGGGAATCGCGGAGCGTCTGAAGGCTCAACCGGAGCCTCCGGCGCCGAAGCCGTCGTTACAACGCACCAAGATTCTGATCAAGAGCAATCACCGGAATTTCATTGTCGACGCGCAGGACGTGGTGTATGCGACCATCGACGACGGGTTGATTACGGTGGTAGCCACCAATCTTGAGGGGCAGTCGAATTACCGCACCATCGAAGAGCTGCAATCGAACCTGGATCCGGATGTGTTCTGGCGTGTACACCGTTCGTACCTGGTGAACATTCATCGCATCCGCGAAGTCATCCCGTGGTTCAAATCGAGTTTCCAATTACGCATGGACGATAAGAAACAGACGGAAGTCCCGGTCAGCCGCGTGCAGACCAAGCGGCTGAGAGCGCTACTCAAACTGTGAATCGCGAATATCACAAGTGGTTCTCGCCGGCCCTCAACCGCGAGATGGAGATGCTTGTGTTCGGTCACGCCGGAACGCCGATGATCGTGTTCCCCACGTCCATGGGCCGGTTCTACGATTACGAGAACCGGCACATGATTGGCGCGGTCGGCGAGCATTACGAGAACGGCCGCCTACAGGCATTCTGCGTCGATTCGGTGGATGAGGAAAGCTGGTACAACAAGCGCGTGCCTCCAGCCGAGCGCGCCGCGCGGCAGGTCGCCTATGACCGTTATCTGGTCGACGAGGTGATTCCGTTCGTGCGGTCGCGGAACACTTCACCGATTGCAGTTACTGGATGCAGCTTCGGCGGTTATCATTCGGTCAACTTCGCGATGAAGCATCCCGACCTGGCGCAGGCTTGCGTGAGCATGGGCGGGGCATTCGATATCCATCAGTTTCTGGATGGTTATTACGACGAAAACTGTTATTACAACTGCCCGCCGGATTTCGTGCCCAACCTGAATGACCCGTGGTTTCTCGATCGCTACCGCTGCATGAAAATCGTGCTGGCTACCGGCGAAACGGACATCTGTTTAGAAGAGAATTTGCGAATGTCGAGGATCATGAGTGCGAAGGGTATTCCGCATACGCTGGATGTGTGGGGCGATGGAACCGGGCACGACTGGCCGTGGTGGGAGCGGATGGCGCAGAAGTTTTTCTGACCGTCCGAGTCTGTCTGAAAAGTGGAGTCGAACGGACGTGCTCCCCTCCCTAACGGCGGGGTGAGGCATCGACTTTTCACACACACTCTGACGCATGGGGCTCGTCACGGGCATTAGCCCCATGCGCCAGCTTGGGGCTACGGGCATGTTAGCCTGCGCTTGTGAAGATCGGCATCACCTGCTACCCGACCTATGGCGGCAGCGGAATCGTGGCGACGGAGCTGGGCCTGGAGCTCGCTCAGCGCGGGCATGACGTCCACTTCATCACCTACGCGAATCCGATCCGGCTCGACCCCGGGCTTCCGCGCATTCATTATCACGAGGTCGAGGTTTCGAATTACCCGTTGTTTCAATATCCGCCGTATTGCCTGGCGCTCGCCTCGCGCATGGCTACGGTGGCGGCTTCTTATCGGCTGGATCTGCTGCACGTCCACTACGCGATTCCACATTCCATCTCGGCGCTGCTGGCGCAGCAGATGACCGCCCATCGCAGACTCCCATTCATCACCACGCTGCATGGGACCGATATCACGCTGGTTGGCGCGGACCGGTCGTATTACCCGATCACCAAATTTTCCATCGAGAAATCCGACGGCGTGACGGCGGTCAGCGAGCATCTGAAGCTGGATACGGTCGAGACTTTTAAAATCACCAGGCCCATCCGCGTGATTCACAATTTCGTCAATTGCGAGCTGTATCGTCCCGCGGCGGATCGCTCGCGCGCCATCCCGAAGCTGGTTCACGTTTCGAATTTCCGCCCGGTGAAGCGCGTGCTCGATTGCATCCGGATTCTGAACGAAGTACGCAAGGTGGTCCCCGCGCATCTGCTGATGGCGGGCGACGGCCCGGATCGCGGGGCGGCGGAAATGCTGGCCTATGAGCTCGGCCTGGCCGATTCGGTCGAGTTCCTGGGCAAACAGGATCATATTGAGCGGTTGATGCCGCAGGCCGACGTGTTGCTGTTGCCGAGCGAGATGGAATCGTTCGGCCTGGTGGCGCTTGAAGCGATGGCTTGCGGCGTGCCCCCGGTGGCGACGCGAACCGGGGGCGTGCCGGAGTTGATCACGGACGGAATCGACGGATTCCTGGAGCCGGTGGGCGATATTCAGGCGCAGGCGGCGCGCGTGATTTCGCTGCTGACGGATCAGGGGCTATACCGGCGCATGTCGGAAGCCGCGCGGCACACGGCTGAGACGCGTTACTGCACCGACATCGTGATTCCGCAGTACGAGGAACATTATAGGGAGGTCATGGCGGCGTGAACCTGCTCGCGATTGGGGCGCATCCCGACGACATCGAATTCGGCTGCGCGCCGGTGTTGATCAAAGAGATTCAGAAAGGCAACCAGGTGAAGCTGCTGGTGCTTTCGCTGGGCGAGGCTGGCACCAGCGGAACGCCCGAGGTCCGGGAGCGCGAATCGCGCAGCGCGGCGGCGCGGATGGGCGCGGCCATCGAATTTATGGACTTCGGCGGCGATTGCAATTTGCAATACACGCCTGAGAACCGGCTGCGGATCGCCCGCGAAATCCGGATTTTCCGCCCGTCGATCGTGCTCGCGCCGCATACCGGTGAAAATCAGCATCCGGATCATTCGGTGGCCGGGAAGCTGGTCCGGGACGCGTGCCGGATCGCGCGGTACGGGGGCTTGCTGAAGCCGCTGGCCGCGCACAAAATCGATAACCTTTATTACTACAACGTCACGCAACACGGCCTGACGCCCGACGTGGTGGTGGATATTGGCGGCGTGGTCGAGCAGTGGCAAGCTGTGATGCAGTGTCACGACACGCAGGTAAGTAGCCGGAAATACATCGAGTTACAGATGAGCGCCACGCGCCTGCTGGGGCTGAGCTCGGGCGTCGAGTACGCGATGGGGTTGTATGCCAACGATCCGTTGAGGATTGACGCGTTGTCCGACATCTTGCTGTCGTCGCGGAACTTCTGAGTGTCTAATCCGCGTGTATCGGCGTGCATCTGCCGCCATTTGATTTTTCCGGGAAGAATTCCCCGGCGGCCTTCGTCTAAACTAATGATCAATGGTGCTCGACGGCAATGATCTCGAAGTCATCGCGGCGTGCAAGCGCGGGGATCGGGATGCTTTTCGGGCGCTGTTTGAAACTTATCAGGACCGGGTGTACTCGATTGCGTTCCGGTACACGGGCGATCGCGCGCACGCGCTGGATATCGCGCAGGACGTCTTCGTCAAATTGCTCAAAAATATTGGCGATTTCCGGGGCGAGGCTGGGTTTGAAACCTGGCTGTACCGGCTGGTGGTGAACCGCTGCCTGGACGACCGGCGAAGCGCGCGGCGCTGGATCGCGGTGGTGGAGGGATTTTTCGAGCGTCCGGTGGAACCCGGCACGCTCGAGGATCTGCTTCGGAGCGAAGTTGAAGAGCATGTGAAAAAAGTGGTCGCAACGCTGCCGCCGGAGCAGCGCGTGATTGTGGTGTTGCGCTATACCGAAGGGCTGAGCTACTCGGAAATCGCGGAGATCGCGGGATGTTCGGAGGGGACGGTCGCGTCCCGGCTGAATCGGGCGCATAAGTTTCTGGAGCGCCGTCTCAAGAAATTGCAGGGGAGATCGTGATGGAGATTCTGGAACGAAATCTGGGCCGCGTGGAAGCGCCGGCGGAGTTGTGGGATCGCGTGCAGGGCGGGCGCGAATCGAGGGCCAGTCGCGCATGGCTGCCGTGGATCGTTGCGGCGTGCGCGAGCGTGGCGATGGCGGGAATCTTCTATCGCCCGACGGTGCAGTCGAACGATCCGGCGACCATCCGCGAGTGGGTGAAGGCCCGGACCGGCATGGAGGTTCCGCTGGCCCAGCAGCATCAGATGCAGCTCACCGGCGCGCGGGTGGTGAACGGCGGGAAGATCGAGATTGAATACAAATCCGGCGTCGTTATGGTTTCGAAGGCGGAAGGTGCGGCGCATTGGGGAACCTATGCGGTCGAATGCCAGGCGCCGGCGTGTGTGCTGTGTCATTCGTAGGGGTTGCGTGGCGCACGCACTCCTGCGTGCTGCGTCGAGACTCTTCTCGACGCCTCGTGTGCGCCCGAACAGGCGTCGGCAGAAGTGCCGACGCGGCACGCAGGAGTGCGTGCGCCACGAAAACTTGGCACGTCGGATGCATTAGGCAAGCCGGTGACGATCGAAAAGGCATTGACGAACCGGGCCCAAAGTGAACGGGCTGCGCGATTTGGCGCAGTTTCGGGAATGTCCCGGCGTTATACTAGAGGCTAAAAGGCGCACCTGGTTGGATTAAGGCGTTTTAGAGGAGCACGGAATGAACAACTACCTGAAATTCGGGCTGCTGATCGCAGCGATTCTCGGCACGCTCGCCTGGCTCGCGGTGGGCGGTGTCAACGATTCGAAGACGTATTACAAGACCATCGCTGAGGTGAACCAGCTGGGCGATCAAGCCAAGGACAAACGCATTCGGGTGGGCGGCGACGTCGCGGCCAATTCGATTGTCCGCGAAGGCAAGGACGTGAAGTTCGTGCTCGCGCAGGACAAGCTGCGGCTGCCGGTGGTGTATAGCGGCATCGATCCTCTGCCGGATACGTTCAAGGACGGCGCGCAGGCGCTGGCGGACGGAAAGCTCGGCCCGGACGGCGTGTTCCGCGCCTCGAAGATCCAGGCTAAGTGCGCTTCGAAGTATGAGGCCAAGCCGGGTTCGATACAAATGGCTCGGCCGGCGAACTCCTCCGACTAGTGAATCTAAAGTAAATTCCATGGAAAACATCGGCTCACTCGCGATCTTACTCGCTTTCTGTTTTGCCATCTACTCAGTGGTGGCGTCGCTCGCCGGGAAGTGGGGCAAGCGTCCCTTCCTGATCCTGAGCGCGGAGCGCGCGGTGTACTGCATCTGGGCGCTGCTCTCGACCGCGGCGGGCATCCTGATCTACTCGCTGATCTCGGGCGACTACCGGATGACCTACGTGTGGGCGCACTCGAACCACGCCATGCCGACCATCTACAAGTTCGCGTCGTGGTGGGGCGGGCAGGAAGGCTCGCTGCTGTTCTGGAGCTGGCTGCTGGCGACGTATTCAAGCGTCGTGGTCTACATGAATCGCCGCAAGCTGCGCGACATGATGCCGTATGTGACCGCGATCCTGATGGTCACGCAAACCTTTTTCCTGATCTTAGTCGCGTTTGTGGCGAAGCCGTTCAGCGTGCTCGAAGAGGGCAAGCTGATTGTGAATGTGGGCGACGGCCAGGGGCTGAATCCGCTGCTTCAATACTGGACGATGGTGATCCATCCACCGATGCTGTACCTGGGCTACGTGGGATTCGTGGTGCCGTTCGCGTTCGCGATCGCGTCGCTGATCACCAAGCAGCCGGGCGATTCCTGGATCCACACCACGCGGCGCTGGACGCTGGTGACCTGGATGTTCCAGACCACCGGCATTCTGCTGGGCGCGGGCTGGGCGTACGCAGTGCTCGGATGGGGCGGATATTGGGGCTGGGACCCGGTCGAAAACGCGTCGCTGCTGCCGTGGATCACGGCGACGGCCTTTCTGCATTCGGTCATGATGCAGGAGAAAAAAGGCATGATGAAGGTATGGAACGTGGTGCTGGTCTCGACCACGTTCTTCCTGTGCATCTTCGGCACGATGCTGACGCGCAGCGGAATCGTGAACTCGGTACACGCGTTTGCGCAGAGCTCCATCGGAACGTATTTTTCGACGTTCCTGGCCATCGGGATCGCGGGCACGGTGTTTTTGATCCTGAGCCGCCTGGATTATCTGAAGAGTGAAGCGCAGCTCGAAAGCGTTCTGTCGCGCGAGTCGACATTCCTGTTCAATAATCTGATTCTTCTGGCGAGCTGCTTCGCGGTGCTGTGGGGCACCTTGTTCCCGGTGATTTCGGAAGCGGTGACGGGTGAAAAAATCAGCGTCGATGCGCCGTTCTTCAATCGGGTGGAAATTCCGATCGCGATGGCGCTACTGCTGCTGACCGGCGTGGGACCGCTGATCGCCTGGCGCAAGAGTTCGATGGAGAGCCTGGAGAAAGCCTTCCGGTGGCCGGCCACCGGCGGCATCCTGATGGCGATCGCACTGTTCGCCTTCGGCATTCGCAGCTTCTATGCGATCGTGTCGCTGGCGCTGTGTACGTTCGTGGTTGTGACGGTGCTGATGGAGTTCATCAAGGGCGCCAATGCGATCCGGACGAAGAGCGGGTCGAATATTCTGACGGCGATGGTGGAGCTGACGCATCGCAACACGCGCCGCTACGGCGGGTACCTGGTGCACATGGGCGTGGTGATCATGTTCGTCGGGTTCACCGGGAAGGCGTTCGACAAGTCGATGACGGTGGAGGTCGCGCCGAATTCGACGCTCGAAATCGGCCGCTATGTGCTGCACGTGGGTGGAGTGGAGAACGGAACCACCGAGAATTATCAATGGTCGAAGCTGCCGGTCCTGGTGACCAAGAATGGCGAGGACCTGGGCACGCTCGAGCCGGAGCATCGGGTGTATCTGGCGCAGAAACAGCCGACGTCCGAAGTCGCTATCCGGCGGAATCTGAACGAAGACGTGTACCTGAACTTCGCCGGTATGTCGCCCGACAATCAGCGCGCGGTGCTGCAGGCCTACGTGTTTCCGCTGGTGACGTGCATCTGGGTGGGCTACTGGGTGGTGTTGTTCGGAACGTTGATCTGCCTGACGCCGTCGAAGTCGCGGCTGATTTGGGCGAAGACGCAGGTAGTGGGGGTCGAGCAGCATGCCAAAGTTGAAAACTAGCCTCGCGCGCCGGGCGGCATGGTGCCCCGCCGTAGCCGACGCGGCTGGCCCACACGGACGTGCTCCCCTTGCTCACGCGCGGGGTTCCGCAAGTCGCGCATTCGAAGGGGCGCCCAACGGAACCGCGACCGTCAGGGAGCGGAGCAAGTCGCAGACTCGACGATTTCGTGGCGTGCTTCTGGCGGTGATCGGCACGCTCGGCCTCGTTGCGACGGGCGTCGCCCAGACGGCCGGCGACCTGGAGACTCCGGCGGTGAATCGCATCGCCGAGAAACTGAATTGCCCGTGTGGCTGCATGATGAACATGGCCTGCAAGATGGATCCGTATCCGTGCGGGACATGCCGCCGCGCCAAGGTTAAGATTTTCGAAATGCAGGGTGCGGGAAAATCCGATCAGCAGATTCTCGACTCGTTCGTTGCCGACCCCGAGTACGGCAAAAAGGTTCTGGCCATCGCCCCGGGGTTCTGGGGCGTGGCGGGAATCTGGACGGCCGTGCTGATCGGCCTGGGGATGGTGGTGGTAGCGATGCGCCGGTATATGCGGCACAAACCATCGCCAGCGCTGGCCAACGCACCTGAAATCGATCCGGAAACGATGGCTCGCATCGAGAAGGATCTGAATAAGCTGGATTAAAATGTTGACCGCTACGATTCTGGTTGTGGCCGCGACGACGTTCTTCGCTTTATTCGTTCGCGCCAAGGACATTCCGCCTCCCGACCCGGTGTCGCCCACGCAGCACCTGGAAGAACGCAAGGCGGCGATCTATGAAAATTTGCGCGACTTGCAGTTCGAATACCGGGTGGGCAAGCTGTCCGATGCCGATTATCAATCGACCAAGCTCGCCTTACAGAAGGAACTCGCCGTGGTGCTGGCGGAGATCGATAAGTTTGGGCAGTCGGTTCCGGTGAAGACGAAACAGGCCGCGGCGCAGCAGGTGAAAACGGCTCCCGTCGCCAAGCCGGCCGCTCCGTTGTTTGAATGTGTGAGCTGTGGCGCGAAATTTACGCACACCATGAAATTCTGCGGCGAGTGCGGAAAGGCGATGGCATGAAGACACTGATTGCCCTTCTCGCCTCGTCCTGCGCGTTATTCGCCGCCGTGGACGGCATGGTGGTCAACGGGACCACCGGAAAGCCGCAGTCCGGCGTCGTCGTGACGCTGGTGCAGCCGGGCGAAACCGGGATGCAGACCATCGGCAGCGCGAAATCCGATGAGGACGGGAAATTCAATATCGACAAGCCGTATCCGCCGGGACCGGTTCTGATTCAGAGCCTGTACGCGGGCGTGCAATATACCCAGATGCTGCCGCCGGGGTCGCCCACCAGCGGCATTCCGGTGCAGGTTTTCGATGCGACCACCAGCGCCGAATCCGGCAAGGTCGCGCAGCACATGATCCTGATCGAGCCGGGGCCCGCGGGGCTCGCCATCAGCGAGACGTTCCTGTGCGAGAACCAGACCAAACAAACCTACTCGGACCCGGCGAAGGGCTCGGTGCAGTTTTACGTGCCCGACGCCGCGCGCGGCAAGATTCAGGTGACAGTGAGCGCTCCGAACGGGATGCCGGTTCCTCGGCCGGCGGTCAAGACCAAACAGCCCGCGATCTATAAAGTCGATTACCCGTTGAAGCCGGGCGAGACGCGGTTCGACATCGTTTACACGCTGCCTTCGAGCGAGACATTCTCCGGAAAACGGCTGGATGCGACCACGCCGACGCGCCTGGTGACGCCGCCTTCGGTGACGCTGACCGGCGACGGACTCGATTCGCTGGGGCAGGAGCCGCAAACCAAGGCTCATATTTACGATGTAAAGAACGCGAAGTTCGAAGTGGCCATCATTGGCACGGGCTCGCTGCGGCAGCCGGATGCTTCGGCGCAACAGGAAGACAGCGGCGACGCGGACGACGGGCGCCCGCAGATCGAATCGGGCGTGGCGCGGATCTATACGCAGCTTCCCTGGGTGCTGGGTTTGACGTTCGCGATTCTGGGGCTGGGCGGCGTGCTGCTGTATAGAAAAGGTGCGGCTTGAACGCACTCGAAGTCGAAGGCGTTTTCAAATACTACGGAGATTTCGCGGCGCTGCGCGACGTCGCGCTGCGCGTGGTTCCCGGTTCGACCGTGGCCTTGTTGGGGCGCAATGGAGCCGGCAAGACGACGCTGCTGCGGATTATCGCGGGGCTTTCGAAACCGTCCCAGGGAAGCGTGAATATTTTCGGGTCCGACGTGCGCGGTGAAGCGGCGCGACGTAGAATCGGCGTGCTGGGGCACGGGATATCGCTCTATGACGAGCTTTCGGCCATCGAAAACCTGACGCTCTACGCGAGTCTGTATGGCCTGGACAATCCCAAGAAAAAGGCCGTCGAATGGCTGGAGCGCACCGGCCTCGACCGGGTTCGCGACGGATTGGTTCGCGAATTTTCGCGCGGCATGCGGCAGCGTCTCGCAGTGGCGCGCGCCTTCATTCACGATCCGGAAGTGCTGTTGTTTGACGAGCCGTTCACCGCGCTCGACGATCGCGCCATCGCGGTTTTGCAAAAACTGCTGGACGATGCACATGCCGAGGGGCGGACTATCGTCATGTCGACGCATCAATTAAAGGAAGCGCTGGTGCTCGCGACCGACGTGGCGCTGATTAAGCGCGGGCAGATCGCCTTCGCGGGGCCGCGCACGCAGGAAATGGTGGACGATACCGGGTACCTGTACCGAATGCATGTGGATACGGCCGAGGTCCAGTGACGGTGCAAGCTTCCGAACCCCGCACGGCGACCGTGAAATCGTTCGAAAAATCGGGTGGCACAGGTGTCACGCTGTTTTTCAAACGCGTGATGACCATCGCGGCGAAGGATCTGCGCAGCGAACTGCGGACCAAGGAAGCGCTGAATGCGTCGGTCGCGTTTTCGGTGGTGATCCTGGTGCTGTTCAGCTTCGCTTTCGATCCGACTTCGGACCAGACTCGCGATTTTTCGGGCGGCCTGCTGTGGCTGGTGTACACTTTCGCGGGCGCTCTGCTCCTGAATCGCAGCTTCGTGCGCGAAACGCAGAACGATTGCCTGGACGGATTGCTGGCCGCGCCGGTCTCGGCCGCCGCGCTGTTCCTGGGCAAAGCGCTGGCCAATTACGTTTTGCTGATGGCGATCGAGCTGGCTTCGCTGCCGGTGTTCGCGTTGTTCTACAACGTGCGATTCACGCAACAATTGCCGGCGCTGCTGGGGATTCTAATGCTCGGGACGTGGGCTCTGGCGGTGATCGGGACGTTTTTCAGCGCGCTGACGGTGAACCTGAGAATCCGCGAGCTGATGCTGCCCACGCTGGTTTATCCGCTCATGATTCCGGCGCTGATGTCGGCCATGACGCTGACCACCACGCTGCTGGCGGGTGAGCCGATCGCGAGCGATCAGATGTTGTCCTTGAAAATGCTGGTGGCTTTCGATATCGTGTTCTCGCTGCTGTCCATTGCTTTCGTCGATACTGTGCTGGTGGGGTGATCACTCATGCGAAATTCAATCATCGTGGCGCTGGCGGCGATCTCGGCCGGAATCCTGACGTGGAATCTGCATAAGATTCTGCTGGGACTGCCGGATGAAGCCCGGCAGGACGCGATTTTCCGCATCATTTATTTTCACGTGCCCGGCGGGATGATCGGGCTGACGGGATTTTTCGCCGGGCTGGTATGCAGTTGCGTGTACCTCGCGAAGAAAAACCTGTGGTGGGACGCGCTGGCCGCGTCGATCACGGAAGTCGCGCTGGTGTTCGCGCTCACGAACCTGATCACCGGCTCTATCTGGGGCCGTCAGCAGTGGGGAGTGTGGTGGGCCTGGGACGCGCGGCTCACCGGGATGCTGATCTGCTGCCTGGTGTTCGTCGGGTACCTGATGCTGCGGCGGGCGATTGAGGAACCGAATGCACGCGCGCGGCTTTCCGCGGTGGTCAGCGTGTTTGGAACGGTGAACGCGTGGTTCGTGTATAAAGCGATCGACTGGTTCCCGCGCCTGCAGCATCCCGGGCCGGTGCTCAGTTTCCGGACCGGCGACCGGCGGATCGATCCGCTGCTCGAAATGCCGCTGTACTGGAACGCGCTGGCGCTGCTGCTCCTGGCGATCGTGCTGGTGATGGTCCGCATGCGGCAGGAAGAAGTATCGCGCGAAATCGACTCGTTACGGCGTGCGGCGCATGCTTATTAGGAGATCCGCAAGGAAATGAACAATAACAATTTCGACTTCTTGTTCTACGGGTTTCTGGCCGCCTGGCTGATCGTGGTGGTGTACGTGGTGTCGCTTGCGATGCGCGAAGGGCGGCTGAAGCGGGAGCTCGACCGCGTGCGGCGGATGGTCGAAAAACACTAGAATCTTTGCAGGATGACTCGCGAGGATCCGCGATCTCTCTCAGCGTTGCTGTCGCAGATGCTGGTCGCGTTCACAGTCGAATTCGACAATGAGTTCGAACGCCGCATGGGGGGAGCGGGTCACCCCGGCGCGCGATTGTCCCTGGTGGTGTGGGCGACCCTGATGCGCTTCGTCGTCGCAGGCGGTGTTCCCGTCCGCGATCTGGCTGCGCAGGCGTTGGCTCCCGAAAATCAAATCAAAGGTCTGTTGGGCTGTCTCGAACGATGGAAATTCATTGTCTTCGAGCCGGATGCGCCGGTTCCGACTGCTCTACATCGGCTATCGGGTCGCGAACGTCGCGTCGGCTGGGGCAGCGGCCGCGGCATTCGCGCGGATTGGATGGTTCGACTGACTTCCCACGGTCTCGCGGCGAGCCGCATCTGGCCGCCGCTGTTCGAGGAGATCGAGCGGCGCTGGGACGCGCGATTCGGCAAACGCGAGATGGGGCGCCTGCGAAAAAACCTGCAGGGCGTCGTGGACCAACTGGAGTTCGAGCTCCCGCACGGCCTAGCGCCGATGTTCGAAGCGGCCGACAAATTTCCGCCACGCGTAAAAGGAGCGCGTGGGCTTCTGCCTTTGCCGGCGCTGCTCTCGCAGTTATTGCTCGAGTTCCAGCTTGAGTTCGACCGCCAATCGCCCGTTCCGCTGGTTCTGTGCGCGAATACGCTGCGCGTGCTCGGGGCGGAGCCGATCCGCGCGGCGGAGATTCCGCGATTGACCGGGAGCTCGCCTGAGACGAGCGATCTTGGGTGGCAAATCAAACCCTTCGTGGTGGTCGCATCCGACCCTGCCGCCAAGCGCGGGAAGATGATCTGGCTTTCGCCGCGCGGCCTGTTGGTGCAGGCGGCGTATTACCGGCTCATTGGAGAGATTGAGGCGCGCTGGAAGAAGCGATTCGGCCGGGAAGCAATCGAAGCGGTTCGCGAGTCTTTAGCAGGATTGTTCGACCGGATCGCGCAGGGTCTGGTGGCTCCTCCAGGAACGGCGCGTGCGGGCGATCAGGGGCCGGCGCTTGGCCGTCGGGACGTGGGACCGGCGGCGCGGCAGCGAATGCGCGATCTGGTCGCGCAGACTGAGGCGTTCGTCAGCGATCCGGCCGGCGCGCTGCCGCACTTTCCGTCATGGGATATCAATCGCGGGTTCGGCCCCTAATGCTGTCTCTGAAATTCGTGGAAGTAAAAAAGGGGACAGACCCCTCTGTCCACGGCCACTCCGGTCAGGGGGAAGAATAACATACGAGCGGGGACAGAGCAGTCTGTCCCCTTTTTTACTTCCACGAATTTCAGAGACAGCACACTAATACATCCTGGAGGCATTCACGGAACCATCCCCGGAATTCATCCATGCGCTTTAACTCTTCGGACCCCAACGGCGACGCGTGCGGGCCTGGATCCACGCCTCGGATTTTGAGCGCTTCCCGAAACGCGATCGGGAACGGAAAGCTCATGGCGCGTTCCTGAAATTCGTTGAGCTTCCGGTCGAGTTCCGCCGTGTCCTGGCCCGCGCGGGACCGGCGGTCGATCGCAATCATCAGCTCCGGCAGCACGCTGGCAGTTCCTGAGATCGAGCCTGCTGTCCCGACGCGGGCTGCGCGGCCGTACATCGTGTCGGCGCCCACCAGCACGGGCAATCCGGTGGCGTGAAGCTTTAAGAAATTCTCCCAATGGCCGCTCGAATCCTTGATGCCGGCGAACGCGCCGGTCGCGAGCAGGCTGAGCGAGGTTTCGATTTCAAACGCGCTGGTGAATTGCGGAATGTTATACAGGTACACCGGCGCGCTCACGCGGTCCGCGAATTCGAGGCAGAATGCGCGGATGGATTCCTGCGTGTAGCGAAAATAATACGGCGGCATGACCAGCACACCGGCCGCGCCGTTCTCGGCGGCTGCCTGCGCGATTTCGACCGCGCCATCCAGCGTCGAATGGGTGGCGTTCACCAGCACCGGAACGTGGCTGCGCGGGATGGCCATGGCGGCGAAGCGAGCGCGGTCTTCGGGAGTGAAATGCGGAAACTCGCCGGTCGAGCCGAGCAGAGTGATTCCGGCGACGCCGCGCTCGACCAGGAAATCGATGAGCTCGAGCCCGCGGGCGAGATCGATTTCGACGGAATCCGCACGGCGCGGAGTGATGGCGGCGGGAATGATGCCGGAGATCGTCATGGGTGACCGTCACCAATATAGCGTGGAGAAGATTGCGGAGTTCGCGCCACTACTTTCGTGGATGAAGGTGCGGGATGTGATCAAGGTGATCGAAAAAGATGGGTGGCAGCTGGCGCGGACGCGTGGCAGTCATCGGCATTTTGAGCATGCGGTGAAGCGCGGCTTGGTGACGGTGGCCGGGCATCCCAGCACCGAAGTGCCGCGCGGCACTCTGCGCGGTATTCTGGAGCAGGCGGGGTTGAAGTGGGACAGAAAATGACATTCGCGGTGATTTTTGAAAAAGGCCCGAGCAGTTATGGCGCCTATGTTCCCGATGTTCCGGGCTGTGTCGCAGCTGCCGATACGCTCGAGGAAGTTCGCAAGCTGATTCAGGAAGCGATCCAATACCACATCGAGTTCATGCGCGAACACGGCGACCCCATCCCGCCGTCCACCAGCCTGTGCGAATATGTCGAAGTCGAGATCCCCGAGCCCGCCGTTACCGGGCAGCCGCAGCGGCGCTGACTTCGCGCCCGTAGATCTTGGTCACCGGCAGCACGATCTTCGAGCGCCCATCCAGATACACCGTATTGGTCGCCTTCACCGCCAGATCGTAGCTTTTCACCGGCTCCCACGTGTTCGAATGCACTTCGTAGCGCGGTGAGCTGGAGCTCTGTACCTGCACCGAAATCCGGTGGCCCGCGTTGAACGCGAGCGCGGTCGACCACAGGTCAATATGCAGCGCGTACGCCTTGCCCTTTTCGACGTGCTCCGCCTTGAGCAGGCTCTTCCAATAGCGCAGGCGATACGGCTGGTCCATCACCAGCGCTTCGTAACCGTTCGGATAAACATCCACCAGCTTCACGATGAAATCGGTGTCGGCCGCATCGGTCGAAACGGTGAGCTCGGCGCTCAGCGGCCCGGCGATTTCGACGGCCTGCTTCAACGGCTCGGTTTCAAACTTCAGAACGTCGGGACGGTTGCTGACTACGCGCTGATCCATGGGCCCGCGGTCCATCATGAGATTGTTGCCGCCGATCGCCGGGATCGGATTCTTCGGATCGTCCACATAAGAGAGCGTTGCGTGGCCGGATGGCTTCGAAGTCGCCAGCGTGTGCGAAGCGGTCAGGTAATATGAGGTCGCAGTCGAATCGGGCGGCCATTTCGCCGAAGTGCGCCATTCGTTGCCCGGCGCGGCCTTATCCATGGTGTCGCCCATCATGTAATAGCGCACCGCCGGCTCCTTCATGATGCCGTTGTCGATGCCCTTCATCCAATAATCGAACCAGCGGATGGCGTCGCCGCCGCTCAGATTGCCGGCGTCGGCTGGATATTTGAGGTCGCCCTTCAACGGTCCGTGACCGAAGGCGCCCATCATCAGCTTCTGATTCCCCTGGGCGTGAGGACCGCCGTGATACTGGAGGCCTTCGAAGGCGTCGACGTTGCCTTCGAGGAAAATGTCGTACCATCCGCCAACGTTGTACATCGGGATGTTGATTTTCTCGTAGTAGCGGCGCATGTCCTGCTTCTGCGCGAAGTCGTCATATACGTGAATCAGCGGACGTGGCGCGGTAGACGGTGGAACCCCCTGCGCCTTCAGCCACGCCTCATTCAGATTCAGCAGGAACACGCCGCCCGGGTAATTGGAATGCTGGAAGCGCGTGCCGGTGGCGACGTTGACGAATCCGGTAACCAGGTGCGGCGGAGCGGTCATGGCCGCCAGATCCGTGGCGATGCCCATCGCCGACGGCCCCACCATTCCCACCTTGCCGTTTGACCACGGCTGTTTTGCGATCCACTCGATCGTGTCGTAGCCGTCTTCCATGTCAGGCTCGAAAGCGGCGTACTTGCCCTCGGATTTGAACTTTCCGCGCACATCCTGCACCACGCGGGCGTAGCCGTTCTTTAAATATTCCTTGTGCGTGGAGGGACCGTACATGGTGTCCTTCCCGTACGGCGTGCGCGTGAGTACTACCGGCCAGGGTCCTTCGCCTTCCGGCGAATAGATGCTGGTGGCCAGGTGGACGCCGTCGCGCATCGGGACCATTTCTTGTTTTGCGGACTGGGCGAACGCCGTCCACATGACCGCCAGGGGCAACAGCAACAGGGTGATTCGTCGCATGGAGATTATCATACTACCGACCATGCGCTCGCATGCGGAAATGAAACATTTCAAGATCTGTCGATTGCCATATTCATTCTCATTTCACCATTTCGGGTTGGACAAGCCCTTCGAAATGGGCGATGATGACTCTGGTAATGATGGAGGGTAAATTATGATCCGATTTGACCAAGTTGTCTGCGCTGATTTGGGCCGTGCCGAACAGCTGGAGTGGATCGAAACCAACGGTCTGGGAGGCTTCGCTTCCTCGACCATCACGGGCATGAATACGCGCCGGTACCATGGCCTGCTGACTGCGGCGACGAAGCCGCCGGTCGGCCGGTTCCTGCTGTTGTCGAAGCTCGAAGAGACGCTGATTATCGACGGCCGCCGCTATGATCTGTCGGTGAACCAGTATCCGGGCGCGGTGTATCCGCACGGGAACGCTTACCTGAAGGAATTCAGGCTGGACCCGTTCGCAACATCTGTTTATGACGTCGACGGAGTCGAAGTCGAAAAGCGCGTGTTTATGGCGTACGGGCAGAACACCACGGTGGTCGAGTATGAAATCCACGCGCACGGGCATGAATGTTCGCTCGAAGTGCGCCCGCTGATCGCTTTCCGCGATTATCATGGGACCTCGCATCACAACGATTCGATGAACCGGTCGGTGGAAGTGGAAGACGGGCAGGCGACCATCAGCCCCTATCAGGGCCTGCCGACGCTGCATTTCGCCCATAACGGCGGATACGCGGAAACGACCGGCGACTGGTTTTATAACTTCGAATACGCCCGCGAAAAAGAGCGCGGCCTGGATTTCCGGGAGGATCTGTTCGGTCCCTTCCTGCTGAAGTTCGCCGGAGACCGCGCGGTGGTGATCGCGTCGCTTGAGCGGCATCAGGCGTCCGAAGCGGGAGCCATGCGCGCCAAGGAAATCGAACGCCGAAACGAGATTCTGAAACTCGCTCCGTCTTCCGATCCTGTCGTGCAGCAATTGACCGCCGCGGCCGACCAGTACATTGTCCAGCGCGGCGATCTGAACACGGTGATCGCCGGGTACCATTGGTTCGCCGACTGGGGCCGCGACACCATGATTTCGCTGCCCGGCGTGGCGCTGATGACGGGCCGTCCGCAGATCGCGCGCAACATCCTGCGGGCCTTCGCCGACAGCGCGGACCAGGGGATGTTGCCGAATCGTTTCCCGGATGCGGGTGAAGCTCCCGAGTACAACACGGTGGACGCCACGCTGTGGTTCTTCGAAGCCATCCGGTCGTATCTCAAATACACCGGCGATCAGGCGTTTGTCAAAGACGCCCTGTATTCGAAGCTCAAAGATATTATCGACTGGCACATGCGCGGAACCCGTTACGGGATTCGCGCCACTCCGGACGGCCTTCTGCAGTGCGGCGAGCCGGGCGTCCAGTTGACCTGGATGGATGCCAAAATCGGCGACTGGGTGGTGACGCCGCGCACCGGAAAGCCGGTCGAAATCGAAGCGCTGTGGTACAACGCACTGTGCATCATGAGCGATTTCGCCGGTCAGTTCGGCGACGCCGAAGCGCAGGCCACCTATGCCGGAATGGCGGCGTCCGCCAAACAGAACTTCGCGAACTTGTTCTGGAATGAGAACGAACACTGCCTGTATGACTGCGTCAATGGCGACGAGCGCGACGGCGCGATTCGTCCCAACATGATCTTCGCGGTCAGCCTGCCGCACCGCATGCTCTCGCCCGAGCAGGAAAAGCATGTCGTGGAAGTGGTGGAGCGGGAACTGCTGACGCCGGTGGGGCTGCGCAGCCTGTCTCCGCGCGATTCGCGTTATCGCCCGCGCTACGAAGGCGGCGTGTATGAGCGCGATTCGGCCTATCACCAGGGAACCGTGTGGCCGTGGCTGATGGGTCCTTTCATTACGGCGTACATCAAAGTGAACGGGTCGAGCGAAGCCGCGAAAAAACAGGCGGCCGAATGGCTGAATGGATTTTCGGCGCATATGGCCGACGCGGGCCTGGGCCAGATTTCGGAAATCGCCGACGCCGACGCTCCGCACCAGCCGCGCGGCTGTATCGCGCAAGCCTGGAGTGTCGCGGAACTTCTGCGCGCGGCGGTCGAGGATGTCTACGAGCTGCCGGTCCCGGCGAGCATCCAGGCAGCCGGTCACGCGGCGGTTTAGGCTCGAGTTCTAGCCCCGGGGCGTCAGCCTGGGGCTGCTGCGCCCCACACCGTAGCCCCACGCTTACGAGCGCGTGTGAAAAGTGGAGTTTGATCCCCGCCGTACCGGAGGGGCTTGCAATGCGATCGACCAGCCCTGCCGGTAAGAGTCTGTGTGAAAAGTGTATTCATCACATGAACACCAGCGGCGGGCAGGCTGGGCGAAACGCGGAGAGGTGGCTAAGGTTAGATACGGGCGGCGGCCCAGCGGTGCGGCAGCAGTTCGTCGAGTTGCTGGATGGAATGCGCTCCGATGCGTGAGAGCACGTCCTGGAACCAGGCGAACGGGTCGACATTGGCCAGTTCGCAGGAGGCCACGAAGCTTCGCAGCACGGCCATGGTCCGGCCGCCGCGGTCGCTCCCAAGGAACGTCCAGTTGTTCCGGCCGATCGCTATGCCGCGCAACGACCGCTCCGTGTGGTTATTGTCAATCGATAGATCGCCATCCTCGCAATAACGCGTGAGCGCGGCCCAGTTTTTCAGTGCATACGACACCGCTTGCCCGGCTTCGCTCTTCGGCAACACCTGATCGCGAATCCTTAGGAGATACTCGTGCAACTGCGTGAGCACCGGCTGAGAAGCCTGCTCGCGCAATAAGCGTAACTGCTCGCCCTCAACGCCCGAACGCCGCGCCCGTTTCTCCACCGCATATAGTTGCGCGATGTAGGCCAGCACCGCGCCCCTGCGCGCCGGGTCGGTATCGAGCGCCTGATGAAAATGCCTTCTCGTATGCGCCCAGCAGGCCACCTCCACCATTCCCCGCGCCGGATTGGTGAAGAAGCTGTCGTAAGCCACATAGGCATCGGCTTGCAAGTATCCGCGATAACTTTTCAGGAACCGCTCGGGGCCGGCGCGTTCCCTGGTCGGCGTGTAATCGAACACCGCCGCCAGATGATTCCGGTCTCCCAGATAGGGCCAGAATCGGCCCTTGCGCGTCGTTCGCACCAGGCTTCGGTCCAACACTTTCACCGGCGTATCATCGGTGCCCACCACTTTCGAACTCAACACGAACTGCTTCAACCGCGCATACAACGGATCGAGCAGTTCGGCCGACTGCCGCATCCAGCCGCACATGGTCTGGTCGGCAATCTCGACGCCAAACCGGCGTAGGATCTTCGCCTGCCGATGCACGGGTATGTGATCGGCCACTTTGCTGACGATCACTTGCGCCAATAAAGACGCGCCCGCCGTGCTCTTTTCGATCGGCTGCGGCGGCTTCGTCGCCGTCTTCACCGTGCAGGCGCAGGCGTAGGTTTTGCAGACGTCCTCAATCACCAGCAGTTCGGCAGGAATGTACTCGTAGCGCTCGCTCGACTCTTCGCCGATGGCACGCAGGTCCTGGTTGCAGGAGGCGCAGTGTTTTTCTTCTTTCGTCAGATCGTGTTCGATACGCTCGCGCTTCAGATGCGACGGCAGCGTTCGCCGTCCGCGCGGGCGGGTTTGATGCTCATCGCCACTGCCGGAGCCGGGCGGGAGATCATCGTCGTTTTTGGAATCGGTCTCCGCTTCGGTTGCGGCTTGGGGAAGCTCTGCACTGAGCTCCTGGGCGAACAGCCGCAACTGATCGGCGCTCAACTGTTCGCTGCGCGTGCCGCTTTTGGCGGCCAGCAACTGCGCCAACAGCCGTTGCGTCTTGTCCAGTTGCGCGGTCAAATCGACCAGCATCTGCTGCAGGATCACCGGATCTTTCGGCAGACTGTTGCGATCGACGGGCACGATGGAAATTATAAAGCGAACATTCTCCCGGACCAAGCACAAAATGCATCGGAGGACAATGTTTATGGGCCTTCCGTGTCCTTCCGCTGATATCGCTTCCGGCGCTTGGCCTGGCTCAGATCGATGCCGCTCAGCAGCGCTCCCAACTCCTGCGCCGTGATCTCGCGGCGTCGTTCCGGTTCGTCGCCGAACGGCATCGCATACGTTCCTTCCTCCAAACGCTTGGCCCACACCGCGAATCCGTCGCGATGTCGAGTAGGCCCAGGGAATTTCACCCCGAGCCCCTCACGGAACCGTGCGTAAATCTCTCGATTTACACGGCTCTTGCTATCCAACCTGATTCTCGAATGCCCGCCAGTGGACGAACAACCCCGGATCGTCCTTCTTCACCCTGGAGAGCCATTCCAGGCTGCGCCGCTTGTGCCGCGACAGCGTCTTGTACTTGCGTCTGGCCCACTGCTCGAGCTTGCGATCGATATATCGAAAGGGCTCTCGCATCGCAGTTTGATAGAAGGTTCCGTAGTATTTCCACCACCCGCGTATCACCGAATTGTATTGCTGCGCCAGTTCGGCCAAAGTCGCCGGCGTCTGTCGCGGAATGCGCCAACCTCGCACCACCTTCCGTATGCGCTTCACCGCATCAGAGCTCACACCCGGTAGGAAACTTGTAAATACTCGGTACTGCGTGCTCATGGCTTTCCTTGGCCGAAACGTGAAGCCAAGAAAAGTGAACTGCACATTTGGAAAGTGCTTGGTGCGATTGCTGTCCTGGCAATACACGATCTTTGATTTCTCCGGATGCATCGTCAATCCACACTCCGCCAGCCGTTCCGCGATGCACCGCATGACTTGTTCCGCCTGCTGCTTACTGCTGCAGTGGACAACCGCATCATCCGCATAACGGGCAAACAGACAAGATGGATTGGTGCGCTTCATCCAGACATCGAACGCATAGTGCATGAACAGGTTCATCAAAATCGGACTGACCACGCCGCCTTGCGGCGTGCCACGTTCCCGCGGCACTTGCGTGCCTTCCGCAGTCTCAAACGGTGCCGTTAGCCACCGTTCGATATACAGTAGGATCCAGTCTTCCTTGATGTGGCCGCGAACCGCTTTCATCAGGAGACCATGATCGATTTGATCAAACGCTCCCTTGATGTCAAACTCAACCACCCAGTCGAGTTGCCAGCACCGTTTTCTGGTGACGGCGATCGCCTGCTTGGCCGACCTTCCGGGCCGATATCCATACGAGTCCGCATGGAACATCGGATCCAGCTTCGGCTCGATGATCTGCTTGACGACGGTCTGCGCAATCCGATCCGACACAGTGGGGATCCCCAGCTTTCTCGTGCCGCCCTTTGCCTTTGGAATTTCCACCTGCTTGACCGGCGGCGGGAAATACGAGCCCGACGACATCCGATTCCACAGCTTGTACAAATTCCTCGACAGGTTCTGTTCGAACATCGCGATAGTTTCCTCGTCGATGCCGGCAGCCCCACGGTTAGCCTTTACTTGCTGGTATGCCTCCCACACTGCGCGTTTCGCAATTACATAAGGTTTCGTCGAGGTCCTGCCGCTCATCCCCGCTGACGGGTTGGCAACGCTGCTCGACTGGACAACGCCGTCCCTTCGCTCCTCTCTCATTACAAGAGATTCCTCACTACTACGGACGGCTCCGCCCCTCGCTCTGGCATCGGTATTCTTCCTCATGGTGTCTGCCACTTGTCATTTCCCTTTGCATCCAGAGCGAGGTTCTCACGTTCCGCACCAAAGCCTGCGTTGAGCTCATGCCGCCTAAACACCGACTGCCGCCGGGCCAGTAAACAGGTTTCTTCCCAGCTCTTCCTGGAGCTATTGGGCGGCTCCAGTTTTGACAGTTCCTTGAATCCTTGACGATGCGTCATCGGTCGGTTCGCTTTCGCTCATCTTCTCAACGCTCACCTGACGTCCTTATCGGACGCCTTTTCCTCGGACGTTCACCACCACGCCTTTTGAACGCAGCAGCTCCGGGCGGTTTGAAGCCAACTCCTGAAAGTCGACTCCGGGAGGCCTTCTCCCATCTTTGGTACAGCTCTGCAAGTTTTCACTTACATTCGTGACACACCCCAATACAATATTTTGACCTTGTCACGACGGCGGTTGGCGAACACGAACAGATGTCCGGCGAAGGCATCCAACTGCATCACCGCATTCACCAGCGCGTGCAACCCGTCAAAGCTCCGCCGCATATCGCACGGCGTAGTTGCCAGGTACACGCGCACGCTGGCCGGCAGATGGATCATCGCGGCTCGCGCAACACGCTCAGCACCAGACGTAGAGTGGCGTCGTCGATGCCCGGCGCGATCCGCACCCGCTCGCCCGAGACCAGCACCAGCTCCAGCGCGGCCACCCCCGCCGGTGCGCTACGGCTCGTCTCTACCAGCGCGAACTTCATCGGAAGCACTTCAGTGAGCCGCTTCCGCCATTGATAGAAACTATGTTCGCTGGTCCGGTGCTGCTTGCAAATAGCCCGAACCGAGAGTCCACTCTGTTCTTGTTGCGCGATCAGCTTCCGCCAGAACTCGCGCCGCTTTTCTTGGGTCCTCGACATGCCGCCAGTATCGGTGACCTGTCGCGACTCGCCAAGTGGTGTTCATGGGATGCTTACTGAAAAGTGGAGTTGATCCCCGCCGTGACCGGCAGGGCTGGTCGCCGACGCCTGGGTTTTCAACGCGATAGACCAGCCCTGCCGGTAACGGCGGGGTGGAGTCCCGACTTTTCACGCAGACGCTCACGCATAGGGCTGGACGTCCGAATCAGCTGGCAATCAGATAACGGAAGATGGCGACCGCTAGTCCGGCGGCAATCGATGCGAGCCGGTACTTCCACGGGCTCGCACCGGACCTGGCGCTCGCAAATTGGCAGTAGCAAGCCGGGCAACGGGTGGAGGATCCGGTCGACTGACTTTTGCATTCCGGGCATGTCTTCGTCATCAAGAAGATTCTGACCTTTGAATGCTTTCAACCCAATGTAGCGGAGGGTTCATTTCCACCTAGACCGCATTCGAGGACACTTAGTACGTCCGGTTCAATCGAAACTCGTCCGCAGCGATATCCGCCGCGGGCCAGAGGGAACCGGCGCGGTTTCCGGTCGCTTCTCGAACAGATAATGGGAAACGATCCATTCGGAGCCGCCGCGGTACCCCCACAGCGCCGCGCAGGCCATAAAAAAGACGCGCCAGCGGACGAACCACTTGAGCGCTTGCGTTTCGCCGTAAACCTTTGCGAACAGCTTTAGCAGCTCGGCGCGGTTCGCGTCCAAATTGGCCAGCCAGGCTTCGGCCGTTTTCTGATAGTGCTGGCCATTGACCGCCCAGTGCTTGCGGATCTCGACATCGTCCTGGAAGTATAGGAGCAGATCGTCGCTCGGCATCTGGCCGCCGGTGAAAAAATGCTGCGCCATCCAGTCGCTGGAATCGCGCACCTCGAACGGGTAGGCGAAGCGACGATGCGTGAAGATGTGCACGAACAGCAGCCCTCCGGGGTTCATCCAGGCGGAAACCTTGCGCAGCAGCCGCTGATAATTGCGGACATGCTCCAGCATTTCGACCGATACCACGCGGTCGAAATGCTGCCATGCCTCGAATTCGTTGATATCGGAAGTAATGATACGAAGGTTCCTGAGGCCGCGCGCGGAAGCTTGCGCCTCAATATACTGGCGCTGGGAATTCGAATTCGACAGCCCCACCACCGTGCTTTTCGGAAACCGCGCGGCCGCGTATAGCGAGAACGCGCCCCATCCGCAGCCCAGATCCAGAATGGATTGTCCATCCTCGATCCGCGCGCGCTCCGCGGTCAACTCGAGCATGCGCTTCTCCGCTGAATCGAGCGTATCGCCGTCCGTCCAATAACAGCAGCTATATTTGCGATGCGCTCCCAGCACGCGCGCGAAGAAGTCGGCCGGGACTTCGTAGTGCTGTTGGTTCGCGGCCGGCGTGTGAATCGCGATCTGGCTGGCTTTCAATTGCTCGACGTAGCTCATCAGGTGTGCCTGCTGGCGCTCCGGGTCGCCTTTATCTTCCTCACGCAGGCGCTCGAGGATCAGGCGGCGGATTCCGGCTCGCAGGATCCAATCGGGGAGCAGATCGCGCTCCATCAGCGGTTCATACCAGGCAGCTTTCACCCGCGCCGCCGGAGCGGAAGAAATCGTCGAAGCCGGTTGCATCTAACTTTCCTTTCTAAACCACGGCACAAAGGCGCTGGTCGATTGCTGATAACGCCGGTACTCGTCGCCACGCGAGCGCAGCGCCTGCGCTTCCGTGGCCGGGATGCCCGTCACGCGAGTGACGAAATACAAAATGAGCGACGGCGAGATCAGTCCCCAATATCCCTGCGGAGATGCGAGCGCGAAGATCGCGAAACCCATCCAGATCAGCCATTCGAAGAAATAATTCGGATGCCGGGAGTAGCGCCACAGACCGGCCTGGCAGGTGTGGCCCTTATTCGCGCGGTTGGATTTAAAGTTGCTGAGCTGCGCATCGGCGGTGATTTCGCCCATCATCGCGATCGCCCATAGCGCGGCGCCCGCCCACTCGATCGGCGAAATCATGGGATCGGGATTGCGCGCCGCGGCCAGAAGCGGCACGGCCAGCACTACGCACAGCAGCGCCTGAAATTCGAAGAACATCAAAAACTTGAACGGGATGTTGGTCTTCCATTCCCTGCGCAACTCCTGATAGCGGCCTTCCTCCGGATGCCCGATCACGCGCGTGACCATCAGGTAAATCGCGAGGCGCAGCCCCCAGATCGCCGCCATCCCGGCCATGATTAAGGAGCGCAACCAATAGCCTTCGCCGAGCCACGCGTAAAGAATCCCCAGCAGCGCGAGCCCGCCCGCCCATCCCGCATCGACAATCGCGGCGTTGCCGGTGCGCAGGCTGATCAGCCACAATCCGAGCATCAACCCCGCGACGCTGGCCGCGCCGGTCAGCACCAGCGTGATCAGAGGGTTCATCGCCGCAGCAGCGCCTCCACCGATTCGTCGGGCTTCAGGCGAAACAGCTGGATCAGCATGTAGCCCGACATGGCGATATTGCCGAGCGCATAAATCAGAATCAGCCACAGGATGCGCGACCACATCGTCTTTTCTTTGTACGCGACCCACACCCAGAACGTCGTGAATCCGAAATAGGCGTCCCACAGCGTCGCGACGGCCCACGGGTTATTGGCGAAGGAGCCCCACGCGCTCCACAGGCTGATCTGGAGGCTGGTGCGGACGGTCATCACGATCATCCACACGAAGATCGCGCCGAACAGGATCTTGAGCGCCGTTTTCATACTTCCTAATAGATTACGAGAGAATTTGAGGTCCCGGATGCTGCCGGGTAGAACGCTAAATTTTGGTTGTTTGGTGCCTCAGCAGCCCCGACGTGCTCCCCTCCCTTACGAGTGTGTGTGAAAAGTGGAGTTGATCCCCGCCGTGACCGCAGGGCTGGTCACCGACGTCTGCGCCTTCAACGCGATAGACCAGCTCTGCCGGTCACGGCGGGGTGAGGCATCGACTTTTCACACACACTCTGACGGTTGGGGTTCCGTTTGGGCGCCGTCGAATGACGGACATGCGGAACCCCGCGCGTTAGCAAGGGGAGCACGTCCGGAGTTCTCACACCCGCTCTTTAACGCAGCGGGCTGGAGCGCGTGAATGCCTCGGATGAATCAACCCTGGCTAATTTTCGTCACCGCGCGAATCGGATCGGGGGTCGACATCCGTACTGACTATAGCGACCGGTCCGAGTTTGTGTAACGTTAGATCTCACGTCAGAATAGAGCGAGGGTTTATTCGTGGTCCAAGTGAAATACAAGTTTGGCTCGGTTTTCTTCTTCTTCCTCATTCACATGGGCGTGCTGGCCGTGTGGTGGAACCCCCCGACCCTGCGTCTGCTCGCCTGGCTGGCCGTCACCTATTCGATCCGGATGTTTGCGGTGACCGCCGGCTATCACCGGTATTTCGGGCACCGCAGCTACAAGCTGGGACGCATCGGGCAGTTTGCAATGGCGTTTCTGGCCCAGACTTCAGCCCAGAAGGGAGTGTTGTGGTGGGCGGCGCACCACCGGTTGCATCATCGCGAATCGGATCGCGACCGGGATGTTCACTCGCCCACCCTGCGCGGCTTCTGGTGGGCGCACGTGGGCTGGGTGCTTTCAAACGATTTCGACGAATACGACCCGCGCGCGGTGAGTGAATTTTTAAAGTATCCCGAAATCCGCTGGCTGGACCGGCACCACTGGGTTCCGACCGTGATCTTCGGCGCGACCGTCGGTCTCATGGGTGGTTGGCCGGCATTTCTATGGGGCTACGTAGTTTCGACAGTCCTTTTGTATCACTGCACCTTCGCGATTAATTCGCTCGCGCACCTGTTCGGCACGCGCCGATTCGATACGCCCGACGAGAGCCGCAACAACTTCTGGCTGGCGCTGATCACTTTCGGCGAAGGCTGGCACAACAATCATCACTATTCGCCCGGAAGCTGCCGGCAGGGCGAGCGCTGGTGGGAGATCGACATCACCTACCTGATTCTGAAGACGCTGAGCTGGTTCGGAATCGTGCGCGATTTGCGGCCGTTCCGGCACGTGCCGTCGGCTCCTGAAGTCCCCGTGAAGGCGGTGTCGTGAAGCGGATCGCGGTCATCGGATCGGGAATTTCGGGATTGTCGGCCGCGTATTACTTGAGCCGCCGGCACGAAGTACACGTGTTCGAACGCGACCAGCGCATCGGCGGGCACACCCACACTGTGATGGTCGATTCTCTCCCCGTCGACACCGGTTTCATTGTTCACAACGACCGCACGTATCCGAATTTCTGCCGGCTGATTCAGGAACTGGGCGTCGAAACCCAGCCGAGCGATATGTCCTTCGCGGTGACCGGCCACGATGGAGCATTCGAGTATTCGAGCCGCGGCCTAGGCGGATTTTTCGCGCAGAAGCGCAACTATTTTTCGCCCGATCATTACACGCTGCTGCGCGAAATCCTGCGCTTCAATCGGGAAGCTCCCAAGATCCTGGACGATCCGGCGGCGGAAGAAATGACACTCGGCCAGTTCGTCGATCGCCGCGCATTTTCGCCGGTGTTTATCGAGCGTTACCTGATCCCGATGGCCGGCGCGGTGTGGTCCATGGCTCCCGAAATCGTGCCGATGTTTCCGGCCGTGACGCTGATCCGGTTCATGCAGAATCACGGCATGCTGGGGATCAACACGCATCCCAAGTGGAAGACCATCCGCGGCGGAAGTCATTCGTATTTCGCGCCGCTGACCGCGCCGTTCCGGGATCGGATCATGAAAGACGCGGCCATTCAGGCAATCGACCGGTCGGATTCGGGCGTGACCCTTCGATTCCTCGATCGTCCCGCGCAGCAGTTCGACGAAGTGGTGTTCGCGTGCCACGGCGACCAGATTCTGCCGATGCTCGCACAGCCCACCGAAACGGAACGCGAAATCCTCAACTGCTTCACCACCAGCCGTAATGAAACCTGCCTGCATACCGATTCGACGCTGCTCCCCAAGCGGCCGGCCGCGCGCGCGTCGTGGAATTATCTGCTGGGCGATTCGGGGAAGGTCACGGTCACCTATCACATGAACCGGCTGCAGTCGCTCGACACGCCGGAAGACTACTGCGTCACGTTGAATGCGAACGGCCACGTCAAGCCGGAACGAGCGCTGCGCCGGATGATTTATGAGCATCCGCTATACACGCGGGCCGCAGTTCGCGCGCAGGAACAATGGGCGCGGATCAGCGGCCGGAACCACACCCATTTCTGCGGTGCATACTGGCTCTACGGTTTCCACGAGGACGGCGTGCGAAGCGGGTTGCGGGTGGCCGAAGCCTTCGGGGTCGACTGCGCATGATTCCCGAACCAGGCCTCTACACCGGCACGCTGCGGCATCGCCGCTTCCGTCCGCGCGCACATGCGTTCACCTACAACCTGTTCATGGCGTGGCTGGATATCGACCGCATTCCGGAGCTGATGTCGAAATCGCCCTGGACCAGTTACAACCGCTTCAATTGGGCAAGCTTTGAGGAACGCGATCATTTGGGCGATCCTTCGCTTCCGCTGCGTGCCCGCATCGCGCGGGATGCCGGCACGCACGGAATCGCGTTGCCCGACGGACCGATTTTTCTGCTCACGCATCTGCGCTATCTAGGCTACTGCTTCAATCCAATTTCGCTGTATTTTTGCTATGACCGGATGGGCGGCGTGGACACCGTGCTCGCGGAAGTAAACAGCACGTTCGGAGAGAGCCGCAACTACTGGCTGTCGTCGCACAATCGCCAGGCCTCGGCGAACGCGCTCCACTATCGCTGCCCTAAAACCATGCACGTTTCGCCGTTCATGGACATGAATCTGGATTACGAATTCGTGCTGACCGAACCAGGCGACAAGCTGATCGCTCACATGAGTACGATCGAGAGCGGGCAATCGCCATTGTTCGATGCGACGCTCGCGCTCGAACATGAGCCGTGGACGGCGCGCAATGTCGGCCGGGTCCTGGCGCGCCATCCGTGGATGACAGCCAAAGTGATCGGCGCAATTCACTGGCAGGCGCTGCGCCTGTTTGTGAAAGGAGTTCCGGTGTTTACCCACCCGGCTCGCGCGGTTCCACATGGTGCCGATCCCGCGAAACACCAGACGGAGCCGCGACCGTGAGCGTCGGCGTTAAAAGTGGCCGTATACTCCGATTCGATAGACCAGCCCCGCCGGTGATGGCGGGGTGGAATCCTGATTTTTCACACACTCTTCAGGAGGCGACCGAACGTACATGACATTCGCTCAGAAGACCGTCTTCCGAATGCTCGAAAAAGTGCGCGACGGATCGCTCGAAGTGGTCTGCCCGGAGCACACTTACCATTTCGGCGATCCCGCGGCCGCGCTTCGCGCGTCGATTGCGGTTCACGACCCCCGCTTCTTCAACCGCGTGCTGTTCGGCGGCGACGATGCGGCCGGCGATGCCTACGTGGATGGCGACTGGTCCTCGCCGGACCCGGTCGCCGTGGTGCGCCTGGCCGCGCGCAATATGCAAACGCTCGAAAGCGGAAACGCGCTGCTTTCACTTGCGAACCGCGCCTTTCACCGCGTGCGCCACGCCATGAACCGCAACACGGTGGAAGGCAGCCGCCGCAACATTCAGGCGCATTACGATCTCAGCAACGATTTTTTCCGCCTGTTTCTCGATCGCGGCATGGTGTATTCGAGCGCGGTCTATCTCCGCGCGGACGATTCGCTTGAACAGGCGCAGGTCGAAAAGCTCGACCGGATCTGCCGCAAGCTTCGGCTGTCGCCGGAGGATGAGGTGCTTGAAATTGGAACCGGGTGGGGCGCATTCGCGCTGCACGCCTCGCGCAATTATGGATGCCGGGTGACCACCACCACCATCAGCCGCGAACAGCACGATCAGGCGAAAGAATCCTTCGCCGCCGCGGGAGACGCCGGTGACCGCATCACTCTGCTGCTCGAAGATTATCGAAATCTGCGCGGGTCGTTCAATAAACTGGTGAGCATCGAGATGTTTGAGGCCGTCGGCCTGAATTACTACGACGCGTTTTTTTCCGCCTGCGACCGTCTGCTGACGCCGGATGGCGCCATGGTCATGCAAGCCATCACCATGAACGAGCATCGCTTCGACGCGTACAAGAAACAGAGCGACTGGATTCAACGGCGCATTTTTCCGGGCGCGCAGCTGGCCTCGATTCGAGAGATTCTAAATTCCTTGGTGCGCGCGACGCGCCTGTCGATGTATCACGTCGAGGACATCGGTCTGCACTACGCCGCGACGCTCGCCGAGTGGCGCCGGAGGTTCCACGAATCGATGGAGGAAGTCCGCGCGCTGGGTTTCGATGACCGCTTCTGCCGTATGTGGGATTACTATCTGGCGTACTGCGAAGGCGCGTTCCGCGAACGCCACATCGGCGACGTGCAATTGATGCTCACCAAGAACGCCAGCCAGTCCAGCCTGTACGGTGAGCCATGGAATGGCGCCGCGCAGGAGTTGCACGTGGCATTATCAGGATAGTGCCGGGTTTCGACGCCGTTCTGAACAATCGCTGGCTGAAGCCTTTCATCAGCCTGCTCCGGCAGGGAATTTCGCCCGAAAAAATTGCGCTGACCATCGCGCTGGGAATTATGATCGGCGTGATCCCGGTGCTCGGATCGACCACCATCCTCTGCACGCTGGCGGCGGTCGCGCTGCGCCTGAATCTTCCCGCGATTCAACTGGTCAACGGCGTGGTCTATCCGTTTCAGTTGATTCTGCTGATCCCGTTTTATCGTTGGGGAGCGCGGATGTTCCGCGCCGATGTTTCGACCATCACGCTCAGCGGCGTCGCCACGCTGATCCGCACCGGGGTCTGGCACGCGATTCAAACCTTGTGGGTGGTCACGATGCACGCACTGGTGGTGTGGCTGGTAGCGGGCGTGGCGATCTGCGTCATCCTTTACGCGGCGCTGGTCCCGGTGCTGCGCCTGGCTTTGAGAAATTTCCGCTCGGCGGGGTGATCTTAGCTTTTGTGACGCAAGCACTCCACCAGTGCCGCGACCCGATAAATAGCTGGTTCCATCCTGCACGGCAAGGCGGATTCGAGCCCCATGCATGAGCTTGGGGCTATTACCGTAACCATCGCAAGCCGCAAGCTGACGAGTCTGCGTGAAAAGTGGAGTTGATCCCCGCCGTGACCGGCAGGGCTGGTCACGGACGTCTGCACCTTCAACGATAGACCAGCCCTGCCGGTAAGAGTCTGTGTGAAAACCACGGACCTGCTCCCCTTGCTCACGCGCGGGGTTCCGTATGTGGCTCATTCGACGTGGCGCCAAACGGAACCCCGACCGTGAGGGAGGGAGCAAGGCCGACCAACTCCACTTTTCACACAGACTCGTAACGGCGGGGATCAACTCCACTTTTCACGCAGACTCTGACGCTTGGGGCTGAAGTGCCAACAAATGCTCAAAGACCTAGTTGTTCCGGTATGCCGATACGAACTCGCCCAGTTCTCCGGCGTTGAGATCGGACACGGCCCAGAACGCCATCCCGTTGCGATACCAGCCCTGCAAATGATAGCCGCTGACGGTTTCGGTGAATTCAGGAATCGGCTCCGCGGCCGGCCAGGTAAACAAATTGATCTTGTGATCGCGACGCCCATACACCAGCGCCGCCGCAGCGTGGCCGTCGAAATAATCGAGACGACCTCCCAGCAGCGGGAACCCGCTCACTTCCTTCACATCCGGCGCGAAATCGAGCTTTCCGTTGAACCACGGCTTCACGTTGTGCTGATCCGACGACGGCACGTCGAGCAGATGATTACCCTGCAGCGAACGGATATGGGCGGAAAGAACGTTGCTCGCCATGACGTGCCGGTCATCCGCGCGGGAATGGAGCAGAAAGATCACCGAAGCCGCGACCAGCACCGATGCGGCGATGCTCAGCCATCGCCAATTCGACGGCGCCCGATCCTCTTTATGCAACGACGCGCGGACGCGTTGTTCCAGGCCGGACGGAGCTTCGTAATAGCGCGCATGATCCTGCACAATGCACGACGCGCAGGAGCGCAGATGGTCCGCCAGCGCCGGATCGTTCGACTCGCGCAGATGCCGGGCGATTTCGCAGCTCATTTCATGACTCCCGCCAGGCATTGCTGCAGGCGTTTCCGCGCCCGCGCCAGCCGCGACATGACGGTACCCACCGGCACGCGCGCCACGTCCGAAATTTCCTTGTACGACATCTCTTCCAGCTCCCGCAGTACGATCACTTCGCGGAATTCGAGCGGCAAAGCTTCGAGGCAATCCTGCAGCGACCCGAGCGCGGCTTCGGTGATTAGCGCAGCTTCCGCATCGGGCGCCGGGTCGGCCGCGGTGTAGGTCTCATCGAACTCGACTGCCGGCTTATTTTTTCTCAGCATGCTGTAACACGTATTGCGAACCACGGCCAACAGCCAGGCTCGGCTGTCGGGCCCTTCGAAGCCGTCGAACGCGCGAAACGCGCGCAGATAGGATTCCTGCACCACGTCCTCGGCATCGTGGCTATTGCGCGTCAGCCAGCGCGCCAGATTATAGGCGGCATTCAAGTGCGGCAGGACGGTTTGTTCAAACCGTGCCCGTTTCCCGGCTGCATCCATGGGATCCGGTGCCATTGTGACACGAGCCGCAGATTCACGCGGATTCACGCGGATGGAACTTAAAGTTTTCTTATCGGCGTTCATCTGCGTGTATCCGCGGCTAATGCTTCAGACTCATCTGCATGGCGATTTATTCCCGGGAATAAAATCGCCCGCCGAGCAGTCATGCCACCCGGAGGCTATCAAATGACCGATATCGATGGAATCGACCGGCGCGGATTCCTGCGCTGCATGGCTTGGGCCGGGTCCGGCGTGGTGTGGACCATCGCCGGCGGCGTTCCGACCTCGAAATTGCTCGGCCAGGGCAAGGACCACGAAGCATTTCAATTCGTCCAGATCAGCGACAGCCACATCGGCTTCAACCGGCCCGCCAATGCCGACGTGAACGCGACGCTGCAGATCGCCATCGACAAAATCAACGCGCTGCCCAAAGCGCCCGACTTTCTGATCCACACCGGCGATCTGACGCAGCTTGCCAAGCCGTCCGAATTCGACACGCTCAGCCAGTTGATGCAGGGCGCCAAAACGAAACAAATGTACTGCGTCCCCGGCGAACACGATAACGCGACCGATCAGGGTAAAGAATATCTGGCGCGCTTCGGGAAAGGAACCAAGGGCACTGGCTGGTACAGTTTCGATCACAAAGGCGTGCATTTCGTGGGTCTGGTGAATTCGGCCGCGATCGATGGGATGGGCAAGCTGGGAGCCGATCAGCTCGCGTGGTTGAAAGACGACCTGAGCGCCCGCAAGTCCAGCACGCCCGTGGTCATTTTCGCGCACATTCCCTTGTGGAGCGTGTATCCGGAGTGGGGCTGGGGCACCGCCGACAGTGAAGAAGCACTGAGCTACGTCAAGCGTTTCGGATCGGTGACGGTGCTGAACGGTCACATCCACCAGACCATGCAGAAAGTGGAAGGCAATATAAAATTTCACACCGCGATGTCGACCGCCTTTCCGCAACCTGCCCCCGGCAGCGCGCCGAGCGCCGGTCCCATGAAAGTGCCGGCCGAGAAACTGCGTAGCGTGCTCGGAATTACCGAAGTCGAATTCGTGGCGCGTCCGGAACATCTGGCGGTGATCGATTCGAGTTTGGAACAACCCCATCTAAGATGAATGGGTGTCCTTCGAACCACGAGATCCCGATTTTGAAAAACGCGTGCGATCGAGCTTCTCCCGTCAGCGGGTGATGCGCACGCTGGGCGTCGAAATGACGCGCGTTGCGCCGGGCGAAGTCGACCTCGCCATGCCTTTCGCCGAATCCTACACCCAGCAGCACGGATTCATTCACGCCTGCATTATCACCACCGCGCTCGACAGCGCCTGTGGCTACGCCGCTAATTCGCTGATGCCGGCCGGCGCCGCGGTGCTTACGGTCGAGTTCAAAACCAACCTGATCGCACCGGCGAAAGGCGAGCGTTTCGCCTTTCGCGCTCAGGTGGTGAAACCCGGGCGCACGCTTACCGTATGCGACGCGCGCGCCTACGGAATCGAAGACGGCAAAGAGCGCCTGATCGCCACCATGACGGGCACCCTGATGGCCCTGATCGACCGTCCCGGCCTGGACGAATCGCCCGATCGTCAACCGATCGGCCCGCAAGCCGTCTGACTATATGATCTAGCTTGTCTCACCACCTCAGATTTTCCGGTTTGCGATTGCATCTCGCTGTATTTGCGGCGATTATCTCGGCTAGCGCCCTTTCGGCAGCCCAGCAGACCGGGACCGTTCGGGCCGCGGATCAATTTATTCCCGGCGCCAGTGTGACCGCCACGCAGGGCGATCAGAAGGTGGTCGGGTTCACCGACGCGAACGGCCGGTACTCGCTGAATCTGGGGCTGGGCGTGTGGAATATCCAGGTGGAAATGCTCGGTTTCACCACGGTTCACCAGCAGATCACGGTCGGTGCGGAGCCCGTTTTTCACGACTGGATTCTCGAAATGCCACGGGTGGAGGGCTCGACGTCCGCAAGCGCGGTTCCGAATACTCCGGGTCGCGGCCGCCGCGGATATGGACGGGGTGGTGGCCGGGGCGCTGCGGGTGCTCCCACCGCCGGTCCGCAACAGCGCCCCGGATTTCAAAGCGCAGCCGTGACGCCGACCCAGGCAGGTCAACAGGCCCTCGCCGATGCAGCCAGTCAGACCAACCCCGCGCTCCCCACCGGCGACGATGCCGACGACGCATTCCTGGTCAACGGCAGCACCAGCGGCGGGCTCGGCCAGTCGAGCGACGATGAAGCCCAGCGCCAGCGCGCCATGGGCCGCGGCGGACCTGGTGGCATGATGGGCCTCGGCGGACCCGGCCAGGGCGCGCTCGGATTGCCGCCGGGGATGACCGTCGCGGGCTCGGATGGTCTCGGCCTGGGAGGATTGGGCACCAGCGCGATCAACGGCGGATTCACCGACGGCCTGGGCGGCGGACCTCCCGGAGGGCCATCCTTATTCGGCGGCGGCTTCGGCGGACCAGGAGGCGGTGGTGGTGGTCGCGGCGGCGGAGGAGGCGGAGGTGGTGGTCGCGGCGGAGGTCGCGGCGGGCGCGGAGGAAATCCGGGTCAGTTCCGGCGCGGTCCCTATAATGGACAGTTTTCGAGCTTCGGAAACCGCCGTCGCAATGCGCAGCCGGCGTACACCGGATCGGTATTCATCACGCTTGCAAATTCCGCCTTCAATGCCGCACCTTATTCGCTGAACGGAGAGAGCGCCGCGAAACCGTCGTCCGACAACGCGCGCTTCGGAGTCAACGTCGGCGGGCCGATGGTGATTCCGAAAATTCTCAACTGGAAACGCGCGGCGTTTTATTTCACGTATCAAGGAACCGTCAGCCGCAATGCCTACAGCCAGGTCTCCTCGGTGCCGACCCTGGCCGAACGCGGCGGCGATTTCTCCGCCGCCCAGACCAACACCCCGGTCACCATCTTCGATCCCACCACCGGCTCGCCATTCCCCGGCAACGTCATCCCGGCGACGCGCATCAGTCCGGTTGCGCTCGGCCTGCTCCAATACATTCCTCTGCCGACCTTCCCCGGCGTCACGGAAAACTACCGCATCGTCACCTCCACTCCCAGCAACAATAACAACGTCGGAATCCGACTAAACGCGCCGCTCAACAACAAGGACCGGATCAATTTCAACGTCCAGTATCAGAACCGCAACTCTGAATCCGAGCAGCTTTTCGGATTCCGCGACCCCACCACCGGCTACGGCATCAGCGCCACCGCGGGATGGAGCCACAGCTTCGCGCCGCGCTTCAACAACAGCGCCAGCCTCACCTTCAGCCGCAATGACAACCAGACCGTTCCCTATTTCGCGTACACCGACAACGTGGCTGGAGAGCTCGGCATCACCGGCACGTCGCAGGCGCCCATCAACTACGGCCCGCCGAATCTTTCGTTCACTAATTTTGGAAGCCTGTCGGATTCCTCGGCTTCAGTCACGCACAACCAGACCAACAACTTCACCGACAACATCACGTATGTGCTGAAAAAAAAGCACAACCTGACCTTCGGATATTTGTTTCGCAAGCTCGACAACAATAGCGACACCTACCAGAACGCGCGCGGATCGTTCAGTTTTTCCGGGCTCCTGACCAGCCAATTGAACTCCGCGGGCCAGCCCATGACGGGCACCGGCTTCGACTTCGCCGATTTCCTGCTGGGCCTTCCGCAATCGAGCTCGCTTCGTTTCGGCAGCGACGACAACTATTTTCGCGGCTGGTCGACCGCCGCCTACGCGCAGGATGACTTCCGTATTTCGCGCGGATTATCCATCAACTTCGGCCTGCGCTACGAATATTTCGCGCCCTACACGGAACTGCGCGGTAACCTCGCGAACCTGGTCCTCGCGCCGGGATTTACGTCCGCTGAAGTCGTCACGCCGGCCACCGCATCGCAATTCGGATTGCCCTCCAGCCTGCTGAAACCCGACCGCACGCCGTTCTCTCCGCGCTTTGGCATCGCCTGGCGGCCGTCGGCGAAACACAATATCGTGCTGCGCACCGGATACAGCATTTTCTATAGTGGCTCGCCATATGGATCCATCGTTTCGCAGATGGCTTCGCAGCCGCCGTTCGCGAAAACGGCGTCGATCAGCACCAGTCCCGCCGATCCGCTCACGCTTGAAAACGGCTTCGCGCTGACGCCCTCCCAAACCATCACCAACACTTATGCGATCAACCCGGAGTACAAATTGCCCTACGCCCAGACCTGGGTCGCGGCGATCCAGAACACGTTCAAGCGGACCCTGCTGGTTGAACTTGAATATATCGGCACCAAGGGCACCGACCTCGGCGTGGTCGAGGAGCCTAATCGCGCCCCGCCCGGCGCCGTGCTGACCGCGCAGGAACTTCTGCAGATCGGCAACGCGACCGGATTCAACTACCAGACCACCGGCGCCAATTCGATTTTCAACGCCGGCCAGGTGCGCGTCACGCGCCGTTTCACGCGCGGCATGTCGGCCGTGCTGCTGTACACCTATTCGAAATCCATCGACGATGCATCCAGCTTCACCGGCACCGGCGGCACCACCGTTCAGTTCATCAACAACTGGAACAATGAGCGCGGCCTTTCCAGTTTCGACCAGCGCAACAAGCTGACGTTGACGTATACGGTCTCATCGCCGGTAGGCGTACATGGAATGATGCGCAACGGCGGATGGAAAACCGCCGCGCTGGCCGGCTGGACGCTCAACGGAACTTTCACGGCGGCCGACGGCCTTCCCGCTACCGCGACTGTCGCCGGAAATCTTTCGAACACCGGCGGAGTCGCGGCGCTCGGCAGCCTGCGCGCGGAAGCCACCGGCTCGCCCATCTCAGGCGGCACAGGCGCATTCTTCAATGAATCCGCCTTCACCACTCCGGCGGCCGGCCAATATGGCGACGCCGGACGCGACACCATCCCCGGTCCGTTCCAGGTCGCGCTGAATGCGGCCATCAACCGCGCCTTCCGTTTCGGCGAAACGCGCCGCACCCTTCAATTTCGCCTGAGCGCGGCCAACGCGCTGAACCATCCCTATATCACCGGCTTCGGCACCACGGTCAACTCCGCGACCTACGGCCTGCCGACCGCCGTCTCGAGCATGCGCACGGTAACCTTGCTGCTGAGGTTCAGCTTCTGATGCGGATGTTGATCTCGATTCTGATTCCGATCCTCGCGCAACAGCGCCAGCCGGTGCAGATTCCCGACACCGGCCCCGCGACGTTCACCTCCCACACCCGCCTGGTGGTGGTCGACGTGACCGTCAAAGACAAAACCGGAAAGCTGATCGAAGGTTTGAAACAATCCGACTTCGCGGTGTTTGAAGACGGAAAGCTGCAAAAAGTCTCGGTGTTCGAATATCAGAAACTCGAAAGCCATCCGGAACCTCCGCCGAAATTGACTCTGGACGATCAGCTCAAACTCCCGGAAGCTCCCAAGACCACCATCACCACGCACGCTCCCGGCGAAATTCAATACCACGGCAAGCGCCTGCTGGTTTTCTACTTCGATTTCTCCTCGATGGGGATCCCCGAGCAGATTCGCGCGCAGGATGCCGCCAATGAGTATCTCGAAAAACAGATCACCAAGGACGATCTGGTGGCGATTTTGCTCTACACCAGCACCGTCCAGATCCTGAGCGATTTCACGGCCGACCGCGACGTGCTCTCAAACATCATCCGCGGCTTGCCCATCGGCGAAATGAGCGAACTCGCCGGCCTGGCCGACACCGGCGACGATAACAACGAAGACACCGGCGCGGCGTTCGTCGCCGATGAAACCGAATTCAACATATTCAATACCGATCAGAAGCTGGCCGCGATCGAGCAGGCCGCGCGCATGCTCGCGGCGCTGCCCGAAAAGAAGGCACTGATCTATTTCGCGTCCGGAGTGAGCAAGACCGGAATCGACAACCAGGCGCAGCTTGAAGCCACCATCAACTCCGCGATGAAATCGAATCTGGCGATCTAGCCGATCGACGCGCGCGGGCTGATGGCGGACCCTCCCGGCGGCGGCGCGAGTAAAGCCGCATCGCGCGGTAGCGGGATTTTCAACGGTTCAGTTTACAATTCACAGCGCGCAAGCATCAACGATTCGCAGGAGACGCTGGTCACTCTCGCCGAAGATACGGGCGGCACGCGCGTTTCTCGACAGTAACGACCTGGCGCTCGGCATCAAGAACGCGCAGGACGCCATGGGCAGCTATTACATCGTCGGCTACTATTCGACCAACTCAGCCGAAGATGGAAAATACCGGCGCATTACCGTCAAGCTGACCAACGGAATGCAAGGCGTCAAGCTGGAGCATCGCCCCGGATACTGGGCGTCGAAAACCTGGACGAAAATGAACGGCCAGGATAAAGAACAGCAGTTGAAAGAAGCGATTTCGGCCGGCGATCCCATCACGGACCTGCCGCTGGCGCTCCAGGTCGATTATTTCCGCGTGTCGCCGGGCGTGTATTTCGTTCCGGTTTCGGTGAAAGTTCCGGGATCGGTGGTCGCGCTTGCGGCCAAAGGCGGCGCGGCGTTCACGCAGTTCGATTTTATCGGCCAGATTCAGGACGAATCGAAAGCGGTGGTCGGCAACGTTCGCGATTTCATCAAGATCAAGCTGGACGAAGGCAACGCCGCCAAGGCCATGCGCAAGAACTATCAGTACAACGCCGGATTCACGCTGGAGCCGGGACGCTATCACATGAAATTCCTGGTGCGCGAAAACGTCACCGGGAAAATGGGGACCTTCGAAACCCATTTCACGATCCCCGATCTGGCCGCCGACACGCCGGGCCTCAAGCTCAGCAGCATCATCTGGAGCAGCCAGCGCGAGTCCATGAAGACCGCGGTCGGCGTCGCCGAGAAAACCACCAAGAAGGAAGCGACGGCGAATCCGCTGATCGTGGGACCTCCCGGCGAAGAGGAAAAGCTGGTGCCGAACATCACCAAGGTTTTCCGCCGCAACCAGAATCTATACGTGACCTTCGACGTTTACGACGCGCGGCCCGATCCGAAGAACGCGAAAGCCCGTCGCGTGAAAGTGAGTTTGAGCCTGTTCAACGAGCACGGTGCGAAGGCATTCGAAGTCGCGCCGCTCGATGAAACGCAACTCGCCGAAACGCGTCCGGAGGCGGTATCGGTGAAAATTCAGGTCCCGTTGAAAGAGCTCGCGCCGGGCCGGTACACCTGCCAGATCAATGTGATCGACGAAGTAGGAAGAAAGTTCGCGTTCCCGCGGTCGCCGATGGTCGTTGTTCCTTAGCCACAGATACACGCCGATTCACGCTGATAAGAAAGCTTATTGTTTTGATCCGTGTGTATCTGCGTGCATCTGCGGCCAAAGCTCATTTAAGAGCGCCGGGGTTTTGTAGATCTTCTCGAGCGCCTCCGCGATTCCTCCCGCCGCGACGTGCACGGCTCGTGCCTGTTCGTCGCTGTATAGGTAAACATCCGGCAGGCTTTCGAGATTGCCGTCGAACATCACGCCCACCAGTTCGCCTGCGCGATTTACGGTCGGGCTCCCGAAATCGCCGCCGCCGATGTCGCAGGTGCTGACGAAATCGAGCGGGACGGTCTCACTCAGCTCCGGTTTCAGATCCAGCCAGCGCCTCGGAACCACATAAGGATCGGCTTTGTTCTCGCGATAATACAGGCCGCTGAAGGTCGACGCGTAAGGCATCGGAACGCCGGCCCGATCGGTGTAGCCTTTGACCGTTCCGAATTCGACACGAGGCGTTCCGGTCGCGTCGGGATAATCGGCTGCGCCGAACAGTTTGAATCGATACTGCGCGATTTTTTCCGCGGCCGAGGCTTCGAGCGAGCCGATAATTTCCTGGTGCTTTTCCGCCAACCGCCGCGCCGGCTCGTCGAGTAACTTAGCCAGTTCCTTCACGTTGCCTGATTTCACGTAAGCTTCCGCCGCTTCCTGCGGATTCTTCGAGCCCAACACGCGCTTGAGCGGAACCTGCTTGTCGCCGAGCGCCTTCAACTCCTCTAAATACCTGGTCAGCATCAGGATTTCGAGCGGCTGCGGCAGGGTCACGATCGCGGCGTCGGTGGGTTCCTTTCGAATTTCCCGGCGAGCCGCGCGGAACAGGTTCGATCCCGGCGCGGGATCGGATTCGAGAATCTGGTACGCCTTTTCGTTCGGCGTCCAGAGTTTGTAGGCCGAGCCCAGATCGTCCCACACCTTTCCGCCTTCCGGGCCGAGTTTGGATGCCTGGACGGCCCGGCGGATCTTGCCTTCGAACGTGGTCTTGCGCGTCACCAGGCGATCGTCCCGCAGGCCGATCAGTTTTCCGGCGGCGATTTTGTATTCGCCAAGGAATTGAGCCAGTAGCGCTTGCCCCATCCGTAGGTTCGTTTCGTTTTGTGACGAAAACAGGGTCAGCGCCTGAATCCGCGTCTGCAATCGGCTGATCGCGGTGGGCAGCGCGCGGTCGCGATCGAAGGCCAGCTGCGCGGCCGTGGACGACCGCTCCGTCGGTGCGGGATTGCCGGCAGCGAAGACTAGCTCGCCATCCTGGATGCTCTCGGTATTGATTTTCAAAAAATGCGGCGTCGCCGCGGGTTGGCCGTTTTCATACGCGCGCAGGAAGGCGATGTTCAATCCGTAGCGCAGATAGCTGATGGAATCGCGCTCTTTGCCGAAGAACGCGACATCGTATTCAGGAGCGAAGACCAGGCGCAGGTCGGCTAACGTTTCGTATTCATACAGGTCGTAGCGGCCGCCGGAAAACAGCTTGACCACTTTGCAACGCGGCGCGCAGGTCTTTTCGGTCTGTGCGATGGCCGCGTTTCGGAGCGCAATGGCCTGCGCGGCGGGGGCGTTCTCCTTCGCCGCGGATTTCACCTTCAATGTCACGTCTTCAATGCGTAAAAGGCGTTCTGCCGACAAACCCGGGCAGCGCGGCTCGGCGGATTCGGTGGAAGCGTAGAAAAACTCGGTTCGCCGTTCACGTTTCAATTGCGTCAGGCAATCGGCCACGGCCTGGCGGCTGGTGAGCAATAAGCCGTTCGGCGAGACGAACGATCCCGACCCGCCGGCGATGCGCACGGAGGCGAGCCGAAGGCGGTCGAGAAAATCGGCGGTGACTTCGAATTTGTGCTTCTCGCGAACCGCGTCCTTGGGGAACTGGTTGAAAGGCCACATCCCTTCGTCGGCCATTGCGGGGAGCGCAATCAAGGCCAGCGCCAGAAGCTTATATGGAAGAGACACGTTTAACCGCTCCCTTTGGTCACGGCTCGGGGCGAACGATTTAGCACCAAGCGAGCCGCGACCAAAGGGAGCGGTTAAACGTTCTTTGTCGTAGAGTTGCAGTGATTTTAAGACGTTCCGCGGCACCCGTGGTTTACATAGCAAACGTGAACGGTAACGCCCCTAGCCAGCATCCACTACATAGGAGCGTTGCGATTATGAGGATGCAGACGGTGGTTGCAGTGCTGATTGCAGTGGGGGCGGGGACGTTGGCCGGCTCCTGGATCACGGCGAAAACCGGAAAAACCATTCCGATTCTGGTGGCCGCGCCGGTCTCGGCGAGCGCCGCGCAGGTTTCTTTCGAAGACGGATTCGCGCCGGTGGTGAAGCGCGCGGTGCCGGCCATCGTGAACGTGTCCACTTCAAAAGTGATCCACACGCCGGGGCAGAGTCTGTCGCCTTTCTTTTCCGATCCTTTCTTCCGGCAGTTTTTCGGCAGCGCGATTCCGCGGAGCACTCCGCCTTCGACGCAACGGGAGCAGAGCCTCGGGTCCGGCGTGATCGTGAGTCCGGACGGCTACATTCTGACCAACAATCACGTGATCGACGGCGCGACGGATGTGAAAGTCCTGCTGGCGGACAATCGCACGTTTCAGGCGAAGGTGGTCGGCAAGGACCCCAAAACCGATATCGCGGTTCTCAAAGTAAACGCGACCGGGCTGCCGGTGCTGGCGTTCGGCGATTCGAGCAAAATGCAGGCCGGCAATTTCGTGCTGGCGATCGGCAATCCGTTCGGCTTGAATCAGACCGTCACCATGGGGATCGTCAGCGCGACCGGGCGCGGCGGGCTGGGCATCGAAGACTATGAGGATTTCATCCAGACCGACGCAGCCATCAATCCCGGCAACTCAGGCGGCGCGCTGATGAACGCGCAGGGGGAACTGATCGGGATCAACACGGCGATCCTCACCGGCAGCGGAGGCGGAGGAAACGAAGGCGTGGGATTCGCGATCCCGGGTAACATGGCGCGCGTGGTGATGGAGGACATTCTCAAGAACGGCAAAGTGACGCGGGCGTGGCTCGGAGTGACCACCCAGCCGGTGACCCAGGATATCGCCAAGTCTTTCGGATCGAATAACAATTACGGTGCGCTGATCAGCGAAGTGGAGAAGGACAGTCCGGCCGCGGCGAGCGGGTTGAAGGTGGGGGACATCGTGCTCGACGTGGACGGGCAGCGGATGGAGGATAGCCGCGCGCTGCAACTCAAGATCAGCATGATGGCGCCGGGCGTTACCGTGAAGCTGACCATTTTCCGCAGCGGCGCGACGCAGGAGATTCCGGTGAAGCTGGCGGAGATGCCGGCGAATATCGCCTCGAGCGGACCTGCGCCATCGGCGGGCGGCTCCAGAGAGCCACGCCAGAGCCAGATGCGCGGGATTACGGTGACCGACCTCACGCCGGACGTGGCGGCGCAGTTGAAGCTGCCGTCAGGGACCAAAGGAGTGGTGGTCACCAATGTGGATCCGGCCAGCTCGGCCGCGAGCGCGGGGCTCCAGCAGGGCGACGTGATTCAGGAAGTGAATCGGCAGGCGGTGACGGGTGTTTCGGGATTTGACCGCGCCATGCGAGGCGCGGGCGATCAGCCGGTGCTGTTGCTGGTCGACCGCAATGGGACGACCAGCTTCGTGGTGGTGCAAACCAATTGACGAAGTAAGGAGATGTTTTATGAAAAGCGTTGTGATTACCGCAGTGATCGCCGCAACCGGCATCCTGCTTCCGCTGGCGAACGCGGATGACTGGAACGAGTTGACCAAACTGACCTTCAGCGGACCGGTCGAAGTTCCGGGGCGGGTTCTTCCGGCCGGCACGTATTGGTTCAAGCTCATGGATTCCGAATCGAACCGGGACATCGTGCAGATCCTCAATGCGGATCGGACCAGGTCCCTGGCGATTATACTCGCGATTCCGGATTACCGGCTGCAGCCGACCTCGAAAACCGTGATCACGTTCGCGGAACGGGCGTCCAACCAGCCGGAGGCGTTGAAAGCGTGGTTCTATCCGGGCGACAACTACGGGCAGGAGTTCGTGTATCCGAAGCATCGGGCGATGGAGCTGGCCAAGGCGAACAATCAACCCGTGCTCTCGATGCCGAACAATCTGGAAGCGAATACCCAGGCGCAGGCCAAGTCCGTGCAGGAGCCCAAGGTGGTGGCGCTGAAGAAAGCTCCCGTGATGGCGGAGCAGGCGTCGGGCGAAGAGGTGCAGGAGTCCACGGTGGTGACTGCGCCTCCGAAGCTGGCGCAAAATACCGCGCCCGCGCCGAACCCTCCCGCGCAACTGCCGCAAACGGCGAGCAATCTGCCGCTGATTCTGATGCTGGGATTGATCTCGCTCGGCGCGGCGGCGCTGGTGTCACGGTTTAGCGCGCGTCGATCAGACTAAGGTCTGTTAAAATTGAGGCGCTGCGGGCGTAACGTGGGAACCATCGCGCGTCTCATCACGGCGATCGGCTGGATGGCTGCAACGGCCATCGCGTCGCAGGACCCGCCGGCGCACCAGGAACCGCCGGCGCACCAGGACCCGCCGGGGCACCAGGAACCGCCAGCGCACGCCGATTTCAACGTTGACGTGAACCTGGTGGTTCTGAACGTCTCGGTAGCGGATCGCGGCGGACGGATGGTCGGGAATCTGCCGCAATCCGCGTTTCAGGTGTTCGAAGACGGCGCGCCGCAGGAAATCCGGCTGTTCCGGCGGGAGGATGCTCCGGTCGCGGTGGGCCTGGTGGTGGATAACAGCGGCAGCATGCAGCGGAAACTGCCGGATGTGGTGGCCGCGGCGGGCGAATTTGCGCAGTCGAGCAATCCGCAGGACCAGATGTTCGTGATTCACTTCAACGAACATGTGTCGCCTTCCCTTCCCCACGGGAGCGCTTTCATGAGCGACCCGCAGATGCTGCAGGCAGCTATGTCGACCATTCACGCGCGCGGGCAAACCGCGCTGTACGATGCGATCGCCGCGGGCGTCGCGCATGTCCGGCAGAGCCCGCTGCAGAAAAAAGTGCTGATTGTTTTGAGCGACGGCGGGGACAACGCGAGCATGCGCCGGTTCGAAGATATCATCGCGATGCTGCAGAAATCCGACGTGATCGTCTACACGGTGGGGCTGTTCGACGAGTACGATCACGACCGGAATCCGGGAGTGCTGAAACGCCTGGCGAAAGTTTCGGGAGGCGAAAGCTTTTTCCCCAGACAGATCGCCGATGCGAGTGCGACGCTCGAGGCGATCTCACGCGATATCCGGAATCAATACACCATCGGATACGTTCCCTCCAATCCGAAGCCGGATGGGAGTTATCGCGAGGTTCACGTGAAGCTGACCGGTCCGCACGCCGACCGGTGGATCGCGAGGACGCGAACGGGCTACGTCGCGGCGCCGGAGAAATCGCCGTAACACGCGCGGCGATGCGACGTAAAATCCTTGCGCTTGCCGTGGACGGCCGACTTCCGAGTCCGGGGGGGGATTCAGCCCGGCTCTTCGGTACCGTATGCGAAGCTGAAGCTCCGCGCGGGGTCAATCCCGCCGTCCACTGCCACGGGACGTTAGGGGGGTGTCGCGGCGATTTCGCGATCCAGAAGCCCCAAGCTGACGAGTGTTCGTGAAAAGTCGATGCTTCACCCCGCCGTTACCGGCAGGACTGGTCTATCGCACTGAAGGCACAGGCGTCGGCCAAAGCCTCGCCGGTAAGAGTGTGTGTGAAAAGTGGAGTTGATCCCCGCCGTGACGAGTGTGTGTGAAAAGTGGAGTTGATCCCCGCCGTGACCGGCAGGGCTGGTCACCGACGTCTGCGCCTTCAACGCGATAGACCAGCCCTGCCAGTCACGGCGGGGTGAGGCATCGACTTTTCACACACACTCGTAACGGCGGGGTGAAGCACAGACTATGCGGTGTTGGCGCCGGCGTGCGGCGGCTATGCTAAGATTTGGTCGCTGATCGCGTCACCATGGCTAGACACCGGACGAAGCATTCGGAACCACCGAAGCGAAAGAAAGCTCCGGCGGACGGAACGCTTGTTCCGGTGGTGGGGATCGGAGCTTCGGCGGGAGGGCTTGAAGCCTTCCGGCAACTGCTGAGCGCGCTGCCGACCGATACGGGGATGGCGTTCGTGCTGGTGCAGCATCTGGAGCCGAAACACGAAAGCGTCCTGACCGCGCTGCTGGCCCGGGCGACACGGATGCCGGTCACCGAAGTTTACGAGAACATGCACATCCAGCCGGATCACGTGTACGTGATTCCGGCCAACGCGGATATGAGCATGGTGGACGGGCTGCTTCACCTGGCGGCGCGAAAAGCTCCGGCCGGGCGTCATCTGCCGATCGATTATTTTTTTCATTCGCTGGCCGCGGCGCGCGGGCCGCGGGCGACCGGTGTGATTCTATCCGGCACGGCTTCGGATGGAACGGAGGGGATCAAGGCGATCAAGGCGGCGGGCGGCGCGACGTTCGCGCAGGACCCGGAGTCGGCGAAATTCGACGGGATGCCGCGCAACGCGATCGCCACCGGGTGCGTGGATTTCGTTCTCCCGCCGGAGCGGATCGCGAGAGAGCTGGCGCACCTGGTGCAGCATCCCTTCGCGGGTCCGCTGGATGCGGTTCCCTCGCTTCCCGCGCAGGAACAGGATTGGGTGCGGCTGTTCCGGATCCTGCGGACGGCGTTCGGGGTGGATTTCAGCCTATACAAGAAATCGACTTTAAAGCGCCGCCTGGCACGGCGCATGACCGTCAACAAGACCGCGCGATTGAGCGCGTATCTCCAGATCCTGGAGTCGAAACACCAGGAGCTGGAGGCGCTGTTCGCGGAGCTGTTGATCCTGGTGACCTCGTTTTTCCGCGATCCCGAGGTGTTCACGGCTCTGCGGAAAAAAGTCTTCAAGCAGATCATGGCGGCCAAACCGAAAGGCGAGCCGATCCGGATCTGGGTAGCGGGCTGCTCCAACGGGCAGGAAGCTTATTCGATCGCGATCACGCTGCTCGAGTATCTGGGCAAGCACGCGGCCGGCGCGGCGATCCAGATTTTCGCGACCGATGTGAGCGAGCACGCGATTGAAAAGGCGCGCGCGGGAATTTACCGCGAAGACGAGCTCGCCGGCGTTTCGGCGGAGCGGCGGCGCCGGTTTTTTTCACGCGTGGAGGACCAGTTCCAGGTGAACCACGACATCCGCGAGTTGTGCGTGTTCGCGCGGCACGATCTGACGCAGGATCCGCCGTTTTCGAGGCTGGATCTGTTGAGCTCGCGCAATGTGCTGATTTACTTTGAGGCCCCGTTACAGAAGCGGGCCCTTGCGGCGTTCCATTATGCGCTGCGTCCGCACGGGGTTCTGCTGCTGGGACGCACGGAGGGATTGAGCGCGCACACCGATCTGTTCACCGTTCTCGATCGCAAGAACCGGTTCTTTTTGAAAAATCCGTCGGGGCACGTTCCGATGGGCCTGGTGCAGCCGCTGGCCGATCACCTGGCGGCGGGCAAGCCGATGCGCGAGACGCGGCGCAGCGTCGATCTCGAAAAGGAAGCCGACCAGATGGTGTGGGAGCGGTACGGGCATGCGGGACTGGTGGTGAACGAAGAGTTGCAGATTCTGCATTTCCGCGGCGATACGGGTCCGTATATGAAGCCGGCGCCGGGCAAGGCGACGTTTCAGTTGATGCGCATGCTGCGGGAGGAACTGGCGCTCGAAGTCCGGGCGGCGCTGCAGAAAGTGCGGCGCACGGGACTGGGCGTGCGCACCGAAGGAATCCAGCTCCGGCAGGACCGGAAAGTACGGGAAGTGAATCTGGAGGTCCGTCCGCTGGGGACGCACGCGGGCGCCGAACGGTGTTTTCTGATTCTGTTCGAAGAGGGGGCGGCTCGGAACGTTCCGGTCTCGAAGCCGGCGGCGCGCGAAGGCCAGAATGTACGCAAGGAACGGGTGCGCCTGGAAAATGAATTGGCCCGCACGCGCGACTACGTGCAGGCGATTATTCGGGATCAGGAGACCACCAACGAAGAGCTGAAAACCGCCAACGAAGAAGCGTTGTCCAGCATGGAGGAGCTGCAGAGCACCAACGAAGAGCTGGAGACGGCCAAGGAAGAACTGCAATCGAGCAACGAAGAGCTGGTGACGTTGAACGAACAGCTGCAGAATCGCAATACGGAGTTGGCGCACACCACCGACGATTTGAGCAACGTGCTGAGCGGATCCGATATTCCGATCGTGATTCTAGGCCAGGACCGGCGCATCCGATTGTTCACGCCGCCGGCGGAAAAGCTGCTGGGTCTGATTCCGGGCGACGTGGGACGTCCCATCGGAAAGCTGCGGATCGGAGTGAACATTCCGGATTTCGACGCGATGATCGCGTCGGCGGCGGAGGGCGGGGAGATGACGCGGGAGGTGCAATCGGAAACCGGGCGCTGGCTCCAGTTGCACGTGCGTCCGTTTCGCACGGCGGAGAGCAAAACCGAAGGCGTGCTCCTCGCGTTCCTGGATATTCACGAGATCCGGCAGCAGAAGGAATCGATCGAGAAGGACAAGAACCTGATTGCGGCGATTCTGGACGCGGCGGTGGATCTGCTGGTGGTGGTGCTCGATCGCGAGGGGCGGGTGGTGCATTTTAATCGCGTGGCGCAGCAGCGCTCCGGCTATACCTTTGAAGAAGTCCGGGGCCGGCGGATCTGGGAGTTTTTGCTGGCGCCGGAAGGCGTGGCGGCTTTCAAGCAGACGTTCCACAAGATCGCGGACGCTCTGCGTGAGCCGCAGGAAAGCCTGTGGGTGACCAGGCAAGGGCGGCAGTTGCTGATCAGCTGGTCGGCGAGCGTGGTGCGCAGCGAAGGCGACATGGAATCGGTCATCCTGACCGGGGTCGACCGGACGGACCGGCAGGAGGCGCAGCAGCGGGTGCGCGAAAGCGAGGCGACCATTCGCGCGCTGCTCGAAACCGCGACCGAGGCGATTCTGGCGATCGACCGGGAGGGTCGCATTCTGCTGGCCAACGCGGCGGCGGAAAAAATGTACGGGTATAGCCGCAACCAGATGATCGGACGCGCGTTCGAATCGCTGGTCCCGGCGCGCCTGCGCGGAGAAAATTCGCTGCGGCGTAAAGCGTGGTTCGACAAACCGAGCCATCGGCCGATGGAAGTCGGATCGGATCTGATGGGCTTGCGGAGGGATGGCACGGAATTTCCGGAAGAGATCACGCTGAGCCTGGTGGAGACGCAGGAGGGTCCGCTGGGAGTTTGCTTCGTGTCGGATATCACGGAGCGCAAGAAAGCGGAGGAAGTGCTGCTGCAATACCAGGGCCAGCTCCGGCGGCTGACCGGGAATCTTTTTACGGTGCAGGAGAGCGGGAATCGGGATCTGGCTCGTGAGTTGCACGACGGGTTCAGTCAACAACTGGCGGCACTGGGGATGGAGGTTTCGGCGCTGCTCAAATCGGCGCCGCGCAGCGGACCTCTGGCGCATCAGCTCAAGCAACTGGCGGCGAAAATCCGCGCGCTGGCCAACGATATTCATCGCGCGTCGCGGCAGCTTCATCCGGCGATTCTGGATGAGCTAGGATTGGAAGCGGCCTTACGCGAGGAGAGCGAAGGTTTTTCGAAGCAGACCGGGATCTCCGTGCAATTTCATGCCGACAACGCGCCGGAAACGCTTTCGACTGAAGTTTCACTCTGTCTTTACCGGGTGGCGCAGGAGGCGTTGCGAAACGTACACAAACATTCCGGCGCGTCGTCCGTCGATCTTAGTCTGGAAGGAAATTCAGAAGGCGTCGCGGTGCGGGTTTCAGATAATGGACGCGGATTTGATCTTGAAACGGGTCGCAAGAAAGGCGGCTTGGGTTTAATCAGCATGGAGGAACGCTGCCGATTAGTGGGCGGTAAGCTGTCCATCCGATCGGCGCGCGGAGAAGGGACTACAGTAGAAGTGACGGTTCCGTTGAAGCCATGAAACGCTGCCGGATTTTACTTGCGGACGATCACGCGGTGGTACTCGAAGGCTTGCGCCGGATTCTGGACCGGCCGGATTTCGAGATTGTGGGTGAAGCGCGCGACGGCGCGGCGCTGCTGACCGCCGTGGGGGAGCTGCATCCGGAGCTGATCATCGTGGATGTGACGATGCCTGGGCTGAACGGCATCGAGGCGGCGCGGGAGTTGCGAAAATCCGATCTGACCACCAGGTTTGTTTTTCTCAGTATGCATTCCGAAGCTGCGTATGCGCGGGCGGCGCTGGCAGTAGGAGGGTCGGCTTACGTGCTGAAGAGCTCGCCGCCGGAGGAACTGGTGGGCGCGATCCAGGCGGTGCTGAACGAATCGCCCGAATTGATCGAAAGATCGCCCGGCGCAACGAAGCGCGAGGGAACGCGGAAGGAGGGCCTGACGAAGCGGCAGCAGGAAGTATTACAGCTGCTGGCGGAGGGGCGCTCCATCAAAGAAGTCGCGATGTTGCTGCACTTATCGTCGCGGACCGTAGAGTTTCACAAGTATCGGGTGATGGAAGCTCTGGGAGTCCGAACGGTGGCGGAACTGGGAGCTCATGCGGCCAAGCATGGGCTGATCGAATAGATTCCGCCCGGCCTGATGTACGAAGTTTTGCGAGTAGTACGTACCGGGCCCAGCGATTATCCTGAATAAAGTTAGCCTAAATCTGTTCGTAGTGCGCCACGGTCGCTCCCCGTCCCGGCTGTTGGCGCTGGTTAGGCGGTTCTGTATTCAGACGCGCGGGGCCTGGATTTTTATGGGATTGAGTACTCGCGTCGACTTCGAATTCCTCATCTTGCTTTCGTCTGTTCCCTTGAGTCTTTGCCGGGCAGTCGTGTTTCGAAGCAACGGTCACAAAAGGATTACGGCATGAATCCCACCCGCGTTTTGCTGGTGGATGAAGAACCCCACGCGCGGCGTGTGTTCCGCAGCGCGCTGATCACGCACGGCTTCGACACCAGCGTCGCCGAGAGCGGGGAAGAGGCGCTGGAGCAACTGCAACGCGCGGCCGCGGACGTGATTGTGCTGCATCTGAATACGCCCGGCAACGCCGGCGTGGCCACTTGCCGCGCGGTTCGCAGCCGCACGGAGACTCCGCTGATCGTGGTGTCCGTTCCGCCGCCGGAGCGGGAGAAAATCGAGGCGCTCGACGCCGGCGCCGACGACTTTCTCACCAAGCCGTTCGCCATGAATGAACTGGCGGCGCGGATCCGCGCGGTGACGCGGCGCTCGCGTCCGGTGCGCGCGCGGGTGCAGCTGGACGGAGTCGAAATCGATCTGCAGAGCCGTGACGTTACCCGTTCCGGAGTCGCGCTGCACCTGACCAGCAAGGAATTCAAGCTGCTGGATTATCTTTTGTCGCACGCCGGGGAAGTGATTTCGCACCGGCGGCTGCTCGAAGCTGTATGGGGTCCGGACCACACCGACGAGATCGAATATCTGCGGGTGCTGATCAATCAGCTGCGCAAAAAAATTGAACCTCTGCCGGCGCGGCCGAAGTTTATTCTCACGGAACCGCACAGCGGCTACCGCTTCCGGCTGGCCGCTCCGGAACCGCAGACCGAGGCCGCCCCATGAACCGCGCGCGTGTTCACGAGCAACCGGACACCGAATTTTCGGGCCTGATTCCGTCGATTTCACATGACCTCAAGGAGCCGCTGCGCGCGCTGCGCTGTCACACCGAACTGCTGGCGGAGAAGCTCAAGAAAGATCCGGATCCGCAGATCGGGTCCTCGCTCGCGTATATCATCGACGCGGCCGAAAGATTGCAGCGGCTGGTGGACGACGCGACGGCCTTCGCGCTGATGGAAGCTTCGGCGGCCGAGCGCAGCCGGGTCAACATGGAGGAGGCGCTCCAGTTCGCGCTTTCCAATCTTCAAACCAGCATCGCGGAGCGCAAGGCGGTGATCACGGCCGACCCGATGCCGAACGCGGTGGCCAATTTCGAAGCTTTGGCGCGCGTGTTTCAGAACCTGATCGCGAACGGCATCAAGTATTCAAAGAGGCGGCCGCGCATCCATGTCGGTTGCGTGAAGCGCGGCGCGGAGTGCACGGTTTCGGTGGCGGACCACGGCATCGGCATCGATCCGGAGTATCACCAGACGGTGTTTCTGCCGTTCAAGCGCCTGCACTCGCAGAAAAAGTATCAGGGCACCGGGCTGGGACTCGCGATCTGCCGGCGCGTGGTGGAAAGCCATGGCGGACGGATCTGGGTGGAGTCGACGCCGGGTGCGGGATCGACCTTTTACTTCACCGTCCCCGCGGCGCGTGGCGCGACGTCGGCGGGATTCGAGCGCCGCGGCGCGGGGATGCGTCAGGGACGCGCGACGTCCGCGTAGCGAGTTGCGGAGCTAAAGCTCCGCGCGGAATGAATCCCGCCGTCCCAACCAGGCCAACGCGCTTCATTACTTTCGCGCCTCATGCCGGGAATACGTAACGCTTCTTTAGCGGTGATCCGGTGTTCCGCGTAGCGAACTGAGGCTATATTCGCTGCACAGACAGGATTCTAACCTGGAGTTGGGACCGCTGCTGGCGCCGATAATCCGACACGGCAGCACGACTTTCCCGGTTGCGATGTGAGTTTTGCCGCCGGGAGAAACGGCCGGCTTTGAGCTCTTCCTCCGAGGCTTGAGCCGGCCGCTCCAGAAAGGAACGCCATGTTGCGAAGTCTGATCGAGCTGGCGGGCTATCACCTGACCGCCATCGACGGCGAAATCGGCCACGTTGAGGATTTTCTGTTCGACGATGAAACCTGGGTGGTGGAGTATCTGGTGGTCGACATTCACCGCGATAAAAGGAAGGTTCTGATTCTACCGTTCGCGCTGGGCGCGTCCGATTGGGAGTCGCACCAGCTGACGGTTGCGCTGACTTGCGAGCAGGTCCGCACCAGTCTGCCGCTACGGGCCGAGGTGCCGGTGTCGGTCGAACGCAAGGCGGGCGTGAAGCCGCGCGGCTCGCATTTAAGAAGCCTGCGCGAAGTGATCGGCTATTCCGTGCAAGGTGCCAATGGGAACGCCGGGGTGATTGAGGACTTCATTGCTGAAGATACGCTGTGGGGGGTGCATCACGTGGTGGTGGGCCTGAATCGCGCGGCGGGCCGGCTGATTCTGTTGCCTTCCGAGACGGTTCGATCGATCTCCTGGCAGGGCCAGGCGGCGCGGGTGAATTTGACGCTGGACGAAATCGAGCGCAGTCCCGGTTTCGACGCGACCGCGGCGGTGAATCAGGACAGCGATTACTACGGCCGGCCTTTGGTCGCACACTAGTCGGGCAGCACCGCGGACCGCTCACTAAGGAGAAAACTGCGGACGTGCTCCCCTTACTGACGCGCGGGGTTCCGCACATCGCTGATTCGACGCGGCGCCTAACGGAATCGCGACCGTCAGAGTCTGTTGAAAAGGGGGACCTGATCCCCGCCGTGACCGGCAGGGCTGGTCACCGGCGCCTGCGCCTTTCAACACGATAGACCAGCCCTGCCGGTAAACGGCGGGGTGGAGTCCGGCGAACGGGAAGCGGTCGGGTTGTCGCGGCGGCGCGGTATACCTTGATACCTTCAAGGTATGCTCAAGCCGACCATTTTCCGCGAATACGATATTCGCGGTGTCGCCGAGGAGGAACTGCGCAGTCCGGACGTGGTCGATCTGGGGCGCGGGCTGGGAACGCTGCTGCGCGCAAAACGCGGTCCAAGAATTAATCTGGCGCGGGATTGCCGGTTGAGCTCGCCGCGCTTGCATGACGCGCTCCTCGAAGGGTTGATCGCAGCCGGGTGCGAGGTCACCGATCTCGGAGTGGTTCCCACTCCGCTCCTGTATTTTTCCGCCGTACATCTGAACGCCGACGGCGGAATCATGATCACCGGCAGCCACAATCCGGCGGAGTTCAACGGATTCAAAACGGTGTGCGGCGCGGGGACGATCTATGGCGATGAGATCCAGCAGGTGCGGCGGATTATTGAATCCGGCGCGTTTGCCGAAGGACGCGGATCGCATCGCGAATACGATATCGCGGACGAGTATCTCGATTACGTGGCTGCGCAGTTTCGATGGGACCGGCGCATCCAGGTGGTGGTAGACGCCGGTAACGGCACGGCTGGTCCGGTGATGCGCCGGCTGCTCGAACGGCTCAACTGCGATGCGGGCGAGCTGTTCTTTGAAATGGACGGCCGCTTTCCGAATCATCATCCCGACCCGACGGTTCCCGAAAACCTGGCGCAGCTTCGCGCGGGTGTGCTCGCGCGGAAGGCGGATCTGGGCATCGCCTTCGACGGCGATAGCGACCGGATCGGCGCCATCGACGAGCATGGTGACGTGATCTACGGCGACATGCTGATGCTGATCTACGGGCGCGAAATTCTGTCGCGCAAGCCGGGCGCGAAGTTCATCGGCGAAGTGAAGTGTTCGCAAGTGATGTACGACGAGCTGGCGCGGCTGGGCGGACGGCCCATCATGTACAAAACCGGCCATTCGCTGATCAAAGCCAAAATGAAAGAAGAACATGCCGAGCTGGCCGGCGAAATGTCCGGGCACATGTTCTTTGCCGACCGCTATCTGGGCTTCGACGACGCCCTGTACGCGGCGTGCCGGCTGATGGAGATTGTCGCGGAGAGCGGGAAACCGCTTTCGGCGCAGATGGAAGGAATCCCGAAAACGGTGGCGACGCCGGAAATCCGCATCGACTGTCCGGACGAAATCAAATTCGGAGTGGTGGAGCGCGTGGCTTCGCATTTCAAGGGATCGCACCGGGTGATCGACGTGGATGGCGCGCGGGTGCTGTTCGACGAAGGCTGGGGATTGCTGAGAGCGTCAAATACGCAGCCGGTGCTGGTGATGCGGTTCGAGGCGACCAGTCAGGAATTGCTGGATCGGTATCGAAATGAGATGGAAGCCGTGCTGCATCAGGTACAATCGATGGCGGTACGTTAAACGGAGATTTCGAATGAACAAATTGACTCCCCTATTTTTCGCGATCGCGGCCATGGGCTTCGCGCAGCATGACGGCCCGGCCAGTCCCCCGGCATCGAAGACCGCGGAGCAGGTTTTCAAAAACATCGTCGCGCTCAAAGGCGTTCCGGCGGACCAGGTGATTCCCGCCATGCAATTCATGGCGGCCGCGCTGGGCGGCGAATGCGGCATGTGCCACGTGCAGGGGCACTTCGACCTGGATGACAAACCCGCCAAGAAAACGGCGCGCAGGATGATCACCATGACGCTCGAGATTAACAAGAACAGCTTCGACGGTCGCACGCAGGTGAGTTGTTATACGTGCCATAAGGGCGGCGAGCACCCCGTGGCCGTTCCTCCGGTGATGGAATCCGATGTGGCGCCGAAGCCGGAGTCCCATGCGGCTTCCGCCGGCCCCGCGGCTACGGCGGACGAGATTATCGCGAAGTACATCGCGGCGGTGGGCGGCGCGGATGCGATCAGAAAAGTCACCTCGCGCGTGATGACTGGCAAGATCATGGTGATGGGAAGCGAGACGCCCATCCAGTTGTTCACCAAGGCTCCCAACAAGCGCGTTTCAGTGACGCACAGCGCCAATGGCGACAGCTTCACGGCGTTCGACGGCGCCGCGGGCGGATGGATGGGATCGACCGGACGGCCCGCGCGGGAAATGTCGGCGGCGGATTCCGAATCGGCGAGCATGGACGCGGAGTTTTATCTTCCGCTGCGGATCAAGGAAATTTTCACGCAGGTGCGCCGCGGAAGGCCGGAGGAGATCAACGGCGCCATGTGCGACGTGCTGAACGGCGCGCGTCAGGGCCGGCCGCCGGTGCGTCTGTACTTCGATCAGAAGACGGGATTGCTGACGCGGATGGTCCGATATACCGACACTCCGGTGGGGCGAAATCCGGTCGAGATCGATTATGCGGATTATCGGGAATCGGATGGCGTGAAGATTCCGTTCCGCTGGACGCTGGCGCGCACCAACGGCCGGTTCACGATTCAGATCGACGAAGTGAAGAACAACGTGCCGATCGACGACGCGAAGTTCGCGAAACCGGCCGGGTCCGTTCCATAAAAAACGCGGGCGGAGCACGCACTCCGAAAAGAGCCGAGGACCGCTCCGATACGGCCCTCGGCAAAATCGAGAATGCCACATTGGTCTGCGCGTTCCAATAGATCGGGCGTGCCGTTTCGACGCGAACGGTACTAAGACCTCCGCCATACCACCCTTTCGCAACAAGCGATAGAAGGGTCTCGGAGTCTCTGATGCGACAAGGAATAATCCGGTAACTGGGGCCTTTCCCGTGGTGAAGCGAATGCTTTTACACACGCCAATATGGCGGCTACGCCCCAAGTTGCTCCCGTTTCGGCACCGACCGTTTCCGGCTCTAAACCCTTCAGCGCTCGCGGAATTGCGCCGAAGGCGGCCGGAAAAGTCGCCAAGCCGCAGGCCAAATTAGAATCCCGATTCGGCAACCTTGCGGAACTGAGTGTTCCGCTCGCGGTGCTGGGCATCGTGATGGCGATGATCGCGCCGCTGCCGTCGTTCCTGCTCGACTTCCTGATCAGCGCCAACATCACGCTTTCGGTGATCGTGCTGATGGTCTCGATGTACATCACCCGGCCGGTCGAATTCAGCGTGTTTCCCACGTCGCTGCTGCTGCTGACGTTATTCCGGCTGGCGCTCAACATTTCCTCGTCGCGTTTGATTCTGTTGCAAGGCAATACCGGAACGCGCGCGGCGGGACAGGTGATTGAGGCATTCGGCAATTTCGTGGTGGGCGGCAATTACATCGTCGGAGTGGTGATTTTCCTGGTGCTGGTGGCGATTCAGTACGTGGTCATCAACCACGGCGCGGTGCGTATTTCAGAAGTAACCGCGCGATTTACGCTGGATGCGCTGCCCGGCAAACAGATGTCGATCGATTCGGATTTGAACTCCGGGCTGATCGACGAATCGGAAGCGCGCGCGCGCCGCAAGAACCTGGCGGCGGAAGCGGAATTTTATGGCGCGATGGATGGTGCTTCGCGATTCACGCAGCGCGACGCGGTGGCGAGTATTCTGATCACGGCCATCAACATCATCGCCGGGTTTCTGATCGGCGTTTTCCAAAATGGGATGGACCTGAAACACGCCCTGACGACCTATACAATCCTGACCATCGGCGACGGATTGGTCACGGTGATCCCTTCGCTGATGGTTTCCATTTCGGGCGGCTTGATCATCACGCGTACCAGTTCGGAAGGAAAAGTCGGGACGGACGTAAAGAAACAGGTCTTCAGCAATCCTCAACCGTTGATGCTGGCCGGATCTGTGCTGGTCGCGATGGCCTTATTTCCGGGATTGCCTACGGTTCCTTTCTTACTCCTCGGTGGCAGCGTGGGGTATTTCGGGTATCGGCTTCGGCAGAAGACGGCGGAATCGACCGCGATTGAAGCGGCGGCGTCGCCTGTACCTGCCAAGGACAATCTCGAAGCGATTCTGAAAGTGGACCCGCTGGCGATCGAGGTCGGATTGGGACTGGTGAAACTCGTGGACGGCGGGCAGAATTCGCCGCTGCTGCGCCGCATCGCGGCGATCCGGAAACAGATGGCGGGCGATTTGGGATACATGGTCCCGGCGGTGCGCGTCACCGATAATCTACAGCTCAAACCCAATGAATACGTGGTCTTGCTGAAGGGCGCGGAGATCGCGCGCTTCGAAATGCCGACCAATCGCGAGCTGGCGATTCACGCCGGTTCTTCCACCGCGCCGGTGCCGCTCGAAGGGCTTCCGACCAAAGAGCCGGCGTTCGGAATTCCGGCGGTTTGGATTCAGCCCGCCGCGGCAGACAACGCGCGTTCGAAAGGCTACACGGTGGTGGACAGCATCAGCGTGTTGGGTACGCATCTGTCGGAACTGATCAGGCGACACGCGTATGAACTCTTATCCCGTCAGGACACCAAGAATATTCTGGATCGCGTGGCCGAAGAGAATCCGAAAGTGATTGAAGATTTGGTGCCCAAGTTGCTCCCTATGGCGATCGTGCAGAGAGTTTTCCAGAACTTATTGCGAGAGCGAGTTTCGATTCGGGATTCAGTGACCATTCTGGAAGCGCTTGGCGAAGCGGCTGCGATGACCAAGAATCCGATCTTGCTCACCGAGTACGTTCGCCAGGCGATTCGTCGGCTGGTAGTCAAGCCCTACCTGAATCCGAATGGGGAGCTGCCTGCATTCTTCGTCGATTCGAAAATCGAGCAGTCCATTGAATCGGCGGTCGAGTACAACGAGAACAACAGTCACATCAATCTGGCGCCGCAGAAGATTCGCGAAATTCTGGATCGCGTTTCGCGCGCGGTGGGCGCGGCGGACGCGGCCATGGCGGTGGTGACCAGTTCGTCGGCGCGATATTTTCTGCGGCAGATGGTGGAAGGATCTCTGCCCAACCTGTCCATTCTTTCGCATAACGAGATTCCGTCCGGCGTGCGCGTCGTGTCGGCAGGGTTGATTCAATGAAGCTCAAAAGTTATTTTTCGGGAACCGTGGAAGCCGCGGTCGAGCTGGCTCGCAAGGAGCTGGGCGAGGATGCACTACTGGTGAACGCCCGCCCGGCGACGGCGGAAACGCGTCACCTGGGCGCATACGAAGTGGTGTTCAGCGCGCCCATGGCGAATGAGAGATCGGTGACGGTGGCGGCTCCGGCGCCCGACCGGCTGACGCAGGACGTGGCCGACATGCGGCGCGAAATCGAGCGCCTGGCCAAGACGCTAAGCGGGGTACGCATGTTCACAGGTCCCGCACAAGGGTCCGAGCCCGAAATTTACTCGCAGTTGATCGCGAATGAAGTGGACGCGATGCTCGCGCAGCAAGTCGCGCAAGGGACGGCCTTCGAAGATCTGTTCGAAGTGGACGCGACGGTGGGACGGTGCGGCGCGGAACGCAAGGTGATCGCGCTGGTGGGCCCTCCCGGAGTGGGCAAGACCACCACGCTGATCAAGCTGGCGGCGCGCTTCGGTCTGGCTTCGCGCAAGCCGGCGCAGATTATTTCCACCGACGTGTTTCGCATTGCCGCCGCGGATCAGCTGCGGTCGCTGGCCGGAATTCTGGGCATCGGATGCGACGTTGTCGAAACGCCGGTCGCGCTCGCGCAGACGCTCGAAGAGCATCGCACCAAAGAGATCGTCTTCATCGACACGCCCGGTCTGGCCAAGGGCGAGATGGAAGACGGCGAAGATCTGGCGCGTTTCATTTCGTCTCATCCGGAGATCGACACGCATCTGGCTCTGTCAGCTTCGATGAAGCCTGAGGACATGGCGCGCGTGATCGACCGGTATTCAATTTTCAAGCCGTCGAAGCTCCTGATCACGCGCATCGATGAGACCGAGCGCTTCGGCGCGCTGGTGAATCAAGCTTCGAAGTATCAGTTGCCGTTGTCATTCCTGGCGTTCGGCCAGCAGATTCCGGACGATCTTGAGCCGGCTACCAAAGAAAGAATCCGCGCGCTGGTGTTGAGTGCGTCGCCTGAGCCATGGTCTCCGGCCCGCACCTCCCGCGCCGTGGCGTGAGGACTGCGAAATGAAAGAAGCCACCCAAATGGAAGCGACCCGCCCGACTCGCAAGCCCGCCGCGGCATATGCGAATCAGGCGCTGGCCGCCGAGGAGCGCGAGCAGCTAATCCTGGATCACCTGCCTCAGGTGCGATTGATCGCGCGCCGCATCCACGACCGTCTGCCGGAGAGCGTCAGCCTGGACGATCTCATCTCCACCGGCGTGATCGGCCTGATCGCGGCTATCGACCGGTTCGATCCGACCCAGAACGTGAAGCTGAAGACGTACGCCGAATACAAGATCCGCGGCGCGATTCTCGACAGCCTGCGCGGTCTCGACTGGGCGCCGCGCCAGCAGCGCCGGCGCGCCAAGCAGATTGAGGCCGCCATCAGTTCGGCCGAACAGCGCCTGCATCGCACGCCTTCGGAAGAGGAAATCGCGACCGAACTGGGACAGACCATCGAGGAATATCACGGTTGGCTGGTGGATTCGCGCGGGCTCACCCTGGGGAGCCTGGAGAGCGTCGCCAATCCCGACGACGAAAACCGCAGTGTGTTGAAGTTCGTCGCCGACGACGAAGAACAGTGGCCGTCGCGCGTGGTGGAGCGGCAGGAGTTGCAGCATCTGCTGGCGGAAGCGATCGAGAGCATGCCGGACATCGAAAAAACGGTGCTGAGCTTGTATTATCACGAGGAGCTGACGCTGCGCGAGATTTCGAAGATCGTGGATCTGCACGAATCGCGCATCTCGCAGTTGAAGACCCAGGCAATTCTGCGGCTTCGTTCGTATATGACCAAGCGCTGGCCGACGCCCCGCGGCCGTTAGGGAAACGCAGGTAAGAAATGGTAGCGGGCGCATACATCTGGCTCCGGGACGAGATTTCGAGCGGCTTGGCCTCCGCGGTCGAAGGCCTCACCGGCGATCGACCCGCGGTCGCGACGCGCGATCTGGCGAGTGAGCCTGCCGGACCTGCGTTCCGCTGGCGCCAGACTTTTTCGGGCCTTCCCGGCGCGGTCTGGGTCCAGGTTGCGGAGACGGATGTCAGCGTGATCGGCGCGGCCATTCTGCGCGCGGCTGAAATCGAAGAAACCGACCCCGCGAAACTCAAATCCGAGTTCCTGGAGATTGTCCGCCAAGCGCTCTCTTCAGCCGCGCGGGCGCTGTCGGCGCGGCTGGAGCGCGAAACGGTGTGCGAGTCCGGGTCCGAATCGGCCGAAACCGCGCAAGGGTCATGGTCCGCGGTGGAACTCAAGGCCGCCGGGTTGTCGGCGACGGTTTCGATCGCCATCGAGCCGGCGCTGTCGACCGCCCTCGAACCGCCGGAGCCGGCGCCCAAATCCAAGAACTACGATCTGCTGCTGGACGTCGAATTGCCGGTGAGCGTGTCTTTCGGGCGCGCACAGGTGGCGCTCAAGGACGTGCTGAAGCTGACCACCGGTTCGGTGGTGGAGTTGAACCGAGACATCGGCGATCCGGTGGAAGTGATCGTGAACAACTGCGTGATCGCGCGCGGCGAAGTGGTGGTGGTGGAAGGCAATTTCGGAGTACGCATCCAGCAGGTGATCAGCCGGCAGGAACGACTGAGGACGCTCAAATGATTCAAACTTTGATTTTGTATTCGTTGTTGGCGACGGGACTGGCCGCATGCCTCGGCCTGTTCTGGAGCGTGAAACGCGAGATCTACGCGCACGCCTTGAAAAGTCGCAAATCCATTGCCGAGCTTTCGCGGACGCTCGAAGCGCCGGTGAAGGAAGCTGAGCCGGTGTATGTTCCCGGAGCTGCGCCGCGCGCGGGGTTGAACGTCAGCAAACGGGTGCAGGCTATGCGGATGGTTCGGCGGAATGAAAATGTCTCGCACATCGCGGCCGCGCTGGGTGTGACCAGGCGTGAAGTGGAGTTATTGATTCGGGTCCATCAGATGAAGCCGGGGGTTTAGAGAACGGTTGGACAGCGGATTTCAATCCGCGCGGAGCTTCAGCTTCGCTTCGTCGAGGCAAGGCTGAAGCCTTGCGCGGGCTGGAAGCCCGCCGTCCACACGCGCTTACTCGATCCAGTGCATCGAGCGGTCGGGAGCGAACGGGGTGAAATCCTGATGCCACTGTTCGCCGCGATCGTCGTCGTCCACGGTGATGCTCAGCGTCATCTCTTTGTGATCCCGCATCACCACTACGGGGACCTGCTTGCCCTGGATCGACCGGATGCGGCTGGAGATATCGGCTGGTGTCGCGACTTTTGAATCGTCCACGCGCGTGATGACGTCGCCGGCCTTGATCCCGGCCTTTTCCGCCGCCGAACCTTTGGTGACGGAGCGAACCAGGACGCCTTCCTTCACTCCGAAATACTCCGCTAGTTGTCCGTCGAGCGCTTCGGCTTCGACCCCGAGCACCGAGCTCTTCCAGGTCAGAAAGCTGCGCGGAAGATCCGGCATGCGCTTTTCGAACTGCCTCATCGGAGCCTGCGCCGGCCAGGGCATGGGATGCGCCACGGCGATCGGCACCGGGCGCACGCCGATCTTCACCGGCAGGGTTTGCGCCCCGCCCGCACGCACGATGTCGAGCTTCACCTCGCGGCCGGCCGGCGTCTCACTCACCAGTCGCTTGAATTCTTCCATGCCTTCGACGCGCTGGCCGTTGTACTGCTGGATGGCGTCGCCGACCTTCAGCCCGGCGCGTTCCGCGGGACTGTCGGTTTCGATGCGTGTGACCTCCACGCCGTATTCCTCGCGCAGCTTCAGCTGCCTGGCGCGATCGCCGTCGATTTCCTGCACCATCACGCCGATATAGCTCGACCCGCCGTTCGAAATCTTCATCTTGGGCGTGACGGTCTGTCCCGGCAGCGTCACTCCTCCCATCGCCAGGACCAAGATCGCTGTTCTCATTGCCAAATCCCTCTACTTCAATTTGCGGACGTAAATGATTCCGCTGCCGGTGTTGATGGTCATCAGCGGACCACCGCCGTTGATGGAGCCTTCATACACCAGTTGCGGCCGCGGCATCGGGAACGCCTTGGGGAAAGCCTTGGGACGCAGCTCCGAAAAATCGGAGACGATGCGTGGATTCCCTCCCGTTTCGTTGCGCGCCACCAGCGACAAGGCCAGATTGGACGGAATCAGCACCGTAATGTCACCCGAGCCGGCGATCAGCGACGCGTCCTCGATCCGCGCGCCGGCCAGCAGCTCCGCGAGAATGCTGCCCATGGCGGTCTGGACGTTCAGCGGACCGCTCATGGTCTTCACCCGGATGGTCCCCGCCGCCGACTGGCACTTCACCCCGCGCGCCGAGCCCACCTGGATCGACCCTCCGCGCGTATCGGCCAGCACCATCCCCGCGGCTTGCGAAATTTCGATCACGCCCTGACCAGTATGCGCCTCCACGGTCGAGCCGGCACGGTCCACTTCAATGTTCCCGCCTTCGGTCGAAAGCATCATCGGTCCGGCGCCTTCGTGCACCTGGATCTCGCCGCCGGCGGTCTGGCAGATCGATTCGCCGCCGGAGCTGTCGATGAAAATCGACCCGGCCGCGGAAACGCACCGCACCGTTCCACCGATTTTGCCCATATGAATTTCGCCGCCGCCGGTGTTGCCTTCCGCCCATCCTCGAATGCGGTCGCAGCGGATCTGCCCCACCGTGGTATCGGCGTGGACGTTGCAATCGAGGTCGTAAGCTCCGACGTCGCCCGACTGCGTGTCAACGAGCAGCGTCGAAACCCCGCGCGGCATGCTCACTTCCAGTTGCGTGATCACGTTGCTGCGAATGGCGGGAGCCACCACCAGAGTGGCTTTCCGGTCGCGAACCGAGATGCTGATGGCGGTGCTGCCCAGCATGCGGTGCGCGTCGTCTTTCTCGCGCGCCCGCACGCGCTTGGTCAGCTTGTATTGAATCTGATCGCCCTGCGACCCGCGAATCACCACCGAACCGCGTGTCGAAACCTTCACCACCTGCGCGCCCATCGCCGTCCCGGTTTCGGTCAGCACCCAGAACGCGCCGTCGCGCGTCATCTGCGTGTCCTGTGCGAACAGGGCGGCCGCGAACACGAAAATCGGAACAGCACCCATCAATACGTCTCCGCCGACGCGTTCATCGATTCGAGCACGCGACGGCAGCGTTCTCGCACATAACTCAACTGCTCGCCGCGCTCCATCAATTCCTGCAGCGTTCCCACCATTTCGCGGTCAAGCGCGGGAGTGTTGGCGTTCACCAGCAGATCGATGGCCTGCGTTCGCAGTCCCGGGTTTGAATCGCCCAACAGAACGTATTTGAGAGCGGTGCGGACTTCCGGATCCTGCGCGAACTGCTTCAATCCGTCCATGGCCTTCATCCGCACTCCGGCGTTCTGGTCATGCTCCACGGCGTAAATCAGCGCGTCGCGAAAATCGGCCGAGGCGGCGCGGGAATTTAGAATCTCGACGGTCTCCGCTCGGAGCCCCGGATCGGACGGGTCTTTCGCGGCAAGAAGCAGCAGAGTGCGAATCGGCTGGTCGTCCAAATTTCCGGAGATGGTCCGCTGCCGGGTCTCATCGAGCACGATCTGCACCCGGCCATCCGGCGCGCGGTCGACCTGCCGCACATGACTGGGACCCGCGTCCGCGAAACCGGATGTTCCGAGGCCGGGGATGAGAGCACCCATGGGAACCACGCGCGCCACGAAGAATCCCAGCGCGATCAGCGTCAGTGCGCCCGCCGGCCGGAACCATCCTGCGGACGGGCGCAGCGCGATCGCATCCACGAATTTGTCCCACCACGTTGACGGCGCCCCCGGCGCCGGTTCATTGGCCAGGTGCGCGAATAAATCCTCACGGCATTCGCGCAGAAGCGACGGCGACGCGGTGATTTCGATCGAATCCGCCGCCGCGTGGATGGCCCGCTCCCGCTCGAGCGCCGCGCGGCATTCCGCGCAGAGATCCAGATGCGCCTCGACACGTTCCTCGCCGTCGAAACTCAACTCGCCGTAAAGAAGCAGCGCCAGCTCGCGCCGTATACTTTCGCAGTCCGTCATACAAAATCTCCTAAGGCCGCGCGCATTTTCTGCGTCGCTCTGAACAGGCAGTTTTTGGCCGCCTCTTCGGTGGTTCCCAATACTTCGCCGATCCGGCGAAGCCGTAATCCCTGATAATGCCGGAGCTCGAACACCATCCGCTCGCGCGGCGTCAGTTCGCCCAGCACCTGTTTGATCCGCCGGCGCACCTGGCCGCTGAAAAGATACCGTTGCGGATCGCCGTCCACGCGTTCTTCGGGTACTGCGTCCATCCGGTCGAGCGGACCCTCCGCAGTCGAGAGCACGGTCGCCTCTTCCTTGCGGACCTTGCGCTTCCGCATGTGATCCAGGCACAGATTCGTCACGATCCGGTACAGCCAGGTATGGAAGCTGCAATCGAAACGGAACGAATTCAGGTTGCGATACACTCGCAGGAACGCCTCCTGATAAACATCGTGCGCATCTTCAGGCGACCGCAGCAGGTTCATCGCCAGCCGGAGCACACTTTGATCGTAAGCGCGGACCAGCTGTTCGAAGGCGGCGTGATCGCCGGCCTGCGCAGCCCGGATCAGCGCCGTTTCTTCCACGTGCAAGCCCGTCTTGAGGGGCACTACGGCGGCTCCACTCTTCCTGCTCAAATAGTTAGGACGAGGCACATCGGGAAATGTAACGGACCCCGGCTGGGATTACAGTGGATCGTCGAAAAAGGGGACTGACCACTCTGTCCCAAACGTAAAATGTTGACTTTCTGACGAATACGCCACGCCGTGGACAGAGCGGTCTGTCCCCTTTTTCGGCCACCTTACAGCATTTCGAGCTCGATCTTTTTGGTAGCCGGATCAATACTTAAAATCCGGCAGCTTCGGATCTGCCCGGCGCGCGGACCCTCCGCGGCGGGCTCCGCTCCGGGGCCCGATTTCCACTTCGCCGCGAGCATCGCGCTCAACGCGGAAAGATCGGCTTTTGAACTACTTGCAGGCGCTTCCTGGGCTTTCGGCTCAGGCAACTTCGCCTGCGCGACCACACCCTCGCCCAATTCGATTTTCGCGCGCGGGCCGGAAACCTCGACGATTCTTCCGCTTACCGTATCGCCGGCCTTGTGCTCCGCGATGTATTCGTCGATGCTGGTCGGCTCCAGTTGCTTAATCCCGAGGCGCAGCCGGCGCCGCTCTTTATCGGCTTCAAGCACCTGCGCTTTTACGCGCTCACCGACTTTCAGCACTTCGCTCGGGTGATTCAGGCGCTTGTCTTTGCTGATATCGCCGATGTGGATCATCCCTTCGATGCCGTCGCCCACGTCGACGAATGCGCCGAACTTGGCCAGATTGGTGACCGTACCTTCCACCACCGCGCCCACCGGATATTTTTTCAGCGCTTCTTCCCAGGGATCGCCCAGGGCTTGCTTCAATCCGAGTGCGATGCGCTTCTCCGTCGGATTCACGCCGAGCACCACCACCTGGACCATCTCGCCCGGCTTGACCACGTCCTGCGCCCGGACGTTTTTCCTCATCCACGACATTTCTGTGACGTGGATCAGCCCTTCGACGCCCGGCGCGAGCTCGACGAACGCTCCGAAATCGGCGACGCGCGAAATCTTGCCGGTCACGCGAGCGCCGGGTTCCAGCTGCGCGATGGTCTGCGTCCAGGGGTCGGGCGAAAGCTGCTTCAATCCCAGCGCGATCTTATGCGTGTCGCGATTGATCTTGAGAATCTTGACGTCGATCACGTCACCGGCCGCGACCACGTCGGAGGGTTTCACGCCGCGCGTGTACGACATGTCGGAAACGTGCAGCAGACCATCGACTCCGCCCAGATCGACGAAAGCGCCGAACTCCATGAGGCTGCGAACTGTGCCGCGCACCACCACGCCTTCTTCGATGCGCTCGAAGGCTTCCTGCTTGGATTGCTTTTCGCGCTCTTCCAGAATCACGCGCCGGTCGACCACGACATCTTCAGACGTGGTGTCGAGCTTGGTGATCCGGCATTCGATTTCCTGCCCGACCATCTTTTCAAGATCGGCCTGTTCGCGCGCGCCGCTGCGCGAGGCCGGCATGAACGCGCGCACGCCGACGTCGACGCGGAGCCCGCCCTTCACCACTTCAAGGACCGTTCCGGAAATAATGCTCTTGTTGGCAAATGCGGCTTCAAGGCCGGACCAATCGCGCGGCGTCTCGATCTTGATGGTCGAAAGCTGGTACACGCCTTCCTGATCGCGGCCGCGAATGGAGACCAGCAGCCGGTCGCCCGGCTTCAGCTTCCCGGCCGCTTCGGGCGGAAGCATGCCGTCCATCTTGCGGCCGATGTCGACGAACACGCCGTCGGGCGTGATGGAAACCACCGTGCCTTCAACGGCCTGGCCGCCGGAGTGGTGGGCTTGTTCGAACTCAGAAAGAATATCGCCGAACGAGGAGTCGGAAACCGGGGCCTCGGCTGGGTCGGAAAGGTTGGGTCGGGTCATTCAGGAAAAACCGCGTGTCTATCATTGTGGCATAACACCAGCCACTTGAGCGGCATCTGGGTGATGCGCCGGTCGATCGGCTTCCTCCCCTCGCTGACGCTCAGGGTTCCGCATCGAAAGCGGAACCCCGACCGTGAGGGAGGGGAGAAGAGCATCTGCATCTACTTGACGGGAATCGTCACCGAACCTAACGTGCGCAGATTCTGATCGAAGACAATCGCGCGGATTCTTCGCATGCGGTCGTCGATGTGGATGTCCTGTTCGACCACGATGCCCTCTTTGAGCGCCTTCTCATATTGATCCTGGCTCAGGTGGATGTCCACCGGAACCGGATCCTTCTGGCCGAACGCGTCATCCGAATAATACGCGAGCACCAGGCTGAGACGGCCGGTATAGCTGTCGCCAGTGTGATCGAGCAGAACGCTCGACGCATCGACGTGGACGGTCACATGACCGTTCGATTGAGACGCGAGCAGCGCGATATCCGACGCATCGAACGCGCTGTGGATGGCCACGCCGATCTGGGATTTCTCGATCACGGCCGGATCCACTTCCGGACTGTCGCCGAAATAACCTTCGCGCGCCAGAAGACGGACGCCACGACGCACGGAATCGAGGCGGATTTTGTGCTCCTTGCGATCCTTGGGATGAACTTCGGTGTAGTAGGCGAGGCGATACGCTCCCCGGCCATCCACGGATGTACCGCTCAGGGCGCTCTCGACGTCTTCGCTCGCATACCAGCGCCCGCCGGTGAGCGACGATAACATCTGCAGCGTCTGGCGGCCTTCGCCGATCAGGTTAGCTCCGGCGCCCTGCGCGGATTCATCGACGTCGTAGAACGCGATCTCCGATTGCACGGCTAACGCGGAAAGCTTCCGCACCTCCGGCGTGGTATCGAGCAGTTCTCCGGTGAATCGGAACTGCAACGGAAAGCCGTGGGTGACCCAGATGAGATTCTTCCGCCCCGGCAGCGACGCGATTTGACCGCCGAGCGCGGTTAGCCCCTGAATGGTCGTGTTGATCCGCACCGGCAGATCCTGGTTTCTGGCGTCGCGCAGTCCGTTGAGCTTACGGACGGCGTCGTCGAGCGAGGCGCGAAGCTGGGCGGGCGTGGGAGCGGGACCGGGCGCACTGGAGCCGGCGGGCACTGGACGAACCGGGTAAAGCTCGCCATGGTTGGTCAGGAAGTAAACGTACAGCCGGTCGATGGTTTCCGCGTGATCGAGATATGTGTCGAGCGTATTCCACGCGGTAGCGCTGGTGGTGAGGGTCTCATTCCAGCGGTCGAACAGAACAATGGTGGGCGGCGCGGCCGCGCGGTTGGCCACTTCGCCGGCTGCGCGCGTGAGCATTTCGCGGCGCGATCCATTGAATTGAAAATACGAAATGGTGCGAGGCTTGCCGTCTTCGCGAAGCTGGACGTCGCTGAGTTTAAGGTCGGTCACCGGCTCGCCTTTGTTGTCGGTGGCGGCGACATCCACCACGATCAGCCGTTTGACGGCTTCCGAACCGGCTGCGTCGAGCATGGGCGCCAAGGGGATGGGCGCCGCCAAAACCATCGCGAAACACAGAGCGCGTCGCATGGCTTTATTCTACGCCGATGGACGATTCCGCCGGCTCAGTGATCGCGGACCAATCGCCGCGAATCGATGTATATTAATCCTTGATGCGATTGCTTCCGTTTCTCGCGCTGACCCTCCTCGCGCAAGATAAACCCATTGAAAAACTGGCGCCTTACTATCCCACTCCGCAAACTATTGTTGAAAAAATGCTCCGGTTGGGTGAGCTTAAGGCCGGGGAAAAGATGTTCGACCTCGGCTCGGGCGACGGGCGGATCGTCATCCTGGCGGCGCAGAAATTCAAGGCCGATTCGACCGGCGTCGAGTTCGACGACTCGCTGTTCACGCAGAGCATGGACAAGATCAAGAGCCTGGGGCTCGACTCGCGCGCGCGCATCATCCATGGCGACCTGCTAAAGCAGGACTACTCTTCGGCCGATCTGTTAACCGTATACCTGCTTCCGATGTCCAACGATAAGGTGACTCCGATTCTCGAAAAACAGCTCAAAAAAGGCACGCGCATTGTGGCGCATGACTTTGAATTTTCGGCGTGGAAGGCGGAAAAAGTAGTAGACATCGACAACGACGGCGAGGGTCGCAGCCACCGTTTGTATTTGTACAGGCGCTGACGCGATGGTGCCGTACCGTGGCCGTCTGGCTCTTCGAATCGCCCGTATCGCTCTGGCTGTCGCGTGTCTGGCATGGTACGCGCTGCGCGCCGATGAACGCTTCACGTCGATTCTCGCGGTCCTTACGGCTTATCTCGTCTACGCGGTGGGCACGCTGTTCGAATTGCGGCTCGATTCGCCGGTGCGCGCCCGCATCGCGCTGATTGCCGATACCGCGTTTTTCGGATTCTGGCTGTGGGTGGTCGCATCGGGCTGGGTGGGATGGCCGTCGGCCGGCTGGATTTCGGCGCTGCTGTGCGGATACGTGCTGGTTTCCGCAGTGCTGCTGCATGACGTTCTGCGGGTGGGCGGAGTGGCCGTGGTGGTCGCGTTTCTGGCCTTCTTATTCGCTCCGCGCGGCGAAATGCCGCTGGTGTGGGTGAGCCTGGCGGCGGGCTCGGTCAGCGTGTCGCTTTCGGTTGAGAAACGTTATCTGAATCGCCGTCTTTCGCACACCCTGCGGCACAATGTGGTGATCCGCTCTCAGGCCCAGGGTGCGCGTGAAGCGGAACGGCAGCGCATCGCCGCCGATTTCCACGATGGTCCGTTGCAAAGTTTCATCTCCTTTCAAATGCGGCTGGAGGTCGTGAAAAAACTTCTGGCACGCGACGTCGCCGCGGCTGCCGACGAGCTTCGTCAGTTGCAGGAGCTCTGCAAATCGCAAGTGGGCGAGCTGCGCAGCTTCGTCCGCAGCATGCGCCCGGCCGAGGACGGCGTCAGCCTGCCGGCATCTCTGAGCCGCATGGTCGACCAGTTCCAGCGCGAAACGGGCATCAACGCGACGTTCGCTTCGGGCGAGTTGCACGATCCGGCGGAGACGGAAGTTTCGCTTGAGCTGCTGCAGATCGTCCGCGAGACGCTCAATAATATACATAAACATTCCGGCGCCACGCGCATGGCGCTGTCGGTGGGCATGTTCGATCACAAGGTGGAGATTAAGGCCGAAGATAATGGCAGCGGATTTCCATTCAGCGGCGCGTTCAACCTGGATGAGCTGGAACTGCTGCGGCTGGGCCCGGTGAGCATCAAGCGGCGCGTGCGGATGCTGGGCGGGGATCTCCAGCTCGAATCGCGGCCGGGGCAGGGCGCGAGTTTGCAGATCCGGATTCCGGTTTAAGATATTAGCCACGAATGAACACGAATGGACACGAATTCCGGCGCGCCATTCGTGTGTATTCGTGTGCCTTCGTGGCGATACTTTCCGGCTGCGGGCGCTATTCCGATTTCACGCTTCCTCCGCCGGAATCGGACGGTTTGCGTCCGCCGTTTCGATGGGAGGCGATGCCTGAGCCGGTGCTTTCGGGCGGCGTCGACACGTTGAATCCTTCCGTGATTCGATTTCACGGCGCGTATCTCAATCTTTATTCCGAATACGACGGCCATACGTGGCATACCGCGCTTGCGACTTCGAGCGATGGAGTGCATTGGGAGAAAGGTGGCCGCGTGCTTTCACCGGATGGTTGGGAAGGCCACTACATCGCGGCGAACGGGTCGGCTGTTGTCGTGGATAACCAGATTTTTTACTGGTACCAGGCGGGCGATCCGGTGCGCATTGCGCTGGCGCATTCAAGCGATGGACGCGCGTGGGTGAAAGATCACGATCCGGTGCTCGAGCCCGGGCCGCTCGGGAGTTTTGACGAACGCGGGGTTTCCGATCCCTACGTGATCCGTGCGGGCGGCGCATTTTATCTCTTTTATACCGGGCTCGATCGCGCCCGGCGGCAACGTTTGGGAATCGCTCGCTCGACCGACGGGGTGCACTGGTCGAAATTGCGGTCGAATCCGATTCTCGAAATGGGTGCACCCGGAGCGTTCGATGAAAACGGACTCGGCGAGCCGGCCGTCTGGTCGAGCGCGGGCGTCTGGTGGATGCTCTATACCGGGCGCTCGGCCACGGAGCAGCGCCGCATCGGGCTCGCGAAATCGATCGACCGGATTCATTGGGAGCGCGATCAGACGTTTCCGCCGATCGCGGGAGACCAGGCGTGGGATCGGGAGGTGGTGTGCGATCCGACGCTCGAAGTGATGCCTGCGGAGATCCACGTCTGGTTCGGCGGCGGCGATGTGGCCAGTCCCGATCAGAATCTGCACGGCCAGATCGGCTACGGTGTGCTCAGGAGTTCCCAGTAAACTGGTCTGGTGCTCGATCCTTCCGTCGGCGCCAGCGTGGAGCAACTGCGCGACCGCTTTTTGAATGCCCGTCCCTTTCGTCATGTGGTCATCGACCGGTTTCTCGATCCTGCATTTTGCGAGGCGCTGATTGCCCAGTTTCCGACGTTTGAATCCGGCCAGTCCGCGAACGAACGGGGTGAGCGCGGGCGCAAGGCGGTGCATCCGGGACTGCCAAAGCTTGACGGAGATTACCGGAAGTTCGACCGTCTCATGCGGGACCCGGAATTTCTCTCACTGATTGCGCGCGTCACATCGATTCCGAATCTTCTCTACGACCCCGATTACATCGGCGGAGGCACGCACGAGAATCTGGACGGCCAGGAGCTCGACACGCATGTCGATTTCAATTACCACCCCGCGCGGCGGCTGCATCGTCGGCTGAATCTGATTGTGTTTTTGAATCCGGAATGGGACGAATCGTGGGGAGGGTGCCTGGAACTGCTACCCGACCCCTGGTCGCCGGGCGAATCGATTGTACCGCTGGCCAATCGCGCGGTGATTTTCGAGACCACCGAATCGTCATGGCACGGCTTTCGGAAAATTCGTTTACCGGAAGGCAAGCACACGTCGCGCCGCTCGATCGCGGTCTATTTCTATACGAAAGAGCGTCCCCCGGCGGAAGCGGCGGCGTCGCATGGGACGGTTTATTATCAGCGTCCTCTTGCCGGTGAGATTCAACCCGGCCGGGTGTTGACGGCCGAGGATGTTCTGGAGATCCAAGCCCTGATCGCGCGGCGCGATAAGCAGATCGAGTTTCTATATCACCGCGAACTGGAGTTTTCAGAAGCGATCGAGGCGATTACTAGGTCGCCGTCATTCCGGTTGGGCAGAGCGTTAACCTGGCCGATACGCGCGCTACGCGGACGGCGATGATTTGCCGCCCGGCTTCCCCCGCCGCCAGCAATTTCGGAGGCTTAGGGTAGCTGGCCGCACCTAGATATCTCGCCGTGCCAGTTCCTTGGGCTGGTTTGGCCGCTCCCTCTTTCTCAAAGCGCGTACGATGCGATCCAAATCATACTCATGCTCTCGCGCGTACGAGTCGCGGATCGCATACACTTCCCGAAGAATCGCGTCGTCATTCCACGGCCTCCACGCCGAAGAGCTCTTCCGGCGTGCAGATCGTGGTCGTTTGGTATCCGCGTTCATGGATGATCCTTTCCGTGGTCCGCCGGATTTCTGCGTTCGCGATGTGTCGAATGTTCCATGTCAGCAGGTAATCGCACTGATGGACGGTAGCAACAGCTACGTGAACCGCGTCCACGGCAGCCACCGCCGGGAAGGCTCCCGTAACCAGCAAGCTCCTCGCCAGTTCTATTATCGCCTCATTCATCGGCAGGACACGAATCCCGCGCAATAGATTCAACCTCAGTTTCGCAGCGCGCGGATCGCCCCGTCCGCACTCCTCTTCGACCGCCGCCGAGATGCACAATTCGAATTCGTCCCGTCTCGACTCCCACCACCGTTGGGTCGCTCGCTGGCGCTCTGCGGACCTGGAATTGGAGCTTCTGCGTGCCGCCAAATAGCTAAAGATCGTCGTCTCCAGATAAACGCGTCGCAAGACGCTCAGTCCCGCTTGGCGACCTGGAAATGGCTGAGCGTTTCGGCATAATTGGCGATGCCTTTGTACAACGCTTCGGCGATTTTCTGGCGATGCTCGGGTTTCCTCAGCAGCGCTTCGTCGTTCGTGTTGGTCAGAAAGCCGATCTCGGCGAGCACGCTCGGCATCTGTGCGCCGATCAGCACTACGAACGGCGCGCGTTTCACGCCGCGATTTTTTCCATTTGGATTGGCCTTCGACGACAGGCCGTACAAGGAACTCTCGATGCGGGTGGCGAACTCGCGCGATTCGTCGATCTTGTCCTTGAGCGCAATCTTCTGCAGCAACTCTTTCAAATCGAAAACCGACCGTTCCGAACTGGCGTTCTCGCGCGCCGCCACGTCCATCGCAGCTTTCGATGTGGTGAAGTTCAGATAATACGTCTCGACGCCGGCCACATAACGATACGGCGATGAGTTTACGTGGATCGACAGAAACAGGTCGGCTTTGTGGTCGTTGGCGATCTGGGTGCGCTGTTCCAGGGCCACATACGTATCGTCGGTGCGGGTGTAGATCACCTCGCTGCCCAGTCGCTGTTCAAGCAGCGTGCCCAGGCGCTTGGCGACGTCGAGCGTGATATCTTTTTCGTAAATCCCGGAAGCCCCGTGCGTGCCGACGTCGTGGCCGCCGTGGCCGGGGTCGATCACCACGCGGCCCAGTTTCAAACCGAGCACCCGGGTCAGCGATCGTTCGCCGTTCGAGTTGCTCTTGGCAGGCGCTGGCTCGGCCAGCGATGCCGGAGTCACTTTCGGAGGATCCTTAACCGGCGTCAGGCTCGACGTGACCGGAGTCAGACTGGGAGGCGGCGGGGTGTTGCGCGCGAAAGTGGTGGGCGGAACGTACGGCGGCAAGGAGCGCGAAGGCTTCGAGGCGAGCGAATCGGGCGGCTGCGCAAGCAGCTCTGGAGCCGGCGCCGGGCGCGGCGGATCGGGAATGTAAGGGGGCGGCTCGAAGCGCTTCAGAGGAGTTTTCGCGACTTCATTATTGGCGGCTTCGGCCACTACGGGTTTGGGAGCTTCCACTACTGTCGGTGCGGCCTCCGTGCGCGAGGCAACTACCGTGGGAGTGGTGATATCGGGCGCCACGGCGCCTGCCGGAGCATCCTCAATTCGCCTGCCTCCCGTCACGCTGGTGGTGACCGGCGGAGCGGGCTTGTCCTTCAATTTCAACTCGATCATCAACCGGTCGGGATTGGCGAGCTGGGAGGCCGTGAACTCCGCGCGCCCTTCCAGATCGAGCACCACACGCGTGACGCCCGGCATGGTTTCCGCCACGCGAATCTGCTTGAGCAGAGCGTCGCCCACCGGGATCACATGCATGCCCTTGCTGACCAGGGCCGGGCGTGCGCCATGGATATCGAAAAACAGGCGATCGGGATTATCCAGGCGCTCCGATTTGTAATGAAAATCCGAGCTCACTTCAATGGCGATGCGGGTCACATCGCCGAGCGACCAGAAACGCACCGCGGTCACCTTGCCCGGCGCCGGGTGGGTGCCCGCGCCAAAGCACAGTGAGGCGGCCAGGAACAAGCCGGCCAGCCGTTTACTGCGTTCCCGCTGGTTGCGTTGTAAGATACAATCGCCCATTCTGGTCGACAAACGTTGCGAGCTTCGGGTGCTGTTCCTCTGGCTTGATCTGCGGCGCGGGCGCAGGAGCCGGCGCCACTACGGCTGCGGTCGCGGCAGCCGCGCGAGCCTGGTCGTATCGCTTGCTCACCTGGTTCACGTAGTTCCGCGTTTCCGCATACGGCGGAATCGACTTGTATTTTTCCACCGCTCCCGGACCGGCGTTGTAAGCCGCCAGCGCCAGCCGGTCATCCTTATAAATATCTTGCAGATACTTCAAATACTTCACGCCGGCTTCGATATTCTGCCCCGGATCGAAGCTATCGCTGACGCCCAGCATGCGCGCCGTTCCGGGCATGAGCTGCATCAGACCCTGGGCGCCCTTGGGGGAAACGGCCTGCGCATTATAATCGCTCTCCACCTGAATCACCGAATGCACCAGCAGCGGATCGACGTCGTGCTTGCGCGCGGTCTGCTCCACCAGGTCGGCAATTTCGCGTTTTGGAAGCCGGGCTGCTCGCGGACCGGATACGGAACGCACCAGGCGCCCGGTCCTGGGGTCGACGCGCACCACCAGCGTTTTCGCGCCGGACAGCGCAGGCGTGTTGGCGCCCGATGCCGTCGCAGGTTCGGCGGCCGGAATGGGGGAGGCGGCCAGCATGAGCACGGACACTAAAAAACAAATATACACCATTTTGTTCGCGCTCACCATATGGCCTTGACGGCGCAAGACATACGCTATCATCATCTCATGACCACGCAAGCTGCGCCTGCGCGGAGAGGTGGATTCGTGCTGGTGGGTGGTCGCAGTTCCCGCATGGGACGCGATAAGGCGCTGCTTCCGCTCGCGGATGGAACCCTGGCCGGGTCGATCGCCGGGCGTGTGGCCGAAGCCGCCGGGAACGTTACGCTGATCGGACCGCCGGAACGCTATGGCTCGCTCGGCTATCGCGTGATTCCCGACCTGATCCCCGACGCCGGGCCGCTGGGAGGCGTTTACACCGCGCTTTCCCAGTCGCCCGCCGACTGGAATTTGATGGTCGCCTGCGATATGCCGGAAGTCACCGTTGACTTGTTCGAGGACCTGTTCGCCACTGCCGAAGGCTCGCACGCCGATTGCGTGGTGCCCGGCCGATCGGGGTCGCTTCATCCGCTGTGCGCCGTCTATCATCGCCGCTGCGCGTCGCGAGCGGGTCAGGCGATTCAACGTAAATCTCTCAAAATGCATGATTTCCTATCCGATCTTCGAACTGTAATCTGGCCCCTTTCGGACCCGGCGGCGCTTTCGAACATCAATACTCCCGAGCAATGGAGCGCGCGATGATCCCCCTCAATGGCAACGACGGGCCAGGGACTTCCCACTACATCGAGTTCCGTAACGTATATAAGACGTTCGACCGGCCGGTTTTAGTCGACGTCAACTTCAGCGTGGACCCCGGCGAGACGCTGGCGATTATCGGGCGAAGCGGTGTCGGCAAGTCCGTGAGCCTGGGGCACATCATGGGATTCCTCAAGCCCGACGCGGGCCGTGTTTATGTGGCCTACACCGACATTACCGATGCGCCCGAGGCGGAAATGCGCCGCATCCGTAAGAAGGTGACCATGGTGTTCCAGTCGGGCGCGCTGTTCGATTCGCTCACCGTCGGCGAAAATATCCTGTTTTCGCTGGAACTGCGCGACGACTACGATTCGAAAAACAAGGAAGACGTGGTCAACGGCCTGCTGCAATTGGTCGACCTGGGCGAATACAAGGATCATTATCCGGCTGACCTTTCGACCGGCTACAAGCGAGCCGTAGCCATTGCGCGCGCGCTCGCCGCGCAGCCTGAATGCATCCTTTACGATGAGCCGACCACCATGGTGGACCCGCTGATGTCGGATCACCTGGGCAACCTGATGCTGCGCCTGAAAAATCAGTTGAAGCTGACCAGTGTGGTGGTCACGCACGATCTCGACCTGATGTACAAAGTCGCCGACCGGGTGGTGGTGCTGTTTGAAGGCCACGCGATTTATTTCGGACCCGTGGCGGATCTGGGAAAATCGACACATCCGCACATCCAGGAATTCCTGGCGATGGATCAAGTTTAGACAGGAGTGAATATGAAGGGTTTTCTCTTCCTAGCGGCGACCGCACTGCTGGCCGCGCAGACGCCGACCATCGATCAATCGCTGAATCTGAAAACGGCCGGGTCGCCGCGCATGTCGCCCGACGGCCGCTTCATCGCCTACACGGTTTCAGAAACCAACTGGGACGAAAACGCCTTCGAGACGCAGATCTGGATGGCGATGACGGCCACGGGCGAGCGTTACCAGTTGACCCACGCCAAGAAATCCTCGAGCGATCCGCGCTGGAGCCGCGATTCGAAGCGCCTCGCGTTTCTTTCCGATCGCGACGGCTCGAAACAAATCTACGTGATTTCGCCGGCCGGCGGCGAAGCTACCGAACTGACGCATTTCGACGGGGGCGTGAACGAATTCGAATGGTCACCCGACGGCCATCACATTGCGTTCACCTCCACCGGCGGGGAGTCCAAAGCGAAGAAAGACCGCAAGGACAAGTACGGCGATTTCGAAATCGTGGAAGGCGATTACACCATGGTCCAGCTGTGGACCATCGATGCGGATGAGGAAAAGCCGAAAGCGGAAGCGCTCACCACCGGCGCGCAATTCAGCGTGGGCTCGTTCAACTGGTCGCCGGATTCGAAGCGCATCGCCTTCGACGCCACGCGCGATCCGGCCCTGTCGAGCGGCGACACCTCCGACATCTACATGGTGCGGCTGTCGGACAAGTACGTGAAGAAACTGGTGGACACGCCCGGTCCCGATCGCAATCCGGTGTGGTCGCCTGACGGCTCGCAGATCGCGTACGAAGCCGGCCGCGAATTTTCGTTTCTCAATTCGCAACTCGCCCTGGTCTCGATCGAGGGAGGGAAGCCGCACCGGATCGCGGAGAATTTCGACGAAGATCCGCGCATTCTCGCGTGGACTCCGGCGGGGATCTATTTCACCGCTCTGCAGAAGACCGCGTCGCACCTCTATCGCGCCGACGCCTCCAGCGGGGCGTTCGACCGCGTCAGTTCCCCCGACAATCTGGAGTTGAGCGCGCCGAGTTTCAACGCCGACAATTCGCGCGTCGCGTTCACCTGTTCCTGGCCGAATGTTTATCCCGAAATCTGCGTCTCTCCGGTCGCCCAATTTTCGCCGCAGCCGGTAACCAACATGAAAGACCAGCTCAAGGGATTCAAACTGGCGACACGGGAGCTGTTCGAATGGAAATCGAAAGACGGCGCGCCGATCGAAGGCATTCTCATCAAGCCGGCGGACTTCGACGCGAACAAAAAATATCCGCTGCTGGTGGTGATTCACGGCGGCCCGACCGGTGTGGACCGTCCGTCGCTCGCGGGCGATCGAACCTATCCGCTCGAAATGTTTGCGGCCAAGGGCGCCGTGATTCTGCGTCCGAATTACCGGGGCTCGGCGGGATACGGCGAGAAGTTCCGGTCGCTTAACGTGCGCAATCTCGGGTTGGGCGACGCCGATGATGTTTTATCCGGCGTCGACGCCGTGGTCGCCAAAGGCTACATCGATAAGGACCGCGTCGGCTCCATGGGCTGGAGCCAGGGCGGATACATCTCGGCTTTCCTGACCACGTATACCGACCGCTTCAAGGCGATTTCGGTCGGCGCCGGAATTTCGGACTGGATGACGTATTACGTCAATACCGACATCCATCCGTTCACGCGCAATTATCTGAAAGCGACGCCGTGGCAGGATCCTGAAATTTACCGGAAGACGTCGCCGATTACGTACATCAATAACGCGAAGACTCCCACGCTGATTCAGCACGGCGAACTCGACAAGCGCGTGCCGATTCCGAACGGCTATGAGCTGTATCAAGGCTTGAAAGACCGCGGCGTGCCGGTGAAGATGATCGTGTATAAAGGATTCGGCCACGCGATCAACAAACCCAAGCAGCAGCGCGCCGTGATGGAGCACAATTACGAGTGGTTCAGCAAATGGATCTGGGATGAAACCGCCCCGGCCGCGCAGTCGAGCGCTACTGCACAACACTGACGCCGCTAACGCAGCCGGATCAGGCCGAGCTCGATAATATTCGGATTCCGCGCGCGAATTTCTTCGAGCAGCGAAGGCGCGGGCACGGCTTCCAGGTTGATGCGCGCTACCGCCGCCTCGGCGCCGTCGAAAATGATATTCTCCATCTCTTGCACGTTGATCGGCGCCGAACTGATCGCGTCCAGAACACTCGCCAGCACTCCCGGCCGATCCAGATGGCGGACCACCAGCGTGCAGGTCGCCGGCGTCGATTTGGCCAGGTTCACCGCGTTCGGAACATCGCCGGTTTCCTTGAAGGTGTGGATGATGCGGACCGTTTCCGCGGCAATCGCCTCCTGCGCCTGGTCGGTCGACGCGCCGATGTGATGAGTGCCGTAAATCTCCTTGGCGATCGGATCGGAAAACTCGCCGGCGCTCCCGGTGGGTTCGTTCGCAAACACATCGAGCGCGGCGCGAATGCCTTTGTCGCGAATCGCCGAGGCCAGCGCGTTCTGATCGATCACTTCGGCCCGCGCGGTGTTGACGAAATACGCGCCCTTCCGCATCGCGCCGAAAAATTCCGCGCCCACAAGGCCGCGCGTCTTTGGATTCAGCGCCACATGCACGCTGACGATATTGGCAGAAGCAGCCACGTCCGCAGCCGTCGCCTTGAATCCAACCCCCAGCGCCTCAGCCGATTCCGCTGTCAGGCTACGGCTCCACGCGATGACGTTCATCCCGAAAGCGTGCGCGCGCGAAACCATTTCGCGACCGATCTGGCCGAGCCCGATCAGCCCCAGCGTTCTGCCGAACAATCCGCGAGCCTTCGAAAATTCGCCTTTGCTCCACTGGCCCGCGCGCAGCGCCGCGACGTTGTCGGGAATACGGCGGTCCAGCGAAAGAATCAATCCGAAAGCCAGCTCCGCGACGGCAATTGAATTTTTCCCGGGGCAATTCGAAACATAAATCCCGCGCCGCGAAGCCGCCGCGACGTCGATGGTATTGAACCCCGCGCCCGCGCGCACCACCAGTTTCAAATCCCCCGCCGCCAGAATCGCTTCGGTAACGGTAGTCGAGCGGACCACCAGAACATCGGCCTTAAACGCAGCCACGGCGTCGGCCAGCGCCTGGTCCTTAGTGCCAGGTTGAAAGGAAACCTCGCATCCGGCGGCTTTCAATCCATCGAGCCCGGACTGCTCGAATTTATCGGCAATGAGTACGCGCACGGATTACAGTATAGCCGCGAATGCAGGCGCTACTTCAGCGCAGCCCGGCTGGTCGACGCGGACCCTCCGTACAACCGGCGATACACATCGGCGTTGCGCAGGACTGTCTCAATGTACGTTCGCGTCTCTGAAAAGGGCACGGTTTCGACGAATTCGGCCGGCTCTCGGAATTCGGCCCAGCTGGACCACGCTCGCGCGCGGGACAATCCGGCGTTGTAAGCGGCGAGCGCGGCTTCGAAACGGCCGCCGACTGAATCGGCCAGCATCTTGAAATAGAAGGAGCCGAACTGCAGGCTCACCGTGGGTTGAAACAGGCGCGCGGTCGAATAGGATTTCACTTTCAGACGCCGGCTCAGTTCGCGACCGGTGGACGGCAGGATTTGCGTGAGGCCGCGAGCGTTGGCGGGCGACACCGCTTTCGGATTGAACACCGATTCCTGCCGGATCAGCGCAGCGACTAAGAACGGATCGACCCCGTTCTCCTTCGAGAACCGCTCCAGATCGGCGCGATAGGGCAGCGGGAACGCCAGCTTCCAGAAATCCACCGGCGCCGAATCGAGCGGCAGCATCAGGTATCCGTTCACGTATCTCTTGATGAAGCCGATGGCCTGATCGGTCGCACCGCGGCGGCTCGCGAGCGTGGCCAGTTCAAGCGCCATCACCTGCGGCTGACCTTCGGTCTGCGCGGCGACGCGCAATTCGAATTCCGCCCAATCGTCCAGACCGGCCTGTCCCAGCAATCGCGATCGCTCCAGGCGCGCCTGCGCGATTGCGCCGGGGACAAAATTCAACGCGTGCGACCTCTGCGGGAACGCGATCCCGCTCAAGAATTCGTGGACCGATGCCGAGGGTCGCGCGGTCACCTGTTTCAACCGGTCGCGCGCCAGCACGGTGTAGTAATAGTTCGGATATTGGCGCACGATCTCGTCGTAATACGCTCGCGCCGAGCCTGCGTCTCCGGAAGTTTCCGCAAGCCGGCCCAGGAAATACAACGCCGCGGCCGTATCTTCCGACGCCGGGAACATGCGCACGTGCGCGCGCAGCATTTCCGCGGCGTCATTGCGCCGGCGCAGATAGTGGCCCCACGTGACCTTCCAGTGGCACGCCGCGGCCTGCGGATCTTTCGGGAAGGATTCGTAGCAGGCGCGATACTGCGGCTCATACTCGTCGAGCGAATTCTCGATCAGGTGCAGATTCGCGTCCGCCACCAGTGCATCCAGACGCCACTTCGACTGCGGATACAGGCGCGCCAGCTTATCCAGCCCGGCATGCACTTCCTCATGATTTTTCAAACGCCGCGCGCACAGCACCAGGTAGGACAGCCGCTCCGCATCCGGCTCCGGCGAAGAAATTTCCAGCGATTCGAAATATTTCTGCGCCTCCAGAGTCTGCTTCTGGTTGTAATCCGCGACGCCGATCCGCACCCGCGCCAGATCGCGTTCGGCACCGCCCAAATCCGGGAGGATCGACTCCAGTTCCTTCTTGGCGCGCGCCGATGCGCCGGCGTTCAAGAGCTTGAACGCTCGGCCCAGCATCGCATCCGGCATGGCCGGCGGATAAGACGAGCCGAGTTCCGCGCGCAGCTTCGCAATCTGCGTTTCCGCCTCGACCGATTCGGCCGAAACCGGGTAGCCGTAGTAGACACGCTGGAAATAGACCGCCGCGCTCACGTGATCGCCCGCGGCTTCAAACGCGTACGCCATCGCCAGGTCGCCCTGCGGCTGCGCGAGGGATGTGTAATGCGCGCGCAGAATGTCGACCGCGGCTTTGGTCTGTCCGTTCGCGCCGAACGCCTGCGCGGCCAGGATCACGGAGCGAGGTACCAGGGGCGACGGCGGCGATTGTTTCCACACCGGCTCGAGCGATTTTTCCACCGCCGCGTATTGCTGCAGCCCGAACTGCGCGTTCGCGAGAAACCAGGCCGCGTAATCGGCCAGCTTGGGAAGCCGTTTCGGCAAAGGCGTGAGCGTTGCGATGGCGGCGCTGTAACGCTCTGCGTCAAGCGACGCCGCGCCCGACTTCAAATCGACGAGCGGGTCCGTTGCTCCGCCCGCGAAAATCGCCGCGGCCAGGAAGAACAGCTTACGCGAGTGGACCCGGATAGCCCGGACCAAGCAGTGTCGCATCGTCATTGGCCAGTGCCCGAACAAATTCGAAATGCAGATAATCGGCAGTACGGGTGCCGTTCGATAGGAAGCGTTCCTCGAAAGCCTGCCGCGCGGCGTCGATGTGCGGCTTCAGCGCGCCGTACAGATCGCGCGAGGCGCGCCCGGCTTTCACCGCGGGCGCCTGGTAGAGTTGAATTTCGGCGATCCTGACTTTGGCGAAGCGCTGCGCCCTGGCTTCCTGCGCGCGCGGACTGTCGCTCGGGGCGGGCGCGGTCAAGGCGGCCAGCGTCGCCACCAGCTCCAGAGCGTTGGAGTCGCCTTCAAAACGTTTTTCGGATTCCGCGACTGCCGCGCTCCATTCGGATTCATTCGCGGCGCAGCGCATCCGCGAGACGGCTCCGGCGAAGGCCGCGATCACCTCGCGCTTGGCGTGCGCGATTTCGAGATCGACGGACTGGCGAAGCTCAAGGAAACGCTCGTCCAGAGTCGGGTCAGGCACAGCGAAATTCCATTCTCGCACGACGGGGCCGCGAAAAGGAATTGAGCCGAAACATTTTATCCCTAATTTGTATTCTAGTGCCGCGACCGGATGGATAGCTCGTTTCATCCTGGATGGCGGGCGGATCAGAGCCCCATGAAAAGCGAAGTTTGATCCCCGCCGTACCGGCAGGGCTGGTCACCGACGCCTGCGCCTTCAACGCGATAGACCAGCCCTGCCGGTAACGGCGGGGTGAGGTCCCCGCGGACTCATGAGCTTGGGGCTATTGCGGTAACCAGCGCAAGCCCCAAACTGACGAGTCCGGGTGAAAACCCGACCGCTCGGCGCTTGCTTACGCGAAAGGCTCTGAATGTCACTGAAACGGAGTGCGCCGAAACGGAGCCGCGACCGTCATGGAGCGCGTTCACGAGCCCGCTACGGCGCGGGCGTCGCCGCGGCCGCGCTATACCGCACCTGCTTGCCCCGGGTCGTCAGATCCAGGACCAGCCTGCCGTCCGGCTGGCTCGCGCCCGAGCCTGTGTATATATCGACCCCCTGCGCCGCCTCCACGCACGAAATCTTCCAGCGGACCCCTGGCAGCAGTTCGAAACATGCGGCCACCGTTCGGAAATCCGCATCCGGATTAAACGCGATGGATTGCCCGCGCAGACTCCCTTCGGCGTGCGCATTGGCGATCAGGTCCGCGCCGGTTCCCTCGGTGCTCAAACTTCCGTCGAAGTCAAGCGAGCCGCCTTTATAAGGAACCTCCTGCGCCTTTCCATCGAAACGGTAACGCGGCGCCCGGCCGGACAGGTCGATGGTCACATCACCCGCGATGTGCGCGTCTTCAACGCTCGCGTCCAGGCCGGCCAGGCGCACTTGCGATCCGTCCCACAACAGCCGGGCATGCGACACGGCCGCCTTGGAATTCCCCATCGCGAGCTCGCCGATGGTGAAGGTCCCGTCCGCGCGGCGGGCTTTCAGCCAATCGGGAACCGGCGCGGGGCCGAAGCGGAGCGTTCGCGCCAGAAAGCCTCCTTGGCGAGCCAGAATCGGCGACCACAGGCGTTCGAGTTCGGCCGCGCCAGCCTCCGGAATCGCGATCCGGAATTTGTGCGGCCGCACCGCGGCGGGCTCCCAGCGATAGTCGCCCGTGAATGCGATGGCCCCGATTTTCGCGTGAATCCGGCTCACCGCGATGCGCGCGCCGCTCGAGATCACGGACGCGGATTGAATCCGCACCGGGTCCGCCAGCCCATCGATGGCAAGGCGCGCGTTCTGCAGATCGTATTCGCCGGACCATTGCCCGGCCGCGCCCGGCGTCCACTGATAACGCGCCCAACCGCGCCAGGTTCCCTGCGGAGTTTGGTCCAGCAGCGGAATCGCGGCGAGACCGAAGGAATGCAGGTCCGCCACGCTCAGGCCCCGGGTCGCGATCTTCAGATCCAGACCCTCATCCGGCGTGAAGCTGCCTTCGAGCTCGGCCGTTTCTTCATCGCCGATCCGAACCGTCGCGGAGTCGAGCGAAAGGGTGCGGCCCGCGATGGCCACGCCGGCGCTTGCCGCGCGCAGCGGACGTGCATCGGGCAGCGTGACAGAGGCGTCGTTGAGCTGAACGCGACCGTTGAGCCCGGTGTCCTCCGCATACGAGGTTTCCCCCGAAACCGATCCTTCCGCCGCCAGGTTGTCGGGCAGCGCGGCGCCCATGTGGCGCGCCACCTGGATCAGCGCGCTCAAGGGAACCTGTTTGAGACTCGCGCCGGCGTCCCAATGCGGCGAATCCAGAAAATCCCAGGCGCGAAAGCGCAAGGCCACCGGACCGGGAGGATCGTCGGCGCTCTCCAGCTCCAGGCGCTCTCCGCGCAGGTCGAGCTTTCCACGATACGCGATGCTCCATCCGCCCCCCTTGGGAAGCAGGTCCCAGCGATGCACGTCGTCGATCTGAAGATGGCCGGTGATGGCCAGGTTGGAGGGCGCGCCGGAAAGCTGGGCATCGAAGGCGATCACTCCATGCAGTCCGAAGCCATGCTGATCGAGCAGCCGCGCCACTTCTTCAAGCGCGCTGCGTTCAAGCTCTACGCGCATGTCGAGCGATTCGCGATTCCAGTTTCCGCGCACGAAAAAATGCCCGAAGCTGGGCGCAGCCTGGTCGGTACGCGACGGCGCGCCGGACAGCCGCAACTCCACCGAGCCGTCATCGGACGGCGCGACGTCGAAATCCGCGTCGTTTAAATAGAAGACCGATTTCGTGTCGGCGAACTTGAAATTCACGCGTCCAGTGCGCATCTTGATGGCCGGCATGGACCCGGAAAGCGCCGAAGCGCTGCCCAGCAGAAGCTGAAAATTCCACGGGCCGGCCGAGGTCTTGACCAGGTTGATGATGGTTTCCTGATCGGGCAGGCTGTCGAGGCGCAGGCTCGAAAAACTCAGCTTCCGCCGTAGCAGGCCGAACAGGTTGACGCGCGCCTCCAGTTGGGCGACGTAGGCAAACGGCTCGATTCCGGCGCGCGGATCGTCATAGATCGTGACGTCGTCGACGGTGAATCCCGGACCGGTGAACAGGTTGAAATAAACCTTGCCGACCTCCACTCGACGACCCAGTCCGCGTTCGAGCGCGCGTTCGATCCGGGGACGCGCGAACTCGGCGTCGAAATACTGGGCCGCGAACCCCGCACCCACGAACAGCACCACCGCAATCCAGATGACGCGCTTCATCTCGCGAGCGCCTGGTACGCTTCCGGATCGTCCACGTCGGCCAGCACCCCGGCGTCGTCCAGTTCCAGATAACGGATCGCCTGCGCGTGGCGATTTACCACCACGCGCGTTTCCTCGGTGGGAGCGAGATTTAAAAATTCGGGAACGAGCGAGCCATTCACCAGCACCGGATGCCCACGCTTGCCGCGATATTTCGGAATCACCAGCGGCCCGCCACTGTTTCGAAACAATTCGATCAACGCTGCGACAGTGGATTCTTCAAACGTCGGGCAATCGACCGGCGTGAACAGGAACGCGTCGACCGTCGCCGGCAACTCGACCAGAGCGGTCTGGAGCGAGCTCAACTGCCCGCGGTCGGGATCGCGGTTGACCACTACGCGCGACGCCACGGCCGCGCGGATCTGGTCGGCATGACGGCCGGCGACGACCATCACCGGATCGCAGAATTTCGAAAAAATACGGATCAGCCGCGCGACGAAAGTCTCACCTTGATATTCGAGCAGCGCCTTCGGGCTCCCCATGCGCCGCGAATCGCCGGCCGCGAGAATGATTCCCGCGATCACTTCAACAGCGCACGCAAATTTTCATGCGCGAAGATCGATTTCGAAAGCTGCCGCCAGTCCGTATCCGGCGCGCGCCGGACCGCGATCATTTCCGCCACCACCGCGATAGCGATTTCTTCGGGCGACTCCGCTCCGATATCCAGACCCATCGGCGCGAAGATTTTTTCGAATAAGGCGCGGTCGAAGCCCTCTTTTTCAAGCTCGTGAATCACCGAAATCGTCTTGCGCTTGCTGCCGATCATGGCGATGTACCGGGCCTGCGTCGTCACCGCCCACCGCAGCACGCGCATATCGTCCCGATGGCCGCGCGTGACGATAATCAGGTAACTCGAAGAAGTCACGTCCAGCTTCGCGAACACCGATTCATATTCGTCGGCGAAGGTTTCCTCGGCCTCCGGAAAACGCTCCTTGTTGGCGAAAGCTTCGCGGTCGTCCACGATCACGGTGGAGAATCCGGCCAGCGTGGCCACTTTCGAAAGGCTCTTCGACACGTGGCCGCCGCCGAAAATAAAAGCGCGCGGCTGCGGAATCACCGGCTCGACGAAGATATTCAATTGCCCCCCGCAGATCAGCCCGTTATCGTAGGCGGCATCCTGGCCCAGGCTGAACGTCAGGTGCTTGGGCTTCTCGGTGTCGATCACCTCGCGCGCGGCGTTCCACACTTCGGCTTCGACGCAACCTCCGCCCACCGTACCCATCATCGACCCGTCCTCGCGCACCAGCAGTTTGGCGCTCTCATAAGATGGGATGGACCCGCGCACTTGCACGATGGTCGCCAGCGCACACTTCTGACCGAGCCTCCGCAGGCGCACGATTTCGTCGTAGATGTCCACTCGGTTAGATTATATATCCTGGAGCTCAGTGCCCGAATCTTTCGACGTCATCATCATCGGTGCAGGCCACAACGGATTAGTCGCCGCCGCGTACCTCGCTCGCGCGGGACGGCGCGTTCTGGTGCTCGAATCGCGGGAACTGGTCGGCGGATGCGCGGTCACTGAAGAAATCTGGCCGGGATACCGCGTCTCCACTGCTTCCTATCTTTCGAGTCTGATGCAGGAAAAAGTGGTTCGCGAACTGGAACTGGCGAAGTTCGGCTACGCGGTCGACGCCAAGGATCCGGCGTTTTTTTCGCCGTTCCCCGACGGCACGCACCTGTTCATGTGGCAGGATCGCGGGAAGACGCTCGAAGAAATCGCCAAATTTTCAAAAGGCGATGCGGAAGCGTATCCGAAATACGAAGCACATCTGGAACGCCTGGCGATGGTTGCGGAATCGCTGCTGCTGACCACTCCTCCCAATTTTCCACCCACTGCGCGCGATTTGCCGGATTACCTGAAGCTGCTCGGCAAAATGAAGGGGCTCTCGCGACGCGAAATCGTCGGACTGGTCAAGATCTTCACGCAATCCGCGGCCGATTTTCTGGATGACTGGTTTGAATCGGAGCAGCTCAAAGTCACCCTGGCCACCGACGGCGTGATCGGCGCGAACGGCGGCCCGCGCTCGCCCGGTACGGCGTATATTCTCCTGCATCACTGCATGGGAGGTGTCAATGGCCATCGCGGTTTGTGGGGATTCGTACGCGGCGGCATGGGCGCGGTCTCAAACGCCATTGCCGATTCGGCCCGCGCGCACGGAGCCACCATCCGGACGAATGCGCCGGTCGCGCAGATTCTGGTGGCGACCGGACGCGTCAGCGGAGTGGTGCTCGAAAGCGGCGAAGAGATCCCGGCGCACATCGTCGCCAGCAATCTCGATCCGAAGCGCACGTTCCTGAAGCTGATCGACTCGCGGCATCTTAATCCCGAATTCCTCGATTCGATCCGAAAATTCCGCTCCGAAGGCACGTCGCTCAAGATGAATCTGGCGCTGAGCGCGCTGCCCGAATTCAAATCGCTCCCCGGCGCGCCCGCCGCGCAGCATCGTGCAACCATGCATATCTGCCCGTCGGTCGAATATATTGAACGCGCATGGGATGACGCGAAATACGGCCGCCCGTCGCATTCCCCGCTGATCGAGATGACCATTCCGACCATGTACGATCCGTCGCTTGCGCCGCCCGGCCGGCACATCATGGGAATTTTTCTGCAATACGCGCCCTACACGCTTCGCGAATCGAATTGGGACGAACTGCGCGAGCCGTATTCGAACCGCATTCTGGATGTGATCGAAGAATATTGCCCCAACATCCGCTCGATCGTGGTGGAGCGCCAGACACTTTCACCGCTCGATCTGGAACGCCGCTTCGGCCTCACCGGCGGCAATATTTTTCACGGCGAAATGAGCCTGGACCAGATGTTCGTCATGCGTCCCGTGGCCGGTTGGGCGCGGTATAGTACGCCGGTCAAAGGCCTGTATTTATGCGGCTCCGGCGCGCATCCCGGCGGAGGCGTCATGGGCGCGCCGGGACACAACGCCGCTCGGGAAATTTTGAGGGGGCGTTAGATTATGGAACGATGCGCCTGGGCCGCAAGCGACTCGATTTTTCTTGCCTATCACGATCAGGAATGGGGCGTCCCGCAGCACGATAGCCGAGCGCTGTGGGAAATGCTGATGCTCGAAGGATTTCAGGCGGGTCTGTCGTGGGCGATTATCCTTCGAAAACGGGACGCGTTTCGCAAGGCGTTCAAGCAGTTCGATCCGAAGAAGATCGCGCGCTTCAGCGAGCGGGACATCGTGCGGCTGATGGGCGATCCGGGCATCATCCGGTCGCGCGCCAAAATCGAAGCGACCATCGGCGGCGCTCGCGCTTACCTTGCGATGCAGGCTGCGGGTGAGGATTTCTCGACATTCATTTGGAACTTCACAGGCGGCAAGCCGATTCAAAATCGCGGCGAGGTGCCGGCGCAAACCCCGCTCTCCGCGGAATTGTCGAAGGCGCTGAAAGCACGCGGATTCAAGTTCGTCGGTCCGGTCATTGTGTACGCGTGGATGCAGGCGGTGGGAATCGTCAACGACCACGCCGCGAATTGTTTCCGCCGGAAGGCCGTGGCCGCGTTGCGTTAGCGTCGCTGCTAGCGGAGTGCTTCCAAACGTGACACGCGCTCGCTCAGATCCTGGATCATCGCTCGCTCGGCTTCTTCGCGCGATTGCAACTGCTCCGCCAGCACCTGGAGATTGCCGGCGAGCGACGTCAGCATCCCGATTTCCTCGCCGGAGCGGCGTTCCAGCGCATCCACCCGTTCGGCCAACTCGCCCGAGGCCTCGATGACACGTTTCATCGTCGCCACGATCTGCTGGAGCTGGCGCACCACCTCTTCGTTGGACATCTTTCGATCATATATCCCTGAAACACGATCCATTTTGCTCCATCTAACTGTAACCGTGAAATCCATGCTCTTAGAGGAGACCCACGCATGAGGGAAGTCCCCGTTGCGGAAATTCTTGACGCCAATCATCTTTTGGCCACACTGATCGCCTTCAAGAAAGGCGACTTTTCCGTCCGGCTGCCGGTGAATCAGATCGCGCTGGCGGGTAAGATCGCCGACGTTTTAAACGACATTTTCGAGCTGAACGAAAATATGGCGGAAGAGCTGGTCCGGGTCTCGACGGCGGTGGGGAAGGAGGGTCGCATCGGCCAGCGCGCCGAGCTATCCGGCGCGGGCGGGCAATGGAAGTCCTGTATCGAATCCGTCAACAGCCTGATTTCGGACCTGGTGCAGCCGTCCACCGAAATCGCGCGGGTGATCGGCGCGGTGGCGCAGGGTGATCTGTCGCAGAAAATGTCGCTTGAAGTGGAAGGGCGTCCCTTGCAAGGCGAATTCATTCGCACGGCGCGCGTGGTCAACACGATGGTCGACCAGTTGAACTCGTTCGCGTCAGAGGTGACGCGCGTGGCGCGCGAAGTCGGCACGGAAGGAAAGCTGGGCGGACAGGCGGTGGTGACGGGCGTCGCTGGAACATGGAAGGATCTCACGGATTCGGTCAATTCGATGGCGTCGAACCTGACCAATCAGGTTCGTAACATCGCGGAAGTGACCACGGCTGTGGCGCGCGGAGATCTGTCGCGCAAGATCACGGTGAGCGTGCAGGGCGAAATTCTGGAGCTGAAAAATACCATCAACACGATGGTCGATCAGCTCAGCTCGTTCGCGTCGCGAAGTGACGCGCGTGGCGCGCGAGGTGGGAACGGAAGGCAAGCTCGGCGGGCAGGCGATTGTGACGGGCGTGGCGGGAACGTGGAAGGATCTGACGGATTCGGTCAATTCGATGGCGTCCAATCTGACCGCGCAAGTTCGTAATATCGCGGAAGTTACGACGGCGGTGGCGCGCGGCGATCTGTCTCGCAAAATTACGGTGGACGTGCGCGGCGAAATTCTGGAGCTGAAAAATACCATCAACACGATGGTCGATCAGCTCAGTTCATTCGCGTCCGAAGTGACGCGCGTCGCCCGCGAAGTGGGAACCGAAGGCAAGCTCGGCGGACAAGCCGAAGTCCGTGGCGTGGGCGGCGTGTGGAAGGATTTGACCGATTCGGTCAACTCGATGGCGGGAAACCTGACCGCGCAAGTGCGTAATATCGCGGAAGTTACCACGGCCGTGGCGCGTGGCGATCTGTCACGAAAGATTACCGTCGACGTGCGCGGCGAAATTCTGGAGCTGAAAAATACCATCAACACGATGGTCGATCAGTTCAGCTCTTTCGCGAGCGAAGTGACCCGCGTGGCTCGCGAAGTCGGGACCGAAGGCAAGCTGGGAGGGCAAGCCGAGGTCAAGGGCGTGGGCGGCGTGTGGAAGGATTTGACCGACTCGGTCAACTCGATGGCAGGAAATCTAACGGCACAAGTCCGTAATATTGCTGAAGTTACCACTGCGGTCGCCAATGGGGATCTGTCGCGCAAGATTACCGTGGACGTGCGAGGGGAAATTCTGCAGTTGAAAAATACGATCAACACGATGGTGGATCAGTTGAACGCGTTCGCCGGGGAAGTGACGCGCGTGGCTCGCGAAGTGGGCACCGAAGGCGAGCTCGGCGGGCAGGCGCAGGTGAAGGACGTCGGCGGCGTGTGGAAGGATTTGACGGATTCCGTCAACTCGATGGCAGGAAATCTGACGGCACAAGTCCGTAATATTGCTGAAGTTACCACTGCGGTCGCCAATGGGGATCTCTCGCGCAAGATTACCGTGGACGTGCGTGGGGAAATTCTCGAATTGAAAAATACGATTAACACGATGGTCGACCAGCTCAGTTCGTTTGCGAGCGAGGTTACGCGTGTGGCCCGTGAAGTCGGCACGGAAGGCAAGCTCGGCGGGCAGGCGATCGTGAAAGGCGTCGGCGGCGTGTGGAAGGATCTGACCGATTCGGTCAATTCGATGGCGTCGAATTTGACGAATCAGGTGCGAAATATCGCGGAAGTGACGACCGCCGTCGCGCGCGGCGATTTGTCGCGCAAGATTACGGTGGAAGTGCGCGGGGAAATTCTGGAGCTGAAGAATACCATCAACACGATGGTCGATCAGCTCAGTTCGTTTGCGAGCGAGGTTACGCGCGTTGCGCGCGAAGTGGGCACCGAGGGCAAACTCGGCGGTCAGGCGGACGTGAAGGGCGTCGCGGGAACGTGGCGCGATCTGACGGAGTCGGTGAACTCAATGGCCGGGAATTTGACTGCGCAGGTTCGCAATATCGCGGAAGTGACCACGGCGGTCGCGCGTGGAGATTTGTCGCGCAAGATCACGGTGGACGTGCGCGGCGAAATTCTGGAGTTGAAGAACACCATCAACACGATGGTGGACCAGTTGAACGCGTTCGCCGTCGGAAGTGACGCGCGTGGCGCGTGAAGTGGGAACAGAGGGTCGCCTGGGCGGACAAGCCGACGTGCGTGGTGTGGCGGGAACCTGGCGCGATCTGACGGAGTCGGTCAACTGGATGGCGTCGAATCTGACCAACCAGGTGCGAAATATTGCCGAGGTGACTACGGCTGTCGCCAAGGGAGATCTGTCTCGCAAGATTACCGTCGATGCGCGCGGGGAGATTCTGGAGTTGAAGAATACCATCAACACGATGGTGGATCAGCTCAGCTCGTTTGCCAGCGAGGTTACGCGCGTGGCTCGCGAAGTGGGTACCGAAGGCAAGCTAGGCGGTCAGGCTGACGTGCGCGGCGTCGCGGGGACGTGGAAGGATCTGACGGATTCGGTGAACTCGATGGCATCGAATCTGACCAATCAAGTGCGAAATATCGCCGCCGTGACCACCGCGGTCGCCAAGGGGGATTTGACGACCAAGATTACCGTCGACGCGCAAGGCGAAATTCTGGAGTTGAAAAATACCATCAACACGATGGTGGATCAGCTCAACGCGTTCGCGTCAGCGAGGTCACGCGCGTGGCTCGCGAGGTCGGAACGGAAGGAAAGCTCGGCGGTCAGGCTGACGTGCGCGGAGTGGCCGGCACGTGGAAGGATTTGACGGAATCGGTGAACTCGATGGCGTCGAATCTTACGGCGCAGGTACGCAATATCGCGGACGTGACTACGGCGGTCGCCAAGGGCGATCTGTCGCGCAAGATCACGGTCGATGCGCGCGGGGAAATTCTGGCGCTGAAAGACACCATCAACACGATGGTGGATCAGCTCAGTTCATTCGCCAGCGAAGTGACGCGTGTGGCTCGCGAGGTGGGAACCGAAGGGCGGCTGGGCGGACAGGCCGACGTGTACGGCGTCGCGGGAACGTGGAAGGATTTAACGGAATCGGTGAATTCGATGGCGTCGAATCTGACCAACCAGGTTCGAAACATTGCGCAGGTGACTACAGCGGTCGCGATGGGCGATCTTTCGCGCAAGATCACTGTCGACGTGCGCGGGGAAATTCTGGAGCTGAAGAACACCATCAACACGATGGTCGACCAGCTTAACTCGTTCGCCAGCGGAAGTTACGCGCGTGGCTCGCGAAGTGGGAACCGAGGGCAAACTCGGCGGGCAGGCGGAAGTGCGCGGCGTTGCCGGGACTTGGAAGGATCTGACGGATTCGGTCAACCTGATGGCCGCGAATCTGACTACGCAGGTGCGCGGAATTGCGAAGGTGGTGACGGCGGTTGCCAATGGCGATCTGGAGCGCAAGCTGATTCTTGAAACCAAGGGCGAGATCGCGGAGCTGGCCGATACGATCAACGCGATGATCGATACTCTCGCGACGTTTGCGGATCAGGTGACGACGGTCGCTCGCGAAGTGGGTATTGAAGGGAAGTTGGGCGGGCAGGCTCGTGTGCCGGGCGCGGCGGGAATCTGGCGCGATTTGACGGATAATGTCAACCAGCTTGCGGCAAATCTGACCACGCAGGTACGCGCAATCGCGGAAGTCGCGACGGCCGTGACCAAGGGCGATCTGACGCGTTCGATCGCGGTCGAGGCGCAGGGCGAAGTCGCGGCGCTCAAGGACAATATCAACGAGATGATCGTCAACCTGGCGGCGACCACGCGCAAGAACAACGACCAGGACTGGTTGAAGACCAACATCGCGAAGTTCACGCGCATGGTGCAGGGGCAGCGCGACCTGCTGGCTGTTGCGCAGTTGCTGCTTTCAGAATTAGCCCCGCTGGTGAGCGCACAGGGAGGGTCGTTCTACATCGCGGAGGAAAGCGAAAGCGGCGGTGTGTTGAAGTACATGGCGGGCTATGCGACAGATCGCGATGAAATCCGGCCGCAGTTCAAATTCGGCGCGGGCTTGGTCGGGCAGTGCGCGCTTGAGAAGCAGCGCATCCTGGTGCGCAATATTCCGAAGGATTACATCCGCATCAGCTCGAGTCTGGGCGCGGCGCCCCCAACTACCATCGTCGTGCTGCCGCTGCTGTTTGAAGGCGAGGTGAAAGCGGTGGTTGAGCTTGCTTCGTTCCAGGATCTGTCGGAGGTTCACCTGGCGTTTCTGGATCAGTTGACGGAATCGATCGGGATCGTGCTGAACACCATCGCGGCGACGATGCGTACCGAAGAGCTGCTGCAAGCAGAGTCAGGCGCTGGCGGAAGAACTGCAAAAAACCAACGCCGAATTGCAGGAAAAGGCGCAGTTGCTGGCCGAGCAGAATACCGAAGTCGAGGCGAAGAATCGCGAGATCGAGCAGGCCAAGCAGGCGCTTGAAGAAAAGGCCGAGCAGCTGGCGCTCACTTCGAAGTACAAGAGCGAATTCCTGGCGAACATGTCGCATGAGCTGCGCACGCCGCTCAATAACCTGCTGATTCTGGCGCGCGTGCTGGCGGACAACACGGAAGGCAACTTGAGTCCGAAGCAGATCAAGTTCGCCGAGACGATTCACTCCTCAGGTACCGATTTGCTGGCGCTGATCAACGACATTCTGGATCTCTCGAAGATCGAATCGGGAAAGATGGACGTGGAAGTCGGCAGCGTGCGATTCCCGGAAATCGAAGATTACTGCGTGCGGACGTTCCGGCACGTGGCGGAAGGGAAGGGGCTCGATTTCACGATCGAAGTGGGCGAGGAACTGGCGAGCGAAGTGATTCGCACGGACGTGAAGCGGCTGCAACAGGTGCTGAAGAACCTGCTGTCGAACGCGCTGAAGTTTACCGAGCAGGGGTCGGTGAAGCTGCGCATGGAGCGGGTCGCTTCGGGCTGGAATCCGACGCATCCGATTTTGAATCGCGCCAAGAGCGTGATCGCGTTTTCAGTGTTGGACACCGGCATCGGCATCGCGGCGGAGAAGCAGCGCATCATTTTCGAAGCGTTCCAGCAAGCCGACGGAACCACCAGCCGCAAGTACGGCGGAACGGGGCTGGGGCTTTCCATCAGCCGCGAGCTGGCGCGGCTGCTGGGCGGCGAAATCGATCTACAGAGCGCCATCGGCGACGGCAGCGTGTTCACGCTGTATCCTGCCGCAGGTGTATATTTCCTCCGCGCCGAAGACCGCGGGTAACGAGATGCCGTCGGGATTCGCGGCGGTGGTGCGCGCCGAAAAGAGTTCGCTCGACGTCGACTTCATTCTGGCGGAGGCGAGCAATCCGGCGACGGTGGAGCTGGTCGAAGAAATGGTGGTCGACGACGATCGCAATCTGATTGAGCCGGGGAACAAGGTGCTGCTGATTGTCGAAGACGATGCACACTTTCGCGCGCATCATGGTCGATCTGGCGCACGCGCGCGGGATCAAGGCGATTGTCGCGCTGCGCGGCGGAACGGCCATGTCGCTGGCGCGCGAGTTCAAACCGGACTCGATCACGCTGGACGTGCGGCTGCCGGATATGAGCGGGTGGGCGCTGCTGGACCGGTTGAAACACGAGCCACAAACGGCGCATATTCCGGTGCACGTGATTTCGGGACATGAAAATAACCGGCGCGGGTTCGCGCTGGGTGCGACATCCTGCCTGCAGAAGGCCGTCAGCAAGGAATCGCTTGAAGAAGTGTACGACGCGATCGGACGGTCGATGAATCAATCGCCGAAGACGGTGCTGCTGATCGCCGAAAACGACGTACGCACCGCGGATCTGCGCGGGCTGCTGGCGGGCGGCGATGTCAGGATTCACGAATCGACCAACCTCGAGGCGGGCGAGCAGTTTCTGGCCGACCATCACGTCGACGTGATCGTGCTCGACTGGGTGCTTCCGGATGAGCGCGGGATCGAGTTCATCGAGCGCGTACAGGCCAAGAGTCCGCTGCACGTGCCGGCGGATCATCGTTTCGGGCACCAGCCACCTGAGCGAACAGCAGGTGAGCGAGATTCACAAGTGCGCGCGCGCCGGAGCGGTGCGCTATGCGCCGGCCCTGGAGCGGGTGCTGGAGGAGACCGTGCTCCTGCTGCATCGCAAGGAATCGACGCTCAACGAGGAGCAGAAAAAATTGCTCGGCGGAGGTGCGGCAGGCGGATCGGATGCTGGCGGGGCGGAAAGTTCTGGTGGTGGACGACGATTTGCGCAACATTTTCGCGCTGACCAGCGTCCTCGAACAGCGCGGGCTGGAGGTGCTGCACGCGGAAAACGGGCGCGCCGGGATTGAGCTACTGAAGACGGCTCCGGACGTGGACATCGTGCTGATGGACATCATGATGCCGGAGATGGACGGCTACGAAACCATGCGCGCGATCCGCGCGCTGCCGCAGTTTGCGAGCCTTCCGATCGTCGCTCTGACGGCCAAGGCGATGAAGGGCGATCGCGAAAAGTGCCTGCGGGCGGGCGCGTCGGATTATGTGACTAAGCCCGTCGACCTGGAGCTGTTGTTCAGCGTGATGCGCGTGTGGATGGCGCGCGACATGGACAATCGCTTCGAGCATGGCGCGGTGGCGCTGCCGACCTGGCTCGCGGCCGAGGAGTCGAGTATCGACGACGACCGCAATTCGATCAAGCCGGGCGACGCGGCGCTGCTGATTGTCGAAGATGACATCGCGTTCATCCGCATTCTGGTGGAGGAGGCGCGCGAGCCGCGGCATGAAAGCCATCGTGGCGCTGCGCGGAGCAAGCGCGGTGGCGCTGGCGAAGAAGTACCGTCCCGCGGCGATTACGCTGGACGTGCGGCTGCCGGATATGAGCGGATGGGCGGTGCTGGATCAACTAAAGCATGATCCGGAAACGCGGCACATTCCGGTGCATGTGGTTTCCGGAGTCGACGAACATCGCGGCGGCTACTTCCTCGGCGCCATGACCTGCGTTCAGAAAGGATCGGCAAGGGAAGCTTTTGATGAGTTATTCGCACTGTTGGAGCACTCGATGGAGAGCCGGGTGAAGCGGCTGCTGGTGATTACGGGCGCCAGCCGGATGCGCAACGAGATTCACGCGTTTCTGGCCGCAGCGGATGTGGAGTGCATGGATGCCGCGTCGGCAGATGATGCGGCGGAGATCTGCGGCGGCCAATATCTGGACGGAATCGTGATCGACTGGGCGGTATCGGAAGTGGCGGGGGTTGCATTTATCGAGCAGATTCAAGCCCGGCTGCGGCCGTTTGTGCCGCCGGTGATCGTGTTGGGTCCGAGCGAGCTCGATTCGCAGCGCGCGGCGGAATTGCGGAGACTGGCGCGGGTGAGCGCGGTACGGTATGCGCCGTCGATCGAGCGGCTGCTGGATGAAACGGTGCTGGTTTTGCATCGGCGCGAAGAACAGTTGACCGGGCCGCAGCGGGCGGCGATCGCGCAGGTGCACCAGGTGGATCCGCTGCTCTCCGGGCGCAAGGTGCTGGTGGTGGATGACGATCTGCGGAATATTTTCGCGCTGACCAGCGTGCTGGAGCAGCAGGATATCGAAGTGCTGCACGCGGAAACCGGGCGGGATGGGATTGAGGTGCTGACCAGGAATCCGGGACGTAGATCTGGTGTTGATGGACATCATGATGCCGGAAATGGACGGCTACGAAACCACGCGCGCGATCCGTCGGCTGCCGGAATTCGCGGGGCTGCCGATTATCGCGCTGACGGCGAAAGCCATGAAGGGGGACCGGGAAAAATGCCTGCAGGCGGGAGCGTCCGATTACGTGGCGAAACCGGTGGATCTGAATTACCTGTTCTCGGTGATGAGGGTGTGGCTGGCAGGCGTGACGCAACCGGTCACGACCGCAGCCGGAACGCAGGCGGCCAGCCGGCCGGTATGAGCGGGGACGGCGCCCGAATGAGTACTGCCGCGGCGTCAGCGAAAAGTGGATCGCCTTCGATGATGCGGGCCAAGCTCCTGCTGGTGGACGACGATCCCAATAATCTGCTGGCGCTGCAGGCGGTGCTCGAGCCGCTTGAACAGGAGCTGATGCTCGCCTCGAGCGGGACGGATGCGCTGCGGCTGTGCCTGGATAACGACTTCGCGGCGATTCTGCTGGACGTCAGCATGCCGGGGATGGACGGCTTCGAAACGGCGGAGCTGATCCGCGCGCGCAACCGTTCGCGGCATACGCCGATGTTGTTCCTGACGGCGTATCGCAGCGACGAACAACTATTCCGCGGCTACCATCTGGGCGCGGTGGATTTTCTGTTCAAGCCGATTGTGCCGGAAATTCTGCAAAGCAAAGTATCCGTGTTCGTGAAGCTGAGCCAGCATCAACAGATGTTGCGGGTGCAGGCCGAGGAGCTGCGCCGGACGGAGCAGAAGTTCCGGGCGGTGCTCGAAGGCGCGCCGGACGCGATGCTGATCACGACGCGGGATGGGAAGATCGAGCTGGCCAATTCGCGCACCGATTCGCTGTTCGGCTACTCGCGGGAGAATCTGCTGGGAATGAATATTCGCGCGCTGATTCCCGAATGGGAATGCGAGGCGGCGGGGCAGAGTCCGGTGGCGACGCCGGTCGAATTGCGGCTGCGCGGGTTTCGCGCGGATCAGAGCCAGTTCCCGGCGGAGATCACGATGAATCCGTTTGTGGCCGAAGACGCGCGGCTGATTACCACGGCTGTGCGCGATGCGACGGCGCAGGTGGAGTCGGAAGAGCGGATCCGGCAGATCAACGTCGAACTGGAGCGGCGCGTGGCGGATCGCACCACGGCGCTCACCCGGTCGAACGACGCGCTGCGGCAATTCGCATGGGCGTCCAGCCACGATCTGCAGGAGCCGGTGCGGACGGTGCTCGCCTATTCGCAATGGCTGGGACAGCACGCCGCGGCCGCGCTCGACGACAAAGCCACGCGCATGCTGCAGACCATCGAGATGAACGCCGAGCACATGCACGGCTTGCTGGGAGCTTTGCGGCAATACATTTTCATGAGCGAGTCAACCGACGAACAATTGAAGCCGGTGGATAGCAATAAGGCGCTGCGGGCGGCGCTGTTCAACTGCGAGAGCCTGATTCAGGAAACCGGGGCGACGGTCGAAGCGGTCGACCTGCCGACGCTGTGTTCCCAGGAGATCGTGATGGTGCAGGTGTTCCAGAACCTGGTGGCGAACGCGCTCAAATACCGTTCCGAAGCGCCGCCGGTGATCCAGGTGAGCGCCGCGCGCAGCGGCGACGGATGGGAATTCGCGGTGCGCGACAACGGCATCGGGATCGACGCAAAGTATCACGAGTACGTGTTCGGGGTTTTCAGGCGCCTGCACGGGCGCGGCTATTCGGGCACCGGAATCGGCCTGGCGATCTGCAAAATCGCGGTGGAACGGCTGGGCGGACGGATCTGGGTGGAATCGGCGTTGGGACAGGGCTCCTGTTTCCGGTTCTTCCTGCCGGATGTGGAGGCGTCATGAGTGCGCGACCCATGCGCGTGTTTCTGGTGGAAGACAACCCGGCCGACGTGTGGCTGATCGAGGAGTGTTTGCGGCGCCGGTCGATCGCGAGCGTGGTGGAGCAGCATTCCACCGCCGAAGCGGCGGCACGCGCCCTGGCGTTGTCCGGCGGCGCGGCCGGCGTTCCCGATCTGATGCTGATCGATTTCAATCTTCCGTGCGGGCATGGCATCGGCGTGCTGGAGGCGGCGGCGCAGAATCCGGCGCTCGAAATGGTTCCCAAGGCGATCCTCAGCTCGTTCATGACTCCGGAAGAGAGCGCGCGCGCCAATGGGCTGGGTGTGCGGGTGGTGGTGCACAAGCCGTCGGATCTGGAGGGGTTCATGCAAGTGGTCGGCGGCGCGATTCAAGGTCTCCTGAAGACGGCACAGGGGGATGTTGAGAAGATTGAGCCTTCGCTCACCATTCCCGACGCACGAAGTTAGTCTCCTGTCCCAGAAAAAAGTAAACGAGGTCATAGCCGATTCGTCTAAGATTTGGGGAGATCTTAGATGCGCACCGGGCGACCCAAGCAGCCATCAACGCTGACCGAGGAAGAGCGCCAACGGCTCGAATCGCTGGCGCATCGCACTATCTCACGAACCATTGGGACAGGAGACTAGTGTCCCGAGTTAGAAGTTCGTTGCGTAGGACACGCGCCCGTTTGGACGGCGGGATTCATCCCGCGCGGAGCTTTAGCTCCGCAAGTCGCGCAAAAGCGGGGCTGAAGCCCCGCGCAGACTAAAGTCCGCCGTCCTTGGTCGGCTGGGAATTATTCGACGTATTTCTAACCCAGGGCACTAGTGGATATCAGGGGCGGGTTTCTTGGTCCACTCGCCGATCCAGTCCAGGAACTGCGTGTACCACAACACGCTGTTTTGCGGCTTCAGCACCCAGTGCCCTTCGTCCGGGAACAATACGATCTTCGATGGCACTCTCTGCATTTGCAAGGACGTGAAAAGCTGCAACCCCTGGTCGAGCGGTACGCGATAATCCAGCTCCCCGTGAAACACCAGCGTGGGCGTCTTGAATTCCTTCACGAAGTAGCTGGGCGACCATTTCTCATACATCTCCGGATTGTCCCAGGGCATTCCCTTGAACTCCCACAGCGGGAACCACAGCTCCTCGGTCGCGCCCGCCATGCTGCGCAGGTCGAACACGCCGTCGTGCGAAACCATCGCCTTGAAGCGATTGGTATGGCCCAGCATCCAGTCGATCATATAGCCCCCGTAGGATCCGCCGGCCGCCGCCATGCGATCGGGATCGGCATACGGCAGCGTCGTTACGTGATCCACCACGGCCATGATGTCGTCATACGCTTTGCCGCCCCAATCGCCGTTGATGTCATCGATGAAGCGCTGCCCATACCCGGTGGACCCGCGCGGATTCGGCATCACCACCAGGTATCCCGCCGAAGCGAACACCTGCGCGTTCCAGCGATACGTCCACGTCTCGCCCCAGGCCCCCTCCGGTCCGCCGTGAATCAGAAACAGAACCGGGTACTTTTGCGATTCCGAAAAATTCGGCGGCTTCACGACGAATGCGTACACGCGAGTCTTGTCCGTGCTCTCCACCGAAAAGCTTTCCAGCGGACGAATGGTCGAATTCTGCAGCAGCGAATCGTTCAGCCGCGTAAGCGGAATCCCGCTGCCCCCTGAGGACGACACTCGGAAAATTTCGGCGGGATGGGACCCGCTCTCCTCGGTGTAAATCATAAACGTGTTGGCCGAGTTGAACTGCACGTCATCCACGCTCGAATCGCCGGAAATGATGGTATCCATGCCGCCGCCCGTGACCGAAATCCGCCGCAGGATGGTCCGGCCGCGATCTTCGATGGTGAAAAACAGCCGCGTCGAGTCGGGCGACCAGGTGAAGCTCTCCACCCACCGGTCAGTCGCCTCCGTCAGATTGGTGGTGTGGCCGGTGGCGCGCTCCAAAACCATCAGCCGCCACTGATCGCTTTCATAACCCGCCTTGGCCTGCGACCGGAACGCGAGATAGCGGCCGTCCGGAGAATATTGCGGCGAAAGATCCGCGCCCGCGCTGATCGTGATCTTGCGCGGATCGCCGCCCGTCAGCGGAACCGTGTAAATGTCCGAATTGGTGCTGGTGGCCAAATTCACGTCCACGTTCATCGCGAAGGCCAGTTCCAGCGAATCGGGCGAGATCGCATAATCGTCCGGACCGCCCAGCGAAAATGGAGGCACGTCGCGATTCCCCGGCGTCAGGTCCTTCACATCTAGGCCATCGCTCGACATCACGAAAAGATGTTGGCGCCGCTTGCTCTGCCAGTTGTCCCAATGGCGATAGAGCAGCGACGTGTAGATCCGCGCCTTCACTTTGTTCTTCGCGTCTTCATCGATCTTGCCCTTATTGCAGGCATCGTCGGCGCCGCATTCCGGATAGACGCTCGATTGAAAAACAATCTTCTTCCCGTCATTCGAAATCAGAATCCCGTCGGCCTCGGTCGAGAGCCGGCTGATCTGCCGCGCATTCGACCCGTCCGCGTCCATCCGCCAGATCTGCGACGATCCGTCGCGATTCGAAATGAAATAAATCCACCGCGAATCGGGTGACCAGCGCGGACGCTCGTTATTGGTGCCGTCGCGCGTAATCTGATGCGGCAATCCGCCGTTCACGCTCACTGTATAAATCTGTTTCGGCTTGGTGTTCTTATCCAGATCCACGGTCTGAACCGTGAAGGCGACCGCGCGCGCGTCCGGAGACAGCACCGGCTCGCTGATGCGGTTCAGCTTCAGCATGGTCAGAACGTCGAAGGGCTGCTTCTGCCCGAAGGCCGCCGCCGCGCAAATCATAAAGAGCGCACTGCGCATATATTGGTCATTCTATCGAGATGCATGCTCCAGATAAGTATGAAGCCAGGCGAGGGCTTCCGTTTCATCCGAAAACGCGCCGTCCAGCTGCGCCTCGTACGCCGCACGGGTCACGTCGCCGATCGGTTTCCCCGCCTGTCCATTGAAGTACGGCAGAACGTGACGCCCCAGAATCAGCGGAGCCGGCGGCTGGTGGTGGACCGACAGGTCCGCCGCAACATCGCGAAGCTTGACCGCCGATTCCGGCAATCCCGGGGGCTTGGGCGGGCGCCCCGAAGCATCCGCCTCGATCAACAGCAGCAACTGCGCGATGCTCGCCGGCGCCAGCCGCATGGCCAGCCGTCGAACCGCGCGCGGAGTGACCTGGCCTTTCATATTGGTGTGCGCCATGTGCTCTTCGACCAGCGGCAACACCTGTTCCACGATCGAATTCTTGATCCCGATCCGTTCCAGGAATCGCTTCGCCAACGGAACGCCCGTCCGTTCGTGGCCGTAAGAGCTCCACCGCAACCGCCCGTCCCGCTGCCGCAGCGCGGTCACGTCCGCTTTGGCGAAATCGTGCGTCAACGCCGCGAACATCAGCACCGCGCGATCGTCCCCTTCGACTCGTTCCCGCTCCGCCACGCGCGCCGCCGCGTTCAGGACGTGCATGGTGTGAACGAAAACATCCCCCTCCGGATGCCACTCCGGGTCCTGCGGCACGCCGCGCAGCCGCTCGATTTCGGGGAAGTGCGAAAGCCATCCGGACTGAAACAAATAAGGTCCAATCAACCCCGGCCTGGTCGACTTGCGCGCCCATTTATTGAACTCTTCAGCGACCCGCTCGGTGGCAATGGTCGAATATTGATCGGAAATCGCCCGCGCCATCCGCGCCGTCGCGGGGTCCAGCTTCAGATCGAACCGGCAGGCGAACTGCATCCCGCGCAGCACCCGCAGCGGATCTTCTGAAAACGCGTCACTGGTGGCGCGCAGCACTCGATTCTGAAGATCCTCGCGTCCGCCGAAAAAATCCAGCAGCTCGCCCGACACCGGATCGAACGCCATCGCATTGATGGTGAAATCGCGCCGGCTGGCGGCCTCTTTCGGCGTGATCGCGGGATCGAACGTCGTCTCGAAATCCCGATGATGCGCCCCAGTCTTGCTGTCGCGCCGCGGGACGCTGAAATCGTGGCCTTCGAGCTTCACCACGCCAAACGATTTCCCCACCAGGTCGACGCGTCCGTACCGCGCGAGTATCTGCGCGAGCCGATCGTAGCTGACGCCGTACACCTCGATATCGAAATCCTTGGGATCCAGGCCGAGCAGCGCATCGCGCACCGCGCCCCCCACGATCAGCGCGCGAAATCCCACGGCATCAAGCTCGCGGACGATGCGGTCGAGTGAGGGAGAAAGAGCGAGCACTTATTCGGGAAAGAAATCGTCGTTTAAAATCTGTTGCGCGGTGTAGGGACAGGTCTTAGGGAAAAGTTTTGAATCCAGACCCGTTTCGCTGACGGCCTCCCGGACCGCTCGCGGATACATCTTCGGGATCTCGTGCGCTGTAATCCGGACCAGACTCGGCGAGTCATTCAAAACCAACTCGAGCTTGCGACGCTGCTCAAAAATCGTCGCCCGCCAAGACTGCTTACGTTTCTCAAGCTGCACTTGCCACTTGAGCAGATGCATGATCAATACCACGAGCCGTGATTGAACCTCGCGCTTATCCCGTTTCCCCATGTCCTCGATCTCTTCCGCCACATGCTCCAGATCGATTTCATCGAACCGCCGGTCGCGAATGAGCGCGGCGGTTTCGAGGCACCATTCATAGAAATCGGTGTCATAACCGGCCGGGACGTGCGCCAGCTCCGTTTTGCTCATGCTGACTTTATTCTAATCCGTGGGCCGTTTGGCCGATTCGTTGCCGTTCAGAAACCGGTCGAACCAGTACATCTGCCAGTTCAAACTTTCCACCAGATGCTTAGGCTCGCCAGTTCGTGTCAGGTTGTGATTTTCGCGCGGGAAGAACACGATCTCGCTGGTCACGTGATAACGCTGCAACGCGCGGAACCACTGCTCGCCCTGTTCGATCGGGACTCGAAAATCGTTATCGGAGTGCAGCACCAGCGTCGGCGTCTTCACGTTCTGCACGTAATGGAGCGGCGAATATTTCCAGTATTCGTCGAAGTTGTGAAAAATGTCGCCGCCGAAATCGCGCTCATGTCCATAAGCCCCGTCGCGAGTCCCGTCGTCGCTCACGAAATTAGAAATGCTGCGCAGCGTGACCGCAGCTTTGAACAGATTGGTCTGCGTGACGATCCAGTTCGTCATGAACCCGCCATACGACCCGCCCGTTACGCCCAGCCGGTCGCGATCGATCCACGCGTTCTGCTTCAGCGCGAGCTCGACGCCGGTCATGATGTCGGTGTACGCCTTCCCACCCCACTCATGCGCGACGGCCCGTTGGAACTTGTGCCCGTACCCGGTCGACCCGCGCGGATTGCAGAAAAACACCGCCCATCCGTGCCCCGCGTAGACCTGGAATTCGTGGTACCAGTCGACCCCATACATCCCCGCCGGACCGCCGTGAATGCTCACCACCATCGGATATTTTTTCGACGGATCGAAATCGACGGGCTTCACGATGAACCCATCGATCGCCAAACCATCCTCGGCTTTGTAAGGCATGCGTTCGACTTTGGCGAGCTGGAGTTTCGACCATAGATCCGAATTCAAGTGCGTAATCTGGCGTTCCTTGCCTCCTTCCTGCACGTAGAGATCATCCAGGTGCTCGAAATCGTTGGCGAGGTAGACCATCTCGCTATCGTGGAGATCGAACGCGTGGACATTGCGCGCGCCGCCCGCGACGCGCGTGACGCCGTTCGGCCCTGGCCGCAGTCCGATGCGAAAGATATGGGTCTCGCCTTTGACGCCTGCGCCAAAATAGATCGCGTCGCCATGCTCGGCCCAGCCGATTTCCCCGATCTGATAGTCGAGGTGGTCATCGACCGCGACCGATCTTCCACCCTCCGCCGGCGCCACATAAATCAGTGCCGGATCATCTTCCGACGCCGAACCCAGAAACGCGATCCGTTTTCCATCCGGCGACCAGTGCGGGTTCCGGTCCGGACCTTCATGATCTGAAATCTTCACAAGCGTCCCACCCGTCGCCGGAATCACCCATACATCCGAGTTATGATCGCCATCGAACTCATGCCCGGTGCGATTCGAAACGAACGCGATGCGCGTTGAATCGGGCGACCAGTGCGGGTCGAGATCGTTCCAGTTGTCGCCGTCCGTAATCTGCCGCGCCGCGCCGGTTTTCGCGTCGATCACCACCACGTGCGACCGCTTCTCATCGAACCAGCCCGTATCGTTGAACTTGTAATTGCTATGCGTGTAATGGCGGACGTCGCTGTTCTTGCTCGGCGGCGGACCCGTTCGCGTAAGACCCACCAGGTGACTCGAATCGGGCGACCATTCGATGCTCGAAATGCCGTTCTCAATGTTCGTAAGCTTCCGCGCCTCGCCGCCATTGCGCGAAAGAATCCAGATCTGCGGCCGCTGCTGATTGCGCGCGGAAACGAACGCCATGAATCGCCCATCCGGCGACCAGCGCGGCGAATTCGATGACGCGCTCTCACCCGTATAAGGAACCGCCGGATGTGACCCATCGAGCGCCGCGACCCAGATCCGCGAAAACCGCCGATTCGTCTTCTGGTCGACCGTCGTAACCGTGTAGGCGACCCATTTCCCGTCCGGCGCAATGTGCGGATCGCCGGCATTCTCAAACGCGAAGTAATCTTCAGCCGTAACGCCGCGCCGCTGCGCCATCGCCAGGCAGGCGAGCGTAAGGAACAGGATGAGTCGTCGCATAGGAAGATGATAACGCCAGCGAGGGCTATAGCCCGCTGCGCTTCACCGCGTAATCGATCGCGTCCTGCGGAACCGTGAACTCCTTGCGAGCTCCGTTGCCCATGAACCCCAGCTCTTTGATCCCCGCCGCGCTCGAATAATACGCATCCACCGTCAGCCGCCGCGCCCATACGAAAAAATGCACCCCCGGCGCCAGTTCCGGAGTCTCATTGCGCCGGTACGCAATCTGGTCGAGCAGCCGCGTCCGGTCTTCCGCTTTGGCCGCCAGAAAATCGGAGCCCGATTCGCGTTTCATGGTCTGATCGATCCACGCAATTCCGCCCGTGTAGATGGCCAGCAGTTCCGCATTCTTGTCCGCGAGAATATCGACGAATTCCGCCGCGCCGCCCTTGTTCGCACCGGGAACAATGATTTCGCTCAGCGCCCGCAGCGTCTCGAATTCATGATGAGTCAGTGCCTTCGGCTGATACACCCCGGTCGTTTTCGCACCCGCCGCCACGGCGTGGTGGACGTGCTGCGCCTCGGCGATCCCGATGTTTCCCGCCAGCGCCGCCGCCGCGATCTGCCCCAGTGCCGTTCTGCGATTGACGTCAGACATTGCCCTTCCTCATTTCTTCCGCCATATATTCCGCCGTCCGCCACGCCAGCGCGCAGATGGTCAAGGTGGGATTCTTATCCGGATTGCTGACAAACGGCGCCGCATCCGCCACAAACACATTCTTCACATCGTGCGACTGGCAATATTTATTCAAGGCCGAAGTCTTCGGATCGTCGCCCATCCGAATTGACCCGACTTCATGAATAATCTCGCCGCCGGTCGAAATCTTCTGCTCCACCGGCCGCGTCGACGCGGTCACTTTTCCGCCCATCGTTTCGATGATCGACGTGAACGTCTGCTCCATGTGCTGGACCTGCTTCAGCTCTGCGTCGGTCCACTTGAAGTGGAATTTCAGAACCGGAATGCCCCAGCGATCCACCACGTTGTCGTCGATTTCGCAATAGGTATCGGCATTCGGAATCATCTCACCGCGCCCCGCGAAGCTGACGTGCGTGCCGTAGTCTTCATAAATCTTCTTCTTGAGCGCGTCGCCGTAGCCTTCTTCGCGATTCGCGAGCCCCGCAAAACTCCCGATCCCCGGCATCCCGTATCCGCCGCCGATTTCGATGTGATAACCGCGCGGGAAATCGGTCTTCTTGTCCCACAGCCACCACGGCATATACAGGTGCGCGCCGCCCATGCCGTCGGAATTGTAGCGTTGCAGCCCGTGCAGCGCCGGAATCGATGCGCCCAGCCCGAACCCGGTGTTGTCCGTGAGATATCGACCCACCACCCCCGACGAATTTCCCAACCCGTTCGAATGGCCCGGAGCCTTCGAATTCAGCATCAGCCGCGTCGACTCACAGCAGCTCGCCGCCAGCACCACCGCACGGCACTTGACCTGCCTCTCCGTTCGCGTGGCTTTATCGATATAAGAAACCGCCGTGACTTTCCCTTCGCTATCGGTAATCAGCTCACGCGCCATCGCGTTGGTGATCAGATTCACCCGCCCGGTCTTCATCGCCGGGAACACCTGCACCTGCGCCGACGAATAATTCGACGCGCTGATGCATCCGCGCCCGCATTCGCCGCAATAGTGGCACGCCGGACGACCATTGGTCGGCTGCGTGATCACCGCCAGCCGATTCGGAATGCACGGAATCCCCAGCTTCTGCGACGCCTTCTGAATCAGCACCTCATGCACGCGCGGCGGAGGACACGGTTGAAACTGCCCATCCGGCGCGCTCCGAATCCCTTCGCGCGACCCGGTCACGCCGATAAATTTCTCGGCCTTGTCGTAATACGGCGCGATCTCGTCATACGTGATCGGCCAGTCCGTGCCCACCCCGTCGCGCGTGTACGGCTTCAGATCGTAATCGGCATAGCGCAGAGAAATCCGACCGTAATGATTGGTGCGCCCGCCCACAATGCGCGACCGGAACCAGCGGAACTGGGAACCCTCGGCGACGGTATACGGCTCACCCTGAAGCTGCCACCCGCCGGCGTGCGCGCTAAACCACCCGAAGTCGCGCCCATGCCCGAAGTAGCTGGCCCCGCCCTCGCCCGCTCCACGATGCGAATAATCGTAAGGCCACTTGTGCTCTTTGAAATCGGTCTCCGGATGCAGCATCGGTCCGGCTTCAATGAGGGTGACGTGGAGGCCGAGGTCAACCAGGACCTTAGTAGTGGTGCCTCCGCCCGCGCCGGAGCCGATAATGACGACGTCGGCCACCGGGGCGCTGCGCTGGATTTGGAACATAGTTGGATTATATGCGTATTTGACGGGTTCGGATGCACCGCCACACGATTTGATATTCTGTGGGCGAAGTTTCCGTTTCCGAGCGCCTTTGCCCGAACCAGGTACCTACAATGTGGCGACGAGGAATCTGCTTCAGCACCGCTGTTTTCGCTTGTGTGGCGGCTCTTGCGCAAACGTTGGACCGCAATCTCAGCTTCGATGTCGCGTCCGTGAAGCGCGCGCCTCTTGGCGACGGTCTCGGCATGACTCATGTGCGCGGCGGTTTGGGGAGCGCGGACCCTGGACTGGTAACGTACAGCAACATTACCCTGATGAATCTTCTCGGGCGCGCATTTCCGGAATCGTACCGAACCGCCGGCCCCGATTGGCTCGACTCGGAACGGTACGACGTTATCGTTAAGGTCCCGCCTGGAACGACCGGCGACCAGTTCCAGGTCATGCTCCAGAACCTGCTCGCGGAACGATTCAGATTGAAGGTCCACCACGAGTCGAGAGAGTTTCCGGCCTACGACCTCACGGTGGCGAAGGGCGGCCCAAAGCTGAAGGACACGGGTCGCATCGGGCCGGGCTCCCAGACTACCGTGACTCTCGACCGCAGCGGATTTCCACAACTTGATAAGCCCGGAATGTTCACGACGAACACGTTCGATTCAAGCGGCGCTCAAGTAGCGCGCTTAACCGCCAAGGCCCAGCCTGTCTCGAAACTTGTAGTTATCCTTCGAAATGCGCTCAAAGCGCCGGTGCAGGACAAAACCGGTCTGACCGGACTCTACGACTTCAAGCTCGAGTACGCGCCCAAGGGACCCATAGCCACGCTGCCTCCGGGCAATGCAGCGGCGCCTGAGATCGGTGGACCGGGGATCACCTATGCGATCAGGAGCCTCGGCCTCGCGCTTGAGCGAACAAAGACTACGCTGGATGTTTTAGTCGTCGATCACGCAGAAAAGTCTCCCGCAGCGAATTGAAGCTACGGACTGTGCTTCGATCGGAAGCTGGACTTGGAAGATCGTCGTTTCGCAGCAGACCTGATTTCCGGTTCCGGAAGGTCCCGGGAGATTTGACAGATTCGCACCCGCGACCTAGACTGACGGCATGGAAGTGCGTTTTACTCCCGATCTGCAGGCGAAGCTGTCGCGCATGGCCACTCAGCAAGGTCGCGACGCTGAGACGTTGGTATTGGAGGCTGTCGAGCGGCTGGTCGACTATGATGGCTGGTTTCTCCAGAAAGTAGACAAAGGATTGGCGGCGGCCGACCAAGGCGAATTCGTTGAACACGACGCCGTCCGCAAATTGATCGACACCCGGTACCCCGGTTAATGCTGGTTCGCTGGACCCAGCCCGCCGTTGACGATTTCACCCATATTTGCGATTACACCCACGAACATTTTGGAGCGGATCAGGCCCGCCGAACCGCTCTCATGATTTACGATAGCGTCGAATCTCTGAGAGCGTTCCCGCACAAAGGGCGTGCGGGCCGCAAGCCAAACACGCGGGAGCTTGGTATTCAAAGGTTGCCCTTCGTGGTGATTTACCGCCTTCGCGAGCGCGTGATCGAAGTTGTCCGTATTCTCCATAGCGCGCAGAGGTGGCCGTAATCCGGTTGCCGGCTAATACAGAATCCGCGTCCGCAGCGTCCCCGCGACCTTATCCAGGCGGTGCTTGATCTCGAGCGACTGCTCCGGCTCCCCGATCTCAATATCGATCACCACATACCCGATCCGCGCATTCGTCTGAAGATACTGGCCCACCACGTTGATCCGCTCATCCGAAAAAATCGCGTTGATCGCCGACAGCACGCCCGGCTGATTGCGATGGATATGCAGCAGCCGGTGCTTGCCCGGATGCTCCGGCAGCGACACTTCCGGAAAATTCACCGCCGTCAGCGTCGTTCCCGTATTGCTATACCGGATCAGCTTTTCGGCGACCTCCACACCGATATTTTCCTGCGCCTCTTCCGTGCTCCCACCGATATGCGGCGTCAGGATCACGTTCTCCAACCCGCGCAGCGGTGACGCGAACTGGTCGCCCGCGCCTTTCGGCTCCTTCGGAAAAACGTCGATCGCCGCACCCGCCAGATGTCTCGACCCGAGCGCTTCCGCCAAAGCCTCGATATCCACCACCGTCCCGCGCGATGCGTTGATCAGCAGCGCGCCCGGCCGCGTCCGCGCAAACTGCGCCGCGCCCATCATCCCCTTGGTTTGCTGCGTCTCCGGAACATGCAGCGTAATCACGTCGGCCGATTCGAGCAAAGCATCCAAGCTCGGCACGCTCTTCGCGTTGCCCAGCGCCAGCTTCGATTCCACATCGTAGAACAGCACCCGCATCCCCACCGATTCGGCCAGCACCCCGATCTGCGTGCCGATGTGCCCGTAGCCGATGATCCCCAGCGACTTCCCGCGCACCTCGCGCGATCCGGCCGCCGTCTTGATCCACTCGCCCCGATGCGCGGCCGCGTTGCGCTGCGGAATCCCGCGCATCAGCATGATGATTTCCGCGAGCACCAGCTCGGCCACACTCCGTGTATTTGAAAACGGCGCGTTGAACACCGGAATCCCACGATCCTGCGCGGCTTCGAGATCCACCTGATTGGTTCCGATGCAGAAGCACCCGATCCCGGTCAGATGCGGCGCCGATTCCATCACCTTCGCAGTCAGCTTGGTCGCCGACCGTATGCCGATAAAGTACGCGCCGGCGACAGCCGCAATCAGTTCCGGTTCGGGCAGCGACTTGGGATGGTATTCGATATCGCTATACCCATCCCTGCGCAAAGTTTCGACCGCGCTTTCATGGATTCCTTCGAGCAGAAGGATCTTGATTTTGCTTTTGTCCAGCGAAGTGGACGGAGAAGTGGTAGCCAACCCCAATTTTACTGTTTTCCCGCCGCCAGAGCCTTGGTGATGCTCCTGGCCACGTCTTCCACCGGGAACGATTCAATGAACGGCTCGCCATTCACAATCACTGTCGGCGTATGAGCGATCCCGCGCGCCACCCCGTCCTCGAAATCGGCCTCCACCGCGGCCGCCAGTTGCGGATCGTTCAACGCCGCCAGCGCCTTTTCCGGATCGATCCCATGCGCCCGCGCGAACGCCGCCACATGATCGTTGAATGTATCGGCCGTGATCTCGCGCAAGTGCGCCATTGTCGTGCGCCGGAATTCGATCGCGACCTCCGGCGAAACCGTCGCGAAGTATCGCGCCACAATCGACGCTTTCCGCGCCCAGGGATGCTTGGCCAGCGGAAAATCGCGATGCTCGAACGCCACCGTAGCGCCGAATTGCGGCAGCAGCGTCTGGTCCATCATCACGCGAAAAACCGCGCAATCCGGGCACTGCAGATCTTCATAAACGATCACGCGGACCGCGCTCAACGGGTTCCCCTCAATCAAAGGTTTCTGCGCGAAGGCAGGAAGCACGCCCAGAAATAAAAAGCAAAGGATCACAATGAATTTCATCAATTTCACCCCATAGGAAATCTGCAAAAACGCGGCGGCGCGCGTTTCGTTGGAACGTTACTTTCAGCCTACACCCGCGTGCTACCGTTGTGTTGAAATGACCCCCGGGCGCATTCTGGTCGTCGACGATGAGCCGCAAATCCGGCGCGTGCTGCGCGCCACGCTCACCGCGCAGGGCTACGAAGTGCACGACGCCCGCACCGGCGAAGACGCGCTCAACGCCATCCGCACCAACCGCTTCGACCTGATTCTGCTCGATATGAGCATGCCCGGTATGGGCGGCCTCGAAACCTGCCGCGCCATCCGCGCCACATCGGAAGTCGCCATTATTGTACTGACCGTTCACGACTCGGAGCAGGATAAAGTAGCCTCACTCGACGCCGGCGCCGACGATTACGTCACCAAACCGTTCAGCACTCCCGAATTACTGGCGCGCATTCGCGCCGCTCTGCGCCGTCAGCCGGCCACATCCGAGCCGGCCGGCGAAAATCTCCGCCTGGGCGCCGTCGAAATCAACTTCGCCGCCCGCCGCGTCATCGGAAAAGACCGCGAGATCCGGCTCACGCCCAAGGAATTCGATCTGCTCCAATATTTCGTTGCCAATCCGAACGTCGCCATCCCGCACGGACGCCTTTTGCAAGCCGTGTGGGGCCCCGATTATGGCAATGAAGTCGAATACCTGCGCGTATTCGTCAACCAGCTCCGCAAGAAAATCGAGCCTGACCCGTCCCACCCGCGCTATCTGTTGACGGAACCGTGGGTAGGGTACCGCTTCGCGCCGGGGTAGATTCCGCGTGGCATCCGCGGCCATGAACCGATCTCAGTGGTGCCGCCGGTTCTTCCACCAGCGCTTGATATCCGGCAGGAACTCCGGCATCAAATTCACCAGCCCGCTGCCGGCCAGGCTGGTGCCCCAGTTGGTGCCCGCCGCCTTCACCGTCTGGCTGGCCGGCGGATAATACGCGTTTGAAAGCGCCGCGCTCATCGCCGTCCCTCCCACGTTCGCGAAGTTGAACGTCGCATCGCCCGAATCCGTCCGCGTCACCACCGCGCGGCTGATCGCGTATCCGATCCGCGACCACAACCTGTGCGATTCGCCGAGCCGCACGTAGCGCGTGTCCTCGTGTAACGCCGAAGCCAGCACAAAATCGCCGAAGAAATTCTGGCTCACGATGTCCCCCAAAGACGCGCCGACGCGCTTGGGATACGCATACGGCCACGGATCCCTTCCATACAGCGGCGTCGATCGCGTCGCCTGCGACATTCCCGCATTAAACGCCGCCGCAAACAAAGTGAACGGATCGACCGTCTCGTCCAGAAAGTGATGCCACTTTTCGTCCACCGACGCCGGCGCGCCCGGCGCGGAAGGGGATGCGGTCGAGTCCGACGTTGAAGACACGGGCACCGCAGCCGGCGTCGGCGGCGCCAAGTCTTGACCGTGCGCGCCTGTGGCGAGCACCGTCAGGACCACCACCCACATTCCCGTCCCCGCGACCTTACCCAAGTCGACTCCGTGTAGCAACAGAGGATCGAGCCATGTTCTGCTGTCCTTCCAGCATATCCCGGACTCGCCTAAAATGCTCGCGCCGCCTCTTGACGCTAAACGACTGTCCTGGCGCAAAGAAAACGTTCCCACGCAACTTCGTGGCGCACGCACTCCTGCGTGCCGCGTCGGCACTCATGCCGACGCCTACCTGGTCGCAGACGAGGTGTCGAGAGGAGTCTCGACACGGCACGCAGGAGTGCGTGCGCCACACATGCTAACGACTTCTCCGCGACAGGCCACTAGTGGGACTGCGACGCACTACACTAGAAGAACTTGCTCCCCGACCCGATCGAGCAGTTCCGCCTGTGGTTCGACCTCGCCGTCGCCTCCGGCATCAAGGAACCCAACGCCATGACGCTCGCCACCGCGGCCGCCGATGGCCATCCCTCGGCCCGCGTCGTGCTGCTCAAAGGTGTGGACCAGCGCGGCTTCATCTTCTTTACCAACTATCTCAGCCGTAAGGGCCGCGAGCTTCACCAGAACCCCCGCGCAGCGCTGGTTTTCTACTGGTCCCAGCTCGACCGTCAGATTCGCATCACCGGCCGCGTGTCGAAAATTCCGCCTGCCGAATCGGACGCCTATTTCAATTCCCGCCCGCTCGGAAGTCGATTCAGTGCCGCTGTTTCGCGCCAAAGTGAACCCATCGAATCGCGCGCAGCGCTGGAGCTTGCGCTCGATCATCTGAAAGCCGGGTATCCTGAAGGCGGACCACCGCGTCCTACATACTGGGGAGGCTATGTTGTCGAACCCGACGAAATCGAATTCTGGCAGCAGGGCGAGCATCGCCTGCACGATCGCCTGCGCTACCGCCGGGCTGGCGGCGATTGGTTGGTTGACCGCCTCTCGCCTTAACGCCGACCCCACGCCCGACATCCAAAAAGTGCTCAGAGGCGTCGAGGATCGCTACAACCGCATCCAGACGCTGGAAGTGAAGTTCACCCAGAAAACGGCGCTGCAGGGCCGCACCCGCACCGAAGAAGGCGAGCTCTATCTCCGCAAGCCCGGCCGCATGCGCTGGCAGTACACCGCGCCCGCCGGAAAGCTGTTCGTCTCCGACGGCAAGTACATCTATCTCTACACCCCCAACGACAAGCGCTATGAGCGCATGCCGCTCAAGGAGACCGAAGACATGCGCGCCCCGCTCGCCTTCCTGCTCGGCCGCATCCACTTCAACGAGGATTTCCGCGGATTCCAGGCCATGCCGGATCCGGACGGCGATCATCTCTTCATCACCGCGACCCCCAAATCGGATAAACTTCCCTACACGGAAGTGACGTTCCTTGTTTCGCCCGACACCTACGTGATCCACTGGATTCGCGTGGTCGGCCAGGACGGCTCGCGTGAAGAGTTCGTCTTCGAGCATGAACAGAAGAACCCTCCGCTCAAAGACAGCCTCTTCAAATTCGACCCTCCGCCCGGATCCGCATACATCGACTCCGCACCGCGCTAGTGTAGTGCGTCGGAAATCGTGCGACGTAAAAAGGGGGACAGACCACTCTGTCCACGGTCGATTTCCACCGTGGAGTCAACAGATATGCGGCGGGGACAGAGCAGTCTGTCCCCCTTTTTACGTCGCACGATTTCCGACGCAGACCACTAGTGTCCCGAGTTGGAAATACGTTTGATAACTCTCAAGGCGACTAAGGACGGCGGACTTTCAGTCCGCGCGGCGCTTCAGCGCCGTCTGCACGAGTTGCGAAGCTAAAGCTCCGCGCGGGATAAATCCCGCCGTCCAAACAGCTGGACGTCAGGTTCCGAGATAAGCAGCGAACTCTTAACCCGGGGCGCTAGCAGCGTGGCGCACGCACTCGACTCGTCCATGCCGATAACAAAGTCGGTCATTCGCCCCTGAACGCTTCCGACCAGCCCCGCCAGTAATGGCGGGTACACAGCCGCTATCGTTTATGAATGGCTTCCTGATTAACGTTCCGGCCAGCCAGCCCGCCCTTTTTCCGCATCACCCGCTAACCCCACGAGGCTACCCTGCGCCCGTAATTTGCTCTTTTCCCCGGTCGTCCTATAGACAGAAGGAGTTTGAAAACAATGAAATTCAGTACTTTTCTCTTGCCCTTGTGCGTGGCGGGATTACTTTCCGCCCAAACCGCAGCGCCCCCTCCAACGGCGCCCTCCCATCACGCCCGGCGCGAACACCGGGATATGGTCACCCGCCTTTCGGCTCGCCTGAACCTCGCCCCGGACCAGCAGAATCAGGCCCGGACTATCTTCCAGCAGGCTCGCGCCGACGCCAAGGCGTTATCGCCGAAACTGCGGAATGAGCGCGTCGCGCTCCGGACCGCCATCAAATCCGACAACGAACCCCAGATCGACCGGATTCTGAACCAGGATTCCCAGCTGAACGTCCAGGCCCGCGCCATCCACGCGAAAGCCATGGCGAAGTTCTACCAGACTTTGAATCCGGACCAGAAAGCCCGCTTCGATAAGATGTCCGAGCACATGGGAATGCGTCGCCATCCGGCCGCGGCTCCCTCCTCCGGCGACGCCCGCTAAAATCCTCTGGCCAAATGTAATCCGTTCAGCCAAGCCGAACGTCAGGGAGGGGGTAAGGAGCCCAACGAATGCAGCGTTTCGCCTTTGCCCTCTCTATTTTAGCTGCTGGCTTGGTGTGCGCCCAATCGCCCGCCACGCCAGGCGCGGCAGCGAGCACCGCCGGACCTTGGCACGGCCGGGGATCCCGCGGTAATCCGGACGACATGTTTGAAGCCCGGCTCACCAAGCACCTGTCGCTGAACGCGACCCAGCAGAACACCGTCCATACGGTACTCGCCGAACGCCGCGTGACCACCTCCGCCATCGGCCCCCAGATGCGCACCCTGCACACGCAGTTGGTGACCGCCATCAAGAACGGCGATGAAGCCGGCATGGAAAAGGCAGCCACGGACATGAGCACCCTCCATCAACAGGAGGAAGTGGCGCAGGCCAAAGCCGCATCGAAAATTTATTCCTCGCTGACCGCGGATCAGAAAACCAAGATCGGCAATCATCTCGAAATGCTGATGGAAGGCCCCGGCTTCGGCCCCGGCCCACGCGGCTTCGGCCGTCACGGCGGCCCACCCCCCGGAGGCGCAGCAGCAGCCCCCGCCGTAAAATAGACCGGGTTTCAGTTCGATTTTCAGAGGCACGCCATCGCGCGTGCCTTTTTTGTTTGAAAAGGGGACTGACGACTCTGTCCCCAGTGTCGCGGGTTAGAAATACGTCGAATAATTCCCCAGCCGACCAAGGACGGCGGACTTCAGTCTGCGCGGGGCTTCAGCCCCGCTCTTGCGCGACTTGCGGAGCTAAAGCTCCGCGCGGGATGAATCCCGCCGTCCAAATGGGCGCATGTCCGCCCTACGAGATACGCAACGAACTTGTAGCTCAGCACACTAGTCCACCAACTTACAACGTACCCTCGATGCCCGCCGTGGACAGAGCGGTCAGTCCCCTTTTCACTCCTTACTTCCGGAACTTCGTTAAATCCTTGGCCCGTTCCATCCAGTTGTACACAATCGGACAATACGTAGCCCGATCCACAAACTGCCACATCCGGCTTGGAATCGACCCCGCGCCTTTCAGCAAATGCGGAAACCGCTCGCAGTTTCCTGGACGCGCTTCATACACCGAACACTCGTTCCCATTCAGAAACACGCACCCGGTTTCTTTCGTCCGCTTCAGGATCATCTCGCCATCCTCACCCGGCATCGTATATTCCTCCAGGAAATCCTTCTCGCGGATTCCCAGAAACTTCGCCAGATGCTCCACATCCCGTTCAGCGAGCTGCACCTCCGTCACCCGGCAGCATTCCGCGCATTCGCGGCAATCGATCTCCGCGTGCACCTCTTCCGCCGCATGCCGGAACTGCCGCTCCACCCATACGCGCGTTTTCAAATATTTCCGGAAGCGCAGATTTTCATCCCGCTTGCTCTCGCCCATGCGCCGGATCTGAACCAGATCGGTAATCACTATTTAAAGGTACAATTTTCTTCGTGTCCGACCGTCTCTATCTCTCCTGCTGGCTGCGCAGCTTCACCGAAAACAACATGCTCCGCCACTTCCAGAAAATGGTGGATCTGTTCCCCTTCTCCAAGCTCTCCACCCGCAGCCTGGAACTCCGCGTCTACGCCCTCGAATATGCCGAGCCTTCCCAGTTCGAACAGGATTTCGCCCCCGGAATCGAGCCCCGCCTGGTGGTTGAAGCCGCCCGCGATTTCATGCATGACGATTGCCTCTGTGAAATCGAAGCCGCCTGGGATCTCTGGCAACTCGACAAGGAATGGAAGCTCGCCCCGTCTCCCGTAACGCTCTCCTGTTTCGGCCCCCACTTCGACAACCCCCACGGCGACCATCTCCGCGTAGATTTTGGTCTCGAATCCCTCTTCGTCCCCGATCCGTCCGTCGAAGGCGGCCTGCGCATGGGCCAGTCGAATCTCAAAAGCCTGGTCCATTTCATCCACGAGCTCGAGCGCGCCCTCGCCTTGGAACGCCGCCAGCTATGGTCCGAAGGCGGCATGAACATCGCCGAAGCAATCGCCAAGGCGCTCGCCAACTAGTGGCGTGGATCTCGCTGGCATTTGTGGCGCACGCACTCCTGCGTGCCGCGTCGGCACTCTTGCCGACGCCCCTCCCGTCGCAGAGCAGGCGTCGAGATGAGTCTCGACGCGGCACGCAGGAGTGCATGCGCCACGCGCCGGATGCAACCCCGTAAGAACTTCGAGCCGCGGCCAACCTTGGTATTCTCGACATATGGAAGTCCGCCACTCGGTCTGCGCGCTCGATTGCCCCGATTGCTGCTCACTTCTGGTCAACGTCGAAAATGGCCACGCCTCCCGCCTGCGCGGCAATCCCGATCATCCCGTCACCCGCGGATTCCTGTGCGGCAAAGTCGCGCAATATTTAGAACGCGAATACTCGCCCGACCGTCTAGTCCATCCGCAAAAACGCATCGGCCAAAAAGGCGAAGGCCGCTTCACCCGAATCACCTGGGACGAAGCCCTCGACACTATCGCCCAGCGCCTCACCGAAACCGCGCGCGACCATGGCTCCGAGTCGATCCTGCCCTACAGCTACGCCGGAACCATGGGCCTGCTCAACGGCTCAGGCATGGACCGCCGCTTCTTTCACCGACTCGGCGCGACCCGTCTTGACCGCACCATCTGCTCCGCCGCCGGATCCGCCGGCCTCAACGCGAGCCTCGGCAACCGCGTCGGCACCGAGCCTGAACAGTTCCGCCATTCGAAACTCATCATCGCCTGGGGAGCCAACATCCACGGCACCAACGTGCACCTCTGGCCGTTCATCGTCGAAGCCCGCCGCAACGGCGCGAAACTCTGGGTCATCGATCCCATTCGCACCCGCACCGCCGCGTTAGCCGACCGTCACCTGCGCGTAAATCCCGGCAGCGACCTCGCGCTGGCCCTCGGCCTGATGCACGTAATCATCGGCGAAAACCTGCACGATCCCGACTACGTAAATCAATTCACCAACGGTTTCGAAGCCCTGAAGCAGCGAGTCATTGAATATACCCCCGAACGAGTAGCATCCTTGACCGGCGTCGCAAGCGAAGACATCGTCGAGCTCGCCCGAGCCTACGCGACCACCCGTCCCGCCGCCATCCGCCTCAACTACGGAATTCAGCGCAGCGAACACGGCGGAGCAGCCGTCCGAGCCGTCCTGGCGCTCCCCGCTCTCACCGGCTCATGGAAGCAAATCGGCGGAGGCCTGCAGCTTTCCACCTCCGGCGGTTTTCAATTCAACCGCGCCAAACTGGAAATGCCGGAGCTCCAGCCGCACCCAACTCGCATCATTAATATGACCGAGCTCGGCAAAGCGCTCACTCAGCTCACCGACCCTCCCGTGAACGCGTTAGTCGTCTACAACTCGAACCCCGCCTCCATCGCGCCCAATCAGAACCTGGTGCTCCAGGGCCTGCGCTGCGACGATCTGTTCACCGTAGTGCTCGAACAATTCCAGACCGACACTGCCGACCACGCCGATATCCTGCTCCCGTCGACCACCTTCCTCGAGCACACCGACGTGTACCTCGCCTACGGCCACTATCATCTCCAGCTAGCGCGCCCCGCCCTTCCCGCACCCGGCGAGTGCCGATCGAACGTCGAAGTCTTCCGCGCCCTCGCCGAACGCATGGGCTTCGATGAGCCCGCATTCGCTCAGTCCGAGGACGACATGATCCGAGGCCTGCTAGCCAGCGGCCACCCGTTCCTCGAGGGCATCAGTCTGGAGCAATTAGACCAGCAACATTCCGTCCGCCTCACCCTGCCCGATCCCTTTCAACCCTTCGCGGAAGGCGCCTTCCAAACTCCCTCCGGCAAATGCGAGCTGGGCGATTTCGACTATCACCCTCCCAAAGAATCCCGCTTCGGCGACGATCGTCTGCGCAGCCGTTTCCCACTCGAAGTCATTTCATCGAAGAACGACGACAGCATGAACTCGACTTTCGGTAATCGCGAACCGGTCGACCGCCAGACCGCCGTTCTCCAGATGCACCAGCGTGACGCCGAAGCCCGCGGCATCCGCCATGGCGACCGAGTCCGCGCCTATAACGACCGAGGCGCCATCCTCGCCATCGCGGAAGTCGACGGAATCGTAGCCGAAGGCGTCGTCCGCGCCCCCTCCGTCCGCTGGAACAAACGCTCCGAAAACGGCAGCGGCGTAAACGCCCTCACCTCAGATCTACTGACCGACATAGGCGGCGGCCCGACGTTCTACAGCTGCCTGGTAGAGGTCGAAAAATGCGGCGATTAGCCGCTTCGCCCCGTGAAGACTCCGGACGTGCTCCGCTTGCTGACGCGCGCGGTTCCGAAGCACTTAGCGGAACCCCGACCGTCAGGGAGGGGAGCAAGTCCGCACAGACTCTCCCGCTCTGTTTTCCGAACCAATCAGAACCCCGACCGTCAGGGAGGGGAGCACGTCCACACAGACTCGCAAAATCAACAATCCCGCTCCTCCTGCTGGCCGCCCTCCTCACCTCCGCCTGCCGCATCCACAAACACGGCCCCCATGCCCAAGCCGCCGAAGACGACGGCCAGTTAGTCAGCGTCATCAACATGAACGACCCCCGCGCCTCCGTCCAGCTCACCCGCGGCTTTCACGGCCTCGAAAACAACGCCTGGCGCTGGACCATGAAAAATTTCACCGCAACCCTCCGCACGCCCGCCAACGCATCCAAATCCGGGGCGACCCTCCAGCTCAAATTGACCATCCCCGACGTCATGTTCAACCGCGTCGGCCCCATGACCCTCGACGCCCGCGTCAACGGCCTCGACCTGGGTCCCGAAACCTACTCGCACACCGGCGATTACATCTATACCCGCGACGTTCCACCCGCGGCCCTCTCCGCCGACGCCGTCGCCATCGACTTTCACGTCGACAAAGGCCTTCCGCCCACCGAACAGGAAACCCGCGAGCTTGCCGTCATCGTCACCACGGTAGGCCTGCTCCCGAAATGAATCGCATCACGCGCCATGCGTGGCTAGCCATCGCCCCCGCCTTCGCCCTGCTCCTCTATTGGCGAGTCCCCATCACCTGGTTCGTCAATGACGATTTCGCCTGGCTCGGCCTCCCGTTAGAAGTCCACCACGCGCGCGATCTCTTAAGCGTCCTGTTCGCCCCGCGCGCCCAAGGCACCGTCCGATTCTTAGGGGAGCGCCTCTTCTTCCTGGTCTTCTCCTCAGTCTTCGGATTCCACGCGCTCCCCTATCACGTCTTCGCCCTGGCCACCTGGTGCGCCGATCTCGTCCTGGCCGCGCTCGTCGGCGCCGAGCTCACCAAATCAAAAGCCGCTGGTGTATTAGGCGCCGTCTTCTGGACCGCCAGCTCCATCCTGGTCACCCCCATTGCCTGGGCGTCCGCCTATAACGAACTCCTATGCGCCTTCTGCATCCTGCTCGCCTTCTACGCCCGCCTCCGAGGCTGGCGCGTCACAGAATGGGTCGCATATCTAGCCGGATTCGGCGCGCTGGAAGTGATCGTAGTCTATCCCGCCATCGCCGCGTTATACGTTCTATGCGCCCCGAGACTCGCCAGCCCTGCCGGTAACGGCGGGGATCAATCCCGCATTTTCCGCCCCCTCACGCGCGTCCTTCCCACCCTCCCCCTCTTCATCCCCGCGATCCTTTTCACCATCCTCCACTTCGCCCTGATCCCCAAAGACGGAGGCGTCTATTACAAACTCGAATTCGACTCCCGCATCTTCTCCACCCTCCTTCAATACCTCAAATGGTGCCTCGGCCCCGATCGCCTGTTTCAGCTCACCAGCCAATGGGGCCGCTTCGGAACGCGAGTCATGTGGATCACCGCGTTCACCCTGTCGATCTTCGTAATCGCCAGAATCTTCCGCCGCCAATGGATCGCCCACTTCTTCTGCGGATGGTTCCTCTTGCTGATCGCTCCCGTCCTTCCGCTCCCCTATCACGTCATCGATTACTACGCCTCAATCGCCGAGCTCGGCCTCGCCTGGCTGGCCGGTTGGGCCATGGTTGTCGCGTGGCGATCCGGCTGGCTCCCGCGCGCATTCGCCGTAGCCTTAGCCGCCGCGTCGCTGGCCGGATCCATCCGCGAAGACGACGCCTACGCCCGTTGGTATTACCAGCGTTCCATCCGCATGGAGGCGCTCTTCTTCGGAGTTCAGAACACGCTCCACGCCCACCCCCGCAATGCGATCATCCTCAAGGGCGTCGATAACGATCTGTTTCAAACCGGCTTTCAGGACGACCCGTTCCGCCTACTTGGATTCCCGAAAGTTTACCTCGTCCCCGGCGGCGAAGCCGGCATCGTCGCCCGCCAGGACCTCGGCGGCGTAGCCCCGTTCCTCATTTCCCCCCGTGAAGCCCTCGCCAAGCTTTCAAGCAACCAGGCCCGCGTCCTCGCCGTCTCCGCCGACGGCGTCCACGACATCACCCGCGGCTATCAACTGGTCCTGCACGCCGACCCCCGCGCCAACCGCATCGATGCGTTGGACGCCGGCGATCCCAGCGCCGCCGAATCCTTCGGCCCAACTTGGTTTCCTCCCGAAGGCGGCTTCCGCTGGATGCCCAAATCCGCCACCGTCCGGCTCTCCGCACCCACCGCCGCGACCCAGCGTCTCTACATCACCGGCTTCTCCCCCGCCGCTGTCCTCCAATCCGGACCCGTCACCATGACCCTCCGCGCCGATCAACGCGAACTCGGCCGCGCGGTCCTGAAAAACCCCAACGCCCAATTCGCCTTCGATTTCGCATTGCCCAATGACCTCATCGATAAACCATCCATTGAAATTTCCGTAGAACTGGACAAGGTCCTCCACGCCCCCAGCGACAACCGCGAGCTCGGAATGGTCTTCGGAACCTTCTCCATCCACTAGACGATTTCCGACGCACTACACCAGCTCGCGAAAACCGGGACTGACCACTCTGTCCCAAGGCGCCACGCCCCTCCATTTAACGCTGACAATTCCCCCGCCGCGTGGACAGAGCGGTCTGTCCCGGATTTCGCCCCGTCCACAAACCCAAACTCCCGTTCACGCAACCGCAACATAAAATTTATAACCGTAACTGTTGCAGCGTTTTGCAAAATAATTTTGTCACTCGTCGCTCGAGTGTGCTAATAATAGTGCTTGGGTGCTGGCGCTTCGGGCCGCACCCGAATATCGGATAGAATTCTTCAAAAAACATTTTCAAGGGAGGTTGGATTATGCACATACGTCCGCTCTACGACCGCATCGTGGTCAAACGGATTGAAGAGAAGGAAACCAAGGTCGGCGGGTTGTTTATCCCCGATTCGGCTAAGGAAAAGCCCCAGGAAGGCGAAGTCGTCGCCGTCGGTCAGGGCAAGCGCAATGAGGATGGCAAACTGATCCCGCTCGACGTCAAGGCCGGCGATCGCATTCTGTTTGGCAAGTACTCGGGCTCCGACATCAAAGTCGACGGCAATGAGTACATGATCATGCGTGAAGACGAGGTGCTCGGCATCCTCGAAGACACGTCCAAGCTGGCCAAGAAGTCGGCGTAAAGTTTTTCAACAGGTAAAGGAGAAAATATGGCTGCAAAACAGATTGTGTACAGCGAAAATTCCCGCCAGGCGATCCTGCGCGGTGTGAATCAACTGGCCGATGCCGTGAAGGTCACCCTGGGCCCCAAGGGACGCAACGTCGTCCTTGAGAAAAAGTTCGGCGGCCCCACCATCACCAAAGACGGCGTGACGGTGGCCAAAGAAGTTGAGCTGAAAGATCCGCTCGAAAACATGGGCGCGCAGATGGTCCGCGAAGTCGCATCCAAAACCAGTGACGTGGCCGGCGATGGCACCACTACCGCCACCATCCTGGCCCAGTGCATCTTCCGCGAAGGCGTGAAGAGCGTAGCGGCCGGCGCCAACCCGATGGCCCTGAAGCGCGGCATCGAAAAGGCCGTCGAGCTGGTTGTCGAAGACGTCAAGAAATTCTCGAAGCCCGTCTCCGGCGACATGATCGCCCAGGTCGGCACCATTTCCGCCAACGGCGACCACACCATCGGCGACACCATTGCCGAAGCGATGAAGAAGGTCGGCAAGGACGGCGTCATCACGGTTGAAGAATCGAAGACCATGAAGACCGAGCTCGACACCGTGGAAGGTATGCAGTTCGACCGCGGCTATCTCTCGCCCTACTTCATCAGCGATCCGGATCGCATGGAGTGCGTGCTCGAAGATCCTTACATCCTGATCCACGAAAAGAAGATCAGCAACATGAAGGACCTGCTCCCGGTCCTCGAGCAGATCGCCCGCAGCGGCAAGCCGCTCCTGGTCATCGCCGAGGAAGTGGAAGGCGAAGCGCTCGCGACTCTGGTCGTCAACAAGCTCCGCGGCACCCTGAACGCCTGCGCAGTGAAGGCCCCCGGCTTCGGCGATCGCCGCAAAGCGATGCTCGAAGACATCGGCGTGCTGACCGGCGGCCAGGCCATCTTCGAAGAGACCGGCATCAAGCTCGAAGGCGTCCAGCTGAAGGACCTCGGCCGGGCCAAGCGCATCACGGTGGACAAAGACAACACCACCATCATCGACGGCGCCGGTGCGGCGAAGAACATCGAAGCCCGCATCAAGCAGCTCCGCAATCAGATCGACGAGACCACTTCCGATTACGATCGCGAGAAGCTCCAGGAACGCCTGGCGAAGCTCGCCGGCGGCGTCGCGGTGATCAAAGTCGGCGCAGCCACCGAGACCGAAATGAAGGAAAAGAAGGCTCGCGTCGAAGACGCCCTGCACGCCACTCGTGCAGCCGTTGAAGAAGGCATCGTCCCCGGCGGCGGCGTAGCGCTGCTGCGCGCGGCCGCGGCTCTCCACAACGTGAAGTTCGAGCACGACGAACAAATCGGCGCCGACATTATCCGCCGAGCCTGTGAAGAACCGGTCCGCCAGATCGTCGGCAACGCCGGCTACGAAGGCGCGATCATCATCGAAAAGATCCGCGCCAACACCGACCCCAACTTCGGCTTCAACGCCCAGACGACGAAGTACGAAGACCTGGTAAAGAGCGGCGTGATCGATCCGACCAAAGTGACCCGCTCAGCCCTGCAAAACGCCTCCTCAATCGCAGCCCTGATGCTGACGACGGAAGCAATGATCGCCGAAATCCCCGAAAAGAAATCCGCCCCCATGGGCGGCGGCGAACACGGCCCCGGCGGCATGGACTACTAGGCCCCTGCGGGGCGGCCATGGCGGCTTAACGCCGCAGTGGCGTTCGAGAAATACGAAGTAAAAAATCGGCCGCTCGGGAAACCGGGCGGCCTTTTTTCGCAAGGAACTACTATCAGAAGGGGGGAAGCCCATGGCTCCGTCTCGAATGGCTGTATGGCAAAAGCGCACGCTCCGTCGGGAGCGCATAAGCCGGGGGCTGCGACGAGCAGCGCAGCTTGGCGCTCTACTGACAGTTTTAGCCGTTACTGTGATCGCAGTCAAGAAGGGATGGTGGGCGCCCCTTCTCGACTGGAGAGAAATCGGGAGAAATCGGAGAAATCGGGGAGAAATCGGGGAGAAATCGGGGCCAGACGGGACATTCTCCGAATATCGGTCGGCCCTCCCCGTGGGACAGCCGGTCTTGCCGGCTGTCTGCGTAAAAAAAATGCCGCGCGAAAAAGGGGACTGACCACTCTGTCCCATAACCCATACCCCCGCACGCGCCGAGAACAGTTCTGCGGTGGACAGAGCGGTCTGTCCCCTTTTTCGCGCTTCCTTATTCCGCATTCCGCCTATCATGGCCTTATGATCTGGAAGAACGACGCAAGCTCCATCGAGATCAGGACTCAAGGCAACCTAGCCGATGGACGCCCAGCCCTCGACGAGATCGTAGCCGACGGAGCCCAACAGCGACTGGAAGGTGATCGGCCGGTTGAATTTGCGACCGGGACGGAGCGCTCCGTCCCATTTCGCTGTAGCCCGCTGATTTCGTTGGATCGAAAAGCCGCGAAAACGACGGGCTCACGTCAGGCTGTCCCTCTCTCTAACCTGAACTTTTCATCACAGCCGACAAGAGTCTCCGCTATCAGCAGAATCTGACACGCAGAAAGATCGCCATTATCGTGTTGGGGAACGCCCAATGGCCAGTCCTGAGCCGTCACGTTGCCCGAGTGACCGCGGCCGTGGACTGCGCCGTGCCGGGAGGGAAATCGGTGCCAGACGGGACATTTCCCGATTGCCGGGCCGACTCCGTCGCTAAAACCCGGACAGGCAGAGAATTTCCTGATTTAAGGCACCCCTTTTCAGGATTCTCAAAGGGGGACAGAGCGCTCTGGCTCCTTTCACAGATCGCCGCGGTGCACCGGGCATTTGATTTTGATAGACTCTCAAACCAAGTTACCTGAGCAGGGGCGATGAGATTCAACCTTTGAGAAGGAGGACCATGACCATGCGAAAGCTGCTGTTATTTCTACTTGCCTGTTCGCCCATTGTGGCGGCAGAGAATCCGTTCATCGGAACCTGGAAGGAAAACTTCGACAAGTCCTATAATGCGAACGCGAAGGCTAAGCCCACAAACCCACCATCTGCGACCATTCGCATCGAGTCTGTTGGCGAGAATCGTGTGCAAATCACCCAGGATCGGGTCGAGCCTGCTGGAAAGAAGACACAGACCGTGGGTGTGTTCACCTTGGACGGGAGCGACACTCATCCGTCCGGTCCGGAAACGGATTTAACCCAATCGTTTCGCCCAATCAAACCGCACGTCTGGGAGCGAATTGCAAAACGACCCGGAGATATACGGCATGGATACTGGGCCGTGTCCAGAGACGGGAAAATGCTTATTATCACAGGCTTTGGCAAAGACGCCAAAGGGGAATATTACGAACAACGAGTGCTCGAACGGCAGCAAGAATAATCTGCCGCGAACCCGCGGCGAGAGGTTTCACAGAAAACCGTGTGGTTGCGACGGAAAGTCGGTGACAGACGAGACATCTCCCGATTATCCGGTAGGACCCGTTAGGACAGACTCCGTAATCCACATCTAAAACCCGACTCTTTCCCCCACTTACCGCTTTCACCCGCCCCCCTCACCCCTCCATGGCACCCTTCCAATGAAGCCTCAACTCGTTCGAATAGTGCAGAATCTGTATATGAGCACCGTTCTGGTCACCGGCGGATCCGGATTCGTCGGCAGCCATTGTATTGTCCATCTCCTCGCCGCCGGCCATCAGGTCCGCACCACTGTCCGCAACCTCAAGCGCGAACCGGAGGTCCGCGAGATGTTGATGGAAGGCGGCGTCAAGGACGGCGCGGGCGACCGTCTCTCCTTCTTCGCCGCCGATCTTGAAAATGACGCGGGCTGGAGCGAAGCCATCGCCGGATGCGATTACGTCCTCCACGTAGCTTCGCCTTTCCCTTCCACCGTTCCCAGGCATGAAGACGAGCTCATCATTCCCGCCCGCGAAGGCGCACTCCGCGTCCTGCGCGCCTCGCGAGATGCGCAAGTCAAACGCGTGGTTCTCACCTCCTCCTTCGCCGCCATCGGCTACGGCCACCCGGAGCAAACCAAGCCTTTCGACGAAACCAACTGGACCAACCCCAACGGCGACGACGTTCTGCCGTACACCAAATCGAAAACCATCGCCGAGCGCGCCGCGTGGGATTTCATCGCCAAGGAAGGCGGCACTCTGGAGCTCTCCGTCGTCAACCCGGTGGGCGTTTTCGGCCCGGTCCTCGGCCCTGACTTCTCGACTTCCATCCTATTGGTCCAGCGCCTGATGGACGGGGCCGTGCCCGGCCTCCCGCGTCTCCATTTCGGAGCCGTCGACGTCGGCGACGTAGCCGACCTGCACCTCAGAGCCATGACCGATCCCGCCGCGAAAGGCGAACGCTTCCTCGCCCTCGCAGGCGATTTCCTGTCCATGCTCGACATCGCCAACGTGCTGAAGTCGCGCCTGGGCGAAGCGGCGAAGCGAGTCCCGACGCGCCAACTCCCTGACTTTATGGTGCGGCTTGCCGCGATGGGCGACCCAGCCGTTAAACAGATCCTGCCCGAACTCGGCAAAACCAAAAACGGCACCAATGCGAAAGCGAAACGCGTTCTCGGCTGGGCGCCGCGTTCCGCTGAGGACTCCATTGTCGCGACCGCGGAAAGCCTGATGCGCCTCGGCCTGCTCAAAGACAGTCCCGGCGCAGCGATGTAAAGCGGCGATCAGTGTCAGTGCGGAACCCCGCGCGTCAGTAAGTCCGAGGAGGGCGGGCTTGAGCCCGCGCGAGGCTTTAGCCTCGCTCCCCGCTGAAATCCGCCGTCCGAGCAGTCTCGTGAAAGCAACAAATGTGGCCAAGCCCTTCACGAGTCTGCGTGAAAAGTGGAGTTGATCCCCGCCGTGACCGGCAGGGCTGGTCGCCGACGCCTGGGTTTTCAACGCGATAGACCAGCCATGCCGGTAACGGCGGGGTGGAGTCCCGACTTTTCACACAAACTCTTCAGGGGAGGGGAGCACGTCCGCGGTTTTCACGACTCGCCAGTGGACGCCATACCGGCCGCGCAAGCCGCGCCGGTGACGGCGGTGTGGAACGCCCGGGTTTTCACGCAAACTCGCCACCCACGCGAGGTCAACCTGAATTTGCCGCGCCCGGCGTAACGATAGCCGCAGCGATGTAGACTGTAGACTTGCTCAAACGATCCATGGGGATAGTCCGCACCACCGCAATGGTGGTCGGCATCATCATTGGAGCGTCGATCTTCGTTCAACCCTCCGAAGTCAGCCGCCACGTTTCCACCATCCCCGCCATGTTCGGCGTATGGGCCGCAGCCGGCCTGCTGTCCATCTGCGGAGCCCTGGTTTCGGCGAACCTCGCCACCGCGTTTCCGAAAACCGGCGGCATCTACGTTTACCTCAAAGAAACCATGTCCCCCGCGCTCGGATTTCTGTGGGGCTGGGCCATGTTCTGGAGCGCCCATTCGGGCATCATCGCCGCCATCGCGGTGGTCTTCGCGCGCTACGTCGCCGTTCTGTTCCCGATGGCCGACGCCGCGCTCAAAGCCGTAGCCATCGCCTGCATTCTGCTGCTCTCCGCCATCAATTACGTCGGCGTCCGCGCCGGAAGCACCGTGCAGACCGCATTCACCATCGCCAAAATCGCAGCCATCGCCGCAATCCTGATTGCTGTGCTCGTGATGGCTCCGCCGCAAGCCCATTCCGAAGCGTCAACCGCCGGTCCGCAAGGAATCCGCGAGTTCCTCCTCGCCATCAGCGCCGGCCTGTTCGCTTTCGGAGGATGGCACCAGGTGACCTACGCAGCCGGCGAAACCATCCGCCCCGAAAGGACCATCCCGCGAGCGTTGATGGTCGGCATGGCCATCGTCACCACCTGTTACCTGGCGCTGAACGCCGCCTACCTGCACGTCCTGCCGCTCCAGATCGTGCTAAATTCCCAGCACATCGCCGCCGACGCCGCAGCCGTATTAGTCGGCCCGCGCGCCGCCGCGATTGTCGCGGGACTGGTCATCATCTCCGCCTTCGGAGGCCTCAGCGGCACCGTCCTGCAGGGCCCGCGAGTCTACTACGCCATCGCCCAGGACGGCCTCGCCTTCAAAGCCATGGGAATCGCCCACCCCAAATTCCAGACCCCGCATGTCGCGATCCTCGCCCAAGCCGTCTGGGCCAGCGCGCTGGTTGCGACCGGCACCTATCGAGCCCTGTTCACCCGCGTGGTTTACACCGAATTCCTGTTCTTCGGCCTGATGGCGATCGGTCTGATGCGCCTCGAAAAACGTTGGTCCGCCGTCGCCTTGATCTTCATCGCCGGCTGCGCCATCGTGGTCGGCAACCAGCTCGCCGCGGATTGGAAGGAATCCGCCATCGGCCTGTTGATGGTCGCCGCCGGTCTTCCCGTCTTCTATTGGTTAAAACATAAAACATGATAATCGATTTCCACAATCACTACTATCCGCCCGGATATCTGAAAGCCCTCCAGTCCGGCGAAAGCGCGGTCAAAGTCACCATCGACGATCATGGCAACCCCCTGGTCCATTACCCGGGCGATTACAACATCGCCGTCCCTCCCCAAAGGGACCTCCTGATCAGAAGGAAAGCCCTCGACGATTTCGGCATCGACCTTCAGGTCTACACCATGACCACCCCCGGCACCCACGTCGAGTCTCCGCACGTCGCCGCGCGCCTCGCGTCTCTCGTCAACGACGAGTTCGCCGCAGGCATCGCCGCCCACCCCGGACGCTTCAGCGCCCTTGCGACCCTCCCGCTCAACGACCCGGCCGCGTCGGTAAAAGAGCTCGACCGCGCCATGCGCCAGCTCCATCTCCCCGGCGCGATGCTGTTTTCAAACGTCAACGGAGTCGCGCTGGCCGATCCCCGTTACCTCCCGCTCTACGAGCTCGCCAACGATCTCGGCGCGGTGCTCTACATTCATCCCACCCACCCGCTGGGCGTCGAAGCCATGACCGATTTCTGGCTGATGCCGCTGGTCGGCTTCCTGATGGACACCACGCTCGCCGCCGCCAAGCTGACCTTTGCCGGCATCCCCGAAAAATTCCCACGCATTCGCTGGGCGCTCACCCATCTCGGCGGCGCCATCCCGTATCTCGCCGAGCGCCTCGACCGCGGCCATCGCGCTTTCAAGGAATGCCGCGTAAACATCCAGCGCCCTCCCAGCGAGTACCTCAAAAACTTCTACTACGACACCGTCAACTTCAACCTGGACGCGTTGAAACTCGCGATCGCATTCGCGGGCGCGGATCACCTGCTCGCCGGCAGCGACTACGCCCACCAGATCGGCAGCCCGAAGCTGATGCTCGAAAGCATTCGCGCGCTGGATATCTCCGAATCCGACCGCACCGACATCCTGGGCGGCAACGCAGCACGGCTGCTCGGTCTCAATTCTTGATGTCGACCGTCACCGTCTCGCCTTCCTTCACCGTGGCTTCCTGGCCGCCGTCGGCAGGGATGGTACCTCCCGGATCTCCTGCCACCACGCGATATTTTCCAGGCGAAAGGCCGCCCATCGTGAAGCGCCCGTTCTGATCGACTTGCGTGCCTCGAAAGCCCTGCCACGCGTCTTGGTTTTCGATGAACACGAACTCGCCCGCCGGCGCCGTTCCCTCGATGGTGCCCATATTCGCGCTGACCACCATCCGCAGACTCTCCGTGCCCGGGGAAACCTCGAACGCCGTGTGCGTCACATCCGTATTGCCCAGCCACGCCGATTTGAGGAACACCTGCCCGGTGTCTATGACCGCGACTTTCCATCTCCCCGCCGGAACCGATTTGAACACGAACGATCCGTCCTCCTTCGCCTGCGCCGCATCCACACGCCCGACGGGCAGCTCCGGGTCCAGTTGAACCTGAACTGTCGCGACCGAGACCTTGTTCGGCGCATTGCTATCCTCCACTGTCACCGTTCCCGCAATATCGACCCCCGGCGAGAGCGTCAACGCGACCTCCACCGGCCGATCCTTCACTTCGATCTTCTCTACCGCGCTCAACCGCTTGGTTGGATCGCCGTTGTTCATCGCGACCAGGTAATACGACCCCGGAAACACCGTGGCGAATTCAAATGCGCCCGGCCGGCTCAGACCCGTGCCCATGGTCTCTTCAGGACGCTCCGCCGGAACCAGCTGGATCTGCAAGCCGCCATCGGAAGGGAGATCCCCGGTAGAAGATGACACGCTGCCGCGCACCTGCGTGATGGCCATGGGACGCATTCGAAAATCAACGCCCGCCTTTTCGGCCCCCGCCGCAACCTCCACCGGCTGCGCCGACTTCGCATCGCTCACCGCGGGATAAAACTGCATCGGATAAGCCAGCGACGGCGGAGGGTCCGGACCCGCCGAAAACGGCCGCGCCACGAACGCCGGAACTCCACATCGCACCGACACGATGTACTTGCCCGGCGCGAGGCTGTGAATCCGGTACTCGCCATCCTGGTTGGAGTTCGCCCCGGCCGAGCCGGAATGCGAGGAGAGCCGCGTCTGCACGAAGCAACCGGACAAGGGATCGCCGTCTTCATCCACCACGTGTCCGCTGAGCACCGCGCCCGGCGTCAGCTCCAGCGTGACCGTCGCCTTCCCGCCGGATTTGAGTTCCACGCGCGCGTGATTGGGAAGGTTCGGATAATTCATCTGCGTGGCGTTCACCAGATAGTTGCCCTCGGCGAGCCCGTCGAAGGAGAACGCGCCAGCCGAATCGGTCGCCACGCTGTGATTGCTCCGCCCGCCTCGTGCCGCCATGGAATTCAGCGTGACAGACGCATGCTTCACCGGCTGGTGGGTGGCTGCGTCGAGCACGGTTCCGGTGATCTGGCCGGTCTGATCCTGCGCCAAGGCTGCGCCCACGGAGAAGATAGCGACCACGAGGAGTCGCTCGACGTTTAACCGCTCCCTATGGTCGCGGCTCGGGGAGCGGTCATTCGCACCGCAGGCAATTGGTCTCGAAATGTCCACGGTGCTGCTCCGCGAGCCGCGACCATAGGGAGCGGTTAAACGGGACCTCATGGCAGGATCGCCCTTCCCCGCTCCAGCGGAATCAGCTTGGGATGCGCCTCCACCGTCCCGTCTTCCACCAGTTCGATCTCCTGCCCGTAATCCCCATCCAGCGCCATCAGCTGATCGGCCGATTCCGGACTGCGCAGCCCCGTTGCCGACAGTTTTTCGAGCGCAAAGATCTTGTACTTCCCCGGCGCGAGCCCCAGCAGATGGAATTTGCCGTGATCGTCAGCCGAAACGGAATAGTAGAACCGCGCGAAATCGTGGAACTCCCCGACCGGCGCCACCAGAATGCCCGCGCGCCCCGCATCTCCGCCCGCCGCGTCCACTTCGCCCTGGATCTTCGCGCCGCGCATGCTCACGACGACAGTCAGCGCAGCTTCCGACCCGGGCTTGATCTCGATCGGCTTGAAGCGGACTTCATCGTCGCCGAAGCGCACCGATTTGAGGAATCCGCCGCGCGGAATGGTGTTGATGTTCAGGTTGTATTCGCCCACGGCCACCTGCGGAATGGTGAATTTCCCGTCCGGGCCCACCTGCGCTCCCTGGTTTTCATTCCCGTATAAGCCGAGACTTTCGCCGTTCGGTCCCACCGGCGCGAGCGTGATATGGAGCGGTTGCTTCGAGGCAGCCGGCGGACCCTCGACTTTGAGCTGGCCCTTCACTTCCACCGGCGGCGCGAGCGCCAGCGTCACGTCCGCCACGCCCGCCCGCGCGTCAATGAACTGCGCTGTGGAGTAGGTCTTGTTCTCGATGTTCGCCGTCGCGCGGACCCGGTACTTGCCCGGCGGGAGCGCGTCGAATTCGTAGCGATAGTCCGGTGGCCTGGCGCCGGCGCCATTGTTCCAGAATGGCGTCGGTAAGATCGGGCTGATCATGATCTGGACCGGGTTGCGACCCCAGAATCGCATCCTCGGGTCCGCCGTTTCAGGCAGCGGCGGCTCAACCGGCATGCCGGTTACCTGTACTCGGATCCCCACCGGCGTCTCCGCAATGAGCGCGAAATCGATGCCGCTCAGATGGTCGCCGTCGTGGATGCTCACCACAGTCGAGTCTTTAGATTCCCGCGCACCGCCGTAGAACTGCGGCCCAACCACCTGCGCCGAGGCCGGAGCCCGCGGTCCGGGCGAGTCCACGAACACGTAGTATTGGCCCGGTTGAACATTGGTGATGCGATATTGCCCGCGGTCGTCGGTCTGGGCGCTTCCGGCGCGGACCAGGATGAGTTTCCCGTTGCTGCGTCCCGTGCGGAGCAGAGTAACGGCCATGTTCGCCGTCGGGTCTCCATCGGGGCCCGCGACGCTGCCGGAAATCGATGCGGAACGGATGAAGCGGAGCTTGAGACCTGCGCGGGTTTCGCCGCCGGCGAGGGTGATGTTTTCGCCTGTCTCGCGCGAGGAGTTGGCGCCGTAGATCGCGATGCCGATGCCGGCCTTGTTGGCCCGCAGATCGTAAACCCCGGCGGGAAGCCCGGTGAACTGGAAGCGTCCCGAGGAATCGGTACGCGTAGTGGCCCAGGAGCGCGGTGTGCCGTGCCAGGTCACGGTGACGACGGCTTTACGAACCGGTTCCGGCGTGGAGGCGTCGGTGGAGGCTTCTAGTACGGTTCCCGAGATGACGCCGGTCCCGGCGGGTTGGGCGCTGGCTAACGCGAAGCACACGCCGAGTAGGCCGATGAGCAGACCTGGGACGCGCATCGTTGTTTGAGACGCCGGCTGGAGGGCGGAAAGTTCCCGCATATACGGATCGATCACGACGACAGCCGGCAAGACCGGCTGTCCCACGTCGGAAAGAACTCACCGAGTTGGTGGGTTGTCGAGAAGGTCAAAGACCTCTTGCTCAGCCACACGCGAGCGCATGAGGTCGAGGACATCATGGTCGGCAAGTTCAATGAAGTCAGCGACGCGCTCGCGGACCTGGGCCGCAGTCTCGGGTTTCCACTCGCGCAGTTTGGCGTCCAGGGTCTCGGCTAAGGCTTCCATGATGCTACTCTGCTTCAGTCTAGCGCCGTTTCGGCCGGCATGGGACCCGCTGCGCTGCAGCCAGATTGACTTCGCCGACCCGGAGTGCTACGTTTACCCTGAACAAGACTGCAGCCACGGGTGGTTTCGTGTCACGTTGCACTTGTTCCGGGAGCTGACATTATGTCGTTCAAACTCACCGTCAACGGTAAATCCTCTACCGTCGATGTTCCCGCGGATATGCCCCTTTTGTGGGTTCTCCGCGATGTCCTCAATATGCGCGGCACCAAATACGGCTGTGGGATCGGCCAGTGTGGCGCTTGCACTGTGCATCTGAACGGGAAGGCCGTGCGGAGCTGCCTGACGCCGGTTTCGGCGGCGGCCAAAGCGCCGATTACGACGATTGAAGGCCTGTCGGTGGACGGGACGCATCCTCTGCAGGTGGCCTGGCAGGATATCGACGTGCCGCAATGCGGATACTGTCAGCCGGGGCAGATTATGTCGGCCGCGGCGCTGCTCGCTTCGAAGCCCGCGCCGACCGATCATGATATCGACTCGGCGATGAGCGGCAATCTGTGCCGGTGCGGAACCTATTTGAGGATTCGCGCGGCCATCCATAAGGCTGCGGCGATGTCCGGCGGGCATCACGGGGTGACTTCGGGCGCTGCTCCCGAGCGGGATCGGGAAGAAAGGTAAAGGAGGCCAATATGAAGAAGACACTCACCACTCGTCAACTCATTGCACGGCGCTCTTTCCTTCAGCTCACTGCGCTGGGCGGCGGCGGATTCGTGCTGGGGCTGTATCCGAAAGTCGCGCTGGGGCAGCGCGGCGGACCTCCCACGAATTATCAACCGCTGGCTTTCATTAAAGTAGCGGCCGACGGGATCGTCACCATTATCGCCAAGAATCCGGAAATCGGCCAGGGCGTGCGCACCACGCTGCCCATGGTGATCGCGGATGAGCTGGACGTGGCCTGGAAAGATGTGCGCGTCGAGCAGGCGGATCTGGATCAGGCGAAATACGGTCCGCAGAACGCGGGCGGCAGCACGGCGATTCCCATCAACTGGATGCCGATGCGGCAGGTGGGCGCGGCCGGCCGGCAGATGTTCATCGCCGCCGCGGCGCAGACCTGGGGCGTTCCGGCGTCGGAATGCACAACGTCAGAAGGTGTGGTGACGCATACGCCTTCGGGCAAAAAGCTGACCTATGGCGAGCTGTCGGCGAAGGTCGCGACCATGCCGTCGCCGGATCTGAAGACGGTCAAGCTGAAAGATCCCAAGGATTTCAAGATTATCGGCAAGCCGATTCATGGGATCGAGAACCACGCCATCGTGACCGGGCAACCCATTTATGACATCGATTTCCGGCTGCCGGGGATGCAGTGGGCAATGTTTGAGAAGTGCCCGGTGTACGGCGGCAAAGTGGTCAGCGCCAATCTGGACGAGATCAAGAAGATGCCGGGGATCAAGGACGCGTTCGTGGTGGAAGGCACCAAGGACCTGACCGGTCTTCTGCCCGGCGTGGCGATTGTGGGCGAGAGCTGGTATCAGGTGAAGACGGCTCGTGCGAAGCTGCAAGTGCAGTGGGACGAGGGGCCGACGGCGTCGCAATCGAGTGTCGGGTTCGCGCAAAAGGCCGCGGAGCTGTCCACGCAGACGCCCACCATCAAGCTGCACAAGGACGGCGACGCGGACGCAGCATTCGGGACGGCGGCGAAGGTGGTGGAAGCGGCGTATTCGTATCCGTTCCTTTCGCACGCTCCGCTCGAGCCGCAGAATTGCACGGCGCATTTTGAAAACGGCAAGCTCGAAATCTGGGCTCCCAGCCAGACGCCCAGCGCGGGCGCTGCGCTGACGGCTCGGACGCTGGGGATCTCCCCACACGACATCCTGCTGCACATCTCGCGGTCGGGCGGCGGATTCGGACGACGGTTGACCAACGATTACGTGGTCGAGGCGTCGTGGATCGCCAAGCAGACCAATGCTCCGGTGAAGTTGCTGTGGACGCGTGAAGACGATATGGCGCACGATTTCTATCGTCCGGGCGGGTTCCATTATCTGAAGGGCGGCGTGGATGCGTCCGGGAAACTGGTCGCGTGGCGCAATCACTTTGTCAGTTACGGCCAGGGCGACCGGTTCGCGGCGTCGGCCAACATGCCGAACACCGAATTTCCGGCGCGCTTCGTGCCGAACTTCGATTTCGGAGCTTCGCTGATTGAGCTGGGGGTTCCGACCGGCGCGATGCGCGCGCCGCGATCAAACGCTTTCAGCTTCGCCTTACAATCCTTCATTGACGAGTTGGCGCACGTGGCCGGCAAGGATCCGGTGGAGTTCCGGATGGATCTCCTGAACGCGTCGCAGATCGGGAAGCCCGAGGACGGGTTCAATCACGAGCGCATGCTGGGCGTGCTGAAGCTGGCGGCCGAGAAATCCGACTGGGCTTCGCGCGGAAAGCTTCCGAAAGGGCGCGGCAAGGGCGTGGCGTTCCAGTACAGCCATCGCGGATATTTCGCGCACGTGGCGGATGTCAGCGTGGATGCGAACAACAAGGTGCGCGTGCACCGAGTCTGGGTGGCGGGCGATATCGGAAGCCAGATTATCAACCCGTCCAGCTCGGAAAACATGGCGCAGGGCGGCGTGATCGAAGGGATGAGCCACCTGATGGGGTGGGAAATCACGTTCGACAAAGGCCGCGCGATGCAGAAGAACTTCAACGAGTATCAGCCGACGCGCATGGCGCAGGCTCCGCCGGAAATCGAGATTCATTTCCTGAAGACCGAATTTCCGCCAACCGGCCTGGGCGAACCGGCCTTGCCGCCGACCATCCCGGCCGTGTGCAACGCAATTTTCGCGGCCTGCGGGAAGCGGGTAAGGTCGCTGCCGCTGAACAAGCAAGGCTTCAGCTGGGCCTAAGAAGCCCGTGTGGACGGCGGGATTTATCCCGCGCGGGACTTTAGTCCGGCTCCTTTTAACTCCCTGGCTGAAGCCAGGCGCGGTCTAAAGCCCGCCGTCCTCCCGCCCCGTTTCAACCAAATTCGGGACGGAATCAGGCGGTATTTCAACAACCTGCCGGTTGCGTCGAACTTCTGGTTGCGGGACGCTGATACAATCCTGGACAGGATGCGGACTCTGATTGTGTTTGCGATGTGCGGTGCGCTGGGCGCGCAGACTCACCGGCTCACTCTAGAAGATCTGGTTTCGGTGGAGGCGATCGGCGAGAGCTCGCTTTCGCCGGACGGAAAAACGTTCGCCATGACGCGCGGGGGGCAGATTGTTTTGATGCCTTCCGACGGCGGATGGCCGGTTACGCTTACGAGTACCGCGGGCGGGAAATCGGGATTGAGCTGGTCGCCGGATGGGCGGTCGATTGCGTTCGCGAGCCAGGGCGGGATCTGGGTGGTCTCGGCGGCGGGCGGATCTCCACGCAGGCTCACCAATGCGGTCGCCGGGGCGGGCGATCCTCGGCAATCGGGCGACCGGCAGCCGCAGTATTCGCCGAAGGGTCGGTGGATTCTGTATGAAACCGGACGGCGCGGCCACAACAACATGATGGTGGTCAGCGACGACGGGATGGTCAATGACTATCTGACCGAGGCTAACTTCGATGAAGAAGGCGCATCGTGGTCGCCGGATGGGACTCGGATTTCTTATACGGCTCGGGCGCCGGAATATTTCAGCGGGAAGCTGAATGTGGTGAAGTTCGACCCGGCCAAGGGGCAGGCGGCGGGCGATCCGGTGACGTTATACACGTCGAAGGTGGATCGCGGCGGGGGATGGTCGATCCGGAAGGCGCAGTGGTCGCCGGACGGTCGCACGCTGGCGGTGGTGCTGCAGGATTCGGGGTGGGATCACATTTATCTGATTCCGGCGGAGGGTGGAACGCCCAAGGCGCTTACGCATGGGGATTTCGAGGACACGAGCGCGGCGTTTTCACCGGATGGGAAGACGCTGGCGGTGGTTTCGACGCGGCGGATGCTCGAAGAGAGCGATATCTGGATGGTCCCTGCGGATGGAGGAAGCCCTCGGCAGCTTGCCAAGATGGCGGGGCCGGGGATGCAGTCGCAGCCGCTGTTTTCGCCGGATGGAAGCAAGGTTTATTTTCACTACAACTCGCCTTCAGAGTCGAATGATCTGATGGTGGCGAGTCTGAATGGTTCGTTGAAGGATCTGACCCAGACTACGCCGAAGAATTTTCAGGCGGGGCTGATTATGCCGGAGAAGATCCAGTATCGGAGCAAGGATGGGATGCAGATTACGGCGATTCTGCATAAGCCTCGGGGGTTCAAAGCCGGGACGAAATATCCGGCGGTGCTGTGGATTCATGGCGGGCCGGAAGGGCAGGACGTATTTCGATTCGATTCGTTCCCGCAGTATCTGGCGCAGGCGGGGTACCTGGTTTTGCAGCCCAATTATCGGGGAAGCAGTGGTTATGGGGAGAAATTCCGCAATCTGAATGTCGAGGATTCGGGCGGCGGGGAGATGGATGATGTCGCGGCTGGGGCCGAGTATCTGATCGCGCAGGGGATGGCGGATCCGAAGCGGATCGCGATTGGCGGAGGGAGCCATGGCGGGACGATGGTCGGGTATGCGGTGACGAAATATCCGGATCTGTTTGCGTGTGCGATGGAGTTGTTCGGGGTGGTGGACCGGGCCACGTTCAATGAGCGGACCAATCGGAATTCAGCGATCCGGTGGATGATGAAAATGGGCGGAACGCCGGAAGAAAAGCCGGAGGTTTATCGCAAGGCCAATACGCTGGCGGATGTGGATAAGATCAAGACTCCGCTGCTGGTGATGCATGGAGAAAACGATCCGCAAGTGCCGCCGTATGAATCGGCGCAGTTCGTCAGGGCGTTGAAGGAGCACGGGAAAGTGGTGTATTACTTCACGTATCCGAATGAGCTGCACGGGTTCAGTCAACGCGAGCATCGGCTGGATGCGTGGCGGCGGCAGATGGCGTTTTTGGAGAAGTATATTAATCCTCGGTATGGGGTAAGCAGCACGTCGACGGAGGATTTGCTGGGGCCGCCGGTGGCGGTTAGGGGTCGGGAGTAGTCGGACGATTCGGCAGGCGTCGACAAAAGTGTCGACGCGGCACGCAGGAGTGCGTGCGCCACATCTATTCGGCGTAGATGCTGTGGACGAAGGCGGTTACGTTCATGGTTGGCCAGTCCGGGTATTTGGTTTTGAATTCGACGCTGAGGCGGCTGGACGCTTCGTCTACGGGAACGTTCTGACGCTTGAGTTTCAGGGCGCTCGAGCGCAGGTCGGAGATGAAACTCCTTTCCTTCTCTACCAGGGTGCCGTCGCCGGGAGGGCTGTGGTCGGGGAGGACGTGAAGCGCGTTGAGCGTCGCGATTTTGTCTAGAACGGCCAGCCAGGTGGCCGGCGTGCCGCCTTCGCGGATGTTGGGCACTACTTTGTTCTGCACTACGTCGCCGGAGACCAGGGTACGGTCGGGCTCGATGAAGGTCAGCTCGTCGCCTTTGGTGTGGGCTTCGCCGAACCAGAGAAGACGCGCGGTGACGCCTCCTAAATCGATTTTGGCTTCGGATTGGAAGGTGACGTCGGGGGTGCGCAGGGTCGCGTTCTGGAGCAGCTCTTTCTGCTGGGCGTTGCGGCTGGCGAACATGTCGACCATCTCCTGGCCGTGAAGCTCCATTTCCTGCTGCTGGACCGTGTTGCGGATCAGGATGGTTCCGCGGGGGAACCCGGCTTCGCCGGCGGCGTGCTCGGGATGGAAATGGGTGGTGGTAAGGAACAGCTTTTGATTCGACGGGGCCAGTTTTCGGGCTACGCGGGCGATGGTTGCGCCGTTGCGGGGGCCCAGGCCGGTATCGACGACCAGAGTGGCGCGGTCGCCTACCACGATCGCGATGTTGGGGAAGCCCATGATCGCCCAGACGTGGTCGGAGATTTTGACGGTGTCCTCGCCCAGCACGACCTGATTTTGGGCGGAGAGAGTGGTAACGGCGAATGCGGCAATGAGGGGCAGCCGGATGTGCATGGCACCTTCTCTTGTAACACGGACGGGGGCTGGTGGAAGAAGGGACGGGTATTCCAATCGGCCTATACTTTATCGACGGGATTGTTTCGGAGGCGGATTCAGGATGTACTAGCAGCCGATGACTACCACAACCTGTTTGAGCATAGCGGTCATTTTTTGCGCGGTGGCCTGCGCGGACGATACCGGGGATCGGGGGAAGCTGATGGGATCGTGGCAGGCGGATCCCGCGGCAGCCGAGGAATGGAATTTCAGTCCGCAAGGCGATTCGGTGAAGGTGACTGAGGTGGAAAGCGGCAACAAAGTGGCCGACTTTGTGTGCGCGACCACTGGGACTCCGTGTGCAGTGAAGATCGGCGGGAAGAAAGCCAACGTTTCGCTTTGGTATAACGGGGCGAAACTGGTGGAGCTGGAGCAGCGCGGGTCGGACACGGTGGAGCGGAAGTTCGCGGTGGCGCCGGGAGCGGATCAGATGCAGGTGGAAGTTCTGGAGATGACGCAGGGCGGGAAGAGTGAGACGCTGAAATTCAAACGCTCGGCAGGGGCGAAATAGCAACTACCAACCGACACGGACCCAAAATACGCCTAATAGAGTATTCTCAACGAGATCAATGAGATCTATACTCCAGTCACGGTGTGACTTATGGGCGACGCTCGAAAATCCGACCTGGATCGTCGGCTGGAGGCGTACTTCGCGACCCTGCGATCCTCATCCCTCAAAGACATTCTGAAACGCGGCGCGGGAAACTGGCAACTTTATGCGGCGGTGACGGGATCGGCCATGGCAATGCTGACCGGTGCGTCGGCAGCGTTGATCGGGAACGACGCCGCTGAACCTGCCGGCGTGCCGTTTCAAAGCGCACGATCGGCGCGGCCGTTTGCGAGCTCTCAAAACCCTCCCCTGGTGAAAGCCTTCCGGATGGCGATGGCCGGCACGGCGAACGCGAAGGCGACCACTGCGCATCAATACCCGCCGTCCATATCCCGGGGAGGCGTGGTTCCGCTCTATGGATCGGCGGGGGTGATTCAGCCCGGCGAATGGATTTCGATCTACGGCCAGAACCTGGCGAACCTGACGGCGTCCTGGAACGGAGATTTTCCGACCTCCCTGTGGGGGACCAGCGTGACGATCGACGGGAAGCCGGCGTTTATCGAGTATGTCAGCCCCGGGTTGATCAACGCGCAGACTCCGGACGATACGGCGACCGGGTTGGTATCGGTGGTGGTGACGACGGCGGGTGGGACGGCGACTTCGGTGGTGAGCTTGAGCCCGTATTCGCCGACGTTCAGTCTGCTCGACAAGGTGCATGTATCGGCGATCATTCTGCGGTCGAATGGGTTGGGAGCTTTTGGCGGGGGCACCTACGATATTCTTGGTCCGACCGGCACCTGCCTGGGCTACCAGACGGTGGGCGCCCATCCGGGCGACACGGTGGTGATTTTCGGAAACGGGTTCGGTCCGACCAATCCAGTGGTGCCGTCTGGGGCTCCGTTCGTGGGCGCGGCTCCCACTACGCTGCCGTTTGGTCTGTTGATCAATGGCGTGATCATCCAGCCGTCCTTTGTGGGGCTTTCGGGCCCCGGGCTGTATCAGATCAACATCACGGTTCCGGAAGGCCTGGGCCAGGGCGACGTTCCGATCCTGGCGTCGGTGGGCGGGATGCAGACTCAGCCGGGGGTTCTGTTTTCGCTGGCGAGTAAGGTCTCGGTGCCGTGCGGTTTGACGGGGGGAACCGGCTTCGGAACGGGCGGCGGGCCGGGAGGCACCGGTTTCGGGCCGGGAGGCACCGGTTTCGGGACGGGAGGCACGGGCTTCGGGTCGGGCGGCGGAGGCGGGTCGGGTGGAGGATCCGGAGGCGGATCGAGTGCCGCACCGGCGGGGCCGTATCGGCCGAAGCTGCGGTTTGGGCCGACATCGGGAAGTTAGGGGTCGTGAGTTAGAGGTTTCGTGGAGTTTGTGAGGTGGGCAGTCCTGCCCGCAGCCGACCTGTCAGGTCGGCTGGACCCGTTGGAAAACGGGTCCGCCGGCTTGAAAGCCGGCCCCACGAACACCAAGGTAGAATCTGGGCGGAGGGCAATTCAATGGTCTCCATGGGCAGGTTGTGGGTCTTTGCTGGGATCTGGGCCGGCGGATTCTCGCTGGCGATTCTTGGGCAAAATGCGCTGCTGAGCACACTCAAAACGGCGGCTGCGCCGGGCGATCCGCTGGAACTGGCGACTGGGCAAATCAACGCAGTCGACTCACCGGAGAGCCGGCAGGCGGTGGAGGAACTACTCGGGCGGGCGCGTCACAGTTACGCACTGCGGAGCGGCGGGTCCGGGTACGATCTAAAGGTCAGCTTCACGGTGAATTCGGGCGGGCAGACGGATTACGACGGGGCCTGGAACATGGAGGATATTTTCGATCCTCAACAGGGGTACCGCTGGACGGCGAACGCGAGCTCGGGATACACGACCACGGAGATCTCATCCAACCAGAAGTTTTACGCGGACGGGACGCCGGGCAATATTCCACTGCGGCTGCATGAGGCGCGGGCGGCGTTGTTCGGGCCGATGGGGACGACCAACGGGCAGGTGCTCCGGACGTCGCAGGCGAATTATAACGGCGCACAGGTGACGTGCGTGCTGATTTCCGGCGCGGGCGCACCCGCGAGCACAGCTTCGGGACGGCATTGGGAAGAGACCGAGGAGTGCGTCGATCCGCAGAGCGGGCTGCTGATGGTGCATTCGCAGGTGCCGGGGCGGTACTACGGCTATGACTATTCGAAGGCGCTGCGGATGGGCGATCACGTATTGCCGGACAAGGTGACGGTGACGGAGGGCGGGAGAGTGGTGTCGGAGATCACAGTCGAGAGCCTGACGCCTTTGGCCTCGGCCGATCCCGGCTTGTTTGCGCCGACCGCGGAGATGACGGCGAAAGGTCCCTCCATTGCGATGGCGGGTGCGCGGAAGGTGACGCGGTGGATGGGACGATTGCGGGAGGGCGCGACGGCGCAGCTGGTGGTGGTGTTCGGGCTGGTGACGCCGACCGGGCAACTGGTGGAGGCGCATTCGCTGCAGCCGTCGGATCCGAACAGCCAGACGGCTGTGGACGCGGCGAATCGGATGAATTTCGCACAACCGTCGCCGCCGGGGTCACGGCCGGAGCAGCATTTCGTTTTTGTGATCGAGAAGTTTGTCGCGGCGCAGTAGGGGGTCGCGCGGCCGGATCGAACCGGGACGGTCAAGAGTCGGCGCGAAAACGGACTTGCTCCCCTTCCTGACGAGTCTGTGTGAAAACCACGGACCTGCCCCCCTTGCTCACGCGCGGGGTTCCGTATGTGGCTCATTCGACGTGGCGCCAAACGGAACCCCGACCGTGAGGGAGGGGAGCAAGGCCGACCAACTCCACTTTTCACACAGACTCTGACGGTCGGGGTTCCGTTTGGCATCCAGGGGTCGCACAGAGATCATGACCTTCGTCTCCGCGTGTTAAGGGAACGTGACGCGGCTGGCGGACTCGAAGTGGCGGTGGTTGGCGTAGGTGATTTCGATGCGGAAGCGGGTGCTGTTCGAGTAGTCGACCACGAACTCGGCGGCGACGGGAAGTAGATGGGACGCGTCGGCGATTTTGACGTAGTCCCAGGTGACTTCTTCGGTCCGGTGAGCGATGCCGAAACCGGCTGGGAATCCGACGGCTTCCTCGTAGTAGCGGAGGACGTGGCCGGTTGACTCCTCGAGAAGCACGTAGCCGGTTCGGGCGGGATTGTAGCGCTGGTATTCCCTCGTGAAAGGTCCGAAGCATCCTTCGGCCGGGGATTTGAAAGAGTACTTGAGTAAGTGCGTGCCGCGGATTTGCTGGCGCCCTTCGAAATCGATGGTGGTGGAACAGCGCGGATCGAACAGCGGTTTCAGCTCCGTGCCGAAGCCGCCGTACCATCGGAATCCGGGGAGGGCCTGGAAGGGCTCTCTCCACGGGCGGCCGTTGCGGCGGATCTCGCGGCGGCTGGCGCGGATGCCTCGGAACGTGATCTCGGTCTGGATGGTATCGAAAGAATGCCATCGCTGCGACGGGCCGCCGCCGGAGTAACGCTTGGCGGTTTCGTCGGCGACGAAGTTGGGCATGTTCGCGGCGTAGTCCAGGTTGACTTCACGGGCGTGGTCGAGCGCATGGTCAGCGGCTTCGATTGACCTGGGCGGAGGATCGGACTCTTCGGCGGACTGCGCGGGCAGGAGGCGAAGGCCGGTGATTTCGAGCGATTGATACCTGGCGGTCTCCTCTTCCCAGACCGGCGGGATGGTTTTGCAGGCGATTTCGATTTGATCGCCCAGTTGGTATGCGAAGCGCGAGGATGGGGGAAGGCGGGCGTCGATGAGCCTGCGGTCGGCGAGCTGGATGGAGATGGACTCGGAGCCGAAGCGCCGCACAGCGCCGGAAAAGACGAGGTCGCGAGCTTCGGCAAGATGCGGGTGGAGCAGAAGCGCAAGCGCGGCGCAGGTCCCCGCGATCCGGCGTAGTTTCCGCCGCGGCATACCGTCAAGCTATCGGATTCCGAAGCTACTCCGCAAGGCTTCGGGCGTATAATCCAGAGAGCTTGTTGAAAAGGGGACAGCGCAGAGCGATGAAGCCGAGCTTCACCCGGAAGCATGAAAATCGCCGCTCATCGGGGGGCATTCGGAGGGGGCGTTCCAAAAAAGGGGACAGACCGCTCTGTCCACTGGAGTGGTGGTGTCGGCGGCGAGAGGGTGTGTGGGTTGGGGACGGAGTAGTCAGTCCCCTTTTTTGCGCGGGGGTTGGTGGGTGCTCGAAGAAGGGGACGGCGTGGAGCGGATTTACAAGAGAGACCGCTCTGTCCACGCCGCAAGCTGTTTCTGGAATCACGATATTTTGGATGTGGGACAGAGTGGTCTGTCCCCTTTTTCAACAAGCTCCAAATGCCACTCATGCCTGCGCGCAAGGTTCTGCTGATCGGATGGGATGCGGCGGACTGGAAAGTGATCCGTCCGCTGATGGAGGCGGGCAGGATGCCTCACATCCGGCGGCTGGTGGAAGAGGGGGCGAGCGGGCAGATCGCGACGCTGCATCCGCCGCTTTCGCCCATGCTGTGGACGTCGATTGCCACGGGAAAGCGGCCGTTCAAGCACGGGATTCTCGGATTTTCGGAACCGACACCGGACGGCCGCGGAGTGCAGCCGGTGAGCAATCTGTCGCGAACGTCGAAGGCGCTGTGGAACATTTTCAGCCAGAATGATCTGCGCAGCGTGGTGATCGGCTGGTGGCCGAGTCATCCGGCCGAGCCGATCGAGGGCGTGATGGTTTCAGACCACTACCATCGTGTGAGCGGTCCGCTCGACAAGGGCTGGCCTTTGCCGGCTAATGCGGTTCATCCGGCGGAACTGGCTGGGACGCTGGCGGACTTACGCGTGCATCCGGATGTGCTGGAGCCGCATATGGTCGAGCCGTTTATTCCGCTGGCGCGGGAGATCGACCAGGATCACGACGGGCGGCTGGGTCTATTACTCCGGACCCTGGCCGAATGCATGAGCATTCAGAATGCGGCGGTGTGGCTGATGGATCGGCAGAAGTGGGACTTCTTTGCGGTTTACTATGACTCGATCGATCATTTCAGCCATGGCTTCATGAAGTATCATCCGCCGCGGCAGGCGTGGGTAGAGGAACGGGACTTCGAGCTGTATCACAACGTGGTATCGATGGCGTACCAGCTTCAGGATCAGATGCTGGGAACTCTGGTCGAGAAAGCCGGAGAAGACACTACCGTGATTCTGATGTCGGATCATGGCTTCCATCCGGATCACTTGCGTCCGGCGTCGATTCCCGATATTCCCGCGGGGCCTGCCATTGAGCATCGCGACTTCGGAATCTTAGCTATGCATGGTCCGGGGATTAAAAAGGCCGAGTTAGTGCGGGGCGCTTCGGTGCTGGATGTGGCGCCTACGATTCTGACTTTGTACGGATTGCCGGTGGGCGAAGATATGGATGGCAAGGTTCTGTCGCAGGCATTCGTAGAAGCTAAGGAAACCAGATCCATTCGTAGCTGGGAAGAAGTAGCGGGTCCGGATGGTCGCCATCCGGCGCATACGCGGCTGGATCCGGTGGCGGCGCATGCCGCGCTTGAGCAGATGATCGCGCTGGGGTATGTGGAGCCTCTGGATGAGAATCGTGAAGCAGCGGTGAAGAAGACCATCCGCGAGCTTCGCTATAACCTGGGCGAAGCTTATCAGGATGGCGATCGTCATATGGAAGCGCACGGGATTTTCAGCGAACTGCACGCAGACGATCCCGAGGAGCAGCGCTTCGCGGTGAGGCTGTTCGTGTCGTCGCAGGCGCTCGGAAGGGTTGCGGACATGCGGCGCATTGTGGAGGAGTTGGAAGGGTGCGAGCGTTGTCCGCGAGCGGTGGTCGAGTATCTCAGAGCGCAGCTATTGACTTCGGAGAAACGCTACGAGGAAGCTTTGGCCGCGCTCGAACGGGTGATGGAAGCGCAACTGGTCCGGCCGGGTGTGTTTGTCGAATCGGGCGACCTATATCTGCGGTTGAAGCGATGGCGCGATGCGCAGCGGGTATACGAACGTGCCTTGACCATTGATCCGGATCACGCGCATGCGCATCTGGGTCTGTGCCGGGTCGCATTGGCGCGGCGGAAGTTCGGAGCAGCGGCGCAATCGGCTCTGGATGCCCTGGAACGGGTTCATCACTATCCGCTGGCACATTTCCTGCTGGGGCAAGCTTTGATGGGAATGAAGGAGTACGGGCGCGCGGCGGAGGCATTTCGTGCGGCGATTTCCTTGAATCCAAATTTTCCGGAGGCGCACAGGAGGCTGGCTACTCTGCTCGAAAAACAGTTGGGTGATGCACCATCGGCGCGCGAGCATCGGCGGCTGGCGCGGCGCATGAAGGGTGGTAGACAAGTATCGCCCGGCCTGCAGGCGGACGGTGTAGAGACCGAAGCGGCGTTGCAGGATGCGGTCGCGGAGATGCCTCCGATCGAAGAATGCGTGGTGATTGTGACTGGCTTACCGCGATCGGGCACTTCGATGTTGATGCAGATGCTGGCGGCAGGCGGCATGGGAGTCGTATCGGACGGATTGCGGAAGGCGGACGAGGACAATCCGCGCGGGTATCTGGAATTCGAGCCGGTGAAGAAACTGGCGGAAGATCCGAAGTGGCTATTTGACATGCGGGGGAAGGCGATCAAGATTGTGGCTCCCTTGCTCGGCGGGGTGCCGGAGGATCTGGATTGCCGCGTGATCCTGAGCGAGCGCGATCTGGATGAAGTGCTCGATTCGCAGGAGCGGATGCTCGAGCGAAGGAATCAGCCGGCTACGACGCCTGAGAAGCGGCGGATACTCAAGCAGGAATATCGGCGGCTATTGGATCGAGTGAAGGTGAAGCTTATGGAGAGGGCACGCACAAAGCTGCTGGTGATCGAACATAGCTATGCGCTGTCCCATCCGGTCGAAACCGCGGAAATGGTTCACCATTTTCTAGGCGGGGGGCTGGATACGTCGAAGATAGCGGCGGCGATCGACCCGGTGCTCCATCGGAGGCGTAGAGCGGTGTTGACTACCTGATCCGGCGCAAGCAAACTACCTGCCTTGCGGTATGGATTCGGCCGGCCGATAGGCATACATTCAGGTTGAGGATCTCTTGAGGCTGCTGGGATGACAAGTTCGCTTCGTTCGCTATGGCGGCGGTGGGAGCATTTCACATCGGCCCCCAGAACGGTGCTGGCGATTACGAAGGATGCCCGCTGCCAGATGAGTCTGCGGGTTTTTTCGATCGAGGAAGGCTGGCGAATTCTGTTCGCGGAATCGATTGAAGCGGCGCGCCGTTTGCAGGCGCTGAGCGGAATCTGCGTACTGGTTTACGATGGCGACCTGCCGGGAGTGGATTGGCGGAATGGTTTGCGCGCGCTGGTCACTTCGAAAGCTCCGATGCTTCCGATTGTGATGGCAAGCGCGCCTACTTCGCGGCTTCGAGCCGAGGTTTTGAATTGCGGAGGCTACGATGTCGCGCGGAATCCGCTGGACCCCTCGTCTTTCGTGTGCCTGGTGAATGGCGCACTCGCGCTGGCCGATTCGATCGAATCCTTAAAGTGACCGAGATGATCGATATTTTGCGTTACATCCGGAAGAACAGCGGGAAGTCCAGCGAAGGCCCGCGGCGACAGGGTCTGACCATGATCGCGGTGCTGGGCGAGGAGGGTGACCGGGAAGTGGTTGCGACTTTCTGCCGGCACTATCATTGGGAGGTATTGTTTCTTAAAACCTGCCAGGAGGCGCTGAGTTTGGTGGACGACCTGAAGCCACAGATCATCCTGATGGACCGGGATGCCGCGGGCGCGGATTGGCGTGCGGAGATGTCTTCGCTCGCGTCAGCCTCCAGCGGAGCTTGTATCATGCTGGTTTCAAGAGTAGTGGATGACCAGCTTTGGAACGAGGTGGTGCTGAACGGCGGATACGAAGTGCTGCCGAAGCCGATTCAGCGGGAGGAAGTCTCGCGGGCGGTCCGGCTAGCCTGGTCTTATTGGAGCAGCGCTGCGAATTCGTGGGCCATCGCTAAGAAATGATCCGGTTGCGGACAGCATAGAGCACCAATTCAGGAAAACTGTGCAGGTTTAGCTTATCCTGCAGATTCCGGCGATGAGTTTCCACGGTATAGAGGCTAAGATTCAAGGCTGCGGCGATCTCTTTATTCGCTTTACCTTCGGCTAACAATTGAAGGATCTCCCGCTCGCGTGAAGTCAGCGATTCGTAGCTATTTTCGATTCCTTTGCTCCGGATTTCGCGCACGTAATCTTCAACCAGCATTTTGCTGACTTCCAGGCTGAAGTATGTTTTGCCTCCATGTACGCTTTTGATCGCCTCAATCAGATCGCCTTCGGCAGCGTCCTTCAAGATATATCCTTTGGCTCCGGCTTTGAGCGCGCGCAGGACGTAGCCCTCGTCGGAATGCATGCTCAGAACGACGATCGACGTCGAGGGCGACGCGGTGACGATGCGCTGGGCAGCTTCAATACCGCTCAGATTGGGCATGGTGATGTCGAGGACGGCGACATCAGGCTCCAGCGCTTCGGCCTGCTCGACCGCCTGTCTTCCATCCGCGGCTTCGGCGACTACAGTGAATTCGGGCTGGCTTTCGAGCAGCAGCCGGAGGCCCTTACGCATTACATTGTGATCGTCCGCGAGCAGGATGCGAATCTGTGTCAGGTTGGTCACACCGGTCATATTTCAATGGGGCCGCGTACACGCTGCCGTGCGTCCCTCACAGGCTAACCGAGTTCCGCGCCGCTGAAACGCGCCTACCTGAAGAAATGTCGAAAAATACCAACTGACTGGTATGGGCCGGCAACCGCCTTCCGGCTTATCTTGTGGACTGGGATAACCGTTTCCTTGCGGCCGAGAATCGTCTATTGTGCAATCAGGTGAGTGACCTCATGCCAGTTTCGAGAAGCGAGCTTGACGCGTTGAGGGATCTGGACACGTGCACCGTCTCCAACGCGATTGAGAGACTGAACGTGAGGCTGCGGAATGAAGGATTCGTTTCGGGCGCGGTGCGCTGCCGGTTCCCGAGCTTCAAGCCGATGCTGGGCTATGCCGTAACCGGTCGGATTCGAAGCTCACTCCCTCCGATGGCGGGACGCTGTTATTACGATCGGATGGATTTCTGGAGCTATCTCGCCAGCCTTCCGGCGCCGCGAGTGATGGTGCTGCAGGATGTGGATCCCCGGCCGGGGTTCGGGGCGTTCGTGGGCGAGATGCACGCCAACATCGGCCTGGCTTTGGATTGCATCGGCTGCGTCACCAATGGCGCGGTGCGGGACTTGCCGGCGGTACAGGCTCTGGGGTTTCATCTGTTCTCCGGGCGCCTGGCGGTTTCGCACGCGTATGCGCATCTGATCGACTTCGGAGAACCGGTCGAGCTCGGCGGATTGACGATTCGTCCGGGAGACCTGGTTCACGGCGATGTTCACGGCGTGCAGACGATTCCGCTCGCAGTGGTCAAGCACATTCCGAAGGAAGCCGGAAAAATCCTCTGCTCGGAGGAAGAATTGAAGGAGTATTGCCGATCGCCACGATTCTCAATCGAGAGTCTTCCCGACAAATTGAAACAGGCGGCGACGGATTGCCTGTGAGCGCGCGCATCATCAGAACCTGCCTGTGGGGAGCACTGTCGGTGTCAGCGGTTGTGCTGATTTCCTGTGGCGGCAGCGCGAAAGTCGATGCGAATTCACGCGCTTCGGTGGCGGAAGGAGTCTCGGTCGGAGTTACGAAGGTCGGTCGGACGACGCTGAGCCGGCAGCTCACCCAATCCTCCGAGCTGGTACCGTTTCAGGAAACCGATGTCTACGCGAAAGAGTCGGGATATGTGAAGACGTTGAGTGTCGACTTCGGCACGCACGTCAAGGCCGGGGAAGTGATGGCGGTGCTGGAGATCCCCGAGCTACAGCTACAGGTGGCGCAGGACGACGCGGCGGTTAAGAATGCGGAAGAGATGGTGACGCACGCCCAGAAAGAAGTCGGCCGCGTGGAGGCTACGCACAATGTCTACCATCTGCAATACGACCGGCTGAATGGCGTCGCGAAGTCGAAGCCGGGGTTAGTGGCGCAGCAGGAAGTGGATAACGCGCAGGGCAAGGACTTGGCATCCGAAGCGCAGGTAGAAGCCGCCAAATCCAGCCTGGAATCCGCGCAAAGCCTGCTTCAGGGCGCGCAAGCAAAGCGGGAGCATGACCAGGCTCTGTTCGACTACGCAAAAATCACGGCTCCGTTTGACGGCGTGGTGACGCAGCGCTTTGCCAACCTGGGCGCGTTGATGCAGGCTGGAACCAGTTCCAGCACACAGGCTATGCCGCTAGTCAGGGTTTCTGAAGATGATCGTTTCCGGCTGGTGATCCCGGTGCCTGAGTCGTTTGTTCGCTTCATTCATGTGGGCGATCCGGTGGAGGTCAGTGTGCCGTCGCTGAACAAGACTTTCCCAGGTAAGGTGGCTCGGTTCTCAGTGGATGTGAAAGCGGAAACGCGGACGATGCACACCGAGGTGGATGTTTATAATCCCAACCGGGTGTTGCTTCCCGGAATTTACGCGGATGCGACGATCACGCTCGAGAAGAAAGAAAACGCGCTGGCCGTGCCGCTGCAGGCGGTGGATCACTCCGGCGATACCGTGACCGTGGACCTGGTGAATGCCGCGAACAAAATCGAGATTCGGAACGTGGTGCTGGGAATTCAGTCGGAGAATGAAGCCGAGGTGATTTCGGGTCTGCAGGAAGGCGATCTGGTGGTGGTCAGCGACCGAAGCAGCCTGAAGCCGGACCAGGTGGTGCGACCGAAGGCCATCGACTTATTGCAATACCAGAACAAGGAAGGTCAGCATTAACCGGCCCGGCTAACAGTCCATGCCACGTTTTTCGATCCGCAATCCCTATTTCATCGTAGTTTGTTGCCTGGCGCTGGCCGTGATCGGCTTCAATGCCATCACCCGCATGCCGGTCGACTTGTTTCCACCGATTAACCTGCCGGTGATTGTGGTGGCTACCTTCTACACCGGAATGCCGCCGGTGGATATCGAGACGGATATTACCAATCCGCTGGAGCGCTGGTTTACGCAGGCGAGCGGACTGGACCACACGGAGTCACGATCGCTGCTGGGAGTCAGCATCATCAAGGCGTACTTCCAGCCCGGCACGAACCCGGATGCCGACCTGACGCAGCTTTCGAATCTTGCCCTGGCGGATTTGAAGCGCCTTCCGCCGGGGACTCTTCCTCCCGTGGTTCTTCAATTCGATGCGTCCAGCCTGCCGGTGGCGCTGGTTACGGTCAAAGGCGAAGGCCTGACCGAAACTCAGCTTCACGATATCGCGCAGTTCCAGATTCGCAATCAGATTGCAGTGATCAAGGGAGCCTCGATTCCGGCGGTGTTCGGAGGCAAATACCGGCAGGCGATGATTTACGTCGATCCGAACAAATTGTATTCGCGCCAGATGAGCGTCATGGACGTAGTGAACGCGGTGAACAAGAGTAATCTCATTCTGCCGGCGGGCGATGTGAAGATCGGCTCCAATGATTACTACGTTTATTCGAATAGCCTGGTCAAGAACGTTTCGGATCTGAATAGCGTGCCGATCAAGACGGTGGGAGACAGCTGGGTTTCGGTAGGCGATATCGGAGAAGCTAAGGACGCCAACCAGCTTCAATACAATATCGTCCGCATCGACGGACAGAAGTCCGCGTATATTCCGGTGATGAAGTCGGGCGGCGACAGCAATACGATTCAGGTGGTGGATACGCTGCGAACTCTGGTGAAGCACCTATTCGACCTTCCGCCGCAGCTGGTTACCAATATCGTTTTTGACCAGTCGGTATTTGTAAGGCAAGCCCTGAATACCGTGATGCATGAAGGCCTCATCGGCCTCACCCTGACGGGGTTCATGATCCTGCTGTTCCTGGGCAGCCTGCGCGCCACCGGCGCGGTGCTGTTATCCATCCCCATTTCTATTCTCGCTACCGTGGTGGTGCTTTTCATGCTGGGCAGCACCATCAATACAATGATTCTGGGCGGCCTTGCGCTGGCTTTATCACGCGTGATCGATAACTCGGTAATTTCGCTCGAGAATATTTACCGGCATCTGGAGATGGGGTCGTCACCGGCGCTGGCGGCGGAGCAAGGCGGCGCGGAAGTGAATCTGGCGGTCCTGGCGGCGACGTTGGTCGACGTAGTGGACTTCTTTCCAGTCACGCTGCTGTTCGGGGTAAGCAAGTTTCTGTTTTCGGCGCTGGCGCTGGCGTTCTGCCTGGCGCTGCTGGCGTCGTTTGTGGTCGCGATGACCGTGATTCCGCTGTTTTGCTCGAAGTTCCTCAGTTCGGTGCCCGGGCACGGAGAGCACGGCGAGCACGGAGCGGGGGAGCCCGGCGAGCCCCTGAATCATACCAAGCTATCCTGGGGAGCACGCTTCAATGCGTGGTTCAACCGCGGCTTCAATCGCGTGCTGGACGTTTATGAATGGAGCGTGCGGCGGGCGCTGAACTATCCGTGGATCACGCTGCTTAGCCTGGTGGGCGTATTCGTGGCCAGCCTGTTCATTTATCCTCTCCTGGGCCAGTCGTTTTTCCCGCGCACCGACGCCGGGCAGTTCACGGTCAATCTAAAAGTGCCCACGGGAACGCGACTGGAAGTAACCAACGACTACGTAGCGAAGATCGAAGACGAAATCCGTAGGATTGTCCCGGCCTCGGATTTGCGAATGATCCTTTCCAATCTTGGAGTAGTCAACGATATTTCCTCGTTGTACACGAGTAACGCCGGTATGTATACCGCGACCATCCAGGTAGCTCTCAACGAGGGTCACGCGGGTGGAAGCTTCGAGTATATGGATCGCGTGAGAGACGACGTGAGCGCCAAGTTCCCGGAGGTGAGGACGTTCTTTCAGAGCGGGTCGCTGCAAGATGCGATTCTCAATCAGGGGCAGCCGGCGCCCATCGACGTTCAGGTCAATACGCGCGACCTGGGCATTACCTATAGCACCGCGCAGGATCTGGCGCGGAAAATTCGCGACCTTCCCGGAGTCGGGGAGATTTATATTCCGCAGGACATGAACTATCCGTCCATCCGCCTGGATGTCGATCGGGTACATGCTGGGGAACTGGGGCTTACGCAGAATGACGTAGTGGATAACGTGATTACGGCGCTGAACTCCAACATTATGATCGCTCCGAATTACTGGGTGGACTATAAGACCGGAAATGACTACTTCCTCAGCGTTCAGTATCCGGAGCACGGGCCGGGAGCGATCCACACGCTGGTGGATCTGAAGCAGATTCCGCTCCGCGCGCCCAATCTGAAAGAACCGACCACGCTTGACTCGGTAGTGAAGCTGGTGAACCTGCAGTCTCCGACGGAAGTGGACCATTATCAGATCCAGCGAATCGTGGATGTGTATGTGACTCCCAAGGGTGAGGATCTGGCGCGGTTACGGACCGAGATTGTCAAGACGATCGCGGACGCGAAGCTTCCGGCCAATATTCGCGTCACTTTGCGCGGAATGGTCAACAGCATGGATGAATCCTTCAAGAGCTTCGAGCTGGGGTTCGGGATTTCGTTTATCCTGCTGTTGTTAATTCTGGTGGCGCAATTCCGTTCCTGGATCGATCCGCTGCTGATCATGCTGGCGATTCCGATGGGATTTGTGGGCGTGCTGATCATTCTGCCGCTTACTCACACTACGCTCAATGTAATGTCGCTGATGGGCGTGCTGATGCTGATCGGCATCGCGGATTCCAACAGCATTTTGATTGTCGATTTCGCCCACAAGCTGGAAGAGCAGGGGCTTTCGGTAGCCGATGCGGTGATCACGGCGTGCCGCGTGCGTCTCCGGCCGATTCTGATGACTTCGCTCGCAACCATTATCGGAATGATTCCGATGGCGATGAAGCTGGGCGAAGGCGGCGAGCAATATACGCCGATGGCGCGCGCGATTATCGGGGGGTTGACTACCTCGGTGCTGTTGACCATCTTCATTGTCCCGGCCGCCTATCTGCTTGTGTATCGAAGGAGAAGGCCGCATGTTACTCCGACTGTGTAGAAGCTGTCTTTTGATCGCGGGTCTGGCCGCGGTAGGCAGGGCGCAGGCTCCGCCAAAGCTCACGCTTCAGGAAGCGGAAGCGATCGCGATCAAGAATCATCCGCAGATTCAAGCCGCGCAGAATGAGCTTAACTACGCCAGGCAGCAGATCGTGGTCAACCGCTCGGCTTACTATCCCACGATTAAGGGTGAGATTACGGGCTCGCAGGGCAACGATCTTTCGCGTATTGGCGCAGGAGACCTGTCGGCCTCGCGTTTGTTTGACCGCTTCGGACAAGGCGTGGTGGTCAATCAACTGGTCACCGACTCGGGCCGTACGCCAAGCCTGGTGTCCAGCGCGCGATTTCAGAGCCAGGCGACCGAGCAGACGCTCACAGCCACGCGCTACGACGTGGTGCTACAGGTGAACCGCGCCTACTTCGACGTGCTGCATTCGGCGGCGGTGATCAAAGTGGCGCAGGAAACCGTGGAGCAACGGCAGGTGCTGGCGGACCAGGTGACCGAGCTTGCCAAAAACAGTCTGCGGTCCCAACTGGATGTGAGTTTCGCCGATGTGAACGTATCGGAAGCGAAGCTGCTGCTGATCCGCGCGCAGCAGGCTCTGGAAGGCGCGAACGCGGAGCTGGGGCGCGCGCTGGGATCGGATCAGCCGGCGAACTATCAACTGGTGGAGGAGCAGACTCCGCCCAGTCCGCCGAATAAGGCGGACGATCTGGTCGCGCAGGCGATCGGCAATCGCCCGGAGCTCGCCAGCCTGAAGTTCACCCGCGATTCGGCGTACAAATTCTTCGAAGCGGAGCGGGACCTGTCCAGGCCGACAGTGAGCGCGGTCGCCGTAGCTGGTTTGATCCCGTTTATCAACACGCCGGCCAGTTCGCCGATTCCGCTGGGCTATGAAGGCGTCGGCGGGAATGTCAGCATTCCGGTCTTCAACGGTCATCTGTTTTCCGCGCGGCGGGAGGCGGCGCGGCAGCGCGCGATGGAGGCGGATCAGCACCTGCGCGACCAGCAGGAGCAGATCGCGCGGGATGTGCGGGTGACATGGTCGGGGGTGGTCACGGCCTATCAGCGTCTGGATGTGACGCTGCAGTTCCTGCGGCAGGCCGCGCTGGCGCTGGATCTGGCGCACGGGCGATATGACCTCGGTTTGTCCTCGATTGTGGAGTTGACGCAGGCGCAGTTGAATCTGACGCAGGCGGAGATCGAGAATCTCAGCGCCAAGTACGATTACCAGGGCCAGTACGCGGTGCTGCAATATACGATTGGGGCGCTGCGCTAGACGCTCAGGGTTCCGAATCGCGTTGAGCCGAGACCGTGGAGAGTGTCGCGCCAAAGTGAAAAGTTCCTAATTGGCCAAAGTAGAAAGTTCCTTTTGACAGCCGAAGGGCTGAAGGATGGAACGGATCGCGATGAGCCAAAAAGAACGGGACAAGCTGGAATGGTTGAAACGGGCTAAGGACAGAGTGATCAGCCAGCGCGAAGCGGCCGAAAGGATCGGCGTCAGCGACCGTTGGGTGCGCAAGCTGCTGAAGCGGATGAAGCAGCGGGGCGACCGGGTGGTGGTGCACGGACTGCGCGGGAGGGCTTCCAATCGCAAGATTCCCGCCGACGCCCGGGCCTTTGTGCTGGACCTTCTGAAGCAGCCGGACTGGCACGATTTCGGGCCTACCTTCGCGAGCGAACAGTTAGCCAAGCGGCATGGCGTAGAGGTAAGTGACGAGACGCTACGTGGCTGGATGATCGAGGCGGGGCTGTGGAAGACTCGCCGGCGCAAAACCGAAGACGTGCATTGCTGGCGGCCTCGGCGGAGCGGATTCGGCGAACTGGTGCAATGGGACACCTCCGAGCACGACTGGTTGGAAGGACGCGGACCGGTGCGTTACCTGGTGCGCATGATCGACGACGCCACCAGTTGGAGCTGGGGCCGCTTTGTGGAGCGCGATGCGACGCGGCACAATATGGCGGTCCTGTGGGAGTATCTGGAGAAAAACGGGCGCATGGTGGAGGTGTACACGGATCGCGACTCGATGTTCACCACCGCGCGGCGCGGTGAAGAAAACCGAGCGGAGGACAGCCCTGCGGAACGGCTGACGCAGATCGGGCGCGGCCTGCGCGAGCTGGGGATTGGCTGGATCGCAGCCTACTCGCCGCAAGCCAAGGGGCGCATCGAACGCAGCTTTTTAACGGCCCAGGATCGCCCGGTGAAGCAACTGCGACTGGCCCGGATTTCCACCATGGAGGCGGCCAACGCGTTTCTGGAGAAAGAATATTGGCCGGAATGGAACACGCGCTTCGCGCGCCGGGTCGAAGACTTCCCCAATCACCATCGCCCCTTAACCGAGCAGTTGGAACTGGCCGCCATCTTATGTCACGTCGAACCGCGTGTCATCGGCAACGACTATACCTTTTCCTTCGCCGGCCGGCGCTACCAGATTGCTCGCGCGCAGACCCAAACCGGCATGCGTCGTCAAAGCCTACGCGTGGAACTGCGCCTGGATGGTGAGTTGAAGGCGCGCTACCAGGGTCGATACCTGGAGATCGCTGCGTGCACAGAGCGGACCATGGTCATCGCGCCCGCCGCATCCAAACCGGCCCGCAAAGACCACAATCGCGGAGGAAAGAGTTCGTGGATGGAAGGCTTCTTCGACCGTCCCAGCCCGCCGCTGTGGAAAGCCATCGACGGATGAACCCATTTTGTGCGCCGGGCTGCGCCCGTCGATCTTCGCGTGGTATAGCCCAAAGCCTCCGCTCGGGAGTTTCACCCAAAGCAGAACGCGTCTTGTACAAGAAAGCCCTCCGCGCGGTTTCCAACCACTCTGGAGGGCTTGCGCCGACTGCTTCCGGAGCCAACTCCGTCGCCTCGGCTTTGGGCACCTCGCCAGGCGCGACCCCAGCGAAGCTGTGAGAACATACCATGAGGGTTCCGATGGACCCTCAGAAATAGGAACTTTCTACTTTGGTGGGAATAGGAACTTTCTATTTTGGTCCGACACCGAGACCGTGGAGAGTCGGTATAGAAAACAGCGGACGTGCGCCCCTTGGCGTCTGCGTGAAAAGTGGAGATACCCGCCGTGTAACGGCGGAGTGAGTCCCGACCTTTCACACAGAGCCAGCTTGGGGCTACTTTTACGCCCGAAATAGCCCCACGTTTACACATGGGGCTCGCGCGTGTGAAACCGGTGTTGAACAAGCTCCCACAGTCCGTTCATCTGTAAATCTGGCCCGCTCATCGAAAATCTGAATCCGCTGGTCCGAATATGATGGCGATCTTGTGGCCAGGACGTCCATACTTAAGAAATAAATATGTTGAAGATTCTGGCGCTGATCGTGTCTTTACTCGCCGCTCCGGCCGCTTACGGGCAATCGGTCAACGCGGGAACCGTGGACGGCACGGTAGTGGATCCGACCGGCGCGGCCGTAGCGCTGGCCAAGATCCATATTCATAATCCGCTGACCGGCTATGAGCAATCGGCCACCTCGGATTCGAACGGGGTGTTCAAGCTGAACAATCTTCCGCCGAATTCCTATCACCTCGACATTACCGCGCCGGGTTTTGCTCCGTTCTCGCAGGAAGTAGTCATTCGCAACCAGATTCCGGTGCAGGTCAAGGCGGCGCTCGCGCTCGCCAGCTCGAAGACCGAAGTGACTGTCGAAGCCTCGGCCGAGGCGCTTGAAACGGACTCCTCGTCGCATACCGACGTGGACCGCAGCGGATTGTCCAAGCTTCCGCTGTCCACGCCGGGTTCCGGCCTGAGCGACGCGATTACGCTCAGCACCGGAGCGGTGGCTGCCGATGCCAACGGATTTTTTCATCCCGCGGGCGATCACGCCGAAGCGACGTTCGTGATCGACGGCCAGCCCATCAGCGATCAGCAGAGCAAGGTTTTTTCGACCCAGCTTCCGGTCAGCGCGATTCAGAGCATGGAACTGGTGACCGGCGCGCCGGGCGCGGATCTGGGCGACAAAACCAGCCTGACGGCGGAGGTCACCACGCGCAGTGGACTGGGCGCCGGGAAATTTTTCGGTAACGTGGACGCGACCTACGGCAACTTCGGAACCCAGTGCGCCGGCTGCCGGGCGACCGAAGGAGGCTCCATCGGCCTGGGGTGGGGCAACGCGAAATTCGGCAATTTCTTCGCGGCCGACGGCGTCGACAGCGGACGATTTCTCGACACGCCCGAATACCTGCCGATTCACGACCAGGGCAATAATCAGAGCCTGTTCGACCGCCTGGATTTTCAACCGACCGGCACGGATACGCTGCATCTCAACCTGTTCGCGGCGCGCAACTGGATTCAGATTCCGAACGACTACGATCAGTTGGAGCAGGATCAGCGGCAGCGCGTGCTCACCTGGAGCGTCGCGCCGGGTTATCAGCACACGTTCAACTCCACCACGTTGCTGACCATCAATCCTTACGTTCGCAAGGACCAATTCAACTACTATCCCAGCCGCGATATTTACGATGATTTTCCAGCCACGCAGAGCCAGCAGCGGCAGTTGCTGAACTGGGGTGTAAAGGCCGATCTTTCGGCTACCCGCGGCATCCATAACATTAAATACGGCGTCGACCTGAAGCAGACGCGCCTGCTCGAAAATTTTCAGTTCGGCATCACCGACCCGACTTTCAATTCGCCTTGCGTCAATACCTCCGGCGACGGGATTGCGGATGCCTCGCTGACCACTCCGTCGCAATGCGCGGCGCTGGGATACCAGCCCAACGTGGAGGGAAATCCGTACGTGGTCGGCATGCCGTTCTCCGCGTCGCTTTTGCCTTACGATCTGACCCGCGGCGGCAGCCTGTTCATTTTTCATTCGACCGCCAACATCAATCAATACGCGGCCTACATCACCGATGCGATCAATAAGGGCAACTGGTCGATCAATCTGGGGCTGCGGCTCGACCGGTATGACGGCCTGGTTTCCGCCACCAGCCCGCAGCCGCGCGTCGGCCTGGCGTACAACATCAAGAAAACCGGAACGGTCCTGCGCGCCGCGTATTCGCGCACGCTTGAAACGCCGTTCAATGAAAACCTGCTGCTGTCCAGCGCCAACGTCTTAGGGGGGACGGGCGGACAGCTCAACCCCGGCAATCGCAACCAGTTCAACGCTGGATTCCAGCAGGCGCTGTTCAAGTTCCTGCTGATTGACGCGGATTATTTCTGGAAGTACACCCACAACGCTTACGATTTCAATGCGCTGTTGAACTCGACCATCACGTTTCCGATCGAGTGGCACAATTCGAAGCTGGACGGCGTCACGGGGCGCATCAGTACGACCAATCTGCACGGTTTCCAGGCGTACTGGACGGTGGGCCACACCCGCGCGCGGTATTTTCCGCCCGAAACCGGCGGACTGGTTTTCCAGGGAACGCCGCTCACCGAAGGGGTGTTCCGCATCGATCACGACCAGGCTCTGCAATCGACCATGAACCTGCGCTATCAGCACAAGAAGTTTGAGTGGATCGCGCTGACCTACCGATATGACAACGGTCTGGTGGTGAGCGGCGTTCCGGATGCGGGCGCGGCACTGGCGCTGACGCCGAATCAACAGGTTACGCTTGGATTGGCCTGCAATGGCGTCCCGGCGACGGTAGTCGCTCCGCTGACCAATTGCGTCAACCCGAATGGAACCGAGGGATTGCTGACGTCCAAGCTGATCACGCTTCCGCAAGGCGGCTACGGTGGCTTCCCCAGCCAGGAAAATGACGATCACAACCCGGATCGCGTGAAGCCCCGCAACGTCTTCGATCTCGGTTTCGGAACCGATAACATCACGCATCGTGAAGGAACCACGCGCTTCACCGTGTCGCTGGATATCGCCAATCTGACGAACAAAGTCGCCCTTTACAACTTCCTTTCGACGTTCAGCGGGACGCATTTCCTGGAGCCGCGGACAGTCACCGCGCGCGTCGGCCTGGTGTTCTAACGTTACATCCGCCGCGGCCCCTGAATTGCTCCTCCCAATGGCGGAGGCAAACGTATGTTCGGCCGGGCCATTCCGCTTTTCAAACTGATGGGGTTCGAAGTTCGCCTGGACGCGAGCTGGATTATCCTCGCGTTTCTGATCACGTGGTCGCTGGCGGTCGGATATTTTCCGTCCGCTGACCCGGGCCTGCCCAAGGAAGATTACTGGTGGATGGCCGCGATCGCGGCGCTGGCGCTATTCGGCTCCATCGTGATCCATGAATTCGCGCATTCGGTGGTCGCGCGCCGCAACGGGTTGCCCATGAAGGGGATCACGCTGTTCGTATTCGGCGGCGTGGCGGAAATGGGCGGCGAGCCGCAGGCTCCCGGAGTCGAGTTCTGGATGGCGATCGCCGGTCCACTGACCAGCGTCGCGATCGGCGCGGTCGCGTATGCGATTTATCGCGGCACGGTGGGCGTCTGGCCGGTTCCGGTGACCGGCGTGTTTCACTACCTGGGCTGGATCAACTGGATGCTGGCGGCATTCAACCTGATCCCGGCGTTTCCGCTGGACGGCGGACGCGTGCTTCGGTCGGCGCTGTGGCATTATCAGCGCGACCTGGGACGCTCCACGCGGATTGCATCCAACATTGGGCAGATTTTCGGTGCGATGCTGATGGCGCTGGGCGTGGTCGAGCTGTTTTTCGGAAGCTTCGTGAGCGCGGTGTGGTGGTTTATTCTCGGTATGTTCCTGCGCGGCGCCGCCCAGCAGTCCTACCAGCAGATGATGATCCAGGGCGCGCTGAAGGACGAGACGGTCAGCCGTTTCATGAATACGCATCCGGTAACCGTTCCGCCGAATATTTCGGTGGAGGATCTGGTTCAGGACTACGTTTACAAGTTTCACCACAAGATGTTTCCGGTGGTGACGGATTCAAGTCACCTGGCGGGCTGCATCAGCACCGAGGAAGTGAAAGCGATCCCGCGCGAAGAGTGGCGGCAGCACAGCGTGCAGGAACTGATGCGGCCGTGCTCGCTCGACAACACGATTTCGGCGGATACCAACGCCGTATCGGCATTGACGAAAATGCAGCAGACCGGCCGAAGCCGCTTACTGGTGGTGGATCGGGACCGGCTGCTGGCGATTGTCGCGCTGCGCGATCTGCTGGATTTTCTTAAGCTCAAGATGGATGTCGAAGGCCGATCGCACGCCCACCTTCCGTCCTGAAGCGGTTTCGCTTCTGTAATCGCGATAGGTGTCGATGGTGGTCGAATTGCGTTCCCAGAACAACACGGATGCGGCCACGTGAACTTCGAAACGCCTGGGCTGCCAGATGGTTCCCCGGAGGGTTCCATTGACCGGTTCGTTTTCGAGTTCGAACCGCGTTCCGGGACCGACTCGCGCAAGAAATCCGGCGAACGTCACGGTGTGAATCACCTCGGCCTCGACCTTGGCCCAATGAAAGTCCTGTTTATCAATGAACATTTTGCCTTGCATGCCGATGAGGACTTTCGCCTGCCGATTGATGGGCCGGTAGCCCGGTTTGGGCGAGGCGATCAGCACGTAGGCGGGACGGCCTGCGACATTCTCTTCGCCCGCCAGGCGAAATGTGAAGGCGACCGCCATTTGCGACATCAACACGTTATCGTGCTCGCGATCGTCGCGGTACTTCGCGATGCGCCTGCTACGCTCGTCCAGGCTTTCCGAGCGCCGGCGGGCGCGCTCCTTCGCTTCCTTTTCCTCCTCCTGCCCCTGCCGCGCCGGCGACAGCGGGCGTCCATTTTCGGCGATCAGCCGCTGATAGGGAGTGCCGTCCATCATGATCACTTCATAGGTGTGATCGAGGGTTTCTCCGTCTTTTTTTTCAATCTCGTGTTCCTGATGCGAAAAGCACGGCTCGGCCTGCCAGTCACGTTCGTTTACCGCGACGGAGCGCCGCATGATTTCTTCGGGAGACAGTCGCGTTTCAGCAAGGAGGCCGCATGAAAACAAAATCGCGGCGATCGAGAGCTGCGTGGTCACTCATCAGGTAGATGTCTGACGACCCCCAATCGCTACAGCCCCATGCGTAAGCGTGGGGCTACTTCTGGGGCCCGAAACCGCCACTTTTTATGTCGCGCGATTGGTGTGAAAGGTCGGGATCGATCCCCGCCGTCACCGGCGCGGCTGGTCGATCGCATGGACCGCGTAGCGCGCGAGCCGCGCCGGTCAGGGTTTTCCATGAGCGGGCTGAGGCGCTGACTTTTCACCCAGACGCGTCAGCGCTGGGCCTCGAGCGGCGTAATCCCACCCCCAACGTCCGCTCCCGGGTACGTTCTTCATGCAGATTGCGCGTGCGCGCCGTCAGCAGGTCTTCAAGCGCGATCACGCCGAGTTGCTTCCCGCCGGTTTCGCGATCGGTGACTGCCATCCGCGTCACCCCGGTCGCCGCCATGCGGTAAACCACGGCGCGCAAACTTTCATCCGGATGCGCGGTTTCGGTCGTTTGACCCGCCTGCGTGTTCCGCATCACGTCGTGAACCAGTAATGTTTCGAGCGGATCCACCGCGTATTCGCGGCTCAAATGGAGACCGCGGCGGCTGATCTTCTCGGTCAGAATCGAGCGCCGCAACACCAGCACCGTGAAGCCATGCGCCGCGAAGCAGGCCACCATAAGCGGCAGCAGCATGTTGAAATCGTGGGTCAGCTCGATTGCAAACAGAATGCCGGTCAGCGGCGATCGCATGGTGCCGCCCAGAATCGCGCCCAGGCTGACCAGCGGCCAGAATCCCGCGCCGAAACCGGCCAGGCCGAAGTGCCCGAACACACCCGCTTCCAGTCCGCCCAGCGCTCCGCCCAACATCAGCAGCGGCGCCAGCACTCCGCCGGAGGTTCCCGATCCGAGCGACACCGCCCAGATCACCGATTTCACCAGCAGGACTCCCAGGATCACGCGCTGCGGAACGTCGCCCTGAAGCAGTGCGCCGATAGTTTCGTATCCCACCCCCAGCGCCTGCGGAAAAATCAATCCGCCCAAACCCACCACCGCGCCGCCGATGGCCGGCCACCACATCCAATGAATGCGCAGGTGTTGAAACGCGTCTTCCGCGCCGTACACCGCGGCCGTCAATAGCGCCGAAAGTGCGCCCGCAGCGAGACCCGCCGCGATGCACCCGACCAGCGCCCAGATTCCGATGAACGCCGCGTGCGCCGGCACGGGAAACAACGCACCACCTCCCAGCAGATACCAGCGTGCCGCCGCCGCGGTCGCGCTCGCCAGCGCCACCGGAACCAGACTGCGCGGCTTCCATTCGAACAACAGGAGCTCCACCGCCAGCAGCAGCGCCGCCATCGGAGCATTGAACGTCGCCGACATTCCCGCCGCCGCGCCGGCCACTAACAGCGTCTTACGCTCGGCGCCGGTCAGGTGGAACAGCTGCGCGATCATCGATCCGAACGCGCCGCCGGTCATGATGATGGGACCCTCCGCTCCGAATGGACCGCCCGAGCCGATCGAGATGGCGGACGACAGTGGTTTCAGCACGGCCAGCTTCGGCTCCACGCGGCTGCCGTTGATCAGAATCGATTCGATCGCCTCCGGAATTCCGTGTCCTCGAATACGCTCCGAGCCGAAGCGCGCCATCAGGCCGATGATCAGCGCGCCGCCGATGGGAACCAGAATCGCCCAGGCCCCCAAATGATTTTGCGCGGGAGAAACCAGCCGCGTTCCCCACCTGCCGAAATAGAACAGATTGGTGAAAATGCCGATCAGCCGCAGCAGCGCCCACGCCACGCCGGTCGCCACGCATCCGATCACCACCGCGAGCATCGCCAACGGAACCACGCGCGGCGTGGTGGTGAAATCACCCAGCTCCTGTTCCCGCCCGGTTTGCCACTTTTTCAGCCCGCCTGCCAGGCGTTGGTAAAGCTTTCGCACGCTTCGGCTCCTTTTTGATCTTCAACACGGCGCTCAGCGCGCGCATCAGTTCCGGCCCGGTGCGGTGCAATTCGTCCTGATGCTCCACGCTAAGCGCGCGAAGCAACCGTTCGCCCGTCGCGGTCAGCCGGATGCGCACCTCGCGCCGGTCCTCGGCCGAAACCCCGCGCGTGATCGCGCCGCGGTCGCATAAACGGTTGATCAGCTCCACCGTGCTGTGATGGCGGAGTTGCATGCGCCCGGCCAGTTCGTGAATGGTCGGATCGATCCCGGCCGGAAGTCCCTTGACCGCCAGCAGGAGCTGGTGCTGCTGAGGCTCCAGGCCGCGCGCCCGGGCGGCCTCCTCGCTATATCGCAAGAACCTGCGGATCTGATGACGAAACTCGGCCAGGGCGCGGTACTCGGCTGGCGTGAGATTCTGCTTCACGCTTATATCGTATCACGATATAATTCGAGCGACGAGCGTCTTGGGCGCGGTCAGCCGGTAGCTGCCGGTGACCAGTTCTTTGGCTTCCTCCCAATCGACCGCGCCCACATCCAGCCGCAGCGCGACCCAGCCGCGCGATCCGATATAAGCCGGCAGATAAAACCGTTCCGGCTGCGCGCGGACCAGCTCGGTGTTGTCGCCGGGCAAAACCTTGCAGGCCACCGAGACAATTCCATCGCCGTGATGGTTGTTCAGGAAGTACGCAAAAATACGTTTTCGCGCACTGAAAGCCGCATGGTCGCCGCTGTCCCGGCGTTCGGCTTCGGGCAGCGCCAGGCAGATTTTCGCGAGACGCGCGAGGTGCGGATGTTTCGCCGCCATATCAATATGAAATTGCGTCCCTTAGACTCTAGCCGAACGGTCAAAATCGGTCAATCGAAAGATAACTAGCCGCATCCACTGGCGGATTCTAGACTGAAATAGAGTGCTCCGCTCCGCAGTCGATTTTGCTCTCAATAACCGCTTCCTCATCGTCGCGCTCGCGGTGTTGCTGTTTGTCTGGGGAGGCATTTCGTTTCATCAACTTCCCGTTGAAGCTTATCCCGACGTCGCGAATAATTACGTCGAGGTGATCACGCAATGGCCGGGGATTTCAGCCGAGCAGATCGAGCAGCAGGTCACCGTTCCGCTCGAAATCGCGATGAACGGCATTCCCCACCTGACCGCGCTCAGGTCGTTTTCTTTGTTCGGTTTGTCGGATCTGAAGATGACCTTCGACGACGAATCGGAGAACGATTGGAATCGCGAAAAAGTGCTGGAGCGCCTGGCGCAAGTGAGTCTTCCGCCCAACGTGCAGCCGCAGATGGGTACCGACTGGAGCCCGGTCGGGCAGATTTATTTCTTCACTCTGCACAGCACCAATCCCAATATCGACGTCATGGATTTGAAGTCGATTGAAGACTGGACCATCGAGAAACAGTTCAAATCCGTGCCAAATGTGGTCGACGTAGCCAGTTTTGGGGGTCCCACGCGCGAATATCAGGTGCGCGTGGATCCCAACAAACTGGTGTCCTACGGGCTGAGCATCGGCCAGGTAGAGCAACAACTTACCAACAATAACGCCAACGCCGGCGGAAGCTTCATCGACGAAGGGATGCAGCAGATCAACGTGCGCGAAGTGGGTTTGTTTCGTAATGTGGCCGACATCGCCAACACGGTGATCATGACCAAGACCGGAACGCCGCTGCACATCCGCGACATTGCGACCGTGGCGCAGGGGCCGAAGATCCGGCTGGGCCAGTTTATGCGCGCGACCCATCTGGCGAACGGAACCATTGTCGACAACGGCGACGTGGTCAGCGGCATCGTGCTGCTGCGCAAGGGCGCGGATTCGGATTCCACGCTCGACGGGATCCACGCCAAAGTGGAGGAGCTCAATCACGGCATTCTTCCCAAGGGCGTGACCGTGGTGCCGTTCCTCGACCGCAGCGACCTGGTGCATTACACCACGCATACGGTGCTTCAGAACCTGTCCGAAGGTATCATCCTGGTGGTGATTATTCTGTTCCTGTTTCTGGGCAACGTGCGCGGGGCCATCATTGTGGCGCTGACCATTCCGTTCTCGCTCCTGTTCGCGGCGACGTGTTTGCAGTTGCGGCACATTCCGGCCAATCTGCTGTCGCTGGGCGCGCTCGATTTCGGAATGGTGGTGGACGGCGCGGTGGTCATGGTCGAAAACATCGTCCGGCACCTGGGCGTGCACAATCCCAACGACACGCGCTCACCGCTTGAAAAAATCCGCGAATCCGCGCATGAAGTCCAGCGGCCGGTGTTCTATGCAATCGGAATCATCATTACCGCGTATATCCCCATCTTCACGCTGCAGCGCGTGGAAGGACGGCTGTTCAAACCGATGGCGTGGACCGTGGCGTTCGCGCTGCTGGGTGCGCTGATGTTCTCCATGCTGCTCGCGCCGGTGCTCTCGAGCATTCTCTTCCGCAAAGGCGCGAAGGAGTGGCACAATCCGGTCATGGAATTTCTGGCCCGGCGGTACCACAAGCTGCTGGCGCACGCGATCCATTTCAAGTGGCTGACCGTCGCGATTGCCGCGGCGGGGTTCGGGTTCGCGATGTATCTGGCCACCAGTGTGATCGGCTCAGAATTTCTGCCGCACCTGGACGAAGGGGCCATCTGGGTGCGCGGTACGCTTGCGCCCAGCGTGGGTCAGAAGGATTCGGTGGACCTGGCCAACCGCGCCCGCCTGGTGCTGTGCAGTTTTCCGGAAGTCCCGCAGTGCACCAGCCAGGTGGGGCGTCCCGACGACGGCACCGATGCGACCGGATTCTTCAACACCGAATATTTCGTCGACCTGAAGCCCAAGGAAGAATGGCGGCCGGTGTTTCATCAGAACAAGGAAGCGCTGATCGGAGCGATGGACCGCGAGCTCGAAAAAATCCCCGGCGTGATCTGGAACTTCTCGCAGCCCATTTCCGACAACATGGAAGAAGCCGTCAGCGGCGTGAAGGGCGAGCTCGCGATCAAGGTTTTCGGCGACGATCTGAAAACGCTGGAGGGCCTGGGCGACAAGATTACCGGTGTGATGCGCGGGATCAACGGGATCGGCGATCTGGGCCTGTTCCGCGTGATCGGCCAACCGAATCTGAACTTCAGCGTGGACCGGGAGGCGGCCGCGCGCTATCAGATCAACGTGGCAGACGTGCAGGACGCCATCCAGACGGCGGTCGGCGGCAACGCGCTGACGCAGGTTCTTCAGGACGAGCGGCGTTACGACCTGGTGATGCGCTACCTGCCCGATTACCGCAATACACGGGAAGCGATCGAAAATATCCGCCTGCTTTCGCCCTCCGGCGAACGCGTTTCGCTCGCGCAACTGTGCAAAGTCGAGACAGCCGACGGCGCGTCGGAGATTTATCGCGAGCAAAGCCAGCGCTACGTCGCCATCAAGTACAGCGTGCGCGGGCGAGACTTGGGCGGGGCGGTGCACGAAGCCATCGAGAAGGTGGGTACGCAGGTGCAGCTGCCGGCCGGCTATCACATCGACTGGGCGGGCGAGTATGAATCGCAACAGCGCGCGCAGCGGCGGCTGACCATTATCGTGCCGCTCACGCTTCTGTTGATCTTCATGATCCTGTACTCGATGTTCAAGACGCCGAAATGGGCCATGCTGATTCTGGCGAACGTGTTTATCGCTCCGGTCGGCGGCGTGGTGGCGCTGTGGCTGAGCGGGACCAATTTCAGCGTGTCGACCGGCGTCGGATTCCTGGCGCTGTTCGGCGTCTCGGTGCAGGTGGGCGTGATTATGGTGGAGTACATCAATCAATTGCGCGCGCGCGGGCTGACCGTGGTGGAAGCGGCGGAGGAAGGCGCGATTCTAAGGCTGCGCCCGATCATGATGACGATGCTGGTGGCGACGCTGGGGCTGCTGCCGGCCGCGACGTCGCACGGGATCGGTTCGGATTCGCAGAGGCCGTTCGCGATTGTGATTGTGGGAGGATTGCTCGGCGCGCTGCTGATGAGCATCTTCCTGCTGCCGACGTTATACGTGTGGATGGCGCGCGACGGAGATTCGCTCGCGTAGGACGGTTCTGTAATAAGTGGTGTGAAACGGACGCGCTCCCCTCCCTGACGAGTGTGTGTGAAAAGTCGATGCCTCACCCCGCCGTTACCGGCAGGGCTGGTCTATCGCGTTGAAGGCGCAGACGTCCGTGACCAGCCCTGCCGGTCACGGCGGGGATCAGCTCCACTTTTCACACGGACTCTGACGGTCGGGGTTCCGTTTTAGCCACATGCGGAACCCCGCGCGTTAGCAAGGGGAGCACGTCCGACGTCTTCACGCGGACTCCTAAGCGTTCCCCTAATTCTCGTTCAGCAAAACCCGGATCTGGCGGACCGCGTAATTCACCTTGGTGTCGAAGATCCGCTTGCCCAGCTCCGGAGTGGACGGCCGCGCGTCGCCGGTGATGCCGTTGTTGATTTTGTGCGGGCCGCGGCCCACCGGGTCGCCCACCGCGTTGGGCAGAATATTTTTGCGCACCCATTCCTTGTCGGTGCCGTTCAGAGTACTCAAATACAGCATTTCGGAGGTATCCATCACGCTGGCGTGGCCGCCGGAAGGATAGTGATTGTCGGCCAGCCACTTGGTGTAATCGCCCTGCGCTTTTTCGTAAACTTCATCGCAAAACACGACATGAATCCCTTTGCCCGAATATTTCGCGTCGAGCTTCTTGGCCACTTCGCCCAATTCCTTCTGCCCGCCGCCGTGGTCGCCCATGAGGACGATGTTCTTGAATCCGCTGATGATCAGCTGCTCGGCCACCTCTTCATTGACCGCGGCGAACACATCGCCGGTCAGGCCGATGGTTCCGGGAAGATCGGGATCGGCTTTGTTGACCGAAAACGGCATCACGGGCGCGGTGATCGCGTTGCCCAGCTTCAGAGCGATCTGCCGGACCGTCGCGGCGGCCATCAGGTTGTGCCCGCCGTTGACGTTCTGCGGTCCTCGCTGCTCGGTGCCGCCGTTGTAGATGAGGGCGGTGGTTTTACCTTCGTCATGGATAGCGTGCTTCACTTCGGCCCAGGTCATGAGCTCAAATTCGACCACGGGCTTTTGCGGCGCCTGCGCGCGAAGAGCCAAGGCGGAGACGGCCAGCAGAATGGCGGTGTGTTTCATAGCGATAAATATGATAACCCGCGGAGCGGGTGCGTTGAGAACCAGCCGTTTCACCCCGCCATCACAGGCGGCCGTTTCGCGTGGTGATCGCGGCCAACGACCAGCCCCGCCAGTAAGAGTGTGCGTGAAAAGTCGGTGCTTCACCCCGCCGTCACCGGCAGGGCTGGTCTATCGCACTGAAGGCACAGGCGCCGGCGCAAGCCCTGCCGGTCAGAGTGTGTGTGAAAAGTCGATGCCTCACCCCGCCGTTACCGGCAGGGCTGGTCTATCGCGTTGAAGGCGCAGACGTCCGTGACCAGCCGTGCCGGTCACGGCGGGGATCAACTCCGCTTTTCACACAGACTCGTCACGGCGGGGTCAAATTCCACTTTTCACACACACTCGTAATGGCGGGCATCAATCCAGCGTTTTTTGACAGAAACTCTGACGGTACACTAAAAGATCGCGCTGACAAAACCATGAGACAGACGATTTCGCCCGCGCGGGCGATTCACGGCGTGATCACTTTGCGCGGCGACAAGTCGATTTCGCATCGTTATGCGATGCTCGGCGCGATTGCGGAAGGCGTCACGACGATTGCCAATTATTCGACCGGAGCGGATTGCCAGTCGACGCTGGGAGCAGTAGAGGCGCTGGGTGCGCGTGTGGAGCGCGTGGATGGCGTTGTAAAGATTCACGGCGGGCGACTGCAGGCGCCGGCCGCGGATCTGGACGCGGGCAATTCCGGATCGACCATTCGGATGCTATCCGGGATTCTCGCGGCGCAAAGCTTCGACTGCCGGATCGGCGGCGATGAATCGCTGTCGCGGCGGCCGATGCAGCGGATTATCACGCCGTTGACGGAAATGGGTGCGGCGATTGAGGCTCGCGACGGACGGTTTCCGCCGCTGACGATTCACGGGCGCAAGCTACACGGGATCGACTACACGCTGCCGATGGCCAGCGCGCAGGTGAAGAGTTGTGTGCTGCTGGCGGGTGTGTTCGCCAAGGGAGATACCACGGTCCGGGAGCCGGTGCGGACACGCGATCATACCGAAATTGCGCTGAAGGAATTCGGCGCGGAGATCGAAGTGGAGCGGCGCGTGATCACGCTTCGCGAAGGGGCGCGATTGACCGGGCGTGAAGTAGTGGTGCCGGGCGACTTGAGCTCGGCTGCGTTTTTCCTGGTGGCGGCGCTGATGGCGCCCGATGCGAACCTGGTGATTCACGGGGTGGGGTTGAATCCCACGCGTTCGGCGCTGCTCGATTTTCTGGTGTCGATGGGCGCGCAGGTGAAGATTCTCGACATCCAGCAGACTACGGGCGAACTGGTGGGCGATCTGCGCGTGCGCAATTCGAAAATTTCGGGAGGCGTGATTGAAGGCGCCATGACGGCGGCGTTGATCGACGAAATTCCGGCGCTCGCGGTGCTCGGCGCGGTGTCGGAGAACGGCTTGACGGTGCGCGACGCGGGCGAATTGCGGGTGAAGGAGACGGACCGGATCGCCACGCTCGAAAAGAATTTCAAGCGCATGGGCGTCGACATGGAAACTTCTCCGGATGGTTTTCGATTGCCGGGAAAGCAGAAATTTCATGCGGCGGAGATCGATCCGGAAGGCGATCATCGGATTGCGATGGCGTTCTCGGTCGCGGCTCTCGCGGCCGACGGTCCGTGCGAAATCGACGGCGCCGAGGCGGCCGATGTTTCTTTCCCTGAATTTTTTAGTACACTGCAACAGATTACCGGTTGAGGCTCATGAAAAGCACCGAAACCGACCTGACGCTGCCGTGCCTGGTGCACGACCTGAACAATGTCTTCCAGACGCTGATGGAAGCCGCCGATCTGCTGGCCGGCGATCCGCGCTGGACGCCGCTCTCGGCGGCCATCGTGCGCAGTGTGGAGCGCGGGCGCAATCTTACGCAGACCATCCAGAGCGTCGACGAAACGTCCGCTCCGTTCGAGGATATTCTGGCGGATTCGATTGCGTTCGTCGAAGATTCGCTGATCGGCGGGCGCGGGCCGCGCATTGAATTTGAGTGCGACGTAGATCAGGGAATTGAATTGCGGCGCAACTGGGCCTGGGAGCGGGTGCTGATTAACCTGTTTTCAAACGCGGTGCGCGCGATGTCGAAGGGAGGCACCATTCGCGTGCGGGCGATTCGCGACGCGCACGAGATCCGGATCAGCGTGGCCGACCAGGGTCCCGGGATCCCGGCGGGAATTCTGTACCAGGTATTTGAGCCGCATGTTTCGACACGCGGGTCGGGGTTGGGGCTGCATATCGTAAGAACCATTGTCCGGCAGGCCGGCGGCGACGTGCGCGCGTTGAACCGTCCGGACGGCGCGGGAGCGGAGTTCATCATGACGGTTCCAGCCGAGCCTGAAGCCGCCCGGCCGGCGCACGCATGATCTTGTTTGTAATGAACCGCGCGCGTATCGCGTCTCTATAATATGCATCTGGCGATCCTGGCTACGTTGTTGAGCGGACTGATGTTTGCTCAAGACGCCGCCGAAATCATGAAACGGTCCATCGACCGGGATTTCGATAACTTCGAGATGCAGAAGAACTATACCTACCAGGAGCATGAGCAGGATCGGGTGTTCGACGCGAAAGGCGGCGTCACCAAAACCGAGACGGCGACCAGCGAGGTTCTGATCCTGGGAGGCCGGCCGTATGAGAAGGTGATTGCGAAAAACGGCCAGCCGCTTTCCGAGAGCGAGGCGCGCAAAGAACAGGAAAAGATGGATCGCGAGGCGGCCAAGCGCGAGAACCTGAGCGAAGCCCAGCGAGCGAAGCTCGAAAAGGCGCGCATCGAGAATCACAAGTACATGCGCCAGATATCGGATGCTTTCAATTTCAAACTGGAAGGTGAGGAGACGGTGAGCGGCATGAAAACCTGGCTGATCGACGCCGAACCGAAACCGGATTTCAAGCCCGCTTCCGCGCAGGCGCGGGCGTTCTCAAAACTACGCGGCAAGATCTGGGTGGACCAGAACGAGTATCAATGGGTGAAGGCGGAAGCGGAAGTGCTCGACACGATTTCCATGGGACTGGCGCTGTTTCGCATCTCCCCGGGAGGGCTGATCCGGTTCGAGCAGACCCGCGTGAACGATGAGCTGTGGCTGCCGGCGCACGTGCTGATCCGAGCGGACGCCCGCATCGCGTATGTGAAAAAGATCCGCACGGAGATCGAGTTCAACTTCAAGGACTACAAGAAATTCCAGAGCGAATCGAAGATTGTGTCCATCGCGGAAAAGAATTAGAGGTATGTGCGGCCGAGCCATTCGGCCACCAGCGCGGGTTTCTCGCGGCCTTCCACTTCGACCGAAACTCCCCAGGCGATCTCGACTCCGCCTTCTACGTCTTTGAGCGAATTGAGCGTGAAGTGCGTGCGGATACGGCTGCCGGCCGGTACGGCGCCGGTGAAGCGCAGACGATTGAAACCGTAATTGATGCGCATCTTGGCAGGATCGGTGATTTTGACGGCTTCCTGCGCCATGCCGCTCAACATCGATACGGTGAGGAATCCGTGCGCGATCGGCGTGCCATAGGGCGATTCTTTGCGCGCGCGCTCGGCGTCGATGTGAATCCACTGATTGTCGCCGGTGACTTCGGCGAAACGATCGATCTGTTCCTGCGTGACGGTGTGCCACGGACTGACGCCGATCTCTTCACCGATGCGCGAGCGGAGCTCTGGAATCGTCATTTGCCGTCGACGGAGAAGGCCAGCAGAACGTTGCCGGCGACGCCTCCGAACATCCCGTAGCCGGAATTGGTGTAAACCATCCCGTGCGCGATCACGGGACCGGGGGCATCGATGGATCCGCCCTTGGCTTTGTCGACCTGGTTCACCGTATCGAAGGGACGGTTGGTGTCGAAGTCCCAGATGATTTCGCCGTTGGCGGTCGAATAGGCGCGGAAGTGGCCGTTCAAAGCGCCCGAGAAAACCACGCCGGGAATCACCGCGATGGCGGCGGATTGCGCCGGATTTCCGGGAATGCCTTTGGGCGCGGGCGTGCCCCACTTCTGCTGGCCGGTGGCCAGATCGAGTGCGTACAATCCCGGCGTGCCGTCTCTCACGATGCGGTCTGAAATCGCGACGTAGGCCAGCTTATTATCGGCGGCGTGGCCCCATTCGATTCCACCCAGAGCGCTGCCTTTGCCGAGGCGCGTCTGCCAGAGCACTTTGCCGCGATGATCAGGGTCGAGTCCCCACGCAACGCCGGCCTTTTGACCCGCGATCAGAATATCTTTTCCGTTGGGAAGCTTCGCAAGAACGGGCGAGGTGCCGAAGTCGAAGTCCGGACCATCGTCGTCGGGATCGCACTGCGGACCGCGCGGGCATCCGATGACGAAATTGTCCTTGGGCTGCACCTGGCTCGACCACACCAGGCGTCCGGTGTCGAGATCGAACGCGAGAATCGAATCGCTGGTGTTGATTTCGACGCCGGTGTAGGAATTTCCGGTGGACGCGTAGACCAGCTTGCGTTTGAGGTCGACGGTGGGCGAGGACCAGATGGAAGCGCCGGCGGGGCCTCTGAGCTCGGTTCCGTTCTTGCTGGTTTTGCCGGTGGGCCTGGCCGGATCGGGCACGCTGTAGCTCTGCCAGATTTTTTTGCCGGTTACCGCGTCGAGCGCCGAAACGCTGCCGCGGAAGGTGCAGCAGGAATACTTGGGCTGCTGCGCGAACGCTTCCTCCACCGAAGACATGGGCACATACAGTCGGCCGTTGCTGAGAATCGGCGCGCCGGTGATGCGCGCGGCCGGATGCTCATCGAGCTTGATCTTCCACAGCAGCGCTCCGGTTTCGGCGTCCACGGCATGCGCGGTCGCTTTGACGTCGCCGAAGTAGACGGCCCATTTTCCATTGGGAAGCTTTCCGACGCTCATGGCTGTGCGGACTCCCGCGCCGGCCTTATAGGTCCAGTAAATACACCCGGTGGAGGCATCGAGCGAGTAGATGTTCCCGGCCTGGCTGCCGATGAAGAGGCGCCCACCGACCACAGCGGGCTGGGAGGAAGCCATCGGCTCCTTCGGGAATCCGAACGCCCATTTCAGTTTGAGCTTGGGAACATCGGCGGCGCTGAGGCCGGGCTTGGTCTGGAAGTGCGTGTTGCTGGCGTCGCCTCCCCAGCCCGACCAGTCGCCCGCCACCATTTTGAGCGGCGGCGCGGCCGTGGTGCACTGGCCGGCCATGGGCGCGGCGGCCGCCACGGTCGAAAATTCCTTCCCCGTGATGTAGTGGGCGATGGCGCGTTCTTCGTCTTCGCTCAGTCCGGCGGCCTGCATCGCCATGGCGCCTTGGGCCATCACCGACAGCACGAATTCAGGCGTCTTGGCGGTCAGCTCGGCGCGCTCCGGCATGCGCGGCTGCGGCTTTCCGTCGTGACAGCCGGCGCAGCGGGCTTTGTAGAGAGCTTCACCATCGGGCGCAGCGGCGTAGGCGGACACGCACACGGCCACGGCGAACGTTGCGGGGAGGAATCTGGAAATCAACATAGATCTTCGGCCACTTTACCACGATCGCGGTTTAGCCGAACGTAAGGAGAAGTAAACAGAACGCGGCGTCCAGGATGGAACCCGGCCGCCGCGTCAGTCTTGCGGAATTAGAACCCGCAGGCTTGCGGAATCAGAAGGTGATGCGTGCGGCGACCTGGAGGCGGCGAGCCTGCGTGCCGTCCGGGAATCCGCCATCGCCGGTTCCGACGCCGAAAGCCGTCGGAGTGTAGGTAAGCGTTGCAACGGGACTTCCCGCCGCCGCGCCGGTGATCTTGGTTTCCGTGTACGCCTGCGTCGTCAAGGCCGTCGGCGACCAGTTGTTGGCGATGTTGAACGCCTCAAACATCAGGCTGAGGTGAATGCTCTCCTTCGGCAGCGGGATGCTCTTGGTCAGACGGAAGTTCTCGGTCTGCTCCCAGGGCGAATAGAGGCTGTTCACCGGCAGGAACGGCACGCGGAAGTTTCCGTTGAAGCCGTCGAGTGCATCGGCGCTGTACAACATGCCCGTCACCGGGGTGTCGTTCATGTGGATGGTCAGAGTTTGCGGGCGGCCGCTCTGAATGGTCGTGATGCTCGAAAGCGACCAGCCGTTGATCGCGTACTTGGCGAAAGCGCTCGACGAATGCGAGAGCACCGGCGCCCATACGAACGTGTAAACGAAGCGCTGCCGCTGGTCGAGCGAGCCGCTGCCCTTATCGAGGCCGTAGTTGCCGTTGTAGGTCCAGGCCGTGTCGCTGAATCCGAAGATGGCGTTGGTGGCCGCGCCCTGGCCGTCGTCGATTTCGTGAGCCCAGGTGTAAGACGCCGACGACTGGAACCCGTGCGCGAAGCGCTTCTCGAACGCCAGCACCAGCCCGTCGTAGCTACTGCTGACGCCGTTGGTCTGCTCATAGATCGCGCCGAAATTCGGATTGGGGCGCGGTCCAAAGTAAACCGGGGTCGAGTAGGTGCCGACCTGCTGACCCGAGGCGTTATCGATGTTGTAGGTGTAGTTGCCGGTGGGTCCGTTCGCGTTGATATCCTGCGTGCCCCACAGGTTGACGCCGCGGCTGAAGATTCCCGAGACGGTGAAGACCATGTCCTTGGCGATCTGCCGCTCTACCGCGATGCTACCCTGTTCGGAATATGGCGTTTTCAGGTGCGGCGCCAGGACGTCCAGCGTGGATGCGCCCTGCGTGATGGTGGTCAGCGGAGCGGCCAGAGCATTCGGGAAGGTGGGTCCCTGCGCGATCAGCGTCGCGTTGCTCAGGCTGTCGGAAACCTGATAGATCCCGTTGCCGGTGTAAACGTCGTCCAGGATGCCGCTGACCTGGCGCGCAAAAAACGTGCCGAACCCGGCGCGGATCACCGTCTTCTCGTTGGCCCGGTAAGCCAGTCCGATGCGCGGCGCTAAGTCCCGGGTGCCACTGGGCAGCGACTCTCCGGTCATCGGAAACAGCGGATTGGTCTGCGCCGACTGCGGCATAAACGTGTATTCATACCGGGCGCCAAACGTCACGGTCAGTTTATTGCTCGCCTGCCATTGATCCATCAGGTACATTCCGATGTCCTTGAGAGAATAGTCGACCGTGGGGTTGCCGAAGGTTTGCGTGAATGCCGAATAATCGTGCGCGCCCGTGGTGTTGCCGCTGTAATCCTCGGCGAACGAGTTCACCGTCGGATACGTGTAGGACCCGTACCGGTTGCTCAGATAATTGACGTTATCGGTAACATGCTCGAAGGTGAACCCGAACTTGATCATGTGCTTGCCCCTGGCCCAGCTCACGTCGTCGGCGAATTCATTGCGGATTTCGAGCGGTTCGACGCGCGGCAGATACGTCGCCGGCCCAAGCTGGACGCCGGCTACCGCGACGTCGAGATAACCGAGACCGCCGCCGAGCTCAGCCTGATCGAAACCATCCGCCTGCCGGTCCGTGTCCAGGCCGTAGCGGAAGGTGTTGACGATGGTCCCGGTCGGGACGAAGGTCCAGGTGGCCTTTCCGTTGCGCACCGCCACGGTATCGTCGCCGTTGCCGGTGATGCCCGCGCCGGTGGTGGAGGAAAGACCCGTCTGGATGCCGTTGGGCGACCTCCAGTGCAGGAAATTGAAGCTGGTGCTGAAGGTGTTCTTGTCGTTGAGGTGATAATCCAGCCGGCCGAAGTACAGGTCGTTGAGCGCCGTGCGCGGGATCTGGCCGTAGAAGCGCGGCAACAGCGCGTTGATCGCGTTGCACTGCGCCATCGATACCGTGCAGCCTACCCATTGCTCCGTGGATGGATTCAGGAAGCCGACCTTCACCTGGCTGTCCACAAACGGAAAGTTGCGGCGCGTGTTATCGTCGCTCAGGAAAAAGAACAGCTTGTTCTTGATGATCGCACCACCCACCGTTCCACCTGCCTGGATGCGGTGCTCGGTCGGGTTGAAAGCCGAATACGGATCGTGCGCGTCGAAACCGGTGCTGCGCAGATAATAGAACGCGCTTCCGTGGTATTCGTTGGTGCCGCTCTTGGTGACTGTGTTCACTACCCCACCCATGGCGCGGCCGTATTCCGGCGAGAAATCCGTCGACACGACCTGGAATTCCTGGACCGCGTCGGCCGACAACTGCGATTGAATCCTGGTTCGGCCGGCGTTTTCGTCGTAGAACTGCTCGGTGTTATCGTTGCCGTCGAGCAGGAACGAATTGTTGCCGGCCACGCCGCGGAACGTCAGCAGGCCGAAAGTGGCGTCATTGCTGACGCCCGCCGTATTCAGCACAAATGAGTCGACCCGGCGGCCGTTGATCGGCAGATTCATGATGTCGGTGGTTCCGACCACCTGCGAAACATCCGTTTTGGTATCCTCGATCAACTGCGCGGCCGCGTTGACCTCCACCGACGTGGTGGTCTGGCCGAGAACCATCCGGATATCCAGGTTGATGTTCTGTCCCACCTGCAGATCGATGTTTTTCGCCTCGTAAGGCGCGAAGCCTGGAGCGGCAACGGCCACCTTGTAGCCCGGTCCCGGAATCAGCGCGGGCGCGGCGAATACACCGGCCTGATTGGTTTGCAGCGTGCGAACCACACCACGCGAGTCGGTCGAAATCACCACTTTGGCGTTCGGAACCGACGATCCGGTGGCATCCTGGACCACCCCTGAAATTCCCGCCACACCGCCCGATTGCGCGAATCCATTCAGCGCCAGCAAGGCGGTCGAAAACAAAAGCAAAAACGCACGCAGCTTAAGCGTACTGGTTGTTCCCCTCATAACCCTCCATTTTTTACGGATCGTATTGCGAGAAAGCAGCAATCGAGCAATCCGCGGACCTAAACCTCTAAAGAAACGGACATCGCGAGCGGATGCCCGAAGCCTGACCCCACCTGTAAGAGTCCACAGGATATCTTACATTCATTTCCATAATGATTCAATTGCGTTACAACTCGATGAATCTGCCGTGCCGATTGGGCGCTTTGGCGAACCTCCGTCCAATAGCGCATTCTACAATTTTTCGAATCTCTCCCTACCAACCTCAGAAGATCAAGTGCAGGTTCAACCACGCGCAGGGTAGCCCGGTTGCGAGACAGAATTTAAGCCTGCCGTGAGAATCACAGCATAGCTCACGCAAATTTCTATTTCGGCGCGGTTCGATGACAAAGTGGTCAATCAAACCAGTCTGAACGAATTCGCACACCCCGCCATATGGCTCAGGCTATAGTAGTTATGAATCGGACAAGCAATGCTACAATCCCTTCGTCTCGACGGCCTGACCGCGCTGATCACAGGCGGATCGAGCGGCATTGGCGCGGCCATCGCGCGAGCCTTCAGCGCGGCGGGAGCGTCGGTCATGATTATGGCGCGCGACCGGGCCAAGGCCGAAGGCGTTGCGTCCACTCTCCAGCGCGGCAGCGTGGTGGCGTGCGACATCGCGGATGAAGCCGCGGTCAAAGCTGCATTTGAGACCATCGGCCGGCTGGATGTTCTGGTGAATAACGCGGCCATCGGCCTGGTCGGCAATGTGGAGGAAACTGCGCTCGGCGATTTCGAAAGCCTGTTCCGCGTCAACGTGACCGGGACATTTTTGGTCACCCGGGAAGCGATCCCGCTGATCCGCGCCTCGCGCGGCTCCATCATTAATGTATCTTCCGTCGCGGGTTTGATCGGCGTGAAGCGCCGGTTCGCATACTGCGCGACCAAAGGGGCGGTCATCGCATTGACCCGGCAGCTCGCGGTGGATTATCCGGCCGAGCTGCGGGCTAACTGCATTTGCCCCGGGACCATCGACACGCCATTCATCGATGGAATCCTCGAGAAGTATCATCCTCATGAAAAAGAAGCGGTTCGGGCGCAGATGGAGCAGCGGCAGCCGCTCGGCAGGCTGGGTCGCGCCGACGAAATCGCCGGTCTGGCCGTGTATCTGGCGTCGCCCGAGGCGTCCTTCATGAACGGTGCGATCCTGCCGATAGATGGAGGGTGGACCGCGGCTTGACCGAGACACGCTTGAAAGGGTTCAAGTACCGGCTTGACGTAGTACCCCAAGTTCCGGCACAATGTACAAGGTTCAACTCCATTAGCATTTCATGTAGAGGGAGATATTTTGCCTCGTAAAATCCAGCAGCACCACCTGATCCACTTCCTGCTCATCCTGCTGGCAATCGCCTGGGGATCCAATCTGATGGCGGCCACCGCCGTCAAGAAAAAGCGAAGAACTCCCGCGAAAACTCTGGCGAAATCGGCACCCGCGCGGCGGGTCAGAAAAGCGCCCGCGCATCCGGCCGCTATGAGTCTGGCCGCCAGACGCAGCCGGACCAGGCGGCCGTCCGGGGCCTGGCGGGTTCCCACCTACGCGGATTCGACCGACGGCGATTTCATCGACGGCGACGATCTGGCCGTGCGGCGCGCCGCGGTGGATGCGCTGGGTCCGCTGAATGGAACCGTGGTGGTGAGCGATCCCTCTACCGGCCGCATACTGACCATCGTCAACCAGAAACTGGCGTATCAGAACGGGTATCAGCCGTGTTCCACCGTCAAGATTCCGGTGGCGCTGGCGGCGTTAAGCGAAGGCGTGATCGAACGCCAGACGCTGGTTCGCGTGTATGGGCGCACCAGATTCGATATGACGTCGGCGATCGCCAAGTCCAATAATCAGTATTTCGCCAACCTGGGAGAGCGGCTGGGATTCGACCGCGTGAGGTATTACGCGTCGTTGTTCGGATTGGGCGAAAAAGCGGGCCTGGATATCGCTGGAGAGCAGCCCGGGTTGTTGACGCCGGTCGAGCCGAAGAGCGGGGTCGGCATGATGACCAGCTTCGGCGACGGAATCTCCATGACGCCGCTTGAATACGCGGCCTTGATCGGCGCCGTGGCCAACGGCGGGACACTTTACTACCTCCAGTATCCGAAAACGCAGCCCGAAGCCGAGGCGATCATCCCGCGCGTAAAGCGCCGGCTGGATATCGATCAGATTATTCCGGACATCAAGCCGGGAATGATGGGCGCAGTGGAATACGGAACGGCGCGGCGCATCGGGTTCGACCCCAACGAACCGATTTACGGAAAGACCGGAACGTGCACGGACTCACGCTCGCCCACCCACCTCGGTTGGTTTGGATCGTTCACCGAGATCGGCAACAACAAGCTGGTGGTGGTGGTCCTGCTGACGGGCGGAGGCGCGGACAGCGGTCCGGCGGCGTCCGGTGTCGCAGGGAACGTATACAAGAATTTGGGGCTGACCAGCTATTTCGCCACCCAGGGACATCCGACGTCGCCCGCGTGGATGATCAACAACGAATAGTTCGCGATCGAAATCCCCGTGCTTGGTCTCCGCTCGCTTACTCGGGGACGTGCTGCGCTCGTTTTCGGCGCGACTGCGCTAAGAGTGCGGCGGACCGGTTGCGGCCCGGTTACGCCCTCATACACATCGCAGCGCCAGCTTTCCCACCCGGAACCCCTCTTGCAGCGATCCACAGAAAGGATCGCCGAGACAGCGCATGGATTGCCGAACGGTGCTCGCGGGCAAGGGTTCGCTCTTACGAGTCCGTGTGAAAAGTCGGGATTGGTCCCCGCCGTTACCGGCAGGGCTGGTCTATCGGACTGAAGGCACAGCCCGTCGGCGCCAGCCCTGCCGGTACGGCGGGGATCAAATTTCACTTTTCACGCACACTCTTACCGGCGGGGCTACGGCGGCGCTGTAGTGAGTGAAGGAATCAGGGCCGGGCTTCGATTAGGATGATCCAGATGTCAGGCATATCGCCAGGCACGATGTGACCCCACGCGAAGCTGAGGAGATCTTCGAAAACGATCCCACCGATGACGGCGATGATATTGTCGAGGGCGAGGCGCGTTGGACCCTTGCCGGCCGCACGAAATCGGTTCGCGTGTCGGTGATCGGGTTGGAAACGGGAGAGTGTGCGACGTGGTTCCGAAGTTCGAGTCTGGCGACCAAGACGCGCGATGGTGGGACGCGTATGGACGTCCACCTCTCCAGAAAGTTCGGCTTTGTTATCCTTGAGATAACTCCCATGCATATCAAGAAGCAACGTTTGCTCACACCGGGGCCTACGCCCCTTTATCCGAAAGCGCTGTACGCGATGCTCGGGGCCGATCTGCATCATCGGACCGACGATTTTCGCGCCATATATAAGGGTGTTCTCGCGGACCTCAAGGAACTGATGGGCACCGCCAATGACGTCCTGGTGCTGGTTTCATCCGGGACCGGCGCGCTCGAAGCATCCGTCACCAATTGCTTTTCCGCGGGCGATCGCGTGATTGTCTGCTCGGCCGGAAAGTTCGGTGAGCGGTGGGGCGAAATTACGCGCGCGTACGGGCTCAACGTGGTCATGGTGGAGGAGCCTTACGGGAAAGCTGTGAAGCCGGAGTCGCTCGCAAAAGCGCTGGCAGCGAATCCGGATGTCAAGGGCGTCTTCGTGCAGGCGTCGGAAACCTCGACCGGCGCGCAGCACGACGTCCACGCGATGGGCGAGCTGGTCAAGAAAACATCCGCGATTTTTGTGGTGGACGGCATCACCGGATTGGGAACCATGCCGCTCGATATCGACGGCTGGGGGCTCGATATCGTGATCGGAGGGTCGCAGAAATCGTTCATGGTGCCGCCGGGAGTTTCATTCCTGTCCGTCAGCCCGAAGGCCTGGGCGATGGCGGAGACGGCCACGCTGCCGAAGTTCTATTTCAACCTCAAGAAAGAACGTAAGAACGCAGTGAACGGCGAATCGAGCTGGACGCCGGCCACGGCGCTCATGCTGGGATTGGGCGAGGCGTTGAAATACATCAAGACCATCGGGATGGCGAAGCTGGTGGACAACGCGGAACAGCTCGCGCGGGCGACGCGGGCCGCTTGCACGGCGCTGGGGCTGGAACTGTTTTCGGCCGGCAATCCAGCCGCGTCGGTCACCGCCGTGATGCCTCCTCCAGGCATGGATTCGGGCGTGATCGTGAAGGAGTTCAAGTCGCGCTTCGGGTCGATCATCGCCAACGGGCAGGGGTCAATGAAGGGCAAGATTTTCCGGATCGCGCACTTGGGGTACTTCGATTTTCCGGACCTGTTTGCGATGGTGGCGGAACTCGAGCTGATCTTGCTGGCTAATGGCGTTCCGGTCACTCTAGGCGCGGGCGTCGCGGCAGTCCAGAAGGCGTATGCCGAAATTGCTATTGAGCAGCAGCAGAAAATCCACGCATAATTCTTTCCGAACATGAAAATTCTGATTGCAGAGCCGCTGACTGAGGCCGGGGTTCAACTGCTGAAGGCCCAGCACGCCTGGGACGTGGTGGTTTCGAATCCAGAAGAATTCGCCGCGCACCTCGCCGACGCCGACGTCCTGATTGTCGGCGGCGGAGTGATGGTGGATGCGGGTGTTTTGAAGAAGGCGCCCAAGCTGCGGCTGGTGGGCCGCGCTGGCGTGGGCGTCGACAATGTCGACCTGGACGCGGCCACCAAGGCGGGCGTGCTGGTGATGAATACCCCGGGCGGCAATGCGGTTTCGGTGGCCGAGCACACTCTGGCGCTGATGCTGGCCATGGCGCGCTCGATTCCGCAGGCCATCGCGGCCACCAAGCGCGGCGACTGGGGGAAGCAGAAATTCCTGGGTACCGAGCTGCGCGGGAAAACGCTGGGAGTGGTGGGTCTGGGCAGCATCGGACGCGAAGTGGTGCGGCGGGCGCGCGCCTTTGAGATGCGCATCGTGGCGAGCGATCCGTATGTAAACTCGCGCACGGCCTCGGACCTCGGCACGACTCTTTTACCCCTCGAAGAGCTCTACGCGGAAAGCGACTACATCACCCTGCACGTCGCGCTCACCACCGAAACTATGGGGATGCTGAACGAACATGCGTTCGCACGGATGAAGAAGGGCGTCCGGATCGTGAACTGCGCGCGCGGCGAGTTGATCGACGGCGAGGCGCTGCGCAAGGCGATCGAATCCGGCAAAGTGGCGGGCGCCGCGCTCGACGTGTTTCAAACCGAGCCGCCGGTGGGCGAGCCGCTGCTCGAGTTCGAAAACGTTCTGGCGACGCCGCACATCGGCGGGTCCACCGAAGAAGCGCAGGAGGCGGTGGGGGTGCGAATCGCCGAGCAGGTTCGCGATTATCTGCGCGACGGGATCGCGCTGAACGCTGTGAACGTCCCGGCCATGACGGCCGAACAGTATCGAACGGTGCAGCCTTATGCGGCTTTGGCTGAACGGCTAGGGACGTTCGCCGCCCACGTCGCCACCGGAAATCCGCGGCTGGTGCGCCTGGCATATCACGGCAAAATCGCGGGCCAGAACACGCTGTTGATCCGCAACGCGGGGTTGGCGGGAGTGCTCAGCCGGTCGCTCGCGCGCAAAGCAAATGTGGTGAACGCGGTGCAGATCGCAGCCGATCGCGGACTCGCTTTTGCCGAACGGCATGAGAAAACTTCCCGGCCCGGGCAGGCCGATTCGGTACGGCTGGAACTCGAAACCGACGGTGGAACCACCACGGTAGAAGGTTCGCTGGTCCTCGACCGTCCGCGGCTCCTGCGCGTAGACGGGATCAGTTGCGAAGCGCCGCTCAGCGGACACCTGATCTTCCTCAAGAACTCGGATGTACCGGGAGTGATCGGCTATGTGGGTTCGGTCACCGGAAAAAGCAAAATCAATATCGCGAGTTTTTCGTTGGGGCGGGAAGAGGATCGCGGGATGACCGGGAAACCGCTGCAAGCCGTTGCCGTGGTCGAAACGGATGAACCGGTGTCGGAGAGCCTGCTGAAACAGTTACTGGAAAACCCGGCCGTGACAGTCGCGCGGCCGGTGGAATTTCGAGATTAGGTCTGCAGGATTCTCCGCGAGCGGGCCCAGGCAACCGTTGACCGGGCCCTCCCATTCGCAGTAGACTGGAGTCGAAAAATTTTACAGGCGGCCTCCGTGCGGGGGTTTGTTGTTGGGGAAAGGGTTCCGCACGGAGGCTAGCTGCTTTGTCTATATAGACGAACGAACCTGCCTCTGGGTTGTCTCAAAAATGAAAATTTTTGATAAATACCATACAAGAATCGGGATGTAACCTTTACTTCTGGCAGGGGCAACCTCATTTCAACCCGGCTTCCGACAGGAACTGCGCGGCCACCTCCGCGACCGCCCGGTGATCCACGTCCACCTCAGCGTTCAGCTTGCGCATGACGTCGTTATTGAATTTGCCGGATAACTCATTGAGCGCGGGACCGAGCTGCGGTTCGCCGGCGAGGATGTCCTGACGGACCATAATGCACGCCTGATAGTCCGCAAAAGCCTTCTTGTCGTCCTTCAGAACCGTCCAATCATGGGCGAGCAGCGGGCCATCGGTGGCATTGGCGGCGATCATCGTCACCTTCCCTTGATCGAGCGCCTTGTACATCAAGCCAAGATCCATCGCGACGGGCGCACCGGAAAGTGGAAGATGATACGTGTCCAACGCCGGCATACCGTCATTACGGGATTGAAATTCGTATCCCGCACCGAGTTTCCACGGAGTCTTGACCTGCGCGGCCTCACTCAGAGTGGAGATGTGGTCCGCTCGCGCGTCCTGACCACGAATCACCATCGCGAAGACATTATTAATGCCCAGCGATTTGAGTAACTCGATTTGCGCGGTGCGGGCCAGCTCCTGCCTGGCGAACTGATACGCCTGATCGGGATCGGACGACGGTTTCTCCTTGAGGATTTCGGACGCGATGGTTCCGGTGTACTCGGGATACAGCGAGATTTCACCCGCGATGATGGCCTGGTAGCTGAGCAGCGTTCCGCCGAGGTTGAACCGCCGGGTGACCTTGCGCCCCAGCCGATGCTCCAGGTGCTGCGCGATGATCTCGCCCAAAATCACCTGCTCCGTGAAATTCTTGGAGCCGACCACAATCGGCTTGGGCTTTTTCCCGCAGGCGGTGAAGCCCATCGCCAGCGCAAGCGTCAGGCAGCAAATTTTCGTTCGATCCATCCCAATCCTCCATCGGAAATAAGCGCGATCAGGGCCGCGGGAATGGCGCCCGCCAGAATCTGGACGTAATCAACTGACGCGACGCCGCGAAAGATAAAAACTCCCAGGCCGCCGGCGCCGATGGCCGCTGCGATGGTGGCCGTACCCACCGTCGTCACGGTGGCGATGCGGATCCCGGCCAGGATGGTCCGGGCGGCCAGCGGCAGTTCCACTTGGCGTAGTATCTGGCCGGGAGTGAGCCCCATGGCGACTGCGGATTCGCGCACGGCCGGGTCGACGCCCAGAATCCCAGTGAGCGTGTTGCGAATGATCGGCAGCAGTGCGTAGAGCACCAGCGCGACGATGGCCGTCCTCGGCCCGATGCCGCCGATCAGGGGCAACGGGATCAGGAAACCGAACAGCGCCAGGCTGGGTATGGTCTGCAGCACATTGGTCAGGGTGAGCACAGGCCGCCTCCACGCCACCCGGCGCGTCAGCAAAATGCCGGCGGGAACTCCAATGGCGATGGCGATCGACATCGCGCTTACCACCAGCACCAGATGCTCGAACGTAAGTTCGATGATATCGCTTGTGAGCCCGGGTCGCACGAAGATCTCATCATGACAGAAGACCGGAGTCAGGATAAACAGGCGAGGAAAGCCTGGGCCTCGGTCGACCGGGCCTTCACGAATTGGGAGGCGGGCAGGCGCTCCTCGATGCTGCCCTGATTCAGCAGCGCGATTTCGTCGCCGACCAGTACGGCTTCGCGGACGTCGTGAGTCACGAACAGGATGGTTTTTCCCAAGTCGCGCGCGAGCGTCAGAAATTCGCGGCGGACTTCGTGACGCGTCACCGGGTCGAGCGAACCGAAGGGTTCGTCGAATAGAAGAATCGGAGGATCGGCGGCCAGTGCCCGGGCCACGCCCACGCGCTGGCGCTGGCCTCCGGAAAGCTGGCGCGGATAACGCGATGAATACTCTTCCGGTGACAATCCCACGCGTGTTAAGAGCTCCTTCACCCGGGCATCGACGCGATCCGCGGGCCAGTTGAGCAGACGTGGAACCACGGCGACGTTCTGAGCCACCGTGAAATGCGGGAACAACCCGGTTTCCTGAATCACGTAGCCGATCCGGCGGCGAAGCTCGATGGAATTCCACGCCGTGGTGGCGCGACCTTCCACGATGACGCTGCCCGAAGTCGGCAGGACCATCGCGTTCACCATTTTGAGCGCGGTGGTTTTCCCCGATCCGCTGCGGCCCAGCAGCACCAGCGTTTTCCCCCGCTCGACATCGAAGCTGAGCCCACGCAGAATTTCGCGTCCGTTTACGGTATAGCCGACCTGATCGAAGCGGAGCATAGTCGCAAGAGTAGCGCAAACAGTTTCAGGAACGGACGGCGGGCTTTGAGCCCGCGCAAGGCTTCGGCCTTGCCCATGAGCGGCGCTGAAGCACCGCGCGGATTGAAATCCGCCGTCCACGCCCTACAAATCCCGGATTCGCAATTTCAGATCCGCGCCCTTCCATGCCGATTGAAATTCGCGTTCCACCCACATGGCGGCGTCGGTCTTGTTTTGCGCTTTCAATGACTCGAGCAGACCGAACAGCATGCGTCCGTTGTGCGGGCTGCGCCGCACGCCTTCGCGAAACACGTGTTCGGCCGCCGCGGCATCGCCCGACCGGAGCAGCGCGCCGCCCAGCGATTCGCGCACCGGATAATACCAGCCGGGCGGCTCATCATACCGCAGCGCATCATGCATCTCGACCGCTTTGCGCCATTTTGACACGCTCGACGGCGCGTTCGCTTCGAGGCGCGCCGAAAGAATCATCGACGCCAGGTCCATCACCGGTCCGACCTTGTTATTGCCGAAATCCATCTTCCGGTCGAGCTTTTCGCGCAGCGTCTCGAACTCAGCCTGTTCGGCTACGGCTTCCTGTGATTTTCCTTTCGCGGCCAGCGCCGTCGCACGCGCATAGCGCCAGAACGGCAGCGCCAGCGGATTCTTGCTCACCGGCTGCGGCGCGGCGAGCAGCGCGTCCCAATCCTGGACGCGCATCCGGCACATGACCGTCAGAACCCGAAAGGTCTGGTCCGCCTCCGGACCGGTCCGCACGGCCTCCTCGATCTGCGCGATGGCCTGATTGGTTTCGGCGACGCGCCCCTGCATGCTCCGGGCGTACACAATGAAATCCAGATTGTGCAGGTAGTAAGGATAATAACTGCCGGTCATCCCGGTTTGCGCGAAATATTCGCGATCCACCTCGGCGGCGCGTTCATTCACGTCCACCGCGAACTGGTATTGTCCGGTGGCGAGCCAGATATGGCCCGGCATGTGAACGATATGCCCCGCCGCCGGCACGATCCCCATCAGCCGCTGCGCGCTGGCGATGCCGCGTTCCGGCGTAGGCGACGATTCGACGGCGTGAATGTAAAGATGATTGGCGCCGGGATGATCGGGAAAGCGGCGCATCACCGCTTCGAGGACGCGTTCGGCTTCTTCTTCGCCATCCGCCGGCTTGCCTTCGGAGTTGTACCACTTCCAGCGAATCGGCAGCATCAGCGATTCGGCGTACAGAGTCTGGGCGTCGGGATCGTCCGGCCACCGCTCGGCCAGGGCTCGCATGGCGGCTACGTATTTCGATGGATCCGAAAAATCGGGACACCGCGTGGCAGCGGCTTCGAGCCAGACGCGTTCGTCCGCGTCCGCAATCTCCAGGCCCGATTGCACTGCGGCGCAGGAAATTTTCATCTGCAGCGTCGGATCGCCATCCATGTTGAGATACGGACCGGTCGCCATGGCGATGCCCCATTGCGCCATGGCCGCGTGGGGATCCAGTTCGAGCGTCTTTTGAAAAGACCGCAAAGACTCCGGCCGGTTGAAGCCGTACAGCAACACCAGTCCCTGGTCGAAGAACTTCTGCGCTTCTGGATTCCGCGTGGCAATCGGGTGCTTCCACACACCCAGACCGGGGTAGAGCGCGACGGGTTTTTCTCCCGGCATCGCAGTCCCATGATGCTGCGCCAGCGCGACGCTGGCGAACAGAACGACGATGATCGGCCGCATGCTTCGTATGTTAGCGTGCCAGGAGCCTTCGCGCTCTCAGTTCCGTGTATGATCCCATGGCCCACTGGTGCGCGGCGCTCCGGATTAAAACCGTGGCGAGTTGCTGCTTCAAATTGCGATCGTCACGAAACCGGATTTTCTTCGCCGGATCCTTCGCGTACGATTCGAAAACGACGTCGACGGACTTACCTTCGCCGGGCAGATGAAGGTCGAAGAAGGCCGCGATCTGGCGCATCCGGTCCGGGCTCAGATCGAGATAATCGACCACCATACAATTCCCGTTTTTCCCAACCTGCATCGCCTCCAGCGCAGAGGCGCAGAAGCTGCCGAGAACCCGGGCACAAAACTCCTCTTCGATCATCTCGGCCACTGGTCTAGGCAGGTTGCTCCATCCGAACAGCTCGCAGGCATATTCGGGACGGTCTTTGAACGTCATCCAGCCGCGCCCCTTGAGGTTCGTCACCATCACTTCCACGGGATCGCGAATCACAACCACGCAGGGAACATCCGGCCAGTTCGAACGGATCCATCGCATGCTCATCGTGTCGATGCTCACGAATTTCATCACCAACGGTTCCGCCTCACCGGTGCGATAATGCGCGAACAGGGAAAACAGCGAATTTAAAAGCGTCCGCCGGGTCCGCTCCCATCGTTCCGATAAATACGGGCTGAGGTTTTGGAAACGCCCTCGCAACAGATGACTTATGGGCCGGGATTCGGAAACCACCACAGCCCGGTCGGAGGTTTTCATGGCATTCGCGACCAGCGTGGAGCCGCAATGCGAAAGATGGAAGATGAAACCGGCGGGCCGGACCTCGGGAAGACGCGCGCTCACCCGGACCAGGGTCTCGATATCGGTATCGATTTCGCGGGCCGGTGGAGCGGCCGCGCGAAGATTGTCCACCGTCGTATTAAAGAACGGCTCCGCCAGCGGTACCGATCCGAATTCCATCCACCGCACCAGCGCTTCCGACACCACGGCCGGCTGAGGATCCAGCCCGATCTCGATCGGCAGCCATCCCTGGGTGGATTTCGAGAGCATCAGATAGAACCGGGATGGCGCAGGCCGATGATTCCGTCTTTGCGCAAGGCGGACAGCAGTTCGGAAAGCTCCGCGCGATCGAATTCCGCTTCGAACGTCCGGTAAAACTCCTCCACGGCGACCGGGGCTTTATCGGACAAGTAATGGAGCAGCGGGGCCGCGTCCGCCGGAAGGGCGAGACGCTTTCCCATGGCCACCAGCAGGAGGGTTTCATCGTCCGCGCGCTTGATCCGAATTTTACGCGGCGTAAGAAATTCGATCCAATCCTCGCCGGACGCTTGGGCGTGCCACGGGACACCACAGTCCAGCCGGGAAGGGGCGTTGAAGTTGGTTTCGCGGCGGAAGGCTTCGAGCAAACCCGGCCCTCGAAGAATTTGACCCAGGGTCTTCCGAAAGCCGGTTAAGTAGTCAGCCTTGGTGACCGGGTCGGCAAAACGCGGGATATCCGAGCGGAAAGTCTGATGACGTTTGACGTATCCGACCAGCCATTTGAGCAGGTCTTCGCCGGTGGGGTTTTCGATATCGAAGCCGACCTCAAGTCCGCCCGCCGCGGCGCTCATCCACCAGCCGCGCGGGATATACAGCGCATCGCCTTGCTTGAGGGTCCCTTCCCAAGCCGGAGGATCGCCGGCCGGCTCACCCGAGTCGCCGTAAATCCTGCAGTCACTTTGTCCCTCGATTTGAAGCAGGATTCCATCCCGTTCGCGGCAGTGAAGAGCAGCGCCGGTGGAAGATCCTGGCAGGTTCACGCGAATAGAAGCTTCAAGCGCACGTTCTATGTCCTGCGCCAGTATCGCGAGACCGTCTGCCCTGGAGAATTTGTCGGGAGATCCCGGAACATGCAGGAAATTGTGGCCGAAATATTGGTCGAGGAAAACGGGTATGGAAACAGCGCCGAGAAGGGTTTCTAAATCCACCGGCGTCCTAAGCCTGCAGCATATCCCGGAGTTCCTGCGCGGAGATCATGCGATCCTGAACGCGGGCCTGCTCGACGATGTGATCGATCACCCTGTCTTCCAGTTCGGCCCCTTGCGCGGCGTGAATTTCGTTCCGGCGCGCCAGTTCGGCGATCACCCAGCCGAGCCGGAAGCGGCGCTCGGCGATGGCGCGAAGTTCGATGGAGGTCTGCGCCTTGACGTCGGCCGGGATTTCCGTCTGCGATTGAGCCGCTTTCCAGATCTGCGAAAATTCCGGCTCAATCAGCGCCGGCAGGACGGTGAAACGGTACGCCGCGTTGAGGCTGTCGAGCACCTGCGCCTTCAGATAACCGCGGAACAATACCGCGGCGTCTCCGGGTGTTACTCCGGCCGATTCGAGCGTGGTCTGATCCGCGGTCAGGCGCTCCAGAGAGATTTCTGTAAAATCGATGCCGGGAAGATCCGGCAGATGGATGGCGGCGACGTGCACCTCGACATCTCCGGATTCGGCGCCGCGCTTCAATTCCACCGCGGATGCGACGGTTCCTTTGGGCAGACCGCGCTCCAGAGCTTCCGCGACTAAGCGGTTCAGGATATCGGCGCGGGCCTGCGCTCCATACCGGTCATGCAGAACTTTCGCTGGGATATTTCCAGGACGGAAGCCCGGAAGGCTGACGGTGGTCGAGAGTTTCGCCAGTTTACCTTCTACAGCCTGATCCACCAGCGTCGCGGGAATGCGGATCGAGTAAAGATGCGTGCCGGCTTCCGCGGAGATTTTCTCAATTTCGACTTTTCCGGAAGGGACGGCCTGTTTCGAGGCGACAACGGGCTCCGTCGATTGTTTTTTCGAAGGCGAGGACGAACCGCGCTCCAACTTGTAGGCTACGGTCACGCGCAACGCCGGACACGCCCGGCTGGGCGCGCGTCCTGCATGCAGCGTTCCGGCGTCGAAAAAAACACAACGATTGGGACGCGGCCGCACCGCGCGCAAAATCTCGCCGGACCGGTCATAGAACACGGTCTCGCCATCCCAACCGTCCTTCCATTCCGGATTCGGATAGTACAGCAAGGTGAACTCGCCATCGTCCTGATGGGGCCTTCCGCCCAATCCATAGGTGTGGCCGTTGGCGTATTGCCGCCGGACCCGCAGAGATGTGCCGGCTAATTCCTCGCAGCGCGGACGGGCATGCTCCCAGATCGCGTTGAAGTCCGGATCGGACTCCAGGTCCATCTTCCAGAATGCCGACCCATCGCCGGTGTTCGAGCCATGACCGTAATACCAGCCGGCTCCCGCGCATCGGGCCCAGGCCGCGGCGTGGAGTTGAGCCGGAACCACACCGTCGAGGATTTCAAGCAGGGGACGTCGCTCTACTTCAGGATTCGGCGGCATAGCGCAATAGATTATGGTAGCTCTTGGTCAGCAGCAACGAAAGCTCGGCGTTTCCGGCGACATCCGTGCGGGACGTCGCTTGCATCAGGTCGTGGAGGATCGCGCGGATTCGCTCGTCACGAACGGCGCTTTGCACCCATGTGACGGCCGCGTAACGGACGCCCCGCGTCACGGGCGCAACGTGGTGGATAGAGGAAGACGGATAAACGATGGCTTCTCCCGCGTCGAGCTTGATGGGCTGTTCGCCGAGAGCCATTTCGACCACCAGTTCCCCGCCATCGTAGGCGTCCGGTGGGCTGAGGAACAGCGTGACCGAAAGATCGGAGCGGATGCCGCTGGTGCCACCGATGAAAGCACTGTCGACGTGCGAGCCATATTGCATGCCGGCATTGTAACGGCTGAAGATCGGCGCCGCGACGCGCTTGGGGATTGCGAAGGACTGGAATTCCGCCGAGCGCTGGAACGCGGAAAACACCAGCTTGTCCAGGTCACTGAATTCGCGCCCCTCGCGCTTCAGCTGGAGGTTGTGTTTGACGTCTTTGGCCAACCCGGAGGCGGTCAACTTTCCGTCGACAAATGCGCCGTGCTCCAGTTCGGACACAACTCGGGCCGCCTCTTGCCCTGGTAAGAGGCGGACAGCCTGAAAGTTCATGGATTCTGAACGGGAACGGCTACGACCGACGCTTCCGGCTCCAGGCGAGAGCGCCCGCCAGCGCTAAACCCACTGGAACCAGGGTTCCCGGCTCCGGCACGGTCGAGCCTCCGGCCTCGTCACTCAGGGTGACCTGATAAAAAGAGCCTCTGTCGTTGTTCGCTGTAATCTCGATGTCCAGGAAGCCGTCCCCGGGAACTGAACCGCTTACACTTGCACCCGTGCCCCCGCGGAAAGCAGTTTCCAGACTTTGACTTGTGAACAACGGCGAGAGCGAACTGTCAAAGACGTTCAGCCTGAGTCCCGACTCGCCGTTACCCGACTCGGAAAACCGGCCCAGAGGATTGTACGAAGCCGTCAGGATGTAGGTGTCTCCAGCGCCAAGACCCTGGAATTCAAACCATTCGGGCGAAAGAGAGCCTTCCGTTTCGGCTGGTATGCCGGCAAAAGCATTCACGACCGTGGTTCCCACCGGCAGTAAAACGCCCGGCGACGAGTTCGGGAAATCGGAGTTTGATAGGTTGACGGTACCCGCGACTGCTCCTGAGCCGCATACGACTGTTAGACAAGTAGTTGAAAGCAACCCGCGAGCAAAATTCTCAAGCGAGTTTGGCAAATTTAGATTCTTCTGGCGCTCCGACACAGCTTCCTCCGATATGAGACGATTGGTTTGCAGAATATCATGCAAGCTGAGGCAGGGGCAAGACTTTTTTCGGCGTAGATAGCACTAAGACGGCTTACCTTCCGGATAAGGTCGTGCTCCGGGGAAACAAAGGCGAACACTCAGGGTACGGGGTACTGAAAATACTCTAGCTCCCATTTATAGAGCCCGCGCATCAGCTCAATCGAGCCTCGGTCGTAGTACTCCATGAACGGTTCATCGCGAAGGCGGGTGTCCGATTTGTACCGGCCCAGCCGCGCTGGTTCCCACGGCAACCCCAGATGCTTACATACCCCTTCGAGTTCGGTAGGGAGGTCCTCATAGCGAACAAAACAATCCATTACCGGGCGGTTCGCTATGGTGAAAACCTGCCGGTCCATGGGATGGGTCGCCATTTTCAGCCAATCTTGAAATTGACCCCGAACGGTCGCGAAATCGGCATGCTGAAGGGCGAGACGGGTCTCTTCCTGCATGTTATGCCAGAACGACGAGACCAACTTGTCGAAGGGATGACGGACGACACAGAACTTGAAATAGCTGTTCCACAGCTCGGGCCCGATCAGCGCAAGCACGCGATCGGCAGGCATGTGGTTGTACCAGGTTTCCCCCGAAAGGGACCCGGACCGCCGGGCGCCGATGATGCCCCATTTGGAAACCTCCGTTTCGCGCCGGTCGCGGCCCTGAAACTCCCGGTTCGGGTTGGTGCAATAGCGTTCGAAATAGATCTCCACGGACGTCCCCGCCGTCTTGAAGGTTTTCATGTAGATGAAGCGATGGACGTGACTGATCAACATCGAACTAAGCGAGTATAGCTTTACTGTAGGATCCCAGCTTCCGCTCCTTCCGGGCGCTGAGCAGCGTGAGCCAGTTCCGATAGATGGCTACTCCCGGGGACCGCCAGGTACTTTTCAGCCGGCTTTCGGCCAACGCCGTCGGAAAATCCGCGAGCAGCTCTTCCCGCCGGTCGCGAATGGCGCGGTTTTTCAGGGCTGTCAACGCGTGAGTTGTTTCCCGATCGAAATAACCTTGCGGCATGGCGGGATACACGTCTCGTTCCTGGCGCAGGTAACGTCCTACGTCTCGGCGATATTCGAGCAGCAAGGTATTGCTTTCATATTCGGGGTGGCCCTGGAAGAAAACGAACAGACTCTTTCTTTGCGAGACGAATAAGTCGACGCCCGCATCGTCGGCGCGCGTCAAGATACGATAACCGCACGCGATCAGATCGTCTTCCGGCACTTCGTTCCAGCGCGACTGCGGCACCGGGAACCGGGCGGGAGCGCCGGCTACCAGGGGATGGTCCGACGCTTTCGAAAACTCGAAAAGGCCGAAGCGTTTGTCGGGAAGCGGGCGCCGCTCGATGCCGTCGAAGTGCAAAAGAGCGGCGTGCGAGCTGAGACAGGAGAGAATCGTCGAATGGGTGTTGCGATCGCCCCACTCGATCACTTCGATCAGGCGATTCCAGTACGATTCGTCCGGCAGGCTTGCAGCGCGCGGCTCCGTTCCGGTGACGATGAGTCCGTCCAGATGACGATCCCACAGGTTCTCGACGCCTGAATAAAACTTGCCGAGGTAGTGACGGCCAGCATCGGTTCGCGGGATTTCCGGCAACGAGTAAAGCGACAGGCGCACCACGATTTCACCCGCGGCCGAATCGAGCAGCGTCAGAAACTGCCGTTCGGTCGACCGCAGCGCGGCGTCCGGCATGTTGTTGACGATCCCGATATCCAGGCAATTGGCATTCGATTCCTGGAACTCAACGGGCGACGTGCGCAGACTGACGGGCATCAGCGTTTCTCCGTAGCGTGCAGCGCCTGATCGAGGTCTGCCACGATATCGTCGATGTGTTCGATCCCCACGCTCAGCCGGATCATTTCCGGTTTCACGCCGGCTTTCCTTTGTTCCTCGGGCGACATTTGCCGGTGCGTGGTGGAGGCCGGGTGACAGGCCAGCGTTTTCGCGTCGCCCAGATTGACCAGCCGCTTGACGAGCTGGAGCGCGTCGTAGAAATGCTTGCTGGCTTCAAATCCTCCTTTGACCCCGAACGTCAGCAGAGAGCATGCCTTGCCGGATAAATATTTTTGAGCGAGGGCGTGATAGCGGTTATCCGGGAACCCCGCGTAGTCGACCCAATCGACAGCGGGATGCCGCCGCAGGAATTCGGCTACGCTTTTGCCATTGGCCTGATGCCGTTCGACACGCAGCGCAACGGTCTCGATTCCCTGCAGAAGCAGGAAGGAGCTTAATGGCGCGAGGACGGCTCCCGTGGTTCGCTGATAGACGCATCGGCAGCGGGCGATATAGGGGGCTTGCTTGAAACGATCGGTATAGACCAGACCGTGATAGGAGGCATCCGGCTGGCTGAACATCGGGAAACGGCGGGCGTGTTCCTTCCACGGAAACTTACCGCTATCGACAATGGCTCCGCCGAGCGTGGTGCCGTGTCCGCCCATGAATTTGGTGAGCGAATGCACCACGACGTCGGCTCCGAACTCAATCGGGCGCAGCAGAATGGGCGTTGCGACGGTGTTATCGACGATCAACGGCACGCCGCGCGAGTGAGCGACATTCGCCAGCGCCTCGATATCGCAAATATTCCCCGCGGGATTGCCGACCGTTTCACAATATACGGCCCGGGTTTTGTCGTCGATCAGTTTCTCGATTGCGTCGGCGTGATCCGAATCGGCAAACCTGACCGTGATGCCCTGGCTAGGCAAGAGATGGGCAAACAGCGTGTAGGTGGTCCCGTAAAGCTGCGGAACGGAGACGATATTCGAGCCCAGCTCGGCGACATTGAGCGCCGCATAATTCAGAGCGGCTTGCCCGGTGCTGACGCACAGCGCTTCGACGCCTCCCTCAAGCGCGGCCACGCGGCGTTCGAGCACGGCCGTGGTGGGATTGCTGATCCGGCTGTATCGATATCCCTCCTCTTCGAGATTGAATAAAGCCGCGGCATGGTCGGCGCTATCGAAGGAGTACGCGACGGTCTGATAAATCGGGACCGCCACGGCTTTGGTGGCCGGATCGTCGTCGTAGCCGTGGTGAATCGCGATGGTCTCTCTATGCATGGCGCTAAATCAGTCCATCCATTTCGCGCACCACCCGCTGAAGATGCGCTTCCGTGGTTCGAAAACTAGTGATGCACGCGCGCAGCACCGGCGTTCCGTCACCGAGCCGCGCTTCAGACATCCACGCAATCTGACGCTGGTAGAGAGCAGCCAGAAATCGGGTGGTATCGAGTCCGGGACGAGTGAAGCAGATCAGCGGAAATGGCGTGGTATTGACGATACTCCATCCGGAGCTCTTGAGCAATTCGCGCAGCACATCGCCCATGCGAGCCTGCTGCTCGATCATTTGGGCGATGCCGGCTTCGCCGAGCTCGGCGATCGCGAGGAACAGCTTGAGGCCGATAAACCGGCGCGACCACTGAACGGTGGTGACGTACGGATCGTCCACTGTCGCGTCTGTCTTGGGAGGCATGTAGGACGAATCCGCGCGAAACGCCTGGCGAACGGCATCGGGATGCCGGCAGAAAAACATGCCTGCACCCATGGGCACGGAGAACCATTTGTGGGCGTCGCAGGTAATCGAATCGGCGCCATCGATTCCGGCGAGATAATGCTTGAGCCGCGGCGAGACAATGGCCGCGCCTCCCCACGCCGCGTCCACGTGAAACCAGAGATTTTCGGAGCGGCAGAAACGAGCCAGGTCCGGCAATGGATCGATTGCGCCGGCAGCCGTGGTCCCGGCAGTGCCAATCACCATGAAGGGTGCGAGCCCGCGGGTCCGATCTTCGGCCACGCGCACCGCAAGATCGTCCAGGTTCATTTTCTGATGGCGATCCGCCGCGACAATGCGGACCGCATCGCGGCCGATTCCCGTCATGTGGGCGATTTTGCTGAAGGAATGATGGGCTTCGGCGGTCAGGTAAAGGGTGGGTTGCGCGGGCAGACTCCGGACTCCCTGGTCGCCATATCCGGGAAAAGCGCGTGTGAGCGCGACAATTGCCGCGGATAGATTCGACTCCGCGCCTCCGCTGGTGAAATTCGCGGTAGCGTTCGGTGGAAGGCCGAATTTCGCAGCGAGCCATGCGAGGGTATGCCGTTCGATCTCATTCGCCGCGGGTGAAGTTCGCCAGGTAGCGAGCTGCGGGTTGTACATCGCCACCAGAGTGTCGGCGACGATGGACGGAAAGGTCACGCTCGGATTGAACAGCCCGAGATATCGCGGATGGGTGACCTGCACCTGCCACTGCCGCATCATCTGTTCGACGTCGCGAGTCACTTCTTCGAGCGGAATCGGATTCTCGAAGTTGTACCGCGCCAGGTGATTTCGAATCTGCTCCGGCGTCACCGTCGGGACAATGGGGCCGTTCTCGATATCGCGTTCGAGAGTGGTGACAACGCTCCGGAGCTGCTCAAGCGACATCGGGAGTCCTTCCCAAGTGATCGGCTGTGGAGGCTCTGAACTGAAGCTGGCCGGCCTGAATGCGCTGAAACATGGCCTGATCGAGCCGGACGAAGGCTCCCCGCACCGGATCGTTGAAATAGACCGCGGAGGTGGTCGCGGCGGGATCGTATCCCTGGCGAACCAGTGCCGTCTTTGTATATTTAAACGTGGAAGTCACTTCGAGCTCAGCCCGGATGCGCAGAAACAAAGGACGGGCGTACTCGGGGAGCCGGCGCACCAAGTGGGCGCGAAACGCGGTCAGATCCAGTTCAGGATCGGCCACCAGCGAGGCCATCCCGGCCCGGCCGTCCGTGCCTGGAATGGCCACGCCATAGACGTTGGCCTGCTCGATTCCGGGAAATTCACAGATGACATCGGCGACCTCGGAGGTGGAAACGTTTTCGCCTTTCCAACGGAACGTGTCGCCAATCCGGTCGACGAAATAGAAGAAGCCTTTGTGATCTTTTCGCATCAGGTCGCCGGTGCGAAACCAGGCATCGCCGGGCTCGAAAACATTGCGGAGAATTTTCTTTTCGGACGCGTCCTGGTTGGTGTAGCCCTCGAATCGGCCTCCGAAATTCGACGCGTCTTTGAGAACTTCGCCGATTGCCTCGCCGGTTTGTTCGGGGCCGCAGCGGACGCAGAATCCCTGTTCATTGCGAACTGGTTGGTCGCGTTCGACGTCGAATTTGACCAGCGTCGCGCGGAAGCGGTGCGCCAGATACGACGGAATCCGGCCAATGGCTCCAGGCTCGCCTTCGATGTTGAACAAAGAGACGTTGCCCTCGGTCGCGGCATAAAACTCGAAGATATGCGGGATCTGGAAGCGTGTCTTGAAGTCGTCCCAGATGTCTGCCCGCAGCCCATTGCCGCAGGCCATTCGAATCCGGTGTTTCGTCTCATCCGGTGACGGCGCGGTGTGCAGCAGGTACCGGCAGAGCTCGCCGATGTATTGAAATAATGTGCAATCCCAGCGGACGATATCGCTCCAGAAATGGCTGGCGGAAAATTTCTCGCGAATCACCACCGATCCGCCGCTAGCGAGCACCGCGCCGGGGGCCTGAATTCCGCCCACGCTGTGATACATCGGCAGGCAATTGTAGATCCGATCCGCGGGTTGAGTATCCATCATGCCCGCGAACCAGTGAGTCCACTGCATCAGGCGGCCATGGCTCACGCTGGCGGCTTTCGGCAATCCAGTGGTGCCGGAAGTGTAGATGTAGAGCGCGCGATCTTCGATCGTCGGCGGGCGGGGCTTAAACGCTCCGTCGGATTTTTCGATTTCGCAATCGATGCGCGGGAACGATCGAGCATCGCCGTGCGCCCAGATTTTGCCGGTCGGCATCGCGGTTTTTAATTGATCGATCAACCCCGCATCCGCGATGATGTGTTTGGGCGTGACAATATCGATGCAGTGCACAAGCGATGCTCCGGTCAGATTGGTGTTGAGCAGCGCAACCACACCGCCGACCTGCGTAATTCCCAGCCAGATGGCCATGTACTCAGGACGGTTGGGCATCAGCAGGCAGACGGTCTCGCCTTTGTGAACGCCTTGATCGAGCGCCCATTGGGAATATCGATTCGCCCGGTCCGCCAGGGCGCGATAGGTGAGGCACTCCCGGTCGGAAAGTAAAGCCGGCGCATCGCCGAATTTTGCGGCCAGCTCCTGGATCACAGCGGGGAAGATGCGATCGGGCTGGCGGGCGATGGGCGTGGTCCTTTCGAGTGCGCGGACCCACGCTTTAGCAGGCGAACCGATGCTGCTCATGCCGTGTTTCCCGCATCCACGGTCAGAACGGTTCCCGTGATGTTTTTCGCCTTGTCGCTGAGCAGAAATTCGACCGCGTTGGCAACGTCATCGATTTCCGCCAGACGGCCCAGGGCGCTGCGCCGGACGATGCGCTCCTGCTGCTCGCCCTTCAATTCCTGCGTCATCTCCGTGTCTAAGAATCCGGGTGCGATGGAATTCACATTGACGCCCAGACGTCCGACTTCCCGCGCCAGGGATCGGGTGAAGCCGAGCATCGATGCTTTCGTAGCGGCGTAGCAGGCGAGTCCGGTATAGCCGGTGAACCCGACAATCGAGGCGATGTTCACCACCCGTCCGCCGCCATCGGCCATCATGGAGCGCACCACGTACTTGGTCAGGATCATCGGGGAGAGCGTGTTCAAGCGCACCATCTGCTCGATCTTCGACGTGTGCATCAGAGCGAGCGCGCCTCCGAAACTGACCGCCGCGTTGTTCACCAGGCCGTAGATCGGGCCGAAGGTCTTGTGCACCGTCTTGACGAGAGTCGAGATTCCGTTAACCTCGGCGAGGTCGCACGGGACGAAGTGCAATGCGTCGGGCGCGGCTTCCCGTACTGCGGAATTGAGTTGATTCGTCTCGCTCCTGGCGAGGGCAATCACCCGATACCCTTCCCCGGCGAGCCTGCGAGCGATCCCCAACCCCAATCCACGGCTTCCGCCGGTGACGATCACATTACGCATGGCATCGCACCAGCTTGCCGGTCGCCGCAAGACCCAGGGCCGGAACGATGCGAATCGACGCGGGGACTTTGTGGCGCGGCAGCGCCTGCCGGCATAATTCAAAGATTTCGTCTTGCAGGTTTCCGGTTGAGTCCGGTTCGCCAGTAAGAACCACCTCGGCAACCACCAGCGCGCCGGTGATGGGATTTTTTCGAGTCCTGACCAGCGACATCCGAACGCGCGGATGACGGTTGATCACCGCTTCCACTTCTTCGGGATGAACTTTCATGCCGCCGACGTTGATCATGCCGTCACGTCTGCCAGCGAAATGAAATCGGCCATCGCGAAGCTCGAGCATATCGCCGGTGTCGACGAAACCATCCGCGTCCGCGATCGGTTTGCATTCCTCACCGAGATAGCGGGAAGCGACGCGCGAGGAGCGAATGCGAAGCGATTCATCCTCAACGCGCATTTCGACATCGCCAGTGCGCCCCATCAGACTTGCGGGAAAGCCCGCCAAGCCATCTCTCACTTCAAACGCGACACCCGCCTCGGTCGAGGCGAAAGCATGGGCGACGGTAGCCTGCGGATAAAACGATTTGAGCTGATCGAGAACTGCCTGATCCGCGATTTCTCCCGACAAGCGAACGTATCGAGGCGTAATTCGTGCGGCCGCAGGACTCATAAGCGCTCGGCGCCAATGCGATGGCGTTCCGGAAATATGCGTCACCTTGCGGGCGCCGGCGCGGACCAGAAAATCCGCAGTCGACTCGTCTGCGCTCGACAGCACGAGCGATGCGTCGGTCAGAATGGACCGCAGGAAGATCTGAAGGCCGCCGTAACGGCGAATATCGTAGAACGTGCTCCAGACGACTGACTCCTCCGTGGTTGGTTTGACGGCTCCCACCAGGCTCGCTAAGGTGTGCACCACCATCTTGGGCCGCCCGGTTGTGCCAGAGGTGAGAAGAACCCATTCGGTCGCGAAGCGCGCGCTTCGATCGTAATCGGCGGGCTCGATCTTCGCATTGCATTGGATGACCGATCGAACCTCCGCTGAGTCTATTTCCGGCGCCGTCCGGTCTGACACGATCGCATCCACGGATGCCGACGCGATGACGAAAGGAACGTGTTCGAGCGGCAAATCCGGCGGATAGAGAATCAGGCGGCGCGCGATGCCGTCGAGTTCAAGAAGGGCTAAGGCAGCAGTGAGCTGATCCTTGGTCGCGACCAGCACTGACCGGCCGCGCAACTCCTCGCTCCTGCCTTGGAGGATCGATTCCCGGGCGAGATCGCCCAAAGCTACGGAAGCGCGGTCTCCCGCCAGAAAACGGGACGATAAATTCCCGGCAACTGTGGCAGCGTCCCAGAGATTTTTCGGGTCATGCTGCGGCATTTTCGTAAAAACGGACGAAGTCTCCCAGGGTCACGGGAAAGCGGACATCTTCGGCGGCGCTTAGCGGATCGATTCCTAGCGTGTCCTCAAGCCGGGCGACGATGATCGCGAAGCACAGCGAGTCGAGTCCGGAATCCAGCAACGTCAGGTCGTCGTTCAAGGGCGCCAGGAATTTGTCCTGTTCTCTGGCAACCTGCTCGAATTGAATTAAGACGGCGGCCCTAACGGACATTGGTCGGAATCCCCACAATCGCGGAAGCGAGTTCGGATGAGTGGCTTTCAGTGCTCAAAGTTTCTGCCTTCTCCTGCGGAAAGCAATCGCGTAACCATGGTCCGGCGTATTTCAGGACCTGACTCTTGGATCTCCGTTCCGCAAAGGCGTGAGTGGCGCCTTCGATCAGTTTCACACTCACCTTCGAACGGGATTTAGAGAGTGGATAAAGATCGCGAATGTAATCGAACTCTCCCAGCTTGGGAGTCGAGAAAGGCGATCTCAGAACCAGCATGGGGAGTCCCGACGATGCCAATTTCTTCCAGCACTCGACCAGCGGCAGATTCGCGGCGCTGGGTAATTTCTTCGATCGTACGATCGGGCGGAGACGAGTCAAGCGGTAGTAGGCCTTGCGCATGCAGGAAACAACCGCGTTACGCACAGCAGATTTTCCGGCCCCATCCGGCAGCAGCTTCCCGACAATGCGCATCTGTGAACGAACCAGGGCGTTTTGCGTAGGGGTCGTTTGCTGCACATTGAAATAAGGGTCGAGCAGCATGAGCCCTGTGATGCGTGGGTTCGCGGCGGCTGCATACAGCGCCGTGACCGCCCCGGCGCAATGCCCGATCACTACGACGCCGCGCAGATGGAAGCGGTCGGCGAGTTGATCCGCGACACTCGAAATAACCGGGCCGAAGAAGCCGTCATTCACCAGGGAGTCGAAGTCGATCTCTTTCGCGGAGAGATCTCCATCCGAGTCTCCCAGTCCAGGCAGGTCGAAACGAAAGCAAGGATACCCAAGCTTGGCGAGCGAGTCGGCCCAGCGAACCGCTGAATCTCCCGGAGCTGCTCGCGGCGCGACCCCCGCGCTCACAAACAGGACCCCAGTGTGGTTTTTTTCGTTCGGGTCCTGCGTGGGATGATAGGTACCCCGGACCCGGAGTCCGCCCGCAGCGCTCACCGTGAGGATGGCGCGCGCCTCAATGGATGCTTTCACGCGCACCTCCCCGGGGGGATGCGACCGTGCTGGCCATCCAATCAAGACTATCCGCGAATAAGTCGCTCAGATCCAGGTTTAGGGATACAGCATACCCCATCGCCGAGCCTTTCAGCTTGGACCCTGCGCCGGTATCGAGCTTGACGAGTTTCACTGGTCTCCCGGAATCATCGGCGGTCGCTCTTTCGAACCTCAGTGATTCCCGCCACAGCGCGCCTGACCACTGATAACCGTCCACTTCGAGAGGCTGGTCCGCTTCCAACTGCCGGATGTAATCCGCGATGGGCTTGCGCTCATAAACGTTTTTGAACACGTGACGGGAAAGCGGCCGGCGAAGTACTTCGTTGGCGCTGGCGGGTGCAGACCATAATAGCAATGCGTCTCCCATGCCGGTCGAAAATGTTTTACTCGCCATGAGCGCGCCGAGTTCGAGACCTTGCAGGATCAGGGGCACATCGGGCGACTGGTCCTTTAGCCAGCCAGCCAGAAAATTCACGTCCTGCTGCCAGTCGTTGAAGCTCATTTCTTCAAACGCGCCCGTGCTTTCACCGACGCCGCGATAATCAAACCGCAGGGCTTCGATGCCGCGAGAGGCCAGGAAGCGCGCCCATCGAACCCATGGGACGTAGGAAGCAAATCGTTCCGACGCAAACGGGCCGACCAGAAGAACGCGGGCAATCGGATTCTCGACTCCATGCAACACCGAATAGATGTGCGAGCCGCAGCACTCCAGGTAGCCCGCCTGCTCGAGCGGATTTTCGAAACCACCAAGCTTACTTTCCATCGGGCGTTCTTGGCTACTGAGTGGCCAGCCGCGACGAGTCGAACGAGCTTCCAGCGGGGTCGAAATGGACGATCGTCCGGATCAGATTGGTCAGTAACTCAACGCCCTCGAAAATGTTCCCTTCGCAGCCTGCTGGATCAAGCGCCATTTCCGCTGCGAGCGCCCGAAACAATCCCGCGGTGTGGGCGATATCGCAAACTCCGTGAACATCGGTGTATTCTTTTTCCGCCGAGCACTGCAACTCGGCGAGGTCCGCCAGGTAGGCCATGAACCGCTGAATGAAGCCCTCGAAAAACGTCATCATCAAGATCAGCCGAACGGCTTGGAGCCGGCCGATGAAAAGGCGGACGTTCATCAAGTCCCCCGAAACGGCCAGCGCATCCGAATCGGTGGGGGCGGCGCCGGCAGCCAGCGCGAACCTCCGCATCATTCCCGGATGGCAATCGCGAACTTCTTCATGCAGATTGTCCAGAATGATGGCGCGAGATTCTTCGGATCGGGCGGCCAGCAGCGCGCCGGTCATCCAGTAAATGAAGTTTCCCTCAAGCACTGCCGCGTATCTCGCAATGATGCCGCGACGCTCATCCGCGGAGAGGCGCTTGGCGTCGGGCAATGATTCGAGCAAGTCATTGATCGTCAATGCGACACGATCTTGAATAGAGAGTCCGAGTGGTGGCTCCGGAGCTTGAAAAACCAAGGATGGGGAATTCATATTTTGTCCGCCGTGATGCTGTCTTGTAACATTACCAGCGCATGCCGAGGGCCACAGTCGCCCGATCCTCCTATGTGCGGATTCCAGTTAAGTTAGGGGCTGAAATCTGCGAGTCCCCGACGAAATATTGGAATTTTAGCCTCAAAAGTCGGATTTTCAGAATCGCAAATGGAATCAACTACTTACGTAGTACTTTTCGTATTGGTACTCTTAGTATCAAAGCCAGCGACGATTTGTCCAAGCGGGACATTTTTGAGGCGTATACTTGTCTGAACCGGACCACACCAGATGAGAAGAGCACCGCAGCTTAGCCTGTTCTTCTTCAGCGCGGACTCGGCGGAACGCGAGGACGGAAAGTACTCGACCCTGATCGAATGCGCAAAGTTCGCCGATGAACACGGATTTGCGGCGGTCTGGACCCCGGAACGGCACTTTCAAAGGTTCGGCGGATTGTACGGAAGCCCATCCGTGACCGGCGCCGCCCTCGCCGTCCTTACTAAGCGGATATCGATAAGGGCTGGCAGCGTTGTGCTGCCGCTGCAGAATCCTCTGCGCGTGGCGGAAGAATGGGCGATGATTGACAATCTTTCGAACGGGCGTGTAGCGATCGCGGCGGCCTCCGGATGGCATGTCAACGATTTTGTGCTTTCGCCCGAAACCTATCAGGACCGGCACGATGACATGTTTCGGAAGCTCGCCATCATTCAACGGCTTTGGCGCGGCGAGAAGGTGTCTTTGCCGAATGGAACCGGGGTCGCGACCGAGATCGGCATCCTGCCGGCGCCCATTCAAAAGGAACTCCCCGTCTGGCTGACCGGGAGTTCGGATGACACATTTCAGAGTGCGGGCAGGTTAGGGTTCAATGTTCTGACCGCGAACTTCGCACTCAAGCATGACCTCAAGGAATTTGCTCGCAAAGCCCAGATCTATCGGGACGCAATCCTGGCGCACCATGGACGCCGAGGCCACATCACGCTCATGGCGCACACCTTCGTGGGAGAAAATTCTGAGGCGATCAAGGCAGTCGCCCGACCGGCTCTGGCTCAGTACCTGAAGGTGAATGTCCGCATGCAGCAGGATCACTCGGTTGGAATCGGAGAAAATCGGGGCTTCTCCGGCCTCAGCGAGCGGGAAAGCGAGAAAATGATCAACCTGCAAGTGAATAATGACCTACACAGTCCGCTCAGTTTCATCGGGACAGTCGAAGAGTGCGCCCGGCAGGCCACATCGCTGAGCGAAAGCGGCGTAGATGAGATTGCATGCCTGATCGATTTCGGGATCGGACACGACGATGTGATGGCCAGTCTTGGCAGACTATCAATGTTGATGTAAAACTGATCAACGTGCCTGCGCGAGCAGTTGAAGAGCTCGCTTGGCCTCGGGCGAAGAGGGATCTTCTTTCAACGCCGTCTGTAAAACGATGGCCGCTTGTTGACGGTTTCCGAGCTTGATGTAAGCCATCGCCAGGTGACATTTCCGGCGCGGCGTGCCGCCGTTCGCGGCTTTCGATAAGTAGTCGAGCGAGGCCTGATAGAGTCCCTTGTTGTAATACGCCCACCCAATGGTGTCATCGACGGCGGCGTTCTCGGGGACCAATTCTTTTACCTTTTGGGCTAAAGCTAAGCCTCGGTCCGGATCTGCCCCCGTGTCCGATAGGATGTATGCCAGGTTGTTCAAGGCGGACACATTATTCGAATCTTCCTGCAGCACGCGGTCATAATATGCGATGGCTGCCGCGGAATGGCCCGATTTGTCCTCGATGTCCCCAAGTGACTCCAGCGCCGGCACGTTGCGGGGCTCTCGATTCACGATCCCGGTCAGCAGATCGCGAGCGGCATCCAGTTTTCCCTCCGCCATCGCAACCTGGACCAATCCAAAAGTCGGCCCCTTGGAGTTGGGGTCCAGACGCTTGGCAGCCTCGAAGGCGGCGCGGGCGCCGGGAAGATCCCCATTCCGCAGCAACCAGGAGCCAAGAAATTGCTGCCCGGCCGGGGAGTTGGGCGCGCGACCAGCGTAATCGCGTACCACCGCGAGGGCTTTATCCTTATTCTTTTCGTCGTTCTTCTCCTCGAGGTAGCTTCCCGCCAGCGCTCCCACGGCGGGCCAATCCTGGGGCTGCTGCTTGAGCGCCTCTTCGAGCGGAACGCGGGCTCCACTGTAATTTTTCTGTTTCAGTTTGAGCAGTCCGTCCTGCAGCAGAAGCCGCGGATCATGCGAAATGGCGAGTCCCTGATCGATGCCGGTTTTCAATTGCGCGTAATCCCCAAGGCGGTACAGGGCTGCGTTTCGTTCGATAATCACAGCCAGATTCTGCCTCTGTTGAGGCGGCGCCTGATCGAGCACCTCTACGGCTGATTTTGGAGAATTGCTCTGAGTAAAAGCGCTGGCCAGCTCGAGGCGGGCGGGCAGCGCCCGGGGGTTGAGCCGAAGGACTTCCGTCAATTCATGGACTTCGCTCTCCGACGCCCCGCGCGCGTGGTGAATCCTGGCGAGTACCAGATGAGCCACCGGAGAATCGGCGTGCGTGCGGAGGACTTCGGTGAGATCCGTTTGCGCTTCCTCGAGCTTCCCGGCCTTCAATCTCAGCTCGCCACGCTGCAGCAAGGCTTCCGAATCTTTCGGATTCGCCTTAAGGGCGTCGTTGAGGACTTTCTCGGCGTCGGCGCTGCGTCCCAGCTTCAAATATGCCGCCAGCAAGCGGGTCCGCGCGCCACGGTCGTTCCGGTCGGCTTGGTATTGCTGGTCAAACTCGCGGATCGCGGCATCTCCCTTTCCCGTCTGGAGCAGGAAGATGGCATGGAGCGGGTGGAATTGCTTATCGGGAAGGCGGGACGCGCGCTCAAACAGCTGTTCGGCCTCATTCAGTTTGCCGTTAGCGTACAGAAGACTGCCCAGAGCGGCCAAGGCGGGTCCGGAAGCGGGATCGAGCTCCAAGGCGTGCCGAAACTGCCTTTCAGCCTCGCTCGGTTTGCGAATCAATTGATAGAAGCGTCCCAGAGCCATGACGTGGTCAACCGACTTCGGCGCATCGGCGGCGCCTTTCAGCAAAACCTGCTCGGCTCCCGCGACGTCGTTCGCCCGGAGCTTCACCATAGCGAGGGTGAGGGAAGTCTTCAGATCCTGAGGGGCTGCGGCGAGAGCCTGCTCGAGGTGCTGGACGGCATCGTTAGAGTCTTCCAAGCGGAGGTCGGTCACGGCCAACGTTCGCAGGGCGTCGGGGTTGTTCGGAGAAGTGGCGAGCACTTCCTCAATCTTTTCCCGACCCTTTTTCACCACGTCGATATCCGGGTTCCCCACCATCATCTCCGCCAGCTTCAACTGGGCGGCAACATGGGAGGGATCGAGCTTAATCGCCTGCATCAATTCGCGGGCACCGGCCTGGGCGTTTCCGGAGGCGAGGTATGCAAGACCGAGCTGGTAGTGCGGCTCCGCATCCTTGGGCATCGCTTGGGCCGCGTTCCTGAAATCGATCAGGGCGCGATTAAAATCTCGCGCCTGAACGTGCTTTCGTCCGGTTTCGAGAAAAACGGCCTCTCTTTTCTTGGGATTCCGGGTGCAACCGACCAGGAGCGCGCAGCATGCGCAGAGGGTACAGGCTAAAAACCGCATAACTCTTGGTGTGAATGCAATTGCTCGACCAGGATTGAAGGCGAAGGGCAGCGGCCGCTCAGTAGTGCAGGGTGAGACCGCGCCGGTCCAAGGAGAAATCAAGGATGCGGCATGCCACTCCGAAACCTGGATTGGTGCCCAGCGCTTCCACTCGAATCACTTCGGCCTGACACAGAATGGAGAAGATCTCGTGATCTGGCGTGGTGTAGTTAGGGATGGTGATGTCGCAGTTGATCACCTCCCCGGGCACCAGCGGGGATTCCAGAAAGCAATAGAATCCTTTGCTGCTGAGATTTTCGGTCTTCGTCTCAACAGTGCCTATCGCCGTGCTCGACAGGCGCAGACGCCAGTGCAAGCTTAGGCGCCGGCACAGCCGTCGTTCAGAATTTGTCATAGTTTGCCGAAAATCCGGTGAGTTCTCCGTATCGTGTACAAGTCCCACCTCGCCGTCTGGAAGTGACGGACCTGCATTGCAAATTATCGACTTTTCTGAAAGCGGCACCACGGGCGATGCTCAAGCAAGCGGATATCCACTGCTATCCGGGAGGCGTCGCACGCGGGCAGCGGCGAGCTGTGATCCACGGCTTGATCCTTTTAACTAACAGTAAACAAGTGGTTTATTTTAACAGTTCAAGTACCACGACGGCGCCGAATCCACCTGGGCCTAGGTACCAAATCGTAGCCCGTCCCAGCATTGGCTAAGTACTTTCAGCTAGACCGCCGATGTTTGGCCTAGTACTACATGTTTGAAAATTCACCCAATCGCTCTCCAGTTTTCACAACTTCAGGGAAGCAGATCGTGGTACAACTATTGATGCCGTGTGCAGACGGTGAGAAACGTATCGACTAGCGGAATCACATATCAGGTGCGGAGGATAAGAAATGGCGGCGAAAAATTCGCGGCCCGAATGCGAGGAGCTAAAACAGACCATCAAAGTGATCGTGATGGGCGGCGTCGCGACCGAATCTCTCCCGGTAGACTGCACATTTGAGATCCACCGATGTGAAGATGTAAGCGGGCTTTCGCGGTTCTGGGCAGGCGCTGATCTGAGCGTGTTGTTGATCGATCTGGAGAGGCTTTCCGAGAGTGACAAAGTTCATCTGCGGAAACAGATGGCGCAATTCAAGACGGTCCTGGTGGTTGCGCTTGCGGACTCGATCGACGACAAGGCGTGTGAAAGCCTGCTTCGAATGGGTTGCGTGGGCTCCTTGCGAGGCGGGGAGGTTCCTGGCACCGTGGTGCGTGCCCTGAACGCGGTGGTGGCGGGTGAATTGTGGTTTCCCCGCACGATGCTTTCGCGCGTCCTGAGAGGATTCCTGATCGCCCAGGATCCGGATCGTCTCACCTCCCGTGAGATGGAGATCCTGGCGCTGATTGGCGAGGATCTGAACAACCAGCAGGTCGGCGACAGACTTTTCATCTCCCGCGAAACGGTGCGCTGGCACATCAAGAGTCTGAACGCGAAACTGGGGATCCGGACCAGGCGCGGGCTGCGGGATCACGTCCGTCTGCTGAACCGGCTAGGGAAGACGATTCCTGCACAGCGGGATTCTGGAAAAAATCCACAGATTCGTTTGATCGTCGCATAGCCCTTACATCCGGCGGGGACTCCATACTCGTACCTTCCTAGTACGGGTGTCCCATTTTTTGAGATATGACTTTATCAAAGGTACGCCGAAACGTTGCACCCTTTTACCCCATTGGGTTCAAAAGTTCTAAATTCGAGGGGGTGGTCTCAACTCACCCCTTCTCAATCGTTCGATAATGCCTTAACTTTGGACATCGCGTCGGTTTTGTGGGAATGTTGTGGAAAACATCTTGCAGAGATGTTGCACAACTTACCCCGACGGATGCAAACGGAGGAGCGGTTTTCGCAATACATTATGAGCGATCGTCGTGTCGCAATGAAAGTGGCCCTGGTTTCCCAGGATCGCGAACTGTACGAAGTGTGCCGGACCACGTTGCGGCAGCTTTCCATCGACGGACCCATTCTGGAGGCGGTCGGATCGAAGCACGGTAAGGCAGACCTTACAATTTGGGATATTTCCCCAGGCGTTGCGTTTCCCGAACGCAAGGACGACGGAAACCTCGCCCAGGACCTGTTCGTGGTGTCCAAGGCTTCGCTTGGCGACATTCAGAAGGTGGTTGGGGCCGGCGGGTTCGGATTCCTGCTCAAGCCAGTGAAGCAGCCGGTGCTGGCGGCCTTCCTCTCCAGCGCAGTCAATCGCTGGTCAAGCTCGGCGGACAGAAACGGCAACGGCGGTAAGTCTCTCAGAGCCGACCGCAACGAACTCTTACAGATCCTGCTCGAGGCGAACCTCCGGCTGCAGCAATGCGATCAGGATCGAACCAATTTCCTGGCGAGAGCACTGCATGACTTCCGCACGCCGCTTACGGCGTTGCAGGGGTATTGCGGGATGCTCATCCGGCAAAGCGCCGGTCCGCTGGATCCGGGGCAGATCGAGCTGCTCGAACGGATGCAGCATAGCATCTGCCGGCTGTCGAAGATGTCCGGCGCCATGTTCGAGCTGACCAGCCGGCATAATACCGAGCGAAGGTTGAATCTGGTCAGGTCAAGTATCGACGATTGCGTTCAGCACGCCATGGATCAGGTCGCGCCGATGGCTCAGGAAAAGGGAATCACGGTGAACGTGGACCTGGATCCGCCGGACACGCAGTTATACATGGACCCGGCGGCAATCGAACAGGTGCTGGTCAACCTGCTCGAAAATTCCTGCAAGTTTACCCGGCGGAACGGATCGATTGAGATCACCGGCCGCATGGCTTCCTGGGAATCGATGGGGCCTCAGGGGAATCCCGGCTCGAAAGAAATGTTCCCGGCATTTAAGATCGAGGTTCGGGATAACGGTATGGGTATTCTGCCCGAACAACTGGATTCCGTATTCGAAGAGTACACATCCTATGCGGGCGCCCGCGACCGATCGGGCGGCGGGCTCGGTCTGGCGATCTGCAAGATGCTGATCACCGAACATCAGGGAACGATTTGGGCCCAGTCCGACCGGCAGGGCACCAAGATGTCTTTCGTGTTGCCCCTGCGTCAGGAAATGGTGATCGGGCAGCCGGTCGGCGTCTCGGATGGTGCGGTCGCGGTTTCTGGCTATTAGATTTGCGACAGGTGGAAGAGAATCGGAGGATTCTAATGAACGGTAAGATATTGATCGTCGAGGATGAGCCGGAGGTTCGCGATTACCTCAGCATTGCGCTCAAACGGCACGGCTACGCAACTGAAGTGGCGGATGACGGAGACGAAGCGATCGACGCTTTGACGCGGTCCGGTTCGGACATTTCATTGATGTTGCTGGATATCATCATGCCGCGCAAGGACGGCCTGGACACGCTGCGGGAGCTGAGGCAGATCAATCCCCTGCTGCCAGTGGTCATGCTCTCGGGATCGTCCTCCACCCCACACGTTATCCAGGCGATGAAGTGCGGCGCCAACGATTTTCTTCAGAAGCCGATCAGTTTCGAAGATCTCGGGAACTCCATCCAGAAGGCGTTGCAAGCCCGGTCGGACACTCCTTATCGTGGGGCGCTGATTCCGGCCTTGCATAACGAGGAGACGTTCGTCTCCAACTGGAATCAAAAGATCGAAAAGTTTCTCAGCCATATCGGCGAGTCGGATGTGCCGGTCCTGTTGAGAGGCGAAACCGGTGTGGGAAAAGAGGTCCTGGCGCGCCAGCTCCATGCCCGCTCGCGACGGAGAGAGAAGCCGTTCCTTAAAGTCAACTGCGCCGCGCTGCCCTCGGAGCTGGTCGAAAGCGAATTGTTCGGGTATGAACGGGGAGCTTTCACAGGAGCCTTTAAGGCTAGCGAAGGCAGATTTAAACAGGCGCACGGCGGGACGATCTTCCTGGATGAAATCGGGGACATGGACGTCAAGCTTCAAGCCAAGCTGCTTCAGGTTCTTCAAGACCAGGAGTTCCTGCGGCTGGGCGCGAAGGACGCCACCAAGGTGGATGTCCGGGTGATGGCGGCTACGCATTGCAACCTCGAAGAGTCGATTTCCGATGGGCGCTTCCGGGAGGATTTGTATTACCGCCTGAATGTGATCAACATCGAGATCCCGGCTCTGCGCCAGCGCAAGGACGAAATCTTGAGCTTAGCGCGGCATCTGCTGGTGAAACATTCCGATGAAGCGACCGATATTCCGGAACTCAGCCCGATTTTGAAGCAGACCCTGCTGAATCACGACTGGCCCGGCAATATTCGCGAGCTTGAGAATGTGATGAGGAAGCTGCTGGTCCTCAAAGACTGCGACATGGTTTGCGACGAGCTTCAACGAACCCGTCGAAAGGTATCGTTCGGCATGCCGGCGCTATCGGCTCCCGCTCAGGAGCCGCAGCCTGCCCCCGCGGTCCCTTATTTCTGGGAGCCTGAGGAAGCCGCCAACGGGCACCGGCAGATTGAACGCGCCGAGCCGGCAGTCCCCGCGAATCAAGAGGTGAAGGTTATGGCAGCGGCGGCCGGCGCCGATTCCGCTCCCATGCTTGAGCGAGTGGATCAGGCCAAAAAGAGCGCCGAAGCCAGCGTGATCCTTTCCGCCCTGAACAAGACGCGCTGGAACCGGCGGCAGGCAGCGGATCTTCTGCAAGTCGATTATAAGGCGCTGTTGTACAAGATGAAGAAACTTCAGATCAGCGCGTAAATCGCGGTATTTCTAAGCCTTAGATACAGAAACGGGAGCATCTGAGGGCTTGGGCGGATGGGTTTGCAAACTTTTTGGAAACCTTTCCTTTTCTTTGGAGGATAGGTGAGTGAAACGATCAGTATTACGGGTAGAACGGGTACGGAAATGACTGTTGGTATCGAACGTGCTCCCCTGGGAGTTTGGAAGTAAAAATTATGCGAACTAAGAGTATAGGCTGCAAATTCGGATCGCTATTCACAGCGTTGATGATCGGTGTTACGTTGAGTTCCTCCGGCGTGCGAGCGCAGGATAAGAGCTTAGACACCAAGCTTGTCCAGTACGTTGAGGACGCGAAGAAGTCCGGTCAAAAGCAGGGTCAAGTCCAGCAGAAGGCAGTCAAAGCCGGATGGCCGGAGGCAGCCGTCAGCCAGGCGGTGGCTCAAGTCTACGGGACCCCGAACGCCCTGCTGGCTTCAAACGCCGTACCCGCCGCCGGAACACAGACACAAACGGAAACGCCAGTGGGCCCCACTCCGACCAGCGTGGCACTCAATAGCCCCAGTGGGAAGGCGTCGGCCGGTGCGACGCCGGCATCCTCTTCGAAGGGCACCAAGACGCGAGCCAGCGGCACGACGTCGGGAACCGCTACCCCGGTCCCGTACGAATATCGGATCGGAGCCGGCGATGTTCTGCAGGTTTCGGTCTGGAAGGAACCCGAAGCCTCCGTCCCGAACGTAGTGGTGCGTCCGGACGGAATGATCTCGACGCCGTTGATTAAGGAAATTCACGTGGCTGGTTTGACACCCAAGCAGGCGGAAATACTCATTACGGAAAAATTGATCAAGGTGATCCAGGAACCGGATGTCACGGTTGTGGTGACCGGTATGAGCAGCAAAAAAATCTACGCGATCGGCGCGGTGAAAAAAGAGGGCCCCATCCCTTATACGTACACCATGACCGTCATGCAGGCTCTGGCCGAGGCGGGTGGGCTTACGGATTACGCCAAGCGAAGTAAAATCTATGTGCTGCGCAACGAGAACGGGAAGGAAACCCGGTTCCCCTTCCTTTATGACGAAATTCTCAAGGGCAAGCGCATGGAACTCAACATCGTATTATTGCCTGGTGACACTCTGGTAGTCCCTCATTGAGAATCATTGGGCTTTTCCTAGGCTTGTACCGTAGGTCAGGAAAAACCGTGACACGATACGTCCGGCTAAATTCACCATTCAGCATGGTGCCCTAAAGGAGTTATGTACACCGCATTCTTCGGCCTCAGTAAGAAGCCGTTCAACATGACGCCGGACCCTGCGTTTCTGTACCTGACAGATCAGCATCGGGAAGCGTTGGCCGGGTTGACTTATTCGATCCTCGATCGAAAAGGGTTTCTCACGCTGAGCGGGATGGCCGGCGCCGGGAAAACGACACTGCTCGCTTGGGTCCTTCAGAAGTTACCGGTGAGCAAGGTGCAATCGAGCGTCATTCTGAATCCGACGTTGACGCCTTCCGAGTTCCTTGAGATGGCCATGCTCGACTTCGGAATCGCAGATATTCCGGAGAGCAAGGCGCAACGGGTGTGGTTGCTTCAAAAGTTCCTTCTCAAAGGACAGCGCGAAGAAAAAGTCAGCGTGCTGATTATCGATGAGGCACACAAACTGAGTCCTGAGGTGCTCGAGGAAGTCAGGTATTTGGGGAATTTCGAATCTGCTGACGCGAAGCTGCTTCAGGTGGTACTTCTGGGCCAGAGCGAACTCGACGAATTATTAAACCGGCCTGAGTTGTGGCAGTTCAAACAGCGGATTGCCGTCAGGCTTTCACTTCAGCCGCTAGGAACAACCGAAGTGGGCGATTACATCCAGCACCGATGGGGGGTAGCAGGCGGGAAGCAACATCCATTTTCCCCCGAAGGTGTAAAGAACATCGCGAAATGGTCAAGGGGCATACCCAGATTGATCAATTCGATCTGCGACAACGCTCTGGTGCAGGCGTTTGCCGAGTGCAGTCACAGCGTCGGCGCGGAGCACGTTCAGATGGCCGCCGGAGATTTACTATTGATCGAAAAACAGATATCCCTGGTGCCGCCGCTTCCGATGCCTTCGGTGGTCGCTCCACCGGAGCGGTCACCAGCCCCGAAAGTCGTCCAGCCCTTCAAACTGAATACACTCGAGCGATACGCTCCGAAAGCTCCCAAGCAATCCATCTTCGCGCGCTGGGCGGGAAGGCTCAGATCGGTCTAAGGAGATTGTTTCGGGGTACGTCGCAAAAATTGCCGAAGCGTTTTGGCTGCGCACGTATGAAAGCCTGACGCGGAACCATTCGCCCCATCCGGTCGACCAGATTTTCGTCATGGCGGGACGAATTGAGCGAAAATATTACGGCCTCGAACTTTACCGGGCAGGCTTCGCTCCGCGTCTGACACTGAGCGTCGGCCGCTTCGAAGTCAGCAAGATGTTGATGCTCGATCAAGCGGTGCGCGACGAATTGATTCGTTTGCGCGATCGAACTCGGCCGGCCGAACGTCACTTTTTCATCGATCTGGAAAACTCGGACGTTCATATCGAGAAGGTTATGCTCTCACGATGGAGCACATACGGAGAGGTCTTGGCTTTTCGACGATGCTGGGAAGTGAGAAAAGCCAGGAGCGTGATGGTCGTCAGCACGGACGTCCACCTGCGCCGGACGGCCCTGGCCTTCGCCGAAGTTTTCCAGAATGCACCGGTTCGATTCTATTACTGCCCGGTCCCGTCGAATTATGGGTTCGTCAAGAAGAGCCTGTGGTGGACCCGACCGGACGACCGGCAGTTTGTTCTGAGGGAGTGGGTTAAGTTGGCGGGTTACCGCTTGATCTTATTGGCGCCCGCCTGGGCCATCCGCCGCCTTATGCGATTGAAGAATTAATGCCGGACACACGAAGGATCGGGCCCTCCTCCTCCGCCGGACTCGAAGGCGCCGGCGTCGATCGCCGGGCCGGTCATCCGGCGCGTTTCAAAACAAGCCGGGTGAACATACTGATAGGCCGGGACGAGAGAATAACCGTTGACCGTTCCAGGATTAGCGCCGAAATTCTTTGCGGGCGAATTGTTCCGCAGATGGTAGTCGTAGTCGGCGGCATCGACGAACGTCGCGCAACAGTTCAGATTGTGCGATAGATGCGCGGTGGTCTGGTCGATCTGAAGTCCGGGGCCAATGAACAGGTTGTTCTGCGCGAGTATCGGCGGGACGCCGGTCGCAACGCTGACGAAAGTCCCCTTCGATCGGTTGTTCACTACGGTGTTGTTGATAAAGTAGAGTTCGCTGTCGGGATTGGTTGCGCCTTCTTCTCCGTACGATACGATGGTCGCGTTTTCAGTTCGGGGCCCTTGTTCGATGATGTTCCCAATGACGTAGGAACGTCCGCCGTTGGGCAGGTCCAGTTCATAGCTGGAAGTGCCGAACTCACCCGTAAGGCGGTTATAGAGGATGAAATTCTGCGCTGCTCGCGACTTCACCAGGTGACCGGAAATCGAGTCGTGGGAATAACTGTATCGGAGAGTGAACTTGGCAATGTGATTGACGTAGATGTTGTGAGAAAAGCCGTCGGAATACCCGTTCTCCGCGAACTCCGTGCTCTCGATCAGGATCTCGCTGGCAGGATTGTCGCCGGCAAGAATGCCTTCCTGGTTGTCGTGGATATAGCAGTTGCGCACGGTAAGGTTGGCGCCTTCCTGCCGGATGGCGGCCCCATTGTGACTTGGCACGATGGCTCCGGTGAACTCGATATTTTCGATCGTAGTGTTGTCGCCTGAGACGACCCAGATCGCCTTGCCCTGGGCGCTCTGGCCGGCCGCGTCGATTTTGGGCCGTCCACTGATACCGACGATGGTTAGGTGGTTCGTGGTCCAGGCGCAGACATCGCCTTGATAAGTACCCGATGCGTCGATTTGAATCGTATCACCCGCCGCGGCCGCGGCGATGGCTTTGCAGGGTGTTTCGTATTGCTGGTGCGGGCCGACATGCAATACGGCGGCCGGGACAGCGCTCGCGAGAATGAAAAGGAGGTCGCTTCCGAGCGCAATGCTCAAGGGCCGTTTCATGTGGACAACTTCATCACGACGGTATGACTGTTCAGATTATAGATAACTACACGATCGGGCTTTGAACGTTCCTCGTTCACGAACCGCGTGATACAACGCAACTGTGAAAGCCATAATCGTCATAACCGACAATGCCGCCAGGGACCAGTCTGGGCCAGAGCCAGGAGTTGATGTCGCGGGCGGATTAGAACACGTCAACATCAACGTGACAAAAGCGAAACGGTGGTCTTTCAGAAAATCGCCCGAATCCTCCGGGAAAACGCCTTCGAGGACGGTAACGCGATCCAGATTCAGCCTGGCGAGTAGTTCGAGCACAGAAGACTTGGAGGTGTCGGCGTGCTCGCCACCGGAGTAAACTGCGTCTCGCGAGCCGGCCTTGACAACTCCGGAAAAATGTATCGCAGAGATACATTTGCTCGCGGATTCCGAGAAGCTGGACCTTCTTCGCGATCAGCGCACCCGTTCCGCCGCGCCAGACTCCGATCTCGATCAGCTCTCCGGCTGGAAGCTTCGCCACATCAGCGACCAGTTGCCATAGTTCGTAGCACCGGTAGCGATCCACCAGCGTATTCTGCCTTATCATTTCAAAGACCCGGGTGAACTCTTGATCGGACAGCCAGGGGCTGTAGGTCGCGGACGGAAAGATCTCCGCGTGGCGAATTTCGGGAGTGTAAGGCGGAACCTCTTTGGTACTCCGCAATTCAAATCCGGCGGCATGAAAGACCCGCTTAATGAACTTTTTTACCATTGGGACCCGGTTCTGTGTCGTCGACGTGGCATCCGGTCTAAACGCGCCGCTTTACCGTACAGGTAGCTTACCATTTAGTTGTCGGCACAGCATTTCTGTAGGACGGATTTACGTACCAACAAACACGCTCCCAGATCTGGCTTTGCCCGTCAAGTGGCATTGAAAAAATTTCGGGCATTGGCCCAAATTTGTGGACTTCGTCTGCTTCGCAAGAGACTTTGTAGATTATTGCTTTTCATTGACTTAGGAAGACTAACCGGCTTTCGTATGGTCTACCGATTGCTGGAAGAGATTCCACATTGAGGATCAAAGAACGCTCCATGACGCGCCCGACGTTAGCCAAAACAGATACCGCGAAACCCGCGGCGGCGACTTACCCCGAGATTGATCGACGCGCCGGCCTATCGCTCAAGGAATTCAACGGCGAGTACCGGAATCCGGGAAAGCCGGTGGTGATCCTGGACGCTATTGAAGATTGGCGCGCGCGCTCTGCCTGGACGTTCGATTTCTTTAAGTCGCGCTATGGCTCGGACTCGGTTCTGGCGTATCAATACCGGGGTGACAAGTATCAGCAAAAAGATGCCAAGCGAATGCCGTTGTCTGAATATATCGATGGGGTTACGACCCAGGATTGGAATTCTTTCCCATATTACATTCGGGACAACTGGGCCATGCTGCTGGCACATCCGGAACTGAAGAACGATTACCGGTTCCCCAAGTACTTCTACGATTGGTTCAAGCTGCTGCCGCCGTTCATGAGGTTGCAATATCCCCGGATTTTCATGGGTCCGAAGGGAGCGGTTACCCCACTTCATATGGATATCTGGTACACGCACGCCTGGCTCGCCCAGTTGGTCGGCCGAAAACGTTGGATTCTGTTCCCGCGCGATCAAGAGCCTCTTCTTTACAACTGCAAAGTGGATTTGGAGCGGCCGGATTTTGACCGCTTCCCCCGCTACCGCGAAGTGCAGCCGGTAGAGTGCACCATTGGACCGGGTGAAACCGTTTTCGTTCCGGGGGGGTGGGCTCACTGGGTTGTCTCGCTAGACCCGACCATATCTTTGACGGCGAATTACATGGGACCCGGCGCCTTCAGGTCCCCGCTGGTGAATGCCACCAAGGAACTTCTGTTGAAACGCGCGTGGACTTCCATCCGTGGGTCGGGTACGCCTGCAGCGCGGCCCGCTTGAACGATTCTCCAACCGACATCATGAAAAGAAACGTCATTATCCTCACTTCAGGCCTGACCGGCAGCTCCGTGCTAACGGGCCTTATTACGAAAGCCGGCTATTGGCCGGGTGATCAGACGCACAAGAAGGCGGAGTACGACACATACGAAAATGAAGAGCTCATCGGGCTCAATCGGAGGATGTTTAAAGAGGCGGACTATCACGGCGATTACCTGATGGATTATTCGCCGGAAGTTCTCGCCAGAATCGAGTCTCTTTCAACTGACAGCGCCCCATATGCCAAATTCATCGAGAAGTGCGATCAGCATCGGCCGTGGGTGTGGAAGGATCCGCGTCTGTGGCTTACCATCCGCTACTGGAAGAGATTCATCGACCTAAAGGATTGCAAGTTTATCGTGTTGACGCGCGGCTTCCGACAGTTGTGGGTTTCCACCATCCTGCGCGGGCAAATCGTCAGCTACGGCGATTCTAAGCGCTTCGAAATTCAGGTGCGGGAATCGGCCGCCAATTTTCTCAAGAGCCATGGCGCCTCCTACCTGAGCCTGCAATACGAGGATCTGATTCTCCATCCGCAGGAAACCATCAAGGAACTCAACGAGCATCTTGAAACTAGCCTCACCTTACAAGATTTGTTGGCCGTCTACAACAAACCGCTGTACGTCACACCGGGCAACTCCCTGGTGAACCTTGGTAAGGCTGTGCTGAAGTACCTCAAAAATTACTCTGCGCGGCTCCACGTCAAGTCAGAACGGCCAGTTCCGGGCCGGATTTGATATCGATCCAGCCACAACCTGTAAATCCCCAGCGATCCCGCTATAATCGCGGGAGAGAAGTGGCTATAGACTTGCCGTACAGATGATGTTGATACAATCATGAGCCGATTCACCTTATCGCACCTCCGAGCCCTGGAAGCCGAGAGCATTCATATTCTCCGCGAAGTTGTCGCCGAATCCGCCCGGCCGGTCATGCTCTATTCGATCGGCAAGGACTCCTCGGTCATGGTCCGCTTGGCGCAGAAGGCGTTCCACCCCGGCAAGATTCCGTTTCCCCTGCTCCACATCGACACGACGTATAAGTTCCGGGAAATGATCACCTTTCGCGATGATTTTGTTCGCGAGATTGGTGCACGGCTCATCGTTCATACCAACCAGAAAGCGATTGACGATGGCGCCAGCCCTTTTCGTCTCGGGACTCAGAAATGCTGCGGTCTGCTGAAGACGCGCGCCCTGCTGGACGCTCTGGCGGAGGGGGGATTTGATGTCGCTTTCGGTGGCGCCCGGCGCGATGAGGAGAAGTCCCGCGCTAAAGAGCGGATCTTTTCCGTCCGCGATCAATTCGGGCAATGGGATCCCAAGAATCAGCGCCCGGAATTGTGGAATCTTTACAACGGCCGGATCGACAAGGGCGAGAGCGTTCGGGTTTTCCCTCTGTCGAACTGGACTGAGCTCGACGTCTGGCAATACATCCAGTTAGAAGACATTCCCATCGTGCCCCTGTATTTCGCCAAGGAACGCCCCATGCTGGTGCGCGGCGATTCTTTGCTGCCGCTCGAGCACGATCTACCGCTTCTTCCGGGTGAGCGCCCCCAGATGATCCGTTCCCGGATGCGGTCGTTGGGCTGCACGTATTGCACCGGCGCCATTCGATCCGACGCCGACACCGTTCCGAAAATCATTCAGGAAATGATGCTGTTCCGCCGATCTGAACGGGAGAATCGGATCATTGACCATGATCAGGAAGGCTCGATGGAACTGAAAAAGCGGGAAGGATACTTTTGATGACGGTCGCTCAATCAGAGCCGCAGTCGAAGGCCAGCGACGTGGAATCCTTCGCCAAGCCGAACAAAGAGACGGATCTCCTGCGTCTGTCGACCGCCGGCAGCGTGGACGACGGCAAGAGCACGCTCATCGGCAGGCTGTTGTACGATTCCAACGGCGTCTACGACGACCAGCTCGCGTCGGTACGCCAGTCGCCGGTGAACCGATCGTCCGGCACATTCGATCTGGCCCTTCTGACCGACGGCCTGCGCGCAGAGCGCGAACAGGGCATCACCATCGACGTCGCGTACCGGTATTTCTCGACGCCTAAGCGCAAATTCATCATTGCCGATACTCCGGGTCACGAGCAGTATACGCGCAACATGGCGACCGGCGCCTCCACTGCAAATCTCGCGATCATCCTGGTGGATGCGCGCAGCGGCGTGTTGCAGCAATCGCGGCGGCACGCCTTCATCGCATCGCTGCTGGGCATCCAGCACATCGTTGTCGCAGTCAACAAGATGGACCTGGTGGATTACAGCGAAGACGTTTTCAACAAGATCTGCACCGAATTTGCCGATTACGCATCGCGTCTGCAAGCTCCGGACCTGCATTTCATTCCCATCAGCGCGCTCAACGGCGACAACGTCGTCGAAAAAAGCAAGCTGATGCCGTGGTTTGACGGATCGAGCCTTCTGCATTATCTGGAGACCGTCCATATCGCGAGCGATCGCAACCTGACGGAGTTCCGTTTTCCGGTTCAGTATGTGGTGCGGCCCAATCTGAATTTCCGCGGCTATGCCGGGCAGGTTGCTTCGGGCGTGGTCAAGCCGGGCGACCGCGTGATGGTCCTGCCGAGCGGCCGCACCAGCCGAGTCAAGTCGATTTCGACGTACGATGGCGAATTGGATCGCGCTTTTCCTCCGATGTCTGTCACGCTGTGCCTCGAAGACGAGGTCGATATCAGCCGCGGCGATATGCTGGTGCCGCCGTCCCATCCGCCACACAGTGCTCGCCGTCTCGACGCGCGCGTGGTGTGGATGCATGAGCAGAAACTCGAGATCGGCCGCACCTACCTGCTCAAACACACCACCCAGACGGTTCGCGCCACGGTCGACACACTGCGCTACCGCGTGAATATCAACACGCTCGAAAAGGAAGCAGGGACCACGCTGGGGTTGAACGATATCGGCGCGGTGGTGATCGAAACGCAGAAGCCGATCTTCTGCGATCCCTACCGCCGCAACCGGGCCACCGGAAGTTTCATCTTGATCGACGCCATGACCAACGCCACCATCGCGGCAGGCATGATCACGGGACGCGAACCCGGTCCGCGGAAGCCTTTAGCGGATAGCATGGCTGCGTCATCGGCGGGCGAGAAAGTGTCCCCGGCCGATCAGGAATCGCGCGCCGGTCACCGCGCCGTGACCGTATGGCTGGATACTACCAACGACGTGGCCCATCAACTCGAACGGCTGCTGTTCGATGCGGATTGCAGAGTCCACGCGGTACCGGCTTCGGAATCTGTTGCTGGTATCTGCCGCGCTCTAAACGATGCCGGCGTCATTGCCCTGGTGTACGGTTCGAACGATCCGGAAATGCGCGAGAGGACCAAGGGTGCGCTGGCCGCGGACAATTTCCTGCACGTCGAGAACATGGAAACGGCGGAACGAATCCACGATTGGCTGAAAGAAGAGGGAGTCATTTCCCGATTCTCGAACGGCGATTGAGCGGCACGCATGCATCAGGGATTCACGGTCTGGTTTACAGGAGTGTCCGGCGCGGGCAAAAGCACGCTCTCGCGAATGCTCGAAACGCGCTTGCGCGAGGCCGGCAATAGAGTTGAGCTGCTCGATGGCGACGTCGTGCGGACGCACCTTTCAAGAGGATTGGGATTCAGCAAACCGGACCGCGACGAAAACATCCGCCGCATCGGTTTTGTGTGTGAACTGCTTTCGCGCAACGGCGTGATTGCGATCGCGGCCGCTATTTCGCCCTACCGCGCCGCGCGCGAGGAGGTCCGGGCGCGGATCCCCAACTTCGTGGAAATCTACATGGCCTGCCCGGTGGAAGTCTTAACGGAACGCGATGTCAAAGGGCTTTACAAGAAAGCGCTGGCCGGCGAGCTGCCGCACTTCACCGGTATTTCGGACCCGTATGAACCGCCGCTCGCGCCGGAAGTCATCGTCGATTCGTCGGCAGAAACTGCGGAACAAAGCCTGGATCGAATCTGGGAAACTTTGAAGAACCTGGGGCTGATTTGCTGTGATCGATCTGCATTCGCACACCGACGCGTCTGACGGCACGTTCTCACCGGCGCAATTAATCGAACAAGCCGTACGCGTCGGCGTCCATGTTCTCGGAATCACGGACCACGACACCTTCGACGGATACGACGCTGCGCGTCCGCTCGCGCACGAGGCCGGCTTGGAACTGGTTTGCGGAATTGAGCTGTCCACCAAACTGCACGGCCGCTCCGTCCATCTTCTCGGATATTTTCTTTCGCCGGAAAAAATGGCCGAATTTCGCGAATGGATCGTAGAGATGCAAGCCGCCCGGCGAGATCGTAATGTGCGGCTAGTGGAGCGTCTGCAGAGCCTGGGTTTCGATATCACGCTCGCGGAAGTGCAGGCTCGCGGCCGCGGACTGACCGCCCGTCCGCACTTCGCGCAGGTGATGGTGGCGAAGGGATACGTCGCGACCATTCAGCAGGCATTTGACGATTACCTGGACGAATCCGCCGTCGGCTACGTGTATCGGCAGGAGCCGACCTTCGCGGAAGGCGTCGCGATGATCCGCGAAGGCGGCGGGATCGCGTCGCTGGCTCATCCAGTGCGCGTCGTGGGCGATCTGGCGGCGCTTATGCCGGAACTGTGCCGCGACGGCCTGAATGCAATCGAGGCGTACCATAGCGACCATCAACCTGCGAACACCGAAACATACCTCGCGCTGGCGAACAAATACGGGCTATTGGTGACCGGCGGATCGGACTTCCACGGCGACGCAAAACCGGGTCTCGACCTCGGCACTGGACGGGGAGGAAATTTAACGATCCCAGACGATCTCTACCAGAATCTCCGGAGCCAGATGCCTGCCGGCCGCGTTTAGCTCACCATCGCAGTTTCAAACCAAGCTGAATTTGCCGGGAAGTGTTCGACGTGGCCGTGATCACGCCAGCCGTCGTCGCAGGCACGGACGACGCTGAGGAGAACACCACCGCATTGGGAGTCCCGAAGTTGGCGTGGTTGAAAATGTTGAACACCTCGGCGCGGAACTGGAGCGTCAACCTTTCCGATATCGATGTCGTTTTCAACAGCGCCGCGTCCGTATCGACCATCCCGGGACCGATCAGCGTGTTGCGACCCACATTTCCGTAAGTTCCCGGCACCGGGACGATGAACGCATTCGGATTGAAATATTGATTCGGTCCACCCTCGATGATGTTTCCGGTAAAGGCCGGATTCAGGGACGGGCGCACCGGATCTCGGCTATCGCCATTGTTCGACGGGTTGTAGCCGAGTTGCGGGGTGAACGGAAATCCGGATTGAATGGTCTGAATTCCAGTGAGCGTCCAGCCGCCTACCAATTTCTGTTGCCATCCGCCGAGATTCGTCAGGAACGCCTTCCCCCGGCCAATGGGAAGTTCGTAGGTGGCATTGATCACGGCTGCGTTGCGGACATCAGTGTTCGCGAGACCCCAATCCAGTTTTGGACTTCGGCGCTCGCGAGAACTTACCCACCGCTGCTCTCCAAAACTGACCCAGGCAACCTGATCTGAATTTCGCGCCGATGGGTGATGACGATGAAGCATCACCATGCCAGAGGCCCGGAAGAGACCGTGTTCGATCTGCCGGCGGTGGTTCCGGCCAGACCCGCGAGTAGGTGATCGCCAACACGCCTGCGGGAAGCCGGAATGCCAGACCACGCGACGGCGGAAGACCCAAGCCAGTTGGCGTGGGCGCAACCCAGGCTACTCCATCGCCTACCGCATCGATCATCGGTCGGCACCAACCCAACCAGCGCCGGAAGTGCTGCGGGTACCCGCGCCGTTGAACCAACTTCCCTGGGAGTTCGCGAAAGACCAGTTCGGACCGCAGCGCGTTGATTTCATTGCAGTTCTGGCAGCACTCCTGGTGCGCTTCGCGAAAGACCAGTTCCGGGTGTATCGTATTGATCCCACGAGACTTTCCGGCACACTTCCCCGGTCTTCGCAAAAGACCAGTCCGAGCTTGGGCCATACTGAACCCCGAGCAGGCAACGATGCGACTGGAGTTTCACCAACTGGACCGGCGATGGGAACATCTGCGCGTCCGCCAACCGCGCCGGCAGCGGTGCCTGATGGCATCGCTGGCTGAGTCGGGCCAGCAGACGCCGATCGTGGTGGTGCTTTCCCCGGACCACCGCGACTGCTACCTGGTGATCGACGGTTACAAGCGCATTGCGGCGCTCCAGCAACTGGGCCGGGACACGGTGGAAGCTACCGTCTGGGCGATGGGCGAAGCCGAAGCTCTGCTGCTGGACCGGTCGTTGCGCTTCAGCTCGCAGGAAAGCGCGCTGGAACAGGGCTGGCTGTTGTCGGAGATGGAGCAACGCTTCGGCTACGGACTGGATGAACTGGCGCGCCGTTTTGACCGCAGCGTGAGCTGGGTGTCGCGGCGCCTGGCGCTGGTCGAGTTGCTGCCGGAGGCCATCCAGCAGCAAGTACGCGAGGGCAAAATCTCAGCGCACGTGGCGATGAAGTGTCTGGCGCCGGTGGCCCGCGTGGATGCGGAGCATTGCGAGCGCATGGCCGCCGCATTCGTCCAGCACCGTTGCGACACGCGGCAAGCCGGGCAACTCTATACGGCCTGGCGCAAAGCCACACGCGCGGTTCGCGAGCGCATTCTGGCCGAACCGGAACTGTTTTTGAAAACGCAGCGGCAGCCATCCGCAGCCCCGCCCGCGGCGGTCGAACAAGTGGAGCGCGATCTGGAGATGGCGATTGCCATCCTGCGTCGTGTCGGCAGGAGGCTCTCTGAAGCCCTCCCAGAGATGACGGGCCCGCAACAGAGCCAGGCGCAGGGCCAGATTGAAAACGCGCGCCGGGAACTCCACCGGATGGCGGAACGAATCGGAAAGGAGCAGGCAACCGCACATGCTGAGCCAAGCGCAACGCACCGCGATTCTGGAACTGAGCGAGAAGGGAGTGAGCAAACGGGAGATTGCGCGCGTACTGCGGCTATCGCGCCTGAGCGTGCGCAAAGTCTTGAGTTCGAACTCCCCCGACGTTCCGGAAATCCAGCGGCCGGAGAAAGCCGAACCCTACCGGCAACAGATCCTCGACCTTTTGATCACCTGCAAGGGGAATCTCGTGCGAGTCCATGAGGAACTGACGGCGGGCGGCGCGGCGCTATCGTATCCGGCGCTGACTGGGTTCTGCCGCCGGCAGGGCATCGGACAGGCACCCACCGTGCCGGCGGGCCAGTATCATTTCGAACCGGGCGTGGAGATGCAGCACGACACCTCTCCGCACGCCGTCGAAGTGGGCGGCAGGAAGTACCAGGCGCAGACCGCCTCGGCGGTGCTGTGTTATTCGCGCCTGCTGTTTTTCCAGATCAACCCCACGTTTCAGCGCTTCGACTGCAAGGTGTTTCTCACCGACGCACTGCGCTACATGGGGGGCGCTCCCGAACGCGTGATGATCGATAACACGCATGTGGTGGTGCTGCGCGGAACGGGACGCGAGATGATCGCCGTGCCGGAGATGGAGGCGTTCGCGGAACGCTTCGGATTCCGGTTCGTGGCGCATCAGATCGGTAACGCCAACCGCTCGGCGCGCGTGGAACGCCCGTTTTCCTTTATCGAAAACAACTTTCTAGCCGGACGCACCTTCGCCACCTGGGGCGATCTGAATCAACAGGCGCGCCAGTGGTGCGACCGCGTCAACTCGACCTACAAGAAACATATCCGCGCCGTGCCGCGCGAACTGTTCGCGGTCGAGCGCCTGTATCTGAAACCTTTGCCGGCGTGGATTCCGGAAGTGTATCGGCTGCATCAGCGCACCGTGGATGTGGAAGGCTATGTCTCGGTGAACTCCATTCGCTACTCGGTTCCAGTGCCCTGGATCGGACATCGGGTGGAGGTGCGCGAGACGCGAGACAAGATCGAGATCGAAATGGATGCGCGCCATATCGTCACGCATGCGCGTGCGGTGACACCACTCGCGCAGCGCGTCACGCTGGCTGCCCATCGGCCGCCGCGCGGAGAGGGCGTCAAGCGCGATCCGCACCCGGAGGAAAAAACGATTGTCGAAGCGGCGCCGGAAACTGCACTGTATGTGGCGGCGCTGAAGCAAAAGAGCCGCAAGGTGGTGGCGCTTGCCCTGCGGCAACTGTTGCGATTGCTTCGGGAGTATCCGCGCGAGCCGTTCCTGGCCGCCGTGCGCGAAGCCGCCCAGTATGGGCTCTACGATCTCGACCGTTTGGAGCGAATGATCTTGCGCCGCGTGGCGCGCGACTACTTTCTGTTGCTGGATGCCGACTCCGATTCCCATGACTGAAGAACTAGAACAACTGCTGAAGAATCTCAAGCTGCGGCGCATGCTCAGCGTGTACGACGAACAGTTGCGCGCCGCCGAGAAAACGCAGTCCTCTTACTCCGAGTTCGTCGCCGGGCTGTTGCGCGCGCAATGGCACGAGCGGCAGGAAAGCGCTCTGGAGTGGCGCATCCGCCGAGCCAATCTGCCGGAACGCTGGTCGCTGGAATCGTTTCCCTGGGCGCGCCAGCCCGGCGTGAACCGTAAGCAGATGCGCGCTTTCGCCGAACTCGATTTCGTCGCCAAGCACGAGAACCTGGTCTTGACGGGACCGACCGGGGTAGGCAAAACCGGACTGGCTTGCGGGCTCCTGTTGAAGGCTTTGCAGAACGGCCATCGCTGCCAGTTCATCCGCGCGCAGGATCTGTTCGACGAAATGTACGCCTCGCTGGCGGACCGCTCCACGCGCCAGTTACTCAATCGCCTGGCTCGCCTGGACGTCCTTTTGATCGACGAGCTAGGGTATTTAAACCTGAAACCCGAACAGTCGAATACCTTCTTCAAGCTGATGGAAGAACGTTATACCCGCCACTCCACCATCATCACCACAAATTTAGTCTATGACGAGTGGCACAACTTTCTCGGCAACAAATCGATGGTGGACGCGCTGCTCAGCCGCGTGCGGCATTACTGCCACACCGTGACCATCCAGGGTCCGTCACTGCGTGATCCGCAGGGCTGAACCCATGGAGCGGCACGAGTATATCCGGCGGCTCCTCGAAGTTTACCGTGCGACTCCGGGCACGTGCGGCGCCGTGCACCGTCCAGACCGTCTGCTCGCGGCCCAACTATACCAGCGCGGTGTTCCGCTTGAAGCGGTCCAGAACGCGCTGACTTTGGCCGCGGCTCGCCGCCTGGCGCGCCCCACCGATGCTCCACCTCTTGGAATCATTCGTTCGCTGGCGTACTTCTCGCCGGTCATCGAGGAGGTCCTGCGTCTCCCGGTTGGTCCGGAGTACTTCCGCCATCTGCGTAGCCGCATCGCACGCCTCACCCCAGCCCAGTAGATTCGCCTCGCCGAACCGCATTCACGCCTGCGGCGTGGATGATGATGTCTCTTCCCTCCCTCTCTTTCTACTACCTGCGCGCCTCACGGCGCGGATGATGATGCGGGCATCCGCGCTCTCGATCTTGTTCTCAGCGGGGGTCACTTCAACCAAGCGCTACTGGGTCACTTCTGACGAGCGCCGAAGTTTTGGATCGAGAGGATACATGACAAAGCCCGGAGCGTTGCCGCCGACGCTGCTGTTCAAGGCTGTCCCGTCGTCCAGGCTCTTCGAAAACGTATACGTCCCGCGCAATTGCAACCCGTGACTGAGCCGGCGGCTCAGATCGAGTTGCAGCGCGTTGTACGAACTGAGCCCCTCTGTGAACCAGGTGGTCGTGTTCGCGAGGTTCGGATTCGCGAGCGGAGCGCCCGATGGATAGTAGATCGTACCCGCGGCAAGACTCGCAGGGCACGGGCTGGTCGGGCACACGGTTAGAAACGGCTCATTCGCGTCCACCGACAACAGCTCATGGTAGCCGTGCGAGCCGACATAACCGATCGCGAACATCGTATCCTTGGCGATCTCCTGCTCGATCTTGAACGTCCAGGTAAGAACCGTTGGAGTGTAGGGGTCCGGCTGAATCCCGCTAGGTGAGATCTTGCTTCCTGTCGTGGGGGCGCCAGGAACGATATCGAGGCCGTTCACTGCAACATTTTTCAGCGACAGAGTAGTATTGAACGGAGCCGTCTGGTCCAGCCGGTAATCGAGATTGTCCAGCAGAGACCGGTACACGCCAAATCCGGCATGGATCACGGTTTTGCTCTTTCCGAAGGGATCCAATGCCAGACCCACGCGCGGTTCAGGTAGAAACTTCGTGCGGTTCACGGTGAGTGCCGCATCTCCAATCAGCGGACTGGTGTCGATAACGCCACTCGTGAACCCGTAATTCGAAGCGCGGCCATGCGACTCGTTCCAGCCGTTGGTAGACTCGAACCTGAAACCCGCGGTCAAAGTCAGATTCTTCGTCAACTTCATCGTGTCCTGAACGAAGCCGGCACCCTCCAGCGTTCGCCATCCCAGTTCCGTGGGCGACGGGACCACTGTGGAAGTCGAAATGGAACCTTGCAGGAAACTGGTGAGGCTACCGAACGATGCCTGCCCATATTGATCCTGCGCCAGGTTGTCATTGGCCTGCTGGGGATTCCGGGGCAAGGCGAACGGGATTCCGGGGTGAACGCGAACACGATTCCGGGGTGAAGACGAACAGGATTCCAGGCTGAAGGCGAACCGTGATTCCGGGGTGAAGGCGAACAGTTTTCGCTCGACCCCGGAATGGCTTTCGCGATGGCCCGGAATGATTTCCACAGGCTGAGCGGCGCTGGACATCACACCGGCACAATGAACCCTTCAAGGGGGATCAGAGTGTCGGCCAGGAGAGTGTCCATGTAATGTGCCCAGCCGCGTTATGTGGCCGGTCAGCCGGGATGCGTCAGATTCAAGGGGAGCGCGCGTTTTTTCGGCCACATAACATTACAGCGACCGGAGCCAGTTCAGCAGGGTGGCATCGGTCTGCCAGCGAGGTTTCCGCGGGATCCTCTCTTCTGCGGTGCCCGGCACTATGCACTTTTCCAAAGCCGCCTGCTTGGTACGGAGAGTAATCTCGGCGTAGCGATTGGTGGTTTCCAAGCTTGTGTGGCCGAGCCAAGCGCGAATGACGTTCACCTCGACACCAGCTTCGAGAAGATGCACGGCAGTGGTGTGTCGCCATACGTGAGGTGAAACTCGCTTTGCCTGGCCATCCGATCCTTTCTTAACAATCTGCGTGGTGTACCGTCGGATGATTTTGTAGATTCCGAACCGAGTCAAAGCTGAATCCCCTACGCCAGTGAAGACCGGCCGGTCTGGTGGGCGTCCTGGTCCGTGGTCGGAGACCAGCTTCTTCAGCAGGGCGGAGGTTTCTGCCCAGAGTGGGCAGACCCGCCACTTGTCTCCTTTTCCGTGCAGATGCACGCGCGGAGTCGGATCGAAGTGGACATCACTCGCGCGGAGGTCCGCGGCTTCCTGCACACGGGCTCCCGTATTGTAAAGGAACACCAGCAGGGTTCGGTCACGTAAAGCACATCGTCCATCCGTCGGCAGGGCGGCCAGCGTGGCTTCGATTTCATCGCGCTCGAGGAAGATGGTTTCCGGAGGCTGAGCGCGCTTTCTCGGAATAGCGGTCACCTTCTGAGCCTGCTCAAGCCTCTCCGGGAATCGCTGGCCAACGTATTCGAAGAACGTGCGGAGCGCCGCCAATCGCTGGTTGCGTGACTGAGCCGCATTGCTTCGACATTCTTCGAGGGAGTTCAAGAACCGGCTCACGACATCGGCATTAAGATCGTCAAGACCAAGCTGGGTGATCTTTTTCTTGCCAGTTGCCGCCGCGAACTGCAACAGCAATCGCATCGCATCCGCATAGCTCGTTATCGAGTTCGGCCGCAGTCCCCGCTGAAGCTTCAGGTAGTCGTTGAAGAACGACGCCAGGATCGTACCCAGCAAAGGTGTGCTTGCGCTCATCGCACACACTCCTTCCGGCTGTTCGCCGCGAAATGCCGCGAAGCGCTCACTGGCGCAGTCCAGCAGTTCTGTGGTGATGGTCAAGTAGACGGCCGTCGAGGAAGGGCTGACGTGGCCCAAGAACGTGGAAAGATCCAACAACCGCGTCATCGGATCGACGCCTGCCCGGTACCAACGCAACAGGGTGCCAACGGCGAACGAATGGCGGAGGCAATGCAAGTGCGGCGGCGCCACGCCGGAGGGAACCGTCAGTTGAAGCGTGGGCAGCAGTTTGTGGAATGCCCAGCTAATCGTGTTAGTGCCAATCGGCGTGCGCTTCCGTTTGTCGAAGGAGAACGCCGAGCAATCGGGCGAGATTGGTCCGAACCGCGACTCTTCACGATCCAGAAAACCGGCAATCGCTCGGGCCATCTTTGGTCCGAACGGCACCAGACGATCCTTTCCAAACTTCGTCTGGCGAATGATCAGAAGCTGGTTATCGAGATCGATGTCCTTGCGGCACAATCGCGACACCTCCCCGACGCGGAGCCCCAAACCGTACAGCAGCGCGAAGATCATCTTGTAGGTCTCTCCGCGCGTCTGCGCTCGTGGGTTACTGGGCAGTTGTTCCGCAACTTCGAGGAGACGGCGCGCCTGGTCGGGGTTGAAGAGGAATGGCCGCCGAGGTGAGGTGACGCGCCGAGTTTCACATCGCAGCGGCGACTCAGTCAGTACTTCGTGAACTACCATCCAATCGAGCAGTCCGCGAATCGCACCGATAAGCCCGTTGTAACTGCGCGGAGAGCGCCGTGACCGGGAGGCTACGAACGCGTCGATGTGGGCCGCCGTGATCTGACGGAGTTCCGCGACGCCTTGAGTGAGCAAGTTGCCATCCAGCAGATGCAGCATCGGCTCCACCTTGGCCAACTCTTTGCCTAACGAACGCTTGTGAGCGAGGTACAGCTCAATGCCGTCCGCCAGCGGACCTTTCGTTGGTTTCTTCATAGGACCTCCTCACCGTCGCCGAGTGCGACTTCGCGAAGTGCCTGAATGTTCACCTTGGCGTAAATCTTGGTGGCATCCGGCGTTCCGTGCCCGACGAAATCCCCGATCGTCTTGAGTGAGAACCCGGAATCGACAAGGCGTTGAACGCAGGTGTGCCTCAACGTATGCGAGCCTGGCCGGGGCACATTGATCCCGGCTTTTCGGAGGTACCATTTCGCCCGCATCGAAACGGCGACACGCGAGAGTGGCGTATAGGGCGCATACGCTCGAAAGAAAACCGCCCGCTCGGTTGTTTCGGGTCGCCCCTGCTTCAGATAGTCGAGGAGTGCGTCGCCCACCGGTGCGGCCAAAGGATACGCCGTCGAGTGTCCGGCCTTCCGTCCGCGAATGTGGACGTGGTCGCGTTTCCAGTCGATGTCATCCAGGGTCAACGCACCGACTTCACGAGCGCGCAACCCATACGTCACCAGGAGCAACAGGATCGCGTAGTCGCGTTTGCCAACCGGACTCCGCCGGTCTACCTTCTGTAACATCCGTTCCACTTCGCTCCAGGTAATCGCGCGCGGCAAGTTCGAAAAACTATATCGGCGTGGTGATTCGATGGCCTTGCCCAGATCGCGAGTCATGAGGCCCACGCGATAAACGTAGCGAAAGAATACTTTCAGAATGCTGCAAAGACTCTGCACCGAGCGTTTGTCGATGGTCGTGCCGCTTTCGGTGATGAAAGCAGTAACAGCCGCCGGTGGCAGATCAGGTAACAACGGCCGCCGGACCCTGCACAAGTACTCCTCAAGCCGATGAAGATAATGCCGGTACTGAACCAGGGTCGCTTCGCGCAGACCTCGTTCCCGGCGGAGAAAATCGAAGAAGCTAGGAACAACGTCCGCGAACGGATCCGGCAATGTGGACTTGTCCGTCTCTGGAAGAATCAGCCGAAGCAGTTGCTGGATTGGATTGCGGATCCCCCGCGCAGCAGCTTGGCGCTGGGGTTCCGAATACTCCCGCCGCTGGCGATTCAGCCAAGTTTCAACGAACGGCGCAACATGAGCCGGAAGTTCCTCCCAACTGTTTGCACCAGCTTCTTGTGCATACTGTCCGAATCGGAGCAGGATGGGCACACGCACAAAAACATTCCGCGCGGCGTAGTTCTGCTCGCCGAGCCAGGAAACGTAACGCTCGATCGCGTCGCCGATCCAGGATGCTCGGATTCGGTCGACCGTAGTCGGACGGATGAAATAGCGGTTCAACAAGAAAATCTCCTCTCTTGAGGGAGGCTCCGGAGATCATCGCACGTCCCGCTGACTTGTTATGTGCCCGGTTGGGCAACTGAATGCCTGGAAATGTTGTGGTCTGCGGCACGCGGCCACATAACGCGGCCGGGCACATTACACGGATTATGTTCCCGGGAACATAATCCATGCGTAAATTACGGGAGGTCCTGCGCCTCCGATATGAACTCAAACTGGGCTACCAGCAGATTGGGCGAAGCTGCTCGATCGCAGTCAGCACGGTTCACAAGTACCTGAAGCGGGCCGAGGCAACCGGCGTGACGTGGCCCTTGCCGGAAGATTGGGATGAAGCGCGGATCGAATCCGCGCTGTTCCCGTGTCCGGAACCAGCGGCGGTGGAGGAGCCATCCGCGCGCACGCCGCCGGACCTTGCCGCCATTCACGAGGAACTGCAAAAGAACAAACACGTGACCTTGCAGTTGCTGTGGGAGGAATACCGGCAGGTGAATCCGGAAGGCTATCGTTACTCTCGATTCTGCTACCTGTATCAGCGCTGGCGCTCGAAGCTCGACGTGGTGCTGCGCCAGGAGCACAAAGCGGGCGAGAAGATGTTCGTCGATTGGGCCGGCGCGACGATTCCGGTCTATGACCGCCACACCGGCGCAGTCTGGCAAGCGTCCTTGTTCGTGGCCGCTCTGGGTGCGAGTTCCTACACCTGGGCCGAGGCGACGCGCGATCAGCAGATGGAAGCCTGGCTCAAGGCGCACGTGCACGCCTTCGAACATTTTCAGGGCATCCCGGAACTGGCCGTGCCCGATAACTGCAAGACAGGTGTGACGAAGGCGCACCGCTACGATCCGGATCTGAATCCGACCTATTACAATTTCGCGCAACACTGCGGCTTCGCGATTTTACCCGCGCGTCCGCGCAAGCCGCGTGACAAGGCCAAGGTGGAAAGCGCCGTGCAGATGACGCAGCGTTGGATCGTCGCGGCGCTACGTCATCGCAAGTTCTTTTCGCTGGAAGATCTCAACGTGGCGATTCGCGAGCTGCTGGGCAAGTTGAATCACCGGCCGTTCCGCAAGAAAGATGGCACGCGGGCCAGCGTCTGGGAAGCCATCGACAAGCCCGCGCTGAAGCCGTTGCCGAGGGAGCCCTTCGACATGAGCGAGTGGTGCCGGGCTCGCGTCAACATCGACTATCACGTGGCCTTCGATGCGAACTTCTACAGCGTGCCTTACAACCTGGTGCACGAAGTGGTGGAGGTCCGCTCGACGCCCACCACGGTGGAGATCCTGCACAAAGGCTCGCGCGTGGCCTCGCATCTGCGTAGCCGCGAGCGCAACAAGGCCGTCACCATCCATGAACATCGGCCCAAGAGCCACCGCGAGCATCTGGAGTGGTCCCCCTCGCGGATGGTGCGCTGGGCCGAAACCATCGGCCCGCACACAGCTCGATTGTTCGAACGGATCATGGCCAACCAGCCGCATCCGGAATCGGGCTATCGCGGTTGTCTGGGCATCATCCGGTTGGCGGGAAAGTATTCGCCCCAGCGCGTCGAGGCGGCCTCCGAGCGTGCGCTGCTCACCGGCGCGTGCCGTTACAAGAACATCGAATCGATCCTGAAAACTTCGCTCGATCAGGTGCCTCTGGAAAATGCGCCGCCGCCAGCGTCCACGCCACCGCATGACAACATCCGCGGCGCGGAGTACTTCGAATAAGGAGACGACATGCTACAGGAACCGATGATGGAAAAACTCGCCGCCATGCGACTGCTGGGCATGCTGGACGCATTGAAGGCGCAGGAGCAAGATCCGGCCACGCGGGAGCTGAGCTTTCTGGAAAGGCTCGGCTTGCTGGTGGATCAGCAGTGGAGCTGGCGCGAGAATCAGGCGCTGGCACGACGGCTGCACGCCGCCAAACTCAAGGGCGCCTGCGTGGAAGATATCGATTATCGCGCTTCACGCGGGCTGGACAAGAGCGTAATCCGGGCCATGACGCAGAAATCTGCGTGGGCCGCAGCAGCACGAAAATATATTCGTGCTCGGACCCACCGGCGTCGGCAAAAGCTTCGTGGCGTGCGCCTTGGCGCAGAAGGCTTGCCGCGACGGATTCTCGGCATTCTACATTCGGGCCGCCGCCCTGTTTCGCGATCTCGCCCTGGCCCGAGCCGATGGCAGTTTGCGAACTTTGCTGGCACGGCTCAGCCGCATCGATGTGCTGGTGATCGACGATTGGGCCATGGCTCCCCTTGCTGAAACCGAACGGCGCGACTTCTGGGAGATCTGCGAGGACCGTTATCAAACTCGCTCGACGATCCTGACATCGCAGCTTCCCGTCGCACGCTGGCATGAGCAGATCGGCGACCCCACTGCCGCCGACGGTATCCTCGACCGCTTGGTTCACAACGCGCATCGCATCGAAATGCGCGGCGATTCCATGCGCAAGAAGCATGGTGCGCAGCCGGCGAGCTAACGCTCGCCGGTCTCTGAAGCGCTGAGGCGGGGACAAGGGCTGCGCCCCTTTCCCCGCACCCCTTTCTCCGCTCGCGGCGCTGTTCCTCCGCTACGCTCCGGACAGGTTTCCCTTGACGAAGCCGAACACTTCTTGCACAATCGAAGTGCCAGCGTCGCTACGCTCCGAGAACTGTTCGCCTTCGGCCCGGAATGCCGTTCGCGTTCCCTCCGGAATCAGCGTTCGCCTTCGCCGGAATCCCCAGTTTCGTTGACGAAGTTCCCGGATGCGGGTCTTTAGACGACCTTGAAGTTCCTCGTAACGTCCTGCAACCCACGCGAGATATCCGCCCATGGCCGTTGCGTATTGCGCTTCCTCGGCGTCGTTTTGAGATCGGGTTAGTGCCGCCCGGTCGACGTCTCCAGGGCGCAATTCTACGATCAGAAGCCGGGCGCGAACGCTGTGGCCCTGCGGTACTTCTTCGCCGGTCGCCAGAAGGAACGCACGAGGCGGCCGCGGGGCTCGCAATCCCTGCCCGCTCATTCGGCTTCTCCCCTGACAATTTCCGGCCGCTCGAAAGATTCGTTCCGCCAGGCTCGCTAGAGGGCACCGTCACTCGATCGGCGGTTGGGAACAAAATCGTCAATCACTAACAGCGAATCTTTGGCCTCGAACGCGATCTCCTCGATCGCACTCGCGGTTGACGCGAAATTCGCGGGTAAGTGAGCGGCATTCATCGCCGCTCCAAAATGCTGCTGCGATAATGCGGCCAGCGCCGTCTTGAATGTCCCGGTCCGGCCTGCGAGATATAAGCTGAAATCCACCGGACCGAGCGGGGCTCTGTAGACGGATGCCAACAGCGGGATCGTGATACGGTCTGGCGCTACGGACAGAAACGCAATACTGGAACGCACCGCCGCGAGGAGGGATGCGGCATCGGCGGGCTGGCGGGTTTGGAAACGCTTGAGGGGATCGGACAATCGCACGCGTAGGTCGGGCTTGGGGCCTTCCGCGCTGACTACCTCGCCGGATTGCAGGTACACCCAGTTCTGGCGGTGTTTTCTCCAGCCCAGATGAGCGAAAATGTGCTCCTGCTGAATCTCGCCAGACAACGATTGAATGGCTGCTCGCGTGTGCTGTTGCTGACCCGGATAGACGATCGCCCTCGGACCGAGCTTGTGCAGGACCCAGCTCATGCGGCTGAACTCCGCCGTTCCCAACACGATGCGGACCATCCTGCCGTCCACCGCGACTTCAAGGGCAATGTGGCGGCTCTCGTCCAGGCCATCATCCAAAGTAATATCGCCGACGACACGAGCGCTGAAGTTGGCGACTGGGATCGACCGGGTTGTGCCGTTCGCCAGCCTTTCCACGCGGACCATTTCTGCCCCGTGTTGCTCATAACGGACCGTCTTACTGAGTCGTGCGGCGGGTTTCGCGTTCGCCGCGGGATCTTTTTGATCGGGATCGTCCGGGCCCATCCAAACCATTCGGAATCTCATCTGTACGCTCAGGATGCCGCGACTCGATAGGCGCGCTCACCGGTTTTCCGTACCATCGACGTCAACTTCAAGCCCATCTTCTTGCGAACGACACCCGACAGGAAGCCGCGTACCGAGTGGGGCTGCCACTTGGTCGCTTTCATCATTTCCTTGATCGTGACGCCAGTCGGGCGACCCAGGAGTGCGATGATCTTCGCGGACTTGCTGCCGTCGCGGAACTTGGCGCGCTCGGGCTCGTCGCTGCCGTGCGCTTTCTCGGAAGCCGCGGTTTCGGCAACGGACGCCTTCTTAGCCGGCTTCCGCTTGGCGTTCGAATCGGCGCGCAGGTTTGCGCCTTGGTCTTTTTCCAACGTCATGATTTCTCCTCTCTTCCTCAACCGGCCCGAATGTTTTCGCGGGATCGGATTGCTGTAATCCCGCGAAGACGATTTCGATCTCATTCACTTCCGTCGGCTCTTCGTCGAAATGAAAATGGCAGTCATCGCGATCCATCCGCTGGTGAACCTCATCCCAGCGGCATTCGCATGTCGGTTCCTCTTCGGGGAGCCGCAAACTGTAACTCATGCCGCTCACGATGCGATCGGCTGGCTCAGCCGATCTTCCCGGCTCACACGCATCATCTTCTTGACGGCCGGGGCGACTCCGTCCTGAACGAATCCCAACACGAATTGCTGGTCATTCAAATAGCCCACAAAGGCGCCAGACTCGATGCGGATCGCCGGTCTCGCACTGAGCCGGCGGACAATCGCGGCAATGTCGAGGTTGTGGACTTCGGCAAATCGACGCTGGCCAAGCTTGTGGTAGCTGTCGTTGCCGGTCCGGTGATGCCGGTGGCACAGCGGGATCGCCGAAAGATCCGACGACTTCTGTCCAATGCCGCGCGGCCCAGTGTGCGAGGCTTCGATGCCTTTACAGGAGCCGCACACAACGCACGGATGCGTACGAATCCAGGCGAGGTATCGGGGGTTGCGAGTAGGTTTCATTTTTCGGGCACCTCTCCTCCCCACTCGCGTTCGCAGCAGCGCCAGTAGCTACAATTGCGCCGGGAACAGTTAAGCGACAGCCGATTGGTCATGTATATTTCCTTGCGCATGGATTGTTGGGCGAGGGCGTAGAGCCGGTGGACCGCGGCAACATCCGAATCGGTCGGCGTAAAGCTGTGCGTCACGATCGCCGGTGTCTTGGTCTTGACGAGCGTGTCGACCCGGGCGCTCCCGTTGGCGCCCGGCGTCAACTGAGCGTAGGTTGCGAGCTGAAACCTGTGTTCGGGAGCGATCATCGCCGGCCTACGCGCCGCGGTCTTGATCTCAATGATGCGACCCTCGACATCCATCACATCGATCCAGCCTTGAACGGTGACACCGCCGATTTCCCCCTCTACGCGGATTTCGGTCGCCACCGGATCGATTCGCGGCGCGACGTCGTCCATATACTTCAGAACGAGCGCCTCGCCGCACGCAGCCAGTTCCGCCGGATCTTCGTCATCGCTGAAATCGGTTTGCGGGCATTCCGAAGCCCATGCCTCGCGGAATAGCGCGCGCACCCCGGTAACCGGAAGGTCCTCGCGAGTCTCGATCTTCTGTGCGAAGTTCTGCGTCAGCGCGGCGTGAACCGCCCGGCCGAGCGCGAGCTTTCCGTTTTGCGAATCCGGAATCTTCAGGCCATACCGGAACCGCCAGCGCACCTGGCAGTCCATGAAACAACGCACCTGAGTGGGTGAGAGCACCTCTGCCACCCCGGGCGCGAGCGCGACATCAGTCATCGCCTGCCCCCTTCGCTCATGTTGATCAGGACCGTGATCGCCATCGACTTAATCGCGTCCGAGTCGAAGCGGACCACGTAACCAAGCTCGGAGCCGAACTTCTCCGCATTATGGGCTGCCGAGATGGCGGTCTTGAGAGCGTGCTCGAGTTTCGTCTGTCCGGCGTCAACTATTTCTTTGCTTTGACGACAACTATTTCTCCCGATCAACGACAACTACTCTGAAGCTCGTAGGCCAGGGGCGAAGCCCCTTGGCCGTTGGGGTTCTGTTTTAAGAGATGGATAAGATTAGTCGGAGCTGTGGGAATGTGGGAATCTCGCCGCTGTTGGCGAGATTTCCAAGGGGCGGTGGGAAGGGTGGAAAACCTGGGGTTGGTTTTCCAGGCTTTCCACGGCACCGCCATTTCCACAGCTCTCTTGGCTCCTGTTTTGTGTTTCTGCGCTGGGCTGGTCATCCGTTTTCACCTTGGCTTTCCGCTTGCTGATTTTTCTTGGCGTGTTCCACGCGATAACTGGGAATGTTCAGTTCGATGATCACGCTATGGTGCACCAGTCGGTCGATGGCCGCCGCCGTCATCATGGCGTCTTTGAAGATCGCTTCCCATTTGGAAAACGGCAGATTGCTGGTCATCAGGACGCTGCCCCGTTCGTAGCGCTCGGCCAACAAGGTGAACACCACTTCCATGTCGTCCCGGCTTTGCTGCAAGTAGCCCAGATCGTCGATGATCAATCCGTCGTAGCGGCCTAGCCGTTTGATCTCCCGGCTAAGCCGCAGATCCCGTTTGGCGGCCAATAAATCCTGCATCAGCAGCGCGCACTTGGTGAAGTGCATTTTCCGCTCCTTCACCACCACCAGTTCCTGGGCCAGAGCCGTGAGAAGATGGCTCTTCCCCGATCCAGGATTCCCGAACACCAGCACGTTCTCTTTCCGGTCCAGGAACCCGCCCTCCAGCAGCGTCCGCAACTGCCGTCCCGCTTTCGCCGGCAAACGCTTCAGATCAAAATTCTGCAGCGACTTCTCCAGCGGTAGCGCCGAATCCTTCAACAGCCGCTGCACTTTGCTCTTGCGCCGTTGCTCGCATTCCCGCGTGATTACTTCCAGCAGATACTGCTCGTAGCTCAGTGTTTCCCGCTCTGCCTGCCGGGCCGTGTCTTCATAGCATTCCCGCACCGTTGGCAGGTGGAGATCCTTCAGATACTCCAGCAAAGCTGGACGGACATCGGCGACCGCGCTCATTGCCGCATCTCCGTGCACAACTGGTCAAAGCCGGCCAGGTCCACCAACGCCACTTCCACCATCGTCACCGGAGCGATGGTATCGAGTTGGGCCAGCATTGCGCCGATCACTTCCACCGTAATCGCCACTTCCTCTTCTCCCGCCAGCAGTTCGCGTAAAGCCTGATCGACCTGGACCTCGCCGGTCTCCGCCGCCAGTTTCAGAATCTTCAAGTACTCCTTGCCCGCCCTCAGCGGCGTGCTTTCCCGCAGCGCATCGTATGCCATGCGAAACCGGCTGGTCGGAAACAGGTCCTCTTGATACCGGTAGTTTTCAAAGGCTCCGGGCTTGCGCACCAACCATTCGATGATGTGCCGATAGTCGATGCGATGCTTGCCCCGGCCGCGCAGCCGCGGCAGGTCTTCCACCTTTCTCTGTCCGTACCAAACCTCGACGTGGTCCAAGTACAACCGCGCTTCCACCTGCGCCCCGATTAAGCGGCTGTTCACCGAATACGAGTTCCGCTCGACGTGGATCAGACTTCCCGAGTCCACTTTCACCCTCTCCCGTTTGGCCGATTCCATCCGCCGCGCCGGCAACTCCCGCATCACTGCGATTTCTTCCGCCAAGCGGTCCCGTCGCCCGGCATTGCGCTGCGCGAACAGATCTTTCAGAAACTGCGCGTACTCGGCCATACTGGCAAAATCGCGGCTCCCGCGCAGCAGCAACGCCTGCTCCACCGCTCGCTTAAACCGATGATGGCTCTGCTCGCAATCCCCATTCTCGTTCGGGCTCGCCGGATTGGTGTGCTGCGGCTTCACCCCGTAATACCGCATCACCCCTTCATAGCGCCGGTTGAACTCCTCTAGATTGCTCATGTTGTTCACCGCGCTCGACAGGCTGTCGGTGCGGTGCTCGGCCGCCACGGCGCCCAACTCCCACACCGCGTTCTGCCATCCTTCGCTGAGGCTTTCCAAACTCTCGGAATAGCAGATCGTGCCCGTCTCCCAGTTCGAATACGTCAGCACGAAGTGGTACACCAGGTGTTCGAACGTCTGCCCCGCGAGCGTGATTCCCAGCTCGGCCATGTGCGTGAAGTCCGACGCGCACAGCCGCCCCGGCACGTGCACCTGCCCGAAGTACACCTCCTGCGCGGGTCCTTCCGTCACCCGCCAGAGCTTGATTCGCCGTTGCAGCGTCCGGATCTGCCCGTCGCTAAACCGCCCTGGGTGCTCCCGCTGCAGCCATTCAAACAGCGTCTTGGCCTCCAGGCCGGGGCTTTCTTCAATCTGCTTCTGTACGGCACCCCACACCTCACTGAACGGATCCCCGCGGGTCCGCCATGGGCGCTCTTTCTTCAGTTCGCTGGGCAACTGTTCCAGCCGCAGATACCTCCGCGCCGTAGCCGGGTCCATCCCCGCCTTCGCCGCCGCAATCTCCTGATTCTTTTCCGTATTCGACAACTTTCTCAGCCTCCTCACCTGCTCGTCTGTAACCATTGCCTCGGCGCTCGACTCCGCGCGATTCTCAATGGTCTCTTTAGTTGTCGCCGAGCGGGGGTTTTAATTGTCGTCAGCCGGGTGATCTAATTGTCGCCGAACAACCGTCACCTGTTCGAGCAATAATGGGAATGTGACGCGTCAGCAGATCGGCTTCGATGCCATCGCCAGCGCCCCTGCGTTCGCCAAGACGCATGGACCGTCCGGCTGCTCATTTTCCCCTAGATCTCTTGACGCGAGGGTGGGAGGTGGTACCCAAATGAGTCGGGATCGATCAACGAATGCACATGAGCTGGCTACTTCGATCAACGTTGGCATAGTAGGGGCGGGCGTTTATTTGTCATTCTTTCCAAGGTACGGGACGGCCGCCCTCTTCAATCTCGATCGGGTAACTGGTTTGCGCCTCGGCCTTATATCGGATGTCCACGACGTGCGCGTCGCAAAAGATGTTTTTGCCTTGGGATACTTCGCCTTTTTCTTGGCGGCGTTTGCATTTGGCATTTGCATGTGGTTGTTATTGCGAGCCTTCGAAGGTTCCGCTATCGTGCGCGAATTTCTTCGATCAGTCGCCGGGACCCTGGGTTTCGCTCTCGCCCCGTTCGTCTGGCTTTCGTCTAGTCGATGGGGTCATCCTATGATGTTGGCAGAACTCATTTTAATCATCATCTTCGGAGTCATATACACTTTCGGTAGACCAGAACTTCCCGAATGGACCCCCGTTGTCACTTTAGGACTGCATTTCGGATTTTGGCTCTATGAATTTGGTTCGTATTCGTCTTTTAAAGATTACTATGGCCTGCTACCGCTATTCACGGGTCTGGGCGCGAGCTTGACGTGGCTTTTTTATCTACGACGATTGCGTTTGACCTTGCAGGATAAGTCTCACTTTAACGGAAAATCCCCATCTGCCGTTTGAATCTGCTTGTTCCCCGAGACGCAACAGTAGCGAGGAACATTATCGTCCAATATCCCGAGGAGCGGAAGAACCGGGCCACGTCAAGGAGTCATTGATCGAGACGACGAGCTTTAACGCCCGCCTGCAGCCGCTGTCGATCGCGACCCTGCAGGGCAGCTCGAACATGCTCACGCTGACGTACGACTACTGTGCCGACTTTTCGGACACTTCCTATTCCGTCACCTGTTCGAACAATAATGGGAATGTGACGCGTCAGCAGATCGGCTTCGATGCCATCGCCAGCGCCCCTGCGTTCGCCGAGACGCAGGCGTATCAATACTCCGACCGCGCGAACCGACTCACGCAAGCGAGCGGCGCTCCCACGCCCACGGCTCCAGCGAACTGGGTCGAGCCGAATAACTTCGATGCCGTTGGCAATCGCTGGGTAGTTGCGTCGGGCGTGACCGGCATCACGCTCGCGTCGGACACGCCGGTGGCGTCGTCGTGGTTCACGGCTCAGAATCGCATCAACAGCTGGAATTACGACGCGATGGGGAACCTGACCGGGAGCCTGCCGAACCGCACCTTCGTTTACGACGGAGAAAACCGGCAAGTGCAGGCGACGATGGCCGGTTCGGTATCGACCTACACCTACGATGGCGACGGCCGCCGGGTGATGGCCGTGACGCCGAGTGGGACGACGACGTTCGTGTACGATGCCGAAGGGCGGTTGGCGCAAGAATATTCCACGGCGGCTCCGGTGGCGACCGGGACGACGTACCTGACGGTGGATCACCTGGGCAGCACGCGGCTGGCAACCGACGCGAACGGAAATGTCTTAAAGCGCTACGATTATCTGCCGTTCGGAGAAGAGCTGACGGTGGGGACCGACGAGCGACGTCGTCGATGGGCTACAACACGGCTGTATCGGCGACAAACCCGGATGTGCAGCCGATGAAGTTTACCTCCAAAGAAAGAGATTCCGAAACGGGGCTGGACTTCTTCGGGGCCAGGTACATGTCGAGTGCGCAAGGACGATTCACCAGCCCGGACCCCGCTGGGATATTTGTAGCCGACGTTAGATATCCCCAGACTTGGAATCTCTACAATTACGTGGGAAATAATCCGCTAAGCAACATCGATCCAGATGGTTTGTCTTGTGTTGATACCAGCAACGGCAAAGCGGACGATGGAGACGGCAAAGGTTGTGCGGATGCGGGCGTTGATCCAACCAAGGACAAGAAGCCGCCTAAGAATGGGGATACAAGTGATATCCATCCCCAACAAACAAATGTTAACGCCAAGCAAGGCTCCCTTTTGGCCTTTCTAATGTCGTCGCCTACGCCCCGCTATGTGCCCAATGACGTGCCACTTTCACCGACAGCGAGAACTGTGTTCAGCCATCCAGCGATAACAAGGCTGCCCCTCGACTGCGGGGGTGGCGTATATGGCTATCTAGGACAAGAGTTCGGTGGAGGGCCTGTAAACGGCTTTGTTGGAACTGACGTGCCCCGGTTTTCTCTACCAGTCGTAATTTGGAAAATCCCGGTTTTTCATCCTACCTGATCTACTCCTAAGCCATCCCGCCGGAGCCGCCCGTCGCGATAATGTTCTCACTGCACGGCGGCGCGGAGCCGGCAAGGGCGCGCCCGTCAGGGCACGGCGCCAGCGAACCCTTGCCGGCGAGCACCGCTGTGCGATCCACCGATACCGACGGGCGGTCCGGTGGGGTGGCGGCCATCCTGCTGGTGAGCTCTGAGCAGGTTTTCGCGAACTCGTCCGGCGTCCGGTAAGCCAGGCTGCTGTGCGGACGTTCTTCGTTATACTCCTTTCGCCACGCCTCGATCTTTCGCCGTGCGTCTGTCAGATTCACAAACCAGTTCGTGTTCAGGCACTCGTCCCGGAATCGTCCGTTGAAGCTTTCCACGTGGCCGTTCTGCATCGGCTTGCCCGGTTGAATGTAATGCACTGTGATGCCTCGATCCTCGCACCACTCCGATGAAGTGCACGGCTGGTGAACTCCGGCCCGTTGTCGCAGCGCAGAATCGCGCCGGCGCTCCCGCGTTCTTCCATCACCCGCTCCAGCACCGTGTCACCTGCCTGCTGGAGATTCCGGTGCCGACTTCGATCGCCAGGCATTCTCTCGTGTAGCTGTCAATCAGGTTGAATATTCGCAGCGCGCGCCCGGTGGCCAGTGCATCCGACACAAAGTCCATGCGCCCATTCCTGATTCGGCCGCACTGAGCAGCGGGTTCAGCCGGCACGACGCCTCCAGCCGCTTTCGCTTCAGCCGCCGCACCATCAGCCCTTCGGCTTTGTAGAGCCGGTAAATGCGTTTCACATCCACCTCCCAGCCCTGCCGCTACCAGCAGCGCCCACAGACGGCGGTAGCCGTAACGCGGATGCTGCCTCGCCACTGCCCACAGCGCCTCGCGCAGTTCCGCGTTGCGGTCCGGCCGCGGCTCATATCGATAGTCGAGCGGTCCACTTCCAGGAGCTTGCAAGCATAGCGCTCGCTGATGGCGATGCTCCGCCATCACCAGCGCCACGTCCCGCCTCGCACTCACAAGCTCCAGCCGTTTTTTCGTATCACCGTGGTCAGCGCTTCCTTGTCCAGACTGAGATCGGCTACCATCTCCTTCAGCCGCCGGTTCTCTTCCTCCAGCGCCCTCAGCTTCTTCGCATCGCTGACTTCCATCCCCCCGAACTTCGCCTTCCAGTTGTACAGCGTCTGGTCGGTCACGCCCATCTCCCGGGCTAGTTCCTTCACCGGTCGGCCCGCTTCCAGCTGCTTCACCGCGCCGATGATCTTCTCTTCGCTGTGCTTCGTCTTCTTCATCTGAAAAACTCCTCTATTATTTTCGGAGCTTTCCAAATTATGAATGGCTTAGTTTATCGGGGGCAGGTCAGAACGATCGCAGAAGTGGATAGCGAACATGGCGCAAGCGCAGGAGGGTTGAGCGAATTAGGTGGCGGAGAGGGTGCTGTAGGTGGCGTGGGCGGTGCAGCAACTGTCGGAACAAACGGCCAAGTTTCAAGTGAAGGCTTGGTGTACGGTGGTGTCGGTACTCATACGCCATTAGTATCAGCATCTGCGGGTGGCGTTGCTTTCGGTCATGGGCCAAGGTCAGTAACGGGAGTAGGCATCTACGGCGAGGCATTTTTGGGGCAAAAGGGCGGCGGCGGTGGCGCCTATATCAACCTATCCACCGTTGGGAAGGGGTGCCATCCTTGACACTGATGCTATTTGGGCCGCTCTCTTCAGGGAGTCCGGGCGGGCCTGGGCGGTTCTTCTCATGGCTCTTTATCATAGTCGGTTGCTATGTCCTAACACGAACATGGGTCGTCTATTCAAAAAATCGCGAGACAAGATAATCCCGGTTCTCAATCCGGTAGGGATCAGTGTAGTGGCGTTGTTTTTTTTAGGTCTAGGCCTTTATGGGGTCCTTCGTTAAAGGAATTCGGTGTTGCAGCGGCGTTCCGTCGCTGCCCTTCGAGCCTGACGGCGTAGAATGCAGCTTGCAGCAAATGGATGGGGCCGTGGTTCCGTCGTACATTCTGACTGCCCTCAATGGTAAAAATATCGGCAATGAGGCTAATATATTTCATGAAGCGCTTCATGGCCTTCTTGGCATACAAGATCAATTCTTATTGAGTTATCTTGGCCAGAGCGCCCCCTCGTGCAACATAACAGAGTGGATACTAAATCAGGTACTATTCGACGGAATAGCGAACTCACCCTATGACAGCAACTACCAGCCATGCAACTAGGATCTTGGAGGGGAAATGGAAGACATCGCCTTTTTCTGGCGTGCCCAGCCGGACATAGCACGAGATTTTCTCCGAATTCTTGTACTCTTGTTCGTGGGCTCGGTGGTTCGCTCAATATTCCCTTTGGTGTTGATCTGCCGTGGGGGTGTGCCGCCTTCACTTGTCTCCGCCATTAAGGGAAAAATCGAGGCACCAGGCATCGTTAAGCAAGTCTCGAGTCTGCAGAGGAGGCATTCACTAACCTGAATGAGTCCATCATGGCGGACATTAGACTAATGAGATTGATTTGTACCTTGATGGTTGTGTTGTCGCTGATAATGGTTGGGTGTGTAGTATCGCGGGTTTATCACAACTGTTTAATAGCACCCCGGCTCGACGACGTTCAGTGCACGCTTTTAGCCACTGTTCAGTTGCTTGAACTCTTGGGCGTTGGATTAACGCTTTGTACAACTCTGCACGCTGCCACCAAT
>CAWCPE010000010.1:0-78627 GCA_963797245.1 Terriglobia bacterium
GAAATGCGGGACAGACGGAACATTCTCCGATTTCCCGCCGCACTCACCCGCGCGCCACTTCGCGCCCACAACCTCCGCGTACATCGCATCCGGCGCCAGATCAATCTCTCCCGGCCACGCGACCGCCCCGTGATCCACAAACACCTGTTCGAAAAATCGCCGGTCCCGCAGCGGAGCCAGCACGCCCGTCATCCGCTCCGGCGCAATCCGCACTCGTCCGCTCGCCCTATCCGCGAATCGCACGAACAATTCATAGTCCGCCTCGGGCCTGACCTCGACCACCTCCCAATACATCCGAGCCCCCCAAGGCCGCCCGCAGTCGGTCACCGCCCCGCCCGCGCCCGCTCATCCCGCGGCACCAGCACGAACGCCTCTCCATTCGCTGACGGCACTGCTCTAAAATCCCGCTCGTCCACCGTCAGAATCCGCCGCACTCCCAACCGCTCCGCCACGGCAATCACCGAAGCATCCGCCAGCCCCAGATCGAGCTCGCGATATTTCGTAAGCAGCACCCGGCAGCGCACCGAGTCCTGGCGGGTGAACTGCTCCACGGTCAGCGCCCCATTCCCTACGCCCTCCAGCAGCCGCAGCTCCGCTTCCACGCCAATCCTTGTCCGAAGCAAATAGTCGAGCTCACCCAACACCGGCGCCGGCAACACCAGCGGTCCGTTCTCCGCTTCCACGGCTCGCCGGACCGCGCGATGGTGCCGGTCGCTCGCGTCATAGAGTGCGTAAATTCCACCCGTGTCAGCGATCAGCGCCACTGGACCTCTGCCGCCGCCACTTTCCGCCTTGCGCCGCTTTGGCGAGGATCTGCTTGACCTGCTCGGACGTGTCCGCGTGCCCGCTGTGAAACTCGCCGGCTCCCGGAATCGCCGGCCGCGCGTCATCAAGTGCATAATTGGCCAGCGCTTCCCGGATCAACTCCGCCTGGCTCCGCCCCTTGACCTCGGCGAGCTGCCGGAACTTGAGCGCCAATTCGCGATCCAGATATACCGTCGTCTTCACCATCTGCCATATACGTTACCATACGTAGAAGGCCGCTCAAAACAGAAAAGCCCCGATTTTCATCGGGGCTATCTATTTCAACGCGCACAACGCATAACGCTGTGCGCCTTTTTAATCGGGCAACGTCCTACTCTCCCACACACTCGCGCGTGCAGTACCATCGGGGCTGAAGGGCTTAACTTCCGTGTTCGGGATGGGAACGGGTGGGACCCCCTCGCTACAATCACCCAAAGATTGAATAAGTCCTCAGAAGCCGAAAGTCAGTCTCCAGAATCGTACCTTCCGATCCTGGCCCCTGACTCCCGGCTCCTGATTCCTTCTTGAATATTGACGGACAAACCCACAAGCGTTGCTTGACGCAAATTTACTCTGTATTCACAGTAAAATTTTATGGTCAAGCCGAACGGGCTATTAGTAACGGTCAGCTCAACACATTGCTGTGCTTACACATCCGTCCTATCGACGTGGTAGTCTTCCACGGCCCTTCTTAGCTGTTATGCTTGGGAAATCTCATCTCGGGGAAGGTTTCGCGCTTATATGCTTTCAGCGCTTATCCCGACCAGACTTCGCTACCCAGCTATGCCACTGGTGTGACAACTGGATCACAAGAGGTCTGTTCAGCCGGGTCCTCTCGTACTACGGCCAACCCCCCTCAAATTTCCTGCGCCCACCACAGATAGGGACCGAACTGTCTCGCGACGTTCTGAACCCAGTTCACGTACCGCTTTAATAGGCGAACAGCCTAACCCTTGGGAGCTTCTACACCCCCAGGATGCGATGAACCGACATCGAGGTGCCAAACCGGAGCGTCGATGTGAACTCTTGACTCCGATCAGCCTGTTATCCCCGGCGTACCTTTTATCCGTTGAGCGATGGCCCTTCCATACAGAACCACCGGATCACTATGTCCTACTTTCGTACCTGCTTGACTCGTTGGTCTCGCAGTTAACCTGGTTTATGCCATTGTACTCGAAGGAGGATTTCCAAACCTCCTGAACCAAGCTTCGAACGCCTCCGTTACAATTTAGGAGGCGACCGCCCCAGTCAAACTACCCGTCTACCAATGTCCTTCTCCCGGATTACGGGAGTAAGTTAGAATCACAGAATGCTCAGGGTGGTATCTCACCGTTGGCTCCCCTGAAACCAAAATCCCAGGTTCAAAGCCTCCCACCTATTCTGCGCAGAGCACCCCATAATTCATTGATAGAGTATAGTAAAGGTGCACGGGGTCTTTCCGTCTTGTGGCGGGCATCCGGCGTCTTCACCGGAACCACAAATTCGCCGGGCAAATTCTTGAGACAGTCGTCAGATCGTTACGCCATTCGTGCAGGTCGGAACTTACCCGACAAGGAATTTCGCTACCTTAGGACCGTTATAGTTACGGCCGCCGTTCACTGGGGCTTCAGTTCAAAGCTTCGCCTTGCGGCTAACCTCTCCCTTTAACCTTCCAGCACCGGGCAGGCGTCAGCCCCTATACGTCGTTTTCGACTTAGCAGAGACCTGTGTTTTTGTTAAACAGTCGCCTGACGCGCTTCGCTGCGACCCATATTGCTATGGGTACTCCTTTTCCCGAAGTTACGGAGTTAATTTGCCTAGTTCCTTAAGAATTCATCACCCGAGCGCCTGAGAATACTCATCTCGTCCACCTGTGTCGGTTTGTGGTACGGATACGAAAGCCCTCCTTAGCGGATTTTCCTGGCAGACAGCCGGGCGGATTTCCCATTCCCAGCCTCGCTTCACCCCCCCTTGAAACCATTGCGCAGAGGGATTTACACGCTGCGTCCCCGCATCGGTCTTGATCGGACTTCCGTAGTCACGGAATGTTAACCGTGTGTCCATCGGCTACGCCTTTCGGCCTCACCTTAGGCTCCGACTAACCCTGAGCGGATTAACCTTTCTCAGGAAACCTTAGACTTACGGCGACCAGGGTTCTCACCTGGTTTCTCGCTACTTATGCTGGCAGAGTCTCTTCCTAACAATCCAGTGCTGCTTACGCTACACCTTCGCTTCGTTAAGAACGCTCTCCTACCACTCGAATCACCCCGAAAGGCGATTCGAATCCATAACTTCGGTACCATGCTTGAGCCCCGATGGATTGTCGGCACCGAGCGGCTCGACCAGTGAGCTGTTACGCTTTCTTTAAAGGATGGCTGCTTCTAAGCCAACCTCCTGGCTGTCTGAGCCTCTCGACTTCCTTTCCCACTTAGCATGAATTTGGGGACCTTAGTTGATGGTCTGGACTCTTCTCCTTTTGACGACGAAGCTTAGCCCCCGCCGTCTGACTCCCGCGCTACACATGTACGGCATTCGAAGTTTGGTTGAATTCGGTAACCTGGGAAGGCCCCTAGTTCATCCAGATCTCTACCACCGCGATGGACCACGCGAGGCTAGCCCTAAAGCTATTTCGGAGAGAACGAGCTATCACGGAATTTGATTGGTCTTTCGCTCCTACCCTCAGCTCATCCGAGCTGTTTTCAACCAACACCGGTTCGGACCTCCATCCGCTGTTACACGGATTTCATCCTGGCCAAGGGTAGATCATCCCGCTTCGCGTCCAATCCCAGCGACTATACGCCCTATTCAGACTCGCTTTCGCTGCGGCTCGCTTTCGCTTAACCTCGCCACTGAGATTGACTAGCCAGCTCATTATTCAATAGGCACGAGGTCAGGCCTTCCGGTTGCCCGGCATAGCCCTCCCACTGCTTGTAAGCATGCGGTTTCAGGTACTATTTCACTCCCCTCGCAGGGGTTCTTTTCACCTTTCCCTCACGGTACTAGTTCACTATCGGTCGCAAGTTAGTATTTAGCCTTGCCGGATGGTCCCGGCAGATTCTCGCAGGGTTTCACGTGCCCCGCGATACTTAGGAGCCACTGGAAGGAAGATTGCATTTTCATATACGGGGCTGTCACCCTCTATGGCCGGCCTTTCCAGACCGTTCTATTAACACTTTCTTATCCCTCTTTTTAACCACCAGACCCCGCTTTAAAACGAGGCCAGATGATTATTGTGGTCCTGCAACCCCGGACTCTCCTTGCGAATTGTCCGGTTTAGGCTGATCCGAGTTCGCTCGCCACTACTATCGGAATCACGGTTGTTTTCTCTTCCTCTGGGTACTGAGATGGTTCACTTCCCCAGGTTTGCTTCATACGACTATGTATTCATCGCACGATAACCGGTGTACACACCGGTTGGGTTCCCCCATTCGGAAATCCCCGGATCACAGATTGCTTGCATCTCCCCGAGGCTTATCGCAGCTGACCACGTCCTTCATCGCCTACTTGCGCCAAGGCATCCACACGCATGCTCTTAGTAGCTTGACCATAAAATTTACTCTAAACACAGAGTAAAGTATTCATCAGAGGCCAGACGTCTGGGGCCAGAGGCCCGTCCACGCCCAACCTTGATTTTGCGCTAGCAGTCACCATATATTTTTTGCATGGTGACCGTTGCAACATTTGTGTATGTTGCCCGTCAATATTCAATTTTCAAAGAACACACTTCAAACTTGATGGTGGGCCTGGGTAGACTTGAACTACCGACCTCATCCTTATCAGGGATGCGCTCTAGCCACCTGAGCTACAGGCCCGGGATGACAACTGGTGGAGCTGGTCGGGATCGAACCGGCGACCTCCTGAATGCAAATCAGGCGCTCTCCCAGCTGAGCTACAGCCCCTGGATCATAAGAGAAAGTATAATCGAGGCCGATTGGACGCAGGCATTCGGGACCAGCCCGAATACCAGCAGAAGTTTCGTGCGGAACCTGAGAAAAGAGAAACCAAGACATGGACCGGAACGGCTAACACTTACTTCACCCAGCCTTGCGGCTGTGGCTTGATTCAGTGTCTCCGGCCACGTTCTCTTAGAAAGGAGGTGATCCAGCCGCAGGTTCTCCTACGGCTACCTTGTTACGACTTCACCCCAATCATGAATCATACCTTGGGCCTGTTTAAATTAGGACTTCTAGTACAATCCACTTTCGTGATGTGACGGGCGGTGTGTACAAGGCCCGGGAACGTATTCACGGTATCATTCTGATACACCATTACTAGCGATTCCAGCTTCACGCAGGCGAGTTGCAGCCTGCGATCCGAACTGAGAACGGTTTTTTCCGATTAGCTCCCCCTCGCGGGTTTGCAGCGGTTTGTACCGTCCATTGTAGCACGTGTGTAGCCCTGGACATAAAGGCCATGATGACTTGACATCATCCCCACCTTCCTCCAGCTTATCGCTGGCGGTCTCCTGCGAGTGCTTCCTTTTAAGGGGAGTGGCAACACAGGACAAGGGTTGCGCTCGTTGCGGGACTTAACCCAACATCTCACGACACGAGCTGACGACAGCCATGCAGCACCTCGACTCAAGTCCCTTGCGGGAAGTCTCTGTTTCCAAAGATGGTCTTAAGCCGTTCGAGCCCAGGTAAGGTTCTTCGCGTTGCGTCGAATTGAACCACATGCTCCACCGCTTGTGCGGGCCCCCGTCAATTCCTTTGAGTTTCAGCCTTGCGACCGTACTCCCCAGGCGGCATACTTAACGCGTTAGCTCCGGCACGAACCAAATGAATGGCTCACACCAAGTATGCATCGTTTAGGGCGTGGACTACCAGGGTATCTAATCCTGTTTGCTACCCACGCTTTCGTGCCTCAGCGTCAGTCATGGTCCAGTAAGCTGTCTACACCACAGGTGTTCCTCCTGATATCTACGCATTTCACCGCTACACCAGGAATTCCGCTTACCTCTCCCATACTCGAGCACTCCAGTTTCCGCCGCACCCTCCCAGTTGAGCCGGGAGATTTCACAACAGACTTAGAGCACCGCCTACGCACTCTTTACGCCCAGTAATTCCGAACAACGCTTGCTGCCTACGTATTACCGCGGCTGCTGGCACGTAGTTAGCCGCAGCTTCTTCTTCGGGTACCGTCATTATCGTTCCCGTCGAAAGAGCTTTACACCCCGAAGGGCTTCATCGCTCACGCGGCGTCGCTGCATCAGAGTTTCCTCCATTGTGCAAGATTCCCCACTGCTGCCTCCCGTAGGAGTCTGGCCCGTGTTTCAGTGCCAGTGTGGCCGTGTGCCCTCTCAGGCCGGCTACCGATCTTCGCCATGGTAGGCCATTACCCTACCATCAAGCTAATCAGCCGCGGACTCCTCTTCCGGCGCATTGCTGCTTTCCCCTTACGGGCTCATGCGGTATTAGCCCCGGTTTCCCAGGGTTATTCCCCACCAGAAGGTAGATGATCCACGTGTTACTCACCCGTACGCCACTTTACTCATGGATTGCTCCACTTTCTCGTGCGACTTGCATGTGTTAAGCGCGCCGCCAGCGTTGATTCTGAGCCGGGATCAAACTCTCGTTTGAACCTTTAGTAAATTGCCTGCTCACCTCGAAGAACTTGCGCCCCTCTCAGCGGCCGACAGATTGCCTTGGCCTTGAACTCAGGTTACTGACGAAATTGACTTCGAATCCTACGACGTTGCCGCCGCAGGACGAAGACTTACCTTCTACTCTTCGCGTCCAACCAGATTGTCAAACATCTGCGCAAAGACATCACCGAATCCTTGTTAAGAGGAAGGGCAATTCTCTGCCGGCCTCGAAAGCCGTTTTGAGCGCAATTGATCCCGACCCTGGCAAAAAATCCAGGGCCAAAACCAGGGGACAATTACAACCCCTACGCCCAGAGAAACTTGGGAGCCTGAAAGAACCTCTTCAGAATGGCGGCTACTGCGAAATCCGCTGGCCGGCCTACCCTAAACTTGGTTCGCACCGTCCGGCGTCCTAGCGGCATCGCTCAGCGGTGCGTATCCCATCTGCTAATCTATCAAACCCGGCTGCCTTCCGCAAGCCCCTCGCAAGAATATTTTGCAACAGGACTGTTTTTTTCTTTAACGGGGCGATCCGGACTTCCCTGAGAGTAGCAGGCGCCAAGGGGGAATGCAAGCGGATTTGGGATTTTGTTGAAAAGGAACGCTTAACCGCTTCCCTGGGTGGCGGCTCGGGGAGAAGGGTTGGGGATTTCCAGGCGCCAGGGTGTTCGGCGACAATTAGATCACCCGGCTGACGACAATTAAAACCCCCGCTCGGCGACAACTAAAGAGACCATTGAGAATCGCGCGGAGTCGAGCGCCGAGGCAATGGTTACAGACGAGCAGGTGAGGAGGCTGAGAAAGTTGTCGAATACGGAAAAGAATCAGGAGATTGCGGCGGCGAAGGCGGGGATGGACCCGGCTACGGCGCGGAGGTATCTGCGGCTGGAACGGTTGCCCAGCGAACTGAAGAAAGAGCGTCCTTGGCGGACCCGGGGGGACCCGTTCAGCGAGGTGTGGGAGGCGGTGCAGAAGCAGATTGAAGAAAGTCCGGGGCTGGAGGCCAAGACGCTGTTTGAATGGCTGCAGCGGGAGCACCCAGGGCGGTTTAGCGACGGGCAGATCCGGACGCTGCAACGGCGAATCAAGCTCTGGCGGGTGACGGAAGGACCCGCGCAGGAGGTGTACTTCGGGCAGGTGCACGTGCCGGGGCGGCTGTGCGCGTCGGACTTCACGCACATGGCCGAGCTGGGAATCACGCTCGCGGGGCAGACGTTCGAACACCTGGTGTACCACTTCGTGCTGACGTATTCGAACTGGGAGACGGGCACGATCTGCTATTCCGAGAGTTTGGAAAGCCTCAGCGAAGGATGGCAGAACGCGGTGTGGGAGTTGGGCGCCGTGGCGGCCGAGCACCGCACCGACAGCCTGTCGAGCGCGGTGAACAACATGAGCAATCTAGAGGAGTTCAACCGGCGCTATGAAGGGGTGATGCGGTATTACGGGGTGAAGCCGCAGCACACCAATCCGGCGAGCCCGAACGAGAATGGGGATTGCGAGCAGAGCCATCATCGGTTTAAGCGAGCGGTGGAGCAGGCGTTGCTGCTGCGCGGGAGCCGCGATTTTGCCAGTATGGCCGAGTACGCGCAGTTTCTGAAAGATCTGTTCGCGCAGCGCAATGCCGGGCGACGGGACCGCTTGGCGGAAGAAATCGCAGTGATGCGGGAGTTGCCGGCGCGGCGGATGGAATCGGCCAAACGCGAGCGGGTGAAAGTGGACTCGGGCAGTCTGATCCACGTAGAGCGGAACTCGTATTCGGTGAATAGCCGCTTGATTGGGGCGCAGGTGGAGGCGCGGTTGTACTTGGACCACGTCGAGGTTTGGTACGGACAGAGAAAGGTGGAAGACCTGCCGCGACTGCGCGGCCGGGGCAAGCATCGCATCGATTACCGGCACATCATCGAATGGCTGGTGCGCAAACCCGGCGCCTTTGAAAACTACCGGTATCAAGAGGACCTGTTTCCAACCAGCCGGTTTCGCATGGCATACGATGCGCTACGGGAGAGCACGCCGGTGCGAGCCGTCAAAGAGTACTTGAAGATTCTGAAACTGGCGGCGGAGACCGGCGAGGTTCAGGTGGATCTGGCTTTGCGCGAACTGCTGGCGGCAGAAGAAGCGGTGATCACGGTGGATGCGATCGGCGCCATGCTGGCCCAACTCGATACGATCGCGCCAGTGACGATGGTGGAAGTGACGCTGGTGGACCTGGCCAGTTTCGACCAGTTGTGCACGGAAGTGGCGGTGCGGCAATGAGCGCGGTCGTCGATGTGCGTCCAGCTCTGCTGGAGCATCTCAAGGATCTCCACCTGCCAACGGTGCGGGAGTGCTACGAAGACACGGCACGGCGGGCAGAACGAGAAACACTGAGCTACGAGCAGTATCTGCTGGAGGTGATCACGCGGGAATGCGAGCAACGGCGCAAGGGCAAGGTGCAGCGCTTGCTAAAAGACTCAGCGCTACCTCTGGAGAAGTCGCTGCCGAATTTTGATCTGAAACGCTTGCCGGCGAAAGCGGCACGGCAGTTGCGAACGCTGCTGGACGGCAGTTTCCTGGAGCGGAAAGAGAACGTGCTGGTGTTCGGGAATCCTGGATCGGGGAAGAGCCATTTTCTAACGGCCCTGGCCCAGGAACTGGTGGTGGTGAAAGAGCGCAAAATGCACTTCACCAAGTGCGCGCTGCTGATGCAGGATTTACTGGCCGCCAAGCGAGATCTACGGCTGAGCCGGGAGATCAAACGCCTGAGCCGCTACGACGGATTGATCATCGACGATCTGGGCTACCTGCAGCAGAGCCGGGACGACATGGAGGTGGTGTTCACTTTGCTGGCAGAGCGTTACGAACGCGGTAGCGTCCTGATGACCAGCAATCTGCCGTTCTCCAAATGGGAAGCCATCTTCAAAGACGCCATGATGACGGCCGCTGCCATCGACCGGCTGGTGCACCATAGCGTAATCATCGAACTGAATATTCCCAGTTACCGCGTGGAACACGCCAAAAAGAATCAGCAACCGGAAAGCCAGGACGTAAGCGGATGAGCCACCAAAAACGAAGAGCTGTGGAAATGACGGTGCCGTGGAAAGCCTGGAAAACCAAAACCAGGTTTTCCACCCTTCCCACCGCCCTTGGAAATCGCTCCGCGATTCCCACATTCCCACAGCTCCGACGACGAGTCCTTTTATCTTATGCAGTAAACCCCAGACGGCCGCGGGGCTTCGCCCCTGACCGGTACAGAGTAGTTGTCGTTGGCCGGGAGAAATAGTTGTCGCCAACCCAAAGAAATAGTTGACGCCGGACACCAGGGGTCAGGGAACCGGGGTCCGGGGGTAGGATATAGAGGATGAGATGGGCGCTTTTGTGGTTTTGGATGGCTGGCCTGGCTTACGCGCATCCTATGGGGAATTTTAGTGTCAACCATTACACGGCGATCGAAGTGGGGGCGTCGGGGATCGCGGTCACTTACATTTTGGATTTGGGCGAGGTTCCGGCGTATTCGGTATTGAAGGATGGGAAGACGGCTGATCAGCTGGCTCGCGAGTGGATGCGGGGGTTGGAGTTTCGCATGGGAGACGTGCTTCGCGAGCCTCGGCTGGTGAGTGCGGAGATGAAGTGGACTTGTCCCCATTTTTGACACAACCAGTTAAGACTCAAGATCCATCCAAAGGAGAATTGAGTCATGGGGTTGTCGAGAAGGATGTTCACCAAGGAGTTCAAGCTGGCTGCCGTGCAGCGGCTGGAACGCGGCAGTTCGATTGGCGAGGTGGCACGGGCGCTGGAGGTGAATCCCAACGTGCTGCACCGCTGGCGGCGTGAGATTCGGCAGGGGCCGGGCAACGCGTTTCCGGGGCACGGCAAGCAGCGCTGGGCCGACGGGCGGATCGCCGAACTGGAACGCAAGATCGGCCAGCAGGCTCTGGAGATCGATTTTTTGAAGGGGTGCTTGCAGCGCATCGAGCAACAGCGGATGCTGCAGGCCTTGACTGGAAATCCGCCGTCTACCAAAAGGTCCAAGAAGAAGTGAAAGCCGGAGGCAGACTGACCGTCGACCGCATGGTAAAGCTGGGCCGGGTTTCCCGATCCGGTTTTTATCGCTTCGACGACGCCGATCCAGGTCCAGATCTGGATATGGACTTACGTGACGCGATTCAGAAGATCGCCGTGGAGTGGCCGGCTTACGGGCGGCCGCGCATGACCAAGGAACTTCGCGAGCGCGGTTGGACGGTGAATCCGAAGCGCGTCTACCGGCTGATGCGCGAGGACAACTTGCTGTGCGTGCGCCAGCGCAAGTTCGTCGTCACCACCGATTCCAACCACACCCGCAAGGTGTATCCGAACCTGGCGCGGGATATGGTCCTGACCGCGATCAATCAACTGTGGCGCGCCGACATCACCTACATCCGGCTGCGCGACGAGTTCGTGTTCCTGGCCGTGATTCTGGACGCGTACTCGCGCCGCGTGATCGGTTGGGCGCTGGATCGCACGATGGAGGATGCGCTCACGCTGACCGCACTGCGCATGGCGCTATCGCGCCGCGTCGTGGGACCCGGCCTGGTGCATCATTCCGACCGCGGCTCGCAGTACGCCAGCAACGATTACACGGATCTGCTCAAAGCCAACGGCATCGAAATCAGCATGTCGCGCAAGGGCAACCCATGGGACAACGCGGCCTGCGAGTCGTTCATGAAAACGCTGAAGTACGAGGAGGTGCTGCGCAACGAATACCGCGACCTGGCCGACGCCCGCGCGTCCATCCGCGAGTTTCTGGAAAAGATCTACAACCAGAAACGGCTGCATTCCGCGCTGGGCTACATGCCGCCGGCCCGATTCGAAGCAAATCAAAAGGATGCCGCTACGCGGCAGCTTTCTGTATGAGTTTTCCGAGGCATCAGGAAATCTTTCCATCCGATGGAGGCGCCAGCCCTGCGGCCAACGCCCCCGCTCATCGTCTGGATGAGTTTCCGACTGGCTATTCCTCGGCGAGTTGGTCTCCACCAGAGCCCGCCTCCGCTTCACCAGCCGGGCACCAGTATGCTGTAATACCGTCTTGCTGGTCGAGATCTTTTCATCGAACGGTCAACTGTGTCTTAACTGTTTGTGTCAGCCGAGGGGGCAAGCGCAAAGAGCGCGGATGGGTCGGGCGGGCTGCGGACTTTGCGGGTAGTTTCGCGGATGGCGGTGGATGGGGTTGGGGTGCTGCGGTTTGAGGATCATAATTTTGCGGATCGCAGCGGGTGGAAAGAAATTGTGATCCGGGCGTCGGAGGGTTGCTCGATTGTGCGGGCTAGCCAGGGACCTGAGGATCGCAGCAGGATGCTGACGGATTATTCGGGAAACGCTCCCGAGGATTTGCGGGCGAGGGTCGAGTGGAGTACGGGAGATTCGAAGATTGCGCCGGTGATTGTTCCGATCGATCAACCAGCGCCAGTTACCGGGGACGCTCAGGATGCGGCTGCGGCGGCTCCGGCAAAGAAGGATTATCTGGAGGAGCTGCTGGGGCGCCAGGATATTGGCGTGGGGTTGATGCTGGCAGGCCTGGCGGTCGCATTCGGGCTGGGGGCGATGCATGCGCTGTCGCCGGGACATGGAAAAACGATTGTCGCGGCGTACCTGGTGGGGTCGCGCGGGACGATGCGGCATGCGGCGATCCTGGGGGCGACGGTGACGTTCACGCATACCGCGAGCGTGTTCGCGCTGGGACTGGCGACGCTGTTTCTATCGGAACATGTCGCGCCGCAGAAGATCGCGCCGGTGTTGGGGGCGGTTTCGGGGATTTCGATTGTCGCAATTGGGATGTGGTTGGGGTGGAAGAGATGGGGAGCCGTGCGGGGTGGACGCGATCACGATCATGGGCATTCGCATTTGCACGGGCATGAGCATACGCATCACGATGACAGCCGGCAAGACCGGCTGTCCTACGGAGCGCAGGACTCGAATGTTCCGGTCCTGAAAAAGGGGACAGACCGCTCTGTCCACTTAGAGGCGGTTTCCACGGATCAGGCGAGCGCATCTGGGGACAGAGTGGTCAGTCCCCTTTTTCAGCGCGAGCATGATCACGGGCATCGTCACGGACATTCTCATTCGCATGTTCCGGAGGGGGACATTACGATGGGGAGTCTGCTGGCGCTGGGGGCGAGCGGGGGGTTGGCGCCGTGCCCATCGGCTCTGGTGCTGTTGTTGAGCTCGATTGCGCTGGGGCATGTGGCGGTGGGGATGACGTTGCTGGTGGCGTTCAGTCTGGGCCTGGCGGGCGTGCTGATGGGGATCGGGATGGTGGTGCTGTACGCGAAACAGTGGCTGCCGGATCCGGCGGCGACTGCGCGGCATCCGGTGCTGCGGTGGGCTCCGGTGGGGTCGGCTGCGGTGATCGTGGGGGTGGGGGTGGTGATGACCTGGGCGGCGTTGCGGATTTAGCGGGAGCGCGCGGTGGGCGTCGAGGGCGGGCGGGTTTGCGATTGCGGAGGTTTTTTCCGGCGCAGAAGACGCGAGGCGGCGCGCACCAGGTGAGCGACCTCATTATTGCTTTTCTGAATGACGACATCAGCGCCGGTGGAGTGTTCATTGAGACCCAGGGCGTCGACGAAGCCGGAGATCAGGATGATGGGGATGGCGGGGAATTGTTTGCGGAGACGGGCAATGAGCTCGATGCCGTTCATGCGGGGCATTTTGTAATCGGTGACGACCAGATCGAAGGCGCCGGAGGAGAGGCAATCGATGGCGGCGGAGGCGCAGTCGGCGGTGGTGATGGTGGCGCCGAGCTCCTGAAGGACGGTCTTACGGGCGCTGAGGCCGTTGGGATTGTCGTCGACCAGAAGAATTCGCGCGGGCGCGAGGTTGGTGGTTGGATTTCGGGAAGGCATCGGAAAAGAACATGCAAAAAGTAACAGAGGGGTTACGTTCGTGTCAACGCACTTGTAACGGCATCAAAATCAAGCCAGATTTATTTCTTGACTTTTGCGTCGCGGGCGCAGCGGCGAAGGACAGAAAATGGTCGCGAAAGAAAAGGGGACAGACCGCTCTGTCCACGCAGGGATTTTTACTAGTGATGGTGGATTGACGGGCTGGGGACAGAGTGGTCTGTCCCCTTTTCTTTCGCGGCAATATTTTTAATGCGCGAGCTTACTCTACTTTGCGCGGAGCGGTGTAACCGGTTTTGGCCTGGATCTGGTACTTGATGGGTTTGCCTTTTACGTCCTTCATCATGACCGGTTCATTGGTGTCGGGGTTGACGAGCTCGACTTTGATCTTGCGGAACTTTCCGTCGCGGGCCTGGTTGGAGGGTGTGTAGGTGAGCACGTACTGATTGCGCATGGCTTGAGAGATGGTCTGGAAAATATCCGGCATCTCGCCGTAGAAGCGCGGGAAGAATGCCATGCCGCCGCTTTCCTTGGTGAAGGTGCGCATCTGATTATCGGCCTGCAGGAAGGTCATGCTGTCACCGCGGTTGCCCATCATGATGCGCGCGGCCTGGAGCAGGCCGATGCCGTAGATGGGCACGCCGTCGTTCTGAATCGCTTTACGCGCCTTATCGTAAGTGAGTTTGCTGAAGGTATCGACGCCGGAGGAGATCAACAGGATGGCCTTGCGTCCTTCGATATCCTGCATGCGGTCGGCCGTGTCGACCAGGGCGTCGTAGAGGCAGGCTTCGCGGAAGCCGGGGATGCGGAGGCGCTGCATGGCTTCATAGGCGTCCTGGCGGTTGACGGAAAAATCGGAAAGGATTTCGGGTTTGAGATCGTAGGCGACCACGGCGACGTAATCTTCGGGCTTGAGGGTTTGCAGGAAGCCGTAAGACGCGTTGAGGGTCTGGAACCAGCCGTCGGCATAGTATTGCTGGAACAGCGCGGAGAATTCGATGACCATGGTAATGGTCATGGGCGCTTCTCCAAGCGAAAATGTCTTGATCTGCTGGGGGACGTTGTCTTCGAGAACGCGGAAATAATTTTTGGGGAGCTTGGGAATGAAGTGATCTTTATTATCGAGCACGGCGACGTCGACGCTGACGGTGAGGGCGTCGGTGGAGAAGACGGGAACGTTTTGAGGAACATCCTTCTTACTGAACTTGGTAGGGATGGGCGCGGTGTCGGGAGCGGGGGCGTCGGTCGAGGAACTGTTCTTGGGTTTGGCAACGGTTTCGGTGCCGGAGGTGGGCGGACCCTGGGCCCAGATCAATGAGGCGATGGAGACGAGGGCGATCAGCCGGAGGGCTCTCATAAGACACACCATATCACCATTGACGCGGTTTCGCGCGGGAGGGTTGCATGGGCGGGGCTGATCCCCGCCGTGACCGGCGCGGCTGGTCTGACCACTGATTCCGGTGGCGGAATCGGAGGTCAATTTATGTCGCGGTTGGAGCGCTGTTTATTGAGGTAGACCTGGAATTTTTTCTTGGCGCGGGCCAGTTTCCAGCCCTTATAGGCGCGCTGGACGGAGCCGGTGAGGTCGATGCGGGCGCGGGTGCGGCTTCGCGAGGTCGCGCGGGATTTCATGAAGAGGTAGCCGAAGGCCATGCCGGTGAGCAGGCCGAGTCCGATGAGTCCGCCGCTGGAGAGGGAGATGAACAGGGCAATGGCGCCGATCAGGATGGTGAAATACTTCATCTTCATGGGGAAGATGATGAAGAGCACCTGACGGTCGGGCCAGAGGACGGCGCAGACCAGCAGAATTCCGTAGATGGGCGCGTAGGCTCCGATGACGGAGATGAGGGGATTGCCGGTGAGGTAGGCGAGGGCGACGATGACCAGGGCGGGTCCGGCGGCGCACAGGAAATAGAAGCGGAGAAAACGGTCGGTGCCCCAGGCGAGTTCGATATCGCCGCCGAACATCCAGAGGGTGAGCATGTTCCACAGGATTTCCCAGAGATCGCCCGGACCGTGGATGAAGCTGTAGGTGAGGGGTTGCCAGAGGTACCCGTGCGTGAATTGTTCGGGGACGAGGCTGAGGATCGAAAAGATCCGCGCGAGGGATGAGCCTAGGATCCAGCGGAGCAGGAACAGGCCGACGTTGGCAATGAGCAGCCACTTGATGCCGCGCGGGAGTCCGGGCACGCCTAGGTAAGGCCGGGCGTAGGATCGGCTGCTGTAGGCCACTCGATTTCAGGATACCCGATTAGGGCGGTGCGGGGCCGCGCAGCAATCGGGGAGGCAGGCGGGGTGTTCGGATTGGGAGAGCTCGACGATCATGCGGATCATCGACGGATGGGTTTCGACGGTTCCGGCGCGGACCATTCTAATGCCGAGCTGATCGCAGACGGCGCGGGCTTCGGTGTCGAGGTCGTACAGGACTTCCATGTGATCGGAGAGGAAGCCTATGGGGATGAGGATGGAGTCGGCTGGATTTTGTTTGAGGAAATCGCAGATGTCGGGTTCGAGCCAGGGTTGAGAGGGCGGGCCGGAGCGGCTTTGATAGACGAGTTGCCATTGGTTACGGCCGACGGCTTTCGCGACGTGGGCGCAGGCTTGTTCAAGTTGCTGGACGTAGGGGCTGGAGTTCGCCATCGCTAGGGGGACGCTGTGGGCTGTGAAGATGAGTCGCCCATGAGGAAGTTGGGCGAGGGCGGTGCGGACTCGGTCGGTCATGGCTTGCAGGAATAACGAGTGGTTGGAGAACGGGGGGATTTTATCGATTTGCGGAGCGTCGGGGAGGGCGGCGCGGGCGCGGTCGAGATCCTCGATGTACTGGCGGCAGCCGGAGTAGGAGCCGAAGGCGGAGGTGACGAAGGCTACGGCGTGGCGGACGCCGTCGTCGCGCATCTGACGGAGGGTATCGGCGAGGTAGGGCTCCCAGTTGCGGTTTCCCCAGTAGACGGGGATTTTTGAGACGGTGCGGAGTTGGGCGACGAGTTCTCGGTTTTGATCGTTGATGGGGCTGCGGCCGTCGAAATGGTAATAGTGCTCGGCCACTTCGAGCATGCGTTCGCGGGGGACGTTGCGTCCGCGGAGGACGTTTTCTAAAAACGGAATGACGTCTTCATGTTTTTCGGGACCGCCGAAGGAAAGGACTAAGAGGGCGTCGTAGGGGGACACGGTTTTAGTTTAGCGGGGGCGATGAGGGTAAGGTTGCGCAAAAAGGGGACAGACCGCTCTGTCCACTGATGGCGGGTATGGGCGGTTTGTGGGGTTGATGATTGGGGACAGAGTGGTCAGTCCCCTTTTTGCGCTGCATTCTTTTAGGCGGACTGGCCGGTGACGCCGAAGTAAGAGGCCGCGGCCAGCATGTGCCGATCGTTGGTCCATACCGTGCGCTCTCCCGCCTCCTGCGCGGTTGCGAGGTGCACTGCGTCGCCGGTGCGTATGAAGAGGTCGCGCGGAGCGGCGAGCATTCGGGCGCTGGTCCTCCGAAGTAAGGCTTCAGTGACGGGAATCAAGTTCCACAATCCGGCGTCGGTGTGGTCGGAGAAGCGTCGGGCGAGATCCGCCGCATGTTTAGGAGTCGACGCACCTTCGCGCACGCGGCGATGGAGCATGGCGTGGAACTCGGCCAAGGCCCATAGCGAAGAGGAAATGGTGTCGGCGTTGCGGACCAACGCGCGGACCCGGGAAGATTCCGGTTCATTGAGATAGAATTTTGCGATGTAGGACGTGTCGAAATACACGTGGCTAACGGTCGCGGTCTTCGCCGATGATCCGGGTGCTGTCGTCCACTTGGGGCATGCGATCCCACAGTTTACGCATGGAGGCGAAGATCCGCGCCTTCGTGGCGGCGGGCATGCGCGGTGGTGAGGTGATGGGGCGCAGTTCCGCGACCGGCTCACCGCGGCGTTCGATCACGATAATTCCTCCGTCCGAGGCCTCGCGCACCAGTTCGGAGGTGTGGATGTGGAGTTCGCGGATCGAGGTTTTCCTCATTTGCTACATTGTAGCACCAGCCAAAACATCGCCGTACGGGCGATAGGCGCCAGGTGGCGCAAAAAGGGGACAGCCCGCTCTGTCCACTGATGGGTGGATTTCTACGATTGAGGGCATGTGGGATGGGGACAGAGTGGTCAGTCCCCTTTTTGCGCTGCATTTTTTAACACGGACCAGCGGGGTCAGCGGAGGAGGGGTTTGTCCAGAGAATCCCAGTTGTAGGCGGCGGCGATGCGGGATTCCAGTTCGCGGATCAGGGCGCCGCCGCTGTCGGAGTTGGTCATGATCGCCAAGCCATAACCTTTGCGGACGTGGCCGTACATATCGCAGATGAAACCCCAGTTTCCGCCGCTGTGGCTGAAATACCAGCCTTCGCCGCGCTTGTCGATGGCCAGGCCGACGGCATAGGGGCCGACACCTACCGGGGCGATCATGTTCAGGACGGACTGTTGCGATAGCACGGCGCCTTTGGGGCCGCGGACGGCGCGTTGGACCTCAATGATGAACCTGGCGAGATCGCTGGGGGTGGTCCACAGGCCGGCGGCGGCTTGTTCTGGATAAATGTGATAGACCGCGTCTTTGGCTTTGCCCTGCCCATCGTGAGCGCGGGACGCGTGTTGGGCGCGGTCAGGGGGCTGGGGCTGTTCGTAGGAGCTGTCACGCATGTCGAGCGGGCCCAAAACCATTTCCTGCATCATTTGTGCGAACGGTTGGTGGGTGAGATCGCCGAGTGCGAGCTGCATAACGGTGACTCCGCCGCCCGAATACTTGTAGGCCTGAAACGGAGGGCGCGTGAAAAGCACTGGTCCTACATTGGACGGGGGCTTTCCATCGAGGATCTGAACCAGCGTGGGCCTGGGCAGCTTGGGATCATAGCCGGGGAAACCGAAACCGTCGTCGGCTCCGGAGGTGTGGCTCATGAGCGATCGCGGGGTGACGGCTACCGGCGCGTGCCAGGATTTCAGTATTGTGTTGATACTGTCATCGAGCTTGAAGCGGCCTTCTTCGACCAGTTTCATGGCGGCCATCGCCGTTATGGGCTTACTGATGGAGGCGGCCTGAAACGTGGTGGTGGTTTCGACGCGGCGGCCGGTTTCGACGTCGGCGACGCCGTAGGCTTTGGCCCAGTCGATTTTAAAATCGCGGACGACGGCGATGCTCACGCCGGGGACGTGGAAGCGGCGCATAAGCTCGGGGAGGGTGTAGCTGTCGAGGCCCTGATGGTCGGGCTTCTGAGGGGCTTCGATGCGGGCGATGATGGCCGACGGTTCGTCCTGGGCCGCGGCGGGGAAAACGAAAGACAGCGCGAGAGACAAAATGACTGGGATTTTCCGCATAACTAAGTAGTGTAGTCCGGGACGCGGATGTGGAGAGGAGCGTTGACGGAAGCATCAAGAGTCTTCGTGAAAAGGGGCATCCACCGCTCCCTGGCGATCGCGGCTCGATTTCGGCGCTCCGGGGCAACATACAGAGTTACTGCGGACGTGCTCCCCTCGCTCACGCGCGGGGTTCCGAGGTCGCTCGATCGCCACGGAGCCAGACGGAACTGCAACCGTCAGAGTCTGCGAAAGGCCTGGGGTGATCCCCGCCGTCACCGGCGCGGCTGGGCGGTGAGCGCAATAGTGACCCGAAAGCCCTGGGTGATGGATTTATCGCAAGAAATGGGTACTGGAATGGGGAGGCTCGGTTAACATTGAGAGGAATGCGGGGACGAAGGCTGTGGGCGGCGGCGCTGGGCGTGGTCGGCGCGGCGGCGATTTTCGGGGCGCATGCGGTGTGGCGTGCGCAGACCGCGGTCCATGACGCGCGCGAGCGGGTGGAGGGCGAAGGGCGCATCCGGTTCACGGCGCGGCCGATCGAACCGGTGATTCCGGCGGGGCTCGAATTCATGGGTGCGCCTGCCGCGTTCGACGACGCGGCTTTTTTTCACGAACATTTATTCGTCGCGGGATCGGCAGGGCTCGAAGAGTTCGACGGGTCGGGCGCGAGCGTGGCGCGGTATCGGGTGGGTGCGGAATTGCCTGCGGCGCCGATTACTTCGCTGGCAGTGGGGATGGCGGGGGATTCGCGCGGGCCGGAGCTGTGGATGGGAACGGCGGGCGAGGGGTTGGTCGCATTCGACGGGCGCGGGTTCCGGCAGGTTCGGGCGGATGATGCGCGGTACCGGAAGATTACGGCACTGCTGGCGCTTGACACGGGACGGATTGTGGCGGGGACGGAGAAGGCGGGGGTGGTGGTGTATGACGGTCGCGAGATGCGGCCGTTTCATTCGTCGCTCGAGGATTTGCATGTGACGGCGCTGGCCGGGTCGGATGCGAGTTTGTGGGTGGGGACGATCGATCACGGGCTGCTGCACTGGAATGCGGGGACGCTCGAAACGATGGATGATGTGTTGCCGGACCGGCAGGTGTTGTCGATCGCGATGGATGGGGATGCGGTGTATGCGGGGACGGCTCTGGGGGTCGCGGAGATTGCCGGGGGGAAGTTTGCGCGCGTGATTGCGCCGGGGTATTTTGCGCAGGCTTTGGCGGCTTCGGAGGGTCGGTTGTGGGTGGGGACTTTGGATGAGGGGATGGTCGAGATTGGTTTGGAGGCGCACGGAGACAGGCGGCAAGACCGCCTGTCCTACGGCTGCGGACAGTGTTCGGTCCATCGGATTTTGAGGGTCGGCGGGGAGACTTATACGCTGGCATCGGATTCATTGTGGCGGGGGACGGAGCAGGTGGTGCGGAGGGAAGATGCGCTGCTGGCGGATCGGAATATTGCGGCGCTCAAGATGGGGATGGATGGGCGGTTGTGGATTGGATATTTCGATCGCGGGCTGCAGATTCTGGAGGCGGGCGGCGGGCGCGGGGAGACTTATGAAGACGATCATCTGTTCTGCGTGAACCGGATCGCGCAGGATGGCGCGCGAGGAATTACCGCCGTGGGAACTGCAAACGGGTTGGTGATGTTCGATGCGGCGCGCGCTTCGCGGCGGGTGGTTACTAAGGATGACGGGTTGATTGCGAATCAGGTGACGGATGTGGTGCTGCGGGCGGACGGGAGCTCGGTGGTGGCGACGCCGGCGGGGATCAGCTTCATTGACGCGAGTGGTATTTCGAGCATTTATGCGTTTCAGGGGTTGGTGAACAATCATGTGTACACGCTCGCAGTGGATGGGGCGCGGACGCTGGCCGGGACGCTGGGGGGGTTATCGATTCTGGATGGAGAAGCGGTGAAGGCGAGTTTCACTACGGCGAATTCGTCGCTGAAACATAACTGGATTACGGCGATGGCGCGGGTGGGCGATGAATGGTTTATCGGGACTTATGGCGCGGGGGTTTTGAAGACGGACGCGGTGGGGCGATGGCGGTCGTTTGAGGATCTGCGTGGGGAGATCGATATTAATGCGAACGCGATGATCGCGACGCAGTCGGCGGTGTATGCGGGGACGCTGGATCGCGGGCTGGCGGTGTACTCGCTGGCGGCGGGGCGGTGGAGTTTTTTTGCGGCGGGGCTGCCGTCGAGGAATGTGACGGCGGTGGAGGCTCGGGGCGGGGTGGTTTATATCGGGACGGATAACGGGCTGGTGAAGATTCCCGAGACTGCGCTGGTGGGACGATGAACGGGCCGCGATTCGATGCGGGTCTGTGTGGACGTGCTCCGCTCCCTTACGGTCGCGGTTCTGTTGGGCTCTTTCTGATGGCGATGGCGGGGATGGCCATGGGGGACGTCGGGGTGTTGATTCCGTCGACTTTGAAGCAGCCGGATGCGCGGGTGCTGGCGCTCGATGAGATGGCGATTCGGGTCTCGATCGACGGCGGGTGGGCGAAGGTACAAATCCGGGAGATATTTTCGAATCGGACTTCGAAAACAATCGAGGGAAATTATGTTTTTGCGCTTCCCGGCGGATCTACGGTGTCGGATTTCGCGGTGTGGGACGACGCGACTCGGATCCCGGGCGTGATTCTGGAGCGGAAGCGCGCCGAGGAGATTTATAACGACATCCGCATGCAGGCACTGGATCCGGGGCTGCTGCAGATGGGCGAGCGGGATGCGGACGAGGCGCGGAGGAGCTCGATTTTCAGCGCACGGGTGGTGCCGATTCCGGCGTATGGGACCAAGCGGATTGAGATCGAGTATCAGGAGCGGATTGCGGTGGAACGCGGAGAATCGTTATTTGCGATTCCGCTGCGGCCGGACGCGTATCGGGCGCAGACGGCGGGTCGGCTGGCGATCGATGTGGACGTGAAGAGCTCGCACGCGATGCGCGGGTTTGAGTTCGTGAGCAAGGCGTTTCCGATGAAGGTGGCGCAGCAGTCGGCTACGGCGGTGAGGGCATCGTTTGAGGGGCGGGTAGTGTTGCTGTCGGAGGATTTTGCGATCAAGTATGGGCTGGATGCGTCGAAGGATTCGCTGGAGGTGCTGACTTATCGGGATGGGAACGAGGCGGGATTTTTTGAAGCTTCGGCGCTGATGGCGATGCCTTCGGCGGCGGCTCCGGTGGCGCCGCGGACGGTGATCGCGTTGTTCGACACGTCGCTGTCGATGCAGTGGGAAAAACTGGAGCGGAGCTTTCGGGCGCTCGAATCGCTGGTGTGGTCGTTGAAGCCGGCGGATCGGTTCAATGTGATTCTGTACAACGACAAGGTGGACGCGTTTTCGAGTGCGCCGGTGGAGGTTACGCCGGAGGCGGTCGAGAAGGCGCTCGCGTTTGTGCGCGGGTCGCGGCTGCGCGGCGGGACGAATGTGCAGGCGGCGCTGGAGGCGGGGTTGGCGCAGGGGTTTACGAATGATCCTTATATTGTTGTGATCGGCGATTTGGGGGCTACGCGCGGGATTTTGCAGAACGGTCGGCTGGCCGAGTGGTATTCGGGGAAATGGAAATCGATGGCGGAGAACGTGCGGCCGCGGACTTATGTTTTTGCGGTGGGGGATGACGCGAACTTGCCGCTGGGGAAATTGCTGGCGCGGAATCATGGGGTTTTTGAAGCGGTGAGGTCGACCGAGCCGGTGGAGTTCAAGCTGAATGCGTTCATCGCGAAGATCGGGCGGCGGCCGGTGGAGGATCTGACGTTGACCACCTCGCCTGCGGGGAATTTTGATTTGATTTACGGGCTGGAAGAGAGCGTTTTTCCGGGGTCGATGGAGACCTGGGTGGGCGAGTACAAGAAGCCGGGGCAGGCTACGTTTGGCGCGCATGGAATGAGCAAGACGGTGGCTTTGCCGGCGCAGGATACGGAGCACGAGCATTTGCCGAGGGCGTGGGCGCAGGCTCGGGTGAATGCACTGCTTGAGAAGATCGAGCGGGATGGCGAGGATGCCGCGTCGATCGATGAAATTATCCGGCTGGCGCGCAAGTATAAATTCGTGACGCCGTATACGTCGTTTCTGGCGGCGCCGCGGGCGCTGCTGCGGCCTCGCTTGATCCGGCCGGGCGATCCGGTGCTGCGGGTAAAGACGGATGAATCGATTACGTCGGTGGTCGCGATGTTTCCGTTTGGGCTGGTGAAGGAGCTTCGGTATTTAAAGGATGAGGATACGTGGCAGACGCGGTTTCTGGCGCCTAAGGATCTGACGGACGGGACGTATCCGGTGCGGCTGATTTTGCGCGATTCGCAGGGACATGCGTTTCGGGAATCGAAAACGTTCGTGATCGCGAGCCAGCCTCCGACCGTGCGGGTTCGGTTGGAACGCACTCAGTTTCACCGCGGTGACGAGATGAAGATTCGGGTGAGCGCGTCGGATACTACGCGGACGATTGTGGCGCGGATGTATGGAGCGAGCCCCGTTTACTTGAGGTGGAGCGCTGAGCAGGGGTCGAATGCGGGGTTGATGACGATTCCGGCGTCGATGCCGGCGGGGCGGTACAAGCTGACGGTGACGGCGGAGGATTTCGCGCACAACATCGGGAGTGGGGAGGTGGAAGTTGAGATTCTTCCCTGACACGAATGTACCCCGCCGTTACCGGCGCGGTTGGGCGCGCATGTCGGCGGTGGCCGCTGCGATCTTGCTGGGCTGCGGATTTGAGATGCGGGCGGAGTTGGGGTCGTGGCTGGAGAATCTGGATTCTTCGAGCCGGTTCGAGCGCGTTTTTTTTCGGACGGTGGTGCTGGCTACCGGGGCCGTTCCGGTGCGGCGGCCTCCGAAGGAGACTCGGGCGGAGTTGACGAAGTTGCTGGATGCTGCGCCTGGCGACGCGGAATTGTATTCGCTGCGGGGGCTCGAGGCGGAGCAGGCGCTGGATTTCGCGGCGGCGGAGGCGGATTGGAAATCGTACGCGGACGCGTCGGCGGACAAGATGGCGTCGCGGGTGTCGCTGGCGGATTATTATCACCGGCGGCTGGAATCGAAGCTCGAGCTGGATACGCTGGCGACGGCGGCGCGGCAGAATGCGGCTGATTCGGAAAAGCTACTGCCGGACGCGGAGCAGATGCGATGGAAGATTTTCGATCGTGAGATCAAGCTGATCGACGAACAGCGGCTGGATCCGGTGGCGGGGGTGTTTCAGTACAACGCGTGGATCGCGTTTTATCCGGGGCGTCCGCAGTTGTATCAGAATCTTTTCCGGTATGCGATGGATCACGAGCACGGGGAGATCGCGGAACAGGTTGTGACGACGTACGCGGCGGCGTTTCCGAAGGACGAAGAGTTTCCGGTGGAGGCGCGGGCGGAGCTGGCGGCGAAGATTTCGTCAGCGCGCGCGCTGGAGGTGTATGACCGCGGTTTTCGTCCGCTGTGGCCGGCGAAGCTGATCGCGCGGTACTTCGAAACGATGAAGCAGAGCGGGTCGCTGCGGGTTTATCTGGAGCGGGCGCGGGCGGGGGTGGTGGCGAATCCGACCGATCTCGCAAGCGCCTCCCGGCTGTTTTATTACTGGCAGCAGCAGAACAACGTCGCGCAGGCGCGCCGGGCGCTGCTGGAGTTTTCGGCGCGGAAGGAAGCGGCGAAGTCGGCGTGGACGACGGATGAGTTGAAGACTTTGGCGGCGCTGTTTTATCTGCTGCACAATTACGATGAAGCGGCGCGGAATTATTATGCGATGTATTCAATTGCGCGGACGGATGACGCGGCCGAGACGGCGCTGGTCGAGCTGGCGCGGCTGATTTTTTCGGCGCCGGAGCAGGCGATTCATTTCGGGTCGGGCAATTTATCGCTGTATCGCGACGTGGCGACCATGGATCCGCATCCCGGGTTTCTGAACGGCGTGGTGTCGCTGCTGATGAACAATTCGTACGCGGCGAATCAGTATGCCCAGGAGGAGCAGGCGGCGGCTCCGTATTTCCGGCGGGCGCGCGCCGCGGATCTGGTGGCGCTGGTGGAGTCGCGGTTTCCGAATTCGCCGGCGAGGGCGGAGCTGCGCGAGAGGGTGATCGACAGCTACGCGATTTATGGCGCGACCGACGGCGTGATTCGCGCGGGCACGAAATTCTTAACGGATTTTCCGGACGCGGCGAATCGGACGGCGGTCGCGATGCGAATGGCGGATGCGTATGCCCGGACGAATCGAAGTCGCGAGGAGTTTGCGATCTACGATTCGCTTCTGGCGGAGTTGGCGAAACGCGCGGGAGGTGTGCCGCTGGGTGGACTGGTGGCCGGGCCGCGGTCGCCTGAATATGCGCGGGTGCTCGACCGGTATGTGGCGCGGCTGGTTTCGATGAAACGCGTCCCGGACGCGCTGGCGCTGTACCGGAGGGAGCTGGATCGCAACCCGAAGGACGCGGGGTTGTACGATACGCTGGCGGCGTTTCTCGAACAGAACAAGATGGGCGCGGAGATCGAGCAGGTGTATCAGCGGGCCAACGCGCAGTTTCCGGATCACACCTGGGAGCACAAACTGGCGCGCTGGTATCTGAAGCAGAAGAGGCAGAACGACGTATCGAAGCTGACGCGCGACGTGGTGCGAATTTTTTCGGGCACGGAGCTCGAAGCGTATTTCCGGGAGATCGTGAATCCGTCGGCGCCGGTGGGGCCGGCGTTGTATCTGCAATTGAATTTGTACGCGCATCAGCGGTTTCCGCATAATCTTTCGTTCGTGCGGAACCTGCTGAACGCGTATTCGGCGACGCGCGATGAGGTTGCCTACAACGCGCTTCTACGGCGGAACTGGTATGAAGCGCAGGATCTGCGGATGCGGTTCTTCGAGCGGTTGTCGCGCACGCGGCGCCTCGATGCTGAGTTGTCTCTGATTCGCACTTCGACGGCGGGGGCGGCGGCAGGCAAGTGGGATGAAGCGGTGGACCGGAATCCGGCGGCGGTGCGGCTGCTGGCGGAAGGCGAGGCGTGGCGCGGGCACTTTGAAGCGGCGTCGCCGATGTTTCTGGCGCTTGAGTCGGATTACCCGGCGGATCGTGCGATCGGGGTGCGAACGGCGGCGATTGCGCGGTCGCTGCAGACCGTGGATACGGCGATCGCGGTGGAAGAGAAGCTCGCGCAGGCGGACCCGCGGGATCATGTGGCTCCCACGGCGATCGGAGAAATGGAAGCGGACCGGGAGCATTTCGATCGCGCGGCGGTCGCGTGGAACAAGCTGGCGGAGATTGAACCGGCCAAGGCGGATTCGTATCTGGAAGCGGCGACGGTGTTCTGGGATTACTATCGCTACGATGACGCACTGCGGCTGATTGACCTGGGGCGGCAGCGGTTGAAAAATCCGGCGCTGTACGCGTATCAGGCGGGGGCGATCCGGGAGAATCAGCGGGATTATGTGCGGGCCGCGCGCGAGTATGCGACGGGTGCGGTCGCGGGGCCAGGCGGATCGGAGGCGGAGCGGCGGCTTTTGGCGCTGGCCCGGCGGCCGGCGCTGCGCGCGGACATCGAACAGTTGACCGAAAACCTGGTTTCGGCGAGGAATCCGCGGGAAAGCGCGTTCGCTCTGCGGGTGGCGCTGCTGCGGAATCAGAATCGGCGGGACGATCTCGAAAAATTGCTGCTGACGGTGACGGCTCGGACGGATTCGGTCACGCTTCTTTCGGCGATTGAAAATGACGCGCGCGTGGATGGATTCGGGAAGGCGCGACAGGCGGCGATGGAGCGGGAAATTGCGGTCGCGACCGATCCGGTGGAACGGCTGCGACTAAGGCTTACGCTCGCGCGGTTTGAGGAATCGGAGGGTCGGATTGCGGAGGGCGGCGCGTTGATGGACACGCTGTATCGCGAAAATCCGGCGGTGCTGGGAATTGTGCGGGCGACGGCCGATTATCACTGGCGAAATAAGAATTCGAAGCGGGCGATCGATGTGCTGGAAGAGGCGGCGGGACGGTCGACGGCGAGTTATCGCGATCCGTTTATTCTCGAAGCCGCGCGCAAGTCGATCGAAGCGGGCGATTACGGGCGGGCGCGCGGGTTTGCGGCGAAACTGCTGGAGGCCGGGCCGAATCGTGCGGAATATGTCGCCGTGATGGCGGATACGTACGCGCGGCAGGGCGACGATCGTGGTTTGCGGACGTTCTACGACGCGAAGATTCGCGAGATGGCGGCGGCGCATCGCGCCGAGGACGCGGCCGAAATGCGGCGGGCGTTGATTCCGGTGCTGACGCGGATGAAAGATTACGCGGGCGGCGTGGATCAGTACATCGAGATTCTCAACCGGTATCCGGAGGATGAAGTTCTGGCGCGCGAGGCGGCGATTTACGCGTCGAAGAATAACCTTGCGGCGCGGCTCCGCGATTATTACTCGAAGGCGGCGGGCGATTCGCCGAAGGATTTCCGGTGGCCGATGGTGCTGGCGCGCGTCGACGTTCAGCTTGAAGATTATCCCAGCGCGATTGCGGCGTATACGCGTGCGTCGGGAGTCCGGCCGGATCGCACGGATTTTCTGTCGGCTCGGCTGACGCTGGAGGAGCGGCTGCTGCGGTTCGATGAAGCTGCGGCAACGGCTGCGCGGTTGTATGAGCTGGCCTATCACGATCCGAAGTGGATGGAGAAGCTGGCGGAGATTCGCGCGCGGCAGGGTCGGAATGCGGAAGCGGTAACGGCGCTCCGGAAGGCGTGGATCGAGGGGCATGCGGAAAGCGCGGCGCTTTCGGTGCGCATGGCGCAGCAGTTGCTGACGTGGAGCATGCCGGCGGAGGCGCGGAAATACGCAGAGGATGCGTGGAAGCGCTCGCCGGAGGAAAGCGCGGTGGTTTATATTGGCGCGCTGATGCTCCATCGGGAGACGGATGCGGCGCTGGCAGCGCTTGGGAAGCTGAAGGAATCGTCACAGGGTGGAGCGATCGCGCAGATCGGGGCGATGGTGAATCGATATTTTTCGCCGGAGGAAAAGACGAAGTTCGCCGCGCTGATCGCCACGCAGCCTGCAAAGATCGAGTTGGCGGCTGCGGCGGGGTTGATCGATTTGCAGGCCAAGTGGCTGGCGGCAGCGCTGGTGGCGGATCCGGACGGTAACGACGCGAAGGAACAGAAGCAGAAGCTGATTCAACTGCAACGGTCGCGGCTGCGGTTTGACGAATTGGGAGCGCAGCTCGAAGCTTATGACGCGGTTTTGCCGGCGGCGTCGCGGTCGGATGAATTGACGGAAGCGGCGCTGTGTTACCGGTCGAGCGGGAACGGGGCGGCGGAGCTGCGGGTGTTGCAGGTTCAGAATGGGCGCGCGCAACTGCAAGGGCCGCTGCTCGAACGATATTCGAAGCTGTTGATTGCGAGCCCGCGAGCGTTGGTGGCGGCCATCGCGCGGGAGCGTCGCGCGGAGGCGGCCAACGGGATGCTGAATTACGCGGTGGAACATGCGACGGCGGGCACGGTGCAGCAGGCGATCGCGGCTCGCGGCATGCGCGAAGGGGTGCTGTGGACTAATGCTTACACGGCGCTGGCGGGGGTTTACTTCACCACCAAGACGCCCGTAGTGAAGACGGCGTTCACGGGGATGCTGGGCGATATGACGATCGGATCGCGCCTCGGAAAGCCGGTGGACCGGAAACGGCAACTGGCGGGTGATGTGTGGTTTTACTACGGCGGCCGGTTCGGCGAATATCTGGCAGCGACCAAGCAGGCGGGGGCGGAGGATTATCTCCCCGCCATGGTGGAAGCGACGCCGGGGCGGTCGGATGCCTATTTCGCGATGGCCGAATATTATCGTGAAGCAGGCGACCAGGCAAGTGCGACGGCGGATTATCAACGTGCGCTGGAGCTCGACCCGGCGCGGGCGGATGTGCATGACCGGCTGGCGGCGATGGCCGCGAAGGGCGGGCGTGCAGAGGAAGCGGTTCGTGAATGGCGGCTGGCGATGACGGCGTTCTACAACATGATGAATCGCTCGCGTGTGCCGCCATCGTTCTGGAGCGAGCTGAACGGTGCGCTGGTGCACATCGGCGAGGCGAAGCAACTGGCTCCACTGGAAGATGACATCGACAAGCTGCTGCGGTTGTACATCCGGCGCAACGGCGCTTATCAAGTGGACACGCTGCTCGAAGGCGTGATGGCCGCGGCGGGCGATCCGGCGCGGGGGGTGGAGTGGATCGTCGAGTTGAGTAAATCCGCGGTTGAGCCGGTGGTGTTTGTGAGCTCGCTTCTACAACAGCCCTGGATTCCGGAGGCGCAGCAGGACATTTTGTACCGGAGGATGGTTGAAAGCGCGCAGGCAAAGGCGGCGGCGAGCTTCGGCGAAGAGCAATCGAGCGCGCAGGCGGAGGTGTGGCGCTGGCAGATTGCCTGGGCGAATTATCTTCTGAAGCGTAACCAGAATCAGCGGGCGGCGCAGATTGTGGCGGGGTTCCCGGACGCGGCACGGAAGCAGCAACGGGGCGATATTATCGAGCTCGAAATCCGAGTGGCGGCGCGCAGCGGACGGATTGCGGCGCAGCTTGCGCGATACAAGGATCCGGCGCCGGTTGAGGATTTGCGTCGCGCAGCGGCGACGCTTACGCGCGATGGCGATGCAGCGTCGGCGCGGAGGGTACTCGAATTCATTTACGATGGCGCGTTGAGCGCGGGGGATCTGGGCGCGGCGAATTTTCTGGGGCTCGCGGAGATCCGGCTTCAGGAGAACCAATTGGCGAATGCGATGGCGCTGTTGCGGCGGATGGTGCTGATTTCGGGCGAAGGATTTGGGAACCTGGATCCCGCGGCGGTGCTGCTCGAAAAGACCGGTCATGCGGCGGAGGCGACGGAATTTCTTTCGGAGCTGGTTAAGGCTGAGCCGTGGAACCTGGATGCGCGCGAAAGGCTGGCCGCGGAGCAGAATTCGGGCGACGGGCTGACAGCAATCGCGAAATTGCCCGAGGCTCCGTATCGGGTGCGGGTGGCGGCGGCGTTGGCGATTCGCAAAATGAACGCGCCCGCGCTCACCGGAACGGACGCCGAACTGGTGCAGCTCTCTTCGCAGAGCCCATGGACGGAGGGGGGCGCGAATCAGCCGTATTTCCTGACTGCGCGTGTCGAAGCAGCTCACAACTTGCGTGACGCGGGGGCTCGCGAACGGCTGCTGGCAGGGGCGATCGCGCTTGATCCGGTGAACGCGCGGTGGAAAATCGAGCTGTTTCGCGCGGCGCTCGAAAATCGGCATGACGCGATGGCGGTAGGAATCGCACAGAACGTTCTGCCGTCGTTTTTGGGTGAGGATTCCGGCTTCACTTCGTGGAATGCGGACGCGTTTCTGAGCGACGCGTCGCATGCCGATCAGGTGGCGATGGCGCGCGGGCTTGGGCAGGCGGAGCAGCGGCTGGGGAATTTTCAGGCGGCGCTTTTGTATGACCAGATCGCGCAGAGAATCGAGCCTGACGCGGCGACGGGGCGGGCGCTCGAAACGGTTCGTGCGCGAATCGAGACGGAAACGAAAAACGAAGCGAGGCGGCCGGTGATCAGCAACCATCTGGATCAGGACCGGCTGGTGCGTCCAAGGGCAGGTGTGCGATGAAACGCGTGATGTTCATTGCCGGGGTGGTCGCGGCCGCAGGAGTCGGGTACTGGGCGATCGCGCAGCCCGCGCCGGCGCCGCTCGCGACGATGGTACCCGCGGGGGCGTTGTTGTATTTGGAAGCGCGGGATTTCGGCGCGCTGATGGCGGACTGGAACAGGTCGACCGAAAAACGGGTGTGGCTCGCGAGCGCGAATTACCAGGCGTTTTCGCGGTCGACATTATTCATCAAGCTAGGCCAGGCGCAGACGGAGTTCGCTACCGCGGCGGGAGTGCCTCCCGATTACGCGCTGCTGGGGTCAGTGGCGGGCGGCAATTCGGCGTTGGCGATTTATAACATCGGCGAGCTGGAATTTCTGTACGTGACACGGCTCGCGTCGGCGCGGGCTTTGGATACGGCATTGTGGAAAGCGCGCGCCAGCTACCAGACGCGCAGCGCGGGCGGCGTGACTTATTACGTCAAGGAAGACCTGGGCTCGCATCGCACGGCGGCCTTCGCCTACACGGGCGGAACGCTGCTGCTGGCGACCAAGGGCGATCTCATCGCGGGCGCGCTGGAACTGATGGCGCAGGCGCAGCGGCCGTCGATCGCTTCGGAGAGCTGGTTCAACGACGCGGTGAAAGCGGCCGCGCCGGGCGCGAATCGGCTTCGGCTGGTGTACAACCTGAAGCGCCTGATCGCGACACCGCATTTTCGTTCCTACTGGATCCAGCGGAATTCAGGGGATCTTCGGGAATTCAGCTCGGGCCTGGCGGATCTGGAGCAATCGAGCGGGGAGTTTCGAGAGCACCGTGTGATGATCAGGGGCACGCCTGGCACTGCGGTCACGGATGAATCGGCCGAGGGTCGCGCGTTGGCGCTGGTTCCGGACGACGCCGGATTTTATCGCGTGTGGAGCAAACCCGGCGCCGCGCTGGTCGAACGGGCCATGGCCGAGAAGATTTTCGTAAATACCGCGCTCGCGGGCGTTGCCGCGAACAATGCTCCGGCGGTTGCGACACAAGCTGAAGCGGGAAACGAAGAGGATCTCGAAACGCGCATCGATGAAGCGCCGCTCGCCGACGATCGTGATGCGACCACGTTTCGGGCGCTGCGCGCGCTGCTCGACAAGACTTCGATCGGCGCGATGCTGGAGGTTTCCTCGACTGGCGTGGATGCGACGCAGGTGTTCACCGGATCGAAGTCGGCGATCGCGCTGCTGGCAGGGTCGGCGTGGGACGCGAACGCGGTGCGGCAGGCGCTGGGGTCGGCCGCGGTCTCGATCTGGAGCAACCGGACGGGAGCGGAATGGCGCGCGGGCGCCAACGGAATTCAGGAACTCGAAGGATTGGGGCGGATATCGATCGCGATTGACGGGCGATGGCTGGTCGTCGCAAATGCGCCGGACATGGCGGCGGAGATGTTTGCGCGCCGGAACAGGCCCGCGAGTGAGGGCGGCATATATGCGGCCGGATGGCGCCACGCGCGCGAGCTTCCCGATTTCGAGCGCATGTTCCGGCTGATCGATTTTCCACAGATTCCGGCTGGAGCTGCGCCGGAACAGGAGCGGCAGCCGATGTTTTTTTCGGAAAACCTGGCCAGCCTGGGCCGGACATTGGGACGCGTTCAAAGCGCCAGCATCGTGGTCCACGACGCGGGAACGATGCTGCGCGAGAACCTGGTCTATCGGGTCGCGCCGTGATTTTCCTGCTCACACTGGTCGCGGCGGATGTGAATTTCATCGCGGTGGACGTGCATACGCGTCAGGTGATCGAACAGAAATGGTCGGACGCGGAGCGGCCGGTACCGGTGGGATCGCTGGTGAAGCCGTTCCTGGCGCTCGCATACGGCGGCGAATTTGCGGAGTTCGTCTGTAAAGGCGCGGCGGACCGGTGCTGGCTGGCGCGAGGGCACGGGAAGCTGGGGTTCAAGGACGCGCTGGCGCAATCCTGCAACGCCTATTTTCTGAATCTGGCGCGCGGCGTGGATCACGCGACGCTCGCGGTCACGGCGGCCAAGTTTGGAATACCACCACCTGCAAGCGATTCGGCCGAGGCGCGAATCGGGCTCGGAACGGGCTGGCGAATTTCGCCGCTCGCGCTGGCTCGCGCTTACGCGGAACTCGCATCGCGGGCGGGAGAGCCGCGCGTGGACGAAATTCTGGCGGGATTGCGGATGGCGGCGGATTCGGGCACCGCTAAGGCACTGGGGCGTGGCGTGCTCGCCAAAACAGGAACGGCGACGTGTATTGCGGCGCCGCGCGATGCGGGCGACGGATTCGCGGTGGTGCTGGATCCGGCCGAGGAGCCGCGCGTGTGTCTGCTGGTACGAGTGCACGGCGCGCCGGGCGCGGAGGCGGCCAAATCGGCGGCGCGAATTCTGCGGCGCATGCAAGCGGGCGAATAGTGCTGGCGCTGGTGACCATCAGCGTGTTCGGGCTGTTTCATCCGGTGGAACTGGAGGTGCGTCCGGCGGCCGGAAGCGTTCTGGTGGTGAAAAGCCGTTCGAGCGAACAGGAACTGGAAGGATCGCGTTCGATGCGGCTGCACGGCGCGGCGTCGGCTTCCGGGCGCGATGGTGCGCCGGTGCGATTCAGCCTGAGCGTCCCGGGGAAAATTCGCCGCGAATTTTTCGGAACGCTGGAAATCCGGCCGCGCGACGGGCATCTTCTGGCGATTGTGAGCATGGATCGCGAAACCGCGGTGGCATCCATTGTCGCAGCCGAGTCGCCACCGGAAGTGCCGATGGAAGCGGCGAAAGCGCAGGCCGTGGTGGCGCGATCGTTTCTGATGGCGGCGCGCGGGCGTCATAGGGGATTCGATTTTTGCGACACGACTCATTGCCAGTTTCTTCGCGAGCCGGTTTCCCCGGAATCGCCGGCCGGGCGTGCGCAAGTGGCGACGGCTGGACTAGCCCTGACTTATGAGGGACGGCCGATTGCCGCGCTGTATTCCGCCAATTGCGGCGGCCGCACACGCACGCTCGAAGAGGCGGGCTGGCAAGCCGAGGCCTATCCGTATTTCGCGGTGGAGTGCCCGGTGCATGGGGAAATCGAGGGGCATCGGATCGGAATGTGCCAGACGGGAGCAGCGGAGCTGGCGCGGCGCGGGGCCACATTTCGCGAGATTCTGAGCCATTATTTTCCGGCGGCGGCGATCGAGGAGATCGGGCGATGATCGCGCGCCAGGCGATGCTCAACGATGCGTCCGCCATCGCGCGGATTTACAACCAGGGAATCGAGGATCGCGTGGCGACGTTCGAGACTCGCCCGCGATCCGAGGAAGACATCGCGAAATGGTTCGATCGCGTGCATCCGGTGATGGTCGTGGAGGAGCAGGGTGACGTGACCGCCTTCGGCGCGACGTCGTTGTACCGGGCGCGCGAGTGTTATGCGGGAATCGCGGAATGCTCGGTCTACGTGGAACGCGACGCGCGCGGAAAAGGAGCGGGACGCATTGTGCTGACGGCGCTCGAAGGCGCGACACGCGCGGCGGGGTTCCACAAACTGGTTTCGCGCGTGTTTCCGGAAAACATGGCGAGCTTGAGGATGCTGGATTCGCTGGGCTGGACGCGCGTGGGAATTTACCGGCGGCACGGGCAGCTCGATGGGGTGTGGCGCGATGTGGTTATCGTGGAAAAGCTGCTGTGAGCGCGAAGGCGCCCCACAGTACGCTGTCGTCGCCGAGCGCGGCGGGAACCACGTCGATGCGGGCGCGCGACCATGCGGTGATCTGGCGTTGAAGTTCCGCGCTTAGGGGAACGAACAGCGCGTCGCCCGATTTGGCGATTCCGCCGCCGATCACGATGCGCGCCGGATTCAGCAGCATGATGGCGGCTTTGAGTCCCATGGCCAGATCAACAACGTAGCTTTCGACGAATTTCGGGTCGGCCAGGAGCTCGCGCGCGGTGCGGCCGTGATCGCGTTCGAGCCACAATCCGCAGCACATCCGCTCGAAGCATCCGCGCGCGCCGCAGAGACACTCGGGGCCGCCGGGGGCGATGGTCAGATGGCCAATTTCGCCGGCCCACGAATCCGCGCCGCGATAGACGGCCCCGTTTTCGAGAACGATTCCGCCGCCGATGCCGGTGGAAAGGGTCATGTAAAACATCGGCAGATGGCCGCGGCCGGCGCCGTACACGGCTTCGCCGAGCGCACCGGCGTTGGCGTCGTTATCGATCGTCACCGCGACGTCGAGCATTTGTCCGAGCCTGGGAACCAGCGGAAAATCCGTCCATCCCGCCACGTGCGTCGAAAGCGCGACGCGCTGATGAGCGAAATCGACCGGGCCTCCGAATCCGACTCCGCAGCTTTCGAATTTCCACGGGCGGACGATTTCGCCGATGGCGGCGAGCAACGCTTCCGGACCGCCGTCTCGATCGGTGGGCCGGGTTTCACGGGCCGTGATGGTACCGTTTTCAAAGAGCGCCGCGGTGAACTTGGTGCCTCCAATGTCGATCGCCAGCACCGCCATTACGGCTTGCCGTTAGAGAACAGCATGGCCACTAATTCGTCGTGGCAGAGATAATTGGGAACGATGTAATCGGCTCCGACTCCAATCAGGCGCCGGCGCTTCCAGTCGTCGACCACACGGCATTCGGGCTCGGTGGTGGCCACGCCGACGGTGACTCCGCCCACCTGCTTCACTTCTTCGATCTCGACATAGCCGTCGCCGAAGCCCAGAATTTCTCCGCCCGCGACGTCGGTTGTTGAAATAATCCGCTGGATCAGAATCTTTTTCGAAAAGCTTTTGTAATCGTCGAGCGCGCCATAGACGCCGCCGTCGAAGTAGCGCGCGACGTCGAGCAGGCGCGCTTCTTCTTTCATGTAAATCTCGTCGGTGCCGCTTGCCAGGTACATTTTGAGGCCGCGGGCGCGGAGCGTTTCGAGCAGTGCCCGCGCTCCGGGAACCATGTACTGCTCCGGCGACGCGTGGCCGCGTTTCAATTCGTCGATGCGGCCGCGGATGCGTTCCCACAGCAGGTCGAGGTACATCTTCTTGTATTCGAGTGGATCCTTTGCGTTTCCGCCGCGGCTGGAGACGTGACTGGCGAACTCCATCATTTGATAGATGGTCTCTTTGCCGGTCAATCGCCAGACGAAATCCTCGACCAGAGAGCGCAGCTCAGCTTCGCTCTCTCCGGTGTTGAGATCGGCGAGAATCTCCACCATCATGGGGACCATCACGTCGACCCATCCGGAACGGATCAGCGACAGGGTGCCGTCAAAATCAAACAGCGCCACGCGGGCATGGGCCGCGGTCGCTTGGGGGCGTATGGGTTCAATCATCAATTTCCAGGTGCTTTGGGCGGAACCTTCAGTTTACAACCAGTATTCCCATTTTCCAGCGGCGATGACGTAGGCGCTCAGGCACGCGTTGGTGACGGCATGCGTCAGAATCAGGTCGCCCAGGCTGCGGGTACGGACCATCCACCAGTTGTAAATGATTCCCGCCAACAGGCCGACTTCCCAATACGAGCCGTGCTCGGAGGCGAACAGAACCGCGCACATCCAGAACGAGGCGGCCTGATATGCGCCCAAAGGGACTTTCTCAAAGTGCGGCGAAATCAGCCAGCGCATCAGCCACGCGCGCCAGAACAACTCTTCGACGATCGGAACCAGCAGCGCTGCCCGGATGGTCCGGAGCGACAGAATCGCGGGACTGAGCCGGGCGGGTTGCGATAACGAACTGTGCAACTCACCGAACAACGGGTTCGAGAACAGCCAATGCTGCCGATAGCCGGGGAATGCCAGATCGGGAGCAATCCATAATCCGAAGACCAGCACTCCGACTGCGATGCTCGCGAATCCGCGGCGGAGCCGGAAATCGACCACGCCGCGCGAGAAAGCCAGAATGACGAGGGTCGGAATCGCAATCTGCAGAACTTGAACGGCGAGATCCGGCAGGCGCAGAATGCGGCCGGCCGACAGCAAGACCACGAACACCGCAAACGGTGCGATGTAGGGAACGGAGGGAGAGCGCTTCACGCTGGGCGGCGCTTCATCGGGATTCTAGCTGGCGATCCTCTGCAGCAAATCGCGGATTTTTTGTTCGTCGTCGCGCGAAGGCTTTAACTGGAGCGCCTGCTCGAGCTCCTTCTTCGCGCCGGCGCGATCGCCCTTCTGATTGAGCGCCATTCCGTAGTGGTAATGGAAAATTGGATTGCCGGGTTGGGCCACCACCAGGTCGCGGAAGATCCGGATGGCGTCGTCGGGAATACTCTTCTTGATGTAAATCCATCCGAGCGTATCCTTCAGTTCGGGCGAATTGGGATCCACCTGCACGGCGCGCTGGGCCATGGTCAGGGCCTGATCGAGGTCCACCCCTTCCTCGGCCTTGGCGAAGGCGAGATTGTTCAGCGCCACTGGATCGTCCGGATGAATCTTGAGGATTTGCTCGTAGACCGGCTTGGCCAGATCGCGTTTGCCGGTGGCTTCCATCAGCAAGCCGAGCATGCGCAGGCAGTCCGTGTTATTCGGCATTTCCTGGCTGCACTTCCGGAAATTGTCCATGGCACCGTTCAGGTCGCCTTTGCGGCGTTCGGTCTCGGCAATGCGGTACAGCAGGTCGGCTGATTTCGGATCCTTCGAAAGCAGGCTCTGGTAGATGCCGAGCGCGTCGTCGAACTTTTCCGCCCGCATGTCCAGATTGGCCAGGAAAATCCGCAGATCGCGCCGCTGCGGCTCAGTGTCCACGGCCTTTTGCGCCACCGCAATCGCATCGTTCATGCGATGCTCGCTGGCCAGCGCTTCGGTGAGGCCGGCCAGGCTGCGGCCATCGTGCGGATTGGTCTTGTACAGGTCGGTGAAGATCTGCTCGGCCTGTTTATAATCCTTACCCTGATACGCCAGATACCCGACCTGCCAGCGCGCTTCCGGATTCTGAGGATACGCCTTGGTGATGTAGGCCAGTTCCTCGCGCGCCTTGTCCTTGTCGCCCAAGCCGAGCAGCGCACTCGAACGCATGAGGTGCGCGGAGAGGCTATTGCGGTCGATCCGGATAATCCCCTCAGAGGTGTCCAGGCCTTTGGCGAAGTCGCCCTTACGCAGATAGAGGCGTCCCAGCATTTCGCGCGCGACCACAAAATCAGGCCGCAGCTTCACGGCCTCCTCCAGTTGAAGCCGCGCCGCGTCGAACTGACCCTTGGCGGCCAGCGCACGCGCCAGATTGTAATGCAGCAGGTGGTTTTTCGGATTCTTGGTCACCAGCGCCTGAAGATCGTTGGCAGCCATGTTGATCTGATCCATGTTTCCGGTCTGCAGCATCAACGCGGCGCGCATCGCGATTGCATCGCTGTCCTTGGGATTTTCCTTAAGGATTTCGGCCAGCAGGTTGTTGGCGTCGCGATTCCTGGCGGTCTGGTTGGCGTACAGTTCCACCAGGCGCTTCTGATACGTCACCTTCTCCTTGGGAAACGCCTTCATCCCGGCCTGGTATTGATCCTCGGCGTGATCCAGCTCGTGCACCCGGAAGAAGAAAAAATCGCCCGCCAGCAGATGCCCTTCCGGATATGCCTTGTCGTCGTTCAGGCGCTGAATCATCGCATCCATATCGGCCCGGCGATTGGTCAGATAGTAGTGCTGCGCCAGCTCGATCAGGTAGTTGGCTTTCTTGGGGTTGTTTTCGGCCTTCAGCTTGAGGATTTTTTCAGCCTGTTCCAGATTTTTCTGCCGCATGTATTGCACATACAGCGCGTTATAAATCGGGGCGTAATTCTTTTCCTTCGCCACCAGATCCCAGGCGATCTTTTCTCCGTCCGCGAACTGATTGTTCCTGGTCAGCGCCTCGAAATACATGGTGACGAGTTCGGGAGTGTTGGGCTTAGCCGCATTAGCGATCTCAAACTCCTTCACCGCGTCGCCGGGCTTGCCCCCCAGCAGTGCGATCTGCGCCAGAATCCGGTGACCGTCGTACGACTTGGGGTCCATTTGCACCAGCTTCGAAGCCAGGTCGCTCGATTCCTTGATATACTCCGCCGAATGCTGCCGATCGGAGAAGGCCGCCAGCAGGAACAAATCCGACAGCTTGGTCATCGCATCCGTATTGGTCGGCTGCAGCTCCACCGCGCGCCGTAACGCGTGGGCCGCGTCGCCATACGCGGAAAGCTTCAGATCCGTCAAGCCCAGCCGGTAGTAGGCTTCTCCAAACTTCAGGTCCTTCTGTAACGCCCGCCGATACATCAGGGCGGCCTCGCGATAACGGCCCTTTGCGAAGAACTTGTTGCCGTTGTCGACGATCCGTTGCGCCTGGACCTTGGGGTCACGGGTGCACGACGCCACGATCAGGAACAGAGGCAGGATTGCCACGAGTTTACGGCTGAACATATCTTCTTTAGTAGATCACAAACCGGCGTGCGAACAAAGAGCCGGGGTACTAGTGTACGTCTCTGAAATTCGTGGAATTAAAAAAGGGACAGACTGCTCTGTCCCCGCTCGTATATTATTCTTCCCCCTGACCGAAGTGGCCGTGGACAGAGTGGTCTGTCCCCTTTTTAATTCCACGAATTTCAGAGACAGCACACTAGCCGCAACGGTTAAAAATCGCTATTTGGACGCGTGCAAACGGCGATCCGGTTGATACAGAATCTCAACCACATCGCGGACATAGGCTTCATCGGAAAGCTGCTCGACCACCTCCGCCGGATAGGAAGCCAGAGGCCGGAAATAGTCCGCCAGGTCGCGGAACACCTGGACCCGGGCGCCAGCCGACAACTGGTCACGGCGAAGCAGCGTTTCGAGCGCCAGACGCGCCACCTCAGGCCGTGTTTTCTGGCGCAGCCGGGCCGCCAGATGCCGATGCTCGGCCAGCGAATTGTATTTACTTCCAAGTACTTGATCCAGGTCCGGCGGTGCCAATTTCGGCGTACGGATCACCACGGTTCCGGCCGCCAGATCGCCCAGCCGTTGCCGGCGGCGGCTCACCACGCAGGCGATGCCGCCCACCAGATACAGCAGCGGAAGCGCGTCGACGAAACGCATGAGGTTCCGCACGATCACCTGCGCCGGCTCCAGGCGCAGCCCGCTCGCATCCACCACGCGCAGCCGGAGGAGCCGTTTCCCGACCGTCTGGCCACGCCAAGCCCATTCCGCAGTGGCCGCATAGACCAGCGAAATGACGAAATACGCGACGATACTCAGTGCTCCGGCGAAATCCGCGCCGAAAATCGCGAGCGGTGCCAGGATTTTTTGGATCAGCGAGCCAAGCATCCCGATGACCGCCAGATCGACCATGAGAGCCAGCATCCGGCTGACGGGTCCGGCCAGGGGTAGCGAGAACTCGATGCCCTCCGGCGTGCGGATCACCAGCCCGTTGCCGCCCGTCATTTGTTTGTCGCTCCGGCGCGAGCCAGAAATAGCGTCAGCAGCGCCGCTTCCACCAGGCCGAACGAGATTTTCATCCCGTAGGAAATCACCGGCTCGTGATACTGCGAAAGAAACGCCTCGACGATCCCGGCCCACACCAACATCACCGCGAGCCCGCCGGCGAGCGTCACCACGTCGCGCCAGATCGCGCGCAATCGGTCTGCTCGAGAAATGCGGCTGCCCCATCCGATCAGCGCGTGCGCCAGCACCAGGCCGGTTTGCCCGCCCACCAGGATCGCTGGAATTTCGATAACTCCATGCGGCAGCAGCCATCCCAGCAGAAAAACCGTCTGCCCGCCGTGGACGTAATCGTAGGCGACCGCGCCCAGGATCACGCCGTTATAAAACAAAATCACCACCGACCCGAATCCGAACGTCATGCCAAGCGCGATGGTCATCAGCGCCACCTGCGTGTTGTGCGTCATCAGTTCGGCGGAAAACCGACCTTTTTGTCCCGCGAGCTGCCGGCCTTGTTCCTGCTGTTCCCGGGCGACGCGCTGGGCGGGCGACTCCTGCAGCGCTTCAAACGGCATGATGACGGATTTCGCTTCGCCGTCGATTTTGAGCGCGATCGCGCCGAACGCGGCGCCCGCAATGGTCAGCGCGACGGCCAGTTCAAATGCGCGAATATGCCGTCGAAAGGCCCTCGGGAATTCGACTGAAATCCAGCGCCACGGCCGGAACCTGCGTCGCTCACGCGTTTCATGGATTTCCGCGTAGGCGCGGCTCACCAGCCATTCGAGATAACGGCGCAGCTCGCCTTCCGATTCGAGCGTCGCGACTTTCCCGAGGTCCGCCGACACGCGCTGGTACAGAATATGAAAACGTTCCAGATCGGCGACGCTGATGGTGCGATGCGGATCGCTTTCCATCCAGTCGAGCGTTTTTTCAAGCGCGGTCCACTGCGGCCGCTCGGTTTCGACGAAGCGCGCCAGGTCGAGAATCATAACAACTGCCTCTGCTTCACTTCATCGTAGAGCGCGACCAGGCTGCCGCCGAAATTTTCCGCATCGAACAGCGAAAGCCGGACGCCATGCCGCGCCAGCGAAGATTCGAGCTCGCGCAATTTCTTCCACGCCAGATGTCCGGCAAGCTCCCGATAAATGTCGTCGGTGGCGTTGACGTTCGCATTCTGAAATAGCGGCTCGACCAGGGGTGGACGCAGCATTCCGGCCACCACCAGGTGCCTGCGCGCGAGCAACTGCGTGGCGCGCGAAAAACTTTCAGCCAGCACCGGATCGTCGAGCGAGGTCAAGAACAGCAGCATCGCGCGCCGCCGCAGGCGAAGGCGCAGGAACGTGCAGATTTCTTCAAAGTCCGGCGAAGTGGGCCGCGGCTGGATCTGGTAAATCGCGTCGCGGCAGGCCGCGTAGTGCGACTTCCCGTTGCGGGCGCGCGTGAACGCTTCCACCTGGTGCGAAAACGCGGCCAGGCCGAACAGATCTCCGCGCCGTTCCGCCGCCGCGCCGACGATCAGCGCCGCCGCGATGGACCGTTCTAGCGCCGTCTCGTCTCCCGCCGGCCGCGCCGAAAGCCGCGACGCGTCGATCACCACGTAAATTTCCTGGGTGCGTTCCACCTGGAAAACTTTGGTGATGGGACGCCCGCGCCGCGCGGTCGCCTTCCAATGAATCTCATCGAATCCGTCGCCGGCGACGTACTCCCGCAATTTTTCGAACTCGCGCCCGCGTCCAAGCTGCCGTTCGAGATGCAATCCGTCCGATCCGCGCCGCAGCGCGCGCAGATCGTTATTGCGGCGAAGATTGGGATACACGCGCAGCTCACAATCGATGGAAACGGGCTGGCGAACGGTCCACAGTCCGAGCGGCGAGGAAGCTTCTAGAAAACACTCTTCAATGCGATAACGCCCACGGCGGCGCGGCGTGTAGCGCCAGGGAAAGTCCGCCATGCGTGCGGCAGCGGGCAGTTCCACCAACTGCTCTTCATCGCCGCTTTCGATTCCCTCGGGAGCCGCGATGCCGACGCGAATCCGCCGCCCGCGCGCGGCTGGATTTTCGATGCGAACCAGAATCTCGCCCGCGCGATCCTTGAACGAGCGCACCAGCGCGGGCGCCTGAACTCCAAGCCCGCCGAGCGCACGCTTTCGCAGCATTGCGTCCGCGCCAGCCACGATCGCGACCGCGGCAATCACCGCGCGCCCGGCGAAACCTCCCACCACCGCCGCCGGAAATCCGATCAGCGCGACCAGCCAGATCAATCGAGCCGAAGGGACAATCCTCACACCGGCACCACCACGCTTTCAAGAATCTTCGCGACCGTTTCGGCCGGCGTCATCCCTTCGATTTCGAACTCCGGCCGTAGGATCAGCCGATGCTCAAGCACAGGCACCGCCATCGCCTTCACATCGTCCGGCGTCACAAAATCGCGGCCGTCGAGCGCGGCGTGCGCGCGGCTTGAAACCACCAGGCCCTGCGTCGCGCGCGGACCCGCGCCCACCAGCACGCTTTCGTGCGTCCGCGTCATGCGCGCGATGTCGACGATGTACGCTGCGATTTCGTCGCGCATCGAAACATCGCCTAATGCGGCGCGAGCCTTTTCGAGGTCGCCCGGCTGCAGGACTGCGCGGACGTCCCCACGCTTCAGCCGATCCTCCGGCGCGTTCGAGCCGAGCATCCGGCGCGCCAGTTCCAGTTCATCCTCACGCTCCGGCGCCGACATCGGGACCTTCAGCAGAAACCGGTCCTTCTGCGCCTCCGGCAATGGATACGTGCCTTCGTACTCGATCGGATTCTGGGTCGCGAATACCGTGAAATTCTCGCTCAATACATGGGTTTCACGGTCGATGGTCACGGTCCGCTCCTGCATCGCTTCGAGCAGCGCCGATTGTGTCTTGGCCGGCGCGCGATTGATTTCGTCGGCCAGCAGGAAGGACGTAAACACCGGCCCGCGCACCAGCGTGAACTGATTGCGCTCGAAATTGAAAACGTTGGTCCCGGTGATGTCGGCGGGCATCAGGTCCGGCGTGAATTGAATGCGGGCGAATTCGCAGCCGAGCACGTGCGCGAGCGTCCGCGCCAGCAGCGTCTTGGCCACGCCTGGCACGCCTTCGATCAGCGCGTGCTGGCGAGTCAGAATCACCGTCAGCGCCGCGTCGAGCGCATCCTCCTGCCCCAGAATCACCTTGCGCACTTCCGTGCGCGCAGCTTCGACGGCGGCGTGCAGTTGTTCGAGTCTCTCTGTCATGTGGGTTTTTTCGATAGTACTTGAGATGCGGCCCGATACGCCGCGACCGGGTCCTTCGCGGAGCGTCGAATTTCTTCCTCTATAAAAATGGCCCGGCTGCTTTTTCCTTCGACGCGGCTCCATTCGGCGAAACAAGTGTCGATCAGGTCGCGTTCGGCGATGCCGCGATGCAGCAGCGCCGTCATGCCGGCCAGCGAATCGCGACCGGCGATGGCGTCGTCCGCCCGCACGCGCCGCGGCGGAAGCAGACTCGATGCGCTGCGCCACAAGAACAGCCCCGCGACCAGCGCGAGGATTCCGATCCCGCCCTCCAGTTGATACTTCCGCATCAGCTTCGCCACGCTTCCGGTTTCGACCACGCCGAAATGATTTTCGTCGAACGTGATGCGATGCGCCGGCCCGGCCAACGCGGCGATCAGATTCACATTCCGGGCGTCGCGCAAGCCTTCATTGCTCAGCGGAAACGTATTCGCCGCCAGCACGATCGTCCCGGCGCCGAAGTTGCGCTCTGCAACCGTATCCTGAACGCGCCATTCTGGCCCGGCGACAAAATACAACGAGGTTTCGCGAGGGATGCTGCGCTTTTCCACGTCATCGACCGGATGCCTGTAACGCAGCCGGAGCCCCCAGTCTTCTTCTACGGCCCGCTCCTTCGGCGTCGATGCCGGTTCACGCGCCGGCAGAAATCCGATCACCAGCCGGCCGCCGTGCGCCACCAGATTCTGATATTCATCGAGCTGTTTCGCTTTCAGCCCCGACCAGGCCACCGGATCCACGCCGAGCACCAGCAGCGCGTCATCCGGACCGCCCAGTTCGGTGCGCTCCTTATATAAGCGGTCGACGGTAATGCCGGGCATCTCGCTCAGGCTCTCGTACAGCGCCCGGGTTCCCAACGGATCGCTGCGCAGCGAGGAAAACGGCGGGTAAGCATCGCCGGTTTCAAGTGGCGACACCACCACCTGTTCGAGCCCCCACACCAGCGCGGTCAACAAAACGCCACCCGCCATCCAGATCCAGAGTTTCACTTCCGCCCCTCGATCGCGGCCTTGATCCGCGTCAGTCCGGAGGTAAAATCAGCCACCATTTCCGGATCGACCGGATGTTTTCCGTACCATCCCCGCTCAAATGCGCGCACATTATTTGAAAATACCGGCGAGATTTCCGGATTTGACCGGGACCGGCGATCGAATTCCCGGCGATAGTCGAGGCCGCTCTTCCATTTCCGGATGGACACCACGTTGCGCTGGCCCAGGTAATTCAAGCCGGCCAGATACAGAGCGCGCAGCGCCAGCCGGCAATCTCCCTTGGCCATCCATTCATCGGCGAGCTGCATCCACGATGCTTCGGGCATCTGATCCGCGCTGACCGATTCGTCGTTGAGATTCACGGCGGGCGCGGCGGGAGTCACCGCCTTGGCCGTTACCGCGGGCGCGCGGCGGCGCAGGAAAAATGCCACCGCCGCGCCCGCGATCAATGCGACCACCAGGCCGATCAGCAGTTCCATCATCCGCCGCGTGACCGGCGAATTTTTGCCACCCGACTCCTTTTCAGGCGACTGCTTCAGCCATTCGTCGAGCACCCGGCGGACGTAATCCCAGGCCTTGTAAATCAGGTCCACGGCGGAGCGCACGAATCCCGCCCAGCGGCCTTCCGGCTCCGGCCCGGCCGGCTTGGGTGTGCGCCAGGTAAACTCGCGCCGGTGAATCACCTCATCGATCGAGCGGTCAAGTTTCGCGGGATTGATCGATGTGGTCTGCGCGGTTCCAAGCCGAGGAACCGCCACCAGCAGCGCAACCATCATCACCAGCGCCGCGACCGCACGCCGCAGCGAGGCTCTTAGATCCTCGCCGGTGGCAATCGATTCGCCATAAAAACAGCGCAGCACATACACCGCGTCGAGCAAAGGATCGATTACCAGCCACGCAATGGCCGTCGCCGTGGCCAGCGTCGCGAGATTCAAAAGATGATTCCCGCTGCGCGCCAGTTCGCCCTCAATCCCCAGAAAGCTGCGCCCCAGTTGAGGCACCAGAAACAGCGTGACCAGCGCGTTGGCGAACACCAGCAGGCCCCCGAGCGTCACGATGGACAGAATCGCCCAGTTTTGACGCGTCCATAGAACGGCCTGGCGTCGCGCGGTGCGCATCGGGTCCGGCTCGCCGAGTGCCGCGAACAGCGAAACGTTTCGAAAAAACGCCGCCAGCCATGGAAAGGGCAGCGGGATCAGCAGGCTGACGGGTTGAAGCGCGGCTTCGATCAGGATCAGGCGCGCCAGGCTTCCCGTTTGCGTGGACGCGGGCGAGAGGACGCGAAACAACCGGACGCTGAACAACGCCTGCCACACGTTTTTCCAGACGAACAAAACCGCCAGGGCGAGCGATCCCGTCACCAGGTGCTCGGATGCAAACGGGCTGTGCGTCATGTCATTCAGGAAAAATAAAAGCGCCAGAACGAACGGGACCGCTCCGGCCAGGTACATGACATAAGCAGACCCCGGCGCGGCACGGAGCAATTGCACCGCTTCTTCCAGAATATCGATGGCTCCGCGTTCATTTTTCATAATTACGCAAAGAAATCCGACGGAATTCGAGCGAGCATTAAGCCTAGATAATAAAACAACAGCCACGCCAGCAACAATCCGACGCCCGCTCCGGCGATCCAGCCTGCCGTGGAGGATTTCCGCGTGGCTTCCGCCACGTTCCCGGCCGCGCACGATGCGCAGATCATGCGGCCGTCGTGCTCCGTGACGCATTCCCGGCAGTAATAGCGCCGGCAGGCGGGACAGCGGACCACCGCCTCGCGCGCGGGGTGATGGAAACAGCGCTGATCGATCAAAGCCGTCATGGCTTGGTCCCTTGCCGTTCGAAAAACGCCGCAGCCAGGCCGATGATTCCCGCCGCGGCCCTCCAACTGGCCGCGAAGATCGCAGGCGCGTGCCGAAATGCCATATAGGCGACGACGGTCGGCGGCGTGGCCTTCCCGCGCCGGGCGTCCTCGAACACCGAGCCCATATAGTCGGCGAAACTGCGTCCCATCGCGACGGCGTCCCAACCCATACACACGATCGCGACAGCCATCAGCGCATAAATAAACCGGCGCGGGTCGCGTCCGGGGCGCCGGATCAGGGCGACTACCAGGATGACGAATTCAGCGAAAAACGTGGTGGGAAGTATGTCGGCGAACAATCCGGCGCGCGCGAAACTCGTCGATGCCAGCACGAATGCCGCGTCGATCAGGAACAGCGCGAACAGGATCTCCGGCAGATATCCCGGCGGCGCGGGAACCTCGGGCGGGGCCTGCTCGGGAGAACGTCCCGGCGGCGTCAGCGTGGCGATCCGTTCGGGCGCGAGCGTCCCTTGCACGGCGTCGATGGCTGGCCGGATGCGGTCGAGAAACGCCCGTGCGCCGCGCACCCGGGAAACCGGCGCGAGCAGTTCGCGCGAGACGGCAGTATAAAGATGACACCGGCAGCGCGGCCCGCGCGCGATGTCGCCGACGAAAACCGCGATCGCCATAGCGCCCGTCACGCCGAAAAAAATCTTCCAGAACATCGAGCCTACGGCGAACAGAATCGCGGTCCACAGGAGCGACGCAGCGACCAGGCCCTGGCGCCGAATCCCGTCGGGAAGCGTCGTCACCACGATCGCCTGGATATCGGCCAGCGCGAAACGGCGGTATTGCTCGGAGAAGCGGTTGTTCTGGACCAGCAAAATGTGATCCGGCGCCAGCCACAACTGGGAAAAGCCGGTGAATCCGCGGCGACGCCCGGTGAGCCGTTGGTAATTGGATTTCCCAGGCATCAGCGTCGCGCAGCCTGCTGTATAAAAAGCCGGACGATGTAGCCGACCAGGCCGATCTCGCCCAGTGCGAAGAACGCGGCCAGATAAAAGCGGATGCGCGTCCGAGGCACCACGCTTCCCGGCGCGCGCCAGCGCCGCACAATAATCCACAACGCGGCCGGCGCGGTCACAATCGCGGGCCAGAACAGCAGTCCCGGCAGCGTGGCCAGCGCGAGCGCGATGCTGTCATACATGGTCCGCCGCGTTTCCACAATCTCCAGCTTGTTGCCGCGAACTCCCGCCTGAAAGCACTGCGGACACAAGTGCCGCGAGTCGATTTCGATGTCGCACAGGCTGCATAAGAACCGTCCACATTCATCGCACGGAACCGCCGCGCGGCTCAACGGGTGATAGAAGCAGCTCGCCTCGGTGTCGGCGATTACGGCCTCCGGCAGCGTACCCTGGGGACGGCCTTCCACCGCTGGAAAAACAATCGCCTCGACGCGCTGGCTGCAACCCGGGCAGCGCAGGCCCTCTTCCCGGTTCCAGCTATCCGCCGGAACCGGCCAGGAGCATTCACCGCAGCAGATCGCCTCCATTATTCAAATTCCGAGCGCGCGCTTACTTCGAGTAAATCACACGCGTATCGCAGATCCGGTCGTGCAGCGCGCGCTTTTCCGAATCGAAGCCCGCCATGATGAACCCGATGCCGAACGTGAACGAGTTCAACAGGTACGCCAGATATCGCCCCGCGGCCTGGCCGGCGGTCAGCATCGACCCGTCCACGCGAATAATCCGCAGGCCGAGAATCAGTTTTCCCAACTCTCCCCCGCGCTTGGAGACGAAGTAAACCTCATACGCGAATTGCAGACCGATGTTGAGCACGCCGTAAATGCCAAGGATGGCAAAGCTGGCGCCCAGCGAGCGTGACGGATCGGCGCTCGCGATGCTCCCCAGCCCGAGCATCAGGCTGAGCGGCACCATAATAATCGTCAGAACAATCCCTAAAATCACAGTATCCAGCACGCGCGCCACAAAGCGAATCCAGAATCCGGCGTAGCGCCGCGCCCCGATCGCCTGGCCGCCTTCCCGCACCCGCTGCAGATAAACCGGCTTGCATTGGGCGCACACGGTCGCATTGCCGAGCGCGACCAGCTGGTTCAACGGAAACGGCCGCCCGCATTCCGAACAGAACCCGGTTCCGGCCGCGATGGGAACTGCCGGCATCGGCGCCGGCGCCATGCGCACTCCGCGGGCCGCGCCATGCGGCTGCCAGCTCGGCATTCCGTCGCGCCAGACCAGCGTGTCGTCGCGGACCACACCTGCGCGAACCAGGTCATCGAGCGCATTTTCCTCGATCGGTCCCACTTGTCTGCCTGCATCCGCGTAATACCAGGTCATTTGTGGTTGGCCTCCTCCGGCCCGCTAGGAGGGTGATGAAAAACGGGACTGACCACTCTGTCCCCGCCTGCATACCACATGCGCCACGTCCCGGGCCTCAGTGGACAGAGCGGTCTGTCCCGTTTTTCATCACCCTGCTAGAGCAACAGTTTACCATCGGCGCGGACGGGGGAAGCTTTAGCGTGGGAGGTTTAACGAAAAAAGCACGGAGCGCGACGAAGGGGATCCGCCGCGTTCCGTGCCTCTGGAGGGTGCGCTACAGAGCGATGAAGAATCTTACGGAGCTGCCGTGATGTGTGCGCGACGATTCCGCTGCCAGCAGGCTTCGTCGTTGTCGGTGCACACCGGACGGTCCTTACCGAAACTGATGATGGTCAACTGCACGTTTGGAATGCCCATGGAGGCCAGGAACCCTTCCGCGGCTTTCGCCCGGCGGTCGCCCAACGCAATGTTGTATTCCTCAGAACCGCGCTCGTCGCAATGGCCTTCGATGAGCAGTTTCTGATTGGGGTAGTTCGACATGATGTCCCGAATCACAGCGACGTCATCTTTCAAAACCGTGGCCGCGTCTTCGCGCACCGTGGCTTTGTTGTAGTCAAACAGCGCGTCGGCGAGCTTGGCCAACTCCGCGTTCAACGTCGCACGTTCCTGCGGCGTCATGTGATTGTAGTCGCGCGTCACGGGACCAGAGGACTGCGCCGACTGCTGCGACTGCCTCTGGGAAGGCGTGCGAGCGGCGGGCGTCGATGACTGCGCCACGGGGGTTGTGTCAGATGGATGGTTGGCCGCGACCGGCGCCTTTTTGCTGCAAGCAGCGGTCGTAAGCATCACGGCAAAGCCTAAAACAGCTAGAGTTTTTTGATTCACGAATAGCATCTCCGTCTAACTAAGTAAACACGATTTGCGTCGCGTTGCAACATCCTGTTGGGACGGTATTTCACCCAGCCCAGGGTCGGCTATTCTTAATTGCGGATGGTCCCTGCTCCTATTGTGCTCGGCGGAGGACGGCGCCTGCTCCTCGCCGGCTTCGGCGGGCTGGTCCTTTTGATCCTCATTGCAGGCGGCGACGCGCTCCTGGTCCTGCGCGACGTCCGGACCAGCGACGCCCAGGTGCGCGACCTGTATTTCCGCCGCAGCCGCGCCCTCGACGAGGTTCGCTCCGGCATCTATCAATCCGCCATCGTCATGCGCGATTTCCTGCTCGCGTCCGATCCCACCGTCGCGCATGCGCAGGTTGAAAAGTGGACCTCCATCCGCCAGACCACCGATCGCGCCCTGGCCGATTGCGCCGCCGCGCTCGACCCGGCCGAAGCCGCGCCCTTCCGCAGCCTTCAAAATGAAGTGCAGGTGTACTGGAAACTGCTCGACTTCATGGTCGAACGGCGTACTTCGGACACGCGCCAGAGCGCCGCAGCGTATTTTTCCGGCGAACTGGTCCGCCGCCGCAACGCCATGCTCGACCTGGTCGACCGCATCGACCAGATCAGCGCCCGCGAGCTTTCCTCCGGCGACGCCAAGCTCAATGCGACTTTCGACGGCCTGCGCTTCCGCCTGGTCATGATGCTGCTGATCACGCTGGGCGCCGGTCTGCTGCTCGCCGCCTTCACCATCCGCCGCACGCTCACCCTCGAATCGGAACTCAAGAAGCGCTATGACGAGGGCCTGCGCGCTCAACAGGAACTGAAGGAGCTTTCCGCCCGCCTGGTCTCCGCGCAGGAAGAAGAACGCCGCGCCATTTCCCGCGAGCTGCACGACGAAGTCGGCCAGTCGCTTTCGGCTCTATTAATGGAAGCCGGCAACGCCGCCGCCAGCGTCCCCAACGATTCGGCCGACGTTCGCCGGCACGTCGAATCCATCAAGAAACTGGCCGAGGCGAGCGTCGCCATCATCCGCAACATGACCCTGCTGCTGCGCCCGTCCATGCTCGACGATTTCGGACTCGTGCCGGCGCTCGAATGGCAGGCCCGCGAGGTTTCGAAGCGCACCGGCCTGCGCGTGCACGTTCAGGTCGACGTAGGCGACGACGACGCCTCCGACGAGCTTCCCGACGATCTCCGCACCTGCATTTATCGCGTGGTCCAGGAAGCGTTGCACAACTGCGCGCGTCATTCGCAGGCGCGCTCCGTCAAGGTCATCGTCAAACAGGTGCGCTCCACAATTTTTCTCTCGGTCGAAGACGACGGCCGCGGCTTCGACGCCCACCGCGTGCGCGGCCTCGGCCTGGTCGGCATGGAGGAGCGCGTCCATCACCTGGGCGGTGAGTTTGAGATCGAATCCGAGCCGGGCGCGGGCACCAAAGTTGCCGTCGAATTACCTTTAGCAAGTTAGGATTGAATGTCCATAAGAATTGTTCTCGCCGATGACCATACCGTGATGCGCAGCGGCCTGCGCCTTCTGTTGGAGCGCCAGCCCAACCTGGAGGTGGTCGGCGAAGCCGCCGACGGAAAGCAGGCGGTCGACATGGCTGCTTCCGAAAAACCCGACGTGGTCATCATGGACATCGCCATGCCCCACCTGAACGGCGTCGAGGCCGCGCGCCAGATCGCCAGCCGCAATCCTCACACCGCCATCGCGATCCTCAGCATGCACAGCGACGAAAGCTACGTGATCCGATCGCTCAAAGCCGGCGCGCGCGCCTATCTCCTGAAAGATTCCGCCGAGGCGGATCTCATCGCCGCCATCCAGGCCATCACCGAGGGCAAATCGTTCTTCAGTCCCGCGGTCAGCCGGATTTTGAAGGAAGATTACATGCACCAGCTGGCAGACATGGGCGCCGAGGACACCTATGAGTTGCTCACTCCGCGCGAGCGCGAGGTCCTGCAACTGGTGGCCGAAGGGAAGAGCAATAAAGAGGTCGCCAATCTTCTGAACCTGAGCCTCTATACGGTCGAAACCCACCGGACGCATATTCTGCAGAAACTGAATCTCCACAGCGTTCCGGAGCTGATCCTGTATGCTGTCCGCAAAGGCATCATTAGTTAACCTGCCCGAGCGTTCCCCTGCCCGTGCGCCACGAGAAAGGCGAGCCCATGCGTGACGCATGGGGCTATCGTCCAGCGAATGATGCTCGATGTTTTAGAGGGCGCGCACGCTACACCCAGTCGTGAGATTCTGATAACGAGATGCTGGCGCTCGTCCTATTACTTGCAGTCTCCGTTATCGCTCAGACGCCGGACAGCACCGCCATCAAAGGCTCCGTCGCCGACCCCCTGGGCGCCTCGATTTGGAAGGCAGATGTTCGAGCGCTGGACTCAGTCACCCACGCGATCGTCGCCAGCGCCGTCACCGCCACCCACCCACCGGGCGCCTTTGAAGTGGAAGTCCCGCCCGGCAACTATGTCGTCACGATCAGCAGCCCCGGATTCCCTCTTCGAATACGGAAGGAGGTGGTCGTTCGCGAGCACGAAACGACGGACCTTGGCGAACTTCGGCTCGATCCTCCCCAGTGCGACGCGCCGGGAGCGTCTTGCCTCGCCGTCTCAGCCGTCTCACCCGCCCCTGCCGACCCGCCAATTCCAGAACCCATCCAACAGACCGGCGTCGACCTGAAACTGAACTGCGGCCTCAACACCCTCACAGCCGCCCTGTCATGTCCGCCGAACCCGGACGCCGACTTCACCCTCGAATCCGACGGCCGCTCCCTCTACGTGAAACCGCTTCGGGGCACGACAATCTGGTACAAGGACTTTCCGTTCGATGGATGCAGGAGTCACGACCGAAGCGACACCCAAATCCGCATCGACGGCCTCGGCGGCGGACTTCGATACGGCATCGACTTCTGCGTCCTCCGCCGCGACTACCTCGTCTCCCACGTCTATCTGAACCGCGACGTGGACGCCGATTCCACAGAGGCGCACTTCTTCTTCACCACGAAGAAGGCGACGAAGGACCTTGGTACAATGAAGCAAATGAAGGCCCGAGTCTTCGTGTCGTTCAAAACCACCGTTCTCGACCCGCAAGGCCAGACCATCACGCACGCGCTCAACAGCCTGGGCCATAAATCGATCGCTGCCGTTCGACAGGGCAAATTTTTCGATGTCGAAATTTCGCCGGACGCCACTCCCGCCGACGCGCGGCGCGAGATGGACCAGATTGCCCATGACGTACTAGCGAATCCGGTGATTGAGGACTATCGCGTCGAATTCTTAGACTAGAGCAGTCGGAGGCACACATGTGCGGAATCGTCGGCTATATCGGACCGCGCAAAGCGGTCCCTATCATTCTGGATGGTCTGAAGCGCCTGGAATATCGCGGTTATGATTCGGCCGGCGTCGCCGTGCTGGAAGCCGACGATTGCCTGGCAGTGCGGCGCGCGCAGGGCAAGCTGCGCAATCTCGAAGACGCGCTGCGCCTCAGTCCCATTGACGGTTCTTACGGCATCGGCCACACCCGTTGGGCAACACATGGCCGTCCAACGGAAGAGAACGCGCATCCGCATCGCGATTGCCACGGCGATATCGTGGTGGTCCACAACGGCATCGTCGAAAATTATCTTTCGTTAAAGCACCAGCTCACCGCCGAAGGTCACAAGTTCGTCACCGAAACCGACACCGAGGTGATCGCGCATCTGGTCGAAAAATACTTCGACGGGAATCTGGAAAATGCCGTTCGCGATGCCGTCCGCCAGCTGCGGGGCGTTTTCGCGCTCGCCGTGATTTCGAGGAAGGACCCGCGTAAGATCGTCGCCGCGCGCCTGGGACCGCCCGTGGTGGTCGGCTTAGGCGACGGTGAGTATTTCGTGGCTTCTGATGTACCGGCCCTGCTCAGCCATACAAGAGACATGTTTTTTCTGGCCGATGGCGACGTCGCCGTGCTCACCGAAAGCGGCGTCCACCTCACCGATTTCAACGGCCGCCCCGTGAAGCGCCAAGTCTCGCACATCCTGTGGGACCCCATCATGGCCGAAAAAGGCGGCTACAAGCATTTCATGCTCAAAGAAATTTTTGAGCAGCCCAGAGCCGTCCGCGACACCACTCTAGGCCGCGTGGGTCAAGAGTCTGGCCGCATTTTCCTCGATGAAATGGACATCTCACCGCGCGAGTTCAAGGAATTCCGCAGCGTCCGCATCGTCGCCTGCGGCACCAGCTGGCATGCCGCCCTGGCCGGTAAATTCATGATCGAACGCCTCGCACGTATCCCCGTCGAGGTCGATTACGGCAGCGAATTCCGTTACCGCGACCCAATCGTCGGCAAGGACACGCTCACCGTGGTGATTTCGCAGTCGGGCGAAACCGCCGACACGCTGGCCGCCCAGCGCGAAGCCAAACAGAAGGGATCGAAGACGCTGGCCATCTGCAATGTGGTCGGCTCCATGATCACGCGCGAAGCTGCCGGCACCATCATCACTCACGCCGGCCCCGAAATCGGCGTCGCCTCGACCAAGGCGTTCACCGGCCAGTTGACCGCGCTGTTCCTGCTCGCCATGCACTTAGGCCAGGCGCGCGAAAAAATGGACGAGTCCACTTCGAGATGCCTGGTCGAGAAGCTTTTACACGTCCCCTCCCAGCTCGAAGACATTCTGCGCCGCGAATCGATCTACGAAGAGCTGACCAAGGTCCTGTTTCGCTCCAGCGATTTCCTGTACCTCGGCCGCGGCATCCATTTCCCGATCGCGCTCGAAGGCGCGCTCAAGCTCAAAGAGATTTCCTACATCCACGCCGAAGGCTACCCGGCCGGCGAAATGAAACACGGGCCCAACGCGCTCATTGACGAGAACCTGCCGACGGTGGTCCTGGCCTCCTGCGATCCCGCCGATGAAACCAGCCGCCTGCTCTACGAAAAGACGCTCTCAAACATCCAGGAAGTGAAGGCGCGCGAAGGCAAGGTGGTGGCCATCGTGTGCGAAGGCGATAAGGAAGTGACCAAAGTCGCCGACCACGTCATCACCATCCCCACCACGCATGAGCTTCTGCTGCCGATCCTAGAAGTAGTGCCGCTCCAGTTGCTCGCTTATCACATTGCCGTGCGCCGCGGCTGCGACGTCGATCAGCCCCGCAATCTCGCCAAGAGCGTCACCGTCGAATAGGCGTGACCCACTTCACGCACCGCCTCCGCGTCTCGACCGAAGGCAAAGGCTTCTACCCGCTCACCCGCGAAATCGCCGCGTGGGTTTCCGAGCAAACGGTCGACACCGGCCTGCTCACCATCTTCTGCCAGCACACCTCCGCGTCCTTGATGATCCAGGAGAATGCCGACCCCGATGTCGTGCTCGACCTCAAGGATTATTTCGAGCGCCTGGCGCCCGAACGCGACACCGCGTATCGCCACACCACCGAAGGCGACGACGACATGCCCGCGCACATCCGCACCGCGCTCACCCAAACCAGCCTGGGAATTCCGGTCATCGGCGGAAGAATGGCGCTCGGCACCTGGCAGGGAATTTATCTGTTCGAGCATCGCAGCGACCCGCACCGCCGCAGCATCATTCTCCAGTTGATGGCCTGATTCCGCCGGTGAATCGCAAACATACCAGGTGTCCGCTTTGCGCTAGCACTTGATTCGCCACGTGTCCGGAAATCCAATTGCGATACGGGTCCGCATCGACAATCATCACCGCCGGACGCCGTTCGCGCAGAACGTTCTCCACCCCGGCCTGGTCGAGCAGCATCGTAGCCGGGAAGATCGCCCGCGCGAATCGGCGCCAGGAATAAAACGGCGGACGCTAATAAAATCGCCCAGAAAAGAGCAGTGTTTTGCTGGGATTCCTGCAAACTCCCAGCTTACATTGCCGGTCGCCTATTGAATGTTACGGCGATCCCGGCGCAGAATGGCCGGAACGTCCAGATCGTCGAACAGCGCCTCGTGTCCGTTCGTCACCGGCCCTCCGGCCGAGGCCGCCATGCTGATCTGCGGGTCTTCGTAAACCGGTTCGGGTTCCACCGGCGCCGCGTTGTACATCGGCTCCTGCGCGGGAGTTTCCATCTCCGGAAGCGGCTCCATCGGGATCGCCGGCGCAGGAGGTTGCGCGACGGGAGCAGCCGCGACGCCGCGTGAAGATCTCCGCTCGATCGCCGGCAGGTTTTCCCGCTCGAACCCGGTCGCGATCACCGTGATCTTCACCTCTTCGCCCATCGCTTCGTTCATCACCACCCCGAAATTGATCTGCACGTCTTCGTTCTCCGCGGCCTCGCGAATCAGCGTGCATGCTTCGTTTACTTCGTGCAGCCCCAGGCGGCTCGACCCCATAATGTTGATCAGCACCCCACGCGCCCCACGCACTCCGCCCGCTTCCATCAGCGGACAACTGATGGCCCGCTCCGCCGCGACCATCGCCGCGTTCTCGCCCTTGGCCGACGCCGTGCCCATCATCGCGTAGCCCATGCCCAGCATGATCGAACGAATGTCGGAGAAATCGCGGTTGATCAAGCCCGGAGTCGTAATGATGTCGCTGATCCCCTGCACCGCTTGTCGCAAGACATCGTCGGCAACTCGAAACGCCTCAAAGAAACTGGTGCCCTTGGGAACCAGATCCAGCAGTTGATCGTTGGGAATCGTGATCACCGTATCCACCACGCTCGCCAGTTCCGCGAGGCCATGATCCGCCTGCCTGCGCCGCTTCGGACCTTCGAAGGCGAACGGCTTGGTCACCACTGCTACCGTCAGCGCACCCAGCTCTTTCGCGAGCGACGCGACCACCGGCGCGGCTCCCGTGCCCGTTCCGCCGCCCAGCCCCGCCGTCACGAACACCATGTCCGCGCCTTCCAGCAGATCGATGATTTTTTCAGTATCCTCCAGTGCCGCCTGTCTCCCCGTTTCCGGATCCGATCCCGCGCCCAGCCCGTTGGTCAGCTTGGAGCCGATCGCCAGCTGATTCGGCACCGGCGAAGCCGAAAGCGCCTGCACATCGGTATTGAGCACGCAGAACTCGACCCCGCTCAAGCCCTCGTTTAACATCCGCGCGACGGCGTTTGATCCGCCGCCTCCCACGCCGAAGACTCGGATTCGGGTTTTCGGCGCGGCGTCTTCTTCCATCACGAATTTCAACGAATCGAGTGCCATTTTCTGCTCCTTTGTCTTTTTTATCGGGCGTGTTAGCGAGCCACCCAGCCAATTAATCCCGGCAACCGCCGTCGGGGCGGCTGATGCAATTTTAACTTTGCCGAATATAATGACAATCCCGCGGCGGTCGTCCACACCGGATTATTGAGCTCATCCGGCCAGTCTCCGAAGCCCTTCGCCAGGCCGTTGGCCGCCTGGCAATTCAACACCCGCTCGGCCATGTCGCACATTCCGTTTAAAAACGCCCCGCCACCCGTTAAAATTATTCCTTCCAGCAAGTTACGATCCATCCCGGCGCGCTGCAACTCGGTCCGGACGTACCCGAACAACTCTTCCGCCCGCGCCTCCAGAATCTCATTCAGCTCGCTCCGGCGAGCCTCGCGCGGAGGCCGGCCCTCCGGCGACGGAACTTCAATTAACGTCGAATCTGCGGTTAATCCCAACAGAGCACAACCGTATTGTTGCTTCAAACACTCCGCATCTTCATACGTGACTTTGAAAATAGCCGCGATATCCCGGGTAAAATGATCGGCCCACACGGGAATACTGGTCCCCAGCTGCAGCGAATCGCCGTCATACACCACCAGGTCCGACGAATGCATTCCCATGTCGAGCACCGCCACTCCGCGCAGCCGCTCTTCGGGAAACAGGCACGCATACGCCGCAGCCATCGGCTCGAACACCGTTTCCTCGACAGCCAGCCCCGCCAGATGGACCGCCGCAATCACCGATTGATGCTCCTGATACGACGCCGTGACAATGTGAACGTTCGCTTCCAGGCGCGAGCACACCCCTTTGTGCGGCTTGCGAAACCCGGCGCGACCGTCGAGCGTGAAATCCTGCGGCAGCACATGCAGCAGCATCCGGTCGCGCTCCAGGCGAACATCCGCGGCTAGGCGTACCGCGTACGCCAGGTCCTCGGCATCCACTTCGCGCGGCCGCCCGAATTCATACCGACCGTGGCTCTGCGCGCCCACCACGCTCACTCCGCCCACGCCCACCGTGACGCTGTCCACCGGAATCTGCGCGCCGTGCTCGGCATCCGCCACCGCCGCACGAATCGATTCGGCCAGTGCCACCTGATCGTTCACCCGCCCCTTCGCCCATCCCGCCGATTCCGCCAGGCCGTGCGACAAATAACGGATATGATCGCCGTCGAGCGCGCAGATAATGCAGCGCGTGCGCGAGCTGCCCGCGTCCAAACCGACGGCCAGCTGGATCTTCGTCGCCATTTTATTCCACCACCGTAATCCGGTCTTCCAGCCGCATATCCAGCGTGGCCGCCCCGGGCAGCCTTCGCTTGATTTCGGGATAATTGCGAATGAAATTCTGATAGCGCATCGCGTAGTCGCGATCGCCCAGCAGCAGCGTCACCATGCTTCCCTCAAACGGCTGCGTCACTTTCAGATTGTCCGGATCGGACACGTCAATCTCGGAAATGTCCGCCGTCTTATCGCCCAGGTCGCGCGTCAACCGCAGCATCCGATGCACCCGGTCGCGACGATCCGCGATCGGGTCAGCCGGACGAATGCCAGCCAGCACCGGCAGCATGAACCGGTCCGGCGCCGGCGGAAGAACCACGCCATCTTCATCGATCAAGGCGAATTGAGTTGCCTTCACCGCGATAAACGCAACCGGCGTGCGTTCCACCACGCGCACCACCACTCGATTCGGCCACAATCGCACAATCGACGCATCCTTCACCCAGTCCACCGCGCGCAGCTTCTGCCGACGTTCGCTCAAAGGCAGCAGATAAATGCTGCGTCCGCTGTCCTCGTTAAATACAGACTCGAGCGAGTGCCGTGACGTATGCGTCACGCCCGTGATTTCGAGCGTCGGCGCCGGATCCCCTCCGTTCAACGCGAACCGCTGGTCGCGGATCAAAAACTGCTCCGTGCGATACAGCGCATACAAAGTCCCGAACAGCACCACCGTCAGCGCGCAGACGATGGTCACCAGCTTTCGCGTCGGAAACTCAGCCGGCGGACGTGAAGCAGCCCGGACGCGAGGCCGCGCGCTCCCATCCATCCCCGGCAAGGTTCCCGACCCTTCGTAATTCTTGCGGGCCATCAGCGCAGCCTCTCCAGAATTTTTTCACCCGCCTGCGAAACGCTCCCCGCGCCCAGCGTAATGATCGCGTCTCCGTTCCCGGCCCCTTCGACAACCGATTCAATCCCGCGCTCCATCGACTCGACGTAGTGCGCATTGCGATGCCCGAATGCGCGCAGCCGCTCCGTCAGCGCCGCCGACGTCACCCCTTCAATCGGCGCCTCGGAGGCCGCATAGATGTCCATCAGGTGCACCGAATCCGCCTGATGAAACGCGCGCGCGAAATCGTCCATCAGCGCATCCGTTCGCGTGTACCGGTGCGGCTGAAACAGCACGTGAATGCGCGCATACCGGCACGCCCGCGCCGCCGCGAGCGTCGCGCGGATCTCCGTCGGATGATGCCCGTAATCGTCGATCACCGTGACCCCGCGCTCCACGCCGCGAATCTGAAAACGCCGGTCCACGCCGCGATAGTCGGCCAACGCCTCGCGGATCGCTTCCACCGGCACCTCCAGCTCCAGCCCGACCGCGACCGCCGCGGTCGCATTCAGCACGTTGTGCGCGCCCGGAACGTGCAGCCGGAAACAGCCCAGGTCCTGATCCCGGAATCGAAGATGAAATTCGCTCGCCAGGTGCCCCGTGGATGACTGAGTAATGTGCAGATCGGCCTGCGCACTCACTCCGTAAGTAAGGATGCGCCGCGTAATCGCCGGCAGAATCTGCTGGATGTTTTCATCGTCGATGCACAGCACCGCCAGCCCGTAGAACGGAACCTTTTCGATAAACTCCGCAAACGACCGCTGGATGTGACCCAGGCCCGTGTAGTGATCCAGGTGCTCGCGGTCGATATTGGTGACCACCGCGATAATCGGCGCCAGCTTCAGAAACGATCCGTCGCTCTCATCCGACTCGACCACCAGGTAATCGGTCTTGCCCAGCCGAGCGTTGGCCCCGCCCATGGTCCCCACCCGTCCGCCCACCACGATGGTCGGGTCCAGACCCGCATGGCTCAGGACGGTCGCCGCCATCGACGTCGTCGTAGTCTTGCCGTGGCTGCCCGCGATCGCGATGCCGTATTTCTGGCGCATCAGCTCCGCCAATAATTCGCCTCTCGGAATCACCGGGATCACGCGCCGCCGCGCTTCCATCACTTCAGGATTTTCGGGACGCACCGCCGAGCTCACTACCACCGCTTTCGCCGAATCCACATTCTCCGCCGCGTGACCTTCAAACACCGTCGCGCCGCGCGCCACCAGCCGCTCCGTGGCAGCCGACGATTTCAGATCCGAGCCGGTCACCTTATACCCCAGTTCGAGCAGCACTTCGGCGAGCCCGGACATGCCGATGCCTCCAATGCCGACGAAATGCACATGCTGGGGTTTAAAAAACATTTCAATATTGTATTGTTCCGGCTTTTCCCGGGCTTGTCAATCCAGTCAGGAAGTGAATGACTCCATGACTTCCGCCGCCCGCTGCGCGCTTCCATGTCGCGCCAGCCCGCGCGCCGCTTCCGACATTCGATCCAGCTCGCCGCGCATTTTCGTGATCTCGCTCACCAGCCGCTCGCCGGTGGTCTCCGAATCGATCAGCAGCCGCGCCGCTCCCGCCCGTTCGAACGCCTCCGCATTGCGCAGTTGATGCTGATCGCTCGCCGTCGGCAGCGGCACCAGAATCGACGGCTTTCCCGCCGCCGCCAGTTCGCTCACCGTCCCCGCTCCCGCGCGGCTCACCACCAGGTCCGCCGCCGCAAACGCAGCCGGCATGTCGGAAAAGAATGGAGCGATCTCGCCATTCACCTTCACCGCCCGGAAACGACCCGCAATTTCCTCGTAAGCCGCCGAACCGGTTTGATGGATCAAACGAATTCTCGCCGGCGCCAGCCGCGGCCACATCTCTTCCGCCGCCCGATTCAGCGTTCGCGACCCCTGGCTGCCTCCCGTGATCAGAACCGTAATCACGTCCGACCGCGCCTTCGGTTTCAACGCGAAAAATTCCTCGCGCACCGGCAGACCCGTGATCTCCGTGCGCCCTTTCGGAAACCACCGCGCCGTCTCTTCGAAGCTGATCAGCGCCCGCGAAACGAAGCGCGCCAGCCTGCGGTGCGTAAACCCCGGCATCGCATTCGGCTCCATCACCACCACCGGCAATCGTTTCCACAACGCGGCGAGTAAAACCGGCCCAGCCACATACCCGCCCATCGAAAAAACCGCCGCCGCGCCGGACCGGTCCAGCATCCGCGCCGCCTGCCAGATGCTCCACGGCAATTCGCCCAGCGTCGCCACCGTCCGCGCGAACCCGACCCGCTTCAACCCTCCGATTTCGATAAACTCCAGCGGAAAATCCTGCGCCGGCACCAGTTTCGATTCCATTCCGCGCCGCGTTCCGATGAATCGCACCGCATGCCCGCGCGAGCGCAACTCCTGCGCGACGGCCAATGCCGGGATCACGTGGCCCCCGGTCCCTCCGCCCGCCATCACAAAGGTCGCAGGCTTCATCCTTCATGTTCACTCACGCTCAACAGCATCCCCAGGCACAGCAGCGTGCTCAGCAACGAACTCCCGCCGAAGCTGATCATCGGCAGCGGAAACCCTTTGGTCGGCCCCATATCGAGCACTACGCTCATATTGATCAGCGCCTGCACCACGATCGATACCGTCACGCCCAGCGCCAGGTATTTCCCGAAATCGTCGCGCGCCAGCACGAACAGCCGCGCGCCGCGCCACAGGATCACCAGGAATCCAGCCAGCACCGCCGTCGCGCCCCACAACCCCAGCTCTTCGCCGATCGTCGCGTAAATAAAATCGGTGTGCGCATCCGGCAGGAACATCAGTTTCTGTTTGCCTTCCATCAAGCCCACGCCCAGCACCCCGCCGGTGCCCACCGCGATCTTCGATTGCCGCGGCTGATATCCCGCATCCCGCAGACTGCTCGAACTCTCCACGTAATGCCGAATCCGGTCGTGCGTGTCGATCGTCTCGATCAGCGAGTAATCCGGATCGAAATACGAAATCACGCGACCCAGCCGGTAGCCTCGAGAGAACACCGCCACCACCACCAGCGCGCCCAACACCAGCCCCACCCGCAGCATGTATCGCCGCTCCAGCCCCGCCACCCAGAACACCACCAGCGCCGTGATCACCGGCACCAGCGCCGTGCCCAGATCCGCCACCACCACCATGAACCCCAGCATCGCCACCGCGAGCATCGCCTGCATCAGCGTGCGGCGGTCGTTGATCGCGAACGCCCGCCGTGAAACGAAGTACGCGAGAAACAGAATCAGCGCCGGTTTCGCGAACTCCGACGGCTGGATCGATCCGATCCCGCTGATATGAAACCAGCGGTGCGCCCGCGGGTCCAGAAAATACACCAGCACCAGCATCCCCAGCACGATCCCCAATCCCGAAAATGCCCATGCCGGCGTGTTGAGCCGATGATAATCGCGCCGCTTAAAATACATCAGCACGAAGAACGACCCGATCGCCCACAGCAGTTGCCGCAGCACAAAATAATAAGGAGGTACCCCGTAGCGCAACTCCGCCACCGCGCTCGACGCGCTATACAGCATCACCAGCCCGAACGCGACCATCGCCAGGATGGTCAGAAACAGAATCCAGTCGGTTTTCAGCTTGGCCACGCGAGCTCCCTCACCAACCGTTTGAATTCGCGCCCGCGATGCTCATAACTCTGGAATTGATCGAAGCTCGCGCACGCCGGAGCCAGCAACACCGTATCGCCGGCGCGGGCCCGCTCAAACGCCGCCTTCACCGCGCCCTCGATCGTCCCGCATTCGATCAGCGGAACCGCCCCGTCCAGGTGGCCCTTGATCTTCTCCGCGGCCGCACCGATCAACAGCGCCGCGCGCGCCTTGGACCGCAGCGGCGCGGCCAGAACCGTGTAATCGCTATTCTTATCCTTCCCGCCCAGAATGATCCACAACCCGCCCGCAAACGCGTCGATCGCCTTCAGCGTCGCGTCCACATTGGTCGCTTTCGAATCGTTGTACCAGTTGACGCCGTTCAGCTCGCGCACGAATTCCAGCCGATGCTCCACGCCCGGGAAACTGATCACAGCCGCGCGAATCTGATCGCGCGTCGCGCCCGCGATCCTCGCCATCACCGCCGCCGCCATCGTGTTTTCGATATTGTGCATCCCGCGCAGCGGAACCTCCCCGGTCGACATCAGCGGCTCGCCATCCAGCAGAATCCGTTCGCCAAAAATCGAAGCCCCCGGCGAAACCCTCTGCGTCGAGCTGAACCACACCGGTTTCGCCCCTCCCCGATGCGCGTAGCCGCGGCAAATCGCGTCGTCCGCATTCAACACCGCAAAATCCGGGTCGCGCTGCCGCACAAACAGCCGCGCCTTCATGTCCGCATAGTTTTCGAGCGTGTAATGCCGGTCCAGATGATCGGGCGTCACGTTCAGGCACGCCGCGATGTGCGCCCGGAACGTCTCGGTCGTTTCCAGTTGAAAACTCGACAACTCCAGCACGTTCCACTGCCCCGCCCGCGACGTTTCGACCATCGAACATGGCGGCGTCCCGATGTTTCCGCCCACCTGCGCCGCAATTCCACACGACTGCAGAATGTGCCCCGTAAGCGCGGTCGTCGTAGTCTTCCCGTTCGACCCCGTGATCCCGATCGTCTCACCCAGCAGAAACCAGCTCGCCAGTTCCAGATCCCCGATCACGCGAATCCCGCGCCCCCGAGCTTCGTTCACCACTTCAAGATCCGCCGGAACCCCTGGCGACAGCACAATCAGTTCGGCATCCACAAACGCCGCATCGGTCTGCGGCTCGATCGTCAGTCCATCGATGACCTTCGGATTCTGATCCACCGCGCGAACCACCGCGCCGTGCGCGCGCAACAACTCCACCGCCGCCACGCCGCTGCGCGCCATCCCCACCACCACCACCTTTGCGCCCTTCAGGTTCATCGCAACTTCAAAGTCGTCAGCGCGCCCAGCGCCATGATCAAACCCACGATCCAGAACCGGATAATTACCTTCGATTCCGGCCATCCCAGCGCCTCGAAATGATGGTGCAGCGGCGACATCAGGAAAATTCGTTTCCCGCGCAGCTTGAAGCTGGTCACCTGCAAAATCACCGACAGGGCCTCCAGCACGTACACGCCGCCAATAAACAATAATAGTATTTCCTGTTTCAGCAGCACCGCCACCACTCCCAACCCCCCGCCCAGCGCCAGCGATCCCACATCGCCCATGAACACTTCCGCGGGATGCGCGTTGTACCACAGGAATCCAATCGCGGCGCCCGTCATGGAGCCGCAGAAGATGGTCAGCTCGCTCGATCCCGGCGTGCGCGATAAATCCAGATACTTGGCGAATTCCGCGTGTCCGGTCAGATACGAAAGCACGGTCATTGCTCCCGCCGCGATGATCATCAGCCCGGTCGCGAGCCCGTCCAGCCCGTCGGTCAGATTCACCGCGTTCGCCGACCCCACCAGCACCAGCAGCAGAAACAGCAGGAACGGCAGAAACGCGAATGGATGTGTGAACCGGTTCGGAAGCAGCGCGTGCCACAGCAGGTCCGGCTTGAAATTTTTCACGAACGGGACGTTGATCCCCGGCGTATACTGCCCATGCGAGCTCATCATCAGCAGCAACGCGCCGATCAGCGTCCCCGCCGCGATCTGCAGCGTAATCTTCTCGCGCGCCGTCAGCCCCAGATTCCGTTTGCGCATGACTTTCGAGTAATCGTCCATGAATCCGACCGCGCCAAACGTGACCACACCCGCCAGCGCCACCCACAGCGCCGGCACCCGAAGGTTCGCCCACAGCAGCGTCGGAACAATGATCGAGATGCAGATCAGCAGCCCGCCCATGGTCGGCGTGCCGGCTTTTTTCTGATGCGACTTGGGCCCCTCTTCGCGAATGAACTGCCCGATCTGAAAATGCCGCAGCCGCGCGATCATCCACGGCCCCAGCGCGATCGACAGAAACAGCGCCGTCAGGCTCGCCATCGCGGTGCGAAACGTGTAGTACTGAAATTCGCGGAACGGCCCATAGAGACGGAGCAACTTCTCGTAAAACAGCCAATAGAACATGGGCTAACTGCGCCCGCCCTTCAAAAATTCATCGAGCGCGAGTTCCACATGCACGCCGCGTGACCCCTTGAACAGAATGGCGTCCCCCGCCTCTGCGATCCGCGCCACATGCCGTCCGGCTTCAGCGGGGTCGTCGAAAAAAAACGCGGCGCCGGCCCGAAGGCCTGCACGCGTGGCTGCGTCCAGCGTGCAACAGGCTGCGCCGCGTATTCCGACGAGCACGTCGATTCCCCGCTCCGCGGCGTAAGTGCCGACGTCGCGATGCAGGGCCTCAGCCCAACGGCCAAGCTCGAGCATCTCCCCCAGAACCGCGATCCGCCGCCGCGCCGGCGCGTCCCGCAACACGTCCAGCATCGCTCGCACCGCATCTGGATTGGAGTTGTAGCAATCGTTATAAATCAAAATGTCGCGATGGTGAAACCGCTCCCCGCGCATCTTTGCAGGCGCCAGTTTCCGAACCGCGCCCGTCAGCCGCGAAGGCTCAATCCCGTAAATTCCCGCCACCGCAATCCCCGCCAGCACATTCGACACGCTGTGCCGGCCCGTCAGCGCCGTCTCAAATCGCGTCTCGCCAACCCGGAACCGCGCGCCGTCGAGCGAGTACTCCACGTCTTCCGCGCGCACCTCCGCATCCGGAGACTCCCCGTACAAAATCCTCCGCCCCGCGAACGGAAATTGAGAAACCCGCGCATCGTCCGCGTTCAGCACCGCCGTCCCACTCTCCGGCAGCGCTTCGACCAGCTCCCGCTTCGCCGCGGCAATTCCCTCCACCGAATCGAAAAATTCGATGTGCGCGTAGCCGACGTTCGTCACCACTCCCACATCCGGCCGCGCGATCGACGCCAGTTCGCGAATCTCCCCCGCGTGATTCATGCCGATTTCAAGCACCGCAACTTCGGCATCGTCCGGCAGGCGCAGAATCGACAACGGCAGCCCGACATGATTATTCAGGTTGCCTTCATTCTTCGCCGTTCGCTTCGAAACCGCCAGCATCTCCGCAATCACGTCCTTGGTCGTCGTCTTCCCCGCGCTTCCCGTCACCGCCACGACATCGCCGGGAAACGCCTGGCGAGCCGCGCCGGCAATCGCCTGGAGCGCTCGAAGCGAATCTTCGACGCGTAAGACGATACCCGGCGCTTCCACTTCCCCGGCAGTGACCGCAGCGACAGCGCCTTTTTGAAAAACCTCCCCGACATATGCATTCCCGTCATGAGTTGACCCCCGTAACGCGAAAAATAAGTCGCCCGCCCGCACCGTGCGCGAATCGATGCTCCATCCCGTCACGTCGACATCCGAGTCCATCTCGATCCCCAGCATCGCCGCCACGCGCCGCAGCGGAATCTTCATCCCTCACCTTCCGCATGCAACGACATCTATCGAATCACCTCGATCACCGTCCCCGAGCCGCGACCATAGGGAGCGGTTAAACGTTTCCGTTTCCATATCCCAAAGATCCCAACACCGCCCGCGCCGTTTCCCGATCGTCGAAATGAATCGTCGCGTCCTTCAAAACCTGATACGTCTCATGCCCCTTCCCCGCCAGCAGCACCACGTCGCCCGGCTGAGCCTCTTCCAGCGCCCGCCGGATCGCCTTCGCCCGATCCGGCTCCGCGACGTTCGGCGTATCGAACCGCCGCAGCCCCACCATGGCGTCGTTCATGATGTCCAGCGGATCTTCCGATCGCGGATTGTCTGACGTCAACACCACGAAATCGCTCAACTCCGCCGCCGCCATCCCCATCAACGGCCGCTTCGACCGGTCCCGATCCCCGCCGCACCCGAACAGCGTGATCACGCGCCCGCGCGTCAACTCCCGCGCCACTTGGATCACGTTCCGCAGCGCATCGTCGGTGTGCGCGTAGTCCACCACCACCAGGAACGGCTGCCCCGCGTCCACGCGCTCAAACCTTCCCGGCACCGCGCGGCACTCAGCCACGCCTCTCGCGATCGTCGGCAAATCGATCCCGTAACTGATCCCCGCGCCCGCGGCCGCCAGAATATTCAGCACGTTGATCCGCCCCACAAACGGCGATCCAATCGCCTGCCGCGCGCTTTCATATGTGAGGTCGAACCGCAGCCCGTCGAACCCGTCCGCAATGTTTTCGGCCGTCAGCGCAGCGCCCGTCGATAACCCGTACCAGATCGTGCGCGACGCCGGATTCGCAAACCCTTTCGCCGCCGGATCGTCGAAATTCAACACACTCCAAGCGGGGGTCGGTGAGTCAAACAGCCTCCGCTTGGCCGCAGCGTACTCCTCCATCGTGCGATGAAAATCCAGATGGTCGCGCGTGAGGTTCGTGAATACCGCGGTGTGAAATCGAATGCCGAACACCCTTCCTAACGCGAGGGCATGAGAAGAAACTTCCATTGTAAAACGGGCCGCGCCTCCGCGTTGCTCGAGTTCGCTCGCCATCCGCAGCACATCCAACGACTCAGGCGTCGTATTCGCCGCCGCCCGCGCCTCGCCCGCCAGCCGATACTCAATCGTCCCCACCAACCCCGTCACGAATCCCGCCGCCCGCAGAATCGAATCGATCAGATAGGATGTCGTCGTCTTCCCATTGGTCCCCGTGATCCCCGTGAACAAAACCCGCTCGTCAACCTTCCGATAGAAATTGCGAGCCGCCGCGGCGAGCGCACGCCGCCCGTGCTCCACTTCGATCCAGGGACCCTCAAAATCAACGGGCCGAGCCTCTTCGCTAACCACCGCAACCGCGCCGCGCTCCATCGCTTCCCGTGCGAAGCGACTCCCGTCCACGCGCGATCCTGCAAACGCGAAAAACACGAAATCCTTCCCCACCCGCCGCGAGTCATACTCCAGTCCGGCAACCTCCACCCCGGCGACGTCCGGCAAAAGCTCACCCTTGAGCTCGACACCGGCCAGCACCTGGGCGAGCCTCATTTTGCAAATTGAACCCGAACCCTTTTTCCCGGCGGCAGAATCGCACCCGCCGGAGGATCCTGTTCCCGCACCAGTCCGACCTGCGCAGCCCCTCCGACTTCCAGCGGCAATCCGTCCGCCGATATCTCCTCCAGCACCTGGCGCAGCGTCATCCCGCGAAAACTCGGAACCTTCGGGCCGGTCACCACCGCCGTCTCGAAAAAATTCCGCCGGTCCGCGACAGGATCCGTGGCCGTAGCCGCGGATTCCGCCGGGACCGGCGGTGACGGAGTATTGGAGGATACAGCCCTGCGCGCAGTATCGTTCCGCGCGTCAAGATCGTCCGCCGGAGGTTCTCCCAGCCCGGCGATTGCTAAATCATCTTCGGTCGCCACCGGTTTCGCCGGCGCGCTCGGCTTCAAATCGCTATCCGGTAAATCCTTGGGCACATCCAGAATCCGCAGCGCCGTCATCGCCACATCGCGAAACACCGGCGCGGCCACCGGACCGCCATACCCCGCCGTCCCGCCGCCCGTATTATTCATCGTCACCGCGATCACGATCTGCGGATTCGGCACCGGCGCGAATCCCACGAAGCTCGCGTTATATCGATGCGTGTACGCCTTCGCCTTGAAATCGTAAACCTGCGCCGTCCCCGTTTTCCCGCCCGACGTATAACCCCGCAGATTCGCCAGATTGCGACCCGTACCTCTCAGCACCACGCCTTCCATGAACTGCCGCATCTGGATCGCGGTCTCCGGCTTCAGAACCCGCCTGGGCGGATCCGGCGTGAACCGCTCTTCCGCCTCACCCGGTTTCTGCCGCGCCAGGATGATGCGCGGCTTCACCAGCATCCCGCCATTGGCGATCGCCGCCGCGGCCACCGCCAGTTGAATCGACGTCGTGCTCACTTCGTGCCCCATCGCCACCGAACCGATCGAGGTCTTCGTCCAGTTCTCCACGCGCCGCACCATCCCCGCCGATTCGCCCGGCAGCTCGATGCCCGTCCTGGTTCCGAATCCGAACTTCCGCACGTATTCGTACATCGTGCGATCCCCCACCTTCATTCCGATCTGGATCGCCCCGATGTTGCTCGACTTCTCGAATACTTCCTGCGCCGTCAGGATTCCATGCCGCCCCGCGTCATGAATAATCCGTCCGTATAAATTGAAAACCCCGTTCCCGCAGTTGATCAGCGTGTCCGGCCGCACCTTCTGCGTCTCCAGCGCAGCCGAAAGCGTGACCGTCTTGAACACGCTCCCCGGCTCAAACGGCGCCATCACCGCCAGGTCCACGCGAGCATTCTCCGCCTCATTCGACGACGGCGGATCGTTCGGATCGAAGGTCGGATAATTCGCCAGCGCCAGCACGTCGCCCGTGTACGGATTCATCGCCACAATCGACCCGGAGTGCGCGCCGCTTGAGAGCACCGCCTTCTCGATCTGCTTCTCCGCTTCGTACTGCAGATTCGAATCGATGGTCAGCGTCAGATTCGCGCCCGGCTCCGGCTTGCGCGCCACCACCGCGTCATATGGATTCTGCCGGACGTCCGTGTACACCCGCGTTAATCCCGGCTCGCCCGCCAGATCGTCGTCGAAGCTCGCCTCCACCCCCGCCGTGCCGTGCTCCACCACATCGTCCGGATCGGTCATCCCCATCGTCCCCACCACGTGCGCGGCGAGCGTATGGTGCGGATACAATCGCAGAATTTCCGGCCGGAACTCGACGTACTCCAGCTTCAAACTGCGCAGCCGTTCCGCTTCGTCCGCCTGAATCTTGCGCTTGATCCACAGGAATCCGCTGCGCCGCAGCCGCGCGGTTTCGATCTTGTCATACAACTCCGCGCGATCCAGATTCAACACCCGCGAGAGCATATCCGCCGCCGTCCCGGTATCCGGAATCCTCTGCGGATTCACGCACACCGATTCGGCCGGCATACTTTTCGCGAGCGTCTGCCCGGTTCTGTCCAGGATGGTCCCGCGCAGCGCCGGAATCTCGCGAACCCTCTGCTGCTGCTGCTGCGCCTGCCTCAGCAGATCGTCATGATGGATCACCTGCAGCCAAACCAGCCGCCCGAACACTACCCCGCTCCACCCCAGCAGGAGCCAGAGCAGAAAGTGCAGCCGCCGGTTGGATTGGCCTTCGCGCATGTGCCGACTACTTGTGATTCATCGCCAACGACCCGCCCTTGCTATCCAGATACACAACTTTCTGCGACGGCGGATCGATAAAAAGCTGCTCCTTCGCCAGTTGCTCCATGCGCGCCGGCGTCAGAAGCTGCGACGCCTGGATCTCGAGCGAGCTCTGCTCGTCGATCAGCCGCGTCTGCTCCTGCTTCAGCACCTGGATCTGATACCCCGCCAGCAGGCTATACGCCCCCGGCAGCAGCACGCCGATCAGCAGGATCACCGCAATGCCCACCGATCCGATCAGCTTCCAGGCCATCCCGCGCGCCTGCACGTCGGCTTGGCGCACCACGCCCGAATTGTCGATGCGCTTCACGAAAAAATAAATGTCCTCATTGGCGAAGGCGCGAACTCGTGAGGACGTGTCCGCGGTCGCGGTGTGGGGGCGCTCGTTCTCTGCAGCAGCCGAGCGCTCGAACAACCAGCTATACATGTTTGCCAGGGTCGCCATAACTTTCCTCAATCTCGACCGCGCGTAGCTTGGCGCTGCGCGACGGCGGGTTGGCTCTCAATTCTTCTTCCGCAGGACGTACGACGTGACGGGTGAGTATGCGTGCAATCCCGTCTTTCGCCATCGCCTGAAAACGCCTTTTCACAGTCCGGTCTTCCACCGACATGAACGTGAGGATCACCACCCGTCCACCCGGCCTGACCACTTTCGGAATTGCATCCAGCAGCGCATCCAGCTGCTCGTTTTCCTGATTCACCGCGATCCGCAGCGCCATGAAGGTCTGCGTGGCGGGATGAATTTTTCCTGTGCGATGCGCGGCCTCCAGGATCACCTTGGCCAAGTGACCCGTGGTGGTAATCGGCCGCGCCCGCACAATTGCTCTGGCGATCTGCCGTGACCTCCTTTCCTCGCCCAATCTGTAAATCAGATCGGCGAGCTCTTTTTCCGATTCGTAGTTGACAATCTCCGCCGCGGTCCGACCCTGGGTCGATCCATGTGACCGGTCCATCCGCATATCCAAAGGACCGTCCGACATCAGCGAGAACCCCCTCTCGCCCGAAGTCAACTGATACCGCGAGACCCCTAAATCCGCCAGCAGCCCGTCCAGTTGTTTTATTTTTAGGGCCGCCAGCGTCTCTCCGATTTGCGCAAACGTCGCCTGATGAAAACGAATGCGCTCCGCAAATTCCACCGTTGTCTCTCTCGCACGCTCCAAACTCTCCAGATCCCGATCGCAGGCGATCACGGTAGCCCCGGCCTCCGCCAAAGCCCGCGTATGCCCGCCCAACCCGCAAGTCGCATCCAAAATGACGGCGCCCGCCCTCGGCGCCAGATACTCCATAACTTCCGCGACCATAACCGGGACATGCATTAAAAAATGTCCTCAAAGCCGACCCACCCTCTACTCCCGGCGATGGGTAAAAAAATGTCCTTAAAAAAGGGGACTGACCACTCTGTCCCCAATCCTCACTCCCACCCGCACGAAGACCCGCCTGCAGCGGACAGAGCGGTCTGTCCCCTTTTTTAAGTTCCTTACTCCCACCCCCGCGACTCACTTGAATCCCATCGCGTCGAACGCCTTCGCCTTGTTCCGAAGATTCAGCACCGCCCGAGCCTTGCGCTCCTCGTACATCTTCTTCGGATAAACGTTGATATGTTCCCGGTAATGCTCCAGCCACACCGATTGCTTCTCGATTCCCAGTTCCCGCCGCAAATTGGTTGGCACCAGCACCCGCCCATGCTCGTCCATGGCCGAAAAATCCCCGTACAGGTTGGCGATGAAGCTGATATCCTCGGCCGCCTCCGTATCCGCACCAGGCTGTTCGAAAAATTTCCTGTTGATCTCCCACACCTTTTCGGGATAGATTCGTACAGACTCCATGTCGATGGTGGTAATGAACACGCGAGACACTTCCGCCCGCTTCAACACCATGGCGAACCGAACCGGCAGCTTCAACCGCCCCTTGTCGTCGCACTTGGCCTCGAAAATCCCGGCCGGAGCCTCGGCTACCGTCGATTCCGGACCCAAATTGGGAGTCTCTTCCACAAAAGCCCACTTTAATCCACTTTTGAAAGTGTAAGCGAGCGGTCAGGAAGAATGCAAGCTTTTTTGTTGATCAGGCAGGACTTACGCCTTATTTTCGCCCTTAACCAGTGCCAGGAGCGTCACCCCGATAAGTACCGCCGGAACAACCCCTTCTCTAATAGGAACGAGCAAAGGCGGCAAAAAATAAGGAAACGGCGTTAGCAACGTAACCGCTAAGATCCCCCCCAAGTTGGCAATCCCGCTCCCCGAGCCGCGACCAAAGGGAGCGGTTAAACGTCGCCGCGTCACGATCTCCACCAATCCCGGAATCAAAACCGCGCAATCATGCAGATACGCGTGATTGCTGACCAGAAAACTCCCCAGCAGCGCCCCCGTAAACGCCAATTCAAACCCGTTCCGCCGCCCCGCCGCCACCACCCCCAAAACCACCACCAGCCCCAACCCCAACTCCCACCACCCCGCATGCGGAAAGCCCGCCAGCACCCCATGCAGATTCGGCATCCCCGACCCTCCCGGACTGATCACTGGACTCGAAATCACATGTATATAAGCCCAAGGCCAGTGCGTCCCGGCGCCAAAGCAAATACCAAACAGGATCGCTCCACCAACGCACAATCCCACGAACATGCGCCACTCCCTTTGCACCAGAAGAGCAATGGGAACCAGCAGGAACAGATGGAACTTGACCAGCAGGAGGGCGAGCACCATTCCAGCCACAAATAGCCGGCCACCCGCCCGCAGGCGCAGGGCAAGTGCCAGAATCAACAGCAGCAGCGCGACGTCCTGCCGCTGCCCCAGCGTCGCCGCAAATAAAGGAAGCGAAACCGCAGCGGCCGCAGCCAGCCCGACCCGGTGGCGGGTCGGATAGACCAGCGAAAATAGCATCGCCGCCGCGACCATCAACGCGAGCCAGACGGCACGCGCGGTTGCGTACCGAAGACGGGCGAGCGGCCAGAGCAGAACGTAGTTAAATGGCAAACGGGTCGGCACGACGTCCCGCCTTACCATGCCGACCGTCGCCTCCTGCAGTTCCTGTGTGGCCGCCGGATCGTAGAGATGCCCGCTAAAAACCAGCCGGGCCCCCACGTAAAACTGATTGAAATCGTCCACCCCGTGCTGATTCCGCTGCATCTGCAGCCCCGAGCCAAGCGCGAAACAGAATCCGCAAATGATCAGGACCCGCAACCAGCCCGGCCAACCCGTATTGAAGCGAGCGGTCAACGGCGTAATCTTAACATCAAATTCTCCAACTGAATCTCGCGCCGAACCAACCACTTCGATGTTTCATCCGGCTCCCGTTTTCCCACTCCCCGCTACCCTGCCATCAGAGAGACGGGCGCCCCCGGAGCTTCCCGTTCACCCAGCGGCAGTCAATTCTAGACCCTGATCGCCGCAACGTAAAAAGCCTGTTAGGCGAGACCCCGGGCGGATGCTGTGACCGTGCAAAGTATCAGTCCCTCGCCGGACCCAGGGTTATTGGCCGGCCCCTACCTTAAAGGGATACAAAGAGGATGTGCGCGCACTATAAATTAAAAAGAATGAGGTTCGCAAAAGGGGACTGACCACTCTGTCCCCAACAGAAAATCTTTCAAACACGGAAAGCGTGTCGGCAGTGGACAGAGCGGTCTGTCCCCTTTTTCGAACTACCTTGTCCCCTTTTTCGAATCACCTCACCCCGCTCGCCACCCGTGCGCCCAAAAACTCATCCCCCGCGCGCCAGGTGGGCATCTTCGGCGAGTTCGCCACGTTCACTCCAATCAAAAACCCGAACCGCGCATACTCTTCCATGCCCGAGAAATCCCAATCCTCGTGATACTCATCCGACGGCTGATGATACCGGTGCTCCTCAAAATCCTCAAACAATTTCACGCCCATTTCCGGCGGTTTTCCCAATAATTCGGAGCCTCCGTCAATCGAAAACGCCGGAATTCCCACCCGCGCGAAGGAAAAATGATCCGACCGGTAATACGTCCCCGCCTCCGGCCGCGGATCCGGCTTGATGGTCAAGTGAAATCGTCGCGCCGCCTCTTCCACAATGGGATAAATCGAAGTCCGCTCCGCCCCCGTCAGCACCACATCCGCAGCCCGCCCGAACGGCATGAACATATCGAAATTCAACGCCGCCGCCGTCTTCCCCGCCGGCACAATCGGGTGCTCTCCATAATATTGCGACCCCAGCAGCCCCGATTCCTCCGCCGTCACCGCCAAGAAAACAGCCGACCTGCGCGGCTTCACCGGCAGCATCGCCCACGCCCGCGCCATCTCCAGAATCATCGCGACGCCCGTCGCATTATCGGCCGCGCCGTTGTAAATCGAATCCCCATTCACCGCCTCGCCGATCCCCAGATGATCCCAATGCGCACTGAACACCACCGCCTGGTCTTTCAACACCGGATCGCCCCCCTCCACCCTGGCGACCACATTGCGAGTTTGAATATCGCGAACCTTCGACACGAACCGCCCGCGAAACCGCACCGGCAGCGCAAATGCTTTGAACCCGCGCGTATCGGCCATCTTGAGCAGTTCTTCCGAAGTCTTCCCGACCGTCGCCGCGACCTTATCTCCCGCCTCCTGCGTCATCCATCCCGCAAACGCGAGCGCCGGAGCGCCCTCCACACGTTTCACCTGCGCATCTCCGCGACCGGTTTGCCGCAGCACGTTCCACCCATAGCTGGCCGTCGGCGTGGTGTGAATCAAAATCGCCGCAACCGCCCCGCGCCGCGTGGCCTCTTCATATTTATAGGTCCAGCGACCGTAGTAAGTGAGCGCGCCCCCCGCAAAAAACGCCGGATCTTCCGATGGCGGCTCATTGGTGAACATCACCACCACCTTGCCGCGCACGTCGACCCCCGAGTAATCGTCCCACTGATATTCGGGCGCGCTGATTCCATGTCCCACGAACACCGCATCGGCATCGAACCGCGCATCGGCCTGCTGCGAATAGGAGAGTCCCACGAAATCGTCCAGCCACCGAAACGCAATCGAGCGCCCGTCTGAAGCGACGGCGGTGAGTGTCTGCGCGCCCTGCGGCTCAATGCTGGCGAGCGTCAGATTCTGAAAATAGGTCCCGTTGTCGCCGCCCGGCCTGGCCCCGATGAGCGCAAACTGAGTGGCGATATATTCGGTGGCCAGATCCCCTCCGCGCGCCCCCACGCCGCGCCCTTCGAGCAGATCGCTTGAAAGAAACCTGACATGCGCTCGAATCCGCGTAGCCGAAATCTCACTCATTTGCGCCGCGGCAGAGACGGCAAGAATCAGAGGAAGGACCTTAAGAGTGCGTGCCATGAGAAATCTAATGATGCCATGCCGGGCAGGTGCGGTAGACTGAAGAAGTTCGGGCTGTGGCGCAGCCTGGCTAGCGCGCTTGCTTGGGGTGCAAGAGGTCCCGGGTTCAAATCCCGGCAGCCCGACCAAAACCCTTCATACACTTACAGCCGTTCGCGTTCTACCAACGACGGCTGTGGAGTCCCAAAATAGACGCCAGCCGCAGGCTGTTCGGGCCGTCAGGCGCGGACGAGGATTGCTGACGCCGGCGTGATCCCATGGACAAACCCCTCAAATACTTACGGCGAACTGTGTTCTGACTTCCACGGCAGCGCGATCGCTTCCTCCGGGATGCGATCCTGATGAGTTCATCAAATGCGATTGCACAGTCTTAAGACCGAACCACCGTGCCAAGTACTTACTGATAAGAAACGTTCTTGGCGATCGTCACGATCGCAACTATGGCACCAGAAGCGATGCCCGATGCGGTGAATTGAGTCGTTGATTGCGTACTCAGCCTCAACTGGCCATTTGGATCGGCGGGGAAGCTGCTAAGCACAAAAGCTGGGATGGTAAAATGCTGATCACTGGTCCTTGCGTTACAAATAAAACCTTCACCGTTATAGGCCGTAATTTGGACTGTGCCATTAGGATCGCCTCCGCTCCAGGTGACATCGAGAGGTTGGGAGCGAAGAACTGTGCTGATTGCATCTTGGTTAGTCCAAGCAAGCGGCGTCGAAATCTGAATGTTTTGTGAGAATGGTCCCACACCCGGCCCGGTTACGGGTGAAAATGTCGCGCCGTTCCCGGAGATCGTGTAGGCGCCGGGGTTTAGGAACAGGGGCTCAGTATTTGGCGCTGCCCCACCGCCGAGGATCTGTGCCAGATACGTAACCGGATCCGGAGCGGCGACAAGTTCGGCCGTACCCGTCGGGCCAGCGATGGTGATCGTGCCCGCCGCCTGCGGGCCCGCAAGTACGTCAAAAGTTGAGGGGAACGTAACACCTCCCGTGCAAGTGCCGGTGGGAAGCGCATAAGGATTACCGACGAACGGAGGGATGTACGGAAATTGCTGAATCTGCGGCGCTCCAAAGAATGCAAAACCATAGTCAGTCGTTACGGTGGTATCGCCGATCATAACGGAGCGCTCGAGGGAAATGTTCCCGGTCGGGGCAAAAGCTCCACTCGGGAAAAGCACGTTCAACGGTGGGATTGGGGGGGGTGGGTCTGGACACGGCAGGCCAGCTGGGGCAATCGGCATGGTCGCAAAATTACTCGGAATGTTTCCAATTTCAACCGCGACGGGAACGTAGCACCCAGTGATTCCCGCCGGAACGACAAAGTTGATCTGATCTTCGCCCGTGAACCCCGTTCGCCCGCGATACAGAACTGTGGCTGGCTGGGTGCCGACGTAAACCGTCAAAGGGAGGCTCGCCATATCGATTGGCGGAGGCGGGGCGGATCCATCATCTCCCGGCGACGCTCCGATTCCTGTCCCCCACAGAACAGCGACATCGCCGGCATTTGCCGGCGCGGAGACGCTGTACAACTGATAATTCGTACCGGTGATGACACCCGAGCCCCAGCCACTCGAATCCGTGGTGAAAATTCCAAAACTGCTGCCAATCACCTGAAATAACGCCGCGTTGCTGGCTTGTCCCCCAAAAGTAACTGCCAGTGTCGCGGGCCCGACGGGCGTGTTGTCAGGCAAGATCGCATTGATCAAATTCGGCGAAACAAAAATCGGAATCGCGTTTAGCGTCACGCTTTCCGAAGTCACCTGAACAGCGACACCGCCCAACGTCGGCTGCAGCGGGTAGCTCTGCGCCGGGCTCGATGTAGGCCCCAAATTCGAGCCGTAGATCGAAAAAATAGAGCCTTGCGCAATCGATCCACTGGGAAAGGCCGGGGGAGCGCTACTCGCAGCGTTCCGAATCCCGCCATCGGAGACCTGCGGCTGAGCGCACGCCAATGCAGTCGCGCTCACGAGGATGATAAAGCGGGAAGTCATTCTTAGTCTTATTGGTTCTTGTTTCGTCGCAAGCAGTTCACCATGGTCCGTCCCGTGGCGCGACGCCGCCTCCTCAGGCCCAGCACTCCCCACATGTTAGCGCGCTCGAGCCGCGTTAAGTTGAGGAATGCTGGGATTCTGGTCCCACGGGCTAGAAGCCTAACTTACCCCGTTGTTCAGTCCACCATTGACTCCAAAACGCCACGTAGGCGGACTGGTTCTGCTGAATTACATGGGCGCCCATTGCAAAGTGTGACATAGTCGCGGCCGTTCTAGCTGAGCCAGACGAGGATTGAGTGCCGTTATTTCGGTTTTTGCGCTCCTGGTAGCACCAGGCCCCGGCGCGCCGTGGCGGAGGAAAGAAAAAATCTCAAAATGATGCCCGTTGTAGCATCTCCTCTCATGGAGAGTGTGTAATGTTAAAGCTTTCGGTATTGAGCCCGGCATTTCTTTTCGCGCTTTCGATAGGGAGCGCGCAGACCTTGATCATTCCTCAGATCGCGGACGGAGGGGGCTGGCAGACCACGCTGGTACTTACCAACACCAGCACGGCTGCGGCCACCGCGAACCTGACATTTTTCCAAAGCATCAGCGGCGGAGGGACCACGAATTGGGTTCCGCCGTTTCTCGAAACCAGCACGCCGCAGAGCGTATCAGTGCCGGCGGCCAGCACCGTGTTTCTGCATACGCCCGGAACCGCTACGACCTTGAGCGAGGGATGGGTGCAGGTGCAGGCCGGATCCGCGATCGTCGCGTATGCCATCTTTACCCAGACAGTCCCAGGCCGGACAAATCAGGATGGAACGGCGCTGGCTGCGACCAGCACCAGCCGCGTGCTCATGCCATTCGATAACACCATCGGTTTTGTAACCAGCCTGGCAATCACCAACCCCACCAGTACCGGCGAATCGATTACGGTGGCGGTGCAGCCTGTCAACGGCTCAGCCGCGCAGCTTTCACCGATCACGCTGCCGGCCAACGGATACCTGGCATTCACGCTGCCGCAGCAGTTTCCTTCGACCCTTTCGCAGAGTGGCCTGCTCGAGTTCTACACCTCCACCGGAAGCCTTTCGCTGATCGCGCTGCGGTTCAATCCGTCGGGCGGGTTCACGGCGTCGCCGGTGTATGCGGAAACCGGCGCACCAATTCTGGACGCGGGCGCTTCCGCGTTCAATGGAACCTATACAGGCATCTACATCAGCTCAGTGCAGTCCGGTGCGGTGACGGTCACCGTCAGCAACGGGACCGTGACGGTGGGTCAGCCGGCGGCCGGCTCGGGAACGGTAACGGCTACAGGGCAGGTCACATTCGGCACGGTTGTCGCCGAAGGCGTAACTTGTTCCTTCACTGGAAACTTCGCCGTCAGCGGCAACGGGGCTACGGGAACCGGGACGTTTTCCTGCACGGGCAACATCGCCGGAACCTGGAGCGTCACGCGCCAATAGCACCAACGCTGTCAAATTGTCGGGGGTTTCGGGGACTTAACCCCATCCATGCCCGAATTCCTACCCCGCGGGTCGGAATGGCCCGCGTCCCGCCTGGTCGATACCTGGAACAGCTTCGCCGGCGTCGCGCCGTTCGACGACCTCAAGCCGGTAAAGAAATTCACGAACCGAAGGGCCGCGGTAACGCGGATCTGGCAGGCGGTCGCGCGTCTGTCCCCGCGCCTTGCGCAACCGGCGGCTGACGTAGCGCCCGCCAAGGGGAAAGGGAAGAAGTCACCGACCAAGGCTCCGCGCCGCGCCCGGGCGCAGAAGGGCGCGGACGAATCGCGGAGCAATAAGAAAGCGGAAGTAATCGCGATGATGAAGCGCGGGAAGGGCGCGACGCCGGCCGAGATCATGGAGACCACGGGGTGGCGGAAGCACACGGTGCGAGGCTTCGTCAGCATTCTGGGGAGCAAGGGCGGCGAGAAAATCGAATCCTCGAAGAACGCCGCCGGGGAGCGCAGCTATCGCTTATGTGGTGCACCACATAAGCGGTAGTATGCGGAGCACATTATTATGCGGAGTCGGCGGCCTCCAGCGCGGGACTGCCGCCGAAACACATGCTTTGCACTTTACATAATTACCCGCCCTTGCCGGCCTCCTTGAACATCGCCAGGAGTTTGTCGGGCGCTTTGAACTTGCCCCGTTTGAGAGCCGGCGGTATCCCCATCGCGAGTGCATCGAGTTTCTCGGTCGGATCGGCCCGAAGGTAGATCTCCGTGCTCTGGATGCTCGCGTGGCCCAGCCATAGCGACACTTTCCTGATGTCGCCGGTGGCCTGGAGAATGTGCATCGCGCAACTGTGGCGGAGCACGTGAGGCGTAACACGTTTTTTCACAATGGACAACTGCCCTTTCCCAGCGGTGCTTACATGCTTATCGAGGATGTACTCGAAACCAGCGCGGGTCATCGCCCCCCCGCCGG
>CAWCPE010000011.1:0-271168 GCA_963797245.1 Terriglobia bacterium
GCCGGCGGGGGGGCGATGACCCGCGCTGGTTTCGAGTACATCCTCGATAAGCATGTAAGCACCGCTGGGAAAGGGCAGTTGTCCATTGTGAAAAAACGTGTTACGCCTCACGTGCTCCGCCACAGTTGCGCGATGCACATTCTCCAGGCCACCGGCGACATCAGGAAAGTGTCGCTATGGCTGGGCCACGCGAGCATCCAGAGCACGGAGATCTACCTTCGGGCCGATCCGACCGAGAAACTCGATGCACTCGCGATGGGGATACCGCCGGCTCTCAAACGGGGCAAGTTCAAAGCGCCCGACAAACTCCTGGCGATGTTCAAGGAGGCCGGCAAGGGCGGGTAATTATGTAAAGTGCAAAGCATGTGTTTCGGCGGCAGTCCCGCGCTGGAGGCCGCCGACTCCGCATAATAATGTGCTCCGCATACTACCGCTTATGTGGTGCACCACATAAGCGATAGCTGCGCTCCCCGGCGGCGTTCTTCGAGGATTCGATTTTCTCGCCGCCCTTGCTCCCCAGAATGCTGACGAAGCCTCGCACCGTGTGCTTCCGCCACCCCGTGGTCTCCATGATCTCGGCCGGCGTCGCGCCCTTCCCGCGCTTCATCATCGCGATTACTTCCGCTTTCTTATTGCTCCGCGATTCGTCCGCGCCCTTCTGCGCCCGGGCGCGGCGCGGAGCCTTGGTCGGTGACTTCTTCCCTTTCCCCTTGGCGGGCGCTACGTCAGCCGCCGGTTGCGCAAGGCGCGGGGACAGACGCGCGACCGCCTGCCAGATCCGCGTTACCGCGGCCCTTCGGTTCGTGAATTTCTTTACCGGCTTGAGGTCGTCGAACGGCGCGACGCCGGCGAAGCTGTTCCAGGTATCGACCAGGCGGGACGCGGGCCATTCCGACCCGCGGGGTAGGAATTCGGGCATGGATGGGGTTAAGTCCCCGAAACCCCCGACAATTTGACAGCGTTGGTGCTATTGGCGCGTGACGCTCCAGGTTCCGGCGATGTTGCCCGTGCAGGAAAACGTCCCGGTTCCCGTAGCCCCGTTGCCGCTGACGGCGAAGTTTCCAGTGAAGGAACAAGTTACGCCTTCGGCGACAACCGTGCCGAATGTGACCTGCCCTGTAGCCGTTACCGTTCCCGAGCCGGCCGCCGGCTGACCCACCGTCACGGTCCCGTTGCTGACGGTGACCGTCACCGCACCGGACTGCACTGAGCTGATGTAGATGCCTGTATAGGTTCCATTGAACGCGGAAGCGCCCGCGTCCAGAATTGGTGCGCCGGTTTCCGCATACACCGGCGACGCCGTGAACCCGCCCGACGGATTGAACCGCAGCGCGATCAGCGAAAGGCTTCCGGTGGAGGTGTAGAACTCGAGCAGGCCACTCTGCGAAAGGGTCGAAGGAAACTGCTGCGGCAGCGTGAATGCCAGGTATCCGTTGGCCGGCAGCGTGATCGGTGAAAGCTGCGCGGCTGAGCCGTTGACAGGCTGCACCGCCACCGTAATCGATTCGCCGGTACTGGTGGGGTTGGTGATTGCCAGGCTGGTTACAAAACCGATGGTGTTATCGAATGGCATGAGCACGCGGCTGGTGCTGGTCGCAGCCAGCGCCGTTCCATCCTGATTTGTCCGGCCTGGGACTGTCTGGGTAAAGATGGCATACGCGACGATCGCGGATCCGGCCTGCACCTGCACCCATCCCTCGCTCAAGGTCGTAGCGGTTCCGGGCGTATGCAGAAACACGGTGCTGGCCGCCGGCACTGATACGCTCTGCGGCGTGCTGGTTTCGAGAAACGGCGGAACCCAATTCGTGGTCCCTCCGCCGCTGATGCTTTGGAAAAATGTCAGGTTCGCGGTGGCCGCAGCCGTGCTGGTGTTGGTAAGTACCAGCGTGGTCTGCCAGCCCCCTCCGTCCGCGATCTGAGGAATGATCAAGGTCTGCGCGCTCCCTATCGAAAGCGCGAAAAGAAATGCCGGGCTCAATACCGAAAGCTTTAACATTACACACTCTCCATGAGAGGAGATGCTACAACGGGCATCATTTTGAGATTTTTTCTTTCCTCCGCCACGGCGCGCCGGGGCCTGGTGCTACCAGGAGCGCAAAAACCGAAATAACGGCACTCAATCCTCGTCTGGCTCAGCTAGAACGGCCGCGACTATGTCACACTTTGCAATGGGCGCCCATGTAATTCAGCAGAACCAGTCCGCCTACGTGGCGTTTTGGAGTCAATGGTGGACTGAACAACGGGGTAAGTTAGGCTTCTAGCCCGTGGGACCAGAATCCCAGCATTCCTCAACTTAACGCGGCTCGAGCGCGCTAACATGTGGGGAGTGCTGGGCCTGAGGAGGCGGCGTCGCGCCACGGGACGGACCATGGTGAACTGCTTGCGACGAAACAAGAACCAATAAGACTAAGAATGACTTCCCGCTTTATCATCCTCGTGAGCGCGACTGCATTGGCGTGCGCTCAGCCGCAGGTCTCCGATGGCGGGATTCGGAACGCTGCGAGTAGCGCTCCCCCGGCCTTTCCCAGTGGATCGATTGCGCAAGGCTCTATTTTTTCGATCTACGGCTCGAATTTGGGGCCTACATCGAGCCCGGCGCAGAGCTACCCGCTGCAGCCGACGTTGGGCGGTGTCGCTGTTCAGGTGACTTCGGAAAGCGTGACGCTAAACGCGATTCCGATTTTTGTTTCGCCGAATTTGATCAATGCGATCTTGCCTGACAACACGCCCGTCGGGCCCGCGACACTGGCAGTTACTTTTGGGGGACAAGCCAGCAACGCGGCGTTATTTCAGGTGATTGGCAGCAGTTTTGGAATTTTCACCACGGATTCGAGCGGCTGGGGCTCGGGTGTCATCACCGGTACGAATTATCAGTTGTACAGCGTCTCCGCGCCGGCAAATGCCGGCGATGTCGCTGTTCTGTGGGGGACAGGAATCGGAGCGTCGCCGGGAGATGATGGATCCGCCCCGCCTCCGCCAATCGATATGGCGAGCCTCCCTTTGACGGTTTACGTCGGCACCCAGCCAGCCACAGTTCTGTATCGCGGGCGAACGGGGTTCACGGGCGAAGATCAGATCAACTTTGTCGTTCCGGCGGGAATCACTGGGTGCTACGTTCCCGTCGCGGTTGAAATTGGAAACATTCCGAGTAATTTTGCGACCATGCCGATTGCCCCAGCTGGCCTGCCGTGTCCAGACCCACCCCCCCCAATCCCACCGTTGAACGTGCTTTTCCCGAGTGGAGCTTTTGCCCCGACCGGGAACATTTCCCTCGAGCGCTCCGTTATGATCGGCGATACCACCGTAACGACTGACTATGGTTTTGCATTCTTTGGAGCGCCGCAGATTCAGCAATTTCCGTACATCCCTCCGTTCGTCGGTAATCCTTATGCGCTTCCCACCGGCACTTGCACGGGAGGTGTTACGTTCCCCTCAACTTTTGACGTACTTGCGGGCCCGCAGGCGGCGGGCACGATCACCATCGCTGGCCCGACGGGTACGGCCGAACTTGTCGCCGCTCCGGATCCGGTTACGTATCTGGCACAGATCCTCGGCGGTGGGGCAGCGCCAAATACTGAGCCCCTGTTCCTAAACCCCGGCGCCTACACGATCTCCGGGAACGGCGCGACATTTTCACCCGTAACCGGGCCGGGTGTGGGACCATTCTCACAAAACATTCAGATTTCGACGCCGCTTGCTTGGACTAACCAAGATGCAATCAGCACAGTTCTTCGCTCCCAACCTCTCGATGTCACCTGGAGCGGAGGCGATCCTAATGGCACAGTCCAAATTACGGCCTATAACGGTGAAGGTTTTATTTGTAACGCAAGGACCAGTGATCAGCATTTTACCATCCCAGCTTTTGTGCTTAGCAGCTTCCCCGCCGATCCAAATGGCCAGTTGAGGCTGAGTACGCAATCAACGACTCAATTCACCGCATCGGGCATCGCTTCTGGTGCCATAGTTGCGATCGTGACGATCGCCAAGAACGTTTCTTATCAGTAAGTACTTGGCACGGTGGTTCGGTCTTAAGACTGTGCAATCGCATTTGATGAACTCATCAGGATCGCATCCCGGAGGAAGCGATCGCGCTGCCGTGGAAGTCAGAACACAGTTCGCCGTAAGTATTTGAGGGGTTTGTCCATGGGATCACGCCGGCGTCAGCAATCCTCGTCCGCGCCTGACGGCCCGAACAGCCTGCGGCTGGCGTCTATTTTGGGACTCCACAGCCGTCGTTGGTAGAACGCGAACGGCTGTGACCTGCTCCTGAAAAACTAAGCCAGGGATAATTTGGAAAGCTCCCGAATAGAGGAGAGGAGTTTTTCACATGAAGAAGACGAAGCACTCGGAAGAGAAGATCATTGGTGCGGTCAAGCAGATGGAGGCGGGCCGCTCGGCCAAGGAGATCGCGCGCGAACTGGGCGTCACCGACCAGACGCTGTACAACTGGAAGGCGAAGTTCGGCGGCATGGAGGTCAGTGACGCAAAGAAGCTGCGGGCGCTCGAAGATGAGAACCGGCGCTTGAAGCAACTGGTGGCTGACTTGAGTCTGGACAAGGAAGCCCTGGCGACGGTGATTCGAAAAAACGGCTGGGGCTTGTGAGTGGGAGGCGGGACGTGACGCTGGCGATGCGGGAGCATCGGGTGAGCGAACGTCAGGCTTGCAAGCTACTGGAGGTGGACCGCTCGACCTATCGTTACCAGCCGCGGCCGGATCACAATGCCGGATTGCGCGAAGCGTTGATCGCACTGGCGCGTGAGAAGCCTCGCTTCGGCTATCGGCGGCTGTGGGTCGAACTGACCAGGAAACAGGGATGGACGGCGAGCATCGGCCGGGTGCATCGGCTGTACCGTGCCGAACATCTGGCGGTTCGGCGGCTGAAGCGAAAGCGTCTGAAGGGAGTCATGCCGGCGAATCCGCTGCTCACCAGGCCGAATCAGGAATGGGCGCTGGATTTCGTGAGCGACGCACTGTCCAATGGACGCGCGCTGCGTGCGCTGACCATGGTGGACAGCTTCACGCGGGAGTGCCCGGTGATCGAGGTGGACACGGGGATCTCCAGCCGGCAGGTGACGCGGACATTGGAACGGGTGATTCGGGAACGTGGCAAGCCGCGCACTCTGCGCTGCGACAACGGGCCGGAGTTCACCAGCCGGCACATCCTGGGCTGGTGCGCGGATCAAGGTATCGAACTGGTGCACATTCAGCCGGGCCGGCCGATGCAGAACGGGCACGTGGAAAGCTTCAACGGCCGGTTCCGCGATGAATGCTTGAATGCGAACTGGTTCGTGAATCTGGCCGATGCCCGAGACAAGATTGAACGCTGGCGGCAGGACTATAATTTCGACCGGCCGCACAGCAGTCTGGATTATCGGACTCCAGATGAGTTCGCGAAGGTATGCTCAGAGCTCACCAGCAGGATGGTCGCCCTCCCACCGGAGCCGCCCGTCGGGAGTGGGGATCGCACAGCGGTGCTCGCCGGCAAGGGTACGCTGACGCCGCGTCCTGCAGGACGCGCCCTTGCCCGCTCCGCGCCGCCGTGCCGTGAAGGTGTCGCGACGGGCGGCTCCGGCGGGATGGCTAGGGTAGGTAAGGTAGGATGAATTTCCGGGATTTTCCAAATTACGATTGGTGGAGAAATTCGGAGCAGGTCACATCTTCGAGTACATTCCCAAACACTTCATGGATGTTTTACTGTCGTAATCGAAAATGATTCCAGCTTTCACTGTTTCGCCAGCGTAGCGCTCTTGAATATATTTCTCCATGTTCGCCATCACGGAGACGAACGCAAGATAGTATGGGTCCCCTTCAAGGTTGCGTTGGGAATGAGAATCCAACCGCCGAAAAGCATCAGCATCTACGGCAGAGACGAGTCCAAATTCTGCATGTGTCCGTGCCGTTTGAACGAATGGGAGTAATGCTTCGATTCTTGCGCGTTCTCCTTTTGCCGACACTTTTCTACTGAGGTCCATTCGGAAACGCAACGCTTGACTAGATTTGAGTTCCGGTAAGCCCGAACGAAACAAAAGGTCTTGCCATTGGAAATGTAACTCTCTCCAGCGATCTGCATGTGAGATAAAGCCCGCTACGCAAGTGACGCGTTGCTTTGAATCTTGTACCTTCCCGCTCTCATCAAAGTATCCCGTCAGGAAGATCATAATAGTACAGTCGCTCTCTGCAAACGAGAAGGGATCGGCAAGCACAGGACCTTTCCGGTGTAGTCGTGATACACTACTCCTAACCCCACCAGAAAGGGTGTTTCGCGCTGATTCTCCCGGCAAGGATTCGCAGCACGAAAAACCGCCGTCCTAACTTTTCACTTCAGGTTGTCAGCTTGAAGTGTATCAGAGTCTAGTCTGTGAAGTAAATAGTTACCCGATTTTGCCCACGAATCAATTAGAGCACCTCGGTTGTCCGAAAGCAGGAACGCCGCCCCGCGGCCGAAGCTTGAGGCGGCGTTTGCGGGAACCAGCCAAGGGCGGGGGCTACTTGGCGATCCGGTAGTATGCGGAGCACATTATTATGCGGAGTCGGCGGCCTCCAGCGCGGGACTGCCGCCGAAACACATGCTTTGCACTTTACATAATTACCCGCCCTTGCCGGCCTCCTTGAACATCGCCAGGAGTTTGTCGGGCGCTTTGAACTTGCCCCGTTTGAGAGCCGGCGGTATCCCCATCGCGAGTGCATCGAGTTTCTCGGTCGGATCGGCCCGAAGGTAGATCTCCGTGCTCTGGATGCTCGCGTGGCCCAGCCATAGCGACACTTTCCTGATGTCGCCGGTGGCCTGGAGAATGTGCATCGCGCAACTGTGGCGGAGCACGTGAGGCGTAACACGTTTTTTCACAATGGACAACTGCCCTTTCCCAGCGGTGCTTACATGCTTATCGAGGATGTACTCGAAACCAGCGCGGGTCATCGCCCCCCCGCCGGCGTTATGAAATAGCTCGGGAGCGCCGTTGGCTTGTCGCACATGGATCCAGGCGTTGATGGCAGCGGTGGTCTCCCTCCACAATGGCAGGACTCGTTCTCGCCGTCCCTTGCCCATTACACGGATCGATGCGGGGGCTCGGCCATCAAGTTGGTCCAGACGAAGCGAGACAAGTTCAGCAACCCGAAGCCCGCAGGCGTAGGCCACATGCAACATGGCGCGATCACGCAAACCGAAGGCGGTCGAAGCATCGGGGGCATCCAGCAGCGCCTGGATTTCCTGGCGAGTCAGATACGCGACCAGGCCCTCATCCGTCTTCTTCAGTGGAATGCCGTGGATTTGCCGGCCCTGCTCGATATGGAGAGGCTCACGATATTCGAGGTAGCGAAAGAACGACTTGATCGCTGCCAAGCGGGCATTGCGGGTTCGCGCGGTGTTGCCGCGGCCTTTCTCGATATCTGTCAGAAACGCAAGCACGAGAGGGGAGTCGAGCTGTGCAAGATTGATTTGCGAAGGAGTGACCTTCAGGCGTTCGGAAGCAAACCGCAACAGCAGCATCAGGCTGTAGGAGTAAGCTTCGCATGTATGCGTGCTAGCTGCGCGATCTCGCGGCAGATACTCGCGAAGGAAGGTGCTGAGATGGCTCGCCAGTGTGGTCACGCTTTACCTCCCTGGTGCATTGCCTCACCCGCAATGGCGATGCCACGCATGATGATCGGAGTCGCTTCGAGGTACCAGTAGGTTTCGGTGATGGTGGCGTGGCCCAGGTAGGTGCTCAGTGCGACCATGTGTTGTGCGACGGACTGCCGGTCTGCCCGGCATTGCTCCAGCGAGCGCACTGCGAACGTGTGGCGCAGGTCGTGGATGCGCGGCCCGGTGCCTCTGAATTTCCTCAGACCGGCACGCACCATCAGCCGCAGGAATGTTTCCCGGACTGTGGGATACATGAGCGACTGCCCGTTGCTGGATACGAACACTGCCTCGGTAAAGACTGGCCATCGAGCACGCTCCTTCAGGTGTCGGTCCAGCGCGGCTTGGGCCGTCTCGTGCAGTGGAACAAGGCGGCTCTTGCCGTGCTTGGATTTGCGGATGAGGAGACCATCATCACCGGCATCGGAGCATTCAAGTGACAATGCCTCGGAAATGCGCAAGCCGGTGGAAGCCAACAACCCCAGCAGAGTCGTAAGTGTTGCAGGGGCGATAAAGCCCTTCGCCGGCATCTGACCGGCAGTGTGCATGATCCGATCGATTTCATCGGCGGTATATATATGAGGCGGTCGCCGCACCATCTTGGCATGGCCCACGCAAGCTCGCGGCGGGACTTCATGCAGCGGGCTTTCGGCGTGCATGGCGAGCGCGAAGCGGCGAACCCGCGCGACCAGGGTGCAGCGCCGTTGCGCCGAAGCTGTCTGCACTGCCGCCCAGGTCAGGACACGTTCCACACGAACGAACTCGTCGCCGTGAGACGTGGCGTAAGCGGCAAACAGCCTGAGCGAACTGGATTGGTCGCCAAACTTGAATCCAACGGTTCGTTGCAGATCAATGTAGCGTTCTACGTCCTGGCTCAGCATGAGGCGCCTCCGGGCCAGGGTTGGGCAACCTGCTTGAGCGACGGGACATCGACCTTGGCGTACTGTGCCGTCGTATCGATGGATCGATGGCGTAAAACAGCGCCAATGGCCACCAACGGAGTGCCGGAACGTAACCAGGTCGTGGCCGCCGAGTGCCGAAGCATATGAGCTCCCTGGGAGGGTGCATCGTGAATACCTGCGCGAACCAAGGCCCGCCGAACGATCGTGGAAATGCCGGTGGAAGACTCCACAAACGGTTGGCATGGCGCGAGTGAACGCAAGAAGATCCTGGCAATGGGAACTTTCGGCCGAACGTCCTTCAGATACCGAAGTAGCGCATCACCGACGTCCTGCGGCAAAGGGAGTTTCGCTTCCCTGCGCCCCTTGCCGCAAACGCGCAGGCTGCCCTGCTGCCAGTCTATGTCGTTGATGGACAGCCTCATGATGTCTCCCGCTCGTAGACCAAGACGCGCCAGCAGCAGCAAGATGGCTCGATCGCGAATGCCGTTCGGCGCCGTATCGCACGAGTTGATCAAAGCCTCCACTTTGGCGGCGGGCAAATACTTGGGAATATTCGAATGCTTCCAGTGGGCCACCGTTGGCACAGCCTGAACCAGCGACGGCGAGCACTGTCCCTGAGCGGCCAGATAGCGCAAATAGGAACGCAGAGCCGTGACGATGTTCTTCATATTGACGGCGCTGCGGCGCTGGGACTCCGACAGGATTAGGCTGCGTACTCCGGCCGCATCGTACACGCGCGGATCAGGCCCGAGCAGCGGCCGAAGCTGGTTCAAGAGCTTGCAGCGTCCCTCGATGGTGAGTTCAGACAGACCTTGATGCTGCCTGAGCCATTCCAGATAGGCCTGGACGTGGTCATCGACGGTAGAACTCGCAACGCGGTGAATGACCTGGGATTCCTCAAGAAAGCCGACGAATTTCCGAACCATGCCGACAAAAGCGGCACTCAGGATTTCAGACGCTCGGTACCCGGGACAACTGCATCTATGTTCAGCAAACCGCTTGATGACGTGGTCGTCCGTCTCCGGGACTGCGATGCCTGAATGGTTGAGCCAGTAGCAGAAGTGTCTGGCACTATGTTCCAGGTGGTGAATGGTGGCCGCCTCGTATCCACGGGAGGCAAGATCAGCAACGTATGAATCAATCAAAGGCCGCAACGCGCCGGGATCGAGAGCCCAGCGCTGCGACCTCACTGCAAACGTCGAAGTAAACATGAGAATTCTCCATCGAGAATTCTCCCAGCCAGAACTATGTGGAGTGAAAAGCCTTCAGTCGCGGCAGCAATCCCGCGTGGGAGGCCGCCGACTCCACATAATAATGTGCTCCGCATACTACCGCATCGCGCAGTAGTTTCTCGCAGGCACTCCTGCCTCCAAACGCCGCCTTCGCCCCGCAGCCGGGAGCGGCGTTTCTGCTGTGAGCCTTAGTGGACTGGTCTTCCCCGCGCATTCACATGGGCGTCAGAGCCCATAACGAAGAGTCGCCCGCAGCAGTTCACCCACAGGGCCCGCAAGGGCGGGGTGGGTGAGCACGAGAATCGTCAATGGCAACGGAAAGAAAAGGACCCATGTGCAGAAACCGTTTAGGATCGGTCCCGCGCGATTCGCGTCCGTCGGCCAGAAAAAAATGATCCACAGTAACGCGAACGCCGTCAGCAACATCACATCCAGCGCCGGATGGGCAAGGTAAAAGCGAGACGACCCGGGCCGCCAGATCCACTGCGAAAGCCCCAACCGGGGATCTTTGGAATAGAGCGGCAGCACGCGTTCCCATTGTTCGAAAATCTCAAGCGCCATCGCCCAGATAATCACCGGCACGTAGCCGAGTTTGAGCATGGCCAACAGCGTATTAACGGCCACGCGACTCCGGCTGGAACGCTGCCAAACCTCGTGAAAAACCGCACCGCAGAAAGGACATTTGGTCGCCGAAGGGGCGACCTCCCATTTGCATACCGGGCAATGAGTCCGATCATCCTCAGCCTCGGCGCGAGCGCCCTCAGTTTGCGCAATCGGGTCACGCGGCGGCGGCGACCGGTCTTCCATCCGATTCAGGTCCCTCCCGCACCAGTCTAGTAGCACCGAGCCCCGGTGGCAAAGCCGCCGACGCTCTCGATGCCTTCCAGGTGCTCGCTGTCATTAGCCAGCCGCGAGCCGAACGCGATGTTGCCGACGCGCCGAGCCTGGCTCCGTTTGTGTCGGAGCGCATCGCGGGTGCGTTCTCCGATCGCCTCCCGCTCCCACTGGCTGACGGCACCCATGATTGTGATCACGAGGCGCCCAGCCGCCGAGCCAGTGTCGAGCGATTCCGCGACCGAAATCAGCGCCACGCGAACCGAGGCGAGGATGCTCCTCGATTGAAACCGTCGAGAAAACCGTCGCCCGGGTGCCAAGCGATTCCTCATCACCGAGCAACGTCGTGGTCGTCAATGCGACAGGATGTCCGCTGCTCGGCTGACGTTGCGGACGACCCGCCGGGCACCGACGGAGACTCTGTTATTCCGACCGCAGCGCCACCAGCGGGTCCACCATGGCCGCGCGCCGCGCGGGCACCAAACACGCCGCCGCGGATACCGCGACCAGGGTGCCGATCGCGATTCCGAAGATCAATGGGTCGCGAGGGTTCACGCGAAACAGCAGCGGGCCCATCCAGCGCGTCAGTACGATCGATCCCGCCAGGCCAACCGCGAGTCCCACGGCCACCAGCGACATTCCCTGGCGGCCCACCAGCAGCGCGACCTCCCCGCTGCGAGCGCCCAGCGCCATCCGCAGACCGATCTCGCCGGTCCGCTGCATGACGACGTAAGACATGATTCCGTACACGCCAATCGAAGCGAGGATCAGCGCCGATCCTGCGAAAAACGCGAGCAGGATAAACGCAATCCTCCGCTGCGCGATCGAATCCGCCACCACTTCGGTCATGGGCTGCACCGCGAATACGGGCTGCGAACGATCCACGCTCAGAATCGCGGCCTTGATGGCCGGCGCCAGCACGCCCGGATCGGTGGAGGTTCGCGCCAGCACCGTCATCGGCGGCACGCCGACCAATCCCGGCCACTGATAATAGGCCGTGTAAACCTGCACCGGCGTGTCCTGATCGAGGCCGGCGGTTTTCACATCGGCGACCACGCCGACAATCTCGCGCCATCTGGGGGGCGTGCTGAATCCGATCTCCAGGCGCTTGCCGATGGGGTCCTGGCCTGGAAAGTGACGCTCGGCCAGCGTCTGGTTCACCACGGCCACCAGCGGGGTCGAGGCCGTATCGGTGTTCGCCAGCGCGCGGCCGCGCACGATGCGCATTCCCATCGCGTCGAAGAATCCCGGCGTCACGGTAAAAAAGTTGACCACCGGCGCCTGGCTCACCGTTACCGGCGGCCGGCCTTCGATTCGCATGATGTAAGCCGGATTGCCGAGCAGCGGCAGAGCCGTGGTGATGCCTGCCGCGCGCACTCCCGCAATGGCCGATACCTGATCCAGAATCCCGCGCGCGAGCTGGATTTGAAGATCGTCATGACCGCCATACTTCACCACCGCGGGCTGAAGCTGCATGGTCATCAGATGGTCCGGCTCAAACCCGGTTTCGACGTGCACGATCTCATAGAAGCTGCGCAGGAGTAGTCCTGCTCCGCTCAGCAGAACCAGCGCGACCGCGATCTGCCCGGCCAGCAGCCAGTTTCTCAGACGCCCTCGCGCGCTGGTGCCGCGAGAACCCTCCTTGAGCATCGAGTTGACATCGATCCGCGAGGAGTGCCACGCCGGAGCGAGGCCGAACAGCAATCCGGTCAGCACCGAAAGCCCCAGCGACACTGCGAGCACCCGCCAGTTGATCCCGACGTCTTGAAGACGCGGTACATTGGCCGGCGCCAGACGCAGCAGGCCGTGGAATCCGATGGCGGTGATCGCCAGCCCCGCCGCGCCTCCCAGCGTCGCCAGAATCACGCTTTCGGTCAGCATCTGCGCCAGGATGGTCGACCGGCGCGCGCCGAGCGAGGTGCGGATCGCCATCTCGCGCTGCCGGCCCGACGCTTTCGCCAGCAGCAGATTGGCGACGTTGGCGCATGCAATCAGCAGCACGAACGCAACCGCACCGGTGAGCACCAGCAGAGCCGGCCGCACCGTACCCACCAGATCGTCCAGCACCGGATTCACCACCGCGCCTTCGTCTTTGTCGAGATCCGGATACTGATTTCCCAGCCGCGCGGCGATGGTCTGAAACTCGGCGCGCGCCTGGCCCACCGTCACGCCATCTTTCAGCCGGCCGATCACGCGCAACGTGTGCAGATCGCGCCGGGCGCGCGTCTGCGCGTCCATCGCAAACGGACCCCACATCATCGCGCCGGCGGGATATTCGAAGCCGCGCGGCATCACGCCGATGATCCGGCGCACCCGCCCGTTGATCTCGACGCTCCGGCCGAGTACGCCCGCATCGCCGCCGAAACGCTGCTGCCACAATCCGTAGCTCAGAAGAATCACCGCATCGCGTCCCGGCTGCATCTCGTCTTCGGTGAACATGCGGCCCAGGAAGGGTTTCACTTCCAGCGTCTCGAAGAATTGAGGGTCCGACACCGCGCCCAGATACCGCACCGGCTCGCCGCCGTTGGACGCGAGTCCGAAGGCCGTGGATTGATACGCGCCCACCGAAGAGAACACATGATTCTGCTGGCGCCAGTCATAATAGGTGGCCGCCGCGACCACCAGGGTGGGCATCCGGCGGACCGGAAGGCTCGCCCAGACGTTGACCAGTTGTTGCGGCGCCCGGAACGGCAGGGGCCGCAGCAGGACGCCGTCGACAATGCTGAACATCGCGCTCGACGCGCCGATTCCCAGACCCGCGGCGAGAATCGCCGAAACGGAGACCAGGGGACTACGCCGGACCATGCGCAACCCGAATTTCAGATTTTGAGCAAGCATCGATTTGACCCTTTAATTCGGTTCAGACGCAGGGTAACAGATTCCGTCCCGGCAACAGATGTCACAGAACAGGAATCCCCGGCGAGGATTCTGGTCAGCGAGCTCGTTTTGCCGATTCCCGGCCGGGCACCAATCGAGAGGTGGCGCTTGGGTATCGCCGGCCGGCCCGGCATGGTCGAGCTTCTTGGGGGCCCACTGGCGGTACGCTAGTGTAATTGATCGGAAACAGGAGGCAATTTGAATATTCGCAAACACGCCACCACAGGTCTTTTGACAATTGGGGCTTCTGGTCGCGCTCCCAGCCAGCCTTACAGGCCGACGATTTGGCCTATATGCTGGGGACAGCGGCGCTGGGGGTCGAGAATCCGTTGGGGACCGTCGACCTCAAAACGGGCGCGTTTACTTTGATCGGCAATATGGGATCCGGGGGATACGACGGCCTGGCTGTTGCGAACGGTGTTCTGTACACCGAACAGAACGGACTCCTTTATTCGGTCAACACGAGCAACGCAAATCTCACCCTCATCGGAGGCCTGACCGGCAACAATCTCGCCACTTTCGGCTCAACCACCACTGGACTGTACGGCGTGGCCGGTACGGGTCCTCCAGTGAGGTGGCTACTCTATTTTCGATAAATCCCGAGACGGGCGCCGTCACGACGATCGGGCCGATCGGCGCCAGCGCGATACCCAACGGTCAGGGTTCCTATGCGAGGCTTTCCGTCGGTTCCAGCACGCTGTACATGGAATTCGACAGCAATCTTTACACCATCAACACGACCACCGGCGCGGCCACGCAGGTGGGAACTACCGACAGTAACGGCTATTTAACCTCCGTGCCGCTTTTCGAAAACGGCACTTATTACGCCGGCAGCTGGTTCCGGCATTGGCACGATCAACGTTGCCACCGGCCAGATCACGCCCGGCTCCGCGATTTCCGGAGGACCGGGGTCCACAGCGTCGGTCTTGCGCCCGATCCTCTGCCTGCGGGCACACCGCCGGTCATGCTGACGGCGAATGCCTATATGCTCGGAACAGCGGCGCAGGGGGTCCAGAATCCGTTCGGGACCGTCGACCTCAACTCGGGCGCGTTTACTTTGATCGGCAATATGGGATCCGGGGGATACGACGGCCTGGCTGTTGCGAACGGCGTTCTGTACACCGAACAGAACGGACTGCTTTATTCGGTCAACACGGCCAACGCAAATCTCACCCTCATCGGAGGAGTGACCGGCACCCCCAATCTCGCCACTTTCGGCTCAACCACCACTGGACTGTACGGCGTGGCCAGCGCGGGTTCTGATGAGGTGGCTACTCTATTTTCGATAAATCCCCAGACGGGCGCCATCACCGCGATTGGGCCGATCGGCGCCAGCGCCATCCCCAACGGTCAAAGTTACTATCAGAGGCTTTCGGTTGGTTCCAGCACGCTGTACATGGAATCCAACTCCAATCTTTACACCATCAATACGACAACCGGTGCGGCCACGCAGGTGGGAACTACCGACAGTAACGGCTATCTATCCTCCGTGCTGCTTCTCGAATACGGCACTTATTATGTCGCGCGCTGGTTCCGGCATTGCCACGATCAACGTTGACCACTGGCCAGATCGATCCCCACTCCTCGATTTTCGGGGCAGCCGGGTCCCCCGTCGCGTCTTGCGCCCGATCCTCTGATTACGCCCACCCCGGCGATCACGCTGGTGGCGAATGCGTTGACGGCGATCCCTACGATTGCGCCGAACACGTGGGTGGAGATTGTGGGCTCCAATCTTCGGCCCGGCGGGCGACATACGCACCTGGGCAACTCTCGGATTTTGTCAGGGAACCAGATGCCAACCAGTCTGGATGGGGTTAGCGTTACGGTCAACGGCGTGCCTGCCTACGTTTACTACATCAGCCCCACGCAGGTGAACATACTCACGCCTCCGAATGCCATTTCCGGATCGGTCAGCGTCATCCTGACCAACAACAGCGTGAGCACCACGTTCACCGCGCAGGCCGCGGCGCTCTCGCCATCCTTTTTCACCTTCGACGGCACCCATGTGGTCGCGCAGAATTTCCCCAGCTATACCGATGTCGGCCCAACCACCCTCTATCCAGGCCTGACCTACCCTGCCCAGGCGGGAACCGAAGTGATCCTCTACGCGAGCGGCTTCGGCCAGACGTCGGTTCCACTGGTGACCGGATCCGACGTACAGTCGGGAAGCCTTTCGCCCCTGCCGGTGGTGACCATCGGCGGCATGCAGGCGCAGGTGCTCTCCGCGGATCTGATCGGCGTGGGCGAATTTCAGTTCAACGTCATCATCCCGAAAGTCGGCAGTGGCGACCAGCCGCTGCTGGCAACGTATAACGGTCAGTCGACACAGGCGGTAACGGTGATCACGATTCAGTAGTAGACCCGCTCAGCTCGATGGTTCGCGATCGACGCAGGACGCCGATGCCGTTCATTAAACCGGCCAGATGCCCCCGAGCACGCGGATCGCGTTGCCGCCCAGGATCGCGTGTATATCCGAATCGCTGTAGCCGCGGCGGATCAGGCCGTCGGCGATATCGAAGGTCCGTTTGGGATGGTCCAGACCCGTCACGGCGACGTGCTCGGGTTTGTCGACGTGATATCCGTAGCGCTCGAAATTCGGCTGCGAGGCGGGGTTGAATCCACCGCCGCCCACCGGGTTCCCGTTGCCGACCAGATCGAGATCGCTGCCGATTGCCAAATGCTCCACGCCCACCAGCTTGCGTACGTAATCGAAATGATCGAGCGCGTTTTCGATGGTCACCGGCTCGCGGTCGCGCACCATGAAGCGGATGAAGTCGATGCCCATCACGCCGCCGGTCTTCGCCATGCGCCGGATGGCGTCGTCGGTCTTGGCGCGCATAAGGTTTGGGATCAGCGTGCGGCACGTGGCATGCGTGAAAATGACCGGTTTGGTGGCCAATTCGAGCGCATCGAGCGTAGTCTGATCGGCACAATGCGAAACATCCACGGCCATCCCGACCGCTTCCATCCGCTTCATGATCGAGACGCCGAAATCGGAAAGCCCGCCGTCGCGCCGTTCGAGAAAACCGCTGCCGATGCGGTTGTTGATGTTATAAGTGAGCTGCGAAATGCGCTGGCCGAGTCCGAAGAACTCGTCCACGTCACGCGGGGTGCGGAAGTGGGTCGAATTCTGCAGCGTGATCATGACGCCGATGCGCCGGGCCTGATGGGCGTGTGCAATATCCGAGGTGGAAGTGACGCGCAGCAACAGGTCGGGATGGGCGGCGAGAAAGCCGTTCCAGCGCGCGAAGAAGCGCAGTCCCGCTTCGTAATCGTCCGCGCCGGAGCCGAGCGAGAATACGTTGATGCCCGAGCTGAGGTACGCCTCGGCATCGGATCTGGTGAACGTTTCCGGCGCGCGCAGCCAGCGCTCGCTCTTGGGCGGCTTTTCCGAATAATCCGGGAAGCGGAATTGATTGAGCAGATCGACCACCGGCGATTCCTCGACCAGTCGAATGGCGCGCGCCGAGTATTCGGGTCCGGACTGCGCAAACAAGCGAAACCGATTGGTCAGGAGCGCGGCGGAAACGCCGGTGAGCATCGCGCGCCGCGTCGGCGCCAGCGTGGATGGACGCATGGCGATTAGTCTAGCATTCGAGCCGAAAAGATCCGGGTGGTTGCCGGCGATCAAGACCAGGGTGAAATATTTCCCGGCAGATCAACAAGCGCGTCCGAGAATCGCCCGCGCGATGGCCGGCAGGGGCAGGATTTCATCTACCGCGCCGCGCTTGATCGCCTCGTTGGGCATTCCGAACACCACCGACGTGGCTTCATCCTGCGCGATGGTGTGCGCGCCGGCCTGCTTCATTTCGAGCATCCCCGCGGCTCCATCGTCGCCCATGCCGGTGAGAATCGCGGCGACCGCGTTCGGTCCGGCGTAGTGCGCGGCGGAGCGGAACAGCACGTCCACCGACGGCCGGTGCCGCGACACCAGCGGGCCATCCTTCACCTCGACGTAGTAGCGCGCGCCACTGCGCTTGAGCAGCAGATGACGGCCTCCCGGCGCGATCAGCGCGCGTCCGCGCAGAACCGTATCGTTGGTCTCGGCTTCCTTCACGCTGATCTGGCACAACGAGTCCAGGCGGTTGGCGAAGGCGCGCGTGAAAACCTCCGGCATGTGCTGGACGATGACGATTCCGGCGGAATCGGCGGGCATCACTTCGAGCAGCGCGCGCAGCGCTTCGGTGCCGCCGGTGGAGGCGCCGATCATCACCACTTTTTCGGTGGTCTTCAGCATGGCGCCGGTGGGCGGAGGCAGCATCGCGTCGGCGGTCAGTTTGGGCTGCGGGGCTCGGCTGTGTTGGGCGCGCACCCGCGCATGCGCGGCGGCCTTCACGGCCTGGCACAGCATCACGCGCGACTCCTCGAGAAACTGCCGCGTACCCAGGCGAGGCTTGGCGACGATCTCTACCGCTCCGTATTCAAGAGCTTTTAGCGTGGTCTCCGCGCCCTCTTCGGCCAGGCTGGAGCAGATCACGACCGGCAGCGGATGCTGGCTCATGATCTTGCGCAGGAACGTCAAGCCGTCCATGCGCGGCATTTCGATATCCAGCGTAATCACGTCGGGAGTCTGCTCACGCATGCGTTCCGCCGCGACGAAGGGGTCCGCGGCGGTGCCGATCACTTCGATGGCCGGATCCGACGAAAGAATTTCGCTCAGCGTCTGGCGCACCACCGCGGAATCGTCGACGATCAGGACACTGATTCTGGATTCGCTCATGGTTGTTCCTCTTTGCCGCGCCAGGCATCCAGCCGGTAGACGCGAACTTCTCCGGTGCCGGTGTGGAACTTAATGCGGCGCCCGCGCGTTCCTCCCAGGTCGGACGCGGACACGCGGAAGCCTTCCTGTTCGAGAACCTCCAGCGCGGAGCGGGCGTTCAATGCGCCCACCGTGGGACGGTCCGCCCGCGAGCTCAAGATGGGAAGCACATCCGCGCCGCCGAACAGTTTCACCTGGATATCCGCGCGCCGCGCACCCAGAGCATCGAAAGTCCGCGCCAGATGCAGGATCGCGAGGTCCACGTAACGGAACGCGTCTTCCACATTCACGTTGGGAGAACGAGGGAGAACGCCGTGGCACATTCCGCCCGCACCCACCCGCGCGCTCCAGAACACAGCGGCCACGCAGGAGCCGAGCGTCGTCTCAATGATGGTCGGCTGCCGCGCAATGTGCAGCTCCCCCGGGTGAAGATCCATGCGGGGCAGAACTGCGGCGCGGATCATTTTGCGGTCTTTCTGTAGACTGCCAGGCCGGCCGGCTCGAGCGGCAGCTTCATCCCCTGCAAGGATTCCGAATGGCCGGCGAAAAAATATCCTCCCGGCGCCAGGTTCGCGATCAGCTTCCCCAGCGTCCGCTCCTGCGTGGCGCGATCGAAATAAATGATCACGTTGCGGCAGAAGATAATTTCGGGACGTGGCTCGACACGCAGGTCGGCGTCCATGAAATTCATGCGCCGGAATTCGATCTGCTCGCGCAGCTCCGGCACCACGCGCAGCGTCCCCGACCCCGGATTGCGGCTGCGCATGAAATACTTCCGACGAAGATCGGCGGGCACGGCCGCCACGGACTCCTGTTTGAAAACGGCCCGCTCGGCCCGATCGAGCACGTCGGTGCTGATATCGGTGGCCAGCACGCCAAAGTCGAATCCAGGATGACGCAGCGCATATTCGCTGAGCACCATCGCCAGCGTGAACGGCTCCTCACCCGTGGAACAGCCCGCGCTCCATACCAGCGACCGTCGATGGGACCCCAGGCGGGCATCCAGATCCGGCAGCGCGTGCGACGTCAGCCATTCAAAGTGATGCGCCTCCCGGAAAAAATCGGTTTTGTTGGTGGTGACCGCGTCGATCAGGTCGGTCAACTCCGCCTCCTGACCCTGCGGCGAGAACACAAAGTCGCAGTATTCGCGATACGAGGCGGACCCCAGGCTCCGCACGCGCCGCTTCACCCGGATTTCCAGCATCGTCTGCTTTTCCGCGTTCAGAACGATGCCGGCTTCCTGGTAAATCAGCGCGCGGAGCCGGTTGAAGTCTGTCTTCGACAGACCTTGGTCACTACCTGTCACGGAAGCCTCGAATCACGCGCAGACTTCCGCCGGCCGGTTGGCTTCGGCGCCGCGCACCGAGGACAGCTCCTCGGCTGAAAACACCCGGTCGATATCCAGGATCATGACGAACTGCGCGTCGCGCTTTCCCATGCCCTTGATAAAGTCGGTGCGGATTTGCGTGCCGATCTTGGGCGCCGGCTGAATCTGCTCCGGCTCCAGATCGATCACTTCCTCCACGGAATCGGCCAGCGCTCCAATCACCGCCGATTCGCCTTCGAGCAACACCTCCACCACGATGATGCAGGTGTTGACGGTCTTCTCCGTCTTTGACATTTCAAAGCACAGCCGCAGATCCACCACCGGGACCACGTTGCCGCGCAGGTTGATCACGCCGCTCATGAACTCGGGCGTGCGCGGGACTTTGGTGATGGTCGAGAACTCCAGCACCTCCCGCACCTTGGCGACGTCGATCGCGAAGATCTCGTCGCTGAGCTTGAATGTCAGATACTGCCGCGTCTCGCTGATTTCGCTTACGCTCATGGTTAGTATCCTTTCCGCTTAGTAGCGCTCGAATTCCCGGTCAAGCTGGTCGTCGCCCTTCATCTTGAGAGCTACGCCGCCCTTCTGCCCGTGCTTGCGGCCGTTTGGCGCCGCGCTCGACGGACCGCTGACGGCTTCATGCAGCTTCTTGAGCGGAGCCGCGGATCTGGCCGGCCTGTACGGTCTCGCCGGTCTTGAAGAATCCGAGCGCGGTGATTAACTGATCGCTCTGTCCGGTCATCTCCTCCGTCGTCGACGCCATCTCTTCGGCCGCCGACGCGTTCTGCTGGATCACCTTTTCGAGCTGTTGCAGTGCCTTGTTGATCTGCTCCGCGCCGGTGTCCTGCTCTTTGCTTGCCGCCGTGATTTCCTGCACCAGCTCGGCGGTTTTCTGAATATCGGGCACCAGTTTTTCGAGCATCTCGCCGGCTTTTTCGGAAACCTTCACGGTGGTTCCGGAAAGCTGGTTGATCTCGCCCGCCGCTTTCTGGCTGCGCTCGGCCAGCTTGCGAACTTCGGCCGCGACCACCGCGAATCCCTTGCCATGCTCGCCCGCGCGCGCCGCTTCGATGGCCGCGTTCAGGGCCAGCAGGTTGGTCTGCCGCGCGATTTCCTCGATGATCGAAATCTTGCTCGCGATCTCCTTCATCGCCGCGACGGCTTCGGAAACGCTCTTGCCGCTTTCCTGCGCGTCCTTGGCGGATTTGGTGGCGATTTTCTCGGTCTGCTGGGCGTTGTCGGCGTTCTGCTTGATGTTGGAAACCATCTCCTCCATCGAAGACGACGCTTCTTCCGCGGATGCGGCCTGCGTGCTCGCGCCGTTTGAAACCTGCACCGACGCCGCGCTGATCGACTGGCTGGCGCTGCCGACCTCGGTTGCGATGGTGCGGATTTCGGTGACGGTACGCGTCAAACCGGCCACCATCGACGTCAACGCCTGCATCAGTTTGTCCTGGGCGCTGCGTTCGCGGATGGTCACGGTCAGGTTCCCGCCGGCGATCTGCTCGGCCGCGCTGGTCACGTCGTTCATGGCCACGATCAGCGAATTCAGATTGTTCTTGATGGTGTTGAATTCGCCGTAATAGGTATCCGTGATCTGGGGCGGAACGTCGCCCTTGCTGATGCGCTCCACGTAGCCCGCGGAGAAATTCAGCGGGCCGATGATGGCTTCGAGAACCGCGTTCACGCCGCGCACGATTTCCGCGTACGCGCCTTCGAACTGATTCGGATTGCCGCGCTCGGTCAGGCGCCCTTCCTTGGACGCTTCGGTGAGCCGGCCGAGTTCTTTCTGCAAGCCCTGCAGCACGATCGCGACGTTGTTCACGGCCTGCTTCATCTTTTCGTGGTCGCCCTTATAGGTTGCGGCGATCAGCTCGTCGATCTTGCCATTCGAAATCTGCCCGAGGATGCGGTTGCCTTCGCCGATCGGCAGCAGAATCGCGTCGAGCATGGTGTTCATGCCGCGCACGATTTCGGCATAGGCGCCCTGGAAATGCTCCGGCTTCCCGCGTTCGGAAAGCTGCCCTTCATGCGATGCGTCGGTCAGGCGATTCAATTCCTTCTGCAGCGTCTGCAGCACCATCGCAACGTTGTTCACGGCCTGCTTCATCTTTTCGTGATCGCCTTTATAGGTCTGTGCGATCAGTTCATCGATCCTGCCGCTCGAAATCTGCGCCAGAATGCGATTGCCTTCGCCGATCGGCAGCAGGATCGCATCGAGCATCGCGTTTACGCCGCGCACGATTTCGGCATACGCGCCCTGGAATTGATCCGGCTTGCCGCGCTCGGAAAGCTGCCCGTCTCTGGAGGCGTCGGTCAACCGGCCGAGTTCTTTCTGCAGCCCCTGCAGCACCAAGCCGACGTTATTCACGGCCAGTTTCATCTTTTCGTGATCGCCCTTGTAGGTCTGCGCGATCAGCTCGTCAATCTTTCCGGTGGAGATCTGGGCCAGGATCCGATTGCCCTCGCCGATGGGCAGCAGGATCGCGTCGAGCATATCGTTGATGCCCTGCACGATGGTGCGATGAGCTCCCTCGAACTCATCCGCTTTTCCGCGCTCCTCCAGGCGCCCATGGCGGGATGCGTCGACCAGCCGGAGGATCTCCTCCGACAATTGACGCATCGCCGCGTCTCCCTTACGCGCCCCGCTCGTGTTTTCGGAGCGCACCGCGCTCGCCGGCGTGGCGATTCCCTTTCCGCTTTTCTTAACTGACATCGATGGTGGTTTCCTTTCGAATAAATGAATGACTGGCTGTGTTTCGGTGGCGGGCGCTTCGCGATCCGTCGGTCTGGCGGATCACGTTCTGCACCAGGCGGTGCGGATCGAGAATCAGTGCGACGGTTCCGTTCCCCAGGATCGTCGCGCCCGAGACGACCTGGACATTTCGATAAAGACTGCCTAAATTCTTGATGACGGTCTGGTGATCGCCCAGAACCTGGTCGACGGCGAAACCGTAATGGCCGTGCTCGGTTTCGACCACCATGATCTGTTCGCGCTCCGGCCGCTCCGGCCGCGTGCGAAAGTATTCGCTTAAGCGGATATAAGGGACCATCTGGCCCCGCACATTGGCGATATGATTTCCGTGCGCGTCGCGGATATCCTGCGCGGTCAGCTCGACGCACTCCAGGCTATTGGCCAGCGGCAGCACGAAATAAGATTCGCCCACGCGCACCAGCAACCCGTCGATAATGGCGAGCGTCAGCGGCAAGCGCAGGGTGACGGTGACGCCCGAGCCCAGTACGCTTGCGACTTCGATGGTCCCGCGCAGTGCTTCCACGCTCCGGCGGACCACATCCATTCCGACGCCGCGCCCGGAAACATCGGTGATCTCGCGCGCGGTAGAAAAGCCGGGCGCAAGGATCAGAGACACCAGGTCGCTTTCGGAAAGCTGCGCGTCCGGCGCAATCAAACCTTGCTCCACCGCGCGCGCGCGAATCGCCTGCGGATCCAGGCCGCGGCCGTCGTCACCCACCCGGATCAACACGTTCGCGCCCGAATATTCCGCCGACAGGCGAATATTGGCAACGCGGGATTTGCCCGACGCCTCGCGCGCCTCCGCCTTTTCGATTCCGTGATCCATGCTGTTGCGGATGATGTGCACCAGCGGATCGTTCAGGTGATCGATCACGGTTTTGTCCAGCTCGGTGTCGCCCCCCAGGATGGTCAGCTCCACTTGTTTGTGCAGATCCTCGCCCAGGTCGTGCACCAGGCGGCGAAAGCGTTCGAAGGTGTTGCGTAGCGGCATCATCCGGATGCTCATGGAGTTTTCGCGCAGCGCGGACGTGAGCCGCTCCACTTCCTCGGCCACGCCCTGCACTTCCGGATCGGCCACGCGCGCGGCGAATTCCGTCAAGCGGGCCTGCACCGTGACCAGTTCCCCCACCAGGTTCACCAGTTGATCCAGCTTGTCGGCCGAAACGCGCAAACTCGACGCGATTTCGGGTGGCCGCGATTTCTGGTCTTCATTGCTCTTGCGCGCCGGAGCCGTAGTCTCGATCGCCAGGTCGCATTCGCTTGCGATGAAGATGAATACGTCGCGGATCGACTCCTGGGTCGCCGCGGTATGGAGCGTCAGGTCCCAGACCAGGTCATCGCCTTGCGGAGTTCCGTCGGCGCGAATGCGCAGCTCTCCCAATTCGCGGAGCTCGTCGAGCAGCAATGCCGGATTGGTGCCATTGCGCAGAACATCCGGCGACAGCCGGAAGCGGATTCGCCATTCGCGCATCGCGCCGCTTTCGGTTTCGCGCGCAACTGCTTGCACCGGTGCAATCGCTTGCTCTCCGGTCAGGCGTTGCAATTCCGCCAGGATTTCGATTGCTCGCGCGGAATCCGCAGTCGCGTCCGCACCGGCTTCGAGCATGGTTTTGATCTCGTCTTTGGCCGACAGCGCGACGTTGATCAATTCGGCGGAAGCTGCCAGGGTCCCGTTGCGCAGCCGGTCGAAGGCGTTTTCGAGGTGATGCGCGAAGCGCGAGACCTCATCGAAGCCGAACATCGCGCCCGATCCTTTAATGGTGTGCAGAGCGCGGAACGCCCGGCCCACCACTTCCCGGTCTTCGCGATTCTGATCCAGCTCCAGCAGCGCGGCTTCCAGCTCCACCAGCAATTCCAGGGCTTCGTCATAAAACGCCTGGCTCAGACGATCCATTAGCCGATCACCTTCTTCACCACCGCCAGCAGTTGTTGGGGTGTGAATGGCTTCACGATCCAGCCGGTGGCGCCCGCGGCTTTACCGGCCTGTTTGGCGGCGTCGTGAGATTCGGTCGTCAGCATCACAATTGGCATTCCGTCGAAGGTCCGATTCGCGCGGAGGGTGCGAATCAGGCCGATTCCGTCCAGGTTCGGCATATTTAAATCGGTGATCACCAGGTTGACGCGGCCTGCCAGTTTGGCCAGCGCGTCTTTGCCGTCAACTGCTTCCATTACGGTGTAGCCGGCATCGGCCAGCGTGAACTTCACCATCTGCCTGACCGTAGCTGAATCATCGACGGTAAGAATCGTTTTCGCCATATCTCGCTCCGAGCCCGCGGACTATCCCTGTTCGGGAAACGCCGGTTCTTCCTGTAGGGGATGGAATCCCGCCATGAACAACTCGAGCGCCAGCCGCGTTCCATCCAGCCGCACGACCGTGCCCAGTCCCCAGGAGGGCAGCGGACGGTCGGGATCGGGCGGAAGATCGACGTGAACCATGACCTGATCGCCGGTTGCCAACTCCAGCGATCCGGCGAGGTCCAGCAGAATCCCGGAACTGCTGACGTTCACGACCATGCCGTTCACCTGTTCGCCACTGCCGTTGCGCACCGTGGCCGGAGCCGGAATCGCGAAGCGCGGAGCTCGTCTTTTTTCAGAGGATAGAATTTGCATGCTTGTGTCGCCTGTGCATTCTTATCGACGCCCGCCGCGATACTGAGAGTCCGATGACGGCCGATATGTATCGCGTCCGATCCAAGCGCTCCCGATATGCATTTCTTTACGACAGCCGTTGCGCGTGCAATTCGAAAGGCCCGTGCCGCGGTGACCAGACCCCTCGACCGCGGCGCGGCTTCGACCGCGGAGCTGGATCTTGTCATCGCGGATCTGGAAAAGCTGAACCGCTCCACCGAGCACGATTTCCTGGCGGTGGGCCAGCAACTGGCCGGTTTTCAAACGCTCGCCCGGCGCATTTCCGCGGATATGACCACGCTCACCGAACTGATTTCGGGTGAGCATGGCCGGAAGGCATCCGAGGCTCTGGCGCGGATGCTCGACTGCGCAACATTAATGTGCGACCAGAGCCGCGCGGGCGGCCAGGCGCTGGCCGTCGTGCAGAAAATCTCCACCCGCATCCGGCTCGGTTTCTTCAAACTCGGCGAAACGGTTGCCATTATCCGCGCGCTGTGTCCTCTCACCCGCATCGAGACTTCCCGGCTGGGCGCGGCAAGCGCGGGATTTCTCGACCTGTCCGACGAAGTCACCCCTCTGTCCGACCGCATCCAGTCGAGCGGCAGGAGCGTGCTTGAGGCTTCATCGCTGCTCGACAAATGCATTCAGTCCGGCATACGCAACGGGGCCCAGCGGGCGGAGCGCCGGATCGGGGAAGTGCAGTCGCTGATTGCGAGCGTAGTCGAGAGCCTTCGCTCCTTTGAACAGCGCCAGCAGCACGCCCGCGAAGCGTCCCTGCGCCACGCCGCGCAACACGCAGCGGTGTGCGCGGCCATCGACGACCTGGTATGCGCCATCCAATTCCAGGACATCACCCGCCAGCAAGTCGAGCACGTTCTGGAGGCGCTTTCGAAGATGCGATGCGGCGCAGCCAGCCGAGCAGGTTTGCGTCTGCAGGCTTCCCAGCTGCAGGACGCCGGACACACCTTCGCCAGCTCCATCGCGCGGATGGAAGCGAGCCTCGACAACATCGCAGGGCGCGTGCGGGAGATGGCCGATGCGGCGCAGTCCCTGATCGGTTTTTCGAAAGACGAGCACGACTCTTTCTTCGAGCGCATGGAGGACTGTTTCGCGCGCATTCTCGAAGCCGCCGGCTCGTGCGCCTCCGGCCAGGGCGCGGTCGAGTCGACCGTTGCGGAACTTACCGTCACCATGCTCGCCATGCGCGAGTCAGTTGAGGAAATCCGCGCGATCGAGATCCAGATTCAGCGCATCGCGCTGAACGCGACCATCCGCTCCGCCCACATCGGGTCTGGTGGAGACGCCCTCAACGTCATCGCCGGCGTCATGCATCGGGTGGCGTCCGATTCGAGCCACAACACGGAGCAGGTGGGCGTTCTGCTCGATTCGATGAGCGAAGCGTCCCGCCACGTTTCGGGCGACGGCACGAGCGATCCGCCGGATACCGACGGCATCCTGGCCGAACTGCGCCGCGAGATCGCCGATCTGCACGGCTCCGGCCGGTCCAGCTTCGCGCAGGTGCAGCAGATGGCCAGGCTTGGGTCCGAGCTGAGCGATGCGCTCCGATCCGCGCGAGAGGACCTGAAGGTGGGACCGATGTTCGCCCAAACCATCGCGCAGGCCTGCGGCGAACTCGACCGGCTCGCGGCGCAATGCGCCTCCGATTCCTCTGGTTCCGGCGTCCAGGATTTCGAAGCACGCTACACCATGCAGTCCGAGCGCGACGTGCATCAGGCGATTGTCGGCCCCGGCGCGCAGGGGACCGAAGATGACCGGATATGACGCACTACACTAATGTCGTGTCTCCTAAATTTGTGGAATAAAAAAAGGGGACAGACCGCTCTGTCCACCGGCAGGCGGCCTCGAAAACCCAAAGACTTAAGGCCGGGGACAGAGAAGTCTGTCCCCTTTTTTTATTCCACAAATTTAGGAGACACGACACACTAACGAATCACGTCGAGATCGTTTCCGTAAATAATCTCACCGTGAAAATTTTCGCGGACCTCGTGAAGCACCTCTTCGGGCGTTTGGCGCATCAGCAGTTGGTGGTAAAGGACCAGTTTTTTCGGCTGCACCTGTGCCGCGAGCTTGCCCAGATTCACACCCGAGGTGTGAAACACCGGATGGTAACGCTGCTCCCCCGGCGGCTCTTTTTCCAAGCCTTTGGCCGAGTAAACTTCGTGGATCAGAATATCGCACCCTTTGGCCGCCGCAATCAAGCTCTCGCTGTACGCCGTGTCGCCGGAAACGACAATCGACTTGCCTCCGCCCTCGAAACGATATCCATAGGCGTATTTCCAGGAACCGTGATTCACCGCGAACGCCGTCACTCGCATGGTCGAGTCCCGATATACTTCGCCGGGCCTCACCTCGTTCGTCTCTACCTGGTAAGCCGCCGGGTCTCCTTGCTCTAACCCGTTCAGCCGGATATCCACGTCCTCCGTCCAAGCCTTCCTGATATTGGCGACCATGGCGCCAATCCCCGGCGGCCCATACACCGCGATGCCTGCGTGCCGCCCCACCACGGCGGGAGTAAAAATCAGGTCGGGCAGTCCCAGCGTGTGATCCGAATGCAGATGAGTAATGAAGACGCGCGTCAATTGCCTCATCTTGATGCCGGCCTGGACCGCGCGGCGCACCACGCCGGGCCCGGCGTCAACCATATAAACGTTGTCGCCCGAGATCAGCGCGACCGCTGGGCCGCTACGCACGGGGTCGGGATACGGCGTTCCAGTGCCGAGCAGCACCACCCGCGTATCCTGCGCCAACGCCACGCTCGCCAGGATCGCCACCGCGAAAACATTTATCCTTGTCATGCTCATCGGCCCCCTTTCGGGAAATGCTCATGGTAGAGCATCTATTAGCGATCTTTCAATATTGAGGGGTTTTAGCTCCGATGCACGCCTCGAAGCCGAACGAATGGCGGTGGTACTTAACAGGTTCGGATGCTAAACGGGAGAGCCCGGGGGGATGGGAGGGGCGCGTGCACAGGACCTGCCAGGGGTAGGCGGGCGGCTGGAATCTCACTTCGGCGTTTCACGATCTCGGTGGTACCAAGCCAAGCCGGCTCCTCCGATAACGGCTCGGCGATAGCCGCGTCCGGCACGGGCGAATCGACCGTAGAGGGAGCGGAGGGAATTGATCCCATGTTCCGCTGCGGCCAAAAGCGGCGGAAGCCATGACCGTCGATTCGACGCCGCATGAGGTCCGCGAAAGCGACCAGAAGGGAAACTCCGACGATGGCGGCAAGACTCATGATTTCCGTTTTGGGTCGGCCCTCCTGTCTTGCAGTCTAACGACTCAGCCCCGTGGCGGGAATAGTTAACGGCTCTCATTCAGTTCCAGGCCTCGAGTGGTACGAAATGGCTATTGCCGTGGCGTCAGGCCACAGGCGCACATGGCGACCTCGCGCGGCACGCTTAAGCATGTTCGAACCTGCCCTGGGACATGGTTGATCACATGATGGAGACGGTCGCGGTGTTGCTGATCACCGAGCCATCGGGCGTCGTCACGACCAGCGGGATCGCGGCGCCGGTCGGCGCGCTTTGCGGAACGACGATGTTGATCTGATAGACGCCTGGATAGCCGCTCGGGCCGTAGTAACTCACCTGGGCCGGAACGCCGCCGATGGTGACCACGGGTTTCAGGACTGCCTCATGCGTGGTGCCGTCAATCCCGCCCGCGCCGTCCGCAACGGGTGGAGTCAACGCGCCCAGGCCGGTGGCATAGAAGAATCCGCCGGTGCCGCGCGGGATCGGAGCGGTGGCGAATCCGAGCCCAGCGTTGACTGGTGCTGCAACTGTGGCAGTGCCATTGGCCGCCGTGTACACCAGAATCGCGTTGCCTTCCCCATTGGCCGGATCGGTGAAGATTCCGGGAGCACTTGCAATAACGGGCGCGGTCACGGGTTGCGAAGCTTGCCCGTTTACCGTCACCACCACCTGCGCGGTGCCGGTCTGCACTTCAAACGGGACCTGCGCGGTGATGAACGGATATGCGCCGCCCGGCGCTACGCCCTGGATCGGCGCGGGTGTGCCGTTAAACGTCACGGTGACGCCGCCGAGCGAGCTTGGATAAGGGATCGACACCGCCGATGCAGCCGCGGCTCCCGGGAAAGTTCCGAAGATCGCGACGATGGAGCCGGGAGCGACCGCGGTCCCCAGGCCTTGCGAATTTTTCGCGAAGCTGGCCGCGTTCAACACGCCGCCGGCGGCAATGGACGGCTGGGTCGGGTTCGAACCTGTCCCCGTAATCATCATCGTGACGCCCGACTGGCTGGTCTGCCCCGCCGAACTGATGATCACCGGCGCCGCTCCCGTCGCCAATCCGGTGGGGACCGTCGCGGTGATCTGGTAGAGGCCGCCCAAACTCGAGGAGACCAGGCCGAGGAGCGTGGGGGCGCCGCTGGGCGGATAATTCGCCGGGATCGCGACGCCGGAATAACTGATCGGCGCGGTCACGCCGCCAATCGTCAGGGTAGGCGTGTTCGACGCATTGCCGCTTGTATTGGTCGCACCCAGGCCGGTGCAATAGATAATGATGCTCGCGCCGGAATTAACCGGATTGGCCGCATTGGCGAGTACGTTTCCGGAATAGATTGCGCCTTGTCCGGCTCCCGACCCATCGGCCGTGAGTACGGCTGGATGAGTGGTGGAGATGATCACGGGAACTTGCACGCTCAGCGCATTGTCGCGCTGGACCACCACGGCCTGACTGCCGGTCGAGAGGGTCGCGGGAACCAGGCCGACTACCTGGACCGTGTCTGCATACAGCAGCGGAACGTATCCAGCCTGGCCGATGGCAACCTGCGCTCCGGCCAGTTTATTTCCGAGCGCGGAGGACGTAGCACTCGCCGGTCCATCCGCGAGTCCGGTGCCCCGGAGCAGCATCAGGTCGCCGGGAGCGAAAGGACCTGCCGCCAGCGTTCCAGCGCCCAGTGGGGCTCCGATCAGGATGGGTGGAGTCTGCGACCCTTGTAGCACCGCGCCCGGAGTTTCCGTCGCGGTGCCGGTGAGGCTCTGCAAATTTGCGGTTAGAGTCAGGGTGGCATTATTGACGGGATTCCCGGGTTGCCAGGAGTTGGTCCACGTGCCGCTCTGCGTGCTGATCAGCGAGATGGGAGGATCCCCGTTGTTAAAAGAGACGGTGACGGAACCGCTGTTCATCGGATTTGCGCAATCGTCGACCACGGTGGCCGCGATGAATGCCGGAAATCCCACCGTAAGATTCGAGTTGAACCCGGCGGCCGTAAATTGCGGCAGGAGCTTGGTGGGCGTACATGCCGAGGTCGCCCGCGGTCGATCCCCGGCCGAAGCAGCATCGCTCACCAGCGTTCCCGCGGGCGCAACCACCGCCAGGATACGAATGTCCTGGCTGGATCCGTCCTCGAAGCCGAGCGTCACGATCGCGCGATACTCTCCTGCCGTCAGGTTCGAGAAGTCCGGTTGGACGTTAATCGAGCCGGGGGCGTCGGGTTGAACTCCGAAGTTGGTCGGCTGATATTGCAGCCAGCCGCTGGCGGTGCCGATATAGGTGGGCGTGGCGTTCAGATAGATGTTGATCGGATCGGCGGTGACGTTCGCCACCGTGATGTTCTGCGAGCCGGGATTTTCCGCGCCCACCGCTCCGATAAAAACCAAACCGGTGGGGCGCACGTCCGGCTCTTCCGTCGTGCCCGCCGGCAAAACCGTCAGAACCACCAGCGCGGTCTGCGGCGAGTTGCTCACTCCGCTGGCCGTCACCACGATCTGCCCATAGTAGGTACCCGGCGGCGGAAGCTGATTCGGATTCACAGTCACGTCGACAAAGGAAACTTCGGTCAACGGCTGTGTGATGGTCCCGCCGGCAGGCGACACTGAGAGCCAGCCCGATCCGCCGGATTGCGTGATCGCCTGCACCGAATAGCTCAGCGTTCCGGCCCCCGAGTTCAGAATCCCGAGCGTTTGCGGAAGCACCGTCCCACCTTGCGAGATGGCTGTAAACGTGAGTCCTAACTGCGTCAGGTGGATGGTCGGCGGCGCACCCGTGATGGCGAGAATCACCGTGACCGTCAGAGTCTGTCCGGTATCCGGTCCCGTCACCGTGATGGTTCCGTTGTAAGTGCCTGGCGCGAGCGTTCCCGGCGACGCGGTCACCGTAAGACCGACGGGCGCGCCGACCGTAACCGATCCGCTGGTGCTTCCGCTGAGCTGGAGCCAGTTCCCTCCGCTGATCGTGGTTGCGACGGCGGCATAGCGCGTCGACCCGCTGCCTGTGTTGGAAATAGTCAATTGCGCGTTTTGAGCGCTGCCTCCCTGGGTAAGGGAGAAAGGAATGCTGGGGGTACTGACCGCGAGTTGTGAGGGAATCCCGGCGCTGACCGTGAAACTAACCATCACAGTCTGACTGGATGGGTTCCCGTTGGGCGCGGTGATGGTGACTGTGCCCTGGTATGTACCGGGCGTCAGGCTGGTGGGATCGGCAGTTACCTGAAGAGAGGCCGGCATCGCGCCGCTGGCCGGGTTGACGCTCAGCCACGGCACGCTGACCGATGTGGAAAACGAGATTCCCGGAACGCTCGGCGTCAAACTCAAGCTTTGCGAAACCGGAACTCCGCCGGACACTGCCGCGGGAAAATTGATGGCCGCCGGCGCGACCGTATAGCTGACCGAAGAAGACTGAGCAAAAACTTTGCGGATCCGGCCGTTGACGTTATCGGCGATCAACAGGTTGTTGGAACTGTCGAGCGCCAAGCCTACCGGCCCGAACAGAGTCGCTTGAGAAGCAGGCCCGCCGTCGCCTCCATAGCCATACAAGTTGTTACCGGCAAAACGCACCGTAGCGCCCCCGGGCATCACTTCTAAGACCTGATCGTGCGCTCCGACATCCGATAAATAAATGTTCCCGGCGGAGTCTACCGCGATTCCCGAAGTCGCGGAGAGGCCGGTCACGGGGATCTGGCTGACTGAACCCGAGGTAGTGATTTTCAGCACGCCCGTCCCGCCCGGCGTATAAACGTTGTTCCCTGAATCGACCGTCAGACACTGATGCAGAAACGCGGAACACCCGGACTTCACCCCTCCGGGCTGCGAAAGAATCCCGTTCGAATCGATCTTCCATAAAGCGAGAGTGTAATCCAAGAAGTAGATATTGCCCAGGGTGTCCGCGCTCAGATCCAGCAATCCGGAGAGACTTACGCTGAGTGCGGACGCTCCCGGAGACAGGGCCGCCAGTCCGCCTCCGCCAACGGTCACAACGGATCCGCCTGGAAGAATCTTCACAATTCCCGGCGGCGCGATGGCGTAGACTCCGCCGTCGGTCGAAAGCGCGATGTGATACAGAGTCGCATCGGCGCCGAGCAGCGAACTCAGGTTCGCGAATGTCGAGATGATCCCTTTCGTGTTGACCACCCGAATGCGTTGATTGTTGGAATCGGCGATATAGACGTTGCCGGAGGCGTCGATGGCTAAGGTATTCGGCGCGCTCAGGCCGGCCGCGGTGGCTGGTCCGCCGTCCCCAAAATAGTCAGGAGCCCCGGTACCCGCCACCGTGGCAACCGCGCCATTCGCGTCGACTTCAAGAATGCGTTCATTGAAGCAATCGGCGATATAGAGATTCCCGTTCTGATCGACCGCCACGCCGAATGACGCATTCAAAATTGCACCCAGGGCGCTTCCGCCGCCAATCAACAGGTGCCCCTGGCCGGAGCTATTGATCACGTAAACCTGACTGAGAGTGCTGGCGTAGAGATTCCCGGATGGGCTAAGGGCAAGAGAAACCGGCCCATTAACGGAGAAAAAGGGGCTAATGGTTCCGTTCGAAGTCACCTTGCGGATTCCATTCGAACTGACATACAAATTGCCGGAGGCATCGATGGCGACGCCGTAAAAACTCCCCAAACCTGCCTGAGTCGCCGGACCGCCGTCACCAGACACCTGTGAATTTCCGTTTCCGGCGACCGTGGTGATCACACCCGTGGCCGCATTCACCATGCGGACGCGAAAATTATTTGAATCGGCTATATACAGGTTTCCAGCATTGTCGACACAAATGCCTCCGCCGTACTGCGCGGGCGTGTGGCCATTTTCGGTGTACGTGAGTCCGGACGCGAATGCGATCTGCGCCGCAATCGCCGGCCCTCCATCTCCCGAAAACCCGACGGATCCATTGCCGGCAAAGGTGCTGATAATTCCATGCGTATCCACTTTTCTCACCCGTGCGTTGCCTACGTCCGCAATGTACAGATTGCCTTCGGCATCCACCGCAAACCCCGAGGGTTGATTCAGCGAGGCGGAAGTGGCTGGTCCGCCGTCACCGGAAAAGCCAGCGATCCCATTGCCGGCGACGACGATCAGACTTCCATCCGGATTGAGACGCAATACCAGGTTCGCTTCCCGATCGCCGAAATACACGGCGCCGTTCGACCCCACTGCCACCCGCGACGGAGCGACCGGCGCCGTGATCGCCGGGACTGCCGTGATGCTCGAAAACGATTTTTCCGTGCCGGCGAAAGTGGTGATCACATTCTGGGCAGGCAAGAGGTGCGCGATAAATATCGGCGCGCAGCGGAGACCGAGGCACATGAGCGAGTGCCAGGCACCCTGACCTTTTCGTCGAGCAATGAACCCACCGGCGGTCGATGCAGGCCACATGTTGATCGCACTCCAATTCTGGAAGTGTAACAATGCCAGAGAAACGCGGCTCGCTGGCACGCGCACGCCCGTTAACCCACCCAGCTTCTGGTAGACGGGCATTGTTCTAGTGTCCCGAGCTAGAAGTTCGTTGCATTGTGGGGTGGGCATTCCTGCCCGCGCCGACCTTTCAGGTCGGCCGGACCCGTTGGAAAACGGGTCCGCCGGCTGGAAGCCGGCCCTACAGCATCGCTCCGGTTATGTAACGAGTTTCCAACTCGGGACACTGGGAGCTTGTTGAAAAGGAGGCGCTTGCTTACATACCGGGCGCGCGATTGTCAGGCATGTCTTCGTTACTCAGAGAATAAAGGCAGCCCACGCCAACAGTGGGGACAGAACGGTGGTGAGGAGGCAAAAGAAACAGTACGCGCCGAGGCGGTTCATGTCCACCACGCCAAGCAGATTCGCGAGCATGGCCAGCAGTGCCACGCCGCGAATGGAATAGCGAATCCAGCGCATCTCGGGATGCGACAGCGTCAGCGCCAGCAGCACCGTATACATCGCCGCCGCGATGAAGCCATCCGGGATTCCGAAGGGACGCGCGAACGGCGCATCGGCGACGACTTCACATTGGTGCTTCAAGAGCGGGCACTTCAAGTGCTCGACTGCGCGCACCTGATACGCGCCCACATACAGCATCGCCAGAGCGCTGACTGCCGAAATCGCCAGCGTGGCGGCGCGAGCCGTCATCCACATGGCTTCCTCGCAGTTATGATGCTGTAGCCGAGCAATCCTGACCGGACCGCGCCGGCCGCGGACGCCGCCATGGCCTTCACTTGCTCGAAATCGGCGCCGGCCAGATCGATTTTCTTAAGTTTCACCATCAATTCCGCGGCCAGTAAACGGCCCTGAATATCGCGAATCATCTGCTCGAGCGCTTCATCGTGCGTCTCGAACGAAATGGTCTTGAAGCCGGCTGTTTCCAGATGCGCGACGTATTCGGCCATCGGACGCGCGTCCGCGATGCAGGCGACCCAGGCGAGCAGTCCATTCAACTCCGCGGGCAGGACGCCGGATCGCGTGAGGTCGCTCAAGCCGAGCCGTCCACCGGGCCGGAGAACGCGTGCGAACTCGGCCGCTGCAGCCGGTTTGTCGGGAAACGTGCAGAAGGCGCACTCGCAGAGGATGGCGTCGAAGCTCGAGTCGGGATATTCCAGACGCTCCGCGTCGCCCATCTCGAACTGAAGCAGCTTCGTCACGCCGGCCGCTTCGGCGCGCGATTGCGCGTGGTCGATGTTACCCGCCGCGAAGTCGATACCCGTCACGCGGCATCCGAAACGCCGGGCCAGGAACATCGCGCTCTCGCCGCGGCCTGACGCCGCGTCCAGAACATGATCGCCGGGCGCCAACGCCAGCAATTCTCCGAGCCTCGCCGTCAAATCCAGGCCGCCTGGATGAAACGAGTCGCCCAGGAGTAAGCGCGCGAAATCGCTTTGATAGGCCGCGGCGCAACACGATTTCAATGTCGCGGTGTCGTTCATTTCCCGATTTCCGCGGGAGCTGGGAAGGAAAACGTGACTGGTTGCACCTGGTAGCGCAGGCCTTCCCGGGCGGCTTTGCGGCGGGAGGGTTCCTGGGCGACGAGTTGAGCGCGAGCCTGCTCGCGGTAGCCGACCGTATTGTAGGCACAAAACGGAATCTGGCGTCCGCCGGGAAGTAGAAACTCCTTGCAACACTTCATGAGGTTCTTCTGGTTGAACGTCCAGACATCCATGAAGTCCTGAAGCATGATCATGAACATGAACTTCGAAAGACCCGTCACATCCAGACCGCCTTCGGCGAGTCCGCAGGCGGAACAGGAAAACGAGAACTCGCGCGCGACCTTTTCGGAGCCCAGCGCCGCCGAGGACGACCACAATCCTTCAAGCGCCCGCCGGATTTCGGCGCCCAGATCCGGCATGACGCGATTGGCAATGTAATCGAGATAATCGTTCACGTTCAAAATACGCGGCAGCGGAGTGACGTTCTTCTGCTCGTCGATATACGCGTAAGTCACCGAGTTGCAGGTCGGAAAACAGCACGGAACCGGCACGAAATCGGCGACGCGGAACATCCCTTCGGTCTGTTGCTCGATGCGGCGCAGGATATCGGGATTGGTCATCCTCTGCATCGGATCGTGCGCGACATGGCGGCCGGCATGGAAGGCGGGCTGGAAGTTGATGCCTTTCACGGCGGGGTGGTCCAGGCCGAAGCGGACGATGGCACCGATCTCATGGTCGTTGACGCCGCGCTCGATGGCGGGAACCAGGATCACGGCGCAACCGATTTCGGCGAGGCGATCGAGCGCCCGTAGCTTCTTCGGCAGAATATCGGCTTCCCCGCGGATGAATGCGATAGGTCTCGCTTTCAAAACCGTCGAACTGGAAATAGATGTTGGGCCGGATTTGTCTCAGCTGCTCGACAAAGCGATCGTCAGCCGCGATGCGTTTTCCATTCGTATTGAGCATCACGTTGGCGATCCCGCGGTCCTGCGCCGCCTTCATCATGGGAACAATCTGTGGATGAATGGATGGCTCGCCGCCGGAAAATTGAACCACTTCCGGATTGCCTTCGGTGGCCACCAGATGGTCGAGAATCTCCTCGACCTCTTCGAGCGTCAGGCTGAAGCCGGCTCCGGCTTCGCGCGAAACATAGGGGACAATCCATGTCGCAGGCGCTGTTCACTTCGATGATGCCCAGGCAGGCGTGCTGCTGATGATCGGGACACAGGCCGCAGTCGAATGGGCAGCCGCGGTCACGGTCGGTCGAAAATTCGAGCGGGATGGTACCCGGCTTGTTGAACCGGGCGGAACTGGTGTACATCTCGGCGTCGCCATACACCAGTGCTTCGAAGGGGCCGTGCGCCGGACAACGCTTCCGCATGTACACTTTGTTGTCGCGGATCAGGACTTGCGCATCGATCGCGACCCGGCACACCGGACAAATGCTGCGCGTAAGTTCATAGAAGACGTAATCGGCGTCTTTCTTAAGCACTGAGGGGCTCGGGAAGCCGCCGGTCGCATTGGGCATGATTCATCTCAAGGATACTCCCCGTTTGCGAATGTTAAATGCGTGGCGCCGGACCGGCAGGATTTGTAAGGTCTCTTAGATCGAGCCTGGGCGATTTCGCTGATTTCCTTTGGTTCGGGAATGGTACTTAATGGGCTGAGTGCCTGTAACCAACTCAATTCTGGTACTACTCAGGAGGTCATCAAAATGAAATCGTGTGGTTTGACCCGAGGCCGGACGGCGATGACGGCGGTCCTGGCGGTGGGCCTGCTCGCCCTACCACGGAGCGGCCATGCCCAAACCTACGCTGGGGAGGCCGTGGTCGTCAGCGCGAACGTGTTGGGTCTGGCGAATGTTTCCATTCAGGATACCGGCAGCCTGCCGAAGACTGGCGGCTCACGGTCTACAGAATTGTTGAGTGCCGATGTGCCGGGTCTGCTGGATGTGAATCTGCTCTCCGCGAGCACCACCGGCGCCAACAGCCAGACGAACTCGAACGCGTCCGTGGCGAACGTGACGCTTACCGCCGCCGGGGTCTATATTACGGCTTCGGTTTTGAGCTCCAGCGCGACGGCGTCTTGTCAGCCCGGACAGGCGTCCGTCAGTGGGAATTCAACCGTCGCGGCTCTGACAGTAAACGGCCTGTCGGTTACGGTAACAGGCCATCCCAACCAGACCATCCCTTTGATCGTCGGGTCGCTTGTCATCAATGAGCAGATCAGCTCGACAACGGTGTCGTCAAGTCTCTCCGCCGCCGACATGGTGGTGAACGCGCTCCACTTGAAAGTCAACATCGTCGCCGATGTCGTCGTCTCCTCGTCCCATGCAGGCATGACCTGTCAGGGCGGCGGAATCGGGATTGTTGGCTGACCCGCTGTTCCGCACCGCTTGTCTCATAAACTCTCTTTGACCAGAACGCGAATCTGGTAGTCTGCCGCCGTTGGTTCGCAGTTCCGTACCTCGGCAATGAAGATTCCCGCGCCGGTTCGCAACTGAACCGTGGAGCCGACCAGCACGCGTCGCGAAGCCTGAAGCCAAACCTCGGCATCCGCCCATTTCACGATCTGGACGCGAGCCGATGGGCCGCTCGACATCAGAGGATCAATCACCTTCATTCGACCGTCGATGGGGCCGGCCGTCTGCAGCGCTTCTAAGTTGAAATGGCTCGCCAAACTGAAAATTATCAGCCAATAGCGTAGGGGGCAATCCCCCGGACGTACTACGAGTGAAGGGCCGGCTTCGTTTTGTCAGCCCGTTCCGCGATCCGCGATGTGGTTGTATAAATCCCGGTAGCAAAGCAGGCAGGGTCGGCTCGAACGGCACAACGGATTGCGGTACGGACACCGGCGGCGCGAGCGGCGTGCAAGGTGAATCGCGAAGACGATCACGAGCAGAATCACGAGAGGTGTAATACTTCGAATTGACACAACAGCCCAACTTCACGAGAGCCACCTGTGGAGACGAACGTTACATTAAGGTTCAACCGGATGTCGACCGGGGACGTGTATCCTCTATAGGCCTCTGATTTCGCGATACTTACGTATGCCGTCTCAGGCAACTCCTGAGTTCGGAAATTTAAATGCACGGAACTGACGGCGGAGTGGAAAGATCCAGAATGAGAACGCCCGTCGAGCTTATCGTTTTTTCGCTGCTCGGCTGTGTTCTTCCCGGCAGGGGCCAGCAGCCGCTGGTTGGGTGCATCCAGGGTACGGTCAAGGATCTACACGGCGCACCCATTCCCTACGCGGGTCTGACAGCATCGAACATTGACAGCGTGAATCCTCAATGGAGTCGCCAGACGACGGGCGCTGATCGGCACGGGTTCTATCAATTCGTCGACGTTACCCCAGGACGCTATTCAATCGTCGTCACAAAGAAAGGCTATCGGGACTATACGGTTCCTGTGGTGACCGTGCGTGACGGTGAGACGGTCACCCTGCCCGACATCAAAATGTCGGCGAAACCGCGATCACAGGGTGATCCCGATGCTGAGACCCGCGCCCGGCCTTCGCCGGGACAGCTCCCAATCGAACGCCACCCTCGAAACGAACACGGAGGTGAATAGATTGGTAATCAGTCCGATAACCAGCGTGGCGGCGAATCCCTGGACGGCGGGGGTTTCCGAAAAAGAACAGGAAGGCGCGCAGCGGATCCATGCAGGCTGAATTGCGATGGCAGGCAGTGCGCAACGGGCGCTGACTCGATGGATGTCAGCGGAGTGGACGGTACGGACATGCCCGCTGACGTAGACGGCGTAAAACTGCCGCTGCTCGCCAAGATCAGTAGGAATACGAGTCCCACACCTCCGGCGAGCGCCCACGCCAAGCTGATCCGGACACGCATCAACGTGAGATTACCAGAATCTCTGAGGCGCGCTGAGAACTAATCCCTGGCCAGCGCGAAATAGACCACCGTGGGAACCAGCAAGAGCATCGCGGTTACGCCGAGGACGAATGCTCCATGCTGCGTCAGGAACGCGCTTGCGGAATGCAGCAACGCCTTCGCATCGGGAGACACTATCCACCGGAAAGTGGACTGAAACCAGGTAGACGCCGCACCAAAACAGGCTCCCAGGAAGGCTACCAGGCAGGCGAACGCAATCAACTGAACGGCGGTGATCGGGCGGCCCGCGGCTTGGGCCGCTTCGCGGCGCGCGCGAAGCTGGGCGCGCCACCACACCAGGCCGGAATCGGGAACCACGGCACGGGCGCGCATTTCGTCGCGGACTTCGGTCATGGCCCCCGCAACGGCGACCAAATCGGAGCAGATGGGACACCCGGCCACATGTCCGCGAAGTGGAGCATCCGCTTGCTCAGGCCAGCGGGACTCGAGCACAGCAGCCAGTGCCTCCGCTTCGAATTCGCACTCGGTCGGCTTCCTCATTTTTCGTTCTCCGGCGCACCCGTCAAAAAGCCCGCCAGCCTTCGCCGGGCGCGAAACAACATCGATTTCAGACTGCTGGCCTGCACACCGAGCACATTCGCGATTTCACGGTGCGAAGCGCCCTCCGCGTAAGCCAGCCAGAGCATGGCCCGCTCGCGCGGCTTCAGATGCGACATGGCGTTGGTGATATCCGCAACCCGATCCGGTGCGCCATCCCCGCCCGAGGAGGGAACGCTGTCAATATCGTCGCTCGACAAGCTGAATGCCGCGCGAACCAGGTTCCGGCGGCGCGAGTCCCGCGCCAGGTTGGTGGCGATGCGGTAGAGCGAATTGCGGCGGTGCGACTCGCTATCGTGATGCGCGGCGGCGCGCAGGAAACGATAGAACGTTTCCTGAAGCAAGTCGTCGGCCAGTTGGCGATCGCCCGTGACGCGGGCCAGATACGCCCACACACCGCGCGCGGTCCGCTCGTAGAATGCACGGAAGGCGTCTTCGTCCATCACGAAAGCGGCGGAGGCGCCGTCGAGTGTTTCGGCCCGGCTGACATCGGTAAAAGTAATGTCACGGAACATAAGTGAGACGAGTCATCATTCCTGACTTGCTGGGCTGGTGGTTTCCGGCCGAAGCGGCGCGATCAGGCCGAGCCGTTGCGATATGACAAACGAGATGATCGCAGAAACCAAAAATCCGAGACCCAGTGCGATTCCGAGAACGCCCAGAGCATGCAGCGGCTGAGACGCGTCTTCGCCGACTCGTCCGCTGATCACCTGAAGGCCGATCCCGGCGGCCAATAGCACGACTCCGCCCTGCACCGACCAGAGGATGCGCCCGAGCGGCGCGCCCACGCTGCGAGGAGCGGCATCGAGCAGGATTGGCGAAGACTCCAGAAATTTCGATCCGGCCGGCGACTGGATGTACGCGAGCAGGTCCTCATTGGCGGTAAAACGATCCAGCAGTTTGTTATGGACGTCCGTCTGGACTTTCGCGAGCCGATTCCAGCGGCGGTAATCCACCAGCGTCCGGATCAAGAAGACGAGCAGCGCAACAGCCATCCCGAAACCCGCCATTGCGCCCAGGTCGGCAATCGTGTCGTGCCACAGATCCATGACGCGCGCGGAGTGGTCGCGGGCGTCGGAAATTCCCGCATTTTCACCCACGAAAAACGTTGGATTGCGGGCGATTTCAGGATGGGCGGCCAGGAAGCTTACCAGCGCAGGATAGGGCGCCAGGTAGGAACGGTTGTCGAGCAGCGCGGGATCGAGCGCCAGCACGTTCTTGAGCGACGGCGGATAGTGTCCCAGGAGTTCGGTTAGCTGCTCCTTGGTCCGTTGAGCGTCCGGTTGCTCCACGGTCACGGCCGTCTGCGCCCAATCGGGTGATGGAAGGAGCAAGCCCCCGCACGCCACCAGTATTATCAGTCCCGAGACTCGCACCATTGCTTGTTCCCTTCTGCCGGTACATACGCAGATCCGGGCAGGCAGGTTAACACCCTTATTGGGGCAGGGAAAAAGCCAGGTACTCGCCTGAATAAGTGGCACCGCTGACGGCCACCACGAGGTATTGTTTCCCGTTCACGCTGTATGTCATGGGCGAGCCGGTCTGCGGCGCGGGCATCCAGATTGCGCCCAGTTCCCGGCCGGTCGCCTTATCGTATGCCCGCAACATGGCGCCGCGCGGATGCGACTTCGTGAAGGTGAACTGAGGATCGCCTTGAATGACCAGCGTCTTGGTCACCAGCGTCCCGGGATCGTAACCGGGTTGGCCGGTATTCGGGATATCGAGGCCCTTCAGAGCCGGGTTATTGCGGATGAAATCAGGCGTCTCCCCGTCGGGGACTTGCCACACGATCTCGCCCTTATCCATATTGATGGCCGAAATGTGACCGTAGGGTGGTTTCAGCAATGGCAGCCCGCGAACGCTGAATCCGAATCCTCCGCCTCCGCCGCCTCTACCACCAGCGACTGCGGGCGCGCGCGCCACTACGACGTCCGCACCCGAGCCCTCGCTCGGCGCTCTGCCGCCTGCGCGAAAGGTCTGGCCCGCTCGCCCCATGATGAAGTCCATGTCTGAGAATTCCTTATTGGGCGGACGAACCAGACCGAGCGGTGTGATGGTCTCCTGCGCATACGCGTACACGATGTGCGTCTCGGGATCGTACGCCGCGCCTGGCCAATTCGTCCCGCCGGCCGGCGAGGGCAACACCAGGGTCGCCAGCGGTCCGCCGGCTTTGCTTTCAGCCGGCGGCGTGTACATGGGACCCAGCCTGTATTGCGAAGCCAACTTGACGGCTTCCGCGTGAAGCTCGGGTGTGAAGTCGATCAGATCCGCCAGCGACACACCCTGGCGCGAATAGGCAGGCGGCCTGGTCGGGAACGGCTGCGTCGGCGAAGTCCGCTCGCCGGGCACGTCGGACTGCGGCACGGCGCGCTCCTCGATCGGCCAGACCGGCTGGCCCGTGACGCGGTCGAATACGAATAACCAGCACTGCTTGGTGGGCTGAATCACGGCCTTGATGACGCGTCCGTTCACGTTCAGATCGGCCAGGATGGGTGCGGAGGAAATATCGTAATCCCAGATGGGATGATGCACCAGCTGGAAATGCCACTTACGCTTGCCGGTTTTCAGATCCACGCAGACCAGCGTCTCGGCAAAAAGATTGTTGCCGGGGCGCTGGCCGCCGTAGTAGTCCGAGGTCGGCGTTTCAACGGGCAGGTACACCAGCCCGAGCTGCTCATCGACGGCGATCTGGGTCCATACGCCGGTGTTGCCATTGACGGCCCACGACTCCTGCTGCCAGGTGTCGTTGCCAAATTCACCCGGCCTGGGAATGGTGTTGAACTGCCATAGCTTCCTTCCGGTGCGCACGTCGAAGGCGAGCACCAGTCCCTTGGTATTGTTGTGCGTTTTGGGCGCGTTGCCCTCGCGGAACGAGGAGCCCACGATGACGATGCCGCTACGGGTGACGGCCGGGGTCGAGTGCAGCCCGATTTCGCCCTCAACCAAATCGATCGGCTGACCGGTCCCGTACACGGCGAACGTCTTCATATCCACCAGTCCATCGGCGCCGAACGACTTGACGGGCGTGCCGGTCTTCGCATCCAGGCAAACCAACCTGTATCCCGGCGTGACGTATAAGATCCGGTCGTCGCCTTTGCCGTCGGTCCAGTAAGACAATCCGCGGCCGGAGAGCTGGCGGGCTGCAGCAGCGGCGCGCGGACCTTCATGCTCCCCGTGGACCCACAACAATTCGCCGGTCGCGGCATCCAGCGCCACCACCGATCGGCGAGTGCCGGCGGTCGCATAGAGCACGCCTTTCACCACGATTGGCGTACCTTCCAGCTTGTACTCCGGCCGGGTGCCCAGATTGTCGGTCTTGAAGCGCCAGGCGATTTCCAGTTTGCTGAAGTTCGCCGCAGTGATCTGATCAAGGGGTGAGTAGCGGTAATTGTTCAGATCTCCCGCATAGGACGGCCACTCGCCGTGGGCGGTGCCGGAGAGTCCTGGCTGTGCCGACATCGCCCGAGTCATCCACAGGAGCGATATCCCTGCGCACAAGAGCCGTTTCGATCCAGGCGACATGGCGTGAGTCTCCTTCAGACCCTGAACTTGTTCACTTAATCAGTGTGTTGTCAAGCCTGGAGGCTGTCAAGCGCGCCCGCTTCAACTGGCGCGGTATAATTGAGTCAGATCACCCCCGAAACGTGATCAATTTGCACTTCCGGTAATCACCTCCTTGATTTCAGTTAACGATCTTTCCATGCGCTTCGGCGCCCGAACTCTTTTCGACGATGTCACGACCTCTTTCCTTCAGGGTCGGCGCTACGCCATCACGGGCCCCAATGGAGCGGGTAAGTCGACGTTCATGAAAATCCTTACGGGCGAAATTGAACCTGAAAAAGGTTCGGTGACCCGCCCCGCCAAGGTTGGCATTCTTCGCCAGGATCAGTTTGCGTTTGACGCTTACCGGGTTTTGGATACCGTGATCATGGGAAATGCGCCGCTGTGGGAGGCGTTGCAGGAACGCGAGAAGTTCTACGCCAATCCGAATGACTGGACCGATGAGGACGGGATGCGCCTGGGCGAACTGGAGGGCATCATCGGTGATCAGGGCGGATACACGGCGGACGCGGATGCCGCCACTTTGCTTCAGGGCCTTGACATCGCCGAACCGTTGCATGACCGCAAGATGGCGGAGCTTCAGAGCGGCCAGAAGATGCGCGTGCTCCTGGCGCAGGCGCTGTTCAGCAACGCGAGCGTCCTGCTGCTGGATGAGCCGACCAACAATCTTGATCTGGAATCGGTGCACTGGCTGCAGAAATATCTGCTCGCGTATCCGGGCTGCCTGATCGTGATTTCGCACGATCGCCATTTCCTGAACGAGGTCTGCACGCACACCGCCGATATCGATTATCAAAGCATTATTACCTACACCGGCGCGTATGACGAAATGGTGCTCGCCAAAACGCAGATTCGCGCGAGTGTGGAAGCGGGCAATGCGGAGCGCGAAAAAAAGATCGAGCAGTTGAACGAGTTCATCCGCAGATTTTCGGCAGGCACGCGATCGTCCCAGGTGATGTCGCGAAAAAAGGAAGTGGAGCGGATCCAGACCACGGTGCTCGCGAAATCGAATATCCAGCGCCCGTTTATTCGATTTCAAAACGAAACTCCGTCGGGCCGGCATCCTCTGGAAGTAAAAGGCCTGTCGAAATCCTACGGCGATCTGGCGGTAATTCGTAACTTCACTGCTTCGGTGACGCGCGGCGAAAAGATTGCGCTGCTGGGCCGAAATGGCGCGGGGAAAACGACCATGCTGCGGTCGCTGCTGCGCAACGCGACCGGTTTCGTGGACGCGCCGGACCGCGAGTTTCCCATCAACAGTGGAGAAGTCACGTGGGGCCACGCCGTGGCGGTGGGATATTTTTCGCAGGATCACAAAGAGTCGATCCAGCCGGGCATCACGCTGCTCGAGTGGCTGCACGAGTTCTCGCCCAAGGCGTCTCAGCAGGAGCTGCGCGGGCTGCTCGGTCAGATGTTATTCAGCGGGGAAGACGCCACCAAGCGAACCGAGAATCTTTCGGGCGGAGAAGCCGCGCGGCTCATCTTCTGCCGGTTGATGCTCCAGAAGCCCAACGTCCTGTTGCTCGACGAGCCTACCAATCACCTGGATCTGGAATCGATCAATGCACTGAACATTGCGGTCCAGAAATATGACGGGACGGTGTTCTTAGTCACGCACGATCACGATCTGGTGGAAGAAGTCGCCACCCGGATCTGGGCCTTCGATAGCCGTGAAGTCCGGGACTTCAAGGGCACCTACACGGACTATCTGGCGGAACAGGAAACCGTCACCGCGTAGATCCGCTACTCTTCTTTTTTCTTGCGGCGAAGAAAGATCACCGCCAGCAGCACGACTGCCGCAACCATACAAACGATACGAACCGTTGAAGTATCCATCTCTGATCTCCCTTTGACGGCCTTCGCGTAACTGGCCGTATGTGATCCCATCGGATGAAAACAGAGTGAGCGATAGGCGGGCTGATCCGTTTTTGTCAAAACCGCCGCGGCGTAAAGAAGCTCAGCGATCAGGCCGATCAAAGTGTATGAACTGGTGGGCTTTGCTCTTACTGCTGACGATGTCGGCAGGCCTCGGTGAGGCGCAGGCGTTCGTGGTCGGCTCCAAATTGCCACCGGCAAAGCAATACACCCGTGACGCGAACGGGCGGCTGGTGGAGGTGAAGAATCCGCGCAAGCCCGGCGGGCAACCGAAAGCGCTTCAGGGAGCAAAGAAGTCCGCGGCACCACTCTCCAGACCGCGGCAAAAGGCGAAGCCGCCTCGACCCGTGCGAGGGATGTAAGTCAGACAGCGACCGGTTCGGGCTGACGGGCTCGCGTATCGCATCTATATTGCCGCGGTGAACGGCCCATAACCCTCCGGAAGGCTGTGCTGAAGGCGCTTTCGGATTCGTAGCCGAGCGAAAGGGCGATGGCGGAAACCGGATCGGTCGAGTTCGACAGTTTGTCCCCTGCCAGCAGCATTCGCCAGCGCGTCAGGTATTCCATGGGCGAAGCACCCACGGTCTGTTTAAACTTGAGGGCGAAGCTCGATCGCGACATGCCGGCGCGTTCGGCCAGCTTTTGGATCGTCCAGCCGTGGGCCGGCTCGCCGTGAATGGAGTGGATCGCCGCGCTCATCTGTTTATCCGCCAGGGCGAAGAGCCAGCCGACGCCGCCTCTCAACCCTTCGGCCAGATGCAGACGCAGGGCTTGAACCAGCAGCATGTAGGCGAGGTGCTGGGCCACCAGAAAGCCGCCCGGCTGCGGGTCGCGCAACTCCTGCATCATCCGTTCCAGCGACCAGCGCATAGCCGCCTTATCGGATTCTTTGCGGATATGCACGATGGGCGGCAGGACCTCCAACAGTATGCCGGCGTCATTCCCGCTTAGGACGAAGTGCCCTCCGACAATCAGGCAATCGCCGCCGCCGTTGAAGCTGCGGATGCGGCCATCCCCGACCATGGAGAGAATGGTGCGGAAGTCGACGGGTGTCAGGTTCAGATCGGTGGCCAGGATGAAAGGCCGTCCGCGCGGCAGTAGGAAGCAGTCGCCCGCGTGCAGGAGCACCGGGTCGGCAACGCCGTCCACCGATAGCCAGCACTGCCCGGAAACCAGGGCGTTGCATTTGATGCCGTCATGCTGAGGGAACTGGATGGACAGTTTTCCGCCGACATCAAAACCACCGCACGAATAATTGCGCGGTTTGAGCAGCGAAAGCACATCTGAGAGCGGGTCCATTTAGATCACTGATCCGGACGATTGCGAAGATAATACGGACTCTCTAGCTAGATCGTATTTCCTCAAGCACCATCTTATCAATCGGGCCGCGAGATGACGGTCCTCGGTAAAAGGAGAAATCGAATGCGTGTTTTTTTGACCGGTGCTACCGGTTTCATTGGTTCGGCGATTATTCCGGAGCTGAAACAGGCGGGGCACCAGGTGCTCGGACTGGCTCGCTCGGACGCGGGCGCCAAATCTCTCACCGATGCGGGCGTTCAGGTGCAGCGAGGCGATCTTGAAGACCTGGAAAGTTTGCGCAGCGGAGCCGCCGCGTCCGACGCCGTGATTCATACGGCATTTAACCACGACTTTTCGAAGTTCGCGGCGAATAGTGAAATGGACAAGCGCGCCATCGAAACGCTCGGCGCGGCCCTTGCGGGTTCCGACCGGCTGCTGCTGGTCACCTCCGGAATTCCGGCGGTTCCGGGCCGTCCGACGACGGAAGAAGACGACGTGCCACCTCCCGGTTCCTCAGCATATCCGAGAGTCTCGGAATACACGGCGATGCAATTGGCGGCGCAGGGCGGGCGTGTGGCGGTGATGCGGCTCCCGCAGGTGCATGACCGGTTCAAGGCGGGCCTGGTCACCTATATGATCGCCATCGCGCGCGAAAAAGGCGTGTCGGCGTATGTCGGCGAGGGGCGCAACCGCTATCCCGCGGTGCACGTGCTCGATTGCGCGCGGCTGTACAGGCTGGCGATCGAGAAGGGGGCAGCGGGAGCAAAATATCACGCGGTGGCGGAAGAGGGCGTGCCGGTCCGGGACATCGCAGAGGCGGTCGGCCGGGGGCTGAAGGTGCCGGTCGTGTCCTTGTCCCCGGAAGAGGCGGTCAGCCATTTTGGCTGGATGGGGATGTTCGCGAATATGGATATGCTGGCGTCGAGCGCGCTGACGCAGCAACGGCTTGGATGGAAGCCGACGCAGCACGGGCTGCTGGCGGATCTGGACGGCCCGACTGCGTTCGCGGCAGCGTGACGTCATTTAGGAGGGCGGGATTCATCCCGCGCGGAGCTGTAGCTCCGCAGGTCGCGCAGAAGCGGGGAGGGGCTGAAGCCCCGCGCGGACTGAAGTCCGCCGTCCTTTACTTCTTCATCTCGCGGTCATCGGTGTTGGCATCCATGTGCATGTCCATCCCGGCCCAAACGCCGTCGAGGGATTTTGCGTTGGGATAAACATGCGTCATCCATCCGAAGACCACGGGGATCCACAGTCCGTGCGCGGCCTGGCATGCCTCTTCGGTATGAATGCTGCCTTGCGGACCAAACTGCGCATCCGGTCCGAACTGATCGGATAAAGTCAGCTTTCGCGCTCCGCCGCAGAAGTCGACATGACGGTGCCAGGTGGCGATGCTGAGCGGAGCGACTGCGCTCAATTGCTCCGCCGTCGAATCCTGGGGGGCCGTATACATGACACCCACGGCCCGCATCCCGGCCGGGGTGCGCTGATACAGGATCGATCCGGGATGATCGTAATTCACGTGGCGCTGCTCGAGGCGATGGTAGCGATAGCTGGTGTAGTGGACCTCTTCTCCCATCTTGCCGGTGGGATGAAACGGCTTGTAGCCGTCTTTAAGCGCGGTGTTCACATCGGAGTAATGTGCCAGGACGCGGCGGGCGGCTTCGACGATCCGCTGGGCGCGCGCTTCATCGCCCGGTTGCGGTTTGCCCTTGAGCGACATTTGCATGTGATTGCCCATCTTCATGGAGGGTACGGGCGTGTCATCCGTTTTGCCGCCGTAGTGTTGAAGCAGCCGCTCCCAAAAGGGAAATTGCTGCGCCGTGACAGCGGCGAGAAAACAGAACAGAGGGACAATCACTTTCAGACTTTTCGCCACGAAACCTCCTATGCGCGGGATGATCGTCATTTTCAACAATAATCTCTACCGAAAATAACGGACTCCCGGCTAAACTTGTTCCCTGGGGGAAATATGCGACTGGTGATCGCGGCGGTAATGCTTGCAGGGATCGCACGAGCGCAACCTGCGGTGGAAACGGTGGCGCTGACGCACGTCACGGTGATCGATGGAACGGGTGCGGGTCCCATGGCCGACTCGACCGTACTGATCCGAAATGGCCGGATCGCCGCGATTTATCCCGCCAACAGCCGGCCAGTGCCCGCCGGCGCGCGAGTGGAGGATCTGACCGGGAAATGGCTCATCCCCGGGCTGATCGACGCCCACGTCCACATCACGGGTGAGCAGGATGACCCGGCGCACTTTCGCGAACTGCTCAGCCAGTTGTTGCTCGACGGCGTCACGGGGTTACGCGACATGGCGGGCGATGCGCGGGTGCTGGCGTATCTGGCACGGGAAGCGAATCTGGATGCGCCGGGTTGGCCGAACATTTATTACAGCGCTCTGATGGCCGGGCCGACCTACTTTTTCGAAGATGCGCGGGTGCCGGGCGCTTCTCGCGGAGTCAACATCGGGAGCGCGCCGTGGATGCGGGCCGTCGACGCAACCACTGACATCCGCATGGCCGTGGCGGAAGCCAAGGGCACCGGCGCGACCGGCGTGAAGCTGTACGCGAACCTGCCTGCCTCACTGCTGAAGGCCATCGCGAACGAAGCGCATCGCCAGGGCCTGCTGGTGTGGACCCACGCCGCGGTGTTTCCGGCCAAGCCCAGCGATGCGATCGCGGCCGGCGCCGATACGATCTCGCACACACCTTATCTGGTGTGGGAGGCCGAGCCTCGTATGCCGGTGGATTATCATGAGCGGGCTTTGGCTGACTTCACGCAGATTCCGCCCGATCATCCCAAGATCGCCGGATTGTTCGATCAGATGAAAGAGCACGGCACCATCCTGGATGCGACGCTGCGGGTTTTCTCACAGCAAGTGGCGCGTGCACCAGACGGGATGGGCAAGGGGATCGTGCCGTGGATGTATGCCGTCACCCGCGCGGCGCACGCGGCCGGGGTGATGGTGGACGCCGGCACGGACAGCGGGGGACTGGTCTCCGCCAAGCAGGCCGATGCGGGGGCGGCCGTGGTGGATGAGATGGCTCTGCTGGTGGAACATTGCGGCTTTACGCCGGAGGCGGCGATTCAGGCGGCAACGCAGATGAGCGCCATGGCGGTGGGACAGGGCGCCCAGCGCGGTTTGGTGGCGCGCGGCATGGTGGCGGACCTGGTGGTGCTGAACGCCGATCCGGCCACGGACGTCCGCAATGTGCGAAAGGTCTACGAAGTGTTCAAGGACGGCAAGGTGTTCCGCCCGGCGACCAAGCCGTAGCGGCATGGCGCGGTGATTCCAAAAGCGCACTGAGCATGACCTGCCGGCAAATCTGAGTGAGGCCTGACTTGCTCCCCTTCCTCACGAGTGTGTGTGAAAAGTGGAGTTGATCCCCGCCGTGACCGGCAGGGCTGGTTACCGACGTCTGCGCCTTCAAGGCGATAGACCAGCCCTGCCGGTCACGGCGGGGTGAGGCATCGACTTTTCACACACACTCTCACGGTCGGGTTCCGTTTTGGCGACTGTGGAGCCAGCCACGTACGGAACCGCGCGCGTGAGCAAGCGGAGCACGTCCGGAGTTTTCCACGCAGGCTCTCACCGTCACTAATATCGATGCCAGGAACCGTCCACGCGCTGCTGCGCGACTCCCGGACGGCTGTAATCGCACACGCCGTGCGGGAAGGTGGTCTTGAGTTTCGAGATCTGGTCGGGCGTCAGGGCGACCGTATAATCCTTGACGTCGACCGGTTTCAGCGTGCATTTCAAAACATCGTCGGTGAGCGGCGCGCCGGCCACGATGCGCGCATCGGCGTGCGCCGGATACAAATCGTTGCAGCGCCCCTTGCCGTCGAAGGTGAGCGGCTCAACGATCTTTTCACCTTGCGAAGTCCAGCAGGCGTCGGTGAGACCGGACGGTTTGTCGCGCGCGACCTTCACCATCGCGCTCGATTTCGAAGTATCGGCCGCGATGTTATCGAGCCACTGATTCATGGATGCGACCAGTTCGCTTGCGCGCAGCGGCGCCGGGCCGCTGGGCGGGAACATCAGCGTGACCATATTGTCCGCGCTACCGTTGGCGGCTTTGAGCCGCGCCCGGATCACCATTGACCGGAACCGGTCATGCAGGTTGCCGGCCATATCGAAGTAACCGCGCGTGTCGAGAATCGGAACCGCGTCCAGGCTGCCTCCGCCGGTGTCGACGCGTCCGCTTTGATAGGCGATCTTGAGCGCCGCGGGATCGGCCACGTCGCGCGCGGCGACAATGTTGCCGTCCACATCGTGCCCGCCGATCACTTCATTCAATTCGACAAATTGTTCGAAGCTGATCTGTTTCGCGTTAAACGCTTTCAGGCCGTACTGAACGCCGACGTTATCCAGCGCCCTTCGCGCCGCTCCCGTTTTCGCGTCTTTGCCGTACACGTTGACCATGTCGTCGAAATAATCGCAGCGCGCTCCGTGCGGATTCGATTCGGCGTCGAACGCCAGCGTCTTGGGAATCGCCGCGTTGCACGCCGCGGCCTTCACCTGATTGTTCGCGAGACTGGTGGCCGTGCCGCGCGCCATCCATCCGTCGCTGCACGTTTTCCAGGTCGCGTAGCCGGAGACGGCCGCTTTCTGATCGTCATTCCACGACGTCTTCATCGAATCGAACGCATGACCGAGCTGCGAGCAATCGATCACGCTTTCATAAATCGCGTTATCCGGAAAGCTGATCTGCGGCATCAGGCCGTCGAGGATTCCGGGATAATTCTGCGCCATCATATATTGCTGAATCGCGCCGCCCGAGCCGCCGGTGCCGATGGTGTGAACGGGAACGCCGAACTCGTCAATGAAGTGCTCCTTCACCATCATGGCGGTCTCCGACGAAATCACGTCGTCGCAATTATTGCCGAACACGTTGAGTGAAGACACGGCGACGGCGTAGCCGTGGCCCAGGAACTCATCATTGATCGCGCCGCCGGGCAATCCCTGGCGATAGCCGGCCGCGCATCCGCCGCCGAAGGAATACACGAGACGTCCATTCCAGCCGGCGCTCTTGCTCCACGGATCTGGCGCGGGATCGGACGGATTCGCGACCATCGCGATTTCATAAATCGCGCGGTTGATGGTCCCGCGCTCGCGGCGGACGATGTAGTCGACAGTCTTGCCGTTGACGCTGATAGTCGCCAGGTCGGACGGCTTGGCGCCCGAAGGATCGTACGGTTTGAAACCGGCCGGCGGCGCGCCGGGAGCGCCGCGTCCGCGTCCACGTCCACCCGGAACAGGCGTGGTCGATTTATAAACCCACGTCACGACTGTCTTGACCGTGCAGTCGTCGTCGAGCGGCGCGCCGAGGCCGGCCTGTTCGGTCTGGCACACGAACGGTTTCTGATGCGGTCCTGAAAAGACGGGTCCGGTGATCGGATAGTTGGTCAGTTCGAGTTTGGCGGAGCCTTTGGCCGACTTCACTTCGAGAAAATTCTTCCCGGTTTTCAGACCGTCCACGCGCGCAATCAGGGTGCCTGGAGATTTGCCCGGACGGAACGACTTGCTGATGTCCTGGCCGTTCAACATTGCACTGAATTTCTGGGGCGCGGCGTTGGTCTCGACCAGCGCGTCGCCACCGGTGACCATGTCGGCACGGCCGGAGAGCACTTGGATCTCGACCTTCGACGCCGCCGACGCGGGCGATCCGAGCAGGAAACTGAGCGTGATGGCAGACAACAGGGTGTGGTTGATTGGCGTCACAAGGCCCTCCTTGGTTTTCAAGCTCTTTAGAGGATATCTTCTTTTACAATCTGCTGGTTTGGCGTAATCTAGGGAACATGACCAGAACGAATCTGACCAGCCTCGCCGCCGTCGCGCTCGCGCTCGCCGCGACCAGTTACGGCCAGCCGCGCAAGCTTAGCGCCGACGATTACGTCGAAATCCAGCAACTCTACGCGCAGTACAACAATGCGATCGATTCGGGCGACGCCGAGGGATACGCAGCCACGTTCGTTCCGGACGGTGTGTTTAACACTTTCCACGGCCACGACGCGCTGGTGGGTTTCATTCACACCTGGCGCGATCGCATGAACGGCGCCAACATGCGGCACTGGAACTCGAATCTGCTGATCACGGGTACGCCGGAAGGCGCCAACGGGAGCGTGTACTTGCTGCTAGTCAACGTCGGCGTTCGCCCGCCGGCCATCGGTGCCGCGGCGAAGTATGAAGACCAGTTGGTGAAAACGCCGCAGGGATGGCGGTTTAAGAAACGCGCCACGAAAGCGGAGGGCCCGCCTCCCGCCGCCGCGCCGAAGCCGTAACGCACTCTCTAGTGTCATGTCCCGGAAATTCATCGCATGTCTCCACAACACCTGGAGCATTTTGGAGGGCGGGATTTTATCCCGCGCGGAGCTTCAGCTCCGCAGTTCGGGTCTAGCTGCGGGGCTAAAGCCCCGCGCGGACTTCAAGTCCGCCCTCCCCGACTGTATCGAGTTATTCAAGGGATTTGCGGGACACAACACTAGCGTCCGCCGATATCGGATCGTTCCGCGGCGGCGATGGTCGCTTCGGCATCCGGCTTCAGGATGTAACCGGCCTTGAGGTTCTTTTCGGTGACTTCCTTCACCTCCGCGACGTATTGCTTGTGCGACGGATACAACTCGGCGAGCTTGGCTTTATCGAAATCGATGTGCGAGCCGTACAGACGGCAGAATCCGGCGCCGGAGTTCTGGCCGGTATTCACGCCGGTCGGCACGGCTTCCTCGGCCAGGCGAATGCCACCGAGCGCGATCCCGTTCGCGTCGCGCGCGATCCTCGGCGGCGTGGCCTCGCTGAATTGAATCGGCGGCGCCGACGGGGGCGGCGTTCCGTTCTTGATCCACTCGACCATGTGATCGTAAGCGGAGTCAAACACGTAGCGGAACGGGACCTGACTGTAAGTGGGCTTGTCGCATTGACCTGCCGCCGCGCCATTCGCAGCGGGCGCCGCGTTCAGGCGCGCCATCTCCGCGAAATGCTTGGCCGATTCGGAATCGACATGCGACGTCCCAGCCACTTCCCAGGTTCGAAAATTGCCGGTATCGTCCTGACGCGCAGCCGGGCCGCGAACGTCGGTTTCCGACAACATTTTCCACACTTTTACGTTGAGATCCGTGCGGATTTTCCCGCCGCCGCCGTGCAGCATCACGCCGTCGAACACCGGGTTTAACGGATACACCGAATTCACGTAGCCGGCCAGGCGCGCGGCCGATTGCGAGTGGCCGCTGGCGATCACGCGTTCCACTTTCAACCCGCCCATCACGTTCGATTTCGCTTTACCGCGCACCACCTCCGCGGTCGCTGCCATGATGTCGTAAGACAGCTCGTCTTTGGTGATCTTGCCGCCTTCGGTCACATCGAGCGCGCCGTAGCGCGCCGGGCTCCAGACTTTCAGCGCATCCACGCCGACGTGCTGCGCGGAAACTCCCACCCACGCGTAGCCGGCGCGAATGAAATGCGCAGACGATTGGAACCAGTCCATTTCGAGATCGCGGCTGCCGGTGACGTTGGTCCATTCGACGATCACGGTGCCGTTGAATTTTCGCGCAAAGGTGGGACGCCTGACTACGATGCGCGTTTTATAAGGATGGCCGCTGTCGATGACGCTCGCGTTCGCGGCAGGCGCCAGGGCGTAGCGGTTCGCGGTGCCTTCCAGGAAAAATTCTTCCTCAACGTAACCCGCGTGCGCCAGATCGAGGAACGTGTGATTGAAGGTGTAGCCGTGCGAGGCGTCCGGCGGCTGTGCGGTCCACGCAATGGGTCCGGTGACGGTGGGCACGGGGACGGTGACGCGCTGGTCTTCGGCTAGAGCGAATGCGGCCGACAGAGTGAGCAGAAACGTGAGCGTCTTCATATTCATAAATCATACCTATTAGCGCAGAAATGCGCCGATTTTGTCATTCAGGAACTTCGCGTCGGCGGGATTGCTGGCCGCGCCGGCGGTGTGTCCCCATAGCGATGGAATCGGGACGAAAAACACTCCCGGAATGAACGCCTGCTCATAACGCGCGTCGCCGATGGGAAAATACAGATCGGTTTCGGAAGGCATGTATAAGAACGGGACTTTGATGGAGCCAAGCGCGCGCTCCACGTCGCCGTTGAACCCGGGCGTCTTGCCGACGTCGTGCTGTTCCCAGGTGCGGGCTTGCAGGATGTAGTCATTCGCGTCGGCCTTGAAGCGCGTCTTGTTCAGCTCCAGCATTTTTTCGAATGTGGTCCCCGGAGGCGTGTTGGTGCGCCACAATTCGCGACGCCACCACTCTTGCGAATACAGCCACCCGGCCCACACCGCGCCGAATGCCGCGAGGCCCGCCTTGGGCGGCGACTTGTAATCTCCATTTTCAAACGCGGGGTCGGCGGTGAGCGCGGCGATCTGGCCTTCCAGGCGGACGATGCCGTGCCCGTAGGTTTTCGCGGTGCCGGAAGTCGCCACGGCGCGGTCCATGAATTCGGGATAGCTCACCACCCATTGAAAAGCCTGCTGCGCGCCCATCGAGAAGCCGATTACCGCGCGCAGATGGGTGATTTTCAACTCTTCGGTGAGTAGTCGGTGCACGGCCTCGACGTTATCGCGGATGGTCATCACCGGGAAGCGCGGCCCGTGAAAAGGCTCGGGTGTATTGCTCGGAGAAGAGGAGCTTCCATTGCCGAACAGCTCACTGGTAATCAGAAACAATTTCGACGGGTCCAGCGCGCGGTCGGCGCCGATCAGCCATTCGTATCCGCGGCGATTCGCCATGTAATGCGACGGCAGCAGGACGGCGTTGCTGTGGTCCGCGTTCAATTTGCCGTAGGTCCCGTAAACGATGTGCGCTTCGGGAAGGATCGCGCCGTTTTCGGTGTGGAAATTGGCGATGACGAATTCGTGGCGCTCGACGGCCGGGCGCTGCGCGGAGAGCGGGATGGCTAGGAGCCTGTCCGAGTAAAACCTTAAGTTCGTAGGCATGAATGGAACGGAACGGGTACATAATGTTTTATGGCAAAGGGCTACCGAGACTACCTGCCGGAGCAAGACCTGCTGTTGCCGCCGAGCCTTCGCGACTGGCTGCCTGAAAACCATCTGGTCTACTTCGTGAGCGACGTCGTGGACCAACTCGATTTGACGCCAATCCACGCAGTGTACGAGAAGGAGAATCGGGGGCAACCACCGTACGATCCGCGACTCATGACGAAGCTCCTGGTGTATGGTTACTGCACCGGAGTGTTCAGTTCCCGGCGGATTCAGAAGCGGATGCGGGAAGACATCCCGTTCAAAGTGCTGGCGGCCGGAAACGAGCCGGACTTCCGGACCATCTCCGACTTTCGCAAGATCCACCTGGCATCGCTGAAGAACATGTTCGAGCAAGTTTTGGCGATGGCGCTGGAATGCGGATCGATCAAGTTGGGCAAGATATCGCTGGACGGGACGAAGTTGAAAGCCAATGCCAGCAAACACAAGGCCATGAGCTACGGCCGGATGATCGAGAAGCAACAGCAACTGAAGGAAGAAGTGAAGCAGTTGCTGGAGCAGGCCGAGGCCGCCGATGAGGCGGAAGATCGAGAGTACGGCGACCAGCGTGGCGACGAGTTGCCGGAGGAACTGAGGCGGCGCGAGACTCGGCTGGCCAAGATCAAAGCAGCCAAGAAAGTCCTGGAACAACGGGCGCGAGACAAAGCCATCGCGGAAGGCAAGAGCGCCGAGGAGGCCAAACGGGCCAAGCCGGCAGACAAGGATCAATATAGCTTCACCGATCCGGAGTCGCGTATTATGCCGGGCGCGGAGGGGATCGTGCAGGGTTACAACGCGCAAGCCGCCGTGGAGCCGACTTTGCTATTGATCGTGGGCCAATCGGTGACGGAAGCGAGCAATGACAAAAGGCAGTTGAAGCCGATGGTGGAGATCATCGAACAACAGTCCGGACAGCGTCCCGAAGCGATCCTGGCCGACAGCGGATATTGCTCGGAAGAAAACCTGGAGTTCCTGGCCGCGGAACGCGCGATCGAAGGGTACATCGCGACAGGTAAGCAAAAGCACGGAGAGCAGCGCCTCCCGGCCAAGCGCGGACCCTTGCCGCGGGGCGCAACGGCGGTCGATCGGATGAAGCGGAAATTGCAGACCAAAGTTGGCAAAGCCATCTACGCGGGGCGCAAGTGTGTGGTGGAACCGGTGTTCGGGCAGATCAAACAGGCGCGCGGATTTCGCCAATTCTTGCTCCGCGGAAGAGAGAAAGTGAAGGGCGAGTGGGCGCTGCTTTGCCTGACGCATAACATTTTACGACTCCACGCCGCCATGCAGCACTGAGGAGGGGCATCCGGGAATGATTTTCGATCAAAATCGAGGCTCCGCCCGCTCCTCCGGCAACATCGCCCGCAGTCGGCGTCACCGTCACTGCCCAGCGAAGACTTTGGGCTACTTACCCGCGCGAGTTCCAACCCCTTCCGGCGCTTTACTCGGACAGGCTCCTAGAGTGAGGACGGCTAAGAACATTTTCATCGGGGTTAGCTGTCAATCTACATCATTTTCGGAATTGGGCGAAACTGTTGGGATGCGAAAGTTTTTCATGAGCCCGTGGGAGCGCGGACGTGCTCCGCTCCCTGACGGTCGCGGTTCCGTTGCATTCAGAACCGCGCGCGTCAGCAAGCGGAGCGGGTCCGGGGTTTTCACGCAGGCTCTCATGCTGGCCGCCGCGGCGCTGTCGTTGAGCGCCCAAACCGGCACGTTGACCATCCATATGATCCTGCATGCGGTGGGCGAGGAACATTACGAAATCTCGAGCGCGAATGGACAGGTGACGCTGAATACGGTGAATGAATACACCGACCGCGCGAACAAGCGGACCACCGCGGCGATGCTGCGGATGAAGCCGGATTTCACGCCGCTCGATCTCGAAATCAAGGGGCGCGGTACATCGATTCACCTGGACGGATCGGCCGCGACGGTGACGGAAGACGCGGCGACGCGGACCTTCGAAGCTCCCGCAAAATATTTCGCGATCTTCGGCCCATCTCCGTTCGCGGTGCAGATGATGATGCTGCGCTATTGGAATGCGCACGGGCGGCCGCCGGAACTCCCGATGCTGCGCGCGAACCCGGCCGCCGAACCGATCCGCATCGAACGCGTCGGCCGCGACACGATTCAAGTGGACGGGAAGCCGGTCACGCTCGAACGCTATACGATTGCGAATCTCATGTTCGGCCACGAAATCCTGTGGATGAATGCATCAGGCGATCTGGCCGCCGCGATGACCTTCGCCGGAGGGCTCCCGATGGAGGCGGTGCGCAGCGAATACGAGCCGGCGCTCCCCGAGTTGTATCGCGCCGGCGTTGCGCAGGAGATGGCCGATCTGAATTCGATCGCGCGGCGGGTTCGGCCGGAGCGCAGCGGGGACTACGCGATCGCCGGCGCGAAGTTGATCGACGCGACGGGCGCCGCTCCGGTCGAAGATTCGGTTGTCATCGTCCGCGACGGCCGCATTGTGGCGGCGGGCGCGCGTTCCGCCGTGGTGATTCCGCGGGGTACGCCAGTGATCGATGGCGCGGGCCGCACGCTGCTTCCCGGATTGTGGGAGATGCACATTCATTACTCCGGAGTCGAGTTCGGACCGGCGCTGCTCGCGGCCGGGATCACCACCGCGCGCGATTGCGGAGGCGAATTTGATTACCTGGTCGCGCAGCGCGATGCGATCAAGAACGGCGCGGTTCCCAGTCCGCGGCTGCTGCTGGCCGGGTTGGTGGACGCCGGCGGATTGAAGGCGTTCGGTCACGTAACGGCGGAAACTCCTGACGAAGGCCGCGCGGTGGTGCGGCGTTATCACGACGCCGGATTTCAGCAGATGAAGCTGTACACGTATCTGCGGCCGGACGTGATCAAAGCCATCGCCGAGGAAGCGCACTTTCTGGGGATGACGGTCACCGGTCACGTGCCGCAGGCGCTGAACGCTTTTCAAGGCGTCGAGGACGGGATGGATCAGATCAACCATCTGAACTACGTTTCTAATATGATGCGGCCGCCGGGTGCGGGGCGCGGGTTCGTCAAAATCGATATCAACTCAGAGACGGCGCAGAACGCGATCCGCTTTTTCAGGGACCATCACACCGTGGTGGATCCGACCGCGGGATGGGGCGAAATGGCGTCGCATTCGAAACAGGTCGACGTGGCGTCCTTCGAGCCGGGCATTCTGAAATCGCCGTTTGTGCTCGATTCGAAGTTTCGAGGGATGGGCGGGAACACCACGGCGGACCAGATGCATGAGCGGTTGGCGCAGTCGCTCGCCGTGATCGGTGCGCTGCATCGCGCGGGCGTGACCATCGTACCTGGCAGCGACACGGGACTGGTCGGCTATGGACTGCATCGCGAAATCGAGCTGTATGTAGAAGCAGGCATGACGCCGCTGGAGGCGATTCAATCGGCCACCGTCGTTTCGGCGCGTGCGATGGGGCTCGATAAGGAGACGGGGACCATCGAGATGGGCAAACGCGCGGATCTGATACTGGTGGACGGCAATCCGCTGGCGGATATTCGCGATCTGCGAAAGGTTTCGCGCGTGATTGTCAACGGCCGCGTGTACGATCCGGCGAAGCTATGGGAAAGCGTCGGCTTCCGGCCCTGATTGTGCGTTGCGACGCCTGAGCAGATTGCACGGTCTGTGAAACCGGCAAAGTAATCTACCGGGGTGTGCGGATCTTACGCTCACCGCACTTTTTGTAACGTCAGACTTGCCGAGAACTCTGTCCGAGCGGTATCCCGGTGGCCTGTTTTTCCACTGGACGTCCGGCATACATCCAGGATCAAGCGCCGTGCTTTCAACATACCGGGTGCGAATTCCGAAATCGGAAGCCCAGTTGCTTTGACATCCCGCGGAGCACGCGCAGCGCAGCCGGGCCAGTGGTTCCCCCATCCTCGGTGAACTTTGCCCGGCGGTCTTGGGAAAAGCGACAATGCAGCATGGGCGACGAACAGAAGGCACTCGATCCGCCGCACGGTGAGACTGCTGTTGAGCCAAATCAATCCGATGCCGTTGCCGGAAAGAATCCGCCGCAGCAGGCTGAAGAACCACGCCCGAGGCGCCGGAAACGTAAATGGTTCTGGATTGCGGCTGTGCTGCTTCTGGTTCTGGTAGCGGCGCTGCTCGCGTTCCGCTTCCGTAGCGAAGAAGAGAAGAAGAAAGCCGCCGCCGCGGCAGCGGCCAAGCCGCAGGGAGCGTCCATCACCGTCGATGAGTCGAAGACCGGCAACATGAACATTTATGTAAACGCGCTGGGAACGGTCACGCCGCTTTATACCGTGACGGTTTACAGTCAGATTACCGGTACGGTCCTGCAGGTTCATTACACCGAGGGTCAAGTCGTTCAGAAAGGCGATCCTCTGGTGGACGTCGATCCGCAGCCCTATCAGGCTACCGTGACGCAGGCGGAAGGAAACCTGGAGCACGATCAGGGCGTGCTGGATCAGGCCCGAATGGATCTGAAGCGATACCAGGCCGCTTACGCGAGAAACGCAATTGCCAAGCAGCAGCTGGACGATCAGGAGCAGGCGGTCAAGCAGGACGAAGGGTCGGTCAAGGCAGATCAGGGCACGCTCGCCTACGACCAGGTGCAGTTAGGCTACTGCCACATCGTCGCGCCCATCAGCGGGAAGGTCGGGCTGCGGCTGGTGGACCCGGGGAACGTGATTTTTTCGGGAAGCAGCTCCACGCTGGTGGTGATCACCGAACTGCAGCCGATCACGGTGGTGTTCAACGTTTCGGAGGACGATCTTCCGCAGGTCCAGGCGCAGTTAAAAGGGGGACGCTCGCTGGAGGTCGACGCGTTCGACCGGTCCGATTCGAAAAACCTCGAAGCCGGCAAGTTGACGTCGCTCGACAATCAGATTGACACCACCACCGGAACGGTGAAATTCCGCGCGACGTTTCCCAACCAGAATCTGGTGTTGTTTCCGAACCAGTTCGTAAATGCCCGTCTGCTGGTGCGGACGCTGCGAAAGGTGACGCTGGTTCCTACCGCGGCTGTGCAGCACAACGGGACCGCGCCGTTCGTGTACATCGTCCAGCCGAACAACACCGTCACGGTGCAGCAGATCCAGGTACTGACCAGCAACGAAAAGGAGACGGCGGTGACCGGACTGAACGCGGGCGTCAAGCTGGCGACCAGCGGATTCGATCGCCTGGAGAATGGCGTTCCAGTCACGGTTCGCAGTGAGAGCTCCGGCGAGGCTTCCGGAGCGAGCGGAACCGGTAATCCAGCGCCATGAACCCCTCCCGGCCATTTATTCTGCGTCCGGTGGCGACGGCGCTGCTGATGGCGGCGCTGTTTCTGGCCGGGGGCGTCGCATTCTTTCAACTTCCGATTTCCGCGCTGCCCGAAGTCGATTATCCGACCATGCAGGTGCTCACGTTTTATCCCGGCGCGAGCCCGGACGTGGTGGCCTCCGCCGTCACCGCGCCGCTTGAGCGGCAGTTCGGGCAAGTGGCCGGATTGAGCCAGATGACGTCGACCAGCTCCGGCGGATCGAGCGTTATCGTGATGCAATTTCAGCTCAGCCTCGACATCGACGTGGCGGAGCAGGAAGTGCAGGCGGCCATCAACGCGGCGCAGAGCTACCTGCCCGCCAATCTGCCGGCGCCGCCGGTGTACAGCAAATCCAATCCGGCGGACGCGCCGGTGCTGACGCTGGCGCTGACTTCAAACGAAATCCCGCTTTCTGAAGTGGAGGATCTGGCGGACACGCGGCTTTCGCCCAAGATCTCGCAGATTTCCGGAGTCGGCCTGGTAAGCATTTCGGGCGGCGAAAAACCGGCGGTACGAATCCAGGCGAATCCCACCGCGCTCGCGTCGTATGGGATGAATCTGGAAGACCTGCGCAGCGCGCTGGCCGGGAACAGCTTGAATTCCGCGAAGGGAAATTTCGACGGCCCATCGCAGGATTACACCATCAACGCGAACGACCAGTTGGCCACTAGCGCCGATTATCAACAGGTGGTGGTGGCGTACCGGAACGGAGCGCCGGTGATGCTGAACGAAGTCGCGCGGGTGATTGATGGCGTGGAAAACAACAAGCTCGCGGCGTGGGTGAATTACACGCCAGCCGTGATTTTGAATATTCAGCGGCAGCCGGGCGCGAACACAATCCAGGTGGTGGACAGCATCGAGAAGCTGTTGCCGCAACTCGAAAGCACGCTTCCCAAGGCGGTGCATGTTCAGATCGTCACGGACCGGACCACAGCGATCCGTGCGTCGGTCAGCGATGTCGAGTTCGAACTGATGCTGGTGATCGGGCTGGTAGTGATGGTGATTTTCCTGTTCCTGCGCAGCCTGTCGGCGACCATTATTCCCAGCATCGCGGTACCGCTTTCGCTGGTGGGAACCTTCGGCGTGATGTACCTCGCCGGGTATAGCCTGAACAACCTCACCATGATGGCGCTCACCATTTCGACCGGCTTCGTGGTGGACGACGCCATCGTGATGATCGAGAACATCTCGCGCTACATCGAGGAAGGCGAGAGTCCCATGGAGGCGGCGTTAAAAGGCGCCGAACAGATCGGGTTCACCATCCTTTCTTTAACCGTGTCGCTGATCGCGGTTCTGATCCCGCTGCTGTTCATGGGCGACGTCGCCGGACGGCTGTTCCGCGAGTTTGCGGTGACGCTGGCGGTGACCATCGTGCTTTCGGCCTTCGTTTCGCTGACGCTCACGCCCATGATGTCCGCGCGGCTGCTCCGCTACACTCCGCCGGAAAGGCAGGGTCGCTTCTACCGAATGTCCGAGCGCGGTTTCGAAAAGATTATCTCGTTCTATGGCCGCACTTTGAGATTCGTTCTGCGCTACCAGACCATCACGCTGCTGGTGGCCGTGGCGACCCTGATCCTGACGGTGTATCTGTACGACGTGGTTCCGAAAGGCTTCTTCCCGACCCAGGATACGGGAATCATCCAGGGCATTTCGCAAAGCGCTGCCACCACGTCGTTCACCGCTATGACCGCGCAGCAGCAGGCGCTCGCGAAAGCGATTTTATCCGACCCTGCGGTCGATGGTATTTCGTCGTTTATCGGCGCGGATGGCACTAATACCACGCTCAACAGCGGGCGCATTCAGATCAATCTCAAACCACTCAATCAGCGCAAGATCAGCGCCACGGCAGTAATCAGCCGGCTGGGACCGAAACTCGCGCAGATTCCCGGCATCAAGCTGTATATGCAGCCGGTGCAGGACCTGACAGTGGACGATCGCGTGAGCCGCACCGAGTATCAATACACGCTCGAAGATCCCAACCAGAACGAGCTCAATTCGGTGACGCATGATTTTGTCGCCAGGCTCCAGCGACTGCCGGAACTGGCCGATGTGGTCACCGACCAACAACTGGGCGGCGTGGCCGAATCCCTGATCATCGACCGAGCCACCGCTTCGCGCTTCGGCGTGACGCCTTCCACCATCGACAACACGCTGTACGACGCGTTCGGGCAGCGCCAGATCAATACGATGTACACGCAGCTCAATCAGTATCACGTGATTCTCGAAACCGATCCGCAGTTCCAGAAAAATCCGCGAAAACTGAACGACATCTATATTCAGTCGACTTCCATCTCCACCGCGCCGGCAGCCATCGCATCGAATAGCGCGGGTTCGTCCTCGGGCGCCGGTTCGGGCGCTGCGGCTGCATCCGGAAATGCGCTCCTCACACCGGCCAACAGCTCCAGTCTTTCGGCTTCCGCCTCATCGACCTCGTCATTGTCTTCGACGAATGCGAACACGACGTCTGCCGCAGCACTTAACGTGAACCCAGGCTCCGCGCTTTCGTCCACTTCCACTTCGGCTTCGAACGCGACGGTCCTCTCGAGCACCAGCACCAGTGCGGGTGTCTCATCGAGCGCCACGACGTCAGTCAACGGAACTTCGCGGCCTGGCTCATCAGGCTCATCGGGATCGTCGTCATCGGGAGCGAATCCCGTCATTTCAGTTCCCGTTCCGCTCAGTGCTTTCACACACTTCGAGGTTTCAAGCGAGGCGCTCTCGATCAATCACCAGGGACAATTCCCAGCAGTGACGATTTCATTCAATCTCGGGGACGGATACTCGCTTGGCCAGGCGCTCGATGCGATCGACCAGCAGATCGCAAACGCGAAATTTCCGGCCAGCGTGGTCGCAAATTATCAGGGCACGGCATCGGCCTTCGAAGGCTCGCTTTCGAATGAGGGCCTGCTGATTCTGGCGGCGCTGGTCACGGTCTACATCGTGCTCGGCGTGCTTTACGAAAGTTTCGTGCATCCGATTACGATTCTCTCGACGCTTCCGTCGGCTGGTGTGGGGGCGCTGCTGGCGCTGATGCTGTTCCATCTGGATCTGGATATCGTCGCCATCATCGGCATCATTCTCCTGATTGGGATCGTGAAAAAAAACGGGATCATGATGGTCGATTTCGCGCTGGACGCCGAGCGCAAAGAAAACAAGAACGCCACCGACGCGATCTATCAGGCCAGCCTGCTGCGGTTCCGGCCCATCATGATGACCACTATGGCGGCGCTGTTGAGCGGCATTCCGCTCGCGTTCGGCGGCGGCATCGGATCGGAACTGCGCAAGCCGCTGGGCGTGGCGATGGTCGGCGGCCTGTTGTTCAGCCAGGTGCTGACGCTGTACACGACGCCGGTGATTTACATTTTCTTCGATAACTTAGGCGCGCGATTCTCGCACGGGCATCGGCAGAGGCGGCGCGCATGAACCCGTCGGCGCTGTTCATCGCACGCCCGGTGGCGACTACGCTGCTGACGGTCGCGGTCGCATTAGCTGGCGCGCTCGCGTTTTCGGTGCTGCCGGTGTCTCCGCTGCCGCAGGTGGATTTTCCGACCATTACCGTGGCCGCGTCGCTTCCCGGCGCGAGCCCGGATATCATGGCATCTTCCATCGCGACACCCCTCGAGCGCCAGTTCGGCCACATCGCCGGCGTCACCGAGATGACGTCGGCCAGCAGCCTGGGAACCACCGGAATCACGCTGCAATTCGATTTGAGCCGCGATATCAACGGCGCGGCGCGCGACGTGGAAGCCGGCATCAACGCGGCGCGGACTTACCTTCCCGCGAACCTGCCCGCCAATCCGACGTATCGCAAAGTGAATCCCGCGGACGCGCCGATTCTGGTGCTGGGCATCCAGTCGGATGTGTACGACGTTCCCACGCTGTATGACGAAGCTTCCACCGTCATTTCGCAAAGGATCTCGCAGATTGCGGGCGTCGGCCAGGTGACGGTGGTGGGCGCGTCGCTGCCGGCGGTGCGCATCGAGCTGAACCCGAACCAGCTCGCCAGCTACGGCATCAGCCTGCCGCAGGTGCAGCAGATCGTGAGCGGGCAGAATTCGAATTCGGCGAAAGGACAAATCGCGGATGAGAACACCACCGCCGACATTCTCGCCAACGATCAGATCTCGAAAGCGGCGGATTATAAACCGCTGGTCATCGGGTATCACAACGGAGGGGTGGTCCGGCTTCAGGATGTCGCCGATGTGGTCGATTCCCAGCAGACGCTGCGGCAGGCGGGGTTTCTGAACGGAAAGCCGTCGGTGAACATGCTGATTTTCCGCCAGCCGGGAGCGAACATTATCGCGACCGTGGACGCGGTGCAGGCCGCGCTTCCTTCGCTCCAGGCGACCATCCCGGCGGGTGAGCACATCGTCACGATTCTCGATCGCACGCTGACCATTCGCGCTTCGGTTTCCGATATCGAATTCACGCTGGTGATTTCGGTGATTCTCGTGATCCTGGTGGTGTTCCTGTTTCTGCGAAACCCGCGAGTCACTTTGGTGCCCGCGGTCGCGGTGCCGGTTTCGCTGATCGGGACCTGCGCGGTCATGTATCTGTGCGGCTACTCTCTGGATAATCTCTCTCTGATGGCGCTGGCCATCGCCAGCGGATTTGTGGTCGACGACGCGATTGTGGTGATGGAAAACATCTCACGGCATATCGAACAGGGAAAGCCGCCGGTGGAGGCCGCGCTGCAGGGCGCGAAAGAAATTGGGTTCACCGTATTTTCGATCAGCGTCTCACTGATCGCGGTATTCATCCCGCTGCTGTTGATGGGCGGAATCATCGGGCGGCTGTTCCGCGAATTCGCGGTGACGCTTTCAGCGGCCATTCTGATGTCGATGGTGATTTCGCTCACCACCACTCCCATGATGTGCTCGCGCGTGCTCAAAGCGGATCGGGAAATTCGCCACGGCAGACTTTATAACTGGAGTGAGCGGGGCTTCAACCGGGTGTTACGCGGCTATGAAAGCAGCCTCAACTGGGTGCTGGATCATCCGGCGCTGCTGCTGCTGGTGTTCCTGTTCACGCTGGGGCTCAATGTATTTCTGATCGCCAAGGTGCCCAAAGGATTTTTCCCGCAGCAGGATACCGGCGCGATGACGGGAGGTTTGCAAGGGCCGCAGGACACTTCGTTTTACGCCATGAAGACGGCGGTGCAGGAGGCGGTGAGCATCGTCAAAGCCGATCCCGGAGTGGCGAACGTGATGGGATTCACGGGCGGGCAGGGGGCGACCAACGGCGGGTTCATGTTCGTCGCCTTGAAACCGCTCAACCAGCGCGCGAGTGTCGAGACGATCATGAATCGCCTGCGGCCCAAGCTGGCGCGCGTCTCCGGCGCGGCTACGTTTCTGCAGCCGGTGCAGGATATCCGCATCGGCGGACGGCAATCGAGCGCTGAATATCAGTACACGCTGCAAGCCGAGACGACGCAGGATCTGCAGAAGTACGGCCCCCAGCTTCTGGCGCAGTTGAAAAAGGCGCCGGGATTTCAGGACGTCAACACGGATCAGCAGGACAAAGGCCTGCAGGCGTTGCTGACCTATGACCGTCCTACGGCCGCGCGGCTCGGAATCACGCCGCAGGTGCTCGACAATACGCTTTACGACGCGTTCGGCCAGGCCGAAGTCTCCACGATTTACACGGAGCTGAATCAATATTACGTGGTGATGGAAACGGCTCCGCAATACTGGCAGTCGCCGGACGGGCTCAAGAGCACGTACCTGATCCCGAAGTCGGGCGGGGGTGGAATCCCCATCAGTTCGGTGGTGAAGTATGTTGCGTCCACATCGCCGCTGGCGGTGAATCACACCGGATTGTTTCCTTCGGTGACGGTGTCCTTCAATCTGTCGCCCGGCGTTTCGCTGGGACAAGCCACGCAGGAGATCCAGCAGATTCAACAGAAGCTGGGCATGCCGCAGTCGATTCATGGTGAGTACGCCGGCACGCTCGAAGCGTTTGAGCAGTCGCTCAATACCGAGCCGTACCTGATCGCAACGGCCATTCTGTCCGTGTATATCGTGCTGGGAATTTTGTATGAGAGCCTGATCCATCCGATCACGATTCTTTCGACGCTGCCCTCGGCCAGCCTGGGCGCGATTCTCGCGCTGTTGCTGACCGGGACGGAGCTGGACGTGATGTCGATTATCGGAATTATTCTGCTGATCGGGATCGTGAAGAAGAACGCGATCATGATGATCGATTTCGCGCTGAACGCCGAGCGCAATGAAGGCAAGAATACGCGCGATTCGATTTTTGAAGCTTCCATGTTACGGTTCCGTCCGATTCTGATGACCACCATGGCCGCGCTGTTCGGCGCGGTGCCGCTGGCGCTCGGGACGGGGATGGGATCGGAACTGCGGCGTCCGCTGGGGATTTCGATCATCGGCGGCCTGATCGTCAGCCAGGCGCTGACGCTGTATACGACTCCGGTCATTTACTTATTCATGGACAATCTGCGGCTGAAGGCGCAGGGCGATCCGCATGCGCGGCTGTTCACGCCGAGTGAGGCGCGCGGATGAAAGCGAAAATCATTTTGCTGATGACCATCTGCCTGCTGGGCGGATGCAACGTGGGGCCGAAATATGTGAAGCCTTCGGCGCCGGCCGCGCCCGCGTACAAGGAGTCGGCGCCGGCGGCGTATAAGGAATCGGTGCCGGGCGAATGGCAGCCCGCCAAGCCGCAGGACGAGGTGTTGAAGGGCAAATGGTGGGAAGTTTTCAAGGAACCCGAGCTCAATGTGCTTGAAGACCAGTTGAATATCGACAACCAGAACATCGCGCAATATTTCCAGAATTTCATGGCGGCCCGGGCTCAGGTACGCGAGGCTCATTCGCAGTTTTTCCCGACGGTCACGGCGAATCCTGCGTTTACCAAGAGCGGAACCTCGAATGGCACGACGGGATCTTACGCGCTGCCGGTTGAGGCGTCCTGGGCGCCGGATTTGTGGGGACGCGTACGGAACACGGTCCGGCAGGCGCAGTACGCGGCGCAGGTCGGAGCCGCGGATCTGGAAAACGAAAAACTGACCGAGCAGGCGGCCTTGGCGGAATATTATTTCGAACTGCGCGGACAGGATTCGTTGCAGGATCTGTACGATCGCACCGTGGAGGCTTATAAAAAGTCGCTGGAACTGACCCGCGCGCTGGTGGATACCGGTATCGATAGCGAAGAATCCTACGCGCAGGCCGACGTGACGCTGAAGAATGCCGAAGCTACCGCCTTCGGGATTGCGACCAACCGTGCGATCTACGAGCACGCCATCGCGATGTTGATCGGCAAGCCGGCGTCCAGCTTTTCGATGCAGGTAAAGATGCTGACCACGCCGGTTCCGGAATTCCCGGTCGGTGTTCCCTCGCAATTGCTGGAGCGGCGCCCGGATATCGCGGCGGCGGAGCGCAGCATGGCGGAGTCGAACGCGCTGATCGGCATCGAAAAGGCGGCTTACTATCCGACGGTGACGCTGACCGGTGCGGGCGGTCTTCAGTCGTCGATGATCTCGAAGTTGTTCACACTGCCGGCGCTGTTCTGGTCGTTGGGGGCATCGGCCGCTCAGACGATTTTCGACGCCGGTTTACGGAACGCTACGGTGGCACAGTATACGGCGCAGTACAACGCCAACGTCGCGTCCTATCGCCAGACGGTGCTGACGGCGTTTCAACAGGTGGAGGACTACATTGCCACGCTGCGGGTGACCTCCGGGCAGATCGGCAAGCAGCACGACGCGACTCAGGCCGCGCAGAAGTACCTGGATATCGCCGTGGCGCGATGGGAGACCGGGCTCGATCCTTACCTGGATGTGATCACGGCGCAGACCACGCTGTTGAGCGATCAGCAGGCCGAAGTGACGCTGCGCATGGGCGAAATGGTGGCCGCGGTCGAATTGATTCAGGCTCTGGGTGGAGGATGGGACGTTTCCGAGCTTCCTACGCCGGTGCAGGTGTCGACCAAAAACTAGGATCCTGCTTGCACCTGTGGCGCACGCACTCGTGCGTGCCGTGTCGAGACTCTTCTCGACACCTCGCCTGCGCCGGAACAGGCGTCGGCAAGAGTGTTCCTATGGATCGGCGATCCATCCAGAGTGATGAAGACGCGGCACGCACGAGTGCGTGCGCCACGCGCTTAGTGCAGTGTGATTTTCTGGACTCGCCAGTTCATCAGTTCGCCGACCAGAAGCTCATTCGCGCGCCGGCAGTCGAGAGAGTTTACCGCGCCGAATTCCTTCAGCAGATGGCCGGCGCGGCCGAACTGGCCGTCCACTTTTCCGTCCAGCTCCAGTTTGTAGATTTCGCCGTGGTCGAGCGAATTCAGTTCATTCGAATCGGACGCGTACAGGACCTGATGTGGTCCCGGCGTGATGCACATCGCGGCGGGCGCGCCGATGCCGGTGATTTCGGACTTGAACGTTCCGTCACTGTCGAACACCTGAATCCGGTTGTTGCCCTTGTCGGCGACATAGACATTCCCTTGCTTGTCAATTGCAAGCGCACGCGGATTGCTGAACTGGCCGTGCTCCGACCCGCGCGATCCCCAGGACTTGATGTACTTGCCGAACTTGTCGAACTTGGCGATGCGCGCGTTGCCGAAGCCGTCGGAGATATAGATGTTGCCCTGTGCATCCCAGGCGACATCGGTGGGTCCGTTGAACAGATCGCCAGGTTGGCCTGAGCCCGGCAACGGCGCGCCTTCTCCGCCCCGTCCGCGGCCGGCGAAAGCTGCACCGCGACCTCCGCCGCGTGTTCCGACGAAAATCGCCTCCGGCTTACGGCCTAACGGCATCAGCACCCGGCCGTCCGGAGCGAATTTGATCACCAGGCTGGATAATTTATCCACCACCCAGATGTTGTCCTGAGGATCGACGCGAACCGATTCCGCCACCAGGAAACCGTACGAGCCCTGGCCGATCTCTCCTATGTACCTACCGGTTGGATCGAACTCGAACAGGCGCGAGCCGCCGTGCGTAAAGGTGCGCGACGCTCCGGTGACCGCGTAAGAGTCGCCGGTGCGGGTGTAGACGTAAATGTGACCTTTCGAGTTGGACGCGACGCCGGCCGCTTCGCCCATATACATGCGGTCCGGCATTTTCAGGAAGTTCGGCGCGGAGTCGAACGCGATTTCGGGGGCCTGCGCGAACACCGGCGCGGCCAGCAATGTGATCAGGAAGATTCTCATGACGGGGTCCTACTTCTTCGGGTGCAGAACGATTTTCTGCACGTTCCAGCGGTTGATCTCGGCGGTGTAGATTTCGTTTTCCGATCGGCAATCCATTTCATGGATGGTGCGGAAGTCGCCGAGCTGAGTACCCGGTTTACCGAACTTGCCGAGGATGGTGCCGTCGAGCTCCATCTTGTAGACCTCGCCCGTCACGGCCATGATGTCCGCGTTATTGCTGTCGGGATTCGAATTCGAGCTATACAAATATTGATGCGGTCCGGGGGTGATGCACACCGCCCAGGGCGCGCCGACTTTGTCGTAAATGGTTTTGAGCTTCAGATCGTTATCGAACACCTGGATGCGGCTGTTGGTGCGGTCGCCGACGTATATGTTGCCATTGGCGTCGGCCGCGAGGGTGTGGGGAATGTTGAGTTGGCCGGGTTGGGAGCCATGCGAACCCACCTCGGCGATGAAGCGGCCGTTCTTGTCGTATTTCACGACGCGCGAGTTGCCGTAGCCGTCGGAAACGAAAATATCGCCTTGAGCGTCGAAGGCGACGTCGGTCTGGCGATTGAAAGTGTACGGTTCCGCGGCGGGCGGCGCCACACCGAAGCCGGCGGTCACCGGAACTTCGCCCGATTCCGGGCGGTGGCCGAGCACCATCAGGACCTTCCCTTCCGGGCTGAACTTGATGATCATGTTGGTGCCTTCGTCGACGGCCCAGATGTTGTCCTGCTTGTCGACGCGTACGGCGTGGGCGAATGCGAAGCCGTAGAGCCCCTGGCCGATTTCCTTGACGAACTTGCCGGTCTGGTCGAATTCGAACAGGCGCGTGTCATAGCTGCGGGTGTAGACGAACACATGGCCCTTCGAATTGGTGGCGACGCCCACTGTTTCGCCGAAATAAGTGCCGGGCGGCAGCTTCAGAAAATTCGGCACGGATTCGTATGCGATTCCCGGCACGTTTTCCGCTTTGGCTTTGGCGCGCTGCTGGGCGCGGGTCAGCGTCTGGGCGAAAAAACTCTGGGTGGCGAACGCCGCCACGGCCGCCAGGCCAATCCACCGGCTTCGATTCATTGCGAGCCTCCCGAATTCGACATGTCGCGATTGATCAGTATACAACGTGTACGATCGGTGCCCGGGTCGCTCACGCTGACGCGTCTGCGTGAACACGGACCTGCTCCCCTCCCTGACGGTCGGGGTTCCGAATGAGCAACGTTCGGAACCCCGCGCGTCAGCAAGGGGAGCGCGTCCGGAATCTTACGGCTTATAATAGCGGGCTATGAATCGTTTCCTGGCGTTATTGATTTCGACCTGCGCGGCGTGGGCGCAGCCGGCTGTCAACTGGGATCAGCAGAAGACCGAAATCCTTAAGCATTATCGCGACCTGATCCGCATCGACACGCGCGCCGGGAACGAGACCAAGGCGGTCGATTACATCCGGCAGGTGCTCGAAGCCGACGGCATTCCGACCAGGACGTTCGCGCAGAACCCGGCTCGCGCGAATATCGTCGCGCGGCTCAAGGGCAATGGATCGAAAAAGCCGATCCTGATTTTGGCGCACACCGATGTGGTGGGGGTGCAGGTCGAAAAATGGCCGGTGAATCCGTTCGGCGCCGATATCAAGGACGGGTACGTGTGGGGACGCGGGTCGCTGGACGATAAGCCGATCCTGTCGGCGAATCTGATGGTGATGCTGTTGTTGAAGCGCAATCATGTGGCGCTCGATCGCGACGTGATTTTTCTGGCGGAGTCGGGCGAGGAAGCGGATACGACCGGCGTCGGCATCAATTACATGGTCAAGAATCACTACGACGAAATCGACGCGGAGTATTCGTTGACGGAAGGCGGCGGCGCGACCATCGAGGGCGGCAAAGTGGTGACCATGAACATCGGGACGGCGGAAAAAGTTCCGGCGCGCGTGCGGCTGGTGGCGACGGGAACTTCCGGCCACGGCTCGGTTCCGCGCATGGACAACGCGCTGATTCACCTGGGCGCGGCGGTCGAAAAAGTTGGCCGATGGGAGACGCCGATGCGGTTGAACGATACCACGCGGACGTATTTCGAAAAACTGGCGACCATCAGCACGTCCGAAAAAGCCGCGCGCTACAATGCGTTGCTGAATCCGGCGACGGCGCCGGCCGCGGAACAGTATCTGCTCGAACACGAGCCGCAGGCGTATTCGATGCTGCGGACTTCGGTGGTGCCGACCATGCTCAAGGCCGGAGTCGGCGCGAACGTGATCCCGTCGGAAGCCGAAGCCACGCTGGATATCCGCGCGCTGCCGGATGAGAATATCGCGCAATTCTACGACGCGATGGCGAAGGTGATCAACGATCCGGAGGTGAAGATCGTGCCGCTGCCGGCCACGCGTCCGCCGTCGCCGGCGACGCGCCTCGATACCGAAATGTATCGCGTGCTCGAACAGGTGAGCAAGAAAATGTATCCGGGCGTGACGGTGATTCCCAGCATGTCGACGGGAGCGAGCGACAAGGCGCAGCTTCGCGCCAAGGGTCAGCAATCGTACGGGATCGGCCCGGCCGGCACGCGCGAGAACGCGACCAATTACGGCGCCCATAGCGATGTGGAGCGGATGGCCGAGAGCTCGATTTATCCGTTCGTCGAATTTGTTTGGAACGCGGTGGTCCAGATCGCAGCAGCTCCGCGTTAAGGCGGTCAGAATTGCCTGGACGGTCTCCGGCGGCGATGTTCGCGTATTGATTCCTGGGGAATTAGCGCACTGTCTCCGGTGGCATTCGAATTGCCACGTTATTAGCGAGAGGTGGCTGATTTTATGACGTTAATTCAGGTCCTGCTCGCGCTGCTGGTGGTGGCACTGGCGGCTTGGCTCCTGAACACCCGCATCCGGATCCCGCCCAATTTCATGCCAGTCGTGAACCTGGTGCTCGGGCTGGTCGTGGTGGGGATCGTCCTGTGGGTGATCAACACCTACATTCCGATGGCGGAAAGCATCAAGGCGATTTTGAATATTGTGGTGGTGGCCGCAACGTGTATCTGGATCCTGCAAGTGGTCGGTTTATGGGGCGATGTGGTGAGGCTGTGGAGCCGGCTGATGCATCGTCTACCTCCACCGGCGGCTTAGAGAATTCTCTGTCGCTCGCTGCCAGGACGGCGGGCCTCGGCCCGCGAGGCTTCAGCCTCGCTCCCGCATGGCGGCGCTAAAGCGCCACGCGGACTTGAAGTCCGCCGGCCGGCGCGCGCGGACTCACCTGGCGCAGGTGAAATTCGCGGCGTCGTTTTGATCGCCCGATCCTTTATACCGCGCGACCAACGGGTACGCGCACAAGGGGCGCTGGAACGCGACGCCTTTCGACGCCTGATTGTCGACGTACTTCGTCGCGATGATGCGATCCGGGCCGATGCCTTGTTCCACCCAGCGGGCCACCGCGCTGGTGACGTCATGATCGGCGTCGACCACGGGCGATGCGACCGACCCGCCAAACGCAGTCGCTCCCGGCCCGCCCGCGCAGTGATACAGACCGGGGACGAGGAACGCGCGGAAGAACTGCTGCGTCTTCTCCATTCCTTTTTGAGCTTTGACCACGCTTTCGAAATAGTCGATTCCGTTCTGTGCGGGAATCAGCGGATCGGCCGCGCCATGGTAGTACAGCAGCTTGTGGCCGAGCTTGCGGAACTGTTCCAGATTCGGGTCGGTCGCGTTGGTGATGGACGCAAGTTTCTGTTCCGCGGCGCTCAGGTCGCGATCGAAATCGAAACTGCGAAATTCCCAACCGGGTTTGTGAAAAACGGCGAACGACCAGAAATCGTACGAACTCACGCCGCTGGTGGATCCGCGGTTGATCACCATCTGCCCGCCGGCCTTGCCCCAGCCGAGCTCGCCGCCCGGATACAATCCGGCGTAGAGCTTTTGTTTGGTCCGCGGATTCACTGGGCCGCTGTAGATTTTTTCGACCGCGCCCACCTGCGCCGCGGTCAGACAGGTGGGACCATCGGCACCCTTGCACAGCAGCTTTTTCGGATCGAAGTGGCAATGCGTGGGATCACTGACGATGCCATCCGCCACGCCATCGAGCGCGTCACAGGCCGCGAGCGTCGCATTCTGCAACAGCTGGAGCTTCTCCTGCGGAAGATTGGTTTCAGGCGAGCTGGTGGCCACGCCGTTCCAGACTTCGCTGGCCATCTGGCGCGTCCAGAAATTCGCCGCGTCGCCGGCCACGATGCCGTCGTAATCGGCGGGGTATCGCTGCGCTTCCATCAATCCCTGCTGCCCGCCCTTGGAGCAGCCCAGATAATACGATTCCTTGGGACCCTGGGAGTAATAGGCGTCGATGATTTTCTTGGCGTACTCGGTGGTCAGGTGGAGCCCGCGGTAGCTATAGTCGATCAGCCGGTCGCGATTTTCGAGCCACGTCTTGGGTTCCTGCGAGGTGTGGCCCGTGTCGGTGCTGGCGGCGGCGTAGCCATTGCGCAGAGCGTTCGCCATGGGCGCGAAGCTGATGGTCCCGGCGAGGCCTCCGTTGCCGATGCCCTGTAGCTTTCCATTCCAGTTGGATGCAGGCAGCCACACTTCAAAATGGATCACGCTCGAATCGGTCGGTTTCGAAACACCGTGAACCTGGCAGAACGCGGGCAGGCCGCTGATACCACGTCCGTTTGGCAGCGTGAACGATCCGGCGGCGACGGGTTTGGCGGTCAGCGTCGTGTTGGGGAGCGAGAGAGCTGCAAGCCCTTCGCAATTGCCTGGCGACCAGGCGAACGCAGCCGCGGGAAGCGCGATCAGCAGGAGCATCGAACGGTGAGGGAACATAGCTGCGTCTATTGTATGCGCACGGCATCCCATGGCCAAGCTGGGCTAGCGCGAGGCTGCGACGACGCCTTTCGAGATCAAGCTTTGCAGCTCGGCCCGGTCCGGGTTTAGTAACGCGTTGGTGAAGGGCGCATTCACCTCCGCGACGATGATCAGCCCGGCTTCGTTGTTCACTTTGCTGAAGATCCCGAGCTCCTGCATCTTCTGCGTTTGATGTTGATTGTCGTCGGTGGGGCTGAGGTAATGAACCCATCCGACTTTGTAGCGATGAATCAGGAAAAGATGGGCCAGCGTCATCAGCCGCTTTCTTCGCAGCGACAGATCGAACGTGTTCTGATCGCGAATGGAAAGCAGTTTATGGCCGCGACGGTCCTGCACATCGGCGAAGACCACGTTGGCAACCTTGGCTGGCCCGTTCCAGAGACTCAGTTCCAGGAATTCGGATCCGGCAGCAACCGGACGCAGTTGCGCGCGAAGCGTGACGTTGACCTGGTTCGATTCTGCCCATAGCTTGAGCCACTCCTCCAACAATCGCGGCGGCAATTCGGTTTGCACCAGATGCTGATGCTGGGTGGATCCTTTGCCCATCGCTTTGGTGGTCGCGGTGCGGCCGGAGCCGGCCATCAAAGCCGCATCCAGACGAGGACCACCCACCAGCGTCTGCGGCGTCCGGTAGGGCGATTCGAGCAATCGGAGCTCCCGCTGCAGACGCGCGAGCGACAGCATGCCGTCCTGTTTGAGCGCGGTCGCGAACTCTTCCGCGGCCAGCCCGTCGATCTGGTGCCCGCCGTAGGTGATGAAGTTGAAGACGTAGCCCAGCTTGGCCAACTCCTCGGGGAAGCGCTTCATTTCTTCATCGCTCATGCCGGTGGTGTCCCAATTAAACGACGGCGAGAGATTATAGGCGAGCATCTTATCGGGAAAATCGGCGTGAATCGCTTCGGCGAACTCTTTGGCTTCTTTCAGGTCCGCCGTGGCGGTTTCCATCCACAACAAATCCGCGAACGGCGCGGCGGCGAGCGATTTGGCGATTGCATAGTCCAGACCGCCCTGCACCTGGTAATAACCGTCCGGCGTCTTGGCGAGCTCCGGGTCCCACTGAATTCGGATTCCCATGGAGCGGGCTTTTTCTCGCGCGGCGAACCAGGGAATTCGCTTGGAAAAGGCCAGCCATTCCTCGGCGCTCATTCCGACCGACTCGCCCTGACTCGACCGGAACTGGATCACGTCGGCCACGGCCTGACGATAGGTTTTCAAATCGGCGGAGGCCTGCCAGATGCGGAGGAACTCGGTCAGAATGCGGTCGAGCATGGCGTCGACGGACGCGTCTTTGCTCTCTAGAAACGCTTTCGCGTTCTTCTCGATGACCGGCATGACGCCTGCCCGCTCCAGCCACCCGGTCGCAGCGTCATGTTCGGAGGGAGACACTGCGAACATCAGATGACCGCGGATCTCACTGATGCCGAGATCGGCGAGTTTTTCGAGAATCGCCAGAAAGCTCGCTTTGTAGCTGGGCACGTCGACGTTGGCGGCGCCCAGAATGAACGGCTGATCGCGCTCGTCCGCGCAGCTATCGAGCAGGCTGGCGGCTTCGGCGTCGGTGCGCGCGACAATGATGCCCGGAACGCGCATGATGTCGAGTTGAAAGCGCGCCGCGTTCAGCCTCTGAATCTGTTCGCTTTCCGCCACCAGAACTTTTCCGCCCTGATGGCCGCACTTCTTCACTCCCGGCTTTTGATCTTCGATGTGATACCCCGGCACGCCGGCTTCGACAAATCGCCGGATCAGGTTGCGGACGTGAGCATCGCCGCCATGGCCGGTGTCGGCGTCGGCGATGATGAATGGCCGGTAGTCGATCTCCAAGTTCGCGGCGCGTTGTTCCGGCGTCATGCGGGAGCGGGTGAAGAGCTGGTTCTTATCGGCCGTGAGCAGCGCTCGCACGATGGCCGCGGCTTCTTCGGGCACCTGGCTCAACGGATAGCTGGCCAGGTCCGCGCCGGGATCTTCGGTGATGCCGCCCTTGGCCGAAGTCGCCCATCCGCCCAGATAAATTCCTTCGATTCCCAGACGCTTGATGGTGACGGCCTGGCCGGGCGAGTACGGACCGAACGTGGTGATCGACTTGCCATCGCGGAACAATTCGCGCAGGCGAATGTAGAAACCCTCCGCCGCTTTTCGCGCCACCGGATAATCGTGATCCATAGTGCCCTGCTGTTCCACTACCTGGCGAGGCGAGTATAAACGGATGATGCCATGGAAGCGCGGGCTCTGAAACCACTGATGGACTTCTGCGATTCGTTCCTCAAAAGAACTCATGATTCCCCCTGACTGGATGGTCCCGGAATCAGTTTACATCTCCGTGCAATTCGGAACCTTGAGCGTCAGAGTGTGAAAAGCTGAATTGGTCCCCGCCGTCACCGGCGCGGCTGGTCTATCGCACTGGAGGCACAGTCGGCGAAAGCCCTGCCGGTAACGATGGGGTGAAACGTCGACCATCCACGCACACCCGTCCGTGAGGGGAGCACCACCTACGCCTCACGCTGGGCCAGTGAGCGGGCTAGGATGGTAGCGCCATGACTCGCCGACAAATTGTGAAATCCTCAGGACTCGGCGCCGCGGCGCTCGCGTTACGCGGGGCGCGGGCCCAGGATTCGAGCGCGGTGAAGGCGCTGGTCTTCGACACGTTCGGAACGGTGGTCGACTGGCGCGGATCGATCATCGAAGAAGGTGAGAGCTGGGGGAAAGCGAGGGGCATTACGGTTGCTTGGGGCCGCTTCGCGGATCGATGGCGGGCCGGCTATGCGCCTTCTATGGAAAAAGTTCGAAGAGGCGAGATGCCGTGGACCAACCTCGACCATCTGCACCGCGCGCTGCTTGAACAACTGCTCCAGGCATTTCACATCGACGGTCTTTCGGAACAGGAAAAGGACCACTGGAACCGCGTCTGGCATCGTCTGAAGCCGTGGCCCGATTCGGTGGCCGGTCTCACCCGGCTCAAGCAGAAGTACACCATTGCGCCGCTCTCGAACGGTAACGTTGCGCTGCTTACCGACATGGCGAAGCATGCCGGCCTTCCCTGGGATCTAATCCTTTCGGCTGAGCTCGCGCGTCACTATAAGCCCGATCGCGAAGCCTATCTCACCGCGGTCGAACTATTGGAATTGCGGCCGGAACAGGTGATGATGTGCGCGGCGCACACCGGCGACCTGAAAGCCGCACGCAGTTTCGGACTTCGCACCGGATTCATCCATCGGCCCGACGAATTCGGACCCGGGCGGAAAGCCGACGACGCCAAGCCGGGCGATTTCGACGTGGTGTCGTCCGGCATGCTGGATCTGGCTTCGAAGCTGGGTGCCTGATTTCTAACCGGGCCGACATTCGCCTGTCATGCGTGGCATGGTAACTATGCTTCGACATGACCATTCGCGAATCTCTGGCGCGCCTGGCCGCTGATCCTTATGAGCTGCTGATCATGCGATGGAACTGGAAATCGTCGCTGTTCAGCTCGACCATGCGCGCCATTTTGTTTCTCTGTACAAACCTTCACGGCGGGATGGCGGGCGGCGACCACGGCGTACAGGAAAGTGGCGGGGACAACGGGCGCGTTATATTCCATTTCGCGCTCCGTGGGCGTGGCTTGATTGAACTGCGAACGCAACGCGCCGACCAGCCCCATGCGATCCTTGGTCCACGATTCGGGCGCGGGAAGCACAGCCCGGCGAAGACGAACACGCGAGGAGCGGTGAAGTTCATCGACCGCAACATAGGCAGTTCCCGTGGTCCCCGTTTCCAGCCGGTGACGCGCCTGCTCGAAGGATTCATCGGATTGTGACGCGGTCACGAACCCGAAGCTCGCGGCGGATTCGAGGGTCGCATCGCCACATTCGACGGCAACCTCTTCAGTGGATCCCGAATAACTGACGCCATGCGTGCGCGCGGGATGCGAACCGCCGGCGAAGGTGAGAGAGACCGTGCGACGGTCCTCCCGGGCGTGTTCACGCACAGACGCCACGGCGCTGCCGACGCCCTGCCGGCTGAAAATCGAGACGCCGAGGAAAGTGACCACCACGTCGGCGCGATAGGCGCGGGATTGCTCCCGGTCCCACACGCAGCCGGGGTCACGAATCTGATCGATGGCCAGGCCGGATGCACGTGCCGCCTGGATTCCGGCGGCGGCCGCCAGCGTGCGCCAACAGAAGTCCCGTCTGGACAGATTCATTGGCGACAGATTAAACGCCGATCGTGAGGAAGTGATCGTTAACCGGTGAAAATCCTGTTAAAACATTTCTATCGTGACTTGTTGTTTACAACCGGATCACGGATTAGCCTTCGGGAAATGGGCTTCGTACCAGCGGATGGAGCGATCAATGAAATCGACGTTGTGATGCGACTCTCGAACACCGTGACCTTCCCGTGGATAGCGCACCATCACCGTCTCAACGCCCACGTCTTTAAGCGCGATGTAATATTGCTCAGCCTCGGCGATCGGAACGTCGGCGTCATTTTCGCCGTGGACCAGCATGGTCGGGGTGATTACGTTCGCCACATGCTTTAGCGCAGAGCGCTCCCACAGGACGTCCATTAAATTGCCCTGATGCGGATACGCGCCCCACTCCATCGCTTCGTATTGGTTGTAATACGTCATGTAGTTGTAGCTGATGATATTGGTGATCGCAGCGGTGGGGATGGCGGCTTTGAACATGTGCGTCTGGGTGATCAGCCAGGCGCTTAACTGGCCTCCATAGCTGGTGCCTTCGATGCCGAGACGGTTTGGATCGATCCACGTATACCGGCGTAGGGCGGCGTTTACGCCATAGAGTACATCCATCCCTTCATTTCCATTCTGATCGGCGAACACGGCATCGGTGAATGCCTGGCCGTAGCCGGTGGACCCGCGATAGTTAATCATGACGGTGGCCCATCCGTGCGCTGCGTAGACCTGGTTCTTGAAATTGAACGCGGGACCCTGCTGGCCGTGCGGGCCTCCGTGGATGTTCACGATCAGCGGATATTTTCGGTCCGCGCGGAAATCCGACGGGTAAGTCAGGAACGCTTCGACGGTCCATTTGTTGTCATTGCTGATGAAGTGGAAGGTTTCAACGGGCTCAACGGTCTTCCCGGCGAACAGATCGTGATTCAGATCGGTAAGCTGCTTGGCCGGCGCCTGGCCGGACTTGAGATACAGTTCGGCCTGATCGGTTGGCGTCGAGATCGTGTATGCCAGCAGATCGCCGTGCACCGAAAAAGATCCGACGCTCCCGCGCTCCTTGACAACTGCTTCAGGCGCGCCGCCGGATGCGGGCGATCGATATAAATGCACTTCACCGTGCTCCTGAGCGGTGTAATAAATCCAGCGTCCGTCATTTGAAAATTGAGGTTCGCCCTGCCGCGCATCCAGTTCTTTACCGACTTCGCGGCGATTTTTTCCGTCGGCGTCCATCCTCCAGACGTGGGTGTCTTCCATGGTGGTTTCGCGGTCGGTGAGGCCGCGCTTGGTGGCTTCGTAGATGATGGATTTTCCGTCAAGAGAGTAATGCGGACGATACTCGGCGCTCTCGGTGGCCGTGATCTGGCGGGTTTCACCGGTGCTGGGATCGAGCGTGAACAGATCGTAGTTGAAATATTGATCGTCGTCTGCCGCGCGATTCGAAATGTAGGCGATCTCCTTGCCGCCGGGCGACCAGTAGAGGGAATGCTCATAGTGGACGCCGTTGGTCAACTGCCGCGATTTTCCGGTCGCGACATCGACCACGAAAATGTGCAGACGCTTATTGTCGTTGAAGTGGGAGTTCCCTTCCGCGGCGGTGGGCTTGTAAAGATAGCGCGTGATCACGATCGGATCACCAGTCGCGTCGCCCGTTTCGGGCCCAGGCGTGGCCGAGACATAGGCGATCTGCCGGCTATCCGGCGACCATGTGGTGGTCGCGCCGGTCGCGGGCAGCGGAGCGTTGCTGCTCTCTACGGGGACGAGGTATTTTTTATCGCTGCCATCCGGATGCGCGACGATCAATCCCGATTTATCGCCCAGGCGTCCGGAATAAGAGATCCACTTGCCGTCGGGAGACCATTGCGCATTTCCGGAAGGTTCGTCGCCGCGGCTCAGGCAGATGGATTTTCCGTCGGCGACGGTCATGATCCAGAGCTGTCCGAAAGGACGCCGGTTGGTGTCGTTGCGCGTGATCGAATACGCGAGGCGCGTCCCGTCGGGCGAAAATTCCACCGCTCCGGCGGCGCGAAGCTTCAGGAAATCGGTCGACTGAAATCCGGACGGAAGGGCGAGCGTCGCGCTTCCGAGAAGGGCGAACAACATTCTGTGCATGGGAGCCACACTATCGGGCGCGGGATGCCGTCGTCAAGCGGATACGTTGGGCGAAACGGTGAAACGCGATGCGTGCCTGTGTTTCAACCGCCTGGGTGGGATAGAATCGCGGCATGCGATTCCTGCTTGTGCTTTCTCTGGTCGCCAGCGGCGCGACGATCGAGCAATATCTCGGCGCGCCGTTCGCTTCGGAACTGCACGCGGCCCCGGGTGGTGGGCGCGTGGTCTGGCTGCTGAATGAGCGCGGCGCACGAAACCTGTGGGTGGCCGCAGCGCCCGACTATAAAGGACGGCGGCTGACCGCGTATAAAGAAGACGACGGTCAGGACCTGGGAATGATCCGGTGGACCGCCGACGGCCGCTCCATCATTTACGTGCGCGGCGGAAACCTGGAGCAGATCGGGCAGGCGATCCCGAACGCGCGTAGCCTTGCGCAAATGCCGGATGAAGCGATCTGGATTGTCCCATTCGAAGGCGGGGCGCCGAAAAAACTCGCCGAGGGCCATTCTCCCGCGCCTTCGAAAGACGGGCACGTGGCATTTATCCGCGGCGGACAGATCTGGATGACCAGCATGGATGGCGCGAAGCCGGCTGAACTGGTGCGCACGCGCGGAGGCTCGTCGAACCTGCGCTGGTCGCCCGACGGGTCTGAACTCGCCTTCACCAATTCGCGCGGCGATCATTCGTTCATTGGGGTTTACAAGCCGGGCGACAAGTCGGTGGAGTATCTGGATCCTTCCACCGACCGCGATTCGAGTCCGGTGTGGAGCGTGGATGGGCGGCGCGTCGCGTTCATGCGGACGGCGAGCATTACGCGCACCGGCGGCGCGGGGCCGCGGCGCGAGGCTCTGACGCCGTGGTCGATCCGCATCGCCGATGTTTCGACCGGTGCGGGACGCGAAGTGTGGCATGCGGACAAAGGCCCGGGCAGCATTCATCAGGCGATGTCCGCCGAGGATCAGATTTATTGGGCGGATGGCGACCGGCTGGCGTTTGCCTGGGAAAAGACCGGCTGGAACCATCTCTATTCGGTTTCGGCAGAAGGCGGCCCCGCGACGGAATTGTCGCCCGGCGAATTTGAAATTGAAGACGTTTCGCTGAGCGAAAATCGACGCGAGCTTCTGTTTTCGTCGAATCAGGACGATATCGACCGGCGGCACATCTGGAGGGTCCCAGTGGCGGGCGGGAAACCTGTGCCGCTGCTCGGCAAAATCGGCGATGGGATCGAATCAGGGCCGGAAGATTCAGGTAACGGCGCGGTGGTTTACATGCGCGCGAGCGCGAAAGAAATCGGGCGCGCGGCGGTGAAGATGCCGAACGAGGCTTCGCGTGATCTGGCGCCGGATTCGATCCCAGCGGATTATCCGATGGCCGAACAAGTGATTCCGCAGCAGGTCATCTTCAAATCGGCGGATGGCATGACGATTCACGGTCAGCTGTTTCTGCCCAAGACCGGCGGCAAACATCCGGGGCTCGTGTTTTATCACGGAGGGTCGCGCAGGCAGATGCTGCTCGGCTGGCATTACATGGACGCTTACGCGTATTTCTACGGGGCGAATCAGTATTTCGCGAATAAAGGATACGTGGTGCTGTCGGTGAATTATCGCAGCGGCATTGGGTATGGATTGAATTTCCGCGAGGCGCTGAATTACGGCGCATCGGGCGGCAGCGAGAACCTGGACGTGATGGGCGCCGGGGTGTACATGGCCGGCCGCGCGGATGTCGACCCGAAGCGGATCGGCGTGTATGGCGCATCGTATGGTGGATTGCTGACCGCCCAGGCGCTGGCGCGCGCGAGCGATCTGTACGCGGCGGGCGTGGACATGATGGGCGTGCATGACTGGAGCTCCATCGGAGGCAGCGTGGCGACGCCGAATCTCGATCCGGACAAGCAGCGCGAGCAGAAGCGCCTGGCGTTTGAATCCTCACCCATGGCGGCCATGAGCACGTGGAAGTCGCCGGTGCTGCTGATCCACGGCGACGACGATCGCAACGTGGCGTTCAATCAGACGGTGATTTTGACCGAGGCGCTGCGGGCCCAGGGAGTGCCGTTCGAAGAACTGATTTTCCCCGACGAGGTGCACGATTTTCTGTGGTTTCATCACTGGATTGTGAGCATGAAGGCGGCAGAGGACTTTCTCGACCGCAAGCTGCGGAAGTGAAGTCGACTCCGAAGCCCGCAATAGCCCCATGCGTAAGAGTGTGTGTGAAAAGTGGAGTTGATCCCCGCCGTGACCGGCGGGGCTGGTCACGGACGTCTGCGCCTTTAACGCGATAGACCAGCCCTGCCGGTAACGGCGGGGTGAGGCATCGACTTTTCACACACACTCGTAAGCGTGGGGCCGTTCGGGTCGCAGCTAATACTTCAGGCTGAAGTTCAGCATGTGCCAGTGAACCATGAACCATGCGAAGCCGACGCAGGCGATCGCGATCACGACTGCGTGTACCCTGCCCCACCACCACCGGCCGGATTCGCGACTTGCGAGCCATGCATTGTACAGGGCGAAGAGCGCGCCGATCACGCCGATCCAGCCTACGATCTGAATCATCCGGAACAGGGAGTCCGCCGACCCGCTCAGTTTGCCGAGATCGTTGAGCGACGAGAGAACCGTGAGCCAGGCGATCGCGAAAACGATGTCCAGCAAACAGACGACCCGCACCAGAACGCGCAGCCCGCCATGCCCCACCGTCAGCGTACGCGCGTAATGCCAGCGCACGGCGGCTGCCACCGGCCATAGAATCACCGTCAGCAGAAGCACGCCGAGCGACCCGAAGATCAGCACGTTGTTGAAGGTTCCGCTTTCATCCCAGGGAGCCTGCAGCAGAACCATGAACGGGTAATCCATCCCCATGATCCAATGGCCGTCGGCATCCTTCTTGAAGGCGATGCGATCCTGCCCATGCACCTGGCGGAACACCAGGGGAGCGATCTCCTCGAAATGTTTCGGCTGGCCCGCCAGATCGCGGTCGCCCCAACTGATGGTGTGGTCGGGATTCACGGAAATTTTGGTGACGCTTACCGCGGAAATAAACGAGAGGACGGTGGTCACCGGGCGGCGGCTCGAAAGATAGCTGCCGGAAACCGCGCGCATATCCTCCGCGGCGGTGGAGGGCGTCGTCGCCGCGGGGACCTGGTAGGGAAAATATCGATCGAGAAATTTTTCCCAGACCGCTCCGCGTGGATTGATCTGTCCCTTGCCGGCGCTGTTGTAGGAAACGAAGAAGCCGATGTTGGCCGCCGGGATCAGGTGCAGGTCGCTATGGAACCATCCGGTATCGCCGCCATGGCCGATGATGCGCTGCCCGTTGCGACTCTCCTCATAAAAGCCGAGGCACATGGAGTTCATGGGAGGCACCGCGACGAATTGCGCCGAGTGCATCAGGCGCGCCGTCTCTGGCTGCAGGATCTGGACGTTTTCATACTTGCCGTCCTGCAGGTGCATGATCATGAATTTCGCGATGTCGGTGGCCGTCAATGAGGAACTGCCCGCGGGCCACGCCTGCACGAATTCGAACGGCTTGGGAGGCTGCGACGCGACCGCATATCCCTTGGACATCAACGGCTGAAGAGCCGGGGGGAGCGGCTGCACGAACGTCGTGTGCGACATGCCCAGCGGCTGCAGGATATGATGCTCCACGTAATCGTCGAAAGGCTCGCCGGACACACGCTGAAGGATATAGCCGGCCATCGCGGTGGCGTAGTTGGAATAGGCGGGAATGGTGCCGGGCGGGTACACGCGATTGGGCAGCGAGGCCTTGATATAATCGCCCAACGGCACCAGCCGTTTCTGGTCGGTGATGATCAGATCCTTGATCACTTCCTCGAACCCCGGCGTGTGGGTCATGATGTCGCGCAGCGTGATCGGCTTAGGATAAGTTGCGGGAATTTTGAAATCCAGATAGTCGTTCACGTCGCGATCCAGGTCCAGTTTCTTCTGCTCCACCAGTTGCATGATGGACGTCCAGGTGAACAGCTTCGAAATCGAACCGGGACGAAACAGAGTCGCGTCGGGAGTCACAGGCGTGCGCTTCGCAACGTCGGAGAAGCCGTAGCCCTTGGTAAACAGAATCTTCCCGTCTTTGACGACGACGATCACGGCGCCGGCAATATCCTCGCGCTCGATTTGCAAGGGCATGACGCCGTCGAGAAAGGCTTCGACATCGGCCGCGGTCATGTTTTGGGCGGGCGCTTGGGCGCGCGCCTGCGTCAACCCAAAAAGCATCGTCAGGATCAGAATCAGTCGCATGTGCTCTCCTTACCGGCCAGACGAAATCCTATTTCAATACCGCCACTGATTCCGGCCGCGCCGAGTAACTTTCGTGCCGCACCGTGAGGTCGTGGATACGGCGTTCGCGAACTTCATAGCCGAGGCCGGCAGTCTGCGGCACCACGATCGTACCGGCCGGCGTCACTTCCACTTCCGGCTCGATGATGTCTTCTTCCCAATAGCGCTGGCTGGCGGAAACGTCGCCGGGCCAGATGAAACCAGGCTGCGTGGACATGGCAATGTTATGTGCCCGGCCGACGCCGGATTCGATCATTCCGCCGCACCACACCGGGATTCCGCTCAACCCGCAATAGGATTGGATGCGGCTCGCTTCCGAGTGTCCCCCCACGCGGCCCAGTTTCACGTTGACCACTTTGCAGGCGCCCATTTCGACGGCCGCCTGCGCGTGCCGCAGATTGTGAATCGATTCGTCCAGGCAGATCGGCGTGGCGATCTGCGGCTGCAGGCGGGAGTGTCGATAAATGTCATCCCACTCGAGCGGCTGCTCCATCATGAGCAGCCGGTCCTGGTCGAATTCCTTCAAATGATCCACGTCGGAAAGCGTATAAGCCGAATTTGCATCCACGCTGAGCTTGATATCGGGAAAATGCCGGCGCACCTCGCGAACTACGGCGACGTCCTTCCCGGGTTTGATCTTCAGCTTGATTCGCTGGTATCCGGCCGCCACTTCTTTTTCGATCATGGCGAGCAGCCGGTCGATAGTGGTTTGAATCCCGAGCGAGACGCCGCAGGGGATTTCCTTCAGCGTCCCATGCAGGACCCGATGCAGCGGAAGATTGCGCGCCACCGATTCCAGGTGCCAGACCGCCGTCTCGAGCACCGCTTTCGCCATCTCGTTCCCGCGAATCGGCTTGAGTAATTCGGAAACGTCCTCGGGGCTGTCGATCTGTTTTCCGAGTACGCGCGGAATCAGAAATTCGCGCAGCATCATCCAGGTGGTGTCGATCGTTTCCGAGATATAGACGGGCGTTTCCGTCGCGGTCCCCTCGCCCCACCCGGAGATCCCGTCGCCGTGCACCTGGAGCAGCAGGATCCGGCGCTGCTGCACGGCTCCGAAACTGGTCTCAAACGGCGCGCGCAGCCGCATGTGGATTTCACGCAGCTCGATCTGCTCAATCTTCATAAGGCTCCAAAAGGTATTCGCAGGTTTCGTCTCCGCGGCGGAATCCTGTCACTGCATAGCCACGCGGGAACTGATCGGTAAACTGGCGCCGGAGTTCCGCCTGAATCTCCTGCCGATCCGAATTTTCCAACTCGCGGATCCGCGTCGGGACGGGGATTCCGATTGCCCCGGCACGCGACACAGGACGGTTCGCCAGAGCAGCCTCGACACGCGCGGATTCCAGGTGCCATTCAGCGACCAGACGGTCGGTGGGCAGGCTTCCATGCAGCGGGCTGGACGAACCTCCGTAGCAATCCGGAATGTACCGGCGCATGATCGCCCCCAGCCGGACAATGTTGAAATACGCGTTGCGCAACTCGAGCGGGTCGAAGGTCCACTCAATGAGCGGAATTCCCGCTCGCAACGCCTCGTCGCGCTGATGCAGCTTAAGCAGGCGCCCCACGCCCCGGTTCTGATAGGCGGGAAGAATTCCAACCATGTGAGAGTGCCAGAAACGGCGTCCGCCGTGATGTTCCGCGGAAAAGGCGAGCGCGAAACCAACCGCTTCCTCACCATGGAAGGCGCAATATGCATGCCCGCCGGTATGCTGGGCGACCACGAAAATCGACGCGGGCACGACGTCCTCGTCGCGAAAGTTCCAGATGCGCCGCTGCAGATCCACACAGAGTTGCAGATCGTGATGCGACTGGCACGCGCGGATGGTCACCTGCTTCAAAACGGAAACTTCGGTCCATTTGTTCCCGTCACGAGCGCGGTTTTCAATCCCGTTCATCGAGATACCATCGCGAGCCGGAGCGTTGTTCCGCGTCCACTTCGCGCAGGAGTTTCAAGGTTTGGCTTCGCCGCACGTTGGCGCAGGCCGCCATCAGGGCATTCAGAAGCGCCATGGGCGCGACGTACGACACCCCGAAGGACGGTGTTTCCGCCGAAGCGATAAAGCAGATATCGGCGATGCGAGCAAGCGGCGAGAGCAACGTGTCGGCAATGCCGACGCAATAGGCGCCTTTTTCCCGGGCCCGCTCCAGACCTTCCACGGTCATCCTTAAGCCGCGGCGAAAGCTGATCGCGAAAACGACATCTTTACTGGTGACGGCTCGCGCCAAGTGCCCGATGCGGCCGTGCCCGGTTCCCGCGAACACCGGCAGGCCGAGCAGCGTCAGGCAATATTCGAGAAACACCACCAGCGAAGTGGCCGCGTCGCCGCCGAAGATCAAAATCCTCCTTGACGCGTGAACTTTTGCCGCGATCGCGGCGATCTGCTCCAGCTCGACGCTGCTGCGCAGCGCGGTCAGATTCTTCACATCCTGGTCAATGGAATTCCGCGCGACGTTTTCCGAGCCGTTCTTTCCGGCGCTCGCCTGCATGGTGTCGAGCGAAGTGGCGTAGGCGATCGAAGCTTCATGCAGATGATGCTGGAAAGCGCGGTAATTTTCAAATCCCATTCCGCGCACGATGCGGACCACGGTGGCCGCGTCGGTTCCCAGCGCCTTAGCCAGGTCGCGCACGCTGAGCAGGACAAACTGCCGCGGATTGGCGAGCACCGGGCGGATGATCTGCTGGCGCCGGTCGCTCAGATTGGTGAGCCGGGCCGCCAGGTTTTCACCTCCGCTCGCGCGATTCCGGCGGTGCGCTCCGGGCTGCATGGATCAAGCATCGCCGAAGGAAGGTGACTTGTCAATTTGTTTCCGCGCGAGAAACGTGTGTTTCTTGACGCCCCAGGCGTCCAAAATACCGCTTGACAACCAGCCCTAATTGTTTCAGAATCCATTAGATCCCGTGCTCTGAAACGGTTGTTTCACAATCGCGCCCACGAAGACGCTTCCACATCAAGGAGTCGCGTATGTCTTGCTTCTCGGTAATTAGAAAACGATACACACCCCAGGCGGTGGGGTGTCTGGTTCTGGCCCTGGTCGGGACCGTCGCGATGGCCCAGACGGGTGACACGGGGGCCATCACGGGCGTGGTCACGGATGCTGCCGGCGGCGTGGTTCCGATGGCGACCGTCAAAGCCACCAGTCAAGCCACTGGCGAATCGCGCACGGCCGTCTCCGGCCAGAACGGGTCGTATTCGATTCCGCTGGTTCCGCCGGGAATCTACAACGTCGAGTTCTCCAAAACCGGATTCAAGGGGGAGTCCTTTCCGAGGGTGTCCGTGATCGTGACCGAGACCCAGACGCTGAACGCGAAGCTCGAAGTCGGCGCGGTGACCGAGCACGTCACCGTTTCCTCGGACGCCGAACAACTGCAGACCGCCTCCAGCGCGCTGGGCCATGTGACCAATCAGGAAATGGTTGCCAACCTCCCGCTGGTCACGCGCAACTACACGCAGATCATCGGATTGAACGCGGGAGTCTCCACCGAGGTGACCGACGCCAGGCAGCTTGGCCGCGGCGAGGGCGGCGAGCGCAGCTTCTCCTCGGGCGGCGGAACCGTGGCCAGCAACAACTATCAGATGGACGGCGTCGCCATCGACGATCTTCAGAATAGCGGCGATTTCAGCGGCGGAGTGGCGATTCCGAATCCCGACACCATTCAAGAATTCAAAGTGCAGACCGGCCAGTATGACGCGACCTACGGCCGGAACTCCGGCGCCAATGTGAACGTCATCACCAAAGGCGGAACGAATCAGTATCACGGCACGCTGTTCGAATATTTCCGCAACGAAGATTTGAACGCCAACGATTTCTTTTTCAACCGCGCCGGCCTGCCTAGGGGGGAACTGCGCGAGAATCAGTTCGGCGGCACCGTCGGCGGACCCATTATCAAGGACAAATGGTTCTTTTTCGGCTCCTACCAGGGGACCCGGCAACTGAACGGCATCAGCACCGGCTGCTCCAGCAGTTTCGTCGAGCCCGCGTTCACCAACGACCGGTCGGCCGCCGGCCTGGGGGCTCTATTCGCCGGTCAGAAGGGCTTTTACCAGAACGCCCTGGGAGGCGTCGGTCCGGCGATTCTCGCCAACGGATCGAATATCGCGCCGCAGGCCCTGGCGCTGTTGAACTACAAATTGCCCAGCGGCGCCTATGCCATCCCGACGCCGCAGATCGTCAATCCAAGCGCGCCGTTTGGTTCGCAGGGTACGGCGGTGTTCAGTTCGCCGTGCAACTTCAATGAGGATCAGTATATGGCGAACTCGGATTATCAGCAGTCGGCGCGCAGCAAGTTCGCGATCCGTTTCTTCGTCGCCAACAGCCATGAAGATGAGACGCTCCCGACCGCCAACATCGGCGGCTCGACCGCCCCGGGATGGCCGGTTCTGATTCCCAACAAATTCTACAACGCGACCATCACCCACACCTTCATCGTGAGCGCCTCTCTGATCAACGAATTCGAGGCCGGCTTCCACCGTACCTACGTGCAGACCCAGCAGTCCGAGCCACTGCAGTATTCGGCGGTCGGAATCAACACGCCTTCCTACGACAATGGAATCCCGGCCATCAACGTGAATGGATCGCTGAGTCTGGGCGGCAACGGGCAATCTCTCTACAACACGCAGAACACCTACACGCTGCAGGATTCGATGGCCTGGACCTGGGGAAAGCAGACCATCCGCTACGGCGGAGGAATCACCCGCGCGCAGAACGATATTGAAGACTTTCACTATATCGCCGGGATGATTTTCCTGAGCTTTCCGGATCTCCTGCTCGGCCTGAACGCCCAGCAATCGGGGACTGCCGCAGCCGGCGTTCCGGTCGGAAACGTATACCTCTCCATCGATCTGCCAGGTGAGTTCGATCGCGCCTTCCGCACCTGGGACGGCGACGCCTATATCCAGGACGACATCAAACTCACCCGCCGCTTCACTCTCAACGTGGGCGTGCGCTATGAGCGGGAAGGCGACCTGAGCGATGCCCTGGGGCGCAACGGCAATTTCAATTACAATCTGGCGAATCCGAATCCACCGGCGGGCGGCACTCTCGCCGGCTACGTGGTCCCGTCGAATTACCAGGGGACGATTCCAGCCGGGGTGACGCAATCCCCGAATAATCTGGGTTACAACGGGCAAGGTCAGAACACGTGGAATCCGCGGCTGGGCTTCGCGTGGCAATTGCCCGGCACGGACCGGTTCGTTTTGCGCGGAGGCTACGGAATCTATCATGACCGCACCACCGGCCAGCCGTTCATTCAGTTGCTGACGGACCCGCCGTTCTCGGTGCTCCACGAGCTTTCGGCCACTTCCAACGCCAATGCAACCCTCGCCAATCCATTCCCGGCCACAACCGTCGTCCCCAGTTTCCCGACCTACTCGCCGACCACCCAACAGAGCCTGACCATCATCGACCCGAATTACCGTGCGCCCACCTCGCAGCATTACAGCATGGGCTTGCAGACCAGGCTAATGAAGGATATGGTGCTCACCACCACGTTTGACGGTAATCGCGGAACGCATCTTCTCGAGGAAGTAGACATTAATCAGGCGAACCTCGCCAGCCCCACCAATCCGATCCGCGGCGTCACCACCAACACGGTCGCCAACATTACGTCGCGCGTGCCTTACCAGGGGTTCACGGCGAGCAGTTTCGAGGATATCGAGTCCAACGGCGAATCCTGGTACAACGCTCTGGATGTCACCCTCGAAAAACGTCTCAGCCACGGATTGCAGTTCCTGGCGTCCTACACCTACGCGCGAGCGCTTTCGACCGATCAAGGATCGGTCAACGGCGCCAATGGAGGGACCATCGACGGGAATCAGAACTCGCCCAGCCTGAACTACGGTCCGGACAGTTTCATCCGCCCGCAGCGCTTCGTGTTCAGCGCGTTTTACGCCTTGCCGTTCTTCCAGAACAACAAGTCTTTCGTCGGGGCAGCCCTGGGCGGATGGAGGCTCGCTGGTGTTCTCACCATCCAGTCGGGGCAGCGGCTCACTCCCTACACCCAAACCGCCACGAATGTTTTTGGAGATACCCTGGACCGCGTGCAGATGGCGGCAGGCTGCACTTATCCGCAGCTTGAAACATCCGGTGGAACCGAGGCTCGCCTCACCAACTATTTCAACAAGAGCTGCATCACCACGGCGCCCGTGATCGGCGCGGACGGCAAGGGCACCACCTTCGGCGACGCCGGAATCGGCATTGTGACAGGACCCGGGCAGGCGAATACCGATTTCTCCCTGATTAAACAGTTCCCGGTTCCAGCCTGGGAACGCGGTAGACTGGAGCTTCGTGCTGAGTTCTTCAACGCCTTGAACCATCCGCAGTTCTCTAATCCGAGCGTGCTCTACGGGGGCGCCAGCTTCGGCCAGATTCTGACCACTTCGGTGAATCCGCGCGTGATCCAGTTCGCCCTTAAATTGAGCTTCTAACGGTTGTACGTTTTCTATGATGTCTGTCTGGCGCCTGCTCGTTGTTCTGCCGGTCGCGCTGGCCGGCGCCCAAAATTTCGACGTCGTCATTCGCAACGGACGCGTGCTCGATGGCGACGGCAATCCCTGGATCCTGGCGGACGTCGCGATTAAAGACGGGCACTTCGCCAAAATCGGCAAAATCCCGGAGCGCGGCAAAATCGAAATCGACGCGAAGGGGAAATACGTCTCGCCCGGCTGGATCGACGTGATGGATCAATCCGGGCCCGTGCTTCCAGTCAACGGCCTGGCCGAGAACAAGCTCCGCGAAGGCGTCACGACGGCCATCGGAGGCGAAGGCGGATTTCCCGTGTCGGCCGAGAAGATTCCCGAATATTTCGCCGGCCTGGAACGTGAAGGCATCAGTCTCAATTTCGGATCGTATTTCAGCGAAACCCAGGCGCGGGTCGCCGTGCTCGGTTACGACGCTCGCGACCCGACGCCCGAAGAACTCGCCCGCATGAAGGCGATCATGGACACCGCCATGCAGAACGGCGCATTCGGGATGACCACCGCGCTGATCTATCCGCCCTCCAGCTACGCCAAGACCCCGGAGTTGATCGAAGTCGCCAAGGCTGCCGCGAAATACGGCGGCTTCTATGCGAGCCACATTCGTGGCGAAGGACCAGAGGTGGTCCAATCCGTCGACGAAGCCATCGCCATCGGCGAGGGCGCGGGATTGCCGGTCGAAATCTTTCATCTCAAAGCCGCGTATCAGCCCGGCTGGGGAACTTTGATGCGCGAAGTCGGCCGCCACGTCGAAGCGGCGCGCGCCCGCGGAGTCGACGTCGCCGCGGATCTTTATCTCTACACCGCCGGCGGCACCGGTCTCGATTCGGTGATCCCTTCCTGGGCGCACGAAGGCGGCCACCAGGCGATGCTCGAGCGCTTAGCGGATCCGAAAGTTCGCGCGCGCCTCAAACAGGAAATCAAAACCGGATCGCCGGGCTGGTGGAATATTATCGAGGCCGCGGGAGGATGGGACGGCGTAGTGCTCGCCAATGCGCAGAACCCGGAAAACGCGCACTTCAACGCCAAGAGCCTCACCGAAATCGCCAAGGAAATGGGCAAAGATCCCGCCGACGCGGCCTTCGATCTGGTGGCCGCCGGCCACGGCCGCGTCATGGCGCTGTATTTCATGATGGGCGAGCAGGACATTGAAACCGCGCTGCGTTTTCCGTGGACCAGCATCGGCAGCGACGCCGGCGCGGCTGCTAAAGACGGCGAAGCGGACGCGACCGGCCTGCCCCACCCCCGCTCCTACGGAAATTTTCCGCGCCTGTTCGCGCAATACGTGCGGGAGCGGAAAATCCTGACGCTCGAAGAGGCCGTTCGCAAAATCACCTCGTGGCCGGCGACGCGATTTCGCCTGGATCATCGCGGCTCCATCAAGGAAGGCCTGTGGGCCGACGCCGTCGTCTTCGATCCGCAGCATATTAAGGATATGTCCACCTACGCGGAGCCGATGCTGGCGCCGGCGGGCATCGACTACGTACTCGTCAACGGACAAGTGGTCATCGACCACGGAAAGCACACCGGCGCGAGGCCCGGAAAAGTGCTGTATGGACCAGGAAGAACCACACCATGAAGCTCCCCTTATTTCTCGTTCTGATTTCTGCTCAATTCCTGCCCGCGCAGGGTACCCGGCTGTTGCGCCATCCCGCTCTGAGCCGCGATTCGATCGCGTTCGAATACGCGGGCGATCTGTGGATCGCCGCGCGAACCGGCGGCGACGCCCGGCGCCTGACGTCCACGCCCGGCGCGGAAACCGAGCCGTATTTTTCGCCCGACGGTTCCGAGATCGCCTACACGGCGACCATCTCCGGCAACACCGACGTCTACGTGATGCCGACCGCGGGCGGCGAGCCTCGCCGGCTCACCTATCATCCCGGAATGGATCGCGTGCGCGGCTGGACGCCCGACGGCCATCGCGTGGTTTTCGCATCCGCGCGCGATTCGATGCCCCAGGAGTCGTATTTCCGGCTGTGGACGGTCGATCTCGAAGGCGGATTGCCGCAGGCGCTTCCGATGCCCCGCGCCGCCAGCAGCGCGTATTCGCCGGATGGAAAGCGCATCGCCTACCAGGAAATTACCCGGGTCTTCGTCCCCGACTGGTATGAGCGCAGCGGCTGGCGCCACTATCGCGGCGGCCGCACCAATCCCATCCGGGTCATGAACCTGGCCGACGACTCGGTCGAGAAGCTGCCGTGGCAGGATAGCAACGACACCACCCCGATGTGGATCGGCAACACCATCTATTTCCTTTCGGATCGCAATTTCACGGTGAATCTGTTTTCCTACAACACCAGCACCAAAAAGCTCACGCAGCTTACCCATCACGACGATTTCGACATCATGACCGCCTCGGCCGGACCCGACGGCATCGTGTATGAGCAGGCTGGATATATTCATTTCTTCGACCCGAAGTCCGGGCAATCCCGCCAGCTCAGCATCGAGGCGCGCGGTGATTTGCCGTGGGCGCACCCGCAGTTCAAGAAAGTCGCGAGCATGGTCCGCGGCGCCTCGCTTTCCCCCACCGGCACGCGAGCCGCGCTCGAAGCCCGCGGCGACATCTTCACCGTCCCCACCGAGAAAGGCGATTTCCGGAACCTCACGCAGAGCCCCGGCGCGCACGATCGAAGCCCGGTCTGGTCGCCCGACGGAACCGAGCTCGCCTGGCTGTCCGACGCGAGCGGCGAATATGAGCTCATGCTGGGCGATCCGGCGGGCGCATCGAAGCCGCGCGAAGTTTCTCTTCCGTCCACCGCGTTTTTCTCAGACCCCGAATGGTCGCCCGACGGAAAGCAGATGACCCTTCAGGACAATCACCGCAACTTGTGGCTGCTGGATGTTTCGAGCGGAAAGTTCGCCAGGCTGGACATCGAAAATTTCCCCGATCCGCAGCGCGAGTTCGACGCCGTTTGGGCGCCGGATTCGAAATGGATCGCCTACACGAAGAATCTGCCGAGCCATATGGCCGCGATTTTCGTCTACTCCCTCGTCGACGGCTCCTCGCATCAGATCACCGATGGGCTGGCCGACTCCATTTCTCCCGCCTTCGATGCGAGCGGAAAATATCTGTACTTCATGTCGAGCACCGATTACGGTCCGCACAGCGGCTGGCTGGAAATGAGCTCGCTCGACCGTCCCGTGCGCCGCGCGATTTATCTCGCCGTGCTGAGGGCGGCCGATCCATCGCCGCTGCTCCCTGAAACCGGCGATGAGCCGCCCGCCGGATCCGAACGTCCCGCGAGAGAATCCAGAACGCCGGCCGCGGTTACCGTGCACATCGATTTCGCGAACATCAGCCAGCGCATCATTTCGCTGAACGTTCCGTCGGCCGATTACGGCAATCTGAAGGCTGGCGCCGCCGGGACCATCTTTTACACCCAGGCAGGAGGCGGCGGCCGCGGCGGTCTGCGTCTCGAAAAGTACCAGTTGAAAGAACGCTCGGCCGCGCCCTTCCTCGAAGGCGTTCGCTATTTCACGCTCTCCGGCGACAGGAAGAAGCTGCTGTATCAGGCCGGCGCCTCGCGATGGAGCGTGGTTTCCGCCGATAAGCCCGCCAAACCCGGCGAAGGCGCGCTCAAAATGGACGACCTGCAGATGCTGGTGGATCCGCGCGCGGAATGGGCCGAAATCTTCCGCGAAACCTGGCGTATCCAGCGCGAATATTTCTACGACGCCAAAATGCACGGCGCCAACTGGATCGCGGTGTATGAAAAATACCATCCGCTGCTCGCCTCGGTCGGGCATCGCGACGACCTGAGCTATCTGATCGCCATGGTCGGCGGCGAACTCACCGTGGGACATTCCTACCTGACCGGCGACGGCGATACGCCGGACGACGAAGCGCCGGAGCACGTCGGCCTGCTCGGCGCGGACTACAAAGTTGAAGGCGGCAAATACCGCATCAGTCACGTTTACACCGGCGAAAACTGGAATCCCGATCTGCGCGCTCCTTTGAGCGGCCCCGGGATCGACGTCGCCGAAGGCGATTACCTGCTCGAAGTCAACGGCAAGCCGCTCGCTTCATCCGCCAATGTCTACAGCCTGTTTGAAGGCACCGCCGGACACCAGACCATGATCCGCGTCAACCAGACGCCGTCGCTTGAAGGCTCGAAGCTGATCACCGTGGTTCCCGTCGCGAGTGAAGACGGCCTGCGCACGCGCGCCTGGATCGAAAACAACCGCCGCGCCGTGGACAAGCTTTCGGGCGGGAAGCTCGCCTACGTCTGGCTGCCCAACACCGGCGCCGCCGGATACTCATCGTTCACGCGATATTATTTTGCCCAGCAGGACAAACAGGGCGCCGTGATCGATGAGCGCTACAACCACGGCGGCATGGTGGCCGATTACATCGTCAATGAACTCGACCGTAAGCTGATGGGATACTTCGCGCTGCGCGACGGCCAGACCACCACCTCGCCCGAAGCCGGAATCTACGGACCCAAGGTGATGATCATCAATGAGTCGGCCGGCTCGGGCGGCGACGCGCTGCCGTATTACTATCACCTGCGCAAAATCGGCCCGCTGGTCGGCGCGCGCACCTGGGGCGGTCTGGTCGGCACCTTAGGCGCTCCCACCACCATCGACGGCGGAGGCATCACCGCGCCCGCGCTCGCGTTCTACGATCTCTCCGGAAAATGGGCGGTTGAAAATCAGGGCATCACGCCGGACATCCCGGTCGAATACTCGGCTACGGATGTGATTCACGGCCACGATCCGCAGTTGGAGCGAGCCGTTGCCGAGGCGATGAAGCTGCTTGAGCAGAATCCGGTGAAGCACGTGCCGCGCCCGGCTCCCATCGACCGGACTTCCAAGAAGTAACGCCATGCACATCCGATCCCGTGTCCTCGGCGCGGTCCTGCTCGCGTCCGCGATCGCGAGCCTGCACGCCCAGCCGATCACCTATACGCGCAAAGACGAAATGATCCCCATGCGCGACGGCGTCCGCCTCCACACGCAGGTCTTCACGCCGGCGCAATCGAGCGAAAAGCTCCCGTTCATTCTGAATCGCACTCCCTATGGGACCGGTCAACTCGACTCGGCGCGGCTGAATGCAGCCCTCCCCGAATTGGCGGCGGAGGGATATATCTTCGTCATGCAGGATATCCGCGGACGATTCAAATCCGAAGGCCAGTTCGTGATGCTGCGCCAGCCCCGCGATCCGGCCGACAAGAAAGCCATTGACGAGAGCACCGACACCTACGACACCATCGATTGGCTGCTGAAGAACGTGCCCAACAATAACGGCCGCGTGGGGATGGCCGGAGTCAGCTACGGCGCCTGGCTGACCGTGATGGGCGTTCTCGACCCGCACCCGGCATTGAAGTGCGCGGTTCCCGCCGCATCGCCCGCCGACATGTGGATCGGCGACGATTTCCATCACAACGGCGCATTCCGTCTCAGCTACGGCTTCGAATACGCCTACATGATGGAATCGTCAAAAGAAATCACCGACCGTAAACAGGTGATCGATCATTTTGACGCCTATGACTGGTACCTGCGTCTCGGCCCGCTTGCAAACGTCGACGAAAAATATCTGCACTACAAGCTGCCCACCTGGAACGATTTTGTCAATCATCCGGATTACGACGCGTTCTGGAAGCGTCAGGGCTTTGCGCCATGGCTGAATCGCGTGACGGTCCCCACGCTGAACGTCGCGGGCTGGTGGGACCAGGAGGATTTCTACGGTCCGCTCAAAATCTACGAACTGCTGGAGCGCCACGACACCAAGCACCAGAATTTTCTCGTAGTGGGTCCCTGGAATCACGGCGGATGGTCGCGCGGCGACGGACAGAAGCTTGGCCGCATCGAATTCGGAAGCGCGACGGCCGCCTATTATCGCCGCGACGTTCTCGCGCCGTTCATGGCGTACCATCTCAAGGACAAAGGCAAGCTCGATCTTCCGGAAGCTCTCACATTTCGCACTGGAACGAACGAATGGGTCCGTCACGATACGTGGCCTCCGAAAGAGAGCGTCGAACGCCGCCTCTACCTGCGCGAGGATGGAAGGCTCTCTTTCGACGCGCCGCCACCGGCCGGAGGCGACGAAGCATCCGACAGCTACGTTTCCGATCCTGCCAATCCCGTGCCCTATCGACCGCGTCCCATTGACGTATCCAGCGGATGGACCACCTGGCTGCTCGAAGACCAGCGCTTCGTCGATCATCGTCCGGATGTCCGTACCTGGGAAACCGACACTTTGGCGAGCAACGTCACGGTGTCGGGAAAGATCGCCGCGCACCTGTTCGCGTCCACCTCCGGCACCGACAGCGACTGGATCGTCAAGCTCATCGACGTATATCCCGAAAAGCACGACGCTAACGCACTCAAGGATACTAAAATGTCCGGTTATGAACTAATGATCGCGGGCGATGTGCTGCGCGGGCGCTATCGCCACAGCCTGGAAAAACCCGAGCCGGTCGCCGCTGGTGCGGTCGAACGATATGAGATCGATTTTCCTGGAAATGACCACGTTTTCCTGAAAGGACACCGGATTATGGTTCAGGTGCAGAGCACCTGGTTTCCCGTAATCGACCGGAATCCTCAGACGTTCGTGCCGAACATCTTCAAGGCGAAGGAATCCGATTTCGAGGCCGCGACTCAGCGAATCTTCCGCTCAGGCAAGCACGCGAGCTTCATCAGCTTGCCGGTCGTGAGTCAATAGCGCCGGACTGGATCACCCTGGATCAGGGCATGACCGGCAGCACGATGTGCGACGGCAGGCGTGGTGAGCAGTACACGCGCTGCGTGGCCATCGTGAAATCGCTCGACTTCGCCGTGTAGATGCTCGGTACAAATTTCTGGGGGTTGCGGTCGATCAGGGGAAACCAGGTCGACTGGACCTGGACCATGATGCGGTGCCCTTTTAGGAACACGTGATCGTGATCGCGCAGCGGGATCGTAAACTCGGTGGCTTGGCCGGCCACCAGTGGAGCGGGGTGCTCGTAATTCCTGTTGTAGCGGCCGCGCCGGACTTCCATCGCGATCGGTAATTCGTAGCCGTTCAGCGAATGAGCGTATTCACCCGGCGGGGGACCCTCCTGCTTCCATTGATCCTTCACCGCATCGTCCGGAAACACGTCGATCAGCTTCACCACGAAGTCACTGTCGGTTCCGCTGGTCGAGGCAAACAGATCCGCGGCCGGTTGCCCGGTAATCACCAGATCGTGCTCCAATGGCGCACTCACAAAGCTCGCCACATCCGGGCGATGATCCACGAATCGCTGGTCGCCGACTTCCCAGGTGGTCCAGTCGCCGCGCGGATAGGTAGGCGAGATGGGCCGCTGCCGGTATGGCACCGGGTTGGCCGGGTCCGAAATGTACTGCGCGAATTCCGAGCCGGTCGAGCCGGGTGCATCGAAGGACAGCGTCCCGTCGGCGTGCATATAAAGGTTGCGAGCCTTCGTCTTCTTGGGCGGCCACGCGTCGTACTGATGCCACGAATTTGATCCCGGCTGAAAAGTGGTCGCCTTCCAATTCGGCTTCACGCCTTTGCCGTGCAGATAGTAGCGGAAGAACGGCGCTTCGATATTCTCGCGAAATTCGCGTGACGTCTCATGTCCGCCGAAGGTGATCGGACCGATCGCGTCTCCTTTGTCGCGCTGCCATTGCCCGTGATACCACGGCCCGGCGACGATAAAATTGTTTCCCTGCGGATCGCTCTCAGCCGAGTGGCGGAAAATCTGCCACGGGCCCCACGGATCTTCCTGATCCCAGAATCCCGCCACATTCAGGTTCGGTACCGGACTCGAATGCAGTTGATTGACCCACGCCTCGCGCTTCCAGAAGTTGTCGTAATCGGGATGCTCGGCCGTGTCATTCCAGAAGGGCAGCGAGTTGTGCACCACCTTTGAATTGATATTCGACACCGGTCCCAATTTCAGATACCAGTCGTAAGAGTCGTAGCGGTCGAAATTGAAATGCGTATTCTCGTTCTTATCGGCCTGCTCGAGCACCGAATATTCGAACGCATAGCTCAGCCGCAGCGCTCCGAAGCGGTGCATGTCGTCATTCATCCACTGGTCGACAGGCGAGGCTTGTTCGGAAATCGCCTTCAGCGCCGGATGCGGATGCAGGAGCGTCATTGCGGCGGTCAGGCCGGCGTAGGAAACTCCGTAGATGCCCACGCGGCCGTTGTTGTCCGGCACATTTTTCACCAGCCAGTCGATGGTGTCGTATGCATCGGTGGTTTCGTTGGTGTCCTTGGGGTCGGCCAGGTTCACCTGGGAAGAAAGCTTGAACACGCCTTCCGATTTGAAGCGTCCGCGCAGATTCTGGTCGACGATGATGTAGCCGTCCTCCATCAGTTCCTTTAAATTCGGCGCAATCGACGCGGGCGCCTTGGCGGGTACGCCGTACGGAGTCCGGGTCAGCAGAATCGGCAGCGGTCCCTTCTGATCCACCGGCGTCAGGATCACCGTCTGCAAGTGGACCCCGTCGCGCATCGGGACCATCACTTCCTGATAGTGGAAAACCGGCTTCTCGGGCGTCGACTGCGCGAGCAGAAGCAGCGCACCCGCACCCACCGCAGCGGCAATCCTGGCGAATTGAATCATCATAATTACTCCGTTAGTCAACTATACAATCACGCCCATCTGCCGCGAGGATCTCTTCAGGCGACGCGGTTCCGGTGCCGGATTTCATCACGGTGACGGACGCGACCAGATTGCCGAAGCGTGCCGCGAGATCGGGCGATCGCGTAAGGTGCAGAGCCGTCGCGGCGCCCGCCGAGAAGCTGTCGCCCGCCCCGCAGATATCCACCGGGTGCTCCACCGGCTTCGTCGTAACCCAGCGCTCGCCGGCTTCATCCACCACCAGGACGCCGTCTGCGCCGTGCGTGATCATCAGCGCCGGAGCTCCCGCCTTACGGCGCCACGCGGAATAGTTTCCGTCGCACGCCGCGGCCGCTTCCTGCTGATTCGGCTTGAGCATCATATTGCGAAATTCTGCGATGCGCGTCCGCGAATCGGCCCAGAAAATCTTCTCCGGATATCTCGACGCAAGATTTGCGAGCGTTTCCCGCACCACCGGAGTCACTACGCCATGTCCGGTCTCCGATTGATCCGCAATCAGGATGACGTCGAACGCTTCGACCGCACCACGCAATCGATCGAGAATCTGCCGCTCCACATCCATTGGGATCGGCGCGACGTTGATAAAGTCGACCCGCGGGCGGTCCTCGATTCCGGTGGTCTGATTAATCAGCTTCGAATAGGTGAACGTCTGGATGGTCGGCGTTCGTACACAAAGATCTTCGATCCCGCGCTTCGCCAACGCTCGCGAAAGCTCCATCCCGTGGCCATCGTCGCCGACCGTTCCCAGCACAGCCACGCGGCCCACGCCGAGCGCGGTCAGATTATTTGCCACCGTTCCCCCCGCGCCCGGCGTCACTTCCACCGAGACCACCGCCGTGCGTGGAATTCCGGTCTCGCGCGATGGGTCCGCTTCAGCCGGATCGTAGCGGCACCAGCGGTCGAGACAAATATCGCCGACCACCAGCGCCGAAAGCCGCGGTAGCGCACGCAAAATCTCCGCGGCTGTCATAGCTGTTTCAGAATCGCGCGCCGAAGCGCCGGGAAAGTGGCGCGATGGTCGCCGCAGAAATAAAAACTCACGCCCCCATCCGCCACCGTGCGCACCAGAATTGTTTTATACGGACGGAAATAGTATGCCGAATCCGTCTTTAGCGGCTCGCGATGAACGTCCCCGCCGATCTGCGCCAGGTCGAATACCGCGGTCGCAAAATCGCGGATGGTCCGTCCCTGTTGGTGTGCGACGTTGCGGCTCATCGCCAGCGCCTTCAGGTAAACTTCCGGCGCCATCACGGCCGATCCGAAGCTCAGCATCACGCCACTCTCCAGCCGTTCCACCGTAGCGGTGAAAATCAGGAAGTCGCGATAACTGGCCTCGCCCAGCGCCGCGCCGTCGCAGTTGGGATGCTCATGCAGGATGTCGTATCCCACCCCCACATGCACCGTCACCGGTACCGAGCAGCGCCACGCCGCGGCCAGCACGCTCAAGTCTTTGTACGGATAATCGCTCATCTGCATGCGACGCCCGACGTTTTCGCCTAGTCCGAGCTTCATCCGCGCCGCCTCGCCAACCCAGTCGTTCAGTTCGCCGGTCTCCCGCCACAGTCCGAACTCGCCCGTGCGGATGTAGCGCGCCACGCTTTCGGTGGTGGCTCCGATGCGCGCCAGTTCATAATCGTGAATCGCGCCGGCGCCGTTCATCGCGATGTGATCGATCGCGCCGCATTCCACCAGGTCGATGATCTGCCGGTTCACGCCCGCCCGCAGGACATGCGCGCCCATCATCAGAATCCGGGCCGCTCCGCGCTCTCTCGCCCGCACCACCCGCGACGCCAGCTCATCCAGTTGCGGGTGCTCATAGGTGACCGGCGCGTCTTCGAGCGCCAGCCAATGGTCCGCGTGCAGTTCGTGGATGCGATCCGCGAGCGGTTTGACGATCAGTCGGGAGCGATCGAACTCCGCATATTTACTTCTCATCCTTGTCTTGCTCCGCGTCTTGCTCGGCCTCCTCCACGAATTCAAGAATGTCGTAGTGGTGGACGGCGCGGTCCGGAAAGAAACTGTTGATGGCATCCTCCTCATCGGTAAAAACTTCGAACATGACCTCCAACTTGGTAAGCTCCGTCGGGGCCACGTGCTGCGGGCTGAGATTCAGCAGTTTCAGCGCACCGCCGGACGTGGAAACCTGGGCGTGGCTGAAGAACAGCGCCTCCGCACCTTCCGCATCGACCTTGGTCACTCGCGCGAAGTTGAGAATCACATTCAAGGTCTTCGCGTCCGCCAGCGCGACAATCGCCTCGCGCAAGCTCCCTACCGGTGGGCCTTCGATCAGGTGCCCTTCGAGATCCAGTATCCGAACGCCTTCTTTCTCGCGATGACGCAGTTGTAGATTCATGTATTCGGCCCCCATTCGCAGTATAAGTGCGCCCCGACCGAGTAGACATCTACCGGGGAACGCGTCGATCGGACAAGGGGCCGCGCAGAGTGCATCTACGGGAACTGCGGCGGCGCAATCCGCTTCTTCGTTGCCTGCTCAAACGCATACCCGAAGCCGATAAGCTTCGGCTCCGAGCAGGCCGCGCCCGTGAAACCGATCCCGAACGGCGCGGGTTTCGCGTCGAATCCGGGCGGAAAAGAAGGCGCCGGGTGATTCGGCACCATCCCGAACGGCACCACCATGATCGGATAGCCGGCCCGAGCGGCCAGGTCCGCGCCACTCCCTCCCGGCGTCAGAATCGCGTCCAGATTAAATTGTTTCAGCACGCCGTCAATGCCGCGCTCCCGGCTCAGCAGTTTATCCTTGGCGGCGTCGGCGTCGTTCCGCGCGCGATCCGCATTCAGGTCCATCTCATCCGAAATATCCAGCCGCGATTGCCCGTACTTGATCGCGCCGGCTTTTACGTGCTGCTGGTTCCACTCGCGCAGCTCGGTGAGAGTTTTCACCGGAGCCTGCGGTCCCAGCGTCTGCAGCCATGCGTTAAAGTCGCGCTTCATGCCGTATTTGAAATTCACTGAGCAGTTCGCGTCATGCCCCTTGGCCTGCTCGGCGCCCGAACAATACGGCCAATCGAGGAAATTGTTTTTCGGATCCTGATCGACAAAGCTCGGCACTTCCGCTGGGTCCACGATCACCGCGCCCCGCTTCTTCAACACCGCGAAGGCTTCTTCCATCACCTTCATCTGCTCGGCATTCAATCCCCCGCGCCTTCCCGCCGGTGCGTTCGATGCGGCCATGTAGTAGAACGTGCGGGGAATCCCGATACGCGCGCCCTTCAGCGCGTCGGGTTTCAGAAACTTTGTATAGTCGCGACCCGGCGGAGGCGTGCAGGTTTTAGTCGCGTCGTCCTTCGGATCGGGCGACAGACTCTCCAGCGCCCCGAACAAAATCGCGACGTCCGTCACGGTACGTGCCATCGGACCCGCCGTGTCGTGATCGGCCGTAATCGGGATCACTCCGTACCGGCTGATGCGGCCGATGGTCGGCCGGATTCCCACCAGCATATTCGCATTCGACGGACTGATCACCGATCCGCCCGTATCGGTCCCCACGCTCGCGGCCCAGAAACTCGCCGCGGTCCCGATCCCGGAGCTCGATCCGCCAGTCTGCAGCGCCGGACGCCCGTCGAAGAATCCCGGCCGCGGGTCCATTCGCGGATCGTAGGGATTGTAAGCCTGGCCGTTGACGCCATTGTAGTTGGCCGGCATCGGATCGGGATTGCCCGCCACCCAGTTGGCCAGCTCCGAAAGCGTGGTCTTCGCAATGATGATCGCGCCCGCGTCTTCGAGGTTTTTGGTGAGCGTGGCTTCATACGGCGGCATCAGATTCTTAAACGCCAGCGCGCCGCCGGTAGTCGGGATGTTGATGGTTTGGATGTTGTCCTTGAGAGCGATCGGGATGCCATGCAGCGGGCCGCGCACGTGGCCTGACTTGCGCTCGCGGTCACGCGCATCCGCTTCCTCGAGCGCCTTGGGATTGATCGCGATGGCCGATTTCAAAGTGTGCTCGTACAGCGCGATTCGAATCAGGTACTGCGAAACCAGCTCGCGCGAAGTGAGCTTACCGTGCTCCATCGCCGCGCGCATCTCAGGAATGGTTGCTTCGACGATTTTGAATTTCGGCGGACTCTGCGCAAAAAGGGTAGCTCCCATCGCGAGCAGAAGAACGGTTTTCATTGATGAATTGTAGCTTACCCACCATTCTCCCTTGCGGTCGTGTGAATAGCCGGGACTCCACCCCGCCGTTACGAGTGTGTGTGAAAAGTGGAGCTTGATCCCCGCCGTGACCGGCAGGGCTGGTCTCGGACGTCTGCGCCTTCAACGCGATAGACCAGCCCTGCCGGTAACGGCGGGGTGCAGCGCCGACTTTCCCCCCAGACCCGTCACGAAGAGAGGGATTCGATCAACGCAAAATTTAACGCACGACCACCATGGCAATCGGACCGAGTTGGTAGGATAAACGGGAACCGTTATGCCGCCCTACGTACCGAATCCGCTCGATACAACTCGTGTTCAACTCAGTTCGGACGTCCGCGACTTGGTGGAGCATCTGGCCGAAAATACTCACGACGTCTGGGCTCGGCAGCGTCTTTCCGAAGGTTGGCGATACGGATCTCAACGCAATGACGAACGCAAGCAGCATCCCTGCCTGGTTTCGTATTTCGAACTGACCGAGAGCGAAAAAGAATACGACCGCCAGACCTCGCTTGAAACGATCAAGACATTGATCGCGCTGGGCTTCGAGCTCGTCTCGCCCGAGCGGCGGGTCGAGCAGGGCGATTCCTCCGCGCTTCGCGCCGCCGCCGAGGCCGCCGTATCGAAGGGCTCCAACGCCAGGCTCCCGCAAATCCTCGCGTTCTGGAATGGCCGCAGCCAGCCGCTGTGGGCCAACGTCCCGGAGATCTATCGGCTGCTCGCCGAGGAGGTTCTCAAACTGGGAGAGCCGCTGCTCGCCTACGACATCGTGCGGGAGGGGTTGGACTCCTGCCCCGGCGACGTTCGCCTGCGACAGTTATCCGGCCTCGCTCTCGCGCGCAGCGGCGCCGCCGAAACCGCGGTTCCGGTTCTCGAAACGTTGCGCCAGGAGGGACATTCCGATGAAGAAACTCTCGGCATTCTGGCGAGAGTTTATAAGGACCTTTCCGAAGCCGGTCAGCCCGAATCCAAGCGCGCGGAATACCGACAGACGGCTTTCGACCTGTACCTCGAAGCCTATCGTCGATACGGCGGCCACTGGCCCGGAATTAACGCAGCGACATTGGCTGTGCTGCGCAAGGACCTCGAACAAGCCCGCGAGCTTGCCCGCGAAGTACAATCCAGTTGCCTTGCGCAACTCTCAAAGAACCCTGACGATCCGCGGGCCCAATACTGGCTCCAGGCGACGCTGGGCGAAGCGGCGTTGATCCTCGGCGACTGGCAGGGTTCCGCGGAGCGCTATCGCGCCGCCGTTAAGCTCGCCGGCCAGCGTTATGGAGATGTGACCGCGACGCGCCGCAACGCCCGAATCCTGCTGCGCGCTCTCGAAGGCGATCGAAAAATCATCGAGAGCTGTTTCGCCGTCCCGGGAGTGGCCGTCTTCACCGGGCACATGATCGACAGACCCGAACGGAGCTCCCCTCGTTTCCCGCCCGAACTCGAAACCGCAGTGCGCCAGTCGATCGCCGAAACGCTCGCACGCCGGAATATCGGATTGGGCTACTGCTCCCTGGCCTGCGGGTCGGACATTCTGTTCGCGGAGGAAATCCTGCGCAGAGATGGCGAATTGCACGTCGTGCTCCCCTACGAAGCGAAGCAATTCATCCGCGATAGTGTCGACATCATCCCCGGGTCGGATTGGCGCGAGCGTTGTGAAGCAGTCCTGGCCAGCGCTGCTTCGGTGACGGTCGCTGCCGACCACAACCTCCACTGGGGCGGCACTGAGTACGAATACGCGAACCGCCTGCTTCAGGGCCTGTCCTCGGTGCGGGCGCGGCAACTCGACACGGCGTGGATCGGTGTCGCGGTCTGGGATGGCCGCAAGGGAGACGGGAACGGCGGGACCGCGTCTACTTTGGAACGATGGCGGGCGGACCAGATGGACATCGAAGTCGTGCCTCTGGACGCAATTTTGAATTTGAACACTGCGCGCGCTACGGCCAGTGAGGAGCAACCACAACCGCCGCCTGCCCGCCCGGCTGAAGCTGACCCGACATTCGCTCCCGATATCGTCGGACTGCTGTTCGCGGACGCGGTCGGATTCAGCAAGCTGCGCGAAGATGAGGTGCCTGGGTTCGTTCAGCATTTCCTGGGAATCGTGGGAGGCCTGGCCGAGCGCGCCATTCGGATTGATGAGCAGCTGGTGGCCAACAGCCCCACCAATCGTGAATTTAAGCAGGAATTAGCAACATTCCGCAACAATCTGGCGATCTTGTTGCTGGATCAGCGGCAGTTCGACCTGGCGGATCAGAGTAATCGCGAGGCTCTCGCGCTTATGGACGATCTGGCCATGCCGGCGCCCTCGCTGCGGCTGGAAATCGCCAATGCCCGCAACGTCCGCTGCCAGTTGCTCGAATCGAGCGGCTCCAAGGACGCCGATTCGGAGTGCGGCGCGGCCCTCGATTATCTGGACAAACTGGCAAAAGTTTCGTCGCTCAACGGCCGGCCTGAAATGCAGAGGCTGTTTCGCGATCTTGGATACAATTTTGCCGACTTGGCGCGGGTTCGTTTGGAATCTGGCTCGGTCGCGCAGGCACGAAGCAGTCTTGAAAGTCTGAGCAAGCTGCTTCCGGAAATCCCGGAGCCGGACCGGGGGAATCTTACTACTTCGTATCAGCAGCTCGAACAGAGGATTCATCAATGAACTGGAGGCGATCTCAAGGAGCGCGAATGAGGCCGTTGATTCTAACCGCCGCGCTCGCATTCAGCGGTCTGGCGATGGCACAGGACTCCGATACCGCGAACGATTCGAGCTTCCTCTTTCCACCGACCTGGTTCACGTTCGCCTCCCCTTTCGTCGAGCAGTCGAACGTGCAGGCGCCGCAGCCTGCGCGAAGTTCCTCCAGGCCTTAGACCGAGGGCAGCATGATCGGCTACATCGAAGACGCGATAATCGGCACGCAGATCCGGATTCGAATGGAAGCCGGCTTCGACGCGCAATTTCCGGATCGCGCGGAATTTTTCTACGCGAAATGCGGCTGCTATCAGGGACTGGCGCCGGGGAATCCTGCGTCTGACCAGCAAACGCCGGGATTGGGACCCGGGATCGTGAACAGTTTGAATTTCCAGCAGCTCTATGTGCAAGCTGAATATGCGCTGCGCAAACGGCTGTCCTTTTTCGTCGAGGTTCCCTTTCGCTGGATTCAGCCGACCAGCGTGGTGCCCAACACCGGCGGCGGTCCCAACGAGCAGGGATTGAGCGATATCACGGCAGGAGTGAAGGCAGCCTTGATCGCGTCGGACAGCCGCTACGTCACTTTTCAGTTGAAGAGTTATTTACCCACCGGGAATGCGACTGACGGTCTGGGCACCAACCACTTCAGCGTCGAGCCTTCCCTGCTGTACTATCAGAAGCTCTCCGACCGCACGGCGATCGAATCGGAGGCGGGGATCTGGGTTCCGATCAGCGGGTCGGAGGGCGTGCCGTCGGCTTCAAATCCGAATCCGCAAGGTTTCGCCGGCAACGTTTTCTTTTACGGAGTCGGCCCCAGCTATCAGGTTTACCGCGGCCAACGCGTGCGCTTTACTCCCGTGATCGAGCTAGTCGGCTGGACGGTGTTAGGTGGATTCGAAACCGACTACGCCACCAATCCGACCACGCTCGGAGTTTCGGCGAGTGGGACCAACATTGTCAATCTTAAAATCGGAGCGCGCACCGACGTGGGCGGCGGCAATTCGTTCTATCTCGGATACGGGCGAGCGCTCACGAGCGCGGTCTGGTACTCCGATCTAGTAAGGTTCGAATACCGGCACACGTTTTAACAGGGTGCGAAAAAGGGGACAGCGCAGAGCGATGAAGCCGAGCTTCACCCGGAAGCATGAAAATCGCCGCTCATCGAGAGGCATTCGAAGGGGGCGTTCCAAAAAAGGGGACAGACCGCTCTGTCCACTGGAGTGGTGGTGTCGGCGGTTGAGGGTGTGTGGGTTGGGGACAGAGTAGTCAGTCCCCTTTTTTGCGCGGGCGTTGGTGGGTGCTCCAAGAAGGGGACGGCGTGGAGCGGATTTACAAGAGAGACCGCTCTGTCCACGCCGAGCGGTCTCAAACAAATCAACTAGTTCGGATCGGGGACAGAGCAGTCTGTCCCCTTTTTCAGCACCCTGTTAAGGCTTCAGTTCCGGCTGGACTCCGGCCGGCAACGGATAACGATCCACGTTCAGCACCATGGACACCAAGCCGTAGTAGCCAACCACAGTCATCAGATCGACCACGCTTCGCTCGCCCAACCGGTCGCGCGCGGCATTGAACGTCGCATCGCTTACCTGTTTGCTGTGGAGTAGTTCGGTGACGAAATTATAGACGGCTTCTTCGTCGGCCTGCATCCCAGTCGGGCGCCGGCCGAGTGCGATCGCATCGACAATGGCCGGACTGAGCCCCGCCTGAAGCGCGAGCCGCTTGTGTGCGTACCATTCATATTGCGCATTCCAAAACCGGCCGGTCAGGATGATCGCAAATTCGTTCAACCTGGGTGCGAGTGTTGAGTGAAAACGCACCTGCGCGCCCAGGGCTTGCACGGCATCGCCCATTTCCGGACTGCGCAGCAGAACGTTGAAGGGTCCGTTGGTGCCGTGGCGCTCGCCGCTGAGCAGATGGTCCGTCATGGTTTTCTGCGCGGGCGTCATTTGATCGTAGGTCAAAGGCTTGAAGCGGCCGCCCACCAGGTGCAGATCCCGCGTGGATGGCACTTGAGCGCATGCCAGCCAGGCCGAAAGCAGAAATGCGAGACGAGTACGCATTTGACCATTGTTCCAGGTATCATGTGCCCATGGCTGTGGCAATGACACGTCGCGAATGGATTGCGCTGGCCGGCTCCGCGCCTCTGTGGGCGCAGAAGCGGGCCGGCCCTCAGCGCCGCATCGCGGAAATCATCGGTTCGTATGAGGAACAGGGCATTCATCGCACCGGTACAGAAGTTGATCGCATCTCAGGCGACTGGTTGATGGCGCAGGTACGCGAGGCCGGCCTCGAACCCGCGCGCGAGATGTTCTCTCTGAGCCGCATCGATCCCGTCACGGCCACGGTCACGGCCTCCGGCCGGCGGATTGAAGGATTGCCGCTGTTCGATGGCTCCTTCACTTCGTCCGAGGGGATTCGCGGCCGCCTCGGTGCATTGGGAAGCGACGCTGGAATCGGCTTGGCCGAAGCCGCGCCCAACACGGCGGGAGCCGGACCGCTGGGCGAGGCGCGCCGCGGGAAGCGTCATCGCGCAATCGTCCTGGTGACGCTCGGTGGACGCCCGGGCCTGTGTCCCAACAACGCGGAGAGCTTTCTCAAGCCCTTCGGTCCGCCGGTCCTCCAGGTGTCGAGCGAAGAAAAGTCCGGGCTGAACGAACTCGTCCGGAGCGGGTCTGAAATTACGGTCGTCGCGGAGGTGAAGCGAATCCCCGCCGAGGCGTTCAACGTGACTGCGAGCATCCCCGGTTCGGATCCGTCGCTGCCGCCGCTGATCGTGATGACGCCGCGCAGCGGCTGGTGGACGTGCGCGAGCGAGCGCGGCGGCGGCATCGTGTGCTGGCTATTGCTGATGAGCGCGTTACGCGGAACAAAACCGGCACGCGAGATTCGGTTCGTCGCCTCAAGCGGGCACGAAATCGGCCAGCGCGGCATCGAAATCTACGCGGAGCGACAGCTCGGCATCATCACCCACAGCCGCGCCTGGATTCACTTCGGCGCGAACATCGGCGCGGCGCAGAACCCTGGCAACGTGGTGCAGTCTTCCGATGACGAGATGGAAGCCATGATGACCGAGGCGATGATCGCGGCCGGCCTGCGCGTTGACCGGCGCAATCCGCGCGGCACCGTTCCCGGCGGGGAAGCCGGCGTGGTACACCGCGGCGGCGGGCGCTACATGTCTCTGATCGGGCGCAATGCGTTGTTCCACAATCCATTGGATCGAGGTCCTGAAGCGGTCGACGTGGACGTGATCGCAAGATTCGCGAGCGCCTTCACGGGCGTCGCGCGGAAACTCTCGGCTGCCTAGTGTGAAGTCTTGGTGACGACTCCGGACGTGCTGCCCTCCCCTGAAAGTGATCCGCAGGCCATTGATTTCACGCGAGCCGCGGACGGCGGATTTCAATCCGCGTGGCGCTTCAGCGCCGCTGTACGGAAGCGAGGCTGAAGCCTCGCGCGGGCTCGAAGCCCGCCGTCCAAGCTACTTTCATCGGTCACGATGAGCCGAAGGATCATCGCCAACTTGCTGATGAGTCTGTTTGAAAACTTGGGAGTGTACCCCGCCGTGGCCGGCAGGGCTGGTCTATGGGAAAACCCCGCCAGTGACGCTCAGCGTCGCGCATCGCTCCGAAACGGAACCCTGACCGTCCCGCCAGGGACATCGGAGGCTTTGCCTTTTCGAACGGAGCGGTCAATCCCGATTTCTTACGCCGCCGATGGCGAGCACATGCCCGGTTGTGCGGAAGTACAGCGTGTCTTCTGAAACCGCGGGAGTCGCCAGCACCATTTCGCCGATCAGATTCTTGGACAGAAGCTCAAATTGCGTTCCCGCCTTCACCACGTACACCTCACCGTCCTCACTCGCGAAAAGGATTTTGGAATCCACCTCAATCGGGGAAGCCGAGAAGCCTGTCAACCCGGTGCCCAGGCGCTGGGTGTAGCGGAGCCGGCCGGTGCGCGCATCGAATACCTTGAACACGCCGTTGTCGCCCAGGCTATACAGGAGGCCATCAAAGGCGAGCGGCGTCACCATCGACGATAAATTGTGCGGCTCATACCACGCGACACCGCTGCTGGTGGTGGCCGAACCCTGCGGCGTGACGTCGCCGGACGCGTCGGGTCGAACGGCGAACAAGGGCGTCGGGCCGCTGTGCGAGCTCATCACGTAGATCAGTCCGTACGCGAAAACCGGTGTGGAGACCGGCAGATCTCCACCGTTTTTCAACCGCCACAGCTCTTTGCCCGTGTTCCAATCGTAGGCGGCCATGTACGGCCAGCCGTTGCAGACGATCTGCGTCCGCGCGGAAGTGCGGACCACGGCGGGTGTCGCCCAGCTTTGACTGGACGTGCCGTCGCGCGAGGTGCGCCACAACTCCTCTCCGTTTTTCGCCGACAGAATCACCAGAAACGAGCCGCGCTTCTGATCGCACTGCAGCACCACGCGATCGTCGAACAGAACGGGCGAGCTGGCCGTGCCCCATTGCAGATCGTAACCGGCCGGTCCGGCGTCGAACGCGCCCAGGTCTTTTTTCCACTGGAGGTTTCCGTCCAGGTCATAGCAATACACGCCTTCGGAGCCGAAGAAAACGATCAGCCGGCGGCCGTCGGTAACCACGGTCGAGTTGGCATGCGTGGCTTTCGTATGGCGCCGCGTTCTGGGAAAACCCTTCACCGCCGTGCGCTGCCAGATGATCTGGCCGGTCCGCTTGTCGAGACAGTACACCACCCAGGTCTGCTCGCCATTATCGTCGGCCGGAGCGCCGTTGTCGTGAATCGAAAGCTTCAGCGTGGCCGCGCCGGCCGAACGGATTGCGCTGGTGACGAACAGCCGGTCGCCCCACACAACCGGACTCGCATGCGACAGGCCGGGGATCGGAGTGCTCCAGCGAACATTTCGCATGGCTCCCGCGTCCGGGTCCGCGTTCCACGAATCAACGATTTTCCCTTCGGCGACGCCCATGGCGTCCGCGCCGCGAAAGGCCGGCCAGTTAACCGTTCCCTGTCCGGCGCAACTGGCCAGCGCGAGCGCAAACGAGATTGAGCGGTTGCCAGCCATCCCGCCAGATTACATCGAATCGTGCGTGTTGATGAATCCCACCAGGCTATCCAGATACTCCTTCGGCATGGAGCCGGCCACAATCGCCGAGAGATGCTGCTTGCCCGGAAGAACCACGATCTCGACATCGTTGGCTTCGCGCGCCGCGCGTGTGCTCCTGGCCCGCGCATGGTCGAATTCACCATTAATAATGATGATCGGAATGTTCAACTTGGTCAGATCGAGCTTGGGCCGGTTCGCCGGGATCGGCCTTGGACCGGCAGGGGCGGCCGCTCTCGGCGCGGGCGGAGCCGATGCCAGCTTCTCCGCTTCTTCCTTGCTCATCCCGTTATCCATGGCGTGGTGGATTCGCAATCCGTGGCTCAGTTGCGCTTCCATCGGATTCACGCCCTGATGATCCGGCGGCAATTTCGCGATCCATTCCGGGTCGGTTTCCATGATTCCAGAGCCGCCGAAATGCGCGGTGATGAATCGCTCCGGATGGGTGGCCAGCAATTCACCAGTGAACGCGCCGCCCATCGAGTAGCCGCCGATGTGGGCTTTCTCGATTTTCAGATGATCCATCAACTCAATGGTGTCCATCGCGCGGCCCGGGCCGTTCAGTTGAGGCTTGTCGCTCATCCCGTGATTGCGATTATCGAGCGCCACCACGCGATGGTTCTTCGCGAGCGCCTGCGCGATTCCGTTATCGAACCAGTTGCCCTTCGCGTTGCCCGTGTATCCGTGGATCAGCACGACCGACGATCCTTTATCGCCGAGCGTCAGGTAATGGATCTTGATGTTGTCCGAAGTGGTAAACCAGCCGTCCTTGGGCTGCTCGGATTTGTTCTTGGCGGTGAGGAACAGCGCAACCGCGAACAGCGCGCTCAAAGCAAAAATGGATCGACGAAGCATCCTATCCTCCTTGGGATTCTTTAGAAGTATACACCGTGATAAAGTCGTAGCTGTTTTTGAAAAAAGGAGTCTCGAATGAAAGAAAATCAGAAAAGCGATCGGCGAGGGTTCCTGCGCAGCGCTGCAGCCGCTGGTCTGGTTGGTCCCGCGGCGGTGAGAGACGCTTTCGCACAAAAACCCATCGGAGGGGAAACACGCGATCAATTGCGTCAGGATATGCTGGCCGCGATCGAGCCGGATATCAGGAAAGACCTGGAGATGCGCGCCGCGGCAGCCGAGGAACTTCCCGAGCCCAAGAATCTGAAGCCCGGCGGAATGCTGGATGCACGCTTTCCTGTTTATTACCGCACGTCGGTTCCGGAAGCCATGCGGTTGGTGACCGAATATTTCGCCGCATTCAACGATCGAGACATGGCTGCCGTCGCGCGCACGCTGCATTTTCCTTACGCGACGTATGAAGGCATCGAGCCGCTGGTCTATAAATCCGCCGAGGAATTCCTGCGTAACCCGCCGCCCTCGATTCATGAGGACTCGAAGTCCGACAGTCAGTATCGTCCGGGAAGCTACGACATTATGGACGTCCTGCAGGTGCATACGTTCAATCCCGTGAATGTCGGCCTGGAGCTGAGTTACACACGTTACCGTGCCGATGGATACAGAATCGGAATCAATCAGGGGATCTACGCGATCACTAATAATGATGGAAAGTGGGGCATCCAGCTCAGCTCGATTATTTTCACGCCCACCGAGTTCATCGGGGTTCAATATAAGGATGCGGAAGAAGCCATGCTTCGGCAGGGACGCACCGGGATGGCTGCGTTCGGCGATCATGATTACGAGCTGCTTACGGGTCTCGGCTGGGGCAGGGGTCAGGGAAATCGCCGCGCCGCGCGAAAGACGGCCAGCATCGCCGGTGCGCCCGGCGCGACCACTTTCTTCCTGTCCGGCTGGGCCGGAAAGCCGATGGAGCCGTACAACTCAAAGGGACGCAAGTGCCGCCTTTCGGTTGCGGGAACGCCGGACGCGGCGGAGATCAACGCGCTTTCTGCCGTGCACAATCCTATTGCGGATTATGAGCGGGATCTGAACAAGACTAACATCGTCACCGCATCCGGACAGCCCGGCTGGTTTTTTGCGATGGCCGGCGGCGGCGTCGGCCGCTACGGATACACGATGCACGTGAACGATTCGCGCGTGCTTCACGCCGGTCCGGAGAAGGCTCATTCGCTCGGCGGCTACATCCGCTACACCAAGGACAACGTTTTTATTTCGGAAACGCGCAGTCTCGGCATCACGGTCTACGATAAGCACGCCAAAGAATGGGTGGGCGCCGGCGGTCTGGGCCAATCCATGCGCCGCGATCGAACCAACGACGATTTCTGAGCAAGACCGGACGCCTGCCCGGCCTTGCACGATCGCTTCCGCTTACCAGGTCAACCGCGCCAGCAGATCGATGCGGCGCGAGTTCGTGTCGGTCCCGCTGTAGTAGCCGAACGTCGAGGGTGAGGAGAGGCTCACGCCAGGCAGGCTGAAGGTGGTGTTGTTGAACAGGTTGAACACCTGGGCCTGGATTTTGAATTTCATCCGTTCCGGCTTCAGTGAGAAAATGCGGCTGATGCCCATGTCCGATTCAATCAGCGGATTCAGCCGCAGCACATTGCGTCCCAAACTGCCGAACATGCCGACCAGCGGTTGCGCCAGCCCTGAATTGGTGATCAGGTTCGGATTGTTCGCACCTCCGCCTGGATTTGGTTGCAGTGCGACATGCAGCGGTCCGATCAGATTCGGCCGCTGATCGCCGTTTCCGCCGAGCAGCGTCCCATCCGTGAGACCGGCCACCGTTCCGGCCAGCAGATCCTCCGGCAATCCGCTCTGCGCCTGGAAATTGCCGGAGAGCTGCCATCCATTGACCGCCTCGCGAACCCACTTGTTCTCGATTCCCTTGAAAGAGGAGGTGAACTCATTGATCAGCACTACGCGATGCGGCACGTCAAACGCCGACACCGCGCGATTGTTGCTCAGGTTGAACGGGTCCTGCGGGCTCGCCACGTCGGTTTCAAGCACGCCCAGCGCATCGGAAATGTCGTCGATCGATTTCGACCAGGTGTATGCCAGAGAGAATCCGTACCACCCCGCGAAGCGGCGTGAAAGCTGCGTCTGCAGCGAGTTGTAGCTCGAAGTGGCTCCAGAGGTCACCACGCTCACCGCGTTGAAGCGACCATCGATCCGGTTGCTGCGCGAGGTCGGGCTTCCGCTCAGGCCCGAGTTCAGCATCGTGTACAGCCCGGACGCCTGCTGCGCCTGCTGCTGGGCGAGCGTGGTCGGCGGAGTGAACAGGCCGGGCGCCAGGAAATTCTCGGGGATGGTGTCCTGCAGGTAGTCCGACTTGCTTCCCGAATATCCCGCGCGCGCCACCCATCCCTGGAACAATTGGCGCTCCACGGTCAGCGAATATTGCTGGGTTTGCGGATTTCTCAGATTCGGATCGATGTAGGTCACGCCGCCGAAGTTCGCGATATTGGTCCCGAAGGTTCCCACCGTCGCATTGCCGGCCGCCTGGAACGGCGACGTTCCGGCGAGAATGTTGGCCACCGAGTTCGCGCCCACGCCGACTTGTCCCTGCGGCAAGGTTAGCCCGTAATAGAATGGCGGCAGGAAACGTCCGTTGGTGATCGGGTTCAGGTAAATGAAATCGTAGGCGATCCCATAGCCGCCGCGGATTACAGTTTTGCCGTTGCCCGGATTCCATGCGAACCCCACTCGCGGACCCGGATTGTACCGGTTCTTGAAGTAAGATCCACCGACGTAAAACGCGCCCAGCGGTCCCGTGCCCGCGCCGCCGATGGGCGTGGTGGTCAGGCTGGTGTTCAGGTTCGAAAGAATGCCGTTGACCTCGGTCACGCCGAAGTTGTACTCTTCGCGGAAGCCGAGATTGATGGTCAAGGTCGGCAGCACGCGCCAGTCGTCCTGGATAAAGCTGGCCGCGTTCGAAATGCGATTGCCGCGCTCCGTGTTGCCGAAACCCTGCGTGAAGGAAAACGGCTGATCCTGCAAGAAGTTTTGCAGGGTCAGAAACGTCAGCGTACCGTTGATGTTGCTGTCGAAGAAGCTATTGGCCTGCACACGGTCGTATTCGCCGCCGAACTTAATAGTGTGCTTGCCGATGACGTGGGTCACCGTGTCGACCTGTTCGAAGGTGTTCTGAAGGCGCCCCTGCGGCAGGATGGTATCGGTTCCAAAGAACGACGTCCCGTCGCCGAACTCGATTTCGGGCTTGCCGGCGTTGTTGAAGAAGGGAGTAAACACCGGCGCGCTGCGTCCGTACGAGGACAGGAACGTGTTCACCGTGTTGGGGCTGAACGTATGGGTCTCCGTCAGCGTGCCGTCCCAGGCGCGGTTGGCCGAACTGGTGCCGTTCTCGACCAGGTTCGAATTGATAAACGTGTTGCCGGTGCTGTCGGCATGCGAATCGAATTCTCCGAAGCGGGCATAAAACACGTCGCGCTCGGAAATGTTGTAGTCGATGCGGCCCGAATAGGCGAGCGTGTCCGTCGCGGCCGGCGCCACCTGGCTGACCGTGCCGCTGGAACTCAGCGGAATATTGTATTCGCTGATGATCTGCTGCGCGATCGGCGTGGCGCTGGCGACCTGCGTGGGCGTCGGCACCGTCGCGATACGCGTGCCGCCCAAACCGCGGATGGTGGTCTCTTCATAGGAGCCGAAGTAAAACAGCTTGTTCTTGATGATCGATCCTCCGGCGAAAGCGCCCCAGTCGTTGCCGCGGTTGGGCGTGGCCGAGCCGGTGCGGTCGAAGTAATCGCGCGCGTTGAAGTAGCTGTTGGTCAGAAATTCGAACATCTCGCCATGAAAATCGTTGGTGCCGCCGCGGGTGAGGATCTGAAGCTGGGAGCTCGAGTTACGGCCGTACTCGGCGTTGAACTGATTGGTGATGAGATTGAATTCGCTGATCGCGTCGAGCGGCACGGTGCCGAGCGGGGTGGCGCCGGTGGTGCTCACATCGGTCGAGATCGCGTTATCGAGCGTGATGTTGTTGGCGCGCCCGCGTCCGCCGTTCGAATTATAGCTGCCCAAGCCGAGAAACGGATCGTTCGGCGTCACGGGAATCACGCCAGGAGAAGTCGCGGCCAGGCCCAGAATCCCGCTGGCCGCCAGAGGAAGATCCGTAATCGCCTGGTTATCGATCACTTGTTGAAGTTGCCCGTTCACCGTGTTGACCGCCGCCGCGACGTCCTCCACCTGGATCTGCTGGTTCGGCGAGGCGACCTTGAGCGTAATGGGAACCGCCTCGATGTTACCGCTGGAGACGTGCGCAGTGGCCGTAGCCGGCGTGAATCCGGGCTGCACCACCTTAACTTCATAAGCCCCGATCGCAAGCTGGCTGACTCGAACCGAGCCGGTGGCATCGGTTTTGACGGTACGAATGCTATTCGTATCGAGACTGCGAACGGTAACGGTTGCATTCGCGATCACGGCCTCCGACGGGTCGGTCACTCTGACCTGCAGGTCCCCCGTGATCTGACCAAATAGCGAGATCGCACCCAGACACACCGCCAATAATAGACAAGGAAATCTACAACTTTTCATAACAGTCGTTCCTTTTTATTAAAATGATTTTCTTGCGTCCATTGACGACAGTAAACCCGCGTTCTTGAAACACAATCACAGGAATTGCATATGCCGGCGGGCATATTGTCAAAAAGATCAGCCGCACACCAGCGCCTGTTCCTGTCGAGCGCGAATCAGTTCTCAATAACGTCGAAAAGACCCTGTGCGAAAAATGTATCACGCAAGGCTCGCAAACTTCAATGAAAAAAATAACTTCGCGGTTACTTAAAGGTGCCTTGTAGCAGTGATATTTAACAGTAAATTATGAACGTAGCGCGGACGGAAAAATGGGTACATCGCGCGCGGTAGCGCGATGCGCCGATCGGCAAAGCGAATCGCGACGTGTGGGATACGAGAGGGGCGCGGCCCTGCGGTTATGGATGGATATCGTAGCTGGGCGCTACTTCGGCTGCTGCTTCGATCTTTATGCGGCTGCGGAACAGGGTGCCGACAATCAGCAGAATCACAAACGCCCCCGCCGCCGAACTAAGCCAGAACGTCTTCCAGTCGTGAACGCCGGGCCCGGTGGTGAAGAAGTCCAGCGCATTCCCTGAAATCAGCGACCCGGCGTACATGCCGACGCCATAAGTGATGAACGTGATGAAGCCCTGCGCGGCGCTGCGCAGGTGCGCCGGGGCTTGCTGATCCGTGTACAACTGCCCGGTCATAAAGAAGAAGTCGTAACAGACGCCGTGCAGCAGGATCGCAATATACAACATCCAGACGCCTGGGCCCGCGTCGCCGAAAGCGAGCAGCGTATAACGGATGGCCCACGCCGCGAGGCCGATGATCAGGATTCCCTTTACGTTGACGCGCCGCAGAACGAACGGCATCAGCAGCATCATGCCGACTTCCGAGACCTGCCCCAGCGTCATTTTGCCCGCCGCGTTGGCCACGTGGATATCATTCAGATAATCGTTGGTGAACGAGAAATAAAACGTCAGCGGGACGCACGCGAGCACGGACGCGATGGAGAAAACGAAGAACGATTTGTCCTTCAGCATCACCAGAGCGTCGAGCCCCAGCGCGCCGCGGAAGCTGAACGCGTCTGCTTTCGCGGCCGGCGGCGTGTGGGGCAGCATCAGGCTGAAGAAGCCCATGACCACCGAGGCGCCCGACGCCAGCAAGAACGGCGTCGCGGATTTTTCAATCCCCAACGTGCCGACCACCACCCCGACCGCGATCCAGCCCAGCGTTCCAAACACGCGGATCAGTGGAAAATCGCGGCCGGGGTCCTTCAGATGCTGCAGCGTGAGCGAGTTCGTCAACGCGAGGGTCGGGAAATAGCACAGGCAATACGCGAGAAGAATTCCGTACACCGCGCCGAACGTGTGCGCGCTCGCCACGCGCCAGAGCAGCACAGCGCCAATGAAATGCAGCAGCGCCAGAACCCGTTCAGTCGAAAAGAACCGGTCGGCGATCAGGCCGACAAAAAACGGCGAGATCATCGATGCAAGCGCCGTGGTGCCGAATACTGCGCCCGCCTGCGCCCCGGTGAAATGCAGCGTGCTGGTCAGGTAGGTGCTGATGGTGACATACCACGCGCCCCAGATGACGTAGTTGATGAACATCATCGCGCTGAGGCGCGCGCGGATCGAAAAGGGCATGAAGAGAATAGTAGCTTAACGTGGCGCTGAATCTATGTGCCCGACGCGGGCGTGCCCTGCGGCCACGCAAGATTGCGGCCGCATCCTGGGCAAAAGTTCTGGCCCATGCGAATCGGAGTCCGGCAGACCGAACAGCTCGGTTGAGCCTGAGTGGGGTATGGAGCCGGAACCTCCGCGGTTAACGCCCAGACCAGCGCGACCACCCATCCAACGACCGTCCATCCCAACAGGAAATTCAGAATGAAGATCGCCGGGAAGTTTCGTTTACTGCGTCCGATGATGGACGGCAGAAAATACAATGAGATACAGATTCCCAGCGCGATCAGATGGAACATAAACGATCCAGATGCTATCACAAAGCCTTACGAAATTCAGCCTGCGGATGTTCCCTACCGATCCACGGCAGGACTCCACCCGCCCAGGACGAATGCGGGATCACTATAGTTCGCGATAGTTTGATCGTCTTGCGGCTTCATCAGTTGTCTTGAGACCGGATGCCGTTCCGTGACATCCACCGGATGGCCGCCGGCATCGGTGTCGTGGAACTCCCAGAAGTGGATGTGGGAGGTCTCGCCGTCGATAGGTCCCCAGCCGGCCGGGGGAATGCCGTTGAGCCGGCAGTTGATGAGCACGGCCTCGGCGTAGGGGTAGTTCAGGCCGTGATTGTTGGGCAGTCGCGCGAGCACCTTGGAGGCGTTGACCGGCGCCGAGGCCGGGCTCCACGGCAGCGGACGGTCGATGGCGGTGAAGGTGCAGTCGACGAACACGTTTCCGTGGTTCGCTTCCGTGTTGCGAATCCACATAAAGGGGCCGACCGAGCGAATTTCGCAACGCCGGAAGAAAGCCGGGCCCACCCCGAGGATCGTATCGCCATCGCCGATAATCAAGCTATCGGTGAGATAAACCGAGCCCCGCAGATTGAGTGCGTCACCCGAGCCCTTGAGCGTCATGTGGCTCACAATATTTTTCGAGCCGGACATGAGCAGCGCCTCGGCCTGGCCGATGTAGTAATTGTTCACACTGAAATTGATCAGCTGGATGCCCGTCGAGTCATAGGCGGAGAAGGCGCAGCGGCGGGAAGGTCCCGGCATGGGCGGATTGAACGCGCTGTTGTTGCCGTAGCCGACCTGGACCTTTTCACGATCCTCGCCGCGGAAGGTGAGGTTCGCCTTGTTACGGAAGAAGACGATCTCCTCGTAGACGCCGTTCCGGATGAAGATCGTCACCCGCTGTGGCGGGTTGTCGGGAACGAAGTCGACGGCGCCCTGAACGGTATTGAAATCGCCGCTGCCGTCGGCTGCGACGACGACTCGCGTTAAATTGGCAGGCGGAGGATCCGGCTTGATGGTGAAACGCCAAGCGTCATCCGTGGTGAAGCCCGCGAAGGCTCCCGAGGCCGGTGTGAAAACGCCTGGATCGATCTGCACGATGTAATCGTGGCCGTAGCGCAGGACCCTATTGTGGGGATAAATGGTGGCCACGTTGCCATGAATGATCACGGGATAGAAGTGAAAGTCCGCCAAACCGCCGATGGTGGTGAGCTGGTAATGATGCAGATCGGCGGGCGTCGTCCTCACGGCCGGCGTGGTAGTGGTCGGCGAGGTGGGCACGCCAGAGTCCTGAGCAGCGGCCGGTGAGGGACGCGTCGGGATGCGGTGGGAGGGGTCAGGACCGGCAGGGATACTCAGGTCGAGTGTGTCAGCCAGACGGTGATCGGCCGCATCGTAGATGCGAATCTGGCCGGACTTCGCCAGGGTCGGAGCGCTCGAAAAGGTCAGGGTCAGGTGGGTGTCGACATTGACGCGAATCGCATGATTCGCTGGGGAGAGCGTTACGGCGGTCTCCGCGCGGGCGACGCTCAGCAGCGCAAAGGCGGCGAGCAGACGAGGTCTCACGCAAAACACTATATCAAGCTGGGGTGAAGGGAGGGCGGGCTTCGAGCCCGCGCGAGGCTTCAGCCTCGCCCCACGCGGCGGCGCTGAAGCGCCACGCGGCTTGAAATCCGCCGTCCGGCTCTCGTGAAGGAGAGCGGAGAAGCGGGGACGATTCTCTCGCCCCCGCCTGAACCACGGGACTACCTGGGGCAGCCCAGCGCTTTCACCGCCGCTGCCGGCAGATCCCGCGCGTTGACTCCCGGCGGCATATCCGCGCCGCCCGGCACGACCCATACTTCCACTCGGCGGAATTGAGCCTTGGTGTCCGACTCAACCACCGCTTGCCCGGTCTTCTCCTTTACCTCGGTCGAGGTTCCGCAGAAGGAGGGCTTGGTGGCCGAACTCTGATTGGTTCCGACCCACTCGCCCTGGATGCGGCTCACTTCGAGCTGGGGACAGATGCCCTTGCCCGCGCTGAGCACCGCCGCCGCGTTCAACACGCGCTGGCGATCGAGAGTGGTCACGCGTTCGCTTGCGTCGCGATGTCCGATCAGAATCACCTTGGCATTCGGATCGCTGCGCAGAATCGGCGTCAGCACTTCGAGCAGCAGGCGCTTGGCGCAGTTGTTGACCCGTGAACTGTTGGCCGGGAAGATCAGATCGTCCAGGCGTCGCGCGGTTGGTTTCGAGGTGACGGTCAGATCCGCGGTGGACGTCGCCGTGGCGCCGGTGCGATCGGTCGCCGTCGCCGTGATGTGAATCACTTTGGTCTGCAACCCTCCGGCGTTCTGGTCGAAGCTTACGCCAGTCGAATCGTAGGTGTTTCCGTTGATCGAGCCTTCGCTCGCCGAGTAGCTGATTCTCACCGGATCGCCGCATTCCGAGCCCGTCGCCGATGCCGAAAGCGCGACGGTCCCGCCGACCGGGATGCTGGTCTGCGACAGACTCAGTTGAACCGTCGGACGGCTGTAGTTTTTCACCCGAACATTCACTGGAGAGGAGGTCTGCGACTCGCCGCCCGCGGAAACCTGGAGCGAAATCGATTCCTCACCGCTCGAACTGGTCGGCACGTTAAACGAACTGCCGGTTCCGTCCGACGCCGGGCTGCCGTTCACCATCCATTGATAGCGAGGCTGTGCTCCGGTAACCACCGCGTTCGAGCCTACCTGGAGACTTTCTCCGGGGCAGACATCATGCGCGCCTGAAATCGATCCCACGTTGATCTCGACGCGCGGCGCGGCTGGCGTCACCACCACCGGTTTGGGCGCTGGCGTAGGAGTCGGGGTTGGCGCTGGTCCCTCTTCGTGGATTCGGAGGTGGAACGAAATTCCCAAGGTCGCCGACAGGAAGTGTTCGGTGCCACCGTGGCTAAGGTACACGGCCCCGGGGGCGATCGGAGTGGTCGGCAGATCGTAGTGGGAAGAAAAAGTGAAGGTATCTCTCACGTCGAGACGGAAGCCGATGCGGCGCGAGGCATTCCACTTGATGCCGGCGCCGTAAACCAGCGCGGGCGAATATTTCATCTGGTACTGCTGCGACGGGCCGCCCGGAGGCGTGAGAAAATAATCCTCCAGCCGGTTGTAAGTCAGCCCTGGGCCGACCGTCAGAAACGGTCTCCACTTCGACGCGCGCGGGGTGAAATAGTACAGCCCGTTCACCGCCAGATTGTCATTGCGTCCGCCGATGCCAAAAACGTTGACCCGAGGGTCGTTCAGCACCGTCGCACGGAGGTTATTAAATCCAAAACCGACGCTTTCTTCGGCGCCAAAATGTTCCCAGAGATCTTCGTTTAAGCGAAAGCCAAAGATATAGCCGTCGGCATACGTGATCGACCGCCCGTTTTCACCCTGATAAAGCTGCGGGAATGCTCCGCCTCCGAAAATACCAAAATCGATGGTGGAATAAGAGTTATTTGTTTGGGCCACCGCCGGCATCATCACGCCGATCGCCCCTAGAAGAACGGACAACGATCTTCCAAAGCTGCTCAAGAAATCACGAGGTGCTTTCACCTGTTTCTCTCCTTTTCAGAACCTTCGGTGTTGTCAACTGCAATGGTTGAAATCTCCACGCCGCGGCGCGGAAACATGGCCACCAGCCGGTCGGGCTGGTTGGGCGAAATCAGCAGCGCGGCAGGATACAGACCGTCCCGTCCGAGGTCGTCCAGAGGGCGCCAGTGCCCGCCTGCGTCCACGGATCGAAACACCTTTCCGTACTGCGACGTATACGCTTCCAGGGGACGGGTGGGATGGAACAAAACCGTGCTGACCGTTCCGGCATCCAGCCCTTCCTTCACCAGCGTCCAGGAGGCGCAATGATCGGCGGACCGCAGCAGTCCATGCGATGTAGCCGCAAGAACCTCGCCCGCCGTACTCAAACTCAGTCCATTCCATTCGGCGCCCATGGGACCGTTTCCGCAAGGGCTCCATTCGCGGCCGCCGTTCAAACTCACAAACGCGCGGTCGTCGGCGATCATGGCCAGGCGCCCGTGGCCGGAGGATTTCATCCATTGCACCCGCCGCGCGCCCGGCACTTTCACCGGAACCCAGGAAGTGGCCCCGGTCTTTCGGTAAACGCCTGAATTGGTTCCCGCCAGCAGCGATCCGTCTTGGGTGGCCACCAAAGCCGTCACGCCTTTCCCGGGCGGCGCGAGTTCCCGAACCCAGGACCGACCGCCGTCTTTCGAACCATAAAAAGCCTCATGATTGGCCCCGAACACTAGCTCCGGGTTCCCCGGTTTCGCGGCCAGAATGAGAAGATTCCCGGCATCGTGTTCGCCCGAAACACGGCTCCACGTCGTGCCAAAATCCCGGCTGCGAAACAACCCGCCTTCGCCCGGTTCGTAGACGCTGGCCACGAATAGAACGTTTCCCGCCGAAGTGAGCGTCGCCAGGCTTCGGTTGCTGAAGCCTTCGTTGACCGGACGCACCGTCTCGCCGCCGTCGGTGCTGATCAACACCCCTTCGTGCAGCGATGCCATCAGGATTTTCTGCCCCCGGAAGGCGATCGACTTGACGGCCTCGCCGGTCACTTTGCTCCACGTCTTGCCGCTATCCGTCGACCGGAACAAGCCCAAAGTGGTGCCCGCGAAAATCGCTCCGCTTTCCGTATCGAGCGCTACAAAGTAAGTCCGGAACGCTCCATGCGGGGTCGGCATCCGCGACCATTGGGTTCCTGCCGAAGTGCTCCGGTAGGCCCCGCTGCAGGCGCTCGACAAAACAATCTCCGGCCGGTTCGGATCCACCACGATGCTGAACACATCCGAATCGTCCAGCATCCCCGAGTGAATGGATTGCCAGTGCTCCCCTCCATCCGTGGTCCGCCAGGGTAAATGCGTGGTGCCGGCGTAAATGATTTTGGTGTCGCGCGGATGAAACGCGAGAGAGACGACCGGCCGCAATTCTCGATTCTCCACCGGGGAAATCCGGCGCCACGTCGTTCCGGAATCCTCACTCAAGTAGACGCCGTCTTCGCCCCCGGCCGCCAGCATATGCGGATTCGAAGGCGAAATCGCCAGCGACCAGATCGCTTTCCCCTTCAGTCCCGGCAACTGCGTCCAGGTATGTCCCTGATCGGTGGTCTTATAAACACCTGAGATCCACGGCTGGTTCCCCTCTATCCCGACATACCAGGCTGAGCTGGGATCCACTTCAAGGGCGTGCAGGGTTCCGGCAAGTTGAGCCGGAAAGGGAACCATCTGCCAGGATCGGGCGCCGTCATGAGACATATACAACAAGCCGTCGCGCGTCGCGGCCAATGCTGAATCTGGCGAGTTGGGGACGAATCGAACCACCTCGGCCGCTCCGCCATACGGTCCGGTTGCGTGCCACTCGGCGCGGGCAAGGCAGGTCGCCAGCCCGAAAATGATTGCTAAATGTTTGTATCTAAGACTCTGCACTTCGTTTTTTCAGTATAGAGCACGCGCCCACGCCGATATCGGCGGTCGAATCGCGGCCCCACCCGGATGCATCACATCCAGAGACAAATCGCCCATGACCCAACACAAACTTTCCGACACAATCTCACTTCTTAGCCGCACCCCCGCGGCCCTCGACACCCTTCTCCGGGATCTGCCGGACGTCTGGACCCAGCGAAACGAAGGGCCAGGCACCTGGACCGTTTTCGATGTCATGGGTCATCTGATCCATGGCGAGCAAACCGATTGGATGCCGCGTACCCGGCTATTGATGCAACATGGCGAGACCCGGGCGTTTGAGCCGTTCGACATGTCGGGACACATTGCGGTGTGTCAAGGAAAGTCAATGAGCGGGCTGTTGGATGAGTTTGGCGGCCTGCGCGCCGGCAATCTGGCCGACCTGAAAGCGCTCAATCTGCGGCCGGACGATCTCGATCGGCGCGGACGGCATCCCGCGCTTGGGCCGGTGACGCTGTCCCAGTTGCTGGCGACGTGGGCCGCGCACGACCTGACCCACCTTCACCAGATCTCCCGGATCATGGCGCACCAATATCGCGAGCCGGTGGGGCCGTGGAGCGCCTATATGGGCGTCATGAAGTGCGCCGGGCATAGCTCGGCTTAACCGGCTATTTCTTTTTCGAAACCGAATCCTTGGGACCGGCCCAGCCGCTGATCTGAAGATTGAAACCGTCCGGATCGCTCACATGGAAGCTCGAATAGCCCGCGATGCCACCGCCGGTATCCGGCCGCGCACCGTCTTTCAGCAGATTGCGCCGCATCAGCTCATCGCGAACCTGATCGGTGTCCCAGTTATAAATACGATAGGCAATGTGGTCGACCAGCGAGGTGGGCGCGGGCCGCCCGCCGGGAGCCGGGGCTGCCGGCGGCGGAGTGGACGCTGTTGCATCGCCGCTCCGAGGCCGATGATTGCGGGCGAGCAGCATCGAGTTGCCGAAATACAGCTCGCACTGCTTCCCGGTGTCGTTCTTGACTTCCATGCCCAACAGTCCGGCATAGAAATCGCGCGTCACGCGATAGTCCTTGACCTGGTAGGAAATGTGATCGACGGCCACGGTATTGAACGGCGAGTCCACCGCGCCCGCGGGCTTCCCGGCGGGGGTCTGCGCGAGAGCCTTTCCGCCCAAGGCGGCGCTGAACGCAAGAGCAAGGTTCTGGATCAACTGGCGGCGGTTCACGAAACCGTCTTCGAAGTCGCGAATCAGTTTGGTAATAATTTGTTCCATCGTGGGAATCTCCTCGAACAACGTACCATAAGGCTCGACGGATGCTGTAGGGTCCGTATGAAAAGGATGATTTCACCCCGCCGGCGAGAGGCTGGGCGAAAACTCCGGACGTGCTCCGCTTGCTGACGCACGCGGTTCTGTAAGTGGCGCATTCGACAGCGCGACAAAACGGAACCCCGACCGTTAGAGTGTGTGTGAAAAGTCGATGCCTCACCCCGCCGTGACCGGCAGGGCTGGTCTATCGCGTTGAAGGCGCAGACGTCGGTGACCAGCCCTGCCGGTCACGGCGGGGATCAACTCCACTTTTCACACACTCGTTAGGGAGGGGAGCGCGCCCGGTTTCACACCGGTTATTCACACCGGCTCTGTAATCGCCGGCGAGGCTTTCTCATAATTCCTGCGGGCGCCGATAAGGGAAACTGCGGGACGCAATGATCAATTCCATGCAACGAACCGTCGATGGCGATGTGCCGGCCCAGGCGCTCATCGATGCCGACCTGCTCAAGAAAATTCTCGAGTGCGTCGACGATGGCGTGTGTCTGCTCGATCGCGAGAATCGGGTCCTGTACTGGAATCACGGCGCGGAGCACATCACCGGATACCTGGCGCAGGAGGTTTTCGGCCGCCATTGCCGCAAGGATCTTTCGCTGTGTCACGATCGCGAAGGCGGGCAGGTTCCCGAAGCAACGTGCCCGCTGACCACCATTCAGGAAAACGGGAAGCCGCGCGAATGCACCATTTACCTGCGGCATCGCGACGGTCATCGCGTTCCGGTGCGGATGCGCGTACACGCGATTCTGGACGGCCAGGGGCAGGTGACAGGCGTGGCCGAAGTGTTCGCGCGTCTCAGCGCGCGCGGCCGGACCGAACTGGCGACGGCGGCGCGGCACGGCGGCCACGACGGATTGACCGGCGCGCTGAATCGCGAATACGGCGAAATGCTGCTCACGCATGAGCTCGCCTCCATGAAGCGGTTCGGACTGGCGTCGGCTTGGATCCGCGCGGATGTGGACGGCCTCGAACTGCTGGCGCGCCAATTCGGGCACGGCATGGTGGAGTCGGTGATGCGCATGATCGCGCAGACCATCGACGCCAATCTCAACCCCTACGATGCGCTGGTGCGCTGGGACGCGAGCGGTTTCCGGATCATGGTGAGGCACGCTGTCGAGGAGCGCGTGGCGGAGCTGGCGCGCAATCTGTCGGTGATGATCCGGACCTCGCAGGTCCAGTGGTGGGGCCAGGATCACGACGTTGAGGTAACCATTGCGGGCGTGATGACGGACCCGGAAGATTCAGTGACGACGCTTGAGCAGCGAGCAGCCGAGGCCATCGGACGGGCGCGGACCGAAGACGGCCGTGGACGAGTTTGCGGAGAAGGGTGTCAAGAATGTTCGGAATCATAGGAATTGTGGTGGTTTTCGGCGCCGTGGTCAGCGGGTACCTGATGGAGCACGGAAATTTGAAAGTGCTCATCCAGCCCGCCGAGCTGGTCATCATCGCGGGAGCCGCGGCGGGAACCGTTCTCATCGCCAATCCGGTGACGGTGCTCAAAGCGATCATGAGCGGCATCTTGGGCACCTTCGGAAGCTCGAAATTCGACAAGCCGGCTTACGTGAAAATCCTTACGCAACTCAATGCAGTGATGCAAAAGGCGCGCAAAGGCGGGTTGACCGCCATCGAATCCGATGTCGAAAAACCGGAGTCGAGTGAGCTGTTCAAGGACTGGGACCATCACATCCGCGATTTCGTGTGCGACACGCTGCGCGTCGCCATGGCGGGAGGTCCCACCCCGTTTGACCTGGATCAGCTGATGGAACTCGACATGGAGGTGCATCATCTGGAAGCGCAGCAGCCGGTGAACGCGCTCACCACGGTGGCGGATGCGCTGCCCGGGCTGGGAATCGTCGCGGCGGTGCTGGGCGTGGTGATCACCATGGGCGCGTTGGGAGGGCCTCCCGAAGAGATCGGCCACAAAGTCGCCGCGGCGCTGGTGGGAACCTTTCTGGGAATTTTGTTGTGTTACGGATTGCTGGGGCCGATCGCCGGCAAGATGGGGAAAATCGCGGACGAAGAAGGCCATTTCTATCACACCGTGCGCGTGGCGGTGATTTCGTTTCTGAAAGGAATGTCGCCGCTGGTGGCGCTCGAATTCGCGCGCCGCGTCGCGCCCCAGAATGCGCGGCCGAGTTTCGCCGAGCTGGAAGGCGCCTGCCGCGGCAAGGCGGCGTAGGAATCCATGGAAAACGAAACTCCTCCCATCATCATCATCAAGAAGAAAGTTGGCCACGCCGGTCATCATGGCGGAGCGTGGAAGGTCGCCTACGCGGATTTCGTCACCGCCATGATGGCGCTGTTCATCGTGCTGTGGTTGATGAATTCGAGCGAACAGACCAAGAAGGCGATCGCCGGATATTTTCGCGACGGCGTGGGCAAGAAAACGGAAACAGGCAACGGTCAGGCGGGGGCCGGTCAGGCGATGTCGCTCGGCAAGGCCGACATGACTCAGTTGAAGGAAAAACTCGAAACCGCCATGAAGCACCTGCCGGAGCTGGATAAGTTGAAGGACCAGGTGAATATGACCGTCACCGGAGAGGGCCTCCGCATCGAATTGATGGAGAGCGAAACCGGCACATTCTTCGAATCGGGAAGCGCGCAGCCAACCGGCCAGGGACGCGAGATGCTGAAGTTGCTGGCCACCGAGACGGGAAAGCTCAGCTACTCGCTGATGATCGAAGGCCATACCGACTCGCGGCCGTTCGCGGAAGGCGCGAACTATACCAATTGGGAGCTTTCCTCGGACCGCGCCAACGCGGCCCGCCGCATTATGGAATCGGGCGGACTGCGGCCGGACCAGGTCTCGGAGGTGCGCGGATTCGCAGATCAACGCCTGCGAAAACCGGACAAACCCGACGACCCCTCCAACCGCCGGATCTCGGTGATCGTGAAGTCCCCGGACGCCCCGGAAGGCGTGGAAGTGTCCGCGGCGCCCAGGTCCGCCGCCCACCATGAATAGACGCAAATCACCACCGGGCCGCCATCATGAAGCGGACCGAAGCTGCCGATTGAAGGATTAACCAATGTCTTCCTCCGCTGCCGGCAAGTTCCAGGATCATTACATCGCGCTCGGGATCGAACCCAGAGCCGATTCGGAAACCATTCAGGCGGCTTATACCAAGCTCGCGAAAAAATATCATCCTGACAATCAGGAAACCGGCAATCAAACCAATTTCGACGCCATCAACATGGCTTACGAAGTTCTCTCCGATCCGGCGCTGCGCATCGAGTTCGACAAACTGAAGGGGATCGACCACGACGCGGGAGATCCGATCTTTAGCGGAACCGTTTTCTTCGACGCACTGAAACAGGCTGCACTGCTCCGGTCGGCCATTCTGTGCGTCCTGTGCGACCGGCGGCGCATCAAGCCCGGCCGTCCCACGCTGACGCTTCGCGTGCTGGAGAGCATGCTTCAGATCACCAATGACGATCTGAGTTTCGCCATGTGGTATCTGAAACAGCGCGGCTACGTGCATAACGACGACAAGAGCAATCTGCAGATCACCGTGGATGGGATGGAATTCCTGGAGCAGAATCCGCCGCCGGCCGAAGCGGTGCTGGCGCTGTTTAAGCCGGAATCGATCACGGGGGGCGAAAGTGCGCCGACGCCCACCGTGCTCAACGTCCTGCACCGCGCTCTCACGCGCGAACGATCCCCTCAGCCGGTTCGAGCCACTCTCAAATAGGGCGTCAACGGCTGCCGGCCTTCGCTACGGTCCGGGCGATCCCGTTCCGGCATCCCGGCATAATGGTCCAATTTTTGATTTAATAGACGGAAATGTCACGTTTAATCCGGCTGGGAGCGAGTGGCTTACTGTGTTTCATTTCGCTCGCCGGCGAATCGCGCTGGACTCGCGTGACCTCGTCGAATTTCGAGATGTACACCACCGCCGGCGAACGGTCCGCGCGCGACACGCTGCGTTATTTCGAGCAGGCGCGCAGCTTCTTCACCCAGACGATGCCCAACCTGCAGAAGGAATCGGCGGTGCGAATCGTCGCGTTCAGCTCTGTCAAGGAGTATGAGCCGTACCGCTTCAATGACTACGCGACGGCCTACTATCACCCTACCGCGGATCGAGATTATATCGTCATGAGCCACACGGGGGCCGAAACTTTTCCCACCGCGACCCACGAATATGTTCACCTGATCGTTCGCCACGCGCATTTGAATTTTCCGCCGTGGCTGAATGAAGGGCTGGCCGAATTGTATTCCACGTTCCAGCCGCGCGGCGACAAGGTCCTGGTCGGCGCGCTGATTGCCGGCCGGTATCGCGCGCTGCTTCAGGACCGATGGGTGCCGCTTGAAATCATTCTGACGGCCGGCCACGATTCCGCCTACTATAACGAGAAAGACAAGGCGGGCAGCCTCTACAACGAAGGCTGGGCGCTCACCCACATGCTGGCGCTGAGCCCCGAATACCGGCCGAAATTTCCCCAGGTGATGCGCTCGATTTCGAACGGCACGCCGTCGGTGAGCGCGCTGGAGACGATCTACGGCAAGCCGATCGGCAAGATCCAAGCGGACCTGCAGGGGTATTTGCGGGGCGGAAAATTTCAGGGCGTGCTGGTTCCCGCCAAGCTCGAAAAGGTGGAGGACGATATGAAGGCGGAGCCGGCCGAAGATTTCGCCGTAAAGCTGGTGCTCGCCGAGCTTGGAGATCGCCCCGGAAATGAGAAAGCCGCGCGTGCGGCGCTCGAAGAATTGGCCGCGCAGAAGCCGGATCGCCCGGAGCTGTATCTGGATCTCGCGTATCTGGATCTCCGCGGCCGGCAGATGGCCGATGCGCGCGAACACTTCGGGAAGGCGTTCGACCTGGGCAGCCGGAATCCGCGGATGTTGTGGGATTACGGCCGAATGGCGGAGGGTTCGGAGCCGTCGAAAGCCGCCCAGGCGCTGGGCGAGTTGCTCCAGCAGGCTCCCGATCGCCTGGAAGTACGGCTGGAGCTGGCTTCGGTGGAACTCAACTCTCATCACGCCAAGGACGCGCTCGAGACGCTGGCGCCGGTCAAGAAAGTGACGCCCGAAGATGCGCCGAGATTGCTGATGTTGCTCACCTATGCGAACCTGGCCACCGGCGATCGCGCGACCGCGCGCAGGGCCGCGGATCAATGGACCAAGGTCGCGGCTACTCCGCAGGAGAAGCAACGCGCGAGCCAGATGCTTCAGTTGATCGACGAGGCGCGAGCGGATGCGGCCGCGCCCCAACTGGTCGACCCCGACGCGCGTCCGCACCTGGCCCATCGCGATCCCCCGCCGCAAGCGATCCAATCCGCGGCGCCGCGGCCATCCGTCACCGGAAAATTTGTCGAACTCCGCTGCGGAACGCCCGCGATGCTGGTGATCGAAACCGATCACGGCCCGAAAATGTTCCAGATCGAGGATCCGTCAAAGCTGGTGGTGAACGGAACCAGCCAGGTGATGGATCTGAACTGCGGCCCGCAGAAACCCGCCCAGGTTCGCATCGAATACGATCCGGTGGACCGGAATCCGGCATCGGGCGCGGATGGCATCGCTCGCGTGCTGCACTTCAATCCTTAGAGGCGGCTATAATACGGAACCGGGCAGTGAACGCCCGGCGAGGAGACCATCCCCATGAAGACGATGACCAAAACGATGTTGAGTTTCGCCGCTCTGTTTTTCGGATCGCACGCCGCTTACGGCCAGTGCAAGGTGCCGACCGACGGGATCTATATTATGGACTCGGATGTCAAGAACGTGCTCAAAGGCGCTCCGCCGGCGGTCGATCAGCAGCTGCGCGTAGTCGATCTGTGCAAATACGCCCTCGCGGTAGGTATCATTCATCGCGGTCCAACCCCCGCGCCGGGCGCGGCGCGCGGAAAAATGGGCAAAGGAAAAGGCCGCGGCAAACAGACCGCCAACCTTGAGCGCTGCAACGCGGGCACGGCCCCGGAGGGCGCGGCGCCGGCAGGAGCCGGTGGAATCGCCCATGCAGATGAAACGGAAACCTATATTATTGTTTCCGGCGGCGGAACCGTGGTCACCGGCGGCGCGATCGTCAATGGCTTTAAATCGGGCCCCGAATCGGAAGTGACCAAAGTCCTGAACGGACCCTCCTGCAGCGGCCAGATTGTGGGCAACGTCACCAAGCGCGTGGTCGGTGTCGGCGACATCGTCATCATCCCGTACGGCGTGCCGCACGGCTGGAGCAATATCCCCGATCACGTCGATTACCTGAGCGTCCGCCCCGATCCGGATCATGTTCTGCAGCCCGGGTACGTGAATCCGGGCGTCAAGCAGTAGTGCGGAACGCCGCCGGCGCTCCTTATTAATGTGGACAAAGTCCTCTTCACGCCCGGACCGCTGACCACCAGCGCGACCGTGAAGGCCGCTATGCTGCGCGACGTCGGTTCGCGCGACGCCGAATTCATTGGCGCGGTGCGTGAGATCCGGGCCGCGCTTCTCGAACTCGCGGGATCGCCCAGTGGATACGAGTGCGTCCTCATGCAGGGCAGCGGAACCTTCGCTCTCGAATCCGTCATTTCTTCGGCCATCCCGCGCGATGGCCGTCTTCTGGTTCTGATCAACGGCGCGTACGGCCGCCGCATCGCGCAGATCGCGCGCGTTCACTCGATCGCGGTTGAGACGCATGCGACGCCGGAGAATTGCAGAATCACGCCCGATCGTCTGCCGCCGCTTTCGGGATTCAGCCACGTCGCCGTGGTGCATTGCGAAACCACCACCGGCATTCTGAATCCCGTTGATCAACTCGGACCGGCGATTGCCGGCTCGGGTGCGGCTTTTATCGTTGACGCGATGAGCAGCTTCGGCGCAATCCCGGTCGATCCGGATGCCGCTGAAATCGATTTCCTGGTTTCGTCGTCGAACAAGTGCATCGAAGGCGTGCCCGGATTCGCGTTCATCCTGGGTCGCCGCGCGCGGATCGAGGAGTGCGCCGGCCGGGCGCGAACGCTCAGTCTCGACCTTCACGCCCAGTGGTGCGGCCTGGAGCGCGACGGCCAGTTTCGTTTCACTCCTCCCACTCACACGCTTCTCGCTTTCCGGCAGGCGCTGCGCGAACTCGAAGAGGAAGGCGGAATCGCCGGCCGCGCGGCACGCTACTCACGCAATCACCAGGTTCTCGCAAAGGGCATGCGCAAACTGGGCTTCGAGGCGTATTTATCGGAGGAAGATCAAAGCCCCATCATCACCACCTACCGCTATCCCGGCGCGGATTTTTGTTTCGACGAATTCTATTCGAAGCTCTCGGATCTCGGCTTCGTGATTTATCCCGGCAAGCTGACCCAGGAGCCATGCTTCCGAATCGGAACCATCGGCCGGATCACGGAGAATGACGTCTTGAATCTGCTCGACGCCGTTAAAACAGTGATGCGCAAAAAAGGGGACTGACCACTCTGTCCTCAGCCGGGAAACTTTCACGAGTGTGTGTGAAAGGTCGATACTCCACCCCGCCGTAACCGGCAGGGCTCTTGCCGACGCCTGTGCCCTCAATGCGACAGACCAGCCGCGCCGGTGACGGCGGGGACCAATTCAGCTTTTTCACACAGACTCGTCAGTGGACAGAGCGGTCTGTCCCCTTTTTTGGAGCGACCTTACTGCGGTCGCATCCAGATATCGTCGAGAACATCCACCGACGACATCAACGTCTGCCCGCCCACCGTTAACCGCACCACATAAGTTCCCGGCTCCATCAAAGTCCCTTGCGGCACGAAGCCGCGACCTCCGCCGCCTCCGCCACCACCACCTCCGCCGCCCCCAGCCGACACGAACGGAACACCCACCGGTCCCCGGCCGCGGCCACCCGCTTCCGCGTTCGGATTATTCCCGCCGCGACCGCGACCCGCCGGAGCCGGCGGTGCCGGACCGCGCATGTTCCATTGGAACCGGTTCATGCCCGCCTTGACGTCGACCTCCATGGTGCTCACCACTTTGTTGTTCTGCAGGAACTCGACCTTCCCCGCCCCCGCATCGCCCTTCGACCAGATCTGAATCGCCGTGCCGCCCGGCGGATTCTGTCCCTTGAAATCGCGATTGGTCACCTGCCGCAGCGCCTGCCGGTCGAGTTTCCACAGCACCGCCGGCCGCGGCTCGAACAGCGCCACATCCCCGTGCGGAGCCTTCAATTTCTCGAGCGGCGAAATATCGTCCGCGATCCAGATCGACCGCCCGTGCGTCGCGATAATCAAGTCCCGGTCGCGCGGATGAATCAGAATATCGTCCACACGAACCGTCGGCAGACCGGTCATGAACTTCTTCCACTCGCGTCCGCCATCCACCGTCACAAATAATCCGAATTCCGTGCCGACAAACAGCAGATCGGGATTATCGTAATCCTCGCGCAGCGCGTTAATGTTACCCAACGTCGGCAGATCGCCCGCCACGCTGGTCCACGTCTTTCCGTAATCGGTGGTCTTGAACAGATACGGATGGTAATCGTCGTTGCGATGATTATCGAGCGCCACGTAGGCCGTCCCGGGCTCGAAATGCGACGGCTCGATCCGCGAAACCTGCACGTAGCCCCTGGGTGCGCCGGCCATGTTCCCGATCACGTTCGTGAACGTCTCGCCTGCGTCGCGGCTCAGTTGAAGATTTCCGTCGTCGGTCCCGATCCAGATCACTCCCGGCCGCGATGGCGATTCGCGCACCTGCGTGATCAGCGAGCTGGCCGAATACCCGTCGTGCTTTTCGGCCATCGGCTTGTCGCCGGCGACGCCCATAATCGGCATCTCCGCCGACCATCGGTTCACGTTCTTCGACAAATCCGTTGGATTCATCCACCACGTGTCGCCGCGATTGTTCGATTTGAAAAAGAACTGCGAGGCCATGTACACCACTTGCGGATTGTGCGGCGAAATCTCGAACGGCGCGTTCCAATAGAAACGGAACGGTGCGACATTCGGCGGCGCATTGTTCACGTTCGGCGGACCACCGCGCCCTCCGAATCCGCGGCCGCCGCCCTGCGCAGCCGTTTCCGCCGCCGCTTCCGGCAACTGCCCGGCCGGAGGATGCTCCGCGCGATTGATCTCATTCGCCGTCGGCGCAGCCGGTCCCGTGGCCGCGCCACCGCGACCCACCGTCGGCCGAATATTTTTCTGCACTCCCGTCCGCAGATCGTGACGGCTCATGTTGCCGTCCTGCGATTCGCCGTACACCGTGGCCCAATCGGTCGGATCCTGGCGCGTGTAAAATCCGTCGCCGCCCGAAATCGTGAACCAGTCGGTATTCACCGGACCATTATTCGACCGCACCGCGCTCGGCCCGCACCACGCGTTGTTGTCCTGCAACCCTCCGCACACATAATAAGGACGCCGCATGTCGGCCGAAACCTGATAAAACTGCCCTACCGCGATGTCATTGTGATAATCCCAGGTGAATCCGCCGTCATAGCTGAAATCCACGCCGCCATCATGCCCCACCGCGACGATCCGCGGATCTTTCGGATTGATCCAGAACGCATGGTAATCCGTGTGCGACCCTTCCAGGCCCTTCCACGTTTTGCCGCTATCGAGCGACATCTGCCCCGGATTTCCGCCCACGAACAGCTTTTGATCGTTGGCCGGGTCCACTCGAATCTGGCTGAAATACGTGGGCCGCTGATTCTGGTTGCTCTCGAACGTCCAGGTCTTGCCGCCGTCATCCGAGCGGAACACGCCGCTCGCATTCGGATCTGGAGGAGGTTCATTCCCACGGCCGCGCCCTCCGCGACCCTCCGCTCCTCCGCGGCCGGCGCCGGGAGGCTCCGGACCGCCCGCTGCCGTGGTCCCTCCACCCGTTCCCGCGCTCGCGCCCGCTTCCACCTGCGCGTAGAGCGTGGTCGGCTTCGCGCGGAAAATGGAAATGGCGATGCGCCCGTAAATTCCATCCTTCGGCTTCGGCCATCCCGGACCTTCGAGCTTGGTCCACGTCTCGCCCGCATTGGTGGTCTTCCACAACGCCGAGTTCGGTCCGCCGCCGTTGTATCCCCACCACGTCCGCCGCCGCGACAGCGAGGCTGCGTACAGAATCTTCGGATTCGAAGGGTCCATCGCGACATCCGTGAAGCCGGTGTCCGGATCCATATACTTGGCCTTCTTCCAGTGCATTCCGTCGGTGGTCTTGTACAACCCGCGCTCCTCATTCGAGCCGAACAGGTGACCGTCCACGGCCGCATACGCGATATTCGGATTCGCGGGATCCACCACAATGCGCCCGATCGCCTGCGAATCGTCGAGCCCTTGATGTGTCCAGGTCTTCCCGCCATCCTTGGTGCCCCAGATGCCGTCGCCGATCGAGGAGCTCTGCCGGTTATTCGCCTCGCCGGTGCCGACGTAAACCACGTTCGGATCGGACGGCGCAATGCCGATCGCGCCGATACACTCGTTGGGCAGGTTGTCGAACTCGGAATGCCAGTGATTGCCTCCGTCGGTCGACTTCCACAACCCGCCGGTCGCGAAGCCGATGTAAATCGTCATCGGATCTTTTTCCGCGCCCGCGATGTCGTCGACGCGGCCCATCATGGTGGCCGGCCCAACCGAGCGGAACTGGAATCCGTGCAGCAGTGGATCGGTGGATACGTTAGGCGGCGGCGCGGCCGGCGGCGGCGTGGCAGGAGCTTGCGCTCCCAACCACCCCACCAGGATGAGAAAAGCGGACCCTGCGATCAGCAGCAAAATGGAAGTTGAACGTCGCATGTGTAGAGTTCTCCATCAGGAGTAAATGGAAACTGTAACACACCTACGACAGCCGGTCGTACTCGGTAAATTCGCGTGTTCAATGGTGCATGGAGTGGATCACCAGAGCAGCCATCGCGGCGATGAACAGCGCCACCGTCGCCAGGATCATCCACAGAATCCGCTTCTCCATGCCCGCCGCCGAAGGCATTGCTTTGAACAGCCTCTGGGTTGCCTGCACCGTGGTCAACGGCTCCAGCCAGCGCGTCCCCAGGCGCTCCCGAAAGACGCCTACAATCGCGTCACTCTTCGCGTTGCCCTTTTCGAGCATCGCCACCGCGACCTGGTCGGCATGCTCGATCCACAACGGGAAGTGCGTCTCGCGAAACTGCGTGATCCCCGAGAGGTTGCCTTCAAACGTCATGTGCCCGTCATCGGAAGGCGTCGCGGCTGCCGTGATCGACGACCACGGAATAGTGCGGACGGCCGCGCCGGGCACGCGCAGTTGCACCCAGTCCGGCCCGGCATCGATCGCCTCGCATCCGACCACGACCGAGTCCATCTACTTTTCGATGGCCGCGTAAACCATGTTGCGAATGACCGTCATATAATGACCGCGCGCCCGCGGCGACGTGATCATGAACACCACGAACATGTCTTCCTTCGGGTCCACCCAGAAATTGGTGCCCGCCACGCCGTTCCACGTGTAGTCGCCTACCGAGCCGTCCTCGGGCGACCCACCCAGCGTGCGGCGCACCGCGAATCCCAGCCCGAATCCATATCCCGCTCCTGGAAAATACAGCGGACCGCTGGCCATGATCCCCTCGTGCAGATGATCCGTGGTCATGTATGCGACGGTCTTCGGACTCAGGATCCGTTTGCCGTGCAGTTCGCCGCCGTTCAGCATCATTTGCAGGAAGCGCGCGTAATCCATGGTGGTGCTCACCATCCCGCCGCCGCCGGATTGCCACTTCCCTTCCACGCGCGGATCGCCAATCGAAGCTCCCAGGCCAATCTGCCGGTCGTTCGGAAACGGCTCGGAGATTCTCGACTGCTTGGCTTTGTCGGTCACATAAAATCCGGTTTCCGTCATCCCAGCGGACCCAAAAGCCGTTCCTTTTCGGCCTCTAATAAGGACTTCCCAGTGACCACCTCCACCACGCGGCCCAGCACGTCCGTCGAATGGCTGTATTCCCAAACCGTCCCCGGTTGCGACGCGAGCGGCATTTTCGCGATCCGCTCCGCGAATTCCTGGTTCGTATAATCGCCATCCAGCACGTGCGCTTCGTTGTAGGCGCGCTTCACCAGCGAATTTCCGAAAATCCCATAAGTGATCCCCGAGGTGTGCCGCATCAGATCTTCAATCGTGATCGGACGCCGGTCCGGAACCAGTTCGAGCGTCGGTCTCCCGCCGTTGGGATCGGGCTTCTCCACGCCGACCTTCATTTTCGACGGCGCAAAATCCGGAATATATTTCGCCAGCGGATCCTGCAGCGCGATCTTGCCTTCTTCAAACAGCGTCATCGCCGTCACCGTCGTGATTGCCTTGCTCATCGAGTAAATCCGGAAAATCGCATCCTTCGTCATGGGCGCTTTGGTGGCCGGATCGAGCACACCGGCCGCTTCAAAAAACGCAACCTTCCCATGCCGTGCGATCAGGAACGTCGCGCCCGGAACGATGTTGCCTTTGGCCGTATCCGCGCGCAGCATCGTCATGATGCGTTCCAGCCGCTCCTGCGATAGCCCGACCTCACTGGGTCTCGCGCGCGGCAGATCCTGCGCAGCCAGCGCGAACGCAAAACTCAACAGCGCGACCAACGCCAGGACGCGCCGATTCACAAATCTCATTTTTATCTCCTTGGACCCACTTCCCACTCCCGACTTCCCCACACATTATGCCCTTTTTCGAGCCCGATCGCCGATCAACGCCTTGAAACGCGACTGACCGCTCCGGCCCAGCATATTATGGATACAACCCGACTATGAGCAATGCGTTCTCAGAGGCGTATCTCGAAGCGAGGATCGAAGGCCAGGTGCAACATTTTGCGCTCAGCGCCGGCGGCGTCCTGCGGATCGGACGCAGGGCGGACAATGACGTGCTTCTGAAGGATGGCTCGGTTGGTCACCAGCACGCGATCATAGAATCCTGCGGCGACGGTCTTTTCTCCATCATGGATCTGGGCAGTTACAACGGAACTTTTGTCAACGGCGCTCGTCTGACGGCGCCCGTCGTTCTCCGCGCCGCCGACCGGGTGCGCATCGGCCGCATCGAATTCACTTTTCAGCAGCCGGAGTAGGTATCATCCCGCCGCTGTCTTCGCCAGCCCCTCGACCACCGAAATATTCTGCATCAGCTCCGCCGGGAACCCATGGCGGGTTCGCAGATACTCCGGACTGTTGTAGGAAATCCAGACCTGACCCGCCGCGTCCTCGGCCACCAGAATCTTCAGCGGCAGATCGATCGCGACACTCGGCACAGCCACCATCAGCGGCGTCCCGCCCTTCGGATTTCCGAAAATCAGGAGCTTGGTGGGCCGCATCTCGAGACCGGCGCTTTTCGCTTCGCCGCTGTGATCCACCAGCGCGAACAGCTTTACGCCTTTGGCACGTAGCAGCTCCTCGATTTTCCCGACCGTCTGATCCACCGATTGGCTGCTTCGCAAAGTAACAATGCCCGTGTCCGGTTGCATGCTCCCATTATCGTTAACCCGCTGCGTGCGCCTTCATCGACCGCGATCTCATCGCCAGCCAGGTGAACCCGATCACCACTTCGAGCAGATCCCGGCTGCGACGCGCGAGCGCGAGCGCCAGGCCTGACGCCGACGGCAGGCCGAACGTCAGGAATGCCGCCGCCATGCCGGTTTCATCCGCGCCGATCCTGGCCGGAACCCAGGTCCCCATCGCCTTCACCACGCGGTTGGCCGCTTCAAGCGCCAGCAGCATCCCGATGTGAATCGGCATCTTCAGGCACCAGAAAATGGTGGCCACTTCCAGCGCGAGCAGGAACTGGCACGCGATATCCATCCAGAGCATCCGCCGAACCTCGCGTGGATGTGCGTTCTTGAACGCCCGCAGCGTTACTTCTTTCTCCGCCGCTCGCCGCAGCAACGCGGGAGCCCGTTCGCCCAGCTTCTTCACCAGGCCCGGCAGCACAGCGTTTCCGCGCGCGACCATCACCAGCCCCGCGAATGTCGAAGCGGCCAGCCATACCAGTGGCCCGGCGTGCCGATGCGCGCCCATATATCCCACTGCGCACAGGCAGCCCGCAATCGCGAACAGCCCCGAACTGAACCAGTACACGCCCGCGTCGATCAGCGTGGCCGACGTCGCTGCCTTCGCATCGTCGCCCAACAGACTGATCCGCAGCGGCTCCGCGACCAGCGGCCCCAGCACGGATAAATAGCCCATCCCGCGAGCCGAAACCCGCGCGCCCATCAACTGCCCGATCCCGGTCTCAATCCCGTCGGTCCGCAGCGCGCATTTCCATGACAAAGTCTGGAGCAACAGCCGCACCGAGCTGAGACCCACCAGAATCGGAAGCGCGATCCACACGGCCTTGAGCTCTTCGAGCATTCCGCGCCAGCCCATTTTGGCGGCGACGAAGGTAAGAAGTCCGAGCCCGACGGTGATGATCACGACGTTTTTCTTTTTCATATCGTCCGCTTGCATCCACCAGGCGGTTTCTGGTCAGCGAGATTACCTATCGCGGGGACAACGAGCCGCGACCAAGGAAGCGGTCAATCTGGCGAATCACACAGGAATCGCGAGAGATCGGTCAGCGACGAATGCGGTAGGATTGCAGGGTGCCGAGGACCGAAGATTGTTCCGCTGATCACTGGCTTCGACAGGCGCAGCTGATTCCGGGCTGGCTCACGGATGCGGAAGCGCGCCAATTGTACGCGCTCGGTCATGGTGTAGCGGACCACGAAACCGTAAACGCCGTGGAGATTGGATCGTGGCAGGGCAAGAGCTCGGTCATGATTGCGGGCGGCCTGGCCCAACACCCGGACGCGCGTCTACACTGCGTCGATCCGTTCGGGATGGATGAGAATCCGGAATATCAACGCCTCTATTACACGGCTCTGATTGAGAACATGGATCGGACGTTGGAGCAGGCGTTTACGGAACACATCCGGCAAAGCGGGCTCTCCGGCGTCGCGCGAGCGGTTCGCGGATACTCGTTCGACATCGTCCGGCAGTGGACCACTCCGATCGATTTCCTGTTTATAGACGCGAATCACGAGTACGAATGCGTTCGTCGCGATTTCGAGCAGTGGACTCCGTTTGTCACGATCGGAGGCGTCGTCGCGCTTCACGACGCGATTCCTTCCTGGCCCGGGGCGCTCCGCGTTCGCGATGAAAATCTGCAGCCACCGAAATTCGGTGTCTTCTCCCAGGTGGACAGCCTCGCATGGGCGGTTAAGATTGCCTGACATGATGCGCCGGTTGCTTTGGTGCGGCGCCATTGCGGCCGCGCGCGTTGCCCTTTTGGTTGCGATCGATTTCCCCTATGCCACCGATGCGGTGCTTTCTCCCCAGGAAACGGCCAAGACAATCGCTTTCTATCAGCGCGAGTACGCGGCAGTGAACGACGCGCCAGATACCACGTCGGCGGATTACGTGAAGACGGGCGAGGCGGTCGCCTCGGCCTGGCACGTCGAAGAGAATCTGCGGCAATTCGTTCATGAGCACGATCTCGAAGACAAGAAGGTTCTGGACATCGGGGCCGGACGCGGGTATCTGCAGGACGTGGTCAGCGACTATACGGGACTTGATATTTCGCCGACCGCGAAGAGGTTTTTCAGGAAACCGTTCGTGCTCGGGTCGGCGACTGCGCTTCCTTTTCCGGATAACCACTTCGATGCGGTATGGTCGATTTTTGTTTTGGAACACATTCCGGCTCCCGAGCAGGCGCTGCGGGAGATGCGGCGGGTGGTGAAGGATGGCGGCTACATTTATCTGTTCCCCGCGTGGAGTTGCAACTCCTGGGCCGCCGACGGGTATCAGGTCCGGCCGTATTCGGATTTCAATCTTGCGGGGAAGCTGGTGAAGGCGTCGATTCCGTTGCGTGATGCGAGCCTGTACCGGGCGGTTTACACAACTCCGATCCGGATCATGCGGTTCGGCGTCTTTTCGCTCACCGGGTCGCCGACGCGGTTTCACTATAACCGGCTGGTCCCGAACTATGACAAATACTGGCAGGGCGATAGCGACGCTGTGAGTTCAATGGATCGTTATGAGGGTCTGCTGTGGTTCGCCAGCCGCGGCGATGAGTGTCTGAATTGCCGGAGTCCGCTGCGGAGTATCTCCGAACGAGTGAAGGATCCGCGGCTGTTGATCCGAGTCCACAAGGGCCGCTAGTGTCCTGAGTTGGAAATACGTCGAATAAGTCCCGAGCCGACCAAGGACGGCGGACTTCAGTCTGCGCGGGGCTTCAGCCCCGCTTTTGTGCGACTTGCGGAGCTAAAAGCTCCGCGCGGGATGAATCCCGCCGTCCAAACGGGCGCGTGTCCGCCTCCGAGATACGCAACGAACTTGTAACTCAGGACACTAGCAGCCGGCGATGCTTCCCGCGATAACGACTGCGTGCTCGCGAGAATCGCTTACGCGCGGTTGGCCGGTTCGACGTGGAGCTTCATGCCGTCGATGGAGACCACCCTGACGGCTCCGCCGGCGTCCACCGGGGCGCTTGAAACGGCGTCCCAATATTCGCCGTGTACGAAAACTTTTCCGTCAGGCGAAAGCGCGGTGCGGGCCTGGCCGACTTCGTTCAACAGTCCGCCGTTGGCCATGACAACTTTTCCCGAGCGCGCGCGAATCACCAGCGAGACCAGGAACATGGTGATGATCGCGAAGGGGATGGTCACGGCCAGCGCGGTCGAAAGATGAATGCGCATCTCCGGCGGACCGTTCACCAGCAGGAGCGCGCCCAGGACCATCGCAATGCTGCCGCCGATTCCCAGAACGCCGTGCGAGGCGAACTTGGCTTCGAGCACGAACATTGAGACGCCCAGAATCAGCAGCGCGGCGCCAATCCAGTTGATGGGCAGCACGGCCAGGCCCGACAATCCGAGCAATGCGAAGATCCCGCCCAGGACGCCGGCGAAGATCAGGCCGGGCGAGGTGAACTCCACATAGATACCGAGCGCTCCCAGCACCAGCATGATGAAGGCGACGTTGGGATCCGCGACGGCGGCGATGATGCGCTCCCGTGCGGTGAGGTGGTAGTCGGCGACTTCGGCTCCGGCGGTGTGGAGAACTGCGCTGCGGCCGTCGAAACGCGTGATGGTGCGGCCGTCCAGGCCGTTGAGCAGCGCGGTCTGGTCCGGCTCGATCAGGTCGATGAGGTGATCGTCGAGGGCTTCCTTTTCAGTGAACGCCTTGGCCTCGCGAATGGTTTGTTCGGCGAGCGCGGAGTTGCGGCCGCGCTTGGTCGTGATGCTGCGCAGCCAGGCGGAGGCGTCATTTTCAACCTTTTTGCGCATCACCGGGTCCATGGTTTCGCCTTCGAGAACCGGCGACGACGCACCCGTGTTGGTTCCGGGCGCCATGGCGGCGATGTCGGCCGCTTCTAAAATGAAGAATCCGGCGGAGGCGGCGCGCCCGCCGCTGGGGGTGACGTAGGCGATGACGGGAACCGGCGAGGCGACGATTTTCGACGTGATCTCACGCGTGGCGTCGAGCAGGCCGCCGGGAGTGTTGAGGCGAATCAGAAGGGCCGCGGCGTTTTCACGCGAGGCTTGATCGATGGCGTGCGAAATGATTTCGACCGTGACAGGGTGGATGATGCCGTCGACGTTGACGGCGACGATTTTCGGCGCGGCACTCAGCGTAAGCGAAGCCGCGAGCGCGATTGCGAACGTGCGCATAACGTTTCACCCCGATTTCAGGATAGCCTGAAGGAAGCTCAAGAAAGGGGACAGACCGCTCTGTCCACGGCGAGTGTTCGATGAGCGCGTTTAACTTTACCGGCGGGGACAGAGTGGTCTGTCCCCTTTTTTGAGCGACTTTTGAAGGCCATAGAAGTGAATTTCGATCGAATTCTGGTGCGCGCCACCAACTGGGTGGGCGACGCCGTCATGTCGCTGCCCGCGCTGCGCGCACTGCGCGAACGATTTCCGCGGGCGCGGATTTCGATTCTCGCCAAGCCGTGGGTCGCCGATCTGTATGGACGTGAACCGTTTTGCGATCAGCTGATTCCATATGAGGCGTCGGATTTGGGCGCGAAGTGGCGCGCGGCGAACGCGCTGCGGCAATATGACTTCAATTGCGCGATTCTGCTGCAGAACGCGTTCGAAGCGGCGGCGGTGGCGTGGGCGGCGCGAATTCCGGTGCGCATCGGATATGCGCGGGACGGGCGGAGCCCGCTGCTGACGCGCGCGGTCCAGGTGCCGCGGAGGGGCGAAATTCCACGGCATGAGCGGTTTTACTATCTGGAACTGCTGCGGCGGGCCGGGATCATCGACGGGATGCCTGCGAACGACCTGATCCGGTTGGATGGCGCGACTGCCGCGCGCGAAGCCGGAGTCCGGCGGTTCGTCGAATTCGGCTTGGGCGAGGTCGTGATTGGCGTGAGTCCGGGAGCCGCGTACGGATCTGCCAAGCGCTGGCTTCCGGAGCGGTTCGCGGAGTCGGCGAATCGAATCGCGCGTGAAACGGGCGCGTCCGTCGCGGTGTTCGGGTCGAAACCGGAACGCGAGTTATGCGGCGAGGTGACCGCGGCGCTCCGGGCGCCGGCTCGCAATTTCGCGGGCGAGACGTCGCTTCGCGAGTTTATCGAAATGGCGGCGGCGTGCCGGGTGTATTTGACCAACGATTCAGGCGCGATGCACATCGCTTCGGCGCTGGGTGTTCCGACGGTGGCGATTTTTGGGGCGACCGACGATGTGGGCACTGGCCCAACGGGTCCGCTGGCGCGCGTGGTGCGGGAACCGGTCGAATGCAGCCCGTGCCTGAAACGCGAATGTCCGATCGATCACCGGTGCATGACGCGGGTGGAGGCGGCGCGAGTGGCGGAAACCGCGCTCGCCCTGCTCAAATAATAAGGATGAGCATCGCCGAGAGCATGTCGCGGGAAAGTGTCGCAGTGGGATTGACTTGCATTCCGTTTCGGCAGCTTGCGAAGCCAACGAGAGTCTGCGCGAAAGGTCGGGACTCCACCCCGCCGTTACGAATCTGTGTGAAAACGGTGGACGTGCTCCCCTCGCTAACGCGCGGGGTTCCGTATGTCGCTCATTCGACGTGGCGCCAAACGGAACCCCGACCGTCAGGGAGGGGAGCAAGTCCGTTTTCACATAGACTCTTCCCGGCAGGGCTTGTCTATTACGATGAAGGCACGGGCGTTGGCGAAAGCACGGCCGGTCAGGGCGGGGATCAACTCCACGTTTCATGCAGCCTCGTGATTAGTCAGGGATCGGGGACACGCTAGAGATGGATACTCGCGCGAAGATCGTGACGGGCGCAGAAGCCGCGCGGCTGGCCGGCGAGGGCGCGCGGGTGGTGAGCGGATATTTCGATCCGCTGGTGGCTTCGCATGCACGCAGGTTGAGCGGGCTGAAGAACGGCCCGAAATTGATCGTAGCGATTGAGGATCCGCCGCGGCCCATTCTGCCGGCCAGGGCTCGCGCCGAACTGGTGGCGGGGCTGCGCGTGGTGGATTACGTGGTGGAGGGGACCGGCGGCGTCACACCGGATATACGGCTGGAAGGGGAAGACGGCCAGCGGTTTGAACAACTGATCGCACACGTGCATGCGCGGCAGCGGGGAGCGTAGGAGTCGATGGACGGCGCACGAATCCTGGTGGTGCGGCTGGGCGCGATGGGCGACGTGATCCACGCGCTGCCAGCGGTGGCGAGCCTCAAGCACAGTTTTCCGCACAGCCATGTCACCTGGGTGATCCGTCCGCGCTGGGCGCCGCTGTTGGAGGGCAATCCGTTTGTCGACGAAGTGGTGCTGTTCGAGCGGACCCCGCGCGGTGTGCTCGACACGCTGCGCGCGTTTCGTGCGCAGCGCTTCGACTTCGCGGTGGATTTTCAGGGATTGCTGCAGTCCGCAATAGTGGCGACGGCGGCGCGGGCGAACCGGATTGTGGGGTTCCATCGGTCGCAGGTTTCGGAAAAACTGGCGGCGGTCTTTTACTCGAACACCGTGGCGACCCGTTCGGCGCACATCGTGGATCGCAACCTGGAGCTGGCAGCGGCGGCCGGCGCCTCGGCGATGGTGCGCGTATTCCCGCTGCCGCAGGGCCGGCCCGAAGCGGCACTGCCGGAGGGAAAATTCGTACTGGCGAGTCCGCTGGCCGGATGGGGGTCGAAACAATGGCCGCTCGAAATGTTTGAGAAGGTGGCGCGCCTGCTGCAGGAGACATTGGAGATGCCGCTGGTGGTGAATGGAGCGCCGGAGGCCGCCGAAACGCTGAACAAGATCGCCGGCGCGCAGGTGCACCTGTCGGGACTTGCCGGGCTGATCGACGCGACGCGGCGCGCGCACGCGGTGATCGGCGTCGATAGCGGGCCGATGCACCTGGCGGCCGCGCTCGCAAAACCCGGCGTGGCGATTTTCGGGCCCACCGATCCGGCGCGCAACGGACCGTATGGAGGGTCGCTGCGCGTGCTGCGATCGGCCGCAGCCGTGACCACCTACAAACGCCGGGCCGACGATTCTTGGATGCGCGAGATCACTCCGGCGGCGGTGGTGGAGGCGCTGGCGGTAGGTTGTCCGGCGTGAGTTTTCCGAAAGCCTACGCCGATCGCGTGGCGAAGTTACGCGTGCCGTTCGGATTCGTGCTGGTGGGCGCGTTCGTGTGGCTTTCGCAGCCTTCCTGGATTTCGCTGGCGGCAGGACTGCCGGTTTCGATGCTCGGACTGGCGCTGCGCGCGTGGTCGGCGGGGCACCTCGAGAAAAATCTCACATTGACGGACAGCGGTCCGTATGGGCATGTGCGCAATCCTTTATATATCGGAACGCTGACCGTCGCGGCCGGTCTGGCGATCGCGGCGCGGCGGTGGGAACTGGGGCTGCTGTTCGCGGTGGTGTTCGCGTTGATTTATCTCCCGGTGGTGGAACTCGAAGAGCAGCATCTGCGCAAGCTGTTTTCGGATTACGCGGAGTACGCGAACCGGGTGCCAAAGCTGATTCCGCGAATCGCAGGTGCGGGAGGCGCGAAACATTTTGCGTGGCGATTGTACCGGCGCAATCGCGAGTATGAGGCGCTGGCGGGTTTCCTCGCGGGGGTCGCGGTGCTGGCGTGGAAGGCCGCCACGTAATTGGCCACGGATGCACACCGATGCACGCAGATAAGAAATCTTGTTTCCCATCTGCGTGAATCCGCGTGCATCTCGCGTGCATCGGGGGCTAACCGCCGATCGAGACGGAAAGTCCGTACTGGCTGCTCGCGCCGGCGATCTCCAGGATGATGCCAACCTGCGGCGGAAACACGAAATTCTGCAGATTCGGATTTGTCGCAGCCATGCTCGCCGGATTCGGAACGGTCACGGTGAGCTGATACACATTACCCGGGAATCCGGCCACTGGTCCGATGACGGCGGCGACGCCGTTGCAATAGAAGCCGTCGACGTACACGCTGACCGGAGACGCTGTCACCGCGAAGCCGTCTGAGATCGAGACCGGACCCACGCCGGTGGCGTAGATGGTGATTTTGTCGCCAGGCGCGGCCGGATTGGCGGGAGTGTTGCGGGTACCGTTCTGATTCAGAATGTAGCCCTGGCCGATTCCGCTGCCATTCACCGAAAACAGGCCGGGCGAAGCTGCCGCTACGGGAACGAAAACAACGTTCGACGCCGCTCCGCCGGATTGAGCTTCGACGTGCACTGCGGACTGAATTAGATTCGATGGAACCACCGCGATGATTTGGGATGGCGCGACGGAAATAACCTGGATCGGAGTGCCTTCGATGGAGATCTGGGCGCCGGTACCGAATCCGGCTCCGTTGATCACAATGGTCTCGCCCGCAGAAATCGCGCCGCCGAGGAGACTGGCCGCGTTCACCACCGAATCGATGCGCAGGGCAGGCGGCGGAGCTGTCGCGATCGTGTTGATCCACACATTCGTCGGCGCGCCGGTGCTGTTGCCGCCGGTGGCTCCGCCGACTACAATGTTGCCGTTCGCGCTGCTCGCGACCGACTGGATGCCGAAATACTCGCTATCGCCGAGGTAGCTGGAGAACAGGAGCGTCGAGAGATCGCCGGAGAGCTCGCTCAGGAATCCTGTCTCGCCGAGCGCGCCGAAGGCTTCGAAGAATTCGGTGCGCGTGGGGAGGCCGCGAGGGGCGGTGTAGCCTGCGAGATAGATATTGCCGGAGGGGTCGATCATCAGCGCTTCGTCCTCTTCTCCGTACGCTCCGCCGAAATACGTCGCGGCCAGGACGTTCTGAAGGAGCGGGTCCATTTTCGCGATGGCCGCTGCGCAGCAGGCGCCTTGCGCCGGCAGGAATGGCGCGGCCGGCGAAATGGGCTCAAACGCCGCAGGAGTGGTCTGAAACTGGTTCGTGGCGACGGCACCGGCCAGATAGACGCTGCCGTCCGGCGCAACGGTCATCGCCTGCGCAGAGGAGCCGGTCACCACAGGCGCGGACGAAGCCAGCAACGACGATCCGGTGGCGTTGAGCCGGACAAAACCGCCCGGACCGGTGACGTACACGCTGTCGTCCGAAGCAAGCGCCAGGATGTAGGAGCCGGTCCCGTCGTTGGAGAATCCAAGGTAAGTCGAGTACACCAGCTTGGATCCGGTGGGATCGAACTTGGTCACGAATCCGTCGTAGGGCGGAGGAATGAAGGGCCCAAAAATGATAGGCGGCATAAAGCCGGAGCATCCGCACACCGTTTTGTAGGCACCTTGCGTCACGGGCAAGCCTTCCGAGTCTATTCCGGTGAGATACGCCGAGCCGGCCGCGTCAACCACGACGTGCGGTCCGCCGATTGTATTGGACTGAAGCGAGGCGAAATAGGTTGAATATGCGACGGAACCGTCGGGGTTCAGCTTAAACAGGAACGTATTTGCGGGCGATGACGAGTACGCGCTCTGCGTGGTCGGGAAATCCTGCGAGGTGGTGGTACCCGTGACGTAGACGCCGCCGGACGGATCGACGGCCATTGCGGATGCGACGTCGTCGCCGGTGCCTCCGAAATAGGTGGAGTACACAACGTTGCCGTTGGGATCGAGCTTGGTGACGAAAGTGTTGTGGCCGCCGTTCAAAAGATCGTAGAGGATTCCACCCCCGGCCGCGAGTCCGCGGGGGCTCGCGCTGGGCGGACCCACCGGAGTAATGGTCTGGAGATCGCTCGAGACGCGCACGATGCCGGTGTTGCTCGAACTGGGATAGGAGCCGTAGAGGAATCCGTTGGCCAGATCCGCCGCGAGAATGGCGCCGCCGGGGAACGAAACCGGCGCCCAGGTTGCGCCATCGTCGAGGCTTTGATACACCCTGCCCACGCCGTTGCCGAGCAACCGGCCGGGTTGATGCGGATCGGCGACGAAATAGCCCACCGGAATCGAGACGCTCTGAAATGTAAGGCCGTCATCGGTGCTCTTGAACGTGCCGGTCGAGGCGAACGCGTAGGCGACGCCGGGATTGGTTGAATCGAAGTTGACATCGATCGAGTCGTACGACGTCGGGCCGACGGTCTGCCAGGTCGATCCGCCATCCGCGCTGCGCGCCAGAGTGGTCTGATTGGAGACGAACACGACGCCTTCAAAATTGGGGTCGAGCCAGACATATTCGGCCCCCGTCGGCACGGTGCTGATGACCGCCCACGTAGCGCCGCTGTTGGTACTCTTAACCACTCCGATATCGGCGGTGACGGCGTAGACGTTCTGGTCGTTCAGCGGGTCGACGGCGAAGCTCTGGATCATCGTGCTCGCGATGGCAAGCGGCGTCCACGTGTTCCCGCCATCCACGCTTCCAAGCGGCGAACCGTTCGAGGTTCCGTACAGCACGCTGGCATTTTTCGGATCGACAACCAAGCGGCTGATCACGAAGCTCACGCCCACTCGGGAATAAGCGGAGCCGGGTCCGGTGATGCGGTACACACCTCCGGTCATGATCTGCGGCTGGACCGCGGATTTCACGGGAAAATTCGGGGACAGTGTGCTGCCCGCGATGTAAATATTTCCCTGGGCATCGGTCGCGAGGCCGGCAAAGGAATCGAGTCCCGACGTGTCGACCGGCTGGGACCAGAGAATCGACGGGAGATTTTGGGAGAAAGCCGCAGGAGTTATCGCGCAAATAGCGAGAATGAGCCGGAACATGGGTCTCCTCAAATGATTCGATGAGACGCGGCGCCTCTCATTATAGCGAGTGTTGTATAGTGAGGCCCTGTGCGTGAACCCAAGCTGTTGCGGATTTTGACGGCCGGATTCGGCGTCGCAGTGATTGTCGGCGCGGTGATCGGCGTGGGAATCCTGCGGATTCCCGGAGTGGTGGCGGGTCATCTGGCGAACGCTCCGCTGATTCTCGGGATGTGGATGGCCGGCGGGATTTATGCGCTGCTGGCCGCGGCGTCGGTGACCGAGCTCGGCACCATGCTGCCCGAAACCGGCGGATATTTTGTGTTTTCCCGGCGCGCGTTCGGAGATGCGGTGGGCTTTACGGTCGGCTGGACGGACTGGATCGGGCAGACCTCGGCGATCGCGTATGCGTCCATCGCGTTCGGCGAATTTTTCGGAGCGCTGGTGCCGTCGCTTGTGGGCCGCGAAAGCGTAATAGGCATCGCGATTATTTTATTGTTCGGCGCGCTGCAATGGAGCGGGCTGCGCACCAGCAGCCGGGTGCAGCAGACCACTAGCCTGATCAAGGCGATCGGGTTTCTCGCGTTCATTGCCGCGTGCTTCTGGTTCGGAGGATCGAAGACACCGACGCCCGAGCCGGCGCGGACCGAGCCTCTGTTGATCGCGCTGGTGCTCGCCGCGCAGGCCATCGTGCTCACTTACGACGGCTGGTATGAAGCGCTGTATTTCACCGAAGAGATCCGGGACCCGGTGCGCCAGCTTCCGCGCTCCATGATCGGCGGCGTGGCCGTGGTGATCGTGATTTACATGCTGGTGAACGGCGCGCTGATTTACGTTCTGCCGGTGCGCGATCTGGCCGCGTCGACTTTGCCGGCGGCGGATGCGGCGGCCAGGCTGTTCGGTGCATCAAGCGCGCGGCTGATCACGGGGTTGTCTTTGATTTCGCTGCCGCCCATGATCAGCGCCGTGATGTTGTGCGCGCCGCGGATTCTGTTTGCGATGAGCCGCGCTAAATTGTTTCCCGCGTGCATGTCCGAAGTGAGCGGGCGCGGAAATCCGGACTGGGCGCTGGGCGCGACGCTGGCGCTGGCGGTCGCACTGGTGGCAAGCGGAACGTTCAAGACGCTGATCGCGACAGCCAGCGTGATTTTCGTGGTGAATCACGTGTTCGCATTGAGCGCGCTGTTCGTGCTGCGCCGCCGCGAGCCGGGATTACCGCGGCCGTTTCGCGCCTGGGGATATCCGTGGGTGACCGGCGTGGTGCTGGCCGTGGCTGTCGCGATCGTCGCGGGATCGTTTGTCGGAGATCCCCGGCATACGTTGTATGCGGCGGGGTTGATTGCGGTGAGTGTGCCGTTGTACCGCTGGCTACGGTAGCCGTCACCCGTAGACTTCGCGACGGTGCGCAACACGCGTGATGATGACAAGCGTCGACGCGTCATCAATAATGTACACGACGCGCCAATCGCCAGCCCGAATGCGCCATTGATCCCGGTAGCCTCTGAGTTTCTTGCAGCCCGCCGGCCGGGGATCGTCCGCCAGCGCCAGAATCTTACGGTCAATCCGGGCGAATTGGGCATCGTCAAGCGCATCGAGTTCGACTTGCGCCGATGGCTTGATTTCGAGAGAGTACTTAGGCACGCGGCCGCGTGCGCTTCAGGCGGGATGCGCGGTAGCGTTCGTAGGGAACGCTCTTTTCCTTTCGTCGCGATTCCGAGACGAGACCGTCCCAGAAGTCCTCCCAGATGGCGCCGTGCTTTTTCAAATCGATCAGGACGGCGACTTTGCGGCCCTTTTCATCGGTGACAAACTGGATCCCGCCCACGAATTGAGTTTCCCACGGATGCGCGGTAGTTACCAGCGGCTGTCCAGCAGAACCGCGGTCTTCTGAAACGGCTCGCGGCCGATGACAGGGAGCCAGCGCTGTGGTCCCACGATCAGGCGCAGGCCGCGGGCATCCTGCGTGACTTCAAAACGGCGGACCGTGGAAACGCTTTCGCCCGGTTGCAGCTGGACGTTGAAGGCGGGCGCATCCGGCGCGGGGAGGGACGGGTAGCGCGTGCCGCGATCGTCGGTCAGGTACACGATCAGGCCGTTGTTGTTGCGCTGCGCGACGCGGCGGGCCTGGCTGACCATGCGAAGAGTTACTTCCCAGGTTTTCGCCGAAACACGGCTGGCGCTTTCCACCGCCAGACACCAATCGTCTTCGCACTGAAGATCGCCGAGGTGAAATACCTTAACCGGCAGAGCAAAAGATACTGCCGCCGCGATCGCGATGTAGATCGCAGAGCCGATTCCCCATACGGTCAACACCCGAAGCGCACGCCTGCCGCGTCCGGAAACCGCCAGAATAGCCGCCGAGATCAACGCGACAGCCGAGATGAGCACCACTGCCAGAAACAACAGATCGTAGATCATCATATACGAAGTACTTTATCATACAAAGCTAAATAAAGGAAGACCCCAAAACTGCCGATCTATCCGCCGTGGAAGAGTCCTTTCTCGACGCACGCCTGGAAATGTTGCGGCGCGTGCAAAATCCCGACGGCGGCTGGGGATACTTTCCGGGAAAACAATCCTGGCTGGAGCCAACCGTATGGGCCGCGCTGGCGCTGCAGGGCGACCCGGCGGCGGATCGCGCCTGGCGGCTGCTCGAAAGCTGGCAGCGGCCGGATGGGGGATGGCGGCCGGCCGGCGACGTCCAGATCGCAAGTTGGGGGACGGCGCTGTGCGTGACGCTCGCGACGGCGCGCGGGGAACATGGCGAGGCGGCGCGCAAAGGCGTCGAGTGGCTGCTCGGTTCGGCGGGCGTTGAGTCGAATTTCAAGAATCGCACGGAAGCGCGGCTGAAGCTGTTCAACCCGGAACGTAATCTGGATCTGAAGGCGTGGCCGTGGAAGCCGGGAACGTCAGCCTGGGTCGAGCCGACGGCGCACACCCTAGTCGCATTGAAGCGCTTCGAGCCGTCGAAAGAGATTCGCGAACGCGTCGCGATGGGCGAAGCGCAACTCATGGACGTCCAGTGCCGGGATGGCGGTTGGAATTACGGGAGCCGCGCGGCGCTGGGCGTGGATTTGCCGTCCTATCCGGAGACCACGGCGCTGGCGCTGTTGGGATTGCAGGGACACGCGGGACTCGAAAAATCGATCGGGTTGGCGCGAAAGATGGCGAACGAAACCGCGTCGCCGATGGCCCGGGCGTGGCTGGCGGTCGCGTTGCGGTTGCATGGAGTCACGCCGCCCACCAGCGTCGCGACGGTCAAAGCGGACATCCTGATCACCGCCATTGAAGCGTTGGGCTCGCCCGACGGTCATTATTTGTTTCTTAAAACGGGAGGGCAGACGTGAGCGTCACGCGCCGAGAATTTCTTCCAATAGCGGGGGCCAGCCTGCTGTCCGGCTATGCCGGCCTTCAGGGTGGAAAGCCGAAGGAGCGTCCCAGGCGCGCGTCGTCTGCGGTGGCGATTGTGAAGGCGTCGTCTTATTCCGAGGATCTGGCGCAGCGCATTCTCGATGGTGTTCGCGCCTGCGGCCTGAACGTGACGGGGAAGAGGGTGCTGCTGAAGCCGAACCTGGTGGAGTTCGATCCGGCCACCTGCATCAACACCAACGTGGCGGTGATCGCCGCGGCTTACGATGTTTTCAAGACGCTGGGCGCGGCGGAAATTCGCATCGGCGAAGGTCCGGGACACCGGCGCGACACCTACGCGCTGGCTGAACTCGCGCGCTACCGGTCCGGTGTGCAGAACTTCGATTCCCTGTTTGTCGATCTCAATCGCGACGACGTGAGCGCGGTTGTAGGCTTCGCCGACCGCGGCGAAATCTACCTGCCGAATACGGCGCTACGGGCAGATCTGATCGTGTCGCTCGCGAAAATGAAGACGCATCATTGGGCGGGCGCGACCCTTTCCATGAAAAATTTCTTCGGCCTGGTTCCGGGCTCCGTGTATGGCTGGCCGAAAAATGAGTTACACCAGGTGGGCATCGACCAGTCCATTGTCGAGCTCAACCGCATTTTCCGGCGCAGCTTCGCGATCGTGGACGGCATCATCGGCATGGAAGGGAACGGTCCCATTCAGGGCACGCCGAAACCGGTTGGAGTTCTGGTGATGGGGTCGGATCTTCCGGCCGTGGACGCGACCTGTTGCCGGATCATGGGGATCGACCCATCGAAGCTCGCCTACCTGCAGATGGCGTCGGACAACCTGGGAGTGACCGAGGAGTCCCGTATCGAGCAGCGCGGGGAGCCGATCCGGTCGGTGCGGACAAACTTCAAACTGATCGAACAATTCCGCGACGCCCGCCTGGCCTAATCGCGCTCCGCGTGTGCCACACTAAGTAGTATCCATGTGGGGCGGTACATTTCTGGCGGGAATTGTTTTGGCGCTGGCGATGGGCGCGATCCTCGGATTCCTGTTCCAACGCGGACGCCGTGCCGCGGACCCGGCCGTGACGGATTCGCTCGACCGGATGCAGGCGCAGATCCGGGAGCTCGAAGCGCAGCGGCAACGGATGCTCGGCTCGCTTGACCATCAGCTTGCGGCGTTGAGCAAGGAAACCGTGGCGCTTTCGCAGGCGCTGCGTGGGCCGAATACGCGCGGAAGGTGGGGTGAGCTCACGCTGCGGCGCGTGGCCGAGCTCGCCGGGATGGCGCCATACTGCGATTTTTACGAACAGGAATCGAGTGACGGAGCGCGTCCCGACATGATCGTGCGCCTGCCGGGCGGGCGGACTCTGGCAGTGGACGCGAAGGTTCCTCTGGCCGCGTATCTGGATGCGGAAGTCGCGGCGGACGATGCCGCCCGACGCACGGCGCTCGACCGCCATGCGCAACAGTTGATGCGCCACGCGAACACTTTGAGCGCGCGCGAATACTGGTCGCGACTGCAGCCTGCGCCTGAAATGGTGGTGCTGTTTTTGGCCGGCGATCATTTCCTGAGCGCGGCACTTGAACGCGATCCCGAGCTTCTGGAACGCGCGCTCGCCCGCAAGGTTCTGCTGGCCACGCCGGTAACGCTCATCAGCGTGCTCAAAGGGATCGCCTACGGCTGGCGTCAGGAAAAGCTCGCCAACAACGCGGTGGAGTTGCGCCGCGTCGCCACCGAGCTGCACGATCGTATCCGGCTGTTCGCGGATTCTTACGCGGAGGCCGGACGGTCACTCGCCAAGGCGGTCGATTCCTACAACCGCTCGGCAGGATCGTGGGAATCGCGTCTGCTCCCATCGCTCAAGAGGATGCGCGAACTGGGTGTGGGAGCCGAAGACGCGCCGCAACCCGCCTCCATTGACGCAGCCGTGCGTGAGCCGAAATCCATGGGGGCCGCGGAAGGAACCTCCCGGCCGGTATGAACCTGCGACATTTCTTCCTGTTCCTTTCCGAGCAGAAGGGACTGCGAAGGTGGATGGAAACGTCGCCGCTTTCTAAGAAATTCACGCGGCGGTTCGTAGCCGGAGAAACACTCAACGACGCGCTAGATGTGGTCGAATCACTGGCGCGCGAAAAGATCTGCTCGACGCTCGATCATTTGGGAGAAAACGTCACATCGCTTGAAGAAGCGGCCGCTTCGCGCGATGCGTATCTGGGGGCGCTGGCACGCCTCCAGACTTTGCCGGCCACGGTTTCGATCAAGCTCTCTCAGTTCGGGTTGGATTTAAACGCGGACGCCTGTCTCGAAAATGTCCGGCAGCTCGCGGCAGAAGCGCAGCGCCAGTCGAGCCGCGTCGAAATCGACATGGAATCGAGCGCCTACACGGATCGCACTTTGGGCGTCGCGGAGCGCATCGCCCAGGAGTTCGGCTGCACGCGCGCGGTCATCCAGGCATACCTGATGCGTAGCGCGGCCGATATCGAGCAAATGAACAAGCTCGCGATTCCGGTGCGGCTGTGCAAAGGCGCATATGATGAGCCGCCGTCGGTGGCTTTCGCGGAAAAGCGCGATGTGGATCGCAATTACGTCACGCTGATGAAAACGCTGCTCGACCATGGAACTTATCCGGCCATCGCGTCCCATGACGAATCGATCATCGGCGAGGCGTTCCGTTACGCGCGGGAACGCAAAATCGCGCCGGACCGGTTCGAGTTCCAGATGCTGTACGGAATTCGCGCGGACCTGCAGCGCCGCATCGTGGATCTGGGCTACACGCTGCGGCTGTACGTTCCTTACGGAACCGCGTGGTATCCCTACTTTATGCGCCGGCTGGCAGAGCGGCCGGCGAACGTTGTATTCCTGCTCAGGAATCTTTTGCGTTGAGAGGCAGGCGGTTTAGCCGCCTGCCGTTTCAAAACGGTCAGTGCTCGTACATCGGCGTGCCGACGCGCACCTGCTCCACAATCTCGATTCCGAACGCATCGAGACCGACTACTTTGCGCGGATGATTGGTCAGGAGCCGGATGGTGGTGAGCCCGAGATCCGCCAGAATCTGTGCGCCGATGCCGGTTTCGTGCTGCGGCCGCGGATCGCGCTCGCCCGCCGGGTAATGTTGGCGCGCGCCCGATCCGGTCTGGTGCAAATACACGAGCACGCCGGCGCCTTCCTGTGCGATCCTTTCGAGCGACGCCTGCACCATGCTCCGGCAGTTGCACGCGGTCGAGCCAAACACGTCGCCATACAGGCAGCGAGCGTGCATCCTCACCAGAACATTGGCCCGGCCCGCAACGTCGCCCAGCACCAGCGCCACGTGCCCTTCGCCATTGAAGGTGCTTACGTAGGAAACCGTCTTGAAGCTGGCGAAATCGGTTTGCAGGCAGCCCTCGCCGCTGCGCTGGACAAACTGCTCATGCGCCAGCCGGTAGCGAATCAACTCGGCCACGGAGATCATTTTCATCCCGTGACGCGCGCAGAATTCGGTGAGCTGCGGCACTCGCGCCATCGACCCGTCGGGGTTCATGATCTCGCAGATCACGCCGCCGGGTTCGAGGCCGGACATGCGAGCCAGATCCACCGCCGCCTCTGTCTGGCCGGCGCGCACCAGCACACCGCCTTCGCGGGCGCGCAGTGGAAAGATGTGGCCGGGCCGGGCCAGATCGCGCGGACGCGCCTTCGGATCGATCGCCGTCTGGATGGTGTGCGCGCGGTCGGCTGCGGAAATTCCCGTCGAAACGCCCTCGGTCGCGTCGATCGATTCGCAGAACGCGGTGCCGAATCGCGACGTGTTCATCGGCGAAATCAGCGGCAGGTGCAGCGCGTCGCAACGCTCCGGCGCCAGCGCCAGACAGATCAGCCCGCGTCCGTGCGTGGCCATGAAGTTGATCGCATCCGGCGTAATGGACTGGGCGGCCATGGTAAGATCGCCTTCATTTTCGCGGTCTTCATCGTCGACCACAATCAACATTTTCCCGGCGCGGAAATCTTCAATCGCTTCGGGGATGGTCGCAAAGGGCATCAGTTTTTAGGATACAGGAGTCGGCGTGTTAATCTGTAGGCGATGAGCGCGCTGGTCGACAAAATCGTCACGGGGAACGACCTCACATTTCATCTTAAATTCGAGCGCGATGAAGAGAGCGGTTGGTTTATCGTGGAGGTGATCGAGTTGCCCGGATGCGTGTCTCAAGGCGCGACCCTCGACGATGCCAAGGCGAATATTGCCGATGCCGTCGAAGCGTATATGGAAGTGCTCCTCGAGACCGCCATCCAAAGACAGAACTCGACTGCCAGTTCGACAGCGGGCGAACTGAAGGAAATGCGGGTTCGTCCGCATTTTGAGGTTCGCGCCTGAACCGTGTCGCTCTCGGATCTTCCGCTGGCGAGCGGTGTGAAGCACAGGAGCGTCCTGGAACGAAAATTTGGCTTTCAATGCCGCAGGAGTGCGGAACACATCATACTGGTCAGCCCCGTGGGACAGGTTGTCGCAATCCCGAATCACGACGAAGTGAAACGTCCGACTCTGAAACAGGTGCTTCGAACCTGCGGTATCGCCGATAAAGATTACCGCCAGGCGTTCGATAACTTGTGACTCTACAATCCCAGTCGATTGTCCAGATCCGCGGTAATCTCCGGCAGCCGCTCGCGGTTGCGCAGCAGGTTGGCAATCCCGAATTGCGCGTAATTGGCGAAGAACTGTTCCACACCGGCGAGCGCCAGCGCGTAGGCGATCTGCGCGTGAGCGGTATCCAGCCTCGACCAGTCCTGGCCGAGATTTTCGAGCCTCGGCAGCTTCTTCTGCCGCGCCATGTCGGCCAGCCTCTGCTGCATCGCGGGGGAAAGCGTGTCGCCCGATAGCTTCTGCGCCAGGCCTTCGTGCAGCCATACCGGCCAGCGTCCCATCATCGACAGGCAGGCGTGCACGGTTTCGTGCGCGAAGGTGCGGCGCGTCGCCGCGTCCATGCCCTGCCCTTCCAACACTGGAATCCGGATTCGACCGTCGAACTGCCCGCCGTTCCATTCCGCCACGTCCACCGTTTTGCGATAAGCGTCGCGCGATTGCACGATGGCCGTGATCCGCTCCTCCGCGGAGCAGCCGAGCTGCGCGGAAATTCGCGCGTACTCTTCATCCAGCACCCCCAGCATCGCGCGCGCCGTTTCAATCGGCACCGCGGCCGCTTCATAGCGAAGCATCACGCGCAGGCCCACCAGCCGGTCCGTGCTCTGATCGCCTTTCGTTTCGCGTTCCACGCGCTTGTACAAACGCTCGATGTCGGGATTCGGGTGAATGTCGAGCGACTGGCGCCAATACGTGAGCGCCTTGTTGCTATCGTCGGCTCGCCAGGCCGCGACGCCAGCCAGCGCCAGCAAACCCGGGTCGCGCTTCTTGATCAGCTCCGGCTCCAGCAGTTCCAAGGCCTTCAACGGACGGCTCGATTCGATCAGTTTGGACGCCTGGCTGGCGATTCCGGTGGCGGCGCTGGATGCCAGGGATGGCATCGTGGAGGAAGCTTTAATCGCCTCGACCGCCTGCCGAACGTCCACCCAGGTCGCATCGCGCAGGCCTTTTTCAAAATCGTCGAGCCCGGCGATGGCCGAGGCGGGCAGGTATCCCTCGACGTTTTTTCCGTCGGCCTGCGCTGCGACCTTATAGCATGGACCCGCGTCGCTGGCCAGGCGGAAACGGATGATCAGCGGCTCGCCCGGCGCGAGCGTGACCACCACGTCGTCATCCGCCGTGCAACCTTTGCGCAGCGTCGCAGTGTCCTTCACCGAAACGGCCAATGTCAAAAGCAGAAGCGCGGAATACAACATCACATTCTCCTTGAATTAGCCACGAATGCACTCGAATAAACACGAATTTATATGCGTGTTCATTCGTGTTGATTCGTGGCCAGGCTTCCGTCCCGCGAGACGCGATACAAAACACCATTCGCCCCGGTAAACACCGGCGACAATTCCCGATTCGCCCGAACCACCGCGTCCACCTTCACCTGATCCTCCGCGCCGGTCCATCGCGAAAGATCGTCGGAGGTCGCATAGAAATAATCGAATCCGCGGCGCCGGCAATATTCCGCAGCGTCCCGAAACGCGTCCACGATATGCTGATGGTCGTCGCCATACCACCACTTCGGCATCAGCGGCATCGCGTTGCCGCGATGGCCCGTGTAAGCGTACAGCAGCGGATCGTCGCTCGACAGAATTTTCGCGTCGGCCGGGACGTGCGTCCCGATCCAGGCGTAGGCCGACCGCAGATCGCGCAGTTTGGCGCGGTCCTCTTCGGCCAGGCGATTCAGATATCCGAACGAAACGAAAAACTGCAGCGCGAGTCCCGACGCAATCACCAGGCCGGCCACGGCGGCGAGCCCATACGCCGCGCCACGCTGGCCGGCGTCCTGATGCTTAAATCCCTTGCGCAGCGCGGAAAAAAGAAACTCGAGTTCGGTGACCAGACCCGCGGCGATCAACGGAAACAGCGGAAGAATGAACCGCTCATTGGGCGGAAAGTGCCAGACCACCAGCATCCCGCTGGAAACCAGGCCAAACAGCGCGTAATCGACCGCGACGCCGCGCCGGGTCATGCGCACGATTCCGCTGATCGAGGCAACGCCGACCACTTGCGTCAGCGTCTTCACCGGCCCCAGCGCGACCACCTGCGGAAGCGCCAGCGATCCGAAGGCGTACAGGAGCTGATCGACGTTTTTCCACAGCACGACGCCGAGGTTGTTCCAACCAACATTCAGAAACTGAAATTTGACGTAGTCGGTGTAATACAGAAGATCATTGCCCGCGCCGGCGAGCGAGTGAGCGCGCGTCCACAGCGACCATCCCACGATGAACGGCAACATCGAAGCGGCGAAAATCGCGGCCCGGCGAAAGTCGCGGCGCAGGATGTACCACGCCGGAATTGCGACCAGCAGCGCGACGCCCGCGGTTCGCGACAGATACGCGCACCCGGCCAGTAATCCTCCAAGCACCGCCATCTTCCAGCCGTCTCGTCTAACCGCGAGGAACGTTGCCAGCAGGAAACACGTGAAGAAGATTTCGGAGAACGGCCGCGTGCCGAATAGGATCATATACGGGCACACGCCCAGCATCGCGAGCAGGATCCAGGTTTTCGTCTCAGAGAATCCGTCGCTTCGATACAGCGCCCACGCGAGCGCCAGGCACGCGGCGAACAGTCCCCAACTGAACCCGGCTGCGAGCGCGAGATTCGACGGAAACTGCGGATTCAGCTTCCAAACGGCCGAGAGAAAAAGCGGATACAACGGCGGATACTTGGTCTGGTACGGATTTTCAGGCAGGCTCGGGATGCGATAGCCTTCCCCTGCAGCCAGGCTCTTCGCGGACAAAAACAGGATTCCGTCGTCATGCAGGCGCGCGAATCCCGGCATATCGCGATTCCGCCAGGCGTACTGCGCCGAAGGAATCAGAATCAAGCCGAAAATCAGCACACGCACGGCGCGGGTCAAGTTTCACTCACACGCAGAAAATCGGCTTTTTCGACGCCGAACTTCACGCCTCCGGCGATGCTGCGGAAAGCTAAAATCACCCATAGGATCAATAGGATCGGCAGTGCGGCGCTGTACGGGCTGCCGGCCAGTCCCATTAAATACGGAAGCGGGCTGACCATCACCGCCGTCAGCGTCCGCACCGTAAAGTCCGTCGATTGAACAATCGCCAGCACAAACACGGGCAACAGCAGGACATCGTCGGCCGGACCCGAATGAAAGCTGGCGATCAGCCCACATACCAGGGCGATCGCGATCAGGAATTCGAAATTGTCCGTTCTGAGCACGCAGGAGATGAACAGCACCGCGATGATCGCCACTACGGTCAACTCAGCCGCCAGCCCGCCGTGCAAGGTGAGGATCAGTCCATGCAGATTCGGCAGATTCTGCGGATCGGGACTGATCCATGGGTCGCGCAGAACCTGGATCCATGCGCGAATTTCGCCTAGGCTCGCCAGCGCCAGCACGGCCAACCCGCACGCTCCACCCTGGACCGCGCGCCAGCGTTTCTTCATCACCAACAACAACGCAAGGAACAGAAACAAATGGAATTTGAGTGCGCACAGCGACAGCACCAGTCCCGCGGCGAAGTCTCGATTGCGCCGAAACAGCAGAATCGCCGCGCCCAGGATCACCAGCAGGAACGGTGTATCCTGACCGTTCAATAGTGGCGTAAGCAGGGGGATGCTCAAGGACGCAAAAAACGGCAGGGATGGGCATTCTTTCGAAAATCGGATGACGAACCACAGAATGCTGGCCAGCGTCGCGGCAAAAAAGATCCCCCACGCCACGCGATAGGGCAGCGCGGCCAACGGTTTCAGCATTACGGCGTAAAATGGCGGCCGGATGTAGGTGGTGCCCTCCATGTGGAACCCCAGAATGGATTGAATCACCTGCAGATTGGCCGGCCGCGAGTACAATTCGGGCGTCCTGGCCAGCTTCCCGCCGGTATAGAACGACACAAAATCGTTCTGCCCGCCGATCGCGCGGTCGCGCTGAGGCCACGCCAGAAGCCCTAAACAGACGATACCTAAGGCGACTGGGGACCAGTCCAAAACTCGTTTCATTGCCGCATACGATTGATCGGCAATGGCTTGGCACACTTTATGCGAATTCTGCTTACCCCAGATTGGAGGGGGGTACTCCTTGGCATCCGCGTACCAAAAAGCTGCCCGGAATCAGTTAGCTGAGAGTTTTCTGAGAGCCACCTTAGGCTTTAACACTGATTCTTTCAAAAATCTGCCGATGATAACTTTGGAACAGCGGCAGAGACTGTCGCGCACCAAAGGGAGAGGAGAAATAGGATACATGAAGAAATTAATCTGGAAGCTTAGAATTCTGGCGGATACGCGCGGTCAGGACCTCATCGAGTACGCTCTGATGGCGGGTTTCGTGGCCGTCGCCGCCGGCGCCATCATGCCGGGCGTTGCTTCGAGCATCAGCACGATCTTCTCGAAGATCGCGTCCGTGATGTCGAACGCGTCTACGCAGGGTAGCTAAACCTCATCTTGCCGGTTGGAGAACGGACGCTTACCGGTGTTCCGTTCTCCGGCCGCATAATTTTTTTCCCGCCCGTTCATTCCTCACATGTGGCCGCGCACCGGATGCGGCTGATACGGTTCCCCCAGCGATTTCAATTCCTCGTCCGTTAATTTCAATTTCAAAGCGCCGGCCTGTTCATCCAGCTGCTGAAGCGTGCTTGCGCCAATAATCGGCGAAGTGACGCAGGGCTGTTGCAATAACCACGCGAGCGCAATCTGCACGTTCGGCACGCCGCGTTTTTTGGCGACCTCCGTGATCCGGTCCACCACCTTGAAATCCGAATCCTCGTAATAGAGGCGCTGACCGTATTCATCGGTCTTGGCGCGGAGGGTATCGCCGAAATCGCCTTTCCTGCGGTTGCCGGCGACAAAGCCGCGCGCGAGCGGACTCCACGGCGTCACGGCGATGCGTTGATCGCGGCACAGCGGCAGCATTTCGCGCTCTTCTTCGCGATACACGATGTTGTAGTGATTCTGCATGGCGATGAAGCGCGCGAGCAGGCGATCGTCGGCGGCGTGGAGCATCTTTGCGAACTGCCACGCGAACATCGACGACGCGCCCAGGTACAGCGCCTTGCCCGCGCGCACCACGTCGTGGAGCGCCTGCACGGTCTCCTCAATCGGCGTGTGGTAATCGAAGCGGTGGATGATGTATAGGTCGACGTAATCGGTGCCCAGGCGCTTCAGGCTCGCGTCGATCGACTGCATGATGTGCTTGCGCGACAGGCCGCGCTGGTTGGGATCGTCGCCCATGGCGTTGAAGACCTTGGTGGCGATCACCAGGCGGTCGCGGCCGGGTCCGAATTCCTTGAGCGCGCGTCCGGTGATCTCCTCTGATACGCCGACCGAATACATGTCGGCGGTATCGAAGAAGTTGATCCCGAGCTCGATCGCGCGCCGGTAGAACGGCTTCGCTTCCGGTTCTTCGAGCACCCACTGGCGCCATTTCTTGGAGCCGTAGGTCATGGTCCCGAAACAGAGACGCGAGACTTTGACGCCGGCTGAGCCGAGGTTAACGTAGTCCATCAGATTCAGAGTAGCGTTTTCGTCGCGCTTTCACCGCTGTCGCCAGCGGGAATCGAGAGAACAGGTCGAGGCTGGCAGGCGGACGAGTTAGCGGCCGCCGCCTGGACCCGAGGCAGTGCCCTTGACCGAAACTTTCACGTATGCATTCGACCAGCAGCACTGGAATCCGCGTCCGCCCTCGCCGGTCGAGTCGTTGGCGGTGACCTTGAGAAGATATTCGCCGGGATCGCTGAACGTCGCGGTGGTGGAGGCTTTGCCGGTGAACGCGGTGCCTTCGGGCCCCTTGAATTCGGTCTTCTCGACCGGCGGGCGCCCCTTTTCGAAGGTGACCGTGCCGGGGCCGCGCATCATGCTCCAGTTGACCGAGACCGAGGGTCCGCGGCCGCCCCGCCCGGCGGGAGCCCCGGGGGTCGTATTCGCCGCGTGCGTGACCCACACGGTCAGCGGCAGCGGATTGGGAATCGCATCGGTCAGCGGAATGGTCTGGCCCTTCGGTCCGTTGATGAACGGCCCGGTTTCCGAGAAGGATATGAACGCCGGCCTATCCATGGTCGCGTCGACAAACGGGGAAACTTCCCACGGCGCGCCGATATCGAGCGGAATCACAGTGCTCTTGCCGTTGGCGATGATAGTCCAGGTGAGACGCTTGTCGCCCCAGTTCTTGGGAACCTGAATGGTGAACATGCCCCATTGCCGGCCCGTCAGGAAATGCGTCGGCTGGCCCATATCGGGACCGCCCGGCTCGATGCGATTGTTGTTTCCGACCGGGATATCCATCACCTGTTTCGCGTTTCGATTGTAATATCCGACCAGGATGCTGTAAGTTCCGTCCGGATTCTGGAACCATCCTTCGAAAGCTCCGGTGATGCTCTGGCCAGATTCATGCGAGGGTTCCATAGGCAACGACTGAGCCCATAAAACGGCGCATCCAGCAAGGGCGAATCCGGCCACAAGGCCGATACAAACTCTTACAAAACCAAGGCACTTGACCTGCATATTCACTATCCTTCTATCGCAGTTTATGCGGAGCAACGGAAAGAGTCAACCTGCCGGCAGAAATTGCGACGCAAAAGAATGGCAGCCCCAGTTGAGCAAAAACAAAACGCTCCACCCCGGAATCGGAGTGGAGCGTTCTTTAGTCGAACCAGATTTACTGTGCCGTGCCAGGCATGGCAGGACGCGGGCGTTTATGCTGCGCGGCCCACTCCTTGTACTCTTCTTCGCTGATGTAGGTGACGTTCACCCAGGCGTGCGCCATTTCGTCGACTGTCCGGTCGCCATAGCCGACCCACTGGTCAGGATCCGGATTGTTCGGATTGGCGCGCGTATTGTCGTGCCAAGCGGTCACGTGGATGATGGTCCCTTTGGGGAACACCGGCGCGGCATCGTCGGCATAAATATAGTTGGTCATCCAGTTGAAGTTGAAATGATCCACATAGCTGACCATCTGCGTGGTGCCGTCCGGCAGGATGGCTTCAAGCGACATCGCCTTGCCGCGAAGGTGCATGTGCGGCTGGAAATTCTCAAGGCGCGCCGGGCGATTCAGCACGTGAAACGCCTGCGATTCGGTCACCGTATTCGGCGGGATGTCGAGCCGCGAGCCGGTGTTGGCCGTGGCGCCGAACAGCGTCAGATACGTGCGATGGGTCGGCTCCTGTCCTTTTGGATAGAAGTATACGGCCAGTTCGGCGTGATCCTTGATCTGATCGCCGACCGCGTGCAGGTGCAGTTCCCACCAGATCTTCGATCCGGGCAGCAGCAGCTTGCCGCTATCCGCGCGATAAATATCGTAGTTCTTGCCGACCGCCCATTCCATCAGCAGGCCGGCGTTGTTCGCTCCACCGCCGCCGCCCGCAGCCGGATCGTTGCCATTGGCATTGACCGCGCGGCGATTATCGGCACTCGCGTTCGGTTCTTCCTGGATCAGCCGCGCCAGCACGTGATGCACGATCCGCCGGCCGGCCGGAGTCCCGGGACGCATCTCGACGGCGCGCACCCAGCGCGGCTCCGTGATGTTCACGTCGGTATACGGCTTGAACCAGACGTCCTGTCCGTGCGCGGGCATGGTGTAATCATCCGACTTCAACACGATGTCCGGCTGACCATACTTCTTCGCCAAAACCCAGCCGTTATCATCGTTATAAACCTTGGCAGCCGGCATGTCCTTGGGATTGCCCATCGGCGCACCCGCATCCACCCACTTCACGATGGTCGCCATCTGCTGATCGCTCAGCGAAGCGTCGTTGGCGAAGTGCTGGATACCGACCGTCTTGTCGATGAACCACGGCGGCATCTGGCGCGCAAGTACGCGCTGCTTGATCGACTTCGCCCAGGGGCGGGTCTGTTCGTAGGTAATCAAAGACATCGGCGCCATCGCGCCTTCGCGATGACAATCCTGGCATTTTTCCTGCAGGATCGGGGCGACGTCTTTAGTAAATGTCGGGGTGGCAGCTACCGGCGCAGCATTTGCGGTAGCGAAGGCGATCACGGATCCAAGCGCCAGCATGGCAGGCCTTGATTTCATGGTGAGCGGCTCCTTTCGGATTCTGACTGTCATATACAATACCGTATCCACTGTATAAAAGTCCATCGGGGAGATCCCGCAACTCCTGGTAAACTGGGAGCATGTTTAAGCTGGGTATCCCATTAACCCTTCTCGCGCTGTCAGCGGGCGCGATTCTCGCGCAGCCGGTGGTTCGTCCCGCACCCGATATTACCGTTACTGAGCCGAACGGAACCAAGACCACGCTCTCCAACCTGAAGGGCAAGGTCGTGGTGCTCGATTTTATTTTCACCACCTGCCCGCACTGCCAGGCGGAAGGCCAGATGCTGACCCGGCTTTATAAAGAGATGGAGCCGAAAGGGCTTCGCGTCCTGTCGGTGGCCGTCAACGATAATGCGTCGTTCCTGGTTCCGGGATACGTGCAGCAGTTCGCGGTTCCCTACCCGGTCGGCTACGCGCCGCGTGAAACGTTGCTGAAGTACATGGGATTCTCGGAGATGGACCTGTGGGTAGTCCCGCAGGTGGTGGTGATCGACCGCAAAGGAATGGTTCGCGCCCAGACTCCCGTCAAGGGCGACCCGAATCTGCAAAGCGAAACCTACATGCACGAGCTGCTGACCAAGCTGCTGGCCGAGAAGTCGACCACTACCTCGCACAAGACCGCCGTGAAGACCGCCAGCAACCGGTAGGTTCATCACTCATGCGATTTTCCGCCGCACTCGTTTTGCTCGCCGCGGCGCTCCCGGCGCTCGCTCAACCTCCGGTATTGCGCAAGTCGCCCGAGTTCACCCTCACCGACGCCAACGGCAAGGAATCGCTGCTCTCCAGCTATCGCGGAAAAGTAGTGGTGATCGGATTCGTGTACACCACCTGCCCGCATTGCCAGATCTTCTCCGGAGTGCTCGAAAAACTGCATAAAGAACTCGGCCCGCACGGGTTCGAGCCGATCGATATCGCGTGGAACGACAATGCCAAGGTCCTGATCACCAATTTCGCGCAGCAGTTCGGCGTGACGTTTCCGATCTTCTACTCCACCTACGATCCGATCATGAGCTACATGCAGTTTTCGATCATGGACCGGCCGGTGGTGCCGCTGGTGGTGGTGATCGACCGCAAGGGAATGATTCGCGCGCAGAGCCCGGCGGGCGGCAACGCCAATCTTCAGGATGAAAGCAAGCTCCGCGATCTGATCGAATCCCTACTCAAAGAGCCGATGGGCACCCGCGCTGCCCGTAAATAACTTCGCGTGTGGCGCACGCTTCAGCGTGCCGTGTCGAGACTCATCTCGACACCTCGTCTGCGATTGAACAGACGTCGGCAAAAGTGTTCCCATGGATCGGCGATCCATCCAGAGTGATGAAGACGTCACACGGACGGCGGATTTCAATCCGCGCGGCGCTTGAGCGCCGCCAGCACAGCAAGGCTCAAGCCTTACGCGGATTAAAATCCGCCGTCCGTGTCACGTCTTCGACGGTGCCGACGCGGAACGCAAAAGTGCGTGCGCCACCCGATTAGCCGAGCGCAGCCTTGCAGTAGTCGAAGCACTTCTTCACTTCAACTACGGTATCCGCGCCCTTGTACTCGTATTCGATGTTGGCCGGAATCCGGTAGTGCTTCGTCTTCAGAATCTGCAATACCGGTTTGATGGGCGTGTCGCCTTCCCCCAGCGGGACATTGGGACCCTGATTCCGCTTCCGATCCTTAATATGCAGCGTGACGATTTTGTCGTGATGTTCCTTGACGAATGCCACCGCGTCAAATCCGGCCGCGGTGAAGTGGCCGATATCCAGATTGATCCCGATCCATTTGGGCGACGCCCGCATGACCTGTTCGAAATCCTGCGGCCGCGCGACTTCATCCGGCGCCATGTTCGAATGATTGTGAAACGCCACCACGATCCGGTGCTTCTCGGCCAGCGGCGCCAGGCGCGGAGCAATCGAAACCTGCGTGGTGGTGGTGATGTATTTCACCCCCATCGCCTTCGCGATCGCGAAGCCAGCCTCCAGTTCCTGATCGCCCCAGCTTTTATTGAATCCGTAAGTCAACGCATAAAGGTCGACGCCCGCGTCATCGAACTTGCGCCGGATCGCGCGCATTTGATCGAGCGGCGGATTTTTCCGCCACGCCGCCAGCTCGTCTTTCCCTTTGGGCAGAATGTGACCGTCCCACAGCTCCGCTTCGCCCAGCCCGATCTCCTTCATCGCGGCAAGGCAGGCATCGAGCGGCCGATCGCGAAAACTGTAGGTCTGCGCGCCGATGGTGACGCCGTCCACTGTCGAATTCACTTTCGTGAACGCCGCCACCGCCAGTTTTCCGAACATTCGCCGCGTCATTTAAACTCCGCCGCAATCGCTTCCGCGATTTTCTTCCCGTGAAAGCGGCCGTTTTCGATGAAAATTTCGTTGGTGTGCATCCCCGCCACCAGCACGCCCGCCAGGTACGTGCCCTTGCGATCGCTTTCAAGAGTCTCAGGATGCGTGTACGGACGCCCCGACTGCGGGTCGAACCGGATGCCGTGCTGCTCCAGAAAAACGATGTCGGGCCGGTAGCCGATCAGCGCGAACACAAAATCGTTGGCGATTTCCACGCGGCCTTCAGGAGTATTCAGCACCACGCTCGATTCCTTAATCTGCTCGACCGTCGAGTTGAAAAATGAGCGGATTTCCCCGCTCTTGATCCGGTTTTCGATATTCGGCTTGATCCAGTATTTCACCCGCGAGGAGATCCCTTCGCCGCGATGCACCAGCGTGACGCGCGCGCCATTCCAATGCAGTTCGAGCGCGGCAATAGACGCCGAATTCTTCGCACCCACCACCACGACGTCGTGATTGTAGTACGGGTGCGCTTCCTTGTAATAATGGATCACCTTCGGCAAATCCTCGCCCGGCACACCCAGCATGTTCGGCACGTCGTAGTAGCCCATCGAAAGAATCACCTTCTTCGACGCATACGGACGCGGGCAGCCGTGCATGTCGACCGCGTGCGCGACGAACGCGCCGTCGTCGCCCGAAATGTTTTCGACGCGCTGATACTGGCGGATATCCAGCCCGTAATGATCCGCCACGCGCCGGTAATATTTGAGCGCTTCGGCGCGCACCGGTTTCTCATTCAGCGACGTCATCGGAATGTCGCCGATTTCGAGCAGCTCCGGCGTAGTGAAAAAAACCATGTTGGTCGGATAGTGGTACAGCGAGTTGACCACGCAGCCCTTATCGATAATCACCGCGCTGACGCCGCGCCGCTTGAGCTCGATCCCGCAGGCGAGTCCCGTCGGTCCCGCTCCCACGATCACGACGTCGAATGTTTCCATTTACTGTTGTATCCGCTGTGTCTGTTGAGCCTGCACCGGACGCCACTCCTTTAATTGGTGCTCGACCTTTCCGCTAATGGCCTTCAGCGTATCCTCCAGCGCAGCCAAATCGGTCCCGCCGCCCTCCGCCATGTCAGGGCGCCCACCGCCCTTGCCCCCAAGCCCCTTTGCGAGATCTGCCACAATCTTCCCAGCGTTCACCGCTGACGTCAGGTCCCTCGTCACGCCCCCGACGATGGAAATGCCGCTGGCGTCCGTCGAGGCGAGAACCACAACTGCCGTCTTCAATTTATTCCGTAGCGAGTCGACCAGCGTGCGCAACTGAGCGCGATCAAACCCGGAAACGCTCTCAATAAGAACCATGACGTCAGGCCCATTGGTATGAGTCCGTGTCGCCTTCGATTGCAGCTCGCGAGCCTCAGCCTGCGCCATCCGGTTCTTCATCTGCTGCACTTCGTGCTCGAGCGATTTTTCGCGCGCCACCAGCTTTTCGACATGCTCAACTAACTCAGCTTCGGAAGCCCGCACGGCGCCGGCCACACGACCAAGCTCAGATTGCAGATTCTGGAACCGATGCAGCGCGCCCGCTCCGGTAATCGCCTCAATGCGCCGCACACCCGCGGAAATCGAGCCTTCGTACACGATCTTGCAAATCCCGATATCGCCGGTGCGCGCGACGTGCGTGCCGCCGCACAGCTCTTTACTGAACGAATCGATCGACACCACGCGCACTTTGTCGCCGTATTTTTCGCCGAAGAGCGCCATCGCGCCGGTTTTCAGCGCATGATCCAGATCCATCACGTCGGTATGAACCTCGCGATTGGCCAGGATCTGCTCATTCATCAACCGCTCGACTTCGGCGAGCTCATCCGCATCCATTGAGGTATAGTGCGTAAAATCAAACCGCAGCCGCGACGGCTCGACCACGCTGCCGGCCTGTTTCACATGCGTTCCCAGCACGGTGCGAAGAGCCGCGTGAAGCAGATGTGTTCCGGTATGATTCCGCATCGTCGCATTTCGCGAATCCGGATCAACCCGCGCGATCACCTGGTCTCCGGGTTTTAGCGCCGTAACCAGCTTCACGCGATGCACCGTCTTCCCTGGCGCAGCCGAGTACGCACTCTCGACCGTCGCGACCGTTTCGCCCGTCTCCGGACTCACCATGACGCCCGTGTCGCCGATCTGACCGCCCGCTTCCGCATAGAATGGCGTGCGATCAAGCGCGATCTCGCCATCCAGAGCCGCGGTCACGATCGCCGGCGACTCAAGCGTCTCGCGTCCCACGAATTCCGTTCTCGGCAAAGCCTGATAAACCGGATTGACCTGCGCCTTCTCCGCACCCTTCCAACTCGCACGCGCACGGGTGCGCTGCTTCTCCATCTCCGCTTCGAATCCCACCCGATCAATAGTCAGCCCGGTTTCGCGAGCCATTTCCTCCTGCTCGTCAAACGCCAGACCGTAAGTGTCGTAGAGTTTGAACGACGCAGCACCCGGCAGAACGCCGCCCGCGGCCGATTTGGCTTCGTCGTGGAAAAATTTCTCCGCCACCTGAAACGTCGTCGCGTAGCGATGCTCCTCGTCCTTCACCACCCGAGCCACGCGCGTGATGCTCTCCATCATTTCCGGATACGCATCGCGCATGTGCTCGGCGACGAAACCGGTCAACTTATAGAGATAGGGCTCGCCGACGCCGATCATGCGAGCATTGCGCATCGCCCGGCGCATAATCTTACGCAACACATACCCGCGGCCTTCGTTCGACGGAAGCACGCCATCATTAATCAGGAACGCCGTGGCGCGCGAATGGTCGGCATTGATGCGCAGCACCGTGTCGACCCGTTCATCCTCCCCGTAGCTCCTGCGAAATAGTTCGCCCGCCTTGTCGATGATCGGACGGATCAAATCCGTATCGTAATTCGACAGCACGCCCTGCAGCACCGCGGCGATGCGCTCCAGTCCCAGGCCCGTGTCGATCGAAGGACGCGGCAGCGGCGTCAGCTTGCCCGACACGTCGCGGTCGAACTGCATGAACACCAGGTTCCAGATCTCGATAAACCGCTCACCCGGATCGTGCGGAAAGGTTCCCGGCCCCGCTACCGGCCCAAAGTCGTAATGAATCTCCGAACAGGGCCCGCATGGCCCGGTCTCGCCCATCTGCCAGAAATTATCTTTTTCGTCCAACCGGAAAACACGCGATTTTGGAACGCCGGTCACTTCCTGCCACAGGTTTTCCGCGTCATCGTCTTCGCGGAACACCGTGAAATACAGCCGGTCCTTCTCGAGGCCGTAATCCTTGGTGATCAGCTCCCACGCGTAGGCAATCGCATCCCGCTTAAAATAATCGCCGAAGGAAAAATTGCCGAGCATCTCGAAAAACGTATGATGCCGGCGCGTGTAGCCGACGTTGTCCAGGTCGTTATGCTTGCCGCCCGCGCGCACGCATTTCTGCGACGTCACGGCGCGATTGTAGTCGCGTTTTTCCTGGCCGAGGAACACGTCCTTGAACTGATTCATGCCCGCGTTGGTGAACAGCAGCGTGGGATCGTTCGCCGGAACCAGCGAAGAGCTTCGCACCATGCGATGGCCTCGCTGGGCGAAATAATCGAGAAATTTCTGGCGCGTCTGGGAACCTGTCATCGTATGCCTTCATTGTGGCATGAAGAGTCTGCGTGAAACCCCGACCGCTGACCGCTTGCTCACGCGCGGCGTCGAAGGAACAGCGACCATGAGAGTCGGTGTGAAGACTCCGGACGTGCTCCGCTTGCTGACGCGCGCGGTTCCGTATGCTGTTCATTCAACGGGACGCCCAAACGGAACCCCGACCGTCAGAGTGTGTGTGAAAAGTCGATGCCTCGCCCCGCCGTGACCGGCAGGGCTGGTCTATCGCGTTCAAGGCGCAGACGTCGGTGACCAGCCCTGCCGGTCACGGCGGGGATCAACTCCACTTTTCACACACACTCGTCAGGGAGGGGAGCACGTCCGCGTCACACGGCGGAAGATGCTCGCGACCTACCAACCCAACGGTTTGCCGCGATTCTGCTCATTCAGCCAGCGCTCCAGCGGCTTGAAATAATCCCGAATCGCCGTCGCATCCATCTCGCGCTGGCCCGTCAACTCCTGAAGCGCATCCTGCCACGGACGGCTCACTCCCATTTCGAGCATGCGATTCAGCCGCCGTCCCGCCTCCTGACTCCCGTAGATGGAGCACCGGTTCAGCGGACCCGTGCACCCCGCAATCTGCGACAACGACCGGTGAAACTGAAACTGGAGGATGTCGGCCAGGAAATAGCGCATATAAGGAACGTTCGCCGCCACGTGATACTTCGCGCCCGGATCGAAATCGTTTTCCCCGCGCCCCGGCGGCGGCGCGATGCCCTGATATTTCAACCGCAGATCCCACCACGCCTGGTTGTATTTCTCCGGCGGAATCTCGCCCGAAAAAACTTTCCAGCGCCACTGGTCGATCATCAGCCCGAACGGCAGAAACGCGATTTTTTCCAAAGCTTTGTTGAGCAGCAGCCCGATATCCTTCGACGCGTCCGGCTCCTTCGGAATAAACCCGAGCTTCACCAGATAAGCCGGTGTCACCGACAGCGAAATCGTGTCGCCGATGGCTTCATGAAACCCGTCATTCGCGCTGTCGCGGAACAGGAACGGCTGTTTGTCATACGCCCGCTGGTAAAAGTTGTGACCCAGCTCATGATGCACCGTATAAAAATCCTCGCCCGTGATGTCCAGGCAGACCTTCAGGCGAACGTCGTCCACCGCGTCGATGTCCCACGCGCTCGCGTGACACACCACTTCGCGATCGCGCGGCTTCACGAACAGGCTCCGCTCCCAGAAAGTCTGCGGCAGCGGAGCGAATCCCAGGCTCTTGAAGAAATTCTCGCCGTAATGGACCATCTGCAGCGCATCCGTTTTGCGGGTCTTCAGAATTTCCGTCAGATCGTAGCCCGGATCCGCATCCGCCGGCGCAATCAGTTTATAAATGTTGGTCCAGTCCTGCGCCCAGATGTTGCCCAGCAGATACGCCGGGATCGGACCGCTGGCCGGCACGATATCGCCATATTTTTCGCGCAATTTCCAACGAACATACGCGTGCAACGATACGTACAACGGCCGCACCTGCTCCCACAACCGGTCGAGTTCCCGCGCGAAATCGTCGGGAGGCATATCATACTTCGCCCGCCACATCGCTCCCGTATCCTTGAATCCCAGCTCGCGCGCACCCTGGTTCGACAGCTCGACAAACCGCGCGAAATCCTTGCGCATCGGCGGCGAAATCGCATGCCACCCGTTCCACGCGTTGAGCAGCTCCTGCGCATCGGTGCTGTTGGCCATGATCCGCGTGACGCCTTCAATGTCCATGCAGCCGCCGCCGGGCGGACACCATTTGCCCTTTCCGTAATCGCCTTCGAGCGACGCGCCGAGCCGCGTCACTTCCTCACTCAACGCCGGATCGGAAGGCGCGGCCAGCACCAGCCCCAGCTTCAACAGCATCATCTTGCGCGCCATCTCAGCCGGCAGCTTCACATGATCGAAACGAGTGGCTCCCTTGGCCAGGCGCACCGCTTCCGCGATCTCCCGCTCATCCGCCGCGGCTGAAATGATTTCCGAATCGTAGGTGATGAAGTTGGCGCGAATCCAATCGGCGTGATTCGATTCGACGCTCAGCTTCAGAAGATTTTTTTCAGCTTCGTCCAGAAACTTGCGGGCATCGTCCACGCTGGGCGTAGCGGCAAACGCGGCTGACGCGACCAGCCAAAGCAGTTTCGTCATACCGCCATGTTAGTACCTTGCGCTGGAGGCAAAGAAAAAGCCCCGCCTATGAGAGTCCGCTCTGAAAACGGACGTGCTCCCCTCCCTGACGGTCGGGGTTCCGTTTTGGTGCCGCGTCGAATGAGCACCCTGCGGAACCGCGCGCGTCAGCAAGCGGAGCACGTCCGGAGTTCAAATGGCAGACTGAATCAGGCAGCTTTCGCAGGACTCAGCTTCATCCCCGGCAGCATCTCGCCGAGCACGTCTTCCACTCGATCCGCAAACATAATCGTCATTTCTTTGCGAACCTCGTCGGGAAGATCGCGCAGGTCCTTCTGATTGCCGCGAGGCAGAATCACGCGTTTCAGTCCTGCGCGCCGGGCCGCCAGCACTTTCTCCTTAACACCACCAATGGGAAGTACCAGACCGGTCAGCGTCACCTCGCCGGTCATCGCCGTATCGCTTCTCGCCGCGACTCCCGAGTACACCGACGCAAGCGCCGTCGTCATCGTCACGCCCGCCGACGGACCATCCTTCGGGATCGCCCCCGCCGGTACGTGAATATGCAGACCCGAATTCAGGAACTTCGCCGAATCGATCCCGAGTTCCACCGCGTGCGCCCACACATAACTGCGCGCCGTCTTGGCCGACTCCTGCATCACCTCGCCCAACTGCCCCGTGATGGTCAGGTCCTTGCCATTCGGAAGCAGCGTCGCTTCGATGTACAGCACGTCGCCGCCGGCTTCGGTCCACGCGAGGCCGGTCGCCACGCCCGGAGGCAGATTCTTGCGAGCCTCTTCCGGCAGCGCCGGCTCCGGCCCTAGCATCTCGACCAACTCTTCTGGCGTGATGTTCGCGTGAGTCGCATCCCCTTCGACAAATTTCAGCGCGACCTTGCGGATCACCCGGCCGAGCGTCTGCTCCAGCCGCCGCACGCCGGCTTCCCGCGTGTACCCCGCGATCAGCCGTTTCAACCCCGCATCCGTGATTTCGAATTGCTCGGACTTGATCCCGGTCTGCTTGAGCTGCCGCGGAATCAGATACCGCCGCGCGATCTGCACCTTTTCTTCTTCGCTATACCCGCTCAGCCGGATGATCTCCATACGATCCAGCAGCGGCGCCGGAATCGTGTCGAGCGTATTCGCCGTGGTGACGAACATCACCTTCGACAAATCGAACGGCAGATCCAGATAATTATCGCGGAACGATTTGTTCTGCTCCGGATCCAGCACTTCAAGCAGCGCCGACGCCGGATCGCCCCGGAAATCGTGCCCCACCTTGTCGATCTCGTCGAGCATCAGCACCGGATTATTCGCGCCCGCCCGCCGCATCGCCTGAATCAGCCGACCCGGCAGCGCGCCGATATACGTCCGCCGATGCCCGCGCAATTCCGCCTCGTCGTGCAATCCGCCCAGGCTCATGCGCTCGAACTTGCGCCCCAGCGCCCGCGCGATCGACTGACCCAGCGAAGTTTTCCCTACGCCCGGCGCGCCCACGAAGCACAGAATGGGAGCCTTCGCGTCCGGATTCAACTTCAGCACCGCCAGATGCTCCAAGATCCGCTCCTTGATCTTGGCGAGCCCGTAATGATCCTCATCCAGCACCTGCCGAGCCCGCGCGATCTCCAGATTGTCGTCGGTATGCGTCTTCCACGGCAGCTCGATCACATATTCGAGCCACGTGCGGATCACATTATGCTCCGGCGATGCCGCCGGGATTTTCTCCAGCCGCCCCAATTCGCGATCCGCTTCCTTGCGGATATCCTCGGGAAGATCGGCCTTGGTCAGCTTCTCGCGCAGCGATTCGAGATCGGCCTGCTCGGGATTTTTCTCGCCGAGCTCCTGTTCGATGGCCCGCTTCTGCTGCCGCAGAATATAATCCCGCTGCTCGCGCGACATCTCGCCGCGCGCTTCTTCCGTGATTTTGTTGCGCAGTTCCAGCACTTCCACTTCGTGCGACAGCCAGCCGTGCATCATGCGCAGCGCCTCAGTACGCGAAGGCGATTCGAGCAGCGATTGCTCCCGCGCGCTGTCCAGATTCATGATCGACGCGAGCATGTACGCTAACCGCAGCGGATCTTCCTGGGTCGTGAACATCCGCGCCAGCTCCTGCGGCGTCGCGTTCGGAGCCTGGATCAGGCCCACGAATTTCGATCCCATTTCCACAATCGAAAGCGTCAGCGCCTCGGTTTCGCGAGACGAGTCGTCCGGCAGCGAAAGCGTCCGCACCCGCGCCGTCATGTGCCCGTTCTCTTCTACCTTGACCAGCACTACGCGCTCCATGCCGAGCACCAGAATCTCTGTCTGGTCCTTCGACCGTCCCGCCTTGCGGATCACCGCGCGCGTCCCGATTGTGTACAGATCGTTCGCGGTGGGCGCGTCCACGTTGGGATCGCGCTGCGTCACCACCACGATTTCCTTCTCTTCGGTCCCGAGCGCGTTCTCCACCGCCGCGATCGACCCGGGCCGCCCCACCGAAAGCGGCATCAGCAACCCCGGAAACAACACCGAGTTCTTCAACGGCAACAGCGGAAGCGTGCTGATCAGAACGTCTTGTTTTTCTGCCATTTTTTTGTCCACCTTCTTTATGATGCTTCGGCCCGTACTCCGGACTCGACTTCAAAAACCAGCTCACGATTTCGTTCGGTGACGAACACCTTCTGCCCATCCCGAACCTCGCCGGACACGATTTTCCGCGCCAGCGGAGTCTCCACTTCCTTCTGAATCGCGCGCTTCAACGGCCGCGCGCCATACGCCGGATCGTAGCCCACATGCACCAGGTGCTCGCGCGCCGAATCCGATAGCGTCAATTCAATGCGCCGCTCCTCGAGCCGCGCCCGCAGCGTCTGCAGTTGAATATCGACAATCTGCTTCAACTGCTCTTCATTCAACCGGTGGAATGTGATAATCTCGTCCACCCGGTTCAAAAACTCCGGCCGGAACAACTCGGACAGCCGCTCGCGTAATGCGTTCGACGTCATGATCACGATGGTGTTCTTGAAATCCACCGTGCGTCCCTGCCCGTCCGTCAGCCGTCCGTCGTCGAGCACTTGCAGCAGAATGTGAAACACATCCGGGTGCGCCTTTTCGATTTCGTCCAGCAGCACCACCGAATACGGCCGGCGCCGCACGGCTTCCGTCAATTGCCCGCCTTCGTCATAGCCGATATATCCCGGAGGCGCGCCCACCAGCCGCGACACCGTATGTTTCTCCTGATACTCCGACATGTCGATGCGGATCATGGCGCGCTCGTCATCGAACAGCGCCTGCGCCAGGGCCCGCGCCACTTCCGTTTTGCCCACGCCAGTCGGACCCAGGAACAGAAAGCTGCCAATCGGCCGCTTCGGATCTTTCAACCCTCCGCGAGCCCGCATCACCGCGTCGGCAACCGCTTCCACCGCTTCATCCTGCCCGACGACTCGCTTATGCAGTTCGTCCGGAAGGTGCACCAGCCGGTCGACCTCGCCTTCCATGAGCTTCGAAACCGGAACCCCGGTCCATCGGCTCACCACCTGCGCGATGTCCTCTTCGTCCACTTCCTCTTTTAATAACGTGGTCTCGCGCGTCTCTTTGGCTAACTGCTTTTCGAGCCCCGCGAGCTTGCCGTACTTCAGCTCGGCAGCTTTGTTCAAATCGTAAGCGCGCTCGGCCTGTTCGATCTCGACTTTGGTCTGCTCAATCTGCGCCCGCAATTCCCGCTGCTTCTTGATGGTCTCCTGGTCGGATTTCCACTGCGCCTGCAGCGTAGTCGATTCGCTCTTCAGTTCCGCCAGTTCTTTATCGATCTTGGCCAGCCGCTCCCGCGAAGCCTTGTCGGATTCCTTCTTCAGCGCCTCCCGTTCGATCTGAAGCTGCATCTGCCGCCGCAGGCTCTCGTCCAGCTCAGCCGGCATTGAATCGATCTCCGTCCTCAGCTTAGCCGCCGCTTCATCCATCAAATCGATCGCTTTATCCGGCAGAAACCGGTCGGAAATATACCGCTGGCTCAACACCGCCGCCGCGACCATCGCCGAATCTTTGATCCGGACCCCATGATGCGATTCATACCGCTCGCGCAGCCCGCGCAGAATCGAAATCGTATCTTCCACCGTCGGCTGGTCGACCAGCACGGTCTGGAATCGCCGCTCGAGCGCCGCGTCTTTTTCGATATTCTTCCGGTATTCGTCAAGCGTAGTCGCGCCGATGCAATGCAGTTCCCCACGCGCCAGCATGGGTTTCAGCAGGTTGCCTGCATCCATCGCGCCTTCGGCTTTCCCCGCCCCGACCACCGTGTGCAGTTCGTCTATAAAGAGGATGATCTGCCCCTCGGCCGACTGGATCTCCTTAAGCACGGCCTTCAGCCGCTCTTCAAATTCACCGCGGAACTTGGCGCCGGCAATCAGTGCGCCCATATCGAGCGCGACCACCTTTTTATTCTTCAACCCCTCCGGCACGTCGCCGCGCACGATCCTCTGCGCCAATCCTTCGACAATGGCTGTCTTCCCAACGCCAGGTTCGCCAATCAGCACCGGATTATTCTTGGTGCGCCGCGACAGAACCTGGATCACCCGGCGAATTTCCACGTCCCGCCCGATCACCGGATCCAGCTTGCCGGCTTCCGCCAGCTTGGTCAGATCGCGCCCGTACTTTTCGAGCGCTTCATAAGTTGTTTCCGGATTCGGCGAGGTAACCCGTTGCGATCCGCGCACTTCCTGCAACGTCCGCATCAGCCGCTCGCGCGTGATGCCCAAATCCTTGAAAATCTTCTCGTCCGTCGCGGCGAGCAGCACATGCTCCACCGAAATGTATTCGTCCTTAAGCCGCTTGGCCTCATCTTCTGCCCTGGTCAGCAATTTTTGCAGGCGCGGAGTGACGTAAATCTGATCCATCGCCGTGCTCGATCCCGACACCTTCGGCAGCCGGTCAAGCTCCTGCGCCAGCGCCCGATGCAACGCCTCCAGATTGACGTCCGCCTTGACTAGAACCGACTGTGCCAGCCCGCCTTCCTGTTCGAGCAAAGCCGTCAACACATGCTCAACATCCAGCTGTTGCTGGCCATGTCGCGACGCGATCGATTGAGCCGACCGAATCCCCTCCTGCAGCTTTTCCGTAAATCGATTGAAGTCCATACCAATCACCCTCAAGGCTATTTTAACCCGCTTAGTACAATCGCGTCAAATAAGTTTAGTGCGTTACTATCAACCATGCGCTACTGTTAACAATAGATGCAGTGACCTTCTAATCGGTCGCAACGTCTACTAGCACAATATGCTCCAAGACCTGCGCTTCGGTTTTCGCATGCTTCGCCGCACCCCCAGCTTCGCCCTCCTGGCAATCTTCTGCCTGACTTTGGGGATCGGAGCAACTACATCTGTTTTCAGTTGGATCGAGGGAATTCTATTGCGCCCGTATCCGCTGGTTGCCCATCAGGACCGCATGGTCGCCATGGCTGGAACCGACCGGAATGGCAGAACCGACGTCTCTTTCCCCGATTTCGAGGACCTGCGCAAGAACTGCAACCTGCTCGAAGCGCTGATTGCAGAGCACATCTCGGGCACCACCCTCAGCATCGGCGACCGCGCCGAACGCGCCACCGGCAGCGTGGTGTCCGCTAACTACTTTGATGCTCTGGGCATCCATCCGATTCTCGGCCGCGCCTTTGAGCCTGGCGAGGATACCGGCCGCAACGCTCACCCCGTCACCGTCATCAGCTATCAGACTTGGCGGGACCGCTATCATGGCGACCCGGCCATCATCGGCAAACCCCAGATTCTGAACGGCGTAAAACACACCATCATCGGCGTCGCGCCGGAGGGTTTCTACGGGACCTTCGTCGGCTACGCGTTCCAGTTCTGGGTGCCCGCGTCGATGGAAGAGGTATTCGGCGGCGGAACCTACAAGCTCGAAAATCGGGGCGCGCGCTGGGTCGAAGGCTTCGCGATTCTGAAGCCCGGCGTGACCATCGAACAGGCGCAGGCCGAGATGTCGGCCGTCGCCGGACGGCTGGAATCCGCTTATCCCGACACCAATCGCGGCCGCGGCATCCGGCTCTACCCGTTGTGGCAAACTCCTTTCAATGGCGCAGGTACGCTATTGCCGACGCTGCGTGTTTCGCTGGTGGTGGCTGGGTTCGTTCTGCTAATCGCGTGCGCGAATGTCGGCAATCTGCTGCTGGTGCGATCACTCGCGCGGAGGCATGAGATGACGGTGCGGCTGTCGATCGGCGCCGGCCGCTTGCGCCTGCTTCGCCAGCTTTTGACCGAAGGCTTGATTTTGTCCGTAGCCGCGGCAGCCGGCGGAATGATCGTCGCGAACCTGGCACGCAATGCCATCGTCCTGCTCTACCCCACAAGACCCGGCGCGATCGCGAATCTTCCCGCCGAAATCGATCCGCGCGTGCTCGCGCTAAGCGCAGCGGTGTGCCTGATCTCGACTGTCCTGTTCGGATTGATTCCCGCCATTCAGGCCAGCAAGATCGACCTGGCCGTCGCCATGAAATCCGATTCCGGCAGCGTGGCGGGAGGTCCCGGGCGCACGTGGATCCGATCCAGCCTGGTAACCGTTCAGGTATCGCTCAGTTTTGTCCTGCTGGTGGGCGCGGGCATCCTGCTCAAGAGCCTCCAGGCCATGCGATCCAGCGACCCGGGTTTTTCGACCAGCGTGATCACCACGGGCATCGACATGACGGCGGCCGGTTACGATGCAACACGCATCCGCAATTTTCAGGACCAGCTGGTCGATCGCCTCCAATCGCTAGGCGGCGTCGAGTCAGTCTCCTGGACGCGTCTCCCTCCGTTCAGCTATGGGATGTATTCCTCGTCCCCGATCGCCGTCGATGGGTTCGTTTCGCAGCCCGGCGAGCAGCCCGTGGTGGAATATTCCGAAATTGGACCTGCGTGGCTCTCGACCATGGGCATCCCGCTGGTTTCAGGCCGCGAACTCACGCGTTCCGATAATGAAACCGCGCGCCCGGTGGCCGTCGTGAATGAAGCCATGGCCGTTCAATACTGGCGCGGCGAAGATCCGATCGGTAAGCGCATCCAGGTGAAGGGCAAATGGGCCGAAGTGGTCGGCGTCGCGAAGAATTCCAAATACCGGTCGCTGATAGAGCCCACCCGCCCGTTCTTTTACGTTCCGATGCGGCAAAGTCTGAAGGGCCAAAGTCTGGAGATTCGAACCGCGCTCGGACCCGAAGCAATGGCGCACGCGCTGACCCGGGAAATCCAGGCGATCGACGCGAACCTGGCGCCCAGCGAAGTGATCACCATGCGCGAGCAGGTGGACCGCATGTCGTGGCCGCAGCGCACCGCCGTCACACTGCTGGCCAATTTCAGCCTGATCGCGCTCCTGCTGGCGGCCATCGGATTATATGGCGTGATGTCCTACGCAGTTTCGCAGAGCAGGCGCGAACTGGGACTGCGGATGGCGCTGGGCGCGCAGGCATCGGACTTGTTGCGCCTGGTGATGACGCACGGCTTCCGTCTGACCGCCGCCGGCACGGCTCTCGGCGCGATCGTGGCGCTGGTATCGACCAGGCTCCTGGGCGACCTACTCTATAAAGTCAGCCCGCGCGATCCGGTGGTATTCGGATCGGCGCTGGCGGTAATGGCGATCGCCGCGTTGGCGGCCTGCCTCGCACCCGCGTGGCGCGCCGCGCGAATCGATCCGGTGCGCGCGCTGCGAAGCTAGACCCTGTGTCGCCCCTCGTCGCTCCTCCGAGGCAGCCGCCAAGAGCGGCCGCCCCACCCGACGGCGTCTGTGTGAAAAGTCAGTGCTTCACCCCGCCGTTACCGGCAGGGCTTTGACCGACGCCTGTACCTTCAATGCGATGGACCAGCCGCGCCGGTGACGGCGGGGATCAACCCTGAGTTTTCACGCAGGCTCGGACGGAGTTCGATACAATCAAGCCATGAGCCCCTCCGCAACGCGACCTTCCCTGTTCGGCGCCGACTAACCTCCCGCATCCTCCGCGGCCCTGAACCCCTCGTCGATGAAAGGGAGTTTGTGATGCGAACCATGGAATCCATTCGTCCGGACCTTCCGGAACTGAAAACTCCGCTTCCCGGCCCGAACGCGAAGGCATTGATTCAGCGGGATTCGGCGGTGATTTCACCCTCCTATACCCGGACCTACCCGCTGGTGGCCGCGCGCGGGAGCGGCGCCACGATCGAAGATGTCGACGGCAACCGGTTTCTCGACTTCAACGCTGGAATCGCGGTCTGTTCGACCGGTCATTGCCACCCGCAAGTAGTTCAAGCCATTCAGGATCAGGCTGCGCGGCTGATCCACATGTCGGGCACCGATTTCTACTACGAAAACATGGTCGCCCTGGCCGAAACGCTGAACCGGCTGGCCGGTGGGAACCGGCGGATCTACTTCGGAAACTCCGGAACGGAGGCAATTGAAGCGGCGCTCAAACTGGCCCGGTTTCATACCAAACGAACCCAGTTTGTGGCGTTCTTCGGATCTTTTCACGGCAGAACAATGGGAGCGCTGGCGCTGACCGGGTCGAAGAGCGTCCAGAAGGCCGGATTCTTCCCGATGATGCCGGGAGTCCATCATGTCCCCTACCCGAACTGCTATCGCTGCCCCTATGGCCAGACGCCGGACCAGTGCGCGGTGGAATGCGTCTCCACGATTGAGGATCAGCTTTTCCGCCATACCCTTCCGGCTCAGGAAGTTGCCGCGATTTTCGTGGAGCCGGTGCAGGGTGAAGGCGGCTATGTGGTCCCGCCTCGCAAGTTCTTCGATGAACTGCGCAAGCTGGCCGACAAACACGGCATCCTGATCGTCGCCGATGAAGTTCAGAGCGGGATGGGCCGCACCGGCAAGATGTTCGCGTCGGAGCACTTCGAGTTCGTTCCCGATATGATTACCGTCGCCAAGGGAATCGCGAGTGGGATGCCGCTGAGCGCGACCGTCGCCCGCGCCGACCTGATGGATTGGACGCCCGGCGCGCACGCTTCTACTTTCGGCGGCAATCCGGTGTGTGTAGCGGCGGGCATCGCGACCATCGCACTGATCGAAGCCGAGCTCATCGAGAACGCGCAACGCGTCGGCGAACACCTGATGTCGCGATTGCGCGAACTGCCGCGCCGGTCGCCAATTGTCGGCGACGTGCGCGGGCTCGGGCTGATGATCGGAATTGAGGTTGTTCGCAATCAGGAGACGAAAGAGCGCGCGCCCGATCTGCGCGACCGGATCGTGATGGGCTGTTTCGAGCGGGGCCTGCTGATCCTGGGCGCGGGACCGAATTCCATCCGTCTTTCGCCTCCACTGATCATCACCAAAGACCAGGCGGATTTCGCGGCGGAAACCATCGAAAGCGTAATCGCGTCGGTGGCGGCGTAATCCACCGGTTCCTGCGCGGCTTTCGCCGAAAAACGAATCGCGGGTTGCCAGGGCGGCCCTAACATCAGGGTCGAGGTAAACCACCATGACCGCCACTAAAGGCTACAAAGGGATCGGAATGCACGGCATGATTGCGACCTGGTATGCAAACAGCGCCAAGAATCGAATAGATCAATACCGGGAGTGGGCCAAGCGCTCCGCTGAACTCACGCCGGGCCGCGAGATTCTGGAAGTCGCGCCGGGGCCGGGCTATGTTTCGATCGAAATCGCCAAGCTCGGCGCATACCGCATCACGGGCCTGGATATCAGCGATTCGTTCGTGAAGATTGCGCGGGCGAACGCCGAAAGCGCGGGCGTAGATGTGGATTTCCGGCAAGGCAATGCGTCCGAAATGCCGTTTCCGGATCATCAATTCGACTTCGTATTCTGCAGCGCGGCGTTCAAGAATTTCACCGATCCGGTGGGAGCGCTGCGCGAGATGTATCGAGTGCTGAAGCCGGGCGGGAAGGCGCTGGTGATCGACCTGCGTAAGGACGCTTCGATGCAGGAGATCGATTCGGAGGTCAACAAGATCGGCGGCAGCGCGCTGAATAAATTCGTCATCCGGTTCACGTTCCGCAACATGCTGCTGAAGCGCGCCTACGTCAAAAATCAGATCGAACAGTTCGTATCGCAGACCGGATTCAAGTCCGCCAAAATCGGGCAGAACAACATTGGGATGGAGATTCTGTTGACCAAGCAGCTACCATCGTGAATCCATGCGGATTCTCCACGTTACAATCGAGAATCCATGCGGATTCTCGACGTTGGCTGCGGGATTAACAAGAAACCAGGCGCGATCGGCATCGATCGCAATCCCGCCAGCCGCGCGGATGTGATCTGCGAACTCGACCGGTTTCCTTACCCGTTCCGGGATTCGAGCTTCGACGGATTGCAGGCCGTTCACGTGATCGAGCATGTCTCCGACGTAATCCGGACCATGGAGGAGTTTCACCGGCTGGTGCGGGCGGGCGGCGAAGTATTCATCGTCACGCCGCACTATACCGATTTCAGCTCCTTCTGCGATCCCACGCACAAATGGCATCTCAACAGCTTTTCCTTGCGCTACTTCGGACCTGATAACGCCGGCTACGGCTATTATTCCAAGGCAAAATTTGAAGAGATTTCGGTGCGCGTGAAGCTACTAGCTTTATGGCGATGGCTGGGATTCGAATGGCTGGTGAACGCGTTCCCGCGCTACCGGCGATTCTGGGAACACTACCTGTGCTACATCGTACGCGGCAAGGTGATTGAGTGGAGGCTTCGGGTTCTGAAGTGATCGGCCGGATTTTCGACGCATTGCGTTACGCGAAGCACCGCAACGCCGGACGGCGGGGCGAGGATCTGGCGCACCGTTTCCTGCGCCGCAACGGGTTCACGATCGTGGCTCGAAACTATCGGCTTGCGGCGGGCGATGCGGAAGCGGATCTGATCGCATGGGAAGGTGAGACGCTGGCGATCGTGGAAGTAAAATCGCGCGCGTCGGAAGAGTATGGGACTCCCGACCGGGCCATCGGCGAAGAAAAACGCCGGCACCTTCTGCGCGTTGCACGGGAATATTCGCGCAAGTGCGGCGTTTCATGGGAGCGTGTGCGGCTCGATGTGGTAACGGTGATTTTGAGTGATCCGCCGAGGATTGCACTCTTTCGAAGGGCTTTGTCGACGGGGGCCTGATGAGCTGTCCCGATGATTCCGGCGCCAATGCAACGTTGATCCCCGCCGTTACGAGTGTGTGTGAAAAGTGGAGTTGATCCCCGCCGTGACCGGCAGGGCTGGTCGCGACGCGTGCGTCTTCAACACGATAGACCAGCCCTGCCGGTCACGGCGGGGGATCAACTCCACTTTTCACACACACTCGTAACGGCGGGGTGAGGCCTCAACTTTTCACACACACTCTGACCGGCAGGGCTTGTCATAGGCGCTGTCAAGGCGGGGTGAAACACCGACGCGCTGATATCGCGTTCGCGCCGTTGAATTGGCACGAATGGCGCCGTACGCAGGTACTAAGACGAAACCTTTACCAGTATGATTCCGCTCTAGAGGGAGCTAAAGTTTAGCCCCTAGTCCGTCGATTTCATCGAGTAACAAGCCTTAGGCTGGGCCTCAATGATTCCGATTGATACCGCACTTCGGTGGTCGATCAAGCTGGCCGCGTGGGCCACTCCGCAGATTCGCGCCTGGAGCCTGGAGCGCAGCCTCAACCGCATCGAAGGCGAGCGCAGTCTCAAAGCGAAAAAATGGGGCGACGCGGAAAAATACCTGAGCCAGGCCGTCGACGAAGCGGACGTCCAGCGGCATTCGGTGCGCAAGATCCACTTTCGGCTGCTGCTGGCCGAGGCGCAGCGGAAACAGGGGAAGATCGCGGAAGCGGAGCAGACGGTGCGGGCCGCGCTCGAACACACCGCGCGGATTTCAAATCCGGCCGGCTACGTTCAATGCCTGGACGCGCTGGCGGAAGTTTTTCACGACGCCGAAAATTATCCGGCCATGGAAGCGGTGCTCGAGGAAGGCGTCCGCATCGAATCGTCCATGCCGCATCCGGATCAGATGCGCATGGCCCGGCGGGTGTACCGGCTGGGCACCGCGCGTCACAAGAGCGGGCACGGGGAGGAGGCGGTTCCGGCGCTCGAAAAGGCGGTCAAACTGCATGAAGACCTGTGTGGCGAGGAGCACCTGGATACGGCTCGCCTAGTGAGCGAACTGGGGCGGCTGTACCGCTCGCAGGGGGACCATGAGCAGGCCCAGGCCTGCCTCCGGCGGTCGCTCAAGACGCATGAACGGGCGCTCGGTTACGATTCGCCGGAAGCGGTCAGCGATCTGCATCACCTGGCCGGATCGCTCGAAGAATCGGGCGATATCGATGGAGCCGCGGAGCTGTTTGAGCGCGTGCTGATGCTGAAGCATCGCGTCATCGGCGGCGACCTGGAAGAGCTGGCGGACATGCAGTTCGGCCTGGCGGGCATGTACATCCACTGGTCGAATTATGCGCGGGCGCGGGAGCTGCTGTCGGAAGCGATCGGGACGTTCCGGAGGAAAAAAGGGGCTCGCCTGGCCATCGCGTACGAAACCGCGGCGCATGTGGAAGAGTGCAGCGGACGGTATCTCGAAGCCATCGCGGAACTGGCGCGCGCGGGAAAAGTATGGGAGACCTGCGGGTCCGAACGCGTCCGGGAATTGACCGACAATCTGGAGCATCGCGCGGAGCTGCTCGACATGCTGCGCAAGCGCGGCGAAGCGGAGTGGCTGCGCGAAAAAGCGGCTGAACTCACGGCAGCGGCGGCGGGCGGCGGCTGAATCGGCGAAGGAAGCCCCATGCGTGAGCGTCTGCGTGAAAACGGACGTTTTGCCGCGCTGTCGAATGAGACACATGCGGAACCCTGCGCGTTAGAGTCTGGGTGAAAAGTCGGGATTGATCCCCGCCGGCACGAGTCTGCGTGAAAAGTGGAGTTGATCCCCGCCGTGACCGGCAGGGCTGGTCACGGACGTCTGCGCCTTCAACGCGATAGACCAGCCCTGCCGGTAACGGAGGGGTGAGGCATCGACTTTTCACACACACTCTCACCGGCAGGGCTGGTTTCGCACTGAAGGCACCCGCGTCGGTCAAAGCCCTGCCGGTGAACTTGGGGCCGCTAAAGTCGGTTCCCCGCTCATCCGATTAGATGAGTAGCTATGTTCGGACGAGCTTTGATGAAGTATACGACCCGGTTCGCCGCCTGGGTGACGCCGCACGTGAAAGATTGGCATCGCCAGCGCCACCAGGACCGGCTCGAGGGCGAGCGCCATCTAGGCGCCGGGAACTATAGCGAAGCGGAGAAGCACCTGACCGCGGCGGTCGCGCTGGCGGTGGAGCGGGGCGATGCGCCTCACAAGCGTGCGGCGCTGCGGCTGCAGCTGGCCGAAGCGCAGCGCGAACTTGGAAAATTCGACCAGGCCGAGCGAACCGTGCGCGCGGCCATCGAGGACACCGGACAAGATCGGGAATGGCGTGCGCTGGCGCTCGACGGGCTGGCCGAGATCCAGATCGCGCGCGGAAACTTCGGAGACGCCCAGCGGACCATCGCCGAAGCCGCCAGTCTTTCTCCTGGCGTGGCGGCGGACGCGGCGGCGCGCGCGCGTCGGATGTACCGGCTCGCGCGGGCGCAGTATCAGGGCGGCGATCCGATCCGCGGCATGGAGAGTTACGCGCTGGCGATGCAGCTTCACGAGCAGGCGTTCGGCGCCGAGCACGTCGAAACCGGGAATCTGCTAGCGGAACTGGGCGATATTCATCGCGTGCATGGCAATCATACCGACGCGCAGGCGCAATTGCGGCGGGCGCTGAAGATCCACGAAGCCGCGTGCGGCGCGGATTCGACCGAAGCGACCGAGGATCTGGCCCACCTGGCGGCGTCGCTCGAGGAATCGGGCGATCGGGAAGGGGCCATGGCGCAATTCGAACGGGTGCTGCGGCTGAAGGAGCGGCAAGTGGGCGGGAACATGGACGACCTGGCGGAGATACAGGCCCGCGTGGCGCGGATGTATGCGCAATGGGGGGAACGCGGGAAGGCTCGGAATCTGCTGGCGCAGGCCGTTCCGGTGCTGCAGCGGAACGGGGGCGCGCCGCTGGCCGGGGCGCTCGAAACCATGGCGCTGCTCGAAGAGGCTTCCGGCAATCCGAGCGAAGCGGCGCGGATTCGCGAAGCGGCGCTGACCCTGATGGCCGGACAGCCGATCTAAATGTAGTGCGTCGGAAATCGAGCGACGCAAAAAAGGGGACAGACTGCTCTGTCCCCGCCGCATATCTGCCGACTCCGCGGGTGGAAATCGGCCGTGGACAGAGTGGTCTGTCCCCTTTTTTGCGTCGCCCGATTTCCGACGCACCACACTAAGTTACTTCAGTTCAGGACTGGTCCCCGTGGCGGGTTCCGCGGTGAAGCTCTGGCGGATCCCCAGCGTCTGGTCGGAAAAGAAGCAGCGGCTGCCGGAGCCTCCGAACGATTCGGGATTCGCGTTGACGGAATAGCCGGTGGGTGAGCAGGCGACGGCGAACAGATAGCCGGTATTTTTACCGTCGGCGAGGTTCTTCGGGATGATGTCGGCCGCCGTGGGTCCGGCAGAGCCGCTCGCCGGAGGGCCCAGCTCCGTCAGGCTGCAGGCGTACTTGCCGAACTGCGAATAATACTGCGTTTCGGCCTGGTGGATGGTGCCGATCTGCCGGATAGCGGCCTGTTCCCGCGCCAGCATCAACTGCTTGTTCATCTTGGGCACCGCGATGGCCGCGATGATCAGGATGATCGAGATGACGATCAGAAGTTCGATAAGAGAAAATCCGCGCCGGCGCCGGTGATTCATACTTATATCCTAGACGCTTCGGCAGGCTGCGGCGTGCACGACTATTGAACCAACCCTTCAATCTGACGCATCAGCCACAGGCGGGCGGTTCCCCATTCCCTTTTCACGGTAGCGGGTGAAATGCCGATGGCTTCGGCGGTTTCTTCGATGGTCAGGCCTCCGAAATAGCGGAGCTCCACCACCCGGGCCTGTTGCGGGTCGAGCTCGGATAACTGCTGGAGCGCGTGGTTCAGCTCGAGGATATTGACTTGCGGGTTGGTGAACACGCCCAGGGCGTCTTCAAGTGCGATGGCCTGCGCGAAGCCTTCCCGTTTGGCGGCCTGCTGCGCGCGGGCGTGATTGATCAGAATGCGCCGCATCATGGACGCAGCGACTCCCATGAAATGGGCGCGATTCTTCCAGTCGACCGAGCGCTGGTCGATCAGGCGCAGGTAGGCTTCGTGAACCAGCGCAGTCGGCTGGAGGGTATGATCCGGCCGTTCGGCGGCGAGGAAATGGCGGGCGAGACGCCGGAGCTCCTCGTAGAGGACCGGGGTCATCTTATCGAGGGCGGTTTTGTCGCCATTCTGCCAATCGATCAGAAGCTGAGTAAAATCTTGCGGCGCCGCCACTGGGAAACTATTTTACAGGCAAATGGCTCGGCCCGCGCCTGCGTCAAATGACGCAAGTGACCGGGATTCAGCGCATCGCTGGGACAGATCCACTTGTATTTCCAAGAGGATACAATTGGCTAACGCGTTGCCCTAGGAAAGTCGCAATGGAAAACATGTGGTATCTGACAGCGATTGCCGGTGCGGTGCTGGTGGCGGTAACGATGCAGTGCGCCTGGTGGTTCGCATTGAAGACGTCGGGCGCGCGGCAGGCGCGGGCCAAGCGGATCGCGCGGAACGCGTGGTGGGGCGCGGCGGCGTTCTCCATAGTGGTCGTGGCCATGAGTTTCCAGCTGCATCCTCACCTGTGGGCCGTGTTCGCGGACGACCCCCGGCGGTTGGGCGCGGCAACGGTCGCACTGGCCGGACTGATCGGCGCAAAGCTGTGGGATCGCAAGGAAACCGAGCTGTTGACCTTCTTCGCCTGCACCGGCTACGTTTTCGGAATTCTGATGGGCGCGGCTTAGCGCGAGGGTTGGGTGAACGCGGCGCTCTGTGTGATAAACGGACGTGCTCCGCTCCCTGACAAGTCCGCGTGAAAAGTCGGGATTGGTCCCCGCCGTCACGAGTCCGTGTGAAAAGTGGAGTTGATCCCCGCCATGACCGGCAGGGCTGGTCACCGACGCCTGCGCCTTCAACGCGATAGACCAGCCGTGCCGGTAACGGCGGGGTGAAGCCTCGACCTTTCACACACACTCTCACCGGCAGGGCTGGTCGATCGGATGGAAGGCACAGGCGTCGGGCGCAAGCCCCGCTGCGGAACCGCGCGCGTCAGCCAGCGGAGCACGTCCGGAGTCTTGACACGGTCTCTGCCCGGCTACACCGAAATCACGGGACACGGCGACTGGCGGATGATCGGGTAGGAGTGGGCGCGCAGACGTCCGAACACGCCCGGCGCGGGGCCGCGGCCGATGATCAGCAGATCCGCTTTGCGGCGCGAGGCTTCGGCGGCCACGACTACCGGAACTTCGCCGCGCACGACCACGATTTCGGCCTGGACTCCATCGGCCGCCACGGCTTTCTCAATTTCCCGGCGGCTGTCGGTCCCGTTTTCGACCGTTCCCGTCGCGTGCACCACCACCAGCCTGGCGCTGTACTCGTTGGCGAACTCCGCCGCGGCGGCCAGTACTTTTTTCGCGTAGCTTTCCGAACTGACCGCGCACAGGAACGTGTGAAACTCGATATTCTCGAGCGATGGCGCCGATTCAAGATGAGCGCCGGTCCACACCGGGCAATCGGCGTCGTGGAGGATCTTGGCGGTCACCGAGCCGAGCAGGAAACGGCGGAATCCGCCCAGGCCGTGGGTGGGCATCATGATCAGGTCGCAATGTTTTTCGGTGGCGATCTTGAGGATGCTCTGGGCCGGATCGCCGCGCTGAATGACGCGATCGACGCGGACGTACTCGAACTCTTTTGCCAGGAACGCGTCCAGCTGTTCGCGCTTGCGCACCGGGTTGATGTCGGCAAGCGAGTCATTGTAGTGGGGATGATCGACCGAGTGCAGCATGACGACCTCGGCGTTGAAGCGGCCCGCAAAGGCTTCCACGTACCGGGCGGCGCCGGCGGCGTGGTCGGAATAATCCACGGGAAACAGAATTCTCTGGAAAGGCAGCATGGACAACGTTTCACAAGTTTACCCGCTTTAACCAGAATTGTGTTGGGCTATTGAGAGGATGTTAGAAAAGGGGTCAAACCACTCTGCCCACGGCGACTCTGCGCAAGGCGGACGACGCACCCGCGCGGGACGGAGCAGTCCGACCCCTTTTCTAACACACTGTTCAGAGGGGGCGAGAGATGCGAAACTTCAACAGCCTGACCGAGTCTGAGATTCTCGCGCTGGCGATTTCGCTCGAGGAAGAAGACGAGCGGATTTGCGCGGACATCGCGGAAGGGCTGCGCCAGAACTTTCCGGGCTCGGCGGCCATGTTCGATGGAATGCGCGAGGAGGAATCCGGGCACCGGCGGCGCTTGATCGAGCTGTATCGCGAAAAATACGGCGAACACATTCCGCTCATCCGAAGACAAGACGTGAAGGGATTCGTGTACCGGCGTCCGGTGTGGATGATTCGTCCGCTGGGCCTTGAAACGGTGCGCAATCTGGCCGCCACCATGGAAATCGAAACGCGGCGGTTCTATGAAGCCGCGGCTGCCAAGACCACCGATCCGCGCATCCGGCAATTGCTCGACGATCTGGCGCAGGAGGAGCGGGAGCACCAGACTCGCGCCGAGGAATTATCGGAGGACAAGCTGGAGGAAGGCGTCAAGCAGCAGGAAGACGAAGCCAACCGGAAGATGTTCGTGCTGCAGATCGTGCAGCCGGGCCTCGCTGGATTAATGGACGGGTCGGTATCGACGCTCGCCCCGGTATTCGCGGCGGCGCTGGCGACGCATAGCACCTGGGACGCGTTCCGGGTCGGCCTCGCGGCATCGGTGGGCGCGGGCATCAGCATGGGATTCGCGGAAGCGCTGTCGGACGACGGAAGCCTGACCGGGCGCGGGCATCCGTGGGTACGCGGCCTGGTGTGCGGAGCGATGACCGCGCTGGGCGGCATCGGTCACACGCTGCCGTTTATCGTGCAGGATTTCCGGGTGGCGATGACGGTCGCGATGCTGGTCGTGGTGGTGGAACTGGCGGCCATCACCTGGATCCGGAAAAAATACATGGAGACGCCGGTATGGTCGGCCGCGCTGCAGGTGGGGCTCGGCGGAGCGCTGGTGTTCGTGACGGGAGTGCTGATCGGGAGTTCGTAATTGTGCTAATGTATTAGCACATAATACATGACGTTCTTTCGCCTCAATGCCTCCTCTGGAGTTCCTGTGTACATCCAGCTTATGGAGCAGGTGAAGCACGCGGTAGAAACCGGCGCCTTGCGGCCTGGCGAGCAATTACCCACTATCCGTGCCCTGGCGGAAGAATTGGTTATTAATCCGAATACGGTGGTGCGCGCCTATCGGGAATTGGAACACGAAGGCTTGGTGGAACTCCGCCAGGGATCGGGGGCGTTCATCTGCGAATCGGTAGAGGAACGCCGAAAGTTGATGCGCAAGGCCCAGACACTGGTGCAGTCGGCGGTGGAAAGACTCGCATCGCTGGGCGCGACCGAGGCGGAGATTCGCAGACTCTTTGAAAACGAATTGGCCGCGATGCAATCAGAAAGGGCGGCCAGGAGGCGGTCATGAAGGACTTTGTGATCGAGGCTACGGGCTTGCGCAAAATCTTTGGACGCCACGCGGCGGTCGATGGGCTCGACCTGAGAGTAGAGCCCGGGAGCATTTTCGGATTCCTCGGGAGAAACGGCGCAGGCAAGACCACCACCATCCGGATGCTGCTCGGGTTTCTGAAGCCGCAAAGTGGCGAGGCGCGTCTTTTCGGCGAGGTCGTCACCGGACCGGACGGCGTTGCCGAACTGCGCAGACGCATCGGCTTCGTTTCTGAGAATAAGCATCTGTATCCATATATGACGGTGCACCAGATCATTCGCTTCACCCGACCGTTCTTCCCCGCGTGGCGCGACGATCTGGAAAGACGCTATCTGGAGATCTTCGATCTTCCGCCCGACCGCAAGATTTCCGCGCTATCCAAAGGCATGCGGACAGGCCTGATGCTGCTGCTGGCGATTTCGCATGGCGCGGAGCTCCTGATTCTGGACGAACCCACCGAGGGCCTCGATCCGGTGGTGACGGAAGTGATGCTGCGAGAACTGGTCTCTTTGTCTGCCGCCGAGGGAACCGCGATTTTCTTCTCTTCGCATCAATTGGCGGAAGTCGAACAGATTGCCGATCACATCGCCATCATCGATCGTGGCCGCACCGTGGTCGGCGGCGCGCTGGACGATTTGAAGGTCCAGTATCAAAGGCTCCGGATCGTATTCCAACGCGAGCCGGCGCCGGTCGCTTGGCTGGAAGGTGCGGAACATGTGCGGCAGGACGGGCGAACTGTTTCCATTCTGGTGAGCCGAAACGTGGACGCGATCGTGGAGCAGGCCCGGTCTCTTCCTGGCACTTCCGTCGAAAGATACCCGGTGGGCTTGAAGGAGATCTTCTTAGAACACGTGAGGAGTAATTGAAATGCTGCTGATGAAGGCGTGGCTCGAAACGCGCTGGCGCCTGTTGGCTGCGTTCGTTTACTTGTTTATTTGTCTTGCGATCAATTACCAGAGCCGCAATTCTTCATCCGCGAATGGGATGCTATTCGCCTTGGGAACGGTACTGGCATGCGGCTCGCTAGGGTTGGCAGGCTCCGGCGTGAAATCGCAAGCGCCGGTTGGCTTTCCGGAAGGCCTGGCGGGATCAACGCAGTTCACCATCTCGCTTCCCGTGAGCCGCCGTAAGCTTCTGGCCGTGCGGACCTCGGTCGGCATGTTGGAGATCTTGGTTGTCACCGTGATTACAGCGTGCCTGGCGTGGGGTCTGTTTCCATCGTTGCGAGCCAGCGCGACGCTGGGCGATTTCACGAAACTCGTCCTCGCCGCGATCCTGTTTATCAGCGGCCCGTATTTCGCAGCCGTCTTTTTCGCCACCTTTCTGGACGAACCGCTGTCCCTGGTGTACGGCGGATGGACCATCACCTTCCTGCTGTGGGTCTGCCATCGCACCGCGCCTGCCGTGGATATCATTCGCTCCTTCGGCCCGGCGTCGCCGCTGATCACGCACCGGCTGCCGTGGTCTCAATTGGCGACTTGCGCGGCGCTTTCCGCGCTGCTGCTGTTCGCGGCGATCCGCGTGGTCCAGACGCGCGAGTATTGAAGCCCCCCGTCTGGTCGCCAATGAAAACGGACTTGCTCCGCTCCCTGACGAGCCTGCGTGAAAAGTGGAGTTGGTGCGGACGGGTGCGCCCTCAACGCGATCGACCAGCCCTGCCGGTCACGGCGGGGATCAACTCCACTTTTCACACAGGCTCGTAACGGCGGGGTGGAGTCTCTATTTTTCACACGGGCTCTGAGGGTCGCGGTTTCGCTTCGCGGATATTCGACGCCGGCCGCGAGTTCGTAAGGCGGCCTATTCGCTCGCGCTATCGGCCGACGGGAGGACGTCCTTATCGCGGGCAACCCAGACATACAACGTGGGCAGCAGGAAAATGCTCATCACCAGGACCGCCATCAGACCGCCCACGATCACGATGGCAAATGGCCGCTGTGAATCCGACCCGATGCCGTGCGAGGTAGCCGCCGGCACCAGTCCCAGCGACGCCACCAGCATGGTCATCAGGATCGGCCGGAAGCGCAGCACCGCGCCATCCTTGGCCGCTTCCAGAACCGATTGACCGCGGGAACGCAGCTGATTCATATATTCCACCATGATGACGCCGGTCTGGACCGACACGCCGAACAAGCGCCAGAAATCCCACGCCCGACGACACGCTGAAATTGGTGCCGGTCCACAGCAGCGCCAAAAGCCCGCCCACCGGAGCCATGGCGACGTTCATCAAAACCAGGCCGGCCCATTTCATCGAATTAAACATAGTGTAGAGAATGAAAAAAATAAGCAGCAGGGTCAGCGGAATGATGAGCATCAGGCGGCGCTGCGCGCGTTGCTGGCTGGCGTACTCGCCGGCCCAGTTGATGGTGTAACCTTCCGGCAGCTTGACTTGCGCGCTGACCTTCCGGATGGCCTCTTCCACCGTGCTGCCGAGGTCGCGCCCGCGCACGCCGTACTTAATGGCGACATAGCGCTGGCTCCCTTCGCGGTAAATTTCCGACGCGCCGTCCACGGTCTGCACGTCGGTCAGCTGCGCGAGCGAAACCCGCTCCCCGCTGGGCGACAGCAGGCGGATATTCTCGATCGCTTCTTTGGTGTCGCGGTACTGCGGAAGATAGCGCAGCACAAGGTCGTAGCGCTGCTCACCCTGAAGAACCTGGGTGAGCGCGTTTCCGCCCACCGCGGTCTGAATGGCATCCTGCACATCCGCGGCATTGATCTGATAGCGCGCCGCCTTGTCGCGGTCCACTTTGAAGTTCAGGTTGGGCTGCCCGATCACGCGAAACAGCCCGAGATCCTGGACGCCCGGAATCGTCCGCATGACGTCGATGATCTTCTGAGCCGTGCCCTCGAGCGTCCGCAAATCGGCTCCGTAGAGCTTCACCGCCAGTTCGCCCTTCACCCCGCTGACCGCCTCCTCCATGTTGTCGGAAATAGGCTGGGAGAAGTTCCAGATCACGCCGGGGATCTTGTCCAGCTCGCGGTTCATCGCCGCGATCAGTTCTTCCTTGTTCTGATGAAAGACCGGCCGCCATTCCTCCTTGGGTTTCAGATCCACAAAGTATTCGGTGTTGAAGAAGCCGGTGGTATCGGTTCCGTCGTCGGGTCTGCCCACCTGACTGGTGCACTGGGGGACTTCCGGGAAAGAGCACAGGACAATCCGGGCCCGGTTCGCCAGAGCGATCCCGGCGGTCTGGCCGGTGGAGGGCGCCAGAGTGCCACGCACCCAGATGGCTCCCTCGTCCAAATGCGGTAGAAATTCAGACCCGATCCGGAAACTCAGCATCACGGTCCCCGCCAGAATCAACACGGCGGCGCCGGCCGTCGCCCAGCGCCAGCGGATGGCTGTTCCCAAGGCTTTGTCGTAGCATGCGCGTAAGCATGCCCATCAGCGGGTTGTGCCACTCTTTGGCGCCTTTAGGAAATACCACGGCCGCGATCACCGGGCCGATCAGCATCGAGTAGATGAGGGCTCCCAGCAGCGCGAACGCCACGGTCCATGCCATCGGCTTGAACAGGCGTCCTTCGACCGCCTGTAGGGTGAAGATCGGCAGATACGCGGTGATAATGATGGCGATCGAATAGAACACGGGCCGCTGAACCTCGTGCGCCGCCCGGCGGATCTTCTGGTTGACCGTCTCGTCCAGCACCGGCGCGTGGTGCGAAAGCAGGCGCACGATATTTTCGATCATGACCACCGCGCCCTCCACGATCATTCCGAAATCGAGCGCGCCCAGAGACAGGAGATTGGCGGGAATTCCGGCGATCTGAAGACAAATGGAGGCGAACAGGAGCGCGAAAGGAATGGTGAGCGTGACAATCAGCGCGCCGCGGATATTTCCCAGAAAGACAAACAGGATGACCGAGACCAGAATGATTCCTTCGGTCAGGTTGTGCAGAACCGTATGCGTGGTCAGATGCACCAGGTCGCTGCGGTCGAGGAAGGGGACCACCTCAACGCCCGGCGGAAGAATGCCGTGGTTCAATTCCTCCACCTTCTGGTGGACCGCCACCAGCGTGGCGTCGGATTCGGCCCCTTTGCGCAACAGCACGATTCCGGAAACCACGTCGTCGTTGTCGACGATGGTTCCATTCGAAAGGTGCTTGGCTCGCGCGAACTGTCCGAGGCGCACCTTGGCACCCTGCTCGACCACGGCAATGTCGCGGACACGCAGCGGCGTACCGTTCTTGGTCGCGATCACCACATCTTTCAATGTCGCGAACATCGTTGACCAGGCCGACCTCGCGCACGTTGATCTGCTGGCTACCCTCTTCGATGAAATTGCCGCCTCCATTGACGTTATTGCTGGAGAGCTGCTGCTCCACCTGGCCGATGCTCAGTCCATACGCGATCAGTTTGTTGGGATCCACCCGAACCTGGTATTCGCGCGTGGGGCCGCCGAAGCTGGCCACATCGACCACGTTGGGTACCGACTTGAACGCCTTCTCCACCACCCAGTCCTCAAGCGACTTCAGATCCATCACGTCGACCCTGGGATTGGAACTGTGCAGGGTGAAGAAATAAATCTGGCCGACCGGACTCCAGTCCGTACCGATCTGCGGCTGCAGGCCTTGGGGCAGCGTGACCTGGGTAAGACGTTCGACCACTTTCGCGCGATTCCAGTCGTTCACCGAATCGTCGTCGAAAATCATGGTGACGCTCGAAAGGCCGGCGAGCGATACGGAGCGCAGATTCTGAAGGTGGGGAATCCCGTTCATGACGATCTCGATCGGTACCGACACCTGCTGCTCCACTTCCTCGGCGGCGCGCCCCGGCCACTGCGTGATGATGGTGACGTAGTTGTTGGCGACGTCGGGATACGCTTCGACGGGCAGGTTGTGGAACGAAATGCCTCCCCAGATCAACAGCAGAAGCGCGGCCGTCAGAATCAGGAACCGATTCGAAAGGGAGAAATCGACCAGGGACTGAATCACTTCAACGCATCCTGCTGCCCGTACGTAAGGCTGGAAGAGATGCGGCAATCATCGGACGGGAGGCGCCTCGAAGTGGGAGCCGCCACTCATCGAAACGCGAAGCACTGTAAAATTGGGCGGACCTATAATCTTTCGATAGCAGATCTATCATCTTTCGTCAGGAGATCTATTATCTTTCGATAACAGATCAACCTTTCGATACTAGACCGCCCTGCGCTTGGTGTCAAACCCGCCGCACAACTTGATCGTAGCGTTTAACGCATTGAAGACGGGATCTCAATGGTCTTCCCCGTCATTAACGCGCCCGCGTTGGCCTTGCGCAGCAGATCGTTGATTTCCGGGATCTGCTTTTCGGAGAACGCGTTCACTTCGCCCATGTCCTTCATGAATTCGGCTTTCAGCTGGTTGAAGTACTCCACCTGGTATGGCGTGGGCGCCTCCAGGACGCGATCGATTCCGCTCAGAAGCTGACCCAGGCGATCGACCAGGCGCGGCGCCATGCTGTAGCCGGGAATGTCGCCCGGACGCGCGAGCTTCAGCTCCATCGAGGAAATCTGCTGTTTGCGTTCATCGAGCAGACCGTTAAGCGTTTTCGCCGACGGGTCCGACACGTGAACGGTCGTTTCAGCGGTTTCGATTTCGGTCTTCCATGTATCGAGCGACCGCAGGGCATCGTTGACCGACGATTCCATGTCGCGCAGTTTCAGATTGTATTCGAGCTGGGTGCGAAGCTCGGATTCGTTCGAATGAACGGTCGGATCGGCACGGACTTCGAGTTCCTGGGTCATCGTCTTTCCACCGGCCGTCAGGCGAACGGTGTACTTTCCGTCCAGCACGTGCGGGCCGACGGCGGGGAAACGGAAACCGCCGCCCTCGTTATTCGCATCGGCGGCGTTGCGCAGCCGCGGACCCTGATAGCGCAGATCCCAGGTGACTCGATTGAGACCGGCATCCTGCGGGATGGGTCCGAGATCGCGGATCACTTTACCGGACGCGTCCAGAATTTCAATTTTCGCCGGGCCGCGCGCTTTCAAATAATAGGTGATGGGCGCGCCCGGCGGAGGATTCGGACCCGCGAACGGCTTGTTGCCGGCCTGTCCCACGCTGCCGCCGCCGCGTCCGCCGCCATCGAAACGCAGCGCGGGACGCATTCCAAACAAGTGGGCGCTTTCTTCGACCACCTGCGCGTTCATCTGCTGAATTGGTGAGGCATCGTCGAGAATCCAGATGCTGCGGCCGTGCGTCGCGAGAATCAGATCGTTTTCGCGCGGATGGATTATGATGTCCCGCACCGCCACCGGCGGCAGATTTTTCAGGTGCATCCGCACCCACTGATTTCCGCCATCGAAAGAAACGTGCAGGCCCAGCTCGCTGCCGACGTACAGCACTTTCGGATTCTTGGGATCTTCCTTGACCACCCAGATGTAATCGGGCGACGGCAGGTTGCCACTGATTTTCGTGAAGGTCTTGCCGAAATCGGTGGTCTTGTAGAGATACGGATGGAAATCGTCGAACCAGTGATGTTCGAAGGCGACGTAAGCGGTACCGGCCGCGGTGCGCGACGGTTCTATCCAGGCGATCTCGGCGAACTTCGGAACGCCGGGCGCATTGGCAATGACGTTGGTCCAATGCGTGCCGCCGTCGCGCGTGATCTGCAGATTTCCGTCGTCGGTTCCCACCCAGATCAGTCCGGCCTGCACCGGCGATTCGGCAATGCGAATGATGGTGCAGTGATATTCGGCCGTGGTGTTCTCGGTCCAGACCGTGCTAATGGTTTTTTGCTTTTCCGGATCGTTGGTGGTCAGGTCCGGGCTGATTACCTTCCACGTCTTGCCGAAATCGGTGGATTTGAACAGCACGTTGCTGCCGAAATACACCGTGTTCTTATCGTGCGGCGAGCCGACGATGGGCGTGTTCCAGTTGAAGCGGTATTTCATATCGCTCACCGGCCCGCCGTCGTTGCGCTTGGGCTGCGGGCTCACGTCCTGCTGCTCATGCGTGTGCATGTCGGTGCGGACGATGCCTCCGCCCTGATTTTCCGAAAGGAAAATTTCCGGATCGTCCTGATTGGCCAGGACGTGGAATCCGTCGCCGCCGCTGATATTGGTCCAGTCGTTATTGGCGATGCCGGCGCCGTGCGTGCGGCTGGGGCCGGTCCACGATCCGTTATCCTGCAGACCGCCCGAGAGGTAGTAAAACGGCCAGCGATTGTCGGCGTAGATCTGATAAAACTGGCCGATCGGAAGGTTCAACACGGACTCCCAGTTCGCGCCGCGATCGTAGGAGACCGCGATGCCTCCGTCCTCGCCGATCCACACGCGGTTGGGATCCTTGGGGTCGACCCACACGGTGTGGTAATCGCCGTGGACCGTGTTGGCGATGCGTTTCCACGTCCGCCCCGCGTCGATGGTGGTCATGATCTGCATGCCGATCGAATAGATGCGATTTTCATCGGTCGGATCGATGGTAATGTGCGCGTAGTAGAGGCCGCGTCCCACCACCGCCGGATCTTTGGTCATCATTCGAAAATGATCGCCGCGGTCGTCGGAACGGAACAGCGTGCCGTCGTTCGATTCGGCCACCACGTAAACCACATTTGAATTGCTGGCCGCGACGCGCACGCCGATGCGTCCCAGATTCTTCGGGCAGTCCGGCCGAGAGCTGCGTCCAGGTGCGCCCGGCGTCGAGCGAACGGTACACGGCGGTCTTCTCATCGCCCGAGATGAACGTCCACGGCCTGCGCCAGAACTTCCACATGGTGGCGTAGAGGATGTTCGGATTGTTGACGTCGATATCCATGTCGGCGCAGCCGTGGTCGGCGTCGATGTACAGAACTTTCTTCCAGCTTTCGCCGCCGTCATTGGTCATGAACACGCCGCGCTCATCGTTGGGCCCGGTATTGTGGCCGAGCGCGCAGACGTACGCGTTATTCGTGTTCAGCGGGTTGATGACGATGCGCGAAATGTGATGCGTATCGCGCAGGCCGAGATTGCGCCACGTCTTTCCGCCGTCGAGCGTTTTGTACACGCCGTCGCCGAAGCTGACGCTGTTGCGCGCATTCGCTTCGCCCGCGCCGAGCCAGATGACGTCCGAATTATGCGGATCGACCGCGATGTTGCCGATCGAAATCGTGGATCCGTGATCGAAAATGGGCGTCCAGGTGGCGCCGCCATTCACGGTTTTCCATAATCCGCCGGAAGCGGTCGCGACGTAAACCAGGCCGGGAACTCCCGGGATGCCTTCCACGTCGGTGGTGCGTCCGCCCATCGCCGCGGGGCCGATGCTGCGCCATTCGAGGCGATCGAACAGGTCCGCGGTCTGCGCAAACACCACCGGCGCGCACAGGATCAGAATCAAACGCTTCATCTCAGTTCTCCAGATTCTTCAGAAATTCTTTATCGTCGAGGATAGATTTGTAAGCGGGCCGCCGCGCGAGCGCATCGAAGCGGCGGCGAAAATTTTCGGCATCGAGCGATTTCGCGGTGCGCAGCGCCTCCAGCGCGGCGGATTTGTCGCCAGCCGCATAATCGAGCAGGCCGAGCGTCAGGTGCGTCTGCATATTTTTCGGTTGGTAACGGACCACTTTGCCCGCCGCGTCGCGCGCGCCCTTCAGATCACTCGCGCCGAGCAGCTTGCCCACCTTTTCCTGATACAGCAGCCCAAGATTGATATCCAGCAACCGGCGCAGTTCGGGAAACGGATTCGGCGCGTCGTCGACGTTGATGTAAACGTAGCGATCGTTATTAATGTTGCGCCCTCCGCCTTTGCGCACCACCAGCATGGACGCGGACTGCTTCCCGCGCGAATCGCCACCCGCATCGTCGCCGGCCTTAAGCGCCGCCCACAGCTTTTCGGCGAGCTCGCCTTCGGTCGATTCGAACGCTTTGCCCATCGCGTCGGGGACCTGCGGGCCCACCAGAATATTTCCCTGCGCCGACCAGTTTTTCCCCTGCCGGTCACCGGCCCAGTTCGGCGCATTCGGGCCGGTAAACGCGGCGACGTTGCCCTTCGCGTCGACAATCGCAACCTGCCGGCCGTCCTTGCCTTCGAAGGTGTCCTGGTCGAGCAGCCGCTTCAAAACTTCCTTCGCGCTCAGGCCCTGTTCCAGCAGTTTGATGCCCTGCGGTCCGTAGCCGACGTTCACGTTCGCCTGCGTGGCGACCGCGCCCACTCCCGCTTCCGCCCACGGAACCACCGAGCCAACCGAAAAATATCGCGACGCGACCGCCACGCCCCAATCGCCCGCGGCCGGGTCATAGGCGACGATCGAAAACGTCGAAACGTTTTCCCCGGCGCAGGCCGTGGCGAGAAGAACCAGGTAACCGATCGGGCGGATCATGCGTAGAAGAATACGATATCATGCGGCTCCGATGGCCTCGCCCGCGCTGCGCGCGTATGCGTCGACCTGGTATTCGGGACCGGGACCACCTTCGGCACCGCGAAGTCGCGAACGATACGCGCGGGAAACTCCCGGCGGCACAAAAGGGATAAGCTGTTTGGCATGCATTGGCGCATTCTGTTGGCCGTTTCTATCCCGGCCTGGTCGCAAACCTACCAGGTGAGTGCGACCAAAGACGTCATGATCCCGGCCCGTGACGGGATCAAGCTTGCGACCGATATCTACCGCCCCGCGCGCGACGGATCGCCGGTCGAAGGCAAATTTCCGACACTGCTCGAGCGCACCCCGTACAACAAGGATTCCGGCGCAAATGCCGCGAAATACTATGTTCCGCGCGGATACGTGGTGGTCTTTCAGGATGTGCGCGGGCGCTACAAATCGGAGGGCCACTGGCGGCCGATCACAGACGATCCTAATGACGGATTCGATACGGCCAAATGGATCGGCTCGCAGCCCTGGTCGGATGGAACCATCGGCACGACCGGCAGTTCCTACGACGGCGCGACGCAGCACGCCATGGCCATCGCCAATGCGCCGTACCTGAAGGCGATGGTCGCGCGCAATGCGATGTCGGACTTCGGCCGCTATGGAGTTCGTCATAACGGAGCCTTCGAGCTAAGGTTTTTCAACTGGGTGTTCACATTGGGCAACGCTACCGGCTCGGCGAACGCCTTGCCCGCCGCGTTACGGGCGGCATCCGACCCGGCCGCTGCGGCCGAGCTCGCCACGCTGGGCGATCACGTCCGCGATTACGTTCGAAGCCTGCCGCTGCGTCCCGGGACCACTCCGCTCAAATTCGCACCCGATTACGAAGCCTGGCTGATCGAAGCCATGAGCCACGGCGATTACGACGACTTCTGGAAGAACCACGGCTCAAGCGTGGTCGATCACATCGCCGAGTACAAGGACATTCCGGTTTATCACGTCACCGGCTGGTACGACTCGTGGGGAACGTCCGTCGCCAACATAAATTTCGTCGAGCTTCGCAAGGCCAAGAAGAGCCTCCAGCGGCTGATTGTCGGCCCCTGGATTCACAGTTCGGAGCGACTCACGCACGCGGGCGAAGCGCAGTTTACCGACGATGCCGCGCTCGATCTCCAGCCGTTTCAACTGCGCTGGTTCGATCATTTTCTGAAAGGCGTCGATAACGGAGTGGATCGGGAACCGCCGGTCCGCATTTACGTGATGGGCGGCGGCGATGCGCATAAGACCAAAGAGGGCCGCATCTTCGTCGGCGGCCACTGGCGCGATGAACACGAATGGCCGCTCGCGCGCACTGTGGAGACGCCGTACTATCTGCACTTCAACGGAACGCTCTCGACCGAAGTTCCGCATGACCGTTCTATAACGTACGCCTTCGACCCGCGCAATCCGGTGCCGACGCTGGGCGGCAACGTGTCGTCTCAGGGCACATTGATGTTCCAAGGCGCGGCCGATCAGCGCTGCCGTCCCGACTTCTGGCTGTGCTCCGACGCGAAACCACTTTCGGCGCGGAACGACATTCTGGTGTTCCAGACGCCGCCTCTCACCCGCGATATGGAAATCACCGGACGGCTGATCGTCAAGCTATGGGCCGCTTCCGATGGTCCGGACACCGATTTCACCGCCAAGTTGATCGACGTCTATCCGCCGAATGCCGATTACCCCGCGGGAGTGGATCTGAACATCGGCGACAGCATCGTACGCGCGCGGTACCACAACGGATTCGGCAAAGCGGACCTGCTGCGTCCCGGGCAGCCGTATGAATTCACCATCGAGATGTATCCGACCTCGCTAGTCGTCAAGCGCGGCCATCGCATTCGCGTGGATATCTCCAGCAGCAGCTTTCCGCGATTTGATGTGAACCCGAATACCGGCGAGCCCTTGAACAACAACCGGCGCTGGCGAATCGCTGAGAATACGGTTTATTTCGACGCGCAGCATCCGTCGCGAATCGTGCTGCCGGTGATTCCCGGATCAAGCGAATCGCCGGCAAGGTAGGCTTGCTGACGAGCCTGTTGTGGAACCAGGATTGTGATCCCCGCCGTGACGAGTCTGTGTGAAAACTGCGGACCTGCTCCCCTTGCTCACGCGCGGGGTTCCGTATGTGGCTCATTCGACGTGGCGCAAAACGGAACCCCGACCGTGAGGGAGGGGAGCAAGGCCGATCAATTCCACTTTTCACACAGACTCTGACCGGCAGGGCTGGTGGTCGACGCCTGTGGCTTTCACCCGATAGACCAGCCCTGCCGGTAACGGCGGGGATCAGCTCCACGTTTTCACACAAACTCGCTCGCAATTCCGGCAGGCCGACCAGTTGCCGGTCTGATAAAATCGACTCGGCCGGCGATTTTGCAAGGAGAATCACGAATGCGCCTTACTTTGAAGGTCAACGGGACGTCGCACACCGTGGACGTCGACCCATCCACTCCTCTGCTCTACATCCTGCGCAATGATCTTGGCCTGCAAGGCCCACGCTTCGGCTGCGGGCTCGGCCAGTGCGGCGTGTGCACGGTGATCGTCAACGGCGCCGCCATCCGGTCCTGCATCACGCCCGCCTCCGGAGTGCGCGGTGAGATCACCACGCTCGAAGGGCTCGCGCACAATGGCAAGCTGCACCCGTTGCAACAGGCCTGGATCGATGAGCAAGTCCCCCAGTGCGGATTTTGTCAGAACGGCCAGATCATGACGGCCAAGGCGATGTTGGACAAGAATCCCCACCCCACCGACGCCCAGATTCGGGAAGGGATGAACCGCACTCTGTGCCGCTGCATGACGTATTACCGAGTTCAGGCCGCGATCAAACGCGCGATGAAGGTGATCGCCGCGGACCAAGCCGCCAAGAAGGTGGTCGCATGAGAACTTTCACGGAAATTCCCCGGCAACTCGAAGAGATGCTCGAAGGCAGTGGCACCACGCGCCGGAATCTGCTCAAGAGCGCCGGCATGCTGGTGGTGAGCTTCGCCACGCGAGCGACCGCCCAGACTCCTGCGAGCACCGGTCCATACCCCGACGTCGACTTCCGTCAAGTGGATTCCTGGATCGTGATCCATGCAGACGGCTCCGCCACCTTTTACGTCGGCAAGACGGATTGCGGCCAGGGCACCGGAACTTCTTTCCGCCAGATCATGGCCGATGAGCTCGACGTCGCTTACGAAAAAACGGCGTGCGTCATGGGAAGCACGGACATCACGGTCGATCAGGGAGGGTCGGGCGGTTCGACGGCGATGGAGCGGGATAGCTGGCCGATGCGCCGCGTCGCGGCCGAAGCGCGGCGGGTCTTGCTCGAAATGGGTTCCGCGCAACTCGGCGTCCCTGTCGCTCAACTTGCGGTCAGTGCGGGAGTCATCACGGTCAAGGGCGATTCCTCCCGCAGCGTAACTTACGGACAACTGATCGGCGGGAAAAGATTCAATGTCGCGCTGACCGGGAACAATATCAACGCGACCACCGGCGTAGCGCCGGTCAAGCCGGTGCAGGATCTCAAAAATGTCGGCCTTTCGCCGCAGCGTTACGATATTCCCCCCAAAGTGGATGGATCGCTCAAATGGGCCGTCGACGTGAAGCTGCCGGGCATGGTTCACGCGCGCAATGTGAAACCGCCGGTGGCCGGCGCGAAGCTGATCGGCATCGACGAATCTTCCGTCCGCGGCGTGCCGGGATTGGTGAAAGTCGTGAGCAAGGGAAACTACGTCGCGGTCGTATGTGAGCGGGAAGAGCAAGCCATCAACGCCGCCAGACGGCTCAAAGTGAATTGGGAGAAGCCAGCCACTGCGCCGTTTCCATCGTCCGAAAATTTGTTCAATTACATCCGCGAGGTGAAACCGACCTCCAGTTCGAAACCGATCGTGACAGGCGATCCGGACAAGGCGTTCGCATCCGCGTTGAAGGTCATCGAAGCCGATTACGATATTCCGTTCCAAGGCCACACCGCCATCAGTCCGGCACACGCGCTCGCGGATCCGTCGAATGGACAGATGACGATCTATTCGAACGATATGAAGTCGTACGGCATGCGCCGGGGCGTCGCCGAATTTCTGGGAATCCCGCGTGAAAAGGTGCGCGTCGTCTGGATGGAAGGCCCCCAGGGCTTCGGCCGCACCGCGGCGGACGATGCCGGGTGCGAGGCGGCGTATCTGGCGCGCGAGATCGGCCGGCCGGTTCGGGTGCAATGGATGCGCGATGAAGAAACCGCGTGGGATACGAAAGCGCCGGCCTTCGCGGTTCGCATACGCGGAGGATTGGATGCCGCCGGGAACCTGGTCGCGCTCGACTACAACGCCCGGACGGCCGATTATAATCACGTCGGCTATAACGAAGCCGACACGGTCCTGATCGCGCAACTCATGGGGATCCGCCGCGCCCATCCCGCCGCCGGAAGCTCCGCGACGCCTTCGGAAATGTACGTGATCCCGCATCGCCGCATGGCGACTCACGTGGTGAGCTTGCCCATGCCGTGGGAAACTCCGCTTCGCACCGGCAATCTGCGCGACCCCAACGGTCCGCAATCGACCTTCGCCGCCGAGTCCTTCATCGACGAACTCGCCGCCGCGGCGAAAGCGGATCCGTTGGACTTCCGCATGAAGCTGCTCACCGCCGGCATCGATGAAGACGCCGGTTTCCGGCGCGCGCGCTCCATCGCGGTCCTGAAAGCGGCGGCGGAAACTTATGGCTGGGATCATCGCGCGTCACCCAAACCACGCGGCACAGGCGAAATTCTCACCGGCCGCGGCCTTGCGTATTCGTTCCGCGGCGAAACCATCGTGGCCGAAATTGCCGAAGTCGAGGTGAACCGCCGCACCGGCCACGTCTGGGTCAAGCGCCTGGTCTGCGGGCATGACTGCGGCCTGGTCATCAATCCGGTCTCCCTTCGTCACACGGTGGAATGCGCCATGCTTCACTCGCTCAGCCGCGCGCTGCATGAGGAAGTGCAGTTTGACACCGAAAAAGTCACCAGCGTCGATTGGCAATCGCACCCCACGCTCACCCATGCCGACGTGCCGGAGAAAATCGACGTCATTCTGGTGAACGGCGATCCCCATCCCAACCGGCCCGATCTGCGTCCCTACGGAGGAGGCGAGGCGGCCTGCAAACCGATGCTCGCCGCGGTTGCCAATGCGATTTTCGACGCCACCGGTGTTCGCCTGCGCCGGATTCCGTTCCGCGCGCCGCGCGTCCTCGCCGCACTCAAGACCGCGCAGGTCTGAGAGTTCTGGGCATGGTATGTTCGCTACTATGCCCGACCTTAAACTTCAGCGCCGCGCCTTTCTGGCACTCGGAGCGTCCACCGTAATCGTCCGGAAGTCCCTTCAGGCTGCGCCCGATTCGAACGCTCTCGATACGTTTATTGCCCGCTACATGAAAGCGATGAACGCACCCGGTATGACCCTGGCAGTCGCCCGCCGGGAAGGCCCGGTTCGTGTAGCCTCGTTCGGTTATTCGGATCTCGAAGCCAGGCAACCCGTCACGCCCGATCATCTCTTCCAAGTCGGATCTATCAGTAAGTCTTTCGTCGCCCTGACTTGTCTCCAGTTGCATGACGAAGGGAAATTGGATCTGGAACGTCCCATTCTGGATTACCTCCCCTGGCTTCCGATTGTCGCCAAGCAGGGAACCATCACCATTCACCATTTGCTGACCCACACTTCAGGCTTGCCCAACGCACTGGGATTTATGATGAGCGATCCAGCCGCCCGCTATGTCCAGGCGTATCGCCCGGGCGAGCATTTTCACTATTGCAATCTCGGCTATTGCATCCTGGGCCACTTGATCTCCACTATTGATTCCCGGCCGTGGTCTGAGTCGGTCCGCAGGCGCATCTTTGAACCGCTCGGCATGAAGGCATCTTCGGCTGTCATCGGAGGCGCGACCCAACCTCGCATGGCGCGCAGCTATATTCCCAAATTCGACGACCGCCTGAATTCGCGTCTGGGTGAGATGGCGCCCACCGGCCTGCTAGTCTTCGATAACGGCGCCGGAAGCGTCACTTCGACTCCCAGTGACATGGCCCTGTATATGCAAATGCTGATGAAAGGCGGCGCCGGCGTCATCTCTAAAGATAGCTTCGCCAAGTTCACCAGGCCATACATCGAAGCGGAAGATCTCGGGCCAACCTCGAAATATGGCTATGGGATCGGCGTTGACCACCTGGATGGTCATCTCATCCTGCGCCACACCGGGGGCATGGCCTCTTTCATGTCTTCGATTGCCGTGGATTTGGACAGCGGAGTGGGAGCTTTTGCGTCCATTAACGCTATGCAGGGTTATCGCCCCGTTCCAGTGACTCAATTCGCCGTTCAGTTAGCAAATGCCGAGAAGCAGAGTAAGCCAGCGCCGCCACCACCTGAGATAGACGACCCGCGGGTCGTTAAGAATGCGTCCGACTTCGCCGGAGTCTTCGAAACTTCGTCCGGCGACAAGCTACAGGTATTGGTCGAAGGCTCCGCCCTGAGCATCATGGCGGGAGACAAGAAAATCCCGCTCGAACGGCTGGGTGCGAATAGCTTCCTCGCCGACGACTATTCCTGGCGGCGCTTCCCGCTGGTCTTCGGCCGCAGTAAAATGGTGGAGCTTTCGCACGGACCTGACTGGTACGTCAACGCAAGCTACTCCGGCCCAAAGGGGTTTCATGCGCCCCAGCAATATGCGGCATTCGCCGGCCATTACCGTTCCGATAGCCCGTGGTTTCGCTCCACCCGCATCGTACTGAGAAAGGGAAAACTGTGGGTTGGTGGAACCACCCCGCTGGAGCCGATCGGCGAAGGTCTGTTTCGCATGGGCGGCGAGACTTTCAGCCCCGATGTCGTTGAATTCCTCCAGATCGCCAATGGCAAGGCGCTCCTGCTAAAGACCAACGGCAGCGATCATTGGCGCGTGGATATCGCGTAGTGCCGTAGCTTCTCGAACTTTTCCTGTTCCTGGGGATTAGGCGCGATCCGCATTGCCGCCTCAAATTCAGCAACAGCCTCAGCTTCTCGTCCCGGAGTTTGAACTAACGCCTCAGCCAGCTTGTAATGCGCGTCGGCGTTCCCCGGGCGAATCCGAACGGTGGTTTGAAGCTCCGAAATCGCTTCCGGTAGCCGGCCCGGCTGGGTCGCTAACACAATGCCAAGATTGTAGTGAGCTTCTGCGAAGTCAGGTTCGATCTGAGCCGCGGTTTTCCATTCGCGGATCGCATCCGGCATGCGATTCGGCATTCTGAAGAACACATTGCCCAGGTCATAGTGCGCCTTTGCATCCTTCGGGTCGTAACGCAAAGCCGTCTCCAACTCCTCAACGGCGTCCGGCAATCGAGCGCTTTTCACGAAAGCCAGACCCAGATTTGCATGCGCCTCCGCAAAATCGGGCTTAATACGTAAAGTTGCCTGATATTCACGGATCGCGTCGGGTAGCCGCGGCCCAATCCGCACGAAAAGATTTCCCAGATTATAGTGAGCTTCCCAGAGGTGATCGGGCGCTAGGCTGGCAGCCGTTTCGAGTTCGGCAATCGCTTCCAGGACTGGGCCGCGAGCCATCAACATTGCCGTCCCCAGATTGTAGTGCGCCCGCGCATTCTGCGGATAAGCATTCACCGCACTGCTCCATAAAGTGATGTCATCCTGCCAATCGAGATTCCGTGCGTACGTCCGGATCGCGAGTAATATCGTTGCGAGGCTCGCCAGAGCAAACAGAGTCCGAGTGGATCGAAATCGCTGAGGAAGCTTCAAGCTGGCGTATACGACGCATCCCGCCAACCCCACGGATGGCAAATACATGAACCGCTCAGCCATGATGCTTCCGATCAGAACCACTAAGTTCGACGCGGGCGACAAGGCGACAATGAAGATACCGGCGAAAAAGAACACAGGTCTATGGCTACGCCTGATTTTCCAGAGTAGAACAAGCGCGCCGGTGCAGATCGCCACGGAAATAATCGCCTTCGCGTCTTCCCAACGATCCAGGCTCCATCCGAACAAAGGAATCGCCGCGTAGGAATAGTCAGCCGACAGCCGGTACGGGAAGACAAACTTCCATAGAAGCGCCCCTATAACCTTAACCGCCGTAAGGCGAGCCGTCCAAAAGCTCGCCGCAATCAGGGGATTTTCCAGGAAGTTGACCACCATGTGCAATTGCAGCCGCTGGCGAACGAAGAAAAATACCCCCGCCAGCGCCATCAGCGCGACATAGGGGGCTACGCGCTTTTGTATCGTCGCGTGTCCAGGCCAGGTAAAGTCATAGAGCAACAAGATGCCGGGCAGAACAATCGCGCTCTCCTTCGAAAGAAGCCCGACGATTTGTGCGCCGGCCACGGCAGCCAGCCAAACGAATCGCCGCCGTCCGTCTGTTGAAAGAAAGCGCACGTAGCACAGGAGGCCCGCGAGAACGCCGAAGGTAGCCAGCAGATCCGCGCGCCCCACTATATTGGTCACAGACTCAGTGAGCAGTGGATGAACCGCCCACAGCAGCGTCATCACCATCGCCGGCGTCAGGCTGCCGAAAACCATCACGCCCAGTGCATACACCAACGCCACGTTGGAACAATGCAGCAGCAAATTAATCCAGTGGTAGCCTGCCGGGTCGGCCCCGTTCCCCAGCACAGCCCAATTGAACATGTAGGAAAGCGTGGTGAGAGGTCGATACAGGCCGGAGGAAACATTCGGCCAATAGTCGCCGCCGGCGACCAGCCGGACGTTCGCCCACGTCGCGTGATGGATTCGCGGGTCTTCTACAATGAGCTTGGCATTATCGAACACCAGGCCGGTGTGAAAACAGTTCGAATACGCCGCGAAGATCACCAGCCAGAGAACCAGAATGCGCCACAGGTGGCCGCGCCACGCCTCGGGCACTTGCGTTGGGACTACTGCCCGGACAACGGCCGCACCGGGATGCGCGCGCGTTACCGGTGCGGGTTTGGTAGCTCGTTCGTGGCGTTTCGCCGGCACTCAGAATCGAAGTATAACAACTCATTCTCCTGATTCAGACCGCCGGCGGGCGAGTTCGAGATTCGATGTGAAGATCGCCAGGAACTTCGCGCGTTCGAGCAGCGGAGTCCGCCCGTCAAGGGCTTCGGCAAGTACGCGATCGTTAAAGTCCAGCCAGCCAAGATCCCGGTCCATCCAAACCCCGGCGAGCGACGGAGCGAGCTCCCGACTGAGAATCCCGTGGTCGCCAACCGATGCCATCCCTGGAGCTGCGCTCATAGAAGGTCTTCATTCTATTCCTGTCACTTCGCCGGAAAATGAATATCGCATGTCGATCGGATTTCGAATTCTCAGACGGTTTACGGCCGCAGCCAGGGCTTCACCCCGAACGCGAGATGCAAGCGGATACTGTAAATCATCACCGGACCACGGTCGTGATTGTAAGCCGGATTCGCATCGCGCTGGACGTCAAAGGTGGCGTCGAAGCCGGGGAAAAGGCGCGCGGAATAGAAGCTCTCCCATACATATTCGGGAGCGTAGTTCAGCCGCCCGTCGCCGATCAGAAAATCGAGTCCTCCGGAGGCCAGATACTCGCGATGAACGGCGGACAGGCCTCCGGCCGTGAATGACGTTCCTACCACGTCGGATTTCCGGTGCCAGCGCGTGGCTTTGATGGAAACGCCGCCGCTCGCCAGGCGGTCAATGGAGGTAAACGCGAAGCTTTGCGTCTTGCCGTCGTTCCAGCCCAGGCGCGTGAACACACCGACGTCGGAAGTAAGTGCCTGGTCGAAGCTGATCCCGGTGCCGTACTTGAGCGTACCCACACGATCCGTCAGAGACACATTGGGAGTAGTTCCGGTTGCCGCTGCCAGCTTCAAAGCCTCGCCGTAATTGCCGGCCTGCGCGCGATTGTCGTAGCCCAGCACGCGAATCGCACCCTCCCGCTTCCGCCACGAGAAACGCCGCTCCGCTTCCCACACCTGGCCATGATCGCGGAACAGCCGCCGGTCGAATACCCCTCCGTTCGCGACCTGAGGCTCCGCGACGATTCCGTAGCGCAGTCCCCAGTTCCGGGTGTGAAACTCCTGCACCAATCCCCAGCTGTAGCCGCGCGTGTCGGCCGGATAGTCCCACGCCCCGTTGTACATCACCCCCCAAGCCATGAATTGGGTGCGCGGATCGTGCGTGTAATTGTTGTCGTCGAAATAATCGGTGATCGTGAAACGGCCGGCGTAGACCGAATAACGAGTCATCGGCCGCTCGCCGGCCAGCTGATTTTCGTCGCTTTCCTGGCGTTCTTTGGCCGACCCAAAGCCAAAATCGTGCTGGATCAATAGCCGCGCGATATACGGCTTGGGAGTGGCGGTGGCGACGCGCGGGATCTCCCCATTCGGCTGATCGGCGATGCCATTCACGCCGCTGAAACCCTTTCCACCCGCGAGCTCCGGATCGAAAATCAGAAAGGTGTTCTGTTCCAGGCGAACGGTGAGAAACAGGGTCGAGGTAAGCGAAACGTCGCGCTCCGGGTAGTCATTGAGACTGAGCGGGCCCTCATAGGGCGATCGAAACGTTCCGTGATAATCTCCGATCGAGGTTGCCTGAAAAAACAGGTTCCAGTTCTCCGATGCGGATTCCTGATCGGAAGAGGCTTCGCTGGAAGACGAGGCGTCAGTGGAGGAAGCTTCCTGAGCGTCGGTTCGTAAGGCCAACATCAGGAGCAACGCGCTTACGAAAATCGTTTTTCGAAGAGTCATCGTTGGCTAACTTCAGTGCTTCAAAGTCACGCAAGGTGAATAAACAGATTCGCACAGTCTTCCCAGTTTGCAAGAAGCAGTTTAGAATAAGAATGAGCTGCGCGGAGCGTCATCGATTCGTAACATGCCTCTCTTCAGATTGAACAGCGTGCTCCTGCTCGCATGCGGCCTTCTGGAGTATCCCGCACTAGCGTGGCAAGGGGCAGACACGGGTGCCAAACGGCTTTACATCGAAGCGTTCACTACCAAGGCAGGCGCGCAAAAACTGCGGGAAGACATGACCGCGGAACTGCGGAAGCTGCATTCTGTCTCAATTGTCACGGACGAATCAAAAGCAGACCTCATCCTGGGCGGCGGCGGCGAGGTCTGGGTGCGAGGTTACCGAAGTTTCAGCCCCCGATCTCACATGAAGCTGCCCACCAATGGGACGCCTATTTACAGTGGTTACCTTTCCGTCGAGTTGAAGAACAAGCGTGGCGTGACCATTTGGTCGCACTTAGTTACGCCTGGGCCTGCGTCAGAGGATATTTCGAAGGACCTCTCCAAGCGAATCGCCAAGGATCTTACCGAAGAGCTCAATCAGCCTGAAACTCCCGCGACCGCATCTCCCCGGACCCAAACTCCTGTCACGCTCAGGGGAGCCGGCGCGACGTTCCCTTACCCGGTTTACCAGAAGTGGTTCACGAACTTCCATGCCGAAGATCCCGGCATCACGATCACTTATGACGCGATCGGCTCGGAGGCGGGTATCCGCAAGCTGCTCGCTGGCGGGATTGACTTCGGAGCTTCTGACAGCCCGGAGGCAATCCGTGAACTCGCTCCGGGTCAGGAAAGCAACTACCTCCTTTTTCCGTCCGTGGTGGGCGCGGTGGTGCCCATCGTGAACGTACCCGGCGTCCCGGAGGATATCGCGTTTACTCCGGAAGCGCTGGCGGGAATTTACCTCGGAAAGATCAGGAAATGGAACGACCCGATTCTGGTGCGAGCGAATCGCGGCCTTCATCTGCCGGATCTTGACATCGTGGTGGTCCATAGAGGCGACGGAAGCGGCACCAGCTATGCCTGGACCGACTACCTGTCGAAGGTCAGCCCGGAGTGGAAGACTGAAGTCGGCTCCAGCCTCGCTCCCCAGTGGCCAACCGGCCGGGGAGCCAGTGGCAATGACGGCGTAGCCAAACTTGTCAAGGAACTGGGCGGCTCGATTGGCTACGTGCAGTTCATCTATGCCTTGGAGAATCACCTCAGCTATGGAAAGGTTCGTAATCAGAACGGTGAATTCGTGGAAGCCAGTCTCGAGAGCATCGCCGCTGCGGTAGAGCACTCCACCCGGATTGGGGATGACTTCAAAGGGTCGATTGTGAACGCACCTGGCGAGGGCACCTATCCGATTGCCTCTTTTACGTGGATTGTCATCCCGGCTCATATTGACGACGCGGCCAGGCGAACCGCGATCACTGCCTTCCTGCGGTGGATGGTCGGCCCCGGCCAGCTGCAAGCCGCGGCGCTCGGCTATCTGGCGCTGCCGAAGGAGATCGTCGCTAAAGAAGAAGCCGCCACGGCGAGAATTCGCTGATCCGCACGGCTGGCTCGCAACTACGATGAAGCTGCCTTGCGCTTACTCTTGCCGGCGATCGCCCTTGGCTTCTTAGGGTCGATGCCCTCCTTGCGCAACTTGTAATCGCACTTCAAACACAGAGGAACACCATTAACGTAGAGGATGGTGTCGGCGCCACACTCAGCACATCTCGCCAACATATTCCCGACTATAGCACCGGCGCAACGGAGGAAGGTCCAAAATATAACCGTTACGTGTCCTCGCATCCTTCAACCATCGGCGATGACAAACATAGGCGACACGCGCTCCTGGAGCAGAATCTCTGTCGCCGCCACCATCGGTTCGGCGAGCAGCGTCAGATGCCCGCGGCACTCGGACACAAGGATCTCCGCATGGCGGCGCGCGATCAACATTTGTGGCCTGCATTCCTCGCGGAGGCCGTGAGCCGTATACGCTGCCGGTGATGCATTTCAACGCGACCGATGCACCCTCTAAGGTTCAGGAGACATCGCCCGTCGTCCGCGAGGTTCAGGAAGCTGAGTCCCGAGAGTAATGTAGCGCAACCGCGAAGCGCCTCATGACTCGCGGCGCGGCCTGAACCGTCACGAGCGGCAATGGAATCCGGGAACAGAAAACTGTTTGGGATCGGGGCTTGCCCCCGTGTAATGTGTGGCGTCCCCAGGGGGATTCGAACCCCCGTTACCGCCGTGAAAGGGCGATGTCCTAGGCCGGGCTAGACGATGGGGACGTTCCTTTAAGGATAGACTATAGCGTCTTCAAATATGCGACGACGTCGTTTTTTTCTTCGTCCGTCAGCATGTCCGCATAGGACGGCATTCCATTCCCGCCGGTGTTGATCATTGCGCGGATGTTGGCCTCGGTCGGCTTTTTGCCGTTGTTCAGCTTCTCTTTCTTGAACAGCCCCTTCAGGCCCGGGCCCATTTTCTTTTCGGTGCTGTCCGCGTTGTGGCAGACCGAACAATTCGATTCGAAAACGTCTTTCCCCTTGGTCGCGTCGCCGGCGGCCTTCTTGGCCTGGCCGAACAGCATGGGCGACGCCGCCAGCACGGCCATACATCCGGCCGTGAGCAGGCTTTTCTTTATAGAAATCTTCCGGAAGCTCATGAGCATAACTTTCAGTCTACAATTTTGTGTGATGGCTCTCCAAATCGGGGACCGGGCGCCCGCAATCCGCTCCGGATCGTTTGATCTCTCGAAACTCCGCGGCAAACACGCCGTGCTGTTTTTTTATCCGAAATCCGACACGCCCGGCTGCACCAAGGAGGCGTGCGAATTCCGGGACAGCTCGAAGAAGTTCTTGAAGCTCGACACGGAAATCATCGGCATCTCGCCCGATAAGCCCGAAGCGCAACAGAAGTTCGCCACCAAGTACAGCCTGCCGTACACTTTCGTCGCGGATCCGGATCATTCCATCGCGGAGGCCTACGGCGTGTGGAAAGAAAAGAGCATGTATGGGCGCAAATATATGGGCATCGAGCGCAGCACGTTCGTGATCGGCGCCGACGGCAAAATCGAGCAGATCTTCGCGAAAGTGAAACCCGAAGGCCACGCCGCCCAGGTGCTCGAATCATTGGCGTAATCCACGCGCTGGTTCAACGCGAGCGGCGCGAAACGCCGGAATCAGCGCGGCGATCAGGCTGCACGCGGCTACCATCGCACAGGCGAACAGGAATCCGGTCGAAAATCGCGACACCGGCAACAACCCGCTGAGGAATCTTGCCGCGTTGGATGCTGCGACGACTCCCACGCCTGTCCCGATCAGAGCGAGGCGAGCGGCCTGGCCGACGATCATCCGCACGACTGTGACGGGCTGCGCGCCCAACGCCATGCGGATTCCGATTTCACGTTTACGTGCCGCGACCCAGCGCGCAACCAGGCCGTACAGTCCGGCGAGAGCCAGCGCCAGCCCGCAAAATCCGACCGTGGCGATCATTTTGAGCGCGACCCGCGCCTGAAACATGGCGCCCTGCGTCAAGTAATCCGAGGCCGGACGAATTTCGCTCACCGGTTGCGTGGGGTCGATCGCGCGAATTTCGTCTACCACCGCATGCGCATCGGCGGAGCCGGCAAACAGCACCATGCGCGAGGCGTAGTTCTGAGAGAAGGGTAGATAAAAATACGGACGCGGCGGTTCGCCGATGGAAAAATACTTGGCATTGCGCGCGACCCCGATCACTTCGATAAGGCGGCCGTTCATCTTGAATCGACAGCCGACGCCGCAACGTTTGGCGAGTTGCTCATTGACGATCGCAACACGTTGACTCGCGGCCGTGTCGCGCAGATCGAACGCCCGGCCGGAAACAATCGGGATGCGGAGCAGACCGAAATAACCGGGCGTTACGATGTTCATCCAAATGGCGGCTCGCTCCGGTTCACCGGCGATTTCGATCTGCCGTTGGGCTCCGGTGAATCCGAGCGGCGCCGATTGCGCGAGCGCCGTCCGTTCAATGCGGTCGAGCACCTGATCGTAAAACTCGCGTGCCTGCGATTCGGTGTACCGAACCTGCGCGGGATCGAGGGCGAGCGTCAGCAAGTGATCGGCCCGGTATCCCGGATCGATTTTCGATGCTGAAGAGATGGCCGTCGAGAGCGATGCGCCGCAGCACACGAGCGCGGACGCAAGTGCAATTTCGACGGCGACCAGGACGTCACGGCCTCGCGTGCGGGTGTTGAGAGTCGTGTGCCGCGGCGTGGCGAGGCCGCAGATCAACGTAATCACAACGGCCGCCCCCGCGGTAACGAGCAGAATGCGCGTGTCCACGCCCGGCACGATGCTGAAGTGGATATCGCTCGGCAGCGTCGCGACGTGCTTCAGGGCGCGCGTTGCTGCCCACGCCAGCGGAACGGCGAACAAGGCTCCGGTGGTCGAGAGCGTGGCGGCCGTAGCCAGATTTTCGAAGAGCAATCGCGTGCGCGTGGCGCCCAGAGCGATCTTTACCGCAATCTCCGCCGCCCGCGTTTCGGCGCGCATCAGCATCAGCCCGGCCACGTTCGCGGAGGCGATCGCGAGGATCAAAACGGAAACCGCGATCAGAAGCCGCGCCAGGGCCGGCATGGTGCGGTCGGCTTGCAACCGCGCGTCGAACTCGCTGAGCACAACCGTGCGCCGGCCGCGATTGGTCGATGGGTGATCGGATTCCAACCGCGTTCCGACGGTCGCGATTTCCGCGCGCGCCTGTGGGATGGTCGCATCGGGACGAAGACGCGCGTAGATGCTCAGGTAACGGCGTCCACGATCCTGGGTCGGGTTGCCGGTGGACGGCAACAGGCCGGCATCGTAGACCTGGATGGGAACGTAAAAATCCTCGTGGATGAAACGGTCGAGGCCGAAATTTTCGGGCGCGATTCCGATGATGGTGAACGGCGTTCCGCTTAGCCGGATGGTTCGCCCGACGACCTTGGGGTCGGACGCGAGCCGGGAGGTCCAGAGAGAGTGGGACAAGATTACGACCGGCTCGCGGGAATCATCTGGACGGAAGATTCGCCCAAGTTTCGCGGCCACGTTAAGGGTTTCGAAATAATCCGGCGTCACGGCCAGGCCGAGCCGGACTTGCGGAGACGTGAAATTACGAAACGAACCCACCGAGGGGTCAACCGCAATCAGAACTTGGGTTTGTGCGACCATCGCGACGGTTTGCGAAGCGCGGCGGAGGTCGATGAAATCGGGATAGGAGGAGAGTCCGAGAGGCTGGTCGGCGGAGGCGGTGAAGATGCGGACGATTTCGCGGGGATGGTTAACGGGCAGGGGTCGAAGCAGGATCGCGTCGGCAATACTGGCGAGCGCGGCGGTCAGTCCGAGGCCGATGGCCAGCGATCCCGAAGCGAGCATCGCGAAGCCGGGGCTCTTTTGAAAAATCCGTGTACACGCTTCATGGTGTGGTCATGCGGCGGAGAACGGATGGTTTTCGCACGCCAAGTATCTGGCGTCGCGACGGATAATGATTAGGGATCGCGCGTGACCACGCTGAATCTAGCGCCGATTTCGTGGAAAAACGCACGATTGATCCCCGCCGTCACCGGCGGGGCTGGTCGATCGCATTCAACGGAATAGCTCAACGCGTGCCTAGCGGGCGAACCGACGCGCCGCTGCTTCGCCATACTTCGCGCCCGTCGGGATCGAGGAGCACGACCGCCGGCGGCTGGCCCCTGGTTTGAAAAGATGACGTAAATCTGCCTATGACGTTATTCTTGCCGTCCACCACGACGAAGCTCTGTGCCCTGGTCTCCCCGACTGTCGGCGCCATGGTTTGAGCAAAAGCGGTCGTGGGCAGGAAGTAATGCGACAATAATCCGCCCAGCAGGCCGGCGGCGAGAGCTAGAGCAACGGTCAATTTTGGGCTCATGCCCTACATCATAATTCAGCCGTGCAGTTCGCCCATGCCGTGGTCGATGTAGATCGGATTCTCAGGCGGTTTGCCTTCGCACCAGTAGTGATCGAAATTGGTCACGCCGGCGAGTTCGGTCAACACTTCTTCGTCAAGTGCCTGGTGACCGGTGTACGCCGGCGGCTCCTGCGCGAAGATCGCCATCGAGGCGTCGCACAAGATTTCGGGCGTGCGCCACTGGTCGCGCGTTGAAAGGCCCCAGTTAATCGACGCCTGACTCTCGATGATCGTGCGCGGCCACAGGGCGTTGGCGGCGATGCCGTCTTCGGCGTGCTCGGCGGCGATGCCGATGGCCAGGCGTGCCATCCCCATTTTCGTAATCATGTAGCACACGCGGCCTGGATTCGGGGTGGTCGAAATTCCGGGGCACATATTAATGATGTGGCCCCAGTGCTGCTTCACCATGTGCGGAAGCGCGTAATATGAGCACAGGTACGCCGCGCGAACGTTCACGCTCATCATCAGGTCGAAGCGCTTGGGAGGGGTATCGACCACCTTCTGCCACCACAGCGCGCCGGCGTTGTTGATCAGAATATCCACGCGGCCGAATTCGACCATGGTGCGTTCCATCATGGCGCGCACGGCGTCATCGCTGCGAACGTCGGTGACCACGGCCAGGGCGCGGCGGCCGAGCGAGCGGACTTCCTCGGCGGTTTCATAAATGCTGCCGGGGAGTTTGTCGCTGGATTGCTCGCTTTTGGCGGCGATCACGACGTCTGCGCCTTCGCGCGCCAGGCGCAGCGCGAGCGCTTTTCCGATTCCACGGCTCGCGCCGGTGACTACGGCAACGCGGCCGGTCAGGTTGGGATGCAGGGGGTCCATGGGGTCCTTGTTGATTCGTGGTTAGTGGTTGGTGGTTCGCTGCAGTGTGGCGCGCGCTCTGTGGTGCCGGCTCTCCTGCCGACGACTGTGCGGTCGCAGGCGAGGCGTCGACACGAGTGTCGACGCGGCACGTTGAAACGTGCGCCACATTTTAAGGTCAGGAGCGTTCGCCTTCGGCTTCGGCTTCGTCGGCGGCGGCGGGGCCGGCGGCCAGGGCTTCGGCGATCAGGCTGCGGGCTTCGGCCAGTTGCGATTGCGGCACCTGCACTTGCTGCGGCAGATTCGGGAATCGCGTGTCGGCGATGATCTCCGCTTCTAAACCGTTTGCTTCGAGCAATCCCTTCACGGTCATCGCCTCCGATTCGTTGTCGGTTCCGGCGGCGCGGAACACGATCGCCATGTCGAGCGCGTGCGATCGGTCGGGCGCCAGATCCAGCGGATGGGTGGCGATCAGCGCGTCGGCGCGCGAGCTATCGGCCTCAGCCACCTGGACTTCCCAGGCGCCCTCGGGTACTCCCGGCGCGCCGTCGTCGAGCACAGCGGCGGCGATGCCGGAGTCATTCAACAACTGCGCGATCGCGCGGGCGTCATCCTCGGCGCGCTCGTCGGCGGATCGGAAAACCGTTACTTGAGCCATTTCATCTCCACAATAGCTCGCGCGCGGGGTAGGCGGTAGGGCTAAAATGAAGACATGGAAACGAAAGGTAGTTTCGTGTGGTTTGTTGCCGGTGCGGCAATCGGTGCGACGGTCGCGCTGTTGTATGCACCGCAGTCCGGCCGGGAAACGCGCCGGATCGTGAAGAGGAAAGCGCGCGAGGGCGGCGAAGCGCTGAGTGACACCGGGCGCGATCTATATGAAAAAGGCCGCGATCTGTACGAAAAAGGCCTGAAGGTGGCCGACGACGCCGCGGAGATGATCGAGCGCGGACGGCGCCTGGTGGAAGGCTAAAAGCCAGCGATTTTTAACACGAAGGAATCAGAAAAAGTTATGACTCCCGTCATGTCGCGGCCGCTTGCCGCATTTAAGAACGAAGTTGTGCTCGATTTCAGCCGGCCGGAAAATCTGAGCGCCGCACAGGCTGCGCTGAAAAAAGTTCGTGCGGAATTGGGCCGCGAATACGATTTGTGGATCGCCGGGGAATCGCACAAGACGGGCGATCTGCTGGTGAGCACGAATCCCGCGAAGCCCTCGGAAGTGGTCGGCCGGCATCATCGCGCGACGAAAGAACTGGCCAATCGGGCGATTGAAGACGCGCATGCGTATTTTCCGGAATACGGCCGGGTGCCGGTCGCAAAGCGGATTGAGATGGCGGCGCGCGTGGCCGCGATCATTCGAGAGCGCAAGTTCGAGTTCGACGCGTGGCTGGTTTCAGAAGCCGGCAAGACGTGGCCCGAAGCCGACGCGGATGTGAGCGAAGCGATCGATTTCTGCGAATATTACGCTCGCCAGATGCACAGGCTCGCGTCGCCGGAGCCGGTGGTGCAGATGCCGGGCGAGCGTGACGAGATGATTTACCTGCCGCTGGGCGCGGGCGTGATTATTCCACCGTGGAATTTCCCGCTGGCGATCATGACCGGCATGAGCGTGGCGGCGCTGGTGGCCGGCAATACGATTGTGATCAAGCCGTCGAGCGAAACGCCCACCATCGCCGCGAAGTTCGCCGAAGTGCTGCTGGCCGCGGGATTCCCGAAGCGGTCTTTCGCGCTGTGCACGGGCAGTGGGGCGAGCGTGGGCGACGTGCTGGTGGAACACGTCAAGACGCGCTTCGTTTCCTTCACCGGTTCGCGCGACGTCGGGCTACGCATCAATGAACTGGCCGCCAAGCCGCGCAAAGGTCAGATCTGGATCAAGCGCGTGATCGCGGAAATGGGCGGCAAGGACGCGATTGTAGTCGATCGCGAAGCGGACATCGATAGCGCCGTGACGGGCGTGGTGCAGTCGGCGTATGGGTACCAGGGACAGAAATGCTCGGCGTGCTCGCGCGCGATTGTGGATGCCGCGGTGTACGATGAATTTCTCGAAAAGCTGAAAACGAAAGTCGCGACGGTCACGGTGGGCGCGCCGGAGGATACGGCCAATTACATGGGGCCGGTGATCAGCGCGGGCGCCAAGAAAACGATTCTCGAATATATCGAGGTCGGCAAGAAAGAAGGTCGGTTGATCGCGGGCGGCGCGGCTGGATCAGGCGAGGGCCATTTCGTGGAGCCGACGGTGATCGCGGACGTCGATTCGAAGGCGCGGATCTTCCAGGAGGAGATTTTCGGGCCGGTGCTGGCGGTGACCAAGGCGCGGAATTTTGAGCACGCCATCGAGCTCGCCAACGACACCGAATATGGGCTCACCGGCGCGGTGTATTCGAATAATCCCGAAAAAATCAAGAAAGCGCGCGCGGAATTTTTCGTCGGCAATCTGTACATCAACCGGAAATGCACGGGCGCCATGGTAGGCGCGCATCCCTTTGGGGGATTCAACATGTCGGGCACCGATTCGAAAGCGGGCGGGCCGGACTATCTGCTACAATTCCTGCAGCCGAAATCGATCGCGGAACGGGTGAAATAAGCGGGTTTCGGATTCTGGAAAGGGACTAATCATGAAGAAAGCTTTGATCGTATTTGTCGCCGTCTCCGGGCTGACGTTTGCCGGAGCGGGCGAGGGGAAAGCTGTTTTCGCTTCCAAATGTGCGAACTGTCACGGCGCCGGCGGCGAGGGCAAGGCTGCCATCGCCAAAATGATGAAGGTGGAAATGAAGCCGCTCGGATCCAAAGAGGTTCAGGGCATGTCCAACGGCGAGTTGAAAAAGGTCATCCTCGAAGGCAAAGGCAAGATGAAGGCGCAGACCGTCAGCGAAAAGCAGGCGGACGACGTGGTTGCCTTCCTGCGAACCTTGAAATAAAGGGAGGGCGGGCTTTTAGCCCGCGCGAGGCTTCAGCCTCGCTCCCGCGCGGCGGCGCTGAAGCGCCACGCGGATTGAAATCCGCCGTCCGCGTGCAGATCGCTTCGAAGTAACCGCTATTTGGCGTCCAGCAGGGCCATCACCGCGTAGCCGGTGGCGGCATCCGACATAAACCGGATCTCCATCGATCCGGGCGGGTACTTCCGATTCATCGACATTGCTTCCCACGCTCCGGTCTGCGGATTCTGATGCGACCGGAGCCAGGCGAGCGCGCGTTCCAGGCGTGCATCGGACCGCGCCATCCCAGCGCGTTCCAGCACGAACGCCGTGAAAGCCGTCGCATACGCATTCGATCCCGTCGACACCGGCGCGTTGGGGTGATCGCGGAACGGGCCCAGGAATTCAGCCGTCCATCCACCGTCGGATTGCTGGGTCCGGTAGGCTTCGGCGGCAATCGACGCCTTGGCCGATTTCGGCAGCAGATCCTTGCTCTCGCTTGAGGCCCACAGCGCCATCAGCTTGTTCTGCATGGGCTGGTGCTCGAGCGTTTCGCGCATATATTTCGCGAGCGACGCGCGGTTGGTGGCGAACTTCGCGCCCTTTTCACGGCTGGACGCGACGGCGGCAATGGCGGCGCCGAAATACTCCGATTCCGGCTCCTCCCACGGATCCAGGTTGGCCATATTCCAATCCCAGGCTCCGTCGGCGCGTTGCAGCTTCCACAGGCGTTCGCGCGCTTCTACGGAATCGGGCATGGCGAGCGCCGCGAAAATTGCTTCCACGGCGACTTCCTGCGTGGCGATCGGCTCTTTCGCCTTGGGATACAGGGCTTTGGCGTCGGTGCCGGTCACGCGCGACTTCAGCATGTTCAGAAGGCCGGTTTCCCACTCCGTCGGCGCCGATTCGCCGAGCGCGCGCCGCAGCGCCGGACGCGCCATCAGGTAGGTGAGATTGGTGTGACAGGAAACGCACGGGGTCGCGTTCTGGTTGGCGCGAGGCCACGCGAACCAGTCTTTCTGGCGCGAATCCATATATTCCGCCGCGAGCCGGGGATTCCAATCACCCGCGAATCCCGGAGCGACGGCCAGGGTGAGCAGCAGCACCATTCGGGTCATGCAGACAGTCTATCAGCGTACAAAAAAATTGGCCACGAATGAACACGAATGCACACAAAGAAGAATTCGTGTTCATTCGTGTGAATTCGTGGCGAAGCACTATCCCGCCCGGCTTCTGGCAGATCCCGTAGAATGGAAAGGTGTGTCCGCCTTAAGCCTCCGTGCGTCTTAAGGGTTGGGATGTGACCAGGAGGATTTCCAGACTTGGAGCCGCGCAAGCTTCCTAACCGGTGGGTGATCGCCCTCGCCGCCGTGCTCATGCAACTCTGCCTGGGCGCCGTTTACGCGTGGAGCGTATTCATCAAGCCGCTGGTCGCCACGGAACCGTGGAGCCTGGTGCAGGTTTCGGCGACGTTCACCATCGCGATGGCATCGCTCGGCGTGGGCACCGTGCTGGGCGGAATGTGGCAGGATCGCGTGGGGCCGCGCATGGTTTCGACGGTCGCCGGGATTTTATACGGCTGCGGATTCCTGGTCTCGGCGTGGGCGGTGTCGCATCATTTGTTGTATGTACTGTGGGCCGGCTACGGCGTGATGGGCGGGCTCGGCATGGGCATGGGCTATATTTGCCCGGTGGCGACCATCACCAAATGGTTCCCGGATCTGCGCGGCGTCATGACCGGCGCGGCGGTGATGGGATTCGGCGCGGGCGCGGTGGTGATGAGCAAAATCGCCGCGAGGATCGTCGAAGTTCCCACGCGGGTGCCTTTTGCGTTTGAATCGTTCGGCGTGGCGTACCTGATCCTGGTGGTGTTCGCCGCGCAGTTCCTCAAGAATCCCACGCACGGATGGTGTCCGGACGGTTGGGAGCCGCGCACGGCCGTGGCTCGCACGGCCACGCTGAAACAATATACCGTTTCTGAAGCGATTCGCACGTGGCGATTCTGGCTGCTGATGCTGCTGATTTCGCTGAACACGTCGGCGGGAATCTGCATTATCAGCCAAGCCTCGCCGCTGGCGCAGCAGCAGCTGCACATTACTGAAATGGCCGCCGCGACCATCGTCGCGATGATTTCGGTGTTCAATGCCACCGGCCGCGTATTCTGGGCCTGGATCTCCGATCTGATCGGCCGCGCGCAGACTTACTTCAGCCTGTTCGCGATCCAGGTGTTTCTGTTCTTTCTTTTGCCGGGCGTGCACGATACTTTGCTGTTCACCATCACGGTGTGCGCCATCGCGTTGTGTTATGGCGGCGGATTCGGCGTGATGCCGTCGTTTGCGGCGGATTATTTCGGCGCTCAGTATATCGGCGGAATTTACGGGTGGATTCTGCTGGGCTGGGGATTCGCGGCCATCCCTTCGCCACTGCTGATCGCGCACGTCCGCGAAACCACCGGCACTTATACGTATGCGATTTACGTGGTTGGATTCCTGATGCTGGTGTCGCTGACGTTCCCGTTGATCGCGGCGCGTATCACCCGCCAGCAGCACGCCGCCGCCAGTGCGTCCGTCAGCGCCTGAACCGGGGGGCGGATTTCAATATGCTGAGAGCCGGGGGCGCTGTGCACCGAACCGTCCCATGCGTCAGAGTCTGTGCGAAAAGTCGGTATTGGTCCCCGCCATTACTGGCGGGGCTGGTCTATCGTATTGATCCCTATAGCCACGCCAGTAATGGTAGCGTGAAACGGCCGGTTTTCGCCTGCTGCCTATTCCTTCTTGGTCATCACGTAAGTGATATCGAATTCGCCCTGCGACATGCCGATGTGGCGCGCGTCGGTGAGCACTTTGCCGTCCGCCGATAGCGTCCATTTATCGGTCAGCGTAATTTCGTTGCCCTGGAAATCAGCCTTCGCGGCGATCACCAGCGCCTCGCCATCCCACTTGGCCGTGGTTTTCACCGGATTCCCCATCATTTCGTTGGTGGTTTCCTTGCCATCGGTGGTGCACTTCATGGTGATGGTCTGGTCGCCCTGCGGGCCGCCGGTGGTGACCTCGGTATAAGAAACGGCCGGGTCGCTATGGTCCACCTTGCGCGTCATCGTGGCCGGTGGCGGCATGGGACCGAAGTCGCTCTTGGTTGCGTCCAGCGTCCAGTCGCCCGAAAAATTGGGTTTGTCGGCGGCCACGGCCATACCGGCGATGGTCATCATTGCCAACGAAATTGTCAGTAGCGTCCTCATGTAAATCTCCTTACGGGTGAATTATTGCTTCTCCAGAACCAGCGTCGTATCGAAATCTCCCTGCTTGGGAAGGGAGGCATGATTGTGAATCGTGAGCGTCCTGCCGCCGTCGGATAGCGACCAGACCTCTTTCCCCTTGATCTCGTTTCCCTGCACTTGCAGCCAGCTTTCGATCACCAGCGTGGAGCCTTCCCAGCGGGCGGTTCCCGTTGAATCCAGCCCCTGGACCTTATTGGACGCGGGTTTCCCGTCGGTGGTGTATTTAAGCTCGGAGGTCGATTCGCCGCGCGCGCCCTTTTGATGCGTGGTGATCTCAAGCGACGGATCGTTGTGTTTGATGCTGCGCGTCAGCAGATCCGGAGCGGGAACCGGTCCGAAATTACTCCGGGACGCGTTCATTTTCCACTCGCCGGTAAAATTCGGATTATCCGCCGCGAGCGCGGTAAACGACACCGCCAGCAGGGCATAAACCGGAAATAAGCGACGCGGCCTCATGACGAAACTTGTTCAAGTATACCAGCGGAAGTCGTAAAAAACTGTAAATCCAGGGGTTGTGTCGCGAAGCGCGAAAGATGGGGAAAAAGAGGCTTAGCTGGCCGGAAGTCGATGCACGCCTATAAAATACGAAGATCCGTCGGGCTTGCAATGCTTGACTTGCCCCAGGTAGGTTTCGCCGCGGCCGACGACTTCGATCCGCGTTCCGGCAACAATCGGCTGGGAGACGCGAATGCCTACCCCGCTCCTGGAAAGATCTTCGACCAGCGCGGTCGAGACGCGAGCCGCGCCAGTTGCGTCCTCCCACCGAAGCTGGACTCTGGCCATCACGATCCTGCGGGGCTCCCTTCGCGCGTTGCTCATCAATCCGCATTTCGGCCGGCGCGCGGATTTCTTGAGCAGCCCGGCAAGAACACGCGGGTTGATCCCCGCCGTCACCGGCGCGGCTGGTCCATCTGAGGCGCGCGCGTCTTCTGGTGTTGAAACGTGCGGCCTAGTATGCTGTCTCTGAAATTCGTGGAATTAAAAAAGGGGACAGACTGCTCTGTCCCCGCTCGTATGTTATTCTTCCCCCTGACCGAAGCGGCCGTGGACAGAGTGGTCTGTCCCCTTTTTTAATTCCACGAATTTCAGAGACAGCACACTAGTGAAAATATTTGCCGGCGAGCGCCGGGTCGTTCTCCACTGCCCGGCTCCAGACCTGGCGCGCTTCTTCTTCCTTGCCGATGGCTTTCAGCGCGTGGCCGAGATTTAACAATGCATCCGGGAAATCGGGTTTTTTCTCGACCGCGACCCGGTAACATTCCGAGGCCGGTTCATTCTCGCCCGCCGATTGCAGGAGCAGGCCGAGGTTGTAGCTCAGTTCAACCGAGCGATCGCCCAGCGCGTTGAGCTTCTGCCACAGCTCCCAGGCGCGTTTGTGATCCTTGCGTTCGATGGCGATGGCGATCAGGGCGCGCAAAGCGTCGGTATTCTTGGGCTGGAGCTTCAGAACGCGATCGAACGACTCCGTCGCCGTATCCAGATCCTCGAATTTCCAGCAGGCCAGGCCCAGATTCAGCAGCGCTTCCACCCAATCCTTGCGTTTCTTGAGGCAGGTTTCAAAGCTGTCGACCGCGCCGGCAAATTCGCCGCGCTGCAGTTGCAGGAAACCGAGCCGAAAGGCTGCGTCTTCGAAATCAGGCTTCACGGCCACCAGCTTTTCGAACAGCTTTTCGGCTTCGTCGGGTTTGCCGTCGCGCTCGACGGCGAGCGCCAGATTCCACAGCGTGCCGGGGAGATCGGGCTGGGTGGCGAGGACTCGTTCATATGCCCGGCGCGCGCCGGCCAGATCGCCGCGCTCCTGTAAAACCGAGCCGAGATTCGCGTTGGCTTCCACCGCGTCAGGACGAAGCCGCGTGGCTTCGCGATACGCGTTGGCGGCCTGTTCGAGACGCCCGGTTTTTTGATACGCGACTCCCAGGTTGAACCAGCCTTCATACGAATCGGCCGCGACTTTCACCAGCTGAGAACAATACTGCACGGCCGAGCTGTAATCACCGCGGCCGAGCGCGACCGCCGCGAGCCCCTGCAGAGCAGGGCGCGATTGCGGACGAAGCTTCAGCAGCTTTTCCGCAAATTCCTTCACCCGGCTGTCTTCCTTGCGCGCGGCCGAGATCGCGATCATGTTCACCAGCAGTTCGGAGGACGCGGCGTTGGCGGGTGCGAGCTTGCGATAAATCTCGCCGGCCTCCTCCAGTTTCCCGAGCTGATGCAGCGCGACCGCCTTTGCGAACAGGGTCTGATCGTGATTCGGATTTTTCGCGAGCGCGGGCTCCAGCGCATCGAGCGCCGCTTCCGGCTTGCCCAGCTGCAACAGGCACAGACCGCGCGCGGCCTGAGCCTGCCAGCGCTCCGGATCGATAACCAGCGCGGCCTCAAATTCCTTCGATGCGTCTTCGAATTTGCCCTGACGCTCCAGGCACAGGCCGAGATTGTAGTGCGCGGTGCGATGCTTCGGTTCCAGTTCGGCGACCTTGGCGTAGGCGCGGGCCGCATCGGGCCACTTCTGCTGTTCGAAGCGCAGATGGCCGAGTCCGGTGTGGACCTCGACTGGATTCTCGCCCTTTTCAGCGGCGCGCTCCAGCTCTTTCACTGCGTCATCCAGACGATTTTCGCCGGCCAACTGGACGGCGCGAGCCAGGGCGGTGGAGGAAGCCGGGCGCTTTTTCTTGCCCGGGTCTTCGACCGAGTCCCCGCGCATGAGCTTTTCAATCAGGTCGTCGTCGACAAAAAAAACGGTGTCTTTGTTTTCGGCCATGGCTTCCTCGTTTTATCTCCTGATCACCAGCGGTACGACGCTTACCGAGCGCGGGCGCGGCATGGTCTCGCCGCGGTCACTGTATAATCCGACGCCGCCGATTTTCAGGCGATCGTCGGTCCAGTCGTCCACCTTTTCGTCCTGCACCCAGGTGCTGAAATGATCTCCCACCGCGTCGAAGCGAATCCGGTACAGCGTATCGATCCGCACCTTCATGGGAAGCGGGCTCTGCACGTGCTGCTGAGGCTGTCCGTCGATCACGGCGAAGTGAACTACGTCCACCTTAGGCTCCAGGCCGGGCGTCACCACTTCCAGCTTGGCTACGTAGAAATTCTTTCCATCCCTGGCGCGAAAAACCCAGCCGAGGGCCTTACCACCCTCGATTTCCGCCTGGAATTCCAGGCGATAGTCGGACAGATTCAGCGAGGGGCGAAAGATGGACATTTCGCGCTCGCGCCGCACGCCGGTTTCGGCGCCGAAATCCGTGATCCAGCCGGAGTCGACCGCCGGCAGCGGCGAGCCGGCGACCACCTGCGGACCGTTGGCGACCACGGTCGATCCGCTGCCTCGCAAAGCCACCACGGCGAGACCGACGACCGCCAGCACCAGCACGGCGGCGAGTCCGATCTTGCCGGCGGGAGGAAGCTTCGACCAGAATCCGCCGCTATCGACGGTCAATTTGGGAAGGCCGAGATCCAGCGACATGGTGGACCTGGCGAGAGGCTCGGGCAACTTGTATTCGACTGCGGGGGTCGGGTCCGCCTTCTTGACCTCGGCGGGCGCGGGCAGGGTCGCGACCGCAACCGCGGCTATTTCGGGAGCTGATTTTGGCTCCTCTTTTACGGTCGGCGCGGGAGCTTCCGGCTTACGGGTTTTCCCGTTGGCGAAGCGCGGATCGGGACGGCCCTGCGGCTTGCGGGAATCTGACTTCACACCTGACTGAATCCGTTCTTCGGTTTTCGCGGTAGGCGGCGCGGCCAGCGCTGGAGCCGGGCCGAGCGTCATCACGGGGCGAAGCGGAAGCGCGTTCGATCGGGGCGCCTGGATTTCGAGATCGCCCGCGACGGCGGTTTGGAACACCTGTACTGGCTTTCCGCGCCCGGCCGTCAGCCCGTGCAGGACCAGCGGCAGCGGTCTGGTCATCACATCGGGCACCGGTTCCGATTTTTTCACCGACGGCGTTTCGACCGCGGTTTCCGTAACTCCGGCGACCACGGCCGGACGGAAGAAGGAAGGTTTCGAGACCGGCCTCGCCGCGACCCGGACGGGTACCACCGGAGCGGGCTCTAAGCTGGCGGGCGTCTCCACACGGACGGGTGTGTCCACATGGACGGGCATCTCGACGTGGGAGGCCGCGGCTGCGGGCCTGATCGGCTCGACGATCTGTTCGGGCGCGTCTTCGACGGGCATCGGACGGACGTCTCCGTCCTTATCCTCCATCCCGGTGGTGCGAAACGTGGTCCGCGCCAGGGCGCCCAATTCGTGACCGAACTGGAACGGCGTGGCGTTCTCCAGCCAGGCTGGCGCGGTATTGGGCGGGGGCTGCGGGAAAATCAGTATTTCCATGGACTCCTCGGAGGTTTCGAGCAAACCGGTTTCACCGGCCAGCGCGAGGTCGAACGGGGCGTCAAACTTGAACGCGGGTAAGGTTCGCACGAACTCACGCAGCTCCAGGCGGCGGCGTTCGCCGCCAGGCACCACGTAATCCATCACGCGCATACAGGGCGCGAACACGATGCGTCCTGCGGCGACCAGCGAAGTTTCCCAGGCTGCGCCGTCGCGCGGCGGTAAGGAGTGTGGGATCGGCTGATCGAATCCGCCGAGTTCACAAACCGGCGGGACCACCGGCGTGTCGACCGGAACCGGCATTTCGACCAGGAAGCCGTGCGCTTCGGCGGGAGCCGGTTCCTCTGTGATCTCCGGTTCACTGGGCGGAGGCGCAGGCTCGGGCTCCGGCGCGGACACCGCTTCCGGTTGCACCGCCGGAGGAGCTTCCATCGCCGCTGGAATCAATGTACGCGGGGCCGGAATCTCGGGTGGCGGCAACGCGGCCGGGGCTTCCTTGGTTTTCGGGCCGATTTTCGCGTCGCGCCCCTTGGCGTCGGCTTTGGCCTCCGGCGCCTTCGCATCGGATTGTTTTACATCCGCTTTCGGCTTGGCTTGTAACAGGCGGTTCAAGGCCAGCTGGTTGTATTCTTCCTGATATTGCTGACGGTGCGCGTCGGAGCAAAACTCTCCGCCGCCGGTCCACCGCTTCAGGAGGGCCAGCTCCTTACCGCAATACAGACACCGCATGTAGCTCTCATCGTCCCTTCTTACCTCATCCTAAAGAGCACTCTTACGGCTTTCCATGCGGTAAAGCACTTATATACAGGTTTTCAGGTGCGCGCCTTACGGCCACTTAGGGGAAGCAGCTTAGTGCGGCGCTCCGCGGCAGGCTAAGCTCAGTAACCCAGGCAGGATGCGGCCACCTTATGCCGAGCTAGTTGATTCCCCTATGCACATTCTCTAAAGTTTCTTCCCTACCGGACGATCATATAAGTGCTCCACGAGAGACCAGGACGAGCGAAAAGCGACAGGAGGCTTTATGGCGAAAGGTGAGGCGTTGAAGGGTCACATTGAGGCTCTGCGCAACGCGATTCCGGAATTGAAAGGCGTGCTGCTGGCATCTAATGAAGGACTGCCCATCGCGCACTCATTATCAAATGGGTCCGACCCGAACCGCGTCGCCGCGATGGCTGCCGCGGCATCCAGCCTGGGGCGACGCATCAGCGAAAGCATGAGCGCCGGCGTCCTCGGTGAGGTTTCCATCCAGGCTGACGAAGGCGCGTTGTTCGTCTATTCGGCCGGAAGCAAGGCCGTGCTGGCCGTGATGAGCCCGCAAGGCGGCAACGCCGGGCTGATTCATTTGGAAGCGCGCAGCACCGCGAAAGAAATCGGCGACCTGTTCTAATTCGCGCGCCCGCGCATTTCTCAAATCTCAACGCCCTCGCTCGTTCACGATTCCCGCAGCGGTTCCAGCCTTGTCGACTCGGAACCGCGGCGTTCGATTCAGACCCCGGGCCGCGCCGTCGATATGGTTCGCATGTCGCATTGGACCATTGGCAGGAAGATCGCGGTCGGGTTTCTGGTGGTGCTGATTCAGGCGCTATCGGTAGGTTTGTACGCGCTGTGGATGACGGCGCAGACGTCGGGACAGCTGAAGCTGGTCTCCTCCGAATATTTGCCGGAACTGCAATTAGCCGCTCAGATCGAGCGCGATTTTCTGAACGCCCGCCTCAACTACGTATATTTCCTGACGATTCAAAAAAAGGGTTCTCTCGACCAGGCCCAGCAGTACTTCCTGAGCGCCCAGCAACAACTGGAGGGGTTCAAGGAAGTGGTGGACGCCTCTCTAAACTTCGTCTCCATCCAGCCGGATGCCGCGAAGCTGGAGCAGGACCTCGCCACGTATCAATCCGAAGTGGGATGGCTGGTGGAGAGCGTCGAGAAAAACCGAAGCAACACGCCCGAGTACACCTCGCGCCTGGCCGCGATCGGGCTGTTGGGCGTGCAGATCGCCGGCACGGCCACCCAGCTCAGTGACAAAGGAATGGATGCAGCGGGTAAATCGACGGACCGCGCGTCCTCGAATCGCGCGACCTGGATTCTGGGCGGCTTGTGCCTGGCCGGATTGCTGATCGGCATCCTTTTGACGCTGAAGGTGACGGGCGCTATTTCGAGGCCGCTGCTGAAAGTGATCGAGTCCCTGGGGGACGCGGCGGAACAGGTGACCGGCGCGGCTTCGCAGATCGCCGGCGGGGCGCAGTCGCTGTCGGAGGGCGCTTCCGAACAGGCCGCGTCGCTCGAACAGACTTCAGCTTCGGCGGAGGAGATCAGCGCCATGGCGGGCCGGAACGCGGACCACTCCAAACGGGCTGCGGAAAAAATGACCGAAGCGTCGCAGCGGATTGAGGACGCCAACGGCAACCTGGAGCAGATGGTCGAATCGATGCGCGCCATCAATACGTCGAGCAGCGAAATTTCGAAGATTATTAAAGTAATCGATGAGATTGCCTTCCAGACCAACATCCTGGCGCTGAACGCGGCGGTGGAAGCTGCGCGCGCCGGTGAAGCGGGCCTGGGATTCGCGGTGGTGGCCGACGAAGTGAGAAATCTGGCGCAGCGCTGCTCGCAGGCGGCCAAGGATACCGGAGGCTTGATCGAGGAATCGATCGCGCGTTCGAAGGATGGCAAGGGCAAGCTGGACCGGGTGGCCGTCGCGGTGCGGTCGATCACGGAAAGCGCGAATCAGGTCAAGACGATGGTGGACGAAGTGAAGCTCGGGAGCGAACAGCAGGCCACCGGCATCGCGCAGATGGCGACCGCCATCGCGGAGATGCAGCGGGTGACCCAGCACACCGCGGCGAGCGCCGAAGAAAGCGCCTCCACCAGCGAAGAACTGAGCGCGCAATCGAGATCGCTGCGCGGGATGGTCGACGAATTGAACGCGATGGCCGGCGCGACAGAGGGCGGGTCTTCAGCCCGCGCTAGGCTTTAGCCGTGCCCCGCCTAGTGGCCTGTCGCGGAGAAATCGTTAGTGTGCTCCCCTCCATAACGAGTGTGCGTGAAAAGTGGAGTTGATCCCCGCCGTGACCGGCAGGGCTGGTCACCGACGTCTGCGCCTTCAACGCGATAGACCAGCCCTGCCGGTCACGGCGGGGTGAGGCATCGACTTTTCACAGACACTCTAACTGTCGGGGTTCTGTTGGAAATGCTGAGACCTACTCGGCTTCTGAAAACGGAACCCCGACTGTGAAGGAGGGGAGATAGTAATGATTTCTCCGCGACAGGTCACTAGTATCCGAGTTGGAAGTTCGTTACATAACCGGAGCGATGGTGTGGGGCCGGCTTCCAGCCGGCGGACCCGTTTTCCAACGGGTCCAGCCGACCTGAAAGGTCGGCTGCGGGCAGGAATGCCCACCCCACAATGCGACGAACTTCTAACCCGGACACTAGCGGTGCAAAGTGTCGAGCGCCGCTAAAGCGCCAGGCGGATTGAAAATCCGCCGTCCTTTGTCTACGGAGTCCCTACCAGCTCCACCACATATTGCTTCCACAGTTTCGCGACCGAATGCGTCCCGTGGCCGCGAGTTTGGTCGCTCAACGGAATCAGCACGTAGCGGCCGTTCGTCACCCGCTGGATGCAGCGCTCCAGGATCCCCAGTTCGGGCGGATTCACTTCATCGTCCGCGGAATTCACCGCGATCAGACGCGCCTTGATTTTTTCGAGCTCCGGCTCCGGGTTGTAGTCGGTCGACGAAGCGAACTGATACAGCATATCGTTCGCGTCTTTTTCGACGGCCGTGTGCATCAGCTTCTCGAACCCGGCGTCCGCTTTTTCGCGCGTCGAATATTGCTTTTGCATCTGCAGCGGACTCGAGGTCATCATGGTCAGCCCATACTGCGCGGCTTCCAGGCCGTGGATCGGATGATCGTAATTGCCGTCCTTATAATCCGGATCCGACGTGATGGCGTGCATGATCATGTCGCGCAGCAGGCGATTTCTCCCCGCGATTTCGACCGGTGCCGACGCGAGCGGCATCAACCCGTCCATGAAATCCGGATACATTTCGCCCCACAACCAGGTGTGCATCGCGCCCATCGAGGTTCCCATCACCAGCTTCAAATGATGGACGCCGAGTCCCTCGGTGATCATCTTGTAATCGGCCGTAACCATGTCGTGATAGCAGTACTTGGGGAAATGCGCGCGCATCCCGTCGCTCGGTTTGGACGATTTTCCATGCCCGATGGCGTCCGGCATGATGATGAAAAATTTCGCGGCGTCGAGCGGCTGTCCCGCGCCGAACAACTCGCCGCCGAACTGCTGGGAACTGAATCCCGCGCCTGAGCCGCCGGTGCCGTGCATGATCAGAATCGCGTTGTTCCCCTGCGCCTGGCCGATGGTGTAGTAATGCAGCTTCAGTTCCGGCAACGTCTCGCCGTCATGGAATTTGAAATCGTGAATGGTGAAGGTGTGCTCCACCGGCTTGGGAAATTCGGCGGCCAAACCGGCGAAGGAGAAAAGGAGAGCGGCGGCGATCCTGAGCATATCTGGATTATGCCTCAGTCTGGGTTGTCGGGTGGTCACACCTACAACGCGGCGCGCGGATCGTGTTCAATCTCGCCTCCGCGCACCGTTGCCTCAAGCTATTCTGAAGAACGTGGGAGGGAGATTTGCAGCATGGCGAAACTTGTCTACGGATTGCACCAGTCCCTGGATGGCTACGTCGACCACATGAAGCTTGGGCCGCCTGCACCCGCGGCCTTCCGTCACTTCGTCGAGCTGGTGCGTGGCCTGACAGGCCTCATCTACGGCCGCCGCATGTACGAGATCATGCGTTATTGGGACGAAGATCTGCCTGATTGGGACGCGGATGATCACGATTTCGCGGCGGCGTGGCGGAGCCAGCCGAAGTGGGTCGTTTCGCATTCCCTCCAGTCAGTCGGCCCCAACGCCACGCTGATCGCGGATGACTTCGAGAAGGTGATCCGCAACCTGAAGGCTGAGCTGGCTGGCGAGATTCAAGTGGGCGGACCAGTCCTGGCGCAAAGCCTGACCGAGGCCGGCCTTATCGATGAGTATCGACTCTACCTCCGCCCCGTCGTGCTGGGCGGTGGCACGCCATTCTTCGCCGGTCCCCGGCCGCCGCTCCACCTGGTGAGCAGCGATTTGATCGCCGATGACATGATTCGGTTGACGTACGTTCCGGCTTAATCGCGTACACGACCGGGCGGTGGCAAGAGTGCTGGGTCACATCCCGCTATGCGATCAACCGGCGTAATGCGACCAGTGCCGCTGCCGCTACCGCCAGCGCCGCAATGGCGCCGATCCCCACCATCTCCGGCAGCCAGCGCGAGTAAAAGAAGAACACCACCAGCAGGCCCAGGAAAATCACCCGCATCATCGAACGCGCCGCGCCCGCCGAAAATTGCAGCGTGATCCATCCGGCGATCGCGCCCATCGCGAGGGATGCCGCGATCCCGAATGCATTCGCTTCGAGCATGCCGGGCACGTCCGGCGCAATCGGAATGTAGCGATGCGTGAGGTAAACGGTCGCCAGAGCGGCCATCAGGATGGCGATCACCATCACTTCTCCATACACCGCGGCCACCGCCACGCGCGCCAGCGCCTCACCCATTGAAGCGGGCCGTCCGGAGGCGAAAGCCTGCGCCGCGGCCGGAGCCGCGAACAGAATCCCAAGGCATGCGTAGGCCGCGATCAACACCGGATCGAGGAATTCGATGCCTTTCAACCACGGCAGGAAAATCCCGAAGGTACCAATCACCAGGATATGGATCAGCAGCCCGCGACCACCCCCGCCGAGCCCGATCCGCGAGCGCAAATCCGCGCCTTCGCGCCTGAGATGATTGGGGAAAGGCTGCATGGCGTGACTGGTACCAGTTTCGCTGAAGTAATATACTGAAATCGCCCCTTAAGAGGCAAATAGGGCAAATTTCTCTAGGGCCGTGGCGCTAATCTAACCCTCCTGGAAGACCGATGATGCAAGTAGATATGATGGAGCGGCGAATCGAAACCAGAATGCTCTGCGCGGACCTTGTGGACGTGCAGTGGAGGGACCAGAGCGGCAGAACCCGGCGGGGTGTCGCCAATCTGGAGGACATTTCGCTCTCCGGCGCATGTCTTCAAGTGGACCGTCCCGTCCCGCTCGGCACCGGTTTCCGGATCAGCTACCCGAACGGCGAATTGACGGGAGTGGTGAAATACTGCGTGTTTCGCGAAATCGGATATTTTCTGGGAATCGAATTCGAGCCCGGCAGCCGATGGTCGCAGCGGCATTTCCGCCCGCAGCATCTGCTCGATCCGCGCAGACTGGTGGGCCGCGTCACCAGCCGTCTCAAATCCGAAGTCCCGCCCGCCATCATCAACTGATTTTCCCCGGTCATTTTGTGTTTTACTGAATAAGAAATGGCAACGGCGACGGGAGAATTGTCCGGCCACGCGCCCGCCTCCCAGGCGCGCGCCATGCCGTGGACGACCATCGCCTGGTTCACCACCCTCCTGATCGTCGCGTATTTCCCGACTCTCAAGCATCTGGTGTGGCAATGGGCGAACGACGAAGACGTCGGTCACGGCTTCTTCGTGCCGGTGGTGGCGGGCTACATCGCCTGGCAGCGGCGCGAGCAGTTGTTGAAAATTGTCCCCAAGCCGGCCTGGTGGGGCGTGCTGGTGATCCTGTGGAGCATTGCGCAGAGCTACGTCGGCAACCTGGGCGCGGAGTTGTTTCTGCAGCGCACCGCGTTTCTGATTGCGCTGGTGGGCGTGCTCCTGCTGACCGGTGGCGTGCAGCTGGTGAAGGCGCTTTTGTTCCCGCTGTTGCTGCTGCCCTTCATGATTCCGATTCCCACTGTCATTTACAACCAGATCACGTTTCCGCTCCAGCTCTTCGCCAGCAGCGTGGCGGAGACCGTGCTCGGATGGTTCAATATCCCGGTGCTCCGCGACGGCAACGTGCTGGTGCTCGCCAACCAGACGCTGAATGTCGCCGAGGCCTGCAGCGGCATCCGCAGCCTGCTGTCGCTCACCTTCCTTTCGTTGGTATACGCCTACTTTTTCGACAGCCGCGTCTGGATGCGGTGGGCCCTGCTCGCCGGGACCGTCCCGATCGCCATTCTGGCCAACGCGGGCCGCGTCACCATCACCGGAATGCTCAGCGGAGTCAATCCGGATCTGGCGGAAGGATTGCCGCACCTGATTGAGGGTTTTATTATTTTCGTCATCGCGCTGGCGATGCTGTTCCTGCTGCATGCGGTGATCGGCCGGGTCGCGAATTGGTTCACCCGAAGGAAGCCGGTGGGGGATCATGCTTAAATTTCTGAACTCGGGCCCGGTTCGCCTGGCCACGGTCTTGATCCTGGCGCAGGCCGCTTTGCTGTACAGTTCGATCCGGCCCGAAGCCGTCCCCCCGTCCGTTCCTTTGTCGCAGTTCCCGAACGAAATCGGCCCGTGGAGGCTGCTTCGGGCGGGTGTGGTCGAGCCGGAAGTGCTCGAAGTGCTCAAGGCCGACGACACGCTCATCCGCGACTACGTGAGCGGAGGCGAACCGGCCCAGGCGAACTTGTTTATCGCGGCTTTTCGATCCCAACGCAACGGAAAAACTCCGCATTCCCCCAAGAACTGCCTGCCCGGCAGCGGATGGACCCAGGTGGATTCCGGCGAGCTCCCGATCGACGTCGGAACCGCCCAGCCGATCGTAGTAAACCGCTACGAAGTGCAACACGGCGATGCGCGCGACCTGGTTCTGTACTGGTATCAGTCCCGCGATCGAGTGGTCGCCAATGAATTTACCGCCAAGTTCTGGGTGATCGCCGATGCCATCCGGATGAATCGCACCGATACTGCCCTGGTTCGCGTCATTGTGCCCATCCAGAATCGCGACCCAGCCGCTGCCGAGCGGGTGGCCGTCGATTTCGTCAAAGCATCCTATTCCACCGTCCGCGAGTATCTCCCCAAATAATGCGAACTGCCGCGTTTCTGCTCACTTTGGCTTGCGCGTTCGCGCAGCCGCCGCAATCGAATCCGGCCGCCCTGCCGCAACCGGCTCCCAATTTTCGGCCGCAGGCGAATTCGAACGATCAGGTCCTGAAGGCCCTGGACGATCTCGAATGGCGCCTGAAACTGGGCGACATCGCCGAGGTCGACAAGATCGCCTACACCAGTCTTCCCTCCGCGCACCGCTCGAGCGGCACGGGACCCGGCGCCGGCAATCCTCTGATCATTCGCGCTTACACTTTTATCCCCAAGAAGCTCGACCGCACCAAGAAACAGCCGCTTCTGGTTCTGGCGCATCAGGGGATTCATGGCAACGTGAGCTCAGCCGAACTCGGCCACATCATGCGGGAGTTGATGGAGCAGGGCTACTCCGTCATCGCGCCGGATTATCGCGGCTCCACCGGCTACGGGCAGCAGTTCTATGACGAGATCGACTACGGCGGCCGTGAAGTCGACGACGTGTTCGCCGCGCGCGAATGGATGCTGGGCACGTATAGTTTCCTGGACCCCAAACGCGTCGGCATGATCGGATGGAGCCACGGAGGCTTCATCACGCTCATGAACATTCTTCTGCACCCCGGCGCCTATGCCGTCGCTTACGCAGGCGTCCCGGTCAGCGACCTGGTGCTGCGCCTGGGCTATCAGACCGATCAGTATCGGGCCCTGTATTCCGCGCCTTATCACATCGGGAAAACGGTTCGGGAAGATATCAAAGAATACGAGCGTCGCTCACCCATTACCTGGGTCTCCAAGCTCCAGACCCCGCTGCTGATCCACACCAATACCAACGATGAAGACGTGAACGTTCTGGAAGTCGAGCGTCTGATCACGGCGCTAAAGGCCGAAGGCAAGCAGTTCGAATATAAAATCTACGAGAATGCGCCCGGCGGCCACATGTTCAATCGCCTGGATAACGACCTGGCGAAGCAGTCGCGCCAGGAAATTTATCAATTCTTGAGAAAGTATCTGTTCCCATGAAACGGGCCCCGGTTGCCTGGTACCTGGCGCCTGTTTTATTCCTTCCGCTCTTCGCCCAACCGCAGCAGTCGACAGACCAGGTCCTCAAAGCCATCGACGATCTCGAATGGCGCTTGAAAATCTCCGACATCGCCGACTTCGACCAGGTGGTCTACACCAGCCTTCCCCCGGCCCATAATCCTAATCCGACCGGTCCCGGCGCGGGCAACCCTCTGATCGTTCACGCCTACACGTTCATTCCGAAAAGCCTCGACCGCACCAGGAAACAACCGCTGATCGTGCTCATCCACGGCGGCGTGCACTCCAACTTCACCTCCGAATCGGCGCACATTGTCCGCGAATTCCTGGAGCAGGGATACTCCATCGTCTCCACCGATTACCGCGGGTCCACCGGCTACGGCCAAGGCTATTATCGGCAGATCGATTACGGCGGCCGCGAAGTCGACGACGTTTACACCGGCCTGCGGTGGATGCTGGATCATTACAGCTTTCTCGACCCTAAACGCGTCGGCATCGTCGGCTGGAGCCACGGCGGCCTCATCACATTGATGAATATCTTCCAGCATCCCGAATCTTTCGCCGTCGCCTACGCGGGCGTGCCGGTCAGCGACCTGGTGTTCCGGCTCGGCTATCAGACCGACGCCTATCGCGCCGAATACTCCGCGCCGTATCATATCGGGAAAACGGTGCGCGAAGATATCAAGGAATACGAGCGCCGCTCGCCCATCACGTATGTGTCAAAGCTCCAGACGCCGCTGCTGATTCACACCAATACCAACGACGAAGACGTGAACGTGCTCGAAGTGGAGCGCCTGATCACCGCATTGAAGGCCGAGGGCAAGAAATTCGAATACAAAATCTACCAGGACGCCCCCGGCGGCCACCAGTTCAACCGCCTGGACACGAAGCTCGCCCGCGAATCCCGCGAAGAAATCTACCAGTTCCTGGCAAAATACCTCAAGCCGAATGTTTAACTCCACTCGCCCACCGTGCACATCGCCGGCCCCGAGCCGCGACCAAAGGAAGCGGTTAAACGTGCCTTTCCACTCATGATTCCGGCACACGATGGAGACAGATAGTGGTTAAAGATTCCCCCTCCATGGAGCGCTCTCAAGCCCGATCCATGGTGATCACCCAAGGCGGAATCGTCGCCACCAGCCAGACTCTCGCATCGCAGGCCGGCGCGCAGGCGCTCGCCCGCGGAGGATCGGCCGTCGACGCCGCCATCGTCGCGAACGCCGTGCTCAGCGTAGTCGAGCCTATGATGTGCGGCCTGGGAGGCGACCTGTTCGCCATCCATCGCTCCGCTTCGGGCGAACTCACCGGCATCAACTCGAGCGGCGGCGCTCCCGCGGCCCTGACTCTCGATCGCGTGAATTTTTCCATGCCGACCTTCGGCATCCATAGCGTAACCGTGCCCGGCGCGGTCGATGGATGGTCCAAGCTGCACGCGAAATTCGGCAAACTCCGCTGGGCCGACCTGTTCGCGCCCGCGATCTACTACGCGGTAAACGGATTCCCCCTCACCGAAATCATTCAATACGACTGGCAACACTGCGACCGCGTCAAAGAAGATCCGAATGGCGAGCGCCTGTTCCTTCCGGGTGGCCAAGCTCCGCGCGTAGGCGAAATTTTCCGCAATCCGGATCTCGCCAAAGCATTCCGCATCCTCGCCGAGGTCGGCCCCCGGTCGCTCTACGAAGGCGAACTAGCCCACGCCATCCTGCGCACCAGCTCACGACTCAACGGCACCATGACCGCCGCGGATCTGCTCGAATATTCTTCCGAGTGGGTCGACCCCATCTCGACCACCTATCGCGACTGGACCGTTTACCAGCTCCCGCCCAACGGCCAGGGCGTCGGGACGCTTCAAATGCTCAACATAATGGAGCATTTCCCTCTGCCCTCGATGGACCCCTTGAGCGCCGAGGCCTTTCACATCAAGATCGAAGCGCAGAAGCGAGCCTTCGCCGACCAGCGCCGCCACATCGCCGATCCCCGTTTCAGCGCCGTCCCGCTCGATCGCCTGTTGTCGAAAGAATACGCGCGCGAGCAAGCGTCCGGCATCAGCCACACGATCTATCTCGCCGCCGCCGATCGCGAGGGTAACACCGTCTCCTGGATTCAGAGCATCGCCGACGTGTGGGGTTCCGGCGTGGTGGTCGACGGTTTCGGCTTCCATCTGCACAGCCGCGGCGGCGCATTTTCATCGGACCCGAATCACGCGAACGCGCTCGCCCCGCGCAAGCGTCCCTATCACACCATCATTCCCGGCTTCATGAGCCGTGAACATGACCACATCGCCTTCGGCATCATGCGTGGCATGAACCAGGCGCAGGCCCAGGCGCAATTTGTTTCGTACGTCGCCGACCACGGCATGAACATCCAGGCCGCCCTCGAAGCCCCCAGATTTTCAAAAATCACTTTAGGCGGCAACGACGTCCGCATCGAAAACCGCGTGCCTCTTGAAACTCGCTCGCAGCTCGAAAAACTCGGCCACGCCCTGGATGTCCGCGGCGATTATTCCGGCTTCATGGGCGGCGGCCAAGCCGTCCTGCGCGACACGAAAGCGAAAATCAACTACGCCGCGTCATCTCCACGCAAAGATGGCGCCGCAATCCCCGAGCCCGATCCGTATTACTAGCGAAATCGGCTCCCGATACTCCCGATTTCGCACGCCGCCCACCCCGAGCCGCGACCAAAGGGAGCGGTTACAAGTATTTTTCGCACCTCAATCTCATTTGTTTCCCCAAACTTGAATATTTCATCGAACCCCCGCGAGCAGCTTCCGCACTACACTTCAGCCGAGAGTGATCCCTGGCCAGGGAGCGTTGCATTACATCGACACTGAGCCTCCGGAGCCCGTGAGACGGCTCGCGTAGTCAGCTCGTAGCATGACGCCGACGGAGGTTATGTTCGGATCGATCCGATTGGTTCGTATGTGGACCGTAAAACGTTCGAGCGGTGAACGGATAGCTTTGATCGCCGTCCCGCAAGACTTCAGAGAGGAGCAGTTGAAAACGGAGCTTCACATGGCGTCCGCCAACCAGCGGGACCGGCCCTCCGTTAGACTGCCCTTGATTCGAAAGGCGGCTGGAAACGCACGGCGACAAGTCCGAGAGCCCCGGCCGCCCGCAACGCCTCACCCGTAGTGTCTACAATTAGGACAAATGTACTTCCAGCAGTTCTACCTGACCTGCCTTTCGCACGCGTCATATATGATCGGTTCGGAAGGGATCGCCTGCGTGGTCGATCCGCAGCGCGATGTGTCGCTTTACGTCGATGAAGCGCGCGCGCAGAATCTGAAGATCGAGTACATCATCGAAACCCACCTGCATGCGGATTTTGTCAGCGGCCACCAGGAACTCGCTGCGCGGACCGGCGCGAAAATCTACCTTGGCGCGCGTGCCGGCGCCACGTTCCCGCACTCCCCCGTTCACGATGGCGATGAAATCCGCTTCGGCCGCGCGATTCTGCGCTTCCTTGAAACCCCCGGCCACACCGTCGAAAGCATTTCGGTGACGGTCACCGATCTCGATCGCGGCGAAAAACCGTTCGCGGTCCTCACTGGCGATACGCTTTTCATCGGCGACGTCGGCCGTCCCGACCTCGCGCCCGATCTCACTCCCCAGCAGCTCGCCGGAATGCTGTTCGATAGCCTGCATCAGAAACTGATTCCCCTGGGCGACGATGTCGAGGTCTGGCCGGCCCACGGAGCCGGTTCGCTGTGCGGAAAACAGATGCGGCCGGAGCGCCAGTCGACCATCGGCAAGGAGCTCGCGCTGAACTACGCGCTGCGCCCGAAGACCAAAGAAGAATTCGTCCGCCTGCTCACCTCCGATCTTCCCGAGCGCCCGGCCTATTTCGCGCGCGACGCCGAAATCAATCGAACCGGCGCAGCCGCGCTCACCGACCTTCCTCCGCTCCCGCTGCTGTCGACCGAACAAGTCCTCGCCATGCGGGATGCCACCGTGCTGGATACGCGCCCCTCGCAACAGTTCTGCGCCGGCCACGTTCCGGACGCGGTGCACATCGCTTTGTCGGGCCAATACGCGTCCTGGGCCGCGACGCTGATCGGTCTCGACCAACCCATCATTCTGGTCTCCGAAGATGACGCACAGCTTGAAGAATCCCGCATACGCCTGGCGCGCGTGGGGATCGATAAAATTTCCGGCGGCCTCAAAGACGGCATGGCCGGATGGACCGGTCCGGTAGCGCAGATCTCTCAAATCACGGCGGAACAACTGCGGGGCGAATTGTCCGACGTTCAACTCGTCGACGTCCGCCGTAAACCAGAGTGGGATGAAGGCCATATCGAAGGCGCCGTGCTGATGCCGCTCCACCAGCTCAGCCGATCGCTAAATGATCTCGACCGCACCCGCCCGGTCGCGGTGCATTGCAAAGGCGGATACCGCAGCGCGATCGCCGCCAGCCTGATTCAGCGCGCCGGCTTCGAAAACGTGTCCAACGTAATCGGCGGATTCGACGCCTGGCGAGCCTGCGGCCTGCCCGAGGTTCGCGAAGCCATCGTGCCTGCACATTAATGCTAGCCTGTAGGCAGATGCCCGCGAAATCCTTGGCCCAGTATACGATCCGCGGCGTTCCTGGCGACGTCGACCGCGAGCTGCGGCGCAGGGCGCGCGAAAAAAAGGTCAGTCTGAATCAACTCCTGGTGGAAGAACTGAGAAGGGCGGCCGGCACGCCGCGTCGTTATCGTTCCCTGAAGGATCTCGCCGGCCTGTGGAAAGAAGATCCCGAATTCGATCGCGTCCTCGAAGCGCAGCGCCAGATCGACCCGGATCTCTGGAAGTGAACATCCTGCTGGACACCAACCGCCTCACCGATGTGCTGCGCGGCGACTCGGATACCATCGACATATTGGAACGCGCGAACGCGATCTTGCTTCCGTTCATCGCACTCGCGGAATTGAAGGCCGGATTTGTGCTGGGCAAGCGCCGCCGGGAAAATGAAATCGCCGTGAGCCGGTTCCTCGCCAAGCCTGGAGTAAATACTCTGTTCGCCGATGAAGAGACCGTCGAGGTTTATGTCCGCCTGTTCGCGCACTTGAGAAAAGCGGGGACTCCGATTCCGACCAACGACCTTTGGATCGCCAGCCTGGCCGTCCAGCATCATCTGCTATTGCTGACGCGTGACGCGCACTTCGAAAAGCTGCCGCAGATCGCCAGGGCCTGATTAGCCGTTGCCCGCGTCTTCTGACGCCATGGGCACAGGAACCCCGCGCAGCCGGGCTTCCCTCTTCTTCTGCCGCTCCATCCGCAGCAGCTCGCGCCGCCGACGGCTCTTCACTCCGTCATCCACGCGACGCCAGAACTTCCGGAAATAATCCGCCGCCGAGACGATCCCGAACAGCATCACCACCCACATCCCCAGCGACCCTAGCGGATTGAGCGCGGGCCAGCGGATTCCCGCGATCACCAATGAAATCGCCGCCACCTGCGCAGCCATTTTCGTTTTTCCGAGCTCACTTGCCGAGATCATGTAGCCGGACGCCGCCGCAATCGACCGCAGCCCGCTCACCGCGAACTCGCGCCCGATAATCAGGATCACGATCCACGCCGGAACGCGATGAATGTCGACCAGCGACACCAGCGCAGCCGAAATCAGGAGCTTATCGGCGATCGGGTCGAGCAGCGTGCCCACCGTGGTCACCTGTCCCCACCGGCGCGCCAGCCAGCCGTCGATCAGGTCGGTCGCCGCCGCGGTCAGGAACACGGCCAGCGCGAAGATCTCGCGCGAAATCAGGTCCTGTTCGCGGGCAAACCAAGTCCCATCCGCCAGCAGCGCGGCCACCAGCAGCGGCACAAAAAAGATCCGAAGAAGCGTGAGCAGATTCGGAATATTCATTCCGTTACGAAACCCGTCTTAAAGAAATGATAGCCCTATCTTACCCGACCAGGTAGCCCTTCAGCCGGCGCTTCACCGATTCGGGCACCGTCGCCTCCACTTCGCACATCTCGCCCGAGTAACGCGTCGACGTTACGTTTCCATATTCGTGCAGCCAATGCAGCGGCGCGCCCTCGCCCGCCGCGAATCGGAACATACATTTTGACACGGGATCGAGCGGCAGCGTCTCGTCGATTTTCTTGAGCAACGCGTCGAATCCGGTACCGGTTCGCGCTGAAATCGCCACCGCGCCGGCCGGCTGGTGCTCCGGATCATGCAAAATTCGACGCGCCAGCGCCGACGCGTCGGGCTCGCCCGGGACCTGGTCGATTTTGTTCAACACCAGAATCTGCGGCGTCTCGGCCGCGCCGATCTCGGCGAGCGTCGCCATCACGTGCGCCGTGTGCCCGGCCGCTTCCGCCGAACTCGCGTCCACCACGTGCAGCAGAAGCTCGGCTTCGACCACTTCTTCAAGCGTGGCTCGAAACGCCTTGATCAGCGTGGTGGGAAGATTGCGGATGAAGCCGACCGTGTCGCTTGCGAGCGCGCGCCGCCGCGATGGTAACGTAATGTGCCGCACCGTGGGATCGAGCGTCGCGAACATCTTCGCGTCGGCCAGCACCGCCGCGCCGGTCAGCCGGTTGAACAGCGTCGATTTTCCGGCGTTCGTGTAGCCCACCAGCGCGATGGTCGCAAGCGGCACCGCCTGGCGCTGGCGCCGCTGCGTGGTCCGCCCGCCGCTAACTCGGTCCAGCGATTTTTCGATCGCGTGGATGCGCATGTGAATCCGGCGCCGGTCGGTTTCCAGCTTGGTTTCTCCGGGACCGCGCGTGCCGATTCCGCCGCCCAGCCGCGACATCGCCGCGCCGTGTCCGGTTAAGCGGGGCAGCATGTAATTCAACTGCGCCAGCTCCACCTGCAATTGTCCTTCGCGCGTTCGGGCGCGCCGCGCGAAAATATCCAGGATCAACTGCGTCCGGTCGAGGACCTTCACGTCCAGGACCTTTTCGAGATTGCGCTGCTGCGTCGGCGAGAGCTCGCGATCGAAGATGACGGTGGTGGCTTCGTGAAACTGGATTTTGGTTTTGAGCTCGTCCACTTTGCCCGAGCCGATCAGAGTCGCCGCGTCCGGCTTGGGCCGCGCTTGAATCAGGGTTTCGGCGATGGCCGCGCCCGCGCTGGAGGTCAGCGCAGCCAGCTCTTCCATCGATTCGTCCGCGCTGATCATTTCGGAATCCGCAGGCGCGGGTTTCCCGCCGGAGCCTCGGCCGGTGAGCCGCAGTCCGACCAGCAGCGCGACTTCCTGGCCTGTGGGCAAATCAGTTATCGGCGTCGAGCGGCGCGCCCGGGATGCCGTGCGTGCCCGCCGTCGCCGCGCTCGAATGCGCCGGCGCGTGGAACGGTTTCGAAACCACCACCGTGGAGATCGCGTGCTTGAAAATCAGCTGTTCCTGCGCGTTCGATTCCAGGATCACCGAGTACTTGTCGAAACTCTTAATTCTCCCGGAGAGCTTCACTCCGCTCATCAAATAGATCGTGAGAAAGGTTTTGTCTTTGCGCGCGTTGTTTAAAAATGCTTCTTGTATATTTTGCGCTTGTTTTTCCATGGAGCATCCTTCTTGCTGAACCGACACGCGGGCCTGCACTCCCGCCAGATGAAACCCAGGCGTAAACGGATTGGCACGCGATTCTCATAACCCAACCGGTTTCATCATACCCCAACCGCGGTGCGCGCGGTCATTTTGTCGATCACCAGCCGCGCGATTCTTTCGCGATGAAAGGTCGCGTCTCCGAACGCGATCTCGCTCGCCTTGGCGCGCCGGTAGTACATGTGGACGTCATTTTCCCAGGTGAATCCCATGCCGCCCTGAACTTGCACGCCGCGATTTCCCACCTCGCGGCACGCGTCGCTTGCGTACACTTTGGCGACGCTCACCGCCGCGCGCGCATCCGGAGTCGAGTTGTCGAACGCATATGCCGCATAATACGCCGCCGAGCGCGAGCTTTCGGTCCACACCAGCATGTCCGCGCACTGATGCTGCACCGCCTGATACTGGCCGATCGGCTTGCCGAACTGTTTGCGCGTCTTCGCGTACTCGACCGCCATTTCCATGACTCGCTGCATGCCGCCGGTCATCTCGGAGCAGATCGCGACGGTCGCGATATCGAGCGCCCGCTCGAGCGCATTCCGCGCGGCGTCGCCTCGCGCCAGCAGTTCGCCTTTGGCTTTGGAAAATTTCAAACTGTATAAGCGCCGCGTCAAATCGAGCGACGGCATGGGAGTCTTCTCCACGGATTTCGCATCCACCAGGTACAGCGCGAGTTCGCCGCCATCGCGCGCCGCGACCACGATCACGTCGGCCGATCCGGCCTCCGGCACGAACCTCTTTTCGCCGTCGAGCGCCGGCATCGCGACCGCATCCGGATTCCAGCTTCCGCTCGATTCGAGCAAGGCGAGCGTCGCCTTGACGCTCCCTGATGCGATTTCCGCCAGGTGCTTGCCCGACCCGGCCGCATGAATTACGGAGCTCGCGAGCAGGGTCGAAAGAAACGCGCCCGGCACCAGCGCGCGGCCCATTTCCTCGGCGAGCGCCGCCAGTTCCACCATCCCCAACCCCATGCCACCGGCGTCTTCCGGAATCAGCACGCCCAGAAATCCCTGCTGCGCCATGGCTCGCCACAATTTGTCGTCGGAGGCGGTTTCGGTTTCGCTGATGCGCCGGACCTCGGCCATCGGACACTCCGCCGCGAAAAATTTCCGCGCATTATTCTTGAGGATATTTTGAGACTCACTGAGTCCGAATTGCATAATAAATCTTCCTATTCGCGTTTATTAGCGTCATTCTGTCGCGGAGAGATCGTGGACGTGCTCCCCTCGCTTACGAGTCTTTGTGAAAAGTGGAGTTGGTCGGCCTTGCTCCCCTCCCTCACGGTCGGGGTTCCGTTTGGCGCCACGTCGAATGAGCCACATACGGAACCCCGCGCGTGAGCAAGGGGAGCAGGTCCGTGGTTTTCACACAGACTCTTACGCGCGGGGTTCCGAACGGCGTTGATCCACAGCGAGCGCAACGGAACCCCGACCGTGAGGGAGGGGAGCACGCAATCACAGCTTCGCGGCACTCCATTAATAACTCTTCGGCAGCCCCAGCACGAAGTGGCCGATGATATTCCGCTGGATCTCGCTGGTCCCGGCTTCGATCGTGTTGCCGCGGCTGCGCAGATATCCGTAGGCCCACTGGCCTTCGTCGAACGCGTCCGCCGATCCGTGCGCCAGTTGCCCGTACGGACCCATGATTTCCATCGCGATCTGCTGAAACCGCTGGTTCAGCTCGCTCCAGAAAATCTTCTGGATCGACCCTTCCGGTCCCGGCACGCCGGTCTCATTAATCTTGCTGAACGCGCGCATCTGGTTGCAGCGCATCACCTCGATTTCGGTGTACGCCTGCGCCAGCTTCTGCCGTACGATCGGGTCGGTATCGCGCTTCATCTCGTGCGCGATCTCCACCAGCCGGTTGAAATTGCGCTTGTAATTGACCTGCAGCCCAGCGCCGAACGTTCCGCGCTCATGCATCAGCGTGCCCATCGCGACGCGCCAGCCTTCATTGATCTTGCCGACCAGATTCTCTTTCGGCACCCGCACGTCGCGGAAGAAAATTTCGCAGAATTCGCTTTCGCCGGTCATTTGCCGCAGCCCGCGAACCTCCACGCCAGGCGATTTCATATCCACCAGCAGCACGGTCAGCCCTTTGTGTTTTTCGACGGTCGGATCGGTGCGCACCACCAGTTCGCACCAGTCCGCCGCCCAGCCGTAGCTGTTCCAGACCTTCTGGCCGTTGACCACGAAATGATCGCCGTCCGCCTTCGCTTCACTCGAGAGCGCGGCCAGGTCGCTGCCGGCGTTGGGTTCTGAAAATCCCTGGCACCAGATCTCTTCCGCGCTCAGGATTTTGCGCAGGAAGCGCGTTTTCTGCGCGTCGTTTCCGTAGGCGATGATGGTCGGCCCAATCAATCCGAGGCCGAGGACATTCGCCATGGGAGGCGCTTCGGCGCGCGCCATTTCTTCGATGAAAATGACCTGCTCCATCAGCGATGCGCCGCGTCCGCCATATTCCTTGGGCCAGGAAATTCCGGCCCAACCGGCGTCGTAAAGCTTGCGCTGCCATAAGCGCAGATAGGCGAAGCGCGCCTCCATCGATTCTTCGGCGTTGCGGCGCTTCACCCAGTCTTTGGGGACATTTGCGGCGAACCACGCACGGACTTCATCGCGGAAGGCCAACTCTTGAGGGGTCAGATTCAGATCCACGTGGTGAGTTTATCACGGAGGCCGCGCGCGGCGAGTTTGTGGCGCACGCACTCGTGCGTGCCGTGTCGAGATTCTTCTCGACACCAGTGGACCTGTCATCTGGCGTCGGCAAAAGTGCCGACGCGGCACGTTGAAACGTGCGCCACGCCCTAAATCGCCAGGTCGCCTTTGTACATCATGTCTTTCAGATTGAACTTCGCCTTCACCGTCAACTGGCCGAACTGACTGGTGAAGGTCGCTTCTTTGTCTTCCGCCTTCAGATTCAGGAAATCCCGGTCGAAGCCGAACCATACCGATCCATAACTGCCCGACACCGGCTGCTGTACGACGCCCGGCTGCGCGTCGCGGCGGCCCTTCGGTTCAAGGAACGTGACCTGCTTCAGACGATCCAGCATGTCCTGCGTCGATTGCTGCTGCGAGGAGCTTTCGTCGCCCTGCGAACTGTACTGCCGGCGACTTCTGGCGTTCAGCGGAATTCCGCTGACGCTGATCACATAACGGTCCGCGAATTCCTTGGGAAGCGGATTTTTCAGCGCATCCAGAATCGGCCGGGCGCTTTCCCACCGTATGGTTCCCTTGTAGGATTGGCCCATGCTTCCGGGGTTGCGGCCCATGCCACCGCGGCGTCCCATTCCACCGCCCATTCCACCCATCCCGCCGCCGCCCATTCCCTGCGACGGCATCGACGCGCTCACTTCCTTGGCCCACGGCGATTTGCTGGTGATCTGGTCGATTTCCTCATGCGTCCATTCCGACGGATCTTTCTTGTTCCAGAAATCGGAACTGAAAGCAAACAGGCGCGATGTGCCCGCACCCGCCGCCAGAACCAGAATGCCGCGCCGCGTCCAAATTTCGCCCATAGTAATCCTCTTAAGTGCCTGACGTACTTCGCCGCGGAGCGGGTTGCACGGAATCTAGCTATCTTTCGGCCGACGGAATCGCCGCGTGGTGCTTCTGGTCAGCCGTCGCATCAGCCCGCCCGGAATCATTTTCATCCCGGCCACCACCAGTTTGTAACGCCATCCCGGAATCACGATCAGCTTGCCCTGGTCGAACGCGCGCAGTGACTCGGCTACCACGAAATCGGCGGTCATCCACAGCGATTTCGGAATGGCCGACCGGTCCGCGTGGATTACGTCGTGAAATTCCGACAGCGTAAATCCCGGGCACAGCGCCTGAACCTTCACGGGGGACGCTTTCGACGCCAGTTCGATCGCGATCCCTTCCGTGAAACTGATCATCCAGGTTTTGGTCGCGTTGTAGCTGACGCTGCCCGGCGCCTGACTGAAGCCGGCCACCGAGGCGACGTTGATGATCCCGCCTTCGCCCTTCGGAACCAGGTTCTTAAGAGCGGCGTGGGTCAACCGAACCGTGGCCAGTACGTGGAGCCGGTGCATTTCAAGCTGTCCCGCGACCTCCGATTCGAAAAACAGGCCGTGCAACCCGAAGCCGGCGTTGTTCACCAGAAGGCCCAGATTCGGCGAGCCTTGAATCTTTTCCGCGGCGTGTTCGAGATCAGCACCGGCGAGATCCGCCGCCAGAATGGCGGCGTCAACGTGATACGTATCGCTCAGCTCGGAGGCGAGCGAGCGCAGCCGGTCTTCTCTTCGGGCGATCAGCAGCAGATCGTATCCGCGGGCGGCGAGCTTGCGGGCGAACATCGCGCCGATCCCCGCCGACGCGCCCGTCACCACCGCCAGTTTCCGGTCAGGCATTCTTTTTCACCTCGGATTGCTTGTGCCCGCGCGCGGCCCATTCGGCTCCGGCCAACACCAGCATGGATGCCAGAAATCCCAAAAAAATCAGGGCGACCGAGTATTGGAAAATATGGTATTCGGCATCCAGCTTGCGTTGAAACCACGGCCACCACAGCCGATTCAAATACTTCAAGACTTCGAGCAGCACGCCCACGCCGATGGCCGCGGCGATCACCCGGTCGATGGGCGGCCGTCCGTTGGGCAGGAAATAATAGATCAGGAACAGGATCAGCACCGCCATCGGCAGGGCTGCCAGTTTGAAGAACAGCGCGGGCACGAACGTCGCGCCGCGCATGGACGTCTGGTTCAGCGCCGTCAGCATCATGGATGCAAGCGCCAGCCCGCCGCACGTGAAAATCAATCCCAGGCTGACCAGTTGATTTCGAAAAAAACTGCGATTCTTCGCGATGCCCCACACCCGGTTCAGCGCCACTTCGAGCGGCTCGAAAACCCCGTTGGCGGTGAACAGCAACAGGATCACGCTGGCGATTTCGACCGGCCGGCCGAGCGGCAGGTTCTCATGCTTGCCCTTGGTGTACAGGAAATTGGTGAACGAATCCGGAAAATAATCGCGCAGCGCGAGCTGGATGGCCGCGATGGTGGTGCTCTCATCGAACACGCGCCGGGACAGCGACATCATCACGATCAGGAACGGATAAAAGGACAGAAGCACGTTCGCCGCGACCGAAAATGCGTAGACGTGCACTTCGGTCTGCATCCAGTATCGAAACGTCGGCGCCAGCGCGGTCATCACCCGTCGCATGTATCAAGAATACGAAAAAGGAACATCGCCATCGAAAGATTGCGCCAAATGACCAACGGTAAGTACCCTAGTACGACCCGGAGCCGTACCAGAACGATGACTGACTAGGAAGACAGGGTGATCCCTGAAACGTCCCCGTTACTTAAACTGCTTTTCGTGAACGCAATACTTAGTGCAATTTATCGAGTCGCATTCGCCTTTCGTATCCCCGGCAAGGATCAGTCGCGACAGGACCTTGTCGAATACGCGTTACTGGCAGGTCTGGCCGCCACCCTGGCAATCGCTGTGTTTCCTGCAATCGCGTCCACCTCGGCGCTGTACAGCCATGCCATGAACGCGCTCTCGCTGGCGCTTTCCTCCACCGCCGAGAACTAGGGATTCTAATGGAAACTATTAAGAGCACAATCTTTACCGCGGACGCCGAACTGCGCGCGGCAATCACAGCCGCGCTCGAAGGCCTGCCGGAAATCGGTGTGGTGCGCGGCCTTTCGACCATCCCCTCGTCGGATGATCTGGTCCGGTTTTTTCAAACCAGCCCGGCCCGGATCGTCTTCCTGGATATTCGGGACGGCGCCGCCCTCGACCTTTCGGGCGAGATGGAATTGCGCGATCCTGGCTTACAGTTCATCGCGGTTGGTGAACCGCCCCCCAACCTTTCCTGGCGCGGGATCCAGGAGCGGCTCACTCTTCCGCTGGACGCGGTAGCGCTGAGGGAGGCCCTGGGGAGGCGGGTTCGCGTCCTCGAAAAGCTACCCAACAGCTTGCGCAAGCCGACCTCATTTCTGAGCTTCCTGCCCGCCAAACCCGGCGTCGGCGCCACCACGCTCGCCTGCGGCCTGGCCGATATCCTGGCTTCCAAGCAAAAAACGTTGTTGTGTGATTTCGATCTGGCGACCGGCATGATCGGATTCCGGTATCGCCTGGACAACTCGCATTCGTTGCCCGACGTCGCCAGCGGATTCGACGATATGGACGAACATCTCTTATCGCAAGTGATTTCGGTATCCGGCGATCTGCACGTGCTCCCCAGCCGCCTTCGGCCCAACGCCAAAATCCGGCCCGAGTCATTGCGGCACTGGCTCGATCTGTTGCGCGCCAACTACGATGTGGTCATCTTCGATCTGTCCGGGCAGATGGAAGACTTCTCACTGGAAATCATGAACGCTTCCCGGCAGATCTTCATGGTGACCACGCAGGAACTCGAATGTCTCCACATGGGACGTTCCAAGAGCGTGATGCTGCGGGAGGCCGGGTTGGATCAGCAAGCCTCCGTTCTGCTGAATCGTTTCCAGAAAAATCACACTCTCAAGCGCTCCGACGTGGAAGATCTTCTCGAGCTGACCGTGCGGGCACAATTCCCGAACGATTACAACGGAGTCCAGAGTTCCATTCGCGCCGGGACGCGGATTAAGACCGGCACTCCGCTCGATAAGGCCCTGGTTGCGTTCGAACCCTCCGCCAACGATTCGTCGGAGCGTCCGGTTGCCACCACTCACAAGTTTCTCGAGTTCGTCAATCTCCCGGTCCTCAACTACTGGCGCCGTCCGGATGCGCGCAGTGAGCGCTGGACGTAACAGCGGAAAAGGGGACAGACCACTCTGTCCCCGATCGGAAAAATCGGTGATTTGTTTGGGAGTGCTCGGCGTGGACAGAGCGGTCTGTCCCCTTTTCCGCACCCTGCCAAGCGTTACATTTGAAGGAGGTGAACGTCCTCCTCATCTCCACCTACGAACTGGGCCATCATCCGTTCGGCCTGGCGTCGGCGAAAGCCTGGTTGAACCGCGACGGCCATCAGGTCGAAGCGCTGGATCTTTCCGTGGATCGTCTGCCCGATCCAGCTTCGGCGGACCTGGTGGCGTTCTACCTGCCGATGCACACCGCCACGCGCCTGGCGCTGCCGGTGATCGAACGCATCCGCCGGGTGAATCCGGGCGCGCGCCTGGCCGCCTTCGGACTGTACGCTCCGCTCAATGCCGAGCTTTTGAAATCCGCCGGCGTCACGGCCATCGCGGGCGGCGAATTCGAAGCGTCTCTGTGCGCCATCGCCGCCGGCGGGGACGTTCCCGCGATTTCGCTCGACCGTTTGAAATTCATCCCGCCCGACCGGGCCGGTGCATCGACCAATTACGCGCGGCTGCGTCAGAACGGCGCGTCCGCGCAAGTCGCCTACACTGAGGCGAGCCGCGGATGCAAACACACCTGCCGGCATTGCCCCATCGTGCCGGTTTATCAAGGCCAGTTCCGGGTGGTGCAGCGCGAGGTGGTGCTCGAAGATATTCGCCGCCAGGTTGCCGAAGGCGCTCAGCACGTTACTTTCGGCGATCCCGATTTTTTCAATGGACCCACCCACGCGATGAAGATCGTGGAAGCCATGCACGCCGAATTTCCGGCGCTCACCTATGACGTCACCATCAAGATCGAGCATCTTCTGGCGCACAGCGAACTGCTCCCTGCGCTGCGCGACACTGGGTGTCTGATTGTCACCAGCGCCGTCGAATCGCTGGATGACGCGGTGCTCGAAAAACTTCGCAAGCGTCACACGCGGCGCGATTTTTTCGAAGCCGTCGAGCTGACGCGCAAATTCGGCCTGACGCTGCAGCCGACCTTCATCGCGTTCACGCCGTGGACCACTCTTGACAGCTATCGTGACCTGCTGCGCTCGCTCGCGTCGCTGGAGCTCGAAGAAAACGTCGCGCCGGTGCAACTGGCGCTGCGGCTGCTGATCACGCAAGGCTCGCTGCTGCTGGAGCTTGAAGACATCCGCGCGGCGATCGGGCTGTTCGATTCTAAATCGCTGGTGTATCCGTGGAAACATCGCGACCTGGGGGTGGACGCGCTGGGTCATGGGGTTTTCGAACTGGTCCGCAGTCGCGCGGGCCGTCCGCGGGCGGAAGTTTTTGAGGAAATCGCCGGGCTGGCGGGTCTCGAAAATTTCAAACTGATGCCGCGCGCGACGGTGCCTTATCTTGATGAACCCTGGTATTGTTGAGCCGAACCAACCGAGGCGCAGGTTGCGCTTCTATGAGGGACAAACGTGGCGCACGCACTCGTGCGTGCCGTGTCGAGACTCATCTGGACACCTCTTCTGCGACCGAAGAGGCGTCGGCAAGAGTGCCGACGCGGCACGCGGAAGCGTGCGCCACAGCTTGACGTGGGAGGCGCTCTGATTCCTGCAACCCGCATTCTTCTTTTCGCATCGACCACCGGCTACCAGGTGCATTCCTTCGCCGATGCCGCTGCGCGGCTGGGATTCGATCTGGTTCTCGCCACCGACCGCTGTCACGTTCTCGACAATCCCTGGGGCGATGACGCGATTGCCATCGCCGACGGCCCGGGTGCGCTCGAAAGCCGCGGACCCTTTGACGGCGTCATCGGTGTCGGAGATCAGCCGGCGTTCCTGGCCGCGCAGGCAGCCGAGCGGCTTGGTCTGCGATTCAGTCCGGCCGAAGCGGTCGCCGCCGCGAAAGACAAATTCCTCGTGCGCCAAAAATTCCGCGATGCCGGTCTGCTGGTTCCAAACTTCGAATTGATCGGTCCGGCTGCTGAGCCATCGTACCCGTGTGTCCTCAAGCCGACTACGCTTTCCGCCAGCCGCGGCGTGATCCGCGCGAACGACCGTCGCGAATACGAAGCAGCCCTCGCGCGTATCCGGAACATCGCCGGAGACCAACCGGTGCTGGTCGAAAGCTTCATACCCGGACGCGAATTCGCTCTGGAAGGCCTGCTCACGCGCGGGCGTCTTCAAACGCTGGCGCTGTTCGACAAGCCCGACCCGCTCGATGGACCGTTTTTTGAGGAAACCATTTACCTCACGCCGTCGCGCGAATCGTCCGCAACACAGCAAGCCATCTTCGATACCACCGCGCGCGCCGCCACGGCACTCGGTGTGACCGACGGTCCCATTCATGCCGAGATGCGGGTCAATGACGCGGGCGTATGGATGCTCGAAATCGCCGCGCGGCCCATTGGAGGGCTGTGTTCCCGCGTGCTGCGGTTCGAGGGCGGCGCGTCGCTTGAAGAAATCCTGCTGAGGCATGCGGCCGGCGAAGACGTCTCGAAGGTTCGCCTGGATCGCGGCGCGCATGGAGTCATGATGATTCCGATTCCCGCCGCCGGCGTTTACACGGGCGTCGACGGTCTCGAACCGGCGCGCGCGGTGATTGGCATCGAGGACGTCGTCATCACGGCAAAGCCGGGTCAGGCGATGCTCCCGCTGCCCGAAGGCGCCAGTTATCTGGGCTTTATCTTCGCGCGAGCGGGGACTGCCGTCGAAGTCGATCGATCCCTGCGGGTAGCCCACGCCGGACTTCAGTTCCATTTCTCAGCCGCCCTTCCCGTCGTAAGATAAAAGCTTGTGAACGTTACCATTCTTGGAACCGGATACGTAGGCTTGACCACGGGTGTCTGTCTCGCCTTCCTGGGACACAAAGTCACCTGTGCCGACGCCGACCCGCGCAAGATCGCGACCCTCGATGCGGGCGCCGTCCCGTTTCACGAGCCCTGGCTCATCGAACTGATGGCCGAAGCTCGTTGCAATTTGAAGTTCACCACCGACTACGCCCATGCCATCCCGGGCGCGCAAGTGATTTTCATCGCGGTGGGGACGCCGCCGGGCCTGAACGGCTCGCCCGATCTCAAGTATTTGCAATCCGCCGCGCGCGGCATCGGCGAGCATATAGATGGCGACTTCACGGTGGTGGTGAATAAATCCACGGTGCCCATCGGGAGCGGAAACTGGGTTGGTTCACTGATCCGCGAGGCCATTGAACAACGCGGCGAAGAACGCGCCGGCGCGAAATCGAGATTCGCGGTTGCCTCCAACCCGGAGTTTCTGCGCGAAGGCAGCGCGCTGAACGACAGCCTGTATCCCGACCGCGTGGTGATCGGTGCGGACGAGGAGCAGACTGCCGAGATTCTGTACACGTTGTACCGTCCGATTTTGGATCAGACGTTCCAGGCGCCGCTGTATCTGCCGCGTCCGGAAGAGCTGGGCGCAGTGCCGTTGATCTCGACGGACCTGGCTTCGGCGGAGCTGATCAAGTACGCCGCCAACGCCTTCCTGGCGCTGAAAATCAGTTACATCAACGAAATCGGCTTGCTGTCGGAAAAAGTGGGCGCCGATATCGCGCATGTGGCCAAGGGTATCGGCCTCGACGCGCGCATCGGCACGCGATTTTTGCAATGCGGCATCGGGTGGGGCGGATCGTGCTTCGGGAAGGACACCGCCGCGCTGGTGGCGACCGCCCAAGAGTACGGCCTCGAAATGCCCATCGTGCAATCCGCGCGCGAGGTGAACCGCCGGCAGCGCGAACGCGTGATCGACAAGCTGCTGGGCGAGCTTCGGATTCTGAAGGGCCGCACCATTGGCCTGCTGGGCCTGGCGTTCAAGCCCCACACCGACGATCTGCGCGAGGCGCCGGCGATCGATATCGCGCGCAAGCTGATTGAGCGCGGCGCGCGGGTGAAGGCGCACGATCCGGTGGCCATGGATCGTTTCCGCATTGAGCATCCGGATTTAGCATCCGTGTGCTGCGCGACTCCCGAAGACGTTTTTCGCGACGCGGACGCCGTGGTTCTGGTCACCGAATGGCCGCAGTACCGCGAAATGGACTGGGAACCGCTGGCGCGATCGATGCGGACGAAAGTAGTTCTCGACGGCCGCCTGGTGCTGGATCGGGCGCGGTTGTCGCGGGCGGGGTTCCGGTATCTGGGGCTGGCCTGCTAGTGAAAAATTCAGAACTCCGGACGTGCTCCCCTTGCTGACGCGCGGGCTTCCGAATGCCGCTCATTCAACGGAACCGCGACCGTCAGGGAGCGGAGCAGGTCCGTTCTTGTCACGGGTAAGTTATGCAACATTGAACAAAGCCTTCGGCAGGGGATACGCGAGATTGTGGTTCTAGCGAAACAGTGAGGGTAGCCGTGGGGTAGGGCCGAATCTTCAGCGCTTGGAGCCGATTTGTGATGTGGTCACAACGAAAGGAGTTTCGTTGTGACCCTACTTCGACAACGGATGCTGGAAGATCTCCAGATCCGCCACTATTCTCCGACCACGATCCGGCTGTATCTGTACGCCATCAAGTCGTTCGCCAAGCACTTCGGCAAACCACCCGATCAGCTCGGTGCCGAACACATTCGTCGGTTTCAGTTGTTCCTGACCAGGGAAAAGAAGGTGTCGACGTCCACCTACGTGCTGATGGTTTGCGCGCTGCGGTTCTTCTATACCCACACCCTGCATCGAAAGGTCGCCATCGAGCGCATTCCGTTTCCCAGGAGCGAACGAAAGCTGCCGTTGATTTTGAGTCGTGAGGAAGTCAAAGCTCTGCTGGAGGCGCCGCGCGAACTGCGCCATCGCGCGATGCTGGCGATTCTGTATGGCTCTGGACTGAGAGTCAGTGAGGTCGCTCGCCTTAAAGTTTCCGACATCGACGGCGCCCGCAACGTGCTGTGGGTTCGTTCCGGCAAGGGACGTAAGGACCGACAAGCGCTGTTGCCGCCGAAGCTGCGCGAACTGCTGCGCTGCTACTGGCGAACCAAGCGGCCCACCGACTGGCTCTTTCCTGGCGCTCGTGCGGGTCAGCCGGTCTCGGTGAAAACGATCTTCATGGCTTGCCGGAAAGCGGCCCATCAGGCCGGTATCGCCAAGTCCGTTCATCCACACTTGCTCCGGCACGCCTTCGCCACCCACTTGCTCGAAGCCGGCGTCAATCTCTGCACCATTCAGATTCTGCTCGGACACGCCAGGCTCGAAACCACCGCACGCTATCTCCAAGTCGCCGACGTGAACGTGCGCGGGACCACCAGTCCCCTGGAATCGCTCGAGTCGCTCCGCCTCCTTCCGCCGAAGGGATGAAACCGCATCGGCTGGAACTGGCCGATATCTTCCGCACCCATCAACACGATTTCCTGGCTCGCTGGAATCCCGTAATCTCGCGCCAGCACAGGAAAGCGTTGCGCGACATTCGTGACTGCCGGACCGCGGTCCTGGGCGGTCATCTCTATGAGTGCGACCGGTGCGGACATCGCGTCAAAGTATTCAACTCGTGTCGCAATCGCCACTGCCCCAAGTGCCAGGCCACGGCTCGCGCCAAGTGGCTCGCCCAGCGGGAGGCGGAGCTGTTGCCCGTTCCCTATTTCCACGTCGTATTCACCCTGCCTGCTCAGATCGGCCGACTGGCGCTTCAGAACCCGAGGCAGATTTACTCGATTCTGTTCCAGACCGCTTCGGAAACTCTGCTCACCATTGCCGCCGACCCTAAACACCTCGGCGCCTCCATTGGCTTCCTGGCCGTCCTGCACACCTGGGGTCAGAACCTGCACCTTCATCCGCACCTGCACTGCGTCGTGCCCGGCGGCGGGTTCTCTCCCGACGGCTCCCGCTGGATCGCCTGCCGGAAGGATTCCTTCTTCCTCCCCTACAAGGTCCTCAGCCGCCAGTTCCGCAAACTGTTCCTGTTAGCTCTGGGAAAAGCTTTTCGCAAAGGCCAGCTCCGCTTCTCCGGCGAACTTCGCGAGCTGACCAAGCCCGCCGCGTTCCAGGCCCTCTGTGAAAAAGCTGACCATCTCGAATGGGTGGTTCACGTCAAGCCTCCCTTCGGTGGACCTCGCCGCGTGCTCAAGTATCTGGCTCGCTACACTCATCGCGTCGCCATTTCCAACCACCGGCTGCGAACTTTAGAAAATGGCCGCGTCAGCTTCGACTGGAAAGACTACGCGGATCACTCCCGCACCAAGACCATGACTCTCGATGCGGTCGAGTTCATCCGTCGCTTCCTGCTCCACGTGCTGCCTTCCGGATTGGTCCGCATCCGCCACTTCGGCTTCCTCGCCAATCGCGTCCGCAAACAAAAGGTAATTCAGTGCCGTGCTCTGCTCGCCGCCTCCGCAGCACCCATGCCCATCGACCCTGACGACAGCACCACCAGCGTGGACGACCCGCACGCTTGTCCAATCTGTAAGCGAGGACGATTGATCGTTATCGAAGTCCTCGGCGTCCAAACCGCCGCGGTTCAGGACACCTCATGATCGGCGCAACGCGCTCCGTCCTCGCCGCCTGCACCGGCTCCGATCGGAGCCTCAGCAGATCTCTGTCTTCGGCCGATCGCGTACCAGCCCAGACTTCTTCCGCCACTTGTGATCGCCGGTCGTTTTCACACTGGAAGCCGTCCACGCACCTTCCAACCTGCCAGTTCCCCCGCTGCATACGGCACCGTGAGCCGGAAAAAGCCATTCAATACCCAGGGGCTCGCTCCGGCTCCGTTCAATGAATTCTATCCGAAGTGCTCCGGCCCGACGATTCCGTTTGCACCCGCCATTTTTCTGCCGGAGCACTTCCGATAGAATGCTTTTCACTATCGCTGGAGTGAAATCGAAAAGAAACAGCTCGACGCGCTGACCACTCGCCAGGTGATTCATGGCCAGACGATGACCATCGCGCGTTTCGAGATTCGCAAGGGTGCGGCCGTCCCGGAACACAGCCATCCCAACGAGCAGATCGCGACCATTCAATCCGGCTCAGTGCGGTTCACGGTGGGCGGCGAAACCGTCATCCTGCGCGCCGGCGAATCCTTATCGATTCCTCCCAACGTTCCGCATTCGGCCGAAGCGCTGGAGGATTCAACCGCGGTCGAAACGTTTTCCCCACCGCGTCGCGATTGGATGTAGTCAGCGCCTTAGACGGAAGCTTTCGGCGAATGCGCGCGCCTGCGCGGCCAGAATTCGGCTGGCTTCCGCTTCCACGATCATGCCATGCGATACGGGCAGATGATCTTTTTCGAACACATATAGAATCTGTTCTCCGATCATCGAAAATCGCACCGCATCGTTCGATCCTTCGGGAAACCGGTCGCACCGGCCACTGGCGTAGCCACAGTTGCAGACGTCGCGCTGCGCCGAATCATCCGGCTCGAACACGCCCGCGGCGTGGCAAGTCCCGCGATATTCGTCGATTAAGGTGAGCCGCGGAGCGTGCAGCCACTCACCTGCGTCCACGCGCGCCGACGGCATGAAAAACGGGCACGCCACCACGCTATCCTAACACCTTGGAACCAACTCGCATTGAAATTCTGAACCAGCTCCTGGCGGCGAACCCTTCGAACACGTTCGCGCGCTACGGCTTGGCGATGGAGTACGTGAAAGCCGGCAGCTTCGACCAGGCCATGGCGGAATTCGACGCCGTGCTGGCCACCGACCCGGGCTACGCGGCGGCCTATTTTCATGGCGGCCAGGCGCTTGAAAAACTCGGCAAGCTCGACGGCGCGCGCGATTATTACCGGCGCGGCATCGCCAGCGTCCGGGACGCACACGCACTGAGCGAACTTCAGGCGGCTCTGGATATACTGGGAGACGAGTAAGAGGGGTTTTGCGCGTTAACTATCTGATCGCACTTTGTTTGATCGCGGCCATGCCCGCCCTGCCGCAGCCGCTGGCGGCTCCCCAGGCGCCCGGCGCCAAGCCCAAGGTCCAGCCGAAGTTCAATGACGCGGCTCCTCAGGCCGCCGCCGGACGAGCCGCGCGCGGCGGTCAGCTCGATTCGAATGAGACACTATTCACAGTTCTGGCCGCCATCAACGCCGCCGGGTACGATGCCGAAATCGCCAACGAAGCCAACAGCCCGCTGCGGAAAGCCGTCCGCGACCATCTGAAGAAGCTCGACCTGCCGATTGTCGACGAATTGCGCCGCTTCGTCCGCGACCATCATCAAACCGACCCGGGCGCCGAGCTCAGCCAGTACATTTCCTATTCTCTGGTGGTGGATGGGCCGCCGGATTTCAAGCCGCGCTACAACTCCGCGGTCGTGCCGCCGGATGTCGACGCGCTGGACGGCCTGACGCCGCTGATCGCGCAATTCTACAAGGACGCGCAGATCGGCCCGCTCTGGAAGCGTGTCCAGCCGGCTTACGATCAGTACATCGCACAGCTTCAGAAGCCGGTGATCAACGCGGTTTTGCAGGTGAACGCGTATCTCCGCTGGGACACGGCTGGTTATCTGGGCCGCAATTTTCAGATTTACGTCGACCTGCTGGGCGCGCCCAACCAGGTGCAGACGCGCAGCTATGTGGACGATTATTTCGTCGTCGTCACGCCCGCGCCGGAAGCGCCGATGGATGAGATCCGGCACGCATATCTGCACTACCTGCTCGACATGCTGCCGTTGAAGTACACCGAAACGGTTTCGTCCAAACACGCCCTGGGCGATTACGCGCTCGGCTCCTCCGTGCTCGAACAGCAGTATAAAGACGATTTCATGCTGCTCACGACGGAGTGCCTGATCAAGGCGATCGAGAGCCGGCTCGACAAGAAACCGGAGGAAGTCGACCAGGCGCTCCACGAAGGTTTCGTGATGACGCCGGCCATCGCCGAGCTGCTGCCGGATTTCGAAAAGCAGGAACAGTCGATGCGTTTGTACTTCCCCGCGATGATCGACGCGATCGACCTGGCGCGCGAGGAAAAGCGCCTGGATCATATCGAATTCGCGCATACCCGGTCGAGCCTCAAGGTGAAAACCGTGACGCGCGAAGTGGCTCCGCCGCCGCTGACCGGGGTGGATAAGACGCTCGACGATGCCGAAAAAGCGTACCTGGCCCGCGATCTGAAAGGCGCGCGCGATATTTTCATGCGTGCGCTGCACGAGACCGACCTGAAATCGGCCCACGCCAAGGCGTATTATGGTTTGGCGCGGATCTCGCTGCTGGAGAAGGACCCGGAAAAGGCGGATGAGCTGTTTCGGGTGGTTCTTGATCAGGACCCGGACGCGGCGACCAAATCGTGGAGCCTGCTGTACCTCGGCCGTCTGGCGGACTCGCAAGGCTGGCGGGATCAGGCAGTGGACCACTATAAGGCCGCCCTCAGCGTCGCCGGCGTTCCCGATTCAGTGCGCGAGGCGGCGGAGCAGGGTTTGAAATCAGCATTCACGAAAAAATGAGAGGAACCTCCCATCACATGACCACCAAATTTCTGGCCCTGGGGGCCGTTTTCATCGCCGTCGCAACGCTTGCGCCCGCGCAGAAGAAAGTGCCGAAAAAAGAATACGACGCCTATATGGCGGTGGTGAACGCGACCGCCCCGGACGCGACCATCGCGGCCGCCGACAAGTTTGTCGAAAGTTTCGCGGATTCGACGCTCAAATCACAGGTGCTGCTGATTGCCGCGGACGCGGCCGAGCGCAAGAACGACATTCCGAAAGCGCTCACCTACGCGCAGACCGCGCTCGATGACGATGCCAAGAATTACGAAGCCATGCTGCTGATTTCGGGCGAACTGGCGCGCACCACCCGCGAGCACGATCTGGACAAAGAAGAAAAGCTCACCAAGGCGGATAAGCTGGCGCACGACGCGATTGAAGCGGTGAACGCGGCCACCAAGCCCAACGCCTCCACGCCGGACGATAAATGGGAAGAGCACAAGAAGAACAAGCTCGCCGAAGCGCATGTCGACCTGGGGATGATCGCGAACGACCGCAAGAAGCCCGATGTGGCCGTCACCGAATTCAAGATGGCCGTGGACATGGCCGCGGTCATCGATCCGACCACTCTGATCCGGCTGGCGGGCGCCTACGATGACGACGGCAAGCCGGATGACGCCATCGCGACGCTCGATCGCGTACTCGCCATGCCCAACCTGAACCCGGCTTACAAGCCCTTCGCGACCCGGGAGAAGCAGCGCGCGGAAGCCATCAAGAACAAGAAATAATCCGTCCGGGCTCGATTTACCTTGACATTCATGTCGGCCGACATCGCGACGCTCGAAACGGGGTTGGGGCATACCTTCCAGGACCGGGAACTGCTGGAGCGCGCCCTCACGCACAAATCCCGGATCTATGAGAAAGGGGCCGACGGCGCATCTTCGGCCGATAACGAGCAGCTCGAATTTCTGGGCGACGCGATTCTGGGATTCGTGGTGAGTGAGTGCCTGGTGCGCCGTTTCGCGTCGTTTCCGGAGGGCCGCCTTTCGAAGCTGAAGGCGCACCTGGTGAGCGCCGCGCGATTGCACGAGGTCGCGGTGGAGCTCGGCCTGGGCGAATTCCTGATTCTCGGCCGCGGTGAAGAAATGAGCGGCGGCCGCGAGAAAAAGGCGCTGCTTTCAGACGCCGTCGAGGCTCTGATCGCGGCCTTATATATCGATGCCGGCCTGGATACCGCGCGCTGCTTCATTGAAACGCGGGTGGTCGGCGCGCTGCGCACGACTGAAGATGGCGCCGACAGCGACGTAAGCGATCACAAAAGCGCCTTGCAGGAAATGGCGCAGGCCCTGAAGCTTCCGCCGCCCCGCTACGTGATCATCGCCGAGGAGGGTCCGGAGCATTCAAAGACCTTCACCGTCGAAGTGCGCCTGGGAAAAGAATGGGTCAGCCAGGCGCAGGGACTTTCCAAAAAAAGCGCGGGCCAGCGAGCCGCGCAGCAGATTCTGGCGCAACTGACCGAATGGGGAAGATAACCCGCCGGTCCGCGCTCACCCTTGCTGCACTACCGTTTCTTCGCGCTGCTCGTCTCCCGATCAAGAAAGCCGTGGAGTTTGACATGCTCCCGCCGCAGCTCTCGATCCTCGACCGTTTTCGTCTGGCGCGCGAGTGTGGATTCGAGCAGATCGAGTGCCCGACCACTCCCGACCCCGCGCGCGCCGAAGAAATGCTCGCGGCGTCGCGCTCCGCCGGCCTTCCCATTCATTCCGTAATGAATCAGGAGCACTGGCGCAGCCCATTGTCTTCGCCCGATCCCGCGGTGGTTGAAAAGAGCGTCGACGGAATGCGCACCAGCCTCCACAACGCGAAGTTGTGGGGCGCGTCGACGGTGCTGCTGGTTCCCGCCGTGGTCACAGCGGAGGTGAGCTATGCGCAGGCTTGGGAGCGGTCGCAACGCGTCATCAAAACCTTGATCCCGCTCGCGTCCGAGCTGGGTGTGATCATCGCGCTTGAGGAAGTGTGGAACAAATTTCTCCAAAGCCCGCTCGAATTCGCCCGTTACGTGGACGAATTCAACAGCCCGCACATCCGCGCCTATTTCGACGTCGGCAACGTGGCGATTAACGGCTACCCGCAGGATTGGATTCGCACGCTGGGCGCGCGGATCGTGAAACTCCACATCAAGGATTTTCGCTTCCGCAATCGGGTGGCGGAGTTTGTCGCGCTGCGGGAAGGCGATATCGACTGGCGCGCCGTCCATCGCGCGCTCGCTGAAATCAATTTCACCGGCACGGCCACGACGGAGCTGCCCGCCGGCGATGCAGCGTACTTAAACGAAGTCAACCGCCGTTTCGACGGGATTCTAAACGGCGCTTGAAATGCTGCACAATTGAGTCGTGCACTGCGCATTTAAACCATGACTCTGAAAAAAGGGGACTGACCACTCTGTCCCCATGTCACAAAGCCTCAAGCGAGATCGGTCCGCCTGCAGTGGACAGAGCGGTCTGTCCCCTTTTTTCAGATACCGAATGAGACCCCACCCATGAAACGTTTCACCATTGGATTCCTAATCGGCCTGTTGTTCGCCGCACTGGTCGTGGTCATTCTCGGATTTGCGGCAGTGAATATCGGCGAAAAAAAGGTCACCGTCGCCGACAGTTCCACGCTGGTGCTGCATCCGGAAGGCGATCTGCCGGAACAGCCGCCGGTGCAGATTCCCATCGCCTTCCTGCAGGAACAGCAGCCCCTGACGCTGCTCGATACCTGGCAGCTTCTGCGCAAGGCCGCGGCCGATAATCGCATCAAGGCGCTGGTGCTCGAGCCGCGCGATCTTACCGTCGGCTGGGCCAAGCTCGAAGAGCTGCATGACGACGTGGCTGCGTTCAAGAAATCCGGCAAGCCCGTGTACGCCTATCTGCGCGGCCCCAGCGGTCGCGATTATTATGTCGCGAGCGCGGCCGACAAGATTTACATGTCGCCCGAAGACGAGCTGGATCTCAAGGGTCTGCGCGCGCAGCTGGTCTACGTGAAAGGCTCGCTCGACAAGCTGGGCGTGACCATGGAATTCGAGCATATCGGCAAATACAAAGACGCGCCCGACATGTTCACCCGCACCACGCCGACGCCCGAAACGCTGGAGGTCACCAACCAGATTCTGGATCAGTATTACGGCAGCCTGGTGGATTCCATCGCGCAGGGCCGCGGCAAAACGGCCGATCAGATCCGCGCGTCCATCGATAACGGACCGTTTGTCGGCAAGGAAACCGTCGACAACGGGTTCGTGGATGAGCTGCTGTATGAAGACGAAGTTTTCGGGCGCCTGAAGGCCAAGCTCAACGCGGACACCAAGAGAATCAGCGGCCAGGATTATTCGAAAGCGCCGCTTTCGGGCTTCGAAGGGTCGACCAAGATCGCCTACATCGTCGGCGAAGGCGACATCACGCGCGGCAGCACCTACGAAAACGGCAGCGAAAGCGGCATCACCGCGACATCCATGGTGAAGCTGCTGCGGCAGGTGGAAAACGATTCGTCGATCAAGGGCGTGATCTTCCGCATCGATTCTCCTGGCGGGGACGGAATCGCTTCCGATGACATCCTCCACGCCGCGAAAGAGCTGAGCGCCAAGAAGCCGATGATCATTTCCATGTCGGACCTGGCGGCGTCGGGCGGATATTTTATCGCCATGACCGGCGATCAGATCGTGGCGTACCCCAACACGCTCACCGGCTCCATCGGCGTGTTCTTCGGCAAAGTGGATCTGAAAGGCTTGCTCGACAAGATCGGCGTCGCGCAAACGGTGCTGGCGCGCGGCCGGTTCGCCGACATTGACGATCCCGCGGTACCGCTGACCGACGCGGGGCGCGCCAAACTGCGCCAGGAAATCGAAGTTTTCTATCGCGATTTCGTGGAGCGGGTGGCAAGCGCACGTAAACGTCCTTATGACCAGGTGGAACCGCTCGCGCAGGGTCGCGCGTGGGTCGGCGTGCAGGCCAAGCAGAACGGTCTAGTCGACGATCTGGGCGGACTCGACCGCGCAGTGGAGCTGATCAAGCAGAAAGCGAATATTCCGGCGTCGGAAAAAATCGCGCTGGTGACCTATCCTCCACGGCGAACGTTATGGGATCTGGTTTTCGGCCGCAGCGACGATTCGGCAACCATCGAATCGCTGCTGGCGCGCAGTGCGCCGAACATGCCGATCCGCTCCTTGATCCACGGCGGCATTCTGAGCCTGATGCCGTATCACATCGAAGTTAAATAATCGTACAATCACAGCATGCGACGCCTGACCGTTCTGCTGTCTCTGGTTCTTTGTGTCGAATTAAGCGCGCGCCAGCCGGTTCGCGCCAAGCACGCCATGGTGGTGGCGCAGGAGCCGCTCGCGGCTGACGTCGGCGTCCAGGTGCTGAAATCGGGCGGCAACGCGATCGATGCGGCGATTGCGGTGGGATTCGCGCTGGCCGTGACGCATCCTTCGGCGGGCAACATCGGCGGCGGCGGATTCATGCTGGTGCGCCTGGCCGACGGCCGGTCGACGTTCATCGATTTCCGCGAGCGCGCCCCGGAACATGCGTCGCACAACATGTATCTGGACGCGAACGGCAAACCGACCCGCGATTCGATCGACGGCTGGCGAGCCAGCGGAGTCCCGGGAACCGTGCGCGGGTTCGAGCTCGCTCACGAAAAATACGGAAAAATTAAATGGTCTGAAATCATGGCCCCAGCGATTGCGCTCGCCGCGAAGGGACACGTGCTCAGCTACGATCAGGCCGAATCGATGCAACGCGCACGCAATCTCGGCAAGTATGAGGACTCGAAACGCATTTTCCAGCACAGCGGAAATCCCTATCAACCGGGCGAAACGTTCATCCAGCCGGAGTTGGCGCGCACGCTGGAGCGCATTTCCCAGAATGGCGCAAAGGAATTTTACGAAGGTGAGACTGCGAAGAAGCTGGCCGAGGCGGAAGCCAAGCACGGCGGTCTGATCACGCTCGCCGATCTCAAGAACATGACGGCGGTCGAGCGCAAGCCGATTTTGGGAAAGTATAAGGGTTACGACATCATCGCGCCGCCGCCGCCGAGTTCTGGAGGCGTCGGAATTCTGCAGATGATGGCGATGCTGGAAGGGTCGGGCTACGAAAAATCGGGCGCCGGATCGGCGGCCGAGATTCATTACGTCGCCGAAACCATGCGCCGCTACTACGCGGATCGCAACGAATACATGGGCGATCCGGATTTCGTGAAGAATCCGATCGCGGGTCTGCTCGATCCGGCATATATAATGAAGCGCCGCTCCACCATCGAGCCGAATCGCGCCACGCCCAGCGATCAGGTCAATCCCGGCCATCCCAAAGGCAGCGAGAGCACGGAGACCACGCATTTTAACGTAGTCGACGCGGAGGGGAACGCCGTCGCGGTGACGTATACGCTGAACGGCGGCTTCGGTTCCGGCGTGACCGCGCCCGGTTTGGGATTCCTGCTCAACAACGAAATGGACGATTTCGCATCGAAGCCCGGCGAACCGAACATGTTCGGGCTGGTGCAGGGCGAAGCCAATTCGATCGCGCCCAACAAACGGCCGCTGTCGTCGATGACGCCGACCATGCTTTTGAAAGACGGAAAGCTGTTCATGGTGGTGGGTGCTCCGGGCGGATCGCGCATCATTACCGGCGTGATGCAGGTGATTTTGAATGTCGTCGATTTCGGGATGAACGCCCAGGAAGCGATCGATTTTCCGCGCTTTCATCATCAATGGAAACCGGACAAGCTGGAGCTCGAAAAGGGAATTTCGCCGGACACCGCGGCGCTGCTGCGCGGGATGGGCTACGACGTGAACCAGGGTCCCAATGTTTCCGTGGCGCGCGTGGAAGCGATCGTGATCGATAAAGGCTGGCTGCAGGGCGGCTCCGACGGGCGCGGCAACGGGAAAGCCTCGGGCTATTGATGCAGCACGCACTGTCGACGCATCTGCTGGTCAATCACCGGCTGACCACCGTGTGGCTGGAACGGATCTGGAGCGCCGGGATCCCGCAGGTCGAATTTTTCTGCGCGCGCCAGCACTTCGATTATCATGACCGGGCGCAGATCACGGAGCTGGGCTTCTGGTTTCGCGATTCGCCACTGAAGCTGCACTCCCTGCATTCGCCCATGTTTTCCGACGACGCGTGGGGTCGCAGCGGTCCCGATGCGGTGATCAATCTCACCGAACCCGTGAAAATCAAGCGCCTGCGTATGGTGGACGAAGTCAAACGCGCGCTGGACGTGGCCGAGGTGGTGCCGTTCAAATACCTCGTACAGCATCTGGGAGTGTCCGGAGAGGAGTATGATCCGCACAAGATCGACTCGGCGTTCTCGGCACTTGAAGAAATCAGCGTATTCGCGCGCCAGCGGGGCGTCGAAGTGCTGCTCGAAAACACGCCCAACGCGCTTTCGAGCGCGGAGCGGCTGCTCATGTTTTTCGAACAGACGCACATGGACTTGAACGTGTGCCTCGACACCGGGCACGCCAATATGAAGGAAGGCATTGAGGCGGCGGTCCGGCTGCTGAAGCCGCGCATCCGGTCGACTCACGTTCATGACAATAATGGAGTAGACGATTCGCACCTGTTTCCGCTCGCCAACGACGGCGGCACGGTTCCCTGGTTGCGCACCATGGAGTTGCTTCAGTCGCTACCGGATTGCCCGCTGCTGCTGGAATTGAAAGCGTTGCCGGACGTGGCGAATCCGCTCGATCGCGTGCGGGAATGTTTTGATCGTCTGGAGAGTTTGAAACCCGAGCATGAGTCCTGAACCAATTTCCGTCCCGCGCGTGACCGTCGCGGAGGCTGGCCGGCACGTTGGCGAGTCGGTCGAGATTGCCGGGTGGCTGTACAATCTGCGGCGCAGTGGAAAAATCTGCTTCCCGCAGGTGCGCGACGGCACGGGCATCATCCAATGCGTGGCCGTGAAGAGCGCGCTGCCCGAAGAGCTGTTTGAAAAATTGAAGGACCTGACGCAGGAATCGTCGCTGATCATTCGCGGGAAGGTCCGCGCCGAGCAGCGCGCGCCCGGCGGATTCGAAATGGATGTGGAAGGCGCCGACATCGTGCAGCGCGTGCCGGAATCCGATCCGTATCCGATCACCCCCAAGGATCACGGCATCGATTTTCTGATGGACCATCGCCATCTGTGGCTGCGCAGCCGTCGCCAGCATGCGGCGCTGGCAGTGCGGCACGAGGTGATCAAAGGCATCCGCGATTATTTCGATTCGCACGGCTTCGTGCTGGTGGATACGCCCATTTTCACGCCGGCCGCGTGCGAGGGCACGTCGACACTGTTTGAAGTGGATTATTTCGAAGACGAAAAAGTGTACCTGACGCAATCCGGCCAGCTTTACAATGAAGCGACCTGCGCATCGTTCGGGAAAACGTACTGCTTCGGGCCGACGTTTCGTGCCGAGAAATCGAAGACGCGGCGGCATCTGACGGAATTCTGGATGGTCGAGCCGGAGATGGCTTACGCCGACCTGGAGGACGTGAAGCGGGTCGGCGAGGAGTTGATTTGTTTCGTGGTCGCGCGGGTTCTGGAGCATCGGCGCGAGGAGTTGAAGGTGCTGGAGCGCGATGTCAGCAAGCTAGAAGCGATAAAGGCGCCGTTCCACCGCATGAGCTACGACGATGCGGTGAAGAAGCTGCAATCGAAGGGTAGCGAAATCCAGTGGGGCGGCGATTTCGGCAACACGGACGAGACGCTGCTGACCGACGATCTGGATCGCCCGGTGATGGTGGACCGGTATCCGACCGCGGTGAAAGCGTTCTACTTTCAACCGGACGCCGAGCGGCCGGAACTGGCGCTGGGCGTGGATTTCATCGCGCCCGAAGGCTACGGAGAGGTGATCGGCGGCGGCCAGCGCATTCACGATCTGGATCTGCTACTGAAGCGTTTGGATGAGCACAAGCTTCCCCACGAAGCTTTCAACTGGTACATCGACCTGCGCAAATACGGTTCGGTCCCGCACGGCGGATTCGGCATGGGAGTGGAGCGCTTCGTCGCGTGGATGTGCGGCCTGGAGCACATTCGCGAAACCATCGCGTTTCCGAGAATGCTGTACCGGACGCGGCCGTAGTACATTCAAGGTGTGAACGAGATCGTGTTCGAGGTGACCCAGGAATCCGACGGCGGCTGCTGCGCGGAGTGCCTGACGGAAAGCATTTTCACGCAGGGCGATACATGGGACGAACTTCGCGCCAATGTGCGCGAAGCCGTCGAGGCGTTCTATTTCGACCGGGCGAAGCCCGCAGGCGTGCGGCTCCGTCTGGTGCGTGACGAGATGCTCGCACTCGGATGAAGCTGCCGAGAAATGTCAGGGGCCAGGAGTTGGTTTCTGTTCTGTGCCGCCGATGGGGCTACGTGAAAGTAAATCAGGTTGGAGATCACGTCGTGTTGCAGACGCAGTCGCCGGTGCCGCATCGTGTCGCCGTGCCGGCCCACAGGGCACTGCGAGTGGGCACTTTGAACAGCATTCTGCAAATCGGTCGCTCAGCACAAGGGTGTCGATCGACAGGATATTGTCGATTCACTCTGATCCGATTGACGAACGCCCATCGATTTCGGACAATAGGAGTGCCCACCAAATGCGGATGTGGCGGAATTGGCAGACGCGCTAGATTCAGGTTCTAGTTCTCGCAAGGGAGTGGAGGTTCAAGTCCTCTCATCCGCACC
>CAWCPE010000012.1:0-23446 GCA_963797245.1 Terriglobia bacterium
AGCCCTCCGTGCCAATATCGATGAGACAGAATCCGCGGCCATAATTACAGAGCAGGGCGGCCAGGAGAATCATCGTGAGCGAAGCCAAGATGGCAGTTCCTTTTGTAACCAGTCTCGCCTGACCCGGAGGTGCCGGCCAAGGCACAGCGGCGCAAGTTTAGCGCGGAAGACAAGAAGCGGATTCTGGAGGATGTCGAACGTGCCACCGGACACGGTGGCATCGGAGCCGTGCTTCGACGCGAGGGGATCTATTCCTCGACGTTATACAGCTGGCGCAAGGAACGCGACGCCGCCGTTCACAAGGCTTTTTCTCAGAAGCGAGGTCCGCGGCCGCAGCGCAATCCACTGGCCAGGGAAAACGAAAAGCTGCGTCGCCAGAATCAGCGTTTGCAGGAAGAGTTGGAGAAAGCCCACATCGTAATCGACGTTCAAAAAAAAGTGGCCAAGCTGTTGGGTCATCCGATCGCAGAGGTTCCCAACGGGGAGAAGTGATCATGACCGCCCTGGATCAACTTCGTCCTTTAATAGGAATGAAGCGGGCGTGCCAGGCGTTGTCGGTGCCGCGCGCGACCTGGTACCGGCGATGGAAACGTCGCGGTCTTTTTCCTGCTGCCCCACCTTCCGTGCAGCACCAGCGGCATTCGGCGCGAGCCCTTTCCGATGGCGAACAGTCCAGCGTACTTGCGTGCCTTCATGAGGAACGTTTTCAGGATTGCTCACCCGCGCAGGTCTACGCGGCACTGCTCGATGAAGGCCGGTTTCATTGCTCCATCCGCACGATGTATCGTCTCCTGGAAACCCATGGCGAGAGTCGTGAACGCCGCGATCAGCTCACTCATCCGCCCTATCAGAAGCCGGAGTTGCTGGCCACCGCAGCGAATCAGTTGTGGAGTTGGGACATCACCAAGCTCCGCGGCCCGGTGAAGTGGACCTGCTATCACCTTTACGTCATCCTGGATGTTTTCAGCCGCTACGTGGTCGGTTGGATGATCGCGTATCGCGAAAGCGCCGAGTTGGCCAAGCGCTTGATCGACCACGCCTGCCGTGCGCAGTTGATCGCGCCCGGTCAACTCACGGTGCACGCCGATCGCGGATCGTCGATGAAATCCAAACCCGTGGCGTTGCTCATGGCCGACCTGGGCGTCACAAAAACGCATTCCCGCCCGCATGTTTCCGACGACAATCCGTATTCGGAAAGTCAGTTCCGCACGCTAAAATACCGCCCTGGGTTCCCGGATCGCTTCGGCTCCATCGAAGATGCGCGCGGGTTCTGTCAATCTTTCTTTCAGTGGTACAACCACCAGCATCATCATTCCGGTCTCGGTCTGATGACCCCAGCCATGGTCCACCACGGCCAGGCTCCAAACATCCTGGCGCGCCGGCAGGTGGTCCTGGATGCCGCCTACTCGGCTCACCCTGAGCGCTTCGTTCGAAAACCGCCACGTCCACCGGAACTGCCCTCCCAGGTCTGGATCAACAAGCCCCCTTCGGAGGGAAAAACTCCTTAAACTTTTACGCCGTGTGTCTCATTTTTATTGACACGCACCGCCGCCGGAAGCGGGTGCGGCAAGAGGGGTTGTGGACGCCAACCGCCGCGATGCCAGTGAGCGCGAGCCATCCGTTTTACCAGCGGTTGAATCAGATTCTGGACGAAAAGAAGTTCGACGAGTACGTGGAAGCGATCTGCGAGGACTTCTATGCCGGCGACGTGGGGCGGCCGGGTTTGTCGCCGGGGATTTATTTTCGGCTGCTGATGGTGGGTTATTTCGAAGGGATTGATTCGGAGCGGGGAATCGCGTGGCGGGCCAGCGATAGTCTGTCGATCCGGTCGTTCGTACGGATCGCGCTGGATGAAAGCGTGCCGGACCATTCGACCATTTCGCGAACCCGGCGTTTGATGGATGTGGAAACGCATCAAGCTGTGTTCCAGTGGGTGCTTCAGGTGCTGGCCGAAAAGAAGCTACTGAAAGGGACCACCATCGGCGTAGACGCGACGACGCTGGAAGCCAACGCGGCGCTGCGGTCGATTGTGCGGCGCGACACCGGCGAAAAGTACGAAGAGTTCCTCACCCGGCTGGCCAAGGAAAGCGGCATCGAAACGCCCACGCGGGAGCAGTTGGCCAAGCTCGATCGCAAGCGGCCCAAGAAGGGGTCGAACGATGACTGGACGCATCCGCACGATCCGGACGCGCGCATCACCAAGATGAAGGATGGTCGCACGCACCTGGCCCACAAGGCCGAACACGCGGTGGATATGGAGACGGGAGCGATTGTCGCGGTCACGCTGCATGGAGCGGATGAGGGCGATACCAAGACCATTCAGGAGACGGTAGCCGAAGCCGGCGAGCGCATCACATCGGTGGTTGCGGATAGCGACAACGACGAAGTTGTAAAGCAGGTCAGCGCGGAGGGGCCGCGCGAAGTGGTCACCGACAAGGGCTATCACAGCCGCGCAGTGGTGAGTGAACTGACCGAGTGGGGCGTGCGCACATATTGTTCGGAGCCGGATCGCGGGCGGCAGCGGTGGAGTGAGCAGGAGCGGGAGCAGGCGGCGGTGTACGCCAATCGGCGGCGCATTGGCGGAGAGCGAGGCCGGCATTTGTTGCGGCAACGCGGCGAGAAGCTGGAACGATGGAATCAACACCTGTATGATCGTGGCGGGATGCGCCGCCTACACTTGCGCGGCCGGGAAAATATCCTCAAACGGTTGGTGGTGCACTCGGGCGCGGCGAACCTGGGGCTGTTGATGCGCAAACTCTTCGGCAAGGGCACTCCGCGCGGCCTTGCAGGAGCATTTTCAGCCATGATTTCGGCTACGGAAGGTTCCACACGCCCCTGGTCCATGCCAGCGATGCTGATCAGGAAAATCGGCGACTCCGTGTCTTGGGTCAAATCCGCTCAAATATTTTCCGCCGCTGCGTGAGAACGGCCCGTTCCACCTCGCGCTGCTAGGCCGGCCTTACGCCGCCCGCCAGAATGGTCGTCTCCCGCCCGTCACTTCCACGCACCCGCAGAAATCCGGAAGCATCCAAGCCGCAGGTGACTCCTTCGATGGTGGCTCCATCCTGCTCGACGCGCACCCGCCGCCCCTCGGCATACGACGACGCTTTTGCAAACAACCGAAGAATCGCATCCGCGCCGTTCACTGCCAGCACGTGACAGCATTCATCGATGGCCTCAAGCAGCGCGACCAGAAGATCCTCCCGCGCCACCGTCGCGCCGGCCAGTTTCAGCGACGTCGCCAGCGGTTCGATCTCGCTTGGAAAAGCCGTGTGATTCACGTTGATGCCGATCCCACAGACAATCGCGTCGCCTTCCAGCTGTGCCAGAATCCCCGCGCATTTTTTTCCGCCCACCAGCACGTCGTTCGGCCAGCGCAGATCCGCGGCCAGTCCGGAGATTTCGGAAATCGACTGCTGCGTGGCCAGGCCCAGCGCCAGCATCACGATCGGCAGCGCGCGCGCTTCCACCGCGAGCCGCAGCACAATCGAGACGTACAGCCCGGCCTCGGCTTCCGAATGCCAGTTGTGCCCATGCCGCCCGATCCCCGCCACTTGCCCGTCCGCGCCGATCACCGCACCCGATTCGCACCCATCCCGCGCCAGCCGCGCCGCCAGAGTCATCGTCGAGTTGACACTGTGGAACCATTCAATATGACGACCCGGCAGGCGGTTCCGGACCGACGACACGTCGAACGCCATGAAGGTCCAAGTTTAACAATGACGGCCCCAGTTTAACAGCCCGCCTCGAATGCCGTCATTGCTTTTTTTCGCCTGCGTGCGCATACTTTGTCATAGGAGACGCAAGCATGACCCTCGGTTTGGCCGCCGGCGCCACGGCCGTATTAATGATGATAGGGCCGCTTTCGGCCCAGACGCCCGCGGCCAAGGCCAAAGCGAAGGCCTCGACAGTGCCGCGCACCGCCGACGGTCATCCCGATCTCCAAGGCGTCTGGACGAACGCCACCATCACACCCATGGAACGCCCCGCTGCGCTCACCGGAAAAGCGACGCTCAGTGACGCCGAAGCCAAAGCTTACGAAGCCCACGACCAGCAGACCAACACGCTCGACGAGTCCGATTCGCCGCTCGTCGCGAACACCGGTTCAGGCGCGGTGGGCGCGTACAACAACCTCTTCGTCGATCGCGGCAGTGAGCTCGCCCGCGTCGACGGAGTCAAGCGGACGTCGCTGATTGTCGACCCGCCCGACGGAAAGATCCCGTATCTCGCGAATCGCCCCGTGCAAATGCGCACGCCCGGCTTCGGCAGCTACAACAGCGTCAAGGATCGCCCGCTTTCGGAGCGCTGCATTTTGGGCTTCGGTTCCACCGCCGGCCCGCCCATGCTGCCGGTGCTTTACAACAACAACTATCAGATCGTCCAGACGCGCGACGCCGTCATGATTCTGGTGGAGATGGTCCACGACGCCCGCGTCATTCGTCTGAATTCGACCCACGCTCCTTCGAACATCCGCCGCCTGTTCGGCGATTCGATCGGCCACTGGGTGGGCGACACGCTGGTGGTCGACACCACCAACTTCACTGACAAAACGCGCTTCCGCGGATCGACCGAAAATCTCCATGTGATCGAGCGCTTCACGCGCGTCGACGCGCAGACCATTCTCTACCGTGCCACCATCGAAGACGCTGCCGCGTACTCGAAGCCGTGGACGCTCGAATATCCCTTCCGCGCGACGGATGGCCCGGTTTACGAGTACGCCTGCCACGAAGGAAACTACGCGATGCCGGACATCCTGGGCGGCGCGCGCAAGCTTGAGTCCCAACAGAAAAACCAGGAGAAGAAATAATCCCCCGAGCCATCGCGATTCTGTTCGCCTGCGCCGTTTTATTCGCACAGGAGCGATCGCGCACGGTTTGGGACGGCGTCTATACCGCGCAACAGGCCACCCGCGGCGAAGACCAGTACGCCCGCCGGTGCGCCGGATGCCATGGCGATGAACTGGAAGGCGACGTGGTGGAACATCCCGAGTTAGCCGGTGGAAATTTTCGCGACAAATGGGACGGCGAAACGCTGGGCGGTCTGTTCGAACGAATCCATCGCGACATGCCGCAATCCAAACCCGGCTCGCTCAGCCGCGAAAGCACGGTCGACCTGATCGCATACATCTTGAGCGCGAACAAATATCCGCCCGGCGCAAAAGAACTGCCGCAAGATACGCCGTCGTTAAAAGAAATCCGTTTTGAATCGCGCAAGCACTAATTCAACGGATAAATTCCGCAGTTGATATCCACCGCGCCCGCCGAATGCGTGACCGCGCCGGTGCTAATGAAATCCGGCCGCGCTTCCGCATACGCCCGGACATTTTCGAGCGTCACACCACCCGAAATCTCCGTCTCCGCAAGCCGTCCGATAAACTCGATTTCGCTCGCCGCCTGACCCGGAGCCATATTGTCCAGCAGCAGCCGCGCCGCGCCGCAATCGAGCGCCTCTTCGATCTCCCCACGTGTCCGCACCTCAACTTCAATCGGCTTGCCGACGGTCCGCGCCCGTTCGATCGCCGCGCGAACGCCGCCCGCCATCCGGATGTGATTGTTCTTGATCAGCACCGCGTCATACAGTCCCATCCGATGATTCACCACCCCGCCTGCCGAGGCCGCCATCTTTTCGAGGACACGCAATCCCGGCGTAGTCTTGCGTGTATCCAGAATGCGCACGCCGGTTCCTTCCACCGCCGACACAAACTTCGCGGCAAGCGTAGCCACGCCCGAAAGGCGTTGCAGAAAGTTCAATGACACTCGCTCGCGTGTGAGCAGCGTCCGGGCCGAACCGCGGACCGTCGCGATCAGATCCCCCGCCTCTGCGCGATCACCGCTCTTTCTGCTGATCACCGGACTTTCAAACAACAACCCGAGCAGCTCGACGCCGGCGACCGTCATCTCCCGCTTCGCCATGAACCGCCCTTCCGCGCGCAGTTCGACCGGGATGCAGGAATTCGTCGTGAGATCCCCCGCGCCGACATCCTCCGCCAGTGCGATCTCCACCGCGCGCTTCACGTCCGGATGCGTAATCTCGAAAATCATGCCCCGCCCAGCGCGGCCCGATTGCTCGCCAGCTCCGCCTCGTACTGCGCCTTCTTCTGCCTGACCTCGGCAACTACCTGGGCCGGGGCCCGGCTTGTGAACGATTCATTCTGAAGCTGCCGCTCCTTGTCCGCAATCAGCCGTTCAAGCCGCTCGATTTCCTTTTCAAGCCGCGCACGATTCGGCGGAATATTCAGAACCGCGCTCCAATGCGGAACCACGCCGGCCCCTGGATCCTGGTCATCTGGAGCCTGGTGTGTCCATCGAACCTGGGTGCCTTCCGAATACTCCCCTCGCGGAAAAGCCGGATCGCCTTCATGCAAACCAATCCTCACCGAAGCCAGTCGCCCGATCGACTCAATATATGCCCCCATCACTTTGGCGTACCGGGGAGAGGCTGTAATATCGATGTCGAGGCGCTGCCTCGAATCCGCGACCGCCGCCTCGGCGCGCCGCTCAAGGATTCCGGAAACCAGCGCCTGGAGGCTCGCCATTTCGTGCTCTGCGGCCGTATCAACCAGGGCTTCGGCATATTGCGGATAAGGCATCAGCGCGATCGATCGCCCGGGAAGACCCAAGCGTTGCCACAGCTCCTCCGTAATAAACGGCATCAGAGGATGCAGTAGTCTCAGCGCCTTCTCATACACGGCGTACGCGAAGCTCCAGTCGGATTCCTGCTTTTTGAATTCCAGATACCAGTCGCAGAATTCATCCCAGAAGAACGTCCACACTGCATCCGCGGCTTCGTGATATCGATGCGATTCGAACGATCGATTCGCTTGCCGGGTGGCAGCGTTCAGCCGCGAGGCAATCCATCGGTCGACCAGCGAAGACGCCTCGCCGCTGCCGCCGTTCGGCTTGGTGAAGAGCAGCCTCGATGCGTTCCAGATCTTGTTCGCGAAGTTCCTGCCGCGATGCATCAACTCTTCGCTGAGCGCGATATCATTGCCTGGCGCCGCCGCCACCAGCAGGCCGAATCGAACCGCGTCCGTACCGTATTTTTCGTTGATCACCAGCGGATCGATCACGTTTCCCTTGGTCTTCGACATCTTCTGCCGGTCCGCGTCGCGCACCAGGCCGTGAATGTGCACCTGCCGGAACGGCACCTCGCCCGTCATCTCCATGCCGAGCATAATCATCCGCGCGGCCCAGAAAAATATAATGTCGAACCCGGTCACCAGCAGCGTGGTCGGATAAAACGCGCGCAGATCCACCGTGTCGTCCGGCCATCCGAGCGTCGAAAACGGCCACAACCCCGAGCTGAACCACGTGTCCAGCACATCCGTTTCCTGCGTGATCTTTTCCGACCCGCAAAAGCCACACGCCGACGGATCCTCGCGCGAGACCGTCGTTTTCCCGCACGCCCCGCAATGCCACGCCGGAATCCGATGCCCCCACCACAGTTGCCGCGACACGCACCAGTCGCGGATATTGTGCATCCACTCGAAATACGTTTTCGCCCAGTTGGCCGGAACGAACGTGATCCGCCCGTCTTCCACAGCCTTAATCGCCGGCTCGGCCAGCGGTTTCATTTTCGCCCACCACTGCATCGAAACCAACGGCTCCACGGCAGTCCTGCACCGCTGGCACCGTCCGAGGCTCAGTTTGTACGGCTCGATCTTTTCGAGCAGCCCCAGCTTTTGAAGCTCCGCGACCACCTGCTTCCGCGCCTCGAACCGGTCGAGCGCCGCAAATTTCCCCGCCTCCGTCGTCATCTTCGCGTTCTCATCGATCACTTTGATCGACGCAAGATTGTGCCGCTTGCCCGCTTCGAAATCGTTCAAATCGTGCGCCGGCGTGATCTTCACGGCGCCCGATCCGAACTTCGGATCAGCCATCGTATCGAGCACAATCGGAATCGCGCGATCCATCAGCGGCAACTGCGCCGTCTTCCCGGCCAGTTCCGCCGCGCGCGGATCATTCGGGTTGATCGCGACCGCCGTATCGCCCAGCATCGTCTCCGGCCGCGTGGTCGCGACCACTAATTTCAGATCGCTTCCGTTCACCGGATAAACGATGTGCCACAGATCGCCCTGCGTTTCTTCGTGGATCGTTTCCAGATCCGAAAGCGCCGTCTGGCAGCGAGGACACCAGTTGACCATGTACTCCGCGCGGTAAATCAGGCCCTTTTCGTACAGCCGCACGAACGCTTCGCGCACCGCGCGCGATAGCCCGGGATCGAGCGTGAAGCGCAGCCGCGTCCAATCGACGCTCACGCCTTCGCGTTCCATCTGCTCGATAATCCGCCCGCCGTACTGCTCTTTCCACGCCCACACGCGCTGTTCGAATTTTTCGCGACCCAGATCGTGCCGCGTCAGCCCCTCTTGCGCAAGCTGCCGCTCCACCATAATCTGCGTCGAAATTCCCGCGTGATCGGTACCCGGCACCCACAGCGTATTCGCGCCCAGCATCCGATGCCAGCGAATCGCCGCGTCGATGATGGAGTGCTCGAACATGTGGCCGATATGCAGCGCCCCGGTCACATTCGGCGGCGGAATGACCAGCGAAAAATATGGCTCCCCCGGCCGCGCTTCGGCATGAAACAGGTTAGAACTCACCCACCACTCGGCCCAATGCGGTTCGAACCGCTGGGGCTCATATACTTTGGCGATTTCCATTGGAAATTCGATTTTAACAGCCTTACTTCAAGTCCACGTTACTTCAGTTCCACGATGGTCACGGCCGATCCGCCCTCTTCGGGCGTTGCGAAATGAAAATTCTCCACGTGCGGATTGGTCTTCAGCATCTCCGCGATTGCGCGTTTCAAAATTCCCATCCCGTGGCCGTGCACGATCCGCACCTTCTCCACCTGCGCGAGCGCAGCGCTGTCGAGCATCTTGTCCACCTGCTCGATCGCCGCCTCCGCGCGCTGGCCGATCACGTTGATCTCGCGATACGGAGTTTCAAAACTCGGCCCCTGATTAAACGTGATCGATTGCCGCCTTTCCGGCCCGCCGGTCGGCAGAACCTCCTCGACGTCGGACATTGGAACCTGCATTTTCAAAAACCCCGCATCCACTTCAATCAGATCCCCCGCGAGCAGCCGCCGAACCGTCGCCGGCTGGCGAATCCCTTTTAGCCGCACGCGTGCGCCCGGCTCCACTCGCAGCTTTGGCGTGGCGTTTTTCACCGGTTCCGGCGCGATCGCTTCCACCGCTTCGGTATATTCCCGCTTGGTCTTCGCGATGCGAGCGCGCGCTTTCTGGCTCAACTCCTCAATGGTCGATTGCGCCTGTTTTTCAAACTCCGCCGCCAGTTGCGCGGCCCGCTGCTCTACCTCGCGAATCTTGGCGCCGTACTTCTTTTCCCACGCGCTCTCCATCGACTGCTCCCGCGCATCCAGCGCGATCTTTTTCTCCGCGATCTCCCGCCGTTCATGTTCGATCGTGTCGAACTTCGAGTGGAGCTCGGCCAGGAACGTCGAAACGTCCCGCTCCGCCGAGCTCATCCGCGCGCGCGCCGTTTCAATCAACGAGGGATCCAGTCCCAGACGGCTCGCAATATCCAACCCCGCCGACTTTCCCGGCGCGCCGAGCCTTAAAACATAGGTCGGCTCCAATGTTTCTTCATCGAATCCCATGCTCCCGTTGCGCACGCCCGCCGTCGACGCCCCATATACCTTCATCGCCATCAGGTGCGTCGACGCCAGCGTAAACGCGCCGAATCGCTGGAACGCTTCGAGAACCGCCACTCCCAGCGCTCCGCCTTCTTCGGGATCCGTCGCGCGCCCCAGCTCATCCACCAGCACCAGCGAATCCGGCGTGGCGCGCTCCAGCATCTCGCGCAGCGTCATGATGTGCGCCGAAAATGAGCTGAGGCTAGCCTCAATCGACTGATGATCCCCGATGTCGGCCAGCACTTCGTCGAACAGCGGGAACTCCGCGTCCGACGCCGGGACGGGCAGCCCGGCATGCGCCATCAGCGCCAACAATCCGACCGTCTTCAGCGCCACCGTTTTTCCGCCCGTATTCGGACCGCTGATCAGTAGCGTCCGCTCATTCTGATCGAGCGACAGCGACACTGGAACCACGCTCTTTTTGTGCCGCTTCAGAATATCTTCGAGTAGCGGATGCCGCGCATCGACCAGAACCAACTGCCGCGCGTTCTCCGGACTAATCCTCGGCACCGAGCACCCGAAATCCACCGCAAACTCGGCCTTCGCGAAAATGAGCTCCAACTTTCCGAGCGCTTCCGCCGTCGCCGAGATTTCAACCGCGTGTGCACGTAGCCGCGACGTGAATTCGCGCAGAATCCGGTGTATTTCGCGCAGCTCTTCTTCGTGCAGGCGCACCAGCTCATTGTTCAGCCCGATGGTTTCAAGCGGCTCGACGAACAGCGTGTGACCGCTGCCGCTTGCTCCGTGAATCACGCCATCCACACGCCGTTCGCGTCCCGTGACCACCGGCACCACGAACCGGTCGTTGCGGATGGTGACGAAATCCTCCTGCAGCGTTCCGTCCTCCGAATGCGCTCGCAGGAAGCGCTCGAGCGAAGCCTGGATCAACCGCCGCTGCCGTTCCACTTCGCGCCGAAGCCGTCCCAGCGCCACACTCGCATCGTCGGCGACCGTTCCGTCCGGCAGAATCTTGCCGCGCAAATCGTGCGCCAGATCGCGCAAATCGGCGAGCGCACTCGCATACCCGCCCAATCGTGGAAATTTTTCGCGCGCGGCCAAGAACATCGAACGCGCCTCTGAAGCTAAATCGAGCAGCCGAGCCACTTCGAAAATTTCCTGCGGCTCCAGCGTCGCGCCTTCGATGCGTAAATTTGCGATGGCGCGCGCCGGATCGTCGATTTCACTGAAGCGCACCCGAATCGCCGCGCCGCGCGAAGTGGGCTGCGGCTGCGACGACGTCCCTAGATACGCGATTGCTTCCGCCGCGTCGGCCAGCGCCGCTTCGATCCCCGGCCGGTCCGAAATCGGCGCGACCGCGGCCAGTTCCGCGCGGCCAAGCTCGCTGCGCATATAACGCCCCAGCAGCTCTCTCAGCGCTTCGAATTCAAGAACGATTTCGGCGTGCATGAAAAGCTTTTTCGATCACTTCGAGCGTGCCCGGCGTCAGGCGATATTCGCCGATGTCGCCGTGCTTCACCCATTGCGCGCGGCTGACGTCGTCGCCCGCGCGCAGACTCCCTTCCACCACTTTACACACGTAGTCGACCAGCACGTAGTGATATTCGGCGCGCCCGTCGGCATCCCGCATGATCCGTTCGAAAATTTCGAATTGATCCGCGCGGCGCACCCGCAGGCCGGTTTCTTCGAACACTTCACGCGCGACCGCATCCGCCAGCCGTTCCCCCGTCTCCACCAGGCCGCCTGGAATCGACCAGTAGCCGCGTAACGGCTCCCGTCCGCGCTCGACTAACAATATGGAACGCCCGCGAAAAATCAGCGCGCCCACGCCCAGCAGCGGAACTTTCGGATAGCGCCGGCTCTTAATAAAGTGCCGCGCCTTTCACGCCCAGCCGGATCCGATACACGATGTTGTGCGTGGTGACGAACAGCGTTTCGAGATCGGCGTCCCCGAACGCCAGGTTGGTGGGCGTCTCGGCCATGGAGATCTCCATCAGCTTCTTTCCGTCCGGCGAATATTCGTAAACCCACTTCGCCGCGATCCACAGATTCCCTTTTTCGTCCACGCGGATTCCGTCCGGTACGCCGGGAATTTTGTCGATGATCACACGCTCCGTGGCCGCATGATCCAAATCGTAAGCGCGCACGCACCGTGCGTCCGAATCCGTGACGTACAATGTCTTTCCGTTCGGCGAAAGAGCCACGCCGTTGGGACGCGTCTTCAATCGCGCGATCGCATTCAGCTCCCCGCGCGGCGTCAGGTGAAACACGCCGTAAAAATCCAGCTCGCGCGTGTCCTGCTGATTGCCGAATGCCGGATCGGTGAAAAAAACGTGCCCGTCGCGGCGCACCGTAATATCGTTCGGAGCGTTCAGACGTTTCCTTTCAAACCGCGATGCCAGCACTTCCACTTTTCCATTCTTCGACGTCCGCGTCACCCGACGCTCGCGGAATTCGCAAGTGTACCGGCGGCCCTGCGAGTCGAACGCGTTCCCAATCGGCCCGCCCGCGACATCCGCGAATTCCGAATCTCCCTTGCCGGGAACGAATTTGTGCAGCTTATTCGTAACGCAGTCGCTGAACAACAGGAACCCGTCCGGCGACCATGCGGGACCCTCGCCATAACGCAGGTCCTTCGCGATCTTTTCGAGCCGTAGTTCGCCCGGGTCCTGTGCCGATGCGATTGCAGCCGCCACCAACATGCATTTGGCGAGATTTGCGGCCATCATCAAAAACTGTACCGCATTCCTAGCTAGCCAATTAGAATTGAATCAGCGCCGATGAAAAAGAAACCCGTCATCCAATTTCGCAACCAACCCGACGACCGATCCTGGACCAATGGCGGCGACATCGAGATCATGATGTACGCCAGATCCCTTCACCGAACGGCCGTGAAGCTGGTCGCATCGCTCGACTTGCAACCGAATCCCAAGGCGGCGTGGGATGCGTGCCCGGTCGTCTTGCTGTACCGTGAAGCGACCGAACTCTACTTGAAAGCCCTGGTCGGTGAGGGCAGCAGTTTCTTGAAGTCGCCGACCGATCCGATTTCGCTCTACACAACGCATTCTTTACGTTGGCTGGCGCAAATCGTCTGCCAGATCATCAAGGTGGTTCGATGGGAAAACGAATTCAAGTGCGAAGGCGTTGTCAGCCTTGCCGATTTCAGCGCTCTGGTGAGTCAACTTGAAGCGCTGGACCCGGTGGCGCTGGCGGTTTTTCCTGGAAACCGTCGTCCTGATTGCTGGGTGCCCGATCAATTGCTGCCGCCGAACGTAGTGCAAATCGGAAAGAAATTGGACGCCTTAATCGATTTGCTGGATTCGACCGCTGACCGCGCAGATGAGTTCGCCTCATAGCCCCGGTATCGTAACAATGGGCGAAGCTCCGCTCGACCAACTCGCCTCTGCTGCGCAGCAGACTCTTGCCATAGTTCCCCGATACCCGCTGCCGGTTGGCGTAGACGGCCTGTTGCTCATCCTTCTTCCCGATCCAGTGCCGCTTGCCGGCCTGCTTCTTCTCGGGAATGTAGGTTCGGACTGCGGCTTGTTTCATGGCCACCAGCGCCGCGCCGCTGTGATAACCCTTATCGGCAACCACCTCTTCAATGCCCGCCAGGTTCACGCCGGGTTCCGGCTGCGCCGCTTCCCTCTCAATCAGGTCCGCCACATTCCCGCCCGCCTCGGCCAGCGTCTCCACAATGCTCGCCGTATCGCCCCGGTCGGCTGGTTGCAGCGTTACCGCCAGCACCGCTCCCGTTTCCAGATCGACGGCATGTTCGGCCTTGTGCGCCAGATGTGTCCGGCCGTCCTTCATCTTTGTAATGCGCGCGTCCCTGTCATGCGGATTGACCCAGTCTTTGTTAGCGCCTTTCTTCTTCCGCTTGCGGTCCAGCCGCGCCAGATCTTCCCGCGTCGGCGTCTGGATGCCCGATTCTTTCGCCAGTCCTGTCAGGAACTCTTCGTAGCTCGCCCCGTTGTCCCGCCGCACGATCGAGCGCATAGCCGCGTTCGCTTCCAGCGTCGTCGCGTCGATGGCCACCGTCCTGCCCTTCACCAGTTGCCGGTCCGCCAGCAGTCCCAATGCCCAGAAGAAAACCTTCCGGTGCGTATCCACATCGATCAGCCGCCGGGTGCGCGAGATCGTCGAATGATCCGGCGTCTGCTCGTCCAGCCCGAAACTAAGGAACTGCCGCAGTCCCAGCGAATCGGCCACCCGCCACGCGATGCCCCGTTCCGAATCGATGCCCTCGTGCGGATGGAGCAATGAAACCGGCCTTCATCGAGCAGTGCCGCGTAGACCTGCGCGGGTGAGCAATCCTGAAAACGTTCCTCATGAAGGCACGCAAGTACGCTGGACTGTTCGCCATCGGAAAGGGCTCGCGCCGAATGCCGCTGGTGCTGCACGGAAGGTGGGGCAGCAGGAAAAAGACCGCGACGTTTCCATCGCCGGTACCAGGTCGCGCGCGGCACCGACAACGCCTGGCACGCCCGCTTCATTCCTATTAAAGGACGAAGTTGATCCAGGGCGGTCATGATCACTTCTCCCCGTTGGGAACCTCTGCGATCGGATGACCCAACAGCTTGGCCACTTTTTTTTGAACGTCGATTACGATGTGGGCTTTCTCCAACTCTTCCTGCAAACGCTGATTCTGGCGACGCAGCTTTTCGTTTTCCCTGGCCAGTGGATTGCGCTGCGGCCGCGGACCTCGCTTCTGAGAAAAAGCCTTGTGAACGGCGGCGTCGCGTTCCTTGCGCCAGCTGTATAACGTCGAGGAATAGATCCCCTCGCGTCGAAGCACGGCTCCGATGCCACCGTGTCCGGTGGCACGTTCGACATCCTCCAGAATCCGCTTCTTGTCTTCCGCGCTAAACTTGCGCCGCTGTGCCTTGGCCGGCACCTCCGGGTCAGGCAAACTGGTTACAAAAGGAACTGCCATCTTGGCTTCGCTCACGATGATTCTCCTGGCCGCCCTGCTCTGTAATTATGGCCGCGGATTCTGTCTCATCGATATTGGCACGGAGGGAGTAGCCCACCAGCAAAAGCCGGAAGTATATGCCCGGCGTCAGCGACGGACGTCCGTTGTGATCCGCGTAGAACTGCGCGCACTCCCGCTCGCAGAACTCATCGAACTTCTCGCCGTCCAGAACCTGGCTCAGCCGTTTATAAAACGGATGCCCGGGCGCAGTCGCCAGTTCGGTGTGCGTGACCCAGAGCTGCTCCTGTCGCTGCCGGTGCTTCCGCGTGCCCATCGCCATAACTACATTTTAAAGTCAGAATGTTTTGAAGGCCAGGAGTTTTCCGGACTTTAACCACAGGCTGCTAGCTATTTCCTCGTTCATCATCCTGTCGAATACAGGCCCCACTGGAAAATATCTATGGTCTAGCTCTGGATAATATTTTCGGACACTCATGTCGTATGTACAGTACGCCAAAAAGTCGGCAGCCTGAAGCGGATAGAACTCCTTACTCGATGCGAAACATATACTGACCAGCCAGTCTCTGTACTTGCCATTTCTCTTGTACGCATTGTAAAGCTCGTGTGCGCGCGGAGAAAATTCACTTTGTTCATCGAAGACAAGAGCGATCCTCTCTTTCGTCCCATTCGCCGCATTGTACCTTTTAGTCCAGTTCACGGCAGCTTGGACACAGTATTCGAAACACAGATAAAACGAATGCCGTACCTTACCCCTGAACCATTCATTCTCCAAGAGTGGATCAAAGTGCGCCCGCACAACCGAGGAGCCAATAGCTAGGGCGTTGTTGCTTCGGCGCTCTCCAAAACTGACCCACCGATACTCTCCAAAAGTGATCCAGGCATTCTGAACTGATCCGCCTCGGCGTGTGATGACCACGATGGATCATCACGATGCCGAAGGTCCGGAAGAAGCCATGTAGAATCTGCCGCCGGTGGTTCCAGCCGGATGCGCGAGTGGGAGAGCGGCAGCGAGCCTGTGGTAAGGCGGAGTGTCAAACGGCCCGGCGACAGAAGACGCAGGCGGACTGGCGAAAGCGGAATCCAGACTACAGCATCGCCTGGAGATTGGATCAGCGCGCAGCGCAAACACCGCCGCCGGAACCACTACGTTTTCCAGCTCCGTTGAAGCACCTTCCCTGGGAGTTCGCGAAAGACCAGTTCGGCGCGCAAGGCGCTGATTTTATTGGTGTTATGGGAGCACTAATCCTCCGATCCGCGAAAGACCAGTTCAACTCCTATCCGATTGATCCCACGGGAGTTTCCGGCACACTTCCCCCGCCGCCAGAAAAGACCAGTCCCAGCTTCGCGCATACTCAATGCCGAGCAGGCGACGATGCAACTGGAGCTTCACCAACTGGACCGCCGATGGGAGCATCTGCGAGTCCGCGATCCGCACCGGCAGCACCGGTTGCTGGCGTCACTGGCTGACAGCGGCCAGCAGACGCCCATCGTCGTGGTGGTGTCGAAAGACAACCGCGAACGTTACCTGGTGATCGATGGCCACAAGCGCGTGGCCGCGCTGGAACAACTGGGACGCGACACGATTGAAGCCACGCTCTGGCCGATGAGCGAAGCCGAGGCTCTGCTGCTATCGAGGTCGCTGCGATTTAGCCCGCAGGAAAGCGCGCTCGAACAAGGCTGGCTGCTGGCGGAGATGGAGCGGCGCTTCGGCTATGGTCTCGATGAACTGGCGCGCCGCTTCGACCGTAGCGCGAGTTGGGTGTCGCGGCGGCTGGCGCTGGTGGAGTTACTGCCGGAAGCGATCCAGCAGCAAGTGCGCGAGGGCAAGGTCTCCGCACAAGTGGCGATGAAGTATCTGGTGCCGGTGGCGCGAGTCGACGGCGACGACTGCACGCGCATGGCGGCGGCTTTCATCGCGCACCGTTGCGATACGCGGCAGGCCGGCCAACTCTATACGGCCTGGCGCGAGGGCACGCGCGTGATCCGCGAACGCATTCTCGCCGAGCCGGAACTGTTTTTGAAAACGCAGCGTCAGCCAGCGGCAGCCAAGCGGGCGGCGGTCGAACAAGTGGAACGCGATCTGGATATGGCGATTGCCATCCTGCGTCGTAGCGGAAGGCGGCTGACCGAAGCGCTGCCGGAGATGACAGCTCCACAACAGAAACAAGCGCTGGGCCAGATCGAACGAGCGCGGCGAGAGCTGGCGCGGATGGCGGAGGGAATCGGAAAGGAGCGGGAAGGCAAACATGTTGAGCCAGGCACAACGAACCGCGATCCTGGAGCTGAGCGCGCAGGGAGTGAGCAAACACGAGATCGCGCAGGTGCTGCGGTTGTCGCGGCCGACAGTGCGCAAAGTGCTGCGCTCCAACTCCAGCAACGTGCCGGAGATCCAGCGGGCGGAGAAAGCGGAACCGTACCGCGAACAGATCCTCGATCTTTTGACATCGTGCAAGGGGAACCTCGTGCGAGTCCATGAGGAACTGGTGGCGGGCGGCGCGGCGCTGTCCTATCAGGCACTGACGGGCTTCTGCCGCAGGCAGGGCATCGGACAAACGCCGGTCGTCCCGGCGGGCCAGTATCGCTTCGAGCCGGGTGAAGAGATGCAGCACGATACGTCTCCGCACACTGTGGAAGTGGGCGGCAGGAAGTACAAGGCGCAGACCGCGAGTGCGGTGTTGTGCTACTCGCGCATGCTGTTTTTCCAGATCAATCCTACCTTTCAACGATTCGATTGCAAAGTGTTTCTCACCGACGCGCTGCGATATGCAGGCGGCGCGCCTGAGCGCGTAATGATCGATAACACGCACGTGGTGGTGCTGCGCGGCACGGGGCGCGAGATGATTCCCGTGCCCGAGATGGAGGCGTTTGCGGAGCGCTTGGGGTTCCGCTTCGTGGCGCACGCGATCGGCAATGCCAATCGTTCGGCACGCGTGGAGCGCCCGTTTTCCTTCATCGAAAACAACTTTTTGGCGGGGCGTACATTCGCCAGTTGGGCGGATCTGAACCAGCAGGCACGCCAGTGGTGCGACAAGGTCAACGCGACTTACAAGAAACATATCCGCGCCGTGCCGCGCGAACTGTTCGCGGTGGAGCGCATGCATCTGAAACCGCTGCCGGCGTGGATTCCCGAAGTGTATCGACTGCATCAACGCACGGTGGATGTGGAAGGCTACGTTTCGGTGAACTCGATTCGCTACTCGGTCCCGGTCCCCTGGATCGGGCACCGGGTGGAGGTTCGCGAGACGCGGGACAAGATCGAGATCGAAATGGATGCGCGCCATATCGTCACGCATGCGCGCGCAGTGACGCCACTGGCGCAGCGCATCACGCTTGCCGCACATCGCCCGCCGCGTGGGGAAGGCGTCAGGCGCGATCCGCACCCGGAGGAAAAGGCGATTGTCGAAGCGGCGCCGGAAACCGCACTCTATGTGGCGGCTCTGAAGCAAAAAGGCCGCAAGGTGGTGGCCCTTGCCCTGCGGCAACTGTTGCGATTGCTGCGGGAATATCCGCGCGAGCCGTTCCTGGCGGCGGTTCGCGAAGCCGCCCAATATGGGCTTTACGATCTCGATCGTTTGGAGCGAATGATTTTGCGCCGTGTGGCGCGCGACTACTTTCTGTTACTGGATACGGACTCCGATTCCCATGACTGAAGAACTGGAACAACTGCTGAAGAATCTCAAGCTGCGGCGCATGCTCAACGTGTACGACGAGCAGTTGCGCGCCGCGGAGAAAATGCAAACCTCTTACTCGGAGTTCGTCGCCGGGCTGTTGCGCGCGCAGTGGCACGACAGACAAGAGAGCGCTTTGGAGTGGCGCATCCGCAGGGCGAATCTGCCGGAACGCTGGTCGCTGGAATCGTTTCCCTGGGCGCGCCAACCCGGTGTGAACCGTAAGCAACTGCGGTCGTTCGCCGAACTCGACTTCGTCGCCAAGCACGAGAACCTGGTGTTGACGGGACCAACGGGCGTGGGCAAAACCGGTCTTGCTTGCGGACTTCTGTTGAAGGCTTTGCAGAACGGCCATCGCTGTCAGTTCATTCGTGCCCAGGATCTGTTCGACGAGATGTACGCATCGCTGGCCGACCGCTCCACGCGACAGTTACTCAATCGTCTGGCCCGTTTGGACGTGCTGTTGATCGATGAGTTCGGGTATCTGAATCTGAAACCGGAGCAGTCGAACACGTTCTTCAAGTTGATGGAAGAACGCTATACGCGTCACTCGACGATCATCACGACAAACTTGGTCTACGACGAATGGCAGAACTTTCTCGGCAACAAATCGATGGTGGATGCGCTGCTGAGCCGTGTGCGGCATTACTGCCATACGGTGACCATCAACGGTCCATCGTTGCGCGAGCCACAGGGCTGAACCGATGGACCAACGCGAGTATGTATGCCGGCTTCTGGATGCCTATCGTGTGGCTCCGGGCACATGCGGCGTCGCCCGCCGGGCGGATCGAGTGCTGGCGGCCCACCTGCACGAACGCGGCGTGCCGATTGAAGCGGTTGAGAATGCGTTCGTCTTGGCCGCGGCTCGGCGACTCATACGGCCCGTTGGCGCCGCGCCTCTGGGAACGATCCGTTCACTGGCATACTTCGTTCCGGTGATCGAAGAGGTGCTGCAACTGCACGTCGGTCAGGAATACTTTCAGCACCTCCGCCACAAACTCCAACGTGCTGGCTCGGCACGATAGCCCCGATCCCCCCGAACGAAATCCCCACCCACACAGCGCGCCTTCGGCACGGATGATATCGCCGCCTACCCTCGCCCAAACGACCGGACGCCTGCGGCGTGGATGACGACGCCGGGTTCTCAATCCTGTTCCTGCGGTGGGTCACTTCAGCCGAGCTTTACTGGGTCAATTCTGGAGAGCTGACCCACCGATACTCTCCAAAAGTGATCCAGGCATTCTGAACTGATCCGCCTCGGCGTGTGATGACCACGATGGATCATCACGATGCCGAAGGTCCGGAAGAAGCCATGTAGAATCTGCCGCCGGTGGTTCCAGCCGGATGCGCGAGTGGGAGAGCGGCAGCGAGCCTGTGGTAAGGCGGAGTGTCAAACGGCCCGGCGACAGAAGACGCAGGCGGACTGGCGAAAGCGGAATCCAGACTACGCATCGCCTGGAGATTAGATCAGCGCGCCGCGCAAACACCGCCGCCGGAGCCACTCCCTTTTCCGGCTCCCTTGAACCGACTTCCCTGGGAGCTCGCGAAAGACCAGTTCGGCCGAAAGGCGCAGATTTTATTAGTGTTATGAGAGCACTAATGCTGCGTTCCGCGAAAGACCAGTTCCGCTCCTATCCGATAGATCCCGCGGGAGTTTCCGGCACAGTTCCCCCCCGCCAAAAAGACCAGTCCCGGCTTCCCGCATACTCAATCCCGAGCGGGCGACGATGCAACTGGAGTTTCACCAACTGGACCGCCGATGGGAACATCTGCGAGTCCGCGAACCGCACCGGCAGCGGCGGTTGCTGGCGTCGCTGGCTGGCGGCGGCCAGCAGACGCCCATCGTCGTGGTGGTGCCGAAAGACACCGCGAACGTTACCTGGTGATCGATGGCCACAAGCGCGTGGCCGCGCTGGAACAACTCGGCCGCGACACGGTTGAAGCCACGGTCTGGCCGATGAGCGAGGCCGAAGCGGTGCTGCTGTCGAGGTCGCTGGGGTTTAGTCCGCGGGAAAGCGCGCTCGAACAAGGCTGGCTGCTGGCGGAGATGGAGCAGCGCTTCGGCTATGGTCTCGATGAGTTGGCGCGCCGCTTCGACCGTAGCGCGAGTTGGGTGTCGCGGCGGCTGGCCCTGGTGGAGTTGCTGCCGGAAGCGATCCAGCGGCAAGTGCGCGAAGGCAAGATCTCCGCACAAGTAGCGATGAAGTATCTGGTGCCGGTGGCGCGAGTCAGCGGCGGCGACTGCACGCGCATGGCGGCGGCATTCGTCGCGCACCGTGCGATACGCGGCAGGCCGGCCAACTGTAACCGCCTGGCGCGAGGGCACGCGCGTGGTCCGCGAACGCATTCTCGCCGAGCCGGAACTGTTTTTGAAAACGGATCGTCAGCCAGCGGCAGCCAAACGGGCGGCGGTCGAACAAGTGGAACGCGATCTGGATATGGCGATTGCCATCCTGCGTCGCGGCGGACGGCGGCTGGCCGAAGCGCTGCCGGAGATGACGGCTCCGCAACAGAAACAAGCGCAGAGCCAGATGGAAAGTGCGCGCCGAGAGCTGGCGCGGATGACGGAAGGAATCGGAAAGGAGCAGGAAGGCAAACATGTGAGCCAGGCACAACGAACCGCGATCCTGGGCTGAGCGCGCAGGGAGTGAGCAAGAGCGAGATCGCACAGGTGCTACGGTGTCGCGCCCGACCGTGCGCAAAGTGTCGCGACAACTCCAGCAACGTGCCCGAGATCCAGCGGGCGGAGAAAGCCGAACCGTACCGCGGACAGATCCTCGAACTTTGACCTCGTGCAAGGGGAACCTCGTGCGAGTCCATGAGGAACTGATCGCGGGCGGCGCGGCGCTGTCGTATCCGGCGCTGACGGGGTTCTGCCGCCGGCAGGGCATCGGACAAACGCCGGTCGCCCCGGCGGGCCAATATCACTTCGAGCCGGGCGAAGAGATGCAGCACGATACGTCTCCGCACACGGTGGAAGTGGGAGGCAGAAAGTACAAAGCGCAGACCGCGAGTGCGGTGTTGTGCTATTCGCGGATGCTGTTTTCCAGATCAATCCTACGTTTCAGCGCTTCGATTGCAAGGTGTTTCTCACCGACGCGCTGCGGTATGCCGGCGGCGCGCCTGAACGAGTAATGATCGATAACACGCACGTGGTGGTGTTGCGCGGCACGGGCCGCGAGATGATTCCCGTGCCCGAGATGGAGGCGTTTGCGGAGCGCTTGGGATTCCGCTTCGTGGCGCACGCGATCGGCAATGCCAATCGTTCGGCGCGCGTGGAGCGCCCGTTTTCCTTCATCGAAAACAACTTTCTCGCGGGGCGTACGTTCGCCAGTTGGGAGGATCTGAACCAGCAGGCGCGCCAGTGGTGCGACAAGGTCAACTCGACTTACAAGAAACATATCCGCGCCGTGCCGCGCGAACTGTTCGCGGTGGAGCGCATGCATCTCAAACCACTGCCGGCGTGGGTTCCCGAAGTGTATCGACTGCATCAGCGCACGGTGGACGTGGAAGGCTACGTCTCGGTGAACTCGATTCGCTACTCCGTGCCGGTGGCGTGGATCGGGCATCGGGTGGAGGTGCGCGAAACGCGGGACAAGATCGAGATCGAAATGGATGCGCGGCATATCGTCACGCATGCGCGCGCGGTGACGCCGCTGTCGCAGCGCGTCACGCTGGCCGGCGCACCGGCCGGCGCGGGGGGAAGGCGTCAAACGCGATCCGCACCCGGAGGAAAAAGCGATTGTCGAAGCGGCGCCGGAGACCGCGGCTCTATGTGGCGGAGCTGAAGCAAAAGAGTCGCAAGGTGGTGGCGCTTGCCCTGCGGCAACTGTTGCGCCTGCTGCGGGAATATCCGCGCGAGCCATTCCTGGCCGCGGTGCAGGAAGCCGCCCGGTATGGACTGTACGATCTGGATCGTGTGGAGCGTATGATTTTGCGCCGCGTGGCGCGCGATTACTTTCTACTGCCGGAGCAGGACGCCGAATGACTGAAGAGCTGGAACAACTCCTGAAGAATCTCAAGCTGCGGCGCATGCTCAGCGTTTACGACGAACAGTTGCGCGCCGCCGAGAAAGTGCAGACATCTTACTCGGAGTTCTGTCGCCGGGCTGTTGCGCGCGCAATGGCACGACCGGCAGGAGAGCGCTTTGGAATGGCGCATCGGCCGAGCGAATCTGCCGGAACGCGGGTCGCTGGAATCGTTTCCCTGGGCGCGCCAGCCCGGCGTGAACCGCAAACAGATACGCACTTTCGCCGAACTCGACTTCGTCGCCAACATGCGGGAGAATCTGGTGTTCACGGGTCCGACCGGGGTTGGCAAAACCGGACTGGCTTGCGGGCTTCTGTTGAAAGCTTTGCAGAACGGCCATCGCTGTCAGTTCATCCGCGCACAGGATCTATTCGACGAGATGTACGCCTCTCTGGCGGACCGCTCCACGCGCCAGTTGCTCAATCGCCTGGCCCGTCTGGACGTCCTGTTGATCGATGAGTTCGGATACCTGAATCTCAAGCCCGAGCAGTCCAACACCTTCTTCAAACTGATGGAGGAACGCTATACGCGCCACTCCACCATCATTACGACGAACTTGGGATATGACGAGTGGCAGAACTTTCTGGGCAACAAATCCATGGTCGATGCGCTGCTGAGCCGTGTGCGGCATTACTGCCACACGGTGACCATCAACGGTCCGTCGTTGCGCGAGCCGCAGGGTTGATCGGTATGGAACAGCCCGACTACGTGCGCCGGCTTCTGGCTGCCTACTGCGCGACTCCGGGTGCCTGCGGCGTGGTTCGACGGGCCGATCGGGTGCTCGCGGCGCAACTGCACCAACGGGGTGTGCCGATGGAAACGGTGGAGAACGCCTTCGTTCTCGCTGCGGTCCGGCGGCGAGCACTGCCCGCCGGCGCTGCGCCGCTGGGAACCATCCGCTCGCTGGCATACTTTTCGCCCCGGTGATCGAAGAAGTGCTGCAACTGCAGGTCGGTCAGGAATACTTTCAGCACCTCCGCAATAAACTCCAACGCGCCCTCCCGGCGCGATAGCCCCTCTGCCCCCATAAATAACCACCCAAACAGCGCGCCTTCGGCGCGGATGATATCGCCCCGTACCCTCGCCGCAACCACCGCACGCCTACGGCGTGGATGACGACGCCCGGTTCTCAATCCGCTTCACTGCGGCTGGGTCACTTCAGCCGAGCGCTACCGGGTAACTTCTGGTGAGCAGCGAA
>CAWCPE010000013.1:0-349226 GCA_963797245.1 Terriglobia bacterium
CACCGGCAGGGCTGGTCAACGCCGCCTGCGCCCTCAACGCGATCGACCAGCCCTGCCGGTAACGGCGGGGTGGAGTCCCGACTCTTGCCCAAAGAAGCGGCGGACGCGCGGTCTTCTCACGAGCAGCGGCGGGACAGAACGACACAGCCCGCTCATCCACCATGGGACAAACTGCGCCCGCATTTTTGGGTCGCACCCCCCGTATTGAGGGTAGTCGCTCAGGCAAATTGCGGGGATGCTTACACACTCCCGCTACTCTGAAGGCATGGAAACCCTCACCGGAAAAATCTGTCTTGTCACTGGGGCGACGCGTGGCATCGGACGCGCCGTCGCGAAGACTTTGCTCGAGCGTGGAGCGCATGTCGCGATCTGCGGACGTGCGCAGGATGCCGTGGATTCGACAGTTGCCGAACTCATGCGCGACACCGGCGGTAAAGTCGTCGGCAAAGCCGCCGATGTTAGGAAGCATGAAGAGGTTGGCGAGCTTTTCCGCTTCGTCGACGCTCGCCTCGGCGGGCTCGATGTGCTGGTCAACAATGCCGGTGTCGGGGTGTTTCGTCCCATTTCGGAACTGTCCATACAGGATTGGCAGTATACGATCGATACCAACCTCTCGGGGGTGTTCTATTGCACCAAGGAAGCCGTCGCCAGATTTGGAACCCGGGGTGGAGGACATATCGTCACTATAAGTAGTCTCGCTGGAAAGAATCCGTTTGCGGGTGGCGCTGCGTACAATGCATCGAAGTTCGCCCTGACGGGTTTCAGTGAAGCGGTGATGTTGGACGCCAGGAACGATAACGTCCGCGTCAGCTATATCATGCCGGGTAGCGTTGCTACCGAGTTTTCCGGTGCGGTATCGGGTCAGGATTGGAAAATCTGGCCGGAGGACATTGCCGAAATAGTACGGATGCTCCTCGAAATGCCTCGAAGAACGTTAATTAGCCGGGTAGAAGTCCGTCCGGCTCGGCCGAAGAGATAGATATTGCAGTAGCATCTTGCTGCAACACGGAGCATCTAAACAAATGGCAATTGGGTTGCCTGAAGGATTGTGGAAGGGGGCCGCGAGGCAGGCGGTCCCGAGGGTAGGAAAGGCTGGCGCACCGGACAGTGCGCGGGCAGGAAGAAAGGCGGTAGATAAAATGGTACGGCTAAACATCCCGTTGGATCCGGCAAAGACTGGACGCGAAGCGATGTCGCTCGAATCGAACCTGCGGAGGATGATCATCGGGCAGGATGAGGCGATCGACCAGATCGTCAACATTTATCAGATGAACCTGGCGGGGATGAGCGCTCCGGGCCGCCCGATCGGAAATTTCCTGTTCCTGGGGCCGACCGGCTCAGGCAAGACGCGCATCGTGGAGGCTACCGCCGAAGCGCTGCTCGGAGAACCCTCGCGCGGTCATCAAGATCGATTGCGCGGAGTTCCAGCACAGCCATGAAATCGCCAAGCTGATCGGTTCGCCTCCCGGATACCTGGGGCATCGCGAAACGCATCCGCTGCTGTGCCAGGAAGTGCTGAATCAGTACCACACCGAAACGATCAAGCTGAGCTTCGTGCTGTTCGACGAAATCGAGAAGGCGTCCGACGCACTGTGGAACCTGCTGCTCGGCATTCTGGACAAAGCCACCCTGACGCTGGGCGACAACCGCCGGGTGGATTTCTCGCGCGCCATGATCTTCATGACCAGCAATCTGGGCGCGGCGGAGATGAGCACCATCATGAATCCCAAGCTGGGCTTCGCGACCCAGCAGGTCCGCGATAACACGGCTAGCGGGCAGATGGACGAAAAAATGACCGGCAAACTTGCGCGCACCGGCGTCGAAGCGGCGCGGCGCAAGTTCACGCCGGAGTTCATGAACCGGCTCGATAAGATCGTGACCTTCCAGCCGCTCGGCACCGAGCAGCTGAAGAAGATCCTGGACATCGAATTGAACCTGGTGCAGCAGCGAATCTTCAACACCGCTACGGACCGCGGCGTTCGTCTTCACTCTTTCCGATACCGGCAAGGATTTCCTGCTGAGCGAAGGCACCGATATGAAGTACGGTGCGCGGCACCTGAAGCGCGCCATCGAACGGCTGCTGGTGCATCCGATGTCGAACCTGATCGCGACCGACCAGGTGCGCGGCGGCGACTGGATTCGGGTGGATTTCGACGATTCGGCGCGGGCGCTGACTTTCGCGCGCGAAGCGGAAGGACTGCCGGTCGCGGACATGGCACGGCTGGTGGATACGTCGATCACCATTCCAGCCATGGCGGCAGCCAGCGGCGCCTCCGTCGAAACCAGCCGTCCGGCCAGAGCGAACGGACGAACGACAAAAGGGTAATCGAGGTTCTTCACTTACCTTCAGGCCAGCCTTCGGGCTGGCCTTTTTCGTTTGTGGCGCACGCACTCCTGCGTGCCGTGTCGAGACTCTTCTCGACACCTCGTCTGGGACCGGAAGTGCCGACGCTGCACGCAGGAGTGCGTGCGCCACGATCTTACGCCGCGCACTCGCCGCGGCCGAGTTCCAGCGAATACGCGACATCATCGCCCCAGTCCTGATACATCTCCGGTGACAGATCGGCAGGTTTCACCAGGTCCCCGGTCAGCTTGCGGAAAGTCTCGACTTTGTGGCGCAGGACGTATTGGCGGAAAGTTTCGCCTTCCGCGCGATGTTCTTTGTAATGATCGAGAACGCGCGTAACGGCGGCGGGCACCAGGCGGGCCGGAAGGCTCTGAATCGCGACGCCGAATTCGTGTTGCGTTCCGCCCAGCAGCATCAGATAATACGGCACTTCGCGGCCATTGATCTTGCGGGCGTTGCCGTAAAACCCGATATCGCCGATCCAGTGCTGGCCGCAGGAATTCGGGCAGCCGCTTGAATTGATGCGCAGACGCCGCACCAATGGATCGGTTTCCTTCTCGAGAATTGGCGAAAGAGCGGCACCGAGACCCATGGTCTTGGTCAGCGCCAGGTTGCAGCTATACGCGCCCGGACAGGTGATGACGTCGCTGACCTCGTCGGCGCCCGCGCCGGCTAAGCCCAGTGCGGTCAACGCGCCGTAAACGCGCTTGACCGCTCCCGCCGGGACCCAGGCGAGCACCACGTTCTGATTCATCGAGAACCGCAGCGACCCGTCGCCGGCCTGCTCGGACAAACGGGCCAGCCCGCGCATCTGTTCGCCGGTCAGGTTGCCTTGCGGGATGGTCGCCGTGACGATCGAATAGCCAGCCTGCTTCTGCGGCCGGACGTTGGTCTCGCGCCAAGCCCGCAGTTCCGGCGATTCCTGCTCGAACACCGGCAACAATTCGCCGCTCCCTTTTGGTGGTGGTACCGGCTGAAAACCACCGAAGCTCTCGGGGACTTCCGCCGGCATCGGGATGCCGCCGTTACGCTCGATATCGCGGTATTCCTCTGCGATCGCGTCGCGCAACCAGTCGAATCCGCGCTCGCGCATGACGAATTTTAGACGCGCCTTGTTCTTGTTCCCGCGATTCCCGTGGCGATTGAACACCCGGATGACGGCTTCGACATGACTGACGACTTCTTCGGCAGGAATAAACTCATGTAGCAGCTTCGCTTCGGTCGGCAACGGGCCCAGCCCACCAGCGACGGTCATACTAAAGCCGCGGACCCCGTCCCGGATGACCGCCCGCAAACCCACGTCATTAATCGCCGAGGCGATACAATCCTCCGGACATCCCGCAAACGCGACCTTGAATTTGCGCGGCAGGTTGTCCGTCAATTCCTTATGTAGGAACGCAAATGCCAGTCTGCGGGCGTACGGTTGGACGTCAAATGGCTCCTCCGGATGCAATCCGGCCAGCGGACACGCGGTTACGTTACGAACCGTGTTGTAGCAGGCTTCCCGCGTGGTCAGCCGAACGTCAGCCAGCCGGTGCAGAACGTCGGGAACGTCGCGCAATGGCACGAAATGGAACTGCATGTTCTGCCGGGTGGTCAGGTGCCCTTTGCCGCCGGCGAAATCGTCAGCAATGTCGGCCAGTTGCCGCATCTGTTCGGCAGTGAGCAATCCGCCCGGCACCTTGGTCCGGATCATGTGGACACCGGCTTGGCGCTGGCTGTAAATCCCGCGCCTCAAGCGGTGCGGCCGGAACTGATCGTCATCGATCGCGCCCGTGGAGTAGGATTGAGCTTGCGTTCGAAACAGCTCAATGTCCTCGCGGACGGTCCGGTCGTATTCTTCGGCAACGGCTTCGAGATCAGGAAGAGTGTCGACGAGCATAGTCTAGTTCCCTATAGAGATTATCATATATGCGAGAGGATTTCAAATCATGGCGATCACGATTGTGCGGCTCGGTTCACCCAGAACGCCTCAGGAGGGCTTGCGCATCGGAACCGTGCGGCGACCGCCCCGCGGGGTTCCGAAAGCGGAGTTCGCCAAGCGCGATTTCTACGACGTCTGGCTGCCTAACCTCTCACCCAGCCAGGAGTTAGTGAAAGAAGCGCTCTCCGCGCAGACGGAACGGGCGTGGTCTGGGTTCGTTCGGAAATTTCGGGCTGAGATGAACCGGCCGGAGGCGGCGCGGCTGCTGGACGTCCTGGCCGCGTTGTCGCATTCGACGGATTTCTCCGTCGGCTGCTACTGTGAAGACGAGAATCGGTGTCATCGGTCCGTCTTGAGACAACTGCTCGCTGATCGACGGGCTAAACTCCGCTGAATCCGAAGGATGGCGACTTATTGGGCCAATTTTTGGGTGATTTGACGCAGCACTTCGTCTGCGCAGCCCGATGGGCGAGCCTTCCAGAGTTGCTCGGCGAGCGACAGGCGCTCCTCGGACAGCTCATTGGTGACCACGCCGCGAATTTTCTTGTCCAGCAGATCGGTGGCCTGGTCGACCAGCTTCGCATCCCCTGAGCAGCGGTTGAGATCGTCGCGCGCCATTTCGAGAATTCGCTCGCTGCGGCGGAATTTTTCAGCCGAGCTGAGAGTGCGGCCGGTGGGGTCCAGTTCCGCGATCTGGTCGGCCAGGCGCGCGCGATCCAGGTCGCCGGCCTTTGAAAAAGCATTTTCCGCCGAGCGGTAATTTCCGAGCGCCAGTTCCGCGTCGCCGAAACGGGCGGCGTTCGAAGGATCGTCGGGATCTTCCCGCATCAACTCCCGGTACGAGTCGGCCGCGCGCTGCGGGGCGCCGGCGGCCATGTACCAGCCAGCCACCTTTTTTTCAACCTCCAGATTTCCCGCCGCTTCCGGGCTGAGCGCCAGCAGTTCGCTGAGCAGTTCCTGCTTCATTCCGCGTTTGGCCAGCAATTCCACCAGCTCCATGCGGGTCTGAATTTTGCGGGTCTGCGCCTGCTGCGGGTTCAGTCCCGTCCAGGATCCGTAGATGGCGCGATGATAATACGCGATGGCGTCCGGGAGGGTCCCGGTCCGCAGCGTCAGCCGCGCTTCGAGCAGATTCGATTCGCCGTCATTGGGCGTGCGCGCCAGCAACTCGGCCAGGATGCGTCCGGCCTCATCGAATTTGTCGTCGGCGATCAGCGCTTCGGCCAGGCGGACGGCGTAACCACGGTTGGTGCGCTGCAGCGCATACGCTTTGCGCAACACGTCCACGGCCTGCCCGCGGTTCCCATCGGTCAACAGCCGGGATCCTTGGTCGTAATCGCGGCGAGCCTCGGCCCGGACTTCCGCGTTTTCGGTACGGGCCAGAAACACGTCGGCCAACCACAATGCGCCGCCCATCGCCACGATGGCGGCGATCAATCCGTACTGGAGACGGTCCTCACCCACCGTCATGCGGATGACCGTCCTTTGCCTCGAGTTCCTTGCCGACTCCGAAGGCCGCCAGCACATCGTCGAGCGTCACGACGCCATATGGCTGCCGGATATTGGCGCGGCTGACCACCGGAACGGTATCGACCGCATGCGCTCCCATCCGCTCCAGCGCAAGCGACAGGGGATGGTCGGGATGCACGTAGGGAAACGACGAATCGGGCGGAAGCAGGTCGCATAACTGCTGCCAATCCTTGGCTTGCTCGATCTCGCGCAGCGTGATCATGCCGAGTAAGCGTTTCGCATCGCCCACCGGCCACGCGTTGCGGCCCATTTTCTGGAGAGCCTGATCGGCGTCCTTCAGGAACATGTCGGGAGACAGGGGCTCGCGTCCGATCTGCATCACCTGGCCCACGCGGACGCCGGCCAATTCCTCGCGCGATTCAGCGGTGGGCAGGTACACGCCTTCCTGCAGCGCCAGAGCTTCATAAATAGGCTCGGGCTGCAGCTTCTGCGAAATGATGAAGCTGATCAGGTTCGAAATCATCAGCGGAACGATGATCGAATAATCGCGGGTCATTTCGAAAATCATGATGACCGAAGTCATGGGTGTGCGGACGATTCCGGCAAACGCGGCGCCCATGCCCACCAGCGCGTAGGCTCCCGGACCCGCGGTCAGGTGCGGGAACAGGGTGTGCGCGACCCAGCCGACCGATCCGCCGATCATCGCGCCGATGAACAGGCTGGGACCGAAAATGCCGCCCGCGTTGCCCGATCCGTAGCAGGCCGGCGTCGCGATGATTTTCAGCACAGCCAACAGGGCGACGGTTTTCACCGGAAAATCACCGCCCAGCACAACATCGACGTAGTCGTAGCCGACGCCCAGAATCTCCGGTACGAACCATCCGATCAGGCCGACCAGTAACCCGCCTGCCACCGGCTGTGCCCATTCGGTCGCCTTGGGAAACGTCTTGAACCATTTGCGGATGCCCAGCAGAAGTTTGACGAAGCACACCGATCCCAACCCGCCGACCACGCCCAGAATCGCGTAAACGCCGAACTCGGCCGGATTGACCAACTGGTACGCGGGGACGTGAAACAGCGGCTGATCGCCCAGGACCAGGTGCAGCACCATCCAGGATGTCGCGCTGGCGATGACGACGGTTCCGAGCACCGGCGCGTGCATATCGCCCATAATTTCTTCGAGCGAGAACAACACGGCGGCGATGGGAGTATTGAAAGCCGCGGCGAGCGCGGCCGAACACCCCACCGGAACCAGCGACTTCACGTCTTCGGTGGTCAGCTTGAATCGCCGGCCGAGAACGGAAGAGATTCCAGCGCCGATCTGCACCGACGGGCCTTCACGTCCGAGCGCAATGCCGCTGGCAAGCGACGCCGCGCAACACACAAACTTTCCAATCACCGTCTTGAGCGAGATGTAGCCGTTGTTTATGAACAGCGCGTACTTGGCCTGAGGAATCCCGCTGCCGCGCGCGTTAGGGAAATATTTCGAAAGCAGGTAGCCGGTTCCCAGCGAGCCGAGCACGGGGATCAGCAGGCGCCTCCACGGCGCGCCGCCTGAAGGGTACATGCGAGCGGCCAGTCTACCGGTAAGCAGAATAAAGGCGACCGTTACCAGGCCGACCAGAACTCCAATGACGAGACTGAGAACAATCGTCTCGTTGCGAGAGCGTGCGGATTCAGATGTTTCGGGTCCCACCCCTTCCAGACTACAATGCGCCCACGGCATCTCGGGAGCGGGTCGTTACATCTAAGCTGTAAGTATGAAGTTGGCGATTGAGGGAATGCATTGCCAGAAATGCGTGGAGCGGGTCCGCAAGGCGATCGAAAGCGTGCCTGGCGCGCGCGCGGAGAAAGTGGAGGTGGGGTCGGCGACGGTTCGGATCGAATCATCGCAGACGCCCGAAGTGATCGCGGCGGTGTGCGCGGCAGGATACCAGGCGCGCGAACGTGATTCGGAATGAAGGCTGACCGGTTTCGCAAGATCGCTCTCAGCATGCCCGGCGCAACCGAAGGCTCGCACATGGGGCATCCGGATTTTCGCGCCAACGGGAAAATTTTCGCGACGCTTGCGCCCGATCTGAAGCGGGGCATGGTCAAGGTCGCGCCTGCGCTGCAGCTCGAGCTGGTCAAAGAACACCCCGAAATGTTCGCGCCGGAGAATGGAGCGTGGGGCGCGCAAGGCTGTACGCGGGTGCTGTTGAAAGACGCCGATGAAGACACGCTGGGCCGCGCGATGACCGAAGCGTGGAAACAATCCGCCGCAAAACCAGTGAAAAAGAAAAAGTGACCGAGACCATCCACATCAACGTCGGCGGAATGACCTGCGCGGCGTGCCAGGCGCATGTGCAGCGGGCGCTCGAACGGTCGCCGGGGGTGAAGAAGGCGGCGGTGAATCTGATGACCGGCGACGCGACGGTCGCCTTCGATCCAGCCGAGATCGCGCCGGACGCGCTGGTGCGCGCCGTGGTGGATACCGGATACGAGGCGCAATTGCCGTCCGAGGGCGCCGGCGCATTCGCCGAGCAGGAAGAACGCGAGCGGAAGCAATCGGAGGAGGCACGGGATCTCGCGGTCAAAGCGATCGTAAGCCTCGCCTTGGGTGCGGTCGCGATGGGTTTGTCGATGGGCGCCATGCATATGGCATTTACTCCATACGCATTGTTGGCGATTACGCTGTTCGTGATGACGTGGGCGGGACGCCGGATCTACATCGCCGCGTGGAGCGCGGCGCGGCACGGCGCGGGCGATATGAATACGCTGGTCGCGCTCGGAACCGGTGCGGCGTTTTTGTATTCGCTGGCAGCCACATTCGCGCCGGGATTTTTCGAGCGCCGCGGGATTGCACCGGACCTGTACTACGAAGCCGCCGTGTTCATTCTCGCCTTCGTCATCAGTGGACGCGCGCTCGAAGCCCGCGCCAAGCGCCAGACCACCAGCGCCCTCCGCAAGCTGATCGGATTGCAGCCGCCGTCGGCGCGCGTAGTGAGGGATGGAGTTGAAATGGACCTGCCCGTTGAGCAGGTGCGCCGCGGTGAGATTCTGATGGTGCGGCCGGGAGAGAAAATCGCCGTCGACGGGGAAGTGGTCGACGGCTCGGCTTACGTGGATGAATCGATGCTGACAGGTGAACCCGCACCGGTTGAAAAAATCGCGGGCAGCGCGGTGGTGGGAGGAACGGTCAATACCACCGGCAGTTTCCGCTATCGCGCAACCACACTCGGCCACGCAAGCACTCTGGCCCGGATCGTAGAAATGATGCGCCAGGCGCAGGCCTCGCGTGCGCCTATTGAACGCGTGGCGGATCGCATCAGCGCGATTTTCGTTCCGGTGGTGATCGCGCTGGCGGTCGTAACATTCGCGGCGTGGATGCTGGCGGGCGGGGGCGTGGTCAAAGCGGCGGTGACGGCGGTGGCCGTGTTGATCATCGCCTGCCCGTGCGCCATGGGACTGGCGGTGCCCACCGCAGTGATGGTCGCCACCGGGCGCGGGGCCGAAAGCGGGCTGCTGATCAAGGGCGGGGAAACGCTCGAAAAGCTGCGTCGTGTAGATACGGTCGTGCTGGATAAGACCGGGACGGTCACGGAGGGCCGGCCGCGCGTGGTCGAATCGACTTTGCCAGAGGAAGCCTTGCGTTTAGCCGCGGCGGTGGAACGGAAATCCGAGCATCCGCTGGCGGGCGCGCTGGTCACTTTTGCAGCGAACCCCGGACGTGCTCCGCTCGCTGACGCGCGCGGTTCTGCAAGCGGAACCCCGACCGTCAGGGAGGGGAGCAAGTCCGCTTTCACCCCGACGACCGAGGTCTCCGATTTTCGAGCGACACCGGGGCGAGGCGTGGAAGGCCGGGTCGAAGGGCGGACGGTGATGATCGGAAACCCGGCGTTTCTGCGCGATCGTGGAATCGCCGCGGATGGTGACGGAATCCTGGTGGCAATCGACGGAAAAGCCGTGGGATCGTTCACGGTCTCCGATCCGATTCGGGCGAACGCAGCAGCGGCGGTTGAGGAAATGCGTAAACTTTCGCTCCATGTGGTCCTGTTGACCGGCGACCGCGCCGCCGCTGCGCAGGCGATTGCAAAAGCGGCCGGAATCGAGCGCGTGGTCGCCGAAGTTTTGCCGGATGGCAAAGTCGCGGAGATCCGTCGACTGCAGGCCGAAGGGCGTATAGTGGCGATGGCCGGAGACGGAATCAACGACGCGCCCGCTCTGGCGCAGGCGGAGGTGGGATTCGCCATGGGCTCGGGCACCGACATCGCGATCGAGGCGGGAGATGTCACCTTGCTGCGCGCCGATCTGACCGGGATTGTTCGGGCGATCGCCCTTTCGCGCGCGACATGGAACGTGATCCGTCAGAATTTGTTCTGGGCGCTGGCGTATAATGTGATCGCGATTCCGGCCGCCGCGCTGGGCTATCTTAGCCCCGTCCTCGCCAGCGCGGCCATGGCGGCCAGTTCTGTGACCGTTGTATTTAATAGCCTTAGACTCAAACGCGGCTAATAAAGCGTCTCCGTCGTACGCTGTTCGGCAGATTTCACCGTCAAGTTTCATAAGGTGGACATGACCAACCGGACGACTGTCACCCCGGCGGCTGCGGTAAACGCGCCCGGCGTTTCCCGGTGGATGCCGCGCGTCGATCTGATTTTGGCGATCCTCGTCGCATTGTGCGTGGCGCGATTGTGGATTGTGCCGCTTCCCTCCAGTTTCTGGGTAGACGAGATGGCGACGGCGTTCGTCGTGCAGCATGGCACGGGGGACCCGTCCTTACAAGTCGCGCCGCAGGTGGCCGCGTCGATCTATTACGTGCTGCCGCGCACGGCCGAACGGATCTTCGGGTTCTCCGAAATTTCCTACCGGATTCCGTCTGTTCTGGCGATGCTCGCGGCGCTGTTGGTGATTGCGAAAATCACGGCTCGCCTGATTCATCCGAACGCCGCGTGGTTCGCTGTGTTCGTGTGCTTCGCGCTGGGCGGAATCAATTATCAGGCGGCCGACGCGCGGCCTTATGCGCTGGCCACGCTGGTCGCGGTCGTGAGCGTCTGGCAGCTGATCCGCTGGCTGGATGGGGAGCGGCCGGGCGCCAGGCAGTGGGTGGACGCGTCCCTGTTCGTAATCGCGGCCGCGCTGCTATGGCGGGTGCACCTGATTCTGTGGCCGATGTACATTGCGTTCGCGCTCTACGCGGCCGTCCGCCTGGCTCGCCGCGACACAAACGTCGGCTGGATGCAGGCCGGATTGGTGTTCGCGGCATTATCCGTTTCGTTGATCCCCGTTCTGATGCGGGCGATCGAGCTAAACCGTCACGCCGCCTCGCATGTGATCGCTCCGATGCCCCACCCGGGCAACCTGATCCAGACGATCAAAGTGATCTTCATCGGCTGCGTCTGCGCGATCGCCGCCCTGATCGCCCGATGGAGAAGATGGCCGGCCCCGCGGTTGGCCATTTCCGCGGCGTCCGTCTGGCTGATCCTGGCCTGGTGGCTGTGCCAGCCGCTGAGCCTTTACCTGTTTTCCATGGAGACCGGACATAGCGTCTTCCTGAACCGGTATCTCTACATGACGCTGCCGGGCATCGCGCTCCTGGCCACGCTCGTGTTTGCCATGTTTGTACCGGCGCGCAATTCGAAGCCGCTGACAGCCCTGTTCGGCGCGGGAGTTCTGCTGGTGATGGGGCATTGGAATCACTGGTCCTTTCCGCATCACAATTCAGACTGGCGCGCCGCGGCGGCGGCGGTCAATCGCGTCGCTGACGGGACCACCCCGGTTATCTGCCCCAGCCCTTTCATCGAAGCGGGCGACGGCGTGTGGCGCCCGGATTATCCCGTCTCGAGCTTCCTCTATTCGCACCTTCTGGTGTACCGGCTGGGAGGACGGCAGCTGCCGTTTCCGTTCATCACGTCTCCGCAGACCGAGGTCTACGCATCGTCTCTGACCGCGCAGGTTCTTTCCCAAGGCAACAAGTTCGCAATTTACGGCAGCGATGAGAAGGTCAAGTTCTGGCAGCGGTGGTTTGCCGCGCGGACGGAACTCGAAGGCTGGTCCAACCGCCGCCTGGGCCCGTTCGACGACGTCGAGGTAGCGCTGTTCGAAAATCCTGAAGCGACGCGAATCACCAGCAAGTGACGATGCTGAAAAAGGGGACGGACCACTCTGTCCCCGCTCGTAAACTACTGCCGCTGCGGTCCGTGGCCTCGGTGGACAGAGCGGTCCGTCCCCTTTTTCAGCACCGTCACAAGTAGGCGTATAATCCGGCTATGCTTCGCTGCCGGCTTTGCCTGTCGATCGCGCTGGCGAGTTGCGCGCCGGTCGTTTTCGCGCAGCCCGCTCCCGTCGTTTCCAACGCGCATTTCCATCACCTGCACCTGAACGCCACCGATCCGGCTAAAGACATCGAGTTCTACACCACCAAGTTCGAAGCCGAAAGAGGCAAATTCGCGGGCCTGGTCGACGCCGTGTGGGCGCACAAGGCGTGGATTCTGTTCCAAAAAGTGAACACTCCGCCGGTGAGCGACATTACCAGTACCATCTGGCACTTCGGATGGGGCGCCGAGGACATGAAGGCGACTTATCAGAAGCAGCTCGATTCGGGAACGCATTTTCAGACGCCCATCACCGACATCAGCGACATCGGCGGCCAGCCGAATCCGGTGATGGGACGTTTTTTCTACGCCTACGTGGATGGCCCCGACCATTCGCTGATTGAGCTGAACACGGCGAATCACCATCATTTTGGGCACATCCATTTATTGAGCGAAGATCCCGTCGCGGCTGGCGAATGGTATGCGAAAACGTTCGGACAAAAGGTGCGGTCGACCCCGGCCGCGCGCATCTATCGCGACACGCAGATCGCGCCCAGCGCGAGTTTCACCATGGACGACGTCAACTTCATCATTTATCCGGTCCAGTACGCGCGGACGTCGAAATGGCCGTATTGGGAAGGCCGCGCGACGTTCGAATCGACCAAAGGCCACGTGGTGGATCACATCGGCATCAGCGTGGACAATCTGGAGGACGCAATAGCGAAGCTGAAAGCGGCGGGCGTGAAAGTGACTGATGAACCGCGCTCCGTCGCGGGCGGGAAAATCAAGTACGCGTTTATCGAAGGCCCCGATAAAATGCGGATCGAGATGATCGAGGGCCACGCGAAGAAGGAATAGTAGCCACGAATGGACACGAATTCACACGAATAAGAAACCGGTCCGATTCGTGTTTATTTGTGTTCATTCGTGGCTAAGGGCTTTCGTTTCGCTTCGACCTCGGCGCGAAATCTACGCATGCCGCGCAGCCAGCGGTCGTAGTCGGCCGACTTGCGACGGAAATATTCGCCGACCTCGGGATGCGGCAGAATCAGAAAACGTTCGACCGAGAGACCTTCAATCACTGCATCGGCCACCTGCTCCACCGAAACCGAGCCTTCCACCAGAAAATTATCCGGATCCTGCATCAGCATATTGGTGCGCACGCCTTGCGGGCACAGCGCCGACACTTTGATCCCGCGATCTCCGTAGGTCATCGCGATCCACTCGGCCATGGCGAGCGCGGCGTGCTTGGTGATCGCGTAGGTCATCGATTCGAGCGAGGTGATCAGACCCGCGGCGGAAACGGTCTGCAGCAGATAGCCGTCGCCGCGCGCGAGCATCTGCGGCATGACCGCGCGCGCGGCGTAGAGATGCGCCAGAACGTGAACGTCGCGCATGAGCGCGAACTCGGCGTTGCTGACGTTGATATCAGCCGCCAGGAAAATTCCCGCATTCGAGCAGAACAGGTCGATCTGGCCGAAGCGCGCGGTCGCGTCTGAAACCAGCTTCTGAATTTCCGCTTCTTTACCCACATCGACGCGTACACCCACTCCACCGATCTCTTTCGCCACTCGTTCGGCGCCGTCGCCATCCAGATCCGCGACCACGATCCCGCTCGCGCCTTCGGCTTTGAAACGCCGCGCCAGGCCTTCGCCGATCCCGTGGGCTCCGCCGGTGATCACGACCACTTTATCTTTGAGTTGCATCCCGGTTATGATACCAATCACGTGAAAACCTATGACGTCGCAATCGCAGGCGCCGGCGTATTCGGAGCCTGGACCGCATTTCATCTGGCTCGCGCCGGCGCCAAGGTTTTGCTCCTTGACCAGCACGGCGCGGGAAACCTGCGGGCCAGCTCCGGCGGAGAAACGCGCATCATCCGCATGTGCTACGGCGCCGACGAAATCTACACGCGCGCGTCGCATCGATCGCTGAAACTTTGGAAACAGTTCTTTCCGTCGGTTTTCCTGAAGACCGGCGTGCTGTTCACCGCCGCCGCGCGCGAACCCTATCTGCTGGTGGCGCGTGAGACACTTACACGCGCGAAAATCCGGTTCGACTGGCTTGATTCGCCGTCGCTCGCCGCGCGATTTCCGCGGATTTCGCTCGATCCGGGCTCGGCCGGAATTTACGAGCCCGACAGCGGAATCCTGATGGCGCGACGCGCGGTACAGGAGGTGGTCGCGGCCGCGGTCGCCGCCGGTGCGCGCTTCGAAATCGGGCGTGTCACAACCGACCGGCTGCCACGCGCAAAAACGATTGTGTTCGCGTGCGGACCCTGGCTCCCGTCGCTGTTTCCAGACGTGATCGGCCGTCGCATCCGCCCCACGCGCCAACCGGTTTTTTTCTTCGGCACGCCGGCGGGAGAAAAATTCGGCGTTCCCGCGTGGGCGGCCTTGCAAGAAGGGATCTACGCACTACCACCCGCCGACGGACGCGGTTTCAAGCTCGCCATCGATACGCACGGCGCGCCGTTCGATCCGGAAACCGGCGACCGGACGGTCACCCCGGCCGAGATCCGGCAGGCGCGCGCGGCTCTGGCCAAACGATTTCCATCGCTCGCCACCGCGCCACTGGTCGAGTCGCGCGTGTGCCAGTACGAAAACACGTCGAATGGAGATTTCCTGATCGACCGGCATCCGGAACTGCCGAATGTCTGGTTGGTGGGCGGCGGATCTGGTCATGGCTTCAAGCACGGGCCGTTCGTCGGCGAATATGTCTCATCGCAGATTTCAGGATCGGGTCGAGCAGAGCCGCGGTTTTCGCTGGCATCGAAAGGCGTCGGAAAGAAGCGGACGGTGTATTAGCCCCATGCGTAAAAGTTTGCGTGAAAAGTCGGGACTCCACCCCGCCGTTACCGGCAGGGATCAACTCCGCTTTTCACGCAGATCCGTAAGCGTGGGGCCGTCACGGAAATTCATGTTGGTCCTACGCTCACGAGTCCGTCTGAAAATGCAGGATTTTGCACCGCCGTCGCCAGGCGCGGCTCGTTCAGTGCCAGCCTCATGGAAGACTCTTACGCATGGGGCTGGCGGACGTGCGTCAGTAGATATAGCCGAGCCGCGGGAGCAGAACCACAACCAGCACGTAGACCAACGGAATACTGAACAAACTCGAGTCGATTCGATCCAGCCAGCCGCCGTGACCGGGCAGCGAACTGCCGCTATCTTTCACGCCGGCGCCACGTTTCATGGCGGATTCGCACAAGTCGCCGATCTGCCCCGCGAGATTGCCTGCCGCGGCGATCGCGAGCACGGCGGCGACGGGCGCAGGCGCGATCCGGCAGTGCGCGTAGACCCAACCCGCCACAATGCCGCCGGCCACCGACCCGATGGCGCCCTCCCAGGTTTTGGCGGGACTCACGCGCGGCGCAAGGGCGTGCCGGCCGAACGCTTTTCCGATATACAACGCGGCTGTGTCGCCGGCCCAGCTCAGCAACAGCGCGAACATCAGCCATTCCGGATTGATCTCACGCAACTGAATCGCGCAGCGGAACGATCCGAAAATGTAGACGACGCCCAGCAGGAAGGCCGCACCCGCCGCCATCGCGCCTTTTAAATCCGCCACGCGCATCGCCATCGTCATTCCGATGAGCGCGATCAGCACGACCACGATTTCGGGCGCCGGTGCGAACATCAGCGCGAGCCCCGCGGCCATCCCCGCGTAGCCCGCGCGCGCGATGCCGTTCGCTTCCGCGATGTGGTCGAATTCCCAGAACGCGATGAGTCCGATGGCCGCCAGCGCAATCTGAAATGCCCAGGCCGGTGCGAACAACACCAGCCATACCACCACGGGAATCAGAACCAGCGCCGTCAGAACGCGCTTCATCGAGAGGGAACGGCAGGCTCCAGAACGCTGGCTTGGACCGGGAGGACCTCACGAATTCCGCCAAAGCGCCGGTCGCGCTTCTGGTAATCAAGAATGGCCCGCAGCAGCTCCGTGCGCGAGAAATCGGGCCACAGGGTTTCGGTGACGTACAGCTCGGCGTAGGCGATCTGCCACAGCAGGAAGTTGCTGACGCGCATTTCGCCGGAGGTGCGGATCAGCAGGTCCGGATCCGGCATACCGGCGGTGTACAGCCGCGCGGAAATGGCCGCTTCGTCGATCTCGACGCCATCCGCGACCAGCGACTTCACCGCGTCCACCAGTTCGGCACGGCCGCCGTAGTTGATCGCCAGGTTCAACTGGAGTCCGGCGTTAGACGCGGTCGACCCGATCACTTCCTCCAGCTCATCGCGAACAAACCCGGGTAGCGCGTCCAATCGGCCGATGGCCGTGAAGCGGATATCGTGGCGCAGCATCACGGGAAGCTCGGAATGCAGGTACAGCCGCAGCAGCCGCCATAACGTTTCGACTTCGGCGCGCGGGCGCTTCCAGTTTTCGACTGAAAACGCGTAAAGCGTCAGCGCGCGCAGGCCGAGCTGTGCGCAGGTTTCCACCGTCACACGCACCGGTTCCGTCCCGGCCTTGTGCCCGGCCACGCGCGGAAGCCCGCGCCGTTTAGCCCAGCGGCCGTTTCCATCCATGATGATAGCGATGTGCGCCGGCAGCCGCGCCGGATCGATCGCGCGCGCCAGTTTGCAATCCGCTGCGGCGGGATCGAGATGGTCGAACAGCGCCTTCATTGCTAATTTTCCATGGTAACGGATAAACTGGACTGAAATGAAACGCGCCCTAACTCTCGCGATCTTTGGATCGCTCCTGCTGCACGCAAGCACTCCGTTCATCGGCCGATGGGACCTCAATGTCACCACCGACAAAGACACTTATCCCGACTGGATGGAAGTCGCGGCCGACGGCACGGTCCGCGTCCAGCCGCGAACTGGAAGCGTGCACCCGGCCGCGAACGTGAAGATGGACGGGTCGCATCTGACCCTCACGCTTTCGCCGGCGAATAAGAAGAATCCCGAAACCATTTGGGATCTGACCGTCTCCGGTAAACATCTCACCGGTACGCAGAAGCGTGGCGATATGGTGATGGCCAAGCTCGAAGGCGTCCCGGCACCGGCATTAAAAAAGCCAATGCCAAAATCGTGGAGCAAAGCCGAGCCCATCTTCGACGGCAAGGATCTGACCGGCTGGGAGCCTTTCCAGGGCGAAAATCACTGGGTGGTCCAGAACGGCGAGCTGGTGAATCTGGAACACGGCGCCGACCTGCGCACCACTCCGAAATTCCAGGATTTCAAACTGCACATTGAGCTCAACTGCCCGGACGGCGGCAACAGCGGGATCTATCTGCGCGGACGCTACGAAGTGCAGGTCGCCTACGAAAAAGAGCCCGACATGTTTCACAGCATGGCGTCGATTTATGGAATGCTCGCGCCCTCCCGCGAGATGCCGCGCAAACCGGGTCAGTGGGAAGCGTTGGACGTAACGCTGGTCGGCCGCTGGATCACGCTGGTGCGCGACGGCGAGACCCTTCTCGACCATAAGGAGATCGCCGGTATCACCGGCGGCGCGCTCGATTCGAAGGAAGCCGAGCCCGGGCCGTTTTATCTGCAGGGCGATCACACCGGCGGCATGAAATACCGCAACATCACCGTCCAGCTTCCGAAATGAAAACCTCGCACGCTGTAGTTCAGTATGCGGGTGACGACTATTTCGTCGGCGTTCCGCCCAGCGGCCACGCCATCACGATCGATGTAAATGGGGAGCGCTCGAATGCAACCGGTCCGCTCGAGCTGTTGCTGGTGGCGCTGGGCGGCTGCACCGGCGCCGACGTCATTTCCATCCTTCGCAAGAAGCGCGAACAGGTGACTGATTACAAGATCGAAGTGCATGGCGAAAGGCGCGAAGAGCATCCGCGCAGCTATCGAAAAATGGAAGTGCGCCACATCCTGCGCGGCCGCGGGCTGTCGGCGGACAACGTCGCCAAGGCGATCGAACTCTCAACGAATAAATATTGCAGCGTGGCCGCGACACTACGCCCGACCGCGGAAATCGTCACGAGCTTCGAGATTCACGAGGACACGGAAGTCGCCACGCCGGCAGAGTCGGCGCGAACCACCGACCGCTGACTGCTCCCCTGAGAATGATCCGCAGGTCATTGATTTCACGAGAGCCGCGGACGGCGGATTTCAATCCGCGTGGCGCTTCAGCGCCGCTGTACGGAAGCGAGGCTGAAGCCTCGCGCGGGCTCAAAGCCCGCCGTCCCCAAAAAGATCATCGCCAACTTGCTTACGCGCGCGGCTCCAAGCCGAGCCGCGACCGTCAGGGAGGGAGCCGACGACCGTCTAATGCCGCTCCATTGAGAAATACGCGTCCAGAAAATCAAGGCCCTCTTTATTCGGGACCTCAGTCGTCTCCATGTGATCCCCGAAGCGCATGCCGATTTCGCCTTTTTCGGTAAACGCCGGCCATTTCGGAAGGGTCTTGCCGTTCGGATCGCCCTTGGTGGCGAAGTTCACCCAATACGTCGACATCACCCGCGCGATCTCCCGGTCGATATCTTCGGCCGGGTTGTTCTGCAGATTGTCAAACACATACCGTATCTCAGAAGAATGATACGCGCCCAGTTTCTTGCCGATCGGATCGGGTGGAACGCGGCTGAAATAATAGAGGAACACTTTCTGTTTCCCGGTCTTGGCCTGCATGCGTGCCCAGGTGCGCATCTCCCAGCCGAAAGTTTGATCGCGCATGGCGGCCGCGGCGGAGGCCTGCGCCTGCTCATCTGATTTGGCCGGATAGATCATCAGATAGTCGCTCGACAGCTCGCCGAACCGCGCCTTAGCCTGAGCCTGAAACATCGCGGCTTTGGTTGGCGGAGTGAACGCGGTACCTTCGTCCGCATTCGATCCGACGATGGTTGCAACGTCGTTCTGCTTGCCTTTCGCGAAGGTCGTGTACACCTGATCGGTCAGCAGCCAGCCATCGACATTGGGCCGCGCGAGTCCTGGATTCGCCTTCATGATCTCGGCGGCCGGCTTCTGGCGCAATTGCGCGATCGACAGCCCGCCCAGCGCTTTCGCCGTGCGCAAACCGGCCTGCTCCGCTTCAGGGAGCGTCTGGAGCTTCGCGAAATTGCCTCCGCTCTCTCCGATCGCACGCTGAAACAGGCCCTTGGCCAGCGGACTCGCCACCAGCGCGTTCACGCTCCACGACCCCGCCGATTCGCCGAAAATCGTCACCCGCTTGGGATCGCCGCCGAACACTTCGATGTTCCTCTGCACCCATTGGAGCGCCGCGATCTGATCCAGAATTCCGTAATTGCCCGACGAACCGCGCGGCACTTCCTTGCTCAGTTCGGGATGCGCCAGGAATCCGAAAATGCCGAGCCGGTAGTTGATGGTCACCAGGACCACGCCCATTTTGGCCAGTTGTTCGCCATCGTAAATCCCTATCGACCCCGATCCGCGCGTAAGCGCACCGCCGTGGATCCACACCATCACCGGCCGGTTTTCCTTGACCGTCTTGGCGCCGGTCCAGATGTTCAGATACAGGCAATCTTCACTCACCGGCTCGGGCGCGGATCGAAACGGCGAGCCTTCCGGATAATCCGTCTGCATGCAGGTGGCGCTGAACTTGCCGGCCTTGCGCACGCCTTGCCACGGCGCCGCAGGAGCGGGCGGGCGCCAGCGCAGATTGCCCACCGGCGGGGCTGCGTAAGGAACGCCTTTGTACACCTTCAGATCGGGGACGACCACCCCCGGTATTCCTTGAAGCAGACCGCCTTCTACACGGACCGGTTCGTCGGCAAACAGGGGGAAAGTAGCGAGGATGAGCGTGGGGAGCCAGATAAAGGACCGCATTCAAGCATAATAGAGCAGTGCCGAGCCAGAAGCCAGTGCTGATCTATGACGGCGGTTGCTCGTTCTGCAAAATCTGGATCGAATACTGGAAGCTGCTGACCGGCGATCGCATCGATTACGCCGCGTCACACGACGTCGCCGATCAGTATCCGCGGATCCCTCGCGCGCAGTTCGGCAAATCCGTGCAACTGGTTCGCGAAGATGGCACCGTCGCGAGCGGCGCGCGCGCGGTATTCGAATCGCTCGGCATGCTGAAGACGTATGAGCGCTCCCGCCTGTTCGCCTGGGTGAGTGAGCGCGTCTACGAATTCGTCGCCGCCCGCCGCGATTTGTTCTATTGGCTCACGCGCCTCACCTTCGGACGCCGCATCGAGCCAGCCCGCTTCGCCGCCACGCAATGGGTTTTCCTGCGCGCGCTCGGCGTCATCTACGCCGTCGCGTTCGGATCGCTGGCCGTGCAGATCAAAGGCTTGCTCGGCGAGCATGGGATTTCACCGGCCACCACATATTTAAATGCCGTCGCGCAACAGACTGGCGCGGCGCACTGGTTCATCCTGCCGACCATTTTCTGGCTCGATGCGAGCGATCAGGCGCTGACTTTTGCATGCTGGGCAGGCGTCGCATTCGCCGTTCTGCTGTTCTTCGGCCGTCTCGAGAAGCTGCTTTTGATCGTGCTGTTCGTTCTCTATCTTTCGCTGAGCTCGATCGGCCAGGAGTTTCTCGGCTTCCAATGGGACGCTCTGCTGGTGGAAGCCGGATTTCTCGCGATCTTCCTCGGACGCGCGCGTATTGTCGACTGGCTATTCCGCTGGCTTGCGTTCCGCCTGACATTTATGTCCGGCGCCGTGAAGCTTCTGAGCGGAGATCTCACCTGGCGAAATTTCAGCGCCCTCGAGTACCACTACCACACCCAGCCGCTGCCCACCGTCCTCGCGTGGTACGCCGACAAACTCCCGCGCGCGTTCCAGCATTTTTCAACGTTCCTGGTGCTCGCCATCGAACTCGGCGTGCCGTTTCTGTTTTTCATGCCGCGCCGCGTTCGCCACTTCGGAGCGTGGTCGATGATCGGCCTCCAGACTTTTATATTTCTCACCGGAAACTACACATTCTTCAATCTGCTCACGGTTGCGATCTGCTTCTTCCTGTTCGACGACCGAGAATTCGGATGGACGGCGCGCTTCAGTTGGCGCAAGGCTTCAGCCTTGCCCACCGCGGACGGCGCTAAAGCGCCGAGCGGGTTGAAACCCGCCCTCCCCCGGATTCAACGCGTGTTTACCGCCGTCCTGGCGGGATTTATCTTCATGCTGGGCGTCGGCCGGCTCATCGAAACCTTCACTGGCGATGCGCCCGAGCCATTAAAGCTCCTGGTGCGAGTTTCATCGCCATTTGAAATCGTGAACTCTTACGGACTCTTCGCCGTGATGACCACCACCCGGCCTGAAATTATCGTGGAAGGCTCCCTGGACGGCGAAAACTGGACCCCGTATGTGTTACGCTACAAACCCGGTCCGCTCGATCGCGCGCCGCGCTGGATTGAGCCGTTTCAGCCGCGCCTCGACTGGCAGATGTGGTTCGCAGCGCTCGGCAATTATCGCCAGAACCTGTGGTTCGTCGGATTCGTGGTGCGCCTGCTGGAAGGTTCTAAGGACGTGGAAGCGCTGCTTGAAACCAATCCGTTTCCCGACCATCCACCGCATTACGTCCGCGCGATGGTGTACGAATATTCCTTCACCGATTTCGAAACCCGCCGCAAAACCGGCGCATGGTGGAAACGCGAGCCGGTCGGCGTGTATCTTCCGCCGGTCGGGATGAAGGCCAATGCCCGCCTGGCGAACGCCGATCGCTGATTTCGAAACTCCGGACGTGCTCCGCTTGCTGACGCGCGCGGTTCTCCGTGAGGCTCTTTCAACAGCGCGACCGAAGCGGAACCCCGACCGTCAGAGTGTGCGTGAAAAGTCGATGCCTCACCCCGCCGTGACCGGCAGGGCTGGTCTATCGCGTTGAAGGCGCAGACGTCGGTGACCAGCCCTGCCGGTCACGGCGGGGATCAACTCCACTTTTCACACACACTCGTCACGGCGGGGATCAAACTCCACTTTTCACACACACTCGTCAGGAAGGGGACCAGGTCCGCTGCTCTCTGATGTGCGAACGCCTACTTATCCGAGCACTTGCCCGTGCAAACGGTTTCCGAAACCTTGATGGGCGGTCCCAACTGAGTCGGGTCTGACATGGATGCGCGCCGCGCGGTGAGCGTCTCGGTGACCTTTCCGCCGGTCGCCGGTTTGCGCTCGACGATGTCCTGCTCATAGAGCTGCTGCGCCGCGTTCGGATCCCGAACGTTGCCGGGCACCGCCGGGCCGAAATAACTCGTCTCGACCGAGGCCGACCCGTCCGGGTGCGTCGTCGTGGTGCTCACCGTCTGCCTTGAAAGCTGCAAACCGCTCACATTGGCGATCGGTTCATACAGCGCCGTGTTCTCCACAGTCTTGCCGTCCGATTGCGTGGTTTCCGTCACCTTGCGGACCGCCGGATCAAATTCCCCGTTCTGCCCCACGCGATACACGGTTTCATCGGAATGCGTCGAGTTCCCCGAGGTTTCGCTCACCTCGGTCCGCTTCTCGACCGTCTCCGTACCGTTGAGCGTGGGCTTCTCGATCACGGTACTGACGTCGGTAGTCGCGCCGTGCGTGTTGGTCTCCACCGTTTTGTGCTCGTCCTGGTGCATCTGGCCGTTGATGTCGCTGCGGAACGTGGTGGTGTTCACCACCGAGCCGGACGGCCGCTTCTGCTCTTCGGTCAGCACGCGCGTGGTCGAAACCAGGTTCCCTTCTGGATCGAACTTTTTGACGATTTTCTCCGTCACGCGGCTGGTGGACGACTCGCTGATCACCTTCTCGTCGCTTTGTTCAAGCGGTACCGTGCGCCCGTTGACCGACTTCGTGGTCTCGGTGTGCGTACCGTCGTTTGAAACCACGCTGCCGTCGACCACGGTATGGCCGTTAAGGTCAGTGGTAGAGGTCGAGCTCACCGACTGCGCGGAAGCGAGCGTCGTTGCCAACAGGAAAACGTAGTACTTCACTCTTCCAGCCTAGGCGCAACGCCGAACTGAAGCAATCGGGTGAACACCTTAAACGAAACGGAACAAAACAGATTTGTTTCCACCCTGCGCGGTGATAGCATGGTCCCTAATTGATGGCGCTGAAAAAGGGGACGGACCACTCTGTCCCCGCCCGCAAACTATTGCCGCCGCGTTCCGCGATCCCAGTGGACAGAGCGGTCCGTCCCCTTTTTCAGCACCATCCATTGCGGACGCCTGAAACAAAATGGAGTTTCGCCGTTTTTATCGCCGCCGCGGCGTGGATTCTGTGGAGCGCCGGCGCGCGCTTCATCCTGGCCAATAACGACGAAGGGATTTATCTGGCGAACGCCCTGCGCCTGGCTCACGGCGATCTCCCCTATCGCGATTTCTTCTACTACCTGCCGCCCGGAACTCCGCTGATCCACGCCGCCGCGCTGCGCATTTTCGGCGAAAAACTGTGGGCCGCGCGAGTTCCTCTGGCGATCGATATCGGAATTCTGACGGCTTCCGTTTTCTGGCTGACGTCCCGCCTTTCAAGTCTGCGAGCGGGCTTCGTCACCGCATTCTGCTTCCTGGCCTTCGAAACCGCCGAGCACGATCGGCTGGTGGCCGACCATCGCTGGGATTCGAGCGCCTGGGCCACGCTGGCGATTGTCCTGACTGCCTCGCTGATCGATTCACCCTCCCGCAGGCGAGCCTTTCTTGCAGGCGCCGTCGCCGCCCTCGCCGGCTGGATCACCACGCCGATCGCCATCGTCGGCCTGGCGATTTTTCTCACTGCGTGCGCGCTTCGATCCCTGCGCGCCATAGCCATCTGGATTGCCGCGGGAGCCGTCGCGTGCTCAGCCGCCTTTTTCGCATGGCTCGCGGCGCATCAGGACCTGCGCGCATTCTATGAAGCGATCGTGTGGCCGATGTCGCATTACGCGTCCGCGAATCGAACGCCGTATGGTTGGGTGATCGGCGGTTACGCGAACCTGTTTCAAGGCGTCACGGGCGGCGAGCTGGCCGTGGTCGTGGTTTTCCTGATCTTTATTACGCTTCCCGCCACGCTGCCCATCGTCGACGTGATCGCGTGGCCCATCCGCCTGCGCCGGCGCGTGGAGCCTTTGATTGTTCTGCTGCTTGTGTCGATGCTGGCGCTGATCGTCTCCACGCTCCCGCGGCCGGATTTGATTCATCTCATGTACATTTCGCCCGTCGCATACGCGCTCGCAGTCGCTTTGATCGTGCGCGCGCTTCCCGGGCGCGTGATGATGATCGCAGCGATCTGTTCGGCGCTGATGGCCACCGTCGACTACTCGATCGCCGTAACCCGCCGCATTACTGAACCATCCATCGAAACCCGCCTCGGCACCATTCGAGGAACCGACGGCGACCTCTCCGTGCTGCGCCTGGTCACCGATCATGTCCATCCCGGTGACACGTTTTTCGCGTTCCCTTACTGGCCTAATTTCTATCTGTTCGCCGGTGCACGCAACCCGACGCGCTTCGCATACATGCAGCCCGGCATGTTTTCCGCCGACGACGAACGCACCGCGCTCGCCGAGCTTCAAAGGGACCCTCCGCACTGGATTCTATACGTTGATACGCCGCCCGAATCGTTTCTGAGGATCTGGCCCGGCAGCGATCCGGCGCGGCTGCGCTTTCCCTCGATTGAAAGTTTCATCGCGACGCGCTACCGCACCGAGCAAAAGCTGGGAACCTTCGACCTGCGCGCGGTCAAGTGATAGAATTGTCGCCAAATGAGCCGCCTGCTTCTCTCCGTAGCCTGTCTGCCGCTGCTGATTGGCGCGTATTACCGGATCAACTCGCCGGCCGTGATGACGACTGCCGCCCGCACGTTTCTGGCGTCGCTCGACGCCCAACAGCGCGCCCGCGTCTCATTTCCGATGAATAGCGACGAACGCCTGAACTGGCATTTTGTCCCAATCGAGCGGAAAGGCGTGGCGCTGCGCGAGATGAATTCCGCGCAGAAGCAGCTCGCCAGCGCGCTGCTGGCCGCGGGCTTGAGCCAGCAGGGCGTGATCAAGGCCCATACCATCATGAGCCTGGACGCGATCCTCAAGGAGATGGAACAGGGCAAAGGGCCGGAGCGCGATCCTGAAAAATACTACGTGACGATTTTCGGCGAGCCCAATGAAACCGGCGTGTGGGGCTATCGTTTCGAAGGCCATCACGTGGCGATGAATTTCACGATCGTGAACGGACGGGTGGCTTCGAGTCCCAATTTCTTTGGCGCGAATCCAGCCGAGGTTCGCCAGGGTCCGCGCGCCGGACTGCGGGCGCTGCCTCGTGAAGAGGACCTGGGCCGTGAGCTGATCAAATCGCTGACGGATTCGCAGCGCGCGGTCGCGATCGTCGACAAGACCGCATATCCGGACATTATTACCATGGCGTCACGCAAAGCCGCGCTCAGCGGCCAGCCGAATGGGATTCCTTTTTCGAAGATGACCGCGAAGGAGCGCGACATCCTGAGCGAGCTGGTGGCCGAATACGCCAACAATTTTCCGGGCCCCATCGCCGACGCGCGCATGGAGCAGTTCCACAAGACGCAGAGCAACTTGTTCTTCGCCTGGGCGGGCGGAATCGAGAAGGGCGACCCGCATTATTATCGCGTCCAGACGCCGGCGTTTCTGATCGAGTACGACGACACGCAGAATAATGCGAACCACATCCACGCGGTATGGCGCGATTTCCAAGGCGATTTCGGAATGGATCTGCTGGCCGAGCATTACAAGTCGAGCCATTAGCCCCGATACGTGGCGCACGCACTCCTGCGTGCCGCGTCGGCACTCGTGCCGACGCCTGTTCCGTCGCAGACGAGTGTCGAGATGAGTCTCGACACGGCACGCAAGAGTGCGTGCGCCACAAAGACCCGAAGTCGTTCTGCTAACATCGAGTCATGTTCGGCCGCGCGACGCTTTCGCGGCGCTCGTTTCTCGCATCGCTCACCGCTGCCGGCAGCCTGGCATCTGAAATCAACGGTAAAGGCAAGGTTTTCCCCTCCGCCATCAAACGTTACCCGGACGGCACCACCGAATTTATCGTCACGCGCATCACCGATCCCTCTCATTCGAGCCTCCTGCCGCCGGTCTACGCGCGTACGATCTCCCGGCGCGGAAATTTTCTGGTGTTCGCCTCCGACATGACCGGGCGTTGGGAGGCGTTCCGGATCGATCTGAAGAACGGCCAGTCGCGCCAGCTCACCGACGCCGAGGATCTGGATCCCGCATCACTCACTCTTCTGCCGGATGACCGCGGGTTCTGTTATTTCGACGGCGCGCAGTTCATGTCCGCCAACTTTTCGAGCCTGCGTGCCCGCGTGGTTTACAAAATCGGCGATGGTTTCGGGCGGGGACGCGGGCTGAGCGTGGCTGAGGACGGACAGTACGCGGCGCTGGTTGCGCGGAACGGGGAGCAGCACCGGCTTTTTCTCATTCACATGCCGACCGGCCAGGCAACCACGCTCGCCTTTGCGCCCGAGGAAATCCGCGATCCGATCCCGCGTCCGCGGCGCGCATCGATTCTGTATCGCCGCGCCGGCGGAGCGTGGCTGGTCGACTATGAAGGCAAGCAGAATTACCGCCTGCGGCTCGCCGAAGGGGAAACCGGGTCGGCTTTGTGGAGTCCGGACGGGCGCAGCGTTTTGTACCTGAACTACCCCCAGGATGCGCACAAATTGCATAATTTGCGCGAATTTGCGACTGACTCCAATGAAGACCGCGCCATCGCCGACACGTCGCAGTACGTTGCATTCAATTCGAATGCGGATGCGAGCGTGTTCGTCGGCGCCAGCGGCAGCAAGGCGTCGCCGGACGTGCTTCTGCTGGTCCGCGCCGTGAAACGGGAACTGACCCTGGCCGAACATCGCACCACGAATCCGGCCATTGTCTCGCCGCTGTTTTCGCCCAATAGCCAGCGCATCTTTTTCGGCAGCGATCTGCACGGAAAGCCCGCCATTTATACGATGCCGGTGGATAAATTCGTGGAAGAGACGGACAGCGGGCGCGCCTAATGTCGGAGCGGCGTTTGGACGATGGAATAGTACGAACCGCCCCTCGGTTACAATCGAGGATCAAGGAGCTTCCATGCGTTTTCTCATCGCGAGTCTGATTCTGACGATCGGCAGTCCGGCGTACGCGGGCGGCCGGAATACCGACGCCTGCAAGAGCCGCTGCGATTCGAACTATCAGTTCTGTTCGAGCCGGGCCATCACCAAGGCCGCGAAGAAGTCCTGCAAGGCCGACCGGAAGGCTTGCAAGAGCCAGTGCAGATAATCGCGTGCGCCTGCTCGAAGTTCTGGGGCTCAACCTCGGCGGACTGTGGCAGGGCCTGCGGCAGGACTTCAACGTCCTTGAAATCATTCTGATCGTAGCGGGCGTCTGGCTGTGGAAACGAAATCGTCTGCCGCGATTTCCGCGTATCCGATGGCCGCAGCGTCCGTTCGTGGCCGCGCTTCTGATCGCTTTCGGCGCGATCGCCGTAAGGCTGGCGTTCATTCCGATTCAGCCGGTTCCCATCCCGATCGTTACCGACGAGTTCAGCCATCTGCTGCTCGCCGACACTATGCTGCATGGCCGCGTGACGAATCCGACGCATCCCTTCTGGCAGCATTTTGAGAGTCTCCACATTATCCAGCAGCCGCATTACGTGTCGAATTATTTTCCGGGACACGCCGCGGTTCTGGCCGCGGCGCGGGCGGCGATCGGTCATCCGTGGGCGGGGATTCTGGCCGAATGCCTGGGATTCCTGCTGGTGCTCTATTGGGCGTTGCGCGGATGGATGCCGGCGCGCTGGGCGATGTTCGGCGTGTTCCTGGCCGCGCTGCGATTCGCTGTCGCCAGCTACTGGATCGACGCGTATCATGGAGGATTCCTGCCGGCGCTCGGTGGCGCGCTGGTGTTCGGCGCATTCGCGCGGCTGCGGAGGTCTGCAACATTTTCGCAATCGTGTGTTTTGGGATTGGGCCTCGCCATTTCCGCGATGACCCGGCCGTTTGAAGGCGCATTATTTGCCATCCCGATCACGGGCGCGTTGGCGTGGCAGTATCGCAGACGGTTGGGATCGCTGAGCGTGATCACGATTCCCGCGGGTGCCATCGTTGCCGTTGCGGTGGTGCTGCTCGGGATGTACTTCGAGCGGGTCACGGGGAGTCCGTTCGTCACCACGTATCAGATCAGCCAGAAAACCTACGGGTGGCCGATGGGACTGGCGTGGACGACGCCGCCGAAGATTGAACATCGCCACATTGAGTTGCAGCGTTATTACGACTACGAATTGGGCGAGCGGGAGAAAGTCGACGGGCCGATCGATTTTGTGGAGTATCTGGCGTTCCGCATCCAGGAATACTGGCGATTTTTTATTGGACCGGTGCTGACGATTCCGCTGCTGCTGCTGCCGCGAGTATGGGCGCGGCGGCGCGTGCTGTTTCTGGCGCTATCGGGCGCGCTGGTGGCGATCCTGCTCGAAGGCGCGGCTTCGCCGCATTATCTGGCGTGTGCGACCGCGGTGATCGTCGCGATTCTGGTCGAATGCATTCGGCATCTGCGGGCGGCGCGGATTATGGATATCGCATGGCTGCCGGCGGTGATGGCGCTGGTGCTGATTCTGCGAATCGGCGCGCAGGCCGCCGGGTTGCCGTATACGCAGGTGCTCAATTTTCAATCCTGGTGCTGCCGCGTGGAGGGGAACCTGAACAAATCCCGCATCGCCGGCGAGCTTTCGAAGGTGCCGGGCAAGCACCTGGTGCTGGTGAAATCGAAAACCGATCCCTTGAATCTTTTCCAGTGGATTTACAACGACGCCGATATCGACGCGTCGCAAATCGTATGGGCGCGGGATCTGGGGCGAGAGCGAGACGCGGCGCTGGCTGGGTATTTCCATGATCGGGATGTGTGGATTGTGGATCCGAACGTCGAGCCGGCGACGTGCAAGAAATACTGATCCGCGCCGATTATTCGACGCCATCCATTTCGCCCATCCGTCCGTATGTGCGGATCAGCCACAGCGCGAACACGCACGACGCGAAGCTTAGGAATGCCGTCAGCAATGAAATGCCGGCAAGCACTCCGACCAGCGCAAGAGGACCCCAGAGGGCTGAGGCGAATCCTCCGCCAATATCTCCCCCTACCGGAATGGATATCAACAGCCAAACCGGCGAAAATCCCGCGAACGCGGTCGCGACATACTTTGCTTCACTTTTCGAATAACGCGTTCGAAGCGTTTTGAACAGCCACCACGTCGTCATCGAGCACGGTAGCAGAAGCGATATGAGCCCTGAGACCGCTCCCCCAACAGGCGTGGTATACATTTTCAGCCGGACCGTGATGAGAATCAGGCCAAGCGAGGCAATTGCGTTTGCGAGGGATGCGATTACGATGCGGGCTAGAAGGAATCGCTTGTCGCCCATGGGGCAGCCGCTTCCAACATATATCACTCTGCTATACATAAAGACATGGTCGACACTGTCGAAAGCCTGATTCTCGACCTCCTCGAATGGGTCGACGCGCATGATCGTTCTTACGATGAAGTGATGAGCGCGTGGCGCACTTCCTGTCCCCGGCTGCCGGTGTGGGAGGATGCGAGCGATCGCGGGTTGCTGGAAGTTGACCGCGATTCGATGGTGCGGCTTACCGCCGCCGGGCGCAGTCTTCTTGAAATGCGGCGAAGTCGCTAACCGTTCGCGATTTTCTGCGTCAAGGTTTTATGCTCGGCTACGCTCTCCGCAATCTTCGCCGCAGTCCCGTGTTTACCACTGTCGCTATTCTTTCGCTGGCGCTCGGGATTGGGGCGAATACGGCGATTTTCAGCCTGCTCGACCAAGTTCTGCTCCGGACGCTGCCGGTCAGGAATCCGCGCGAGCTGGTGACGCTGTATCCGGCTCACGGTGTGTTTTCAGGCTCGTCGCGCTGCGACACCGCTTGTATTTCGTATCCCGCTTATCGCGATCTGCGCGACCGCAATCCGGTGTTCACGGGAATTCTGGCGCGCTGGGCGATGGCGCTGAGTTTTTCATCGGGCGACCGGACGGAGCGGGTCCGCGCGGAACTGGTTAGCGGAAATTATTTCGACGTGCTCGGGCTAAATCCCGCGCTGGGGCGGGTGTTCACGCCGGATGACGATCGCGCGGTCAACGGGCATCCCGTGGTGGTGCTTACTTACGGATTCTGGCAGTCGCGATTTGGCGGCGATCCGGGCGTGCTCAATCGCGCGGTGCGGGTGAACGGGCAGCCGATGACCATTGTCGGCGTGGCGGCTCGTGGATTCGACGGCCTGGAGCCGGGCAAAACGCTCGACATCATGGTCCCCATGATGGAGAAGCCGCTGATGACGCCCAACTGGCCGGATCTGGAGAATCGCCAAAGCATCTGGCTGAGCGCGGTCGCGCGATTGAAGCCGGGCGTATCGCGCACGCAGGCCGAGGCGGGTATGCAGCCGGTGTGGCGATCGATCCTCGAATTCGAAGCGCCGTTGTTTACGACCGCGGGCCAGTCCTTCCGCGACCGGTATGTGAAAAAACCGCTAATCGTGGCCGACGCATCCAAGGGCGAATCCGAATTGCGCCGGCAGTTTTCGCAGCCGCTGGTAGTGTTAATGGCGATGGTGGGACTGGTTCTGCTGATCGCCTGCGCCAACGTCGCGAACCTGCTGCTGGCGCGGGCGGCGTCGCGGCAAAGGGAGATCGCGATCAGGCTCGCGCTGGGCGCGGGGCGGGCGCGCGTGATCGCGCAATTGCTTACCGAAAGCACGGTGCTCGCTCTCGCCGGAGGAGCGGCCGGAATCGCGGTGGCGGCGTGGAGCGGGCGCATTCTGCTCCGATTCCTTCCCGAAGCGGGGACCGCGCTTACGGCGACGCCCGATGTGCGGGTGCTCGCGTTCGCCTTCGGGCTGTCGCTCGCGACTGGAGTTCTGTTCGGTCTGGTTCCCGCACTGCAGGCCACGCGGCCGGCGATTGCGCCGACATTGAAGGATCAGGCGTCGAACATTTCGTCGTCGGCGCGGTTGAGGAACGCGCTGGTGGTTTCGCAGGTGGCGATTTCGCTGGTGCTGCTGGTGGGCGCGGGATTGTTCGCGCGCAGCCTGTACAACCTGCGCGAGGTCGACCCGGGATTCCGCGCGTCGCATCTGACGCAATTCACCCTGGATGCGTCGCTCAACGGGTATCCTCAACCGCGCATCGCGGAGCTGTATCATCGCGTGGAGGATTCGCTCCGGCAAATGGCCGGCGTCACGGCCGTGGCGTCGACGGAAGTGCCGCCGCTTTCCGACGACTCGAGCACGCATACGGTGCGGGTGGAAGGTTATGAATCGAAGCCGGAAGAGGACATGAACCCGCTGATCAACTGGGTGGGCGCGGGTTATTTTTCGGGGATGGGGATTCCGCTGATCGCGGGGCGGGAATTCACGGCGGCCGACACGGCGTCGGCGCCGAAGGTCACGGTGATCAACCAGACCATGGCGCGATATTTTTTCGGCAACGCCAATCCGCTGGGCCGGCACCTTGGCTATGGTCCGGGCAAGGCGAAGGACGTGGAAATCGTGGGCGTGGTGCGCGACAGCAAGTATCTGGAGCTGCGCGAAAAGCCGGTTCGCACGCACTATATTCCCTGGACGCAGGACGCAAGGCTCGAACCGATGACGTTCTTTGTGCGGTCGAACGCGCCGGTGGCGGCGCAGGCGGTGGTCGCCTCGCTCGATCCGAACCTGTCGGTATATGGGGTCGAAACGACAGAGGCGCGCATCGCGGATTCGATTTATATCGACCGGATGATCGCGGCGCTGTCCAGCTTTTTCGGCGCGCTGGCGACGCTGCTCGCGGCGATTGGACTGTATGGCGTGATGGCGTATTCGGTGGCTCGGCGGACGCGCGAGATCGGCGTGCGGATGGCGCTCGGGGCGCGGCGCGAAAACGTCCTCTGGATGGTGCTGCGGCAGACGGCGGTGCTTTCGGGAATCGGCATCGCGCTGGCGCTACCGTTGTCGTTCGGACTGGGCCGCGCGATTCAATCGCAACTGTACGGAGTTTCCGCAGGCGATTTCCTGGTGATCGCGGCCAGCGCGATCCTGCTGGCTTTCGTCTCGGCCGCGGCCGGCTATTTTCCCGCGCTGCGCGCCACGCGAGTGGATCCGTTGACTGCGCTTCGGCATGAGTGAGCGATTCTCGAAGAGGCGTCGACAAGAATGTCGACGCGGCACGCTAAAGCGCGCGCCACGTTTCATTCGGGAGCGCAGCGTTACGGCGGGATCCGGCGGTAAGAGCTTCCGCCGCGGCGGAGGTCAATGAGACTCGCGTAGATAGCGGCCCGTATAGGACTCCGCGATTTGCGCGATGCGCTCCGGAGGGCCTTCGCCGACCACCCGGCCGCCGGCGTCGCCGCCCTCCGGACCCAGATCGATCACCCAGTCCGCGCGGCGGATCACTTCCAGATTGTGTTCAATGATGAGAATGCTGGCGCCCGAGCGCAGCAGGCGCTCGAATGCATCCAGAAGCTTCGCGATGTCGTCGAAGTGCAGGCCGGTGGTGGGTTCGTCGAAGATGTATAACGTTCCTTCGCTGGTGGCTTGCCCCAGGTGCGCGGCGAGCTTGACGCGCTGCGCTTCGCCGCCTGAAAGCGTGGTCGCCGATTGCCCCAGCCGCAGGTATCCCAGGCCGACGTCGTTCAAAACCTTTAGTTTTCCGACCAGCTTGGGCGTCGCCGAGAAGAACGAAATCGCCTCTTTGACGGTGAGCTGAAGGACTTCGTGGATGCTCAACCCGTGATACTTCACGTCGAGCACACTTTGTTTGAAACGGGTTCCCTTGCAATCGTCGCACAGCAATTCGACGTCGGCCAGGAACTGCATTTCGACCGTCACGGTCCCATCACCCTGGCAGGTTTCGCATCGGCCGCCGGGGATGTTGAAGGAAAAATGTCCCGGGCCGTAGCCACGGCGGTCGGCTTCTGTGGTGGATGCGAACAACTCGCGGATCTGGTCGAAGGCCTTGATATAGGTGACCGGATTCGAGCGCGGCGTGCGGCCGATGGGCGACTGGTCCACCAGCACCACCGAGGTGAGAAGGTCCGCCTTTTCGACTTTCCGGCACGTGACTTTTTCCGCCGGCACGCCCCACGCTTCGGCATCGGCGGGCGTTGCGGTTTCGCGGGTCATGCGTTTCGAGAGGTTCTGATAAATCACTTCGTGGACCAGCGTCGATTTACCCGATCCCGAAACGCCGGTGATGGCCACCATCACGTTGAGCGGAATCGACACGTCGATATTTTTGAGATTGTGCGCCTGGGCACCCAGAAATCGAACGATGCGCTTGGGATTCACGGTGCGGCGCTCGGTGAGCAGCGATGTTTTGAGTTCGCCGCGCAGATATTTCGAAGTGAGCGAGGCGCCCTCAGCGCCGATCAACTGTGCATAGGAACCTTCAAACACGATGCGTCCGCCGTTTTCGCCGGCGCCGGGGCCCAGATCGACAATGTGGTCGGCGGACTTCATGACGTCGGGATCGTGTTCGACCACGACGATGGTGTTGCCCAGGTCGCGCAGCTCTTCGAGGATTTTGATCAGCCGGCCGGTGTCGCGGCTGTGCAGGCCGATGGATGGTTCGTCGAGAACATAGCAGGCGCCCACCAGGCGCGATCCGAGGCAGGTGGCGAGCTGAATCCGCTGCGCTTCACCTCCCGAAAGCGTGGCGGACAATCGCTCGAGCGTCAGGTATTCGAGACCGACGTCGTTTAAGAATTTCAGGCGCTGCTGAATTTCGATCAGCACCTTTTCCGCGATGGCTGACTCTTCCGGGGTCAGGCGCAATCCGCAGAAAAAAGCCTGCGCTTCCGCGATATTCATGCGCGAAACCTCGGCCAGGTTCTTATCGCCCACGCGAATGTACAGCGCTTCCGGCCGCAGCCGAGATCCGCCGCAATCGGGGCAGCTGGTGTAGCCGCGATACCGGCTGAGAAACACGCGCACGTGGACTTTGTATTTTTTCCGCTCGACCTCCTGAAAATAGCGGCGAATATGTTGATGCAGGAATGCGCGTTCGGCGACTGTCAATTCGAAAACCGGCACGTTCATCCGGAATTTTCCGCGCGCGGCGCGGCGAAACTCCTCTTCCAGATACCAGGCATGCTGCGGTTTGGTCCACGGGTCGACGGCGCCTTTTTCGACCGATACAGACCGGTCCGGAATCACCAGGTCCATATCGAAATCGATGGTGTTGCCGAATCCCTGACAGCGCTTGCACGCGCCGAAAGGATTATTGAAGCTGAACAGGCTGGGCTCCGGTTCGACGAATTCCATGCCGCATTTTTTGCAGGTGAATTTTTCGTCGAAGCGCAGGGATTCGCCGCCCGAGGCCGGCTCGAAGATCGCCTCACCCGCTTCCCGATAACAGATTTCGACCGTATCCACCAGCCGCTGGCGCACATCGCCGCCGATCGCGATGCGATCCACCAGCACGAACACGGGCTTTGAAAAATCGACGTCCAGCAAAGATTCCGGAGTCGAAAATTCGAACACACGTCCGCCCTGGTACAGGCGATTGAATCCCTTCTTGCGCAGATCGAACAGGCGGTCGCGCAGCGCTTCGGTAGTTTTCTCCTCGGCGACCCGGAACAGCGCATACCAGCGCGACCCAGCCGGCTGCGCCAGCATTTTCGCCGCGACGTGATCCACGCTATCGCGCTCCACGTGGATGCCGTCGTTGGGACAAAACGTTCGCCCCGCACGCGCCCATAGCAAGCGCAGAAAATCGTACAGCTCGGTGGATGTCGCGACGGTTGAGCGCGGATTCCGGGTGGTATTTTTCTGACGAATCGCCACCGGCGGCGCGATGCCGTCGATTTCGTCCACGTCCGGTTTCTCCATGCGCTCCAGAAACTGGCGCGCGTAGGCGGACAGCGATTCGACGTAGCGGCGCTGACCCTCCGCGTAAATCGTGTCGAAGGCGAGCGACGATTTTCCGGAGCCCGAGACACCCGTCAACACGGTTAGCCGCTCATGCGGAATATCGAGCGACACGTTCTTCAAGTTGTGAACGCGCGCTCCACGAATCTGAATGGAATCGTTCAAGGTGGGGTTGCTTCTATTATAGGAAGTTGCGCAAGTCGGACATTCACGGGTTCTTGATCCAGTGGTATGAACGCGTCAAGCGCGATCTGCCGTGGCGCCGGACGCGCGATCCCTACGCGATCTGGATTTCGGAGATTATGCTGCAGCAGACCCGCGTCGCCGCGGTGATTCCGTACTACGAAAAATTCCTGGCGGCGTTTCCCAATGCCTCGGCGCTGGCTGCGGCGCCCGAAGAACGCGTCCTGGCGATGTGGGCGGGGCTCGGATATTATTCGCGCGCCCGCAATTTGCAGAAGGCTGCCCGGACCATGGCCGGCCAGTTCCCCGCGGATTACGAATCCATCCGTGAACTGCCGGGTGTGGGCGACTACACGGCCGCCGCGATTGCGAGTATCGCGTTCGGCTTTCCCCACGCCGCGGTCGACGGCAACGTGCGCCGCGTGGTCGCGCGGCTCCGCGGAATGGACAGCGAGATCCAGGCGCAAGCCGATGGCTTGCTCGACCGCTCCGATCCGGGACGATGGAACCAGGCCGTGATGGAGCTTGGGGCCACCATCTGCACTCCGCGCGATCCGCTATGCGATCATTGTCCGCTCAAGCGTGCGTGTTGCGCACGGCGCGATGGCCGTCAACTCGAACTCCCCGCGAAACGCGCCAAGCCGGAGCCAATTCACCTCGCTCGAACTCTGCTGGTCATCCGGCGCCGGGAACGGATCGCACTGGTTGCCAGCCCGCTGGTCAGCGGCTTCTGGGAGCTTCCCGAGCCGTTCAAGAGCGCGGCGCTGGGACCCGTACTGGCCAGGTTTCGCCACACCATCACGCATCGGCATTATATTTTCGAGGTTCGCCACGCCGCCGCGAGGTGGATCCCGAAGCGCTTTCGCTGGTTCGCCCCAGAAACGCTCGATGAAATCGCGGTGAGCACCATTACCCGAAAAGCCCTTCGGCATCTCGACTCGACGGCGAAGTGACCGCCTGCGGCGTTTTTCGCCTCAGATCCGTATCCCCTAACAGAGGCCGACTTGAGGAAGGATAAATGACTCGATTATTCCCGGTGATCGCTTGCTTCGTGCTCCTGTTCTTGTGTTTCCCGCATCCCGCCGCGGCGGGTCCCGTGAACTGCGGCGATCCCACCTACACCGCCGCCTGCGCCGCCATCGTCAATTTTTCGGTAGCCGGCGGACCCAACCCGTACGTCTATGCGCAGGATGCGAACCCATCGAACGACGGCACGCATTACCTCGACCTCTCCAATCCGGATCAGATCAACTATAGCTGCCCCAGCAGCGCCTGCGCGGGCGTATCCGAGCTCGCCAGCGGCTCGCTTTCGACCGGTATCCTCCAGATCTCCGGCGAAGCTGTTTCTGTGTATGACGATTTCGACAGCGTGGGAATCGGCGCGAACGATATATTCACACTGGGCGGCCCGTCGGGCTCGGTTGGCATTACGGCGACCTTTACGGTCACCGGCACCGCGTATCTTGCGGCGGTGGGCGCCGGGCAATCCATCCTGATCGACGGCGGGGACGCTTCCATCGAACTGTGCGGTCCGGGAGGGAGTTTCGCGTGCGGCGGCGATACGTTCCAGGCCACCGGTTCCGCGCCGTATTTCGGCGGCACCGAGCCCGTCACTTCGGAGTACAGCGGAGAGCCCTACCTGCTGGTGACCGAAACCTGGATGCAGCAGACCGGCGTCCCTTTCGACATCTTCTATTCGATGACCCTCGGCGCGTATAGCGGCAGCGCCATCGACTTGACCGATCCGGGCACGCTCAGCTTCACCTTGCCGAGCGGGTACTCACTCACGTCGGAGGGAGGATTCAGCCAGGGGTTGTCATCGAGCGTACCCGAGCCGGGCAAGTTCGTGCTCCTGTTGGCGGGCCTGGGAGCCGTCGTCTGGGCAGATCGCAGGACGCGGCGCGCTCGTGGTTTGCGGTAAGCCTCACTCCCCGGTAAGCTGAAGGCTTGCCGGAAAATTCGCACGCGGGAGAGGTGACGACTCTGCTCCGTCGTTGGCAACAGGGCGACCGCAGCGCTCTCGACCAACTGATGCCGCTGATCTATCCGCGCCTGAAGGCGATTGCGAGTGCGCTCGAAGGTCCGCACGATTCGACCGCGGCGCTGCAGGCCACGGCGCTGGTCAATGAAGCCTTTCTTCGGCTGGTGAAGCAGAGGAAAATCGATTGGGACGGCCGTGAGCACTTCTTTTCGCTGGCGGCCCTGGTCATGCGCCAGATCCTGACCGATCATGCCCGGGCATCCCTCGCAGCCAAGCGCGGCGGCGCCCGTAAACGCGTCCCCCTGCACGACCAGCTTCAGTGGATCTCCATCAATCACGAGGAGATTCTGGATCTGAACGCGGCGGTCAGCGAACTCGCCGGATTCGACCCGCGCAAGGCGAGGGTGGTGGAGCTGCGCTACTTCCTGGGCTGCACCGCGGAGGAAACCGCGGACGTTCTGGGGATCTCCAAGGCAACCGTCGATCGCGAATCGGAGGTCGCGCGCGCGTGGCTCTTCCGGCGTCTCAAGGGAGCCAAGGAGCCGGATCAGACCTCATCTTAATCGCACTTCCGCGAGCGCCCGTTCGAGGCTGTCGCGAAACGCGCCCTGCCGGTTGCGCGAGCGGTAAAACGCGACCGTCTCTTCGAGGAGCGGGCGCGCTTCCCGGTCCCGGCGTTCGCCGGCCAACGCCAGTCCAAGATAACTTTTCGCTTCGTAGACGCGGAGATCGCCCGGTTGCGGATGGGGACCCAGGGTTTCGAGCGCTTCGCGCGCCAGCGCCTCGCATTCCGTAAAGCGCGCGGTCAGGCACGCCGTGTAAGCGGCCGTCGCGGTGTTGGTCCACAACTGGAAGCTGCCGCGCACCGGAAAACTCCGCCGCATGGTGGCGAGCGCGGCCTGGGACTCCGCGTAGGACTGGTCGACTTTTCCGATTCCGGCCAGACTATAGGCCCAGATCGCGCGCTGGCTCACAGTGTTGATGTGATCCGGCCCCAGCAGCCTGATCATGATCTGGTAGGCTTCTCGCTGCGCCGCCTCATCGGCATCGTAATGACCCAGGAAGCGGTTGATGCGGCCCCAACTCTGCAAGCTGGCGAGCAGACTGCCGGCGAGCGACGGATCGGAACGGTCGAGTTTGAGCGCTTCTTCAATCAACGGATAAGCCTCGCGATAATTCCGATCCGCATCGCCGGGCGAACCAAGGTACGATTCGGCCAGCGCCTGAAGCGCGGCCGCGCGCCATCCGAGGGCGACTTCCGATGGATATTTTCCGGCCAGCCGGACCGCCTCCTGAAGATACTCGCGGTTCACCGGATCGGCGGGGCGCATGTATTGCATGAGTTGCCCGGAAGTGGCCAGCACCTCCACGGCCTGCTGAGGAGTGAACTCGCTGCGCGAGCGCTTCCACAGCTCCGCGGACTCAAGGGCGCGGGTCCAGGCCTCATCGATTTGATTGCCCTGGTAGGCGACGCTGGCCAGGCGGCTGATGGCGATCACCTGGCGCGGCGTATCGCCGGCGCGCCGCGCGCGATCGAGAGCGCGTGCAAACAACGCGCGCGCCTGTTCCCGGGCGAGTTGCGACTCAAACCCTTTGCCGAGCACCATGTCGACGTCGGTGGCGATTTCCGGAAGGCCGCCCAGCGCGGGCGTCACCCGCTTTTCGGCCAGTTCCAGAAGTTCGCGCACCGTCATGTCGTGATGCGAATCCGCGTCGAGGAATGGAAGCTGGAACAGGTCCGTCAGGAATTGATTCGATGCCTTCGCCCGCAGTGCATCCGCGCGGGCGGCGCGCGCCTGGCGGATGGAATACGCGGTCATCGCCACCATGCCGATGACGAAAATCGCCGCGAACGAGACCGCCCAGCGGTTTCGCCAGACGAATTTTCGCGCGCGATAGCGGAGCGCCGGCGGATGCGCCGTGACGGGTTCGCCCGCCTGGTAACGGCGCACGTCTTCGGACAACTGTTCGACCGACGCATAACGTTCCGCCGGATTAGCGGCCAGAGCCTTGCGCACCACGCGATCCAGATCGCCGGGGAGTTGGGCGGGCAGCATCAGGGCGCGGCCGTCGGACTGAAACTCCGCGACGCGCGAAATCAGGTCGCCACCGAAGGCTGGTGTTCCCGAGATCAGCTCGAACAGCAGCGCGCCAAGGGAAAACACGTCGCTCAGCGTGGAAGCCGCTTCGCCCCGCAGCTGCTCCGGGCTCGCGTAGGCCACCGTCATCATCTTCAAGCGCGTGGTTTCGTCCGATCCGGTCTCCGCCAGCAGCTTGGCCGCGCCGAAATCGAGCAGCTTCGGGACGCCCTCGCGATTCACCAGCACGTTGGACGGTTTGATGTCGCGATGCACGATCAGATGCTGGTGCGCGTACTGCACGCCCGCGCACACTTCCCGAAACAGCTGCAGCCGTTCGTCCAGAGCGAGCTGCGCGGCGTGGCGATCGACGGCGACGCCGTCGACGAACTCCATCGCCAGGTACAGTTCGCCGTCCTCAGTGGTGCCTCCATCCAGAAGGTGCGCGATGTTGGGATGGCTGAGGGCCGCCAGGATCTGCCGTTCGCGCCGGAAGCGTTCGCGGAACGGTTCGATTTCGAGCGGCAGCCCGATTACTTTCACGGCGGCCTGCTGCTCGAACTCACCGTCGGCGCGATGGGCCAGATACACCGCGCCCATGCCGCCTCTTCCGATCAGCTTGTCCAGCACCCAGGGGCCAACGCGGTGGGACCCGGGGGCCGAAGGTTGCGTGGCGGGCCATGCATCGGCCGCGGCGCGGGCCTCGGATAGTTCGCGAAGGTCGCGCACCATCGATTCATCGCCCGAAGCGCGATTCGCCCAAAACTCCTCGCGCTCGCACGCCGGCAGCTGCCAGGAAGAAACCAAAATCTCTTCGATCAGCCGCCAGCGCGACGGGTCTTCCATACCGGCACTCTACACCAGCATGGCCGCGACTTCCACGGTGGACCGGAAGCCTTCCATCACCACGATCCCGCTGTCGGTGACGTGATAACACTCGCGGTCCCGCGCGAGATCGTAGCCGATCCGCGCATCTTCGGGAACGCGCACGTTCTTGTCGAGAATCGCGCGCCGCACGTGGGCCCGCCGGCCGATATCGACGTTATCGAACAGGATCGAATCCTCCACCAGCGCGCCCGAGTGCAGACGCACTCCGCGGCCCAGCACCGAATTCCGCACCGTTCCGCCCGACAGGATGGTTCCGCCGGCCACGATTGAGTTGATGGCTTGTCCGCGGCGGCCTTCCTGGTCGAAGATAAATTTGGCCGGCGCGTCCGAATAACCGGCGGTACGCAGCGGCCACTGGCGATTGTATAAATTCAGCGCCGGCGTCACCGCCCGCAAATCCATATTGGCTTCGAAATACGAATCGATGGTCCCCACATCGCGCCAGTACGGGTCCTGCGCGGGAGGATCGCCCGGGATCCGGTTGGTCTGAAAATCGTACGCGTACAGATCGGTGCGGCCCACCAGAGACGGCAAAATGTCGCGCCCGAAATCATGTGAGCTGTTTTCGTTCTGCGCGTCGGCATACAACTCGCGCAGCAGCAGATTGGTCGAAAAAATGTAATTCCCCATGGACGCGTACACGCGCTCCGGATCGTTTGAGAGCGTGGGGGCGTCGGCGCGTTTTTCGTGGAACGCGAGCACTACGCCGTCCGGCGTCGCCTCGATCACGCCGAATTCCGCCGCGTGCTCGCGCGGCACCGGGATGGCCGCAATGGTCGCCTGGGCGCGCTTGTGCAGGTGGAACTCGAGCATCTCGCGGATGTTCATCCTATAAATATGGTCCGCGCCGAAGATCACCACGAAGTGAGGATCGGCCTGCTCGATCAGGTTGATGTTCTGATAAATTGCGTCGGCGGTGCCGCGATACCAATCCTCGCCGGGCGAGCGCATCTGCGCCGGCACGGGAATAATGAAGTGCTGCTTCAGCAGGCTGCTCACCTCCCAGCCGTCGCGCAGGTGTTGCAACAGGCTCTGGCTCTTGAACTGGATCAAGACATAGGTGGAATAAATCCCCGAGTTGATCAGATTGCTGAGCACGAAATCGACAATACGATATCGGCCGCCAAACGGGACGGCCGGTTTGGCGCGTTCCTTGGTCAACGGATAAAGCCGGGTGCCTTTGCCCCCCGCCAGGACAAAAGCAAGTACGCGAACCTGCATGGGCCTTATTGTGCCAAATTGTCGATGGTTCGCGGGCGGCGGGACCGGTCATAATAAAACCAGCCCGTGCAACGTGACGAGATCCTGGCCCGCCTTCGCGAAAGGATTTTCCGCTTCGCGGCATCCCGTATGCAGAAGGAAGCGGCCGAGGACGTGGCGCAGGAGGTCCTGCTGCTGCTGCACGAAAAATATCCCGAGCTCGATCGTATTGAGGACCTGCTTCCGTTGTCGCTCGAAATCGCCCGCTTCAAAATCGTTGCGTTGCGACGCAAAATCGTCCGCCGCGGCGAGCATTCGAGCGTCTCGATCGACGATCTGCCAGTGGCGGGCGCGGGGCCCGATCCTTTCGACCAGGCCGCGCGTGGCGAGCATCTGGCGCGCCTCGAATCGATTCTCCGCGATCTGGGCGAGCGCTGCCGCGAGTTGGTGCGATTGAAACTGCAGGGCCACACTTTCCCGGAAATCCAAAAGCTGCTGAAGGTGGATTCGCTGAATACGCTTTACACTTGGGATTTCCGCTGCCGGAAACAGATCATGGAACGCTGGCAGGACTCTTATTCGAAAAGTGAGGAGGAGTCAAAGTGACGCCCGAGGAAGTCCGCAAGCTGATGGGCGGCTACGCTACGGGGTCTTTGACTGATTCCGAACGCCAGCTTCTGTATGAGGCTGCGCTGGAGGATCAGACGCTGTTCGACGAGCTGGCGCGGGAGCACGAGTTGAAGGAGTTGTTAGAAGAGCCCGGCGCGCGCGACCGCTTGATCGCCGCACTCACACCGGCTCCACGTCGTCGAAAATGGCTGTTGATCTGGAGCGGAGCTGCGATTGCTGCGGTGGCCGTGGCGATCGTGAGCTTCCTCGTTTTTCGCATGCCGAAGCCGGTGGAGATCGCACGGACGCCGGTCGCGATGCCGACTCCCGCACCACCCCCCGTCGTCGACGCTCCAACGCCTGCGCCCCCTACGGAGCCGAAAGAGCGTCCCACAGAGCTGAAGAAAAAAGTCGCGCCACTGCCCGCAGCCAAGGAAGCACCGGCGGCCTCAATCCCAGCGCCCGCTCCAGCACCGCAGCCCGCGCAGGAACAGGTTCAAGTACAGGCGCAAACCGGTATCCTTCCGGCTCCCGGCGGCGCCGGCAGAGGAGGAGCAGTGGGAGGAGCGCGGCAGCCTGCCGCGCGCGCCCTTACGATGTCACCGGCCAGACCGCGCCGCTTCGGATTCGATTACACGGTCGAGCCGGAAACGCTGGTACTGCGATTCGCCACCGACGGCTGGCTGTCGCTTCACTTCTCCCCCGGCGACGATACGATCGCTTTGGCGCACGTCACCGCCGGCCAGATCCGCCGCGAAGCGATCCCGAACAACGCGACCGAGGCCGCGATCGTATTTGCGGTGCAAGCGCAGACGGACCCGACGTTAGGAGTAAATCTCACACGCTCCGACAAATCGGGGACGGTGGAAGATCCGTCGGGGAATCGGATCGAATTTTTGTTGAAGTTTTACTAGCCGCACGCGTCCTGATAATGGTAACGTATATGTTACGATGAGGCGTGCTTGAAGTTCGCGAATATGTCGCTGACGACGGCCGCAGTGTCTTCGGGTCGTGGTTCGACCGGCTCAACGTCGAGGCCGCGGCCAAGGTCGCAACAGCCCTGATTCGGCTGGCGGGCGGCAATTTTTCGAACGTCAAGGGTGTCGGCTCCGGTCTGTTCGAATGCAGGATCGACTTCGGGCCCGGCTATCGCGTCTATTTTGGAAAAGACGGTGAACGCCTGGTGATCCTGCTGGGCGGAGGAACCAAGCAGCGGCAGAAGCGCGATATCGTTGACGCCTTCACGGATTGGCAGAACTACAAGAAAAGGAAACCGGAGAATGGCCATGCCCCTCACACGTGATTTCAAAGAGACAATCCGCGCACGCGTGCAGCGCGACGTTAAGTTCCGTGCCGAGCTACTAAGAGAAGGCCTCGAATCCATGCTCAACGGCGATATGGCGACCGCCAAGACCATCCTGCGAGATTACATCAACGCGACGGTTGGATTTGCGGAACTTGCGCAAGCCACGCGCATCCCATCCAAGAGCTTGATGCGAATGATGGGCCCGGCCGGGAACCCGCGTGCGTCGAACCTGTTGGAAGTGGTCAGTTTCCTGCAACATAGGGAGGGCGTTCGTTTTCGCGTCCAGGTGGGACGTCGCTAGAAAGAATCTATCTCTGCTGCGCCGACGTCGACGATCCTCCGCCCATTCCGCCGCTCGCGGAGCTCGACGAAATCCACGCATCGATATCCCGATGCAGCTTCTCGCGAGCCTTCTTGTCGATGTACATCATGTGCCCGGCTTCGTAATACGTGAAGCTCACGTTCTTGCGCACCGACGGCTCCAGCATCATGTGCGATACCGTGGTTTCGATTCCGTTGTAGGGCGTCGCCAGGTCGTAATATCCGCACACCACCAGCAATTTCAGATGCGTCTGCTGCGTCATCGCCGACCGCAGCGCTTCCGCCGGACCGCCGGCTTGTCCCTGATCCCATGGACGCACGTTCGCGGTCACTGTGTAGAACATTTCGGTGTTCCACTTCAGCTCGCGGCGGACGTAATCCTGAAACACCGCGACGTACGCGCCTTCATAGGACGCTTCGCTTGAATCGTACTCATAGCGCTCGCCCGCGGCGTCCACATCCATGCCTTCGAAGCGCGAATCCAGGCGGCCCATGGTCCGGCGCTTGTCGCGCTCCAGTTCCTTGAACCAGCGCTGCGGGCTCACACGGAGATTCGCTTCCTCGATGTACTTCGGCGACAACCCGGTCAGCCGCGCCATGTCTTTCACGACCTTCTGATACTCCGCCTGCGAGATCTGGTCGCCCTTTTCGAGCGCCGCCGCGTACTCGCCATGCGCGAATTCGCGCGCCTGCTGAGCGATCTGCTCGACGGTCAGCTTTTCGAGATCCGGGGCTAGCAGATGGTGATACCAGGCGGAAGTGATGTAGGTGGGCAGGAAGAATCGCGTCCGATCGTCCGCGCCGAAATTTCCGAACGCGACCGACGAAATCAGCGCCACGCCGTTCAAATAAATCTGGTGCCGCTGCTGCAGGATCTCCGACATCTGCGCCGAGCGCGTGGTTCCGTAGCTTTCCCCCAGTAGAAACTTGGGCGACGACCAGCGCTCATTGCGCGTGATGTACTGATAAATGAAATCCGAAAATATGGTCGCGTCCTGCACCACGCCGTAGAATTGCGAAGGATTCTCGCCCGGTGCGGGACGGCTATAGCCAGTGGACACCGCATCGACGAACACCATGTCGGTCGCGTCCAGGAACGAATCGCTATTGTCCTCGATGGTGTACGGCGCGGCCATCCCGTGACCGTCCTCGGTCAGGACCACGTGACGCGGACCCAGCCCCATGTGCGTGAAGCTCGATGCCGATCCGGGGCCGCCGTTGTACACGAACGACAGCGGGCGCTTGGCTTGATCGGCGACGTCGTCCTTTATATAGGCGACGTAAAACATCGAAGCCTTCGGCTTGCCGTCGTCGGATTTGATCACATAGGTTCCGGCCGTCGCCGTGTAGCTGATCTCCTGTCCGCCCACGCGCGCTTTGTGCTTGGTTACCGAGCTGTGCTCCTCGGGCGGCGGACCGGTGCGCACTTCCGTCGCCGGGTTCGACGCGCCGTTCGGATTCTGCCCGCCTCGCCCTCCCCGGCCCTGAGCGAACGCCACACATGCGGCCAAAAGAAAGATACCGGTCAGTCTCATCGCAATTCTCCTTCAGGAAATTGCAATTCTATCACCTGCAGACTTGGAGGCGAGCCCCGCGCTACTGCACCGCGATGCTCGTCACCAGCGGCGTCACCGGCTGTCCGCCGATCAGCAGCAGCACTCCCACGTTGCTCTTAAGTGGTGAATTCGCGGGAATCTGCACGACGATCTGCATCTGCCCGGCCAGCGAATCGGGTGCCGCGCCTGCGTAAACGATATTCCCGAGTCCATTGCCGATCAAAGCCTGGACCTTGGCCGTGAGCAGATGCATCGCGTCGTTGACGAACTGACCATCGGTGAGCGCCGGGCTGGTTTGTCCCGCGCCGGTGACAAAAAAGGTGATCACATCGCCGGCATGCGCGGGATTGCCGGGAGAGTTGATCGTGCCGTCCGCATTCACAATGGACGGCCACATGGCCGGCGCATAGTCATGCACACTCATGTCCACTTCGTTGGTCATCGTCCCGTTCACACTCACCTGGACGTGCGTGGTCCCGCTGTTGACCTCGAACGGCACCACCAGCGCGATCGCGCCGCTTTGCACGTACAGCAGCGGCGCCGCAACGCCGTCGAACAGGACCTGCGTTCCGGCGATGGAGGTAGGGAAAGCGGTCGAACTCGAAGTGAACGTCGGCCCGGTCAGCGTCGCCGGTCCCAGCCCGCTGCCGTACATGACGATGATCTCGCCTGGTGAGATGTAGCCCGGGCTCGACAGATCGGCGACGTTCTGCACCCCCTGGCGGCTGATCTGGCCGGTCACATAGTGAAAGATGGCGGCGTTGCTCTCCGCCGCCAGGTAGAAAGTCCCATCCGGAGCCGGCCACACCTGGCGAGGCGTTCCGATCGATACCAACGATGCAATCTGGCCGTTTCCGTAAGCGATCGTGGTTCCTCCGCCGGCGGGAGTGTGGATGAGGCCATCCGTAGTCACCTCCCGTATCCGGTCTGAGCCGGTGATGAAAACGTCGCCGGCAGCATCGACCGCCACCTGTGAGGCGCCGTTCAGGATTGAGTTGCTGGCGAATCCTCCATCGCCACCCGTCCCGTTGCCGATGGATGTATACGTCTTGCCCGCGAAGGCGCGAATGATTCCGTCGGAGCCGATCTTCCGCACCCGCAGGCTGCCCTGGTCAGCAGTGTAGATGTTGCCGGCGGAGTCCACCGCTACGCCGTACAGAAAGACGAAGTCCGCTCCTGCCGCCGACTGTCCGTCGCCGTCGTCGGTATCGGGGACCTGCGAAGTGTGCGCGTTCACCCCCGCGATGGTGGTGATTACGCCGTTTGAAACCTTGCGCAGCCGGTGATTGTCGATCTCCGCGATATAGAGATTGCCCTGCGTGTCGAACGTGATTCCGCCCGGGGTCGCCAGTTGCGCCGTGTTGGCCGGCATATTGTCCCCGTTATAGCCGAACACGCCCGTGCCCGCGACGGTCTGAATGATCCCCTGTGGTGTAATCATGCGAACCCGATTGTTTAAGCTGTCGGACACATACAGGTTTCCCAGCGCATCCAGCGCCAGCGCGTAGGGCTGGTTCAACAGCGCCTGTTTCGCGGCAATTCCATCGCCGTTGTAACCCGCAATGCCGGTGCCCGCGATGGTCGCGATCTTGCCGTCGGGCGTGATCTTGCGGATCGTGTCGGTCGATTGGTCGGCGATGTAGAACGTGCCTTTCCCGTCCGAAACGAGGCCCACGGGCGAGATCAGTTGTGCTGACGTGGCCAATCCGCCGTCTCCCACCGGAAGCGCGGCTCCCACGCCGGCAATGGTGTGAATCATTCCCTGCGTGTCGATCTTTCGCACCCGGCGTCCGCCTCGTTCGGCGAAATACACGTTCCCGGCGCTGTCCGCTGCAATTCCCTCGGGTGCATCGATCTGGGCCGTATTGGCAGCGATGCCGTCGCCGTTGTAGCCGGGAACGCCGGTACCGGCGACGGTTGTCATCCGCCCACTGGCAATCACACGGATACGGTGGTTCCCCGTATCGCTGACGTACAGATTACCGGGCGCGCCGAAGGCCAGATACGTCGGCAATGCCAGTGCTTCGCCGGTTGCCGAGCCATCGCCAGTAAATCCGCAGCCGTTTTTTCCGCCAATTTGAGAAAACTGAAGCGCCAGCGAAATCTCATAAACGCCGCAATAGCTGTTGTCCACCAGAAACACGTTGCCGATCGTATCCACCGCAACGCCTTCCGGCGTATCCAGTGCCGTGCTCGCCGCCGGTCCGCTTTCGGGCGCCCCGTGAAATCCGAAAATCCCGGAGATCAGGCTGATGTTCTGGTTCGGGCTGATTTTGAGCAGCGTGCGCGAGCCTTGGCCGTTGTCGGCGACGTACAGATCCCCTGCCGCGTCGGTGGCCAGCCCGTCCGGCGACGCGAATCCGAAGCTGGTGGCGGGACCATTGATTCCGGCTCCCGGGTTCAAGTTCGGATTGCCGGCGTAGGTGCTGATGACTCCCTGCGTGTTCACCTGGCGGATGACCGCATTCTTAGGATCCGCCAGGTACAGATTGCCCGCCGTATCCGCGGCCATGGCGCTTGGGCCCGAAAACGCGGCATTCACCGCCTTCTCTCCGTCACCCGAATAACCGGACGCGCCGTTTCCCGCGAACAAGCTGAGGTTCCCGTCCGGAGTGATCTTGTAAACCTGGAGGAAGTATTCATCGGAGATGAAAACGTTGCCGGTTTTATCCACGGCCACGGCTTGCGGCAGCACCAGCGGCGCGGAAATCGCGGGACCCGCCGCGGGTGGACTGAAGAAATTGCCGCCCGCGATGCTATTCAACACCATCGGGGACTGGGCGAAGCTGCTCGCCGTGAGGCCAACCATCCAGAGGAGTGTCCGCATAAATGGAATCTTATCCTCAAAAACCCCGCAACTTCCAGTCAGGGTTCTCTCATCGACCGGAGTTTCCCCGCGGCATGATGGCCCCATGGCGAATCGAATCCGCTACGCACTTCTCCTGATTCCCGCGATTCTGGGCGCGCAGGGACCATTTAGGCCGCCGGGCGCATTCTATCACTCGCCGCGAGCCGGATCTATTGATCCAGCTTGAGCGCCGTCCGTCGCGTCATCGGTGTCGCCGGAGGAGTTTGCCCCGGCTCGACCGGCGGCGGGAACGTGTCCGGGTAATTGTCGCCATTCAGCGTGTCATAAAGGACGTTTAGAAAACCGTTCTCGCCCACCACGTCGGTGGTCACATAGCCGACGCCGCAATACGAATCGTTCACCGTGTTGCCGAGAATCACGTTGGTTGCGCTGTTGGTTCCGGAGAGTCGTTGATTCCGCAGCCGTTCTCGTTTTCGCTGGTGGCCGTGCTCAAGGGACCTACATGGTAAATACGATTCGCCGTAACCAGGCTCGAAAGCGAGCCCTGCATGTGGATCCCGTTCAGCGCATCCACGCTGCTGATGCTGTTGCCGCTCACCAGCACGTTGGTCGCGCCATTGATGAACACGCCGGCCTGCACATCGCTGATCACGTTGTTGGCGATCACCACGCCATTGCCGGCGCTGCGCAGCACCACCCCTTCACTCCGCACGCTGATGCAGGCGGTCACCGCGATCGCGCCGCAATTGCCCTCCGTGATGTAATTGCCGGTCACCTGGCCGGTGGCTCCGTTGGCCAGGAAAACTCCAAACTGGGTCACTCCCAAGGTTGGTCCGACCCCGGTAATGGAGTTCCCGTTGACGTCCACCCACTCGCCGGGACCGATGGCCAGAATCCCGTTTCTTCCGAAATCGTGAATGCTGGTGTTGCGCACCGTAACGCTAGCCGACGTCGAACTGGTATTTCCGTCTACCTGAACGCCGGCACCGTTTCCAGGAAACAGCGTGGTGCAGCTGGTTTGCGTGCTCAACTCCGCCCCCGAAATCGCGACGCCTTCGACCACGCCGGAAGCATTGTAGAAATGGATCCCCGCTAGGCCGAGCGTGCAGCCGGAGACTGTATTGTTGCTGGCATCGATGGCCAGGTTGGAAATAGTCACGTTGGACGTGCCGGTGACCAGGATCACGGCCTCGAAGCTGAAACCGCCCAGCATGCTAAACGACGCCGGCTGGATCAGCACGCGCCCCACCCCCATCTGGCCGATTCCCACCAGCGTCAGGGGTTTGGTAATCAGGAGCTGCTCCGGGTAAAGCGCGGGGCAGATTTCGATGGTGTCTCCACTCGACGCGGCCGTGACGGCCGCCCCGATGGTAGTGTATCCGGCGTTGGGGCACGGAACGCCGGTCGCGCCCACAGTCAAAGTCTTGGCCCAGATCTGGCTCGAAATCCCCAGTGACAAGAGGGCGATCCCGATCCGTTTAAATCCTGTTTTAGTGGTGATCATAAATGCTCCTCGGTGAGTCTTAGGCTCGCCGTGAGCGAGCACGCGGGCATTGTGCGGGCAGCGGAGGGCGCAGTGGAATGCACGCATTCACGTTTCTAGGTCATTTTTATCTCATCGATTATATTGCTGATCCTGCGCCATTTATAACCCGCGACGTGATAGACTTTCAAGGGAATTCAATCGAATTTTACAGACGGAATGATAAAATGGCCGACCATGCTCGCGGCTTAGAGGTCGTTTTCCCGCCCCGGCGGATTCGTTTTGGCCCGTTCGAGGCCGATACGCGTTCGGGTGAATTGCGCAAGCACGGAATCAAGGTCCGGATCGGCCAGCAGACCTTTCAGATCCTGTTGATGCTGCTCGACCACCCCGGCGAGGTGGTCCTGCGCGAGGAAATCCGTCTGAAGCTGTGGCCGCACGATACCGTGGTCGAGTTCGACCACAGCATCAACGCGGCGATTCAGAAGCTGCGCGAGGCGCTCGGCGAAACGGCGGGAGATCCGCGGTATATCGAGACATTGCCCCGGCGCGGGTATCGCTTCATCGGGACCGTGGAGGCGCCTCCAACTGAGCCCGCGGCCGAGCCCGAAACGGCTAAGGCGGCCGTACCACCGGAACAGCCTCGCGATCCGCGCTCACGGTCCCAGTTGGTCTTCGCGGTCGCGATCGTCCTTGTGGCTGCCGGAGCTATCACCGCCTGGGTCCGCCCGTGGGCGACAAACAAACCGGAAAATTGGACGCTTGCGCTGGGAACCATGGTCCGATCGGTGGTATCCCCCGACGGCTCGTCCGTGATTCACACCACACCGGATGGCCTGATGCTTCGCCGCATGAACTCGCTCGAGGAGATTCCGGTGTACACAGCGGGTCGGCTCGTGGACGAGCCCGCCTGGTCACCCGACGGGTCCCAGGTTGTGTTTCGAACTCCGGCCGGGTTGATTCGTTTACCGTTGCCGAACGGACCGCCGGCGGTCCTGTGTCCCAGGATGGGAATCACCCGCGGGTTCGCCTGGGGTCCGGATGGAACCATCCTGTCAGCCGTCATGCCTGACGGTACGCCTGACGGGGGGAAACTGTACCTGATTGGAGCGCAGGGCGGCGACCCTCTAGGCGTCTGGCGGTCCCGGGCCTGGAGAACGGCCTGTTCTTTCATCCAGAGTTCCTGCCCGATGGGAAGACCATCCTGTTCGCATGGTGCCATCCCCAGGACGATGAAGTGGGACTGTACCTGGCGACCATGGAAAAGGAAAAGATCACCAGAGGACCCGTTCTGCTCCGCAAGAACATGACCGCCGGTCATTATTCCGCCGCGGGCGGAGGGAGATTGTTGTATATCCAGAATGATAACCTCTACGCGCAGAAGTTGAATCTGCGACGGTGGGCGCTCGAGGGCGAGCCGGAACAGGTCGCCGCTGGGGTCTATTCCAATGTGACCGGGCGCAGCGCCAGTTTCTCGATTTCACGCAACGGCGTGGTGGCCTGGATGGCGGGGCGCGCCGGGCTCGCGCAGTTGACGCGGTTCGATCGGACCGGAAAGGTTCTCGGCACGGCGGGGCCCACGGGCTTCGCCGACGTGCGCCTGTCGCCGGATGAAAAACACGTGCTGATGTATGCCGTCGCGGATCGCGCCGGCTTCGGCGTGGTAGAGCCCGATCGAAGCGGCTACGTGCTCTTGCCAGGGCTGACTCAGAATCCAGTGTGGATGCCGGACAGTTCGCACATGCTGCACGCCCGCATGGAGGAAGGCGAATTTCGCGTGTTGGAACGCGCGACGGCGGGCGGCGAGGAGAGAGAGTTGGCGCGGGTGCCCGAATTGGCGACCCTGGACGATGTCTCTCCAGACGGCAAGGTGCTCTTTACAAGGCGGGGACACAGGTTTATTCCGTTCGACTGGACGGCTCGCCTTCCTCCGCGAAGCCGCAGCTGGTGGCGGAAACCTTGCAAGCCCGGTTTTCCCCGGATGGCCGCTGGATCGTCTATTCAGCGGACTACGGCGGCGGAAAACGGGAGTTGTACGCGCGGGCCTACCCTCTGGCGGGGCTCCCCATCCAGCTTGGCACCCGGGGAGTCAATCCCGTGTGGCGCGGCGACGGCAATGAGATCCTGTACCGCGACGACGTGAGCATCGGTTCGCTGCCCGTCATGGTGAAGGGCAATACGATCCATACTGGGCCGCCGCGAGTTCTTTTCAAGATTCGAATGGTGGGCGGAATCACGGGCGACTCGATGCCGCTGGCCGTGAGCCGGGACGGCTCCCGGATTCTGTTCGCCCAGGGAGTGGAACAGCCCGACCCGCAGCTCACCTACGTCATGACCAACTGGGACGCAAACCTGCGGCGCTGAAGCGGCGGTATCATGAGCCCATGGCGAATCGAATTCTTTCCGCGTTTCTATTGATCCCCGCGTTCCTGTGCGCGCAAGGCCGCAATCGGGCCGATCTTCCCAAAGCCCCCACCGACGTCGAGGCGGGTAGCATCACTTATGAAAACGTCGCCTACCCGTATCCGGTGCACTTCCTGCCGCTGACGTTGTACGGCGAGGATGTCCGCATGGCATACATGGACGTGCCGCCCGAAGGATCTCCCAACGGCCACGTGATCGTGCTGTTCCACGGCATGAATTTCGGCGGGTTCTATTTCGAAGGCCCCATCAACGTGCTGCGCAAGGAAGGCTATCGCGTGATCGTGCCTGACCAGATCGGCTTCGGCCGCTCTTCGAAGCCCATCATCCCGTACAACTTTCACGACATGGCGCGCAACACCCGGCAATTGCTCTCGACCTTGAATATCAATAAAGCCATCATCATGGGCCACTCAATGGGTGGAATGCTGGCCGCGCGTTTTGCGGCGACCTATTCCGATTTCACCGAGCGGGTGATCATCTACGATCCGATCGGCCTCACCGATGTCCGCTGGGAACGGCCGTGGACCAGCTCGGAAGATATGTACAAGCGCACCATGGCATCCACGCAGGATCAGCTCTATCAGGCTTTCTCGGCCAACATTCACCGCTATTTCCCGAACGCGTGGAAACCGGAGTACGAAAAATATGTTCGCATCCTTTATGCCCCCACGCTGAGCGCCGATTGGCCGCGGCTGGCCATGGTCCGCGCGATTTATCAGGGGATCACGTATCTGGATCCGGTGGTTTACGATTGGGCGCACATCAAATGCAAGGCGCTGGTGATCGGTGGCGATAAAGACGGCCAGGATTTTCCGGAGCGCGCCAAGCACATTGCCGATTCGATTCCGAACGGCAATGCGACGCTGGTGCTGCTGCCGGGTCTGGGCCACGTGCCGCACCTGCAGGCTCCGGATATTTTCTACCCGGCGCTGCTCAAGTTCCTGCGATCGGACGCGCCGGTCAGCGGCGCAGCGAGATAACCGCCAGCGTCGCCCATGCGGCGATGAAGGCGACCCCGCCGAACGGCGTAATCGCGCCCAGCGTGCGCACTCCGGTGATCGCCAGCACGTACAGGCTTCCGGAAAACAGTACGATTCCGGCTACCAGCAGCCAGGCGACCCAATTGAGGCCGCTCCGCGAAGGCATCATCGAAACCGCCAGCAGCCCGAGCGCGTGGAAGAAATGGTACATCACCGCGCGCTCATAGACGTTCATCGAATAGTCGTCGATCCGGCCCCGCAATCCGTGCGCGCCGAAGGCTCCCAGCGCAACCGCCAACGCGAGCAATACGGCCGCCACGGCGGTCCAATTCGTCATGCACTCAAATTGTACCGTTTCGGTGCGCCAAAAGCCGCGATCGGCTGGGTTTCCGATTGGGTCAGTCGCCGGTCGGAATCGCGGACACGAAAACGATCCGATCCGTGGTGCCGCCGATCTGGATTTCCTTTACCTGCGGTTTACCGTCAACGGTCGTCACCACCACGCCGGTGATCACAAACGCGTGCTCCGCAGTCATCAGTTTGGCGGGCACTTCAATCACGGTCTTTCCGGATTTGAGGGTCGCCTTATCGCCCTCCACCGAAACTTTGTAATCACCGGCCTTCACTGCGGTTGCGCCAATCCACGCATTGCTGTCGAATGTAACGTGATAGGCTTTCGACGCGGCGAACGCCGCCAGGGCGAACAACAGTACGAAAATCGTCAGCTTCTTCATGGTCTTAGAATTCTCCTCGCATTCTGTCTTGAAATGTAGGCCGCGAAAAGCGCGTCCTACCTAAGCAATATGTGTACCCAAACGCAAAAAGGCGCGACCTTGCCGAACGGCTTAGTCGCGCCCTGTATTTTATTTTGGTGTAAGTCTTAGAAGCCGGTTGGCGAAGCGTTCTGGAACACGATCCGATCGGTCGTGCCGCCGATCTGGATCTCCTGTACTTTGCCCTTGCTGTCCATCACCACGCCCGTGCTCTGGTACTTATGATCGGCCGTTTGCATCTTGGCCGGCGCCTCAACCACTGTCTTTCCTGACTTGAGAACCGCTTTGTCGCCTTCGATCTGGAGCTTATAATCGCCAGCCTTCACCTGGGTTCCGTTGATCCAGGCCGCCTCGTCGAATGTGACGTGAAAAGTGTTCGACGCGGCGAATGCCGTAAGCGCGAACGTAGCGACGGCAAACATAATCTTCTTCATTTGGTTTCTTCTCTCCTCGATGATTGGATGAATAGGGACTCGAAAAGGTCCTGCTAAATATACGTTTTCTCACGCGTGGATGTTACCGTTCATAATAGAAACATGAGGACCACCCTATTTCTTCTCTCACTCAGCGGCTTGCTGCGCGCGGCTGCGTTCCCAGCGCCCTCTACCGATCTGCCGAATGGCAAACCCACCGCGACCATTGTGTTCGCGGGCGGCTGTTTCTGGGGCATCGAAGGTGTGTTCGAACATGTCAAGGGCGTGAAGGATGCGGTCTCGGGATACGCGGGCGGAAATAAAATGAGCGCGCATTATGAGATCGTCAGCACCGGCCGCACCGGCCACGCCGAGTCCGTCAAAGTCACCTACGATCCCTCGCAGGTCAGCTTCGGCAAACTTCTGCAGGTGTTTTTTTCGGTGGCGCACGATCCCACCGAGCTGAATCGCCAGGGACCCGATGAAGGAACGCAATATCGCTCGGCGATCTTCTATTCAACCGCGGATGAGCGCAAAGTGGCCGAAGCGTACATCGAGCAACTGAACGCCGCGAAGGTTTTCAAGCACAAGATCGTGACGCAGCTCACCCAGCTCGATCAGTTTTATCCGGCCGAGGATTACCATCAGCACTACCTGGAGCACAATCCGACGCAGCCGTATATCGCCTACAACGATCTTCCCAAGCTGCGCGATTTGAAGAAGCAGTTTCCCGAGCTGTGGACCGGCAAAATGCCGTAGGCATCCGGCGCCTGCCCTCGCTCACGAGTTTGCATGAAACTCCGGACGTGCTCCGCTTGCTGACGCGCGCGGTTCCGCATGCGCCGCATTCCACGGCACGGCAAACGGAACCCTGACCGTCAGAAGCCGTGAAAAATTGGGATCGGTTGCGATCGAGCCTTGATTACCGGGCAAAAACGGCGGATCGGCGCGGCCGGCCGGGTACGCGGTGGCGCTTAAGAGCATCGGGCAGGGGCGCCAGACAGCTCGAACCACGCCGCACACCGGGCTTCAAGCGCGCTAGGCTGCGCTGCTGGCCAGTTGCGGCCGCCATAATAGACGGATCCATTGTTGAATGTTGTAGGCCAGTGCCGCCCACTTCATTTCCACTCGAACCTTGGCCAGTCCGCGCACATGAAATTTGCGCAAACCGAATTTGTCTTTCCACCAGGCATGCGGAAATTCCGCGATTTCTCCCCGCCGTTTATAGATCGCACGGCAGGCCGGCTGCCGCATCCGCTCATGAAAGGCTTCTACCACCGGATGGGCCCGCTGGATCTTCACGCTCCGCTGGCCGCTGTGCGGACAACACCTGGTCCGGTGCGAGCACGCCGCGCAATCGCTGGCCGCGGCACGATACTGGTCATGGCTCCGCGCCCGGGAAATCCGCGCCAGGCGTTGGCCCGCCGGACATTCCAGCGCCGCGCCCGCGTCTAAAATACGAAACGCCGGCGGGCCATACTCGGCCGCGATGCCGGCTTGCTGGAGCGATTGCTGCCGGCCGCGCTGGCGCGCCTGCTCCCGCTCGAGCACCGGCCCGATCAACTCCACGCCGCCTTGGTCCGCCGCGACGATGCTGTGTTCGGTAACATACCCGCCATCCACGATCACGGTGGGTTTCTCCGCCGCCGCCGCCGCCCGCTGCGCCTGCATGCGCTCCAGCGCCGGCTTCAGTTGTTGTTGATCGCCGGCCGCCTGCGTGACCTCCACATCCAGCACGATCTTGTGCGCCCCATCCACCACCGACTGCACGTTATAGCTCGGCGCAAACCCGCCCTGTCCGTTCTTCATCACGCGCGCTTCCGGCTCGCTCAAACTCACCCGCGCCTGCTCGCGCTCGGCCGCCGGCTTGCTCTCGCGAATCTGTTGCAACTCCTGGAGGGCCTGCTTCAGCCGCTCTTGCTGCTCCCGCGCCGCCCGCTTCCGCGCCGCTTCCACCCGCGCGCTTCCCGCATGGCTGGGCGACTGGCTCAGCTCCTTCACCACTCTTTCGGCCTGCTCCAGCCGATCCCGCAACGTCGGCTCCCGCCGCAGCGACGCACCCGAGGCCTGCGCCTGGATCTTGGTGCCATCCACGGTCAGCTCTTCCAGCCGCACCATCCCGCTCTGGCTCAACGCCGCCAGCACCTGACTGAAGATTTTCTCCACCGCCGCCGCATGGGCCACCCGAAAGTCCGACAGCGTGTGATGATTCACCGTCTCATCCCCGCACAGCCACCGCAGCCCCGGCTCCTGTTCCAGCCGCCGTTCCAAATCCCGCGCCGACCCGATCCCCAGCGTCAGTCCATACACCCACACGCTGATCAGCAGCCGCGGATCGGTCCGCTCCGCCCCGGCGCGCCCTTCCACGCTTTTGTTGTCCACCAGGAACCCGCTCAGATCCAGTGTTCCGCTCAACTCCCAGATCGCCCGCGCCGCGTGGTCCGCTCCGATCAGCGTCTCCACATCCACCCGACTCCAATAGCTCTGGCTCCGGTCGATCCGCTTCAGCCGCGCTTCCGCCATGCCATAGTGTGTACCAATCACCCAAGGTTTGCATCAAATTTTTCACAGCTTCTCACCGGCAGGGCTGGTCTATCGCGTTGAAGGCGCAGACGTCCGTGACCAGCCCTGCCGGTCACGGCGGGGATCAACTCCACTTTTCACGCAGGCTCGCCAGGAGGGGAGCGAGTCCGTTTTCCTCACGCGCGGCTCTCAATCTTGCCGCGGTGTGTTTAACCAACGCGCGATAAAATCCGGCGCTCGATTTCGGCGGACAACTGGCATACGGTCTGACCCTCGAACAGGTCCAAAGGGCTGAGTTCGACCGCGAAGCGGGCCTTCACGCGAGCCATCAACCGCGCGCGTAGCGTCGACCCGCCGTCCTCGGGACAAACCGGATCGCCCGAGCCGATCTTCTCCCGCTGAAGCAGCTCTTTCAGAATCGCGATCAGCTGCGGCTCGATCGGATCCATGGGACCGGGGAGGCTGGAGCCGGCCAGGCAGTTGTCTTCCGAAGCATCCGGCAGCGCGGCGCGATCCAGCTTTCCATTCGAATTCAGCGGCAGCTCCGCCAGACGCACGAACACGGAGGGAACCATGTATTCGGGAAGCTGGCGCGCCAGGAAATTGCGCAGGGTGGCTGCAGTCAGCTCACAGCCCGGGGCAAGGACCACGTAAGCCACCAGGCGCCGGTGCGCACCCTGGCCCTGCGTGGCGACCGCGCTCGAAATCACATTGGGATGGCGATCGAGCATCCGGACGACCTGCGTCAGGTGGATGCGTTGTCCGCTCAGCTTGTGCGGTTCGTCGCGACGTCCGCAAAAGATCACCCGGCCATCCGGCAGCACGCGGCCCAGATCACCCGTGCGATACATGCGCGCGCCCGCAAGGCTGAATGGATTCTCGAAGAACCGTTCCGCTGTCAGATCGGCCCGGTTGCGATACCCGCGCGCCACGCCCGAGCCGCTCACGTAGATCTCGCCAAGTTCCCCCGGTTCGACGGGACTTTGCAGTTCATCGAGCACATGCAACTGCATATTCGCGACCGGCTGGGCCGCCTGCGTGTGAATTTCACCTAGAGTCGCGGCGACGGTGCATTCGGTGGGACCATAATGATTCACCAGACGGAACGGCAGACTCGCCGCCGCAGGACGGGCGAGAGAATCGGACGCCGTCAGCAGGTAGCGCAGCGCGGTCGTCCGCGGCCACCGGCCGGCGATCAGAGGCCCGGCGAGCGTGCTGGGAACGAAACCGATGGTGATCGATTGCGCGCTGAGCCAATTGCGCAGCGACTCGGAAGAAGTTCTGCTCGATTCGGGCGGAATCGAGACTGCGGCGCCGGCGCTGAGATACGGCCACAATTCCCACACCGCGGCATCGAAAGCGATGCCGGCTACGTGACTGGCGCGGTCGGCCTGCGTCACGCGAAACGTCCGTCGATGCCAGAACACCAGATTCAGCAGATTGCCGTGCGTCACCTCGACGCCCCGCGGACGGCAATCGGATTCGCTGCCGGAGGTGTAGAGCACCAGGGCAAGATGGTCGCGCTTGAGCGGACACTGCGTGAAAGCGGCCGGTTCGCGCGCAAAGGCCGGAGCATCCAGATCCACGTCGACCACGTAGCGGACCCGGCACGCGGACTTCGATCGGGTGATCAATACCGGCGCCTGCGAGTCGTCGATGATCTCCTGCCGGCGCTCCACCGGCCAGGCTGGATCGAGCGGAAGATAAGCCCCGCCCGCTTTCCACACCGCCAGGGCCGCAATCACGAAATCGAAGGAACGCTCCAGGCAAATCGCGACCGGAACTTCCGGGCCGACGCCCAGCAGCTTCAGATAGCTGGCCATGCGGTTGGAGCGGTCCTCCAGATCGGCATAGGTGAGCACGGCGCCGTCGGGTCCCAGCAGCGCGGGCGCTTTCGGGTCAAGAGCAGTGGCCGCCTGAACCAGATGAGGCAGGCACAACCGCCGCGTACAGATCGTCCGCGAGGGCGGAAGCCCGCTTGCGCGCATCGCGGGGGTGAACCGGCTCCATACTGCGTGAGATTGGGTGCCCATCGCTTGAAAAATGAGCATACTTCTCCGCGCGAAGTGGAACTATGGCGGTTTAGTACCGTTTAAGCTGGCACGAACGATCTATGCCGATGGTTTGGCTTACTGCGAATCCCCGCCACACGCCGCCCGCAGCCCCTCCTGGAGCCGCGCCGACCGCTCCGGATCCAGCTTGCCGCCGCCTGAGGTGACGTAAAAAACGTCCAGCGCCTTATGCGCCTCCGTGTCGATCAGCACTACTTCGATATTGCATTCCGCCGCGGCGATGGCCCGCGAAAGATCGTACAGCAGCCCGGGCCGGTCTTCCGCCACGATCTCGATCAGCGTCGCGGTCTCGGATGCCTCGTTGGACAGCGTCACCGATGGCTTCAGCCGGGCATGGCGCGACGGCAGCAGCGGCTTGGGCCGCGCGCGGAGAAGCTGAGCCGCATCCTGCCGGCCCTCCGCCACACGCCGCACGATCCCGCGCAGGCGATCGGCCTCGGAAGGATTCAGCTCCAGCGTGCGATTCTGGTCGGCGAAGGTGAACGTGTCGACAATCACGCCCTGCGCATTTGAAAACGCTTCCGCCTTTAAAATATTCAGTCCAAACGCGGAGATTGCGCCGGCGATGGCCGCAAACACGCCCGGACGGTCCCGCATCAGCAGCGTCAGGCAATAAATCCGCCGGTCATGTGTGATCTCGATCGCCACCGGCCGCGATTCCAATTGCTTGGCGAGTTCGAAGTGCGAGTCGATCTGCGCCGCAGAGTGCGTCCGCAAATACCGCACCGGCAATCCTTCAAGAAACGCCGACCGTTCCCCGGGACCACCTTCCTCATGAATCCGCTCGGAATACAGCCCGGCGGTCAGCGCCTTATATCCGGCCAGGTACACACGCCACAGCTGTTCCAGGCGCCACGGCGTCATCGCGTCGGGATTTACCGCCGTGATGTCGGCGTAAGTCATCATGGCGAGCTGTTTCAGACGCTCGACCGTTTCGACCCGCGCGGCCAGCAGGAGCGATGTCGCGTCGTCTTCGAGATCGCGCGCCGTCATCACCGAGGAAAGCTCCAGATGATTGCGCACCAGAAACTCGACGGCGTCCCGGTCGGCCTCCGGCGCATCCAGCCGTTCCAGAACTTCCTCCGCGATCGCGGCCGATTCCGCCACGTGATCGGATCCCGACCCTTTTCCGATATCGTGCAGCAGCAGCGCGAAGCGCACAATCCACGGATCGGGAATTTCCCCGAACAGGCCGGAAAAACGCGCATCTAAAATCGATTCGAGCGAGGTGATCGCCACCAGCGTGTGCTCGTCGACCGTGTAGCGATGGTAATAATCGCGCACCACCAGCGATTCGATGCGCGCCCATTCCGGCAGCACACCCGTCAGAACGCCCGAATACTGCATCGCGCGCAGCCCGAACGACGGACGCGGCGTCCCGAGCAGCGCCTTCCAGTCTTCCCAGTTGGTCTGCGGCTGATAGCCCGCCAGCCGGTCGACCGTATCGGCCGCCAGCTTCAATTCATGGCGCGCCGCGAATTCGAACAGCCGCAGTCCGGTCGGGCGGCTGTGCTCCCGCAGCAACACGCGGTCTTTCGAAACCGTGAATTCAGTGGTAGAAAGCCGCGACCGCCAGTCGTGAAAGCGGCCCAGCAAATTTCCCGGCTCGGCGGACGCCGTTTCAAGCGCCTTGACCACTTCGCGATCCACGACGCGCGCGTGGCGGAAATAATCGCGCATCATTGAAGCCGAGTCGTCGCTGATGCTTTCCTGCGCGTCGAAGCTGAGCAGGTTGTGATCGCGCCCCGCGATTTCATGCAGCTTGATGCGCAACCCGGCCAGAAATTCAAACGACGCAGACAAATCCACGGTTTGTTGACGAAGCGCCGCCAGCCAGCGCACGGTCTGCAGATCGCGCAGCGCGCCGGGCGAGTTCTTGAGATCCGGCTCCAGATGATAAATCGTGTTCTGAAATTTGCCGCGCCGCGCCTCGGTCATCTGCGCGAGCCAACGCGCCAGCGTAGCCTTCCGCTTCGCCGCGAATGCCGCGAAACGTTCGTCCAGGTACTTGTACATCGCCGGATCCCCGGCCATGTATCTGCGATCGAGCAGGCTGATGGACAGCTCCACGTTGTCTTCGTGTTCGGAAGCGCAATAGGCAACCGTCTGAATCGCGTGGCTCGGACGCAGCTCCGCGTCCCACAGTTTTTGCAGAAACGCCGACAGCGGATCGCGCAGCGGCGCGATCTGATTTTCGCTCTCGACTACGATCAGCAGATCGACGTCGGAGTGCGGGAACAGCTCCCCGCGCCCGAATCCGCCTACCGCGGCTACCGCCACGCCGGCCGCCGGACCCACGGTTTTCGACCACGCATTGCGAACCAGGTCCTCGACATCGGCCGTGCGCGAGGCAAGCGTGTGCGCGACGCTTTCCGTTACGACTGGCCGCGATACTACAGGTTCGAGATTCACAACACTACTGGTCGCCATGCTCCTGCTTAAAGGGCTGCTTCGCCCCGATCGTCATTGCGGATGCGGATCGCTTCGATCACTTCATACACGAAAATTTTCCCGTCGCCGATCTTGCCGGTTCTCGCCGACATGGTCAGCGTGCGGATCACTTCTTCCACGCGCGCATCCGGCACCACCATTTCGACTTTGATCTTGGGCAGCAGATCCACCTGGTACTCCATGCCCCGGTAAATCTCTTTGTGGCCCTTCTGGCGTCCATGGCCGCGGACTTCGGTGATGGTCATCCCATCGATTCCGATGCCCTTCATGGCTTCTTTCACTTCTTCAAGCTTGTGCGGCTGGATCACGGCTTCGATTTTTTTCATAGGTCCTCAGGCCTCGAAATTATAACCTTCTTCGCCGTGCATGCTGAGGTCCAGCCCTTCGATTTCGTGCGACTCGGTCGCGCGAATGCCCGTGATCGCGTCGGTAACCTTCAGGATGATGTACGTCCCCACCAGCGCCATCCCGATCGCAATCCCGCATCCCACCGCCTGATTCAAAACCTGCGACGCGTTCCCATCCACCCAGCCCATCGGCTTGCCGCTCCAGACATCGTTGACCGCTTTGGTCGCGAAAACGCCGGTCAGCAGCGCGCCCAGCGTTCCGCCCACTCCATGCACGCCGAACGCATCGAGCGAATCGTCATAGTTGAACTGGTGTTTGACGAAGCTGACCATCAAATAGCAGACGATCCCCGCCGCCAGCCCGATGATCAGCGCGGGGCCCGGCTTCACGAACCCGGAAGCAGGCGTAATCGCGACCAACCCCGCCACCGCGCCGGATGCCGCGCCCAGCACGCTCGGCTTCCCCGCCCCGATCCATTCCGCGAACATCCAGCCGAGCGTCGCCGCCGCTGCTCCAAAATGCGTCGCAACAAATGCGCTTGAAGCGAGCGATGATGCCGCCAGCGCGCTGCCCGCGTTGAATCCGAACCATCCCACCCATAACAGCGCCGCACCCGTCACGCTCAAAACCAGACTATGCGGACGCATGGGGTCAACTTTGTATCCCTTGCGCTTTCCCAGATACAGCGCGCACACCAGCGCCGAAACGCCTGAAGTAATGTGCACCACCGTTCCGCCCGCGAAATCGAAGGTCGGGACTTTTCCGCCCAGAGTGGAATTCAGAAACCCGCCTTTGCCCCACACCATGTGCGCCATCGGAAAATACACCACCAGCGACCACAGCGTGGTGAACAACAGCATCCCCGAAAATTTCATCCGCTCCGCATAAGCGCCCGAAATCAGCGCCGGAGTGATAATCGCAAACATCAACTGGTAGACCATGAAGGTCTGCTGAGGAATGGTCGGCGCGTAATCCACATTAGGCGCGCCGCCCACTCCATTCAACCAGGCGAACTGACCGCCCCCCACGAACGGCGTCCACTCCCCGAATGTCATGCTGTACCCGATCACATACCAAATCACCGTCACCACAGCCATGAGGATGAAACTGTGCATCATGGTGGACAGCACGTTTTTGCGCCGGACCAACCCCCCGTAAAACAGCGCCAAACCCGGTCCGGTCATCATTAAGACCAGCGCCGCGCTTACCAGCATCCATGCGTTATCGCCCGCCGATTGCGCCGATTTCGCCGCCGCCTCCAGCGCCGCCAGCCGCTTTTCAGCGTCCGGAGCAACTGTCTGAGCGGCCGCGATCATGCAGAACAGCGGCAATGCGAACACGAATCTCCGTAGCACCGGCATCGGTTATTGCTACAGTATACGAGCCCGCCCTTATGCCCATCGCTCAAACCTTTTAATGGACTGGATCGAAAGTTTCTATAGTGTGAAGCGGAAAACAGGAGTGCTTTACAGAACGTTACTCATGGATCTCGCCTGCCCGATTTACGCGCATGCGCGTTCATTCGTGGCCTATCTCTTCGGACAGCCTTTGGTCTCCTGCTTCAGCATCCCCTCATCCACGGCCACGTCGTCGAACTTCGCGCCGTATTGATCGATCGCGGTGAAGTGGATTTTGTCCGGGTAAACCTCCGCGCCCACGAAGTGATACTTCCGCTCCGACATCGTCGCGCAACGGTCGTTGAATGGAAACGCAAGATGCCGGCCGCCGCCGCCCGAAATGATCTGCAGCATACCATCCACCGGCTTCATCCGGGCGTAAAAATGATTGTGACCCGCCAGGATGATCTGCACGTGATTCTTTTCCATGGCCGGCCGGATCATCTCCCGCAACGCGACCGCGGGGGAATGCTGGCCGCGCACCGTGTATAAAGGATGATGCAGAAACACCACCTTCCACACCGCTTTCGATTCGCCCAGTGCCTTATTGAGCCACTCCGTCTGCGCCGTCAGCTTTTCGCGGCGCAATTCGGAATTAATGCAGAAAAACTCCATCAGCGGACGCCCCTGAACGTCGTATTCCGCTGGCGATGAAAATTTATAATACCCGTCCGGCCCTAATATCCCGAACCGCCGCACATCGTCGATCTCAGCCTGCGCGTGATCGGTCTGCATGTCGTGATTTCCCACCGTCGCATGGAACACTACCCCCTGCTGCTCGAACCGCTCATACTGCAAGTCGAATTTGTCATGGAAGAATCGCGGATTCCCCCCTCCGCTGATCTCATGATTGCCATAAATGTTATCGCCCAGCATCAGCACCAGCTTGAGCGGATGCTCCTGCATCCAGCTCCACATTTGATTCGAAACGCGCTGCTGCGCCGGCGAACCGGATCCGGTATCGCCCACCACAATGAACCGGAAAGGCTGCTGGGCATCAGCAAGAGGAATCAGAAACAGGAGGGACCAAAACAGGTGAGAAAAGACCGGAAGAATCCTGCGAAACATCACGAAGTTTCAGAGTAGCACGCGACAAAACGAGAGGCAGCCGTCAGAACCGTCCATCCCTCCGGCTGCCCCCACCTTAAGTGGCCGCCTACTTCTGCGGAGTCTTGGCAGCCGACTTCGTAGCACTCGCCGTGCCCGACTTGGTCGACTTGTTGCTCTTCTTGTGGCTCTTCGCGTTACTCTTCTTGGAGCTTGTGGACTTGCTCGGCGTCTTCGAGCTCTGAGTGCTCGGAGCGGGCGTGGATTGCGCCAGAACCGCAGCCGCCGTCAACATCGCAGTCAAAATTAATCGTTTCATCGTCTCTTTTCTCCTTAGGTGCGGGGTGCTTCCAGCCACCCACGAACCCATCATGCTCCCGATCTCCCGCTGCGGCGATCACCCACGCGTGGGAGCCGCAAGATCCCCGTTGAGCTATATGTGCCGACCAATTCTTAATGAATAATTTTTCAACTGCCCACGAAAACCGCTAGTCTGAAAGTGGATGCGCAACCTGATTCGAGTCCTGGTGATCGGGTTCGCGGCCGTCATCGCGCTTCTGGCAGCCGCGGCCACCACCGGCGCCTACAACGCCCGCCTCATCGCCGCCAGCGCCAAGTCGCTGGTCCAGAATCAACTGATCATCGTGCAACTGCTCGATGAAATGCAGGTTGAACAGAACGTCCTCAACGCCGCCTTTTACCGTCTTTCAAACCAGCAGTCCGATGTCGACCGACAGGACGTTCTCGCCGATCTCGATCAGACCGACCAGGAAGTCGGCAAAATGGTGGCTGCCGCGCGTGGGGGCGACGACGAAGCCGACTGGAACGATCTGGAGCACGCCATCCTCGATTTCTCTCAGGAAGCGCGCACGCTTCTCACCGGCGAGGACGTTCCCGCCTACTCCTCGCGCGAACTGTTCGCGCGCCACGAAGCGGTGACCAAGTCCGTCGCCATGCTGGTCAGCCGCAGCTATGAGCGCGCCGTCGAAACCAGCCAGAACGTCGATCGCCAGTCCGAGCATCTCACCCAGGAATCCAAACTCCTGCTGGGCGGATGCATCGTGGTCGCCTTAGTCTGCGCCATCGTCACCGTCCGCATGGCCGCGCACGTGTTCCGCCAGATGGAATTTCAGGCCGGCGAGCTCAGCCGCGTCTCTTTCCGCATGCTCGAAACCCAGGAATCCACCGCCCGCCGTTTCGCCCACGAGCTTCACGATGAACTGGGCGGAGCGCTCACCGCCATTCGCACCAACCTCACCGCGCTAGCCTCCCGTTACGACGCCGCTCGCGTCGACGATTGCCTCAAGCTGGTCGACGAATCCATCTCCAACGTCCGCGAGCTTTCGCAGCTCCTGCGCCCCACCATCCTCGACGATTTCGGCCTGGACGCCGGCATCCACTGGCTGGTATCTCGTTTCCGCGAACGCACCGGGATCGAAGTCGAGTACACTTCCGAATTCGAAGAGCGCCTGCCGGATGAAACCGAGACGCACTTCTTCCGCATCGTCCAGGAAGCGCTCACCAACATCGCACGCCATTCCGAAGCGAAGCGCGTGACCATCCGCTTGCGCGCCGAAGGCGATCGCATCAAGCTCACCATCCGCGATAACGGCAAAGGTCTGGGCCCCGCGAGACCCGGCAGCATGGGACTCAGCGGCATGCGTGCCCGCGCCCGCAGCGCCGGAGGCGAACTCGCCATCCACTCCGAACCCGGCGCAGGTGTCACCATAGAAGTGACCGCGCCGCGCGCGAAACAACCTACCAGGGAGCTTGTGTGATTCGAATTCTACTGGCCGACGACCACGTTCTGGTCAGGCAAGGCTTCAAGATGATTCTGTCCGCGCAGCCCGACATGCAGATCGTCGGCGAGGCCGCCAACGGACGCGAAGCCGTCGAGGCCGGCGAAAAGCTCCAACCCGATGTAGTTCTCATGGACGTCACGATGCCCGAGCTGAACGGCATCGAAGCTACACGCCGCCTGGTCACCGCGTCGCCGCGCACCCGCGTCCTGGCCCTCAGCATGCACAAGGACGCCGTCTACGTCCGCGAAATCCTGCGCGCCGGCGCCCGCGGCTATCTTCTCAAGGATTCCGCCGACGCCGACCTCATCGCCGCCGTCCGCTCTGTCGCCAAGGGTGAAGGCTATCTGAGCCCCTCGGTTTCAGACGCCGTGCTCACCGACTATCGCCGCCACGTCACCGATCCGCTCGACCTGCTGACCACCCGCGAGCGCGAGGTCCTGCAGATGATCGCCGAAGGAAAAACCAACAAGGAAATCGCGACGACTCTTAACTTGAGCGTCTACACGATTGAAGCCCACCGCGGCCGCGTCATGGAAAAATTGAATCTCCACTCCACCGGCGAGCTGGTCAGGTTCGCGTTACGCAGCGGCCTCATCGACTAACCACAAAAATTAGTCCCGCCAAATCCTTGCTCACGCGAATCGCCTGATCGTGTCCCGGCAACCGCACCGCGAGCGCCGAGCCGCGCCCCGGTTCCACCGTCAACCCCACCCCCGGCCTCAGCCCGAGCCGTTCCAGTTCCCGCAGCGCCGCCGCATCCCGGTCTGAAACGCTGCTGATCACCGCCGGCGAGCCTTTGGCCCATTTCAACAGCGGCACTTCATCGCGATAAACTCCCGCTTCATACTTCTGCGGAATCAAATGCCCGTGCGGATCGATTTCCGGATCGCCCAGAATCGCCGCCACGCGATCCTCGAAGCGCTCCGAAATAAAATGCTCCAGCCGCTCCGCTTCTTCGTGGACTTCATCCCAGGAGTACTTCAAAACATCGTGCAGAAATAATTCGAGCAGCCGGTGATGCCGCACCAGCTCCCACGCCCGCCGCTTCCCCGCCGCCGTCAGCCGCGCACCGCGATGCTTTTCGTACAAAACCAGCTTCTGCGCCGCCAGCTTCTGAAGCATCCCCGTCACCGAAGGCGTCCGCACCCCCAGCCGCTCGGCCAGAGCGTGCGTCGAAACCCGGGCATCCTCCGCCCCGCCCAATTCGAGCACCGCCTTCAAATAATCGTCAACCGATTCAGAGCCAGGATTCACCAATTCAATTGTATCCGCCATAGCACAGCCGATCTCGCCGGCGTGGTGCTCCGCTCCGGAACCCTGAGCGTCCGCGAGGGGAGCGCTCCCATCAACCCACATTTAGCGCACCTCCCTTGCGGACTGTAATCGCGATCAACGAAAAATCCTGGTAGTATTAGCCATGCCTAATCTGGTGCTTCTGTGCCTCCTCCTCTTGGATCCACAGGGCGAAACCACCAGCGCCATCTCCGGCACCATCACCGACACAACCGGAGCAGCCATCCCCGGTGCCACCGTAACCATCCTCAGCACAGCCATGGGAACCCGCCGCTCCTCCGTCACCAACCGCGACGGCCATTTCGATTTCCCGCAACTCCGGCCCGGTTCCTATTCCGTCACCGTCCAAGCCGCGGGATTTGACGCCCAGACCACCCCGCAAGTCCCCGCCGCGTTAGGCCAGAATCAAACCGTCAACTTCACCCTCCAGATCGCGACCAAGAAAAATGAAATCACCGTCACCGGCGAGCCGACCTTGATCAATCCTCAAAATCCCAACACCGCGACCACACTCAACTCTCAGGCGCTCGAAAACCTCCCGAATCCCGGCGCCGACCTGACCTACCCGCTCCAGTTCACTCCCGGCGCTCTCATGAACACGGCCGGCAGCAGCAACGATTTCGTCGGCGGCAGCAACGGCTACGGCAACGTCCAGTTCAACGGCCTCCCGGCACTTTCTAACGGCTACATCGTCGACGGCCTCGAAACCAATGACCCGCTCACCAACCTCAACAGCGGCCTGTCGACCAATCTCGTCCTGGGCCTCAACTCGATCGCCGAAGTCACCGTCAACACGCTTTCCTACACCGTCGATCAAGGCCGCTACGGCGCCGCGCAAGTGAACTACGTCACCAAATCCGGCTCCAACAGCTTTCACGGAAATCTCTATGAGCTCTGGAACGGCTCCCGCTTCAACGCCGCCGATTTCTTCACTCACGCGACCCCAGGCAATCATCAGCCGCGCTCCACCGTCAATCACTTCGGCGGTAGTTTAGGCGGACCTATCCTTCACGACAAGTTGTTTTTCTTCTTCGACAGCGAATGGATGCGGATCGCGCTGCCCATCGTGACGCCCACCACCGTCCCCACCCCCGCCTTCGAAAACTACGTCCTGCAGCGACTCCCCATCGGCGGCGTGGACCCGGTAACCGGCTCCGTCTATCCGGCCGAACCGCAACTCGTTCCCTTTTATCAAAAAATGTTCGGCCTGTATCAAAGCACCGCCGGGACCCCGCTAGCGATTCTCGGCTGCCCCTTCACCACCGCCGGAACCACCGCGCCAGGCGCGCCTCCGGACGGTAACGGCTGCGCGAACCGCCAGAGCATCTCCCATTCGAGCGACGATCACGAACAAGTTCAGACCGGCCGCATCGATTACGACCTCGACCCGAATAACATCACCTGGTTCCGCTTCCAGGCCGACACCGGCCTGCAGGCCGCCTACACGGATCCCATCAATCCACTGTTCAACGCTGTGAGCCCGCAGCCGCTGTATTCCTTCGCGACCGGCTACACGCATATCTTCTCCGCACACCTGGTCAACTACTTCAACCCTGCGTTTTCCTGGTATGAAAGCCTGTTCGGACCGCCTAATCTGCAACAGACCCTGGCCGCGTTTCCGATCGTTCTTCAGGGCGTCTTCACTCCCCTCGGCGGACTCGACAACACCTGGGTGCAGGGCCGCCGCGCGTCGCGCTTCTTCATCAACGACAACCTCGCCTGGACCGTCGGCGCGCACGAACTCCGCTTCGGCACCAACACCCGCATCTTCCGCCTGAACGATTACGATTTCGGCGAAGGCGTGGTCCCGCTGGTCACCGAAACCACCCTAGCCCAGTTCATCTACGGCGTCGCGTCCACCGCGTCTAAAACCTTCCCGCTGGCCAACAGCCAGCCCTACAGCTTCCTGAACCTCGATCTCTACGCGCAGGACTCATGGAAAATCACTTCCAAACTCACCTGGACCTTCGGCCTCCGCACCACCCACAATTCGAATCCACTCAACCCGCACGACGACGTCGCACGCCTCGACGGCTCCTTCGACTCGATTTCTCACGACGTCAACCAACCTCTCAGCCAGGCCATCCAGACCGGCCTCGGCAACATCTTCCAGTCGACTCCGCTCGCCATCCTCCAACCCCGCACCGCCCTCGCGTGGCAAATCGCCAACGACACCGTCATCCGCACCGGATTCGGCCTCTTCAGCGACCTTCTTCCCGGCAGCGTAGTCGACCTGGTTGGCGCGAACCCTCCCGCGTCCGAAACATTTCAAGGCGGATTGTTAGGAACCGTGGGAGGCACCGCGATCGCACCCGGCGTACCGGCGAGCGCAATCGACGCCACCGTCGCCGCCAATCAAACCTTCCGCAACGGCTTGGCAAGCGGCCAACTCTCCTGCGCGTCACCGTTATCAAACCCGCTTACCTGCCTCCAACCCGTCGCCATCACCGCCGTCCCCGACGGAAAACTCCACGCGCCGTATTTCATGGAATGGAGCTTCGCTCTGGAGCGTCAGATCGGCCGCACCATTCACCTGCGCGCCCAATACGTAGGAACCCGCGCCGTCGACCAGCCCTACACAACTCAAGTCAACGGCTACCAAACCGTTTGCCAGGGCTGCTTCGCCCCGTTCCCCTACGCCTCGCCGACCGATCCGCGATTCGCCGCCGTCACCCAGCTCGCAACCGGCGCCAACAGCCATTACAACGCGCTTCAAACCACCGCCGAAAAACGTCTCGGCCACGGATTCGAAGTCCAGGCCAATTACACCTGGAGCCATTGCATCGACACCGTCTCAAACGGCGGATTTCTTCCGTTCTCCAACGGCGGAATCCTTTCGCCCATCCCCGGCGACCTCGCCCGCGACCGCGGTCCCTGCGATTACGACGTCCGCCACAATCTCTCCGCCAGCTACGTCTACGCGCCCACGCAAAAGTTCCTCAAAGGCTGGCAGCTTTCCGGATCGCTCTTCCATCGCAGCGGCCTGCCGTTTTCCGTCTTGAGCGCGCCGTACACCGCGAACGGCAACGGCATCGTCAACGGCAGCGGACCCCAATTCGCCAGCGTCGTCCCCGGCGTGCCCCTGTACGACCACAATCCAATCCCCGGCGTCACCCAGCCCGGCACTCTTCAATGGCTAAACCCCAACGCCTTCGTCTCGACCGTCGATCCCTCCACCGGCGCTTGCACCGGCAGCGATTCCGCGCAAACCTGCCAGTTCGGAAACCTCGGCCGCAACGCCCTGCGCGGCCCCGATTTCACCTGGTCCGATCTCTACCTCACTCGCTGGTTCACGCTCAGCGAACACCTGAAGCTCCGCATCGATGCCCAGTTTTTCAATCTCTTCAACCATCCGAATTTCGGACTTCCCGTAGGCGCGTATGCAGGCATTCCGGGCAAACCCTCGACCCAAACCGGTTTCGGCGCCCTCACCGCGACCACCTCGCCTCCCACCGGATTGCTAGGCGTGGGCCTAGGCGGAGACAGCTCCCCCCGCATGATCGCCTTCCAAGCCCGCCTGGAATTTTGATGAAGTTATTCGCGTGCATCCGCGTTCATCTGCGGCCAATACTTCTCCGTCACTGCTGCTGTTGCTGCTGCTGTTGGAGATCCATCGAATCCTGCTTGGCCGACTCCTCCCACTCAGGAGGCACTCCTAAGTCCGCTTCCGGCTCCGGCGGCGCATCCGACAACCCCACTCGCACCGACACCGTCAGCTCGCTCGCAGCATTCCCCTTGAACACGCCTTTAGTCGGCGGAACATCCGCATAATCGCGGCCGATCGCCGTCCGGATATGCCGCTCCGCGGCCAGCAAATTGTTGGTCGGATCGAACCCGACCCATCCCAACCCCGGCAGCAGCGCCTCCACCCACGCGTGGCTCGCACCATCCGGCGACCGGTCCGGAGAATCCGAGCGCGGAAACAAATACCCGCTCACGTACCGGCACGGAATCCGCATCGGACGCACCATAGCGATCATGATGTGCGCGAAATCCTGGCACACACCCTTGCGCGATTCGATCGCCTCATCGATCGGCGAATCCACGCGCGTCGATTTCGGAACATATTCGAACCACTCATAGATCGCCTGGTTCAGCTCTTTTAGAATCGAGAGCGGATCGCATCGCCGCGCCACGCCGAGATCCATCACCAGGCCGCGCAGCGCCTCGCTGGTTTCCGTAAACTGGCTCGGCACCAGCATCTCCCAATAATCTCCGGCCGCCACCATCTCGTCCAGCTTGAACCAATCCGCGGGTTCGAGCGATTCCGGCAACTCCGGCGGACTCTGCACCTCCACCAGCGCCTCCGCCACAATCCGCAGCCGCATGTGCTTCCCCGGAACATCAAAGTGATGCACCGTGTTGCCCAGATAATCGCGATACGAATAAACCTGCGTCCGCGGGTCCACCGAAAGCTGAAAGCTCAACGACCGCTGCGCCCCGTCGGTGCGCGGATGCATCCGCACCTCCATCAGGCTCTCGCTCACCGGCGCGTCATATCGAAACTGCGTCAAATGCCGAATTGAGTAAAACATCTTCTACGAAAAGCGCTCCTCGCCCCGACCGTCCGCAACCAAACTAAAATGATGCCGGTCAAAAAGGGGACTGACCACTCTGTCCCCATCCCGCACACTTACAACCGTAGTCAAACCCGCTGCAGTGGACAGAGCGGTCTGTCCCGTTTTTGACCGCCCTTACTCAAGCCCCCAAAGCCGCTTCCACCGGATACGTCACATACGTCTGATACACCGCCCCGTACACCTGCACGCACTGCCGACGAACCATATCCAGATACGATTGCAACCCGCCGCTCATAATCTCATCCATCTGCCCATACGCGAGCGTCGCCTGCATCCGACCCGCAATTCTCTCCACGCGCGACGCCGGACGCCCCGGAGCATCCTGCCCGATCTGCTTCAGCGACGCCGCCAGCGCATCCGCCGAAAACCGGATCGAATGCGGGAACACCGCGTTCAGCACCAGAAACTCCGCAATCCGGTCGGCCCGCAGGTCCGCCGTGTACGCCTTGCAATACGCCTCAAACGCAGTACACGATTGCAGCAGCCCGATCCATTCGAGCGGTTCCACATCCGGCGCCACCACGCCAAAAAACTCGCGAAAATGCACGCTCACCAGCGTCGACAGCGCAATCGCCCGCTCCAGATATCGCCCCGCCTGGATGAACTGCCACCCCTCGCCGTGCGTCATAGTCGAATCCGTAATCCCCTGGAACATATGCGAGCCATCCTGGATCCCCCGCAGAAAATCCCGCGCGTCACCCTCCCGATGCTCCGGGTCCACGCTTTTCACCGCGTGAAACAGCCGGTTCAACTGCTCCCACATTTCCGAACTGATCTGCTCGCGAACCTGCCGGGCATTCTCGCGCGCCGCCACCACGCTGGTGACGATCGACGACGCAAATTCCTGCGGCGTCTTGCCCGTTTCCAGTCCCAGCGATTTCCGAACGCGCTCCCAGTGCCGCTCATCCGACCCCGCCCCGCGCTCCAGCATCAGATACAACTGCACATTCAGCACCCGCGCCGTATGCTCGCCGCGCTCCAGGTACCGGCTCATCCAGAACAAACTGTCCGCCACGCGCGAAAGCATCTTTTTTCCTAGTGCAGAACCCAGGTATCTTTACTGCCGCCGCCCTGCGACGAATTCACCACCAGCGACCCTTTGCGCAACGCCACCCGCGTCAACCCTCCCGGCACGATCGTCACCTTATCGCCGAACAGAATATAAGGACGCAAATCCACATGCCGAGGCTGCACCGTCCCATCCGCAATGCACGGCGCGCGCGACAAAAGAATGGTCGGCTGCGCAATATAATTCCGCGGATCGGCTTCCACGCGCTTTCGGAATTCGTCGCGCTCCGCAGCCGAGCTCTGCGGCCCGATCAGCATCCCATACCCGCCCGATTCGCCCACCGCCTTCACGACGTATTTTTCCAACTGCCCCAGCACATGCTGCCGCTGACGCCGAATCCGACATCTGGAACGTCTCCACGTTATTCAGCACCGGATCTTCGCCCAGGTAATATTTAATGATCTGCGGCACATACGCGTAAATGGCCTTGTCGTCCGCCACGCCGGTTCCCAGCGCGTTCGCCAGACTCACGTTCCCCGCGCGATACGCATTGAACAGCCCGGGAACCCCCAGCGAAGAATCCGCGCGAAACGCCACCGGGTCCACGAAATCGTCGTCGATGCGCCGGTAAATCACGTCGACGCGCCGCAGCCCCGCAGTCGTCCGCATGTACACGAAATTATCGTGGACGACAAGGTCGCGCCCCTCCACCAGCTCGATCCCCATCTGCCGCGCCAGAAACGCGTGCTCGAAATACGCCGAATTGAAAACTCCCGGCGTCAGCAGCGCGATGGTCGGATCGGAACATCCCTGCGGCGCCAGCACCCGCAGCGTTTGCAACAGCGCCTGGCTATATTGCTCGATCGCCTGCACTCCGCACTTCCGGAACAAATCCGGAAAAATCCGTTTCATCACCTGCCGGCTCACCAGCATGTAGGAAACGCCGCTGACGGCACCCGCAGATTATCTTCCAGCACCACGAATTCGCCCGCCGGCATCCGGATCAGATCCGTCCCCGCCACCGTCACATACGCGTCGCGCCGCACATGAAACCCGCGCATCTGCCGGCGGAAATGTTTGCAGCTATACACCAGCTCGCGCGGGACCACGCCGTCGTTCAGAATCCGCCCCTCGTGATACACGTCATTCAGAAACAGATTCAGCGCCGTGATGCGCTGCGCGAGCCCGCGCTCGATCCGCGTCCATTCCTCGCCCGTCAGAATCCGAGGCAGCAGATCGTTCGGAAAAATCCGCTCCGTGCCCTCATCACGCCCGTAAACCGTAAACGTGATGCCCTGGTGCAGGAACGTTAGATCCGCCACCTGCTGCCGCCGCCGCAGCTCATCCGCCGGCAGCTCCAGCAGCGCTTCATACAGATGCTGATAGTGCGGACGCACCGCGCCCGTCGAGTCGAGCATCTCGTCATGCGCCCCATCCAGCTCGTAATGTTCGAACAACCCCGGCATCTCCTGCCGGCTCGCAACACCGGGCATTGGGTTCCTCTCCGCCTCTTCAAACGGGCCACTTCGAACAGGGAAGCAGGTGGTCGTGCAGGACGCCAGTTTACCACGGGTCCCCCGACGTAGCTGCGCTTCCCTTACGCGACTCTCCGCCCGTTCCGCGCCGACGCGCTTCGGAACCCCGAGCGTCAGAGGGTGTGTAAAAAGTCGAGGCTTCACCCCGCCGTTACCGGCATGGCTGGTCTATCGCGTTGAAGACGCAGGCGTCGGTGACCAGCCCTGCCGGTCACGGCGGGGATCAACTCCACTTTTCACGCAGACTCGTCAGCGAGGGGAGGGCTTTGATCCAACCCGCGGTTGGCATCATCCGCGCGCGTCTTCCAGTATCCTGATTGTGGCGGGATGCGACGGCACGCTAACCAATGACGCGACTCGAAGCCAAACACCCGCGTGCCATCCGCTGGTTCCACTGGATCAACTTCCCCCTCATCAGCATCATGATCTGGAGCGGAGCGCTCATCTACTGGGCGAACGACGTCTACCGCGTCGGCCTCGGCAGTTTCACCCTGTTCCATTTCTTCCCTGACTGGTTCTATAACCTCACCGGCATCGATCACCGCCTGGCGGAAGGCATGGCGTGGCACTTCGTCTTCATGTGGCTGTTCGCCCTGAACGGCGCGGCCTACGTGATCTATACAGTCGTTTCCGGCGAATGGCGCTACCTGGTTCCCAACGCGCGCTCCTGCCGTGAAGCGATTGAGGTCACGCTCTACGATCTGCACCTCCGCAAAACTCAACCTCCGCCCCGAAAATTTAATGGCGCGCAACAGATCGCCTACACAGCCATCATCCTGATGGGCTTCGGATCGCTCCTCACCGGCCTCGCCATCTGGAGATCGGTGCAGTTCGGATGGCTCACCGCGCTGCTCGGCGGCTATGGTGCCGCGCGTGTCGAGCATTTCCTCCTGACCCTCGGATATTGCGGATTCTTCGTAGTCCACATCGCACAGGTCCTCCGCGCCGGCTGGAATAATATGCGCTCCATGATCACCGGCTACGAAGTGGTCGAAATTCCCGACCCCGTAGGACAGCCGGTCTTGCCGGCTGTCTCTTGCGACTCTCCTGTTGAACCAGAGACCGTCCCTCCAACGCAGGACGCACGATGAGCGACCCACGCGCACTCACCCGCCGCAGCCTCCTCACCGGAGCCGCCGCGACCCTGGCCGGAGGAGGCGTGTGGGAGTGGATCCGCACCCGCCGCCTCGATGGCGGCATTCCCTGGCCCCTCCGTGTCGGCCTCCGCATCGACGAAGAACTCTCCGAAGATTATTCGAAACCCACGCGCCTGGCCCGAACGTTCCCCGCCAGCGCCGCCCAACCCGCGCGCCGCAACGGCGATATCGGCCTCGACGACCCTCCCGATCCCGACTGGCGCCTTCAATTCGCCGATCAGGAGCTCACTCTCGCCGACATTCAATCCCTTCCCAAAATCGAGATCACCTCCGAGCTCAAATGCATCGAAGGCTGGACCCGCGTCAGCCAGTGGGGTGGCGCGCGCTTCAGCGATTTCGTCGCGCGCTTTTATCACGACGACATCGCCCCCAACCAATACGTAGGAATGGAAACCCCCGACGGCGCCTATTACGTCGGCCTGGATCTCGCCTCCGCCATGCACCCGCAAACGCTGCTCGCCTACGAGCTGAACGGCCAGCCGCTTCCCGCCGAGCACGGCGCTCCGCTGCGCCTGTTAGTACCCATCAAATACGGCATCAAAAATCTCAAGCGCATCGGGAAAATCGATTTCAGCCAGAGCCGTCCCAAGGATTACTGGGCCGAACAAGGCTATGACTGGTACGCCGGCTTCTGACCTATTCTGGTCCGGCCTCTAAAGCTTCTCGACAAACCGCCGGTGCACCCGCGCATCCTCCGTCAACTCCGGATGAAATGTGGTCACCATGTGCCGCCCCTGCTCCACCCACACCGGATCGCCTTCGTAAGACGCCAGCACCCGCGCCCCTTCGCCGACCTTCCGGATAATCGGCGCGCGAATAAACACGGCCTCAAACTCGCCCCCGTCGCTCGCCGATACTTTGGCGATCCGGCTGTCGATCTGCCGCCCATATCCGTTGCGCTCCACCGAAATATCCATCAGATCCAGGCTAGGTTGATTCGGATGCGTCACCTCATGCGCCAGCAGAATCGCCCCCGCGCAGGTCCCATAAATCGGCTTGTGCGCCCCAAAATCCCGTACCGCTGCAGTCATCTTCTCGATGTCGAGCAGCTTAAGCATGGTGGTGCTCTCGCCCCCCGGAATAATCAACCCATCGCAGGCGTCCAGCTGCTCCGCGGTCCGAACCTCCACCGCGCAAGCCCCCGCCCGTTCAAGAGCCTTCCGATGAGCCTCAAAATCCCCCTGCAGCGCGAGCACCCCAACCGTCTTCATCACTGGCCCCTGGCGCCTGGCTACCAGCCCCTGGTTTGCAGCAATTCTTCCTGCGGCAGCTTAGAAATATCCAGCCCCCGCATAGCCTCGCCGAGCTCTTCAGAAGCCTCCAGTAGCTTAGCCGGATCGTTGTAGTACGTAGCCGCCTTCACCACCGCGCGCGCCCGAGTCTCCGGATCTTCGCTCTTGAAAATCCCGCTGCCCACGAACACCGCCTCGGCGCCCAATTGCATCACCAGCGCGGCATCGGCAGGTGTAGCAATACCCCCGGCAGAAAAGTTCGGCACCGGCAATTTCCCGTTCGCCGCCACCCACTCGACCAGTTCGAGCGGAGCCCCCAGATTCTTCGCCTCGTGCACCAGCTCTTCTTTGCCCAAAATCGTCAGGTGCTTCATCTCTTTGACGATGGTGCGAATATGCCGCACCGCCTCGACAATGTTCCCCGACCCGGCTTCGCCCTTGGTCCGGATCATCGCCGCGCCTTCCGCAATCCGCCGCAGAGCCTCGCCCAGATTCCGCGCCCCGCACACGAACGGAACCTTGAACGTCTTCTTGTCGATGTGATGCTCTTCATCCGCCGGCGTCAGCACTTCGCTCTCGTCGATGTAATCCACGCCGAGCACTTCAAGCACCCGCGCCTCCATGAAATGCCCGATGCGAGCCTTAGCCATCACCGGAATCGACACCGCGCCCATGATGTCGCGGATGATGCGGATGGACGCCATCCGCGCCACTCCCCCTTCCTTGCGAATATCCGCCGGCACGCGCTCCAGCGCCATCACCGCCGACGCCCCGGCCTTCTCCGCAATCAGCGCCTGCTCGACATTAGTGACGTCCATAATGACGCCGCCCTTCAACATCTCCGCCAGGCCGACCTTCAATCGAAATTCATCAGACAAGAACATGCATCGCTCCTTTTTCCTAAATAAATGTCCGAAAAAAGGGGACTGACCACTCTGTCCCCAATCCACAATCCTTCAAACACGAAGAGTGCGTCTCCAGTGGACAGAGCGGTCTGTCCCCTTTTTTCGCGTCCTTATTCTCGTGGCCCTCACACCAACGCCGGCGACGGCTCCGACCGATACCCTCGCCGAGCCCGTTCCAGCTCGCTTCGAAACACCGTCCCCAAAATCTTCAACCCGCGCCGGATCTCGTCCGGCGCCAACCCCGCAAAGCTCAATCGCAAAGCGTGCGGCTGCGCCCGGGTCACTTCGAAATACCGTCCCGGCAAATAACTCACGCCCTCCGCCGCCGCCTTCACCGCCAGTTCCGACGCATCCAGCGTCTCCGGCAGGCTCACCCACGCATTCATTCCACCCGCCGGCCGCGTAAACGAACTCCCGCGCGGCAGCTCGGTCGCGCAGCCTTCCATCAGTGCCCTCAGTCGGTCGAGCCCCGCCGCAATCGCCTTCTGGTGATGATTCCCCAGCCGCCCCGATTGCGCAAACCGCAGCAGCACCGCCTGCGAAAGCTGATCCGAGTGCAAATCGCTGACTTCCTTCGCCTCCGTCAACTGCGCAATGAACGGCCTCGGCCCAATCGCCCATCCCACCCGCAGCCCCGGAAACGCGACCTTCGAAAATCCACCCAGCAGCACCGTCTCGCCCGTCTTGTCGAGCTCTTTCATCGACGGCACATCCGCGCCGCTGTAGCGCAGCGCGCCATACAGGTCGTTTTCAATCACCATCACGCCCGCCCGCCGAGCCATTTCCAAAATCTGCGTGCGCTCAAATTCCGGAATCGTAGTTCCCGTAGGATTCTGAAAATTCGGCGTCAGCACCATCAGCCGAGCCCGTTCTTTTTCAAGCGTCCGCTCGAGCGCGCCCATCTCGATGCCATCGGCGCCCATCGGAATCCCGATCACCCGCGCCCCGCCGCGCTGAAAAACGTTGCGCACTCCGGGATACACCGGATCTTCCATGAGCACCGTCTCGTCGCGCGACGCAATCACCCGCTGGATCAGGTCGAACGCCTGCTGAACGCCGCTGGTAATAAGGATGTCGTCGTCCGGTCCCGCCGCGCCGCGCTTGCGGACTTCCTTCAACACCCATCGCCGCAGCGGCCCATAACCCGCCGCCGGCCCGAGTTGCAAAATGTGGACCGCCTCCGGCCCGTTGATCACTTCACTCACCGTCGCCCGAAATTCTTCCAGCGGAAACTGATCCTCCGCCGGCCGCGACGCCGCAAAACTGATCCCCGGCTCGACCGCAATTTCCGAAGGCGACCCTTCCACAAACGTCCCGCGTCCCACATAACACTTGATCAGCCCCTCCGCCTCCAGCAATTCGAACGCGGAAGTAATGGTCTGGCGATTTACGCCAAGCAACCCAGCCAATTCCCGATTGGCTGGCAACCGCTCCCCTTGCGCCATCCGACCAGAAGCAACACTTCGTTTAATCGCTTCATACAGTTGTCTGTAAAGCGGGGTATCGGAGCTGGAGTCGAGCTGGATCGCAGGAAGCATACCAATCTTTATGAGAAGCATACCATATTGGCCTGGTCCTTGGAAGCCACTCGGCCGTATGCGATCCACCAGCCGCGCCGGTGACGGCGGGGTTCATTCCCGAGCTGCGGCGACATCACGTTATCCTAAGTCGTGGCGATGCAGCAGGAAGTGGTCGAGGCTCAAGGACATCTGATCGATTCGCACCTCATGGAGCGGATCTTCGACACCGTGGTCGAGTATCACGGGCGCTTCGAAGTCGAGGAATTTCGCATCGGCAAGACTAACGCCGAGCTTTCCTATCTTCGAATGAAGGTCGAAACCCCGGAGCCCGGTCAGATGCAGCAGCTCTTGTCGCAACTGCTGGGGCTCGGCTGCACGCCCGCCGATACGGGCGATGCGGCGCTTGAAGAAGTCGAGCGCGACTGCTGCGCGCCTGAGGATTTTTATTCGACCAGCAATCACCGCACCTTGATCCGCATCAACGGCCAGTGGATGGAAGTCGAGAATCAGCGCATGGACGCGATGATTGTAGTCGCCGACGGACGCGCGTTTTGCCGGCGATTACGCGATTTGAAATCGGGCGACCGGGTGGTCACCGGCAACCGCGGAATCCGAGTGATTCCTGAATCGAAAGAGCGCGACCGTCTCGCCTTCGCGTTCATGAGCAACGAAATTTCTTCCGAGCGGCAAGTCGAGACCGCGGTGCGCCAGACGGCCGCGTTGATGCGGACCGCGCGCGCGGCGGGGCAAAAGATTATCGTGGTCGCGGGACCGGTGACGGTGCACACCGGCGGCGCGCGGCCGCTTTCGCAGTTGATCAAACAGGGCTGGGTGCAGGCGCTGCTTGCGGGAAACGCGCTGGGGGTGCATGATATCGAGGCTGCGCTGCTCGGTACGTCGCTGGGGGTCCGTCAAAGCGACGGGCGCCAGGAAGAGCACGGGCATCGCAATCACATGCGCGCCATCAACGCCATTTATCGCGCGGGCGGAATCGCGAAGGCGGTCGAATGCGGCAAACTTCAAAAGGGCGTGATGTATGAGTGCGTCCAAGCCGGAGTTCCGTTCGTGCTGGCCGGCAGCCTGCGCGACGACGGGCCGCTGCCGGATACGATTGTGGATATGAACCGCGCCCAGGACGCGTATGCGGAACAGTTGAAGGGCGCCGCGCTGGTGCTGTGCCTGGGATCGATGCTGCATTCGATCGCCGTCGGCAACATGCTGCCCAGTTGGGTGAAAATCGTGTGCGTGGACATTAATCCCGCGGTCGCGACCAAGGTGAGCGATCGGGGAACGGGGCAAGCGGTCGGCGTGGTGACGGATGTCGGTTTGTTTCTCGATTTATTGGAGCGGGAGTTGAGGGGATGAGTTGCTCTGCACCCCGCCGTGACCGGCAGGGCTGGACGCCCGTACGCACCCCGCCAGCCCTGCCGGTTACGGCGGGGATCAATACCTAGTGGAGTTATGAAGCGTCAATATACAGACGTACATGCGGCGGCTGGGGTCGACGCGAAACTTCCTGAAATCGAAACCTGGCCGAATCAGTTTCGGACCGGCTATGAAATCGAAATCAAGATGCCCGAGTTTACTTCCGTCTGCCCCAAAACAGGATTGCCGGATCACGGCACGCTCACCCTGCGATATGTTCCCGACCAAGCCTGTCTGGAGCTGAAATCGCTTAAGATGTACGAGCTTGCCTATCGTAACCTGGGAATCTTTCAGGAGAATATCGTCAATCGGATGCTCGCCGACGTAGTGAAGGCTACGCGCCCCATGTGGGCGGAAGTGACGGGCGAATTTACGCCGCGCGGCGGGATTTATTCTAAGATCACGGCGAAATGGAGCCGAAAACGTGCGCGATGAAGAATTAACGGAAGCGATTCGCGAAGTCCGCAGCCGCGTGCGCGCGCGGTATCCGGAGGGCGCTCTCGGAATCGAAGGCGTGTCGGTTCCCGACCTGATGCCGATCCTTGAAGCGCGCGATGCGGCGGAAGCGAAAGTCGCGGCCATCGGGCAGGTGAATCCGCGGCGCGGAGGGATCGTCAATTCGATGGTCCAGGGCGTGAAGAAACTGATCTCGCGCTCGCTCAACTGGCATGTCCGGGAACAGGTCGAGTTCAACCGCGGCGTCATGCAGTGCGTCCAGGCTTCGATTGAAGCCATGACCGAAATGAACCGCGCACTATCCGCCATCGCGCGGCAGATTCAGGCGTGGCAGGCCGAAACCGTGAACGCGCATCGCGAAGAAATGATGATTCTGAGTCGCGAGGCGACCGAACTCAAGGACGTTCGCAAGCACTGGCTCGAATGGCGGGTCGGCTGGGAGTCGGATCACGACCATCACCAGATCCGCATGCTGCGCACGATTTCGGAATTGCAGGCCGCCTTCACGCATCGCGTGACGATGCTCGAACAGAACATGCGCGAGCAGCTGAAAGTGCAGCATGACGATTACGAGGGCGCGCTCGACCGCTATTCCGAAGATATCCAGAAACGGCTGTGGCGCGATCTCGAATACATTCGCGCGGAATACCAGAAGGTGATTCACGACGAGTTGAAAATCGTCCGCCAGAAAGCCGTGGCGCAGCGCGCGCTGGATGAAGTTTTGCCGGCGAAAGAAACGCGCGCCAAGCCGATCGATCTCGACTGGCTGCGTTTCGCGGAAAATTTCCGAGGGCCTGAAGACCAGATCCGGCGCGGGCAAGAGCGCTATGCGGCGAAGTTCGCAGGCGCGAAAAACGTACTCGACCTGGGCTGCGGCCGCGGCGAATTTCTGGATGTCGCGCGCGCAGCCGGCATCGACGCGCACGGCATCGATCAGAGCGAAGAGTGCATCGGCGTGTGCCTGGCCAAGGGACTGAAGGCGGAGCGCGCGGAGCTGTTTTCGTATCTCGAAAGCCTGGCGGATTTTTCGCTGGGCGGCGTGTACTGCTCCCAGGTGGTCGAGCACATTCCGCCGGACCGGCTGCCGGATCTGATCAAGCTGATCGGCCGGAAAATGAATCACGGCGCGCTGCTGGCGATCGAGACTCCGAATCCGGAGTGCCTGGCGATTTACGCGACGCACTTCTATCTGGATCCGACCCACACGCGTCCAGTCCCGGCTCGCCTGCTGGGTTTTTACATGGAAGAAGCCGGGTTCGTGAATCTGGAAGTGGAGTGGCTGTCGCCCGCCATCGAGAGCATTCCGTCAGTGGGGGATCTGCCGGAGCGGGTGCGCGAGCAATTTTTCGGGGCGATGGATTATTCGATTTCCGGTCGCCGGGGAAATCCAGTCTGGCCACCGATACACGCCGATTGACGCAGATGTGTGCATCTGTGGCTTGGTAAACTTTAGGAGATGCGGACCATCGGGCGGGTTATTTTCTGGGACTACGCGCGCGGGAGCTGGCAGTACGACGTCATGGTCGGGCTGATTCTCCTGTTCATCTTTCTCACGCCGCGCGAGATTTTTAATGACCAGCCGAAGGCGGCCAACGTGGTGATGCTGCGCGGAGGATTCTGGATCGATCCGCAACTGCTCAACGGCGTTCCGGACGACCAACTGGTGTCACGCGCCGCAGTGGTGGTGAACCAGCGGTTCCGGACGCGGCCGGCCATAACCGTGGTGGAACCCATCCCCGACGATGCCGGGCAGATCAAAGGCTACATGGCCTTTACCAAGCCGTGAAATCGATTTTAATTTGCGCGGCGCTGGCGATGTGCGCGCGGGCCGAATCGCTGGACGCGATTTTCGCGCGCATGGACAAGGCCGCCAAAGAATTCAAATCCGCCACGGCCAGCCTCAAGCAGGTGGAATACACGGCGGTGATCGACGAGAAAACCACGGAAGACGGCGTACTGCACCTGAAGCGGGTTCACGGCAACGTGATGCTGCGGGTGAACTTTGACCCGCCCAATCAACGCGTGGTGGCGCTCAACGGGCACCTGGTGGTGATCTACTATCCGCAGGCCAAATCGGCGGATAAGTACGACGTTTCGAAATATACGTCGAAGAACACGGTGGAGCAGCTCCTGCTGTTGAGTTTCGGCGCGGCCTCCGGCACAGAGCTGAAAAAGGACTACACCGTGACGGGAGGCCAGACGGAGAAGATCGACTCGACCGTCACCACGCGTGTGGAGCTGGTGCCGAAGTCGGAGGAGATGCGGAACGCGATTCGGCGCATCACGCTGTGGATTCCGGAAGGGAAGCGGTACGCGCTGAAGGAGCGGGTGGACAAGCCGGGAAAAGATTACATCGAGTGGACCTACATGCACCCGGAGCTGAATAAGCCCCTTCCGGATTCCGAGGTGACGCTGAAGCTCCCGCCCGGAGTGCACGTGGCGGGGGGGAAATAGGACGGTGGGATGAGAAGCGGCATCCCGCGCTCGGTGAAGTCGGGGATGGATCCCCGCCGTCACCGGCAGGGCTGGCGTATCAAATTGACCGCAACAGGCCAGCCGCGCCGGTGACGGCGGGGATCCATCCCGACTTTTTCACGCAGACTCGTTTGCAAGCCGCAGTCGGGTGCGCGGCCGCGGATCTGCTAGGCGGCCGGACGCGGTTTTTCGGCGCCGGAGCGGCGCAGGTAGGGGCCGCGGGAGCCGTTGGGAAGCGTGGTGCAGTCATCGGTGAGGCACTGGCCCAGTTGCTCGGCGGTGAGCTCGCGCGCGCCGGAAAGATCAGCTCCGCGGAAATCGGCCATGGCGATCTGGGCCTGGCCGAAACGCGCTCCGGAAAGGGAGGCGCGTCCGAAATCGCCGCCGCGGATGCGGGCTTCCCGGAAATCGCAGTCGTGCAGATCGGCGTAGCGGAAGATGCACTGGATCAGCTCGCTGCGCGAGAAATTAGCGCGGCGGAGCACGGCGCGGGAGAAGTCGCAGTGATCGATTTTCGATCCGCCGAAGCTGGCCGATGACGCGGAGACGCCGGTGAAACGCGAGTGATGCAGGCGCGCGTGATAGAACACGGCTTCTTCGAGCGTGGCGCTGTCGAAATCGGCGTCGTAGAAACGGGACTGATGAAAACTGGCGCCGGCAGCGTTGGCTTCGACGAAGCTCGAATCGTTGATGGTGGCATCCAGCATGCGCGCTTTGGCCAGCCGGGCTCCGCGAAAATGGGCGCTGGTGACCACCGCGTCGGTGAGCACGATATTGTGCATCCATGCGCCGGTGAAGCGGGCGTTGGTGATCACGGCATTGGAAAGATCGGCGCCGGAGAGATTGGCGCGCTCGGCATCCACGTTCTCCATGGCGGACGCGGAAAGGTCGGCGCCGGCCAGGTTGGCGTCGAGCAGCGTCGCGCCGTTCAGAATGGCCCGGCGCAGCACGGCGTCGGACAAGTTGGAGTCATTGAGCGTGACGCCGGTAAGATCGGCCTGGCGGCCGGTAGCTGGGTTTTCGAGCCAGGCGGCGTGGGCGCGAAGGAGAGCGGCGAGTTGGGGTTCGGTGGTGTGCATCTGACTTCAAGGGACTTATCGGCGCGGCGGAGGGGTGTGTGAGCGGGCGGAAGTGGCGCATAGGTGCGTGGTTGGTGGCTGCGGCGATGGCCGTATATTTCTGGCATTTCGCGCACGGGGCCTTAAGGGCGCATTTCGCGGTGGACGATCCCATGAACCTGGGGATCTACTGGCGGCGCGGATTGGGGCCGAGTCTGCTGGACGTCGCGATGTTGTGGCGCACGGCATACCGGCCGATGGGTGCGGTGTTTTATCTGCCGATTTACGACGCGTTCGGGATGAATCCGCTGCCGTACCGGATCGCGGTGCTGGCGCTGCTCGCGGCGAATATTTTCCTGAGTTTTCAGGTCGCGATGGAGTTGTTGACGGGGAAAAAGGGGACAGACCGCTCTGTCCACTCAGCGGGCTTGGCCGCCGGTCAAGGGTCTGCGTCTGGGGACAGAGTGGTCAGTCCCCTTTTTCAGAGTCCACTGGCGGCGGCGACTCTGACGGCGGTGCTGGTGACGGCGCATGCCAGCATGACGGCGATTTACTACAACACGTCGATGATTTACGACGTGCTGGCGTTTTTCTTCACGGCGCTGATGCTGTGGGTGTATATGCGCTGGCGCGGCAATCTGGCGGCGGGGGTCACGGTGGTGCTGCTGTATTTTGCCGCGATCAATTCGAAAGAAATCGCGGTGGTGGGCGCGGCGTGGGTGGTTGCGTATGAGCTGTTGTCTTACCGGCCGTGGAAGTGGGTGGTCCCGGCGATCGTGAGCGCGATCGGGATGGCGTTCACGGCGGCGCGGGCGCTGGGGCCGAATTCGTTGTCGAAGCAGGATGGGTATCAACTGCAGATCACCGCGCACCGGTTTTTCGTGAACGCGCGGATCTATTTCAACGATCTGTTTTACACCAGCTATTTCTCGACCAGCCGGCGGGTGGCGATCGCCTGGGCGCTGACTTTGATTTTCTGCGCGATCGTGCGGCGGCGCGAGTTGTGGTGGGCTTGGTTTCTGGCGTCGACCGCGATGCTGCCCGTGATTTTCACGGTGCAGCCTCGCGCCGGTGGGAGTTTGTACCTGCCGCTGCTGGCGGTCGCGCTGTGGATGGCTACGGCGGCTACCATTTTGTTCGAGCGATGGCCCGTGCGGCAGTGGGCGGCAGCGGCGCTGGCGGGGTTGCTGATGGTGCCGGGGACGCTGCATTACTGGAACGAGCGCGCGGAGTGGCTGCTGCGCGATCAGCAGTTGACCTGGACGGTTTTGACGCAGATTCGGGATCTGCCGGAGCGGCCGAAGCCGGGGTCGCGGGTGTTGTTTGAACAGAATCCGTTTCGCGACTGGGACACCTGGTTTATCGCGAATTTGCTGTGGAACGATCACACCATCGATATAAAACTTTTGAATCACCTCGATAAGCCGGAAGATCCCCAGCATTTTGAATGGGTTCTCACTTTCGACGGGGACCGGTTGCGGGTGATTCGGAGGCCGGGAAGCTAGTGTGCTGTCACTGACATTCGTGGAATTAAAAAGGGGACAGACTGCTCTGTCCCCGCTCGTATGTTATTCTTCCCGCTGACCGAAGCGGCCGTGGACAGAGTGGTCTGTCCCCTTTTTAATTCCACGAATGTCAGTGACAGCACACTAGCAGTCGTGTGTCATAATCGGATTGTTGGAAAACGGTTCGGTGGTCTCTAAATTATTGGCGCAGGCGCAGAGGCGGAAGTTTGTCCAGTTGGCGCTCGACCAGACTGCGCTGGCAGTCGTAATCGGGATGGCCGGCGCAATTGTGCTGCTGCTGGCCGGGACGCAGATCCTCGAATGGTATTGGGTGGTGTTCCTTGCCGTGGCGAGTCTGGGCATCGGACTCTACCGGCTGCGCAAGAGCATTCCTTCGCAATACAAGCTGGCGCAGTTCATCGACCGGCGGCTGAGGCTGGCGGATGCGCTGTCGACAGCCACCTACTTCGCGTCGCATGAAGCCGCACGGAGTGAGACGGATCGCAATGAAGCTGTGCGGCTGCGGCAGAGGGAAGAAGCCGAACACGTTGCGCAGACGGTGGATGTGCGCGCGGCGCTGCCGGCTGCGAAATCGCGATTTCTGTATCCCGCGCTGGCGCTGTTCGCGGTGGCGTGCGGGTTGTTCGTGGTGCGATACGCGGTGACGGGGAAGTTGAGCCTGGAGCCGTCGCTCGTGAAAATTGCGTTCGACACGTTTTTCCCGCCCAAGCAGCTTACCGCGCAGAATCTGAAAAAGGGCGACACGCTGAAGTCGCCGCCGGCGGATCCGAACGGTCCGGACGCGCCGAGCACTCAGAGTGACCAGACGCCCGATTCGCAGCTCGATTCGAATGAGCCGCCGGACGCGTCGAATCCGCAGGCGACGGACAATTCGAAAGACGCGGCCAAAGACGGGGCGCAGGATCCCGATCAGGCGGCCGGCGATCAGGGCGAAAAAGGCGACAAGACGTCGCAGGGCAACGATGCCGATCAGTCCAACGATTCGAAGGATTCGTCCAAATCGGGCGGCGATCAGAAAAACGGCAAGCAGGATTCGAAGCAGAACGCGTCGAACGAGAATTCGTCTTTGATGGACAAGATCAAGGACGCGATGTCGAACATGCTGAACAAAATGAAGCCGTCGAGCGCGCAGAACGGGCAGAATTCGCAGAACTCGCAGAAAGACGGCCAGACCGGGCAGCAGCAGAAATCCGGACAGAAGGGCGACGCGCAGCAGAAGCAGGCGCAGCAATCGAGCCAGGATTCGCAAAGCGATCAGAGCGATTCGGGCGACAAGAAGCAGTCGGCCGACGCGAAGGGCGCCGAGAAATCGTCGGATAAGAATGCGAGCCAGGATTCGAAAAGCGGCATCGGGTCGGCGGATGGCGACAAGTCCCAGCGCGAGGCGGAGCAGGCGCAGGCGATGGGCAAGATCAGCGAGATCCTGGGCAAGCGCGCGCAGAATGTGACCGGCGAAGTGATGGTGGAGGTCGGTCAGAGCAAGCAGCAGTTGAAGACGCCGTGGGCGCAGAGGTCGACTACGCATACGGATGCGGGCGGGGAAATCAATCGCGATGAAGTGCCGCTGATTTATCAGCAATACGTGGAGCAGTACTTCGAGGCGGTCCGGAAGGGCGCGGACGCTCCGAAGAGTAAGAAGGCCGTTAATGAACATCCATGAACGTTAGTCGGAAACGGCTTTGTAGACTTCGCGTTTTGACAGGCCTCTCGATTTTGCCACCTGCTTGATGGCGTCCATCCTCGGGACGCCCTGTTTTTCCAGTTCACGAACCTGATCTTCCAGCGGTGTGTCGGACGGATCGGGTTCTGTCGCTTTGCCGATGAGAATGGTAATTTCGCCTTTCGCGGAAGGTTGCAAATCGGCGGGTTTGCCTCTCAGGAATTCTTCGTGGAGCTTGGTGAGTTCTCTGGCGATCACGATTTCGCGATTTCCCATGACTGCGGCGATGTCTTCTAACGACTCTGCGATGCGGTGCGGGGCTTCGTAGAAGATCAGGGTGCAGGCTTCGGGTTTCAATTGTTCCAGGAGTTTGCGGCGCTGCGATGTTTTGGGTGGGAGGAAACCGCAGAAACGGAAAGCGTCGGTGGGAAGGCCGCTGGCGCTGAGGGCGGTGACGGCGGCGTTGGGGCCGGGAATCGGGACCACCGTGATTCCGGCGGCGATGGCCGCGGCGACTACGCGATATCCGGGATCCGAGATGAGCGGCGTGCCGGCGTCGGAGACTAACGCGACGCTGTCGCCGGATTCCAGGCGTTCGATGATTTCGGCGGCGCGCGCGGGTTCGTTGTGTTCGTGATAGCTGATGGCGGGTTTTGAAATCCCGTAATGGTCGAGTAGTTTCCTGGTGTGTCTGGTATCTTCGCACGCAACGAACGCAGCCTCGCGGAGGATGCGGAGGGCGCGGAGGGTGATGTCTTCGAGGTTCCCGATGGGGGTCGCGACGACGTATAGAATGCCTGGCATAGTACGATTGAAAAGTTAGCTCGAATGGCAGCCGGAACACAAGACACCGCCGGGTACTACGTTTGGGAACCCGCGGGAAAGTCCGTGGAGGTGCGCCTGCACCTGGAGGTGATCGACCGGATTCTGCAGGACGTGATGCGCGGATTTGGCGCGGTGCCCAAGCGCGGAGCCGAAGTCGGCGGGGTGCTGATCGGGACCATTGAACGGGACGGCGATCAGACCGTGGTGAAGATCGAGGATTTCGAGCCGGTCGACTGCGGGTACAAGCGCGGGCCCTCGTATCTGTTCGTGGATGCAGAGCGCACGGCGTTTGAAGACGCGGTCCGGAAGTGGCAGCCGGACGAATCGCGCGAAGCCTATGCGGTGGGGTTTTATCGAAGCCACACCCGGGAGGGAATGTCGCTGGCCGGGGAAGACGTCCAGTTGATGGACGAATGTTTTCCGTCGCCGGCGCATGTGGCGCTGCTGATCAGGCCGTATGGAACCAAGGTCAGCGTGGCGGGATTTTTCTTTCGCGAAAACGGCGTGTTTCAGGAGACGACGCCGCTCGAATTTCCGTTCCGGAGGCGGGAATTGACGGGCGAAGAAGCGCCTCCTCGACGGCCCGTGGAACACCGAGGAATGGAACAGCGGGGGATTGAGCGTCGACCTCGGGAGATCCGGCCGTCGCGTGCGATGGCTCCTATGCCCGCGAACGAGATTGAGGCAGAAGAGTATCCCGCGGCGGCGCGGCAGGCGGGGCCGGCGTATGCGGTCACATTGCCTTCGAAATCGAGACTGCGGAGCGCGATCTGGATTCCGCTGTCGTTCGTGTTCCTGCTGTTCGGCGTGGCGCTGGGGCTGATGATCGCGCTGGCGCGCGCGCCGGGACGCGGCGATGCCGCCGATTTTTCGCTCGGCCTGGCGGTGGCGAAAGCGGATCAGGATGCGGTGGTGGAGAGCGCAAAGGGCGCGAAGGAATCCGGGTACAACCTGAGCGTGAAGTGGGACCGGTCGGCCGCGGCGGTGCGGGCGGCGCAGCGCGGGGTGCTGGAGATCGAGGACGGGAAGTATACGAAGTCGGTGGATCTGGATACGGCGCAGTTGTCGAATGGCGGGATTATATATCGAAACTCGTCGGCGACGGTACGGTTCCGGCTGACGGTGTATCCTCGGGCGCGGGTGAGCGTGACGGAGACGGCGGAGTGGAAGCAGTAACAGCACCCGATGCGTGGGGCACGCACTCGTGCGTGCCGCGTCGACACGATGTCGACGCCATTGCCGGCGCAGACGAGGTGTCGCGAAGAGTCGCGACACGGCACGCAAGAGTGCGTGCGCCACAGTTGCCGCTATTTCGAAACTCCCGCGCGCCAGTCGGTATCCACGGTGAGCGGAGACGCGGGCGCGGCGCCTTCCACCGGCAGGGCGATCAGGAAGCGCCGGCCGTCGCGGGAAACCTGGAAGCGGGTCCCGGCGGGGATTTCAAACAGCGCCTGGGGTTTGCCGCTTTCCACCGATGTTTTGGTCAGGCGGATGGGCGCGGCCATGATTTTGGCGCCTTGGAGAAAGAAGAGTTCCTTGCCGTCGCGCCGCCACACCGGCCAATCGCCGCCTTCGGTCGAGATCTGATAGCGGCCTTTTCCCGCGGGAATCGATTCGATAATAATCTCATACTGGCCGGGTTGGTCAGAGTGGTACGCCAACCACTGGCCGTCGGGCGAGATAACGTTCCAATTTTCGCTGAAACGGGATTCGTGGTACGGATAAGGTTTGCGATCACCGTCGGTCTCCGCCATCCAAATACCGTTGTTGTGGAAGGTGATCCGCTTCCCGTCGGAGGACCAGTCTTCAACGAAGCCGTTGCCGCGGGATGGACTCGTGAACAGTAACTCATCCTTGCCCGAGCCGTCCGCCGACCGGAGCCATCGGTTGCCGTCGTTCGCCGTCCACAGCACCTTGCGCCCATCCGGCGACCAGATCCCGGAAGTGGATCCATCGAAAGTAAACCTGGACAATGTGTTGCGATTCAATTCCGCAATCCACAGATCCGCGCCAGTCGCGCCCGCGACGGGAACGATCGCCCGGCTATCGTCGGGGGAGATCCGGATAGCGGGATTGCCAGCCTGAAGAAAGGGCCTGCTGACGGTCTGCAACTTCTTCCCGCTGCGGGCCAACCACACCAATTCGCGGTCCGAGGCCTGGCCGCGCCCGAACGCCAGAACGCCTGTGGCGGAGGCAGAAAACGCAGCATTGGTTGGACTGCCCAAAGTGCCTACGCCCTCGGCTACGGGAACCGCGACGCCAAGCAATTCCGCCTTCTCCGCGTCGATCGGCTGGACGAACAAGGTCCTGCCGCGAAGAAAGAGTAATTGATCCGGTAGCCCGGATCTGACCCTGGGAACGAACACGGGGCCGGAGGCGTCGGGCAGCAACAGGGAAGGTTTGGCTCCCGTCAGGGAACCGGCGAAAATCCCATTTGCCCCTACCGTCATGAAAAGAAATCTTTGCTCCGTCAGCCACACCGGAACCACGGCGTTCTCATCGCTGACTTTGCTGGGAGTCCCGCCCGAAGAGGAAACGCGATATAGCCCCGGATTCATGCCGAACAGAATCGTTCCGTCGCTCCGCCATGCGGCTCCCCTGAAGTTTCCGGGAAGATCGCAAATTTCGACCGGAGATCCGCCCGTTCTGGCGATCTTGTACAGCTTGCGCGATGCAGCAAAGCCAATGTACTCTCCGTCCGCGGACCAAAACGGAGGACTACTGTAAGACGCCTGGAAGTTACTCGATCGGATGCGGAGAGTGGAGCGGCGGAGTGGGTCGTGGTTCCGAGCTGGTTGAAAAGGGGACAGACCGCTCTGTCCACTAAAGAATTGCTTCGGACGGTTTTGCGATTGTGGATTCGGGACAGAGTGGTCAGTCCCCTTTTCAACCAGCTCGTTTTTGGTTTTTCGAGAGGCGGGAGAGGGCGGCTAATTGTTCGAGGTATTGTTTTAAGGGCCGGGCGGGAGTGCCCCACATGACCTGGCCGGCGCGGACGATTTTAGAAGTGAGAACGCCGCTGCCGGAACCCAGGACGGCTCTCGATTCGATGCGGGCCTTGTCGCCGATGCCGACTTGGCCTCCGATGATCGCGTAATCCTCGACCACCACTCCGCCGGAGAATCCGGTCTGCGCGGCAATGACGACGTGGCGGCCGATCCGGCAGTTGTGGCCGACGTGCACCATGTTGTCGAGCTTGGTGCCTTCGCCGATGCTGGTGACGCCTAAGGCGGCGCGGTCGATGCAGGAGTTGGCGCCGATTTCCACGCGATCCCCGATTTCCACGCGGCCGATCTGCGGGAATTTTTCGTATTGAGCCCCTGAGAAGACGAAACCGAAACCGTCGGCGCCCAGGACGCAGCCGGAGTGGAGGATGACTCCGCAGCCGATCTTGACGTCGTGATAGATGGTGACGTTCGGGTGGATCAGGCAATTTTCGCCGATGGCTACATGGTCTGCGACTACGGCGCCTGCGCTGATTATCGTACCGCCGCCGATTACGGACTTGCCGATTACGGCCTGCGGGCCAACGGAAACATTTTTGGCGATTTGTGCTTCGGGGTCGATCACGGCGGTGGGATGGATTCCTGGCGCGGGTTTAACGGGCGGGTGGAGTTTGGGGATGGCTCTTGTGATGGCGGCTCTCGGGTCAATGACGCGGATGAGGGTGCGGTTCTGGTCGTTGGGGAAATCCAGCGGGACCAGCAGGCAGCCGGCTTGCGAATCGGCGGCGTAGCGTTGGGATTTTTTGTGGGAGACGAAGGAGAGATCTTCGGGGCCGGCTTCTTCCAGCGAGGCGACGTGGAGGAGGTCGAGATTGGGGTCGCCTTCATAGGAGGCGCCTAGCCAGGCGGCCAGATCTTTTACGAGCATGGTTTAAGGATCGCGCACATCAAGAAAAGACGGATAGCCAGTTGTGGAGGATCTTTCGGGCGGCGGGTTCGGAGTGGAAGGCATGCGGGCCAAGCGGGTGAGCGAGCGTGGCTACGTCGCCGCAGTTTACGGGCTGGCCTTGCCAGTCGTCGATCATTTCGGGGGTGATTTCGGGGTGGAACTGGATGCCATAGACGTTGTCGCCGTAACGGTAGGCTTGGTTGCGGCAGCGATTGGACCAGGCCAGATGTTCGGCGCCGCCGGGCAGATCGAACGTTTCGCCGTGCCAGTGGAAGAATGTGGTGGGGGAGTCGAGGCCGGCGAAGATCGGGTCTGCGGTGAAATGAATCGGATACCAGCCGATTTCGAGCTCCGGGTTGCGATACACTTTCGACCCCAGGGCTTTGGCGATCAGTTGGGAGCCGAGACATATGCCTAGCATAGGTGTATGATTCTGAAGGGCTCGGCCGATCAGGTCGAGTTCGGGTGCGACGCTGGCGTCATTGGCGGACATGGGCCCACCCAGGACGATCAGGGCGGTCGGATCGCCGGGCGGGAGTGGGTCGCCGAGGTCATGGTAATCGAAAGGGATGCCGCGCGCCGTCAGGATGGGGGCGAAGTGGCCGAGATGCTCGAAGGGTTCGTGGCGCAGGACCAGGAGGGACATGGGTTGCCTGCAATTGTATAAAATAACCTTAAGCACCCGGGTGAATCCAGCCGATAAGCAATTGAGATGATGCGCATTCTCATCGCCGATGACAGTATCGTTTCAAGGCACCTGCTCGATGCCACACTGCGCAAGTGGGGCTACGAAGTGGCGGTGGCCTGCGACGGCGTGGAGGCGTGGAATGTGCTGCAAGCCTCGGATGGTCCCATGGTGGCGATTCTCGATTGGGTGATGCCGGGCCTCACGGGGCCGGAAGTTTGCCGGCGGGTGCGCGAGCGTGAAGTGGAGAGCGGCACGTATACATACCTGCTGCTGCTGACTTCGAAGAGCCTCAAGGAAGATCTGATCGAAGGGATGGAATCGGGCGCGGACGATTACATCACGAAGCCGTTCGACCAACATGAGCTGAAGGTGAGGCTGCGCGCGGGAACGCGGATTATCGATCTGCAACGTGAACTAGTGGCGGCCAAGGAAGCGCTGCGCGAGCAGGCGACCAAGGATTTCCTGACGTGCATCTGGAACCGGAGCTCGGTTCTGGATATTCTGCAGCGGGAAATTACGCGCGGGGCGCGGGAGAACCGGCCGGTGGGGGTGGTGCTGGCGGACCTGGATCATTTCAAATCGGTGAACGACACGTACGGTCATTTCGCGGGGGATGCGGTGCTGCGGGAGTTTACGCGCCGGATGCAGGCTTCGATCCGGCCGTACGACGCGATCGGGAGGTATGGCGGCGAGGAATTTCTGATCGTCCTGCCGGGTTGTGATGACGCGTGCACGGCGGCGCAGGCGGAGAGGATGCGGTCGGCGCTCGACCGGCTGCCGATGGACATCAACGACGAGGAGCGCCTGGTGACGTGCAGTTTCGGGGCGACCAGCTGGCAGCCGGGGATGGACCCAGGGTCCGAGCCGCTGATCCGGGTCGCGGACGATGCGTTGTATATGGCCAAGCACCAGGGCAGGAATCGGGTGGTGCAGCTGGCGGCGCTGGTGGGGAAGGCTGGATAGCGCGGCCTAAGGGCCGAGCAACGCTTCGATATTCCGGCTGCCGCGCAGCACGCGGAGAATCAGGACGTCTTCTGCCTCGACGCGATAGATAATGACGTAGCTGCCCACCGCGAGGCTCCGCAGGCCAGGACGCAGATCCAGATCGCGCTTGCGCCCGATGTTGGGATGCGTGGCGAGGAGAGCAAAACGGCTTGCGATTGCGTCAATCAGGCGGTCGGCGATCTCCAGGCTGCCGCTCCGGCTGGCTACGTAATACCAAATTTCATCGAGATCGGATTCGGCGGGCGATGAAAGGCGATGTCCCACTCAGCGCGGCATGCCCTGCTCGGCAGCGAGCCGCGCGCGTCCACGTTGTTTCACGCCCTCGGCAAGTTCGTGTGTCGACCGCGGGGTGATGGCGCGCCCTTCTCCGCCGGCCAGAGACGCTTCCGCGTCGTCCACGGCGGCAAGGATTTCCGCGCGTGCGCGCTCGCGTTCCTCCCATAATGAAAGGGCTTCCTCAATAGCGTCCTCTTCGCGCCGAAAGCGTCCGCTTTCAATAGCGCTACGGACAAATGCCCTTTGATCGGGCGTGAGGTTCACTTCCATACGTCTCTAGCGTAGGAGGGGGGATTGCCCCTGTCAAGCAACTTCAGACCAGGTTCGGGATCTTGATGATTTTTTTCTGAATCGCGTACTGGACCAATTGCGCTTTGTTGTGGATGTCGAGTTTGCGCATCAGGTTGAACTTGTGGGCTTCGACGGTCTTGACGCTCAGGTTCAGGTCGCAGGCGATTTCTTTTACCGAGTTGCCTTCGGCCAGCATTTTCAGGACTTCTCGTTCACGGGTGGTTAGCGTGGCGAAACGCGGCAGGCGGTTGGCGGATTTGATCCGGCTGCGGAAATCGTCGACGAGTTGCGAGAGCATGCGCGGGCTGAGATAGCTTCCTCCGCGGCAGACGTCGCGGACAGCGGCGACCAACTGCTGGCTCGGGCTGTCTTTGAGGACGTAACCGCTGGCGCCCACTTCCATGCCTTCCACCAGGTAATCCTCGTCGTCATACATGGTCAGAAACAGAACTTTGGTTTCGGGACGGTTCTTCTTGATCTGGCGGGTGGCTTCGAAACTGGAGAGTCCCGGCATGCCGATGTCCATGAGCACGACGTCGGGCCGCGCCTCGTTGGCCTTTTCGACAGCATCGCCGCCGTTGGAGGCTTCGCCTACCACTTCCATGTCCGGTTCGGCTGAAATCAGCGTCCGGATACCCTGGCGGAACAGCGTGTGATCGTCCGCCAGCATGATTCGAATCTTGGCCATAAAGGTTGTGCCTGACCTTCCCTAAAGAAATGCGCGCACCTGCCAGCGGGATGCTTACTTCGCCTACGCATCTCCACCTACTTAGCTATCGGCAGTTCGATGGAAATCTTTGTACCCCGTTTCGCCCCTTCCGTCCGGCTTTCGGCGCGGAATTCGCCGCCGAGCAGGGCCACACGTTCGCGCATACCGGACATCCCGAAAGATTCCCGTTTCGCGAGGGCTGCTTCCACATTGAAGCCGATCCCGTTATCTTCCACCGATAGTTTCAGATGTCCATCGGCGGAAGCGAGGGAAATGTTTACATGAGTGGCGCCGGCATGCTTGCCGATGTTGTTAAAGCATTCCTGGACCAGACGATAGGCGATGATTTCGATCTGCTGCGTCAGGACTCCCATTTTCGAAAGCTGGAGGCGGACGCGGCAGGGATGCAGGCGCTGGAAACGATTGACGAGTTGCCTTAAAGCCGCGCCGAGGCCGAGTTGTTCGAGGACCGCCGGGCTGAGCGCGGCAATCAGGCGGCGCATTTCTAAAATGGTGCGTTCGGTAAGATCGCGGGCTTCGCCGAGCTTGGTGCGCCACTCCACCTCAGCGGCGGGGAGGGCCTGCTCGATCAGTTCAATCTGCAGGCGGATACAGAGCAGGCTCTGGCCGGCTTCGTCGTGGAGCTCGCGGCTAATGCGTCGACGCTCCATTTCCTCGACGTGGAGCATATGCTCGGCCAGTCGGCGGACTTGCTCTTCGCGCTGGGCCAGATCTTCCATCAGGCGGGCTTTTTCGGCGGCCATCAGGCAGCGCTCGGCCGCGGCGGCTAGAAGTTCCTGCTCGCGCGGCAGCCATTCATAAGGATGCGCGAAGCCGAACTGCATCACACCGGCGGTGCGGCCGTTGGCGGCCAGCGGAATCGACCAGCAGGACGCGAAACGGTGGTGCCAGCTTTCATCGAGCAGAATACCGGAGGAGTGCGCGTCGCCGTTCAAGTGACGAGGCTTCGAAAGTTTCTTGACCAGGCCGGGGCGGTTGGGGACGGCTCCGGCGACAGCGCTGGGCGATCCGGCGCGGAGCTCCCAGGCCTTGGTGGTTTCGTTCAACATGTACAGCCGGCCGGCGTCGGCGCGGCAGACATGCACCAGAGATTCAAGAAAACGGCGCAGCAGCTCTTCGAGATTGCGCGATTCGAGCTCCACGCGGAAAAGTTCGTAAAACGCCTGTGTTTCGGCCTCGCGGACCTGATAATACGCGTTGTTGAGCGTCAGGATGACGCAGAAATGGAGCTGCTCGCGGACCCAGCGGAAGTTGGCGTGCTCGTCCGGGATCATGGCTTCGAGGGTGGGGCCGAGCAGACGGTCGTATTCCTCGAGGGCTTCGAGGATCGCGCTGGGCGGCAGGTTCAACTTGGCTAGGCGGCGGCCGTTGTACTCCACCTGTTCGATGAATTTGAGCGGCGGATGGCCCTGGGCCAGAATACGGGAGGCCGCGCCGGGTGTAATGGCGGTCAACGCGGTGCGCTGCTTGGGCTGAAATTGAAGCTCGCGCAGGCGGTTGAGGAAACGGCGGTCGATTTTATCGGCAATAGGATCGAGCAGGACGGCGAGCCGCTGCAAGTGGACGCGTAGCTGGTCACTGAGTACATCCGCGGCATCGGCGAGCTCCGGCGAAATCTGGGCATTCTGCACTGAGGTGAAGATCGGCGGACTAGGGGTTTCTCTTTAGTACTCGGAGAAGCGGTTTCTGGCCACGAATGAACACAATTTTATTCGTGTCCATTCGTGTTTATTCGTGGCTAAGGGGTTTGCTTCCGGAGCAGGTTCGCGATCTCGGGTTGGGCGTTCTGCGCGGCGAGGTCGGCGGGGGTGCGGCCGGCGTTGTCCTTTATATGTGGATCGGCGCCGTGGGCGAGGAGCAGTTCGACGACGTCGCGGCGTCCCCATGAGGCGGCCCGGTGAAGAGGGGTTTCGCCCGATTCGGTGTCGCGGACGTTTACCGACGCGCCGTGCTTGATCAACAGCTCGGCCGCATCGCGCTGGCCTGCCAAGGCGGCGTCGTGCAGAGCGGTGGCGCCCTGGGCATTGCGCGAATTGACGTCGGCGTGATGCTTGAGAAGCAGCTCGATGATGTCGCAATGACCTTTTAATGCGGCGTCGTGGAGCAGCGTGGTCTGGCCGAGCGGGCCACGCAGGTCGAGCACCATGGCGACCACGTTGGTTTCTCCCTTCATCACTTCTTTCTGCAGGAACGCCGGGATATCGACCTGCTGCCCCTCGGGAAGCTTGGAGCCCTTGTGAAGAATCAGCGCGGCGACGTCCATCTGATGGGCATTGAGGGCCCCGGCGAGCGGGGTTGCTCCGGATTTATCTTTGACATCGGCGGGAGCGCCGGCGTCGAGCAGAATGTCGACGACTTCGGCGTGGCCGAGGCCCGCGGCGACGTGCAGGGGTGTCGCGCCGGTCTCCGGGTTGATCGCCTTGGGATCGGCGCCGGCGGCGATCAGGAGTTTGGTCATCCCGGCTTCTCCACGGCGGGCGGCTTCATCGAGCGGGGCGGCTCCGCTGGCGTTGCGCGCGTCGATTTTCGCGCCGCGAGCCAGAAGAAGCGAAGCGATGCGTCCGAATCCTCCCGCGGCGGCCAGGTGCAGCGCGGTTTCTCCGCCGTTATACGCGGCGTTGGGATTGGCGCCGTGTGCCAGCAGGAGCTCGACTACTTCGACCCGGTTGGCCATGGTCGCGTAGTGAAGGGGCGTGGCCTGGTTGGTATGGGGCGCATTGACGTCGGCTCCGACGCTGAGGAGATATTCAGCAACTTTCACTTCGCCGGCCCAGGCGGCGTAGTGGAGCGGCGTTCCACCCAGCGAATCGCGCGCGTCGACCGGGATTCCGGAGGCGATTAACTCCTGGACCCGCTTGAGATTCCCGGCGCGGGCGGCGGCGTGAAGCTCTTCGACGCGCTCGCCGGCGGTGAGAGCGAGGATGGAGAGGGCCAGGCAGATGATGAGACGCATGGACCTCCTCGCCAATGCTCAACGTAACACGGTTCGTGGTGAGTGGTCAGTGGTCGGTGGTTCGCAGTCTCGTGGGATGTCTAAGAGAAGTCGATTCATCTACGGCGCGCCACGGAGGGCGGGCTTCAGCCGGCGCGGAGCTTCAGCTCCGCTCGACGAAGCGTGGCTGAAGCCACGCGCGGGATAAATCCCGCCGTCCGTCGATCTGCTAACGACTCACCACTAACTTCAAGGATTCTTCGTACGGCGCCCGGGCGATGCCTTGTTCGGTGATGATGGCCGTGACATAGCGCGACGGCGTGACGTCGAAGGCCGGATTCTCCACTTCGATATTTTCGGGAGCGACCGGGACGCCGAAGACGTGCGTCACTTCGTGGTCGGCGCGGCGCTCGATGGGGATCTCATCACCCGATTTCAGCGTGAGATCCAGCGTCGAAATGGGCGCGGCTACGTAGAAAGGCACTCCGTTTTCCTTGGCGAGCACCGCCAGGCTGTAGGTCCCGATTTTGTTGGCGACGTCGCCGTTTGAAGCGATGCGGTCGGCGCCGACGACCACGCATCCGATGCGGCCGGAGTGGAGAAAGTGTCCCGCCATGTTGTCGGTGATCAGCTTCACGGGGATTCCGTCGTGCTGCAGTTCCCAGGCGGTGAGTCGCGCGCCTTGCAGGAACGGGCGGGTTTCGTCGGCGAGGACATCAATGTGTTTACCCTGCGCGATGGCGGAGCGGATTACGCCGAGCGCTGTCCCGTAGCCGGCCGTGGCGAGCGCGCCGGCGTTGCAATGCGTGAGGACCGTTTTGTTGTCCGGGACCAGATCGGCGCCGTTGCGGCCGATGGCCTGGCAGATGGCGATGTCTTCGAGCCGGATCTGAATGGCTTCGTCAACCAGCCGCTGAACGCTGCCGTTGCGGACCCGCCGCATGCGGTCGATCGCCCAGAAAAGATTCACGGCGGTGGGCCGCGTGGCGGCTAACGTGGAGCAGACGGTTTCAAAATCGGCGCCTTCCATCGCGCCCAGCGCAATACCCATGGCGGCCGCCACGCCGATGGCGGGAGCTCCACGGATGGTCATATTGCGGATCGCTTCGGCGACTTGTTGGTAGGTGGTGCAGGTGACGAAGACTTCTTCGCGCGGGAGCCGGCGCTGGTCGATCATGACGACGCCAGAGTCGGTCCACTGGATGGTTTCTAACATGAACTTCTATTTTAGGGGCTCGATCGTGGCGCACGCTTCAGAGGCGGCGGCAAAGCAACCCGGCCCCTGTGGTGCAGCAGCCCCAAGCCTCCGGGTCCGCTTGAAAACCCGAGCGCTCACCGCTTGCTTCCGCGCGCGGCTCTGCATGTTGCTGAATCGGTAGGGCGCCAAAACGGAGCCGCGACCGTCAGAGTCCGCGTGAAAAGTCGGGATTGGTCCCCGCCGTTTACCGGCAGGGCTGGTCTATTGCACTGAAGGCACAGCCCGTCGGTGCCAGCCCTGCCGGTCACGGCGGGGATCAAATTCCACTTTTCACACACACTCGTCAGGGAGCGGTCAGCACGCTTTTCACCCAGACTCTTGCGTGCGGCACCTCACACGGACGGCGTTACGCATCCGTAGAGGAAGAACGTATCGGTCGAGCGCACCCATCCCTGCCAGCCGATCGCGGCGAGGCGGCGCTCCAGGGCAGGAGGGTCGTAGAAGATCTTCACGATGTCAAATTCGCGGCCGTCGTTGAGACGACGGCGGTCCATGCCGGAATCGTCGAGCAGGTCGTGGTCGAGCGCGGTGGACGTCTGTTCGGCCCGTCCGTCGATGAAGAATGCCCGGCCGCCCGGCTTCAGCGCGGTCCGCACCATCTTCCAGAAGGATTCGAAGCGGTGCTCGGGAACGTGCGAGAGCCAGAAGGAGAAAAAGACGGCGTCGAAGGTTTCGGCCGGCTCAAGGGAGAAAATATCGGCGAGCCGGTAGTCGATACTCGCCTCCCCTACCCGCGCGCGGTTGATGGCGATGACTTCGGGCGACGTATCGACGGCTATGATGCGCGGGTTATTTTCAGCCAGGCGGCGGGTCCACAGGCCGGTTCCGCAGGCCAGTTCGAGCACTTCCGAATCATGAATGGTGGATCGGAGCACGGATTCGATGTGCTCGATTTCGTTCACCCAGCGCCGGCGATGCTCGGGCCCGCGATCGTAGCGGCCCTGGCGCAGGAACCACTCGTCATATTCGTTGGCGCGGGCGCGATAATAGGCGATCTGTTGGTCGAGAAGTGGGCGGTCAGTCATAAGGTATCCTCCTGTCGTGCAATCACACGAAAGCTGTCTACCTCAGGCCTTTTATGCCGTTAGTTGTGGCGCGGATCTAATCGCCGCGCTGGCGCCGCTTGGTCGCTTCCTTCCTGGTTGGAAGAGGAACCCTAGGCGCGATCGTCATCAGTATCGCTTGGCGGGTTGGGCGTGTCAAGACGCAATGCTACTCTGGATTCTCATGCAGCGAAAACGATTCGAGTGGAGACTTCGTGACCGGACGCTGCAATTGGGCGAGCGGACGCTGATTATGGGCGTGTTGAACGTCACTCCCGATTCGTTTTCCGACGGCGGAAAATATCAGGATCCGGATCGGGCGTTTGCGCGGGCGGTCGAGCTTGAAGAGCAGGGCGCGGATCTGATCGACATCGGCGCGGAATCCACGCGGCCGGGATCGGCGCGAATTTCAGAAGCGGAAGAGCTGCGGCGGCTGGTTCCGGTTTTAAAGAGACTGCGCAACAAGCTGACCGTGCCGATTTCGGTGGACACTTATAAGGCAGGGGTCGCTGAAAAGGCGCTGGAGTTGGGTGCGGACGTGATCAACGATCCGAGCGCGCTGACGTTCGAGGCGGATCTGGCGAAGAAAGTGGCGCATGCCAATGCCGGATTGATTCTGAATCATATGCGCGGGTCGCCGGAGACGTGGGCCAAGCTGCCGCCGTTGAAGAACCTGATTCGAACGATCACGCAGGAGCTCGACGCGTCGGTGCATCGGGCGGTCCGCGCGGGGCTCGACCGGCGGCAGGTGGTGATCGATCCGGGCCTGGGATTCGGGAAACGCAAGGAGCAGAACGCGGAGATCCTGGCGCAGTTGCACGAATTGGCGCGGCTGGAGCTGCCGATGCTGGTCGGCGCGTCGCGCAAACATTTTCTGACGCGGGAATCGGAAATCGAAACCGAGTTCGCCACCGCCGCCGCAGTCGCCGCGTCGGTGCTGAATGGCGCGCACATCGTGAGAGTGCATGACGTGAAAGGAATGAAGGCAGTGGTGGAAGTGGCGGATGAGATCACCCGGAGTGAAGCGGAAGCGTGAAACCCAAACACGTGAAACAGATCGCGTTCTTTTTGACGATGGCGGTCGCGCAGGCGGCCGCGCCCGAATACGGATACCAGGTGGTGCACGTGTATCCGCACAATCGCGATTCCTTCACCGAGGGGCTGGAGTTTCGCGGCGGATTTCTGTATGAGAGCACCGGTCTTGAAGGCCGGTCGACGCTGAGCAAGATCAAGCTTGAAACCGGGCAGGCGGTGCAGCAGATTCGCCTCGATCCCGCGATTTTCGGCGAAGGCATTACGGTGATCAATGAGCGGATCGTGCAGCTTACCTATAAGACCGAGATCGGGTACGTGTACGATCAGCCGTCGATGAAGCTGCAGCGGACGTTTCATTACCGGGGCGAAGGATGGTCACTGACCAATGACGCCTCGAACATTTATATGGATGACGGATCGGCGCAGATCCGAATTTGGGACCCGGTCACACTGCAGGAGAAGCGGCGCATCACGGTGCACGACGGAGTGCGGCCCATCGAGCGGCTGAATGAGCTCGAATGGATTCGCGGGGAGTTGTGGGCGAATATCTGGCAGACGCATCGCATTGCGCGGATTTCGCCGAGCGACGGAAAGGTGCTCGGATGGATCGAATGCGACGGGATCCTGAGCCCGGCCGATTCGGCGGGCGTGGACGTGATGAACGGGATCGCTTACGATTCATTCGGGGATCGGGTGTTCGTGACGGGGAAGTTGTGGCCGAAGCTGTTTGAGATTAAAGTGGTGCCGAAAAATGCCCGTTAGGCGCGTGCTCGCTGGCATCATCATCGTCGGGGCCGCCGCATTGGCAATCGCGTACCGCGTATACATGCCACGCACGCTATCCGACTACGAGATCACGTGCACGACCAGAGGAGACAACTGCGAATTCTGCCCCTGCCCTGTGGAGGACGGCGGGCCTCGGCCCGCGCAAGGCTTCAGCCTTGCCCGCCCCTGGCGGCGCTGAAGCGCCGCGCGGATTGAAATCCGCCGTCCCCGCGCGCAGGGGTTGGTACGTCGCGTTGTGAGGCGGGCCCTGCCTGATTAGCGCTTCTGGCAGCGCGGGCAGAAATGCGTGCCTCGCTGGCCGACCACGGTTTTCCTGATCGGGCCGCCGCATTTCAGGCAGGCTTCGCCTTCGCGGCCGTAGACCCGGTGGAGCACCTGAAAATTTCCGCGCTCGCCGTCCGCATCGACGTAATCGGAGATCGATGAGCCGCGATGTTCGATCGCGAGCGTCAGCGTTTCGCGGATTGCCTGGTAAAGCTTTGCGGCGCGCGCGGCGGTGAGGCGAGAGGCTTGCGCTAACGGATGAATACCACTCGCGAACAGCGCTTCATCGACATAAATGTTGCCGAGACCGGCCAGGAATCGCTGATTGAGCAGCAGCGGTTTGATCTGCGTTTTTCTGGCGCGCAGGCGCTGGCGGAAATCGTCGAGCGTGATTTCTAAAGGCTCCGGGCCGAGCGCGTCGATGCGCGACGGGTTCCATTCGATGCGGCCGAACTGGCGCGGATCGTCGTAGTGCAGCACGCCGTCTTCAAGAGTGAACACGCCGTGCGTGTAAGGCGTCGACGGCTTGTCGAGCAGAAGCTTCCCGGTCATCCCCAGGTGCACCGCAAACCTGCCCTGGTCGAGCGTAATGACGATAAACTTGCCGCGGCGGCGGACTTCTACGATGGTCCGGCCCTCCAATTTGGAGGCAAGTGCGCGGCGGTTGCCGGGCGTGACCAGCCGCGAGTTGAATTCGGCCCGGACGATGCGGCGTCCGGCCAGATGCGGGGCAAGCGACCGGACCACGGTTTCGACTTCGGGAAGCTCAGGCACTTAAGATACGCTCTGGCGGTTAGGGAACATCGATCAGAATGTCGTCGCCTTCGGTCCTGACGGGGAACATGGCGAGCTTCACGTTCTCATCGAAATCGTTGACGCCGGTGAGGCAATCGTATTCCCAGGCGTGCCACGGGCAAACCAGGCGGCCGTCTTCCACGTTTCCCTGGCCGAGCGGGCCGCCGGCGTGGGGACAGACGCCGTCGAAGGCGCGGAGCTGGCCGGCGCTATTGCAGACCGCGTAGGTGGCGCCGTTGACCTCGGCTTCCATCACAGAGCCGGGCGCGAGCGCGGCGATCGATCCTACTTTCACGAAGGGCATATGAACTTTTTTACCATGGAGCACAAGCGGCGGCCGATCGCAGGAAAAAACACATTCTAACCGCTCCCTTTGGTCACGGCTCGGGGCCGGGAATCGGCGTTATACGCGGCGATGTATCTCGACGCTACCCGCATCGCCCGCCCCGAGCCGCGACCATAGGGAGCGGTTAAGACGACCCGACTCCAAAGCACGACTACTCGTCACCTGGAGCTTTCTTGTGCTTCGGTTTCTCGCGTAAACTCTTCGGCACAATCGGGCGCGCCGGTTTGACGGCGCCCACGCGCTCGCGCGCGATGGCTTTCACTTCCTTGATGGCATCGAACCGCTTTTTTTTTCGTTTCATGCTACACTCCGGGTTGGGAGGGCACGGAATATGCGCGATTTGCTGCAACCGATGCACTTGGTACTTATCCTTCTGGTCTTCATCGTCTTCTTCGGCGGCAAAAAACTCGCGGACGTAGGCAAGGGATTGGGAGAAGGCATTCGCAACTTCAAGACTTCAATGAAGGGCGATGAGCCTCCCACGGCGCCCCCGCCGACCGACGAAAAGAAAGCCTGAGACATCAAAAAACCCCGCTGACGTTGAAGTCGCGGGGTTTTCTGTCTGCCCGGGTTCAACCCGGTTAAATTTTATTACTTCTTTTTCGGCGGGACAATCGCGTCCTTCACCGCTTTCGCTACACGGAATTTCACGACCTTCTTGGCCGGAATCTTAATCGCTTCGCCGGTCGCGGGGTTGCGGCCCATGCGCGCCTTGCGATCGACACGCACCAACCGGCCGATGCCGGGGAGCACACACATCCCACTTTTCTTGGTTTCCCGCACCGCCATCTCTGAGTAGGCGATCATGAAGGACTTCGCGACCTTGTTCGGCACGCCCACCGCGGCGCCGAGTTCCTTGACCATTTGCGACTGCGTCATTTTTGCTGCTGCCATAGAGCTCCTTTGTCTGATATCTCCCAAATGTACGTTTTTGCGGGCTGAAACCCGCATTTAGCTAGTTCATGATAAGGGATCGGTGAAGCCGCTGTAAAGGGCAAAATGCGAAAAAAACGCCGATTTTTCGCGGGTTCCGTGAAGGCTGCGCGTTTCGCGCGCACGCCTGTCGTGGTTTGGCGCAGTCGCCCGAAGGGCGTTTCCCATCCATCGACTGGCTCTGATATGCTAGCAAAGAAAAGGCGAATGGGCGAACTTCAGCAGCAGTTGGCCGAGCTTCGGCAGCGCGTCGCGAAAATCGATCGAAAGTACTCGGCAGGCCCGCCAATCCGGCCTGCCGAGCATATTGAGCCGGCCACGCCGCGGCCTCCGCACGTGTATATCGAGGAGTGGCTGAGCGGCACGGAAGTGGAGACCGGATTTGGCCGGCACTTCGAGACCGAAAAAATTTTCGAGTCGCATCGCAGACATGGGAGCGCGGACGTCGGTGCACTCGCCGATCTTCCGCACGACCTGCTCGACTCGCTCGAGATCACGAAAACCAAGCCGGAGGAGTGGGCGTTTCTCGACACCGAAACCACCGGCCTGGCGGGCGGAACGGGCACCTGCGCCTTTCTGATCGGCGTGGGGCGCATCACGCGCGAAGGATTCCGGGTGCGCCAATTTTTCATGCGTGAACATGGCGAGGAAGCCAGCCAGCTGGATGCGCTCACCCGGCATCTCGAACCATTTCGCGTGCTGATCACTTATAACGGACGCGCCTTCGATCAGCCGCTGCTTGAAACGCGCTACCGGATGAATCGCGCGCGTCCTCCGTTTGCGCGGATGGAGCACCTGGATCTGCTGTTCAGCGCGCGCCGGCTGTGGAAATTGCGCTTCGAAAGCTGCCGGCTGGTGGATCTCGAAACTCAGGTGCTGGGCGTGGAGCGCGAAGGCGACGTGCCGGGCGCGCTGATTCCTTATCTCTACTTTGAATACCTCCGCACCAAACAGGCCGCGCGGCTGCTGCCGGTGTTTCATCACAACCAGATCGATATTCTGACGCTCGCCTGCCTGACCGGGATTGTGCCCAACGCGTTCCGCACCGGCGCGACATTCACCAACGGCGCGGAAATGGCGGGCATCGCGCGCTGGCTGCGGCAGGCTGGCGAACTCGAACAGGCGCGGGGATTGTTCGAGCGGGCGATCGCGGCGGGGCTCCCGGATGAATTGATGTTTCGCACGCTGTGGGATGTGGCGGCGCTCGAGCGCAAGCTGGGCGGAACGCCGGTCGGAATCTGGAACGATCTGGCGTCCGCGCGAAATCCGTTTCGCGTGAAGGCGCTGGAGGAGCTGGCCAAGCATTATGAGCACCGCGAAAAAAATCCGGTGCGCGCCTTGGAAATGACGCGGTCGGCGCGGGAGTACACCGATTCGGCGGAGCTGCGTAGACGCGAAGAAAGGCTCAAGAAGAGATTGGCCACGAATGCACACAAATGAACACGAATTTCGGATTCGTGTTTATTCGTGTCCATTCGTGGCCTATTTTTCTTCGACCTCTTTCTTCAACCGCTTCAACTCTTTTTCGCGCTCGAGCACGCTGACCCCTTTCAAAATCCAGGGCTGCGCCTCCTCGCCTTTTAAATAATGATCGAACCACGCCAGAATCCGGCGGTGATAGTCGATCTGATTCGCCTTCTCGGCCAGAGAATGATTCTCGCCGGGGTAGATCAGCATCACCACGTCTTTTCCCGCGCGGCGGGCGAGGTTGTAGAATTCGATGTCCTGGTGCCAGTCGCTGGCACCGTCTTTATCGCCGACGCACAGCATCACGGCCCCCCTCAGCCGATTCACGCTGAACACGGCCGAGTTGCGCATGTAGGCGGCAGGGTCTTCCCACAGCGGGACTTCCAGACGCTCCTGGCTGACTTCGGCGTGGCTGGTTTCGGGGATGCCGGTGTTCCAGTAGATTTCGCCGGCGCTTGAAACCAGGTCGGTGAGCGGGCCGCCGGCCACCGCCGCGGCGAACAGGTCGGTCTGGGTCATGGTGAAAACGCTGCCGAATCCGCCCCAGGAATGATCGATGATGCCCACGCGTTTGGGATCCACCAGGCCGGATTCGAGAACCTTTTTAGTTGCCGCAGTGACGCATTCGACCACGCTCACGCCCGGTTCGCGCGCGCGAAAAACGATGTCGGGCATCAGGACGAAATAGCCGGCCGCGGTCCACACGGATTCCGAATAGGGAGTGCGCTCGGAAACCGGGAAGTAGCGATGCAGGAGATTGCTTTCGCGCTCATAAATATGGACCAGCATCGGGTACTGTTTACCGGGTTGATAATTGGCGGGATAGAACAGAGCGCCCTGAAGGCGCTCGCCTTTAGGGTTCTTGTATTCGATCAGCTCGGCTTTGCCCCACGCGTATTGGGATTGGAAGGGATTGGTCGCGGTGACCTGTTTCGCATTCCGGAGATCCGCGCCGGCGGCGAAATAATCGGGGGAATCGTCGAACGCTTCGACGATGTAGGCGTAGGTGTCGGCATTCTTGGCTTTCATCAGGCCGTGTACGTTCTTGTCGAGCCACACGGCGCGGTCGAGCTTTCCGTCCACGAGCCGCGCGTAGCCGGTGCGCTTGCTCCAAATGCCGTACATGGATAGATAAACCGGCTTTGAAAGGTCGATGCTCTCTTCGCTGCCTCCACTCCGGCCGCCGCGTCCTCCGCCTCTTTGTGGCGTTTCGGGATTCACGTAACGGAAGCGGACCTGTTCGGACGCGCCGTCGGTCAGGCGCCGGGATTTCGAACCGTCGAGGGGCAGCTCCCACAGATCGGTGTGGTCGTAGACGATGACGCTTTTCTCGCCGCGCGTCGATCCTTCATCCCGCACCCAGCCGGCGATTCCGTAGGACGGTTTGTGGCGGACCGGATAATCGTTTTCCTTGTCGAAGAAAGAGACTTTGGCGTCCTTGCCGATGACGCGCTTGCCATTAGTCTCCAGATCGTAAAGGAAAAAATCGCCATCCATGAAGTTGAGCGCGTATTTTCCCTCCGGGCTGAACCAGACCGGCGGGATCAGGCGATCGGCGACTTTGGCGCGTTTTCCGGTTTCGACGTTCACCTGGTAGGCGTCGGTGAAGCGGCGGCCGAACATTCCATCGGTTTCGTAAGGAGTGCCGTCGAGCGCGAGGGCCCGCACGCCAGTGTGCGGCAGCTCGATATTTTCCGTAGGATTGGTCCCGAGCGGAGTGACCGTGCTCTGGTTGAGGTGCCACGCAACTAATGTGTTGCGATCGCGATCCCGCGCCAGCCGCAGCTTCTGTTCGGAAATGACGTGGACGTCCTTCGAGTGCCAGACCTCGACGTTCGATGGCCCTTCGTCACTATGGATGGGTTCAACACGTTTCTCCCAATCGGCGAGGCCGACGAACAGCGTTTTTCCGTCGTCGGACCACTGCGGCGCGCGGGCCGCGACCACGCGCTGGGGAGGGTCGACCTCGGCAGTATGCTTTTCGGCGAGATTGGGCCAGGCGAGCAGCGTGTAGGATTCGCCCTCGTAACCAGGATTGCGCTTGGAACGTAACACGGCGAGGTCGGCCGAATCCTTGCGCCAGGTGATGGCGGTGAAAACCGCCGGCGCTGAGTCGAGCACGCGCGAGTCGCCGGCGGCGGGGTCGAACAGCTCGATTGCATTGCCGACCCGGTTTTTGGTGCCGATGGTGAAGGCGAGGTGGGTGCCTTTCTGCTGCCAGGCGTAGCCGGTAACGTCCCCGAATGTTACGTCTGTGCCGTTTTGCAGATTCCGGATGGTCAGCGTGGCGCCAGTTGGATCGGGCTGGCCCCCTCCACCGCCTTCTCGGCCGGGAGTTTCGGTCTTGGCTTTGTCATGGCGGGCCGGCTGCGGGGGATACCGCCGGAAGGCTAGAAAATCGCCTTGATCGGAAAAGGCGAAGGACTGGACGTCGTCGAGCACGGTCACGCGATCCCCGGTCAGGTCGAGAATGCCCAGCTTCTGATGCACCGGGCGATGATCCTTCTTGAGGTGGTCCTCTTCGGATTCCGAAACGCCGACCGAATAAGCGATAAAACGCGAATCCGAAGAAAAGGCGGGGTCGGCGCCGAAGGCCAAAATATGCGGGCTCCCGGTGGAAGTAGGGGAAATCCGCAATTCGTAGGTCCCGTCGGTTCGCCGGATCTGGTGCGCCAGCCAGCGGCCGTCGGGCGATAGTACCGCGGCGCCCAGAGTTTCCCATTTGCCGAAGTCGGCGGGCGTGACGGGCGATTTCTGGGCTTGCAGCAGGGTCGAAAGGGCCAGGACGGCGAGGGCGCTTTTCATCTCAAGAAGTTTAACGCGTTCGATGCGAAGCGCGAACGGGTACAGATAAGTCTGACGCCTTTTTCATTTACTTGTTTACCGGCGATCCAGGTTGTGCTAGCATGGAATTGCTTTCATGGAAGACTTCCTCGAAGCAATCCCCCACAGCTGGAGTTGAAGATAATCTCTGAATGAGTTTCACCGTCTTTCTGGGCAATCTGCCCGCTTGGGTGACTGCGGACGATATCAGGGGCTGGCTTGCGGCCGAGAACCTGGTCGCGGACGCGATTAAAGTGATCCGCAATCCGGAAACGCAGGAGTCCAAGGGCTTCGCGTTCATCGAATCGCCGAACACGGACGAAATGAACGCGATCATCCGCAGATTCGATCGCGCACCGTTGGAAGATCGCCTGTTGCGGGCCAATCCCGCGCAGCCGCCTAAGCCGAAGGGTGCGCCGCGGATGACCGGTCCCGCCGGACACGTGGGTCATGCTGGACACGCCGGTCCAGCCAGCAGTCACGGTCCATCCACCGCCACGGCCACCGTTCCACACACCGGGAGCATCGCACCGGCTGGACACACCGCCAGCGCGGGACACGCGCCGGCCCCGAATGCAGGCGCTGAACAGCGTCCGCCTCGCCGCGGAAAACGCGGCGGAAAACGCAATGGCAACGGGAGTGCGAACAGCGCCTTTGCCGAAGAGCTCGCAAAAGCTCTGTAGCGCGCAGGCTTCCCTCGCCTCGTCCGCCCCGCGCCTGAGCCGCTCGGCGCATTTTCTCATTCCTGTCCCCCCCTCTTTGCCGTTGGACAACGGTGATATACTTAACCGCTAAGAATTTACAAGTTGATTTCAAGCGCCTTTTCTGAGACAGGCTCGTGGATAATATGACGCGATCTCACAATCGGCGTGCCAGTGAGCGCGGCGCTCTGAGGGGAGATTCACGTTGACAGATCTGTTGTTCATACGCGTTCTATTCGTAGCGTTAATCGCTTGCGCCGGATACTTTCTGCCACCCTTCGGCTTGCATCCTCCCATTGCGGCGGCGATGGGTGCGGCGGTGGGCGTGGCCGTGGTCGTCTTCGAAATCCGCATCAAGAACGTCAGCCTGAAACGTCTGATCGGCGCTGCGTTCGGAAGCCTGCTGGGGATCTGCGGAGCCTACCTGATCGGCCTGATCATCGATCGCGCGCTGCCCAACAGCCCGGAGACGGCGCATTTTCTACAACTGGTGTTGCTCGCGCTGATGGCCTATTGCGGACTGGTGGTGGGCGCGGCCAAGGGCGACATGCTGAACCTGGCGGCGCTCGGCGGCCTCTTCGGCGGCGAGAAGGCGACCAAGAATACGTTCAAAATCCTGGACACCAGCGTGATTATTGACGGCCGCATCGCCGATATTGTGGAGACCGGTTTCGTGGACGGCACCCTGGTGATCCCGCAGTTCGTGCTGCGCGAGCTGCAACTGGTGGCGGATTCCTCCGATTCGATGAAACGCAATCGCGGACGCCGCGGGCTGGATATTCTGCAGCGTATCCAGAAAATGCCGCAGTTGAATATTCAGATTCTCGAGGATGATTTCCCGAACGTCCGTGAAGTGGATATGAAGCTGATTGAGCTCGCCAAGGTTTACGATTGCAAAATCGTCACCAACGATTTCAATCTGAACAAAGTCGCGCAGCTGCACGGCGTGGAGGTACTGAATATCAATGAGCTCGCCAATGCGCTGAAGCCGGTCGTCCTGCCGGGTGAAACGATGCGCGTCTTCATCTTGAAAGAAGGCAAAGAGTATAACCAGGGCGTCGCGTATCTGGACGACGGCACCATGGTCGTGGTCGACAACGCGCGCAAGATGATCTCGAAGACCATCGATATTTCCGTGACCAGCGTACTGCAGACCACGGCCGGCAAGATGATTTTCGGGCGCTTCGACGAGCGGACGCACATGGTCCACGAAAAGGAACGGGCGCCTGCGCGCGAGCACGCGCCGGCGGCAGGGACGGGCAGCTAGCAGCGCGTCGTGGCGCACGCACTCATGCGTGCCGCGTCGACACTTTGTCGACGCATCGCTGGCGTAGACGAGGTGTCGCGAAGAGTCGCGACACGGCACGCACGAGTGTGTGCGCCACAAATGCTGGCTACTTCTGCGCCAGATCCCACGCCTGGCGGGCGATCCGCGCGATCACCCGGTCGCGCGTATCGTCATCCGCTTTCGAATCGGAAACAAATACGGCGATCGCCAGATGGCGGCCATCGGGCAGCGTAACGATCCCGATATCGTTGGTTGCCGCGGTGATTCCGTCGCGTTTCCCCGAAGTTCCCGTCTTGTGGGCCACGATGGTCCCCGCAGGAAGCAATCCTTTGATGCGATGCGGGGACGTGTTGGTCTCCGTCAGCAATTTCATCAACAGCGCGTGACTCACCGGGGAAAGCCCGCGCGATTCCTGAACGGCTCGCAATACAGTGATCGCACCGTCGGGCGTCATCCAGTTCCGGTATTGAAGCGCCCAGTCGCGCCCCAGCCGCATTTCCGTGTCGCGGATGGTGATGTCTTTGACGCCGATGGTCAATGGAAACTTCATCGCCGCCGAGGGTCCGCCGATCAGGCGTAGCAACACATCCGACGCGGTGCCGTCGCTTTCGAGCACCGCCAGACGCAGCAACTCCGATACAGCGACGTCGGCCCCGTTTGGATTCGCATCGCGAAGCGGGCTTTTTTGCCCCTTCGAAATGTACTCGCTCTGGTCGACGTGAACTTTCTGGTCGAGATGCAGGCGGCCGGAATCGACTTGCGCCAGCACCGCCATCCCGATGGGCAGCTTATACACGCTCTGCATCGGGAAATGCTCCTGCGAATGGAACGCGAGCACGCTGTTTCCTTCGATCACGGCGGCAGCCGCGCCCACTCGTCCGTGCGCGTCGGAGGCGATCTGCGGGACCGAATCCGCACACAGCGGCAAGAGGAGGATCAACAGAGGAAACATCGCCCCTCTATTATGCTTTGCGCCTTCGGGTACAATCAAAAATCGCCTTATGAAAGTTTCGGTCATCTTACCGGCGGCGGGTCTGGGCACGCGGATGGGCCGCGAAAAATCGGGCGTCAGCCGGAAACAGTTCATGCTGCTCGAAGGCGCGCCCATTCTGATTCACACCATTCGAAAGTTTTTGCGCTGTCCCATGGTGACCGAAATCGTGGTCGCGCTGCGGCCCGAGGATCTCGACTGGGCGCGTGGCCTGGTACATCATGAGCACCCGTCGCGCCCGGTGCGATTCGTCGAAGGCGGCGACAGCCGTCAGCAATCGGTCGAAAATGCGCTGGCGACCCTGGCCCCCGAGACCGAGCTGGTAGCGGTTCACGACGCCGTCCGGCCGTTCATCGATACGGAATTGATCGAGCAGGTGATCGCGGAGGCCTCGCAGACCGGCGCGGCGATCGTCGGCATCGTACCGGTGGATACCGTAAAGCGCGTTCACAAGAACAAAATCCGGGCCACATTACCGCGGGAGCATCTGGTGCTGGCGCAGACCCCGCAGGTCTTCCGCTTCGATCTGCTGAAGCGCGCTTTCGAATCCGCCCGCGAAGATTCCTTTGCCGGAACCGATGAAGCGAGCCTGGTGGAGCGCCTGGAACAAGTGGAAGTCAGCGTGGTGCAGGGCAGCGATCGCAATATAAAAATCACCAAGCCGACCGATATGGACCTGGCGCGCCTTTTTCTGGCCGAAGAACTCGCCGCTTCATGATTCGCACCGGCCTCGGTTGGGATGTGCATCGCCTGGAACCCGGGCGGCCGCTGATTCTGGGTGGAGTGACGGTCGCTTCAGAGATGGGACTGGTCGGCCACTCCGACGCCGACATTCTTTCGCACGCGGTGACCGACGCTCTGCTGGGCGCAGCGGCGCTCGGCGATATCGGCATGCACTTTCCGGATACCGACCCGCAGTGGAAGGGCGCCGATAGCCAGGTGTTTCTGGCGCACGCCGCCAAGCTGGTGCGCGAGGCCGGCTACGACATTATCAACATCGACACGACGGTAATCCTGGAGCGGCCCAAGCTCAAGGATTACCGTCTGATGATTCGCGAATCGTTGTCGCGAACGTTGGAGATCGGTGTCCAGTTCGTCTCCGTCAAATTCAAAACCGCGGAACGGGTAGGCCCGGTGGGCGAAGGGAAATCGGCCGAGGCCCAGGCCATTGTCACTCTCGAAGGCTGCTGAGTTCCGTTGTTTATCTCATAACCGGACTTCTGACCATTTGGACGGCGGGATTCATCCCGCGCGGAGCTTTAGCTCCGCAAATCGCGCACAGGGCTGAAGCCTCGCGCGGACTGAACGAGTTAGCGCAGGGCTGAGGGGTCGACTTCCACGCCCCAGTTCGTCCAGTCCGGCGCGCCCTGGCCATCGCGCAGCTCCAGGGTCGACGATCCGACCGAAACTTCCTTAGTGAGGATCACTTCGCTGTTCCCGGACTTCACCTTCGATCCGATCACTTCCACTTCATTGCCCACCGGGAAACTGGTTTTCAGGACTCGCATGAAATCGACCGGCCCGAGGTAAACGTCCACCGTTCCGGTTTTCGTTCGCACCGTCAGATGCGTTCCTTCGAGCGCCGAGCCGGCGGGCACATTGCGAACCGCCGCGATGATGCCATCGACATCCACGATGGTCGCCAGATTGTACGCCGGCTCCGCGGATTTCACGGGTTGATTGGTTTCGGCAAACGCGGTGGCGCTGAGTGCGAACACACCGATAGCGAGGGTCCTCTGAAAGGATTTCATGTCTCTTTCTCCTGTTTTTTTTAATTGGAGGACTTGTGCGTCGCTGGGCCCTCTATTCTGCGGGCCTCAGTGCGGTTTTCTTTAACCGTCCTCGCAATTGAGAAGATGATTTAACGCTCGGGAAGGTTACAGGGTCACTCCGGGCGCGTCCGGATTTCCGAAAATATCTCGTAAACGGCTTGTGTCACGGCCTCGGGCGCCTGCTCCGGAATCATGTGACCGCTGTCGGGGACGATCACCTGCCGTCCCCGCGTCGAGCGCCAGGCCAGCTCGGCTTGCAGTTCATTCCACAGGTCATGCTCCGGTCCGGATTTTCCGGCAGTCAGGACAATTAAAGGAAGATCGCCGAAATTTCCAGCCGCGCGCGCCTGCGCCGCACTCACCTCGACCGCATCCTTCGCCGCGGCGAGTACCGATTTAGGCTGCCATCGCAAGGTCCAGATCTCGGCCCATTGACCCTTAGTGAAACGCCCCGGAGTCGGATCGGGAGTGGGAGCAATCAGGCGCAAAACGCCAAATCGCGCGGCGAATTCGAGCGCAACCGAAGTCACCCGTCGAAGAGCCCCCGGCATCGCGGTGGAATGCGAAGCATCTTCATGCGCCGCGTCCACCAGAACCATGCCGGCCACGTCGCGCGGATACAGGCTCCGATACACGCGCACGTCGAAACCACCCGTCGAATGGCCCACCAGCAGGTACGGCGCCGGAACCTGTGCGGCGCCGAGCAGCGCGTGCAGATCCCGCGCCGCCGAATCGCTGACGCCGGGATACGGACCGGCATCGCTCCAACCCAGACCCGCGCGATCGTACCAACACGCCTTAGTGAACATCGCGATCTCGGGCTGCACCAGCGCCCAATCGACTCCCGGCATAGATTGCGCGCCGTTGAAGATCACCGCGGGACTTCCCTCACCCGAGCAATAAATATTCAGCTTGCGGCCTCCGATATCGAAGGACTGCCCGATTTGCGGAGAGCGGCGATGGTCGCGCCATTCGCCGAATTGCTCATACGCGAAACCGCCGAGAAGCAGAGTCGCCAGCAGCGCAGCCACAAGCCGGGGCCGGGTAAGCCGCGGATCGCGGTCGAGCGCGGCGAGGTAGGATTGCGGCGCGGTCGAAGCCGGGTCGGTTTTGAGATCCAGCGAGAAGACCTCCGCCGGAGGAAGCTCCTCGAATTGAAGCTGCGCGTGGGACGCCGAGTTGGTGGTGTGCCAGCGCATCCACGCGGCCAGGCCGATCGCCACTGCGGCGCCGATCGCGAAGCCGGACATACGATGCAGCAGCGTGAATTCAGCCTGGCCGAAAAGGATTTCAGAGATCAGGAGAAAAAGGATCGTATAGATGCCGAACCGAACCGTCAGATTCCCGCTGCCCGGCAGATACGAGCAGGTGAACGGAACCTTTCGAAACCCTGCCAGCGAACGTTCGACGATGAACACACCCGCCGCGGCCAGAATGACGAGGTGTTCCGCGGCGGGGCGTCCGGGCCAGATGGCCAGATAGAAAATCGCCGCGACGAGCCAGACGGGCGCGGCCGCGAGGACGTATAACGATCGTCGCACCGCGGTGAAATAATCCAAAGGGCTATGGACGGCGGTGATCCGGAAAACCCAGTTGGCCGGAAGGGCAACCGGCAGCGCGAACACCGCGCGGGTACCGACGATCGCGAACAGCAGCACCACGAATCCACCCACCAGAAGAGGTGAATTGAGCTGGTCCCAGGGCTCGCGCGAATAGCCGTAGATCAGGCTCTTGGCGTAGGCGAGCGCGATGGCCAGGCCGACGCCTCCGTATGCCGCCAGCAGAAATCGATGCTGGCGGCTGCGCGCCATGGTGCGCGCGGTGAACAACAGAATGGCGCGATCGAGCGGGCGCGCGACGGTGAATCGCGCGATTCGACTGGCCAGGTGCAACGAGCGACGCGATCCCAGGGCGATGTCGGGCTGTTCGACGATCCGGCGCACGTGGCGTAGATACGCGAGCGCATAAAACGTGATTGCAACCGCGGACACCAGCAACGTGTCTCGCGTGGCTCGCGCGGCCAGCGGAAGAAACACCGGGTGCGGGTCGCCGTTCAGCCGGTGAAACAACCCCAGAAACCAATACGACGGCAGGAATTCGAGAATCCGCTGATTTTCAGGCGCAGCCAGCGCCCGGACGCTGGCGAGCGGGGGCGTCAGAAAAAATACGCCAAGGATCGCGAAAAAAGCCACCAGTTGCAGGACGCTCGAAAGCCGCTGGAACAGCCGGAAGCTGAAAATCTGCGCGGCGATTCCCTGCGTGGCGAGCAGTGCGGCAAAAATGAATGCACCCGCGGCGATCATGGTCAGCCAGTAGGCGGCGAGGGCTCGGGCCGGCCCCCATGCCCCGGGCGACGCCGCGATAAACGGGACGGTCAGCCCGGTGAACACATTGGCCGCGCCAATGCTTACGCCCAGCGCAGTCGCGATCGCCCCGGCTTTCGCCAAAAAAATCGTCCGCAAACGGACCGGCAGTGGACCCAGCACCAGAGCGTCGCGCCGATCCGGCAGCACCGCGTTCCACGCGATGACGGCGAATACGCCGACCACCGCGATGGTGATGCCGATCAGAAATTCTTCATCGCCCCACGCCGCGATCCGTAATCGGTCTGCGGACAAATGTGACCCGACGTAGCGGGGAACCATGATGACCGAGAGCACGAAGCTCAACGCGGCCAGCAACGCGCCGAATTGTGCCAGCAGTTTCTGAATGTCGCCGCGCGCCGACAGGACTTCGATATCCACCATTCGCGACAGAAAATCGCGATAGAGGATGCGAAACTGCCGCCGCTCATCCGGCATATTACCGCTCAATGAGTTCGATCATCTGCCGCGTGATCGATTCGGTGTCCTGCTCGATGGCGAGCTGCGAAAAAATCCGTTCGAGCGTGGGCAACGACATCAGCTCGCGCAACTGCTCGATCGAATCGTTGGCCACCACGCGGCCCTTGTGCAGAATCACGATGCGCTGCGAAACCTTCTCCACCGTTTCCAGCTCGTGCGAGCTGAACAGGACCACTTTCCCTCGGCGCGCCAGCTCCCGGATCAGGTCGCGCAGCATCAAAGCGGAGTTCACGTCCAGGCCGGAGAACGGCTCGTCCAATAAAATCATCTCCGGATTATGGAGCAGCGCGGCGGCCAGCAGAACCTTCTGGCGCATCCCTTTCGAGTACGACGAGATCTGCACGTAGCGGTCTTCATACAGCGAAAACAGGCGCAACAGGCCGTCGATTTTTTCCTTCAGCACACGATCCGGAATGCCGCGGAGCTGGCCGACCATTTCCAGATACTCCGCGCCGGTCAGGTGCGGATAAAGCTGCGGCTCTTCGGGAACATAGCCCAGCCTCTGCTTGTAGCCAATCCTGTCGCTTCCAATGTGACGCCCGTTGAACAGGATCTCGCCCTGGGTAGGCTCGATCAGCCCGGTGATCATTTTGAGCGTGGTCGATTTGCCGGAGCCATTGGGACCCAGATAACCCGTGACTTCGCCGGCGCGCGCGATGAAGCTGACATTTTCAACCGCGGGGATGCCCGAATAAAGCTTCGTCACACCGCGCAGTTCCAGCATCTACTTCGCTCCCATGTTTTCGTACCACTTTAGATTCGCCGTGGCCGTCCCGATGCACGCGACGTCGAGCCGTCCGTCGCCATTGAGATCCGCGATGGCGCAGCCCGCCGCGCCCATCCCGCCGTCGTCCAGCAACGTCTTCGTCCACTGCTTTCCATCGTGCCGATATAGATTCACGCTGTGGCCTTTGCCGCGGTACCCGGCCACGATCACGTCCTTCTTGTTCCCGTCGAGATCGCCGGTGAGCAGCGTGTGCGCGTCCACCAGCGTCGAATCGATCACGTTCCGCGTCCACTCTTTGTGATGTTCGTCATAAACGGCGACTTCATTTCCGTGCCACGGTTCGATGGTGGTGAGGAATCGAGTCTTGCCCAGATGGCCGACCGCGACGTCGCTCGCCCCGCTTTTCGGCCAAGGATCCGGGCTGCCAGGGGTGAGCGTGGTGCGCGTCCAGGTCCCGTCTTTATTGGTCCGAAGCAGATGAACGCCCTGAAAACTCGCAGTGAGCAGATCCTGGCGGCCGTCGCCATCCCAATCGTACGGATAGATGCAGTGCACCACGCCTTCGTCTTCGTCCGTGAGCATCTGGCGTTTCCATTCACCCGGCTTGTAGTACACCAGCGGCGTCTTGCCTCGATAATCGGGCGCGACCGCTTCCGCATTGGTGAGCGGTGCATTCACCAGCAGGCCATTCAACATCCGCAGACGATGCGACGCCGGAAGCTTGTCGATATCGGTGCGCTTGAATGGCTGAGTCGCGTCGCCCTGCGCTTCGAGAATCGAAACGATCCCGATGCTGCGCGCGGCATTGGGCGAAAATTCGTGCGCGAGCGCGATGACCGGAATTCCGTCTTTATCCAGCTTCACGACAGCCAGATTGATCGGCTGGCGAATCCCAGTGACGATCACATGCTTCTGCCAGCCGGGATTTTCGTACCAGTCGAGCTCGGTAAGTCCCGAAGCGAGCGCAATCAGGTCCGGTTTGCCGTCGTGATTCATATCGGCGACCACGACTTGATAGCCGCCGCGCAGTCCCGTGGCGATCTCATGCGCCGTAAACTTCGCTTGGCCGAAAGCGCAGGCCGCGGTCAAAAGTACAACGATGGGTCGAAGCATTATCCTCTTTCCTCACGTAAAGCGATGGCCGGTTCGATGCGGGTTGCGCGCAGCGCCGGGATAGCCGTCGCAACGGCCGAAACCGCAATAACGAAGAACCCGGCGATAGCGAGCGAGACCGGATCGGCCGGCGCGATTCCATATAATAATGACCGAATCCACGGCGCGGCCAGCAGCGCGGCGCCCAGCCCGATCACGATGCCCGCCGCGGCCATCCCGACGGTTTGCGTCCCGATCATCGCGGCAATATCCGTCGACCGCGCGCCGATCGCCATCCGGATTCCGATTTCGCGCCGTCTCTGCGCGACCGCGTAGGCGAGCAGCCCGTAGATTCCGATCGCCGCGAGCGTTGCCGCAACGGCGCCGAAAATCGAGGCAAGCGCGGCGGTAGTCCGCTCGGGCGCAAGGCTCGCGTCGACTTCCGCAGCCATCGTGTTGATCTCGGTGAACGGCAGCGCAGGATCGATCGAGGCGAGCGCCCGGCGCACCGGATCGATCACGGATGCGGGCGGGCCTTGCGTGCGCACCACCAGTTGAAACGGATCGCTGCCGGGCTTCCAGACGGTGTACATGGTCGGCGTCATCGGCTCACGAAGAGAGCGATATTTGGCATCGCTGACCACGCCGACGATTTCATACAGCCCTTTCGCAGGCACGGTGGTCGCGCCGCCGTATAACTTTCCCACCGGCTCCGTGCGCGGAAAAAACCGGCGCACAAAGGCCTGATTGACGATGACCGCGAACGGGATCTGGGAGCGCGCGGCATCTTGCGGCGTGAAATCGCGGCCGTCGGCGATGCGCATTCCCATGGTCGGAAAATATTCGAGCGAGATCTGATTCAGGCTGGTATTCAGAAAATCCTGTTGCGAGGCGCGCTCGCCCATGGGAGCCACGGTCATCTTGATGCCGCTCCCGCGCATCAGCGGACGGGACGCGACGGCGACGCTCGCGACGCTGGAGATCTGGCGCACGCGCTCGTCGAGTGCGACCCGCAGCGCTTCCGTCTGCGCGGCTGAATACGCGGCGAGGCCCGGATTGGCGGTGAACGTCACGATGTGATCGCGGTCGAATCCGGCATCGACCGTGCGCAGTTCGGCGAAGGTCCGCGCCAGCAGCCCGGCGCCTGCCAGCAACATCGTGCACAGCGCGATTTGAAAGATGATCAGCGCCTGGCGTCCGCGCCATCCGCCCGAGGCGCGGGCTCCGCGCAGCACGCTGTCCAGATTCATTCGCGCCGCGCTGATCGCAGGCGCGAGCCCGGCCAGCAAAACCGCGGCAGCCGAGATCGCCATCGAAAACAGCAGCACCCGGAAGTCGATGGCGAACTGAATTGCCAGTTGCACGCGTTCCGTCGAAAGGTCGCGCACGGGCGGAAACGCGCGGGCGAGAAGCGGGGCGGAGACCCAAGCGAGAATCAATCCGCCGGCCGCGCCCATCGCCACCAGCAGCGCACTTTCCGCCAGCACGTGCCGCGCCAGGCGAAAGCGTGTTGCGCCCATGGCGAGCCGCACCGCGATTTCCTCCCGCCGCGCCGCGCCCCGCGCCAGCAGCAGCCCCGCGACATTTGCGCACACCATCAGCAACAGCAATCCAACCGAGGCGACCAGCAATTTCAGCGTGGTTCCGAACTTATCGCGCAGGATCGACACGCCGCGCCCGAGCGGCTCCAGTTCCATGCCGCGGCGCAGCTCGAACTCGGCGGATCCATGATCCGGAAACCGCTTGAAGTACATTTCGGTAGACGCGCGCCACAAGACGACGCATTCCGGCTGAGCCTGCGCGAGCGTCACGTTCGGACGCAGGCGCGCGGCGATGGTCAGGTTGAAGAGATCTTCGAAACGCAGCCTCTGCGGGCCGCCGGTTTCGATCAACTGCGGCGCCACCCGAACCGGCACGCGCACATCGGGCGATGTGTCCACGGAAACTCCGTGGAAACCGTCGGGCATCACTCCCACAATCGCGAATTTGTGCCCCTTGAGCTCGATAATCCGGCCCACCGCGTTCGGATCCGCGTCGAAATGGCGGCGCCAGAATGCGTAGCTGAGCACCGCGGGAGGAGTACCCGAGTCGGTGGCGGCATCCGCGCGCGTCAATGCGCGGCCGTACAGCGCGGGAACGCCCAGTGCATCGAAGAACTCGGGCGTCACGAACGTCAGCGTCACTTCTTCCGCGGGCGCAGGGTCGTTCATGGCGGTCGGCCATTCCTGCTCACCGAACACGGTGCTGAACGCGGTCGAATGGTCGCGCAGATTTTCGTAAAAGAGATAATTGAAGCTGCTGCGCGTGCCAAGCTGCGGGGTCTTCTGCACCATGCGCACCAGCTCTTCGGGATGGCGCACCGGCAGCGGGCGCAGCAGAATCGCGTCGAACGCGCTGAAAATCACCGTAGTCGCGCCGATTCCGCCCACCAGCAGCCCCACGGCGATCAGCGTAAACCCGGGTGTTTTCGCGAGCATCCTGGCGGCGTAGCGGATGTCGTTCACGGGTTCCATAATACAACCAAGTCGAAGCCCGGCGCGTCTATGATTGCGAGAGTGCCGACACCGAGCCGTGACCAAAGGGAGCGGTTAAACGATCGGATTCCGGTAAGCCTCATCCAGAATCTCGACCACGTGCGAAACCTGCTGGCCGCGGCCCCATCGCTCCACACCAACGCGCAACTGAAGCATGCACCCCGGATTCGCGGTGACGATGCGCTCCGCGCCAGTCGACCCGATCGCTTCCATCTTCTTTTCGAGCAGCGCCATCGAAAGGTCCGTGTGCACGACGTTGTAAATTCCGGCGCTTCCGCAGCACGCATCCGGGGTTCGCATTTCCTTGAGCGTCAACCCGGGAACGGCAGCCAGCAATTTGCGCGGCGCAGAGCGGATCTTCTGCCCGTGCGCCAGGTGACAGGAATCCTGATAAGTGACCGTAGCGCGCACCTCGCCCATGCGCGGATTCAGCTCGATCGACGCCAGAAATTCGTTGACGTCCTTCACCAGCGCCGCGAATTTTTCCGCACGATGGTCGCCTTCGAGCAGTTCGCCGTATTCTTTCAAAGTCGATCCGCATCCGGCCGCGTTGGTGATGATCGCGTCGAATCCGCCATCGAGAACCGCGTCGACATTGCGCCGTGCGAGCCCGCGCGCCTGGTCGCGAAGGCCCGAATGGACGTGTAAAGCTCCGCAACACGTTTGAGCGCCAGGGATCGAAACTACGCAGCCGTTCTGCTGCAGGACTCGCACCGTAGCCTCATTCAATCGCGCAAAACACACGTTGGCGATGCATCCGGAAAGGAACGCGACACGATATTTTCGTTCCCCTCGCGCCGGAAACACACGGCCGAGATTCGAGAAGAACGACGGCGATTCCACTTTCGGCGCCAGCGATGCAAGCTCACCCAACCGTCCTGGGAATTTCAATCCCAAGGCCTGTTGCATCCGCAGTCCGAAGGCGGCGAATCGCAGACCCGCGCGGCTGGGCAGGATGCGTTCGAAAACAATGTGCCGCAGCAAGCGGGTCGGGAGCGGACGCCGGACGTTCTGCTCGATCTGCGCCCGTGCCGCTTCGATCAAGCGGCCATATTGAACGCCCGAAGGACACGCCGTCTCGCACGCGCGGCACGCCAGGCACAGATCGATGTGCTCCTGATACGATTCGCTGATCGGCGCGCCGCCCGCCACCTGCACCATCTGATAAATGCGCCCGCGCGGCGAATCCATTTCGACCCGCAGCTCGCGATAGGTCGGGCACGCGTTGAGACACAGTCCGCAATGCACGCACTTATCGAGATCAACCTGACGAGGCGCTTCAGATCCGGTCATACAGGCGTCCCCGATTCAGCAGGCGATCCGGATCGAACATCGTCTTAATACGTTCCATGGTCGCGAAATCGCCGTTCCAGGAATCAGCCGGCGGATTTTCGGAATAGTGCGCGTAGATCACGCCGGAACCGGCCCGCGCGATCGCCGGCGCCTTCAACTTCATCATCGCATCGGCCATCTCGCTAAGCTTCATGCTCATCGTGACCACCCCGCCGCCTGGATTCTCGGCCAGAAAGCGTGGAGTGAATGCGCGAATCTCCTCCCAGACATCCGCATCGGCGACCCGCGCCCCCGGAAGCTCGCGCGTGAAACGATCGATCACCGCCGCGTTGCCGCCGGCCTCGATCAACAGACGAAATCCGGAGGGCCAGTTGACGATGTCGATGGCCATCGGCTGCAGAACGCCGCGCAGAATGCGATCGCGCTCCGCGAACGCTTCCGCCGCGCTTCGAAACTCCATCACGAAGGTGCGCGATTCGGCGGGCATCGGGAAAACTTTGAAGTTCACCACCGCCATCGCCGCCAGCGTCCCGAACGATCCAACCATCAGCTTCGCCATGTCGAGCCCGGCGACGTTCTTCACCACCATCCCGCCGCTATCGATCAGTTTGCCTTCAAGCGTCGCGAACTGCATCCCGATGATCATGTCGCGCGCCGTTCCGAATTGCCGCCGGCGCGGACCGCTGAGATTCGCCGCCACCACCCCACCCACCGTCGATTCGCCCCACATTGAATAAAGCGCCGGGTCAAGCGGAATCATCTGCCGATGCTCGGCGAGCGTTCGCGTGAGTTGCTCCCACCGCATGCCGGCTTCGACGCTGACCGTGAGGTCGCGCGGCTCGTACTCGATCAACCGGGTCATATCCGCGGTAGACACAACCACATCCGCGGCGACGCCCGCGCCGCCCAATCGATCCTTTGAAAAATTCCCGCCGAGCCGAATCGCGCACCGGCGCGCCGCACAATCCTGGAGCACCTGCGCGAGCTCTGGCGGACTCTTCGGCCGAACGGTCTGCATGCGACATCCTATTATGATGGATAGACAATGCGGTTTCTCGTGTTCTTTGCCGCGCTCGCCTCTGCATTTGCTCAAGACGGCGCGACCCACAATGACTGGCCGCAACATGGCGGCACGAACCTGTTCTGGCGTTACAGCGCGCTCGATCAGATCAACACGCGGAACGTGAAGCATCTGGCGCCCGCCTGGGAATTTCAAACCGGCGACGGCGAAAACGGTTTGCAGGCCACCCCGATCGTCGCCGATGGCGTCCTGTATCTTTCCACCTCGCGCAACAATGTGTATGCGCTGAACGCGTCCACCGGCCGGCTGATCTGGCAATACAAGTATCCGCAGCCGCGCTCCACGGTGCCTTACGGTCCGCAGAATCGCGGCGTCGCCATCGGCGATGGCAGCGTGTTCATGGGTACCTACGACAACTACGTGGTCGCGCTCGATCAGAAGACCGGCATCGAGCGTTGGCGCGTGAACGTCGAGGATTCGAAGCAATGCGGCTGCAACATCACCGCCGCTCCGCTGGTGGTGCGCGATAAAGTGATCGTCGGCGGAACCGGCGGCGATTCGGCGCATCGCGGATATCTTTCCGCCTTCGACACGAAAACCGGCCGCCTCAAGTGGCGCTTCTACACGATTCCCGCGCCCGGCGAAAAAGGTCACGAGACATGGAAAGGCGACAGCTGGAAATTCGGCGGCGGTGCCACGTGGATGACCGGCTCTTACGATCCGCAATTGAACCTGCTGTATTGGGGCGTAGGAAACGCGGCCTCCGATTTTTACGCCGCCGATCGCGCGGGCGATAATCTGTACACCAACAGCGTGATCGCGCTCGACGCCGATTCCGGAAAACTGCGCTGGTATTTTCAGGAGATTCCCAAGGACGTTTGGGATTTCGATTCCGCCTACGAATCGGTGTTGATCGACCGCGCAGTGCACGGCCGGATGCGCAAGCTCCTGGTGCACGTGAACAAAGGCGGATTCGCATTCGTTCTCGATCGCGAGACCGGCGAGTTCGTCAACGCATATCCGATTGTCGACAACTACAACTGGATCTCCGGCGTCACCGAAAACGGAAAGCTGGTGGGCCGCAAGGAGCCGGTGGCCGGCCAGGCGACCTACATCTGCCCCGGCGCCGCCGGCGGAAAAAGCTGGAACCAGGTGGCCTATTCGCCGCGCACCGGATTCCTCTACACGCCGTCGCTCGAGGTCTGCAACGATCTGGTGGCCGATCGCCAGGACGCGAAGGAAGGCGCCAGCTTCTTCGGCGGCAATTTCATCATGAAGCCTCCGCCCCACGGTCCCGCGCACAGTCACGTGGACGCCTACGATCCCGTCACCGGCAAACGCCAGTGGAGTTTCACATACAAGTATTCGCTGCTCGCGTCGCTGCTGGCGACCGCGGGCGATCTGATTTTCACCGGCGATCCGGAGGGCGATTTCTTCGCTCTCAACGCCCGCACCGGAGAAAAGTTGTGGAGCTTCCAGACTGGCGCCGGGCATCGCGGATCGGCCGTGAGCTATGCCGTAAACGGACGCCAGTTCATCGCGACGCCCACCGGTTGGGGCTCGCTGGTCGGCGCCGCGCTCGCGCCCGTCTGGCCGGAAGCGGAGACGTTCCGCTCAGGGTCCACGCTAATCGTCTTCGCGCTGCCGGAGGCGTCGAATTGAAGGTGCTTCTGCGCAACTGGACGGCGGATTTCAATCCGCGCAGAGCTTTAGCTCTGCTGTTCGGGAGCAAGGCTAAAGCCCTGCCCGGGCTCAAGCTCGCCGTCCGTCGCGGTGCCTGCGCAACGCTGCTAGCGTTGGCCGCGTCGATCGCACCGGCTCAAACCACCCTCGAACACGGCGCGGACGTCTTCGCAAAGACCTGCGCGAGCGGGTATTGCCACGGTCCCAACGGAGCGGGCGGCGGCGCTCCGAAACTCGCCGGCCGCGGATTTGATGAGGCGTTGATTATCAGCACAACACGTGCGGGTGTCGAAGGCACCGCCATGCGCGGCTACGGGACCGTGCTGGCCCGTCCGGATTTCAACGCGGTGGTCGCCTACGTCGCGAGCCTGAACGGGATCGAACCAAAAACCACGGGTGCAGAAGCGAAGCCTCGCGCGCTTTCGCCCCAGGCAGTGCGCGGGCGTGACCTGTTCTTCGATTCGGTGCGCGGAGTGGCGCGCTGCTCGACGTGTCACGAAGCCGACGGAATGGGAATCGCGGTGGCGCCTATCAAGACGGTCCCGCGCGATCTTCGCAACCTGCCCGCGCCCGACGTTCGCAGCGCGGAGGTCGGCGGCGATCGATTCCCCGCCCTGATCGTCAGCCAGGGCGGCCGCCGGACCGTGTTGTACGATCTGACCACCTTGCCCCCCGTGATGCGCACGGTGGAGGCGGCGTCGTTGCACATCGACGGCCCCGCCGCGTGGCGCCACCCCACGGCAGCGTACAATGATTCCGAGCTGGGATCGATTCTGGATTTTTTGCGCTCGGCCATTCATTAAAGGAATCGGGCACAAATCGAGAGCCGCGCGCGTCAAATGTCCCAAAGGGGTGCCGATGCGAGTCATTCTCATGTCAGCTTTAGTCTGTGCCGCCGCATGCGCGCAGACCCCGGATTCGCAGGTCGCATTTGAAGTCGCGACCATCAAGCCGTCGCCGCCCATGGGCATGGGCCGGATGCGGATCGGAAACCAGGGTGGTCCGGGCACCCGGGATCCCGGTCGCTTCACCTGCGAGCGCTGCAGTCTCGCCATGCTGGTCACCACGGCCTACGAGATGAATTACGTGCAGATCTCCGGCCCGCCCTGGCTCAACGAGCAGCAGTTCGATCTGGCCGCCAAGATTCCCGAAGGCGCCACAAAGGCCCAATTCCGCGTGATGATGCAGAACCTGCTGATCGAGCGCTTCAAGCTGGCCGTGCATCGCGAAAAGAAGGACGCGCCGATTTATGAGCTGACCGTCGCGAAAGGCGGCCCGAAACTGAAAGCATCGCCCGGCCCGCCCGACGAGCCTCCCGGTCGCGGCAGGGGAGCGTCCGGACTGCCGCCCCCTCCGCCGAAGACCATCCAGGAAGACGGTACTCCCCAATTGCGCCCTGGCCGTTTTCCCATGATGATGGTCGGACCGCGCGGCGCCCGTTTTCGAATGGTGGATGAGACCATGCAAGGGCTCGCGACGCGCCTGGAAGGGATGGTGGGGCGTCAGGTGACCGATGCGACCGGCTTGACCGGGAAATACGACTTCGAACTCACCTTTTCGCCCACCGCCGGCGGCATGAGCGTGCGAAGCATGTTCCCCGGCCTTCCGCCGCCACCTCCGGGGGCTCCCGGCGGACCCGACGGCGCATCAGCGGATGATTCGGGTCCCACCATTTTCGCCGCTCTTCAGGAGCAGCTCGGCTTGAAGCTGGAATCGAAGAAAGGCCCCGTCGATCTACTGGTGATCGATCACATCGAGAAGACTCCGACTGAAAACTAGAGGAGCGTCATGCGCCACACCTTATTAGCGGCTTTCGCCGGCGCCCTGTTCGCCGCTTTCGCCTGCGCGCTGGCTGCGCAGACGCCGGATTCGCAAGTAGTCTTCGAAGTCGCCACCGTGAAGCACGGTCCGCCTCGCGATTACAGCGCGGCCGGGTGCAATTGCGGACCCGGGACGCGAGATCCCACGCGCTTCTCGGTCACGAATTATCCGATGAACAGTCTGATCCAAATCGCCTATGGCGTCGAGAACGATCAGGTTTTGGGTCCGGCCTGGATCGACGAGGAGCGCTTCACCATCCAGGCCAAGGTTCCGGAGGGCGCTACCAAAGATCAGCTCAAGCTCATGCTGCAAAACCTGCTGGCGGAGCGTTTCAAACTGGCAGCGCATTTTGCAAAGAAGGACGTGGAGTGTGTGTGAAAACGGACGTGCTCCCCTCCCTCACGAGGCTGCGTGAAAAGTGGAGTTGATCCCAGCCGTGACCGGCAGGGCTGGTCACGGACGTCTGCGCCTTCAACGCGATAGACCAGCCCTGCCGGTCACGGCGGGGTCAGGCATCGACTTTTCACACACACTCTCACGGTCGGGGTTCCGTTTTGCCGGGCTGTCGAATGAGCCACATGCGGAACCCCGCGCGTTAGCAAGGGGAGCACGTCCGAAGTTCTCACACACACTCTCACGCATGTCCGCCTCGCCGCACAGGTTGAAACGAACGATTCACACGCTGGCAGTTGCTAGACCGACAGTTTCCAAGGCGCACGATACTCGCGCGAGACGAGCTTCTTCGCTTCCGCCTGCCCCACCGTCCAGCTCTGCGCGTCGAATTCCACCCGCTGCCGGCTGCGCAGCGCCACATTGCCCAGCAGACACGCCGTGGTCGACCGCTGGCATTTCTCGATATCGCTCGCCGGCCGCTGGCGGGTGCGCATGCAATCCAGAAAATTCGCCCAGTGCTCGAAATTGCCGCCGCTGGTCGAATTCATCTCCCAACTGGCCAGCGTCGAGCCGCGCTCCGAAATCAGGCGCACCTGGCTGCGGTCGACGAACATAGTCGCGCGCTCGCCGTGGAACAGGATTCCGTAGCCGCGGTCGAACATCGACTGTTCGTTGCTTTCGCGATTCTCATACGTCGCGATGAATCCCGGATACTCATACGTCACCTGCAGCGTATCCGGCGTATCGCGATTGTCGGTCAGATAGAATTTGCCGCCGCTCGCCGAAACCACCCGCGGCATCGCTTCGTTGAACGCCCACTGCACGATGTCGATCAGGTGCACGCCCCAGTCCGTCATCATGCCGCCCGCGTAATCCCAGAACCAGCGGAAGCGCGAAAAATAACGGTCTTCCGGATCGACCCCGAAGCGGTTGGAGTTGAACGCCCGCTTGGGCGCCGGCCCCAGCCACATGTCCCAATCGAGCCCCTTGGGCGGATCGGAATCCGGCGGTGTGCCGATCCCTTCGGGAGCCTGATGGCCGTAATTCCAGGTGCGGACGAACGTGATTTTGCCAAGCTCGCCGCTGCGCACCAGTTCCACGGCTTTCTGAAAATGCGCGGCCGACCGCTGCATGGTCCCGGCCTGCACCACGCGATTGTACTTGCGCGCGGCTTCCACCATCTTCGAAGCCTCTTCGATGGTGGTCGCAACCGGCTTCTCCACGTACACGTCCTTGCCGGCCTTGCACGCCTCGACGGTCATGTAAGCGTGCCAGTGATCGGGCGTGGCGATGCACACTGCGTCGATCGATTTGTCCGCCAGAATCTCACGGAAATCGCGAACGGCGCGCGCCTTGCCGTGCGCGATCTCCATCGCCCAGTTGAGATTGCGCTGGTACACGTCGCACACCGCGACCGCCTGAAGATTGGGTTGGCGCATGGCATAGTGCAAATTGTCGCGCCCCATTTTTCCCATGCCGATGAAGGCCACCGAAATGCGATCATTCGCGCCGCGGACCTCGCCCGTGAAGATCTGCGCAGTGAGCGCCGCGGCAGTGGATTGCAGGAAACTTCGCCGTTCCATGTCGACTAGCATAACGAAGTTGCTGAAAAAGAGGACGGACCACTCTGTCCCCGCTGGTAGTCGGCAGCGGCCGCGTTCCGCGATCTCCAGCGGACAGAGCGGTCTGTCCCCTTTTTCAGCATCCTGCCGGATAACGAAATGGTTACACTAGTGAGTTCATGCCAGATTCGCCCACGCTTTCGCATATACAGGCCGCACGCCAGCGCATCGCGCCGTGCATTCGCCGCACTCCGCTCACGCCTTCCGCCACGCTGAGCGAGCGGCTGCACACCAATCTCTACGTCAAGCTCGAAATTTTCCAGAAGACCGGATCGTTCAAAGTTCGCGGCGCATTCAACAAAGCTCTGAGCCTTCGTCCCGAGGAGCGCGGCAAGGGCATCGTCGCGGTCAGCGGAGGAAACCACGCCCAGGCGGTCGCCTACGTGGCGCGGGCGCTGGGTCTGAAATCGCTGATCCTGATGCCCGAAGGGACGCCCAAAAATTATGTGGACGCCACCCGCGGCTACGGCGCCGAGGTGAAGTTCGCCGCCAACGCTCGCGCGGCGTTCTCCGACGTCGACCAGTACCAAAACGAAGGCTGGGCGTATATTCATCCCTTCGACGATCCGCTGGTGATGGCCGGCGCTGGGACGGTCGGCCTGGAGATTCTGGAGGACGTGCCGCAGGTCACCGACGTGATCGTCAGCATCGGCGGCGGCGGCTTAATGGGCGGCGTGGCGACCGCCGTAAAGGCCCTGAAGCCGGCCGTGAAGGTGTGGGGAGTCGAAACCGAGGGCGCCGATTGCATGTCGAAATCGATCGCCGCCGGAAAAATCGTGACACTCGATACCATCACTTCGGTGGCGAGAACCCTGGGCGCGCCCGCTCCGTCCGAACGGACGTTCGAGATCGCGAAGAAGCTGCTCGAAAGCGTCACGGTGGTGTCCGATGTCGAAGCCGTCACGGCGCTGCGGGTCATTCTCGAACGCCTGAAAGTCCTGACCGAGCCCGCGGCGTCCTGCACGCTGGCCGCAGCCGAGCGCCTGCGCGACAAGTTCACTTCGGAAAGCCACGTAGTGCTGGTGCTGTGCGGCGGTAACATGCCGCTGGACGATCTGCCGAAACTGATCGCCGGGTGAATATGTGGCGCACGCACTCCTGCGTGCCGTGTCGATACTCATATCGACACCTTGACCGTCGCGAGACCAGGCATCGACAAGAGTGTTCCCTTGCCCTGGTATGCCAAGCCCCATGCGCGAGCGTGGGGTTGATACGACCCTCGACCCAAGCCCCACGCTGACGAGTCTGCGTGAAAAGTCGGCGCTGGACCCCGCCATAACGAGTTTGTGTGAAAAGTCGGGACTCCACCCCGCCGTTACCGGCAGGGCTGGTCTATCGCGTTGAGAACCCAGGCGTCGGCGACCAGCCCTGCCGGTCACGGCGGGGATCAACTCCACTTTTCACACAGACTCGTAACTGGCGGGGCTTGTCTATAGCGTTGAAGGCACGCGGGCAGGCGAAAGCCGCGCCAGTCATGGCGGGGTGAAATGGCCCTTTTCACACAGACTCTGACGCATGGGGCTTTCGTCCGGCGCGAATGACGTGGGTGTTTTCGAGGGTGCGTGCGCCACCAAGCATCACGCCCCGGCGGCCTTCCCCATCTGTTGAATCCCGTACACCGGCATCGGAGCGGGGAACGTGCCGTCGCCGAGGACTTCGCGAATCGCCATGTTGGTGTCGAAATACACCTGCCAATAGAAATCGTTACTGGTGTACGGCCGGATGGCGAGCACGGGACCCACCGCCGTGAAGGTAGAGATCACCACGTCCGGCTCCGGTTTCGCGAGCACGTTGGGGATCTGCTGGATTCTCTGCTTCAGAGCGCCGATCACCTGCTTCGGGTCGGCTGCGCCGGAGATCTGCGCCGCAAGCTCCACGCGGCGGTACGGATTGGTGGAGAAATTCTGAATGTTGTCCGCGAACAGCTTGTTGTTGCCGACATAGGTGCAGATGTTATCCGGCGTGTGGATCCTGGTGACGAACAGTCCCACTTCTTCGACCGTGCCGGTGGTTCCTCCCGCGGAAATGAAGTCGCCGACTTTGAACGGACGCAGGACCACCAGGAAGATGCCGGCCGCGAAGTTGGCGAGCAACCCTCCCCAGGCCGATCCGATCGCGAGCCCGGCGCCCGCGAGCAGCGCTGCGAAGCTGGTGGTCTGGACTCCGAAATAACCGAGAATCGCGATGACTAAAGTGATGTTGAGGATCACCGAGATGGTGTTGCCCATGAAGCGCAACAGCGTCGGTTCGATCTTCTGACCCGCCAGCGCCTTCTGGAGCATCCCGACCGCAAAGCTGATCAGCCATCGGCCGACAATGTAGAGAACGATGGCGCCGAGCACCTGGAGTCCGACTCCGGTGACGGTACCTTCGACGACCTTGATGATGTTATTCCAGTCCATAATTCGCTCCTTAACTCTGATCCTTCTTCACCAGCACCGCGACCAGTTCCGGCTCTGACTGCTCCAGCACATTCTTCGGGATGTAGCAGTAGCCTTTGTCGCCCCAATCGGATCCCCAGGAATTCTTGATGATGTAGAAATTGCCCGTGTAGCCGACAATCAGCATGGCGTGACGGCCGTGGCGGCCGCTGGGTTTTTCGGCCGCGTTGAACTGGCCGTCGCGGCCGACGTCTGAGAATGCGTCGCCGGTGTTCATGGCGACGTGGACCGGGCAGCCGGCGCTCAGCACCTTCTTGATATCGTCGCTCGAAATCGGATGCGGGGTTGCATCCAGAACGTGCTTCTGCGCGTCTGAAACCAGCACGCGCTCGGACGTGACCGGGACTTCATTCGAATCGGGCCACAATTCCTGGCGGCAGGTTCCATGTTCCACCAGAACGTTGCCGGGATCGGTGCCGCTCACCGTTCCATCGCCGCCTGAGAACGCGTATTGATAATCCTTTGCGTCACCCTGGGCGCGCTGGAATTGGAGCATGGTGAACGTCGGCGAAAGGCGCGGCGCGGTGCCGGTCTTGATGTTCGAAACCATTTCGGTCGCGTGCGTCCACGCGAATGCCGAGCAGCGCGACGTCTGCCCCTGATCGCCGACCGGCGTCGAGAATTTGCGCAGGTCGACCGCGTCTTCCACCTTCACGCCATCGAATGCCGGAGGCAGCGGCTGCGGAACCACCGCGTCGCCTTTGGGAGGCACGTTGACGTCGACGTTACTGAAATCGACGCCTGTGTAGCGCGACATCAGGATGGCGAGCGCCGCCTGCGTCACGAATCCGAAGGCGTGAAGCTGGCCGTCGCGCTGATACAGATTCAGAGTGTCGCCGGCGCCAGGCACAACCTGATTGAAGCCTTGCGTGAACTGCGGATTCTGGAACGGCTGGAATCCCTGGGAGCTTAACTGCGTGTCGCGCGTGTCGCCGAAGAATTCCTGATCGCCGAACAGGTTCTTGGCGGAGTCGTCGTAATCGTTGGGGGTCCAGCTTCCGTCGTCGTCTTCGAAATCTTCCGCGTCCGCGTTCGGAAAATCGGAAGCCGAGAGCGCGGTGTCATCGTCGAGCCCGGGAAGATCGTCGGGATCTGAAAATTCGGCGTTTACGTCGCCATCGCCATCGTCACCGTCGCCCCCATCGCCATCGCCGTCATCGCCGCCGTTACCGTCCCCGTCAGCGCCGCCATCCTGATCGTCGCCGCCGTCGTCTCCCTGATCGTCACCGTTCTCATCGCCGTCCTGATCGTCATCATTCTGATCATCATTCTGGTCATCATTCTGATCATCGCCCTGGTCGTCGCCTTGATCATCGTTTTGATCGTCGCCGTCCTGATCGTCATAACCTTGATCGTCGTCTCCGCCGCCGTCGAAAAATCCGCCGTCATCGTCTCCCATCCAGTACCGATAGCCCGAATCGTATGGCATAGCTCTCCACATCGTACTATGTGAATGCTACAATCGGCCGATATAAGATTGCAGTTGTATGTCGACTAAGGAAATCCGGCGTCACCCCCGATTCCCGTTTACGGGCCCGGTGCGCCTTTCGTGGGAAGATCGTGGCTCGCGCTTCGCCCAGGGGCGATGCCTGAATTTGTCCGAGGCCGGGACACGGATCGAGCTGCCGGTCGCGATTCCGCTGCATGCGTCGGTGTCTCTGTCCACGAACAACGTGTCGGTGGGCGGGTCGGCTTCCGTGAAGAACGTTTTGAGGTTTGGAGCCAAGTACCTGATCGGTCTGCAGTTCAATCAATCGCTTCCGCCCAAGGTTCGCCAGTCCCTGCGCGACACGCAGGCGCCCGGCCCGCCCGCTTCCGTATAGTTGAAGGGTGTTCGTCCATCCGACCACCTGGTGGCTCTTCGCCGGGACCGAAACCGTTCTGTGCCTGACGCCCGGACCGGCGGTTCTGTTCATCCTTTCGAGCGCTCTTAAGTCCGGCACGCGCAAGAGCGTGTTTTCAAACTTCGGAATTCTGGCCGCCAACACGGTGTATTTCCTGCTTTCCGCCGCCGGAGTGGGAACGCTGTTGATGGCGTCGTTCGATCTGTTCTTCGCGATCAAGTGGATCGGCGCGGCGTATCTGATCTTCATCGGACTGAGGGCGATGTTCGGGAAAACGCACGTCCTTTCGGCCGCGGCGCCGCAAAAGGAGACGCGCCCGTGGCGCATGTTCGCCGACGGATTCATTCTGCAGGCCTCAAATCCCAAGGCGATCGTGTTCTTCACGGCGCTGCTTCCCCAATTTGTCGATCCGCGCGCGCCGATCGCGCCGCAGATGACCATCCTGGCGCTGACTTCGGTAGTGATTGAATTCTGCGTCCTGTTCAGTTACGCTTCGGCGGCCGGCCGGGCGTCGGAAATCGCCAGACAGCCGCGCTATGCCGCCTGGACCAATCGCATCGCGGGCGGGCTGTTGATTTGCGCTGGCGCGGGGATCGCGACACTTCGAAAATGATGCGGCGACCACGGCTACGCGGCCCTTTCGCGGTGCTCTTCGGCGGGTGGGGGTTGGCGGAGCATTTCTTCGAGAAGATGGAAGTCTTTGAGGGCGATGGGAACGGCCCGGGTGGGATCGGAAGAGCGAAGGGAAGTGACGGGGGGCGGGGCGGATACGGCCTCAGTGGGTTCGTTTCGCAGCTTGCGATTTTGGAGGAGATCGAGCTGTCTTGCGGCGCGATCGTAGGCTCGGGTGAGGGAGGCTTCGTAGCGGATGAGGAGGTCCAGGGCGCGGCCGCCGTTGGCGAGGTCGCGGAAGGCGAAGGCTACACGGTTCTCGTCTTCGATTCTTTCGAATTGCCAGGAAAGACGGACGCGGGATTGCTCCATTTCGTTTTCGAGCATGCAGGATTCGATCGCGCCGATGCGGCGGAGGCGCCAGCGGGTGATGGCGAGGGTTTGAACGAGCTCGGTTTCGATGGCGTCGGAGGGGTGATAGCGGTCGAGGTAGGCGTTGAGGAGGGTTTGGAAGTCCTCTTCGGATTCGGTGGGGAGGGTCGGGAAGTTGGCGGTGAGTCCGTGGCGGAGGGCGTTTTGGGAGGATTTGGCTTTGCCTTCGGGGGTTTTGGGGCCGTGCGATTTGGCTCCGTTGAGGCGGGCGGTTTCGGATTTAAGAAGTGATGACATATTTAGGTCTCCGAGGGGAGGGTAGCTTGGGGGTGAGTGGGGAGTGGGTAGTTGGGGGTGGGAAGTGGTTGGCGGGGTTGGGGATTTTGTTTTGGGGTTTTTGGTGATGGGGTTCAGCTGAGGGCGGTGCTGTCTGGCGGGTCTGTCCCGGATTTTCCTCAACTATAGTGCTTGGCTTCACGCAGAAGCTCCACTGCGGTTTTGTCATTGATACATCCTGAGAGTTTATTGCACACAAGAAGCGGGACAGCCTGGACCAAGAAGCGCAAGAAGCGGGACAGCCTGAGCAGCCACACCTTGAAATCCGGTGTTAGGGACACCCACCGTCACATTCTATGCCGATTTTGCCAGATCTGGCGAGGTCTTAGACCGCCTAGCCCACTTCCGCTGAAATCGCTGTTCCATTTCCTCGACGAAATCCTCTGCTCCGTACGGGCGACCTCCGTAAGTGCATTTCCGCAATTCCGTAATTTCCTTCGAATTCTCCTGCCTGCCGTGAATCTCAGCCCAGGTCTGCGCGCCGCCTGCGCGCTCCCAGTATGCAAGATCCAGGACGCCCGACCGATCCTTCTCGCCCAGCAAATGAGCCGCCGCGCTCGACCAGCGGTACTGCTCGGGACGATCCACAATCCTGGCCCGGCACGGATTTGCCTCCACGTATCGCAACCCGACCTCCAGGTGCGCAGGCGACATCGGACAGGAATGAAATCGCGCCTGCCACAGGTGACCGCACCGGCCTCGGCGAATGTTCAGCGCCTGTGAATACCTTCCGTGGGCCCGACCGAACAAGATGGCGAACGACTCCTCGCGCTCCGGCACCGCAATAAAATGAACATGGTTCGTCATCAGGCAGTACGCCAGAATCCGGACTCCGGCCTCGCTCAAATTCTCAATTCTCGCGAATGAGCTGGAGGTACAGCTTGCGGTCGCCGATCGTGAAGAAGACCTGCTCACGATTCGTCCCCCTTTGGGTGACATGATACGGAATTCCCGAAGCTACTACTCTTGCATTTCTCGGCATCTGCCAGAAGAAGTGCTCTCAGGAGGACAAAATTCTCACTTGGGACACGCATGCCCGTCCCGTTATTGCGTGGCTGCTCAGGCTGTCCCGGCCTCGTCGGTGAAGGTGTCGCGACGGGCGGCTCCGGCGGGATGGCTAGGGTAGGTAAGGTAGGATGAATTTCCGGGATTTTCCAAATTACGATTGGTGGAGAAATTCGGAGCAGGTCACTCTTTCTCAATCTAATTTCGGAAATGCCAACGTAGCGGCGGGACAACGCGCAATCGGGGGGCCAAAGAGGACAAGGCGCGCAAGTCATACATTTGTCGGCTTCGGCCACTTGGACCATTTTGACTATCGACCTAAAGCATGGGCAGAACTTCGACAATTTGCGGTATTCCCTCCGTGCCAATATCGATGAGACAGAATCCGCGGCCATAATTACAGAGCAGGGCGGCCAGGAGAATCATCGTGAGCGAAGCCAAGATGGCAGTTCCTTTTGTAACCAGTTCGCCTGACCCGGAGGTGCCGGCCAAGGTCAAAAGGAAGGGACAGCCTGAATTGAGCCCTTCGTTTTTTTGGTCAAGGGGACGGAGCGCTCCGTCCCTCCATTGAATTCTAGGGTGCCGCGGAGACCTGACTCGACCGGTCGAACGCCCAGCGCCGCCACTTGCGGGCGAATTTCAGCTCCAGGCGCTCGATGAAGTCCTCGGGACCGAACGGGCGGCCTGAGTAGGTGCATCTCCGCAGCAGTTGGGTGGAGCGCGCGTCCTCGGCCGCGGCATGCATCGACCGCCAGGCGTCCACGCCGCCGGATTGTTCCCAAAACTGCATGTCGAGAAGGCCAGCGCGGTCGCGAGTGCCGGTCAGATGCGGGGCGGCGCTCGACCACGGGTAGTCATCCGGCAGCCGCGCCAGCAGCGCGCGGACCGGGTTCTGTTCGACGTAGCGCAGGGCGATCCACAGATGCTGTCCGGAAAGAGGACACGAGAAGAAGCGGTTCTGCCAGAGGTGGCCGCTCCGCTGGCGGCGGGCGTTGAAGGCCTGGGCGTAACGTCCGTGGACGCGGCGAAACAGGATGGCGAGCGAGTCCTCACGCTGCGGCACCACCAGCCAGTGAACGTGATTGGTCATCAGGCAGTAGGCGAGGACGCTCACGCCTGCGTCGGCGAGGTTTTCGCGGATGAGATTGAGGTAGGTACGGCGGTCGGCGGCGGAGTGGAATACGGGCTGGCGGTTGGTCCCCCGTTGGGTAATGTGATACGGGAGATCCGGGAGGACGCAGCGGGGGTTGCGAGGCATATCGAGAAAATAGTGGTCGTGGGAGGGCGAAATTCTCAAAGGGGACGGAGCGCTCTGTCACTTTCGCCGAAAAAATGAGGGGCTCGGTTCAGGCTGTCCCTCTCAGGCCTCCAGGCTGTCCCTCTCAGGCCTCTCAGGCTCTCTCAGGCTTCTCAGGCTGTCCCTCTCGGCCTTCCTGAACGTTTAACCGCTCCCTATGGTCGCGGCTCGTCGTCGGGACTGTGCGTTTCCTTGGCTTGACGGGGCCGCGGGGCCGCGAATCGAAGGCAGGCGGGTTCGTTCGATCACCGGCAATGTCATAATTGCCTTTGGACTCCGTCGAGCTTCACCGTCTCCTCAAGAAACATTGGGGCTACGCGCAATTCCGCGGCAAGCAGGAATCGATCATTCAAAATATTCTGGAAGGCCGCGACGTCGCCGTGATTATGCCTACCGGCGGCGGAAAATCGCTGTGCTATCAGCTTCCCGCGGTCGCCATGGAGCGGACTTGCGTGGTGGTCAGCCCGCTGATCGCGCTGATGCAGGACCAGGCGGCGCAGTTGCAGACGGCGGGGATTCCGGCGGCGTTTTTGAATAGCTCGCTTTCACCTTCGGCGCAGCGGGAGACGTTGAAACGCGCGCAGCACGGTGAGCTTCGATTGCTTTATTTGTCGCCGGAACGGCTGGTGCGCGACGATACGCTCGACTGGCTGCGACGGGTCCCGTTGGGGTTTTTCGCCATCGACGAGGCGCACTGCATTTCGGAGTGGGGACATGAATTCCGGCCGGAATACCGGCGGCTGCGCGCGCTGCGCGAATGGTTTCCCGAGACTCCCATTGCGGCGTTCACGGCCAGCGCGACGCGAGCGGTGCGGCACGATATTCTGGCACAGCTCCATCTGCGCGACCCGGCGAAGTTCGTGATGAGTTTTCATCGCGCGAACCTGCGTTATATTGCGCGCCAGTGCGGGCCGCGCGAGCACGAAGCGCTGGTGGGCGCCGCGCTTGAATACTATAGCGACGGCAACGTGATCCTGTATGCGCCGACGGTTAAGAGCGTGAATGAAACCGTGGCTGTGCTCGCGCGCCGGGGCCTCGCGGTGATCGGGTATCACGGCCAGATGGATACGGCGCGGCGGCAGCAGAATCAGGAAGCGTTCATGTCGGGGGAGAAGCGGATTCTGGTGGGAACGATTGCGTTCGGGCTGGGGATCAATAAACCGGATGTGCGCGCGGTGGTGCACCTGTCGCTGCCCAAATCGGTGGAGCAGTATTACCAGGAAGCCGGGCGCGCGGGCCGCGATGGGTTAGAGGCGGATTGCGTGCTGCTGTGGCAGAAGCGCGATGCCGGATTGCTGGCGCACTTCATCCAGCAACTGGAGGATGCGGGGGAGCGGGAGCGTGCCTGGCAAAGGTATCACGCCATGCGCCGGTTTGTGGAAGCCGCGGAGTGCCGGCATCGGCAGATCTGCCTGCACTTCGGCGAAACTCCGGCGTGGGAGCGATGCGATGCCTGCGACGTGTGCGGCGTGGAGCTGGAGTGGACCGCGCAGCAGGTGACTCCGCAAGCCGCGGTGAGCCGCCGACGCGCCGTCGCGGCGGTAGCTGGGGCGTTGGGGAAACCGCCCGCGGATCCCGCCATCGCGGAAGCTTTGCGGGCGTGGCGCAGGAAACTGGCCAAGGAACTCGCCATGCCGGCGTACGTCATCCTGCACGATTCGACTTTGGATGAGATTTCCGCGCGCGCCCCACGGTCGATGGCCGCACTATGCGAAATCTCCGGGATCGGCGAAAAGAAAGCGGAGCGTTTCGGCGCCGGCATCCTCGGCGTGATCGCGTCGGTCAGTTCAGTTGAGTGAGCCGCGTGATCATCCACCACAACAGCGCGATGCACACCACGCATCCCGCCACCACCGCGAGGCCGGAGGAGAGCGACGATTCCTTGGCGTTGTCACCGAGCCGGATCGCCAGGAGGCCGAACCAGCAGGTGCGCGCCCGGCAGGAGTGGCAGCGCCGGATCGCTCCACCCATGCCGGCGAGCATCTTTTCGCCCGCGCCGCGGCGGTGCGACGGATACAACCGATCCGACCCGCAGCGCGGGCAAAAGCGTGGTTTGTTCCCTGGTTCGCTGCCCTGGGTTTCCGCGCGTTTCACTCCGGTTCCAGTGGTTCCCATTGCACCCTCCGGATTTCGATTTGTCCCTCGGCCTTCGGCACGCCGATATGGCGCCGGTAAAGCAGCCGCAGCCACGCGATGCCATCTTCCTGAATCAAGAATTTCCGTTCCGCGGGGGTCCACGCCGGGTGAGATTCGAGCTCGGCGCTCCCGGCCGACTGGAGCGTCCATCGGATTCCCGTAAGATCACCGGCATATTCAAACCGCAGCTGGTATGGTCCGGGTTTGACGGGTACCGGCTGCTCCAGAAAAATGCAATCCTCCGGTTGTCCGCCCGTTAACCAGAACGTCATGCGCCCGGGGGTCCATGCGGGAGTAACGCCGTTCGCGGGTGGGGTACGCCAATCGAATCCCTGGCCGGAAGGAGGGTTGCGGAAATCACCGTTCACGGGCGATGTGGCAGCGGGAAACAGGCTGCGCCAGGTGGCGATGGCGGCGGCGCTCCGGCCGGTATCGATGAGGCGTGTTGTGAAAGCCGCGAGGCGGCGAAGATCTTCGGCTTCATGCCGCGCGGCCAGTGTATTGGCGACGCGTTCAGCGTCTTCCATCCGGTCCCGCCGGATCAGAAAATCGAAGTACGCCCAATCAAATTTTCTTTGGTCCGGCAGCATGCCCAGGGCATTTCCCCGGTCCATCCGATCGCACAACACCAGCAATGGGTCGACGTCGCCCGGAATCAGTTCGGCTGCGCGGCGGGCCCATTTTCGGAATTGCTGTGGATCCCCGCGCCGGAAATAATAATTCGCCAGAGTCCATGCCGGCACGTATTGATGATCCACCTGGGCCGCTTGAAGCAAGTCACCGGCCGCGCCCGTAAAATCGCCGGAGCGCTCCCGTTCAAGTCCTCTGGCGATTCGCGCGGCGCTCGATCGCGGGCTCCACTGGATCGCGCAATCGAGGGCGCCCGGCCCCCTCTCCGGATCGAGCGCCGCGAGTCGCTCGGCGTACTCCGCGGATTCAACCAGGTTGGCCGCCCGATCGATGGCGGCGGCGGAGTCCAGGTCAAAGAAATAGCCGGCGACCGCCAGACGCGCACCGAGGGCCCCACATAACAGGAAGAAACCCAGCGCCGCGAATCTCATTGGCTGATGGTGTTCGAGCTGCTCGACCCGCTCAGTTTTCCCGTCGCGGCGAGCCCACCCACCACGGCCGCGGCGGCCACTCCGCCGATGATCGCGATGGTGGTGGTGGAAAGTCCGGCGTGGCCTGCCGCGGTTCCGGCGGTTTTGCCCGACCCTCCGCCGGCACCCGCCGCCGCAGCCGCTCCCGATCCGGCCGGACAGCCTTTCGACAGCCGCTTCACGCTGGAAATGCGGATGAACTGCGAGGCATCCGAGACCGGCGTGGCGGCCGGATCCATCGCGCCGGTCACCTCCACACGATTGCCCTTCTCTTTGTCGAGCCCCTGCCCACCCAGTTCCACGACAACGTTGGTGGTCTCATCGGTGAGCAGGTAATGCACGCCGCGCAGCGTCAGGCACCCGGTCAGCTTCGAGGGGGTATTGGACGGCTGCTGCTCAAACTCCATCGCTCGTCCGGACGCGAGGTTCGCCACCAGCACGCCACGAGTATTGAGCACGCGGAACGATCCGGTGAACGCCGCGACTTCCACGCGCGCCCCGGCGCCGAGCGTTACCCGCGCCGACGCTTTTCCGGTTTCCGGCTGAATGGTCAGTCCGCGCGCTTCCAGGCGGAAGTTTTCGGCCTTGTCCAGTTGTCCGCTGCCACTTTCAAGGATCATGTGATCGCCGAAAAACCGGCCTTTCGAAGAGGGTGCCAGCAAGACCCGGGTCCCGTTTTGAAGATCTGTGGTCGACAGGGCTCCCGCCGTCTCGACCAGCGACCCTTCAAACAAAGTCGCGTTCCCCCGGACGCCCGAATTGTCTACCTTGAACACGCCCGCGGCCGTCACGGTGCCGATCACCGGCGCCGCCGCCATCACGCCCGTCACACTCCAGCCCGTCAGATTCAGGGCCAGCATGGCGGCCAGAGTCGCTTGCACTGTTGGAAATTTCACCCGGTGTCTCCCGCCATTTGTTAGTGCGCGTCGCGGTCGAGTTCTCTCATGCCGATCAATAAAAATGTCCACCCACTTACCCCGAATCGCGCGAAGGGATAGTCGACCAGAGCATGAATCATGACGGCGGCCACTCCGATCATCCAGATGGATCGCCGCACGCGCCTGAGTATCGACGCGGCCAGTACCGCCCACGCCGCCGCGAATCCGATTCCACCCTCCGAGGCCCACTCCAGCCAGTCGTTATGGGCGTGATCCACGGTCGCGCCGGCGTCAAACAACGCGTACTGCGGATAAACAGTTGAGAAGGTGCCGAGCCCAAAGCCGGTTGAGGGCCGCTCGCGGACCATCGCCATGGCCGAGCGCGCCATTTCCCGGCGGTAGCGCAGGGGGTCAGGCTCGAAGATTCTGGATTTCAGATGTCCCGCGCCCGCGACGGCGATCATCAGGGCCGCTGCGATGCCAAAACTCGCCATCACTTTTCGGGCATCCGGCCGGATTGCAAACACCGCCACGGTTTCGGCCGCCAGCAGAACCGCGCCGGCCCGCGATGCCGACGCGATCCCCGCCGCGAGCATTGCCGCCGCGATCCACGCATAGGACCGATCGCGCGCGATCGCCAGCCATAACGCCACCGGAAGCGCCAGTTCGAGAAATGCGGCGAAGTGGTTCCGATTCAGAAACGGGCCCCAGATATCCGGGAACGGGCTCGGAAAGACCCATAAAATCTTGCCGGGCGAGGCGTAGTACGCGAGCACGGATAGTACGCCAATCAAGAACGCGAACCACACGAATATCCGGAGGAACACTTCGCGCGAACGGCCCCGTGGGGCAATGAACGCGGTGGCTGCGAGCGCGGCAAAACGCAGCGTGGCGTTCACTGTCGCGTAGCGATAAACCGTCATCCCCAAGGCAAGCTGAAGGAATCCCCACACTGCGATGACGGCCATGGCGACGCTCGCCGCGTTCCAATCCATGTTGCGGCGGCGCACGCACACCGCCGCGGCGATTCCGAAGACCGCCATTTCGTAGGACCACTCGGCCAGGGGATCGCGAATCCAGGCGGTCAACGTCGCCGCGCTGGCGACGATCAGCGGGGGAGCGATTTCCCAGAGTGAAACAGGGTGAATGGTACCGGCGGTCCATGGAGTAGCCGCATGGTGAGGCTTGTCCCGTATTGGTTTCCGAAATAGACTCGTTTCAGGAGACATCTGGTGAGAATATTTGCTGCGCTCTTGATTGCGACTTTGTCTCCAGCCCTTCGCGCCGCCGATCATTCGTTCCCTTTCGCGACCGAATCGGTGGACGAGATCGCCGCGCGCGCCAAGGCCATGCATGGTTGGGAGATCAGCCTGGCGCCGCTGGTCGCCAGCCAGGCGCTGGATGTGGCCAGCTCGTGGGGCATGCGCGAGCTCAACCCGATTCTGGCCCAGCCCAACGGCGGATTTGGAGCGAAATCAGCGGTATTGAAATTTGGTGTCACCGGTGCATTGATCGGCGTTGAATCCATGCTGGCGAAAAGATCGCCGCGCGCCGCCCGGCTGTTTGAGAAGTTGAACTGGACCGGAGCCGCCGTCACCACCGGCCTGGCGATTCATAACTACGCCATTAAGTAGTTGCCGCCATCGCGCCGGCGGCCTTCCGGGCACGCCGCAGCAGGAAGCTGCTCGGATGGTAATCGGGAATGAGCTCCTGAAAGGACTCGATCACACCGGCCCCATCCCGGTCGTCGACCCTGCGCCGCAATTCCTCGATGCTTCGAGTAATGATACCCCGCGTAATCCGCCTTCCGTCACCTGAAACGGGCGGCCCGGTAAAGATCCGGATCTGCGAGTGCCGGGTCGCGACCGTGTCTTCCCCGGCCCCGCTCAGCTCCTCAAACAGTTTTTCTCCCGGCCGGATTCCCGAAAACTCGATGCGCACGTCGACGTCGGGGGTGAGGCCGCTCAACAGCACCAGCTTGCGCGCCAGGTCGACGATCTTGAGTGGCTGGCCCATTTCGAGCACGAAAATCTCCCCGCCCGCGCCCATTGCCGCGGCCTGCAGCACCAGTTGCGCGGCTTCCGGAATGGTCATGAAGAATCGCCGCATCTCCGGGTGAGTCACCGTCACCGGCCCCCCCGCCGCGATCTGGCGCCGGAACCGGGGAATCACGCTGCCGCTTGAACCGAGCACGTTGCCGAAGCGGACCGCCATGAACTCGGTGCGCGAACCCGGGCCGGCCTCGAGACAAACCAGCTCAGCCAGGCGCTTGGTGGCTCCCATCACGCTGGCCGGACGCACTGCTTTGTCGGAGCTGACCAGCACAAAATCCTCGACCCCCGATTCCACCGCGGCGGTCGCCAGGTGGCGGGTTCCGAGCACGTTGTTCTCGACCGCTTCAAACAGATGCGCCTCCATCATGGGGACGTGTTTGTAGGCCGCGGCATGATACACCGACGCAATCCGGTATTGTTCGAACAGTTCGGCCAACCGCCGCCGGCTCCGGACGCTGCCCACTTCGGCATGGAACACGACTTGCGGAAATTGCTCGCGCATCTCCTGTTCGATCTCATAGAGCGCGGTCTCGGCCTGATCGAATCCCACCAGCGCGGCGGGACTGAAGCGCGCGATCTGGCGGCACAGCTCGGCTCCGATGGATCCGCCGGCGCCGGTCACCAGCACCACCCGCCCGGCCAGGCGCAGGCGAATCTTATTCTCTTCGAGATGCACCGGCGCGCGGCCCAGCAGATCTTCGAGCCGGACTTCGCGGATCTGCTCCACCAGCACGCGGTGTCCCCGCTGCTCGGCTGGCGTGGGAACCCAGCGCGCGGCAACGTTAGCGGCATGACACCGTTCGAGAATCGAAGTAATTTGGGCACCCGTTGCGTCCCCCACCCCGATCAGCACTTCTTTGACGCGATGCTTGCGCGCCAGCGCAGGCAGTTCCTGGCCGCTGCCGAGGACCCGCACGCCATGAATCCGCAACCCCCGTTTACGCGCGTCGTCGTCGATGAACCCCGCCACTGCCATCCCGATCCGGGGATCTTCCCGGATCTCGCGCAGTACCCTGACACCCGTAGCCCCGGCTCCGTAGATCAGAATGGTCCGCGCCGAATGACGTCGCTTATGCCGCCGCTCGAGCGCCAGACGGATCGCGCCACGCGCGACTGTCATGAACAGCAGGCACAGCAGGAAATCGATCACATGAATCGACCGCGGAAAAGCCGATCCAACCATCACCCGCAGCGCGACGGTGGTTACCAACGAACCCGCCAGGTTCGCCGCCGCCATCCGCACCAGATCGGTCAGCCCCACGTACCGCCAGGCCTGGTCCCGCAGAGCGAAGCCTTGAAATACCGCCAGCTTCACCAAGACGGCCACCGGCAGCGCGATCAGCAGCATGCGCCGGTACATCGGGCCGGGCGTGAATTCGAAGCGCAGCAGAAAGCTCGCCCACAGCGCCGCCGCGACCACCGCCAGATGCAGCGCGTCCGCCACCCAGCGCCGGTTTTCGAACAAAACCCGTTTCATGCGGTCACCGCCCGCGCCGGATATCTCTCCACAATCCGATCCGCCCCCGGCGGAGGATACGCCTGCAGCGGTTCCCGGCGCGAGGCGGCGAGGCAAGTCAGCTCATGGGCGCCGAGTTTCCGGAGCATCCTGGCGATCTGATCGAGCGCCCGTGGCCGCGCGAAGAACGAGAGCGCCGTCCAGGCGAGAATCCGGACATCCAGCATCATCGATTGCCGTTCGAGATAAATCAAGGCCAGCCGGCTCTTCCAGGGCCGGATGACGCGGTGGTACTCAAGGTCCGGATCGCGCGAGCCGCGCAGGATCTCGCCTTCATCCGCGAACACGATCGAGGCCAGATCCGTGATGCCCGGCCGCGCGGTGAATAGCCGCCGTTCTACCGCCGTGTACATTTCGGCATCCGCCTGGACCTGCGGTCGCGGACCCACCAGGCTCATGTCGCCCTTCAAAACGTTGATCAGCTGCGGGAGTTCGTCGAGCTTGCAGCTTCTGAGGACTTTTCCAATCGGGGTGATGCGCGGGTCGGCGGCCGCGGTCGAATTCACACCCGACCTCCAGGCGTCGAGGAACATCGAGCGGAATTTGAGCATGCGGAACTCGCCACCGCCGCGCGCGACTCTTCGTCCGGCGAAGATGGGCGAGTGAAAATCGGTGAGCCAGACGGCTGCCGCGATCAGAACCAACGCCGGCGCAAGTAAGATGAGCGCCGCGAGCGCGATCAGGAAATCGAATCCTCTTTTCATTACGCGGCTGCCTCCCGCGTCCGCCGTCGCAGGGCGCGCCTCACCGCGGCGCAGATGTCGGCCGCATCGGGATAATAGGCCCTTTCCTCAGCCCTCGCCACCGGAGCCGGGGCATCCGGCAACGTTACCCTTTCGATCGGCGCGCGCAGTCGATCGAACGCTTCGGCGCCGACCGTCGCCGCGATTTCGGCTGCCACGCCCGCCGTTTTCCACCCGCCGTCGGCGATCACCACGCGTCCAGTCTTGCGCGCACTCTCGATCGCGAGGGCGGCATCCCACGGCTTGATCGACCGCAAATCGATCACCTCGGCGCGAATCCCTTCCGTTTCCAAGAACTCCGCCGCGATCATCGCCTGCACGGCCATCGCGGAAACTCCCAGGATGGTCACGTCCGCGCCCGTCCGCCGGAGCGCGGCCGCGCCGATCGCGACACGATACATCTCGCCAGGCACCGGGCCCGTTTGGCCGTACAGACACCGGTCGTCGATGTACACGACCGGATTGGGGTCTTCAAGCGCGGCAATCAGCAGACCTTTCGCATCATAGGGGGTGGCCGGCATGACCACTTTCAATCCGGGGACGTGCATGAACATGGAGTGGAGCGCCTGGGAGTGCTGGGCTCCTTGTTCCCCGCAGCGATTGATCACCGCTCGAATGACTACGGGGACGCCAGGCGCGCCTCCAAAGAGGTAGGACCAGTTGGCGGCCTGGTTCACAATCGGGTCCATGGCGAGCAGCATAAAATCCATGCGGGGGTGAAACACGATGGGCCGCATGCCCGCGAGCGCGGCTCCGATCGCGAGGCCAGTCACGGCGTTTTCGGAAACCGGTGAATCGATCACGCGCGCGCGTCCGAATTCCTGGTCGAGCGCCTCGAGGCTGGAGCCCGCATACCAGGGGCTCCACAATCCCTGGCCGATCAGGAACACGCGCGGGTCTGAAGCGAGCGCCTGGGCATGCGCCTCGCGAATCGCCTGCGCGTAGGTCAGCGTCCGCATGCCGCCTCCGCGTAGACGAAATCCTGAACCCGATCCGCTGGGACGGGAGCCGCGCGCCGCGCTGCCTCGAGAGCCCGAGCAATCTCGCCTTCGATCGCCACCGCGCGATCTTTGAGATCCGTCCGGCCGCGCCGGATCAACTCCTGGCGGGCCCGCTCTACCGGATCGCGCTCCAGCCATTCGGTGAGTTCGCCCCGGCGCGCCACGCCGACATCCATATCGGAACTGGCGCCCACGTGCCCGCGCCAGCGGAACGTCCCGCACTCGGCGAGCGATGGCCCCGCGCCGCGCCGCGCCCGGTCGACCATCCCGGTGGCCGCATTGAATACCGCCGCGACGTCGTTTCCGTCCACGCGCTCGCCAGGAATGCCGTGAAACTCGCCCGCCCGGTAGAGATTATCGAGGACCCGCCGTTCGCTCCAATGCATGTGCGAGGCGTACAGATTGTTCTCACACACGAAAATCACCGGGAGCCGGTACAGCGCCGCCAGGTTCATGGCTTCGTGCACGTGGCCTTCTTCAAGTGTCCCGTCGCCGAAAAAACTGACGGCGACCCGCGTTTCGCGGCGCATTTTGTAGGCCATGGCCGCGCCCACCGCCAGCGGCACCGTGGCGGCGACGATCGGGACGGTTCCCGGAATCCCCCACTCGGGAGCGGCCAGGTGCATGGACCCTCCCCGGCCCGCCGAACAGCCGGAAGCGCGTCCCAGAATCTCCGCGAACATGCGCTCGGCCGATCCGCCTTTGGCCAGATAGTGCCCGTGCGAGCGGTGCCCGCCCCACACCGTATCGTCGCGATTTAACGCCGCGCAAACTCCCGCCGCGATGGCTTCCTGGCCTATATATAAATGACAGGGACAGCCCGCCTCGCCCGATTCGACCATCTGCGCGACTGCCTCCTCGGCCCGCCGGATGCGGAGCATCATCTCCCATCGGTCGAGCAGCCAATCTGTCGTGGGCGGCGGGTTCATCGGTAAAATCCCCGCACGCCGGCCGCGACGTAATCCACGTCGCCGTCGCTCAAACCCGGATTCATCGGCAGCATCAGCGACCGCGCCATTAATCGCTCGGTCGCCGGAAGGGAGGCGGTCAGCCCCAGGCGTTCCCATTGATGCACCGCTTTCCCTCCCCAGGCCACCAGCGTGCCCACGCCGCGCGCGCGTAAGAACTCGCGCAAATCATCCCGGCGCTCGGCCTCGATTTCATAGTTCTGGTACACATCGAAATGATCCGGATCCTGATCCGGCCCCGGCGGCAGCACGATCTCACCCACTTCGCCAAGCGCGCTCCGATACCGCCGCGCGATGGCCCGCCGGCGGTCGATCGAGCGCTCCAGACTCCCGAGCCGGTAATCGAGAATCGCCGCCTGCAGGTTGTCGAGCCGGGAGTTGAGCCCCCAGCTCACGATTTCTCCGTCGGCGCTTTTTCCGTGATCGCGCAGCTGGCACATGCGCTCGAACACGACATTGTTACGCGCCACCACCGCGCCGCCGTCGCCCAGGCAACCCAGCACTTTGGCCGGAAAGAAACTGATGGCCGCCGCCGATCCGAAGGTTCCCGCTTTCCGGCCTTTGAAGCTGGCTCCCAGCGCCTGCGCGGCGTCCTCGACGATGGTCAATCCTCTGCGCTGCGCGATGCGTGCGAGCGCGTCCATATCGGCCACCCGCCCATTGAGCTGCGTCGGCAGGATGGCACGGGTGCGCGGCGTGATCGCGGCGGTCACCGCTTCCGGATCGATCAGATGGTCCGGCCCGCAATCGACCGCCACCGGCGCCGCACCCGCGAAATGGATGGCCGCGGCGGTCGCCACCATCGTATGGGAGGAAAAAATCACTTCATCCCCGGCCCCGATTCCGGCCGCGCGCAGCGCGATCAGCAGCCCGTCGGTTCCATTGGCGACCCCCAGCACCCGGTCCGCTCCCAGAAAATGTCCCAGGTTGGCCTCAAACCGGGCCAGGTCGTTTTGCAGAATAAACGCGCCTCGCCGCCCCACGTCGCGGAAGATGGCCACCAGTTCGGCTTCTTCTTGAGTGAACAGCTTTCGATAGTCGAAGAAGGGAACCGTCGGCACGGCTGCCGGCGTCATGGCGCCTCCTCGAATTCGCGCGCGCGCATGGTCCGGTCTTCTCGAATCGGGTCGAACCGCTCGCGATCCCGGTCCCGAGACAGGCGGCAAACGGCGACCGCCTGTCCTACCTGCCGCAAGAACATCCCGGCCGCCTTTACCAACCCCCACATGCTTCCCAGGCCGTAGCCGAAGTGCAGACATGCGAACACCACCGGCATCCTGAGCGCGAAGGTCCAATCTCTACGCCGGATGGCCACCCCGGCCGAAGCCGCCAGATTCGCCGCCGCGTACCCACCCGCCATCGCCCACGCGACGGTCGCGTTCACCATCCCGGCGAGTGCCAGCGCCGCGACCATCGCCATCGGCACCAGGTGCCTGAAACGGACCGGCATGGCGCGAGTGACCGCGAACGGCACGATGGCCCACACGCCGTTGATGAAGTTATGCCGCGCAAACTCGCCGAGTTTCGACCGCGTGTAGTAATGGCTGACAATCCTGGGCGACAGCACGATCTTTCCGCCCGCCCGCCGCAGCCGCTGGTTGAACTCCATGTCCTGGGTGTGCGTGAGGCGCGGATGGAACAGGCCGATCCGCGAAAAAGTCTCGCGCCGCCAGCACCCTCCGAACACCGTGTCCACCAAGCGGTCTTCGGTCGACCCGATCCGGAAGCGCGAGTTCCCCACCCCGAACGGATGGCTCAGCGCTTCGAGAATCGGCTCCGCGAACGGCCCTGAAGACCGTGCCACGCCGATCATCACCCCGCCCACGTTATCGGCTCCGCTCCGCTCCAGTATCTCGACGCACCTGGTTACGTAATCGGCCGCCATGCGCGCATGGGCGTCCATGCGGATCACGATTTCACCGCGGGAAGCGAGGATCGCACGATTCAACGCGTGCGGCGTCACCCGCTCCGGATTGTCGATCATGCGCAGCCGCCCGCCGTTTTCCCCGATCATCCCGGTAATCACCTCGCGCGTCCCATCCGTGCTCATCCCGTCCGCGACGATCACCTCCATGCGGTCAGCCGGATAATCGCTCGCCAGAATCGAATCGAGACACTCGCGGATATACCGCGCTTCATTGCGGCACGGAACGATTACCGAAACAAAAGGTCTCACCGAGGATTTAGTGCGCCGAGCGAGGCGCATTTCTCTCGAAGATTCTCATTGGGAATCAGCAGCCAGCCTCGTTCGGCGTCCCATGAAAGGCGCGATCTGCGTTTCTTCCTCGGCCGGCACGCCAGCGTCAGGGCCGTCATGGGCGTCAGCACTCCGTCCACCGCGAATCCCTTATACCCCTCCGGGCCCCCGCGGATCAGCGATGGGAGATTCGCCGCAAACGTCCACGGCGCGATCACCGCGAACACGCGAAACAGCAATCCTGATGCCCGCCGTATCCGCTGATGCGCGTTCAGGCAATACGCCCACAGCAGTCCCAGCACTACCCCGCCGATCGCCACGCCGGTATAGCCGAAATTCAAATACCAGCCGGTGGCGTGATGAATCGAATAGCCCTGGCCCTGGATCGCCCCCACGCTTTCGCTGTAATACAGGTAAATGTCGCGCGGCCGGTCTTTCCATAAAATCCGCGGCACCACCGAACACGCCAGCAGATAGATGCTGTAGCCGAAGCGCGGCGGCGTACGGGTCTCGAGCACGCCGTACATCGAAAAATGCGCCCCGTAGGCTTCGTTGCTCGACGTGACGAATCCCGCGACGTCGGTGGTGTCATTGAAGTGCTCCTCGATCGCCTCGCCCAGCTTCGAAATCGGCACGCCGCGAAAATAATCGATGGTGTACAGAAACCACACCCCGCCCGCCACCACTAGCGCGACCTTCAGAAAACTGGGACGCTTTACCGACCCCATATAGGTCAGAAAGCCGGTCACCAGCGCCGTCAGAATCTCATTCTTGTTTCCCAAAACGAAGGTGAACGTCCCCATCACCGCGAACAGCAGCAAGTATCCGGCCAGCGTGTACCTACGGGACACATTTACGAAAAAGCGTGACCGCTTCCCCGCCGCGAGCGTGGCGAGGCCAATCGCCGGAGGCACCAGCGCCAGCCGGTTCAAGACCTGGTGCAGCGTAAACCAGTCGCCGGTCTCAGCACGCGTATAAAGGTACGCCGATTCGTTCAGCGCCCAGGCCGCTCCCAGCTTGTCCGCCATGATGAACATGCTTCCGGCCGCCGCCAGGAACCCGACCACCAGAATCGGCTCATGCCGCATCACCAGGCGCGGAATCTCCCGCTCCGGCCGCCGCTCGAGCGCCACCAGCATCGCCAGCATCGCCAGGATAATGAACCCGGCATACAGCGCCAGCGTGATCATGTAATTGGAATCGAGCGCGATCGGAAACAGTTTTCGTTCCAGGTAATGATACTGCTTGCCGCTGAATCCTCCAGTTTTATCGATCACGATGTACCACGCCCCGTACAGCGACCAGTAGTACAGCGCCACCGCGCCCACCACCAGCCCCATATCGCGCCGCCGCCGGTATAAGACGACGGTCAACACCGCGATGATCAGCGTCGCCGCCGTCAGCAGGACAAAATATTCCACGACTTAGTCCCCGCTCCGCACGGCCTGCCCGTAGATCTCAAGCAGATGGAACGAAATTTTTGTGAAGCTGACCACCTCGACGTTTCGAACCCCATCCGTCCGCACCGGCACGCGCACCGCGTCGACAATTGCCCGACCCAACGCGACGGCCTTGCGCTCGACTACGTGCGTGTGCCGCACGCCTGCCGTCCGTTCCCGCACATCCCCTACATCCACGCTGACGATCGGAAGATTGGTTGCGAGGGCCTCCTGCACCACCGAAGGCGATCCTTCGTAATCGCTGGTCAGCAGCAGGCAGTCCGACGCATTCATCAACGTGACCATGTCTTCAGGCGGCGTCGATCCGTCCACCACTTCCCAGCGCAGATCCGGAATCTCCCGCCGCGCCGCCGTCACCGCCGCGCGAGCCAGATCCACCCGTTTCACCCGCGCATTTCCCCCGGCGTTGAACAGCACCACCCGGTCTGACGCTGCCCAGCCCAGCCGCTCCCGGGCGACATTCCGGGGCCACGGCTGGAACAGTTCCGCATCCACACCGCTTGGGAGCACCGCCGCGCGCGACCTTCGCCACCACAAGCGAGCCTGGAGCTCCGCGCTCACGCATACCATGTCCCGGGCACGCAGTGCCGCGAGCTGCGATAGCCAGCGTCCCGCCGCCGCACGCAACATATGATCCGATGAAGGATTGAGATCGCTTCCCCGAAACGTGATCACTAGCGGCGTCCGCCCGGCGCCCAGCGCCGCGAACATCGCGGTGGCCGTTCCAAACTGCGCATGCACCAGGTGGGGCGAGAAACTGCGCATCTCGACTCGAAACCGCCGCATCTCCCGCACCATCTCCATCAGCGAGGTCCGCGACCGCAGAAAAAATTGTTGCACCTCGACTCCGGCGTTTTGAAGACTCCGAGCCTGTCTCCGCGCGAACACCATGGAGCAGCCGGAGCCATCCCCCGGGATCACGAACATCACCCGCATGCCTTCACCGGAAACACCATTCCCGCGCGGCCGGCGCCGCGACGAAAATTCCCCAGCGCGCCAGTTTCCCCCAAGCCATCCGGCTCAAAGGATGCCGCCGGATTGCCTGGCAGTAGGCGCGCAAGGCGGGCGCGTAGTCTCCCGCGAGCAACACGTGATCCGCCTGCCGCAGCTCCGCGTCTAAATCGGAATCCGGGCCCTCAAACGCCCCCGCGACGTCTTCCGTTTCCCCATCCCGGCGAGCCTGAGCCAATCGCCGGGCAGCCACCTGCGCCCGAGCCTGTTCCTTCGCCCGGTGCGCGCTCACCGACCCCGGCCCATACCGGTAGTGATACAGAGGCTCGCCCAGATTCGCCGCCGCGCCGTGCTCGGTCAACCGCCAGAAAAAATCGTAATCCTGCGAGCACACGAATTCCTGGCGATATCCGCCGATTTCCAGCGCCACGGCCTTCCGAAACATCGCCGACCCATGAAAAAACGGATTCCCCTGCTCGAGCGACCGCAGGATTTCCGCATGCGACCCAGGCATCGCCGCCTTCCACAACCTTCGCCCGTCATATTGATGCGTCCAGGCCGCCGTCCCGCACAACACCGCCGCCGGATTCGCTTTGAAAAATTCCACCTGCCGGGCGATCCGGTCGGGCTCGCTCCAGTCATCCGCATCCTGGCGCGCGATCCACTCCCCACCGGCTAGCGACAGTCCGACATTGAGCGCCCGCGTGACGCCGATCCCTTCGGTCGCTTCCACTCGGATCCGCGAATCCCGGCGCCGCGCCTGAACGATCGCGTCAATCGTTTCGACGCGTCGGCTCCCGTCATCCACGATCAGAAATTCAAACCGGGCGCAGGTCTGCGAAAGAATCGATTCGATCGCCTGCTCAAGCATCGGGCCCGGCGTATCGCGCACCGGCATCAGGACGGTTACCATCCTGCTCTCCACTGGCGAGCCCACGCCGCAAACGCCGCGAGGGTCCACAGCCGCTGACCGGTGATTCCCTTCTGCGCCTCGCGATCAAACCACGCGCAGGGGACAGTGTCTTCGACAAACTCGCGCCACGCCCCGTCGAGCCATTCGCCGATCGGCGCGCCGAATCCATGTTTGGGCCGGTCGAGCACCGCACCGGGGAGCACTCCCCGGTAGGCCGCCCGCAGCGCGACCTTTTTCTCCCGCCCGCGAACCATGTCCCGGTCGTTCAACCCGCCGGCCCACTCGGTCACGCGATGATCGAGAAACGGCGCGCGGCCCTCCATGCCCGCCGCGCCCAGCGCGACATCCATTTTGTAGGTCAGCCCGCTCGCCAGCCCCAGTTCGCGATCGCTTGCCATGGCCAGCCGCAGAGGGCTTTTGCCGACGCGATCTGCAGCCAGTCTTTCGAGTGCGTTCCCGCGCCAGTTCCCGTTCATCAATGCCCTGCGCTCGGCCATCCGGAAGGCGGCCTTCGACTGAACATAAATTCCCGCCGCCGAGCTTCCATCCACCCATCCGACGCCCGCCGCCGCGCGCTTCACCCATTGCTTGGCGGCAATGTGCTCGTAATGCCGGTACCCTCCGAACGCCTCATCGCCACCATCGCCGTTCAGCACCACTTTGAAGCGCCCGCCCAGCGCCCGTGCGAGCGCCAGCGAAGGCACCGCCGAGCTGTCCGCGAACGGTTCGTCGTAATGCTCGAAAATCGAATCCGGACCGGGCGCATCGACGCGCAGGATCTGGTGCCGCAACCCCAGCTTCCCGGCGACCATGCGCGCATACGGCAAATCCGTTTCATCCCCGTCAAAACACGCCGTGAAGCTCTGCACCGCACATCCCAACTCGGCGCACTCCGCCGCGATCGCCGAGGAGTCCACGCCGCCGCTTAAATACAGCGCGACCGGCACATCCGCCCGCAGCCGCATCCGCACCGCGGCGCGAACCACTTCGCGCAATCCGCCGTGTTTTTCCGCGCGAGCCGAATACCAACTCCCCACTGCCGAAGTCCCGTTCCGGTATTTCAGCCAATGCCCGGCCGGAAGCTTTTTCGTATCCCGAAAAATCCCCAGCGGCGCCGGCACATACCCCAGCGCCAGATATGCATCCAGTGCGGCTGGATCGAGGCGTCTCCCGCTGACCTCCATCAGAGCCTTCATTTCACTCGCAAACGCGAACCGCCCGCCATGCTCGAAATACACCACGGGCTTTTCGCCCGCACGGTCGCGCGCGAGCGTCAGTTCGCGCTCCTTCCGGTCCCACAGCGCCAGCCCGAACATCCCCACCGACCGCTCGAGCGCCCGCTCCACGCCCCAGGCCGCGCAGGCCTCCACCATCACTTCCGTATCGGACCCGGTGCGGCATTCGATGGCCAGTTCCCTGCGCAGTTCAAGGTAGTTGAAAATTTCCCCGTTCAGCGCGATCACCCAGCGCCCGTCGCGCGACATCATCGGCTGCCGGCCCAGATCGCTCAAATCCAGAATGGCGAGCCGGCGGTGCCCCATCGCGAAATCGCCGTCGACGAACGTGCCGCCGCCATCCGGCCCGCGATGCCGCAGCGCCGCTGTCATTTGAGCGACAACATCCTCAGCGAATCCGATGGTTCCCGCGATCCCGCACATAAAATTAAAGCGGCGTGACGGTGGCACGGCCCACGCGTCCCGCGCACCACCCGCGGATCAATCCCGCGCCCGCCCGCTCCGTCCAGGCCGGCACGCCGATCTCGACCATCTCATGCCAGGCCGCGCACGCCGCCTCGGAATGCCCCTCGATCACCCGCACCCGCACGGTCAGCGCCAGCCGCGCCAGCACATTCAATCGCCACATCTGCTTCCAAACCGGGCCGCGAATCCGGCTCGCGACGATCTCGAAAATCTCGCGCTGCATCCGCGCGCTGCCCACCCGGTTGCTCCAGTTCCCCGCATGCCGGCGATTCAGGCAGCCGCATCGCGCCAGGCGGGCAATCTTCGTAATCGCCGCCGCCCGTATAAACCAGTCGGTATCGGCCAGCGCGTAGTGTGGATCGAACGGCCCGGTCTGCTCCCACACCTCCCGCCGCATCACCAGAGTCGAAGGATGAAACGGCCAGTCGTAATATCGGATCATGTAGCGCGCCAGGTTCGCCGCGTCCAGCACGCAGGCCGGCCGCAGACGCCGCGCCTCGATGTTCTGCGCGCCATTCACTTCCATCGAGTCCGTAAATCCGGAATGCACCAGACCAATTTCCGGATGCGTTTCGAGATACGCCACCGATGCCTCCAGGTGACCTTTCGTGAACCGGTCGTCATCCGAGCACCATGCGATCACGTCTCCCGAGCACGTATTCATAGCCGCATTCCAGTTCCCCACTCCTCCCGAATTCGTCGCGCGCCGCAGCACCTTCACCCGCGGATCGCGGATGGTCCGAATCGCATCCGCCGTCCCGTCGGTCGAGGCGTCGTCGGCCACCACAATCTCATCCGGCGCCCGAGTCTGCCCGAGCGCCGCCAGCAGCGCCTCGCGCACCATGGCCGACCGGTTATAGGTCGCAATCGCGACAGAGATCTTAGGAGCGCCCAACAATGCTCCCCACAATCATCAACAACCCCGCCCACCACCCCCACCCCAAGACTCCAAACCGCCAATCGAGCCTCTTGCGCACATACGCATAGCAAACCATCAGTTCGAGCGCGTACGAGGCGGCAAACGCCATCGCTGCCGCCTCCGCCGGAGCCCGCATCCGGGCCAGAAAAAAGCTCAGCCCCAGAAATACGATCTGCGCCACTGCGTCCGCCGCCAGAAACGCGCGCATGTCGGCCAGCGCGATCATCGGCATGGCCAGCACCCACGCCGTGACTTTGAAATAATCCCCAATCAGGGTCCAGCGCAGGAAATCCGCCGCGCCCGCGAACTTGGCCGAGTACAGGATTTCAATCGCGAATCCGCGCAGCGCCGCGATACACGTGATCACCGTCGCCGATACCACCATCGCCATGGCGAGCACGCTCGACACGTGCCGGCGCCGCTCGGCATCGTCCGGCGCACGCGCCAGTGCGGGAAGAAAATACGCCTGCAAGGACCCCAGCACCAGCGTCGCCTGGTTCATGCTGATGGCCCACGCGGCATCGAAATTTCCGGCCACATCCATCCCCGAGACGCGAATGATCCGCGCCCGGACGCCCAGGAATCCCACGCTCGACACCAACCCGGCCGCCGCCATGGCGCCTGAAATCGAAAGGAAGTGGCGGGCGGCGCGCGTGCTCCACCAGCGGCCGGAGCCGAACAGCCAGCGCGAAAGCGTGGGTCCGTGCCCGCGCAGCATCCATGCCGCCGCACTCGCACTCGCGGCCGCAGATAATCCGAGCATTCCCGCGATCGCCCCGGGATGGCCCCGCGCAATCAGGAACGCGGCCGGCGCCGCCAGCATCGCCGTCGCGGCCGATCCGGCCACCTGCAGCATGGCCAGCCGCCCGATCAGATGAAGCGCATTCACCAGCGCGGTCGCGACCACCAGCCCGCTTCCCAAAATCAACGGCACCGACAGCCAGCCGATCAGCCCCGCCCGTTCCGGCGCGAGGCCGGCGGCCCGGGTAATCGGTTCCCGCGCGAAAATCAGCACGGCTGACGACACGGCGGTCGCGGCCGCAATCACCACCAGGGCCGTCCGCAAATACTCGCGCCGTTCGACTCCAGCGAGCGCATTGGTACCCTGCACCAGCGCGGTCTGCCCGTTCGCCGTGGCCAGCGATAGCGCCGCCTGCCGGGTCTGCTGCAAAGTCGCGATCAGCGCGATATACGACGGCCCCAGCCACGCCGCCAGAATCTTCGAGCCCACCGCGGCCAATAGCGCACTCACGATGGCGCCCGCCCCGGTCTTCCCCATCGCGGCCGCAACGTTCCATGTCAGCCAGTCTCGCCGGCGGTCCTCCGCCGCCGCAACCATCACCGCGCCGCTGTCAGCCATCGTGAAATCACCCGGGCGGGATTCCCGCCCACTACCGAGCCCGGTTCCACATCCCGAGCCACCACCGCTCCGGCGCCGATCAGCGCGCCATCCCCTACCCGCACGCGCTTCAAAATCACCGCGCCCATCCCGATCAATACTTCCCTCCCGATCGAAACCGCCCCCACCGCGCCCAAACGCCCCCGCTCCCCGGGAGCGACGCCGTGAAAGTCTGCATCGAGGATCCTTACTCCCGCGCCCACCAAACATTCCTCCCCAAGCTCGATCCGTTCGAGCGCGATCAACTCGACGCCGTTGGTCATCCGGGTGGCGCGTCCGATCGAAATCACCGAATGCGCCGCGCGCGGCGAAAGATAGATCGGCCGGCCAGGCATCCCCGCGTCCCGGTCACCCAGGACCACCTCGTCTCCGATCCGCAAAAGCCCCTTCCCTCGAAAAATCACGCGAGTCCGCAGCCGCACTCGAGCGCCCATCTCGATTCGTCCACCCGATCGCCAGGCGTCGAACCGAAGCCGCGCAACCCACCAGCTCGAAGACGCGTTCATTCGCGTGCATTCCCCGCTAATAAACTCAGATACTCTTCTGAATCGCGAATGTAATCCTCCTCGCGATACACATCCGAGGCGAGCACCAGCAGCGCCGCATCCGCCGAATACTTGTACTGCGTGGTCCACAGCATGGGCGGCACGTGCAGCCCCAGATCCGGCCGGTCGAGCCGCACCTCCTGGTCGCGCTCTCCATCGAACAGCCGCACCGAGCAGCCGCCATGCATGCACACCAAAAACTGGTGCAAAGTCCGGTGGGCGTGTTCGCCGCGAACCTGCCGGCTGGGTACGCCAAATACGACGAAATACCGGGCGGCTTCAAACGGCATCTGCTGATGCACTTCGGCGAAACTCAGGTGCCCGCGGTGATCGCTCACCCGCGGCAGATCGTACAGCATCGCGCCGCCCGCGAGGCGTTGCGGAGCGAGCCGCATCGCGCCCGGCACCTCGCGCGTTTCCGCGTCCGCATACCCGCGCACGTACGCCGGATTTCCCACCACGATGGCCCGCGCCGGGACGTCTCTGGTCACCACCGCGCCCGCTCCCACCATCGCCAGCGGACCGATCACCACCCCAGGCAAGATGGTTGCGTTCGCGCCGATCGAGGCGCCCTTGCGGACTCTGGTCCTGGCGAACTCCGGAGGTTTGCGCCGGCTGCGCGGAAATGGATCGTTGGTGAAGGTCGCGTTCGGTCCCACAAACACGTCGTCTTCAATCGTGACTCCGTCCCACAACTGCACGCCGCTTTTGATGGTGACGCGGTCGCCCACCGTGACTCCGCCTTCAATCAACGTGTGGTCGCAGATATTGCAATCCTCGCCAATGCGCGCGCCGTCGAGCACGTGGGCGAACGCCCAGATCCGGGTGCGCGCCCCAATCTGGCCCGATTCAACCAGCGCCCTAGGATGCGCGAAATACGTGGTAACGGCGACCGCTTTGGCCGAGCTCATAATATTCCTCAAACCACCTCACGAACCGTTCTACGCCCTGCTCCACGGGAACGCGCGGGCGAAAACCGGTAAAGTTCTCAAAATCGAGGACGTTCGCACAGGTCGAAAGCGCGTCACCGGCCTGCGCCGGCAGAAATCGTTTGATCGCCTTACGCCCGAGCGAACGCTCGAAGGCGTGAATAAAATCCATCAGCGCCACCGGCGTGCTGTTGCCGACATCGAACACCCGGTGCCCTTCGGCCGGGCGGGCGGCCACGCGCCACAGTCCTTCTGCCGCGTCGTCGACGTAGGTGAAATCGCGCCGCAGTTTGCCGTAGTTGTACACCTCGATCGGCCGGCCTTCGGCGATCGCCCGCGCGAACCGGAACGGCGCCATATCCGGCCTTCCCCACGGCCCGTACACGGTGAAAAACCGCAATCCCGTCGCGGCGAATCCGAATAGATGCGCGTAGCTGTGCGCCATCAATTCATTGGCGCGCTTGGTGGCGCCGTACAGCGACACCGGCTCATCCGACGCCGAGCTCGACGACGCATAAATCAGGTGCCGCGCGCCGGACCGGCGCACGCCTTCGAGGATGTGCAGAAACCCGGTCAGGTTGGTGGAGGCGTAAATATGCGGATTCTCGACCGAATAGCGCACTCCCGGCTGCGCGGCCAGGTGAATCACGATTTCCGGGCGCTGCACCTCGAAGTACCGCTCCATCTTCTGCCTGTCCGTAATGTCCAGATGCGTGAATTCGAAGTCCGCGAAATTGGCGAGCTTGGCCAGGCGCGCTTTCTTGAGCCGCGGATCGTAATACCCGTTCAGGTTGTCGATCCCAGCGACCACCTCGCCTTCCGCCAGCAGGCGGCGCGCGATGTGATACCCGATGAATCCCGCAGCCCCGGTGATCAAGATTTTCATGTTTTTTCCACCCACCAGTTGGCCAGCGCCATCTTTTCGAGGCCGCTGCGCAGAAATACGTCCACCGCGTCGCGCGCCCGGTATACGATCGGCTCGCCATGCAGGTTGAAAGATGTGTTGAGCACGATCCCTTCGCCGGTGCGAGCCTCGTACTCCTTGAGCAGCCGGTAATAATCCGGATTGTGCGTCTCGAGCACTTCGTGCGGACGCGTCGAGTAATCCCAGGCATGCTGCGCGGCCGCGAATTTGGCGCGCTTTTCGGGGCGCGACCGGAACGCGAACATCATGTAGGGCGACGAAACCGGCTTCGGCTTCAAATAATAATCGCCCGCGCGTTCGGCCAGCACCGAGGGCGCAAACGGCATCCAGAAATCGCGATTCTTGATGGCTTCATTAATGGTCCGGACCGCGGTGGCCGAATCCGCCCGCGCCAGAATCGACCGGTTCCCGAGCGCCCGCGCTCCAAACTCCACCGGCCCCTTGGCGCGCGCGACGATGCGTCCCTCGGCCAGGTTTTCCGCCACGCGGCTTTCGATATCCACCACATAGCGCACGCGAACTCCGGGGATATTCTGAAGCGCCTCACCCGCGGTTTCGTCGGTAATCGATTCGCCGTAGTAAATCGCCCGTAGAGGCTGGATTTTTTCGCCCGCCTGCGCGGCCAGGTGACACGCCGCGCCGATGCTGTTCGATTCGTCGCCGCAGGAGGGAAATACGTACATCTCCTCTACCTCTTCGAGTTCGAGCACGGCTAAGTTGGCTTTGACGTTCATGAACACTCCACCCGAGCAGGCGATTTTGCGGATGCCGGTTTCGCGAATCGCCCGGCGCACCCATTCGGTGAGCATCTGTTCGATGAACCGCTGCGCGCCCGCGGCCAGCAGGTCGAAACGCTCGCCGGCCAGCAGTTTGCGGAAGAAATCGTTCCCTCCATACAGGGAGGGAACGCCGCGCTTGCGCTTCCATTGAAGGCCGCGAAACTCGAACAGGTCTAAGAACATGCGCGCTGCGCGCTCGACTTTTTCTCCGTTCCCGGCGTAGGGCGCCAGACCCATTACTTTGTATTCGTGTTCGAGCGGCGCCATGCCCAGATGCCGCGTCACCATCGCGTACAAACGGCCGATCGAATCGTGTTCGGATATTTCGGCGATGCGCTGGTTCCCGATGCTGACCGTGGCCGACAGCCGGTCGCCCGAGCCGTCGCAGGTGAACACCAGCGGACGCTCCCAGGGACAGTTGTGGAGCGCCGCGGCGGCGTGCGCGGTGTGATGCTCGACGGTTTGCGTGTGCGTTAATCCCAGCTTCGAAAGTGTCTTCCGGCGCAACGCGGCGAGTCCCATCTGATACGCGCGGTCGACCCAGGTGCCCTTCAGCGGCTGCTTCCAGCGGCTCGACCGATCGTAATCTTTGAGAATCGTTTCCCGGCGCCACTGCTCGTAGTTCACGTAATATCCGTTGAGCGCCACCCTCGCCGGCGTCTCACGAATCAGTCCGAGCACCCCCGCCGGCGCATCGCCCTGATTTTTCAGGCGCGTGATTCTTTCTTCCTGCAAGGCCAGCTCGATCCGCCCGTCGCGAATCACCGCCGCGGAAGCGTTGTGCCCGTCGTGAATGCCGATGGTAATCGCCATTTTTTATTGGCCGTTAATGAACATGAATAAACATGAATCGGAAAATGGTCACGGCAGGTTTTTTATTCACGTTCATTCACGTTTATTAACGGCCATATTATTTCGCTGCTTCCGCGCGATAGTAGGAGCGATAGTAGCCGTAGTAGTAGTAGCTCTCGCTCATTTCCTTGTGAACCTCGTTCAGCACCAGGCCGACCACCTTCGCTCTCAGCCGGTTCAACGTTCCTAAAACGGTCGCGACCGCGCGACGGCTGGTCTGACCTGCGCGCGCCACTACGATGACGCCGTCGACCGCCGTGGCCATCTGCAACGGCTCGGCAAACCCCAACAGCGGAGGAGCATCGAGCAGAATCAGGTCGAACTCCGCCGCGGCTTCTTCGAGCACTTCGACCAGGCCGCGGCCGACCAGATCCGACGCGCGCCGCGATGGCGGACCGGCCGGCAGAACATGCAGGCCGGGAATCGATTCGACCCCCACCAGCGCGTCGCGCCACCCGATTTCGCCCAGCAGGACGTTGGAAAGTCCGATCACGCTGGGAATATTGAAGTTGCGATGCACGCTTGGGCGGCGCAGGTCGCCGTCGATCAATAGCGTGCGTTTGCCCTGTTCGGCATGCGCGCAGGCCAGGTTCGCCGCCGTAGTGGTCTTGCCTTCCCCCGGCGCCGCGCTGGTTACCAGCAGGGACCGGTACTGCCGGTCGAAGCTGCCCAGCAGAATCGAGTTGCGCAGCGTCCGCACCGATTCGCCGAACCCGGAGAGATCGCGGTCATCCTGCTTCCGGATCATCGCCGCCGAGCGGTTCTTCATCAGCGGCAGCGTCCCGATCACTTCGGTGCGCAGCGTGCGCGCCACCTGCTCCGGATCGCGGATGGTCTGGTCGAGCAGATCCGTCAGCACGGCCGCGCCTATCGCCACCAGCGCTGAAAACAGAAACGCCAGCAGGGCGTTGAGCGTGATGCTCGGAAACACCGGCTTGAGCGCGGGACGGGCCGGATCGTCGATGCGGATCGATGAGTTCTGGAATCCCGCATTGATGCCGGCTTCCTTGATCTTGCGGACCAGCTCTTCGTACAGCTGCTTGTCGGCATCGGCTTCGCGCTTGAGCTCCTGGTATTGATAGGAATGCGCGTTCAGGCGGTCGAACTCGGCCTTGGCGTCGGAGAGAGCCTGGCGGACCATCTGCTCATGCCGGTCGCTCTCATCCAGGCTGATCTTGATACGCTGAGCGATTTCCAGGCGGGTAGTGGCGATGGCTGTATCCACTTCTTTGAGCCGAGCCTCCGCCCGCCGGTATTCCGGGTGATTGGCCCCATAGTGCGTCTGGATGTCGGCAAAATGTTCGCGCGCGTCATTGAGGTGTTCGGTCAGTTTGCGTAGTGTTTCGCCCTCCGGCGCCGCCAGCGCGGCTTCCATCGACCCTCCGCGCACCGAATCGTAGGCGGCTTCTCGCTTTAGGTGATCGGCTTGCGCGTTGGTGAATTCGACGTTCAACTGCAGCAGGCGGGAGGACAGGATATTGGTTTTTTCCTCGGGATTGATGACGTTGAGCTCGCGTTCGAAGCCGGCCAGAGCCTGGCTCGACCGTTCCATTTTCGCCTTCAGTTCTTCGATCTGCTTCTCCATGAACTCCGACAGGCTGGCCGAGCTGCGCAGCCGGATGTTGTAGGTATGTTCGAGATAAGATTGCGCGATCGCGTTGGCTGCGTCGGCGGCGAGCTGAGGATCGGCCGACCGGTAACTGACCAGCAGCAGGTACGTGTTGGGCGGACGGCTGACTTTGAGGCGATTGAGCATCACCGGCGCGTCGTCGGCGCGCGGCGCGGTGGTCGACTGCTGTTCGAGCTCCCGTAGATGAAAGCGCCGGTCGACCGGGCGCAGGACGGAATCGGATTGCACCAGCTTGATCTGGGTGGCCAGGAACTGGTCGGCATCGTTCAATGCTCCGTGCATCGAATCCTGGCCGACCACGGCCGGGGGAACCTGCCGGTCGACGTCGATGGTGGCGGTCGATTCATAGATGGGAGTGAGCCGTGCAGAAACGATGATGGTCGAGACGACCGCGGCGGCGATGAAACCGAGAATCCGGAAACGGTAACGCTTGAGAATCCAAAGATATTGCGAAAGGGGAACCTTCGCTTCTTCCGGCTCGTCGTCGGCCAGCGGATAAGGCGGAGGGTAGAGCGCCGGGAGACGCTCCAGGTCGACCAGGGCCGGAAGTTGGGAGTGGGAGGTTGGCACGGTTATGGGCGGCTCAGGATCAGAATTCCCGACGCGGTGGAGGCGGCAAAACCCAAGGTTTTTTCGAGCACGCTCGTGGTCATGCGGGCTTTCCGGTTATCGGGGATATAAAAGATGTCGTTGGCGGCGAGCGCCACATCCGGCGACTTGCGATCCAGAATTTTTCGAAGATCGATAGGCACTTCCTCGCCACTGGCGGTTCCGCGGCGGTAAATGTAGGCTTCTTTGGTCGCGAACGGCGTCAGGCCTTCCGCCAACGCGAGAGCCTTGAGCACTGTCAGGCCGTTGCCGTCTTCGATGCGGAAAGTCCCCGGTTTCTTGACGTTGCCGACCACGAAAACCCGCCCGGCCTGGGGCACGCGCACCTCTTCCCCGCCTTCGAGCGTGATGTTGACCGACGGATCGGCCGCGTCGATCAGGCTCTTGACCGAAATTCTCTGAGGAGGATTAGGCGGGCGCGTGACCAGGATTTCGGTTCCCGCGTCTGCATTCAAACCTTCCGCGCGGGCAATTGCTTCGAGCAGGGTGGTCTTCCCCCATGCCTGGAACGTCAACGGCCGGCGCACTGCTCCGACCACGCTGATCGGCCGGCTATGATATTCGGCCACGTTCACGGTGACGGCGGGGTCGACCAGAATTTTTTCGGCAACCAGCGCGGCTGCGATGCGCGTTTCGAGTTCCGCCGGCATCGCGCCGCGCGCTTCGATCTTCTGTTTCAACATGGGAAGCCGGATCAGGCCGTCATCCGAAACGCGCACGGTGCGAGTGAGTTCCGGCGCGCCGTAGACTGTGATGGCCAGCAGGTCGTTGGGACCGATCTTCTGCGCGGGAAGATTCGCTCCGCCCGGCGTAGGTGACGGCAGCGGGTCCTGCCATGCGAGGAGCAAAATCAGAATCAGCATGGCGAGATCATCTCCGCTTCCAGTTCCGCCGCGATGGAGCGGTGGAGCAACTGAATTCCGATCACCAGGCGAAAGCCGTCGGTTCCGCGGATCAGCGAACCCTGGAGACCTTTCAACGGCCCGCGCTCGACCCGGACGCGATCGCCGGGCTTCAAATACGGCCAGGGACTCACCGGCACATTCGACCCCAGCATGGTTTCGAGCGCCTCGATTTCCGCGCTTTCAATGGGCGCGGGAATGCCGCCGAAGCCGACAATCGACCGGACTCCGGGGGTGGTCAGAATGGAAGTGCGCTCGGCGCGCGTGAAGCGGCAAAACAGGTAGCCCGCAAACAGGGGGAGCTCGATTACTTTCCTGCGATCCGACCAGCGCGCGCGCGATTTGTACAGCGGCAACAGCGTCGGAACGGATTTCGATGCGAGCGCCGACTGGGTTCGCCGTTCGTGCTGATGCGTTACCGATAAAGCGAACCACGAGGTGTGATCCGGGCAGAGCTCGCGCTGTGTGAGTCCCATTGGTCGACGTCCGAAAGACCGGTCCGTAATTGATTTGGTGCTGAGACGGGCGGATTAATCTCAGACGGAGTTGCCCGGTGGACTATCGCCGGGCGTTTAGCGCGGAGTTGCGCGGCGGTCCCTAGTGAGTCCGCTTGAGAAATTCCGGACGTGCTCCGCTCCCTGACGGTCGCGGTTCTGATTGGAGTGTCTGTCGAGTGAATAACATACAGAACCGCGCGCGTCAGCAAGCGGAGCAGGTACGATTCAGCGTGTGCGTTATCGCCAGATTTGATACCACTTGCGTGGCTCGGAGGGTATCTCTTCTGGGAGATCTTCCAGGGGATCTCCCGTGAGAGTTGCTCGTGGATTCGTGATGCACAGCGCGTCCGCCATGGGCTCCCCGTAATTTTTCACCAGCCACGCGTGGGCGAGATCCAGGCGAGGCGGACGGTGTTCGCAATCGTGGCCGTCGCTGGCGATGAACTGCACCAGGCCGCGGTCAAGCAGCGTGCGCGCGAAATCGAGCGCGCGGCGGCCGAAATCGCCCAGCAGGCTATGCGCGGTGACCTGGACGAACGCCCCTTCAGCGACCCATGCTTCAATTTCCGCGATGCGCTGCCGGAGCAGGCCATTGCGCTCCGGATGGGTGATCACCGGGTGCATCCCGGCGTCCTGAAGGCGCGCGAAGATCTCGGGCGTGTTGCGGAAAATGAGCAGGTCGGAAAATTCCACCAGCAGATAGCTCTGGTGATTAATGGTGTATTTATCGGGATGCTCGATGGCGTCCTGGATGTTGTCGTAGCTCAGGTGAAAATCGCAGCCGGGGTACAGCCGCAGGGTGGGAACGGCGGCGGAAAGCTGGGCCAGGCGATCGCGGATCAGGGCCGGATCGAATTTGTAGCTGAGGTTGGCGTGCGGCGTGGCCACCAGGTCGGTGGTGCCGGATTCGGCGGCCATGCGGAGCATGGAAACAGATTCGTCAAAAGACTTAGAGCCATCGTCGAGTGAATAAAGGACGTGGCTGTGAATGTCAACCAAACTTCCAGTTTAGCGAATAGCCACGGATTCACGCCGATGCACGCGGATATTTATGGCCGATATCCTGGTCCTCTGACCATACGGCCCGGCTTCGCGCCCGTGACTTTGCCGTCGTGAACCACGGCCACGCCGTTGACGAACACTTCCTGAATGCCGACTGAGACCTGGTGTGGATTCTCGTACGTTGCTTTGTCGGCGATGGTCGACGGGTCGAACAGCACCAGGTCGGCGTAGAAGCCTTCCTTCACTAATCCGCGATCGGGAATCGAGAGGCGATTGGCGGTTGAGGAGGTCATTTTGCGAATCGCGTCTTCGAGTGTCAGCACGTGCTCGTCGCGAACGTAATGGCCGAGCACTCGCGTCATGTTGCCGTAGGAGCGGGGATGCGCGAGGCTCTTGATGTTATCCGGATCTAGGCCCGCGGCGTCGGTGCCGAATTTGAGCCACGGCTGGCGCAGCTGCAGCTTCAGGTTGTCTTCGCTGGCAATGAAGAACATAGTGTCGACGCGGGTGTGTTCAGAGGAAATCAGATCGATGGCGGAATCGGCCCAGTCTTCGTTTTTCGCCGCGGCGATTTCCGACAGACGCTTGCCTTCGAACTGGTGGTTTTCGGGCTTCGACAGCTTCGCGAGCAGCACGCCCTGGGGCGTCGACTGCTGGCAGATATTTTCGTAATCGCGCGCCGGCGCCATGGTTTCGTCGTGGATTTTCTTGCGGATGGTAGGATCTTTCAGATTGTCGAACAGTTTTCCGTCAGCCGACGCCCAGGGCGGGAGACATACGGTGAGTCCGGTGCCGCCGGCTAAATAAGGATACATATCCGCGCCGATATCCAATCCGCTGGCGCGCGCTTCGTCGATTTTCGCGATGGCCAGCGGCATCTTCGGCCAGTTGGCGACGCCGGAGGCTTTCAGGTGATAGATTTCGACCGGAACGTTGCCTTTGCGTCCGATTTCGATGGCTTCGTCGATGGCTTCAAGAAAGCGGTCAGCTTCCGAGCGCATGTGCGTGATATAGACGCCGCCGTAGGGCGACATCGCTTTGGCTTCTTCGATGAGCTCGGCCGTGGTGGTGTATTCTCCGGGAGGGTAAATCAGCGCGGAGGCCATGCCGAATGCGCCGTCTTCCATGGCCTGGCGGACGGCGGTGGTCATCTGTTCGAGCTCGGCCTGGGTGGGCGCGCCTTGGGCCATGCCTTTGCCGTACATGCGGATGGTGGTGGCGCCGACGAACGATCCGAAATTGGGGCTCGCGCCGTGCTGCTGCATCGCTTCGAGCCAGGCGCGAAAGCCATGAGGTCCCGTGAAATGCGAGTCGATCTCGCGGATGGCGGGGTCGTTCTCGGCGGCGAGGGTTTTGTCGTTGGCGGGAGCGTTGGTCGCGCCCTCGCCCATGATTTCGGTGGTGATGCCCTGGGTGATTTTCGAAATCAGGCGGCCGTCGCCATTCAGCAGCGCGGCGCGGGATTGGCCCTGGATATCGATGAAGCCGGGCGAGAGTGCCTGATTGTGCGCGTCTATTCGGGTTTTCGATGGCGCGTTGGCCAGGCCGCCCGCGTAGGTCACGCGAGCGATGCGGTCGCCCTGGATCGCCACGTCGCCATGGAACCACGGGTTGCCGGTGCCGTCGACGATGCGGGCGTGTTCAATGACGACGTCGTAAGTTTGGACACATCTCCCGAGGCAGCCGCCAAGAGCGGCCGCTCCACCGGCAACGTCACGCGAATGTCGCGCACACACTCGTACGTGCTGTTCGAGACTCATCTCAACGCCTGGTCTGCGACGGAACAGGCGTCGGCATGAGTGCCGACGCGGCACTCTGAAGCGTGCGCCACTTTAGAACATGAATTTCAGGGCGGCCTGCATCAGGCGCGGAGGAGCTGCATTCACCACCTGGCCGAACAGGGTGCTGTCGATGTTGCCGTTTACCGCCGCCGGGCCGAAGAAATTGGCGTGATTGAATGCGTTGAAGGCTTCCATGCGGAATTGCAGAGACTTCGATTCGTTAAACCGGAACGTCTTCAATAAGGCTAGATCGAAGTTCACTTCGCCGGGGCCGAAAAAGGATCGGCGCGACGCGTTGCCGGGAGTTCCCAGCGCGTTGGGGCTGAAGGCGGCCGTGTTGAAATAGGGCAGCCCATTGCGGGGATTTCCGTTTAGGTCCAGCGGAAGGCCGTTGTAGTCGGGCAGATCCAGGCTGTAATTGTTCACGCCGTTGGGAATGCTGCCCATCAGCGAGTTGTCGCTATCGGATTTGAGACTCACCGGAAAACCAGAGCTCAGGCGCGTGATTCCGGACAGTTCCCAGCCGCTCGTGAAGCCTTTCGCGTGGCCGAAGAAACGCTCGAAGGGGAGCTGATACTGGTAGCTCGCCACGAAATTCTGCGGCAGATCGAAAGCCGAAAGCGCGCGGGTGGCTTCGAAATCGTAGGGATTGCCGGGATCGGAAATGCTGGACGCCTGGTCGATCGATTTGCTCCAGGTGTATCCCAGCAGGAAGCTGAAGGTTTTGGTGGTGTGACGCATGGTGACCTCGAGCGCGTTGTAGTTCGAGTTCGCAATGGTCGCGTCGTAGTCGTCGTTCGAAAAAGCGGAACCCAGGCCGGTGCGCGTTCCCTGAATGGTCTGGCCAGACGCGGTGATGTACGTGGTGTCCTCGCCGAACGGTCCGCAGGTGGGCGTGTTGGGGGCGACCGCGCTCGGATTGCTCAGCTTCAGGCACAGCGCGGGATTGCCGGGATTGGCCGAATACACCAGCGGCAGATGATGCGCCTGCGAGCCGACGTAGCTCACGCTCAGCATGCTGTTGTGGCCGAACTGGCGCTCGATCGAGAAGAAGTAATTTTCGGTGTAGGGATACGTGTTCCACGGCGGAGGAGCGGTCATGCCGGCGATCGGTTCGAACATCGAAAAGTTGAGGCTCGAATTCGGATTGTTGATGGACGTTTTGAGCGACGGAAATGACAGCGGAAAGGGATTGCCGTTGAATGCGCCGTTCGACGCGGTGATGAACGGGGTCGCAAACAGCGGCGGACCGGGGCTGGTGTAACTCAACCCATAGGGCGGCTGCGGCTCATCGATGGCCATGGTGTTGCCTTCGATCACCGAATAATAAATCCCATAGCCGGCGCGGATGCTCATGTTTTCGGGGCCGCCGGTGATTTTCGAGAGAAGGCCGTCTTTCGCGTCCGGCGAATAGGCGAGGCCCAGACGCGGCGAGAAACGATTGCTGGAGGGAACCAGAGTGCTCGGGACGCCTTTGTCGCCGACATAGACCAGGTTGGCGGGAGCTCCGGTGTACACGGCGGACTGCTCGCCTGGAAGGAAGGTCGGGATCTGGTTGTATTTCTCGGACCAATACTCCATCAGATCCCAGCGCAAGCCGAAGTTGAGCGTGAGGTTGGAGGTCGCGCGCCAGCTATCCTGCACGAAGCCGCCCGCGTACTTGTGGCGGATGTAGTAAGCCTGCGAATCGGCCTGATTGTAATTGCTGGCGACGCCGATGCAGAAAATCGGCGAAGTCATTGCCGGTTTCGGTGCCCGAAAACAGAAACGATCCGTTGAAGGTCGGGATTCGGATTGACGTTGACCTGTTCATAGCTCCCGATGAAACCGGCCTTGAGCGTATGCGCTCCGATCACGCGCGAGAGGATGTCGTTCACGCCATAAGTATTGTTGGCCTGCTTCAGATTGGTGATGGGGGTTCCCATCACGAATGAATTGAAGATGACGTTTTCGACACCTTCAATGGATGGATCGAGCGGGACGATGCCGGGGGTCCCGGGGCCGGTGACGAAGCCTTGCGAGGCGAGGCTCGGTCCCACGCCGCCGGAAGGCTGGCCGACGTTATTGGCGTCGCGCATATAGCTTACCCGCAGCTCGTTGACCGTGTTCGCGCCGAACGTCTTGGTATCGCCCAGGCTGAACAGCTGGGATCGGCCCAGGTTGAGCGCGCCGAAACCGGGAACGCTCGCGCCGCCCTGGCCGGTGGGATAGGGGTTGTTCAAGTGGTAGTCGTCGAAGAAATCGTAGGCGGAGATGAGTCCCCACTTTCCGGCGTCGCCATCCACGCGCAGACTGCCTTTGTCGTCGCGAAGGATTTCCCCGTCGGCGCCGGTGGTGAAGGTGGAGGGGCCGTTGTTCGGAAGCGGAATGTATTGGAGCAGATGCTGGGCGGGCGCGGACCAGACCTGTTGCGGGATGATCGCGTTCGGAAACACGCATTGCATGTTGGAGGTGCAGTTGGACGTGTAATACGGTTCGTTGGCGGAGACGCCGTAGCCGAGTTTCTGAGTGAGCAGATTTGCGAGATACGGACCGCTCACTGAGCCGTTCAGGGTGCCGGCGGCATCGCTGAAATTTCCGGCGCGTTCGGCGAGCGTGGGAACGGCGATCAATCCGGTGTCGATGCCCTGCGCGTTGCGGGTGCCCTGATAATCGCTGAAGAAGAAGACTTTGTTGCGCTTGATCGGTCCGCCTACCGTGCCGCCGAATTGGTTTTGCCGGAAGAAGCCGCGTTCGGGGGAAAAGAAATTGCGGGCGTCGAGGTCGGTATTGCGCAAGAACTCGAATGCGGTGCCGTGGACTTGATTCGAACCGGATTTGGTGACCACGTTGATGATTCCGCCGCTGTAGTTGCCGTATTCGGCGTCGAAGTTGTTGGTCAACACGCGAAATTCGACGATGGAGTCGAGATCCGGCACGATGGCGGTGCCGCCGTTCATCAGTTCCTTGACGTCGCCGCCGTTGACCAGGAAGCCGTTAGCGTCCTCACGCTGGCCGCCGATCGATTGATTGCCGGGGTTCAATCCGCCGGAAGGTGCAATGGCGACCGAGGCGCCGGCCATCACGATGGAATCGGGGGTCTGGGTGGACATCGGAACGATGCCCGGCTGCAGCGCCAGCAGGTCCGTATAGCTGCGGCCGTTGAGAGCCACGGCGGTCATCTGTTTTCCGGTGACCACTTCACCCACCTGAGTGCTGGAGGTTTCGACGTGTACTTCGTTGCTGCTTTCTGAAACCGTGACTTCCTCAACTTTGGTTGCGACCTGGAGGGCAAAGTCCATGCGAACTGCGCTATCGGCGTCGACGGCAATGTCGGTCTTTTTCTGGGACTGAAAGCCTTCGAGCTCCACGTGAAGGTCGTAATGGCCGACGGGGAGACGGGGGAAGGTATAGAAACCGTTGGTGTCGGTAGAGGCCTTGGTTTGCAATCCCTGCGCCGCATTGGTGGCTGTCACGATGGCACCGGAAATGACTGCGCCGCTCGAGTCGGCGACGACTCCGGAGATGCTTCCAGTCACCGCGCACCAGGCCATCACGCCGGTGGCGATGAGCAAAACAAGTCGGCGCAGTGTCCTGGTTGCCATGAGTGAGGTCGGGTCCGGGCCGCGCAAGTGACACTTCAGGCTGGCTTCAACGTAGCACCAACAGCACCATCTTGCTACGAAAACCCTGCTTCTACTCTACGGTAGCCCTTGCGTGCCGGTGGTTATCCTTCGGCTATTTTCTTCAAGGCACGACCGATGCCATCCCGCGACGTTGTGATATGAATGGGTTAGCGCAAGGAGGGCCCTATGCCAGCGGAATGTAGTCATTTAGACCAGATCAAGAGCGTCAAACCGCGCACCAATGGATGTGAGGAATGCCTGAAAATGGGCGACCATTGGGTTCATTTGAGAACATGCATGACCTGCGGGCACGTGGGGTGCTGCGATTCGTCGAAGAACAAGCACGCCACCAAGCATTTTCACGAGACCAAGCATCCCATCATGAAATCGGCGCAACCGGGCGAGGATTGGGGATGGTGCTACATCGACGAGGTGATGCTTGATTTCTGAATGGCCTGAGTTGCCATTTGAAAACTGGGAGGCGACCTGCGACACGCTCCATATGTGGACGCAAATCGTCGGGAAAACGCGGATGGAGCTTTCCATTCCACTGAATCAATGGTGGCACGTGCCGCTCTACGTGACGCCGCGCGGGTTGACCACCTCGCCGATTCCGTTTCATGGACGGACTTTCGATGTCGAATTCGATCTGATCTCGCATCACGCGCGGATCCGCACGTCGGATGGCGCGGAGTGTGCGATTCCGCTGTACCCGCGGGCAGTGGCGGATTTTTACGCCGAGTACATGGCGTGCCTGGGATCGCTGGGGATTACAGTCAAGTTTCCGCTGATCCCCGATGAGTTCGACGATCCGACGCCATACGATCAGGACCGGCATCACGCTTCCTATGACAAAGCGGCAGTCGAGCGGTTCCGGCGGGCGCTGATTTCCGTGGATGAAGTGCTCAAGCATTTCCGCGCACGGTTTATCGGCAAGAGCAGCCCGGTGCATTTTTTCTGGGGATCGTTCGACCTGGCGGTGACGCGTTTCTGCGGGCGTCGCGCGCCGGAAAAGCCGGGAGTGGACCGGGTGACGGCGCTTGCCTATTCGCATGAAGTGATCAGTTGCGGATGGTGGCCGGGTGACCGGCGGTATCCGCACGCGGCGTTTTACGCATATGCGTCGCCGTCTCCCGAAGGGCTTGATAAGGAGCCGCACTGGAATTCGAAATTGGGCGAATTCATTCTGGATTACGACGAGGTTCGCGCGGCTGCGTCGCCGGAACAGGCCGTGCTGGATTTTTGCCAGAAGACGTATGAGGCGGCGGCGAGGCTCGCCAAGTGGGATCGGGAAGCGCTGGAGTGTCCGGCGGAGTATGGCCGTTAATGAACGTGAATGAACGTTATTTCGGCTCGATCTTGACTAACTGAATTCTGCGATTGCGGGTGCGGCCGGCTTCGGTCGAGTTGTCCGCAACGGGATCGGTGTCGCCCATGCCGGCGACTTCCAGGCGCGCCCGTTTCAGGCCGCGATTCACCAGGTAATCGACGACGGCCTGAGCGCGCTTGACCGACAGGATCTGGTTCGCGGCCTTGGTTCCGGTCGAATCGGTGTGGCCTTCCACGCGAATGCGGAGATCCGGATTGTCCTGCATCAGCGCGAAAATCTCGCGCAGCGCGATGACCGATTCGGGCGCGATATCGGCGCGGCCGGGCAGAAACGTGATGCCGTACAGCGGCGCTTTGCCGGTTTTTTCGAGCGAGTCGAGCATGGCGGGCGCGTCGATGATGGAATCGTAATCGGGCGCAGTCGCGGTGATTTCGGTGAGCGTGTAGAAATGCGATGCGGAATCGACGGTGACCCACAGGTCGCCTTTATGCGCCGTCAGCGCGCCTTCCTGGTCCGTGAATTGATACGGGACGTCGAAGCCGAAGGCTCGCAGGTGCGTGGCGGCGTTCTGAATGATCTCGGCCGGAGTGGTTTCTGCGGCGCATTCGTACATGACGGCGCGGCTGTTGCCGTCCACCGGGTTGGTCACCGGCTCGCCTTTATCGTCGTCGCGGATCTGAACGTCGCGATGGTCGCCGTTTTTCGATTCGCAATTGTCGATGCGGCAGGCGAGCAGCTTGGGCAGGTTTTTCGAATCGGCGCAGTTGGGCGCGTCGGGATCCAGGCGGCCCTGGGCGACGAGCGGGATCGCGAGCAGAAGAATGGCGAGAGGTCGCACGGGTGTAGATCGGCGGTTCGGCGCGGGGGCTTTAGGGCCTGGGTGATGAAGGCTGCGGACTTGCTCCCCTCCCTGACGACTCCGTGTGAAAAAGCTGAATCGGCCCCCGCCGTCACCGGCGCGGCTGGTTTATCGCACTGAAGGCACTCGATTCCCAGTAGCGCCCATGACCAGCCCTGCCGGTGACGGTCGGGGTTCCGTTTGCCGTGTTATCGAACAAGCAACGTACAGAACCGCGCGCGTCAGCAAGCGGAGCACGTCCGGAGTCTTCCCACAGACTCTGACGCGGGCGCTACATTGGAGGCATATGGCCAAGATCGACAAAAACGAAGCGGATTGGAAGAAGCAACTCACGCCGGAGCAGTTCCATGTCACCCGCGAAAAGGGCACCGAAGCTCCCTTCACGGGCAAATATTGGGACATGCATGAGGACGGGACGTATCATTGCGTGTGCTGCGGAGCCAAGCTGTTCAGTTCCGGGACCAAGTTCGACTCGGGGACCGGCTGGCCGAGCTTTTATGCTCCGCTGGATGAGCAGAACATCCGGCAGGTGGAGGATAACAGTTACGGAATGCGGCGCATTGAAGCGGAATGCGCGCACTGTGGAGCGCACCTGGGGCATGTTTTTCCGGACGGTCCCAAGCCGACCGGGTTGCGGTATTGCATGAATTCGGCGTCGTTGAACTTCGAAAAATCTTAAGGTGTGTTGAAAAGGGGACAGACTGCTCTGTCCACTCTTGAGGCACCACGGACGGTTTCGGGCGTAGTGGATCTTGGGACAGAGTAGTCAGTCCCCTTTTCAACAATCTAGCGAGGTCGGGATCGAGTTCGCTATCCTGTTGAGTTGACGACGAGTACGGAAGCTCAAAAGCGCCGCTCCATTGTGCTGGTGGGTCTTGGCACGGTGCTCAGCGCGGCGGCGCAGATTCTGATCAAATCCGGCGCGGGGCACCTGCCTCCGCACGCCGGGTTCGTTCAGACCGCGATCGGGATGATCACGGTCCCGGCCCTGTTTTTCGGATACGCGCTGTATGGTGTCTACACGGTGGTGCTCACTCTGGCCCTGCGGCATGGCGAGCTTTCGGTTCTGTATCCGGTGATCGCGCTGACGTTTGTGTGGGTCGCCATTGCGAGTGTGGTCATGTTTCACGAGGACATGAATGCGGCGAAACTGGCGGGAATCGCCATCATCATGTTGGGCGTCGCGGTGCTCGGGCGCGGCGATAAAACATGAACACGCCGTTTTCCTCGATGGCGTGGATTTTCCTGTGCGGCTTCGTAGGCAGTTTCGGGGCGGTGTTCCTCAAATCCGGCGCGGCGCGCCTGCAGATGAACTTCAAATCGATTCTCACCAACTGGCGCCTGGTGGCGGGCGTGGGGATGTATCTGCTGTCAAGCGTGTTCTTCGTGTTCGGCGTCAGGAAGGGCGAGCTGAGCGTGCTGTATCCGCTGGTGGCGCTCGGCTACATGTGGACGGTGGTGTGGTCGCGCATCTTTTTCGGCGAGCCGTTGACGAGGTCGAAGTTTATCGCGGTGGGGTTGATTCTGGTGGGGATCGCGTTTCTGGGGCTGGGCAGTCAGAAGTAAGGAAGCTGTCTTTTAACCGCTCCCTATGGTCGCGGCTCGGGGAGCGGCAGTTGACTGACCCCGAGCCGCGACCACAGGGAGCGGTTAAAAGTTGTATTTCCAAAGCCCTTCTTAATCTAAGTGAACTCCAGTTTGTACTTGGTCGACGCGAGCGTGTAGAGCCTTCGCCATAGCAGACGGTTGATGATCACCACCATGGTGCTGATCATCACCGTCGCGCCTACCAGAACCGGGAAATTTCCGGCATCGGTCGCGCGGCTGATCACTGCGCCCAGGCCGGTGATCGAAAACGTCTGGCCGCGGAATTTGAAATATTCGGCGATGATGCTCGCGTTCCACGCGCCGCCGGAGCCGGTAACAAAACCGGTGATCAGATAAGGGAAAATCGCGGGCAGAAACAGCTTGCGCCAGCGCTGGATGAGGCTCAGGTGGAACAGGTCGCAGACTTCCTTGAGATCGGCCGGGATCGCGCTTGCTCCGGCGATCACGTTGAACAGGATGTACCATTGCGTTCCGAGCAGCAGCAGGATGATGGACGCGATGCCCAATCCTCCACCGGCGCGGATCAGCAGCAGCAGCACGATGGGAAACAAAGCCGGCGCGGGGACCGATGCGGCCACCTGCGCGATCGGCTGCGCGAGCGCGGCCAGCTTCGGCTTCAATCCGATGTAAACTCCGGCGGGGATGGTCCACAGCGCGGCGAGAATCAGGGTCAGTTCCACCCGAAGAAACGTCGCGCCGGCGCCGAACAGGATATCGTGCAACTCGGGGCGCTTGATCCTCGCGAGCACGGCGCCCATTTTCACGATCGCGTAGAGAAACGCGGCGAGCGCGACGACGGAGAGTACGCGCGTGATCCATTTTGTGAATGAGCTCCTATGGGTACGAGGACGCGCGGCGGCGCGGAGACGGGCGAAGTGCAGCGTCAGGGCCTCCCGCGCGGGTGCGATCACGATGTGACCGGCTCTCGACAACAGGCGCGAACGGCGCAGGAAATCGAGCGCCCAGGAAGTGGGCGTTTCCTGGGCCTCCACCTGTTCGAATTTGAACTTCTCGCTCCACGCGATGACCGGACGCCAGACCAGTTGATCGATCAGAAGAATTACGAAGATCATGGCGAAGAGTCCCCACAGAATGGATCGCGTGTCTCCGGCGTTTGAAGCCGATTGCAGATAGGAACCAAGGCCAGGCAGGCGCAGATCGCGAGTGCCCAGCACGAACATTTCGCACACCATCAGCGAAAACCAGCCGCCGGCGACCGACATCATGGAGTTCCAGATGAGGCTGATGGATGCGTTCGGAAGCTCCAGTTGCAGGAACTGCTGCCACCAGCTCAAGCCGTAGAGATCGGCCGCTTCCTGCATTTCCCGCGGGATGTTTTTGAGCGAAGAATATACGCTGAAGGCCATGTTCCAGACTTGGCCCGTGAAGATGAGAAAGATGGAGCCGAGTTCCAGACCGAACTGGGCGGTGGGAAACAGCGCGACCATCGAAATCATGACGGGAGGGAGGAAACAGAGCACCGGGATCGATTGCAATGTATCGAGCAGCGGAATCATGAGCCGCTCGGCGGTGCGGTTGCGCGCGGCGAGATAGCCGTAGAGCAGGGCGAAGACCAGGCTGATGAAATATGCGACGGCCAGGCGCGCGATCGAGAACAGAGAATAGAGAGGTAGAGCGGACGGGCTCAGATCGATGTGCGCCTGGGGATGGATGGGGGTCGACCAATAATGCGCAAGCGAGATCAGGCCGAAGAACAACGCGAAGCCGCCGAGCGCGACCGGGATATCCGTTAACAGCGATGACGCGGCGGTCGAAAGACGGTTCCAGGGGGGAAGGCCGGAGAAAAATTTCGGAGTGGAGAGCGTCATCAGTGCAGCTTCTCGGCAACAGAGGTGAGCATGAGGCGATCGCTTTCGGCATCGAAGCTGAAAATATCGCCGTAGCGGCCCCAGTTGAGCGCGGTGTCGATCTGGCGGTCGACCTCGCTGTCGGAGAAGCGATCCTGCAGAAGATCGCGAAAAAATTCGAGCGGCATGGCGTGGTCGGATTTGTTCGCGAGCGCGCTGTGCATCTGCTGCAGCAAAGTGATGTGGGCCAGCGCGGCCTGGCGGAACATGGTTTTGCGCGTTTCGATATCGGCTTCGGCGAACAGCTTACCGGCGGGGGTGAGTTCGACGTCGCCGCGTTCGGATTTCGCGAAATCGAGCAGCACCGAGGCTTCGACGATAGGCAAGAGATCGTCGACTTCCAGGCGCAGCTCTTCGGCGATGCGAAACAGGTCCTCCTTTCCGCCGCGATCGTTGAGCACCTCGAGCAGGCCCGCGATGGCGCCGCGGCGTGCGTGGGGCAGCATCTGGTACTGCGGTTTCGATTCGCGGCCGGGCGAAGGAGGCTCGGCTTCAAGCTGTGGCTGAGTCATCAGCTTATAGATGTAATCGACGTACACCAGAAATTCGGCGGAATTGCGATTGCGCGGCTGCGGTAGGGAGACGCGGAAGTCAGCGCGGATTTTGGCGGGATTGCGGCCCAGCACGATGATCCGTCCGGCCAGCAGGACAGCCTCCTCTATATTGTGCGTGACTAAAAAAATCGTTTTGGTGGGAATTTTCTTGGCGGTCCACAGCTCCAGCAGCTCGCCGCGTAGGGTTTCGGCGGTGAGGACGTCGAGGGCGGAAAATGGTTCATCCATGAACAGGATTTCCGGCTCGACGGCCAGGGCGCGAGCAAATCCGACGCGCTGGCGCATGCCTCCGGAGAGTTCCTTCGGGTACGCGGTTTCAAATCCTTTCAACCCCACCGAGTGGAGCGTCTTCAATGCCCGATGATGACGCTGGGTGTGTTCGATACCGCGCGCGAGCAGCGGCACTTCGACGTTTTCGAGCACCGTGAGCCAGGGAAACAGCGCGAAACTTTGAAACACGATGGCCGCTTCCTGGCTGGGCCCGGTGAGAGGCTTGCCGTGCCATAGCACTTCGCCGGCACTGGGCGGAGCGAGGCCGGAGAGCATCCGCAACAGCGTCGACTTGCCGGAACCGGAGGGTCCCAGCAGCGCGATGATGACACCGTCCTCGACGAATAAAGTGGTGGGTGCGATCACTTGAATCCGGCCGCCGTCTGGTTTGGCGAACCACTTTTCGATCTGATGCGCTTCTATGACCGCCGTCGGGGGCGCGGCGCGAACCAGCGGGATCGGTTCGACGGCGGGCGTTCCGGAAAGCTCATTGATCAGCTGCTGCCAGGAATTTTCAGGAAGCTCGTCAAAGAAAATCTGCCGCTCGACCGGATTCATTTTGTCGAGCACCGCGTTCATTTGGATGAGCGGCAGCGTGTGCAGCAGAACGAAGGTGTGATAGTAGGGGAAAATCGGCGCCAGGCGCGCGGCGAGTTCGACCGGAAGCTGGCGGAAAACAAGTTGTTGCTGATCGTAGGGAAGGCTGAGAAATGCGTCGGCGGCGACGGTCGGATCGAGTTGACCGAGGATGGACGCCGCCCGCTCCCAGCGGCCCTGGGAGACAATTGTCTGGAGCTCTTCGGCTCTGGGCGGCTTCATCCTCAACCACTATACGATGGAGGCCGCGCGAGACCGCCACGCGAGGGTGTGGCGCACGCACTCGTGCGCGCTGCGTCGGCACGCTTGCCGACGCTACGTCTGCGCCCGGACAAGCGTCGAGATGAGTCTCGACGCGGCACGCACGAGTGCGTGCGCCACGAGTTCGTCTAGAAGAAGTAAATGATGTCGCCCGCGAGCATGAACTGGTTCTTTTTCGTGCCGTTGTCGTACGCGGTGGCGTCATAGGAGCGCTCGAACCGCAGTTCAGGACGGAACAGGACGGTGGTGCCGACCCAGTGCGCCCAACCGATGGCGTGTTCGGAGTAGACGGTGCGGAAGCCGGTGCGCTGGCCGCGGATATCGTCGAACACTTCGTTGCGAATCGATAAATAATTGTGCTTGGAGAGCTGCTTTTCCATGTAGTTCACCATGGCCCATTCGGGAGCGAAACAGGTGATCTGCGACTCGAGGTTGCAGACCGCGCCGGTGGCATTGGTCTCGATCAGCGTCTGGCCGATCGGATTGTTGACGTTGGGAACCTCGCGCTCATATTGATACCAGGCTTCGGTAGAGGAATGCCAGGATCCGTCTTTCGAGAACTTGTGATAGAAGGTGAAATAGTACGCCTGAAGATTGTTGTAAGCATACTTGCCGTCGTTGACGGAATTCGCGCAGACGTAGATATTATCGAGTCCGATGCGCCAGGTGTAACCGAGGCAGGTATTCAGGGTCAGCTTGCGATCCCGGGTGACCCAAGGCGCCACATCGTTGCCGGGCGACACGCCAATTTGCCACAGCCAATGGTTGCTCAACTTGGTGGTGACGTTCAGGCCGGTCTGCGTGTAGGCGTCGAAGCTGTATAACAGCGAGTGCGTGTACATATAGTTGTTGGGCGCGAGCTGGGCTTCGATATCGGGCAACGAAATATACCTGCCGATGCGAATATCCATCCCCTGCGCGACGTAGGGGACGTACAGATCGAAATACGCCATCGGCAAATCGAACCCGTTCTCCTGATTCTTGCCGAGCAGCTGGTTGCTGAAATATCCCTCGGCGGTGGTGAATCGATAGTCGAGGCCGTACAGAGCGGACAGACGGAAGCCCCAGTCGATGTGGTCGGTCTGGACGGTATCCGGCTGACGCTCGATGTAGAGGACTTCCTGATCGAGCTCGAAACTATTGCCGCGCTCGGCGTAGGAAGTCGGAAAAGTAGAATAGCCGGAGCCTTTCGACGTGCTGACGTTGCCGCCGCCGTTCAACCAGCCGTAGATCTGAATGCCGCTGTGCTTCCACCAGTCGCCATGCTTGCCGCTCCAGATGGCCTGCATTAAGGGCCCGGATTGGGTCCACGGCTGGCCGATGGTTACGCTTCCGCCGTAGGGCCAGACGGAAAACGGAAAAGGAGGACCGTCCACGGGAGCGGGATCGCCACGAAAGGGCGGCGCCGGTTCGGTGCTCGCATTGGCGGGAGGATTCCAGTCGTCATAGTAAGCCTTGAAGAATCTCTCGAAGAAATTCCCTTGCGGCGCGGTGTTCTGCGTGGGCGGCGTAGAAGGACTAGCCGGCCCGGTCTGTCCAGCCGCGGGGGGCTGATCGGACGCCGGAGCCGGTGGATCGGACGGGCTCTGGGCAAACATGCAAACGGGTATAAGGATCACCGCAAGAGCGGCAAGAGGCCTCACAGAACGATTGGTCATAGGATTGTTCTTCTTTGTTTCACGCCAGAAACAGGCGCGGACGTTACGGGGGCGGCGCCGGACGGGCAAAAACGTTACAGCCAAGTATCGCTATTCCTCAATAAAGAATGCATAAGGATAATCTAAGGATTGGCCAAACGGCTGCCAGTACAACCTTTAGCGAACATTTATGCCTTCCTTATGGATTTCGGGATACCTTAGGAATCGCTATGGCAGTGCAGGCGTGCGTACACGGTGCGCGGGGATCCGTATCCGATCTAAACGCGGAAGGTTCACTTGAGGTGGTGGTGCTGCACACGACCATTGACGGAACGCTCGCGAGCCTGAAGCGCGCGGCCGAACTGGCCGCCGGTCTGGCGGCGAATATCCGGCTTCTGGTGCTGACGGTGGTGCCGTATCCGCTCCCGATTGAGTCCCCGCAGGTCTCGGTCGCGTTTAACCGGCGCCGGTTCACCACCATCGCGTCTGAAGCGAGAGTCGATACTGTGGTAGATATCAGGCTGGGGCGCGAGCCGATGAGTATGCTCGAGATCGCGCTGAAACCACGGTCGGTGGTGGTCCTGGAACGGCGCCGAAGCTGGTGGCCGCTGGGCCCGCGAAGGCTCGGGAAGCGGCTGGAGCGGCTGGGACATCAGGTCGTTTATTCCAATTGAAAATCGAGGCGCGGTGACCATGTTGGATTTTTTTTACGTTGCGATCACAGTAATTTTCTTCGTCGTGTGCTGGTACTTGACCAAAGCCTGCGACCGGCTGTAAGGAAGGACTGACTTTAATGGATTACATCATCGCGGGAATCACGGCCCTGTTTCTGTTCGTTTATTTGCTGTACGCGCTGCTCAAACCGGAGAAATTCTGATGACGCCGAACGGCATTTTTCAAATTGTGATCTTTTTTCTGCTGATCCTGGCGATTGCCAAGCCGCTCGGATCGTTCATGACGAAAGTGTTCACGGGGGAACGCACGTTTCTACATCCCGTGCTGCGTCCGCTCGAACGGCTGTGTTACGCGGCCTGCGGCGTGAACGAAGCGACCGAACAACGCTGGACACAATATGCCGCCAGTTTGATCGCATTCAGCATTTTCAGCGCGCTGATGCTTTACCTGTTGCAGCGCGTGCAAGGATGGCTGCCTTTGAACCCCATGGGATTCGGCACCGCGCACGCACCAGCGGGTGCCACGGCGATGACGCCGGATCTCGCGTTTAACACCGCGGTCAGCTTCACTACGAATACCAACTGGCAGAATTATTCGGGTGAATCCTCGCTCAGCTACCTGGTGCAGATGCTGGGCTTGACCATGCACAATTTCACTTCGGCGGCGGCCGGAATCGCCATCGCAATCGCGCTGGTCCGCGGCTTCGCGCGCCAGCAGGCCACGGCGATTGGAAATTTCTGGGTGGATCTGGTGCGAGCGACGGTGTACATATTGTTGCCGCTGTCGCTGATCATCGCGCTGGTGTTCTGCTCGCAGGGCGTGATTCAGAATCTGCATCCCTACACGGTGGCGACCACGCTGGAAGGAAAGACGCAGACTATTGCGCAGGGACCGGTGGCGTCCCAGGAAGCCATCAAAATGCTGGGCACCAACGGCGGCGGATTTTTCGGTGCGAATTCCGCGCATCCGTTTGAGAATCCCACGCCGTTCACAAACATGATTCAGCTTCTGGCGATATTCGCGATCCCGGCGGGGCTGACGTATACGTTCGGGAAAATGACCGGCGACACGCGCCAGGGCTGGGCGCTGTTCGCGGCGATGAGCGTGCTGTTCTTTGCGGGCGTGATGGTGCTTTACGCCTCTGAACAGTCCGGCAATCCGATTCTAACCAAGCTGGGCCTGAATGCGGCGGACGGGAATATGGAAGGCAAGGAAGTGCGTTTCGGCATCGCGGCGAGCGCGCTGTTTGCGACGGTGACTACCGATGCGAGCTGCGGCGCGGTGAACGGCATGCACGATTCGTTAACGCCGCTGGGCGGGCTGGTTCCGCTGTTCAACATGCAGACCGGCGAAGTGATTTTCGGCGGCGTGGGCGCGGGATTGTACGGGATGCTGCTGTTCGCGATTCTGGCCGTGTTCATCGCCGGCCTGATGGTGGGACGAACGCCCGAATACCTGGGCAAGAAGATCGAATCGAAGGAAGTCAAAATGGCGATGCTCGCGTTGATCGCCACCTCCGCCGTGGTGCTGATCTTTACGGGCATCAGCTCGGTCGCGACTTTTGCGAAGGGCGGATACTGGAACGGAGCGTTCGGAGCGGCCACTGGAAATCTAGCCAACGGCGGCCCGCATGGATTCGCGGAAATTCTGTATTTGTTCTCGAGCAGCGCCGCCAACAACGGCAGCGCGTTCGCGGGGATTAACGGAAACACGCCGTGGTACAACCTGGCCGGCGGGATCACTATGCTGGTGGGGCGCTTTCTGTTCATCATTCCGCTGCTGGCGGCGGCCGGGAGTCTGGCCGCCAAGAAACGGATTCCGGTCACGGCCGGAACGCTTCCCACTCACCGGCCGCTGTTCGTCGGGCTGCTGGTGGGGACCGTGATTATTGTGAGCGCGCTCACGTTTTTCCCGGCGCTCTCACTCAGTCCCATCGTCGAGCATTTTCTGATGAACCAAGGGAGAACATTCTAATCATGGCGCCGATTGTTGAAGAGCCGAAAACCACATTGAGGCCGGCCGATCCGACCGAGCTGCTGCCCAAGCGCCTGGCGCACGCGCGTCCGCTGTTCGATCCGGATATCATCCGGCGGGCGACCCGGGATTCGATTCTGAAGCTGAATCCCTTCACGCTGGCCAGGAATCCAGTGATGTTCGTCGTAGAGGTGGGCGCGGCTGTCACGACCGTGCTTCTGGCGCGGGATCTGTTCCGCGGAGCATCGGGAATCGGATTTACCTTTCAAATCTCGCTGTGGCTGTGGTTCACGGTCCTGTTTGCGAACTTCGCCGAGGCGATGGCCGAAGCTCGCGGCAAGGCGCAGGCCGATACGCTGCGAAAGACCAAGACCGATACGATCGCGAAACGCCGTGTGAACGGCCACCTGGACGCCGTACCTGCGTCGCAGCTGCGTGCCGGCGACATCGTCTCGTGTGAGGCGAGCGATATTATTCCGGGCGACGGGGAAGTGATCGACGGCATCGCGACGGTGGACGAATCGGTGATTACGGGAGAGAGCGCGCCCGTCATCCGCGAATCGGGCGGCGACCGCAGCGCCGTGACGGGCGGCACGCGCGTGCTGTCGGATCATATTCTGATCCGCATCACGTCGAATCCGGGCGAGACCTTTCTCGACCGCATGATCGCGCTGGTGGAAGGCGCGGAGCGGCAGAAAACGCCCAACGAAATCGCGCTGAATATCCTGATCGCCGGCCTGACGCTGATCTTCCTGCTGGCCGTGGTCACGCTGCAGCCGTTCGCGCAATACAGCGTGACAGCGGCGGGCGCGGGTACGGTGCCGACGGTGGCCGTGCTGGTGTCTTTGCTGGTCTGCCTGATTCCGACCACCATCGGCGGCCTGCTTTCGGCCATCGGCATCGCGGGGATGGATCGCGTGATGCAGCACAACGTGCTGGCGATGAGCGGAAAAGCCGTCGAAGCTTCGGGCGACGTCAACACGCTGCTGCTTGATAAGACCGGGACCATCACCATTGGGAATCGCCAGGCCGTGGAATTCATCCCGGCCAATGGAATTACCGACAGCGATCTGGCCGACGCCGCGCAGCTATCGAGCCTGGCCGACGAAACGCCGGAGGGCCGCTCGATCGTGGTGCTGGCGAAATCGAAATACGGTTTGCGCGGTCGCGAGGTGGCGAGCCACGATGCGAGTTTTATTCCCTTCTCCGCCTATACGCGGATGAGCGGCGTGGATCTCGACGGCCGGCAGCTTCGCAAAGGCGCAACCGACGCCGTGGCGCGTTTCGTCCGTGAAAACGGCGGGGCCTTTCCGCAGGAGCTGGTCGAAACGGCCGAGAAGATTTCGCGCCAGGGAGGAACTCCGCTGGCCGTATGCGATGGCAAGCGCGCGCTCGGCGTGATTCATCTTAAGGACGTCGTGAAGGGCGGGATGAAGGAGCGGCTGGGCCAATTGCGCGCCATGGGTATCCGCACCGTCATGATCACGGGCGACAATCCGCTGACCGCGGCCGCGATCGCCGCCGAAGCCGGCGTCGACGATTTTCTGGCGCAGGCGTCGCCCGCCGACAAACTCGCCTACATCAAGAAGGAACAAGCCGAAGGCCGCCTGGTGGCGATGACCGGCGACGGAACCAACGACGCACCCGCGCTGGCGCAGGCGGACGTCGGCGTGGCGATGAACACCGGCACCATGGCCGCCAAGGAAGCCGGCAACATGGTGGACCTGGATTCGAATCCGACCAAGCTGATTGAAGTGGTCGCCATCGGGAAACAGCTTCTGATCACGCGCGGCGCACTGACCACGTTTTCGATCGCCAACGATGTCGCGAAGTATTTTGCGATCATTCCGGCCATGTTCATGACCACGTATCCGGCGCTCGGAGCGCTCAACATCATGGGCCTGCACACGCCCCAGAGCGCGGTGCTTTCAGCGGTGATTTTTAACGCCCTGATCATCATTGCGCTGGTGCCGCTGGCATTACGCGGCGTACGCTACCGGCCGGAGAGCGCAGCATCGCTGCTGCGCCGGAATCTGATGATCTACGGCCTGGGCGGCATCATCGCGCCATTTCCGGGAATCTGGGTGATCGATCAGATCGTCCACGCGCTGCATCTGGCTTGAGGAGATTATATGTGGCGACAACTACTACCCGCACTTCGAATGACCATCCTGATGAGCGTGCTCACCGGGCTGATTTATCCCGGCCTGGTCACCGGAATCTGCCAGCTCGCGTTCCGGAAGCAGGCCGACGGCAGCCTGATTGAACGGAACGGCCGCGTGGTTGGCTCCGAGCTGATCGGGCAGAATTTTTCGAAGCCGCAATATTTTCAGCCGCGACCCTCGGCCGCAGGCAACGACGGTTATGACGCAACCGCATCAGGTGGTTCGAACTACGGGCCGACCAATCAGAAACTGGTGGATCGCGTAACTGCGTCGGTCGACCAGTTCAGGAAAGCCAATCCCGACTATAAAGGTCCGATCCCGGCGGATCTGATGACCGCGTCGGGGAGCGGCCTGGACCCGCACATCAGCCCGGCCTCGGCCGAGGCGCAGATCGCCCGCGTGGCCAAAGCGCGCAAGGCGTCCGAGGACCAGGTTCGCCAACTGGTCAACCGTTTCACCGAGGGCCGCGATTTAGGCTTTCTGGGCGAACCGAGGGTAAACGTGCTGCTTCTGAATCTCGCCCTCGACGAACAGGGGAAATAAACCAAACCAACCCAAAGCTGGCTCCGCTGACGGTCGGTTCGGCGTTAGCGCCTTGCAAATCAGCAACATACAGAGCCGAGCGCGTGCCAGCGGTCCGCGGCCGGGTTTTCACACAACCGTCCGCTAAACTAGGAGTGGATGTTGAAAAGAAGGACTGTGCTGGGCGGCGCGGCGGGGATCGGGACGCTCGCGGTATTTGCCTACGAGATGGCGCCCGCCTTCTGGCGGCGCGTCAGTGAAGACATGAAGCGCGAAGTGGAGCCGGCGGCGCATCGGCCGAATATCGGCGCGTGGCCGAAACAAGGGCTGCATGCGGCATGGATCGGACACTCGACCGTGGCAATTTCGATGGATGGATTCCTGATTGTCACAGATCCGGTGTTCAGCACACGGATCGGGGTCAATATGGGGCCTGTGACGGTCGGATTGAAACGGCTGGTGGCTCCGGCGGCGGCAATCGCCGAGATCCCCCGGCCGGATCTGGTGCTGTTATCACATGCGCATATGGATCATTTCGATCTGCCTTCGCTGCGCAAGCTGGAGGATCGCGGGACGGCGGTGATTACCGCTTCGAATACCAGCGATCTGCTACGCGTGAAGCAGTACGGGAGCGTGCGGGAGTTGCGGTGGAATGAAACGGCTCGGGTAGGTCCGGCGGAGATTCGCGCGATTGAAGTGAAGCATTGGGGCGCGCGCATGCGCAGCGATACGTATCGATCTTATAACGGGTACGTGATCGAAGCGGGGCGGTATCGCGTGCTGTTCGGCGGGGACACGGCTTACACGGAATCTTTCCGGCAGGTGCGAACTTCGAAGGCGGTGGACCTGGCGATTATGCCGATCGGGGCGTACGATCCTTGGATTCACGCGCACTGCAATCCGGAGCAGGCGCTGGCGATGGCGAATCACGCGGGCGCGGAGCGGCTGCTGCCGGTGCATCACCGGACGTTCGAGTTGAGCCGGGAGCCTCGGTTAGAGCCGCTTGAGAGGCTGCTGAAGGCGGCGGGAGAGGATCGCGTGGTGGTTAGGGATTTCGGGCAGGAAGCACACTTGGGATAGTTACGGGAACACAGGTCTTACTGGCATTCCGTCGTGCAGGGGATTTTCGGAGAAGAGTGCTACTGCGTCGCCCGCGGAAACGCCGTCGTTCACTTGGGTTCGAGTGGTGTTCGAAACGCCCAGCTTGATCTGCTTCCACTCGATGTGATCGCCGTTTAATAGATATACGCCGGTCTGGCCGTGCTCGGTGCGGACGGCTTCTTTGGGAATCGCGATGGCGTTTTCGACGGTTTCGGAACGGATCTCTACATCCACGTTCGATTCCGGGAGCAGGTCGTGATCGGGATTGCGGATCACGCACACCACCATCCCGACCTGGCGCGTGCCGAGCGTGACGATCTGCGTCGCGGTGCGGTCCACTTCGCCATCCCAGTGGCGGCCGGGCAGGGCGACCCAGGTGATCACCACCGGCATCCCTTTGGCCACGCGGCCGAGGTCGGGCTCATCGACGTTGACGTTGACTTTCACGCGGTCCAGGCGACCGATAGAGGCGACGGTGTCGCCGGGGTTGAGGTACGCGCCGGGTTTGAGGTCGAACTGATAGACGGTGCCGGCGATGGGTGCGCGGACGATGCTCTGCGCGATTTGCTGCCCGGCTAATTTGGCGGAGGCCTGGGCATCGTCGAAACGAGCCTGCGCGGCGGCGCGGTCGGAGGAGTTGACGAGCGCGGTTCTCCGCTGTTCATACATGTTGATTTGCAGCTTGGCCTGATCGACGCGCTGGCGCGCGGCTTCGACTTCGGCGCGCGTGGCGGCCTGCTTCTGTTCCAGGCGCACGTCGCGATCGTATTCCTCCTGCGCGTGGGCCAGATCGAATCTGGCGCGGTCGATTCCAGCGGAAATATCGGCTAGGTCGGACGCGCGGCCTCCGTGCTGGAGCATTTCCAGTTGGGCGCGGGCGTCGGCCATTTTGGCCTGGGCAGCGGAGAGATTGGCGCGCGCTTCGCTCGCGTCGATTTCAACCAAGGGCGCGCCTTCGGCCACATTCTGGCCGCGCTGGACCATGATTTTGATGACCGGGCCGGCGCGTTCGGCTTTGGCGACGGCCCATTCAATGGGCTCCACTTTTCCGTTGGTGGGAACCGAGCTGTGGATGGTCGCGATGGTGGCGCGGGCGAATTGAACTTCGGCGGGCTTCGACTTCCAGCGCATGAGCGTCCAGGTGAGCGCGCCTGCGGCGATCAGGACTAGAAGAAGCAGGATGGTGCGCGGCCTCAAGAACGGCCTCGCGCGCAGTAGTCGAACAAAATCTGCCACTCGGCGCGCTGGATTTCGAGCGCCGCGCGTTCCTGCACGGTGGCGGGCTGCATGCGGGCGCGTTCGCAGAAGGCGATGAAAGCGAACGGGTCCCATTTGCCGGAGCGGAATTCAGCGTCGGGATGTTGATCGAGTATGCGAATGGCCGCATGCGATATCTTCGAGTAAACGGGATGCGTTCCGGCTTTGCGAAACCAGTAAGCGGCGTTTCCCGAGTCGGGTTCCTGGCGGTGAAGAATGGCGTGCCAGAGCTCGCATTCCGGAGTGGTGGAGGCGGAGACCAGATGGTGAGCTTCTTCGAAGCAGGAAAAATACAGCCACAGACCGGCCATGGCGGCGGTGGGATCGCAGGCGTCGGGAAAAAGCCGCTGGGCGGCGGCGGATTTCAGTTGGCGGCGGGCCGGCTCACAGGAACATTCGCGCGCGGTGAGCGGCATCAGGCGGCAGCCATTGCCGTCGAGAGCCAGCACGCGCGCGACTTCGGCTCCATATGCGTTCGCATCGAAATCTTCCATGAAGCGGTAACGTTTCCATTGTAAGCTGTATGAAAACTGCGCTGGTGCTTTCGGGCGGCGGACAATTCGGAGCGTGGCAGGCGGGGGCGTGGCGGGCGCTGATCGGCCGCTTCGCGCCAGAACTGGTGGTGGGGGCGTCGGTGGGGGCGCTCAACGGGTACGCGATCGCGGGGGGAGCGTCGGCGGAGGAACTGGCCGGGTTCTGGCTGCGTCCGGAGAGCACGCGGCTGCGCAATCTGCCGGCGAATATTCAGGATCTGATGGCGCGCTATTCGCCGCGCGTGGAATTCGCGGCCGTGCTGACCGACGCGGTGCGGTTGAAGCCTCGAATTTTTCGCGGCGCGGAGATTACCTGGCGGCATCTGGCGGCATCCTGCGCGATTCCGGGAGTGATGCGGCACTATCGCATCGGCGGACGATGGTACACGGATGGCGGCTTATTGAATCCGCTGCCGGTTTGGGCGGCAGTGGAGCTGGGGGCGACGCGGATTCTGGCGCTGAATGCGCTGCCGAAGGTTCCTTCGGCACTGCTGGCGCCGTTCGTGAAGGGATTCCGGCGCGTGGCGGGCTATCATCCGGCGATCGGGGACGGCGTGCAGGTGGTCACGCTCGAGACCGACGGGGCGCTCGGTTCGCCGTTGGAGGTATTACGCTGGCAGCGGGATAACGTGGAACGCTGGATGCAGTTGGGGTATGAAGCCGCAAACAACATTTCCATTCCGGATTGTTTTAGGTGATAATCGATCTTAAACGCCATGCCTGCCTTCCACATTCATCGCCTGAAGGACCATCTCCGGCAGCCTTTCCGTTGCGCTCCGCATGTCAGCGGGACGGCGCTGGTGAAGCCGCGGGATTATGAACCCGGGGAAACCGTTGACGCGCTTTCGCCGTACGCCGCGTTTTTCGCGCTGCGCGATTCGGCGCGTCCGCTCGAAGTCGGGGATCTGCTCGAAGCCGAAAACGGGAGTCTGCGGATCTGCAAATTCGTGGGATTCGAGGAAGCGCACTGGGTGCAGCCGGAGCTGAAACCCGACGCGGCGATTCCGGACGTCCCGCAGACGGCCACAGCCGCGGTAGAATAAGGGGAGCATGAGTGGTTGTAACGGCGAGGGGGAAGGGATTAACTCCTTCGCGCTAGTGTCGTACTTGCCTTCGCCTCTGGGCGAGTATCTTGACCGGCTTCGCAGGGATCTGGTCTGCGACTGTCGAGCCAAGGCCCACGTGACGATCCTGCCTCCGCGCCCGCTGGTCTGTTCGGCGGAGGAAGCGTGGCGGGAACTCGCGGTACATCTTCAGGATGTTCCGCCGTTCCGCGTGGAATTAGGCGACGTGCAGGTTTTCCCGGTGACGCAGGTGGTGTATCTACCCGTGATCACGGGCTGCCCGGAGCTTACCCGATTGCATGAGATGTTGAATTCCGGGGAACTCGCGTTTGAAGAACCGTTCGAGTACCATCCGCACGTAACGCTCGCTCAGGATTTCGAACTTGGGGAAAGCGGCTGCGGGGTGGCGCAGGTGACCGAGTTGGCTTGCGCGCGCTGGCGCGAATTTCCGTATCGCCGGGATTTTATGGTCGACAAGTTGACGTTCGTGCAGAATACGCTCGGCAATCTGTGGACGGATCTGAACGGGTTACCGCTGGCGAGCGGCGTGCGCATCTGAGTCGAATGAAGCCGGCTGCCTGGGCTGCGAAATTTCGCGTCAAGCCGGGCGAGCGGGTGAAATTGCGCGACCACGATCCGGCGTGGGCGCCCGAGAAAGACCCCGGGAAATCCAAAGTCGAAGCGCTGATGGCGCGGAATCTGGAACGCCTGACGGCCGCGCAGGATCGTTTATGGGCCAGCGAGGACTACGCGCTGCTGATCGTTCTTCAGGCCATGGACACGGCCGGCAAAGACGGTCTGATCAAGCACGTGATGAGCGGGATGAATCCGCAGGGCTGCGACGTGGTTCCCTTCAAGCAGCCGTCGCCCGAAGAGTTATCGCACGATTTTCTGTGGCGCTATGGCAAGAATGTCCCGGCGTATGGGCACATCGGGATTTTCAACCGGTCGCATTACGAGGAAGTTCTGGTGGTGCGGGTGCATCCGGAGCTGCTGGAGCATGAGCGCGTGACAGAGAAACCCGACCATGCGTTCTGGAAGCGGCGTTACCAGGACATCAATCATTTCGAGCAGCGCCTGGCGCACAACCGGACCGTAATTCTGAAGTTCTTCCTGCATCTATCGAAAGAAGCGCAGCGGAAACGGCTGCTCGAGCGGCTGGACGATCCGGGCAAGCACTGGAAATTTTCGCCGCAGGATCTGGCGGAGCGCGAATATTGGGACGATTACCAGGCCGCGTACGAAGACGCGTTGAGCGCCACCAGTACGGACCACGCTCCGTGGTTCGTCATCCCGGCAGATCACAAGTGGGTGACGCGCTGGGTGGTGTCTGAAATCACCACCCAGGCGATCGAAAAGCTGGATTTAAAGATTCCGTCGCTGAGCAAAGAGCAGAAGGAGGCGCTCGCCAAAGCCCGGCGGAAGCTGAATCGGGGGTAGCCGCTCGAAGGACGGCGGATTTCAATCCGCGTGGAGCTGCGGAGCAAGGCTAAAGCCTTGCGCGGGCTCGAAGCCCGCCGTCCCAGGCATCTCAGACCGGCAACGGATGGAAATGACCGGTGCGCAGGGCGAGCGCCAGCATGATACGGGCGAATCCGCTCAGGATCAGAGTGATGCCGAGGAACAGGCCGATCACCCAGAATGAGCTGGCTGGCCAGCCGCCCCAGATGACGATTCCGAGCGCCAGGGTCACGATGCCGTTGAACAGCACCCATCCGCGGTTGGGAAGGTGCAGAACAGCGGCGGCGACGATGCGGAAAATGCCGGCGACCAGGAAATAGGTCGCTAGAAGGATGGTCAGCACGACGGCGCCTAAAATAGGACCGCGCAGCAGCAGCGCGCCGACCACGATGGCCAGCAGCGCCTCCAGAATGTACCAGACCAGGTGACCTTGTTCGTGATGACGGATCGCATGCACGGCCTCGACCACGCCGGCAATGATCAGAATCCACGCCATCCAGAGGACCGACACCACTGTGAAGAGCGCCGCGTAGGCCACGGCGAAAATTCCCAGTACTGTCATCAGGCAGCCGAACAACATCATCCAGCCCCAGGTTTCGCGAAGTTCATGTGTTGGGCTCATACACGTTAGATGCGGTGCGAGCCGGGGAGGCTACTTTTTCGGCGGAAGATCGCCTTTGGCCGCTTTTTCAACGTTGCCTCCGTTTTCGCGGGCGATCCGGGCGAGCGTGTTTCCGGAAATCGCCGAGTTGGGCTTGGTCACCAGCACGTCATCCGATGATGCGTAGGTGTCGCGGTGTTTGATCAGGAGCCAGCCGCGCGGGGTGCGGACGAGGACCCACGACCCCTTCAATTTCTCGCCGTGTAACGTGAATTTCAAATCGCCTTTTTTGAGCGCGGCGTCGACGTCGGGAACTTCCGGCGTCCAAGTGCCGCGATCCCAGACCATGACGGTCCCGCCACCGTACTCGCCGGCGGGGATCACGCCTTCGAAGCCACCGTACTCGACGGGATGATCCTCGACGTGCATCGCCAGGCGCTTTACGGATGGGTCGAGCGAGGGGCCTTTGGGAACTGCCCAGGAGAGCAGGACGCCGTTCCATTCGAGCCGGAAATCGTAGTGGAGATTGGTCGCCGCATGCTTTTGGATGACATAGGAAAGCGCCGCGTGGCTGGATTTTCCCGCGCCTTTGGGCTCGGAGGTGACATCGAAGTTGCGCTTTTGGTGATAGGTCTTGAGGCTCACGGTTTTTGGGCTGACACTTTCGGTTCCAAAATCATTTGAGTTTGCGTCACCAGCGCGACCAGCTTACCGCCGGGGAGGGTGATGCGGGTCTGCCAGACCATGGTTCGTTTCCCGCGATGGATGGGCGTGCACTCGCCGGTGAGGACCGATCCGGAAGGCGCTGCGGAGATGAAATTGGTTTTGCTCTCGATGGTGGTGGTTGAGTGGCCTTCGGGCAGATTTTCTATAGTTGCGATCGCGCCGAGCGTATCGGCGAATGCCATCGCGGCGCCGCCGTGCAGGACGGCGGGCCGGGTGCAGATTTCGTCGCGAACGGTCATCCTCCCGATTACTTTTTCGGGCGCCGTGCTCACGATTTCGATGCCCATCAGTTGAGCAAACGGAATTGGTTCCATGGTTCCTACATGATAAACTTCGAACCAAGATCCCATGCAACACTTAACACCGCGCCGAGCGGCGCTCGGAATTCTGTTTTTTGCTCTTTTTTTGATCGCCCTATCCGCCAGCGCGCAGCGGCGCGGCCGGGGAGGCGCGGACGTTGACGCATTCCGCTTCCGATTCGTCGGACCGCTAAACGGGAATCGCGTAGCCTCCATCGCCGGGGTTCCCGGCGACGTGAACACTTACTACGCGGGCGCGGCTTCGGGGGGGATTTTCAAATCCGTCGACGGCGGATTCAATTGGAATCCCATTTTCGACAGCCAGCCGGTGGCGGCCATCGGATCGCTGGCGGTTGCGCCTTCCAATCCGAGCGTGGTGTGGGCGGGGACCGGCGAAGCGTGGGCCATCCGCGATGTGGACGTGATGGGCGACGGGATTTATAAATCGACCGACGCGGGGCGCACGTGGCAAAACGTGGGGCTCCCGGAGAGCGGACGGATCGGGCGCATTGTGATCCATCCCACGAATCCGGATATCGTCTACGCGTGCGCGCTGGGCCGGATGACTGGACCGCAGCAGGAGCGCGGCGTGTATCGCACCATGGACGGCGGCGCGCATTGGGAGCGCGTGCTGTTCGTCAACGAGAACACCGGGTGCAGCGGGTTGACGATGGACGCGAAAAATCCGCGCGTGCTGTTTGCGGGAACGTGGCAGGCGGAAATGCACACCTACGGCGAATTCAGTGGGGGCCCGGGCAGCGGCGTGTATGTTTCGCGCGATGGCGGGACCACCTGGAATCATCTGACGGCGGGATTGCCGCATTCGCCGGTGGGCAAGATCGATGTGGCGGTGGCGCCTTCAAATTCGGATCGCGTGTACGCGCTGATTCAGACCGCGGACCAGGGATCGATGTGGCGATCGGAAGACGCGGGCGCGACCTGGCACGTGGTGAACTGGGATCGAGCATTGATCGGGCGCGCGGGATATTACATTCACCTGGCGGTTTCGCCGGTGAATGAGAATGAGATTTTCGTTTCGAACAGCTCGTTCCACGTTTCGCTCGACGGCGGCGAGACGTTCCGGCCGCAGAATTCGTGGGGCGGCGATAATCACGACATCTGGTGGGACCCGACCAATCCGGACCGCTTCGTGATCACGCACGACGGAGGGTTGAACATCACCACTTCGCATGGGCGCGGGTTCAATCGCGTGACGCTTCCGATTGGGCAGATGTATCACGTGGCGGTCGACAACCAGATTCCGTATTACTTTTACTCCAACATGCAGGACAACACGACCATGCGAGGGCCGAGCGTGCAGGTGGGCTTCGGAGGGTTCGGGCGCGTGGCGGAGCCGGGCTGGGACAAAGGCATGGGCGGGTGCGAATCGGGGTTCACGTATCCCGATCTGACCGATCCGAACATTGTGTGGGCCAGTTGCTACGGTGACGAGGTGACACGCTGGGATGCGCGTACTAAGCTCGCGCGTTCGGTGAGTCCGTGGCTGCATACGCTCGATTCGCCGCCGACCGAGACGAAATATCGATGCCACTGGACGGCTCCTTTGGCGATCGATCCGTTTGATCACAACACTGTGTATTTCGGATGCCAGGTGATTTTCCGCACCACCAACGCCGGCAATAGCTGGAGCGTGATCAGTCCGGATCTGTCCACCCAGGATCCGAAGTATCTGGTGCCTTCGGGCGGAATCGTCGGCGACAATCTGGGGCAGTTTTACGGCGAAGTGGTGTTCGCGATCGCGCCTTCGACGGTGCAAAAGGGCCTGATCTGGGCCGGCACCAACGACGGGAAGATCTGGTACACCAAAGACGCCGGCGGGCACTGGAACGATATGACGAAGAACGTCGGCATGCCGCCCATGGGGACTGTCACCAGCATTCAGCCGTCGTTTTTTGACGCGGGCACTGCGTATATGTCGGTGGATTATCACTTGATGGATAATCGCGAGCCGTTCATCTACAAGACCACGGATTTCGGGGCGACGTGGCAGAAGATCACGGGCGGATTGCCGAGCCATACGTTGAGTTACATTCGCGTGGTGTGCGAGGATCCGAACGCGAAGGGTCTGCTGTTTGCAGGAACGGGCAACGCGCTGTTTTATTCGCTCGATGACGGCGGGCACTGGACCAATTTGCAGAACGGGCTGCCGCATTCGCCGGTTTCCTGGGCGGTGGTGCAGAAGCGCATGCACGATCTGGTGGTGTCCACGTATGGGCGCGGGATTTATATTCTCGACGACATTACGCCGCTCGAGCAGATGGCGAAGGGAGTCGGGTCGGATACTTCGGTGTCTCTGTTTACGCCGCGCGAAACGGTGCGGATCGTGGGCGGCGGGCGCGGGTATGTCAATTATCAATTGAAGAATCCGCCGAAGCAGCCGGTGGAAGCCGCGATTCTGGATGCGGACGGAAAAGTGATTCGCCAGTTGCGGGTGCCTGCCGCGCATACAGGTTTGAACCGCGTGGTGTGGGATCTGAAATACGATCCACCGCAACTGATCGCGCTGCGCACCACGCCTCCCGAAAACCCGCACATCTGGGAGGAACCGCGCTTTCGGGGAGCGGAGTCGCGTCCGATCACGCATTGGGGCGCGGCGCAGGCGCAGGTCGGACCGGTAGCCGCTCCTGGAAAATACACACTTCGCCTGAAGGTGGACGGCGAAACGTACGAGCAGCCGCTGGCGATTGTGCGCGATCCGGCGAGCACCGGATCGGACGCCGATCTGGCCCAGCAGACCAAGCTGCAATTGCGGATTCGCAGCGACATTAATTCAGCGTCGGGGATGGTGAATCAGATCGAGTGGATGCGCAAGCAGCTCGATGATTTGCAGAAAATGCTGCGCAGCGATCCGGCGAAGGCCGCGGTTCTCAAGTCCGCGCAGGCCATGGACGAAAAGATGCAGACGGTGGAATACAAGCTGCTTTCGAAGGCGCTGACCACCAGCGACGACAAATATTTCATTTCGGCGTACAAGGTTTATTTCAACCTCATCTGGTTGAACGGGGAAGTGGGCACGGGGGCGGGAGACGTGGCCGGCGGCGCGGATTTCGGGCCTACGGAGACGGCGCGCAGTCTGCTCGAGATGATTGAAAAGGATCTGGCCGGCGCGCAGGCGGAATACCGCACGCTGATGGACAAGGACGTACCGGCCTTCAATAAATCTCTCACGGCGAGTGGAATGACGCCGGTGGCGCCGAATAACTGACGATTTGAAACGTAAGTCCTGGAAGAGAGTCTCACCAGTGGACCGATGGCGGCCACTGAGCACACCGAACACGAGACTCTCGCCGAATTGCGGGATGAAGTGCGCCGGCTACGCGACGAGCAGGAACAGCTTCGCGATGCGTTGAAATCCAACGGTCATTCGAACGGGCAGCCGGTAATCGACAAGCCTGCCGAGAGCAAGCCTCAAGACGCCCAGCCCGAAAATGAGAAAAAGCCTGAGCAGTTGAAGCGGCCGTTAACGGACCGCGCACGCGGGTTCGTTCGCAGACACCCACTGGCCGTTCCACTTGGCGCGGTGCTGTTGGGGGCGGTGATCATCGGCGGATTCTTTCTGCTGCGCTATTTCAACTCGTACGAATCGACGGACGATGCGCAGATCGACGGGCATCTGGATCCGATCGGTGCGCGGATCGCCGGCACGATCGTCGCGGTGCACTTCGAGAACGATCAGCTCGTCCGGGCGGGCGACGTGATCGTCGAGCTGGACCCGCGCGATTATCAGGTGGCGCTCGAACAGGCGCGCGCGAATTATCAACAGTCGCTCCAGCAGCTCACTTCTGAAAATCCAAATGTGCCGATCACGTTGACGTCGACGCAATCGACGGTCAGCACATCGGAAGCGGACGTGATCAGCGCGCAGGCCGGGGTTGCGGCGGCGCAGCAGGATTACGATGCCAAGCTCGCGTCGATTCGCGAGGCTGACGCGCAGAATGTGAAGGCGCAGACCGACCTCAAGCGTTATGCGCTGCTGGTGGATCGAGACGAAATTTCACGCCAGCAGTATGACGCGGCGGTCGCAACCGCGAAATCTCAAGCGGCGACGGTCGACGCTTCGCGGGCTTCGGCTGAGGCTTCGCGCAAGGTGCTCGATCAGCGGCGGGCGCAGCTTTTGCAGACACAGACTCGACTCAATGAAGCTCGGACCAACGCTCCCCGGCAAGTTGCGATACGGCGATCCGACATCGGGGCGCGGCAGGCTGCCGTGGCGGCCGCCAAGGCGCAGCTCGATCAGGCTGAGTTGAATCTTTCGTACACGAAAATCGTGGCGCCGGTGAGCGGCGTGGTCACCAGCAAGACCGCGGAAGTGGGCGGGCGCGTGTTGCCGGGCGATCAGCTTCTCTCGATCAGCCAGGTGGACGATCTCTGGGTGACCGCGAATTTCAAAGAGACGCAGCTTGACCGGATGCATCCCGGGCAGCGAGTCGAGATCCACGTGGACGCGTTCGACGCCGACTACGAAGGCTACGTCGCCGATCTGCCGGGCGCGTCGGGCGAACGCACCAGCCTGCTGCCGCCCGAAAACGCTACCGGCAATTTCGTGAAGGTGGTGCAGCGGCTGCCGGTGCGCATCCGCTTCGAGCAGGGGCAGAATTCCGATCATCGGCTCCGGTTGGGAATGTCGGTTGAGCCGAAGGTCTGGCTGTAACGGTTGCGAAAAAAGGGGACAGACCGCTCTGTCCACTGGGACTGCGGAGCGTGGCGACAATGCGTTACTGGTGGGGACAGGGTGGTCAGTCCCCTTTTTCCGCAGCCTCTTTAATCAACCTGATAGAATCTTTTTCGATGGAAAGCTATGTACGTGGGCCCGAGTTTGCGCTCACCACGAAAACGATTCCCCAGATCTTCGCCGAAACTGCGGCAACGTTCGCCGATCGCGATGCACTGATCGTTCGTCATCAGAATGTCCGGCTCAGCTGGCGGGAGCTCGCTCAGGAAGTGGAACGGACGGCGGCCGGACTGATCGCTCTGGGTCTTCAGCCTGGGGATCGGGTGGGCGTCTGGGCGACGAATTGCGTCGAGTGGGTGTATTTACAGCTTGGCTGCGCGCGGGCGGGACTGGTGCAGGTCAACGTGAATCCGGCTTATCGCGCGCATGAGCTGGCGTATGTGGTGAAGCGCAGTGGGATGAAGGCGCTGGTGCTGCGCGCGGCCGATGCGCGGTCGAATTATCGCGAAATTCTGGAAGAAGCCGTGCGCGGCCAGGAACTCGCGCTACGGCACGTGATTTATCTTGGTGAGGATTCGTGGGATCAGATGATCGCGGCTGGCCGCGACGCAGGCGCGGGACCGTCTGATTGCCAGGATGTGACCAACATTCAGTACACGTCGGGCACGACGGGATCGCCCAAGGGCGTGCTGCTGACGCATCACAATCTGCTGAACAACGGGCTCATCATCGGCGCCGGACTGCACCTCACCGAACAGGACCGACTGTGCGTTCCGGTGCCGCTGTATCACTGCTTCGGGTGCGTGGCGGGGACTCTGGCGTCGGTGGCTTCGGGCGCAGCCATGATTCTGCCGGCTCCCACCTTCGATCCGATGGCGACGATGGAAGCGATTCATCACGATCGCGCGACCAGCGTGTACGGCGTTCCGACCATGTTCATCGCGCAGCTGCAGCACGCTGAATTTTCGCGCTTCGATTTTTCAAGCCTGCGTACGGGCGTGATGGCCGGCGCGCCGTGTCCCATTGAAGTGATGAAGCGAGTGGTGGAAGATATGCACTGCCCGCAGATGACGATTTTTTACGGTCAGACCGAATCGTCGCCGGTGATTACGATGGCGTATGTCGACGATCCGATCGAACGCCGGGTTTCGACGGTCGGGACGGCGTGCCCAGCGACCGAAATCAAGATCGCCGCGCCGGACGGAAAAACCGTGCCGGTGGGAGAGCAGGGCGAACTGTGCGCGCGCGGATACGCGGTGATGAAGGGCTACGATCAGGACCCGGACGCCACGGCGCGCGCAGTGGATCGGGACGGCTGGCTGCACACCGGCGATCTGGCGACCATGCGTCCCGACGGTTATTTCCGCATCACGGGCAGGTTAAAGGACATGATCATCCGCGGCGGAGAAAATGTTTATCCGCGTGAGGTCGAGGAATTTTTGTATACGCATCCGAAGGTCGCCGACGTGCAGGTGGTGGGGCTTCCGGATGAAAAACTCGGCGAAGCGGTGGCCGCGTGGATTCGTCTGAAGGCCGGCGTGGAAGCGACCGAAGACGAGATTCGCGAATACTGCCGCGGCCAGATCGCGCACTTCAAAATTCCGCAGTACATCCGCTTTGTGGACGCGTTCCCGATGACCGTCACCGGGAAAATTCAGAAATACGTGATCCGGCGGGCGGAGATTCAGCATCGCCATCTTGAAAAAGCCGCGGAGATTCAGACGGCCTGACTAACTCCAGACCTTGAGCAGGCGGGCGGCTTCGGCATGGCCCTGGCGCAATCCCGCCTGGGCGGAAGGCTGACGTCGGGCGGCATCCATCAGATTCATGCCGAACGCGGCGGACGATTCCTCATCGGGAACGATGGATTCGACGCGGCTGCCGGCGTCGCGCAAGGATTGCAGCTCGGCCTCGAAGCGCTTGCCGAAAACGTCCGCGATGAACGACGGCATTCCGCGCAGCGTGACGGCGACTACGATGACAAGATCATAGCCCTTCGCTAAGTCGGCATTGGTGGCCGATCGCATCCCGCCATCGATGCAGCGATGGCCGCGGAAGGAAATCGGTGGATAAATCCCGGGTACGGCGCAACTGGATGCGACCGCGCGCGCCAAACCAATTCCCGCGTCTTTGTTCCACATCTGGAACGACCCGTCGGCGGCATCGACGGCTGTGCACGCGTACGACTTTACGGGCCACGGCCCGTCGAATTGGCCGCCGAGCGACGGGGCGAAGCGCGCGATGAAATCCTCTTCGCTCATCGCCGGGGACTTCAGCGCCCACGCGCCGATTTCCGCGCGTACTTCCTCCGCCGGGCGCTTACCCGTGGCGGCTTCGAGCATTTTCGTGATGAGCATGGTGAGATCCGGAGCAGGGCCGCTCGCAGCGGGAGCGGGCACGGAGCCGGCAAGATCCGGCGCCGCGACTTCCGCAGGCGACCGTCCCAAGGCGAGTTGCGCGCCGACGAACGAACCCGCCGACGTCCCGACGATAAAATCCGAGGTGGAAAGATCGACTCCATTTTCGGCCAGTCCGGCGAGCAAGCCCGATTCCCAGGCGATTCCGACTGGTCCTCCACCGCCGAGCACCAACGCTCTGCTCATTCACTCTCCTTATAGTGCAGCTTATGGAGAGTATATACGATCGATCCGAATCTAAAGCCGCATCACGGTCAACCACGAGCGGTTCCTACCAAGAACGCACACATCCGGCGAGTGCCGATCCTACTCAATTGGTCTTTCCGGCTTTATCACGTTTCGATGGATTCGCAACAGGCTTGAGGTGACGGGACTGGCTGGCTTGTCGGGCCGCTAGCCATGAAGTGTTCTGAAGTTCGCAAGGCATTGACGGGCCGCTTCGAACGGCGCGGACACGTGACCTTCGTGCTCGATCAGGTAGAACTCGACGCCACCGGTCTTTTCGGAGGCTTCGAAGATTTGTTTCCAGGGGACAACCCCCTCGCCGAAGAGAGTTTCCCATTGCAGGCCAGGCGACCAATCCTTCAAGTGAAGGGAACGAATGCGTCCGGGATGTTCATTGATGAACGCCACCGGATCTCCGCCGGATTGAACGCAGTGGCCCACATCCAGCTGAAGCATCACCTTGTTTGGGGTATTCGAGGCGAGGACGTCCATCGGCCGTTGGCCATCGATGGGCCTGAACTCCGCCGAATCGTTGTGACAACCGGCGCGCAGGTTCACACGAGCGAAAACGTCCGCGGCTTTCGAGAGCATTTCAGCGGTCCGCTTCCAGCCGTCGAGACCGTCAACGTTCCCGGGGCTCGCGAGAACCACGAAGCGGGATCCCAGAATTTTGTTCAAATCGATCGCTCTCTGAATTCCAACCGGCGTGAACGAGGCAGGATCATTGTGCGTGGAACGACAAGTAACATTCAACCGGTCGAGCAGCCCGCGAATTTCCTTCGCCTTCCGCTCCGACCATTTATAGTAAGGACCATAAAACTCCACGTCTTTAAACCCCATTTCAGCGACGCGATGGATAGTGCCTTCGAGATCTTTCTCCAGCTCGGTTCGAACCGAGTACATTTCAAGCCCCACCGGATAGCGTTTGGGCGCGGCGCGCACGAATGGAGACGCGGCGGCGAGCGCGAGCAAGGAGCGGCGGCTGAGCATGGTTTTTACAATATCAATTCCTCCCGGCCGCGGGCCCAGGACGCGCAAGCGGTCGCGCCGGAAAGCAGCGTGCGTTCCGCTATTCCCAGGACGACAGGGCGATACAGTGGTTTCAACACTCGGCGTTCAGATCTGCAGTGACGCCCTTGAACCGGTCAAAGGTTTGCGCGAATTCCGCCTCCAGAATCGGATTAGGCCGACTCAGCGCGTCCACCACCTGTTTCGCCCAATCGAAATACTGCTTCCTTCGTTCATAGCTCCAGTCCATCGGCGGGCTGACCAGGATCGCCTGTAGATTTGAAATCTTGTCCGCGAGCTTGATGGTTTGCGCGCGAGCCGAGAGGTTCGGCGCATGCTCGACCTGCAGGCGCTTCCGCTCCTGTTTGGGCAGCGACTTGTCATCGGTCACTTCCATCACCAGGTTCGCGACATCGGTTCCAAATTTCTCAGCCAGCTCGTCCCTGGTGACGCCGACATCCTCAACCGTGTCGTGAAGTAAGGCGGCGATCACCAGGTTAGGATCGGGCGCCGGGATCGCCGATGCGACGAGTTGGGCCACCTGCAAAAGATGATTGATGTACGGCTCGCCGGCAGCGCCTTTCCTTCGCTGATTAACGTGCCTTTGGGCGGCGAAGTGAGCGGCTTGGAGGATCGCGGAAAGATCTTGGAGCACCTTTCAGTTTGACACAATTACACTAACTGCGATGAATGATCCTTTCCATCTTGAGCGCTTCGTGACGGCGCAGAACCCGGTTTACGACCAGGTGTGCGCCGAGCTCCGGAGCGGCCGGAAGCAGAGCCATTGGATGTGGTTTATCTTCCCGCAGCTCCGCGGATTGGGGCAGAGCGCGATCGCGAAAACATTCGGGATCACTTCAAGGCGGGAAGCCGAAGCGTATCTGGCCCACCCAGCCCTCGGGCCGCGTTTGCGCGAGTGCAGCCGCCTGGTAACCCTGCTGGAGGGCCGTTCGATCGACCAGATCTTCGGCTATCCTGACGACCTGAAGTTCCGCTCTTCCATGACGTTGTTCGCAAGCGTCGCGGCCGACAATCGGATCTTCACGGACGCGCTGGATAAGTATTTTGACAGCGAACGGGACCCGTTAACGCTCGAGCGCCTGGACTGACGCGGGTATTCCCGATCAGTTGCCGCCCCCGACCGTGTGCGGTCTGGCCGGTCTGCCGAACACGGCCGGGTCGATGGGAGCATTCAAGCGGACTTCGTTCAAATGAATCGCATCCCGGCCGTCCAGCCATGCGAAGGTTATGTGAAATGGCATCTTGATTCCGTCCACGTCACGATAATCCGCGAAATCGACCTCCGTCGGAACGCGGCCGATGGGCGACTTCGCATAGCGCACCATGCGCAGGAGAAGACCCGATTCGTGGTCAAAATACAGCGTCACCAGCATACCCCGGGGACCGTTACCCTGCACTACGTCGACCAGCCGGTCCTGGCCGATCCCGATATCGTTTTCTTTTGACGTCTGGCTGGAGGGACCTGGAAGATCGCTGATGGTGGTCGGTAAGCTGACCCGAAAGTTGGTAAGGAACTGTTTGATCTGTCCCGGAAAAGACATCAAAGCGTCCAGGCGTGTGCCATCCAACTCCCCTCCGCTCAACTGATATTCCCCAAGTATATTGAGAGGCGTCCGGAGCCAGCCGGTTTGGCCGTCGTAGCTGCGGGTCGTGTCGCCGCGGCCAGGCGTGTCCTTGAAATCGAGGATCAATGTCCGCATATCCGGAGCTTTCGCGTAGAGTGACACCTGCGCGCCGCCGCCGAATCCGCCGAATCCGACGCTGGTGCCCTTGGCAACGTAGCTCTTGATTCCCGCCAGCCGCTGCGCGCCGCCGATCGCCTTGATGTACTTGTCAAGGATCTGTTCGGCCGGAGGCTGCCCGGGCATTTGGACCAGGACGTCATCCATCTCCGTCGATCCGGGCCCGTAGACAGTCTCGAGCGTCGCCGTGGTGGATGGTTTGTCGCGGCCATGATGGCAACTGTAGCAGGTGATCAGCTGACGTCCGCTGAAGTTATCGCGATTAATGGCCGCCACCATGGTGACCATTTTGCGCGCGACCACTTTTACGGGCGTATCGGCTGCCCAGTTTACTGTATCGGTGCCGGCCCCGATGTGACATTCCGAGCAGTCGTAGCTCAAAGAGGCCGTCATCACGCCCATGGCCCCCATGAAATCATCCAGGGGAATTCCCTTAAGCACCTGAACGTTCTTGAAAACCTGATCTGACAGCATCGGTTTGGTTTGAGCGGCAGCCTCAGGCGCTACGAATGCGGCGCCGCCCAGGCAGACGGCCACTGTCACAGGGAGCCACACGCGATTCCCTACGTCGATCTTCATATTGTCGGTCCTTTCTTAGGCGCACACTGTTGCGGCGCGAAATCAGATTGATCGCTTTCGGGCTCAGGAGCACTTGCCGTACCATGCTCCTTATCACTCACTTCATGGAGTTACGAAATCGTCGCGCAGAAGTGGGTTATCAGACGACATGCGGATGGAGAAAACGCGGTATTTGACGCAGGGACTGGAACATGCCGCTAACGATCGGGTGGGTTTTGAAGAGAATCGTACTGGCGTACCGATTGCTTAACACAGCCCAACAGGCCAGACGCCTCTTGAAAGGAGATCACCATGCGTGACTCTCGAAAGCTCCCGATCAATTGCCTCTCCTTAGCGCTTGCAGCGGCGGCACTCGTTCCCGCGTGTTATTCGCAGGATCCGGCTCGCCGTACCGTGATCGACGTGCCCTATGCCGTCCAAGTGGATTCCACTGTTCTTCAGCCAGGACGGTATGTGATTCGTGTCATGAATCCATCCGACGCCAATGTCGTGAATATCTTCAGTGCGGATGAGAAAACCGTGGTGGCAACCATCGTAGGAGTGCCGGTTTTCCGCTCCGAAGAGGCAGTGGACAAGGCCGGAACTAAGACAGAATTCTGGTTTAGTTCCCCGGCGAGCGTGCGGCCAAGGCAGGTGCGTGCCTGGTTTTATCCCGGAACGGAAAAAGGGGTCGAGTTGGTGAGCTCACCCATCAAGCCATCCAAGAAGAGCGCCGAACGTTAAGACCACTCGGGCGTTAGAACCGTACGATGCCCTTGATCTCGAGGTTGACAACCAGCGCAAATCGGTTGTTTCACGGTTGACCGTTGCGGCTAATCTATTCGGAAGTAGAAGCGCGGCAGCGCCGAAACGTTTCGCCTCGGCGCCTATCGAATCACGAACTTCACCACGGCTCTGCCGAGATGAATTTCATCCCCGGGCTGCAGCACCACGCCGCGCACCCCGCGGTGGACCGGCAGGCTCAAGCCATCGCGAATAATCCAGAGGCCGCAGTGGGCGTCCGGGTTCGCGCCTGCCTTGTACCAGCGATCATTGAAAATGCGGTGCTCCCCGGTTTTTTTGTGAATCAGAATATGGGCATGCTCGCGCGAGATGGTCCGGTTGATCTCGGTATCCTCAAGGAAGGCCAAATCATTCCTCCGCGAGGGTCCTTCCTGGCGATACACGTCGATGGTCCGCCCGAGGTTGGTGCGGACCTTGCTCAATGTAACTTCAGTCGCGTTCGCTGACCCCTGAATCACAATCAGTCGCGCGGCCTTCCGCCGGACCGGCTCGGGTTGGACCGGATCGGCGGGCCGGAGCGCGGTTTCAATCCACACGAACTCCTCACCCGGGCCGGGAAGCTGCGGAACCGTGCAGAGTTCCACCTCAAAATCGGAGGGGAAGCGGAAGCTCGATCGCGCGAGCCCGGCGCGCAGGTCTTGAGCCAGGAACTCAGCCAGAAAGCCGCTTTCAAAGGCGCCCGCCTGCTCCGCCGGGATGCCGCGAAGGTGAATGCGAATCAAGTCATCGCTGAAAACGCGCGTGCGTCCCACCCGATGGCTCTTCGCTTTCACCGCATCGATCACCGCCAGCCGGATTTCCTCCAGCTCCGGCGCCTTTTTTACCAGAGTGCGGCCGGTGAAGGGCGCTTCGAAAATGGCTCTGCCCAGTTTTTCAAACGCGTCGGAAAGCGCCATGGTCTCCTCTCAAATGATTCCGAACTCACGTGCCGCTTCGACGATCTTGCGTGCGATCGGAGCGGCGAACTGGGATCCGTATCCCCCGTGCTCCACCACCACCGCGAATGCAATTTGCCTGGCCGGATCGCCGCCAAAGGGAGCAAATCCGGCGAACCAGGAATGCGGCGCGCCCTCTTCCACCTGCGCGGTTCCTGTCTTGCCCGCAACGGCGATATCCAATCCCCGCATCGCGATCCGGCCCGTCCCGCTCTCCACCACCGAACGCATCGCACTCTTCAAAAAGTCGGCAAGCTCCAGCGGAAGGATCGGACGGGGCAAATTTTTTCGACGGTTCGCGTCGCCCATGATCCAGCGGCCTTGTGGCATGGCGCCGCCTGCCGCGATCGTTGCGGCGACGCGCGCCATCTTGAACGGCGTCACCAGCACCGGCCCTTGCCCGTACGCGGCAAACGGCATCATTTTCTGGATTTCCGAAATCTCCCCGGCGGGAATCTCCAGCAGGTCGGCCGTTTCACGAAGCGCCTTCGCGCCGACGTCGTAGGTACCGAGCTGCGCAAAATATGCGTTACACGAAACCGTGAGGGCACGCGCCATGTCGAGCGTTCCGTGTGCATGATCGCCGACATCGTCCCGGATCGGTTTGTTCCAACCGGTCACCACGTTGCCGGCGCGGCCGTCTCGCATGCGGACGCATTGATAGGTTCTGTTTCGCAGATCCGGATCCAGGCGCAGCGCCGCGATCGCGGTCACCAGCTTGAACGTGGAACCCGGCGGATACTGTCCGTAGCGCGCCCGATCGAACAATTCGTCGGGCGATGCCGCCGATTGCGGCTGGGGCGAAGGAAAACTGGCGAGCGCCAGCACGTCGCCGGTACGCGGGTCCATCACCACCACCGCTCCGCGCTTTTCAACCGGTTCCAGACGCTCGCGGAGAAGTTGCGCGACCCGAAGCTGAAGTCGGATATCAATCGTGGTGTGGATGTCTCGATCCCTTGAGAGCAGCGCGCGCATGGCGGGATGGGACGGCTGATGACGATAGCGCACCAGCCCGCCGAGCTCATGCACATCCGTGAATCCCTGCAGAGTCGCGTTCGAATCGTGCTCCACCAGCGACGCATTCGAAGCGTGAAAGTTGTCGGCGGTCCGCAGATCGCCCAGCAGATGAACCGTCGCCGCGCCGAACGGATAGTGACGCGCCTCAATTCGCGTGCAGGCGTCATCGATCGACACTCCAAGCTTCGCGTAGTCGGCGCGATGCGCTTCAAGCTGGCTCCAGTCGCTCACCGCCAGCGCGATTCCGTTGCGGTCGAAAATCGTCCCCCGCGGGATCGCACGCGCGAGCGAGCTCAGCCGCGGATTGAATTGGGCACGCTTCACTCCGTCGTCTTCGATCACACGCGCGTCGTGGACCACGAATTCGCGATCGTGAAGTACCTGGAAATACGCCGCGCGCGCGAGAAGGATCGACGCAAGACCTGCCAGGATCACTCCCGCGACGCGCACCGGCCTGCGGAACAGCGGCGCCAGACTGTCGTCGTCGCGCGGCCGCTGGTTGGAGATCCCGAGCACCACGGCGAAAATTAGAAAATTGGCCAGCATCGCTGTGTTCCCTGAGCTGAGGAACGGCGAAACCACGCCCGAAAGTGGAACCGCGCCCAGCACCCCGCCCGAGATCAACAACATTTCGAGCGCGATCAGAACGCCAAGCCCGAGCGAGAGAAACATCGCCAGTTCATCCGGAGCACGCAGCGCGATTCGAAAAGTCCGCTGGACCAGGAATGCGAACAGAAGACCGATCGCGGCCACTCCCGCCAAACCCCATTCCTCCGCGATCGCCGGCAACACCAGATCCGTGTGACCCGCCGGAATCATCGCGGGATCGCCCAGTCCAGGCCCCGAACCCCACGCCCCGCCGGTCGAAAATGCCCACAACGAATGCGCCAGCTGATCGCCGCCGCGCACGTCGTTATCCCAAGGCGACAGCCAGATGGAAACCCGCTCGACCACGGTCTTCGGCGTGCCAAAGTGATACCCAAGCGCGACACCGCCGATCAAAATGGCTACACCAAGCAATGCGAGTCCAGCGCGGTCCCGGGCGATCGCATACATCGACAGAAAAAGAAATCCGGTGATGAGCGCCGGCCCCAGGTCTTTCAGCACGAAAAACATCGCTAACGGAATCGCGGTGCCCAGCATCACCGGCAGCGCCTGCGAAAGCCTGGGCAGATTCAGCCAGCGGAGGCGGCGCGTCCTCAGATCCCGCAGCCACTCCCACCTGCTCGCAAAGTATCCGGCGAGGAACAGGACGATCAAAATCTTGATCAGCTCCACCGGCTGAAATGGACCGAGGTTCACGCGGGCATCGCTCCCCGTGGGCCCCGACCCGCGCACCATCAGGAGCACAAACAGGGCCACTGCGGTCAGCAGCGGCGTGTAAATCCACCGCGAAAGCCGCTGGTAATGAAACAGGCGCAGCAGCGGGAGCAGCAGCATCGCACAACCGAGCGCCACGCCCCAAGCGAACTTGCGGAATTCCAGCGTATCGCGCAGAGGATCGCGCAGGCTGACTGCGAGAATCAGACCGATGCCGGTAAGCAGGTGCAAAGCCGGAAGGATGGTCGAATCGCCGCGGAATCGCCGGGCGCTCCACGCCAGGCGAACCATCCAGAAAGCGGCGAAGTAAATCGCGCACCATAAAACGTATTCCTTGAGAAACGCCTCGCGCGTGCGGACGATCATCAAAGGCTTCAGCCGCGCGAGCGGCAGACGGCGAGTGCCGATGCGAATGCGCGCCAGTGCTCCGACGTTGGGAAGCGGCCGGTGCGCTTCCACATATTCGAAAATCTTCTGAGCAGCTTCTTCGCGCCCAGTGGAATCCGAAAAACTCCCAAGATACGGAATCAGCTCCTGCGCGGAGGAAACCGAATTCAGATCCACCGTCTCATCGGCAGATGGAAGCTGCGCCGCCTTGGCGAACCACACGAGCGTAAGACCGCACGCAATCAGCAGCGAAGCGCCGCCCAGCCACAGATACTCGCCGCGGCGTTCCGGCCGTGGCGGATCGGTTGCCAGCTTCAGACTGACGTCGCGCTCCCAGCTCTTAGTGATCGCCATATGACATGCTCGCGACAACCCTGCGCCGCGCCGGACGCTTATTTTTCGGTTTCGGCCGCACGGCGGCCTGCGCCGCTCTCTGCGCTTCGTTGAGCAAAGCGCGCAGTTTTTGCTCTTCCGTGCGATCCGCGTAGAGCTGATCGAGACCCGCGCTCACTTTGGAAAATCCGGCCAGCGGCTCATATAGATTCCGCGCGCGTTCCAGATCGTCCCAAGTTTGATGCAGCCATCGGTCCTCTTCCGCCTGCGAAGCCGACGCGGCGCGGCCGGCCTGATCGAGCTCGGATTCGGCGCGATACAAATAGCCGTCGGCTTCCTGTTCGAGTTCGCGCGGACCCAGCCGAAATCCGCGCCGCTCGGCTTCCGTGAACTGGCCGAGCGCGAGTCCAGCATTTCGAAACACGTAAATGTACAAACGCGCGAGCCCCAGATGCGGATCGGGCGAGCGCGGCAGATCCGCGCCGGCCATCTGAAATTCAGTTTCACTGCGCTGCGCGTCCGGCAGCTTCGGATTCTCGATCAGGTTGAGGTATCCATCGCACAGCGCCAGCTTGCCGCGAGCTTCAAAATCCGACGGGTTGAGTTGAAGCGCATACGAAAAAGCCAGCCGCGCCTTGGACCAGTCGAAATCGGTAAGCGCCGGATTGGAGCTGTTGCGATAAGCGTCGATCACGGCCCCAGCTGTCGCCAGCAGACTTGCGCGCACCGGATTCGACAGCGCCAGGGCGGGCGACGCGCGGCCCAGGAAGCGATGCTCACGCTCAATCCGCTGGTACAGGTTCCAATCCGCCTCGATCTGCGCCGCGCTGCGCGTAGTCACGTGCGAAAGTTCCCGAAGTGGCCGGCTTTCCTCGTGGAATTTATAAAACATCGTGAGCGGCATGGCCACGCACAGGCCCAGCACAAGTCCGGCTCCAATGGGCCCCGCAATCCGCCTGATCTTCGCCGGCCGCGCCTTGGGGATCTTCAACGCGAGCCTGCGAACCGAATCCGACGGCGATTTCCGGATAGTTTCGTTCGCGTCCCAGGAAGGAAGATTCTCTTCCGTGGCCACCGTGTGTCGATCTTCGAGGAAAGCCTGCAGGTCATTCGCGAAGTCCGCCGCGGATTCATATCTGCGTTGAATATCCGCGGCCAGCGCTTTAAACAAAATCGCGCGCAACCGTGGCGGGCAGTTCTCCGGAAGCGCGCGTGGCGGACGCCGCGATTGAATCAGGCTTTCAAGCTTGCGCGTGCTGATGGCCTGATACGGCGGCATTCCGGAAACCATTTCATACAGACTCACGCCCAACGCCCACAAATCCGCCTGCGGATCCACCTGTGAATTGGCCAGACGCTCCGGCGAACAGTACGTCGGGCTGCCCAGGTTGTGCCGCGTCAGATTGTGCGTATACGTGATCATCTTCGCGATCCCGAAATCGAGTAGGCGAACCGACCCGTTCTCGCCAATCTGAATGTTGGAAGGCTTGATATCGCCATGCACGACCGCGCGACGCCGCCCGTCCACGTCGGCCAGAAACGAGTGCAGCGTCTGAAGCTGGCTCAAAACTTCGAGCGCGTAGCGCGCTGCACGCGCCGGATCCAGGCGGCGCTCCGCCTCAAGTAACTGCGCGACGCTCGCGCCTTCGAAATGCTCCATCGCCACGTAGAAGCACCCGCTCTGTTCGCCGATATCATAAACCTGCAGGATTCTGGGATCGACTTCACGGAGCTGCTTCTGAATCTGCGCGCCGCGGCGCTCGGCTTCGATCATGATCTGCGTGTTCTGATCGCGCGACTGTTCGATCAACTTCAAAACCACGCGCAAATTCTTGGCCGGATCGAGCGCCAGATACACGTCCGTCATGCTCCGGCCCAGCTTGCGGATAATCTCGTAATTTCCGAACCGGCGAATCTTGACCACGTTATCTTCCGCCGTCGACCGCATTGTGTTCAGCCAGTTCCGGATTCGGCTGGCCATTTCCGAGGATGAAATTGTTCTCAATCGCCGGATTCGCCGGCGGATGAATGTCGATTCCCGGCCGCGGCGCTTCGGCGGAGGTTCCATTTTCCGAGATCCGGTTGCCCGTAAGACGCGGAGAGCTGCCCGCGCCGATCGAAACACCGCACCCGCCATTCAAATGAATCCAGTTGGCGCGCAACACGGCGCCCGACGCGCCCGCGATGCGGACTCCACAATCGCCCGCTCCGGAGATTTCCAGGTCGTCAATTTCAATGCCCGCATCCTCGATCAGCAGCCCGGTGGCGAGTGGAGACGTTTCGCTGCCCATTACGCGGAAGCCGCTCAGCCGGCCGCTATGGATGCCGCGGGCGATGAATGCGATGCCCGTGTCGGACACCGCCGCCGGATCGGCGCGAATCACCGCGGCGCCCGGCCTGGCGCTGATCAGATTGACGCCGTCCACCAGCGCGATGGGTCCCAGGAATTCGCCCGCGGGAACTTGAATCGTGTCGCCCGGCCGCGCCACGCTCAAGGCGCGCGCAATGCCGTGCGGATCGGCAGGATTGACCACTACCGGCAGGCGAGCCGATTCGACCCGGCCGGGAATCACGCGGGAAACCGCGCCTCCGGCCAGAATTCCGAGCACCACCCCAGCCAGCAACCAGAGCATTCGTCCCGCAAACGCGCGCCAGCGCCGGCCGCGCACCCGCGTGATCGCGTGGTGTGCGCGCGCTTCCCGCAAGCATTCGATGCCCACAAATTCGGTACCCGCGACGAAAACCACGCTGATGTTGTCTCTTCCCCCGGCGCGATTGGCCGCGTTCACCAGTTCCCGCGCCACATTTTCGGGATCGCCGTCGTAGGTTTCGACAATGGCGCTGATCTCGGACGACATCAGCGCATCGCTCAAACCGTCGCTGCACAGCAATAGCGCCGCGTTGTGACGGAACGGCAGCGTGTGGATTTCGACAAAATCTTCCGCTTCGTCTTCGTCCAGAAACCGGTTGCCGACCTCGCGAAAAACCTGGTTCCGGCTGGGGTGGCGCATGGCCTGCTGCTCAGTGAGTTCGCCCATATCTTCGCGCTCACCCACCGGCGAGTGATCCGAAGTCACCTTTCGCAAATTGCCGTTCCACGCCACATACAGCCGGGAATCGCCCACGTGGCCGACCGTGACGCGATCGTCATGCGCCACCGCCAGCGTCAGCACACACGCCATTCCACGCCATTCCGGGTTGTACTCGGCCAACTGATGAATTTCGTTATTGGCCGCCAGAATCGACCGGAGCACCCGGTTTTCCGGCGCTCCGCCGGCCCGCGCCATCTCGCGCGCAATCACCTCCACCGCAATCTCCGCCGCCTTCTCGCCGGCCGCCTGCCCCCCGACGCCATCCACCACCAGAAAAACACCGCCCGCCTCGTCCGCGTACGCGCGATCTTCGTTGGTCAAACGCTCCAGGCCGGGATCGGAAAGCACGCCGGCCCGCCACATCGTTGCGGCGCTCATTGCGGCGGCCGCCCTCCCTTGGACTGGAATCCGCCGAACACCAGCAGCGCCAGCACAAACACCAGGAAAAAGATCACGAACGGTACATGCGCGTGGTAAAACACATTACCTCCTCGTTTCAAAAATCAGCGTGATCGCCTCGGCGACTTTGATTTCCGCGCGATCCGGAAGAATTTCCTCGACGCCTTTCTTCAGCCGCCGGCCGTCCAGCCAGGTTCCATTGGTGCTCCGGTCGACCGCCGTGAAAATGCCAGTGGCCGGGTCGCGCCGGACAATGAAGTGCTCGCGGGACACTTCGTCATTGGCGTACAGCGCCAGATCCATCGGCTGATCGGCGCCGCCCCTTCCCACCCGGATTTCGTTTTGAGTCATGAAATAAAGCTGTGCGCCGGAATCGTCCTCATAGCGAACCTCCGCATAAACACGATCGACAGCCCGGCGCGTCTCGGTGCCGGGGTCAAGCGCCGTGCGCGTCGACGTCACCGATGGGTCGCGTCCGGTCAGCGTGGTCTTGACTCCGCAATAGCCCGGCTGCGCGATTTCGTTCAGCTCCGAATGGATCTCGACGTCACCGGAGGGAACTTCGGTATCCGGGAAAAACTCGATGATCCAGTCGCGGCTGGCGATTTTATATTCTTTGGAATTCGCCCCGGAGCGCCAGCGCTTCTTAGGTTTCGCATTCAGCCCGGCCACATGGCCGCGCAGCGCCCGATGCGCGTCTTCGGCGATCAGATGAAAAATTCCGGCGAGTCGCGCGTGATCCTCGGGATTCAGATACACGCTGAATACGCAGGGCAGTAAAACGGTGTACGTCAGCTCGAACTGGCCGAGCTCAGTATTGCGGATCAGCTCATCAATGATGGTCTGTCCGCTAAGCTTCTTTTCGCCGAGGGTGGAACTTTGGGACACCGCGCACCTTCCCCGTTCCGACAGACGTGCCGGAGCATGGTTTGCGTTACATGGCCGCCTGCAAAACAGGCGGTGGCGCGGGTAGGATGATTATAACTTAACAATGGGACGGCGCGGCCGCGTGAATAAATCGTCAGGATTAAGAAATCATCACCCCAACTTGCGCACTTTAGTCGCGGCTCGCGTAGTAGCCCTTGCGAACTTCTACCTTGAATCCTCCCGGCCGAACTTCCACGTGCAGCTTGCGAAAGCTTCCGTCGCGAGCCGCGTTGGTCGACACGTAGCCGATCGAAAACTGGCTGCGCAGCTCCTCCTGGATGGCTTGAAAAATGGCGGAGAGCGGCGTCTCGGGAGTCACCGGAAACATGCGGCCTCCGGTCGGCTCGGAAAGTTGCTGCAAATAAGGACACCCGGAAATTTTCGAACTGCGGTAACAGATCCCGTAGACAATGATGTTCGCCGCCTGAGCCGCTCGAATGGCACCTTCCATCGTCTGCCGGCTCCCGATGTCGATGCCGTCGGAAATCACCAGCATGGCTTTGCGGCCGGGAACGGATTGAAATTTATCGATGGCAGTCGAGTGGACCGCATCGTACAGCAGCGTGGCCGGCGCCGGCCCTCCATCCTTCGGAACGCCCCGGAACGGAATGGCGTGCAATTGTTCCAGCGTTGAAACCAGCAGCGACGGCGAGTCGGTGAAATCCTGCCACAACTTGACCGTGCTCGAGAAGCCAACCAGCATTGCCTGATCCTGCGGCCGCAGAACCTGCTTCAGGAAGCGCTCCGCCGTATCTTTTTCGGCCTGCACCAGCCGCCGGACGCTGCCGCTCACGTCCACCAGCAGCCCGAGAGTCAACGGCAAGTCGGTCTCCCGCTCAAAATATCGGATCTGCTGCGGTTTGCCATCCTCGCGGATCGCGAAGCTGTCCTGCTCGAGGTTCGTGACCAGCGCGCCGTTCCGTCCGCGGACCGTGCACAGGACGTTGACCACGTCGACGTCGACTTTAATCGGCGACTGCGCGCCGGCCATTGCCGCGAGCAACCCAACGCACATCAGCACGCGCATTCGACTTCATGATCGCAATTTTTGTTGTCGATCAATGGTCGTCCGCTTAAACGGCCGGGTAAATGCTCCTAGCCGCCTGGAAGTGTTCGCCTACTCGATTGCCTGCCTCAAATATCCTGCCACGTCGCTGACGAAGCGATGAACCGAAACCTCCGCAATGCGGTGTCCCGCAATCGCGTTCACCGCTTTCCCGACTGCGCCCATGGGCGGCTCATACAGACCCGAGAAATCCAATTGTGTTTCCGTCGCCGTCAACGGATAAATCGAAAGGTCCGCCTTCATCAACGGGAACAGCCCCGGCATTCTCGCCGCCTGCCATTCGATCCGCAGCCGCGTCACCGGACCGGTCATCGCTTCCGACCACTCATCGATCTTTTTGACAGAGATGACGATATCCGCTTCGATCCCGATCCCCCCGACGTCCACCCTCAACTCGGACGCCACCGATTGCGCCCGCGACTCCGCGGCCTTGGTCGCCGACTGGAACACGGCCAGCGCATCTTTGGCCAGCGCGTCACGAACCTGCTCATACGGATGATTCACGTAGTCATAGCAGCGAATCTCAACACCCTTACTCATCCTGAGACCTGTACCATATTGTGATCGTAGCCGAATGTGGCCTCACTTCGCCGCGACCACCCATTGCAGATAGGCTGCAATCTGTTCGAGCTCGCGATCGTTGTAACCGTGAATCGCATCCGCGTGCTGCCAGATGGCGCCATCCGTCAGCTTCACCGCATCCGGATTAAACGTGCGCAACACCGGCAGAGGCGAACTCAGATCGAAGATGCGCACTCGCTTCTCCGATCGTTCCACGATGAACGCCGGAAACGCAGATTCGCCCACCGGCAGCGCCGTCATCACATGGCGAACCGTGATCGATCGCAGATCCGCGGGAGCAGCCACGCGCATCAAGTTCGTCGCCACTGGCGAGCCGCGCTTTTCGAGTTCGTGGCACCGCCCGCATCCTCCCATCCGGATCGCATCGAAGAACGCCGCGCGTCCCGCCTGCGCCTCCGCGGGCATCTGCCGCGCGCTGACGGCCGGACTTGCGGCTACCGGAGAGCTTCCTCTCAACGTCATCAAGTAACTCACCACCGCCCGGATATCCTCCGCGGAAAGTTGATCGCCGAACGCGGGCATCCCCTTGCTCGCAATTCCGTTCGAGATGGTGCTCGAAAGCTGCCGCGCCGTGAAGTTATGCCCCGCCAGCTTCGGCGCGCGCCCCGCCGTTCCATTCGGACCGTGACAATACGGAACGCTGCAGCTGGTCGCAAACACTTTCTCGCCCCGCACAACCATCGCGTCCTGCGCGACAACGGGCAAAATCGCCGATACCAGCAAAATCACGCGCGTCATTTCGCGCCCTCCGGCAACGCAAACACAAACAGAGCCGAGCCCGGACGCGCGACCGGTGCATCCGGGAACAAAGCTCTATGCGCGGCGCCTACCAGCGATCCCCAGCCCGTCGGCGTTGCGATGTACTGCCGCCCGCCGATCGAATAGCTGATGGAGGACCCTCGATGTCCCGCTCCGGTTTGAAAGCTCCACAGCCGCGCGCCCGTCCGCGCATCCAGCGCAAAGAAGTTGCCCTCCGGATCTCCGGTGAACATCAGCCCGCCATCGGTCGACAGGATCGAAGCCATGATCCAGGTGGTCACCGGCACGCTCCATTCACGCTTGCCGGTAGCCGCGTCGAACGCTGCAATATAGCCTTCCGGCCGCGTAGCCGACGGCGCTGGCTTGATGAACCAGTTGCCGCCGGTGAACGGACTCCCTTCCGCCACTTCCTGATCCTGCGCCACCAGATCGTTGCAGATTTCCTGCACCGGCAGATACAGCATCCCGGTATTCGGCGAATACGCGCCCTGATTCCAGTTCTTCGCGCCCACCACGCTCGGGCAGATCAGCTTCGATTTGCCCACTTCCGGTTCCACTCGCCCCGCCAGCTTGCCGGTCTCCGTGATCCCCGCCACCCAGTTGATGTTTTTCGCAAACGGCCATGCCTTCAGAAATTCGCCGTTGGTGCGATCCATCATCCAGATGTAGCCGCCCTTGGTCGGATGCAGCAGTACTTTACGCGTACGTCCACCGAACGGTAGATCCACCAGGATCTGCTCGAAAGCCGCGTCGAAATCCCACACGTCATTGGGGACCTCCTGGAAATGCCACTTGAGTTTCCCGGTGTCCGGGTCGAGCGCCACAATGCTCGCTGTATATAGGTTGTCGCCCTTTCGCTTCGACCCGTTCAAATCCGAAGAAGCGTTCCCCACTCCCCAATACAAAAGGTTCAACTCCGCGTCGAAAGACCCGGTCATCCATGTGGACCCTCCGCCGTACTTCCATGTATCGCCTTTCCACGTCTCATGTCCCGGCTCACCCGGACCCGGAATCGTATAGAAGCGCCAGCGCAACCGACCGGTCCTGGCATCGAACGCCGTCAGATACCCGCGATGAGCCGAGTCCCCGCCCGTCACTCCCGCGATCACAATGTCTTTGATCGCCAGCGGAGCGCCCGTCGTATTGCATCCGCACTGCCGGTAATCTTCGATATTTACTTTCCACACCTCCGCACCGGTTTTCTGATCGAGCGCAACCAGGTGATTATCTGGCGTGCCCAGGAAAACCAGACCATGCGACACCGCCACTCCGCGATTCTGTTTGCCGTACGCGAGCGTCCGCACGTCCGCAGGCAACGCGTAGTGATACTCCCAGATGAGCCGCCCCGTCGCGCCATCCAGCGCGAATGCCCAGCTATTCGAGGTGGAGAGATAGAGCACCCCGTCGACCTCGATGGGTGTGGCCTGCAGCCCGTTTTCATAATCGCCGGTCTGAAACACCCACGCCGCAGCGAGATTCTTAACGTTCCGCGTGTTGATCTGATTTAAGCCGCTGTGACGCCAGGCCGAGTACGATCCGCCGTAGCTCGGCCAGTCGGCGTGAGTGGCTCCATCGCCGGCCAGCAGTACATTCGAAACGATCAGCAGAGTGAGAACACGCGCATGGGGCATATGCACTCCTTGTTCCCCGCTAGTCTATCTCACCGTCGCGTTAAGAGGCTGCGAAAAAGGGGACAGACCACTCTGTCCCCCCGTAAACCTTTGGCCCCCGTTCCGCAATCGCAGCGGACAGAGCGGTCTGTCCCCTTTTTCGCAGCCTCTCACCGCTCCAGCCATTTCTGCGTAATCTCGCGGATGACTTCGTCCGGATGAGTCGTGTAAAGCCAGAAAACCTGAACCGCGTGCGTTCCCCGGACCTGCATTTTCAATCCGCCGCTGACCGGAGTGAACTTCAAGTGTTCCTCCGCCGCCCGGATCGGCGTAATCACGCCCAGCGCGATCTTGCTCACTCCGGAACAATCCCGCGCCGCTTCCACCGCCGGGATCGCGCTCGGGATCACGGTCGAATGACGCCCGTTGAATTTCCCTCCCTTGAGCAGACCTCTTATATGACTCACGAAAACATCCTACCAACCCGCCTGCCGCATACGATCCATAATCAGCGCGCTGTAATGATCCATCCGCGCCGGCTTTCGCCGCCGTGGCGACGGTAAACATGCCGCCAGCCTGGCCGACTGTTCCCGATCCAATTTGGCCGCCGTCGTGTGGTAATGATATTCCGCCGCCGCTTCCGCTCCAAACACTCCCGGCCCCCACTCGATCACATTCAGGTACAGCTCCAGCACTCGCTGCTTTCCGAGGATCCAATCCGCCATCGGAGCCAGCGTATACTCGAACGCCTTCCGCACCGGATTGCGATGCGTCGTAAAAAACAAATTCTTCACCAGTTGCTGCGTGATGGTCGACGCCCCGCGCGAGATTTTTCCCGTCTCGCTGCTCTCATGCGCCACCTGCTCCACCTGCCCCCAGTCGATCCCGTGATGCCGGTAGAAATTCCCGTCTTCGGCCGAGATCACCGCGTGTTGCAACTCCGGCGAAATCTGCCGCAAAGGAATAAACTTCACTTTCTTGCGATAAGGCTTGCCGCCTATCCAAGCCTCTACGCGCCGCTGGATTTGAACGCCCGTGGTGGGAGGATCGATGTACCGCAAGCTCTCGAGCGCCAGCGCCCAGAACAGATACAGCCCCACCAGCAGCACGGCCCCGAGTTTGAAAAAGCCCCAGACCCAGCGCCGGCCTTTCTTCTTACCGGTTCGCATTCAATAGTTGCTTCAACACCGCGCCCAGCTTCAGAAATTCCTCGTAATTCGGCGGCTTGCGAAAATATCCCGCGCCAAGCGCGTCCGCCTCGCTCAAATCCTCTCGCGAATCCGACGAAGTGATCACCAGCACCGGAACGCTCTTCCATTTTTCGCTCGCGCGCAATCGCCGCAGCACTTCGAATCCGCTGCGCCTCGGCAGATTCAAGTCGAGCAGCACCAGGTCCGGACAAGGCGCGTTCGCGTCCCGCTCCGCCCGCGCGATAAAATCGATGGCCTGCTGGCCGTCCGACACCGTGTGGATATCCAGGGGCAGTTTCTCCATCCCGACCGCCTCCTCCACCAGCATCACGTCCGGATAATTATCCTCAGCCAGGAGAAGATTGAACCTTGGACGCTCTTCCTGCCTGGGCTCGCCGGGGGACGGTGAAGTAAAAGGTAGCCCCTTTGCCGGGTTCGGATTCGACCCAGATCCTTCCGCCATAGCGTTCAACCACGCGCTGACAGATTGCCAGACCGATGCCGGTACCGCCGTACTGCTGGGTGTGGTGCAGCCGCTTGAATACTCCAAAGATTTTCTCCTTATACTGCGGATCGATCCCGATCCCATTGTCCTTCACCGAAAAGCGCCAGAACTCCCCGCGCCGCTCCGCCGAGATATGAATTCGTGGCGGTGATCCGATATTTCAACGCATTCCCCACCAGGTTCTGAAACACCTGCTGTAAGTGCGCCTCTCCCATGAAAACCTCTGGAAGCGCGTCATACGTCACTTCCGCGCCGCTCTGCCGGATTGCCTCCGACAGATTCGCCAGCGAGTTCCGCAGAGCCTCAGCCGAATCGACGGGCGTCTCCATCAACTCCGCCATGCTCGCGCGCGCGCGAATCCAGTAGTGGCCCGTCTCGGCGACCGCGGTAGTCGCGCTCACCAGGCGCGCAATCGGCGTCGCGATCGCCCCGCGCCAGCGCCACGAAACCAGGAACGCGAACAGGCTCGCCCCCACCACCAGCAGAAACACGGTGAAGCTGTACAACCGCACCCGCTCGTTGATTTCGCCCAGATCGTAAAGCAGCATCAGCATCAGCATCCCCACCGCCCGTTCAAAATAATCGGCTGCCAGACCGTCACGTACCCCACCGTCGTCCGGATCGTTTGACCGCTCTCCGCCGCCGGACATTTGAACACGCCCTCGGGGGAATATCGCGCGAGCACCGTCGCGTCCGGCCGGTAAATGCACGCGCCGTCGACGTGCATCCGCGCGCGTAGCGATCCCAAGGTCTGCGCCGCCGCGTCCGGATCGTTGAACGCCAGCGCAGCAGCGCCGACAGATCCCGGCGAAGATAACCGCGAAACAGGAACGAATCCGCCGTGACAATCCCCCACCCCGCCAGCAGCAGCGCCGCCGCGGCGGTCGCCATGGTGATGATCACCAGCTTCTGCCGGATCGGCCTGTCGCGAAACCGCAGCATCCTAGTGGACCGTCCTCTTCGGTTCGTCCGATAACCCGACCGCTGGACTCCACCCCGCCGTTACCGGCAGGGCTGGTCTATTCCCTTGAAGGCCCAGGCGTCGGCGACCAGCCCTGCCGGTCACGGCGGGGATCAGCTCCACCTTTTCACACCGAGCCGCGCGCGCTGGCAAGCGGTCGCTGCCACTGTTCCCGCAGACGATTACCCGACGGCGCATCAGTCCTTCACCCCCCTCGCGACACTCAGCAGCTTCGAGCTGATCTTCAGCCCCGCCGCTTCCGCCGCCGCCTGGTTGATGTCGAAACGCACCCGCCGGTTGTCGATCACAAAACCGATCATCCCGCCTTCGCGGACGAACGAATCCCCTTCCCCCACCGTCAAGAGCCCGCGCCCCAGACTGCTCAACTCCTTCACCACCGCTCGTCCCGTGGGTCCGATAAACACCACCTGGCAGCTTCGCGGAGCAGGCATCTGGCTGATTCGGCGCACTGTCAACGGCCGCCCGTTCACGGCCTCTCCCTTTAAGACGTCATCCGGCACATGCCCGAACGGATCTTTTCCGGCCATGCAAATCGTAAACGGCGAAGCCCCGTCCGTGAAAGCGCTGGCCGGCCAGTCGATAAATCGCGTGAAATTGAGTAGAAATGCGGCCTTCACCTCATATTCGAGGCTCGGCTGCGCCGCGAGCGTTGCCAGTGTAACCAGCCACGGCAGGATCGAAGCCAGACGCCGCACTTGCCCGGCGGAACGCTTCATTTTGTCCGCCAGGCCAGACTCGCGTACACGCTCCGCCGAATCGCGACCGGCGGCGAATCCGCTCCGTATTCAATGTGATAAGACTGAAACAGGTTCTGGCCGACCAGCGAGAACTCCCAATGCGGGCGGCAAATAGCCGTTCGGCAAAAGAATGTAACCGTGACAGCTATTTGAGCTCGACCGCGATCCGGTCGGCCGGCTGATCGCTGGCGTTCTGCTCGGTGTGCGTGCCCACTCCGGACATGCGCACTTCATCCATCTTCGCGCCCGGCTGATCGTTCAGATACAGAACCACACGGCTCAGCAGATGCTGATGCCGTTCGCCCTGATCATGTGGACCGTAATGCACACGCAGAATGCGCACGTGCTCGTTTTCAAATTCGACCTTGTAATGTTTCGCGTCCACCACCGTCGGATCGAGTTTTGAAACCGTGGGAACGCCCGACGGCGCGCCCTTTAAATCGATTTCCAGAATGCGAATCGGATGATCGCCGATATTTTCCGCAACATACGCCCCACTCGCCGGCCGCCAGCGCACTTCGCCGCGATGGAATTCGATCTTCTGGGGTTGGCCGTCGCCATCCTGGCGCGTCATCACTCCATCGTCGAGATAGATCAGCACCCGGTCGGTCGCGTGGCCGTTGCGCGCCGGGACAGGCGTGTGCGGCCGCAAAGTCGCCACATACACCCGCGCCTGCGGCGTGTCGAGCTTGTTATCGATGGACGCCTGAAAGCAGACGACAGCAAAGAAGAGGAGTGTGTGCATAAGGTGTATTCTTTTGCGTTTGTGCGCGCTTTTCCTCCGTTTTGCGGATCATTCGCAGCCATAGCGATTCCGGGTTCGAATCGAACACCGATCCGATGTCGGCCTGCAAAATCGACCAGGCGCCCAGTTCCACTTCCTTGTGCAATTGATCGTGCGTCCAGCCGGCGTAGCCCATAAAGACATGAAAGTTGTCTTTGTCCGGCTTCTCCGCCAGGGCCTGTTCCAGCACGCTCTTGGCGACAATCAGGTAAACATCGCCAAACACGTGCTCCGCGCCTTCCACCTTGAACGTCGATTGAACCAGCGCGAACACCGCGGCGCCGTCCACCGGACCGCCCAGAAAAACCGGATCGGTTCTTCCCTTGGCCGTCTCGATTCCTTCGAAGACCTTCGATAGCGGAACATCGGTGCGCCGGTTGAGCACCAGGCCGACCACGCCATCGTCATCGTGATGCACGATCAGGATTACGGTTTTTGCGAAATTCGGATCGTTCAGGTCCCGGCTGGCCACCAGCATCGGCGCGGTCTGCGCAGTGACGATTCCCGCCATCCGCAAAGCGAGCGGAAGCCAACGCCACATGCCGACAATTCTATCATTGTAGGAGCCAGCCCCATGCGTCAGCTTGGGGCTACTTCGTCGCCCGAAATAGCCCCACGTTTACACCTGGGGCTCCAACGTCGCAAGCCGTGTCCGCAACTCGGCGAGCGCTTCTTCGTCGAGCTCCTGCGCGCAGGCGACAAGGTACCGCGCACGATCCACGATCTTCTGCCGCAGGGCCGGATCTTCTACCGTGGACGCGATATCGGCCAGCGCGCGCAATAGCCGCAGGCTCACCGCAATATCCGATCGGGCGTAAAACCGGATCTGTTCAAACGCGGTGTGAAACAGACCGTCGAATCCGATCCAGGGCATGTATACGCGGAGGTTCCCGGGCGGATCGTACAGCCCGCTCTCGGGCGGCTCGCGCGACGCGACGCGGATCAGAATGCGGCTCAACTGGTCGACGCAGCTGATGGCCGTGCTCGGATCGTTCACCGCCGGCGAGATGGCCTTCAGCGCGATGTCGACAATCTGCAGAATTCCGAACTCGATATCCTGCTGGAGCGTCCGGGAGGGTCCCACATCAATCGCCCCGCGCAGCTCCGCGATCAGTTCCGGCGAAACCCGTTCGGCGCGCGTAATCTTTACCATCGGCACGCCCGCCGGGATGAAGTGGCCCACCCGGCGCATCAGCCGGATCTTGATCCGGTATTCTTTGGCCAGTGAGAGCAGGCGCCTGGTATCGACGAACCGGATGTAGCCGGAAGTTTCCATGGATAGCGTGGACTCCCAGACGAGCGCGTCGATGCGCGGGTCCTCCACGGCGCGTGTCGGCTGGCGCGGCCAGGGCATCACTTCATTCACAATGCGCTCAGTCTCCGTCGCGATCTTGTCCACCAGGTGATTCACGCTGATGGCGTGCGAAATGTGGTGAATGAAGAACAGCAGCCAGCCCACGCACGCGACCGCCAGGAGCATGGCGCCCATGACGGTCGCGACCGGCTCGAACGGAATCGGCTGAGAGCGCGCCGCCGGAAGCGCGGCCATGCAATAGCAGAACGTGCCGAGAAAAATTCCGAGCGTCCACTGCGTGACTCCGTCGGTCGCGAAACTCAAAATGATTCGCGGCGAGAATTGCATGGACGCGAGCGTCAGCGTCATCAGCAGGATGGCGAACACGATCGAAACCACCGTCATGATGGACGCGCCGATGGCCCCCAGAATGACCTGCGCCACCTGCGGATCGGAGTGCGAAGGGAACAGGACGGCGGGCACCCAGGCGTCGATGAACGGAAACAACTCTTCGAGCCACGACAACGTCGCACCGGCCGCGCCAAGCGCCAGCGCGATGGCCAGCGGGCGGACCAGAAAGCCGCCGCGCAGCTGATACATCCACTGACGAATCAGAAGCCGGAGTCGCTTGTTCAAGAGATTAGACTTATTGTCGCGTCTTTCGAAGTGAGTGTGAAAAGTGCCATCCACCGCTGACCGGTCGCGGTTCCGTTCCCCTCCCCTGAAAGTAGGCTGCAGTTATTGATCGGTCTCGCACGCGGACGATTTCAATCCGCGTGGCGCTTTAACGCCGCTTGACGAGTCTGCGTGAAAAGTCGGGACTCCACCCCGCCGTTACCGGCAGGGCTGGTCGATCGCGTGAACGGCACAGGCGTCGGCCACCAGCCCTGCCGGTCACGGCGGGGATCAACTCCACTTTTCACACAGGCTCGTAATGGCGGGGACCAATACAGACGTTTCGCACAGACTCTGACGGGCAAGGCTGAAGCCTTGCGCGGTCTGAAGCCCGCCGTGCGCCGATATCCCGGACACTTTCATCTGTCATGATGAGCCGAAGGATCATCGCCGGCTTGGGGCGAGCTCGGCCCCGCCCGAAATCGCAGCAAGGCGGGAGTCCGCTTGTTATATTGAAGGAAGATGTCGCTCACCCCAGCAACAACTCCCGCGCCCCCCGGATTCGATGAATCCGCCCTGGTCGCCAGGGCCAAACAGGGCGACGCACAGGCCTTTACCGAACTGGTAAATCACTACGAGCGCAAGATCTACCGGCTCGCCAAACATATCACCCAGAACGACGAAGACGCCGAGGACGTGCTCCAGGAGGCGTTCCTCAAGGCGTACGAGCACCTGGACAACTTCCAGGGCAATTCAAAATTTTATACGTGGATTGTCAGGATCGCCGTCAACGAAGCGCTCATGAAACTGCGCAAGCGGAAGGGCGACCGCACGGTTCCGCTGGACGAACCCGTCGACACAGGCGAAGAAATGGTGCAACGGGAGATCGCCGTATGGGACGATAACCCGGAACAGCGTTATTCGCGCGAAGAAATCCAGGAGATCCTGGATCAGGCAATCGAGACTTTGAAACCGGATTTTCGCACCGTTTTCATCCTGCGCGACATCGAAGAACTGAGCACCGAGGAGACCGCAGAGGCCCTTGGGATCTCGATTCCGGCGGTGAAAAGCAGGCTATTACGGGCCCGGTTGGCACTACGGGAGAAGCTCACCCGGCAATTCAAGCGAAAAGGGGAAGACGTCTTTGCTTACCTGTAAGCAGTTCCTCACGGAACTGAACGATTACCTGGACCCGAACGGCGATCCCGACATAAAACGCCGCCTGGAGTCGCACGTCACGGAATGTCCCAACTGTTTTGTGATCGTCGACACCACCAAGAAGACGCTGCAGGTTTATAAGGGCTGTGAGCCGCAGCAGATTCCGGAAGACGTCAAGACGCGGTTACTGAAAGCGCTCGACCGCAAGATGGCCGCGCGCAAAGCCGAAAAAACCTGACCATCAGGAAAGAGGAGCGGGGCAGCGGTTGCCGAAGAACTCGCATCGCCTGCATTGCTCGCCCGCGCGCAGCGGGAACATGAGCGATTCCTGAGCGTCCCGAAACGCCCGCACGGCCGCTTTCGCGCCGGCCAGTTCGGAGTCGGAAATTCCCACCTCAATGGCCCGGTTCGATCGCAGATAGAACAGCACCGCGCGATCCGGCAACCTTCCCACATAACGTTCGATCGCCAGCGCGTAAAGTCGTAGCTGTAAAGCATATTGATCGGAGGCGGAGGTGTCGCGATCGGTCTTATAATCCACCAGGATGAGTTCGCCCGCTTCCTCAAACCAGAGATCAATCTGTCCACGCAAGACCACATCGTCGATATTCAGCAGAAAATCAAATTCGCGCTCGATGCGGGAGGCTTTTTGGGCACGTAGCCCCAGATCGCTTTCGTGGAACACACGAGCGAGCTCCGCGGCTTCGGCTTCGTCGATCTCTTCACCCGCCAGAATGCGGTGCACGGCTAATCCGGTCGCGATTCCACCACCCTCGCCTCCGCGCATTTCCCCGGTGGTGATGGTCGAGAGGAAATATTTGCGAGGGCAGGCATGGAACGCCGCGATGGCGGTCACCGCTGCGGCCGAGTCGTACTGGCCGGTCAGAGCCGGCGGATGGTAAAGATGCTCAGCCGGATGCGGTGCTTCGCGCACCAAGCGCCTCACGGGCGCGGGCGGATCAACGGTCGCGACGGACTCCGGCACCACTAACTCCGCAAGCTTCTGCCAATCCGACGGCCGCTTGGTTTCGGCGTGCGTCAGAATCAGCCGGTCTTCGGCGCGCGTCATCGCGACGTACAACAGCCGATTCTCTTCTGCTTTCTCGCGCTGCTTCAGTTCTGCGAGCACGCGCAAATGCGCGCCGTCGGATTGCCCCTTGCCGGTTCGCGGATGGCGCCATTTCGCGCCCAAGCCCGCTGTTGCCGAAAACGCGATCACCGGCCTGCGCTGATCCGGCCGCCGGTGCATCGCGCTGACGAATACCACCGGGAACTCCAGACCCTTGGCCGCGTGAATCGACATGACGCGCACCACATCCGCCGCGTCGGGAGGCGGCGCCTCCGCTTCCGATTGCTGCACGCGCAGCGCCTCGACGTCTTCGAGCATTTCCGCCAGCGGGCGTGGATTCGCCGCATTTTCGCGCCGAAGCCAGGCCAGAAATTTCTCGACATTCGCGCGCGCCCGCTCCGGCAGCGCCGCTACGTAGCCGCATTCGTCGAGCGCTTTTGCAATCAGCCGATCCGGGGCCGCGAATCCGGCCATCTTGCGCAGCGAGCCGAACAGCCGATCGAAAACCGCGCGCCAATGCTCCCTGCCTTCGCGAAACAGCTCTTCGTCTGAAATCCCCACCAGCGGGCTGCGCAATACGCCGACCAGCGCGACTTCATCCAGCGGATTCACCAGCGCGGCCAGAAGCGCGGTTATGTCGCGGATCTCACGAGCTTCGAGAAACGTCCGTCCGCCGCTCACCAAGAATGGAATCGCCGACCGGTCGAACGCCCGCTCGAACGGCGTGACGGCGGTCAGCGCGCGCACCAGAACGGCGATGTCGCGATAATTGTGCTGGCCCGAATCGTGGAACGCACGAATTCGGGCCCCAACCAGCCCGGCTTCGTTTTCCTCCGCGTCTTCGGTCGATTCGCCGCGTCCCACCAGTCGCTCGACCGCCGCGCCGGATCCGCGCGCGGCCGTGAGCCCGCGCGGTTCGATTCCGTCCTGCCCATCGAGCATCCTTGAAACCGCGTCCAGAATTTCCGGACAACTGCGGTGATTTTCCCGCAGTTCATCGACGCCGCCACTGGGGAGCGAGGCGCGATATTCGTGGAACACGGCCGGGTCGGCATGCCGGAATCCATAAATCGACTGGTTAATATCGCCGACCGCGAACAGGCGCTGCCGGATCAGGTCGATCAAAATCCACTGCAGCCGGTTGGTGTCCTGCAGCTCATCGAGCAGGATTTCTTCAAAACGTTCCACCGTTTCGCGCCGGATGGCCGGGTCGGATTTGAGCAGCCGGATGGTTTCTTCTTCAAGATCCGAGAAATCGAGCGAAGCCTGCTCGCGCTTCTTTTCCCGATAGCGCTGATCCAGACGCGCAATCGCCGCCCGCAGCATCTCGAGCATCGGCGCGTGCGTGATGCCCAGCCAGTCCGCTTCCACGCGCTCCAGTAGTCCGGTCTTCAATTCCGCCGCTGCATGCCGCGAAAAGCTGTCCTTGACCAGGTGCGACCGGCTGACGTTCAACTGCGCGAGCTCGAAATGCCGATCGCTCACTCCAGCCGGTAATTCCAGTAACGCGCGCGCCCATTGGCGCAACTCCGCGTGCCCCGACTTCTGATTCACGGTTTTGCCGCGCTCGGGATCAAGTAGGATGTCGCGTGCGAGCTCGCGCGCTCTCTCGAATTCGCCGGGCGCCGGCGCGGACCACGGAAGTTCCCGCAATCCCGCCAGGCGCATGGCTTCGTAAATCTCAAGCAGGCCGCGCGCAAGATCCGGTTGACGGCCGTCGTCCTGCGTCGAAAGGTCCAAGGACTCGAGCAGCCGGCGAGTGTCATTGGAACGCTCGCGCAGCAATTCGTCGATTGATTCCTCCGCCGCCGCGCGCGCCAATCGATCCGAAGGCGCCTGGTCGAGCACCGAAAAATCCGGCGCGAGCCCGGCCGCAATCGCGTGTTCGCGCAGCAGCCGCGCACAGAATCCGTGAATGGTGGACACCCAGGCGCGCTCAATCTGTTCGCGCAAGTCGGCCCGATCGACGAAGCGGTCCATCAGCCGTTGCTTGATCTCAGTGGCGGCTTTTTCGGTGAACGTGATGGCAAGAATGCGCCCCGCATCGACGCCCTCATGCTCCACCAGCCACGCGAAGCGTTCGATCAAGACGCGCGTTTTCCCCGAGCCCGGCCCGGCCACCACGCACACGTTCTGCCCGCTTCGTTCCACCGCGCGGCGCTGATCCGCGGTTAGGATCACGATGTTCCTGCTCGCTCGATCGCGACCGCGCTCTCCCACCGGCAGATATCGCGAAAGTCGCACCATTTGCACTTGTCGGTATCCGCCGGCTGTGGCGCGCTGGCGCCGGCGACAATTGCGTCGAACGTCTCCACCGCTTTCGCCGACGCCATATCCATCAGCTCGCGCAACCTCGCTTTGGTCGATGGCTCGCCGATTCGCTCCAATCCGGGAATCGGCGTGTGCCATCCGTCCCAGGTGACGTCCTTGCGCAGGCCGCAATACAGCATTCCGGCTGGCTCCAGCCCGAACGCGCGCTCCGCCGCTAAGAGATACACCCCTCCCTGCACCGAATCTCCCGATTCCGTGTTGCCCACGCGTTGTTTGATTTTCAGCGCCGCGCTGTGTTTGTAGTCGATCACCAGCGCCTCGCCGCGCGGGCTCACATCCATGCGATCGATGCGGCCGCGGATGGTCAGCAGCGGGTTCAGCGCGAAACTGAAATCCTCTTCGACTCGGCTGGTCCAACCCAGATCCACGTCCCGGTTGTTCAAAAAAGCCTCGAAGTGGCGCAACAATTCCAGGCGCACGGCTTCGGTGCGATAACCCTCCGGAACGCCCGCGCGCCGGCATTCTTCGCGGAACACGTCATCGAAAACCGGCCGCGCCAGCAGAGGCATCCGCGCCGCTTCGGCCAGCGCGCGATGCAGAATAGTGCCCTGCAGCCGCACGTCCAGCCGATCCCGCGGCGCGGCGGGCCGCAAGCGGAGACGCAGCGATTTCTCCGCAAAAAACTGGAACGGGCACTGCAGGAACCGCTCGATGGAACTCGGCGAGAGCGCCTGGTGGGTTTGCGCCAGCCTGGTGAGCAGTTCCGGTTGGCGGATCGAGGATGGCGGTGGAATGGGAACTTCGCGCACAGGCGCGGGCCGGACACGATCCGTCAAAAGCGGGGCGTCGGAATCCAGAAAAAACGACCGTAGCGTGTCTTCGCCTTTCTCATTGAAGCGCGAGTAGCTGAGAACAGTGGTCTCCGTGGCGCGCGTGGTGGCGAGCTCAAACAAAAACCGCTCCTGCCGCTGCTGATCGGCCGACGTCGGAAGCCCCGCGCGCCGCCGAGCCGCGTCATTGAACAGCGAGTCCTCGCGATGATACTGCGGAAAGTGCCGCTCCACCAGGCCGCACACGAACACCACCGGCAACTCCCATTGACGGGCTTCGAACACATCCATCACATGCACGACATTGCGGCGCCGGTCCGGCGCGCGCGACTGCTCAAGCGAAAGCGCCAACTCCGCATGATTCCAAGAGTCGGCAAGCGAACAGGCTTCCCGCGTGAAAGCGCCGGCTTGATCCAGGGCGGCGTCGAACCCATCCAGGCTCGCCGCGATCGATCGCCAGGCTTCCACTTGCGTCCGCTCCCGCCAATCGCCAACTTCGGGAGCGGGAATCAGCGCGCGCAGTTTCTTGAGGCGCGACGCCCACTCGGCCGCAGTCTGCAGTTCCCGCCTCCATGCATCGAATGGCGCGAGGAATTCCGCGATCCGCGGAAGCGGCAGACCTGCGCCGGGCAACTGTTTGCGGGTTTCGAAATCCAGCTGGTCGCCGTCGGGCGTGGTACCGAATCCCGACACCGGCATCCGCAGCGCCGCAAGCAGCTCTCCGTGATCCCAACCTGCCAGCATCGCGCGCACCACCCGGCAAAGATACGCGACCGCGGGTTGATCGATCAGCGCGTCAAGAAAATAAAACCGGGCCGGGATTCCGAATCGCGCGAGTGTGGTTTGAAGCGCGGACCCATACGGTTCGCGCGCGCGCAGAATCACGCCCATTTCCCGGAACGGCCTTCCGGACGCAGCTTGATCCAGAATGCGGCGCGCGATCTCTTCTATTTCGCGATCGGGCGTGGGCGCAGCGAATTTCTCGATTCGGGCGTTGCGGCGGCTTTCGTTTAAGCGATGCTCGATGAAACCAGCGCGCACCAGTTGCGGATCGGCTTCGGGGAGGGTGACGGTGACGGATGCCATACCCGCCAGCGCTTCGATCAGCTTGCGCTCAGCGGCGGAAAACGCAAAGAAGCCGTCGAAAACGATGTGCGGCGCCAGCAACCCCGGGTCTTCCATGGCTGCGAGCAGACGCGCATTGCGAAAGGCGCAGCCTCGTTCGGCCAGACCGTGCTCAACGAACTCGAACACTTCCGCAAGATCTCCGCCCAACACGTCGGCCGGGGCTTCTTCCATCAACTTCGCGATAGCGGCGTGGAATCCCCGATATCGCGCGACAGCTTCGAATCGCGCGGGGCGCAATTGTTCGAGCGCCTGCTGAATCAGCAGATGGACCAATGCCGGGGGCGCGGGGGCCGGAATGCCGCTGCGGCTGTCGAGGAAATGCGCGAGCGTCATCACCTGACTGGGTCGAACGGCGGAGCCGGATCGCGCAAGCTCGTTTCGAAGATGCTCCGCCATGGTCGCCGTCGGCGTGATCAGCCAGGCGCCGGGCGAAGCCAGGAAGCGGTCGAGCGCCAGCCGCGATTTTCCGGACGCGGGCGGTCCGGTGATCAGAAAAGAAGCGGGCAAATAAAAGTTTACTGCTTGCCGCCGGTCAACTGCGGCGCCAGATCGTTCATCATCTTTTCGAACTTCTCGCGCTGCGCCGGATTGAGGATCTGCATGATGCGCGTCTTGCCGGTGGAGCGCAGATCGTCGAGTTGCTCCTGCAGGCTTTCGTAATACTGGCTGTAATCGTCGAGCAGCAGCGAGAGCTTCTGGACCTGCGCGCCATCCAGATCGAGCTGCGTGCGAAAACGGTTCAGCACCGCTTCGCGATTGGGCTGCGCGTTCACCGGCGCGGGGTGATGGATCAGCCGCATGGAAAGCGCACCGGTGGCCGCTCCGGCCAGGAAGACAAACATCAGGGTGGTCAGAATTCGCGGGTTCATCCAAGGCGCCCGCTCCGCGGCTGCCGTCATTCTTACTGCTCCCGGTAGGTGACCAGGTTCAACAGAACGGCGTCGCGATCCGGCGTGCCGGGTTGATTCCACACCTGCCCCTGGTCCCCGCTGACGGTCAGCACGGTCGAGTGATCCTTCTGTTCGGCGGCAACCACGTACAGGCCAAGCAGAAGCGCCAACGCCATCGACGCCATCGCGAGTCGCCGGCCGAACGCGGATTCGATGAAGACGTTCCAGATGGAGGCTGGACCTTCGGCTTCGATGCGCTCCATGACCCGCGCGTAAAAACCCGGCCGCGGCTCAGTTTCCGACCGCAAATCGCGCAACAGCAGAGCCTGCTCCCGCATGGCTTTCAACTGGGCGCCGCACTCTTCGCAGTCTTTCAGATGCTCCTGAAACTCTCCGCCGTCACGCGAGCCAGCGAGCACTTCTTCGAGGTGATCCCGAATCGAGCGATGCATGATTTCCTTCCCTCAATTTGAACTACTCTTGCTTCGCGGGTCTTGAATGCCCGCTGTTTTTCTTACTTAAGTCCGAACGGACGCCCACGGTTCAACCGTTGGGCCGCCTTCACCAGCTTCTGCCGGGTCCGGAACAATTTCACTTTAATGGTGTTCTCATTCAGCCCGGTCATGGCTGCCAACTCTTCCACGGAATGCCCTTCCACTTCCTTGAGCAAAATCAAACTGCGATCTTCTTCTGACACCCGGTCGAGCAGCTTCATGACCAGATCCTGCTGCGCCAGCTTCCGATCCACCGGCACCGCCGGGTCGACGGCGGGGTCAGATGCTTCCATGCGGAGGGCATCTTCTTCTGAAAAATCGCTTTCGTAAACCAGCTTCCGCACGCGTTTCTTGCGCAGATAGTCGTAACACTCGTTCACCGTGATCTTGTAAATCCACGTTAACAGCGAGCTGCGGAAATCGAAGTTGCGGATGGAGAAATAGACTTTCGAAAAAACCTGCTGCGCGATGTCCTCCGCGTCATTATGATTGCGAAGGATTCCATAGATGATCGAAAAGACCTTGGCCTGATAACGCTCCACGATCTCGCGAAACGCCATTTCATCGCGAGCCTGCACGCGCCGGACAAGAGACGCCTCTTCGCTGTTCTTATGATCCACTCGCGTCCTGGTGCCGGCCTTTTCCCGGGCTCGTTCCCCTACTGCCGGAATCGGAAGCGCCCCAATCAAGATGCTCATAAGCTAACTCTCTCGACGCGGACGCAAGGGGCCGGGTTTCAAGCATTTCCTGCCGCCCAAGGGGCTCCGTGGCAAGCTCGAAAAACGGTGGCCGGGGTTTTCCTCAAGATAGCATGTTGGCGCGTACAGCCGCTCATAGTACAATCAAGGCAGAGGGACTCGAAATTATGGTTCAATTGACAGAAACTGCGGTAACCAAGGTGAGAGAGATTCTCGATAGCCAGGAGCCGAAGCCGGCCGGTTTACGGATCGCCGTGGTGGGAGGCGGATGCTCGGGTTTCAGTTACTCGATGGCTTTCGAAAACAGCCCCGGCTTGCTGGATAAGACCTATAGTTTCAGCGGCCTCAGGGTTTTCGTGGATCAGGCGAGCCTGCTGTACCTGGATGGTGCGGAAGTGGATTTCGTCGAGACGCTGGAAGGGTCGGGATTCAAGTTCAACAATCCGAACGTGAAGTCCACCTGTGGCTGCGGCAGTTCCTTCAGCGCATAACGATTTCTATCCGTTCGTAAGGAAAGGCGCTTTCTGAATCGAAAGCGCCTTTTTTCGCGCCCAGAAAATGACAAGAGCCGGAGACTTTCGTCTCCGGCTCCGTAAGACTTTGAATCTGAACGATTACTTGCGAAGCTTGCGACCTACCAGCCCGAGGCCGAGGAGACCGAAGCCCACCAGGGACATGGTCATCGGCTCAGGAGTACCATAGCTTTGCTCGACTTCGCTGAATGCAGCGCTTCCGGAGTTGATGTCTTTGATAATCCAAACTTCGCCCTGACCGACTCCGAAGGTAACCGAAGCGTTTCCGCCCGCCGTCGAGAAAGAGCAACCACTGCAGGCCTCACCGATGCTAGCCGAAACACTCTCAGGATTGGAACCCTGCCCGCTAACGTTGAGAATCGCGAGGGTGTCAGCCGGCGAGCAAATACCATTGCTTGCAAACACGGTGCAAACCGTCTCATTCACAAATCCAGTACCGGCGATAGTCGTCGACAAATCTACGCCGAAAGTGCCGCCCGTCACCTGGTCCTCAAACAGCAGATCCGAACCTGCGGCAATGTTCGGGTCGAACTGAAGGATAGCCTGGCTTCCAATGACCGCTGCGTCCTCAACGCTGATGTCGGGAGCGCTGGTCGAGAAGCTGCCCGAGTCGAGCAGGAAGGAGAAGTTCGAAAACGACAGCGATCCGATGGAACACGTAAGTTGCGGCGATCCCGCTCCTGGACTCTGAAGACCACCAGAAGTAGCCGTATTTGAATCGCCACTGTAGTCCGTGAGCAGGTTGCCTGTGCACGTAGGCGCCGCACTCGCGAAAGAAGCAGCCGCTAAAAAGCAGAAAGCGAGAGATCCCGCTCCTGTAAAAATCTTCCTCATCGTTATTCGAGCCTCCGACCCTTTTCTAAACCCGTTTGCCGGTTTGCGCCTGCACACCACCCAGGTCACCTATGCCGGTACGTTAGTAGTATATGAGGGAGGTCTTTGGAGTGTCAAGGCATATTTGCTGGATTTTCGCTATCCCGGTCGGATTCGTCACAGTTCCACTGGATTCTTCGCAAATTTCTGATGCGATGGGCCTTAACGGTGACTTCTGAGTAGACCTCGGCCCCTCAAAGTACCGGTACTAACTAGGGCCCTCGCCTTAGCTCTTAGGACTGCCGAGAAGGCAGTTTGCTAAGGTCTCGCGCGGCCTCCTGTACAATATCGAATGGATCGTAACCATGCTCGACGGCCTATCCACCGAACAGGTTTTCCCGGGCTCCGATCGCCTCGATCGGGCGACGACCAGTGAGGTTTTGGCGCTGATGAATTCCGCCGACACCGGAATTGCAGCCGCAGTCCAGCGTGAAATCCCCCGCATCGCCCGCGCAGTCGACGCGATTGTGGCCGCGCTTCAGCGGGGTGGCCGTTTGGCATATATAGGGGCCGGGACCAGCGGAAGGCTCGGCGTTCTTGACGCCTCCGAATGCCCCCCGACGTTCGGGGTCGCGCCGGACCTGGTTCGCGGAATCATCGCCGGAGGCGAAAGCGCCCTGGCCCGAGCCTCCGAGGCGAGCGAGGACGAACCGGAGGCCGGCGCGGCGGATCTGGCCGCCTCTGGTTTTCGCAAGGATGACGTGGTGGTCGGGATCAGCGCGAGCGGCCGGACTCCATACGTGCTCGGCGCGGTCGGCTGGGGGCGCCAGATTGGCGCGGTCACCTGCGGGATCAGTTGCGCCCCGGATTCCGAGCTGTCGAAGATGGTCGATTTTCCCATGGAGCCGGCGCCGGGCCCCGAAGTGATTGCCGGTTCGACACGCCTGCGCGCCGGAACGGCCACCAAGATGGTGCTCAACATGATCAGCACGGCGGCCATGATCCGGATGGGCCACGTTTATGGCAACCTGATGGTCAACGTGCAGCCTTCGAACGTGAAACTGGAAGACCGGGCGCGGCGGATCATTGCGCAGTCGACCGGTTTCAGTTACGATCGCGCGTCGGAACTTCTGGAGGCCGCAGGACGGAGCGTGCGAACCGCGATCGTGATGGGAAATCGAAACATTAGCCGCATGGAAGCGGAACGTTTATTGAAAAATGCGGGCGGAAATCTGGCGGAGGCGCTCAAGTAATGGACCGGTTTCTGATTCAGGGCGGCGTGCCGCTTGAAGGCGAGATCCAGGTGAGCGGCGCCAAGAATTCCGCCCTGCCGGTGCTCGCCGCGTGCCTGCTGACGTCCGACCCTGTGACGCTCGCGAGGATTCCTCCGGTGCGCGATATAGCCACCATGCAGAAGTTGATCACCCACACCGGCGCGAAGGTTACTCAGGCGGATGGTCGGGTAACGATTGAAGCCGTCACACTCGATCGTCCGGAAGCCCCGTACGATCTGGTGAAAACTATGCGTGCGTCGAGCCTGGTGCTGGGTCCGCTGCTGGCACGCTGCGGACGCGCGCGGGTTTCGCTCCCCGGCGGCTGCGCCATCGGAGCGCGGCCCATCAATTTGCACGTCGCCGGCCTGGAACGTTTGGGCGCGGTGGTGCGGCAGGAGCACGGCTACATCGAAGCCGAAGCTCCGCACGGGTTGCAGGGTGCGTCGTTCACGTTCGACCGGATCAGCGTCACTGGAACCGAAGATCTGCTGATGGCCGCAGTGCTCGCGAACGGCGAAACCATTATCGAGAACGCGGCGCGCGAACCGGAAGTAGTGGACGTGGCGGCGCTGCTCACGAAAATGGGTGCGTCTATCGAGGGTGCGGGCACCTCCACCATTCGCGTACGCGGCGTAACGAAGCTGCACGGCGCCGAACACACCATTATTCCGGACCGGATCGAAGCGGGGACGTTCCTGGTGGCCGGCGCGATCACACATGGCGACCTGACCGTGAGAAATTGTGACCCGCAACACTTGCGTGCGCTGATCGATAAGCTGAATCAGGCAGGCGCGGAGATCACAGAAACGTCGCCCGCCACGCTGCGCGTGCGCTGCGGGAAACTCAAGAGCGTGGACATGAAGACGGAAGAGCATCCGGGCTTCGCTACCGATCTGCAGGCGCAATTCATGGCGCTGATGACGCAGGCCGAGGGAATTTCCATCGTCACCGAAACCATTTTCGAAAACCGCTTCATGCACGCGCTGGAGCTGGCGCGGATGGGTGCGAACATTCGCCTGGACGGGCGGCAGGCGATTGTGGCGGGCGTGACGCACCTGTCGGGCGCGGAAGTGATCGCAAGCGACCTGCGCGCGAGCGCGTCCCTGGTGCTGGCCGGCCTGGCCGCCCAAGGCGAGACGACCATCGATCGCGTGTATCACATCGACCGCGGGTACGAGAGAATAGAAACGAAATTAAAGGGCGCAGGCGCCCGCATCCGGAGAGTGAAATGAGCACACCGCATAAATCGCATAATCAGGGATTTTTGAAGCTGGTAAACGACGCCAAATCGCGGGTAAAAGAAGTCGACATCGAGGCGTACCAGAAAATGCCGAAAGAAGGCCACGTATTGATCGACGTCCGCGAAGACAACGAATGGACGGCCGGCCACGCGGCAGGCGCGATTCATTTGGGCAAGGGCATCATCGAGCGCGATATCGAGACAAAGGTGCCGGATAAATCGACCACCATGGTTCTATACTGCGGCGGAGGCTTCCGTTCAGCGCTGGCAGCGGATGTGCTGCGCCAGATGGGCTACGAAAACGCGATTTCGCTCGACGGCGGATGGCGAGCGTGGACGGGCGCGGGACTGCCGATCGAGAAGTGAAGCGTCAGGCGGCCTGATGATCGGGCTGGTGGCGAAGCTGTAGCAACTGGGCCGCGTGAAGGGCGAGCGTGGCGTAGGTCTGGCCGTCGTCATCGCTGAATTCGACTTCATACACATTGGGCGCAAGAGCCTCGACAATGGTGCCGACCTGCCCGCGACGAAGACCTTTCCCTGGAAGGTCCTCGAGCAGCGCCACAACGGACAAAATCTCCAATTCCGGCATCACGTTTCCTAATCCAATAGTACAAAACAACTCGTCAGACGTGGAACCAAGTCGCCCTGCGGCACGATCCACGCGCTTCGGATCGTCGCCCTGCGGGCGCCTCGGATCATTTCGAAGTCTATCGTGTAGCGCCTCCCATATTCGTCGACCGCGCCGGCAACGGCGTCGCCATCCATCGCGGCGCGAATGAGCCGATCGCGAAGGAGTTCGGCGTCGGATGAGGTGAGTCCGAGGACAGCGTCAAACACGCGAGCCTTGTTTCGGCCTCGCACGTGGGTCCGGCTCAGGCAGTAGTCGCGCAACTTCGCGACATCGACGATGGCCCGTTCGCGGCTTGGAAGAACCACTCGACGAGCGTACCAGAAGGGGCAAGCGCTAGAACGGCGGACTGCCGTCGCCGAATACTTCTGACAGAAAAACGAACACGATCAGGCCCATCGACGCCGTGGCGATCCAGGCGACGAACTTTGAGAAGCCGCTGTTCATGAACTCGAAGCGAAGCAGCAGCGCGAAGATCAGGCCGACGTAGATCAGGAACGGGTTTACCTCGCGGTCGGTCATGTTCGTGAACACCAGCAGAACGAAGTAGAAAAACAACGGGAGATTGCTGTCATAACGCTTGCGCAGCATCATGATCATGCCGACCATGGCAAGCGCGGCCAGCAACAGCGTGGTCATGTTCAGCGGCGTGCCGTCCATACCCGGATTATCGGCGGAATGGGTTCGTTTCGTTAGAACGACCACTGGAGCGAAGAATAACCCGTATGTGCATGAAAATCCTGAAGGCTTGAGAACTGTTCCGTATAGCCGTAATACTGGTATCCAAGGTTCCAGCGAAGCTGTTTGTGGATTCGCACCGACAGGCGCGCCTGGGGCGAAAGGAACTTGAGTGGGAACGTCTGCGCAGCCGCGAAGGCGGTTAGATCGGTCGAGTTGCCGGTGGGCGTCGAGCGTCCGTCGCCCACGTCCTGCGTGATGGTGTAGCCTGCGTAAAAATCTGCGCGCTTGCCGATCGCAAAACGCGCGCCCAGGTTTCCGGCGTGAATGTTGCTGATATAAATCGACGTGGTGTCGACGGGCGCATCATTCACGAAAAAGTACAGGCCTCCCAGCGTGTTCAGATGCAGTTTGCTGTAGGACGCGTCGATTGAAAACCACTCCTTCGGCGTCCACGAAGCATCGGCGCTGTAGGTGCGCGAGCGCGAGGCGAAACTGGTCAGCGTGATCGAATTGTTGTTGTCGTCGGTTTTGGCATTGGCGCCCACGCGGAGCGATTTGAGGCGGTATTCGGCGCGGGCGCGAAAGGTTTGATAATTCTTGTCGCTGATGGGCGTGTACGGCTGATTATTGCGTCCAAATTCGCCATCCGCGAGGATGCTCAAACGCTGGATCGGACGGAAACGGAATCCGAGTGATCCCTCCTGTAGAATGTTGACCTGCGTGTAAGGAGTATTGGCCGGAGGCGCGGGCGCGGGCGCGCCGAAAGCTTCCTGGTTGTCGATGACGGCGATGCGGCGGTCCGAATATTGATAACCAGTGTGGATCGCGAACCATTTTCGAACCCGGATTTCGGCGCCGGTGGAATTCGAAATGTCGCGCACACCCAGGTAGGTGTAAGGGATCACGGGAACCACCGTCTGGCCGACGATGTACTGGCTGAAAACCGAGTCGCCCACGCTGCGATTGTCGTTATAGGTGGTCTGATTGGTGAGCGTCAGGTTGGACGTGGGGAACAGGCTGATGTTGAAATTCGCTGCGAGCGCGGGGCGGCTGGCGTCGCCGAAAGACAGCACCTGCTGCGTCATCAGATTGCCGACCGGGCTCGATAAAGTCGCGAGTTCGTTATCGATAAAGCCTCGGTGATTCGACACATAACTGAACCGGCCATTCAGCGCCCACAAATGCTTTCCTTCGCGAAACAGAGCGGCTCGCCAGTACGGGCTGGTGCCGTGATAAGGCTGGGTGCTTGCGAACGAGGTGAGCGTCGCGAGCGTGCCGGGTTCGGGCGCCATGATATCGGTCGGCGTGTCCTCTTTGTAATCGACCCAGCCGTGCATGACGTTCAGGCGGAAACCGAAGAAATTGGCTTCGCCTCCCAGGCGATATTCGTTCTGCTGATCGTGGATGTTCGCGAAGACCGGGTACACGTCGCCGGTGGAGTTGAACAACTGAACGGTCGACAGCGCGGGGCCGTCGTCGACGTTGCGCGAATAGCCGAGGAACAATTTGAAATGGCTTTGCGGGAAAAGAGTGAGGTCGTGATCCTGGAGGGTGCGCGTGGTGTTGATGAGATGCTGGCCGAACGCGACGGTGAGGGCGGGATCGAAAAAAGCGTTCTGGCGCCACACCATGTTATAGCGATACACGCCGTTCTTTTCGATGCGCAGGTTGGCAGACTCGTAGGGATCGCCGCCCAGGCCCTGGGTGTTGAGCACGACCTGGTCGAACCAGGTTCCGTGGCCGGCCTTGGATTGAACGAACAGCGAACTCGATAGCAGCCGGATGCCGTCGCTGTAATTAATCGTCGCCCGGTACATGTCCGCGTCGCCGCCGGTGGTTGCGAGGCGATAGCCGAGTTCGAAGCTCAGCGTGATGTTGTAATTTTCGAAATCGTCACCGCGCGTCGTGCCGACTTGTTCGCCGGTCGAGGGCGCGACCGGCGGCTGCGCGAGCGCGGAAAATACAAATACGAAAACGAAAAGAAATGTTTTCATGATTTACCGGAAGAAATACTGGCTGGTATTCGACCCGTGGATCCGGACATGGCAGCTGGTGCACTGCTGGTAGCGCGGATTGGCCAAATTGTGGTCGGAGGGTGGATTCGAAATCCCGGCTTTAAACGTCGGCCCGAAGCCGCCGAAAGTTCCCTGGCCGTTATGACATTCCAGACACAGCGTGAACACCACGGGCCGGCGCAGCATGCGTGGATTGGTCGAGCCATGCGGCTGATGGCACGTCTCGCAGCGTTCGACGCGGACCGAGCCGTGCTCGAAAACCCAGGGGCCGCGCTTGTCGATGTGGCACTTGAGGCATGCTTCTTCGTTGCCTTCGGCCTGCTCGATCATGCGAGGACGCGAGGCCATGCGCCAGGTGGGATCGAAGGCGCCGTGTGGATTGTGGCAGTCCGTGCATTTGACCACGCCTTCGTTCACGCGATGCTTGAAGGGCATCGAAAACTGCGCTCGGACGCTCGCGTGGCAGGTGTAGCACAGCTCGGATTGCTGCGGTTTGGCGAGTAGAAATCGCGGCGCGGTCGATTTATGAATCGAGTGGCAGTTGGTGCAGACTACATCCTGCTGGGTGTGGGAACTGCGGCGGATATTCGCTCTGGATAATGTTTCGCCGTGGCAGCGCAGGCAGGCGTTCAGCGTTTTTTCAGGTCCAAGCTGGGAAAAAGCGACGATGGTCGCTTTGCCGCCGTGTGCGTTGACGTGCGCCTGGCCGGGTCCGTGACAGCTTTCGCAGCCGGTATTTTCGGGCGATTCTTTACCGGAAGCGACGCTTTTGAAATGCGGATTCTTGTAGAAGGTCGACCAGACGTCGGGATGGCAGGTTTTGCAGGCCTGGCTGCCGATATAATCGGCCGCGAACGCGGCGGGCGAGACCAGGAGCAGGGCCCGAAGCAATTTCATGCTTCGAGAATAGACAAGGGCGCATTACGCGCTCTTGTGCGAAAGAAACTTGAAGAAAGAAGTCAGGAGTCAGGAGCCTGACTCCTGTTTTCTATCTTCCCTCGCCGCTCGTGTAGCTGATACCGACGGACGGAACGAAGTCCATCAGCCAGCCGCCGACTTTGGCGCCCTGGTTGGGAGCGACCACCTGCTTGGGGAACGGCGTGGCGTAATCGTGAAGTTCGAAACGAAGCTGGACGTGCTGGGAGATCTGCATCTTGACACCCGCGCCGCCGCTGATCAGCGGGACCAGATCCTGAGTGGGGCTCAACAGCGCGTACTGATAGAGCGGCTGATAGGCGGTCGGCGAGCCGGTGCCCTGATAGACCTTGATGCCTGCGCCGAGCGCGACGTACGGGCGGATCTTCGACCCGTTGGGCGTGAAGTGCCACATCACGTCATAATGCAGCGCGTAGGAGCGGCCCGCGAAACTTGCGGACTGGCCGCCGCCGTTGAGGCCGAAATCGCCCAGTTGATAGTCGAAGCGCACCTCACCACCCCAATGATTGGGGCCGTCGTTGTCGAGCCAGCCGCTGCCTTCGACGCTTGAGGCGATCTTCGCCGAAACCGACGAGCCCGGCAGGGAAACATCGTTGGACGTGTAGAATCCACCGCCGGCGCCGCCGCCGACTTCCCACCGCTGAGCCATCGCGACCGGCGCAAACGCGGCCGCACACACTACCAGCAAACGAGCTGTCTTCATATCTCGTTCCTTTCTAAATCCTCTGTTTACACACGGAAATCTGAACCGCCGCTTAACCGATCACCCTTACATTGAGCGTCTGCGAGCCGGAACCCTGCGTGATGGTGAGTGGGATGCTCACGCCTTCCGGCACATTTGAGGGAACCGAAACATTGAACTGGCACAAGCCGACCGATCCCGGCGTGAGGCCGCCGAACATCGTATTCAAAGCGATGCCGCCGAGCGTCACCGCAGGCGGATTCACCACGTAGGACAACGGGCTCATGGGAGCGGCGTTGCCGTCGGTTACCGGCGGAGAAGTCTGGCCGCAACCGGTGAGATAAATGGTCAGCGCATCGCCGCGCTGCACCGGATTCGAATCGGTCACCAGTTGACCGTTCGAGGCGCGGACGATGGTCGGGATGTTGGTCTCCGGACCCGCTACGCCCGACAGGAAAACGGCGGGTGCGGTGGGAGGAACCGTCAGGTTGAAGCTGTCGCTGGTGCCGCCCGGGGTCAGGACCTGGACGGTCACGCCGCCTTCGGCCTGTGAAGGCATCTGCGCGTTGATCTGGTTCTGCGAAACGAAAATCAGCGGCATCGGCTGGCCGTTGATGGTCACGCAGCTGTTGCCGAGCGCGGTCGGCAGCGGGATTTCATTGGTCGCCAGGTTGGTGGGGCTGAACTGGGTGCCGAGAATTTCGATCAATCCGCCAGGGGCGGGCGCGGACACGCCGTCCGCCGCGCTGACCACGTTGTTGATCAACGGAAGCGAAACCGCAGCCGCGTAATTCGCAGGCAGCACGGTGATGCCGGAAGTGGTCAGGCTGATGATCGCGCTCTGATCGTTCAGTACCGCCAGCGTGCGGGCGAGCCCGCTAGCGCTAGTGTTCGCCGAACCCGAAGTGGTCTGAGTCTGACACGATGAGGATCCCGAGCCGACGCCGTTGCAGGTGGTCGTGGTGACCGTGGTAATCCCCCCGACGGTGCTGCTGCAGGTCTGTACGGTGGTCGATCCGCCGCCGCCGGTGGTCGTATTACAGGTCAGGCCGGGGAAGTTGCCGAGCCCGGCCGTTACATCCAGGAGTGGCGCCTCAACCATTGGCGTGGGCTGAATCAGACTGCCGGCGGTCGTATCGACCTGCGCGATGGTTCCCGCTCCGCTCTGACCCGTCTCCCCGCTGGAAGTGATGGGTGCCGAGGTCGTAAAGTATCCGTTCTGATTCACGAATGCAAATCCGGCCGCGAAGCCGCCGGAGGTCTGGAACTGCGCCACCGGAGTGCCGGAGGAGTCCAGTAGGTAGTTTCCGACCGCGTACTGGCTGTAATTGGACGCCGCCGCCCCGCCGACCGGCTTGCTGTTCAGGTTGCTCGAAACGGTGAAGGTGCCGACCGTGGCGTCATAGATCAGGACGGTTCCGTCGGTGCCCGCAAACATAATGTGCGCGCCGTTGGGAGAAGAAGTCAGCATGCCCGTGGTGGGCAGCAATCCGGGATTGTCCTCCCAGACGCCCAACTGCGGAAGCCGCGAGCCGGTTCCATATAACAGGTTGATCTGGTCGAGCCCGTAGGTGCCGTCGGCGGCCGAGCGGGTGTACGCCAGAATCATGTTGTTCGACACCGCCACGGATTCCACATAATCCGTCGGAAGGGAGACGAAACCGACCTGCTGCAGCAGGTCGAGATCGAAAATCGGCATGACGTGGGACGCGTCGCAACCGACCAGCAGATACTGCTGATCAATGGTGACCGCCATGGAGGTCGGCTTGGTGCAGGTGCGCAGCGTCGCGGTCTGGGTGTTATTGGCCGAATTGAACACCATAATCTGATTCTGATCCTGACGCGCAACGTAATACGCCGGGCGCTTCGGGTCGGCCATCACGTCAACGATGGTGCCGGGAAGGTCGATGGCCAGTCCGCGCTGAACCGGCTGCGGAGAACCGACCGCCACACGAACGGTCTGCGGAAGATCGATCACGGTATTGTCAGGCGAGGAAATCGTGAGACTGGTCAGGACGGTTCCGTTCTGGTTCGCGAAAGCGTTGGGGTCCACGGCCACAGTGACAACGGCCGGCGTGGTGCCGCTCGAAGGCGAAACCAGGACTCCGGCGGTATTCGGACTGACCGCGAAGCGGGTGTGATTCCCACCTGGATCCGAGATCGTGAAGGTCTGGGTCATCGAATTGCGGTTGCAGAAATTTCCGCGGAACGCGACGTCCTGGGCCGAGGTGGCCAGGCGCGGGTACTTGTTCAAATGGCCGACCGGCAGAACGGTCACGCCGCTCGCCGAAACCGAATACATCGTATTGTGATCGTTGCTCAGCACGCTCCGGCCCGCCAGGTTTTCGGGGATCTGGACGGACTCCTGAACGGTCAGATTGTCGGAGGAGAGGATTTCAAGCACCGGCGTCGAGCTGCTGCCGTTCGAGGCGGCCGTGGCCGGAACCTGCGCGTAGACAAGGTTGCGCGAGGAATCGATCACGTGGCTCCCGATATTCAGAATGCCGGACGGGTTGAGGAATTCGGCCAGTTCGTTGAAATTGGAGTCGGTGAGCCACCACGCCATGGTCATGGAGCTTCCGTCATCGGCCACGCTGACCACGCGCGGCCCCCCGGGAGGAGACGAGGTATAGAAGGAGGCGGTGATCGTCTTGGTCGCGACCGCATAGCGGTATACCAGGTACGGCGAGCCTCCGCCAAAACCGGCAATGGTGAGCCCATCGCGCGAGGTGGCGATGGTCGCCTGCGTGAAATTCGAAGGATAGGCCGACAGCGGTTGCGGAATCGCATTGGATGCCACCTGCGAGATGGTCTCGAGCAGTTGAATGCTGCCGGTCGACGGATTGAACAGCTGGAACGAAGTCGCCGTGACGATCAGCGCGTTCCCGTCCAGGCCGAAGGCCACGCCCAGCGGCGTATCGCTTAACGTGAACGTCTGCCGGGCATAGTTGTTGGTCAGGTCGAGCAGCGTCACCATGTTGGTCTGCGCTGCCGGCGTGGCGTTGTTCCCGTAGTTCGTCATGATAAGCCAGTGATCGTCGGGGGAAACCGAGATCGAACTGGGCTGGTTGGGCACGTTGATCGACGTCTTCAGCGCGTAACTGGAGAGCGAGATGACGTCGATACGGCTCCCGGTGAAATCGGCGACGTACAGGACGCCGCGCGCCTCATCGAGCGCCAGATCGGCCGCCTCGCCTCCAATGGGGATGACCGTCCCGAAGGTGCCGGCCATGCCGAGGCCCGCCGTCAGGACCATGGTCAGTCCCAGAATCCGCGTCTTACCAATGCCAGGCTTGCGAAACATAACGTTGAAGCTCCATCCTCCGGCCGGATCGTTTCATGATCGATCCAGCTCTCCGAAAAAAAACATCAAATCCAACTTCAAGGGAACGTACTGTCTTCCGATCGCCGCCCCGTGCTTGCTTTTTGCTCCCGCGTTACCACGCGATCCGTCTGGGAAAGGGGCGCCGCGGACAGTCGAGCGCCGCCGCATTTACGCCCCGCCCGGGCCCGCGTTATTCAGCGTTCTTCTTGCGGCGCAGCACGATGATCCCGAGAAACAGGACCGCCAGCACACCACAAACGATTCGAACAGTGGAAGTGTCCATCGTTTCGTTCTCCTTTCCTGACAAGAATTATTCGGCGCTTCTAGACCGAATCTTTAGCCCGTACTAGGTACTGGGCCGCGATTCGATGTGGCTCCTCAATTGTTGTTCGTCAAATGTTATTCATCATGGGAACCAGCTCGCGCATAATCTTCATAACGACCGGACCCACCGTCACCACGAACAGCGACGGCAGAATACAAAAAAAGATCGGGAAAAATCAGCTTCACGCCCAGCTTGGCGGCTTTTTCTTCCGCCACCTGGCGCGCCTGAATGCGCATAAAATCGGCGTGCGCGCGCAGGCTTTGCGCCACGCCGGTGCCGAACCGGTCGGCCTGAATCAGAACCGCCACCAGTTTCTTCAGATCGTCCACGCCGGTGCGCTCGGCCAGGTTGCGCAGCGCTTCCACGCGGCGCTTTCCGGCTTTGAGCTCGAGATTGACCAGCCCGAACTCTTCGCTGATTTCCGGATGGGCTTTGTCCAGTTCCTTCGAAACCTGCAGAATGGCCTGATCGAGACCGAGGCCGCTTTCGACGCAAACCACCAGCAGGTCAAGCGCGTTGGGCAGGCCGCGCGCGATTTCATGCTGGCGCTTACCCGCCATCCGGCGGACATATTCGTTGGGTCCGAAGAACCCGACCGCGGCGGCCGCCAGGATGGACGCAAATTTGTTCCCCGATTCAGCCGTCGAGCCTGACGATCGCGAGCGCGGTGATCAGCGGCAGCCCCACCCCCAGAGCGGCCTTGGCGCCGTACAGAATCTTGAGCGCGCTGTCGTTGCGGATGCCCGCGCGGATCAGCCGGCGCTGCATCACCGTCACGTCCTTGGGCGATTGCGGGACGATGTTGCCGAGTTTCTTGATCAGGTCGTGAAAGGCCAGGCTGGGGTGCGAGGGCATCTGCTCGGACTGATCGATGCCGCCCACCACGCGCTCCATGGCTTCCTTGGGCCGCACGTACAGCTTCATGCCCCCCAGCGCGACGGCCACCATGATCGCGATAAAAATCAGGACTGTAAGAAAGATCATGACGTTAGACCTCGATGTTTACGATTTTTTTCATGATGAGGTAGCCGATCGATCTGCAGGCCGACCGCGCAGCCCAGCATGATGTTGCCGGTGTCATCGGTGAAGAAAAACTTGACGTAATCCGGATTGGTGTAAAACATCAGAACCGCGACCGCGATGGGGATGCAACTCAGCGCCGTGGCGGTCATCTTGCCATGCGCGCTCACCGCGCGGATGCGTCCGCGCAGCTTGAAGCGTTCCCGGATCACGTAGGCCAGCTTGTCCAGAATTTCCGCCAGGTTGCCGCCGGTGCGCTTCTGCAGCAGCACCGCCGAAACGAAAAAGTGCACATCCAGCGACGGTACGCGCTGCGCCAGTTTCTGCAGCGCGATCTCGATGGGCAAGCCCAGGTTGTGCTCTTCGAAAGTACGCCGGAACTCGCTCGATACCGGCTCCTGAAACTCGCGATGAATCATTTCGAGCGAAACCGAAAACGCGTGGCCGGCGCGCATGGATCGCGACACGAATTCGAGCGCATCGGGGAAAATCTCCTCGAACCGTTTCAGGCGCGAGCTCCGCTTGCCCATCGCGTACAGCCACGGAATTCCAGCGGCCGCGAAGGCGACCAGAAACGCGAGCGGTTTGCCGAGCGGCAACATCAGCCACGCCACGGCGAATCCCGCGATAAAACAGATCAGGGAAACGTGTACCAGGCGCGCCGGCGGCCAGTCGATCCCGGCCTGCTCAAGAAATGTGCTGAGCTTGGGACCCACGCTCCCACTTGTCCACCAGCATCTGCGCGAAGCGGTTCTTCGACACCACCTCCTGGTGCACCACCGAAGCGCCCGCCGCAGCGGCATCCTTGGCGTTCTTCTTGGCTTTGGCTTTGGTAGTGCCCGAAAGTCGCGCCTTGACCTTGTCAATGTCCGACGACTTGGCGTACTTGGAGACCAGGAACCAAGCCCCCATCGCGACGCCCCAGACCAGAAGGATCAACAATATAAAGCTCATCTGTTTTAGACCTCCACCACTTCGTCGAACAGGTCGGCGCGCAGACGGATTCCGGCGCTCAGAAGCTTTTCGTAGAACTTGGGACGGATGCCGGTGGCCGCGAAACGGCCCACCACTTTTCCATCCGGATCGAGTCCGCGTTTTTCGAACACGAACAGATCCTGCAGCGTGACGATCTCGCCTTCCATGCCGGTGACTTCCGTCAGCGAAACCACGCGGCGCGAGCCGTCCGCTCAGACGCGAGGCCTGCACCAGCAGGTTCACCGCGCTAGCGATCTGTTGCCGGATGGAGGTGAGCTGCATATTCGAATTGGCGAGCGAAACCATCACTTCGAGACGTGACACGGCGTCGCGCGGGCGTGTTGGCGTGAACCGTGGTCAGCGATCCGTCGTGACCGGTGTTCATGGCCTGCAGCATGTCCAGCGCTTCTTCGCCGCGGACTTCGCCGACCACGATGCGGTCGGGCCGCATACGCAAGCAGTTGACCAGCAGTTCGCGCTGCCGGACCGCGCCATGTCCTTCGATATTGGGCGGCCGCGTTTCGAGACGCGCCACATGCGGCTGTTTCAACTGCAATTCGGCTGCGTCTTCGATGGTGACAATGCGTTCTTTCCCGTTGATGAATGCCGAGAGCGCGTTGAGCAGCGTGGTTTTTCCGGCGCCGGTTCCGCCCGCGATGATGATGTTCATCTTCGCCTTGACGGCCGCTTCGAGCAGTTCCATCATTCCCGGCGTCAGCGCTTTGCGCTCCACCAGATCCGCCGGCATCAGCTTGTCAGTGCGAAAATCGGCGGATGGACAGAAGCGGCCCGTCGACGGCCAGCGGCGGGATGATCGCGTTGACGCGCGATCCGTCGCGCAAGGCGCGCGTCCACCATGGGCGTCGATTCGTCGATGCGGCGTCCCACCTGGCTGACGATCTTGTCGATGATCCGCAGCAGGTGCTGATCGTCGCGGAAAGTGACGCTGGTCAATTCCAGCAGCCCGCGCCGCTCGATGTACACCTGTTTATAGGTGTTCACCAGAATGTCCGAGATCCCCGGATCCTGCAGCAGCGGTTCGAGCGGTCCCAGGCCGAAAACTTCGTCCAGAACCTCATCGCTGATCTGTTGTTTTTCAAGCGAGCTGAGCAGCGTCGGCTCGGCGTCGATCAGCGAGATCACCGCCTGGCGCACTTCGCGCGCATGCGCTGGTTGTCGATGGTGGCCAGCGCTTCAAGGTTGATCTTGTCCACCAGCTTGCGGTGCAGGGTGAACTTGAGTTCCTGATATTCGGGCTTCAGACTCGCCTTCTGGCGGGTCGAATTCTTCAGCAGCCTCTGCTCCCAGGAGACCTGCTGCGTGTTTTTATTTCCGTTATCGAGCGTCGAAAACATAAATTCTCTTCAATCCGTCATGCCTGCGAAAGGGCCGGCCTCATGAGCCGCGCGGCGGCGGACGGCTTGCCCACCGGAGTCAGCGCTCCGCACAATTTGGTCGCGACATTTTCAATGGCCCGTCCCAGGTCGCCATCGTTGCCGAGCGGCTGGCCCAGCGTCACCACGCGATGCAGCGAAAAATAATCGTTCGGCAGACTGGCGTGCACCGGGCAGCCGAACAGTTTTTCCATCGCATCGGTGCCGATGTCGTCGCGCTTGTCCACCCGGTTCACCAGCACGTGAAACCGGTCGCTGCGGAAACCCGAGCTGATCCACCAGGTGCATCGCCTTGCGCGTCAGATGCAGGCTGGGCAGCTCCGATGTCGACACCAGAAAGGCCTGTTCGCACTCGGAAATCGCCATCAGGCTGGTGCGGTTGAACACCGCCGGCAGATCCAGAATCACCCAGTCATACATGCGCCGCGCGTGGTCGATCAGCACCCGCAGACGCGCCGAGTCGAGCGGATCGGCGTACGGCGCGGCCGGCGCCGGAAGAATATCCACGCCGCCGTAGTTCACGGTCAGCGAATTCCACAGCGCCAGGTCCAGATGCTCGGCATGCTGCAGCGCGTCCACCAGCGAATAGTTGTGGCTCAGTTTCAGGTAAAAGCCGATGGTGCCGCCGGTGAGATCGAAATCCGCCAGCAGGACTCTTTTGTTGGTCAGCCGCTGCATCGAAAACGCGGTCTGAGTGGCGATCGTGGAAGCGCCCGAGCCCGGCTTGGAGCTTGCAAATCCCACCACGTGACCAATTTCCTGATCCACGGGGGCTTCGACGGTGGACATCCGCCGCAGCCGTGTGACGGCTTCGCGCTGCGTCGCCAGATCGAACGGCGCGTAGAGAAATTCGATGGCGCCCGCGCGCAGCGATTGCAGAATCGCCGCCGGATCGTTGTGGGTATGCAGTCCGATCACCTGCACCGAAGGAGTCAGCGTGGCTACGTACCGTACCAGTTCGGTGGCCGCGCTCAGGTCGCTCGCCAGGTCGAGCAGCACCACTTGCGGTTTGAGCTGCCGCGCCCGGATTTCCAGGGTCTGTTGCGGCGGATAACTTTTCAGATCCGCCAGAATCTGGAAGGCGCGTGTCTGCGGCAGCGTTGCCAGGAACTTCTGCGCCAGGTCGCGGTCCGGCGCGATCAGCAAAGCTGCGATCTCGCCATCGTTCTGGACGCGGGCACTCATGATGAATGGGCTGACCTTCCTACTGCTGCGGCGGGTTCTGCTGAGATGATTTCTTCTTCCCTTGCAGCGCCTTGGCGTCCGGCGAATTGGGGTCCATGCGGACCAGGAAATCCTTGGGCATGTAAATATTGGGGATCTGCCCCGGATTCAGCGGCTCGGTGATTTCCGGAGTCACCACCAGCAGCAGGTCGGTGCGCTGGCGCTGTTCCTGTTTGCTCTTGAACAACGCGCCGAAAATGGGCAGGCTCGACAGAATCGGAATCTTGTTGAAGGAATCGATCTCCTGGTTGTTCACCAGGCCCGCCACCACGAAGCTCTGGCCCTCGGCCAGTTCAATTTCGGTATCCGCCTTGCGGGTGGCCAGCGCGGGAATCTGGAAACCGTTCAGCGTAACGCCATCGGCTTCGTCGAGCGTCGAAACTTCCTGATACAGGTGCATCTTGATGGTGTGGTGATCGGTGATGGTCGGCAGGAAGCGCAGCCGGATTCCGTACTCGCGGAACTGGATGGTCACCGCGCCGGCGTTGGCGCCGCCTTGCAGCACCGGAACCGGAAACTCGCCGCCGGACAGGAAGTAAGCCTCGTGGCCGTTGGTGGTCACCAGGTTCGGCTCCGCCAGGATTTCCAGAATGCTCTCGGTTTCGAGCGCCTGGATGAATGCGCCGATATTCAGCTTCGGATTGAATGCGAACATGCTCAACGCGCTCGGTATGGTTACAACGGACTGGCTCTGCGTACCGTTCGTCGCGCCGGCTACGCTACCGGCGTTATTCTGAACATTTCCGTTGAAGGTCGGACTGCCGAACTGCCCGGTGCCTCCTCCGATATTGGTCCCTCCCGCAATGCCCAGCAGGTTCACGCCGAACTGACTTTCCTTGTTGCGGTCCAGCTCGCGCGAACTTCACGCGCAGCAGAATCTGCTTCTCCACCGCGGGTGCGGCCACCTGCATGTTATTGATCACCGTCTTGCCGAATCCGGCCGCGATGGTCATCGCCCGCTCACCCACGTCTTTCTTCGAAACATGGCCGTTCAGCGCGATCGAATCGCGCGAGCTGTTGGCCTGGATGTCCTCATTGGGGAAGGTGTCCTTGAGCAGGTGGCGAAGCGGATCCAGGTTCAGCTCCACGTTCACGTTGTAGAACGTGCGCTGGCCGGCTTTGCTCCATACAACCATGGTGGCCGAGCCGAGGCCCTTGCCTTGCACCAGGATTTCCCGCGTGGTCACGGGGCTGGCATCCAGGATTTCCGGATTGCTGGTAGAAATCTGCCGGACGTCGGCGGGATAATCGATCACCACGCTTTTTCCGACGGTCATGCGGAGATCTTCCCCGCTCTGCGCCAGGGCGATGCCGGTCGTCAGCACGGCCAGCGCACTCAGGTGAATCCAACTCAGTCGAGTCATGTTGTAGTCCCTGCCTTTTGATTAATTCTTCGCCCCGCCTGCGGGGAGTGTCTCCACCGTGCGCTGCGTGCCGCGAATCATGATGATCTGATCGGGCGGCGCAGGCGCGGGAGGAGGCGCAGCGGCCACCGCCACGGGAACCGGTGCGGGCGGAAGCGGCGCGCGTACCGGTCTCGGCCGGGGCCTCGGCTGCTGCTGCAGTTCTTCCGGCAGCGGCGGCTTGGTCGGCGCCTGCGAACGATGTCCGTTGTACAGCTCGGTTACCACGCGGCCCGAAGTTTTTTCGATGGTCTGGTCGCTCGAATTGCGCAGCACCAGTTGAATTTTTCCGTCGTTGCCCGCCAGGGTCAGCGTCTCGGCCTGATCCGGAGTCACCAGCAGCGTCACGGTCGGCGACGGCATGGCTTGCCCGCGAGCGATCGGCCTGCATGGTCTGTCCAGCCGAAAGCACCAGGATGTTCTGCAGACAGGTGGTGGTCATGTCGCCACTGTCGTTCGGCGGACGCCCGGTCACCAGCACGTCGACGTGCATGCCCGGCAGCACGAAACCGGCCACGCCGGCTACGTCGTTCACCCGCACCGTCACCGCGCGCATTCCGACCGGAATGGTGGGAGCCAGCCCCAGCCCGCTGCCCTTGGCCGCCAGGCGGCCTTCGAGAATCGGCTCATCGAGCAGCACGTTCGAGATCACCGGACGATCCAGAACGTCCTCGACTTTGCTGAACGCGCCTTTGGGAAACGACTCGGCTGCGATCTTGACGATCTTCACGTCCGGCGGCTTCACCATGACGCCCACGCTCAGCGGCCGGGTCGCGACCACGATATCTTTCTGATTGGTCGATTCCGAACGCGTGCTGCCGCCGCGCGAGGTCATTTGGTAAAACACGCTCGATACCACCAGCGCGAACACCAGGCTGACGCCCAAAACGGTCAGAAATCTGCGATCCATAATCTGTTCTCCAGTCCTCTAGCCTTTCGGCACCAGCGCCAACCAAACTCCCAGCACGATCGCGGGAGCATAGGGAATCGATTCCTGCCGTTCCCTGACTTCATTGCTGATCGTCGAAGCCCGCCGCAGAACTTTAGCCGCAGCCTGCCACGCCACCGCACCGATCGCGATCACCCCGCCGAACGCGGCCGTCCACAGCGCCGCCCATAAAACCCCGGGCAGCCCCAGCAGCGCGCCGAATCCCGCCATCAGCTTCACGTCGCCGCCGCCCATTCCGCCCAGCAGGTAAAAAACCAAAAACACCGCGAAGCCCACCGCCGCGCCGCCCAGCGCGTGTAGCGATCCGGTCCAGATGCCGTTCTGGCCGATCTGCCAGCCAAATCCGCCGGCCAGCGCCGCGGCCGGAATCCAGTTGGCGATCTGCCGGCGCGCCAGATCATCGGCCGCCGCCGCCAGTCCCACCAGAATTGCGATCCACACCTGCGCTGTCATCTTGTTTCCCGAAAGGTGCCGGAACTTTCCGGCGCCTCCTCAATCGATTTCTCCGCTACCACCGCCGCCGGCGTCTCCACCGGTTTCGATCTTTTCTTGGCCGGCCCGCTCAACATCAGCGGCGCCAGAAATCCCGCCTGCAGTGCAAACTCCGCCAGCGCCTTCCCCGACGGCAACCGCCAGCTCATCGGGTCCATCCACTCCATGGGGATCTGCGGGATCCGCATGGAAGCATGCCCCCGACGGCGCGTACCAAACGACCCGGGATTCTGCGCCTTCATCGTTTGCTCCACTGACTATTTCGGCGCATTCGGGGTTTTTCATTAGGCCGGGCACGCCTAAACCCTGGGGCTCTTAGAACCTTGGTTACGGAACCGTAAACCCAGTAGCCGGTACTGAGGTGGACCTGAGGACTAAGAGAATCCGCTTACCGTCGTCCTCCACCACGCGCCACTCCGGGCGCAGCTTCAATAGCTGCGAAAGTGAACTTTCTATAGGCAATAGCGCCACGTTGAAGCGGTACTTCTGCATGATTTTTTCCCAGTCCCATTGCCCGTTCATCAAGTGGATATATTCGTTGCCGACCTCGGGTCCATAGAAGTCGCTGCGGCCGTCCACGAAAACTTTTTGACTAGGGTTCAAATAAATCAGGTAATCCGCCCACTGATCCGTAGTCATCAGACGCGCGTTCTTGAAAAGATCCGCGTGTTCGTGGACCATCTTCACCGGGAAAACTTCCGGCGCAAAATCCGTAGGCCACGGAATCGGGCGCCCTATGACCATCAGCGCGATCACCGCGATTGCAGGCCACGCGCTGGTCCTTCGAAACTGCTTGATGGAGTCGGCCGCCATCGCATTAATGATCCCGGGAACCGATGATTTCCCTGCGTTCGACGTCCAGTTGCGCCACCACTCGGCGATTTCGGCAGCCAGGATCGGCACAGTCACGGTCACGTAAATCGGCACGTGGCGCACGCTCGAAAGCGCCATGTTGGCGAACAAAATAATCCACAGCCCTTCGACCACGCGTCCGCGACGGAATGAAAATCCGGCTACCATCAGTCCGAGGAACAGCAGCGCCTCAAACTGGAGCATGTTCTCATTGCGAAAACTGGGCGACTGGAATTCCTGAATCACATTCCGAATCCAATCCGAGCGCAAGTATTCGATCACATGCTTGTGCAACCCGATGCCATACGGATTCACAATCGACGCCGCCGCGCAGGCGCAAGTCAGCGCCCCATACCGCACCGCATTGCGAAAACTCGCGTGCCGGATCCACGCCTCGACCGCCATCCCCACCGACGCGACCCCCAGGAGCGCGATCAGCGCCAGAAATCCGCCATGCAGATTGGTCCAGACAACGGTCATCGGCACCAGCAGCCAGATCCGCCGCGTAGGATTCTGGCGATCCGATTCGACCATCCAGACCGAAATCGAAAGCAGCAAAAGAGTAAAGATATGCGGCCGGGCAAGGAAGTGAATCGACGCCGCACCTACGCCCACCAGCGCCACAATCATCGCGACAAACATGTGCACGCCGCGCCACACCATCCTCCGAATTAAGGTGGTCGCATACACCGCGATCACCACCCCGGCCATCAGCACGATTCCTTTTAATCCGGCAAACCGGTGAATCGACCCATCGATGACATCCGTGAGCCACTCCCACGCAAACCAGGGAGCATCGGGTTTTGAAAATGAAAACAGATCGTGATGCGGCACCGCGTGATGAGCCAAAATCCACTGCCCGTTGCGAATATGCCAGCCGACGTCGCCATCGACTAATAGTCCTTGCCACCCAGCCGACCCCGAGCTCATGAACACCCACCCGAGAATCGCGAGAAAGAACAGGTCGGAAAGCGAAGGAATCACCAGCCTCGCCCAGCGCGCGGTGAGCACCGATTCAATACTGCGCGCGGGTACCCGGACGCCGGAAAGCGCTTGTGGCGAAGTCATCTTACTTAGTTATTCGCCAGCAACAGGCCAGCGCTTTAGGCTTGCTCGTCGACTAACGCGCGTCGCTGCCCTGCCGCGTGCGCTGCTGAAGCAGTCCGGCGTCATCGGAGGGCAATGGATGCATGGGACTTGGTGGACCACCGCGTGGAGGACTGCCGCGGAAGTTGCGGAGCGAGATCGGGCAATATAAGACGACGAGGATCAGGACAATCCCAAGCAGGTGGAGCGGTTCCAGCACAAACTCGACCCAGCGTGTCATCACAGATCCCCGGCCGTTAGTCTACGCGCTTTTACTCTCCGCCCGCACGACCTCTTCAGCATGCTCGTTCCCCAGCAGCCTGCGACCCAGCACCGCCAGCTCGAAGCGATCCTTCACACCCGTCTTTTCAAAGATATGCATCAGGTGGACTTTTACCGTGCCAGGCGTGATCGCCAGCGCTTCGGCGATCTCTTTATTCTTCAGCCCCGCGCACACGTGATGCACGATCTCTTTTTCGCGCGGCGTCAATCTGGGCGACGTGCGCCGGTCGAGCGATCCCATCGCGTCGCCCGAAAGCGAGCTCTCAATCCACACATTTCCCCGCGCCACCGAGCGCAGGCATTCGAGCACGTCCGCCACCGGCACCGTCTTTTTCAAAATCCCGCGCGCGCCCAGCTGCAGTGCCCGGAAACAATCCACTTCCGCCAGGTCATTCACCCACAAAACCGGCTGGCATTTCGCCGACGTGTTTTTCACATCCGAAATGAACTGAAATACCACCTTCAGCCCGGCCGCCTGATCCACCAGGAGGATGTCCGGATGCTGATCCCGCACGGACTCCAGCGACTCGCTGAGGCTGGACGTGGACCCGGCAAAGTCGAGATCCTCGCAGGCCCCGAGCACCCGAATCAAGCCTTCCACCACGATCGGCTGCGATTCACATGCGAACACCGTGAAAGGGTTCAATGGGTCTCCTTGCAGCATCCGTCCGTATTTCTACCTACAGGTGGTAGGATCGACCGTAAAAGAAAGGGGGTGTAGGTACTAAGTATCTATTTAGCCGACATAGAACGGTATACAACCACATAGTCTTCTCTTGATCAAAGAGCAATCGGACCGGCGAAACGTTTCAGATTGTCGCTAAACCCCGGTTCGCTCGAAAACGTACGAACCCGACCCGAGTTCAAACACGACTGCGCCGATGGAGTCGTGCGCCGTCACTCCCTCCGCGGCTTTCCCGTCTTTCCAAACCGTTTTGCCGCTCTCGGAAATCGCCACGGCATTCAGCCTTTGTTTGGGAACATACACTTCCGCGGTGCTACCCACCGGGATGTTCACTTCCATCCGCAGCGTATCGCCCGACCGCGACCACGACGAAGTAACCGTTCCATGAATCGTATTCAACGTCCCGGAAGCCCAGTTCAAATCCCCCACCACCTGCGGCTGAATCCGGATGCGCTTGTAGCCGGGCTGTTTTTCGTCGAAATTGATCCCCGCCAGCGCCTCGTAAAACCACGCGCCGATGCTCCCGAACATGGGATGATTGCGCGAGTTCATGGCGTCGCCGGTTTTGTCCTGCCACAGTTCCCAGATGGTGGTCGCGCCGTGCTCCACCATGTATCCCCAGCTCGGATAGGTCGTTTCCGTCGCCAGATCGTAAGCCAGGCCGACGTCGCCGGTCCGCGTCAACAGCGGGAACAGATATTTCGTCCCCAGAATCCCCGTGCCCAGGTGCGTGTTGTGGCCGTACACGATGCTATCGATCAGCCGCTGCTTGGCCTTCGTGCCGACCAGCGGCGCGATGCCCCCGAACAAAGGCAGGATATTCGAGGTCTGGCTCCCATTGCCGTAATCGAGCGTGTCCGGCCGAAAGAATCTTTTCTGAAACGCGACCTTCACCGCATCGGCCAGCGCGCGATACCGCTGGGCGTCTTCCGTCCGCCCCAGCACTTCCGCCGCGCGCGCCGTGATATCGGCCGACCAGTACAAATAAAACGTCGAAACCAGCGGACCCGGCGTCGGATCTAATGGCACCCAGTCGCCGAACTTGTAATCATCCAGCGTCCCGTCCTTGGCATGCGAATTCAGAAAGTCCGTCCAATGCGCGATTCCGTCGAAATTTTCTTCGAGAACCCGCCGGTCTCCGTAGCGCTGGTACATATACAGCACGATCAGCGGATACGCGCTGCCCCACGCCGGATCGGCCGCGCCGCGCGCAAAACGAGCGCGGGGTACCGTGTCGGGAACGCTGCCGTCGGCTTCCTGGCTGTCGCGGATGTCGCGTAGGAAATTCGTATAAAACGCCGGCATGTCGAAGTTGAGCATGGCCGTTTCCGAATACAGATGCGCATCCGCCATCCAGCCCATCCGCTCGTCACGCTGATTGCAGTCGGTGGGGATGCTTTCGAGATTTGACGTGATCCCCCACACGATGTTGTGCTGAATCCGGTTGAGAATCGTTTTGGAACTGGAAAATCCACCGGCCGGCGCGACGTCTGAATGCACCACGCGCGCCAGCAGCGTATCCGGCTGCGGAGTCCCGGGAAATCCGGTCAGCTCCACATAGCGGAATCCGTGATAAGTGAAGCGCGGTTCATACGTCTCTTCGCCGTCGCCTTTGAGAATGTAAACGTCGGAGGCGCGCGCGGTGCGCAGATTGTCCGTGTTGATGGTCCCGTCCTCATACAGGATCTCGGCGTGACGCATCTTCACCGCGGTCCCTTCCGGACCGTGAACTTTCAGCCGGGTCCATCCGCTGAAATTCTGGCCGAAGTCGAACACCCACATGCCGGGCTTGGGACTCGTCCACTTGACCGGCATGATGTCGCCCACCGCCCGAATCGGCTGCATCATTTCGGAGGACAGAACGCCCGTGGGCGGGTTGTCGAGACTCACCGGCTCCCATCGCGAATCGTCGAATCGAGCGCGGTCCCAGCCCGGCGTTTCCTTCCGGGCATCGTATGTTTCGCCGTCGTAGATGCTGTCGGCGAGAATCGGCCCCTGCGCGCCCTTCCATGTGGAATCGCTCGCGATGCTCGCTCGCTTCCCGTTCGCCATCTCCACTTCGATCTGCACGATCGCCGCGCGCGCGCCGAACCACCCTTGTCCGAGCATCACGCCCACCGCATTGCCTCCCTGCGCGAGCAGGCCGGTGACATCGTAAGTCGAATACAGAACCCGCTTGTCGTAAACCGTGTAAGGCGAATCGAGCAGGCGATCGCCCACTTTGCGCCCGTTCAACCGCAGCTCGTAATATCCGATGCCAGCCACGTACGCCCGCGCCCGAACCGGTTTCGCGGCCAGCGAAAACTCCTTGCGCAGTTCATTCCCGCCGCGAACCCATCTCGCTTTCCAGTCGGATGCCTGAAACAATCCGGTATCGAAATGCCCTGATGCGTAAGGGCTCACCCGATCCGCCTGGTCCCACCAACGGACCTTCCACGCGTAGCTTTTCCCGCTCTCGAGAGCCTGGCCCGCATAAGCGATCTGCCCGGTCTCATCCGAAGCGATTTTCCCGGAGTCCCACTCAGTCTGACTGCCCGAAGTCACGACAATTTCATAAGCCGTCGGCCGCGCGCCGCGTTCGCTTTCACGAGGAACCCAGAAAAAGCGCGGATGCGGAGTATCGACCCCCATCGGATTCTCCAGATATTCGACCCGCAGGTCGGAAGGAGCCAGTTGCGCGAGCAGCGGAGCGGCCGCCAGTAAAAAAAGAATCGGTTGACGGAACGGTGAGGATGCCATCAACGCGATCATACAACCATCCGCCGCGCCCGGTTCACTCGAGCAAGATCGCGCGACGCGGGACTACACCCCGCCGTGACCGGCAGGGCTGGTCCATCGCGTTGAAAGCCCAGGCGACGGTGCCAGCCCTGCCGGTCAGAGTCTGTGTGAAAACCACGGACCTGCTCCCCTTGCTCACGCGTGGGGTTCCGTATGTGGCTCATTCGACGTGGCGCCAAACGGAACCCCGACCGTGAGGGAGGGGAGCAAGGCCGACCAACTCCACTTTTCACACAGACTCGTCACGGCGGGGATCAACTCCATTTTTCACGCAGACCCGTTACACCCGATCACTTCTTTCCTGCAAAACTTTATTCCGTTGCTTTTCACTCACATCCCGTTTTCAAGCGCCTTTGTCCGCGCAGCCTTCCCCTAATTTATAGGCAAGGAGTTCAAGTGCTCTGCCAACGGAGAACGGAACTGGCCATTACGGGCATACTAGGCACTGCCCCGATACGTGCCTGTGCGCGTTGGATGTCCGCCGGTACATGACCGGTGCCAAGCCGTTGCGGCGCAAATGAAACGGCGGGTCGACGCTCAACGACCAGCAAAAAAACGGCTAAAGGACCGGTCCGATAAATTCAAACACATCCGCAAAGAAAAGGGGGGAAGCAAAAATCAATACAGCACGCGGACAAATTCGGCGAGGATGCGGAAGCGATCTTCTTCAGGACCCAGATCCCAGCTTTCAAACTCCGGATTCAATGACTCGAGCGTGATCCGTGTGTGCGCCCAGCCCTCGGCCGCTTCACGCTTCTCGCTGCGGTAACGCTTCACCGTATATCGATCATTGGTACCACTACCAACCCGTTCCACCAGCACCAGCCGGCCCTGCCGCGATCCCGCGACGTCCATTTTGAACACGCACAGGCTGCCGTCGGGAATCCTCGGTTCCATGGACCGTCCCGCGATCCGCGCCACGAACATTTCGGGCGTGACTTTGAGATCGCCCGGCGCTTCCTCCCAACCCTCCGCCGTCACTTCCCGATTTTCCAGAAATTTCCCGGCCGCGACCGCCAGCGAATAACGCGGCAGATGCGTCACAAACTCGATCACGTTCGACCGCACGTGTTCCCGGTACAGCCGCGCGAGCGTCCGCTCGAAGTCCTCCACCTCCACCGCCTCGCGCGGCGATGCGCGCACCGTATTCGAGAGCCAGTCCTCAATCAGTCCCATCAGCCGCGCGGCGCCCACTTCTTTCGCTTTGGCGGATAGATCCGATTCGAGCTCCGACAACACCTCCGCCTCCTCGGGCGCGAACGCGTCCCAGTCGCGGCGCATGCGAATGTATAAACGATCCGTGCGGGGGTCTTCAAGCAAAACTCCCGCGTTCGCCGGCGCCTGGCCGGGGATCTCGACTGCGAGGATGGAAAACATCGCGGTATGTGCCGTAACTGGCAGCTCGCTTTTTGGGCCAGGTCAACTACGGATTGGCCGGATAGTATCCCCTGCGGGCGCGGACTTTCACGTTCGCCAGCGCGACATTCACTTTAATCGTCCGGTACGGCTTGTCCGAGCCCTGCGGCGCTATTTCGGGGATATAGCGCATGATGTATTGCGTGGTGATTTCCCCCACGATATTCGCCACCGAGCCAAAAATCGCCGACGAAACGGCCGACGCGTATCCGCCCGTTCCCGGCTGAATCGCGTAGTTGCCTTCGTCGCGCGGCTGCGACAGATAACCGTTGATGTCTTTGTACGGATTGGCCAGCGGATATTCGACCCGGCCGCCGGTTTCCTCGGTCAGGCGCACCAGATTATCGGTCCCTTCGCTGGTGAACCCCGAGTAGATGGTCGAGATGGCATACACCGTCACCAGGTTGCGCTGCGCCACTTCGACCACCTGATCGAGCGTCTTGCTGCTGTGATTGTCGTTGCCGTCGCCGATGATGATAATGACGCGCCGCGGGTCCACCGGCTCGCCTTGCACCAGCTTGCGCTCCGTGCAGGCTTTGTAAATCGCATCGTACAGCGCCGAGCCTCCGCCGGGTTTCAGCTTGCGCAGCTTTTCGATGATCGGCTCGGCGTCTGACGTGGTATCCACCATCAGCTCGGCTTCATTGCCAAACCCGATCAGGTATCCGGCAAAGCGCTTCCGCGCATCCGGATTGTCGTCGGGGAGCATCTGCTCCACCATCCCCTCGGCCGCGATCTCCCAGTTCTTCCATTGTGTGCGGCTGTTGTTGCTCAGATCGAGCAGGAATCCCACCACCACCGGCTGATTCCGCTCCCGCGTGAAGAACTCGATTTTCTGTTCCTTGCCCTCGTCGAAAATCTGGAAATCCTTCTGATCCAGGTTGGACACAAAACGTCCCTTGTCGTCGGTCACCGTTACCGGAACCACGACTTCGTTGACCGACACCCGGATGGGTTGCTGAGCGGCCGGCTGCTGGGCAAACCCCGACCACACCATCAGGGAGGACACCAGCACCAATGTGAGTGAGACCCGCAAACGCATAAAGAAAACCTTGCCTGATTATAGATCAGGTCGCCACTGGCGTCATGGAAAATCTGACCCATCCGCGTTCTTTGAAAACCGGAGCAAAACGTTCCGGAAACAGTATTTCGCCGAGGATCTCCAGCGTTTCCACCACGCGCGGCCCCGGCCGATTGAAATACTGGTTGCCGTCAGCCAGAAATACAGCGCCTTCCAGCACCGCCCGCAGGTCCTTCCACCCCTGCCGATCGGTCAGCCAATGCATTTCGGCGCGGGTCCGGTCGAGATCGTACCCGCACGGGGAAATGATAATGACATCCGGATCGGCCGCCGCCAGATCCTCCCATTTCATCCACGGCGAGTGCGCGCCGGCCTCGCCGAACAGGTTCACCGCGCCCAACATTGAAACCAGCTCCGGCATCCAGTTACCCGCGGCCATCAGCGGCTCCTGCCATTCAATCAGCGCGACGCGTGGCCGCCGATCCGTTGATCTGCATAGAGCGGCGATGTCCGCCATTCTCCGGTCCATCGATTCCAGCAGCGCAAATCCTCGTTCCTCGATCCCGCAGGCGCGCGCGACGCGCATCACGTCGTTGCGGATATCCGCAAGTGAGTTCGGCTCGAGCGCGACCACCGCGGGCCTGGTTGGGAATCGTTCGCTCAGCGCCCTTTCGACATCCGCCAGACTGACCGCGCACACCTGGCACTGGGTCTGAGTCAGAATATGCGTGGGAGCGAGCGCAACGAGAACGTCTTCGAAAACTTCATACACGCTCACCGCCGTCGCCAGCGTTTCTTTCACGCGCCGGTCGATCTCGCGGCTGTCGCCGCACACGTCGAAGCGGGGCGCGGTGCACGCCGGCAGTGACTTCACCCAGGCCGGATGATCGCACTCATGCGACCTTCCCACCTGGAATTCGCCCAGCCCGAGCGCATCCACCATCTCGGTGGCGCTCGCAATGAGCGAGACAATTCGCATGTCTTTTAGAGTAGCGCTTTGACCGTCAGCAACTGCTCGATCGCACCCGCCGCTTCGGGCAATGGCTCGCCGGGGTAACTGATCCTGAGCAGGCTCAGCAGGAAATTAATTTCGTTCCGGGCATCGAGCGAAGTGGCGGAATGGTCCATACGATTCCATCGACTCTGGCGCGTGAATTCGTTAGATCCGACGCCCGCCAAAGTGAGCCCCTTAGAGGCTCACGGCACCGGTTGGGTAGGTTTCTGAGGATTTTTAGAAGGGTAGGGGTTTGGGATACTGCTTAGGGAAAGTGCTGAGAGGAGCAACCGGGTGTCCGTGAGCTCTCATCTTTTTCATAACGCTTTCTCAAAGAGCAATCCCCGTGCCACGACGGAACCTATAGGCAAACGCATGAAATAAAAAATCGATCCGCGCGTAAGGGGCATTTCCAAGTGACTCTGAATCCCGTTTCGGTGTACCGGAATGGAAAGACTTACCGGAATTGCCGGCGGACGCGTCACGGGATTTACCGGCTGTTTTCAACCACTCCGGTGCTACGCGAGCGCCGCGGCCAGCGCCGGTTCCCAGGCAGCTTTGATCCCGGATTCCAGGGCGCGGGCCGGTCCATACAGGACAACCACCAGGTTCACGAACTTCCCTTCCCGGTATAAGCCGGCAAGCGCCTGATTCCATTCTTCGGCGACACCGATCAGTGTCGCGGGCGGCTCGGCCACGATTACTTCGCCGTGGATTTCGAGCGCTGTCGACGCCCGGACACGATAGGCGGACTTTTCGACAGTCACCAGGCGGCGGCACACCTCCTCGGCCGGGAGCGCGCACGGAAGCATGACGTACATCGTGACGCTATCGACGCCTGGATGACGCTCCAGCCCGTGCTTCAACACCTGTACGAAGATTGCCCAACCGGTGCGTGTAGATTCGATTTCGTTGTCCCAGCCGGCGCCGCGGCCGAAGCCGGAATGGACCAGGCGCAGACGCGTTTTCCCTCCCTCGATGGCCTCGATCTGGTAGTCGACCATGATCCTTTGGACAGGCTCACCTTCCTGGGGCTCGGCTCCGTAGGGCGTCGCGCGCTCCGAGGTGGTCGCAAACCGGCGACCGGGCTCATAGATCGCGATGGTCGAGCCGCCCTCCATCTCGGGACTCCAGGAAACCGAATAGGTTCCTCCTACCATGCCGTCAGGGCCGGGTTCGACTCGCGCGTAAGGCGCGAACCAGCGCTGGATTTCCTCGGCTTCGCTGACGGCGCGAAACACCTGGTCGGGGGTCGCGTTAATTTCGATTTCTGTGGTGTGCTGCCGGCTGGGTTCAGGGTTCATTTTGATATCAATCCACGTTTACCGATTCGTTGTCGGGTTCTGGGTTTTTTACGGATTTCTCGGGGGAAGGATACGCGGCTGCTACCAGCCGGAATCGGCGTCCCCCTTCGGCGCGCTCGTCGTGATATTTGGCAGCGAGCGCGGCTACCGCGCTGGTCAGTTCTTCGGCGAACGCGTTGCGCGACTCGGCGGAACGAAACCGGATTTCGGCGTCGAGAGTCAGGCTCGCCACGCGCTTGCCGGCGCGGCGGGCATGAAGCGCCAGATTCGCCAGCTCGCGAATGATGCGCGCGGCCGTCGCGATCAGATAAGCCGCCGAGAACCGGTCGACCGCCTGCTCCGGCGTTTCGCCCAGCCGTCCCATGGCCTGCGGCCCGATCAAATAGGATTGCGCGGTGGCGCGCATCACGCGCTCCATGCAATTTCCCTTGCGGCGCTCCTCGGCCAGTTCAATGAAGCCTTCCCGTTCGAGCTCCCGCAAATGGTAGTTCAGCATTTGCCGCGGCACGCCCAGCTTGCGGGCCAACCCGGCCGCCGAACCTGGCTGAGAAAGCTCGGCCAGCAGTTTCAAACGCGGCCCTTGCAACAGGATTCCGGCTTTTTCCGGATTCTGAATTACCTGGAGAGCCGCGGTCACGAGTTCAATTCTCCACCGAAGTATTTTACATGTCAAGAAAAATATATTGTTCAAAGCAGCAGACCCGTATACTTTGAGTTTGCCGAACGTCTTACTCATCCCCGCCTACCGGCCGGGACCCGAGTTGCCCCCGACCATTGACGCCGCCTCTGCTGGCGACGCGTTTCAGGCCGTGATCGTGGTCGACGACGGCAGTGGGCCCTTATTTACCTCCGTTTTCGAAGGTTGCCGCGCGACGGTTTTGCGGCATCCCAAAAACTTGGGGAAAGGAGCCGCCCTGCGCACTGGCATCGCCTACGTGCTGGCGCATCATCCGGATTGCGGAGTGGTTACAGCCGATGCGGACGGCCAGCACCATCCGGACGATATCCGTCAGGTTTCCGCGCGTCTGGAGCGGGAGCCGGAAGCGATGATCCTGGGCGCGCGCGGCTTTGACGGCGATGTGCCGGGACGCAGCCGGGTGGGCAACCGGCTTTCTCGCCTCGTGTTCCGGATGCTGATGGGCCAGAACCTGGGCGACACGCAGACCGGATTGCGCGGCATCCCGCGCCGCTTGCTTCCCGATCTCGCCAACATGAATTCGACGGGCTACGAATTCGAAGTCGACATGCTGACCGCGGCCAAGCATCTCTCGGTGCCGATTCTCGAACAGCCCATCCGCACCATCTACGCGCCCGGCAATCCAAGCTCGCATTTCAATCCGTTCAAGGATTCGATGCGCATCGGCTTTGTGCTGGCGCGCTTCACGATGCTCTCGCTTGCCACCGCGGTGCTCGATAACGTGGTGTTTTTTCTGGCCATCGAGTGGGGCGCTCCGGCCGCGCAGGTGATCGCCCGCGCGGTGGCGGTGTGCGTCAACTATCCGCTGGCGCGGCGCGCCGTGTTCCTGTCGAAACAGCCGGGCACGACGACACTTATGCGGTATCTTACGCTGGTTACGGGCAGCGGCCTGGTTTCTTTTGAGCTGCTGACGCTACTCGAACATCGTTTCAACTGGAGCGTGCTGCATGCAAAGATCGCTGCGGAATCGGCGCTCTTCATTTTCAACTTCCTGGTCCAGCGCGACTGGGTGTTCGTCCGCCGCAGCTTTTCGAAAGCCACCAATTGGGACGACTATTACCGCTCGCCTGCGCCCACCGCGCACCTGACGCGCCGCTACACCGCGCGCACCCTGATTGAATGCATGCGCAACTTCGGCGGCAGAATCGACCAGCTGGTCGAATTCGGAGGCGCCAACAGTTGTTTCCTCGCTTCCGTCCGCGCCGAGATTGCTCCGCGCCAGTATCACGTGATCGACACCAACGCGTACGGACTTTCGCTGCTGGACGGACGCGGCGTGATCGCGCATCAGCAGGATTGCCGCGCCGTCGCCGACGGGATCGAAGCCGACCTCGCATTCAGCATCGGCCTGATCGAACACTTCGATCGAGCCGGGACGCGCGAGGCCATTGTGTCGCACTTTCGCGTGGTGAAACCGGGAGGTTGCGCGATTATTTCCTTTCCGACGCCGACGCTGCTGTATCGCATCGCGCGGCGCATCACCGAAGCGGCCGGCGCGTGGAAATTTCCCGACGAACGTCCGCTCGATCGGGATGAAGTGATGGCCGCGGCAAACGGCCTGGGGCGGGTCGAATTCGAAAAAATCCTGTGGCCCATCGTGTTCACGCAGCGCATGATGGTGTTCCGGAAGAACCGATGAGATTGCGCATCGGCTACGCGGCCCTGGCGCTCGCCAGCGTGTGCGCGGTTTACGGATTCATCCATGAACACCTGTTCGCGCAATGGGTCTGGACGCCGGAGGGCCTGGCCCGCTTCCTGGCTTACACGGCCGTGTATTGGGCCGCCGCGATCCCGATGTTCCGGCGATGGTGGTTTGTTCCCGCGGTCGCGGGGTTCGTTTTCGTCTACAGCACGTGGTGGTGCGCGATCTATTTTCACTGGTGGGCTCCTGCGGCGGTGGTGTATTTTTTGGGATCGTGCTGGATGCTGGGCCGGTTCGTCACACGTGGCGTGAACGCGCTGATTGCCGGGCTGGCTTTATGGGTATTCGCGATTTCGATCGCGGTGCATTTTCCGGTGAACCGTCCGTGGATTTACGCGGTTGGGTTTGCGATTCCATATATGGGGCGGTTGGCGTTTGAGAGTCTGCATGAAAACAGCGGACGTGCTCCCCTTGCTGACGCGCGGGGTTCTGCAAGCGCACCCGTCGGGGAGCGGAGCAAGTCCGTCTGGCAGCTTGCGCTGCTGGTCTATGTGGTGCTCGCGCACTGGCTGGCGGCGTTGAAACCCGAGGTCAGTTCGGACGGCCTCGCGATGCACCTGGCTATCCCTGGCATGATCGCCGACCAGGGACGCTTCGCCTTCGATTTCCGGCAGTACACCTGGTCGCTGATGCCGATGGGCGGCGATTTCGCGTTCACTGCCGGCTATCTGATCGGCGGCGAAGCGGCGGCGCGGCTGCTGAACTTCGCGTTATTCGTGGTGATCGTAGCGATGGTGTACCAAGGATCGCGGCGCTGGCTCACGGAGCCGAAAGCGGCGTTGGTGGCCGCGTTATTTGCTTCCACTCCACTCGCCGAACTGATCAGCGGATCGTTGTTTGTCGAAAATGTGTGGGCCGTGTTCATCGCGGGAGCGGCGATGGCGCTGATCGAAAGCGATTTGATCGTCGCGGGATTATTGCTGGGCGCGGCGTTTTCGACCAAAGTCGGAACGTCGGCGTATCTGCTTCCGGCCGCGGTCATCGGTGTCATGAAAATGAAGGGCCGCTGGCGCACGGCAGCCATCTCGGCTGCCTTATTCGCGGTGCTGGCGGCGCCGCCGTATTTGAACTCGTGGATGAAAACCGGGAACCCGGTGTTCCCCTTCGAGAACCAGATTTTCAAGTCGCCGGACTTCGACCGGAACGCTCCGCTGCAGGATGTTCGTTACAAGGGCTCCGCTAAATGGAACTCGCTCTACACCACCACGTTCCGTTCGAGCGAACATATCGAAGGCCAGGACGGGGCGCTCGGGTTTCAATATTTCCTCCTGCTGCCGGCGCTGATCGTCCTGTGGAACCGGCGCACGCCGGGCGCGCTGATCGCGTTCGCGCTGGCCGGCGCGGCCATCAGCTTCGTCTCATTGCCGAATATTCGATATCTGTATCCGGCTCTCCCGCTGCTCTCCATCGGATTCGCGTGGCTGCTGGCGGAAATACCGGCGATTTCTGTGATCGTAGTGGCTTTGATCGGGCTCAACCTGTATTTTTTTACATCGGCGGGCTGGTACGACAAGGATTTCGCGGTCTTCACGCGCGCGCAATGGAACGAATATATGAGGATCTCGGGCCCGCAGCGCGAACTGGTGGCGATTCTGAATCGCACCGCGCCTGGTGAGCCGGTGGCGTTCGTCCGCGGTGGCGCCATCGCCGGGCTGCACGCGCGCGGATACTCCGACACCTGGCACACCTACCGGTTCTGGAGACGGATGATCGAATCCGAAGAACCGGCCCAGGTGGCGCAGGAGTTTCGCGAATACGGAATTAAGTACGTGATCACACCCATACCGGTCGACAGCCCGTTTGAAATCGTGCGGCGGTTCATCACCGAATGGACCGCACCGTCCGGAGCTTCGTGTGGAGCTTTCGAACTGCGCAGAGTGATGGCGCTGCCGCTGTCCAAACGTCCCGATATAGAGCCGGCGGGTTCGGGGACCTACGACGATCGCGATCCACAGATCGATTACACGGGAGCGTGGCTGCACGACCGGCAGTTCCAGCAGGCGTCTGAGGGCAGCATCACCTATTCGAACGTCCCGGGCGATTCGGCGAAGTTGTTTTTCAGCGGCACCTCGATTGAATATGTCTACACGAAGGCGCTGAATCGCGGAACGGCCGAGGTGTGGATCGACCGGCAGAAGCGCGCATCGATCGATCAATATTCCGAGTCGGTCCAGTGGCAACAGAAGACGGTTTTTTCGGGACTGGCGCCGGGGCCGCATACCATTGAAGTGCAGGTGGGCAAGGACAGGAATCCGCACTCAGCGGGGCGGTTTGTCGATCTCGACGCATTCGTGGTGAAGTGAGCCTGCAGCCAGGAGTTCGGATGCGCCCCGCTCCCTGACGGGTCTGCGTGAAGGCGGACGTGCTCCCCTTGCTGACGCGCGGGGTTCCGCACGGACGCGGATTCGACGGGGAGCCAAACGGAACCGCGCGCGTAAGCGAGCGGAGCACGTCCGGAGCCTTCGCACAGAAGCGGAAGGGCAGCGATCAGAACTGAAAATAAACAAACGGAATTTGTTTATCGACCACGCCGAACAATTCCACCACCAGCATCATCACGATCATCACCGCGACATAGGCGATGGCGGGTGCGCTGGGCAGCCGGTCGAAGACGTTCCACCATTCTTCAAACATCGCTACGATCAGCGCGCCCACCGCCATCCAGATCAGCCATCGCGCGACTTCGAAAACGGGCGCGCCGTGGGAAAACGAAAACATCTGCGCGAGAATGTAACGGCTGTCGGCGAAAGTCGCGGCGCGGAAGAAAACCCAGCCGATGCACACCAGACCGGCGGTCAGCACTGCGCGGAACGGGTAGAGCCAGACCGGCGGACGGTCTTCGAACATCTTGCGCCCCAGCATGCGCTCGATCGAGAGCAGCGCTCCGTGATATCCGCCCCAGGCCACGAAATTCCAGCTCGCGCCGTGCCACAATCCGCCGAGCAGCATCGTGAGCATCAGGTTGCGATACGTCATGATCGTCCCGTGGCGATTGCCGCCAAGAGGAATGTAGAGATAATCGCGCAGCCAGCGCGAAAGCGTCATGTGCCAGCGATGCCAGAAGTCGGTCATGCTAAACGCCAGATACGGACGGCGGAAATTCTGCGGGAAATGGAAGCCGAGCAGCAGCGCCATGCCGATGGCCATGTCGGAGTAGCCGGAAAAATCGAAATAAATCTGCAGCGCGAACGCGCCCACGCCCTTCCATGCCGCGAGCGCGCCGGGATACGCCGCCAGATGTGAGAAATACGAATCGGCCACCTGCGCGAACTGGTCGGCGAACGCGAGCTTCTTGGCGAGTCCCAGGGTGATCAGCAGAACGCCGCGCAGGACCTGCTGGCCGTCGGGACGGACCCAATTATAAAAATCGGCGAAAAATTCGCGCGCGCGGACGATTGGTCCCGCCACCAGCTGCGGGAAAAACGCGATGAACAGCGCGTAGTCGACCGGATGGCGGATGGGTTTCTGCTGTCCGCGATACACGTCGACGATGTAGGACATGCTCTGGAAGGTGTGAAAGCTGATGCCCAGCGGCAGAATGATCGCCAGCGCGTAAAAGTGTGGCGGACGGCCCAGCAGCGCGGCCAGATTGTCGCCCAGAAAATTGTAGTATTTGAAAAATCCCAGAAAACTCAAATTGCCGGCCAGGCCGATGATGAGAAAAAGCTTGCGGCCCCGGCCTTCACTGCGTTCGATCCATAACGCAGCGGTGTAATCGATGACGGTGAGCGTGAGCAGGAGCACGATGAATTTCGCGTTCCAGCTCATGTAGAAGAAATAGCTGGCGGCCAGCAGAATATACTTCCGCAAAGCGCGCGGCGAGACGTAGAACAGCGCCAGTACGACGATCAGGAATTCGAAAAACGGAACCGTCGAGAACAGCATTTATTTCGGCCCCAGCAGCTCGCGGATGTGCTTTCCCAGCATCTTCGAAAATTCGGCCGACCCGGCGGCGTTAAAATGCATCGGATCCTTGAATAATTCGGGGCGCTCCAGCGGATCGAAGTAATGCTCATCGTCCAGAATTACGCCCGGCTTCGAAGCGAGCACGCGCACCGAACTGTGATCGTTATGCGGAGGCTGCTGCGGCGGCGGATAGGGACCGCGCGGCAGACGGAAAAAGACGATCCGGGTTCCGGTGCCGCGATACAGATCGTAAATGCGGTTGAACCAGTGGGCAAGATACGCGCTGCGCCGGCCGGTGTAAGGCGGCTGGGCGGAAAACAGGTGTTCGGCGAACAGACGCTGTTCACCTTCATGATGGCCGGGCGGGATGAGCAGCGTGCGTTTAGCCCAATCGACCTGGATGCCGCTGACGTTGTAATCGGTGTCGAGGAAGTCGCGATACCAGCCGTAGGATTCGCGGCGCGCCAGATCGGCGAACTCGAGCCGTTTGCGGCGATGCGTGAGCAAGTCCTGAAAATCTGCGCGGTACACCGATCCCTTGAGCGCGATTCCCAGCGCAGCCGTGGCCTTCAATGTCGCGCCTTGAAAGGAGCCGGCGAATTCCGGAATATCGCTCCAGTGGAGGTGCGCGATCAGGTAGTGCAGATCGGTCTCGCGATTGGTGTGGTTTTCAAAGGTCTCGGCATCGTCGTAATCCTCGACCGGAATCACGATCGCCGCGTACTGGTGGCGCGTCGGATCGGCGTCGCGAAACATGTAATACCAGTCCCGCGGAGTGCTGCCGGCGACGGCGATGGTGCCGAAGGTGTAGCCGATATTGGCGTCGCCGTTCACGTAGCGCGTGAAAAATCCCATGCGCGAATCGCCGATGGTCAGCACCTGGGGGCCGATTTTGGGGCGCTTATGCTCATTCCACAGAAACAGCTCGACGCGGCCGGTGGAGGAATCGGGATCCACGATTTTGGGATACCAGCTGGTGTTGAAAATCAGGTTTTCAACGGCGACGTATCCCACCAGAGTGGCGATGAGGACGAGCGCGGTGCGCAAGTTAGTATGATAGCCCCGATGACTCACAAATTCCTCACCTGGGACACGATCCCGCTCGAAGAGATGAGCGATCTGATTTCGCGCAAAGTGGTGACCGGCGAGAAGGCGATGCTCGCCCACATTTATCTGAAGAAAGACGCGGTGGTGCCGGAGCATCATCATGAAAGCGAGCAGATCACCTATATCGTCGAAGGCGCGCTGAAGTTTGAGCTCGAAGGACGCGAGGTGATCGTGCGCAAGGGCGAGGTGCTGCTGATTCCGTCGAATGTGCCGCATCGGGCGGTCGCGCTGGAGGACACGATCGACATCGACGTGTTCGCACCGATCCGGATGGATTGGGTGAATAAGACGGATTCCTATCTGCGGCGCGGGGAACGCGAAGGATAGACCATTGTGGGGCCGCCAATCCTGGCGGCGAGCCGGCTTTGACTGACGCGGAGCAAGCCGGTCGGAAGACCGGCTCGCCGGCTCGATAGCCGGCCCCACAGGGTCGAAATGGAGATATGACGTGGATCTGGGACTGAAAGATAAGGTCGCGCTGGTCGCGGCGTCGAGTCAAGGATTGGGCAAGGCGGTCGCCTTCGGGCTGGCGCGCGAGGGGGCGAAGCTGGCGATGTGCTCGCGCGACGCGGAGAAGGTCACAGCCGGGGCCGCGCAGATCGAAAAGGAAACCGGCGTCGAAACGTTCGCAGCAGCAGTGGACGTGACTGATGAAGCCGCGGTGCGCGCGTTTGTTTCGGAGACGGAAGCGAAGTTCGGGCGGATCGATATCTGCGTGACCAACGCCGGCGGCCCTCCCGCCAAGCCGTTCGACGCGACGACTACGGAAGAATGGCGCCGCGCAGTCGATTTGAATCTGATGAGCACGCTGTTTTTCGCGCACGCGGTCCTTCCGGGCATGCGCGCGCGGCGGTGGGGACGGCTGATCACCATCACTTCGCTGACGGTGAAGCAGCCCGTCGATGGCCTGATCCTATCGAACTCGGTTCGCGCGGCAGTCGCGGGATTGGTGAAGAGCCTGGCGAACGAATACGGCGTCCACAACGTGCTGGTGAACAACGTTTGCCCGGGGTACACGGCGACGGATCGGCTGGTGGATCTTTCGAATACGCTGGCAAAATCGTCGGGGCTCGCTCCGACTGAGATCGAGAAGCGCTGGACCACACAGATTCCGCTCGGGCGCCTGGCGGATCCGAAAGAGTTCGCGGATGCCGTGGTGTTCCTCGCGTCGGAACGGGCGAGTTACATCACCGGGCAGTCGATCGCCATCGATGGCGGATTCGCGCGGGGTCTCTTATAGCCACAGATTCACGCCGATTCACACGGATATAACCAGGCTATCTTGAAGACGATGCGCGAGCCTGTAACCGCACTGCCTTCTGAAATCGACGCGATTCCCGACAATCCCGCGGTGTTTCTGCTGTGGGCGAGCGAAGGCAAACCGTATCTGGCGCGCACCACGCTGCTGCGGCGGCGGCTTCGGCGGCTCATTTCGGAACGCGATCGGGTCTCACGCGTCCTGAATCTGCGCGGCGTGGCGGATCGGGTCGAGTACTGGCTCACCGGGTCGCAGATTGAAGCGGCGCTGATCCATCTGGAACTCGCGCAGCGATACTTCCCGGACGACTGGCCCCGGATTACGAGACTGCGTCCACCGGTCTTCGTGCGCCTGACGCTCGATAATCCGTTTCCGCGAACGATGGTCACTACGCGCATGGGTAAGGGGCTCTCTTACGGTCCTTTCACCAGCCGCGCGGCGGCGGAACATTTTGAAAATGGAGTGCTCGATTTGTTCCAGCTGCGCCGCTGCGAGGAGAATCTGGCGCCGTCGCCCGAACATCCCGGATGCATTTACGGCGAAATGGCGCGCTGCCTGCGGCCCTGCCAGCAGGCAGTTTCTGTCGACGAATATCGCGGCGAGGCTTCGCGCGTCGAGCAATTCCTGCGGACGGATGGAGCGTCGCTGGTCGAATCCGCCGAATCGGCGCGCGATCGGGCCAGCGTCGACATGCAGTTTGAAGAAGCCGAGCGGTTGCATCAGCGCGTGGAGCGCATTCATGAAGTCCAGTCGCTGGCGGGCGAGCTGGCGCATGGGGTCGACCGGTTGAACGGCGTGGCGGTGACGTCGTCGCTCGATCGGGACGCGGTGGAGTTGTGGTTCATGCTGGGCGGAAGCTGGCAGACGCCGCTGCGATTGCCGGTGGCGGAGGGTGCGGGCCAATCCATGGATCACCGTTTGCGAGACATGGTCGCGTCACTTGAAGCCCGCGATGGCGCCGAATTCCGAGCACCTCTCGATTCTGATCCGCTGGCATAGTTCGAGCTGGCGGGATGGTGAATGGATCGGGTTCGAGACGGTCGAGCGGATTCCGTATCGAAAGCTGGTGAATGCGATCGGAAGGGTTCACCGGCGCTGATCTGGGACGGCGGATTTCAATCCGCGTGGCGCTTTAGCGCCGCTCGAACGTGCGGCAAGGCTGAAGCCTTGCGCGGACTGAAGTCCGCCGTCCTCGGATGGAACCATTTGCTGCCGTGGCCGTATATACATGGCATGGACAGATTCCGGCAGGATTTTCTGGTCGCGGTCCGGCGGCTCCGCTCGAGCCCTGGCTTTACGCTGGCCGCGATCGTGACGCTGGCGCTAGGGATCGGCGCGAATACCACGGTTTTTTCGGCGGTGAATGCGCTGGTGTTCCGTTCGCTCGCCGTCGACCGGCCGGATGAGCTGGTCTCCGTCAACACCCGCATGGGCAAATCCGGGATCCCGGTACAGTCCTATTTAAATTACATTGATTTTCGCGACCGCAATTCGGTTCTTACGGGACTGGTCGCATACCGGCCGCAGCCGGTGAATTTCAGCCTGGGCAGCGGCGGCCACAACCTGCGCATGTGGGGCTATGAGGTCACCGGGAATTATTTCGACGTGCTGGGCGTGCGCGCGGCGCGCGGACGGCTGCTCTCTCCCGACGACGATCGCGTGCGCGGCGGCAGTCCCGTCGCGGTGATCTCATACGCATGCTGGCAGAACCGCTTTGCCGGAGATCCCCAGATCGCCGGGCGCACCATCAGGCTCAACGGGATGAATTACACCGTGCTGGGCGTCACGCCGCGCGAATTCGTGGGAACCGAGATGATTTATACGCCCGAGATTTACCTTCCCGTGGCGATGATCGCGCAGATCGAAGGCGGCGCGAGCTGGATCGACCAGCGGAATACGTTCAATTTCTTCCTGCTCGGTCGTCGGAAACCCGGCGTCAGCGAAGTTCAGGCGCAGACCGCTCTGAATTTGATCGCGGGGGACCTGGGCCGTGAATATCCCAAAGAGAACGCCGGGATGCGAATCGAACTCTCGCCTCCGGGATTGTTCGGCAATCTGCTGCGCGGAACCGTGCAAGGCTTCGCGGCCGTGATCATGGGCGTCTCCGGGCTGGTGCTGCTGATCGCGTGCGTGAACCTGGCCAGCCTTCTGCTGGCCCGTGCGGCCGACCGTCGCCGCGATACGGCCATCCGTCTTGCACTCGGCGCCGGACGCGGCGACCTGATCCGGCAACTGCTGACCGAAAGCCTGATCCTGTCGGCGCTGGGCGGTGCGGCCGGAATTTTACTGGCCATCTGGCTGATCGATCTGTTCGCGGCGTGGAAGCCGCCGGTGGAGGTGCCGGTGATTCCGCCTATCGCGATCGACTGGCATGTGCTGCTGTTTGCGGCCGCGGCTTCCATGATCACCGGCGTCGTATTCGGTCTCGCTCCAGCTCTCGAAAGCACGCGTGTGAGACTTGCGCCGGCCTTAAAAAACGAAGCGGTGGGCGAGCGGCTACGCAGTTTTCATCCGCGCGACGGGCTGGTGGTGGTGCAGATCGCGATGTCCGTGGTGCTGATGATCGCATCGGTTCTGGTGGTGCGGAGCCTGCAGAACGCCCTGACGCTTCGCCTGGGATTCGAGCCGGGCGGAGCATCCTCCACCGGTTTCGATCTGGGCCTGCAGGGTTATGACGAGGCCAAGGCGAAAGAGTTCCAGCACCGCCTGCTCGATCGGGTGCGCAACCTGCCGGGCATCGAATCGGCGGGCATTACGGACGACCTTCCGCTCACGCTCAACTGGAACAACAGCGGCATTTATATCGAAGGGAAGCCGGAGCCGAAGGCATCCGAGGTTCCGAATGCCGGGATGTTCCGGGTGGATCCCGGTTATTGGAAAGTGTCGCGGACCAGGTTCATGGCCGGGCGCCCGTTTGACGATCATGACCGCGAAGGCGCGCCGCGCGTGGCGATTGTGAATCAAGCTTTCGCGACCCAGCTTCTCCCCGGCGAAAACCCGATTGGAAAGCGATTCCGGCTCAACAACAATAGCGGGCCCTGGCTGGAGATTATCGGCGTGGTCGAAACCGGCAAGTATCGATCGCTCGGCGAAGCGCCCATGCCCGCGGTGTTCCAATCCTTTTTCCAAAGCTGGACCAGCAACACGATTATCGTTGCGCGCAGCCAGCTTCCCGAATCCCAAGTGGTCGAGATGCTGCGCGGCGCGGTGATGGCGCAGGATCCGACCATCACGCTGTTTGAGGATGGCAGCCTCACCGAGCAGCTCGGCCTGGTGCTGCTTCCGGCGCGCATCGCGGCGGTAGTGCTCGGCGCGTTCGGATTGCTCGCGGTGGTGCTGGCGGCCACCGGCGTGTACGGAATTATGGCCTACGCGGTCGCGCGGCGCACGCGCGAGATCGGAATCCGGATGGCCCTGGGCGCACGGCGGGGCTCTGTGCTGGGCGTAGTGCTTCACCGGACAGCGCTTCTGGTAATGACCGGGACCTTCGCCGGAGTGGCGCTTTCACTGGCCGCGGGACGCGCATTTTCGCAAATTTTGTATGGAATTAGCGCCACCGATCCGCTCACTTATGCGCTGGCAATTTTTATGATGGCCGCCATCGCGGGATTGGCTTGCTGGGCGCCGGCAATGCGGGCGATATCGGTGGATCCGGTGATTGCTCTCAGGACCGAATAGGCCTATTCTTGTGTAGTTTTCCTTTGACTCTACCCCGGAATGCGTGGCATACTACTGCCGTATTGGAGTGTCCAGTCTGACTCGGTCCGCTCGGTCTTCCTTCCTGTGTTGCCCCGACGGTGTCTCTCTGCCTGTCTCCATTTACAGTGAGGAGTGACTTAAGTGAAGAAGCTTTTCGTGGGAAACCTTCCGTACTCGGCCAACGAAACCGATGTGCAGAATTTCTTTACCGACAATGGAGTAACGGTCGATTCCGTGACGGTCATGCGGGATCGATTTACCGGGCAGGCGCGGGGTTTCGGCTTCGTCGAAATCAATGACGATGCAGCAGCGCAGCAGGCCGTCGACGGATGTCACGGCAAGGAACTGATGGGCCGGGTGCTGGTAGTGAATGAAGCGCGTCCCATGACCGCGCGCGAAGGCGGCGGGGGCGGCGGACGTCCTCCACGACGCTAATCCCGCAACATTTCTCACGACTGTTAACGTTACGCGCCAGCCCGCATCGCGACCATCTGGCTGCACACGCCGGTGCCGATCACAATCGCGCTCGCAGGCATCATCCCTAACTTAGGCGCCATCGGCGTGCATCTGTGTCCATCGGCGGCCAACTCAATTCTCCGTCGGCGTCTTCTCCACGTGATCCACCACGATCAACTCGAGCGGAGCCTTGCGAGCGTCCAGCTTCAATCCCATATCCTGCACCGACCGGAAAATCGAGCTTTCCCCGGGATCTGACGCGCTGTCGCCCGGCTTATCGCCACCACCGCCTCCGCCGCGCCCGGCAAGCGCGCCGGGAGGCACACTCACGCCCGCCGCTCGAGCCACCCGCATCAGATCCTCCATGGTCAGATCCAGCGCGACCTGATAATTTCCCTTGAGGTCGGTCATGTTCACCACCGGCCGGTCGACAAAACGCGTCAGCGCTTCGGCCATCTGATCCATGGTGGTCTTATTTAATTCGATATGCATCATGCCATTCGACATGCTGACCTTCTGCGTCATCCCATTCGGCCCCTTGACCGTCGCCCCGCCGCTGCCGTCGGCTTTGATGCTCATTTTTCCCTGCCCGGTATCGACCGTCGTGACGCCTTTTTCTTCCTTGGGCGGAGGAGCGTCCGCGGGAGTCACCTCATCCGGCGGCGATTCCTTCAGCTTCGGTCCGCCCTTGCCGACGATCAGCGCGTAAACCGATTGATCCTTGGTGTCGCGATGGAGCGCCAGCTTGAAGCGGTCCGCCAGCAGCGACTGCAGCATCTCCGGAACCTGGTCTTTGTTCGATCCTTCCGGCAGCTTGGCAACGATGTCCCAACGCTCGGTCTTGATCCAATCCGGCCCCGATACCTGAAAGGACTTGACCTTGTACGCCGCCACGATCAGATCGGCAATGGTCATGGAGCCGAAATCCACGCGCGCGCCATCCACTTTCATCCCGATGTGGAGCTTGCCCGACATGGCCTGCGCCTGGATGTTCATGGCGGGCTTCTTGATGGTCGCGACTTCGAATTCGAGGCGGGCTTTCTCCGGAGCAGCCGGCGTTTGCGCGCACACCACTCCCGCCAGGGCAAAGATCAACAATGATTTGGACACGATTGGCTCCCTTATCAGTTACGGACCACGACCCGCGGGTGTTCCGTTTTCAGCGCCGCGCGTGAAAGTCTGCGTGAAAAATGGAGCTGATCCCCGCCGTGACCGGCAGGGCTGGTCACCGACTCCTGTGCCTTCCGCAGAATAGACCAGCCCAGCCGGTCACGGCGGGGTGGGGTCCCCGGGTTTACACACGGATACGTGACGGCCGGGATCAATCCTTTTCTTCCACACCGTCTTCTTAATGTAAATTGAATGCCAGCCACACGATCACCCCGACGGCTCCCGGCAGCAGGATCTCCACCCAGTTCCGGCGCAGAAATAAAACTGCTCGTGTGGTGAACTGCGGCTTTTCCGGCGCTGCTTCAGACGCGGATTCCGAAGCCGCGCGCTTCGGCGCGAGCGACGATGCCAGACGCGTTCGCAGGCTGGATGGCATCCCGTTCAAAGCCCGCACGATCTCTTCCCGGCCGCGGCGATCCGCAATCAGGATGGTGGCTGAATTGAAGCTGTTGGTCGATTCTTCCAGCTCTTTGCGCAGTTTCGGCGGAACATCATCCACCGAACGAAACACGCGCGTCCGCCCGCCTTTAGAAATGAAGATAGTCGATGTTTTGACGGTCACGCGATGGTTGCTCATTCCGCTACCCTCTGCCTGCTTTTCCGCCCGCCTTCTCACCCGGCCGGTCACCGCCCGCGGCCTTGGCCGGCACGCGCGCCGGATCGGTAGCGGCGTAGGTCAAGGTCGCTTCGATAAATCCCAGCGCGGCTTTCGACAGCGCCTTGTCCTTCCTATAGATTAGTCCAATCTGACGCTCCATGGGGTCCGGCCCCAGACCGATCGAAATCAGTCGTCCCGCGGAAACTTCTTCCTTGCAGTGCGCGCCCGCCACGAAACCGATTCCCAGCCCGGCCAGCACGAACCGCTTGATCATCTCGGTGGAATCGAGCTCCATCGAAATCGTAATTTCGTCTTCCACCGGTTCGAGCCACAGCGCCAGCCGAGCGCGCGTCGCGCCGGTCTTGGGCATTAACAGCGGAATCCCCGCCAGGTCCGAAGCGACGATCTGCGATTTGTGAGCCAGCGCATGACCTAAAGGCAGCAGCGCGCGCACTTCGTCGGAATGAATGCGCACCACCTGCAGGCGCTTCTCTTTCACCGGCAGCTGCGCGATTCCGAAATCCGCCTGATTATCCACCACGGCTTCAATCAGCCGCGACCCATACGCGCGATCGACCATAATCTGCACGTTGGGATATTGCCGTTTGTATTCGAAAAACACGCGCGGAAGAACGTGGATGCAGGTGGCTTCATTGGCCGCAATCACCAGCTCGCCGCGCGGCACGCGTTCCAGCTCATTGATGGCGATCTGGGCCCGTCTCCGCAGATCGAGGATTTGTTCAGCGTAATCGGCCAGAATTTTACCGGCGGTGGTGAGCGCAATTCTTGTCCCCAGCCGGTCGAACAGCGGCGCGTTGAGTTCCTGCTCCAGTTGGCGAACCTGCGCGCTGACAGCGGGTTGCGTGCGGAAGCAGGTCTGCGCGGCCTTCGAAAAGCTCTTCAGGCGCACAATCTCAAGGAAGGTATGGAGCTGATCGAGGTCCATGGGGGCGCGCCTTAGCGAATAGCTTTCATTCTAGCAACGTTATCAGCCGCGGATTCACACGGATCGGGCAATTAAGGTATTATCAGCGTGAATCTGCGTGTATCTGCGGCTAATTTCAGTGCTCCTCGTTTTTGCGCCGTTTCTCGCCGCGCAGAGCCCCGCGAACGTCCTGATCGTCATCAACGAAAATTCCCCCCTTTCGCGCGACGCGGGCGAATACTATGCGCGCACACGCGGCATCGACATGGGACACGTGTGCCGCATTCGCGCGAGCACCGAGGAGACGATTACTCGCGCCGATTACAATCGTCAGATTGCGGGTCCCATTGCGATGTTTCTCCGCCGGGGCCTGCTTACCGAGCAGATTCTGTATATCGTCACCACGGCCGGCGTGCCGCTGCGCATCAAGACCGAGACCGGCTCCGCCATGACCGTCGACGGCGCGGCGGTCGACAGCGAGCTGACGCTCCTTTATACCGACATGCACAGCGGCCGTCCGCACTCGGTCACCGGCGCGCTCCCCAATCCCTTTTTCGGAAAGATCACGGCGAATTTTTCTCATCCGCAGTTCCCGATCTACCTGGTGACGCGCCTGGCGGCCTATGATTTCGACGGCATCAAGGGCCTGGTCGACCGCGCGCAGCACCCCGCCAATCGTGGAAAATTCGTGATCGACCTGAAGTCTTCAGGCGATGGAGAAGGCGACAACTGGCTGCGCGACGCGGCCATCAAAATTCCGGAGAACCGGCTGATTGTCGATCAATCGTCCAAGGTGCTGTACGACCAGACCGACGTGATCGGCTATGCCAGCTGGGGTTCGAACGACGGCAACCGTCACAAACGTTTCTTAGGTTTTCACTGGCTGCCCGGCGCGATCATGACCGAATACGTCTCCACCAACGCCCGCACGTTTGCGCGACCGCCGGAGAACTGGGAGATCAGTAATTGGGAATCACCCAAACTTTTCTTCGACGGCAGCCCGCAAACCATGACAGCCGATTACATCCAGGAAGGCGTCACCGGCGCATCGGGACACGTGGATGAGCCGTACCTGATCATGTGCCCGCGCCCCGATTTCCTGTTGCCGTCGTATTATAAGGGTCGCAATCTGGCGGAGAGTTATTATCTGGCGATCCGTTCGCTGAGCTGGCAAAACATCGTGGTGGGCGACCCGCTGTGTTCGTTGGGGAAGCCAGCGAATTGACGAGGTGAGCCCCGACTGGCGGCTATCGCTGCGCCGCCGGGTCACAAAGGACCCCTTCTGGAACAACCGCGAACGGTAGAATGGAGACGCTATGTACGGCTGGTGTCGGAAGGGTGCGCCGTAGTGAGAAAGGAGGCCACTCGGTATCTGTCTTGCCTCCAGCGCCCTCCGGTTCGAAACAAGACCGTCAACAAATGTCATGGGTCAAAACTTAGCCCGTGTGGGACTGGGCCAGCTTCTCAACGCCAGTCCTTCCATGCCATTCAAGGTACACCACTCGACCGTGGTAGTTCTGGTAAACGGCATTTTCGTTGCACAATCGACCTTTGCGAGACATCACGCCTAAGGCGACGGGTGCTCCACAAGACGCGGAATGTTTATCTTGCCCTGCTGCTTTCGTGCTTGAGCAAGGTCATAGGCGACCTGCATTCGCAGCCACATGTCGGCGCTGCCGCCGAATGCCTGTTCAAACCGCAGCGCCATCTTGGGCGTGACGGCGCTTCGGCCTTGCACCACGTTGTGCAGCTGCTGGCGCCTGATCTTCATCGTTTTCGCTGCCTCGGCTACACTCACGCGAAGTTCATCAAGGTTCGCCTTCGCGAGCGCGCCCGGATGCACGGGATTTTTCATCGGCATGACCTCCTAATGGTAATCTTCCAAATCCACGTGGTAGGCACCGCCTCCCGTGAAGAGTCTGCGTGAAAGGGTTCGTTCGAAAAACCGAGTTCCGACCGCTTGCTTATGCGCGCGGCTCTGTACGTTGCTGACTCCGCAGGGCGCCGAAGCCGAGCCGCGACCGTCAGGGAGCGGTGGATGTCGCTTTACACGCAAACTCTGACTGGCGGGCCTCTCGGGGACGCCTGTGCTTTCAATGCGGTCGACTAGCCCTGCCTGTTAGAGTCTGTCTGAAAAGTGAAGTTGATCCCCGCCGTGACCGGCAGGGCTGGTCACGGACGTCTGCGCCTTCAACGCGGTAGACCAGCCCTGCCGGTAACGGCGGGGTGGAGTCCTGACTTTTCACAAAGACTCTCAAGCGGAAGGTCACCCGCCGGTTGGACCTTAAGCGGTGCGCCGCGTGCTATAACGCAGCACTCCGGAATGTTATGATGGCGACCGCATGGCCTACTATTCGATCGGCGTAGATCTGGGAGGCACCAACCTCCGCGCGGCTGCTATTGACGACCACGGCAAAATGCTCGACAAGATTGCGGGCCAGACGCCGCTCAAATCCGGCCGCGACGCGGTGATCGCGGAGCTGGTTCAGTCGATCTCCACTCTCCGCGGCCGTTGTCAGGGGACGCTCGCCGGCGTCGGCGTCGGCGTCCCCGGATTCATCATCATGGAAAAGGGCCTGATCGTCGGATCCAATAATCTCCCGGACTTTGAGAACTATCCCGTGCGGGATGAAATCGAGAAGCGTCTGGGCGCCAAGGTGATCCTCGAAAATGACGCGAACGCCGCCGCGCTGGGAGAAAAATGGATGGGCACCGGGCGCGATGTGGCGGACCTGGTTCTGATCACGCTCGGCACCGGAATCGGCGGCGGGATCATTTCGAACGGGCACATCGTGCGCGGCCACGTCGGAATGGCGGGCGAGATCGGGCATATGACCGTGGTGCCCAACGGCAATCCGTGCGGCTGCGGCAATAGCGGATGCCTGGAAAAGCACGCATCGGCGACGGCCATCTCCGCGACCGCGCGCCTGATGGGAATCGGCGCGGATATGACGTCGGAGGATGTTTATAACGCAGCCTGCGGCGGAGATGAGCGCGCCAAGGCGATCTTCACGTCGATGGGCTCCGCACTGGGTATCGCGCTCGCGACGCTGGTGAATATTTTCAACTTTCCGCTGTATCTGTTAAGCGGAGGCCCGCTGCCCGCCTGGGATTTTTTCGGGCCGCCCATGCTCGCCGAAATCCGCCGCCGGTCGTTCACTTATCGCAATGCCAAGACGCGCATCGAAAAAGCCGCGCTGGGCAACGAAGCGGGATTGTACGGCGCGGCGTATCTTCCCTTCCTTAACGAGCGTTCCTGAACGGCGGAAAATAAATCCCGCGCCGGCCGCAGGTCGGACAGCGATAAAAAATCCGCTTGTATCGCGACAATTCACTGGCCGCGTGCCCGCTGCCGCAGCTCAAACAGACGTTCACATACGGCGGATTCTCCTGGCACGCGCCACCCGCGCGGTCGAAATAGAACGCCCATCCGTACAGCGCCCAATCGACCCCGGCCATCCGGTCGGCCAGGCGCGTCAAAACGTACAGGGCGGCCTGCACCGAATCGGTAAGACGCGACGGCAGCCGGGCAATCCGTCGCAGTCGCGGCGGAAGCTTCGGCAGGATTGCGCGATCCAGGTCCTTCAGCCGGTACAGATAAGCGAAGGAAGAATACAGCTTCTGCCAGCGCACCAGTTTCACGCCGACCTCAGTTTCCACCAGCCGCGTCAACTGCTGGCGGCGAAAGCGGTTTACGTGATCCCCACCTGCAAACACCCAGCGATAGATCCCATCGCACAGCCCATACCCGTTCGGAACCGAAACGTACATGCGGCCAGACGGCTTCAGCACCCGCCTCACTTCCTGAAGCACGCCGTCAAGCTCTTTGATGTGTTCGAGGACGTGATGGCAGATCACCAGATCGAAGACGCCGGACACAAACGGCAGCGCTTCCCCGGCCGCAGCCACTCCGTCGCGTCTATCCGCGTGATAGGAATGCGCAAACGCACCCCAATCGCAATCCACAATCACGACCTTTGCGGGCGATTCGGAGCCTTTCAGGCTTCCCGCGCCCGCGCCCAGATCGAGAACCCGGTCCTGCGCGCCGAGCTCCGCGATCCAATCGTGCATGGCCTATTCTAACGGCCTGATCATGCTCCCGATATGCGAGGCATTGGTTCGCAACCTGCAGCGCACCCCGGGCGTCGATAGATTGTTATACTGAACTACAACCCAACTAGCTCATTTCTAATGTTGAAATACTGTGCCGTTCTATCACTGTGTGCCGGTCTGGCTCTTTCCCAGGGAGGTTATATCACCGGACAGGCCGCCCGCCTCGTGATCGGGCAAACGACCTTTACTTCGCAGAACTTCATCGGCGATGCCAATCCCGTATTGCAGCCAAATCAAGAACTTGGCAGCATCGGCGGAGTGGCCGTCGCGGCCAACACGCTGTTCGTCGCCGATTCCAACCGGCTGGGGCTCCTGCCCATCATGAATCGCGTGGTCATGTACACCGGCATCAATCAGGCATGGCCTCAGCCCCTCACCGAGATCCCCGCCTATTCGGGCCGATGCCCGGTCTGCGTTAATGAGGCGAATATCGTGCTGGGCCAGCCGGATTTCACGGCCGCGAGCAACCTTCCCAACCGGACCCAGAACGGCATGAACCTCCCGCTGGCGGTCGCCTCCGACGGCGTTCACCTGGCGGTGGCGGATACCGCCAATAATCGCATCCTGATCTGGAACGAAATTCCGACCACCACCAACCAGAATGCGGATGTCGTGCTGGGCCAGCCGGATTTTGTGACCTTCAACCTGCCCACGCCGGTCACCGCCAGCAACATGCGTGCTCCGCAGGGCGTGTCTTTCTCGAACGGGAAACTCATGGTGGCCGACACGCAAAACAACCGCGTGCTGATCTGGAATACGATTCCAACCAAGAATAATCAACCGGCCGACATGGTACTCGGCGCGCCGAATTTCACCACCGTGCCGAACGCCGATCAGACCACCAACGCGGTGGTGGCGAACGCGAGCACCATGCTGTCGCCGGTTTCCGTCACCAGCGACGGGATTCACCTCTTCGTAGCCGATCTCGGCTTTAGCCGCGTCCTCATCTGGCAGACTTTTCCGACCGTCAACGATCAGCCGGCCGACACCGAACTGGGCCAGGAGAACATGCTCAACGGCCTCGAAAACGATAGCGGCGACCTGTGCGCTTCCAGTGGCACTGACAGCAACGGCAATCCGACTTATCCGGCCATCTGCGGAAAAACCATGGATTTCCCGCGCTTCGCGCTGTCCGACGGGACGCGCCTGTACGTGGCCGATGCCGGAAACGATCGGGTGCTGGTGTGGAATACCATTCCCACCCGCAACGCGCAGGAACCGGACGTGATTCTGGGCGAGCCGGACGAATACACCGATCAGGTCACCAGCAGCACCAGCTTGTTTACCCCCGACCTGGCTGCCTCCGGCTCGAATGTCACGCCGACCCCCACCGCGCTCGCCTGGGACGGAACCAATCTCTACGTGACCGATCCCACCGATTTCCGAATATTAGTGTTCACGCCGGAAGCGACCGCCGTGCAGCAGAACGGCGTGGTGAATTCGGCCAGCCTCGCGATTTATGCCATCGGCACGGTGGCCATCAGCGGAACCATCACCCCCGGCGACGTGATCACAGTGACGATTGACGGCGTCAATTATGCCTACACGGTAGTCACCAACGACACCTACGACACCATTGTCGCGGGCCTCGTGACGGCCATCAACGGAAGCAATAGCGGCAAAGGCGATCCCAACGTGATTGCGCGCGAACTGGTGGGATACGGAACTTTGCAGCTCATCGCGCGCGTCGCGGGCACAGTCGGAAACTCCATTACGCTGGCGGTTTCGACCAACACCGACGCCACGGAAGTCGTCACACCCAGCGATACCCAGCTCGACGGCGGCGGAAACGCATCCACGCTTGCGCCCGGAACCATCGTGGCCATTCAGGGAACCGGCGGCCTGGCCGACAGCACGGTCGGGACCAGTCCCACCATTCAGAACCTGCCGCTCAATCTGGGCGGCGTCGAGGTGTATGTCGACGGCATCCAGTCCCCCATCCTGTTCGTTTCGCCCACCCAGGTCAACGCGCAGATTCCGTATGAGGTGATCGACGCCAATTCGAGCAGCTTGTATGTGCGCACCACCCACTCGGACGGCTCGGTCACGGTGATCGACGCGATCGGGCTGCCCATCGCTTCCGACAATCCCGGCATTTACGCCAATAGCGGCTCGGAGCCGCGCGTCGCCATTGCGTATCACGGATCCAGCTATGCCGTCGGAACGGTGGCGGTCAACGGAACCATCGAGGCAGGCGACACCGCCAGCATCAACATCGAGGACCGTTCTTACACCTACGAAACTCAGGATAGCGACACGCTGCAATCCATTCGCGACGCGCTGATTGAATTGATCAACACCAATCCCGAAGAAGTGGTGACCGCCTCGGCTGCGTCAGCGTTCGAGCTGATCGTGCTGACGGCCAAGGTCCCCGGGCCGGAGGGCAACGGCATCACTTTCACGGGGAGTTCCGCCGGGCCCACGTCCGGAACGACCGGAGCGGTGACCGTTTCGGCCAATAACAACACGCTGTGCTGCGCCAACGTCGCGGGCGCCCCGGTGACACAGGACAACCCGGCGCAGGCGGGAGAGATCATCTATGTCTACGGGACCGGCCTCGGCCTGGTGAATCCGCCGTCTGCCAAGAACGCCATCGTCGACGGACAGGCCTACAACGGACCGGCTCAGAACAATGCGAGTTCGCCCGTGTCCGCGCTCAGCGGCGGCAGCACCGCAACCGTTCTCTCGGCCGGCCTGGCGGAGGGGATGATCGGCATTTATCAGATCATCATGGAGATCAACGCCACCATCGCCACCAACCCGTATACCCAGATCACCATTTCGCAGGACATCTACACCAGCAACATCGTGACGATTCCGGTGTACCAGCCCAACCCCAGCGCGGCGAGCTCGACTTCCGGCAACTGACGTGGCGCGCTTTCTTTACGGCGTAACCGCGCGAGATCCCATCGTCCTGGCAATCTCCGCCGCGGGATATTTCCCCGCGCGCCGGGCGTCGCGGCCCGATCCGATGTCCGCGCTGCGCGAAGAGTAACATGACCAAATGAGTGAGCTTCGCTGGCACCCGCTGCTTCGCCAGTGGGTGGTGATCAGCGCCCATCGTCAGGATCGTCCCCAAATGCCCGCTGATCAGTGCCCGTTCTGCCCCGGCTCCGGCCACGTTCCCGATTCCTACGACGTGCACCTTTACCCCAACGACTTTCCCGCGTTTGAAGGCACCTGCGACGTGGTGCTGTACAGTTCGCAGCACGATTTATTGCCTTCTCAGCTTCCCGTTTCTCAATGGGAACGCGTGATCGCGCTGTGGACGCGTCGCACGGCCGAATTGATGGCCGACCCGCAGGTGAGGCACGTCATGATTTTCGAAAATCAGGGCGAACCGGTGGGCGTCACCATGCCGCATCCGCATGGCCAGATTTACGGATTCCCGTTCGTGCCCCTGCGCGCCGAGCGCGAAAGCGAATCCGGCTCGTGCGCGCACTGCCAGGTGGTCGAAGACGAACTCCTCGACGGACGGCGTATTTTGTCAAAAAATGACGACTTTGCGCTGTTCGTGCCGTTCTTCGCGCGCTTCCCGTTTGAAACCCACATTTCCGCGCGGCGCCACGTCGCCTCGCTCACCGGGCTCTCCGAGGCCGAATCGAAATCGCTCGCGGCAGCCATCAGCCTGATTCGAAAAAAGTACGACGCCCTGTTCGGCGCGCCCATGCCGCTGATGATGGTAGTGCACCAGGAATCGCATTTTTACATCGAATTCCTGCCCTTACAGCGCAGTCCCAACAAATTGAAGTACCTGGCTGCGGTCGAAACCGCGGCGTGGACGTATTTAAATGACGTGGTGCCGGAGGAGGCGGCTATTCGGCTTCGTACTTGCGAAGGATCTCCGGCCACTTCGCCTGCGCTTTGAGCAGCATTTCGCACACCTCGCGCATCGCGCCGAAGCCGCCGCGCGCCTGGGTCACGTAATGCGCGGCGCGCTTGACTTCGTCGCGCGCGTTGGCCGGCGCAATCGCGAGGCCGACTCTTCGCATGACCACCACATCGGTCAGATCGTCACCCGCGTACGCGATCTGATCGAAGGCCACGCCGCTCTTGGCCTGGATTTCTTCGAGGATCGGAATTTTTTCGATGTGGCCCTGGTAAACGTACGTCATCTTGACCTGCCGGGCGCGCTCTTCCGTAGCAGGCGAGACGCGCCCGCTGATCACGCCGGTCTGAATGCCGTGCCAGTTGAGCCATTGCAGGGCGATGCCGTCCTGCGAATCGAACAGCTTGCTCTCATTCATTTTTCCGTCGGGGCCCGGCACGTTGAACAACTGGCCGTTGGTGAGGACGCCGTCGACGTCCATCAGGAAAAGCTTGACGCGCGCGGCGCGGGATTCGATATCAGGAGTCATAAAGTTTCTGGTAAAGCCGGTGCTGCTCCTGGAGCATGCGATCGTAAACCGGTTCGTGCTCCGCGCGCGGCGTGAAGACCGCGCCCATGGAGGCTTCGAGCGCGGTGATGGACGGAATCGCGCCAGCCTGCTCGAGCATCCAGAGCGCGGCCCCGCGGCTGGAGGATTCGGGTTCGGTGGAGGCGACCACCGGCCGCGCCAGCGCGTCGGCCATCATCTGGGTCCAGGCGGGCGAGTGCAACAGCGCGCCTCCGGACGCGATGATTTCCGAAGGAGTACATAAACGCGCGGCCAGGATCTGGTAAATCTCGCGGAACCCGAGCGCCACCGCTTCGAGCGCCGCGCGGAAAATGTCGAATGGTTCGGTAGCGAGCGAAATCCCGGCGATGGAAGCGCGCACGTCGCTGCGCCAGTGGGGCGTTCGCTCGCCCGAAAAATATGGCAGCACGGTGAGCCCGTGACCGCCGGGATCAGTCGATTCGAGCTTCGATTCCAGATCCTTGGGCAACTGGAGCGTTCGTTTCATCCACGCGAATACATCGCCGCCGTCCGACAGCGCGCCGCCGGTGACGAAACGCTTGCGATCGAGGCGGTAGCAGAACAGGCCCGGTGCGATCTCGGTTTTCGGCGCCTCGATGATCGCGCGCATTGCGCCGGTGGTGCCGACCATCAGCGAAAAACGGTGGGCACCGATGGCGCCGCAGCCTGCGGAATCACAGGCGCCGTCGCCTAACAGCGGATACCACGGGATGTGATCGAAGGACGGCCAGGTTGACGCGTAATCCGGGAGCAGATCGTGCGCCGGCTCATCGAGAGTTTCCGGCAGCGCGAGCATGCGCCGGTCGATCTGCAGATGCGCCAGCAGGTCATCGTCATAATCGTTGGCGTTCTGATTCCACAGGCCGGTGGCGGAGACCATCGACGTGGATGCGTGGGCGCGGCCGAATAATTTGAAGAACAGAAATTCGGGAAACGAGAGTAAGAAGCGCGTGGCGGCGAATTCGGTCGCGCGATTCTTCTGAAGCCACAGCAGTTTCGCCGGCCAATAGCTCGAATGCGGCACGCAGCCGGTGCGGGCGTGCGTATCGGGAACGCGCGCCACTTCCGAGGCGCTGCGCGTGTCGAGCAGATGCAGAATCGGCAGCGTAGGCCGCCCGTTTTCGCCGACGCCCAGGAAGCTATGCCAGAATCCGCACCCTCCGACCGCCGCGATTTTGAGCTTGGCGGCGTGAACCTGGCGATGCAGGTCATCGAGGCAATCGATCGCGAGGTCGGCAAGCTTTTCAGGATCGATTTCGACGCCGCCGTCGGGGGTGGTTTGGGGCTGATACGGCAGACGAGCGCCGTAGCCCTCCACCTGGCGGGCTTCGGAGTCAAACAGAAGCGCGCGGACGGAGGAACTGCCGACGTCGAGGGTGACGATGAAAGAATTGGTGGTCAGACTGTTTGGTTATAGCATTTTGAATCGGTAGAATTGCGTATGGCTAGAACGCTCACCGTTATCCTCGCAGCCCTCTGCTCAGTGATCGGCTTCGCCCAACCCATCGACGTGAAGTTAAACGACCCAGCATTCAGCGTCGTCGATCTGGCTGCGACCAAGCGCTCATTCTCGGAACTGGGCTTCGTCATGTCCGCCATTAATCCCAGCAGAGCGGCCTTTCCGCTCCGCGAGGGAGGCGGCTTTGAGTTTAACGAACATCGCGACCGGAGGGAGGGTCCCACGAGAGCGGATCTGGAAATCGTTTCCGCGGATGAGGCCGCGCGGGAAATGAGGGCCGCCGGATTTAAAATGGCCGGCCCAACTTCCGGATCGCGGGTGATGCCAAGCGGAGAGACATTGAAGTGGTTCACCTTGGAATTCGAAGACAAGTTGGATTCACGTCCCGTATACATGGTCCAGATCCTGAATCGCGAGGTGCTGCACAACTCCTTCGATCATCCAAACTCGGCTTCATCCCTGTCCGCTATTCTCGTCGCCGTCAATGACCTTGAAAAAGCCGCCGCGGGTTACGCCGGCATCGGCAAGCCGAGCTCCCGCGAAGTCGCCCTGCCCGAATTCGACGCCGTGGCGAAGGAAATCGTTCTCGCCCGGGGGAGCATCTTTTTACTGCGGGCGGCCGGCGCGTCCGGGCCTACGGCCCAACGCATCAAGACCTCGGGGGAGGGACTTTTGGGAATGCGCTTCGATGTAACGGACTTGGACCGGGCTCGCAAGGTGATCGGCGGAAAAAACATTTCAAAGGATCAGCGGACGGTGCTTGTGTCACCCAACAATGCAGCAGGGGCGTGGCTGGAATTTCATTCGAAATAGGAGTGTGAAGCGGACGGCCGCGCCGCCGCGACGGCGGTCGGTCCGTTCGCTGGCTGAACCGGACTTACAATGAAGCTGCTGTGATTGAGCAGGTTCTCAAGACCATTTCGCGCTATCGGATGCTTGCGCCCGGAGATCGTGTGATCGCGGCTGTTTCGGGCGGAGCGGATTCGGTTTGCCTGGTTCACGCCCTCCGCGAGGCTCAGGTGAAGCTGGCGGGGGTGGCGCATTTCAATCACAAGCTGCGCGGGGAGGCTTCTCAGGAAGACGAGTGGTTTGTGAGCGCGCTGGCTGCTCGGATGGATTTGCCGTTTTATCGGGCGGAGGGACGGCCGGGCGAGGGCAATCTGGAGCAGGAGGCTCGGCGGGATCGGCGGGGGTTCTTTCGCTCGCTGATTCGGGGCGGGCTTGCGGATCGCGTGGCTTTGGCGCATACCCGCGACGATCAGGCGGAAACCGTGTTGTTCCGAGTGCTGCGCGGGTCGGGGTTGACGGGGCTGGCGGGGATTCATCCGGTGACGGGGGATGGGTTGATCCGGCCTCTGATCGGAGTGACACGCGGCGAGGTTCTTGAGTTTCTGCGGGTGCGGTCGATTGCGTGGAGGGAGGATGCGAGCAACCTCGACTTGAGGTTTGCGCGGAATCGGATCCGGCATTTGCTCCTGCCCCAGTTGGCTTCCGAGTGGAATCCGCGGATTGTCGACGCGCTGGCGAATTTGGGGGATTTGGCGTATGAAGAGGAGTTGTATTGGCATACTGAGTCGGCAAGCCACTCGCCGAAGCGCGGCGGCCGGCGCGCGGGTTTCGTCGAGTTCGGATCTGGTGTGTTGGACGGCGCGAGTATCGGTCTCGGCCGGGCGGAAGCGCGAAGGCTGGTGAGGCACGCGATTCGCGTCCTCAAAGGCGACCTTCGCGGGATCGACTTCGGGCATGTCGAGAGCGTCGTTGAGATGGGCGCGAGGGCCAGCGTACCGGGGGTCGAATTCTTCCGTTCGTGTGACTGGATTCGCGCGGTTCGAGCCGGGGTTCCGACCGAGGTTCCGGCGGTGGAGGTAACCGTTCCAGGGACTTACGCGGCCCCCGACGGGACCTCTGAAATCCGGCTGGAACCCTGTGTTAACCTGAAGGCGGATCTAACTGCTCCGCTGTTACTCCGCGGGTGGAAACCTGGTGACCACTACCTTCGGCTGGGAAAATCGCGCGATCAAAAGCTTAAGAAAATGTTCGAGGACGCCCGTGTGCCCTCCTGGCAGCGGCGTTTCTGGCCGATTCTCGAATACGGGGGCCGGATCGTCTGGGCGCGGGAGTTCGGGCCAGCGGAGGGGTCGCCGATTTGTGTGACGGAAACGTTGCGGCTGCATCAGTAATCTGCAGCCGGGAGATGTCATGAATTCAAGTGTTCGCAATGCCGTATTGTGGCTGATCATTTTGTGCCTGGTAGTGCTGGTTTGGGTAGCCGTCAAGGGTACCCACCCGCAGGGCCGGCAGCCGGACTTTTCCCAGCTGTTCCAGGACATCAAGGACAGTAAGGTCGAAAGCGTGGTGATCAACTCGACCACCGGCGACATCACCGGGAAGTATAAGAACGGCGACGAATTCCGCTCGACCATTCCTCCCGCCTACAACGATTTCACGACGGTGCTGGTGGACAAGGGCGTCCACGTGAAATTCGAGAAGGACAACGGCGGCAACTGGGTGAGCATCCTGGTGAACGCGATTCCGTTCGTGCTGCTGCTGGGCTTCTGGATTTTCATGATGCGGCAGATGCAATCGGGCGGAAACAAGGCGCTGAGCTTCGGCAAGTCGCGGGCCCGGCTGCACTCCTCGCAGCAGAAGAAGGTGACATTTAAAGATGTCGCCGGCGTCGAGGAAGCCAAGGAAGAATTGCAGGAGATCATCGAATTCCTGCGCGAGCCGCAGAAATTCCAGAAGCTGGGCGGGCGCATTCCCAAGGGCGTGCTGCTGGTCGGTTCGCCGGGAACCGGCAAAACGTTGCTGGCGCGGGCCATCGCGGGCGAAGCCAATGTGCCGTTCTTCTCCATTTCGGGATCGGATTTCGTCGAGATGTTCGTCGGCGTGGGCGCTTCTCGTGTCCGCGATCTGTTCGAGCAGGGCAAGAAGAACGCTCCGTGCATCATCTTTATTGATGAAATCGACGCAGTCGGACGCCATCGCGGCGCGGGCCTGGGCGGCGGTCACGACGAACGCGAACAGACGCTGAATCAACTGCTGGTCGAGATGGACGGGTTCGAATCGAACGAAGGCGTGATTCTGGTGGCCGCGACCAATCGTCCGGACGTGCTGGATCCGGCGCTGCTGCGGCCGGGCCGGTTCGATCGGCGGGTGGTGGTGGGACGGCCGGACGTGAAGGGTCGCGAGGCGATCCTGAAAGTGCACACCAAGAAGACGCCGCTGTCGGATGACGTCGATCTGACCACCATCGCGCGCGGAACGCCGGGATTTGCGGGCGCGGATCTGGCCAACCTGGTGAACGAAGCGGCGCTGATCGCCGCCCGGCAGAATCGCAAGGTTGTTACCCAGTTCGATTTCGAAATCGCCAAAGACAAAGTGATGATGGGCGTGGAGCGCAAGAGCCTGGTCATCACCGACGAGGAAAAGAAGAATACCGCGTACCATGAAGCCGGACACGCGCTGGTAGCGGCGGTGATTCCGGAAGCCGATCCGCTCCACAAGGTGACCATCATCCCGCGCGGTATGGCGCTGGGTTTGACGCAGCAGCTTCCGCTCGACGATAAGCACTGCTATAGCAGGGTGTATCTCGAAGCGCAGCTCGCCATTCTGATGGGTGGGCGCATCGCCGAAGAGATCTTCATGCACCAGGTGACCACGGGCGCGGGCAACGATATTGAACGCGCCACCGACATGGCTCGCAAGATGGTGTGCGAGTGGGGCATGAGCGACCTGGGTCCGCTAAGCTTCGGCAAGCGCGAAGAGCAGATCTTCCTGGGCCGGGAGATCGCCCAGCACCGCGATTTCAGCGAAGCCACCGCCATCCGCATCGACGAACAGGTCAAGAAGATGGTGGAGAACGGATACAATCGCGCGCGGCAGATTATCGAGCAACGCGCGGATGCGCTGGAGCGAATCGCGCTGGCGCTGCTCGAGCGCGAAGTTCTCGACGGAAGCGAAGTGAATCAGTTGATCGAGGGCAAGACGCTCGCCGCCGTTCAGCCGCCGAACTCGGGCGACGGGACGCAGCAGATCATCAAGCCGGAGTCGGGTCGCAGAGCTCCGAACGTGCTCGAGGGCGGACCGCAACCAGCGTGATCGGCTGTCGGACCTTGTGATTCCGAGCTTTCCGGTTTACCTGTTCGACGTCGATGGGACGTTGATGGACTCGGCTGCGGACATCTGCGGCGCTGTGCAGACTGTGCTGGTCGAGTGCGGGCGCGCGGATGTTACTGACGAGTTCCTGCGGCGGTACATTGGGCTTCACCTCAACGATCTATTCCTTGACCTCGGATTCCCTCCCGAGCGTCATGAAGAGATGCTCGCGAGTTACCGGGGCATCTATCGCGATCGGAAACACGCTTCGACTACTGTGTTTGCCGGCGTTCCGGAGATGCTCGCACGGCTGGGCGGGCGGAAATCTACGGCGACTACCAAGGGCACGCCGACCACGCGCCTGGTGCTCGAACAATTCGGACTGATCCGGCATTTCGATCACGTCCAGGGCACGGACGGGTTCCCCGCCAAGCCGGAGCCGGACGTGGTGCTGAAATCGATCGCGGTGTTTGGCGCGCGGCCTGAGGATTGTCTGCTGATCGGGGATGCACCGGCGGATATGGAAGCGGGGCGTCGCGCCGGCGTGAAGACCTGCGCGGTGCGATATGGCTACGGCGACCCTGCTGAAATGGCGAAGTGGGCGCCGGATTACTGGATCGACCGGCCAGAGGAGTTGGTGATGCGCCGGGTTAGCGGACGTGCTCCGCTCCCTGACGGTCGCGGTTCCGTTTGACGCATCGGAACCGCGCGCGTGAGCGAGCGGAGCACGTCCGGATTTCTCACGCAGACGCGTGCTTCGCGACTTGAACGCGGATTTCGCTAAGCTCTAAGCGTGCTCTTTATCACTGAGGATCAGGTTCGGGCGAATCTGCCCATGCGCGATTGCGTGCGGTTGATGCGGGAGACCTTTGAGGCTCTGCGGGCGGGAACGGCGCAAAATCAGGTTCGCCGGCGGATGTTTCTGCCCACCGGCACCGTCCTGCACAGCATGGCGGGCGCGACTCAAAAATATGTGGGGACCAAGGTGTACGCCGCCAATCCGAAGTACGGCGCCTATTTCTACTTTCTGTTGTTCGACGCCGAAACCGCCAAGCCACTCGCCTGTTTTGAGGCGAATCATCTGGGCCAGATCCGTACCGGCGCGGCCAGCGGTTATGCGACGGACATCCTGGCGAGCCCAGACGCCAGCGCACTCGCCATCATCGGCAGTGGATTTCAGGCGCGGACGCAGATCGAAGCGATCCGCGCGGTGCGCGAGTTGAAAGAAATCCGCGTATGGTCGCGGAGCGCGGAGAAGCGGCGCGCATTTGCAAACGAGACTGGCGCGCGCGACACCGCGACGGCCGAGGAGTGCGTACGCGGCGCCGATATCGTGGTCACGGCGACGTGGGCGAAAGATCCGGTGCTCGAATCTGGATGGATCGCGCCGGGGACGCACATCAATGCCATGGGATCGAATCAGGCGCAGCGTCGCGAACTGCCTTCGGATCTGGTGGCAAAGGCGGATCTGATCGCGGTCGATGAGATTGAAGCCGGGAAGGTCGAATCCGGCGACCTGTTGCTCGCACCGGTTGACTGGAATGACCCCCGTATTGTCGATCTCGCCAAAGTGGAGCGTCGGCCGGCCGGAAATCCCATCACTATTTTCAAATCGAACGGACTGGGCGTCGAGGACGTGGCGGCTGCCGCATTCATCTACGAGCATCTGGCACGCTAACGTGCCACGGAGCGGCTATCCTAGGAACATGAGAAGACTCACCTGGATGATGGTACTCGCGGCCGGCTTGATGGTCGCGCAGGATAAAAACCAGAAGCCGCCTGCACAGGCCACCGACCCGGTGTGCGGCATGACGGTGGATACCAAGGACGCGCAGAAGACGGCGTACAAGGGCAAGACGTATTACTTCTGCAGCCGCGACGATAAAGCGAAGTTCGACAAGTCGCCGGACAAGTACGCCAAGGCGGCGGACGCAAAGAAGTAGTTATTCCTGCGCGGACATCTGCGAATCTGAATCGCGCCAGGCGCTGAATTTCAGACGGCGGCAGACCCAGCACAGGCCTTCGGTCGAATTGGGGGCGCACTCGCCACCGCAGACCACGCATTGTGCGGGCTTCTTGATGCGATCCGCTTCAATGGCGCGGCGCGCCTGTTCGATGATGGCTTCCGGGACCACCGTCGCCGGGACCGGCGTCACCGAAGTGGGCGTGCGCTTGCGTTTCATCAACTCCACTATATCAGGTACTGCAAGTTAAACTGGAAGTCCATGTCGAAGACCGCCGTCATTTTCCCCGGGCAGGGATCGCAGTTCGCAGGAATGGGCAAATCGCTTGCGGACGCCCATCCGGAAGCCACCCGTGCATTTAACGACGCCGACGCGGCGCTGGGATTCCCGATCTCGGAGCTGTGTTTCGAGGGTCCGGAAGATCAACTGAAGCTGACCGAGAACACGCAGCCCGCGCTGTTAACCGTGTCGCTGGCCGCGTTTTCGGTTTTGAAAGCGCGCGGTGTTACACCTGATTTCGTCGCCGGGCACAGCCTGGGCGAGTATTCGGCGCTGGTCGCGGCCGGTTCGATCAGCTTTGCCGATGCCGTGAAGATCGTCCGCAAGCGTGGGCAATACATGCAGGAAGCCGTGCCGGCGGGCGTCGGCGCGATGGCGGCGCTTTTGAAAATGCCGGAGGATAAACTCGCCGAGGTACTGGCACAGGCGGCGCAGGGCGAAGTCGTTTCGGCTGCGAATTTCAATACGCCGGAGCAGGTGGTGATCGCCGGACACGCGGGCGCCGTGAATCGCGCGATGGAGCTCGCCAAAGCCGCGGGGGCAAAGCGGGCGATTCTGCTGCCGGTGAGCGCTCCGTTCCATTGCGCGCTGATGAAGCCCGCGCAGGAGCGTCTGAAAACCGATCTGGACGCGATGGAATTTCGCGATCTGGAGTTTCCGCTGATCAACAACTGGCAGGCGCGTGAGGTGCGGACGGGCGCCGAAGCTCGCGACGGGCTCTATAACCAGGTTCCGAATCCGGTGCGCTGGACCGAATCAATCCGCCTGCTGATCGCGAATGGCGTGACACGTTTTATCGAGTGCGGCGCGGGCGGCGTGCTGTGCGGGTTGATCCGCAACATCGATCCGTCGGTGACGGTTTTGAAGTGCGGGGAAGCCGCGGACGTCGAGAAGATTGGACCGCCGTGAACATCCGTGGAGGGCGGACTTCAGTCCGCGCGGTGCTTCAGCGCCGCCTGTGCGTGGCGAGGCTAAAGCCTCGCGCGGGCTAAAGGCCCGCCGTCCGCCGGAGCGCGTCAATCAGATCAAGGCGAATGGGCCACGATGAATCGATCGGACGTCGAACTGCTAAAGGCGAATATCGACCGGCTGGTCCGGGTGTGTTGCTGCGACGGTGAGGTCTTTGTCGGGAAGGTCCTATCCGTGTCGGAACTGGATCACAACTTGGTTTATGATTTGATCACGACGAGCAGGGAGTCCCAATACGAAAAGGCAGATAGGCAGCCTGCCTACTTAATCAGATTCGATGAGATCGCTTCGATCGAGCCGCTCCCGGCTGGCCAGTAAATACTACTCCGCCCGTGCGATGGCGATCAGCGACAATCCTCGCCACGGCATCAGCCCATCCAGGCGGCGCCAAATCCATACGGTCTTGTCGAACAGCTTCAACGCCACCTTCGCGATTTTCTTGCGGTGCAGAATTTTTCCGTAGATCCACCACGACACCGCGCCGACTTTGTTCAACTGGCGCAGTTGCTCCACCCGGAAGCCGGATTTTTCGAGCAGCGCGCGCGTCTCGGCCGCGGAGAAACGCCGCTTGTGACCCATCGCTTGATCCAGCGATCCGAACAAAGCGCGGCCCTGCGGCACCAGCACCACGATGTTTCCGCCCGGCTTCAGGACCCCGTGGATCGACTCGAGTACGCGCTCCGGATGATCCACCGTTTCGAGCACGTTGACGCATACTGCGCTGTCGAACTTTTCGGGAAGCCGCGCATATCCGGCCGGATCTTCCGGATCCAGTTCGCATACGGTCACGCTCGGAGTACGCAGGAACCGGTTGCGCAGCGCGTGCAGATACAACGGGTCACTCTCACCGGCAAAGTAGCTCAACTTGCGCGCCATCAGCCGGCCGGTCAGATTTCCGAGCCCCGCGCCCACTTCGAGCACCGTATCGCCCAGCTTGGGCCGCAGCACGCGCGTGAGCCAGCTCAAATATTGCGGCGTGCCGGTCAGGCTGTTGAGCAATCCACGGCCGTAGGTGGGCACGTACAGATCGTCCACCAGCCAGAAATGCAGGATCACGCCCAGCGCTTTCACGCCGTCCTTCCAGCCGATCTTTTTCCCTTCCTCATACGTGCGGCCGTGATAGCTGATGGGGACTTCGTAAACGCGCAGCTTGCGTTTCGAAGTTTTCATCGTGATTTCCGGCTCAAAGCCGAACCGATTCGAGCGGATCGGGATGCTCTTCAGCAGGTCGGTGCGAAAAACCTTGTAGCAGGTCTCCATGTCGGTCACGTTCAGGTTGCTGAACATGTTCGAGACTAGCGTCAGCCCCTTGTTGATCATGGAATGCCAGAACGGCAGCACACGCGATTGTTCGCCAGCCAGGTAACGCGACCCGAACACCGCGTCGGCGTGGCCATCGAGCAGCGGCTTCAGGAGCTTTACGTACTCGGAGGGATCGTATTCGAGATCGGCATCCTGCACCAGGCAGAAATCGCCGCCCGCCTTTTCGATGGCGGTGCGGACCGCCGCGCCTTTTCCTTGATTCAGCGGATGACGGAACAGGCGGATACGCGCGTCGGCCTCGGCCAGCCGCTTGAGGATTTCAGAAGTGCCGTCGGTTGAGCAATCATCCACAATCACCAGCTCGCGTTCCATATTTTCCGGAAGCGGCGCGGACAGCACCAAGGCCAGGCTTTTGGCCACCACGGTACGCTCGTTGTACACCGGAATCAGGATCGAAAGAAGCATGTGAATCCCCCAGTATAATCAGGAATGGCTCCGCATCCCCACAAGAACATCATTCCTATGACTCAAAACAGTGTCGTTCTAGAAACCAATATCCCCGGCCTGAAGCTGCGCGGGCGCGGCAAGGTTCGCGATATTTACGAAGATGGCGCCCGCCTGCTGATCGTGGCGACGGACCGCATCTCCGCGTTCGATTACATCCTGGCCACCGGCATCCCCGATAAGGGCCGCGTGCTGACGCAGATGACTTTGTTCTGGCTCGATTTCCTGCGCGAGGTGGTCCCCAATCACCTGCTGAGCACCGACGTTCCTCCCGGCCTCGAAGGCCGTGCGATGTGGGTGAAGCGTGCCGAGATGGTGGAGATCGAATGCGTGGCGCGCGGCTACATTTCCGGTTCCGGCTGGAAGGATTACCAGCGCACCGGCGCCATCTGCGGCATTCCGCTGCCCGCCGGCCTGCGCGAAAGCGATCGGCTGCCGGAGCCGATCTTCACTCCCGCGACCAAAGCGCAAACCGGCCACGACGAAAACGTTTCTTTCGAGCACACCGCCAATCTGATCGGGGTCGACCTCGCCACCAAGCTGCGCGATCTGACGCTTTCGATCTATAAGCGCGCGGCCGATTACGCCCTCACGCGCGGCATTATCATCGCCGATACCAAGTTCGAGTTCGGGCTGATCGACGGCCAGATCACGCTGGCGGATGAAGTCCTGACACCCGATTCGTCTCGCTTCTGGCCGGCCGAATCCTACTCGCCCGGCGGCGCGCAGCCGTCCTACGACAAGCAATACGTGCGCGATTATCTCGAATCGATTCACTGGAACAAGCAGCCGCCGGCGCCCGCGCTGCCCGACGACGTGGCGCAGCGCACGGGTGAAAAATATCGGGAAGCCTATCGCGCACTGACCGGAAAATCCTTGTGAACCTGCTCGACATCCTGCTGGTGGTCATCGTTGGCGCGTCGGTCGCCACCGGATTCATGGCGGGATTCGCGCGGGTCGGCATCGGCTTCATCGCGGCGATTTGCGGAATCCTGTTCGGCTTCTGGTTTTACGGCATCCCGGCCGAGTGGATTCACCACTACCTCAAATATGAAACGCTTTCGAACCTGCTCGGATTTTTTGCGGTGCTGTTCCTGTTTACCCTGGCGGGCGCGCTGATCGGGAAGCTGCTCTCGATGATGTTCAAGTGGACCGGGCTTACCTGGCTCGATCGGCTGATGGGCGGCGTATTCGGGCTGGTGCGCGGAAGCGTGATCGCCGTCGCGTTCGTGGCCGTGCTGCTGGCGTTCACCGCCAAGCCTCTGCCGCACTGGATGGTAGAGTCGAGAACCTTGCCCTACGCGATCGAGGCGTCGAATCTGTGGGCGCAGCTGGCACCCAACGCGATTAAGGACGCGTTTGAGGAGGGGATGCGCGACATTCGCAAAGCGTGGGAGGAGCAGTTGAAGAAAAAGCCGCACAAGAAGGATGAGGAGGCTCGAAAAGGCGATGTGGCGTGAGTTATGGCATGATGGTGGTGGAGGTATGTCGTTGTTATGGCACAAGTGGATCGGACAACCGTAATCCTCCCGGTGCAATTGAAGAAGCGCGCCATGGCGGCCGCGCGGCAGCGAAAGATCTCGTTCGCGGAATTCGTAAGGCAGGCCGTCGACCGGGCAGCGCCCCCGCGACGGCGCGGGAAGGGGAACGATCCCTTTTGGGCTGATGTCGCCGTTTACAATGGCCCTGTTCCGCCCGACATCTCGAGCAATCACGACAAATATCTGTATGACGAGCCCGAATCTTAGATGATCTTCGTCGACAGCGGCGCGCTCGTCGGCCGCTACCTTAGAAACGATCCGTATCATCCATTCGCGTTTCGCGTATGGCGTGAGATTGAGGGTTCGCCGCTCGTGACCACAAACCATGTCCTTGACGAAGTATTCACGCTACTGGCGCGACGTGCCGGTTATCCCTTTGCGGCGGAGCGGGCTGAGAGACTTTACAGCTCCCCCGCATTCGAAATCGTTTGCAGCGGCCTCGACGACGAACACGAGGCCGTACGCTACTTCCGTAAATTTGCCGACCAGCGCGTCAGCTTCACCGATTGCATCTCCTTCGCCGTGATGAAACGCCATCACCTCCACACTGCCTTCACTTTCGACCGCCATTTTCTCAACGCCGGTTTTCGCGTGATCGGGATCACATGAACGCCGAGCTCGTCATCTTCGATCTGGACGGAACGCTGATCGATTCGAAGCGCGATCTGGTGACCTCCGTCAACGCGACGCGTGCATTCGCTGGCCTGGAGACGCTGGCCGATGACGTGGTCGCATCGTATGTCGGCAACGGCGCGCCGGTCCTGATTCGCCGCGCGTTTCCCGACGTGAGCGATCAGGAACACGCCCGCCTGCTCCGCTATTTTCTCGATTACTATCGCGACCACATGCTCGACGCGACCACGCTGTATCCCGGCGTTCGCGAAACGCTGGATGAACTGCACGCCAATGAAATCGCCCTTGCCGTGCTGACCAACAAGCCGGTGCGTTTCAGCGTGGGACTGCTCGAGGGGCTGGCCATCGATATGCATTTCTTCCGCATTTACGGCGGCAATAGCTTTGAGGAGAAGAAGCCGAATCCGGTTGGGATCCGCATGCTGATGGAAGAATCCGGCGCAGTCCGGGAGCGCACCCTGATGGTCGGCGACAGCGCGGTGGACGTGCTGACCGCGCGCAATGCTCGCGTCCCCGCATGCGGCGTCCGCTGGGGATTTCAGCCGGAGAGCTTCGCCACCACGCCGCCCGATTTTCTGATCGACGAGATGCGCGAAATTCTGGATGTGATCAGATAATCGAACGCACCGTGCCGCCGTCCACGCGCAGCGCGGCGCCGTTGATCGCGGAAGCAAGCGGGCTCGCCACAAAGGCGACCAGCGCCGCGACTTCTTCGGTGGTCGCGAGTCTTTTCAACAACTGCGAGGGGCGGATGGTCCGGAAAAATTCGCGCTCCACCGTGGCCGCGTCAGTGTTCTGCTGAGCCGCCATCGCCTCTACGAATCCGGTTACACCCTCCGACGCAGTCGGTCCCGGCAGTACCGAATTGACCGTCACGTTGGTCCCGGCGGTCGTTTCAGCGAGCCCGCGCGAGACCGCGAGTTGAGCGGTCTTGGTCATGCCGTAGTGGATCATTTCCGCCGGAATCTGGATCGCGGACTCACTCGAAATAAAAATGATGCGCCCCCAATTGCGCTGCTTCATTCCCGGCAGGTACTGGCGGCTGAGGCGGACGCCGCTCAGCACATTCACTTCGAAAAACCGCATCCAATGATCGTCTGTAATCTTTTCAAACGCCACGGCTTCGAAAATTCCCAGGTTGTTCACCAGGATGTCGACCTCCGGAAAGCGCGCGACGGTTTCTTCCACGCCCGCCGCGGTTCCCAGGTCGGCGGCGATGCCGACCACGCTTCCGCTAAGGCGTTTCAGCGCCTCATCGACGCGTTTTTGCGTGCGGCCGTTGACGATCACGGCCGCGCCTTCCTTCGCCAGCGCCTCCGCGATCGCGTAACCGATACCCGCCGTCGACCCGCTGACCAGCGCCCGTTTTCCCTTCAGTTGCAAGTCCACACGAAGTTGATGCGCACCCTGGGAAAGATGATTCGCGTATCATGACTTTATGAGAATTTTCGCAGCGCTGCTTCTCACCTGCGGCTTTTTGGCCGCCGCGCCCGCTAAGGTCGACGCCCATTCGGCGCGGCTCCGGAAAGCGTTCCGGAGATCGCCGCAGAACGGCTGGATTTTCGTGCACCTGGAAGGCTCGGCTTCCGATATCGGTTTTCAGCACGGTTATCTGCTGGCGCCGGAAATCGCGGATTCCGAACGGGCCATCAAACTGTCGCTGACTCACGATTCGAAGGATTGGCAATACTTCCGCGCCGCCGCGGAAAACACCTTCTGGCCACATGTCGAGGGCGAATATCGGGCTGAGCTGTTGGGCATCGTCGCGGGCATCCAGGCGAAGGGCGTCAAGCTGGACCTGTGGGACCTGGTCGCGATGAACGCGTGGCTTGAAATGGATCCGTATTACCTCAAGTGGGCCGATAGCAATTCTCAGCGCCCCACCGGCGACCACTGCAGCGCCTTCGTTGCCACCGGCAGCTACACCGCGGATCACAAGCCGGTGATCGCGCACAATAACTGGACCGATTACATCACCGGATCGCGCTGGAACATTATGTTCGATATTGTTCCGGAGCGCGGCAACCGCTTCATCATGGACGGCATGCCCGGCCTGATTCACTCCGCCGACGATTTCGGCATCAACTCGGCCGGCATCATGATCACAGAAACCACCATCAGCCAGTTTCATGGCTTCGATCCCAACGGCGTTCCGGAATTCGTGCGGGCGCGCAAGGCGATGCAGTATTCGAACTCGATCGACGATTTCGCGCGCATCATGAAGGACGGGAACAACGGCGGCTACGCCAATGACTGGCTGATCGCCGATCGCAATACGGGCGAAATCGCGAGCCTGGAACTGGGCCTGAAGCACGTGAACCTGTGGCGCACCAAAGACGGATATTTCGCGGGCTCGAATTACCCCATCGACCCGGCGCTGGCCCACGATGAAACCGATTTCGATCTGCACGACATGTCGAATAGCGCCAACGCGCGCCATGTGCGCTGGGATCAATTGATGGCCGAAAACAAAGGCCGCATCAACGTCGCGCTGGGACAGAAATTTCTGGCCGATCACTTCGATACGTACGAAAAGAGAATCGCACCAAGCGAGCGGACGCTTTGCGGCCACATCGAGATGACCTCGCGTGGATCGAAGCCCTGGCAGCCGCCCTTCGGCACCGCAGGCGCGGTGGAAAACAAAGTCGCCGACGCGAATATGGCCGCGGATCTTTCGCTCACCGCCGCGATGGGCCACTCCTGCGGCATCAATTTCAAAGCCTCCAAACATCTGAAGGATCACCCCGAGTTCGCGTGGGAAAAGGACGTCCTGCGCAATCTCGATTCGCACTTCTGGACGACGTTCAAGGCCGCGAAATAGGGAACCGGCAGGCCCGCGCCGCGGCTCGCAGCTGACGGTCGTGCGTCAAGAATGTTACTTCGTCGCCGGTGTCTTCGCGCCACATGAGCGCCGTGGTCAGATGGATTGCGTCCAGCGCGCTAACGATGGCCGGAAACGGTCCCGCGGCCCTTCTCAGAATGGCGCTTGATAGGGGAACGATTCCAATCTGCCCGAACCACACGCTTGCGGCATCGAGAAGACGATCCAGATCCTCTTGATCCAGGCGCCGCTCCGCGAGATGCCGGCGCAGCGCGCGGGAGACTTCGAGCTCGATCAGTGAACTCGCGAAAGCGCCGTTCAGCGAGTCTGGATCAGGCAGGCGGCCGGGCTCGCGCAGGAGCCATGCGACCATCACGGATGAATCCAGATACAAGTTCATTTTCCGCCCCAGCCGGCCGCGCGATCCTTCTTCATCCATCGCAGCGTCTCCCGGATGACAGTCGGGCTGATCCTGGTGAGGTCCGGCATCGGGAGTTTCGCCAGGATTCCTTCCGCCTGCTCACGCGTGTAACGCGGCGGGATCACGCGGAGACGGGGTTTGGCCCGGACCACCCCGCTCAGGCGCGCGACCGGACGGTTGCGATCCTTGATCAACACCTCGCCGCCGTTTTCCACCAGCTTCACATAGTGGCTTAAGCGCGCTTTTAATTCGGATATTTTGACCTGCTCCATACGTGACTAATTATAGTCATATCTGGTCATTCGACGCGGATCTCGATCTTGGAGCCGTCCGCGCCGCCAAAATAGACACGCTCGGTGGCTTTGATGAAATCGGTCGAAAGAGCCTTGGGAATGTCCATGAATTTCTGCGGATTCCGGTCGACCAGCGGGAACCACGAGCTTTGGATCTGCACCATCAGGCGATGCCCTTCGCGCCACGTGTGCGCGACGTCGGGCAGGCGGAACGTGATGTGGTCCGGTTTTCCGGGCTCGAACGCAACCGGCTTTTCGAAGCTTTTCCGGAATTTCCCGCGGAACGGCTCGCCGCGGATCAACTCCTGATAGCCTCCCATTTTGACCGCGTTGGCGGGACCCTGCGGTCCGCGTCCACCGCGGCCCGCCGCGGGCTGTGGAGGCTCGTTGTAATCCGGATAATCCGGCGGATAAACGTCGATCACCTTCACCACGAAATCCGAGTCGGTGCCGGACGTTGAAACCTTCAAGTCGATGGAAATCGGCCCGAATACGGATAAATCATGATCCAGCGGTTCCGTCTTATACACCAGCACGTCCGGCCGCGTGGCCGCGAAGCGCTGGTCTTCCGTCATGTAGGTGTTCAGCACCCCTGCCGACGTGAAACCGACATAGGGAACCGGCTTATTCGGATCGGAAAGATATTCGTCGAAACCAGATTTTGCGGGCGCCTGCCGCGTCAGTTTGCCGTCCCCACTCAAATACATCGTAAGCGAATTTGCCGCGCGGGGCGGCCAGTCATTGAACTTGCGCCACTGATTCACACCGGTTTCGAACAGCCACGCCTTGGGAAATTTTCCGTCGCCCTTGCCTTTCAGATAGTAGAGGAAAAACGGAAACTCGACATTCTGCCGGTAATACAATCCAGTCTTTGAGCCGAAGTTGACGTTCCCCAGCCGGTCCCCATCGCCGCGCGAAAAGCCGCCGTGATTCCACGGACCCATCACCAGCATCAGCGTCTTAGGAGGCGTGTTCTTCTCCATGAAATCGAACTGCGTCAGTAATCCCTGCGGATCTTCAGTGTCGTACCATCCGCCCACCAGCATCACGGCCGGCTGGATTCCCTTGAGATGTTTCCAGATGGCGCGCGATTGCCACACCTCGTCGTAACTGGTGTGCTCGATGTTCAGCATCCACAGCGGCTGCTGATGCTTGAAATATTTCTCGTCGACATTGGCAATCGAACCGAGGCTCAGGAAAAAATCGTAAGCGTCGGGGGTCCCGTAATCGAAGCGCTGGGGTTGCGTGGGCGGGCGCTCCGGATCGGCTCCGCGCAGTTTGAATCCCGTGTAGAACCCGAAACGATGCGCCAGCATGAACGCGCCGTTGTGATAGACGTCATCGCCCATGTAGTAATCCGTCACCGGCGCCTGCGGCGAAACCGCGACCAGCGCCGGATGCGCGTCGATCATGCCGGCCGTCGCGTAAAATCCGGGCTGCGAAATCCCGTACAGTCCGACCTTGCCGTTGTTGCCGGGCAGATTCTTCACCAGCCAATCTACCGTGTCATATGTGTCCGAGCTTTCGTCGGTATCGCGCGGGCCTTTCTTCGGATTGATCGGGCGCAGCAAATCGTACTTGCCTTCGCTCATGAACCGCCCGCGGATGTCTTGGTACACAAAAATGAACTTTTCGCGCGCGAAAAACTCCGACGGCCCCAGGTTCGCGCGATACTGATCGGCGCCGTACGGCTGCACGTTATACGGCGTGCGCTGCATCATGATCGGATAGGTTCTGCCGTCCGTCGCAACATCCTTCGGAATGTAGACAGAGGTGAACACCTTGATGCCGTCGCGCATCGGAATGCGGTATTCGAACTTGGTGTAGTTCTCGCGGACGTAGGCCGCGTTGACCGTGGGCGGAGCGCCGCGGCCGGGAGCCGCGTCCTGGGCGACCGCGAACGGCAAAGCGAGCAAGAGAGGAAAATAGCCGGTGATGCGCATGGGAGCAATTCTAACCCAGACGTTGCCGGTTCTTTACCGGTATGCCCGCGCAATCCGCTAACTCTCTCAAAAAACACAGGATGTGATCATGCTGGATGTCCACGGGATTGCCGCAGGATATCTTAACCGCTACAACGGGTTCGAAATCGGTGATTCTGCAATAAACTTGAAAAACATCGCGCGTTTCGAAGAGGACGCAGTATGTCGGAAACATTCGACGCCCAAAAATTCCTGGACCGGCTCAACTTAGGCCAATTCGACGGGCGTATTCCGGAGGAACTCCGCAAGCTCACTCATGAGCAGATTGAGGAAGTCGCACTCCTGATGATCAAACACACTAAGGAGAAAGGCGACGGCACCAGCGCCTGACTGCTCAGTTTCGTTTACTGTTTAAATCCGGGAAAGCGGCCCGGCGTCAACGGAACATGCGCAGCATCCAGCTTTTGCTCGAATTTTTTCAGGTCCACCTCGACCAGCGCACGCAGCTTCGGCAGTTCCTGTTCGAATTCGGCCGCCGCGATCGCGTATTGATCCTGCTGCGTTTTGGTGGGCGGCTCCAGCAATCCGCGCGTCTCCTGCGCCACGTTATTGGCCCGCTGCGAGATGGACGGCGGAACGTTTTCCTGCCTCCGCCGCAGCGCGGCATCGCCGGAGAGCGTTAACAGCAGCGCATCCAACCGGTGATCGAGTGCATCGCGCTCCTCCATTAATTTCGGATCAGCCGGAGAATCTTCGAGCGCGCGTTTGATGGCCGCCAGACGCTGCTTCGCGGTGTTGGCGGCTTCGAGCGCTCCACTCACCGCGCTCTGCAGCCGGCTGACCTTGTCGAGAAATTCGACCGGCGGCGCGGCGCCTTCGTTCACCACTTCGAAGGTCTGGGCGGACGCAAGAGCGATCGTTTTTCCATCCACGCGCTTGGCGATCGCAACCTTATATTTGCCGGGCGGCACGAAATGACCGCCTCCGCCGCCGAAGCCTTCGTCATCCGCCGGGGGCCCTCCACCGCGTCCTCCGCGACCGCCGCCCGCACTGCCGACGGTGGCCGAAAATCCGCGCAGGTCCCACGCCACGCGGTGGATTCCGCGCTCCACCGGACCGGACATTTTCCTGACAACCTTGCCGGACGGATCACTGATGGTGATTTCGATGGACGGCACTTCAGCCAGCGATTCGGCGCGCAGCTCGTCGTCGGTCGGATAGTGGATCGGCTGATTGTTGCGCTCGGCTGCGCGTTCCGCATCGCGGCGGATTTGCGTTTTGCTGCGCAGCGCGTCGCGCAGATAATAAGTGAACGTCGCGCCGAAGGCCGGATTGTCGGCGGTGAAGAAATTTTCGCCCTGAAACCCCTTGCCTCGGCCCCCGATAGGCGACGCCTGCACGTATTCGAGCGCATTCTTCACCGGGAACAGAGCAGCTTCTTCTTTAAGCGTCTCGGGCGTCGCGGTGCGCAGGGGCGAATAATCGTCGAGCACATAGAATCCGCGGCCGAAGGTTGCCAGCACCAGGTCGCTTTCGCGCTTCTGGATCACCATGTCGCGGATTTCGATGGTCGGCAGGCCGCCGCGCAGGCGGATCCATTTGTCGCCGCCGTCCACGGAAAAATACAGGCCATATTCACAGCCCGCGAACAGCAGCTTCGGATTCACGAAGTCTTCCGCGATGGACATCACGGGCCCGTTCTGCGGAAGTCCCGCCGAAATATTGGTCCAGGTTTTGCCCCGATCGATGGTCTTCAAAAGATACGGCTTGAAATCGCCATTCTGATGATTGTCGAGCGCCGCGTAGGCGACGTTCTCATCGTGCTGCGACGCGAGCACCCGCTGCACATATATATGTTGGGGCAACGCGGACAGGTCGGCCTTGCGCCACGCCGCGCCTTCGTCGTCGTGAACTTGAATGAGCCCGTCGTCGGTGCCGACGAAGATCAGGCCGTCCCGCTTGGGCGATTCCGAAATCGCGCTGATGTTGCCGTAAAACGCTGTCGATGCATTTTTCGCAACAGCGTCGGGACCCCAGATTTTGCCCATCACCGGCAGCGCGTTGCGGTCGACCTGCGCGGTCAGGTCGGGGCTGATCGCCTTCCAGGTATTGCCGCGGTCGTCGCTACGGAATAATTTGTTGGCGCCGAAATACAGCCGCAGATGACTGTGCGGACTCACGATCAGCGGCGCGTCCCAGTTCCAGCGCAGCGGCGGCTCGCCCTTCGCGTCAATGGGCTTGATGTTGATGCGGCTGCCGGTCTTGCGGTTGTAGCGGACCAGTCCCCCGCCCTGCGATTCCGCGTAGACCGTGTCGGGATCGGCCGGATCGACGCGCGAAACAAATCCGTCGCCGCCGGTGGTGACGTACCAGTCCCGGTTCATGATCCCGTTCAGATTGCGCGTAGCCGTGGGACCGCCCCAGCTGAAATTATCCTGCGTGCCGCCGTAGACGTTATAGAACGGCTTGGCGTAATCGACGTCGACATCGTAGAACTGAAGCGTCGGCAGGTTCGCCTTGAACTGCCAGAACTGGCCGCCGTCGTAGGATTCGTAGATGCCGCCGTCGCAGCCGACGAAAATGTGATCGGTGTTGCGGGGGTCCACCCAGATGGTGTGCGAATCGACGTGCTTGTTGCGGTCGCCCAGCACTCGGATGGTGCGTCCGCCGTCGTCGGACACGCGGAAGTTGGTGTCGGCGGCGTAGAATTTTTCGGGATTCTTGGGATCGGCGACGATCTGGCCGTAATACATCGGCGTGCCTTCAAAGGCCGCACGGCGTTCCCATGACTCGCCGCTGTCGGTCGAGCGGTAGAACGCGCTCTGATTGTTGGAGGCTTCGATCTTCGCGTACACCAGCCGCGGCTGCGCCGGCGAAAACGAGATCCCGATGCGTCCCAGATCGCCCTGCGGCAGGCCGGCGCGAATCCGTTTCCAGGAACCGCCCGCATCGTCCGATTTGTAGATCGCCGATTCGGGCCCGCCGTCGATGAGCGTCCACTGATGACGCTGCCGTTGATAGGATGCGGCCAGCAGCCGGTCGGGATTCGAAGGATCGATCGCGATATCGGTGACGCCGGTGTATTCGCTGATGGTCAGAACGTTCTTCCAGGTTTTGCCGCCGTCGGTGGTCTTGAAAACACCCCGATCGCCGCCGGGCGACCAGAGCGGTCCCTGCGATGCGACGTAGACCACGTTCGAGTCGCGTGGATCGATCACGATTCTGGCGATATGTTGCGAATCCTTGAGACCCAGATTCCGCCAGCTTCTTCCGCTGTCGTCGGAGCGATAAATCCCGTCTCCCCAGTTGACGCTGCGCTGCGAATTGTTCTCGCCGGTCCCGACCCAGACGGTGGAAGGATTCTTCGGATCGAGCGTCACGGTGCCGATCGAATAGGAACCTTCATTTTCAAATACGGGCGTCCAGGTGATGCCGTTATTGACGGTTTTCCAGACGCCTCCGGAGGCGACGCCGACAAAATATTGCGCGGGATTTTCGGGATTGACGGCAAAACTGGTCACACGTCCGGAAGCCGATGCGGGTCCGATGGACCGGAGCCGCAGACCGCCGAAGACGCCCGCCGCCGGGTCGCCGCCGCCCTCCCCGCGGCCTCCTCCTCTTCCAGCACGCTGGGCGGCACACGTCAGGCTCAGAATGAGGAGCAAGCTCAGGGTTCGCATAATGGTGAAGGCGCAATTATATCAGGGGTCAGAACAGATCTGCGTGCGTTCCTGTGCGGACCAGGTAAAGGTCCTCGCCGTCGATCTTGTAGATCAGAATCCAGGCGGGCTCGATATGGCAGTCGCGGTAGTGCTTCCATTCGCCGGCGAGCGGATGGTCCTTATATCGCGGCGGCAACGGCCTCCCCTCGATCAGCAGAAGGATCGCATCGCGTAACTTCGCCGAATCCTTGCCGCGTTTCAGCGCGAGCTTCACATCCCGCTGGAACTGCGCCCCGCGTACCGGGTTCCGCACGGATCAGATTCCCAAGTCTTTGAACAGCGCCCCTGCGGAATTGAGACGCTTTCCTTTGCCCTTGTCGGCGGCGCGTAGCGCCTTTTCGGTCGTGTCGTTCGGGACCTTGACGTCGAACGGCAGCGCTTTCTCTGCGGCTACGCGCACCAGCAGCATGCGCACGGCGTCGGAAACGGAAATACCCATCCCGGCCAGCGTCTTCGCTGCCTCCTGTTTAGTCTTCTCATTCACGCGAACGTGAACCATCGTCGTCGCCATGATCCGGCCTCTCTGAGATACATTGTATCTCACGCGGCCTGGAGCTCGTTGAAATGTGGCTGGCGGAGAGGAGGAATTCGTTGGTTCGGAGGAGACTGAAAACATGAGATTTTTACACTTACAGATTCTGCAAACTGTGGAAACGTTCCAGTCTGACCAGGTCTGAACACGCCTGAGACGCGCGGCAAGACGCACAGACCCAAACCCGCCCCGCGAATTATTCAGGAGACGAGATAGCAGCGCCAGAAAAGCGCTGGGGCCACGCCCATGCATAGCACTCCCTTCACCAGAGGTCCGAAATTCCAATGTGACCTGTGATTCGGCCTACTAATCCTGGGCGGTACCCGTTCCCATTCTCCCCAAGGCAGCGATCATCAAGCCAGCGCCAGCGGATATTTTGGGGTACTGAAGAATTGCTTTGGGTGGCTAACTACGCACGGTCAAACCATCGCTGACCTGTTTTGGAGCCAAGGAAATGTTTGGCGGAGAGGGGGGGATTCGAACCCCCGGTAGAGCTTTAAGGCCCTACGACGGTTTAGCAAACCGCTGCTTTCGACCACTCAGCCACCTCTCCGCGAGGTTTTGCGATCTGCTCACACGGATGGTATCACAGGTACCCGGCAAACGAAAATGCTCACCCGGGGGTGAGCATTTGTCGCATACCCTGTTATCAGCAGGGTGATGTACATGGGAGAATCAGATCCGACGGCATCGCAACACCGCCAAAACCTGTGTGTGATTGGATATTAGGGCGTGCGGAAGTTGATGTCAAGGAAAAATCTTTCGCATCGCATTTCTCCTGTAACTAGCTGACAGAGGTTAGCTTACGCGGAGACGCTCATTCCCACCCGTTTTGAAAAAGCTGGTTCCGGTCCGTGAACTTCCCACCCTTTTCCGGTCTAACAGTACAGATCTGGGAGGCTTATTTGCCCAGATGAAGCGTGATCATCGCGTCCGGGTCCTCGCCCCGGTTCAGCTTCCGGGAGATGACCCGGAACGCGGCATAGGCCAAGCCCGCCCCCAGGCAGAGCAGGATGAGCAGGCCCGCGAACACGAACACATTCAGGATGAATTTGATCTTGTCGACCGTATCGTTCACCGGAACATGTTGATTCGAAGTGATGTTGGCTTCGTATTTCACCAGAGCGAGCACGCGTTCGGCGGAATCCGGATCGGGCGGATCGACCGTCACGGCGACCAGCGGGCCGGTTCGTTTCGCAATCGCTCCCGGAATTTTCTGGAATTCCTGGTAGCGATCGCGGGCCAGGTTAGGGGTCGGGAAATTGAAGATCGCGAGCGTCAGATTTCCTTTATCGGCCCTGAACTTACCAATGACTCCTTCACTTCCCAGATGAAACGCGGCCACCGACGGCGCGATTTTATCGTCGAATCGGGCGAGCGATACCGGCCCCAGGATGTAACGCTCGGAATTCGGGATCAAGCCTTCGGTCGGCAGGTCGCCCAGAAGGGCCGGCAATGGCGATTGGTCGAGCTTGGGGAGGCGCGCGTAGAGTTCCTCGAAGGCTGCTGGCGGGGGAACCGAGCCGGTAATCTGGAAAACGTAGTTCCCGTACGCGAAAATCACTCCATCTGAAGTACTTACGGACAATCTTGTGATTTTGGCCGGTTTTGAGCCGGGCGGACGCAGGGATTCGAACATGGCCATGGCGCCGGTTGCGTCATGGAAACGCCAGGCGGTCGCGATGAAACGTTTCGGACCGGCGGAGTATTGAGCCTGCTCGGCTGCGTCCAGGCCGAACTCGTCTTCAAGCGGCTTATCCGGCGTCAGAATCGCCTTCACGGGCCCTTTCTGGTAATTCTGGACCGCATCCGGAAAGATGGCCGCATGGGCCGCCAGGCCGGAGAGCAGACCGATCAGGAGCCGCAGCATTTTTTGTACTTCTTCCCGCTCCCGCAGGGGCATGGGTCGTTCCGGCCGACGGTTTTCTTGGCCAGCACGGGTTGCTTGGCAGTGGACGCCTCGCCGCCGACGAATTGCAGCGCGGCCAGCTCTTTTTCTTTCTTACGCTGGATGTTGCGCGTCAGATCCATCACCGAGGTCTGGGCCGCCTGGCTGACAGCGGAAACACTCGCGGGCGAGGCGACTGCGACCGCTTCCCCGCCCTCATCGTCTTCGTCCGGCTCGTCTTCCCAGATTTCGGGATGCGGCAAGGCCGGCGCCTGTTCTTCGGTACGCTGCATGAAGAACAGCCAGCGGATGGTTTCGTCCTCGATGCGGTCCATCATGTCCTGGAACAGGACGTAGGATTCCTTTTTGTACTCGACCAGCGGGTCTTTCTGGCCGTAGCCGCGCAGGCCGATGCCTTCTTTCAAGTGATCCATCGATAACAGGTGGTCCTTCCACTGGTTATCGATGACGTTCAGCATGAGCATGCGCTCGGTTTCGCGCATTAATTCGGGGCCGATCATGGCCTCTTTTTCTTCGTATTTCCTGGTCAGCTTTTCGTAAATATCCGCTTCAATTTGTCTTCGGTCGAGGTTTTCGAGCTCTTCACGGCGTATTTTTACGCCGAAGGCCGTCAACAGATCGGTTTCGAGGCCGCTCCAGTCCCACTGGCTGGGATGGGTGCGCGTCGGGCAGCGGGCGTCGATGAGGGAGCCGAGCAGGCCGGTGATGATTTCGAGAATCCGCTCGCGCTGGTCCTCGCCCTCGAGCAGCGCGCGGCGCATGCCGTAGACGGCCTGGCGCTGCTTGTTCATGACGTCGTCGTATTCGAGGATGTGTTTGCGCGACGCGAAGTTCTGCGCTTCAACGGCCTTCTGCGCAGCCGCGATGCGCTTCGAAATCATCTTCGATTCGATCGGCACATCCTCTTCCATGCCCAGGCGCAGCATCAGGTTCTGCATGCGCTGGCCACCGAAGATGCGCATCAGGTCGTCTTGCAGGGACAAGTAGAAGCGCGCGCTGCCGGGGTCGCCCTGGCGTCCGGAACGTCCGCGAAGCTGGTTGTCGATGCGGCGGGATTCGTGGCGTTCGGTGCCGACGATGTGAATGCCGCCGAGACGCACCACTTCATCGTGATCGCCCTGCCATTCGTCCTTGAAGCGGCCGTAGACCTCGTCCCATTCCTGGCGCTCCGGGCTGCCGACCGCGCAGGTCTGCATCAAATCGGGATCTTTGTTCTGCTTGCGCAGGAATTCTTTCGCGGTGAACTCCGGATTGCCGCCCAGCAGAATATCGGTGCCGCGGCCGGCCATGTTGGTCGAAACCGTGACGGCGTCCTTGCGTCCCGCCTGGGCGATGATGAAGGCTTCGCGCTCGTGATTCTTGGCGTTCAGAACCTCATGGCGGACGCCCATGCGCTTCAGAATTCCCGATAAGGTTTCCGATTTTTGCACCGAAACGGTGCCCACCAGCACGGGCTGGCCTTTGTCATGCAGTTCTTTGATTTCCTTGGCCGCGTTGCGGAATTTTTCCTCTTCGGTGCGGTACACGACGTCCTGAAATTCCTTGCGCTGCAGCACCCGGTTGGTGGGGATGATGGTGACGTCGAGCTTGTAGATTTTTTCGAACTCGGCCGCTTCCGTATCGGCCGTGCCGGTCATCCCGGCCAGCTTTTTGTACATGCGGAAGTAATTCTGAAAGGTGATGGTGGCGAGGGTCTGGTTCTCGCGCTGGATCTTGACGCCTTCCTTGGCTTCGACGGCCTGGTGCAGTCCATCCGACCAGCGGCGGCCGGGCATCAGGCGGCCGGTGAATTCGTCGACGATGATCACTTCATCGTCTTTGATGAGGTAATCGCGGTCGCGAAGGAACAACACGTGAGCTTTGAGCGCCTGCTGCACGTGATGGTTGATCTCCATGTTGACGGCGTCGTACATATTATTCAGCCCGAGGAGCTTTTCGACCTTCAGTGACCCTTCCTCGGTGAGCGCCACGCTACGGTGCTTTTCGTCGACCGTGTAGTCACCGGTGGTGAACTTCTGGCCGGGCTCCTTGCCTTCGATCTCCTCGCCGCGGATCAGCCGGGGGATGATGCGGTTGATCTTGTAATACTTGTCGGTGGATTCCTCGCTAGGACCCGAAATGATGAGCGGGGTGCGGGCTTCGTCGATCAGGATGGAATCGACTTCATCGACGATGGCGAAATTGAACACCTTGAGTTGAGTGCCTCGGCCGTCGGCAGTCGGCTCGGAAACCGGAGGGATGCCCCGCTGTACGCAGTCGCCGATGCGGAATTTCATGTTGTCGCGCAGGTAGTCGAAGCCGAATTCGTTGTTGGTGCCGTAGGTGATATCGGCGGCGTAGGCGTTGCGGCGCTCATCATCGTCCAGATCATGCACGATGACGCCGACGTGCATGCCGAGCGCTTTGTAAATCCGGCCCATCCAAGCGGAATCGCGATGGGCCAGGTAATCGTTGACCGTGATGACGTGGACGCCCTTGCCTTCGAGCGCGTTCAGATAAACAGGCAGCGTCGCCACCAGCGTTTTACCTTCGCCGGTTTTCATTTCGGCGATTTTGCCGCGATGCAGCACCACACCGCCGATGAGCTGGACATCGAAGTGCCGCATGTTGAGGACGCGGCAGCCGGCTTCGCGGACGGTCGCGAAAGCGGGGATCATCAGGTCGTCGAGGGTGGCGCCCTGCGCGAGCTGTTCCCGGAACTTGACCGTCTGCGCGGCCAGATCCTCATTCGACAACGCCTGCATCTGCGGCTCGAGATCGTTGATGGCGGCAATGATCGGCCGCATTTTCTTGATTTCACGGCCATGCTTGGTGCCGAATATTTTCTCGAGAGTTTTTTCCAACATGGGACTCCTCCATTTTAGTGCTGAGATTTAGAGACAAGGGCCGCGGGTTGCGGCCTGGTCAGCAACGGAGGAAGGTTCGGTGATGCCGGCGCGCAAGCAGGTCGATGGCGAGCGCGATCAGGCACAGCGATCCGGCGAGCGCGGTCGAGGTCAGGGCTTCGAGACTGAGCACCGCATGGGCCGCCGTTTGGACCACGGGCGCGGTGGAAGCCGATTCAGCCGCGTGAACCAGCATCGGGACAACGGCTTGAAACAGGCGCAACGATTCGTGTGCGCTGGCCGGTCGCGGCGCGGACTGCGCATAGGAATACGCGGCAAACGCAGTCAGGCTGGCGAGAATGAGGCGTCCAAATCGCACCACTTTCATTTTAGCACCACGCAAACCGCCAGTAGCCGTGCAGATTGCGGTTAAAATCAGCTAGATGAGGAACGTATGAACATGGGCCGGGTTCCGATGGGGGCCAGTGAAGGTTCGTGAGGTGGTTCGTCTGCTAGAGTCGAATCAGTGGCGACTGGTCCGTCAAAAAGGAAGCCATCGCGTGTTTCGGCATCCAACGAAGCCGATGGTCGTCACAGTCCCGGGCAACTGGAACCACGATGTGCCGACGGGGACACTTAAGTCTATCTTTAAAAAAGCGGAGCTTGAACCATGAAATTTGCGGTTGTGTTCGAAAAGGCGCCTGCCAATTGGGCGGCATACGTGCCTGACCTTCCCGGGTGCATCACGACCGGGTCCACGCTCGAAGAAACCAAGCGAAACATACGCGAGGCTGTGGAACTTCATCTCGAAGCGATGCGCGAGGTCGGTGAGCCGATTCCGGCGCCGACGACGGATGTCGACTTCGTCGAGCTTCCCATCGTCGCCTAGCCCATGGTTCTGACCAAGCAAGAACTGATCGACCTGCTTCGGAATGAAGTCCGGATTCTGGTTCATCTGGCCGGTAAGGTGGAACCCGCGAACTTCGATTACCGGCCCACGCCGACGCAGCGGAGCACGCTTGAACTGCTGCAATACATGGCGATCATGGGACCGGCTCAGATCGCGGTGATCAAGGGCGGAGTGTTCAACCGGGAGTCGTTGAGCGCGACCTGGCGGCCAGCTGAAGCGATGGCGAAGAAGATGACGTTCGACGAGACAGTCGCCGCGATCGTCGCGCAGGGGGACGAATACGCCCGTGAGTTCGGCGCGTGGGCCGACGCCGATTTTCGGGCCTCGGTCGACATGTTCGGCACCCAGACCACGCGGGGGTCGCTCATCGCAAACCTGGTGATTGGCGGGCATGCGGCGTACCGGACGCAGTTGTTCTGTTATCTCAAATCGTGCGGGCGGGATGAGCTGAACACGATGAACCTGTGGGCGGGAGCGGACGGTCCGGGCTAGAGTGGACCGCTCTGATACTCTGAGATTAGAGTGTTCCCCAAGATTTTTCAAATTGGCACTTTTTTCCTGCCGACCTACGGCGTACTGGTCGCGCTCGCGTTCCTGATCGGGTTGGCGATTACGGTCCGTCTGGCGCGGCGGGCGGGGCTCAACGGAGAATTGATCACCAATCTGGCAGTGTACTGCGCGCTGGCCGGCCTGCTGGGCGCCAAGATCCTGATGCTGATTTTCGATTGGGGCACTCCCGATCGGCCTCCGATTTTTTCGCTGGCGACGCTGCAGGCGGCGGGCGTCTGGCAGGGAGGGCTGGTGCTCGCGTTCATCACCGCCATCCTTTATATACGCCACACCAAACTGCCGCTGTTGCAGTCGTTCGACGCGTTTGCTCCCGGGATCGCCATCGGACACGCGATCGGGCGCATCGGATGCTTCGCGGCCGGGTGCTGCTGGGGGAATCAATGCGATCTGCCCTGGGCGGTGACGTTCCACAATCCGGAGGCGTTCAATCTGACGGGAGTTCCACTGGGCGTGCCGCTGCATCCATCGCAGCTTTATGAGATGAGCACGGAGTTCCTGCTGTTCGGGTTCCTGTACTGGAGATTCGGAAAGCCTCATTCGCCCGGGAGAATCATGGGACTGTACCTGGTGATCAGTTCCATCGCGCGATTCCTGATCGAATTCACGCGGTTCCATGAACAGGGCCTGCACTTCGGACTTTCGCTGACGCAGTGGATCGCGATTGCGGTCGCCGGGGTGGGTGCGATGCTTCTGACGGGCGGTCCGCGGCCGATCCAGCGTCCCGCGGCGGCTTAGCGATTCCCAAAACAAACTATGAAAATTCTGTTGGCTCTCGATCCTTCACCAGCGAGCCGGACCACGCTCGATATGATTGCATCACGGCCTTGGCCGTCGGCTTCCGCGTTTGATGTGGTCAGTGTGGTGGAGCCGGCATATCTGTGGCCGGAGTCCGAAGTGGCCCAGGAAACGGCGCGGCGCGCGGAGGATCTGGTCGTCCAGGCGGTGGAGTTCCTGCGAGCAAAGGGGCTGGCCGCGAGCGGCGTCGCGTTATTTGGACATCCGAAGACCGTGCTGGTCGATCGGGCGAAGACCACGGGTGCCGATTTTATTTTTGCGGGCTCGCATGGAAGCTCCACGCTCCGGCGATTTGTGTTGGGTAGCGTCGCGTCGGGCTTGCTGCGCGAAGCGCCTTGTTCGGTCGAGATTGTTCGAGGAACGGCCGGCGAAGGAAGCGGACTGAAGGTGCTGCTGGCTACCGACGGGTCGGAATCCTCGGACCAGGCGGCGCGCTCGATCGCGGAGCGTCCATGGCCGGCGGGAACAGAAGTGCGGGTGCTGAGCGCGGTCGAATTGATTTTGCCCGCGGGGTACGCGTTTTTCGAGCCTCCCAATTTCGATACACCCTTTCTCGAATCGGCGCGCGCGGAAGCGATGAAGCGATCACAGGATGCGATCGGGCGGGCGAGAGAGGCGTTAGACGCCGCAGGATTGAAATCCTCAGAGTCGATTTCAGTGCTGATGGAATCCGCGCGGACGATCATTCTGAACGAAGCGACTGAGTGGGGCGCGGACCTGATCGTGCTGGGATCGCACGGGCACCGCGGGATCGACCGGCTGCTGCTCGGGAGCGTGTCTGAATCCGTCGCGATGCACGCCGCCTGCTCAGTGGACGTGATTCGCGGGCGTTCCTGACGGTGGAAGTGGCTGGGAGGCAGGGACTCGAACCCCGATACGCAACTCCAGAGGCTGCAGTCTTACCATTAGACGACCTCCCAGTGTTAATCCCGATTATATCATTTCGCCTGAAAAGGCTTGATTCCGAACTCGACGTGCAGGCGCAGGCTGTAAATCCACACCGGGCCGCGATCGTGATTGTAGGCGAGATTGGTATCGTGCTGGAAATCGACCGCCGCGGTAAAACCGGGGAACAGGCGCGCGCTATAGTAACTTTCCCAGACGTACTCCGGAGCATAATTCAGCTGGCCGTCGCCGATCAGAAAATCGAGACCGCCGTGGGCCAGATAACTGGCGTGGACTCCCGAAATTCCGCCGGCGGTGAGCGACGTCGCCACCACGTCGTTCTTGCGATGCCAGCGCGTGCCCTTCAATGACAGGCCGCCGCTCGCCAAACGATCGATGGCGGTGAATGCGAAGCTTTGCGTCTTCCCGTCGTTCCAGCCGAGGCGCGTGAAGAAGCCGAAATCCGAAGTAATGGCCTGGTCCTGGCTGATGCCGACTCCATACTTGAGCGTGCCAACACGATCCGTTGCCGTGACGTTGGGGGTGGTGTGGGTTTGCTCGGCGATCTTCAGCGCTTCGGCGTAATTGCCGGCCTGCGCGCGATTGGCGTAGTAGAGGACGCGCGCGGCGCCGTCGTGTTTGGCGATCTGCCAACGCCGCTCCGCTTCCCAGGTCTGACCATGATCGCGAAACAGGCGGCGATCGAACTGCGAGCCGTTGGCGACCTTGGGTTCGGCGGCGATGCCATAGCGGAACGCCCAGCTGCGCGTGTGGAATTCCTGCACGATGCCCCAGGTGTAGCCGCGCGTGTCGGCCGGATAATCCCAGGCGCCGTTGTACATGACGCCCCACGCCATGAACTGCTCGCGGGGATCGTGGGTGTAGGCGTTGTTGTCGAAATAATCGGTGACGGTGAAGCGGCCGGCGTAGACCGAATAACGCGTCAACGGGCGATCGCCGGCGAGCTGGTTTTCGTCGCTTTCGACGTGCTCGGTTTCCGAGCCGAAACCAAAATCGTGACTGATCAGAAGGCGGGCGAGATAGGGTTTCGGCTCCGCGCTGGCGACGCGCGGGATCTCGCCGTTGGGGGGATTGGCGATGCCGTCGACCATGGAAAATCCCTTGCCGCCGGCGATTTCCGGATCAAAGATGAGCTGGGTATTCTGTTCGATGCGCCAGTCGAAGAAGAGCGTGGTGGTGAGAGACACGTCGCGCTCCGGATGGTCCTGGAGGCTGAGCGGGCCGGTGTAGGGCGCGTTGAAGGTACCGTGGTAGTCGCCGATGGAGGTTGCCTGGTAGTAAAGATTCCAATTTTCCGCCGGCTGCGAATCGGGGGAGGGATTCGCCGGAGGGTTGGGTGGTTGAGCGGTTGCGCAGATTCGAACGAACGCAAGGGCGCACAGGATCTGGCGAGTCAATCTTCTCAGCTTACGGCATTCGAGGGATGCGGCTCACTGCTGCCGCAGAGAAATGGCTGGATCGATACGCGTGGCCCGGCGCGCCGGGATATAACAGGCCACGGCTCCCACCACCGCGAGCAGCACCGAAACACCGAGCAGAGTGAGCGGATCGGTGGCGCTTACGCCGACCAGGACGCCTCTGAGCGCGGAAGCCACGGCGATCGCGCCGGCCAGGCCGATCGCGATTCCCAGTCCGGTCGAGCGCATGCCTTGCATCAGAATCTGGGAAAGCACCGCTCCGGGAGTCGCGCCCAACGCGATGCGCAGGCCGATTTCGTGGCGGCGCTGCGCCACAGCGTAGGAGTTGACGCCGTAAATTCCGACGATTGCGAGCGTCAGCGCCAGTAGCGCGAAGCCGGCCATAATCTCGGCCTGGAACCGGGGCTCCGCAAAACGTGTGGTGAAGTTCTGTTCCATCGACCCCAACTGGTCGATGGGTTGCTCCTTATCCATCTGCATCAGCTCGCGGCGCACCGCATCGCCCAGCGAGGCCGGGTTGATGGCGCTGCGCAGGACAATGAACACGACCGCGCTCCATGGATTCTGTACGTGTGGGGCGTAGACGTAGGGCTCCGTCGCGGCGCCAAGGTCGGCTTGCTTTACGTTGCCGATGACGCCGACGATCTCCGGGCGGATGGTGTCTTCGAACGCGCTCTTGCCGAGGATCGGACGATTCAGCAGAATGCGTTTGCCAATCGGATCTTCATTCGGGAAGTAGAGATGCACGAAGGCTTCGTTAACCAGGACCACCGGTGGGGCCGAGGCGTCATCCCGATCGGTGAAACCGCGGCCACGCTTGATAGGGATGTGGAGCGTGCGCAGATAATCAGAGGTAATGGTGATGTAGCCGACCCCCGGGCGTTCCCCCTGGCTGCGCGGGGGCGAGCTTTCAAGATCGAACGGAACCTCCATTTTGAAGGGCTGGAGCGGAAGATGGCTCCCGGCGGCGACGCTTTCGACTCCGGGTAGCGCGGCGATGCGTTCGAGGGCCTGGCGATGGAACTGGAGAGCCTTGGCCGCATTGTATTTCGCGGCCGGAAGGAACAGGCGTAGCGTGAGAACATTCTTCGGATCGAAGCCGACGTTGATGGAATACATGCGGCTCAGGCTCTCGATCATGAGACCGGCGCTCGCCAGCAGCATTAGCGCGAGCGCGACTTCGGACGTCACCAGAATCTGGCGCAGTCGTTGACGGCGGCGGCCGGAGGTGCTGCCGCGGCTCGAATCTTTGAGTGTTTCCTGCACGTCCGGCCGCGTCGCGGAGAGCGCCGGAGCCATTCCGAACAAGATCCCGGTGGCCAGCGCGATCCCGACCGTGTAGAACACCACCAGCCGGCTCAGTTCGACGGAGGCGGCGCCGGGAATCACGGTGGCCGGCACCACGGCGGGAATCACGCGGATCAGCAGCCATGCCAGAGTGAGCCCGGCCGCGCCGCCGATGGCCGCCAGCAGAACGCTTTCAGTGAGTAGCTGTCTGGCCAGACGGCCGCGCGTGGCGCCGAGCGAAAGGCGCACGGCGATCTCCTGCCTGCGCACGGCCGCCCGCGCCAGCAGGAGGCTGGCCACATTGGCGCAGGTGATCAATAAAATCAATCCCACCGCACCGAACAGCAGCAGAACACGGGAACGCAGCGTTCCGTTCACCATCCATTCCTGCAGATCGTTGATCTGCACGGTCCATCCCTTGTTGCTCTTGGGATATTGTTCGGCGAGGGCGCGGGCGATGCCCTTCATTTCCGCCTGTGCTGCGGCGCGCGGCCGGTTCAATCGCCCGACCACCCGCAGGCCGTGATAATCGCGATTATGCCGGTCCAGCACCACCGGCACCCAGACCTGGTAATTTCGCCAGAAGAGCTGAAAATCGGGAGGCATCACGCCCACCACCGCGTAAGCCGTGGAGTTGAGCTGGATGGTGCGTCCCAGCACGTTAGGATCGGCCGAGAAGGTGTCCTGCCACAGCCGGTAGCTGATCAGGGCAACTTTGGATGCGGAGGCGGGATTGTCGATGCCGTCTTCATCGGGCAGGAAGGTACGGCCAAGCGCGGGCTTGACGTCCAGCGTGTGAAAGAAATTCGCCGTGATGGTGGCGCCGGAAATCTGGATAGGCCGATCCCCGCCAGTCACCACGAAGGCGGCGGGCCACCAGCCGGCGAGCTCGGAGAACGATTTGGCCTGGGTTCGCCAGTCGATGTAATCCCCGGCGGAGACGCTATAGACCGCTCCCTGCGCGTCGCGCTCCTGAATCACCGTCAATTGCGCGGGATCGCGGAACGGCAAAGGATGCAGCAGAAGCGCGTCCACGATGCTGAACATGGCCGAGTTCGCGCCGATGCCGAGCGTCAAGGCCAGAATCACAGACAGCGTGATGCCGGGCGATCGCAGCAGAATCCGCGCGCCGAATTTGACGTCCTGAAGCAGCGAGCTCACGTGCGTCCTCACATCATACCGCTGTGATTCCTGGCGGCGAATCGTTGCGGGATGGTACTTCGAGCGGGACCGTCCTATCGGCGATCGGGGTGTACACTGGCTTCTATGCCTCAGGTATCGGTTCCGAAAGAACCGTTCGACGCGGTGGTGGTGGGCTCGGGCGCCACTGGCGGGTGGGCCGCGAAACGGCTGACGGAAGCCGGCTGGCGCGTCGCAATGCTCGAAGCCGGGCCGAAAATCACGCCCAAAGATTTTACCGAGCACATGCAGCCGTGGCAGATGCCGTACCTGGGGCAATCGCCGACGATCCTGCGCGACCGGCCGATTCAAGGCTTATGCTACGCCTGCCGTGAATCGAATCAGCAGTGGTTCGTGAACGATTTAGAAAATCCGTACACCCAGGCGAAGCCGTTCCACTGGATCCGGGAGCGTGTGCTGGGCGGCCGATCGTTGAGCTGGGGCCGGCAGACTTATCGCATGAGCGATCTCGATTTCAAGAATGCGAGCCATGACGGCTGGGGCACGGACTGGCCGATTTCCTACGACGAAATGGTCCCGTATTACGAGATGGTCGAAAAATACGTCGGCATCAGCGGGCAGAGCGAGGGGCTGTCGCAGCTTCCCGACAGCGTGTTTCTGCCGCCCATGGCGATGACCTGCGGCGAGCAGGTTCTGCGCGACCGCGTGAAGGACAAGATGGGACGCGTGGTGACCATTGGCCGCGTGGCGATCCTAACCAAAGCGCACAACGGCCGCGCGGCGTGCCACTATTGTGGTCCGTGCGAGCAGGGATGCTCGACGTTTTCGTATTTTTCGAGCCCGTGGACCACCATCGCTGACGCGCAGCGCACCGGAAAATTCACGCTGATCTGCGATGCGGTGGCCGCACAGATCCCGACCAAAGACGGCAAGGCGATGGGCGTGATGTACATCGACCGCGTTTCGCGCGAGCCGAAGGAGATCCGCGCGAAGGTGGTGGTGCTGTGCGCGTCCACGCTAGAATCGACGCGGCTGCTGCTCAATTCGAATATCTGCAATCAGAACGACGCGCTGGGCCATTATGCGATGGATCATCACTACGGCGGCGGCGCGGCGGGAACCATGCCGATGCTCGAAGCGCGGCCGTGGGCGGGTGCGCCGCGGCGTCCGAATGGGATTTATATTCCGCGTTTCCGCAATGTGTCGGACAAGATGACCAAGGGCTTCATTCGAGGCTATGGCTATCAGGGCGGAAGCGCGCCCGGATTCGACATGGATGTCCCCGGCTTCGGCGCCTCTTATAAGGATGCGGTCCGTAAAGGGCAGTGGAACATCAATATCAGCGCGTTTTGCGAATGCCTGAGCCGCAAGGAAAATTACGTCGAAATCGATCGCGACCGCGTGGACGCCTGGGGCGTCCCGGTGCTGAAGATGCATTGCGAATACGGCGACAACGAAGCGAAGCTATGGCAGGATAGCCGCGAGCAGGGCGCCGAGATGCTGGAAGCGGCGGGCGCGACCAACGTGCACCTGACCGGGAAACCGTCGGTATTCGGGTTCTGCATTCATGAAGTAGGAACGGCGCGGATGGGCGACGACACGCGGACGAGCGTAGTGAATCGCTTCAACCAGGCTCACGACGTAAAGAATATTTTCGTGACAGACGGCGCGTGCTGGGTGTCGAGCGGAAATCAGAATCCGACGCTGACCATGATGGCGATCACGGTACGGGCGTGCGATTACATCACGAAAGAATATCCGAAGCAGGCGTAGGACAGCCGGTCTCGCCGGCTGTCTGTTACTTCCGCCTTTATCGAATTCAGTTCACTCTCTCGATAATCGTCCCCGTCGCCATTCCGAAGCCGATGCACATGGACTGCAAGCCGTACCGGCCGCCGGTACGCTCCAGAATGTTCACGAGCTTGGTCATCAGCACTGCGCCCGTTCCGCCCAGCGGATGACCATGCGCGATGGCGCCGCCCTGGATATTCAAGCGTTCCATGGCCGGCTGGATTTCGCGGGCCCACACCAGCGGAACGGCCGCGAACGCCTCGTTGATTTCGAAAGCGTCGATGTCGCCTATATTTAGTCCGGCCATTTTGAGAGCCTTTTGCGTGGCTGGGATTGGGCCGGTGAGCATCAGTTCCGGATCGCTGCCGACCACCGAACGCGCCACGATCCTGGCGCGTTTGCGCAGGCCGAGTTCTTTGACTTTCTGGGCGCTCGCGAGCAGCACCGCTCCAGCGCCGTCGGAAATCTGGCTCGAATTTGCGGCAGTGACTACACCATCGGGACGGAACACGGGTTTCAACGCGCGCATTCTCGAAAGGTCGGGGTTGGAACGCACGCCTTCGTCGCCTTCGAGGCCGTTCAAAGCGAAAAGCTCGGAGCGGGTCCACCCGTTGCGCTGCGCAGCGGCAGCCCGGCAGTGGCTTTGCGCGGCGAACTCATCGAGTTCTTCCCGCTTGATGCCCCACTTCTCAGCGATCATTTCGGCCGAGACGCCCTGATGAAGAAGCTGGCACGGGAAATCGGCGCGAAACTCGTCGGTGATGGCGCCGTCGGAGCCCATCGGCACGCGGCTCATCGATTCGACTCCGCAGCCGATCGCCATTTCCATATCGCCGGCCGCAATGGCCTGCGCGGCGAAATGAATCGCCTGCTGGCCGGAGCCACAGAAACGGTTGAGCTGCAGCGCCGGAACTTCGATCGGGAAGCCGGCTTTGAGTCCCGCCAAGCGGCCGATATTAGTCCCCTGCTCGCCATGCGCGGTGACGCAGCCGGTGACGATGTCTTCGACCTGTGCCCTATCGACGCCGGCCTTGTCAACCAGGGCATTCAGGGTCTTGGCCAACAAATCGACGGGATGAATTCCGTGCAACTTTCCGTCTTCCTTGCCGCGTCCGATAGGTGTGCGGATAGCGTCTATGATAAATACGTCTCGCATGGGTGGTCCTCGCTCAAACGATTGGAATGTCGTGTCCTTATCATCATACGAAACCGGACGGAGCGCTGAAGGGAGACTTGTAACGTCGTGCGGTCCCTCCCGCCTAGCCTTTATTGACACTCTCCGGTTCCGGTGACTATCATGTAATGTTCGCACTCACAAAGAGCATTCTCGCTCGTCTTGAGTAATTCTTATGATCAAAGTCGAAGGGCTGACCAAGCGATACGCCCGTAAAGTCGCGGTCGACAATATCTCTTTTGAGGTCGAAAAGGGACAGATTGTCGGGTTCCTGGGTCCTAACGGAGCCGGGAAGACTACCACTATGCGGGTTCTCACCTGTTTCCTGCCGCCCACCTCGGGTTCCGCTCAAGTGGCCGGATTTGACGTTATGGAACACCCGATGGAGGTTAAGAAACGCATCGGGTACCTTCCGGAAACGCCGCCGCTGTACCCGGAGATGGAGGTCCATGAGTACCTCGAATTCGTCGGCCGGCTCAAGGGCGTGCCAACGGCCGACCTGACCAAGCGCGTTCTTGAGGTTGCCGAAAAATGCGCCGTCTCCGATGTGCGCAAGATGCTGATCGGCAAGCTGTCCAAGGGCTACCGGCAGCGCGTCGGACTGGCGCAGGCCATCATCCACAATCCCGACGTCCTGATCCTGGATGAGCCGACTGCCGGCCTCGATCCGCATCAGATCATCGAGACGCGCGACCTTATTAAAGGGCTCGCCGCGCGCGGTGAGCACACCATTATTCTCTCGACCCACATTCTGCCCGAAGTGGAGCAGACCTGTGAGCGCGTCATCATTATCGCCAAAGGCAAGCTGGTGGCGACCGATACGGTGGAGAATCTGACCAGCCGGCTGCGTGGAGCGGAAACCGTTTCGGTCGAAGTGATGGCGGGAACCGGAGAACTCAACCCGGGCGTGGTGCAGGCGAAGCTCGAACAAGTCGCCGGCGTCAGCCGGGTGCTTCCCCGGGAACATCGCGACGGCAAGGTCCTATTCACGGTGGAGAGTCTCGAAGGAAAGCATATTCGCCCCGGCCTGGCGCGTGTGGTGGTCGAAAGCGGCTGGAATCTGAATGAGTTGCACGCGGTCGGCCTGAGTCTCGAAGAAATCTTCCTGCAGCTTACGGCTTCGCCTGAAGATGCGAAACAGGCCGCGGCCATCGCTGAGATTTCCCTGCCTGAAGAGACCTCCGTTGGAGAAAAGTCATGAACACCCTCACCATCGCCCGCAAGGAGCTCACCAGTTACTTCCGGTCTCCCATCGCCTACGGCGTGATGGCGTTTTTCGCGCTGATCGCCGGATATTTCTTTTACGCCAGCGTGATCTATTTCGTCCGGCGCGGAATTGAAAGCTCCATGATGGGGCAAAGCTTCCCGATGGACATGAACGAGTTTGTGGTCCGGCCGTTCTTTTCAAACGTCGGCGTGATCGCGCTGTTCCTGATCCCCATGATCACCATGCGGCTGTTCGCGGAAGAGAAGCGGACCGGCACCATCGAACTGTTGCTCACCTCTCCCATCCGCGATTGGGAAATCATTCTTGGAAAATTTATCGGCGCGCTGGCGTTGTACACGGCCCTGCTGGTGATCTCCGGTCTCAGCATGCTGATGCTGTTCGCTTATGGAAAGCCGGATTGGAAGCCGATCCTGGTCGGCTATCTCGGCCTGTTGCTGCAGGGAGCCGCGCTGCTCGCGATCGGAACGTTTATTTCGAATTGCACCAAGAACCAGATCGTGGCCGGCGTGGCGGGATTCGCGGTTTGTCTGATGCTCTGGATTCTGAGCTGGGTTTCCGAATTCGGCACCAGCATTCCGGAGCGGGTGATGTCCTATATCGCGGTCACCAGTCACTTCGATTCGTTTTCCAAGGGCGTCCTGGATTCGAAGGACATCCTCTATTATGTGTCCGTGATTTTTGTCGGACTGTTTTTGACAGCGCGCTCCATGGAGTCGCTGCGGTGGAGGGCTTAAATGAATAATCAGTGGATGAAAGCCCGCCAAACCAAGTTCTGGGCGTATACGACGGTTTATGTGCTGATCGTGGTCGCGGTGGTTGGCGGTCTCAATTTTCTGGCGGATCGCTACAACAAGAGTTACGACACGACGTCGTCTAAGAAGTTCACGCTTTCCGATCAGACCATCAAGATCGCGAAGAATCTGAAGCAGCCGGTGACCATCACCTACTGGGATCAACCCACCAAGTTCCAGGCCGCGGAAGATCTGCTCGACCGGTACAAGAATCTTTCGCCGGAGATCAATGTCGAGTACATGGATACCGACAAGAAGCGCACGCAGGCGCTGGCCGCGGGCGTGAAAACGCTGGGGACCATTTTCATCAACGTCGGCAACAAGCAGCAGGAAGCCAAGTCGCTGACCGAAGAGGAAGTGACCGGCGCGATGGTCCGCGCGCTCAAGGGCGGCGAACGCACGGCGTGTTTTCTGATTGGCGCGGGCGAGCATTCCTCCGACGACGCGGAGCAAAACGGCTACTCCGCGATCAAGGACGCGCTCGAAAAGAATAACTACAAGACCCAGACCCTCCAGATGATTCCGAAGCCGGAGATCCCGGCCAGTTGCACCATCGCGATCATCGGCGGACCGCAGCACGAATATCTGCAGCCGGAAGCGGATGCGATCAAGAATTACGTCGAAAACGGAGGGCGCGCGCTGTTCATGCTGGATCCGCCGCTCAAATTCGCGAAGACGGATATCTCGGATAACGAACCGCTCATGAAGGTGCTCGAAGGCTGGGGCGTGACGCCCGAAAAGGACCTGGTACTCGACACCAGCGGCGTGGGCCAGTTGTTCGGCCTGGGTCCCGAATTTCCGCTGGTCACCGCCTACGAATCCCACGCCATCGTACGCGACATGAAGGATACGCCCACCGGGTTCCCCATCGCGCGGTCGCTCGAAGTCAAGAACGGCGATAAAACCACCGTCGAGAAATTGTTCGAGACCACCGAGAACAGCTTCGCGACCATGAATCTCCAGTCGGCCGAGATCAAGCAGAGTAAGGATGATAAGAAAGGTCCGCTGATTTTGGGCGCCGCGGGAACCTACAACACAGGGAAAGAGAACGGCAACGGCCGCTTCGTGGTGGTCGGATCCTCACGCTGGGTCACCAACGGATTCCTGCGTTTCAACGGCAATCGGGATCTGTTCCTGAACATGATCAACTGGCTGAGCTCGGACGAAGACCTCATCTCGATCCGGCCCAAAGAGCCGACCGACAACCGCCTGAACATGACCGCGCGCCAGATGAATGTGGTCGAGTACACCAGCGTGTTCATGATTCCGCTGCTGATCATCGCGGCGGGCGTCGGCGTGTGGTGGAAGCGGAGGTAACCGGACGTGAAGCCCGCACGACTTCTGATCGCCGCCGTGCTGCTGGCCGGCCTGGGCGCGGCGCTGTATTTTTCGAACAAATCGGAAGCGGCCAAGGCGAAGGAACCTCCTAAAGACGCCAACGCCGCGCCGAAAATCCTGGCGCTCAATGAGCCCGATATCCGCGGGATCGAAATCAAGAAGCGCGACGGCACCGATACCGTTCTCAAAAAGGACGATAGCGGCAAATGGATGATCACCGAACCGAAGCCGCTCCCGGCCGACAACGCTTCGGTGGGCACGGTGACCAGCGCGGTCACCAACCTGACTTCAGAGCGCGTGGTCGATGAACATGCTTCGGACCTCCCGTCATATGGCCTGCAGCCGCCGCTCGACGAAGTGACCTTCACCATGAAGGACGGCAAGAAATCGACGCTTCTGATCGGCGACGACACTCCGACCGGGAGCAACGCCTACGCGATGCTGTCGGGCGATCCGCGCCTGTTTACGATTTCGAGTTTCAACAAGGGTAATTTCGATAAAGCCACGAAGGACCTGCGCGACAAGCGGCTGATGACCTTCGATCAGGATAAAATCAGCCGTCTGGAATTGACTGCCAAGAAACAAACCATCGAGTTCGGCCGCATCAATCAGAATGAATGGCAGATCCTGAAACCGAAGCCGCTGCGCGCCGACGGATGGCAGGTGGAAGACCTGGTCCGCAAACTGGCCGGCGCCAACATGGACCCGGCGGTTACGGAAGAAGACGCGAAAAAAGCCGCGGCCGCGTTTGCATCCGGCACTCCCGTCGCGATCGCCAAAGTGACCGACGCAACCGGCACCCAAACTCTTGAAGTGCGCAAGAACAAGGACGATTACTACGCCAAATCGAGCGTGGTCGAAGGCATCCACAAGGTCCCCAAGGATTTGGGCGAGGGCCTCGACAAATCCATCGACGATTTCCGCAATAAGAAGTTGTTCGATTTCGGATTCAACGACCCGAACAAGATCGAGTACAAAGACGAGGGCAAGTCCGCGGTTTACGAAAAATCCGGCGACAAGTGGACGTCAGGCGGAAAACCGGTGGATTCGACCAGCGTCCAGGCGTTCATCGACAAGCTGAGAGACCTGGCGGCGGCGAAGTTCGTCGACACCGGATTCACCACGCCGACGATCGAGATCACCGTGGTTTCAAACGACGGCAAGCGAACCGAAAAGGCTCAGATTTCAAAATCCGGCGACAATTTCATCGCGCGCCGGGAGGGCGAGACGGCTCTTTACCAGATTGACGCGAGCGCGGTGAAAGATCTCCGCGAGGCGGCATCGGGCGTCAAAGAAGCGCCCCCCGCCGACACGAAGAAGAAGTAAGTGAACCATTCCGCGCACGCTGAACTCCGCAATGGACGGCGGGCCTTTAGCCCGCGCGAGGCTTTAGCCTCGCCAACCAGTGGAGTTGAAGCTCGCCCCACTGATGGCGAGGCTGAAGCCTCGCGCGGATTGAAATCCGCCGTCCGCCGGCGCGGCTCCAGGACCCGCGAATAAGTGGCGACTGGCCTCCTGACCGACCTCTATCAGCTCACCATGGCGGCGGGCTACTTCGGGGCCGGTAAAGCAGGCGAGCGTGGCGCTTTCGAATTGTTCGTCCGCCGCGCTCCGCACAACCGCAACTATATGCTCGCCGCCGGCCTCCAGCAGGCGGTCGATTATCTTCTCAACCTTCGCTTTGACGCGGAGGATACCGCTTATCTTCGAACGCTCCCGCAGTTCGCGCACACGCGTCCGGAATTTTTCGATATGCTCGAGCAGCTGCGCTTCACAGGGGATCTCTTCGCGGTCCCGGAAGGAACGCCCCTGTTCGCGGGTGAGCCATTCTTAACCATCCGCGCTCCGCTGATTGAAGCGCAGATCCCGGAAACCTATCTGCTCTCGACCATCGGCTTTCAGTCGATGATCGCGACCAAAGCCGCGCGTGTGGTCAAGGCCGCACAGGGCCGCGACGTGGTCGAATTCGGCACGCGGCGCGCGCATTCACCAGGCGCGGGGGTCCTCGCCGGACGCGCGGCCTATATCGGAGGGTGCGAAGGAACCAGTAACACGGAGACCGGAAAACGTTTCGGGATCCCGGTATTCGGAACCTGCGCCCACTCTTGGGTGATGAGCTTTGCGCAGGAGCGCGAAGCGTTCGCCCAGCTCCAGAAACTGCTGGGCGAGAGCACCGTTTACCTCATCGATACGTACGATACGCTCGAAGCGGCGCGACGCGTAGTGGAACTCGGCCGTCCGCTATGGGGAGTTCGACTGGATAGCGGCAATCCGGTGGAACTGGCGCCGGCGGTGCGCAAAATCCTGGACGACGGCGGCCTGCGCGACGCCACAATCATGGCCACCGGCGATCTTAACGAATTCAAGATTCAGGAGTTTATTGCCGCGCGGGTGCCCATCGATTCCTTCGGCGTGGGAACCGATCTGGCGACCTCGGCGGACGCGCCATCGTTGGGAGTGATCTACAAGATGGTCGAGCTCGAAAGCGGCGGCCGGCGCCGCTACACGCTGAAGTTGAGCACGGACAAAGCCACGCTGCCGGGAATCAAGCAGATTTTCCGCTATGCGGATCACGACCTGCTGGCGCGATCGAAAGAGTGCCCGTCCTGTCCGCCCGGCTCGGAGCCCGCCGAAGCATTGCTTCGGCCCGTGATCATCGGCGGAGAGCTGGTAGAACCTTTGCCGACCGCTGCCGAAGCGCGCGCCCACGCGGCCGAATGCCTCGCGCGATTGCCCGCGCCGTGTCACAGCCTGTTTGAAGGCGAACCGTGCTGGCGCGTCGACATCAGCGCCGAGCTCGAATGCCTGGCCGCGCGCGTGCGGACTGGAGTCGCGCAATGAAAACCGTTTTCTTCGACATCGACACCCAGTTCGATTTCGTTTTTCCCGCGGGTGCTCTGTACGCGCCCGGTGCGGAGTCGATCCTGCCGAACGTTGCTGCGCTGAATCAGCGCGCGCCGGTAGTGATCTCCACCATGGACGCGCACGCGGAGGACGACGTCGAATTCCGCCAGTGGCGGCATCATTGCGTCGCCGGATGTCTGGGTCAGCGAAAGCCGGCCGCGACGCTGGTTCAAAATTCTGTCCTGGTGCCGAATCGCATGTCCATTATCTCGGTGGTTGACGCTCGTCAGATCATCGTCGAAAAACAAACCTTGGATTGTTTTTCGAACCTTCATTTGGAGGCGATTCTGGCGAACCTGAACGCCGATCGATACGTGGTCTACGGCGTGGTCACTGAAATCTGCGTGAGGCTCGCCGCGTTTGGGCTGCTCAAAACCGGCAAACGAGTCGAAATCGTCACCGACGCGATTCGAAGTTTGAAGGACGCGGACGGCGCGCGAACCCTCGCAGAGTTTCAGGCCGCCGGCGGTTTCCTGACGACTGCGGCCGAGGTCTGAAACATTGGCGCGCCGCTGGATCATCGTCGCCGCAGTCGCGCTGGTCGGGGCTGCCGGGGCCGCAATCGCGATTCACGCGCGTAAACCGAAACCTGCTCCGGTCGCTGTCGCGCCGCCTCCCCCGCCTGCCACCGAAGTGAATCTCACCGGGCGCGTGGAGCCGCGCACCATCGTTTCGGTCGGCGCGCCGATTGAAGGAGTCATCGAAGCGTATTTCCTCGATGTCAATCAGCCGGTATACAAAGATCAACTGCTGGGCCGCATTCACAACCCGGAGGCGGAATCGACCGTCGGGAAGGCACAGATGGCGCTCGATACCGCCCAGACGCGCGTGACTACGCTCGGTGGACAGCAGCTTGCGGCGAAGCTGGAAGTTTCTCGAACCGAGGCCGAGCAAAGCCGCGCGCGCAACGATCTCGACCGGTTTGAAAAGAATTATCAGCGTCAAAAGGGGCTGTGGGACGTCGGTGCGACGCCGCGGCTCACCTTTGAAAAAGCGGAAAAGGATTACAACGACGCCAAGGCCGCGATCGAAAAGGCGGATGCCGCCGCGAAAGACGCGCAGGCGCATGCCACCCAGATCGCGGCGGATTCTGACGCGGCGAATCAAGCGGTCGAGCAGGCGAACGCGGCTCTCGATCGAGCCAAAGCCGATCTGACCCAGGGCGAAATTCATTCGCCGGTCGACGGAATCATCCTGGCGCGTAAAGGAGCGCCCAACGATCCGGTGGATTTGAATTCGAAGGACCTGTTTCAGATCGCGACCGACCTGACGCTGTTGCAGATCACATTGGCTCCGCCTGCGGCGGACCTGGGTCGCATTCACGCGGGTCAGGCCGTGTCGATTCGCGTTCCGGAATTGAGTCCCGATGAAATCCCGGGCACCGTGCGCGCTGTTTCGGGCAACCAGGTGACGGTCGACTTCACCAGCCCGGCGCCGGCTGCCAAGCTCGACCTGGCCGCGCAGGTTAAAATCAAGTTCTAATGCAATTTCTTCATGAAAGCCTGGTGGAGCTGATTACCGAGACCTCCACGAATCTTCCGCCGGATGTGCGGGCGGCGATGGGGTTGGCCATCGCGAACGAAAATCCGGGAACGCAGGCGTCGCAAGCGCTGAGCGTGATCGCGTCGAATATCGACATGGCCGTCGAGGACGTCGGTCCCATCTGCCAGGACACTGGCATGCCGACGTTTTTCGTCCACACACCGATCGGCGTGAACCAGCTCGCCATCAAGAAAGCGATTCGCGCCGCCGTGGCCGATGCGACCAAACGCGGGAAGCTGCGGCCGAATTCGGTCGATTCGCTCACCGGAAAGAATACCGGCGACAACCTCGGCGTCGAAACTCCCGTGATTCATTTCGAGCAATGGGAGCAGGACGAAGTCGAAGTGAAGCTGATCCTCAAGGGCGGCGGCTGCGAGAACAAGAACATTCAATATTCGGTCCCCTGCGAGCTGGATCATCTGGGCCGCGCCGACCGGAATCTGGAAGGCGTCCGCAAGTGCATCCTGCACGCGGTGTGGCAGGCGCAGGGCCAGGGATGTGCCCCGGGCGCGGTGGGTGTGTGCATCGGAAGCGATCGCGCGCATGGGTACGATCTCGCCAAGGAACAGTTGCTTCGAACGCTGGATGACGTGAACCCGATTCCTGAACTCGCGAAACTGGAATCGCAAATCATGGAGGAGGCGAATCGCATCGGCGTCGGCGCGATGGGTTTCGGAGGTAACGTCTCGCTGATCGGCTGCAAGGTCGCCGCCGCGAACCGGCTGCCCGCGAGCTTTTTCGTTTCCGTCGCGTACGATTGCTGGGCATTTCGCAGGCTCGGCGTTCGCCTGGACGCTTCTACCGGCGCGATCACCTGTTGGCTGTATCGCGATCCTGCGCATGCAGTCCAGAAGATGGCCGCGGGGGAAGGATTTCCGCTAAGCGGTCGTGAAGTTGTTCTACGCGCGCCCTTATCCGAAGCCGACGTGAGGTCGCTCAAGGTCGGCGATGTGGTGCTGATCAGCGGCGAAATGTATACGGGCCGCGACGCCGTGCATGCCTACCTGATGAAAAATCCGCCGCCGGTCGACATGCACGGTGCGGTGCTGTATCACTGTGGTCCAGTGATGCTCAAATCCGGCGACGAATGGACCGTGAAGGCCGCCGGTCCGACCACCAGCAGCCGCGAGGAGCCGTACCAGGCCGACGTGATTCGGAATTACGGTATCCGTGCGGTGATCGGCAAAGGCGGCATGGGGAAGAAGACGCTGGCAGCGCTCCAGGAATGCGGCGCGGTGTATCTCAACGGAATCGGCGGCGCGGCGCAGTATTACGCGCGGTCGATTGAAAAAGTTCTGGGCGTGCATCTGATCGACTTCGGAATTCCGGAGGCGATGTGGCACCTGCGCGTGCACAATTTCGTGGCCATCGTCACCATGGACGCGCATGGCAACAGCTTGCACGCGGATGTTGAGAAGGCAACCGGCGAGCACCTGGCTGAATTGCAAAAAGCGTGAATCGCAGAGAATTTCTGGCCGCGATGGCCGCACCGGCGCTCGCTCAGGACTCAAAACCTGAGGTGACGCTGCGGATCGCCCCGGTGGAGTTCGAAGTCGCGCCCGGCAAGACCGTCAAGACGATCGGCTACAACGGATCCATCCCCGGCCCCTTGCTGCGATTTCCGGAAGGCCGGCCGGTGACCATCGAAGTTCACAACCAGACGTCTGAGCCGGAATTGGTCCATTGGCACGGGCTGTGGATCCCATCGAATGTCGATGGCTCGATGGAAGAAGGCACGCCGATGATTCCGGCGGGTGCGGTCGCGCGATACACCTTCACGCCGAAACCCGCCGGGTCACGCTGGTACCACAGTCACACCAAGGCGCTACGGAACCTGAATCGAGCAACTTACACCGGCCAGTTCGGATTCCTCTACATCGACCGCAAGGATGAACCGGGCGCATACGACTCCGAAGTTTTTCTTGCGCTGCGCGGATGGGATCCGTACTTCAGCTCGATGGGCGACGAAGAAGGCGGCCTGGAAGTCGCCTACAAGTATTATTCGATCAATGACCGCGCGCTGGGTCATGGCGAGCCGATTCGCGTCAAAGAAGGCCAGCGCGTGATGTTCCGGATCCTGAACGCGAGCGCGACCTTGTATCACCGCATTGCGCTGGCGGGTCACTCATTCCTGGTGACCGCGCTCGATGGAAATCCGGTGCCGTCGCCGACCAAGGTGGAAGCGCTGGAACTCGGACCGGCCGAACGCATCGATGCGATCGTCACCATGGATCATCCCGGCAAGTATATTCTGGGCGAGATCGACGACAAGAAACGCATCGGCGGTTTGGGCGTGGTGATCGAGTACGCCAACCAAACTGGCGGACTGCACTGGACGCTGCCGGGCCCGTGGCTGTGGGATTACACACGTTTCGGCTCACCAGGCGCGGCGCCCGCCGTGGACGCAACCATTCCGCTGGTCTTCAAACAGAAATTCGCCGGCAGCCGTTGGGTGGATCACTGGACCGTGAACGGCGCCGAGTATCCCAAAGGCAAGCCGATTCGCGTCGAGGCAAATAAGCGCTATCGTCTGGTATTCGACAACCAGAGCGGCGAGGCGCACCCGGTCCATCTGCACCGTCATACGTTTGAGTTGGTCAAAGTAGCCGGCGTCGATACTCGCGGCGTGATGAAGGATGTGGTCGTGGTGCCGCCCTGGAAAACAGTGGAGGCCGACTTCGTCGCGAACAATCCCGGCGCGACGCTATTTCATTGCCACCAGCAGATGCACATGGACTACGGATTCATGGCGATGATCCAGTACTCGACCGGCTCCTAAATCAGGCGCCGCAGCATTTCTTGTATTTCTTGCCGCTCCCGCACGGACATGGATCGTTTCGTCCCGGTTTCTGCGCAGTCGGCGGTGGGGCGGGCTCCGGCTCCGTTTCTTCCTGCTCCGCGCTGAACACCGGCTGGAGACCGTGCAGACGAAGGCGCTCGTCGAGCGCGAACTCAGCCAGCTCGGATTCATACGGCGTCAACGGCGTGATCGAGTCGATTTTGCGCAGCATCCCTCGAATCCGGCCGCGCGTCGTCTCGCCCGGCATGGCCAACGCATACGCGAACAGCGCGTCTTCGCGCAGGTGATCGAACGGCTCGTCGGCATCGAAGTACTTCGCGATCTGGTCGGCATAGCGCGTCAGTTCGAAGTAGCCCGCGCCGCGCAAGGCTTCGCGCACGATTTTCGGATCGGAATCCTTCAGATGCTCCGGAAAAAACTTCGCGTAAGGCTGCCACAGGCTTCGCCACATGGCCTCCAGAGCCTTCGCCCGAGTTGGCCCGCCGGCATGATACAGCGCTTCGATCCCGCGCCGCGCCTCGTCCTGATCGGCGACCGCGTAAAGCCCCACCGCCGCACCGCCGCGCTCTTCCACCGGACGCGTCTCATCGTTCAGCACGGCGATCATGGCGTCGCGAATAGCGGCCTCTTCGGTCTTATCCGCCAGCGATTCCCACGCTTTCGCGCGCACGCGAGGCTCGGGATCGAATTGGGCGAGTTCGAACAGGGCCGCACGCGATTTTGCGTTCAACTCCGCATTGAAAAAGCTGTGGGCCGCTCCGGCGCGAATCAGCGCGTCTTCGGATCGGAGCATTTCGAAGCGCTCCGGTTCGGTGAGCAGGTCGAAGGCGGGAAGTTCGCGCTCCGGGTACTCGCGGAGGATGTCGAACGGCTCAGGTTCGTAGGGGGTGGGGGATTGATTGAGTTGGTCGAGGCCGAACGAAATTTCGCGGCGAAGCTCCTTGTCTTCCTCGGGGATTTCCGCGAGCATTTTCTCAAGTGCGGGGCGCGCGGCGGGGTCGCCGTAGAGGCCGAGCTGAAAAGCGCCATCGGCGGCGTCGTATTCGAGCCGTTCGAGCAGCAGGTCTAAGATGCGTGGATCGCGAACCCCCAGGCCGGCTAACAGGAACGCGGTATCGGAGCCCTGTTCTTCGCCCAGCTCCTCATACAAGGCGAGCAGCGCTTCGACGGCCTTCTCGCCGAAGGGAAGAAACGCGCGAATCGTGTCGTCGGAGACGTCTTCGGCGTCGCGTCGGATGACGTCGATCAAATAATCGAGCGCTTCCGGGCTTTGATAATGGCGGAACAGGTCGATCAGCAGCGGGTCGATCTGAACGCGGTGATCCTCCGTCGAACTGCGCGAAAAAGCCAGGATTCCGGCCGGATCGTTCGCATCCAGAATCTTGCGGATCAGCGCCCGGTCGACGCCCACGCGCCCCAGCGCCGCCTCGCGCAACAACTCTTCGACCGTGGCCAAAACTACTCTTCTTTAACGACGTGCACCGGAACCTCCACCGAAACGTCTTTGTGGAGCCGGATCGTGACCTTGAAATCGCCTAGCGTTTTGATCGGCTCTTCCAGGATCACCTTGCGCCGGTCGATTGAGTAGCCCTGCTTCTCAAGCGCGACCGCGACATCCGCGGCGGTAACCGAGCCGAACAACTGATCGTTCTCGCCCGCCTTCTGCGCGATGCTCAGCTCGACCGAGCTCATCAGTTTGCCGAGCTCGGCCGCGTCGGCCTGAACTTTGGCGTCCTTGCGAAGGTGCGCCTGGCGCTCCTGCTCGACGATTTTCTTATTGGAATCGTTGGCGGCGACAGCCAGCCGCCGCGGCAACAGGAAATTGCGCGCGTAGCCGGAGGCGACCTTCACCACCTCGCCGCGCGCGCCCAGTTTTTCGATATCTTCTCTCAGGATGACTTCCATAATTTCCTCGGTTAGATCGACGTGGAGAACGGCACCAGCGCGATGTTGCGCGCCTGCTTGATCGCTTCGGCCAGCCGCCGCTGATGCGGAGCGCACACGCCCGAGATGCGCCGCGGCGTGATCTTGCCGCGCTCGCTGATGAAGCTCATGAGCAGCCGCGTGTCTTTATAATTGATATCGTCGATTTTGTCGACGCAGAAGCGGCACACTTTCTTGCGCCGGAAATATTGTTTCTTGCCCGCGATCGCCTTGTCGCCGCCGGTGGGGCGCATGGAGCCGCTGATGGGACGTCCGCCTTTGGTTTCCGCCATGGATTACTCCTTGCCCTCAGTCGCCGCGGCGGGTGCCGGCGCTGTTGCCGGAGCCGCCGGTGCGGGAGCTGCCGGCGCGGGATGCGCAGGCGCCGGAGCTGCCGGTGCCGGTGCGCCGGGTTGTCCCGGAAGCGCATGTTCGCCAGTCGCGGCTACGGCCGGCATCGGAGCCGACGGCGCAGCAACCTGCGGCGCGGGCTTGCGTGCCGCGCGCTTCTCGCGAGCCTTCTTGCGCTTGTCGATCTTCTTCTGCTTCTCGTCAATGCGCACGGTGATGAATTTGATCACCAGGTCGGCCACGCGCATGCGGCGTTCGACTTCGTGAACCAGTTCGGGCGAGCTCGAAAACACCACCAGTACGTAGCGGCCTTCGTGATATTTCGAAATCTTGTAGGCCAGCTTGCGAATGCCCCAGTTGTCGACTTTATCCACGTTGCCGTGCCCGGTCGAGATCACCTGCTTCACCTGTTCGATGAAACCGTCAACCTCCTCTTCCGGCGCATCCGGCTTGACGATGAACAACTCTTCGTAGACTCTCATTCTTCCTCTTCTTGTAAGCCTGGGGCGCGGCGGTTAAAAACCGTCATGGACTTTTCGACGCCTTCGGCGATTATGGACTCCACCGCTTCCGCTCCTCGCGTGACGGCGTCGTCCACTTCCTGCTTCTGCGACTTTTTGAACGGCCGCAGAACAAAACTCTCTCCGTCCACGCTTGGCCCGGGATGAATCCCCAGCCTCACGCGGCAAAACTCACTGGTCCCGAGCGCGCCGATCACGCTTTTCGCGCCCTTGTGTCCCGCGGCCGATCCCTTCGGTTTGATCTTCAGGGACCCCCACGGCAAATCCAGCTCGTCGTAAACCAAAATCAAACGGTCCGGTTTCAGCTCGTACCGCTCGAGCAGCCCTTTTACGGAGGGTCCGCTCAAATTCATAAACGTTTGCGGCTTGGCGAGGGCGACCTGTTTCTGCTTGATCGCTCCCAATCCCACCCGCGCCATATTCTCTTTCCGGACCACCCGAATCGCATTCGATTCGGCGAGCCGGTCGATGACCATGAACCCTAGATTGTGCGGAGTATTTTCGTACTCCTCTCCGGGATTTCCCAGGCCAGCGATTAAATACTCGACCATTCCGACCGCCGGTTCAATTCTCCGGCGGTGTCCAATCCTTCCGAAGATTGTTGTCTTCGTCCCAGGGCCAAGGCTCCCAAACAGACAGCTGAATCTTCAGTCCCTCTTCCGTGCAGTAAAACCAAGCTCCGTCGGGGTCTTCCATTTCCGCCAACGACGGCACGCGGTCCATCTCCCCGGGCGGTCCAAGGTTGCTACCGCCCATCCGATATGCCCTCGCAAGTCCGAGTTCAACTAACTCCACGAGTGCACGAGCGATCTCTTCTTTCTCAATGTAGAGCCCGCACCGCCCGCCGTCCTTCATCACCGGCATCTCAATCGAAACGGCAAGATTCTCGTAGTCGTCGCAGATACAGTTGAGCGTAAGTCTGCGAACCAACTCCCTTCGCGTCGTCGTCGCCTGCGCCACCACAAGTCCCTACTTCTTGCCCTTCTTCTCCTCGGGCGCCGCGCCTTCCTCTTCCTTCTTGCCCTTCTTGATCACTTCGGGCTCCGCGGTAGCAGCCGGAGCAGCACCCTCGACGGCCGCAGGCTCCGCTTCCGCCTTCAGCGCGACCACATGCGAAATCACCGACTCGGGCGCGCTTACCAGCTTCATCGAACCGGTCATCGGCACTTCGCTCGCGCGAATGCTCTGGCCGATCATCAGCGCGGAGATATCGACCGTGAATTCCTCGGGAATCTCGTCAGGCAGACATTCGATTTCGATTTCACGCGTGATCGCTTCGTGCAATCCGCCCTGAAGCTTCACGCCCTGCGGCTCGCCGACCGCATGCACCGGGATCTTCACACGCAGCCGCTTGGCCAGATCGATGCGCTTGAGATCGATGTGCAGCAGATTATCTTTGATGGGATCGCGCTGCCAGTCGACGATCATCACCGGCGCGTTCTCGCCATCCTTCACCGCCAGGTTGAAAATCGTGTTGTGCCCGGTTTTCGAATGGAGAATCCGGTTCAATTCCTTAGGGCTGACAGACACAGCCACCGCGGCTCCGCCCGATCCATACAGGATTGCCGGCGCCGAGCCCTTAACCCGCAGACGCCGCGCTTCATTTTTCCCGCGCGACTCGCGCGGCTCGGCTTCGATCGTAATATCTTTTCTCATAAAGTCCCTCTAGCCGCAGATGCACGCAGATACACACAGATTAAATTTCTTATCCGTGTGCATCTGTGTGAATCTGTGGCTCATACAAACAAAGTACTCACCGACCCGTCCTCATGAATCGACTGGATCGCCTTCGCCAGCAGCGGAGCCACCGACAGCCATTTGATCCTACGGCAACTATCGGCCGTGTCGCTCAAGGGAATCGAATTGGTTACCACCACTTCTTCAATCTCCGAATTCTCGATCCGTTCCACCGCCGGCCCCGACAGCACCGCGTGCGTCGCGCAGGCCCGAACACTCTTCGCGCCCTGCTTGATCAACGCTTCGGCCGCCTTCACCAGCGTCCCCGCCGTGTCGATCAAATCGTCCACGATCAGGCAATCCTGCCCTTCCACGTCGCCGATGATGTGCATCACCTCGGCCACATTCACATCCGTCCGCCGCTTATCGATGATCGCCAGAGGCGAATCGAGCCGCTTGGCGAACGCCCGGGCGCGCTCCACACCGCCCGCATCCGGCGATACGACGGTCAAACCCGACCCGCCGCTCTCTTCGAAATAATCGATCATCACCGGCGTCGCGAACAGATGATCCACCGGAACGTCGAAAAAACCCTGAATCTGGGCGGCGTGCAAATCGAGCGCCAGAACCCTATTGGCTCCGGCACGTTCGAGCAGGCTGGCCACCAGGCGGGCTGAAATCGGCATACGCGGCCGATCCTTCCGATCCTGCCGCGCGTACCCATAATAGGGTAACACTGCCGTGATGCGTTCCGCTGAGGCGCGCTTCAGCGCGTCCATCATCAGGAGCAATTCCATCAGGTTCCGGTCGACCGGCGTGCAGGTCGGCTGCACCACGAACACGTCGGCGCCGCGCACGTTTTCCTGAATTTGCAGATGCACTTCGCCGTCTGAAAACTGCTTCACTGTGACCGCCGCCAGCGGGCAGCCGAGCTCATAGCAGATCTCCGCCGCAAGGGCCGGATTCGCGTTGCCCGTGAACACCTTGAAGTGGTTGAATCTCATCGCTCGTACCGGCTTCGGGGCGGCCATAAATCGTCACCGGGGACCATATGGTCGCGCAACTGGCGACGCCACAGGCGCTGGTATGTTCGCCGGCTCACTAACTTCGCCGGCGTCACCTGCAGCCCGCTTTCCCCGTCTAACACCCTTCGCGCGCGCTCGCGATCCTCTACGGACGCGAAAAGACCGAAAATCGCTGACCCGCTTCCCGTCATCCGGACACCCTCGGCCCCTGATTTCGACAGCTTGCCCAGAATCGTTTTGAGCTTGGGGTATTGCCGGAAGACGACCGCCTCGAAGTCGTTTTCGCTGAGCGCACACGCCAGAGTTGCACACCGCCGGTCACTCAGCGCGCGCACAAACCCCTGGAAACCATTAATTTTAGATGACGATTCGAGGAAAGTCAAACCTCGGAGGAGCGCTGCGTAGGCGGGTCCGGTAGCGACATGGAGACCCGAAGAAACCAACAAAATCGGCTCTTCGACGAGGTCGCTCAGCGGATACAATTCCTCACCACGCGATAGACCCAGCATCGTTCCACCGTGCAGAAAAAACGGGACATCGCTACCGAGCGTCGCCGCGATTTGTTCCGTGTCGACCCGCTTGCCGGCGAGCACTGGAAGCGCCAGAAGCACCGCCGCCGCGTCGCTCGACCCGCCGCCCAGTCCCCCGCCCATCGGAATCTTCTTCGTCAGTCGAAAATGAACCCGAGCGTGAAGTTTCGCGGCATCGAGATAAGTTTGAGCGGCACGCAGGATCAAATTGTCCGGGATGTCGATGCTACCCTCAATCGTCAGTTCCGTACGGCGTGCTTTTTCGTACTCGATTTCAATCGTGTCCGACAATGAAATGGTCTGAAAGACCGTCCGAAGCTCATGAAAACCGTCGGAGCGTTTATTGAGAATGCGAAGGTCGAGATTGATCTTCGCGAGCGAGCGCAATTTGACTGATTTCATTCGGTCCAGGGTCTTTTCAGTCTATCCCTTCGCGTGTGCGGGGGTACTTGTAACGAACGGCAGAGATGCTGTAATGTTGAGGAGGAACAAGGGATGGATCTCCATCCCTTGTCGCTTGCTCACCGCCGTTTTATCCGAACGGTGATGGTAACTGTGAAGGCTATCACAGCTGCCACGGTGATTACGATGGTAATCATCGGCCCTCCTTTCCGTCCGAAAGTGGATTCTACGGCCCGTGCAAACGGGCCGTAGTGCGTTCGGACGCTCTAGACGTCCTGGCGCACTCCACCTCAGCCGGAAATTCGGAGAAATGTTCAAGTAGATTGGTGCAGATGAGCGAGGAATGCTCTCAGCGGATCAGTAATGCATCATCGACCGGATATCGTAGCCCGGCAGCTTCTCGCGACCGTTCAGGAAATCGAGCTCGATCGCAAATCCCAGCCCGACCACCTTACCGCCCAGCTTCTCAACCAGCTTCGTGACCGCGCACGCCGTTCCTCCCGTCGCCAGAACATCGTCGACGATCAGAACATTTTCACCCGGCGCAATCGCGTCGCGATGAATCTCGAGCGCATCCGTTCCGTATTCCAGCTGATACTCGACCCGTTCCGTCGCGGCCGGCAGCTTCTTCGGCTTGCGCACCGGCACGAATCCCGCGTTCAACGCGTAAGCGACCGCCGGCGCGAAAATAAACCCGCGCGCCTCAATCCCGATCACCTTGTCGATGCCCTTGCCCGCGTAGCCCGCGCCGAGCTCATCGATCAACTCGTGCAGACCTTTTGCATCCTTCAGCAGCGTCGTGATGTCATAGAACAAAATGCCGGGTTTGGGAAAATCCGGGACTTCCCGGATCAGCGATTTTAAGTGATTCATTGCGCGAGACCACTGATTCTAACATCAAACGCTACACTGGAATTTGACTTACAGCTTCGAACAGGCGCGCGATTGCGTGCTGCGGGAAGTGACTGCGCTCTCCGGGCGCGAGCCCGCGCAGCTCGATCAATGTGACGGTCGCGTGCTCGCCGAAGACATCTTCGCCGACCGCGATTATCCTCCCTTCGCCCGTTCGGCCCGCGATGGATTTGCCGTCCGCGCGGCCGATCTGCCCGGTGACCTGCAAGTGATCGCTGAAGTGCGCGCCGGGGAAGTTTTTGAAGGCTCGGTCGGGATTCGCCAGGCGGTTGAAATCATGACCGGCGCTCCCATGCCCGCGGGCGCGGACGCCGTGGCTATGATTGAGCACACCCGCCGCGCGGACGATCTCGTCACGATCGATCGAACGCTCCAGCCGGGTGATAATTTCAGTCCGCGCGGTGTCGAAGCACATCGCGGCGACGTGGTGGTGACGGCCGGCGTGCGGCTTGGATTCGCGCAGATCGCAGCGCTCGCCATGGTGGGGCGCCAATGCGTTTCCGTGCATCTGGCTCCGCGTGTCGCGATTCTTCCCACCGGCGACGAGATTGTCGAAGCAGGCGAGCAGCCGCTCGAGTTTCAGATTCGCAATTCAAACGCCTGGTCGCTCGCGGCGCAGACGCGGCGGGCCGGAGGAGTTCCCGAAATCCTGCCGATCGCGCGGGACAATTATGAATCGACCCGCAGCCTCATCGAACGCGGCCTCGCCTCTGACCTGCTGGTGCTCTCCGGCGGAGTCTCTGCCGGAAAATACGATATCGTTGAGCGCGTCCTCGCCGATTTAGGCGCCACGTTTTTCTTCGATCGCGTCCTGATCCAGCCCGGCCAGCCGCTGGTGTTCGGCCGCGTACGCGAAAAATTTTTCTTCGGCCTCCCCGGCAATCCCGCCTCTACCATGGTCACATTCGAATTATTCTCCCGCGCAGCGATCGAGCGCTTGAGCGGCATCCCGCATCCGGTGCTTCCTCTTTTGCGCGCGAAACTCACGTGCGAGTTTCACCACAAGCCGGGCCTGACGCGATTCCTGCCGGCGAAATTGAGCGACGACGGTTCCACCATTGAGCCGGAGAAGTGGCAAGGATCGGGCGACGTTGCCGCGCTCGCGCGGGCCAATGCATTCCTGGTCGCCGATGCGGATCGCCAGTCATGGAAGGCCGGCGATGACATTCGGGTGCTGATCAAATGAAGAAGCTCTCGCATTACGACGTGACCGGCCGCGCGCAAATGGTCGACGTGTCCTCGAAATCCGAAACCAAACGTTCTGCAACCGCTCAGGCGTTCGTAAGCATCAAACCATCGGTGCTGAAAAAACTGCCGGACAATCCCAAGGGCAATCCGTTGGAGGTTGCGCGCTTTGCCGGAATCACCGCCGCCAAGCGAACTTCCGATCTCATCCCGATGTGTCACCCGCTCATGCTCTCACACGTCGATGTGGAAATGAAAATCGAATCGCGCGGCGTGCGGATCACCGCGCGCGTTTCCACCACCGGTCAGACCGGCGTCGAAATGGAAGCGCTCACTGCCGCCGCCGTGGCCGCGCTGACGGTCTACGATATGACCAAGGCGCTCGATAAATCGATCGAGATTCAAGACCTGTTTCTGCTCGAGAAAACCGGCGGGAAAAGTGGAGATTTCAAAAGATGATCCACGTAGCCATCCTCACCATCAGCGATTCGGTGGTCGGCGGGACACGGGAAGACAAGTCCGGACCCGCGCTCGCAAATCGAGCCGAGGATTTCGGCTGGTATCCAACGATTAAGCTCGCGCTTCCCGATGTCGCCCACGGAATTTCCGCCGCTCTCTCCGAACTGTCCGCCGAGGGCAAAATCGATGTCGCCATCCTCACCGGAGGAACCGGCGTCGCCCCGCGCGATGTCACGCCCGAAGCCGTGCGCGCCATCGCCGACCGTGAGATCCCCGGTTTCGGGGAGTTGATGCGCAGCGAAGGCCGAAAATCGACCAAATTGGCCCCGCTTTCCCGCGGCGGAGGCTTTACGCGCGGCCGCATGCTGATCCTGGCGCTACCCGGATCCCCCCACGGTGCGGTAGATTCATTGAATGCGGTGGCCGACCTGGTTCCGCATGTGGTTGATTTACTTCAAGGACACACGGAACACGTGGAGAAACCACTGTCCTGACCGTGGCATCTAATTCGACAGGAGCAACATGCCCGATAACATGAGAAGGGTCGTCGTTTTTCTATGCGCCGCGGGACTGGTCGCCGCGCAGGAGCCCGCCCAACCGGAGAAACCATTCAGCGTCACGGTTCGAAACGTTCTCGCCCCGGTCACGGTGGAGGATGCTCACCATGATTTCGTGCCCGGGCTCACTCCCTACGATTTCCGCCTTTACGACAATGGCAAGCTCCAGAACATCACTCAGGACATGGCGACGCACCCGCTGTCGGTGGTGGTGGTGATTCAGGCGAATGCCGACGTCGAAAAAATTCTGCCGTATATTAAACGGCTCAGCAGCGTCTTTGAAAGCCTGGTAATCGGTGAGGATGGCGAGATGGCCGTGATCGGCTTCGATCATCGCATCAAGGTATTAACGGATTTTACGTCCGATTCTCCGAAAATTGACGGCGCGTTCCAGGCCCTGAGCGTGGGCGGCTACACTGCGGCGCTCAACGACGCGACCATGCGCGCCGTCGGCATGTTGAAAAGCCGCCCCATCAACCGCCGGCGCGTAGTGATCCAGATCGCGGAAAATCGCGACAAGGGCAGCGAGATCAGAAGCGTCCGTGAGATCCTCACCGAGGCCGAATTCGCCAACGTGGTTTTTTACTCCATCGACATTTCGAAGTTGATGTCCGCCCTGACTTCGCAGGCGCAGCCGAATCGCCCCGACACGATCCCTCCCGGCGGCGAGCATCTTCCCATGGGAACCATCAGTACCGGCACCACCGCGATGCAAAGCGAGATGGGCAATTGGACGCCCGCCTTGAAGGACGTCTTTGATGCTGCCAAAGGACTCTTCGTGCCCGATCCCCTGGATGTTTACACCAAGTACAGCGGCGGCCGGGAATATTCGTTCAAGAACGAGAAGGAGCTGCAGCGCGACGTGATGGAGATCGGCAACGAACTGCACAGCCAGTACCTGCTGAGCTACAGCCCCAATAATCAGAACGAAGCCGGATTCCATCAGATCCGCGTGGTGGTGACGAAGCCCGATGTCAAAGCGGTCCGCGTCCGCGATGGATACTGGATGGCCGCGCAGCCGAAGTAATCAGCGCGACGGCGCCGCCGGCTCGACAATCGCGCTCATCGATCCTTTCGACCGCGGCATCCGAGGATCGGCGCCATAGCCATGGATCTGATCGCGCCCGAATTCCGCCTGCTCCCGCTCGCACGTCATCACGACCGTCCGCCCGGTGCTGTCCACCTCCACCGCGTGCTCGAACGCGACCTCCGCCGGCAGCAGAAAAATCGTACCGAGCATCTCGATGACGTATTCGTAGGTGTGGTCGTTATCGTCGAGCAGCACTACGTTATAAAGCGGAATGAGCCGTGGCTGTTCGGTCGACTCGATTTCCGGCGTGACAGTCGGATGCATTGCGCTAGTATCTATTCTCACCGATGGTAAGATGAAGACGAAAGGGGGCGCAACGGATTCGACGGGATTGCATCTGTCGTGGGAAGTCGTGCCGGGTTCCGAGCTCCCGTAAAACGATCGGAAAACAACAACTGCCAACAATCAGCAGTTTGCTTACGCTGCTTAATTAATTAAGTAGCCGCTCTGGGTGCGAGGGCCTGCACCGTGCCTGAGGGCGTCTTTTTGCAGGATTGGGTTCGAGGCTTCTGTCCGGAGCCGAAGGGCCGAGATCAATCGGGCTAAGCTGCCTCTCTCTTGCCGGTTTCCGCATGAGGTGGACGAAAAATAAAGAACCGGAAACGCACGTAGTCTTTTTGCGGTAGACTTTCTCGGACGCGGGTTCAACTCCCGCCGCCTCCACCAACTATATTTACCTTATAATAATACACTTACAGGACATTCGCTAGATGCGTCAATTATACGTAAAGTGCGATGTGGTAGGATTTGGGCATGGTCCATATCTTCCGTCGCCACGTTTCCGACTGCGCGTACCACGCGAAGCGCACCGGCCAAAAGTGTCCCAAAAGACCGCCGTGTCCGGTCCACTATGAGGGCGTCGACGGCCGCGGAAAGCGTGTCCGATCTCAAGCCTTGATCGATCCCCGAACCGGAAACGGTGTGCGCGACTGGGCTCGCGCGTGTGAGCTTGTGCGGGACATGGAAGCTCCGGTTCCCACGCTGGCGCCGGAAAGCCGCACCACAATTGCCGTCGCTGTCGCACATTTTCTGAAACTCAAGACTGGGAAGTCTCGCGACACGTATCGAAAGAGCGAGCGATTGCTGGCGACGTTCAGGACATTCATGGAGTCGGCTCCCCGGAGCTATCAATTCATGAATGAAATCAAATTCCCCGATCTGACCGATTTGTGCTCAAGTTGGACCGGCGCGAACCGAACGAAGGTCCGCGACCTTGGTATCCTCACGTCCTTCTTGAAATATTGCAACCGGGCAGATTTTACTCTAAAGAATATCGGCGAAGGACTCTTCAAAGTTATGCACTGGTCCGACGATTCGGGCCAGCGCGAACCATTCACCGCGCAAGAACTGGAAGCTATCTGGGCGGTGCTGCCGAGTTACCCGGACGAATACGGCCGGCTGGGTGGGCCGATCGCGAAACAGACCGAGGCGTTCGTCTACTTGATGCGCTACACCGGGATGGATGTCTCCACCACGATGAGCTTGCCAAAGGCGCACGTGCGCGAAAATTCAATCCTGACCTATCGGCTGAAAAATGGTGCCGAAGTCTGGACCGTGGTCCCTGAGTGGGCGATCGCGACGCTGCAGTCCGCGCCGCATGACAGTGAGACATATTTTTTCTGGAGCGGGGAAGGAAAACCGCACACTCGCGCCTCGAAATGGTTCAGCCGTCTGCGGAAGCTTCTCGATCTCGCCGGGCTCAAGCACCGGACGCCCCATAATTTCCGTCATCATTTCGCGGTTGAGCACTTGCTACGTGGCACTCCGATTGAGGACGTTTCCAGATTACTCGGACACGCCAACATCGGCGTAACTATGAAGAGCTACGCAGCATGGATTAAGGACCGCCAGATTCGACTCGAAGGCCATCAACAGAAGGTATGGAGCGCCGATCCACTTCACCAGCGGATGACGGCGCCGACGGCGGACAGCCACCAGGTTCATTGAGGGAAAAATCATTCTATCGACGATTTGTTTGTGATAATCTGATCGAGGCCGCCTAGCTCCTGCAGGGCGACAAGCGGGAAACCCCTTCCTGCTGGCGGCTTTCTTCAAAAGAAAAAGGGGATCGTGCAAAGGGGAGCGATGATTTCCAGCAGCCAAGAACCGGCGAAGTTAATTCCGGACTCCACACGTCGTATCGGCGAGGTTTATTCCAGCTTCGCCATTTGGAAAGATCGTCGCACATTGGACTTGTCCCCATTTTTGACACAACCAGTTAAGACTCAAGATCCATCCAAAGGAGAATTGAGTCATGGGGTTGTCGAGAAGGATGTTCACCAAGGAGTTCAAGCTGGCTGCCGTGCAGCGGCTGGAACGCGGCAGTTCGATTGGCGAGGTGGCACGGGCGCTGGAGGTGAATCCCAACGTGCTGCACCGCTGGCGGCGTGAGATTCGGCAGGGGCCGGGCAACGCGTTTCCGGGGCACGGCAAGCAGCGCTGGGCCGACGGGCGGATCGCCGAACTGGAACGCAAGATCGGCCAGCAGGCTCTGGAGATCGATTTTTTGAAGGGGTGCTTGCAGCGCATCGAGCAACAGCGGATGCTGCAGGCCTTGACTGGAAATCCGCCGTCTACCAAAAGGTCCAAGAAGAAGTGAAAGCCGGAGGCAGACTGACCGTCGACCGCATGGTAAAGCTGGGCCGGGTTTCCCGATCCGGTTTTTATCGCTTCGACGACGCCGATCCAGGTCCAGATCTGGATATGGACTTACGTGACGCGATTCAGAAGATCGCCGTGGAGTGGCCGGCTTACGGGCGGCCGCGCATGACCAAGGAACTTCGCGAGCGCGGTTGGACGGTGAATCCGAAGCGCGTCTACCGGCTGATGCGCGAGGACAACTTGCTGTGCGTGCGCCAGCGCAAGTTCGTCGTCACCACCGATTCCAACCACACCCGCAAGGTGTATCCGAACCTGGCGCGGGATATGGTCCTGACCGCGATCAATCAACTGTGGCGCGCCGACATCACCTACATCCGGCTGCGCGACGAGTTCGTGTTCCTGGCCGTGATTCTGGACGCGTACTCGCGCCGCGTGATCGGTTGGGCGCTGGATCGCACGATGGAGGATGCGCTCACGCTGACCGCACTGCGCATGGCGCTATCGCGCCGCGTCGTGGGACCCGGCCTGGTGCATCATTCCGACCGCGGCTCGCAGTACGCCAGCAACGATTACACGGATCTGCTCAAAGCCAACGGCATCGAAATCAGCATGTCGCGCAAGGGCAACCCATGGGACAACGCGGCCTGCGAGTCGTTCATGAAAACGCTGAAGTACGAGGAGGTGCTGCGCAACGAATACCGCGACCTGGCCGACGCCCGCGCGTCCATCCGCGAGTTTCTGGAAAAGATCTACAACCAGAAACGGCTGCATTCCGCGCTGGGCTACATGCCGCCGGCCCGATTCGAAGCAAATCAAAAGGATGCCGCTACGCGGCAGCTTTCTGTATGAGTTTTCCGAGGCATCAGGAAATCTTTCCATCCGATGGAGGCGCCAGCCCTGCGGCCAACGCCCCCGCTCATCGTCTGGATGAGTTTCCGACTGGCTATTCCTCGGCGAGTTGGTCTCCACCAGAGCCCGCCTCCGCTTCACCAGCCGGGCACCAGTATGCTGTAATACCGTCTTGCTGGTCGAGATCTTTTCATCGAACGGTCAACTGTGTCTTAACTGTTTGTGTCAGCCGAGGGGGCAAGCGCACATTCTTGCTAGCACTCTCCCGAGTGTTCCCGGAGTTTTGGGATACTCTGCAAAACGAAGTTCTCCCGCACTTTCCGGCCGATGTATCAATTCACTCCATACGGCGCGGTCATAAAGACCGTGGGCTCGCTTCGATCGAGCCATCCTTCAGCGCATGGATCAAACGATTTCACATCCAGACCGTCGCGTGGTTACATCGAATCGCTTTGGAGCACTTGCGCACTTGGGCAGAAAATCCCACGGCGGCGCGCGGATTTCTTGGATTCGGTTCTCAGCTCGAATATAGCGAGGAGATTTGCTTTTGTTGGGAGCCGAAGTTGGAAACAGCAGCGGCTTTTCTTTCCCGAGTCGAGCGGCAGGTTAGAGCCCTATCGGCTTCCGCTGCGAAGTGTCCGCTCCCATTGTCCGACGCTCATGCTGAGTGGTTGTGTCTCTATCAGTTTCGGGGTCTTTCGCCGGGCGATATCCAAAAGTGGGTGACGAAAAATAGGGACGATAGCCGCGGCACAACCGAAGATGCTTCGGTCATTCGGAAGGGCTATACATCAGCCGCGAAGCGTCTTGGTATCCAGCCTCGGCCGCCAAAGCGCGGACCCTCTCGCCGGAAATAGGAAATTTCCAAAAACGAAGTTTTCACTTTATCGTGCTCGTTCCTCGCCTTAGACTCATGGCGAGATGGCAAACGCACCAGAGAAATTACACCCTGCAGAAGAACCGATCTACACGCCCGAGGAAATCGCTCGCGCGAAACGGTTACACCCGGCGACGATTCGGAAGTTGTTCGTCGATGAACCCGGCGTGATCCGATTCGGGCATCCGGCGCACGGCCGGCAGCGTCAATACTACACACTCAGAATACCCGCCAGCGTTGCGGCGCGCGTCTTCGGTCGGATGACGGTCGGGGACGGCGGCCGCGCTGCGTGAACGCTTCGCCACACTGCCGACTCTGCATCCGGCCCGCAACACCCGGACAGCCGTGCTGCGCGCGCTGTACGCCTACTCTGGCTCGCTGGAAGGCTGGAAAGCGGAGACTGCGACGGCTCGCGGCCCGGCGCCGCGTGGAAAGACTTGCGGCGCGCACTCGACCGCTGTGGGGGTGTTTATGAAAATGCCCTTCGGCCGCTGGCGGAATTTCGAAATTGAGGACGTCCCTCCGGAATACTTAGCGTGGCTGCTCAAGAAAACCAACCTGCACGAACCGCTTCGCGGCGCCGTCGCTTACGAACTCGATCGCCGGCAGTGGGAGCGGCGGCAGATCGCGGCCGCAATCGAGGAAAGAGTAGGAACCTTGTGACGGCCGCGGAAATCGCTCATCATCTCCACGGGCGCAAGTCCGGCGCCGGTTACATCGCGAAATGCCCTGCCCACAATGACCGTGAGCCGAGCTTGAGCCTTGCGGACGGCGACGACGGCCGCCTACTCGTCTACTGCCACGCGGGCTGCCCGCAGGCCGCCGTTATCGCAGCGCTGAAGGGGCTCGGGCTATGGCCCGAACGCGAACAGCGGCCGGAAGTGATCGAGGCCATCTATCGCTACACGGATGAAGCGGGCGACCTGCTTTATGAAGTCATCCGCAAATCAGGAAAGAAATTCCGGCAGCGGTATCCGGATGGTTCAGGCGGCTGGACGTGGCGAAAGCATCCGCACCAGGTGCTCTATCATGTCCGCGAAGTTCTGGAAAACCCCATCGTGTTCGTGGTCGAAGGTGAGAAGGACGTGCAGACGATGCGGGATTTTGGTTTTGTTGCGACCACCAATGCCGGCGGGGCAAAGGCACCATGGTTGCCGGAGTTCACCGAGGCGCTGCGCGGGCACGAAGTAATCCTGATCCCAGACAACGATGCGCCCGGCCGCGAGCGTGTATTGCGGATCGCGCGCGCTCTTAGCGGGAACGTGGCAAAGCTCGTGATCCTTACACTGGATGATCCTGGCGTAAAGGACGTGAGCGACTGGTTCGCCGCTGGGCATTCCGAAATCGAGCTCATCGCGATGCTCGATGGCAAGGAAGTCTCTCAATGAAGATTGAGAATCCGAATGTCGAAAAGCTGTCGGAAACATGGGCCACTTTGAACGGTGCAGCCCAAGAGCATTACGCGATGACCACGCGGACGCCGACTTCGGAACCACCGGCTGACTTAAATACTGTGGTCGATGTCTTTCAACGGTGGCTTTACATGCCGGACCCGGGCGCACTTCTCATGGTGCTGGCGACACTGTTCGCGAATCGGCTCGGCGGTGATCCTGTATGGCTATTGCTGGTTGGACCGCCAGGATGTGGAAAGACAGAAATTCTAGGTTCACTTGCCGGGCTATTGGGCATACACCAGGCGGCGACCCTTACCGAACCGGCGCTGTTGTCGGGCTCTCCAAAGCGTGAGCAATCCCAAGCATCAACAGGCGGATTACTTCGCGCGATTGGCGAACAGGGATTGCTTATTTGTAAGGATTTCGGATCAGTTCTTAGTATGCGTCGTGAGGATCGGGCAAGCTTGCTTGCCGCACTCCGCGAAGTCTATGACGGATCGTGGACGCGACAGTTAGGCACGGATGGCGGGCGCACTCTTTCATGGAGCGGAAAAGTAGGA
>CAWCPE010000014.1:0-265548 GCA_963797245.1 Terriglobia bacterium
TTCGGCGACAATTAGATCACCCGGCTGACGACAATTAAAACCCCCGCTCGGCGACAACTAAAGAGACCATTGAGAATCGCGCGGAGTCGAGCGCCGAGGCAATGGTTACAGACGAGCAGGTGAGGAGGCTGAGAAAGTTGTCGAATACGGAAAAGAATCAGGAGATTGCGGCGGCGAAGGCGGGGATGGACCCGGCTACGGCGCGGAGGTATCTGCGGCTGGAACGGTTGCCCAGCGAACTGAAGAAAGAGCGTCCTTGGCGGACCCGGGGGGACCCGTTCAGCGAGGTGTGGGAGGCGGTGCAGAAGCAGATTGAAGAAAGTCCGGGGCTGGAGGCCAAGACGCTGTTTGAATGGCTGCAGCGGGAGCACCCAGGGCGGTTTAGCGACGGGCAGATCCGGACGCTGCAACGGCGAATCAAGCTCTGGCGGGTGACGGAAGGACCCGCGCAGGAGGTGTACTTCGGGCAGGTGCACGTGCCGGGGCGGCTGTGCGCGTCGGACTTCACGCACATGGCCGAGCTGGGAATCACGCTCGCGGGGCAGACGTTCAACACCTGGTGTACCACTTCGTGCTGACGTATTCGAACTGGGAGACGGGCACGATCTGCTATTCCGAGAGTTTGGAAAGCCTCAGCGAAGGATGGCAGAACGCGGTGTGGGAGTTGGGCGCCGTGGCGGCCGAGCACCGCACCGACAGCCTGTCGAGCGCGGTGAACAACATGAGCAATCTAGAGGAGTTCAACCGGCGCTATGAAGGGGTGATGCGGTATTACGGGGTGAAGCCGCAGCACACCAATCCGGCGAGCCCGAACGAGAATGGGGATTGCGAGCAGAGCCATCATCGGTTTAAGCGAGCGGTGGAGCAGGCGTTGCTGCTGCGCGGGAGCCGCGATTTTGCCAGTATGGCCGAGTACGCGCAGTTTCTGAAAGATCTGTTCGCGCAGCGCAATGCCGGGCGACGGGACCGCTTGGCGGAAGAAATCGCAGTGATGCGGGAGTTGCCGGCGCGGCGGATGGAATCGGCCAAACGCGAGCGGGTGAAAGTGGACTCGGGCAGTCTGATCCACGTAGAGCGGAACTCGTATTCGGTGAATAGCCGCTTGATTGGGGCGCAGGTGGAGGCGCGGTTGTACTTGGACCACGTCGAGGTTTGGTACGGACAGAGAAAGGTGGAAGACCTGCCGCGACTGCGCGGCCGGGGCAAGCATCGCATCGATTACCGGCACATCATCGAATGGCTGGTGCGCAAACCCGGCGCCTTTGAAAACTACCGGTATCAAGAGGACCTGTTTCCAACCAGCCGGTTTCGCATGGCATACGATGCGCTACGGGAGAGCACGCCGGTGCGAGCCGTCAAAGAGTACTTGAAGATTCTGAAACTGGCGGCGGAGACCGGCGAGGTTCAGGTGGATCTGGCTTTGCGCGAACTGCTGGCGGCAGAAGAAGCGGTGATCACGGTGGATGCGATCGGCGCCATGCTGGCCCAACTCGATACGATCGCGCCAGTGACGATGGTGGAAGTGACGCTGGTGGACCTGGCCAGTTTCGACCAGTTGTGCACGGAAGTGGCGGTGCGGCAATGAGCGCGGTCGTCGATGTGCGTCCAGCTCTGCTGGAGCATCTCAAGGATCTCCACCTGCCAACGGTGCGGGAGTGCTACGAAGACACGGCACGGCGGGCAGAACGAGAAACACTGAGCTACGAGCAGTATCTGCTGGAGGTGATCACGCGGGAATGCGAGCAACGGCGCAAGGGCAAGGTGCAGCGCTTGCTAAAAGACTCAGCGCTACCTCTGGAGAAGTCGCTGCCGAATTTTGATCTGAAACGCTTGCCGGCGAAAGCGGCACGGCAGTTGCGAACGCTGCTGGACGGCAGTTTCCTGGAGCGGAAAGAGAACGTGCTGGTGTTCGGGAATCCTGGATCGGGGAAGAGCCATTTTCTAACGGCCCTGGCCCAGGAACTGGTGGTGGTGAAAGAGCGCAAAATGCACTTCACCAAGTGCGCGCTGCTGATGCAGGATTTACTGGCCGCCAAGCGAGATCTACGGCTGAGCCGGGAGATCAAACGCCTGAGCCGCTACGACGGATTGATCATCGACGATCTGGGCTACCTGCAGCAGAGCCGGGACGACATGGAGGTGGTGTTCACTTTGCTGGCAGAGCGTTACGAACGCGGTAGCGTCCTGATGACCAGCAATCTGCCGTTCTCCAAATGGGAAGCCATCTTCAAAGACGCCATGATGACGGCCGCTGCCATCGACCGGCTGGTGCACCATAGCGTAATCATCGAACTGAATATTCCCAGTTACCGCGTGGAACACGCCAAAAAGAATCAGCAACCGGAAAGCCAGGACGTAAGCGGATGAGCCACCAAAAACGAAGAGCTGTGGAAATGACGGTGCCGTGGAAAGCCTGGAAAACCAAAACCAGGTTTTCCACCCTTCCCACCGCCCTTGGAAATCGCTCCGCGATTCCCACATTCCCACAGCTCCGACGACGAGTCCTTTTATCTTATGCAGTAAACCCCAGACGGCCGCGGGGCTTCGCCCCTGACCGGTACAGAGTAGTTGTCGTTGGCCGGGAGAAATAGTTGTCGCCAACCCAAAGAAATAGTTGACGCCGGACATTCGGGCTATTAATCGACATGTGATTCCAAGGCGGGGTCTTCGCCCCGCGGAGTATTGTATGTCGACCTCCCCCAATTCCGTCGTTCCCGCCGAGCCCCAAGAGAACCAATGGCCCGTGACTTCCGTTCTAGGTTTGCTTGCAAAGCAAACCGCACCGAATATCGCTACAAATGATCGAACGGCGGACTCCAAAGGCGGTCTCAACAACCTGCTATTTGAGCTCGGTATCGAACCGACCATGACCGTTCATGAAGCCGCCGCGATTCTGCGGTGGTCGTACTGGAAGGCCCGGCGATATTTCAGCCAGGTAGATGGAATATGCGTTTCGTACCGTCCGAAGCGATACAAGCGACCGTACCGGACGTTCACGATCCCGGTAAGCATCTTTGCCCGCGAGTGGCAAAAGATGACCGGCCATGAGCCTGAGGCCGTGGAAGCGATTCGCGGTCGCTTGGCAGTGGCTATTCGGAAATAGCCACTGTCGGCATCCCGAGGGCGGTCGAATCCGCATCCCATGTGTGCCGGCGAGCTTCGATTGCCTTCTCCATTCGTTTCTTTGTCAGCGCAACGTAGTATTTCTCGGTGGTTTTCCGGGACTTGTGACCAAGGAGCAATTGAACGTCCTCAAGTGATCCACCACCCTCGAGTACCTCGATCGCCAGAGTATCTCTCCACTCGTGGGAGCGTTTGCCTTCGATGCCCGCTTCTACATAGAGCCGTCTCATCTTTTCGGACCAGTCATTCACCGCGGTCTTGATGGTCGATGTGCCGGTCCAGAAAAAGTAATCTCTGCTCTTTGGCGGAAGTTTCCTAACGAGATCGAGAACGAAGGGCGGGAGCGGCACGAAGACAGGTTGGTCGTTCTTCTCCTGACTGGCGATCATGAGTCCGTCTTCTCGGAGCGCATCTGTCCTCAGCGTCACCACGTCGACTAGGCGCAGGCCGCTGTACCGTTGAATCAGCACAAAGGCCGTCGCCACCTGCGCGATGTTCGGAAACACGCGCGGTATTGCGTCGAGGAGACGCTGCTTCTCTTCGGATGTCTTCTTTTTTACTTCAATCCGCGGCGTCTTGATGGACAGCAACAGCTCGGCCGGGTTCTCTGGAATCCATCGGAGTTCCCGCGCACGGCGGAAGAACATTTTCAAGAATTCCTGATTCTTCTGCTTGCCAAGCTGGCTCTTGGGCTGCCTGATGAACTCGTCGGTATCGCGGTTCTTGCGCAGTCGGCCCTGCCACGTCTCCTGAAAGGCCGAAAGATGTTCGGTTTTCACGTCTTTCATGTAGATGGTTCCGCGGTCACGGAGGAAGGCGGCCAGAGGCCTTAGGATTCCGCTGATCTTCTGGATCGTGTGCTTGGTGCTTTCCTTCGAGCGATCAAGCGTGCCGCGCTTCTCATCAAGATAATCCTGAATCGCGTGCTCCACCGTCTTGAACGCGCCTGGATCAACCTTGGCGTTTTGGCCGGAGAGGAACTGAACGGTCCACTGATCGATCAATTCTTCGGCGGCGAGCTTTTCTCGCACGCCCAATTTCGCTAGCGAACTGTTGAACTCGAAAGGCGGGATCTTGGGGTCTGGATGCCGTATCAGCAGCTTCGCATAGATCGGGCAGCCACAGCCGAAAACAAGTCTCGCGTGCAGTCCCTTGGGGTGTTTGTACTTGCGGGGACGCATATCGGCATTGCGGCCGGTGACGCACGTAAACATCACGCATGAGCCGATTGTAGCCGCAAACTCGCCACAGTGCAATCAGCTCTAGTGCAAACTACGCTAGAATCAATCAGATAATCTGGCGGAGGAAGAGGGATTCGAACCCCCGAGCGAGTTACCCCGCTAACGGTTTTCAAGACCGCCGGTTTCAACCACTCACCCATTCCTCCAACCCCTACTTTACCTGATGTCTCCGCGCTGCCGCTTCCTCCGCAGGCAGCCCGCCAGAAGACTGGCCAGGCCCAGGCCGAGCAGCACTCCCGTGAACGGTTCGGGCACTTCGCTCGAAGTGCTGGTAAGGAACTGGCCCGACGCCGACGTAAAGTCGAGGCCCCCGGTGTTCAGCGACAGAGCCCCCGTGTTGAGGAAGTTCATATCGTTGGTGGTCCCGCAGTTCGAGCTGATCGAGCCCGCGCAGTTGGCGACGGAGGCGGTCTGGTTCCAGAAGAAAAAAAGCCGAACGTGTTGTTGGAACTGCTGAGGTCGACCGTCGCTGAAATGGAGACCAGAAGGTTGCCGCTGGTCGCGCCGTAGGTGGAAGAATCGTCTTCGTTATAAGTCGTCGAGGTGGAGTTGAAGCATCCGTAGGCCGAGCTTTCCGTGGGCTCCCCGATGGCCCACTCGCACTGGCCCCCGCCGCTGCCGGAGCCGCTGTTAAGGTGCCGCCCGATGCGGTGCTGTATTGACCCGTTCGTGCTGCACCCCGCGCTGCCGGCGCCGCCGCCGGACGATACGGAAATGCCGAAAGTGCCTGCGCGGACGCTCGCCGCCCATCCGCAAGCCAGGATGGCGGCGATCGCCAGCGTCCTCCGATTCATCGACAACAGTGACATCTGAAGATCTCCTTTGTGGAATCTTGGTCTGTACTGTTCCGCGAAAACCGCCGTGAGAATGACTCACAACGATCGGAGGAAATTCAGAATGTCCTGCATTGCATTGGTGGGCAGCGCATTGAACGCCGCGATTACGGCGCTTGCCTCCGACCCTGCGCTCGCATGCGCCTGGATGGCCTGGAGCAGATCGGTGGTGCGGCCGTCGTGCAGCAAGAAAATGCGCTGGCCGAGGCCCCATAGCGGAGCCGTGCGGAATTCGTCGCCCTGCGCGGTGCCCTGGATGATGCCATCCGCCAGATTCGCGCCCATGTGGTGAACCAGCAGGTCCGAATAGAGTGGGACGGGCTTCGTGTTCAGCGCGGCGCTGGTCGAATTGCCGGTGGTCATCACCGGGGTGTGGCACAGCGCGCAGCCGATCTGCGCAAAGAGCTGCTGGCCGTTCTGCGCCGAAGGATTCGGCTGCGGCGGCGCGGGCGGGGCGAGCCAGCGCATGAATTCGGAAAACGCGGTGACGTCGCTCATCGCGGCGACCGGCGTGGCTGCCGTGAAATCGGGCTGGTCTTCGGGAATTGCGTTGAGCTGGCAGGCGGGAGACGTGTCGCGCTCGGAGGGAAACAGGTTGTTGGTGACGCCGATTTCGACGTCGTAGGCTTCGCCTGAGAAAATTTCCAGGCTCTTGTCCTGCGCCTTCCAGCCGAAGCGGGTGACGGTGCCGTCATTGGCGCTCAGGTTGGCGTGTCCGGTGATGCCCAGCGCGGCCTTCGCATCGGCATTGGCGGCTTGATTCGCGAGGATCTCGCCGTCCGGAATCATCTCCATCAGGCCGAGGCCGAACAGCGGCGTAGGAATGCGAAACGCGATGTTGTTCTGCGCGATGGCGGTCGGGAAATCGGGCTGCGCGATAGTGCAGTTCCCGGCATCGCCTCGCCCGCTGATGACGAACAGATTGTGAACGCTGCCATCCGGCGTTCCGTCGGGATGGTTCACGAATCGCGCGGCGCGAACCGGACCGGAAAGTTGAATGAAGGACGGAACCACGTTATGCGCGCCGAAATCGGTGGCCATGGCGATCTGCGGATTGGTGGCCGGACTGGTCCCGCCGGGTGCGGGTTGGGCGTGGCAGCCTGCGCAGGAGTTGAGATTGAAGCGCGGACCCAGGCCGATCGAGGTCGCGCCCGGCTCGGTGCCGTGGACCGACGCAGTCTCCTGAAAGCGCTGCGCACCTTCCCGGAATTCGGAATTCTCGGTGGGCGAAAGCTGCGGGAGCGGGCGTCCCGCGGAGGGAGGTCCCTGGCGAACGCCGGGATCGGTCTGCGCATACATCGTCGTCAGGGCACACGCGGCCCATACTGCGAGTGCAGTTCGAAACATTCTGGTCCTTTCTTGAGTCTGAGGCGGGATTGAATTTGTCTGAAGTCTCCGGACGTGCTCCGCTTGCTCACGCGCGCGGTTCCGAATACTCCTCCAACGGAGCCGCGACCGTCAGGGAGCGGAGCAGGTCCGCAAGTCCCGGAAACTATTCCTCCTGGCGGCCCGGCGGCGGCGGACGGCGCGGCTGTTCGGACTGGAGCGATTCCCATTGTTCCGGCGTCAGGACATGGCGCAGGGCCAGTTGCAGGCGGGCATCGGCTTTCTCCAGTTCGGCGCGGGCCTGCGCGATCCGGTCGATCTGCGGGAGGATTTTCGAATCGTCCGGCTGGGCGGCCTGCATCAGCGGATCGAGCGTGGCTTCTTCGCGCGCCACGGCGGCGTGCAGGTCGATCAGTTTCACGCGCTGCTGCTGGAAAATATCGTCCATCTTCCTGCGCTGCTCCGTCGAGAGATTCAGCTTCCTGGCCATCTCCGGGTTGTCCCACCATCGGCCGGCGGGACCGCCGCGCCCCCCTCGATCTGGTCCACGGCCATCGCGAGCCGGAGGAGGCGGTCCATCCGGTCTCTGCGCCAGCGCAAAGCCGGAGAAAAGTACAAGGATTGCGAAGAATGTTTTCATTGAGCGGTTCCTTCGGTATAAGAGTTAGACATTAATTTATCGAGCGGTTCGAGCGTGGCCGGAACCGAGCGCGAAACATCGGTGGCGACCTGTTCGAGCAGCGCGTCGTCGGCGCGTTCGATCGCCGCGGCTTCCTGATTGTGGCGATGGATTCCGACCACGGCGATGACGATCATCGCGGCCGCGGCGACCGCGATTCGCAGCCATCCCATGCCTGCACGGGACGGTTGCAACACCACAGCGGGACGGATTTCGCGCTCGCTATAGCGATGCAGGGCGTCGCGGAATGCCGCGAGCGGCGCTTCCATCTTGGCGATCTGCGTAGCGCACTCCTCACAGGCTTCGACATGCGTTTTTAAATCCGGCGTGCGCTCTCCGGCCAGCCATCGATTGACTTGCGGGTGACTCATGGCATCCTCTCGCGGACGGTTTCAAGCGCGCGGTGCAGGTGCGTCTTGACGGTCCCTTCCTTCATTCCCGTGGCGGCCGCGATTTCGAGGATGTCCAGGTCCTCGACGAACCGCAGCAAAAAAACTTCGCGCTGGCGCGCCGGCAAACCATCCGCCGTATTCCAGATCAATGTGATCTGCTGGCGCGCGGCGGCGGCCGATTCGGGTGAGCTGTGCGAGTCTGCCAGCCAGTCGCCTGCCAGCGCGGCATCCACGCTTGATTTCGTGGCCCGGCGCCAGAATTTCAAGCGCGCATTCATCAAGTGGTTGCGCAGCAGATTCACGGCGATCTGCATCATCCAGGTTTTGACGCTGGCCTGTCCGCGAAAGCTCGCGCGCGCTTGGAACGCTCTCCACAGGCAATCCTGCGTCAGATTTTCGGCGGCGTCAGGGTCGCGCAGGCTGGCCAGCAAGAATCGGAAAATGGCCGGCCGATGGGCGCGGGCGGCCGCATCGAAATCGGCCAGTTCCTGCGCGCGGGTGTCGACTACGGTCGCCGTGAGAGCTGTCTCCATCCGCAAGTGTAGACAAGATTCCGGTGTTCGGGGATTACAAAATGGTTCGAAAAAGGGGACCGGCCGCGCTGTATACTCGTCCCCTTTTTCCGCACCCTGTTAGATCTGCTTGCGGAGCTCGAGGAACATCGGAAACACCGTGGATTCGAGCAGCTGATCCACGCTATTTTCAACCGGGAGCGGCCAGCGTCTGATCAGTTCGCCGGCCTGCCGTTTTTGACCGGCTCGAAATAACGCGGCCGCGTAACGGGTGCGGACGATTCCGTCCGACGACGGCGCGGTCTGCAGATATGCCTGTTTCAATTGGTCGAGATCGTTGGGCGGCGGGGCGTTCCACGCATCCGTCTGCCGCTCTATGAGCGCGGGCGGCGTGGCGGAAAGGGTCTGGATCGCCAGCTCGCGCCGGCCGGTCGCGTAATACCAGCTGGCGTGGCGCCAGGCGATCAACGGATCATGAGACTTGGCGCGCAGCTCGAAATAGCGGGCCATGAGGGCGTCGGCGCCCTTCACATCACCGCCTAACCAGTGCGAGTACGCGGCCTTTTCGAGATCCAGGCCCGCCAGGAATCCAGGATTCGATTCGTAGGCCTGGAGGAAAGATTTCTCCGCGTCTTTGAAGCGGCCGTTCATAAACAGCGCTTCTCCGAACGAATCGAGCGAATTGGTTTTCTGGCCCGGCTGCTTTCCGTAGTCTTCAAACGTGCGGCGCGCGGCGTCGACGTCGCCGGAAAACGCCTGATCGTAGCCGAGCGCCAGCAGCGCACTGGCGTTGCCGGGTTCCTGTTTCAGGATGGTCTGGTATGAGCCCGCGGCCGCGGAAAAATTCCGGGCCTGCGTTTCGGCCTCGGCTAGCCGCAGCGTCAGCGAAGGATCGGCCGGGTCGAGCGAATGCAGAGTGGCGAGCGCCTGGGCCCGCTCCATCACGTCTTTGCGGAGGTCGGCGGCAACCACCGCGATGCGGGCGCGATCGATGGGGGAGCGCAGGGTGGGACGCTCTAAGGCGCGCGCGGTGACGGCGATCGCTTCGGTCGCCTGACCGCGCGCGGACAGTGCCTCTGCCCAGGAGAGCCAGGCTGCGCCGAAATCCGGGTCGAGCGCGACGGCGCGTTCGTCATCGCCACGCGCCCAGGCAGCCAGGGCTTCCGCGTTCGAAGTCGAGAAGGGCCGCGCATGCGCGTCCAACTGATGCGCCGCGCGGTTCATCACTTCGAGAACGGCGCCGTTCAGGTCCTGCTGCGAAATCATTTTGTGGCGCGCGGCGTCTTCGGTTTCGATTTCGAAATCCAGCGTGCCATTCCGCTGGGTGAAATTGCCGTGGACGAGGCGCGTGGCGGCGGCCAGGTAACCGTCGCTCACCGAAGACGCGCGCATCGGCACGGTCCCGGGCGATCCGATCAGTTGTTCGGCCAGAATGGAAGGCGCGGCGTTCGAGATCCAGTCCAGCGATGCGTCGCCCGACAGGTTCTCAAACGGCAGAATTGCGATCCGGTCGACGGAAGCCCGCGGCGCGCGCGAGCAGGAGGCGATCGCGACGGCCGCGGCGGGGACCAGCAGGAGTCGAAAGAGCGTCAGAGGACCTTTTGCTCCGTCGACATGAGCAGCTTAAAGTCGGGGTTGTTCTTCAGGATCGCGAATTCAGGATCGGTCGTAAACTTTGCGCGCTCCTTGAATCCCTCTTCAAGCGACTTGCGGATGTACTGAATCGCCAGCTCGGGTCGGCCCGCCTGCGCGTACAGTTTGGCCATGTAGTAATGATACTTGGCGCGCTCATCCACGCTGCGCTCCTGCAGCAGGACGCCGAAGCTGTTGTGGCGCTCGAAGACATCCGGGTCGAGCTCCAGCGCGCGCTGGTTCATGACTGTCGATTCCTTATAATTCTTGCGCGCGAAGTAGGCGGCTCCCAGGTTGCTGTAGATGGAGGCCGCATCGGGCGTCAGACGCAGCGCCCGGCGATATTGCGAAATCGCTCGCCGGTACGATTTATGCGCGTAGTAGACCGTACCCAGGTTGTTGATAGCCTCGGCATACTGCGGGTTGAGCTTGATCGAGCGCTGATACCACTTCGCGGCCGTATCTAGCTCCAGAAGCTGGTGGTAGGCGATGCCGATTTTGTTGGCGATCACGGCCGAGTCCTTGGGCGCCTCCCGGTACATCTCGATCGCATCGCGATACATCTTGCGGGCGACGAAAATATCGCCGCGCATTTCCGGTGTCAGCACTTTGGATGGATCGGAAGGGGCGGTGCGGGTGGGCGGACGAAGGCCGTTCGCCGTCTGTACCGTCGGAGTCTGAAAAGCCACAGCCGTTACGAAGAGTAAACCGAGACTGGAAACCATCACGGGCCTCCTTATAGGGATTACTGTATCACTCGGCGGGTTGGGTTGGAATGATTAGTCGAACAGGCAGGCGACGGGCAGTTCCCAGCCGGGGAGCAGCGCGGGGAGGGAACGAAGGTCGTCCCCGCCGAGGGCGACCGATTTGCGGTCGGGTGTATGGACGTGGATGGAACGCGAATCGGGATAAATCACCCAAACGGCCATGCTGCCCTTAGCCAGGAGTAAGGCGATCTTGCGTTCGATATGGCGGGCGGATTCGGAGGGTGAAATGATTTCGACGGCCAGGTCGGGTGCGCCGAGGAAGTAGCCGTCGGGGTCGGTTTCGAGGACACGCTGCTCGGTGATGAAAGAGACGTCTGGCTCGATCCAAGTGGCGGGATTGTCAGAGAGTTTGTAGCCGACCTCCCAGAAAACACGCCCTTTCGTTTCCAGCGGACTTAGCGCCTTCGCGACGGCGTGCGCAATGAGAGAGTGTTTCGATTTTGGCGGCGGCAAGACCTGGTGTTCCCCCTCGATCAGCTCGTGATGCATCCCATCATCGGGGTACTGTTCGAATTCGGCCCACGTCAGCAGGTGAGTTGTCGTTGCCATCACTTGTCTTTGTTATCGTCCTTCGGCTTGGGGTCGCGGAAAACGTCGCGCAGGCGGCCGAAGAAGCCTCTCTTCTTTTTCACGGGCTCCTGCGAGTCTGGTGCATCGGGATTCGCGGGCGTGATCGGCATGCTGCGTGCGGACGTTTTCGGTGCGGCGGGCGCAGCGGCCGGCGAGGCGGCGGGAGGGAATTTCGTTTCCGGCGTGGCCGGGACCGTGGCCGGTGCCGGCGTGTCCCAGGATGCGACCTCCGTCTTTCCGGCTCCGTGCAGATGACACGGCTCCACCGGCTGCGTTCCAGAGATAAACACCTGATTGCGCACCTTCGGACATTGCGGCGTGGCGAGCTCACCGGTTTGCGCGTCGATCTGCACCGTCACGATTCCGTCCGGCGCTTCGAAGCTGTGGACGTTCTTATATTCCCGATGCAGGCTGGCGCGCTTCATGAATTCGAGCCAGATGGGCAGCGCGCTGTGCGCTCCTTCCAGGCGGAAATCGCGATTGTCGTCAAAGCCCACCCACACCACGCAGATCAGCTTTGAAGTGAATCCGGCGAACCATCCGTTGTGCGGATCCGTGCCGGTCTTTCCGGCGGCGGGAAGCGTGAAACCCTTGGCCCGGACCGCCGCGCCGGTTCCGGACCGAAGCACTTCCTCCAGCGTATTTTCGACCAGGTACGCCACGCGCGGATCGAGCGCCTGTTTGCGCGTAGCCTGCGCCTGATACACCGAACGGCCCTGCTGATCGCGGATGGTCTTGATGAAGCTGGTCGAAATCAGCTCGCCGCCGTTGGCGAAGACGGTATAGGCGCCGGCGATTTCAAGCGGCGTGACTTCGTAGGCGCCCAGGGCGATGGAAGGCGTCGCTTTGATGTCGACATTTAGGCCCGCCGCGCGCGCGGTTTTGGCGACATTGTCATAGCCGGCCATTTCGGCGATCTTCACGGTGGGAACGTTGAGCGAATGGGTGAGCGCGAACCAGGCCGGGATGTCGCCGAAGAATTCGTGTTTAAAGTTGCTAGGTTCGTAGGGTTTGTCGTCGTACCAGAAGGTGGTGGGCTCATCCGCGATGATGGTGGCCGGAGTGATGACGGGGCCTCCCGAATCGCGCAGCGCGGTGGCGAACGCGGTGGCGTACACGAACGGCTTGAATGACGATCCCGGTGGACGCTTGGCCAGCGCATGATCCAGCTGGCTGAGGCCGTAATTGCGCCCACCCACCAGCGCTTTCACCTCACCCGTTTCGGCGTCGATGCACACCAGCGCCACCTGCGCGAGAGGGAGTTCGTCGGTGCCGTATCTTTTGTCGTGGCGCTTCCAGGAATTATCCGTCTCCTCGATGCCGATCTTGACGGCCGCGACCGCGTCGCGCTGCAGCGCCGGGTCGAGCGTGGTGTAAACCTTATACGAATTGTTCTGGAAATCGGTGTCTTCGAAGCGGCTTTGCAGCGTGTCGTTCACCAGGTCGACGAAATACGGCGCATCGCTCGATTCGGCTTCTTCGTGTCCGATGGCCAGCGGCGAATCGACCGCGTCCTGATACTGGGCATCCGTAATGAACCCGTCTTCGAGCATCGCCTTGAGCACTACATTGCGGCGAGCCTTGGCGCGCTCCGGATGGCGGAACGGATTGCGCCGCGAGGGCGCCTGCACGAGTCCGGCCAGCAGAGCCGCGTCGGCGATGGTTACCTTGCTCAGATCCTTGCCCAGATAGACGTCGGCGGCCTGGCCGAAGCCCTCAATGCTGAAGCTGCCCACCTGCCCGAGCGGCACGGCGTTGACGTAATCCTCGAAAATCTCCTGCTTGTTGAGCTGCCGCTCCAGGTGCAGCGTGATCATGGTCTGCGCGAATTTGCGGTGCCAGCCACGATCCACTTCGCTCAGCCACAGGCATCCGGCCAATTGCATGGAAAGCGTGGAGGCGCCCTCCAGGCGATGTTCGGTCACATCTTTATACGCCGCGCGGACGATGCCCACCGGGTCGAATCCGGCGTGGGTGAAGAAATGCTTGTCCTCGGCCGCGAGCAGCGCGTTCACCATGGTCTTGGGAATGTCGTTGAAGTGAACCATGCGGCGCTTCTCGCGCTTCTTGTCGAACAGGTTGGTCATCAGCTCGGGCTCCAGCTGATATTCGGTGCGCTCGCCCTGATCGCGTTCGGAGATGATCTCGGCGATTTTGCCGCCCTGGAATTTGATGACCGCGCCTTCTGAATCGAACGACTCGGGCCCGGGATTGATTTCGATCGCGTCGGGCCGCAGATGGAACCAGCCCAGTTTGTTGTTGCTCGATTCGGAGTAGCCGCAGCGGCGCAGGTAGTCGGCGATTTCCTCGACTTTGGCGTCTTCTCCGGTCATCACGGGACGCGGAGCGGCGTAGAGCAGGCTGGTGTTGGAAAACGGACCCGCGCGAAGTTTTTCGTCGGTGATGCGCGCGTAGTAATCGTAAACGTAGACGAAAGCCGATACGCCCGCGCCCACGGTGAGAACAAAAGCGAGTAGAAAAGCTTTGCCCCACGGATTAATCAGAAAGCGGATGAGCAGGGATCTGCGCTTGGCTTTGATCCTAACCGGCACACGTTTCCTTCATGCCAAGTGTCGTACCCAGGCGTAATCGCCAAAGCTTCACGGACATACGGCGTAAGAGTGGGCATGCTCCGCTCCCTGACGGTCGCGGTTCTGCCTGGTGTTCCGCCGAATGGGCGGCATGCGGAACCACGCGCGTCAGCAAGCGGAGCACGTCCGGGGTGCCGCTTGGCGTCGTGTGAGATGAGCGGCGTCGCGAACCGCGCGCGTGAGCCAGCGGTGCACGTCCGAAGCTTTCACACATCCGTTTCATCTCACCACCGACGTTCACTTCTTCAGATCTTCTTCCAAGGAGAATAGCTCTTTCCACATGTCTTCGTGGGGACGCCAATCAGCGCTCTGGCGGCCCGTGATCTGCAGCCCGGCGACGGCTAAGGTCCCGTGGCCGTAAGGGCAAATGTATTCGGTGCGCGGCGCGCCCAGCAGGACGTGGTTCCAGGACCCCTTTTGAATCGGCATGCGTAGCTTTCTTAGGCATTTGCGGCAGCGGTACTTCTGGTCCCAGTAAATCAGCCAGCCGAATCCGCTCGCGATCAGCCAGAATACCAGCATGCAGGAGATGTATCCTAAATAGCGCATCACGGGATTGAGCCGGCCGTCCAGAAAGGCCGGGTCGGGCGGGAAGGCTCTGGCGATGGCGCGCTCCAGCACCGAAAGGATCGCAATCGCAATCAGCGATTTCGCAACTAAGTAGCTCCAATACTTCATAACCGTTGGACACCTGCCTCGGGGATGTGGTTCCTACTAGTAGTACGAATCGGCTCCAACTTTAGTTTGCCACATGTCGGCCCCAGACTTTGTGGTCGTTTCCAAGCAGGGGTGGTGGTTTTCAGCCAGTCGCGCGGCTTCGCCGTTTTGCATTAAGTATCCTGATCCCAGCGATTTACGTGTTGGCTTCCGGATTGCCTAAGGGAAGCCGGACATGAACAGACTGGCGATCCTGGCGACTCTTGCCGCGGCGGCCTTCGGGCAGCCTCAGCAGCAGCCGCCGTGGTCGGAACAGCCTCCCCTTCCGCAGGGTCCTCCGTATGCGCAGCCGCGGCCTCCTCAATATGGACCCGGCGGCCCGTCGGTGCCGCAGCCGGATGCGGCCTACGCCCGCGATCATGGCGTGGCGCGGATCAGTTTCATGAACGGCAATGTGTCGGTGCGCCGCGGCGATTCGGGTGAGGCCGTGGCGGCCATCGTCAACGCTCCGCTGACCATTGGCGATCGAGTGGTGACGGCGGATGGCGCGCGCGCCGAGGTTGAGCTCGATTTCGCCAACCTGGTGCGCATCGGTCCTGCGAGTGAAGTCCGTTTGAGCGATCTCGCGCAGGGCCGATTTCAGATTCAGATCGCCACCGGCACCATCAGTTTTCGGGTGCTGCGCGATACCGTTGCTCAAATCGAAATCAGTACGCCCAGCGTGGCGGTGCATCCGCTGCGCAAGGGGATTTATCGCGTGACGGTGAAGCCGGATGGGTCGAGCGAGATCACCGTGCGGGGCGGAGGCGACGCTGAAGTCGTCAGCCCCAGCGGCACCGAGCCCTTGCATGCCGGCCACACCATGCTCGCGCGCGGTCCGGCCAGCGATCCGGAATTTCAGACGGTCGCGGTGATCCCCTCCGACGAATTCGACAGCTGGGCAGCGTCGCGCGACAAGATGTTTCAAGCCGCGCGCAGCCCGCAGTACGTACCTCAGGGAGCCTACGGCACCGAAGACATGGATCAATACGGCCAGTGGCAGCCCGATCCCGGCAATCCGTCGTACGGCAACGTGTGGGTTCCCCAGCAGGATCCGGGATGGGCGCCGTATCAGTGCGGCCGGTGGGTGTGGATGGATTTCTACGGCTGGACGTGGGTCGGATGCGAGCCGTGGGCTTGGGCGCCGTATCATTACGGCAACTGGTATTACGGCGGATTGGGCTGGGCGTGGTATCCGGGACCCATCGCGACGCCATTGTTCTTCCGACCGGCGCTGGTCGGCTTCTTCGGATTCGGCGCGCCGGGAGTCGGCGTGGGATTTGGATTCGGCTTCGGCTTCGGATCGCTCGGCTGGGTCCCGCTCGCTCCGGGGGAACGCTTCATCCCGTGGTATGGCGCGGGATTTTATGGCCGCCCGTTCGTCACTCCGTACATCGCCCGGGGGAGCATTACCTCGATGTATCGGAATGCGAATGTCACCACCGGCATCACGGCGATGCGGGCGGGCGAATTCGGCCGCGCAGGCGTGAACGGCGCGACCATGGTTCGGCCGACGTCGTATGAAATGGCGCACGCCGGCGCGGTGCGTGGCGAAGTTCCGGTCTCGCCGTCGCGGGAGAGCACGCAATTTTCAAATCGCGCGGCCAGTTCGGCGGGGATGCCGCGATCGAATGAATCCACTCATTTCGCGGGCCGCAGCACCGGATCGCAGGTGAGCCGCGTGTCGTTCGACCAGCAGCAGCGCAGCTTCGCGCAGCGCGGCCTGGGCGGCGCGGGCAGTTATCATGGAAACCCGGCCGGCCCGGGAGGCGGGCAGTCCTGGCAGCGTTTCAATCCCTCCGCGCGGCCCGGTGGCGCGGGTGCGGCGAATCGTCCGGGAGTGGGATCGCCGGGTGCGGCAGGCCGGCCTTCTTTGAATCGCCCCTCGCAGCAAAGCGCGCCCCGGCAGGCGAGCCAGCCGGTGCGGGTGAATCCGTCCATTGTGCAGAATCGCGGCAATTCGAGCCCGGCGCGCGGCGGTGGCGCGGCGCGAGGCGGCAGCCGCGGAGGCAAGCACTGATCAGGTTTTGAAGAGGTTCGACGGCTCAGTAGTTCTTCTTCCCTCGTACGGCCCGGTGAAGGTTTCCTCCACCGGGCCATTTTTTTGCCGGAGGGGCAGAGGTACGTTCGCTTCATCGGTGTGCGGCTCCCACGACCACAACTTCCGACCCCGAGCCGCGACCATAGGGAGCGGTTAAATGTGATTTTCGTCTTCTTGATTTAAACCACTCCCTATGGTCGCGGCTCGGGTCGGGGCGCTCCTGCACGTAGACGCGAAATTCATACCGCACACGCACACAGCCCTGCGGTCCACTAGAATAATCGCATGACCGAAATCGAACGCATTCGCGATCTTCTGTATTACACCTATAAAGGTCCCTGCTGGCACGGCCCGGCGCTCGCCCAGAATCTGGAAGGCGTCACCGCGGAGCAGGCCGCCGAACGTCCCATCGGCGAGGGCCATTCGATCTGGGAATTGGTTCAACACGCCACCGCCTGGGTCAACGTGGTGATCAACACCCTGGACGGTCAGGCCTACGCCGTGCTGCCCACTGAACAGGACTGGGCGCCCGTTTCCGGTACCGACGCCGCCGCATGGGAGAGCGTCGTGGCGATTCTCGAAAGCTCCATGGACGCGCTGTGCGACGCTGTCGCTGAGCTTACCGACGACAAGCTCGACGAACTGGTTCCGGGCCAGGATTTCAGCTACTACTGGATGCTCAACGGCGTCGTCGCGCACAATACCTATCATTCCGGCCAGGTCGGGATCCTGCGAAAGGCGTTCGAGCAGGCGGCGAATGCGTAAACTGACGATCGAGCGGTGATGGACGCGATCCTCCAGCTGCGCGGCGTCTCGAAACAGTTTCCGGGGCACGCAGCGGTCCGCGAGGTTTCGCTCTCGGTCGCGCGCGGCGAGTTTTTTTCCATCCTGGGACCCTCCGGCTGCGGAAAAACCACCACGCTGCGCATGATCGCCGGCTTTGAAATCCCCTCCGCCGGGGAAGTGTGGCTGAACGGGAACCGCATCGACGCGCTCCCGCCGTATCGCCGCAACGTCAACACGGTGTTTCAAAGCTACGCGCTATTCCCGCATCTTTCAGTACGCGGCAACGTCGAATTCGGACTACGCCGCCGCAATGCGGACGATATCGAGCCGAGGGTTTCGAAAGTGATCGAACAGGTCCGCATGGAAGGGAAAGAGTCGCGCGCGATTTCCGCGCTCTCCGGAGGCGAGCGTCAACGCATCGCACTGGCCCGCGCGCTGGTGCTCGAACCGGACGTTCTGCTGCTCGACGAACCCTTGAGCGCGCTTGATCCGCAGCTCCGCAAACAACTGCGCGCCGAATTGAAAGACCTGCAGCGCCGCGTGGGCGTCACGTTTGTGTTCGTTACCCACGATCAGGAAGAAGCGCTCTCGATGTCGGACCGCATGGCGGTCATGAACGCCGGCCGCGTCGAACAAACCGGCACGCCGCAGGAAATCTATCAGTGCCCCGCGACGCGCTTCGTCGCTTCGTTCCTGGGCGCGATGAACTGGATCGACGGAATCGGCGTGCGCCCGGAATGTTGCCGGATTTCGCGGAATCCGGAAAAGGGAGCGCGCCCGGCCGTGATTTCGCGATCCGTGTTCCTGGGCCCGGCAGTGCATGTCGAAGCCAGGCTTCAGGGCGGGGAAGTGATCCTGGCGCAGGTCGCATCGCCGGGCGAAGGTTTTAATGAGGGCGAAACGGTTCACATATGGTGGGACTCGAACCACGAGCTGCGGTTTCCCGAATAAGAACGCTGTTCCTGTCGCCCGCCGCGCTGCTCATGCTGGCGACGCTGGTGGCGCCGTTGGGCATCGTGGTCGTCTACAGTCTGCTCACGCGCGGCGCCTACGGCGGTGTCGAGCGTCCGTTCACTCTTGAAAACTATACGCGCCTGTTCGATCCTCTGTACGGCATCATTTTCCTGCGCTCTCTTTGGATCGCCGCGGTCGCGACCGTGCTGTGCCTGGCGCTCGGATTTCCGCTCGCGCTGTTCATCGCCCGCAGCGGACGCCGCAAGAACCTGTGGCTGCTCCTGGTGATCCTCCCGTTCTGGACCAGTTTCCTGATCCGCACCTACGCGTGGATGTTCCTGCTGCGCGACACCGGCCTGATCAACTCCACGTTACTGGCAACGGGTCTCATTCACGACCCGTTGCCGATGTTGTACAACTCAGGCGCGGTCATCCTCGGCTTGGTCTACGGATTCCTTCCGTTCGCCGTGCTTCCTTTATATGCGACGGTCGAGCGCCTGGATCCGGCCCTGCTCGAAGCGGCCGCCGACCTTGGCGCGAAGCCGTGGACCACGCTATGGCGCGTGACCATTCCTCTCTGCGCTCCCGGAATCCGCGCCGCGGCGATCCTGGTTTTCGTGCCGTGCCTGGGAACGTATCTCACCTCCGATCTTCTGGGCGGCAGCAAGACCATCCTGATCGGCAATCTGGTGCAGAACCAGTTCACCGCCTCGCGCGATTGGCCGTTTGGCGCGTCGGCTTCAGTCGTGCTTATGCTGGTCGCAATCGCGCTTTTATTGGGGACGCGCCGGCGCGGGGAGGATCTGCTATGAAACGAGCGCTCGCCGGCTATGCGATCGCGGCATATTTGTTTCTGCACGTCCCTCTTCTGATCCTGGCCGTGTTCAGCTTCAACGCCTCGAAACTCACGGTATGGAGCGGATTCACGCTCGACTGGTATCGAGCGGCACTTCAAGATCGGGATTTGCTGGACTCATCGGTAAACAGCCTGATCATCGGGGCGTCCGCGACCATCCTCGCGACCATCATCGGCACACTGGCCGCCTACGCGCTCTGGAAACGTGGCTCCCAATGGGTCGCCGGCTCCATGTATCTCTCTTTGGCAACCCCCGAAATCGTCACGGGAGTTTCGCTGCTCGCGCTGTTTCAATTCGTGTTCCGATATTTGAAACTGCCGCTCGGAATGCACACGGTGATTCTGGCGCACGTCGCATTTTCGGTCGCCTATGTAACGGTGGTCGTCATGGCGCGCCTGCGAACGTTCGATCCGGCGCTCGAAGAAGCCGCTCTCGACCTGGGCGCGACCGAGTTCGGAGCCTTCCAGCGAGTCACCCTCCCATACCTGATGCCGGCGATCGCCGCGGCGGCCATGCTTGCCTTCACCGTTTCGATCGACGATTACGTCATTACCAGCCTTGTCGCGGGAATCGATTCGCAGACGCTGCCGATGGTGATCTACGCCATGGCGCGCCGCGGCGTCAGTCCCACCTTGAACGCGGTTTCGACGCTCATCGTGATGGGACTCGGTGTCCTGGTGATCGCGTCTGAAAGGCTGCGGTCGCGATGAATCGCCGCCTGTTTTTGATGGGGGCGGCCGGAACGCTGGCGTGCCGGTCGAGCGAACGCCGCCTCAATATCTTCAACTGGTCCGATTACGTCGCGCCCTCCACCATCCCCGATTTCGAGCGCGAATTCGGCGTGCGCGTGCGCTACGGCACGTATGAGAGCGCGCAGGAAATGCTCGCCAAGGTCATGAGCGGCAATTCGCAATGGGACGTCGTCTTCCCGCCCTCGGACTGGATCGGGCCAATGACGCAGATGAGCCTGCTCGCGCCTTTGCGCCACGATCTGCTGCGGAATCTGGGATCGCTTGACGCCGCGTTCCGAACGCCGCCCTGGGACCCGCGGCTTCACTGGAGCGTCCCCTACATGCACGGCACCACCGGCATCGTTTTTCAGAAGCAGCTCGATCTGAAATCGTGGGCCGATCTGTGGGACCCGCGCCTGTCGGGGAAAATGACCATGCTCGACGATCCCACCGAGATCTTCGCTGCATGCCTCAAGAAAATCGGCGACTCGATAAATACTGGCAACCCGGCATCGCTGCGCGCGTCGGCTGATCAGGCCATCGCGCAGAAGCGGTTTCTGCGCGCGTATCTGAATGCGGAAGCTCGCGACCAGCTGGTTTCAGGCGATATCGCCGTGGCGCAGGCGTGGGCCGTGACGGCCGGCCAGGCGATGGCGGCCGCGCCCGGCAAGCTCGCCTACGCCTTCCCCACTGAGGGCTTCGCACGCTATGCGGACACCATCGCGATCCTGCGCGAGAGCCGCCGCGTGGAACTGGCCCATCAATTCATCGATTATGTGCTGCGTCCCGAAGTAGCCGCGGCGATCGTGCAAGCGACCCAGACTGCAACCGCAAACGCCGGAGCACTTCGGCTTCTCCCGGCCGAGGTGCGCGAGAATCCGGTGCTGTATCCGCCGCCGGAAACGCTTGTTCGGGGCGAATGGTTCGAACCGCAATCGGCGTCATCCCAAAAACTGCGCGACCGGTTGTGGACCGAAATCAAGAGCTCGTGACGCGTGACGGGACGGCGGGTCTTCAGCCCGCGCGAGGCTTCAGCCTCGCCCACGGCCAACGGCGCTGAAGCGCCGTACCGATTGAAATCCGCCGTCCGGCCAACTTCGCTAAACTGAAACTGAAAGCAGGCGCGGTTCGCCTGGAAGGTGCATGCCGCAATTCCTTCTGCCCGTGATTCCGAAGCTCACGGTCACGGCGGTGGTGGATATCCTCGCTGTGGCTCTGTTGATCTACCAGGGCATCATGATTGTGCGCGGCCGTCGCGCCGCGCATATCCTGACCGGTTTGTGGATCCTCGGTATCGTCTACATCGTCGCCGTCTACGCGCATCTGGAGCTTCTCCGCAGCGTGCTGGCGGCTCTCGCACCGTACACCGCCATCGCGCTCATCGTCATGTTCCAATCCGAAATCCGGCGCCTGCTGATCCGCATTGGACGCAGCCGGTGGCTGGGAATCGGCGGGCAACTGGAGCGGCGTGAAATGGTGGACGAGATCATCCTCGCGCTGGAACAGATGGTCGAGCTCAAAACCGGCGCGCTGATCGTAGTCGAGCGCGATATCGGCCTGCGCACCTTCATTGAAAGCGGCGTCGCCATGGACGCGGCCGTCTCGCGCGACCTGCTGTGCTCCATCTTCCATCCCGGCGGCGCGCTGCATGACGGCGCGGTGATCGTGCAAGGCGATCGCGCCGCCGCCGCGGCCTGTTTTCTTCCGCTTACCGTGAATCCGCTGCTGCAGCGCCGATTAGGCACCCGTCATCGCGCGGCCATCGGAGTCACCGAGGAAACCGACGCGCTGGCCATCGTTGTGTCCGAGGAAACCGGACAGGTTTCGATCGCGGCGCGTGGCGATCTGGAGCAGGATGTGACGCTCGATCGCGTGCGCGAACGCCTGACCCGCCATTCGACCGGTCGCCCGCGCAAAGGCGAATCGGCGGCCGAGCGCCGCTGGAATGAGGTGGAGCTCTAGTGTGGCGCAAGTTGTTCCATAACGCCGGCTGGAAGCTCGGATCACTGGGGCTCTCGATTCTGTTGTGGTTCGCGGTGGTGGGCGAGCCCGAGCTTGCCACCATCCACAACGTGCCGGTCCTGTATAAGAACCTGCCGAGGGGCCTGCTGATCGGCTCGAACGCAATCGACACGGTGCGCGTCGAATTGCGCGGGCCCACCAGCCGGCTGACCACCACCGCGCTTGCCGACGTCGCCATCATGCTCGACTTGTCGAGCGTGGACGGTCCCGGCGAGCGCACCTTCACGCTCTCCGACGCCGATATCCGGCTGCCGGACGGCGTCACGTTCCTGCGCTCGATTCCGTCGCAGATGCGGCTGCGCTTTGCGCGCGTGAAAGATAAAGACGTTCCCGTGCAACTGCGCTTCGGCTTGCCTCTGGGCCCCGGACTGCAGATCGTCAAAGCGGAAGTGACCCCGCAGACTCTACACATTTCCGGGCCGGAGGGTCGCATAGACGCGGTGACCAGCGCGCAGACCGATGCGATCGATCTGAGCGGCATTCATCAGGACTCCGAGATTAAGGTCAATACGTTTGTGGCCGACCCGCAGGTGTGGCTGGATTCCTCGCCGGTGGTGACGGTGCGATTGACCATTGAACAACAAACCGAAAAAAAATAAACATGCGTCAACTTTTTGGAACCGACGGGATGCGAGGCCTGGCAGGATCCTATCCGCTCGACCCGCCTACTACCTTCGCGCTCGGCGTCGCGCTGGGGCGCTGGGTCGTCAAACATCCCATGAATCATGCCAATCCCGAAGTGGTGATCGGCATGGATACGCGCGAATCCGGTCCCTGGATCGCGGCGCACGTGGCCGGCGGCCTTCAGCGGGAAGGCGTGCGCGCGCGCTTCGCGGGATTGATCACCACTCCGGGCGTCGCCTACGTCGCGCGCACCGGCGCGTTCGCGGCCGGGGTGATGATTTCCGCGTCGCACAATCCGTATCACGATAACGGGATCAAGATCATCGATCATTCCGGCTTCAAGCTGCCGGATGAGCAGGAGCATGTCCTCGAACGCGACATCTTCGCATTTCAAGGCGACGTGACCCCAGCCGCTTTGAAGCAGGATGAAGGGCTCGACCGGGCCTACGCGGATTATCTTGCCGCGACGCTTCCGGATGGCGCGGGGAATGTGAAGATCGTGATCGACGCGGCCAACGGAGCTGCGACGTACCTGGCGCCCTCCCTGTTTGAGCGCCTGGGGGCGCGCGTCGAAACCATCGGCGCTTCGCCGGACGGAAAGAATATCAATCTGAAGTGCGGCTCCCTTCACCTGGACGGTCTGCGCATCGCCGTGATCGAGACCGGCGCCGATTTCGGAGTCGCCTTTGACGGCGATGCGGATCGGGCGCTGTTCGTCTCGCATTCCGGCAAGGTCGTCGACGGCGATGCCGTGATGCTGATGTGCGCCCGTCCGCTACACGCGCGTGGGCGCCTGAAAGAAGTAATTGCGACGGTCATGTCGAATCTCGGCCTGGAACGGGCCTTGAAACGCAGCGGCATCGGACTGGTGCGGACGCCGGTCGGCGATAAATACGTCCTCGAAGAGATGGTCAGGCGCGACGCGCCGCTGGGCGGGGAGCAGAGCGGCCACGTGATTTTCCGCGACTACGCGACCACCGGCGACGGATTGTTGACTGCGCTGCGCGTGCTTGAAGTGATGCGCCAGTCCCGCGCCGATCTGGACCAGCTGACCGCGGATCTGGAGATTTATCCGCAGCTGCTGGTGAACGTGAAGGTGCACGACAAGCGTCCGCTGGCGGAACTGCAGGGTGTAAATGAAGAAATCCGCCGCGCGGAATCCGAGTTCGGCGAGGCCGGCCGCGTGCTGGTGCGGTTTTCGGGAACCGAGCCGCTGGCGCGGGTGATGGTGGAGGGACCGGAAATCGGCCGTGTAGAGCATTTCGCTCATTCGATCGCCGCGGCGATCCGGCAGGAATTGGGTGCCGCGAAATGATCGTCACGCTGCTGATGATGCTGTACGCGCAATCGCCGAAAGCGCCGCCCGGCGAGGACTGGGTTTCGCTGTTCAATGGCCACGACCTCACCGGTTGGGTCAAGATCGGGCAGGAACGCTGGGAAGTGGACGCCGGGACCATCCACGGCATCGCGGTGACCAAGGAATATGGCTATCTTCAAACCGAAAAGAGCTACCAGGATTTTCAACTTTCGCTGCGCTTCAAATGCGAGGGCGAGGGCGGCAACAGCGGCGTGTTCTTTCATGTCTGGTTCAAGCCCGGCACGGCGGATGTGACCAAAGGGCCGCAGTTTGAAATCGATTGCACGCTGGGACATCACACCGGCGGGGTGTATGAGCAGAAGCGCGGCTGGATTGTGTGGCCGGCGCCCGAAAATGAAGGCGTGGTCCGGCCCGACGACTGGAACGATTATCAGCTCAAGGTGGAAGGCAATCACTATGTTGCCCGTTTGAATGGAGTGATCATGGTCGACTACACCGATCCCAAGCCGGAAAGCGCGGACGGTCCCATTGCGCTGCAATTGCATTCCGGCGGTCGCGGTAATTACCGGTTCAAAGATATCGTGATTCGCGATCTTTCGAAACGTTGAAAATTTACTACTGCGATCATCACGAGATCCCGCTGCCGCCCGGCCACAAGTTTCCCATGCGGAAATACCGGATGCTGCGCGAGACGCTGGCTGCAGAGCCTGGATTTGCGCTGGAACCGGCTCCGCTCGCCGATGTTGAGACTATCTGCCTGGCGCACGATCGCGATTACGTGGAAAGCTTTGTCAACGGGACCATCGCGCCCAACGCGATGCGGCGCATCGGATTTCCTTGGTCGGAAGGGCTGGTGCAGCGAACCATGGCCTCGGCCGGCAGCACGCTGGCGGCTACGCACGATGCGCTTGAAACCGGAGTGGGAGGAACGCTCGCCGGCGGAACGCATCATGCGTTTCGCGGCGAAGGCTCTGGATTCTGCGTGTTCAACGACGTCGCCATCGCGATTTACTCACTGCGATCACAGGGTTCGAATCCGCGCGTGGCGGTGGTCGATCTGGACGTTCATCAAGGCGACGGGACCGCGCACTTTTTCGAGCACGATGCGAACGTGTTCACCTTGTCGCTGCATGGGGCGCACAATTTTCCATTTCGCAAGCAGCGCAGTACGTTGGATGTGGAGCTTCCGGACAAGACCGGGGACGAAGAGTACCTGCGCGCACTGGGGCCGGCGCTTCAGCGGGTGTGGGACTTCGCACCGGAGATCGTGTTCTATTTGTCGGGCGTGGACGCGCTTCATAGCGATGTACTGGGCCGTCTATCGCTGACATATGCCGGTTTAGCGGCGCGCGATTCGCTCGTGATTGGAGCGGCATGCAAACAACACATTCCCCTGGTGATCACGCTGGGCGGCGGATATTCGAATCCAATCGAAAATACGGTCCTGGCGCATGCCAGTACTTTTCGTATAGCTCGTGATCTTTTTTTGTCGCGGTAACACTGGTTCATTTGGGCGTTGTCGCGTATCATTCCTACTGAGAGCCTACTGAGAGCCTGATGAGGAGGAACCATGCGGCTTATTGTTGGTTGCATTTTTCTGTCGGCAATTCTGGCGGCGCAATCGCCGCAGGCTGATATCACCGGGATTCCCGAATCCCGCGGCGTTTACTATCACGCTCCCTCGGGATGGATCGGATTGCCTGCCAATCCGCTGCTGGGGTTCATGGAAGGCAGCACGCGCTGGCTGCTGGGAGTGGGGCGCGGCGATGCCATCGCCGAAATTCCCGGGCTGCATTCGCCAGTTCAAATTCCCAGCTCGCGGCCAATTTTCCATCTTCGCGGATACGCCGGCGAGAACGCGCTGTACCTGGTGCGGGAAACCACCAAGCAGGATTATCGCGAGATTCGCATGCCGTATTCGCGCGACTTCCATAACTGGGCCGGCTTCCGTCCGCAGGACGTGGTCGAAATGGATCTGACCTCGGCGGGGAACGGAATCATGACGCTGACTCCCAAGACGGACTTGAAGCCGGGCGAATACGCGATTGTGTCGCTGGCCGAACCGTCCATGCGCGGGATCCGTCTCAGCTTCGATTTCGGCGTGGCGGGGCATTAGCGTTTGTCGACCACCACGACGCCGGCTTTCATGACCCAGCGGACTTTGTAGATGGCGACGTCGATGTCTTCAAGCGGATTGCCTTCCACCGCGACGATATCGGCGGAGTAGCCGGGTTTGAGGCGGCCTAGCTTGTCTTCTTTTTGGAGTAGCTCGGCGCCATTGATGGTCGCGGTTTTGAGCGCTTCTTCGGGCGTCATGCCGGCCTTGACCAGCCAGGCGAGCTCGCGTGTGTTTTCGCCGAACATGGTGTAAACCGCGTCCGATCCCATGCCGAAACGGACGCCGGCTTTGTAGGCCTTCTTCGCGGTTTCAAGATTCCGGGCGATGAAGTTGTTCAGCGCGTCGGTGGCGCCCGGCTTGTATTTCAGGAGCTGCGCGTTATCGACGTAATAGCGGTTGTGATCGATAGTGGGGACGTAGAAGATCTTCTTGCGCGCGATTTCGGCGATGGTTTCGTCGTCCATATCGGTGGCGTGTTCAATGGAATCGGCGCCGGCGCGGGCCGCGTCGCGGGCTCCCGACGGGCCGTAGGTATGAATCGCGATGCGCTTGCCGGCAGCGTGGGCGGTGTCGACGGCGGCTTTCATTTCTTCGAAGTTGAAGGTTTGATCTCCGCTGACATCCTGGCCGGAGCCGGTGGATCCATACATCTTGATCCAGTCGGCGCCCGCGGCCACCTGGGCATTGACCACCTTAACGACCTCTTCGGGACTGTGTGCGGCGCCGGGACCTCCGCGTCCAGGGTTGCGGGGCATTTGCAGACCGTAGCCGGCCACGAACATGCGCGGGCCGAGCATGAGGCCTTTGTTAATGAGATCGCGCATGGCGATATCGGCGTAGTTGGATGAGCCCAGGTCGCGCACGGTGGTGACGCCGGTTTCGAGCGTCTTTTTCGCATTCTCCTGAGAAAGATACACTGTGGCTGCCCCACGGCCAGCGCGCGCAACGGGATTGTCGAGCACGTACGTCATGTGCGTGTGGACGTCGATCATGCCGGGGACCGCGGTGTAACGCGACATGTCGATGACCTTCCCGTCTGACGGGCCTACGCTTTGGATCTCTCCGTGATCGACAACAATGACGGCGTTATCGATCACCTTCTCGCCGTCCCAGACCTTGCCGAACCGGTAAGCCTGCGCGTTCAACAGCACCGCCACTGCGCAAATGGCGATCAATATTTTCATACTGCGGTCCTTTTGGCGTTGGCCGCGATGATATTCGAAAACGACCCGGCACGCAGGTCTTCGAGTGAAACACCGCTGAGCGCGGGCGCGTCGGTTTCGGCGATGGCTCCGCAGTTGATGGCACGCAACACGTAATTCAAGAGACCCTGTCCGGTGGCGGCATCGTCGAACACGCCGCCAACCATGGTGGAGCGGGCGGCCTTGGCGATGAAATTCTTCAGACGCTCCGACGCCGCGTCGAGGCCGTCCAGGAAAAACGCGTAGACCGCGGCGTAGCGTGAAACCAGCTGCGCCGGGTGCAGGTCCCAGCCCTGGTAGAAGCCGTGATACAAGGCGTGCTGGATGTTGGTGTAATGTTCCTTCCATCCGCGATGGACGGCGCCGCGATTCTCGGCCGCTTCCTGGCCGCTGACCGATTCGCCACGATACAGGGCCACGGGCACGAGGTTGGTGGGCCCATCGGCAAGGCGCAGACCGATGCCGGCTGCCTGCGCCTGCATCATGGAACGGGCCCAGTCGCACACCGGATGAAGAATGTGCTGGCGGGCGATGCCCAGGCTGGCAGTGTAATCGTAGGGGCCGAAGTGGGCGGCGACGCATTTTCCGCGCGACGCCTCAACCAGGGCCGGAAGCATGAACAGGGATTGCGCGGTTTCGATCATGATCTCCATGTTTGTGATGCCGTAATCGTCCAGAAAGTCGGAAAGCGTGGAGATCTGTTCGACCACGGTGATCTTGGGAAGCACGACCGAGAAATTGGGCGGAATCCTGCGAAGGCGCTCGCAGAACCGGGCGAGAGTTCGCAGGCTACGCTCGGCGGATGGCTCGTCGAGGGGCTTAATGCGGATGCCAGTGAAGGCCGGGAGCGCGCCGCCCTCAAGCGACGCGGACATCTCATCCGCGCAGCGGTCGGCGGCGGCGTCTTCTTCGGCATCGCTTCTGACGCCGTAGCCGTCTTCGAAATCGATGTGAAAATCCTCCACCGGTTCGCGGCGCAGCTTGTCAATGACGCGATCGTAAACGGCGTCGGCCAGGGCATAGGGCATGCCGGTTGCGAGCGCGAGCGCGGCGGCATCGGGCGCGTAATCGGCGAGGGCGCGTTCGGCCAGGCGTCCCATGGCGGCGCAGACGTCGCGTTTAAAGAGGTGCGCTCCACCGACCATCATGTGGACCGGCTGGCGCGCGCCGGATTCGCCGGGATGGGTGCGCGCAAACTCACGATTGGCGGCAGTCAGCGCGTCGGGAAATCGCATCTTTGTATTATCGCGGTAAGGTGGCGAAAAAAGGGGACAGACCGCTCTGTCCACTAATTGACGGATGCCTGCGGTTGGCGGTGTGGGGGCTGGGGACAGAGTGGTCAGTCCCCTTTTTTCGCTGCATCTTTTTACCTGGCTCGCCCGACGCCAGGGATCATGGGCCGTGCGATCATGAACGAGATGAAGACCCGCATCACTGAGCTGTTTGGTATCGAGCATCCCATCATTCAGGGAGGCATGCATTACGTGGGGCTGGCGGAACTGGCCGCGGCGGTTTCAAACGCGGGCGGGCTGGGGATTATTACCGGCTTGACGCAAAAAACGCCGGAGCTGCTGGCGCGTGAGATCGCACGATGCCGGGAGATGACTGACCGGCCGATCGGCGTGAACCTCACGTTCCTGCCGACGTTCGCCTCGCCGCCTTATCCCGAATACATTCGCGCCATTATCGAAGGCGGCGTGCGGATTGTGGAGACGGCGGGGCGGAATCCGCAGGCGCACCTGCCGGCGCTGAAGGCGGCGGGAATCAAGGTGATTCACAAGTGCACGTCGGTGCGGCATTCGCTGAAGGCGCAGTCGATCGGCTGCGACGCGGTGAGCGTGGACGGGTTCGAGTGCGGAGGGCATCCGGGCGAGGACGACGTGCCGAATTTTATCCTGCTGCCGCGCGCGGCGGAAGAACTGACGGTGCCGTTCGTGGCGTCGGGCGGGATGGCGGATGGGCGCAGTTTGGTTGCAGCGCTCGCGCTGGGCGCGGACGGGATCAACATGGGCACGCGGTTCATTGCCACGCGGGAGGCGCCGGTGCATGACCGGGTGAAGCAGGCTCTGGTCGCGGCGAGCGAGCTGGATACCACGCTGATCATGCGGTCGCTACGCAACACCGAGCGCGTGATGGTGAACGCGGGGGTGAAGCGGGTGCTCGAAATCGAGCGCGAGAAGGGCGGCGCGTTGAGCATTGAAGATATCCATGAGCATGTCGCGAACATTTATCCGAAGGTGATGACGGAGGGCGATCTGGACGCAGGAGCGTGGAGCTGCGGGATGGTCGCTGGGCTGATCCATGACGTGCCGACCTGCCGGGAGCTGGTGGATCGGATCATGGAACAGGCGGAGCAATTGATTCGGGGGCGGCTGGCGGGATTGATTGGGGGGATGAGCGGCGCTCAGGCGATGTGAGCGCGGCGGCGATGTTCAGCGATTTCGAAGATGGCGTAGCCGACCAGGTTTCCGGCGATCACCACGCCGCTGATTTTGGCGGTGAACCAGAAGCGGCTGCCGACCTCGATGATAGGAAAAATCGACAGGCCGATGTAGAGGAGCGTCATGGCGAGGCCGGAGAGTGAGGCGATTTTCACGACCGGCGATGCTTCGCGGCCGACCAGCGGGATGGTGAAGAGGGCCACATAGGCGATGGCGTAATAAATTCCCGACGCGTTTTCGAACAGCTGCATGGCTTCCTGGCTGCCGACTCCGGCGATGCCGGAGAAGCTGAACGCGAGCGTCATAGCGCCGACGAACAGGATGGAATGCGCCGGCGTCCGGTGTTTGCGGTGCAGTTTGACGAACCAGGCGGGGAGCAGGTGATCCCAGCCGGCGACCATGGGGAGGCGCGCAGTAGCGGAAAAATTGATGCTCATCTGGCCGATGCGCATGCCGAGGACCAGCAGAATGACGACGCTCGCGATGCGGGCCGCGGAGGCGAAGGGGCTGGCGGCGATGGAGAAGACTTGGGCGACCGGCGAGATCAGGTCGATATTGTGGTCGCCGACGAACCAGAGCACTGATCCGGTGCCGAGGGTGAAAAGCGCGGCGATGATGGGCGCGGCGATCATGACGCTGCGGCCGATGGTTTTGACCGGGTCGCGGCATTCGCCGGCGAAAATCGCGACGTATTCGAATCCGCCGAGCGCGGCAAATCCGAGCTTGCCCAGGATGTTCAGATTCAGAAGCGTCGCGGCGGGAATCGCGAAGGCGAACGGGGTCACTTTCGGTTTACCCCCGTGGAGCAGGTCGATCAACGGCAGGATGACCATGATGCCGACCACCAGCATCAGGGCGAGGCCGGCGGTGCTGTGCAGCCATTTTCCGGCGCCTAATCCGACGACGGACAGCAGTCCGATGCCGCCGATTAACGCGAGGCTGGCGGCGGCGATCCACCACTTGCTCTCGGCGATCCAGGGCGCGCCGGCGGCGTAGGCGAGATTGGTGGCCGCCTGGACGCCGATCGACGACATGAGGATCATCGCGTAGATCCACAGGTTCCAGGCGACCATGAAACCGGCGCGGTCATTAAAGCGGATTTTGGCCCATTGATAGAGTCCGCCTTCGAGCGGCATGCGGCGGCTGAGGTGGACCACGACGATGGCGGAGGGGATATAGAAGAAGACGATCGCCAGCAGCCAGAACGACGCGTGGGACGGTCCCAGTTTGGCTGCAACGCCCAGCCAGGAGAGGCCCATGACGAACAGGATTTGCGTGAAGACCAGGTCCCACAGGCCGAGCTCGCGCTTCAGTTCGTGGGCTGCGTCGGACATCATGTTAGTTTACGACGCGCGGTGCGTAACGCGGCGGGTAATGGATCCCGGCATGAGTCTGTGCGGACATGCTCCCCTTGCTGACGCGCGGGGTTCCGCATATGGCTCATTCGACCGCGCGGCGAAGCGGAACCCCGCGCCTCAGCAAGGGGAGCGCGTCCGAAATTTTCGCGACGCCCTTGTCGGGAAGCAGGTCCCGTTTTGATCGAGTGTCTGCACTGCGTTCCGCTCTATGCCAGTCTACAATGAAGGCTATGGCATCCGAACCTCGCCGCCGCTCGGTGGCTGTAGATATTGGTGGAATCAAAGTCGGCGGGGCAAACCCGATCGTGGTGCAGTCGATGACCAATACCGACACGGCCGACGTGCAGTCGACCGTGAATCAAGTGATGGCGCTGGCCACGGCAGGGTCGGAACTGGTGCGGGTGACGGTCAATACCGAAGACGCCGCCAAGGCGGTTCCGAAGATTGTTTCGACGCTCGATAAATTCGGCGTGCGGGTGCCGATTATCGGGGATTTTCATTACAACGGGCATCTGCTGCTGAAGAAATATCCCGACATGGCGCGCGCGCTGGCGAAGTATCGCATCAATCCCGGAAACGTGAATATCGGGAAGAAGCACGACGATAATTTTCGGGTGATGATCGAAGCCGCGATCGAATATGGGCGGCCGGTGCGGATTGGAGTGAACTGGGGGTCGCTCGATCAGTCGCTGTTGACGCGGATGATGGACGAGAATAATCGCCTGCCCGATCCGCTGGACGCGAAGACGGTGACCATGAAGGCGATTGTGGCGAGCGCGATCCTTTCGGCGCAAGCGGCGGAGACGTACGGGCTTTCTCGCGACCGGATTATTTTGAGCGCGAAGGTCAGCGGGGTGCAGGATCTGATCACCGTGTATCGGATGCTGGCCGCGGAATGCGATTACGCGCTGCATCTGGGGCTGACGGAAGCGGGGCTGGGGTCGAAAGGGATTGTCGCGACCACGGCTGCGATCGGCGTGCTGCTCCAGGAAGGGATCGGCGACACGATTCGCGCATCGCTGACTCCGCTGCCGAATGGCGATCGGACCGATGAAGTGATCGTGTGCCAGCAGATCCTGCAGGCGCTCGAGCTGCGCAGTTTTACGCCGCAGGTGACGGCGTGTCCCGGGTGCGGGCGGACCACCAGTACGTTTTTCCAGGACATGGCGGACCAGATCCAGACCTATTTACGCGAGTCGATGACGGTGTGGAAGGAACGCTATACCGGGGTCGAGGAGATGAAGGTCGCGGTGATGGGATGCGTGGTGAACGGGCCGGGAGAGTCGAAGCATTCGAATCTCGGCATCTCGCTGCCGGGGACGTTCGAGGAGCCGGTGGCGCCCGTGTACGTGGATGGAAAGCTCAAGTGCACGCTGCGCGGAGACGCGATCGTGGCGGAGTTTATCGCGATCCTGAACGATTATGTGGAGCGGCGCTACGCTTCGAAAACCTTAGAAACCATCGGAGCGTGAAGCCCGATCTGGCGACGATTATTTTCGTGGCCACGTATGTCGCGCTGGCCATCGGGCGCATTCCCGGGCTGCGGGTCGACCGCGCCGGGGCGGCGCTGATTGGCGCGTCTCTGATGGTCGCCGCGGGCGTATTGAAGCTGGACGAAGCTTATCACGCGATCAATCTCGACACCATCGTTCTGCTGCTCGGCATGATGATCGTGGTGGCGAACCTGCGCATCTCGGGATTTTTCGGGCTGGCGAGCGGGTGGGTGGTCCGGCATGCGCATCATCCGCTGACCATGCTGGCGTCCCTTGCGATCGTGTCGGGCGGGCTTTCGGCGTTTTTCGTGAACGATACGGTCTGCCTGGTGCTCGCGCCGCTGGTGCTCGAGATCACGACTACGCTGCGCCGGAATCCGGTACCGTATCTGCTGGCGGTCGCGATGGCGTCGAATGCGGGCAGCCTCGCGACGCTCACCGGCAATCCGCAGAACATGCTGATCGGGAGTTTTTCGGGGATTCCGTACCGGACGTTTTCGATGGCGCTTGCGCCGGTGGCGGCCACGAGCGTGGTGGTGTGCATCGCGATTCTGTTCGTGATGTACCGGCGCGAGTTCGAACGCGGACCGGTGGTTGAGATCGAAGCTCCACCGGTGGAACTGGATCGCGCGCTGTTGTGGAAGTCGCTGGCTGTTTCGCTGGCGATGGTGGCGTGTTTCTTCGTGGGAATCCCGGTGGCGAAGGTCGCGATTGTGGCGGCAGCGGTACTGCTGTTGATTTCGCGCAGCGTGCATCCGCAGGATGTTTACAATCAGGTCGACTGGCCGCTGCTGGTGATGTTTGCGGGGTTGTTCATCGTGGTGGCGGGGGCGGAGAAAAGCTCGCTCGAAGGGGTTTTGAAGTCGACGGCCGAGCGGGCGCATCTGGACAACGGCGCCTCGCTTACCGCGATTGCCGCGGTGCTTTCGAACCTGGTGAGCAATGTTCCGGCCGTGCTGGTGTTCAAGCCGTTCCTGGCGCATCTGTCGAATCCGCAGCTGGCCTGGCTGCGTTTGGCGATGGCATCGACGCTGGCGGGCAATCTGACGATTCTGGGGTCGGTCGCGAACCTGATTGTGGTGGAGCGAGCGCGCGAGCGCGTGGAAATCCGGTTCTGGGAATACGCACGCGCGGGGATTCCGGTGACCATCGTCACGCTGCTGATCGGGGTCTGGATTTTGCGGTAAGCTTCCCGCATGCCTGTGGTGATTACGATGCTGCGCGGGGTCAATGTAGGCGGTCGCAATTTAGTAAAGATGGATGCGCTGCGCGAGTTGTGCAAGACGCTTGATCTGCGCGAGGCCTGCACGCATTTGCAGAGTGGGAACGTGGTGTTCAAAACGCGGTCGGTTGTGCGCGCTGGCGGCCAGGATCGAGGGGGGAATCGAGCGAACGTTCGGATTTCATTCGGACGTGATTCTGCGCACGCCGGCGGAGATGAAGACGGTCATCGCGAACATTCCGTTCGACACGAGCGCGATCGACCCGGCGAAGCTGCTGGTGTATTTCCTGGCTCGTGATCCGGGTGAGGAGGCGCGGGAGAGGATTTCGAAAATCGATACGGGCCCCGAGGAGCTGCGGGTTTGTGCGCGGGAACTGTATATTTATTTTCCGAACGGGATGGCGCGCCCGAAGCTGTCGACGGCTGCGCTGGATCGCGCACTCAAAGTCCCGGCGACGGGGCGCAACTGGAACACGGTAAACAAGCTGCTTGAGATCGCGGAAAGGCTCGATGGGGCGCCACCCAAGTGAGTGAAATCGCGACCGCCGGTTTTCAAATGCTTGATTTCCGGTGGCGCCCGGCGGTGATTCGAATGCAATTCGGTTGCGCAAGGAGAAATCGCGTGACCCTCAGACAATATGTTCCGCTATCGATTGCAGTACTCGTCCTGGTGTATGCGATCGCACGGGCTTTGGACATACCTTTTGCGCCGTTTGCGTTGATTCTGCTGTTTGGAGAGACGCTGCTCGGGTTTCAGGTGGAGGATCACAGGGTGCCGCGGTTGTTGAAGGGCATTTTCGGAAGACACTAAAAGAGTTTTGCGCCACGAATGAACACGAATGCACACAAATAAGATTCGTGTTTATTCGTGTGCATTCGTGGCTAACAATGGTTTTAGCCGCGCGTAGGTTTCCGCAAGATCTTCGGGCAAGACACGCGTCTCGGCGACTGCGGTCATGAAGTTTACGTCTCCGTGCCAGCGTGGCAGGATGTGCATGTGGATGTGGCCGGCTACGCCTGCACCGGCGCTCTTGCCGATGTTCATGCCGATGTTCAGGCCGTCCGGTTTGTAGATGCTCCGCAACGCGGATTCCGCGCGACGAGTCAACGTCATCATTTCGCTGAGAGCATCCGGGTCGGCTTGTTCGAGCGTGGCGACATGGGCGAACGGAGCGATCATCAGATGGCCGCTGGTATAGGGAAAGCGGTTGAGCATGACCAGATTCCGCTCTGCACGGAACAGGACGAAATTGTCTTCGTCTTTGCTCTCCGCCAGGACGCGGCAGAATAAACAGCCCTGGTCGGGCAAAGCAGCGGAGACGTAGCGATAGCGCCACGGGCTCCAAAGATAATCCATATTTTCCCGAGAACGTCTTACGCGTGCGGCGCGTCGGGCGGATGGCCGTCGGGGGACGGTGCGGCGCCCGCGGCATCGCCGTTGACCAGATCCTTCAGTTCCTTGCTCGGCTTGAAATACGGGATGCGTTTGGCCGGGACCTCGACGCGGGCGCCGGTTTTCGGATTGCGTCCCACGCGGGGCTGCCTTTGCCGGGTCCGGAAGCTGCCGAATCCGCGGATCTCAATCTTGTCACCGGTGCGCAGTGCTTTCACCACGCTGTCGAAAATTGCCTCGACGATTACCTCGGAATCCTTGCGCGTCATTTCCACCACGCGCGAGACTTCTTCGATCAATTCCGCCTTGGTCATCTCTCTCCTTTGCCTCGCAAGCTCATCGCTTCCTCGATCGTCATGGTCGCGGCTGCGGCTTGTCTTTGATAATCTTCCAGGCGCGTCCGCTCTTCCTCTTCGGCGACGGCGCGCAAACTTAAGCCGATCTTCTTGTCGGCCTCGTTCATTTTGATGATCTTAAAATCGTATTCATCGCCGATGGGCAGCGGCGATTCAGTCGGCGCCACGGGCGCGGCATTCGGCATCGGAGGAATCTCCGACCGGTGGCACAGCGCTTCGACGCCCGGCGCCAACTCCACGAATACGCCGAATTGCGCGGCGCGGCACACACGCCCGCGCACCAGATCGTTGACCTCATGCGAACGGAAAAAGCTTTCCCACGCATCCGGCTGCAATTGTTTTACGCCCAGCGACAGGCGCCGGTTGGGAGCGTCGATGTTCAGGATCACGGCCTGCATCACCTGCCCCTTTTTGAGGATTTCCGAGGGATGCTTGACGTGCTTGGTCCAGGACAGATCGGAGACGTGGACCAGCCCGTCCACGCCCTCTTCGATTTCGAGAAACGCGCCGAAATCGGCCAGCTTGCGCACGCGGCCTTCCACCACGCTGCCGATGCTGTAGCGTTCGGCGACGGTGGTCCATGGATCGGCTTCCAGTTGTTTGATTCCCAGCGACACTCTGCGCTCACGGGGTTTAACTTCGAGCACGACGGCTTCCACCTGATCGCCCACGTGGACCACTTTGCTCGGATGCTTCATCCGGCGGCTCCAGGTCATCTCCGAAATATGGATCAATCCTTCGACGCCGGGCTCGATTTCGACGAATGCGCCGTAGTCGGTAATGCTCATGACGCGGCCGATCACGCGGCTGCCTTGCGGACAGCGATCGGGTAAAGTTTCCCAGGGGTCCGGTGATAATTGCCGAAGACCGAGCGAGATGCGCTCCTTATCTTTATCGAACTTGAGCACCTTGACGGTCAGCTCGTCGCCGACGTGCACCACTTCGCTCGGATGATTGACGCGGCCGTGCGACATGTCGCTGACGTGCAGCAGGCCGTCGATTCCGCCCAGGTCCACGAACGCGCCGTACTCGGTCAGGTTCTTGACCACGCCAGTCACGACTGCGCCTTCGAACAGATGATCGAGGGCGGTCGACTTGCGAGCTTTCAGATCCTCCTCGACGGCCGTCTTGCGCGAAACCACCACGTTTCCTCGCCGTCTATTGATCTTGAGAACCTTGACCGGGATGTCCTGGCCGACGAACTGATCCAGGTCGTGAATCGGGCGGATGTCCACCTGCGAGCCCGGCATGAACGCGGGCACGCCGACGTCCACCATCAGGCCGCCCTTGGTTCGCTCGGTGACGCGGCCGGAAACCAGGAGCTGATCCCGCATGGCCCGCTCGAGCGTATCCCAGATGCGCAGGCGGTTGGCTTTCGTATACGAAAGCAGCTGATAACCTTCCACCTGCTGGCCGTGACGATCGATCATCACGTCGATGGTGTCGCCGGCTTTTACTGAAATGGATCCGTCGGGCTGGCGGAGCTGCTCGGTGGGGACCATCCCTTCGAGCTTGTATCCGAAATCGACAATGGTTTCAACCGGCCCGACCTTTACGACGTGGCCCTGCAACAGCTCCCCTTCAGTGGGAGGAGCAAGATGGCTATGGTCTTCAATGAGATGTTCGAAGTCTTCGTCAACCCCGAAATTGACATCGACATCCCGCTCGTTCGCGCTGCTGGCCATCACCAAGCTCCGGTTTCAAACCATTGAAGAATCAGTACTTCAGAACTATACCGGACCAGGAAGTGCTTGTCAACTTGGGCGTTTGGCACGTAAATCCGGCTCTTTTACCATACCAAAACTTGACTTTGCCGAATGGGGGGGCGATTTTTGGCGATAAGCCCCCCTCCCTAAAATGGCCGGTGTTTTGTTCGGAACCCTGAGCGTGAGCGAGGGGAGGGAATTGCGCAATGCACGTGATCGCACACCGAGTTTTCGCTACACTCGCAAGTGAATGTTGATTCTCGATGGCAATGCAGTACGCGCGGAAATTCTGGAGAAACTCAAGCCTCGCATCCGTAGTCTGGGTCGGCCGCCGGGGCTCGCGGTGGTGTTGGTGGGGCATGACCCGGCCTCGGAGATTTACGTGCGCGGAAAGATCAAAGCGTGTGCGGAACTGGGCATTTACAGCGAGAAAATCACGCCGGACGAATCGATCCCGACCGACCAGCTGCTGGCGGTGGTCGATCAGCTCAACCAACGGCCGGAGATCGACGGCATTCTGGTGCAGATGCCGCTGCCGAGGCACATCGATTCGCGGCGCATTCTCGAATCGGTCGCGCCGGATAAAGATTGCGACGGGTTTCATCCCATGAACGTGGGCCACCTGGTGGCGGGACGGCCCGCGCCGCGCGCCTGTACTCCGGCCGGCATCATCGAAATGCTCAAGTACTATCGAGTACCTTTGGACGGGCGTCGCGCGGTGGTGGTGGGGCGCAGCGATATCGTCGGGAAACCTATGGCGATCATGCTGCTGCAGGAGAATGCGACAGTCACCATCTGCCACTCGCGCACCTGGAATCTGGCGGAGGAATGCCGGCGCGCGGATATCCTGGTGGCGGCTCTGGGGCGGCCGGGCTTTCTGACCGGCGAATTCATCGCGCCGGGAGCGACGGTAATTGACGTGGGCCAATCGCGCATTACCGACCGCGCGATGGCCGAACGCTTCGGAAAGCTGGCGGAATTCGACCGCAAAGGCTCGGCGCTGATCGGCGACGTGCATCCCGTGGAAGTTTTGCAGCGGGCGTCCGCGTACACGCCGGTTCCAGGGGGGGTGGGGCCGTTGACGATTGCGATGTTGATGTCGAATACGGTGGATCTGGCGGAGAGGCATCAACGGTGACCAAGGTCGGGCTCACCGGCGGGCTCGCCAGCGGGAAATCGTTTGTCGGGCACGCGCTTGCCGATCTTGGCTGTCTGCTCATCCAGGCTGACGAGCTGGGGCATCGGGTGATGGAACCTGGCGCCGAGGCTTATCAACCTGTAATCGACGCCTTCGGCGCCGAGATTCTCGCCGCCGATGCCAGCATTGATCGCCGGGCACTGGCCGCGAAAGTCTTTTCGGATCCGGAGCGCCTGAATCAGCTCAACGCCCTGGTCCATCCGCCGGTGCGCGCGCGGACCAAGGCGCTGCTGGACGATTTCGTCGCGGCCCATCCAACTGGCATCGCCGTGATTGAAGCTGCCATACTGATAGAAACGGGTGGTTTCCGCAGCTACGACCGCTTGATCGTGGCGGTGTGCACGCCGGAGCAGCAGATTGAGCGGGCCATGTCGCGCGACCACCTGACACGGGAAGAAGTCCTGGCCCGGATGAGCCGTCAGATGCCGCTGGAAGAGAAAGTGAAATTCGCCGATTACCTGGTCGATACGTCCGGCACCAAAGCGGACACGATCGCTCAGACCAAGGCCGTGTACGAGTCGTTACGGAGCTTAAGAAATGTTTAACTGCTCGCTACGGTCGCGGCTCGGGATCGATGCTGCGGATCTCAGGCGAGCCGTGACCAGAGGGGGCGGTTTCAAGATCGGTTTCCTTAGGAGCATCACCGCATGAGATTTCGAACCCTGCTGATCGCCATCCTTCTGGTGTCAGGATTCATCTACGTCACCGCGCATCCGAACTCGGTGCTACACCGCGCGGTTTCCTCCGGGGCGCCGATGTGGGCCGAGCCGCAGGTGGCACACGGGGCCGGGCTTACGGCTGACGAGCAGAATAATATCGACATCTATAAATCCTCGAAGGATCGGGTGGTGTACATCACCAGCACGGTTTATCAGCGGACGTTTTTCTTCGGCCTGGAACAGGGCCACGCGCTGGGGTCCGGTTTCATCATCGATGGGGAGGGTCGAATCCTGACCAACCATCACGTGATCAGCGGAAGCTCGGAGATCGAGGTCACGATGCCGGATCAGAGCACCTACAAAGCCACGCCGCTGGTGAAGGACCCGCAGGACGATCTGGCGCTGATCAAAATCGAGCCGAGGAGGAAGCTCCCGTTCCTGCCGCTGGGCGATTCCGACCACGTACAGGTGGGGCAGAAGGTGCTCGCCATCGGCCAGCCGTTTGGATTGAAAGGAACGTTGACGGTGGGCGTGATCAGCTCGATCGGCGTGGATATCCGCGGGGAAAGTAATGAAGCGATGGAAGGGATGATCCAGACGGACGCGGCCATCAACAGCGGGAACAGCGGCGGTCCGCTGCTCGACTCGGGGGGCAACGTGATTGGGATCAATACCGCGATTTTCGGGCAAAACGGCAATATCGGGATCGGTTTCGCGATGCCCATCAACCGGGCCAAATCGATGCTTGAGGACTATCGCGCCGGCAAGCATTTCGGCCGGGCTTCATTCGGAGCCGAGACCGTATACATCGCAGGCGACCTGGCCGACGCCCTGAAACTGCCTTCGAGCGGCGGGCTCTTAATACAGCAGATCGCCCGCGGCTCCGCGGCGGATCAGGCCGGGCTGCACCAATATCACGACGTAGTCCGGGTCGGCAACGTGCGGCTGGGTATCGGTGGGGATTTTATCACTGCCATCGATGACAAACCGGTGGTGGACGACGATTCGCTGAAGCGTGTGGTCGCCCGAAAACGTCCGGGCGACGTGGTCGACCTGACGGTCTATCGCAATGGCCGCCGCGTCGACGTGAAGGTAACGCTGGCCGAGGCGCCCGACCGTCAACAATGACGGTGGTATTCTAAATCCCGTGAGCGCGCCGACGGAAGTCATCGCCGATCAGGGAACGCTTGCATCCACCGGAGCGCGAAAGGCGCTGGCCGGATTCTATGTTTCCGGCCTGTTGCTCGCGTTCCTGGGCGCGATTCTGCCGTCCTGGCGCCATCACCTTTTTTCGGATTACGGGACCATTGGCTGGTATTTCTTCGGCTTAATTGCGGGAATTCTGTGCTCGGTGTGGATTTCGCCGCCGCTGCTGGAGCGTAAAGGAATCGGCTGGACGCTGGCGTTTGCGTGCGCCATCGCGTCGGCGGCGCTGCTTTATCTGGCGTTCGTTTCGCCGCCGTATTCGCCGTGGTTCCGGGTGGGCGGGCTGGTGGTTATCGGATTATCGGCCGGCATTCTGCACACCGCGATTTTCCACGCCATCTCGCCGATGTACCGGCACGATCCGGCGGCCACCATCAACATGGCCGGGATCCTGTTCGGCCTGGGATGCCTGACCGTCGCACTGCTCGTTTCCGGGACGTTCTACGCCTACAGCGCACCCGCGATTCAAACCTGGATCGCCGTGATTCCAGGGCTGTTCGGCTGGCTTTATATACGCTCGAAGTTCACCTCGCAGCCGATTCCGGTGCACCCGTCGCCTCGGGCAATTCTGGGCGAACTCCATTCGACCGGCGCCATCCTGTTCAGCCTGCTGCTGTTCTTCCAGTTCGGAAACGAATGGGCCATCGCCGGATGGCTGCCGCTGTTTTTAAGCCAGCGCCTGGGAATCAGTCCGGCGACGTCGCTGGGGATGCTCGCGCTGTACTGGGCGGCCCTGCTGGTCGGACGCATCGTCGCGCAATGGGTCCTGCCGAGGGTGAGCCACGCCAAGCTCCTGGTTTTAAGCGTCGGAGCCGCGATTTTCGGCTGCGTCATTATGCTCTCCACCGAAACCCGCTTCGGCGCGGTAAGCGGAGTGCTTCTGTTAGGCGGGGCATTTGCGCCGATTTATCCATTATTGGTCGAGAAAATCGGCGGACGGTTTCCGTATTATCATCCGGGATTCTACAACGGGCTGTTTTCTTTCGCGATCGCCGGAGGGTTGTTCGCGCCGTGCACGCTGGGCTATTTCGCGTCGTTATGGGGAGTGCAGGTGGTGATGGAACTCCCGCTGGCGGGGTCGGCGGTGGTGTTTCTGCTGCTGGCGCTGATTTCGCTCGAGGCGCGGCTGAGTTCGGCTGCGCGCAAGGCGTAACATTCTTCGGTTCTAGCCAGATTTACACTGAAAAAGTGTTTTGAGTTTGCTGGAACTTGTGCTATTGTTCCAACACATCGCATGAAATCTTCGCAATTTCTGTTGGTGGCCGCCTTCCAGATAATTGGGCTGGCGGGCGTCGTTGACATCACCGCGTTTTCGACGGACGCTGCCTTTCCGGGCACTGCGCTCCAGGCGTTGGGCCAGGTAAATAATAATGGAGATCTCGTGGGATACGTTGGAGCGCCCACGCCGCCGGTAGGTGGCATCTCTGGCTTCCAGGAAACCGGCTTTGAGCGTCTTCCGGATGGGACCCTCATCCCAATTAATGTTTCCAGTCCGGCGCCGGCTGCCGATCCGAACCAGACCGTGCCCTTCGCAATAAATGACAGCGGGACGATTGTCGGGGCATTCTATTCGTACTCCGCAGCTCCACCCAACACGGTTGGTTTCGTGTTGAGCGGCGGTGTCGCCACGCCGATGCAGGTCGGCGGAGGCGAGACGACCCTCCTCGGGATTAACGACGCCGGCGACTTGGTAGGATCCGACCCGTTCACTGGATTTATTATCCAGGGCGGCGTGACAACCGATTTCGGCGGCGGCTTTGGCGGGCCGTCGCTGCAGGCCATCAACAACCAGGGTCAGACATCCGGGATAGAGCTCACAAGTTTCAACCCGAGCGGCTTTGATACATATGCCGGGTTCATCCGGAATCCAGATGGGACTATCAGCACGTTCGTTTGGCCAGCCACGCCGTGTACACTCGCCCAAAACCACTCGATCGGGTTTGTTGGTATCAACGATAACGGTGAGATCGCCGGATACTGCGAAGATCAGAGCTTCAACGCATACGCTTTCTATGGAACCCCCGGGAATTTCACCCTGTTCCAGGTTCCCGGATCTTTCTCACTGAGCACGGAGATCACTGGAATCAACGATTCCGGCGAAATCGTCGGCACGTTCTCGAACGGTTCCGAAATCGAGGGCTTTACCGCCTTCATCACGCCGGAACCGTCGACCCTGATTCTGGCTCAGGCCGGATTCGCGCTCATCGCCTACCTGCGTCTACGCGGGTGACACGCCTGTAATTTACGCGTGGCTCTCAGACGACTTGGGAAGCGCGGATACATCCGGCTCCAGTTCCGCGCCCTTCATCGCGTAAGTGGCAAGGGTGATCTCTTCGGCCGCATCCATGCGTTCGTGAACCGGGCGACTCTGCTAATAGCGATACTCGTGTTATGGGAGTCCAGGTCGCGGTGGAATTGCCGCTGGCGGGGTCGGCCGTAGTATTTTTGCTGCTGGCTCTGATTTCGCTCGAAGCGCGGCTGAGCCCGGCTGCGCGGCGATGAAGTTGACAATGTATATACGAAAGCAACATACTGGGGGAGCGACGGCGTCGAATTTGATTGGGATCCCGAAAACACGCGGCACCTGAAGCGCCATCGGGTGACGCCGGCCGAATTCGAAGAGCTCATGTGCAGCGAACCTGTATATCTCGAATATCAGACCCAGACCGGCGAGGAGCGGTATAAGGTTCTTGGCCTGACCCGGGCGAACCGTCTGCCGGTTGGAATCTGGACCCCGAGAAACGGGAAAATACGGGCCATCACAGCCTATGCTGCAACTCGCGCGCAACGGAAGCACTACGGGGAGACGCAGGCGTGAAAAGGAAACTCCTGATACCCGCGTTCAAATCGGAATCCGAAGAGGCCCAGTGGTGGTACAAGAACCGTGCGCGCCTCGACGAGGACCTGGTTGCGGCGAAGAAGCCGAAGCGCCTGGACGCGGGCGCGCTGAAAGCTCGTCTGAGTGCGTCGAAATCGCGGGTCGTCTCCATTCGCCTGCCGGAGACGGATATTGAGTTAGCACGCCGGCAGGCAAGTCAAAAGGGTCTGCCGTACCAGACCTACATCAAGTCCATACTCCACCAGGCGCTCCACCAGGCAAAATAAGCCGTTACTGAAGCAGCAAGCTCTCGACGGTTCGCTGCGCGGCGCATTTGCAGCGATTGAACCCGCCCATTTCCTTTCGCCATCGCCGGAGGGTTGCATGCCGCTGCGCCCGCGGCTGCCGGGCGTCATTATGGGAATGCGAGTCGTGATGGGATCGCCGCGGATCGCGTTGGTGCTAATTTTGTTCGAAGCTCGGTTGAACTCCGCGGCGTCGGAGCGATCTCCGCGGCGGTACACTATTCGCCATGGGAACTGCCGCGCCGGCGCTGGTGGCTTTGCTTCTTGGCCGTTTGCTTGCGGCCCAAGCCCCGGCCACGGATGAAAAAAACACGCCGGTCGTGGTTGCGTTTGTTGCACCCGCATATCCCAAAGCTGCGAGGGACCAGCGAATACAGGGTGTCACGTTGACTGAGGTCTTCATCAATCCCGAAGGCGTCGTCACCGAGGCTAAGACGATTCAGGCACATCCCGTTTTCGAGGAATACGTCTTGGAAGCACTGAAGCAGTGGCGTTTCAGGCCTTCGGAGCAGGCGCGGACGCTACAAATCACCTGCCGCTTCGAGCTTTTGCCGGAGTGCGCGGAAAGCAGTAAGCGACCCATCGCATCGGAAACATACGTCTCCGCTGAACTGCCTACGGTGGTCCACATCAAGGCGGGGTTAGCGTGCATCCAGCGTTCCGTCGCACGGCAGCAACACTAGCCATTGGGATGCTTCCTGTCGGACGACCTTGTTGCCGGGCAAGAGAGCGCTCTATCACTTTTCGAGAGCTTTGCGAATCGCCGCGACATCCGCAATATCTTGTGGTCTTCCTGCCGCGATTTTTGCGGCTACGAGATCGGCCGCGGAAATGAAGAACGCGGTCAGGTCCGCTGTCCGGATCGATCACACCTTGAACGCGCCTGTCCCATGCGTCGTTAAAGTCAACGCCGTCGATCGCGGGAAGAATATCGATAGCCCGTGGTTCGCGCCCGAACCGGATGAAGTTGCCGGCTTCCGCAAAGTCCTCCTCGCGGATGTCCTGGAGCGCGGCACCGAAGGCGGCCAACGCAGCGTAGGTCGCTTTCGCATTCGCAAAGTCCGCCTTGATGAACAGGTCGATGTCTTTGGTCGCGCGCGGCTGCGCGTGAAAAGATACCGCGTAGCCGCCCACGATCAGGTACTTAACGTCGTTCGCGTTGAAGGCGGACAAGAGGTCTTTGTAATCTTGGAACATCCGGCTCCAGTTCCACGCCCTTCATCGCGTAGGCGGCAAGGGTGATCTCTTCAACCGCGTCCATGCGTTCGTGTACCGGACGACTCTGCCAATAACGATACTCGTCCGCTTTTATTTGGTCATGACTGTGATAGATGCGGATGCTCTTGTCCATGTGCGTTACTGCAACGGCAGATCTTCCTGACCGTTAGGTACGACTACGTCTGCTTCCGGAATCAGACTCGCCGCTGCGACCTGGTCGCCTGCTTCGACGTTCACCAATCTCACGCCCTGCGTGGACCGGCCGGCCTGCCGAATCTGGCCGGAATCGATGCGGATGATCTGGCCCTGCTTGGTGATGATCATCAGGTCGGAATCTTCCTTGACAGAGAGAATCGCCACCACATTGCCGACCTTGTTGGTCGTCTTCATATTAATGACGCCCTTGCGGCCGCGGGCGGTCAGGCGGTAATCCTTGAGCGGCGTCCGCTTGCCGTAGCCGTTTTCGGAAATCGATAGGATGAGGCCATCCTGCTCGACCACTTCCATGCCGACCAGGTAATCGCCGGCTTCGAGCTCCATGCCGCGGACGCCGAACGCGGGTCGGCCCATGGCGCGGACGTCGGATTCGGCGAAGCGGCAGGCCATGCCTTCATGCGAGGCGAGGAAGATATAATCCTTGCCGCTGGTCAGACGCACGCCTAACAGCTCGTCGCCTTCATCCAGGCCAATGGCAATGATGCCGCGCGACATGATGTTGTCGAACACGTTCAGCTCGCACTTCTTGATCGTGCCCTTCTTGGTCACCATCACGACAAACCGGCCCGGGATGCTGAAGTCTCTCACCGGTAGGAATGCCGTCGGAGTCTCATCCGGCTGTAAATTGATCAGACCCGACGCGTGTTTGCCCTTCGAGACCGTTCCGGCGTCGGGAATTTCGTAGATTTTCAGCCAATATACGCGGCCTTTATTGGTAAAAATCAGCAGGTAGGCGTGGGTGGACGCGATAATCAGGTGCTCGACCACGTCTTCGGCGCGGGTCGACATCCCGATGCGGCCTTTGCCGCCGCGCGTCTGGCGGCGATAAGTATCGACGGCTGTGCGTTTTAGATAGCCGCCGCGAGTGACCGTCACGGCCACGTCTTCCACTTGCACCAGATCTTCCAGCTTGATTTCGCCGGTGTCTTCGATGATCTGGGTACGGCGCTCATCGCCGAAATCCTTCTGGACTTCCTTCAGTTCCTTGATGATAAGCGCCCGCAGGACCTTCTCGGAACCAAGGATCTCGGAGTATTCGGCGATTTTTACCTGGATTTCGGCCAGCTCGTCCAGGATTTTCTGCTGCTCCATGCCGGTCAGGCGCTGGAGTTGTAATTCGATGATGGCTTGCGCTTGTCGTTCGGTGAATTCGAAAGTACTGATCAGGCCTTCGCGCGCTTCCCTCGGATTTTTCGCCGCGCGGATCAGTTGAATGACGGCGTCCAGATTGTTGAGCGCTTTCTGGAACCCGACCAGCAGGTGCTCGCGTTCGCGGGCTTTGCGCAACAGGTAATCGGTGCGCCGGCGGACCACGTCGGCGCGATGATCGATAAAGCGCTTGATCGCGTCGACGATCCCCAGCTCGCGCGGCTGGCCGTTCACGATCGCCAGCATGATCACGCCGAAGCTCACCTGCATCTGGGTCTGCTTATACAGGTTGTTGAGAATCACTTCGGCCTGTTCGCCGCGCTTCAGCTCAATGGCCACGCGGTATCCGTCGCGATCGCTTTCATCGCGGACATCCGAGATGCCTTCGAGCAGTTTATCGTTGACCAGTTGCGCGATGTGTGCGACTAAACGCGCTTTGTTCACCTGGTAAGGAATTTCGGTGACGATGATGGCTTCCCGGTCTTTGCCGAGCTTTTCGATGGCGGCTTTGGCGCGCAGTTTGATGGAGCCGCGGCCGGTGGCGAAATATTCCTGAATGCCGGTGTGGCCCAGAATCAGGCCGCCGGTCGGAAAATCGGGGCCTTTGACGATTTCGGCGATCTTCGAAAGATGCGTGGTCGGATTCTGCACCAGCAGGATGCAGGCTTCGATGATTTCGTTCAGATTGTGAGGCGGAACGTTGGTCGCCATGCCGACGGCGATGCCGGCGCTGCCGTTGATGAGAAGATTCGGCACGCGCGCCGGCAGAACTTCCGGCTCGACTTCGCTTTCGTCGTAATTGGGGCGGAAATCGACGGTTTCTTTGTCGATGTCCTCCAGCATGGTCGCGGCGATGCGCGAGAGGCGGGCTTCGGTGTACCGCTCGGCTGCGGGCGGGTCGCCGTCGACGGAACCGAAATTTCCCTGACCATCTACCAAGGGATAGCGGAGCGAAAACGGCTGCGCCATGCGGACTAACGCGTCGTAAATGGGCGCGTTGCCGTGGGGATGGTACTTGCCCATGACGTCGCCGGTGATTTTGGCGCACTTCCGCGTCGGCCGGTTGTAATGCAGGCCGAGCTCATGCATCCCGAACAGAATCCGGCGATGGACGGGCTTCAGACCATCGCGCACATCGGGGAGGGCGCGGCCGATAATTACGCTCATGGCGTAATCGAGATACGACCGGCGCATCTCGTCTTCAATGTTGATTGGAATCAGGTTTTTCTGGTCGCCGCCGCCCCCTCCCAGAGGGATCTGCCCGCCGGGGGGCGGAGTGGTGGGGTCCTGAGGATCTGCCAAGGTTGCTCCTTATGTTTCCGGAAGCTTTATTTTACCAGTTTCGGAGGCAACTTGCCGGGTTTTTGTGGCCTCTAAACCTGCTGAAAACATGCGTTTTATGCGATCATGCGGCGGGTTCCGGACAGGGCCGGAGCCGGCATGAAAAGTCGGGCTTACGAGTGTGTCTGAAAACTTCGGACGTGTTCCCCTTGCTGACGCGCGGGGTTCCGCATGTGGCTCATTCGACAGCACCACAAAAACGGAACCCCGACCATCAGGGAGGGGAGCACGAGAAAAAGCCTACCAGTTTAGCCGTGGGGTGAAACGGCCGGTTTCCGAATGTCGCTTGTACAGTGCGGCATAAACGGGCAGCCCGCACGTCAGCGAGCGGACAACCTAGCGGATTTCGAAGATCCCGGTGCGTATCGGAGCGGCTTCGGACGATTCGAAGCCACGCACATCCGCCCGGGACGGTCCCCGCCGGAGGGCAGCTTCGAAGACGTCGAGGTGCGCGGGGGTTGCTTCGGCGTGGACCTCGACGCGGCCGTCCGCCAGATTGCGCACCCAGCCGGTGACTCGGGCCTCGCGCGCGGCGCGCTCAGCGAAATACCGGAAGCCGACGCCTTGAACATAACCTGAAATCAGATAATGGCGTGCAATTAAATCGGTCATTCAAAACGAGTTTAGCGCGCTAGATCAGCATTTTCCTTAGATCGGCCATTAAATGATCCTTAGCAGCAGCTTACGGTTATATCTCATGTTATGATTCATGACACATGATGACTCCGGGCAAAACTGGGGAACGGGTGAAACCAGTAACGGGTCCCGGTCTGGGCGACCGATGCGGCACCTGATTCCGGCTCTGGTACTGGGTGTGGCCGTCGTCGCCGCCCAGGATCGCGTGACGCCGGAGCACGCTGCGCCAAGCGATACGCCCGACTACGTTACGCTCGAACAGGCTGCGTCCCGTTCGGGCCGCGATATGGCGCCCGCCTACGAAGGGCGCGCCATCACGGTTCGGGGGCAGGTTGCGGCGGCGCCAGTGTGGGCGCTCGGCACCTACTATCTGCCGCTGCGCGATGTGACCGATCACGGACTGCTGCTGCGCGGCGGTCGCGAGCGATTCGCGGAGCTTGCGCCGGGCGATTGGATCGAAAGTTCGGGAACCATTCAAAGCGTGGCGGCGATGCCGTTGCTCGCGCCGTCGAGCATCCGGAAATTGCGTCCCGATGCCGCGCCGGACCCGAAGGATGTGACGGTTTCCGAGCTCAGCAGCTTCCGCTATCTGGGCCTGCTGGTGCGGACCACGGGTACAGTCACCGGCGGAGTGGGAGAAAATCTGGGCGGGCGGAGCCTGGAAGTGAGCGATCACGGCAACACGATTTCCGTGTTCCTGCCGGCCATGGTCGGGCATCATCCCGGCGAACTGCGGCGCATCCGGGTGGGGGATCATGTGCGGCTGACTGGCATAGCGACGCAGTATTCGCTCGAGCCGCCGCACGACAGCGGGTATCAGCTTCTGCTCTCGGCGCCGGAGGATGTCGAGGTAGTTTCGACGGGCACGATGTTCCCGCCGCTGGTGGTGGGCGGAGCGGTCGCGGTGGTCGGGCTGGTGCTCGGCTTGTGGTGGATTCGCGAAAAGCGGCTGGGTGAAAACCGGAAGCTGATGCGCGCGTTTCACGCGTTGAGCGAGGATATCATCGCCGCCGGATCGCCCACCGAAGTCGCGGAAAAACTGGTGAACGTGCTGCCGACGGTGACGCAGGCCACCGGTGTGCGCTTGTATCTTTACAGCCGGCGCAGCAAGGCGCTCGAACACGTCGCGACCCGAAACGAGCCGGATCCCATGGCGGTCCCCATTGATTCGCCGCCCGACGGATTGGCCGGCGGAGCGGTGGTGTGCTTCCGGAATCGAACGCTGCTGAACGTTCCCGACGTGCGGCGCAGTCCGTTCATGCCGGTGGATGGGCAGAATCTTCCGCGCTCCGCCATGTTCGTGCCGCTGCTTTCGCAAAATGACGTGCTGGGCGTGCTTGAAGTGGGCAACGCGCGGCGGTTGGGATATTTCAGTTTGGAAGAGCAGGCCGCGGCGCAGCACCTGGCGAACCAGGTGGCGGCGTCGCTCAAACTGCAGGAGCAGCAGACCATTCGCGAACAGCTTTTCAGGAGCGAGAAGCTGGCCGCGACGGGTCAACTGATTTCCGGCGTGGCGAGCGAACTGCGCGCGCCGCTCGACAGCATCCTGCAGCTTTCGACATCACTGGCGGCGTACGGTCGGAATCCGATTCCGGAGCGGGAACTGCGGCTGCTGGCCGGAGAATCGCAGCGGGCGAGCGAAATCGTCGCACGGCTGGTTTCGTTTGCGCGTCCCGAGGATTCGGCGGCGCGGCATGTGGATGTGAACGCGCTGATCGCCAGCCTGATGCAGTTTCGCGATCCGGAATGGCGAACGCTCGCCCTGCGGGTGCAGAATCGCCTGACGCCGCAGCCCGCGCTGGTGCTGGGATCGCAGGGACAGATCGAACAGGTGTTTCTGAATTTGCTGGTGCACGCAGAACAGTACGGATCCGAATCGAACGCCAAGACCATCTGCGTTTCGAGCAGCATTATTGCTCGCCGCGTGATGATCGAGATCGGCTACTCGATTCCGTTGAATGAAGAGGGCGCGGAAATCGATCCGTTTGAGGACGGCCGGTCGCCCGACGGAGCGCTGGGGTTGGGAGTGTGCCAGGGAATCATTCAAAGCCATGGCGGGGAGATCCGGTTCCGCAGCGGATCGGGCTCGGATGCGATCCGCATGGCGCGGTTTGAGATCGACCTGCCCATCGCGCGGGAGGCGTCGCACGAATCGGTACACAGCGGCGTCCAGCGCAGGCAGGGTCCGGGGCTGACCGTGCTGCTGGTGGAGCCCGACTTGGGCGGCCAGCGGCAAATGCTCGGGCTGCTGGGCGGGCGGGGGCATCGCGTGGTCCCTTCGCCGATGGAAGAAGCGGCCGACCTGGCGCAGCGCGTCCGTTTCGACGCGGTGTTCTGGGCAGTGCGGCCGTCGGTGCAGGGATCGAGCGACTACCAGGAGCGAATCCGCAGCCAGGTGGCTTCGTTTGTGCTGATCAGCGACGGCTACGATGCGGAACTGGCCGGCAGTCTCGAATCGAGCGGCGGTTTTCTGCTGGCGCGCCCGGTGCGCGACAACGATCTGGATAGAGTGCTGCGCCAGATGGACGCACGCGGATCGAACGCGTCGGGTCAGGCGTCGGGCGCGCGGCCAATGCGTTAACCTTCTTATTCGTGGCCTCTAAATACGAAGCGGCGCTCGCGGATTACCAGAAGTTCGACTTTACGGATGGCCCCTGGACGCGCCCGGTGTATCGCCGCGGGTCGGGTCCGGCCGTGATCGTGATCCATGAGATTCCGGGCCTGCATCCGCTGGTGGTTCGTTTCGCGGATCGCGTGGCGGCGGCGGGGATGACCGTGTTCCTACCCAGCCTGTTCGGCGAAGCGGGCCGTCCCGTCAGCGTGGGCTACGCGCTGGGCGTGATGTTCAACGCCATTTGCATCCGGCGCGAGTTCAACGTCTGGTCGGCCGGGAAGTCGAGCCCGATTGTTCATTGGTTGCGCGCGCTCGCGCGGAAGGCGCATTCGGAATGCGGCGGCAAGGGCGTGGGAGCGGTCGGGATGTGCTTCACCGGAGGGTTCGCGCTGGCGATGATGACCGAACCGTCGGTAGTTGCGCCGGTGCTGTCGCAGCCGTCCATGCCGATGGCGATGGGGTCGAAGGTGCGCGCGGCGGGGATCGACGCATCGGCGGAAGAAGTCGCGTGCGCGAAGCGGCGATTCAAGGATGAAGGTTTGTCGATGATCGGCGCGCGGTTCAAGAGCGACGTGATGGTCCCGGACGCACGCTTCGAAACCTACCGGCGCGAGTTCGGCGATAAGTTCGAAGCGATCGAGCTGGAAGACGCGGATGCGAAGCCGGCGGAGCGTCCTCCGCATTCGGTGCTGACGATTCATCTGAAAGAGGACGGTCCCACGAAGGCGGCGGAGCAGAGGGTAATCGCGTTTTTTAAAGAACGGACGGGGGCGTAAAGACGCGATGCGCGCGCAACCTCTGATTTTCGAGGATGGTTTGATAATCTGAGTGTCTGCGGTTGATGCACATGCTGCGAGGTGGTCACTCTGATAAAGACGTGGGATGGGAAGGTGGCCGTTATCACCGGCGCATCGGAAGGAATCGGCGCGAGTTGCGCCAGGCGCATCGGCGAATTGGGAGCCAAACTGGTCCTCACAGGCCTTCCCGGCGGCGACTTTACCGACCAGCATTCCGATTCCCGAATCGTCGTCACCGGGGACATTACCCGGGAAGATACCCGGACGGCGGTGGTGGAAACCGCACTCGAGCGTTTCGGACGGGTGGACTTGTTGATCAACAATGCCGGGGTCGGACAGTACGGATATCCGACTGAAGTGGACACGGCGATCTCCAAGCGGATGTTCGACGTGAATGTGTTTTCCGCGCTGGCGCTCACCCAACGGATTGTGCCACACATGAAAGCGAATCGATCCGGCACGATCGTCAACATGGGATCGGTGGGTGGCAAGGTTTCGCTCCCGTGGGCGGTGATGTATTGCGCGACCAAGTGGGCCCTGCACTGTATCGACGATTCTCTGCACCGCGAACTGGCCGGCACGGGGATACGAGTCATGAAAGTTTGTCCGGGTATCGTCGACACGAGGTTTCGAGACCACGTGCTGGCCGGGAACGCCCCCGGGCGAGTGGAAGATATCCGCCGGGTGGTCAGTCCGGATCAGGTCGCTCAGGCCGTGATTCGCGGCTTGGAGCGTGGGCGCCGGACGGTGTTCGTACCACGCATCGGGTTTCTGTTTACCGCGCTCGATTTTTTTGCGCCACGAATGATGGATTGGTATTTGCGAAGCAAATTCTGATATGAAACTGCTGAAAAGCCCCCTGAGTTCGTCGTTGGCGCTCGGATCGCTTTGGGTGGTTTGGCGGTTATCGGTGATGCACTTTGCCGGGATACCGCAGCCCATGATGTCCGACGAGTTCAGCTATCTTTTGGGAGCCGATACCTTCGTGCATGGGCGGCTGGTGAATGCTCCCCCCAGCCTGAGTCAATTTTTCGAATCGCCGCACGAATTAGTGCGCCCGGTATATGCCTCGAAATATCCACCCGGTCAGGCCATGCTGCTGGCTTTGGGGCAACGGTTGTTCGGTTCGCCGTTTTACGGCGTCATCATTGAGAATGCAGCCTTGATTTTCTTTGTCTCCCTGATGCTTTTCTCCTGGGTATCCTACTGGCCGGCTTTGTTGACTGCCGCCATGGTGGCAGCGTGCCTGCAGCCCGGAATGTATTGGGCTGATTCTTACTGGGGCGGCTCATTAGCCGCCTGCGGAAGCGCGGCGATGCTGCTCGGAATCGGAATGTATCGGTCGAAGCAACCGCTGCTGACGGGTGTGATGATTGCTTTCGGCTTGCTGCTCCTTTCGTGGACGCGACCTTTTGAAGGTGCCGTATTTGCGGGCGCGGTGTTCGTGATTTTTGGTAAAGAGCTGTGGCGCCACCGGTCTCCCCGGGTGTGGTTCACCACGCTCTGCGTTCTCGCTGCGGGCGGAGCCTGGACCGGTTATTACAACCGCGCCATCACGGGAAGCGCTCTGGAGCTGCCGTATATGCTTCACTACCATCAGTACAATACCACCCCGCAGCTGTGGATCCTTCCGGTGCGGCCCGAGCCCGTTTACTCCTACCCCAGATTGGCTGTGATACATGGCGCGAAAGGCGTTGAAATGGGCGAATATGAGCGTGACCGGCATTGGCCGCAGGGCCTCGGGGTGATCCTGATCGAGTCGCTTAAGAAAATCGGAGGCACACTCGGCGCGGCCTTGCTGTTTACGCTGCTGTTCCCGGTTGCGTTTCGCGATCCTCGTTATCGCCAGATGGCGGCTGTCGCCGGCGCGGTATTCTTCGCACTGACCCTGGAGACCTTTCATATGCAGCATTACGCGGCTCCCGCGTGGGGCGCGCTCGCGGTCATGATTGCGGTTTGGGTGGAGCGCGCCTGGGATCTGAGAATACGCGGCCATCGTCTTGGACCCGGTCTGGTGGCGATTGCTCTGATCGCCACACCGGTCAGTGTGGCCTTCCGCGTCCGGGCCATTCCGTCCGCGCCGGCAGATTGGCCGAACCGGCGCACGGCGCTCATCCAACAACTATCCCAACTCGACCGGGATCAACTTGTGGTCGTTCGATATCCGGCACCGTCCTGGGAAATCGGCGAGGAGTGGGTTTACAACGGCGCCGACATCGACCGCCAGCGGGTGGTATTCGCGCATGATCTGGGCAGAAGCCAGAATCAAGCCCTGCTCGATTACTACACGAACCGGACTGCCTGGCTGCTGAGCTTCGACGAGAATTCGGCCGAGGAACACCTTCAGCCATATCCGTCGCTGGCGCGTTAACTCGATCCGGCGCCTTAAGATTCGTCAATCACCTTTTTCATATCGACATTATCGCGTGTTCTGATATTCTCGATCGCAATATGATTGACGACATTCGATACGCGTTTCGCCTGCTGGTCCGCGACCTGCGGTTTACATGTGCCGCGCTGATTTCGCTGGCGCTGGGGATTGGCGCGGCCACCGGAGTGTTCAGTGTGGTCGACCGGATTTTGTTCCGGGCGCTGCCGTATGCGGACGACGGGCGGCTGGTGTCGATCGGTCTTGCCGCGCCGATGCTTTTCGAGCATGCCCGCCTTGTGCCACTCGTCCCCGAATTCCCCGCCCCCGCGCAGATTTGCTGGTCGGCGCCGCGCTGACCCAGCGTCCGACTTGTTTCAAGCCGTGATCTGCAACGCAGCAATTCAAGTTTATCTACAAATATTCACCCTATCAGCATGTCGAAAAGGGAGTTAAATATCCAGCCGTGATCTGGTTACGGCCGACGCAGATACCCGGGTCGATCCGTTGCACGCCCGCAAGATGGCCGCGCTTCTGCAGGCGTCCACCGGGTCGGATCGACCGATTCTGCTGCATTACGACGTCAAATCGGGCCATTCCGGCGGCCTTCCGGTTGATCGACAGATTGAAGACAGCGCGGACGAACTCGCGTTTCTCGCGTGGCAGACCGGTATCCGCTGAAGTTTCAACCGGCAAACTTTACTGAGACCGCGCAGGTCCCGCTACATGGTCGAGATACGAATGTACCTCTGGATGTCCTTGAAGTTCAGCAGAATTCCACTCACCACCGCGGCCAGTGCAAGATAACCAATGGCTTTTTTCATGTTGTCCCTTCCAACTCGCCGGGTGAGGAGCACTTGCACTACCAGAACTGCCAGTTACCGGTAACCAGGACCCAGGCGGCGAGCAAAAGGTTGGTGAATGCATGCGCGGCGACGGCATCGCCCAACCGGCCGCGGCGGAACATCGCAAAGGCGTACACCATTCCCGCGATCGCGCCCGCCAGCCAACGGTCGCCGTGCAGGATTCCGAAAGCCAGCGAGGAGACTACGAACGGCATCCATGGAAATGATCGGGGAAACGACCGGTTCCGGACGAAAACCGATTCGAAATCGGCATCCACCAGCCGGCGGAGTAGAAAACCGCGAAACGCCAGTTCCTCGGCGATCGGAACTGTGATTACGGCGCCGATGAGCCGGACTGTAATCCATGCCGATCGCGCCGAAAGCGACGCTTGCGCGAACGCCGCGGGCGCGGCGGCCGGTGCAATCGACGCGAACCGGTCCAGCCCGATCCACATTGCGCATACCGCTGCGCCCAGCCCCAAAGCCACTGGTCCGAAGCTGAAATCCAAATCGCGATAGGATTTCCGGAAATACCAGAGTGCGCCAGCTGCCGCGATCACCCGGATTCCGTACATCCACTCGAAATCGCTCGACATCGCGCGTGTAGCCAATCCCGCGGCCAGGATCGCGAGGAAGGGCATTAAATAGGCGGTGACTGGATTCTCAGCGGAATCGAGCGCTGGTGCGGCGGCCGCGGCTTTGTGGAACCACGCAATCCGCCGCGCTCCTGCGCAGATCCCGAGCGACACCAGGCTGAACGCGATCCAGCCAGCCTGCGAATGAAACCCGCCGAGCGCGACCCGTTCGGCTCCCGCATTGCCGATCAGAATCAGGGCCGCGATCCGGACCGCATTGAGAATCCAGATGGCGGATACACCGGCGGGAATCAATACCAGGGCATTCGGAAAACGCCATTCGCGCCGCAGAAACCATAGCCAGGCGCAGGTGACTGCCAGGACCAACCCGATCCCTTCATAACCGGAGCAGGCGGGGGCGATGGAGACGCTGAATTTTTCGCTTCCCAAGGTGAGCGCGCCACTGTCGCTGACCACATGCTGCAGAAACGGGCGCAGCAGGATCGCCGCGAAGCTGAATGTCCCGCGGCTGAGCGGCTTCCACAAATGGCTCGCCAAGCTGGCAAGCAGGCACGCAGCCAGGCCGGCGACCGGCGCGAAAATCAACAGGTCGCGCGCTCCGCGCAGTTTCGCGATCCAGATTCTCATCGGAATCAGCGCACATGCGGCAAGCCCGATGGCGCTGAGTCCGGTAGCGATCCAGGCGAGAACTTCAATATCGGACCGGGCGCCCTGAGCAGATCCGCCGAATACCATGGACGACAACGCCACCAGCGCCGCCATCGCCGCTGCGTGGCCGATCAGCAGGCGCCAATCAATGGCATAGTCACGCGCCTCCGCATCGGGATCGCTCCATCCGCCGGCCGCCGGTGTCGATTCGCCCAAAATCAGGAACGCCAGCACGGACGCGATCGCCAGCCGCACGGACCATGGTCCCCAATCGCCGACCAGGGCAGCCAGACCACGCCGGCCGAGAAGGGAACTGGTGTCGAGCCAGGTTGAAATCGCCAGCAACTCGGCGATGAAGATCACCGCAAGAGCCGCCAGGCGTGCGTACAGTGCCGTGCTGCGTGTGGAAACGGACGGAATGGGACTTACGGGAATCAATTCGGATGGCAAGGAATTGAGTGGAGGTCGACTGCCAAACCCAGGCCCGGCGCCCAGGTTCGGCAACCGATTGGGAAAGCAGGCCTACTTGCGCCGGCTCCGCATGATCATGAACGCGCCAGCCACCAACGCGAGCGCGTTGGCGCCAGTGGAAGGATCGATTTCCGGCACCGACGTGGCCAGACAGCTCCCCGCCAGACCGATTCCGATCAAAACAACCCCCGACAGTTTCATCATGGTGCTCATTCTATTTTTTTCCTCCAATCTTTCGATTTGATCAACTACCGTCCGATTTTGCCCGAGCAATTCCCGAGTGTCAACGCAATTTGGGTAGAATTTAGTACCCTCCCCGGTGCGATTGGTACTGGAACTTCTAACCCCGACCGTCAAGGCGATCACGAAACCCGGGCCCCCACTGCGGAGCCCGGGTTCGGAGATCGATGGAATGCTTACTTGCGGCGGCTGCGCATGATCATGAACGCGCCGGCAATCAACGCCAGCGCATTCGCGCCCGTGGAAGGATCGATTTCCGGCGTAGTGGGGATCGCCAAACAAGCGCCCGCTACGCCGATTCCCACCAATGCAATCCCCGCGACTCGCAGGATGGTGCTTCTGAACATTCGCTTTCCTCCAATGGAGAGTTTTGAAACTGTGTTCGAGTATGAACAGGAACCGCGAATGCGTCAATGCAAAAAAGAAGCTGATTTTGACAAAACAGAGGAAACTGATTCGATCCCGAAATGGTGAGCCGGGCGGGGCTCGAACCCGCGACCACCGCATTAAAAGTGCGATGCTCTACCAACTGAGCTACCGGCCCAACTTGTTGAACTTCAATACTTTGTCTTCAGATGCCGCTCATTCGAGCGCTGGTGCTGCTCGTTCTATGCTACCGTCGATTCCATTTCAGAATATCCACCCTCGATCCTGTTCGTCAATGCCGTGCGCCGCAAATCGTGGGAGGCGCACACGAGTCCGCGGCTTCCTGACGTGCGTTTCGGGGAGTAAACGATCGTCAATGCGTCAGGACTGCCGCAGCCACCGCGGAAGCTTTCGCTTAATGCCAGGCCAGAATTCCTTCAGGACGTTGGAAGCCGCATCGAAAGCCAGCTGCTCACCGTATCTTCCCACGTTCGTGCCGACACTGCGCCCGTCCGGGTAGTAAGCGTTCGAGATCGCTACGGACGCCGCGGCGCCGACGATTTCTGAATAATTGAATTGAGTGCTGCCAGAATCGCCGCGGGTAAGGAAAAGGCGGCTCAGCGCGTAAGCCGCTCTCGACCGGGCGGTGCCCACGTCGCGGCGAAAATAGCGCGGATCCTGATGAAACAACGTGGGCAAAACGCCCTCGGTCATCATGTTTTCTATCGCGAAATCGCCGTAGGTGGTGCCGAATCGTTTCGCGTAACCTGCCACGCCTTGCCCAAAGGAAGGATTGGAGTTGCTCCACTGCCCGATTCCTGCAAGAGCTGCGGTTTGTAAGAAAATCGCTCGGTCGGTAGCGTCCTCCCAGGCGATCGCGAACTTTCCGCCGGCCGTCAGCTTCTTGCTTTCCTCCGACTCGTCGGTGGTGCGGTGATTTGTGAAGATCCACAGGATGCGTTTGTCCTCGGATTGAGGCTGGGTATCTTGTTGCGCGCGGAGACTAAGAGCAGCCGCGGCGAGCATCGCGACCAGGCATAAGGACAACCGAATCATACGGGGTGCTTCCTTCGAACGTTGGATGCTCGCACCGGCTTGCGGTATCCATTTTCGACGCGGTTCCGGCGCAGATCTCGATTTCTCGGGCAGCAGGAGAAATAGCGATGTTAGGTTTCACGAATCGACCCGAGACTCCCAGGTGCCCGCCGAAATTCCGCCTCACAGCTTATCGATTCGACAGGACACCCGCCCGGGCGTACTCGGCATCGCGCTCGGCGAGGCGGGCGAATCGCGCCTTTAGCTGTTCGACCGGACCGAGCGTCGGTCGGCGCTTCTTCAAAACCGCGAACGCCTGGTCCGTGGCGTCGAGGGTTTTCTGCACGTCGTCCTCGGTGAGCGCGGCGCAGATGAAATTGTTGTGCCACGGATGAAGGTAGACTCCGCGGGTCAGAGCTTCGGCTACCCAGCAGTATCCGAGCCGCAAGTCAGGGTCGTCTTCGAACAGAATCATCGGCATCTGCGCTGGACCGGTCTGGCGCAGACCGAACCCGTAGGTTGCGGCCTGACGGGCCAGTCCATCCCGAAGCATGCCGCCAGTCTTCTCGGTGCGCTCCAGATAATCGGAGGTCTGGATCTCGTTCAGCGTGGCGATGGCCGCCGCCATTGGAATCGCCTGAAACCAAAACGAGCCGGTGACGAAGACGCGCTGTGCCGCCCCCCGCGCCTTCTCAGACCCAGCCAGCGCGGACAGAGCATATCCATTCGCGATGGCTTTGCCCCATGCGCTCAGATCCGGCTGGACTCCCACTTTCGACCAACTGCAATCGCGGGCCAGCCGGAAACCCGCGCGCACATCATCGACCATGAGCAAGGCGCCGGATTCATCGCACAATGTGCGTGCGGTTGCGGCGTACTCCGGCGTGGGGAGGTCCTGATTCTCAAACACGTCGTGCCGGAATGCGGAAGCAAACACTCCGGCGACGTCATTTTCAGCCGCGCGGAACGCCTCCGCCAGGCTGGCTGGATTGTTGTACTCATACTGGAGAATGTGCGCGCGCTGCTCCGGCAGAATGCCGGTCAGGTACGGATTGCACCACGGCGCGGATCCGTGATACGCCTTCGTCGCAACCAGGATCTTGCGATTCCCGGTATGCGCGCGGGCGATGGTCATCGCCATGGTGGTCGCGTCGGTGCCGTTTTTACAAAAGATCACCCAACCGGCGTGGGTCACCAGGGATACGAACTTTTCCGCCAGCTCGACCATGATTTCGGAGGGTCCGGTCATGCAGTCGCCGAGCCGTTGCTGCGCCGCGACCGCCGCTTCGACGGCCGGATGGCGATAGCCGAGCAGATTGGGACCGAAGGCGCACATGTAATCGATGTACTCGTTGCCGTCCGCATCCCAAAGCCGCGCCCCGTCAGCGCGGCTGAAAAACTGAGGAAACACGTCGGGAAGGATCGCGGTGGACTGATGGCCGTACATTCCGCCAGGAATCACGGCGCGCGCCCGCTCGACGAGCTGTTTGTTCCGCTGGTTGGTCCAAGCCATATCGAATTTTAGTTTAGTCTTATCAGATGACGGAAACGCTGCCGGGCACACCCACGCCGACCACCACGGCGACGGTAATCGCAGGCTTGTTTCTGGGCACCGTGGCGTTCATGATCACGGGAATTCAGCCCGTGCTATTAGGCGCCCTGACCCAGGCGGGTCGATTGTCCGAGGCGATGCTGGGCCGGGTGGCCTGGGCGGAGGTGGTGGCGCTTGCGCTGGCTTCGGCGATCGGACCGGGACTGCTGCGCTTCGGATCCGCGCAGCGCACCATCGCCGCGGCCTGCCTGTCGCTGGCCCTGGCCGACGGCGTGGTTTACCTGAGTCACGACACGCAGCTGCTGATCCTGTCGCGTGTGATTGCGGGGTTGATGGAGGGGCTGTTGCTCGCGACGACCAATATCGCGATCACCCGCGGCCAGCATCCCGAGCGGCTCAGCGCATTATTTCTGATGGTTTCGGCGATGCCGCAAGTGGCTGCGTCGTACCTGCTGCCCGCGATCGTGATTCCGCGCTTCGGCGCCGATTCGGGCTTCGGGATTCTGGCGGTGCTCGCCATCGTGGGCATCGCCGTGGCGTTCCTGCTTGGAAACGAGATTCAAGACGCGCCGCCGCGCAAGACCAGCGCCCAAGTCTGGACCCCGGCGGTGCTCATCGGATTACTCGGAGTGATCCTGCAGAATGCCGGCAACGGGGCGGGTTGGGAGTATCAGGCCAGCGTCGGCGAGAACCTCCACTTTTCGGGGCAAGTGGTGGGAACCGCAATCGCGGCCGACCTGATCTGTCAGATCATCGGGACGTTTGCGGTTGCCTGGATTGCGTGGCGCCTATCTTTTCGCGCCGTGCTGATGGTGGGTTGCCTGATCCAGGCGGCGATTCTGGTGGCCATGGCCCACGTGCATGCTCCCTACGGGTATATTTCAGTCTGCGCCATCTTCGGAATGATGTGGCTGGGCGTCAATCCTTATCAGGTAAGCCTGCTGGTCCATCTCGACAAAACGCGCCAGGCGGCATTGCTGCTGGCTTCCTTGCAATTGGTCGGTTTCGGAACCGGTCCGCTGATCTGCTCCTTTTTTGTCCGTCCGGGAAATCTGGAGGCCGCATTTTGGTGTGCGGCGGGATTGGTCCTGGCGAGTTTGGTCCTTTATGCGGTCGCTCTCGTCATGGCTGGACGGGTCCGGAGGACGGCCTGACGGCGAGCTTCGGGTGGGTCAACGTCCCTCGAAGCGGCCGGGGCGCCGTTCGGTGACGGAGCGGACGCCCTCCTTGTGATCTTCCGTGCGGATGAGCCAACTCTGTTCGGCGAATTCATGATCGGTTTGCGTGCGGATCGCTTCGGCTAAGCCGCGGCGCATGGTCGCCCGGGTCGACTGGACTGCCAGCGGCGCATTCTCCGCGATCTCGCGCGCCAGATCCGCAGCCACCTCGCGCAGACGATCCGGTGCGGCCAGTACATCGCCGAGGCCCCATTCGACCGCCTCTTCGCCCGCAATCCGACGACCCGTATAAAACATCAGGGCGGCGCGCTGCTGCCCGATCAGCCGCGGCAAGGTGCAGGTCAGGCCGAATCCGGGATGAATGCCCAACTTCACGAAGTTGGCCGCAAACCGAGCCTCCGGCGACACCACCCGGAAATCGGCGACCAGCGCCAGCCCCAGTCCGCCCCCGACCGCCGCGCCCTGAATCGCGGCCACCACCGGTTTCTTCGAGGAGAACAGACGGACCGCCTGTTCGTACAGGCCGCTGGTCGAGCCGGAGGCGAGCTCGCCGCCCTGCGCCGGCCGTCGAGCGAAGTCCGCCCCGGCACAAAACGATTTTCCTTCCGACGCCAGCACCAGGGCGCGGCACGCCGGCTCGGCATCGAGCGATTCGAACGCGGCGGCCAGGTCGCGGATGAGCTGGTCGTCGAAAAAATTGTGCGGAGGGCGATGAAACTCGACCAGAGCGACATAGCCGTCCAAAGTCACCGAGACATCGCCGTAACGAGCGTCCGTCATGATCCGCCTCTCACGCGAAGTTTAAGCAGCTTCCGCGCGACCACCCAGCGATGCACTTCCGACGGGCCATCGTAGATGCGCATGTTGCGGACAATGCTGGCCATGAGTTGCAGTGGAACTTCCTTGGTCATGCCCATGGCGCCGAAGGTCTGCATCGCCTGGTCGACGATTTCCCACGCCATTTCGGTTGAAAACACCTTGATCATGGAAACTTCGGTGCGCGCGTCACGTCCCTGATCGAGCTTCCAGGCGGCATCGTATGCCATCAGACGACAAGCGTGGATTCGCGTGGCGGCGTCGGCCACCCACCACTGAATGGTCTGCCGCTCCGCCAGCGGCGCGCCGAAGGTCACACGCTGGGGAGCGTATTCGCACATCATGTCGAGCGCCCGCTGCGCGATTCCGATGCAGGTGCAGGCCATCTCCAGCCGCCGGGTCGATAGGCGGATCTGCATCGGCGCGAAGCCCCGGCCCGCCTGCCCCAACAGCTTGGAGGCCGGCACGCGACAATCCTCCAGCGCCACTTCATACGTAAAATGGCCCCCGATCATCGGAATGCGGCGCAGGACGTGGAAGCCGGGCGTTCCCTTGTCCACCAGAAAAGCGGAGATCCCGTGCGCGCCCTTGCCTTTGTCCGTGACGGCCATGAGGATGGTGAAGTCGGCTTCGGCGGCCTTGCTGATCCAGATCTTGCGCCCGTTGATGACCCACGAATCGCCGTCTTTGACGGCTTGCGTGGTCATGGACGCCGGATCTGCGCCGGCTCCGGGTTCCGAGATTCCGATGGCGGAGATGGTTTCGCCGCGCACATACGGAGCCAGGTATTCGGCGCGCTGCTGGTCATTGACCGTCACCATCAACATGCGCAGGTTCGGCGAGTCCGGCGGCAGTACATAAGGTGTGATGGTTTTCCCCAGCTCTTCGTTAACGCCGATGAGGGCGATCTGCGGGAGATCAGAGCCTCCTACGTCTTCAGGAGCGTCCAGTCCCCACAGACCCAGCTCGCGCGACTTTTGATCGATGGGGCGGCGTTCTTCATCGGTCAGCATCACGCCCTGCCCGGCGGCGTCGCGTTCGAGCACGACATTCTCAAGCGGCATCAACTCCTCGCGCACGAAGCGCGCGATGAGATCCTTGAGCATGCGGTGCTCGTCGCTGAGAGCGAAATCCATGCGTCCTCCAGACGTTTCCTTGATCAGCCTCCGCCAACGAAAGGACTTACGGAGATCCCGAGCAAGCTGCCAGTATAACGGACGTCCTCGCGGTCCATGCGTGCGGCGATGGTTTTGGTTGGCGCCCGTTGGCGGCCCTTGCTCCGCTGTGGTAGCGCGTGATCGAGCGCGAAGCCAGTTTTGCGACGTCCCCCGCGCCGTGAGATGATATTGCCAAACCAGTGAGCACCGGGGACGATCGGGATAAAAATTTCGGCACCGACGAAACCATCGACATGAGCGCGCTTAAGCTGGGGATGGTCACGGGACTGCCGCAACGCTATGAGGCCATGTCGGAACTGGGCCGCGGCGGCATGGGGATCGTCTACAAGGCGCGCGACCATGAAACCGGCGAGGTGATCGCCATCAAGATCCTGAAGCCGGAGATCGCCGCTGAAAGTCAGGTGGTGGAACGCTTCAAGAATGAGCTGCGCCTGGCGCATAAAATCACCCATCGTAACGTAGCGCGCCTGTACGAATTTCATCGCTCCGGCGAAACCCTGTTCGTCTCCATGGAGTTCGTGGAGGGCGAAAGCCTGCGCACGTTTCTGAATCGATCCGGCCAGCTGGACGTGGAGCGCGGCCTGCCCATCGCGCGGCAGATTGTCGCCGGCCTCGGCGAGGCGCACCGGCAATCCATTGTGCATCGCGATCTGAAGCCCGAAAACATCATGATGACGTCCTCGGGCGAAGTCAAAGTGATGGACTTCGGCATCTCGCGTTCGTTTGCCGCGGGTGCCACGGCCACTGGCGCGGTCATCGGAACGCCGGCCTACATGGCGCCGGAGCAGGCCGAAGGCCGGGCCACCGATCAGCGCACCGACGTCTACGCGTTCGGGCTGATTCTATACGAAATGTTCACCGGGAAGGCCGCGTTCACGGGGGAAACGCCGATTTCGGTGGCGCTCAAGCAGATTCGCGAAGCTCCCGCGCCGCCTACTAGCATCGCGCCGGGTCTGCCCAAGAACCTGGAAGCGGCGATTCTGAAGTGCCTCGAAAAAGATCCGGCCAACCGGTTCCAATCGATGGAGGAAGTGGAGGAGGCGATCGAGGCCCCCACGGCTACGGTCCAGATGCCCGTCCAGACTCCGCCCTCGCAGCCGCCCGCGCAGAAGTTTGCGTGGCGATGGCTGCTGGTTGCGATTCCGATTCTCGCCGTCGCCGTCGCGGCGTGGCTCTGGTTTGAGCGGCCCTCCGATTCTCTGCGATTCGCGGTTGAGAAGTTCACGCTCAAAAACGGCCTGCCAGTGGTGCTCTCGCCCGATCACGGCGCGCCGGTGTTCACATTGACGGTGGCTTATAACGCCGGGCTCCGGCGCGATCCACCGGGGCGCGCGGGCCTGGCCCTACTCACCGCGCACCTGATGCAGCAGGGTTCGGCCAACGTCGCACCGGGCGAGGATGAGGCCCTGGTCGAAGGCGCGGGCGGCGATTACTTGTACGGTCTCCACGAGGATTATTCGTTCTTCTCCTCCACGCTGCCGGCCAATCAGCTCGACATGGCGCTGTTTCTCGAAGCCGACCGCATGCGCGGCCTCGATATCACGCCCGACGGCCTGAATGCCGCGCGCTCCGTAGTTCTCGAACAGATCGCCGGACAGCAGAATCAGCCTTACAGCCGTGCGCTCGAACGCATGATCCAGATGTGCTTCAACGACCCCGCGGATCAGCGGCACTGGTTTGGCTCGGCCATGGAGGTGAGCGGCATCACGGCGGAACAGGCGTCCGATTTTTACAAAACCTATTACGCGCCATCCAACGCCGCATTGGTTCTGGCCGGCGATTTCGATTCAAACAAGGCGCGCGCCGCGATCGAGCGCCAATTTGGAGACATTCCGGCGCGTCCCGCTCCACCGCGTTTGGTTACGCATGAAGCCACGCGCGCCGCCGAGAGCCGCGAAACCATGGAGGATCCGAGCGCGCACGTGCCGGTGATCGTATTCGGCTATCAGGTTCCACCCATCACCCAAGCGCAGGATTGGTTCGCGCTGCGCGCCCTGCTTCAATTGCTTGCGCGCGGCCAGGATTCGCGGCTGCGCCAGAGCCTGGTGCTCAACGCCGGCGTGGCCACTGAAATCGAGGGGGAATTGAGCCCGGCCGCCACTCCCAACGTTTTCTGGTTTCTGGCGGTTGCGGTGCCGGGCAAGGACCTCGATCAGATCGAGCGGCTGGCGCTCGAGGAAGTTGATCGGATCGGCCGGGAAGGCGTGCCGCCCGGCGATCTGGAGCGGTTGCGCTCGGAATCGCTGCTCGACCGCGCCACCGACATGCTTCCCACCGCCGGGCGAACTCTGGAGCTTTCTCAATTGCTGCTGGCCGGCCTCTCGCCCGACTCGTTGAACGATTGGGAATCGAACCTGCGCAAGCTTTCAAGCGAGCGGCTCCAGCAGGTGGTGAAAAAATATCTGACACCCGCCAATCGCAGCGTGCTGGTGGTCACGCCGGGCGGGATGCGGGGGATGATTCCATGAGATCGCTCACCCGGCGCGGCATGCTGGCACTGGCGGCATCGGCCTTCGCGGCCGAACGGAAGAATCGCGCGCCCGTGTCGCATGAGATGCCGGCCATCAAGCTCCCCGAAGCCACACCCACCAGGCTTTCGAACGGTCTGACGCTACTGACCATGGAGGACAACCGGTTTCCTCTGGCTTGGGCGCGCTTCCATGTGGACGGCGCCGGCCGCGTCTATTCGCTCACGCCCGGCGTGGCGAGGGTCACCGCGGAGATGCTCGATCAAGGGTCGAAGCAGCGTAGCGCGCGGGAGATTTCGGAACAGGCCGGACGCCTGGGAGCCACGGTTCGCAGCGGCGCCGATCGCGAAACGGCGGCGGTCGACGGGACCGGCCTCAGCGGCCATTTCGCCGACTGGCTGGCGATCTGCGCGGATTGTCTCGCGTATCCTTCTTTCTCGCCGGATGAGTTCAACAGCCTGAAACAACGCTGGCAGGTAGGTCTGCACCTGAACATGGCCGAGCCGGAGGGCGTCGCGAACCAGACCCTGCTGGAACTCATCTACGGTTCGCATCCGGCGTCCCGCAGTGAGCAGACCTTCGCGCAGGTCGCCGCGCTTACACCCGAAATGGCGGTCGACTGGCACAACCAGCGGTATGCGCCGGCGAATACCGTCCTGTCGGTGATCGGTCGCGTGAGAGCTGCCGAAGTCGCTTCCCGCGCCGAAAAATTACTAGGCGGCTGGAAAGCGCCGGAACCGAAATATTCGCTCCCACCCGAACCGCAGCCGGCTACGAAACGGCACATCGCGCTCATCGACCGGTCGGATGCGCCGCAGACTCGCCTGGCGCTCGGAAACCTGCTGATCGAGCGCAGCGATCCGGATTACTTCGCGTCCGTGCTGCTCGACCGCGTGCTGTTCGACTCGCGTCTTCAGCCCATGCTCGAATCGTCCGGCCAGGCGCTCAGCACCTCCAGCGCGTCATTCACCGCCCGCTATACCGGTTATTGGCGAATTACCGCAGCGGTTCGCACGGAGCTGACCGGCCGCGCGCTGGGCACCATCCTCGGCGAGCTGCGGCGTCTATGCGATGAACCCGTGCCGCCGCGTGAGCTCGAAGAAGCCAAGAGCGCCGTGATGGGACGCTTCGCGCTGACGCTCGAGCAGCCCACCGCGATCATCAATTATTCCTACGAACGATATCGCTACGGCTTTTCGACCGATTACTGGGAGCGCTACCCGGCCAGAATCAGCGCGGTGACCGCGGCCGAGGTGCAAGCAGTGGCGCAAAAATATTACCAGCCGGAAAATGCCCACATTGTCGCAGTCGGCGACGAATCGAAGATCCGCCCGGATCTGGCGAAGCTCGGGCCGATCGATGCATGAGATTACGCTGTGAAACTCCGGACGTGCTCCGCTTGCTGACGCGCGCGGTTCCGCATGTCAATAATTCGGCAGCGCGCCAAACGGAACCGCGACCGTCAGGGAGCGGAGCAGGTCCACACAGAGTCGTCAGCGCATTCCGACGCTGGTCTGGTTCACTTCGCGCCGATCGCGAACAGATGCGTTCGGCCGCGCATATACAGCACGTCACCGGAAATCGCCGCCGACGCCATCACCTGTTCCCCCACATCGTTTTCCGCGATCACCTTATAATCCGTACCCTTGGCGAGCACGAACGTGTGGCCGTCTTCATTGGTGATATACAACCGCTCCGTCGACGCCACCGGTGAGCTGGTGAATCCCGTGGTCCCGCCCAGCCGCTGCTGATAGAGCTTCTCTCCCGTCGCCAGTTGATACGTCGTCAGGATCCCGTTGTCGTAGCAGAAATAGCCGATGCCCTTGTCGAGCAGCGGAGTTTCCATGTAATTGCCGGCCCGGTCGAGCGACCACGCAAACGCCGTCTTACTTCCCGTAATATCGCCCGCCGCGTCCGTCTTGATCGCGAAAATCGGACGGCCCTGGCCGTGCGCATTGGTAATAATAATGACGCCGTCCGAAAAAACCGGCGTCGGCACCGGAATATCGCCTCCGCCCTTCAGGGTCCACAGCTCTTTCCCGGTCTTGAAATCGTAGCCGGCGATTTCCTTCCATCCGTTCACCACCACCTGCTGACCGCTGGCGCCCGCGCCCGTGTACGGAACCACCGCCGGACTCCCGAACGTCGGCACATCTTTGCGCGGAGTCCGCCACAGCTCTTTCCCAGTTGCGATTTCAAACGCGGCGATGAAGGAATTCTTCTGCACATCCGCCTGCACGATCACCACGCCGTCGTGAATAATGGGCGAGCTCGCGAATCCCCACTGCGCGCCGGGAACCATGTAATATCCCGAATCGAGCAGCCCCAGGTCTTTCTTCCACTCCAGCTTTCCTTTGAGATCGTAAACGTACAGACCCGCCGAGCCGAATGAAACCACCAGGTGCTTGCCATCCGTGGCGGGCGTGGGGCTGGCGTGGGTCGATTTCGGATGGCGCTTGATCTTGGGCACCTCGCTCGCTGCCACCTGTTGCCACAAAATCTTTCCGGTCTTTCGGTCGATGCAGAATACGGTAAATTTCTGCACGCCTTCATCCGGCACCGACATGATGTCGCCGTAAAGCCCAGTCTTGAGTTTCGCATCGCCGGCTTCGGCCACCGCGCTGGTCAGGAAAATGCGATCGCCCCAGATCACCGGACTCGAATGGCCCAGGCCCGGGATGTCCAGCGACCACAAAATATTCTTTCCGGATTCAACGTTCCATTCGACCGGCGGTGAACCGGCGCCCACGCCGCTTGCGGCGGGTCCGCGGAACTGCGGCCAGTTGGAATCGGCAGCCGTCAGGGAAACGGCCGCGAAAATCGCACAGAGGACCGTTGCGGATTTCATTTCCTCTCAGTGTATTCTCAAAACATGCCCGCCGCCGGCAGTCTGATCGGCAATTATCGCCTGCGGGCGCTGATCGGCGAAGGTGGCATGGGCGAAGTTTATCTGGCCGAGCGGGAAACGGAATTCCGCAAGCGCGTAGCCATCAAGCTGATCCGCGCCGGAATGGCCGGCGCCGAAACGGTCCGCCGGTTCATGATCGAGCGCCAGACGCTGGCCGCGCTGAACCACCCGCAAATCGTCCGCCTTCTGGATGGCGGAGCCACCGAAGACGGCCTGCCTTACATCGTGGTCGATTACGTCGACGGAGTGCCCATCGACGAATACTGCGATTCGCGAAAACTCAGCGTCAGCGCCCGGTTGAAGCTGTTCATCGATGTCTGCGCCGCAGTGCATTACGCGCACCAGAGCCTGATCGTCCACTGCGATTTGAAGCCCAGCAACATTCTGGTCACTCCCGCGGGCGTGCCCATGCTGCTCGATTTCGGAATCGCGAAACTGCTCGACCCTTTGTCGATGGGCATTTCCGAGACCGTCGCGAAAACGCGCCAGCGCGCTTTCACGCCCAGCTATGCGAGTCCCGAGCAACTGCTTGGTCAGCCCGTCACCACCTCGACCGATGTCTACGCATTGGGCGTGATCCTGTTCGAGCTGCTCACCGGTCACAGCCCGTATACCGCGACCGCTTCCGCCGCGCCCGCCGAATGGGTCAAATCGATCTGCGAAGCCGATGCCGATCGCCCCAGCACCGCCGTACACCGCGGGATCAAATACGATTCCGCGGGCGAGACGGTAGTCGAGCTGACGCCCGTCGAGATCAGCGCCATGCGCGAATCCGATCCGCAGAAGCTGGAGCGGCGCCTGCGCGGCGATCTGGACGCCATCACGCTGAAGGCGCTGCGCAAGGAACCCGCGCATCGCTACGCATCCGTCGATCGGTTCGCCGAAGATATCCGCCGGCACCTGGACGGCCGTCCGGTGCTCGCGCGCCGGAACACGGCCGGGTACGTGACGCGCAAATTTCTGCGGCGGCACAAAATCGCAGTCGCCGCGGCGGCGCTGCTCACGCTGGCGATCGGCGCAGGCATCGCGTCGACGCTGTGGGAAGCGCACCTCGCCGCACGGCGGTTCAACGAAGTCCGGAGCCTGGCGCATACGTTTTTGTTCGACGTTCACGACTCGATCCAATATCTGCCCGGCGCGACTGCGGCGCGCGCGCTGATCGCCAAAACCGGCGCGGAATATCTCGATCGCCTGGCCCAGGACGCGCACGGCGACGCATCGCTTGAATGGGAGCTGGCCGAAGGCTATCTGAAAATCGGCGACGTGGAAGGCAACCAGTACAACTCCAATTTCGGCAAAACCTCCACCGCCATCGAAAATTATCGCAAGGCCATTACGCTGGCCGAGTCCGTGCTCAAGCACAATCCTCGAGACCTGCGCGCGAAGCGCACGCTGGCGAAGGCGCATCAGGATCTGGCCGGCGTGCTGCCGTTTGTGGGGAAGATCCAGGAAGGGCTCGACCACGCATTGCTGGCGGAACGTTTGTATCGCGAAATTCTCGGCGCCGATCCGAACGATGCCTCCGCGCAGCTCGATCTTTCCGGCGCTTACGATTCGGAAGGCGACCTTCAAGGCGGCGCGCACGCCATCAATCTGGGCCACACCGCGGAGGCGACGAAAGCGTTTGAGCGCTCGCTCGACTTGGTGCCGGCGCTCGCGCCGTCGCATCCGTTATCGCAGCGCGCCACGCGGGCGCGCGCGGTCGAAGTGATCAAGCTGGGCGACATGGCCTATCGCGCCGGGCGCATGGACGACGCGCTCGCCAAATATCAGGCCGCCTTCAAAACCGCCCAGGAACTGGCCAAGATCGATCCGAACAATGTTCGCCTGACCGACCTGGTCGGTCTGACGCTCGGCAAGATCGCGGGAGTCCATACCAGCCTTCGCGAGAATGACGCCGCGCTGGCCGCCTACCGTCAGGCGCTCGAAAACAACGAACGGATTCTGGAGGTCGATCCCAACAACGAAAAAGCCCGCGATGGTGTCATGGTGATGTCGAAAAACGTAGCGGATTTGTATTACTACAACCTGCACGATATGCGAAATGCGCAGCGCGCCTATCAGCGGGCGGGAGATCTTCTCGAAGCGCGGGCGCGCGCCGATCCGCAGAACGTAGTCACCCGCGCGCAGCTTGCGGAGATTCTGGAATGCATCGCCGGCACTCAGATCGAAACCGGGCAATCGACCGAAGCCAAGGCCAATGAGAAGCGCGGCCTGGAGATCGCCAGACAGCTCGCCGATCGCCCGGGCGCCACGGCCGAGCAGGTTTATAACTACGCCTACCTGGCCATCAACGTCGACTTCAACGACCTGCGTAATCCTAAAGAGGTGCTGCCGTATGCGGAAAAAGCGGTGGAGATGAGCAAGAGCAAGGATCCATTCTCTTTGCACGCGCTCGCCCAGACCTACGCCGCCATGGACGACTACGGCAGCGCCATCCAGGCGGATGAAAAGGCGCTCGCGCTGTTCCCGCCGCTTGCGCCCGGAAAAGCGGTGCCGAATGCTCAGGAGAGCATCCTGCATCTGCTCGGTGAATGCCGCAAAAAACTCAAGCGCGAGTAGCCCGCGCGTGACGGCGGGGTGACTTTTCACACACACTCGTAACGGCGGGGCGGAGTCTCTAGTTTTCGGACAGACTCTGACGCATGGGGCCGGCGCGTTTATTCGGGCGTAACTCCGATCCCAGCTAAGTCCATGGGCATCAGTTTCGGGAATGCCGGCCTCCCGGCCTGCGGAATCGCGTGAAAAACAGCCGAGGGCTGCGGATCGAACCAATCCACGTTGGGGTCCGCACTCAGGTCCGGGGCGACCTGGTTCTCGATCTTGATTTCCGGTTCCACCACCGGCGGAGCTTCCGCATGCGTGGGGATGGCGGATTCTTTGCTCCTCCTCAATTGATAATCGTTGATCAGAATCTGGACTTTTTCAATCCGTCCGGCCTCGTCGGGCAGGTCGAGCTTGGGGAACGTGTGGACCCGCTGCGCCCCGATCGCGTACCGGTCGCCGCGGCGATGTGAATTGCGGGTTTCAGCCAGCATCAGGTGCGCGTCGGTTTCGACCACGATCTTTTTCCCGGGCGCGATATGCTCATCCGCCAGCAGCTGAAAGCCCCCGCCCGACATGTCGGTGAGCGAGACGTTCCATTCGCGATCCGGCTGATCGAGCAAAATGAGCGTAGCCCGCGAGTAAACCTGGAAACGAGTCTCCGTACGGCGATTCATGCTCTAAGAATCGGCATTCGCGCGCGAGTTCATTAATCGGCTACGGAATCGCGAGAGTTAAGCCGGATTCGCAATGTCATCCTCGCCGATCAGGCCACCTCCGAAGCAGATGTTTTAAGATGGCCCGCGCGATCAAGACGCATCAGATCGAGCGTGGTGAGGGCGGCCATGCGAAGCATCAGGCCCGACGCGATCTGATCCACGGACAAACCATAATATCGTGGCGGATCGACGTGCAGACGGTCCAGCGCCAGGCGAAACAGACCGTATAACAAAGGAAATGCGACGAAGAAAAACCCGCGCGGCCGCGGCTTCCGGTCGAGAAACAGGAACAGCGCGGCGAGCGCGAGCAGGAACAGCACTTCGAGCAAGCCGAGATCGTAACGCGTGCCTCCCGGAGATCGCACCCCCAGCCAGCTGGTGGTGCGGATGCCGGGATGATCGTGCACCAGGTAGCAGCCTACCCGGCCAATCCACCATGCAAACGGGACGGCGAAACACGCGGCATCCGCGTACAAATAACGGTCCGCGTGGGGAACCGAATTCCACCACAGAAAAACCAGCGCGGCGACGTATCCCCCGATGAAGCTTCCGAAGGACGCCTGGCCCTCGAGAATGCGGAGGAGGCGCGTGGGCTCCATCAGAACCACTCGCCAGGCGCCGGGCGAGTAGAACATTTTCGCGAGGTGTCCGCCGATGAATGCAGCGACGATCACGCACAGGCCCAGCTTGGTGAACCGTTCCCGCGCGATTCCGCTGCGCTGTGCCCGCCGCACGGCGATCAGGTAACCGACCGCGATGGCGATCGCCACCAGCATCGGGAAAGGTTCGAAAGGCCAGCGCGCGCTGTCGATATACGGGAACATCGGGCCGAGTATACACCGCGGTTGTGCGATCGCGCCTGGGCCAGAATCGTTCGCGGCCCCGGCAGCGGATTTGCGGGACACAACACTCGTGTCCTGAGTTAGAAATACGTCGAATAATTCCCCAGTAGACCAAGGACGGCGGACTTCAGTCTGCGCGGGGCTTCAGCCCCGCTTTTGCGCGACTTGCGGAGCTAAAGCTCCGCGCGGGATGAATCCCGCCGTCCAAACGCCTCCGAGATACGCAACGAACTTGTAACTCAGCACACTAGCTGGTCGCAGCCCGACGCTTTATCCTGCGAGAGTCGCGGTCCCCACGGCGATTTCGCGGATTTCGCGGATGATCAGGTCCAGCTCTTCATCCTTGGTATAGAAATGTGGCGCGACGCGGATTCCGGCGCCGGGGCGGTAGTCGACCAGGAAATCGCGGCGGGAGAGCTCCTTGGTGACTTCGTAGCCGTTGGGAACGTCGATGACTACCGTGCCTCCGCGCTCGGCGGGATTTTTCGGAGAGTTGATGCGGAAGCCGGCTTCTTCGGCTAACTCGATCAGCCTGGCGGTCTGGCGGATCGATTTGGCGCGAATGTTTTCGACGCCCACCTCATTGATGATTTCGTAGCCGGATTGCGCGGCGTACATGGCGGGGATGTTCGGGGTTCCGTTCAGGAAGCGGTGCATGCCGGGATCGTAGTCGTGTTCGGTCGAAAAGGCGAATGGCTGGGCGTGCGCGGCCCAGCCGGTGACTTTGGTGCGAAGCTGCGGCCAAAGGTCGCGGCGAACATAGAGATAACCTGCGCCGGGGCCTCCACAGAGCCACTTGACCGATCCTCCGGTGGCGAAATCTACGCCTAGGTCCCGAACACTTACGGGGACGGTGCCGGCGGATTGATACAGGTCGGCTACGATCATGGCGCCGACTTCGTGGGTTCGTTTCGTAATCGCGGCCAGGTCCTGAATGTAGGAGCTGCGGAACAGGACGTGCGAAACGGAAACCAGGGCGGTATTCTCGTCGATGGCGTTGAGCATGCGTTCGGTGGGGACGGTGATGCCGTCGGGGGATGGAACGGTGACCAGTCGTGCGCCGGATTGCTGATAAATGTAGAGATTCGAAGGGAAATTCATCTCTTCGGTGACGATGGTGTTGCGCTTGGCGCTCCAGTCGAAGCAGCCGGCGACGATGGCCTGGCAGATGGAGACGTTCTGCTGCATGACGACTTCGCCGGGGTCGGCGCCGATGATGCGGCCGACCAGGTCGCCGATGGTGATGGGCATTTCCCACCAGCCTTCTTCCCAGGCGCGGATGCTGCGGGTGTCCCATTCGTCGGCGTATTGATTCAAGCGATCGCGCGTGCGGCGGGGCATGGCGCCTAGCGAGTGGCTGATCATATATACGGTCCGGGCCAGAGTGGGGAATTCAGGACGCCAGGCTAGGAGCGGATCGGTAGACATGATTAGTGTGTACCATACCGCAGATGCCAGGGGACAGGCGTCAGGGGCCTGTCTCCTGACTTCTGACTGCTTTCCTGGGAGGCGCCTCCATCTGCCGGCGCCGGCCGGGGGTGGTTGAAGGTGGGATGTGGTTGAAAATTCTTGCGAAATAAATGCGTCATCATTTGGGAATGAAGCCACTGCGGGGATCATTTTCGATGCTGGTGCTGTACGACGTGGCCGAACAGATCGATCTCGACAAGGTGCGGGCGATTCTGGGAGCGGAACCGCCGCGGCGCGAGCCCAGTTTCAAGCATCCGGCGCCGGAGTATGTCCGGTTTGAACGGCCGCCGGTGGTGGAGGAGCTGGAACCGGTGAAGATTTCGACGGGTGAGCAGTTTTTGTGCCGGGTGAAGTATTTCGCGTACGGGGTTGCCAGCATCGAGCTGGAATTGGCATTTCAAAGCGATTGGGATGAGCTGGTGCGGCTCTCAAACCGGTTCATCGCGGCGGCGGAAATCGAGAAGTGCGCGCTGGAGCTGGTGCGGGCGCGCGTGAATCGGGTGGCGGGGGCGCTGGTGGTGCCGTATTCGTCGTGGCTCAGCGAGGATTACTACATTATTAATCTGCGGCAGGCGACCGAGCAGAACGCGGCGGAGCTGATCCTGAAACACGGGGATCAGATTGCACGGATCGTGCGCGGGGAATCGGGGCCGCTGGCGGATACGGAGCGGGCAGAGGCGCTGCAGTCGAGCTTGTCTTACTATCCGACGGATTTGCTGGTGGTCGGGTGGGTAGCGGCGCTGGTGTTCGATACGCCGGAGGGCGCGGCGCCGGCGAATCAACTGCTCGAGTATGCGAACACGCAGTTGCTCGAATTCCGGCATTATGACGAGGTGCTGACCCGGATTCTCGAAAATGTTTACAAGGCCGTGGAGCGCGGTGGAGGTCCGTTCCGGCATTGGAGGATGGCACGGCAGGCGCGGAAGTTGAACGCGGTGCGCCTGGAGGTGACGGAGCTGACCGAGAAAACCGACAACGCGATCAAATTCATCAGCGATATGTTTTATGCGCGGGCGTACCGGATGGCCGCGGCTCGCGTTGGGGTGACGGATTACCGGAACCTGGTGGAGCGGAAGCTGCGGATCGCGGGGGATTTATATCAGTCGATGGTGGACGAGTATCACCAGGCGCGGTCGTTTTTATTGGAGGCGATGGTGGTGGCGATCCTGGTGATCGAGCTGGTGCATTTGTTCAGAGGGACGTTTTAAGGATGCGGAAAAAGGGGACAGACCGCTCTGTCCACGGATCGACCGCTCACGTCGCTGGTGAGTGTGTGGATTGGGGACAGAGTGGTCAGTCCCCTTTTTCCGCACACATTTAACCGAGGCCGAAGGCTTCGGCGATTAGCTCATAAGAGCGGCGGCGGGCGGCGTGGTGGTAGGTGATGGTGACGATCATGACTTCTTCGGCTCCGTAGAGTTCGGCGAGGTCTTCGATTCCCTTTTTTACCGTGGCTGGGTTGCCGATGATCGCACGGCGCGGGCGAGCGATCGTGTCGGGGTTCGGGCCGCGGTCGGCCAGGAAGCGTTGCGCTTTTTCGATGGGCGGGACTGGGATCAGTTTACCTTCGTTCAACAGAGCTCGGGTCATGCGGGCGCTGGAGGCGATGAGCTGCGCGTCTTCGTCGGTTTCGGCGCAGATGGCCCAGCCGGCCACCATCATGCGTGGGGCGGACACTTGTTCAGAAGGGCAGAAGCGGTCGCGATACATGGCGGCGAAGGTGGCGCCTTCGGGGTTGATGAAATCGGCGAAACAATAGGGCAGTCCATTGTCGGCGGCCCACAGGGCGCTTTGCGGGGATGATCCCAGGAGCCAGACGTCGGGGACGTGGGGACGGCCGGGAAGGGCGGCGAGTCTGGCGAACGGATGGTTGGGAGGGAGATTATTTTCGAGGTACCCGAGCAGTTCGCCGAGCTGCTGAGGAAAATCGTCGGGGCCGGGCTGGCGGCGGTCGCGCTGCAACGCGTAAGCGGTGGCGTGATCGGTGCCGGGGGCGCGGCCGATGCCGAGGTCCACGCGATCGGGATAGAGCGCGCTCAGGATGCTGAACGTTTCGGCGACTTTGAGAGGGCTGTAATGGGGCAGCATCACTCCTCCGCTGCCGATGCGGATGCGGTGGGTGCCAGCGCCGATGGCCGCGATCATCACTTCGGGAGCCGCGCAGGCAAGCATGGGAGTCCCGTGGTGCTCGGCTACCCAGTAACGTTCGAAACCGAGGCGGTCGGCGTGACAGGCGAGGTCGAGGGTATTGCGCAAAGCGTCGGGGCCGGTGGAACCTTCAGAAATTGGGGACTGGTCGAGAACGCTGATTTTCATGGACTGTACCTATGGTACGGCGACACGGCGAATTTGATAGGCGTCGGTCGGAATGGCGCGGCGGCCGAGTTCGAGTTTGCTGGCGGAGTTGCGTCAGAGGCTCGAAAAAATGCCTCGGCAAGGAGACTAGCGCCGCAACCAATCCCCCCCAACAATCCTCAACTTCCCATCCGTATCACTGCGGTAATAGTAAACCCACGCATTCACCAAACGACCGTCATCCATCCGAACCGGAACTTCCCGCCGTTCGAACTCGTGCCCTTCATATTCGTCCAAAACCGCCCAAAACGACGCATCACTCAACTCGAACAACTCCCCCACCACCGAGTCGCCATCACGCAAAGCCGGTGTCATCCCCGGATAACTCCCGACTTCGAAAAGCGATCCCATCACGCGTCCCGTCCCAATCAGCCCGGCGCTAGCCGCCAGCCTGCGCGACCATTCCGTGCCGCTCCCGCTCCGCAGCGTTCCATAGACGAACAAATAAGGCGAGCTCACTTCTTCAAATTGGTCTCAAAGAGCTGAAAAATCCGCTTGTATTCGTCGGTCCAGCTCGAAGGCTGCAGGAAGCCATGATCCTCCACCGGGTACGGAGCGATCGACCAGTTGTCCTTGTGCAGCTCGATCAGCCTCTGGACCAGCCTCACCGAGTCCTGGAAAAACACGTTTGTATCCACCATCCCATGGCAGATCAGCAGTGCGCCTTTCAATCCATCCGCGTAATAAATCGGCGACGACTTCCGGTAAGCTTCCTCATCCTTCTGCGGCAGATTCAGAATATTCGCGGTGTAGCCATTATTGTAGTGTGCCCAATCCGTCACCGGCCGCAGCGCCGCGCCGGCGGCGAATACGTCCGGCGTAGTGAACATCGCCATCAAGGTGATGAACCCGCCATAGCTGCCGCCGTAAATCCCAATCCGCTTCGGATCGGCCCCCTGCGCGACTAACCACTTCGCGCCATCCACGTTATCTTCCAGATCCTTTCCACCCATATGCCGGTAAATCGCCGCGCGCCAGTCCCGGCCATAGCCAGACGATGCGCGATAATCCATATCCAGCACCATATAGCCATGCGCCATCAGAAAATGGTGGAACAGATATTCGTGCGAGTAGTTCGGCGACCAGTATTTATGCACGTTCTGTGTATATCCGGCGCCATGCACGAACACGACCGCCGGTCCGCCGCGCCGGTAGTTAGCCGGCTTGTAGAAATGCGCCGGAATCATGGCTCCATCCCGAGCCGGCACCTGTACGATCGGCACATCCAGCCATGGATCGTCCCAAAAGTCCTTGGCCGGCGACGAAGTTAACTTCGCTTCGACCGCACCCGGCTTGTTCTCTCCCGTAAACAGCTCCGGCGGCTTGTTGGTATACGAATACACATCCGCCATGAACTTCTCATCCGGCGATAACACCACGTGATGACTTCCCGCCGTCTTCGTGATCTGCACTCGCGCCCCACCATCCGTACTCATCGAGTAAAAATGCCGCTCACCCGGTCCGACTTCACTGGTAGTTAGGTAAAACGTCGACCCGTCATTCGATAAGTCAACCCCGCTCACCTCGAATTTGCCGGAAGTGAGTTGCTTCGGCTCGCCTCCATCGAAGCTAACCTTGTATAAATGCGAGTAGCCATCCCGCTCGCTCTGGAAGTAAATCTCATTGCTATGCTTCAGCCATCCGAGCGTTTGCGCCCCCGGACCGTTCAACCACGCGTCATCATGTTCGGTGAACAATACCCGCGTTTTGCCCGTCGCCGGATCCAGCGCCAGAATCCAGCGATCCTTGTTATCCGTCGCCCGCGCGACCATTACCGCTTTCGTCCCCGTTTCATTCCATAGCGGAGCCTGAAGCTGCACTTCGCGCTTGTCGACGGCCGGATCGACCCACTTCGCTTCACCGGTGACCACGTCCAATATCGCCACGCGCTGCCGTCCCTGCGCATCGCCGACATTGGTTCGCCCCGGAATAATTTCCGTATACGCCGATTCGTTCACGAAGCTTTCCACGTTATCCGGCTTCGAACCGTTGCCCGCTTCATTCACCATCGCGATCACGCAGGTTTCATCGGGACACAATTCCAGACGATTCGCCGTCTGCCGCGCCTGCAACTGGAATGGCTTGCGCGGATGTTCCTTCTTCCGCTTGGCTTCGTTCTCTTCCCGCAACGCCGCACGTTCCTTGACCACTTCAATCAGCTCGCGTTCCTGCTTCTTCAGAAACTCCTGGCTATCGGTGCCCTTGGGCGGCGCTCCGGCGACCGTCGGGCCAGCTTCGCCGCCGCCGCGTCCTCCGCGACCACCACCGCGCCCTCCGCCGGCCACAGCCGCCGCAGGAGTCGCACCAGCCGCGACGATTTCCGTCATCTGCTCGAGCATCCCGTCTTCGAGCGACATCGTGTACAGATTCCCGCCGCGCGTGAACGCGACGTGCTTCTCATCGCGGGTGAACTGCGGATTCGATTCGTTCTCCGCCGTCTTGGTCAGCCGCCGCCGCTGATCGGTCGAAAAATCGTAGAGGAAGAGATCGCCTTCCGACGCATAAACCATTTTCCGGTGATCGCGTGTGTAGCTCCCAAACGCCGGCGGAGCCATCCGCGCTTCCTCATCGCTCAGCTTGCGCAGACCGGAACCGTCGCGATTCACCACATAGGTATCCATGGGATTCAGGACGGGATCGCTCGCCTGCTTCCACTGGAAATAGATCCGTTTCGTGTCTCCTGACCACCGCACCTGCGCCGGTTCATAGCCGTACAGCCCTGGTCCGCGCATAATGTTCTCGATGGTCAGCGCGAATTTCTGCTGGCCGGAGACTTCCGAGAGCTGGCCCAGAAACAGCGTGAATGCAGTCAACGCCGCAAGCGTCTTGGTTTTTCGCATAAACCCTATATTAACCGCCGGATGCCTTCTTCAAACACCGCGCGCGGCGTCAGCAGGCTCACCACCAGGAACGCTTCCGATTCGAAATCGAAAAAATACCCCGGCTGCACCAGCACGTCCTGCTCGCCGAGCAGATAGAGCGCCCATTCCTGCTCGCTCCGCACGCGCGGGACTTGCAGGACGGCGCTCCATCCGCCTTCGACGTTCAACACGTTGACCGGCGATCCGGCGGACCCGGCGCGCAACGTATCGAGATTCGCCCGCGTGCGCGCCCGGATCTGCGCCTGCACGTCTTTCGACAACGCAAGTAACTCCGGAAACGCGAGCTGCACCGGCGTCGCGACCGACAAGTACGTATCGGCGATCCACTCCAGCCGCTCCAGCGCCTGATCCGCTTCCGCACCGCTGGCCACGATCCAGCCGAGCTTCATCTGCGGCAATCCCGCGATTTTCGAAAGCCCGCTCATCGTGAACGTCACCGCGCGATCGTCGCTGCGCGGGGGCGCGGCACGATCGAATCCGTAATCCGAAAAAACTTCATCCGACAGAATCGGAATCCCCAGCTTCTGCAATCGATCCCACTCCTCCGCGCTTACAAACGACCCCGTGGGATTATTCGGATTCACCACCACAATCGCGCGCGTCCGCGCCGAAACAGCTCGCTCCAGTTCCGCGAAATCCAGGTGCCACGCGCCGTCATACCGCAGCGGATACTGCCGCACCTTCACCGATTCGAGCGCGGCCAGATATTCAAACAGCGGATACGAAGGCCGCGGCGTCAGAATTTCGTCACCCGGATCCGCCAGCAGTTTGAACAGGTACGCGTAAGCTTCGCTGGTGCTCGCCGTCAGCAAAATTCGGTCCGGGCAAACTTCCCTGCCCCGCTCCGCGTAGTACGCCGCGACGGCTTCACGAGCCGTCAACAGTCCTCTCGGCGACGGCTCATAGCGAAGCGACTGCCCGGAACGCAGCGCGTCCAAAATGTTCGCTGGATACGAGATCCCCGCGCGCGTTGGATTCGATTCGGTCAAGTCCAGCACAGGCGCGCCGCTCGCCCGCTTCTCCGCCAGCAATCGCGCCAGCGGATTCGGAGAAACGTCCCAATTCAGGCGCGAGGAAAACATGGGAATCATGGTAGCATTACGGGTTAATGCGAGCTTTTGCGACATTTCTCGCGCTCATTTGTCTGATTTCGGGCGCGCACGCCGCGAAACTCGAAGGCGTGATCAAGGACCAGACCGGCGCGGTCATCCCTGGTGCTTCGGTTTCCGCAAAAGGACCCGCCGAGATCCAAACCGTCGCCGACGATCACGGCCATTTCATTTTCGACCCGATCGCAGCCGGCGCATGGACTATCACCGCGGAACGCGACGGATTCACCACCGCGTCAGTCAACATTACGCTCGCCGCCAACGACGCACGCGAGATCAACGTCGAGCTGAAGGTCGCGCAGGTGACCACGGAAGTCGAAGTCCTCGGCAAACGATCTGCGCTCGCCAACTCCGATCCGAATTACCTGGCGCTGCGCAACTCCCCGCCCACCGACGCTTACAACGTCGAAAATATCGAGCTCAAGCGCGATGTTTTCACCATCACCCTGCGCCGAGGACAAATTGTTTTTCTTCCGCCGGTGCTCGGCCGCGTGGCGTCGGCAGTCTTCGTCGGTGAAGGGCACTTTCAATTGAAGACGGTGATTCCGCTCGAAGCCATGCAGATTCTGAAGATCACCGGCAGCACCGCCGTCGAGGAGGATTTTACTTCCGCCACCTTCTTTTTCACCGACCACACCTTCGACGAAGTGAAGCAGCAGGCCCGCACCGTGGCGATGGATCCGGCCGCCGTGTCCGCGCTCAAGGATTTTCGCTCGCGCATGCGCCATCAGCCGAACCCGCCGCGCAGTATGCTCGAAGCGCTGACTACCGGCGAGGACATCGTCAACATTGAAGCCGACCTGCTGGGCGAGCTTTACAACCCGCGCGAAGGCCCGTCGTTTCGCGCTTATCTGCACGGCAAGCGTTACAACGATCTGCGGTTCCTTATCATTCCGCGCGGCGCGATGCCGCAGCTGCCTTCTCCGGAGGAAGTCGCTCTCTTGAATGTCGACCCGGTAGGTGAACATGACGGCATTCTTTATCTGACGCACGGCAAGGAGGAATGGTCGAAGGAACGGTTGAGCAATCTCGAGAACAAGCGCGTGGTGGTGGCCAAGCATTACAGCATCGAAACCGCAATCGGCAAGAACAGCCACCTGGCTTCGGTCGCCGACGTGACTCTCGCCGCAGCGATCGACGGCGTGCGCGTGGTCCATTTCGGACTGCTTCCCGCGCTGCGCGTTACGCGCGTGAGTCTCGACAGCCATGAGATCCCCTACATTCAGGAAGCCCGCAAACAGGACGGATCGTTTTACGCGATCCTGCCGCAGGCCATCAACAAGGGCGCGCTGGCGACCCTGCGCATCGAGTACGAAGGCGATCGCGTGCTGAGCAACCAGGGCGGTGGAAATTTCTCGGTTAGCGCGCGCGCCGCCTGGTATCCCAGCCTGAACACGTTTCTCGATCGCGCTACCTACGATCTGGTCTTCAAGATCCCGAAGGGTTACACGCTGGTGAGCATCGGCAAGCTCGTAAAGGAATCGAAGGAAGGGGATGCCGCGGTTTCCGAGTGGAAGTCCGACATTCCGCTGGCCGTGGCCGGCTTCAACTATGGGGACTTCAAGAAGAAGCGTGTGGTCGATTCGGAAACCAAGTACGAAGTGGAAGCCTACGCGACGGAAGAGGTCCCCGACTACCTGCACAATGCCGCGCAGCGTCAGAACCTGACTCCCGCCGTGCTCGCGGATCGCGCCATTGTCGACGGCCAGAATTCCATCCGCCTGTATGAGAAGTATTTCGGCCCATGCCCCTACGGCCGCATCGCCATCACGCAGCAGCCGCAGGCCAATTTCGGTCAATCCTGGCCATCGCTCGTGTATCTGCCCCTGTTTGCGTTTTTCGATTCCACGCAGCGCTGGATGCTGATGGGCCAGCACGCGTTCCGCTATAACGATTTCATTCAGGAAGTGACGCCCCACGAAATCGCGCACCAGTGGTGGGGTCACATGGTCGGCTGGGCGACCTATCACGACCAGTGGCTGTCGGAAGGCTTCGCCGAATTTTCCGCCGGCCTGTTTCTCGAAGCCACCGAAAAACCGGGCGAAGTGAATCGATTCTGGGAACGCCTGCGCGAGCACGTGACGCAGAAAAATCAGTATGGAGTCTCGCCCAACGACGCCGGACCCATCTGGATGGGCCTGCGGCTCAACAGCTTCAAGAGCCCCGGCGCGTACAACAACCTGGTGTATCCCAAAGGCGCCTACATTCTGCAGATGCTGCGCAGGCTGATGCACGAAGACAAAACCGGCGACGACGATTTCATCGCCATGATGAAGGATTACGTTCAGACCCACCTGAATCAGAACGCGACCAGTGAAAGCTTCAAGGCGATTGTCGAGAGGCACATGAAGCCGGTGCTCGATATGGAAGGCAATCATCGCATCGACTGGTTTTATCGCGACTGGGTGTACTCGACCGAGATGCCGAAGTATCGCCTGGAATATTCGCTCAAGACCGAAGGCGGCAAGACGCACTTCACAGGCAAGCTGACGCAAAGCGACGTGACGCCGAACTTCATGATGCGGGTGCCGATTTATTTCGAAATCGACGGCCACATGATTCGAGCCGGCTACGTCGCCATGCGCGGCGACATGACCTCGGCCGAAGTGAAAATCGCCCTGCCCAAGAAGCCGAAGCGCGTGCTGCTGAACGGGTACCACGACATTCTGGCGTCGGATATCACCGTTAAAGAGATCTAGCGTGGGCCTTCGCACGATATGATGACGGTATGGCCGCTCAACCCTCCGCTCAAGTCAATCCCGAACACATTTTCTTCGCGCTGAACGCGTTTCAGCAGTCCGTCGCCCTCAAAGGCGCGATCGAGCTGGAGCTGTTCACGCACGTCGCCGACGGAGCCAAGACTCCCGCCGAAATCGCGCCTCGGTGCCAGGCGAATGAACGCGGCGTGCGCATCCTGTGCGATTACCTCACCGTTACCGGATTTCTTACCAAAGCCGACGGCGCCTACGCGCTGACGCCGGAGTCCGCCACTTTCCTGAGCAAGCGCTCACCCGCCTACATGGGCTCCATCGCCAATTTCATTTTGAATGACCGGCAGATGCGCAATTATCACGACATCGCCGGGATCGTGCGGAAAGGCGGCTCGCTCTCAGACGAGATGGATCCGGAAAATGCGGTGTGGGTCGAATTCGCGCGCAACATGGTTCCCATCGTGTATCCGGCCACGCAGGCGCTGGCCGCGGCGGTCGGCGAATCACGGAATGCGATGAAAGTTCTGGACATCGCCGCCGGACACGGCATGTTCGGAATCGCGGTCGGGCTGCGGAATCCGTCGGCTGAAATCGTCGCGGTGGATTGGAAGAATGTTTTAGAGGTTGCCAAGGAAAACGCCGCGCGCGCGGGCGTTCAGGACCGTTACCGGACCGTTCCCGGCAGCGCGTTTGACGTGGATTTCGGCGCCGGCTACGATGCCGTGCTGCTGCCGAATTTTCTGCACCACTTCGATTACGCAACCAACGTCGGACTGATCCGCAAACTTCGCGCGGCCATGAATCCGGGTGCGCGCGCGTTCACGGTCGAGTTCGTTCCCAATGACGATCGCGTTTCCCCGCCGGTGCCGGCCGCCTTCAGCTTCACGATGCTCGGCGCGACCAATGGCGGCGACGCGTACACCTTCCGGGAGCTGGATCAGATGTTCCGCGACGCCGGGTTCTCTTCCACCGGAATTCACGACATCCCCAACTCGCCCGAGAAGCTGCTGGTGACCGAGTATTAAGTCGCCGTCCTGGCGGCAAGGTCGCTGGCCCCATATCGAACTACTTCTCGATCGACATCACGCTCCCCGTGGTTTCGCCCTTCGACGAGCCGATGGTCACAATTAACGTGCGCTTCTTCGCGTCGTCCGAGGCCTGAACCATTCCGCCATCATCGCCGGTGGAAACCACGTTCACCTTCAATCCGCCCGCTTTCAACTGAGCCTGATAATACTCGACCACTTTCGCCACCGGCTCTTTGGTCGTGAACGTAAAGTTATTCTGCTTTTCGCCGTTGGTGTCGGCCGACAGGTTGACTTGCGGCGTGCTGCCCGGATAAACCGGCACCCAGGAGGGCGCCGATCCGCCCTGCGCGCCGTACTTCACGGTGCCCTCGGCCGTCTTCACCGTAACCGCGCCTTTGTTGCCGTCGCCCGACATGGTCACCGTCTCGCCATTGTCGCCGACCACCTGCAGCGTCTTGGTGCCCTGATCGTATTTATACGTGACGGTTTTTCCGCTCTGCTTGTCGCGCATGGTGACGGTGCCGGTGCGTTCGTTGCTTGAAACCAGTTCCAGGTTCTTGTTAAGCGCGGTGGCCATTTTCACCATCGCGATGGCCGGGTTGCGCTTCATCTCGTCCGCGTCGAAACCGGCATTCTTCAACATGCGCGTCGCCATGAATCCGACGATCCCGCAGGTGATCATTCCTCCGAAAAACAAAACCGCAATCCCGCCCAGGATCCACACCAGCGGACTGGTTTTCTTCACTGGCGGCTGCCCTTGCGGCGGCATATTTGGTGGCATGGTGCCCATCGGTCTCTTCCCCCTCGGGCAATCATAACCGATAATTGTTGTTTTATGCTCACCCGACGCGCTTTTCTTGCGATCCCGCTGACTCTGACGGCGCAAAGCATCCTGGAGATCGCCCCCGCGCCGCCCGGCGATCACATTTCTTACGGCTCCGACGCACTGCAGTTCGGCGAGCTGCGCGTACCCTCCGGCGCCGGTCCGCATCCGGTTGCCATCGTGATTCATGGCGGATACTGGCGCGCGGAATACGATCTGAAGCACATCGGCTATTTGTGCCAAGCCCTAACGCGCGAAGGGATCGCCACGTGGAGCCTGGAATACCGTCGACTGGGAAATCCCGGCGGCGGATTTCCCGGCACCTTTGACGACATCGCGGTCGGCGCGGCGCACTTGAAAAAGATCGCCACAGCGCGAAAGCTGGATCTGAATCGCGCGGTCGCCACGGGTCACTCGGCGGGCGGGCAACTGGTTCTATGGCTCGCAAAACAGCGCGTGATCGATTTGAAACGCGTGATTCCTCTGGCGCCTGTCGCCGATCTGCGGCAAGCTTTCGAATTGCATCTGAACGACACGGTGGTGGTGGATTTGCTCGGCGGATCGCCGGCGCAGGTGCCGGACCGTTATCGCTCCACCTCACCCATCGAACTGGTCCCCCTCGGTGTCGAACAGCGTCTGATCCACGGCCTGAATGACCACGTGGTGCCTCTTTCGCAGAGCCGCGATTACGTCGCCGCGGCGCGATCGAAGGGAGACGACGCCACGCTCACCGAAGTTCGCGGCGCGGGTCACTTTGAATTGATCGACCCGCGCTCATCGGCGTGGGATGTGGTGAAGAAAGCCGTGGCGCGCGGATAATACTTCGCGAGCATCGCCCGTCCACGCTGCTCACCCAGCACGCTCAAAGTGGTCGCCAGCGGATCGGCATCCAGGCCGCGCTTGGCAATCACAGTCACCGCGATGTGATTTGTCAAACCAAGCCCGGTCTTCGGATCGATGACGTGCGAGTAGCGAACGCCGCCGATTTCGATAAATTGCTCGGAGTCGCCCGAAGTCGAGATCGCGGCGTTGTTGAGCAGCACTTCGCGCCCGCCCGGTTCGACTTTGATCGTCCATCCGGCTTTATCCGGCGGAGGATCGCCGGCGGCGATGTCGCCGCTTATTGCGACCAGCGCGCGTTTCACGCCGTGCGCGCGCAGAACGGCCAGCGCCTCATCCGCCGCAAATCCCTTGGCGATGCCGCCCAAATCAAGCTGCATGCCGGCCCGTTTCAGATACGCGGTACCACCCCGGACCACCAGGTTTCGCCATCCGACCCGAGCCAGCGTTTCGCGATCCGCGAGCCTGCCCTGCCGCCACAAATGCGTCACCGGACCAATGGTCACGTCGAAGGCGCCATCGCTACGCGCGGCCAGTTTTTGCCCGGCAACCAGGACGCGATACAAATCGTGGGAGACGATCACCGGCCAATCGTGCGCGGTGCTGCGGAGAATATTCAGCTCGCTGTCGGAGTTGTAATCGGAAAGCTCCTGATCGAGTTCGGCGATCCGCTCGAAAGCAGGCTTGATGGCGGAATCGTCGGCCGCGTAAATCGTGATGCGAACCACGGTTCCCATATGCGGCTCGGCGAGTTCAAACCGTTCCGCATGTGCCGCGCAAGCAATCACAAGCAGAATTTGTGGCGCACGTTTTAACGTGCCGCGTCGGCACTTTTGCCGACGCTTGGTTTGAGAACGAACAGGTGTCGAGATGAGTCTCGACACGGCACGCAGGAGTGCGTGCGCCACACTAAGGATCTTTTTCAATGCCATTGTTCCAGTACTTCTTCTTCTCTTCCTCCGACGGAATCTTCACCGGCCGAACCAGCCGGAAACCCAAGCCCTGCGCGTCGGTTTCATACCAGATGCTTTTCGGCAGCTGAGGGTCCTGCTGCTTCCAGGACGGATCCGACGGCGTCCGCGCGCTGCAGCGCAGATCGGCGGCCGGGTCCATCCACGACCCTCCGCGCACCGCCAGCGGATAAGCCTGCGTCGCTTTGTTCCACGGATCGTCTTTGGGCGATTTCGCGTACCACGAAGTCGAGAACTGGTCGAGCGTCCACTCCATCACGTTGCCGTGGATATCATACAACCCCCAGGGATTGGGCTTTTTCTCGCCTATTTTATGATATTTCCCCGCGCTATTTTTCGAATACCACGCATAATCGCCTAATTTCGACGCATCGTCGCCGAACGAATATTCCGTCGTCGTCCCGGCGCGGCAGGCGTATTCCCATTCGGCCTCGGTCGGAAGGCGATAGAAGTCGCCGGTCTTGGCGCTCAGCCACTCGGCGTATTTGTTGGCCGCGTGCTGCGTCATGCTGATGGCCGGATAGCCTTCGATGCCCATTCCGAAGCTCATTTCAATGTACGGGCGAGTGGGCCGGCTCACCGCGTCGGCGCCGTCGTCGCGGCCGAACATGAACAGGCGATATTCATCCCAGGTCACTTCGTATTTTCCCATCCAGAACGCGCTGATATGCACCGGATGCGGCGGCGATTCGTTCTTCGCCGGCGTGCCCATCACGAAATTGCCGGCGCGAATCGGGACCATTTCGAAGGTGATCTTGGTGCCGGGGATGGTCCGCTGGTAGGCCGTGAAATCCTGCGCCGCAAGCCCCGAAACTGCAAGGATGATGGCCGCGAATGCGCGCATTAAAGGAACGGCGTCTTGCCGGGGAGCGGCATCGGCCGGACCGGGTGCGACATGTTCCAGGTCAGATTCGACGGGAAAATCTGCTCCTGGCTGTTCATCGCCATATCCCAGGTGATCTCTTTTCCGGTGTATGCCGCCATCCGGCCCATCATGGCGAGCATGGTGCTGGTGGCCATCCGTTCGCCATCGTTGACCGGCTTGTTCTGGCGGATCGACGCGAACAGAACGTCGTGTTCGTACTGATACATGTCGTTCTTTTTTCCAGTGAAGGTCCACTCAGTGGCGCCGGTGATGTGAGGCATGGGGCCGCGGCCGATGGTCGCCGTGCCTTTCGAGCCGAGAATGTAATCCGAGTTCTCATTCCAGCAGTTATCGATCTGGCGGCAGCCTAAAAACGCGCGAAATCCGTTGGGATATAAATAATTAACCTCGAAATGATCGAAAATATTGCCAGCTTCGGCCGGAATTTGTCTTCCGCCGACGGCCACGCAGCTCACCGGCGGTTGATCCTTCATCGCCCAGGCGATTTTGTCGGCGCTGTGCACGGCCTGCTCCACTATGCTATCCCCGCACAGCCACACGAAGTTGTACCAGTTCTTCACCTGCCATTCGACGTCGCTGACGCCGAACGGCCGCGTGCTCGCGGGAGGCATCGGCTTCACCGGGCTGGTGTAATACGTGGCGTAATACGCCACCAGATCGCCGATGGCGCCGTTGTGGATCTGATCGAACGTCGCCACCACGTGATTCGAATACCGCCAGCAGAATCCCGCCACTAGCGACAGGTTTTTCTGCTTCGCCATCTTCACGCTTTCCAACACATGCCGGACGCCGGGCGCATCCACCGCGATCGGTTTTTCACAGAACACGTGCTTGTTGGCTTCGATGCAGGCCCGCAGATGCGTGGGCCGGAAACCCGGCGGCGTGGCAAGCAGGACCACGTCCACGCCACTGTCGATCAGTTTTTGATAGGCGTCCAGCCCCACGAACTTGTGAGCGTCATCCACCTTGACCTTGGAAGACGAATTCTTATTGAGCTCCGCGAGGCAGCCATCGATGGCTGGTCCGTACACGTCGGCGACCGCGGTCAGTTCGGCGAAATCGTCGGCGTGCAGCGCCTGCGACGCCGCACCGGTCCCGCGTCCTCCGCAGCCGATCAGGCCGACTTTGATCGCGTTGCTGGTTTGCCCCCGCAAGAGCGCACTCGCAGCCAGCGTGGCGCCTGTTTTCAGAAATGCCCGACGATCGTCCATGGGGCTAGTATAGATCGGTTTTCCTGGCCTGCTTGATCAGATCTTCGCCGTCTTCGCGCGTGATCATCCGCTCGGCCACCAGTTTCTTCACGTCGGCCGCGACTGCGCGGACGTAAGCGTCCTTGGTCGAATAGAACTCATGCAGGCGGGCTTGGTCGAATCGAACTTCATGCCCCGCGATGCGGCAGAAGGATGGACCGGTGGAATTGCCGTACCAGGTGCTGACGGGAACGTCGACAAATGGCGACCGCACGCCGCCGGTCACGTTCCCGAATTTGTCGAGCACCGGTTTGCCGTTTTCCACCTGGATATTATCGATGCGCGGCGCAGGAGTTCCGTCGCGCACCCATTCGACCAGGTTCTGGAAAATCGCGTTAAACGCGATACTGTTCGGGAAACGGCTGCGCGGGCCTTCATTGCAATCCATCGGCGGCACGTCGCGGCCGGCTTTGACGATATCTTCGGGGCGCGCGCAATACAGCAGTTCATCGGGAGTCGCGTGCGCGGCGCCGGCGATTTCGTAGTTGCGATATTGATCCGGCTTTTCGTCGCTATCCGGGCGGCGGGCGGCGATTCCGGTCAAGTAATCCGACTGGCTCATCACGCGGATCACCGGGACGCCCGCGTTCTTGATCATGCGGCGCGCATCGCCGGCGGGAGGACCGGCCGCGCACTGGTTAATGGCTCCGGGCCCGCTCGCCATGGTGATCATGTAGGCATCGAACATCGCCTTGCCGTTCGATTTCACATCCAGCGGATGAATCGCGTTTACGTAGTTGTAGAGAAAAAATCCGGTCTGCGAATATCCCCACGCGATCAGGAATTTCGTTTTCGATGCCCGGCTGCCGTAGGTGAGCGGATTCGACGGGTCAGCGCTTCGCAGCCATGCGCCGACTTGCGTGTGGATGTCCCAGACCAGGCCGTTTTCGGTGGAACGATCGCTATCGCGGGCGACGGTCGTGCAGTTGCGCGGGTCATCGAGAGGGAGCGGATTGGACCATGACAATGCCGCGTAGCGCTTCGCGTTGAAGTTCTTCAGCGCGACGACGGACACAGGTTTTGCGGTGATTCCGACCCAGACGTCGCCATCCGCGACAAACCGTTTGTGCGAGATTGCCCAGCCGATGTTGAGGTCGAACAGATTCGACGGGTTGAGCATTTCCACCGCGACGACTCCACTGAATTTCGATGCCTGCGCGGGACGGCGGATCAGAACGCGGGTGGAGTAGGGCGCATTCGCGGTGAGCACCACGGCAGGCCCGGCCTGCGGCCAATCGTAGACGTTGGCGGCTCCCGAGACCAGAAACTCCTCTTCTACATAACCGATTTTCGAAAGATCTTCCGGCACACGCGCATGATCGGCGGCGCCGAAAGGGTATGAATCGGCTGTGACGGGAATCAGGGTGGCTTTCGGGACCGGAGTCGCGGCGTGGCACGCCAGCGCGGCGGCAAAGAAGAATGTTCGCATGGGTAGGTTCATTATGGATGTTCTAGTTTTCCGTGGGAACTCTCTCTACGTGATCGATCACCAGCATCTCGACGGGCACTTGTTTGAGCGGGTCGAGTTTGAGGCCCAACTGTTCCTGCAGCGCGGTGAAGATGGACGGCAGCGGCGAATCGGTCGAGCCATCGCGAGCGTATTCCACCGTGACATCATAGTTCCCGGCGACGCCGGTCCTGTCCATCACCGGCCGTCCCACAGGGTAGGAAAGCCAACCCGCGAGTCCAGCCATGGAGACGTTGTCAAATCGCATGCCACCGGGATACATCCCGCCAGGTTTAGGCTCGCCTGCGGCCGGCTTGAGCTTCGGCCCTCCTTTCGCGAGCACCAGCGCGTAGCCGTCCACGAGCTTGGTTTCGCGATGCGTCGCCAACTGGAAGCGCTGCTCCAGCAACGCCTGTAATCGCGGTCTTAAGTAATCGGGTGTGAGCATCACTCCCTCTTCCGCCTTCGCGACCACATCGTAACGCTCCACCTTGAGCCATCCTGGGCCGCCTTCGAGCCAGTTGCTGCCGACGCCATATGCGATCTGAATTAAAAGATCGAGAGGAGCATTCGACGCCGTAAACCGCCCCGTTCCGTATGGGCTGATATCGGTCATACCCGAACTGCCCGGCCGGATTTTCACGGAGGCGGCCTCGAACGCAGGCTGCGGCTGTGCGCGGACGATCGTCGCCAGTAAGAGAGCGTGAGGTAGCAGGCGGTTGGTCACAAGATGCCTCCACTGTGCTTTAGGACGTTTTACGGGGCAAAACTCGAACGAGCTTGGATACCCCAATGACCGTCCTTCAACGTCACAACGTACAACGACGGAAAGCGCCCGATTTCTTTTCCGGATTTGTCGTAACGGATGAATTCGACCGCGAAGTGAACTTTATCGGCGCCGCTCTGAATCACTTTCATTGATTCCCACTTGCTGTGGTCCCATGGCGCCAGGCGCTGCGCATAATTGCCGTTCTCTTTAACGAAATCTTCGAGCGTATTGTAGACGCGCACCTGGTTGCTCGCGAAGCGGACGTGCGGATAATTCAAAGTCGCGGCCCAGGCGTGGACGTCGCGGGCGTTGAACGTGGTCATGAATTCGTCCATCGCTTTGCGGGCATTTCGCTCAGCATCGGCGTCGGCGGCCTGCAGGGAAACAGCCAGGATCATTGCGAGCAACATGCGGCGCGGCATGACCGCTAGCATACAACGCGATGAAGTAAAATGGCGGGGTGCCGAACGAATCGTCTGACAATGCCTGGAACTGGCCTGACGAGATGGATGCCTTGCACGCTGCCCCGGAGCATCACTTCTGCCTTTTCGAGAACGAACACGTCCGGGTGATTGAGACGGTTGTCCCTCCCGGGCACAAGACGGGTGTGCATACGCACCGGTATCCCGGCTCGCAGTACATCCTGACCTGGAGCCATTTCATTCGCCGCGATCATGAGGGGACGGTCCAACACGATAGCCGTGAGCACGAACCGGTGGCGCACGAGAGCGCGCACTGGATCGCCGCGACCCCGCCGCACACGGTAGAAAACATCGGCGATAAAGATTTACGCGTGATCACGGTCGAGCTGAAAAACGCATAGCGTGCTTTGGTGGCGCGGCCGGTCTTGCGGCTGCGTTCTTCGGCGAAAGAGACAGCAGGCAAAAGCGGCTGCCCCACCGGAAACACCCGGTTAACGATCTTTATAAGCGTAGGTCGTTTCCAGCTGCGTATACTTCACGCCATCGACTTCCGCGTACGGATACACGAAGTAATTCAACGGCTCGCCATGCTGGCGCGGGACGAGGATCAGGTCTCGGCATCGGGAGAATTCGACCCGGTTTTCGTCGTGCGCGCCGAAGAAATATTCGCGCTGGTCAGGATTCTTCTGCGCCTCTGACGCGTCCACCGGAATCCAGCCGATGCCCTTCGCATAGAACTCGGCCCAGCAGTGATAGCCGGCGATTTTCCCCGCGCCGCGGTCGGCGGGCAGCGGGAAACCGATCGCGAAGCGCGCCGGAATCCCCATCGCCCGCGCGTAGCCGATGAAAATCGCATGGAAATCGGTACAATTGCCGCGGCGGGCGTCGCACGCGTAATAGATGTCGCCGTTGCCCCAGCCTTTTCCGGTTTTGTCGTACTTGACCGTCGCGACCACGTGATTGTAAATCGCGCGCGCCATCTCGACATCGGTTTTGGCGTGCGCGGCATCCACCACTTGGCGCGCCCATTCGCGAATTTTTCCGTCAATCGGGACGAGGCGATCGGGTTTGAGCCAGCGGTCAAGCGTGGCTTTCGATTCGGGCTTCGCTTCGTGGTCCGCGAGTGACGTCAGGTGTTCTTTTCGGACGGCATTGAAGCGCAGCGTCAACGGGACGGCGCCGTCGGCCGGGCGCGGCACATTCAGATGCAGGATCGTGTTGCCATCCGCGTCGGTCGCGATCTTATAAGGATGCGGCGTCTCGATTTTAAGATCGGTAACCCGCTGGTACGGATCGTCGTGCGGGACGGGGATCCACAGGTCAACCGTCTTCGCACTGCCGGGAAGATCTTTCACCGTGACGGCATATTCGAAGCTGAATTTGCGCTCCCGCGGCGTGCGGATGGTAGAGGCGGTCAGTGTGAGCGCGGCGGCGAAGACCAAAGTTCGCTTCATGGATCTAGAATATCCGCCATCCATTACTAATGCATGACGAGACGCCGGGCTTGTTCACCGACGCGCACTCGATCGGCGGATGTGCAATCTGGGATTTCGCGTCCGGCGTAGTAGTTCAGCCCGTACCGCCATTCGCGCCGGACGCCGTCTTCGATGCAGGCGCCGGCCATTTCAGAGGCGTGCTGGCGAAAGAAAACTCGTACGGACACTCGGTCGTCGAGGATGGGAAATGCTTTCACTTTCACGTAGATCAGGCCGGCCGTGGCCCCGGCGAAAATCACGGCGACCGCCAGGCTGGTGCTCTCGCGCCGCGCTAGAAACCACGCGGCGAGCGCGAAAATTGCAAACGGCAACCCAGCCGCGATCGCCGTCCAGTGGACGGGCGTGTTGCGGATACCGGAAAGCAGCGCGTCAGGAAGAGCCGGGATAATCGCAGGGAGCAGAATCAGAGGCAGCGCGGCGCTGGCGATCCAAAATTTTTTGGCCTGGCCGGCGTGATCGATGCCGAGGGCGAACACGATGGCGAGGGGCGGCAGGAGAGGTAAAACATACCCGGGGAGCTTGTTGCGCGCGGCTGAAAAGAAAACCAGCGCGAACAGAAGCCAGGCGACCAGGAATCGCACGCGAACATCTTCGAATGTTTTCCGCCGGATCAGCAGCCCGGCGAGAGGGGTCCACGGGAACAGTCCGGCGAGCAGCACCGGCAGGTAATACCAGAACGGCTGCACGTGCGCGAGCGACGGCGAAAAGAAGCGCAGAACCTGCTGTTTCCACAGATAATCCTGCCAGAATGCGCCGCCGTTTCGGGCCCAAGCCAGCAGATGCCACGGCGCGGCGACCACCATGCAACCAAGGATCATCGTCCACCGTGTGCGGCGCGCGATCAGGAACACAGGCACGAACAGGACCAACGGCACGAACGCTTTCGCCAGGATCGCGAGACCGAGCAGCGCGCCCGCCGCATAACCGCTCTCGCGCCGGGTCTGAAAAAGAGCGATCAGCATCGCGGCGCTGAACGCCGCCGTCATCGGCAGGTCATTGACGGCAACGGAGCTGTAGGCAATCCAGCCGGCTGAGGTCGAGAGGATGGCGGTCGCTGTGAAAGCTACGCGTTCCGAAAATTCCTGCGCCAGCACGGAGTAGAAAAATGCCAGAAAAATCAGGCTGGTGAATACCACAAGCAGGCGCGCGGACCATTCGTCCGGAAGGTGAGTAACGCGGCCCAGCGCAACCATCCAATACAGCAGCGGCGGCTTCTCGAACCACGGTTTTTGATCGAGCCGCGGAGTGATGAAATCGTGCGACGCTGCCATTTCCCGGCCGATCGAAGCATAACGAGGCTCGTCCGGCGCGAGAAAGCCGACCGCGCCGAGGTTGAACAAATACACGAGCAGTAAAGGAAAGATCAGCCAGCTTCGCGACAAGCCTCCAGTATAATGTTGGTGCAGACCGCATGAATGGTAAGGTGGCGCAAAAACGGGGACAGACCGCTCTGTCCGCCGAAGGCCGCGTTCGGTGTGCGGTTGACTGTGGATTGGGGACAGAGTGGTCAGCCCCCGTTTTCGCGCAACATTTATGATGATTCAACTTCCGACCGCGGAAAATTCGGCGATCCGGCTGCATCCGACCGATAATGTCGCTATTGCGAGAGTGCCGATCAGCGCCGGAATGACGGTGCTGAATGTGCGCACGCGTTCGGCGATTCCGGCGGGGCATAAAGTCGCGCTGGTCGCGATCGCGGCGGGGGAAAATATACGGCGCTACGGACAGATGATCGGGCGCGCGAAGGTCCCGATCGAACCCGGCGATCATGTTCATACCCACAACGTCGCATTCGAGGAACTGACGTTCGATTACGAATTTCCGCAGGGTTCGATTGCGATTCCTCAGGCACCGGCCGACGCGCCGACGTTCATGGGGTACGCTCGCGAGGATGGGCGCGCGGGGACTCGGAATTATATCGCGGTGGTCGCGGCCAGCAATTGCGCGGCGCACACCGTGCAGCGGATCGCCGAAAGTTTTGAAAACGAGGCCATGCCCGAAAATGTGGACGGCGTGGTCGCGTTTCCGCATGGCGAAGGGTGCGGGCACTCGATCGGGCCGGATACGACGCAGCTGCGGCGAACGCTTTCGGGTGTCCTCGACCATCCCAATGTTTCTTCGGCGATTCTGGTGGGGCTGGGCTGCGAAGTGAACCAGATCGGCGGTTATGCCGGCGCGCGGATGGTCGGGATGACGCTACAGGCGTCGGGCGGAACTCGTGCGACGGTCGAGGCGGCGCGGCGTGAGATCGCGAAGATGATCGAGCGAGCGGCCGGCGAAAAACGCGTGCCGGTGCCGGCTTCGAAAATCGTGCTGGGGCTGAATTGCGGAGGGTCGGACTCGTTCTCCGGGATCACTGCGAATCCGGCGCTGGGCGTTTGCTCGGATCTGGTCGCGCAGGCCGGAGGGTCAGCCGTGCTTGCAGAGACAACCGAAATTTTCGGCGCCGAGCATCTGCTGGTGCGGCGCGCGCGGAACCGTGAGGTGGCCGAAAAGCTGCTGGGATTCGTTCACGGGTACAAGCAATATCTGGCGCGCTTCGGCGGGAGTTTCGACGATAATCCAACGCCAGGAAATAAAGAAGGCGGGCTGACCAATATTCTGGAGAAGTCCCTGGGCGCGGTCGCCAAGGCCGGGACGTCGCCTTTGAATGACGCGGTAGATTACGCCGAGCGGGTCCGGACGCCCGGGTTCGTTTTCATGAATACGCCGGGATACGATCCGGTATCGCTGGCGGGACTCGCGGCGGGCGGGGCGAACGTGATCGCGTTTACGACCGGGCGCGGAAGCGCGATCGGATTTCCGACTATCCCGGTCATCAAAATCGCGAGCAACTCCAACACGTTCGGCCGGATGCGCGACAATATGGACGTAAACGCCGGTCGCATCGCGGACGGCGCGGCTTCGGTGGGCGAAACGGGTCACGAAATTTTCGAGTTATTGCTGCGCGTCGCCTCAGGCGAGCGGACCGCCAGCGAGCGGCTGGAACATCACGAATTTGTACCTTGGCGCATCGGCCCGGTACTCTAGGAGTAACCTATGAAGACTGTACTTTGCTTGTTGGCGGCCGGGCTTGCGTTCGGACAGGCTAAACCCGAAAAATCGGCGCTGGATAAAGCCGCCCTCGAGTCGTATCTGCGCAACGTCGAGTTGTTCCTGCCGTCGGTGACGTGCAAAATCGACGACGCCGTGCCATCCAAGACGCTGCCCGGATTTTTCGACGTGTGGGTGCACTGGATCGCGCCTAACAATGCGACTAAAGACGAAGTCGTGTACGTGTCGAAGGACGGGAAATCGTTCGTCCAGGGCACGGTTTACGACATGAACAAAGGGCCGTTCTGGGAAAACATCAGCAAGCTCAAAACCGACCTGCAGCCGAGCTTCGGAGCGCCCGGCGCGCCGGTGGTGATCGTGGTGTTCAGCGATTTCCAGTGCCCGGTCTGCAAGGAAGAAGCCTCCGTGCTGCGGCAGAATCTGGCCAAAGCGTATCCGGATAAAGTGCGCCTGTACTTCAAGGATTTCCCGCTTGAAAGCATCCACAACTGGGCGCGCACCGCGGCCGACGCAGGCCGCTGCGTGTTCAAACAGAATCCCAAGAAGTTCTGGGATTATTTCGACTGGATGTACGATCAGCAGGCCAACATCGGGCTCGACAATATCAATGACAAGCTGCAGTTGTTCGCCACCGAGAAGGGCGTGGACGGGATGCAGCTCGGCAAATGCGTGGAGTCGAAGGCGACCGACGGCGAAGTCGCAAAAGAGATCGCGGAGGGCAAGGGATTGCAGGTCAACGCGACGCCCACCATTTTCATCAATGGACGCAAGATCGAAAACGCCCTGCCCTGGAATACGATGGACACGCTGATCAAGATGGAGCTGGAGCATCAGGCCAAAGCAGGCGACGCGGGCGAAAAATGCTGCGAAGTCTCTCTTCCGAAAATCGTCAAATGAGAATCTTCTGGCTGATTGCGGTCAGCGCGTTTGCGGCGGATATCAGTCCGCAGGCGTTTCTGGCGGACGTGAAGTATCTGGCGTCGCCAGCGTTGAAGGGCCGCGCCACCGGATCGCCGGAGCTGGAAGTGGCCGCACATTTTATTGCCGACAAGTTCGCGGCCGCCGGGCTGAAGCCGCAGATGCTGGAATTCCCGGTGATCCTCGGCGCGCATCTGGGCCCGGACAATCACCTCGGATCATTCGAAGAAGGCCGGGATTTCGTGCCGTTCAGCTTTTCTTCGAGCGGACATCTGGACGCGCCGGTGGTGTTTGCCGGCTACGGCGTCACCGATAAAGACAAGCACTACGACGATTACGCGGGCATCGACGTGACCGGGAAAATCGTGCTGATCTTCCGGCATGAGCCCAACGAAAAACCGGGCGGGGAGTTTTCGAGTCACGCGACGTTCACTGAAAAAGCGGTGAACGCGAAAATGCACGGCGCCATAGGCGTGATCCTGGTCAACGACGTCTTCGCCCATGACGGAAAAGACGATCTGCCGAAGTTCACGGTCGCCACCGGGCCCACCGACGCCGGGATTTTCTTCGTCCAGTTGAAAGAAGCCGACGCCGACGCGTGGCTGAAGAACGAAGGCCACAGCCTGGACGCCGAATATCAGGCCATCAAGAAAGACGGGCAGCCGCATTCATTCGCACTGAAGACGACAGTTTCGATCGACACCGATATCCGGCGCGATTCGAAGAACGTCCACAACGTGGCGGCGTATCTGCCGGGATCGACCAATGAGTACGTCGTGATCGGCGCGCATTACGATCACCTCGGCCTGGGCGACGAGCATTCGCTGGCGCCGTCGCAGATCGGGCAGATTCATCCTGGCGCCGACGACAACGCGTCGGGAACCGCGGGAGTGATCGAGCTGGCGCGCTGGTTCTCGAAACAGCCGCAACAAAAACGCGGGATTTTGTTTTTGACGTTCGCGGGCGAGGAATTAGGGCTGTTGGGCAGTGAGTGGTACGTGGAACACCCTATTCTGCCGCTGCAGAACGCGGTCGCCATGATCAATATGGATATGATCGGCCGCATTCGTGACGGCAAGGTGTACCTGGGCGGGACCGGCACGGGATCGAGCTTTACCCAGCTCTTGAACGACGTGAAACCGCCGGCGTCGCTGCACATCGATCTTTCCGAGAAATCCGGCTACGGGTCGAGCGATCATACGTCCTTCACCACCAAGCAGGTGCCGGTGCTGTTCTTCTTTTCCGGGCTGCACGCCGATTATCACAAGCCGAGCGATACGGCCGATAAAATCGATGCGCCGGATGCCGCGACGCTGCTCGATTACATCGCCGATGTCACGTTATCTCTTGAAAAATCAAGCTCCCGGCCGCAGTTCGTGCGGGTCGCCGAACCGGCGCAGGCGACCGAAGGTTCAGGCGGAGGTTCGGGCTACGGGCCGATGTTCGGCAGCATTCCGGATTTCAATGAACCTCCCAAGGGCGTGCGTTTCGCGGATGTGCGCGACGGGACCCCGGCCGCGAAAGCTGGCCTCAAACCCGGCGATATTCTGATCGAATTCGACGGAAAAGCGATTGGCAATCTGTACGACTTCACCTACGCGCTGAGGGCTCATAAGCCTGGAGATCTGGTACTGGTGAAGGTGCTCCGCGGGGGCCAAATAATTGAGGCGAAAGTACTGCTTACCGAACGGCGCTGATCTGGCATACTTGGTCAGAAAGTAGCCACACCTCATGACCTTAGAGAAAGCGCTGCCACCGTTGATTCTCCATCCCTTCGCCGATGCGGCGGGGCCCGACAAGCTGGTCGAAAGCTCGCGCGCCAGCCTGATGCTGCAGGGGCTGCTGCCGACCGGGGAACGAACCGCCGAAGAGTTGGATCGCGCGCTGCTCGATGGGCGTTATTGCGAAATCCGGATGCTGTATTACGTCGGCAAGGACCTGGTGCGCTGGATCGATCAGTGCCTGGAGCATATTGCGCGCGACCCGTCGCTTTCGGTGCGCGGCATCCGCTATCAGAGCTTCGCGGCGTACCTGGTCCAGCACACGCCGGCGGCCGTGCAGGCCAAGCTGCGCAAGTGGGGCGTGGCGGATTACCGGTCCATTTTCACGCGCGCGCTGGGGCTGAACGCGGTGCTGGCCGACGCGCCGCGGCGCAGTCTTCTGTCCGACGAATTCGTCCGTAATTATTATCGCTACGCCGACCAGATGTTCCTGTGCCGGCAAGGTCAGGCGCAGTTCGCCGATATCGCCGATTTCGGATTCGAGTTCGAAATCTTCGCGTCGGGCGAATATTCCCGCATGCTGGAGCGCGAGTGGGAAGGCGCGCCGGCCGACGCTTCGGCGGATAACTGGTCCGACGCGAATGACTGATCGTCCGCAGACCGCGGATCCCTACTGGCAGCGTTATATTTCGCTGGTCGAGACTGCGGACATTTGCCAGACCATCGAACAGCAGGGCGAGGAAACCGTCGCGCTGCTCCTGGGAATCGGCGAAGAACGCGGTGGATTCCGGTACGCGCCGGACAAGTGGTCGGTCAAAGAAATGCTCGGCCATGTGATCGATTCCGAACGGATTTTCGCGTATCGAGCCATGCGCATCGCCCGCGGCGACCGGACGCCATTGGCCGGATTCGAACAGGACGATTACATTCGCAACGGACCGTTCGATCAGTGCAGGCTAGCGGGTTTGATCGCAGAATTCCAGGCGGCGCGGCGGTCCACCGTGCTGCTGTTTCGTCATCTTCAAGAGGACGCGTGGATGCGGACGGGCATCGCGAATCAGAATGAACTCAGCGTCCGCGCGCTGGCCTGGATCATCGCCGGGCACGAACTGCATCATCGGGCGCTTCTGCTGGATCGGTACCTTCGGCGCGCGGCGGTCTGATTTCAACCGGCTCTTTTGAAAGCCAGCGCAGGATCTGGGGCATCACGGCCTTGGCCGCACGCTCGCCGGCGTCCACCAGAAGGTTCGCGCTTTCAAACGAATTCCAACCGATTTCCCGCACCTCAGGCGTGATGACCAGGTTCGAAGCCCGGCGCCATTGCGACTCCGTGCGTGCGGTCATGATCTGGAAACAGCGCGTGATCACGCTCAGCATATTGCGCGGGTCCACCAATTCGGTGGGCACCGGGATGGCGACGCTGACCACGTGCGTCGCGCCCATGCGGCGCAGCGGCGCGGCGGGCACGTCCATCGAAACCATTCCGTCCACCAGGCAATGATTCATGTAGCGCACTGGCTGGAAGAACCCGGGGTACGAGCAGCTGGCTCGGATGGGCAGAATCACGTCGCCTTTGTCTTTGAAGACCACCGGCGATCCGGCCGTCAGGTCGCTGGCGACTACCGCCAGCGGGATTTTCATTTTTTCGAACTCGAAGACCTTCAGAAGGCGCGCCAGGAACTTCGACATCGGGTCTGAGCCGACCAGTCCGGCGCGGCTGATCCGCCAGCGCGCGACGTCTGAAAATCGCATGGCCTTCGCCACGCATTCGATTTCCTCACTGGAACTGCCGGAGGCGAATGCGGAGGCGACGATGGAACCCGCGCTGACGCCGGCGATCATGTGAATCGGCACCCGCGCCTGTTCAAAGGCGCGCAGCACGCCGACATGAGCAATCCCGCGGGCGAAACCGCCGCCCAGCGCGAGGCCGATCCGCGTCCCTTTCGTTTCCGTAGCGCCCGTGTGAATCCAGCGCCGTGCGCCGCTCCACCATCCCGAGATCCCGTCCGACATCACCGCCCCCTGGAGCAAGTTCGCGCGGTTGCTAAGATGAAAGTCACGTGGGTGTTCCTTCTCGCAACCGCTCCTATTTTACAACGACGCTGAAACGTCTCATCAGTTTCATGTTTTTTGCCGGCTTGGCCTGCGCCCAGCGGAATCTGGCCGGTGAGGCGGAGATCCGGCAAAGGCTGGACCGGCTGGATACTCTCGGCAGCGTGATGATGATCGCGGCTCATCCGGATGACGAGAATACGGCGCTGCTCGCGTATTTTTCACGCGGCCGTCATATGCGGACGGCGTACCTGTCGCTAACGCGCGGGGAGGGCGGGCAGAATCTGCTGGGCAGCGAGCAGGGCGCGGCGCTGGGCGTGATCCGCACGCAGGAGTTGCTGGAGGCTCGCAAAATCGACGGCGCTGAGCAGTATTTCACGCGGGCGATCGATTTCGGATTTACGAAGACGGTCGATGAAACATTTGCAAAGTGGCCCCGCGAGAAGGTGCTGGGCGATGTGGTGTGGGATATTCGGCGCTTTCGGCCGGACGTGATCATCCTGCGCTTTTCCGGAACGCCGCGCGATGGGCACGGGCAGCACCAGGTTTCGGCGATTCTGGGTCGCGAAGCGTTTTCGGCAGCGGCGGATCCCTCGAAGTATCCCGAACAGCTTCAATGGGTGCAACCGTGGCAGGCAAAACGACTGATGTACAACGTGATCGCGTTCACGGCCGATCAGGAGAAGGAAGCCGAGAAGATGGCCGACCGGATCGTGATTGACGTCGGCGAGTACAACCCGGAGCTGGGCGTTTCCTACGCCGAAATCGCGGGGATGAGCCGCAGCGAGCATCGCAGCCAGGGGATGGGCGCGCCCGAGCAGAAGGGTTCGCAGAAACAGTACCTGGTGACGATCGCGGGGGATAAGGCGACGAAGGATGTGTTTGATGGGATTGATACGACGTGGGCTCGCGTTCGGGACCGCGCCATCGGAGATCGGATCGAAAAGGCGCGCAAGTCCTTCGTCGCCGCCCATCCCGAACAGCTCCTAAAGACGCTCGTGGACGTCAGGCTTTCCCTTCTTCCGCCCGTCGACCTGAACGCCAGCGTTAGCGTAGCTCATGGCGAGGATCCCATCGTCGGACTGAAACTGAAAGAGCTCGGTGAGACCGTTGCCGAGTGCGCGGGGCTGTGGCTCGACGCTGCATCAGACCGTTTTCAAGTCGCGCCCGGCGGGAATCTGAAAATCAGCGCGACGGCCCTGCTCCGCGAGCCGGCGCAGGCGGGCCTCATCGGAGTGAATCTGACCGGAATGGAGGGCATCATTCCGCCTGATGTTGCCAAGTCGGTGCTGGTCGACAATCAGCCGGAGCGTTACACGATTCCAATTCACGTCCCCGAGAGCGAGCAGTATTCGCAGCCGTACTGGCTGGTGAAGCCTCCGGATGGCTGGCTGTACACGGTGCCCGATCCGAAGATGATTGGGCTTCCCGAAAATCCGCCGGTGCTCGCTGCGCATTTTCGGATGAAGATTGCGGGTGCGGAAATCGAGCTCGAACGGCCGGTGCAATATCGGTTCATTGATCATCTGTATGGCGAGCGCACGCGGCCGCTGGCGATTGTGCCGCCGGTGGGGATTGATCTCTCGCAGAGGGCGCTGGTGTTTCCGAATACCACTTCGCGGCGCGTGGAGGTTCCGGTGCGCGCTAACACTGGCAGGGCGGCAGGTGAGTTGAAACTCGAAGCTCCCGACGGCTGGCGCGTGGAGCCGGCATCGCGGCATTTCGAGCTTTCAAGCTCCGGCGAACAGTCGACTGCGGTGTTTGAAGTGACTCCGCCGTCCGCCGATGCGCAGACGGAACTGCGCGCGACGGCGACGGTCGGCGATAAGCAGATTTCGGTCGGAACGCAGGTGATTTCGTATCCGCATATTCCGCCGCAGACTTTGTTCCCGGTATCCGAGACGAAGCTGGTGCGCGCCGATATCCGTACGCTGGCGCACAATGTCGGCTACATCATGGGCGCGGGCGATGAAGAGCCGGATGCGATCCGGCAGATGGGGATTTCCGTTACGCTGCTCACTTCGGACGATCTCGCGACCGGCGATCTTTCTCGATTCGACGCGATCGTGACCGGCGTGCGGGCATTCAATGTCCGCGCCGATCTTCGCGCCAACGTGCAGCGGCTGTTCGATTACGTGCAGAATGGCGGCGATCTGATTGTGCAGTACAACGTGCTCGAAGGCGGACCGTTCGGGGGCGACCCTTCGCTGCTCGAACACATCGGGCCGTATCCGATCTCGACCAGCCGGGATCGCGTGGTGGATGAAGATGCGCGCGTGACGTTCGATCCGAACAATCCGCTGATGCGCGAGCCGAATAAGATCACGAACAAAGATTTCGCAGGCTGGGTGCAGGAGCGCGGCCTGAATTTCGCGAGCGCGTGGGACCCGAAGTATGAAAGCGTGCTCGAATCGCACGATTCGGGCGAGGAGCCGCATCCCGGCGGCGAATTGTACACGCGCTATGGCAAAGGCGTGTACATTTTCACGGCGTATTCCTGGTTCCGCGAGCTGCCGACGGGCGTGCCGGGGGCGTATCGATTGTTTGCGAACATGATGAGCGCAGCGAAGGTTCAATGAGATGAGCGCAGCGAAGGTTCAATGAGATGAGCGCAGCGAAGGTTCAATGAGATGAGCGCAGCGAAGGTTCAATGAGATGAGCGCGGCTAAAGAGCAATGATCGAACAGGACCAGAGGCAAATTCCCGACGAACCGCCGCCGATTTGGGGCACTTGGCCACGCGTGTACGTGATCGTGCTGTGCTATCTGGCCGTGGTGATTTTCGGGTTCTATCTTTTCACGGTGCATTTCGCTCCATGACGCCGCTCGATTGGGCGGTGATGTTTGCGTGGCTGATCGCCCTGGTTTCCTATGGGCTGTGGCGCGGGCGCGGGTCGGAGACGGTCAACCAGTTTCTGCTCGCCGATAAAACCATGCCGTGGTATGCCATGGGCCTGTCGATCATGGCGACCCAGGCGAGCGCCATCACCTTCATTTCGACCACCGCGCAGGGATTTTCGGACGGCATGCGGTTCGTGCAATTTTATTTCGGGTTGCCCATCGCGATGGTGATCCTGGCCGCGACCGCCGTGCCGATTTTCCATCGTGCGAAGGTTTACACGGCTTACGAATATCTTGAAAAACGTTTCGATGCCAAGACGCGCAGCCTGGTCACGACCATCTTTCTGATTTCGCGCGCCGCGCAAACCGGAATCGCGCTGGCTGCCCCGGCCATCGTGCTGTCGGTGGTGCTGGGATGGCCGTTCAAATTAACGTCGATCGCGATGGGCGGACTGGTGGTGGTTTACACGACCACGGGCGGAATCAAATCGGTGACGTGGGCGGACGTGCAACAGATGATGGTGATCATGGGCGCGCTGGTGGTCGCTCTGATCATGGCGATACACCTGTTGCCGGCGGATGTTTCGTTTTTCGACGCCGTGCGAATCGCGGGCGCGGCGGGACGGCTGAACGCGGTCGATACGCATTTCGACTGGAACAATCGGTACAACCTGTGGAGCGGGCTGATCGCGGCGACGTTTCTGTTTCTATCTTATTTCGGCACCGATCAGAGCCAGGTGCAGCGTTATCTGACCGGCAAATCGATCGGGCAGAGCCGGTTGAGCCTGCTGTTTAACGCGGTGGCGAAGGTGCCGGTACAGTTTTTCATCTTGTTCATCGGCGCGATGGTGTTTGTGTTTTTCCTGTTCGTCCGGCCGCCGCTGGTGTTTCAGCCGCGCGAGTTGAAGACAGTAGAGGCGAGCGCGCAGTACGCTTCGCTCGATGCGCGGGAGAATCAGGCGTTCGAGCATCGCGCGACCGCGGCGCGGCATATAAAGGATGCGCACGATCCGATGACGCGAACGGCGGCGATCACGGAATTTCGCACGGCGCAGACCGAATTCGAGTCCGCGCATCAGGATGCCTTGAAGATAACCGGCGAGAAGGATACGAATTATATTTTCCTTTCCTTCGTGACGCACTATTTGCCGCGCGGCCTGGTGGGACTGGTGATCGGAGTGATTTTCACGGCGGCGATGTCCGCGATTTCGGGTGAGATCAATTCGCTGGCGACGGTGACGGTGATCGATGTCTATCGTCGGCATTTCAAGCCGGATGCGTCGGATCATCATTACTTGACTGCCTCGCGCGTGGCGACGGTGTTCTGGGGGATCTACGCGGTGGTGGTGGCGAGCTACGCGGCCGACCATCCGGGCGCATTGATCGAAGTGGTCAACCAGGTGGGCTCGTATTTCTACGGCAGCATGCTGGGAGTGTTCGTGGTCGCGTTTTTCCTGAAGCGGGTGAGTGGGACGGCGGCGTTCATCGGGACGATCGTAGGACAAGCGGCGATCTTCGCGGCGGCGTTGTTTACCAGCGTCGCGTACTTGTGGTTCAACGTGATCGGATGCCTGGTGGTGATCGTAACGGCGGTGACAATTTCTTATGCAATTGACAGACAAGGCCCGGAAACAGGGCGCGTTGTGGGGCGCTGAGGCTCGCGACTGGCTGGAGATTCAGGAGCGGAAGTCGCCGGCGCTGTGGGGTCCGGTGCTCGATCTGGCTCGGGTCGGCGCGGGGACGCGAATGCTCGACGCGGGATGTGGAGCGGGCGGCGCGTCGGTGATGGCGCGGGAACGCGGCGCGATCGTCAGCGGCTGCGATATTTCCGAATCGATGCTCGAGATCGCGCGGGAGCGGCTGCCGGGCGCCGATCTGCGGCTGGCGGAACTGGAACATCTGCCGTTTGAGGACGGCGCGTTTGATGCGGTGATTGCGATCAACTCACTGCAATTTTCGCCGGATCATGTGCAGGCCGCGCGTGAACTTTTGCGGGTGGCAGGCGGCCGTCTGGCGGTGGTGGTGTGGTCGATGGAGCATTGCGAGCAGAAGCAGATTTTCGACGCGATGCTGAGTTTATTTGAAAAGCCGCCGAAAGGGCGAGGCGTGTTTGCGCTGTCGGCGCCAGGCGAACTGGAGGCTCTATTTCCGTCGGGCGAAGTGCATGAAATCGACTGCGTGTTCGAGTATCCGGATCTGGAAACGGCGCTGCGCGGGCAGATGGCGGCGGGTCCGTCCCAGAGAGTGGTGGAGATTTTCGGGCGCGAAAAGGTGGAACAGGCGGTGCGCGGGGCGCTCACGCGGTTCGTGGCCGAGTCGGGGAAGGTTCGGATGCAGAACCGGTTTCGGTGTGCGGTGGTGGCGCGTTAGACTATACACATGAGGCGCACGAATCTTGTGCTTGATGAGGAGACGCTCGAACAAGCGACCCGCATCCTCGGGCTGAAAACGTACTCGGCGACCGTCAACGAAGCGTTGAAAGAAGTCATCCGGCGAGAGGGCCTGCGCCGGCTGGCGGGGACTTTCGGCAAGCTTCGGTGGCACGGCAATCTCGCTGAAATGCGCGAGGACAAACCGCGCCGGCTGCGCAAACGGAAATCGCCGCGGTGATTCTGGTCGACACCTCCGTTTGGATCGAGTTGCTGCGCGGCTCCATTCGGGTGGATTGGGAGGAGATGGGGGAATTCGCGATTTGCGGCCCGGTGATGCAGGAGATTCTGCAGGGGCTCGACGACAGTCCAGCAGCGAACGAATTTCGCCGGGGCCTCGACAAGATCGCGGTGGTGGGCGACCCGGTGGGGCTCGACGCCTTCGCGGATGCAGCCGAGGTGTACAGGATCGCCCGCAGAATGGGCTACACCATTCGCTCCTCTACCGACTGTCTGATCGCGGTCATTGCCATCCGCGCCGGAATCGGCATTTGGCACCGTGATCGGGATTACGACCATATCGCGCGCTTCACTGCTCTTCGCGCGGTGAGTTAGAGCACTGCGTTGAGCGAGCCCTGGCGGTAACCTTCGAGATCCAGCGTGACGTAGTGGAAGCCGAGCGGTTTGAAGATGGCCGTGAAGGCTCGCGCCATCTCTACGGTCATCGCGCGGTGCAGCTCATCGGGGGCGATTTCGATTCTCACGATTTCGCCGTGGAAGCGGACGCGGAACTGGCGGAATCCCAGAGCGCGTAACGCGTCTTCTCCGCGATCGACGGTTTTCACATTCTGGATGGTCACCGGGGTTCCGTAGGGAATGCGCGAGCTGAGGCAGGCGGAGGCGGGACGGTCCCAGGTTTCAAGGCTGGCGCGGCGCGAAAGTTCGCGAATTTCGGCCTTGGTAAGACCGGCATCCACCAGCGGCGAGCGCACCTGGTGGATTTTGGCGGCGCGCTGGCCAGGGCGATAATCGCCCAGGTCGTCGACGTTGACGCCGTAGACTACGTTCGTGATGCCACGCTCGCGCGCGACTTCATCCAGGCGGGCGAAGAGCTCATCTTTGCAGTGGAAACAGCGGTCGCGATCGTTTTTGAGGTAATCGGGATTTTCGAATTCGCGCGTTTCGATGTATTCGTGGCGAATGCCGTGGGTGCGCGCGAACTGCTCTGCGTCGCGCTTATGCGATTCGGGGAGTGAGGCGGAGTCGGCCGTGATGGCAACGACTCGATCGCCTAACGCGTGGTGCGCGGCCCAGGCCAGATACGCCGAATCGGCGCCGCCGGAATAAGCGACGATGGCGCTGCCCATTTCGCGCAGAGCGGCGATGAGCGCGGTTTCCTTTGCCGCCTTGACGTCGAGGCTAGGGTTGGCCATCGTCTCCATGATTTAAGTATACGGGCTGATAATCCGGCGCCGCGGCGATCTTGCGCAGCTCGCCCGAATCCAGCCAGACGGATTCACAGGTTTCGCAGGAATCGACGTTCACGTTTCCTCCGCCGCCGTAGGGGTGACAGTCGAGCATTGCGGCGCAGCGGGGACAATAGAGCGCGCGGCCGGCGTCGCGCTCGCTGCGCGGGGCAATGAATGTTGCCGGACGGTCACGACGGGTACGGAGCGAGGAGACCAGCGGACCAAGCTCATCCATGGCGACGAACATTCCGCGGCAATCCCGGCAATACAGGAGCGCAATGGATTCGAGCGCGGCGTCGGCGAGCTTCGATTTGCATAGCGGGCAATCGAACTTGGAGTCGGCGATGACGATAACGCCATCAGCCTCGGCAGGAGGCAGGAATTCGGTGGCGCAGTAATCGCAGACGAACAGGCCGCGGTCGATATCGGGGCGCAGGGGGGCTCCGCAGTGCTCACAGGTCATCGATCGTCTATCGGCTGGGTGATGGAGTTTCTTGAGCAAGCCCACTTCAACCCCCGAAGCAGTGGCATGCGCCTTCGCCGCGGCTGACGACTTGCTCCCCTCCCTGACGGTCGGGGTTCCGTTCAGAACAGGAACTTCAAGCCGAACTGAATTCTGCGAGCGGGTTGGGCGGATGTGACCTGGCCGAAGGTCGGAGAGCCGACGAAATTGTCTGGCAAGTTGAAATTTGCGTGATTCAATAGGTTGAAAAATTCGGAACGGAACTGCATGTTCAGACGCTCGGCCAGGCGGGTGTTCTTGATGATCGAAAAATCGATGGTTTCGAGGCCCGGTCCCGTTACGATGTTGCGGCCCTCATTGCCGAACGTGCCGTAGGGCGACATCGCGAAGGCTGAGGTGTTGAACCATTCCGCCGCGGTGGGATTGGAAAGATTCGGATTGCCGATCACGTTCGGCCGGTCATTGCTGCCCCCCAGGATATCGGTCTGGCCGGTGTTCGAATTGTCGTCGTCGCGCAGCAGCAGGACGGTGAACGGCTGGCCGGACTGGAAGGTGAGCACACCGAAGCTTTGCCATCCACCCAGCCAGCGATGGCCGACCGCGAACGGAATGTTGTAGCCGTAGCTCAGCGTGAAGCGGTTGCGAATGTCAAAATTCGAAAGGCCGCGCTCCGCGCTCAGGTCGTAGCTGTTCTGCGGAAAATTGGAATCGCCGGTGGACGAAAAAAAGTTCGACGCGTCGTCGATCGATTTCGAATAAGTGTAGGAGGCGAGCACGGAGAGGCCGTGCCAGAGACGCTGCTCCAGGCGCACCTGCAGGCTGTTGTAGGTCGAATTGGCCTCCGTCTCAATGATGTCGATGTCGGCGAAATTCGGATTGGGGCGGACGAAATCCGGATTAGTGGAGGGCTGCGGTTGATTGATGTCGCGCGAGTCAAGCAGGTGGGTGCCTTTCGACGCGACATACGCCACCTCAAGCACGCGCGATGCCCCTAGCTGCTGCTGTACGCCGAGATTCCATTGCTGCATGTACGGCGTGGCGAGATTCCGCTGAAACGCGGTCGCGGAGGCGGGCACCGGGATCGGGAAATTGGTCGGAAACGGATCTTCGAGAGTCAGCGGCGGAATCCCCGGATAATCGAAGGCGACGCGCAGATTGTAATACGGGGCGCTGAAGTACAGGCCCTCGCTGACGGCCAGCTCCGATTCATCGTAATGAATCCCGTAGGCGGCGCGGATCACGGTGTTGTGATGCGACCACGCGATACCGATCTGCGGCGCGAAATTGGTGTAATCGGGATTGTAACCGGCGCGCGGAAATCCGTTCTGGCCGACCTGGACCAGCGTCCCGGTCTGCGGATTGTAAACATTCGCCGCATTCTGCGCATCGACGGCGGGCGAGTTGTATTCGTAGCGCAGACCCAGGTTGATGGTCAGGTTCGGAAGCACGCGCCAGGTGTCCTGCGCGAAGAAATCCAGGCTGTGTGTGCGGACGTGCTCGGGATTATTCATCACCGCGCCGCCGGTCTCGGTGGGCGCGCCTAGCAGGAGCTCTTCCAGAGGATTGCCAATCAGTTCCCCGGTGAAATCGAGGAAGCCGCGCGATTCGACGTCGCGAAACGCGTTCTCCTGCAAGATGCGATAGTCGAAACCGAATTTCCAAAGATGACGGCCGCGGTTCCAGGAAGCCGTATCGTTGATCTGATAAGTATTCGAAGCGCCGAACTCGGGGCTGGTATTTTCGTCGCCGATGGGGGAGAAGCCGTTGACGCTGATCTCGCTTAAGCCCCAGTCGCGCGGATTGGTGGAAAGCTCCGGAAGGCCGACTGCGTGGTTGATGCTGACGCCCTGGTTCTGCTGATCGGTGTTGTTCGAAACGCGATTGTAGGCCAGGCGCAGCTCATTCAGCACGGCGGGCGTGAAGATGTGCGTCTCACTCAATACGGTATTCTGCTCCCGGCTGGGAATATTCAGACCGTAGCCGGGCACGGAGGAAAATCCGTTGAACGGAGTGAAGTAGGTGCCGTCGACGAAGCTGTAGCGGAACGCGACGTCGTCTTTCGCTCCCACCACTTCGTCGAAACGCGTGTCGAACTGATTGCTATTCTGCGTCAGAATCGGCGAAGAGACGTAGTTCGCGTTGGGGTTCGACTGGTTGGGCAGCGGGTAAAGGTTGGCGATGGCGCTGCCGATCGGGTCCTGAAAATAGGATGGAAGCACGTTGCCGGGGATCGGGTTGCCGGTGGTCGGATCGATGGCGGTGAGGCCGCTGCCGTTGAAATTGCCGGCACGTTCGGCGGCGGTGGGGACCACGGTGACCAGCGTCTGCGCGTCGTTCAATCGCAAGCTTTCCCAATCGACGAAGAAGAACGTTTTGTTCTTGCGGATGGGACCTCCCAGGGTCGAGCCGAACTGGTTGCGCTGATAGCGCGGGATGGGTTGGTTCGCGGGGGCGAAGAAGTTACGGGCGGCGATGTCGTCATTGCGGAAAAATTCGTATCCGGTGCCGTGAAACTGGTTGGTTCCGGTGCGCGTGACCACGTTGACCTGCGCGCCGGCGTTGCGGCCGAAGGTGGCATCGTAGGTGGAGCTGGCGAGTTCGAATTCGCGGATCGCATCGACGGTGGAGGTGACGGAAAGGCCGTTCAGCTCCGGATCGCCGTTATACGCGCCGTCCAGGATGAAGCTGTTCATATCCTCGCGCGCGCCGTTAACGTTGATGGCGAACGCGCCGCGCACGGAACCGGCAGAGCCTTCGGCGGGAGGGTCGACGCCGGGGAGCAGGAGGCTGAGGTTATAGAAATTGCGGCCGTCGAGCGGAAGGTTGACGATCTGGCGATCGTCGATGACGCCGCCGTAGGTGTTCGACTGGGTGCGGAGGAGGGGCGCGACATCTTCAACCTGCACGGTGTCTTCGCCGGCGAGGTGCAGCTGGACTTCGACGTCGATGTCCTGGTTTACTTCAAGGGAAACCCCGAACCCGGTCTTCTGAAAGCCGGCCGATTCAACCTCGACTCGATAATGTCCCGGCGCGATCAGCGCGAATTCGAAATCGCCGCGGGGAGTGGTGATGGTGGATCGCCGCGCGCCGGTTTCGTCGCTGGTGAGGGTGACGGTCGCGCCGGGGACGCCCAAGTGGGTCGGGTCGACGACGGTGCCGCCGATGACTCCGCGCACCGTCTGCGCATGCAGCGCAGCTGCCAGAATAAGCACGATTGCCGATAGTTTCAAGGTCCCTCCCCAAACGCACCCGCGAGATGATTTCTATACTATAGCGTGATGATAGTTTCGGTCGTCCTGCTGATGGCAACGCTCGCCGGCGACTGGCCGCAGTTCCTTGGACCCACGCGCGACGGGGTATATTCGGGGGCCGACATTGCGGCTGCGTGGCCGGCTTCCGGGCCGCCGGTGGTTTGGAAGAAGGACGTCGGCGAGGGCTTCGCGGGTCCAGTGGTGGCCGCGGGGAAGATGATTTTATTCCACCGTCTGCAGTCCCGCGAGATCATTGAGTGCTTGGACGCGGCGACCGGAAAAAACGTTTGGTCGCTCGAATATCCGACTGCGTATCGCGATGATTTCGGTTTCGACGAAGGGCCTCGGTCGGCGCCGGTGATCTCGAATGGAGTCGTGTATGCGTTCGGCGCAGAGGGAGTGCTGACGGCGGTCGATTTTGCGACGGGGAAAAAGATCTGGCAGGTGCCCGCGCACCAGAAATTCCGGTCGCCGAAGGGATGGTTTGGATCGGCGGGGTCGCCGGTGGTCGAAGGTGGGAAGGTGTTGGTGAACGTCGGCGGGCAGGACGCCGGGATCGTTGCGTTCGACGCCAAGACCGGCGACGTGGTGTGGAAGGCGACTTCGGATGAAGAGAGTTATTCGTCGCCGACGGTGGCCACCATCGGTGGGGCGCGGCATGCGCTGTTTCTGACGCGGTCTGAGTTTGTCGATCTGGATCCAGCGACCGGAAAGATCCGATTTACGATGCCGTTCAAATCGAGATCGTCGGCGTCGGTCGTCGCGGCGACTCCGCTGGTGATCGGCAATTTGGTTTTCATCTCGGCCAGCTACGGCGTGGGGGCCGCGCTGCTTGAAGTAAACGGCTCGTCGTTCAAGAAAGTCTGGGCGAACGACGATTCCATGTCGAATCATTATTCAACGTGTGTGTTTCGGGACGGATTTCTGTACGGCTTTCACGGCCGGCAGGAAGAAGGGCAGGAACTGCACGCGATCGACCTGAAATCGGGAAAAATCATGTGGAGCGTGGAACGTTTTGGCGCCGGCACGGTGACGCTGGCCGGGCCGCGGCTGCTGATTGTGCGCGAAAATGGCGAATTAGTGATCGCGCCCGCGACACCGAAGGAATTCCGGCCGTCGGAATCGGCGAAGATCCTGGGTGGCGTGATTCGCGCGTACCCGGCGGTCGCGAACGGGCGCCTGTATGTTCGCAACGAACGGATGCTGGTGTGTGTGAAGCTCGCGCCGTGATTCGTAACCGGGTAAGCCCCAGGCTCACCGGCAGGGCTGGTCTATCGCACTGAAGGCACAGGCGCCGGCGCAAGCCCTGCCGGTCAGAGTTTGTGTGAAAAGTCGGGACTCCACCCCGCCGTTACCGGCAGGGCTGGTCTATCGCGTTGAGAACCCAGGCGTCGGCGACCAGCCCTGCCGGTCACGGCGGGGATCAACTCCACTTTTCACACAGACTCGTCACGGCAGGGTCAAATTCCACTTTTCACACACACTCTCACCGGCAGGGCTGGTCTATCGCGTTCGGCGTGAGGCTAGTGTCCCGAGTTGGAAATTCGTTACATAACTGGGGAGCGATGGCGTGGGGCCGGCTTTCAGCCGGCGGACCCGTTTTCCAACGGGTCCAGCCGACCTGAAAGGGCGGCAGCGGGCAAGAATCCCCACCCCACAATGCGACCAACTTCTAACTCGGGACGAACGAAATAGCCCCACGTTTACACATGGGGCTAGCGTGTATGAAACCTGTTTTTCAGATCTCGGCCGGGCTCGGCAGGAAGTAATCGTTCGCCAGCTCAGGCTTCATCGCCAGCGCGCTGATCCAGGACTCCCGGGCATCGTCCGCCTGGCCCAGCGCTTCGAGCGCGTGACCCAGATTCAGCAGCGCTTCCGGAAAATCGGGCTGCGCCTGAATGGCGCTGCGGTACAGGGCGACCGCGGCCGCCGGATCGTGCAGTTGCGCGGCGAGAACGCCGCCGTTATAAAATACCTGCGGTGTAGCCTGGCCCGCGTCGATCAGCATGCGGTGATAGCGCAGAGCCTTCTCCGGCTGATCCAGCTTGAGCGCCGTTTCGGCCAGCCCCTTGAGCGCGTCCACCGATTCGGGATGCCGCGCGTAAAGCTTTTCGAGAATCGATTCGGATGGCGCGTACTGCCCCATCCGCCAGTGCGCCAGAGCCAGATTGATCTCCGCCTCCGGCCAGTCGGCGCGCTTCTCCACGCACTTCTCAAACGGCGCGATGCTCCCGGCCGCGTCTCCGCGATCCAGGCGAAGATAGCCCAGCCGGAACCACGCGTTTTCGAGATCGGGATTCTTTTCGACCAGCTCGGCATACAGCGCCTCAGCCGCGGCAGGCGAATTCTGGCGCTCCGTGAGCCAGGCGATGTGGAATCTCAAATCGTCGCGATCCGGCGCGAATTTGGAAGCCTGCTCGAAACAGGCGCGCGCCGGCGCCAGCTCACCCAGCTCCTGATGCACCACGCCCAGATTGATGTGCGCGAAAATCGCTTCCGGCCGGAGCTGGATCGCCCGGCTATAGGCGACCGTGGCATCCTGATGACGCTCCTGCTTCTGATACGCGACGCCCAGATTGAACCAATGATCGTAAACCGACGGCGCGATTTCGGTGAGCCGCAAACTGTGGCGCGCCGCGCCCTCCAGATCCTGACGCACGAACGCCGCCGCTGCCAAACCTTCCAGAGCCGCCGGCGAATCCGGATGAAGCGCCAGCAGACGCTGCGCGTAGTTCTGCACCAGGTCGTAATCCTTGCGATGCAGGCCGATGCTGATCATGTTGACCAGCGAATCTTCGGCTTTCGGATTCGCGGCCAGAATGTGCTGGTAGATGGCCGCCGCGTCTTCGAATTTCCAACCCATCTGCAGCGCGACCGCCTGGCCGAACCATGCCTGTTCGGACTCGGGCGCAAGTCCCTGCGCCGCGGTGAACGCCTCGAGCGCTTCTTTGTGCCGGTTCAGATTCAGCATGCAGGTTCCGGCAGCCAGTTGCGCCTGAACATGTCGCGGATTTTTCACGAGCACCGCCTGGAACGCTTCGAGCGCCTCCGCGTGGTGTCCCAGATGGTGATAACACAGGCCCAGCAGAAAACGCGTTTCCGGATTTTGCGGATCGATTTCGCATAGCCGCGAGTAACTGCACGCGGCATCTTCGAAATGTTTCAATTCAAACTGAATATGGCCGCGCGCCGAATTGATCTGCACCGGATCGCCGCCATGTTCTTCGGCCGCGTCGAGCATAGCCAGCGCGGCTTCCCGATTGGTCTTTAGATGCAGCGTCACGGCTTGCGCGAAGTCGCGGACCGCCTCGCTGTTATGGCCGTTGGTTGCCGAAGCGTCGGCTAAAGGAGTCTGGGTTGTCTTCTTCATGGTTGGGCTTTGCCTCGCGTTCGGAGGGTCTTATTCCTCCAGCTCTCTAAGTAATCCATCGAACAAACACCTCAGTTCCTTTAGAGGTGACTTCTTTTCGCGACCCGGCGGCCTCGTTCATACGCAACTTGCTGAAGCGGCACATCGAGAGTCACAGGCGCCGCGTGACCCGGACCGTGCGCCAAAGGACGCAATTTCAACCCGCCCGGCGATTGCGTGGAGCCGATCGAATTCGAGAACGCCGGAGTGGCCGCCGCGCGCAGAACTCCGTGAAACGGCACCGCAACCAGCTTTCGCATCGCGAAGAACCGGAACTGCGCCGGCGACCCGCCGATTCGCGCCAGGCGGGCCATCCCCAACCAGGCCGGCGGCGCGAATATTGAAGCCGGATCAATGCGCACCGGCGGCTCCGTCGGAAGATACGGTTTCGCGGCGGCATCGCGCGGGTGCAAAATCGTGCTCGCTATTCCGCTCGGTACGCGAAGCGCCGGATCAGAAGGGTTCGCGGCGGTGGTTTTCGGAACCCGGAACGCGCGTGCGCCTTCCCGATCCAGACTGGGCGCAGGACCTTCGCACGCATTGCCGGGGACGGCTTGCCACGGATGGTCGGCGCGGGCGCCGGAGTGGAGCGTCGGCGCTCCCGGTCGAGACGTGCGCGGCTTCGCCATCAGCGACGCGGGACTCGGCTCGGATTGGTTCGCATGGATCAAAGCGGGGAGCGACGAATCGGCGATTCTTCCCTGCAGGCTCGTCGCGCCGGCAAACGCAACCCGCGGAACGGGGGTGAATGAAAACGCCTGGAAATCGGCCCCGAGGGTCGACGTGGCGGAATCGGTCGGCGCGATCGAAACGGTCTGGGAGTCGCGCGGGATGAGCGACGACCGGAGGTTCGCACCCGCTTCCACTGGCGACAGCGCGGCGATTTCGCTGTGCGCGTCCGGTATCCGCAGCGTGCCTTCGAATGCCAGTTCGTCGACCGGCGCGGGCGATAGGATCACGCTCCAGCCATTCGCGCCGGCCATGATCTCCTGAAAATCCGCATGCGCTGGCCGCGCGCCATGCCGCCAGGCGTCGGCTTCCCACGTCGATCGAACCGCATTGGCCGGATTATGTGTGTTGGTCCAGGAAGACGCCTTGATAATCGGCTGCCATTTCAACACCACCGGAAGCGAATTGTCCCACGCGCCGATGGCCGGTGCCGGGGAAAGAAACCGGGCAGCTTCGAAGGTTGGTGCATCGCTCTTCGACAAGCGCAAATCGCGGTGCTCGAAATCCGCCACGAAGACCACCCGATTTTCGATTCCCGCCGCACGCGAATCGTCCCAGGCGAACCACATCCGTGGAGACCGCGGAACCCGGGGAGCTTTCGAGGCCGGTGCATCGCCTTTCGACAAATGCCCCTCGCGCTGCTCGAAATCCGCCGCGAAGGCCGTGGGATTTTCAATCCGTTCCAGCCGCCCGGACCAGCCTGGCGAAAGCGTCCCGCATGCCGCCAGTCCGGATGGATTCGGGGACCACGCCTCAGGCTCGGGAAGCCGGTGGCACTCTTGAAACGCGGGCTCGCTCACGAACATCAGCGGCGCGGATCGGGCGATGGCCGCAAGAAGCGCGGTGCCGTCCGCTGAATTCGAGCGCAAGTACGCGTGCGGATATCCTTCGACACCCGCAATCCGAGGCGATGGCTCCGCTTGGGAAAGCTGGTCGGGCGCGCTCACGAACGCCACTGGCGCGGATCCGGCAACTGGCGCAAGGTGCGGGTTGCCGTCCGCTGGATTCGAATGGAAGTGCGCGGGCGGATTCGCTTCGACACCCGGGACCCGCGGCGATTGTTCCGCGTCGATCGAAGGCGCCGATGCGATTTCGTCCATCGCAAAGTCAGCTGCGGCGCGAACGGTCCAGATCGGCAGGGATGGCGCGGTTGGGCTGGGGCTCGCCACCGGCTCTGATGGCGCCGGCTCGACCGGCAGCGCGACATTCGATTCAAACGGAAGCTCCGCGAAGCCCCCTTCAATCCCGGCCAGCGGCGGCGGGGTGGCCGTACCTTGCCCAATCCAGCCGTTCATGGCAAGTTCCGGCTCGACCCGCGTCCAGTCCCCACGGGGCGGCGCCGGCGTGCCCACCGGTGTAATGGGATCCTGCTCTGGAACCAGTACCGGCGGGCTCGCTTTCTGTGGCAGGAGTTCGAGGAGCGGAGCCATGGGAGGAGGCGGCTGTTCCGCTTCTGCGGCGACAGGCAACAGCTCGACCGCAGCTGGATCCGGCGATTTGGCGACCATCCTGGCCGACGGCTCAGGCTCTTTCATCCGCGCGAACGCCGCGGCGGTCTGGTCACTGAAGTATTGTTCTTCGTGCGCGGTGGAGCAGAACAGATCCTTCTTGAGCAGCTTCGTCAGCGGCAGCGGTTTGTGACAATACCAGCAGTTTCGCTCCAAGGCGATTCTCTCCGTCCCATGGATCGGCAGTTTTGCCGTTCGGGAACAGGACGGGTAGTCTGAAAACCGAAAGCCCGCGCCGGTAAGAGTGTGTGGAAAAAGTGGAGTTGATCCCCGCCGTTACCGGCAGGGCTGGTCTATCGCGTTGAAGGCGCAGGCGCCGGCGACCAGCCGTGCCGGTCACGGCGGGGATCAACTCCACTTTTTCCACAGACTCGTAACGGCGGGGAATCAATCTCGGCGAGTACCGCAAGCGGTGACCGGTCTAACGCAAAAAAAGGGCGGCCCACTCGCGAGCCGCCCATCCTCTGCCGCAGTCAAACTTTAAGTGCGCGACACGGTCGACCGGGGACGCGTCTCGTGGCTGGTGCCATAATCGGCTCTCGCCTCACTCGATGAAGATACGTCCTGGGCGCCGGTACTTTCCAGAATCCGCTTGGCCGTCTTTTCACGTTCCGAATTATCGCAGTGCACCGAAAGCAATGCGCCGCCGTTGCGGATGCGGCCTTCGAAACGCTTCGCCTCATATTCCGGCATGCCGGCTCCGATCAGACCTCCGGCGATCCCGCCCACCGCTCCTCCGACGCCCACTCCGCTCAGCGCCGCCAGAATCGGCCCCGCGGCGATGAACGGACCGACTCCCGGAATAGCCAGCGCGCCAATTCCCGCCAGCCATCCGAGCGCTCCTCCGATCACTGCCCCAGTTCCGGCTCCGGCAGTCGCGCCTTCCGGCGCCTTGGTGTTTTTTTCAAGCGCCAGATCCTTGTTGCCTCCGTTTTCGGGCACCAGCACCGAAACGTCGGTGTTCTGGAACCCGGCTACGCGCAGCTGGTCCACTCCTTCGTTCAGGTCCGTGTCAATCGAATAAATTCCAAATACAGCGATATTTTTCGACATTTCGCACCTCGACTTGAGTCCTCGTTTCGCGGTCTCTTAAATTCGCCTCGACACATGCGCCACCAGCGAAAGCAGAAACAGCACAATAAACACGAAAAACAAAACCTTGGCGATGGCTGCCGCGCCGATCGCGATTCCGGTGAATCCGAGCACCCCGGCCACCAGCGCCACCAGAAAGAACGCCACTGCCCAGTTCAGCATAGAGGCTCCTGCCGGGAACTAATGCAGGTTCCATGCCATCCGCGAGGCGCGAAGTAATAAACGCGGCAAAGCCAAGCGATACAACCAGATTCGGTGCCACGTTTCAAATCAGCGCGGGGTACCAGGGGTTCGGTTCAGGCAAAAAACTCCCGCCGTTCCTGCGCACTACGCACCCTTGTCGATTTACGTTTTATTTCGCGTCGGCTTTTCGGGCTCCGCCCAGAATATCGGGCATCGCGTAGTTCCCTTCGTGGCATGCGTATTCATAAATCGGACCCGCGCTTGCCACGAACGGATATTCCATGGTCCAGGGCTTGGCGAAGGTGGACGGGTCTTCGATGGTCGCGCGATACAGGATGGTGTTCTTGTCCACGCGCTTGAACCGTTCGATCACATGCAGGTTTTCGGTCGACCCGCGGAACGCCGTCTGGTCGGTGAAATTGGTCGTGTCTACCACCAGCGTGTCGCCTTCCCAGTGGCCGATCGAATCCCCCAGCCATTGCCGGATCTCCGGCGGCTTATGCGTCGAGTTCAACCGGATCACGCGGACGTCGTGCACCATCTCGACCAGAATCATCACGGTATCGTGAGTCTGCACAATCTGATAATTGCTGTTGTACAGCGCCGGAACCATGGGCGGACCGGAAGTCGAGCCGAACCCCACGATGCAGCGCTCCGAGATCGGCCGGCTCTTGATGTTGTCGTAATTCTCGTAGTCGCGCATCATCGCCATCATGCGCTTCATCGCCTCCGGCGTCAGCGGCGGAACGCGGCCGTCGGGAGGATCGACAATCAAAGAAGTGCGCTTGACCCCATCCACGCGCGCCAGTTCCGACCCTCGATCGATAAACAGGTTGTTGTACCCGGCCACGGCATTCGACCCGTTGATCGCCTTCAGAATCGGCGCGTCGTCGCGATCGATATCGTTCGTGGTCAGGTCCTTCTTTTCATAAGCGCGCGCCTCCGCGTCGGTCGCCGTGGCCTTCCCCGCGAACTCCTTGGGACGATCCATGGGCGTGAGCGTGGCGTTGGTCCAGACACCCTGAAAATCCGGATGCCCGTCGGCGGTGCGCGGCGGCGTCCAGTTCCTGGAGCTCTGCGCGGACAGCGCGAACGCAAACCCGATCAATACGAGGATTCGAGACGTCATAGGATCTCCCTAAGAAAGATTATCGAACCCGATCGTTTAACCGCTCCCTGCGGTCACGGCTCAATTCCCGACCCCGAGCCGTGACCAAAGGGAGCGGTTAAAACGTCGTTGTTCCGCACCTACGGCAACGCAAATACAAACATGGTCGGCGCCCCCGGATTCTGGTCCGTCCAGAATCGCGACGGCCGTCCCGACATTACGGCAACATATTGTTTCCCGCCGACTTCATAACTCACGATCCCGCCGCCGATCGGACCGCCGGTATTAAATCGATACAACACGTCGCCCGATTTCGCATCGAGCGCCAGGAAGCTCCCGTTCAACTCGCCGCCGAACACCAGGCCGCCCGCCGTGGTGGTCACCGCGCCCACCACCGGCCGCGCCGACCGGTATTTCCACTTCACCGCTCCCGTCGACGCATCCACCGCCGTAATCCATCCCTGCGACGTCGGGTCGGATCGCACCGTCCCGCCCATATAAGTTCGCCCCGCCACGCGCCGCACCACTTCCGCCGATTTGAACGTTGCACACCAGTCCACTGCGCCCACGTACAACATATTAGTAGCTGGATTGTAAGCCGGCCCGTTCCATTCGACCCCGCCCAAGACACCCGGGCACGCGTGAACGCCCTTCGTATTCACCGGCGTCTCGCTGTTTTCGACTGTCGTGATCGACGCCTTATGAATGATTTCGCGCGAGTTGCGATCCACGGTCCGCATCACTCCGTCTTTGCCGACCGTCGCCACCAGGCTGCTCATGTGTCCTTGAACGGTCGTCGAAAACAGCGGGCTCACCTGCGTCAGATCGTAGTCATGCGAATCGTTGGCCACCATCTGCTTGTGCCACAATAATTTCCCGGTATGAACGTCCAGCACCACCATCGAATTGGTATATAAGTTGTCGCCCGGCCGCTGATCTTCCGGCAGATCGGGCGCCGGATTGGTCACCGCGACAAATAATTCCCCCTTCGACGGATCGAGCGTAAACGGCGTCCACACCGACCCTCCACCCAGCGGAATGTTATTCGGATTCCCCCAGCTTTTGTTGCCCTTTTCTTTGATCCCCGGAACATTTTCAAAGCGCCACACCGGTGTGCCGTCGGAGAATTTGAACGCTCCCACCCATCCCGAAATGCCGTTCTCGCTTCCCGCCGGGCCGATCAGAATCAGATCCTCGAAAATCATGGGCGCCATAGTGAACGTCTCGCCCAGATCCGAATTGGCCGCGCGGCGTGCCCACATCAGCTCACCGGTTTCCGCGTTCAATTCCAGCAGATAGCCATCGGAAGTCCCGCGCACCAGCCGCCCTTCCTTGATCGCGACCCCACGATTGGTGTTCCACACATCCTGCCCTTGCGGCTTCCATGTGTACCGCCATTTCGGTTTGCAAGTGGCCGCATCCACCGCAACCGTCGAGTGGGGTGTGGTCAGATACATCGTTCCCTGATAAACGATCGGCCCGGTCTGGAAATTTTCGTTGTCGCCGACCTGAAACACGCACGCCACCTGCAGTTTCGCGACATTCTGCGTCGTGATCTGATCGGCCGCCGAGTAACGCGCACCCGCGTAGTCATGCGTGTGATACAGCCAGTCGCGTTTGGATTGCGCGGCGTCGGTCAATTCGGCCTGCGTGGGTCCCGCTCCCGGTGCGATCGGTTTCGCGTTACCCGGGATAAATTCCGGCGCCGGCTTTCCGCTGACCGCGCTTCGATCGGCGCGCAACATGGTTGTATTCAGCACCGCGGAATTGGCGATCAGCGGCGACCCTCCCGGCGCATAGTTGTTGCGCGAAAGAATGTAGGCCAGAATCGCGGCATGCTGCACCGGCGTGATGGATCCCGATTTTCCCGGCGGCATGCTGGTCGATTGAGTCGTGAACAGATCCGCCACCGGCCGTCCGGTCCAGCGCCGCGCGAACCTGGGACCCGCCAGCGCGGGAGCCGATTCGCCCGCCAGGTCCCGGCCATGACAACTCGCACAGTTGGAATCGTATAGCGCGCGGCCCTGCTCGGCCTGCTCGCGCATGTACAAACCGGTTTCGCCGGGCTGCTGAGCGTTCAGCAGCAGCGAAGCTGCAAACATGGAAAGAATCGCTGCGTAGGTGGTCTTCATCGGATTTGTGCGTAGTATACAATGTCCCCGCGATGAAGAGAATGACCGAAGCGGCACGGCCCATTTCGGACGTCCTCCCCTTGCTGACGCGCGGGGTTCCGCATGTCGCTCTTCGACGCGGTGCCGAGCGTGAAAAGTGGAGTTGATCCCCGCCGTGACCGGCAGGGCTGGTCACCGACGCCTTCGCCTTCAACCCGATAGACCAGCCCTGCCGGTAACGGCGGGGTGAGGCATCGACTTTTCACACACACTCTGACCGGCAGGGCTTGCGTCGGCGCGACCTTCAACTCGATAGACCAGCCCTGCCGGCAACGGCGGGGATCAATCCCACGTTTTGACACAGACTCATCAGGCAGCGGAGCAAGTCCGTTTTCATTCTATGAACCGGCAGAATTCGTGGAGCGGGGCGCGGTCGGTGACCAGGCGATTCACCGGCGCGGCGCGATCCTCGTACCCGATCGCCATTCCGCTGAATAGCATCCACTCGTCCGGCGGATTCAGGAATTCGCGCACCGTGCGATGATAGCGCGACCAGCATTCCTGCGCGCAGGAATCGAGTCCCGCTTCGCGCAGCAGCAACATCACGTTGGTCAGATACATCCCCAGGTCCGACCATTGCGGCGGTCCCATCTCGCGGTCGACGTAGCAGAATAACGCCAGTGGCGCGCCGAAAAACGTGTAATTATTTGCAAAGAACCGCATGCGCGCGGCTTTGTCCTCGCGCGGGATTCCGACCGTCGCGTACAGATCTTCTCCATTCTTGAAACGGTAATCGCGATACGGCGCCTTGAGCGGATGAGGATACACGTGGTATTCGAGCGGAAGGTCGCCTTCCGCCGATTCGGTGAGCCGCGCGGCCATGCGCGCTTTGAATCCGCGCAACCCATCACCGCTCGCTACGTAGATTTTCCACGGCTGCAGGTTTCCACCGGAAGCGGCGCGCGAGGCCTTGGTGAGAATCTCTTCGATCAGCGCGATCGGAACCGGTTTTTCAAGAAACGCACGCACGGAACGGCGCGACAAGACTGCTTCGGTGACGGTCATCACCATCGATGATACGGAAATAATATGCTATGTTCAGCGACAGATAGCGGTTTGGAGCGACACATGGAACATTTCGACGTATTGATCATGGGTGCGGGACTGAGCGGCATCGGCGCCGCGCATTACCTCAAGAAAATGTGTCCAAACAAGAGCTACGTGATCCTCGAACAGCGCGCCCGCATCGGCGGCACCTGGGACCTGTTCCGCTATCCCGGCATCCGCTCGGATTCCGACATGCTGACCATGGGCTATTCGTTCCGCCCGTGGACCCATCCAACCACCATTTCGCCGGGCGGGCAGATTCGCGAATACATCACCGAAACGGCGCGGGAGGAAGGCATCGACAGCAACATTCGTTTCGGCCATCGGATCACAGGTGCCGCGTGGGATTCCGAACAGGCGCGGTGGACCGTCGATGCGCTGCGCGACGATCAGCCGGTGAAGCTGACCTGTAATTTTTTGTTTTCGTGCGCCGGTTATTACCGCTATTCGTCGGGTTACACGCCGGAGTTTCCGGAGATCGGCCGTTTCGCGGGCCGCGTGATTCATCCGCAGGCGTGGCCGGAAGATTTCGACTACTCGGGAAAGCGCGTGGTGATCATCGGCAGCGGCGCGACCGCGGTGACGCTGCTTCCGTCCATGGCCGCGACGGCCGGTCACGTGACTATGCTGCAGCGGTCGCCAACCTACGTGATTTCGATGCCCGCGCAGGATGCGATCGCCAACCGGCTGCGCAAAGTGCTGCCGGCGAAATGGGCGAACTGGCTCAGCCGCTGGAAGAATATCGGCTTCATGACGTTCCTGTACCAGTTCTCGCAGCGCTTTCCGAATTTCATCAAGAAGGGCATCATCAAGCAGGCGCAGAAGGCGCTGGGCGCGGATTACGACGTCGCCACGCATTTCACGCCGCGCTATAAGCCGTGGGAGCAGCGCATGTGCCTGGTTCCCGATGCGGACATGTTCGAAGCGATCAAATCCGGCCGCGCGAGCGTGGTCACCGGCCAGATCGATACGTTCACGGAGCGCGGCATCCGGCTGAAATCGGGCCAGGAACTGGACGCGGACATCATCGTGACCGCGACCGGCCTCGCGATGCAGGTTCTGGGAGGAATCGAGCTCGCGGTGGACGGAAAGCGCGTCGATCCCGCGCAGACGCTCGCGTACAAGGGCGTGATGTTTTCGGGCGTACCGAATCTTGCTTCGGTGTTCGGGTATATCAACGCATCGTGGACGCTGAAGGCGGATTTGATCTGCTCCTACGTGTGCCGGCTGTTGAACCTGATGGATTCGAAAGGCATGCGCCAGGTGACTCCGCAGAGTCATGATGAGACGGCGGTCGCTCCGTTCGTGGAGAATTTTTCGTCGGGGTATATGAAGCGGGCGCTCGAGAGCTGGCCGAAGCAGGGATCGAAGGCGCCGTGGCGGGTTTATCAGAATTACATCCGCGACACGATGACGCTGAAGTGGGCGTCGCTGGAAGACGGAACGCTCGAGTTTTCAAATCCTCCGCGCGCGGCCGATGCCGCGGCGCGCGAGCTTGCGCAGGCGGCACGATAGAAGCGGAGTAGATTTGGAACGGGAACTTTTAACCGCTTCCTTTGGTCGCGGCTCGGGGAGGGCGAAAAACTACTCCCCGAGCCGTGACCGAAGGGAGCGGTCACAGGAATTATTCAGCAGCCATTCGTTGGTTGCGCTGGACTACAATGGTTTTGCGCAATCACCCTTGAAGGAGTGGATCATCATGGACGAAAACAAACTGAAGAATGAAGGCGACCTCGGACGTCGCGATTTTGTGGCGCTCTCGGTAGCCGCGGGCCTCACCGCCAGCGCGGCCTCGGCGAAGGGCATGGAAGTGGTCGAAACCGACGTCGAGATCAAGACCCCCGATGGAACCTGCAACGCGGCGTTCATTCATCCCAAGGGCGGGTCCCATCCCGGCGTCATCATCTGGACCGACATTTTCGGCCTGCGGCCGTCCATGCGCGAGATCGGCAAGCGCATCTCGTCGGAAGGTTATTCGGTGCTGGTGCCGAATCCGTTTTACCGGGTCGGAAAGGACCAGTACACGGACGCTTCGCACGTCAATTTTGCAACCGAGTATCCCAGCAAGCTCCGAGCACTGGCGGCGTCGATCGGCGCCGAAGGCGCGGCGGAAAAGGACGCGGTGGCCTACGTCGAATTTCTGGATAAGCAGAAACAGGTGAATAAGCACAAGAAAATCGGCACGCAGGGCTACTGCATGGGTGGACCGCTGGTGTTCCGGACCTGCGCGACGGTTCCTGAGCGGGTGGGCGCGGGCGCGACGTTCCACGGCGGCGGCCTGGTGACCAAGAATCCCAACAGCCCGCATCTGCTGGTGCCGAAGATGAAGTCGACCATGTATATCGGCATCGCCGCGAGCGACGACAAGACGCAGCCGGATGCGAAGGACAAGCTCCGGGAGGCGTTCGACGCGGCACACGTTCCGGCCGAGATTCACGTTTGGGAAGGCACCATCCATGGCTGGTGCGTGTCGGACATGCCGCCGAACGCGTCCGGTCCGATCTACAACAAACCGGATGCGGAGGCCGCGTGGGTCAAGCTGGTCGAACTGTACAAGGCGGCTCTGGCCTGATCCGCCGCTTCATCCGCGCCGCGGTTTGCGTGATCGCCATGTCGCCGGTTTTTGCTCAAAGTGCGGAGTTGAAACACCGGTTCGTTCAGGTGAACGGAATCCGGATGCACATCGCGGAGCAGGGCGAGGGTCCGCTGGTGATTCTCGCTCACGGGTTCCCGGAGCTCTGGTATAGCTGGCGGCATGTTTTGCCGGCGCTGGCCGCGGCGGGTTATCACGCGGTCGCGCCGGATATGCGCGGATATGGGCAGACCGACGCTCCGCCGGATATTAAGGATTACACGCAGCTCCAGATCGCCGGCGACATGGTCGGCCTGGTGCACGCGCTCGGTTATGAGCAGGCGGTGATCGCGGGGCACGATTGGGGAACGGCGGCCGCCACTTATTCGGCGAATCTGCGGCCGGATATGTTTCGTGCCGTGATCCTGCTGAGCGTTCCGTATGGGGTGCGTACGGAACTCGGCGTCAAGCCGACCGAAGGAATGCGGCTGCGCTCGCCCGCCGGGCAGCAGTTTTACCAGACTTATTTCCAGACGCCGGGCGTGGCCGAAAAGGAATTCGAGGCCGACCCGAAACGCACTCTGCGCATGCTGTTGTATTCGGCTTCGGGGTCGATTCCGAAAGAAAACCGATGGCGGTTTATGTTCGGGCTGAACGAAAAGGCTCTGGACGGCTGCACGGATCCGAAAGAGCTGCCGCATTGGCTGAAACCGGAAGATCTGGATTATTACGCGAAGGAATATGCGCGCACCGGGTTTCGCGGCGGGCTGAACTGGTATCGCTCGCAGGACCTCACCTGGGCGGAGACAGCGTTTCTGATCGGGCGCAAGCTGATGCAGCCGACGCTGTATATCGCCGGCCTGGACGACGCAGTGGTCGCGATGGGGAGGTCGAATGTGGACAATCTGGAGAAGAACGTTCCCCATCTTTGGAAGAAGGTTCTCTTACCCGGGGTGGGGCACTGGACCGAGCAGGAAGCTCCGGCCGAAGTGAACCGGCTGATGGTCGAGTTCCTGCACAGCGTCGACGCGAAGTAAAACTTGTGGCGCACGCACTCCTGCGTGCCGTGTCGAGACTCATCTCGACACCTCGTCTGCGCCCGAACAGGCGTCGACAAAAGTGTCGACGCGGCACGCAGGAGTGCGTGCGCCACAAATTCTATGCCCTCGGGAAATCCGCCATTCCACGGATTTCGACCATGTGCGCGGCGTGCGTTTCGGCGTGGCGGGCGTTTCCGCATAGCCACTGAAAACCATCCATCGGACCCAGTACGCCGTGGGGCGCGAAGTGGCTGCGCAGATCGTCGGTGGTGGATTTCGCGAATTCCACCGTCCGTTCCCGCGCGGCCAGAAATGCGGCCAGAGCGTCGGAAAGCGAGTTGAACCGGGCCACCGGCTTCAGCGCATCCGGAGCTCGATTCGCTCCGCGCGGCACCGGCGTTTCGCGGATTTTCTGCTCGCGCGCCTTGCGCTCTTCGGGCGTCTCGGGATGCGCGGGCGATTCGAGCGAGCGCTTCACCATGGCCACCAGCGCGTCGTCGGAAATGGCCAGGTGCTCGACGTATTCGAGAATCGACCAGCGTTCCGGCGCGGGTTTCCAGCGCGCCTGATCCTCGCTGACGCCTTCCACTGCCTTCAGCACCACGCCCCGGCTGCGATCGAGCAGTGCCAGCGCGGTTTCCCGCTCTTTATCCGTAATCATGATGCACTCATCATATCCGACGCCGGCCGGAATTTGCGCGAACGCCGGCGTTCACCGCTCGCTCAGGATTGATCCCCGCCGTCACCGGCAGGGCTGGTCCATCGTGTTGCGCGCAACGGAGACAGAAGGTGCGGCAAACTAGCTCACGGCGCGGCGTGCTCTACTTGGACCTTGGTATCGTCGCGGGTGAATTCGAAGCGCACGATCCAATCCTGCGGCGCGAAAACGTCGCCAGTCTTGACGGGCCGGAATTTCCAGCCGCGGACGGCCTTCAATGCAACACCCGAAAAATACCGGCTGACGTGCTCAGGCCCGAGCGCGGCATCTTTCACCGTGCCGTAAGCATCCGTGTGGACTTTCACGGCCACGTTCACCTTGCCTTGAATGGATCGCCGGGCTTTGTCGAGCACCTCGGGCATCACCTGTGTCACGACTTCCGGAGAAGTGGGGACGCTGCGAGTCGCGGCCGGCGGTTCCGGCTCAGGCTCGGGCGCAGCGGGTTCGGGAGGTTTCCGGGCGACGACGGGAAGTGGCTTTTCCACTGGTGTCGCGGCCGGCTGCGCTGGCGCCGGGGACGAACTGACCGGCGCGACCGCTCCCGTATCGGGAATTCTAACGTCGGGTGATCGGCCCAGCCACAACGCCAGAACGGCCATCACCACGATGGCCACGGGAAGCGCGTACAACCAGGCGCGCGATTTCTTGGGAGCCACGGACGGCGTCCCCAGCAGTTCGATGATTTCCGCCGCCGTGCACCTTTGATTCGGATACGGTCGAAGACAACGGCGGATGATATCGAGAAACGGCTCGCCGGCTCCGCCGGGGATGACCAGTTCTTTCTCCGGGCCGGTCCAGGATGGCCGGCGTTGGGTCAGCGTCTCGGCCAGCGTCACGCCGAGCGCCCAGATGTCCGCGGCGGGGGAAAGCGTTCCACCGGCCGCGACTTCCGGAGGCCGGTAGGCACCCTGCAGCGGCGGAAGATCGCCCGAATCCGCGACGCGGCGAAGACTATCGCTCGAGAGCTTGAGCACATCATTCACCGCCGTGATATTGGCCGGCGAAAGACGGCCGTGGACAAAGCCTTCGCGATGAATGCACGCGATGGCGTCGAGCGCCGGGCCCAGCATCTCCTTCACTTCCTTGGGAGTCAGCGGACGTTCGGCCAGAACCTGGCCCAGGTTCTCCTCCGCGCATTCCATCACCACGTAGCCGACGGCCGCGCCTTCCAGTTGCGCGCGTCCGACTTTCCATAACCGGATCAAATGAGGATGGCTCACTTTCGAGGCCAGACGCCATTGGAAGATGAGTTCGTCGGCGTTGCGGCCCGCGGCGGGTACTACTTTGATGGCGGCTCGCTGGCCTTCGAACTCGGTCGCGTAGACCGCGCCGGTTTCGTCGGTGCCCAGATATTCGCGCAGCGGATACAGGCCGTCGACCAGTTGGCCTAACCATTGCTTCGCGCTTCCGGTCTGGGAGGCGGACCTGTATTCGGCGCTCAATTCGAAACCATTGTATCGGAGGCTGCCATCTTTCGCCGGGTTCTATAATGAGGGCATGCGGCTCGGCGTAATTCTGACGGCTGCCGGCGTGCTTTCGAACCTGCTGTTTGCGGCCGACCCCGAGCCACGCGATCCGGGGGAAATCCTGCGCAGGTGCGTCCAACTGGATCAGTCCAATTGGCTACGCATGAAGGATTACACCTGGACGGCGCGCGAGACCACGCGGCATCTGGATTCTCGCGGCAAACTTAAATCGACCGACAGCGAAACCTGGGAGACCGTGATCCTGTTCGGACGGCCGTATCGAAAAATGCTGGCGCGCAACAATGTTCCGGTGACCGAGGATCAGAAGCGCAAGGGACAGGAAAAACTTGATCGGACCGTGGCGGAGCTGGAGCGCGAAACGCCCCAGCAGCGCGAAACCCGGATCGCGGCGTATCAGAAAGAACGCGCCAAGGACCGCGCATTCCTGCTGGAACTGCCCGACGCGTTCGATTTTCACATCGACGGCGACGCGAAAATCGACGGCCGCGACACCTGGGTGATCTCGGCCAAGCCCGAGCCGGGCTATCGCGCCAAACATGGCGATGCCAAGGCGTTCAGCAAGATCGAAGGGCGCATCTGGGTGGATAAGGCCGAATTTCAATGGGTGCGGATCGAAGCGAAGACCATCGGCACGATTTCGTGGGGATGGTGCCTGGCGCGGCTGAATCCAGGAGCGTCGCTCGAGTTTGAACAGACTCGCGTGAATGATGAGATCTGGCTTCCCAAGCGCGAATTCACGAGCGGAGCCGGAAGGCTCGCGGTACTGAAACGTTTGAGCGAAGAAGACGAAGTCACGTGGACGAATTACCGGAAGTTCCAGGTGGCATCGACGCTGGTGTCGACCCGCTAGCGTCCCGAGTTGGAAGCTCGTCGCATTGTGGGGTGGGCATTCCTGCCCGCAGCCGACCTTTCAGGTCGGCTGGAAGCCGGCCCCACACCATCGCTCCGTGAAAAAGGGGACAGGCTACTTTGTCCCCGACCGCACGAGTCTGTGTGAAAACCACGGACCTGCTCCCCTTGCTCACGCGCGGGGTTCCGTATGTGGCTCATTCGACGTGGCGCCAAACGGAACCCCGACCGTGAGGGAGGGGAGCAAGGCCGACCAACTCCACTTTTCACACAGACTCGCACGGGGAGGGCGGACTTGAAGTCCGCGCGGGGCTTTAGCCCCGCAGCTCGACCCGAACTGCGGAGCTGAAGCTCCGCGCGGGATAAATCCCGCCCTCCAAAATGCTCCACGTGTTCCGGCGATATGCGATGAATTTCCGGGACATGATACTAGAGCAGCTGGCGCAGAGTGACTGTCGTATTGCCGGGAGTCAGGCTGAGCATGGTGCCGTCGGTGCCCACTGTGATGGGGCCGCTGAACAGTTTCGGAGCGTCGCCCAGGAACGCGGCGTTCAGATAGGCCAGCGGCAGCGGCGGGATCACGTGATAGATGACCAGCTGCCGCACACCGGCCTGCTGCGCGATGCGGGCCGCGTCTTCAGGCGTGGTGTGGTACGACGGAATATCATGCATGATTTTCGCGGCCCCGGCGCGGCCGGCGGCGGTGAGGCCACTCTGCATCATCGAAACCATGCTGGTTTGCAGACCTTCGTGGAATAGAACATCGACGCCGTGCGCGTATCTGGCCAGCGTGGGAGACGGCGCGGTGTCGCCGCTGATCACGATCGAACGGCCCTTATAGTCGAAACGGTAGCCGACGGCGGGGAAAACGGGCGTGTGATTGACAGGGAACGTGGTCACCTTGACGCCGTTGTCATTGAAGATCACCTGGCTCGCGTCGGAGCCTTCAGTGATGGTAAAAGGATGAGCGATGCCGCCGTTGCCGGAGGGAGGCATGACGCCTTCGCCGTGGTGCGCGATGCGGTAGCCTTTGTCGAGACTATAGGCCTGGTTGAAGCCGGCGACTACGGTTCCGACTCCCTGCGGTCCGTAGACCGGCAGCGGGTCATGATGGCTGCCTCCGCCCCAGCGCTGAATGAAGACGTCGCCCAGGCCGGCGATGTGATCGGAATGGAAGTGAGTGAGGAAGACGGCGTCGATCTGCCCGGGGGGCAATCCCATGAGCGCCAGTTTGCGTGCGGCGCCGTCACCGGTATCGACGACGTAGAGATGTTTCCCGGCGACTACGAATACGCAGGGACCGGCGCGGGTGGCGTCGGCGAGCGGAGAACCGGAGCCGCACAGGCCGGCGTGAAGACCGTCGGGGAGGGTGTTCAGGAGCTGGTTGTCGAGCGCGCGATCCAGATTTCGCTGGACCAATCGAAGACCGATGGGGCGCTGGAAGATCCACGCGCCGGCGGCGACGAGCAGGATCAGAGCCGGAATGGCGATGGCTGCGATCGCGCTTCCTCTTTTTCCGCGGCGCAGGCTGAGGATGGTGGCGATAAGCACCGCGAGCATCAGGATTTCGATCAGCATCGCCTGGATGGCGGGCGTCGAGCGGCCGTCGAGCATCAGGTTCAGAAGACGGCCGAAGATGATGAAGCTGAGAAAGCCGGAGGGAACCGCGAGCAATCCGGCAGAGCCGCGCATTGCTCCGAGCAGCGAGAACAGCGCCATTCCAAGGAACAGGCCAGCGACATCGCCACGCAGTGTGCTCAGGCCGGTGTTGCCGGTAGGGAGCAGCGCGAAGGTCGCGGTCTGCGAGGCGGGCGCGAACAGGAACATCAGGCCCAGGACGAGGAAGAACAGGCCGACGAAGCTCGACAGGTACCGAAGAACGGTTTGCACGATCCCTTACTATAGTCGGATTTGCCGGAACGCTGCTACGATCGAGAGGAGTTGAAACGCATTTTCGAAATCCTGCTGCCTCGTGTGGCGGACAATACTGTCCGCGGGATGAAACTGCCGGTGTACATTTTCACGCTGCTCGCGATGGTGAGCACGGTGCGGAGCTCGATTCATCTGCTCGCGCCGGACGGCGGCGCGGGGACCATCGCGGGGATGAATCTGGCGGTGGCGGGCGCGCCGGAGATTATTTTTTCGTTCGCGCTGTGGGGTAGCGCTCAGTTGATTTATGCGCTGGTTCAACTGGCGGTCGCGTTCCGGTACCGGGCGCTGGTGCCGTTCATGTATGTGCTGCTGATCGTTGAAACCCTGCTGCGGATGCTGGTGGGGCACATGAAGCCGGTGACGTTCGCGCACACGCCGCCGGGGGCGTATGGGAATTACGTGATGCTGGTGCTGGCGCCGGTGATGCTGGTGTTGTGTTTCAGGAGAACGTCCCAATGAAGTGGATGGTGATGGCGTTGTGGTTGATCCCGGCGTTCGGACAGGAGCCGGCTTCAGAGTGGAAAAGCTCCGGGCAGTATTTTTCGTGGCAATCGACGCTTGTGGAGAATCAGGGCAAGACTGCGGTGCGGATTTTTTACACGTGCGTGGGAGATCCGGCCAAGCCGGCCATGCTGATGGTGCACGGGTTCCCGACCAGCAGTTATGATTTCGAGCAGCTTTCGGTCGAGCTGAAGAATGATTTCCGCATGTGCATGCTCGATTTTCCGGGGTATGGGTATTCGGACAAGCCGGCGGCGGGGTATCAGTACAGTCTGAATGACGACGCGAAGCTATTGTGGAACTTTGTCGCTCGCGTGGTTCCGATGCAGGAATTTACGCTGCTTTCGCACGATCGGGGTGACAGCGTTGCGCTCGCGTTCCTGCAGCTTTATCAGGCCACCGAAGCGCCGCCGTTCCGGATCACGCACCAGTACATTTTGAATGGAAATGTTTATTTACCGCTGGCCAATCTGACCGATTTTCAAAAGCGGATGCTCAATCCGGCGTCGAGCGCGGCGGCGGTGAAGATGATGAGCCCGGGGCTGCTGGCGGCCGGGTTGGGGATGACCACTCACACTCCGGCATTGAAATCGGACGATCCGAGGGTGCGCGAGATGGCGGCGGAGTTTGCGTATCAATCCGGCGTGGAGGTTCTTCCGGCGACCATTCAGTATCTGAATGAGCGGAAGCAGATGGAAGTGACGTATCTGAAGGTGCTGGAGCGGAGCGCGATTCCGGTGACGCTGATCTGGGGCGTGCATGACATGATCTCTCCTCTGCGGGTTGCGGATTATGTTTGGGAGACTGCGCTGAAGGGTCGGAAGGCGGCTTCGTATTGGATCGTGCCCTGCGGGAATCATTATTTACAGAATGATCAGCCGGCGGGGATTGCGGGGATTGTGCGGGCGGGGGATCGGTCGGCGCCGTTCAATTTGACCACGGATCGTTGCGCGCCGGTGCTGGTGGGGCGGACGGGGCAGTGATGAGATTGTTGTGTGAATCGTAGTTGACGTGCTCCGCTCCCTGACGGTCGCGGTTCCGCTAATCCGCAACATTCAGAACCGCGCGCGTCAGCAAGCGGAGCAGGTCCGGTGCTTTCGGGTCAGTACGCGGCGAGGCCTTCGGTCAGCTCGATGCGGGTGCCCACCGGGTCGATGATGAAGGCGATTTTCAGGCCGTTTAGCATGGGCATTTCGCGATATTTCATGTCGAAGGTCATGCCCTGGGCTTCCAGCTTCTTGCAGAATTCCTCGAGGTTCTTCACTTCGAATCCGATGTGATCGAGGCTGCGGCCCTTGGTGGGCGCGGGGGCGGTTGCGGCTTTCAGGAAATCGACTTCGCCGCCGGGAAATTTGGCGGCCGGAAAGATGCCGCGCTTGCCGGAATCGCCGCCGAAGGTTTTCACATACCAGTCGCGCAAACCTTCCTGATCGGTGGTGGCGATGTGGATGTGATGAAACCGGATGGGCATGGTCTGGGTGGAGTCTTCACTGAACTCGACCAGGATTTTCTCGGGGAATATCGCGGTCACCTGTTTGTTCTGGGCGTTGTCTTTGGAGAACGGGATGCCGGCGGCGGTGAGTTTGGCTTTGATTTCGGGATAGCTCTTGACCAGGAATCCGAAGTGATTCACGGTGGAACCGTCGGTGCCTTCGGTGGGCGCGGTGCGGGCTTTCTGGATGATGATGTAGGCTCCGGGGAACTTCCACATCTCGAGCGGGCCGGCGTGTTTGACTTCGCCTCCGAGCATGTCGACGAAAAGTTTTCGCTGGGCGTCGGGATCGCCGACGATCAGGTGAATGTGGCCGATGGAAATGCCGCTCGAATTGGGCGGGGCGGTTTGAGCGAAGGTGGAAGCGGCTATTGCGGCGACGAGGCAGAGCAATCTCATGGGGGATAGGGTATCACGCGGATACGTCGTACGAGTCTGGCGAAAATCGACGATTGATCCCCGCCGTCAGGAGTCTCTGTGAAAAGTGGAGTTGATCCCCGCCGTGACCGGCAGGGCTGGTCACGGACGTCTGCGCCTTCAAGGCGATATGCCAGCCCTGCCGGTAACGGCGGGGTGAGGCATCGACTTTTCACACACACTCTCACCGGCAGGGCTTGTCCGTCCCGGTGGGCGAAAGCCGCGCCGGTCTGGGCTCGGTTAGAGTTGCGGGATTTGTTGGGCGGCGCGCTGGCCTTGCATGAGTGCGCCGGTCGCGTTTTGATGGCCGTTCAATTCGGCGTGGGCGATGGCGATTTTTCCGAACCCCTGCTGGACGATTTCTCGCGCGGGGCGCTTTCCGTCGCGGCCGTAATAGAAGCCGGGAGGTTGCAGCACGCGGGCGTGGCCCCAGCGGTTCAGAATGATTCCGGCGATGTCCTTGGCGGGATCGAAGCCGGCGTCGCGGAACAGGAGGGTCATCTGCTGGCGGATCTGGCGTTCGAAATCTGCGTAGCTGGTGGCGAGCATTTTGGTGCGACCCAGGTTGCCCTGCTCGGCAGCGGGATGACCGGGAGTGTACAGGCCCAGATAAAAAGTCAGCACGGTGGGCTGGTCAGGATGCAGCGGAGGGTGATACGCGCCGGCGATCATGTTCTGGCGGATGTTGCAGGACCATCCGAAGCCTCCGTTGAAATAGCGGACAGCCGGTGCGCCCAGCTTATACAGAAAACGCCAGTTGGTGAGCGCGACGTTCACGCTCATAGCGGGGGCGTACTGGAATTCGTCGTAGGCCGTGCGGATTTCGCCCGGGAGGTCGGCGATGGTGTGGCGGTTGATCCATCCCGGGGAGGCGACCACGGCGGCGCGGGCGTGGGTGCGGTACAGCTTGCCTTCCTTTTCGTAAGTGACGGCGACGCCGGAGCCCTGGTGCTCGACCCGAATGACAGTGGCGTTCAGACGGATGCGGGTGGGCTGGTTTTTGCGGTCGAGCGCATCGAAGTTGACGGGATTGTTCAGAACCTCGGTGAAATTGAAATCGCCGGGCATCGAATCGGGAATCAGCGACCGGACCAGGTGGCGCGCGAAGGTGGTGTTGCCGCCGGGGAAAGAGATGGTGGCGCGCGCGTTCATGGGGCTGACCAGGTAGTGGCCGGCGCGGGCGCAGACGGCGTCGGGACTGGCGCCGCAGATCAAGCCGACCACCGGCTCGACGAAACGGGTGACTTCGGGACTGAGGCCGAGGTCGCCTTCGATGTACTGCTTATACGTGATGGTATCGAGATGACGGCGGTCCTCTTCGGAGCCGCCGGTAGTGGTTCTCCACTTCATGAGGTCGCGGCGGAAGGGTTCGGAAAACGGAGTGCCTTCAAGATTATTAGCGAAGATGTTGTGGGCCCATGCCGGCTTGGGGTGGTCAAAGAAATAGCCGACGTCGACCTGCGTATCGTTGATGCCGTCCATGTGCGAGTAGTTGTCGCGGGGGATGCGCAGGGGTTTGAGGCGCGAGTCCCATTCCTGCCAGGTGAATTCGCGGGGGATGTTGAGTTCGGTGAACAGCTGATCCATCTGGGTGCCGGAGCCTGCGCGGGGAACGCCGAAATCGTTCGAGGCTTGGGGACCGGTGAGGCGCTGGCCGTTCACGATGAAGTCGTTCTGCTTGCAGTGGCCGCCGAAGATGGGATGATTTTCGAGAATCAGGCAGCGTTTTCTTCCATCCGTAGCTTTGACGAAGTAATGTGCCGCGCCGAGTCCGCTCAATCCGGCGCCAACGATGAGGAGGTCGAAGGATTCTTGGGTGTCGACGGCTTTCGAAGGGTCGTAGGCGCCGTCGCGGAGTTTATGGCCGGCGTTGACGACGGGCCAGGGGTCGCCGTTCGAACGGGCGTAGTCGCCGACGCCGCCGTAGCCGGTGAAGGTGTCAGGCGCTTGCGCGGGAGCGGGTTGGCGCAGCAGGAAAGCGCCTGCGCCTAGCGCTACGCCGTTCAGAAAATCGCGGCGAAGAATTTTCGCATCCATCCCGAGATGATCTTTCGCCATGGATCTTTTGTAGCACGCCTGGAGTCTGTCCCGAATAATATGTGGCGCACGCACTCCTGCGTGCCGTGTCGAGACTCTTCTCGACACCGTCTGCGCCCGAACAGGCGTCGACAAAAGTGTCGACGCTGCACGCAAGAGTGCGTGCGCCACGAGTTCGAAATCGCGGAGCGGCTTGCTACCGGACGTAGATATAGGTCGGCGCGTCGAGCTTGATGCCGGGCAGTTCGGTGTGAACCTTCACGGGCTGCACGCCTTTCGGGTTTTGCGATTCGATGGTCAGCCGGTACTGATGGTTGAGGCGATCCTGAAAATCGGTCAGGAAGTGCGTGACGTCTACCGGATCGGTCATGCCCTGGAAATACGCATCACCGCCGGTTTCCTGGCTGACTTCGATAAGACGGGATTGCGCCATGGTGGTGATCCATCCGCCGTGACCAGACAGCCCGGCGCCGCGCAGATAGATCGAGTAGACCATCACGCCGTTTTTCAACGCATCGTGCATGGCGGTGTCGACGTAGGGATCCTCGAAAATCGCGTTGCCGTAGTAGGGATCGACGCCGTCGGTCAACATTAATACGGTGCGCCGGTGGGTCGCTTCTTTCGAGGGCCAGTGTCGGACCAGTTCGGAAAGCGCAAAGTACGGGCTGCCGTTTACGCCTGGGACGCCTTCAGGCAGGCGCAGCGAACCGGCGGCTTTCTGGTGATCCGCGGTGAACGCCTGGGCAAGCGCAGCGCTGCCGTTACGCATGTATCCGACCGCGACTTGAGTGCTGGGCGGCAGAGAGTTCACGAACGTCTTCAGGTCGCCCAATTGTAGGCCGAGGCTGGCGGACCGGGTGGAATCGTCGAGCAGGATGAAGAGCTGCATATCGGCCAGATCGCCGGTGAGGCGTTCGAGGCCGAGCACATGCGCGGGAGTTTTGCCGCGCATCACGGCGACATCGTTCACCGCCAAGACCTGCGGCTGGCCAACGCCCGGAATCGGGAGGGCGGTAATCACCATTTGGGTTGAAGCTGCATTCGGGTTCGAACCCCACGCAGCCGGCACGGCCGCCATCGCCAGAGCTAAAGTGCCGGCGGTTACAAATCGGATGTTCATTTCGCTGCCTCTGTAACTTGGATGCCCGCGCGGGCCATGCGGTTGCGTTGGGGGATTTCGCGCAAGCTGGCCACGGTTCGAGAATTGGTTTCCCAGCGCGGGTGTGGACACGCAGTGGGACTGGGTCGGTTGGCTCGAAAGCGTAACGCCGAACGATGCGAACGACTGCTGATTCAATCGGTTGACGGATTCGAGGATTGGCGTGACAGGTGCGTACGGCAATACTGGTTATGCGGAAAATCCTCCGGGAGTCCGAACATCTGTTGCGGTTGGCCCTGGTGCTCGGCGCAGGTGTGGTGGTGTTCTTTGCGATTCGCCAGGCGATTGTGCCGAAGGGTTTCGGGTTATATGGGCACTATCGGGCCGGAGCGCTGGATGATATTGCCGCGCGGCCGGTGGCATTCGCGGGGAAGGCGACCTGCGAAGTCTGTCACGACGATAAGGCCAAGATCAAGAGCGAAGGCAAGCACGCGGGGGTAGCGTGTGAGACGTGCCACGGGCCGGGATCGGCGCATACCGAAGATCCGGGAGCGCATCCCATGCTGAAGCCCGATCCGAAAGTGCTCTGCGTGCGCTGCCATGAGGCCGATCCGGCGCGTCCGCACGCGTTTCCGCAGGTGGTTTCAAAAGATCACGCCGGCGACACTTCGTGCACCGAGTGTCACAAGGCGCACAGTCCGCAACTTTAGGAGAATGCCAGTGGACCTCAATCGACGCGAACTTCTGGAGGGCGCCACCAAGTTCATTCTTCTATCCGGCGCGGCGCGGGTGGCGCTGATGAAGCTGCGCGGCGAAACCGTTCCGGACGCCGACGCGGGCAAATACAAGGCCGCCGAGCACTGGTGGGGAATGACCATCGATATCGGCGCGTGCATCGGCTGCGGCAAGTGCGTGGAAGCGTGCGCGGCGGAAAACGGTGTTCCCGACGGTTATTTCCGCACCTGGATCGAACGTTACCGCGTTTCCGATGACGTGCGCGATCAGCCCCAAGTGGATTCGCCCAATGGCGGAAAGAACGGGTTTCCGATTCTCCAGAGCAAAGCGGATGTAAAGAGCTTCTTCGTTCCCAAGCTATGCAATCACTGCGCGGATTCACCGTGCGTGCAGGCTTGCCCGGTGGGGGCGACGTTCGAGTCGCCGGACGGCGTGGTGCTGGTGGATCAGAAATACTGCATCGGGTGCCGCTACTGCATCCAGGCGTGCCCGTATGGCTGCCGGTATCTGGATCCGCGCAAGAACGTGGTCGACAAATGCACGTTGTGTTATCACCGCATCACCAAAGGGCTGACCACGGCTTGCGTGGAGGTGTGTCCCACGGGATCGCGCAAGCTGGCCGATCTCAAGAATCCGAAAGATCCGGTGCATAAATTCCTGCGTGAGAATCATGTCGAGGTGCTGAAACCGCATCTGGCGACCGGCGCCAAGGTGTTCTACAAAGACATGGACGGGGCGGTGAGGTAACCCATGGAAGGCTTCATGTATCCGAATGAGGTGGAGCTGCAGTGGAGCGTGCTCATCGTCCTGTATCCATATATCACGGGACTGGTGGCGGGCGCGTTCATTCTCGCGTCGCTCGCCCGCGTATTTATGGTGAAGGAAGTGCAGCCCGTATATCGGCTGGCTCTGCTCACGGCGCTCGCATTCCTGCTGGTGGCTCCGCTGCCGCTGCAATTGCACCTGGGGCATCCCGAGCGGTCGATTGAAATGTACCTGACGCCGCATAAGACCTCGGCGATGGCGATGTTCGGGTTCGTTTATCTGTGGTACCTGCTGGTGGTGCTGCTGCTCGAGATCTGGCTGGATTTCCGCAAGGATATCGTCCTGATGTCGCAGCGGACCACCGGGCTCAAGAGGTTGTTCTACAAGATTCTGACGCTTGGATCGCAGAACATCAGTGAAGCGTCGCGGCGGATTGACGACCGCGTCGGTTATATCGTTACGATCATCGGGATTCCATCTGCCTTTCTGCTGCACGGGTATGTCGGATTCATTTTCGGATCGGTGAAAGCGAATCCATGGTGGTCCTCGCCGCTGATGCCGGTGGTGTTCATTTTTTCCGCCATGGTTTCCGGAATTGCGACCGTTCTGCTGGTGTATCAGGCCGTGACGCGGCTGCGGAAACAGGCCATCGATATGGCCTGCCTGGACGCGATCGCGAAATACCTGTTTTACGTGTTCGTGATCGATTTTTCGCTTGAGATGCTGGACCTGGTGCACCGGATTTACGAATCCGACGAATCCTTCCGGACGCTGGATTTCATGGTCCACACGCGCCTGTACTTTTCGCAGATCGTTCTGCAGATTTTCCTGGGAACGCTTCTTCCGCTGGTGCTGCTGGGCGCCAACCAGGTGATGAAACTGGCCGAGCCGGTGCGGCGGCGGATGTACACGCTGGCGGGAATCATGACGATGATCGGGATTTTTGCCATGCGCTGGAACGTGGTGATCGGCGGGCAACTGTTCTCGAAGAGTTTTCTGGGATACACGACTTATAAAATGGAGTTCGCTACCAAGGAAGGTTTGCTGCCGGCGATCGCTCTGCTGATTCTGCCGGTGGGGATTTTGTGGGCGTTGTTGAAATTGTTTCCGCCATGGCACGAACAAGAGGCCTAGTGTGCTGTCTCTGAAATTCGTGGAATTAAAAAAGGGGACAGACTGCTCTGTCCCCGCTCGGATGTTATTCTTCCCCCTGACCGAAGTGGCCGTGGACAGAGTGGTCTGTCCCCTTTTTTAATTCCACGAATTTCAGAGACAGCACACTAGCACGTTAGTGCTTGCGAGGAGGGCGTCGTGGACGCTGCTTCCGTTAGTTCGGCTCCCGAGGTCGCGCGAGATTCCAACCGCGAGCTGATGATTGAGCTGTGCGCGGAGGTACGGGCGCTCGAACGCCGCGTGGCTGCGCTCGAACATCATGCGCCGCTTCCCATTCCGTTCCCCGCGCCGGCGCTATCTGTCGCGGAGGTCCAGGTTTCCCCCGATACAGTGCCCGCGTTGGGCCGCGCCGTGCTGGGCATCGCGGGAGCCTATCTGCTGCGTGCCGTGACGGAAACCGGCGTGGTGCCGCATGGCGCGGGCGTCGCGGCCGGGATTATTTATGCGGCCGTGTGGCTCGGATTGGCGGCGCGCGCGAGACGAAGCTTCGCCGCCGGCGTCCACACGTCGACCTCGATTGTGATCCTGGCTCCGCTGCTGTGGGAAGCGGCGGTGCGATTCCAGATGATTCCGGCGGCGGCGGCGGCCGTGATTCTCACCGCGTTTGGCCTGGGTGCGCTGGCGTTGAGCGTGCGGGCGAATCTGCCGGTGATCGCAGGAATTGCGCTGCCCGCCTGCGCCTGGATCAGCCTGGTGTTGATGTTTGGCGCGCGTGCGCTGGTCCCGTTCACTCTGGCGATCCTCGCTCTGGGCGCGGCGGCGGAGATCGCGGAATTTTTCGATCGCGCGCCGGGAACCCGCTGGATGGTGGTGATCGCGGCTGAACTCGCCGTGCTGGCTCTTGTATTTCTGGCCGGGCAAAGCCGCGGGCTGCCGGAAGACTATGCGCCCGTCTCGACTTTCGCGGCCTCGGCTACCGCGGCGATTCTATTCGCGATCTATGGCGCGCGTGCCCTGGCGCGCACGCTGGTTCAAAAGCGCGAGCTTTCCATTTTCGGAATCATCCAGACAGTGCTGGCCTTCGCGATCGGATTGGGAGGCGCGTGGCGGGTCACGCACGCGACCGGCGCAATAGGCTGGGTCGCGGTCGCGGCAGGCGCTGTTTGCTACGTCGTCTCCGCTGTGGCCGGCGCCGGGCGGGATCGCTACATCTATTCGGCCTTCGCATTAATGTTGACGGCAGCGGGGACCTGGCTGATCGCTCCCGCGCCGATCCTGATGGTGATCTGGCCGGTGCTGGCCGTGGCATTGGCGTTGGTCGATCCCGGAAAGCTGGGAAGCTTGAGCGCAGCGGCGTTCCTGTGGCTGGCGGCGAGCGTTCCGCCGCACTGGTTCGCGGTCGTGTTTCCAGCCGCACTGTTGGTTTATGTGGTCATGATTCGCGTGCGCGATCAGCGTTGGCCGGCGCTGCTGATCGCAGGGGCGATGGCGTGGTCGGTGATCAGCTTTGCGATGGGCTTGAACTGGCTGCCGTCGGTGCCCACTGCGATTCTGACGCTGTGCTCGGTCGCGATGGCCGCCGCGGGCTCGCGATGGCGCCGACCGGAGCTGGTGTGGGCGATGTACGGGACCATGGCGGGCGCGGCGTGGCTGCTGGTGACTCGCGACTTCCGTGCGGAGTCCACCATGCCGATTGTAATTTCGCTGCTGCTGGTCGGCATCGCTCTGCTGCTGGTGCCGCGGATTCTAAAACGTGGACCGTCGTCCCGGTGACAGTGGGGCCGCTATTTGGGCGGCGAGCCGGCTTGGAAGCCGGCCCCACCACGAGGTGTCGAGAAAAGTCGCGTCCAATCAAGCGGCGCTTGGTTCGAATACGCGCTCGATCGACGCGATCACGTCGCCGGTTTTTTCGAACGCGACCAGGTGGCCGGCTTCCGGGATCATCACGAGTTCCGCATCCGGAATGGCGGATTGAAAGGCGCGCGCGTAGACCGGCGGAATTAGCTTGTCGCTTTCGCCCCATATGAGCAGCGTCTTCGCTTTGATGCGATACAGGCGTTCGGCTAAACCGCGGTACGGAATCGGAAACAGGAGCTTGCCTGCTGCGCCAAGCTGGCGGGCGTTGCGGATCAGGAAGGTTTGCAGAAACGCGGGGTCGGCCAGATCGATGTTGGCGCCGAACGCTTTCGCCCCCGCGACCGGATCGTGGAAGAGATAGCCGGGCAGCTCGAACGGCAAGGTCGAAAAGAGGTCGGGGATGGGATGGTCGTCGAGCCACAGGCCGGCAGGGGCGATCAGAACCAGGCGCGAAACGTCGTTGGGTGCGACCGCTGCCATCTCGGCTGCGATCATTCCGCCCATCGAGTGACCCACCAGGAGGGGATCTCGAACGCCGAGGGCGTCGATGACGTCCCAGGTGTGCAGCGTGAAATCCAGCATCTGGCGCAGCTCGGCGCACTCCTCACTTTCGCCATAGCCGGGAATCAGCGGCGCGAAAACGTGGAAATTCTTCGCGAGAGCGTTCAGGAAATTCTGTTCGAGATCCAGGCCGCCGGCGCCGTGCAGGAAAACCAGCGGCTCGCCTGCGCCGCCTTCGAGGTATTGAACCGGGACGTGCCGGGTCTGGACGGTCTTGAGCTCCATGATCTTACGCCTCGGCTAACGCGGGCATTTCCGCGGGAAGGCTGCCGGCGCGGACGCGCTTTTCTAACGGCTTGCACCAGAAACGGGCATCTTCGCCGAAATCGGCGAAACGCGTGCGCAGCTTCGGCATCACTTTTTCGGCGAACAGGCGCGTCGAGTACATGCACTTGTCGGCCGGCATGTCGCCGACGTGGAGCAGGCAGAAAACGTGTCCGACGTGCAGACCTTCGATTAAATCTTCCATCCGCTGCCGCACGGTCTCGGGACTTCCCGCGATGATATGGCCGCCTTCCACCAGATCCTTCCACGTCAGGTCCTGAAAACCAGTCGGCGGAGCGTATTGCGACAGCGCTCCTTTCTGGATGGTCTTGATGGTGCGATAGCCGGGCGCGTCGGCGAAGCCGGGATAAACGTGCAGGCAGCGATTGTAGAAATAATGGACGTGCTTCGAGTAGAGGCGTTCGGCATCGGCATCGGTGTCGGCGACGCAAATGGTTTGGGCGAAGCCTGCGCGGTAGGGCGATGGGTCGGCGTTGCGTTGCGCGACGCGCTCCCAATAGCCGCCGAGCAGCGCTTTCGCCCGAAGGTAGCCGGTGAAACTGAGATACGAATACGAATACGTGTTGTCGATGCAGAAATCGTAAGTTTCGATGGACCCTCCGCCGGGAATGTGAATCGGCGGATGAGGCTGCTGGATGGGGCGCGGCCAGATGTTGACGTAGCGGAGCTGGTTGTAGCGTCCGTTGAAGGCGAACGGCTCGCGCTCATGCCAGGCGCGCATGATCAGGTCGTGAGCCTCGCGGTATTTCTCGCGGGTCAACGCGGGAACCTGGCCGTAGCAATAATTGGTGTCCATCGAAGTGCCGACTGGAAAACCGGCAATGAGCCGTCCGCCGGTGATGCAATCGAGCATGGCGAACTCTTCGGCGACGCGGATCGGGGGATTGTAGAGCGCGATGGATGCGCCCAGCACCAGGAGGGCGATGTCCTCGGTGCGGCGGGCCAGTGCGGCGGCAATCAGGTTGGGCGATGGCATGAGGCCGTAGCCGTTCTGATGATGTTCATTGGCTCCGATCGCGTCGAAGCCTAGGGTGGCGGCGTATTCGAGCAGATCCAGATAGGTGTTGTAAACCTCGTGGCTTTTGGCGGGGTCGAACAGGTTCGAATCGATGTCGACCCAGACGGAGCGATTCTTCTCGCGGAAGTCGTCCGGAAGGTACGGCCACGGCATGAGGTTGAACCAGACAAATTTCACGAACCCTCCTTCGCAAGCCGACAGGCTATCACAATTTAGTAAGATAGCGACCGAATATGCCACTCGATCCACAAGTCAAAGCTCTGCTCGATTTCTTAGGAATCACGACCATGCCCGGAATCGAAACGCTCACGCCGGAAGCGGCGCGCGAGCGGTTCCGGGGGCTCGCCGAAATGCGCAAACAGATGGGGCCGCCCGAGTCTGTTCACAGCGTCGAGAACATGAAAATCCCCGGGCCCGGCGGAGAGATTCCGATGCGCGTGTACACTCCGGATATTCCGAAGCCCGCGCCGGTGTTGATTTATTATCACGGCGGAGGCTGGGTGTTCGGGGATCTGGATAGTCACGATGCGGTTTGCCGTGCGATCGCGAACCTGGTGCCGTGCGTGGTTGCGTCGGTGGATTATCGACTGGCGCCGGAAGCGAAGTTTCCCGCGGCGGTGGAAGACAGCTACGCGGCGGTCGAATGGATCTTCGCAAACGCCGTGAAGCTCGGCATCGATCCGGACCGGATCGCGGTGGGCGGGGACAGCGCGGGCGGGAATCTATCGGCCGTGATCTCGCAGATGGCGCGCGATCGCACAGGACCGAAGCTGGTCTACCAGCTTCTGATTTATCCGGCCACGGATATGCGCATGAACACCGCGTCGATGGAAGAAAACGCGGCGGGCCCTCTGTTGACGCGCGCGTCGATGGACTGGTTCATCGGATATTACCTGCGCGGCGAGAAGGACAAGACCGATCCACTGGCGTCCCCGTTGCTGGCGTCCGACTTGCGCGGATTGCCGCCGGCGTTCATTATCACCGCCGAAGCCGATCCGTTGCGCGATGAGGGTGAAGATTACGGCAGGAAATTGGCGGAGGCGGGCGTGCCGGTCGACGTCAAGCGCTTCGCCGGGATGCCGCACGGGTTCTTCAGCTTCGCTGCGGCGTTGCCGGCCGGGCAGGAAGCGATGGCCGATACGACCAGCCGGCTTCGGAAGGCGTTTCACGCGGAACGGGGCATGGCTCAACCGGTCGCGTAAACCGGGCTGCCACCGCTTCCTAACAAGTCTGGTTGAAAAGGAGCACGGACCGCTCCCCGACGTTCGCGGCTCGTTTTCGGCCGACGATTTAGGTTTCCGTTTGAGATTCCGGACGTGCTCCGCTTGCTGACGCGCGCGGTTCTGATAAGCGCCAACGGAACCGCGACTGTCAGAATCTGTGTGAAAAGTCGGGACTCCACCCCGGCCGTTACGAGTCTGTGTGAAAAGTGGAGTTGGTCGGCCTTGCTCCCCTCCCTCACGGTCGGGGTTCCGTTTGGCGCCACGTCGAATGAGCCGCATACGGAACCCCGCGTCGGTGACCAGCCCTGCCGGTCACGGCGGGGATCAACTCCACTTTTCACGCAGACTCTTGCGCACGGGGCTGGCGCCGGAACGCGGTACGATTTACGCATGCGATTTCGGAATCTGATTCTGGGAGCTGCGATTCTGGCTGCCTTCGCCGACGCGCAGAATCCGAAGCGGATCGCGCTGGTAGGCGGAATGCTGCTCAACGGGTACGAACTGCCGCCGGTGCATCACGCGGCCGTGCTGATTGAAGGCAACCGCATTGTCGCGGCCGGTCCCGCCGTTGAAATAAAGATTCCGCCGGACGCCACCGTCATCGACACGCGCGGAAAGACCATGATGCCCGGCATGATCGAGCTACACGCGCACCTGGTGGTGGTGGGCGCCGGCGACTATCCGCGCTGGTTCAAATGGCTCGATGAGCACAAGGACAAATATCCGATCGAAAAGGTGATGGAGATTTCGGCGCGCCAGTTGTTGATGGCGGGGATTACTTCGGCGATCGACCTGGGTGCGCCGCTCAAGGCGAGCATCACCGTTCGCGACCGCATCCAACGCAACGAAGTTCCCGGGCCGCGCTTAAGCGTCGCGGGGCCGTGGCTCATTCCGCGCGCGGCGATTTTCCCGAATTCTTCGGTCGAGGTGAACGGTCCCGAGCAGGCCGCGGCTGCGGCGGAAGCGAACATCGCCGCCGGTGTCGACGTGATCAAGATTCAAGGCGGGCTGCATTATCCCGAGTACAAAGCGATTGTCGAGGTGGCGCACAAGCACCACATCAAAGTTCATGTGCACATCAATGAGGAAGCCGATATCTGGGATGCATACAAGGCCGGCATCGACGTGCTGCATCACGTCGGCTCGGCCAGTTCGCCGCCGTATAGCGACGCGCTGATTCGGGCGATCGTGGAGAGCGGACGGGCGGTGGTGCCGACCGCGGGACGGTCGGGAATCTATCCGGTGACCGTCGCGTTTCCGGAGCGGTTGGAAGATCCGGAGATCGCAGCCGGATTTCCGCCGGACATGTGGGCGGAGGTGCAGGACTCGTTCAAGAATTTTTACACCCTCAATTATTTCCAGGCGAATCTGGAACGGTCGGATCGCTTTCGGGCGGAGTCGCTGAAACAGTGGATCAACTCAGGAGCGCTGCTCGGGATCGGCACCGATAATGGCGTGCCGATGACGTTTCACGCCGACGCGCTGTGGCGCCTGCTGAAGCTGTACACGGATCTCGGCATGACGCCGTCGCGTGCGATTACGTCGGTGACGCGTATCAACGCGCGGATCTTAGGCAAATCGAACCAGCTCGGCACGATCGAGCCGGGAAAACTCGCGGATGTGATCGTGGTGAAGGGCAATCCGCTGTTCGACATCATTGCGCTCGCCAATCCCGAGGTCGTGATCAAAGACGGTATTGTATTCAAGAGATGAAACGCTTCTGCTTGTGGGTCGCAATATCGGCGCTGGCGATGGGCGCGGACTCGAGCGGGGAATCGCATTATTTCGGCAGCGATGCGGGTGCGTCCAAGTACTGGCCGTTCGATCAGATCAACGCCGCGAACGTTCAGAATCTGAAAATCGCGTGGCGGCGTCCGGCTCTCGATCCGAAGATTCTGGCGGACCATCCAGGGCTGAAATTTTCGAACAATCTGCGCGCGGCGCCGATTATGGCGGGTGGAGTTTTGTATTCGTCGAACGCGGTGGGACTGGTGGAGGCGATGGACCCGGCTACCGGTCGAACGCTGTGGATTCAGGAAACGCCGGCGGGTCCGCTGACGCAAGCCGACAGCAGCCGCGCGATTGCGTTCTGGTCGAAGGGCGCGGACACTCGCGTCGTTACGGTTCGCGGACCCTATTTGATGGCGCTCGACGCGAAGACCGGGAAGACGATCAAAACTTTCGGCGATAACGGAATGGTGGATCTGGGCGACGGCTCGGGCACATCGCACTTTTCGTGGCGTTCGCCGGGGCCGCTGGTGGTGAAAGATGTGATCGTGGTGGGCGGCCAGAGCGTCCGCAATCAGGCCGAATATGAGGACGTCAATTTACCGGGCGACGTGCGTGGTTTCGACGCGCATACCGGCAAGCTGCTGTGGACCTTCCACACCATCCCGCGGGCGGGCGAATTCGGCACGGAAACCTGGCTGAACGAATCATGGAAGACCAACGGAAAGGCCAAGGTCTGGTCGCTGCTGAGCGCGGATGAAGAGCTGGGCTACGTCTACGCGCCGCTGAGCGCCGCGGCGAACGACTGGTATGGCGGCCGTCGCCCAGGCGCGAATCTGTTTTCGGACAGCCTGGTCTGCATTGACGCACGCACCGGCAAGCGCGTGTGGCATTTTCAACTGGTTCATCACGATCTGTGGGATTACGATCTGCCCACCGCGCCGATCCTGGCGGATCTCAACGTGGGCGGCCGCAGGATCAAGGCGGTCTTGCAAGTCACCAAAATGGCTTACGTGTTTGCGTTCGACCGCGTGACCGGGAAGCCTATCTGGCCGATTGAAGAACGTCCGGTGCCCAAGTCCACGGTGCCGGGCGAATGGACTTCGCCGACGCAGCCGTTCCCGACGAAGCCCGCGCCGTTCGACCGGATCGGATTCACGGACGACGATCTGATCGACTTCACGCCGGAGCTCCATCGGCAGGCGGTTGAGATCATGAGCCATTACGTCCACGGGCAGATTTTCACTCCGCCGAGTCTCAAAGGCGCCGACAAGCTGGGGACAATTTATCTGCCCGGCTGGGTCGGCGGCGCGAACTGGACCGGCGCGGCGATCGATCCGGAAACCAAGATTCTCTACATTCCGTCGGTGAGCGTGCCGTGGCTGATCGGCCTGGTGAAGATGGAAAAGGGCGACTGGCGGCGAGCGCCGGAGAAATCTCTGTACCCGGATGGTCCGCAGGGTTTGCCGCTGGTGAAGCCGCCGTACGGGCGCATCACGGCGATCGATATGAACAAGGGCGAGCACCTGTGGATGGTCCCCAATGGAGACGGCCCGCGCAATCATCCGTTGTTGAAGGATCTGCATCTGCCCCCGCTGGGGCAGCCGGGGCGAGTGGCTCCGCTGCTCACGAAAACTCTGTTGTTCGTCGGGGAGGGTGACATGGTCGGCTTGAGCATGCCTCCCTTCAGCGGCGGCAATCTGTTCCGCGCCTACGACAAGAAGACCGGCCGCGTGCTTTGGGAGAAGGATCTGGACGCAGGCACGACTGGCGCTCCGATGAGTTATATGTACCGGGGCAAACAATACATTGTCGTCGCGGTGGGCGGTGTCAAGCATGCGCCCGAGTTGGTCGCTCTGTCGCTGCCGTAGGATCGTTGCTCCGTCGTGGCGCACGCACTCCTGCGTGCCGCGTCGACACTTTTGTCGACGCTTGCCCGTTGGTCGAAAGGTGTCGCGATGAGTCGCGACACGGCACGCATGAGTGCGTGCGCCACAGGTTTTTACCAGCCGACTGCGTAGCCGGTTCGCCGCGGATCGGCGCCCGCCATCATGGTGCCGTGTTCCAGGTCGATCACGATGGCTTGCATTCCTCCCACCGCGGCCGTAAAATCCGACGTCACGTTCAAATGATGGCCCCACTGTTCGAGCGTCTTCAGCGACGCCTTCGGAACGCGATCTTCGATAGTGACCGTGATCGCCGATCCCGGTTTGTAAAAATTCGGCTTCGCGGCCAGCGCAAAGCGCGGCGCCTCGACCGCCTGCTGCACCGGCATGTGGAAGTCGAGCACGTTCACCAGCATTTCGAATTCGGTCTGGCCGATGGTCTCTCCGCCGGGCGTTCCGAACACCATTGCGAGTTTTCCGCCCTTGAGCACGATGGTGGGCGAATTGTTGAGCAGAGGAATCTGTCCGCCGCGCACATAGTTGACGTTGTCCGGATAGGGCGACGTGGATCCCAGGCGAATTCCGTTGTTGAGCAGCAATCCCGTGTTGCCGACCACCACGCCCGCGCCGAATCCGCCGCCGAGCGTCGGCGTACACGCGACCGCGTTGCCGTACTGGTCGACGATCGAGAAGCTGGTCGTGTCTCGCTCAGTTTCGTAATCGTCGTTGAACGCGCGCGCACCGGCCGGAGGCGTGAGCAGCGCCATTGACTTCTCCGGCTCGCCCCATTGCGGGTACGCGATCGCTTTGCCCGGCTCGATCAGCTTCCGGCGTGCATCGGCGTAGCTTTTCGAAAGCAGGCTTCCGGAGGGAACCTTCGTGAACTTCGGATCGGCGACGTAGTGATAAATATCGGTCTTGCTGAGTTTGATCGCTTCGATTTCGAGATGCAGCACTTCCGGGCTGCCTGCGCCGAGCTTCGCGAGATCGTATGGCTCGACCAGATTCAGCGCCATTTCCAGTTCGAATCCGCCGCGCGAAGTGGCTGGATTGCTGTAGACGTCGTAGCCGCGATAGGTGGTGTGCAACGGCTCGGCCCAGGTGGCACGATAGGCGGCCAGATCGGCGGCCGTCATGGCTCCGTGATTTTCTTTAAAGAACCGGTCGAATTCGCGCGCGATATCGCCTTTGTAAAAACGATCGAACGCCGCTTGAATCGCTTCCGCCCGCGACTTTTTGTTCTTCAGTGCAGCCTGCTCGGCTTCAACGGCTTTGCGTAGCGTGGAGGCCAGATCGGGATTGCGGAACAGCTCGCCGGGCTGCGGCGCGCGACCGCCGGGGAGGAACACTTTCGCGGTGGTCGGAAATTGGGCGAGCTTATTTTTCGACCGTGCGATGGCCGTGGCGAGTGAAACATCGATGGGATAGCCGTGATCGGCGTAATCGATCGCGGAGGCGAGCACATCCGCAAGGCTCATGGTGCCGAAGCGTTTGAGCGCGGTGACGTAGCCGCCGAAATTTCCAGGGACGATGCCGGCGTTGACGCCCCAGTCGAGCGTTTCCGGCGTCATGTTTTCGCCCTTGATCGCCATCGGCGCCGCGCCGGCCATCGACAGCGAATACACCTTTCCGGTTTTCCTGTCGAAAATCGTCATGAAGCCGTTGCCGCCGATACCGTTCATCTGCGGCTCCATCATATTGAGCGTCGATCCGACGGCCACCGCGGCGTCGATCGCGTTGCCGCCCTTCATGAGCACCTGAAGTCCAGCCATCGCCGCGAGAGGATGGCCGGCCGTGACCAGACCGTGAATGCCGGGGACCGCGGGCCGGTAGGCTACCAGCGGACGTCCGCGGTTTGCGCCGCCGTCCGGGTCCTGTGCCGACACGCTGAGGGCCAACGCACAAGCAAACGCGATGATTTTCATGTAACGCTCCTCATTGTTTGTAAATGACGCCGTCCTTGATCACCACGTTCACATGCGACAGCGACGAAGTCATGTCGAACAGCGGGTTGCCCTCGACCACGATGATGTCGGCCAGCTTTCCCGGCTCGATGGTTCCGATCTGATTCTGCTTGCCCAGGATTCGCGCGCCCACCCGGGTCAGCGACGAAATCACGCGCTGCGGAGGCATACCGTGATCGACAAACACTTTCGCTTCCCGCCATAACGCATCGCCGTGGAAGTTCATCGGAGTTCCGTTGTCGGTGCCCATGCCGATCACCGCGCCGGCCTTGATCCATTGCTCGATCGAGGCGTCGCCGAAAAATTCCTGACGGTCGTTGGTTTGAAAATACGGCAGCGCGTGGAAGTTTTTGAACGAATCCTGCACCTCGGCCCAGATGTCGGCTGGAAAATATCGTTTGATCTCGGGGTCCTGCAGGCGCTCGGGAAAATCGAGCGTCGCCGGATACACCCACACACGGTGCGCGGCGGTCGGGACCACCGGGCGGCCGCTATCGACGATGGCTTTCACCAAATCCGGACTATATGGCGGCGTGCCGGCCGATCCGACGTGTTGTAGCACATCGATGCCTGCCCTGAACGCGTCGCGCACCGCGCTTTCATCATATAAGTGCGCGTGAACTTTGATGTTGTGTTTGTGAGCCGTGTCGGCGATGGCTTTCAGCTCCTCATAATTCAATCCGCCCTGCGCCTTGATCACGTCGACGCCGCCGCGGATGTTGTCCTCGGTCGCTTTGGCCGCTTCCTCGGCGTTGTTCACATCGATCTGGCAGTAGTGCGGAAAAATCGCGTCCTTCGGGATGATCCACGGGCCGGCCATGCTCATGCGCGGGCCGGGAATCTCCCCGCGGGCGATCCGGTCGCGGACGCGGATGCTTTCTTGCAGCGGCGATCCCAGATCCACAGCCGAGGTAATGCCAGCCATGAGAAGCTGATTCGCCGAAATCTCCATGATCTTCTCGATCGGGTATTTGTCTTTGTGATCTTCGAGCCATTTGAACCAGCGCGGGTAATCGCCGGCGCCCAGAATCACCAGGTGTGCGTGCAATTCGATCAGGCCCGGCATCATGGTTCTGCCGCTGGTGTCGATCACCGTGGCATCGGGCGGAATCTTCACGTCCGATGCAGGCCCCACTTGAACGATCTTGTTTCCTTCGATCAGAACGGTGGCGTGATGCAGCGGCGGAACTTCGTAACCATCGAGGAGCATGCCTCCCACCAGCGCAATCCGCTTCGGCGCCTGGGCATGGGCCGTGCTCAGCATCGCGATCATGAGAACCGCCGCATTCAGGATTCGAGAAGACGTCATTTTCATCCTCAATGTAGTTTATGCCAGTGGTACGCTTGTCTGTTCTGACCATGTCCAACATCACTGAAGAACGGCGCGGGCACGTGCTGCTGATTGGGTTGAATCGAGTGGCTAAGCGCAATGCATTCGACCCGCTGATGTTCCACGACCTGGCGCGCGCCTACGGGTCGTACGAAGCCGACCCTGAGCTTCGCTGCGCGGTGGTGTTCGCTCACGGACCGCATTTTACGGGCGGCATCGACCTGGCGCAGTTCGCGCCGCTGTTCCAGCAGGACGATCCATTCGCGCTCGAAGCCTGCCAGATCGACCCGTTTGGCATGCGCAGCCATTTGACGAAGCCGCTGCTGATCGCAGTCCACGGGATTACGTTCACCATTGGAATCGAGTTGATGCTGGCCGCGGATATCCGCATTGCGTCCAGCGACGCGCGCTTCTCGCAACTGGAGATCGCGCGCGGGCTGTATCCGCTGGGCGGCGCAACGTTCCGGCTGGTTCGGGAAGCCGGGTGGGGAAACGCCATGCGCTACCTGCTGACCGCGGATGAATTCGGCCCTGCCGAAGCGGTCCGGATGGGACTGGTGCAGGAGGTGACCGAACCGGGCAAACAACTGGAGCTCGCCGTGGCCATCGCCGAACGCATCGCGGCGCAGGCTCCGTTGGGCGTTCAGGCGACGCTTCGTTCGGCGCGTATTGGTTTGCTGGAAGGCGAGGCGGAAGCCGCGGCGCGAATGCGTGACGACATGCCTCGAATTCTGGCGAGCGACGATTTCCGCGAAGGTCTCGCGAGTTTCCGGGAGCGGAGGGCGGCGAAATTCCTGGGCAAGTGATGGACGCCCGGGCGAATCTCAGCACGGCTTCAACGCCACTTGCGAACGCATTAGAAATGTCCGCGAAGGAATGGATCTAGATACACAATGTTGTTACTTCGCGCTCCTGCGGTAAATCAACCATCCGGAGATGACCGTGGCCGCGGTTCCCAGCGCAAGCTTGGCTTCGAACAGGAACACCCTGGTCACTTCCGGCGGCGGCACGATGGAACAGGCGATCGCCAGCAGGCTGGTGGCCAGGCCGGCCGCGGCCGCGAACCATCGCCGCGCTTTCCAGGCGCTCGCGAAGATGTAGAGATACGGAAGCGTTCCGGTGATGACGGTCAGGTCGACGATGGTCCGGTAGGCGATCTTGATCGTGTCGCCGGCCTGGATTCCGATAAGCAGGAAGGTCGCCACCGCGCCCAGCGAGAGGATGGCGACGTGCGGCGTGTTCCAGCGCGGATGGATCTTGCCGAACGCGGCCGGCAGCAGGTGATCGACACCGGCGGCGAAGGGCATGCGCGAGACCGCCGAGCCGAATGCTCCGAAGGAGCCCATGACGTTCAATGCGATCATCACCACCACGGCGGGAGCAAGCCATGCGAGGCCGAGCTCGGCGCCGGCGGTTGCGCTCACCTGTGCGAGTCCGTTGATCTCGCTGATTTTGGCCGGCGCCATCAGAACCATCAGGCTGATAGTGCAGGCGATGTAGAAAATCGCGGCGAACAGGGAGCTGATCCAGGCGGCGCGCGGAATGGTGCGAAGGGGATCGCGAATTTCAGCCGACATCATGCCGGCGGTTTCGAATCCGCTCACGGCGAACGCGATGGCCGCCCAGGAATTCATGGTGTCCCAATTCCACACCGGCCAGGTGGAGCGCAGCGTGATGGGCGTCGCGGAACCGTGCCGGAGGCCGAGCACCGCGGCCACTGAAACCAGCGCGACGCCCAGCAGCCACGGCATGATTCCGCCCACATTTTCGGTCCATTTTCCGATGTTGATCCCCACCAGGTTGGTGCCCAGCGCGATCCACAGCAGCAGCAGCGATCCGCCGACCATGTACCAGGGATTTTCGGCCAGATGCGCGTATTCGGGACCCAGCGAGTAGACGCCGATCCCCAACACGAACAGCGCGGCGCCCGGAAACAGGAAACAGACGCTGAGCCAGTAGATCCAGAAGTTGAGGAATCCATGCCAGGGTCCGAAATCGTCGCGAGCCCACAGGTAGAGCCCGCCGGCGCCAGGATATTTCGCGGAGAGCGCGGCCACGGCGATGGCGAGCGGAACCGCCAGCAGCAGCGCGGCGAGAATCCACAGCAGAATGCTTCCCGGGCCGCCGTGCGCGGCCACCGAGATCCAGCGCGGACCGATCACCAGGGTGATCAGGAACAGCGTCAGATCGCGGAGGCCGAGCTCGCGCTTGAGGTGACCTTCAGACATTCCGGGCGCGGCGTCGCATTGCGCCATGGTACCGCACCCTGTTTTCAACCTTGACCCGCGGGGATGCCGCGGTTATTCTGAAACTAGTCAGACTAGTCAGATTATGAAAATCAAACCATCCTCGAAAGCCGGGCGCGACTGGCAGCTCCAGACTGCCAAAGCGAGATTCAGCGAAGTTTTCCGGCTGGCGAGGAGCGAAGGACCCCAGCGGATCACCAGGCAAGGCAAGGAGGGCGTCGTCATGATTTCCGACGAGCAATACCTGCGCTTAACTGGCAAGTCGCGGCAGCCGAAAAGCATCGTGCAGTTTTTCCGGGACTCTCCGCTCGCCGGCGTCGAGTTCGATTGGGAGCGCGACAAAAATCCGGGGCGCGAGATTTCGCTGTGAGCGGTTTCCTGCTCGATACCAGTTGCATCTCCGAACTGATCCGTCCCAAGCCGGAGCCACGCGTGGTCGAGTGGATGGAGGCGGCCAACGAAGCCGCCCTGTATCTGAGCGTTCTGACGCTCGGAGAGATTCGAAAAGGCCTGGCTCAACTGGCGCAGGGCAAACGGCGAACGCGCCTGGAAACCTGGGTGGAAGTCGATCTGCAGGTGCGGTTTGCGGGACGAATTCTGCCGATCGATGCGGCCGTTGCCGACCGATGGGGATGGATGGCGGCCCGGGCCAAGCGGCGCGGGCGCGTACTCCCGGTGATCGACGGGCTGCTGGCGGCGACGGCGCTACATCATAATCTGGCGTTGGTTTCGCGCAATGCCCGCGATTTTGCCGTGACCCAGGTGCAAGTGGTGAATCCCTGGGCGGACGCCTGAAAACATGTCGCGCATTCATCCGCCTGAAACGCGCGGCGGACTATCCTGTGGCTATGACTCGAAGCCAATTTTTAAGAATCGGGTCCGTGGGCGCCGCGGCGCTGGCTATCCGGCCGTTTGCATGGGCCGCCCCCGATCCCTCCAAGTTTTATTTCGCGCTGATCGCCGATACCCACATTATCGATTCGTTTTACAAAGGTCCGGAAGGAAACGCGGAAGACACCGACTCGATTTTCAAAACTTCCGAGCGTCTGATCGCCGCGCGCACCCTGATCAATTCCCTGCGGCCGAAAATGGAGCAGGTGTTTCTGGTGGGCGATTATTTCCACAACTATCCGTCGCAGGATATCGATTTTTATTTCAAGAACGAAACGCGCCTGGACCGCGCTAAGGCGCTGACGGACGCCTTCGCGATGCCGGTCCACGCCGGTTTCGGCAATCACGATTATGACCGGCACGTGCCGCGGGAAATGTCGCACGAGCTGTTCCGGCGGAAATTCGGATTGAAGCCGTACTATACGGTGGAACATCGCGGATGGAAATTCATCCATCTCAATAATTTCCTGGGCGCCACGTGGGAAAACGGGAACCCGGCGTTCGATCCCAAAACCGGATCGCTGGGCGAACAGCAGTTGAACTGGTTTGAAGCCGAACTGGCCGAACGTAAGCCGAGTTTCGTGTTCATTCACTATCCGCTGTACATCGTGAAACCGGTCGAGGTAAAGGATTACGGCGTCCATGCCCTGATCAAGAAGCACCGCGAGGACATCCAGCGCGTGGTTTCCGGGCATTGGCACAAATGGTTCGATTTCGGGCGCTCCTACGGTCCGCAGCACCTGGTGATGGCCGCCACGCGCTACGATCCCAATGCGTATCTCATCGTTCAGGCCGACACCAAGTCGGCCACGCATGAATTGTTGAATATCAGCCTGGTGGATTGGAACACACACTACAGCGCTCCATACCAGGTGGTGCGCTAAGTGTCCGTTCGTCGACTCCCTCCCCTTGCTGACGCTCAGGGTTCCGATCGCGTCGAAACAGAACCCCGACCATAAGAGTGTGTGTGAAAAGTCGATGCCTCACCCCGCCGTGACCGGCAGGGCTGGTCTATCGCGTTGAAGGCGCAGACGTCGGTGACCAGCCCTGCCGGTCACGGCGGGGATCAACTCCACTTTTCACACACACTCATAAGGGAGGGGAGGAGACGGCAAGCGTCGACCTGAATATGACACGCAGCCCGTACCGTCAGCCATGAAAAAGGAGTAGAATTATCGGTCAAATGACCCGTGGGATTTTTGCGCTCGCGGTGGTGTGTGTGGCCGTGATGACCGGGCGCGCGCAGGAGACCCCGGCGCCGCACCCGGCGACTCCCACGCAGGAAGTCGCGACCAAAGACAACACGGCGACGTTTAGTTCCAGAGTCAACCTGGTGATGGTGCCGGTGGTGGTTCGCGACAAATCGGGTCGCGCCGTGGGGACGCTCCGGAAAGAAGATTTTGTTCTTCTGGACCGCGGGAAACTCCAGCTGATCACGCGGTTTCAGATCGAAAAAGAATCCGACCGCGTCAAGCCCGTGCTGATCGCCTCCGACGATGCGGACGTGCCGAAGCCGGAAAGCGGCGAATCGGGACCCTCGCCGAAATCCGCGGTGATTCCCAGCCGCTTCATCGCTTACGTGTTCGACGATCTGCACCTGGCCATGGGCGACATGATGCAGGCGCGCAACGCGGCCCGGCAGCACCTGGCCGAAAATTTGCGGCCGGACGAGCGGGTGGCCATCTACACGACGTCGGGAAAAGTGATGCTGGATTTCACCGACGATCTGGGGAAAATCGGCGAAGCGATGCAGCAGATTTCGCCGAACATGCGAACCAGCCCCCACGATTGCCCGCCGATCACGTATTACCAGGCGGACATGATCCAGAATCACAACGACCCAAGCGCTTTGCAACTCGCCGTTCAGGACACGATCGCCTGCGCGGGCATCGATCCGAGCATGGGCCTGGCGTCGGCCACGAACATGGCCCAGGCCGCGGCCGCGCAGGCGCTGGCCATCGGCGAACAGGACTCCCGCGTTTCCCTGCTGGTGCTGAAGGACATCGCGCGGCGGATGGAGTCGTCGCCCGGTGAGCGGATGATGGTGCTGATCACCGGTGGATTCTACCTGACCGAGTTCGAACGCCGCGACGAGATTGACTTGATCGATCGCGCCATCCGCTCGAATGTCATGGTCAACTCACTCGATGCCCGCGGATTGTACACGTCCATTGCAGGCGGCGACGCGTCGGTCTCCAACTTCAACCGATCCATGAGCCCGGGAAGCACCATCTTGCGTGATTCCGAGACGCGAATGGAGCAACTGGTGGTCGGGGACGTGATGGGTGAGCTGGCCGACGGCACCGGCGGGATTGTGTTTCAGAACAACAATGACCTGCGCGAAGGATATCTGCGAACGACGCAGCCTCCGGAGTTCATTTATATGTTGGGATTTTCCCCGCAGAATCTGAAGATGGACGGCGCCTATCACAATTTGAAAGTGTCGCTGACCCTCAAAAACGGCATGTCGCTGGTGGCGCGCCGCGGATATTACGCGCCCCGGCATGAGGCCGACGAAGCCGAGCTGGCGCACGATGAGATTCGTGAGGCGCTGTTCTCGCGCGAGGAAATCCAGGATATCCCCGTTCAGGTGCAGACCCAGTTCTTCAAGACCGACGACGAGAAAGCCAAGCTCGCCGTACTGGCCCGGGTCGATCTGAAGCCGCTGCATTTCCGAAAAGATCAGGGACGGAACTGGGACAATCTGGTGATTGTCGCGGGAGTCTTCGATCGCAACGGAAACCTGGTGACGGCCATCCAGAAAACCATCGAAATGCGGCTGAAGGACGAAACCTTCGATGCCCGGGTGAATGCGGGAATCCTGATCAAGAGCAGTCTGGACGTCACGCCCGGAAGTTACGTGGTGCGGGTGGTGCTGCGGGACCAGGAAGGCAAGATGATGACGGCGCGGAACCGAGTCGTGGAAATTCCGTACTGAGGAGGCGAGATGAATCGTCGAGCGGCGGCAATTGGAATCGTGTTGGCACTGGCGGCGGTTTCCCCGGCGCAGCAGGATAAGCCCGAGCAGAGCGGCGCGGTGATCCGCACCGAAACCCGGGTGGTCCTGGTGGACGCGGTGGTGACCGATAAGAAGGGCACCTACGTCCGGGATCTCGGGATGAAGGATTTCAAGGTTTGGGAAGACAACAAGGAGCAGCAGATCAAGAGCTTCTCCTTCGAAGCCGACCCGAATTCGCCCACTGCGTCGCAGCCGCGCTACCTGGTGCTGTTTTTCGACAACTCCACCATCGGGCCGGGCGATCAGATGCGCGCACGCGATGCGGCCACCAAGTTTATCGATGCCAATGCCGCGCCCAACCACCTGATGTCGATCGTGAATTTCGGCGGTTCGCTCGATATCGTCCAGAATTTCACGGATAATGCGGAGCGGTTGAAAGCCGCGGTGCAGGGAGTGCGGATGTCGGCCGTGAATCCGAATGTGTCGCGCACTTCGACCATGCCGCAGCTGGATCGCGCGGCGGCGAACTTCGGCAGGTACGACATGATCCTGTCGCTGCGCAACCTGGCCAGAAACCTGGCGACCATTCCAGGCCGCAAAACCCTCATCCTGCTCACCGGCGGATTTCCGGTGAACCCGGACCTGCTCCAGGAAGTGACGGTCACGATTGACGTCTGCAACCATTCGAACGTCGCCATTTACCCGATCGATATTCGCGGCCTGGTGGCTGCGCCGGTGCAGGATGATGATGCCGCGGCGGTCGAACGGCGGCCTTATTATTTGATGAACGCAGCCTACGCTTCTCCTTTCCAGGCCAGAGGCGGAGGAACAAGTGGCGGGGGATCGACCGGCGGCGGAGGCACCGCGGGAGGCGGCGGAGGACGCGCTCCGGGCGGTCCCGGCGGGAGTTCGGGAGGAACGGGAACGGGACGCACCGGGATCGGCGGCACGGGCGGCACGGGCGGCACCACGGGAGGACGCACCGGGAGCACGAACGCGGCCCCGCTTGTGCCGCCGGGTGTTCCGCTTCCAACCACGCGCAACCTCGACTTCCTGATTCCGAAATTTCCGGAAAGCGCGACCACCAATGAAGAAATCATGTATATGCTCGCCGACGGCACCGGCGGATTCGTGATCGTCAATACCAACGACCTGCTGGGCGGACTCGAAAAGATCGGCAAAGAGCTGAACGAACATTACCTGCTCGGCTACACACCTCCGGAGACCGCGGAGGGAAGCTGCCACGCGCTAAAAGTGAAGGTGGATCGCGGCGGAACCACGGTGCGGGCGCGCACCGGTTATTGCAACGAAAAAGCCAAGGACATTCTGAAGCAGACGCCCACCGAAACCACGCTCGAAAGCAAGATTACGTCCTCGACGGCGGCCAAGTTCTCTTCGCCGATGCAGACCGCGTTCTTCTACACATCCGCGAACGTGGCGCGAGTGCAGGTGGCCATGGATCTGCCGCCGGAGTCCATGAAATTCGAAAAAGAAAAGGGCAAACAGCACGGCGAAGTGAACGTGCTGGGCATCGCTTACAAGCCGGACGGAGCGGTGGCGGCGCGCTTCAGCGACGTCGTGAAATTGGATTTCAACGACAAGAAAGATGTCGATCTATTCAAGAAGCATCCGTATCATTACGAAAACCAGTTCGATATCGCCACCGGGACCTACAATCTGAAAGTGGTATTCAGTTCCGGTGGCGACGCCTTTGGAAAAATCGAGCATCCGCTTAAAATCGATCCGTACGACGGCAAGACCTTCGCGTTAAGCAGCTTCGCCTTGAGCAAGAAAATAGTCAAGGCCTCGGATCCCAATTCGACGGTGGAGGCCTCCCTGCTTGAAGATCGCACTCCGCTGGTCTTTGAAGGCCTGCAGTTGATTCCCGCCGCGCAGGCGGATTTCAAGAACACGGAAAAGGTCGGCGTCTATCTGGAAATCTACGAGCCGCGCCTGATGACCATGGATCCGGCCAAGCCGGTGGCGCTGGCCCTGCAGGTGCGGGTGCTCGACGGCAAGGGCGATGCGAAATCGGATACCGGAATGTTCCGGCTGAAGGTCCCGGACAAGCCCGGCAGTCCCGCGATTCCGTTCGCGGGAGCCGTGCCGGTGAACGGCCTGGCTCCCGGCAACTACCAGTTGGAGATTACGGCGATGAACGACGTCAACAAAGTGTTCACGCGCGTGACGAATTTCCAGATCGTGGAGTAGGTCCCGCGTAGAACTATAATGGCGGAATGCCGACCCGCCGCCCGATTGTCCTGCTGTTCGTGTTCGCTTCACTCGCCGTCGCGCAAGGACGGCGTGGACGCGATACGGCCAACGCTGCCGTTACCATACTCAAGCCGGCGCGCGTGTTCGATGGCGAAGCTATGCACGAAGGCTGGATGGTGCTGGTGCGCGGCGATCGCATCGACTCCGCCGGTCCGTCGGTCGACGCGGCCAATGCCAAAGTGATCGACCTGCCGGGTCTTACGCTGATGCCGGGAATGGTCGAAGGCCACTCCCACATGATGCTGCACGCCTACAACGAAACCAGCTGGAACGATCAGGTTGCTCACGAGAGCCTGGGCGTCCGCATCGCGCGCGCTACCAATCATCTGCGCGCCACGCTCATGGCCGGCTTCACCACCATGCGCGACCTGGGAACCGAAGGCGCGCAGTATGCCGACGTCGAATTGAAGCAGGCGGTGAATCAGGGAATCATTCCCGGGCCCCGGATCCTCGCGTCCACGCGCGCGATCGTCGCCACTGGGAGCTATCAGCCCAAGGGCTTCGCGCTCGAATGGCGCGTTCCGCAGGGCGCCGAAGAGGCCGATCTCGATAGCATACAGCGGGTGGTGCGCGATCAGATCGGCCACGGGGCGGACTGGATCAAGCTGTACGCCGATTACCGCTGGGGTCCCTCGCCCGGCGCACACCCGACTTTTTCGATTGAAGAAATGAAGCTCGCCGTCGAGACCGCGAAAAGCGCGGGCGTTCCGGTGGCGGTTCACTCGCAGACCGCCGAAGGCATGCGCCGCGCCATTCTGGCTGGCGTCGAAACCATCGAGCACGGCGATCAGGGCACGCCGGAAGTTTTCAAAATGATGGCCGAGCACCACATCGCGCTGTGCCCCACCCTTGCCGCCGGATATTCGACCGCCATGTACTCGGGCTGGAACGGAAAAGCGCCCGAGCCGCCCGGAATCCAGCGCAAGCGCGCCAGCTTCAAAATGGCGCTCGACGCCGGCGTGACCATTTTGAGCGGCAGCGACGTCGGCGTCTTCAACCACGGCCTGAACGCCAAGGAAATCGAGCTGATGGTCGACTACGGAATGCCGGCGGTTGACGCGCTCAAAGCCGCGACCTCGGTTGCCGGCCGGGTGCTGCATATGGAGATCGGCGCGGTGAAAAGCGGGATGCTGGCGGACCTGATCGCCGTCGACGGCAACCCAACCACCGACATCAACGCGCTCAGCCGGGTGAAGTTCGTGATGAAGGGCGGGACAGTCTATAAGCAGTAGCCGCTACTCGCGCAGAAAATCGACCACCGCGGATTGTGACGCCTCCGGTTGGTCGGTCATGAAGATATGGCTTGCGTGCGGAATCATCACCAGCCGCGACCCCGCGATGTGCTGTTTCAGAATCAGCGCGTTTTGCGGAGGCACCAGCTGGTCGGTTTCCCCGTGCACGATCAGAGTCGGCGCCTGGATCTGGTTTAACCGGTCAAAACACGTCCAGGATAGAATCCCTTGGACCTGCCCCAGATATCCAGCCGCGCTCGGAAAGGTCCGGCGCCGGATGGCCAGGTCTTCCTCGATGCGAGCGCGCGGCGTGGACGCGTCGTAGATGAACGGCACCATGGCTTCCGCGCCTTCCTCGGGCGTCATGGTGGCGCGGGCCATCAGGATCTGCAGCACGTTCGGCGCAGCCGGAATCGAATTCTGCCCTCCGCACGCGGTGCAGCCCAGCACCAGGGATTTCACGCGCTGCGGGTAGAGAATCGCGAACTCCTGCGCGATCATGCCGCCCATCGAGACGCCGAAGATGTGGGCCCGTTCGACCCCCGCCGCGTCCAGAACCGATGCCGCGTCGGCGGCCATCTGCGCGACCGGATACGGGCCGGCGGGGACGTCGCTTCTCCCGACCCCGCGATTATCGAACACGATGGTGCGGAAATGATGCGCCATCAGCGGCCAGGTGCGGTGCCACATCTCATGCGAATAGCCGAGCCCCATAATCAGCAGCAGCGGCTCGCCGCTGCCGGCCTCGTCCCAGAAAATCTTCGTGGAATGGTTGGTCGTGAAAGCCATCCTTCTAGAGTAATGTGGCGCACGCTTCAGCGTGCCGTGTCGAGACTCTTCTCGACACCTCGCCTGCGACGGAACAGGCGTCGGCAAGAGTGCCGACGCGGCACGTTGAAACGTGCGCCACAAACCACAGACTAGTGTGCTGTCTCTGAAATTCGCGGAGTTAAAAAAGGGGTTCCCCCTGACCGAAGTGGCCGTGGACAGAGTGGTCTGTCCCCTTTTTTAACTCCGCGAATTTCAGAGACAGCACACTAGGATCCGCCGAGGAGTCGCTTCCAGAAACGCGGACGCTCCCCTCGCGGCGCCTTCCATTCCGGTGCGGCGTCGATCTCCGTGAACGGCCGGATTTCCAGCCGCCGCTGGTGCTCTTCGCTGCGCTCGCCCAGGTAGCCCTCCCCCCGAGCGTAGTGGCCGAGCGCCCGGCCTTCCACGTTCTTGTCCTCGAGCAATTCTTTACGCACTTCACTGCGCTTCTCCAGGCCGAGTTCGAAGCTGCGCAACACATCTGGCTCCGACGCGAGATTCCGGATGCGCGGTTCAAAGCTTTCCACATCCCCCCGGCGGATCGGGACCAGCATGCAAATCGGCTCGTCGCGTTCGAAGCGAACGGGCTTCCCGCGCTCGCTGAATTTCCAGTTCATGGTGAACGGAAAATTCAGCCAGTCGGTTTCGACCACGCCTTCGAGCGGCCCAATCGAAGCTTTCAGCGAATTCGCCGGCCCGCGCGCCCACAGATTCCATCCCGGCGGAGTCCGGAACAGGTACGGCAGACCGAACGTGAGCACTCCATATCCGAACATCGAGCTGACGCAAGCCGAGCTTTGCCCCTTATCGAAATGAATCCGCACGCTGTCTTTCGCGTTTTTCCCGGTCCAGACCGCTTCAAACCCGGCATCGCTCAGCACGAACCATCCGGATTGATTGGCGATCCTGAGCGGCAGGCAGCGATTCGCCCAGCCGCCCGTATCGACATCCATCCAGGTGCGATTGGCGGAAGCCGGGACGATTTTCAGATAATTTGCACAGCGCGGTAGTCGATAGGCGGTCAGAGAGCATGACAGCTCGCTCGCCTCACCTCCGCCCGGGTCTGTGCCGGGGTTCATGTCAGCGACGAATCATATCACACACGGAAGAATGGCCGATTCGTACTGGTTCGTCCCGCTTAAAATGAGACCGTCTGTCCATTCCAGCCGCTCCGACTTTTCCTTTAATCTTCCAGGAGGAGGGGAAGACCAGAAGGTGTGTATATGACAATTCTAGCGGCGGTCGTGGGAGGACCCCTCCTTGTCGCTCTCATCGATCTTATCCGGCGCCGCAAGACGCGCCCGGAACGCGTGATCCGCGGGTTCCCGATGCTGCCGGTCCCGGAAATCTCCGGCGGTCGAGCGCTCCTGAGTGATCCGGCGACGCACGAGCAGGCGATCCCGGAGCCGGTCGAGACGCCGGTGTCGAACGCATCGCCGTGGAGGGGAGCCATGGAGAGTGTGCCACGGTTCGCTCCGGTTCCTGCGCCAGTTTTGCCGTTGGCAACGGCGCTGCCATCGCGATTGCCGGCGGCGAAATTTCTTCCGCATGCACAGCCGCGCGGATTCGCCATCCAACCCCGATAAAGTTGTCTAGGCAGAGCATTGTTTTCCGGAATTAATCGGAATAGACTCGGTCTATGCTTCGATTTCTGCCTGCTCTGTTGATCGCCGGATCGGCTTGGGCCCAGTTGACGCCGGCCGACACCGTTTTTGCGGGACTTTCGGCGCGCACCAGTTCGCTCGCCTACAAAACCAAAGGCGGCGATATGACGCCCATTACGCCGCTCATGTCGGGCGGATATCGCGGGCTCACCCACGCCCTGGTCGTCATGAACGGCGTGGCCTGGAATCCTGACACGGAATTAACCACGGCGCTCGATTTCGGGTTGAGCTCGAAGCTGGTCGGCACTGGCGAACACCTGACCGCCCGCGCCACCTTCGTGCTCGACGCGCCGGCAGCTTCGAACGGTCCTTATAAGATGCGGCTCGAACTGCTCAAGTCCGACGGGACCCAGGAAGCGGCGGTCGAGCCGGGGATCACGCTCGGCGACGTCCACGGGCGCCGGGAAGGCGAACTGGTGGGGCTCGCGTTCGATCCGTCGAAGCTCGCGCAGCCGGGGCTGCACACCATTCGCGCCACGCTCGAAAACGGGCAGGGAACCAAGCTCTACGAATATTACCGGACATTCTGGATCATCCCAGACCTGTCGAAGCGAATCGCGGCGTTGACCAAAACCCTCGAATTGCTTCCCGATCAGCATTCGCCCGCTGCGCTTGAAGCGCGGGATGTGATTGAAACTATTCAGACTGCGCATCGAACCTACTACGCGCCCGGATTCCAGGGATTGACTGGGTTCGTTTTTACGAGCATGCGCGCCGCCGGCCTCGGCGCGAAGGAGCCGATGGATTTTGAAGCCGGCCTGACCCGGGCCACGCTGTTCGCGACCTCATTAAAGGAAGGGGTCGACCCCACCGCCAAAGCCACCGGCGACCTGTTCCTGGCGTACCGCTCGACTTTCGACGGCTCCATGGTGCCGTATCGAGTCTACCTGCCGACCAGCTACTCGCCTTCGAAGAAGTATCCGCTGGTGGTGCTGCTGCACGGCGCCGGCGGCGACGAGACGGATTTCATCGAGGCGTATCGCGGCCAATGGCCCAAGCTCGCCGAGGCGCGCGGTTATATTCTTGCCTCCGTGAACGGCCGCGGACCGCTCAGCGGATATTCGAAGGAATCCGGCGGCGAGCAGGATGTGCTGGATGTGATGCAGATGGTCGAGAAACGTTACAGCGTCGATCTGTCGAAGGTCTATCTGGGCGGCCATTCGATGGGCGGCGGCGGGACCTGGAAGATCGGCCTCGCGAACCAGGACAAATTCGCCGGCTTCATTCCGATCGCACCCGCCGGAAACAATCCGGCGCTGATCAAGGATCTCAAGAGGCCGGTCATGCTGGTGTGCGGCGTCAATGACGCGCTGGTGCCGGTCGCCGGGTGCCGCGCGGTGGCCGCGAAGGCCAAGGAATTGAAAGCGCCGGTCAAGTATTCCGAATATCCGGGCGCCGATCATCTTTCGGTCGCGGTGATGGCGGTCCCTGACATCTTCAACTGGCTGGATCAACAGACCAAAGGCGCTGCCAGTTCGGGCGCGAGCGCTAATCGCCGATGATCTTGACCAGAACGCGCTTCTTCCGGCGGCCGTCGAATTCGCCGTAGAAAATCTGCTCCCACGGCCCGAAGTCGAGCTTTCCCCTGGTGATGGCGACCACCACCTCGCGTCCCATCACCTGCCGTTTCAGATGTGCGTCGGCATTATCCTCGCCGGTGCGATTGTGCTGGTATTGCGCAACCGGCTCATGCGGCGCCAGGCGCTCCAGCCATTTCTCATAATCCTGGTGCAGCCCGCTTTCGTCATCGTTAATGAATACGGACGCCGTGATGTGCATGGCGTTGACCAGCGCAAGTCCTTCCCGTACACCGCTTTCAGCGAGGCATGCTTCCACCTGCGAAGTGATATTGATCAGCGCCCGGCGCGTGGGCGTTTCAAACCAGAGTTCCTTGCGATAGCTTTTCATGCCACCACCTGGATCCCCAGGCGCACAGCTTCCTTTTTGAGCGCCGCGTCGCTCGAGAGCAGGAGGGCGTCCTGCTGGCGCGCCAGCGCCAGGTAGAACATGTCATATGCCGGACGCTTGGCGTTTCGCGCCAGGACAAAAGCGTCGCGAAATAGCTCGCTGGAGGGCACCATCACATCGACCAGCTCGACCGCGAGTTCGATCTGCTGGCTGGCCGCAATCACGCTCAAACCCTCAAAATGATGCTGCTTCCAGACCGCATTGACGACTTCGGGGATGAACAAATCCGGCGCGATTACAGTGTCCAGGCGCTCGATCTCGTCCAGGAACTGCTTCGCGCGACCGCGTTCGGCGACAATCTCGATAGCGGCGCTCGCGTCCAGGACCGCCTTCACCGCTCGCGATCCTCGCGGATCAGCTTCACCGGATCGCTCAATCCCTTATACGGCGTCTTGTCCAACGCCCGGATTTTACGAAGGACCTCGCGGCGGCGCGCCCGGTTGTCGGACTCGACGTTCAAGCCCCGGGCAAGCGTCAGAATGGCCTGCTGTGCCAGACTCCTGCGCTCGTCCCGGGCCTGTTCGACCAGGGCGTTATAAATGTTCTCCGGCACGTCGCGAAGCTGGATCATGGGCATAAGCCCAGGGTGATGCATTTCGCTGCAAAGTGCAAGCGCGGGCCCCAGGCTTGACGGCGACCGTCACAAATCTGTTAAACTTCACGGTTTAAGTGATGCGAACAGCCGAAAACGCACGCGTCCTCTCCGTCGCCGTCTTTTGTCTCGTTATCTCCGGCTGCGCGTTGACCGGCGGGTCGCAGCCGTTCCGAAATTCGTTTCTCCCTCCGCCTGTACATCCGGCGCAGGACCAACCCGCTCCACTCATCGAGCTGCCCAATCTCTCCACCGATCTGTATTCGAATGAGACGCCTTTCCTGGCCCAATCCTCCAGCCTGACGTTCGTTCCCCCGCCGCGTCCTACCGATACGGATTTTGTGATCAAGCAGGCGGACGACCGGTTTGCCGCCGGAAAACAGGCAATTACGGAAGGCCGTACGGAAGACGCCCGCAAGGAGTTTAACCGCGCCATCGACGCGCTGCTCACCGCGCCCGATTCCTCGATGGACCGCAGCCGCCTGGAGCGGCGTCTCGAAGAATTGTCCGAATCCATCTATCGCTATGATCTGGATCAGGTGGGCCCCACCGATGGAAGCGATAAGGTCAGCTACGATAAGGCCCCGATGGACGGCATCCTCGACATGACCTTCCCGGTGGATCCGAGTATGCGAACGAGGGTGGTGGAGCAGATTCGCGCGACCACCTCGCAGCTTCCGTTGGATGCCACCGACGATTCCGTGATCGGCGCGATCAACTTCTTCTCGTCCGAACGCGGCCGGAAGATCGTGGCCGCCGGGTTGCGGCGCCAGGGTCGTTATAAGTCCATGATCGAACGGGTTCTGGACGAGGAAGGCCTCCCCCGGGAGCTGATTTTCGTGGCGCAGGAGGAATCCGGTTTTCTGCCGCGCGCGCTCTCGAACAAAGCCTGCGTGGGCATGTGGCAGTTCGCCAAGTTCCGCGGCAAGGAATACGGCCTGGACCAGACCGCGTCCACTGATGACCGCATGGATCCCGAGAAGGCCACGCGCGCCGCCGCGCACCATCTGCACGACCTCTACGATCACTTCGGAGACTGGTATCTGGCGATTGCGGCGTATGACTGCGGGCCCGGCTGCATCGATCATGCCGTGATGCGCACCGGCTACGCCGACTATTGGATGCTGCGCAAGCTCAATGTGTTGCCCAAAGAGACGGCCAATTACGTTCCGGTGATCCTGGCGATGACCATCATCGCCAAGAATGCCAAGGATTACGGACTGGATGAGCTGGATCCGGAACCGCCGCTCGAATACGATTCTCTCGAATTGCAGACGGCGACTCATCTGGCGCTGGTGGCCGAGGCGGTGGGGCGGCCGTTGAGCGAGATCAAAGAGTTGAATCCGGCGGTGCTGCGGTCCGTGGCGCCGGCCGGCTACAAGGTGCACGTACCCAAGGGGACACTCCCGGACCTGGAGGCCGCATTCCGCGTGGTGCCCGCCGACCGGCGTGATATCTGGCGGCTGCATCGCATCGAAACCGGGGACACGTTCGCGGCGCTGGCGAAACGCTATAACGCGCATACGGCCGCGTTGGTGAGCTCCGCCAACCACGGGGAACTTCCGGCTGCGGGCGAATGGGCGGCCATTCCCACGGCCTATCCCGGCGACCGCGCGCCCAGAACCGGGACCAGGACTCGAACAAAGACCGGAGCGAAGACGACGGCCCGGCGTTCTTCCCGCAAAAAATCCGGCGCGGTGACGCACGCGGCCACCACGCGCAAGGCTCCGGCGAAGTCCGCATCCAAGTCCGCGCCCAAAACCGCCGCGCATCGCAACACCGCTCATCGCGCGTCCAAATCCGCTTCTCACGCCGGTTAACGCGCGCGGCAAAGCATCGCGCCATTGACTTTTTTCCTTGCCTGATTGGTAAACGCGATATATTCTAATTCTGATTACGCCTGCGAGGAGGCAGACTTAATGGTTCAGTATCGACTCTCGGTCGAGGATGACGAGCTCGAGGATGATTTCGAAGAAGGATCGCCCATCAATGTCGACGACGACATGGGCGATTACGGAATGGACGAGGAAGAAGAAGAAGAAATCGTCGGCGTAATCGTGCCGGTGGCCTCGGCGACCGTGATTGCGGTGACGGAGGAACCCGCGGCTCCGGCTCCGCCTGCCAAGAAGCCGGCCAAGAAGGCTGCGGCTCCCAAAAAGGCCGCCGCGAAAGCTCCTGTGAAGAAAGCTCCCGCCGCGAAGGCTCCCGCAAAGAAGGCTCCAGCAAAAAAAGCCCCCGCAAAGAAAGCTCCCGCAAAGAAAGCAGTGGCCAAGAAAGCAGCTCCCAAAAAATCCGCGAAAAAGGCTGCTCCTAAAAAGGTCGCCAAGAAAGCCGCACCGAAAAAAGCCGTGAAGAAAGCGCCGCCCAAGAAGGCCGCCAAGAAAGCCGCTCCCAAGAAGGGTGGAAAGAAGAAAAAGTAAAATCTCGAAAACAGGGCCGGCGCAACCGGCCCCTGCTCTTGTGTTTAGCCCGCCTTCCCCACCGCGGCGCGGCAGCGTTCGTACAACTGGATCAAAGCGTCCACTTGTTCCTCCGGCGTCTTAGGGGACTTGCCGCCGAATCCGGGACCCGAGGACGTTTTACCCATCCCGGTGGTGTGTGCGATGAATCGCATCAATTCCAGTGCGACCTCGTCTTTACTGGCGGGCGGCCCAGCGGGCGGACGTGATGTGGTGTTGTCTTTTTCTTCCGAGTTCATAGTTTTTAAGGTACCCGATTCGGGCTGCGTCTTTCTCGCGCTCCCACGTCCATGCCAACCGATGCGGTTCGTCTGATCCGAAAGATGCGCGGCGGCGCCCAGGCGCATCTGATCGAAGCGAGTGACGGCCATTTTTACGTCGTCAAGTTTCGAAACAATCCCCAGCATCGGCGGATTCTGATCAATGAATGGCTCGGCTCCGCATTTCTCGCCTACCTGGGGATCTCGACGCCCGAAGCCGCCATCGTGCGCGTGTCCGCCGATTTCCTCGAACGCAATCGTGAAGTGTACATTCAGCTGGGGACCAATCACCGGGCGGTGGAACCGGGGTGGCATTTCGGGTCGCGTTATCCGGGCGATCCCGCGCGCAACGTGGTGTATGATTTTCTGCCCGATTCACTCCTTGATAAGGTCGAAAACCTGGGGGATTTTCTAGGTGTATTGGCTTTCGATAAATGGATGGGCAACGCCGATTCCCGCCAGGCGGTATTTTTCCGGGCGCGTCTGCGCGAGTGGCTCCCCGGCTCCGGCGCGCATCCACTGCGCCTGGGCTTCGTCGCTCACATGATCGACAACGGGTACATTTTCGAGGGTCCGCACTGGCAACTCACGGATTCTCCGCTCCAGGGCCTGTATTTCCGCGCGCAGGTGTATCGCGGCGTGCGCGGCCGGGAGGATTTCGAGCCATGGCTCGGCCGGATCGCCAATTTTCCGGAAGAAGTGGTCGACCAGGCACTGAAACAAATCCCTCCGGCCTGGCTCGAAGAAGATGATGAAGCGGCGCTGTCGGAGATGCTCGAAAGGCTGCTGGCGCGCGGCCGGCGCGTCGCGGATCTGCTGGAGGCGAGCCGCGCGGCGCGTGAAAATCCGTTTCCGAATTGGCGCGAATGAGTCCGGTTCTCGCCAAGCGCGGTATCCTTGTACGTATGGCGACCTCGACCCAGATTCCGGTCGAAGAATATCTCCGGACCAGCTACGACCCGGACTGCGAATACGTGGACGGGGAGGTGCTGGATCGCAACGTGGGAAGAAAACGTCACTCCAAGGTTCAGGCGCGGCTCCAAAATTTTCTCATGGCGCACGCAGAAGCATTCGGCATCTTCTCGTTACAGGAATGGAGAATGCGCACCGGCGAGGATCGATACCGGATTCCTGACATTTTGATCGTGGCCGGGCCCGAGCCTGACGAAGATGTTCTCTCGACGCCGCCGTTGGTCTGCATTGAGATTCTGTCGCCCGATGATCGCGCGATCCGCATGCAGACAAAAATCGCCGAATACCGCGCCTTTGGCGTCCGCTACGTCTGGGTGCTCGACCCGGAATCGAAGGAAGCTTTCGCCTACACCGCGCACGGATTCGAAAAAGTGGACCAGGTGCTGCGCACCGAAAACCCCGCCATCGAAATCCCGCTCGCCCAAATTTTCGACTGAAGAATGCCAACTATCGCAACTCAAACCAGAGCCGCCGAGTTCAAACAAACGCTTGGGAAACGCGTCCTGGTGGCCGACGGCGCCATGGGCACCGCGCTGTACTCCAAAGGCGTGTTCATCAACCGCTGCTATGACGAGCTGAACCTGTCGCTTCCGGCGCTGGTTCGCGACGTTCACCAGGATTACCTCAAGGCCGGCGCCGAGATTCTCGAAACCAACACCTTCGGCGCCAATCGCAAACGCCTGGCCGGATTTGGATTCGGCGAAAAAGTCCGCCTGATCAATCAGGCCGGCGTTCGCATCGCTCGGGAAGCCGCGCGTGATCAGGCGTTCGTCGCCGGGGCCGTTGGGCCGCTGGGCATTCGCCTGGAACCGCTGGGTCCCACCAGTTTTGAAGAAGCGCGGGCGCTGTTCCGTGAGCAGGTGGAAGCGCTGGTCGAGGCGGGCGTGGATCTGCTGATGCTCGAAACGTTTCGCGACATGAACGAAGTCCGCGAGGCGATTCTGGCCGCGCGCGAAGTCGCCGGCCCGGACCTGGCGATCGTCGCGCAGTTGAGCATCGAAGACGATGGCAGTCTGCGGGATGGCACCTCGACTGAGGTTTTCACCTGTAAACTTTCCGAATTGCCGGTGGACGTGATCGGGCTCAATTGCTCTTCCGGTCCCAAGGTGATGCTCGAAACCATCGAAAAGATGGCCGCGTACACCACCCTGCCGCTCAGCGCGATGCCCAACGCCGGGCTGCCGACCACATTTGAAGGCCGCAACATTTATTTGTGCTCGCCCGAATACATGGCGCAGTACGCCCGTCGATTCCTGCTGGCCGGAGTGCAGATCGTCGGCGGATGCTGCGGGACTACGGCGGAACACATCAAGGAAATCAAAGCCGAGGCGCGCAGCCTGCAACACGTCCAGCATTCGCAGACCGCGGTGGTGGATCAGCCGTCGTCGAAGCCCAAGGCGATGGAGAAAGTGCCGGTCGCCGAAAAGAGTGGACTCGGAGCGAAACTGGCGGCCGGAAAATTTGTCGCCTTCGTCGAAATCCTCCCGCCGCGCGGCGTCGACGCGTCGAAAGAAATCGAAGGCGCCAAGCTGTGCAAGGCCGCCGGAATCGATTGCATCAACGTCCCCGACGGTCCGCGCGCCAGCGCCCGCATGAGCGCGCAGGTCACCTGCCAGTTGATCCAGCGCGAAGCGGAAATCGAAGCCGTGATGCATTTCTGCTGCCGCGATCGCAACATCTTAAGCATTCAGAGTGAACTGCTGGGCGCCTACACCGTCGGCGTCCGCAATCTGATCTGCATCACCGGCGATCCGCCGCGCATGGGGACTTATCCGGACGCGACCGCGGTGTTCGACGTGGATGCAATCGGTCTCGCCAACATCGTCAATAATCTGAATCACGGCCTGGACCTGGGCGGCAATCCGATAGGCTCGCAGACCGCGCTGTTGTTGGGCGTCGGCGCGAATCCCGGGGCATTGAACATGGACGAGGAACTGCGCCGGTTTGAATGGAAAGTGAAAGCCGGAGCCGAATACGTGGTCACGCAGCCGGTTTTTGATCTCGATCTGATCGAGGCGTTCTTGAAAAATACCGCGCAGTACGGTCTGCCCGTGATCGCCGGGATCTGGCCGCTGACTAGCTATCGCAATGCCGAATTCATGGTGAACGAGCTTCGCGTCCCGGTTCCGGAAGCCTACATGGAGCGCATGCGTGCCGCCGAAAACGCCGAAGAGGCGCGGGCCGAAGGCATCGCCATCGCACGCGAAATGGTGGAGCGCGTGCGCACGCTGGTCGCGGGCGTGCAGTTGAGCGCGCCTTTTGGACGCTACCAGATGGCGATCGAAGTGGCCGAAGCGATTGGACGGCGGGTTTGAACCGCGCGGAGCTTCAGATCCGCTCGGGCGAGTCGGAGGGCAAGGCTGAAGCCTTGCGCGGCCTGAAGGCCGCCGTCCCCTCATAAAAGGCTAAACTATACTTCGTGGCAACCGACCTGATTGAGATCGATGCCGAGAAACCGAGCGAGCGTGCGGTCGAGCGCGCTGCCGCCGTCATCCGCCGCGGCGGCGTGGTCGCCATCCCCACCGATGCGCTGTACACGCTGGTCGCCGACCCGTTGAATCTCCATGCCGTCGGCCGCGTGTTCGAAGCCAAAGGCCGGGAGCGTGACCGGTCGCTTCCGCTCCTCGTGTACGATCTGGTGATGGCCGAAGAAATGTGCAGCGAGGTGCCCGCCAGGTTCGTGTTGCTCGCGCGCCACTTCTGGCCGGGACCGCTGGCGATCATCGCGCCGGCATCCTCCCGCGTGCCGTTGAAGGTGACCGGCAACTCCGGCCGCATCGCGGTCAGGCAATCGAAATCGAAAGTCGCGAACGCATTGCTGGAACGATTAGGCCAGCCGCTGATTTCGACCAGCGCGAATAAATCCGGCACGCCGACCTGCGCGAGCGGAATCGAGGTTTTCGGAATGATGGACGGCTGCGTGGACCTGGTGCTCGACGGAGGATTAGCGGTCGGCTCGGGTGCGACGACGGTGGATGTGACCGAGCCGTACTGGAAGGTGATCAAGGAAGGCGCGATCCCGGAGAAGGAGATCGCCGAGGTGTTGAAGGGCGCCTGATCCACTCTCGATGCAAGGCGATGGCGTGATCGCGATCTGCGCGACTTTTACCGCGGAACCGGTCAAAGAATCCTTGCAGTATTGGCTGAAGCATTTCCAACTCCCCGCCGGAATCGAGTTCGCCGCATACAATCAGGTGATTCAGACGCTGATCGATCCCGGCGGCCTGTTCGCCCGCAACCGGAACGGACTCAACGTGGTGCTGTTACGCCCCGAGGATTACTCCGGTCAGCTGTCCGATGTGATCGGCGCGCTCAAGACCGGAATCTCGCTCACATCGTCTCCGATTCTCGTGTGCATCTGCCCGCCAACCCGCGCCGGCCTTGGCGATTTCGAACGTGAAATAGAAGACGCCGTCTCTCGATTGCCATCGATCCGCTTTCTCTCATCCGCGCGGCTAGGCGCTCTCTATCCGGTAGCCGATCCCTACGACGCCGCGGCGGAACGGTTGGGGCACATCCCCTATACTCCGGAAGCCTACGCGGCTTTGGGCACCGCGATCGTTCGCGTGTACCATGCGTCGCGGCGCGCACCCTATAAAGTGATTGCGGTCGATTGCGACAACACTTTGTGGCGAGGCGTCTGCGGCGAGGGCGAGGTCGAATTCGACCCGGCGGCGCGCGCCGTGCAAAGCTTTCTGAAACAGCGGCAATCCGAAGGCATGCTGCTGTGCGCGTGCAGCAAAAATACGAGCGAGGACGTCGAACGGGTTTTCGATCGGCACCCTGAAATGACGCTCCAGCGCACGGATTTCGCGGGCTGGCGCGTCAACTGGCGGCCCAAGTCGGAAAATATCCGATCGCTCGCCGCTGAGCTGCGCCTGGCGCTCGATTCGTTCATCTTCCTGGACGACAACCCGATGGAGACGGCGGAGGTCGAGGCGGGGTGTCCCGGCGTGGTCGCCTTGACTCTGCCCGTGAATCTCGATCAGGTGTGGGCTTTCGATCAGCCGCAAACCACCGCCGAGGACCGAAAGCGGACGGTGATGGTTCGCGAAAACGCGCTACGCGAGAGCGCTCTGGCGGGCTCGCTCAGCTATGCCGACTTTCTCCGGGGGCTTGAACTGCACGTCGAGATCCGGGAATTGAACGGTGAAGCCGAGATCGGCCGCGCCGCGCAAATGACCGAGCGGACCAATCAATTCAACTTCACGACGCGCCGCTTCACCGCGCCCGAAATCCGCCAGGCGCTGGCCGGCCGATCGATGGAGATGCTCGCCGCCTTCGTGCGCGATCGCTTTGGCGATTACGGGCAGGTCGGCCTGGTGATGTATGAGGCGGCGGGCGGCGTTCTGCATGTGCAAAATTTCCTGCTGAGTTGCCGCGCGCTGGGAAAAGGCGTCGAGCATAGAATGGTGGCCAGGCTCGGCGAGCTCGCGTTGAGCCGGTCGCTTTCCACCGTCGAATTCGACTACCAGCCAACCTCCAGGAACAAGCCCGCGGGCGATTTTCTCGCGAGCCTGGGAGCCCTTCGCCTGTCTTCCGCAGAAGCGGCTGCTATCCGGTTCTCCGCGCCATCGCCGGTTCCCCGGCAAGTCGCCGCCGAGCCCGTTCCGGCATCGCGCGCTCCCGTCGATTACCAATGGATCGCCACTTATCGCGCCAGCGCGGCTGCCGTGCTCGACGCCATTCATTCCGGTCCCACGCTTCCCACGCCGGACGACGAGCTGGGGCGGGTCACGCGCATCTGGGAGCGCGCTCTTCGAAAATCGCCGATTGGCGTCCACGATAATTTCTTCGACCTGGGCGGCGACTCGCTCATCGCGGTCCGCGTTCTGGCTGACTTGAAAACCAAACTGCCTCTTTCATCTCTGGTCGAAGCCCCCACCATCGCAAGGCTGGCCGATCTGCTGCGCGGCGCGCCGCCCCGGTGGCGATGCCTGGTTCCCATCAAGACCTCCGGAAACCGGCTGCCTTTTTATTGCGTCCACGGCGTCGGCGGAAACGTCCTCGAATACCTGGATCTGGCTCGCCAGGTTCATCCCGAACAGCCGTTCTACGGAATCCAGGCGATCGGATTGAGCGATCCGGGGAAGTGGTTCACTATCGAAGAGATGGCGGAGCGTTACCTGCGCGAGATCCGCGAGTTTCAGCCGGAGGGGCCGTATTGCTTAGGCGGATCGTCGCTCGGTGGCCTGGTTGCCTATGAGATGGCCCGTCAACTTACGGGGGCGAATCAGCCGGTTGGGCTGGTGGCGCTGTTCGATACGTCGGTGCCGGGCGCGGTCCGGTCGATGAGCGGGTGGCGGACTTTCCAATACCGGCTCAGTCTCCATTGGCACAACCTCGCCGCGCTCAATCCGCGCGAGCGCGTTAAGTATCTCGCGAAGAGAGCCCGCCGCCTCCGCGACCCGGACCGCCTGCCCGAAACCATCCGATCCGTCCAGCAAGCCGGCGAGTGGGCCGCCACCACCTACCTTCCCGGCGGCTACACCGGCGACGTCGTTCTGTTCCGGGCCACCGAACAGCCCCCCTGGATCGAAGCCGACCGGACGTTGGGATGGCGAAATCTCGTGAAGGGCGAAATCTGCATCTACGACACCCCCGGCCACCACGCCGACCTCGTCCGCGATCCGCGGGCGAAGGTGCTGGCCGAGCAGCTTGAGGATGCGCTGGTAACCAGTCGGGTCCGGACCAACGTTCAGTAGCCGGAACTCGACCCCTTTCTGCTATCATCACAACGGAGCGTTCCTGTTTGGTTTGTGTGCGGCCTCTAATAAATTGATCCAACAGTCAATGTCATGGGGTCCGACTCGATCTTAGTGCCGGTGTGCAAGCTCCGGTGGTGTAACAGCCGCCATGGAGAAGCCTGAAGGTGCGCGGGGGATCCCCCCTGTAGAAGTTCAGGGTCAATGACGGAGGCTAGGACGGCTAAAGCGGTGCGCTCCTTAGAAAGCCGCTGTGCGAAATTCGTGGCGCACGCACTCGTGCGTGCCGCGTCGGCACTTCTGCCGACGCCTCTCCTGTCACAGAACAGGTGTCGAGATGAGTCTCGACACGGCACGCAGGAGTGCGTGCGCCACACACAGCGATAGAAAAATCTGACCAATCTACTCTTCATCGGTGACATTTTCGCCTCGCCCGGTCGGGGCATGGTCGCGCGGCACCTCAAAGACATCGTCGCCCGCGAAAATATCCACCTCTCCATCGCCAACGCGGAAAATTCCGCGGGAGGCTTTGGAATTACACCTCAGCTCGCCGACGAGCTGTTCGGCTACGGCCTCGACGTCCTCACCAGCGGCAATCACATCTGGGACAAGCGCGAGATTTACGATTATTTCGCCCGCCAGCCGCGCCTTCTGCGGCCCGGCAATTATGTCGACGAGCTTCCCGGACGGGGCGTGATCGTGGTCCAGGCCCGCAATGGCGTCGATTGCGCCATTCTCAACCTGCAGGGCCGAGTTTACATGGCGCAGACCGATTGCCCGTTTCGAAAAGCCGACCAGATCCTGGCCGCGCTGCCTGAAAACGTCAAAGTCCGCTTTCTCGATTTCCATGCCGAGCTCACCAGTGAAAAAATGGCCATGGGCTGGTATCTCGACGGCCGGATTTCCGCCGTGGTCGGAACCCATACCCACATCCCGACTGCCGATACGCGCATCCTCACCAACGGCACCGCGTATCAGACCGATGTAGGCATGACCGGTCCCTACAACTCCGTGATCGGCGTCGACAAGACCATCATTCTGCACAAATTCCTGACCCAGATGCCGGTGCGCATGGAAGCCGCGCGGCATGGGGCGGAACTGCATTCGGTGATCGTCGAAGTGGATGAATCCACCGGCCGCGCGGCGGCGATTCGCCGTTATACGATGGCAGGGTGACTTATGAAACCGTGCGAAAAACCGGCCTCGCGCTCCCGCATGTCGCCGAGGGAACGTCCTACGGCACGCCCGCGCTGAAGGTTAAAGGAAAGCTGTTCGTCCGCCTGCGTCCGGACCTGAACGCGATCGTCATCCGCACCCCGCCCGACCAGCGCGCGGAACTGATGGCCGGCGATCCTGAAAAGTATTTCATCACCGATCACTATCGCGATTATCCCTGGATGCTGGTGAGCCTGGCGAAGGTGAGCGTCGATGAATTGCGCGATCTGCTGAACATGGCGCACCGCGCCGCGCGTTAGAACCCAAAACATTCCTTAACCCGCCGGGAGGCCCGAAGTTGCTCACATGTAAACTGCTTAACCCCTTGCGTATGTCAAAATTTTCCGTCAACAATGTTCGTCGGAATACGTCCATAGTAGCGATGCTTAACCGACTTTCGCGCTTGTTTTTGATCATGGCCGCCGTCACGGGGATTACGGCGTCGGCGCAAACCAGTCCGAACTGGGATAACAGCGGTAACGGGAAACTCAATGGAACGTATTACTTCCGGCATGTGCTCTGGGCCCTGTCGGACACCGGCGACCTGTACGACGCCCAATCCCTGTATGGGACCATCAGTTTTGACGGCAACGGGAACTACACCATCAGCAACGGCACCATCGTCGACGCTTCCGCGGGATCGATCTTTACCGGGCAAAACATCACCGGGACCTATACGATTTCGGCCAGCGGCTACGGCACCATGGACAACCCGTTCAACGCCTTCGACGAGATCAGCGATACGATCTATGGGCTGGTCACCAACCAGTTGAGCCCCGGTTCTCCCGGAATTTTCATGGGCAGCAGCACGGAGACGCAGAACTTCTACAATGACCTGTTCATCGCCGCTCCGCTTGCGTCGCCGGTCCCGACTGTTTCCAGCCTGAACGGGACCTACGTCATCGTGGGAATCGACAACCCCAGCTTGTCTTCCATCGATGCCCGGGATTACCAGGTGACGTTTACCGCCAATGGCGCCGGGAAATTCACCGTGCCGAACCAAGGCGCCCTCGGCTTTGTCACCGCCGAAGGCCAGACCATCTACCAGTCGATCGGAACCCAGAGTTATACCGCCAGCAGCGGGGCGTTCAATCTCACCTTCACCAATAACCAGCTCTCCGACGCGAATCTGCTGACCGGCTCCCATTACCTTTACACCTCCCCGGACGGCAATTTCGTGTTCGGCGGCTCGCCCGAAGGGTGGGACATGATCGTCGGCGTGAAGCAGACCACCAACACATCGAACTTCACCGGCGTCTTCTATCAGGCCGGCATGGATCTCAATGTGGACGAGGAACTGCAAGGCTACGACGACTCTACGCCGGATTCCTATTACGGTTCGCTGGTCCCGCTTTCCAGCAGTTACATTCAGCATCAGCGCCTCAACAACCAATTCAACTACAACGGCGATTACAGCGAGGCGTACGACTACACCGCGAACGATCCGTTGAGCTTCAATTCGAATGGCACGGAAGACGATCCCTTCAGCCTCCAGCACTACATCTTCGGCGCCAACGGCGCGATTCGCGTCGGCGTCGGCAACGCGCCGTTTCTGGGGATTCAACTCGCTATTCAGGCACCCAGCTTTTCCGGCTCGGGCGTCTATATCAATCCGACCGGAATCCAGAACGCGGCCAACTCCGCGCTGTTCACCGCCGGCCTCGCGCCGGGCGAGCTGATCACGATTTCCGGCACCGGTTTTCCCACCGGACCCTTCACCAATCCCGGCCTGGCGTTGAACACGACGCTGGGCGGAACGCAGGTTTTGATCGACGGCATCGCCGCGCCGCTGTACTACGTGACCGGTACGCTCATCGCTGCGCAGGTCCCGTTTGAGGTGGCCAACGCGAGCTCGCCGGTGCTGGGTATTCAGGTGACCACTCCCCAGGGGTCCTCAAACGTTGTCACGCTGTATCAGAACGCGACGCAGCCCTCCATCTACACCATCCCGGCCGGCGGCAACGGCTTGTCGGCCGCGGTTCATATTTCGAACAACAGCCTGGCCACGACTTCGAATCCGGTGGTTCCGAATGAGTCCATCTATGTCTACACCAATGGTTTCGGCGCCGTGTCGCCCGCGGTCGCCGACGGTGCGCCGGCTTCATCCACCACGCTCAGCTCGGCCAACAACACCATTGCCTTCGACTTTCTGGACCCGACCAGCTTCGACACGTTTCCGAGCGGAGCGGGAGGCACGCCTTCCTTCGCCGGTCTGGCTCCGCCCTACGCCGGCTTGTACCAGATGAACCTGGCGGTCCCGGCCACCGACTCGAATGGCAACGCGCTCACGTCAGGAAACCTGTACCTGGAATTGTACGGCTTCGATATGACCGTTCCCGCCTATCCGATCGTTGAAGCGTATAACTCGCAGTCCCTGATCGCGGTGAATGGCAGCGGGGCGGTCGCGACCCCGGCGGCGGCCGCGCGAGGCAGGCGCGGACCCAATATAAGTCCCCGGACGCGGAAAATCACCCACTCAAAGCACATCAGCAGGCGATCGACGCCCCGCAAGACCGCGTCCCCGACCGCAAACTAAAACGGCAGCCGGCGCAGGCGTGTTGCTCATTGTCCGCCGATGCTCACCGAAGCGAACGCGGAGAGATTCAGCGCCACGTTGCCGCCGGCGGCGCTGTTCGCGTTCAACTGCGAAACTGACGCGTGGATCAGATTTTGGCCGGTACTGTTGATGGCGGGGAAGGTGCCGGGGGACGCCATGGACCAATTGACGAAGCTGTCGCCGCTGCTGGTGAAGTTGGAAATGGTTCCCTGCGCGGCTGGCTGTGCGCAGGTGGTGTCGGCTTGGACCTGGGAATCGAGAACGATGCCTCCCAGTCCGAGATTGGTGAACGTGTTCCCGGTGCTCACCACGCTGAGCATATTCGACTGGCAGTTGGATTGGATATAAACCGCCGCGTAGTCGCCCGGATAATCGTCTTGAATGTTCGAAATCTGGTTGCCCGAAATGACGATCGCCGGCATCACCAGGGCGCAGAAGGAATACGCGGCAATCGCCAGGTCCGACCCCACGATCTGGTTGTTCCGGATGGTCCACGAGGTGTAATTCTGAATGGTCGGGCACGACGGAGAGTGGAAGCCGCCCTGCAGCACTTTGATCGCCGAGTTGCCATTATTCTGGATCAGGTTATTCTCGATCAGCGCGCCGCGAACAGCCAGGGTATAGATTCCGTGGTCGTTATTGACCGTGCCGCCGGGGACGCTGTCGCCCGTAAGCGTCGAATTGGTCACCGTGAGAAAAAGTGCGTTCGCCGCGTTAATCGGCTGGCTTACCGCGTTCGCCTCCGTGCCGATCGCAATGTTCGACTGGTCGACCGTGATGGAAGCCAGCACGTCCGTTTCACTCGTGCCGTTGATGTCCAGTCCGAAGTTGAAGCCCGTGGAGTTGAAGCGGACAAACGTGAATTCGTCGCCCAGCATGGGCGCCGCCTCGACCGATGTTCCCCCGAACACCCCGACCATGCCGTAGTTGACGGTAAGAGGCGTCGTGTTGACGGCGATATCCTCCAGGCGCAGCGAGTGGTTGGCGACGATGCCGTGGATGGAGGTGTACTGGTGGGTCTGAAAAATAACGCTCCGGGTGGGGCCGTCGCCCGACAGAAACATGGAGCACCCGGTGACGATCGGCGAGCTGATGTTATAGGTTCCGGAGGGGAAGTAGAGATGCGGCGTCACCGGAGCCGCCACCGTGCCGCCTGAGACATAGGCTCCATTTCCGGTGCTGGCCTGGCCGGTCGCGCTATAGAGTGCGACGGTGGTCGGGCTGAGCACCGTGGCCGACCAGTTTCCGTTGGCATTGGTATTTCCAGCGACGCCCGCGACCATCAGCAAGGAGTGATTCAGGAACGTATGCGGTTGGTGGGTGGTGATCACGATCGGTGAGACGCCTGCGCCGGTGGCGCCCGATATCGCGAAGCTATCTCCGCAGGCCGTGTCGAGAGCGCTCTGGATCGCTGCCGTGTCGTCGGCGACCCCGTCCCCTTTGGCTCCGAAACTCCGGATGGACACCGGCTCGATCAACCTGCCCGCCGTGAGCAGTCCCGCTCGGCCCTGGGCGCAGAGATTCAGGGGGGTCAGGCTTGCGATTGCGACGAAAATGGAGACTAAGTGTTTCATTTTGTTTTAGTTGCATATTTCTGTGGATAGACGGACGAAGGGCTGGCGATCGGAAGAAGAGAGTCATGCGGATCGTGCGCAACTTCTGGATTGCAGCCGGAACAGCGGGGTGAAAGCGAGGGTGGGGACGGTAAAAATCAGTCGACTCGTTCGCCGCCAGGCGAACGCGCGTGAGCTTCAGCCGTACAGCGCTTGGAAAATCTCATCAGAATTGTCCTCTGAAGCAATAGTACGGTCCCAGACGACCACCGGCAATGGATCTGGGGTAATTGGCAAATAGAACGTTGGTACGTGCCCCAACCATTGGCGCTTCAGTACCACCGAGCCGCGAAGCGGAATCGCCGATTGGCAGATTGTACCCGGGCGCAACGGCACGGTACACTTTTACTTGGTACCTCGTCCAAGGGACTGAGGTACGTCTCCACGTCGAGGGTGCCCGACCGCACGAATGAGCATCTCCGCAGGGTTTATTGAGCGCCCGGTCGCGACCACGCTGCTTACGATCGCAGTCGGCTTGTCGGGCGTAGTGGCCTACACCTTCCTGCCAGTGGCGCCGCTTCCGCAGGTTGACTTCCCGGCGCTTTCGGTGGGCGCGGGGTTGCCTGGGGCGAGCCCTGAAACGATGGCTTCCTCGGTGGCGACGCCGCTCGAACGCCAGTTCGGGCGTATAGCTGGGCTGAACGAAATGACCTCGTCGAGCTCGCTTGGCTCGACCAATATCACGCTTCAGTTCGATCTGGATCGCGATATCAATGCGGCGGCGCGCGATGTGCAGGCCGGCATCAACGCGGCGCGCGCGCAGCTTCCGCAGAATCTGCCTTCGAACCCCACTTGGCGGAAACAGAATCCGGCCGATCCGCCGGTCCTGCAGCTCGGGCTGACTTCCGACACGCTCAGCATGGCCGAAATGTACGACGCCGCATCCACCATTCTGGAGCAGAAGCTGGCGCAGGTTAAAGGAGTGGGGCAGGTATTCGTCGGTGGAAGCTCCACGCCAGCCGTGCGCGTCGACGTGAATCCCACCCAGCTCAATAGTTTTGGATTGAGCCTGGAGGATGTGCGCGCGGTGCTGGGGACCGCCAACGCGAATCGCCCCAAGGGAAGCCTGGCGGATAAGAATGAACGCTGGCAGTTGAGCACCACCGATCAGCTGATGAAGGCGAAAGAGTACCGCCCGCTGGTGATCGCGTATCGCAATGGCGCGGCGGTGACGCTGTCCGATTTCGCCAGCGTGCAGGATTCGGTTTCCGACGTTCGCAACCTGGGCATCGCCAACGGCAAGCCGGCCGTCCTGGTCTACATCTTCCGGCAGCCCCAAGCCAATATCATCGACACGGTGGATCGCGTAAAGGCGATTCTGCCGCAGCTCAAGGCGTCCATTCCGGTGGCCATCAACGTCCGGATCCTGAGCGATCGCACCACCACCATCCGCGCATCGGTTCGCGATGTGCAGCGGACCATGGCAATCTCCATGGGTCTGGTGATCATGGTGGTGTTCCTGTTCCTGCGCAGCGTCCGCACCACGCTGATTCCCGCCGTGGTGGTGCCCGTCTCCCTGGTGGGGACGCTCGGCGTGCTGTACCTGTTCGATTACAGTCTTGACAATCTTTCGCTCATGGCGCTGACCATTGCGACCGGATTCGTGGTCGATGACGCGATTGTGGTGATCGAGAATATTACGCGCCATCTCGAATCCGGATTGTCGCCGATGCAGGCGGCGCTCAAGGGCGCCAAGGAAATCGGCTTCACGGTGATGTCGATCAGTATTTCGCTGATCGCGGTGTTCATTCCGATTCTGCTGATGGGTGGAATCGTGGGGCGCCTGTTCCGCGAATTCGCCATCGCGCTGAGCGTTTCGATTCTGCTTTCCCTGCTGATTTCGCTCACCACCACGCCCATGATGTGCGGCCGCCTGCTCCGTCCGCATGATAAAGAGGAGCAGCACGGATTCCTGTACAACCTGAGCGAAGGCGGATTCAAGCTGATTTTACGCGGCTACGAGAAGACGCTCGGCTGGGTGCTCGAAAATCAACCCATCACGCTCCTGATCACCTTCGCGACGCTCGGCGTCAGCATCTACCTTTACCTGCTGGTGCCCAAGGGATTTTTCCCGCAGCAGGACACCGGACGCATGGGCGGGCAGATTCTTTCCGATCAGGCGAGTTCCTTTCAAGCGATGAAGGGCCGCGTGACGCACGTGGTGAACGTGGTGATGGACGATCCGGCAGTCGACAGCGTGAACGCCTACGTCGGCGGTGGCAACGGATACAACAAGGCGTTCATGCAGATCCAGCTCAAGCCGCTCGCCGACCGCGGGATCAGCTCGGATGAAGTGATCGACCGGCTGCGCCCGAAGCTGGATCCGATCCCGGGCACGTCGGTGTTCCTGCAATCCTTTCAGGATGTAAGAATCGGCGGACGGGGCAGCGCGGCGCAATATCAATACACGCTCCAGAGCGACAGCGTCCACGATCTGAACTACTGGGCGCCGCTGGTTTACAAACGATTGAAGGAGCTGCCGGACCTGGCGGACGTGAATACCGATCAGCAAGATAAGGGGTTGGAGGAGTCGGTGGTGATCGATCGTGCGACCGCCTCGCGCCTCGGTATTTCTCCGCAGATGATCGACGACACCTTGTACGATGCCTTCGGGCAGCGGGAAGTGTCGGTGATGTACACGCAGCTCAACCAGTATTTCGTGGTGATGGAAGTGGAGCCGAAATTCTGGCAGACTCCGGATGCGTTGAATTACCTCTACGTGGGCGGCAACAACGACAGCCAGGTCCCGTTGAGCGCATTCGCCCATTTCGCTGCGGACAAGACACCGCTCGCTGTGACTCACCAGGGACAGTTCCCCTGCGTGACGATTTCCTTCAACCTGCCGACCGGACACTCGCTCAGCGACGCCGTCCCGCTCATCGAAAATGCGGAACGCGAAATCGGCCTGCCTTCCAACGTCACCGGCAGCTTCCAGGGCACCGCGCAAGCCTATCAGGCGTCCCTATCGAGCGAACCCTTGCTGATTCTGACGGCGCTGATCGCCGTCTACATCGTGCTGGGCGTCCTGTACGAAGACCTGATTCATCCCATCACGATTCTTTCCACGCTGCCCTCGGCGGGCGTGGGCGCATTGCTGGCGCTGCTGTTCACCGGAAACGAGCTGAACGTCATCTCGCTGATCGGGATCATTCTCCTGATTGGGATCGTGAAAAAGAACGCCATCATGATGATCGATTTCGCGATCGTCGCCGAGCGCAGCCAGGGGTTGCATCCGGAGGCCGCGATTTTCCACGCCTGCCTTCTGCGCTTCCGCCCCATCACGATGACCACCATGGCGGCGATGCTGGGAGGTCTGCCGATGGCGCTTGGTCACGGGGACGGCGCCGAATTGCGCCGCCCTCTGGGAATTGCGATCGTCGGCGGTCTGATGCTGAGCCAGCTTCTGACGCTGTATACGACGCCGGTCGTCTATCTTTATATGGAACGGCTCCGGTCGCGCCTCGCTTCGGTGCGGAAGAGAAATCCAAGTGTGGTGGCGCCCAGCCCTTCGAAGGCATGATCGACGCAGGTTCGCTTTTCGCGAGAGATGCGCGTCGAATTCTTGCTCTCAATACCTAAGATGGTGCTGGAGGAGGGAGTCGAACCCTCATACCCAGTGAAGGATGCGGGATTTTGAGTCCCGTGCGTCTGCCAGTTCCGCCACTCCAGCTAATGTTGATGTGCCCGTCAAACTCCTCGATGGCCCTCTCGACGAGTCTCTCGGAAAACCAAGTTTATCACGTACGCTCTGGTTCAGCGCGGCAGGTCGCGCAATTCCGCTTCGCCCACGAATGGACGCGGAGGCCGATTTCGCTCGGATTCCGCGACCGGCCGCCGCTATTGTACATTTATGAGCGCGCCTGGGAAGGTCGGGTATCCTTGATACGCGCAGTTGATCGGGTTGTCGCCGCTGGGCGTCCCGGAAGGAATCACCAGGTTCAGTTGATAGAGTCCGGGGCTGATCAGGTTGAGCGTCTCGGAGCTTTGCGCAACCGGGATTCCCGAAATCCAGCACTGCGGCGGGGTGAGTGTTCCGGTCTGCGTGGCCGATCCCGCCGTCGGCGCCGTTCCGTTCGGGGCGCCCAGTCCGTAGAGGACCAGGATGATTTCCTCGCCAACGGTGGCGGGAGTCGATGATCCCGGGAATAGCGACGTCGGCCCCAGCAGGCTGAAATTCAGATGCCGCGCGACCACGTGACCGGCCCCGTCGAACCACGGGAAGGTCGGCGACAGCGGAGTCTCCAGAACGGAGAAGGGAGCGCTCGAAACCCCGTTGTTGGTGACCACCACCTCAACTGGATATGAGAAACCCTGGAAGGAAGTATCGAGCGGCGCCAGAACGTTGATCTGATCGCCCGAAGTGCAGGCCGTATCCGTCACGGCGCTGCAATAGAAGAAGATGTAGGCTGGCAGTCCGTTGACGGTAACCGAGATCGTCCCGAGCTGGGTCGGCATTTGATTCTGCGCGAAGCTGGGCGCGTTGCTCCACACCACTCCCGCTGCGGGAGTGGTGGTGGGCGCCAGGTTCGTCCCGTTGATCTGGAGCCAGGTATTGTAAGCCACGTAGGGTGAGCCGAAGGCCGTCTTCACCGACGTAATGAGCGGCGTGCCGGGCGCCATCGTGGTGATCGTCGCCGGACCAATGGCTGTCATCCCACCGGAAGCGGATTGGCCTTCCGTGAGCGAAACCGTTCCGGTTGCTCCCGCGAAGGCTCCTGTTCCGCCGTCGATATTACCCGGAAGGACGGCGCCTGGACTCTGGTTTGCCGACGGGGCAAAGGAAAGGTAGAAGTTGAAGCTGTCCACCGGGTTCAACTGGACCGTCCCGGAAACAATCTTGTTGAACGGAGGCGAGTTGGTGACGTCGATCGGGTATGTCATGGTCCCGTTGCCGAGCGTGCCCGCGGTGCCCGACAGGGTGAACGTGTTGTACTCCACCGTGCAGGCGGGACAGTTGCCCTCGGCGGGGAAGTTCTTGAGCGTCAGTGCCGTGGTGGTCCCTTGCGCGGTCACGCTCCCCGAGCCTGTCACGCCGTAAACCGAGCCGAGATAGTTTTGCCCGTTGACGGTGCTCGCCGTCTGGCTGAAGCTCAGGCTCAGCGATCCGGTCGCGCCCGCGTAGTTGCCGGTCCCGCCCGTGACGGTGCCGCCGGAAAGACTGAAGGTCGTCTCGGTCGGAATGTTAATATCGGTGACTGAAAAGCTCAGATTGATGACATCGTTCTGATCGAAAACCAGACTGCCGGTAAAGGTGACCGGAGGAATGAGGACGCCGGTGGGGCCATTATAGACCTCCGGACTGTTGAGGTACAGAGTCGCGTTACCGAGCGATCCGACCGAGCCGGTTCCTTCAAAGGCCAGCGCGTTCGGATTCGTGTGGACATTACTCCCAGTCTCGGTGAAATTGAGATTGACGGTGGTGGTGGTTTGCGTCGCCGGAGCGTAGGTGAACTCGAAGATGTTCGTACCGTACTTGATGCTCGCGCCTCCCGTAGCGCCCAGCGGGGAGCTGTTGGTCGCCGCCTCGAAACAGCCCGGGGCGGCGCAGGTCTCCTGGTCGAACGCACCGGTTCCGCCGATCGCCGTGGCCTTCACATCCAACAGGAGCGGCCCCTTGGCCGGATTGTAAAGGAACGGCGAGCTGAAGACGATCGCCGTCGCGAACGGGCACGGAGCCGAACCGGCGCACGCTGGGGCGCTCATCGTGATGTTGTTGCCCGACAGGACCAGCGTGTTGTCCGGCCCGACGTTGTTTTGAAAGGTGGTGCTCATCAGCGGGTGACCGTTATTCGTGTTCGGCCAGTTGGGGCTGGTGGAGAGGTAGATGCTGCCGTTGAGGGTCACGCTAGACGGTCCCTGGCCTGCCTCGGGCGCGAAACGCGAAGCCGGTGATGTAGATCGGCCCGGAAGGGAACTGGCTTGGGTCGAAGACCGTCTGGAGTTCGGCGGAGATGGGCGTCGAGGGAAGGGTGCCTCCGCCGTTTCCCGCCGTGGTCGCGTTGGCGTTGGGAATCACGATGCTGCTGCTCACCGGCGGAGCCGCCGCCTGTGTGGCGGTGAAGGTTGAGGTTCCCAAAGCTTGGCCGATCGCCCAGGTAAAGTTGCCGGCCGTCGTCGGAAAAACCGGCGTCATGCTGGATCCACTCGCCACCCCTCCGCTGCCGGTAACAGGTCCCAACGGGCCCAGTTGATATCCCGAGAAGACGGTGCCCTCCTGCAGCAGGATACCGGTTCCAGAAACGCTGTCGCCAATGAGCACTGCGTTTACGCCGTCGAATATGCTGTTGTATGTGGATACGATCTCGACGGGATCGGTAAATGTGGCTGTACCCACTCCAGAGACAGTCACCGTCGCGGTTCCGGAGTTCACAAGGTAGCCCGCTTGAGAACCGGTACCCGCCGTTACGCCCGACGTGTCGCAAGTCAGCGTAACCATCACCGTCGCATTCGTAAAAGACGATCCGCCGAGCGTGCCGGACCCTGCGCTTGTGAGCATGTACGTGATCGGGGCTGCCTGGATTTGCGCGATCGATCCAGACCCGGCAAGAGCCGTAATCACGAGTGCTAGTCGCATGATTCCCGCCGCGCAATGCAGCTCGAAGAAAACATTAGGGACCGAGACAAAACGGCTTGGCATGACGCGTCTCCTGTGTTCCATATGTAAGTTATCGCGACAAATGGAGTGAAAACGGGACACGTCGGGCAATAAAATGTCGTCGTCCGCGCACCGAGACCCGAAAGGGACCCCTTTTTCCGCATCTTCCTGAATCACGACCTGATAGAATCGGAGCTTATGTTCTTAGGCCTGGAACACACCGCCATCGCTTCCCCGAATCCGAAGACGCTGGCGCAATGGTACGTCGATTATCTGGGCTTCCGGATTAATTTCGAGTACGACGGCAATTATTTTGTCCGCGCGGTCAACGGCTCCATGCTCGAAATCATTCCGTCGGAAGGTGCGCGCGCCGAGCAGAAAATGCGCGATCCCGGCATCCGCCACCTGGCCATCGATGTAAAGGATTTCGACGCCGCGTACGCCCAGCTCAAGAGCCAGGGCGTTCATTTTGTGGGCGATCCCTATACCAACATGGGCAACCGCCTGGTATTTTTCACGGATGGCGACGGGAATCTGGTGCACCTGATTCAGCGGGAGCGGCCGCTTCCGTAGGCTTTAATAAGGACAGGCATCCTTGCGCGAGCGACTTTTCAAAGCGTTTACCTACCGCGATTACCGTGTCATGTGGATCGGTGCGTGCACCTCCAGCATCGGCTCCTGGATGCAGACCGTCACGCAGTGCAGGGCGAAGAAAATAGCAAATATCGGACTGGAACGGTAAGACATGACACACCTCCTGTAATCCGTACATCACTATTCGCGCCAAATCGAGAAGAAACGGGACACGAATTCCGCGCGCGGGGCTTAAAATTGCCACCGGCCGGGCGCCGCTATTGGACGTTGATGAGCGCGCCGGGGAAGGTCGGATATCCTTGATAATTGCAATTGATCGGGTTGTCGCCGCTGGGTGTGCCCGCGGGAATCACCAGGTTGAGCTGGTAAAGCCCGGGGCTGATCAGATTCAGCGATTCCGAGGCCGCCGCGACGGGGATTCCCGAAATCCAGCACTGGGGTGCGGTCAATGCGCCGGTCTGGGTGGCCGATCCGGCCGTTGGCGCGGTGCCGTTCGGCGCGCCCAGGCCGTACAGCACCATGATAGGATGCTTTAGCTTCCGGTCTCAGGCGATGATCACTCACGAACCGAACCCGGCAAACGGTAAGGAGTTGCTTGTCCTACTCCGCCATGAAATTCGCGTTTTAGCCCGGCAGCGTCTATCGGGCGAGCGGCCGAATCATACTCTGAACACCACGGCGCTGGTGAATGAACTCTATCTGCGCCTGGCCCCTGGCGAACAGCAGTTTTGCAATGAACGGCAGTTCGCCGCCGCGGCCTCGCAAATCATGCGGCGCATCCTGGTCGACTACGCCCGCCGCCACAAGCGCCAGAAGCGCGGAGGATGGCAGGAAACCCTGCAGCTTTCGAGCCTCCCGTTCGATATCAGCGAAGACCGCGTGGTTGGCGTGGAAGCGCTGGATGAAGCGCTCACCGAGCTTGCGCGGATCGACGAACGCCAGGCCCGCGTGGTGGAGCTGCGGTTCTTCGGCGGATTGAACGTCGAGGAAATCGCGGGCGAGTTAGGCGTTTCCTCAAAAACGGTGAAGCGCGATTGGGCCACCGCGCGAGCCTGGCTGAAAGCCACTCTCACGTTATGACCGCCGAGCAATGGAGCTCCGTGCGCCGGCTGCTCGATGCGGCCCTCGACAGGCCGGAAGACCGCCCCGCGCTGCTGGCCAACCTTCGCGACCGCGATCCGGAGGTCTGTGACGAATTGGAGCGGTTGCTGGGGGACATCGAAGGCGAGGAGGACCCGGACGGCGAGCCGGAGATCGAGCAAGCGCTGCGCGGGCAAACGGTCGGACCCTACACGATCGTCAGGGAAATCGGCAGAGGAGGCTCCGGAACGGTATTCCTGGCCGCGCGGGAAGAAGCCGGCGTACGCGTCGAAGTCGCCCTGAAATTCCTGCGCCGGGATTTCCTGGGTGGCGCGCCCCGGCCGGCGATTCAGCGCGAATTACGGGCACTGGCCCGTCTCGATCACCCTCACATCGTGCGCCTGCTCAATTGGGGAACGATTCCGGTTGGTTTGTTGTATCTGGCCATCGAGTATGTGAACGGCCAGACCATTACGCAATACTGCGCCGAAAAGCGTTTGGGCCTCGCGGACCGCCTCGCGCTTTTTCAGCAGGTCTGCGAGGCGGTCGAGCACGCGCACCGGAACCTGGTGGTGCACCGCGACCTCAAGCCATCGAATATCTTCGTCGATGCCTCCGGCCGCGTGAAACTGCTCGATTTCGGCATTGCCGCGGTACTCGATTCGAGGGCCGAGCCGACCACGTTGGCGCGCCGCTCGCTCACCCCGGCCTACGCCAGCCCCGAGCAGATCGAAGGCCGGGACGTCAGCGTGGCCACCGACATTTATTCTCTGGGGCTGGTGCTCTATGAACTGCTGGCCGGCCGCCTTCCGCACTCGAAAGACGCCAAGTTCTGGGCGACGGTGCACAATGAACCCACGGCTCCCAGCAAGCACGCTACACTCGCCGAGGTGACCGCCCGGGAAATTGCGGGCGACCTGGACGTCATCGTACTCAAGGCCATTCAAAGAGAGCCGGAACGCCGCTATCCCTCGGTCGAGCAGTTTGCCGCGGACCTCCGGAGATTTCGCGAAGGACGGCCCGTGCTGGCGCGCCGGGGCTCGCGGCTGTATGTCGCCGGACGTTTCCTGCGCCGCAATCGCCTCAACGTCGCGGCCGCATTCCTGGCATTGATCGCGCTCGCGGGCACCGCCGGAATCGCGGTCTGGAAATGGAGGGCGGCCAATCGCAATCTGGCCCAGGCGCAGCGCGACTACCAGGAGCTTCGTGGTTTCGCTGGAGCCGTGATCTCCAATGTCAACGCCCGGAACCTGGCCAGTCCCACGGAGGGACAGCGCCGCATGTCGGAAACCGTGGCGCGGTATCTCGATCGCCTGAGCAACGGCCGTCAGGACGACCAGGAATTGCAGTTGCAAATCGCCTCGGCATACCGTCAGCTCGGCGTCGCCCAAGGCGACAACACGAGTCCCAGCCAGGGTGACACCAACGCCGCACTGGCCAATTTTCAAAAGTCGTACCAAATCTGCCTGAAGCAATGGCGGACGAAGGGGAGCCGGAATAGCGGAGTGGGCTTGCTCACAGCGGCGCACCTGATGGCGGGCATTCAGCCGGATCCCGCCACCGCCGCCGCTTTTCTCTCCTCCGCGATCGATGCCACCGCGCCAGTGCTTTCGCGCAACCCAAAAGACGAAGACGTGCTGTTGTCTTACTCGGCGGCCTATGGTGCGCTGGCGCAGCGAGTTCGCTTCACTGGCGATCTCCCGGCCGCGGCCGGCGATTTTCAGAAAGCGATTGATCTTGCGGACCGAGCCCTGGCGATCGAACCGCGTAATATAGGAGCGCTCAACTACCAGGAAGGATACACGAGCGAGAAGGGAAACACGCTCCGCATGGAGGGCCGGTTCGACGAGGCTCTGGCGTACGCCACGAAGGCTCGTGAGATCGCCTTGCAGGCGTTGGCATTACAGCCGAGCAATCACAACCGGCGCGAGGCGGCGTACAAATTGCTGAGCCGCTGCGAGGTGCTGCGCGAGCTGAAGAGATATCCCGAAGCGTTGCAGGACGTGCAGGAGGCGGTGACGCAGCTCGAGGAGATTGCGAGCCAGGACGCCTTCAATAATCAGGCCAAAACCGAATTGAGCCTGGCCTACTTCCGGTTGGGCAATATCAAATTCAGCCAGGGCCGAATCGGGGATGCCTTGAAGACCCATCGAGAAGCGCTGCTGCTGCGCGAGGATCAGTACGCGCGGCATTCGTCCAATCTGATGGCGCTACGAAACTATCAGCGCAGCCTGACCCGGGTCGGCGAAATACTGCTGGCCGCACAGCAGACTAGCTCCGCCGAGGCCCATTTCGATCATGCGCTGGCGCTGGGAAACGACTTAATGAAGCAGACGCCATCCGATGTATACGCGGCTGCCGACGTGGCAAAGGCGTATCAGGGCAAAGCGATGTGCGCTCTTCGAAGCGGCCGCCGCGCCGAGGCCGCTGAGTTGGTGCGCCAATCGGTTGGGATCTGGCGCGACGTCCGCCAGCGAACGCCGCTGGATGTCGGCGTTGCCGCGGCAGCCGGCGGCGCCGAGCGGAGCCTGGCTCAGTTAGTTTGCTGTCTCTGAAATTCGTGGAATTAAAAAGGGGACAGACCACTCTGTCCACGGCCGCTTCGGTCAGGGAGGAGAATAACATACGAGCGGGGACAGAGTAGTCTGTCCCCTTTTTAATTCCACGAATTTCAGTGACAGCACACTAGGGCGGATTACGGGCCTGGCTCGCTGCATCGGATCACGACAATCGTCATATCGTCCGACTGTTCCGCTGCGCCTGTGAAACCGTCGGTTGCTTCCACCAGCCGGTCGATCATCTGCTGGGCGGTCAGCCCGCGGAACGTCTGCACAATCCTCTCCACTTCCGCCTCGGCCCACATTTCACCATCGGCGTTGGTCGCCTCGCTGATTCCGTCGGAGAAACATAAGATCGCGTCGCCAGGTTGGAGCAGCACTTCTCCTTGATCGTATTGGGAAAAGCTCAACAGACCAACCGGGAACCCGCCGGCGTCCAGGCGTTCCACTTGGCCGCCGTCGGCCCGCAACAGCATGGGACAAACCTGGCCCGCGTTGACATAAGTGAGTTTGCGAGTCGCCATATCGAGCAATCCGCAGAACAGCGTAGAATATTTGTCCGCCGTGGAGAACGAATACACGGCTTTGTTGAAATCCCCGATCATCGCCGCCATGGAAGCGGGCGCCTTCAACGCCTGGGATCGCAGGGAGGCCTGAATGCTCGCCATCAATACAGCCGCCGCAATCCCTTTGCCGGAAACGTCGCCCAGCGTGAAGAGCAACCCGCCGTCCGGCGTGGGCACAAAATCGTAGTAGTCTCCACCCACAAATTGCGCCGAGCGGCAATACCCGGCATATTCCAGTCCCGGAATCGGCGGTTGACCTTGAGGCAAAAGGCGTTGTTGCACCTCGCGCGCGATCTCCAGTTCGTGAAGCAGAAGCTTGGCGGCCTCGCCTTCCTTGCGCAACCGCTGACTTTCCAGAGCCGATGCCGAGTAGGTGCTGCACAAACCCAGCAGGTCCACATCCTCCGGAGAAAATCCACCGGGTTTGTTCAGGACCTGGAGCGCGCCCAGGGGCTTTCCGTCCATGCCGTGTAAGGGCAGGGTGAGGACGGATTTCGTGACGTACCCGCTTTCCACGTCGACATTTTTGAAGAACCGTTCATCCTGTGAAGTGTCATTCACCAGGATGGCCTCGTTTCGCGCGACGCAGGCGCCGACCAGCCCTTGGCCCAGCGGGACGTGCAGTTCCCCGACTCCGTGAGCAACCTTGGTCCACAGGCGGCAATGGCCGGCGTCGACCAGCCAGAGGCTGCAGCGGTCTGCTCCCACCAGGTCACGCGCCATGCCTGCATTCAGTACGAGCAAAGCATCCAGATCCTGGGCTGCCCCGATTTTGGCCGCGTATTCGAAAATTACCCGCGAAATCCGTTCCTTTGGCGCCATGGCTCGTCTCGCCGATTGAGTACTCATTTTCTCACCCGGACGCCAGTATACCGCTCCGCCAAAATCCTGGGGGGAGCCCCTGCGGCGTCTATCTGGCAAATGAAATCTGGCTAGAAAATTCGTTATAGTGAGAAACTCGCGGAGGTTTGGATGCAGCTTAGCACGCGGCTCACGATTCTCTTCTCCTTTACGCTCGCCCGGTGTTTCGCCCAATCGACTTCGAGCTGCGTGAACTTTCCTTCGGGATTCCTTCCGTTCACCTCCATCAGCTACGTGACCGCCGCGAATGGTGCGGGCGATCATCTGATCGTGGGCGTTCCCGCTTCCGGAGCGCTGGCGTTTCTCAATGCCAACGTCCCGCTGCCGGCTTTCACCAACCAAACTTTCTGCGGACACGTGCAGGTGGCGCCGCAGCAGATTTATCCCAACGTTTATGTTCCCACCGCGGCCGAGCTGAGCGGCAACTTCGCCGCGTTCTCCGGGCTGCTGGTCAATCCGGCCACCAATCAACCCTACGCGCAGGGCATGATCCCGGCCAGCCAGTTGGCGAGCGTGTTCGCCCTGCGGATCGGCGCGCCGCAAACCGCGTCGCCGAACCAGGGCTGGACCGCGACGGGATTGTTGGGTACCGAGGGTGGCTCCGGGGTGGCCTCGGTTCTGCTTCCCACCGGCCAGGTATTGGTCGTCGCCGGCGGCGGAACTCCGGAGATCTACGACCCACTCACCGGAACGTTCACTCCGACGGGCCCGACGGTGGCGACACAAGGTCGCGAACTTCTGGGCACGCTGCTCAACAACGGCAGCGTTTTAATTGTCGGCGGCACGGCGAGTCCGCAGGTGGCTGAGCTGTATAACCCCGCCACGGGGCGGTTTACAGTAACCGGCCCTCCGCTTTTTCCACACGGATTTTACCCCACGGCCACGCTTCTGAATGATGGAAGAGTGCTGGTGGTGGGCGGCGAAGCCGGTGCGGGAGACTATGTGCTTACCGATTCGGGCGCGGAAATCTACGATCCGACGACCGGAACATTCACGGCCGCCGGTCCGATGCAGGTGAATCGTCACTATCACACGGCGACGTTGCTACCGGACGGACGCGTGCTGATTACCGGCGGTCAGACGCAGGGCGCAACCGGCCCCACGTTCGCTTCTGCTGAAATCTTCGACCCCCAAACCAACAGCTTCTCCTCGACCAGCCAGATGGAGTCGACCCGCGCGGATCACTTCGCGGTGCTGCTGCCGAGCGGGAAGGTGCTGGTCGGAGGAGGATTCGGCTCGGACTCTATCGTGACAGCGGAGTTGTACGATCCCGTGGCGGGAACTTTTTCTCTGACCGGAAATCTGATCACCGGCCGCGATGGTTCTACAGCCACGCTTCTTCCGAGCGGGCAGGTCCTGGTGGCCGGCGGAGATCCCAACTACCCGACCGTCACCAGCGCAGCCGAGCTGTACAATCCGGCTTCGGGAACGTTCACCGCGACGGGTAACATGATCGCCGGCCGGGGTGACGCGACGGCCACGCTGCTGCTCAACGGAACGGTCCTGATGGTCTGCGGGGCGACAACAGCACCGGTCACGGCCTCAACTCGGCGGAAATCTACACGCCGACCATCCAGGGGTTGGTGACCTCGCAGTCCGGCCTGACGTTTCGCTTCGCAGAGGGCAGCGGCGCCGTCTCGATCCAGAACGTCGAGGTGTTCAGCCCGGTCACCGCCATTGCGTGGACGCTTTCGGTGCACACTTATAGCGGCGGAAACTGGCTGGTGGTGACTCCCACCAGCGGGAACAGCGTGCCGGGGGCGCCGCCGGTCACGCTCACCATCGCCGCGAATCCTTCCGGACTCGCCGCGCAGGATTATTACGGGTCTGTCACGCTCACGCCGGCCGATGGAGTACATCCGCCGGTTTCAATTGCCATCGTGCTGCACATCGTCCCGGCGGGAACACCCGCGCCGCCCGTCGTGTCGCCGGCTGGTCTGGTGTTCATCGGACCTCCCGGCGCGACGCTCAGCCCGCAGTCGTTCACCATCACCAATCTGACGTCGTCGGCGCTGACGTTCACCGGCGCGGGGTCGGTCACGCCGAAGTTTTTCAACTTCACGCCGGCAGGCGGGACGATTCCCGCCGCATCGAGCGCCACGTTCACGGTCACGCCGAATCTCAGCGGGATTCTTTCGGGCGCCTACAGCGGCACCATCGCGTTCACCTTCGGCGACGGCAGTTCACAGGTGGTCGGGCTGCTGCTGGTGATCTCGCCGACCGCAATCGCACATGCGCGGGAGACCACCACAACCGCTCCCACCTGTACGCCGAACCAACTTCTGCCCCAGTTCACCAGCATTGGATCGGGATTCAGCACGCCCATCGCCTGGCCGGAGTCGATCGCGGTGGAGGTGGTCGATAACTGCGGCGATTTGATCAGCGGAGGCAAAGTCACGATCAGTTTCAGTAATGGCGACGCTCCGATCCCGCTGACCAACACCGGAAACGGCACATGGAGCGGAACGTGGATTCCCGTCAACGTTTCGCCCGGGCTTACCGTGCGCGCGGACGCGACCGACGCACAGCTTACCGGCAGCACATCGGTGAGCGCGCAGGTGGTAGCGAACCCTGGCGTGCCGGTGGTGTCGCCGGGCGGCGTGGTCAGCTCCATCGATTTTTCGAGCAGCCCCTCGCTGGGCCAGATCATCTCGATTTTCGGATCGAACCTGGCGGACACCCAGATTTCGGGACCGGCGCCGCTGACCGCGCAATTGGGGAACACGTCGGTGACGCTCTCAAACGGCGAGTCGCTACCGCTGTATTTCGTCGACAGCGGTCTGATCAACGTGCTGATTCCGTACGACGTTCCGCTGAACACCGGGTTGCAGCTGGTGGTCGCGCACGGGACGGCGGTATCCGTTCCGGTGTCGATCGCGGTGTTTGCTGCGGCTCCCGTGATTATTTCGGAGAACGGGAGCGGATTGGGCCAGGGCGACGTGTTCGTGATCGGGCAAGGAGGAGTGGAGACGCTGGCCGATCAGAATAACCCCGCGACGGCGGGCAATCCGGTGGTGATTTACTGCGCGGGCCTGGGCGCGGTGAATCCGGGGATCGCGGGCGGGACGATCACGCCGGGATCGCCGCTGCAGTACGCCAACGCCACAGTGACGGTGACGTTCGGCAACGTGACGGTCCCGGCCGCATTTGCGGGACTGACGCCGGGAGAAGTGGGTTTATACCAGATCAACGCGACCATCCCGGCGGGAGTGCCGACCGGTAATCAGGTCCCGGTGGTGATCTCGGCCGGCGGAGCAAGCAGCTCCGGCGCCACTTTCATGGCGATCCACTGAGCGGGGTTTGAAGCCCGGGCGGGCATGCGATCATAAACCCAATGGGTCGATTCTATTCCACACTCATCCTGGCCGCCGGGCTGTGCTTGACCGGCGCTGCGCAGGAAGTCTACGTAACGGTTGCGCCGCCGCACGCGGTGGTTGAAAAGCGTCCGGTTCGCCCGGGTCGCGAATATGTCTGGCAGCCCGGCTATCATCGCTGGGATGGCCACGCCCACGTCTGGGTCGCCGGGCGATGGGAAAAGCCGCCGCGTCCGCACGCGGTGTGGGTCGCCCACAAATGGGAGCATCGACAGGCCGGGTACGTGCTTGTCGAAGGCCACTGGAAGTAGGCGTCAGCACCGTCGCCGTTCTTCCAGCTCTTCGAGCGTTCGCGGCCAATCTTCTCTTAACAACCGGCTGAGCGCGCGATCCGCCAGCAGCTTTCCTCCCGTCTGGCACCGCGCGCAATAGTTGGTCTCATTCGACGCATAGCGGATGCGCTGCACTTTCGCGCCGCAGCGCGGGCATGGCTCGCCATAGCGCCCATGCACCGCCATGCCTTCACGAAACGCCGTCACCTTTTCTGGAAATTTCCCGCCCGCGTCCGCACGGAACTTCGCGATCCATTCATTCAACACCTCCCGCGTCGCCTCGAATAACCGCGCGATCTGCTCCTCCGTCATCTTCTGCGTCAGCAGCACCGGCGACAACTGCGCCCGATGCAGAATCTCATCCGAATACGCGTTGCCGATTCCGCTGAACATGCGCGGATCGGTCAGCGCCCGCTTCAAAGTATGATTCGACGACCGCAGCATCCTCGCGAATTCCTCAAGCTGGCTGGTCATCACGTCAACTCCGCCCGGATCGAGCTCCGCTAATCCCGCTTCGCCCTCCACCACATGCAGCGACGCCCGCTTCTGCGACCCGGCTTCGGTCAGCGTCAGCGTCCCTGAATCGAAATCGAACGCCGCGAGCGTCCGGCGCCCATCCGGCTTCTTCCGCCGCTCGCTCCAGTGCAATCGCCCCGCGATCATTAAATGCAATACCAGCCAGATCCCGTTATCCAGGCCGATCGCGATCCGCTTGCCGACCCTCCTCAGCTTCGTGACGCGATGTCCGAACCCCACGCTCACCGGCGGATCGGCCGTGCGCAGGAGAAACGGTCCTCCGATTTCGATGCGCTCCAATACCCGGCCCAGGATTCGCGGCTCCAGCGCATCAAGGTACGACGTGATATCCGGAAGCTCAGGCACTCTTGTATTCTGGTATCAACATGCCTTCCGCCGCCACTCAGGATTCTCTCCGCCAGCGCGGCGTTCGCCTGACGCGCCAGCGCCGGCTGCTGCTCGACCTCATCGACCACTCCGGCAAGCACCTCGACGCGGAAAGTCTCTATCAGCTCGCCAAAGAGAAAGACGCGCGTCTGAATCGCGTCACAGTCTACCGGACGCTGAAACTGCTGAAGGCCGGCGGCCTGGTGGACGAGCTCGACCTGATGCACTACGGCGGCGATCAGCATTATTACGAAACGCGGCTCAAGCAGGAGCACGCCCACGTCATCTGCCTGCGCTGCGGCAAAGTGGAAGAATTTTTCGGCGAGCCTCTTCAGAAAATCCGGCGCCAGGTGGAATCGCACTTCGGATTTCAGATCGTGCTCGCGCGCACCGAGATCGGCGGATATTGTCCGCACTGCCAGGCGCTCCGCGCCCAGGAGATCGCGGAGGCGCAATGTCGGCGACCGGAGTGACTCCCAACAAAGGCGCCGAATCCCGGCCGCTGCCGCCCGCCGCGATCCTGATCTTGCACCCCTCCGGCCAGCGCTCCCGCGTGCCGCTCGAGCCGATTCCGTTTTCGATCGGCCGCCACGCCGATAACAGCCTGGTGCTGCGCGACAACCGCGCCTCCCGCAGCCACGCCCGCATCGTCGCCGATAACGGCGCCTACGTGCTGGAGGATCTCAACAGCCGCCACGGCACCTGGGTGAACGGCGAGCGCGTCGCGCGCCACACCTTGCGCAACTCGGATCTGATCGAATTCGGCGTCCGGGAATCCTATCAACTGACTTTCTCGGTCGAATCCGGTGGCGAGATTACCCGCATTCTCGACCAGATCACCGTCAGCTCGGCCTCGGAAGACGACAAGACAAATCTCAAAAAGCTCCGCTCGCTGGTGGAAGTGGCGCGCGCACTGCAGAATTCGCTTTCGACCCAGGAAGTGCTCACCGCCGTGGTCGACGCCGCCCTCGCCGTTACCGGCTGCGAGCGCGGATTCCTCATGCTTCGCAAGGAACCGGAGCTCGAAGTCACCGTGGCGCGCGATCATGCCGGAAAAGCTCTCGACTCGAACGACCTACGCGTGCCCCGCAGCGTGATCCGACGCGCATTGAACAGCCGCCGCGATCTCCTGTCCATGCATTTCGATCCGATGGCCGAGCAGGGCCTGCGCCCGGAAATGAGCATCGCGGCACTGGAGCTGCGCAGCGTGGTTTGCGTGCCATTAGTTCAAATTCGCAGCGGAGGATCCGAAGAGACTCGTATGACCACGGCCGCGGAAGCCACCGTCGGTCTCCTGTATATGGATTCCCGCGCCGCGCCCGCCGATCTTTCCGCCGGAAATCGTGAGCTGCTGCAAACCCTCGCGATCGAAGCCTCGACCATCCTTGAAAACGCGCGCCTGTTCGAAGAAGAACGCAAGAAAATCCGCATCGAAGACGAGTTGAAAATCGCCCGCACCATCCAGCAGGGATTGCTCCCCGCCGCCCTCCCCGCGTCAGGCTGGTTCCGCGCCGCCGGTTCGAGCATCCCGTCGACCCAGGTCGGTGGCGATTATTTCGATGTTAGGCAAGTCTCGCCCGACGTGTGGGCCGCCGTGGTGGCCGACGTTTCCGGAAAAGGCGTCAGTTCCGCGCTGCTGGCGAGCCTTCTGCAAGGCTCGTTCCTGATGGCGTCGGCCGACCCGTGGCACGTCGAATCCATCATGACGCGCCTCAACACGTTTCTGCTGGAGCGCACGCTCGGCGAAAAATACGCGACCATCTTCTATTGCACGGTCGATGCCTCCGGCCTGCTGAGCTACGCCAATGCCGGCCATCCCGCTCCATTTCTGGTAAGCGTCGACGGCCGCATCCGCAAGCTCCACACCTCCGGAATGCCGGTCGGAATGATCGAAGGCGCGCCTTTTGAAACCGTGCAGGCCCAGCTCGAGCGCGGCGATAAACTGGTCATCTACAGCGACGGCCTCACCGAAGCCGAGAACCCCGACGGCGCGTTCTTCGATACCGAACGCCTGCGCGTCACCCTGCGCGATCACGCCGGTTCCGACGCAATCGCCATGCACACCGCGCTCCGCACCGCCGTCGACCGTTTCGCCGAAGGCGGCGCCATGCGTGACGACGTCACCGCGCTGGTCATCGAATACGCTCCCTGACCGTCGCCGTGCATCTGTGGCTAAGGTCCTCTACACCGCCGCGCACGGCGGATTCTCGAAACAAGCCGTCCCACTCGGCGGCGGCGCGGCTGTGTTCGATCACCTCACCGACGAATGGACCCGCACACGCCCGTTCGATCTTCAAACCATCACGCCCTCGATCCTTGAATCCGCACCCACAGGTCGCGACTTGGTCCATTTGAGCGAGCGCGATTACGCCGATTTCTGCCGCCGCTTCGAGCGCGCAGCCACCGACGCAATCCTCAAGCACGATCCCGCCACTTCCGTTGTTCTCAGCAACGACGTTTCCGAAGGCCCCGATTTCGCCACGCTCGCCGCCCGTGGCTATCGCGTTTTCACCATCTATCACGTCGACGTGGTCGCTTATGTCTCGGCCATCTACGCTCGCAACCTGATCCGACCGGAATCGACCGTCCGCTGGTACCGCCGCCTGCGCGGCATTCTTCCGCCGATCGCAAAACTTGTCTGGGAGAAACAGGAAGCGAGCGTTCTTCACTCCCGCGGCCTGATCGTTCCCTCGGAAGGCATGCGCGATACTCTCGAACGCTGCTACCCCGGCGCCGGCGCGAAAACTCACGTCCTGCCGTGGGGCTCCTGGCATTCCGGTGAACCGGCCGATCCCACGCCTCTGCGCCAGGAATTCGACATCCCCCCCGGCGCCCATATCCTGCTCACGCTCAGCCGAATTTCGCCTGAAAAAGGCCAGGATCTGCTGCTCGAAGCCCTCCTCGACTGGGAGCGCCGCGCTGATTTTCCCGGCCGCCCGCTGTGGCTTTTCATTTGTGGCGACGCCGCCTTCATGCAAGGCCGCCAGTTCTTGGAAAAGCTCCGCAAGCAAGCCGCGCGCCTGCCACGCACCCGCGTCATTTTCCCCGGCCACGTCACCGGCGAGCGTAAGCGCGCCTTCTTCGCTCTCGCCGATCTCTACATTTTCCCGTCGCGCCACGAAAGTTACGGCCTGACCCTGGTCGAAGCGCTCGCCTCCGGTCTGCCGGCCGTGTGCGTCGATCACGATGGCGCGCGCGCCATCTTTAACAAGAATGCGCGCGCCGTCATGCGCGAATCCTTCGGCGAACTGGTCCCGCCCCGTCAGCTCCGCCAAGCCATCGCCGGCCTGCTTGCCGACCCCGAACGCCGCCGCCAGATGAGCCAATCCGCGCGAGCCTTCGCCCGTACCCAGCCATTCTCGGATCAGGCGGCGAAGCTTGCCTCTGTTGTCCTGTCCGGGGGCCTCTTGGCCAAATGAAAACGGGCCGGAGCATAGCCCCGGCCCGCGTCGAACTCGAAAAAACCTGTCTCAGCTTACGATTTTCTTGCGAAGCAGTCCCAAACCCAGCAGCGCTCCACCGACCAGGCCCAGCGTCGCCGGCTCTGGAACCCCAGTGTTCACCGTGTAGTCGTACTCGACAATCGTGTCACCGATCGACCCCTGCACTGTACCGAAGTTCACCGCCGACGAAACGTTCACATCAAACCCCGAGCCCGCATCAGTTTGCAACGTCGCCCCCGTATCCAGGTTGAACGTCTCTGTGGTTCCAGGAGCATCCTCGTTTCCGCTGTAGATGCCACAGGTATTTGCAAGGGACGAACCGCCGCCGGTTACCACGCAGGGGTCCACGGCGGGCACCGACCAGGTACCCACGGAGGGGGTGCCGAAGCTTACGCTTACGGAGTTCGAGCCTGTAAGACCCCCATCGTAGTCCGCGACAAACCAAACTTCGATGCCGGAGATGGTGTCGTCACCCACAGCGGAGCCAATTGTGCCGGCGGAGAAATCCCCGCAGACCTCTGAAGTCGGGCCGCCGGCGCCGCCGGAGAAATTCCCCAGCGGTGAGCAAAAAGCGTAAGTCGACGAGCCGAACAGGGTGGACGTCCCCATCAGGCAGCAGACAAACGCGGCCAAAACAATGCTTTTACGAATTACCATGAAATCTCCCCCGGTTTAGATTTTCGTTTGCCGAGCTGCCCTGGAGGGGTCGCTCGACGCTATGAGCCACGCGTACCAGCTTATAGCGCGTACTAACCGTACGTCAAGTACACCAGGATACTTTTTTTACCTACTACGTGGTATATGAGGTGATAAACTTAAGCCCTACAAGACAGTTACGACAAGATGTCGGATGGAACTAAAGTACTAAAGCTCAACACTTTCGGAGAAGCCTTACCGTGGCTCGATCACGGCTTCGGGACGCGCTTATGGGCTCCTGAAACAGTTACAATGGCGACCCTGAAGCAGATCCATTCGAATCGTGTGCTGAACGTCGAGGGTCCGGGCGAGGCTGGTGACGCCGACGCGCTCATCACTTCTACGCCAGGTGTGACGCTCTCCATCCGGTCGGCCGACTGTTATCCAATTCTGATCGCCGATCCGCGCACCCGCACCGTTGCCGCGATCCATGCCGGATGGAACGGCACGGCGTCGAATATTGTAGGGGAAGCGGTTCGGAGAATGCGCGCGGATTTCGGCTGTGATCCCGCCGATCTGCACGCGGCCATCGGTCCGGGAATCGGCCTGTGCTGTTATGAAGTGGGACCCGAAGTCGCGCAGCGCTTCCACCTGGAAGGCCGGCAAAAAATCGATCTAGCCGCCATCAATCGCCGGAATTTAAGCGAGTCCGGCATTCCTGCCCGGCAGGTCTATATGATCGACCGCTGCACGCGTTGCGAGCCGGACGTCTTTTACTCCTATCGACGCGATGGAGACAAAGCCGGCCGCATGATTTCCTTTATTCGGATTCGCGGCGAGTAGTTCGTAGTCGACCGTGCGCCACACATGAGGCCACTGTTCGACACTACCAACCGCGACCTGCCGCGCACTACCAACTCCCAACCACTCACTCCCCAGATACACCAAAGGCGCGAACCGCGAAGCCTGTCAGCGGCCCGCGCCCGAGTTGGAGAGATCGGAGTTAGGCTGCGTTGACCAGCAGATCGTCGAAGGCTTCGTCGCCGGTGCCGGCCTGATTGCGATCCGCCATCTCCTGGCACTGGATGCAGAAGGCCGTCCACGGCACTGCCGCCAGCCGCTTCGGGCTGATGTCTTCTTCGCAATGCAGGCACACACCGAAGGTGCCTTCATCGATCCGGCGCAACGCCGCGCGAACGTTCCTGAGCAGGTTCGATTCGCGGTCCAGATTGCGGATGGCGAGCTCGCGCTCCGCGGCGTGCTGCACTTCGTCGAGCGCATCGGGACTCTTTTCGATCGCGATGCCCTCCCGGTTGCGCACGAACTGCGAAAGCTCCGCCTGCTTGGCTTCCAGGATGTTCCTGAATTTATTCAACTCGCTCTTGGTCATAACTGCCTCTCCTGTCTCTTTCTTTCTTGTTTTTGTTTTTCAAACTATCGTCTGACTTTTACTTTTTCAACTCGGTTACGCGCCACATCGCATTAGACGCGAAGTGTTGCGAAAAGGTTCAAATCTCAAAATCCGTCTTGTATCGCCGCTCGGTGTGGGATGGAACGTATGCCGTTCCGCAGGCCGTACAGCAGAGGTTCGGATCCGCTTGCGGCAACCTGCCGCAAGTCCAAGTCCTCCCAAAAAAGACTTTTCACACCATACCATAACTGTCCGTCACACGCAAGCAATTTTGCTGCCAGCTTCCGGACCCTGCTTTCTGCTTCCATTTGTGCCCCGTTATCGAGATCTTATCGGCTTCCTTACTCAAAACCATTACGGCGCCGTAAAGCTCGCCAGATTACCGCGCCCGCAAGAATTTGCTCCAAACCGGCAATCCATGTTCCAGACGTGCCCGGCGTCCATAAGTTTCACAGCCACTGACGTATACTGTCCATTTGGCCGGTAAAAATTCTCATCAGCTTTTCCTTTCCGTGACGAATATTAGCACAGGCTTCAAAGCTCTCTGGGCCTCCGCGCTGTTCCTGATCCTCGGAGCGGCCCTCATCCCTTACGCCGGGGTACAGAATGACGAAGCACTCTTCGGAGTTCCGCTTTACCTGTTCAATGCAAAGGATTTATCCATCATCGTCTTCCACCGGCACATCCCTTTAATGGTGATGTCGTATGTAGGGACGCTCAAGACCTGGATTTATTCCGCCATCTTCCACGTTGGGCCTGTCAACGTATGGACAGTGCGTCTGCCGATGGTCCTGGCTGGAGCCTTAACCGTTTTTATTTTCTATCGGTTCACGTTACGCGCCGCCGGTCCGGCCGCAGCCGGGATCGCGGCCTTCCTGCTCGCGACCGACCCTTCGTTTCTCATGACCAACACGTTCGACTGGGGCCCGGTCGCGCTCGGTCATCTTTTACTTGTGACCGGCTTTTTCTGCCTGCTCAAATTCTCCCAGAGAAGGGATCAGATGCGTCATTTGGCGCAGGGATTCTTTTTTCTGGGGCTGGGGCTCTGGAACAAGGCGCTCATGCTGTGGGCTCTGGCAGGCCTCGCCTGCGCCGCGGTGGCGGTCTTCTGGCCCGAAGTCCGCGGATTCCTGTCCCGAAAAGTGTTCGCAATTGGAATCGCCCCGTTCCTTTTGGGATCGCTGCCCTTCGTCCTCTACAACATCCGCCACGCCAACGCGACCCTCGGCTCGAACGCCCACTTCGAGACCGCACCCGCCAAACTCGTTCTCCTGAACAAGCTGGAGATGGAGCGCGGCACTCTCAACGGCTCCGGCCTGTTCGGTTTTATACCCGCCGAACATTGGATCGACCATACCCACCCTCCCGTCACCCGCCGCGGCAAAATCGCCGAATGGATCGGCAGCCACGTCGTCGAGCACCAATCTACCGGTTTCGATTACGCGTTCCTGGCGGCCGTGCTCGCGGTCCCGGTCTGGTGGCGGGTGCGCGCGGCCCGATTCGCACTGGTCTTTATGGTGGTCACCTGGCTCGCCATGGCCGTCACGCGCGACGCCGGTGGCGCGATCCATCATGCCGTCCTGCTCTGGCCATTTCCGCAGTTTTTTGTCGCGATCGTGCTAGCCTCAATGCCCTGGCGCCCGCTGGGATCGGTGATCGGAGTTGCGCTGATCGCCATGAATCTGCTGGTGGTGAACGAATACATTCGCGAATTCGATCAGTTCGGCGCCACCGGCAATTTCACCGACGCGCTGTTTCCCCTCTCCGACGCGATCCCGGAAAACGGTCACCCGGTTTACGTAGTCGACTGGGGTATGGCGAACACCATCGCGATGTTCCACAAAGGCCGCGTAGAGGTTCGCCCGGTCGACAGTCTGTTCATCACCGCCACGCCCAACGAAAACGAGACCAGGATCATTAAGGTAGTTTTCGAAGATCACGACGCCCTGTTCATCGGTCACGTCCCCGGCCATGAAGTGATGCAAACCCGCGCCAACCTCGACCACACCGCCGCGTCCTTTCATCTCCGCAAGCAAATGGTCCGGATCGTCACCGATTCGAACGGCCGGCCGGTGTTCGAGATCTTCCGCTGGGTCCCGGAGGACCGGATTTAAAGACTGCCAGCTGAGGTCGATTTCACCCCGCCGTGACGAGTCTGTGAGAAAAGTCGGGACTGCACCCCGCCGTTACCGGCAGGGCTGGTCTATCGCGTTGAAGGCGCAGAGTCCGTGACCAGCCCTGCCGGTCACGGCGGGGATCAACTCCACTTTTCACACAAACTCTGACCGGCAGGGTTTCTGACGCCTGTACCTTCAATGCGACAGACCAGCCGCGCCGGTTACGGCGGGGTGGAGTAGTGATTTTTTTCACATGGACCTCGTGAGCCGGGCAGCGCCGCTTTTTGAAATCAGGGCGGTCCCGAAGTGTGACGAAGTGTCCCATTCGCGTGTCGAACTTCCACAAAATGTGGTGCTTAGCCCGATAGAAGTAACGTAACGTCAATCACTTAACAACTGTGAATCGCGGCGCCACGATTGCATCAACCCAACCGTCATCATGCGATTTGCCGCGGTTCTTTGCGCGCTTTCCGGTCTGGCTACGGCCACCACGCTGCAACAGCTCTCTACCGACGCCATGATCCAGCAATCCACCGCGATTGTCCGGGTCCAGGTGACCGGGTCGGCGCCGGTCGCGCGCGGGCGCAGCATCTACACTCAGTATCAGTTCACGGTGCTCGAAACCCTGAAAGCGGCGTCGAACGGTCTGGCTTCGAGCTCCGTTTCGGTCCCCGGCGGGATCTTCCAAGGTATCCGGCAGATGGTGGCCGGCGCTCCGGTGCTCGCTTCCGGCCAGCAATACGTGATTTTCCTGTGGACCAGCAAGTCCGGGCTGACGCAGATCATCGGATTGTCGCAGGGCCTGTTTACGGTGATGCAGGATTCCTCCGGGAACCAGGTGCTGGTGCGGCCCGCGACGGCGGCCAGCATGGTGAGCCAGAATGGCGCACCGGTCAGCGATACGGCGGTCAGTATGACGCTCGCGTGGCTGCGTAGCGAGATTCAGAGCGTGCTGGGGGCGGGGAAATAGGGCATGCTGAGAATCGCCCTGCGAGCGTTGGTGATGGCTGCCGCCCTGGCCGCGATTTCCCCGTTCGCGTCGGCATATTACTTCTGGGTCTACTTCGCCTCCGACTCGTCGCCGTTCACTCCGGTGCCGGTGAAGTTCGATCTGAACCCGGCCGATCTATACGGGCTGCCGAATAACACGGTCACCTATCTGATTTCCGAGCAGGGACCCAGTGCGCTCATGCCGGGCGACACGTTCCCATCCATCATCAACGAAATCCACGCCGCCGCCGACGTGTGGAACGGGGTGGGCACGTCCAGCCTGAAGCTGGCCTTCGGGGGACTCTCGCCGATGAATTCGCCGGAAGTGACCCCGGGCATCGACGTGGTGTTTTCCGACGACATTCCTCCCGGCTTGCTGGCATACACGGTCGCCTCGACCACGCAGTACATCAATGGATACCTGTCGAGCGGGGCCACGTTCCTGCCCATGATTCGCCCGCAGTTGCAGCTTCGCAGCGATCTTACGCTGTACCAGCAGTCCAGCTATTCCGACTCGTTCTTCCTGACCATCGTGCATGAATTCGGGCATGCCATCGGACTGCAGCACACCCTGACCTCGAGCGTGATGTCGACGCAGGTCACCTCCGCGGTCACCAAGGCCGCGCCGCTCGCTCCCGACGATGTCACCGGGGTCTCTCTGCTGTACCCCACCAACGGTTTTCCGTCCGGCCTGGGCAGCGTGACCGGTACGGTCACGCTGAGCGGCAACGGAATTAACTTGGCGAGCGTGGTGGTGCTCTCGACCAACGGAACCGCCATCAGCGCCTTCACCGATCCGGATGGGACTTTTCAGATCCAGGGCATTCCACCGGGACAGTATTACGTATACGCGCATCCTCTTCCGTCGGCATCCCCGGGCCAATCCGGTCCCGACGGCGTATTTCCTCCGCAGGACGGATCGGGGAACGCGTTCCCGGCGTTCACGCAATTCGGAACGCAGTTTTTCGGCGGGACCACGGACTGGACGCAGGCGACCCAGATCAACGTAACCGCCGGCAACGTGACCAGCGGAGTCAATTTCAGCATGCAATCGCGGCCAAATGGTCCCGCGGTTTCCGGCATGGTCACCTATGGATATCCGGGCGCCGGCAACGTGGCGGTGCCGGAACCGCCCATTCAGAATCCAGGCTGGCTGCAGCTCACGGCCAATGGAGTGGTGGTAAACGGCAACCAGGTTGCGCCGGGATTAAGTCTCAGCATAATCGGAGGAGCGGCGCAACTGGTGCCGTCATCACTCACTTATAACGGTACGGTCCCGGCTAATCCGCCTGAGTATCCGACGCCGGAGCCGTTCCTGGCCGTCTACGTGAATCCGAATCCGGTCTCTGTGACCACGCCGGTAGCGATCGCGGCGACTTTGAACAACGACGTGTACGTGCTTCCGGTGGCGTTCTATGTGGTGCCTTCGCCGGCGCCGTCGATTTCAACCATCCAGGGATCCACCGACTCGCAAGGCAACACCACGCTGAACATTACGGGCGCCAACCTGGGTCCGTCCACTCGGATTCTGTTCGATAGCATCCCCGCGATTTCGACCACCGCCAACCCGGACGGGTCCTTAACGGTCATGGCGCCGCCGGCCTCGGCCGGGTATAGCGCGTCGGTGGAAGCTTTGTCGCCCGACAGCCAGACGTCCTGGCAGACGCTCTCCGGCGCACCGCCCAAGTTCACCTATGCGGGACCGGCCTATCCGTCGATCGGCGTCACCTCTCCTCCAGCAGCCACGGTAGCGGCCGGCACCGATACGATGGTGCAGATTACCGGCTATAACACCAATTTCGTCGCCGGCCAGATGGCGGTAGGATTTGGATCGAGCGACATTACGGTGGAGCGCGTGTGGGTGGTGAGCCCGTCGCAACTGGTCGTGAATATTGTCGTGAATCCGGGTGCAGCCGCGCAATCGACCACCGTCAGCGTGGTGAGCGGCCTGCAATTATCCACCTTGAGCGCGGCCTTCCAGGTAACCGCGGCGACCTCCGGCCAGCCTTCCCTGCTGGTGCCGATTCTGAACCAGGCCACCAATCTCGAAGGCGTACCGGCGGGCGGAGTCGCGGTGATCAATACCGTCGGGCTGCCGTCGAATCTGGCCGGCTGGACACTGACCATCTCCAATCAGCAGACCACCTTCACGGTGAACGCGACCGGCCAGATTCTGGCCAACGTTCCGGCCGGCGCCACCACCGGACCGGCCATTGTGCAACTGATTCCCGCGTCGGGACCCAGTATTCCGCCGGTGGTGATGCAGATCGATCTTCCGCCCCCGGTGATTCTCGCGGCCACCAACGCAGCCGGCGTTCCGGTCAGCGCCACCAGTCCGGTCACCGGCGGGAACACAGTCTCATTGAGCATCACCGGCCTGCAGAATCAGACCGGTGCGCTGCCCTCGCCCTCGAACGTACAAGTCATGCTCGCGGGTACCACCACCACGGCCATCGCGGTCACGGCGACGGGCGTGAACCAGAGCGTGTTGCAGTTCGCCATCCCGTCCAATCTTCCGCCCGGCCCGCAGACCGTGACCGTCGAAATCGGCACGCGGATCTCCGCGCCGTTCCCCATCAATCTGTATTAGGACGCCGCAACGGAACCGCGACCGTAAGAGTGTGTGTGAAAAGTGGAGTTGATCCCCGCCGTGACGAGTCTGTGTGAAAACTGCGGACCTGCTCCCCTTGCTCACGCGCGGGGTTCCGTATGTGGCTCATTCGACGTGGCGCAAAACGGAACCCCGACCGTGAGGGAGGGGAGCAAGGCCGATCAATTCCACTTTTCACACAGACTCTTACCGGCAGGGCTGGTTACCGACGTCTGCGCCTTCAACGCGATAGACCAGCCCTGCCGGTCACGGCGGGGTGAGGCATCCACTTTTCACACACACTCGTAAGGGAGCGGAGCACGTCCACGCTACCGAACGGAGCCATTTTCGCACCTTACCTGCATCCCTCCGCCACCACCGCCGCCGCGAATCCATCCCCCGCGTTCACCGATTCGATCTCCCACCCCTCGACTCCGCGCAGAAAACACGCTGGGTGCCCCAGCGACACGTCGAAGCCATCCAGCGCGAGCGATAGTCCCAGCCCCCGCGCCTTCACATACGCCTCTTTACGCGTCCAGCAATGGAAGAACGCTTCCACCTGCCCGGCTTCCGGCAGCGCGCGCAACGCGCGCACCTCGCCGGGGGAAAAAAACCGCTCCGGAATCTGCTCGTGCATGAACCCGCGATTCATCCGCTCAATGTCCACTCCCACCACCCGCGCCCGCGAAATCGCGATCAGCGCCCGCGATCCCGAATGCGAAACATTGAACTCGACGCCTCGCGTTTCCGGCTTCCCGTGCGCGTTATAGGAGAACGCAATCTCCGCCGGCGCCACACCCAGTCGCTCCCCGAGCATTTCCCGCAGATTCCCGCGGCACACCACGTAGCGATCCCGGTCGCGATCGAACCGAAACCGCGCCGCGCGGTCACGCTCCTCATCCGACAACCACGCATAGCATTGATCGCGCCTTTCCGTTGCGACCTCCAGTTCGACGATCACCACTTCGACATCCCGCATCGCGTCCGTAGAATAACAATCCGCGTTCATCAGCGTGAATCCGTGGCTCTTTGCTATTCTGACGTCGATGGCCGAAAATTTCCGACGCTTCGAGGCCGGGCCCGATCCGTTCGGCAGAACCTGGCAAGTGGAGTTCCGCTGGCTGCAGACCGGCATTTCCATCCGCCACGCCGACACGGTGGACGTCAAGTTCGTGGTCTGGACCTCGGATGAAACTCAAGCCGAGCCGAAACAGGAAAAGGTGATCGCGCTTCCGCACGCCGCGCTGCTCGCCCTGTCTGAAAAAACCGGGCATCCGCTCACCGACGGCTGGTGCCTCATGCTCGCCGCGCGGCATCTCAAATTCATGATCGAATCGGGCGAAGACCTCGAAAAAACACTGGTTACGCTCGCCCCGCCGGACCTCGACCGGGCCGCACAAATCGCGCAGCCCGTGTAACCTCGATTCGCGCACAAGCGTGGTACATATAAATTGGAGAAAGAGCGACAGGCCCGGTTTGCGCCGGAGGGAGGAAGAGAATGGTGAACTGTCCGAAGTGCGACGCCGTCATCGACGTCGACGAAGATGAACTGGACGAAGGCGACACGCTCATCTGCGAAGATTGCGGCGCCAATCTGAGCGTCAGCGGCGTCTCCCCGCTGGAGTTGACCCAGGAAACCGAAGCCGACGACGACGATGACGACGACTTCGACGAAGATGAGGATTTCGACGAAGACGAGGAAGACGCCGAAGAAGAAGAGGACGAGGAAGAGGACGAATGGAAATGATCCGGCCACGGGCGCTCGCCTGGCTTTGCTTATGTGCGGGCCTGTGGGCCGGTGTGCTGGCGTTTTCCGCCGAAGCCGGCGACAAGAATGCCGCCTACGCAATTGTCGAAGGGACCGTCTTTCACGAACCCGGCCTCGCGCTCCCGGATGCCAAAGTAGTTCTCCAGTTACGCGACCAAGCCAAATCCAAAAAGCAGGAAGCCGTCACCAATTATCGCGGCGAGTTCCAGTTCCGCGTACCCGCCACCGCCGCCGTGTACGTCGTCAAAGCGACCATGAAAGGTTTTCACCCCGACCAGAAAGACGCCGCCATTGCCGGCGGAGCGGCGGCCGGCCAGGAACGCGTGACCATAAACCTGGTGCTCGCGCCCGAATCGAAATGAGGTGTCTGTGATCCGCACATCCATGTTCTGCGCGCTGACCATCCTGGCGGCATCCGCTTTCGCCCAGCAGACCAAGGAAGAGAAGCGCCAGGCCGCCACCGAACGCGTGGTCACCGGCACCGTCAAGGACGCCGACGACAAATCCATCGACGGCGCGGTGGTCCAGTTGAAGGATCTGCGCAGCATGCAGGTCCGCTCCTTCATCACCCAGACCGACGGCGAATATCATTTTTCGGGTCTCAAAATCGATAGCGATTATCAATTGCAGGCCAAATATAACGGCATGACCAGCGGCTGGAGAACGCTCAGCGTGTTCGATACGCGCAAGGAACCGGTGATCAACCTCAAAATGGATAAAAAGGACAAACCGGAAAAGGATCGGAAGCAATGAAGTGGCTGCTCGCGCTGGCTCTCGCCGGAGCATCGTTAAACGCGCAGAAACTCGCGCCGGTCGACGACGCCGGATACCCCAAGCTGGTCGCCGCGCAACACGGCAAAGTAGTGCTGGTCAATTTCTGGGCGACCTGGTGCAAGCCCTGCCGCGCCGAAATGCCCGCGCTCCAGACCCTGGCCGCGAAGCTCCGCCCGCGCGGCTTCGAGCTCATCACCATTTCAAATGACGAGGCCGATAAGCAGCCGCAGGTTTTAAAGGCGCTGGCCGAATACAAAATTTCGAGCGTCACGTATTTGCGCAAGACCGCGGACGACGACAAATTCTGCGACACCATCGACCCGAAATGGCAGGGCGTTCTGCCGGCGTTGTTCATCTACGACCGGTCCGGCAAAAAAGTGCGCGCCTTCTTCGGCGAAACGCCCATGTCCACCATCGAATCAGCCATTCAGAAGCTCTTGTAAGCAGTGCTCCGCATTCTCTTTTTCCTCGCCGGCTGCCTTTCCGCACAGACCATCGTCATCAAAAACGTCACCGTCATCGATGCCACCGGCGCCCCCGCAAGCAAGAACCTTTCGGTCTCGATTGAAGGCGAACGCATCGGCGCCATCCAGAAAAAGATCAAGGTCCCGCACGGCTCCATCGCCATCGACGGGAAGGGAAAATTCCTCATCCCCGGCCTGTGGGACATGCACGTCCACCTGAGCGTGCCGGAAATCTATTTCCCGCTTCTGGTTGCGAGCGGCATCACCGGCGTGCGTGAAATGTTCACCGGCATCCCGATGTCCGTCATCCAATCCTGGCGCGCCCGCGGCAACGTGACCCGCGACGTTCCCCGCATCATCGCGCCCGGCTTCATCGACGGCCCGCCCATGCTGTGGAACGGCGCCGCGCCGCCCGGAGCCATCGCAGTCGCGACCGCCGAGGACGGCCGTTTCGCCGTCGACGCGCTCGCCCGCACCGGCGTCGATTTCATCAAGGTCTACAACAGCATCCCGCGTGACGCCTATTTCGCCCTGGCAGCCGAAGCGCACGCCATCGGCATCGTCTTCGCCGGCCACGTTCCGGAAGCCGTCAGCCCGCTCGAAGCCTCCGAAGCCGGCCAGCGCAGCCAGGAACACCTCATCAACATCCTTGAAGCCTGCTCCACCCAGGAAGACGACCTCCGCGCCGCCCGCGTCAAGATGATGCTCGACCGCAACATTTCCGGCGAGCAGCGCCTGCGCGACCTTGCCTTCCCCGATTCCGCCGAACTCGACAAAACCTATAGCGAAGAAAAAGCCGCGCTGCTGTGGCGCACTTTCGTCAAGAACGGCACCTGGCAAACCCCGACCCTGGCGTTACTCGAAGGCTTTTCGAAAATGCGCGACGAAGATTTCGTTCACGATCCCCGCCGCAAATATCTGCTCAAAGCCTGGGCCGACTCCTGGGACCCCGCCAACACGTTTTACCTGAAGGACCTCACGCCTGAAGCCTACACCGCGTTGAACGCGCGCATCCGCATTCTTCTAGCGCGCTATGAAAAGCTGGTGGGCGATATGCATCGCGCCGGAGTCCAGTTCCTGGCTGGCACCGACGCCAACGGCTGGAATCCCGTGTATCCCGCCTTCGGCCTGCACGAAGAACTCGCCTTACTGGTCGAATCCGGCCTCACGCCCATGGAAGCTCTGCAATCCGCCACGCGCAACCCGGCCATGTATTTCGGCCGCCTCGACTCCATGGGCACCATCGAAAAAGGAAAATCCGCAGATCTTGTCCTGCTCGATGCCGATCCGTTAGCCGACATCCACAACACCCAAAAAATCGCTGGCGTAATCCTGCGAGGCCGCTATTTTTCCCGCACCGATCTCGACAAACTCCTGGCCGCCGCAGCCGACCGCGCCACGCGCCCTTAGTCTGGCCACAGATACACACAGATTCACGCGGATAAAGCAAATTGTTTTTTATCCGCGTGAATTCGCGTGCATCTGCGGCCATACTCTCTTCACTCCGGCCGAACCGCCGCCGCCGCATCGATGCGCACTGCTCTCACCGCCGGCATCAAACTTCCCGCGATGGTCATCACCAGGCACAATAAAATCGCCGCCCCGAACGTAGTGAAGTCGCCCGGCTCGACGCCCGCCAGCAAAGACCGCAGCCCGATCGCCGCTCCATACGCCAACCCCGCACCGACCACGATCCCCGCCAGTGCCAGCATCAGCCCGTCGCCCAGAATCATCCCCAGAATATCGCGAGCCTGCGCCCCCAGCGCCATCCTCACGCCGATCTCCTGTGTCCGGCTCGACACCGCGAACGATAACAGCCCGTGAATCCCGATCGCCGCCAGCAGAAATGCGATCCCCGCGAACCCCGAAAGCATGACCGCCTCCACGCGACGCGACGCCGTCTCTCCCTCGACAATTTCCGGCATCATCCGCACATCCGAAATCGGAAGCTGTGGATCGGCCTCGTGAACAATCCGCCGCAGCGCCGGCACCAGCGCCCGCGCATCGCCCGATTCCGCACGAATCGCCAGCCCCTTCGGCACGTAGTACGTCGAAATGGCTTCGAACTGCTGATACGGCAGATACACCTGCGGCTCGCTCGCGCGTTCCAGGCCGCGCACGCGCACATCGCCCACCACCCCTGCCACCGTCCGGTCCAGATTCCCGAAATTAAAATGCCGCCCGATCGGATTCTGGTTCGGCCAGTAGCGTTTCACAAAGGATTCGCTCACCACCGCGACCCGAGGCCCCGTAAAAACATCGCCGCGATCCACATCGCGCCCGGCCACGAGTGGAATGCCCATCACGCGGAAATATCCCGGCGTGACGAAGCGCATGCTCGCCAACCGCCGCGCCGATAACTCCTCGGGGTGCCCCGCGACTTCCACCGGCAGCACGCCGCCGCGCATCACCATCGGAAGGAAACTGATGTACGCCGCGCCGCCCACACCCGGAAGCGCCTGCGCTTCACTCAACACCCGATCGTAAAATTGATTGCGCGCCGCCGCGTTCTCATACTTCGGCATCGGCAGCGATGTGCGCATGGTCAGCACGTTGTCCGCGCGAAATCCCGGGTCCGTCGCCTGCACTCTCCACAATGCCCGAATAAACAATCCACACGCCACCAGCAGCACCACCGACCCCGCCACCTCCGCCATCACCAGCACCGACCGCAATCTTTCCCTCCGCCCTCCGCCCGCGCGCGACGAATCCCGCAAACCCGAGTCCTCTTTCCGGCAAGCCCGCAGCGCCGGAACCAGCCCGAACCCGATGCCCGTAGCGAGCGTAACGCCCGCCGCGAACATCAGCACGCGCCAGTCGAGCGAAGGAATCTCCGACACCGGCAGATACACCGGAATCAGCCGCACAAACATCGGCAGCGCCAGCCACGCGATCCCGACTCCCAGCCCCCCGCCCGCGATCGCCAGAATCAGGCTCTCCGTCAGCATCTGCCGCACGAGTCTTTCGCGCCCCGCGCCCATCGCCGCCCGCACCGCCAGTTCCTTCCGCCGCGTCATCGCGCGCGCCAGCAAAAGATTCGCAAGATTCGTAGCCGCGATCAGCAGTACGCACAGCGCCGCCCCGAACAGCGTCTTGAGCAGCATCGGCGTCTGCCCCGGCAAATCGTCGCGGATCGGAACCACCGTGATCCCCACGTGCGCCATCTCTTTCGGATACGCCTGCGCGATCTGCGCGCCGATCGTGTTCATCTCCGCCCGCGCCGACTCAATGGTCGCCCCCGCCTTCAGCCGCCCCACTCCGAACACCCAGTTGTCGTTGCGATCCTCATAGTTCCCCGGCCCGAACCGCGTCGGCGTCCACAGCAGCGCCGTGCGATTCGGGAAATAAAAATCCCGCGGCATGATCCCGATCACCGTAGTCGGCTCGTTATCGAGCAGCACCTTCCGCCCCAGCACCGCGGCATCGCCCCCGAACGCCTCCTGCCACAGCGCGTAACTCAAAATCACCGTCCCCGCCGCGCCTTCGCGATCGTCGTCCGCATGGAACCTGCGCCCGATCATCGGCGTCACGCCCAGCGTGGGCAGCAAATCCCAAGTCAGCGCCGCCCCCGCCAGTTGCCGAGGCTCACCTTGACCCACCAGGTTCACCATCATGTTGTGATAAAACGCCAGCCCGTCAAACGACCTGCTCATCCGCTTCCAGTCACGGAAATTGGCCGGCGCGACGTCCATCTCCAGCCCGTTCGCCCCGGTATGCGAATGATCTTCGTACAGATTCACCAGCCGCGCCTGATCGCGAAACGGATATGGCCGCAGCAGAACGTGATTCACCATGGTGAACGCCGCCGTAGTCGCTCCCACTCCCAGCGCCGTCACCAGAATCGCGGTGATCGTAAATCCCGGCGCGCGACTGAGCGTCCGCCCCGCATACCGCAGATCCTGCCGCAGAATATCCAGATGCACCAGCGAGGCATTGAACAAAACATCGACCACCGTTTCGATCCACAGCCACATCACCGAAAAAGCGCCAGCGTCACATTGTCGCCGCGCAAAAAGCGCAGCCATCTCCTCGCCATACTCCGCGCGAAACGAAGCCGGATAAGCGTACAGCAGCGCGCGATACAGCTTCATCACGCCCTCCCCGCCGCGAATCCGCTCTGCCGAGCCAGCTTCACCAGTTCCGCGAGCCTGCGCGCTTCCGCCCGCGCCACCGCAATCCCGAATGGCGTAATGCGATAGTAGCGGCGTCGTTCGTCATCGTCCTCCGGCCGCTCCCGCGTCTCCATCAGCAGCCCCTGCTCGAGCATCCGTTGAATCGACCGGTACAGCGTCCCCGCGCTCAACTTCAATTCCCCGCGCGTCCGCGCCGCCACGTCCTGAATAATCGCGTACCCATGCCGATCCTCGTCAGCCACCGACATCAGAATATGAAAGGTAGCCGCCGGCAGCGGCAAAAGCTTTTGCGGGTCGGGATGCTCCTTCATGCGTTCATTATATCCACAGTGGATATATTGTCAACGGGTATATCCACGGTGCGAAGACCCAGCCACTGACCCCTCCGGCCCATTTCACTCCGCCGCGCGGCCAGCCGCGCCGGTCACGGCGGGGTGCATTTCCGAATCGTCAGGCAGACTCTTGCGCACGCGGAGGGACTCCCCCGCCGAGCCGCGACCGTTAGCTGGACGTGCTCCCCTTGCTGACGCGCGGGGTTCCGCATGGGGCTCAGGTCAGCCAACGGAACCCCGACCGTCAGAGTGTGTGTGAAAAGTGGAGTTGATCCCCGCCGTGACCGGCAGGGCTGGTCACCGACGTCTGCGCCTTCAACGCGATAGACCAGCCCTGCCGGTCACGGCGGGGTGAGGCATCCACTTTTCACACACACTCGTCAGGGAGGGGAGCAGGTCCGGATGCATAATAAAGAGGATGCGCGAAAGAGTAGCGATTTTCGGAAGCGGTGGACAACTGGGCGTCGAACTCGCCGCCGAATTCTCAGCCCGCGGATACGAAGTCTCCGGCTTAGAGCGCTCTTCCGTCGACATCACCGACCCCGCCCAGGTCGAGCGCACCCTCGCCCAGATCGACCCCGCCATCGTCATCAACTCCGCCGCCTACAATCAGGTCGACGTCGCTGAAAAAGAGCCGCAGGCCGCCTTCCTGGTCAACGCGCTCGCCGTCCGGAATTTAGCCATGGCCTGCCGCCAGTGCGATGCGCGGCTGGTGCATTTTTCCACCGACTACGTCTTCGACGGCCGCGCCGGCCGAGCCTACACCGAAGCCGACGAGCCGCACCCCTTAGGCGCCTACGCCGTTTCGAAGCTCGCCGGCGAGCTCTACGCCCGCGCCTATCTCGACCATCCCCTCATCATCCGCACCTCCGGCGTCTTCGGCCCCGGCGGCCTCTCCACCGCCCGCGGAAATTTTGTCGAGCTGATGCTCCGCATGGCCGCGCAGGGCCAGACCATTCGAGTGGTGGAAGATCACGTAGCCTCGCCCACCTTCGCCCCCGCGCTCGCCCAACGCACCGCCGACCTGGTCGAGAAAAAAGTCACCGGCACGCTGCACGCCGGCGGAGGCACTCCCATCAGCTGGTTCGACTGGGCCGCGAAAATCTTCGAAGCCGCCGGCGTCCATCCCCCGTTGAAGCCCACCAACGAGCGAGAATTCCGCACCGCCGCGCGGCGTCCAAAATACTCCGCCCTTTCGAACGCCAAAATGGAGTCGCTCGGCATCGCCCCCATGCCCAGACTGGAAGAAGCCATCCGCGACTACCTGAACGCGCGTAGCGCCAAGCAAGCCGTACATTCACGTTGATTCACGTTCATTAACGGCCCAATTCAGAATTCGATCCGATCCCCAAACTTCAACCCGTTCTTCGCCGCGACCCCCGCATTCACTTCCAGCGCGAACAGCGCCGCATACTTGCCGCCATACGTCGGACACTCCTGCGCCACCGTCGCCTTGCATGGCTGCACATTCTGCGCGATCTCGACAACCCGCCGGTTATGATCCATCCAGATAATATCCAGCGGAATTTTCACGTTGAACATGTAATACGGCGTCTGCGCCTCGCGCATGTGAAAGAACAACATCCCGCGATCCTTCCCGAGCGAATCCCGGAACATCATCCCGCGAATCAGATCGCTCTGCTCGCGCATGGTCTGCGCGCGAATCTTGTGCCCGTTCGGAAACGTCACATCGGTCGACGTCAGCTCGTCCATGGTCGACGCCTTGTCCCCGCACCCGCACAACATCGCCGCCACTAAAACCAGCCAAACGCTCCGCATCTTCCCAGTCTACCGGACGGAGGAATCCATCCCGCGATGCATAGCCCCATGCGCCAGAGCGTGTGTGAAATGTCGACGCTTCGCCACCGGCCAGAGCTTTGGCCGACGCCTGTGCCTTCCGTGCGATAGACCAGCCCTGCCGGTGAGAGTGTGTGTGAAAAGTCGATGCCTCACCCCGCCGTGACCGGGCAGGGCTGGTCTATCGCGTTGAAGGCGCAGACGTCGGTAACCAGCCCTGCCGGTCACGGCGGGGATCAACTCCACTTTTCACACACACTCGTGACGGCGGGGACCAATCCCGAAGCCCATACCATCCCGCTCCGTTAAACTAAAGTGTTGGCAACTTTCCTCACCCGCATCCGCCTGACGCTCGAAATGATCAAGTTCGAGCACTCCATCTTCGCCCTCCCCTTCGCCTTAACCGGAGCCCTGCTAGCCTGGCGCGATGAAAATTTCAACCGCGAAGGCCTGCTGACCCGCCTGATCTGGATCGTAGTAGCCATGATCGCCGCCAGATCCGTAGCGATGGCGTTCAACCGAGTCCTAGACGCCGATATCGACGCCCAAAACCCCCGCACCAAATCCCGCCATCTCCCCTCCGGCGCCCTGACCCGCCGCTTCGCCTGGGGATTCATCATCCTATGGGCCTTCGTCTTCACCTTCGCGTCGCGCGAACTCAACCCGCTGTGCTTCAAACTAGCCCCGCTAGCCTTAGCGATCCCGATGTTCTACTCCTTCACCAAGCGATTCACGTCGCTCTCGCACCTGGTCTTAGGATTTTCACTAGGCATCGCCCCCGCCGCCGCCTGGATCGCCATGCGCGGCCAGCTCGACCCGAGAATCCTCTGGCTAACCGCCGCCGTCACCCTCTGGACCGCCGGCTTCGACATCATCTACGCCTGCCAGGACTACGCCTTCGATGTAGCGACCAACCTGTTCAGCATCCCCAAACGCGTAGGCGTCGCAAACGCCCTCTGGATCGCCCGAGCCCTCCACATAGGAATGCTGATCTGCCTGATCGCGCTGGCGTGGTCGTTCCAGCTAGGCGGAATCGCAGCCCTAGGAATCGGAGCCGTAGCGGCACTCTTAATCTGGGAACACCGCCTAGTCCACGCCGACGATCTCTCCCGAATCGACGCCGCCTTCTTCACCATGAACGGCTACGTAAGCGTAATCTTCCTAGCCTTCTGGGCCGCCGACATCCTCTGGAAGCGCTAATTCCGTTCGTGGCGCACGCACTCCTGCGTGCCGCGTCGGTACTCCTGCCGACGCCTGTTCCGCCGCAACGAGATGTCGCGCGCACGAGTGTGTGCGCCACATCGCCCACTCATCGCGCAAATCCCCGACCCGAGCCGCGCCCAAAGGAAGCGGTTAAACGTCCCCCTTCAAAAACCTCTATCGCACGAACCCACAACGAGCCGCGCCCACAGGGAGCGGTGGATATCCAGACCAAGGCGAAACCCATCGACGGAAAGCCGTCTCCAGTTGAAGTTTCCCCTCCGGGAGGCCGATCATTATTGATAGCACCACCCAGTTCGCGGGAATTCATGCCACACCATTCCAACCGGCAGCGCTCCCAAAACCAGTTCCCGCCTCGCGATGCTCCTGCTCCTCTCCGCGACCCTCCTGGCGCAACCGACCCTCCGCATCACCTCACCAGCCGACGGAACCTTGGTTCATCCAGGCGAGTCATTCAAGGTCACGGTCGAGGTCACGCCCCCAGGTGCATTCACCGACCTGATGCTGATCGCCGCGGATCCGATAGGGACGTTTCCGGAGAAGGGCGGCGCACCTTACGAGTATGCCGTGCCCATACCGAAGGCCATCGCTCCGGGGCAGTACACCATTGCGGCGATGGGAAGGCCGCGCCCCGGACTACATCTCGATAATGTGAGTCAGGGATTTTCAAAGCCGATCACCATAGTGGTCGAGCGCGCCGACGACCCCGTGCGCCTGGAGGTTTTCCCTCTCAACCTTCGCCTTGCGCCGGGAGGAAGGATATCCCTGCAGGTCACGGGCGTGTTCACGGACGGCGAGCGGGTCTACCTCAAGCTCTCATCCAAAACAATCTACACGTCGGACACCCCGAGCGTCGTCACCGCCGAATCCAATAGCGTCGTCACCGCCGTCGCCCCCGGTACCGCAAAAATCACCGTAAGCAACGGCAAAGCCAAAGTCGAAATCCCGGTCGTCGTCCTCGCTCCAACCGCCAAATAAACCCCGTGTTATTCTCATACTTTAAGCGATGCCCCCGACCTTCGAAGACCCCCGCCTCCGCCCCATCCGCGATAAAGTCGAATCCAACGCGCGCCTCACCTTCGAAGACGGCCTCACCCTCTACCGAACCCCCGACCTGTTAGGCGTAGGCTGGCTAGCCAATCAAGTCCGCGAACGCAAGCACGGCAACGTGACGTATTTCAACGTCAACCGCCACATCAACCCCACCGACGTCTGCGTCGCCAGCTGCCGCCTGTGCGCCTTCGGCAAGCGCGTCCGCGACCCCAAAGCCTACACGATGTCGTTAGAACAGGTCTGGGAAACCGCCGGCCACGGCTACTCCGAAGCCGTCACCGAATTCCACATCGTAGGCGGCCTGCATCCCGAATTAACCCTCGACTGGTATTGCCAGATGCTCAGCGGCCTCAAAACCCGTTTCCCGCAGGTGCATCTTAAAGCCTTCACGATGGTCGAGATCGGTTATCTGGCCCAGCGAGCCAAGCTCACCCCGCGCGAAGTCCTCGAACAACTCAAAGAAGCCGGCATGGACTCGCTCCCCGGCGGCGGAGCCGAAATTTTCTCCGACCGCGTCCGCCGCATCATCTGCGACCACAAAATCACCGGCGAGCAGTGGCTGGAAGTCGCCAGAACCGCGCATGACCTGGGCTTGCACTCCAACTGCACCATGCTCTACGGCCACATCGAAACCGAAGAGGACCGCGTAGACCACCTGGTAAAACTCCGCGAGCTCCAGGACGACACTCAAGGCTTCGTAACCTTCATCCCGCTAGCGTTCCACCCCGCCAACACCGCGTTAGAACACATCTCGACCACCACCGGTTTCGAAGACCTCCGCCAGATCGCTGTGTCGCGTTTGATGTTAGACAACATCCCACACATCAAAGCCTACTGGATCATGATGACGCCCAGGGTTGCCCAGATCGCCCAGCGTTTCGGCAGCGACGACCTCGACGGCACGGTAGTAGAAGAAAAAATCTACCACGACGCGGGCGCGACGACGTCCCAAAACCTCCGCCGGGGCGAACTGCTCCGCCTGATCAAAGAATCCGGCCGCGACCCGGTAGAACGCGACACCCTGTACCACCCCGTCCAGCGAGCCGAAAACGCCTTCACCGTCCTGGTGTAGCCACATCAGGAGCAATTGCCGCTCAACACCGTCGCCCCCCCACCCGCTGGTCCGTGTTCAAAAAATGCCGCGCAAAAAAGGGGACTGACCACTCTGTCCCCAACCCACACGCCGACAACCGCAGTCACCGCCGCTGCAGTGGACCGAGCGGTCTGTCCCCTTTTTTGCGCTACCTTAATAAACGTAGGAAGCACCCGTGCGCCTGCTCCCACTCGCCCGAGTGGGCCTTTATCGCGGACGAGGTGCATGGAACCGCCTCAAAAGACGAAGTCTTCATTGAATACGCCGTGCCCGGCATGGGGGGCGGATTTGCCCGCCCTGAGGTCCGCCACTACGTTCTGAATCACGACAAACTGGAGCGCACCGACCCGGTCGCCCTCACCCCGCGCCAGTTCGCCGGGTTCTGGCTGAGTCACCCATGGTCCGAAGTCTCACGCTGGACAGAACGCTCCAGCTGGTCGCAGCTTCAACCATGGCTCGAACACAACAAAGGCCCCTACGCGGAATTCGACGAGCCCGTTCATCACTGCCGCCACCAGCCGGATCTCTGGCAACTGACCACGCACACCGGAGAAAATTTCGAGCGCGACGTTTATCTCCTGATCCGGTGGCGCCCGCCCGACCGCTTCACCATGGTCGCCATCTCCGATAAGCCGTCCATCGATTGCACCGAGCGCGACCCCGAAGCCGACCAGCCACGGTCGCTTTTTCAGCCACAATAATCACCCCGAAACGTTTCCGCAATCCCTAACTGAAGGGATATCCTTTCCCCGCGTAAAGGATCAGACTGAAGGTAGAAGGAGTGATTATGAGAGCTTCCATCAAAGCCATCGCACTCACCTCGGCGTTAATGTGGGGAGGTTGCATGCTGGTAGTCGGCCTGATCAACCTTGCCTATCCGTCCTACGGGGTCCAGTTCCTGCACATTATGAGTTCCGTCTATCCCGGCGCCGATTCGACCCGCACGCTGGGCCGCGTTCTGCTCGGCGCACTGTACGGTTTCATCGACGGCGGCATCGCCGGCGCACTGTTCGTCTGGCTGTATCGTGCGCTGAACCGCAAACCGCCCATCCTGCATTGAAGAATTCGGCCGGGCATATCGGAAGCAATGCCGCTCAAAAAAGGGGACTGACCACTCTGTCCCCAGATCCGTAAATTCACCAGCCACCACCACCCCGCGCGGTGGACAGAGCGGTCTGTCCCCTTTTTTGAGCATCATCGAGGTTGATAAACGGCCGTCAAAATCTCCACGAACAAATCCGCGTCGCCCGCCGAAAAAATCAACGGCGGGCGGATCTTGATCACGTTGTGCAGCGGACCATCCGTCCCCGCCAGCACCCCGTGCTCGCGCAGCCCGTTCACCACCCTCGACGCTTCCTCACCCGAAGCCAGTTCAACACCGATAAACAACCCCCGCCCGCGCACATCCACAAAATCCATCGAGCGTAATCGATCCATCAAATAACGGCCCACGCACGCCGCGTTCTCCGCCAGCCGTTCGTCTTCTAGAACGTCCAGCACCGCCAACCCCGCCGCGCATGCCACCGGATTGCCTCCGAACGTCGAGAAAAATTCCATCCCGTTATCGAAGGCCTCCGCGATCTCCGGCGTCGTCACCACCCCCGCCAGCGGAAACCCGTTGCCCATCGGCTTGCCGAGCACCACGATATCCGGCACCACTCCCTGCATCTCAAATCCCCAGAAAAAATCCCCCAGCCGTCCGAATCCCACCTGCACTTCATCCGCGATCGCCACCCCACCCGCCGCGCGCACCGCTGCATAGCAACCCGCCAGATACCCGCTTGGAAAAACGACCTGCCCGCCCACGCTCGGCAAACTTTCGGCGATGAACGTGGCGGGACCATCCACCAGCTTCGCGACCTCCCGCGCATATTCCGCCCCCGCCGATGGATCGTCGCGCCGGTGCGGATCGGGCAGCGGGGCCACGTTTACAAACGGCCTCCGGCCGTTTCCTCCTGGGCCGTCGAACTTGTACGGACTGATGTCGACCAGCGTATTGGTGTGCCCGTGATAGGCGTGTTCGAGCACAATGGTTTCCTCGCGCCGCGTCACCGCGCGCGCCATCCGAACGGCCAACTCATTCGCCTCGCTCGCCGAATTCAGGAAGTAGCAAACCCTCAACGGCTCGGGAAACTTGGCAGCCAGGCGCTCCGCATAGCGAGTAATGTTGTCATGCAGATATCGCGTGTTGGTATTAAGCACGGCCATCTGCTTGGCGACCGCTTCCACCACCCGCGGATGGCTGTGGCCCACCAGCGGGACGTTGTTGTAAACATCCAGATACGCGCGGCCGTTTTCATCGTAGAGATACTGCCGCCAGCCGCGGACGATTTTCAAAGGCTCGGCGTAGCTCACGCTGAGATTCGCGCCCAGATGCGCCTTGCGCGATTCAATGGTCTGCAACTTGGTTGGCTCCGCGGCCGGAAATTGGCTGGTGGGGATACAGACCAATCGGTTCGGATCGGGAGACAGTTTCAACCATTTTTCGCGCTCGGAAGGCCGGCAAACGCCCGGAAAATCGCAGTCTAATCCCAACAAATCATGGATGATTTGAAAGTGTAAATGCGGCGTCCAGTCGCCATTTTGAGGTGCCGAGCCAATTTTACCAATTGGCTGGCCTGCTTCGATCGATTGGCCTGCTTCTAACCCATCCAATGAGTCGAGCGTTAAATGTCCGTATAAAGTGAAATAATCGCCGTGACTTAAAATAATAACGGGACCATAATCCAGCCTGCGCGCATTATTTTGAAAGGCATGAACCGTGCCCGCCACCGGCGCGCAGACCACCGTTCCCGGTTCCGCGAACAGGTCGAGTCCCAGATGGACCGTCCTCCGTTCATCGGTCGGACGCGCACCGGCGAATTCGGGAGCGGTATACAACGCCCGTGTTTCGTTGTACCTGCCGATTCCGACGCGCACCCCGGCTGCGCGCATTTTTCCGAACAGAATTTGGGTCAGCCGGGGCTCTTCAAAATCCGGCGTCGCGATATCGCAGCCGACGCTCAAATCGAAAACGATGGACGGCTCCTTAGCCAGCGAAATGCCTTGTAGTATGGGGGAAAAAGTCATCGTTCCAGTGTTTCCCAAGCCTCGCGCTCGCTCACGGTCACGTATGGGTCGGCGCGTTTCGTTTTTTGAATCGCCGCGTTGACGACGCTTACGGCGAGGCGTGTTTCAATCAGCAAAGGCAGAACTTGTTTTTCGCGTTCCATCAGCGGATTGGCGCCGTCGTATCCGCCGATCACGCAGGCGGTTTCGTCCGGATGAAGGTAAGCGCAGGCGACTGCTAACTCAGCTACGGGAGCGCTGAAGTGCAGATCCCCGAAATCGATCAGGCCGGTGATTTGATGGCCGTCGGCCAGAACATTGTGCAGATTCGCGTCGCCATGGATCACGCTTTTTCGCACGCCGGCAAAGGGGTTTGCGTTCTTGAACCGATCGAGAATTCGCGAGATCAGAGCGCGGCGAGGTTCGGGGATGTAGTTGAGATGTTCTTCGATCCAGGCCGCGCGGGCCAGGTCCCATTTCAATTCGCGATGCGTGGCGGGATGCGAGAAAGTTTCAAGCGCGCGATCGATTTCGCCTAACAGCCGGCCCAGGTCGAAAAGCATTTCCGGAGTACGCGAAACATCGGCCAGCATGCGTCCGGGCAGCCAGTGGAGGAGCCACGCCAGGCGGCCGTCACGGGTGGTTCTGACCGGCGCCGCGGAGCGCGGAACCGGAAAGTCAGCGAGGTGCTCCATGGCGCGGAATTGCATGTCGATGAATCCGGGATCGCAGCCGGGGCGCATAATTTTGAGGATGTAGCGCGATTGATCGGCGGTGGTGAGAAGAAAATTGTCGTCGAACTCCCCGGGGAGCGGGCGAGCTTCCGCACGAATTCCGAAAAGATCCTCAGCCGCCTCCTGAATGAGCATTGGGCTCATTCATTTTAGCTTTTCATTGCAGCTTCGCGAGTGTCCTTTGAATGGCGGTTTGAAGACGCGAAGTGCGCTCCGCGCCGCGGGTGAGTCTGGCGCGAAGCGATTCGGCTTCCGATTCAAGCTGTTTCACATGCTCGACCTCAGGGGTCACGTCGACGCCGACGAAATGGGCGTTTTCACTGCGCGAGCCGGCGATCAGGCGGATGCGCACGTCGCTCGAGTGCGGGACGTAGGTGGCGCTGGCGAGTCGGGGTGGGACAGGAATCCAGTTTCGTTCCAGCCCGTCGGCGATTTCGAGGCGGGCGTTGGTGAATGCCGCGGGATTCCAGGTGATTCTCAACTGGTGCGCATCTTCATGGACGCTTAGAGCGATGGGACGCGCGCGCGGGACATGGGCCACGGAAACGGCGAGCGGGATGAGGCACGCGAGCGAGATCCACAACTTGCGGCGATCCGGACGGTCGACTTTATTGTCACCAGATGGGACCGGCGCGGCAGCCGGACGGTCGACCAGGGAGAATTCGCGATAGCTCTGGATGGTCTGAATGGCGCCATCCGGTTCATAGACGAAGAACCCGGCATTGGTTCCGGCGACGACCAGGGCGATGGACCCGCCGGTCAACTCCAGGTGCTGGAGGTCGGGCTCGGTGAGGAAAATTTCGCCGCGCTCGCGGCAGGCGAAGGTTCCGAGAAGGTCGAGGTTCGAGATCCGGGAATCCCGTTCCGGCTGTTCCCGGCGCGCGGCGATCACGCGGAGGGTTGCGCCGTCGCGTGTTCCATATAGGACGCCGCGCTCATGGCGGGCTGCTTCGCGCAGGACTTCCTCGGAATATTCGACGCGAACCGAAGTTTCGGGCGGCGCCCAGACTCGATAGTGCGGAACCTGCATCCCGTGAAACCGGCTCATGTGAAACCGACTCATGTGAAACCGGCTCATGACGGTGGTTCCCGAGCGGTGTATCGGACGAGCGTTTCCGGTGTCGAGCACGGTTCACCGAAATAGTGCGCGACGCGGGCGGATTCTCTCCGCTAATTCCGATCACGTTTTGATTTCGATCCGCAAGTTTCGCGATTTCTCCGCCTTACGGGTTTGAACCGCGGGGCGAAGAGAAGGCGCCCGCCTAACTTACGGGCATGAGACATCAGATTGGACGATACGGATGGATTCCGGATCTGCCGGATGCGCGGGACCGGATGTATGCGGCTCCGCGAAGGATGACGGTGCCGAAGTCAGTCGACTTGCGGGCCACCTGTCCGAAGATTTACGACCAGGGCGACCTGGGAAGCTGCACGGCCAACGCGATTGCGGCGGCCATCGAGTTCGATCAGCGGAAAGAGAAGTTGGCGGAGTTTACGCCCTCCCGGCTGTTCATTTATTACAACGAGCGCGCGCTTGAAGGGACGGTTTCGACCGACAGCGGCGCGATGCTCCGTGACGGGATCAAATGCGTGGCGCGGCAAGGCGTCTGCGCGGAGCCGATGTGGCCATATGTCGAGCAGAAGTTCGCGGATCGTCCCTCGGCGCAGTGTTACGTGGCGGGGAAGCTGCATCCGGCGGTGAGTTATCAACGGGTCGCGCAGGCGGTCGGGCAGATGAAGGCTTGTCTGGCGGCGGGTTATCCGTTTGTGTTCGGGTTCACGGTGTATGAAAGTTTCGAATCGGACGCGGTGGCGCATTCGGGTGTGGCGGCGATGCCGGGCGCGGGCGAGACGGTGCTGGGCGGGCACGCGGTGATGGCGGCGGGGTACGACGATGGGTCGGCGCGGTTCCTGGTGCGGAACTCGTGGGGCGCTTCGTGGGGGATGGGCGGGTATTTCACGCTGCCGTATGCGTATCTGTCGAATGCGAATCTGGCGGATGATTTCTGGACGATTCGGGTGGTCAGATAGCTCCAAGCAGGTGTACCGCACCTTCCCGTTAGCAGATGTGTTGGGTGAAAAAATGCGGACGTGCTCCCCTGGCTGACGCGCGGGGTTCCGCATGTTGCCTATTCGACGGCGAGGCAAAACGGAACCGCGGCCGTCAAGGCGGGAGCGGATAGGATGAGGGTGCCGTTCCCAGGAAAAAGGGGACAGCGTAGAGCGATGCAGCCGAGCTTCACGCGGAAGCATGAAAATCTACGCTCATCGGGAGGCATTCGGAGGGGGCGTTCCAAAAAAGGGGACAGACCGCTCTGTCCACTGGAGTGGTGGTGTCGGTGGTTGAGGGTGTCTGGGTCGGGGACAGAGTGGTCAGTCCCCTTTTTTGCGCGGGCGTTGGTGGGTGCTCCAAGAAGGGGAAGGGACGGGCTGTTGCCAGAGGGCTGCGATGCGGGGTTGGGTCGGGGTCAGGAGGATGATGATCTGGCCGGGCGGGTAGGTGGGAAGTGGAGGAAGTGGCCGAAGTAGAAGAACGCGTCGTAATCGCCGAAGCTTTGGAAGGGCCAGTTGCGGTTGAGGAGCAGAATCGCGAAAGGGAGGGTGAGGAGGATGGCGGGGAATAATTTGGCCGCCGATGCACGCGGATTCACGCGGATAAGAGTAGCTCAAATTCGGACGCCGTGGCGCGACGCGCGGGTGGATCGAAATGCTCCCGTCCCAGCCGCGGACGGCGGATTTCAATCCGCGTGGCGCTTCAGCGCCGCTGTACGGAAGCGAGGCTGAAGCCTCCCGCGGGCTCGAAGCCCGCCGTCCCTCGACTTTCATCCGTCCCGATGAGCCGACGGATCATCGCCAACTCGCTGACGAGTGTGTGTGAAAAGTGGAGTTGATCCCCGCCGTGACGAGTCTGTGTGAAAAGTGGAGTTGGTCGGCCTTGCTCCCCTCCCTCACGGTCGGGGTTCCGTTTGGCGCCACGTCGAATGAGCCACATACGGAACCCCGCGCGTGAGCAAGGGGAGCAGGTCCGCAGTTTTCACACAGACTCTGACCGGCAGGGCTGGTCACGGACGTCTGCGCCTTCAACGGGATAGACCAGCCTTGCCGGTGACGGCGGGGACCAATCCCGACTTGGCGCTCAGGGTTCCGATGGCGTCGGAGGCTGGCTGGGTGACGACTATTCGTGGCGGAGGGCGATCATGGGGTCTACCTTTGAGGCCCGGTGGGCGGGGAGGTAGGCGGCGGCCAGGGCTGCGACGGCCAGAATGGCTACGGCGGCGGCGATGGAGGTGGTGTCGTGGGGGGTGATTCCGAACAGAAGAGATTTGAGGAGTCGCGCTGCGGCCAGGGCGATGGCCAGGCCTGCCGCGATTCCGGCTACGACTACGCGGGAGGTCTCCGAGAGGATCATGTTCAGGATGGTTTTACGCTGCGCGCCTAACGCCATGCGGATGCCGATTTCGGGAATGCGTCGCGAGACGTTGTAGGTGAGCACGCCGTACAGGCCGATGGATGCGAGCAGCACGGCCAGGGCTCCGAAGAAGGTGGAGAGAATCGCCAGGAGGTGGGGTTGGGAGAGCAAGCGTTCGACTTGGGCGTCCATGGTGCGGATGTCGGTGAGCGGGAGCTTCAGATCGGCGAGTGAGGCTCGGAGGGCGGGAGCTGCGCTGGCGGGGTCTTCGGTGGAGCGGATGAGCAGGGTCGCCTGAGTGGGCGGATCGGATGGCTGGAGGAGCGGAACAAGAGCTACATCCTGAGGGTTGCCGTCGCGGGCGATGAAGATCCGGATATTGGCGATCAGGCCGACGATTTCGACCGGTTTCTGGCCGGGTCCCCAGGCGACGGTGCGGCCGACCGGATTCGATCCCGCGAAGAAGTGATTGGCGAAGGACTGGTTGACGATGGCGACCGGGCGGGTGGTATCGAGATCGGTGAAATCGCGGCCGGCGAGCAGGTGCATGCCGGCGGTGGAAACGAAACGCGGGCCGACGAAATTCTGGACGATCCAGAGAGTGTTGGGGTCCTCGCCGTGTTGCGGAGTGTAGCCGGGGACGGCGACGGTGGACATGCGGAAGCGGCCGGACATGAGGCGGTCCGACATGAGGGAGACGGACCGGACGCCGGGGAGTGCAGCGGCTCGATGGAGGACGTCGCGATAGATCTGGGTGACTTGCGGTCCTTTATACCCGGCCTCGCCGGGATCGATGGTGGCGAGTAACGTGTGGTCGCGGGCGTAGCCGAGGTCGACTCGGTTGGCGTTGCGGAAGCTGGCGAGGAATAGGGCGGCTCCGATGAGGAGCGTTAAGGAGAGAGCGATCTGGGCGGCGACTAAGCGGCTTCCGCCGCTCTTTTTGGATACGGGGCGTTCCGGGTCGCTGGCGCGGAGGGCGGGGATGGTTCCGAACAGGAGGGCGTTGAGGATCGAGAGAGCGGCGGTGAAGGCGAAGACGCGGAGGCTCCAATCGGGCTGGACGGTGACGCCGGCGATGGCGACGATGGCGTCGCGCGACCAGACGGCGAACAGGATTCCCAAGGCTCCGCCGGCGAAGGAGAGGACGAGGCTTTCGGTGAGGAACTGGCGGACGAGGATGGCTCGCGTGGCGCCGAGGCTGAGGCGGATGGCGATTTCACGGCGGCGGCCGGCGGATTTGGCGGTGAGGAGATTGGCGATGTTGGCGCAGGCGATCAGCATGACTAAGGCGACCACGGCCATGAGGGCTTTGAGCGGATCGGAGAATTGATCGCGGACGCGGTTGAGACCTTTGCTGGCGGGTTCGAGCTCGATCGCGGATTTCGAGATGGTCTGGAGACGATCGGGAGTGGGGTGGTCACCGGCCTTTTCCATTTCGGTTTGACGGAAGATGGCGGAAAGCTGGGCGGCGTTGGCGTGGCGGGCGACGACGGTGCCGGCATCTTCATCGGGTTTCGGCAAGACGCCGGAGGGATGGCCGGACTGGATTTGAGGGAGGGTCGCGTAGGGGAGGGTGAGCTCGGCGGGGGAGTCGGCGGAGAGTCCGTAGAATTCGCGAGGGGTGACGCCGGCGATGGTGAAGGGGACGCCGTGGATGGTGATCTCACGGCCGAGGATGGCGGGATCGGCTCCGAAGCGGCGGCGCCAGTAGGCGAAATCCAGGACGGCTAAGCGGGCGTTGGGCGTGTTGTCGTCGGGGCCTAAGGTGCGGCCGAGAATCGCGGGGACGACCTAGCATCGAAAAATAATTGGGCGAGACGAAATGGACGGAAGCGGGTTCGGACTGGCCGTCGACGGCTACGGGGATTTTGTTTTCGGGGCGGGCGTGGGCGATCGAAGTCTGCGGCGCGGATTGTTGCATGCGGCGAACGGCATCGTTCGAGAGGTTCATTTTGATGCCGACCGCGCCGGCCTGGATGGTCTTGGTGGTGACGAAGGAGAGCTGGCCGGGGTGGTCGACCGGGAGCATCCGGAGCATGACGGAATCGATGAGGCTGAAGATGGCGGTGTTCGATCCGGCGCCGAGGGCTAGCGAGAGGATGGCGACCGCGGTGAAGGCCGGGGATCGGCGGAGGGTGCGGAGGGCTTGGCGGAGGTCGGTCATATTAATGACTCGGACGGGGCGTGGTGAAAATGGTTACGGTCCAGGGTCCAGGCATCAGACGCCAGGATTCAGTTTATGAAGCCCAGTTTGCGGAGGGTTTCGGCTGGCTCATTGCCTTCTTCATAGTGGGGGACGGGGCCGATTTCGTGGCCGTTGTCCAGGGCTACGCCGTAGGGTGGGTCGCCGAAGGGGAAGGTTTTCTTGAGGAGATCGAGGTCCAGGCTGGTGACGGCTTTGAGACCGGTGTCGTGGAGGAAGGCGGCGGCGAATCTCGGGGCCTGAGTGGGGATGCCGATTACGGTGACGTCGGATTTCCAGGTGAATTTCGACATGGTGCGCGCGGCGGCGTCGCAGTGGCCGCAGTTGGGGTCATAGAAGAAGAGAAAGATTTTGCCGTATTGGAGTGAGTAGGGTTTGCCGTCGACGGTGATGGTGTCGGGGGCTTTGGTTCCGGTCTGGTGCATGACGGCGGCTCCGTAGCTGACGCCGGAGCAGGCCGCGACTACCAGCGCGAGAATTACGGCGCGATTAAAGTGACCCGTGGGGCGCGCGCAGAATCCGGCGATAAGCGCGGCTACCAGCATGCCGCCGTCTTCGACGAAAAACATCGGATTCACGGCTCGCTTGACGAGCGGGAAGCAGCTGCAATCCTTGCCGACCAGTTGGGAGTAATGGATGCCGACGTAGATCATGAAGATGGCGAGCAGGAGGGTGGCGAGCGCGGCTCCCCAGCGGCGGAAGCGCGGGATGAGGATCAGCGCGCCGGCCAAAGTTTCGCCGATTCCGAGCAGGAGGCTGAGTGGGAGGCTGAATTGAGCGGGGACCAGGAATTCTTCTAACATTCGGGCCCAGCCGAAGGGGTCGGAGATTTTCCAGATGCCGCTTGAGAGGAAAATAATCGCTACGGCGACGGCGGCTACGTGGCCGGCGATACTTTTCCAGGCGGGCATTTCGATGGTCGCGGGGTGGGTCAGGTCGGCCGTGCTCATAGTAATTATCTTAGCTCCCTGAGACATACAATTAACTGATGCGAGTGGGGATGATCGGGACGGGGGCGATTGCGCACAAGCATGCCGACGCTTACCGGAATATCGGGTTTGAGCTGGTGGCTTGCGCGGGGTTGCATGCGGAGCGGGGGCTCGCGTTCGCCGAGCAGTATGGGTGCGAGTCTTGCGCGGACTGGAGAGATGTTTCGCGGCATCCGCGCGTGGAGTTCGTCGACGTTTGCACGTTTCCGGATTTTCGGCTGGAAGTGGTCGAGGCGTGTGCGGAATCTCAAAAGCATGTGCAGGTGCAGAAGCCCATGGCGATTTCACCGGACGTGGCGCGGAAGATGATCGATGTCGCGCATGGGGCGGGGATTGTGCTGGGGGTGGTTTCGCAGCATCGGTTTGATGACGCATCGTTGTTCTTGAAGAAATCGCTGGGCCGGCTGGGGCGTGTGATCGAAGCCGACGCTTATGTGAAGTGGTGGCGATCGGATGGGTATTATTTGCGGCCAGTGAAGGGGTCGTGGAAGGTGGAGGGCGGAGGGGCGCTGATCAACCAGGCGATTCATCAGATCGATTTGCTGTTGTGGCTGGCGGGGCGGGTGAGGTCGGTGGCGGCGGACTGGCAACTGGGGGCGGCGCACAAGATCGAGTCGGAGGACGTGGTGAATGCGCTGCTGCGATTTGAATCCGGCGCGACGGGGGTGATTCAGGCTTCGACGGCGGTGCGGCCGGGGTATCCGGAGCGGATCGAGATTCATGGGACGCGCGGGTCGGCGATCATTACGGGCGATAAGTTGACGGCATGGGACGCGGAAGGCGACGCGCCAGTCGAGAGCGCGGCGATGTCGGGCGCGTCGGAACCTATGAACATTTCCACGCGATCGTTCGAACGGCAGTTTCTGGATTTCGCGCAGGCGATCGGCGAAGGGCGCGCGCCTTTGGTTTCGGGCGAGGACGGGTATCGGGCGGTGGAAGTGGTGGACGCGATTTACCGGTCGGCACGAGGGTCGCGGAGGGTGGAGATTGACTGATTTCCGGACGGTGCGGGTGCCGGCTTCGAGCGCTAATCTCGGGCCGGGGTTCGATGCGCTGGCGATTGCGCTGAACGTTTTTCTGGAATGCCGGTTCCGGCGGGCGGACGCTTGGTCGATTCGCGTGTCGGGAGTGGACGCGGATCGGATTTCCGCGGGCTCGGACAATTTGATTTGGGAAATTGCGCGCGGGTTGGGAGCGGGGGCGATTGAGCTGGAGATTTTGAATTCGATTCCGGTGGGCAAGGGGCTGGGGTCGAGCGCGGCGGCGGTGACGGCGGGGGTGGTCATTGGGGCTCAGATGGCGGGGCTCGGATGGGGTCGGGCGCGGGTGCTGGATGAGGTCGCGCGGATCGAGGGGCATCCGGACAATGCGTCGGCGTGCGTGCTGGGCGGGATTGTGGCGAGTGCTACGGATTCCTGCGGGACCGTTCGGGCGGTTCGGATGGCGCTGCCTTCGAATTTTGGAGTGGCCGTAGTGGTGCCGGATTTTGCGGTTTCGACGGCCTCGGCTCGGGAGGTTTTGCCGGCGGTTTATTCGCGCGCGGATGCGATTTTCAATGTGCAGCGTGCGGCGCTGCTGATGGCTGCGTTGGGGGCGGGGGATGGTGAAGCGATGCGCGTGGCGCTGGAGGACCGGCTGCATCATCCTTATCGATTTGGATTGGTCAAGGGGTTGGAGGAAATGGTCGGGTTGCGCGCGACGGGGTTGCTGGGATGTGTGTTGAGCGGGGCGGGGCCGTCGGTGCTGGTGTTTTATGTTCTTGGAAGCGAAGAGGTGTGCGAACGGGTGCGGCAGATTTTTTTGAGGAACGGGCACGCGTCGGAGATTTTGTGGACTCGTGTGGCGGAAAGAGGGTATGAATTGTTAGCCACGAATAAACACGAATAAGATATTTTGTTTTATTCGTGTGCATTCGTGTCCATTCGTGGCTTAAGTTTCCGGCCGCGTGATATGGTGATTCGTAGTGGCGACTAATCCTTTTGCGGACCCTTTGCGGTTTGAACGGCGCGTGGCGGAGTGCGCGATCGTCATTTTCGGCGCGCATGGCGATCTGGCGAAGCGCAAGCTGCTGCCGGCGCTGTACCGGCTGGCGTATGAGCGGCGGTTGCCGGCATCCTTTGCGGTGATCGGGAATTCACGGACCCAGCTCACCGATGACGCGTTCCGGACGACCATGCATGACGCGGTAAAAGAGTTTCTGGAAGACAGCCCGTTTGACGAAGACCTGTGGTCGAGCTTCGCGCGCAACCTTTATTACATTCCGGGTGACGTGACGGATGCGGGCATGTATTCGGCGATCGGGAAGAAGCTCGAGGAACTGGGGCAGTCGAACGTTTTGTTTTATCTCTCGACCCAGCCGAGCTTCTATGCTCCGATTGTGGATTGCCTGGGCGCGGCGAAACTGGCTACCGCGCCTGAGGGAGCATGGCGGCGGGTGATTATCGAGAAGCCGTTCGGGCACGATTTGAAGAGCGCGATCGAGTTGAACAACCGGATTCACAAGGTTCTGCCGGAACACGAGGTGTATCGCATCGATCATTACCTGGGCAAGGAGACGGTGCAGAACATTCTGGCGTTCCGCTTCGGCAACGGGATTTTCGAGCCGCTGTGGAACCGGCGCTATGTGAATCACGTGCAGATTACCGCGGCGGAATCGATTGGCGTGGAGGGTCGCGGCGCGTATTACCAGGAAGCGGGCGCGCTGCGCGACATGATTCAGAATCATCTGCTGCAGGTGACGTCGACCATTGCGATGGAGCCGGCGGCGGTGTTCGATCCGGACACGGTGCGGGATGAGCGCGCGAAACTGCTGCGGTCGATCAAGACTTTGCGGCCGGAGGAGGTGGCGCTGAACGCGGTGGCGGGGCAGTATCGCGGATTCCGGCAGGAAAAGGGCGTGGATCCGAACACGCAGACCGACACGTTCGCCGCGGTGACGTTTTTCATCGACAACTGGCGGTGGGAGGGCGTGCCGTTCTACATTCGCAGCGGGAAAAAGATGCCTCGCAGGACTACCGATATTGCGATCCAGTACAACAACGCTCCCCATGCGATGTTCGCGGCGCACGATGGCGACGGTCCCATGCAACCGAACTTGTTGATCGTGCGGATTCAGCCGGAGGAGGGGATTTCGCTGCGGTTCCTGTCGAAACAGCCGGGCAGCGGGATGCGGCTGCGGCCGGTGTCGATGGATTTTAATTACGGGTCGAGCTTTGGAGAGCGGTCGCCGACGGCGTATGAGACTTTGCTGGTGGATGCGATGAAGGGCGACGCGACGCTCTACACGCGGCAGGACATGGTGGAGGCGAGCTGGAGAGCGGTGCAGCCGATCCTGGACGACTGGAACGGGCGGAAATTCGATTTTCCGAATTACGATCCGGGGACGTGGGGGCCGAAGGAGTCGGACGAGATGCTGGCGCGGCACGGACATCATTGGAGGAACGGTTGACGGTGACAGTCAATCCCGAAAAGGTTTTAAAAGACCTGCGCGAGTTGTGGGAGCAACTGGCTCGCGAGCAGGAATCGGGTGTGCTGCGGGCGTGCGCGATGACGCTGGTGGTGATCTGCGAAGACGATGCGGATGCCGAGCACGTGCGCCAGACGCTGGGCGTGCTGATGCACGATCATCCCAGCCGGGCCATTGTGTTGAAGGCGGCCGAGGGCGCCGAGCTGAACGCGCGCGTGTTTGCGGAATGCTGGATGCCGTTCGGGCGGCATCAGCAGATTTGCTCGGAAGGGATCGAGATGACGGCCGACGCGGCGAACCTGGGGGAAGTCGCGAATCTGCTGCTGCCGCTGATCGTGCCGGATCTGCCGGTGGTGCTGTGGTGCAGAGGAGCGAGATTCTTCTCGACGCGCTATTTCGATCCGCTGTTTCCGCTGGCGGACAAGATTGTGGTCGATTCGGAAACCGCCAAGAATCCGAAAGGCGCGGTGGCGGTGTTGAAAGAGCTGCGGTCGCGCGGCGAACGCGTGGCCGATCTGGCGTGGACGCGGCTGACGGGCTGGCGGCAGACGCTGGCGAATGTGTTCGACGACGAGGCGATGGAGATTGCGGAAGCTCGCATCGGGTACGCGGGGGCGATGACCACGCGGATTGTGTATTTTTCGCAGTGGCTGGAGCGGAGCGTGCCGGGCGTGCGCGTGGATGTAGAACACATCGCGGGAGACATTCCGGGGATCCGGACGATCGGGCTGAAGGGCAAAGGAAAAGACGTGACGCTGGTGGTGGACGAAAGCGGACTGGTGGAGGTGTGCTGCGGGCGGCGGACGTCGCACCTGGTGCTGCCTCCGGCGGATCTGGATTCGGTGATGCGGGCGGAGCTGTCGATTGCGGGTCCGGATGCGGTGTTCGAGGCGGTGATCAAGTGAGAAGTCCGAGGCGGGACTGAAGTCCCGCGCGGGATGAATCCCGCCGTCCTACACTAAGAGCTTGTTCACTCGCAGATGGATTCTGTCGGTACTGGCCGCGATCCCGATGCGGCGCGCTACGCTGCCGGAGAGCGTTCCCAAGCAGCCGCCGCGCACGCGGGTGATTTTCGGCGGGGACATCATGCTGTCGCGGTACGTGGGGCAACTGGCTCGCGAACGGCACGATCCGGCTTCGCCGTTCCGCGATCTGGCGCCGCTGCTCGCTTCCGCCGACATCGCGTTTGCGAACCTCGAAAGCCCGTTTTCCGATCGAGGGCCCATTTACGAAAGCCGGATGGTGTTCAAGGCTGAGCCGGAGATGATTGCGGGGCTGGAACTGGCGGGGATCGACGTGGTTTCGACTGCCAATAATCATGCGCGGGATTGCGGAAGGCGCGGGGTGGAGTTTACGCTCGACTGGCTGGCAAAACACGGGATTGCGGCAGTGGGGTCGGGCGAGACGGCGGAGGCGGCGCACCATGGAAACGTGCTCGAACGGAATGGGGTGAAGTTCGGGTTTCTGGGGTACACCTATGACCAGTCGAATGGGAATCATCGGGACGTGGACGATCGCGTGGCGGTGATGGATGTGGCGCAGATGCGGGCCGATGTCGCGGATCTGAAGACGCGGGCGGACGTGGCGATTGTATCGATGCACGCGGGCCTCGAGTATTCACCGCGGCCGAATGCGCAGCAGACCACATTCGCCCGGGCAGCGATCGAGGCTGGGGCGAGTGTGGTGGTGGGTCATCATCCGCACGTGGTGGAGCCGTGGGAGCGGTTCCGGGGCGGCGTGATTTTCTACTCGCTGGGAAACCTGGTGTTCGACCAGACGCAGCGGGTGGAGACGCAGCATGGCGAGCTCGGCGAAGTGGTGTTTCAGGGGACGGCGATCGAGCGGGCGCGGGTGATGCCGGTGGACATCGTGCGGACGGCGCCGCGATTGTCAGCGGCGCGCGCCGAGTGACCGGGAGCGACGGTGGACGCCAGCGATCAGGAGGAGGCCGGCGCCGAGGGTGAGCCCGGTGGCGGCGTCGGGGGCTTCGCCTTCGGATGCTTGGGAGGCGATTTCGAAGTTTTTCAAATCGATATCGGCGCCGCCAGAGGTCGGGCTCAGCCAGATGGAGGCGAGCGGAGCGGGGCTGGGGTTATCATTGAGCGCGCCAGCGAATCCGGAACCACCGTTCGCGATGAATGTGCCGTTGCTATCGCAGTTGGATAACGTGGCCTGGGTGGGATCGACACACAGGTTCAGACCACCGGAATTCGTTGTCGTGAAGTTGGCGGCGATCCCGACCGTGTCCGCGGGGAGAATGACTTCGAGGCTGTCGCCGGCGACGTTGTAAAGAATGCCGCCCGTGACCGAGGCGAAGGGCTCATTAGCGGTTCCAGTAGAGTTGAAAGCGATGAACTCGACGCCGGTGGTCAGGTCGATGTATTCGTCGTTGGCGACGGTGCCGAACTGCGAAAGGCCGCCGGTGAAGTTGATCAGAGAGGTCAGGGCAAGTCCGTCGGTGACGGTGGCCTGGGTGGTGAACTGGCTGGTGGTTCCGCTGCAGCCACTGCTGCAGTAGTAGGTGAGGCTCGCGTGGGCTGGGACTACGATTGCGGCAAGTCCCAAAATGAACGTCGTGAGTCGGGCGGTTGTCATGATTGGCTCCCCTTTTCGGTTCCGAGTTGGCACACGTCGCCCTAGGCAGGGGAGTGAGGACTCCAGAATCGTCGTCCCGATTCGGGAGGTTTGCCGTTTTGAAATTAGTACGCGGAACAGCCGGATGTTCTCCGGGCGGCGTGGGAAGGGTTTATCTGTACGCCCTGACGGGTCGGCGAGTGTTAGAACTACGCTGCATGTCGCGGGTGTGTCTGAAAATGTGCGGGTAGCCCCAGGTTTACACGTGGGGCTGGCTGCGGGAGTCTCGCGCGTTGCCTACGGCTGGATGTAGACGCGGACGCGGTTGCTGGGTTGGCCGCCGACGTCGAGATAGAGTTCGGCGGGGCCGTAGTTCACGATTTTGGGGACTTCGATTTCGACCAGATAAAAGCCGATGTAGGGGGCGAGCACGGCGCGGGTGACTTCGACCGGCTGGCGGTCGAGATAGGCCTGGACGGTTGCGGCGACTTGGGGAGGATTCTCCTGCGGGGCGGGGATTCCGGTGGGCCAGTCGGGATTCACGCGGCCGAGGCCGGTGGCCAGGATCTGGATGCGGCTGCGGGAGTGAGCCGGGTTCATGGCGTCGAGCATGACTCCGCTATCGGCGTCGAGCAGCATGGGCGAGCCGTCGCGATCGACGAAGATGGAGGGCGCGGTTTCGGCGAGCGGGACGGAAGGCAGAGGAGTGGCGGATCCGTTTACGGCGAGGGATACGGAGCTGCCGCGCAGTTCGAAGGGAATCTGGAGCTGCGATTCGGTGGCGGTCGCGGCCAGCACCGGGACGCTGAGTCCGCCGGCTTGGGCTGCGTTGACCTGCGCGCCGAGCACGCTTACTAAAGCTCCGGGAGCGGTTGCCTGGGTGAGCTGATCGGCGGAGGAAACCACGCGCGGGTCGCGCAGGCGGTGCGGCGCGAGGGTGGAGTAGACGCCCGAGCCTTCGGTGGCGGCCCATAGTTGATGGCCCTGATCGTCGAGCTTGACGTCGGTGACGGCTTGTTGAAGACCGGGCAGCGGCTGCCAAGCGGGAGGCGCGCCGAGGGTCGCAAGGTCGGTGTAAGTCATGTAGACGCCGGCTGAAGTGGCCAGGTAAACGGCGCCGCTGGCGCGATCGGCGGTGACGCCGTGGACAGCGATGTCAGGAAGATTGCCAGTGAGATCGTCCCAGGTTCCTCCGTCGAAAGTGCGGGCCACGTGCGCGGCGGGGACGTTGGTTTCGTGCTTGCGGGCGCCGAATACTGCGACCGCGATGCGGGAATCGTTCGGGTCGATCCAGAAGCGCTCGACCGGGCCGGCTTCGGGAGGAAGGCCGCTGGTGCGCCAGGTATTTCCGCCGTCCGAAGAAGCGGCGATCTTGCCGTCGATGGTTCCGAGATACACGGTTTCGCCGGAAGTGGCCACGGCGGTGACGTTCTGGCCGTTCTTCTGGCCGAAAACCTGGCGTTGCAGGGTTTCGCGGGCGATTTCGAAATTGTCCGCCGGGGTCCAGGCAGTTTTCTGACCGGGATCCCAGGCGACGGCGCTGCCGTCGGATAAGCCGATCCGCACGCCGCGATCGCCCGACGGAAGGCTGAGCAGTCGCGTGGCGGGAAGATTGGGGAGGGTCTGGTTCAATCCGCTCCAGGATTTTCCGCCGTCCATGGAGCGGAACACGCCGGCCGATCCGGCCACGGTCACCTCGTCGTCGTTGGAGGGCGAAACGGCGAGGTCGGCAAGCTGGCCGACGATGGAGGTTCCGCGGAACGAAGTGAGATTGTCCCACGCCGCGCCGCCGCTGTCGGATTTCCAGGCGAAACCGTCCACGGCGTAAAGCGTTTTAGAGCCGGCGCGAACGTGGGCGTTGGAGTCGGGCAGGTGCAGGGTGATTCGTGGCGAAGTATCCGGCGGCACCGCGGCCTGCGATGGATGCCAGGTTTCGTAATCGGTGGTTTCGAAGACGCGGCCGGAAGAGGTATGGGCGAGGAGCGCTCCGGTGGCCGAATACCAGACGCGATCGACCGGGCCGGTGGCGAGGGCGGCGAGCGAAAGATCGATGGAGGAGTTACCCACTCTACGCCAATCGGAGGCGGTCACCGACCCGTTGGGCGCTTGGGCCAGCAGACCCATGGCGCTGAGTACTGTGGCGCTTACGGCTCGAAGTGTGGCGTTAGGAAACACGGATCTCGTCTATTGTACCCTGAATGATCGGCGGTTTTGGTTTGAAACTGTTGATTCTCATGGGGTCTAGGTAGCCAGATTTTCCCGGGCCGCTACTTGCTTTGCAATTTTAGTGTTAGACTGTCTTGGACGGGTTTGTAACGTACCCGGAGTGTAGGTACTGGGCGCACGCCCAGGGGTCGGTTTGGAAATGACAGGCAAGGAACGCCAAATGACGGCGAAGTTGTCGCTGCTGATTACAGCCGCGCTCGGGCTGTCTTCGGTGGCTTCCGCGCAGTTTCCGGGTTCCGATTCAACCAAATCCGCGGCAAAGGTCATCTCGCTGACGGGGCGCGTCTCGGTGATCCGCGATTCGAACCCGGAGCAGTGGGCGTTACAGGTCGGCGACGAGGTTCAGGCCAAGCAGTTGATCATTACGGGGCCCGACGGTCAGGCTACGTTCCAGGTCGCGGACGGGTCGACGTTCATGGTGTATCCGAACTCACGAGTGGTGTTCCGCAAGAACGAACCGAACTGGAGCGATCTGCTGGATGTGCTGGTGGGCAGGATCAAGATCCATATCGAACATCTATATGGGCCGAATCCGAACCGTGTGCTAACGCCGACGGCGGTGATCTCGGTGCGCGGCACCACGTTCGATGTCGAGGTCGACGGGGAGAACGAAGCGACCATGGTCGAGGTAGAGGAAGGCGTGGTGGATGTGCGCCACGCGATGCTCGGCGGGAACACGAAAACGCTGAACACGGGCGAATCGATCCGGGTGTATCGGGACGTTCCGATCGCGCAGGGGCGTATTAATAAAGGTGCGCTGGCGGAGCGGGTATTGCGGGCGATGGTCGACGCCGTCAGCACATGGGAATCTAAGATTCCGCGAGGCAGCGCAGGCGGTGGCGGAGGAGGAAGCGAAAGCTTGCCGGGATCGGGAAGTAGCGGCAAAGGTGCGCCCCCGCCTCCCCCACCGCCGCCGCCATCGAACGCGCCTTCGTCGGCGCCGGGATTCATCGAATCCGGCGGCCACATCATGATTCTGACGCGGGAAGCTCCGGAGCACGAAGGCAAGTGGCATAAGACCGGGCGCGTGATTCTGCGGACGGTGCGAAACTTCCTGCTGGGTCCTCCGCCGGGGCAGGATGTGATTGTGCAACTGCGGTCGCTGAACTAGCCTCACACCCCGCAAGAGGCGATGTTGGTTTGGCGACGAGTCTGCGCGAAATGTGGCGCTGACCGCTCCCTGACGAGTCTGTGTGAAAAGTGGAGTTGATCCCCGCCGTGACCGGCAGGGCTGGTCGCCGACGCCTGGGTTTTCAACGCGATAGACCAGCCCTGCCGGTCACGGCGGGGCGAGGCATCGACTTTTCACACACACTCGTAACGGCGGGGTGGAGTCCCGACTTTTCACACAAACTCTGACGAGTCTGGATGGTTTCGTCGTAGCCGACTATCTCCTGCGCGATCTGCTCGACGATGTTCAGCACCGGCATCAGCGCGGGGCGCAGCGCCTCCGGAACGGCCTGGCGAACGCGCTCGGCGAAACGATCGGCATCCACCGAAGGCAGCCGGCGGCCGGTGATCTTGGTGAGCCCGCGCGCGAGGTTGATGAGCATAGTGCGCACTTTCATCAGGGCCGCGCGCGCCCGAATCACGCACAGGTCGGCCTGTTGCTGCGCGCCGCGCAGCCGCACCGGATTCAGCAGTTCCGCATCCACGCGCGCCAGCCGAGCCAGTTGCTGCGCATCACGGGAATCGCTGCGGTGACTGCGCCCGGTCACCGCCCGAAGCTCTCTCGCGTTGGCGACGACCGCTTCGTGTCCCAGTCCCCTGGCCAGGGCTTCCACCCAGGCCGAATGCGCGCCGGTTTCGATGGCCACGCGCGCGGGCGGCTGCGCGGCCAGAAACTTGCGGAGGCTGTCGGGGTCCAACTGGTGCTCGCCCTCTTCGACGATTTTGCCTTCCGAGTTCAGTGCACAATACCGGAACGTGCGATCGCTGAGATCGATGCCGATGGTCAGTTCCGGAACTTCGCAAACGGCAGTGATATTCTTTTTCATGGCTGGTCTCCTTTTTGCACCTCATCGAGTGCGTTTCACCAGCGAGCTTACCGCCGCTGGATGGAGGCCAGCCCGCTCATCCTATCTGTGTGAAAAGTGGAGCTGATCCCCGCCGTGACGAGTCTGTGTGAAAAGTGGAATTGATCGGCCTTGCTCCCCTCCCTCACGGTCGGGGTTCCGTTTTGCGCCACGTCGAATGAGCCACATACGGAACCCCGCGCGTGAGCAAGGGGAGCAGGTCCGCAGTTTTCACACAGACTCTGACCGGCAGGGCTGGTCGCCGACGCCTGCGTCTTCAACGCGATAGACCAGCCCTGCCGGTAACGGCGGGGTGAGGCATCGACTTTTCACGCACACTCTGACGGTTGCGGCTCGGTTTCGGTACTTTACCCATTCATCCACACGCAGAGCCGCGCGCGTAAGCTAGCGGTCAGCGGTCGGCTTGGGGGGCGCGCAACTCGGCAAGAAGCGCCGTGGCCAATGCTCGGCTTCCGCGTTGCGAGCGAAGGGCTCTGGCGGCAAGCAAGGCTGAAGCCCGCCGTCCTGAAATGCGAAAAAGCCAGAATAAGAACGCCGTTGCGCGGCGCCCATTCTGGCTTCTGACTTCCTCGAAAACTATGCCGCTTCGCGTTCGGCCATTACGCTGGTGACTTTGGCCACGCGGATGTTCCTGGCGATTCCGAAGAAACGCAGGACTTTCAGCGTGATCCAGGACGGGTCGAATTCGTACCAGGTGAGGCCGTGACGGGCTGAGGTGGGGTGGGCGTGGTGGTTATTGTGCCAGCCTTCGCCGAAGGTGATCAGGGCGACCCACCAGTTGTTGCGCGAATCGTCATGGGTGTTGAAGCGGCGCTTGCCCCACAGGTGCGTGGCCGAGTTCACCAGCCAGGTGGCGTGCCAGCCGAACACGATGCGGAAGAACACTCCCCACAGCACCAGCGGCCATCCGCCGATGGCCAGGCAGATCAGCGCCATGGCGACTGCGGGCACCCAGTGATAATTGTTCAGCCAGACATAATAGCGCTGGCGGGCGAGATCAGGCGCATATTTCGAGCAGGCGCGCGTGTTGTTGTGCATGGTTTCGCCCCAGATCAGCCAGCCCATGTGGGACCAGAACGTGCCGTCGCGCGGGGAGTGGGGATCGCCCGGCTTATCGGAGTTGGCGTGGTGGATGCGATGCGTCGCGACCCAGGAAATAGGGCCGCCTTCGAGCGTCAGCGATCCGCACAGGGCGAAGAAATATTCTAAAGGCTTCGGGACCACGTAGGAGCGGTGGGTATGCAGGCGATGGTAGCCGAGGCTGATGCCGAGGCCGGTGCACATCCAATAAAGGACGACAAAAGCCGCGACCATCTTCCAACTGAAAAAGAAAAACGCCGCGAGGGCGCCGAGGTGGATCAGGATTATTGCGATGGTGGTGGCGCGGTTGAAGCCGGGCCGCTCAAAGGGGATGATTTCGGGGTTCACACTGTCTCCACCTTGACGTTAACAGGCGTTTCGTCCCTGCATTGTAAGAGTTGTGTAATTTCGCCCGGATATACCAAAGGGCTAGGTGGATGACCTGCGGCGGTGCCAGGGAAAACCCTGAGGCGTCGCCGCAGTTCTGCGTGCAAGCGCGGCGTTCTGCTAATCTGGAAAAGTTTTTTCGGGATTTTCGATTAAATGCGTACTGGTTTTGGGTGGATTTCGATGCTTGCCGCGGCTTCCGGCCTGTGGGCGGCGACGCCGCGCGACAACGAAATCGAGCTGATGGAGACCACCTATCGCGTCCAGCCGGACAATACGGCGGAGATTACCTATCATCAGCGCTGGCGCGCGCTTTCGGCGCAGGGGCGAACCAATCTCAGCCAGATTCACGTGGGCTATAGCGCGGGGTCTGAAGAGCTTGAATTCAGGTTTGTCCGGACGCTCAAAAAGAGCGGAGCAGTGATTGAGGGCAATCCGGCGAGTGCGGTGGAATCTCCGATTTCGACCGATGCGCTGGCGCCGTTGTTCACCGATGAAAAGGTGAAGACCATCATTCCGCCGGATCTTGAAACCGGCGATGCGGTGGAGTACGAGGCGGTTCGGCACGTTCACCAGTTCCCGAAGGCGGGCGATTTCTGGTTGTCACACGATCTGACGCGGGACGCGAGGGTGCTCTCCGAGACGGTGGTGCTGGATTTACCGGCGGAGCGGAGGATTTCGATTTATGAGGATCCGCGCAATCCGGGAAAAGTCGAAACCAGCGGGGGGCGGCGGATTGAGCGATGGTCGGTGTCGAAGCCGGAGCCGGCCAAGCCGCAAGTGGAGCGAAGCGGTCCGTTATTTGTGGTGTCTTCGATTGCGAGCTGGGACGCGGTCGGGAATTGGGTGTTGTCGCTAAATAAAGTTGCGGCGGAGCCAACGCCGGAGATTGCGGCGCTGGCGGCAAAACTCACTGAGAATCAGATTTCCGAATCAGGACGCATTGCGGCGCTGTACTCGTATGTCGCGACCAAGGTCCGGTACGTGGGGATCGATCTGGGCAACGGATTTCAGCCGCACCCGGCCGCGACGGTGCTGCATAACGCGTATGGAGATTGCAAGGATCAGAGCGCGCTGCTGATGGCGCTGCTTGGCTCGGCCGGATTCAAGGCGTATCCGGTGCTGGCGACGCCGGGGTCGGACATTCCGGCGCGAGAGGTTCCGGCGCCGCTGTTCTCGCATCAGTTCACGGCGGTGGAGACCAAAGCCGGGCGGGTTTTTCTGGATACTTCGATGGGTCCGGTTTCGCCGCAGGTGCTGGCTCCCGGCGTTCGAGGGCGAAGCGCGCTGGTGGTGGGGGAGGGGAAGTCGGCGGTGGTCGATATCCCGGCGCAATCCCCGGTTCCGACCAAATTCACGGCGTTCGTTCGCGGGAGGGTGACGGCGGCGGGTGTGTTTGAAGGCTCGGCGCAATTCGAATTTCAGGGTCTGGCGGAATTGTCGGTGCGGCGCAGCTTTCTGGATTCGACCGACGCGGAGAAAGAGGCGGCGCTCAAGGGCTTCAACGGACTCACCTCGGCCAGCGCGATTGTGAGGCAGATCGTCTCGTCCGATCCGGCCGATCTTTCAAAGCCGTTCCACGTCGAGTGCGAGATCAACGATAAAGATTTCTTCCCGACCGCGAAATCGTCGAAGAAGGTTGGTTCGCCGCTGCACCCTTTGGCGGGGCTGCTGGGGCTGGCGGGGCAATTGCCGGACAAGATGCCCGAGGCGGAGAAGCCGTTCCCGGTCGACCGGGTCTCGCTGACGGACGATCTGGACCTGATTGTCGATCCGGCACTGGTCATAACGACGGGGATGGGCGTACACCTTAAGACAGCGTTCGGGAGCTTCGATTCCGAGTACACATACCTCAACGGCCATCTGACGCGGAAGCGGACGCTCGAATTCAACGGCAACGCGATCGCGCCGACGGAATGGAGCGGGGTGGTCGAGTTCCTGCGGTCGACGGCGACTGAGCTCGGCCGCGGATTCGATCTGGAGCGGCACACCGTGGCGCCGGGTTTGACGGGACTCACCAAGGCGCTTCGGGAGGGCGCGGACGCGTACCAGCGGCGGGATTACGAGGGCGCGAAGCGGGCGTACCTGGAGGCGACACGGCTGGATCCGAAGAGCACGACGGCCTGGAATGATCTGGGCCGCGCCTATAACGGTCTGCGCGACTACGACAACGCGGAAAAGGCCTACCAGCATCAGATCGAGATCCATCCGGACGACCGGTATGCGTACAACAATCTGGGCCTGGTGTATCGCATCCAGCGGCGCGAAGAGGATGCGATCCGGATGTTCCGCAAACAGATCGCGATCAGTCCGTACGATCCTTACGCGCACGACAACCTGGCGATTTCGCTGGTGAGGCAGAAGCTATGGAAGGAGGCCGCAGCCGAGGAGGCGCTCGCGGTGGGGATTACGCCGGAGGATTCGGCAAAGTGGACGCGCCTGGGGACCGACCAGATCAAGAGCGGACGCCCGGAGGATGCGCGCAAGAGCTACGCCAAGGCGCTCGATCTGGTTCACGACGCCTTGACGGAGAACACGGTCGCCTACGAGCTGGCCGATGCGGGCATCGATTTCGATCATGCCTGGCAGCTCATTTCAGGGACGCTCGGGTCGGAGGCTCGGCAGGCTTGCCAGCCCGAGACTCTTACTTGGGAACGGAAATGTGCGACGCAGCTTCAGCGGCTGGCGATGATGCTGGATACGGCCGGGTGGGTGCGATACCGGCAGGGGGATTTTGCAGGCGCCGAGCAATACATGCGGCCGGCGTACGCGATCGTTCCCAGTATCGACATGAGCCTGCATTTATCCGCGGCGCTTTTGAAGCTGGGGCGCGTGGACGACGGATTGAAATATTTCGCCGCAGTTTCTGAGAATCCGATTGCGAGCGAGGTGCGGGGGGAGTTCGCGAAGGCGCTGGGCGGCGACGCGGAGCTCGAATCGCGGGTGAAGCTGATCCAGGCGGCGCCGAAGGGGTCCGCGATTCGGGTGACGGTGCTGGTCGACGAGCATGGCAAAGTTCTCGACGCGAAGTCCCCCGATGCGCCGGATGCGCTTCTGAAGCAGGCGCAATCGCTGACGTTGCCGGCGATCGCATGGGCGGATTTCGCGTTGCGGTCGATTCGGACGGTGGAGTTTGAGCAGCACGGCGCGGAGTGGGTGGTGGTGCGGTCGCAGGTGAGAACCTCGGCGGTTCCGTGAGCGGCGGTTGTGATAGACTCGCGCCATGAACCGGCGTGATTTTTTTCAATTTGCCTCTGGCACCATGGCGTTGGCGGCTTTTCAGGATGATGCGATTCCGCGGGCTCGGGCGGCTTCGGATGCGGTGAATGGGCGGACTGCCGAAGAGGTCGCGCGCGATGAGGATTACTGGAACGAGATCCGCGACGCGTTCACGGTCGACCGCAACATTATTAACTTCAACAACGGCTATTGCAGCCCGTCGCCCAAGCCGGTGCAGGATGCCATGCGGCGGTATCTCGAATATAGCGACATGGGGCCGTATCACACCATGATCGCGGTGCTCGAAAAGCAGGTCGAGATGGTAAGGGTGAAGCTGGCGCAGACGGCCGGGTGCGATCCGGAGGAGATGGCGATTACGCGCAATTCCAGCGAGGCTTTGGAAAACGCGCAGTACGGGATCGACCTGAAGCCGGGCGATGAGGTGCTGACCACGAATCAGGATTATCCGCGCATGCTGACCACGTTCCGGCAGCGCGAGCGGCGGGAGGGGATCGTGCTGAAGACGATTTCGTTCCCGGTGCCTCCGCCGTCGATGGACGATTTATACCAGCGCTTCGAGCGGGCGGTGACGCCGAAGACCAAGCTGATTCTGGTATGCCACATCACCAATCGGACCGGACAGATTTTCCCGATCCGGAAGATCTGCGACATGGCCCATTCTCGCGGGATTCCGGTGATTGTCGACGGGGCGCATGCGTTCAGTCATTTTCCATATAAATTGTCGGATTTGAATTGCGATTATTACGGAGTTAGTTTGCACAAATGGCTGTGCGCGCCGATCGGGACGGGATTTTTGTATGTGCGGAAGTCGCGGATTGCGGAGACTTGGCCGCTGATGGCGGCGGGTCCGGACCAGAGGAACGACATTCGCAAGTTCGAGGAAATCGGCACGCATCCCGCGGCGAATCACGATGCGATTTCGCAGGCGCTGGTGTTTACGGAGAACATCGGCATCGAGCGGAAGTCGGCGCGACTGCGGTATTTAAGGAATCGCTGGGCGCACCGGCTTCGCGAGAATCCGAAGTGCAAGACGCTGCATAGCGAGGACCCGGCGCAGTCCTGCGGGATCGGGTTTCTGGCGTTTAATGGGGTTGATCCGGCCAAGATTCATAATGCGCTGTGGTCGAAATACAATATTCTGACGGCGATGATCGGCGGGGAAGAATATAGCGGATTGAGGGTGACTCCGCATGTGTATTCGACGGTGAAGGATGTGGATTATTTTGCGGAGATGGTCGAGAAGGAAGTGAAGGGGTAAACTACGGGCGCGGTCCGGTCCCGAACCGATCCAACGCCGCCGTACTTCGCAAGATCCTCCGGGCCGGGAATCAGATAGCTGTTCACATGGGCCACGGTGCGGAAAATGCGGGACAGACGGGAGTTTCCCCGATTTCGCAGCCATCACGTAATCGGGGAAAGACCCGTCTGTCCCCGTTTCCGTTTCTCTTAATGCGGGACAGACGGGAGTTTCCCCGATTTCGCAGCCATCACGTAATCGGGGAAAGACCCGTCTGTCCCCGTTTCCCGTGAAGGGGACGGAGCGCTCCGTCCCCTTTGTGAATTTCGGCCCTTTGCAGGCTAGGATCGTGCCGATAATTCGCAACATCGCGGTATGTTCTTCAGGATCACACGTATCACCATCGTAATCAGCAGGCTAGTCATCCGCGCAGCGGCTTCCGTGTCAGATCGAAATTCGACGAGAAGTGACGTTGCGGGCATCGAAGGCTTGCCTTTTGGCTCTGGAAGGCAGGTTTTTCGCGAAGAGGACGGAGCGGTCCGTCCCCTTCAGCGAAAAAATGAAGGGATCAATTCAGGCTGTCCCCCTCCAGGGGCTCCCCTCCAGAGGGCTAGCAGTGACGTTCGCCTATCTGGCACCAGCGGTGGCGATCACCATCCGTCTGCTCTCACCGCAGCGAGTTGCATCCAAAGCCGAAGCCTTTTGAATCGTGTCGCGCACGTTAAAGTGCCGGATGGATCCCCACCGTCACGAGTGTGTGTGAAAAGTCGATGCCTCACCCCGCCGTTACCGGCACGGCTGGTCTATCGCGTTGAAGGCGCAGACGTTCATGGCCAGCCCTGCCGGTCAGGCGGGGTGCACAGCGCAGCTCGCAAAACCCAGTTGTTGACCACGCCAATCCCAGGGTTTATAGTGACTCAATGCCACTTCGTTCCTGGCTTGCTTTCGCTCTCCTGCTTTCCATGACTGCGGCAACCGCATGGAGCCAGCAGGCGCCGGCCCCGACGATTGTGCAGCCGGGCGCGCCGGGACAGAGCAGCAAGATCCTCGCGGCGTCCTCCGTTCACGTGCCTGCGCCGCAGCCATCCGAGGCCGACACCAAGTTTATGCAGGGGATGATCCATCATCACGCGCAGGCGGTGGAAATGACGGCGCTGATGCCGACCCACACGCATAATAAAGCGCTGCTCGCGTTTGGCAAGCGGATCAGCATTTCGCAGACCGACGAAATCAAGTTCATGAAGCAATGGCTGGAGGATCGCGGCAAGGATGTTCCCATGGATCATGGCAAGGGACACATGAACATGCCTGGGATGATGGATATGGCGTCCATGCCGATGATGCCCGGGATGCTGACGCCGGAGCAGATGAAAGCGCTCGCCAAGGCCAGCGGGCCGAAGTTCGACTATTTGTTTTTGACCGGCATGATTCAACATCACACGGGCGCACTGGTGATGGTGACGGATCTCTTCGCAACGCCGGCGGCTGGCCAGGATGGCCAGCTCTTCGATTTCGCCACCGACGTCGACAATACACAGAGCGCGGAAATCAGGATCATGAAGGGCATGCTCAAGGAGAAGAAATGATCGAACGAACTGCGCGATTTTTGCTGGCGCTGTCTTTCGCGGCGCTGTGCGCGGGGCAGGGTAATCCGGCGGTGACGTCGAATCCACGCTCGGGGCCGGACGATCCGCGAGTGGGATTAAAAGCGGGGTTGTTAGACGCGGGCGAAGCGGCATTCGGGCTGCAGCGCATCGCGACGCTGGCGAAGCCGCCGGGGTTTGACGCGGTCACCACGACGCCGGCGCGGCCAGCGGAAGGAAAGCGGCCGGCGCGTCCGGAGTCGGTGCAATACGGGTCCACCAACTCGGATCTGGCCTTCAGCGGCAATCATCTTTTTGTAGGGAACTACAACGGGATCAATTTTTACGACATCGATAATCCCGCCAAGACGCTGCTGCGCACGTCGTTAGTGTGTCCGGGCGGTCAGGGCGATGTGTCCGTGTACGGGCATCTGCTGTTCATGTCGGCGGAGGCGTCGAATGGGCGCACCGATTGCGGGACGCAGGGAATCCCGATGCCGGAGGGCTACAAGCCTCCTCCGCCGCCGGAACCAGGCGAGGCTGGACAACTGCGCATTCGTCCGCCGGATCCGGCCAACCCGGACCGGTTCCGCGGCGTGCGCATTTTCGACATCAGCGATACGGCGAATCCTAAGCAGGTGGCGGCGGTGCAAAGCTGCCGCGGTTCGCACACGCACACGCTGGTGATTGACCCGAACGATCACGACAACGTCTACATTTATATTTCCGGAACGGGCAATGTCCGGTCGGCTGAAGAGCTGGCGGGGTGCAGCAGCGGAACTCCGGACAAGAATCCCAACACGTCGCTGTTCAGCATCGACATCATCCGGGTACCGCTGGCGCATCCGGAACTGGCCAAGATTGTTTCGAGCCCTCGCATCTTCAGCGATTCGCAAACCGGCGCCGTCAACGGACTGTGGAAGGGCGGGAGTCACGGGGATGGCACGCAGACCACGTCGAGCACCGATAAATGCCATGACATTACGGTCTATTCCGCCATCGGCCTCGCCGCGGGAGCTTGTTCGGGGAACGGAATTCTGCTGGATATCAAAGACCCGGTGCATCCGGTGCGCATCGATGCGGTCGGCGATCCGAACTATGCATTCTGGCATTCGGCCAACTTCAGCAACGACGGAACCAAAGTGTTATTCACGGATGAATGGGGCGGTGGTTCACAACCGCGCTGCCGCGCGACGGATCCGATGAACTGGGGCGCGGACGCGATCTTCACCTTGTCAAAAGGCAAGCTGACGCTGGCTTCGTATTTCAAGATGCCGGCTCCGCAGACGGAAATGGAAAATTGCGTGGCGCATAACGGATCGCTGGTGCCGATTCCGGGGCGCGACATCCTGGTGCAGGCCTGGTATCAGGGCGGCGTTTCGATGGTCGATTTTACGGACGCGGCGCATCCCATTGAGATCGCGTATTTCGATCGCGGTCCGATCAATATGGAAAAGCGCACGCTGGGCGGAATGTGGTCGGTGTATTGGTACAACGGCTACATCTACGGCTCGGAAATCGCGCGCGGCGTGGACGTGTTTAAGATGGTGCCGAACAAGTTCATCACGCAAAACGAAATAGACGCCGCCAACCAGGTGCATTTTGACGAGCTCAATGTTCAGAATCAGCCGAAGATTACGTGGCCGTCGAATTTCGTGGTGGCGCGCGCGTATATCGATCAACTGGCGCGCAGCAAGGCGCTCGCGCCCCGCTTCTTGGACGCGCTGAACGCGGCGATCGCGAAGGCGGAGTCGTCGAAAGAGTCGGCTCAACTGAAGACGCTGGCGGCGAGTCTCGACAAGGACGCCGGTACAGCGAAATCGCCGGCGGACGCGTCGCGCATGCGGGCCCTGGCGGGAATTTTCAAAGCGCGCGCGGATTAAGCGGGCGGCTGGCCGCTTGCCGATTTGGACCGCTGATCTCCGCCGTGACGAGTCTATGTGAAAAGTGGAGTTGATCCCCGCCGTGACCGGCAGGGCTGGTCACCGACGCCTGTGCCTTCAACGCGACAGACAAGCCCTGCCGGTGACGCCAGGGTGGAGTCCGACTTTTCGCGCAAACTCTGACGGTCTGCGCGACTTTGATCGAGACTCTCGCGCACAGAATACTGCCGTTCGATCGTTGACACACGAGCGCGGTGCCTGTACAATCTCCTGCCATGACCCCGCGTAAACTGGCAATCGTTCTTCTTCTCTCGTCGATGGCCTTTGGACAAGCCGCGTATGACACCGCGCTCAAGAATCTGAAATTTCGCAGCATCGGACCGGCCCAGATGGGCGGGCGCGTCGACGATCTGGCGATTGTCGAATCCGATCCGCGCGTGATGTACGTCGGCGCGGCGGCGGGCGGCGTTTTCAAGACCGTCAACGGCGGCGTGACGTGGAAGGCGATTTTCGAAGACCAGCCGAATCCTTCCATCGGCGACTTAGCGCTTGCGCCGTCGAATCCGTCCATTATTTACGTCGGCACGGGCGAGGCGAATAACCGGCAGAGCTCGTCGTGGGGCAACGGCGTTTATAAATCGATGGACGGCGGCACCACGTTCACGCATCTGGGCCTCGACGCGACGCAACACATCGGCCGGATCGTGGTGCATCCTACCGACCCGAACATTGTTTATGTGGCCGCGCAGGGCGATCTGTGGGGTCCCAATAAAGAACGCGGCGTGTACAAGAGCACCGACGGCGGCGCCACCTGGGCTCTGACGCTGTTCGTAAATGATGACACGGGAGCGAACGATATCGCGATCGATCCGCAGAGTCCGAACATTCTGTACGCCACCATGTACCAGCATCGGCGAACGGTTTGGGGATATAACGGCGGCGGGCCGGGGAGCGGGATTTACCGGTCGACGGACGGCGGGTCGCATTGGACCAAGCTGACGCACGGCCTGCCGGCCGGTCCGCTGGGACGCTGCGCGCTGGATATTTACCGGCGGAATTCGAACATTGTTTACGCCGAAATTCAGCATGAGTCGCAGGGCGGCGTGTATCGATCCGAAGACAAGGGCGAAACCTGGACACACATGAGCGACACCGACCCGCGGCCGTCGTATTTCAGCCAGATTCGCGTGGATCCGAACAACGATTTGAGAATCTGGCTGGGCGGCGTCAACATTTATTTTTCCGAGGACGGCGGGAAAACGTTCGTGCAGAATCGTTTCGAGCGCGTGCATAGCGACGTTCACGCGATCTGGATCGACCCTTCGAATTCCGATCACCTGGTGATCGGCAACGATGGCGGCGTGTGGACCACCAACGACGCCGGCCGCGGGTGGGCGCACTTGAACAACATTGCACTCGCGCAATTTTACGAAGTCGCGTTCGATTATCAGAAGCCGTATCACGTGTGCGGCGGGTTGCAGGACAACTATTCGTGGTGCGGGCCGAGCTCGACCGCGCAGACGCTAGGCATCGGCAACGAAGACTGGATCACGGTGCAGGGCGGCGACGGATTTTACAATCGCATCGACCCGACCGATCCGAATACGATTTACGCCGAATCGCAGGACGGAAATCTTTCGCGCCGCGATCTGAAAACCAGCGAATCGAAATCGATCCGGCCGCAGGAGCCGAGTGACACGGCGCCACGCTATCGATTCCAGTGGAATTCACCGTTGATGATTTCGCCGCACGATCCCAAAACGATTTATTACGGCGGGAACCATCTGTTCAAATCGACCGATCGCGGCGATACGTGGGAGGTGCTGGGCGAAGATCTGACGTCGGGAGCGGATCGCAAGAAACAGACTATTTTCGGCATCCCGGTGGATGAACACACGCTGAGCCCCAACGACGGCGTGGCGGCGTGGCCGTGTATTACGGCGATCGCGGAATCGCCGGTCAAGGCGGGCGTGCTCTGGGTGGGCACTGACGATGGGTACCTGCAGATGTCGCGGGACGGCGGAAAAACGTGGACCAACGTGGCGTCGCACATCGCCGGAATGGCGAGAGGCGGATACGTCAGCCGCATCGAGCCGTCGTATAAGGACGCCGCGACGGCTTACGTCACCTTCGATAATCATCGCAGCGCGGACTACGGGATTTATATTTTCGCGACTAAGAATTACGGCGATTCTTTTACGAAGATCACGAATGGAATCCCGCCCGGCGCGGGCACGGTTCACGTGGTTCGCGAAGATCCGGCTAATCCGGACCTGTTGTTCGCGGGCACCGAATTTGGCATGTTCGCGAGCTTCGATCGCGGCGCGAACTGGCACCGAATGAAGAACGGACTGCCCACCGTGCCGGTGTTTGACATTCAGATTCAGCCACGCGATCACGATCTGATTCTGGCGACGCACGGGCGGGCGGTCTGGATCATGGACAACATTCATGTGCTCGAAGAGATGAATCCGCAGGTGCTCACCAGCGATCTCAAATTGTTCGACACGCGGCCGGCGATCGAATGGAAGATGGCGGATTATCGCGGATTCATCGGGTCGTACATGTTTTACATGCCGAACGCGCCGAATGGAGTGCTGCTGGATTTCTACGCGAAGACGGCGGGCCGCGCGCACGTAACGGTGGCAGATAAGGCGGGCAACAAGGTCCGGCAGTTTAACGCGCAGGCCGAAGCCGGTGCGGTCACGCGCATCGCTTGGGATTTGCGTTACGATGCACCGGTCGCGGTGGAACCGGCAGCGGGAGGAGGCCGCGGAGGTCGTGGAGGCGGACGCGGCGGTCGCGGCGGGGCCGCGGCTGCGCAAGCTGCGCCGGCTGAGGAAGGCGGCGAAATCCAGGCGGAATTCGGAGTCGAGCCTCCGGAAGGCGGTTTCCCGTCGGGCCGGGGCGGAGGCGGAGGACGCGGCGGATTGGCTCCCGGACGCGGAGTTTTGGCGGAACCGGGGACTTACACGGTGACTATCGCCCTGGGCGGCAAGACCGATTCGAAGACGGTGGTGGTGGAGCAGGACCCGCGCATTCAGGTCCCGGCAACCGATCGCGAGAAGCGGCGGCAGACCATCGACACGCTTGTGACGCTGACGCGTGAGGCAGATGCGGCCCGAAAGAGAGCGGTCGCGATTCACGCCTCCCTGGTGAGTCTGACGGATAGCTGGAAAGCGCCCAATGCGCCGAAGATCCCGGAGGCGATCAAGAAATCCGCCGACGATTTATTAGCGAGATCGAAGACGGTCGCCGACCGGTTTGTATCGAGCGGCGGAGCCCGACAGGGAGGAGAACCGCCGCCCGTGTACACCCCGCCGCCGGTGACGCAGAAGATCGGGAGATTGCTCGGCGCGCTGGACAATTACACGGGAGCGCCGACGTCGCGGCAACTGGCCGAAGCGCAGGATTGCTCGGCGCAGCTGCAAAAGGACGTGGCGGACCTGAATAGATTGGCTGCGGACGTGCCGGGGCTCAACAAGATGATGATCTCGGCCGGCATTCCGTATTTCAATGCCGGTGTGAATTAGCAGGGTGCGGAAAAAGGGGACAGGCCGCTCTCTCCACCGGCCCGGCGGGGCTGACTCAGGCTATACTGCGTTCATGATTCGGACAGTCGCTTTTGCAATTTTCCTGGTGGCCGGGTCGACCATTCTGTCCGGCCAGGACAAGCTTACTTCCACTGGCACGCAACGCTATTTCAATGTGATCCGACGAAACCTTGAAGCCGCTGCCGATGTGATGCCGGCCGAAAAATACGGCTACCGGCTGACGCCAGATCAGATGACGTTCGGTGAATGGCTGATCCATTCCGCCCAAAGGAATTACGCCGATTGCGCCACGCTCAAGTCAGAAACTACTCCGGTGACCGCCCAGCAATTATCGACCCTCAAAGGGAAGAGTGAAGTGACGAAAGCGCTCAAGGATTCATTTGCATATTGCGCGGCGGCATTTGCGGCTGAAGACGATCAGAAGGTGATCGCATCGCCGCAGACGGCGAATGCATTTCTTCACGTGCTGATCCACAACAATGAGGTCTACGGCAACATCGTGGGATATTTGCGGTCCGTGGGCATCGTTCCGCCGTCGACCGCGGCCCGCGCGAATCAGAAATCAAAGAATTAGCGGCTCACAATTCTGGCGCTGCAATCAGCCCGTTAGGGCGCGGGTGGAAACGCGCCCGAGCGAGCAACTTCACCGTTAACCTGGGATGCACCGTCGGGCACGCCAACGGAAAGTCTTTTTAATTCAGTGAGTGATGCCACGTAGCCTATTGCATCGTTCTTTGAATCGAGTCTTACTCTGTGATAAAGTTTTCTAACCATTGTTTCTCGGGAGCGGCGGCGGATTTCACGGCTCCTATTCGCCGCCCGGGCAAACGATCTGAGCTGGGTTCGAGGCCGATCCGTACGAAGATGCGGGCATCGGCCGACTGGCATGGTATTTGTCGGAGGTGTAATGTTCCGGAAAACGCCGATATTGGAAGACTTTACACGATTTGTAATCGTCCTCGTCTTCTGGCAGGCGCTGGTTTCGACGGGTTACGGGGCACAATCGCAAGATAATCTCCCCCTGCCGGCAGCAGCGTTGGCCAAGCCTTCCGGCGCGGCTGCCGCGGATTCCAACCCTGCGAAATCGAACCAGATCCGACCGAAGGTCCAGCCCGCGGGCCAGCCCGTGGACTTCCGGTCGGTGATCAGCGTTTCTCCGGCCTTATCGTCGTTGACCGTCTCCGGTGTTGTCAACAACACGCTGACGGTCACCTATACAGTCTACAATCTCCGCTCCGACCCCGTGTATGGCGTGTTGATGACCACGACGCTTCAATCGGGCGTCAGTTTCCAAAGCGCCACTCCGATGCCGGACCGCAACGGGCCGAATCTGGCCTTCAGCCTGGGTTCGATGCCGCCGCTCGGTTCGGTCACGGCGACGCTGACGGTGACGCTGGCTGGTTCTTCGGTGACGCAGATCGACAACGGCGCGACGGCGTATGCGTATTGGAACGGGATCGCGGTGACCTCGAAGGCCGTCACGGCCGCGCTGCGGACGACCTCGGTGAATACGAGCCTGCTGCAGTCGACGGTGGATGCAAATATCACCGATCCGTTTGTCCTGGCCGAGGCCGCCGCGCTGGGAAATAATCCGAACGCAATCTTCGCGTTCGTCCGCGACCAGATCGGTTACGAATCCTACCAGGGGGCGTTGCGAGGGGCACGCGGGACGCTGTGGAGCATGGCGGGCAATTCGCTGGATAAGGCAAGCCTGCTGGTGGCGCTGTTGCACGCTTCCGGATTCCCGGCGCAGTATGCCAGCGGGACGCTTTCGCTTGCGCTGCAGCAGCAGTTGATCCTGTCGATGTTTCCGGCCCAGACTCAGTTGACCGGTTATGTGGCCGCTGGCGCGACGCTAAAATCGCGCGTCGCCAGAATCCGGTCGAGCTGGACGCGGATGTCATCGGAACGTGATGGGGAACGCGAATCGGAGCGGGTCCCGAACAACATAACAAAGTGAAAATCCGTGGTGCTCAACAGAGTTTACCACCGTTTCGGGCCGCCTGGAAGGTCCAGGCAATCAGGACGTTAGCGGGGGTGCGCACCCCAAAATGCTTGCGTGTGCCAGCGAAACTCCCTAGTCTCGAAAATCGATGCCGAGAACTTGCCTGACCGTCGACGATTTGCGGATGGGACGTTGGGGATGTTGAATCGAAGGGCGGAATGGTTCGGGCATATTGCGGTTCAACTGGCGCTTTGCACTGCATTCCTGACCTTTGAACAGACGAGCTATGGTTTGACGCTGGAGTCTCGGGCACCGGCCAGGAAACTCGCCCTGAGCTCGAGCGATCTGAAGACGGCGTCGAATTCAGTCGCTCCGGCACCGCCTCCCAGTGGCGGCGCATCCACTCCCGTCGGACTGCTCGCCCAAGGACCGCTGGCGACTTCATCGCCGGGCTATGGGTCCCCCGCTGCCGTTCTCCCGACGGCGCAGATGCTGTCCGGTGCTTCTCTCATGGCTGCGTCTGCCGCGACAACGAGGAGCACCCCTGATCGCTCGCGAAAAGCGAAGCCGAAGACTCTACCGGCCACTCCGATCACCACGATCGCTGATCCCGCGGACGGCACTGACCCATACATTGTTGCCGAGGCTCAGGCGCTCTCGAACTCGCCGGCGCAAATCTTCGCGTTCCTACGCGACCAGGTGGGCTTCGACATTTATACGGGCTCCCTGCGAGGGGCGCGCGGCACGCTCTGGACCAACGCCGGTAACGCGCTTGATCGCGCAAGCCTCCTGATCGCGCTATTGCGCGCCGCCGGATACAACGCGCAGTACGTGCAGGGGACACTGACCAGCGGGCAGGCCACGCAAATCCTGCAACGGATTTTCGCCAATCCCCCGCTCGGTGTGCTGGGATGCGTCCCGGCAGGGACCACGCTGGCGAATCCGGTCGGCGATCCACAGCTCAATTCCACACTTCAGCAGCATTTCTGGGTGCAGTTCAACTCCGGCTCCGGACCGTTTCAGACCGCCGACCCGACGTTCGCCGGATCGGAGATCGGACAGGTTTTCGGAACGGAGCAGACGACGTTTACGACCGTCCCCGACAATCTACAGGTCACTGTCTCGCTCCAACTGAATGCCGAGATCTACAATCAGGCGAGCGCGCTGCTGATCGGCGGCGGGGGGCTGGGCACGACCACGGTGCTCAGCGCGACGTTCGCAACTTCGGAGACGGTGGGCCGTCCCATCGCGCTGGGCCATCTGGTCAACTCGACAGGCATCAGCGCGCTGGTTTCTGAACAGACCAACACCTACACGCCGTTCCTCACCTACGGCAACACGGCCGATCCGACGCAGGACACCACCATCACCGGCACGGAATACCAGGAGCAGTTCACCAACTTTCCGCTCAGCACCACAGTAGTGACCGGAGTGTTCCTCATTTTGACGGTGACCGATGCGAGCGGCAACACCGAGACATACAACAAAACACTGCTCGACCGCATCGGGTACGCGGCCCGGCAAAACGGGACGAGCGTGCCGATATCCGTGACCCCGTCTTCGACGCCGTCAATCAGCCCGTTCGACCTGACCGCGATCAACATTCTTGCCGCGGCGCAGAACCCGTCGGAGATCGATCAGTTCGTGACCGAAGCAGCCGCGCTTCAGTCGCAGGCCGCGCCGGTTGTCGCGGCGACCGCGAATTTAAGCTCGCCGCCCACCAACGCGCAAACCGAGGCCCTGCAGCAGGAACAGACGTTGGGCGTGAGTGCGGGCATCGTGGAGACGCGCGGCGCCAGCTTGTCCTTCGCGCGACTATCCGACCAGTTCGACACGTTGACCACGGCGGCGACTTACGTAAAGTCGTATTTCACCAGCCCGCGCCTGATTCTGGTATCGAACCTGGTGAACTCCGGCGAGACTTCGGTGGTGACGCAGGAAGTGGATCTGTTGAAGGACGACAAAACGGCCACGCCGCTGCCGAACCAGAATCCGGTGGCGAGTATCTCCTACAACGTTTTGCGCGGTGTGACGGAATCGCAGGCGGAAAGCTATTTTTATTCAAACGCGCTCAGCGCGTTTACGCCGGTGAACGGGACCACGCTGCAGGCGGCCGGCAGCGTCGTCGATATTTTCAACGCGGCTCAACAGCAGGGAATCGGCACCGTGCTGCTTACGCCGGGCAACGCCGGCGACTTGCAGAATCTCAACATCTCCGCCGACGCGCAGGCCAGGATTTCGAACGCCCTCGCCTCGGGATTGATCGTCCTTGCGCCGGCCGCGCCGGTTTCGATCAGCACGCTCAATATGTACGGCTGGTATCAGCTCGATGGAACCACCGGCGAGACGCAGTCGGTGCTGGCGGACGGCGCGCACGGGAGTTTAATCGAAACCATCGGCCTGCTGGCCGGAGTGATTGTGAACGGGGAAGGCGCGATCCTGCTGCAGGTGGCGGTTTCGATGCAATTCCTGCTCGGGTACACGTTCGGAATCCTGTGGGCTTCCATCGAATTTGTCACGCTCACGGTGCTCAAGAAGCAGTTTGGAAGCTCCGCATCGAACGCCCAGAATGCGTTCTCCTGGTTTGACCGCATCAACCTGGCGATCGGCTCGATTACGGCGTATGAATCGCCGGCCTTCGTACTCGGAGCGACGGTGGCATTCCTCGCCGCCGACGCGGTTTACTCGGTGGACCCGCCGGCTCCGCAGATTCTGCTGGCCATTCCGCCGCCGCCCGCGGGCGCCGCCGGCACCACCCCCGGAGTCACCGCGCAGCTTTCTCCCGATCCCGTGCTGACTATTCCGTTCTCCGGCGCGCAGCTTCCGCTGGCCTATCGCCTGCAGATCCAGAACACCGGGCCGCAATCCGACGTATTCAACTTGACAGCGTTGACCCCGCCGTCCGGTTTCAGCGTCAGCCCCAGCGTGCCCTCGATAACGATTCCCGCCGGCGCGAACGCCGTGGTGGGCGTGTGCGTCACGCCGTCCTCCCCTATCCCGGCTCCTGGAACGCCCGAGTCCTTCGGCCTGACGGTCGCCAGCGCGTCCAATTCCGCCGTCAACACTTCGGCGAGTGCGCCATTCAATGTGCCGGCGGTCCAGGGGCTGCAAGTATCGCTCACCCCCGCCGAGACTTCGGTGACGGCGGGGAGCACCGTGAACGCGACGCTATCCATTCAGGCGAGCGGCAACAGTTCCGTCACCAGTTCGGTGACTGTAAGCGCGCCCGCCATTCTGTCGATCTCGGGCATCCCTGCCTCGATTTCTCTATCGGCCGGCCAATTGCAATCGATTCCGGTCACCATCGGCGTTCCCGCGAACGCGTCATTGGGCTCACAAAATCTGGTGGTGATCAATGCGAACCTGAACGCCGCCGCGCAGCCCATTGCAACCACCACGCTGGTCTATGTAGTCGCGGCACAGTCTCAATCCGCGCTTAGTGCCGCTCAAAACGCGCTGACGCTGGGCAGATCCGACATCGCGACGACTTTGTCGGGCCTGTCGGCCGCCATCGACACCGCGCTTTCAGCCTGTAGCGCAGCCGCGCAGGCGAACGTTGACGCATACCTCAACAGCCTGATTCAGGAGATGAACGCGCCGTTTCTTGCGAACTTTGTGGCGACGTTCCAGTCTGACGCGTCGGCGATTTCAGCGGCTAACTGCTCGAATATCGGCGCGGCACTAACGCAGCTCAGTAACGATCTGGCGAATCTGAACACGGTGCTTCAGTCGCCGGCGGCGTTTCCGTTCAACTTCACGCTCGTACCCAACAGTTCCACCGCGATTCCCACCCAGGGTTCGCAGTTCTACATTGGACTGCAAAACAACTCGACCACCACCAATACCTATGCGCTAAGTCTCGGCTCGCTGCCTTCCGGAGTCACCGGGTCCTTGAGTACACCTTCCGTAACGCTCGGGCCGGGACAATCGATTCCGGTGCCGAACGCGATGAACAATCCGTCGCTGACCATTACGCCTTCCACCAGCACCGCGTTGCAGTTTTCGGTCGGCGCGTCGATCAACGGAGTCTCGGGTAGTTTGCAGACAGCCTATGGCACCTTGACGGCGCGCAATGCGTTCCTGGCGATTGAGGATGTCACCGCTACGCCCGGTTTCGTTAGCTCCGGCGGATCGGTGGACGTGACTACCCACATCGCGAACGTAGTCAATCAGAACAAGACGGTGCAGGTGCAGTTGGTAGTGAATAACTCCTCCAACACGCAGGTGCTGGGTCCGTTCAATCAAACCGTTCCTCTTTCGGTGACCAGTTTGTTAACCGCCGTCGACTTCGGCCAGATCGCGACCACGGGGCTTGCGAATGGAAACTACACTTTGGCGGTTTCGGTGATCGATCCGGCGACGAATACGGTCATCCCTGGCGGTACGGGCATGGGGAATCTGCTGATCGGATCGCCGGTGACGGCGACGCTGACCGCGACTCCCACCACGCTTGCGCCGGGCAACGGAACCGTGATGAGCACGCTCGCCGTCACGGGACCCGCCGGCCCGGGGGGCGGATCGTCGGTTACTCTGATCGGCTCCATCGCGACCCCGTCCGCCGCCGAATCCGCCGCGGTGAACGGCAACTACGCTTACGTCTGCGATAACAACGAAGTCGCGGTCGTCAACATCACCACTCCCGCCAGTCTTTCGATTGCCGGAACGGTGGACTCGAGTAATATCGCCAACTCCGGCGACATTTATTGCTCCATCCAGAGTGGCAACCTGGTCGCGTTCGCCGACGAATCCAGCAGCGACTTCGGCGACAATCCGAGCTTCGTCGCTTTCAGCCTCGCCAATCCGCAGCAGCCCGCGCTCATCGCCGGCAGCACCATCAACAAACGTTTCTTCAGCCTCCCGTTTTATTCGAACGGCGTCGCCTTCGTGCCCACGAATCTGATTGTCATCGGCTCCAGCATCATTGATCAGTACGGCGATTTCGTGGCGGTGAACGTATCGAACCAGTCTGCGCCCTCCATCATCGGAACGCTTGAACAGCCGCAGGATCCCGTCGCCGGCGGACAGTATTTCATCACCAACGCGACTCAAGTGAACGCGACCACGGCGTACCTGGGCAGCACTACCAACGATTTTTCGAACACCCACAGCGGCGTCGGACAGGTGTGGGCGGTCGACATCACCGATCCCACCAACATGTCGATCCTGACCCAGGTGAATGTTCCCGGCACGCAGTACATGAACGCGCCGCTGGTGCAGGGCAACACCGGGGTCGCGATCGGGAACACCGGCGGCCTGTCGGATCCGTACGTGACGGATTTCGTCGGCAACATCGTGGTGGCGACCTTCGACACCACCAACCCCCAATCGCCCAGCCTGCTCACCACCGTCACACTTCCCAACGTCCAACCCTACGGCGCGGGCTCTTCCTTCGGCCAGTACATCGCCTCCGCGGTGATCGGACCGAACCTGTTCCTGTTTGCCGGTGCATCCGATCTGAGCGGCAATCCTCTGCTGGTGGAGGTAAACACGTCGAACCCGGCGAGCCCGGTCATCTCGACCATCTCGGTTCCCGCCATCCCCACCAGTCTCCTGCCAGTCGGGAACGAGCTGTTCATCACGAGCTCCGCCGGTCTCCAGATCTTCAGCATCCCGGGCCCGGGCGTGGTCGAATACACTGCGACAGTTCAAGTTCCCAACACCGGAAAGGTAATCTACAATCCGAGTTCGTTTTCGATTGCGCCGACTATTACTCCGGGCACTGGGTTCGATACTCTTACCTTCACCAATCCTGCCTCGAATACGATTACCTGGACTTCCAACGTCACCGGCATCTCGCCCGCCGATGTGTTGCCTGTCGCGCTGGGCGGGACGGTTAACTTCACGGTCACCGCCGGGTCCGGCTCAGTTACCTTGCCGCAGGTGAATATTAACTCCGGGCAGATTATCGGACTGAATCCGGGAACTCAGACCGTCGCGCCGGGACAGTTGGCTAGCTACACATTGATTGTCAATAATCCGACCAGTGCTGCGGTGACTTATAATCTCGCGGCGACTGGTGTGAATCCAAGTTGGGTGACGCTGCAGCCTGGCGTGACGGTGCCGGCCAATGGGTCGATGAATGTGCCGCTCACTCTGCGATCCACGCTGGCGGATCTGGCGGGTACTTATAACTTCATGGTCACAGCCACTTCCGGGGGAGCTTCCGGGGCTGTGGAAGGGACCATGATTCTGGTGGGGACTGGCTCCATAGGCTCGCTGGGATCGACCAATGCGCTGGGGGCCAGCGTGCTGTTGACTCCGACGCAACAGACCGGTGGTCAAGGCACGCCGGCTACCTTCACGGTGCAGGTAACCAACGCCGGTAACGTGGCGGATACTTACACGCTCTCGGCGACCACTCCGGGAGGAGTTACCGCTACGTTTAGTCAGCCTACGTTAACCATCCAGCCGGGACTCGGCAACTTCCAGCAGACGCTGTTGCAACTGACGGCCGCGCCGGGGACTCCGCCGGGGCCACTGAACTTCACGGTCACGGCCACTTCGCAGACTAATTCGCAGATCGCGAATACGGCTTCGGGGATATTGAATGTGATATCCACGGGAGTTGCCGTTAGCTTGTCGCCGCCTTCAGTGAGTCCGGGCGGGATGTTCCAGTTGACGGTGCGCAACACGGGCCAGAATGCTGGAACCTTCGCGATCGCGCTGGGCGGGCCGGCTTCGGTGATTGCGACGTTAGCTTCTTCGAGCGTGACGCTTGCGGCGGGACAATCCCAAAACATTTCGGTCGCGATTGGTTCGGCTCCGTTTGCGGCGCTGGGGAGCCTGGGACTGGTGGCGACGGCTTCGGCCAATGGCGTGACTGGCGCGGCTGCCGGGACAGTAGTCATCCCGTCGAGCCAGAACGTTTCGGCGGCGTTCAATCCGGCGCGCACGGCGTTGAGCGCTCCCGGCCCCGCGACCCTGCTGCTACAGGTGCAGAACGCGGGCACCACGCAGGATACCTATACCGCCACCATCGTTTCGACCACCGGACCGGTCGCGCAGGCGAGCATTGTCGACATCACCGGGCAGAATGTGCAGACCACTTCGCCGTTTATCCTTCCGGGCGTGACGCTGGGCGAACTGGCGGTGAATGCGACGCTTACGGCCAATAATGCGAGCGGAACAGTCACGGTGAAGATTGTTTCCCAAACAAATCCGTCCATTACTGCTTTGGCGACCGGGATCCTGGGGATCGGCGCGGACATGCCGGTGGCGATTGCGGGTAAGAATCGCAATGTGTTGACCGGGAAGTATACTTCGCTCGACGGCGGCCAGTCTTTCGATCCGGGCAAAGCTACGCTGACTTACGCCTGGACGATAGTGTCGAAGCCGGCGGCAAGTGTGTTGACTACTTTGGTCAACGCATCGACGCCGCAGCCGGATTTACTGCCGGACGTGAATGGCGCCTATACGCTGCAGCTGATCGTGAACAATGGCACGCAGTCGAGTGCGCCGAGCCTGGTCACGATCACGGCCTACACGACGGGAGTTCCGCCTAATGCGAATGCGGGCGCGGCGGCGAATGCGTTGCGTGGATCGCCAGTGACGTTGAATGGTAGCTTGAGCAACGATCCGAGCGGGAACAACCAGGCGCTTAGCTATCAGTGGGTGATTCAATCGGCGCCGGCGGGTAGCACGCTCACGGGAGTAACGCTGGCATCCACCGCGACCCCCAGCTTTACTCCGGATGCGGACGGAGCCTTCCTCGTCGCGCTCACGGTGACCGATAGCTTCGGTTCGAGTACGGACACGGTAACTATTACAGCTTACGATCCCAGTGTGCCACCCAACGCGGTGGCGGGAGCGAACCGGAGAATCCTGATCGCCACACCGGTGACGGTGAATGGAAGCGGGTCGAACGATCCGGGGAGTAGCTCCGCGGTTAGCTACCAGTGGAGCTTTGTTTCCTCGACTCTGCCCAGCTCGTCACTACAAAACGCCAATACGCCGTCGGTGACGTTCACTCCTCCCATGGCGGGATTCTATGTCGCCAGATTGGATGTAAGCAACGGGACAGCGAATAGCTTCGGCGAGGCCACGGTGATGGCGGCCAGCTACTGCGACGCGAATGCCGACGGGGTAGTCAACCAGCTGGACTTCGATCTGATGACCGCACTTTCCGGAACCACGGCGCAAGCGAACGATCCGCTGGATGTGAACGGGGACGGGCTGGTCACGGCAGCGGATGTGACGCTATGCCAGGCGAAGACCGGCATCGTAGGAGGCACGGTACAGTTATCGCTGGCGCCGGCCAACTTAAGCTTCAGCTATACCATCGGCGGCGCGCTGCCGGCCGCGCAGGGCTTCGGAGCAAGCTCGTCGAGCTCCAGCCCGTTGAGCACCTTGTTATGGTCTCCCAATGCGCCGTGGATTCAGTTGAGCCCGACTTCGGGCCAGACTCCCTTTAACGCACTGGCCAGCGTGAATCCCACCGGACTTGCGCCGGGTGGCTATCAGGGCCTGATCTATGCCGCTGCGAGCGGCGCCGGCAACGTTCCGCAGATCGTGGTGACGCTCGAAGTCTACGCGACGCCGCAGTTTATCCTGACTCCGGCGTCGTTAAACTTCAGCTATCAGACCGGACAAGCTCCGCCGGCGCCGCAGACCCTGGAAGTAGCTTCGAGCGGCAAGGTAGTGCCCTACACATCGTCAGTATCGGCAAGCTGGCTATCCATACAGCCTTCAAGTGGACAGACGCCATATCCATCGAGTGTATCGGTCTCTCCACAGAATCTGGCGCCGGGAACCTATACCGGCACCATCACGTTTACATCCCCACAGGCCGCCTCGGCGAGCGTGGCGGTCACGCTGGTAGTCACTCCCGCGCCGCCGGTCATCAGTGCATCGAATATAGTCAATGCAGCCAGCCTGCTATCGGGCCCGATCGCACCGGGCGAGATGCTGAACATCAGCGGAACAGGCTTCGCAGCACCGGGTGCGGCGATCCTCGCGCCATCCGGACAAGCCTTGCCGACAGAGCTAGGCTCGACGCAGGTATTTTTCAACAACACCCCCGCGCCGATGTCGAGCGTGCAGGCGAACCAGGTAAGCGTGGTGGTTCCCTATGAGGTCCAAGGCCAGTCGACGGTGCTATTGAAGGTAGTTTACTCAGGCGCGGCGTCGCAGACGGTGAACCTGATCGTAACGGCGACAGCGCCGGGCATTTTCACCAGCAATTCGTCGGGAGTAGGTGAGATCACGGCGGTGAACGTGGACGGGACGCTGAATTCGAGCGGAAACCCGGCGTCACGCGGAACGCCGATAACGTTTTATGCAACCGGCGGAGGCCAGACCACGCCGGCGGGAATCGACGGCGCCTTAGCCAGCAAGAATCCCCCGGTCCCAGTAGCACCGGTGACGCTGATGATCGGCGGAGTCGAGGCGCAAGTAACCTACGCCGGCGGAGCGCCCGGCTACCCGGCCGGATTGATGCAGATCAACGCTGTGATCCCTCCGGGGATCGCACCGAACGTGTCGACCCCGGTAATACTGACCATCGGCACAGCTCAAAGCCAGCCGGCCACCACCATCGCGACGCATT
>CAWCPE010000015.1:0-24849 GCA_963797245.1 Terriglobia bacterium
AGAAACGTCGTGACATCTTTTTCCCGACTAGCTTCGCCTGGCTGTTCTTCGCCGGTAGATACGCAACGCGGAGGCCAGAATCTGTTCCAGGCCGCTCGTCGGGGAACGCCGCGTCACCTCCTCCGGAATCTTCGCACCCCATTCACGCCGAAGCTCATCGAGCCTGGTCCTCGCGGCGGAACGACGCCTTAGAAGCGCCGCGAGCAACTCCCCATCGAGGCCGCCACGGCGACAAATCGTGAGTGCGTCGAACCGCCAGTCCACTTCGTCCTGGAGCTGGCCTCCCAGCGCCACCACCAGGGAGTGTTCCGCGGGGATCGAATAGGGTGCAAGCGGGCCAGGTTGCATCGGCTGAAGCGGAACAGAGTCCGGAGGCCGAAGCGCAAGATCCGTATTTGGCAGCGCACGCCAGTGGATGTGCAGCTTTCCTCCACCCGGAGATTGCAGCTCGATTCCGGGAGCAAAGGAGAACTGGTCAGTAGTGGTATCCAGAAGGGTGCAGAGCGGCTTCCATCCGGCTGTCAAAAATGCGTCGAATGCGGCCCGAACAGAGGCCGGTTCCACCAGAAGATCGACGCGTCCAACGGGACGGATCGAGCCTTCGGGCCATTGCGCACTGAACAGAACCGGTCCGATGGCGGCGGCGCGCTCGATTCCCGCGGCGCCCAGGATCGCGAGAGCATTCGCCAGTAGTTTCCGCCGGAGCTGATTCTGGCTCCAGGCTCGCCGGCAAATGCCCAGCACAATCTCCTGCTCCGGATCATCTGCAAGCCAAGGCGCCATCCGGCCGGCCAGCGTGGGCAGCAAGTGAAAGCTGGCGGAATCCAGATGATTCAGATTCGTGCACGCCCTCCATTGACGCCAGGCCTCCTCGGCGTGCGGAAGCGGGAGCACCAGGGCGTCCCATAACAAATGATGCGGGGCGCTCATTGGGAGGTATTCTGGCGCCGCTGCTCCAGTTGAGATCGCAGGAAGTCCCAATTAATCTTGCGGGGGAGATGACGGTATGGAACCACGGTCGCAGACGCGGCGTCCAGTATGACGGTCTCGATCTCCAGCCCGCCGAGTCCGCTTCGCTCCAGCCGCTGGAGCCATTCGCGATGCTCGCGGCCTTGAAACAGCGGGTCCGTGTGGAAGAGTCCACACTCTCGAAACGCGCTCTTCCGGATCAGCGCTCCTTCGAGAGGGCTTCGTGCCGGGTCCTGCCGGCCTCGAACCCAGCGAGCTCCGGAGTTTCGTTCGATGGCATCCACCAGCGCATCGAGAGCCCCGGCGCGAAACCGGTCGCCGGGCGCGATCAAAATCAATAGCTCTGCGAAAGATTCCCGGACGCCGCGATTCCAGGCTTCGGCAAGCACGACCGGATCGTTGAAGGGAAGGAATCGATGGTTTCCCGGAAAGCGGGACGCCTCATCCGCCATCGCGCAAGCGGGGCCCTCGGCCGTCACGATGAACTCCGTTCTGGGGTAGGTCTGCGCCTCGATCATGGCCGCAAGCGCTCTCAATTCGTCGCGGTCCTCCTCGTGGAAGTGGACGATCACAGAGACAAATGGCCGCTGCTCTCCCACCTCTCGCGCCTCTGACCCAGCGCGGGCGCGAGCCTCGAGAATCCTCTGAATAAATGCCGGTATGCCAGCGCGATCGGTTCCCAGCTGAATCGCCGACCGGGGAATTTCACGCGAGATGCGATTCAGTATTTCTACCGTGCCGGCTCCGGCGTGAGGCAGATGCAGCAGCGTCTCGGATGCGAGCTCCCGCTCAATTGCGCATGCCTCGACCGGCGCGAGCGTAGTTTCCGGCAACCCTGAAACTTTCGGCCGCAGCACCAGTTGGATGGGCAGGCTGTCCTTGAGCTGCTCGCCGAACCCGTCTTCAAGATACAGGACCACTTTGTCGAAGTCCGGCCGATCGACCACGCGGCCTCGGGCGAGCAGGCCGGCATACAAATCCAGACTCGTGCGATCCAGCTTGGCGGTCGAATACAGCCGGTGTGCCCGCGGCTCAGGATCCATCGCGAGCGCCAGATAATCGTCGGCCACGAAATCCATTCCGGCCAGCAGGCAAGCGAGCGAGGTTGAGGATTTACCGGCTCCTCCGCGGCCCGGCATCAACACGCCGCGGCCGCCATGTCCCACCGCGGCTGCGTGGATCAACTGGCGACCATTGAGCTCCATCCACCAGTGGAGAATGCTGCGCAGCGGGGAGGACCACACCCATACGGGCAGATGCTTCGCCGACGGGACCCAGTAAACCGCTTGCCGCGTTTCGCGATCCATCACATTTACCGCACCCTCGCCCCACTGGTAGGAGGAACGATACCGCGTGCTGTCGAAACCCCAGATATTGCCGCGGCCGGTGAAGTCTTTCCAGGGCCGCGGAGGCGCCACGGGCGGAACACCGGTCGATTCCGAATCCCAGATGCAGATTTCGAAATCGAACGCGACTGAACCTCCGCGCACCAGACCGGCCAGTCCCGGGATCAGCACGGAAGTTAACGCTTCCCCCGCAAAACGCAAACGCACCGAGGTTTCAGCGATGCGAAAATCGCGAACGATCTTCCCGGCCTTCGCGGACGCCCGCTCGAAGCCCTCGCGAACATCGGCAAAGAACTGCGCCTGCTCCTGTTCTGTCGCGGGCAAGCCGTGGATTGCCATAAGCGAGGACTCTTACAGAATCTCGCCGGCCCGTGCGCTTGCCTTGGCGCGGCGCCGGTCGAGGGACGCTTTAAGCACCTGAACGTATTCGCGCGGCACGTCCTTATGCTGAAGCGTGAAGTTGGCGGAATGGATGCGGCGCCTTACCAGCGGCGCGTCCAGTGTCCGCATTTTCAAACCTGCCTCGCGTGCGCGCAGGTACCAGTCGACGAACTCCGCTTTCGAGTCGGTCCGTAAAACCCCGACGCGATCAAAAGCGGTGCGCCGCGCGAGCAAACAAGAGATCAGCGGCGATGCCTGAGCGGTCGTTTCCTCGATGGTTGATCCATCGTCACGGAATTGGCTCATGTGCGTGAACACCAGATCCAGCCCGGCGTCTTCATCGAGGGCGGCTTTCTGGAGGCGCAATTTGTCCGGAAGCCACAGGTCGTCGGCATCCAGAAACGCCAGCAAATCCCCTTTTGAATCGCTTATTCCGAGGTTGCGGGCCGTCCCTGCGCCCTGATTTTTCTGCCAGCGATACTGGACACGCGGCTGATACTGTCTGACCACCTCCGCGGTCGAATCGGTCGAACCGTCATCAATGACCAGCACTTCATCGGGAGGCAATGTCTGGCCGAAGACGCTTTCGATGGCCTGGTCGATATACGGCGCGCCGTTGAAAACCGGAATAATGACGCTGATCACTGCCGTTCGTGTCCGGGCGCGGGTGCCGGATTCGGCCATCCTTCTTCGCTGACGTCGTGGACCGGATCGAGAAGCAGCATATCGGCGACGTCGTCGAATCTGGACAACTCCGGGCGGATGTATTCAGTAGTCGCGTTCGCCGTGCAGGTGACTTCGGTCAGGGGGCGGGACGTATTCGCGGCTCGAACTAATCCTTCCACCTGCAATCGCTCAAGAAGCAGGTCGAAATCTCCCGCGATGGCGGCGGCGCGATCCACGGTGACGGCATAGCGTGCGGTGAAATGATCCACGATTTCGCGGTGAGGAACTCCCTGGCTCAGATATTCCCAATAGACCATTCCAATGCCATCCAGGCTGTAATAATTCCCGGATTGAAGATTCAGGATGACCGCTTCGTCGCCAAAATTCTCGAAGACAACATCTGGAGCGTTACACTCGAAAGAATGATCTGGACTCATTGCACCCGCGGAAAATTTCAGATTCCCCCTCGATGCGTAAGCGAGGCATCGACTCTTCGAAGTATACTACGGACCGACCTTTTTTCATGAGGCCTGAGACCTCGTTTTCAGGCCTTCCGGCCCCTCCGGATCCGGTTCCACGCCCTCGCCGGATCGCGATCGCTTCGGTGGATATTGCCGGTCCCTATCATGGTGGCGGCGTCGGCGCGGCGTATCACGGACTCGCACTGGCGCTCGCCGAAGCCGGTCATCAGGTCACTATCGCCTATCTGAGCACCTCGTTTCATCAGGGCGATGTGACCGAGTGGACCCGCTACTTCCAAACACACGGCGTCGACTTTGTACACCTGCCCCAGCCGTCGGAACCGCCGGTGTGGTACGGAAATCGCAAACCCGAATCGCTGCGCTGCTATTACTGGCTGCGGGATCAGCCGGCGTTTGACGTGATCCACTTCCATGAATGGCTCGGGCTGCCTTATTATTCGCTGCTCGCCAAGCAGTTGGGACTCGCGTTCGAAAGCACCACTCTGTGCGTCGGCGCGCACGGGCCGATGCGCTGGAGCCGGGAGGGCGATGGTACGCTCGCGTCCCGCCTGGAGGACGTGGTGGTGGATTTCATGGAGCGCAGGAGCGTCGAATGGGCCGACGTGCTGGTGAGTCCCAGCCAGTATCTGCTTAGCTGGATGCAGGATGAGGGATGGGTTCTGCCCGCCAGAACGTACGTCGCAAACAATGTTCTTCAGCCGCTCGAAACGCCGCTGGCCGTCCGACCCGATGGCCCGATCCGCGAGCTGGTTTTTTTCGGACGCCTGGATCGCCGCAAGGGGCTTCCTTTATTCTGCGATGTGCTCGACTGGTTGAAGCTGTCCCGCGACTTTACCATCACCCTTCTGGGATCCGAGGGCATGGTGGAGGGACGGCCCGGCCTGGATTATCTGCATATGCGGGCGTCGGCGTGGAGCACGCCGCCGAAGGCTCTGGTGTCCTGCGGCCGCATGCAGGCGCTCGAATATTTGCGCGGCCCCGGCCGGCTCGCCGTCATCCCCTCTCAAGTCGACAACTCGCCGTGCACGGTGCAGGAATGTCTGGAAGAAGGCATCCCGTTTCTGGCGAGCGATCGCGGAGGGATCCCCGAGCTGATCCATCCGGATGACCGGGCGCGTGTCACCGCGCCGCTCGATGCACGCGTGTTCGCCGCACGGATCGAAGAAATCCTGCGCTCCGGTCAGCGGCCCGCCCGAGCAGCCCGCGAATCGGAGCGCGTGCGGGAGGATTGGGATCGCTGGCACGGCGCGCAGCCAGCCGAGTCGGTGACGCCTCCACCCGGCGAATTGCCGTTCATCAGCGTCTGCATCGCGCACTTCGAACGTCCGCGCCTGCTCGATCGAATGCTCGCGTCTGTGCGGGCGCAGACCTATTCGAACCTGGAAGTGATCGTCGTGGATGACGGGAGCACCACCGAAGAAGCGCAGTCCTATTTGCGCGAGTTAGAGGTCGATTTCGCCACGCGCGGCTGGCGGCTGCTGCGCCAGGCGAACGCCGGCCCGGGCGTCGCGCGCGATCATGCGGCCAGGGCGGCCCGCGGCTCCCATCTCCTGTTCGCGGACGACGATGACGAACTGCTTCCTCACGCGGTCGAAACGTTCGCCCGCGCCGCGGCCCGCTCCGGCGCCGATGCGCTCTCCTGCGTCCTGCTCGAATTCGACACCGCCGAACCTCCGCCCGATCCGAACCAGGCGCGCCGCTTGATCATCCCTCTGGGACCCGCGCTCGCGGCCGGTATCGTCTTTCCCGAGTTCGGTGGGACCACGTTCCTTTTGAAGCGCGAATGCTATTTCGCCGCCGGAGGATTCCCGCCGGAACGCGATGTGGACGAGGATTGGGAACTGCTTCTCAACGTAGTCGCGCGCGGCTTCGATCTGCGCGTGATCCCGGAAGGGCTGGTGTGGTACCGGATGCAGGCCGGGAGCCGCTCGCGCGCCGACAATCGATTCGTGCGCAACCGGAGCCGCGTCCGGATCTACGAAGCTCTGCTCCCGCGCGAGTTGCGGGATCTGGCGCCGCTGGCCTTCGCGAAGCTCTCCCACGCGACCGATCCCGATACGCACAAGCGCGTGGAACGATTAATGTCGTTACTCGAAAATACCCGGCGCGCCGCCAGGAAATGAGGTTCATTTTTCCGCGCGCTCAACCGTCCACTGCAAGAGCGGCCGAACCGCGCCTTCGATGAAGCCGGCATATTGACCGCGGGCTCCGCCAACGGTTTCGACGGCATGGAAAACCACCGCGTCGTGTTCGACCAAGTGCTCCGTGTGAGGCCGGAACGAACGAATCGCGGCGGTGACGCGCAGCACGCCGTCCGAAAGCAGATTGGCCGGGATCCAGGCGATCTCGGTATATCGCCCCGCCGGCCGCGGACGCCCGTGCCATGGACTCGCGGCATCGGTGGCCCACAATACCGGCCAGCGTTCGCTTTCGATCACCAGCGACGGGAACAGCACCGATCCGCCGTCCAGAACTTCGAATTCCATCTCGATTCCGAACTCCCGGCCGATATCGACCGTCCCCAAAGTCTGCCCTTCCCGCGAACGCACGCGTACGCCTCGCAGCCGGACCACGCGATCGCCCGGCGCATACTCGCCTTCCGGATACCGCCGGACCCCGTGATTTGCGCCTCCGATCTGCAAATAACGCGCCGTCACGTCGGCCGCGCTGCCGATGTCCACCACGCGCCCCTGATCCAGGCATAGCGCGCGCCGGCACAGCCGCAGAACGGTTTGAATATTGTGCGAAACCAGCACCACGGTCTGTCCATGCTGGCTCACTCTTTCAATGCGCTCCACCGATTTCTTCTGAAAATCGGCGTCGCCCACCGCCAGCACCTCGTCGAGCAGCAGGATCTCCGGCTCGATGTGCGCCGCCACCGCGAACGCCAGGCGCATGTACATTCCGCTTGAAAAATGTTTGACCGGCTCGTCCACGTATTTCTCGACACCGCTAAACCAGATAATCTCGTCGAGCTTCTGGACGATCTCGGAATGTTTCAGCCCCAGGATGGCCGCGCTCAGGAAGATGTTCTCCCGCCCGGTCAGTTCCGGATGGAACCCGGCCCCCACTTCGAGCAGACTTCCCACGCGTCCGTTCAATACCACTCGTCCGCGCGAAGGCCGCAGGATCGAGGAGAGGATTTTCAGCAGCGTCGATTTTCCGGCTCCGTTGCGACCGATGATCCCGAACGTCTCCCCGCGCTCGACTTCGAAGCTGACGCCGTCGAGCGCGACGAACCGCGTGGTTGCCTTGGGCGGCCTGCGCCGGAACAGATCTTTGAAAGTCCGGTAACCTTGCGGCCGTCCGCCCAGCGTGAACTCCTTGCCCAGATTCTCCACCAGCACCGTGTTCATACGCGTTCCGCCAGATCCGCTTCCAGGCGATGGAAGATCCCCACCGCGGCCACCATCAGAATCAGGATCGAGACGCCGGATTGCGCGATGATTCCCCAATCTGGAGCGGTGCCGAACAGGCAGGCTCGAAAGGCCGCCAGCAGCCCGGTCACCGGATTCAATCCCGCAAACCGCCGGATTGGCTCTGGAATCCAGTCCACGGGATACAGCACCGGGCTCGCGTACATCCATAGCTGCACCAGAAAGGGAATCGCATTCTTGATGTCGCGCAGCACCGCCGTGAGCGAAGCTGCCGCCACACCCGCGGCCATCGCCAGCGCGACCGCGGCCATCCCCACCACCGGCAACAGCAGCCAGCTCCACACCGGACCGTATCCGTACCACGCGCTCAATGCGAGCACCGCGGCGCCGGCGACGGTCCCATCCAGCGTAAGCGCGGCGACCTCGGCCATAGGAAGCACGGCGCGCGGGAAGTAGACCTTGTTGATCATCTCGAAATTGTTCACAAAAGTGGGGCTCGCGCTGATGACCGAATTGCCGATGAAAATCCAGGGAGCAAAACCGCTGAAGACGAACAACGGATACGGAATCCCGCCGGTTTGAAAATGCAGGCGTGAAAAGACCGCGCCAAAGATGAGCATCGGAAGCAGCGGCTGAAGCACCGCCCATCCGATGCCCAGCGCGGTTTGCCGGTAGCGCAGGCGGATGTCGCGCAGAGTCAGGAACAGGAACAGCGTCCCCGAGTCGCGATATTCCGCCACGCTGCTCGCCAGCGTTCTTCCGGACTGTTCGATGACCGTCACAGGGAATCCGGAGCCCGGCCGACCCTGTACTTAATGCGGGCGAGCTCTCGCGCCAGCTTCAGCCCACGCGGCCCGGGGATGGATCTGGCCAGCTCGGCGACTCTTTCGTGCAACGGAATTTCCTGATTCAGATTCTGATCGAAGGTTTGCATGCTGCGCCGGTAGCCGGACCAGTCGCGTCCAAGCCCAAACAGCATCTGCCGCCAGGGGCGCGAATGAAGCAGGTACAAAACATCCTTGCCCAGTCGTCCGTTCCCCATCTGATAGTGGAACAGTTCCGTGAGTCGCGTGGCGGATCGGCGCGCGGAAGGGCTCGCCAGATCGTACAGCAAGTCAGCCGCCCGCGCGGCGGCGCTGGCATTATCGTAGCTGCGCAGAAGGCCCGTGACGGCCAGCGCCGGCGCCGCGTAGCCTGACCGGACGGTCCCCTTCATCCCGGCCTCGAGCTGCCGATTTTCTTCCAGGTGCCGGCACCACAGCCGCAGATCGCAAAAATCCCGGCACGCACCTTCGATCGCCATATCTTCGCGGATCACATGATGCACGGTCAGCAGAAATCCATCTCTAGAATCCACCACCGGGATCCTCGCATTCATCAGACGAGCGTTCCGCGCGCGGTCGAGAATCTCCTCCGTGCGCAGACCGGAACCGTCCAGCGCCCAATGCAGGTCGATCTCACCGCCCTGCTCGTCAAACAGAGTGATCGACTGATTGCCCGCCAGCCCCGGCGCATTCTTCACGAATCGCAGATACTCGTCCAGCGTTTCCGAGCCTCGCCGCGCGAAGCCCGACCGTTCCAGGCACACCAGCGCGTCGCGCAGATCCTTCCGCAGGATCAGCAGATCGACATCCGCGATCGTGCGGTGTTTGGGATCGCCGTACAGCACCGCCATCGACGCGATTCCCTTGAACCCGGCCACCGGAATCCCGGCCTGCTCCAGTTCGCGCATCGCCGGGATGGCCTTGCCCGCCCGCATCGCCGACTGCCCGTAGACCCTGAGAAATTCCCGCCGAAGCGTTCCCCGATCCGTGGAGTCCAGTTTCACGCGCAGGCTTTCGATGCGGCTGGAGAGCTGCGGGATCACCTTCCAGGCTTGAGCCAGAGCCAGCGCCTCGCTCCATGACCCGCATTCGGAAAAATGGCGAGCGGCGTCAGCGGCCCTGCCGTCGTCGGCCAGCAGGAACTCGACCAGTCGATGTGTGCAATCCGCGTGGATGTTCCATTATCGCCGGTCATGCGCCGAGTTCGGGATTGATCCCCGCCGTCACGAGTGTGTGTGAAAAGCGGAGCTCGATCCCCGCCGTTACCGGCAGGGCTGGTCACGGACGTCCGCGCCTTCAACGCGATAGACCAGCCCTGCCGGTAACGGCGGGGTGAGGCATCGCTTTTCACACACACTCTCACCGGCAGGGCTGGTCGTATTAACCGCTGTACAGCCGGGGGTCGATCAGTCGCCCTCGGACGGCTCCTGCTCTTCCCGGGCCACGCTGCGCCGCGAGAAGTGTTCGAAGGTCCCCAGCACCGCGCCTAAGCCGCTGTACAGATAGCCGAACCAGCACAACGCGGCAGCGCGGAGAGCGAACCACCCACCCCGCTCCTTACGCACAAAGCTCAGAAACCCGTAGTTCAGCCCGACAAATACAACGACCAGAGGCAAACTCAACCAAAGCCACCACGCCGGAGCCGCCAGAGATGCGAGCAGGAGAAAGGAAACCGGAACACTGACAACGTGATGGATCTGCGTGTTCAGATCGTTGCTAAAAACCCGCTTATCCAGCATGATTCGCGTCCACGGAACGGCGCGCTCGAACAGGTCTGACCGGACCAGCCCCACCAGATCGAGAGACTTCCAGTGCGTGACCTGCAATTCCCGATCGAGCAGGATGCGATGGCCGGCACTCTTCAGCCGGTAGCCGAGCTCCACATCCTCCATGAACCGGTAGGCCGGATCGAACCCGCCCGCCGCCAGGAAAACATCGCGCCGGATCAGGCTGAATCCTCCGCAGAAGCTGGTTGAGTCAGGATTGGCGTGCTGATGGGTGTAATGCTGCAGTAGATTCTTGTAGACCGAGACGAGGTTCTGATGGATGGTGTCTTTCTGAAAGGAGCTCATAATGGCACTGACGCCAGGATGGCTTTCAAGCGACTGAAGCGTGCGCGCGAGCGTATCGGGCTGCACCAGAATATCGGCGTCCAGGAAATAGATCAGAGCAGTTTGCGCATGGGCCGCTCCCAGATTTCGCGCCGCCGCCGCGCCCGAATTTTCCGCCGTCTCAAGAATCACGCACGGGAAAGAGCGTGCGATGTTCGCCGATTCGTCGGTGGAATGATCGTCCACCACGATCACCTCGAAGTTTGCGAGGGTGGACGCGAACAGATTCTTCAGGCATAGGCCGATCGTCTTCCCGCCGTTATACACGGGGATGACGACGGTCAGATCGGCTTTCCTGGGTTCGTTTCGCATCGATCACTTTTCCAGCCGGAAGACCTCCAGGGGCGCCGGCGCATCCGCGCGTGGATACGTGCCTAAATGCTTCCATCGGCTGGGATTTCGCCGGATCGACTCCCGCACCAGGCTCATGAAGGGCACCCCGGCCTGAACTCCATCCACGATCACGATCCGGTCCGGTGTTCTCTCAAAAAAACCCATCAGTTCTTCCGGGGTGGTGAAGACCAGCCGGATTTGACTGCCCAGAAAGTTTTCCTCGGCCAGGAGCTTGGAGCCGCGTTCGATCATGTGTCCCGGCCGCTTTTCGTGGGCGGCAACTTCGGCGATGAAAACGCCTTCCCCCAGCCCGTCCGACAGAATCAGGAATCGGTCATGCGCATACTCGGGGGTGGACACCAGGTCGCGAGCCACCAGGTCGAGTCCCAGATGAATTTTCGGCGGCATCATTGAAACGCTTCGAATCGCCGTCACCGCCAGCGCTGCGGTTGCCAGCGCCAAGCCAACTTTCCGAAAGCGGGGAACGCTCGACAGAATCCAGTCGACGCCCTCCCACACGCACAGCATCAGCAGCGGCAATGTGGTCAGTAAGTGCTTAGCGTCCCAGACCCCGAACTCGATCCGGCAAGCGATCGTCACCGGAAGAAAGAGGACGGTCACCACCCACAAGCCACGCCTTTCGGTTCCAAGGGCGACGCCCCAGGCAATTCGCAGGAACCCGGCCAGTGCGAGCACACTGCCGGCCACGCCTAGCGACATTATCCAGTGCTCGAAGGTCTCGCCAATGCGATTCTCCCGGAAGTGGCCGAATCCACCCAAGTTAGCCACTTTCTGATGCAGCGCATCCGGGGCGGCCAGGAACCACACGGCCGCCAGAATCGCAACCAACAGCGGCGGAATCCACAGTGACGCGGACCGCACAAGCCGCCACCTGCGTCCCAACCAGACGCCCAGAAACGGCATCGGGGCCAGGGCGATCGCGGTTCCTTTGGTCAGCACCGCTACCAGGGATGCGAGGCTGAACCACACCGCATACCGCCAGATTTCCCGTGAGCCCGACGAATCCAGGTAGCGGGCCAGCATCACCAGCGCCAGCAGAGTGAATACAGCCACCGGAATTTCCGCCATCACCACGCGGCTGCTGAATTGAAAATCGAACGTGGCGGACAGAAACAGGATCGACGCCCACGCGATCCACGCTCGAAAAAACGAAGCCACCAGGAAGTAACTGGCGGTCAGCCACGCGGCGCTGAGCGTCGCCATCAACACTAATAAAGAGATTCTGGAGGGCGTAAACAGCAGCGTCCAGGCGGCTTGAATCGCATAAAACATGGGCGGCCAATGCCCGATGGCGACCTTCGGATAAAAGTCGTAATACCGGGTCGCGTAAGCCATGGGCGGCGCGGGCATTCGGTTCGCGATATAGTCGTGAACCATCAAGCCAGTCACGTAATGCGCGGGCTCGTCCGGATCTGCGCTCCACTCCGATCCATACGCATTTCCCCGCCACTGCCACGCCAGCGTCAAAAGGAGCGATACCAGGAAAACCGCCGCGAAAGTGCCCCAGGGCTTCATCGAAAGACCTGGATTGTAGCATCAGGCAACGGCGAATAGTTAGTGGCCGACCGGCGGCTGGCCTCGAAGCGGCCAACTTCGATAGCTGCGGACCAGGTTGAGAAACGCCGTGAGTACGGGCCCCTCGCGGTGCGGCGACCAGGCCATCACCAGGCCGATCTCGGCTCCCGGATTTGTCAGCCTGCCGAATGACAGGTTTTTGGACGCTCCATGCTGCAAGTTGCTGGGCAGAATCGCAATTCCTTCCCCGGCCTCCACCAGGAGTGTCACGCTTGCCCAGGCCACGCCAGTGCTCACAATCTGCGGTGAAAAACCCGCCTCCGAACACAGCCTCAGAATCTTCCCGAACAGCGATGGCGACGATTCGCGCGCCACCAGCACGAACCGCTCCCGCGCCAGACTCCGCAAATCGACCGCTGCGCCCGCTAGAGGATGATCCTTGGGAAGCACGGCGACCAAAGGATCCAGATACAGCACCTCCGACCGCAAGAGCTGATCGAAGGGCGTTTCGAGCGGCCGCGTGAAACCTACGTCCATGCTTCCTTCGATCAGCGCCGCCGATTGTAATCCAGGTACCATGTCGGCGACGGTCACGCGGACATCCGGATGCAGGCGCCGGAAATTCTTGATGATCTCCGGTACGTCGGCGCCGGTCCCGCCGTTGAAGAACCCCACCGTCAGAGCCCCGATTTCGCCGCGGGCCGCCCGCCGCGCTATTTCAATCGCATTATCCGCCGCCGCCAGGACCTTCTTCGCCTCGCCCAGAAACGCCTCACCGGCGGGCGTAAGTGTCGTTTTTTGCTGGCCGCGAACCAACAGCGGCACGCCGATTTCCCGTTCCAGATCTGAAATCTGTTCGCTGATGGCGGATTGCGAAACGCGCAAGGTCCGGGCGCTGCGGCTGAATCCCTGATGTTCGGCGACGGCGGAGAAGTAGCGCAAGTGGCGCAGGTCCATTCAAACAGTCTATCGGTCAAACAGTCTATCGGTTTCTCCGATTGCCTTTCACTGAATTAACTGTGATTCCTTGGGTTCTGTGGTCCATCCAAACAGCGTGTGGATCATCAAAGTCGCGCTGGACCGGCCCTATACCTTCCTGGTTCTGGCCTTGTTAATCCTGCTGGTAGCCCCGGTGATGATTCTGCGCACCCCGGCCGACATTTTTCCCAACATTAATATACCGGTGATCGCGGTCGCCTGGACTTACACGGGCTTGAACCCCGAGGACATGGAGGGGCGCATCACGACGGTGTATGAGCGCGTGCTCACCACGCTGGTCGATAACATCGAACACATCGAATCGACCACCGTGAACGGGACGGCGGTGGTGAAGATTTTCCTCCAGCCCGGCGCCAGCCTGGACACTGCGAACGCCCAGGTGACGGCGGCATCGCAGACGATCCTGCGCCAACTTCCAGCCGGAACGCAGCCGCCGCTGATCATTAATTTCAGCGCGTCGAGCGTGCCGATTCTACAGCTCGCGCTGTCCGGCAACGGCCTCACCGAATCGCAACTGAATGATATTGCGCTGAATTTTCTGCGGACCCAACTGGTGACCGTACCCGGCGCCGCGATTCCGTTCCCCTACGGCGGCAAGCAGCGCCAGGTGATGGTCTCACTGAACCCGCAGTTGTTGCAGGCCAAAGGGCTGTCTCCCACCGATGTGGTGACAGCCGTGAATCTTCAGAACCTGGTACTGCCTTCCGGCACCGCCAAAATCGACCAGTTCGAATACGACGTCGATCTGAACGCCGCTCCGCGAACCGTCGCCGAGCTGAACGATCTGCCGGTGAAGGTCGCCAACGGCGCGACGATTTATTTACGCGACGTCGCGCAGGTGAGCGATGGGTTCGCTCCGCAGACCAACATCGTGCGCCAGGACGGAAAGCGCAGCGCGCTGGTCACGGTTTTAAAAGCCGGGGACGCGTCGACCATTGACGTCGTGAACGGTGTGCGGAAGCTTCTGCCGCGGGTCGCGACCACGCTGCCTCCGGAGTTGAAGATTCAACCTTTGGCGGACCAGTCGATATTTGTGCGCGCGGCGGTTAACGGCGTGATCCGCGAAGCGATGATCGCCGCGTGCCTCACCGGCTTGATGATTTTGATTTTTCTCGGAAGCTGGCGCAGCACGCTGATCATCGCGGTATCGATTCCACTGTCGATTCTTTCGTCGATCATCGTGCTTGGATTTCTGCACGAGACGATCAATGTGATGACGCTCGGCGGCCTGGCGTTGGCGGTCGGCATTCTGGTGGACGACGCGACCGTCACCATCGAGAACATCGAGCGTTATCTGGAGCAGGGCCGCAGCTTGCACGACGCGATCCTGGAAGGCGCTGGGCAGATTGCGGTTCCGGCGCTGGTTTCAACACTGGCCATCTGCATCGTGTTTCTGCCGATGTTTTTCCTGTCGGGCGTGGCGCGCTACCTGTTCGTTCCGCTGGCCGAGGCGGTGGTGTTCGCGATGATCGCGTCGTACATTCTTTCGCGAACCCTGGTTCCGACGCTGGCGATGTATCTGCTGAAGTCGAAGCATGGAAATGGCGCGTCGCGCAATCCGCTGGTGTGGTTTCAGCGTGGATTCGAACGCGTGTTCGAGCGGCTGCGCCTGGGCTATCAGCTTCTGCTGACCACGCTGGTGTACCGGCGATTCATTTTCGCGGCGGTTTTTCTGGGCGTTTGCGCGACCGCGTTTCTGTTGACGCCGTGGCTCGGTCAGGATTTCTTTCCGAACACCGACAGCGGCCAATTCATTCTGCACCTGCGCGCCAAGACCGGGACGCGCATTGAGGAGACCGCGCGGCTCTGCGACCAGGTGGAAAATTCGATCCGAGCTGAGATCCCTCGCAATGAAGTGACGGGCATTCTCGACAACATGGGATTCCCGCTGAGCCAGCTGAATTTCATGCGCTCCACCAACGGGTTGATCGGCAACGCCGATGCGGACATTTTCGTGTCTCTTGACGAAAAGCACCATCCGACTGCCAATTACATTCGAGACTTGCGCAAGAATCTTCCCGTGGAATTTCCCGGCGTGACGTTTTACTTTCTCCCTGCCGATATCGTCACGCAGATTCTCAATTTCGGATTGCCGGCACCGGTGGATATTCAGATCGACGGCGCCGATGTAGAGGCGAATCGCGTGGTTGCGGACCATATCCTGTCACAGATTCGCCACGTGCCGGGCATTGCCGATGCGCGTATCCAGCAGGATTTCGATTACCCCAAGTTTCATGTCGCGGTCGACCGCACCAAAGCGGTGGAGGGTGGATATACACCGCGCGATGTTGCCAGCAGCCTGCTGGTTTCGCTGAGCGGCAGTTTTCAGGTGACGCCCGCGTTCTTTCTCAACTGGCAGAACGGCGTGAGCTACAACCTGGTGGAACAGACGCCGCAGTACGCCATTCAGTCACTTCAGGATCTGCAGAATATCCCGATCACCTCCGCGACGGCGACTCGGCCGGAAATTCTGGCGGACGTTGCGTCCATCACGCGTTCGAACGAAATGGCGGTGCTGAATCACTACAACATCCGCCGCGTGGTGGATATTTACGCTTCGGTGCAGGATCGCGATCTGGGAGGCGCGGGGCGCGACATCTCGCGAATTGTCGACGCGAACCGGGCGTCGCTTCCGCGCGGCAGCTTCGTCACCATGCGCGGGCAACTGGATACGATGCGCACCTCGTATGTCGGCCTGTTGGCCGGATTGGGTTTCGCGATTGTGCTGGTGTACCTGCTGATCGTGGTGAATTTTCAATCCTGGCTGGATCCGTTCGTCATTATCACGGCGCTTCCCGCCGCTCTGGCGGGGATCGTGGTGTTTCTGTTCCTGACGCACACCACGCTGAGCGTTCCCGCATTGATGGGATCCATCATGTGCATGGGCGTGGCGACCGCCAACAGCATTCTGGTGGTCGCCTTCGCCAAAGAGCGCCTGGCACATCATTCCGATGCGATCGAAGCTGCGATTGAAGCCGGTTACACGCGCTTCCGTCCGGTGCTGATGACGGCGCTGGCGATGATTATCGGCATGATTCCGATGGCGCTCGGGTTGGGCGAAGGCGGAGAGCAGAATGCGCCGCTGGGACGCGCGGTGATCGGCGGCCTGTTGTGCGCCACGCTCGCCACGCTGACGTTTGTGCCGGCCGTGTTCGCGATCGTGCACGGTTCGCGCACCGCGGGGAATTCTGAAGTGGTCGAAGAAACGCAACTCGATCGGAGCAGATTATGACACTTCAAGAAGACGAGATCGCAACGGCAGCTCGCGACCGGCGTTCGCTCGGAAGCAGGCTCGGCTTAGGCGTTTTCGTGCTCGCCGCGGCCGGCGCGTTGGGATTCGGGATCCACAGCGGCATCCGCACCCGCACGGAAGCGAGCGAAGCACTGGCCCGCGCAACCGACCAGGCCGCCACGCCGGTCGTGAAGGTGGTGCATCCCAAGCTCGCCTCGCCCATCGCGGAAATTATTCTTCCCGGGAACACGCAGGCATTTATCGATTCGCCCATCTACGCGCGCACCAGCGGCTACCTGGCGCACTGGTATTTCGACATCGGCGCGCGGGTGAAAAAGGGCGACCTGCTGGCGGATATCGAGACGCCGGAAATCGACCAGCAGCTTCAACAGGCTCAGGCCCAGCTTGAAACGGCGCAGGCCAATTACGATCTGGCGAAGACCACCGCGGAGCGCTGGCAGTGGCTGCTCAAAACCAACTCGGTATCGAAGCAGGAGACCGATCAGGCGGTCGCGAACATGGCCGCGCAAAAGGCCGTGGTGGATTCGAACGCGGCCAATGTGCGGCGTCTTCAGCAACTGCAATCCTTCGAGAAAGTGTACGCGCCTTTCGACGGCGTGATCACGGCGCGCAGCACCGATATCGGCGCGCTCATCGACGCCGGATCCGCGGCGCAAGGCAAGGAGCTGTTTCATCTGGCCGCGATTTCGACTCTGCGCGTGTTCGTGCCGGTTCCGGAAGTGTATTCGAACGCCGCGCGGCCCGGCGCGAAGGCTACGCTGACGCTCGACGAATATCCCGGGCGCTTGTTTCACGGAAGGCTGGCGCGAAATTCGAGTGCGATCGATCCCGCGTCGCGAACCTTGCTGGTCGAAGTGGATGTGGATAATCCCGACCGGCTTCTGTTGCCGGGTGCCTACATATCGGTTCATTTGAAGCTTCCCGCCGCGGTGCGTTCGGTGACCATCCCGGCCAACACGCTGCTGTTCCGCCGGGAAGGATTGCGGGTCGGCGTGGTGCGCGGCGGCCGCGCGAACCTGGTGCCGGTCGCGATCGGCCGCGATTATGGCGCGAGTGTCGAGATCGTATCCGGCCTGCGGCCCTCCGACTCGATTATTCTCGATCCGTCGGATTCGCTCGAAAGCGGCGCACCGGTTCGGGTGGAGGGAGGGTCGGCGCAATGAAAACCCGTCTAACGCTCGCGCTCATTTTCGCATTGATGCTGGGGGGGTGCATGGTCGGGCCGAAATACGTGAAGCCGGACACTCCCATGACGGCCGCGTTCAAAGAAGCGGGGCCGGACAGCTTCAAGGAAACCAAGGATTGGAAGTTCGCGCAGCCCGGCGCGCCCTCGCTTCCGGCCAAATGGTGGGAGACGTTTAATGACCCGCAACTAACTGCACTCGAGCAACAGGCCATCGACGGAAATCAGGATTTGAAGATCGCCGAAGCGCGTTTCCGCCAGGCGCGGGCGCTGATTCGTTTCAACCGCGCATCGCGAATTTCCGACTATTTCCACGAATCCGAGCGTGGCATCGCTGCGCGATTCCGCGAATCAGCCGTACTTTCCATTGCAGCCCAATGCGACCGGCCAATTCGTGCTGCCGTTCGACCTGAATTATGAAATCGATTTGTGGGGACGCGTGCGGCGGACGGTCAACGCGTCGCGCGAAGAAGCGCAGGCGGTCGCGGCCGATCTCGCCACGGCGACGCTTAGCATTCAGACAGAGCTCGCCTACGATTATTTCGAACTGCGCGCCGCCGATGCGCAGAAGCAGCTTCTCGACGACACGGTGAAGGCTTACGCGGACGCGCTGCAACTCACTGAAAACCGGTTTGAAGGCGGCGCCTCGCCGAAGTCCGACGTGGCGCAGGCGAAGACGCAGCTGGATACCGCGCGTGCGCAGCAGACTGATATCGAAGTGCAGCGGTCGCAGTATGAGCATGCGATTGCGACGCTGATCGGGAAGCCTCCGGCAGCTTTCACACTGGCTGCGATGCCGCTCCATCCCGAACTCCCGGCGATTCCGGTCGGACTCCCGTCGCAACTGCTCGAAAGGCGTCCGGATATCGCCGCAGCGGAGCGACGTGTGGAGGAAGCCAATGAGCAGATCGGAATCGCGCGCGCGGCGTTCTTTCCCACTGTCACGCTGGGCGCGTCAGCGGGATTCGAAGGCAGCTCGATACTCAACTGGCTGAATTGGCCGAGCCGCTTCTGGGCGGTGGGACCTTCGCTTGCCGAAACACTGTTCGACGCGGGCCGTCGTCACGCCGGCTCGGACGCGGCCATCGCGGGCTACGATGCTTCCGTGTCAGCCTATCGCCAGACGACGCTCACCGCATTTCAACAAGTGGAGGATAATCTGGCGGCCCTGCGAATCCTGGAGCATGAAGAAGGGCAGCAGCGCGAGGCCGTTGCTTCGGCGGAGGAATCGCTTCAGATTTTCATCAATCGATACCAAGGTGGAGTGGACAACTATCTTCAGGTGATTACTGCGCAGACCATCGCGTTGACCAACCAGCGGAATGAAATCGATATTCAGCGCCGGCGGATGGATGCGAGCGTGCTGCTGATCAAAGCGATCGGCGGCGGCTGGAGCGTCAAGGACCTTCCGAGCCTGCACTCATTGCGTAAGGGCTAAATAGAGTGGCGCTTCGCGACGCGACTTTGTCAAAGACGGGTCGCAGTGACGTCGGCGGGAGCGAATGCAGAGAGCGCCGCTTCGATTTCAGCGAGGAGTTGCGATATCTGGATGGGTTTGGGGACGTACCCATCGGCGCCGGCCGCCAGACAACGCTCGCGGTCGCCCTCCAGTGCATGCGCCGTCAACATCACGATGACGGTGTGGACGCCCTGTTGCGCGTCCCGCTCGCGAAGCAGCCGCGTGGCTGTGATCCCATCCATTTCGGGCATCTGAACATCCATCAGGACCACATCGAAGTGCCGCTCGGCGGTCATGCTGAGAGCGGCCACTCCGGTATCGGCCAGCGCGACGGTATACCCACGGCGCTCCAGCACGGTCTTCATCACCCGCTGATTCACCTGGTTGTCTTCCACCACCAGAACGTCGAGCAGTCGCGGTGAGGACGGCCCCACGGCTCTGGCGAGGTTGGTCAGCGCGGCGTTGTCCGGGATCGGCGACATCGCGCGATCGACCACCCCAAGCCGCGCCGTGAACCAGAACGTGCTGCCCTTGCCGGGACTGCTCGAGACTCCGATTTCACCGCCCATCATGTGCACCAGGCGCTGTGAGATGGACAGGCCGAGGCCGATTCCTCCATACTTCCGCGTGGTGGACCCATCCGCCTGGCGGAACGGCTCGAAGATGACGGACTGCTGTTCGGCGGTCATTCCGATGCCGGAATCGGTGACGGTGAATCGCAGCAACGCAGAGTCGGCCTGGACCTGATCGACGCCCGCCTGGATCTCCACCGTGCCTTCCTTCGTAAACTTGAGCGCGTTGCTCGCCAGATTCAGCAAAACCTGACGCAGCCGGACGGGATCGCCGATCAGAACCGGAGGCAAACCAGGGGCGGTCGAACGCCGCAACTCCACTCCCTTCGCGTGTGCGACCACATCCAGGGGAATGGCTGTTTCTTCAATCAGGTCGGCGATGGAAATCGGGATGGGATCCAGCTCCATGCGTCCCGCTTCGATCTTCGAGAAATCGAGAATGTCGTTCAGGATTTCAAGCAGGGTGACGGCGGAAGAAAGCGCGGTTTCGGCATAATCCCGCTGCTCCTCGGAAAGATCGGAACCGAGCAGGACTCCCAGCATGCCCATGAAGCCGTTCATCGGCGTGCGGATTTCGTGGCTCATGTTGGCCAGAAATTCGCTCTTCAGGCGGCTGGCTTCCTCGGCGCGCTCCTTGGCGTGCACCAGCTCCGCGGTTCGCTCGCGAACGCGCGTTTCGAGATCGGCCAGAACGCCGGACAACTCGCTGTTCAGCCGCTCACGATCGGAGAGCGCGGAATGGAGCTGGCGATAGGATTCGGACAGGCGCAGCGCCATTCGATCGCAATCCTGCACCAGTTGCGCGATCTCGATGGACGCGTCCGCGGGGACCACGGCGGGGCCGGAAGCCTCCCCGCCCATCGCCACCCGGCCGATACGGGTTGCCAGCCCTTCGAGCGGACGGCTGAGCGACAGACTCAGCCTCCGGGCGAACAGAGTCGCCGCCAATAAACCGATCAGGACCCCTGCCGCGGTCACCAGGTAATATTTGGTCGATTCGGCCACCACCACGCCGAGCGGCTCCGACAGAATCACCGTCCATCCGGCCGAGGTCCGCTCACGGCTGGCCAGGCGGTTTTCGAACGGCTTGTCGAGAAGGGAGTTTTTTGCGATCCGGTGGGCGCGATAAAAGCCTTGAGAGTCGCCGTCGGGAGCCGTCAGCAGAGTAGAACCGGCCGAAGCATCGAGCGAGGTGAGCGGAGTCCCGGCCGACGCGAAGATGATTCGGTTCTGCCGGTCGAGCACCAGCAGTTCGCTGCGATTCAGGGACCCCAGGCTTTTGACCAGCGGGTCGAAATTCAAGCACCGTAAGGCGCCGGCCACCATCCCCACCGCTTCGCCGCTGCGATCGAACACCGGCACGGAGAGGATCGCGATCGGATCGTGTTGGCTCTGTCGCGCGGGAACATCCGAGATGAGAGGCGCCGGCCGGGTCAGGGAAGCCGGCGTCGATACGTCCCGATCGATCAATGCGATGGTTTGAAAGGCCGGATAGAGTTCGCGAAATTTCTGAACCTGGATGCGATTCTCCGGACCGTCCAACCGCTGCGGGTCGAGAACCCGCGCCAATGCGATCAAACCTGCCTGGTTCTGATCGAAATAGCGATCGAGCTCCAGGGTCACGCGCGCGGCCGCTTCGTGGACGTGTCCGCCGGCTTCCTGCTCCAAACGCCCGCTATGCACCCAGGTGAGTGCAATGCTGAGGGCTAATAGCGGCCCCACGGTCCCGAGAATGAAGCCGCGCTCCAACTGCGTCCGCATCCGGACGGCGGGTCGAGGCAACGCCCGGAGCCAGCGCCGAAGCCGAGGCACATCGCTGATCAGGTCAGCCAAGGCCACGTTCAGAAGGCCATTGAGAGCGTCCTTGCCGGCGATCGCCCACACCGCGTCTGAGGGGATACCGGCTTGTGCGTGCCCGGCAAAGAGGATGAGCGGCCCGGCGATCAGTAGCCAGAACATGGCCGAAGCATAGAGTGGCAGGATTCGGCGCCGCACCAGGATTCCGACCGCGTAAGCTTCGAGCGCATGCGTGAACAGCACTCCGCCGCCGAGCGAATGGACCCAGATCGGCAGTTCGACGATAATCGCGGTCAGGGCTCCATCCACCGGCCCCAGCGTGATCGCGATCAGCAGCGACAACACTTCCCCGAACGTCACCGGCGCGCCGCCCGGTAAGATCAACGGGAAGCTGTTGAAGGCAAATCCCACAAATCCGGCTGCCAGGACCGCCAGGATTTGACGCCTTACGGTCACATTCATGTGGAAGAGCGACGACACGGTATCCCATTTCTGCTTTCGGCAGAAGCCGCGGCCAACATTACTCTCCGGTCGTACGTCGAGGCGGGTGTGGACGAACTTGCGATATCGTATTGGGACAAGGAGCGGAACCATGTCCACGCACCCCTATCCTCGAAGATTTTCCCGCCGCGAAGCGCTTGGCATTTTGGGAGCCGGTTTCGCGTTGCCGAAGCTCGGATCGGCCGCGCCGACCTTCCCCAAGGGCGCCATCATTCGCACGGTCCTCAAGGATTACGCTCCCGAGGACTTGGCCGGCGGAGCCACCCTGTTTCACGAGCACCTCTCGCTTGCTCCGGATTTCATGCCGCGCTGGATGGCTTCATCTCGGGCCACACGGGAAGCCAACGGACAGGCCGCCGCTCCGGGCCGTCAGGGTCGGGCTGCGGCAGCGGCCCCCGCGCAGCCCGAGGGCGTCTTCTTCATGCAGGACGTCGATTTCATGACGGATGAGATGAAGCAGGCCAAGACCGAAGGCATCGCCTGCATCGTCGACGGCGGCCATCCCGATATGGGCCGCGACATCAAATTCCTGCGCGAGGTTTCCATGAAATCCGGACTCCCCATCGTGTCCGGCGCGGGATTCTATAGTCAGCCGTTTTATCCCAAGGAAATCTCGACGTGGAGTGAAACCCAGATCTTCGAGGCGCTGGTGAAGCAGGCGGAAACCGATCCGGTGGGCGCATTCGGCGAGATCGGTTCCTGGGATTACATCACCGCGGATGAGCGCAAGGTGTTCCGCGCAGTGGGCCGCGCGCACGTGGCCACCAATCTTCCCATCTTTACGCACACCGGGATACCCGGCAAATCGGCGATGGAGCAGCTCGATATTCTCGAAGACGCCGGAGTGAAACCCCAACGCGTGGTAATCGGGCATCTGGGCAATCTGCCGGACCCGAAAGTAGAAGTGCAGAAGGCGATTTGCAGGCGCGGCGCGTTTATCGGATTCGACCGGCAGGGCGGACCGGGCGACGCGCAGCAGGGCCCCATGGTGATGGCGCTGCTCGAAGCGGGATTCGCCGATAATCTGATGTTCTCAGCGGATTTGTCGAGCCGTGCCCAGACGCATAAGGGCGGAGGCGCCGGCTACGCCAAGACGTTGACCGTATTCGTTCCGAAGCTGAAGGCCGCGGGAGCGAGCGACGACGTGCTGCACTCCATAATGGTGGACAATCCGCGCCGGTTCCTCGCTTTCGTGCCCAGAAAACCACGGAAAACGTAACTAGTGGCCTGTCGTGGAGAAATCGTTAGTGTGCTCCCCTCCATAACGAGTCTGTGTGAAAACTGCGGACCTGCTCCCCTTGCTCACGCGCGGGGTTCCGTATGTGGCTCATTCGACGTGGCGCAAAACGGAACCCCGACCGTGAGAAGCTGTGAAAAATTTGATGCAAACCTTGGGTGATTGGTACACACTATGGCATGGCGGAAGCGCGGCTGAAGCGGATCGACCGGAGCCAGAGCTATTGGAGTCGGGTGGATGTGGAGACGCTGATCGGAGCGGACCACGCGGCGCGGGCGATCTGGGAGTTGAGCGGAACACTGGATCTGAGCGGGTTCCTGGTGGACAACAAAAGCGTGGAAGGGCGCGCCGGGGCGGAGCGGACCGATCCGCGGCTGCTGATCAGCGTGTGGGTGTATGGACTGACGCTGGGGATCGGGTCGGCGCGGGATTTGGAACGGCGGCTGGAACAGGAGCCGGGGCTGCGGTGGCTGTGCGGGGATGAGACGGTGAATCATCACACGCTGTCGGACTTTCGGGTGGCCCATGCGGCGGCGGTGGAGAAAATCTTCAGTCAGGTGCTGGCGGCGTTGAGCCAGAGCGGGATGGTGCGGCTGGAAGAGCTGACCGTGGATGGCACCAAGATCCAGGCGCAGGCCTCGGGTGCGTCGCTGCGGCGGGAGCCGACGTTGCGGGATCGGCTGGAGCAGGCCGAAAGAGTGGTGAAGGAGCTGAGCCAGTCGCCCAGCCATGCGGGAAGCGCGCGGGTGGAAGCGGCGCGGAAGCGGGCGGCGCGGGAGCAGCAAGAGCGGCTGAAGCAGGCCCTCCAGGAGTTGCAACAGATTCGCGAGAGCAAGCCGGCGGCCGAGCGCGAGCAGGCGCGGGTGAGTTTGAGCGAGCCGGAAGCGCGCGTGATGAAGAACGGACAGGGCGGGTTTGCGCCGAGCTATAACGTGCAGTCGGTGGTGGATGGGGCGCACAAGATCGTGCTGGATGTGGAGGTCACGCAGGCGGCCGGCGATCAACAACAACTGAAGCCGGCGCTGGAGCGCATGCAGGCGCAGCGGGCGGCGGCGGCGGCGGAGAAACCCACCGTGATCGTGGATGGCGGGTATGTTACCGAACACAGCATCGTCGCGGCGGACCAAGGCGGCGTGGAGTTGATCGGGCCGGTGCTCGAGCGGGAGCAGGCGCGCCAGCGCGGCCGGCAGCAATCGCTCCAGCAAGCCGGCATCGCGGCCGAGTATGGCCCGCCGGCGTTTCGTATTTTAGACGCGGGCGCGGCGCTGGAATGTCCGGCGGGCCAACGCCTGGCGCGGATTTCCCGGGCGCGGAGCCATGACCAGTATCGTGCCGCGGCCAGCGATTGCGCGGCGTGCTCGCACCGGACCAGGTGTTGTCCGCACAGCGGCCAGCGGAGCGTGAAGATCCAGCGGGCCCATCCGGTGGTAGAAGCCTTTCATGAGCGGATGCGGCAGCCGGCCTGCCGTGCGATCTATAAACGGCGGGGAGAAATCGCGGAATTTCCGCATGCCTGGTGGAAAGACAAATTCGGTTTGCGCAAATTTCATGTGCGCGGACTGGCCAAGGTTCGAGTGGAAATGAAGTGGGCGGCACTGGCCTACAACATTCAACAATGGATCCGTCTATTATGGCGGCCGCAACTGGCCAGCAGCGCAGCCTAGCGCGCTTGAAGCCCGGTGTGCGGCGTGGTTCGAGCTGTCTGGCGCCCCTGCCCGATGCTCTTAAGCGCCACCGCGTACCCGGCCGGCCGCGCCGATCCGCCGTTTTTGCCCGGTAATCAAGGCTCGATCGCAACCGATCCCAATTTTTCACGGCTTCTG
>CAWCPE010000016.1:0-212380 GCA_963797245.1 Terriglobia bacterium
CCCACCGCATGCGAAATGAGTAACCTTCGACGGCGGCTCACGAAACTCGAAGCGCACTGGACCGATTGGAGCGGGCTGGTCCCCAACTCGCCGAAGTGGTTTGCATATTGGCGCGAGAAACTGCGCCTCTACACGACCGGGCAATTGGAGGAACCGATTGTGTTCCCGGCCGGTATTATCGAAGACTGGATTAGGGAGGGGCCTAACATTGACGAGCTTTGAGCGCCGGCTCCAGAAACTCGAAGAACTGCTGACCGACTCGACAGGTCTGGTTCCGCATTCGCAAGAGTGGCTGAACTATTGGCGCAGCTGGTTCGTTAGGCGGAACTCCGACCCCGACTTCCGGCCACGGTACGGGATGCCACTCGAGGCTGTTCGTGCGCTCGTCCGCAATGGACTGAGTGAAGAGTGATGTCCACCAAAGCGGTCGCGATGCGAATTTCGAAGTTGGAGGATCGATTTGGGTCGGCCGGCGGGCCATCCTTTGTCGTGGTGACGGCGTGTGTGACGCTGCCGCTCGATGCGGACACCTGCATGAGAATCCTCCGAGAATGTGGATATGTGGCGACTCGCGGCATCGTCCTCGTTGCCGATAATGGAAAACATTTGGCGGCTTCCCGTAAGGGCGCACTCGCGATTGGAATGACTACTTCTACGGGTTGGGTGTTTTAGGTCAACTTGACGCCGAAAACGCTTTATTCCAGGACTAACCGTCCATAACTTTCAGAAGGCGGACGGCCGGGCTGCCTCGTACCAACAGCGGGACCTCGATCAGCCCAAACGGGCTCGGGCTTTCTCCGGCCGCCGTCATATTGGAGTAAAGTGCGGATATGTTCGAACGGTATACCGAAAAGTCCCGGCGAACCATCTTTTTCGCCCGCTATGAGGCCAGCCAGTATGGCAATCGCTCTATCGAAGCCGAGTACCTGCTGCTGGGGCTGCTTCGAGAGGACAAGGCGCTGGCGAACCGCTTCCTTCGTTCGCACGCAGCAGTGGAGTCGATCCGGAGGCAGATCGAGGGTCACGCGGTGCGAGGGGAGAAGCTGTCGACCTCCGTTGATCTGCCGTTAAGCCAAGAATGTAAACGCGTGCTTGCATATGGGGCCGAGGAATGCGATCGGCTCAACCACAAGTTCATCGAGACTGAGCACCTGCTGTTGGGGCTGTTGCGCGAGGAGAAGTCATTCGCTGCTCAATTGCTACGCGAACGGGGTCTCACCCTGGATTCGGTACGGGGCCAGCTGCAGCAATCGGGAGCCTCGGTCGCGCAAACGGGGTCTGCCGTCTTTGCTCGTCTCGACCAGTGGGGTACTGAGCTTGAGGCGCGCGGCGGCATCTGGACCGTCAAGCAGAATCGCATCGCGACCGGAACCGCCTTCGCCATTTACGCAGCTGATCCACCGAAAGAAAACGAAACGGGACAGAATGACGCTTCCGCCGAAAAGCTCGGGCAGATTCAGAAGCGAATTGATTTCGTCGTCCAGGCGATGGAGAACGCCATCGCCACTCATGAATTCGAGAAAGCGCGCTTCTATTCGGAGGAGGAACGGAAAGAGCGCGAGAGTCTTCGCGCGCTCCGCGAGCAGTTCAACCTCGAAGAACCACCGCCGCGAGCCCCGCTCCTGTGCATTGAGATCATCGGTGACGAGCGTCTCTTCGAGGTTCAGAGCCGGTGCGACAATTATATTGCCGAAGGCGTTACCCAGATCTGGCTTCTGGACCCCGGTCTTAGGCGCGCCTACACGGTCACCAAAACTGAAGGCCTCCGCGAGTTCAAAGGTGGGATACTCAAGATCGCAGACCCGCCGCTAGAAATGGATCTGAAGAGGATCTTTGACTAGAAAACGCGCTGGTATGCGTGACGGCGCGCCCCAGGGGCGGTTGATCGGAGCGGGGGGAGTGGCAGATCGGTGTGGAAGGGGTTTCAGGGACGCATCGGTCATTGGGAAGGATCTTTCATTGTCGCTACCGACAATGGCGGACATCGTGCCACCCAGACTTCGAACCCCGCTCAGTGGATCGCCATGAAAGTCGCGCCGGAGCTGCTGGCTCCGCCGGCCGAGATCACCACCGGCACCTGGTTTCCCGTCGGCACTCCCGCTGGGATGGTCGCGTTGACCTGGTATAACCCCACTTCGCCCGGCGTCAGTCCGGCGAATGCGGCCGTCACGGTCTGATTGCCGAAGGTCACCGTCACGTTCGCATTGGCATATTGTAATGGCGACCCCGGCGAAACCATCCCCGCCGTGATCCCCGGATTCACCGCGCCTAACCCCACGCAGTAAATCACCACCGGATTGCCCGCCGTTGCCGGATGATTCTGATCCGCCAGCGTCTCGATTCCTCCCGTGCCGATCACGAACACGTCTGCCTGGCCCGAGCCGCTTCCGTTCTCCGAAATGATGGCCGGCGTGGCCGCGAACGCCGCGATCGACACCGGCACCGAAACGGCCGGCCCGCGCTGCACGACAAGCTGTAATCCGGTGTTGAGCGGGACATCGTAGGGGATCTGGACGTTGATCAGGCCGCCGTCGACGAATAGAATCGGCAGGGATTCGCCGGTGGAAAGCAACACCGATGTGGTCCCCAACTGTGGCGGCAGCGGCAGCGGCGCGCTCAAGGCGCTGTCGGCGAGGTTCGATCCGAAAATCGAAACCAGCAGACCAACCGAGGGCGCGCTGCTGAAATCGATCGAGCTCACCACGCCGCCCAGCGACACCACCGGCACAGCCGGATTGGCCAGCACCTGGCCGCTGACCGAAGCGCTGCCGGTGAGCAAGGTCTGCGTCGCGTCGGCGCGCGCGGTGAAACCGGCCGATGCGGCGACGGGGACCCAAGTCGCGCTCCAGTTGCCGCCGCCGGTCGACAGAAGCGGAATCGGCGGATCGCCGTCGCTGAAACTGACAATCACGTTGCCCGAGTTGATCAGATCGCCGCAGTTGTCGACCACGGTAATGAAGATCGGCACGGGCCACGAAGTCGGCGTGTTGAATCCGCCGCCGATGCTGGTGAACACCGGCAGAAGTTTCGACGCAGTGCAAGTCGGCGGGGCGGTTGTGGTTTCGCGGGCGTGACCGGTTGTGGTGGGCGAGACAACCAGGAGCAGGCTGACGGTCTGTGTGCTGCCATCGCCGAAGGTGAGCGTGATGGTTCCGTTGTAAACTCCCGCCGTAAGTCCCGCGATGTTCGGCGTGACGGTGACGGTCGCAATCTGTGCGGCGGGGATCGAGCCGCTCGACGGAGTGAAGCTGAAAAACTTCGGCGTATTGGAGCCGCTTGCGGTGAAGCTGACGGCGGACGAAGTCAGATTCGTGACATTGAAATTCTGCGGATTGAGCGTCGCGGCCGGTGGCCCGATCAACAGCAGCCCGGTGGGCGAAACAACCGGCGGCGCGGTCGTGCCGGCGGGAACGATGTGCACAACGATGGCGATCGAAACCGGCGGATGCACGGCGTCGGTGGGCGTGAGGGTGACCGAGCCGTAGTAGTCCTGCGCGGCGAGCCCGGAGGGATTCGCGGTGATGATGAGGGTCCCCGGGGTCGCTCCGGGTACTGCATTCCCGCTCGACGGCACGGCCGTGAGCCAACTCCCGCCTTCGTAGGTGTGGGTGGTGACGGTGTAAGGAATCGTCGAAGTATTCGACAGCACCAGGACGGATTGCACGGAGGGATTCGAGCTGCCCTGCGCAAATCGGAACGTCAGGCCGGATTGGGAGCTGACGAGGCCCTGAGTCGTGGGTGTGTAGAGTTCGGCGACGGAAAAGAAACCGAACCCGCTCGCGTTGACGACGCCGTTGCACCCCCCTGTCCCCCCTGCCGTGTCCCCTCCTGTCGCCAGTTGCCGTCCGTCGAGGAGCGCCGTGAGAGCGAACAAGGTGCGATGGCAAACCATGCTGCCGGCGGACGTGAAGATCGCCGAGGCGGGATTGTATAACTCCGCCGAATTCGTAGCCACGGTTCCTGGATTCTGGCCTCCTGCAATCAGCACCTGGCCGCTTGAGAGCACTACGGCCTGTGAGAGGGAGCGCGACGGGTTGTTCATGCTACCTGTGGCGCTGAAGGCGGTGCTCACCGGATCGAACAACTCCGCCGACGGGTCGTTGAAGTCCCCGCCCGCCAACAGAACCTTACCGTCCGGAAGCAGCGCCGCCGCGTGAGCAGACCGGGCCTCTGTCATTGGCGACGTTGGCGAGAAGTTCCCGGTAGAGGGGTCGTACAACTCTGCGGTATCGAACCTCACGTTGCCCGGGGCGCTATCGCCGCGCGCGTATCCTCCTGCGACGAGCACTCGCCCATCTGCTAACAGGGTCGCCGTGTGCAGGTTGCGATTGGCAAACATGGCTCCGGCCTTGGTGAAGGTACCCGACTGGGGATCGTACGTTTCGGCGCCGGCATTGGTATCCGTGGCGAGGCCACCCTGCCCAGGCGTTACCAGTCCGCCGACCACCAGCACCCGGCCATCGTTCAGGAGCGTAGCGGTGTGGAAGTAGCCGTGCGGCTGAATTGGGGCACCGGTGGAAGCGAAGTTGCCCGAAGAAGGGTCGTATAATTCCGCGGCGGACGGCGAGGTGTCCCCGCCCACGATCAACACCTGTCCGTTACTAAGAAGGGTTGCCGTCAAGGTCACGCCCTGGGGGAAGAGCATCTGCCCTACGTTTGTAAAAGCGCCTGTGGCGGGGTCATAAATTTGGGCTGTGCCGTCGCCACCGGCAACCAGCACTTTTCCACTCGGCAGGAGGACTGTCGCGTGGCCGGCCTCCGGCGTCGTCATCGACCCGGTTGGGCTCCAGCCCCCATTACCCGACGACGCCACCTGCGCCGGGCCGATACGCAAGCCCCAGACGGTGTTGAAGCCGCTCTCCGGAAAAACACCGTTCGGGTAGGGCTGGTTGGTCGCTGGACTAATGAGCAGTCCCGAGAAGGCCTGGAAGTTTCCGGCCCGTTCGGCTGCCGTCGGAACGTAGACGTTCGAATAAAACTGTTGCGGGGCGAGCTGGACCTGCGTGTCGCAAAAGGTTTGATTGGCGAACGCGGGAGGCGGGACGGTGTCCAGGAAGTTGGAGAAGTCCGGCGAGGGGAGGCCGACGACGACATGATCGCCGGCGGAATCCGCGGCGGTGACGTAGTAGATCGAGGTGAAGGGGACGAGGCCGGAGGGGAAGTTGACGCACGTCGTTTGCCCGTACAGGCGCGCGAAAACCAGTCCGGCGAGAACCCCAACCCGCTTCAGCGTCATCGTTGCTCCTCGATTCCGGGGACTCGGTTATCCTAACACGCGCCGACGATTCAAGCGAGAGTGACGCCTCAGGGAAATGGGCAAACTTGCCACGCGCTAGTGCCCGCCGGGAGTTGCCGATAATGAAACGGATTCTATCGGAAGTGCTCCGGCGGAAAAATGGCGTGGTGCGAACGGAATGGTCGGGCCGGAGCACTTCCGATAGAATTCATTGAACGGAGCCGGAACGAGCCGCTGGGTATTGAATGGCTTTTTGCGGCTCACGGTGCCGTATGCAGCGGGGGAACTGGCAGGTTGGAAGGTGCGTGGACGGCTTCCAGCGTGAAAACGACCGGCGATCACAAGTGGCGGAAGAAGTCTGGGCTGGTACGCGATCGGCCGAAGACAGAGATCTGCTGAGGCTCTGAGCAGAGCCGGTGCAGGCGGCGAGGAAGGAGCGCGTTGCGCCGGTCATGAGGTGTCCTGAACCGCGGCGGTTTGGACGCCGAGGACTTCGATAACGATCAATCGTCCTCGCTTACAGATTGGACAAGCGTGCGGGTCGTCCACGCTGGTGGTGCTGTCGTCAGGGTCGATGGGCATGGGTGCTGCGGAGGCGGCGAGCAGAGCACGGCACTGAGTCAGCTTTTGTTTGCGGACGCGATTGGCGAGGAAGCCGAAGTGGCGGATGCGGACCAATCCGGAAGGCAGCACGTGGAGCAGGAAGCGACGGATGAACTCGACCGCATCGAGAGTCATGGTCTTGGTGCGGGAGTGATCCGCGTAGTCTTTCCAGTCGAAGCTGACGCGGCCATTTTCTAAAGTTCGCAGCCGGTGGTTGGAAATGGCGACGCGATGAGTGTAGCGAGCCAGATACTTGAGCACGCGGCGAGGTCCACCGAAGGGAGGCTTGACGTGAACCACCCATTCGAGATGGTCAGCTTTTTCACAGAGGGCCTGGAACGCGGCGGGCTTGGTCAGCTCGCGAAGTTCGCCGGAGAAGCGGAGCTGGCCTTTGCGAAAAGCTTTTCCCAGAGCTAACAGGAACAGTTTGCGGAACTGGCGGCTGAGGACCTTGTAGGGGAGGAAGAAGGAATCCTTCCGGCAGGCGATCCAGCGGGAGCCGTCGGGGGAGAACCCGCCGCCGGGCACGACGCAGTGCAGGTGCGGATGAAGGTGCAGGTTCTGACCCCAAGTGTGCAGGACGGCCAGGAAACCGATGGAGGCGCCGAGGTGTTTAGGATCGGCGGCAATGGTGAGCAGAGTTTCCGAAGCGGTCTGAAACAGGAGGTTGTAAATCTGTCGCGGGTTCTGAAGCGCCAGTCGGCCGATCTGAGCGGGAAGCGTGAAGACGACGTGGAAATAGGGAACCGGTAAAAGCTCCGCTTCCCGCTGGGCGAGCCACTTGGCGCGAGCCGTGGCCTGGCACTTGGGGCAGTTGCGATTGCGACACGAGTTGAATACTTTGACGCGATGTCCGCACTGGTCGCACTCATAAAGGTGACCACCCAGGACCGCGGTCCGGCAGTCACGAATGTCGCGCAACGCTTTCCTGTGCTGGCGCGAGAGTACGGGATTCCAGCGAGCCAGGAAATCGTGTTGATGGGTGCGGAAGATATCGGCCAGTTCCAGCCGATGCGGTTTCATCCCTTCGGCGGAAGGAGGCGGAGCGACTCGAGCGATTCCAGGGGACTGGTGGTCCCGCGCACGTTCACGTCGGCGACTTGGAGATAGCGTGCGGTGGTTTCGAGCTTGGCGTGTCCGAGCAGAATCTGAATGGTGCAGAGATTGACGCCGGCTTCGAGCAAGTGGGTGGCGAAGGCATGCCGCAGCAAGTGCGGATGAACGGGCTTGGCGATGCCGGCGGAGTGCGCCGCTTTCCGGCAAGCCATGAAGATCGCTTTCACCGAGATGGGTTGGCCTGGACGCGCGCCGGGAAAGAGCCAGTCAGTAGGCCGCTTGGTCCGCCAATAGCAGCGCAGCAGTTCGCGCAGCTTCGGCGGCAACAGCGCTTGCCGGTCCTTACGTCCCTTGCCCGAACGAACCCACAGCACGTTGCGGGCGCCGTCGATGTCGGAAACTTTAAGGCGAGCGACCTCACTGACTCTCAGTCCAGAGCCATACAGAATCGCCAACATCGCGCGATGGCGCAGTTCGCGCGGCGCCTCCAGCAGAGCTTTGACTTCATCGCGGCTCAAAATCAATGGCAGCTTCCGTTCGCTCCTGGGAAACGGAATGCGCTCGATGGCGACCTTTCGATGCAGAGTGTGGGTATAGAAGAACCGCAGCGCGCAAACCATCAGCACGTAGGTGGACGTCGACACCTTCTTTTCCTTGGTCAGGAACAACTGATACCGACGAATGTGTTCGGCACCGAGTTGATCGGGTGGTTTGCCGAAGTGCTTGGCGAACGACTTGATGGCGTACAGATAGAGCCGGATGGTGGTCGGAGAGTAATGGCGGATCTGGAGATCTTCCAGCATCCGTTGTCGAAGTAGGGTCACAACGAAACTCCTTTCGTTGTGACCACATCACAAATCACCCCGCAGCGCTGAAGGTTCCGACGCTACCCAGGGCTACGCTTACGGCTTCGTTAGAATCACGATCTCGCGCATCCCCTGCCGAAGGCTTTGTTCAACACCACACAATAGGCGGCGATGATCGCGTTTCCGCGACCGCTTCGCGCCGTTGCGCTAAGCTGATTCAAACGCGATGCCGCTCGCTCCTGGTACGAAACTTGGCCCTTACGAAATCCTCATGGCAATCGGCGCCGGAGGCATGGGCGAGGTCTACAGCGCCCGCGACACACGCCTCAACCGCGAAGTCGCGATCAAGTTTTGTCATGAGAAATTTAGCGACCGTTTCGAAAGAGAGGCGAAGTCGATTGCCTCACTTAACCACCCTAACGTCTGCCAGCTTTACGATATCGGACCGAATTATCTCGTCATGGAGCTGGTTGATGGCTCGCCCCTGAAGGGGCCGATTCCGGTTGAGAAGGCTTTGGAATATGGGCGGCAGATCCTGGATGCGTTGGATGCCGCGCATTCAAAGGGGATCACACATCGGGATCTGAAGCCCGCGAATATCCTCGTGACGAAATCCGGGGCCAAATTGCTGGATTTCGGGCTGGCCAAACAGTCGGGGCCGCTCAATGAGACCGACGTCACGGAGGCGCTGACCGAGCATGGTGCCATTGTCGGGACGCTGACCTACATGTCGCCAGAACAGTTGCAATCTAAACAGGCCGACTCGCGCAGCGATATTTTCTCGTTTGGGTTGGTGTTCTACGAGATGCTGACCGGCAAAGCGGCATTCCCCGCGACGAGCGCGGCGAGCGTGATTGCTGCGATCCTGGAGCACCCGGCACCGTCGATCGCCCAGGTTGCACCGGCGGCATTGGATCGAATTTTGGCCCTGTGTCTTAAGAAAGATCCGGATGAGCGCTGGCAATCGGCGCGCGATGTAAAATCTGCGCTCCAATTCGCGGCTGAGCCTTCATCGCCTGGCCGATCGCCTCTTGCAAATCGGCTTCCCTGGGTCGTCGCAGCCCTCACCGCGACCCTGGCAGCCGCCGCAATCGCATGGGCTGTCCGACAGCCCGTCCCGGACGAGCGCACCATCCACTTTCAGAATGATCCTCCCGCCGGAACGCAGTTTGTTGTCGGCGGCGGCAGCGCAATTTCTCCAGATGGCCGCTCCATCGCGTTCGTGGCCGTTTCCAGTGGCGCGCCCCAGCTTTGGATCCGCCAGATGGACTCCCTCGCGGCACACGAGTTGGCCGATACGGAGGGGGCCCAATTCCCATTCTGGTCGCCGGACAGTAAGTCGCTCGGCTTCTTGGCGGCCGGAAAATTGAAGCGGATCGATGTCTCGGGAGGACCGGCAACTTCGATTGCCGACGAACCGCTGTTTCGCGGCGGCACATGGAACGAGGAGGGAACCATTATCTTGGCCCCTTCTAACACGACCGGGCTCCAGCGTGTTCCTGCTTCTGGAGGAACACCCACACCCCTCACGACCCTCGACGCGGCAGCTCACGAAGTGAGTCACAAATGGCCGCAGTTCCTGCCAGGGGGCCGGCGATTTATTTATTTGAGTCTGAACGCCGACCCGCGTCTGAGCGGGGTGTTTCTTAGTTCGCTCGACGAACCGTCCAGAAAAACACAACTGGTCGAGAGTATGGCAAGCGGTTGGTACGTTCCTCCCACGGGCCACCGTCCCGGCTACCTGCTGTGGCTTCGCGACCAGAAACTTATCGCGCGGCCATTCGATTCAGGCGCCGGTCGATTCGAGGGTGATGCTTTGCCAGTGCCAGGCGCGGATGGAGTCTCTGTCCTTTCAGCCGTCAATGCCGGAAACTTTTCCGGTGCGTCAGACGGCACCGTCGTGTTCCCCAGCGGCGGTGACCGCTATCAATTGAGTTGGTTGAATCGCGATGGCAAGGCGACCGGCGATGTAGGGAAACCGGATCATTATTTCTCGCTGCGCATTTCGCCAGACGCTTCGCGCGTACTGGTGGTTGTAGAGTCGTCGTCCGGGGACCGGAACCGGAACCTTGCGACGATCGATTTCGCGCGAGGCGTCGAGACCCGGCTCACGTCCGGCCTCAACGCCGGCCAAGCGGCGGTCTGGTCGCCCGACGGCCAGAGGATCGCTTATTACGCCTTTCCGCCCGTTGCACTGCTTGAACGCGCTGCCAATGGAGCCGGTCAACAGGAAACCATCCTTCAAGCGCCGCAGGGAGTCTACGTTGGTGACTGGTCCCCCGACGGTCACACACTCCTGTACGAGGAAGTGGGCTCTGACAATCGCACTAACCTCTGGCTCTTTCCGCGTGCGGCCTCTGCATCGGACCAGCGCAAGCCAGCCCCGTACTTGAAAGCGCCTTCCAATCAAAGCAATGCGCAGTTTTCGCCGGACGGCAAATGGATCTCGTATACGTCCGATGAATCGGGACATCAGGAGATTTTTGTTCAGAGCTTCCCGCAGGGCGACGCAAAATGGCAAGTTTCAAATAGTGGCGGAAACTACGCCCGTTGGCGGCGGGACGGAAAAGAGTTGTTCTACAGAGCTTTGGACGGCAAGTTGATGGCAGTTCCTGTCCGCGCGACCGCGCATGGCTTGGAATTCGGCGCGTCCGCTCCTCTGTTTCGCATCATCGAGCCTCTCGGGCTTCATAGCTATCCGTACGACGTTGCACCCGATGGCCGGATTCTGGCGCTGGTTCCGGCAAACGAAAACGAGGCGTCGCTCACGATTCTGATCAACTGGCAGGCAGCTCTAAAGAGATGAAAATGGAGAGACGGGTTCGAATATTTTCAGTATCGTCGCCCAGGTTGCCGCGCGAGAATTGTGAACAGTGGCACGCTGCCAGCCTCCGACTCGCTGAACTCTCCTTTCGGGGCGTCCTCGGAACGACTTACATTCGCTACGGCTCGCGGATGTAGAACCGCAACCAGAAATACCTCGTGCGACTTGTTGCTTTTGGCGCGCGTGCGGCGCCGATATTGCGCGACATCGATCCCGTCGGCGTGTCAATTTTTCGTTCGATGCGTCAAGACGAATTCGCCGCGGATCGGGTCCTTCGGTGGAATGATCTTTAGCCGGACCGGAGCCCGCCACTTCGCGAATCCCGTTTGAGTTCACCCAACCCTCGGCCTAGACCGGCAGTCGAGGCCGTTGAGGATCAGGGACGGCGTAGTGATTTCGTGTTCGCCGTCCACCTGGTAAAAATATCCAGAGCTGAAGGCACGCGCAAAGTAATTGTTCTGGGTTGTCATGGGGAAAAGTCCGTTAAGGGAGTTTGGAAGGAGAAGTGCACCTCGATCGCGTGTGGGACATGCCGTCCGACCCACAATTGAAAGGAAAAACTATGAAAACACTGAAACATCTTGGTCTTTTGGCGGTTGCCGCAGGGCTCTTCTTGGCTCCGGCGCCTAAAGCGACCGCGCAGGTTTCGGTAGAAATCGGACCGGCGCCTGTATGTCCTTATGGGTACTATGAGGAGCCTCCTTACAATTGCGCTCCCTATGGCTACTATGGCCCCGAGTGGTTCACAGGCGGCGTTTTCATCGGAGCCGGACCCTGGTTCCATGGGCCTGAGCATTTCTACGGGCACGTGGATCATCACTTCGACTATCGCCATGGATATCATGGGCCACTTCCGGCGCGAGGAGAACATCCGGTCGAGCATCATGAGAACTTTCGCGGTAAAGCTATGCACGACCCGCATGGCCATGAGGCACCTCGACATAGGTAAATAGTCGGCCTCAGGCAGGCTCGCGCTGAATAAATGTGAGATTGACCTCCGACTAAGACGAAGCCGCCCTCTCCTCCACTTCCGAAGAGCACCACCGACTTTAAGTCGGCGCCGCAGAGTGAAACAAGAGGACTCCACCTGGTTTGCGACCGTCGAGGAGATTCTATCGTAGGTCGAGAAGAATTGTCGCGCACCATCCGCGGGATCGGTGATGTCGGCATTCGCGTTGTTGCGATAATGTTGCACATCAGGTAGGGCCTCGGCGTGCAGGGCGCGGAAAACTGCCCTTTAGAAAGGCACTCTTACATAATGGCCACTGTCGCTGTATTACTGATTACCGATCCGTCGGGCGTCGTCACTACCAGTGGGATTACGGCACCCGTCGGTGCGCTTTGCGGAACAACGATGTTGATCTGATACACGCCGGGATAGCCGCTCGGGCCGTAGTAACTCACTTGTGTCGCAACACCGCCGATGGTGACCACGGGTTTCAGGATTGCCTCATGCGTTGTGCCGTCGATTCCACCGGCACCATCGGCGACGGGCGGAGTCAGCGCACCGAGCCCTGTGGCATAGAAGAACGCGCTGGTGCCGCGCGGGATCGGAGCAGTGGCAAAGCCGAGTCCCGCGTTCACTGGCGCCGCGACCGTGGCCGTGCCGTTGGCTGCGGTGTACACCAGAATCGCGTTGCCTTGGCCGGTGGCAGGATCGGTGAAGATTCCGGGAGCGGCTGCAACGATGGGCGTGGTCACCGGCGGCGAAGCTTGCCCGTTGACGGCCACTACCAGCTGCGCCGTGCCGGTCTGCAGTTCAAATGGCACCTGCGCCGTGATGAAAGGATAAGCGCCGCCGGGTGCCACGCCTTGGATCGGCGCGAGGGTGCCGTTGAATGTCACTGTCACGCCTCCTAGCGAGGTCGTATATGGAATGGAAGGCGCTGACGCGGCCGTGGCACCGGGGAAGCTTCCGAAAATCGCGACCACGGAACCGGGCGCGACCGCGGTCCCGAGTCCTTGCGAATTCTTCGCGAAGCTGGCCGCGTTCAGCACTCCGCCAGCGGCAATGGAGACGGGCTGAGTTGGAGTGGAACCTGTCCCGAAGATCATCATCGTTACGCCCGATTGGCTCGACTGCCCGGCAGAGCTGATGATCACCGGCGCCGATCCGGTCGCTAACCCCGCAGGTACCGTCGCGGTAATCTGGTACAGTCCTACCCCTGTGGAAACGACTCCGAACAGCGTGGGTGGGCCGGTGGACGGGTAACTGGCGGCCAGCGCCAGGCCTGAATAGGTAGCGTTGACCGCTTCTCCGCCGATGGTGACAGTCGGAACGTTGGTCGCGTTACCCTTCGCATCCATCCCGCCCAGCCCAGAGCAGTAGATGACGATGGTGCCTCCGGCTTGCGCCGGATTGGACACGTCCGCAAGCGTGGCGGCGGGGTTGGCGTTGTAGATCAGCGCCTGCCCCTGTCCCGTTCCGTCCTTGCTCAAGATCGCCGGATGAGTCGCAGCAATGCTGACTACGGGAAGAAGGATGACGCTGCTGTCCCGCGATATCGCGATCTGCGGAGTGCTGTTGACCGCGACACCGAGGGGAACCTGAGCGATCACCCGAGTGGGATCGACGTTTAACAGCGACGCCAACATTGGGCCAATCGCCACGTGCGTGCTCGAACTCGAAGCCTGAGCGTCGGCGAGTGCCGATCCCTGGATCAGCATCAGATCGCCGGGTGCGAATGGACCCGGCGTTTCCGTCACGGCGCTGATCGGCTGACCGGCAAGGATCGGTTGAGTTTCTCCGCTCGCCAGGCCGATGGTCTCCTGCGCACTCCCGCTGAGATTCGAAGCCATCGCTTGCAGCATCACGGTCACGCCGGTCGCGCTGACCACGCCTTAGTTCCAGGAGCAAGCGACATGGCGCTCGCATCAGTTTATCTAATCTCAGTGCGCGACACTCGGAAAGAATAGCTGTTGCTTCGGGGGACGTTGTCAAGCATTATCGTCAACTTAGCGGAGAGCCTAAGAAGCGTGGGGGATGGTCTTGCAGCAAGTTGATTCGTCGCATTTCTTATCTTTTCGGAAGCAACCATTCAACAGTATCGGCGGCCTGCAGTCCCACCACATCCGGTCGATAGCGAGGATCGTGATACACCCATAGCGTGCCGTTCTCGCGCCGCGCTAATACCTTCGTGCTGGACGTAAGCTCTACGCGATCACGGCCGATCATCCAACTGAGCGTCTTTCCGTCCGCGCGAGCGATCGCTGAAAACTGATGGTCAGGAGATGTTTCATGCGGATCGTAGGTCGCCACCACATAAGTGCCATGGCTCGGAATATCAATGCGGACAGCAGATCCGATGATGAACGAAGCCGGCGCTGACATCGCGCGCCCGTTGACCCGGAGCGCAATCTCGTTCAACGAAATTGTTTCTCGATCCGGTGCTGGGGTCACGGACATACCGGGAGCAGGAGTGGCGATAAGGGTCGGGCGAAGGACATCGAATATCTTTTCGCCGGTTGAGGGATTGGACAGGATGTCGAGTGTGACGGCTTCACCGATTTTGACGGCTGGAAACTCGCGCACACCTGCAACCGTGGGGAGGTGTGTTCCGGTAAACCGAGGACGACCCGGTGCGGCACCGTAATATTTCAGCATCCCCGCCTCAGTCGCCGCGCTGATGGGCTCGATACGAATCATTACGGTGTGTGGGCTCGCGCCTCGAGATGCTTCAACGTTATACACAAGACCCACCGCAACCGAACAGAACCGGGACCCAGCGGGTTCGATTCCCGTTAGCTACCAATTCTTCATAGACTTACAGGCAATGCGCTGTGACGCGCTGTGACGCGCAACGGGCGCCGAAACCTGCGGCTCTAAGAGGCTCTAAGAGGCCCAACACAGAAACGTCTCTGGCCACCGGTAGGTCGGAATTTTTGCGATGATATCGACCATGTCGACGAGCGAGGTTTGGCCGCACTTACAGACCGGTGACTTAGGATCGGCGGCTCGGCGGGGCGGTCAAAATGCCGCTCAATAACCAGCTTTCGGCCGAACGCCGTGACGGGAGTTTCATGGTGTTCAGCAGCCTACCATCCGGGTCTGGCATTCTTTTCGAAGAGGTTACGCTCGACGAAAGCGTCGGACCAGAAGCCGTGGCGCTGCTGATCGAACCGGAGCCGGGCGAACTGCTCGCAAAGAGGAGGCTGGATCTAAATCTCAAAGCTGGTATTGCTGCGACGGCCTACGGTCCGGTCCTTTTCCTAATCTGGTGGATACCGCCCATCGTCGACGGGTGGCCTACCGCCTTCTACGAACAAGTCATGAACCCCTTGTATCCAGACACGTCCGAGGTCCTTCGCCGAGTGGCCGAACAATCCCACCTCCACGTGATCGTCACGGACGGGACCGGCCAGGTTGTGACGGTCTTTGAGTGCAAGAACATCTTCGGTCTCGTTGGAATCCGGGCAGCCGTGAACGAACAAGTCATGAACCCCTTGTATCCAGACACGTCCGAGGTCCTTCGCCGAGTGGCCGAACAATCCCACCTCCACGTGATCGTCACGGACGGGACCGGCCAGGTTGTGACGGTCTTTGAGTGCAAGAACATCTTCGGTCTCGTTGGAATCCGGGCAGCCGTGAACGGTGCGCGCGTCGCGTGGCGCGGTCCGGCTGATTTTGCCCAGGCGAGCGGCATGAGGAGGGCGACGGATCCTCGCCGGTAGCGGGTTTGACCGTTGGAAAAAACGGTCAGCTCTACGGCACCACCCAATGGGGCGGGATTTCGCGAAACGGCATCGTATTCGAGTTGGATCCGCCGGTAACCGCCGGCGGCGACTGGACCTACTCGATCCTGCACAGGTTTACCAGCCACATCGCCGACGGAGCGGAACCTACCGCGGGCCTGGTGATCGCCCAGGATGGAACCCTGTATGGCACCACCATCAAGGGCGGCGCATGGGGGAACGGGGTAGTTTACAAGTTGACCTTCGGCCGCGGCATGTGGACAGAGACGGTGCTTTACAGCTTTACCGGTCACAACGGCGATGGAGCCGGGCCGCAATGTGTAGGACGCCTTGTCCTCGTGCCCGGCGAAGGACTGTACGGGACCACTGAAGTCGGCGGCTCTTCGAACCTCGGGACCGTATTCAAATTCCCGCTTTAGCCCGACACGGCCTATTGAACGGTAAGATACAGCGTCTGCGGCACGGCGGCCCCTCCTACGCTCACGTTGATCTGGTAGTCGCCCGCAGCCACCTGCGGCACGATGATATTGAACTGATAGAGTCCGATCGAGCCTTGAACCAGACCCGCGAACATGACCTGCGCCGGAGTTTGGCCGAATGAGATCGACACATTTGGAACGCTATTCGCCTGGCCGACCACCACGCCAGGAGAAATACCCGGCGTCACCGGACCAAATCCGATTCCGTAAGCGATAATCAGATCCCCTGGCTGCGCGGGACGGAACGGAAGGCCCGGATACAGCCCGCTCTTGCCGACGAATGTCCCGTCGGTGAACAGCGCATCCAGATACTGTTTGTCGGGGACTAACTCGGGAGGGTTTCCGGGGACAAAAAAAATGGACGGTGCGAGCATTCCAGGTGCGACCGCATTTTCCGGCAAAGTCGCAGGCGCACTGGTGCCCGCGCAGGTGGTCACGGTGACTTTCACCGGACCGGTATTCGAATCCGCCGGTGCCACCACATTGATCTGGCCGCCGCTAACATACTCCACGAATCCCGCGTTGCCGTCGATCGACACGCTGGTCGTATCGAGACTGGTAGGAGCATTGGGACCCTGAAAATCCGCAGTAGCCCACGTGCGTGCGTCCACGCCGAGGTTCGAACCGATGATCTCAATCCACCCCCCGGGCGCGAAATACGGAAATCCTCCCCAGCCGTCCAGCGAGTGAAGTGATGTGATGGCGGGCGCCGAGCTGAGTGTGCAGGTGATATTGCCGTTAGACGGCGCAGCAATCGCGGTCGCGGTGAATTGCGCCGGGGGAAGGCCGGCCACGGTCGCAGTGACGATAATGTTTCCCGGAGTCGCTCCCAGCGTCAGCTGAACCGCGACGGTGCCGGTATTGTCGGTTACCGCACTCGACGCACTGAGCGATCCCGAGCCGGAAGTCACCGCGAAGTTCACCGTCACGCCGGGAACCGGTACTCCCGCGCCCCCGTTGACCACCACTTGCAGGGGATACGCCAGTGTCCACCCGACCTGTCCGGTCTGATTATTGCCGATCAGCGTAAGAGCGCTCGCCACTTCCGGCGTCAACTTCCGAACCGAGTTGCAGAGAACGTCTCCGAAGTACACGTTGCCGCTCAGATCGACCGCGACACCCTGCGGAGAAGTAATCTGAGCTTGTGTCGCGATCCCGCCATCTCCCGAGCAGTTGCCCGGAAATCCGTCGAGGATTGACTGGCCGGCGATAGTGCTCATGATGCCAGAGGCGGCCGAGACCATGCGTATGCGAACCGTCGCGTCGTCCGCGATGAAAAGATCGCCCGCCGCGTCGACCGCGATCCCGTACGGTGCAAACGATGCGCTAGTAGCCGGCCCGCCGTCTCCACCAACCGCGCTCGGATTGCAATTGCCGTTCCCCGCGAAGGTGGAGATGGTTCCATCCGGTGTGACTTTACGGACCACGCAGGCGAACAGGTCCGCGATGTATAGTCCTCCATTGGAATCGACCGCGACGAATATCGGTTCGTTCAACGCCGCGTTGACGGCCGGCCCGCCGTCGCCCGTATAGCCTTGTACGCCGTTTCCCGCGACCGTCGAAATGATCCCGGCGGGCGATACCTTGCGGACCTTGCGAGTCTGGGTTTCCGCGATATAAAGGTTGCCGCCGGAATCGAGCGCGATGCCTTCCGGAGCACCCAATTGCGCATTGACGGCTTGCCCGCCATCGCCCGAAGATCCCAGCGTGCCGTTGCCAGCGACGGTGGTGATGATCCCGGCGGAGGAAACTTTGTGGACGCGATCGGTGGCGTAGTCGCTGAAGTACACGTTGCCCGCCGAATCGAGCGCCACGCCGATCGGCGAATACAATGGAGCGCTGGTGGCGGGTCCTCCCGCGCCCGGAGCCGGCCCTGGCGCGCCTCCGGTCGACGCGGGCACTGAGCCGTTGCCGGCAAGCGTAGTAATCACCCCGCTTGCCGAAACCTTGCGAACGCGATGATTGTCGGTATCGCCGATATACAGATTGCCGGCCGGATCGACTGCGACGCCGCTCGAAAAATAGAGCTGCGCGCTGGTTGCGGGTCCGCCATCGCCTGAAAACGCCGTTCCGTTTCCGGCCACGGTCGTGATTGTGCCAGTGGTCGAAACCTTGCGGACTCGGAAATTGTTCTGATCGGCGATGTACAGGTTGCCAGCCGAATCGACCGCCGCGGAAAGCGGCTGATTGAGATTGGCGCTGGTGGCGGGACCGCCGTCGCCGCCGAAGCTGAACGACCCGCCGGGACCTCCTCCCGCGACCGTCGTGATCACGCCGGCCGTCGAAATTTTGCGCACCCGCGCATTGGTGGTGTCGGTGATAAACAGGTTGCCGGCCGTGTCAATTGCGATCGAATAAGGATCGAGCGTAGCGTTGACGGCGGCTCCCCCATCGCCCGCGGCGCCGGAACTTCCGGTGCCAGCGACGGTCGTAATGACGCCAGCGGAAGTGACCTTGCGGACCCGGTAGTTCTCCGTGTCGGCGATATACAGGTTGCCTTGCGCGTCGACAGCGACACCGGTCGGATATCGCAGTTCCGCACTCGTCGCCGGGCCGCCGTCGCCGGAAAATCCGGATTTTCCGTTGCCCGCAACCGTCGTAATGATGCCCGTGCTCGCCGAAATCATCCGGATGCGCTGGCTGGACCATTCTGCGACGTACACGTTGCCGGACGGATCGGTGGCGAGGCTCGAACTGTTCGGCGGAGGTCCGGTGATCTCCATCGCGGCGCTGGTAGCCGGGCCGCCGTCGCCGGAGTAGCCTGAAATTCCGCTGCCGGCGAAGGTCGTGATGATGCCGGAGGGCGAGACTTTCCGAATGCGGTCACTGGGGTACGCATCGGCGATGTATACATTCCCACTTGAATCGGTCGCGAGCCCCGCAGGTTTAAAGACTTGCGCGCTGGTCGCCGGTCCTCCATCGCCTGCATAGCCGGGACGGCAATCACCCGCGAAAAGCGTCAGCGTCCCCTTCGAGTCCAGCTTGAACACGCACGCCAGTCCGCTGCTGAAGTACACATTTCCGGCGCCATCCACGGCAATGCCCGAGACCGCACCGACGCCCGCGTTCACCCCGGCGATCGGCGTAGGCGGGCCCACGCCTCCGGCAACCGTGGAGATTACATACGGTTGCGTCCAGGCAAGGCTCCCGGTCAGCAACACCGCGCTTCCGATTCGAACAAGTGTCATGGGCGGCTGACAGGTAAGGCGGGAACCAGCTCCATAAACTGGCAGGAAAATGCCACTTTTTTCGCGCCGTTCCCGCCTATCTCTACGTGAATATGACTCGCCTGAGCTGCGTGCTGATTCTTTCCGCGGCGGGATGGGCACAATGCCTTAATTTCCCGGCGAACGTAGTGCCACTCGCCTCAGTGAGTTACGTGACTGCGGCGGACCCCTATGGCGATCATCTGGTCGTGGGGTCCCTCGCCGGCGGATTGAATGCGCTCACCCAGATTCCATTGCCGGCGTCGACCAACCAGCTGTTCTGCGGCTCACAGGTGCCGCTTGCCCCGCAACAGTATTACGCGGGCGTCTACGTGCCGACGGCAGCGGAGCGGTCCGGCAATTTTCCAGACTTTGCGACCCTGCTGGTGGACCCGACCACCAATCAGCCGTATCCGGGCGGCGTCATTCCGTCGAGTCTGCTCGGCCAGGTGTATGCGTTCCGGGTCGCGGCCGCGCAGCCGCCGCAGGGGGTAACGCCTTGGGTCGCCACTGGATCCATGGGGTTCGAAATGAATGGGCAGGCGGCTGTGTTGCTGCCGAGCGGAAAGGTGCTGGTGGTACCGGGAGGCGCAAGTTGCCCCGGCATTGGAGGGTTGTGCCTGAATCCCTATGCCCAGCTTTATGATCCGATGACCGGAACCTTCGCGGGTACTGGCACCCCATTGTCTGACTGCGGACCGAATCCTACCGCGACATTGCTGAACAACGGACAAGTGCTGCTGGTCGGCGGCGATTACAGTCCGGCGACAGCGCAACTCTACGATCCTTCGACGGGCAAGTTCACCTACACAGGTCCGCCGCTGCTGGCCCATGGCGACTTTCATACCTCCACACTGCTCAACGATGGGCGTGTGTTGATTACGGGCGGCCACGCGGGCGTCGGCGTCCCGTCCGAGACACCCGCTTACACCAACGCAGGCGCCGAGATCTACGATCCGAGCACCGGATTTTTTTCCATGGCCGGGCCCATGAACCAAAATCGTGCCGAGCACACGGCCACTCTGCTTTCTGACGGCCGAGTGCTGATCACCGGTGGGGACATTACCGCGTCCGCCGGAAATAACTACACGATCGCCAACACCGCTGAGATTTTCAACCCGTCCACCGGGAACTTCTCTCCAACCGGGTCGATGGCGACCACGCGATCCGGTCACTATGCCGTGCTGCTTCCCGACGGTCAAGTCTTGGTGGGCGGCGGAGCGGATAACTACTATCCTCCCCCTGCCGAATTGTTCAATCCGTCGAGCGGAACCTTCGCGCTAACCGGGACGATGGTGGAGGGCTACCGCGGTTTCGCGGCTGCCACGCTGCTTTCGAGTGGACAGGTGCTGGTGGCCGGCGGCTATGTGATCGTACCGGACGGCCTGGCCGCGGGCGCGTCGACGGAATTGTACACGCCGTCCTCAGGGATCTTCACGCCGGCCGGCAACATGACCGCTGCCCGAACGTACTTCACCGCGACGTTGCTGGCGGACGGACGAGTGCTGGCGGCCGGCGGGCAGTACTCGACTGGAGAATACTCCTCAGCCGAGGTCTACACGCCGCTCGCGCTGGGACTGGTGACCTCGCAAACCGGAGTGACTTTCCAATCCGCGCCGAGCGGATCGCCCGCCGCTCAAACCGTCGAAGTGTTAAGCCCCACTTCGACCATCCCCTGGACGCTTTCGGTGAAGACCTTTTCGGGCGGTAACTGGCTGACGGCGACACCTTCGAGCGGCACCAGCGCACCGGGCTCGCCGCCGGTACCGGTCGCGATCAAAGTCAGCACGGCGGGTCTCGCGTCGCAGAGTTTTTACGGCTCCGTGACGCTGACGCCCACCGACGGCGTACATCCTCCCGTGTCGATTACCATCGTGTTGAACATCGTTCCGGCCGGAACCGCAGTGCCGTTGCAGGTCTCGCCGGGCGGGCTCGCATTCACCAGTCAGTTCGGAAGTTTGGCCGCGGCGCTTAGTTTCGCGATCTCGAACGTCTCGTCGAATCCAATCGCCTTCATGGCGACGCCGGTCTCGGCTATACCTTGGTTTACGATCAATCCGAAGTCGGGAACGGTGACCTCATCTCAGCCGGCCACGGTCACGGTGACTCCCGGTACGGCGCTTCAGCCAGGCGTATATCCCGGATCGGTAACGCTTGCCTTCAGCGATTCGAGCAAGCAGATTGTCTCACTGGTTCTAGTGGTGACGCCATCGATCCCGGGGCCGAATGTTCCAGCCGGCGGGCATGCGGCGACACCTGGTTGTACCCCTACTAAACTTATTCCGCTCCTAACGTCAATCAGTTCGGGATTCACCGCCGAGGCCGGATGGCCCGTTCCCGTCATCGCGCAGGTTCAGGACGACTGCGGCAATCCGTTGACCACCGGTTCCGTGACAGCCAGCTTCACCAACGGCGACGCTCCGCTCGCGCTGCTAACCATCGGCGGTGGGACCTGGAGCGCAACCTGGGTTCCCGGCCGCACCTACCCCGGCTCCACCGTTCGTGTGGATGCGCAGAACTTCCAGGGTTCGCTCAGCGGCAGCGCGCAGGTGGCTGTGCAGATCGGATCGAATCCGAATGTCCCGGAGATTTCCGCGGGAGGCATTGTCAGCTCGGCTGACTTTGCGAGTTCGCCGGCGGTTGGATTGCTCGTCTCGATCTTCGGATCGGGTCTCGCCGACAGCGCGCAATCGAATGCAAGCCTGCCATTGCCAGATCAGCTCGGATCCACCAGCGCGTTCCTTTCGAGCGGCGAGCAGCTTCCGCTGCTGTATGTTTCCGACAACGTGATCAACGTTCTGATTCCTTACGACGCCGTCACGCTAACCGCGCAGCAAGTCGTCGTGCAGCACGGGGACGCGTTATCCGTGCCGCTGCCAATCGCGATTTTCAATCAATCGCCGTCCATTCTTTCGGCCGACGGATCGGGCTCCGGGCAGGGGCACATTTACGTGATCGGCGCGGGAGGAGTGGAAACCCAGGCCAACGCGACCACACCCGCGCATACCGGCGAGCCTCTGGTGATTTATTGCGTCGGGCTCGGCCCGGTGACGCCGCTCCTGAGCGGGGGTGCGGCGGCACCCTACTCTCCGTTGGCTGCGGCGAACGCTGCGGTGGCGGTCACCTTCGGCGGGCAAATCGCCACACCGGTGTTTGCGGGACTCACGCCCGGCCTTGCCGGGTTGTATCAGATCAACGTGACGCTGCCCACCGGGATCACGCCGGGCAATCAGGTCCCGGTGATGATCTCCGCCGGCGCCGCGATCAGCACGAGTGCGATCTTCATGGCCATCCAGTAAATTCGCGAATCGTCATCCAAAGCCGACTGAACCGAGTCTGCTCGGGCGCCATGTAAGGCCGGCCGTGCCCATCACCGTGCCTGCACCGGTGTTCGTGACCTCGGCGCCGGCGCCTGTCGTCAGCTTCGCCGAACCGAAGTCGAGCAGTTCACCTTACCCTTCGCGGTCACCATGATGTTCGCCGGCTTCAGGCCTCGGTGCAAAGGTGCCCCGGTGGTGCGCCTCTTCCAGCGCACCGGAAATCTGGATCGCCAACCTGACGGCCTCTTCCACCGGCAGTGGCCCTTGGATCGGTTTACCGTCGATGTGCTCCAGCACCAAGTAGTCTCGCCCGACATCGTTGCGCTTCACGCTCAAACCGCCCTTCCCGCGAACCTTTTCGGCACTTGATTGTGGCGATGCGCCCGAGCCGCGTATCGCGCGCCTTCCATACTTCGCCCATGCCACCCCGGACCAATGGGCGCAAGGATCTGGTAGGTTCCGAGCCGGTCACCTGCTGTGAGAGGCATAGAGTGATTCAGGTAAGTTTAGCCGATCAATGAGCGAGTTCTGCCTGTATTACGCGCTATCCGGAAGTTGTCTCGTCTTCAATCACTATCTGGGAGGCCAACGAGAAATTGCCCGTTAAGAAGGATCGGCCTTAGCGCCGGCTCATCATCCATAACGCCAAATACCAGGGTGAACTGATTGGTTCGTGCGCTGTTAACCAAACAGTTCACGGAATTCTGTTGTCCGCAGGCTCAGCCGGTGCTCAAAGCAAGGGGGAGATGCATCCACCCAAATATAAGCATCTTGAAGAAACCAGCAGCCAGTGTGTGGCGACCGGCGAGGACTGCCTCCGCCATTGTCTGGCGATGTGGTCGATGAAAGATTCAAGCATGGCGGACTGCGCGAATTCGGTGATCCAGCTGGTCGCCGCTTGCCGCGCACTCCAGACCCTGGCATCGCTCAACTCGCCGTTTACCGTCGCGTTCGCGAAAGACGCCGGAGCGGTTTGCCTCGCGTGCGAGAAGGAATGCCGGAAGTTTTACGACAAGTACGATGTCTGTAAAGCGTGCGGCGACGCTTGCCTGGCGTGCGCCGCCGATTGCCGCAAGATCGCCGCTTAGGACCGAAGTCTGTGCGTGCACCAGGCGTGTAGATGCGCGCAGACCATGATTTGGGCGTCCGGCGCCTCCACTATTGCCGTGAGATCAAGTCGGTTCGAAGGAGGAGTCGGCGCATGCGTTCGTTGTGGACAAAAACGGCTCGAAAATGACTCCGCACACCAGCGATGAACGGCGCACTCGGTACGGTTCCAGCTTGTCCCGTTCTTTTTGGCTCATCGCGATCCGCTCCATCCTTCAGCCCTTCGGCTGTCAAGAGGAACTTTCTACTTTGGCCAATTAGGAACTTTTCACTTTGGCGCGACAACTAGGAGCTTGAAACTTTCGCCCGCCGAACTTCACTGCTATAATACGACCCTGTTGTCGAGAGCGGCGGTCGAGAAGGGCAAATGCCATCCCCCCCTCCGGAAGTGACGGATCTTCTAATCGCCTGGAGCGAGGGCGACGAAGCCGCCCTCCAACAGCTCATCCCGCTGGTCTACGAGGAATTGAGGCGGCTGGCGCACGCTCATATGACCCGGGAGCGCGCCGGCCACATGCTGCAAACCACGGCGCTGGTGCATGAGGCTTACCAGAGGCTCCTCGACACCCCGCATGTCCGCTGGCGGGATCGCACTCACTTTCTGGCAGTGAGCGCGCAACTGATGCGGCGTGTCCTGGTCGATTGCTCCCGCTCGCGGGATTACTTGAAGCGCGGAGGCGGCGTTTGCCATGTTGCGGTCGACATCGCTTCGATCGCATCCTCGTCCCGTTCCGGCGATTTCTCCGCGATCGATGAAGCGCTCACCGCTCTCGGTCACCTCGACCCTCGCAAGAGCCGGGTGGTGGAGCTGCGCTTTTTCGGCGGTCTGACGGTCAAGGAGACCTCGGAGCTGATGAAAGTCTCACCCGAAACCGTGATGCGCGATTGGAAGTTCGCCAAAGTCTGGCTGCTGCGCGAACTCAGCCGTGGACAAGGGCATGCTACCTGAACGGTGGCGACAGGTCGAGGAGCTTTATCACGCCGCGCTTGCCCGCGCGCCAGCGGAACGCGGCGCATATCTGGACGACGCCTGCGCCGGAGACGACGCGATGCGCCGCGAGATAGAGGAGTTGCTGGTTTTCGAGGCGGAGGCGCACAGCTTCATCGAAACGCCGGCCATCGAGATTGCAGCCAGCCAGCGACGCCTCCCCGGCGCCGACCGATTCCCCCTTCGTAGCGGCGCCTCTCTCGGCCCTTACGAAATCCTGCAGCCGCTCGGCGCCGGCGGGATGGGCGAAATCTATAGTGGACGCGATGTCCGGTTGGGCCGCATCGTCGCGTTGAAAGTCCTCACCGGTGCAATCGGCGGGCCGCACGAAATGCGCCTCCGGCTGGAGCGCGAAGCGCGCGCGATCTCCAGCTTGAACCATCCCAACATTTGCACGCTGTTCGACATCGGGCGCGATCACGAGATCGACTACCTGGTGATGGAGTATCTGGAGGGGCAGACTCTCGCCGAACGCCTCAAATCGGGACCACTTCAGTACGCGGAGCTGCTGCGGATTGCCGTCGAGATTTCGCAGGCCCTCGATTACGCGCACGTTCAGGGCGTGATCCATCGCGATCTGAAGCCGGGAAACATCATGTTGACCGGCAACGGGGCCAAGCTGGTCGACTTCGGGCTGGCGCGGTGGCAGGAGGAGATCGCGGAATGGGGGACGGGCGCGGGCGTCGCCGCCGGGCGGCAGACTTCGCTCACCCTGACCGGGCTGACGATTGGCACTCCGCAGTATATGGCGCCCGAACAAGTGGAGCGCCGCAAGATCGACGCCCGGACCGATATTTTCGCCTTGGGAGCGGTGATCTTCGAAATGGCCACCGGCCGGAAGGCATTCGAAGGCACCACGGCCGCCGAGGTTATGCGCGCTGTCCGATCCGCAGAGCCGCCAGACATCACCAGTCTTCGTCCCGAAATCCCGGCGGCGCTGCGGCAATTGGTTCGAGGCTGCCTCATGAAATCGCCGGAGGAACGCTGGCAGTCCGCGGGAGATGTGGTGCGGGAGCTGAAGCGAATCGAGCGGCAGTCCGCATCCGGAATCAGGCGTCGGCTCAAACTCCGTTGGGGTGCTGCTGCCGTGGCTCTATGCGCCGCGAGCGGAGCACTTTTCATGATCCATCCAAGTTCGCCGGCGGTCCGGGACCAGGTTCTGTACAGCTTTACCGGCTTGAATGGCGACGGAGCCGTTGCCGCCGCGAGCGTGATCGCCGGAGAGAATGGGATTCTCTACGGCACCACCGAGGGCGGTGGGACCGTTGGGAAGGGTACCGTGTTCGAGTTGAGACCGCCCGTGGCGCCCGGGTCCGTATGGACCAGGACTGTGCTGCACAGCTTTGCGGGCGGCGGCGACGGAGCCGGTCCCCTTGCATCTCCGATCCGCAGCGAGACAGGCAGGATCTACGGGGTGACAACAAAGGGTGGAACATCAGGGCACGGAGTGGTCTTTGAACTGACGCCGCCGGCAGCGCCGCACGGTATTTGGACGGAACGGGTGTTGCACGCTTTCTCGGGTCAGAACGGGGATGGAAGAGAGCCCCGGCCAAGTTTAGCGATCGGGCGGGACTGGGCCACCGGAACGAGTGGGGCGCTCTACGGGACCACCGTCTACGGCGGCGTTCCGGTAGAAGATGGTCGCGGTACCGTGTTTGAGCTCGCGCCTCCCGGCACACCCGGGGGCGAGTGGATGGAGACCGAACTTCACCGGTTCACCGGCGAGGACGGCGACGGAGCATTCCCGTATGGCGATCTAGTCATCAGCGAAGGCGGTGCGATTTACGGCACCACTTTCGGTGGACGTGCAGGCACTGCAACCGTATTCATGCTGACGCCACCCGCGGCCGCGGACCGGGATTGGAAGGAAACCGTGCTGCACAGGTTCGTGGGGCGGCAAGAGGACGGCGACGGATCGTCGCCGATCGCAGGATTGACAATCGGCAGCCACGGAACTCTTTACGGCACGACCCCGTGGGGCGGGATTGCGCGGAACGGCACGGTATTCGAGTTACGACATCCCGCCACCGCCGGCGGAGCCTGGGCATACTCCGTCCTGCACAGGTTTACGAGCCATATCGGCGATGGAGCCGAGCCGGGTGGCGGCGTGGTCATCGGCAAGAACGGAACGCTGTACGGCACGACCACTAAGGGTGGGACGTGGGGAAACGGCGTGGTGTTTAAGTTAACTCCGACCCGGGGGGCATGGGTCGAGACGGTGGTCTATAGCTTTACGGGTCACGACGGCGACGGCGCCTATCCAGAATGTCTCGGGCATCTCATTCTCGAACCGGGCGGAGCGCTGTACGGAACCACTGAGCTCGGAGGCGCTGCGAATGCCGGAACAGTATTCAAGCTGACGCCTTTTGCCCGCTAAACTGCGAGCGCTTGCGGCGCAACCGCCAAGAAACTCTCGCGTGAATGCCAGTTTCTTTCCTCAGTTCCCGCCTTATAGACTGACCGCGTTCGGACGATCGTCCACAGGACCGAGTCGGAGGGAGACCATGTCGATGAAATTAAGCCTGGTCGGGGTGCTTCTGTTTCAAGTCGCTCTTCACGCCGGGACTCTTACGTTCGGCAGCTCAAGCACTACGCAGCTTACGTTCAATCCGGGCGACAACCCTGGTCAAATCACCTGGACCGGAGCGATTGGCGGCACCGGGTCGCTCGACGGCATCGGCTTGAATTGGAGCATTTCAGACAGCGTGAGCGACCTGCTGACCTGGACTGGTTCCAGTTCCCCGTTCCCCATGAGCCAGGCGTCCGGTGTCGTCACATTAAGTGTGAATGATGGGTCGTTCGGTGACGATGTCGTGGCGGATCTCGCATTTTCTCAGGCGGTCAACTCCTCCGTAGACGATGTGGACGTGACTGATCTGGAGGGTACCTTCATTTTTATAACCGGTACCCACGTCACGACCCCGGCGTTAGTGACCTATCTCGGCACCGCTTTCGGGGGAGTTCCCGCCGCAGGCGGGACGGGAACGTTCGATCTGATCTATACCTGCGGAGCGACCACACCGTGCGTGACGTCAGTCGACCCGACGGGCACCTTCGAGTCCGCCGATATCGTTTTCACAGCCGCAGCCGGGGTTCCCGAGCCGGCAACAGTCGTTTTGCTGGGGGGCGGGCTGGCCGCTCTGTCCTTTCTTCGCCGCAAGCGGTTTTGACACTGGAGAGCAACCTTGCTCCTTGGAGGTGATCCTATGACGGATAGACCAGGGCAACAAGTCATCTTAATTACAGGTGCCAGCTCTGGCATCGGGCGTCTGGCGGCCGAAACCCTTGCGAAGGGACACGTCGTTTACGCATCCATGCGTCACCCGGCGTCCAAGAATCGTGAAGCGGCCGAATCTCTCAGAAACACAGTTGCTGGGTGATTGAGCTGGATGTGACCAACACTGAATCGGTCAATCGTGCTGTCGAAACCGTAATTAACGAAGCGGGACGGCTGGATGTGCTTGTCAACAATGCCGGGCACATGGCGATCGGGATCGCCGCCCTTCTTTTTGAGAATGATGGTGACCACATAGTTCTTGGCGCCAAAGACCTCGTGCAGAAGAGATCTGACCACGTGGATGTTCTCATCCGATATTTGAACAAATATTGACCCGAACTCAGAGAGCAAATCGCGCATCAAGAGGAGGCGATCTCGGATGTAGGTCAAGTACGAATGGATACCGAGCTCCCACGTATCCCGGAACGCCTTCAACGTCTCGGGCTCGGCCGTAAGATCCTCATCCTTACCATCCCTTACATCGCGGTTGTTCACGAACGGTTGAAAATTCGACCCGTACCGAATCCCATACGGCGGATCGAAGTACACCATTTGCACCTGGCCCTCCATCCCCTCCTTCTCCAGCAGCGAATTCATCACCAGCAGGCTGTCGCCCGCGATCAGGCGATTTGACCAGCCGTGCTTGTGCTTATAAAACTCGACCGCTTCGTGCATCGGCGGATTTTCGTCCGGGGCCTGGAACAGCGACATCTGCGGCCCGCCGTTCCGGCGCTTCACGGTTTCGATGATCGTCCGTGGGTCGATGCGCTCATGCACATGAAGCGACACCGACGGAATCTCGAACGACGTGCGCTCCTGCTTCCCCGCCCACACCAACTGCGGGTCCAGGTGGGGATCGTAGGCGTATTTCTTTCTTGGCTCCTCCTTGTCGGTCTCGGGCGTGACCAGACCCACCGGAGGATTGTTCAGGCGCTTCTGCTTTTTGTGATCGTACTGCTCGATCTTGCGCTTCGCACTCTTGCCCTGCGGTTCGACCGTTCCGGCTCCGGCGGCCGCAGCCTTCACCGTTTTCTTCTTATTCGCCATGATTTGGGATAATTCATCGATTGTACCTTGAGAATTCCTGTTGCTTAGGACTACTCCAGTCGAAGGAACCAGTATGCCGGTGCCGGCGCCCAGTTCGCTGTCGAAATCGAAGATCATGGCTGGCATCCAGTGCCTTAAACGGCTGTATCTCGAGGTTTACAATCCGGGGCTCTCCGAAGGCGGCGATGAGGGCAACGAAGCGCACTTCGCCGAAGGACGCGAAGTGGGCGTGCTGGCGCAGCAGATTTTTCCAGGCGGGCGCACCATCGAGTTTGAAGGCGTGGTCGCGACTGCCCTCGCGGAGACCGCCGCGCTGGTTGAGGATGTTTCCGTGCCCGCAATCTTCGAGGCGACGTTCCGACACTCGGGCGTCCTGGTGCGCATCGACATCCTGGAGCGTATGCCGCAAAACCGCTGGCGGCTGATTGAGGTGAAGTCGTCGCTCGATCTGAAACCGCCCCATCTTGACGATCTGGCGATCCAGCGGCACGTCGTCTCCGCGTGTGGGCTCGATATCGCATCAGCGCACCTGATGCATTTGAATCGCGACTATCATTTTGACGGCGTCGCGCACGATTTGAACGGCCTGTTCAGAGCCGAGGATGCGACAAAGGAGATCGCCGTGATCGACGCCACATTGCCCGCGCTCATCGAGCGGCAGCGGGAAGCGCTGACCCGCGACGCGCCACCCGAGATCGCTCCCGGCGACCAGTGCAGCGCTCCTTACGTTTGCGAGTTCTTCCAACGCTGCAATCCGGAGCCACCGGAGAATCACGTTTCGCGCCTGCCGCGGCTGAGCGACAAGAAGCGGAAAACCCTGGCCGAGCAGGGGTTCACGATGATCCATGAGATTCCCGAGGACTTCCCACTCAGCGAAACGCAGACGCAGGTCTGGAGTGCCGTCAAGACGGGTCGCCCGTGGATAAGTGAGACTCTCCATGAGGAACTGGCGGAACTCGGCTGGCCTATGTATTTCATGGACTTCGAGTCGCTCTACCCGGCCGTCCCGCGCTTCGCGGGAATGAGGCCGTATTCGCAGATTCCATTTCAATGGTCGGTCCACCAGCACGCGAAGAGAGAGGCCCCGGTGGAGCATTTCGAATTCCTGGCGGAAGATGCACGCGATCCGCGCCCTGAATTCATCGCATCGTTGTGCGAAGCGGTCGGTACGAGCGGGCCGATCGTCGTCTACAACGCCAGTTTCGAATCCCAGCGTCTCGGCGAACTCGCCGGCTGGCTGCCCGAGTACGCCGCGAGGATCGAGGCAATCCGCCCGCGGCTGTGGGATCTGTTGCCGTTCGTGCGGAAACACGTCTATCACCCGAAGTTCAACGGATCATTCTCGATCAAGTCCGTCCTGCCCGCCCTGGTCCCGGAGATGACCTACGAAGGAATGAAAGTCGCGCATGGCGAGGCAGCCGGCCTGGCCTGGGACCGGATGATCCGAGGCGCGGTCGATGCTGACGAGAAACGGCGCCTGAAAGCGGCGCTTCTGGAATACTGCGGGCAGGATACGTTCGCGATGGTGAGATTACTCGAAACACTCGGGGCCTTCGGGTCAAACGAGGCCGCAGGCGGCGGTGTCGGGCACTAAGCGCCGCAACGTGATGCCACGTCCCTGTGAACGCCCAGATGTTCTGCAATGTCGGAGATCTTACAGTCCTTTTAGGGTCGCTTCTGGCGATCCACCGCACGGGATCTCTTTACTAGTTCGGTCGCGAGGTCTTCTGCGCGTTTGGGATCTTCGTCGGTAAGCGGAAGGCCGGTGATTAGAGCATGTACCGGCGGGACCTCGGCAAGATCTTCCTCTGTTTGGCCGATCTCCAACCCCAAGTCCCGGACCCAACCGGTGTGCAGAGAGTCAGCTCCAAAGCTTCGAGTAAAATTCGAGAGCCACTGGTTCGTGTCGGTGAGTTCCGCGACGTTGATAGAAAGGCCGTCTGGGTGCTTCGGGTCTCGCAGGAACGCCGTTGACGTGATGCGACCGTTGTCGTCTAACCACTTCTTTTTTAACACTGCACGGAGCGCGATTATGGGGCACAGCAGGTGCGTAACCAACACGTGCGCTTGCCCCCTCGGCTGACACAAACAGTTAAGACACAGTTGACCGTTCGATGAAAAGATCTCGACCAGCAAGACGGTATTACAGCATACTGGTGCCCGGCTGGTGAAGCGGAGGCGGGCTCTGGTGGAGACCAACTCGCCGAGGAATAGCCAGTCGGAAACTCATCCAGACGATGAGCGGGGGCGTTGGCCGCAGGGCTGGCGCCTCCATCGGATGGAAAGATTTCCTGATGCCTCGGAAAACTCATACAGAAAGCTGCCGCGTAGCGGCATCCTTTTGATTTGCTTCGAATCGGGCCGGCGGCATGTAGCCCAGCGCGGAATGCAGCCGTTTCTGGTTGTAGATCTTTTCCAGAAACTCGCGGATGGACGCGCGGGCGTCGGCCAGGTCGCGGTATTCGTTGCGCAGCACCTCCTCGTACTTCAGCGTTTTCATGAACGACTCGCAGGCCGCGTTGTCCCATGGGTTGCCCTTGCGCGACATGCTGATTTCGATGCCGTTGGCTTTGAGCAGATCCGTGTAATCGTTGCTGGCGTACTGCGAGCCGCGGTCGGAATGATGCACCAGGCCGGGTCCCACGACGCGGCGCGATAGCGCCATGCGCAGTGCGGTCAGCGTGAGCGCATCCTCCATCGTGCGATCCAGCGCCCAACCGATCACGCGGCGCGAGTACGCGTCCAGAATCACGGCCAGGAACACGAACTCGTCGCGCAGCCGGATGTAGGTGATGTCGGCGCGCCACAGTTGATTGATCGCGGTCAGGACCATATCCCGCGCCAGGTTCGGATACACCTTGCGGGTGTGGTTGGAATCGGTGGTGACGACGAACTTGCGCTGGCGCACGCACAGCAAGTTGTCCTCGCGCATCAGCCGGTAGACGCGCTTCGGATTCACCGTCCAACCGCGCTCGCGAAGTTCCTTGGTCATGCGCGGCCGCCCGTAAGCCGGCCACTCCACGGCGATCTTCTGAATCGCGTCACGTAAGTCCATATCCAGATCTGGACCTGGATCGGCGTCGTCGAAGCGATAAAAACCGGATCGGGAAACCCGGCCCAGCTTTACCATGCGGTCGACGGTCAGTCTGCCTCCGGCTTTCACTTCTTCTTGGACCTTTTGGTAGACGGCGGATTTCCAGTCAAGGCCTGCAGCATCCGCTGTTGCTCGATGCGCTGCAAGCACCCCTTCAAAAAATCGATCTCCAGAGCCTGCTGGCCGATCTTGCGTTCCAGTTCGGCGATCCGCCCGTCGGCCCAGCGCTGCTTGCCGTGCCCCGGAAACGCGTTGCCCGGCCCCTGCCGAATCTCACGCCGCCAGCGGTGCAGCACGTTGGGATTCACCTCCAGCGCCCGTGCCACCTCGCCAATCGAACTGCCGCGTTCCAGCCGCTGCACGGCAGCCAGCTTGAACTCCTTGGTGAACATCCTTCTCGACAACCCCATGACTCAATTCTCCTTTGGATGGATCTTGAGTCTTAACTGGTTGTGTCAAAAATGGGGACAAGTCCAACGAGGTCGACCCAACCTTATCCTCTGGAATCGGTATTTAGCCAGTCCAGATAGGCAGCTAGGTACTCTGCCTTGATATTCTCCTCGACACCGCTTGCAGGGCCTGTGCGCCAGTAAATATAACTCCGATTAGCGACAGATCCACCGATCATTAGGCGGACTTCTCGTTGCTCCCTCATCCATATCAGCCTTACCGATCTTCCCGGCCCCGTTGCAGCGATAGCACGTGGGAATTTTAGCCCAATTCGTTCAGCCGTCTGGCGCAACAAGACAATGGCGCTCTCGTAGGCCCGTTCCGTCGGCCGCTCATCTTCCTGCTCCTCAGCTAAGAGCTCTCGCATTTTGTCGAGGGTGACACCGAAGTCGAAGGAGGTGATAGATGTCGAGGCCCCGTTGATCGGAGTTTCTCGGCCCAAATCGTCAATAAGGTTCAAACGGAATGCATGTGCACTGGCGCTCATCTATGCTAGTTTCTCCCAGAGGGCGTGAGCCGATTTGCTTGTCAAGGTGTCGAAAGTATTCACGATCGCATCATGAGCGATTTGGAACCATAGGTTCATGCTAGCCTCGCCGTCTTTGACCTTTCCCCGTGCGCTCAATTCGATTTGCAGAACCTGTTGCGAGTCAGCCGGCCGCAGCCCGTGCCGAAGATCAAAGATCAGGGTCCCCATGTCGTTGGGCAGATGCCAGCTGAAATTCATCGCGATGGAGCTACTTTCGCCTGCTGCCGCACTCGGTGCTGCTCCGTAGAAATCCAGGAAGTTCCACGCGTCGCGTGGGAATGTTGCTCCATCTCTTGTGATGTGATTGATGTAGGTCAACTCAAGGATTTCAGCTTGGGGCTGTGTGAGGCCTGACGAAGCCGCGAATCGCTTCAGTGTTTCCCAGGATTTCACAAAGCGGGGATACGCCGTTTCGTAACGCGGATACTCGTCATTAGGAGCTACCTTCCGCCAGTTGTATAAAATCCGGCTCTGCTGGAGTTGGATGAGGAAGTTGCCTGGCGGCTGGATGAAGAAAACGCGGCGCAGCGGAGGCAACGGGAAGACTTGTGGCGCAAACGAACCGCCCGATTCCAAATGAATGCGATCCAGTGGTGCTCGATCCTCAAAGTCGGAGTACTCTGCTCGGATCTGTTCCCAGAAGCTCCCGAAGTGCGCGGTGCGCCATTCTTCCATCCCGGAGAACTGTACCCCGCACACGACCTCTATCACGGGCGGGTGTTTGTAATGGGGACCAGTCCCGCTGCTAACCACAGTTCCTCTATGTTGGCGCACGATTCAAATCGGTTCCAGCTGTGATACATCATCTGTCAGGGCGGTCAGCGCGGACATTTTGTACCAATTTACAAGCGGAGAAAGGCGTACAATCAAGCACTGCTCCTTTTCGTAATCTCAACTACAGTGGAGATCTCATGTTCCGGCTCTACCATTGGCGGCAAGCCAGCTTCAGCTAACAGACGCGCTATGCCTTCTCTTAGGAGCTCGCGCATTGTCGCGGGCCGGTCGGCCGCTTCCCGATGTAATTGTAGCCGCCTTATTGCAATCCGTGATTCCTTGTCCAGCGCAACCGACGTTTTGCGTTCGTCCGGAGGTCTGGTTTTCGGCCGCCCTCGCGGATTCTGGGTTTGTGGCATCGATAATTAAGGATGTAGGGATTTTTATATATCCAAAAATATGTTATCAGCAATGCCCTCTAGTTACAAGGGGCTTGAGCGCCATCAAGGTCCGCACAGGCAGTCCGAACTGTGCCGAGTTTTGTGCCCACCCCCCGCATGGAAGCGTTGCGCACGGTTGCTCGAAAGGATCGCGCAGCGTGCCCGAAGTCTTAGATAACTCGCAACAACGCGCAACGCTGAACAATCACTGTGCCTAGTGCTAAACTCATGAAAGCACGTTGGTTCTTAGCTACGAACCAGAAGGTCGCATGTTCGAGTCATGCCGGGCGCACCACAAATCAAGGAGTTAGGCTCGCCGGGGAGTTACGATATCTGCATGTCACGCATGTGGCGATGGTTGATCGCGATTTCTTTCTGCGCCGCCGCGAGCGCCCAGCAAGAAAAGGCGCCGCCGGCTGAGGTAGCCGGAATCCCCGTAAACTATGATGAGGCGAAAGTCGGGACCTATACCCTGCCTGATCCGCTGGTGCTCGCCGACGGAAAACCGGTTCGCGACGCGAAGACGTGGACCGAAAAACGGCGTCCGGAAATTGTGCGGCTGTTTGAAGAGAACCAGTATGGACGCAGTCCCGGGCGTCCGGCTGGGATGACGTTCGATGTTTTCGAGAAGGGCACACCGGCCTTCGACGGCAAGGCGATCCGGCGGCAGGTGACGGTGCGCTTTCCTGGCGGCAAGAGCATGAACCTGCTCCTGTATCTGCCGGCTTCCACTCGAAAGCCGGTGCCGTTTCTTTTGCATCTGAGCTTTTCGGCGAATTCCACCACCGTCGACGATCCAGGCGTCAAAGGCGGCGAAGTGTGGGGACCCGACAAGAAGAAAATGCCGGCGAGCCAGGGCAGGAAATTTCCAAAAGTCGACGTGGTCCCGCTGCTCGACGCCGGATTTGGGTTTGGAACCATCTATTACGGCGACATCGATCCGGATTTCGCGGGCGGAATCCAGTATGGGGTTCGCGCGCAATATCTGAAGCCCGGCCAGACCGCGCCTGCGCCCGACGAATGGGGCACCATCGCCGCGTGGGCCTGGGGTTTGAGCCGCGCGATGGATTATCTCGAAACCGACCCGGGCGTCGATGCCAAGCGGGTCGCGATCCTGGGCGTGTCGAGGCTGGGGAAAACGGTGATGTGGGCGGGAGCTCACGATACCCGGTTCGCGCTGGTGATCGCGAGTTGTTCGGGCGAAGGCGGCGCGGCCATCAGCCGGAGAGATTACGGAGAAACGATCGCGCACCTGACCACTCCCTCGCGCTATCCGTATCAGTTCTGCGCAAACTACGGAAAGTTCGCGGAGCATGTCGACAAATTGCCGGTCGACGCGAACATGCTGGTGGCGCTGATGGCGCCGCGTCCGGTGTTTTTGCAAACCGGCGACCAGGATCGATGGTCGGACCCGAAGGGCGAGTTCTTAGCCGCGGTCGCGGCCGGTCCTGTGTTTCAGTTGTTCGGAAAGCCAGGGCTGGAGACCGATCAGATGCCTCCGGCGGGCACCGGGATTTTCCATACCATCGGCTACTTCGAGCACATTGGGCCGCACGGAACGCTGCCTTCCGATTGGAATCAATATGTGAAATTTCTTGAGATGCATCTGCATCCGTAATTGAGGACGGAGGGATTCATCCCGCTCTTTAACTGCCTGGCTGAAGCCAAGCGCGGTCTAAAGAGCGCCGTCCCCCGAGCCAAGCCGTACATCATTTTGCGACGCACGGCACTTGTGTCCCGAGTTAGAAGTTCATCGCATTGTGGGGTGGGCATTCCTGCCCGCCGGCTGAAAGCCGGCCCCACGCCATCGGTCCCGGTTATGTAACGAATTTTCAACTCCGGAAAAAGGGGGACAGAGTGCTCTGTCCCCCTTTTTCCTTTTTCCTCACGGCAGCGAATACAACCGTTCATATGCCGGACGCGCCCACTTGGCGGCCGCCTCCTGTTGATCGGGGGTCGCGCGGTTTTGCTTCGCGCCGGAGTCGTTTTCAAACTTGCCAGGCTGATGCCAATGCTTGGCGTGAACGTTAAATTGCTCCGCCATGTGCGCTTTCTCTTCCGGATTCGGATCGATATTCAGTCTGCCCAGCGCGCTGATCACCGCCTCGAGGTTCAGGTCCCGGTAATCGAGCAACTGATCGCGCTCGGTTCGCAGATTTTTCGCCGTCCAGCAAAACTGACCGAGCACTCGCGCGCAATACTCTTCCGGCGACATTTCGCGTGAGTCCGCATCGCGCCATCCAAACAAAGCGCGGGACTGCGCCGGAGAGTCCTGGAGCGTCCTCCAACCGGTTGTCGATTCCAGATTCGAAACCATCACTTCCACCGGATTGCGGGAAAGAAAAATCCAGGGCGTCGACGGCCACAGCGCGCGGAGGATTCCCATGCGCGAAGTGTTCCAGCTCGACAATTTGAAAAATAAACGCCGTTCGTCACCCTTCAGACGCTGACCCAGGCAGGTGACGAAGGTGCGCAGGAGACGGTCACGCTCCGCCGCCCATTCAGTGGAGTCGAACGACCACAGGCCTTTAGAATAGGGCGTCAATGCGGTATTGCAGGGCTGCGCTTCACTGATGACGATGGCGTCGTCCAGGGAACGCAGGCAATTCGCAAACAAGGTCGACCCGCAGCGCGACATGTGGAAGATGAATGCGGACGGCTCCAGGACCGAGCCCGCTTCGATCGGCGGCTGGTGGCGGAAATCGGAATCGTATTGCTCGACGGTTCCGTCCAGACGGCGGATGGTGTCATCGAAAAAAGGATCGTCGAAAGTGCGGCCGGCGAAATTCATCCACGTGATGGTGGAGCGTTCCTGCGCCAGAACGCATTTCGCGGGAATCCATCGGGCAGGAGGCAAGAGTACAGTATACTTCCGGGAATGAAGCGCGTTGCGTTGTTGTTGTCCGCCGCGGCATGGTTGTGCGGCCAGTCCCGTTTCACGGTGGTCGAAGCGACCATCCCTGAAATGCAGGCTGCACTGAAGCAGAAACGAGTCACCTCACGCGAGCTGGTGACGCAATACCTGGTCCGGATCGCCACCTATGAGCACACTCTGCATGCGGCCGTTACGGTAAATCCGAATGCCCTGCGCGACGCGGACGAACTCGACCGCGAGCGCGCGGCGGGGAAAATCCGCGGTCCGCTGCACGGCATTCCGATCGCGCTTAAAGACAATATCCAGACCACCGATATGCCCACCACCGGCGGCGCGCTCGCGTTTGCGGGCTTCGTTCCACCGTATGAAGCGACGCTCACCAAAAATCTGCGCGAAGCTGGCGCGATCATCATCGCCAAGACCACGCTGATTGAGCTGGCCAACTGGGTGGCGGGCGCGCCCACGCCGATGCCGGCGTATAACGCGGTCGCGGGATTCGGGTTCAATCCCTACGATCCGCGGCGCGATCCGCGGGACACGAGCGATGGGCGTGCGGTGCTCTCACCGGGAGGGTCCAGTTCCGGCGCGGGAACAGCCGCGAGTTTCTGGGCGGCCAACGTTGGATCGGATACCGGCGGATCGATCATTAACCCATCGAATCAAAGCATGCTGGTCGGGTTTCGGCCCACGCTCGGACGCATCAGCCGGTACGGCGTGATTCCGATCACGGCCGATCATGACACGGCGGGTCCCATGGCGAAAACGGTGACCGATGCGGCGATTTTGATGGGCGTGCTCGAAAGCGCGTCGCCCGATCCGAAAGACGACGCAACCAAAACCTGCACACCGCCGCCAGGGCGCGATTACACTCGATTTCTGAAAGCCGGCGCGCTGAAGGGCGCGCGCATCGGTATTCCGCGCACGTTTTACTATGACCGCGTGGCTGGACGGGGTCGCGGGCGCGGCGGACTGAATGCCGAACAGGCCAAGAGCATGGCCGACGCGATTGAGGTTTTGAAAAAAGAAGGCGCGATCGTGGTGGACCCGGCCGAGATTCCGAGCTTCGTCAATCCGGATCCGAAAAATAATTTCCCGCTGTGGCCGTATTGTTCCGGCGCAAGCCAGGGCAAAGGTCACGACGAAGATTGTTCTGTCAATTTTAAATATGGAATGAAGCGCGACTTCAATGCGTGGCTGGCGAGCCTGGGTCCGTCGGCGCCGGTCAAGACGCTCACCGAGCTTCGCCAATGGAACTTGAAACACGAAAAGGAGGGAGCCATCCGCTACGGCCAGTCGCGCATCGATATCTCCGACGAAATGGATGTCGAAGCCGATCGCGCGCGCAATGAGGCAGACGTTCGCAAGGATCAGCGGCTCAGCCGGACCGAAGGCATCGACGCGGTGCTCAAGGAACATCAATTGGATGCGATCCTCACGCCGGGTGGTAACGGAGCGGACCTGGCCTCGCGGGCGGGTTATCCGCTGATCGTGGTTCCGTTCGGGATGGTCCCGAACCATCCGCAGCAGCAGCCGTTTCCGGCGGGATTCGATGCGCTGCCGGCGCCGTTCGGCGTGGGATTCACGGGAGCCGCATGCAGTGAGCCGAAGCTGTTCGGAATCGCTTACGCCTTCGAACAGGCCAGCAAACGCCGCGTGCGTCCGCCCGGTCTGCGTTAACTGAACGGCGCGCGGCGATCGAAATTAGTGAACCATGCCCGCGTAATCTCCCGTTCACAAACCTCGTCAAAACGTTAGAAGGAGTTGCACCAACAACATGAAGTCGGCATTTCTTGCGGTTCCGCTACTTTGCGGAAGCTTTCTTTTTGCACAAGGGCCGGGTTTCTACGGGCACGCGAACGGAACGCCTCCCACGCCCGCCCAGATCGCGCAGAATGAGACCACCCGGTTGACTCGATTTTTCAACCTGACCTCGACGCAGCAGACCACGGTGCTCGGGATCCTGACCACTTCGGAAACGCAGATCGTGACGTTGAGGAGCGAGATCCAGCCGCTGCAAACCACTCTAGTCGCGGCGATTAAAGCCAATAACCCAACCCAGATCACCGCGGCGCTGCAGCAGATTTCACCGTTACAGGAGCAGGTTCAGGCATTGCAGGCCGGCGCGGCGGGGCAGATTTACGCCACCGTCCTCACTTCCACGCAACAGGCGCAGATTACCAACGGCCTGGGTCCCCTGATGGGCGGCGGCGGCGGATTCCGCGGACGCCGCTGATCGCGCTCGAATCCCGAATTCGTCCAATCTGATAGGATTGAACGCGTTCGGATGACTAAGATAATTGTCTTTTGTGCGATGGCCTGCGCGGGATGGGCAGGCAACGCGGTGATCTATGAGGGCGCACGGCTGATCATCGGCGACGCGAGCGCGCCCATCGAAAACGGTGCGTTCGTGGTTCAAAACGGACGCATCATCGCGATCGGCGTGCGCGGCACGATCGGCGCGCCGGACGGTGCGGCTCGCGTGGATCTAACCGGCAAGACCGTGATGCCCACCTTCAACAATGTGCATCTGCACATCGGTTATGAAGGCTTCGTGAGCTGGAGTCCGGAAAATCACAGCACGGAGAACGTCCTGGATCACCTGGAGCGCGAAGCGTTCTACGGCACCAGCGCGGCGATGACCATGGGCGACCAGCCGGACGACTTCGCGCTCAAGTTTCAGCGCGATCAGAAAGCCAGCAAATTTCCTCCCGCGGCGCGGTTTTTCTTTGCCGCCGGACTGGCTCCGCCGGGTGGGGGACCGGATGCCGTTCTGATCATGGGAACCAGCGCGCTGCACGCCATTCATGAAGTCGCGACGCCGGAGCAGGCGATCGCCGCCGTCCGGCAGATCGCGAAAATGAACATTCAACAGATCAAATTCTGGGTGGATGAACGCGACAACACGCGCGGCGGCATGAAGAAAATGCCCCCCGAGGTTTACAGCGCGATCATCGCGGAAGCGCATCGCCACGGGATCACGGTGCACGCGCACGCGACCAATCTCGCGGATCAAAAAGGAGTGGTTCGAGCCGGTGTCGACGTGCTGGTCCATACCGTCGCGAACGAAAAGATCGACGACGAGTTCATCGCGCTATTAAAGGAGAAGACGCCGTACTGGGCGCCGGTGATGGGCCTGGGCGACACGGCCGACCTGTGCGACGGGCCCAATCCGTTCGTCGAACAATCCATGCCCGATCGCGTGGCCGCCGATGTCCGCGCCGGGAAGACGTGGCTGCGATCGAGCCCTTGTTCCGCGCCACCGAATACGCGCCGCGACGAGATTCTCAAATACAACTTTTCGCATATGGTCGCGGCCGGAGCGCGCACCGTGCTCGGCTCGGATGCCGGCGTCTCCCAGAAATATGCGTACGGCTTTGCGGAGCACCACGAAATCGCGATGTATGTGCGTTTTGGAATGAGCCCGGCCGATGCGATCCGGGTTTCGACTTCGCGGCCGGCTGAATTGCTGCGCATCAAGGACGCCGGAACGCTGCGCAAAGGCGCGAAGGCGGATTTCATGGTTCTGGATGCGAATCCGCTCGAGAATATTCGCAACACGCGCACCATTGACAGCGTTTATCTGGACGGCGCGAAGCTCGATCGCGCGGACTTGCAAGCCAGATTCAAGCGCGCCGAAATCGATCGGGACGCCTATCAGGCCAAGACGAAAAAGGACTACGTTCCGCATCCGCCCGCGGTGCTGCAGGCGCCCTGAGATTCATGCCCCGCATCGCCGTCCTCATCCCCGGTTTTAACGAGGAGAAAACTATTGGGCAGGTGATCGCGGATTTCCGGATGGCCCTCCCTGACGCGCGGATTTACGTTTACGACAACAATTCGACAGACCAGACCTCGGCGTGCGCGGCGAGCGCGCGCGCCATCGTCCGAAACGAAATCCGCCAGGGCAAAGGCAACGTGGTGCGGCGCATGTTCGCGGAAATCGACGCCGACGCGTACCTGCTGGTGGATGGCGACGGCACTTACGATGCGGCCGCCGCGCCGGAGATGCTGGCGACGCTTCTGCAAGATCGGCTTGCCATGCTGGTCGGGCGGCGGGTGGGGGATTCGGCGAAAGCTTACCGGCGCGGGCATGCCTTTGGGAACCGGTTGTTCACCGACGCCGTCGCGCTGTTGTTCGGAACCAGCTTCGAAGACATTCTCTCGGGCTATCGCGCGTTCTCGCGTCCGTTTGTAAAATCCTTTCCAGCATTTTCAGGAGGATTCGAGATTGAGACCGAGCTCACCGTCCACGCCTTGACGCTGGGACTTCCGGTGGCCGAACTGGCGACGCGTTATCGCGAGCGGCCGGATGGGTCTGAGAGCAAGCTGAGCACCTACCGCGACGGATGGCGCATCATCTGGACCATTTTCAATCTGTTCAAGAACGAAAAACCGTTGATCTTCTTTTTCCTGCTGGGCGGATTCCTGCTGCTCGCGTCGTTCGTTCTTGCCTACCCGATTGTCGTCACGTTCTTGCAGACCGGCCTGGTCCCCCGATTTCCGACCGCGATCCTAGCCACCGGCGTGGCGGTATCCTCGCTGCTGATGTTCAGTTGCGGCTTGATTCTGGACACGGTGACCAAGGGACGCCGCGAGGCGAAGCTGCTCGCGTACCTGGCGATTCCCTTCGCGGGCGCGGAGGACTAGGGCTATCGCAGAGATACCTTGGCACCTGTGGCGCACGCACTCGTGCGTGCCGTGTCGACACTTTGTCGACGCCTTTGCTGACGAGAGACGAAGTGTCGAGACGAGTCTCGACACGGCACGCACGAGTGCGTGCGCCACAGGTGCTAACGTGCTCTTTGCGACACACCGCCAGCCGCCGTTATTCCATGAAGGAGTACGCGAGCATGTGGCAGATGATGTGGTGCGCGTCTTCGATGCGGCCCATGTGCGTTTCCGCGACGTGGATATTCAGCTCCGCGCGCTGGCCGAGCTTTCCGCCGTCCCGGCCTGTTAGCGCCAGCGTCCGGCAGCCGATCGATTTCGCGTAATCCAGAGCGCGGACTACATTTTCGGAGTTGCCCGATCCGCTGATCGCCATGTAAATATCGCCGGGCTGGGCAAAATTCTTGAGCTGCTCGCAGAGCGCGTCTGCGTAACTCACGTCGTTCGAGTACGCGGTCATGGTCGGGATCGAGTCGTGCAAGGACTGGATCCGGAAACGCTGCGGCTTACCAAAGCTCGCGCCCTTCACCATGTCGCAGACGAAGTGCGAGGCCGTCGCCGCGCTGCCGCCGTTGCCGGCCACGAAGATGGCTCGACCATCCTGGCGCGCCTGTTCGAACCAGCCGATCGCCTGGGAAACCTTTTCGACATCGATGGCGCGGATCGCGGAAATTACCTGTTCCCGATAGTGCGGGGCAAACTCCATGTTCGTATGATACTCACAACCGCACGATTTTCTTTGAGCGGTTTCCCTTCAACGCATTGCGCGTGTCAACGATCAGCGGGGCGCGTTCCACGATGGTGGTGTAATCGAACGCTTTGTGATCCGTCACGATCACCACGCAGTCCGATTCGGCGGCCGCGGTCGCTGCGTCCACCGCTTCCATGTCGTGCGGCAGAATTCCGTCGCCGCGCAGTTTGGGAACCCACGGGTCGCTATAGCTGACATGCGCGCCGCGCTTCCCGAGCAGGTGAATAATATCGAGCGCCGGCGATTCGCGCACATCGTCGATATCGCGCTTGTACGCCACGCCCAGCACATGCACCCGCGATCCTTTGAGCGGCTTGGTGTGTTCGTTCAGCGCGTTCTGAATCTTGTCGACCACGAAATGCGGCATCTGTCCGTTGATGTAACCGGCCAGTTCAATGAAGCGCGCCTCAATCCCGGCCTGCTTGGTTTTCCATGACAGATAAAACGGATCAATGGGGATGCAGTGGCCGCCCAGCCCGGGTCCAGGATAAAACGGCATAAATCCAAAGGGTTTGGTGGCCGCGGCTTCGATCACTTCCCACACGTTGATTTCCATGCGGTCGCACATCAGCGCGATTTCGTTCGCCAGGCCGATGTTGATCATGCGGAACGTATTTTCGAGCAGCTTCACCATTTCTGCCACGCGCGTGGAGCTCACCGGTACCACGCGTTCGAGAGCCTGCGAATAAAAAAGCGCGCCCAGCTCCGTGCAGGCGGGCGTAATGCCGCCGACTACTTTCGGAATGTTCTTGGTTTGAAAATTGGGATTGCCGGGGTCCACGCGCTCCGGCGAAAAGCACAGGAAAAATTCATGGCCCACGCGCAGATCGGGTTTTTCGAGCATGGGCAGCATCAGTTCATCGGTGGTACCGGGGTAGGTGGTGGACTCGAGAATGATCAACACGCCGGGATGAAAATGTTTCGCGATTTCCTGGCACGCACTGACGATATAGCTCATGTCCGGATCTTTGGTTTTGCGCAGCGGCGTGGGGACCGCGATGTTGATGGTATCGAGCCCGGCTACTGCGGCGAAATCCGTCGTTGCGCTAAGCTTGCCCGCTTCGACCAGCGGCTTCAGGACCGCAGTCGGCACGTCCTGGATGTAAGATTCCCCACGATTAAGGTCGGCCACTTTGCGCGCGTCGATATCGATTCCGGTGACGCAGAATCCTGCTTCGGCGAATTCCACGGCCAGCGGCAATCCCACATAGCCGAGCCCGACCACGCCCACCCGGGCGGTGTGGGACGCAATTCGATTACGCAAGTCGTCGGCGTGATTCAAAAGTTTCCTCCTCGGAGGGCCGCCCGCGGCGGAGGCGAGCCAACACTCATTGTCTCATCTGTTTCGGCAGCAAATGCCTGGGCGCGAGATTCAGGATCTCCTCTCCTCCCTTACGGTCGGAGTTCTGTTGGCGCGATTCGGAACCCTGAGCGTCAGAGTGTGAAAAGTCGAAGCGTCACCCCGCCGTTACCGGCAGGGCTGGCCTATCGCGCTGAACGCGCAGGCGTCGGTGACCAGCCCTGCCGGTGACGGCAGGGACCAATCCCGACTTTTCACACCGACTCGTCAGCGAGTTGGCGATGATCCGTCGGCTCATCGTGACGGATGAAAGTCGAGGGAGGGCGGGCTTAGAGCCCGCGCCAGGCTTCAGCCTCGCTACCGTACAGAGCGGCGCTGAAGCGCCACGCGGATTGAAATCCGCCGTCCGCGGGTTCTCGTGAAATCAATGACCTGTGGATCACTTTCAGGGGAGGGTTCGATCAACCCCACGTCACGGATCGGTTCTCTCGACGCGAGTGGTGGCCCAGAAACGGTCGGGAGATGTGAAAAACACCGCCAAAGCGGCGATCGAGGCGAGATTCATGATCAGGAACGTGCGCGCCGGCGAAGTGATCCGCTTGAGCGGCAGCCAGCGCGGAATCAGGAAATCGACCAACGCCAGCAGGATCAGACCAGCTTCGCCGCGGATGGACCAGGATCGGAACGGGCCCGGGGGTAGCGCGAAGGTGGCCGCAACGGACAGCAGGATCGCCCAGGGCAGAACCAGCCTTCCGAACTTGTACGAGAGGAAATGCAGGCGCATGCGATCGCGCGAGCTGAACAAGGCAGGCGTTCTGACGAACGTTTGCCAAAGCCCCGCCAGAGTCCGGCAGCGCCGCCGGAATTCGGTCCCGGACCGCGCCGGATAATCGATCGCGATGGCGTCGGGATCGAACACCACCCGGTAACCGCTGAAAAACGCGTTCAGCGACAGGAACGCGTCGTCGGTTAAAGTGTCCTCCGGAATCGGCCTCGCCAGTTCGCGCCGCAACGCATAAATGCAGCCGGTGACGGAGAAAATCGAATCGATGCGGGAGTGCTGCGCGCGGGTCCACACCTCGTAGCGCCAGTACAGGTCCATGTCGGCCTGCTCGCCCAGGGTGCCTTTGATGAGCCGCAGCTCGCCGGTGACCGCGCCGATGGTGGGATCGGCGAAGTTGGCCACCAGATGGCGCAGCGCGTCGGAATGAAGCTGCTGGCGGACGTCGGTGAGGAACAGGATTTCGCCCGTCACGATGCGCAGCGCCGCATTTAACGCACTGGCTTTGCCGCGGTGCGGAACGGTCAACAGCTGCACGCCCTGTTCCGAGAATTCCCGTGCGATCGATTCGGTCGCATCCGAAGAGCCGTCTGAGACGACGATGATTTGCATCAGGTCCTTCGGATAATTCAGCGCGAGAATCGATTGGAGCTTGGCGCGAATGAATTCGGCGCCGTTGTAGACCGCCAGGATGACGGAAACCGTCGTGCGGTAGTCCGGATTTTTGGCGACCGGAGGGCTCGCCTTGCGCCACAGCGCGGCAAGAAGCAGCGGATAGCCGATCAGGATGTAGGCCGCAAGTCCGATGGCCACGATGAGCAAAACATAGGCCGTCGGCATGGGATTCGAAGACATTATACCGGCTCGAACTGCACCGGCGCGTGTTTTTCGCGCTTCACTCCCACCATCAGCCGCGTCAGAATTTCCAGATCGAGCAGCGGAGATCCGTGCTTGACGTAATAAAGATCGTATTCGATCTCCGTCAAGGTCCGGACGCGCAGCGGAGCGCCCGCCTGCACCGCGCCCCAACTGATGATTCCGGGTTTCACGGCGAAACGCATCGAGTAGAACGGCATCAGCTCACTCAGCCGGGCGACGAACGGGCGCCGGACCGGACTCGGGCCGAACAGCGCCATTTCCCCGCGCACGATGTTGAACAAGAGCGGCAGATTGGCCAGCCGCAGGCGCTCGATCAGCGCTCCCACCCGCGTGAATTCCCCGCTGCCGTCGCCGCGCCGGGTCCGAAAACGCATGCGCCGGAATGGAATGTTGCGGAAGCCGGAGCATTCCGCGGCTTCGAGAATCGGGCCGCGGCCGGAAAATAATCCAATGGCGAGCGCCGCGGCTCCCATCAGCGGAAACGCCGCGATCAGCAGGATCAGCCCGATCAGATTGGTATAAATCGCCTGCAGCGCCATGGCCTGCGTGTTTCCCGACAGCGCCGGAGAAAGCAGCAGGTCGACCGGCTGGCGCCCGCTGCAGCATACCCGGCCCAGAAGTTCCTCGTACAGCTCCGGGGTCGAATTCACGCTCGCGCCATTCAATCGCTGGCGCAACAGCGCGGTAGGATTCACCCGTCCGCTGCCGTCCATGGCGACCACGATTTGCAGCGGTTGCTCCCGCAGTACAGTGGTTTCGAATTCGTCATACCCGGCGCGTGGTACGCCGGGCGGAGAAGACGGCCCTCCCACCACTTCGACCAGCGGATAGGGCAGCCGCGGCACCAGTTGGGCGGAAGGATGGTCGAAACCGACCATCACGGTCCCGGCCCGCAGTTTTTCCCGGCGCGACGGCATCATCCGCCGGCCGATCATCAAAAGCGTCGCGGCCAGCACTCCGCCGACCACGATCAGGAACAGGCTGCGCGTCAGAACATCGAAATAATTGAGCAACGCCTGAATAATCAGGTTAATGCCGGTACCGATGCGCAGTTCGTCGATAAATCGCAGCCACGGGTTTCGGACGCTGTCGGACCGGGTGAGCTTCACGGCGAACCAGAACGTGCCCACGCAGGTCAAAAATCCCAGAACGACCTCATCGGACGTCAGAAAGTCGAAGTTGTCGGGATAAAAGGTCCGATAGGCAAGAATCGAGCAGGCAAAGCCCAGCGCGATCAATCCGAGCAACAGCAGTTCCGGCAATGGCTCACGGCGCAGCATATCAGATCAACTGTGACGCCAATTGAATTCAGCGTACCTCAGCTGGTGGACTCCGAGGAACGTAATCGCGAAAAAGGCCGCGACCACCAGCCCTTGCCAGGCGTGCAGCGCCGGATCGCCGAACAGCAGTGCGAAGACGCCGCCGCACAAACCCCACGCGTACATCATGAGAACGGCTTGCATGGAGGTCACGCCGCGATCGAGCAGGCGGTGATGGATGTGCGCCCGGTCCGCGGAAAAAATGGGACGTCCCGCCACTCGCCTCCGCACGATGGACACCGCCAGATCGGTCAGCGGGACGCAGATGACCAGCAGCGGCGCGAACATGCTCCATTGCAGGCCCGTGCCGGCGCTCCACAGGAGCCCGAAGCAGCCCAGCAGGAATCCGATCAGGAGCGCTCCGGAATCGCCCAGGAACATGGTGGCCCGGCTGAAGTTGTGGCACAGAAATCCAAGCAACGCAGCCGCAAGGATGGGCGTGACGGAGGCCAGCGCCGAATTGTTTTGCATCCATCCCATGACAAACAGTGCCATGGTTGCCGTGCATCCCAGGCCGGTGCACAATCCGTCCAGTCCATCCACCAGATTGAACGCGTTGCTCGCCAGCACCAGCCAGAACACGGTCATCGGAAAGCTGAGGGCGGGCGGTCCCGGCGCGCGCAAACCGCTCAGGTAGACCACGCAGGCGGCTGCAATCTGGCCCACCAGTTTGAATCCGGCCGGGAGATTGAAAAAATCGTCCAGGATCCCGGTCGAGAAAATCACCGCGGCGCCCGGCAGGATCAACCCCGCGACCCCTTCCGTCTTCATGCGAATCAAGCCGGCCAGGAAGGCCGCGGCGACCGCGATTCCTCCCAATCGCGGAATCGGGTATTCATGGACCTTGCGCAGCCCCGGCCGGTCGACGATCTGATAAACGCGGAAAAAGTCGCGCAGAATTGGAGTGAGCGCCAACGCCACCAGAAACGTGATCAGGCTGCTCCAGAAAATCGCGGGGATGGGCGGCATGCCTCCGATATGACCTCAGGGTCCCTCGGCCGTCTTCCATGCGTTTTGGATTTCGTCCAGCCCCGCGCGATCCACAAAATGCTCCACCGCAACGATCACCCCGGAGCCGGCCTGGCGCCCGACGATCTCGCCCAAATAGATGAACTCGGGAGCGTCGATTTCCACCGTCGCGCCGATTTCCGGACCGCTGCCTTCGTCGCCCAGGGCTACGGTCATCCGATCCGGCGTCTGAGCCGCAATTCGCGCGGGCTGCGCCTGGCCATCCGGCAAACTTCGGATGGTCACCAGCTCACTTGGTTCCGGCACTCTCACGATTATACTCCGGGCTACTCTCGGCAACGATGGTCCGAGGGGTCTCATGTTCAATCGCCCGTAAAAGCTGGAGGAGTTGCTCTGCCGACCCATCGTCCTTGGCGACGGGGTCCCGCCGCCGTTTTCCGTCCTTCCACAGAATGAATTCGAGGACGCCGACGGAAATGAGAAACACCACCAGGATCAATGAGAACCTCTTCGAGCCTCTCATCGGCCACGACGCGCGGGATTTTAGTAAGCTACCGCGGTCATTTCGTCAGTCCACATCCGCCCCCGCCTTGACGAGTCTGTGTGAAAAGTGGAGTTGATCCCCGCCGTGACCGGCAGGGCTGGTCGCCGACGCCCGCGCCTTCAACGCGATAGACCAGCCCTGCCGGTCACGGCGGGGTGAAGCACTGACTTTTCACCCAAACTCCGACAGGCAGGTCCCACATGAGTCGCTATCGTTATGACTGGGACACCACCCTAGGAACGCTCTGTGGTATGGGCGAAGGGAATGGAGCCACGCAGCCACCGCAGAAGCACGAACGTGTCCAGAACCGGAGACAGATTCTTGATGTAGTACAGATCGTACTCCAGCCGGCGCAAAACGTTATGCCCCGATCCGTCTTCTTTCTGCTGGAGCTGCGCCCAACTGATGATTCCCGGCCGGACCAGAAGCCGGTATGCATGCAACGGAATGAAGGCGTTCAGACGTTGCGCGAATTCAGACCGGTCGGCCTGGGGTCCCACCAGCGACATCTCCCCGCGAAGCACGCTGAAAATCTGCGGCAGCCGGTTCCATCCCGAGCGCACAAAGACCCCGGAGCCGTTCGTCCCGGTGCGGAATCTCCAGGTCTTGAACGGAACTCCGCCGAGCCCAAGGCATCGCTCGCCGACCAGAGCCGGGCTCCCCGATCTCAGCCGGATGACCAGGGCAATGATCCCGATGAGCGGGAGGAGCAGCGGCGTCACCAGCAGCGCCACCAAAGTGGAATACATCGTTTGCAGGGTCAGATTCATGCGGCTTGGCCGAAAGGCCTCGGAAAGAACCAGTTCGGAGGGCCGCGACTCGCGCGCCGAAAGTCTGCCTCTGATCCGCTCGAAAAATGCGCCGGCGTCCTCGATCTGCATCCCGCTAAACCGCAACTGGACCAGCTCGCCGATCTGCCGCGCCCCGATTTCGGTTCGTTCGCCCACCACGATCCAGGCGGGCCGGTGCGTCTCGATCACCGCCATCAATTCCTCGGGCGAGCCAAGCCGGGCCAGATCGGTCGGCTCCGGACTGGCGCTGTGCTCCAGGTAGCCGATCGACGCGAATCCGGCATCTGGAAAGCGGTCCAGGAAGGCGGCGAGTTCATTCACGGAAGGGGAGAACCCGACGAACAGCACGCGCTGGAGACCCAGGCGCATCTGAATCGCGGGGCCGACCAGAATTCGCCAGCTATAGAGGCAGGCGAGAGCGATCGCGCTGCCGGGCAGCAGAATCGCGCGTCCAAGCGCCCAGTCGAGATTCCCATAGGACAGCAAAGCCTCGGCGATAAAGGCGATGCCCATCACCAGGCTCAATTCCTGAAACAGAAGAATCCGGCTGCGGGTGCGGATGTCGGCATACAGGCGCCGGAAATACATCCCCGCCAGGATCACCCCCGCCAGCACCAGGATGCGCTGCCAGTCGGCAGGGCCGATGGCCGCAGCCCCGCCGCTCATCGCCCCTTCCAGATAGAACGCGGCCAGATACGACGCGATGATCAGGGCCGCCTCGCCCACGAACATCGCCAGAGCGCTGGCGGGAACGAATTGTCTGAGAAGCCGGATCATCGGGGGCCAAAGCAGGACGCGTCACTCGATCGTTTCCGGAGCGAATGAAAGCGGACCAAGGGTTGATTATATCGGCTGCAATGCGCTTGCGGTGGCCTTTCGTGATCCTGCCTGGATATACTTTAGAAACATGCCCGAAGCGTCAACCATCGACCGGCGTGGATATTCGATTCTGGCGCCGGCCGCCTGAAGCATGCGTCCACTGGATTCACAGGCGACCCCCACGGCAGGGTCGGAGATCGCCGAACCGATGGTCTCGGTTTCGGTATCTGAAGGGAAACAGGCGATCGAATCCATTGCCGCCGAATGGGAATCGCTGGTGGGTGACCCGTTCACCGCGGCGTTCTCACGGCCGGGATTTTTTCTGGCCGCGCTCGATGCGTTTCCGGACAGAAAGGTCGTGGTGATCACGGCGCGCGTGGGACCACGCCTGGTGGGCGTGCTCCCGGTTGGCCGCATCCGGACCGATGCACGCGGCTTGTTTTTTTCTCTGGTGACGCCGGTCGCGCGGGGAGACTACAACGCGCCGATTGTCGCGCCGGAACTGGCGGCGGTGGTACTTCCGGCCATGCTCGAACGCGCTTTCCGCCACTTCGGCCGGCGTGGCGTGTACTGGTTTCCCAATATCCCCGATTCGGACCCGTCGCTCAAGGTGCTCAGGTCGTTCCTCAAGGCGCACCAGATGCCCTGGGTGGAAGAACGCGAGCAAGCTCCCCGACTGCGCCTGGACAGCCACGACTTTTCCGTAGTGGAACAATCCTGGCCGGCCAGCCATCGCAAAGATGTGCGCCGGCAAAAGAAGCGCCTGGCCGAGCAGGGGCCGGTATCGATCTGGCAGCCGGCGAGCATTGAGGAGGCGGGGCCGGTGCTCGAGGAATTCTTTCGCGTCCACGACGAAAAGTGGCTTTCCCAGGGATTTCCGGGCATGTTTCAAGACCCGGTGATGCGAAATTATTTCAAGGCGATTCTGAAAAGATTATGGGGACGCGGAGTGCACTTTTCCACGCTGCGCTGCGGATCCACCCACGTCAGCTATCATTTCGGCTTCTCTTCGGGCGGCTGGATTCAGTGGTATCGCCCCTCTTACCGGCACGAATTCGGCGGATACTCGCCCAGTAAAATTCACATCGCGATGCTGATCGAGCAGGTATGCCAGTCGGGCGGAAGCGGATTCGACTTTCTGCTCGGCGCCGAAGCGTATAAGAACCTGTGGTGCAACGAGGAGCGCGAGGTGGTGAACATTCATGCCGGGTTTCATCAATGGTCGCCCAGCTATTTCTGGTTCACGCGCGGCAAGCCGTATGTGCGGGAGCGCCTTCAGCTGCACTATTTTCGCGCCAAAGCATGGCTCCAGAAACGCCGCAAACCGGTGTCCGGCGCATGATCCGCGAAATGCTCCGCAGCGCGTATCGCGCCGCGCTGCCGCTGTTATACGCGCGCACCAACTTCAAGCTGTTTCTGAAAGGGACCTTTACCGGTCTGGATGATCACGCCCGGCGGCTGGCCGCGGTTTCCGATTATTTTTCGAGTTCCATCCGCGCGATCCCCATTCGCGCTCCGTTCGGAAATTCGATGCTGGTGGTGGCCCCGCACCAGGACGATGAAACCATCGGCTGCGGCGGCGCGTTGGCTTTGCAAGTCCGCGCAGGGAAGCCCGCGCATATCGTGATCCTGCAGGATGGCGCCGATGAATATGTGGACTTGGGCATCGCGCGGCAGGATCTCATGGCGCGCCGGAATGAAGAATCGCGGCGGGCCGCGGCGGTTCTGGGCATCGAGCCACGCTTCCTGAATCACGCCGATCTCGCGGCGGATGCGAGCCAGGCCGCCGGGGAACTGCGCGGCATTCTGATCGAACAGCGCGTGGACGCGGTGTTCGTTCCTTTTTTGCTCGACGGACACTACGACCACCGCACCGCCAACTATATTCTCGCGGAGGCCCTCAAAGGCATCGACCGGGATATCCGCGTGTTCGGTTATGAAGTGTGGGGGCTGTGCTTCCCGAACGTGATTCTGGTGATCGACGAAGTCATGGATGAAAAGCTGAAAATGCTGGCCTGCTTCGATTACGCCAACAAAGCTGTCGACTATGTGCACAGCACCAAGGGCTTGAACATGTACCATTCCCGGATGCTGGGCGCGGGCGAATGCCGTTACGCGGAGCGCTTTTTCGAAATCCCCGCGCGGGAGTATGTCGACCTGGTCGAAAAAGTCCGCACCAGCGGCGAATCTACACCCACTTTTCGGTAGCGAAGCGCAGCCAGCACTCGCCATCCAGGCGGGAGAGCGCCGCGTCTCCCCGCAGAATGGCGTTCTCAAGCCGGGGATCGCGGGCTTGAAACACCACGCAGGTATGCGCCTGGCGGAACAGACAGTAATGATCAGTGAGGTTCACCAGCGCGGAGGGGATGGCCTGACCTTTGACGAAAGTCGCGCCGCGTTCCCACGCATCGCGAAACAACGCGCCGAGCACCTGGTCGAACTGATCGTGACGCCGGGTTCCGATCTGAAGCACGCTCGCGGCGCCGCCGCGCTTGACCTGGCAGATGTAATAGCCGCAAAGTTCGCCGTCCTGTTTATGAACCGCGGTCATCGAAAGCTCGCCGATCGGATTCGCGGCGGTCTGCGCCATCAACCATTCGAACGAGGAAAGCTGGTGGCATGGCTTCAAGGCCTCGCGCCAGCCCACCTCCAGCATGCATCGATACATCTCGCTCGAGTTCAAGGGCGTCGAGACGCACTCCGAACGCGGCGGCCGAAGCGCGGGAAGCGGCAGCCTGGACGCCAGAAAATCCAGCGGAGCGGCAGCCACGCCCGCCACTTTCCCGAGTGGTCCCATCCGCGCGCCGAAACTTCCCACCATTCCGAACGGCCGCAGCGGCCGCGCCCAATTGAAGGAGTACAAACGGGAAGGCTGCGCTCCGGCGGAAGACCACAGCAGGTGAACCGGTCCGCCGGCTCCGTCGGTGAAAGACAGGTCCTGAGGGCCTCGCAGAAAGCGGCGCAGCATTTCAATTGCGGCGAATCCCCGATGCCGGGCCCGATCCACAATCAGTTGGGACGTCACCGCGGCCTTTATGCGCTGGCCTCGAAATTCCATATCGCGCGCCAGGACGCCCAAGAACCCCACCAGCTTGCCCTGATCAAGATACACCAGCGACGGATGTTCCGCCGAAGCAAAGGGGCTTCGGAAGAAGATTTCGCGAAAATAGTCGAGCAGCGGCTGGGGGGCTCTCCCGGGCGCCCCAGCATGCAGCGCAGAAACAGCCCCGAAACATCCGCCAAGTGCTCTTCCCTGAATCCGGATATTTCTCCCATGTCGCCTGCAGCCGCTCAGTGCTGCACGGGAACGGCCGAGCGCTCGATCGCCGGCGCCCGCAGGTTCCGGCAGACCGCGACCAGGTCTTGCCGCTGTAAGTCGTACTGATAGCCCTCCAGCGCTTCGAAGAAGCGGCCCTCGCAAGCCCCGTCGTGCAATTCAATCACAATATTGCGAATCGCGGGAAGCCATTCACGCGCGGGCGACCCAAAGATCTCTTTTTCGCTGCCCTCGATATCCACTTTGAGCAAATCGACGGGGCCGTCGCCGTAAGCGATGATCGAAGGTACGGTGAACGCCTCGACCGCGCCGGATTGACCCTCGCCCGCGGGCCGCACGCGGGTGAGCCAGTCTTCCCCGCGGAAGTCGAGATCGAGCGTTCCGGCGGTCGTCCACAGCGCGCCTTGAACCAGCCTGATCCGTGACGCGTAAGGGGCCGTGTTCTGGCGCAGCAGCTCAAAATTCGCCGCGCTCGGCTCAATCGCGACAATGCGCGCGTCGGCATATTGATGCAGAAAATATAAACTGGCGATACCGATGTTGGCGCCGGCGTCGATGATAAACTTGACCGAGTCTAAATTTCCGACCGCCGCGTATTCACCCCGCACCAGGATCTGATACAGCGCCCACGCGTCGGTGCTTTGGCCGCCGCGGATGGTGATGGGATGTGGATACCCCGGAACCCGCACTTGATAAGTCGCTTCTCTGGTGCCGCGCATCCGGATCCAGGCCAGTTGCAGGGTGGTCCGGAAACCCAGCACGGTTGAGGCACGCCACAGCGCTCGAGGGCGGCTAAGCAGCCACTTTACCTTCCTCAACATGAAGCCTATTGTAGCGCGAGGCTCGCTCAAACCGGCCGCGAAACGCCCTTGGCAGAGCGGACCCAGGCCAGCATGTGGTCGAAGGAATCGAGCTCCGGCAGAAGCTCGAAATCCATTTCGATGGAGAACTCCTCTTCGATCACGTTGGCCAGCGTCACCCCCGCGATCGAGTCCCAGGTTTCCACCGATGATTGCGACGCCGTGGCGATTTTCGCTTCCGGCAAATCGGGAAACACAACTTGAAAACACCTGGTCAGGCGGCTTGCGATGTCATCCATTCCCGGTTATCCTGGCCCGCTCAGCGCGACGGTCTCCGCGCCGGAGGTTACCTTATGGTATAGCGCCGGGCACTGATTCCTGAATGTGTCGCGCGAAAGATCCAGCGGCGCGGCCGGTTTTTCGCCGACGAGCGTGGCCAGAAAATCCTGCGTCGGCCCGTTTTTCCGGGTCGGGGCGAAATTCAAGCGGATCGAATCGGCGCCGAATTTTTCAAACAGCACATGCAGGCATTGATGTTCGATGCGGCGCGCAAACGCGCGGCAGCTCATCACCCAGGTATCGATATGCAGCGTGCCTTCGCACGACCTTCCTTGAACCACGGCGATCTTTCCTAATCGGCCGAAGCGGTCTTCATAAGCCACCGAGACCACGAAGGAACCGGCGCGCTCCAGCTGCTTCCGCCAGTCGGCGTCGGTGTAACGGATTCCGTTCAGATTGAACTGGTTGGTCTTGTTGACCAGTTCCAGAACCCGGGGATCCGTCGCGGCGCCGTCGAAATCGAGAGTCAGGCTGGCGTTCATTTCCCTGAGGAACGCTTCCGGCGCGGCCGAGCCGTCCCCCACGATTTTCTGAAAGTCAGCGTTCTGCCGGAGGCTATCCAGGCGCAGCGCGTCCTCCTCGGTTACGCGGGATTTGCCGAAGAGCGACCGGAACTCGCGCAGGAACGGGACCATCGCCGCGGGGTCGTCTTTCGGAAAACGCAAACACTGAATACCGGGATGCGCCTCGCCCACTTCGGCCAGCTCCATGGGACTGTCGTCGACGAAAACCACGCTATCGGCGCCGATATTCCAGATTTTTAAGATGCGCGCGACCGAACCGGATTTGGCCTGCCAGTGGACTTCAAAGGGAAAAACCTTTTCCTTGGGAAGCAGCATCCCGGGACGCGCGAAGGCCCGGTCGACCAGTTCCGGATCGTTCTTGCTGGCGATTCCGATGAGCGTGCCCTGATCGGCCAGCGCGCGAAGCACCTGCTGGTACAATCCATGAACCTGGCCATGGCCGGCCAAGTCCCAGGTGACGCCTTCCACGCCCGCGTCGCCGAGGATTCCGTTCCATAGAGTATCGTCGAGGTCCGTGATGAGGCCTTTTTTTGGGGCCGGCGGCGAGATCAAATTCGCCAGCGCCGCCGCGAGCGCGTCCGCGTGGACCAAGGTGTAAGGCAATCCGGTCAGCAGCTCCGTCTTGAAATCAAACCGCCCGGCCGGATTCGAATGTTCCTCAAGATACTGCGCGCTCACCACGGAGACGTTCGGAAAACCCGCCACTATGACGCCCCACTCGGCAACCGACTGCATCAGCCGCAGTTCCGGTTCCGACGCTTGCCCGGCCGGCGGGGAAAAAACCGGCGGCAGGCGAAGAGTCGGCAAGGATACCGCGATTTTGGTGGATTCGGCGGCACGCCGCACGGCCTGCTCCAGACGCGCCAGCGCTCGCCGGACGCTGACCACGATATCGGCAACGTCAGCCGGACCCCATCCGCCGGATTGGCGATAACCCAGGCGCGGATCGAGGTCGGACCATTCCATAATCATGGCCGCCGCATCGGGTGACGAGCTTGTGAGTGAATCCACGGTCCCGGCCAGATCGCCAAACAGTCCGGGGGTGATTTCCACGCGGCGCTCGGACAGCGACCGTTGCAGGTGCGCCGCAAGAAAGGTCTGCATGTGAAGCGGCGTGAACCCGCACGCCAGAGTTACCCGGAAGGGAGTCAGGTCCGCCGGCCGCCGCTGCAGAATTCTCAGCGCCTCGGTAAATGTCATTTCCGCTCCATGCCCGGTGATGCACCTCATTTTAACCCGCACGGGGTGACGCGAGTTGATTGATATGCTGGGTGGATACGCGATACCGAATCTACATGGAATCGTCCGCCGTCCCACGACGCAAATGAGCGAGCACGGCAAACTGGACCGGGCCTTTGCCGGCGGCCTCGCGTGGACCGCGGGCGCCAAGGCGATGACGCAGCTTTTCTCCTGGGTCTCTATCCTGGTTATCGCCCGGCTTCTTTCCCCGGCCGAATTCGGAATTATGGACATGGCCGGATTTTTTGTGGGACTCACCAACATCCTTGCCGAATTCGGAGTGGGCACGGCGGTGCTGCAGATGCACGAGCTCGACCGGACGGCGCTGCGGCAATTGAACGCCGCGTCGGTGGCCATGTGCGCGCTCGCCTATGGAGGGGTTATCCTGACCGCGCCTCTGATGGCTGCGTTCTTCCGGGTGGATGCGTTGAAATTGCTGATCGCGGTGAATGGCGTGGGCCTGCTGATCACCGGCTTCCAGGCGGTTCCGATGGGGCTGGTCGAAAAAGACATGGATTACCGGCGGCTCTCGCTGGCGGAAGGGGTGCAGGCTTTTCTGCAGGCGGTGGTCAGCGTCGGATGCGCGCTTGTGGGTATGGGGTACTGGTCGTTCGTGGTGGGGGCGATTACCGCGAAAGTGACCGCCGCGGCGATTGTCAATTACTGGAAGCCGGTGGGATTCCGCAGGCCGCGCTGGAAGGACATCGAAGCGCCCATGCGGCTGGGGTTTCACGTCGCCGTCAGCCGCCTGACCTGGTCGGCCTACAATCAGTCGGACGCGATGGTGGTGGGGCGAACCCTGGGTGATGCGACGCTTGGTTCGTATCGTTTTGCCGTGAGCATGGCGAGCGCACCGGCGGAAAAGATCGGGACGCTCATCATGCGGGTGACCGGCCCGTTATTTGCGAACGTTCAGAAGGACGAAGCGGCGGTGCGCCGTTACTTCAAAGTGTTCAGCGAAGTGCTCTCGATGAGCATCCTTCCGCTCATGTTCGGGCTGGCGGCGGTCGCGCCGGACGCGGTGCAGGTGGTTCTGGGGCCCAAATGGGACGGCGCCGTGGCTCCGCTCCGCTGGCTGGCGCTGTTTATCGGAGCGCGGACGCTCAGCGCGCTGGCGGCGCAGGTGCTCACCTCGCTGCGCTATACCCGCTACAACATGTTTGTCTCGATTATCAGTTTCGTGGTGATGCCCATCAGTTTTTTTGTCGCTTCCCGGTGGGGCGCGGGCGCGGTGGCGGCCGCCTGGGTGATCCTGGCGCCGGTCACCGTGCTTCCACCCACGCTGAAGCTGCTGCGGGTATTAGGACTGGGAATCCGGGAATACCTGAGCGTGCTGACGCCGTCGCTCGCCGGGTCGGCGGTGATGCTCGCGGTGGTGCTGGCGGCCCGGATGTCGATTCTCGGGGGCGACACCCGGCCGGTGGTCAGGCTGGCGGCGGAGGCATCCATCGGAGGCGTGTGTTACGCGGCCGTCCTCCTCACCTTCTACCGCGACCGGGTGACCCGCTACGCGCGTTTCGTGATGGCTTTGCGGAAAGGCGACCAGGTGTTCACGCCCAGCGTCCCCTAGTGTGCTGTCTCTGAAATTCGTGGAATTAAAAAAGGGGACAGACTGGTCTGTCCCCGCTCGCATATTATTCTTCCCGCTGACCGACGTGGCCGTGGACAGAGTGGTCTGTCCCCTTTATTAATTCCACGAATTTCAGAGACAGCACACTCTAGGGTCTCGAGTTCGAAGTTCGCTGCTTATCTCGGAACCCGACGTCCAGCTGTTTGGACGGCGGGATTTATCCCGCGCGGAGCTTTAGCTCCGCAACTCGTGCAGACGGCGCTGAAGCGCCGCGCGGACTGAAGTCCGCCGTCCTTGGTCGCCTTGATATTAAACGCATTTCCAACTCGGGACACTAGAGCTATTTCTCGGTTCCCTTCACCACCTCGGCCACCGTTCGCGTGAACTGGTCGAGGTACGCGGTCTCGCTGAAATGCACATGCGCCCGTTCGCGAGCGCGCTCGCCCATGCTCCTTCGCAACTCCGCATCCGACAATAGTTGCCGGAGGCGTGCGCGCAGCGCGGACACGTCCCCCACCGGCACCACGAACCCGGTTTCCCCGTCCCGGATCAGGTATGGAATTCCGCCCACGTCAGATCCGATCACCGGGACCCCTGACGCCATGGCTTCTATGACCACCCGCGGCGTTCCTTCACAACGTGACGGCAGGACAAAGATGGTGGCCTGGCTGATCAGATCGAGCACTTCCGGATTGGGCCTGGCTTTCAGGATTTCGATCTGGCCCAAACCGGCTGTCAGGGCCTTCAACTGCTCGATGTCCGGATAATAGCCGAGCAGTTTGAGCTTCACGTCCGGGAAATCCACGGCGAGCCCTTGAAATGCTTCGATCAACAAATCCGCGCCCTTGAGATACCAGGGTGCGCCGACCATGAGAATGGTCCGTTCGCCCGTCTCGATATGGCGAGGGATCAGGGAAACCGGCACAAATCCCGTCAAGACCGATACCGGGACTTTCCGGAGCATCCGGTATCCATCGAGCAGCCCCGGACTCCTGAGTTGCGCGCGATCGCACGACCAAAGGCAAACATGCAGGCAAAGATACGAATAGAAATGCATGATCCGATGACGCAACGTCGGACTCTCCTGCATGGAGATGTAACTCTGGTCCGGCGACGTGGTGATCTCGACAATGAACCTTGCGCCGGTGAGAAACTTCAGCACGACTCCGCATAGGCCTGTCGCCATGTGCGAGTACGTGATGATGCAATCGAAACGCTGCTCCCGGTAAATCCGCAGCCCCCTCGAAATGAAGAACCACATGGACCCCAGCTTCAGACGTGCGCCCCCGTACAAGCCTGCCAGGAACCAGTGATAGCGGAATCGCCCGGATTTATAAACTGGATAGGAGCCCGGACCGAGTGCTTCCTCCACTTCCTGCGGCTTTGTGAACCAGATCTGCTGGAGAACATCCCCTTCCAATCGCTCCGACAGCAGGGAAAATGGATCGCGTTTCAGATCCGTCGGGGGGGGAACGATGGTGCCGTGGATATAGAGGACCCGCATTCCTGCTGCGACCGATTGGCGAAGTTACGCCCGGAACACCACGGCGCGCCAGTCCGTAAGGGAACAAATGTCGACAGGAACATGTTCGCGGGCAATGTCGAACGCCTGATAGCCGAATCCCTGCATGTACCGCTTGAAGTCATCGAGCGTGTAGCCGATGTTCCCGATTTCCCACGGCTTCATGTCGCAAGCGATGAGAGGCCGGAGACTGGTGCCGGAGAAAAATCGGGCGAGGCCGCGCAGGACCAGGAACTCGAAGCCCTGCACGTCCAGCTTGATGACCCGGATTTTCTCGGGCGAGCGGACGTGAGCGGCAATGTAGTCATCCAGCCGCTTGACCTCCACCTGACGTACATCGGTGAAGTCTTTCCCACGCACCAGCGTTGCGTTTCTTGCATCGCCCTTCGGACAGGAGATCGGGAGCACGCCATTTCCCTCGCCCAGCGCGGCGTGGTTAAAGAAGAAATGGTGCTGTGGATTCAGACTGGCCAGCACCTGGAGCCGGCCGAAGCATTCCTCGAGCGGTTCGAATCCATGAATCTCCCCGGAAGGCCCCACATGCGACGCCGCAGTGGCGGAAATATAGCCGACGTTCGCCCCGCCATCGATGACGGTATCGCCGGCGCGGAGATGTTTCCGTAAGAACTCCTGCAGGATGATGTCGTAGGTTCCGGTCATCATCGCGATTTGATTGTCTTCGGTCAGGAAGGGCAGCCGCTTATGCTCAAAACGCACCGCGCCGTTGACCAGATTGGTGACCGGGGTCTCGGGGAACCGTGTGGTGGCCCGCCGGATTCTCCCTACCGCTTGCTTTACCAACAGCCCGGGACGCAGGAGCGAACCGAGAGCATCCATTCACTAAGTCCTCTCTTCAGCCAAAAGGACCGTCTGCGACCGGCTCCCGTTAAGTCCTACATTATACACTGCAGTAGTTCGAGGTGCGCCAGAATCTTCCGCCCTGAAAAGCGTCGCCCACACGCGGTCACACGGGACTGGTGATCAACATTTCCCGCACCTTCATACGGTTGCCTGTTTTTCAACGCTCCCGAGAGTCTGCCTCCCAGGCATAGTCGGCATGGGAGGACGAGATGCACAGAGTGATTTGGACGGCAGCGGTGCTGGCGGCGGCTGCGGTGGGGCAGACCCAGGTTGATCTGCGAACCCAATCGAAATCGGTCGACTTCAGCGCGAACACGACCACCAAGCCAGTGACGGTGGGAAGCGCTTTGCCGGCCACATGCGGAGTCGGACAGGTGTTCTTTCTCTCGAGTGCGCCGGCCGGACAGAACCTATACGCCTGCACCTCGACGAACTCATGGTCGCTCGAAGCGGGTGGCGGCAGCGGCGGGTCGGGCGTGAACGTCCAAAGCGCGGGAACCACGGTGGGCGCAAACTCTACGCTCGATTTCACGGGAGGCGCGGGGATTCTCTACGCGATCAGCTCTTCGGGATCCGCGATCGTGATTCAAACCAGCGCGAACACCGCGGTGACGCCCACGCTGGCTTCCGATCAGGCGGACGGCGTCCGCTTGTGCGCCTCGGCGAGCGGGTCGGCGACGAGTTACACCTGCGCGATGTCTCCGACCCTGACGGTTCTGACCAAGGGAATGATCCTGGACTGGACCCCCGACGTCACCGGAACCGGCGGCCCGACCACGCTGGATGTGGACACGCTCCAGCTATCGCCGCTCAAATTGCCGGACGGACTAACCGATCCGGGGCCCGGGGATGTAATCGGCGGACGCATGCAGCAGGTTTGGTATGATGGAGCGGTTTTCCGCTTTCTCAACGCGATCACACCAGCCGGAGTATTGGGAGAAGCGCTGCCCACGTGCAACACGGAGGTGCGCGGCCGATTGTGGTTCGTCGCCGGGGCTACATCCGTAAAAGACACATTGCTGGTATGCGCCAAAGACGCGACCAATACATTCGCATGGAGGACGCTCTACTGAGCCGCCCATGACTAAATACCTGTTATTTCTCTTAGCCGGTGCGGCTTTTGCGGGACAGTCCATCCAGTTGAGCACCACCACGGTCGGCAGCGGATCCGTCCCGGCGCAGACCGCCGGAAACAGCTATCGCGTCGAGTTTTCGATTCATGACTGGAATCCGAGTCTCACCACGGCCACTATTTTTGTAGTGAACCCGGTTGGCCTGGTGGTTCAGCTATACGACATCGGCGGCGGGGATTTGCGCCTGCAAATGTATACCGCGACCGCCGGAGGCGGGAATTATGGAGTGTGCCAGTTCAAAGTGGGCACACTCGCGACGCCATTTGTGACGGTCCGATACCAGGAAGACGGCACGAACAAGGTCGATTACTGCCAGGCGTGGGATATTAACGGAAATGTGGTCAACAACACCAGCGCCACCTACACCACGCAGACCGGATCGAACAGCGCGGGCGTGACTCTCTCCTCGGGTATGGGGGTGACCGGTGGCCAGAATCTTTCGATTGCGTACTTCCGGATCTACACGACCGTGGCCGCGACCAATGCGCGGCCGCCCATCACGGACGATACACTGAGCAGCTGCCTGGTGCACTGGAAGTTCGACCTCGGAAACAATACCGGGTCGTTGAACGATAGCTGTCCTGCCGGACCGTACAATGCCGGCATGAGCACGGGTTCGCCGGTGTACGTTCCCACGCCTGGGCAGACGCTGGTGGTCCCGGTGTTAAAAACCTTGCCTGCTCCGGTGTGGGGCAATACCGCGAGTTTCCGGGCCGGTTTCCCCGCGCAACTGGACGGCAGCGCAAGCTATTCGCAATCCGACACGGGCGCGAACGTGGGCTGCTTCTGGCAAACCTTGTCCACCCCTTTTTCGCTGCCGCTGATCTGGACCGACCAGGCCTCCTGTACGCCGACCGTGCAGGGGTTGGTGTTCGGCGATTATCAGTTTCAGCTTACGGCGACCGACCCGAGCGGCGCGCAAGCCGCCTTGACGCAGGACATCGGGTCGGTCGCGACCGATGCGAACGGAGTCGTGGTCAATGCCGACCCGGATGTCGATTTCCTGTTTGGACCGATGATCGCGTTTGGAAGGAACCCATGGGGATACCAGGATTACTTCGCGCTGCATGCCTCCCAGCTTCGGGCGGCCGACTACATCAGCGAGGGCTGGGCGCCCGTGCCGCAGTGGGAAAATCCGGGGCAGGGCACGGTTTCGTTTTACCTGAACTGCGTGGGTCCGGTTTATTTTTGCAATGGATCGCTTGGCACCACGCTGGCCGCCGCGGTGCAGACCACCGATACCAGTATCACGGTTACGAATCAGGCGAACCTGGATCTGACCGCCCTTCCCACCCACATTATTCTGTTCAACGGCTCTCAGTCGGAGGAGATCCGGATCTGCGGAGGAACCGCGAACGTTCTTTCGGTCTGCTATGACGGACGTGGTCAAACACCGCTGGCGTTTGCAAGCGGCGTAAGCGTTTTGCAATCCAAGGTCACCGGCACGGGCACGAAGTTTTTAACGGATCCGACCGCGCCGGTCTGCCCGGTGGGCGCGCCGGGGCCGCCTGGTCCATCGCTGTATTCGGCCGGGACGGTGGCGCTGACGGCGAACTCAGCCACCGTAACCGGAACCGGAACCACCTTCACCAGCTTGATGGTGGGCGATTATATCCGCGTCCCGGCGACTCACGCGGGAACCGCCTTTATATTTGTGGCGCAGATCGCCGCATTTAACAGCGCCACCAGCCTGACCCTGAATCGTGTCTACCCCACGTCGGCCGATACGGCGGCGGGCCTCGCATACAACATCATGACCGGCTCCCGGACCATCGTGCTCCGCTACCCGCACCAGACCGATCCGAGCGGGTTGGGAGAACTCATGTGGGGAACCTCGGGAGGTTGTGAATCGGAGACGTCCGTCTACACCAACCCGATCGTGCAGGGAAACTCGTTCGCCTCGGGCCACGATCTCGGAAGCACCAACGGCATCCTGTCCGCCGGAAACGTTTACTCCGTCACCGACACGACCGGATGGGTAAATGAATCGAGCACCGGGGGCATTAACTTTTACGGAGAAGGCATGGCGCACCGGGCATTGTACTATCGCTCGGGTCTGAACTCGGCGCTGGCCGCGGCGCAGGTGATCGACAATTACTGGATCCGCTCGCCCTGGGGGAACGCCGATGGAAACGGATATCCACGATTATTTTTGGGCGGCGGCGGAATCGGCGCGTTTATTTCGAAGATCGTAGATCCGGCGTCTACGGTCGCCTGGTCCGACCTGCGTGGATATGCCGGACTCGGGCTCCAGATGATCAACGGATTCACGGCCAACGGATGCAACGCCTGGGATGATACCCGCGACTCGGGCTATGCCTATTCCTGGCTGATCATCGCCGCGATTTACGATCCCGATACGACCAGCACCTCGGCTCCGGGTGGAATCCCATGGCGCACCTACTGGCAGAATCAGCTCGCCCAGATGAAAACGAACGATACGAACTGTCAGAACCAGACGTCGACCAGCAATAACAGTTTCGCGAACGGGTTTTACTGGAACGGCAACCTGCCGGTGCTCACGCTGACCAACGGAAGCGCGAATGCAACCGGAACCGGCCTCCCGAGTTCGATGTGCAATGGAATCGGCAGCGGAACCGGGGCGGTGGTGAACGGATCGAACGTAATTACCGCGGTAACGGGCACCTTCCCCACCGGCACCGACCTGTTCCTGACCGGAACCACCGGCGACGGCTCCAGTGTGTTCGTTCAGAGTCTCTCCTATAGCGGCACGGGAGCGGCAGGGACCCTGGGCGGATTCTGGATGGGAGACTCGGGGACGGTGTCCTGGATTGCCGGGAATTTCGACGGCTATCCGGGAGACGGCGAGCCGCAGGATATGCTCGCCATCGCGATGAACAACAACGACGTGATCAACCTGCAGAAAAGCTGGGCCTGCACGTGGAACAGCTCCACTTCGATCACCCTGAACCGGCCGTGGGATGGCGCATCGTCGGACGGCACCCATATCTACCATCCCTACAACGGCAATCTTGCCGGCTTCGGGCAGCAGGCATTCATGCTCGGGATCAAGTCTTACGGAGAGAATTTGCTGGCCACCCAGACGCTTCCGGCCCTGTCCTCCTACGTGGCTCCTTATCAATCCTTCACGGCAAACTCGACTTCGTGGGTGTGGAATATTGGAATGGACCACCAGCTGCTCGGCACCAACTACGGTCGCATCTTCCAGCAATGCGAGCCGGGCAACACAGCGCCAAACGGCACCAGCTCAACTTTCCGCGCGGCGGGCTGTACCTACGGCAACGATCCCACGGCGGTCTATCTTTCGCGAGAACAGAACTCGGAAACCGGCGCGGCTCATGCGATTTACTACCAGAACAACCCGACTTCGGCGAGTCAATCGCTGGGAGATCAGTTTTATGGAGCGCTGTGGGGTTACTGCCCGTGGACCACGGGCGGGGTGTATTGCGATCTGAATTCCACGGCGGCCAATGCCGCGGGATCGAACCTGGCGGATCAGTCCGTCCACGGCGGGAAGTGGTTCGGATTCTTTGCAGGCATTGGAATGAGCCACCGGTGGCCCGCGGTACGGCAGGGCTCGGTGCAGCCGCGGCGTCCCCGCGCGGTCGTGCTGTCGGCTCGACTCGCGGACATCCCGGCGGCGGCCAGCGTCAGCGTACTGGTGACCGCACCCTCCGGCGCGCAGACCACGGTTCCCTGTGTGGGCGCGACTTGTACGGTCACAGTGGACGACCGGCAGGGGACGCACTGGTATCAGATCCAGTATCTGTCCTCCACGGGCCGCGTCCTGAGCCGTTCGCAACCCGACCTGATCCTGTACCAGTAGCGCGGAGCGCGGGATCAGATCGCAGAATTGTTATCTGGTCAGCAGCACGTTGCCGGGCGAACCGAGCGCCCGGTCGGCCGCCAGCTTGATGGAGCCGGCAATGCCGATCATGGCGGGGAAGTAGAAGCGATAAGCGAACGGCAGAAATGTCGTGGCCACCAGAAAACAAACCATCGCCAGGGCATAGCACAAGCAGATGTTGGCGATTTCCGCATTCTTCTGAAGACGAGCCTTGCGACCGGTCCGGAGGACGGTCACGAGCGCCGCTCCAAGGCTGAGCACGAAGAAAATCAGCGCGGGGATGCCGCATTCGGACGAGACCTCGGTGAAGTCGCAATGCGTCTCGTGCCAGTTGCCGCGCTTGCCCTCCAGGACGCGGGTGTTCCCTTCGAAGTTTGAAAACTGCCCGGGTCCGACGCCGAAAACAGGATGCTGGAAGGTGAACAGAACACTCTGCTGGAACAAATACAGGCGCGACGCCTCGGATTCCTCCGCTTCCTCGTGTTGCTCCCCAAACAGGCTCCCCAGCCGGGTCAACGTCAGGGAAGGCAGCACCACCAAAGACAGAGCCGCCAGGATAACTCCTGCCGCCAGCGCCACCACCCGCTGCGCCGGAGTGGCTCGCCACAAAAGGAAAATGAAGCCGGCGACCAGGGCGATCAACGCGCCTCGCGACGCGGTTCCCAGGATGATGCGGACGCCGTACAAGATCCCGAGCAGCAAGGGAATCCGAATGATTAAAGAGCGCTTCCGATCCACCACGATAAACAGCACGAAGGGCAGCACCAGCAGCAGATGCGCCGCCAGATCGTTCGAGTTCCCGATGCTCGAAAGCCCCTCGAGGGAGATACGGCCGTTGGTGGTGTCCATGAAGATCTGCGCCGAGAAGAGATTGACCACCGCGGCCGCCGCGATCGTGTAGAAAATGGCTCGGACCTCTTTCAAATTGAGGGCCAGGCTGCCCGCAATGAAAAGGAACGGGAGATTCGCCCGGACGTAGTTGCTCAACAACTGCGTCGATCCGCCTTTCCAGAAGCTGAACGGCGTCGCCAGAACCATCCAGCCAAAGAACAACATCCAAAAATACGGAGCGCGACCTTGGAACGTCCGCCGGATTCCTCCCGAAAGAACCGCGCCGGCAATGGCCGGCAGGGCGGTCGCATAAAGGAGGTAGGTATTGGCGCCGCTGACGTAGGCGATGATGTCGGAAAGCAAGCTGAACTTCACGAACAGCGCAGCCAGACCGAAATACAACACCACTTTGCGGAATGGATTCTGCGCAGCGAGATCGAGTTGCAGGGTAGCGGGCGCCGCGATGGGTCGCGGAGCTGCGGGCGCAGGTTTTCGAATCGGGTCCGCGAGCGCGGCGGACCGGCTCACCACCGGAGCGGGCCGCGGCTTCGAAGACAACATTCTACCCATTTAAATATCTTATCGGCTATCGCGTTGGCGTGCTATAGGATTGGCTTCGAACCCGCTATTCCGCGCGCAGAGCTTCTACCGGATCGACCCGCGTCGCGCGGCGTGCCGGGAGGTAGCTGGCGAGCGATGCCGCCATCAGGAGGCCCGCGGAAACCAGGGTGTAGGTGAACGGGTCGACCGCGCTGACGTGGAACAGGAGCGAAGAGAGCAGACGCGTCAGACCCAGCGCCGCGATCGCGCCGCAAGCTACGCCGATCGCGCCGATGGCCAGGGCGTGGCCGACAAACATCCGCATCAGCTCCTGAGCCGGCGCGCCCAGAGCCAGGCGAATCCCGATTTCGCGGCGCCGCTGCGCCACCGAATAGGAGATTACACCGTAGATTCCGACCAAGCCGATCAGCAGAGCCATACCGCCAGCGATGGCCAGCATCACCAGCGTGAACGACGTTCGCGCCAGCGATTTATTGTAGATCTCCTGAAGCGTGCGCACGTCGGCCAGCGGCAGGTTGGGATTTACGCTCCACACCGCGTGCTGGATCTGTTCGAGCAGGCCGCGCGTTCCGGCGCGCGGGCTTCGGATCAGGTAGCCGACGGTGCGGCGCACCAGCTCCTTATTGCCCTCGAAGTTATTCATGATCAGCGGCCAGTAGGCGAACTGCGGCGCTCGGGTATCGACGCCGTCCTCGCTCTCATCGCCCGCCACGCCGATCACTTCGCGCCAGGGTGAATCCGGGAATTCGCGAATCTGCTTGCCGATGGCACGCGCCGGGTCGCCCCACAATTCGCGCGCCAGGGTTTCGGAGATCATCGCCACCGGGCGGCGCTGATCCGTATCGATCCAGGTGAAATCGCGGCCGGCGATCAGGGGAGTGCCCATGGTTTGAAGAAGCCCTGGGGAAATGAACTTGTATCGCCGCAGCTTGGGGAGGGCCTTGCCCGTCTCCGGCAGATCCCGCGCGGAGATGGGATCGGTCCAGCGGTCGCCGGTCATTGGAATCGTACTGGCGATGCCGGCGGATTCGACTCCCGGGATGGCGGAGATCTGCTCGAGAATGCTTTGCTGCATCCGCAGCACCGACGCGGCGTCTCGCGCCTGCGTTTCGGGAATCGAAATCCGGATGGTCTGCACTTCGGAGGGCCGCGTGAATCCGGGATCGACATGGCGCAGAGCCTGGAACGTGCGGATCATCAACCCGGAGCCGATCAGCAGGACCAGCGCGAGCGCAATCTGCACCACGGCCAGAACATTGCGCGCGCGCAGGCGTTCGCGGCCCGCGCTGAGCGACCGGCCTCCCGCGCGAATGGATGACGCGATGCGAGGCCCCGCATACTTCACCACCGGGATGATTCCGAACAGCAATCCGGCCAGCAGCGAAACCGCCAGCGTGAAGATCAGCACCGCGGGGTCGATCGAAATCTCTTCGAGGCGCGGAAGATCCGCCGGCGCCATCGCGATCAGCACACGCAGCGCGCCCGCCGCGATGGCCAGGCCGAGCGCTCCACCGAGCAGTCCCAGCGCCATGCTTTCGCTGAGCAGTTCACGCGCGATTTGCGACCATCCCGCGCCCAGCGCGGCGCGGATGGCCAGTTCCTGCTCGCGCGATTCGGCGCGCACCAGCAGGAGATTGGCGACGTTGGCGCAGGCGATCAGCAGCACCACGCCGATGGTGCCCATCAGCACCCACAGCGTTTTGCCGATATCGCCGATCACGTCGTCCTTGAGCGGCTTGATATCGGGCGCCAGGCGCGCGGTTTTGAACATGTCCTTACTCACGCCGGGAAACGAGGGGAACCCATCGATCGCCATGGGGATCATGCGCGCCACGTCGGCGTCTGCCTGGGCGATGGTCGCGCCGGGTTTGAGGCGGCCGATGCCGTGGTAGCTGAAATTGCCGACATGCGTCTGGGCGCGATCGAACTTGAGGGGAGCGATCAGCGACGCGTGCTCGGTCAGGAACCGGAAGGATTCGGGCATCACGCCGATCACTTCCCAGGCTTCTCCGTTGATCATCATGCGGCGGCCGATGACGCCCGGGTCGCCGCCGAAACGCGTTTTCCAGTAGCCGTACATCAGAATCGCGGTAGAGGGAGCGCCGGGTGAATCGTCGGCCGGCGAAAACCAGCGCCCGATGAACGGCGCGACGCCGAGGGTGGGCAGCACGTCCGCGGTGGCCTCGATCGCCAGCACCTGTTCGGGTTCAGCGAGTCCGGTGACGGTCAAGGTGCCGTTGTGCCAGGCCCCGGTGCTTTCAAAAACGCGCCCTTCATCGTGATAAGTGAAATACAGAAACGGCGCGGTGCCGGCCTGCGCGAAATTGATCCCCGGCGCGGTGTGATCCATGGCCACCAGGCGGTCGGCATGAGGGTACGACAGCGGCTTCAGCAGGACACCTTCGAACACGCTGAAGATCGCGCTGTTGGCGCCGATCCCGAGCGCCAGAGTGAGGGCGGTGAGAAACGTGAATCCCGGCGATTGTCTGAGCCGGCGCAGAACGTACTTGAAGCGCATACACAAGATACGCGGAATTTCGTCGGGAGTTTCCAAAAACATTGCGGGGCTCTGAATGAAACCGGAATTGCTCCCGGTCCCTTACGAGTCTGCGTGAAAAGTGGAGTTGATCCCCGCCGTGACCGGCAGGGCTGGTCGCCCACTGCTTGCGCCTTCAACGCGATGGACCTGGCGGCATGCGGAACCGCGCGCGTCAGCAAGCGGAGCACCTCCGGAATCTCAAACCGATTTTTTGGGCTCCGGCAACGGGACCCGGGGCTCGTGGCCGCGCTTGTAAACCAGGATCGTGCGGCGGTATTCGATGACAATCGTGCCGTCCGGTTTGAAACCGGACGTCTTAATCTCCACGATTCCCATGTTCGGACGCGACTTCGATTCGCGCCGGCTCAGCACCTGGGTCTGCGCGTAGATGGTGTCGCCTTCAAATACCGGCGCGGGCATGCGCACTTCGTCCCAGCCGAGGTTTACGGCGTACTGCGAAACGTCGGCGACGGACAATCCGGTGACAAGAGCGAGCGTGAATGTTGAATTCACCAGCGGCTTTCCGAATTCGGTCTGTGAGGCGTAGTACGCGTCAAAGTGAATCGGATTTGCGTTTACGGTAAGCAGCGTGAACCACGCGTTGTCGGTGGCGGTAATCGTCCGGCCGAGCGGGTGACGGATGATCTGGCCGGGCTCGAAATCTTCGTAGAATCGTCCGCTCATATTGTGCTGTCTCTGAAATTCGTGAAATAAAAAGGGGGACAGACCACTCTGTCCACCGCCGCTTCGGTCAGGGGGAAGAATAACATACGAGCGGCGACAGAGCAGTCTGTCCCCCTTTTTAATTCCACGAATTTCAGAGACAGCACAATAGGTGGGAGAAAGCCGTCGCCATGTCTTCGATGTGTTCAAGAGAATGAATTTTGTCGAGCGCCTTTTGCGCGGTGGATGCGCCGAAGCGGGGCTCGACCAGCGAGGTGAATTTCGCTTCCAGATCCGCAGTCGAGACGGGATTCTCAGGATTGCCACGCGGAAAATCGCTGGCGCCGCTGAGAATCTCGCCATCCGCGAGCGCGATCTTCAGGCGCGCCGGCCAAGCCGCTGGATATTTCGTGGTCAGATCGGCGGCGACGTTGACGCGGGTCTTTTGGAGCAGCGGCGTTCGGTCGGCGGAAAACTGTTCGAGGCCCACGCGGCCTTCGGTGAGCGCGGCAGCGACGCAATAGGCGATCGAAAATTTCGCCTGATACTGGGTCTGCGGATTCATCTCCTTCACAATCTCGAATCCGGGCCCGTACATTTCAATTTCGATGGCGGAAATTTCGCGCCCGGCGATTTTCTGGCGCAGGTCGAGCGAGACGTCGATGGCGGTGTGCGTGTGTCCGCAGCAGGAGTGCATCTTGTAGCAATTTTCTCGAATCTTCCACGCGCGTCCCAGGTTCTCAGTGATTTTCGATGCATCGGGCGCGGTGCTGGTGGCGGCGAAGAAGCCGCGCTCGCCTTCGAGAATGCGCGTCGCCCCGGTGAAGCCGAGCCGCGCCAGGTCGGCGGAGAGGATGCCGTTGAATGCGGCCTTCCCTGGATGAAGATGTTTGCTCATGGCGCCGTCGGCGTTGAACTCCCACAGCCCGGCGGCCTGCGTGCCAGCCGATCCGAGGGCGTCAAGCATCTGTGCGGCGTTCAGTTTAAGAAGCGAGCCGGCGGCGGCGGCGGCGCCGAAGGTCGCGACGGTTCCGGTCGGGTGCCAGAAACGATAGTGGCTGGGATTGACCGCTTCGCCGATGCGCAACGCGGCTTCGTAGCCGACCGCGACGGCCAGCAGGAAATCGCGGCCGGTCGCGTGTTCGCGTTCGGCGATGGCGAGCGAGGCGGGAATGATCGGCGCGGCGGCGTGCAGCGTGGAGCCTTTGTGCACGTCATCGAATTCGAGAATGTGCGACGCCACACCATTCTGAAGCGCCGCAACGGCCGCGGAGGCGCGCGTGGCGCTGAACACCGTCGCTTCATTCGATGCGCCCAGACAGATTCGCTGGATCATGCGCGCGGGCGGTTCGAGCGATCCGGCCAGCGCGGAGCCGAGCCAGTCGTGGACCGCGCGGCGCGTGTCCTCGACTGGTATGTCTTCAAATCGCGCGGACGCCAGGAATTCGGCGAGTTCACGAGTCACTGGCGTTGGCTGGCGCGGCGGCGTCCTTGCGGACGCTCCTCGGATTTTCCGGCGTCGAGGTGATTCCAGTTGAGAATCGTGTTGAAGCCAAGGAAATACGTCCCCTGCGTCTGCCAGCGCCAGAAGGGACGCAGCGCGAACAGCACTACGTGGCCCTTGCCGAGCGGAACGTCGATGGCCGCGGCGCGGCCGGAAAGCGCCTGGCCGCCGGCGAGCGTGCCGCTTAACAGCATATCGTTGGGATTTTGCGGGAACGTCATGACGACGCGCGGCTGGACGTCTTCAACGATGCCGTACTGGCGCATCTGCTGGCGAATCGCGGCCTGTTGATCGGCTTCGGAGGTCGAAGGCGCGGGCGTGGGCGGAGTGTCGTCGTCGTAGGGCGAAATGTGAATCGGCGTGACGTTGGGCGTAATGTTCTGCGCCAGCGCGTCGGCGCCGGTAGGCCCGCCGCCGCGTCCACCGCCTCCGAATCCGCCGCGTCCACCACGTCCGCCGCCGGCCGATGCGCTGAACACCGGGTCCTGATTGAAGTACACGGGGATATCTTTTTGCTCGTACCCGTAGGTGATGGGGCTCTTATGATCCGTGATCATGGCGCGCAAGATCGACCCGCGCGCGAAGAGCTGAGAAGGATGCTCCACCGTGACGCCGTTGGCGAGACCATAATCGGCGACGAACTGCGACGTGCCGCCTTCCGTGATCAGCGTGCCGCCTTCCTCAACAAACTTGGCGAGCTCGGCCAGACCTTCGACGCCCATGCCTCCGCGAATATCGTCGCTCTGATCGAGCGTGCCCAGGTTGGGCGTCAGTTCGGTTTTCTTGTAGGGCACCGGATCGGGCCCGACTTTCGGAATGCCGGTGAGGTACGACGCCGACGATCCGCCCACGTGCGGGAAAATGATCACGTCGTATTTGGAGCGCAGGTTGCCGTCGCGCAGGCGCTGATCCGCGAAGTAGGTGTATTTGACGCCGTAATAATCGAGCGCGGCGCGCACCCAGCCTTCATCCTGCGTGCGCTGCCACGCGTGCACGTAGCCGATGCGCGGGAGATCCATCTCATGCGACTTCACCGTCGGCGCTGAGGAGACCGCGACGGCGGAGATGCCGTACTCATCGATCGACGGCTGCAACTGCGCGCGGCTGGCGTTGGGAATAATGAACGCACCCGCGTGGAACTGGTGGCCGCCGGCGCTGAAATCTTCTTCGGCGGTGAGCATTTTCACGTTCGTGTTCTTGTAGCGAAAACCCATCAGCGCGTTGTCGGTGGTGTTTTCGATAATCAGCGTGTCGCCGCTGCCTTCGATGCCGCCGGCCGCTTTCACGTCGGCGGTCAGCATCTTCATGGGATGATCCAGCACGGCTTTATCGGTGACCGGGTGCAGCTTCACGTTACGCATGTACTGCATGGTCCAGCCGGTGTCGTCATACGGGCGCGGATTCTGCGGCGGATAATTCTGGATGCTGAAATACATGTCGGCGAGCGTGCGATACGGCTGATCGGCGCGCACGATGTAATCGCCCGCGGCGATATCCACCGCGCCGGCTTTGAACGCCGAGCTCGCCGTATCGATTTCGAGGCCCTGGTGCATCAGCGAATTCACCATGTCGACCGCGTCGATCCTGCGGCGCTGCGCGGCGGGGATGACCCACGCGAAAGTCGGACCATTCCTGCCTTTGTCGACCGAGCGCTTGTTCTTGAGCCAGTAATTTTCGAGATACAGCTCTTTATCGACCGAAACTTTATGCAGCGCGATGAGCAGCGCGGATTCCTGGATGTTGGTATTGTTGCGCGGTCCCCATTTAATGCTGGGCAGAGGAGGATTGGGTCGATACCATTCGCGACTGGTGGCGGTGGGCTGCAGGCGCAGGTTATTGTTCACGTCCGGGCCGTAGCTTTGGACTTCGTAGAAGCGGCCGAAGGAATTGTGCGTCAGCGCGATCCAGAACAGATAATTGGGCACCCAGCCGTCGTAATAGCCCCAGGTGAACACGCCGGGGACGCCGCGCTTGGCCATCTCCATCAGCTCGGTTTCGCCCAGCAGCCACCATTCGTCGATGGCGATCGGATCGAGCGAAGGATTATACGGCCCAGTGCCGGTCGAAACATATAAATAGGACTGGGCTTCGTGCAGATCATGCAGAACGGTCGGGTGCCATTCGAGCACTTCCTTGGTGATGTTCTGGGTGAGCTTCAGAGCCTGGCCCATGCCGTCGCGATTGTTGTCGTGCGCGACGTATTTGCCCCAGTACATCAGCGGCGGGCGCTGTTTGCCGGTCTTCTTACCGTAGTAATACGTGTCGACCTCGCGCTCGCGCCCGTCCACTTCGATGACCGGCGTGATCAAGAGGATGGTGTTGTTGCGGATGGTCTGGATGAAGGGCGTTTCCTCGATGATCATGCGATAGGCGAGTTCGATCAGCATTTCCGGTCCGCCGGTTTCGGGCGAATGGATGCCGCTGTTGACCCAGTAAATCGGCTTGCCGGTGTGAATCAGCTCGCGGGCCTGCGCGTCGGTGGTTTTGCGCGGATCGCCCAGCGCGGCGACGTCGGCTTTGTATTTATCGAGGTTCTTGATGGTCTGTTCGTCGGCAATGATCAGCATGAACTGGTCGCGGCCTTCTTCGGACTGCCCGATCTTCATGAACTTCGCACGCGGCGAGGCTTGCGCGAGGGCTTCGTAGTAGCGCTCGATGTCCTTGGTGTACGTTAACTCGCCCGGTGTGCCGGGGATGCGCCCGAAGAATTTGAGCGGCGAAGGCACGGTATCGGACGCGGGCATGTGGTCGACCAGTTCGGTGGTGATGCGCGGGTCGTTCAAGTATTGATGGATGAGTTTGGTGTACTCCTCGTCCAATTTTTGGGGCGCGGGCGTGGACGAGGCAGGCGGGGCGATTTTCGTATTCTTCTTTTTTTGCGCAAAACCGGGCGCGAGAGTGAACAGGAGCAGAGCGGTCCAAGTGGTAAAGCGGGAAGCCATAAAGGGTATGCTACCACCTCTATTCGCAGCCTACGGTGAGGGCTTGGCGCGTTCCCGTTCGTCGACGACCTTCAGAAAATTCACGGCCTCTTCGTAACCCGGGCGGAGTTGCAGAGCCTTTGTGAAGTCGGCGCGGGCGCGTACCAGGTCGGGGTTGTGCAGCAGATGATAGATACCAACAAAGAGATGGGCGCGGGCGTCTTGTGGGCGCATTTCTACAATGCGTTCGGCGATCGCCGTGGCTTCGTCTAACATTTCCAGTTGATGGTATTCGGCGGCCAGGAAATCCAGGCGAGTGTCATCAGAGGGGTCGGCCGCGATTTCTTCTTTCAGGATTTCGATGTACCAGCGATTCTTCAGACGCCGGGCGTCCGGGTCAGATGAAAAATTGTGATCGATGCGGATGTCCGTCTTGAGCAGCCGTCCGCCTGCGGATTGAATCGACTGATCGATGGTTTCATGGACGCGGCCCCGGTAACGATAGTCCGGGCGGTTCGGAAACAGGCGCACGACGTAATCGACGGTCGGCTTTTGGGAATCCGTGCCGTGATTGTGGCGCTCCAGAAAATAGCCGGCGTTTTCATTCCGGGCGATGAGTTTTTGGACGGCGGGCGCGCTCGCGCGGTCCAGCGTCTCATCCGCATCGAGCACCAGAATCCAACGGCAGCGGGCGGCGGCGAGGGCGCGATTGCGGGCGGCGGCGAAATCGACCACCGTGAAATCGAACGGAATCACCTGCGCGCCGTAGCCGGCGGCGATGCGGGGAGTCTCGTCGGTGGAACCGGTGTCGACCACGATCAGCTCGCCGGCCAGATCCCGCACGGATTCGAGCGAGCGCGGAAGGTTGCGCTCTTCGTTCCGCACGATCATGCAGAGACTCACTGGCCCACCAGGCATTGCTCCGATCATAGATTGTCCGTCGATTCGATTTTGCTTGACAATGTATTAGAAGACTAATACACTAGCCGTATAGATGACCAGGGCACCCCAATTCGGTTTCCGACTCGATGAACATAGCGGGGTTCCGGTCTACCGGCAGTTGATCGACCAGATTCAGGGTGGAATCGCGTCCGGGATGCTGGCGGCCGGGGCGCAGCTTCCGACCGTGCGGCAGGTGGCGGTGGATCTGGCCATCAATCCGAATACGGTGCTGCGGGCTTATCGCGAGCTTGAAATTCGCGGCGTGATCGACACGCAGCAGGGGACGGGTACCTTCATCTCCGACCGGAAGCCGAAACGCGACGATGGCGAACGCGACCGGAAGCTGGATCAACTGGCCGGCGAGGTCGCAGCGCGCGCGGGGGCGTCGGGATTCACGATTCAGGAAGTGGTCGAGGCTCTGCGCGAGAGAATCGCAGAACCGGAAAAGAGGAAACGATGACACCGATGATGTCGAGAGCTTCTCAGAGAGCGGCGATGCAGGTGCGGATCAGCGGGCCGGGCGCGGCGGTGTTGGTGCTCTCGGTCTTGATGGGCGCGATTCTAACCGCGGCGACCACTCAGCCGTGGGGCGTCCTGGGCGGAATCGTCGTCGGGATTTACTTCTTTTTCGCGATCAAGGTGGTGAAGCAGTGGGAAAAAGTCGCGGTGCTGCGGTTGGGGCGATACCTGGGGTTGCGCGGGCCGGGCGTAGCGCTCATCGTGCCCATTATCGATACGCTGAGTTCATATGTTGACCAGCGCGTGCGCGTGACCAGTGTGAGCGCGGAATCGACGCTCACGCGCGACACGGTCCCGGTGAACGTGGACGCGATCGTGTTCTGGGTGGTGTGGAACGCCGAAAAATCGATTCTCGAAGTGGAAAGTTTTATCGACGCGATTACGCTCAGCGCGCAGACGGCGCTGCGCGAATCGATCGGGCGGCATGAACTGGCGCAGATGATCACGGAGCGCGAAACGATGGGGCACGAACTGCAGCGCATCCTCGACCAGAAAACCAATCCTTGGGGGATCACGGTGCAATCGGTGGAAATCCGCGACGTGCAGATTCCAGGCCCGCTTGAAGACGCGATGTCGCGCGAAGCCCAAGCCGAGCGCGAACGGCGGGCGCGCATCATCCTGGGCGAGGCGGAAACGCAGATTTCGGGCAAGTTCGCCGAGGCGGCGCGCGTCTACCAGGACAACCCCATCGCGCTGCATCTGCGCGCCATGAACATGCTGTACGAAGCGATCAAGGAAAAGGGCGCCATGGTGATCGTACCCTCGTCGGCGGTGGAAACCATGGGACTGGGAGGCACACTCGCCACCACGGCGCTGGCGAAGAACCCAGTGTGAGCGGCGGTATGCTAACGGGATGCGGCGCCGTACGTTTCTCGAAGCGATTCCTTTGATGGCGAGTTCCATCGGCCAGGCGGCTACGCGCGATCGCGTCGTGATTGCTGGCGCGGGGATCATGGGCGCGTCCATCGGCTATCATCTGGCGAAACGCGGCGCGCGGGTTACGATTCTTGAAAAAGAACGGCCCGGCGCGGGCGCGACTCAGAATTCGTTCGCCTGGATCAACGCGACGTTTTCAAAGCAGCCGCGGGCGTATTTCGATCTCAACATGGCCGGGATCGCGGGATGGCGGCGGTTGTCGCTCGAATTCGGGAATGAGTTGCAGATTCAGTGGGGCGGAAGCGTCGAATGGGTCGCGGCCGGCGCGGATTCTGAAAGACTTCGTTCCAACGTCAAGCGGCAGGAAGATTGGGGCTACGCCACCGAAATCATCGACGCCGGCCGGATCGCCACGCTGCTTCCGCCGGTTTCTACGGGTCCAGTGGCTGCGGCGTGTTTCAGCGAAATCGAAGGAACGCTCGATCCGATGCACGCGCTGGGCGTGCTGCTGTCGAAGGCTCGCGCGGCGGGAGCCGACGTCCAGCATCCATGTGAAGTCACCGGTATTTCGATGTTCAATGGTCGCGTGAAAGCGGTCCAAACGTCGCGCGGGCCGATGGAAGCGGATTATTTTGTGATCGCCGCCGGAACCGGGACCACGGCGCTGGCCCGCATGGCGGAGGTCAACGTGCCGTTGAAGGAATCGCCGGGGGCGCTCGCGCACACGCGTCCCATGAAGCGGCTGCTCAATCACGTCGCGCTCGCTCCGGGTGCGACCATCAAGCAGAATCCGGATGGCCGCATTGTCACGGGGACCGACTTCGGAGGGTCGCCGATTACGGAAGCCTCGCGCGAGTACGGAATGAAGCTGCTGCGCAATGCATCGCGATTTTTGCCGGCGCTCGATTCGGCGGAACTCGAAGTCACCACGCTGGGACATCGCGTGCTGCCTCGCGACGAATATCCGGTGGTCGGGTTCGCGCGTTCGAATCTGTACGTCGCGGCCATGCACAGCGGCATCACGCTTTCCCCGCTGATCGGGCAGGTGGCCGCGATGGAGATTCTGGACGGCGCGGATGTCGATTTGTTGAAGACGTTTCGTCCGTCGCGTTTTGCTTAACTTCAAGTGTTATGCTCGGGTCAGGATCGCCACATGCGCGTGCGGCAGGCTTTTGGACGAGGTGCAATCGGGCTCGCCTTCGCGTGCGCGGCGCTGGCGTTTCAACGGCCGTTCCACCAATTCCCGGGAGTCGAATATCCGTCGTTCGAAGTGCCTGAGGACTGGAACCACAACGCTGAATTCGCTTTCGCGCGCCTCATGTATCCGCCGGGGCCGCTGGACGGCTACTATCCGCGCTATCAAGGCGACTGGCGGCGCGGGCTGTCGCTGTGGACGCAGGATTATCCGCGCGCCGATCGCCACTTTTCGCGGGCGCTGCAGCGTCTGACTCGCCTAAGCGTTCGCAGCGTGGAGCAGCCGGTGATGCTCGAAGACGGCGATGAAGCGTTCAACTGGCCGTGGCTTTACGCGGTGCAGGTGGGCGAGTGGGGATTGAATGAAGACGAAGCCCGCATCCTGCGCGAATACCTGCTGCGCGGCGGATTTTTCATGGCCGACGATTTCCACGGCGTCGACGAGTGGAACGAATTCGAGAAGCGCATCAAGTTCGTCTTTCCCGACCGGCCGATTGTGGAGATCGACGACAAAGACCCGATTTTTCACACCGTGTACGATCTGGACGACAAGATCCAAGTGCCCGGCCAGGCGCACCTGCGGCTGGGCTACAAGAACAACGGCATCGGCGCGCACTGGCGCGGAATTTACGATGACAAGGGCCGCGTGATGGTCGCGATTTCCTACAACTCGGATTTGGGCGACGCGTGGGAGTACGCGGACGATCCGTATTACCCGGAGAAATTTTCGGGGCTGGCGATCCGGATTGGCGTCAATTATGTCATCTACGCGATGACGCATTAGCGTTCACAGCCGCGGATCCACGCGGATAAATGATGGTCTCATCGGCGTGAATCCGCGTGAATCCGCGGCTCTGATATCCTGACTGCAGATTGCGCATCCTTCAACTCACCGCCGGCGCCGCGGGGATGTATTGCGGGACCTGTCTGCGCGACAACGCGCTCGCCACGGAGTTGATCCGCCAGGGCCACGACGTGACTTTGGTTCCGTTGTACACGCCCACGCTGACTGACGAGCGCAACGTCAGCGGAGACCGGATTTTTTTCGGCGGCATCAGCGTGTACCTGGAGCAGAACTTCGCGCTGTTTCGAAAAACTCCGTGGCTGATCGATAAGTTGTGGGATTCGAAGCTGGCATTGAAGGCGGCGGCGAAGCGCAGCATTCCGGTCGACCCGCATTTTCTGGGCGCCATGACGATTTCGATGCTCGAAGTCGAAAACGGGCGGTTGAAAAAAGAGCTCGGCAAGATGCTCGATTGGCTTGAAGCGGAACCGCGGCCGGACGTGATCAATCTGCCGTACACGCTGCTGATCGGACTGGCTGGTCCGCTCAAAAAGGCGCTGGGCGCGCCGGTGTGCTGCACTCTGCAGGGCGAGGATCTGTTTCTCGAAGGCTTGCGGGAGCCCTATCGCGAACGCGCTCTCGATCTGATCCGCCAAAGCATTCCGCACGTCGATTGTTTTTTGGCGGTGAGCGATTATTATGCGGAATTCATGTGCCGGTATCTCGGAATTCCGGATCACAAAATGGAGATCGCGCGGCTCGGCGTGACTACCGACGGCTATCGCGAAGCCGCTCCTTTGAGAACGGGCGGCCCGCTCGCGATCGGCTATTTTGCCCGGATCGCGCCGGAAAAAGGGCTGCACGTGTTGGCAGAAGCGTATCGCATCGTGCATGCCGAGGAGCCGGGCTGCACGCTCCAGGCGGCCGGCTATCTGGCGCCGGAGCACCGCACCTATTTCAACGGAATCGAGCGCCAATTGAAGGAGTGGAATTTGCCATTCCGCTATCACGGCACGCTCGACCGGGCGCAAAAGATCGCGTTCTTCGAATCGATTGACGTGCTCTCCACGCCAACGGTCTATGCTGATCCGAAGGGGATTTTCGTGCTGGAGGCGATGGCCGCGGGTGTTCCGTTTGTCCAGCCGCGGCATGGAAGTTTTCCTGAAATCGCGCAGCGAACCGGCGGTGGAATTCTGGTCGAGCCGGAAGATCCGGAGAGCCTGGCTCGCGGACTGTTGACCATTCTGCGCGATCCGGAATTGCGCGCCTCGCTTGCGCGGCGGGCGCATGCAGGCGTGCGGACACATTACACGGTGGGGCAGATGGCGCGGCAGACGCTCGACATTTTCGCGCGGCAGCGGGTCGGCGCTGCGGCCGTTTAACCATGCTGGAAGCCAGTCACGTTTCGAAAGCCTACGCGACCGCGGCCGGGCCGCTCCCGATTCTCGCCGAAGTTTCGCTGTCGTTGAATCAGGGTGACGCGATTGCGATCGTAGGTCCGTCGGGCTCCGGGAAAAGCACGCTGCTGTATATTCTGGGCGCGCTCGAACCGCCGGATGGCGGGACGGTCACGCTCGATGGCGTGAATCCGTTCACATTGTCGGAAAACGATCTTTCGGCGTTCCGGAACAAACAGGCCGGATTTGTTTTTCAGGATCACTGCCTGCTTCCGCAACTGACGGTACTTGAAAATGTGCTGATTCCCGCGATGGTCGCCAAGCTCAATGACGCGGTGCGGGCGAAGGCGCGCGCGTTGCTCGATCAGGTGGGGCTCTCCAAGCGCCTGGACCATCGTCCGGCCGAGCTTTCGGGCGGCGAAAAACAACGCGTGGCCATCGCGCGCGCGCTGATTCGCGATCCCAAGCTTCTGTTGTGCGATGAACCGACCGGCAATCTTGACCGGCATACGGCCGCGCAGGTGGCCGATCTGCTGCTCGAAATCAACCGGGCATCGAAAACGATTCTGATCGTGGTGACGCACAGCACCGAACTGGCCGCGCGTTTCCCGGCGACGTGGGAACTGGTCGAAGGAACCTTGGTCAAGCGATGAAAATCGACGGAATTGTCGAGACCGCGCTGGATGTCGCCGACGTCGCGCGCTCGGCCGAATTCTACCAGCGTCTGTTCGGGCTCGAACGTATCGCCGGCGACGACCGTTTCTGCGCCTTCGCGATTCCGGGCAACGCGGTATTGCTGTTGTTCCAGAAAGGTGGCGCCTATCAACCGATCCCCACGCCCGGCGGCATGATTCCGCCGCACGACGGGTCTGGCCGGATGCATTTTGCGTTCAAGATCTCTGCCGATTCCGTGGAGGCGTGCGAGCGGGAGTTGGCCTTGCAAGGCATCCCGATCGAGAGCACCGTCGATTGGCCGCGCGGCGGGGTGAGCCTGTATTTTCGCGATCCGGACGAGCACCTGGTGGAGCTGATCACGCCCGGCTGTTGGGAAAATTATTAATGTTGGTTTGGCGCAACCTCGTGTATTTTCGCCGCACGAACCTGGCGGTCATCGCCGGCGTGGCGACCGCGGTCGCGGTATTGAGCGGAGCGCTGCTGGTGGGTGATTCGGTGCGCGGGAGCTTGCGCGATCTTGCGCTGGCGCGGCTCGGAAAAACGCAAGCGGTGGTTTCCAGCGGCGGATTTTTTCGTGAAAAACTTTCCGACGAAGCCGCCGGCTCCGCGCCGATGATCGTGCTGCAGGGGATCGTCACCCATGACAAGGACCATCGACGGGCGGACAGCGTTTCGATCTACGGCGTCGACGATCGGTTCTGGAAATTTCACGGCATCGCGCCTCCGGAAGGATCCGGTGCGCAAGTGAGCGACGCGCTGGCGCGCGAGCTGAACCTCGCCGCTGGGGATACCATTCTGGTTCGTGTCGAAAAACCATCGGCGATTCCCACCGAATCGCTGGTCGGGCGCAAGGAAGATTCCGGCAAAACCATTCGTCTCGATGCCGGGGCGATTCTCGATCGCGCGCACCTGGGGGAATTTTCGCTGCGGCCCACGCAAGGCGACGTGTATGCGGTTTTTATCCCGCTGCGCCGGCTTCAACGCGAGCTCGCCGAACCCGCACACGTAAACACAATTCTGCTTGCGTCGGGCGCTTTTCCAAAACAAAGTGTCACCCTCGGCGATCTGGGAATCAAAATTCGCGCGCTCGCGAACGCATTATCAATCGAGAGCGACAGCGCGGTGTTCAATGACGCGCTGGTCGACAAAGTGAAACAGGTGGACCCGAGCGCCCAGCCCGTGTTCAGTTATCTTGCCAACGCAATCCGCATCGGCGGGCGCGAAGTTCCGTATTCGCTGGTGACTGCGATGGGCGATCGACCCGGGTTGGTTCTGGACGATTGGGCAGCCAAGGATCTGGGCGCGAAAGTCGGCGACGCCGTGACGCTTGAATATTATTACTGGGAGCCGTCGGGCAGCCTGATCACGCGCACCGCGACATTTCCTTTGACCGGCATTCTGCCAATGACCGGCCTCGCCGTCGATCGTGACCTGGTTCCCGAATACCCCGGCATCACCAACGCCGACACGATCGGTTCCTGGGACCCTCCGTTCCCGGTCGATTTAAAGCGCGTCCGGCCGCGCGATGAAGATTACTGGAAGAAGTATCGGACTGCGCCGAAGGCGTTCATCGGTTTGAAGGCCGGTCAGGATTTATGGGGATCGCGATTCGGCAAAGTCACCTCGATCCGCATTGACGACACAACGGATGCCGCCGCGTTCTCGGCGAAGCTGCGTGCGGCGATCGATCCGGCGCAGCTTGGGATGGCGGTGTTCGATCCGCGCGCGCAATCGCTTGCTTCGGCGCAGGGGTCGACCGATTTCGGCCAGTATTTCACGTATTTCAGTTTCTTTCTGGTGGTTTCCGCGCTGCTGCTGGCCGGATTATTTTTTCAATTGGGAATCGAGCAGCGGCTGCGCGAGATCGGCACGCTGCGCGCCGTTGGATTTTCGCCGGGGCGCATCCGAGGCATCTTCCTCGCCGAAGGATTTTTCCTGGCAGTCGCGGGGTCCATCGTGGGAACCGCGGGAGCGCTCGCCTACGGATGGTTCTTGCTGTACGGCCTGAAAACCTGGTGGCGCGGAGCGGTGGGAACCAGTCTGCTGACGCTGCATGTTTCGGCGGAATCGCTGGCCGGCGGCGCGATCGGAGGAGTGCTGATCGCGTGGCTGTGCATTCTGATCACTCTGCGCAGCCTGCGCCATGCGAGTCCGCGCGATCTGCTGGCCGGAACGCGAGGCACGCCAAGAGTCGCTCACGCGACGCGCTGGTTGAGCATCGTTGCGCTGATGTCGGCGATCGGCGGAATCGCGATGGTCGCGATGGCGTTCGCCAAAGCGATCGACAACTCGGCGGGATTTTTCGGCGCGGGCACGCTCCTGCTGATCGCGGCGATTTTCTGGCAGTGGGCGCGTCTGCGCGAGCATTACGGCCTGGTCGAAACCATCCGCGCACTGGGATTCCGGAATGCAAGCTTCAAACCCGGGCGCAGCGTGCTGTCGATCGCACTGATCGCTTCGGCCGTGTTTTTGGTGGTCGCGTTGGACGCCTTCCGGCAAGCCCCAGTTTCGGCATCCGATCCGAAATCCGGCGCGGGAGGTTTTCCGTTCGCCGCCGAATCGCAGCTGCCTCTGTTCTGGGACCCCAACACGTCCGCCGGCCGCGAGAATCTCAACATCGCCAACCTCGGCGACGCGAAATTCTACGCGTTCCGCCTGCGTCCCGGCGACGATTCGAGCTGCCTCAACCTATATGAACCGCGCACCCCGCGCATTCTCGGCGCACGCGAGGATTTTATCCGGTTGGGCCGCTTCTCGTTTACCGAATCTTCGGGTGAAAAGAAAAACCCGTGGCTGCTTCTGGACCAGCCGCAGGCCGACGGCTCCATTCCCGCCGTCGCCGACGCCAATTCGATCACCTACATACTGCATAAGAACCTCGGCGACACCATCGACGTGAACGGCGTGAAGTTGAAGCTGGTGGCCGCGCTCGACGACAGCATTTTTCAGAGCGAAGTGATCGTCTCCGAGAAGAATTTCACGCGCGCGTTTCCCGAGGTCCAGGGATTTCGTTATTTTCTGATCGACGGTCCGCCCGCCGTTCAAACGGCGCTCGCGGATGGTCTCGCCGACTACGGATTCAACGTCCAGTCGACCACCGAACGCCTGGCCGCGTTTCATCGCGTCGAGAACACGTATCTATCCACGTTCCAGGCCCTGGGCGGATTGGGATTGATTCTCGGCACGCTCGGGCTGGGCGCGGTGCTGTTAAGAAATGTCATGGAGCGCCGCAAAGAGCTGGCTCTGCTGCGCGCGGTCGGGTACCGGCCCGCGCATTTGCAACGGATGGTGATCGCCGAGAACGCGTTTCTGCTGCTGACCGGCATTGCGATCGGCACGGTCTGCGCGCTGATCGCGATCGCGCCCGCGTTTTTCGAGCGTGGCGGGCATTTACCGGATCCTTCGCTCGCGCTCCTGTTGCTGGCCGTGCCGTTGGCGGGAATGCTCGCATCGCTGGCCGCGGTGCGCGCGGTGGCAAGAGCGCCGGTCCTCGAAACGCTGCGCGCCGAGTAGCGCGAGAATTCAGCGCAGCCACCAACCCAGCGAGTCCGAAGCCGCCGTGAAAAATTGTAGGGCGCCGGTAGGCGACGGAGAGTGCGGATCTTGCGTCCAGTTTCCTTCCGGCACATACGAAGGGTCGTGATACACCCACACCTGTCCGTTGGCGGATTCCGAGTGGGCCAGAATGGGTTCGCTGGCGATCAATTCGAAATTGGCGTTATCGATGTTGAAGCGCAGGCGTCGTCCTTCGACAGTTCCCGCGTTAATAAAAGGATACGCGGCCACCGGCTCCAGCGAAAAGAAATACCCGCCCTGGCCGGGGAGATACAGCATCACGAACTTTCCCGCCACCGTGGCTGGCGGGGAAGGGCCCGAAATCCGCTGCCCGTTCAGCAAAACGCGCGCGCCTGCCAGGCGCAGTAAGCCCGACCCGCCGTTCGCGTTCACGTTCAACTTCACACGGACCGTGTCGGTCAGCTGGATTCCCATGCCTGGAATTTCGAATAAGCCGAGAAATGCGCTCTCCCCGGAATTCAAGGAGCCGAGCGGGTGATCGGCGGAAAGGGTCGGAACCGGCTTGCCCGCGTCGGCATCGGGATAGCGCGCGGCAAATTCGTTTTCAACCGGCATGGCGGTTGCCGTCAGCGCCTGGCCGCCCGCGGCGAGATCCACCTTCAATTCGTAGGCGAATACCGCCAACTTGTTCTGATCGCGGAAGATACGGTAGAAACTGTGGCCCGAAGCGCGAGCCATTTCAACGCTCAACTGCTCCTGCCCGGTCGGCTTGCCGAGATCGGCGATGACCTCCAGTTGGACCCCGTTACTGACGTTGATCACGGAGGATACCTGCGCAAACGCGACGAAATTCGCGACCAGCAGTGTGCCCAGATACTTCACCTTTCTATTATCCGCCGAAGGCCCCCTCTCAAGCTATGAGTCATTCCTTAGGAGCTTGTTGAAAAAGGGGACAGACCGCTCTGTCCACGCCGGAGGCTGCTTCTGCAATCAGACGTTTGCGATCGGGGACAGAGTAGTCTGTCCCCTTTTTCAACAAGCTCTTAGTACTGATACCTCATACAAATCCCTCTAGTACTAGACATTAGGGGTACCCCATACTACGGCGTTATTGGTACCTATGACCTAAAGACAGGACGCCGGTTTAGCCGATATAAGAGAACAGAATGACAAGTGTCGATACGGCTCTTCGGCGACGTCGAAAAACACAAGGGGGCAATGCCCTGGTGGAAGGTGCGCTGACCCTTCTTCCTCTGCTTGCCGTCGGGTTCGCGCTGCTCGACTTTCCTCTGGCGCTCTTCATCCAGAACACGCTGCAAGGCGCGGTTCGGGAAGGCGTGCGCTTCGCCATTACCCAGCAGACCGGAGCGAACGGACAGGACGCCGCCATTGAAGCGGTGGTGCTCCAGTATTCTATGGGATTTCTGACCACGGCGGCGATTACGGCGGGGACTTCCAGTTTTTCGATCACGTATTACGATCCAACCAGCTCGCTTTCGACGCCGGTGACCGGCGTGGGAAGCAACGGTCAAGGAAATATTTGCGTGGTGAGCGCCACCATCAAACACGCCTTCATGGCGCCGATCTGGCAGACCACCGGGTTGATCCCGTTCAGCGCCACGTCGTCCGACATGATGGAAGCGCCGCCCAACGGCGTTTTGCCGGGACGCTGATATGAAGATGATGATGAACACTCGTTTTGCGGTTACGCCGCGCCGCCGGAAGCAAAGCGGCAGCACGATTCTCGAACTGGCGATCATCTTTCCGCTGCTGACGCTGCTCTTGTTCGGCACCGTCGGGCTGGGGGTGATGCTCGGCCGTTTCATTACCGCCGAACAGATTTGCCGCGACGCCGCCCACATGTACTCCGATGGAGTCGACTTTTCCCAGACCAATAATCAGAACATCATCATTCAGCAGCTTGCCAACGGAACCGGAATCACGGCAACCGGCGGCAACGGGATCATCATTTTTTCGCAGATCCAGACGGTCTATCAGGCCGATTGCAATGCGGCATCCCAGACCTGCACCAACCTGGGCCTGCCGGTTTTCGTGCAGCGTTTATACATCGGAAAGCAGTCGCTCAAATCCAGCACTTTCGGGACGCCGGCCGCGGGGGATATGGACGCCCAAGGCAACATCGCGGCTTCGATTTATATGACCAACTCGGATCCCAACGTCAAGACCACGAATTTCATCGGCCAGTTGGATAACGCAATTTCGCGCGCCGGAGGATCGACGCCGGGGGCATCGCCCTCCTGCGGCGCGCTCAACGCCGCCACAACCTGCGCGCAGGCTCAGGACAACCCCGCCTATGTGTGCGAGGTCTACTTCACCTATCCGGACATCGGATTCCTGGGGTGGTCGACCGCGGGCGGCGCGTACGCACGGTTCATTTTTCAGTAGGGGACGACACTTATGAGAGCTCCTAGATTTGCCCGGCAGAGCGGCTTCGCCCTGTATATGGCCACGCTGATGATGCTGATGATCATTCCGATGATCGGCCTCGCCATCGATGCCAGCCTGCTGTACGTGGTAAAGACACGCCTGCAGGGCGCGGTGGACGGCGCCGCGCTCGCCGGCGCACATGCGCTCTCGCATGGCAGCGACAGCGCCACCGAACTCACCGCCGCGACGGTCGCCGCCCAGACCTACGTCAAGCTCAATTACCCGAGCACGTTCTTCTTCAGCCAGGACGTGGTGCTGAACGCGACCACTGGCGTGGTGATCGATGAGTCGGTGCAGTATCAGCGGACGGTCACCGTGACCGCTTCGGTGGTCGAGCCGACCCTGTTCATGCAGTGGCTGCACTTCATGTCGAACACGGTGTTCGCGACCGCCTCCACAGTCCGCAAGGACGTGAACATCATGATGGTGATGGACCGTTCCAATTCGCTCGCAGCCAGCGGATCCTGCGCACCGCTGATCGCCGCGGCGCAGAATTTCGTCGGGCAGTTTTCGCCGGGCAACGACAATGTCGGCCTGGTCACCTTCGCCAGCACTACTTATCTGAACTTCCCGCCCGCCACCACCTTCGCTTCGGCTAGTCCGGATGTGGTGACCATGCTGGGCAATATCGCCTGCTCGGGTTCCACCAGCACCGCGAACGGGTTGTGGATGGGTTATCAGCAGCTCATCGCGCTGAACGAGACCTCAGCGTTGAACGTCATCCTCCTGTTCACCGACGGCGACCCTACGGCGGGGACCTTCAACATGCCGGTGGCCAACTCCAGCCCATGCTCGGCGTACACGCACGGCAGCCCGACCGGCGCCGGCGGCTACACCCTTCCGGGCACAGCGCACGGCTATATCACCGGACTGTGGAACTCGTTTACCGGAGTCTCGCCACAGGCGTTCTTCGGGCTTCTCAACCAGAGTGATCCGAACGCCCCCAGCGGCGGGGAGCAGGTGAGTACCAACGGCGACAACTACTTCGCTCCGAATTCGACCGGCTGCGCCTATTATACCGGCACCCCAGTCAATAGCAGCCAGTGCATCACCAGCGATTTTACCGGCCTGCCGCTCACCGATATCTACGGCAATTCCACCACCGATTCCGGCTATCAGGCCACCACCACGAACGCCACCGGAATGATCAATCTTGGCGCCGGCGGCACCGGCTGCCCAACTAGCGCCAACGCCACTGCGGTGGCCCTGAACATCGCCGATAATGCGGCATCCCGAATACGATCCGGGACCACCGACCCGGTCTCCGGCAAGGGCTTGAGCGGGATCATTATTTTCTCGATCGGCCTCGGCAACGCCGCGGTACCTTTCAGCCCGACGTTCCTCGAACGCGTTTCGAACGATCCGCGCAGCCCCATTTACGACAGCAGCGAGCCGGCCGGCTTGTATGTTTACGCCGCGACCTCGGCCGATCTTCAATCCGCTTTCGCCGCCGTCGCGTCAGAAGTTCTGCGCCTGGCGAAGTAACTGCGTTATAATCCCCCGGTGGTGCGTGGGCGTCCGCCAATCCGTTGAGGCGGCCATCCTCGTATCCACAGTAACGCATGGTGTGGAATTTCCTACCGTTCGGACTGGCCTTCGGCATCCTTCAGGTAGTGCTGCGCTTCAAGGATGACTCCGATCTGGCGCGGCGCCTCAAGAATCGCGATCCGCACGCCATGGCGGACCTGTACGACCGCTACGGCCGGCTCGCATATTCTCTGATTTACCGCGTGGTGCGCGACAGCGGCGTGGCCGAGGACCTGGTGCAGGAAACGTTTCTGCGGGTGTGGAACCGCGTCCAGAGCTTCGATCAGGAGCGCGGCGCGCTGGGGCCGTGGATTCTGACGGTGGCCCGCAATCGAGCCATCGATTATCTGCGCAGCACAGACGGCCGCATGACGGCGAGCGCGCTGGATCTCGACCGCACCGAAACGCCGGCCAGGTTCACCAATATCGAAGACAGCGCCTTGGCCATCGATCGCGCGCGGCGGCTCAAATCGGCGTTTGAAAAACTGACCGCGAATCAGCGGACGGTGATCGAGCTGGCCTATTACGAGGGGCTTTCGCAAACCGAAATGGCCGAGCGGATGAAGCAGCCGCTGGGGACCGTCAAGACCTGGGTTCGAACGGCGCTGAAGGCGCTTCGCGAGGAGCTTACGGAGCGCGCCATCGCATGAGCTGCGAGGAGCTTAGGGAAATGTACGAACTGTACGCACTGGGACTTCTCGACGGCGACGAAAAAACGGAAATGGACGCCCACTTGCGGCGCGGCTGCGTCACCTGCCAGCAAAGCTTGAATGATGCGCAGGCCATCAACGCGGTGCTCCTTTCGTCAGTTCCGGTGGTCGAGCCGAGCGCCCGTGTGAAGCGCCGCTTGATGGCCAGTATGGGAATTCAGCCGGCGGGCTGGACCTGGGCGGCCGCCCTGGCCGCCGCGTGCCTGCTGATCGTCACGCTTTGGTTGAGCGACCAGGAGCGGACGCGCGCCAATGAGCTGGCGCAGACGCGCGGACAACTGATCCAGGTGGCTGGCGATCGCGATCGAGTACTTCAGGCGCTCAGTTTCCTGAATCAGCCGGACACCAAACAGGTCGGATTCGGGAAAGGCGCGCGCGGCAACGTATTTCTGAACGCTTCTCGCGGGATCCTGCTGATTTCGTCCAATCTCCCGCGCCTGGAGCCGGGCAAGACTTTCGAGATGTGGGTGATTCCCAAAGGCGGCGCGCCGCGTCCGGCGGGACTTTTCGAAGCCAACGCCGATGGGACGGCGTTGCACGTCCTGGCCGGCGCAGTGGATCTCGCGTCGCTGGGCGCGGTCGCCGTTACGATTGAGCCCGAGGCCGGCTCGCCGGCCCCTACCACCACCCCCATCATCGCCGCCTCCATCAGCTTCTAGCACGAGTCCGTGCGAAAAGTGGAGTTGATCCCCGCCGTGACGAGTGTGTGTGAAAAGTGGAGTTGATCCCCGCCGTGACCGGCAGGGCTTGTCACCAACGGCTGCGCCTTCAACACCAGCGGTGCCGGTAACGGCGGGGTGGAGTCCCGACCGTGAGCGCGGGGCTACTTGGGAGGAGCCAAGTGGCGGCAGACGTAGCAGTTACGACAGAGCGTGTTTTTTTGGTTAGGTTTCACGCCCACGGGAGTCTACCCAGTGGAAGGAGTTCCATATGAACGACCCCAAGAATCCACAAGACAAACAACATAATCCACAGAATCCGCAGCATCAGGACCCCAAGAAACCGGGTCACAATCCCAACGATCCACAGAATCGGCAGAACGACCCCAAGTATCGCCAGGAGCAGGAAAAGGGTCACCAGGAGCACGAAAAGCAGCCCACCCGCTAGCGTTTTTTCGACTCGTCCTTATCTCTCCCTCCCGTGTGACTCCCGGGAGGGAGTTCTATTTTACGACCATCACTTCCGCGACCGTTTTCTTCCCGATCGCGGGAACCGTCGCATCCGGCGACGGCAGCCCGACCGGGATCAGAACGAATGGCCGCTCATTTTTCGGGCGTTCCAGAATCGTCGACAGAAATCCCATCGGGCTGGGCGTATGCGTGAGCGTCGCGAGGCCGCTCATGTGCAGCGCGGCAAGCAGGAATCCGGTCGCGATCCCCACCGATTCCTGCACATAGTAGTGCTTGATCTTCGCGTCTCCCTCCAGCCCGAAATCCACCCGAAAAACCACAATCAGATACGGCGCGGTCTCCAGGAATTCCTTGTGCCAATCCGTACCGAGGGGCGCCAGCGCTTCCAGCCAATCCGCCGGCATGCGATGTTCGTAACTCTCGCGCTCCTCCGCCTCGGCGGCTTCGCGAATTTTGCGCTTGATCTCCGCGTCCTTCACGACCACGAACTTCCATGGCTGCTGATTCGCCCCGCTCGGAGCGAGCGACGCGCAGCGAATCGCGTTTTCGATCAGCTCGAAGGGGACTGGTTCTGGAGAGAGGAAGCGCACCGAGCGGCGCGCGGCCATCCACTTCACAAACTCGCGCGAGACGTGCACCTGCCGGGAGGGCTCCATACGTTGGAAATCGAGCGGAACGTGCGCGTGCGGTTTCATGACACCGGCAAGCATAGCATCGGGCGTGACATACTGCGGACTGCGTAAAACGCACGAGGAGAACGAGGATGTCCAATCCAGTAGTTCAAGTGCCGGCAGGAACCGGCCGGAAGTTTTGGGGCGCTGGTGACCAACTGCGCATCCTGGTCACTGGCGCGGAGACGGGAGGAGCGTTTTTCATGGTGGAAACCACCGTCGCGCCGGGAGGCGGTCCGCCGCCGCACCTGCACACGCGGGAAGACGAGTCGTTCTTTTTGCAGGAGGGCACCTTGACGGTTCAGGTGGGAGACCAGACGCTCCAGGCCTCACCCGGCGACTTCGTGCTCCTTCCGCGCGGCATCGTGCATACGTTCAAGAACACTTCGTCGAGCGAGGCGAAGATGCTGGTGATCGGCACGCCGGCGGGCTTCGAGGGGTTTTTCATGGAATCGTTCTTTCCGGTAGTCGAAGGCGAGGCGCCTCCGCCAATGGGCCCTGAAATCGTGGCACGCTTCCAGGCCGCCGCGCAGAAGTACGGATTGACGCTGTTTCCGCCGGAACAAACCGCCGGCGCCTAGGAGGTATCGGGCGTCCCGCGAGTGCGTGGCGCACGCACTCGTGCGTGCCGTGTCGAGACTCGTCTCGACACCTCGTCTGCGCCAGAACAGGCGTCGGCAAGGGTGCCGACGCGGCACGCAGGAGTGCGTGCGCCACCAGTTCGTCCGGCTCGAACAGAATCGCCGGGACCACTTTCTTGCCTGCGATCACGCCAGATCCGCGGGACGAATCGGGAGCTGGCGGACGCGCTTCCGCGTTGCTGCAAACAGCGCGTTGGTAACGGCGGGCGCGATCCCCGGAGTTCCCGCTTCGCCGATGCCGCCCGGCGCCGCCGTGCTCGGCACGATGTGGACTTCGATCACCGGCATTTCATCGATGCGCAGCACTTCATATTGATGAAAATTCTCCTGCTGCACGCGGCCCTTGTCGATGGTGATGCCCGTCTTCAACGCCGCCGTCAGTCCGAACACGATCGCGCTCTGGATCTGCTGCTCAACGCCCGCCGGGTTCACCACCTGCCCGCAATCGACCGCGCAGACCACTCGATGCACCCGCAGTTTTCCGCCGGCAGTCGACACTTCGGCGATCTGCGCGGTGAAGCTGCCCACGTTATTCACCACCCCGACCCCGCGCGTGCGCCCGGCCGGAAGCGGACCCGCTTTCTCCGCTGCCAACTGAAGCGCTGCACGCAGACGCGGAACCTTCGCAAGTAAGCGAAGCCTCAACTCCACCGGATCTTTTCCACCCGCCGCGGCCAGTTCGTCCAGGAACGACTCCATGAAAAACGTATTCTGCGAGTACCCCACCGATCGCCAGTAGTTCACCGGAATCCCCGCGTCGATCGCGTGATAATCACACAGAAAATGTTCGAACGCGTACGGCATGGTGGTGACGCCTTCGACGCCAGTGCGTGACACGCCGTCGCGCAATCCGCCGAATGGCGGACACGCAATCGTGGCCGTCACGGCCACCGGCCACCCATCGGCATCCAGCGCACCGGAGAACCGGCACGCCGATGCCGGCCGGTACAGATCGTGCTGGATATCGTCTTCGCGCGACCACGTCACCTTCACGGGAACACCCGCGGCTTTCGAAATCTCGACTGCTTCATTGATGAAATCGACTTGTCCGCGCCGCCCGAATCCGCCGCCCATGAACTCGGTATGGACCTGCACGTTTTCAGGTTTCAGTCCGGTGATCTTGACCGCCGCGTCGCGCGCAGCGGTCTGCATCTGCGTGGATGCCCATACTTCGCAGGAATCGGCGCGAACATCGGCAGTGCAATTCATCGGCTCCATGGGCGCGTGGGCCAGAAACGGGACTTCGTAGATCGCCTCCACGTGTTTCGCAGCACTCTGGATGGCCGCCGCAGCGTCACCGTCCTTGCGCGCGACCGCGCCGGGCTGCTTTATTTTGTCGGCGAAAATCTGGCTCAGCCGCGCGCTGTTCATCGCGGCCGTGGGACCCTCGTCCCATTGAACGACCAGCGCCCGCCGGCCCTCCATCGCGTTCCACGTGTTGTCGGCCAGCACCGCCACGCCATTCGAAATCTGAATTACGTTTTTGACGCCGGGAACTTGCCGGGTCTTCGACGCATCGAAGCTCGCGGCTTTTCCACCGAACACCGGGCATCGCGCGACCACCGCATACAGCATTCCCGGACGCCGCACGTCGATTCCGAAAGTCGCCGTGCCGTTGACCTTCGACGGCGTATCCAGCCGCCGCGTCGGCTTGCCGATCAGACGGAAGTGCGAACGGTCTTTGAGTGTGACGTTCATTGGAACGGACAGCTTCGAAGCGTCTTCCGCGAGGCTGCCATAACTCAGCTTTGCGCCCGAAGCCGTGTTGATTACCGAATTATTTTCAGCGCGGCACGCGGACGAGTCGACGCCCCAACGCTTCGCTGCCGCCTCGATCAGCATCAGCCTCGCAGTGGCACCGGCTTTAGGCAACGAATCCCAGGAGCTGCGAATGCTCGCGCTGCCGACCACGCCTTGAAACGGTCCGTATTCGCGGCTCACGCCCGGAAATTCGGTGCGAATTTTCTTCCAGTCGCATTCCAGTTCTTCGGCCAGCAACATCGAAAGTGAAGTGACGGTTCCCTGCCCCATCTCGGCTTTGTGAATGAACAGCGTGACGAAATCGTCCGCGCTGACGTGCACGTAGGCGTTGAGTTTCGATGCGACCGCGTCGGCACGTACACGCGACGGCAAAGAGAAGCCGATCAGCAGGCCGCCCGCTGCGGTACGAAGAAAATCGCGTCGATCGAGTCTCATTTCGCGCCTCCCTCACTGCGCTCGATGGCTGCCGCGCGATGGACCGCCGCGCGGATGGCTTGATACGTTCCACACCGGCAGATGTTGCCGTGCAGAGCTTCGTCGATATCCGCGTCGGTAGGATTCGCAGTCTTGCGCAGCAGCGCCACGGCGGTCATGATCTGGCCCGATTGACAGTACCCGCACTGCGGCACGTCTTCCTCGATCCAGGCACGCTGCACTGGATGGTTGCCGTCGGGGGAAAGCCCTTCGATGGTCGTGACGCTCTTACCGGCGACCGAAGAAACGCGCGTGGTGCAGGATCGCACCGGCTGGCCGTTCACATGGACGGTGCAAGCCCCGCACAGCGCCATTCCGCAGCCGAATTTGGTCCCGGTGAGGCCGAGCGTGTCGCGCAGGACCCACAGCAACGGCATGGCCGGCTCGACATCCACGGTCTCGGGTTTTCCGTTCAGGGTGAATTTGACCGACATGGCAGCTTCCTCAATCGAAGTATACAGCGCGTCACTCCTGGCGGAGTGCAATCGCGGGGGACACTGCGGACGCGCGCCGCGCCGGAAGATAGCTGGCGCCGAAAGCGACCATCGTAAGGGCGATTCCTGCCGCCGCGAAGGTCAACGGATCGCCGGGTTGAACGCCGAATAACAAGGTCGCCGCCGTGCGGCCAGCGGCAATCGCCAGCAGCGTTCCGACGCACAATCCGACCGCGAGCAGCATGCCGGTCTCGCGCAGGATCAGCCCGATCACGTTTGCTGAACTCGCGCCTAGCGCGATCCGGATTCCGATTTCCCCGGTTCGCCGCGCGACCATGTAGGAGATGACGCCATACAGCCCGACGGTCGCGAGCAGCACGGCGAGCGCCCCGAACAGTCCGGAAAGAATCGCCATCAGACGTTCCCGGATCAGCGATTGAGCGATGCGATCTTCGAACACCGAGAAGAAGTGCCCGATATTCGGATTCACCTCCGCTATCGCGCGGCGGACGGACGGAGTGAGCGCGTCGAGCCCCGCGCCTGAGCGGATCAGAATCCGGCCGGAGAACAGCGGTTGCGGAAATTGAGACATGGGAAGGAAGATCATTGGCGGGAAGTCCTGGCGCAGGTCGTGGAATTTGCTATTCTTCGCCAGGCCGACGATTTCGTAAACCGTTTGCGGCGCGTAGGGAGCCTTTTCGATCCAGAATCGCCGGCCCACCGGATTCGGCCCCAGCGAAAACACGCGCGCAAACTCTTCACTGACGATCGCGACGCTGGGCGAAGTGCGCGTATCGCGCTCGTCAAATTCGCGGCCGGCCATCAGCGGCGTGCCGATCGCGTGGAAGTACCCCGGCCCCACCAGGCCACGCGAGACTTCGCGCGCGTGGGTCACGTCCGATCCGTCCATCCACATCATATTGGTCCAGGCATCACCCGTGGCGGGAAGGAAGGAGGTTTCGGCCGCCGCGTTCACGCCGGGGATGGCGCGGATGCGCTCCACCAGATCGTGCCGCACCGCGGGCAGACGGGCAGCGTCCAGGCGTCCGTAGCCGACGTTTGCGATCAGGATTCCGTGCGCGTCGAACCCGGCGTCCACAGTCATCAGATTTCGCAGACTTCGGACGAACAACAGAGCGCCGACCATCAGCACCAGCGAGAGCGCGATCTGCGTAGTGACCAGAATGCGGCGAAGTCCGAAGCGTTCGCGACCCGGCGTCCCGCGGACACCCGACTTCAACGCATCGGCCGGATGTGCCCGCGTGGCGCGTAACGCCGGCGCGAGCGCAAATAGCAGGCACGTCAGCAGCGCCCAGGACGCAGTGAACGCGAACACGCGCCAGTCGGGATACACGTCGAGCGAGACCGAATCGTCTCGCGAACTCAGGAATGCGACCAGGAATCGGCTTAGCTCGTGCGCCAGAAACAACGCCGCTCCCGCGCCGGCGACCGCGATCACGAATCCTTCCACCATCAATTGCTGGATCAGGTCCGCGCGCGACGCGCCGATGGCCAGCCGCACCGCAATCTCGCGCTCCCGCGCGCTCGCCCGTGCGAGCATCAGGCTCGCCAGGTTCGCACACGCGATCAGCAGCACTAATCCGGCGATCGCCAGCAACATTGAAAGCGCGGTCGAATATTGATCGCGCAGGCGCGACAACCCTCCGCCGGCAGGGATCGCGTGGAGCTTCATTGCCAGATACGGCTTCACGCTGACTGGCGGATAATCCGGCGGCAGCGTGGTTTCGAAGACGCCGGGGGAAATCGCCTGAAGCTGCGCGTCGGCCTGCGCGAGCGAAACGCCAGGTTTCCTGCGTCCCATCACGGTGAGCCACCAGAACGTGCCGGAATCGAAAGTTCGATCGGATGCTGCCGGCGCGCAGATTGGGAATGCGACGTCGAATTGCTTCCCTACTTCAAGCCCGAAGAAGCCCGGCGGCGTCACGCCGACGATCTCGATCGAGCCCCCTCGGTTGAATGGGATCTTCCGCCCCACGATGGATGCGTTTCCGCCGAATTCGCTTTGCCAGAATCCATAGCTGATCACCGCGGCAGTCAACCCGCAGCCGCGCCGGTCATCATCGGCATGAAACACGCGGCCCAGTGCCGGCCGCACGCCCAGCGCGTCGAAGAAGTTTCCGCTGACGTACAATCCTTTCACCAGGCGGGTCTCCGGCCCTTCCGAGAAATTGATTGGGTTGTCAGCCCACGCGAAGATTTCCGAAAAAACCTGCTGGCGGCGGCCAATCTCCTCCCATAGAGGACTGGTCAGCGCGTTATCGCGCATCCAGCTTCCGCGCGCGTGCGTCATGTTGTCGATGCGAACTTCGGCGATCTCCTGCGGCGACGGCACCGGCAGCGAACGCAGCCTCACCGCATCGAGCAATTGAAAGATTGCGGTATTGGCTCCGATTCCCAGCGCGAGCGATGCGACCGCGACCATCGCGAACACGGGGCTGCGGCGCAGACTGCGCAGCGCGTAGCCGAAATCGCTTGAGAGGCGGGCCATCGCGTAGCTCAACTTTTACCACAGAATCGCCTGATGTATACTTCCGGTTTATGAAAACGATCTCACGCCGCGATGCGCTGCTGGCTTTGCCCGGATTGGCGGCAGCTTCGAAGCTGCTGGGACAAACGAAACGCCAGATCCCGGTCAAGACGCTGAGTCACGTGACGCTCAGCGTGTCCGATCCCAAACGGTCGCTCGAGTTTTATCAGGGACTCTTCGGACTGCCGATCCAGGCGTATCAGGGACCGGATTCGAGCGCGCCTCCGTCGCTGCGCATCGGCGACGGGCCGCAGTTTCTGTTTCTCAGCGCGATTCGCGGCAACGGAAAACCCGGCATCGATCACTTCTGCATGACCACGCCGGATTTCAAGGTCGATCGCGCAACGGAGATCCTCGCCGCGCACGGCATTACGAAAGCCGAAGGACGCGGTGGTGGAATGACGGGCGGTCCGATGAAAATGCGCATCCGCATCCGCGATGAAAGGACCGGCGGTTCGCCTGAAGGGACCCCCGAAATGTACATCGGCGATCCGGATGGGCTGCCGATTCAATTGCAGGACGTCCGTTATTGCGGAGGCTCCGGACCGCTGGGCGAAGTTTGTCTTTCGAAACTCGTGCCGGCTCCACGCGCGGGGTTGATCGCGTTGAAGGACTTGAGCCACGTCACGCTATTCGTCTCCGATGGGCCGCGCTCCATCGCCTTTTATCAGGATCTGTTCGCCATGCCGGTTCAGGCGCATCAGGGACCCACCCCGCTGCTCGGAATAGGTTCGAATCGCCAGTTCCTGACCATCGTCGGCGTGGGACGCACACCGAGTATCAATCACGCCTGCTTCACCATGGAAAATTTCAATCCGGATAAAGTCCTCAAGACGCTGGCGGACTTCGGAGTGAAACCCCGCGGCGAAGGGCGTGGACCGGCCGGTCCTCTGGTCTCCTACGTAACGCTGCGCACCGAAGCGCGCGGCGGAGCGAAAGAAGGCACACCCGAATTGTACTTTACCGATCCCGACGGTATCCTGATGCAGATTCAAGATGTTAGCTACTGCGGAGGCGCGGGGCCTCTGGGCGAGGTCTGCCGGGGCTAAGTGCCGCCGGTTATACTGTCAGGTGTAACGTAAGCCAACTTACTCACCTGACCGGAGTTGCCACATGAAGAAACTGATTTCGCAGAGTTTGATAGCGGCGGCGATGCTCGCCCCGCTTTGTTTTGCAGCCGACGACGTCGTATCCGCAGTTCACGGCACCATCACGAAAGTCGATTCCGGTACCAAGACCATGGTGGTCAAAACGGCCGACGGCACTGAACACACCGTTAAGGTGGCCGGCAAGACCGCGGTTCACGGAACCGACGCGGCGTCGAAGGACACCTTTCACGGATTGAAAGAGGGATCCGAGGTGGTGGCGCATTACACCACCAAAGGGACCGAGAAAACGGCGGTCGAGATCGACAAAGTCGGCAAGGACGGGATTAAAGAAACCGACGGCACGGTGGTCAAAATCGACCACGGAGCAAAAACCGTAGCGATCAAGACGGCCGACGGCACCGAGCAGACCTTCAAGATGACGGCGCATGCTACCGAAGACGCCGGCAAGGGGATTGGTAAATCGGCCAAAGTTTCGGTCTACTACACCGAAGACGCCGGCAAGAAAATCGCCCACTTTTTCGAAACTCACTAGACGCTCGCGGCCGGGTCGGCCAGCGCCGGTCGAATCGATGTTATACTTGTGCCTGGAAGTTGACCCGGACGCTCTCTGCCGCCCTTCGTAAGTGCTGATCGGTGATTGGCCGCCGATCCTCCTCAAACCAAAACACCGAATGAAAAATTTCTCTGAACTGTCCCTTTCCGCTCTGCTCAAGAGCAACCTGGCGAAGAATGGCTTCGTCGAACCCACACCGATTCAGGCGGTTGCCATCCCGCCGGCGCTCGAAGGCCGCGACCTGGTCGCAACCGCGCAAACCGGCACCGGCAAAACCCTCGCCTTCGTGCTGCCGATCCTCGAACTTCTTTCGAAAGAACCCGCGCAGGCCGGTCTGCGCGCCGTCGTGCTGGCTCCCACGCGCGAGCTGGCCATTCAAATCCATGAAACCTTCGCGATGATGTCCGCCGGCACCGGCCTGCGCGCCGTGATCGCCATTGGCGGGTTGAACGAACAAACCCAACTGCAGAATATCCGCAAGGGCGCCCAGGTGCTGATCGCGACCCCCGGACGCATGTTCGACTTCGTCAGCCGGAAGCTCCTCAAACTTTCCGGCGTTCAGATCCTGGTTCTGGATGAAGCCGACCGCATGCTCGACATGGGCTTCCTGCCGACCATCGAAAAACTGATGGCCGCGCTGCCCGCCGGGCGCCAGACGCTGTTCTTCTCGGCGACCATCGAAAGCTCGGTGAAGCACCTGGTGGATTCGCACGTGCGCGACGCGGTGCGCGTCAGCGTCGGCTCCATCACCCAGCCCATCGACAAAGTCGCGCTGCACGTCTATGAAGTGGAGCAGGATCGCAAACTCGGCCTGCTGGCTTCCATGTTGCGCGAGCACGACGGATCTTTTCTGGTCTTCGCCCGCACCAAGCGCGGCGCGGATCGCCTGGCCAAGAAGCTTTCGCGCGAAGGGCTGAAGGCGACCGCTATTCACGGCGATCGCACGCAGAACCAGCGCAACCAGGCCTTGCGCGGATTCCAGGAACGCTCCTACCGCGTGCTGGTGGCGACCGATGTGGCTGCGCGTGGAATCCACGTCGAAGGCATTGCGCACGTGGTGAATTACGATCTGCCGCAGGTCCCCGAGGATTTCATACATCGCGTGGGCCGCACCGGACGCGCGGGGGCCAGCGGAACGGCGTCGACCTTCGCGACCCGCAATGAGCGCCAGGAAGTGGTTCGCATTGAGCGGACCATCAACACCAAGCTCCAAAAGCGCGAAGTTTCGGCGGATATTCCGCGGGAACAAAAGCATTCGGCCGAGGTGATCGTCATGCCCGCCAAGGGTGCGCCGGGCCGTACGCGATCCTTCGCTCCCCGGCACAAGAGCAACCGCCGCCGCGCAGTTTAGTTCCGCGCCGCGATAGCCCCATGCGTCAAGCTTGGGGCTATTGCGGTAACCAGCGCAAGCGCCAAGCTGACGCATGGGGCTGAAGTGCCAACAAATGATCGGTCAGAGAACGAGTCGCTGCACCCCGTTGAGGCGCGACAGTAGTGGAGCGCGTGGGACGCTGGGACGTTATTGGCGTTCGGATGCCGGATTCAGGACGGAAGCCAGCACGCGTTCGAGTTCGTACAGGCTGAATGGCTTGGTGACGTAGTCCGTCATGCCCGCGTCCAGGCAGCGCTCGCGCTGGCCGGTGGGGGAATCGGCGGTGGTGGCGATGATGGGAATGGCGCGGCCGCGCTCGCCCGATGCGCGGATGCGGCGCGTGGTTTCGTAACCGTCCATGCCGGGCATCTGGCAATCCATGAAAATGGCGTCGTAGGGACGCTTCGGCCAGGCTTCCACTGTTTCGGCTCCATTGCTTGCCAGGTCGACTTCGCAGCCGAGCTTGGTGAGCAGACGCTCGGCGAGTCTCTGATTAACGCGATTATCGTCGGCGAGCAGCACCAGGCGGCGAGGAGCGCCGCTGACGACGGTCTCGTGCGCCGCGTCCAGATTCTGCAGATCTCCGGACATTCCGGCGACTTCGGGCAGCGGGAGCTTGACCCAGAAGGTCGCGCCGTTGCCCGGCTCACTGCGCAGCCCGACGCTTCCGCCCATCAATTCAGCGAGTTGTTTACAGATGGCGAGGCCCAGGCCGGTGCCGCCGAAGCGCTGGGTGTGTTCGGCTTGCGTGAAGCGCGTGAACAGAAGAGGCTGCTGTTCGAGCGGAATTCCGATGCCGGAATCGGCCACCGAAATGAGCCATTGGCCGCCGGGCTCGGCGGCGAGACGTTCGACTCTGACCAGAACGCGGCCGCGAAGAGTGAATTTGACCGCGTTGCCGATGTAGTTAACCAGAATCTGGCGGACGCGAGTGGCGTCGCCGATCACGTGTCGCGTGAGCGGAGCGTAATCGAGGCGCAGATCGAGCCCCTTCTGCTGGGCCTTGGGGCGAAGCATCTGGACGCTCTCTTCGACCACGGTTTGCAGATCGAACGGTTCAGGCTGGATGGTCATGCGGCCGGCTTCGATTTTGGAAAAATCCAGAATGTCGTTGATGACGGTGAGCAGGCATTCGGCGGAGCCGAGAGCGGCCTCGGCCCACTCGCGCTGCTCGGTTTCGAGGTCGCTTTCGAGCAGGAGGTGCGTCATGCCGATGACGCCGTTCATGGGCGTGCGGATTTCGTGGCTCATCTGCGCTAGGAATTCGCTCTTGGCGAGATTGGCGCTTTCGGCGTGCGATTTGGCGTGCGCCAGCTCTTCGGTGCGCTGCGCGATGGCGCGTTCGAGGTGCGCCTGCTCGCGTTGATGGCGGCGAATATGACGTTTCCAGGCCGCGCGGCCGAGCACGCTCAATAGGGCCCCCAGGATCGACCACGGCCACCAGCGTTGCCACAATGCGGGCTGGATGGAGAAGGATAGCCGGGCCGGCTCCGAGCTCCACACGCCGGCCGGATTGCGGGCCGCGACTTCGAAAGTGTAATCGCCCGGCGGCAGATTCGCGTAGCGGGCTTCGTTCTGCGAGCCTTCCACCCATTTCCGGTCGATATGCGAAAGGCGATAGCGGTACAAGCGGTCGCGATTATTGAACAATGCGGGAGCGGTGAAGCGAACGGCCAGGTAGCCATCTGAATACGGCGCAACGGTCGCGACACTGGGGTCGATGGGCTTCTCGCCCAGGCGCGCCATGGTCAAAACCACCACCGGCGGAGGCGTGGGAGTGGTGGATTTGTGGCGGAAGCGCGAGAGCCCCCGGCTGGTGCCGATCCACACGCTGCCGTCCGAGTCCGCGAAGAATGCGTCGGAATCGGTATCGTCCCAGATCAGGCCGTCGGGCTGGCCGTAATGCTTCCAGCCGCTGTTCGACGCTCCGCCGGAAAGATAATCCACGCCGGAGTCGGTCCCCGACCAGATGGAACCCTCCGCGTCGGTTCCCAGAAAAACGACCTGGTTCGAATGCAGGCCGTTATCCGTAGAAACGTGTTCGATATTCCAGCCGGACCCCTTCGGGGTGAGATGGGACAACCCCAGAGGGTCGCGATAGCTGATCCACAGCGAGCCATCGCGGCCGGCGGTCAAGGTTGCGAGCGAATCGGTACGCAGTCCGTCGTGGCTGGTCAGGCGGACCCAGCGGCCGTGATCGTAGCCGGCCAGTCCTCCGCTGCCCGCGGCCCACACGCGGCCTTTCGGATCGATGGTAATGGAGTTGAAGAACTCGGCTGCAGTCACTCCGGGAACCGGTTGCGCCTCAAGCACCGGCATCGCCTGGCCCAGCGGCGCGGTGCTCCGGTACAGCGCGCCGCGCGAGGTGACCCATAGATAGTTTTCCTGGTCGACGGCCAGTTGTGGTTTGAACAACCCTTGGACGCTGGGAACCCGGCGAGCGGCACCGGTCCGCGGATCGAGCCGCCATAAGCCATGACTGCCGGTGGCGATCCACAAAGTGTTGTCGCGCGAATGCACCATCGACAAAATCATCATTCCGGCGAATTCCGGCTTGACCTTCCAATGCGACGGAGACGCGAGACCCTTTGCAAACGCGAGCCCGGTCAGCGTGCCCACCCACAGGGTGCCCTGCGCATCGCGATGAATCGACCAGATGGCTTCGTGCGGGAGTCCCTCCGGGTTGCCCCAGCTCTCCCACTCGGAGGATCCCAGCCATCGTTCGAGCCCCAGGCCAGCCATGCCCACCCACACCGATCCTTCCCGATCCGCGACCAGAGCGGAGGTGTCGCCGCGCACCAGACCGGATGCGCTGTCGATCGTCTTCCATGACTTGTGATCCCAGCGGCACAGCCCGTTCGATGCCGAAATGATCACTTCGCCGCCGCTGGTCACTTCGATCGCCGGATCGCCCAGGAATGGACCGCTCTTTTGGGGTGGCGCGGGCAGCGCCTCAAATGTCTGCGCGCCGCTGCGCCTGACCCAGACAGCGTCATCGGCGAGTATCCATAAATTGTGCTGGCTATCCGCGTGAAGGGAACGCCAGACCAAACGGGGCAGCTCCGGCGCGACCGCGGCCAGGCGGCCGTTATCGAGGGTGCACAGCCGCTCACCGCAGGCGGCCCAGACCGCACCATCCGGATCGCGATAAACGGCGTGGACCGCGTGGTACTCTCCCGCCCAGAGTGCCAGTCCGTCCTGGCGCACCAGGCCGTTGGTGGTGGCGATATAAAGAACGCCGCTCGCATCGGTCACCATCCCCTGCCGCCGCGAGGTGGTGTGACTCGAGCCAGAGAACGGGACCGTCTTGAAACGATGGCCGTCGAATCGTGCGATGCCTTCTGGTGTCGCGGCGAACACTGCGCCCTGCGGATCGGCGTACAGGCTGTCGACGCGGGCGCTGGGAAGTCCCTGTGGGATGCTGAACGGCTCGAAACGCGTTCCATCGTAACGGAACAGCCCGTTCTGAGTGCCCACCCACAGAAATCCCGTGGAATCCTGCGCCATGGAGATCGGCACCAGGTTTCCGAGACCGTCGGCCTGTCCGTAAAGCTGGAAGGTGTAGCGCTGCGCCGCGCAGAGTCCGGCCGCCGCGAGCAAAACCGCAGGCAGGCTGGTACTGCGCGCCGACAAGTAATGGTGTGGCAAGGGCTTATCTATCTATCGCTCATTCCGGCCCGGCGCTTTAGGGAGAATGCGGGAAACTGGTTATACTTCGTAGCGTGACTGCGCCCCGTTTTGACTTGATCGCCGCCGCCCGGCGGGAGATGATCGAACACGGCTTCGATCCCGATTTTCCTAAAGGCGTCGACCAGCAGATTGCCCAGATCCGCACGCGCCATCCCGAAGCCGGATTGCGCGATCTTCGAAATCTGCCGTGGTCGTCAATCGATAACGACACCTCTCGGGACCTCGACCAGATCGAAGTGGCCGAGCGTACGGGTGACGATATTCGCGTGCGAGTGGCCATTGCCGATGTGGATGCGTCGGTGGACACGCGTACGCCGATCGACCGGCACGCGTCGGATCAGACCACGACGGTGTATACCGGCGTTAAGAATTTTTCGATGCTGCCGGACGAGCTTTCGACCGGCCTCACTTCGTTGAACGAAGGCGAAGACCGCTCGGCCATGGTGATCGAATACACGGTCGCGAAGGACGGATCGATCGGCTCTCCCGACATTTACCGGGCGCTGGTGCGCAATCACGCGCAACTGGCTTATAACGCGGTTGGCGCGTGGCTCGAATCGAACGCGGATGCGCCTGCCAAGCTGGCTGCGTCGGCGGAGTTGCAGGCGCAGTTGAAATTGCAGGATGAAGCGTCCGAGGTGTTGTGCGCGGCCCGGCACCAGCTGGGTGCGCTGGATTTCGATCGCGTGGAAGCGGAAGCCGTCGTCTCCGATGGTGAGGTCGAGGATGTCAGAGCGCGCCAGCGCAATCGGGCCACGCGGCTGATCGAGGATTTCATGATCGCGGCGAATCACGTGATGGCGCAAACGCTTTCGCGCGCGGGAGTGTCCAGCATCCGGCGCGTGGTGAAAACGCCGGAACGCTGGCCGAGGATCGCCGCGCTGGCGCAGCAATACGGGCAAAAGCTGCCGGCCGAAGCCGATTCCGGCGCGCTGAACACGTTTCTCCAGACGATTCAACACAAGGATCCCGACCATTACCAGGACATTTCCCTGGCCGTGATCAAGCTGATGGGACCCGGCGAATACGTGCTCGCCCGCAGCGGCGCCGATGCCCCCGGCCATTTTGCGCTCGCGGTACAGGATTACACGCATTCGACCGCGCCGAATCGCCGGTTCGCGGATCTTGTCACGCAGCGCCTGGTGAAGGCTGTGCTGGCGCGCCGGGCGGCGCCCTACGCGGATGGAGAACTGGATGCGATCGCGACCAACTGCACCGAAAAAGAACACGCGGCGACCAAGGTGGAGCGCAAAATGGGCAAGCGGATCGCCGCCGTCGCGCTCCATTCGCGGATTGGCCAGACCTTTCGCGGGATCGTCACCGGGAATACTGCGAAAGGAGTCTTCGTGCGCATCGACGCGCCGCCGGCGGAAGGAATGCTGGTGCGCGGGGAACAGGGCGTCGACGTCGGCGACGTCCTCCGCGTCAAGCTGGTGAACACGGACCCGCATCGCGGCTACATCGATTTCGCGCGCGCGTAGCCTAACGAGTTTTTTGCTAGACTGCAAAGATTTCGGACGTGCTCCGCGCCCCTGAAAGTGATCCGCAGATTATTGATTTCACGAGAGCCGCGGACGGCGGATTTCAATCCGCGTGGCGCTTCAGCGCCGCTGTACGGAAGCGAGGCTGAAGCCTCGCGCGGGCTCGAAGCCCGCCGTCCAGGGTACTTTCATCCGTCAACGATCATCCGAAAGATCATCGCCAACTTGCTGACGCGCGCGGTTCCGCAGGGCGCCAAACAGAACCGCGACCGTCAGGGAGCGGAGCACGTCCGGGATGGCCCCGTTATTCCACGCGGATCAAGATCGGCGTCCGTGGATCGGGCGGAGGCTCTGTGGTCCCTTTGATTTCCGCTTCGCCATCCAGAGCGTGGCCTTCCAATCGATAGGATTTGTTCGCCTCGCGCACTTCGATGCGGCCGCCGCTCACTACGCCGCGGACATCCACTTTGGTCGCACCAGGTGTGAAGCCGACACGTTTGATCGCGTCCCAGACTTGTTCGACGCCGATGCGATTTTCAGGCGCCAGGTCCAGCCGGACGGTCGCGGCCTTATAATCGACTTCTACGTTCTCCACGCCGCGCATCCGCTTGAGAATCGACCCGAGCGATTCCGAGCAGGATTCGCAATTCATGTCGCGCACCGACACCTGGACGTGCAGAAATTCGGCGTGAATCACGCACACGCTGATCAGCAGTAAAATAGCCACGCGCATGACGCTCACGCTAGAATAACGAAATCCGATGGCAAAGAAGAAGCGCCCTGCGGCGGTACCGGAAAGCTTGGGCGCTCGGCCGGCTCTTTCGCCGAAACTGATCTGGCCCGGCTTCGCGGTGCTGATCATCCTGTTCTTCTGGACTCCGCTGTTCGACGATCAGGCCAGCATTCAGTGGGATATGGCGGATGTCCACTACTCGGCGCAGAAATATTTTGAACAGTCGCTGCGCTCCACGGGTTTTCCGCGCTGGACGCCATTCGAATTCTCCGGGTTTCCGTTCCTGGCCGATCCGCAGACGGCCGCGTGGTATCCGCTGCACTGGCCGTTTTTCCTGATCGGAATCACCCCTCGGGCGATGGAGTGGGAACTGGCGCTGCACGCGTTTCTGGCACTGGGCGGAATGTTTCTGCTGGCGCGAAAGTTTCTGCGCAACACCAGCGCCGCTCTGGTCGCCGCGGTGTTTTACGCGTTCGGGGGATTTTTCGCCGGCCACAGCTCGCATCTGGGGATCTTCGAAACCGCGGCTCTGTTCCCATGGCTGCTGTGGGCCGCGGCGCTCGCGATCGAGACCGGCGCGATTCGGGAAATGCTTCTGACTGGGATGATCGCAGGCCTGGTGATCCTGGCGGGGCATTTTCAGACCGCGCTGTATGCATTTTTCGCGCTGGCTCTATTCGTCGCAGGGAGTCGCGGCCCGATGCTGAGGCGCGGGCTGGTTCTGGTCGCGGCGGGTGTGGCCGGATTGCTTCTGAGCGCGGTCCAAACCCTTCCGGCCCTCGAACTGGCCGTTCAGTCCGGACGTGCGGGACTCAGTTATCGTTCGACCACCAACGCGCCGCTGATTCCGGGCGCGCTGGCGACTCTGGTGGACCCCAATTTTTACGGCGTCATTCGGGGCGATTATAAAGGTCCCGCCGATATCACTCAGTTTTACCTTTACGGCGGATTGCTGCTGCTGCCTCTGGCCATCGCGGGCTTCATCCGCCGGACCTCCCTGGCGATTCCCGCGGTTCTGATCGCGATTCCGCTGTGGTATTCATTTGGCCCGAAAACCGGGCTCTACGACGCGCTTACGCTGTTACCGGGATTCGGAAGCGTGCGCGCGCCGGTGCACATCTGGTTTGTGATTGCGCTCGGCCTGGCGCTGGCCGCGGGGCTCGGATTCATGCTCCTTGTCGAGCGGGTTCGCAAGCCGTGGCTGGCGGTGGTCGTGATCGCGTTTTCGATCGGCGACCTGTGGTACTGGAACATGTCGTCGAATCCGCTGACCTACGCGCGCATGAGTTATGCGGAGCGTTATGGGAACGCGTTCGATCGTTACCAAGCCTACATTGCGCCGGTCAAACAGCGGCCGTTTTATCGCATCTGGTCGCCCTATGCGACCAATTCGTTCGGACCGATGAACAGCTCGCTCGAATCGCGCACGGAAGTTACTTATGGATACAATCCTTTGGAGCTCGGGCGCTATGGCGAATACCTGGGCGCCAGCAACCAAAACCCGAAGCTGCTGAACGGTCTGGCGGTGACGCATAAAATCGATGTGTCCCACGGCACTTTGACGGAGAATCCCGAGGCGCTCCCGAGGGTTTCCGTTCCGCCGGAGGTCGCCTTCGTGCCGAACGCGGATGCGGCCAAAAGCATGCTGCCGACGCTCGATCCGGCGCTAAAAGCCATTGTCGAAGGACCTGCGCAAGCGCTTTCGCCCTCCGGTGCGCGCGCGGAGATCGTCAATTATGAGGACGATTTCTATCGCATCCGCTTCTCTGCCGCAGCAGATTGCCTGGTGCGGATCGCCGTGCCGTATTATCCGGGGTGGTCGGCCGCCATCGACGGGCATCCGGCGGACGTACTGCCGGTCGATTATGCCCTGATGGGAGTGATCGTTCCTGCGGGTAAGCACGAACTGACAGTGCGGTTTCGATCCCGCTGGCTGGCCTTAGGCGCCACCCTAAGCGTGGTCTCGCTAGGGGTAATCCTCGGAATGTTGCTTCTGGGCAGTTCAGTTTTCGCGCGATGCAGCCGATAAACCGAGTGTGGTTCGACTCTCAGAAACGGAACCGTTAGCGGCGCCCGCGGCGGACGACTTAAAGCGTAAAGCATTGCATTCATTGGGAGAATTGCCACCGTTTTCGTCAGTTCTCACCCGTCTTCTGGCTTCCCTGGCAGGAGAAAATGTTTCGTTCTCGAAACTGGGCGATCTGATTGAAAAAGATACGGTGGTGGCTGCAAATCTGCTACACCTGGTAAATTCGGCGCTGTACGCGCGGCGGGGTACCATCAACTCCGTTCGGCACGCGCTGTCGCTGCTGGGCATCGAAAAGGTCCGGAATGCCGTGCTCGGAATGTCGATTACGCGCATGTGGAGCAAGGCGCGCATGCCTTCATCGTGGTCCATGGCGCGGTTCAACATGCACTCGGCTTCGACCGCCATTTTGAGCGACCTGCTGGCCCAACGCCTGGAAGTGGCGTATCCGGAAGGCGCGTTCGCCGCCGGCCTGTTGCATGACGTGGGCCGCCTGATCCTCGCGCTGGCGCTGCCCGATCACTATGCGCGCATTGAACTACTGCATGCCACCGGGCGTCCTCGCCTGGACTGCGAAATGGAAGTGCTGGGGTTCACGCATCCGGTGCTGTCGTCAGACGCGCTGGCCTGCTGGAATCTGCCGGCGGAGATCCGCGTGGCGGTGCTCGACCATCACAATCCTTCGGGCGATCTGGAGTTGAGCCGGCTGCTCGACGCGGCCAATCATTATGTGAACTCAACCGGCGCAGCCATTGCGGCAGGCGATCCGGAGTGGAGCGATCCGTCGCTGATCGAGACGCTCGGCCTAAATGACGATATCGGCGCAGTCCTGCGCGAATTCGCGGCCGAGTACAGCGCCATGTCGGCATTCTTCCGATAATCCCGCCTTTATTGCGGAGCTTCTTATTACTGGGCTCGAAATCCTGACGGAGCGGCGGACGCGTCACAGCGGGAAATAGCGGCGTCGTATGTTAAACTGGGGTTCGCCGCATTCGTCGGGGCGTGGCTCAGCCTGGTAGAGCGCCTGGTTCGGGACCAGGAGGCCGGTGGTTCGAATCCACTCGCCCCGACCAATCACCTTCCTTAACTTCCGGTGCGTCCATCCACGGTTCAAGCGGGGACGCTCACTGCCGCTAATAGCCCGCTCATCTGAAAGTTCGCCGTCGATCCCGCCCATCCATGGTAATTAAGTCCTGGGGAATTGGGATAGCCTGTGGCTTTGAAGACGCTAATCGTGGATGACGAGCCGATTGCGCGGCAGGTTTTGCGCGAGGAACTGGAATCCATGGCCGGCGTAAGAATCGTGGGCGAGGCCGAAAGTGGCCCGGCTGCGCTGGTGCAGATCGCGCAGCAGAAGCCGGATCTGGTACTGCTCGATCTGCAGATGCCGGAAATGGGCGGTCTGGATGTGGTCCGCAATTTGCGGAGCGGTCCGCATATTCCAGTGGTGATCATCGTGACCGCGCACGATGCGTACGCAGTGGAGGCGTTTGAAGCCGGCGCGGTCGATTACCTTTTGAAACCCGTCCGGCGCCAGCGCCTGGCGGATGCCGTGGAGCGCGCCCGCCGCGTCACCGGATGGCGCGCCGCAGAGAAACTGGCGCACCTGCAGGAAGTATTGGATCAACCAGCCAGTACGCGCTCGAAGAAGATCGTCGGCAAACAGGACGAGGAATATTTTCTCCTCAGCACCGATGAAATTCTGGCGTTCCAGGCGGAAGGCGATATCGTGTGGATCATCACCGCGCGTAAACGTTACATGGCGTCGCTGACACTCAAGGCGATTGAAGAGCGGCTGATCATGTGCGGTTTCCGCCGCATCCACCGGAACGCGCTGGTGAACGTCGATCACGTCCGGAAAATGAGCGTGCTGAGCAGCCAGCGCTGGCTGATCACGCTCAGCAATAACCAGGAAGTGATCGCCAGCAAACGGTTGGCGCGCAGCATCCGCGCCCTGCTGGAACCGTGACACAAGTCCGCTTGTTTCCATCCTTAGTCCAGTCACCGTTATTTTAAGTTCAGTGGTCGAAATGTTCTAGGACGTGATGAAATTTTCACCCAGAATCGAGGAATGAAGAAACGTGTTTCGACGGTCCTTACGTGTCTTTTGTTCTGCCTTTCCCCGACTGTTCTGCGCGCCCAGGCCAATTCCGGAACTCTTCGCGGCTCGGTACTCGATCCCTCCGGTGCGGCGATTGTGGGAGCTTCGGTGGAGATCCAGAATCCGGTTTCGCATTATGACCGGACGGCTCAGACTGACTCGCAGGGGAAGTTCGAGTTCGATAACGTTCCCTTCAACAACTATCACGTCACCGCGACCGCCGCGGGATTTCAATCCGCCGAACAGGATACCGATGTGCGTTCTCCGATTCCCCTGGAGTTGAAGTTCGCTCTGAAGATAGGAACGGCCACCACTTCCGTGACGGTCGAAACCGGCGCGGATCTGGTGGAAGCCGACTCCAGCACGCATACCGACATCGACCGCGGCCTGTTCGATAAGTTGCCGCTCGAAAGCCAGTCTTCCTCGCTCAGTTCGCTGGTGACTCTGGCGTCGCCGGGCATCGCCGCGGACTCGAACGGCCTGTTTCACGGGTTAGGCGATCACGCGTCCAACTCCTTCTCCCTCGATGGCCAGCCGATTACGGATCAGCAAAGCAAAGTATTCTCGAATCAGATCCCCATTGACGCAGTGCAGTCGATGGAAGTGATCGAGGGCGCGCCTCCCCCCGAATACGGCGACAAGACCAGCGTGATCATCAACGTCACCACGCGCTCCGGGCTGGGCATGACTCAGCCGCATGGCGATATCACGGCTTCTTACGGCTCGTTCGGGAGCACGAACGAGGGATTCGATCTGGGTTACGGTAACTCCCAATTCGGTAATTTCATCGCCGCCAACGGGCTCAATACCGGCCGATTTTTGGATGGGCCCGAATACCAGGTCTTCCATGATCATGGCAACGAAGAGAACGTGTTCGACCGCTTCGACTATAAGCCCACGCAGAACGATACGTTCAGCTTGAATTTCAGCTTCACGCGTTCCTGGTTTCAGACTCCCAATTCATACGACGCGCAGGACGCGACTGCATGGTCCGGACCGGTTTGTATGAGTTATCTGTCGTATTCGACGGCCTGCAACGGCTTGGGTCCCAATGGACAGGTGGTCGGCCCCACCGATCAACGTTCGAAGATCCGGACCTTCAACGTCGCGCCAACCTGGACGAAGCTGCTCAACGCACATACCGTTTGGACCTTCGGCGGTTTCGCTCGGCAGGACCAATACAACTACTATCCGAGCGCGGATCCTTTCTCCGACCTCATTCCAGATCTGCAGCTTCAGACCATTGGCCAGAATCGCCGGCTGACGGACCTGGGGCTTCGCACCAATGTTTCCTATATCAAGGGGGTCCACAATATCAAAGCTGGAATTACTTATTCGGATACGATCCTCACCGAAAACGATACTTTCGGAATCGTCGATCCGACCGCGAACGCGGTGTGTCTCTATGCGGACGGAAGTCCGGACCTGAATCCGAAGCTGACCAATCCGCTGAACTGCACGGGAACTCTTCAGCCGAATACGAATTTCAATCCCCTGCTGGCGTGCTACGATCTGAGCCGGAACGGCACCCTGCCGGCATCCGACGGCTGTCCGGGTTCCACCAGCGGACAGTACACCTACAACGGCCGCGCCAACATCCGGGAACTGGCCTTCTACCTCCAGGACACCATCAATATCAAGAATTGGAGCTTCAACCTGGGATTCCGCTTCGATTATTACGACGGCATTGTCACGGCTAAACAAGGAGAACCGCGTCTCGGGATTGCATACAATCTCAAACCATCCAACACGGTGTTTCGTGTCTCCTACGCCCGCACGCTCGAAACGCCGTTTAACGAGAACCTGGTTCTTTCCAGCTTGGGATGCAACGATCCGGTGATCAACGCGCTGTCGGCGGCCACCATCGCTCCTTGCGTTGGCACGGCGCCGCTCAGTCCCGGCTGGCGCAATGAATTCCATGCGGGGCTTCAGCAGGCCTTTGGAAAGTACTTCGTGCTGGACGGCGAATACATTTGGAAATACACGCACAAAGCCTACGATTTCAGCGTGTTGGGCGATTCACCGATCACCTTTCCGATTGAGTGGGCGAGCTCGAAGATCCCCGGCTTCGCGGTTCGCGGCAGCATGCCCAACTTCCATGGTCTGTCGGCGTTCATCGTGATGTCGCACGTGGCGGCGCGGTTCTTCGAGCCGCAGGTCAGCGGCATCGGCGCTACGCCGGTGGGTAGCGAAGTGTTCCGCATTGACCATGACGAGGCTTTCAACGCGACCACGCATCTTCAATATCAGATCGGGAAGCGCGGACCGTGGATCGGCTTCAACTGGCGCTATGATAGCGGCCTGGTGGCCGGTCCCGCGCCCTGCACGGGCGGCAACTGCGCCAACGGGCCGAACGGCGACGCGGACACCGTGGACGTCTCCGGCCTCACTCCCGATCAGCAATATGAAGCCGGACTCTACTGCGGCAGTGTACATGCGACGCCGACGACCCCGATCAGTCCCAGCGAGTTGTGTCCGGCCGCCATGTACGGTTCGACCCTGCTCAATCTCCCGGCGCCCGGGACGGAGAATGACGATCACAACCCGCCCCGCATCGCTTCGCGCAACCTGTTCGACCTCGCCGTCGGCCACGACAATCTGTTCCATGGCGACCGCTACAAGTGGAGCGCGCGCATCTCGGTGGTGAATCTGGCCAACACGGAAGCGCTGTACAATTTCCTGTCGACCTTCAGCGGAACGCATTATGTGACGCCGCGAACGGTGACGGGAACCATCGGCCTCCACTTCTAGAGTGTCCCGAGAATAATTCTCAAACCGACTGAGGACGGCGGACTTCAGTCCGGGCGGGGCTTCAGCCCCGCATCTGCATGAGTTGCGAAGCTGAAGCTTCGCGCGGGATGAATCCCGCCGTCCAAACAACCCGAAGTCCGGGACACTAGGAGCTTGTTGAAAAAGGGGACAGACCGCTCTGTCCACGCCGGAGGCTGCCTTTGCAATTAGAGGTTTGCGATGGGGGACAGAGTAGTCTGTCCCCTTTTCAACAAGCTCCTCTAGAGAAGCGTTGCCTGGAAAAATCAACGGCCGGGTCCGCCGCATGGAAGGTAACTGCGGCGGCCGCCGGCCGTTGGTGCCACTCGTAAACTCGCCTGCGCGAGCGAGGGCAAGCGTTAGATCGCGATGAACAGGGTCGTTCCGCCGCGATTCACAAGCAGGAGTACTGGATTGCTCTTAGTGGCATTGCTCATGGCCTGCTTGAATTCGGTCATGTTCGTGACTGCTTTGTGATTCACCTGTTGAATCACGTCGCCGCGCTGGAGGCCTGCATCGGCGGCCTTGCTGTCCGGGCTGACGCTTTCGACAATCACGCCCTTGGTGCTGGGGGCGAGCTGCAACTGCTGCGCGACGTCCGCGGTCAGGTTGTCCACCTGGACGCCGTCGAGGCCGGCATTCATCTCCTCGCCGTTGTTGCCGTTGTTGTTCAATGACGCCTGCTCTTCATTGGGGAAATCGCCGAGGGTCACTGCCATTTCCTGAGTGCTCCCGTTGCGGAGAACTTTCATGTTCACGCGCGTACCCGGGTCCAGCGTGCCGACTGCCAGGCGCAGCTCATTCGCATCGCTAACGGCGGTGCCGTTGACCGCGAGAATAATGTCGCCTTTCTGCAGGCCCGCTTTCGAAGCCGGGCTGTTGGCGGTGACGTCGCCCACCAGCGCGCCGGTGGTTTCATGCACGCCCAGAGCCTTCGCCATGGACGGCGTCACATCCTGCGGAAGGATGCCGAGGTAGCCGCGCTCGACTTTGCCGTGCGCCAGGATCGAATCGAGGTCATGCCGGGCCAGGTTGATCGGAATCGCAAAACCGATGCCCTGGTTGCCGCCGCTGTTGCCGGCCAAAATCGCCGTGTTGATTCCAATGAGGTGGCCGTCTTCATCCACTAGCGCTCCCCCGGAGTTGCCGGGATTGATGGGCGCGTCGGTCTGGATGAAATCTTCCACCTGCTCGATGGCGCCGTTCAGGCTGCGGCCGGTGGCGCTGACGATTCCGGCGGTCACGGTCTGGCCGACGCCGAACGGATCGCCAATAGCGAGGACGATGTCGCCGACTTCAACCTTGCTTGAATCGGCCAGCGTCAGCGACGGGAAATTGGAGCCGTCGATCTTCAGAACCGCGATATCGGTGCGCGGGTCGGTGCCGATCACACGGGCCTTGAACTCGCGCTTATCGGAAAGCGTAACGGTGACTTCGGTCGCGTGGTCCACCACGTGGTTGTTGGTGAGAATGTAGCCTTCCGGACTGATGATCACGCCCGAACCAAGGGCCTTTTCACGCCGCTCCTTCGGGATGTTCATTCCCGGCATGTTGTTGCCGAAAAACTGCCGGAACAGCGGATCCAGGCCTTGCATGCCCTGGTCGTTGCCGAACGGCATCTGCTGCTGCTCGTGCTGGCCGCGCTGGCCATGGCCACGCATGCTGGTGGATTCATCGCCGCCGACCATGCGGGTCGAGGAAATGTTGACCACCGCGGGAACCACCTTTTTGACGATGCCCGAATAGCCGCGCCGGGCTGCTTCGGGGGACCGCGGTGCGGTCTTGATGGTTGCGGGCGGGTTCTCGGAATGGGTTGTTGCCGCTTTCACGCCGAGAAAGCCGGTTGTTGCTAAAAGCGCTCCAACGACGACCGCGGCGCCTGGTTTCAAGCGGCGGTTCTGAAGAAAATTGTGCATGACTGTTGCCACCTCGATTTCTAGCTTAGGGTCCGGCAGGGCGATTGCACATCAGGCCAGTTTGGTAAATCGGGATACGGGTTCGGGGGGGTGGGGATCCCGGAAACAAGGGATGGCTGCGAAAACGTGACGAAGCGGGCTTAAGAACGTCTAATAGCGCCTACGCGTCGAGGTCGAAGGCTGAAATGAGCGGGATTTCGATGTCGGGATTAGAGGTGAGGAGGACGTCGCACGGGGCGCCGGCTGGGTTCGTTTGGGAAAAAGTCAGGGCGGATTTATCTTCCAGGTCGATCACCCACACCCATTCAACGCCAAACGCAAGATACTCCTGAATCTTCGGTACGACCCGCGTCATTCGATCTTCCGGCGAGAGGATCTCGATAGCCAGAAAGGGAGGGACAGTGGGCACACGGCCCCCGGTGTTATCATCGCGCCACACCGCAATGTCCGGTACGCGAAAGCGGCGAGGATTGAGCTGGATTCGAATCTCCGGCATCACGCGGATACCTAAGCGGGGCCGAAGCCCGCGCAACAGAAAGATCAGCGTTCCTTGTACGTCGGCGTGCGGGCCTTCTCCCATGTTTCTCTCCACCACCTCCCCATCGAGGTATTCGCAATCCGGACCCTCAAAGCTGGTGTGGAGATATTCGTCGACGTCCATCATGACTTTGGCGCTCATCGGCAACCCCATTATGACGCACAATCATATTTAAGGATGTCGCCCGACTTTTCCGCGACCATGCGGCGTCTTTACGAACGGAGCCGACAGTTTGATCTTCCGCGAAGTTGAAGATCGCGACCTGATCCTCAAAGCGAGGCGCGGCGACGTGGAGGCCTATAACCTTCTCGTATCGCGATGGGAGAGGCGTGTTTTCAATTACTTACTGCGGCTGGTCGGCCAGCGTGAAGATGCCATGGACGTGAGCCAGGAAGTGTTTTTGAAAGCGTATCAAAATCTGCCCAAGCTCGATGACGCGGGAAAGTTTTCCTCCTGGCTGTTCCGAATCGCGCATAATGAAGCGTTTTCGCTGCTGCGGCGGCGGCGGCCGGAAGGTGAGATCACGCATGAGCCGCGGAGTTCGGATGGGGCGGGGCGATTACTCCCGATCGAATTGTCGCTGGCGGTGGAAAGCGCGCTCGAGCGGCTTTCAAGCGATCAGCGCGAGGCGGTTCTGTTGAAGGTTTATCAGGGATTCAAATTCGACGAAATGGCGGAGATTCTGGATTGCCCGGTTTCGACCGTCAAATCGCGGTTGTACACGGCGCTGGAGCTGTTGAAAACATCGCTATCTCCGGCACTATTAAGGGGGGAATCGTGAGCTGCACGAATTTTGACTGGAAAGCTTACGCGCTCGGCGAACTGGACCCGGCGGGCCGGGATCAGGCGGAGGCGCACGCCAATAGCTGCGCGAATTGCCGTGAGGAACTGGCCGGATTGCGGCTCACGCTGGATGCGCTGTCGACGCTGCGCGAAGAGGAAGTTCCGCGGAGGATCGCATTCGTCTCGGATAAGGTTTTCGAGCCGCGCTGGTGGCAGAAAATCTGGAATCCGTCGTTTGCGGCTGGCTGCGTGATCGCGGTGGCGATTCTGGTGCACGCTTTCATGCAACCCGCTTCGATGGATCAAAAAATTCAGTCGGCGGTGACGAGAGCCGTCGCCGAAACCGAGCAGCGGCACGTTCAGGAACTGGAAAACGTAATGGCCGACCGCGAAATTCTGCGGAAGGAAAACAACCGGATGTACATGCAAAATACAGGACTCTCACGGCAATGAAAAAAATATTCGTACCTTCGCTTCTCCTTGTGGCGGTTTTAGCTCTGACCGCTGCCACTTCCGGGCCGCGCGTGAGCCGGGGGACCCTGGCGAGCATGGAAAAGAGTCTCGATGAGCGCATCCAGAGCTTGTGGAACGATACTCCGTATCTGCTGCTGGGCACCACGCGCGGCGTTTATCTGGAGGGCTACGGAGCGGTGTTCACGGCGGAAGTGAACCTGGTGATGAACCCGGTGGGGCTGATGAACACGCGGATCACTAAGGAAGAAATCGCGAAAGTGCGGCAAAAGAAGCTCGACCGGATTCCGGTGCTGAAGAAGACGCTGCGGGATTCGATGGGCGCCATGGCATCGTCGCTCGACACGGTGCCGGGTGACGAACAGATCGCCATCGTGGCGTTTATCGACCACTATCCGTGGGAGGACGTCACCGGCGTTCCGGTGCAAATCACGCTGACGGCGCAGAAAAAGAAGCTGGTGGAGGCGCAGCGCGCCGGCGGCGCGGGATTAGACGCTGCCATTCACGTGACGGAAAATTAAGGATGGCGGCGTCGTTTAACCGCTCCCTTTGGTCGCGGCTCGGGTCGGCTGTTGTGAGATTCGCGCGCAACGAGCCGCGACCAAAGGGAGCGGTTTAAAGATGTCGTTCCACTCATTCTGATGCGCCTGGGCGAGATCCTCATCGAGCGGCACCTGCTGACGCAGGAGGATGTGGATCGCGCGCTCGAATTGCAGCGCGAGCGCGGCGACAAAATCGGCAAAATTCTGGTCGACATGGGATTCGTCGCCATGCGCGACGTGCTCTCGGCGCTCGGCCAGCAGCTGGAGGTTCCGGTGCTCGCGATCGATGGTCCGCCCGCGATCTCGCCTGAAACCGAATCGCTCTCGCCCAAATTCCTGCGCCAGTTCCGCTGCCTGCCGGTGGCGCTGCACGATCACACGGTGACGCTCGCCATGGCCGATCCGAACGATTTCGAGACCCGCGCGACCGTTTCCGCATGCACCGGTTTGACAGTCCGGCCGGGGATTGCGGTGGAGCAGGAAATCCTGGACGCGATCGACCGCTTCTACGGTCAGGCTGAGAAACCCGGCGACGAAATCGCCGTGGGCACCGGCGAAGCCGACGAGAATCTGGAACACCTTCGCGACATGGCGAGCGAAGCGCCGGTCATTCGCCTGGTGAACGCGATGATCGCGCAGGCGCTTGAACAGCGCGCGAGCGACATTCATATCGAGCCGTTTGAAAAAGAATTCCGCGTCCGGTACCGGATCGACGGCGTGCTGGTCAGCCAGGATTCGCCGGCGCGCGAGCTGAAGGCCGCCATCATTTCCCGCGTGAAGCTGATGGCCAAGCTGAACATCGCCGAGCGCCGGCTGCCGCAGGACGGCCGCATCAAAATCAAAGTGCTCGGCCGCGAAGTGGATTTGCGCGTTTCGACGCTGCCCACTCTCTACGGCGAATCGGTGGTGATGCGCCTGCTCGACCGTTCGGCCGGCGATTTTTACGATCTCGAACGGCTGGGCTTCGACCCGTACATGCTGTCCCGCATGGAATATTACACGTCCCTGCCGCACGGAATTTTCATGGTGACCGGCCCCACCGGCAGCGGAAAATCGACCACGCTGTATTCCGCGCTCAAGCGCATCAATGGCGCCGACAAGAAAATCATCACGATCGAAGATCCGGTCGAATATCAGATGGACGGGATCAACCAGATTCACGTCAATCCGCAAATCGGGCTGACCTTCGCGGCCGGATTACGACATATCGTAAGACAAGACCCGGATGTGATCATGGTCGGCGAAATTCGCGACCGGGAGACGGCCGATATCGCGATCCGCGCAGCATTGACCGGGCATTTCGTGTACTCGACGCTGCATACCAACGACGCGCCCAGCGCGATTTCGCGGCTGACCGACATGGGCGTCGAAAATTACCTGATCACATCATCCGTGGTGGGCGTTTTAGCCCAGCGGCTGGTGCGCGTGATCTGTAAACACTGCAAAGCTCCGGCGGGAACCGCGACGACGCCGGATGGCGAGCAGATCGGCGTGTTTCGCGGCGCGGGCTGCGAGGAATGTTTCGGCACAGGGTTTCGAGGGCGCATCGGAATTTTCGAATTGATGGATCTGAACGAGGACTTGCGCGCGTCCATCATGCGGAATGAGGATGCGACCAAAATCACCGCGATCGCGCGGCGGCAGGGAATGAGAAACCTGCGCGAGGATGGCTGGCTGAAAATCGCGCGCGGGGTGACGACCACGGAAGAAGTGATGCGGGTGACGCAGGAGTTTTGAGAATGGCCACAGATACACGCGGATTCACGCGGATAAGAAACCATATTTTTATCTGCGTGTATCAGCGTGTATCTGTGGCTAAGAATCTCTGATGGCGACGACTTTTCATTTTCGGGCGGTGGCTTCCGACGGGAAGGTGCGAACCGGCACGGTTACTGCGGACAACGACAAGTCGGTCGCGCGGGAGCTGAAGCGGCAGGGATTGATTCCGGTCTACGTCGGACTCGAACAGAAAAAAGGGTTCGACCTCCAGATCCCCACATTCGATCGCGGCAAGCGGCGCGACGTGTTGTTCTTCACGCAGGAGCTTTCGACGCTGCTCAATGCCGGAATTCCGCTCGATCGAGCGATTTCGATCACGGCCGAGCTCAGCGACCGCCGCTCGTTCCGGTCGCTGGTGATGGACGTTTTGCGGGTGCTCAAAGGCGGCAAATCGCTGGCCGACAGCCTGGCCACCCATCCGGCGCATTTTTCCGAGCTGTACATTAATATGGTCCGCGCGGGCGAAGCTTCCGGATCGCTCTCGCAGATTTTCGAGAGACTCTCCGAATTCGAGCGCACGCGCGACGATTTGCGCGGATACATTATCAGCTCGCTGATCTATCCCGCGCTTCTGACGCTGGTGGGCATCGGGTCGATCCTGGTGTTGCTGAATTTCGTGGTGCCGCGGTTTGCTTCGATTTTTTCCGACCCGCGCATGAAAATTCCTACGCCGACCGCGATGCTGCTCGACGCGAGTTGGGTGGTGCAGACCTACGGACCCGCGGCATCCATCGCGCTGGCGGTCGCCTTCGTCGCGTTTCAGGCCTACATTCGAACCGTGGCCGGGCGCATGTGGTGGGACACGTTTCGATTGAAGCTGCCGCTGCTGGGCGACGCGCTGCGCAAAGCCGAGACGGCGCGATTCGCGCGTGCCATGGCGACGCTGGTGGCGGCCAGCGTGCCGCTGGTGCAGTCGCTCGGAATCTCGCGCGGGATTTTGAATAACCGGAGAATCGCCGGATCGCTCGAAGCGATCGCGCAGGGAGTGAAGCGCGGTGAAGGCATCGCGGCGCCGCTGACCCGCGCAGGCGAATTTCCGCCGCTGGCCGGGCATCTGCTGGCGGTCGGCGAAGAGACCGGCCATCTCGACACCATGTTCAATCGCATGGCGGATATTTACGACAACGAAACCCGCACGGCCATCCGGCGATTCACTTCGCTGTTTGAGCCGCTGATCATCCTGGTGATGGGACTGATCGTGGGAACATTGATTCTGAGCCTGATGCTGGCGATCACCAGCATTAATGACGTGGCGGTGTAAATATGAATCGCAGAAGAAAATCTCAAAGCGGTATCACGCTGATTGAAATGCTGGTGGTGGTGACCATCATTGCGCTGTTCGCGGCGCTGGTGGCTCCCCGCATGATGGGCAAGGCGGACGCGGCGCGCCACACCCAAGCGCACGCGCAGGTCAATTCCTTCATGACCGCGCTGGGCGCCTACAAGCTGGACACGGGAACCTTTCCGACCACCGATCAGGGTCTAAACGCACTGCGCGTGAAGCCGGAAAATGCCAACCAATGGGCGGGACCGTATCTGCCGCAGGACATCCCGATGGATCCGTGGGGCCATCCGTATCTATATAAATATCCGGGTGAGCATGGCGACGAACCGGACGTGATCTCGCTCGGCGCCGACGGCGCGCCGGGTGGGGAAGGGAATAATGCCGACATCGTCAGCTGGAAGAATAACTAAGAACCTTGCTCCGCTCCCTGGTCGCGGTTCCGATTGGTGCTCTAACGGAACCGGGCCCGTGAGCGGTTGCGCGAAGACTCCAGACCTGCTCCCCTCGCTGACGCTCAGGGTTCTGCAAGCCGCTCGTTCGACGGCTCGCCAAACAGAACCCCGACCGTCAGGGAGGGGAGCTCCGTTTTCACGTCGCGTCGTCAACGAACGCGGCGTCACGCTGATCGAGATGTTGATCGTGGTGACGCTGATCGCGCTGGTGGCCGGGATCAGTTTTCCGTCGATTGCTTCGGGCGTCGAATCGCTGCGGCTGCGGTCGGCGTCAGATGCCATGGTCGCGTTTTTCAACACGGCTCTCGATCATGCCGACCGGCGGCAGCAGGCCATTGAGATCCGTATTTCACCCAAGGAAAACCTGCTCACCGCGCGGTCGGCCGATAACGGCTTCGCGCGCGAGCTGCATCTTCCGGACAACGTCAGCATTGCGAATCCCACTGAGCCTCGCCGGTTTCTGCTGTATCCGGGCGGGTCGGTTCCCGCGATTCAGGTCGAACTGGCGACCCACGGCGGACGGCATCGCCGGGTTTCGGTCGATCCGATTACGGGCGTTTCAAAATCGGAAGCGGTTCAATGAAGCAGTCTCAGCGCGGATTCACGCTGCTCGAAGTTCTGGTGGCGACGGCCATCATGGGAATCGCGGTCGCCGGCGTCCTCAATAATCTGGCGAACTCGGCGCGTAACGCGGCCCGCCTTACGGCTTACGATCGGGCGACGCTGCTCGCCAAATCGAAAATGGACGAGCTGATCGCCAACCAGAAAATCCCGCGCAAGGTTCCGATCGAAGGAACGTTCGACCCGGCGATGGCCGGCGGAGCGGCGGGATGGCGCGCGACCGTGACCCCGTTTGAAACGGCCCAGGGCGCGGGGCCGGGAATGTGGGTGCTCGACCGGATTCAACTCGAAATCTGGTGGATGGATGGGCCAATCCGGCATGCGTTTTCGCTCGAAGCCTACCGGCGCGGCATCCTCCAGCCCGGGGATATATGAAAGAGCGCGGTTTCACGCTCATAGAAATGATGATCGCGATTACGCTGGTTGCGGCGATTTCGACCACCATGCTGTTCGCCATCCGAGCCGGGCTGATTACGCTGCAGAAGGTGGACGACCGGTTGATGTCTAACCGCCGGGTGATGAGTGTCGAGCGCATTGTGCGCGAATCAACTGGGCGGTGTGATGCCGGTGATCGGCTATTGCTCCGACAATACGCAGATGCCGATTTTCAATGGCAGTGACCAGACGCTGCACCTGGTGACCAGTTATTCGCTTGCGGAGGGCGCCCGCGGGTATCCTCACATCGTGGAATTGCAGGTGCTTCCGGCCGACGGCGGCGGAGTCCGGCTGATCGCCAATGAATTTCTGTACGGCGGCCCGTATTCGACCGCGCCGTTCTGCGCGGGCAACGCTTTCCGGGTGGGCGTCGCGACGCCGCAATCCTTCGTGATCGCCGACCGTCTGGCGTACTGCCACATTTCGTATCAGGATCGTGACCCGTCCACTTACATGGGGACGGTCTGGCTGCCGCAGTGGAGCAAGACGAATCTTCCAGCCGCGGTGCATGTGGAGATGGCGCCGCTGATTCCCGATCCGGCTCGCCTGCCGCTGGTGAGCGTCACCGTTCCGATTCACATTAATCGCGATGTCAATGCGCCTTATACCGATTCACAATAAAGTGGCGCACGCACTCCTGCGTGCCGTGTCGAGACCCATCTCGACACCTCTGCTGCGCCCGAACAATCGTCGGCATGAGTGCCGACGCAGCACGCAGGAGTGCGTGCGCCACGGGGAACGCGGGGGAGCGCTGCTTACCGTGCTATGGCTTTCCGCGGCGCTGGCGGCGATTGCGTTTTCGGTGGCGACCAGCGTCCGATCCGAGACGGATCGGGTGGGCTCCGCCTCGGACGGTTTGCGCGCCTGGTATCTGGCGGAGGGATCGGTCGAACGCGGCATCCAGTGGATGCTGTGGGGACCTTCGGTGACCAACCCGGACGGCTCGCCCCGCTGGCGGCCGAACCTGCCGCGGATGATCATGCACTATCCGAGCGGCGACGCCGTGGTCGAGATGATTCCGGAATCGGCCAAGCTGAACATCAACACCGCGTCGGCTGATGACTTGACGCGGGTGGTCACCGTGGTTTCGGGCGACCCGGCGCGCGCCGCGCAGATTGTCGCCGCAATCCTCGACTGGCGCGGGGCGTCGGCCAGCCCAACCGTCTTTGATCAATATTACTTAACCCTCGGTCCGACTTTCCGGGCGCGGCATGCGTCATTTCAAGAGATCGAGGAACTCCTGCTGGTGCAAGGCATGACGCCCGAATTGTTCTACGGCAACTACATTCCGGATTCCGCGGGCCGGCTGTACGCCTCCGGCGGGCTGCGCGATTGCCTGTCGGTGTGGGGCAGCCAGGGGCCGTTCGATATCAACACCGCGAGCCCGGCGCTGATGGAAGCCGTGGGTATGACGCCGGACGCCATCACGGCCGTGGTCAAGTATCGAAATGCGCAGCCGTTCAACGGCATGGGCGACGTATCCACCTTAGGCGTTTCCGCACCGCGCATGACCGTCGGCGGGAATGTGATCTGGACGCTGCGCGCCACCGCGCGTCTGCGCCGGCCCGACGGCGGTCCGTCGGAATTCGTGCGGACCGCATCCGCTACCGTGAAGCTGCTGAATCCCGCCACTTATTTCATGATGCCAGCGCACGTGCTGCGCTGGTACGACGATGCGTGGTCTGAATCGGCGCTGATTCCCCCCGCCGCGCCCGCGCCGGTTCCGGGAGCTCCCGCCCAATGATTCCAGCGGCGTTGAAGAAATTCGCCGCTTTCGGGAGCGGTATTGGAATCGAGATTACCGGCCCGCGCGGAGCCGAGTCTCTGCTCATCACAGCCGTGCGCGTTCGGCCCACCGGCGCCAAGGTAACCGGCCGGCTGACGATCGAGAATTTTCCGCACCAGCCGGCGGGCGTGTGGGGCTCCGAGTACGCCGCGCTGGTTCGCAAGCTGGATCTCCGGCACGTTCCCGCCATGGTCCTGCTGCCGCGGCAGGACGTCATTCTGCGGCAGCTCGTGCTGCCCGGCGTCGCCGATAAGGACCTCGAATCGGCCATCCAATTTCAGCTCGACGGCCTTCATCCGTATGCGGAAGATGACGTGGTGTGCAGTTGGGCGCGCCTTCCAGGAACGCAAACCGTGTTGATCGCCATCGCGCGGCGCGCCGAAGTGGACCGCTACACTACGGCGTTTTCAGAAGCGGGCGTCAAGTTGGGAGGATTCACGTGCTCGGCCGCAGCGGTGTATTCCTCGTTGCGGCTTTCGGGCGCGACGCCTCCCGCGGCATTGCTCGCGTCCACGGAGACTGACGGATCGATCGAGATTTACGGCGAAAGCCCGGCGCATCCGCTGTTTTCAGCGCGCTTCGATTTGCCCGCGCCGCGCGCTGCCGAGCTGGCCTGCGCGGAATTAAGAATAGATCCAGGCATGGAACCGAAGCCTCTCGAATCGTTATTTCCACTTGGGATTTCGGGCGGCACCGCGCTCCCGTACTGCGCGGCACTCGCTTCGGCGTGCCCGCGGCTGTCGATCGCTCTCAATCTTCTTCCCGCCGACCGCCGCGATACCAGCTCGCGGGCCGTGTGGATTCCGGCCGTCGCGCTGGCCGTGCTGGTGCTGATGCTGGCTGGCGCTCTATTTGCGCTGCCGGTTTATCAGGACCATCTTTACCAAAGATCGCTTCAATCCGAAATCGCCAAGGTGGAACCGGGTGCGCGCCGCGCGGTCACCGTGGAGCGGGAAATCGATACCGCGCGCAAGCGCACCATCCTGCTCGACGATTTCCGCAGGCGTTCGAAAGCCGACATGGATGTGATTCAGGAGATGACCCGTCTGCTTCCGCCGCAGGTCTGGCTGAATCTGCTGGACCTCAATCGCACCACCGTGTTTATCGCAGGGGAAACCGACCAGGCCGCGCCGCTTCTGAAGCTGATCGACGGGTCGCCGTATTTTGAAGGCTCCGAGTTCGTCCAGCCGCCCATGCGGGCCGCTGCGGGTGGTGAAACCTTCCGGATCCGCACCAACCGGAGGGCAGGAAAGTGATCGGGGGACATTGATAATGGACCCCCGCCATCGCCGCATGCTGCCGGTGCTCGCCGGAATTCTGATCTTGGGCCTGGCGATCCGTTTCTGGCCGGAAAGCTCCTCGGCGCCCGCCGTGGTTGCTCCCACAGCCGATACCATCGCGGTGGCGGAACGGCGTCTCGCCAAGCTGCGTGAAACCGCGGCGACCGTGCCGGCCCGCGAGAAGATCCGCAAGGACGCCGCGGCCGAGCTCGCCACGCGGGAAAAAGGAATGCTGATCGCCGAGACGTTCCAGCAGGCGCAGGCGCAGCTGATCCAGATTATTCGCGACCTGGGGCGCGCCGAGACGCCGATTGTCGAGATCCGCAATACCGAAGGCTTCGGAATCCGCCCGTTGGGCGACGCGTACGGCGAAGCCACCGTCACCGTGCAGGTCGAATGCCGCATCGATCAACTGGTCAACATGCTGGCCGGCCTCGCCGCCCGTAAGGAGCTGGTTTCGACCAGTGACCTGCGCGTCAACTCGACCAACGCCAAGGAAAAGACCATCATGGTTCACCTGACCGTGGCGGGCGTGGTACCTCGGAAACTGGTGCCCGAGCGGATGTTGCAGCAGGAGAAACACACATGAACCGGAAGGCGTTGCTGCTCGATCTGGCTTTACTCGCACTGGCCGCCGTGCTGATCTGGCAGATCCGCCAGCGTTGGCTGGAAGGTCAGGCGCGGGACCGGGCGATTTTCACAAAGGCTGCTTCCAATATTGCGGTCAAGGTATTCGCGCCGCCCCCGGTTACCCCGCCCAAACAGGTGATTGCCGGCGATTACATCGACGTTGCGCAGAAAATGCTGTTTGCGAAAGACCGCAATCCCAACGTCCCGATCGAGCCTCCGCCTCCGCCGCCGGTCAAGCCGCCGCTGCCGCCGCTGCCGGCTTACTACGGCCAGATTACGTTCGGGGATCCGGTGGTGGTGCTCGCCGCGGGCAACGGGGGACAGAAGAGATATCACGTCGGCGATAAAGTGGGGCCGTTCGAACTGGCCGCTTTCGATAACGAAAAAATCGTGCTGAAATGGCGCGACGAAACCGTGGAGCGCAAGCTGGCGGATCTGAAGCCGAAAGACACCGCGCCTGCGCCGGCGGTTGCCCCGCGCGCCGCCGTTCCAGTGGCGCGGAACTCGTCCCAGACCAGCCTCAAGCAAATCGGTTCTTCATCGACCGAGGCCGGCTCGGACGCCAACAAGGGACCGCTCGGCGTCGATGTCGGAGGCGGATTTCGCGGCTGTACGCCGGGTGACTCGACGCCCGCCGGCAGCGTAGTCAACGGCTACAAAAAAGTGGTTTCGCAAGGCATGTTCGGTTCTGTCTGCCGCTGGGAGCAAGTCAAGTAAATGCGTTTAAATCCATATTTAGCGTTCCTGTTCCTGATGGCGTCGGCTGCATGGGCCCAGCCGCCCGCCGCTCCGCCGCCGCAGCCTCCCGCGGCGCAACCGGTTCCTCCACCTGCCACGCCGCAAGCGCCCGCCACCGCGCCGCAGGCGCCCGCCGGACCGGTGCAGATGGGCGGTTTGAATCTGCAGAACGTCTCGCTCACCGAGGTGATCGATCAGCTCGCCAAGCAACTGCACCTCAACTACATCATCGACCCCACCATTGCCAAAGCCGGCGTGACGATGAACACCTACGGCGATCCTCGAACGCTGGACGCGCGCAATTTGCTCGAGCAGATCCTTCGCATCAACGGACTTGGGATGGTGGAAGCCGGCGGTTTGTACCGCATCGTTCCATTGAAGGAAATTTCGCATCAGCCGCTGCCTCTCCAGCGGGAATTGAACGGCCAGGCGATCCCGGACGACGACCAGCTCATGCTGAACGTCATCTTCCTCAAGTACGTCTCAGTGGAGGAACTGTCCAAGGTGCTGAGCGAGTTCATCGGCGAAAACGCGCAGTTGATCACCTACGCGCCGGCTAACCTTCTGTTCATCCTCGACAGCCGGCGTAACATGCGCCGCACCATGGATCTGATCAGCCAGTTCGACAGCGACGCCTTTGTAAATCAGCGCGTGCATATCTTCGAGGTGCACAACGCCCGGCCTTCGGACCTGGTGAAGGACCTCGACAGTATCCTGAAATCGATTTCGCTCGATTCAAAGACCGGCACGGTCCGGTTTCTTCCGGTCGACCGCATCAACGAACTGATCGCCGTCGCGCCGAATCCAGGCGTGTTCACCACCATCGACCAATGGTTGTCGAAGCTCGACGTCCCTGTGAAGATCACGGCGGGAGCCACCGAAAATTACGTTTATCGCGTCAAGTACGGCCAGGCGCCGTGCCTGGCGCTGGCGCTCGGCGAGCTGTTCGGCAACTCGGCGAGCCGCGGGTACGGCGGTGGGTACGGGGGCTCTCCATACGGAGGCTCGGGCGGCGGTTATGGCGGCGGCTACGGCGGCGGTTATGGCGGGGGTTACCAATCATCGCCTTACGGCGGAGGGTATGGCGGCGGTTACCAGTCGTCGCCCTATGGCGGCGGATACGGCGGAGGTTTCGGAGGTGGAAGCAATCCCGGCGGCTACGGAAACGCGACCGGTTTCTCATCCCAATTCGGGGGCCAGGGCGCCTGCGCCGGCGGCGGATATGGCGGTCAGCAACAGGGTTACGGAGCACCCGCTTTTGGCGGATATTCGGCGCAGTACCCGGCCGGCAATCCCCTGGGCGCCACCGGGCAGACGTTGGGCGCCGCTCAGCCGAATGCGCTTGGCGGGGTTGGCGCGCAACTTGGAACGGCGGGAACACCGGGCGCCCCGGTGGTGAGGCCTCCGCGCATCGTCCCCAACCCGCTCGATAACGCACTGCTGATCCAGGCCGACGCCCAGCAGTATCAGGGCATTATGAAGATGCTCAAGGAACTGGATATTCCCCCTCGCCAGATTCTGCTCGAAGCCAAGATTTACGAAGTAGATCTCACCGACCAGTTCGCCGCGGGCGTGACCTACAATCTTCAGCAAGCCAGCGGTCCCGTCGCCAAACCCACCGCGATTCTCGATGCGACCGGCCTCGGGACCTTCAACGTCGGCACACTGGTAGGCAGCAGCCGCGCGCTCCTCGCGCAACTTACCTTGAATGAAAACCGCTCCCACGTCCACATGGTGTCCGAACCGAGCCTGATCGCCACCGACAGCATTCCGGCGTCGATCAACGTGGGCGACCAGGTTCCGGTCACCACCGGGACCACCGTCATTCCCTCGGGCGGCAACGTGGTCTCTTCGCAAAGCATCTCTTCGCAGAATACCGGCGTGACGCTCCAGGTGAACGCGCGCGTGGCGCCGAGCGGCGTGGTCACGCTTTACATCGGCCAGCAGATCAGCGCGATCGATGGCAGTGTTAATACCGGTACCGGCACGCCGGCCTTCAGCCAGCAGGTGGTCCAGACGCAGATTACTTTGATGGATGGCGATACCATCGCCATCGGCGGGACGATTTCCGATTCAGTCACCGACTCGGTCACCGGCATTCCCGGGCTGGTGAATCTGCCCTGGATCGGCGCATTGTTCGGGCAGAAAACCAAGGTGCACTCGCGGACCGAACTGATCATGTTCATGACGCCGCACGTCATCCTCGACGAGACCAACCTGATCGAGGCGAGCGACGAATTGAAAGCCCGCGTCAAGATGCTGCGCCGCTACATCCGTGGCGAGTGAGGCAGACAGTGTACCGCCGGGTGCTTTTTCACCCCGTTCCAATGCTTCAATTCCCCATTCGACCGCAAATATACTCCATTCGCTGATGCGGCTTGACTTAGAGGTGTCCCGCATGGTCGAATGTTAACGCTGCGTCAGGGGACTTCGCAAGCTGTTCCAATGGCGCAACTGCAACTTTTTGCTTGACTTGAATCGCCTTAGGGTGGTATGAATAACTGACTGCGTCCAGGGTGTAACAGATAAGCAGTTTTAAGTGCGGCATTCATGACCGTGGATCCCGCGAGCACAAATGGGAAAAAGAGAAGAGAAGTCTTTAATGAGCTTTGTAGGAAAGCAGTCGAGCGGAGATCAGCCAAGTGTGAAGTCCGGCTGGAGGGAAGCTCGGGTTCCCGAGGTTAAAGCCAAGGGGATTGTGTAGATTGAGGCTCAGGTTGAAAAAGAGAACTTCCATCAATTCAATTCCAAGAACTCACAAGGAGAAGGAAATGGCAGATTTTCGCAAATGGTTTTATGCGTTCGCCTTCGTGGCCCTCATCGTAGGGCTCACGGCTCCGGCCAACGCACAAGTCACGCCGTTTACCTGCAGCGCGCAAGCCGGCGTCACGCCGACCGTACGCGTTGAGGGGTATACGGAACTGGTCGGCGACCTCGTGCTCGGTTGCAGCGGCGGAACGCCGACAACATCCGGCGCGATCGTCCCGGGCGTCGACATTACAATTGTTCTCAACACGAACATCACCAGCAAGCTGACCGCGGGCACGTTTGAAGAAGCCCTGCTCATCATTGATGAGCCGAACGCTCCTGGTCCGAACTCCAACCGCCCGATCCTGAATTGCGGCGCGTCGGGAGCTCCGGATAGCAGCGCTTCGTCGGGCCCCGGCGTCTGCGCGATCTTCAGCGATGGCAACCCGGCTGACACCTACGGTGGTGAGTCTAGTGTGGTTGGCACGGCAGGTGGAACGCCTGCAGCGCCTGCCTCCGTGGCTTGCGGCGCGGCGGGTTCGCCGGCGACCGTCACCAGCACGGGCAGCTTCGGCTGCGGCCGTCCGAACGTGTTCCAGGGCCGTGAAGGCACGGTCTTCAATCCGGGTCAGTACAACGCTGTGACTTTCAATGGCGTACCGATCGATCCTCCGGGCACCGGCACCACGCGTACGCTTCGTTTCACGAACGTCCGCGCTGACGCTGAATTCCTGCAGGTTTCCTCCACCTTCACGCCGCAGACGATTACGATGAGCGTTTCGACCAACGGTCAGACCTCCATCGGCATCAACATCTCGCAGCAGGTGGTCGCGATCATCGCGCATGGCTTGGTTGTCCTGAACGACGGTCACGGAGACATCTCCCTGCCCCGTCTGAATTTCGTCCAGTGTACGAGTGAGAATCCAAAACTCGCATCGACGAACACAGGCTCAATTGCAAGTTCGAGTACGGGGTCGTTCGGCGGAAACACTCAGCTTCTCGGAAGCTCGGTGCCAGCTCTGGACGCCTTCCCGACCATAAGTCTACAGGAAGGGTTCGCGAACTCCTGGAAGCCCAAGAACGTGAACTACTACATCAGTAACGGTAGTCCGAACTTGGCTGGCCAAGGCTACGGCTACAACACCGGTGCCGATCCGACGATTGTTCCCACCTCTGACTTAGCTCAGAACGTACCGGGTGCGATCTACAACACGGAATCCGGCTTCGAGTTCCCGTCGCTCGCTTCGGTCCCGGCGCCCAATCCTCCGGTTGGCGTAGGAACCACTGCAGTTACGGGTTCGACAGGCTTGGGGGCGCAGGCGTTCAACGACGCTGCGGGAACCGGCATCGTGAATGCTGGTAGCGCGACGCAAGGCACACGTCTCGCGTTAAGCCTCAGCAACGTTCCGCAGGGCTCGTTTGTTTGGGTTCAGCCGACTCTGTACCTCTATCGCATCGGCGCTCCGACCGGTACGAACTCGATCACTCCTGGCGCCAACACTAGCGGTGTGATGGTTCTCACCTCGACCGATGCACAGGGCGATACCGCAATCAATCCGACCCCCGCAGCCGGCACCACCAGCCTGGTGCAGGTCTCCGGCGGTCTGGCGGTTTGGGAAGTCCTCTTCGCGGATGCTTCGGCGACCGAAGAAGTCGACATCCCGCTGATCGTTTCCTACGTGTCCCAACTGTCCGCCAACCTGCCGGCTGGTTTGCCTGCTCCGAACCAGATTGCTCAGGTGACGGCCGGCTTCGCTCCGTTCTACGGTGGCAGCTTCAGCCCGAATCCGCGTAACCCGACCAGCACCTCGGCGCTGCCGGTTCCGCGCTTCGTGCCGGGCAACGCTCCGCTGAACGCGTTCGAAATCGACAAGTGCGCTTGCAACCTGCTCTTCCCGTTCGTGACCAATCAGGCCGGGTTTGACACGGGTATCGCAGTCGCCAACACGACTCAGGATCCTGGCGCAGCCTTTGGCTTCGACTCCACTGGCCAGCAACAGGGTGCGGTTACCTTCTTCTACTACGGTGTCGGCAATAACGGCGCCGCTGCTCCTGCTCCGCAGACCAGCGGTATTGTTCCGGCCGGCACGGTCCTGACCTACGACGTCTTCAGCGGTGGTGGTGCGATTGGCAGCGGTGCCAACGGCCTCAACGCCAGCGCCGCCGGGTTCCAGGGCTACATCATCGCTCAGACGCAATTCCAGTATTGCCATGGATACGCGTTCATCAGCGCTCTCGGAATTGGCCCGACGGGTCAAGGAATTTCCGAGGGTTACCTCGGCATCGTGCTCGACAAGTCCCCGACTCTGCCGCGTACGCTGTTCGCTGCTGAAAACGACGCTCACTAAACTGAGTCGTTGTTGACCCGCTGTTCGCGGAAGGGAGGGGCTTCGGCTCCTCCCTTTTGCCTTTTGCGCGACAATTTTCTTCCCACTTTTCCCCTATCCTTTCCTGCCGGCAGTGTGTTATGCTACGTATCTGCCCGCGTCCATCTCGCTCCCGAGAGGTTTCTTCAATGTTGAATCGATCGTTTTCACTCGCAGTGTTGGTGTGCATCGCCGCGAGCATAGCTGCCCTTGGGCAAAATCAGGGCGCTGAATACCTATTCCAACTGCCCGGTTCTTCCACCAGCCCGCAGTTCGTCCCGTATAATGCGCTGGCGAATCCGCTAGCGCCGCTGACCAACACTTCGGGTCCCAACGGGATAAACGGCGTCCTCGCCACGCCGAACGGGAGCCAGTTTTACCTGGTTGGTTCCAGTGCGATCCAGGCGGTGAACTCGAGCTTCCAGAATGCCACCGGCATCGTTCTCACGGAGCCGAGCGGCCTTACTCCCACCATCACGGCGGCCACGGTGACTCCCAACGGCGAGTATCTTCTGGTCGGAACTGTCGATTCGGCGAACGCGAGCTACCTCTTCGCCATCAACACGTCTACGAATCAGGCGCTGACCGGGACGGGGTTCCCGATTCAATTGGGCGGAGTGCCGGGCCCTTACATAATTTCGCAAACCGCCCCCTGCCCAGGTTGTTGGATCACGATCAGCCGGGATTCGAGCACGGCTTACATCCTTGAGAATTCGATTTTCGGCGGCAACACGCAAGTCGTGGAATACAATCTCAAGACGTTTCAGAAAGTCGGATACGCCGTTCCCGTGTCAGGTCAAGGAGCGGGCTTCGCGGGAGCCGGAAACGCTTTGACGCTGTCTCCGCAGAACCTTCTTTATCTGGCGGCGAACAACGTCATCACCGTGATTGACCCGGTGGCGCTGGTTCAGGTCGGGAACAGCATCGCGCTTGGTGGATTCGATTGCAGCCAGCTTGAATTCACACCGGACGGGACTACGGCTTATGCCATCAATCAGTCGCCGCGAGGATCAGGCGCCGCTTCCCTGCTGGCGCTCACCATCTCCTCGGAAACGGTTTCGTACTGGCCCACCCTCAGCTCTCAGACCGGCCCTCAGCTTTCGTCCGTGTTTGTAGGCGGGAATAACAACTGCGCCAGTGGACGCTGTATTTTCGCGTACGCATCCCCCGCTGCTCAGAACTCGACCACCGGGACGTTCTACGACGTCACTCCGGCCACTTCGGGCCTGAGTGTCTCCGTGAGCCAACCGAGCCCGACCCTCGCCACGGCGATCTCCTTGCCGGGCGCACCGTGTCAAGGCGCCGTCAGCGTCGCCAACTGTGTCCTGGCAGCCACTGTCTCGAATGAGCTTCCGGCATCCAACTACATTTACGTGCTGATTGCCAACGGCACCCAGCCTTATCTGGACCGCATCAGCATTGCCACGGACACCATCAGCGTTGAAAACGGCTCACCGGCGCTTACCACCGGAAACATGCAGTTCGTCAGTGTTCCCGTGCAGGGCACCGCGACGCAGTTCATCACCTTCAACAACATTCAGACCGTGAATCCCGGGGCGACATCCTTACCACTGATTGCGCGCGCCATCGGCGCCGGGGGACTGCCGGTGTATAACACGCCAGGCACGTTCAGCGTACTCTCCACCTCCGGCCTGGTCATCAACACCCCGAGCTTCACCACCGGCGCGGATGGATATGCGCAAACCACCGTCAGCGTCCCCACTGCCGGCGCCACATGCCCCAGCGGAGTCTGCACTGTCACGCTGACTCTGGGCGGATCCACCACCACTTTCTCCATTAACGTTCCCGGTTCCGGCGGAGTCTGCACCGTTAATTGCGGTACCTCAGGGAACTCATCGCCCCAAGTGATCATCACCAGCGGTCAGGGACAACTCGTTCCGATCGGCAACCCCGCTCAGCTCCCGCTTTCGGTCGAAATCACCGATACCAACGGAAATCCTCTGGCGAATCAGACCGTCTCCTTCGCGGTCACTTCCGGAAACGGGCAGATCAATTACACCAGCGTTATCACGGACAGCACTGGGACAGCCTCCACGTATTATTTTGCTGAAACCATCTCCGCCTCATACTCCTTTGAGACCGATGTGGTGGTCGCAAGCGCACCGCAGGGCAGCGCTACCTTCTACGAGACCGCGTATGCGAACCCGGAGGTGCCGCCAGGCGCTTCGGGTATCCAGGTGGAACTCCTCACTCCCGTGCCTGGCCAAGTTATTCAGGTAAGTCCCGGAGTCCCAGCCACCAACGCCGTCCAGGCATCCATCTCCACTGTCCCGTTCAACGGCTACGCCAGCACGCCCATCCCAGACGTGAGCATTGCTTTTGCGAACGCAACCAACCCCGGCACCCCGGCCCCGGTCAGTTGTCAGGGTAACCCGCTATCCGACCCCGTCTACGGTATCGTTTCGTGCACGGTCGTAACCACCTGCGCCACGGCGCCCGGAACGTATGGCCTCGCCGTTCTGATCGGCGGCCAAGGTCCTATTAACCAAGGCGAAGTCCAGGTTGGCGCGGGCGGAGGCGGAGCTTCACAGATTGCCATCACCTCCGGCAACAACCAGAGTGGCAGCGCAGGACAGCGCGCCGCGCTTCCCCTCATCGCTACGCTGACCAGTTTCTGCGGCAGTCCCGTGGTCGGCACGGCGGTTACCTGGAGTGTCACGCAGGGCTCTGCGACGCTGGCGAGCTCCAGCTCGACCTCCAACGTCGTGGGCCAGGTCTCAAACACTATTACTTTTGGTCAAACTCCCGGCCAGATCACCGTCACCGCCACCATCACTGGCGGAGCCTCGGTCAGCTTCACTCTGACCAACAGCGTGGTGGTCTCCGGCATCAAGCAGGTCAGCGGCACCGGCCAAACGGCCACGGTCAGCCAGGGATTCGCGAGTCCTCTGGCCGTCTCGGTGTTCGACAATAACAACAACCCGGTCTCCGGCCTCGCCGTGACCTTCACTGTCACGTCGGGTAGCGCCACCGTCAATCCAGCATCGACGAATACCGGCGCGAATGGCCAGGCTCAAACCAGCGTCACTGCGGGAACGGTTGCCGGCCCGGTCACCGTCACGGCGTCTATTACGGGCGGCTACACCACTGTATTCAACCTCACGGTAATCCCGGCCGGCCCGGTCGTCAGTGCGACCAGCTTCGTGAATGCCGCGAGTTCCGTCGCCGGTCTGGTTCCGTGCGGTCTTGCAACGGTTACCGGTACGGGACTGGCGGCCGGTATTCAAGGAGTCGTTTCCGGACTGAGTCCCTTCGGGCCGTTACCCTATACCCTCGCCAATCTCAGCATGACGATCAACGGCGTGCCGGCCCCGATCGAAGCCGTGGCCAATCAGAACGGCGTACAACAGGTTAATTTCCAAACGCCGTGTGAAACGGCCGGGAGCACCACCGCCACGGTGGCCATCACCATCGGCTCCGCGCCGGCCACCACCATCAGCGGCGTTCCGGTGCTCGCGGCGCAACCCGGCATCTTCACTTACGCCGGACCCAACAACCTGCCGTACGGCGCCGTGATCAGCGCGGCGAACGGCAGCTACGTCACTCCCTCGAACCTCGCGCAGCGAGGCCAAACCTATTACATTGTTTTGACGGGTCTCGGACAAACCAATCCGCCCTTGACCACCAATAGCGCCGGGATCGCGGGTGAAAACGTCGTTCCGACGCTCATTGTAGGAGTCAACAACTCCGGTGTGGCGGTGGTATCGGCCTACGCGCTGCCTGACCAGATCGGCGTCTATCTGGTCGGCTTCCAGATACCCAGCACCACTGCGCCGTCCTCCAGTGCCGTTCCGTTGTCAGTGGCGGCCATTGTCAACGGGGTCCCGGTGTATAGCAACTCGGTGTATCTGGCCGGCATCCAGTAAACCGGCCGGCGGGGTCGGCTCTACCCGGCCCCATCCGCCCGCATCTAGCTGGTCTGCGTCGGAAATCGTGCGACGTAAAAAGGGGGACAGACCACTCTGTCCACGGTCGATTTCCACCGCGGAGTCAACAGATATGCGGCGGGGACAGAGCAGTCTGTCCCCCCTTTTTACGTCGCACGATTTCCGACGCACTACACTAGTGTGCTGTCTCTGAAATTCGTGGAATTAAAAAAGGGGACAGACTGCTCTGTCCCCGCTCGTATGTTATTCTTCCCCCTGACCGAAGCGGCCGTGGACAGAGTGGTCTGTCCCCTTTTTTAATTCCACGAATTTCAGAGACAGATGGGATGAGACGGCTGGCTCACCTGGACAGCGGTAAGCTGTGAAACGCACTCGATGAGGTGCAGAGGAGAAACCAGCCATGAAAAAGCTTAGCAAGATGCACAAGCAGATGCGCGAGACGATCGGGATCGATCTGGGCGATAAAATCAGCCGGTACTGCATCGTCGACCAGGACGGCGAAGTGGTCGAAGAAGGCGACTTTCGCAACCAGGCCAGTTCGATCGAAAAACATTTCGGCGATCGGCCGCGGCGGATCGCGCTCGAAGCCGGTGCGCAATCGGCCTGGATCAGCCGCGAGTTCGAGCGGCTGGGGCACGAAGTCATCGTGGCCAACCCACGCGACTTAAAGTGGATCACCGCGAGCGACGCCAAGAACGATCCGGTGGATGCGCGCAAGCTGGCGCTGCTGGCGCGCGCCGATGCTCGGCTGCTTCATCCGGTGGAACATCGCACGGCCGAGCAGCAAGCCGAACTGGCCGTCATTCGGGCGCGCGATGCGATCGTGCGGGCGCGCACGCTGTTGGTCAACAGTGCGCGCGGCATCGCCAAAGGCTTCGGCGTGCGCCTGCCCAAGTCGATCACGGGCACGTTCGGCAAACGGGCCCTCGACACGCTTCCCGAGTTTCTGCGCACCGCGCTCGCCGGATTGCTGGATCAAATCGACGCTTTGAGCAAGCAGATCGCCGGCTACGATCAGCAGATCGGCGAGTTGGCCGGCCGGCATCCGGAGCTCGCGCGATTGGAAAGCATACCGGGCGTGGGCCGGCTCACCGCGCTGACCTTCGTGCTCACGCTGGGCCGCGCCGACCGATTCACGCACAGCCGCGACGTGGCCGGCTTTCTGGGACTGAGGCCGAAACAGCGGCAGAGCGGCGCGCGCGACCCGCAGTTGGGCATCTCGAAAAGCGGCGATGCTTATGTGCGGAAGCTGCTGGTCCAGTGCTCGCACTACATTTTGGGACATGGGGGGCGCGATTCGGCGCTGCGGCAGTGGGGCCTGGCGAAAAGCGAAGGCGGAAAGAAAGCCACGTTGCGAGCCATCGTCGCGGTGGCGCGAAAGCTGTCCGTGCTGCTGCACCGCTTGTGGGTGAGTGGGGAGTTTTACAAACCCTTTCCTAAGATGGCCTGAGGTTTCGCGGTGGTGGTAGTGTCGTAAAGAACCCGTACGTTCCCGGCGACTGCGTTAGTGTCCTTGAGCCTGTGAGAGCTCGTGAGACAGATGGCAGCGCCGGACTTTTGACCCTGAACCCACCTTGCATCGAGCCAGGCACGTGATGGCTCATCAGAATGCGTATGGAAGCCTGGGTTGAAGTAGGGGACAGTAGGAAAAGATTTTTGTTGACAACGGTCGCCGTCTCATGGAAGCACACTAGCTGGTCGTCCAGGCGGGACTCTGATCCGTCACGAACGTTTGGGCGTCCGCCGCGCTCACCACCGGGTCGGCCGCTAAGTCCGTACCCATCGCGAACTGCGTCGAAACCAGGATCGATCCCGCCGGCGGACTGTTCGGGTCATACGGAGTAGCGCCCGGCACGTCCATTCCCGGTCCCGCTGGTATATTCTGTTGCAACGCCGAAGGCACCCACGTATAGCCGTCTTCCAGGCGCTGAACCATCACAGCCAGCGGGTCGCCGCCGTCCACCATGATCGGAACGTCAATGGTGTAGCCTTGCGCCGCCAGTTCTTCAGCGTAGCCGCCACGCTGGTCCATTTCCATGTAACGCAACTGCTGGACGGCGGGAGGCTGCTCTGCCCAGTAGGCGTCAGCAGGCGACATCGTGGCGAGCTGGGCCGCCGTAAACGTCGGCGGAGTCCAGGATGCGGCAGAGGCGGTCGACGACGAGGCTGACCCCGAGGATGAAGACGCACCTGACGACGAGGAAGACGCAGACGAGCCTGCCGTTCCCGAACTCGACGAACCCGTCGCCGAAGTCTCGTTCGTCACCGTAATCGTGTATTGATTCGAATTGGCGCCCTGTCCCGTCTGGATATTAATGTCAAACTGGGACCCATTTCCGGACTGCTGGACCACGCTTTCAATCGCGTTTTCAAGCTGAGTCGCAAAATCGGAACTGGTAGCGGACGAAGTCCCGCTGGTAGATGATGGCGATGTCGATTGCGATGCCGACAGATTCGATAGGTTTACCGTGGTCGCGAACGGCAGCCCGCCCATTGGCTGAAGCATGTATTATTGTCTCCGCCAAAGTAATGAGCAACTTGCCAGCCACTACTTGGCGAACTTAACCACGATCGGAAAAACCTGACCGAGCGGTTCAACGTACAACTTGACCGTCACGGCCATCGGAGGAGAAACGGTGCCCGGTTCATATCGCAAATTCACGGTAAGATCCTCACCAGCCTTCAGATCCCTCTTCTCGATGCTGGCGGTGAATCCTTCCACCTTCGGGTCGGAAAAGACCGATACGCGCACATAGCCGGGCTGACCATTGTGGAAGACCACATGTTCGGTGGTCGGCGATGAGCCCGACATCGCCACAATCGGCTTGTCCACTTTCGAGGCCTTGCGAATTTGCTCCGCTTCGTCATGCAGAGTCTTCGGACTGATGTCCGGCATTTTCGGGGCGGAGGGATCCGCCTGAGGCGCCGGTGTCGCTACGCGAGGCTTGCCGTCCGGTCCGCAGGACATTGGCGTCGGGCAGTCAACTGTCATCGAAACATACCAGACCCACTTGCCGTTCTCGATTTTCCAGGTCGTGCTCATCGGCTGATCGATGACGATCTCAGGAAATTCGGGCCGCGGGCGCATCTTCGCCTTCCCCACCACATCCACCGTCGCCTTTGTGAAGTTGTCCGAATAGGTGATGTTACCAACCGTGTAGGAAATATACTGGCGCTTCTGGACCGCGAAGTAATATTCCTTGGTTTCCTCGGCGACGTACCCGAAGGCCTTCATAAACTCGCCCGTCACGTGGTAATGAAAGAACTCATTCACCCGCGCGCGCAGCGCCTGATCCACTTCGGCCGGCGGCGGTTGCTGCGCCATCGCGGCGAATGAAGTGAGCATTAACGCGGCTGCAAAACGCATTCAAATCTCCTGAACAATAGTTTTAGGGTACCAAAGCGGCGCCGCGGGTTGCCGCTTTCATTAAAAGACGAATCGCACCTGAAAACCGTGCAGTCCTGGCTCAAAACCTCACTGGACGACGGTTACGGTGATGTCTTCGTCAGCCCATAGCGCGCCATCGGAAGCATGCCACCTTAGGACGTATGTCCCGGGCTGACTAAATTCCGCCTGAACCGTCCATTTTCCGTCGGCAGGGGTGGGCGGAGCCACCCACAGCGGAGACCATTGCGAGTTCGCGCCGGCCCGCGTGTCCTCCCAGGTTTTCGGCTGATCGGGCGAGATCGCAACCTTTCCAGCCCCCCGATATACGTAGCACGCCACCCACAGTCCGGTAGCACTGCCTACCGTAACCTGGCGCGGAGGAACCATGCGCATATCCTTCACGCTCTCATTCCGGCTGCGATCGAGAAACGCGCCGCGCGGCCTCGGCTTTGGAATGCCGTCATCGGTGACGTGGGCCGAAAGTGTCAGAACTTCGCCCACCTTCACCGTACGATTGCGATCTCCGGCCGCTTCCAGCACGGGCGGCTTATTCGCGCGAATCTCCGGTGAACTCACGCCCGCTCCGATCGCTCCGGTCTCCGACGTCAGCACCATGTTGTCGAGAAAATAATCCTGACGCAGCGTGCCGTACGCTCTAATGGTCTTGCCGTGCGTGGTAAGCGTCCAGACCAGTTCTTTGTCCTCTCCAAAATCCTTGGGTACCCGCACCCGAAACACAAAACGATTCCGTCGCGGGAAGAAATGGGTCGGCTGGCCCTGATCGGCGGGGCCTGGCTCGAAATGGTTCTCCGGGCCGACCGGAATATCGAACTCCTCTTCCCAGTTTGAGTTCATGTACCCGAACAGCATGTCGATGGATCCGTCCGCGGCGCGTTCCCAACCTTCATACGCGGGCGAAACGTTCTGCCCGCGTGAATAGGAAAGCTGCGCCTGCGCGGGTGACGTGAAGCAGGCCGCGAGAATACTCAGAACCAACCACTTCACTGATTGCCGCCTCCAGAAGCCGCGGCCTGGCGGCGCTGCGGCGGAGGAATCGGATCGCCATTGCACAGCGGGCAGCCGATCACGACATCATTTTTGGTCAATTTCAGCTTTTCCCGGCGCTTGGCCATCTCGGCGTAGAACTGCTCGTCAGTCAGCGCGACTCCCTGGCCCAGGTCGATGAACATATTCGCGATCGACCGGTTCCCGGAGCCCGACCAGTTGCGCGGATCGGGCACATTCTTGTTGGCCGCGGAGTTGTCCATGTACCCGATGATGTGCAGAATGGTGCCCTTGGGCAGAAGCGGCGCGTAATCGTCGTCGTATTCGTAAACGCGCACCCAATTGTGATCGTAGCCCGCGCAGGAAAGCGTCTGGACGTTGATGCCCCAGATGGCTTCGAGACACATTCTGACGCCGGGAGCGTGCAGATGGGGCTCAAAACTCGTAATTTTTGTGTTTTCCTGCAGCACATTATATGCGTCGAGTCGCTGATTGGGGTCGCCCGCCTTGATGTCAATATCCACGCCGTTACCCAAGCCTCGGCGCGCGTAGCGGACGGTCGGCTTGTAGCCCTTGGGAAAAAATTTGAATCCGAAAAGCAGCCGGGCCTTGGTATCGCGGCCGTTCGAATGAATGTGGCTGGATGCGAACACCAGCACCGACCCGGCCTTGAGCAGCTTTCCAGCGTCATCCGGAAAAACATCCGCATTGCGGCCCACTTCGTGGATCGGCCACGTTCCGCTGCCTTCCCCAACATCTTCGCCGAGTGCCGCCTGCCGGCCCGGAACGTTGGTGGTCCAGATCATGTGATGGAACACATAGCGGGCGCCCACCGTGGCGCGTCCACCGCCGGTGTCGGCAGGGATGTCGTTCACTTCTTTCATCTCCACCGACTTCACCCAGCGATCCTCGGTAAGATTGGTCGCCGCCGATTCAAGCTCACCCCACCAATCCGGAGCACCGGCTTTGACCGTGATTTCAGGAGTCGACACAATCAGATCCGGTTCGCCCAGCGCCCACTTGGTGCCATCGATCAGCGGCACCGGAGTCGGAAGATCGGCCGGATTGCCCTCGGGTGCGCCCGAATCAGCCCATTTGACGATCTTGGCCAGCTCCAAATCGCTCAACGAAGGATCGTTCTTGTAATGCTGAATCCCGATGTTCTTTTCGATGTACCAGGGTGGCATGGCTCCGCGCCGGTCGCGCAGCAGCGTCCGTTCCTTGATCGCCCGCGCCCACGGGCGAACTTCTTTGTACGTGATCAGCGACATCGGCGCAGCCGAGTTCGGCTGGTGGCAGTTCTGGCAGCTACGCTGCAGAATCGGCGCGATGTCTTTGGAGAAAGTGACGGGGCCGGAAACGGTCGGCAGTTCGGTCGCCGAAAGTATCGAAACAAGCAGCGCGAGAGACAGGGGCAGCTTCATGGCACAATCCCTCCCGGGTTATGTCGCTCAAAGGGATTATATCCGAAATCCGTGCTGCCCCGAATAAGAAATTAGCCGCCCGCTGGGACGCGAAACTTCTTCAGATTGGTCTCGTTTTCAAAGAAGTAAACGTTGCCGGCCTTATCCATACCGATTACCGCGACGGCCTTATCCACTTCCTTGCCGCTCACCGGATCGACCGCGACGCGGATCTTCGGATTCTCTGTCAACTGCTTGGTGCAATCTTCGCAGCAGCCATAGTATTTCTTCCCGTCGACCACCACCTCAGTCTGCGGCTTGTTGAAGTGCTTCTGGTTGACAAAGCATACGAACTTCGCCTCCACCTTCTTCACCTTCTCGCCCGATGCGGCCAACACCGGAATCGCGAGAATCGATGAAACCAATGAGAAAGCCAGCAATCTTTTCGAAAATGTCATGAATCGTCTCCTGCCGTGTAGCGTGCATGCCATTTGCCGACAAAGTGTTCATGAAATCAATAACTTCCGCAGAAGCGCGCGAAAAGGCGCTGCTCGAAATCGCGCAACCTGCTGGCGCTCACCCTATGACCGCGAATGAAACCACCAGCGAATTCCCCGCCACACCGTAGGAACAAAAAGCCGGACATGGTACACAGCCCGCGTCATCCAATATGCCAAGTTGCGGCCCGCGCGCGTGATCTTTCTCGGCACGGTGAGCTGATCGTCAGGAACGTAAACCGCGTCGATCGGTCCCGGCGGAGACACTGGGACCAACCGCCGACGCAACACATCGAACCGGTCGAACGCCGAATCGAGCAGCGCCATATGCAGCCACAATTCGTCCTTGTTCGGTTCGAAGATCCCTTCGATAGGCGACCAGCCGTAAATTTCGAACCAGCGGTGAACGGACGGCGAAAGCTGATCGATCGAATCTTCCACGTAATTGGGGACGCGGCAGCTAAACCATCGCTTTGCCAAAAGAAACGCCACCGATTCAAGACGCCGCGTCGAAGCTGGATGCAGACGCTGCCATTCGCGCCAGAAACCGGGATCGTGATGGGAATTCAGAAAACTCGCCAGCTCCCACACGTGGAACGCCCGCACATTGCCGCGCAGCAGGTGACGCGTGAGATGCAGCGCCGCGTACCCGACCTTATCGACCGCCGCCAACTGATGCGCTTCACGCCGCGACCAGAAATCATCGAGCCCCTCTGCGCGCAGGCGCTCGGTCGAAGGGTCCCAGAATTGGAAATGGATTTCAACCGACGTCGGAATCTCGGGGTCGAAAAAATCCCCGCGCCACTCCCACCCGGTTTTGCGAACCATCGGTGGCAGGTGATCCATGGCCAGTAATTCCGTGCCTTCAATGGCCTGATAGCCAAGTCCGGCCAGAGCCTGGCGGGCCTTTTCGCCCTCCGCGGGCGGGACGTAAAGGTCCAGATCGTATTGAACCCGGAGCCGGATATCGTCGATGAAATCGGGCACATGCGTGAACCCCTTGAGCGCGACATGATCGAACAAGGGCGCGATCTCGGCGTAGTCGGCGGCGATTTTTGCCACCCGTTGCGTGTTGCGGGCGAGCGCGGAATCAACATGGGGACTTTGAATATGGCGCGACAGAAGCAGCGTAAGATGCGCGCGGTCGGCGAAGGGAAAATCGATGGAGGAAAGATCGACGGGACGGCCATCGAATGCAAGCGCGTCGAGGATCGCGCGGACGCCGGTCGGAATCATTGTTCGAGAAGATCGATCGCTTCGTCCAGATTCGAATACTTGAGCGAAAAAGTTTCCATTCCTTCGAGCATGGTATCGAACGCAGCACGCTGCGCGCGGTCGACGGGAGGGTCCCAGTGATAAAAGTGTTGAGCGCAGTGATCGCGGACGGCCTTCTCAATGACCGGCGAGAGACGCGCCGGACCCTCTCGCCGGTCGAGAAGAATGAAGCGCGAGGCCTTTGCGGTGGGAGCTGTCTCGATCTGTAGAGACGACGTCGGGATCTGCAAAACGTATTTTCCATTGCCGCGAAGGGTGGTCGGAATGCCGGCGAGTTCAGGGAAAAGCGCCGGCGCGTCAGGGCGCAGCCGAAGCGAATGAGGAGTCCCCAGGATCAGGCGTTCGGCGGCGCAGCGGCGAAGGAGGGGACAAGAATCGTCGCTGACGTAGGTCCATCCACGCCGCGCGCAGGCGTAGGCGAGCGAGCTTTTCCCGGCGTGCGAGTTTCCAGCCAGCAAGGTGGCCCGGCCGCGGCGGGCGACGCAGGAGGCATGAATCGGCGTCAGGTGCGCGGACGTGATCAGTTGGAACGCGAGGGCATCCAGAAAGTGATACTGAAGCCAGGCCGGATCTTCGACGGCGCCGAAGGTCAGATACGCCCAAGCATAGTTGCCACTCCCTACGGCGAAGTTCCGGCCGTCCGCCCAGACGGCGAGGGCCTGTGCGTCGGTGCGAAAGTCCGGCGTCGGCGGGCGCTCTCGCGCCGGGTTATTGACCGTCACGTAGAGAGTGATCGGCGGCTCGGAAAAGGTGGGTTGCCACAAATTCCACTCGCGCTGAGCGGCGTCCAGGACTTCCTGGGAATTGGTCCGGATGCAAACCGGGAACCCGAGCGGATAGAACGTGGCATCGAAAACGGGCAGGAACGCGTTCAAAACCGATTGTAACAACCATCCTATAAGCCGCAACCGGCGCTATATCAAGATTGGGGTGTGTTAAGAGCGCGCTCCAAGAAAATCGTCTTCTTTTTCCCGGCCTTCGCGAGCAATGAAGCGACCGCGCCCCTGGCGATTCTGGCCCTGGCGACACCGCTCGAGCGCGCCGGTTACTTGGTCAGGATCATCGATTCGACCATCACTCCCAATTACAAGAAGCGCGTGATCGAAGAGCTCGCCGACGCGCTGTGCCTGTGCGTGTCGCTGGTTACCGGCCCGATGATTCGCGAAACCGTCGAAATCGCCCGGGAAACCAAGCGGCTTTATCCAGACATGCCGGTGGTGCTCGGCGGATGGCATCCGTCGTTGCTGCCGCATCAGACGCTGGCTGCGCCGTTCGTCGACGTAGTCGTGAAAGGACAGGGCGAAGACGCGCTGCTTGAAATCGTGCAAAGAATTGAAGCGCGCGAATCGTTCGCCGGGATCGAAGGCGCGGGTTACAAGGACGACGGCCAGATCGTTTTCAACAAGCCGCGCGCGCTGAAACCGATTGTCGACATGCCGCCAAAAGCGTATCATCTGGCGGATTTTGACGCCTATGAACGCATGTGCGGCCGGCGCTGGACGAATTACGTTTCGAGCTTTGCGTGTCCATATAACTGCTCCTATTGCACGAACGCCGGTGTGTACGGCCGCAAGTGGAACGCGCTGCCGCCCGATCAGGTCGGCGAAGAATTGACCGACCTGGTGACGCGCTACCGGCTGCAACTGATCTGGATCATCGACGACAACTACATGGTGGATCGCGGCCGATGCGTGGCCATTTCCGAAGAAATCCTGCGGCGCGGCGCGAAATTTAACTGGAGCGTTCAGGCGTCCACCAACCTGGTCACACGCTTCAGCGTGGACGAGCTTCGCATTCTGCAGCGCAGCGGCCTCGAACAGGTGCAGATGGGCGCCGACAGCGGATCGGAAACCGTGATGCACCTCATGAACAAGGATTTTCAAAAACTCGAAATGATCTACGAAGCCGCCGATCGCCTGGCGGCCGCGGGCATCAAGCCGGCGTTCAATATGATCTTCGGGTATCCGGGCGAAGGTGACAAGGAGCGGCGCGAATCGATTCAGTTGATCATGAATATCTGCCGTCAATTTCCCGGCGCGGAATTCTGGACCAACATTTTCACCCCGTATCCCGGCGCGCCGGTGATGGAGCGCGCTTTCGAACTGGGGATCCAGGTGCCGCAGACCATGGAAGGATGGTCGGATTTCTTCCCGCGCTATACGGTGTTGCCGTGGCTCAAAGGGAAGAAGCATCGCCAGCTGCAGATTATGCGGGATTATCTGCGCGTGGCGTTTCATCGCGTGCCGGTGGGGCGCTACGAACGGAGCCGGCTGAATCGCGCGGTGTATGAAATGATCGCGGCGCCGGCGCGCTGGCGGCTGGATCATAACTTCTTCAGCATCCCGGTGGAACTCTGGGCCAAGAACCTGGTGGACAAAGTAATTTCGCCGCCCAAGCCGATCGTGGACGCGACGCCGCTCAGCTCTGAGCCGGTGACGTGTTGAGGTAAGCCGCGTGGCTGAAATTCTCCTCACCCATTCGAATCATCTGTACTCGGACCGGAAGCAGGTCCGGAAGATGCAGCCCTATCCGCCGTTGCAGACGCTGATTGTCGCGGCCTTGCTGCGCGAGCGCGGCTACTCGGTCGCGCTGTGCGACGTGACTCTCGCGGCTTCGGGTGATGAAGCGTTCGAAGCCGCGCTTGAACTGCACCGGCCGCGGGTGGTCGGCGTGATCGAAGACAATTTCAATTTCCTGAGCAAGATGTGCCTGATGCGCAACCGCGAACTCGCGTTCCGGATGTGCGCGGCTGCTCGCCGGTTTGGCGCGACGGCGTTTGTGAACGGCGCGGACGCGACAGATCATTCGGCGGAGTACCTAGCCGCCGGATTCGATTTCGTGATCTCGGGAGAGCCGGAGGCAGCCATGGCGGAGGTCCTCGGCGCCGTCGGGAGCAGCCGCGTGGTGAAAGCGCCGCGCGTGAACATCGACGTGTTGCCGGTCGCCGCCTGGGACTTGGTTGACATCGAAACTTATCGCACTACATGGAAATCCGCCCACGGATATTTTTCGATCAACCTGGTTTCGAGCCGCGGCTGCCCATATCGCTGCAACTGGTGCGCCAAGCCGGTATTCGGGTCGGGCTATTCATTCCGGTCCCCGCAGCAGACCGCGCGCGAAATGGCGCTCGTGAAAAACGAACTGGGCGCGGAGCACATCTGGTTCGCCGATGACATCTTCGCGCTCTCGCCGCAATGGACCCGCGCCTTCGCCGACGCCGTGGCGCACGCCGGCTCACGCCTGCCGTTCAAAATGCAATCGCGCTGTGATCTGATGACTCGCGACACGGTCGCCGCACTGCGGGAAGCTGGATGTGAAGAAGTGTGGATGGGCGCCGAATCCGGATCGCAGAAAGTTCTGGACGCCATGGACAAGGGCACGCGCGTTGCGCAGATTCGGGAAGCTCGCGAAAATCTGCGCCGGCACGGCATTCGCGCGTGCTATTTCCTGCAATTCGGATATCCGGGCGAGACCTGGGCGGATATCGAAAAAACCATCCGTATGGTTCGTGAGACGGAGCCGGACGAGGTCGGAATTTCGGTCGCATATCCGTTGCCCGGAACGCGCTTCTACGCGCGCGTGGCGGAAGGGCTCGGCGACAAATCCAACTGGCGCGACAGTGACGACGTCTCCATGATGTTTCGCGGAGCGTATTCGACGGAGTTTTACCGCGCGCTCGCCGACGCCGTGCACGCCGAAGTTCGCGGAGCCGATCCGCATTGGGATAGAGTGTACGCGCTCGAACGCGCGTCCTCGAAAATGGTGCCGGCATGGACCTGCTCCTGACGCACGGATATTTTCTCGCCGAGGACGCCCGCGAGCGCGAAATCATGAAGCCGTACGCTCCGCTGGGCCTGCTGTATTTGTCATCGCACCTGCGCGCGCGCGGATTCGACGTCGAAATCTACGATTCCACCTTCGGCACGCGCGAGGAACTCTTGCGCGCCATCGCGACGGAGCGGCCGAGGGTGGTGGGAATCTACGGGAATTTGTTAACGCGCCGCAATGTGGTCGCGATCGCCGAAGCTGCTCGCGAGCATGAATGCCGCGTGGTGATCGGCGGACCGGAACCCGCCAATTATGCGGACGAATATCTGCGCGCAGGCGCCGACGCGATCGTGAATGGCGAAGGCGAAGTGTCACTCGAAGCGCTGCTGCGGTCGAAGGACTGGTCGGCTGTGCCGGGCATTCAGTATCGCGCGTCCCACGGATCCATCGCAGAAAACGCCGCAGCGCCGCTGATCTCAGATCTCGACGCGCAGCCGTGGCCGGACCGCGAGCGCGTCGACATCCCGCGCTACTTGCACGCCTGGCGCGAGCGGCATGGGCGCGGATCCATCTCCGTCATCACTGCCCGAGGCTGCCCATACCATTGCCGCTGGTGCAGCCATTCGGTGTACGGAAAGACGCATCGCCGCCGGTCGCCTGCCTCGGTAGCCTCGGAGGTTGCCTGGATCGTTGAACGCTACGGACCGGAAATGTTGTGGATCGCCGACGACGTTTTCACCATTCATCCCGGATGGATCGAAAAATACGCGGAGGAAATGTCGCGTCGCGGCCTGCGCATTCCGTTCGAATGCATCACGCGTGCGGACCGGATGAACGTGAAGACTGCCCGCACGCTCGCCGCGCTGGGATGTTTTCGCGTGTGGATCGGATCGGAAAGCGGATCGCAGCGCGTTCTCGACGCAATGCAGCGCGGCGTGCGCGTGGATCAGGTTCGCGACGCGGTGCGTTTTCTGCGCGGCCAGGGCATCGAGACCGGCATGTTTCTGATGTGGGGGTACGCGGGCGAAGACCTGAGCGACATCGAAGCCACGGTGGAGCACGTCAAATCCTGCCGCCCGGATACTTTTCTGACCACGATTTCCTATCCGATCAAGGGCACTCCATATTATGACGACGTTGCGGATCGACTGGTACGGATCGGCGAATGGCCCACGTCCACCGATCGCGACGTGCGAATCAGGGGGCGACACTCGCGGCGATTTTATCAGTTCGCCGATCAGCTATTGAAGAGCGAGGCCGCTGGCCTGGTGGACGAAGCCGCGTCGGCGCGGCGTGGACTGCGCGACGCTTTCGCCGAGGTGGAGGCGTGATGCTCGCGTCGCACCAGCGGTTTGCAGTGGATTACCTGCGCATCCGTCGTGCGGAAGGCCGCGGATCCGACGATCCGGAATATTATTTCGCTCTGCCATTCCAGGACTTGACCGGAGCATTCGACGCGCAGTGGGCGATGCGCGGCCGCACCTATCGATACTTTGAGCAGAGAATCCTGCTGCGGATGGAATGCGGGCGTTCCCTGGATTTGCTGGACGTAGGCGCGGGATGCGGTTGGCTGTCCTATCGGCTCGCGCTACGCGGCCATCGAGCGGTCGCGGTCGACCTGCTCGTCGACAGTCAGCAGGGATTGGGCGCCGCGCGGCATTACCTGAATCGCGCGAACTTCGCCCGATTCAACGCCGACTTCGATCAGCTTCCATTCGCGAACGCGCAGTTCGACGCCGTGATCTTCAATGCTTCCGTGCACTACTCCTCGAATTACGTGAAGACGCTTTCCGAGGCCAGGCGCTGCCTGCGGCCGGGTGGACGCATCGTAATTCTCGATTCGCCGGTCTATAGGTTGCGCGAGCACGGAGAAATGATGCGCCGCGAAAGGCGGCAGAAGTTCTTCGCCAGGTACGGGACCGACTCCGACCATGTCGGCAGCGTGGAATATCTGGATCGCCGCATGATCGCCGAACTGGCACGCAGCGTCGGAATCCGGTGGCGCATCCACAGGCCGTGGTACGGCCTCGCGTGGCATTCGCGGCCGTTGAAGGCGTGGTGGAAAGGCGCGCGTCCGCCCTCGCGATTCTGGATTCTGGAAGGAATCGTCGCATGATCGTTTTCCTGAATCCGCGCGCGACGCGCAAAGGCAACCAGCGGTACCCGCTGTCGATTCTCGCGATCGCCGCGATGATCGAAGGCAAGGAAGACTACGCGATCGTCGACGGCAATATCGAAGACGATCCACGCCAGCCGATTGAGCGGATCATGCGGGAGCGTCCCGCGCGAATGCTTGCGGTGACGGTCATGCCCGGTCCGCAAACGCGCAGCGCGATTCCCGTATGCCGGTGGTTCAAAAACAATTATCCAGACGTGCCCATCGTGTGGGGCGGATATTTTCCTTCCATCTATCCGGACGCCGCATTGAATGCGAACTATGTTGACTTCGTGGTGCGCGGGCAGGGCGAGGAAACTTTCATCGAGCTGTTGGCAGCGCTGGATGGCGACCGAAAGTTCGCGGGTATTCGCGGCCTGTCGTTCAAAGATCCGTTCGGCCTGAAGGTTCACAACAGCGAACGCCCGCTGCGATCGCCCGGCGATTTTCCGAAAATGCCGTATCATCGCCTGGACCCCAAGCCGTATTTGCGCCCGACCTTTCTCGGATCGCGCACCACGGTGTATCAGGCGAGCATCGGGTGTCCGTACAAATGCAGCTTCTGCGGCGTCGTGGATTTTTCGGGATCGCGCGAAAAAGTGGAACCGCCCGCGCGGACCGCCGAAGTGCTCGCGCAGTTGCAGCGCGATTACCGCGTGAACGCCGTCCAGTTTTACGACAACAACTTCTTCCTGCGCGAGAATCACGCGCGCGAACTGGCCGAACGGATGATTCCGCTCAAGATGAACTGGTGGTGCGAAACGCGCGTCGATTCCGTGCTGCGTTTCTCCGACGACACCCTGCGAAAACTGCGCGAATCCGGCTGCGCGATGATTTTCTTCGGCGTCGAATCGGGCTCCAACCGGAAGCTGAAAGAGATGAAAAAGGAGATCACGGCGGAGCAATCTCTGGAACTCGCCGCACGCATGCACCGGTTCAACATCGTCCCCGAATTCTCGCTTATCTTCGGCGATCCCGCCGATTCGGAATCCGATTTCGACGAAACCGTCGCATTTGCGCGGCGGGTGAAGCGCATTAATCCACACGTCGAGATCGTGGTGCAAACCTATTGCCCCGTTCCACAACGCAGCGGAGAAATGTATGGAAATCTCGGCAATTTCGAATTCCCATCCACGCCCGATGAATGGGCGACGGAGCGCTGGTTCCGCTTCGCCATGCGCAAGGATCCGGATCTGACCTGGCTCTCGCCGGAGCTGCGCCGCAAGATTCGCGGATTCGAAACGGTCATGAATGCGCGCTGGCCCACCGTGCAGGACTGGCGCCTGCCGCGTTGGGCGCGCCTCATGCTCAAGGGCCTGGGAAGCTGGCGCTACGCGGCCGGCGCGTTCGAAAATCCGGTCGAGTTACGCTGGGCGCAAAAGCTGGTTCGCCTACGCGAGCCGCGCCTTGAAAGCTTGTGATCCGCGTCTCATCGTCGGAAGCTTATGCGCGCTGGGCCCCCACTTTCGATTGCGAAAACAGCGCCATCGTAGCGCTCGAAACGCGATGCTTGACGCCGCGCATGCCGGCTGTCGCGGGAAAACGATTTCTCGACGTCGGATGCGGAACCGGCCGATGGCTGCGATGGAGCGTCGAACGCGGCGCGCGCGCGGCCGGAGTCGATTTGTCTTTGCCGATGCTAACCGAGGCCGCGCGCAAGCCGATCATCCACGGCCGCATGGCCCACGGCGACGCTCTCCACGCTCCGTTTCGCGATGCCTGCGCGGATGTCTTGATTTCGACCCTGGCTCTCGGGCACCTGCGGCCAGTCGAAGCGGCGATGGCCGAACTCGCGCGGCTGGCCGCACCCGGGGCGACCGTCATCGTCACCGACTTTCATCCCGACGCCCTGCGCCGCGGATGGAAACGCACCTTTCACAGCGCCGGCGAGACCGTCGAAATGGACAGTGACGCGTATTCGATCTCGGAACTGCGCAACTCCCGTCTGGTGCTGGAGGATTTCTTGGAATCCGGATTCGATGAACCCGAACGCAGTCTATTCGACGCCGCAGGTAAACGCGCGATGTATCAGCAAGTGCGCGGGCAGGCCGCGATCTTCATCGCCCGATTCCGGAGGGTTGCGTGATTCTGCGCGGCGCTCGGGTAGCAATCGACGCCATACATGCCGAACGCCGCGACCTCGCGATTTCATGCGGCCGGATCGCGAAAACCGCGCCCGGACCGGAGATCGACGTCACCGGCCACATGATTCTGCCTGGCCTGATCAACGCGCACGATCATCTCTCCTTCAATCTGTTCCCGCTCCTCGGCCGCCCTCCCTACGCCAACGCAACCGACTGGGCGCGCGATGTCTACCGGCCCGGCGAATCTCCTGTCCGCGAGCATCGCGCAATTCCCCGATCCGTGCGGCTTCAGTGGGGAGCCTTGAAAAACCTGATGAGCGGCGTGACCACCGTGGCCCATCATGATCCCGATCGCGCCCGTGTTTTCGGTGCAAGTTTCCCGGTGCGTATCGCGAAAGCCGGCTGGGCGCATTCGCTCCAATTCACGCCCGACCTCGCACAACGAAAAGCTCGGACGCCGCAAACACTCCCGTTCGTTCTACATCTGGGCGAAGCGACCGACGCTGCCGGCGCACGGGAGATCTTCGAACTGGATCGACTGCGGCTGCTCGACGATCGCGTAGTGATCGTGCACGGTGTCGCGCTCGATCGCCCCGGCTGGCAGCTGCTCGAAGCGCGGCGCGCGTCCCTGATCGCGTGCCCGGTCTCGAATTTATTCACCCTGCGGCGATCCATCCCACGTGCCGCGTTCAGAACCAAAGTGGAAATCGCGCTGGGAACGGATTCAGCCATCACGGCACCCGGCGATCTGCTCGACTCGCTGCGCGCAGCCCGCCGCCTTTGGAATTTGAGCGCGGCGCGCTTGTACCGCATGGTCACCTGTAACGCCGCGCGTGTTCTGCGCCTCCCTGACGGCCGTGGCGAAGTTCGCGAAGGCGGCGTCGCCGATCTCATCGTCGTGCGCGACCGCGGCAAGACCCCGGCCGCCACGCTGCTCGATCTGCGCGAAATTGAAATGTCGATCGTAGGAGGACGAATCCGGCTCGTTTCGGAACGATGGAAGCAACTCGCCAGGCCGCGCTTCGAATGGCTGTCGATCGAACCACGCGGGCGAAAACTGGTGGACGCGCCGGTAGCCGAGCTGGTTCAGGAAGCCGCGGCGCGCGTCGGCACCGAGCTGAAGCTGGCCGGCAGGCGGGTGCGCATCAAGTGCAACAAATAGAGCAGCGCGACGAATTGCACAATCGCGGTGGAAAGCGGAATTCCTGCGATGCCGATGGTCCGCGCCAGCACGAAATCGAGCGCCACATTCAGGATCGCGTAAACCCCCGCCACACGCGCCAGCAGCCGGCTCGCCTTCATCGAAGAAACCAGCCGCAGCGCCAGCGCCATGACCATCGCGGCCGGAATCTGCAGCAGCGAAAACCGCTGGATGCGCGTGACCACTTCCGTGGCTGCGCCGGTAAATTGTCCGCGCTCGAAGAAGACGCGGACCATCGGTTCGGAAAACAGCATCAGCAACGCCACGGCGGGCAGAGTCACAGCGAGAATGATCGCGGCGTAGCTGCGCAGGCTGTGCCGAAGATGATCCCAATCCGGGTTGACGGTCAGACGCGAAAAATGCGGCAGGATCGCGGTCGCGACCGCGCTGGGACCCATGGCGATCAGCACCGTGGTGACCCGGGTTCCGTAACTCAGCGCCGCCACGCTGCCGGAGCCGAGCATCGCCGCGATGGATTGATCGATCAGTGGCGTTCCGCCCAGCAGCAAAACGGACGCGACCACCGGCGCGTACTGCGCCATCACTTGATCGAGCGCGCCGTCGCGTCCATACCAGCGTGGAAGAATCGGATCGCCGCGGCGCACCATCGCGACCGCCAGCAGTGCGAATTCCGCCAGGCCGCCGGCCAGCGTTCCGATCGCAAGCGTATACACGCCCCAACTCCGGCCGAAGGCGAACAGCAGCGCGATGGATGCGAGCGGCGTGAGCGCCGGCAGCATCGCGGGCAGCGCGAATCGACCCTCGGTATTCAGAATCGCGCGCCACGCCGTGCTCATCGCGCTCAGCAGGACGGTCGGCAGCATCACCCAGAACAGCGAACAGGTCAGCGCGATCTTGCCGGCATCAAAACTGGACGCAAGCACCCGGAAAATCCACGGCGCGAATACCCCCACCAGCAGCGCGGCTGCCGCCAGCAAACCGGTTCCCGCTGCCAGCACGCTGCGATACAGGCGCATGGCCGCGTCGCGACCTTGCAATTCGCGCACTTCAATAAACGTCGGCACCAGCGACGAAGTGAGCGATCCGGCCAGCGTGTCGCTGACGAACGCAGGCAGCAGAAACGCCACCAGGTACGCGTCGAGGCCGTCGCTGGTTCCAAAAGCGCGCGCCGTCGCGACTACTTTCGCCGCCGCCGCGATCTTCACCAGTCCGGTGGACGCGCCGACGGTGAACATCTGAAACAACACGCGCCAGGACACCGCGCGCGGGCGAACGGGAGGCATTCGTCCCTTCAGCCTAACAGATGGGCGGCGCACGCTTGACCGAATATCCACCCGCGCGCACCGCCATCGTGCACTACTGGCTACTGGGAATGCGCGGCGGTGAAAAGGTGCTTGAGGCGCTGTGCCGTCTGCTTCCCAAAGCCGATATCTTCACGCTGTTTTACGACCCGGCGAAAGTCTCGCCTTTGATCCGCCGCCGCCGCGTGACCGCGTCGTTCCTCAACCCGTTGCGGCGCCATTACCGGTCCCTGCTGCCGCTCATGCCGAAGGCGCTGGAACATTTCGACCTGCGCGCGTACAACCTGGTCGTGTCGAGCGAATCGGGTCCCGCCAAGGGCGTCATCACGCGCCCCGAAACGCGTCACGTCTGTTATTGCCACACACCGATGCGCTACCTGTGGGATTTGTATCCTCAGTATCTGAACGAATGGACGCGGTCGCCCATCAAGCGCGCAGCGATTGCCGCACTGACGCCGCGCCTGCGCCGATGGGACCTCGCCACCGCGGCGCGTGTGCACGAATTCGTCGCCAACAGCGAGAATGTGCGGCAACGGATTTTGAAAACCTACCGGCGCGAGTCCCAGGTGGTGCATCCTCCGGTGGCCATCGGCACATTCCGGCATGAACCCGCGGACGATTATTTTCTGATCGTAAGTGAGCTGGTTCCCTACAAACGCGTAGATACCGCCGTGCGCGCGTTTTCGAAGACCGGACGCAAGCTCCGCATCGCCGGCGATGGCCCGGAGTTCTCGCGGCTCCGCGAAATCGCGGCGAAAAATATCGAATTCTGCGGTCGCGTCTCCGATGAAGAACTGTGCGGACTGTACGCTCGCTCGCGTGCCTTCGTGATGCCGGGCGAAGAGGATTTCGGGATCACGGCCGTCGAAGCCATTGCCAGTGGTAAAGCCGTCATCGCGCTCGGCCGCGGCGGAGTATGCGAAATCGTGCCGGAGGAGGCCGCGTTCTTCTACGATTCGCCCGACGAAAAATCGCTCACCGCGGCCATCGCGCGATTCGAAGCCGCCGAACCGTCCATTTGCGCCACGCGTCTGCAAGCCGCCGCCGCGCGCTTCTCCGAAGCCGAATTCGATCGCAAAATGCGGGCGGTATTGTATAAGCATGAGTAGCCGTCGGATCATTCGCGCGCCGCGCGGGCGCGATCTACGATGCAAAGGCTGGCGCCAGGAAGGCGCGCTCCGCATGCTGATGAACAACCTCGACCCCGAGGTGGCCGAGCGTCCCGATGACCTGATCGTGTACGGCGGCACCGGCCAGGCGGCGCGCAGTTGGGAAGCCTTCGACGCCATTATTCGGTCACTTGAATCGCTCGAAAACGACGAAACGCTGCTGGTCGCGTCGGGGAAGCCCGTGGGCATTTTCCGCACACATGACGACGCGCCGCGCGTGCTGATCGCAAACGCCAACCTGGTGGGCCACTGGTCCAACTGGAACGAATTTCATCGTCTGGAGCGGCTGGGGTTGACGATGTACGGCCAGATGACCGCCGGCTCCTGGATCTACATCGGCAGCCAGGGAATTATCCAGGGAACGTTTGAAACATTTTCCACCGCCGCCGTGAAGCACTTCGGAGGATCGCTCCACGGTAAGCTCGCCGTTTCTGGCGGCATGGGAGGCATGGGCGGAGCGCAGCCGCTTGCAGCCACCATGGCCGGCGCGTGCTTCCTCGGCATCGACGTCGACCCCCAGCGAATCGAAAAGCGCATCGAAACCGGCTACTGCGACCGGATGACGTCGAGCCTTGATGAGGCGCTCATAGTTCTCGATCAGGCGCGGAAAAAAGGCGAGGTAATTTCAGTAGGGCTGGTGGGAAACTGCGCCGACGTCCTTCCCGAATTGGTCCGGCGCGGCGTCGTTCCCGATATTCTGACCGATCAGACCAGCGCCCACGACGAGCTGAACGGTTATGTCCCGAACGGCATGACCCTCGCTGAAGCCCGCTCCCTGCGCTGCGAAAACCCCGACGAATACGTGCGCCGATCGCTTGAAGCCATGGGCGAGCATGTCCGCGCGATGCTCGCGCTGAAGCGCATGGGCGCCGTGACGTTCGATTATGGCAACAATCTTCGCACCCAGGCCAAACGCGCCGGCGTCGACGACGCATTCGAAATTCCGGGATTCGTTCCCGAATACATCCGGCCTCTGTTCTGCGAAGGCCGCGGCCCGTTTCGCTGGGCCGCGCTGTCTGGCGATCCCGAGGATATCCGCATCACCGATCGCCTCGCGCTCGAACTTTTCCCGCGCAACGAAACGCTGAAGCGCTGGATGAAGCTGGCGTCCGAAAAAATTCGGTTCCAGGGATTGCCCGCGCGCATCTGCTGGTTGGGCTACGGCGAGCGCGCCGAATTCGGCCTCGCCATGAACGATCTGATCCAACGCGGAAAGATTGCAGCCCCGGTGGTGATCGGACGCGACCATCTGGACGCCGGCTCGGTTGCGTCGCCGTATCGCGAAACCGAAGCGATGCTCGACGGCTCGGACGCGATCGCGGATTGGCCCTTGCTGAACGCGATGGTCAACGTGGCCGCGGGCGCATCCTGGGTTTCGATTCACAACGGCGGCGGCGTGGGCATCGGATACGCGCAGCACGCCGGCATGGTGGTGGTCGCCGAAGGCACCGCCGATTGCGCGCGCCGCCTGGAGCGCGTGCTCACCACCGACCCCGGCACCGGCATCATTCGCCACGCCGACGCCGGATATGAACGCGCGAAAGAGGTCGCGCGCGAACAGGGCATCCGCATTCCGATGGAAGAAGAATGAATCTCGCTGTAGTCGGCTGTGCAGAGCTGGTAACGTTGGCCGGTCCCGCGCGGCCACGCACAGGCGCGGAACTGCGCGAGCTCTCCATCCTTCGCGACGGCGCGATGTTGATTCACGACGGCCGCATCGAACGCGTCGGACTTCGGTGCGACCTCGCGATCGATCCCGACACCGAAATCGTAGACGCCGGCGGCCGCGTGGTGATGCCCGGATTCATCGACGCGCACACCCATCCCGTGTTCGCCGGAAATCGCGCCGACGAATTCGAAAAGCGCGCGGAAGGCTCCACGTATCAGGAAATCGCCGCGGCCGGAGGCGGAATCCGATCGACCGTTCGCAAGACTCGCGCGGCCAGCGAAGCGGAGTTGGTCGCCGCTGCGAATCGCTACGTCGAATGGTTCCTGCGCAACGGCACCACCACCATAGAAGCAAAGTCCGGTTACGGTCTGTCGTTAGAAAGCGAGTTGAAATTGCTGCGCGTGATCGCGCGAATCGGTCCCGTGCGCGCCGTGCCGACTTTTCTGGGCGCGCACGAAGTCCCTGACGAATTTCGCGGTCGCAAGGAGGACTACCTTGATCTCGTCATTCAAGAGATGCTGCCGCGCGCCGCTCCGCTAGCCCGATTCTGCGACGTCTTCTGTGAGCCGCGCGTATTTCCCGTCGCCGACGCCCGCCGCGTACTCGAAGCCGCCCGCGCCCTCGGTCTCGGTTTACGAATGCATGCCGATCAACTCGAAAACAGCGGCGGCGCGCTCCTTGCGGCCGAACTCGCCACCGCCACGGCCGACCATCTGGAACATTCCGACGCGATCGCAATCGAAGCACTCAAACGTGCCCGCGTCCAGCCCGTGCTGCTCCCCGGCGCGGTGTATGCGTTGGGTTCGAAGCGCTATCCCGACGCCCGCGGAATGATCGCCGCCGGCCTCGGAATCGTACTCGCCACCGATTTCAATCCCGGCTCTTCACCCACCCCATCGATGCCTATGATTCTCTCGCTCGCCGCGACGCAGATGAAGATGACGCCCGCCGAATCGATCACCGCGTCCACCATCAACGCCGCGTACAGCCTGGGACTCGGCTCTGAAATTGGTTCACTAGAGCCCGGCAAGCGAGCCGATTTCGTCATCCACGATTGCGCCGATCATCGCGAGCTGGCCTATTTCTTCGGCGTCGAACCGGCGCGAGCGTGCTACATCGACGGGAAACTCGCGTACTCGCGTTAATAGCCGGTTGGGACCGGCGCCGCTGCCACACGCACGATTTCGACACGGCGGTTCCGCGATCGTCCGCCCGCTGTCGCGTTGCTCGCAAGCGGCCGTGATTCGCCGAAGCCGCGCGCGGTCATCTGCACCGGATTCACTCCGTGGCTCGCCAGCCAGTCCATCACCGCGTGGGCGCGCAGCTCGGATAGCCTGTGATTCTCTTCGCGGCTGCCCACGTTATCCGTGAATCCTTCGACGCGCACCACCCAGCTCGGATTGTCGTGCAGCGTCCGCACCACCTGGCTGAGTGCCGGTTCGGCAGTCGCGGCAACTTCATATGCGCCCGTAGCGAAGTAGAGCCGGTCTTCGCTCAGAATGATCCGTGAACCGGGCTCGCCAAGCTGAGCCTGAACAGGCCCTCCGCCCGAGATGTGATCGAGTTCCGCCACCAGCGCCTGCGCCACGCCGGGAACCGCAACGCCCCGCTCCAGAATTTCACGATTGCTGATCCCGCGTCCGTACAGCCGGCGATTTTCCGAGCCATCCGGCCGCAGCGTCGCGCCTTGCAGAGAAATTCCCGCGAACAGCCCGCGCGATCGCGACCACGACAGGATCTCGGCACGCATCGCGATATCGGTCTGCGCCGATGTCGCGCGGCCCACCGGTCCCGCCGCCGCCGCGGCGTCCCCGCCGATCGTGAACTTGTCGCCGAGCAGCCGCTCCATGCCGTGGTGATTCATCACCAGCATGATCAGATCCGTCGACGATCCGCCCAGTTGAAATCCGAAGCTCCCGCCTTCAATGCGAACCCCGGCCGGCGAGCTCCAGCCGTTTTCGTGGCGGCACATCGCGTACCCGCGGCCATACTGCGCGCCCACCACGAACGCGGCCTTCAGCAGATCCGGCACAATGACCACGCACTGCGCTTTGTCGATCAGATCGCGCGGAATCCCGCGATCCAGGCTCTGCATGATCTCTGTGAGTGCAATCTGCGCGTGGCGAAGCCGTACGTCCGGCATTTTTTCCGCCGCCATCAGGACCGTAGCGGTCATGGCCGCCAATATCCATCGTTCTACCAGGCGTCTTTTCATGCCAGTTTCTACGCACTTCAACCTCCAATCGAAATGCCTGAAAATGTTGACCGTAACATTCGATTCAGAACGTGCAATTGGAACATTTTACAGCCCTGGCGTGTACTTTTATCCGGTCAAAATAGAGACATGCAGACGCAAAATTTCGACTACCGCGCCGATGATCTCGAAATGCGCGGGTATTACGCGTATGACGATGATAAGGCCGGCCAGCGCCCCGGAGTTCTAGTCGTTCACGAAGCCTGGGGCCTTGGCGATCATTCGAGACAAACCGCCGAACGCCTGGCGAAGTCAGGATTCGCCGCGCTCGCCGTCGACATGGTCGGCGGCGGAAAACATTTCGACGCCACTCAGGACGGATTGCAATTCACCCGATCCATGCGTGCCGACGTTCCAGCCCTGCGCGCCCGAATCCGCGCCGCCTTCGACGCACTTGCCTCGCGACCTGAAGTCGACCGCGCCCGAATCGCATCCATCGGATTCTGTTTCGGCGGATCGACGTCCCTGGAACTCGCGCGCAGCGGCGCTCCGGTGCGCGGAGTCGTCAGCTTTCACGGCGGCCTTCAGACCACCGCTCGCGCCGAACCCGGACGCGTCACCGCGAAAGTCCTCTCCATCACAGGCGCCGACGATCCTTTCATCCCCGCCGGGCAGGTGCAGGCCTTCATCGATGAAATGCGCTCGGGCCAAGCCGACGCCCAGGTAATCGTCTACACCGGCGTCAAGCACAGCTTCACCAATCCGCACGCCGGCGACCGCGCCATCGATGGCATCGAATACAATCAGCTTGCCGATCAGCGCTCGTGGAACGCCATGCTCAATTTCTTCGAAGAAATTTTCCAGTAACCACGCGCGGAATGCCCGCCAGATCGCAATCCACCGTCACGTCACGCCAATCCGTCAGCATCCCCTGAACGGCATCGGCCATCCGGTACCCGATTTCCATCACCAGCCTTCCGCCCGGCTTGAGCACTCGCGCGGCTTCCGGAATCAGCCGCCGATAAACGTCCAGCCCGTCGACCCCGCCGAACAGCGCGACCTTCGGTTCATGCTCGCCCACCTCGCGCGGCAGCGATTCGCTGTCGGGAACATACGGCGGATTCGAAACCACCAGGTCGAACGAACCATCCGCAAATGCCGACGCCAGGTCCCCCGCAACGAATCGAACCTCCGCGCCCAGCTTCCGCGCATTCTCCGAAGCCACGCGCAGCGCCGCCACCGAAATATCCCCAGCCGTAACGCGAGCCTTCATCTCCAGCGCAAGCGTCACCGCAATCGCGCCCGAGCCGGTCCCGATATCCAGAATCGACCGTGCCGGTTCGCGCAGAGCAGCTTCGATCAAATGCTCCGTCTCCGGCCGCGGAATCAGTACATCCGGCGTCACGCGAAACTCGCGACCGTAAAATTCCTGGCGCCCCGTGATGTATTGGGTGGGCGTTCCCTGCAGGCGCTGGTGCAGATAGCGCCCGTAGTGAATCCACCACACCTCGCGCAATTCTTCGTCGGAATGCGCGTACAGCCACGCGCGATCATGCCCCACCGCGTGCGCCAGCAGAACCTCCGCCGTCAATTGCGGCGCGGTGATGCGTCCGTCTTCAAGTAATTGCCGTCCCTGGAGCAGCGCCGTGCGCAGATCCATCGTTTCAGAGGGCACTTCAGACGAGCATGCCGTCGTCGTCGTCGTTCTTGAGCCGTTCGTTCTGGTAATGCGCCGAAAGCGCGTCGGAAATGGCGTCCAGCTTGCCGTCCATCACCAGGTCGAGCTGATGCAGCGTCAGCCCGATGCGATGGTCCGTCACGCGGTTCTGCGGAAAATTATAGGTTCGGATCTTCTCGCTCCGGTCGCCCGTTCCGACCATCCCGCGCCGCTCAGCGCCAATTTTTTCATTCTGTTTTTCGAGTTCGATCTCATACAACCGCGATCGCAATACCCGCTCCGCCTTGGCGCGATTCTTGATCTGCGATTTTTCGTCCTGGCAGGAAACCACCGTGCCCGTCGGCAAATGCGTGATCCGTACCGCCGAATACGTGGTGTTCACGCTCTGTCCGCCCGGTCCCGAGGAGCAGAACGTGTCGATCCGGATATCCTTCGGGTCGATTTTGACCTCCACTTCGTCCGCTTCCGGCAGCACCGCCACCGTGATCGCCGAAGTGTGCACGCGACCCTGCTGCTCCGTCTCCGGAACGCGTTGCACCCGGTGCACGCCGCCCTCGTACTTGAGCTGCGAATACACGCGAGTCCCGCTCACCAGCGCCGTGACTTCCTTCAAGCCGCCCGCCGACGATTCGCTCGCCGACGTTACTTCGACCTTCCACCCGCGCGATTCCGCAAAGCGTCCGTACATGCGGAAAATCTCGGCCGCGAACAGCGTCGCTTCATCGCCGCCCGTTCCCGCGCGGATTTCGAGCACCACGTTCTTCTCATCGTTCGGATCCTTCGGCAACAGCAGAATCTTCAGCTCTTCCTCAAGCTGTGCCAGGCGCGGCTCCAGTTTCAGGACTTCATCCTGCGCCATCTCGCGAAGATCCGCGTCGGTCTCGCTCAACATCGTGCGGCTCTCCGCCAGTTGCCTGGTCGCCGTTTGCCACTCGCGATACTTCCCCACCGTCTCGCTCAAGTCGTTCTGCGCCTTGGCGATTTTGCGATACTGCGCCTGATCGTTAATGATGGCCGGATCCGCCATCTGCGCGGTCAGTTCCTCGAAATGACGCTCGATCTCTTCGAGCCGATTTTGATATTCCATTCGTCAGGTTTAGGCGATGATCAGCTCGCCGCCCTGCTTCTGTTCCAGCGCCATCGCGCCTTCGAGCGCATGGATCGCGACGGCCGCCTGCGAATCGTCGGGCGGTTGCGTGGTGATCCGCTGCAGCCACAACCCTGGCGCGCTCAACAGTCCAAGTAAGCTGCCCTGCCGCTTCGCCGCGAACCGGATCAGCTCATAGCTCAGCCCCGCGATCAAGGGAAGCAGCGCGATCCGTAAGATCAAGCGCGGCCAGAACCCCGCCACCGGCAGCAGCGGATAAAACAGCAACGACATGAACATCACGACGAACAGAAAATTCGTCCCGCAGCGTGGATGGAAGGTCGTGAATCTCTGCGCGTTTTCGACATTCACCGGCTGCCCCGATTCGAAGTTGAACACCACTTTGTGCTCCGCGCCATGAAATTCGAACACCCGCCGGATGTCCTTCAGCCGCGAAAGCAGGAACAGAAACGTCAGGAAAATCGCAATCCGGATTCCGCCGTCCACAAAATTCGACGCCACCAGCCCGGACAGCGCCGGGACCGATTTCCCCACGCGCGTGGCCAGGAACAGCGGCACGAATTTGTACAGGAAGACGAAAAACCCGAGCGTGAAAAGCACGTTCACGGTCATCATCCACGAGGAAATTTCCACCGGCTTCTGCTCGGTTTGACCGTCGTCCAGCTGCGCATTCGCCGAAAATTTAAGCGCCCGCCCGCCTAGTTGCATCGCCTGCCCGAGCGTCCCTAACCCCCGCAGAATCGGCAACTTAAAAATCGGATACTTCTCCGACATCCGCGGAATCGACTGCTCCTCAGTCACCAGCGTCCCGTCCGGCTTTCGCACCGCCACACAATAGCTGTGCGGAGCGCGCATCATCACGCCCTCCATCACCGCCTGTCCGCCGATTAAAGTCGTTTCCTCGCCGCTTTCGAGTACCGGGAGCATCTGCAAATGAGCCGAAAGGCGAAAAAAACGTGCGATAGACAAGTGTAGCGTCTCCGTGATCATTATACCGTCCCGCACAACATTGGAGGAACCTTAATGAAAGTACAATTTCTTTGGATGGCCGCCGCACTTCTCACCTGCACGGCCGTCTTTGCCGATTCCACCGTCACCCTCACAGCCAACACCACCATCAACCTGGTCACCGGCACCATTTCAACCTCCGGAGGCGACTTGCTCTGGACCGGCACTCAACTCACCTTTCAGGGCACGGCCACCGGATACAATCTCGGAGTCGTTCCGGCCGCCGAATACACCTCCATCACTCAATCGACCTTCGGTGCCTTCACGTCCCTCCTGAGCAACAAAGCGATCCCTAGTAGCACGCTGGCCGTGGGGGATTTGTTCATCGCGGTCGCCAACGGAGGCTACGACACGAAGCTCATGGTGAACGCCAATAGCGGCGGTTCACTCACGCTCGAATACCTCACCTTCGGCGTCTCCGGAGGCGCCGCCGTGCCCACCGTTACCGCCGTCCTAAGTGGATCGAGCGTAATCCCCGCAGGCTTCCCCAACTCCGGCGTGGCACCCAGTTCGTTGTTCGAAATCCAGGGTACGGGCCTCACTGCTCCCAACACGCAAGCCGTACTCCAGGACAGCACCAAGGGCCTTCCCACCACACTGAACGGGACCAGCGTGTCGATCACTGTCAATGGTACAACTGTAACTCCAGCGCTTTACTATACTTGCAGCGTTTCTTGCGGTACTGCCGCCACCCAGATCGCCGCCCAGCTGCCGGCCGCGACCCCAGTCGGCACCGGGACCGTCACCGTCACCTATAACGGCACCGTCGGCGCCGCCGCGCCCATCACCGTGGTGCCGACCACCTTCGGCATCGATAACTACGACGGCAACACCGCGGTCTTAACCGACGCAGTGTCCGGTGCGATCCTGACCTACACCGCCTCCGCCAAACCTGGCGAGATCGTCATCCTGTGGGGCACCGGCCTCGGCGCCGATCCCGCCGATAGCGACACCACATACATCAACAGCGGCCACGCCATCAACACGCCTGTACAGATTTACATCGGAGGAGTACAGGCCACCAACATCGCCTACGCCGGATCGTCCGTGTATCCCGGCGTCGACGTCATCGGTTTCACCATCCCCGCGGGCGTACCCAACGGCTGCTTCGTGCCGATCGTGGTAGTGACCGGAACCAGCCCCGCCGTCACCAGCAACATCCCCACCATCCCGCTGATGAACAACGGAGGCGTCTGCACCGATTCGCTTTTCAACATCACCGGCACCGAGATCTCGAACCTGAGCGGACAAAGTACCGTGAACAGCGGCAGCCTGATCGTGGGACAAACGATTACCCCTGCCAGCAGCGGCAGCGGGACCCAGACCGATAGCGGCGCGATTGCCAACTTCAACCAGTCGACCGGCGGTTCTTTCAACGCCGGCGGCGGGATCGTTTCCATCGGGGGCTGCATCATCAGTGAGACCATCGTCACCGGGACGCCTCCCACCACCGTCGGCCTCAACCCGGGGACCATTACCGTCACCGGGCCATCCGGAGGTCCCATCACTCTGATCTCGAACCCGGAGTTTGCCGGCGAATACGAGGCCCAGCTTCCGGCCGGAGCCATCCCGTCCACGGGAGGCACATTCACCTTCAGCGGGTCGGGAGCGTCCGGCGCGAACGCGGTTGGCCCATTTACGGCTACGGTGACGTTCCCCAATCCGCTCTTGACCTGGACCAACCAGGCTGCCGCCGCGACCGTCACCCGTTCCCAGGGTCTTCAGGTGACCTGGAGCGGCGGAACGCCGGGCACCTTCGTCATCATCACGGGCAACTCGAGCGGGAATTCGAGCAACGGCACCTACACCTGCTTCGCGCCCCAGAGCGCCTTACAGTTCACCGTTCCTTCGTATATTCTCGGTACACTCCCCGCTGGAACCGGTACCACCACGCTCGAAAACGGAACCAATTTCACGTCATTCACCGCGACGGGCCTCAACTACGGATCCGCGTTCGGCTACAACGGAGTCCAGGTGAACAGTGCCTACAAATAAGTCGGCATTACTGCCCGAAAATAAATCGTCCCCGCCGCGGATCCGCCCCACCGCTCAGGACGCCGTCCTTCACCACGATCGCCACCGGCGACGCCAGGTTGCTCCAATCCCCGCCCAGCAATACGTGATGCCCCAGCGCCTGCAGCTTGTTCGCCGTCATCACTGGGATCCGACCCTCGAGGCTCACCCGCCCGGCGCCGAATTCGTGGAATCCGAACGACGCGTAGAAGTGCTCGGACTGAAACCGCGGAGCTTCCACCGCCTGCTGCGGCGTCATCCCGAAATCGATGATATTCAGCAGCACCTGCAACAGCGCCTGGTCCTGATTATCGCCGCCCGGTGTTGAAAGCGTCATGAACAACTGCCCGTCCTTGGTGATGATGGTCGGGCTCAGCGTCACGCGCGGCCGCTTCCCCGGCGCCACCATGTTGGCATGCCCGGGCGTGATCACAAACGATTCGCCGCGCGTAGAAAACGGAATCCCCGTATCCCCGCCGATCGCGGACGGCAGCCACGCTCCACTCGGGGTCACCGACACTCCGTTGCCGAACTTGTCCACCACGTCCACGCACGTCGTATCGTTGCCTCTGCTCGGACCATTCGCGCCCGTAGCCGGCGCCGACGCGCCCAAATCTCCCGGCCGGCTCTCCATCGACGCATGCTTCGGATCGATCAGCTTCCTCCGTTCTGCCGCATAGGATTTCGACAACAGAATCTGCTCCGGAATCTTGCTGAATTTCGGATCGCCGTAATACCGGTCGCGATCCGCGAACGCCAGTTTCACCGCCTCAATCAGCGTGTGCAGATATTCCGGACTGTTGTGCCCCATCCCCTTCAAATCGAAGCCCTCTAAAATATTCAACGCCTCGATCATCACCGGCCCCTGCGTCCAGAACCCCGGCTTGTTGATGGTGTATCCGTGATAAGTCGTGGTCCGAGGCTGGTCCGTCTCCGCGTGGAACTTGGCCAGATCGTCGTAGGTGATCAGCCCGCCGTTTTCATCGTTGAATGCCGCCAGCCGGCGCGCGATCGAACCTTTATAGAACTCGTCATGCACCGCCCGGATCTTCGCCGCCCGATTGCCGTGCGCCTTCTTTTCCGCCGCCGCCATTTCACGAAGCGTCCGCGCCAGGTCCGGCATGTGCACCATCTCGCCCGGCTGCGGCACGGTTCCATTCGGGAAGAAAAACTTGTCGGAGGTTGGCATCATCGCGATAATCCGCCGGTTCTGCAGCAGGTATTGCGAAAAAATATCGGTGGCCGGAAATCCGTCCGCCCGTTCAATCGCCGGCGCCACCACCTGCGAGAAGCTCATGGTCCCGAATTTTTCGAGCGCCAGCAGAACTCCATCCACGGTCCCCGGCGTGACCGCCGCGCGCAAGCCCACGCTCGGAATCGGCGCGAAATGTGCCGGATCTTCCCACGGCTCCGCCTTGCGATGCTGATAAAAATCGACCGTGGCTTTCGATCCCGCCACGCCCACGCCGCTGATCACCACCACCGGCTTGCCGGCCATCTTCACGATGATGGGAGCTTCGCCGCCCAGGCCGATGTGATCCTGCTCGGTCACCGTCGCTGTCAGAATCGCCGCGGCCGCTGCGTCCACCGCGTTGCCGCCCTGCTCGAGCATCCGGTACCCGGCCTCGACCTCCAGATTATTTCCCGCGCCAATCATCTGGTGCGTGCCGCGCACCGGGGGAAACATGGTTCGATCCTGAGCCATCGCCGCCGCAACCAGCGCGAAAGGAGTAAGCCAGCGCAATGTCATACGATTATCGTCTCACGTTCTGAGATGATGGGATTTGCGTTCCTCGCCGCTTCTCCCTATCTTCCTGATCGTCGCCGTCGACGTGCTCGGCCTCACGATCATGATCCCGCTGCTGCCGTTCTACGCCGAAAAACTCGGCGCCACGGCCACCCAGGTCGGCCTCCTGATCGCTGTCTACGCCGCCTGCCAGCTCGTTTCCGGTCCGCTGCTCGGCCGCGCCAGCGATTTCACCGGCCGCAAGCCGCTGCTCATCCTCAGCCAGATCGGCACGCTCATCGGATTCCTGGTCCTCGCCTTCGCGCCGACTCTCTGGGTCGTTTTCCTCGCTCGCGTCATCGACGGCTCCACCGCCGGAAACCTCTCGCTCGCCCAAGCCTATATCTCCGACGTCACCAAACCCGAGGACCGCGCCAAATCCTTCGGCGTCATCGGCATCGCTTTCGGCATGGGATTCCTCATCGGCCCCGCGATTTCCGGTTATCTCGCCAACTTCGGCTACCGCATCCCGATCTTCGCCGCCGCCGGACTCTCTTTTACCAGCATCCTGGCGACGACTTTCTTGTTGCCCTCCGCCAATACCAGCGCCCGCGATCCGAACGCTCCCGGAGGCCGCCGCCTCTCTCTTTTTCAATGGGGCGAATACGGCCGCTACTTCCGCCAGCCCGCACTCGCCACGCGCCTGTTCCAATTCCTCTTCTTCGGTCTCTCTTTCGCGATGTTCACCGCCGGCTTCCCGCTCTTTGCCGAACGCCGTCTCTTCTGGCACGGCAAACCCTTCGGACCGGAGCAGGTCGGCTTCGCCTGGGCCTACGCCGGCTTCCTGGGAATTTTTCTGCAAGGCCCCATGCTAGGCAAACTGGTCAAACGCTTCGGCGAATCGAATCTGAATCGCGTCGGTTTCATAGGCTACGCCGGCGGATACACCACGCTCGCATTTTGTTTTTCGATACCAATGTTGATCGTCGCCACCACCATCTCCGCCATCGGCACCCTGGTTCGTCCCACCCTCACCAGCATGATCACCCAGGCCGCCCCGCGCGAAGATCAAGGTGTAGTGCTCGGCTTGACGCAATCCCTCACCTCCACCGCCCAAATCCTAGGTCCTCCGCTAGCCGGCCTTCTGATCCAGCACGAATTTCTAGCCGGCTGGGGATTAACCGCCGCCGCCATCGCCATGGTCGGCCTGGTCCTTGCCTCCCGCTCAGGCCCCTGAAACCTGGCCCCCGCCATATATGCCCATCGCCCTCGACGCCACTTACAGCCTGGGACGCAAGCTCTCCGGCGTGGGCGTCTACTCACGCGAAATCCTCCACGGCCTCGCCGCCGCGCACCCGCGCGAAGAATTCTTCTACTGCTACCGCCCCCACCGATTCCTCCGCGCCTGGCGCGACAAAATCCCGCCCAACGCCGACCGCCGACTGTTGATCGGCGCCCCTCCCGGCGACGTTTTTCACGCGCTCAATCAACGCCTCGACGCCCGCGCCCGCCGCACCGTCACCACTTTTCACGACCTCTTCGTCTTCACCGCCGACTATTACTCGCCCGATTTCCGCGCCCGCTTCATCGCCCAGGCCCGCCGCGCGGCCGAACTCAGCGACCTCATCATCGCCGTCTCAAACTTCACGGCATCGCAAGTCCAGATGCATCTGAAAGTCCCCGCCGACCGCATCCGCGTAGTTCACCACGGCGTCCGCATCCGACCCGAATCCACCACCCCGCGTGAAAAATTAGTCCTCTTTGTCGGCGTAATTCAGCGCCGCAAAAACGTCGCGCGACTGGTCCGAGCTTTCGAACATCTCCCCGCTCCCTGGCGACTCGTCTTCGCCGGAGCAGCCGACGGTTTCGGCGCAGCCGAAGAACTCCGCGCCATTGAAGAAAGCCCCCGCCGCTCCGCCATCGACGTTCTGGGCCACGTCTCCGCCGCGCATCTCGAAGATCTCTACCGCCGCGCCAGCATCTTCGCGTTCCCATCCCTGGACGAGGGCTTCGGAATGCCGCTGCTCGACGCCATGGCCCACGGCGTTCCCGTCATTACGTCCAACACTTCCGCCATGCCCGAAGTCGCCGGCGACGCCGCGTTGTTGGTCGACCCTCTCGACACCGACGCTCTCGCCGCCGCACTCTTGAGCCTCGCCGACGACGAAACCCTCCGCGCCGATCTCATCCGCCGGGGCCTCCACCGCGCCCGCCAGTTCACCTGGCCCTCCGCCGTTGAAAAAACCTGGGCAATCTATGATGAATTGAGATGAAATTCATCCTCGCGATCATTCTCGCCCTGGCCCCCGCGCCAGCCGCCGACCTGATCGTAGCCGCCGCCTCCGATCTCGCGCCCCTCACCGCCGCGCTCGAAAAGGGTTTCACCGCCGCCCACGTGAAATTCACTCTAGCCTCCAGCGGCTCACTCGCGCACCAGATCGAAAACGGCGCGCCCTTCGACGTATTCCTCTCCGCCAACGATCAATACGTGAAGGATCTCGCCAAATCCGGCCAGGTCGATCCCTCCACCGTAATCATCTACGCCACCGGCCGCCTGGCCCTGTGGTCGCGCGACGGCTCCGTCAAATCCATCGACGATCTCAAAAAGCCCGACGTAAAACACATCGCGATTCCCAACCCCGAGCACGCCCCCTACGGCGTAGCCGCTCGCCAGGCCCTCGAAAACCGCAAACTCTGGACGCAGCTCAAGCCCAAAATCGTGTACGGAGAAAACGTCCGCCAGACGCTCCAGTTCGCCGAAAGCGGCAACGCCGACGCCGTGATCACGTCCTACACGTTGCTCAAAGGCCGCGGAATCCTGCTGCCCGATTCCTGGCACCAACCCATCCGCCAGGCCGGCGCAGTCGTGAAATCCAGCCCCCAACCCGCCCTGGCACGCGATTTTCTAAAATTCCTCACCGGCCCCGAAGGCAAAAAAATCCTCGACTCCGCCGGCCTCACCCCGCAATAGTAAGCTGTGCCAGCCATCTCGTTAATCCACATCTGCCCCATGAACGTGTCCGACCATCCCCGCCAGTAAGAGTGTGTATGAAAAGTGGAATTTGATCCCCGCCGTCGCCGGTGCCTTCAGTGCGATAGACCAGCCCTGCCGGTAACGGCGGGGTGAGGCATCGACTTTTCACACACACTCGTGACGGCGGGGTGAAGCACCGACTTTTCACACACACTCGTAATGCCGGGGATCTCAGTCGCAATCGTTATGACCGGCAAGATTGCGACTGAATTCCACTCCTGCTCTTGTTTATCCGCGCTCATCCGCGTGAATCAGCGGCCAATGATCACGGCTTCCCCGTAGGCAGCGGATTCCCGAACGTAAACTTAGCGTCATGCGCCTCACCCGACGCATCCACCACCGCCCGAGCCTCAAACCCCGGATTCTCCGGCGTCCCGAACCTCAAATCGATCAACTCCACCAGCGTCCCATCCACCACCGGAGTCACCTTCCAGAACGGCAGCTGATTGAAGCTTCCGAACACCTCAAACGGCCGTGTACGCTGCGCCGCTTGAATCGCGGGATTCGGCCCCGTCGTGTAATCGACGCGCCCGTCCGACGGATCGAACTCCGTCGCCAGATCGATCGGAACAATATCGACAAACCCTTCCCCCTCTGCAATCCCGCGCCATCTCGACGGATTTGCACGATTTGGAACCGCGGTCAGCCGGTTCGGTATGGTCCCGTTAAACAAATGCGCGCCCATCACACCCAGCGCCCGCTGATGCGCCGCGAACCGAGCCCCATCGTAAGTCAGCACCGCCAGCAGCGCGAACCACGCCCATCCCCGCGAAGGCCCGGCACCCTTCTTCGCCCCGATCTCCGAGCTCACCATCCGCGCCAGCGCCGGCGCCGCCACGGCGAGCAGTAAAATCGCCAGAATCCACGGATCGACCACGTCGGTCTGGTCCAGCCTGAGCCAGCGATGCGAAAACGGCAGCAGCATCCGGATTCCGTAAACATTGGTCCAGTCGAGCACCAGGTGACTCAACACCCCGGCCAGCGACATCGCATAGCCCAGCAAAGAAAATCGCCACACGATCACCAGGGGAATCACAGCCATCAACGGCGCGAACGCCAGCGAGTGCGTGTAGCTGCGGTGCCATTCGATGTAGCTGAGCGATCCACCCAGCCCGCTCACCACATCGATGTCCGGAATATTCGCCGCGATCACCATCATCAGCGCCGCGCGCGGCACCCGCGTCGCGACACCTGGAGAAACCACGCGCGACATCATCAGCCCCACCAGCGAATGCGTGACGTTGTCCATTTACCGGTAAACGGAAGGCGCCAGAATCGTCAGCGCATCCGGCACGATTTCGAACCGTCCCGGCATGCGCCCCGCGTATTCGCCGTCGATCTGCAAATGCGCATCCCCGCACAACTCCACCTGCGCCGCGCGAACGGTATGCACGCCGGGCATCTTCTGCACCATCTTCAGCCCCACCCCGGTCATGTACCCCAGATACCGCAGCGGATTCGAACCCTCAAACATCACGATTTCAAAATCGTCCTTCAGCAGTGATGCGCCGCGCGCGATCTCCAGATCCCCGCCGTAATTCCGCACCCGGCTGGCCAGCGCGAATCCACACCGGTACCGGTCTCCGTTGATCCGCGCGTCGAAATTGGTCACCAGCTGCGTCGCGTGCCCGAATCCCGAAAGCCAGTAAGCCGCCTTACCCGCCCACGCCTTCAACCCTGGATTGATGTCGTAAACGATCTTCGCGTCGAGCCCCGCTCCGCCCATCGCCAGAAAATGCCGCGTTCCGCCGCCAGCCGAAAGCCTGCCCACCGCCACGCGCCGCTCCACCGAATGCATCAACCGATCGATCGCCCGATCCAGCCTCGACCCGAGCCCCAGCTCCATGGCCAGCACATTCGCCGTCCCCGCCGGTAAAATTCCCAGCGTGGCTTTCGAATGCACCATCCCGTTTACTACTTCATTAATGGTGCCGTCGCCGCCCAGCACCAGGATCAGGTCCGCGCCCTCCGACACTGCCTGGCAGGCGATGCGCGTCGCATCCCCAGGCGCACCGGTCGGCGCCAGTCTCGGCGACAGGCTCGCGCGTCGAAGCGCATCGGTGGTACGTTGTAAAATGCGCTGCGGATTGCGTCGAAGCCTGCCGGCGGCGGGATTGTAAATCAGGACCGGCTGCTGGTAAGGTGTGATCTCTAGAGTATAGCTCCCTCAACTTGACGAAAGACAGCCCAACCGCGCGGAAAATCGAGCACTTGCGCGAGCAACTGCGCCACCACGAGTACTTGTACTACGTCCTCGACGCCCCCGAAATCACCGACGCCGAGTACGACCGCCTCACGCGCGAGCTCCAATCTCTAGAACAAGCCCACCCCGAATTCATCACGCCCGACTCCCCCACCCAGCGTGTCGGCGGCAAGCCTCGCGAAGGTTTCACCAAGATTCCACATTCCAGCCCTATGCTGAGTCTGGACAACGCTTTAGGCGAAGCCGAGCTGCGCCAATTCGACGCCCGCGTCCGCGCGCTCTTAGGCGATGAAAAATTCACCTACGTAGCCGAGCTCAAAATGGACGGCCTCTCATTGGCCGTCCATTATCGCGACGGCCGCATCTTCCAGGCCGTCACAAGAGGCGACGGCGTGATCGGCGAAGAAGTCACTGAAAATGCGAAAACCATCCGTTCCATCCCCCTGCGCCTCAAATCCGACGATCTGACCTGCGAAGTACGCGGCGAAGTAGTCCTCACCGAAAAATCCTTCGCCAAAGCCAACCTGGAGCGCGAAGCCCAGGGCCTTCCCAGATTCGCCAACCCCCGCAACGCCGCCGCCGGATCTCTCCGCGTCCTCGACCCCTCCATCACCGCCGCCCGCCAGCTCGATTACTTCACTTATTTCCTGCTCCAGAACGGCCAGCCCATGTTCCCCAGTCAATGGGAATCGTTAGAAAAACTCCACGCCCTGGGCTTCAAAGTCAACCCGCGCCGCAAACTCTGCCCCGATATCGAGTCGCTAGTCGACTTCTGCAACGAATGGGAACAGAAGCGCGACACGTTGCCCTACGAAATCGACGGCGTAGTCGCCAAAGTCGATTCCCTCGACCAGCAAATCCGCCTGGGCTGGACCGCCAAGGCCCCCCGCTGGGCCATCGCCTACAAATTCCCCGCGCGCCAGGAACAAACCGTAGTCGAAGATATCGACGTACAGGTCGGCCGCACCGGCGCTCTCACCCCGGTAGCTCATCTCCGCCCCGTAGTCGTCAGCGGAGTCACCGTTTCCCGCGCGACCCTCCACAATGAAGACGAAATCGAACGCCTGGGCCTCAAGATCGGCGACACGGTGCTGATCGAACGCTCCGGCGACGTCATCCCCAAAGTAGTCCGCGTAGTCAAAGAGGGCGAGCATCGCCGCGCCTTCAAAATGCCGCACAAATGCCCGGTCTGCGGCACCGAAGTGGTCCGCGTCGAAGGCGAAGCCGCCACGCGCTGCATCAACACCAACTGCCCCGCCCGCCTCAAAGAATCCATCCTCCACTTCGCCGCCCGCGGAGTCATGGATATCGACGGCATGGGCGAAGCCCTGGTCGAACAGTTGGTCGATCAAGGCCTGGTAAAAGGCGTGGCAGACATCTATAAGCTCACCGAAGACCAGCTAATCGGCCTGGAGCGAATGGGCAAAAAGTCGGCCGAAAAAATCCTCGGAAATATCGATGCATCCCGCAAAGTGCGCCTGCCGAAAATCCTCAACGGCCTCGGCATCCCCTTCGTAGGCGAGCGCACCGGGCAATTTTTAGCGGAATCGTTCGGCGACCTCGACAAAATCGCCGCGGCTACCGAAGAAGAGCTCCAGCAAGCCGATGAAGTCGGACCCAAAGTAGCCCAGAGCATCCGCCGCTTCTTCGACGAAAAGCGAAACCAGGAACTGGTCGAACGCCTGCGCGACGAAAAATTCGACTTCATGCACGAAATCAAGAAAAGGAAAGGCGGCGCGCTCGAAGGCAAAGTTTTCGTCCTCACCGGCACGCTTCCCAATCTGACGCGTGAGGACGCCAAGGCCAGGATCGAAGCAGCGGGAGGCAAAGTGACCGGCTCCGTAAGCAAAAAAACCGACTACGTTGTCGCGGGCGAAGACGCCGGATCGAAGCTCGACAAAGCCCAGGCTCTGGGCGTCGAAGTGATCGATGAGCAGCGCCTGCTTGAAATGACCGGCACATAATGCACCACCTGCACGACGTGCTTCTTTCCTGGGGACCGCTGGGCGTGTTCCTCTTCGCCCTGATCGAATCCGCCGGCATTCCCAATCCCGGTGGAACCGACGTGTTCCTGCTAGTGCTGACCATCGCCCATGCCGACCCGTGGCTATGCGCGTCGCTGGCCGTATTCGGATCGCTGCTCGGCAGCGCGATTTTCTTCGAAATTCTAAGCCGCGGCGGCGAGAAGCTGCTCGCGCGCTACGTCAGTTCCGGCGCTGGCGAGCGCTTCCGGCTCTGGTTCCTGCGCTACGGCCTGGTCACCGTGTTCATCCCCGCGTTCCTGCCGATCCCGCTTCTCCCGTTCAAAGTATTCGCGGCCTGCGCCGCCGTATTGGGCCACAGCCGCACCAAATTCCTGCTGGTCCTCGCCGTCGCGCGCATCCCGCGCTATTTCGCCCTGGCCTATCTCGGCGCGCAACTCGGCGAAAACTCGCTCCACTGGGTCGCGTCCCACATGTGGTACCTGGTCGCCGCCGCCGTCGTCCTCTCGGCGCTCCTCTATCTCCTGATCCGCCTCAACCAGCGCGCCACCAGCTGATCTCTCTTGCCGATGAACCTCGATCCCTCGCCCCGAGCCGCGACTAAAGGGAGCGGTTAAACGTTCTTCTACCGCCCCGAATCGAGCGTCTGCAAGCTCCCGATCCCCAGCAATAAAAACATCACCGCAATATAAAAACTCCGCGAATACAGCGCCACTCCCGCAATCGCGAACGCCACTCCCGCCGAAATAAAAATCCACGGCCGCCGCCATCCCGCAGGACTAGCCTGCTCCAGAATCGCCCGCGAAACGTGACTCCCATCCAGCGGCGTCACCGGCAGCAGATTCATCAGCCCCCAGTAAAAATTCACAAACAACAAATCATTCACCGCGATCACCCAGTACACATGGTCCGTATAAGTTTCCCGCGGAAACAGCGCCCGCAGCGACGGAATAATCGCCATCTGGATCCCGAAATCGATCTGCGCCCCCAGGTTCATCGCGATCGCCACCGTGATCGCCGCCAGCGAAAATCCGGCGAAAGGCCCCGCCAGCGCCACCACGCTTCGCGCCAGCGTCCCCTGCGTCGGTCGAGCCGGAATCGTCAGCCCGCCCCACGAATACAACAGCACCGCCGCCGGCGACCCATACGCCCGAAACGCCGCCACATGCCCGAATTCATGCACCAGAATCGATATCAGCACCACCCCGACCCAGATCAGCGTCGAAGCCGAGTCCTGGCTATATCCCAGCACCACCGTGATCACCCAGAACCACGGTTGAATCTGCACCGGCACGCCGAACATCTTAAAGTTGAGCACTCCGCGGCTGGCCGGAGGAATATCCAAAACAGTCGGCATTCTGAGTCGTTGCCAGTATAGCCTGTTGCGGTTAGAATGATAATGCCCGTGCTTTCCCTGCAATCCATTACCGATGAGATCGCGGATCTGAAAACTTCGCGAGGCGCCGTCATTCTGGCGCATCATTATCAGGAACCCGAAATTCAGGACTTGGCCGACGCCGTCGGCGACAGCCTGGAACTCGCCCGCAAAGCCCGCGATTTCTCAGGCGAAGTCATCGCCTTCTGCGGCGTCTGGTTCATGGCCGAAACCGCCAAGGTCCTCAACCCCGAACGCGTCGTCGTGGTCCCTGATCGCGACGCCGGCTGCAGCCTGGTCGATAGCTGCCCGGTCGATCGCCTGCGCGCATGGAAAGCCGCCCACCCTGGATACACGATTGTCTCCTACATCAATTGCTCGGTCGAAGTGAAAGCCGAAAGCGATATTCTGTGCACTTCACGCAACGCCGTGAAGGTGGTCAACTCGATTCCCGCCGATCAGCCCGTCCTGTTCCTGCCCGATATCAACTTGGGTAACTATGTCCGCGAGCAGACCGGCCGCACCAACATGAAAATCTGGCAGGGAGCCTGCATTGTCCACGCCACCTTCGCCGCCCGCAAGCTCCTCGCCGCCCGCGCCGAGCATCCTTCCGCCTTAGTCGCCGCGCATCCCGAATGTCCCAAAGATGTGCTGCAAATGGCCGATTTTATCGGCTCCACGTCAGCCATCGTCGACTGGTGCGCCTCTCAGGAAGCCGATGAATTCATCGTCATGACCGAAAGCGGCGTCCGCTATTCGCTCGAAAAAATGTCCCCGCGCAAGACGTTCCATTTTCTGCCCAACGAAAACTGCAACTGCAGCGAGTGCCCCTACATGAAGCGCAACACGCTTGAAAAACTCCGCGACGCGCTGCGGACGCTCGAGCCTCGCGTGGAGCTCTCCGCCGATATCATGGCGCGCGCCCGCCTGCCCATCGATAGAATGCTGGCCATTCGATGACCCCGTTAGTCGACACCTTCGGCCGTCTCCACGACAATCTCCGGATCAGCGTCACCGACCGTTGCAACATCCGCTGCTTCTACTGCATGCCCGAAACCGGCGTAAAATTCCAGCCGCGCGAGCAGATCCTCAGCTTTGAAGAAATCGAACGCTTCGTCCGCATCGCCGTCTCGATGGGCGTCCGCAAACTCCGCATCACCGGAGGCGAGCCGCTGGTGCGCAAAGACGTCGCCAAGCTGGTCGCGAAACTGGCTGCCATCTCGGGCGTCGAAGACCTCGCCTTAACCACCAACGGCGTCCTGTTAGGCGAACATGCCCAGGCGCTCTACGATGCCGGCCTGCGCCGCCTCAACATCCATTTAGACACGTTAGATCGCGACCGTTTCAAACAGATCACCCGCCGTGACGATCTCCCCAAAGTCCTCGAAGCCATCGAGACCGTGAGAAAAATTGGCTTCGGCCCCCTCAAGATCAATGCCGTCGGCGTGAAAAACCTGGTCGAGCCCGATATCGTCCCCCTCGCCCGCTACGGCCGCGAGCGCGATATCGAAATCCGCTACATCGAGTTCATGCCGCTCGATTCGCAAGGCATCTGGGACCGCAATCGTGTCCTGAGCGCAGATGACATGATCGCGATGCTCGAACGCGAAATCGGCCCGCTCGAAGTGATCCCCGACCGCGACCAGCGCGCCCCCGCCACCGAATACCGCTTCGCCGACGGCATCGGCCGCGTAGGTTTCATCGCCTCCGTCACTCGCCCGTTCTGCCTGAACTGCAACCGCATCCGCCTCACCTCCGACGGCAAGCTCCGCTACTGCCTGTTCGCCATCGAAGAAACCGACATCCGTGCCCTGATCCGCTCGAACGCCTCCGACGAAGAAATCCGCGATGCCATCCGCAGCTCCGTCCAGGCCAAATGGTTAGGCCACGAAATCAACTCGACGCAATTCGTCCCCCCTCCGCGCCCCATGTACTCGATCGGCGGATAAAACATTTTTGGCCGTTAATGAACGTCGATAAACGTCAATCCGATTCACGTTTATTCACGTTCATTAACGGCCCCCATGAACAGGTCCGAAAACGGCCAGACGTCTGCCTTCCTCCGCGCCATAATGCAATCAGATGGACACCAAAGCTTACGACCGAGCCCGCCTCGCCCGCGACCCGCGCTTCGACGGACGCTTCTTCATCGGCGTCACCACCACCGGCGTCTACTGTCGCCCCATCTGCCCCGCCGTATCGCCCAAGCAGCAGAACATCCGTTATTACCCCTCCGCCGCCGCCGCCGCTGAGGCCGGATTCCGACCCTGCCTCCGCTGCCGACCCGAAGCCTCACCCGGAACCCCCGCCTGGCTCGGAGCCTCCTCCAGCGTCTCCAGAGCCCTCAAGCTGATCGGCGAAAGCGCCCTCGACGATGGCGGTGTGGACCAGTTAGCCGACCGTCTCGGCATCGGCGCCCGTCACCTCCGCCGCCTCTTCCTGCGCTACCTCGGAGCGACCCCGGTAGCCGTCGCGCAAACCCGCCGCGTCCACTTTGCCAAAAAGCTGATCGATGAAACCAGTCTCCCCATGACCCAGGTCGCCCTGGCCGCCGGATTCGGCAGCGTCCGCCGCTTCAACGCGACCTTCCAGAAGCTCTACGGCCGCACCCCGCGCGACCTTCGCAACGGCCACGCCCGCACCTCCGACGCCGGCGTCTACACCTTCCGCCTCGGCTACCGTCCGCCCTACGACTGGGATTCGCTCATCGATTTCCTCGCCGCCCGCGCCATTCCCGGCGTCGAATTCGTCACGCCACTTGAATACCGCCGCACCATTTCGCTCGACGGCCGCACCGGCGAAATCGCGGTCAGCCCCGTAGCAGACAAGAACATCCTCGAAGCCCACATCCGTTATCCCGACCCCGCGTCTCTGTTCCGCATCGTCGAGCGCGTCCGCCGCATCTTCGACATCGGCGCGGATCCAGCCGAAATTGAGCGCAGCCTCAAGCGCGATCCGAATCTGAAACCGTTAATCCGCGCCCGTCCCGGCCTCCGTGTCCCCGGCTGCTGGGATCCGTTCGAAATGTCGGTGCGAACCATCCTCGGCCAACAGGTCAGCGTGAAAGGAGCCTCCACCATGGCCGGCCGCGTAGCCGAGAAATTCGGCGCACCTTACCAAGCCGCCAAAATATTCCCATCAGCCGCGACACTCGCCGAAGCCGACCTCACCACCGTCGGCGTCACCGGCGCACGCGCCCGTACCATTCAGAATCTGTCCCGCCGTATTGCGAGCGGTGAAAACCTGTTCGACGCTTCCCAAGACGTCGAGGCATTCGAAACCCGCCTCACCGAACTCCCCGGTATCGGCCCCTGGACCGCGCAATACATCGCCATGCGCCTCGGTGAGCCCGACGCCTTCCCCGCCGGCGACCTGCACCTGCGCCGCTCCGGCCTCGCGTCCGAAGCCTGGCGCCCCTGGCGAGCCTACGCCGCCTTTCACATCTGGAGAGGATAGAAATGAACTACTGTTACCTCGAAAGCCCCATCGGAAAATTGTTGATCGCCGGCGACAGCGAGTCCGTCCGTCAGATCAACTTCGCGAAAAACGGCAAACCATCGAAGCCGGAACCCGATTGGCAGGAATCCTCGCGCGGCCCGGTCGCGCAAGCCGCGCGCCAGCTACGCGAATACTTCGCCGGCTCCCGCCAGGACTTCGATCTGCCGTTAGCGCCTGAAGGAACCGAATTCCAGCGCCAGGTCTGGCGTCGCCTGCAGGAGATCCCTTACGGCGAAACCATCTCCTACGGCGAACTCGCCCGCCGCATCGGAAATCCCAAAGCCTCCCGAGCAGTCGGCGCAGCCAACGGCCAGAATCCGATTCCCATCGTGATCCCCTGCCATCGCGTCATCGGCGCCAACGGAAAACTAACCGGCTTCGGCGGCGGTTTACCGACCAAAGAAGCCCTGCTTGCCCTGGAAGCGCGCCAACTCTCGCTAGCCGCGGCGGACGGCGGGCTTTAGCCCGGGCAAGGCTTCAGCCTTGCTTCGGCCCATCGGAGCTAATGCTCCGAGCGGATTGAAATCCGCCGTCCTTCACCCCGCAATCGGCCCGTCCGCCGAGCTCAACGCCGCGATCATCTGTTCTTTCATCCGATCCGCCGTCTCCACCGCCGAATCGAGCGCGATCCGGTAAATAATCAACCCCACCGCCGCGTCAAACGCCAGCACTCCGAAAAACGCCATCTGCGGATATCCGTCAATTGCCCAACGCGCCAGGTACGCCAACGCCACGGGGATAAACGCAATCGGATAAATCACCACCAGCATCGCCTGCACCCGCCCCGCCGCTTTCGACCGGAACTGCGTCGCCGGATTCGCCCCGCGCGCCTGCCGGATCGACAGCACATTCCCCGCCGCCAGCAGAAAAATGGTCACCACCGCCGCCACCGAGTACGCCTCCGCGATCTTCAGCGGAGTAATCGCCGTCCGCATCAATCCGCACATCGCCGTCACCGCCAGAATCTCGATTGCGATGAAAAAAATCGCGCTCAGATTCTTCCCGATCAGCACTCTTGAAAACGGCACCGGCGCCAGAAAATAGATCTGCGCCGCGCTCCGGTCGAACCCGAACGAATTCCAGAAACACGCCTCGCTCAGCAGCAGCAGCGAATACACGCTTACCGCCGTCAGATAATTGCCGCCTAGAAACGAGGTCGACATTCCTCCGCGCGACATCGACATCGGCAGCATCATCACGAGGCCGAACGTGAACCCCATCAGGAACACCAGCCGGAATCGGGGTGACCGTGCCAGCACCCGGATCTCTTTTTCCACCAGCGCCCCCACCGGATCCGGCAGTATCGTGGACGGCAGCCGGAAGAATGACTCGAGCAGCCCCTGCCGCGGGTGCGGCTTCGTATCCCGCGACGCCGCCGCGTCCGAGTCGAATGCCAGCGTCCGGCTGAACTGCCAGCGCCCGAATAAACCCGCCGTGACGGTCCACATCACCAGCACCGCAGTCGCGTTCCACACGTCGAGGCCCTGCGCCAGGTTCGCCGCCGCGCTCCACGGCCAGCCCGACCACGAATCCCCCGCCAGCAGAAACCGCGCAGGTCCGCTGATCGAGCCGGTGCGCGTCAGCAGCAGTTGCGGCAGCGTCATCAGCATCACCAATAGAAACACCAGCAGTTCGCGCAGCCGCTTGCGGGCCAGCGCGCGCATCAACAGATCCCGCACCCCCACCGCCAGGAAAAGATTGAATAGGACGTACGGCAGCACCACCAGCGCGCAAAACTTCGGCAGCGCGGGATTCAGCAGCAGCCCCACCGCAATGCCGGCCAGCACCAGCACCATCTCGATCCCCGAAGTCACGCGCAGCATCACTTCGATCGAGAACATCTGCGACACCGGAATCGGGTACGCCTGCAGCTTGCGCAAGTCGAGCGATGCACCAGTCGCCGCCATCAGCAGCGGCACCACCTGCCAGTACAGCAGCACGATCAGCAGCGCGCCCGGCAGCGCCGTGTGAATCAGGCTCAGGCTGGCAGGATTCGCGATCACTCGCGCCGCCGCCACCGACGCGACCACCCAGAATCCATACCAGATGAAGCCGATGACCGCCGTCCACGCGACTCCGGCCCGTGGATAGAAATTGCGAACCGTCCGCCATTGCGCCCACAAAATCGCGCGGGCCCGATTCATAGCCAGTCGAGCGTTTCCCCGCTCCGGTCCACTCCCACCGCGCGCACGAACGCATCTTCCAGCGTCTCGGACCCCTCGCGCAGCTCCGCCATCGAGCCTTCCCGCACCACGTGCCCCTCGTTGATGATGGCCACCCGGTCGCACAGCCGCTCTACCACTTCGAGCACATGCGAGGTGAGGAAAATGGTCGCGCCGTGGCGCACCTGTTCAAGCAGGATATCCTTCATTAGCCGAGCGCCCACCGCGTCCACGCCTTCGAACGGCTCATCCATCAGGTACAACTGCGGCCGATGGATCAGCGCGGCCGCCATCGCCACGCGCTTGCGCATGCCCTTCGAATATTCGTTGATCAGCTTGCGTTCATTGCCGTGCAGCTCGAACAGCTCCATCAGTTCCTGCGCCCGCTCCCGCGCCACCGCCCGGTCCAGGCCGTAAATTCGCCCGACGAATTCGATGAACTCGCCGCCGGTCAGATGATCGAACAGCAGGGATTCATCCGGCACCAGGCCGATCAGCTGTTTGATTTCGAGACCCCGCTCCGGCATCGGCAGCCCCAGCAGGGAGATGGTTCCTGAAGTGGGCGGCGCCAGTCCCATCAGCATTTTGATGGTGGTAGTTTTGCCGGCTCCGTTCGGCCCCAGAAATCCGAAAAAGCAGCCCCTCGGCACCGTGAGATTCAGCCCGTCCACCGCGGCCTTCTCGCCGTACAGCTTGCGCAGGTTCTGAACCTCAATAGCCGGATCGACTTCGGACATGCGTCCTTCTAATGGTAGCCGAAAGCAGTCCGCGAGTAGCTTCTGAAAACGGGGACAGAGCACTCTGTCCCCCTTTTCACAAACGACTCGCGGCCTGGAACCCGTCGACAAAGTGTCGACGCAGCACGCACGAGTGCGTGCGCCACCAATCGGCGGCTAGCGTTTTCTTTACGACACGCCACTACAGCCCGGACGAAAACGCGGATCAGAAAGAACAACTCATCGGCGCGTATTCAGTCGCTTCCTCCCGATCGCCCGCCCGCGCGTCCGAAATCGATGACCACCCTTCCAGCAGCGTACCCAGCAGCCGCTCGACCTCTTCGAGTGGAGCCTCGCTCTGCGTCACATTCGCGTCGATCAGCCGCTGCGTCATGTAGGCGTAGAGCGATCCCAGCGATTTCGCGACATCGCCGCCCGCCTGGTGGTCGATCGAGCGCAGCAGCTCATGCACAATCAGCAGCGCCTTGTCGATCTGCTTCGCCCGCGCCCGGATTGCCCCTTCGCGGACATGCGTGCGCGCCGCCGAAACTGCGTCGATCGCCGCCCGGTACAGCATCCGCACCAGCTTCACCGGATCGGCTGACATGACTTCATATTCCAGATAGTTCTTCTGCACGTTGCCCATTCGTGATCGTGTTCACCTTCCTTTGCTCTCTTCGACCAGACGGAGCACATATTCCGGAGGAATTTGATTCACCACGTCGCCCGTCTTGCGGTTCACAATGCGCACCAGCATCCGCCTGGTGTCGCGGTCCCACACAAAAGTCAGTTTATTGTTTTGGCCGAACAGGGGAATCGGGTCGATCGCCTTCACCGCCTGGATCAGGTTGCGCTGGTCCTGCGTGATGGATGAAAGTGCGGCGGGCTCCGCCGGCCCGCTGACGGGAACGTTTTCTGGGATGGACGAAATAAACAAGCCGTCACCTCCGGAGAGACTCGACGGTCTCTCTCCAGCTTGCATATCGGCCCGCCGGGGGCGTGTGTTAGGCGAGGTTCAGGACTTTTTCGATCACGTGCGTGTCCTTGGCGATCTTTTCCTGGAGCAGCATGATCGAATAGATCAACTGCTCCGGCCGCGGAGGGCAGCCCGGGACGTAAACATCCACCGGAATCACCTGGTTCACCGGCACCAGCGCGTAGTTCGAAAACACCCCCGTAGAAGTCGCGCAGGCGCCCATGGAGATCACCCACTTCGGCTCCGGCATCTGCTCATACAGCCTGCGGATCACTGGCGCCATCTTGTTCGAGACGCGGCCCGCAATGATCATCAGGTCGGATTGCCGAGGCGACCCGCGCATGACTTCCGCGCCGAACCGCGAAATGTCGTAACGCGACGCAATCATCGACATCATCTCGATCGCGCAGCACGCCAGTCCGAAGCTCATCGGCCAGATGGAATTCTTACGCGCCCAATTGATGGCCTTGTCGAGTGTCGTGGTGACGATCGATTCGCCATACCCGTCGTCGACCTCGGCTTCCTGTTCATCGATGCGCGCAAACAGCGCCGCCGGCTGGCTGAGCTGGAATTTCGGATCTGGGTCCACGTCTTCATTATAGACTGGGGGTTGGACATCAGCGAGAACGTTCTCACCGCCTTCGGCATCGAGCCGGAATACGAAGACATCTGGGGTAAAAAACATTCGACTTCGCTGGAGGTCGCAAGGGCTATCCTGCGGTCGCTCGGGGCCGGGACGGATGGGTGGTCGCATCCGCTCGATCCGACGCTGGTCGTTTCCGAAGACGCCGATTTCCTTCGTTTGCGCCTTCCGGCCGGCCGCTCGGACGCTCAAGTGACGCTGGAATTCGCCTGGGAGGGCGGCGAGATCGAACACCGCTCGTTCTGGCCCAAGGAATTGCCGGAACTCGAGCGCGTCACCATCGATGGCCGCGATTTCGTCGCGAAAAGAGTTCCGCTCGACCGGCTGCGGCTCGGCTATCACCGGCTCCGGGTGCTCGATCCGGCGGCCGAGTCGCGATTCATCGTGTGTCCCCGGGAAACGCGCCAGCCGGAACGTCCCTGCGCCGGAGTCGCGGTCAGCCTGTACGGCCTGCGCTCGCGCCGCAACTGGGGCTGCGGAGATTTCACGGACCTGCGCGCGTTGATTGACGCGCTCGCGCCGTCGGGCATCGATTTCATCGCGCTCAATCCGCTGCACGCGATTCCCAATCGCCAGCCGTATAACACCAGCCCGTATCTGCCGCAATGCTCGCTGTATCGCAACTTCATTTACCTCGACGTGGAACGCGCGGGCGCGGCTGCGGACGATCTGCACGAAGTGGAAACGCTGCGCGGGAGCGAGTTCGTCGAATATGAGCGCGTCGCTGCGCTGAAGCTGCGCGCGCTCCGGCGGGCGTTCGATTCGTTTGCGGGATCGGCGGAGTTCGACCGGTTCGTGGCCGAAGAAAGCGCGCCGCTCCACGATTTTGCTGCCTATTGCGCTCTGGATGAAGCCATGCACCGGCGCGACGCCGATATCTGGCTGTGGCGCGACTGGCCGGCGGAGTATCAGGACCCGCGATCGCCCGCCGTGGCGCAATTTGCGCAGGAACATTCGCGCGATGTTCTGTTTTTCAAGTTCCTGCAGTGGCACATCGACCGGCAGCTCGCCGAAGTGCAGGCGCATGCGCTCGACTGCGGGATGAAGATCGGCCTGTATCACGACCTCGCGCTCGCCACCGATCGCTGGGGCGCCGATCTGTGGGCCAACCGGCCTTTTTATGCAGCCGGGTGCCGGGTGGGCGCACCTCCCGACGATTTCTCGCCGAACGGGCAGGACTGGGCCTTTCCGCCTCCCAATCGCGAAGCGCATCGCGCGGATGGATATGAGCTGTTCGCGCAATTGATCCGCAAGACAGCGCGGCACGGCGGCGCGCTGCGCATCGATCACGTCATGCGCTTCTTCCGGCTGTGGTGGATTCCGGACGGCATGCCTGCGTCCCAGGGCGCTTACGTTCGCGACTACGCGGCCGATTTGCTGGGGATTCTGAAGCTCGAAAGCCGGCGCAACGGATTCATCGTGATCGGGGAAGATCTGGGCACCGTGACCGGCGAAGTGCGCGCGGCGCTCACCGAAGCCGGCATCCTGAGCTATCGCGTGCTGTGGTTCGAACGGCATCCGGACGGCACGTTCAAGCTGCCGGACGAGTACCCCATCGAAGCCGCCGCGACCACCTCGACACATGATCTGCCGACGCTGGCCGGATTTTTCAAGAGCCGCGATATCGAGGCGCGGCGCGCGGCCGGCATGATCGACGACGCAGCGTACCGCGAACAGCGGAAGGACCGTGAGCAGGAGATCGGGCGACTGACGAAAGCGCTGAAAGAGGCCGGGTTTGAAAACGATCCGATCGGATTTCTGCTTTCGACGCCGTGCGTGCTCGCGATTATCAATCAGGAGGATCTGACCGGTGAAACCGATCAGCAGAACCTGCCGGGCAGCACCTGGCAGAATCCCAACTGGCGGCGGAAGATGAAAATCCCGGTGGAAGAACTGACACCCGTCGCGCAGCAGCTGAAGTTGCTGCTGCACGCGAGCGGACGCGGCCATTAAAGAAAGATGCGAGCGGACGAGGGCATCAGAGGAAGTAGTCTTTAACCTTGTCGAGAATGCCTTTTTCGGACGGCTCGTTTTCGACGGGAAGCATCTCGCGAAGCTGTTCGAAAAGCTTGCGCTGATCGCGCGTGAGCTTCGCAGGGACGCGAACGTCGAGGTGCACATACAGGTCACCCCGGCTGCTGCCGTGCAGGTTCGGCACGCCGAATCCTTTGAGACGGAGCCGCGATCCGGCTTGCGAGCCTTCCGGAATCTTCACGGTTTGCAGGCCGTCGAACGTCAGAATATCGATGGACGCACCGAGCGCGGCCTGCGCGATGTTCACCGGAACGGTGCAATGCAGGTCGCTTTCGTGACGCTCGAAAATGGGGTGTTCGGCGACTTTGAGCACCACGTACAGATCGCCGGGAGGGCCGCCGTTGGCGCCGGGCTGGCCTTCATTTGACAGGCGCAGCTGCGTGCCGTTGTCGACACCAGCCGGGATGTTGACTTTCAGGCGGCGTTCCCGGCGCAGGTAGCCGTCGCCTTTGCATTCCTTGCACGGACGGCGGATGATCTGGCCGCGTCCGCCGCATTGCGAACAAGTCCGGCGCACGGAAAGGAAGGCCTGCTGGTAGATCACTTCGCCGCGGCCGCGACACGTCGGGCAGGTGGTGAGACCGTCGTCCGGCTCGGCGCCCTTGCCGTGACAACGGGCGCACTCTTCGAGCCGCGGAACTTGGATATCCACGGAGAGGCCGCGCATCGAATCTTCAAAGCCGATTTCGAGATCGTAGCGGACATCTTCGCCGCGCTGCGCGCGGTTGCGGCGCTGGCGCGATCCGCCGAACATGTCGGAGAAGCCGAACACGTCGCTTAAAATATCGCTGAGGTCGGGGAATCCGGAGCCGTCGAATCCCTGCGAGGCCGCGCCCGCCACGCCCTGATGGCCGAAGCGGTCATACGCGGCGCGCTTCTGCGGATCGCTCAGGATGCTGTAGGCTTCGTTGGCTTCCTTGAATTTATCTTCGGCGGTATGATCGCCGGGATTCAGGTCGGGATGGAACTGGCGCGCGAGCTTCTTGTACGCGCTCTTGAGCGACTGCTCATCGCAGGCCCGGTCGACGCCGAGGATTTCGTAGTAATCGCGTTTGGTGGCGCTCATCTCGAAGAGGGCTGGACGGCCACCTTGACCATCGCGGGCCGCAGCAACCTGCCTTTGAAATTGTACGCGCGTTGGAACTCATCGAGCACGGTGTGGTCGGGCGCTTCCTCGGTTTCGACCATGTCGACGGCGTGATGGAGCTGCGGGTCGAAAGGCTTACCCTTGGATTCGAGCGGCTCCAGGCCGAGCTTCTTGAGGGTTTCGTAGAAGCGGTTATAAATAAGCTCGATCCCGGTCGAATATTCCTTATCCGAGCTTTCGGTTTTCATGGCGCGCTCGAAATCGTCAAGGACCGGGAGCAGGACGCGCACGGCTTCCATGCTGGCGTATTCGAACAGCTCCACGCGTTCACGTTCGGTGCGCTTGCGGAGGTTCTGAAATTCGGCCTGGGCACGCAGCAGACGGTCGTGCAACTCGACTTTTTCGGTGGCGAGCTGATCGCGCTCGGCGGTGATCGCGGCGAGGTTATCCTGCACGCCGGATTGGCCGGAATCGGTTTCCATTTTATCTACTGACACAGCGGTTGCTCCAACAACTTTAGGTTAACATTCCACGTTTAACCGCTCCCTCTGGTCGCGGCTCGGGGCGGGCGGTTTCGAACAAATCGCCGATCCGGTTTAGCCGGAGGAATTGTCGGTGCCCTGGAAGGCCTGGCCGACGCGCTGGACGGCGTTCATGGCTCGGGAATAATTCATGCGCATGGGGCCGAGGACGGCGATCACGGCGGAGATTCCGTTGGGCAGCACCACCGGCAGGCCCACCAGCGACAGCTCCCGCATGGACGGATGGGTTTCGCCCAGGCCGATGTGGACGGCGATTTCGCCCACCGGGTGCTCCATGAAACGGTCCAGCAGTTCCAGGACGCGTTTTTTTTCTTCCAGCGAGCGCAGCAGCTCGCGCATTTTTTCCTTGGTCAGATGCAGATCCAGGCCCACCAGGTAACTGGCGCCTTCCATGTGAACTTCGGGCGCGGCGCCGATGTCAAGGAAGCCTTTGGCCTGAAGCTGGCTCATTTTTTGAAGGATTTCGTCGTAGGCGGCGCTGGCGTGTTCCAGGCGCGCGGCCAACTCTTTGCGAAGCGCTTCGAGGGTCCATCCGGCGAAATTGCGATTGATGTAATTGCGGACGCTGGCGAGCTCGTCGGTGGTCATGGGCTGGTCGAGCACCAGAACGCGATTGCGGATCTGGGAGTCGCGCGTGACGAGCACCATCAGCACCCGATTATCGGGCAGGCTGACGAGTTCGATTTGATCGAGCGCGGGGCTCGCTTGCGGAATAGCGGCGGCGATGCCGACGCTGCGGGTCATTTCGGTGAGGATGCGGGAGGTGCGTTCGACGCGGGCTTCGACGCTATCGAGACCGTCGTATTCGGTGCGCAGGCGGTCGAGCTCTTCGGCGGCCATCTTGCGGAGCGTCAGGGATTGAATGTAGCTGCGGAAGCCCTGCGCGGTGGGGACGCGGCCGGCGGAAGTGTGGGGCTGCGAGAGGTAGCCTTCATCGGTGAGGTCCGCCATGATGTTGCGGATGGAGGCGGCGCTTAAAGGGTCGCGATGGCTGCGCGCGATCGCGCGGGATGCGACCGGTTCACCGGTTTCAATATAGGCTTCGACGATTTCGTGCAGAACTTCTCTCGCACGCGGCGTCATTTGCAAACCACCCCTAACACAATGCTATCAAGTCTCGCAAGGTTGCGAAAAAAGGTGGCGAAAAAAGGGGACAGACCGCTCTGTCCACTGCAGAAGTGGTTGAAGGGCTGTGGATCTTGGGACAGAGTGGTCAGTCCCCTTTTTTCGCGGCATTTTTTTACTTGGGTTGTGGGGTAGTGGGGTGTCATACAGCTTTTAGATAGCAGGGGAGTGGAGGGAACGCGGCCGATGAAGTATGGATCTGGTTGAATTGCCGGGAAATATCGAGGGTGGGATGTACTTACCAGACCCACGGAATCAGGGACCATGTGCGCCGGCGGTAGGCTTGGTAACCGTCCTCGAAGTGGGCGGACAACGCGGCTTCTTCTACTTTGATCCGGCGAATGAAGGCGATGAGCGGGCCGAGGGCGGCCAAAGCGAGGGAGACCCAGTTGCCGATAGCGAGGCCGATTCCAAGGAGTGTGATGAGACCGCCGGTGTAGGAGGGGTTGCGCACGAAGCGGTACGGGCCGGCTTCGACGAGCTGATGGCCTTCCTGAAGGAAGACCGTGGTGCGGAAGTATTTGCCGAGAACATGGACCGACCAGAAGCGCAAGGCGATGCCGGCCCACATCAGAGAGATCCCCAGCGCGAAGGCGGCGGCAGGGGGCATGGGAATCCGGGCGCGGCCGGAGATGTAACCGAAGCTCAGCGCTGCGCCGAGGCAGACGTTCAGGGTGAGGATGAGGAACGCGCGGCTCCCGCGGTCGGTCCGGACGCCAGGAACGGGGTGGCGGTCGCGCACGATCAGCCAGATCTCGGCGGCGATCCACAGATAGTAGGTCGCCCAGAAGAGGATCTGCCACCAGGGGGAGGTTGCGAAGTCGGGGAGCGGATGGGGCATTGGTTAGGGCTGATCGAAGAGTTCGGAGCGGTCGATGCGTTCGCCTTTGAACATGACTCCGGCGATGTGTTCGGTGGCGCTGATGTCCTTTAACGGGTTGCCGTCGACCAGCAGGAGATTGGCTTCGTAGCCTTTCTTGATCAGGCCCATGCGGTCGTCTACGCGCAGAAGTTTGGCTCCGTTGTAGGTTGCAGCCTGGAGGGCGACGGCGTTGGGGATACCGGCTTCGACCCAGAGCTGGAGCTCGCGATGGATGGCGGGGCCGTGGATCAGCTGCGGATTGCCGGAATCGGTTCCGGTGACCAGGAACACGCCGGATTTGTACGCCGCGGCCAGGTTTTGTTTGGCGATGTCCAGATTGAAGCCGAAGGCGCGGTAGGCGGCGCGGAGGGAATCGAAATCGGCGGATGCGATGGCCTTTTTGGTGCCGTCGAGGAGCTTGGGAGGGGCCACCTGCTGGACTAACGAACCGTCCAGCGGATCGGTTTTGGCTTGCGCGGTGTCGATGATGGCTTCGGTGACGGCCAGCGTGGGATCGAAGGCGACGCCTTGCTGCTTCATGCGGTCGAGCAGCGCCTGGGTGAGCAGCTGGCGCGGGGAATGTTCGATGCCGTCGACTTTGGCGTCGAGCGCGTCTGCTACGTCGCGGAGGTCGCCGATGTGGCAGACGATGGGTAAGGAATCTTTGTGAGACTCGCTGCTCACCGCATCGAGCAGAGTGACGTCGAAGCGGGGGATGGGGTGCGCGGCCGGGCCGGATTCGAGAATGGTTTTGATGCCGTCGACGCCTTTGGCTTTGAGGTCGTCGACCATTTTTCTGGCTTCGTCGGCATTCTTGGGTAGACGGACGATCTGGGCCTGAAAGGCGGGGCGCGCGGCTTCGGGAAGGAATCGGGCGTATTCGGTGCCGTGGCCGCCTTCGGCGGTGAACATGGGGCCGACCACGAAGAGCTCGGCTCCCAGCTTTTCGCCGGAGCGGATGAGGTCGCGATGCTGGAGGATGCTGTCGGTGGCGTCGCCGAGGCTTTTTACGGCAGTGACGCCGCTATAGAGGTAGGCGGCCAACTCGCGATTGATCTGGTCGTCGATTTTTTCGTATTGCTTGGGGTCTTCCCAATACCCGCCAGTGGAGCCGAGGTGTGCGTGGACGTCGATCAGGCCAGGCAGGAGGGTCTTGCCGGCGGCGTCGATGGGCTCGGCTTTGAGGGCTTTCGCGTCGGGAGCTGCGCCGGTATAGATTTCGGCGATCTTGCCGTGTTTGATCAGGACGGAGCCTTGCTCAATCACGGTGCCGTCGCCTAAGAAGAGGCGGGCGTCGCGGATGAGGTAGGTCTGGTCGCGGTGGACTTCGCGTTCGAGAATTCGGGTCTTGACAACGTTCGATTTGGCGTAGCTTTGGAAAGCTCCCATGGCGAAGAAGGGCGCTAGCACGACGACCAGCCAGAGCTTCGCGGAGCTTTTCATCTTCTCTTCCTTTTCCCAGCGGAAGAGCTTGACGGCGAGCAAGGTACCGACTACGGCGGTCGCGATTAAGGCTCCGGTGGAGCTCCAGTTCTGGGCGATCGATTCGTTGCCGGTGAGGATGGCGTTGAGGCCGGTGGAAAGATAAGTGGTCGGGATGAATTGGGCGAGCTGCTGGAGCCATTGGGGCATGATGCCGATGGGGAAGGTCGCGCCGCCCAGGAAGAGCATGGGGAAATAGAGGAGCTGGACGATGATCTGGCTTTCCTGCATGGAGTTTGCGACGGCGCCGACGATGCCTCCGATGGCGCGGAAGGCGGTGACTCCGATCAGGACGAAGAGGTAAAGAGAAATGGGGTGCGCGACGGGCGGCATTCCGTAAACGGTCTGGGCCAGCAGGAGGATGAGGAACGTCACCGGGATGTAATTGACTAACGCGGTCACCATACTCGCGACTAAGAGCGTGGCGGGCGATATGGGCGCGACTTTGAATCTCCGGAGGATATTTTGTTCGCGGTCGGAGACGATGCGCATGCCGGCGCCGAACAGGCCGCTCGCCAGGATGCCGAGGGTCAGGACCATGGTGACCACCATGACGATGACTCCGCCCTGGTCGGCATGCATGAGCTGGCCGAAGATGAAGAAGAAGATCAGGGGAAAGACGTAATTGAAGAAGAGCACGGTGCGGTCACGGAAGGTGAGCCGCAGGTTCATGCGGATCTGGGCGAGGTAGGCGTTCATGTCAGTCCATTTCCTCGGGCGGACGAGGCGTGGTTATTGAAAAAGGGGACAGACCGCTCTGTCCACTCCCGGGCGTTTGTGGTGAGGTGGGCGGTTTCGGGTCTGGGGACAGAGTAGTCTGTCCCCTTTTTCAATGTCGTCATTTTTAATCCCTCAGGCGCTTTCCGGTGAGTTCGATGAAGACGTCTTCGAGCGTCGGGCGCTTCAGGTGGATGTCTTCGAGATCGAGGCCCTGGTGGTCGATCCATTTGAGGATGTCGGGGAGGGTTCTTGCGGGGCGCTTGGAATAAACGGAGAGCTGGAGGCGGTCGTCGCTAAGCGCGGGTTTATCGGCTTCGACGAAATCGGGAAGTTCCTGCGGCATGGGTTTTTCAGTGCGGATTTCTACGAGCGATTTGTCTAGCGTGCGGGCCTGGATTTCGCGCGGGGTGCCTAGGGCGATGATCTTGCCCTGGTCGATGATGGCGACGCGGTCGCAGAGGCGCTCGGCTTCCTCGATGTAGTGGGTGGTCAGGAGGATGGTGCGTTTGGCGTCCTTGAGCTCGCTGATCAGGTTATGGATTTCGAGACGGACCTGGGGGTCGAGGCCGGTGGTGGGTTCGTCTAAGAAGATCATCTGCGGGTCGTTGACCATGGCGAGGGCTAGCGCTACGCGCTGCTTCTGGCCGCCGGATAGTTTGGAGTAATATTCGTTGCGCTTCTCGCTTAGCTGGAGGCGGTCGAGGAGTTTGTCGATGTCGGTAGAGCGCGAATAGAAGGCTTGGAAAAGCGCTAGCGACTCGCGGACGGTGATTTTATCGGGCAGGTTGGTGAGCTGGAGGCAGACGCCGATGCGGTCTTTGATGGCTCGGGTTTCGGTGGCGGGATCGAAACCTAAGACAGTGACGTCGCCGGAGGTGCGGGTGCGTAGGCCTTCCAGAATTTCGACGGTGGTGGTTTTGCCGGCGCCGTTGGGGCCGAGCAGGCCGAAGACTTCGCCGGGTGCGACGTCGAACTCGATTCCACGGACGGCTTCAAAGTCGCCGTAGGATTTCTTGAGTCCGTGGACGTGGATGGCGGCGTCGGGCATGGGGTCATTGTAGCGGGGTGGTGGATTACGGTTAGGCAATAACCGGCGAGTGGCGGGAAATTCGGGACGAGTGACGGGTTCGGGCTAAGGTCGCAAAAAAAAGGGAACAGACCGCTCTGTCCACTGGAGAGGCGTTATCGGCCGTGGCGGGTGTGTGGATTATGGGACAGAGTGGTCAGTCCCCTTTTTTTTGCGGCGATTTTTTTACTAGGCGCGCTGGACTCGTCTTAGGGTGAAGAGGTCGGGTTTTACGGTGCCTTGTTTCAGTTTTTTCCACTCGTCCATCACGCCTACCAGGCGGCCGCTGATGTGGTTGGATTCGTCGGAGGCGAGGAACATGGCCAAGTCCATTTGTTTGTCGAGAGGGGTGCCTCCGGTGAGGCGGGTTTGTGCGGCGTGCTCGGATTCGCGCCAGCCGGCGCGGTCGCCGGCGGCCAGGATCTGGTCGGTCATGTGGGTGTAGGTATCGCCGGGGGAGACGCAGTTGATCTGGACGTTGTGGTCGCGGACTTCTTCGGCGACGCTTTCGACGAAGCGGGCGACGGCGGACTTGGTGGCGGAGTAGACGGCGAAGTTGGGGCGCGCGGAGAAGGCGCCTCCGCAAGCCAGGACGATGATTTTCCCGCTGCGGCGCTCGATCATCTGCGGGAGGACGGCGCGGCAGGCGTTGAGGACGCCGATCAGGTTGGTCTGCAGCAGATCGTTCCAGATTTTGGGCTGGGTTTCGACAAACGGGCCGATGGGGCCCTGGATGGCGGCGGCGCAGATGAGGACCTGGACGCCGCGGTTGAAATGGACGCGCATACGCTCGACGGCGGCGCTCATTTGTTCGAAATCGCAGACGTCGGCGCGGATGCGGAGGGCGGAGCCGCCGGCGTGCTCGATTTCGAGATGACAAAGGTCGAGTTCGGCTTTACTGCGCGCGAGGAGAGCGACGCGCGCGCCCTGGGAGGCGAATCCGATGGAGAGGCGTTTGCCGATGCCGCGTCCGGCTCCGGTGACCAGGACGGGGACGCCTTTAAAGGAGTGCACGTCATTAAGTTAGTACAAAACCATTGGCTGCGGATGCACGCGGATGGGATAAGGTGCTGAAAAGGGGACAGACCGCTCTGTCCACTGAGTGGCTGTGACTACGGTTGTTGGCTTGTGGATTGGGGACAGAGTGGTCAGTCCCCTTTTCAGAACGTTTATGCGATCAGTTCGGCTTCGAGGAGTTTTACCGCGACGTCGACTTGCACGGTGTCGCCGTTGTCGAGGACGTAGCGGCCGCTGACCCAGGGGACGATCTGTTCGGAACGGGCCCGCGCGACGGCGGGAGGGCCCTGGAACAGAACCAGGAACTCATTCTCGGTCCAACGGCAGATGAAATCCTTGTGGCGGAACTGAGAGCCGAGGCGGGCGCCGACCTGGCGGGCAATGTCGTCGCTGATTTCGCCGCCGAGATGGAAGTGCAGCAGGATGGGCGGGGGGCCGTGGCCTTTGCGGGCTTCGATCTGGCGTTCCATTTCGCGGCGGTTCATGAGGCCGGTAAGGGGGTCGGTGACTTCGGACTCCTCCAGGCGCTGCTCGACCGCGGCGAGCTCGTTATTGACGCGAGCCAGCAGGGATTGGGTCTCATGGCTCATGCTCTCGACGCAGCTCAGGAGGCCGGCGACCTGGAGCGCGATCAGGTCCTTGAGATGTTCGGGATCGGACGGGTAGTCGGCGGTTTCCATTTGTCCGGCGAACTGGCGCAGGCGGGTGCCGTAGAAATCCTGGCGCTGGGCGAGGGTGCGGACGATCTCTTCGAGCACGGAAAGCGCGGCGCGGAGCTGGATGCGGTGCTGATCGACGTAGGCGGAGGCTTTGGAGCCGTACTCGACCAGTTCCTCTTCGACGGCATCGCAGCTTTCTTCAAGCGCGGCGGGGGAAGAATCGAAAGCCAGTCGCGTGCGCAGGCGGCTCAGGCGGTGACGGTAGAGGCCGCCGATCTCGGGGCAGGCGTTGCCCAGAGCGTTGGCGACGGTTTCGAGCGTGGAGAGATAGCAGTTGACGGCGGTGTGGAGGGCAATGAGATTGGGATCGTCGACAGAATCGGGGTCGAAGAGGGGTTCTGCCGACATCTGCAGGAATTATCGGCATTTTCCGGGCTGCGAAGATCGGGGGAAAGCCTTAGGTTCGGGAGGGGCGGAGGGTTGTCGGACCGGTCTGCGTTAAGAGTCTGCGTGAAAAGCCGGGGCTCCACCCCGCCGTTACCGGCAGGGCTGGTCTATCGCGTTGAAGGACAAGCCTGCGGGTTAAGAGTGGGGCCGACCGCTCCCTTTGGTCGCGGCTCGTTGTCAGCCGCGGAGTTCTTCGGCGATGCGGCGCAGGCCTTCGCGCATGTAATCCGGCTGGCCGCCGAGCCAGATGCGGACGAAGCCTTCGATGCCTAGAAATTTTCCGGGTACGATCAGGGTGCTTTGGCGGGTGCGGATGCGCTCGCACAGGTCGACGGAGGGGATGGTGGAGTGATATTTCATGAGCGCGAGGGCGCCGGCTTGGGGTTCGCGCCATTCCAGGAAACCGTTGAAGGAACTGGCCCACTGGCGGGCGATGGCGAGGTTGGTGTGGAGGACTTGGCGGGTCCGGTCGAAACATTTTTGCCGATTTTCGGGAGTTACAGCGATTTTGGCGACGCGGTCGGAGAGCTTGCCGGGGCAGATGGTAAGGGAATCGTGCTGGGACCAGCAGGTGGCGATCAGTTCTTTCGGGCCGACCATCCAGCCGATGCGGACGCCGGCGATGCCCCAGGCTTTGGAGAGTCCGCTGGTGACGATGACGCGGTCGCTCATGCCCCAGAAGCTCTTGCTGAGCGGGCCGGTGACTTCGGCTCCGCGATAGACTTCGTCGGCGATCAGGTAGGCGCCGGTTTTTTCGATGCGCTCGACGATGCGCGACATGGCCGATTCGGAGAGCACGGCGCCGGTGGGGTTGTTGGGGTTTGAGATGTAGACGAGGCGCGTTTGGGGCGTGACGGCGCTTTCGAATTCGTCCCAATCGGGTTCCCAAGACTGGTCGAGACGAAGGTGAAAGGTGCTGACGTTCGCGCCGAGGCTGCGGGGGATGCCCCAGAGCTGCATGTAATTGGGGACCTCAAGGGCGAAGCGGTCGCCGGGCTGGATCAGGCTTAAGGCGACCAGATAGTTCGCTTCAGAGGTGCCATTGGTGACTTCGATGTGATCGACGGTCGCGCCGGGGTAGAACTGGGCCAGGGATTCGCGGAGTTCCAGGGTGCCGTTGGATTGGCTGTAGCCTAGCGGTTGGTCAAGGAAGGATTCGAGGTCGAATCCCATTTCGATGAGCTCGCGAAGGGTGAGGGGGCGGACGCCGCTTTCGCTCAGATCGTAGTCGACCTGGTTTTCCCAGGTGGACTGCATGCGTTCCATCTCAAAGGTTTCAATTTTCATGTATGAGCTCCGCGATGAAAAGGTCTTCCACGCCCAGGCCGGTGAGATCTGCGACCGAGCTTTCGGCGGGCTGGGGATGTTCGATGAATAACCCGATTTCCAGGGCGCGGGCGGATTGATCTTGGGCGTGCTGCAGCTCGCCGAGATGTTTGCATTGCTCCAGGGAATCGACCAGGAGGAGTTGGGCGGTGCGCAGGATGGCGGGATCGAGCTCCTGTTTGCCGGGAGAATCGGCGCCTAGGGCGGTGATGTGGGTGCCGGGTTCGATGTCGGGTTCGAGGAGCAGAGGGTCGCGCGCGGCCGTACAAGTCACGATGAAGCGCGTGGCGGCGGCGATTGCGGAGGGGCTCGCCAGTATGGCGACGTCGGGGACGAATCTGCGGAGTTCCTGGGCGCAGGCTTCGGCCTGGACTTGCGTGCGGCCCCACAGGTAGACGCGCTTTATCGGGAGAACGCGGGCGTGAAATCGGGCGGTGAGGCGGGCCTGGATTCCGGTGCCTAGGATTCCGATGGTTTGATCTTTTCGCTTGAGTTCGCGCGCGACTAACGCGGCTACGGCGGCGGTGCGGAGGTCGGTGAGATGGCCGGAGTCGGCTAAGTAGGCGACGGGTTCGCCGGTGGTGGCGTCGGCGAGGAGCATCATGCCGTTGCCGCGGCCTTGGAAGGTCGACGCCATTTTGAGGACGAAATGTTTACCACCGCGGCGATACGCGGACTTCATATGGACTTCGCCGGCGCCGGTTTCAAGATGCATGGGCATGGGCGTTTCACATTCACCGCGGGAGAGCGCGAGGAGGGCGGCGCGCATGCAATCGATGGCTTTTGAGTCGTCGAGGGAGGCGCGGATTTGGTCGAGGGTCAGGATGCGCACAGGATTTTCTTGAGGTTTTCCGCGCTTACATTGCGGCCGGTGATTACGACTACGGTAGGTTTCGTTGAGGGCGCGATTTTGCCGGTTAGGCAGGCGGCCAGGGCGACCGCGGCGGTTGGTTCGATCAGGTATTGATGATTCGCGAGCATCCAGCGCACGGCTTCCAGGATCTCATTTTCGGTGACCAGGGCGACGTGGTCGATGAACGGGAGAAGGACTTCGAAGGTGAGTGCGCCGATGCCTCCTTCGACTCCGCCGGCCATGGTTTCCACAGCTGGGAGTTTGGTGATGGCTCGACTGGCTTGGATGGACTTCGGTAGGCCCGGCGAGAGCGCATGCTGGCAGGCGACGATCTGCGCGTGCGGAATGTGATGCTTGATCCAGAACGCGAATCCGGCGGCTAATCCGCCGCCGCCGACGGGAAGAACGAAGCGTTCGGCATCCGGGGCGTCTTCGAGAACTTCTTTGGCGACGGTGCCTCCGTTGGCGGCCATAATGGCGTAATCGTCGAAGGCGGAGAGGAACGTGCGGCGCTCGGTGTCCGCGAGGGCCTGCGCCCAGGTTTCGGTGTCGTCGTAGCCGTCGAATTGGGAGATGCGGACATCGGCGCCGTGGGCGATCATGCCATCTAGTTTCGATTGGTCGACGGTGCGGGGGACGCAGATGGTGGCTCGGACGTTGGCTTGGTGCGCGGCGTAGGCTACGGCTTTTCCGTGATTGCCGGCGGAACAGGTGACTACGCCGTCCTGGCGTTCCTGCGGGGTCAGTTTTGACAGGCGGTAGAGGGCTCCGCGGATTTTGAAGGATCCGGTGAGCTGGAGGGATTCGAGTTTCAGCCAGGTGGGTGCGCCTAGGATTTTGGAGAGCTCGGCGGAGTGCTCGACGGGGGTGCGGCGGATGCGGCCTTCCAGGAATTGCGCGGCGGATTCGATTTGTTCAACTGCAATACTCAATGGCAGCCTCCGCCAGGATTGCGGCCATTTGCGCGACGGATTCGAGATCGACCCATTCGATGGCGGCGTGTGCGCCGGCGCCGGTGGGGCCCATCACTACGGTTTCGATGCCGGCGGCTTGGAGGAGTGCGGCGTCCATCCAGGGCGTGTCGCCGATGTAGTTCGGCGTGGTCTTGAGGACGGTTTTGGAGGCGCGGGCTAACGCTTGTACGATTTGGGCGTCGCGCGGGACTTCGAAAGGGTCGCGGACGAAGAAGGCTCGGACGGTGGCGTCGAAGGTCGGATCGGCGGCGTGGAACTGGTCGACGATTTGCTGGATTTCGGCTACGGCTTGCGATTCGGTTTCGCCGGGGATGGTGCGTCGCTCGATTTGAAGTTTGCAGGACGCGGCGTAGGTGCTGAGGCCTTCGCCGCCGTGGAGGGTCGCGGCGTGGAGGGACGGCGGGCCGACTAACGGGTGCGGCTTGCGCGCGCGCAGATTCTGTTCGAGTCGATCTAATGCGGCTAGAAAACGGCCCATGCGCATGTTGGCGTCGATGCCTTGTTCGAAGCGGCTGCCGTGGGCGGCGCGGCCGCGGGTTTCGACTTCAATCCAGAGATAGCCTTTGTGCGCGAGGCAGATCTGGAGGGCGGTCGGCTCGGTGACGATGGCGGCGTCGGTGCGGAGGTGGGTGATGAGATCGGCGGTGCCCAGGCTGCCGTATTCTTCGTCGGCTACGGCGGCGATGATCAGGTCGCCACCGAGTTTGGTTTTGGAATCGACTAACGCTTTGGCGGCGGAGATTTGGGCGGCTAGGGAACCTTTCATGTCGTAGGCGCCGCGGCCGTACATTTTTCCTTCATGGATGGAGGCGGAAAAGGGATCCTGCATGGCTTCTACGCCGACGGTGTCGTAATGAGCGTTGAGCATCAGGCTTCGGCCGCTGGCTGAGCCTTTGAGGGTGCCGGTGACGGTGATGCGGCCGGGCTCGGGTTCGAATTTCTGTACGTCTAGGCCGATTTTTTTGAGGGCTTGTGCGACGTAGCGGGCGATTTCAGTTTCACCTGGGCCGGTGGGGGCCAGGGTGGGGTTGATGGAGTTGATGCGGATGAGGTCGGCCAGGGTGTGGAACAGGCAGTCGCGATCGATGTTCATATTCACGAATGCTCCGTCATTTCGTCTAACGCCAAGCCTAGCCTGCGGAGGCCTTCTTCCAGGATTTCGGTTTCTCCGCCGATGCCTACGCGGAAATGGTCGGGCATTTCGAAGTGTTCGCCGGGGACGACGGTGGTTTCGTATTTTTCGCGGGCGATCTGGCACATTTGCGCGACCGTGCCGCGAGTGAGTTTGGGGAAGGCTACGTTGCCGTAGGGCTTGCGGACTACATCGAGCGCGGGTCGGCTGTCGAAGAAGCGGTGCAGGATGGCGCGGTTGCGGTCGAGCCGGGCGCGGATTGGTTTGAGGATGGCGGGCAGGTGGCGGAGGGCGATTACGCTGGTGCGTTCGGCTAAGTGCGCGGGGATTACGCCGAACAGGTCGTTTAAACGCCACATGGATTCGGCAAGTTTGGGTTCGGCGATGATCCAGCCGCATCTGAGGCCGCTCAGGCCGTAGACTTTCGTGAGGCTGGAGGTGACGACGAATTGGTCGCCGAGGAGGGCGGCGGATGGGGGGGCTTGTTCGAAGGCGGCGTCCAGATAGACTTCGTCGACCAGGACTCGCGGGCCGATTTCGCCGATGGCCCGCATGGTTTGTTCATCAGCGAGGGCGCTCGAGGGGTTGTGGAGATTCGTTACGGCGATCAGCTTGGTACGCGGGGTCACTTGCCTGGCGATTTCGGCCGGGTCTAACGCGAAACCGGATTCGTGGGTGCGGGGGAAACGGCGGATTTCGGCGCCGATGTACTTGGCGACGGCCAGGATCAGCTCATAGGCCGGGTGTTCGAGCAGGATTTCGTCGCCGGGTTTGAGGAGTGCTGCCAGGGCCAGGTAATTCGCCATCGACGTGCCGCCGGCGGCTACGATCCGGTCGGGCGGAACTTTGCAATGCGCCGCGAGCGCCTGCTGGAGCGGGGCGAAGCCGTAGAAACTGGGGCCGCTGATTTCTAAATCGTCCAGGGTGACGGGAAGGTCGCGGAGTTTGGTGTGGGTGACTCCGCTGGTTGCCAGATTGTATTTCGTGTGGGATCGCAATTTGGCCCACGGCATGTATGTCGAGCTCACTTATGCCTCCAGATGAAGTATGCGGGAATTCCGCTGGCCAGGATCGCCAGGCCGATGGCGCTGTTGGCCGGATAGCGGGCGATGGTACTGGCGACGACTAAGAAACAGGATGTCACGAAAAAGAGGACGGTCACGGGATAGAGCGGGGCGCGGAAACCGGCGGACGCGGGCTGGCGCGCGCGGAACACCAGCAGGGAGATTCCGGTCATGCCGAAGAGGATGAAATCGACCGAGGTGACGTAGTTGAGGATCTGCTCGTATCGGCCGGAGAGCGCGATGATCACGGCAACGATGCCTTGCAGGACGATGGCGACTACCGGGGCGGCGGTGCGCGGAGAGATCCAGGCTACGCTGCGGAAAAAGAGTTTGTCTTCGGCCATGGCGAAATAGACGCGCGGGCCGGTGAGCATTCCCTGGCTGATGAATCCGAAGGTGGAAATCGCGATGCCGAGGGCGATGAATTTCGCGCCGGTTTCGCCGAGAGCGGCTCGCATGACGGCGGAGGCGGGGGTGTGGGTTTCGGCAAGGCCGGCGGGGCCGAGGACGCGAACGCATATAAATGTCACGGAGACGTACAGAGCGATGACGCCGACGACGCCGATCAGGAGGGCGCGGGGAAGATCGCGCGCGGAGTTGCGCATTTCGCCGGCTACGAAGCTGGAGGTTTGCCATCCTCCGTAGGCGAACAGGACTGGCGTCATGGCTGCGCCGAACGAGATGACGGAATCGTGCGCGATGGGCGCGGATCCGTGTGCGGGACTTGCGATCAGCGCTCCGGCGGCGACTAAGGCGGCGATGGCGGCGATTTTCAGGAGCATGAAGGCGCTCTGGACGTTCGATCCGGAGCGGACGCCGAAGCAGTTGATGATGGTGAGGGTCGCGAGCGCGGCTGCGGCGATCCAGGCGTCGGACACAGGGATGCGGGTGATTTCGAGGAAGTATCTCGCGAAGGTTACGGCTACCGCGGCCATCCCGCCGGTTTGCGTTACGAGGAGCAGGGTCCAGCCGTAGACGAAGGCGACGGAGGGATGGAAGGCGTCGCGCAGGTAGGCGTATTGGCCGCCGACTTCGGGACGTCTCGCGGCCAGTTCGGCGTAGACGAGCGCGCCGGCTAGCGCGACGGCTCCGCCCACGACCCACGCGCCAAGAATCAGGAACGGGGTGTGGACTTGTTGCGCGACTACGTAGGGGTTGATGAAGATGCCGGAGCCGACGATGCCTCCCATGACGAGCATGGTGGCGTCGAAGAGTCCGAGCCTTCGGGCGAGTCCCAAGAGGCTACTTTAGCAGGGTGGAAATTGGCCGCTGATGCACGCGGATTCACACGGATCGGAAACGGCTTTACCGATGCGGTCTCACGACTTCTACCGAGCCCATCATGCCGGCGTCTTCATGTTCCAGGATGTGGCAGTGAAATAGAAATGTCCCGACGATTTGGGGCGCGCGGAAGTCCAGGCGGAGTTTGACGCTCGGACAGGCGGGCGATTTGCCGTCCCAATACGGGAGGTCGATGGTGTCACGAAGAGCATGATCGTCGAGCGGGACGCCGTCGCGGGCTAACAACTGGAAATGGAGCTGGTGAATGTGAAAGGTGTGGGCTTCGCGGGCGCGGTTTTCGATGATCCAGTCTTCGACCGTGCCTTGCTCGACGGTAATGTCGGGGTGTTTGAAATTCATGTCGAAGACGGCGGGGGTATTGCCTTCGAGGGTGATGAAATATTTCGCTTGTGCGCCGGGAGTCTTCAAGTCGGCGCGATCTTCGGAGAAATAGAGCTTTCGGACGTGGGCCGGGCGAAGGGGGACAGGCCGGTGAAATGCCAGGGCTCGTTCGGCGGCGAATCCGGGATGGGTTTCGCGTCGGGAACATTATTGGCGGCGATGATGTTGGCGATGACGCGGGCGGGGTTCACTGCGCCGTCTGGGCCGGTGTCGTGGTTGCGGCTGCGAGGCCGCCGATCGTGAATCCGTCGAGCGATTCCGCCAATGACACGCTGGCAGGTTCGGGGATGTGCGGGACGTCGCCTTCGGGGACTTATCAGGATCGCTGCGGGTATGGGCCGCGGCTGCCGTTTCTGGATTACGTGGACCACAACTTGAACGACCAGACTTCGATTCTGCGGTTTATGGAAGACAACTGGGGCTGCCGCGGATTGGCGACCAGTCGTTCGACGCGATGGCCGGGTCGATTCTGGGGCACTTCGATTTCACGGACGCGCCGCATACGCAGACGCTGATGCTGAATCCGACTACCGGTGAGGCGGTGGGCATACACGGGAATCAGTAACAGCGCGCGTCAGAGTCCGCGCGAAAACCGACTTGGCTCGAGATCTCTAACGAGTCTGGGTGAAAACGGACGTGCTCCCCTCCCTGACGAGTCCGTGTGAAAAGTCGGGATTGGTCCCCGCCGTTACCGGCAGGGCTGGTCTATCGGACTGAAGGCACAGGCGTCGGCGCAAGCCCTGCCGGTCACGGCGGGGATCGAATTCCACTTTTCACACACACTCTGACGGTCGGGGTTCCGTTTTGCCGCGCGCCGCGGAACCCCGCGCGTCAGCAAGGGGAGCACGTCCGCAGCTTCACGCAGGCTCGTGAGCGACCGGTGGGCGTCGGGCATACAATAGACGACATGCGCACCATTTCGGGGTTGCTTCCGGCGTTTCTTGCGGTGGGGGCGATGTATGCCGCGCCGCCGTTCCAGGCCTCTTTCGACGCTAGCTCCAAACAGTGGCAGGCTTCGCAGGGTCTGGCGACGCAGGACGCTCAGATTCAGCACGACAAGCGGGCGTCGCTGCGCGTGGAGCCGGCTGGCGAATCCGATGCGTTCGTGCGGTCGACGCCGGTGTCGCTTACGGTTGGCAAAAGCTACGAGCTTTCGGCTTGGGTGCGGACTGAAAACCTGGAAGTGCGGGATCTGGACCGGTCGCCGATTGCGACGGGCGCATCCATTGGAATGGCGTCGATGCCGTTCGATGTGCATTCGGAATCGCTGGGCGGAACGCACGCATGGGCCAAGCTCAACATGCGATTCACGGCTACGCGGTCGCGCGATCAGGTGGTGCTGGCGGTCGCGGAGGGTGGGGCGTTTAAAGGGAAGGCGTGGTTTGAAGGCATGACGGTGGAGCAGGTCGCGTCCGCTGGCGATCTGCCGCAGAAGGCTACGCTGCGCACCTTCGGACCGGGGTATCGATATCCGAAAGCCGGCTGGATTTATGTGCACATCGAAGGCGAGCCTTACGATCGCGGGTATCAGCACGGGTATTTATTGGCGCGCGAGATCGAGCAGTATATCGACCGGTGCGCGGCGCAGCTGGACGTGAAATCGCGGGCGAGCGCTTGGGATAACGGGCGGACGTCGGCGAATGCACTGTTTTTGCGCGGGTTCGATCAGGAAATTCTACAGGAGATGAAGGGGATCGCGGACGGCGCGACGGCGGCGGGCGCGAAGTATAACGGGCGTCCGGTGGACCTGATCGACATCGTTACGCTGAACACGATTACGGAGCTGGGTGAGTTGAACGCGGCTATGCCGGTGACGCCGACCGGGCTCGAGGGCCTGGGTCTACATCGGCCGGTCGCGCCGAAGCCGGGGACGGATGGCGCGAACGATCATTGCAGCGCGTTCGCGGCGTGCGGGAAGGCTACCAAGGACGGAAAGATGGTGATCGGGCATGTGACGTGGTGGCCGGAGACGCTGGCGGAGCAGACCAATATCATGCTCGACGTGCAGCCGACCAAAGGGCATCGGGTGCTGATGCAGAGTTATCCGGGCGGCATTCAGAGCGGGACGGACTGGTATCAGAACGATCTGGGCGTGGTGCTGACGGAGACCACCATCGATCAGAGCCCGTTCAACATGCAGGGGACGCCAGTGGCGTATCGGGCGCGGCACTCGATTCAATACGGCGATTCGATCGATAAAGTTGCCGAGTTGCTGAAGACGCGGAATAACGGGCTGTATACGAATGAGTGGATCATCGGGGATGCGCGGACCAATGAGATCGCGATGCTGGAGCTGGGGACCTATAAGACCCGGCTGTACCGGAGCTCCAAAGAGGACTGGTTCGGCGGCACGGAGGGTTTTTACTGGGGCTGCAATAACGCGAAGGATCTGGACGTGCGGCTGGAGTATGCTCCCGATCCGCACGGGGCGCCGCAGGATCTTCCGTTTGTGCCGGCGATTCGCGACGTGAAATGGCAGCAGATGTACCGGGAGCACAAGGGGTCGATCGACGAATCGTTCGCATTTCTGGCGTTCCGCACGGCTCCGCTGGTGAGTGCGAGCACGATGGACGCGAAAGTCACGACGTCTGAAATGGCATCGAAGATGATGACGTGGGCGCTGTTCGGCAAGCCGAATCAGCGCGAGTGGGTTCCTTCGGCGCGCGAGGAATACGCGGCGAACACGGGGTTGTATTCGTCCGGATATAAATTGTTTCAGGCGAATCCGGATGCGACGGTGAAACCGCTGCTGACGGGCGCTCCGGCGGCTTCGGTAATTGAGGCGAGTGCGGATCAGGGCGGGTCAGGACGCGGGCGCGGGGGACGGCGCCGCGCGGCGGCAGCGGCGTCGAAGGATTATTTGTGGAAGGGCTGGATTCTGCCGGCCTCGGATTCCGATGTGTGGCTGACGGCGGGGTCGGCGGCGTATTTCGATGCACTGAGCGGCAACGATGTCGAACGAGAGCTAGATCAGTATCGAGCCGATTTCCGGGCGGCGACGGTCGATCACGATACGCCGCTCGCGCAGATCAAATCTTCGACCACGTCCGCGAACTGGCACACCATTGCGCAGTCGAAAGGGGTCCTGTTGGTGGACGCGCTGCGGCGGTCGATGGGCGATGACGCGTTTTACGGGCTGATGCGCGATTTTTTCAACAAGAATACGGGGAAAGCGGTGCATGCGGCGGATTTCGTCGCGGGACTGAGCGCCGCGCAGCAGACTCTGGCGGCGAAATGGCTGAATGGAACCGGGCTGCCGGGCGCGCCGGAGGGTCCGGTCTATATGGCGAGTGCGATTCGGCCTCGGCTGGGGTCGGCGATTTTGGTTTATGGGACGCTGGCCGAAGCGGGCGCCAATCGGTATGCGGCCGAGCAGTGGCAGAAGCTGCTGCTGAATCAGTTCGAACACTCCGTGCGGATTTACAAGGATTTCGAGGTTTCGGCGGAAGACCTGCGCGATCATGACGTGATTTTCGTGGGGCGGCCGGAGACCAATTCCGCCCTGGCGCCTTGGGCGGATCAGATCAAGCTGAATTATGAAGGCTCGGTGTTCCGCGTGGAAGAAAAGGATCACGCTTCGGGAAATGAGGCGCTGATCTGGACGGCGACGAATCCGGAGAACCGGGCGCACATGGTGATCGTTGCGGCGGGGAACAGTCCGCTGAGCACGGTGTTGCTGGCGCGGGGAGGGTTTGGGTCGTATCAATATCAGATCGCCGAAGCGGGGCGGTCTTCCGAGTCAGGATTTATCAAGTAATGAAACTGTTTTACGTTTTTCTCATTGCGGCTTGCCTTTCCGCGGCTGACCGGAAGGGCGCCATCGATCAACTGGTGCAGCCCATCGTGGATGCGGGCGCGGCGCCGGGCGTTGTGGTGGGCGTGTTCGAGGACGGCAAGACTCAGGTCTTCGGCTACGGCAAAGGCGTGGGCGACCGGGTGCCGGACGCGACCACGATTTTCGAGATCGGATCGGTCACGAAAACTTTCACCACCACGGCGCTGGCGATCATGGTGGAACAGAAAATGGTGGCGCTGGACGATCCGGTGCGGAAGTATCTTCCTCCGGACGCGGTGCCGGCGGGAGCGGAGGGCGACAAGGAGATCCGGCTGGTGGACCTGGCGTCGCAGCATTCGGGTCTGCCTCGGCTGCCGGGGAATCTGCGCCCCAAAGATCCGACCAATCCTTACGCGGACTACTCGCCGAAACTGCTGTATGCGTATCTGGCGGAGCACGGGCTGAAGCTTCCGCCCGATCCGCGTTTTCTGTACAGCAATCTGGGGGTGGGATTGCTGGGCCACGCGCTGAGCTTGCGGTACGGGAAATCGTATGAGCAGATGATTGTGGATCTGGTGGCTGGGCCGCTCGATTTGAACGATACGCGCGTCACGCTGAACGCCGATCAGCAGAAGCGCTTCGCGCAGGGTCACGATGGCGACGGCAATCCGGTGCGCACCTGGGATCTGGACGCGCTGGCAGGGGCAGGCGCGCTGCGGTCGGATGCCGCGGACCTGCTCCGGTATCTGCAGGCACATCTGAATCCTCCCGAAAAGCTGAAGCCGGCCATGGAACTGGCGCACACGGAGACGCACAAGATCGGCGCGGTGGGCAGCATCGCGCTCGCGTGGCTGATCAGGCCGGATGGGAAGCAGTATTGGCACGACGGCGGGACGGGCGGATTCTCGACTTACGTTTCATTTAACACCGAACGTAAGAGCGCGGTGGTGGTGCTGATCAATAGCGCTGGCATTCTGATGGATCAGATCGGCGACCGGGTGGATCATATTCTGGCGGGGGAAGCGCCGCAGCCGCTGCCGGTGCGCCGCGCGGTGACTCTGGACGCAAAGACGCTCGACGAATATCCGGGTTCGTATGAGGTGATCGCGGGGGTGCAGATGACCATCACGAAGCAGGGCGATCACCTGGCGTTCCAGCTTCCGCGGCAGGCGCCGGTGGGACTATACGCGGACGCGAAAGACAACTTTTTCGTACGGGTGGTGGACGCGACAGTCACGTTTGAGCGCAATGAGCAGGGCCAGATCGTCGCGTGCGTGCTCCATCAGAATGGGCGGGAGACCAAAGGCAAGCGGGTTCAGTAGCCGGCCATGGGAAATGCGGACGTGCTCCGCTCCCTGACGGTCGCGGTTCCGTTGGGCTTTCAGAACCGCGCGCGTCAGCAAGCGGAGCGCGTCCGGAGATCACACACCTGTCCCCGCTATACTTGAGTTCTGGACCTCGAAAAAACACTTCTGCGCAAGGTCGGCGATGCCGTGACGCGATTCAAGATGATTCGCGACGGCGATCGCGTGGCGGTGGCGCTTTCGGGCGGGAAAGATTCGCTGACCATGCTCGAAATCCTGCTGAAGCTGCGCGATCGTGCGCCGATCGAGTTCACGGTCTGCGCGTTCACCGTCGAGCAGGGGAAATTTCTGCGTCCCTTCGAGCCGCTGGGCGAGTATTTGAAGAGCCGCGGCATTGACTGGTCGTACCACACCGACAACCCTTCCATTCGGCTCATCGATGAGCAGCCGGATCACGGGTGCGATTTGTGTTCGCGGTATCGGCGGCGTGCGGTGTATCAGATTGTGCGTGGCCTGGGCGCCAATGTCATCGCGTTCGGGCACACGGCCGACGATTTCTGCGAATCGTTTTTGCGCAATGCGTTGTTTACGGGACGGATCAGCGCGCTTCCGCCGGTGACCTGGTCGCGTGAGCGGGATTTCCGGCTGATCCGGCCGATGGTGTATGTGACCGAGGATCTGACCACGCGTTTCGCCGAATCCTTGGGCGCGCCGGTGATTCCGTGCGGATGTTCGCAGCGTACCGGGACGGTGCGGCGCACGCTGCGCGATTTATTCGGAACGCTCGAAAAGGACTATCCGCATCTCAAGGAAACGCTGCTCTCGGCGATGGGCAAGATCGAAACCGGACGGCTTCTTGACCCGCGTTATCTGGATCTGGATGGACGGGAGACAGAGAACGTGAATCCGCTCACGGTTTTGTCGGATTGACGCGGCACCTGTTAGAATCGTCTCTTGCCGGCATTCATTGTCACTGTAGTCGTGCCCACGCTGGGCGCCGACGACGCACTGGCCGGTTGCTTACGCGCGCTGGACGCGCAAACCTTCGAGCGATTTGAAGTGGTAGTGGTCGACAACAGCGGGACACAGCAGGTGCAAGCGCAACACCCACGCGTGCGTGTAATCTCCAATGCGAGCAACTTGGGTTTTGGATCGGCGATCAACCAGGGGATGCGCGCGTCGGAGACGCCTTACGTGGCGGCGCTCAACGACGATGCGGAGGCGGATCCCCAGTGGCTTGAGAGGCTGGTGGCGGCGGCGGAAGCGCGACCGCGCGCGGGGATGTTCGCGTCGGAGGTGCGCCTCGCCGAATCCGGAATGCTCGATTCAGCGGGGATGCTGATCGCGGCGGATGGGTCGAGCAAACAGCGGGGGCATGGTGAGAAACCCGAAAAGTTCGCTCAGGAGCATAACGCGTTGTGTCCCAGCGGATCGGCCGCGCTGTACCGGCGCAAGATGCTGGATGAGGTCGGTTTGTTCGACGAACGATTTTTTCTGTATTGCGAGGACACCGATCTGGGGCTGCGGGCGCGGCGCGCGGGTTGGGAGTGCGGATACGTGGCGGGTGCGACGGTGCGGCATCGATATTCGCATTCGGCCGGCCGCGCGTCGCCGCTCAAAGCGTATTATGTGGAGCGCAACCGGCTTTATACGGCCATCAAAAATCTGCCGTTCGGGATGTTGATGAAGGCGCCGTTTTATGCCGCCGCCCGATATATGTGGCATGTGATCGCGACGCTGGAAGGTCGCGGCAAGGTGGCGGAATTCCGTAAAGCGGGATTTTCCGTGGCGATGCTTCCCTTTCTGGTGGTTCGCGCGCATGTATCGACATTGGTGCGGATGCCGTACTTGCTTTCCGAGCGCCGGCGGATTCGACGGGCCGCACGCCTGAACTCGCGCGAGTTTCGAGCACTGCTGGCCGAATATTCCATTACGATTCGTGAAGTGGCGGCCCTGTGAGTAGCGTGTGAAGCTGCTGATCCTGATTCCGGCATTCAACGAAGAGGGCGCGGTGGGCGAGGTGGTCCGCGAAGTCCGCCAGGTGATGCCGGGAGTTTCGGTGCTGGTAGTGGATGACTGTTCGGCGGACTCGACGCGCGAGGTGGCGCACCAGGCGGGCGCCGATATTCTGCCGCTGCCGTATCATCTGGGACTCGGCGGATGCGTGCAGGCGGGCTACCGGCTGGCGTATGAGCTGGGCTACGACTACGTGATCCGCGTGGATGGGGACGGCCAGCACGATCCGCGCTACGTTCCGAAGATCCTGGCGGCGCTGCAGCGCGAAGACTGCGAGATGGTGATCGGATCGCGATTCCTGAACGGCGCGGGAGAGCATAGCGGCGTGCTGCGCGGACTGGGCATCGTATTTTTCCGGGCGGTGCTGCGGCCGATTCTGGGCAAGCCGGTGCGCGATCCGACGTCGGGATTCGTGGGCGTGAATCGTACGGCGCTCGCGTTGTTCAGCCGCAGTTTTCCGCTCGAATATCCTGAAATCGAGGCGCTGGTGGTGTTGCAGCGCAAGCGGTTTCGATTTGTCGAAGTCGCGGTGGTGATGCGCCCGCGGCGCAGCGGCCGCAGCAGCATCACGGCGCTGCGGTCACTTTATTACCCTATTCATGTGCTGCTTGGCGTGTTCGTCAACGTCCTGAAGTTCGAAGGCCGGAGAAAATAAGTTATGCGATTCTTCAATGTCATGGCCGGGTTCAGTATCCTGCTGATGGGCCTGGTGCTCGCCTCGGTGCGGCGCGAGCATATTCGCGCGGAATACTCGGTGAGCTGGCTGGTGGCGGGGGTCACACTGTTGGTGCTGTCGCGCTGGCGGGCGCTGCAGGACTGGCTTTCGACCGCGCTGGGCGTGAACGATCCGCCGCTGGCGCTGTTCATGATCTCCGGTGCGGTGTTTTTATTTGTTCTGTACCGATTCTCGCGGGTCATCTCGCGCCTGACCGATTCGAACATCGCGCTGATGCAGCGCGTGGCGATTCTCGAATTTCGTTTGACTAACCTCGATGAAAAAAACAAAGCGACCGCCGCAAACTAAGGCCGACGCAATCGCCGCCGCTCCCCGCCGCTTCGTGTGGTGGCCGTGGGCCGTGGGCGTGCTGGCTCTGCTGCTGGTTTTTCAGGTGTACGCACCGGCGCTGCAGGGCGGATTCGTGCTGGATGACCGGTATCTGCCCTTTTTCGCGCCGGATATCACTCCCCGCATCGGACGCTTCCTGAGCGATCTGCGGCCGCTGCTGATGCTCAGCTTCTGGGTGGATTTCCGGCTGGCATCCGGTTCGCCCGAAAATACGCCCGAGGCGGTGCGCCAGTTCGCGGAGCAGTTTCATTCGACCAACGTGATTCTCCACACGCTGACCTCGGCGCTAGTCGCATTGATCCTGTTCAAGCTGCTCGAATGGGCAGGCGTGAGCGGGCGTCTGCGCGCGGCGATCGCGGTGCTGTGCGGCGCGATTTTTCTGCTGCATCCGCTGCAGACCGAATCGGTGGCGTATGTGGCCAGCCGGTCTGAACTGCTCAGCGTGTTCTTCTACTACGCGGCGTTCGCGGTGTTTCTGTATCGCAACACGGAATCGATCACGCTGTGGCGGTCGCTGGCGGTGCTCGCGCTGTTCGGCGCGGCCATCGCGGTGAAGGAGCATACGCTGACGTTGCCCGCGCTGTTGCTGCTGACGGATTATTTCTGGGGACGTGGCGGCGTCCGGAAGAACGGCATCCTTTACGGCATGATCGCCGTGATCGGAGCGCTGGGCGCGGGGTTCGTGCTATTCGTTCTTTCGCACGCCAATACGGCCGGTTTCCGCATGAAGGAGATGACGCCGCTCGATTATTTCTACACACAATGCCGCGTGCTGTGGATTTACCTGCGCATGTTTTTCCTGCCGTTCGGCCAGAATATCGATCCGGATATACCGACGTCGCACAGCCTGATCGAGCACGGCGCGATTTTCGGGTTGCTGGCGCTGATCGGCCTGGTGGCCGCGGCGTGGATTTATCGCAAGCGTTTCCCGCTCGCTTCGTATGGCGTTTTCGTATTTCTCCTGCTGATCGCACCCGTGGCTTCGGTGGTTCCGATCCGCGATGCGCTGGCCGAGCATCGCATGTATCTGCCGTTTCTGGGCCTGATTCTGATTTGCGCCGAGGTTTTACGGCGTTTGAATTTCGAGCGCGTGCTGATTGCGGGCGTGGCGGTGCTGGCGGTCTGTTCGGTGCTCACTTACCAGCGCAACCGCATCTGGTCGAGCTCGCTTTCGTTGTGGCAGGACAGCGTGAACAAATCTCCCGAAAAGTACCGTCCGCGTTTTCAGTTGGCGTTCGCCGAGTTCGATAACAGGCGCTGCGCGGAATCGATCGCAAACTGGGAAGCGGCGGCGCGCATCGGTCCAGTGCGTGACGATCTGCTGATCGATTGGGGCGAAGCGCTGGTGTGCGCGGGACGTTTGAACGAGGCGGTGGCGAAGTTTCGCGAGGCCGCGCAGATCAGCAACACCGCCCATGTGCACACGCAAATCGCGATGGCTTTGTCGAACATGAGACAGTTCGATTACGCGCTGGACGAGCTGACCATCGCGCAACAGATCGACCCCGGCTTCGATATGACCTACGCGTATCGCGGCCAGATCTATGAGTTTCGCGGGCAGCGCGAAGCGGCGGCGCGCGAGTACAAACACGGGTGCGATCTGAATCGCCACAACACCACCGCCTGCGATGGCTACAAGCGCATGGCGCGATAGATGGCGCGCATCGGCGTCAACGCGCTGTACCTGATTCCCGGCGGCGTCGGCGGCACCGAAATTTATCTGCGGGAGCTGCTGGCGGCGCTTGCGCGGATGGATTCATCGAACGAGTATTTTGTTTTCACCAATCTCGAAACGGGCGACGATCTGGCGCCCAAGCAGGCGAATTTCCATTGGAAGCCGCAAGCCGTGCGCGCGCGTTTCCGTCCGGCGCGAATCTTATGGGAGCAGATTATCCTGCCCCTCGAAGCCGCGCGCTATCGTCTGGATGTGCTGTTCAATCCGGGTTTCACGGCGCCGGTTTTTTCCGCGGTCCCGAGCGTCACGGTCTTCCACGACCTGCAGCATCGCCGCCATCCGGAATATTTCCGCTGGTACGATCTTCCGTTCTGGCGATTGCTGCTGTGGGCTTCGGCGCGGCGGTCCGGCACGATCATCGCGGTCTCGGAAGCGACGCGGGAGGACCTGGTCCGGTTCTATCCTTTTTCGGCGTCGCGCATCGAAGTGATCCCGCACGGAGTGGAGCCCGCTTTCTTCAAGCTCGGCCGCGCGGCCGGCGAACGCTTTGTGCTGTGTGTTTCTACCCTGCATCCGCATAAAAACATTGAACGGCTGATCCGCGCTTATACGCGGCGCAAACGTGATTACAAACTGATTCTGGCGGGGATGCGCGGATTACAGGCGAGCGAAGTGGAAAAATTGGTCACCGACGATGTTCGCATCACCGGCTGGATCCGGCGCGACAAGCTCTTGAATCTCTACGCCGGCGCGATGGCATTTGTTTATCCGTCGACGTTTGAGGGGTTTGGAATGCCGGTGCTGGAGGCGATGGCGGCAGGTCTTCCGGTGGCGTGTTCCGATATTGCGCCGCTGCGCGAAGTGGCTGGCGACGCCGCGCTGTTTTTCGATCCGATGAGTGAAGATGCGATCGCCGGTGCGCTGGATCGGATCACCTCGGATCAGGCGCTACGCAAGCAACTCGCCGACGCCGGGCCCAAGCGCGCGCGCGAATTCAGCTGGGATCGATCGGCCGAGCTGACGCTCGCGGCGCTAACGAAGTAGATCTTCGAGCTGGACGCGCGAGTCGGTCTTCGAGTCGCGATATTTGACGATCACCGGCGTGTACAGCGAAATGCCCCACTCTTTTCCGCGCCCGCGCGTGATCGCGCGCGACCCGGCCACCACTACGGCGTCTTCCGGAATGATCAGCGGCTGGTCGTCAGTGGCAGAATAAATTTCGCCGCGCGCGACGTCATAGACGGGGGTCGATCGGGTCAGAATGACGCCGCTGCCGAGCACCGCGCGCCTTTTCACCACCGTGCCTTCGTAGACGCCGCAATTTCCGCCGATCAACGCGTCGTCCTCGACGATCACCGGCAGCGCGCCGACTGGTTCCAGCACTCCGCCGATCTGCGCGGCGGCCGACACGTGGCAATTGCGGCCCACCTGCGCGCAGCTTCCAATCAAGGCGTGCGAATCGACCATGGTTCCATCGCCCACCCAGGTCCCGGTGTTGATGTACATGGGCGGCATGCACGTCACGCCTTTGCCGATGTAGCAGCCGTCGCGAATGCTGGAGCCTCCGGGCACGATCCGGACTCCGCTCTCGGGCGTCAACTGCTTCACCGGCCAGGTGGCTTTATCGAACATCGGCTGGCGCGCGCGGTCGATGGACATGTCGACCACCGCGCCCATCCGGAATCCGACCAGCACGCCTTTTTTCACCCATTCATTCACGCGCCAGCCGCTATTCATTGTCGCGTCCGGCTCCGCGGCGCGGATTCGCCCTTCGTTCAGCGCGTCTTTGAAGCGCTGGAACGTCGCGAAATTATGCTCAGTGTACTGCGCGGGTTTTTCCGCGAACAGCTTCTCGATCTCAGCGCGCATGCGCACCCTGACGAAGCAATGCGCAGGCTCCGAGCACCGCCTCGATTTTGGCCGCGTTCTGCGGCGACGGCGCGCACATCGGCAGGCGAAAAACAGGCTCGAGCAGGCCCATCATGGCCATCGCGGCCTTTACGGGGATCGGATTCGACTCGACGAAATTCACTTCCATCAGCGGCAGCCACTGGCGTTGCAGAGCACGGGCCCGCGCGAAATCGCCCGAAAGGGCGGCCTGCGTCAGCGCCGTCATCTCTCCCGGAATTTCATTCGAAACGACGGAAATGATTCCGCGTCCGCCCAGTGCAATCAGCGGCATCGTGATGGAATCGTCGCCGCTCAATACCGCGAACGTTTCGGGAACTTCGTGCACCACGCGCGCCATCTGGCTGATGTTGCCGGAGGCTTCCTTCACGCCGACGATATTCTCGATCTGCGCTAAGCGCGCGAGCGTGGCAGGTTCCACGTTCACGCCGGTTCGCCCCTGCACGCTATACACAATGATGGGCAGCGGGACCTTCGACGCGATCGCTTTGTAATGTTGGTACAGGCCTTCCTGCGTGGGCTTGTTGTAGTAGGGCGTGACAGACAGAATGCCGTCGACGCCGATGTGGCGCAGCTCGGTGGCGAGCTCGATCACTTCGGCCGTGTTGTATCCGCCGGCGCCCGCGAGCACGGGCACTTTGCCTTTGGCCTCCGCAACGGTGAGCTCGACCACGCGCAGATGCTCGGTGCGCGTGAGCGTGGGGCTCTCGCCAGTGGTGCCGCAGGGCACCAGAAAATCAATTCCAGCGTCGATCTGCCGCCGGACCAGGCTGCGCATGGCGGCCTCATCGAGCGATGAATCTTTTCGGAATGGAGTGACTAACGCGGTCCCGCATCCTGTAAACATGTATCACCTCTCAAATAAAATCTCACTGAATTCGTAAATACCCGTCTTGCCTACCATCCATTGCGCGGCTTTCAATGCCCCTCGTGCGAATCCTTCCCGGCTGCGCGCGGTGTGACGAAGCGTGATCGTGTCGGCGGCCGAATCGAATCCGATTTCGTGGGTGCCGGGATGTGCGCCTGCGCGGTTGGAGCTGGCGTCGATGTTGCGCGCGAATCCTGCCTCGCGCATTTCGTCCACCAGTTTCGCCAAGGTGCCAGACGGCGCGTCTTTCTTGGTCGAATGGTGAATTTCCCACGCCCATGCGCCGTATTGCGGCTCATTTGCTAACATTTGCGCGGCTTCGCGCACCAGCCGCGTGAACACGTTGACGCCGATCGAAAAATTCGGGCTCCAAACCATCCCCGCGCCGTGCTTTTCGACGGCCGCGCGTACACGATCCATCTCTTTCGACCAGCCGGTGGTTCCAATCACCATCGGAACGCCGAGCG
>CAWCPE010000017.1:0-312389 GCA_963797245.1 Terriglobia bacterium
ATGGCATGGAAGAGGTCGTGAGTTCGAATCTCACCAGGTCCACCAAATCTTCACCCTTCAGCGATTCGGTCTCCCTCTCGTGAGTCTGCGCGATAGTATGATTTAAGGCCGAGATTGCTGGTAGTGGGACTGACGTTCTGGGTAAATTCCACGGCGATCATCGCCAGAAACCGAATGCGCTGGATATTCAATCGACTCCGGGTCTTGTTCCGCACCTCAAAAGCGCTTGGGTTTCGGGCCATGCTCCAGTTGATCGGTTTGCGGTTTTTCGGCTCCGCGCGGACGCATTACAAATTGCGGATCCCTCGTTATCCCTACCCCGTTTTCATACGAGGAGGGGCAAGCAGCGATGCGATCGCGCTTTACGAGGTTATGGTCACCGAGGAATACCGGCTGACGGGCGCGCTGGAAGGGTCGGCGTTCATCATCGACGGCGGAGCGAACGTCGGAATGGCCAGCCTCTACTTCCTCAACCAACATCCCGCTGCGCATATCGTCGCCATCGAACCTGACCCTGCTAACTTTGACCTTTGCAGTCTCAATCTGGCTCCGTACAAGGATCGAGTGACCCTGATTCAAGGCGGGATCTGGAGCAGTCACGGGCGCCTCGCTTTGCAGACCTCCGCACAGGAATGGCTCAGCCGCGTGAAGCCTGATGAGTCCGGCACCGTGGAGGCACGGACAATTCCGTCCCTCATGGCCCCTGGCGGCAAACTCGATCTATTGAAGCTCGATATCGAAGGTTCCGAACGGGAAGTCTTCGGACCCGAGGCCCAGGAATGGCTGCCGAACGTCCGCAACATCGCGATCGAACTGCATGGCGAAGAATGCAAAGACCGCTTCTTGGCCGCCTTGAACGGATATCGATATGACCTTTCCATGCGTCCAACCTGGGAAGACCCGACCGGGGGGACCGACACCTGCTATCTCGCAATCTGCCAGAATCTCCAAAAGGACGCATAGTGTGCGGAGGTCGACTTTTTTCTTTGAACGTGGACGACGCGGTCAGCGAAGAAGCAAAAGCCGCAACTGCAGAAACCCTCACTTCGACGCGCAACCGCTCAGTGATTGATTTGATCGGGAGCGGACTCGGCAGGAAGTACTACACTTTATAGTTAATGCTACGACTGTTCAATATCGCTCTATCTCCATGCGCAATCGCGGAGATCGGGTGCAAGCTCACCGCGCTGGGACAAGAAGTGCCGCTCGTTCCGGTGCCGTAGCGACAACTGGAGAATCCTCTATGAAACGAATCTTCCTTTTTTTCTGTGCGATTTCTCTCGCCGGCGCCCAGGAAATCCCCGCGACGCTTTACCAAGGCATGCAATGGCGCAACATCGGACCCTTTCGAGGCGGGCGCTCCGACGCCGTCGCGGGCGTGCCGCAGAATCCGCATCTCTACTATTTCGGCAGCGTCGGCGGAGGCCTCTGGAAAACCGAAAACGACGGCATCACCTGGACCAACATCACCGACGGCCAGTTGAAAACTTCGTCGGTGGGCGCTATCGCCGTCGCGCCTTCCGATCCCAACGTACTGTACCTCGGCATGGGCGAAAATGAAGCGCGCGGCGTTGCCATCTCGCATGGCGACGGCGTCTATAAATCGACCGACGCGGGCCACACCTGGAAACACATCGGCCTCGATGCGACCCGCGCCATCTCCCGCATCCGCATCAGCCCGGCCAATCCGGACCTGGTCTACGTCGCCGCGCAGGGCGCCACCTTCGGCCCCACCAAAGACCGCGGCGTGTACCGCTCGAAAGACGGCGGCGCCACCTGGCAGAACGTTCTCTTCGTCAGCGAAACCAGCGGCCCGTGCGAGCTTGCCATGGATCCTAGCAACCCGCGCATTCTCTACGCCGCGTTCTGGGATCACTTGAGAAAGCCATGGGAAATTCGCAGCGGCGGACCGGGTTCCGGAATTTATAAATCGACCGACGGCGGCGATACCTGGCACGCCGTCAACTCGGGGCTCCCCAAGCTGGTCGGCAAAATCGGCATCACCGTGTCGCCCAATCCGGAGCGCCTTTACGCGGTGGTCGAAGCCGATCCCGACGGCGGCGTGTACCGGTCCGACAACGGCGGGCACACCTGGGTGCTGATGAACTCGACCAACTGGGGTCTCAAATCGCGCTCCTGGTATTACATGAAAATTTTCGCCGACACCAAAAATCCCGACGTCGTGTGGGTGCTGAACGCGAATGTGTACCGGTCGATCGACGCCGGCCATAACTGGACGCAGGTCCCCACCCCGCACGGCGACAATCACGACCTGTGGATTAATCCCTCCAATCCGAGCAACGTGATCGAAGCCAACGACGGCGGCGCGAATATTTCCTTCGACAGCGGCCATTCCTGGTCGACGCAGGAAAATCAGCCCACCGCGCAGTTCTACCGCGTGAACGCCGACGATCGCTATCCCTATTGGCTGTACGGCGGCCAGCAGGACAACACGACCGTCGGAATCCTGAGCGAGGTCAACGGTCCCGGCATCGGCTGGAAGGACTGGCACCCGGTCGGCGGCTGCGAAAGCGCGTGGGTGGATTTCGATCCCAAGAAACCCGATCAGATTTACGCCACCTGTTACCAGGGTCAGATCACCGAATACGACGAAGACACCGGCGAAGCGCGCGACGTGCAGGAGTACCCTTCCCTGCCCCTCGCTTTGCCGTCGCGCGAAATGAAGTATCGCTATAACTGGAGCGGTCCGGTGCTGGTTTCAAAAATCGATCCGCGCGTGGTCTATCACGCCTCGCAGGTGCTGATGCGCAGCGAAAATCGCGGTCGAACGTGGACGCAGATCAGCCCCGACCTGACCCATCCCGACGATCGCACCCAGGGCTACGGCGGCGGTCCCATCACCAATGAAGGCGCGGGCGGCGAGGTTTACGACACCATTTATTACGTCGCCGAATCGCCCAAAGATAAAAACACGCTGTGGACCGGCAGTGACGACGGCGTGGTCGAAGTGACTCGCGACGGCGGAAAGAACTGGAAGAAAATCGTGCTTCCCGGCATGGCCGACGCGCAGATCAACGCCATGGAAATTTCCCCGCACGATCCCGGCACGGTTTACGTCGCGGCCACGCGTTACAAGTGGAACGACATGGCGCCGTACATTTTCAAGACCACCAACTACGGCGAAACCTGGACCAAGCTGGTCGACGGCATCCCGGCGGAAAGCTGGGCGCACGTGGTTCGCGAAGATCCGGTTCGAAAAAATCTGCTGTACGCGGGAACCGAAACCGGCGTCTTCATTTCCTTCGACGGCGGCGCGAAATGGCAGCCCTTCCAGTTGAACCTGCCCGTCACGCCGGTCAACGATCTGAAAATTCACCACGACGATCTGCTCGCGGCGACGTCCGGCCGGGCGTTCTGGATTCTGGACGATCTTTCTCCGCTGCGCGAGGTGAAAGCCTCCATCGCGCAGGAGCCGGTGCATCTGTTCACTCCCCGTCCCGCGATCCGCGCCTATCTCGGCGGCGGCGGACCCGGCGGCGGACCGCGCGACACGGCGTTAGGAAAAAATCCTCCCGTCGGCGCGATTCTCGATTTCTCAGTCGCCAAAGCTGGACCGGTGACCATCGAAATTCATGACGCGTCAGGCGCGCTGGTCCGGAAAATGTCGAACATCCAGGCCAAAGCCGGCATGAACCGCACCACCTGGGATCTGCGCTACGACACGCCCACGCTGGTTCCCAACGTAACTCTGTTCGGCAACCTGCGGGGCCGCAAAGTGGTTCCCGCAACCTACCAGGTTCGCCTCACCGCCGGCAGCGATACGCGGACCGCCATGGTCGAAGTGAAGAAAGATCCGCGCGTCAACGCCACCCCGCAGCAGTTCGCCGAGCAGAACAAACTTCTCTCGGAGATCGACTCGGAAATCGACGATCTGCACAAAGGTGTCAACCGCATGCACGACCTCCGCGGCCAGATCGACGATCTATTGAAGCGCGCCAAAGATAGCGGGACCAGTTCACCGGCGCTCGAAGCCGCCGGCAAGGCGTACGGTGACAAACTCGAAGCGGCGGAAGATGCGCTGGTGCAGCGGCGAACGGTGGACGGCCAGACCGTGATCAATTTCCCCACCAAGCTCGCGCACCATCTGACGGTCCTGCACAATTTCGTAGATGGAGCCGAGGCGGACGTAACCGACGGCGCCCGGATTCGCGCCGCCGATCTCGCCAAAATTTGGAAAGAGAAGAAAGCCGAGGTCGATAATCTGCTGGGCGCGCAGCTCGACGCCTTCAACAAGCAGGCCGCGGCGATGAAGCTGAACTATCTCACCGTTCCGAAGTGATCCGCCACGGCCCTCGAACAAGTCTGTGTAAAGAACGGACTGCTCACCGCTTGCTTACGCGCGCGGCTCCGAGGGTTGCTGACTCCGCCGAGCCGCGACCGTCGGAGTGTGTGTGAAAAGTGGGGTTGATCCCCGCCGTGACCGGCAGGGCTGGTCATCGCACTGGGCCAATGGTCGATAGACCAGCCCTGCCGGTCACGGCGGGGATCAACCCCACTTTTCACACACACTCGTCGGGGAGCCGTCGATGCCACTCTCCACCCTGACTCTCACCCTCGCGGCGTGGTTTCCATGCTCGCCCAATCAGTTCGATTCAGAATCGCGCGGGAGAGCAATTCGATCAACGCCGATTTGGCGAACCCGCCTGGACGCCCACGTTTCACGGTGATGGGCTGAACCTGATATGGCACTTGTTTTAACGATTGCCCTGGTCGTCGTGATTGTTGCACTGCGCCTTTTGGTCCCACCCGTCCCTGGCCTGCTCAAGATCGGCCTCGAACGGTGGGGCAAGCGGACCACAATCATCCTCTTTTCGATCTCGCTGATCGGAGCAGCGCTGGCAATCTTCGTTTCAAGGCGCTAAGCCGGTCCATCCGCGCGGCCGTGTTATACTAACAGCTTCAACGCGGTCCAGGTTTATACTCGCGGCCGGCAGGTGAATCATGTTCTTTCACATCCGGGATCTCGAAGTTCGCGCCGGGCAGTTCGATCTCTCGCTCGCACCCGGCGAAATCAGTTTTCTCGACGAGAAGCTCCGTCAAATCGGCCCCTTAAAAGCCGCCGGTAAGGTGGAGATGGTGGGCGGCTCACGCGGCGAGATTCGCGTGAAAGGCCACCTCTCGGTGGCGATGGAAGCGGATTGCGACCGGTGCCTGGAACCGGCCCGATTTCCGATCGACTCGGATTTTGAGCTGTTTTATACGCCGGTGACCGAAGGGCCGGTGAACGAAGAGGTCGCCATCGACGCGAGCGAAGCGGAGATCGGGTTTTATGAGGGCGATGGAATCGAACTGAACGACGTCCTCCGCGAATTTGTTTTATTGACGCTGCCCATGCAGCGGGTTTGCCGCCAGGATTGCAAGGGCATCTGCCCCACCTGCGGCCAGAATCGGAATTTGAAAGACTGCGCGTGCCAGGCGGTTCCGTTGGACGACCGTTGGGCAGCCTTGAAAGACTACGGGAGCCTGAAAGCTAGGTAAAGAAAGACCATGCCCAATCCAAAACGACGACACTCCAAGCGCCGCACCTCGGCCCGCCGCACGCACGATTCGCTGCGGCCCGCCATCATGGCCGAATGCCCCAATTGCCATGAGCCCAAGATTCCGCACCGCGTCTGCCCGCACTGCGGCAAGTATAAGGGCCGCGAAGTGATCGAAGTCGCCGAAGAGTAACCGGCTCCTCATTACGAATTCCCTGCCCCTCAATGCTCACTATCGCCGTTGATGCCATGGGCGGCGATCACGCCCCCAAGTCGGAAGTCGAAGGCGCGATCCGGGCCGCATCCTCCTCCAACGTAGGAGTGGTGCTGGTCGGCCAGAAGGATGTTCTGGAGCGCGAGCTCCGCGAACACCCCTCCGCCGCCGATCTGCCCATCCGCATTCATCATGCCAGCGAAATCGTCACCATGGACGATTCGGCTGCCAAAGCTTTCCGAGCCAAGAAGGACTCCTCCATCCGCGTGGCCTGCCGGCTGCAGCGCGAAGGCGCCGCGCAAGGCGTGGTTTCGGCCGGCAACACCGGCGCCTGCATGACCACCGCGAAAATGGTCCTCGGTATGATCCCCGGCGTCGACCGTCCCGCCCTCGCCTCCGCTTTTCCGACATTAAAGGGAAGCCCGGTGATCGTGATCGACGTGGGCGCCAACGTCGATTCCACTCCTGAAATGCTCGCGCAGTTCGCCGTGATGGGGGAAATGTACTCGCGCATCATTTTTCGGAATCGATCGCCCCGCGTCGGCATTCTATCCATTGGAGAGGAAGAACACAAAGGAAACGAGCTGACCCGCGCGGCCACGCCGCTCATCAAGGCTCTGCCCCTGAACTTCATCGGCAATGTGGAAGGACGCGACATTTACTCAGGCATCGCCGACGTGGTGGTGTGCGACGGTTTTATCGGCAACGTGGCCCTTAAAGTCAGTGAAGGTTTAGTTGACATGATCGCCAGTATGTTGAAGGAATCATTAGCCGAAACTGTCACGCGAAAAATCGGCTACGTGCTCAGCCGCGCGGCCTACCGAGATTTCCGCAAGCGCGTCGATTACTCTGAATACGGAGGCGCGCCGCTGCTGGGAGTGAAAGGCGTGACCATCATCTGCCACGGCCGGTCCAACGCGAACGCCATCAAGAACGCGATCCGCGTGGCCGCCGAATTCGCCGAAGGTCACCTGAACCAGAAAATCGCCGCCGCTACATCAGGTCAATGAAACCGCTCGTCTGGACCTTACTACTTCTCGCGGTATCCGTAAGTGCCCAGCGCCTCGACCCGGTCCAGTGGACGCTCACCTCGGAAGCCGCCAAAGCCCCTCCCGGCGCGACCATCCCCCTAAAGTTGACCGCGAAACTTGAGGAAGGCTGGCACCTGTACTCCCTGACCACCCCTCCCGGCGGTCCCAATCCGACCACGGCTGTCATCGCCGAAAATGCCGCAGTCGCGTCGACCAAAATCTATCAGCCGAAGCCGGATCGAAAGTTCGACCAGAACTTCGGAGTCGACACAGAAACATTTGATAAAGAAGCTGTTTTTTTGCTCGACACGACCATCAAAAAGGACGCCGCCGTGGGCCCTCTGGACCTGATCGCGCAGGTCCGCTACCAGGCCTGCAACGCGACCATGTGCCTGCCGCCGAAAAAGAAATCGGCGGAAGTAAATGTTGAAATCGCCCCCTCCGCCGCAGCACCGGCAGCGCTCGCGATCCCGGCCGGATATTCCGAAGTCGGGCTGCGAAACGAACCCACCGCGCCGCCTGCGAGCACCCCGGAACCGGATCAGGGACTTGCGGCTTTCCTGCTGACCGCCTTCGGTTTAGGCCTCGCGTCGATCTTCACTCCGTGCGTTTTCCCGATGATCCCGATCACCGTCTCCTTCTTCTTGAACCAGAAAGGCGGCATCGCGCAGGCGTTGGTTTTTTCGCTCGGAATTATCGTCCTGTTCTGTTCGCTGGGCTTCGGCGTGGCCGCTGCGGTCGGGCCGTTCGGAGTTGTGCAATTAGGTTCGAATATCTGGGTCAACACTTTCATTGCACTGGTGTTCGGAGTCTTTTCGCTCAGCCTCCTCGGAGCTTTCGAAATCACGCTGCCGTCGAGCCTGCTCACCAGCCTCGATAAGGCGTCCCGTCGCGGCGGATACCTCGGGACCCTCCTGATGGGCCTCACCTTTTCGCTCACCTCGTTCGCCTGTGTAGGACCTTTTGTAGGTAGCCTCCTGGCAGCTTCCGTCCAGACCAAAGGCGCGCAACCTGTGTTGGGCATGATGAGCTTCGCGACCGGCCTCGCATCGCCGTTCTTCTTCCTGGCCGCGTTCCCGCAATACCTGAAAAAGCTCCCCCGCAGCGGCGGATGGCTGGCTCGCGTGAAAGTGGTCATGGGGTTCATCCTGCTGGCCGCGATGCTCAAATATGTCAGTGTGATCGATCAGGTTCTTCAAACCAACTGGTTAACTCGCGAACGGTTCCTCGCCGCGTGGTTCGTTCTGTTCGCCATGGCCGGTCTGTATCTGCTCGGTTTGCTTCGACTGGAGGGCGTTGAACCGGGGGAATCCCTGGGCATCGGCCGGCTGTTAGTCGCGAGCGTCCTGCTGATCTTCGCGTTCAGCCTGTTGCCTGGGATGTTCGGAGCCCCGCTCGGCCAGCTCGATGCGTACGTCCCCTCGCCTCCCAATTCGACCACGGGACCGCAATGGCTGAAGGACCAACTCCCGCAATCGTTGGCGCGCGCGAAATCGGAGAACAAGCTGGTTTTAGTGACCTTTACCGGCTACGCGTGCACCAATTGCCACTGGATGAAAGCCAACATGTTCCCGCGCCCCGAAATCGCCGATGCGATCAAGGACATGATCCTGGTGGAGCTTTACACCGACGGCACCGACAAGCAATCTGAAGAGAATCAGAAGCTTGAAGATGATAAGTTGAAGTCGGTCGCGATCCCGTATTACGCCATCTTCGACGGCGACGGAAAGCTGCTCGCCGAATTCGCCGGAAGCACGCCGGACGCGGCGAAATTCCTCGCGTTCCTGAAGACCCCGCAAAAAGGCGCTTAAGCCGCAGATGCACGCCGATTCACGCGGATAAAGAATGATCCGTCTTATCAGCGTGTATCGGCGGCTAACTAATCTGCGCTGTAGTTGATTTCCAGAGTCCTCGCGCGGATGCCGGCGAAGACCAGAATCAATCCCGTCACCACCACCAATCCCAGAATCGCGAGTGCCGCCGGGGTTGGCTCGGCTGAGGAAACCAGCAGTGCCAGGATTGGGTTCATATCTTTATCCGGCGGCGCGACCACCGGGCAGAGCGACTGCAGATAGAAAATCACGCTGATCTTCTTGAGCGCCGAGGGCAGGAACAAGTTGGCCGCTTCCCACAGCAGAACAGCGGCCGCCGCGAGCATCGGGTTCTTGAAAAGCAATCCGGCGGCCAGGAACACGCTTCCATATCCCAGGCACGCGAGCGCGGTGACGCCGATATAGGACCAGGCGTGCAGGTTCTGCATGTTCGGCGAATTTCCCCACGGGAGGGCCAGCATCCACATTTGCAGCGCGGTGCTCGTGCAGAAAATCAACACCGTGGCGATCAGGCCGGCGATGTATTTGCCCGCCACCAGCACTTCCCGGCGGATGGGCGCGAGCAGATAGAAGTGCAGGCTCTTGTCGATCATTTCCCCGCGGAACAGATTCGTGAAAATGCCGACGCACCCAAAAAAGATGGCCAGGCGCAGGTAGAAGAACTGAAAGACCGTCGCGTAGATCAGCGAATCGTCCTGATAAGTGCCGGCGTCGTGGACCGTGATGCCGTGCAATTCGCCATCATCGAAGCGGAACGTGTAGTAGCTGGATCCATCGGTGTAGCTGAGCCAGGTTTGCGAACGGCGCCGGCGCTCGAACTCGCGCCGCGACGACGGCGGACCCAGCGTCGCTTCCACCTCTGCCATGTTCATCCCGGTTTGAATCGACTCGAGAGCCTTCCTTGAAACCGGATGCGCGGAAGCGATCGCCATGCGATCATCCCGGCTGCGCATCAGGTCGAAGGCACGGCCGGCGAACAAGAGCACCGGCGCCAGCGCGACCAGATACACCCACAGGCCACGGCGCGAGAAAAACGTCTTGCGCATTTCGAGGCGAACGACCGCTCGGATCTGGGAGAGCCACAATGCCCAATTCATTTTTGCGACTCCTCGCCGATCAGGTATTCGTAGACCGAATTCACGTTGTCGTCGGCCGGCGCGACCGATTCGATTTCGATTCCGTTCAGCGCGATGTGATTCAGCAGCTTGTAGAACCGGTCGGCATCGCGGGTTTTGATCAGCAATCCGCCGCCGTCGGTGTGAACGCGCGCTTCAACCACGCTATCCTGCTCGAAAACCTTCGCGGCAAGCGCGGTCGGCCGGTTGCAGCGGATCAGCACCTGCATGGGATGGTCGCTGATTTCCTCACGCACGCCGGAAATCTTGCCTTCGGCGACGACATAGCCATTCGAAAGCAGAATCACCTGATCGGAGATCATGTCGACTTCGTGCAGAATGTGGCTCGACACGATCACGTGGCGGCCTTCATTGGCCAGCTCGCGAAACAGCGCGATGGTTTCGGCGCGCACCAGAGGGTCGAGACCGTTCAACGGTTCATCCAGCACCAGCACGCGCGCATCGTGAGCCAGCGCCTGCGCGAGCTTGATGCGCTGGCGCATTCCTTTGCTGTATGCCGCGACTTTACGATGCGCGGCGTCGACCATGTTGACGCGCTCAATCGCCTTCCACGCGAGCTTTTCGCATTCGGCGTTGGATTTTCCAAACAGGCGCAGGAAGGAGTAGAGAAGCTGGAATCCGGTGAGACCTTTGGGAAACGAATCGAACTGGGTCGCGTAGCCGAGCAGGCGGAAGAGCTTTTCGGGTTCATTGGGAGTGACGCCCAGGATCCTGATTGACCCGCGCGTGGGTCTCACCAGCGCAGTCATCAGGTTCATAAGCGTAGTCTTGCCGGAGCCGTTGGGGCCGACCAGGCTGGTGATGCCCGGTGGAATCGACAACGTGACGCGGTTGACCCCGAGCACCTCGCCGTAGAAGCGGGAGACGTTGTCGAACACGACGAGGCTTTGATCGATGGGCGGTGGAGTCATGGAGCCTCCCCCGAAAATCCCGAGATAGCCGGCGAGACCGGCTGTCCTACGTGGCGCACGCACTCCTGCGTGCCGTGTCGAGACTCGTCTCGACACATTCTGCATACGAAAAGGCGTCGGCAAGAGTGCCGGCGCGGCACGTTGAAAACGTGCGCCACGAACGCCGGCCTCACTTCACCACCTCGAAGGCGCGGACCTTCTTGAACAGCAGCCACAGGCACAGCAGGCATGTCACGGCCAGTGCATTCCATGCGTCGAGCGTTTCGAGGCCGGTGTCGGCGGGCAGCCGGAACAGGCTGTTCCAGATGGTCCGCATCACCTGACTCAAATCGATCAGCGATCCATACTTGGTTCGCATGACCGCGTTGATGGCGGCGCCAAATCCGGCGCCTACGAAAAAGACCCCCAGGATGGCCGCGCCCGCCGCAGTCTTCCATTTAATCCACGCCGAGATCGCCATGGCGATCAGCGACAGCATGACGATCCAAATCATCGGACCGATAAAGACGGCGCCGGCGATCCAGAGATTGGCGCGAGTCCACTCCCATCCGGCCAGACTGGCCTGCAGCGCGAACAGGATCAAGCCCGGGATCCAGGTGATGATGGAGAGAAGATATAACAGCACGCTCATCTTGCCGATGACGTATTCAGTGCGCGAAAACGGGCGGCAGAAATACAGCGGCATGGCGTTATTGACTACGTCTGGCGAGATCAGCGTGGGGCCGGTGAAAGTGATCAGCAGGTACGCCAGGCCGAACTGAAAGGCGCAATAGGTCAGGAAAAATTTCGGGTCGATGGTGAGCGCGTTGGCGAGGCCGCCGCCGAAGCTGCGGAGCACGCTCGCATTGTGGGCCAGGTAAATATAGGCCGCGAAGCCGATCGGGGAAATCAGGCACGCCAGCAGGAACAGGTTGGTTTTGGTCCCCACCAGGCGCTGATAGCTGAAGCGCGTCAGGATCATGAAGCGCGACCATTCGGGCGTTAGAGGGCCCGAGTAACCTTTATAAGTGCGTTTATAGACGGCCATGCGTCAGGCTTCCATCGCTTTCAGGAAAATGTCTTCGAGCGAATCGCGCCGGTAGTTGAGACGCCGAAGCTGCAGATCACGGCCGGCCGCCACGCGATAAATTTCGCGCATCTCGAAGCCGACCGGCAGCACCATTTTCAAGCGTCCGATGCCGGCTTTGGCGCATTCGCAGCCCAGGGTCGTAAGTTCCTCGGCGAAACCGGAATCGTCGCCCACGGTTTCAAGCTCCACGAACCGTTTGTTGGCGCGCCGCTCCTCTTCCAGATTCGAATAGTGCACGATGCGGCCGGCTTTGAGAATGAGAACCTCTTCGCAGGTTTCTTCGACATCGCGCAGCAGGTGCGAGCACAGCACGATGTGCATGTCGCCCGATTCTTTCATCTCACTGATCAGACGAATCATGCGCTGGCGCGCGGGCGGGTCCAGACCGTTGGTGGGTTCGTCGAGAATCAGAAGCTTGGGACCGTGCACGATAGCCTGCGCGAGTTTGGCCAGCTGCTTCATGCCCAGCGAGTACGTTCCGAGCGGGCGATAGCGCGCTTCGCCTAAACCGACGTAAAACAAAACCTCATGCGCGCGTTCGAGCGCCGCGCCGGACGGCAGGCCGGAAAGCTCGCCCATCATGCGAATGAACGTGACGGCGCTCATGTTGGCAATGAACGAATCGTTTTCGGGCATGTAACCAACCAAGGTGCGGACGGCGCGCTGCTCGCGGCGGATGTCATGGCCGAAAATGGATGCAGTGCCGGATGAAGCCGGAACGAAGCCGAGCAGCGTCTGGATCAGCGTGGATTTTCCGGCGCCGTTGGGTCCTAACAGGCCGATGGTGCGGCCGGAAACGGAGACGCGCAGGTCCTTCAGAATTTCGCGCGTTCCGAAGCGGACACCGAGTCCCGCCAAATCAATGACTGGTTGCATGCAGATTCAAAATCGGAGGCAGCAGCGCGGGCAGCGCCGATGCGCCCTTCGCATTCAATCCTACCAGCGTATCGAGTCCCAGCCCGAAGAATCCGCCGCGGCTGGCGACCGTGATGCGATCGGGTTCGCCATAAGCGTAGACCAGGCCGGGCTCGCGATTGGTGTCGAGCAGCGCGATCGATTTCTTCTGTTCCGGCGTGATCAGATCGCCGGACTTAAGCTGGTCGATAATCGGACCGACAGTCGTTCCCATGTTGTAATACATCAGCGCGGAAAAATTGGTGTGGCCGTCCTGCGGGAGCTGGGCGCGAAACGCGGCCGAATGCGCGAGCGTCAGTCCCGAGGCGCGCGTCGCAATGGCGCTCTGAAGCAGCGCGGGCGACGGTGCCAGAAGCAGGTAGCCGTCGGTAAACGTGTAGTCGATCGTATAGGCGATTTTCGGCGATGTGACGGCGTAATAAGTGAGCCCGTTCGACTGCGCGGTGGAGATGGTGACCGGCATGTCCGGATAATCGTGGGCGGCGGCGCTGGCGGCCTGCTCGAGCGCCCATTCGATGCGCGCCGGATTGTCCACTTCAATGGCGACTTTCCAGCTCGGCGTGGGCAGCAGCGGGCCGTCGATGGCGACGGTCATCTCGCCACCCAGGTTCTGCGCGATGTCGGTGAGCAGATTCACACCGGTCTGCTGCTGGAATTCGGCGAGGAACGGATTCGAGCCGGCCAGACCGATCAATTCGCTGAGCAGCGTGCCCGGATTCTTGATGACTAAGGAAGACGCGAAGGTGGCTTCGGGAGAGACGAAATCGAGCGTCCCCATGGGTCCCGGAGCGGACAGCCAGCTCGCCATGCCGTGCCGGTCGCCCGCGAAGTTCAATGTCGCGCTGTTTTCGGTGCGGCCTAAGTTTTGTTTGCGTTCGATGATCAGATATTTCACGTTGTCGACGCCGGCGGATTTCATCGCGCTCGACTGAGATACGTCGGCGCCCGCGATTTGTTCCATGTTTACCGCCAGGAGCCAGCCCGCGCCCGATTGATAGGACTGCGCGATTCGTTTTCCGAAAGGAGTCGAAAGGAATCCGCCGTTCGCCCCGGCGTCAGCGAGAGACGCGACGCGAGTTAAGTAGTCAGGACGCATGGCGACGGCGACCACGTTACCGTGGACCATCACCAGCGGCCCATGCGATGACGCGATTGAAGTGAGCGGTTCATCCAGCAGCTTCGGCGCGTCGGCGCCTTGGATCTGCGCGAACTGCTTTTCAAGATATTGGCGCAGCTCCGGCCGGCGCGCTTCGGCGATCAACAGCGGACTTGGATTCGGCCCGGCCGGGACGGCGAGCACAATCTCGTCCCCCAGGTAATCGCTGAAAGTTCGCACCTGGTCGACCATGGCTTTCAACTGCTGCGTCTCTTTCGCATTCCACCATTCGCGCAGCACCTCGCTTTGTTTGACGCGGTCTTCGAAAATCGAAGTCGCTTCGGCGAGCGTCGGCCCCAGATTCGGAATCGACGCGAACACCATTGTGTTTTCCGGCAACAGACCGGCCAGCTTCGATTGATATCGCAGACCCGGGCCGGGGATCTGCTCGATGCGCTTCTGAATCGCGGAAAGTTCGCCCAGCAGCGCCAGGTATTTCGCCGAATTCTGGCTCCAGCCGACATCTTCGGCAACTGAAGTAGTCTCCATGCTCTGGCTGGTGGTCTTCTGGTCGCCGCGATGGAGCAGCGCGGTGGCGCCATCCTGGTCGACTTTCACTTCGCCTTCGACGACCGAAACGCGCGAGCCTTTAATCCCGCTGCTGACTTCGAAAATGGTGCCTTTGACGGACACCAGCGCGTCCGGCGTCTGGATTTCCAGACGTCCCCGGCGCTGCTTGGCCGCTTCCACCATCACCGATCCGCGAGTCAGGTGAACCGTCTTGCCGCGCCACCGCTCGGTGACGGTGAGATCGCTGCGCTCAGCCATCTCGACGGTGGAACCGTCGCGCAGGCGGATCATCGCGCGGGAATTTCGCGCGGTGCGAACTTGTTCGTTTTCTCCGATCACCGCGCCGGCATTCAGCAGCGTCGCCCCGCTGGCCGACACGCGATACAGTTCGCCATGGACCGATGCGACGGTCGCGCGCTCACCCGACGGCGCCAGCACGCGATCGAGCACCGGAGGAATTGTGAAATACACGGCCACCACGGCGGCCGCGGCAATCGCCCATGGCAGCACGTTCCACACCGGCCGCGCGGCGCGGATCGGAATCACTGCGGGGCGCTCGGCATGGAAGACTTTCCGGCAAGCTACGCAGGAATGCAGATGATCCTCCACCAGCATCTGGCGCGCTTCGCTCAGCGTGCGATTTCGAAACGCGGGAAGCAGCGCCCGGAAGTCCGCGCAGGATTCGAGGCGCGAAACCTCAACGGTCTGGGCAAGCTCCGATCCGAGGCGCGTGCGAACGCGCGCAGCCGAGGCCTGGAGCGCGTCGTCCGACGGCACGTCGTCACGAATGGACTTCAGAAGATTATCAAAATCGTGAGTAGTCATCGCGCGGCCCCTTTCTTCAATTCCTGTTGCAATTTTTTCCGCGCCCGGTGTACGGTCACGGCCACCACAATCTGCGAAATCCCCATCATCTTCGCGATCTCCGGATTGGTATAGCCTTCAAAGAACCGCAGCGCGATCATTTCGGCCGTCTTGGGTGGGAACTTGGCCAGCGTGCGGCGGACGGTGTCGCGAAGATCTCGCAGCTCGGTGCAGGAACCACTCGAAGCGGTCCGCTCCAGCTCCAGCGAATTATCGGCCTGGCGGGCGCGAACAATGTCGAGCGCGGCATTCACCGCCGACCGGCGCAGGTAACTTTCCGGGTTTTCGATCTCCGAAGTATCGCGCCTGAGGATGCGCAGGAAGACGGTTTGGAGCACATCTTCGGCGTCGGTCGCGTTGCCCGTAACACGATGGGCGGTGCGCAGCACCATGGCCGAATGCGCGGCGTACAACTGGTCGAGCGGTTTGGGAATCGTCGAAACGGGCGCCTCCCCGGCTGCGAGTAACAAATTCCGCCTCCTGTTCAATAGGAAGACGGACGATTGTAACGATTATTACAGGCGAGCGTTGATAATATAGGGGCATGTCCCGGCTGCTTGAACAGGCACTCGAAAAGGTCGGCGCGCTGCCGCCGGAGGAGCAGGACGCGATCGCGTCCCAGATCCTGGCCGCGCTGGCCGATGAGGCGGCGTGGAAGAAGCGTTTCGCCGAGAAGCACGACGTGATCGTTCGCATGGCGCGCGAGGCGATTGAGCAGGACGACCGCGGGGAGACGTTGGCGCTAGAGAACCTCCTCTGATGGAGTCGCGGGCAACCCGGCAGTTTTGACGTTTGCTCTCAAATCTTCCTTCAGACGTTCAGTGGGAGGCCAAGCGTGCGTATCGGCTTTTCGATAAGGATCCGGCGCATCCCGGATTGCAATTCAAAAAGCTGGCAGGCCTGGACGGCATCTATTCGGCGCGCATCGGACTGGACTATCGAGCTCTCGCAACAGTGAATAAAGGTCGAGTATTGTGGTTCTGGATCGGAAGCCACGCGGAATACGACAGGCTTACGTGAGCATCACGGACCGCAGCGGCGACCGGACTGGCTCGCCGCCGCGGCCGTGTGCTTCTGCCCTCTGCAAATACAAACGCGCGCCGCCTGCGCTGCGTTTCGACGAATCGAAACGTTAGAATGGTAGCGTGTTTCCTCGCGAATACTCCGTGGGACCGGTGCGCATCGCCCCGGCGACCGTGCTTGCGCCCATGGCCGGTGTCACCGACACCGTCTTCCGGCGTCTGATCCGGGATCAGGGCGGCTGCGGGCTCATCATGACCGAGTTCACCAGCAGCCACGGCATCGTCGCTACCGCGAAAGCCACCAAGCCGACCCGGACCTTTCGCTATCTCTATTTCGAGCGCGCCGAGCATCCGATTGCCGCGCAACTGTTCGGCTCCGATCCCAAGGTGATGGCCGAAGCGGCCAGCTACTGCCAGGATCTGGGGTTCGACATCGTCGATATCAATTTCGGCTGCCCGGTGAAAAAAGTGGTGAGCTGCAACGGAGGGTCCGGCCTGCTGCGCGATCTGCCGCTGGTTGAAAATATTCTGCGCACGGTTCGCGCGGCCATTTCGATCCCGCTGACCATGAAATTTCGCGCCGGCTGGAACGATCGGGAACTGGTGGCCGTCAAAATGGCGAAGCTGGCGGAGGATTGCGGGCTGCAGGCCGTCGCGCTGCATCCGCGCACGCGCGAACAAGGCTATAGCGGCCAGGCCGATTGGACCCGCATCGCGGAAGTGAAGGCGGCGGTGAACATTCCCGTGATCGGCAACGGCGACATCACCACGCCCGAAGATGCCGTCAGGATGGTGGAAGAAACGCGCTGCGATGCGGTCATGATCGGCCGCGCGGCTTCTTCGAATCCGTGGATTTTTCAACAGATTCGAGATTACGTGGCGACCGGCCGCTACGCGTCGCCGTCGGAAGACCAGCGCTATGCCATCATGCGACGGTATTATTCCATGCTCCAGGAGCATGATTCACCGGATGCGGTCGGCAAGATGAAGCAGTTCGCGACGTACTTCACGCACGGCGTCCGCAACGGGTCGAAACTGCGCGCCAACATTTATCACGCGCGCGAAGCCGGGGAAATTCTGGGGATGGTCGACTCGTTCTTCGAAGCCGAGTTGAGCGCGGCCTGAGCGAGGGCCAGCGCGCCTAAGACTCCCGCGCGATCGTGCAATGGCGATGGCACCAGTTCCGGCGCCTTCACGTAATCGCCGAGCAGCCGCCTCACGCGATCGCGCAGCATCGGAAACAAGTGCGGCCGCATCACGCCGCCTCCCAGGATGATCCGCTGCGGCGAGAGCGTCGCGATCCAGTTGGCGCAACCGAGCGCGAGATATTCGGCTTCGAGCTCCCAGGCCGGATGATCGTCGGCAAGGAATGGCGCAGCAATCCCCCATCGCTTTTCCATCGCGACCCCGGATGCCAGCCCTTCCAGACAATCGCCATGATACGGACAGATTCCCGGGAACGGATCCTCGGCCCGGTCGTGCGGAATCAGGATATGACCCATTTCCGGATGCGAGCGCCCGTGCAGCAGCGCGCCTTCGACCATCGCTCCGCCGCCGATACCCGTCCCGACCGTGACATATATAAATGTTGAGAGCCCCTGGGCAGCGCCCCAGCGATGCTCCGCCAGCGCGGCGGCGTTGACGTCTGTGTCAAACCCGATCGGAACATCGAACCGCCGCTGAAGCGTGCCAACCATATCGAAATCACGCCAGCCCGGTTTAGGCGTCGACGTGATGAACCCGTAGTCCGCGGCGGTGCGGGCCAGTTGAACCGGACCGAACGAAGCGATTCCGATGGCCGAGAGCTTGTCGCCGTGCGGGCCAAGAAACGCCGCCGCCAGTTCCATGGTCTCCTGCGGCGCGCCGGTGTCGATGCGGATTTCGGCAATGATCTCACCATCGCCGGTGCCTACCGCGCAGATGAACTTGGTCCCGCCGGCTTCAATCGCGCCCAGCAGCGCTTCCCTCATGAATGAAATTCTCCTTGACACCGCATACTGTGTGCCATACACTATGTACGAACCAGCATGAATGAGCTGTACGAAAATCTTCGCCTGGAGCTGCGGCGCGGCTGCCTGATTCTGGCCGTGCTGGCGGCGCTCCGGTCGGAGCAATACGGCTACACGCTGCGCAAATCGCTGGCGGACTCCGGCCTGGATATCGACGAAGGCACGCTCTATCCCCTGCTGCGCCGCCTGGAAACGCAGGGCCTGCTCTCCAGCCAATGGCGCGAGCATGAGAAACGCAGCAAGAGATTTTACAAGCTGTCAAAAGAAGGCTCCGCGATGCTGAAGCAACTGCTGGCGGAGTGGGACGGAATCAACCATTCACTCACCGGAATTTTAGAGGACAAAAGCCGTGGATCTGCTCGAACGTTACTTGCAAGCCGTTAACCGCTCGCTGCCCCGCGCGCAGGCCGATGACATCGTGGCTGAGCTGCGCGAAGATATCGAGCAACAGGTTGAGGACCGCGAGGCGGAACTCGGCCGCGCGCTGAATGACCCCGAGGTTGCCGAAATCCTGAAGCGGCGCGGCCATCCATTGACGGTGGCGGCGGCGTATCTGCCCAAACAATATCTGATCGGGCCGGCGTGGTTTTCCGCGTACCGGATGGTGTTGAGGCTGGTGCTCGGATGGATTTTGCCGCTGGTGTTCCTGCTGATTGTCGGCCCGGTGTTGTTTCTGACCCTGCCCGACCATGCGCGCGCGATCCTGCGATCGGCGGGAACGCTGGTGCAGGCGGAGGTCTTCGCCCTGGGCTGGATCACGCTGGTGTTCGCCATCCTGGAGCGAAGCCCGGCCCGCCTGCCCGACCACGACTGGGATCCGCGACGGCTGCCGAAGCTCGACGCATCCGGCGCGGGCCAGAGGGTCCCGCGCATGACCGCGATCAGCGACCTGATCTCCGGCGTCATTTCGACCGCCGTGTGCGTCGCGTTGATGCAACATGGCGCGCGCGAGATCGATTTGGGCGAGGCGCAGTTCAGCTTCGCGCCGGTGTGGTGGACGCTCGCCTGGCCGATCCTGATGGTCACCGCGGCGAGCGTGCCGCTGGGATGGATCGCGCTGGTGCGCCCGTTCGCGGTGGCCATGCGATCTATGATCCGGATCGGCCTCGACGTAGCCAGCGCGGCGATCGCCACGTTATTGCTGCGCGCCGACGCATGGGTGTCGATTACGATCGCGCCGAGCCCGGCCGCGAGTCTCGAGGCCACCCGCTGGATCAACTTGATGATCGGTATCGGTCTGCGGATCGCGATCGTGGCGGTGGCCGGCGATGCGCTTTTCGAATGCTGGCGGTGGTATCGAAGCCGGGGCTTGGTGAAGGCGTGGAAGGTTCCCTACTTAAGGAGGACGCTGTGATTCGAACTACGTTGCAATGCGCGCTATTGATGTTGGCCGCGGCGAGCTTCGCGCTCGCTGCCGATAAACCCAGCTTTTCCGGCAACTGGAAAATGGACGCGGACCGGAGCGAATTCGGAGGATCTCCTCCGCCGGATTCGTTCACGCGCACAATCGAACAGGCCGGCGCGTCGCTGATTTTCACCGATGAGCAGTCGAGCGCGGCCGGCCACGAAAAGGCCGTGCGCAAGTACACGACCGACGCAACAGAAACCACCTACACATGGATGGGCAACCAAGTGAAGAGCGCCGCGCACTGGGAGGGCGACACGCTCGTAATCGTCGGGAAAGTGGACGCGAACGGAACCGAAATTATCGTGAACAGCCGGCTGAACCTCTCGCCCGACGGCAAAACTCTGACCGAGGACGACAAGCTTGCTGCCGGCGGCAACGAGATCGCCGCGTTGAAGCTGGTCCTGATCAAGCAGTAACGATCACTCCGGCCGGGCTTTCGCGGCGAGCGTCCGCAGCGGCGTGCGCGGCTTCTTCGGAGCACCGACCAGCGCGTAAGGATCGTCGGGATGCTCCGGCTTACGCCGTTCCATCCAACGCCGGATCCCATCGATCAATGCCTTGTGAACCGCACGTCTCGGTTTTTCCATAGGAAAATCGTATCAAAAACGAGTCGCTGCTTACACGCCCCAGCAGTAGTCTTCCACTACGCGCTCAATCGACGGATCGTTCTCTCCTAACCGCATGATTTCGAGGCGCAGCGCGTCGACCAGGGCGCTCCAGCTGGCTTCGATCACGTTTTCCGAAACCCCCACCGTCGCCCAATTCCGCCGGTGATCGGACCATTCGACCAGCACGCGCACCCGCGCCGCGGTTCCTTTTTTCGCGTCGAGCACGCGGACTTTATAGTCGGTCAGCCGCACTTCGCCGATCGCCGGATACAAAGTCGACAGGCACTTGCGCAGCGCCAGGTCGAGCGCATGCACGGGACCGTTGCCCGATGCGGTCGCGGAATGGATGCCGTCATTCTCTTTGAGCGTCACCGTCGCGGTCGAGCCGCCGGGACGCGTGGTGCATTCGTAGTTGACCACTTCAAACATTTGCAGCCCGGGATGCAGCGCCTCGCGCACCAGCAGTTCGAAGGTGCCTTCCGCGGCTTCGAGCTCATAGCCCTGAAACTCCATCTGCTTGATGCGGTCGAGCAGCTCGCGCCGGGCGGGATCGTCCAGGCGCTCTTCGAGGCCGTGCTGCTTCAGCTTATAAAGGATGCTTCCCCGCCCCGAAAGATCGCTCAGCAGCACGCGCTGCCGGTTGCCGACGGTTTTCGGGCTGACATGCTCATAGGTAGCGGCGTCTTTTAATACCGCGCTCACGTGCACGCCGCCTTTGTGCGCGAACGCGCTGCGGCCCACGAACGCCTGATCGTTGCGCATGGGCAGATTGGCGAGTTCGGCTATGTAGCGCGAAACCGAAGTGAGATTCGCCAGCCGCTCCTTACCGATGGTGGTGTGGCCCAGCTTCAATTCGAGATTGGCGATGATCGACGTGAGATTCGCGTTGCCGCAGCGTTCGCCGTAGCCGTTGATGCATCCCTGCACATGCGCGAAGCCCTGCTCGACCGCGGCGAGCGTGTTGGCGACCGCCAGCTCGCAATCGTTATGCACATGAATCCCGAGCATGCCGTCGAATTTCTTGCGAACGTCCAAGCAGGCCGCGGCCAGCGCGGGTGTCATGGTTCCGCCGTTGGTATCGCACAGGACCAGCACATCCGCGCCCGCGTTTTTCGCGGCTTCGAGCGTCCGCAGCGCGAAATCGCGGCTGGCGTGATAGCCGTCGAAGAAATGCTCGGCGTCGTAGACCACTTCCTTGCCGAGACCTTTCAGATAGCGCACGGTCTCGGAAATCATCTGCAGATTTTCTTCTTCGGTCACGCCGAGCGCGCGGCGCACGTGCAGATCCCAGCTCTTCCCGAAAATCGAAACCACCGGCGTAGCCGCTTCGACAATCGCCTGGAGGCTCGAATCTTCCTGAACGGTTTTCTTCGAGAACCGCGTGGCTCCGAACGCGACCAGACGCGCGTGCTTCAGATTCAGCTCCCTGGCGCGCGCGAAGAAATCCTTGTCCTTGAGATTCGACCCCGGCCAGCCGCCTTCGATGTAATCGATCGCCAGCTCGTCCAGCTTCTGCGCAATCAGCAGCTTGTCGTCGGAAGTAAAGCTGACGGCTTCGCCCTGCGTGCCGTCGCGCAACGTGGTGTCAAAAGTGAAAATCCGCATACTGAACTCCTTGCCGCTGATGCACGCGGATTCACCCAGATAAAATGCTTCATCGGCGTGTATCGGCGTGCATCTGTGGCTAAAACTTATTCGCCGGGAACGCCGACTGCCTTCTTCTTTTTCAAAAACGTCATCATCTTGCGCAGCTCCTCGCCGGTTTTTTCGATCGGCTGATTCTGCGCGGATTCCCGCATTGCCAGGAACTTCTTGCGACCCGTCCGGTTTTCGCAGATCCACTGCTCGGCGAATTCACCGGACCGGATCTCGCTCAAAATCTTCTTCATCTCCTCGCGCGTCTGCTGATTCACGATGCGCGGCCCGCGCGTGTAATCGCCATATTCGGCCGTATCGGAAACCGAATAGCGCATGTAGCCGAGGCCGCCCTCCTGAATTAGATCGACAATCAGCTTCATTTCGTGTAGGCACTCGAAATAGGCGATTTCGGGGTCGTAGCCGGCCTCGACCAGCGTCTCAAAACCTGCTCGGATCAGCTCGCTGACGCCCCCACACAATACGGCCTGTTCTCCAAAGAGATCGCTTTCGGTCTCTTCTTTAAATGATGTTTCGATCACGCCGGCTTTCAGGCATCCGAGCGCCAGCGCATACGCGAGCGCATCTTCCAGCGCATGCCCCGACGCGTTCTGTTCCACCGCCACCAGCGCCGGAACGCCCACGCCTTCGGTGAACAGCTCACGCACGCGATGTCCCGGCGCTTTGGGCGCGACCATCGAAACATCCACGCCTTCGGGCGCGGCGATCTGCTTGAAATGAATGTTGAAGCCGTGCGCGAACATCAGCGTCTTGCCGGGCTTCAGATGCGGCTCGATATCGCGGTGAAACAAATCCGCCTGGATATGATCGGAGACCAGGATCATGATCACATCGGCAGCCTCGGCTGCTTCGGCGGTGGGAAGCACCTTCAGTCCGGCCGACTCGGCCTTGGCCCAACTCTTCGATCCGGGATACAATCCGACCACGACCTTGAGCCCGGAATCGCGCAGATTCAGCGCATGCGCGTGACCCTGGCTCCCGTAGCCGATGATGGCGACGGTTTTGCCCTTCAATCGCGACAGGTCGCCGTCTTTTTCATAAAATCGATTAGCCATTCTGCAAAACTCCTTCTTCCTTTTGGATGGGCGGGGCGAGCCGCAGTTTTTTCTGTTCGAGCGAAACGGCAACTAAGCCGCTGCGCGTGACGTCGATCTCGCCATAGGCGCGCATCACGTCGATAAACTCGTTCAATTTCTCGGGATCGCCGGTGGCTTCGAGCGCGAATCCTTCGAGCGAAGAATCCACCGCGCGCGCGCCGAAAATTTCAGCTTCTTTAAGGATCGCCGAGCGATTCTGCATATCCGCGCGCACGCGCAGCAGCACCAATTCGCGCCGCACCGCGGGGGCTTCGCTCAGGTCGGACGCCTGCAGCACATTGATCAGCTTATTCATCTGCTTGATCAACTGGGCGCGCTGCGCCGGTTCGATATCCACCACGATGCTCATCCGCGACTGTTCGGGATCGAGCGTGCGCGCAACGGTCAGGCTTTCGATGTTATATCCGCGCGCGGTGAGCAGCCCGGTGACGCGCATCAGCGCGCCGGGCTTATTTTCGAGCAGGAGTGAGATTAATTGCAGCATTATCTTGAGTCCTTGTGGCGCACGCACTCGTGCGTGCCGCAGCGACACTCGTGTCGCTGCCTGGCCGGGCGGAGAACATGTCGAGATGAGTCTCGACACGGCACGCAAGAGTGCGTGCGCCACGTCTTATGCGGGTACATGTTCCCCCAGAACCATTTCACTGATGGCCGCGCCCGCCGGGACCATCGGGTACACGTTTTCAAACGGCGTCACGCGCACGTTCAGCAGATACGGACCCGGCTCGCGGACCGCGGCTTCGAGCGCGCCGCGCAGTTCGCGTGGACGGTCCACCGTGCGGCCCTTGAATCCGTACGCGCCGGCCAGTTTTTCGGGATCCGGGAAACTATCCAGCTGCACCTGGCACAGCCGGTTGTTATAAAACAACTCCTGCCATTGCCGGACCATCCCCAGATGACCGTTGTTCATCACGATGATCTTCACCGGCAGCCCCTGATTGGCAACAGTCGCCAGTTCCGGAATCGACATCTGGAATCCGCCGTCACCCACCAGCGCGAAGACTAATTTATCGGGCCGCGCCATTTGCGCGCCGATCGCGGCCGGCAGGCCAAAGCCCATCGATCCCAGTCCGCCCGAATTCAGCCACAGCCGCGGATGATGGAAGCGGATGAACTGCGCCGCCCACATCTGATGCTGGCCGACGTCGCTGGCCACAATGGCTTCCCCGCCCGACAGGCGGTCGATTTCCGAAACCAGGTGCTGCGGCTTGATCTCGTCGGTTGAAACTTCGGGTTCGAGCGGATGCTCCTTCTGCCAGGCTTTCACCTGCATCCACCAGGACGCGCGCGCGGTCGCGTGTTTGCTTTTCATCTCCGGCGCGGTCTCTTCGAGCGCGGCGTTCAGCTTCTTCAAAACGCGTTTGACATCGCCCACGATCGGCAATTCCGCCGCGCGATTTTTCCCGATCTCGGCCGGGTCGATATCCACGTGAATCACCTTGGCGTGCGGCGCGAATGCCGCCAGGCGCCCCGTGACCCGATCGTCGAAGCGCGTGCCGAGCGCAATTAAGAGGTCGGTTTCGGTGATGCCCATGTTCGCGGCGTAGCTGCCGTGCATGCCGGGCATACTGATGAAGTTCGGATGTTCGCTCGACAGACCGCCCAAGCCCATCAGCGTGCAGACTGCCGGCGCATCGACTATCTCGACGAACGCCGCGAGTTCTTCCGATGCTTCGCCCGCAACAATTCCCCCGCCGGCGTAAACGAACGGACGCCGCGCTTCCCAGATCATCTGCGCCGCGCGCCGGATCTGCCCGGCGTGACCCTCCGTGTAAACTTTGTAGCCGGGCAAGTGAATGTGCGACACGGGCGCATAATGCGCCTGAGCTTGAAACACGTCTTTCGGAATATCCACCAGCACGGGACCGGGACGCCCGCTCGAGGCGATGTGAAACGCCTCATGCAGCGCCTGGGGAAGATCGGCCAGCGTCTTCACCAGGAAATTATGCTTGGTGCAGGAGCGCGTGATGCCGAACGTATCGGCTTCTTGGAACGCATCGGTGCCGATCAGCTTGGTCGAAACCTGCCCGGTCAGCGCCACCACCGGAATCGAATCCATCATCGCATCGACTAGCCCGGTGACCAGATTGGTCGCACCCGGACCGGACGTCGCCAGGCATACGCCCACTTTGCCGGTGGTCCGCGCGTATCCTTCGGCTGCGAAACATGCGTTCTGTTCGTGCCGCACCAGAACGTGTTTAATCGGGCTGTCATAAAGCGCGTCGTACAACGGGAGCGTCACGCCGCCCGGATATCCGAAGATGCAATCGACTTTTTCCCTCGACAGGCATTCGAGAACGATTTTTGCGCCGCTCAGTAACATTCACGCTCCTTAAAAACGAGACCCCATAAAGCAAAAGGCCACTGCCGAGGGTTGTTTCCCCCACCAGTGGCCAAGATTCTTTAAAAAATCGGGCCGATCAGGCGGGGCCGGTTACACCGACCCCAATAATAATCAGTCCGAGCTTGCTAATCAGTGCGGTAGAGACGCCGACGCTGCGACGGATGGCCTGGTTGGGTTCCGATAAGTTCATCGACTTCTCTCGTGAAACAGAATACCCCAGAAGCACGGTAAATGCAAGAGACAAATATAATAATAAATACTTATGACAGCATTGGCCATGCCCGTACCCGACGTGATATGATCTCCGAAGTTTCCACGCGAAGTTCCACAAGATAAGCACAGGCTATGCACAGCGAGATGACATCTCTCGATGCGCTGTACACGCAGGCGGCGGAAGCCACGCGGGCTGGCTCGCGCGGATTTTTTTTCGCCACCCGCTATTTTCCGCTGGACCTGGCGCGCGCCGCGCACGGCGTCTACTGGTTTTGTCATTACACGCTGGAACTCGGACGGCAGGCGGCGACGCCGGATCAGGCTCGCGCGGAGTTGGATCTTTGGGCGTCGCTGGTCGACTCAGGCCTGCGTGGACGTCTGGCGCGCCATCCGGTGCTCGACGTATTTCTCGACACGGTGGATCAGCGCGCCATCCCGCACAACCTGCCTCTCGACCTGATTGAAGGCGTCCACATGGATGTCGATCACACGCGCTACAGCAGTTTTTCCCAATTGCGCGCGCGCTCCCAGCGGATCGGCGGGGTGGTCAGCGTCATGCTGGCGCACGTCACCGGATTTCGCGATCCGGCGCTCGATTATATGGCCGATCTGGGCCTGGCGATCGAGCTGACCACGCTGCTGCGCGACACCGGCAAACACCTGGCGGCCGGTCGCGTGTACCTGCCCACGGAAGAAATGGAAGCGTGCGGCTACACGGAAGCCGATCTCGCGCGGCAGAAGCGCAACAAAGACCAACCCACAGACCAACCCACAGACCAACCCACAGACCAACCCACAGACCAACCCACAGACCAACCCACAGACCAACCCAGCTTTCACCGCTCTGATGCGCATGCAGGCTACCCGTATTCACGCCTTTTATCAATCGGCCGAGCCGGGCCTTGCGCTGCTCGATTCGCGCGGCCGGTTCGCGGTGCGCGTCGCCTACGATCTGTACCGCCGGACGCTGCGCCACATCGAAAGCTCCGGATTCGACGTATTCGGACGCAGCGCGGAGGTGCCGCCGGTCGAACGCGCCTGGATCACGGCACGATCCATGGCCGGTCCGATCACGCGACGGCTCTGGAAGGCCATGGGTGCTTAGCGGGTCCGACGCGAGCTTCAGCCTGTGGGTGGCGTTGGCGGCGACGGCGGGAGTGTGCGCTTTTTTTTTACGCGCGTTCTGGAATCTTCTGTCGATTCCGAAAATTCCGCAGCAGCCCGACGCGCCGACGCCGGACTGCATGGCAGTGATCCCCGCGCGGAATGAGGAGTCAACCATCGGGCGCGCCGTCGCGAGTTTGCCGCACGATTCGGTCATCGTGGTGGACGATCATTCCACGGATCAAACCGCGGAAGTCGCGCGCAAGGCTGGCGCGGGCGTCGTGACCGCGCCCGATCTGGCGGCCGGCGCGCTGGGAAAATCGAGCGCCTGTCTGGCTGGCGCGCGGCTGCTCGAATCGCGCTGGATTCTGTTTACCGACGCCGATACCTGGTTCGAAAAGGGCTTTCTGAACTCGGCGGTCGCCGCGGCCGCGGCGCGTGATGTCGCATACGTGTCCATCCATTTGTGGCCGCGCGGCGAATCATTCTGGGAACGTCTCATGGCCCCGCTGGCGGCTGCGATCAACTACGGCGGCATGCGCCTGGGCACGGATCCGGTGAGCGCCTTCGTGGGCCAGTGCATCCTGGTGCGCCGCGACGCTTACGAATTTCTGGGCGGCCATGCCGCGGTGCTGAACGTCTTCGCAGAAGATGCAAAGCTGGCCGTCATTGCCCGCCGGCACCAGTTGAAAGTCGGGGTAGCGCGCGCCGGATCGCTGGGAGGCGTCCGCTTCCGCGAACCCGGCCAGGCCCTGCGGCGCGCCGGATATCGATTGATGCTGCTCGATCGATCCGCCTGGATCATGGTGAACCTGGGCGTGGCGACGATCGTGCTATGGCCCGCGGCAATGGTTTGGTTCGCATGGGACGGCAGTAGCGGGCTGGCCTGGATGTTGCGGCTGGCGCCCCTGGCGATCGCGCTCGCCTGGTACCGCGGCCCGCTCGCGCTGCTTCTTCCATTCGCCATCTACCCCGCCGCCGTGCAATTGTGGAGCGGCCTCATCGCCGCGCTCGCCGGCCGCAAAATCGTGTGGAAAGGCCGTTCGATTTAACGCGTTATCATTACCAGTGATGGAAGCCGTCGCGATCGCCGATATCGCCGTGCTGGACGATGATTTCGACTTTCGGAATTACGTCGAAGATTTCCTCAAAGACGAAAGCGTCTACACCGTCCGCGCGTTTTCCAGCGCCGAAGAGCTATTCGCCGGCTGCGAAGAACGCCTGCCCGATATCGTGCTGCTCGACATGAAAATGGGCGAAACCTCGGGCGACCGTGTGCTCGAACAGCTGCTCAACCGCTGGCCGGGCCTGTGCGTGATCATCGTCACCGGGTACCCGTCCCTCGAAGACATGCGCGCGACTTTCAAGTTGAAAGTCTTCGACTATTTGGCCAAGCCGTTTTCGTTGGCGCAACTTCGCCAGGTATTGAAAAACGCGGTGGATACTTTCGGCCTGGGCAAATCGCCGCAGGACCGTCTGCGCGACCGCCTCGGCCACAGCATAAAAATGCTGCGCGTCCAGCGCGACTGGAGCTTGAAAGATCTGGCGGTGCAAACCAAACTAAGCGTTTCGCAGATCAGCGCGATTGAGCGCGGAACCAATTTGCCGAGCATCGAAAGTTTGCTGGCGATTTCGAAGGCGTTCGATAAACGGCCGTCGGAAATCCTTGCGGGCATCGACTTCTAGTGTGCCGTCTCTGAAATTCGTGGAATTAAAAAGGGGACAGACTGCTCTGTCCCCGCTCGCATATTGTTCTTCTCCCTGGCCGAAGTGGCCGTGGACAGAGTGGTCTGTCCCCTTTTTTAATTCCATGAATTTCAGAGACGGCACACTAGAAGCTTGTCAGCCCGCCAACCCGATCAGCACGCACCACGAACTGCAATTGTCCCCATGCTAATCTCGTCTTCATGAAGCGTTGGATTCTTCTGGCCGCCTCCGTGGCCGTGCTCTCTGCGCAGGCGCCGATCCCGAATGACACCGTGGTCGCAACGGTGGACGGCAAGAGCGTCACCGCCGGTGAACTTCGCGAAATTATCGCCACCGCGCAAGGCTTTCTGGCGGCGTTTAAGTCCAAACCCGATGAAGCGATTCGCGACTATTTCGTGGTCCGCGCGCTTGCCGACGAGGGCGAGAAGCTCAAACTCGCCGACCAGAGCCCGTGGAAGGAACAAATTGAAGACGCCCGCAGGAAGATTCTGACCAATGCGACGCTCTCGCATGAGCTCAACGGCTACGTGGTCCCCGAACCGGACGTCCAGCAGTATTTCGAAGCCAATAAGGATCGTTTTCAGCAGGTGACCGTGAAGATGATCAAGGTCGGATTCAACCCCAACTTCAAACCCTCGGACACCTCCAACGAAACTCTGGCGCAGGCGGCCCAGTCCGTCATCGCAGCCGCTCACAGTCCGAATCGATCCGAAGCCGACGCCAAGAAGTTAGCCGACGATCTGGCCCACCAGGCGCGCGGCGGCGTCGATTTCGCGCAGCTCGCGCAAAAGTATTCCGACGATGAGACCACCGCCAAAGCCGGCGGCGATTTCGGCGCCATCACCATGAACACTTCGTATGTCCCCATGGATTTGCGCCGCGCCGCGCTGGCGCTGCAGCCCGGCCAGGTCAGCGACCCGGTGAAAGTCTCCGGTATCTCCTATTACATCGTCAAATGCGAAAAGAGAACCGCGCAATCCCTGCAGGAAGTGCACAGCTCAATTGTGCTCGAACTGCGGCAGAAGCACGCGGACGAAATGGTCAAGAAGCTACAGCAGCGCTACGTGCCGGCCATCGTGAAACCCGAGGCGCTGATCCAGATCGGGAACGGAAAATAATTGCTGCCCGCCGTCGCCGGCCGTTCCATCCGAGTCGAGTTACGCCGGTCGCTCGGGCCGCACCTTGCCTCCACGTCCATCCCGCGGCGCGTGATTCTGCTCGACCGGCAGGTGCTTTCGAGAACCGGCGAATTCGAGCGCATTCTGATCCACGAAGTTTTCCATTTCGCCTGGGTCCGGCTTTCAAACGCCAATCGCCGGAGCTGGGAGCAGGTTCTTCAAAAGGAACTGCGAGCCCGCGCGTCGGGCGAGTTGGGCTGGAGCGCGGAGTGGCGCAAACGCACCCTGACGCGCGCCGACTTCGTCCGACGTTCCCCCAAATGGCGCCGCTACGCCTGCGAGAGTTTCTGCGATTCAGCGGCATGGCTGTTCGGCGATTTATTGGCGCATGACGAGTTCACCCTCGCCGTCCGCCGCCGCCGCGCCCGCCGCGACTGGTTTCGCGCCACGTTTCCTGCAACTTCCGCGGTCCCGATATAATCAGATATGGGAGCTCGGGAATAAATCGCCCCGCGCCGGCATTCTAAAGTTCAAGAGGTGAACATGTTGCTACGCTCAATTGGCGCGGTGGTGGTGGCCGGTGCGATGCTGGCCGGCTGTTCGAGTCCGCACGTCGTCAAGGCCGCTGCGAAAAAAGAAAAGGAACGCAACAAGGCGCCCGATTTCACCGTAAAGGATGCGACCGGAGCCAGTTTCCATCTCTCCGACTACAAGGGTAAAGTGGTGCTTCTGAATTTCTGGGCCACCTGGTGCGGCCCCTGCCAGATCGAAATCCCCTGGTTCATGTCGTTTGAGAACACTTACAAGGATCGCAATTTCGAAGTGCTGGGCGTCTCTTTCGACGACGACGGATGGAAATCCGTGAAGCCGTTCATCGAGAAGAAGAAGATGAATTACCGCATAGCCATCGGCACCGAAGAAATTTCCACGCTGTACGGCGGCGTCGATTCCCTGCCCACCACTTTCATCATCGATCGCGAGGGCCGCATCGCCGCCACGCACGTCGGCCTGGTGAGCAAGAGCGATTATCAGGAAGAAATTCTCAGTCTGCTGAATAGCAAGGACGGCATCACCGTTGAAAAACATGCGGCTAATCTTAATCCCGGCGCTGGTCTCCTGCGGAGCCCTGGCGCAGGCGCAAACTAATCCGATCACCATCGCGCCGCCGGAAAGGGTGACCGCCAAAGCCGGCGGAACGGTCGATATAAAGACCGCGCTTCAGATGCGCCCGGGATATCACTGCAACAGCAACACGCCCAGTGACGATTACCTGATCCCGCTGAGGCTCACCTGGTCGGCCGGACCGTTCGAGGCGCCGCAGGTGGCGTATCCCAAGCCGCAGATGGAAAAATTCAATTTTTCGGACAAGCCGCTGTCGGTGTACACGGGCGATTTCGTAATCACGACCAAATTCAAAGTCGCCGCCAACGCGAATCCCGGGACGACGTTCCTGAGCGGAAAGCTGCGCTACCAGGCCTGCAACGATCGCATGTGCCTGCCGCCGAAGACGGTGGATGTTTCGCTTCCGGTTGACATCATTAAATAACCACGGCCTACATTCCGCCAAACGCGCGCTGGTACATCGCCGAGATCGTCGAGGAGTTTACGATTGAGGACGAGCCGGGCAACCTCGTCCACACGAACATGGTCTTGATCCGCGCCGACTCGCCCGAGGAGGCCTATGACAGGTCGATCGAGCTCGGTCGCGAATCCAACAGCCAATACAAGAATCCAGATGGGAAAACCGTGACCTGCACGTTCCGCGGCCTGCGCGACCTCTACGTAGTGCAGGGGGAGCTTGCCCACGGGACCGAGTTAATCTATTCGCGCGATGTCGGAATGTCTGCGGAGGCGCTGGCAAATTGGGCCTCGCCCAAGGAAGAGCTAAGCGTTTTCAGAACGATCGAGGAACAGGACTGAGGCGGCATTATTCCTCGCGCAAAGCCTCCATCGGATCCACCCGCGCCGCGCGGCGGGACGGTCGCCAGGCCGTGGTCAGCGCCACAAGAATCAAAACCGCAGTCGCTATCGACCACACAAGCGGATCGAACCGCGTGACGTGGAACAGCATAGACCCGAGCGCCCGCGCCAGCTCCGCCGAGAGCAGCCATCCGCACACCATACCCATCGCCAGCCAGCGCGCCGCGCCGCCCATGATCATTCCGACCACTTGCCGCGGTGTCGCGCCCAGCGCCATCCGAATCCCGATTTCACGCGTCCGCATCGATACCATGAATCCGAGCACGCCGTAAACTCCCACACTCGATAAAATCAACCCGATCGCCGCGAAACACGCGAGCAACATGGCGTTGAACCGCGGCCGCGACGCCAGACGCGCGGTGCTTGCGCCGACTGTTTCGATCTCGGCCGGTATCGAACCATCTATCGACCCGACCATTTCGCGCAGCTCATGCGCCGCCGCGCCGGGCGACAACGGCGTGCGCACGATCGCGACCACCTGCCGCAACTCGTCGGGAGCGGCGTACATCGGCGCGCCGCTCGCGTGACTGCGCGGGACGTAGTATTCCGGATTGTCGGGCTCAGTTCCTCCGCTATTGCGAACGTCCGCCGCGACGCCGACAATCTGCGCGGTTCCGATGAAGTGACCCACCGGATCGTCGCCATGAAACAATCGCGCCGCCAGCATCTCGCTGACGATCATTACTTGAGCATCGCGATCCTGTTCGGTGAACGCGCGTCCCTTGCGGATCCCGATGCCCAACGCGCGGAAATAATCCGGCGTCACCGCGCGCCACACCACCGTTCCCGCCGCCGGCTCGCTCTGCGCCCGCCCGTCGATCGACTGCGCGGCCAGCGGCTTCGACCGGAGAGGAACTTCCGGCGGGCGCGAATCGGCGACGGCCGCCATCGTGAATCCGGTGAGCTTTCTTTCTAATCCTTCAGCGAACGCGAGACGTGCCGCTGCGCCCGGATATCGCTCCACGGGCAGCGAAACCGACGCGGTTACCACATTGCGCGTCTCCATGCCGAGCGGAATCTGCTCGAATCGCCATAGCGTTTCGATCAACAATCCCGCGCCGGTGAGCAGCGCGAGCGACAATGCCAGCTGCGCGACCAGAAATACCGGCCGGACGCGGCCCGCCGACGAGCGCGTTTCTCCTCCCAACGCGGGTCCGATCCCGAACACCATCGCGCTGGCGACCGAGCACAGCAGCGCGAACGCGAGTACTCGTGTATCCACCGCTGCATGCGCGACCAGCGCCGAGCTTCCCAGCATCCTGACCAGCGCGTAAGCCAGCATGCATCCCGCGACGCCGCCCAGCGCGGAAATCAGGAGACATTCGATCGCGATCTGCCGAGCCAGGCGTAGCCGGCTCGCTCCCATGGCCCTCCGGATGGACATCTCATTCCTTCGCGCCATATTTCGAGCCATCAAGAGATTCGCGACGTTCGATGCCGCCAGCAGGAGCACCGCGAGCACCGCGCCGATCAGCACCCACGCGGCTGTCTTGGCGTCGCCGAACCGCAGATCGCGCAGCGATTTCACGCGCGCCTTCACCTGACGCGCCATCGCCGGAGGAGCGCCCACCAGCGCGCGAGCCGCCATCACATCGGCCGCCGCCTGCGCCTGGGCGACGTTCATTGAAGAGCGCATTCTCGCGATCACCCGCAGCGGACGCCCCGTGACCGCACGGGCCAGCGCAGCGTCATCCAACCCTTGCGGGATCACCAGGTCGGCGCGCGCCAGCGTAGGAGTCTCGAAATTCGCCGGCAGCACACCAGTCACTCTGCGCCGCACGCCGTCAATCGAAACGGTCCGTCCGATCACGCCCGGATCGCTCGAAAATCGCGATTGCCACAGCCCGAACGAAATCAGCGCCGCGTCGTTTTCGCCGTCCGAAAAATTCCGCCCCACTGCCGGCGTGATGCCGAGCACCGGCAGAAACGTCGCCTCCACCGCCGCGCAGGAGAGCCGCACCGGCTCGCCTTCGGTGAGATCGCAATCGTTCACGCCGGTCCACGACGTGACGGCTGCAAATGCGGTCTGCTGTCTTCGAAAATCCAGATAGCCGGCGCCGAACATAAAATCGTAAGGCAGCATCGGAGCGGCGAGGCCGATCGACACCAGCCGCGCGTCGTCTGCATACGGCAGCGCCCGGAACAAAATTCGATCGACCACGCTGAAAACTCCCGTAGCCGCACCGATCCCCAATGCCAGCGAAACCAGCGCCGCAAAGCTGAACGCGCCATCGCGCAGGAGCAGGCGGAATGCGTAGCGAAGATCCTGAAGCATGCTGCGTTTGAGAGTATCAAAAGAGCGGAATCGGAAAAAGCTCCGCGAAATTCGGAAAGCGGATGGTGTGGCGCAGGAATCTGGCCGCGTTCGCGTCCGCGGACCGTTAACCGTCGTGGCGCACGCACTCCTGCGTGCCGCGTCGACTCTCAAGTCGACGCTTGCTCCGTCGCAGGCCAGGTGTCGAGATGAGTCTCGACACGGCACGCAGGAGTGCGTGCGCCACGACGGCTACTTTACCCAGCCCGGCATCACGTACGCGTAAAACAGCGTGAGCATGCCCACCACCGCGGCCATGAAAATCGAATGGCGTAGCGTGAAGCGGAATAGCTTGCCTTCATCCGACCGGGCCATCCCGGTGGCTGCCGCCGCGACGGCCACGCTTTGCAGGCTGATCATTTTTCCCATCACGCCGCCGCTCGAATTGGCCGCGGCCATCAGCGCCGGATTGAATCCCAGGCGACTCGCGGTCACCGTCTGCAAGCTTCCGAACAGCGCGTTGGCCGACGTGTCGCTCCCGGTCAGGAAAACTCCAATCCAGCCGAGAAATGAGCTGAAGAACGGAAACGCCGCGCCAGTGGCCGCCAGCGCGAGGCCGAGCGTAGCCGTCGCTCCCGAATAATTCATCAGGAACGCCAGGCCGACCGTCGCCGCGATGGTCAGCTCCGGCAAGGCGAGCTGCTTTGCGGTCATCCAGGTCCAGTGCGCAAGCTTGGCGGGCGAAACGCGCAGCACGATGGCCGACACGATCACCGCGAACAGGCACGACGTTCCCGAAGCCGAGAGCCAGTTGAACGTGTAGCTGGCCGCGTAAGCCGCAGGCTGCGGAGTGATCGGCGGGATGCGCTGCACCATGTTATGCAACCCCGGCCAGTTGAACACCACGGTCGCGCGATTGAGAATCGTTTTCACGCTGCCGTTGCCCCACAGCAGCACAAATACCACCAGCCACGCGTAAGGCGTCCACGCCAGGAACACGTTGCCCGCGGTATGGCGATGCGGCGTGCAGGCCACGGCGTCCTTCGGCTGCCAGAGCTTCATCAGAACCACCAGCCCGACGATGGCCGCGAGCGATGCCAGAATGTCGGTGAGATCGGGTCCGATAAAATTCGAGACATAAAACTGCGTCCCCGCGAAAGCGATTCCGCACACCGCGGCAGCCGGTGCCACCGCACGCAGCGCTTTCATACCGCCCATTACCAGCACCAGGTAGGTCGGAACGAACAAGGAAACCGGAGCGCAGAGCCGGCCAACGTCGGCAGAGAGCGAAGCCATGGGAAGCCCGGTGACGGTCCGCAGCGCGACCAGCGGTGTCGCGATCGACCCGAACGCCACCGGTGACGTATTCGCCAGCAGGCAGATTCCCGCGGCATAAAACGGATTGAATCCGAGCCCCGCGAGCATCGCCGCGGCGACCGCCACGGGAGTTCCGAATCCGGCCGCTCCTTCGATGAAGGCTCCGAATGCGAATGCGATCAGCAGCGCCTGCAATCGCTGATCGCCGGTCAGGCTGCCGATCGAATCCTTGATGATCGCGAATTTTCCGGTTTCAAGCGTGAGCCGGTAGAGCAGGATCGCGGTGAAGACGATCCATCCGATGGGAAGCAGTCCGTAAGCTGCGCCGTAGAGAGTGGAGCTCACCACCAGTGAAAACGGCATGCGATACACAGCCAGCGCGACAATCGCGGCGGCGGCCAATCCGGCGAGTGAAGAAATCCACGCGGGCCGGCGGAAGATGCCCAGAAGAATCAGCAACACAAAAATCGGCAGCGCGGCGGCGATGGCGGAAAGAGGCAGACTGTCGCCGAGCGGGGTGTAAGTTTGCGGCCACATAGCGTGGGTACCATCTTATGACACGTGTAGCCGCTCCCTGTGGTCGCGGCTCGGGGAGCGCCATGGTCGACCGTTCCGCATCGCGCCGGCCGCGAGCCGTGACCAGAGGGAGCGGTTATAAAGAAATTTTCGGCATCCTCACTTTACGAGCGGTACGCGCTGGCGCAGATAGTCGAAGAAATTTTCGAGGAACACCACTTCGTGCTCCTGCTTGGGCGCTTCCGCGGATTCGACCGGCGTCAGCACTAATAGTCGCTTGCCGTCGGGGGCCAGGTCCCAGGAAATCCCGCCGAATTTTGTCCGTTCCGCGACCAGCGCGGCGGCCCGGCGCCGTCGACGCGAGACTGAGCTTGTTGAAAAGGGGGGACAGCGTAGAGCGATGAAGCCGAGCTTCACCCGGACGCTTGAAAATCGCCGCTCATCGGGAGGCATTCGGAGGGGGCGTTCCAAAAAAGGGGACGGACCGCTCTGTCCACTGGAGTGGTGGTGTCGGCGGTTGAGGGTGTGTGGGTTGGGCACAGAGTAGTCAGTCCCCTTTTTTGCGCGGGCGTTGGTGGGTGCTCCAAGAAGGGGACGGCGCGGAGCGGATTTACAAGAGAGACCACTCTGTCCCCAATCCCAAATATCTGATTGCAAATGCAGCCTCCCGTGTGGACCGGGACGGTCTGTCCCCCTTTTCAGCAAGCTCCTAGATCAGCTTATCCGATAAACTGATAAAGAATGTCAAAACAATATTCCGCCCCGCCTGCGATGAGCATTGATCCGGCCAAGACCTACGTCGCCACGTTCGATACGTCGCGCGGTCAGATCGTCTGTGAGCTGTTTGCCAAGGACGCGCCGAAGACCGTCAACAATTTTGTCTTCCTGGCGCGTGAAAAATTCTACGACGGAACAGTTTTCCACCGTGTGATTGGAGACTTCATGATCCAGGGCGGCGACCCGACCGGCACCGGCCGCGGCGGGCCCGGCTATAAATTCGAAGACGAAACCAAAGGCAATCCCAACAAACACAAGGTGGGGTCGCTCTCCATGGCCAACGCCGGACCGAACACCAACGGCAGCCAGTTCTTCATTACCCACGTCGTCACCGGCCACCTGGATGGAAAACACACTGTGTTCGGCAAGGTGACCAAGGGTCAGGATATCGTCGACGCGGTCGCGCAGGGCGATACTTTGAAGAGCGTTACCATTACCGAATCGTAACAAGATTCGTTTGTATTTCGGCATATTTCCCGTCTCGGTTCGCATTACAACGATCCTAAGGGCGTTTCCCAATTGCTGATCCAATGAACGCGTGTTAATTTCGTTAACGTTTCGAGTGAAGTGCAGCCAGCGACTGCGCGGGCTCGAGCCGGGTGAATTTGCACGCGTTCTTATAGCTATACCGGAGGTGTGCCCGGCCGAATCTGTTCATCCCGTCGGGGCTGCTGTGTTGGAGGACTTTGTTGGAGGACTTGAAAGGAGACCGAAGAATGAACGCTAAACACTAGGAGACTTCATGTCCTTCCGTAACTTTGCAATCCGATCCCTCTGCCTCGCCACGTTTGCGGCGGGTGCGGCACATCTCATGGCACAAACCGATCCCGGCCCACGCGGCGGACCGGCCGATGCCGGAGGTAAATATCCTACCCTCGATCTCAGCGAGACTTTCCTGTTCATCCAGGCGCAGGCGCGCTTCAAGGAAGTCGATTCGGTGTCGGGGAATCTCCCGAATGAAACCGGCTCCGGACTTGGGCCGACGTTCAACGGCAATAGCTGCGCTCTGTGCCACGCTCAGCCGGCCATGGGCGGAAGCAGTCCGGGCCTTCTAAGCAAACAGAACCCCACGCCCAATCCGCAGGTGGCGATGGCGACGCTCGACGGCGCATCGAACACCGTCCCATCTTTCATTTCCGCCAGTGGACCGGTGCGGGAGGCGCGCTTCGTTTCCGACGGCGGCGTGCATGACCTGTTTACCATTCAGGGCCGCCGCGATGCGCCGGGTTGCCAGCTCGCACAACCGAACTTCGCGCAAAATCTGGAGAGCAACAACGTGATCTTCCGCATCCCGACGCCGCTGTTCGGCCTGGGGCTAGTGGAGAACACGCCGGACTTGACGCTTCAGTCCAATCTGGCCGCAACCGCGAGCGCCAGAGCGGCACTCGGCATCGGGGGCGGCTTCAATACCAGCGGGAACGACGGCACCATTACGCGCTTCGGCTGGAAGGCACAGAACAAATCCCTGCTGATGTTCTCAGGCGAAGCCTACAACGTCGAAATGGGCGTTTCAAACGAACTGTTTCCCAACGAACGTTCGGCAGTGGCGGGCTGCGTTTTCAACGGATCGGCCGAAGACGCCACCAACCTGCTGGATCCGACCACCAATCTGCCGGTCGGAACCGCGTCCGACATGTCTTCCGACATCGTCAACTTCGCGATCTTCTCGCGGATGAGCGCGCCACCCGCGCCCACCGCGCAAAATTCATCCGAGCAGGAGGGCGCGGCGCAATTCGCAAACGTCGGCTGCGCGCTGTGCCATTCGCCATCGCTCACCTCCGGCCCGGCGATTTTCACTGGCATGAGCAACGTAACCTACCATCCCTACTCAGATTTCGCGGTGCACCATATGGGATCGGGACTGGCGGACGGGATCACGCAGGGCTCGGCCGGCCCGGATCAGTTCCGCACCGCGCCGTTGTGGGGCATCGGGCAGCGCCTGTTTTTCCTGCACGACGGCCGGACGTCGGATCTGCTGCAGGCCATCGAGGCGCATTCGAGCAACGGCAGCGAAGCCCAGGGCGTAGTGGCGAAGTTCAACGCGCTGACGCAAACCCAAAAGCAGGATATTTTGAATTTCCTGCGATCGTTGTAGAGGCTCCATAACTTCCGGGGTTCCGTTCCGATTCCCGAACGGAACTCCGGCCGTCTGCATGAAGCGGACCTTGCTCCGCTCCCTGACGAGTGTGTGTGAAAAGTGGAGTTGATCCCCGCCGTGACCGGCAGGGCTGGTCACCGACGTCTGCGCCTTCAACGCGATAGACCAGCCCTGCCGGTCACGGCGGGGTGAGGCATCGACTTTTCACACACACTCTGACGGTCGCGGTTCCGTTTGGGAGCCATGCGGAACCCCGCGCGTTAGCAAGGGGAGCATGTCCGCAGTTCCACACGGTCGATCGCGGGATTACCACCCCAAAGCCAGTTTCACGAAGGTCCGCACGCACACTCCCGTCGGACCTTTCGCCATCGACGGCTTCGCGTCATCCAGCCACGCCGTCCCCGCGATGTCCAGATGCACCCACGGCGTATCGCCCGCGAATTCGCGGAGGAACCACGCCGCGCTGATCGCGCCACCCCAGCGGCCACCGATGTTCGCCAGGTCCGCGAACGCGCTCTTGAGCAGATCCTTATAATCCTCATCGAGCGGCATGTGCCACATCTTTTCACCTTCGCTGCGCGCCGCGGCCATCACGCGGCCGAGCAGGGCTTCATTATTGGTGAAGGCGCCGATGTTCACGTGGCCGAGCGCCACCACGATCGCGCCGGTAAGCGTCGCAGCGTCGATCAAGTGCGTGCAGCCCTGGCGGATCGCGTAGGTGATCGCATCGATCAGGATCAGGCGGCCTTCGGCGTCGGTGTTCAGCACCTCCACGGTCTTGCCGTCGTACGATTTCACGATGTCGCCCGGCCGCTGCGCCTTGGCTCCGACCATGTTCTCCACAGCCGGCACGAACGCCGTCACCGGAATGGCCGGTTTCAATTTCGAGATCGCGCGAATCGCGCCCAACACCGCCGCGCCGCCCGACATGTCGTATTTCATCTTCTCCATGCCGTCGGCCGGCTTGATCGAAACGCCGCCGGTGTCGAACGTAACGCCTTTGCCGATCAGCGCCAGATGATCGCCGGATTTCGGCGTAACGTCCGGCACATAACGGATGATAATCAGCGCCGGCGGCTCAGCCGAGCCTTGCGCAACACCCAGCAGCGATCCCATTCCGAGCGCCCGCATCCGGTCCTGATCGAGCATTTCGAAATCGAGCCCGCACTCGATCGCCATCGCCCTGGCGCGCTCCGCCATGATCAGCGGCGTAAGAATATTGGCCGGCTCATTGGCCAGCTCGCGGGCAAAATTCTGCGATTCGCCGATAATTTGGCCGCGCTCGAAAGCTTCGTCGAGATCTTTTCCGTTGCTCGCCGCGACCACGCAGAATTCTTCCAGGGGTTTACCCTGATTCGCGGTCTTATGCTGATCCACTTCGAACCCGCCGACGATGGCGCCTTCCACCGCCGCTTCCGGGTCCGCGCGGTTCAGCCACCAGGCCAGGTTCTTCACCCCGCGTTCTTTGAGCGCGCGAACCACCGTCGCCACCGACTTGCGCAGGTCGAACGACGCGCGCTTCCCGCCTCCCACCACCGCCAGGCGCTTGGCGCGAATCCCGGCCGGCTGATGCCACACGGCCATCTGGTCGCCCTTCCCGGTGAACTCGCCCGACCCACGCAATTCATCGAGCCAAGCGGCGGCGAATTTCAACTCCGCCGGAGCAGCCTCGTCTTCAAACAACACCGCCGCCACGGCGTCGGCTTCAATTTTGTCTAATGGCTGGTATACGAGCTTGGTTTGCATGACTTTTCAGTGTATTCCAACTGCCCACTCCCCCATTCGCCTGGCATAATCTTGGCATCGATCACGGATTTGTGGCGCACGCACTCCTGCGTGCCGCGGCGGCACCGTCGAAGACGTGACATGGACGGCGGATTTTAATCCGCGCAAGGCTTGAGCCTTGCTGTGCTGGCGGCGCTCAAGCGCCGCGCGGATTGAAATCCGCCGTCCGCGGCGTCTTCATCGCTCTGGATGGATCGCCGATCCAGGTTTACTCGGGTCTGCATACCGAAGAGGTGTCGAGATGAGTCTCAACACGGCACGCAGGAGTGCGTGCGCCACATTCCGACTTCTAAGTCCTGCTAAACTTTCCGCCATGCGCTTCTTCGCATTCCTTCTCGCCGCCACGGCTTTTGCTCAGCCGCGATTCAACTCCGGCGTTCAGCCTTTTATCAGCGTCAACGACCCCGTCATCGCGCTGATTCACGTTCGCGTCATCGACGGAACCGGCGCGCCGCCGGCCGAGGATCAGACCATCCTGATCGACCACGGCAAAATCGCGGCCGTCGGGAAATCGGTCGACATCCCGCCTTCGGCCAAGCGCATGGATTTCGCCGGCCACACCGTCATTCCCGGACTGGTCGGCATGCACGAGCATCTCTTCTACCCCTCCGGCGAAGGTATCCCGATTTACAACGAACAGGGCTACAGTTTCCCGCGCCTGTACCTGGCAAGCGGTGTCACCACCGCGCGCACCGCCGGCAGCATGGAGCCTTACACCGACGTCAACATCAAGGCTCTGGTCGATGCTGGCAAGATGCCGGGGCCGCATTTCTACATCACCGGTCCGTACCTGGAAGGCGAAAACTCGCCGATTTTGCAGGCCCATTACCTGCGCGATGCGGACGACGCGCGCCGGACGGTCGAATACTGGGCCTCGGAAGGCGCGACGTCGTTCAAAGCCTACATGCACATCACGCGCGCGGAGCTTTCGAGCGCCGTCGAAACCGCCCACAAGCTGGGACTCAAGGTCACCGGTCACCTGTGCTCGGTCGGATTCCGCGAAGCCGCGGCCATCGGCATCGACAACCTGGAACACGGGCTGATTGTCGACACCGAATTCGAGCCCAACAAGACGCCCGACGTCTGCCCGCAAAATGCCGGCCGCGCGTCGTTCGCGAAGCTCGATATCAAATCCGCACCGGTCGAGCAAACCATCCGCGACCTGGTGGACCATCACGTTTCGATCACTTCCACGCTGGCGGTATTCGACGCCAGCGCGCCGCACCGGCCTCCGCTCGAGCAGCGATTTCTGGACGTGCTCTCACCCCAGGCCGCGCTCACCTATCTGGCTTCCCGCGCCCGCGCGACCGACGCCGCGAATTCCAATTCGCTCGCCGCGCTCAAAAAAGAGGAGCAGTTCGAATACGAATTCGTCAAAGCCGGCGGGCATTTGATGTCGGGCGTCGATCCCACCGGAAACGGCGGCGCCATGGCCGGTTTCGGCGACATCCGCAATCTGGAATTGCTGGTGGAAGCCGAGTTCACGCCGGTCGAAGCCATCCAAATCGCCACGCTGAACGGCGCCAGGTGGTTAAATATGGACGACAAAATCGGGTCGATCGCGCCCGGAAAACAGGCCGACATGGTGCTGATTCAGGGCAACCCGGCCGCGCGCATCGCCGACGTTCGCAACATCCGCATTGTGTTCAAGGACGGCGTCGGCTACGATCCGGAAAAGCTGATCAAATCGGTGGAACATACCGTTGGCCTGCATTGAGTTGAATCGAGATGCACGCGGCGCCATCTAATCAGTACAATCTCTAGAGGGATTCATGGCAACTGTCTTGCAAACCTCGGTCGCGGCTAAAACCTCACTGCTCAGCCAGATCGGGAACACCCCCCTGCTACGCCTGGCCAAGCTCGATGCCGAGTTCCCGGGAGTCGAGATCTACGCCAAGGGCGAACTCTACAATCCGGGTGGATCGGTCAAGGATCGCGCCGGCCTGAACATGATCCTGGACGGCGAACGCACCGGCCGGCTCACACACGAAAAAACCATCCTCGATGCCACCAGCGGCAACACCGGAATCGCCTATGCGATGATCGGCGCGCTGAAGGGCTATAAAGTGAAGCTGTGCCTGCCCGCCAACGCCTCACATGAGCGCAAGCAGATCCTGAAAAACTACGGCGCGGAGATGGTTTTTTCGGATCCGGGCGAGGGCTCGGACGGAGCGATTCGCCTGTGCAAGGAAGTTTACGCGGCCGATCCTGAGCAATATTTCTATCCCGACCAGTACAACAATCCGGCCAACTGGAAGGCGCATTACGAAGGCACCGCGATGGAAATCCTGGAGCAGACCGGCGGCGCAATCACGCACTTCGTGGCCTGCATGGGCACCAGCGGAACGTTCATGGGAAATTCGCGGCGGCTGAAGCGCGAAATCCCTGGCATCCAGTGCATCTCCGCGCAGCCGTCGTCGGGATTCCACGGACTGGAAGGCCTGAAGCACATGCCGACGGCGATCGTGCCGGGAATCTACGATGAAAAGATCGCCGATGATAACCTGTGGATTGAAACCGAGGACGCCTACCGCATGACGCGCTGGCTGGGCCGCCACGAAGGACTGCTGGTGGGGATGTCGTCCGGCGCAAACGCGCACGCGGCACGCGAAATCGCGAAACGGATCAAGAATGGCGTGGTGGTCACCATCCTGTGCGACGGCGCGACCAAATACCTGAGCGAGCCGTTCTGGAACGATGAAGATTGAGTCGGGCCACGGATGCACACGGATTCACACAGATAAAATGAAATGATTTATCTCTGTGAATCCGTGTGCATCTGCGGCTAATAACGAAATGATCAAAATCGAACAATCCGCCTGGGCAACCATGGTCGCCCACGCCGAAGCCAAGTTTCCCAATGAATGCTGCGGCGCCATGATCGGCAAAATCGACGACACCGATAAGCACGTGACGCAGGCGGTTCCACTTGAAAACGCCTACACCGGCCAACAGGGCGCGCGTTATGAGCTGCGGCCGGAGGATCTGCTCGCGGCCGATCGCGCGGCGCGCGCCGCCGGGCTCGATCTGATCGGAATCTTCCATTCCCATCCCGATTGCGATGCGTATTTTTCGAAGACCGATCTCGATAACTCCTGCCCGTGGTACTCATTCGTCGTACTATCGGTGAAGGGCGGCAAGTTCGATCACGCGGCGTCGTTTCTGCCCAACGCCGATCAAACCGCCGCCGAGAAAGAAGATTTGATATGGCCAAAGTCCTGATCCCCACCCCGCTGCGCCAGTACGCTGAAAAGAAGGATTCGGTGGAGCTCACCGGTTCCACCGTCGGCGAAGTTCTGGGCGCGCTCACCGCGCAGTTCCCCGACCTGCGCAAGCAGATTTACAACGACGAAGGCAAACTGCGCAGCTTCGTCAACGTGTACTTGAATGACGAAGATATCCGTTATCTGAAGAAAGACGCGACTCCGGTTGCGACCGGCGACACGCTTTCGATCGTCCCGAGCATCGCCGGCGGATCTGCGGTCGCCGCGCCGCCTGAAACGCTGTCAAAGGACGAAGTCCTGCGCTATTCGCGCCACCTGATCATGCCCGAAGTCGGCATGGACGGGCAGTTGAAATTGAAACACGCCAAGGTCCTGCTGGTCGGCACAGGCGGCCTGGGCGCGCCGCTCGGCCTGTATCTCGCCGCCGCCGGCGTGGGTCGCATCGGCCTGGTCGATTTCGACGTGGTCGATTTCACCAATCTCCAGCGCCAGGTGATTCACGGGACCAAGGACGTCGGCCGCAAGAAACTCGATTCGGCCGCAGATCGCATGGCCGATATCAATCCGTTCGTCCAGATCGATAAACACGAAGTCGCGCTCGATAGCAGCAACGCGCTCGAAATCCTGGCGCCCTACGACATCATCATCGACGGTACCGACAATTTCCCCACGCGCTATCTGGTCAACGACGCCTGCGTGATTCTCAAGAAGCCGAATGTCTACGGGTCCATTTTCCGATTCGAAGGACAATCGACCGTCTTCGCGTATCCCGGCGGACCATGCTATCGATGCCTGTATCCGGAACCACCACCCCCTGGCTTGGTTCCCAGCTGCGCCGAAGGCGGCGTGCTCGGAATTCTGCCGGGAATCATCGGACTGGTGCAAGCCACCGAAGCCGTGAAACTGATCCTCGGCGCAGGCGAGCCGCTAGTTGGACGCCTGCTGCTGTACGACGCCCTCGCCATGCGATTCCGCGAGCTGCGTCTGCGCCGCAATCCCGATTGCCCGGTGTGCGGCGACCATCCGACCATTACGAAACTGATCGACTACCAGGAATTCTGCGGCGTCCCGCAGGCGCCGGCCGCAGTCACCGAAATTGCGCCGCTTGAAGTGAAGGCCAAGCTCGATCGCGGTGAAAAATTCCAGTTGATCGACGTCCGCGAGCCGCACGAATGGCAGATCGGCCACATTGAAGGTGCGAAGCTGATTCCGTTAGGCGAGTTGCCGAAGCGCGTGAACGAGCTCGACAGCTTGGTCGAAATCGTAGCGCATTGCAAGAGCGGAATGCGCAGCGCCAAAGCCTGCGATTTCCTGCGTCAGGCGGGATTCAAGAAGGTTTCGAACATGACCGGTGGCATTCTCGCGTGGAGCGATAAGGTCGACCCGTCGATTCCCAAGTATTGAGCCACGAATTCACACGAATGGACACGAATTTGTGTGAATTCGTGTCCATTCGTGGCTAGGATTATTTTCCCGCGTTGAAGCGCTTCTCCGCAGCTTCCCAATCGATCACGTTCCACCACGCGCCGATGTAGTCCGCGCGGCGGTTCTGATATTTCAGGTAATACGCGTGCTCCCACACGTCCAGGCCGAACACCGCGAACTTGCCTTCCATCAACATCGAATCCTGATTCGCGCTGGAGGTGATGTCTAGCTTGTTGCCATTCTTCAACAGCCACGCCCAGCCGGACCCGAAGCGCGTCATGGCCGCCTGGCCGAATTTTTCCTTGAACGCGTCGAAACTGCCGAACGCGCCCGTGATCGCCTGCGCCAGATGTCCTACCGGTGCGCCGCCCTTGCCCGGACCCATGATGGTCCAGAACATGGAATGATTCGCGTGCCCGCCGCCATTGTTGCGGACTGCGGTACGGATCGCTTCCGGAACGATCGCGCAGTTATTCGCCAGCAGCTCTTCGAGCGTCTTGTTGGCCAGATCCGGCGCCGATTCGAGCGCCTTATTAAGATTCGTCACATAGGCGCCATGATGCTTCGCGTGATGTATCTCCATGGTCATCTTGTCAATCGACGGCTCGAGCGCGTCGGATGCGTAAGGTAATGCAGGCAAAGTGAAAGCCATTGTTTCTCCTATTGTGAGTTAGATGCTTGTTGGTATGCATCGGCGACACGAAACATCGCCGTTTCATTGAAATGCTTCGCGACCACCTGCAGGCCGACCGGCAAACCTTCCCGCGTGAGGCCGCACGGGACGCTCATGCAGGGAACCCCGGCGAGCGAACCCGTGATGGTGAAAATATCGGACAGATACATCGCGATCGGATCGTCGATTTTCTCGCCCAGTTTAAACGCCGGAAACGGAGAAACCGGCGCCACGATCGCGTCCACCTGTTCGAAAGCGCGCGCGTAATCCTGCGCGATCAGCGTCCGGACCTTCTGCGCTTTCAGATAATACGCGTCGTAATAACCGGCGCTGAGCACGTAGGTTCCCAGCATGATTCGACGTTTGCACTCGGCTCCGAACAACTCGCCGCGCGTGCGCCGGTACATGTCGCTCAAAGTTTCCGCCGACTTCGCGCGCGCCGTGTACCGGACGCCGTCATAGCGCGCCAGATTCGAGCTGGCCTCCGCCGTCGCAATGATGTAATAGGTTGCGATCGCATAGGGCGTGTGCGGCATCTTGATATCGCGCACCTCGCACCCGAGACTTTTGAGAACATCGATCGCCTTGTGAATCAGATCGCCGGTCTCGCTTTCGAGCCCCACGAAATATTCGCGCGGAACGCCCAACTTCATGCCGCGCACATCGCCGTTCAGCGCCGCCGCGTAATCCGGCACGGGCGCGAAGGCTGAAGTTGCGTCCATCTCATCGCGCCCGGCGATGACGCGCAGCAGCGTGGCCGAATCCTTCACCAATTTTGCAAACGGCCCGATGTGGTCGAGCGAACTCGCAAACGCCGTCAGCCCATAGCGCGAAACGCGGCCGTACGTCGGCGTAACTCCGGTCACTCCGCAGAACGACGCGGGCTGCCGCACCGAGCCACCCGTATCCGATCCCAGCGCGAGCACGGCCGTCCCCTGGGCGACCGCCGCAGCCGACCCTCCGCTCGATCCGCCGGGAACCCGGTCGAGCGCCACCGGATTCCGCACCGGTCCGAAGGCCGAATTTTCATTCGACGATCCCATGGCGAACTCATCGCAGTTGGTCTTGCCGATGATGATGCCGCCCGCCTGCTCGATGCGCGTAATCGCGGTCGCGTCGTAAGGGGCGATGTAATTCTCCAGCAGCCGCGATCCGCACGTCATGCGCCGATCTTTCACCAGAATGACGTCTTTGACAGCGATCGGAACGCCCGCCAGCGCACCCGGATCCTCGCCCGCCGCGACTTTCCTGTCCACTTCACGCGCAGCCTGAAGTGCCTGTTCCGGTGAAAAACTCAGAAACGCGTTGGTTTTCGAATTCTCCGCCTGCGCATGCGCGAGCACCAGCGTAGTGAACTCCGTCGCGCTGAATCTCTCGTCGAGAATGCCGGTGCGGATTTCGTCGATCGAATGTCCCAGCAGATTCATCCGCGCTCAATCACCTTGGGAACCTTGTAATATCCCGCGCCCGAAAGCGGCGCGTTCTTCAGCGCGAGCGCGTTGCCGAGCGTCGGCCGTTCCCGATCCTCGCGCAGCGTGGCCGTCTCCTCAGCTTCATACAGAACCTGCGCCATCGGCTCCACGCCGGTGGTATCGAGCTCGTTCAGCTTGTCGATGTGCGTCAGAATTTCATCGAGATCGTGCGACATGCGCGCGATTTCGGCATCGCCCAGCGCCAGATCGGCGAGCTCGGCCACGCGGCGGACCTCTTCAGGCGTAATCTTCATTTGGCTTTCTGATGGTAGATCAAATCGAGGATGGGGTCCTCGATCCCGGATTCCGGCCGCGCCGTTTCCGCCCTCTGCGGCATGCGGCGCGCGGGCATCGGCCGGAAATCGAGCTTCTTCACCAGCGGCTCACCCAGCGCCTTTTCAAGATTGCGCAACAGGACGCCTTCAAGCGTCGCCAGCTGCCGCTGCCACACGTAATCGCCCACTTCAATAATGAGCGAATCGCGAACCAGCACAGTGGCGCGCGTATGCGCGGCAATTTTCTTTCCCACCGCGACGTTCCATGCCGCGCGCGCGCGCGTTTCGGGATCGTTGATCGCAGGCGAAAGTTTCAATTTTGGAATGAGACGGCCGGCGCGTTCCATAGAGTTGAATGCCGGGGGAAATTCGATTGTATCAGGTCGCGCAGTTAGGGACGGCGGGCTTGAGCCCGCGTCAGCCTTGCATCCCCGAGAGGCGCTGAAGCGCCACGCGGATTGAAATCCGCCGTCCTCGCGATTCTAGGACACTATCAATGTGGACCTGATCCTCGCATCCCAATCCCCACGCCGGGCAGAGCTGTTGCACACGGCCGGATTTTCGTTCGCCGTCCGAGCAAAACCGGTCGAAGAAGTGCGCCGCGACGGCGAAGCTCCGATCGACTACGTCCGCCGCCTGGCGCGCGAAAAAGCCGAGGCCGCGTGGCAGCAGGCCGATGAAATCGTGCTCGGCGCGGATACGATCGTGGTGCTCGGCGATCAGGTTTTCGAAAAACCGCGCGATTCCGACGACGCCCGCTCCATGCTCGCCGTGCTGTCCGGACGAACGCACATCGTGATTACCGGGATCTGCCTGCGGTACGCCACAGGCGCGATCGTCGACGCCGAATCGACGCGGGTGCGGTTCGTCTCTCTGACAGACCAGGAGATTGATGCTTACATCGCGTCCGGCGAACCGATGGACAAAGCCGGCGCCTACGCGATTCAAGGTCTGGCGTCAAGGTTCGTGGATCGAATCGAGGGCTGCTATTTCAACGTAATGGGCTTGCCGCTCGCGCTGGTGTACCGGCACTGGAAGACGCTGGTCATTTCCCCATCACGCCCTTCCACTTGCGCATGACGAGCTCGGCCAGGTTCAGCAGGATGGCCAGCGCAAGAAACCCGGGCCACAGTTGCATGGTCGACGCGATGCTGCGGTTGCCTGCGTCGAAGACGTCTTTGGCCGCCGGCTCAAACCGTCCGCCCGTGAATTCGGAAACCTGCTTCAGCAGCGCCGCGTTCGAACCGAAATCGGCCAGCTCGGCTTCCGGGCGATACAAACCCGCTTCGGGAAACGCGCGCGATTCGGCCAGAGGGCGGATGCGGAACAATCCCTGGCGATCGCCGATCGGCAGACGCCCGCGATACTGACCTGCGGCAATTTTCTTCACCGCGACCGGCTTCTGAAACCCATCCGGACCGAACGCGAAAATTTCCGGGATCTTGGCGGGCTCTTCCACATCGCGGCCCAGCCGGTAATCGATCACCAGGTCGCCATTGGCGCTATCGAACGTTACCGACGCTTCGCCCGCCTGCGCGTGCGGCAGCAGATCGCGCGTCAGGTTGGTCCAGAATTTGTCGTAACCTTTCCACGTGATCCAGTCCGCGGCCCATCTCGCCTTGGCATCCGACGCGAACACGGCCGAGCGTCCCAGTCCATACTGCCAGCGCGACAGCAGCGGATCGCGATCGATCCCCAGAATCGTCTCCGCACTCGGCTTAGCGATAAATTTCACGTAGCCTTTGAGCGCCGGCGCGATCTCCATCGCGACGCCTTCCAGAATCTCGGTCTGCTTCTTGACTTCCGGCTTCAGCGGCTTTTCGATGGCAGTCGAGCCGGTGTGTTCCATCACGTCGCGCAGCAAAATCTGTTCGAGACCGGCCGGCTCATTCAGAAAATACGATTTCCCTCCGGCCAGCGAAGCGATTTTCTCAAGATAAGCCCGGTTCACGTCCTGCCCCAGACCGACCGTCGAAATGGTGACGCGTTTGGCCAGCGCCTCGCGCGAAAGATCCATCGAATCGCCTTCTTCCGAGATTCCATCGGTCAGCAGCACGATGTGTTTATAGGTCGCCTGGGTGGGCAGGATGCGTCGATAAGCCTCGGTCAGCGCGGGCGCGATCTGCGTTCCGCCGTCGGGCGTGATGCCGGAAATCAGGCGCTTGATCAGAGTGCGATCCTCGGCGCGGCGCATCGGCACGGCCCACTGGAATGAATTGTCGAAAATCAGCACGCCCACCATGTCGATGGGCCGCAGGTTATCCACCACGCCCACCGCGGCCTGCCGCGCCAGCTCCATTTTGCGGCCTTCCATCGAGGACGATTTGTCGATGATCAGCACCACCGCCGTTCCTTCGGGCGACCTGGGCGGCGCGAGCTTGGCCGGCAGCGCGCGCTCCAGCGCGTCCTCGACCTTCTCTTTATCCTCCACATACATGTTGCGCTCGCCGCCGATCACCAGCAGTCCGCCACCCTGCTTCACGTACTTTTCGAGCTCGCTCTTGCGGCTGTCGGCGATGCTTTCCAGATCCCAGTTGTCGAGCACCACCAGCTGATAGTCGCTCAGCCCGGTGCCTGGAATATCGTTGCCGCGCTGCACCTCAAACTGAGCCGCAGCCAGCGTATCGGTCAGATGCGAATTCGCGCCGGCCTCGTCGCCGGTGATGTACAAAACCTTCGGCTTGCGCAACGTCACGGATTGATCGATGTGGACCTCGCCCGCTCCCTCCGCGCGAATCGACGCCGAAAGATCCAGCGCGCCGGGCGTGTTGAGGCTGGCATGCAAACGCAGCGGAGTTTCCCCCGCGACGAGCTGTACCTGCGTCTTGCCGAGCGTGCGCCCTTCCGCGCTCAACTCGACTTCCGCGGGTCCTGCTTTGGGCGTCGAAACCACCAGATCGATGGGAAATTGTTCGCCCGTGAACGCGATCGAAGGCAGGCTCACCGACTCCAGATGGAGCGCCGGCTCCGGCTTCCCTTTCATCGCGAAGGTGTCGATCGGGATGCCCAGTTGCTTGGCCTGCCAGGCGGCGCGCGCCACGCTTCCCTGATTCTGGTGCCCGTCCGAGATCAGCGCGATGCGCGGGACCAGACCCGGAGGCAGCGTCGCGGCCGCCTCCCGAATCGCGGCTTCCAGATCGGTCGCGCGGCCAGCTTCGCCCGCGGTCGGAAGCAGATGCCACGGCTTCTGCGTCTCCGCCCGATCGAGCGAACGCGTCGACCGGGCAAACGGAATCACGCGCATCCAGTGGCGACCGCGCTCGGCCGCGATCGAATCGGCGATGCGCGAGGCATGATCGAGATCGGTCGAAGAAACGCTGGCCGACGTATCGACCAGCACCGCGACGGCGACCTTGGTCTCGGAAACATTCAGCCGCGGCTCGGCCAGTGCGAACAGGATCGCGGCAAGGGACAGACCTTTCAACACTAGAGCCGAACGGCGCGACGTCCGGCGCCATTCAAAAATCATCCAGGCGAGCGGCAGCCACGCGATCGCCAGCACCCAGGCGCGATCGAACGTCATGAAGCTTTTCTCCACACCGTCTGCATTCGAGCGGCTACGTTCGCGGCGCGTATCCGGAACGCGCGCGAACGTCCGAACAGCAGCCAGTCAATCAGCAATCCGAGCCCGCCCAGCAGCGCCAGCCACGGCCAGAAATCGGTCACCGAAGCTTCCGTCACCGAACCGCGCGGAATCCCTTTGCGCACGCTCTGCGGCGGACGCCACACCGCGTCGCCCGGATCGGGCAGCGTCAGCGAATACACCGTCTCGCGGTCGCCGGTCAACACGCGAACCGTCCCCGGCGCGCCGTCGAAAAACCGCAGTTCCGTTCCTTCAATGGTGAACGGCAGCGCGCGCTGGGTATTCTGATCGTCGGCCACCACTTTCACCGTGGCCGGATCGGTATGCGCATCCACCGGCACCGTGACCGTCCCCACCGAACCGGCCTGCGCTTCCAGTCGCCGGAAAGTTTCGGGCGCCATCCAGCGCAGAATATTGGCGATCAGCAGCGGCGTCGAAAGCTCATACTTCATCGACGCGCCCAGCGGCTCAAAGCCCATCACCACGATTTTTGGCGAGTTAGGCGATGCCGCGCGCGCCACGATCAGTGCGCCTTCCGTCGATTCCGCCACGGCGATATCGCCTGAAGCGGGCGCGAAAATTTCGGACGAATCCAGTTGCAGATCCTTGGCGCGCAGCCCTGCGCCCAGCGGCGAATCCGTTCGCCAGCGCTCGATTTTCATTCCCGTCTTAGTCGCCCGCACCGGAACCGGAGATCCGGCCGACGGCGGTTGAATCCAGATCGAATCGGCTTTGGGAGGCGTGGGAGGAGCGAAGCGGTCGAGCACCACGATGTCGGCTTTCGCCTGCGCATCGTATTTCGCGACCGGCTCAAACGTGGCGTCCACCTGCGAATTCGACGCGAACAGCGCGCGCAAAGCCTGCGGTTCCGCCGAATAGACGACCACACTCAGCGGCTTCTGCGCCGGCAATTCGATCACCGCGCGATCATCCTGCGGAAACGAATCGTGCGGCGTGATGCGCGCTTCCAGATACCCGGCGACTTTCGTTCGATACGTGAACGTGGCCTGCTCTTCCGCGCCCGGCTTCAGCGCCATCGATTTCGATCCGGCCGGCGCTCCGCCAAACATCAGCGAGAGTTGAATCTGGCGCGGCCTGGTGCCATAATTCTTGACCGCCACGTAAATGTCCCACGAATCCGGCGTGGTGAGCGAGCGCCGCAACCCGACTTTTCTCAAGCCCACGTTTTCCTGCGTCGCGTTCACTGCCAGCATGCGGAAATTCGAGGGCGCGGCTAGCGCGGTTTCATCTTCCGCGACGCGTCCCACCCCCGCGAACACGATTTCCCCCGCGCGCTGCGGCTGCAGCTTCTGCGCGCGCTGGGCGAATTCGATGGCTTGTTCCAGATTCAGCGCCGAGGAGCCCGGCTGCGATTCGGAAATCGCGGTATCGAGTGCGCGGCGGTCGAGCTCAAAAACCGTCGCGGGCGTGGCCAGCGCATCCGCGCGGACAATCATCACGCGGTCGCGCCGCGGCAGCGCCTTAATATAGTTGCGCGCCGAAGCCCGCGCTTCGTCGATCAGCATCCCGGTGCGCGTCCGCGCTCCCATGAATGCCGACGTGTCCAGAATCAGAACGTGATCGCGTCCCGAATCTTCATCCCCGCCCCAGCGCGGCCCGGCCAGCGCCAGCAGCAGCAGCGCGATGCTCACCAGTTGCAGCAGCAGGCTCCACGGCTGCTGAATCCGGCGGCGATGCTTCAATTGCGTGCGAACGTCCGCCGCGCTCCAGAACCGCAGCGTCGCCACCACCTGTTTGCGCTTCGACCGATCGAGCAAATACAGCGCGACCACGCCGGCCGAGATCGCGCCCATCAGGCCAAGCAACTCGCCGAGACCGAGATTCAGGAAAGACATTATTCCACCGCCCCCGCGCGCACCAACGGGCCGAAAATGGCCTCATCCACTGGGACTTCGGTCGGCAGCCCCACGTAACGGCCGTTATTGCGTGCCGCCACGCGGCGAAGAGTCTGCGAAAACTCGTCGAACGCCGCCGTGTACTGCGCGCGCGCGTCGGAATCGAAAGAGAGCTCTGCAAGTTGCCCGGTTTCCGCGTCTTCCAGCTCCAGTTCGCCTTCCCATGGCGGCTCCCGATCTTCGGACGCCCAGACATGCATCAGAATCAGCTCATGGCCGAAATCGGAGAGAAACTGCAGCGGTTTTTCGCAATCCTGCTCGTCCAGAAAATCGGAGATCACCAGCAACAGGCCGCGTTGCGGATAGTTCGAAACGAAATCTCGCGCCACTTTCAGAAAATCGGTTTGTCCCTGCGGCTGGATGGCGGAAAGAAAATTGGACGCCGGTTGAAATCGATGGCGACCGCCGCTGGCGATGAAAGCATCGGAAAGCTTGTTGGAAAACGGCTGCAGGCAGATCGAATCCAGGCGCACCAGCCCGACGTAGCACAGCGCCCCGGCCAGCTTACGCGCGTAGTCGAATTTCGATTTCTCCCCCGTAAGCATCGACCGGCTGGTATCGATCAGCAGCCGCACCGGAATGCGCGGCTCCAGCTGGAACATTTTGAGAAACAGTTTTTCCAGGCGCAGGTACACGCGCCAGTTGATGGCGCGCAGATCGTCGCCGTGATGAAAATTGCGATGGTCCAGGAATTCCTGCCCCGGACCCGCAAATCGAGACGTATTATGCCCGCCCACCAGGCCCGGCAGCGACTTCTGCCAGTGGATGGTCAGCCGCTCCAGCTTTTCGAGCAGCGGGGTATCGAGCAGCGCTTCGGAAGCCATAGTTTAGATCTCAAGCCACGCATGCCCACGAATAGACACAGATGTCGCGTGGTCTTCCCATTCGTGTACATTCGTGTTCATTCTCGGCTGATTCTCACCGCGCCGCCGCGACGGCAATGCTCGGAATAATTCGACTGAGAATCGTGTCCGGAGTCTGCCCCTCGGCATGGGCGTCAAAATTTAAAATAATGCGATGGCGCAACACTGCGGCCGCAACGGATTCCACATCTTCCGTCGAAAGATGCAGGCGCCCTTTCATCAGGGCCAGCACGCGCCCGCATTCGACCAGCGCCTGCGCGCCGCGCGGGGAGCTTCCATACCGGATGAACTTGTTGGCGTATTCGTGCGCCGTTTCGGTGCCCGGCTGCGTCGCCATCACCAGGTCGATCGCGTAATCCTGCACATGCGGCGCCACCAACACGTGGTGGCAAGTGTCCCGCAGGCCCAGAATCGCGTCCTTTTCGAGCACCGTGTTCATCTCGGCTTCGTCTTTCTGAATGGTGCGCTCGACAATCTTATTCAAGTCGCTGCGCGACGGGTATTTCACCAGGATCTTCATCAGGAACCGGTCCAGCTGCGCCTCGGGCAGCGGATAGGTTCCTTCCATCTCGATCGGATTCTGCGTCGCCATCACCAGAAATGGAGGTTCCAGAATGTGCGTCTGGGTGCCGCTGGTGACGGTATGCTCCTGCATGGCTTCGAGCAGCGCGGACTGCGTTTTGGGCGTCGCGCGATTAATTTCGTCGGCCAGGACCAGGTTCGCAAAAATCGGCCCCGGCGAAAATCGCAGAGCCCGCGCCCCGCTCTCAGTATCCATAATCATGCTGCCGACGATATCGGCCGGCATCAGGTCGGGCGTAAACTGGATGCGCGAATATTTCAGGTGCAGCACGCGCGAAAGAGTGCGCAGCAGCGTCGTCTTTCCAAGCCCTGGAACGCCTTCGAGCAAAACATGCCCGCCGGCCAGCAGACATATAAGGACTCCGTCGACCACATCCTGCTGGCCGACGATGATTTTTCCAATCTCGTCACGGACTTTCTTGAGTTGCGCGGTAGCGAGCTGTAAGGCGGTGTCGGGCTGCACGGATTCCATTCTACATCACGATTGGAAATTTTCCTGGTGCGCCTGTGGGACACCTATGATGGGAGCCTGGACTACCGCGAACGGATCACGATGGAGCCGGAGAAGATGGGCGGCAAGCCGTGCATTCGAGGCCTGCGCATCACCGTGTATGATGGGCTCGATTATCTGGCCTCGGGGATGAGCGAAGCGGAGATTCTCGCGGACTTCCCCGACTTGAGGGCGGAAGACTTGCGCGCGTTGGACGGCGGATTTTAATCCGCGTGGCGCTTCAGCGCCGCCGTCGTGCGAGGCTAAAGCCTCGCGCGGTCTGAAGCCCGCCGTCCTTATCAGCATGGAAAATGCCGCCTGAACGCGATTGCGACATCCCGCTAGGAAGCTGATAGAATTGTTCTTCCGAGCGTTAGCTGGAAAAATCCATTACTTGAAGAAAGAAGCGACTCATGGCGGTGACTGGTGCCGGTCTTGAAGGAATTATTGCTGCAGAATCACGGATTTGCTACATCGATGGCGACGCGGGAATCCTGAGTTACCAGGGTTTCAACATCCATACGCTGGCTGAACACGCCACTTTTGAGGAAGTCATCTTCCTGCTGTGGAACGGCCGCCTGCCCAAGCAGGCGGAGCTCGATGAGTTGAAAATGGCGCTGGTCGCCAATCGCGCGATTCCTTCGGAAGTGACGGCGTTTCTGAAGCAACAGGGCAAATCGGTACCCATGGATGTGCTGCGCACCGCCGTCTCCATGCTTTCGCTGTACGATCCGATCGCCAAAGACATGTCGCCGATGGCGAATCAGTTGAAGGCGACCAAGTTGATGTCGCAAACCTCCACCATCGTCACCAGCTTCAACCGCCTGCGCAACGGGAAACCGGTCGTGGAAGGCGATCCGAAGATGAGCATGGCGGCGAATTTTCTGTACACGCTCACCGGAAATAAACCCGATGAAGTGATGGAGCGCGCCTTCGATATCGCCCTTATCCTGCATGCCGATCATGAGCTGAACGCGTCCACTTTCGCCGCGCGCGTCATCGCGGCCACATTGTCCGATATTTATTCCGCGGTCACCGGCGGAATCGGTGCATTGAAGGGCCCGCTGCACGGCGGAGCGAATGAAAACGCGATCAAGATGCTGCTCGACGCGGGCACCGCGGAGAAAGCCATCGCGCATGTGAAGAGCATGCTGGCGAACAAGGAAAAGGTCCCCGCCTTCGGCCATCGCGTGTACAAAACCACCGACCCGCGCGCCACGCACCTGAAGGCGCTGTCGGAAGAAATCGGTAAGCGCACCGGCCACATCGATCTGTACGAAACCTCGATGCAGATCGAAAAATATATGAAGGAGACCAAGAACCTGAACGCCAACGTCGACTTCTATTCGGCTTCGACGTATTATTCGCTGGGCATTCCGATCGACCTGTTCACGCCGATCTTCGCGGTGAGCCGCATGTCCGGCTGGACGGCGCATATTCTGGAGCAGTATCACAACAATCGCCTGATCCGCCCGCGTGCGGATTACACGGGCCTGCCGGTCGGGCAGGAGTGGGTGCCGATCGGCGCCCGGTAGCCTGCGTGTACGACCTATCTTTCTTTAGAAATAATCTGGACACGATCGCGAAGAGGCTCGCGGATCGTCCGTTCACGCTCGACGTAGAGGCGTTCCGCAAGCTCGACACGGAACGCCGCGCCGCGCTGACCGAATCCGAAAAGCTCAAAGCGCAGCGCAACGCCGAGTCGCAGGAAATTGCGAAATTGCGTAAATCCGGCGCCGATACCAGCGAGCAACAGGTAAAAGTGCGTCAAATGGGTGACCAGATCACCGCGCTCGATCAGAAGGCCGCCGAGCTTGACGACGCTTTCCGCGCGCTGATGGCCGGCGTACCGAATCTGCCGCATGAATCCGTGCCTACCGGCAGAAGCGCGGAAGATAACGTGGAAGTGCGCCGCGTCGGAACTCCACCGCAATTTTCGTTCGAGCCCAAAGCGCACTGGGACCTGGGTCCTGAACTCGGGATCCTGGATTTCGAACGCGCTGCGAAAATCACCGGGGCGCGCTTCGCCGTCTATTGGGACCTGGGCGCGAAACTGGAACGCGCGCTGATTAATTTCATGCTCGACGTACACACCAAAGAGCATGGATACAAAGAAGTTCTGCCCCCGTTCATGGTCAATTCGGCAAGCCTGTACGGCACCGGCCAGCTCCCCAAATTCGAAGCCGACCTGTTCAAGCTGCAGGGCACCGATTATTACCTGATCCCAACCGCGGAAGTGCCGGTGACCAATCTGTATCGCGACGAAACGCTCGACATGGATGCGCTGCCGATTCAATTGGTCGCGTATACGCCGTGTTTTCGCAGCGAAGCCGGATCCTACGGCCGCGATGTGCGCGGAATCATCCGGCAGCACCAGTTTCAAAAAGTCGAGCTGGTGAAATTTTCGAAGCCCGAATCTTCTTACGAAGAACTCGAAAAGCTTACACATGACGCTGAAGACATTCTGGTGCGTCTCGGATTACCGTTTCGAACCGTGGTTCTCTGCACCGGCGACATGGGCGCATCGCCGGCGAAAACCTACGACATCGAAGTCTGGCTGCCGGGCCAGAACGGGTACAAAGAAATTTCATCGTGCTCGAATTTCGAAGCCTACCAGGCCCGCCGCGCCTCAATTCGCGGACGATCCGGGAAAAAATCAGAATACGTCCACACCCTGAACGGCAGCGGACTGGCAGTCGGACGCACCTGGGTCGCGATCGTTGAAAATTATCAGCAGGCCGACGGCAGTGTGGTTGTCCCTGAAGCGCTGCGGCCGTATCTGGGCGTCGAAGTGATCCGCCGCGCCAAGAACGGCGGTATTTAGATCGCGCTGGCCTTCAGCCGACTCTTCCCAGCGGGACTGAAGTCCCGTGCAGGGGTCGCGATCGTCCCACAGGGGTTGTTCTTGAGACAGAGCAATTTCGAATGTTTTTGTTTTACATTACTGCTTTCGATACCCTATAGGCAGGATTGGCCGTGAAGATGACGTTGTCGAAGATTTCGGTTTTGCTGTCGGCAGCTTCGGTGTCGGCTTTTGGCCAGTCTCCCCGTGAGTTCGCGCCAGCGACGCTCATTGAAGCAGTCGAGTATGAACCATGCGATTACTACTGCGGGCCCTTGAATCGTCCGACGACCGCCTACTGTATTTACGTCGGCGGCCAGACCGTCGTGGGGGAGCGTGGAGGGTTTTTGTGGTTCGGTGAAAGCGACGCGGCGAGCATGCGAAATCTTGTCGGGAAGCAAATCGTCGCCCGTCTTGACCCGCACTCAATCTGGATCGGCCAGAGCGACGAGCGAACGATAAAGATTAAGCGAGCAACAAACTTCGAGCAATTTAAAGATACACGCTGTCTCATTGAGGTCCATAGGCCGAAGCTGGCGCTCGCCGCCAAGACGGCGCGACCACAAAATTTGCCATCGGACGCCTTTCCTCTCGCGGGGGAACAGGTCGGCAACCCACAATACCGATCCATTTTCGTGTGGTTCTCATGCGTTGCGAACTCGACCGAGAGTACCATCGATTGCTCGAAGTGGTACCCGGCGGGCGCGTCGCGCGGAATTGAGCGGTACTGCACCCGAACGGTTGACGGGGCTTCCGTCCCTTCAGACTTCAGGATTGATCTTCTCGCGAGCCGCGAAGGACGGATCGTCCTGTCCTCCGGTGAGATTCTGCAGTTTGATCATCGAGGAAGGGTAAACGACAAACTGATCCACCCGCGGGAGGCGTGCCGCTAGTGGGCAAGCTCCGCGTCCCAAAACTGCCGGGCTTTGAGACGCGGAGCCTATGAAGCAAAATCAATAGTTTGCAAACCTCTCGGCCGCAACTCGATACCGACATCGCGCGGCGGCACGCGCCGAGCGGAGCGGCACAAGGGTCTCGGGAGCCCGGCCTATCGCCCGCCGCAAGGGAGTTTCGACTGCCGATCGCACCCGATCCAACCATTTCGCGGGAAATTATGTCCTTCCGATCGTGTGAGTTTCATGTTTCGTCGGAGACCCGAATTCAGCGCCCGCTTCTAGACTGAGGTCGCTTAGAGGAGGCGAGTCGGATGCTCAGTTTTAGAAAGCCGGCGCTGCTGCTGGTGGCTGCGGCCGGGATTGTCGCGGCACAGCCCGCGCTCACTACCATCCAGGATGTTCTGTACACCGCGAACGGCATGCGGTTTAGCGGGACCATGTACATCAACTGGAACGCGTTTCAGGCCGGCGACGGTTCGAACGTCGCTTCCGCCAACCTGACGGTGCCCATCGTGAACGGAGTATTGAACGTCCAGCTGGTGCCTACCACCACGGCTTCGGCCGGGGCGCAATACAACGTGACGTTCAACAGCCAGGGCGTCAATCAGTTCACCCAGGTATGGGCCGTGCCGCCGAGCGCCGTGCCGGTGCGCGTAAGCGCAGTGCTGGTGTCGCAGGGTACGGTGGTGGGAGGCGGCACAGGTACGCTGTCCGGCTCGCCCATCCAGATTTCGGATGTGGTGGGGCTTGAAAATGAGCTGTCACTGCTGCCGCAGGAGGGCGTCGCATTTGCGGTCGGACGCGCGGCGATCATCGACGCCTCGGGCCAGATTGACGGCGCGTCGGGAAACCTGAGCGACTGCGTGCGGGTGGATGGAAGCTCGGGACCCTGCGGGTCGAGCGGCGGCGGGGTTCTGCCGTCGTTTTCCGACAGCGAAACGCCGGCCGGGTCCATCAACGGATTGAACACCACGTTCACGCTGGCGAATACGCCATCCCCGGCGGCGAGCCTCAACCTGGCACTGAACGGGCTGCGGATGAGTCCGACGGTGGACTTCACGCTGACCGGCAACACGATTTCGTTTCTGACCGCTTCGACGCCGCAAACCGGCGACATTCTGACGGCCAGTTACCGTTACGCGAACCCCTCGAATCCGCTGGGGACGCTCACCACGTCGCAGGTGATCTGCAGCAGCGTCGGCGGGGGAACCAGCGCGACGGTGCTCACCCAGCTAGCCAGCTGCACGATTCCGGCGGGACTGCTGGGGACCGGCGACATGATCGAAGTCAGTTATCAATACGGGCACATCGGAACGACGGAAGGATTCACCGGACAGATCAACTTCGGCGGAGCGACGCTGGTTTCCCGAACGACGGTCGCGTCGGAAACGGCGCTGGCGGGCCGGGCGAGGCTCGGAATAGGGTCGGGTGCGCAACCTTTCAATGGAGAGAGCTGGGGGAACAGCCTTAGTTTTGCGACCGCGGTGGGTTCGTTTTCGCAAAATACCGCCGCGAGTTTGACGATTTCCTTTCAGGCGGACCTGGCTGCGAGTACTACTGACACGGTAAATCTAAGTAGTTTCACTGTAATCCGGTATCCGGCGCAGTCAAACCCTTAGGTGAAATACCTTAGGATTCGACTCAGGCCCGCATCTTAGTCCCAGTGGATAGGGGTTTTTATGGTACCTTACTACGAGCATATTTCCCTTGTCCGGGCCAGTATTTTTCTGCATTATATTAACAGAGCGCATGCAGAGCGTTCTCTTACAAGGTGACGACCATGGCGAAACTTAACGGGTTGGCGTATAGATTGTGGATCGGACTGCTGGCCGATAACCGGGCGCAGGACATGATCGAATACTCGCTGCTGGCGGCGGCCATCGCCGTGATCGTGGCGGGTTTCCTGCCGCCGGCCATCATGCCGTCGGTCAGCACCATCTTTTCAAAGGTCGTCTCCGGGTTCAACGCGAGCTGACCGAGGGGTCCAGGCCTTCTCCAAATTTCCGAACAGTGGCAGAGCCGCGGGGCAGTTTTCCGCGGCTCTTGTTTTTTTCCGGTAGTGGGAAATCAGACTGGCTCCGCTCGCTCATGAGCCTGTGTGGAATTGCTCCCCTCCCTGACGAGTGTGTGTGAAAAGTGGAGTTGATCCCCGCCGTGACCGGCAGGGCTGGTCACCGACGTCTGCGCCTTCAACGCGATAGACCAGCTCTGCCGGTCACGGCGGGGTGAGGAATCGACTTTTCACACACACTCTGACGGTCGGGGTTCCGTTTGGCGCCCGCCGAACGCACGCCATACGGAACCGCGCGCGTAAGCAAGCGGAGCACGTCCGAAGCATTCGCACAGACCCTTATGATCGCGGTTCCGTTTGGAAACGCTGGCGAATGAGCGGCAGGCGGAACCGGACAACGGTCATGGAGCGCGTCCCTCGACGGTCGCGGTACCATGAAACTTTCCACCCATGCTTCGATTTGAGACCGCAGGTGAATCGCACGGCGAATGCCTGGTGGCGACGATGTCCGGATTGCCGGCAGGCGTCCCGGTATCGATGGAAGCAATCGACCACGAATTGTGGCGTCGGCAACAGGGCTACGGGCGCGGCGGGCGGATGAAAATCGAGAGCGACCGCGCGCGGATCGTGAGCGGCGTCCGGCATTCGAAAACCATCGGATCCCCGATCGGAATCATCATCGAAAACAAAGACTGGAAGAATTGGACTGAAGTGCTTCCGGTGGAAGACAGCGAAGGCGCGGACGATAAGAAGAAGCCGGTGACGCGCCCGCGGCCGGGTCATGCGGACCTGGCGGGCGCGATCAAATACAATTTCGCGGACGCGCGTTATGTTCTGGAGCGCGCGAGCGCTCGCGAAACGACGGCTCGCGTGGCGGTGGGCGCGCTCGCCAAGGAGCTTTTGAAGGCGTTCCAGATTGAAGTCCTGAGCCATATCATTGCGATCGGATCGGCCCGGATGGAGCGGAATGCGTCATGGAACGAAATCGTCGAGTTGAACAAGCGCGAGGAAATTTTCCTGAACTGCGCAGACGCCGAAGCCGAGCAGCAGATGAAGGCGGAAGTCGACGTGGCGTATCGGACGGGAGATACCATCGGCGGCGTATTCGAAGTGGTAGCGCACGGCGCGCCGCCGGGGTTGGGATCGCACGTGACCTGGGATTCACGGCTGGACGGGCGGCTGGCGCAGGCCATCGTGTCGATGCAGGCGGTGAAGGGCGTGGAGATCGGATTCGCAGCGGAGGGCGCGGCGGCGTTCGGTTCCAAGGTGCAGGATACGATTCATTATGACCGCGAGCTGCGGCACTTCACGCGCGGCGCGAATCGCGCGGGCGGCCTGGAGGGCGGGATTACCAACGGCCAGGATATTGTCGTGCGCGGGATGCTGAAACCGATTTCGACGCTGCGGCGCCCGCTTGAAAGCGTGGACCTGGTCACGCGCGAGCCCGCGCTTGCGGCCTATGAGCGCAGCGACGTCTGCGTGGCTCCGGCGGCGGGAGTGATCGGCGAGGCGATGGTCGCAATTGTGCTGGCCGGGGCGATGATCGAAAAGTTCGGCGGCGATTCGCTGACGGAAATGCGGCGAAATTACTGCAATTATCTGGAACAGGTGAAGAATTTCTGATGATTTATCCGATCGTGAGATATGGCCAGCCGGTGCTCGAAGAGGGAGCGGAGCCGATTGCGGAGTTCGATACGCCGGACCTGCATCAACTGGTGGATGACATGTTCGAGTCGATGTACGCGGCGCGCGGAGTGGGGCTGGCCGCGCCGCAAATCGGGATTTCGAAACGGGTCGCGGTGATTGATGTTTCGACCGGCGAGGACCCGACGCAGAAGATCGTGTTGATCAATCCGGAGATCGTATTAAAGGAGGGCGCGCAGACCGGCGAGGAGGGTTGCCTGAGTCTGCCGACCTTTCGCGAGCCGGTGACGCGATTCAAGAAAGTAACGGTGCGGGCGCGCGACGCCAAAGGCGCGGAGTTCGAGATGACCGGTGAGGATCTGCTGGCGCGCGCCATCCAGCATGAGACCGATCATCTGCATGGACGGCTGTACATCAGCCACATCAGCCCGCTGAAGCGGGACCTGATTCGCAGGAAAGTTCGCAAACTGCAAAAGGCGGGCGAGTGGGGTTAAGCCGCCGGTGAAAGCGATTTTCATGGGAACGCCGGAATTCGCCGTGCCGACCCTCGATGCGATGGTGCTGGCGGGTCATGAGGTGACGGCCGTGTTCACCCAACCCGACCGGCCGAAAGGACGGGGACAGGAACCAGCGGCATCGCCCGTGAAGATCGCGGCGGAGCGGCACGGGATCCGGGTGTATCAACCGGAACGGGTGCGGCGGCCGGAAGTGGTGGAGGAAATCCGGGAATTAGCGCCGGAAGTGATGGTGGTGGTCGGGTATGGACAGATCATCCCGCAGTCGATTCTGGATATCGCGCCGCGCGGCATCATTAATGTACACGCATCGCTGCTTCCGAAGTTTCGAGGCGCTGCGCCCATCCAGTGGGCCATCGCGCGGGGGGAAACGAAAACCGGAGTGACCACCATGCGAATCGACGCGGGGCTCGACACTGGCGAAATGCTGCTGAAGGCGGAGACGGAGATCGGTGTCGAGGAGACGGCGGTGGAGCTTTCTTTGCGTCTCGCGACGCTGGGCGCGGCGCTGCTGACGCGGACGCTGGCCGAATTATCCGCGATTAAACCGGAAAAGCAGGATGATTCTGAAGCGACTTATGCCCCGATTCTTAAGAAAGAAGACGGGCGGATCGACTGGACGCTGCCCGCGCGGGAGATCGCGAACCGGGTCCGAGGATTTCAACCTTGGCCGGGATGTTACACGATCTGGCGAGCGAAGCGGCTTGGCCTCTGGCGGGCTCGCGCGGTTCCGGGGTCGGGGCGGGTCGGGGAAATTCGCGGGACGCAAGTCGCGTGCGGAGAAGGGGCGCTTGAATTGATCGAGGTCCAGCCGGAGGGCAAAAAACGGATGACAGCGGAGGCTTTTCTGAACGGGCACCAGGTGAAAGACGGAGAGGTGCTGTGAATTTACCGCGGGGGTACCGATATTCCGCTATTTATGCCGGAATTCGAAAAGTCAAGAAGCCGGATGTGGCGCTGATTGTGTCGGATCCACTCGCGGTGGGAGCGGCGATGTTCACCACCAATCGGGTGGTGGCCGCGCCGGTGGAGATCGCGCGCGCGAATTTGAAGGCTTCCGGCGGCCGGGTGCGTGCCGTCCTGGTGAATGCGGGCAACGCGAACTGCGCCACGCGCACCGGAGAACGGGTGGCGAAAGAATGTGTCCGCGCGGCGGCCAAACTCATCGGAGCGAAACCGGCGGAGGTGTTACCCGCGTCCACGGGAGTGATCGGCGTCGAGATGGATGGCGGATTGATCGTGAATGCGCTGCCCGAATTGGTCTCGGGATTGGATGGGGCGCGCTTCGATGACGCGGCGGCGGCGATCCTGACGACGGACACTCGCGCGAAGACTGCGTTTGCGGGCGGCAAAGGCTGGACGATCGCGGGGATGACGAAAGGGTCTGGGATGATTCACCCGCGGATGGCGACTACGCTGGGGTTCGTGATGACCGACGCGGTAGTCGCGCCGGCGGCGTTGCGGCTTGCGCTCAAACGCGGCATCGCTCGAAGCTACAACCGGATTTCGGTGGATGGCGACACGTCCACCAACGATATGGTCGCGGTGCTGGCGAACGGAGCGTCGGGAGTGCATCCATCGGCGCGCGCGTTTGAAAATGCGCTCACGGAGGTGCTTGAATCTCTGGCGCGGCAGATCGTCCGCGATGGGGAGGGCGCGAAAAAGCTGGTGACCATCGACGTGGAGGGCGCGGCCAGCGATGCGGCGGCGGAGAAAATTGCGCGCTCGATCGCCAATTCGCCGCTGGTGAAGACGGCCATTGCGGGATCGGACCCGAACTGGGGGCGCATTCTTTCGGCGGCGGGAAATTCGGGCGCGGCCTTCGATCCGCGGCGGGTGGACATCGATTTCCAGGGTGTGCGCGTGTGCCGCGCGGGATTGGCGCACGATTTCGACGAAGCGGAGTTGAAGCGAAAGCTGGATGCGGCGGATTGCGCCATTCGTTTTGCGATCCGCGGCGGCGCGCGCGGGCGGGCGCGCTTTTGGACGTGCGACTTTACGGAAGGCTATATCAGGATCAATGCGAGTTATCGCACTTAGTTTCGTGGCCGCCACGTTGTGGGGGCAATCCGCGCCGGACGTGATGGATCTTTTTCGGTCGGCAGCCGCGGCGCTCTCTAACGCGCACAGCGGCGGTCCGCACAACGAACCGGACGCAGCGCCGTTTTTCGAAAACTTCGACCCGGCCATGCCGGGATACGCGACGTTTCGCAATGAGATCGAGGAACTGGTGGGGACCGACCCGGTGGGCACCCAGATCGAGGTGCTCAGCGATGAGGGCGACGATCACAAGCGTGCCCTGGAACTGGACTGGATCCTCGAGATCGACGATCGGCAGCCGCGCAGGCAGGTGATCAAGTGCACGATCGAGCGCCGGAAGGGCAAGTGGAAGATCACGGCGCTCGATCCCATCGAATTTTTCAAAGACTAGGCGGTTTTGAGGAAAGGCCGCGGAAATTCGAGCGCGGACGGACGGTCGATCGGCTGGATCTTGCGCGCGAGCGGCGGGCCGATGCGGGAGGGTCCGTTGAAATACTCGTCCAAAGGAAATAAAGGATACGGTTCGGTCTCGCGAAAGGCTCGGCCCAACTTCTGTTCGATGCGGTATACGGCGTGATAGAAATTGCCGCGGTCCATTTCCAGTTTGCGGGTGCATAATCTCCAATCGGCGCCCAGCAGGAAATGATAACGGAACAGACGATTCTCGAGTTCATCCAGAGCGCGACGGGCAATTAATTCGAAATCGGCGATATATTCCTCGTCTTTTCGACCCCAGGTGCTGGGACGTGAACGGCCCACGTGCGGCTCGAGCGAGACGCGGCTCACCGAGCGTTCCTGGGTGACGCAGCGCACGAAACGGTCCCAGCAGATGCGAAAAATCGATCGCAGAACGCAGTTGCAGGGCGTCAACAAGCCCTTCCGTGCCAGGCGCAATCCCGCGCCATGACAGTGCGCGCAGTTATGAAGTGCGAGCGCCAACGTTTCCGAGCGTGTCCAATCCATTTCAGGTGTCCTTCCCGTCAAGTACCCCGTATGGAGTACTTCTTCAGCTATAGTACTTCTACTCGCTGAAACGTGTCAAGATTAAATATTAATTCCCGAGACTTTCTTGATAAATGGCGAGCACTTCCCGGGCGGTTCGTTCCCACTGAAAGCGGGCGGCTTGTGCGCGGCCGGCTACCGAGAGCTGGCGGCGGCGTTCCTGGTCGAGAAGAATTTCACGCAATCCGCGCGCAATATCGAAAACATTATCGGGGCTGACCAGCAGCGCGGCGGTTCCCACCGCCTCGACCAGGGCGGGAATGTCGGAGGCGAGCACGGGTGTTCCGCAGGCCATGGCTTCGAGCGGCGCAAGGCCGAATCCTTCATACAGCGACGGGAACGCGAACAGCGTGGCCGCGCGATAAAATACGCGCAAAGTTTCGGTGGGGACAAAGCCGAGAAAGCGCACGTTCGATTCGATGCGGGCCTGCGCGACCGCGCGGCGCACGGCCGGGTTGCGCGTGATCTCATCGCCGATGATGACCAGGTGCAGATCCGAATAATCGGGATGCCGGTCGAGTTCGGCGCGCAGAACGGCGAAGGCTTCGATCAGGCGAGGAATGTTCTTCTGCGGGCGGATGGTGCCGGCGTAGAGGATGAAAGGATAGTGAATCGAATAGCGGTCCAGGATCTGGCGGTCGTGCTCGGCATCCAGGGCGCCGGAAAAGGCGGGGTCGGGAGCGCTATAGATGGTGCGGATGCGATGAGCGGGGACGTGCAGCACCTGTTCGATGTCGCGGCGGGTGGAATTGGAAACGGTAATGACGCGCGAGGCGCGCAGGGCGCCGCGGCGGTAACGCTCCTGGTGAAGCGTTCCGCGAATGTCCTGGCGGGCGGGAAACAGGAGACTGCTCATGTCGTGGATGGTCAATACGTAGGGCTTGGGCATCCACCAGGCGACGGAATTCAAAGGAATATGGTACAAATTCGCACTGAATTGTTTTAGAAATCGCGGGAACGAAAAGTTATGAAGCAGGCGTGTATCGGGAAGGCCATAGTCCGCAGTGGAAAAAGCGGAGCCGAGGCCTTCGGGAACAGCGGTTTCTCCAGGCCGGACGATCAGGGTGTAACGGCTGTCACGATCCACCTCGGCGAGCGCGCGGACGAGATTGCGGATGTAGGTTCCAATCCCGAAATCGCCAATCCGGCGGACGTCGATAACGATGTGACGCATTGCAGCATAGTCTAGCGCGTAACTCTCTAGCGCATTACCGGGGTCGCGAGTTTCCAGGCATAGAGCGGGAAACGCCCGGTGAGGGCGGAGACGGAACGGCGGACTTCGGCCAGAACATTCTCATTCGAGATGTTCTCAAGCACGCGGACGATCAGGCGGGCGACTTCGCGCATTTCCGGTTCCCGGAATCCGCGCGTGGTGACGGCCGGGCTGCCGAAGCGCATGCCGCTTGGATTCAATGGGGGATTGGCATCGAAAGGGATCGCGTTTTTATTGGCGGTGATGTAGGCGTGATCGAGCGCGGCTTCGGCTTCCTTGCCGCGGACTCCTTTGGCGAACACGTCGACCAGCATCAAATGCGTGTCGGTCCCGCCGGAAATGACGCGGCAGCCGGATTCCTGAAGTCCGGCGGCGAGCGTTTTCGCGTTGGCGAGCACCTGTTTCTGATACGCGACGAATTCCGGCGTGGCGGCGTCGCGGAAACAGACGGCCTTCGCCGCGATGATGTGCATGAGCGGTCCGCCCTGGGTGCCGGGGAACACGACTTTGTCGATATTGGGTCCGAATTTCGCTTTGCAAAGAATCATGCCGCTGCGCGGGCCGCGGAGGGTTTTGTGGGTGGTCGAGGTGACGATATCGGCCCAATCGCACGGGTTGGGATGCACACCGGCGGCGACCAGGCCGGAGAAGTGGGCCATGTCGACCAGGAAAATGGCGCCGACCGAATCGGCCACCTGACGGAAGCGGGCGAAATCGATGATGCGCGGATAGGCGCTGCCGCCGGCGATGATCATTTTCGGCTTGTGTTCCTCGGCCAGGCGCGCGAGCTCGTCGTAATCGATACGCTCATCTTCTTTGCGGACGCCATAGGGGATCACTTTATAGAGCTTGCCAGAAAAATTCAGGTGATGGCCGTGCGTGAGATGGCCGCCGTGCGCCAGGTTCATACCGAGGATGGTGTCGCCCGGATTGAGCACGCTGCCGTAGGCGGCTTCATTGGCCTGCGATCCGCTGTGCGGCTGGACGTTGGCGTATTCAGCGTTGAATAGACTCTTGGCGCGATCGCGCGCCAGGTTTTCGATGACGTCGACGTATTCGCAGCCTCCATAGTAGCGGCGGCCGGGGTAGCCTTCGGCGTACTTGTTGGTGAGCGTGCTGCCGGCGGCTTCGAGGATGGCTTCGGAGGTGAAATTTTCGCTGGCGATCAATTCCAGGCGGGAGTTCTGGCGCTCGGTTTCCTGGCGGATCAGCGCGGCGATTTCCGGGTCGGCCTGGGCGAGCGGGCGGGACATACGTTCTTGTTCAGTCATAAGGCAGGGAATGTAGTGATTTTACCATCCGGCCGATAAACGATTGATGGGGCGAACCGGGTGGGCAATTGCGGTGATTACGGCAATGAGCTCGGCCGTGTTCTATTCGGCCGTGGGCGCGAACATCGTCGGCAACGCGCAGCGGCACGATTTCCTGAACCTGTACACGGGCGCGACGCTCGCGCGGCAAGGCGATTTCGCGCGATTGCACGTCCCGGAGCGGCAACTGGAGATTGAACGCACGCTGGTTCCGGACCTGCCGTCGCTGGTGCCGTTCGTCCGGCCGCCGGTTTATGCGGGATTACTTGCGCCGCTCGCGACGCTCTCCTTGAAGCGCGCGTTCTGGGTGTGGGTCGGGATCCAGATCGCGATTCTGATGGTCTGCTGGGTCTGGGCGGGGTGGAGATTCGGACCGAGCGGCTTGATCTGGGCCGCGTTGTTTCTGCCGGTGGCTTACGGAATCGCCAACGGGCAGGATTGCGCGCTGATGCTGCTGTTGATGATCGTCGCGTACGAACTGGCCGAGCGCGAAATGCTGGCGGCGGCGGGATTCGCGATCGGGCTGACGTTATTCAAGTTCCACCTGCTGCTGTTGTTCCCGGTGCTGATGATCGTTTCGCGGCGATGGCGCATGCTGGCGGGATATTGCGCGGCCGCGGGACTTGAAATCGGCTTGTCCCTCTTATTGAGCGGGTGGAGTGGGATGGTCGAGTACGCGAAGCTGCTGCAACGCAAAGATATCGAGAGGCTGTCGCCGTCGCCCGAAATGATGTCGAACATCCACGCGATTGCGGCGAATTTGGGCGTCACTTCAAGCGGTGTCTCTTTGGCGTTGGCCGGCGTGGTGGCTGCGATCGCGTTGTTTGCGGCGTGGCATGCCCCGCTGTGGAGGTGGTTTGCGGCGGGCATCGCGGGGTCGCTGTTGATGGTCCCGCATGTTTACGGATACGACGCCGCGGTGCTGCTGTTGCCGGCGCTGCTTGCGATTTTCAAGGCTCGCGGGCGCTTCACCCGCTATTCGGCGATGGCGATTGCGCTGCCCTGCGTATTCTGGCTGCCGGCGGCGGGTCCTCCCTGGGCGATGGGGCCGGCGCTGGCGATTTCGGCATTCCTGATTTCCGTCGCGCGGGAGCGCGGAACGGAAGCGGCGGAAGAGTCAGAGTCCCGGCCTAAGGTTTCCAGGTTGGTAAGCCGATGGGTAGGATAGCTCTCCAGACTTACCGCCACAGATGATTTCCTTACGAAAAGCTTCCGAAGCCCAATTACAAGACGCGTTCGAGGCGACGCTTCAGGCCTATCGCGCGGCATTGCGCACGATGGGCGAGGCGGGCGCGCGGGCGTTTCCGATCCGCGGCGAACAACTGCTCGAGAATCTTCTCGCGTTGCGCCAGCACCTGAATCCGCAGTCGGGTCCGGACGACGTGCGGGACGCTGGAAAACGCCTGGACACCGAACTGGGGGCGTGGAGCGACCACGCGTCGCGGTTCTATCAGGAAAAGACCAATGAGTTAAAGGAGATACTTGGCATTGTCGCGGCGGCCACCGGCGAGATCGCGGAGCGGGATGACCGGCATGCCAAGCACTTCACGCAACTGACTGAGAAGCTGCGCGAAGCGAATCGGTTGACGGATCTGACCGCCATCCGCAGCGCGCTCAGCAAGAGCGTCACCGACATCAGCGAGTATGCGATGGGCATGGCGAAGGCCGGCCAGGATTCGCTTGCTCAGTTGAAATCGCAATTGGGAGTATATGAGCGGCGATTGCAGGAAGTGGAACGGCTGGCGGCGCTCGACGCGCTGACCGGGCTCGCCAACCGGCGAAAGCTGGAGACTACGCTCGACGGGCGGATCGAGCAGAAGCGGGCGTTTTGTGTGATTTATCTGGATCTGAACGGCTTCAAGACTATCAACGACACGCTGGGGCACTTGGCCGGGGACGATCTGCTGAAGCAATTCGCGCTGGAATTGAAGAACGCGTTCCGGCCCGGAGACGTGGTGGGCAGATGGGGCGGCGACGAGTTCCTGGTGATAGTCGACGGGGATCTGCGGGAGGCGCAGGCGTTCACGGCGAAAATCGAAAAATGGGTGAATGGGCAGTACACGCTGGGCGGCGCGCAGAAGTCGAAAGTGCAGCTTTCGGCCGCGATCGGGGCGTGCGCATGGAATTCCGGCGAAGGTGCGTCGGACCTGATCCGACGAGTGGACACCGCGATGTATCAGCAAAAGGCGAAGGCGCCTCGCTAAGGCTTCACGATCCGCGCGCGGATCAGGTGGTCCAGCTTGGGAAACTCGCGGTCGAGATACGGGTTGCCCTCCTCAAATAATTTATCCTGATGGCCGGCGCGCATTCCACCGCCGGAGGTTTCTCCGTAACCGGTGTATAGCTTGAGAACCACATCCATCCCTTCGATCACTTTGGCAAACGGCGCGAAACCCTGTGCGTCCTGCTGCGAATTATCGACCAGATTGATATAGATCTGCGTGGAGCGGGTGCCGGGCTGGGTGAACGCGAACGCGACGTAGCCGGGTTTATTGCTTTGGGCGACGGGATCGTCCGGGATGGTTTTCGAGCGCCACTTCTGCGCGATTTTCGGATTGCCGGCGATGCCGAACTGGATCCATTTTCCGGCCACTGAGCGATAGAAGCGGGAGTTGTCGTAATATTTCGCGCGGACCAGTTCGAGAAAACGGTCGGCGCCGTGGGGCGCCCAGGCGCGATGGACTTGGATGGTGAAGCTTCCGGCGCTGGTCGTGACGCGAACGTTCTGCGCCGACGCCGTGAGCGCGAGAGCGAAGCAGATGGCCAGCTTCATTGGCCCTGGTCGGCGGCCTGGTCGAGCAACACGGAAAACTGGCGGCTTTTCTCGTTCACGCGCGATTTCAGCTCGCCCAGCTCGCGCTCCATCGATCTGAGCTGATCGGCCATGTGCAGGCAGGCGAGCACGGCCACGCGGTTTGAATCGACGTTGCCGGCGCGCTGGGCTACGGCGGTCATCAGGTCGTCGACGGAATGGGCCAGCGCTTCCACCTCGCCGGGCTCTTCAGTGGCGAGCAGGTTATAGTTCTGGTTGAAAATCGTGACGCGAACCGTTTTTCGTCCCGTCGCGCTGTCCATGGCGTTACGATCCCGCCAGAAGGTCCATCTGTCCCAGCAGTTTTTCGATACGCGTGCGGACCTGTTTCCGCTCACCGCGCATTTCGTCGATTTCCTGACGGAGCTTTTGCACCTCGGTCATGGTCATGCCGGCGGTGCCGCGGGCCTGGTCGCGCTCGGCGTAGGCCTGGTCGCGTTCGGCCAGGGCGGCGTCGCGTTCGGCGCGCAGGGCTTTCACCACTTCGACGGTGCGCAGGATGCGTTCTTCGAGGCTGGCGAGAGAATCTTCATCGCCCAGGGAACTATGGGCGGGAGTGCTCATGCGGCTTTGGCCTCATGGGCGGCTTTGGCCTGGTTGACCAGAACTCCGAAGGCCGCGGGATCTTTGAGAGCGATGTCGGCCAGAATCTTGCGATTCAGCTCGACGCCGGCTTTCTTCAATCCGCTGATGAAGCGGCTGTAGGAAATTTCGGCCTGACGGCAGGCCGCGCCGATGCGGACGATCCACAACGAACGGAAGTCGCGCTTCTTGAGACGCCGGCCGACGTAGCCGTATTTGAGGGATTTTTCTACCGCTTCCTGGGCGGAGCGATGCAGCTTGCTCTTGGTGAGGAAGAAGCCTTTGGCGAGGGCGAGGGTCTTTTTCCGGCTGGCTCGCCGGCCGGTACCGCGTTTTACTCTGGGCACGTTTTCTCCTTCTTTGTTGCCGGCGGATCAGGCACGTGCAATTTGGCCTGCCCACACGAGAGTTTATCTTAATATGGAAGCATTCGCTTAATTTCGGGCGAATTGGCTGGATCGGCGATATCGGACTTGCCGAGCTTGCGCTTCCGGGAACGCGACTTCGAAGTCAGAATATGACGGGCAAACGCGTGATGGCGCTTGATCTTACCGGTGCCCGTCTTTTTGAACCTCTTGGCCGCACCCTTATGGGTTTTCAACTTTGGCATGAATGTCCCTATGTTGCGAAGGGGATTGCCGACACTCGAAGAAGGGCCGACCAGATAATCGTACCATAATCGCGGCGTTCACTGTGCGAGGGCGAATGCCGGCAACGACGTATACGCCGTGCCATTAGCCTCTGTTCCGAGTACGGAGCAGGCTGGGCTGCAGGAGATCAGCAATGTTCCAATCGTGCCGGCCGTGGCGGGAAGCTGGTCGGTCAAGACGAAGGCGGTGTGGCCCTGGTACGGGAGGTTCAGAGTGTAGTTGCCCAGGAAGGCACCAAATCCGTCGTTGGCCCGTATCGCAATAGTCGTGGTGGCAGTTGTGTTCCCGGTCATGTCGGTGCTCGTTATGGCGATGCCGGCGGCTAAACCTCCGGTGTTGTCATAAGAAATCACAAAAGAACTGGAGGACGAGGTGGTCGCGACCGCGGCGGACTGAACACCGAAGGAGAAGACCCCGAGCACAAAGACGTCGCCTGGACAGCTTACCCATGCCGACCCCTCCACCAAGCCGCTAGTTGCCGGCGAGGCGGTCAGGACGACCTTGTCCACCGTGCCCGCTGTTATCGTTAAATCATATATAGAATTCATAGGGTTAGCCCCTGGCTGCTGCGATTCGGTAATGGCGGCGACGAGCGGGCCGCCCGTATCGGAAACTAATCTGAGCTGGCAGACAACCGCGTTCTGGGTGTTGGCGTTGGTTAGGTAGAGGGACGTGATCCATCCGCCACCCAGGGCCAGGTGAGGAAGCACGGATACTCCGGTTTGCGCGTGCAACCCGACAGCAAGGCCGCATAATGCCAGAATCTGTTTCATTCCTTGCCTCTCTTTTCTCCACCCGAAAGGTTTATTCACGCCAAGCGGCGGAATATCAGCGCCCTCGATCCGCGACAGCTCCGCGGCAATTAACTGGCGCGGCTCCTTGGGGTCAAAGCGATTCGAGTTCAAGTGTAGCTCTTTTTGCGGGTTACACACAATCGGATACGATTTCCCATCAACGGACAAGCGCGCGCCCTTCCGCACTTGTTTTTCAATTACTTGCACTGGAACCGGGATTGCTTTTTCGGCTTCATGGCCAAGTTCGAGCGTGTGCGCGATTTTATGTCCTCGGCGCCCTCCGCGGACTACTTCAGGGAAAAAACTGCCGACGGCTGGCGGCTCACGGCGATTGAATGGGAGCGCGGCGTCGATACCACTCAGCCCGCCGAAGATGTCCCCTTCGGGCTGCGCGTGGCGAGCGATTGCCGGAAGCTCGAGGAAGATCCGGACGAAATGCAGGTGCTGGTGCTGATGATGGAGACCATTGTTCAGGATGGTCCTCTGTCGCAGGCGGCGCGGGTGATCAACGATCGGGGCTACCGGACGCGCACCGGCGAGAAATGGACTCCGCAGGGATTGTTTTATCTGCTGCCGAGATTGATCGAGGCCGGGCCGAAATTGTGTTCGAGCGAGGAGTGGGTGGAGCGGCGCAAACACATCTTCAATGTCGCGTAGCGCGGGTTAGCCGCCGATTCACGCGGATGCACGCCGACAGGACCAGCTTTTATTTTCGATCTGTGTGCATCAGTGTGCATCTGCGGCTAATTCAGGCTGTTATTCTGGGCGGTAATGAGGTTTTTGCTCGTCGCGCTGGTGTTGTGCGGGCCGGTGCTCGCCTCGAAACCTCCCATCGCGATTGTCGACATAACAGTGGTCGACGTGATCACGGCGGCGCTGCATCCGCATCAGACCGTGCTCGTTTCCGGCGATCGAATTACCTCGATTGGCGCGAAGGCGCCAGTGGGTGCGCGCATCGTCAGCGGAGCCGGAAAGTTTCTGATCCCCGGGCTGTGGGACATGCACGTGCACCTGTGGTACCCGCAGAATCAGCTTCCGACTTTTATCGCCTTCGGCGTTACCGGCGTCAAAGATATGGGCAGCGATTTCCGGCGCACCTCCGCGTGGCGCGACGCCATCGAAAAGGGGACGGCGGTGGGGCCACACATTCTGACGTCCGGTCCGCCAGTGGACGGTCAACCGTCGGATGACGACAAACTTCCGGTGATCATCGCCCAGAACGCACGGGAAGCGCGTGCGGCGTTCGACCAGTTGTGGGACCTGAATGTCGATTTCATCAAAGTGCTGAGCGGGCTCTCGCGCGATGCGTATTTCGCCCTGGCCGAGCAGGCGCGGCACTGGGAGGTCCCGCTTGAAGGGCAAATCCCGACGTCGGTGTCGGCTTGGGATGCGCTGGAGGCGCGGCAGCGCAGTCTCGAACATTTATCCGGCGTCATAAAATCCGTGTCGAGCGATGAGGAAGCGATTGATTTTTTCGAAAAGTGCGCGGTGCGCGGCGTCGCGATCTCACCCACGCTGGTGCTGTGGCAGCGAATGTCGCACAATCATGACGAGCAGTTGAAAACCGATGTGCGCTTGAAGTATGTTCCGGAATCGATTCGCAATGGCTGGCCGGAATTGAAAGACGACGACGACGGTCCCTCGACTCGCGCGCAGATCGACCGGATCTACCGGCTGGTGTCGCTCGCGACGCGCACCAAGGTGATGGTGCTCGCGGGAACCGATACGGGCGATCCGTACACCATTCCGGGTGCGACTTTGCATGACGAACTCGAACAACTGGTGGCGGCCGGAATGACACCGCACCAGGCGCTTCAGGCGGCCACCATCGAGCCCGCGCGATTCCTCGAATGGGACGAACAGATGGGCACCATCGAGAAGGGGAAGGTTGCGGATCTGGTGATGCTCGACGCGAATCCGCTCGAGGACATTCGCAACACGCGCAGGATCGCCGGGGTGTTCGCGCGGGGACGCTATTTTTCCCGACTGGATCTTGACGCGCTGCTGATTCCCAAGAACTAGTGTCTCCTAAATGTGTGGAATAAAAAAGGGACAGACCGCTCTGTCCACCGGCGGGCGTCCTCGGAAGCCCAAAGACTTACGGCCGGGGACAGAGAAGTCTGTCCCCTTTTTTTATTCCACGAATTTCAGAGACAGATGGGATGAGACGGCTGGCTCACCTGGACAGCGGTAAGCTGTGAAACGCACTCGATGAGGTGCAGAGGAGAAACCAGCCATGAAAAAGCTTAGCAAGATGCACAAGCAGATGCGCGAGACGGTCGGGATCGATCTGGGCGATAAAATCAGCCGGTACTGCATCGTCGACCAGGACGGCGAAGTGGTCGAAGAAGGCGACTTTCGCAACCAGGCCAGTTCGATCGAAAAACATTTCGGCGATCGGCCGCGGCGGATCGCGCTCGAAGCCGGTGCGCAATCGGCCTGGATCAGCCGCGAGTTCGAGCGGCTGGGGCACGAAGTCATCGTGGCCAACCCACGCGACTTAAAGTGGATCACCGCGAGCGACGCCAAGAACGATCCGGTGGATGCGCGCAAGCTGGCGCTGCTGGCGCGCGCCGATGCTCGGCTGCTTCATCCGGTGGAACATCGCACGGCCGAGCAGCAAGCCGAACTGGCCGTCATTCGGGCGCGCGATGCGATCGTGCGGGCGCGCACGCTGTTGGTCAACAGTGCGCGCGGCATCGCCAAAGGCTTCGGCGTGCGCCTGCCCAAGTCGATCACGGGCACGTTCGGCAAACGGGCCCTCGACACGCTTCCCGAGTTTCTGCGCACCGCGCTCGCCGGATTGCTGGATCAAATCGACGCTTTGAGCAAGCAGATCGCCGGCTACGATCAGCAGATCGGCGAGTTGGCCGGCCGGCATCCGGAGCTCGCGCGATTGGAAAGCATACCGGGCGTGGGCCGGCTCACCGCGCTGACCTTCGTGCTCACGCTGGGCCGCGCCGACCGATTCACGCACAGCCGCGACGTGGCCGGCTTTCTGGGACTGAGGCCGAAACAGCGGCAGAGCGGCGCGCGCGACCCGCAGTTGGGCATCTCGAAAAGCGGCGATGCTTATGTGCGGAAGCTGCTGGTCCAGTGCTCGCACTACATTTTGGGACATGGGGGGCGCGATTCGGCGCTGCGGCAGTGGGGCCTGGCGAAAAGCGAAGGCGGAAAGAAAGCCACGTTGCGAGCCATCGTCGCGGTGGCGCGAAAGCTGTCCGTGCTGCTGCACCGCTTGTGGGTGAGTGGGGAGTTTTACAAACCCTTTCCTAAGATGGCCTGAGGTTTCGCGGTGGTGGTAGTGTCGTAAAGAACCCGTACGTTCCCGGCGACTGCGTTAGTGTCCTTGAGCCTGTGAGAGCTCGTGAGACAGATGGCAGCGTCGGACTTTTGACCCTGAACCCACCTTGCATCGAGCCAGGCACGTGATGGCTCATCAGAATGCGTATGGAAGCCTGGGTTGAAGTAGGGGACAGTAGGAAAAGATTTTTGTTGACAACGGTCGCCGTCTCATGGAAGGAGACTAGAGTGTCCCGAGTTGGAAACTCGTTACATAACCGGAGCGATGGTGTGGGGCCGGCTTCCAGCCGGCGGACCCGTTTCCAACGGGTCCAGCCGACCTGACAGGTCGGCTGCGGGCAGGAATGCCCACCCCACAATGCGACGAACTTCTAACTCGGGACACCTGGAGTCGTGCATAGACCCGTCACGTAAGAGTGTGTGTGAAAAGTGGAATTGATCGGCCTTGCTCCCCTCCCTCACGGTCGGGGTTCTGTTTGGCGCCACGTCGAATGAGCCACATGCGGAACCCCGCGCGTGAGCAAGGGGAGCAGGTCCGCAGTTTTCACACACACGTCAGAGTGGGGCTTCTCCGGTCCCTGCGCATCCGCGCCAAAAACGACCAGGCGAAGCCGCGCGAACGGCTTCGCCTGTCTTCCGATCAGCCTGTATTTTGTTTCCGTCTCGGTGACTATCGCTTGCGGCCGTCGTTGCGGCCCGCTCCACGATGGTCACCCTGACGGTTATCTCTGCGGGCGTTGTTCCGCCCGCGGTCGCCGTGGGCGTCATTCCTTCCGCGGGGACCCGCCGCCGGCCGGCCCGCCGCGAAGAGCGCCGAACCGCTGAAGAGGGAAAGTCCGAGTGCCAGTGTCATCATCTTTTTCATTGTTTTGTTCTCCTTGTTTGGTTTGTTTTTACCTTACGCCGTCGCTTACATATGCCCTGGGCGCAAAGCGTACCAGGAGATTAGTGGAAGTTCACAAGATTTTTTTCAATTGATTTCGAGGAATCATTCGCGAGGCTTCGCGGCCGGCCGGGGGCGGATGATTTCGATGCTGTCAATCACATCGCCTTCCTCGACGCGGTCCATTACGGCGAGCCCGTCGAGGGTGGTCGCGAAGACCGTGTAATCGCGATCGAGGCGGAAGTTGTCGACCAGGTTGAAATAGATCTGCGCGTCGCCGGTGTCGCGGCCACGGGTGGAGATTCCGATGGTGCCGCGGGCGTTTCGCGCGAAGCCCACTTCGTCGCGCATGAACTCGCGCGAGCGCCCGTCGTATTCATCCGCGCCGGGACTGCCTCCCTGGATGACGAAATTCGGCACGATGCGATGAAAGGTGAGCCCGTTATACTTTCCCGCTTCGGCCAGTTGGGCGAACACGGCGACGGTGACGGGAGCTTCGTCGGTCAGCAGGTCCACCGTGATCGGGCCGAGCCCGCGCATGGTGATGCGCGCTCTTGCTCCGGCCAGTCGACGGATGTATTCGGCTGAAGGGAGCGTGGGAATCGGGAGCCGGGTGGTTTGCGGCGCCACGGCCGCACCTGTTCTGGTGCTGAGAATCCGCGCCGCCAATGCCGCGATGGCGGGGTCGCGATCACGCAGCGCCTCGCGCAACAGGCGGTCGGTGCTTCGATTGTCGATTTCGCCGATGCGGGCCAGCACGGCTACGCGCGGATCGCGCACGGTCATGGCGCCGCCGGCAGTGAGCCGGTTGAAGGCCGCTACGAGTTGAGGCAGGCGATTCTCGAGGCCGGGCGTCCCTTTCAGCCGTTCGGCGCCGGCGCGGATCAGGCCGGAGTGGTGGCTGCCCAGCGCGCGCGCGGCGTCGTCCGGCGTGGTCATCGCGGCGATGGCGACGTTCGGGTTTTCATCATGCGCGAGGGTGGCGAGCGTAGCGGAATCGTTTACCATGCGCGCAGCCCTGGCAACGTAGGCACGTGCCTGCCACGTCGGATTCGCCGCCATTCGAGTGATCGCTTCCCGCGCCGGCACCGGATCGACAGCGGCGAGCGCAACCAGCGCATGCGCGCGGACGCGCCAGGATCGTCCGTTCGCCAGGGGCGTGAGGACCGCGGCGTCGCATTTCAGGCTGCCCAGCAGATCGATCGCAGCCAGCGCGACGTGATCGTCGGCGTCGCCAACCGCGGTCGCCGCGCGATCACACGAGGGCGCGCCGCGCAAAGCTTCGTAACGGACCATCGGCGAAGGATCTTGCACCCACGCGTGCGTATCGGCGACCGCCAGCCGGCGAACCTGGAAGCCGGGGTCCGCGAGCGCACTCTTGAGAGTGGCGGAATCGTGGTCGCCGACGGCGTGCATGGTGAGCAGGATCAGCTCGCGAATCTCCTCTTCCCGATTTGCTGCGAAGGCTTCGTGGAGCGCGGCGAGTGTGCCGGTGGCCGGCGGGCGCGGGGGTTTGGAGTTGAGGCGGAACAGCGATTCAAGTCCCCGGGCCGCGCCGGCGCGCGCTTGTGGGTCGGCATCCTTGAGTCCGCCGGCGAGAAGCGATTCAGCATCATCGGCGGGAGGCTTGGCGCGGCCGGCTGCTTCGAACATTGCGGCGCGAACCGACGCGTCCCGTTCCGTTTTAAGAATCGTGGCCCACGCGAACGGCGCGCGCATCTGCGCCAGGGCTCCGGCGGCGGCGCGGCGCACCTTCGGATCAGGCGAGTTCAGCAGCGGAATGACGGCGTCGCGATAGGTGGGATTTTCGAGACGGCCGATGGCCCGTGCCGCGACCGCTTGTGATCGGGTATTGCCGTTCAGTGCCGCCAGAAGCGCGGGCACTCCCGCCTCCCGTGCCTGTTCGGCCTCGAGGATCGCGCGATCCGCAGGGTCCTGCGCCGCCATCGGGATCAGAAGAGCCATTCCGGCCATACAGCCGACCACGGGACGAATCATAGCGGTCCTGATTGTATCCACTTCCCGGATGCTCCCGGCTAAACCTTCGGCCGGATCATCTCGAAACGATCGCGCGTGCGGGTGTACTCATTGCCGCCCATGCGGCCGATGGCGCGGAGCTGATCGGGATCGATGCGGAAGTTGTGGACGATCGCGTCATCCACGTGGAAGCGGATCACCTCGCCGATGATCAGGCTTCCGCCGTGCGGGCGCGTGCTCACGTCGACGATCTGGTTGAGCCGGCACTCCATGTTCACGTGCGATTCGCCGACGCGCGGAGGGCGGACCAGGTCGCTGGGCACGGGCGTGAGCCCGGAGATCTCGAATTCATCCGCGCCATAGGGATATTCTCCGGAACAGAGATTCATTTTCTCTGCGATCTCTTCACTGACGATGTTGACCACGAACTCGCCGCTGGCTTTCACGTTCACGTAGGTATCTTTGCGCGGCTCGCGGAAGGAAGTGGAGAAACAGACGGTGGGCGGGTCGCCGCAGATGCCGTTGAAGAAACTGAACGGCGCCAGATTCCGCTTTCCTTCCGGCGATACGGTCGACACGAACGCGATGGGGCGCGGGACTACACTTCCAATCAAGAGCTTGTAGAGCTGAAGCGGCGGAGTCGCCGCGGGGTCGATGATCACTTGGCGGCCTGACCCGCGGTGTTCAATGCCGGACTCCAGGACGCCCAGTATTCCTTCCATTCCACGTTTTCGCCGGCGGGCAGAACGTGAATCGGATTCAGACCGTCGAGCATCACGGCATATTCGTCGGTCTGCGTTTTCTTATGCTGATTGGCGAGCGCCTTGGGATGCGGACCATGATGAATGCCGCGCGGATGCAGAGTGCACATGCCGGCCTTGATATTGTCGCGGCTGAAGAAATCGCCGTCGTGGTAGAAAATGAATTCGTCGAAATCGGTGTTGCGATGGTAGAACGGCACGCGGAGCGCGTCGGGGTCCTGCTCAAGCGGACGCGGCACGAAGCTGCACACCACCGCGCCGGGCGTGACGAAGGTCGAATGCGCGCTGGGCGGCAGATGCACGCGATGGCTCGCCACCGGACGGATATCGCGCAGGTTGATCTTCCACACCGTCAGGTCGCCCTTCCATCCGACCACATCCAGCGGATTAAAGGGATAGAAGACCTTTGAAAAATCGTCCTCGCATTTGATGCGTACTTCCCATTCGCCGTTGCGTCCAGCAAACGTCGGCTGGGTGGGTTCGGGTGTGACGATCACGCCGGGATCGTAGAGCGACGTCTGCCCGATCAGCCCTTTTTCGGGCTGCTCGAACTCGCCTTGGGATTGGATGATGAGGAAGAAATTGTCGGTGGTGGAGGGGACCAGCCGATAAGTTACCGCGCGCGGGATGTTCAGGTAATCCCCGCGCTCGAAAGGCATGGAGCCGAAATCGGTTTCGATGATTCCTTCGCCGCGATGGACGAAGATGAGTTCGTCGCCATCGGCGTTGCGATAGTAAAACGGCATCGGCTTCGACCGGCGCGAAACGTAGAGCTTCAGGTCGTCGTTGCCAAGAAAAGCAACCGGCGCGCCGTTGGGATCGTCGAGATCGGTGGGCTGAAGCTTGTTCAGATCGAGGCAGTGCGGCCGCAGTTTGCCTTCGAAACGAATCCAATCCGTGGGCGGATGGGAGTGATAGAGATGCGCGGTTTTTCCGTAGAATCCTTTGCGCCCGTGCTCCTCTTCGTAGGTGCCCTCCGGGAGGCCGACGTGGGCCTGGGCAGCGAATTTGCCTTTTTTGAGGGGATACATGATTTAAGGATAACGGGATCGTCGCAGGAAGGGAAGGTTGCGTCTAAACCAGCCACAGGACCATCAGATCTTCGTCCACGTATCTCCCGTCGACGTTCAGTGCGTGCTTCTCCTGGCCGAATACTTCGAAGCCCAGTGATCCGTACAGACGCTTCGCCGAAGTCTGGTCTGTGGCGACGGTCAGAATGATCTTCTCGACACCGGCATGCGCCTTCACGCGCTTGATCAGATCAGTGAGCATTGCGCGCGCGATGCCCTGATTGCGCCAGGTCGGCTGCACGTATACGCCCCAGATCAGGCCCTTGTGCCGGCTCTTTTCCCGGGGATTGCGCGCGAATCCCGCGATGCCAACCAGGTGGCCGCCGGGAGCAAATGCGCCGATCACGAAATTGTCCGGGGAAGAGTTTTCGAGGCGCCGCGCGGCGGCTTCGAGGGGAGTGGAATCGTGCTCGGTGAGAGACTCGGCGAACGCGCGCGGCTCCATTTCCAGGCGCTCGCGGCGGATTTTTTGAAAGGCGGAGACGTCCGCGCGCGTCAACGGCCGAATTTCCATCGCGCCGGAGGGCGGGCGAACTTGCATTCGATCAGTTTACTTGAACGTTCGACACGGCGCCGTCGGTCAGGCGCACCACACCGATGTCGGTGTCGGCGGACATATACCGGAAAATCTCCACCAGGTGGCCATCCTCATACATCATGATGCGCGCGGCCGGAACGCCCAATTTCAACAGGTTGCCACGATCGGTTCCGACCACGATGGTCCGCAGGTCCGCCGCGGTGGCGACGGGAGGAGGAGGAGGCGGCGGCGGGGGGATCGGCGCCGGCATCGCTTCTGGCTTCGGCTCTGGAGCAGGCGCCGGCCGATGAACGGCGATCCGGCGCACCGGAGGGGGCGGCGGTACGGATCCGGGTTCGACCCGCGCCCTCGCCGCGTGGGTAGCAGCGTGGGCGGAAGCCGGCGCGGATGAGTGCGAGACCGGGACGCCCGGTCCTACTTCGAATGCCGGCGCGCTTTTATCCTTGGCGCCGTCTTTATCGGCCGCCGCGGCTTTGGCGGTCGCTTTATCGATCTTGTTGAAAATTCGGGTCATTCCGTCGCTGACTTTTTTCCCGGCGGCTCCGCCGGCCGTTCCTCCAGCCGCTGCGCCCGAGTACTCCACCAGCGATTGCGCAGCCAGCGAGGAACCCAGCAGTATGACCAAATATGCCGTTCTCATATCCAGTACCCTCACTGCGATAGTAACAGTGTAATTCCGGAACAGATACAGATCATTCCCCTTAATCCGCTTACAAAAACATCTCAGCACCACTAGCTTGTGGGTGCGGATTAGAGTATGATCGAGGCGGAGAGCAACGCATGCCCGCGTCTTTATCGGATCAGATCGGACTCACCACGTCTGAAGCTCCTTTTATAGAGGATGCGCGCAGCCATGGCGAGTTGTATATCCGCCAGCCTTACGAGTTATACTCCTCGGAAAATCATGAGTCGTGGAAAAGGCTTTATGCGCGGATGTTACCGCGATGGGAACAGTACGCCAATCCTCATTTCCAGGCGGGCATCCGATCGCTCTGCCTGAGTCCGGAACGAATTCCGCGGCTCGACGACGTGAACCGGTTCCTTAGCCCGCTGACCGGGTTTAAGGCGAAAGCGGTCAGCGGGTACGTTCCGGCGTTTCTGTTTTTCGATTGCCTGCGCAACCGCGAATTCCCCACCACCATCACCATCCGCCGTTCCGACCATCTCGATTATCTCCCCGAACCGGACATTTTCCACGACATCGCGGGCCACGTTCCGATGCACACCGACAAGAATTTCGCCAATGCGCTGGTGCGTTTCGGCGAATGCGCGCACACGGCGGCGGAAATCGTGGGCGGAATCCGCGACGAACACGAGCGTATCCACACTCTTACGAGCATCATCCGCGCGATGGCGCGATTTTTCTGGTTCACTGTGGAATTCGGCCTGATGCGCTCGCCGGCAGGCCTGCGCGTGTATGGCAGCGGGCTGCTGAGCTCGTACGGCGAAATTCAGCATTCCATCGAATCGCCCGACGTGCAGCGGTTCCCGATTCAGCTCGAATGGGCGATCAACCAGGGCTTCGAGATCAACCACTATCAGCCGCTGCTGTTCATCGTCGATTCTTTCGATCACCTGTTCAGCCTGGTGGACCGGCTGGAGCAATGGATGAAGCAAGGCAGGCTGAACAACGTCGCGCCGGGCGAGCCGGGCGTGGATGAGAAGGACCTGAAGAGTTTTCTGGATGCGGCGGGCTGAGCGCTATTCGCAATCGAAAGGCGGCGCGCTGAAGGACGCAGTTGATGCGTCGCCTCGATGCGAGCTTTCTCGGGCACTTCGGTACATCGTCGGTTTCGGCGGACGGCGGATTTTAATCCGCGCGGCGCTTTAGCTCCGCTGGTCGGGCGAGGCTGAAGCCTTGCGCCGGCTGAAGCCCGCCGTCCTCGAAATTACCCTTGACACTATTTTGAGGACGTGCTAGTTTTTTAGCATGTCAGAGAAACTTCCCGGCCTCAGCCGCCGGGAACGCCAGATCATGGACGTTCTCTATCATCGCGGCAAAGCTTCCGCCGCGGATGTTCGGGAAGGCATGCCGGACGCTCCCAGCTATTCCGCGGTGCGGGCCATGCTGCGGGTGCTCGAAGAAAAAGGGCACATCGCGCATTCGATGGATGGCGTGAAGTACGTCTACTCCCCGACCGTCCGGCGCGACAAGGCCAAGCGGTCGGCGCTAAAACATCTGCTGGATACATTTTTTGAACGTTCACCGGAACAGGTGGTCGCGGCGCTGCTTGAAGTGTCCTCGACGCGGCTCACGCGCGACGAACTGGACCGGATGGCGGAGATCATCGATAAGGCCAGGCAGGAGGGCAAGTAGATGTTCACGATTCTGGCGACGGTAGCGGTAAAAAGCGCGATGATATTCGCGCTCGCATGGGTGATCACGAAAATGATGCGGCGCCGGTCGGCGGCGGCGCGGCACCTGGTGTGGACTTCCGCAATTGCCGCCGTGTTGATGCTGCCGGTTGCGTCGCTGTGGGTGCCGGCGTGGCATCTGCCGGCTCCCGCGGCTTGGAGTGAAGCCGCGGCCGTCTTTCAGGTAAGCGCGACGGCGGCCGACGACCCCGAAAGCGCCACCATCGGCCGGTCCAATCCCGCGACCGCACAAACGGGACACATCGCCGTGCGGAATTGGCGCGCGATCATTTTATCTGTCTGGGCGTTCGGGTCCGCGCTGGTGCTGCTGCAGATGTTGCTCGGCTATGCCGCGATCTGGCGGCTGAGGAGATCGATGACCCGATCGGTCGGGCACGTGGACGGAGTGGAGATTCTCGAATCGCCTGCCGGGACCATGCCGATGACAGCGGGAATCTGGAAGCCGGCAGTATTTCTCCCCGCCGATTCGTCCGCATGGCCCGACTCACGCCGGCGCGCTGTTCTGGCACATGAGCTCGCTCATGTCCGCAGAAGCGACGCGGCCACGCAACTGCTGGCCCGCGCCGCGGTGGCGTTGTACTGGTGGAATCCGATGGCGTGGCTCGCATGGCGCGAATCCTTAAAGGAACGCGAGCGGGCTGCGGACGACATGGTGCTGGCAGCGGGCTTGAGTGCGACGGATTACGCCGCGCATCTGCTCGATATTGCGCGGAGCCTCAGCGCTTCGTCCGCAATGGCCGTAGCGATGGCGCGGAAGTCGCAACTGGAAGGCCGCCTGATGGCGATTCTCGATTCGAACGCCAGCCGCAAGAGCGCCGGACGCTGGTCTGCCGTAGCCGCGGCGGCATGCGCGATCGCCGTGATGGCGCCGCTCGCCGCGGTGCGTGCGCAGGAACCCTCGACCATCCCCGCGGATGTGCAGGCCACCATCCGTCTTGCTCAGTCGCAGCACGATCCGGCGACGCTTGAAAAGATTGCGAGTACGGCGGAGGTTCAGCGCAAGTTCGACGTCGCGCGGACCATGCTTGAAGCGGCGGCTGAAATTCGAGCGCAGGCTTCCGGGAAAACGAGCCCTGAATATGGAGGCGGAGTGTTGAAACTGGCCGATCTCGAAAAGCGGCAGCATGGATTGATGGCCGCTGCGAAGCTGTATTCGCAGGCGGCGGATCTACTCGCAAATCGGCCCGAAGCTGCCCCGGCGCTGGTAAATCTGGGCGAAGTGGCGCTGCACGACAAGGATCTCGACGCCGCGGCCGCGTATTTCGAGCGCGCGCGGGCGGCCGATCCCGCCAAGGCCGGCATGGCGGCGATGTGGCTTGCGCTGATAAGAGACCAACAAGGAAATTTCGATGAGGCCGAGGCGCTTTTCCGGGGCGCGATCGACGCGAACCCGAACTCGCTCGACGCGGCGGTCGCCATGTCGGAGTACGCGCACTATCTCAAGAGCGCGGGGCGAAATGACGTGGCGACGGCTTACCTGGATCGCGCCAGGCAGACGTATCGGGAAAACGCGGTGCACTTTAACGCGTCGGGCGCGTCCAAAATCGGCGGCGGGGTTTCGGCGCCGAGCGTACGGAGCAAGGTCGAACCGGAGTATGCCGAGGAAGCGCGCCTCGCGAAGCTGCAAGGCACGGTGGTGCTGACGCTGGTGGTGAGCGCGGATGGCACGCCGCAGAATGTCACGGTGATTCAGCCCCTCGGCTTGGGCCTCGACGACAAGGCGGTCGAGGCCGTCAGCAAGTGGAAGTTCAATCCCGGAATGCGCGGCGGCGAGGCTGTGCCGGTGATCGCGACCATCGAAGTAAATTTCCGGCTGTTGTAATCATCCGGGCAGCCGGAAATTGATTTCTACAGTCGCCTTCGCGGGAACCGGTTCGCCGTGACGTGTGGCTGGAGTGAAACTCCATTTCCGCAGGCACTCGACCGCCTTTTCATCCAGCCCCTTACCGAGGCCGCGAGTTACTTTGATTTCCGAAATCGCTCCGTCGGCTCCGACCACCAGGGAGACGGTCACTACGCCCTGGATTTTGGCGTCCAGCGCCTCCTGCGTGTACTCCGGCGGGACGGCGTGGGTCACCTTCAGGTCGGTTACGTGCAGGATTTCCTGAGCTTGCAAGCAGGCTGCGGCGATCAGAAGCAGACCGGCAAGTTTCATCCCCATACATCTTCTCACGCGGGCGCGGTGTTGATAGAATCAAAGCGGCCTCCCGACGATGCTTACCAGCACAACTACCACAGCGGACGAACGCGCACTCCCCACCAGGCTCGGGCGCGAAGAACTGATCCGCGCATTTCGCACCATGTATCTCTCGCGACGTATCGATGATCGCGAGATACTCCTGAAACGTCAAAACAAGATTTATTTCCAGATCAGCGGCGCCGGTCACGAAGCCATCAGCGCAGCCGCCGGATACGCGATGCGTCCCGGCCATGACTGGTTTTATCTGTATTACCGCGACCGCGCCTGCGCCCTGGCGCTGGGCGTGACCACCGAAGAGATGCTCGAAGGCGCGGTCGGCGCCGCGGCCGATCCTGCTTCAGGTGGACGCCAGATGCCGTCGCACTGGGGCTCGAAGCGGTTGAACATCGTCAGCACTTCGTCTCCGACCGGCACGCAATTCCTGCAAGCTGTCGGATGCGCGGACGCCAATCGCAGAATCGATACCGAATCGGACGCAGTAACGTTAGTCTGCACTGGCGACGGCGCGACCAGTGAAGGCGAATTCTGGGAATCGCTGAATATCGCCTGCCTCGAAAAGCTGGCCCTGGTTTATCTGGTCGAAGATAACGGCTACGCGATCTCGGTTCCGGTCGAATGCCAGACCGCCGGCGGCGACGTGTCGAAGCTGGTCTCCGGATTTCCGCACCTGAAGGTTTATCATTGCGACGGAACCAACTTCGTCGAATCGTACGAAACCATGGCGGACGCGGTGGAACATTGCCGGCGTCATCGCACACCGGTGATGGTGCACGCCACCTGCATCCGGCCGTACTCGCATTCGCTTTCCGATGATGAAAAGCTGTATAAGACCAAAGCCGAGCGCGCCGACGAAGCCGCGCGCGACCACATCGTCCGCTATCCCGAGTGGCTGATTTCGGAAGGTCTGCTCGACCGGCACGGGATCGAACTGATCACCCATGAAGTGGACGTCGAGGTCCAGTACGCGACCGATCGGGCGCTCAAAGCGGAAGCGCCTTCGAAGAGTTCCGTGATGCGCCATCTGTATTCGGAAGAGGTCGATCCGGCCTCCGACGCGTTTGCGGCCGAGCCGAATTTTTCAGGCGACCCACGCACCATGGTCGACGAAATCAACCTCACGCTGCACGAAGAAATGCGCCGTAACGGGAAGATCGTGGTGTTCGGCGAGGATGTCGCCGACGCCAGCCGCTCGGCGAATCTTTCGGAAGTCAAAGGCAAGGGCGGAGTCTTCAAAGCCACGCAAGGACTGCAAATCGTGTTCGGCAGCGAACGCTGCTTCAATTCGCCGCTTGCGGAAGCCGGAATCGTCGGCCGTGCGATCGGGATGGCCACGCGGGGGCTGAAGCCGGTTCCGGAAGTCCAGTTTTTCGATTACATCTGGCCGGCCATGATGCAGATCCGCGATGAGCTCGCCACCATGCGCTGGCGCTCAAACGGAGCCTTCTCCTCCCCCGTGGTGATTCGCGTGGCGATCGGCGGATATCTGAACGGCGGCGCGATTTATCACAGCCAGTGCGGCGAAAGCATCTTCACGCACATCCCCGGATTGCGCGTGGTGTTTCCTTCGAACGCGCTGGATGCCTGCGGACTGCTGCGAACCGCCATCCGCTGCGAAGATCCGGTGCTGTTTCTCGAGCACAAGCGCCTGTACCGCGAGCCTTACAACCGCTCCCCGCATCCGGGTCCGGATTTCACGATTCCCTTCGCGAAGGCGCGCATGGTGAAACCCGGCGCGAATCTGACCATCGTTACCTACGGTGCGCTGGTGCAGAAATCCATGCAGGCGGTCGCGCAGATCGAGCAGAAACGTCCCGGCACCACTATCGAAGTCCTCGACCTGCGGACGCTCGCGCCGTACGATTGGAAATCGATTGCCGAGTCGGTTTCAAAAACCAGCCGGGTGGTGATCGCGCATGAAGACGTGCTGAGTTTCGGCTTCGGAGCGGAGATCGCGGCGCGCATTGCGGGCGAGCTGTTCACTTCGCTCGACGCGCCGGTCGGCCGCGTAGCCGCGCTCGATACCTGGGTCGGCTATCATCCGCAGCTCGAAAGCGAAATCCTGCCGCAGGTGGAAAACATCGTGGCGGAAGCGGAGCGGATTCTCGCCTTTTAGGATTGGCCGCCGATTCACGCCGATGCACGCAGATTGATTTTGAAGCTTATCAGCGTGGATCTGCGGCTACTCATATCTCAGCGCGATCATCGGATCCACGCGCGTTGCGCGCCATGCCGGAATATACCCGGCGATGCCCGTGACAATCGCCAGTCCCAGCGTCGCAAGTGCGATCGAGAGCGGGTCCTGTGGCGTCAGACCGTACAGGAAGCTCTGAACCAGCCGCGTGGTGGCAAATGCCGCCGGCAGGCCGATCGCTGCGCCGATTACGATCATCCATGCCGTTTCCCGCAGCACCATCCCCAGCACGACGCGCCGCTCGGCGCCTAATGCCATGCGAATCCCGATCTCGCGATACCGCCGCGTCACCGAATGCGCCATCACGCCGTACAGTCCGATGGCCGCCAGCAGAACAGCCAGCAATCCGAAGAATCCGCACAGCGTAGTCACGGTGCGCTCCTGGGCGATGTTGTTGTCGAACTGCTGTTCGAGCGTGAAGGTCTGCAACACCGGAACCGAAGCATCGAGCGCCGAAACCTCGCGCCGGATCGCGCTCGCAAGACTCTCCGCATCGGCGGTCGTGCGAACGCAGAGCGTGTTGCCGCCCGCGCGCAGCCGCCAGGCCGGGAGATACACCATCGGCTCGACCGCCTTTCGCAGATCGAAATAATTCGAGTTCTTCACCACGCCGACGATCTCGAACGAGTTCGCTATGTCGAACGTCTTGGCTCGCGTTAAGTGACGGCCGACGGGGTTCTGATGGGGGAAATACTGATTCGCTGCCGCTTCGTTAATAATGGCGACCGGCGGCGGAGGCGGAAGCGGCCCGTTCACCACCTGCGCCACGTTGGTCGGATCGGGGGTGATGGCCGGGTTGTCTTCGTCGCGAAAATCACGTCCCGCGATCAGCGGAATTCCCAGCGTTTTGAAATATCCGCGGCTCACGGAGTTGTGATCCACCCACGGTTTTTCATCGGCCTTACGTTCGTAACCTTCGAAGGCAATCGTGTCATTCCACCGCGAGCCGGAAAGCGGCGTGATGATCGCAATGCTTGCCGACCGCACTCCGCGCATCGCGCGCGTGCGCTCCAGCAGGCGCTCATAAAATTCGCGCAGACGCTGGCCGCGATAACCCATCAGACTTGGATTCACGTCGACCAGCAGAACCCGTTCGCGCACGAACCCCGGGTCGAGCGATTCCAGGTTCCGCAGGCTCCTTACAAACAGCCCGGCGCCGATCAGCAGTAACAGCGAAATCGCCACCTGCGTCACCACCAGCGCGCGGCGAAGGTCGAAACGAATGCGCCCGCCCGCCGCGGTTTCGTTCTTGAGAGCGGAGGTAAGATCGGGCCGCGTCGATTGCAGCGCCGGAACGATTCCGCACAACAGGCCGACCGCCAGGCAGACGCCGAAGGAGAACGCGAGCAGCCGCCAGTCCGGCGTCAGGTTCAAGTCGACTGGCACACTGCGGCGGGGCAGCAAGGCGAGCAGGACGCGCACGCCCCACCACGCGAGCGCGGCTCCTGCGACTCCTCCCGCGATCGCGACCATGATCGCTTCGAGAACCAGTTGCCGCACCAGCCGGAATCGTCCCGCGCCGACCGCCAGGCGGATCGCGATTTCCCGCTGCCGCGACGCCGCGCGGGCCAGCAGCAGATTCGCGACGTTCGCGCACGCAATCAGAAGCACCAGACCGACCACTGTCATCAACACCGTCAACGGCTTCTGAATCTGGTTGCGCAGATACGAAAATCCGCCGCTCGCCTCGATCAGCGTGCCGCGATTCCGTTTTTCGTAATCTTTTTCGTAGGCCTGGACCGGCCGCCGTTCGGGGTCGTTCGCCAGAATCCGATGCCACAGCGTATCCATCTCCGGAATCGCCGCCTGCCGCGTCACGCCGGGTTTCAACCGGCACAGCATGGTGAGCCACCAGACGTGGCGATTGTTCCAGTCGCCGGCGCCGTGCCTGATCGATTGGTACATCATGATGGGCGCGTACACGTCCGGGTGCGTGCCCACTTGCGGTCCGATGAAGCCCGCGCGCGCGACGCCGACGATGGTGAACGGCGATCCGTTCAGCGTGATCTTCCCGCCCACCGCGCGCGGGTCCGAGGCAAACCTTCGTCGCCAGAAATCGTAGTCGAGCACCACCCACGGGTGCCCGTCTTCCTTAAGGTTGTCTTCCGGTGTAAACAGCCGGCCGGCGGCGGGCGTCACACCTAGCAGGTCGAAGAAATTTCCCGAAACGAGCGTCGCCGTGACCAGTTCCGGTACCGCCCGCGCACCTTCGTCAAGAACCGAGAGTGCAGCCTGCTGCCCTGCCCCTCCATACGCCGCCACGCCTGAAAACGACCGGTTATGATCCCGAATATACAGGTAATCGGGATAATTGGATCCCACGCTCGGCTGATCCGGATTCAGCGCGAACACCACCAGTTGCTGCGGATCGCGAACGGGGAGCGAGCGCAGCAGCACCGTGTCGATCAGCGAAAATATCGCGGTATTCGCGCCGATTCCCAGCGCCAGGGACACAATCGCGACCAGCGCAAATCCCGGATTCTGAAACAGGACGCGAATCGCATAGCGCGCGTCCTGAAGCATGGTCTCAAGCAAACGCATACCCCTTATGACGCGGCATCCCGGCCCGGCGTTCGCTCCCTACAGGAAATTTGTTGCCGACGCAGTCGCCGGTTGAGCGGCCCGCACATCCTTGAGAACCGTCGCCCAGGGAGCATATCCGCGGCCAGCCGAGTAAGGATCGTCCTCGAAGCACAAGGTGGCATCCAGGCGAGAGCCCTGCGCCAGTTCCGGCACGCGATCCGCGAAATTCCACGCTTTGACCCTTAAAGTACGTCCCTGCGAAACCAACCGCAGAAATACGTGGCGCTCCTTCTTCACCTCCGGCGCCGAGGCGACTTCCACATCGCGAGCCATGAAAACCGGCGATGGATTGCCGAACCCGAATGGCGCGAGGCTCAACACGTCAGCAACCGACCGGTCGTTAATCTCGGAAAATTCAATCGGCGAATCGATCATGAGCTGCGCTTCAAAATCCGCTGCGGTCAGCAGCGAAGCCGCGTGCGTCCTAAACCGCTCGCGAAATTCTTCCAGGCGTCCCGACGCGAGCGTTACGCCCGCCGCCTGGCGGTGACCGCCGAACTTGGTGAACAGATCCGGCATCGCTTCGAGCGCATTCAAAAGATGAAACGCGGAGATACTGCGCCCCGATCCCTGCGCAACGCCGTTTTCAATTCCCAGCACAAACGCGGGCCGATGAAACCGCTCGACCACACGACTCGCGACGATGCCGACCACCCCGCGATGCCATCCCTCACCGGCAAACACTAGCGCGGCGTCCGCATCGGTTACCGGCTGCTCCACGCACTGGTCGAAAATGATGCGCGCGATCTCGGCTTCAGTCTGCTGGCGATCCGCGTTCAGATCGTGAAGCTGCGCGGCGAGCGCGCGGGCGCGAGGTTCGTCGTCGGTCAGGAACATTTCGATGACGTCCGAGGCGCTGGCCATGCGCCCGGCCGCATTAATGCGCGGCGCGACGCGGAACGCGATCTGCGAAGCGGTCGGCAAATCCCCTTTGACGAAACCGGAAACATCCAGCAGCGCGCGCAGCCCAACGTTTTTCACGTTGTGCAATCCGGAAAGCCCCAGCTTCACGATGGCGCGATTCTCGCCGGTCAGCGGAACCACGTCGGCGACCGTCGCGATCGCCACCAGCTTTAAGAACGATTCGAGCAAGCGGTCGCGCCGCGCGTCTTCAACTCCCGAAGCGCGCAGCAGTGCGTGCAGCAGCTTGAACGCGACTCCCGCTCCGCACAGATTTTTTTCGGGATACGAGCAATCCGGACGATTGGGATTCAGCACCGCGACCGCCGGCGGAAGCTCCGCTTCCGGCAGATGATGATCCGTGACGATCACGTCGATTCCGAACTGCGCCGCGTGCCGGACCACGTCGTTCGCGCGAATCCCGGTGTCTACGCTGATGATCAGTTTCACACCAGACGCAGCCGCTGCTTCCACTACTTCGCTGCGCATCCCATAGCCGTCGCGAAGCCGGTGCGGGACATGAAAAGACACCTGACCGCCCAGCAGGTCGATCCCCTTTTTTAAGATCACCACTGCGCTGGTGCCGTCCACGTCGTAATCGCCGTAAAGCAGGATCGGTTCTTTTTGTTCAATCGCCCGCCGCACCCGCGCGACCGCTTCGGGCATGCTCTTGAGCAGATCCGGATCGTTCAGATCGGCCAGCGTGGGATGCAGAAACCGGCGGGCGTCTTCGGGATTCCCAAATCCGCGCGCGGCGAGTACCCGCGCGGCCGGAGCCGTCAGGTTCAGAGCCTTCGCCAGCGCCTCCGCCCGATCGGTCGATTCAAGAATCCAGCGCACGTCAGTTCTTCGAAAAATATCCGGGCGGTCCGGGAAATTCGGGCCCCTCCGACGCCTCGTCAATCTGGTCGAGCATGTCGCTCAGTTCCTGGAACCACTCGGTGCGCAGATCGAAAACGTAGATGCGCGGCGCCAGATCGAAGGATAGCTCGATCTGGCAGGTGTAGCCGTCGTAGCGCCGGATTTCGCGTAATCGCCGCTCCATCGCCGTGCGCTCCGCTCCGGCCAGAGTCGACTCGTCGAGCCGCTTCTGAGTCTCATCCAGCACGTCGTCATGAAATTCGTTGGCATGCAACGCCACCAACTTCACACCGGCCGATTCGGCGACTGCCAAAAATGCGCGGTAGTCGGGATAATGCTCGGTGTCCCACTGGACCACCGAAGCTTCCTCGTCGATTCCCGGAAACGCGTGGAACACTGCGATCCCGTGCGATTCGAGATACTCCTGAATCTCGGCGCGCACCGGCTCAAGATTTAGCTTCATCAAGTTTCTTAAACTACCACGCGTTATGATGGTTGGTCTACTTATGCGACTCCTGTACCCGCTCCTCGCCCTCGCATCCGTTTCCTTCGCCCAGCAGATGGATCCGGAATTTGCCAAGTCCGTGAAGGAATGGACCACGCGTCCGGAATTCATCAGTCCGCTGGTGGATCACCTGCCAAAATCGTTGAGCGTTCCTTCGCCCCGCGACGTGCTGGGCTATGACATCGGCGCACCCAACAAGCTCACCTACTATGCCGATATGATCAAGTACTATGAAGCGCTGGCCGCGAGGTCGCCGCGCGTCAAGTTGATGAACATCGGCAAGACCGACGAGGGCCGCGAGTGCGTGGTGGTGTTCGTCGGCTCCGATGAGTCGATCAAGAACCTGGAAACGTATCGCGGCTATCTGGCCCAGCTCGCCGATCCGCGCCAGTTGACCGACGCGCAGGCGCGCGAAATCATCGCCAAAGCGAAACCCATTTATCACATCATGGGCGGCCTGCACAGCGCCGAAACCGGCCCTTCGGAGATGCTGATGGAGCTGGCTTACCGCCTGGTGACCGAGGACACGCCGCTGATCAAGAAGATCCGTGACAACGTGATCGTCACCATCACTCCCGCCGCCGAGCCGGATGGCCGCGATCGTTACGTCGACTGGTATTACAAGTACAAAATCCACGACACCAGCGAGCAGGATCAGGCTCCCGGCCCTCCTTATTGGGGCAAGTATATTTTCCACGACAACAATCGCGACATCAATTATTCGCAGATGACCATGCGCACGCTGCTCAGCTGGTATCTCGAATGGCATCCGCCGATCATGCACGAGCTGCATGAATCCGAGCCGTTCATGTACACCTTCAGCGGTCAGGCCCCGCAGAATCCGACGCTCGATCCGATTCTGTATGGCGAGCTCCCGTGGTTTTCGAATTTCGAAATGGAGCAGATGATTAAGTACGGAATGCCGGGGGTGTGGACGCACGCCTTCGTGGACATGTGGTCGCCCGGGTATCTGGGTTTCATGTCGTCGAATCACAACGGCATGATGCGCATGTATGAAACTTTCGGCAACGGCGGCGCGAACACCATGCATCGCCGCATCAACGGCGGAGGACGCGGCGGCGGAGGCGGTGGGCGCGGTGGCCGTGGCGGCGGCATGACCACCCGCGAATGGTATCGTCCGGTCCCGCCCTACGCGGAAACCGACTGGTCCGCGCGCAACAACACCAACTACGAGGAAACCGGCGTGCTGACCGCGCTGCAGTTGACCTCGGCATTTCCGGATATTATTCTTGAAAATTTCTACAAGAAGAGCGCCAACAGCATCGCGTCCGGTAAAAAAGACAAACCCTACGGCTACGTCATCCCGGCGAATCAACCGGATATGACGCGCGTGGCGACCATCGTCAATATTCTCCGACTGCAAGGCATCGAAATCGGGCGGGCGAACGCCGAGGTGAAACTCGAAGAAGGATCTTTTCCGGCCGGATCGTTTGTGATCAAGCGCGATCAGCCGTACGGCCGCCTGGCGAAAATTCTGCTCGAAAAGCAGAATTTCCCCGATCCGAGTCTGACCACCTACGACGACACGGCCTGGACCATGGGCATGATGTCGCAGGCCAAAGTGATCGCGAGCGACGATCTGAGCGTGCTGAACATTCCTACTACGGCGGTCGATAAATACGAGCCGCGTGGAACCATTTCAGGCGCGGGCGCGGCCTACTACGCGGTGCTCGACAACGGCTCGAACAATCTGGTGACGCTGCGGTATCGATTGAAAGATGTGGCGGTGAAGGCGAATGAGCAGGAGTTCAAGTCGGGCAATCAGGAGATCCCGGCTGGATCTTTCATCATTGCGGGCAGCGCCTACGATCGTGTGAAAGGCGCGGTCGAGCCGCTGGGGTTGAAGGCCGTCGCGCTGACCGCGGCGCCGTCCGTTCCGACGCACGATTTGGATCTTCCGCGCATGGCGGTTTATTCGACTTGGGGCAGCACGCAGGAAGTCGGCTGGGTGCGCTACGCCTTCGATCAATACGAGTTGAAATACGATCTGATTTTCAAAGACCGCGTACGCAAAGGGAACCTGCGCGCGCAATATGACGTGATCGTGATGCCGAATCAGGGCCGCTCGGCGAAGGGCCTGGTCTACGACATCGAGCCGCGTACCGGCAAGGCGCCGCTCGCTTACACGAAGTCGGATCAGTTCAAGAACCTGGGGATGTATGGCGAATCGGACGACATCACGGGCGGCATGGGTCTCGAAGGGGTGGTCGAATTCCGCAAATTCGTGGATGCGGGCGGAGTGCTGATCACGCTCGGCACGGCCAGCGCGTTTCCCGCTGAATTCGGCATCACGCGCCGCGTGGAAGCCGGGCGCACCTCGCCGGCATTTTACGCGCCGGGTCCGATCGTGCAGGCGGAAATTCTGCACAGCGCGAGTCCGATTTTCTACGGATATACAGAGAAGACGATCCCGGTACGCTGGGCCAACGGCCCGCTATTGACCGTTCAGGAACGCGATCGGGAGCAGCAGGTGCTGATGCGTTTCACCGGCGGCGACGCGGGGGTGATGAGCGGCCTGATGCGCGGCGCGAACGAGATCCGCGGAAGGCCCGCGGTGCTCGACGTTCCGGAGGGCGAAGGCCGGGTGGTGATGTTCTCGACCAATCCGTGTTACCGCTGGCAGAATTTCGGCGAGTTCGGAATGCTGTTTAACGCGGTGATGCACTACAACGACCTGAAGCCTCGCTAGGAGTAAGCTCAACTCGCGCGGCGGAGCTCTTCGCGAAGTATCCGCCGCAGCGTCGATTCAAGCGGTTCAGTGGCGCGCGCGATGTGCTCGCGGAGCGCCTGATTGATCGCCGCCTGATAGCTCCCGCCGCCGGCCCCGTCTACGCGGGCTCGGAACCAGTTCAGAATTTCATCGTCCACCCGAATCGTAATCCGCGTCTTGCACCCCGGCGTCTTCAGCACAGCGCCGCGTTTTCCTTTCGAGAAGTCGTATTCTTTTTTCATGCGTCCTTTTCGTATTGCTGCCGCTCTCTGGGGGTCGCTCTTCTCGCTGAGATGCGGCGCCCGCGCCAGGTGTAGACCACGACCAGCACCCGCCCTACCGCATCAATTCCGATTGTGCTCCATCGTTCTTCGTGTTCATCCGAGTCACGGATGGTCAAGGCTGCGTCATCCTCGAGTACCAGAGCCGCGTCCGCAAACGGGATCCCATGCTTTCTGAAGTTCGCGCGGGCCTTCGCAGGGTCCCATTCGCAAGCCACCTCTAATTATATGCACAATTGTACATATCGCCACCCACCGTTACGCCTACTGATAATAAAAATGCCACGCCCCGCCGTCCAGATCTTCGGTGCCGTCGGCGTGGCGCTCCAGATACCAGCAGGGCGATTCGTTCATGTGCGGGAACGCCGAATGGACGCATTCCTGCATCCTTGGCTTGGAGTTGTACTGCTCGATCCGCTTGTTTTTCAGGTGCACCGCGTAGCGAAAGTGCACCAGCACCGATCCGAAAGCATCGCCGTTCCGGGCGATCTTCAGACGCAGGAGCAGCCAGTCGCCCGCCCATAGAACGGCCGCCACGAGCACCGCGGTCACCACCATGCGCTTTACCCAGGTTCCGATCCGTCGTCCCATTTTTATAGCCGCGAGTCGAACAATTGTAACCCCCGCGGTCGCGAACATGCCGCCGTCATACGACTGAAATTCCCTCTTGACTCCAAAACAAATCTCGAATATTCTCGGTGCAACCGCGTTGGTTAGTCATTTTCAGATCCAAGGAGATTTGACGATGAGGTCTTTGCTGATCGCGCTTTTGTGTACCGTGACTGCGTCGCTTGCGCAGACGCCGTCCGGCACGATTTCCGGAACCATCAAAGATTCGACCGGCGCTCTGGTTCCGAACGCCACCATCACCATCACCAATAAAGCGACCGCCATCGCGCGAACGCTCGCCGCCAACGCCGAAGGCCTCTACAGCGCGCCGGCATTGGCTCCGGGCGATTACGAAGTACGTGTGGAAATGTCCGGTTTCCGCACTACCGTTCGCGCCGCCAACGTCGCCGCCGGAGGCACCACGACGGTCGATATGACGCTCTCGGTGGGCGAAGCGAAGGAGGTCGTGGTGGTCGAAGCGGCGACCGCGCAGATCAGCTATGACAGTAACACCGTGCAGGGCGTGATTCCGCGATCGACCATCCAGGATCTTCCGCTGAATGGCCGCAGTTCGCTCCAATTGGCGTCACTCGAACCAGGTGTAACGGTTGCACCAGGGTCCACCGCGCAGTTCAATGCGATGTTCACCGTGAGCATCCTCGGAGCCAATGGCGGCGCGACCGCGGGCAGCGGCGTGGGTCCGCTGATCACCATGGACGGAGCCACCATCAACGATGAGATGGAAGGCGGCACCTCCATGAACTTCTCGCAGGACGTGGTGCAGGAGTTCCAGATCCAGTCGGTCACCTTCGACCCGTCCATGGGCATCGCGGCCGAGGGTGGGATCAACATCGTGACCCGATCCGGCAGCAACGATTTCCACGGCAGCGCCTATTTCTTTTATCGCGACGAAAATATGGCCGCCTATCCTGCATTAGCGCGTATTCCGATCGCGCCGAATCCTTTTTTCCAACGAAAGAATCCGGGCGTGGCCGTGGGCGGACCCATCAAGAAAGACAAGCTATTCTTCTTCGTCAACTACGAATACCTCCACCAGACCGCGGTGCTGGCCGAGCAGGAGGACTTGCCATCCGTCCAAGGCTTAAGCGGAATCTGGCCGGAACCGTACCACTACAATCTGTTCAACACGCGATTCGATTATCAGATCAACCCCAAGAACGTCGCATTCCTGCGCTATTCGCACGACGGCAACGAAGGCTTTGGCCCGTACGCGCTCACTCCGCAGCCGGCCAATTTCAATTTCAACTACAACTGGTCGGATCAGGCCGTGGTGGGCCTCACCACCACTCTCTCGCCGAACCTGGTCAACGACGTTCGCTTCCAGTTCCACTTCTGGGAAAACAACGTTACCGACGCCACCCAGTCCCAGTGCCCCTATCCGTGCATCGGCTTCGGGCTTCCCGCGATCGTGTCGATGATTGGGTCGAGCACCTACGGAACCGGGGCCAGTGTCAACTCGCCGCAGTTCCGCCAGGCGCGCTCGGGCGAGCTCAACGAAACCTTGAGCTGGCAGAAAGGCAAGCACCGGATCCGCTTCGGCGTCGATTGGGAGCTTATGAAAACCAAGGTGGCGCCGTGGGATTTTTGCGATCCGGGCTGCCTGTACGTGTTTTCGCCGGAGGAGACGCGTGCGCTCGGCCTCGCGAGCTTCTTTCCTAATCTTCCTACCACCATCACCAGCACGCAGGATCTGTTGAATTTGCCGGTTTACAATTTGGGCTCGTCCATCTACAGCGGCATCGGCGTGGGCAACGGAACCTTCCCGGGGCTCTATGACCACGGGCAGGGGAACACCAACAACCGCATTCATCCGTGGGTGTCGGATTCCTGGAAGGTCACACCGAGTCTGACGGTCAACTACGCGCTCGGCTATGAACTCGAAACCGGACTGTTTTACAACAACCTCCCGTTGCCGCAATATCTGGCGCCGATTCTCGAAGGCCAGACCGGCGGAGCGCCTTACGGGCTGGGCGCGACTCAGCCGGATTATCTGGACTTCTCGCCGGTGGTGGGCTTTGCGTGGGCGGTCGGCAAGGATCAGAAAACCGTAATTCGAGGCGGCGGCGGAATGTACTGGGACACGCAGCCCATCTGGCAGCACTTCCGCGAAGGCGCGGCCATCGGGCCGCTGGGCGACGGCCGGACCACGCTGGCATCCACTGCATTTACCAACACGATCCCCGGGGTCATCAATTTTCAGACCGCTTCCCTGCTGCCGGTGGGTTCGTCCATCCCGTTGGGCATCACCAGCCTGACACTCGGGGAGTTCCTGAGTATCGTGAACCAGCAACTGCCCGGGCTCGAAGCGAAGCTGGCGCCGACGCCGCCTTCGAGTGGTCCGTACTCGGTGAGCGGAATCGACGTGGCCAAGCAGGGAATCGAAATCTATCCTTCGAAATTCCCGCTGCTGAGAAGTTATCAAAGCTCCATCGGCGTGCAGCGCGAGTTGCCCGGGGGCATGGTGCTGTCCGCCGATTGGGCGCGGCGCGAGGGCATCAATACCAACCTCGGGGAAGTCGACCTGAACCATTACGCGCGCACCGCCGATGGCTTGTCGCCGGTAATTCCCGTGTGCACGCCATCGCAGTACTACGTGGCGGGACAGGAGTGTTCCACTGGTTCCATCACCATGTGGCTGCCGGAAGGACGCTCGGTTTATGACGGCTTGCTGGTGAAGTTGCAAAAGCGTTTCGCGCACCGGTACCAGTTCCAGGCGTCGTATGCCCTGCAGAAGCTGCTCACCGAAAACGCGGGCGTGGACGTGCTCAATTACTTTGCGGGTTATGGCCCCACCCTGCCGTCGCAGAATTTCAACATTGCGGGGACCGTGAATCTGCCGTGGGGATTCGTGATCAGCCTGAATTCGTCCATGATCAGCCGCGCGCCCGTAATGCCCACCGTGAACAACATCGATTTCAACGGCTCCGGCAACACCGGGCCGCCGCTGTCGGAACTGGTCCCCGACTTGGGCTACAACTGCTTCAATTCGGGATGTGGGAAGTCGCAACTCCAGCAGGCCGTGGTCTACTACAACGAGAACGTCGCCGGCAAGAAAGCGCTGAACGGCCAAACCGCGCCCTACCTGGTGCTGCCTCCCAACTACGGACTCGGCCAGCCCATCATCTCGCAGGATATGCGCATCACCAAGCAGTTCACCTATCGTGAGCGCTATCGCCTGGCCGTCTTCGGCGAGTTCTTCAACATCCTGAACGTCGCCAACCTGCAGATTTCGAACTACCAGTTGGATCCAGCCAACACCGCGCTTCCGGGATTCGCCGTGAGCAACGGCGTGGTGACTCCCGGCACCGGCCAGACCTATGCGTTCGGCCAGCCAGCCTCGCGCGTCGGCCAGGTATTCGGATCCGGCGGGCCGCGAGCGATTCAGGTCGGCGCGCGATTCTCCTTCTGACAGTAGGACAGACGGTCGCCTTTTGCCGTCTGTCTCCGGGAGCGCATCCTACCCGAGACAGACGGCAAACGGCGACCGTCTGTCCCACGTTGTGGAACAATGGGTGTTCTTCGAATATCTACGGATAGATGAACACCCGAGTCATCTCGCTCAGTCCGGTTGACCTCGCCATCATTGCGATCTATTTCCTCGTTGTGCTGGCCATCGGCCTGTATCTGAAGCGCTTCGCGCAAAGTGGCGAGGATTTCTTCCTGGCCGGCCGCGAGATGACCGCCTGGGTGGCCGGCCTCAGTTTCGTTTCCGCGAATCTCGGTTCGCTCGAACTGCTCGGGTGGGCCGGGTCGGCGTATCAGTACGGCATCCTGGCCGCGCACTGGTATTGGATCGGCGCGATCCCCGCCATGCTGTTTCTGGGCATCGTGATGATGCCGTTCTATTACATTTCTAAAACCCACTCGGTCCCCGGCTATCTGCAACTGCGCTTCGGCCCCGCCACCAGCGGCCTCAGCGCGGTCAGTTTCGCCGCCATGACCATCCTGATGTCGGGCGTCAACATGTACGCGATGGCGGTGGTCATGAAAGTAATGCTCGGCTGGAATATTCATTTCAGCATCTGGGTTTCGTCAGTCACCGTCGGCGTTTACGTCGCGGCCGGGGGATTGTATTCGGCCATCTTCAATGAAGTGCTGCAATTCTTCCTGATCTGGCTGGGCGCACTCCTCATTCCGATTCTCGGCCTGATCGAAACCCACGGCTGGAGCGGCATGGTCGCGCGCATTCAATCGAATTTCCCTGGTCAGGATTACACGCACCTCTGGTCGAACCTCGGGCATTTTGAAAGCAACCCGATGGGCATCCATTGGACCGGTATCGTCTTCGGACTCGGCGCGGTGCTTTCGATGGGATATTGGACCACCGATTTCCTGGTCGTGCAGCGGGTGCTCGCGGCCAAGGATCTGCGCTCGGCGAAAATGGCTCCGGTGATCGGCGCGTTTTTCAAAATGGCGGTGCCGGCGATCGTGATCCTTCCCGGTCTGCTCGGCCTCGCCGTGCTTCCGGAACATCTGGTCCCTGAAAGCATGATGCAGGCCGGCCAGCACAGTTATAACGAGGTGCTTCCGCTGATGCTTGCGCGTTATTTTGGACCCGGCCTCCTTGGCCTGGGCGTAACTGCACTGGTCGCCGGATTCATGGCCGGGATGGCCGGCAACGTCAGCGCGTTCGCCACGGTCTGGACCTACGACATCTACCGGCCGTTCCTGCGCAAGACCGCACCGGACGCCCATTACGTTTCGATGGGCCGTTGGTGCACCGTCATCGGCCTCGGGATCAGCATCGGAGCCGCGTATCTGGCGATGGGTTTCGCCAGCATTATGGATTACGTCCAGGCCCTGTTCAGCTTCTTCATTGCGCCGCTGTTCGGCACCGTGATCCTGGGCATGCTGTGGAAACGCGTCACCGCCGCTGGCGGATTCTGGGGATTGTTGGCCGGCACAGTGTCGTCCGTATCGATGTTCTTTCTCGTGAAGTTCGATCCCGACATGCTTTCCGTAATCGCTTTGTCGACGCACGCCAAGGCCCTCGCTGAGGATATGTATCGAGCCTTATGGTCCTGCCTGATCGGCGTGATCGTAACCGTGGCCGTGAGTCTCGCGACCAAACCGAAGCCGGATTCAGAACTGAACGGCCTGGTCTACGGCCTGACCGCGATCCCCACGGAAGGCAGCCTGAAGTGGTTCGCACGCCCTGCGTTCTGGGCCGTCATCGTGCTGGCAATTCTGGTCATTCTGCAGATTATTTTCTGGTAAAAAATGCGTCCACAAATCATCCCGGTCTGGTTTTTCGTAGGAGTCCTGCTGGCGATCTACGGCGTGCTGATTCTCGCGAGCGGCCTGTCCGAATGGTCGAATCCGCCGAACACGACTCTGGCTGAGTTGCACGCCCCGGTGTGGTGGGGTGGATTACTCACCGTAATCGGCGTAGTCTATTGCGTGGCATTCCGCCCGAAACGAACGTAACCTGTGGCGCACGCACTCGTGCGTGCCGTGTCGAGACTCATCTCGACACCTCGCCTGCGCCCGAAGAAGCGTCGGCAAGAGTGCCGACGCGGCACGCAGGAGTGCGTGCGCCAAATGCCACTATTTCCGGTCGACCCCAAACGCGAGCACCACGTTCCCCGGCATCCCTCCATTAAATCCGTAGCCCGAGTTCACGTACAACATCCCTCCCACCACCACCGCGCCCGGACCGTCGATCGCTCCGCCGTGCGCTTTCACTCCGTCCACCGTGTCGAATTCATGCGCCGTCTCGACCTCCCACAATATTGCGCCGTCTTTGGTCGAATACGCCCGCAGCCGTCCGCCCAGATCACCCGAAAAAACCACCCCCGGGATCACCGTGACCGCTCCCGATTGCGCCGGGCTGCATCCCTTCCGATCGCCACACGCCGGCGGTGGAGTGGTCCAGACTTTTTCGCCGGTGGACGCCTTCAGCGCGAACATTCCGCCGCCCGCGGTCGGATCGTATTCTCCGTGCCCTCCGAAAATGGTCACGTTTCCGCCTGAGGCCGGCCTTCGGTTGCGGACATCCGACAGTGCGACATACACATTCTCACCGTCCGACGCCGTGCCCCACTCGATTCCACCCGCCGCGCTGCCATGCCCCAACCGCGTCGACCACAGCACCTCACCCTGCTGATCGGGATCCACCGCGTGGACCATGCCCGACTTCTGACCCGCCACCAGCGCGCGTTTCCCGCCGGCAAGATTCACCAACATGGGCGATGCTCCGAAATCCCAATCCGGCCCCTTCGCCTCAGGACAGTTCCCGCCGGTGCGTCCGCCTCCGCAGGCGCCGTTGAACGCGTCATTCTCGGTCATCTGCCGCGACCAGAGAATGTGTCCGGTTTCCATGTCGAAGGCCACGAACGCGTCGCTGGTGCGCGCCGCGGGGTCGGAATAGGAATCGCCGGTGGTGACGTAGATCGCATGTCGTTTCGCGTCGATGGTCGGCGCCGACCACACGCCCGCGCCGGACGGCCCCCACTGCTGGACGCCTTTGCCGTTCTTGCGAATCGGCTTCGGCTCGTCCGGAATCGTGTAGGTTTTCCAGATCACTTTTCCGGTGGCTGCGTCGAGCGAAGAAAGACTCCCGCGAAACTTGCAGCATTCATAATCCGGGCCCGCGCCCAAGATCTCTTCGCCCGACGACACCGGGACATACAAATGTCCCGCATACAGCACCGGCGCGCCCGTAATCAGCGCACCGGAATAATTTTCGACGCGCGTTTTCCAGATCAGCTTCCCGGAGGTCGCGTCGACGGCGTAGGCCCATCCGCTCTGATCGCCGAAATATGCCGCCCAGCGATTCCCGATACGCCCCAGGCTGATAGCCGTGCGCACTCCCGCCTCCGCATCGAAGGACCAGTGGACGCAGCCCGTCGAAGCGTCCAACGCGAAAACCTTGCGCGTGCCGGTGCCGATAAACATGCGGCCGCCCGCCACGGTCGGCTGCGCGTAGGCGCGGAGCACGCCCGGAATCCCGAACGCCCATTTCAATTTCAGCTTGGGAACGTCGGAAGCCGCGAGCCCCGCCATTGCCGCCGTCTGCATGCGATGGTTATCCTCGCCACCCCAGCCCACCCAGTGCGGCGCAACCATCAGATCCGGCGGCAGCGAACCCGCGGTGCGGCAAAATGCGCTCTGCGGCAAAGCTTCGCCGCCAAATTGCTTCCCGGTCACGAACATCGCCACCGAGCGGATCTCGTCGTTGTTCATGACGATCCCCTGGATCGACATGATGCCGGTGGTGAGGGCGGTCGAGACACTCTCCGGCGACATTTGTTTCAGCGCGGCGGCGTTGGGCGCGCGTCCCATGCCGGTGTCGTGGCAACCCGCGCAACGCTTGTGATACACAGCTGAGCCGTCATCCGCAAAAGCGGCGCCTAGAAACAACAGAAAAGTAATTGTGCGCAACGTGGCTTCTCCCTCGAATCCAAGATTCTACAGGAAGCGGCGGCCGGGTGCGCGGACGCCGTGAAAATTAGCCCCATGTGTCAACGTGGGGCTATTTCGGGCGCAGCGGTAGCCCCATGCGTGAGAGTCTTCCATGAGCGGCGACGGGCGGCTCCGACGGAAATTTATAGATTTTCGTTGACAATCACCAGCCCGCTCATGGAAGACTCGTCAGCTTGGGGCTTTACGCCACCCTTAATACCGCACCGACTCCAAAAATAGTCCGGACCCCGGCGCGGTCCACGCCGCGATATCCATCCCTGCCGTCTTCCGCCCTTCGAGCAGCCCCGCGAACTGCTCGACCGAAATCTCACCCAACCCGACCTTCGCCAGCGTCCCCGCCAGCCTGCGCACCATCTTCCACAGAAAATGCGACGCCTCGATCCGGAACACGATCATATCTTCATCCACGCCCACTTCCGCCGCATTCACCACCACGATGGTCGACTCGTCCGGCCGCGACGGATCTTTGGCCCGGAACGCCGCGAAGTCGTGACGCCCGGCGATCAGCGCCGCGGCCTGCTGCATCATGGAAACCTCCAGCGGCTCCTTGATCCACCACACGTAGCGTTTTGACAGCGCCGACTTGCGCGTCGAGTACTGATAAAAATAGGTCCGCGCGACCGCGTCGTGACGCGCGTGAAACCGTGCTGGAGCGTCTTCGCAGTGGACCACGGCGATCGACGAAGGAAGCCGGTCGTTCAGTTCGCGCTGAAGCTGGGCGCAGTTAAAGTTGCGCCGCGCATTGCGAACTTTCAAATGCGCGACCTGCCCCAGCGCATGGACGCCCGAGTCCGTCCGCCCCGCTCCCTGAATGTCGGTTTCGACGCCGAACAATTCATCCGCGACCCGCTGCAGTTCGCCCTGCACAGTCCGCGCATTCTGCTGGATCTGCCAGCCCGAAAATTTCGAGCCGTCGTATTCGAGCGTAAGTTTATAAGTCATCTGCGCCGGAAAGGAAGCCCGACCAGCCCCACCAATCCGACCAGCATGGGAACGCCTGCCCAGACCAGAATCGCGTTGTCGAACAGCCCGACAAATCCCAGCGCTGCCGCGATCGCGTCCAGCGTGCCGATCGACCGCCGCAACCAACCCGCGCCTTTGAGAAACAGCCACGCGAAAATCGCGAGCGCGATCCAGGTCAGCGTCCATTTGATCAGACTGGGAACGCGGATCGCGTCCACCATCGCCTGCGTGGTCCACGCGAGTGGCGTGTTCACGACGTGAAGAATGCCCAGGTTTTCAAAAATGTCAGTGACCGCGGCCAGCACCCCGCAGGCGCCCGCGATCTTTGCAGCGCGTGTCCCGAACATCCACGCCAGCGCGATAAACAACGCCGCATAACACGGAATGAACACGAAATCGAGATATTGTTTGATCCGCATCGCCTCGCGGTCGGGACTCGGCGCTTCGCTCAAAATCGCGTCGACCTCGTTCACATTGCGAGCCATTTGCAGAGCGACCACCGGATTGGCGATCCCGCGCGGAGGCCGTGACGCGTTGGTGAAATCCGGCTTCCCGTTCAGAATAATGATCAGTGCCACGCACGCCGCGGCCAGTGCGGCAATGGTTTTCATCTACGGTCCATCGGAGGAGCGGCAAAGCCCATCCTACAGATTAGAGTCATTGGGACGGCGGGCTTCAAGCCCGCGCGAGGCTTTAGCCTCGCTCTCGCACAGCGGCGCTGAAGCACCGTGCGGATTTCAGAGGTTGCGGAAAAAGGGGACAGACGGCTCTGTCCACGCCGCACACTCCCAAGAAAATCAATGGCTTCGGGTCGGGGACAGAGTAGTCTGTCCCCTTTTTCCGCAACCTCTGAAATCCGCCGTCCACCCAAGTCCGGTCCCATTTGCAAGTTATGCCAGCGCCCGCGCGGCGTCTTTGGCGAAATACGTCAGAATGAAATCCGCTCCCGCGCGCCGGATCGAAATCAAAGACTCCATCATGGCCCGATCCAGATCCAGCCATCCGTTCCGCGCCGCGGCCACGATCATGCTGAATTCGCCCGAAACCTGGTACGCGCCGATCGGCACGTTGTAGCGCTCGCGCGCCCGCACGATCACGTCGAGGTACGGCATGGCCGGCTTGACCATCAGCATATCCGCGCCTTCTTCGAGATCCAGATCCATTTCATCGACGGCTTCGCGCACATTGGCCGGGTCCATCTGATAGCTGCGCCGGTCGCCGAACTGCGGCGTCGATTCGGCCGCTTCGCGGAACGGCCCGTAAAACACCGACGCGTACTTGGCCGCATAGGCGAGGATCGGCGTGTTCTGAAACCCGTGCGCGTCGAGCGAATGCCGGATGGCGGCCACCCGGCCGTCCATCATGTCGGAAGGCGCCACGATATCGGCTCCGGCGCGCGCGTGCGAAAGCGCCGCCTCGGCCAGCCATGCGAGCGTCGCGTCATTGTCTACCTGTCCGTCGACGATCTTGCCGCAATGCCCGTGGCTGGTGTACTCACAGTTGCAGACGTCGGTGATCACCAGCAGATCCTTCACCCCGCTCTTCAGCGCCCGAACCGCGCGCTGGGTGATGCCGTCGTCCGCGTAAGCTTCCGACGCGAGCTCGTCTTTATGTTCCGGAATCCCGAACAGGATCACGCCGCCGATTCCCAGGGCGTGGGCGGCTTCGCATTCCTTCACCAGTTCATCGATCGAGAGCTGGAAATTGCCCGGCATGGAGCTGATCTCTTTGCGAACCCCTTCGCCGGGGCAGGCGAACAAGGGCAGGATCAACTGGGCGGGATCGAGGCGCGTTTCGCGCACCAGGCGGCGCATGGGTTCAGAAACGCGCAGGCGGCGCTTGCGATGGACGGGAAAAGGCATAGCGTAAATCAAATTGTACAGCGTTTCTGACTCGCCCGCCGGTTGGAAAGGGACGTGCTTATGACTGGTGCGTGTGTGCAGTAGTCAAACGGAATCAATCGGTTAAAGAGATCCTAGGAAATACTTTCCGAATTGGCTCCGGAAGTTTCTACCGGTCTTCGGAAGCGGTGAAGCCTGAGACCGAAACGGGTTCCCGTGGTTGCTCCCGCGGGCACGGTTTCCAGGTACGGCTGTTGCGAGAAGCTCGACACTAGCCGCAGCCGTGCCGGAGACCGGCGTTTAGAGGTGGGATTTGCGATGGTAGCGGCGGAGTTGATTAAGGACTGATCCTTAACGGGCACGCGACCTCGTAAAAGTGTTGATGAAAAGTTAGAAAGGGGATGGGTCGAATGAAAACTACACTGTTTGCAAGCGCGGTCGCCGTGAGTCTTTTAGGAACAGGGTGCGCTACCAAAAAATATGTCGCAAAAACGGTGGCTCCCATAGAACAACGGACTACCGCAACCGAGGCCAAGAACGCCGATCAGGATAAGGCCATCGCGGCACAGGGCACCGAAATCCAGGAGCTGGACGGAACCGTGTCGCGGACCAGGGAGAAGCTGAACGACGTGGATAACAAGGCGACGCAGGCGGGCCAGGCCGCGCAGGCTGCCGATCAGAAAGCGACCAGCGCTCAGCAGGCCGCCAATGGCGCGCAGCAGACTGCCGACAACGCCCAGCAGGGCATCGACCGGCTGGGCCGCACCGTCGACGGCATGAACAGGTTCGACATGGCGAAGTCGGCTACGGTGCTGTTCGGGGTGAATCGGTGGACGCTCACTCCGGAAGCCAAGGACCAACTGGCGGAACTCGCCAAGCAGGCCACCGGGACGGATCGCTATGTGATCGAGATCCAGGGATTCACGGACAAGACCGGATCGGCCAGCTATAACGACGTGCTCAGCCAGCATCGCGCCGAAGAAGTGGCGCGCTTCCTGACGGTCGAATATAAGGTCCCGGTGCGCAGCATCACCATGCTGGGTGAAGGCTATGCGGAGCCGGTCGCGGATGACCACACCCGGGACGGCCGCAAACAGAACCGCCGCGTGGAAGTGAAGCTGTGGGTTCCGCAAGCGGGAAACGGTAAAGCCGTCGCCGCCACCGGGCCGGGTGCTCAGTAATCCGGCCGGCATAAGTTCGCCTCAGCTCTGCTTGTGACGAGCAGATTGCGGGGCAACCAGTAGTCGCCGGACCCTCCGACCCGGCGACTTCAGGGCAGGCATCAGTGGAGTTCGTGGCAGGGAGATCTGCACGCCCAGCCAACTTTGCGGTTTCGGCCGCTCGAACTTCCCTGGCCTGCCCTGTTCTATTTTGGGTAGCTATTACGATTGTGCAACAACTGCCGTGTTGTACGCGCTTCCGTAACCATCGAGTCGAGCCGTCGACTCCGGTTGCGGACATTCGTCCCCGACGGCTTTCCAGTAACCCAGAAGTTTCAGAGTTTTAGCTATGGCCCCGGCTTTGCCCTTCCAGTCAGTGGATGGCCGTAGCAAATCAGCTTGACGAGAGTGGGCACCAGCCCCGGCAGCGATTTTGCTTTTTGCCCGATCCGACGCAACAAAGGGGAGGAAAAGATGTCGGCATTCAGCGCATACGAATATAGAACACAGCCCGGGTTCGATCAGACCAAGTTCGAGGGAGCGAACCAGGCCATCCCGATGAAGACGCTCGTGATCCACTGCTTTGACCCTCGCGCGGCCGAGATTCCGCAGAAGGTGGCCGAGTATTTTGGGGATGAGGTCTACCCGGGCGAAAATATCCTCGACCAAGCCGGCAATCGGGTTGGCAGCACGCGAACGCTATTCGCCGAAACAAACGCCGGCGGCCGTGCTGCCGCCGCTCTGCTGTCAGTGGCGGCAATGGACTATATATTCAGCGTTCAAAACGTCATCGTGGTTCACCACTCGTTCTGCGGCACGACGACTTACACACCTGAGCTCCTCATCAAGGAGTTCCATGATCACCATTGCGCGGATATCTCGACGTTGTTCGATCGCGAAAGCGTGGCCATCATGGACTTCGAGAAATCGCTCAGGTATGACGTAGGGTTGTTGCGTTCCAGCCCGGCGGTGCCAAGAAATATCAAGCTCTACGGCTTCTTCTTCGACATCAATAGCGGCAAGCTAACCGAGGTCGTGCGGGACATCCCGGCTTAGAACACGGGTTGAACAACCACACGCGGGAGTGTGCCGAGCCGACGCTGATCGTAAGCTTGCCAGTGCGCGTTCGCCTTCCAGCAATCTTGGCAGAGCGGTGACGTGGTGCTAGAATCTGTTTGCCGATTCGTTGTTCCATGAGATACCCGCTCTTGCTTGCCTGCCTTTGTGTGCATTCCGTGTTCGGCTCGGCGATTGTGGTCGGATTCGTGGGCGGGTTCGTCAAGCCGAACGACACCGTGCACCAAGAAGTGCTGCTCGCCGCGCGCCTGCGACGCGATTATCCTTCGGGCGTCGACGTAAAAATCTTCGAGAACCGCTTCGCGCTGCAGGCGCACGAGGAAATCTTGCGATCCCTCGATGCCGACCACAACGGCACGCTCTCCGACCGGGAAAAGCGCGACGCCCGTATCATCCTCTATGGACATAGCTGGGGCGCTTCCGAAGTGGTCACCCTGGCATGGACCCTTCAGCAAGACGGAGTTCCCGTGCTCCTCACCATCCAGGTAGACAGCGTCGCCAAGCATGGCGAGCAGGATATATTGATCCCCGCCAACGTCGCGCAAGCGATCAATTTTTACCAGCTCGACGGTTTTCTTCACGGGCGCCGCCAGATCGTCGCGGCCGATCCGTGGCGCACTCAGATCCTCGGGAATTTCCAGTTGAGTTATCGATCGCGCGAGGTGAATGTCGCCGCATATCCCTGGTACGCGCGGATGTTCATCAAGCCGCACATCGAGATCGAGTCGGATCCGAGCGTCTGGAGCCGCGTCGAAAGCCTGATCCGCTCGAAACTGTAGCCGGGCCTCGGCTTAAGATTTGGCAGGGTGCCGAATGCTCCAGGACCCGAAAGCTGCGTGGACTGGAGGTTGCGTGCCCGGCGTGTCGTAAGAAAAATCGACGATTTCGCTCATAGTCCGCATTATTCCCAGCGGAAAACCCTTGCCGAGAGTGCCGTGCAAATGATGAATACGGCCACCAGCGCCGCTACATCGCCAAGGTGCGCCGACCACGGCTCGCCCTTCCAGATTCCCTGAAGGAGCGACACGGCGTAGGTCAGCGGCAAGACACGGGCCGCGGTGTGGAGCGCCGGTGGCAGCCAATCCAGCGGCACGAACAATCCGCACAGCGCCAGCATCGGATAGAGGATGGCCGCGCCGATCGGTTGGGCGAAACGCGCCGTGGGCACGATGCTCGCGATTATAAAACCTATGGAAAGGATACTGCACGTGCTGATCAACAGGGCGGCCGCGAATCCGACGATGGGAACGGCCACGTTGACCGGGTAATAACGCTTGCCTGCCACCACCATCAAGACCATGGTGACCACCGTGAGGGCCAGCTTGACCAGAACGTGCGCCGTGAGGATGGTGTGCGGGCGAAGCGGCGTGGCGCGAAGCCGTCTGAGGATTCCGCCTTCCCTATAAATCGAAATGATGGTCACCAGCGACAATACTCCGCTGAGCGGGATCAGCACCGCCGCAAGCACCGGCAGTCCAACCCGCACGAACCCCGTGATCGAGGCCGAACCTGCGGTGAGCCGGCCGCCCAGCATCCGGCCCACCACCACGAACACCAGGACTGGAAAGAAAATCGATCCAAACGCGCCGAGCGGCTCGCGCAGAAAGATCTTGATCTCCAGCCAGGTCAGTTTAAAAAGTCCACGCAGCATCCGGGTCCCTCTCTTTTAATCGCGGATCGAATGGCCGGTCAGTTTCAGAAAGACATCTTCCAGGTTCGGCAACACGGTGCGGAACTCGGTCACCCGGATCTGGTTCTCTGACAAACACTGGATCACCTCGGTCACGAAGTTATCGCCGTGCCCCTGGACGGTGAACCGTGAGTCCTCGCGCGATAGATTTTCCGCAGACGTGATGAGGCGGAGGCTTTCCCCGGCGAGCGCGTTGTCGGTGGCCAGCACCACGGTTCGCGTGGGGCAGTGCCGACCCACCAGTTCGGCCGGACTGCCGATGTCAATGATCTTTCCGTGCTCGATGATCGCCACGCGGTCGCACAACCGCTCGGCCTCCTCCATCAGGTGCGTGGTCATGAACACCGTTTTGCCGCGGTCGCGGATGCCGCGCACCAGGTCCCAGATCGCCCGCCGCGACTGCGGGTCGAGCCCGGTGGTCAACTCATCCAGAAATACCACCTCCGGATCGTTGATCAGCGCCAGGGCTATGAACAGCCGCTGCTTCTGCCCGCCCGACAGCGTCATGAACCAGGCGTTCCGCTTCTGGGCCAGGCCAAGTTGTTCGAGCAGCCGGTCGCCGTCCACCGTTTTCGAATACAGCGAGGCCCACAGATCCACAGCCTCCCAGACTTTTATCCTTTTCTGAAGCTGCGCCTGTTGCAATTGGACCCCGATACGGTTCTGCAATTGATACACGTCACGGAACGGATCGAGGCCCAGAATGGAGATGACGCCCCGATCCGGCCGGCGCACTCCTTCGACGCACTCCATGGTGGTGGTCTTCCCGGCACCGTTCGGGCCGATCAACCCGAAAATCTCACCTTCCCTGACTTCAAACGAAATGTCGGAGACGGCCACCGTCGTGCCGTAAGTCTTGCGGATGCCGGAAACCTGGATGACCGGACGAAGAGTCGCCGAGACGTTCATTCGTTACGCGTCGCCTTGCGGATGGTCGGACTAATTTCTTGTCGCAGTACCCCGAGAATATCAGAGCGCCAGGAGCTTGTTGAAAATGGACAGCGCAGAGCGATGAAGCCGTGCTTCACCCGGAAGCATGAAAATCGCCGCTCATCGGGGGGCATTGGGAGGGGGCGTTCCAAAAAAGGGGACAGACTGCTCTGTCCACTGGAGTGGTGGTGTCGTCGGTTGAGGGTGTGTGGGTTGAGGACAGAGTAGTCAGTCCCCTTTTTTGCTCGGGCGTCGGTGGGTTCTCCAAGAGGGGGACGGCGTGGAGCGGATTTACAAGAGAGACTACTCTGTCCCCGAAGGCAAATATCTGATTGCAAAAGCAGCCTCCGGTGTGCGAAATCTCCGTACCGAGGAATCGTCGCGCTCAAGACGAGTCCGATTCGAAAAGCGAATAGCCCGTCGGGGTGCCTTACTCTAGCGGGTGTGGCCTATAGTACGTGTCGGCATCCGGCCCTAACCTGGAGGTGGAGGTTTTTCCATGCCGCGAACAAGTCCCGATTCCACATATACACCGGTCGATCTCAGAGCCACGGACCGCGAATGTCCCAAATGCGGCGCGGAAACCGAGCCTATCGAGATCACGATCGAAGGACTGGCCCTTGAGCAGCTGCAACTTTGCCCGGCCTGTTACCTGGTGACATGGCGGGATCACGAGGGGTTTCACATACGGCAAGGTTCGCCAGTTAAGGACGGCGACAGCTGCGGCGAAAGACCGGATCGCTTGTTATACGCCCGGGAACAGCGGCCTTCCTCATGCTGAAGCGAGTTGCGTCTTCCCGGTGGGTCTGACGCGAGGTTCTCCCGCTTCGCTCAAGTGCACACCTCGACGATTTCAGAACTTACAGCATCCGCGCTGGCTGTTGCATAAATCGGCGCGAACGGGTTGACCGTCCGGACCAAAACCGGTTTGGGTCGTTACGCACCAGTATGCCGAACAGTCGTATGCATCGTAGAACGTCGCTTCATCCGGGTCCACGACGGCATTGAGATACATGGACTTGGTACGAAGTTTGGCGCAATGCACGCCCACGTTGATTTTTGGCGAAATTAGCGTCAGCATTTAGTCCCTCTCTGCAATCAGACTGTTGCGATCCCAGCGGCACGCAGGATGGCGCGTTTCACCGCAACTTTGGCGACATCGATCTTGTAAGCGTTCTGCCGAAGCGGATGTGCGTCTTTCAACGCGGCTTCGGCCGCCCCGGCGGCAGTGGCTTCTGTGATCGTCTTTCCCACCAAGGCATCTTCGGCCGGGCGCGACCGCCACGGAATCGGCGCGACTGCGCCCATCACCACACGGGCGCTCTTTACTGTGGAACCGCTGAGACTCACCAGCACCGTTGCGAACGCGATCGGCCAATCGTGCGAAGCCTTGTAACGCACCTCATAGTGTCCGCTTTTCACATCGCCCGGCGGCGGAAGGATGACGTGGGTGAGTATCTCGTCGGGCGCCAGCACGTTCTCGGTTCGGATATTCGTGGTCGGAAGCGTGAAGTATTCCGACGCCGGAACCAGTCGCTCGCCTTTCGGTCCCACCAGGCGGAAGGTTGCGCCGTACGCCAGACTCGGCACTGCCAGGCTTGAGGGATGGACGATAAAACTCGGGCCTCCACCCAGGACCGCATGAAATTGGTTCTCGCCGGTGATTGAGAAGCAGGTGTTGCCACCTTTCTTCAAGCAGACGAACTCTTCGTTCCGGAAGTACCAGCAGCGAGGCCGCTGATTCAAGTTTCCGCCCACGGTCGCCTGATTCCGAATCTGCGGCGTCCCGACCTCGATGGCAGCGGCGCTGATGGCGGGATACATCCGGGCAACTTCCGGGTGCTCGGCAAGATCCACCAGCTTGAGGGCGGCACCGATCCGAAGTCCACCGTTCAAGGGCGTGACCGTCGATTCCAGTGCGCCTTTCACATTGACCAGGCGATCCGGCTGCGTAACGTAGTCCTTCATCCGCGCCAGAAGGTCCTGTCCACCGGCGATGGGCACCGCTTGTTCAAACTGCGGAGAGAGCGCGGCTACGGCGTCTTTTTCGTTGTTCGGGTTCACGTAGGCGAATGCTTTCATATAACCTCCTGATCATGCCTTCCGCGGTTGCGCTAACGACGCCAAAATCCTTGCCGGGGTGAGAGGCAGGCTCCGTACCGGCACGCCGATCGCGTTGCGGACTGCAAGTGCGATCGCGGCCGCAGTCGATACAGTGGGTGGCTCGCCCAGACCAATCACGCCGCGCTCCGGCTGATCCTTAATCCGGATATCGATGTGCGGAATGTCGGACATTCCTGCGAGCAGATACCACTCCATATTCGGGTTCACCATCTGCCCGGTATTCCGGTCGAGAATGCGATCCTCGAACAGGGCGAAGTTCAGCGAACCGATTACGCCACCATAACACTGGCTTTCGGCGGTCAGCCGGCTGACCACTAAACCGCAGTCCTGCAGAACCAGGATTCTGGTCGCCCTCACAATCCCCGTTTCGACGTCGACCGTAACTTCTGCGAACTGCACGCCGCTGGTTGTGTTGGACGTCATCCCCGGCCGCCAGTCGCCATCGGCGGTGATCGGCTGCGGGCCGATGTGTTTGCAGGCGTCGGTCCACGACAATCCCTTCGCCGGATCGTCTTTAGCGTGAATGCGTCCGCCTTGCGCGACGAGCGTCGCCGCATCGACGCCGAGTGCGGGAGCAAGCTTCTCTTTCAGAGCATCCAGCGCCTTCACGGCTGCAACGCGAATCCCCGGGCTGATACTGGACGCCGTGGTGCTGCCGCCGGAGATCGGGCTGACCCCGAAAAGCGTGTCTCCGATTTCAGGCCGAACTTGATTTGGCTGTAGTCCGAGCGAATCCGCCGTAATGACCGCAACGAGCGTGCGCGTGCCGGTTCCGAGATCCTGCGTGCCCAAACGCATCACGACGACCCCGTCCGATGCGATCTCGCAATGCGCCGGCGCTGGTCCTCGCCCACCTCCACCCCACGAGTTGAGCGAAACTCCCATCCCGGTCTTGATCGGACCAGGAGTTTTGTCGCCGGTCGGATGACGCCGGGACCAGCCAAACTCAGCCGCGCCTTCTTTCAGATAGCTTCCCCACATCGCATTCGGCGCTTCTGGAGGCAGATTTTTGAGCCGAAACTCAACCGGATCCATGTTCACCAGATCCGCCAGCTCGTCCATCATGATCTCGGTGTTGAACGAAGCCTGCGGATGACCCGGCGCGCGCATCGGCCGCTGCTGGCCGGTATTGGTGAACACGTCCTTGTGCGTCCGGCGGCGATTGGGAATCCGATAAATGTAAGGCATCGGGAATCCGGCAGTGGCGCCCGCACCGCCCGTTCCCCAAGTGTCCGCTTCGATGGCTGTGATGAGCCCGTCGGCCGATACTCCGGCTTTCACTTTCGATGCCGAAGACGGGCGATTCCCGGTCGCCAGATGCTCTTCCTTGCGATCAAGCATCAGCTTGACTGGTGCGTTCGCAGCCTTGGCCAGCTTTGCGCAAATCAGGCCTTCGGCGCCCACGCTCAACGCTTTGCTCCCGAAGCCGCCGCCCATGTACTGGCAAATCACTCTGACGTTGGCCTGCGGAATTTTCAGCGCGCCCGCAAAATTCTCACGCGCTCCGTTGATCCCTTGGGTCGAGATCCACGCCGTGAGCTTGTCGCCATTCCATTCGCACACGGTTCCGTGCGATTCCATGCAGGTATGGGTAATTACTTGAGTCGAGTAGGTTGCCTCAAGCGTGTGCGCGGCACTCTGGAAACCGGCCGCAAGGTCGCCCGCCTCTTGCGGACGCGATGCTCGCACATTGCCGCCTGCAAAGACTTCCGGAGCTGCACCCGATAGCGCCTTCTCCTCTACCGTTACGTGGGGCAGAACTTCGTACTTGACATTGATCGCCCGCGCCGCATCGATCGCATGTTCCTCGGTGTCGGCCGCTACGCCGGCCACCTCATCGCCCTGAAACATCACTTTATCGTTCTGCGAGTTTGCGGGATCGCGCCAGACCAGGGCCGTCTTGACGCCCGGCATCTTGAGCGCCGGGGAGATATCCACGGAAGTGACGCGTGCATGTGGATGCGGCGAGCGAACAATTCGCGCGTACAGCATTCCAGGCCGGTTGATATCGAACGTATACTTCGCACGCCCGGTGACCTTATCCGGGCCGTCCAGACGTTGAACGTGTGTACCGATCACAGCCGGGCTGGCAGGCCAGCCGAAATTCTCTTCAGGCACGAGGCACCCCTTTCACGCTGGAGACAGCTTCAAAGATACGGGCAAATGTGCCGCACCGGCAGATGTTGCCATCGAGACCTTTTTTGATCTGTTCCGGAGTCGGATTCGGATGTTTTTCGAGGAGTCCTACGCTCGCCATGACGAAGCCCGGCGTACAGAACCCACACATCAGCGCGTCCTTTTCGCAGAATGCCTTCTGGACCGGATGTAGTTCGTTGCCGTTGGCCAGACCGTCTACGGTGCGAATCTTCTTGCCCTGCACTTCGATGGCAAGCGTCGAACAGGAATAGACGGTGCGGCCATCCACCAGCATCGTGCATGCTCCGCACGCGCCCCGGTCGCAGCCGCGCTTGTTACCTGTCAAATTCGCGCGCGTTCGAAGAGCGTCGAGCAGAGTGACTCTCGGCTCAATCATAAGATCCAGGTTCTTGCCGTTTACATTCAGCCGAACTGGTGTATCGCCGGGGCCAATCACCTTCGGCCCAGTCTGAGCCTCGGCATCTTGCTGCCCGACGATCTTTTCCGCCAATCCAACGACGCCAGCCGACTTGAGAAAATTTCGCCGATTGAATCCCGCGGCTGCAGGTGATTTGTCCTTCGTAGCCATTCACGCTCCTTAGCTGACCGTACTTCTGGCCCGCGCCACCATCTGGAAACATCATAGTCGTTTGCCGGCTACGCGAACATAACCGCTTCCAATCGCGGATCGCTTCCACCAGATCAACTCAATCACGGACCAATTGCTCGCCAGGGGGGAAGTCTGTGGATGCCGGCGCGCCGGCGATCTGAACCCTTCACGCGTGCGTTACGGTCCCGTTCGACACCGCGGCGCACAGGAAGCTTGAAACCTCGCGCAAGGACTGCCGCGCCTCTGGCATCGCCGGGACAAGTGGCCAGTCGTGCGGAACCACAGGCCAGATCTTCAAGTCGACGCGCACACCGGCGGTCCGCGCACGGTCGGCCAGCCGTCTGGAATCGTCGAGAAGAACCTCGTTTTCGCCGACGTGAATCAGCATCGGAGGCAGACCCGCCAGATCCGCGTAAAGTGGCGAAGCCAATGGGTTCCGTGGATCGGCGGAGCCCAGGGAGTAACCCGCGGCGCGCGCGATCGTGTCTCCACGGAACAATGCACAGCGCTGGTCATTTTCGCGAAGGGAATCGCCGGTGGCCGCCAGATCTGTCCACGGAGAAAAGAGCGCCACCGCGGCGGGAAGCGCGACGCCGGCGTCACGCAACGAAACCAGCATCGAGAGCGCCAGCCCTCCACCCGCCGAATCGCCGCCCACCACCATCCTGCCGGCCGGAATCCCCTGGTCGATCAAACCCCGATAGACCGCGACCGCATCTTCGACCGCTGCCGGGAAACGATGCTCGGGCGCCATCCGATACTCCGGCGCAAACACGCGCAGCCCGTGTAGCGCGAAGCCGGCAGTAATCGGACGATGCGTCTCGACGGAACAGCCGACGTATCCGCCGCCATGCAGATAAAGCAGAGTTACACCGGATGCTGACGGCGTCTGCGCCTCGACCCATTCACCCGGGACTCCTCCGATCTGTTGCGGCGTGAGGCGCACAGCTCGTGGAACCTTAAATGGCGCAGGTCGCATCAGCCTGCGCACCTCAAGTGCGTCCGCGGCCCGCGCCAGCTTGGGTTTGAGCCGCCTCTTTAAGATCCATGTGGCGAGATGCGCCTGCCAGCTTGCCATAATCCAGCAGTGTACCCGAATCGCAAAGCTTGAGAGCGAAGTGTGCGGGAGAGAATCAGGCGGTATCCGGCCGCGCTTTCGCAGTCTCCCCCGCGGCCGGCGCTCTCTGCACGACTAACGCCGCTTCCAGCGGTCCGCCAGCACCGCCGCTTTGTCTTCCGTCGTCGTTTGCGTGGAAGCCGGCGCCGGCTTTTTCGCGGACTCCGCAACCGGCTTTGCGCCCTTTGCTCCAGGCGTTTTCATGGAAAGCGCAATCCGTTTCGTCCTGGCGTCCGCGCTCAGAACGTGTACCTTCACCAACTGCCCCACCTTAACCACGTCCGACGGCTCCTTGATGTACCGGTCGGCCAGTTCGCTGATGTGCACCAGGCCATCCTGATGAACGCCGACGTCCACGAAGGCCCCGAACTTGGTTACATTCGTCACTACGCCCTCCAGTGTCATGCCGGGTTGCAGGTCGCCGATCTCTCTCACGCTCTCTTCAAAAGCCGGGGCCACGAAGCGTTCGCGCGGGTCGCGCCCTGGCTTGCGCAATTCCTCCAGGATGTCGTTGAGCGTGTAAACGCCGGCCGCCAGGCCGGTGCGATCCAGTTTCTCGAGCAAGGCCGGCTGTTCGATCAGCCGCTCTACCGGCACGTTCAGGTTTTGCGCAATCCGCTCCACCACCGGATACGATTCCGGATGCACCGCCGTCACATCCAGCGGATGATCGCCGTGGCGGATCCTCAGAAATCCGGCGGCTTGCTCGAACGTTTTTGGCCCGATCCCCGGCACCGCCGTCAATTGAACTCGCGAACGGAAACGACCCTTCTCATTGCGGTACTCGACAATCTTCCGCGCGGTGCGCTCATTAATGCCCGCCACATAACGCAGCAGCGTCCACGACGCCGTGTTCAGTTCCACGCCTACCCGGTTGACGCAGCTCTCAATCACGCTTTCGAGCGATTTCTGCAACTGCCGCTGATCCACATCGTGCTGATACTGCCCCACGCCGATCGATTTCGGATCCAGCTTCACCAGCTCCGCCAGCGGATCCTGCAACCGTCGCGCGATCGAGATGGCACCGCGCACCGTCAGATCCAGATCCGGAAACTCCTGGCGCGCCACATCCGACGCCGAGTAGATGGACGCGCCGGATTCATTGACGGTGACGCTGAAGATCGTGCCCAGATTTTCCTTGCGCAGAAACTCGCGCACGAATGCGTCCGTTTCGCGCGATGCCGTGCCGTTTCCGATCGCAATGGCCCGGACACAATACCGCCCGATCAAAGCTTTCAGCGTACGCTCCGAACCTGCGATGTCGTTCTTTGGCTGGAATGGGTAGATGACGTCGTGCCCCAGAAATTTGCCCGTATCGTCTACCACCGCGACCTTGCAGCCGGTACGAATCCCCGGATCGATTCCCAGCACCGCGAGCTGCCCGGCAGGCGGCGAAAGCAGCACATTCTGCAGATTCTCGCGGAACACCTGAATCGCGTCCGTATCGGCGCGGTGCTTTAGTTCCAGGCGGATTTCCGACGTAATCGAGTTCTGGAGCAGCCGCTTCCACGAATCCTCCAGAGCCGTTTGTAGATGCGGCGTCCAATCGCCTGTGCGCTGGTGGACTCTGCCCGAAATCAGCGCGAGCGCGCGCGCCGCCTCGATCTCGATCAGGAAGTACAGGACGTTTTCCGTCTCACCGCGCCGGATGGCCAGCATCCGGTGAGAGGGAATCTGCTTTACCGGCTCGCGGTAATCGTAGTACATCTTGAACTTCTGCTGTTCGTCGACGGCGTCGCTGGCCAGCTTGCTCACAATGACTCCCTCGTCGAACATCGCCTGGCGGAGTTCCTTGCGTATGTCCGCCGAGTCGGCGATTCTCTCCGCCACGATATGGCGCGCGCCTTCGAGCGCCTCGTCCGCATTCGCGACGCCCTTCTCCGCATCCACAAAAGTTGCCGCAAATGTTTCGAGCGGATTCGCGCCCGCTTCCTGAGCCCACAGATAATCGGCCAACGGCTCGAGCCCTTTTTCGCGCGCGATGGTGGCTTTCGTGTGACGCTTCGGCTTGTAGGGCAGGTAGAGGTCTTCGAGTTCGCTCTTATCCAGCGTGCGCTCGATGCGCGCTTTCAATTCGTCGGTCAGTTTGCCCTGCTCCAGGATCGAAGCGAGAATCGTGGCCTTGCGCGCCATCAGATCGCGGAAATAGCCCAGCTGCTCTTCGATCGCGCGGATCTGAACTTCATCCAGATTGCCGGTGGCTTCCTTGCGGTAGCGCGCGATGAACGGCACGGTGGAACCTTGGTCAAGCAGTTCGATGACCGCTACCAGGCTCTTCATGGAAACCTGGAGCGTCTTCGAGACGTGCACCAAAAGCTCCGGGGACAGGGATTTTAGTTCAGGCATGTTCGGGAACCCCGATTCTATCCCGTTACCCGCCCGCGATCCAGCCAAGTATTCGTTGCGCCCGCGCCCATCATCGCCGGCTGTCTACGAGTGGCGCGTCACCCGCAAACAGTCTAAAGAGAGCTGCATGGGAACGCTCCAGACCTGCTCTCGCGTTCGATAAATCGTTTACGCTTTCAGGTTTGTATTGCGACCGATTCGGTGAGCTACGATGGGCCTCGATCCGCTTCGCCGTCTCTCGACCGCTTCTTGCGGTTACGTTTGCGAGCCAGGGCTTCCTTAACCCGCTTCTTCTGGCCTGGCTTCAAATAGAAGGCTCGCCGCTTGATCTCCTTGATGATGTCTTCTTGCAGAACCTTGCGCTTGAAGCGTTTGAGTGCGCTTTCCAAGCTCTCGCCATCGTGAAGCTGAACTTCTGCCAACGGAACTCACCTCAGTTTCTGACCTACGCTTCAGGGTACCAGTCTCCGCGCCCGTTTTGCTGAGCCCCAACCATGCTTTTGGGGCGAAACCGGCTGGCGCGACGGTGGAGCATCCGCGACCCGCGTTTATGATTCGCGCGGAACCGAAATGTTCAGCCGTGCGGCGAGCGTCGAAAGCTGTTGCCAGATTCCGTTCGCTACCGGGACGCCGTGGCGCAGGCGCGTTGCTTCGGCGCGCCATTCGGGATCTCCGGCGATCAGGACTTCATCGAAACCCGCGGCCGGGTGCGACGATTTGACGGTGTCGCGGATGAAGCGCATGCGCTCGACGAATTCTTCGAGCGGCATGAAACGCGTGACGTCGACGGCGATAAAGGTTTGGCTGGCGTTCATGCGGACGTTCTGGACGCGAATGCCCCCGACGTTGGTGAGCATCGCGCCGCCGGAAAGGACGGCGCACAGAATTTCGACCATGATCGCGAGGCCGGTTCCTTTATACCCGCCGAGCGGCATGGGAAGACCGTCAAGCGCGGTCTGCGGGTCCGTGGTCGGATTGCCGTCGGCGTCCATGGCCCAGCCGGCGGGGATGGATTTGTCGCCGCTGAGGACAGCTTTGTAAACGCGATTGAGCGCGACGGTGGTGGTCGCCATATCGAGCAGGAAGCTGTCGGGGCCCGGAACGGCCATACAGATCGGATTGGTGCCGAGCATCTTGTCGCGGCCCTGCCAGGGGGCGACTAACGCGGTGGCGTTGCACATGACGATGCCGAGCAGATTTTCGCGCGCCAGTTTCTGCGCCCACCACGCGGCGGCGCCGAAGTGGGTCGAATTGCGCGCCACCACCAGGCCGATGCCGTGATCCCGCGCGAGACGGACGGCGTGATCGCAACAGGTGTCGGAGACCAGCTGGCCGATGGCGTTATCGCCGTCGTAGACCATGCAGGCGCCGTTTTCGCAGGCGATATGGCCGGCGCGGTGGATGTCGACGTTGCCGGCGGCGATCTGTTCGGTGTACCAGATGAGGAGCTGGACTCCATGCGAATCGACGCCGCGCAGATTGGCGGAAACCAGAGTATCGGCGACCAGCGCCGCGGTCAGGCGGGGAACCCCGGCGGCTTCGAGGATGGATCGCGCAAACGCGGTGAGAGGAGCGGCGGGGATGACCACGAAATCGCCAGGCATGCGCACAGATTACCATTCGCGCAGGCGGGCCGAGTGGATTACAATGGGGATACTCGCATCGGGCGCGTAGCTCAGTTGGTTAGAGCGCCTGCTTCACACGCAGGAGGTCACAGGTTCGAGTCCTGTCGCGCCCACCATGCTTCGGCTCCCCGATGGCTCATGTTGAATCTTCTGCTCCAGACTGCGACCCACGGACGCTCGGTCGTATCGACCTTCCGCCACTTAGGCGCGGCGGGGCTGTTCTTTCTCACCATTCTTGACAGCTCTCCGGTTCCGACCTTTGGCGGACCGGATATCCTGCTGGCCATTCTGGTGGCCGCGCGGCACGATCCGTGGTATGAATACGCCGTCTTCGCGACGCTGGGGTCGACCATCGGCGCGTACATTACTTTTCGCCTCGCGCGCAAGGCCGGGCAGGCGTATCTGGACAGCAAATTCGGCCACGCGAAAGTGTCCAGATTGCTGGGCGTGTTTAAGAAGTGGGGCACGGGAAGTCTGGTGGCTACGACCGCGATTCCCTTCCCCTTCCCAACCAGCCTGGTTTTCGCGGCGGCGGGCGCGTCGGATTATCATCTGGGCAGGTATCTGGTGGTGGTCGCCGCGAGCCGAGCCGCGCGGTACGCGACTATCGGCATTCTGGCGGATCTGTTCGGGCGTCACTTCGTGCACATGTTCCATCACCCGACGCAATACTGGGGTTGGTTCCTGATGTTCGGAGTCGCGGTGATTATTTTGATCGGTGCGGGAATCCTGATTAACCGGCGCCTGCTGGACGCTCCGGCGCATTGAAAAATGGACGTTTACCTGGTGGATGGCACGTACGAGCTGTTCCGGCACTACTTCGCGGTGCCCTCGACGCGCGATACGGAAGGACGCGAAGTGGGCGCCGTGCGCGGAGTGCTCGCGTCCGTGCTCGGCATGGTGAAAGGCGGCGCCACGCACATCGCGGTCGCAACGGATCACGTGATCGAATCGTTCCGGAACGGTCTGTGGCCCGGATATAAGACCGGCGAAGGCGTCGCTCCCGATCTGTTGGGGCAGTTCCCGCTGCTGGAGGAAGCTCTCGCGGCGGCTGGGATTGTGGTCTGGCCGATGGTGGAGTTCGAGGCGGACGATGCGCTGGCGGCTGGTGCGCTGGCGGCGTCGCGGGACGCGCGGGTGGATCGCGTGATCATCTGCACGCCGGACAAGGACCTGGCGCAATGCGTGCGCGGAACGCGCGTGGTTCAGTTGAACCGGCGGACGCGGGTGACTTACGATGAGGCCGGCGTGGTGGGGAAGTTCGGCGTGTTGCCGGAATCGATTCCTGACTACCTGGCGCTGGTGGGCGATGCGGCGGACGGTTATCCGGGCCTGGCCGGTTGGGGAGCGAAATCGACAGCCGCGGTTCTCGCGAAGTTCGGTCACCTGGAATCGATCCCGGCGGATTGTTCGGAGTGGCACGTAAATGCGTCGAACGCGAGCGCGCTGGCGGCTACGCTTTCGCGAGAGAGGGATCTCGCGATGCTGTTCCGAACGCTCGCCACGCTGCGCACCGATATGGCTCTGTTTGACGATGTCGACGAGCTGCGCTGGAACGGCGCAGTTGAAAAGTAGTGCTGACGAGTCTGGCTGAACGCCGCGGACGTACTCCCCTTGCTAACGAGTCTGCGTGAAAAGTGGAGTTGATCCCCGCCGTGACCGGCAGGGCTGGTCACGGACGTCTGCGCCTTCAACGCGATAGGCCAGCCCTGCCGGTAACGGCGCGGTGAGGCATCGATTTTTCACACACACTCGTAACGGCGGGGTGACGGAACCCAGACCATTTGGAGAGGAGCAGGTTCAGTCTGCGCCGGAAGGCGCAGGTTCGAGCACTGCGGCTGGGGATTCGCGCTCCGCTGCATCGTTTGCCGCGAAGACCGCCCGGCCGGCGAACGCGGCTGCGCCGAGCGCCACAATCGCCATGATGAACGCCGCGCTGTAGCCGAACGAGTTGGCCAGAAATCCCGCGGAGATGGAGCTTCCGCCCACGAATACGTCATAAAACGCGCTCAGCACGCTGACCGACGATCCGCGTTCGCTCGGATGCGCGCGGCGCAATACCGTGGACGCAACCGACGCCCAGGGGAACGAATAGCCGAAGCCCAGCAGCGCGGAGGCGATGACCGCCCACGTCCAGTTGGGTCCCGTGGCGATAATGCTGAGGCCGATCGCCATGCAAACCAGTCCCAGGTTGAAAGTGACGCGCGGATGCACGCGATCGGGCAAACCGCCGAGAAAGAATCGCGACAGCAAAACGAAGCCCGCGTACACGGAGAAGGCCACCGGTCCGGCGTGGCTGCGCTGCGCCAGATGCAGGATCAGAAATCCGGTCACCACCGGGTAATACACGTTGGTGAACCCAATGGCAAGTCCAGGTCCGATCAATGAACTTCGAAACCACTTTCGGGATCCGGTGTGATGCGCAGGTTCGTAATCCTCGACCACCTGCGTCAACAGAGCGCCGGCTATCAGCGCCGCAACGATCTGAAATTCGGCCGCGTGGCTGAAGGAGCCGAGCAAGGTACCCACCAGCGGCCCCGCCGCGATGCCGCCCCAGATTCCACTGCTGACGTATCCCAAGGCGCGCGCACTGCGATGGACACCTGCCAGTTCCACCGCCCAGGCCGCTGCTCCGGTGTACAGGCAGGCTTCGCCGACGCCTTGCAGCGCGCGGCCCAGGTACATGGCGGTCACGCCCCACGGCAGCAGATACGTCGCCCCGGCCAGTGTGCAACTGCACAATCCGGTCAGGAAAGCGCGTTTGCGGCCTTTTCGATCCGCGAGCCGTCCGACAAACGGCCGGCTGCATAACGCGATCACCGAAAACGTTCCGATGACGAAGCCAACCGTGCGATCAGACGCGCCCAGGTCCAGGCGGATATGCGGCGCGAGCCCGGGCAGGACTGCACCGAATCCGAGGAATCCCAAAAAAGTTGCGGAGATGAGGCACCAGAAGCGCCCTCCGAGCGACGTGCTTGACCCCAAGTATCCATGTTACAAAATCGGCCGGAGCCGCGCGGTGTACGATCGTTTGAATATCGCGCCTCGATAACCGATAAGTCCAGAGCTCAGGCCGCTCCCGCGAGCGTTCGATAGTTTCAAGTTTCCTTTCCGGCCCGTTCACGTGCATGCACAGCCCAACCCACCCCATTTTCCAAAATCCCACCGATCGGGTAACATCTACTCATGCCCGTTCGCTGGATTTCTACAGCCGCCCTCGTTGTCTGCTCTTGCACCGCCGCGTTTGCCCAATCCGGGACCGCCAACGGAGAATGGCCCACTTACGGAGGCAATCTCGCCTCGCAGCGCTACTCTCCGCTCGATCAGATCAGTTCGACCAACTTCAATAAACTCGAAATCGCGTGGCGATTTAAAACCGATTCTCTCGGTCCGCGCCCCGAGTATCAATTCGAAGCGACACCCCTCATGGTCCACGGGGTCATCTACACCACCGCCGGTTCCCGGCGAGCCGTGGTCGCGCTCGATGCCGCCACCGGCGAGGAACTCTGGATGCACAGCGAGCAGGAAGGCAAGCGAGCCCAGGCCGCTCCGCGCCAGCTCTCCGGCCACGGCGTCGCTTACTGGACCGACGGTAATGAAGCGCGTATTCTCTACGTCACCACCGGCTACCGCCTGGTCGCACTCGACGCGAAAACCGGAATTCCGGTCGAAAGCTTCGGCACCCATGGCATCGTCGATCTCAAGGAAAACGACGATCAGGAAATGGACCTCGAAACCGCTGAAATCGGCCTGCATTCGACGCCGGTAGTCGCCAAAGACGTGGTGATCGTCGGCGCCGCACACAAGGAAGGCGGCCGTCCGCCCAGCTACAAGCACGTCAAAGGGTACGTTCGCGGATTCGACGTCAAAACCGGCAAGCGCCTGTGGATCTTCCACACCATCCCCAAACCCGGCGAGCCCGGCATCGAAACTTGGGAGAAGGATTCGTGGTCCTACACCGGCAACACCGGCGTGTGGGCGCAGATTTCCGTTGACGAGCAGCTTGAAACCGTCTATCTTCCCGTGGAACTGCCGACCGGAGATTACTACGGCGGCCATCGCCCCGGCGCGGGCCTGTATGGCGAAACTCTGGTCGCGGTCGATCTCCATACCGGCAAGCAGAAGTGGCATTATCAACTGGTTCATCACGGCTTGTGGGATATGGACATCCCGTGCGCGCCCATGCTGATCGATATCAACGTCGACGGCAAGCCCGTGAAAGCGGTCGCCCAGCCCACCAAGCAGAACTTCTTATATGTTTTCGACCGCGTCACCGGAAAACCCATCTGGCCGATGGAAGAAGAACCCGCACCGCAAGGGACCACCCCTGGCGAATGGTATTCGAAAACCCAGCCGATCCCGTCGAAACCGCCAGCTTACGATCGCCAGGGAGTCACCCTCGACGACCTGATCGATTTCACACCGGAGCTGCACGAAGAAGCCGTCAAGCTGGTCTCGAAATATCAGCTTGGACCGCTATTCACTCCTCCGGTGGTCAGCAACGCCGAGGGACCGCTCGCGACGCTCGCCTCGCCGGGACCGCTCGGCGGCGCGAACTGGCCGGGAGGCTCGTACGATCCGGAAACGCATCGCCTGTACGTGTTCTCGCAAAGCGGCCTCGGCATTTACGGTCTGGTCAAGCCCGACCCGAAGGTATCCGACATGGATTACATCCAGGGAATCGCGCGAGCCCCTTCGGCCGGCGGCGGTCGCGGGCGGGGCGGCGTCACCGTTCAGGGACTGCCCCTGCTCAAGCCTCCTTACGGCCGCATCACCGCCTTCGACATGGACAAAGGCGAGAAGCTGTGGCAGATCGCCCACGGCGAAACGCCGGATAACATCAAGAACAACCCGGCGCTCAAAGGACTCACCATTCCCCGCACCGGTCGCAATGGCATCATCGGTACGCTGGTAACCAAAACCCTGGTGATCGCCGGAGAACCCGGTTTCGCGACCACCCCCAACGGCCGCGGCGCCATGCTGCGCGCCTACGACAAGGAAACCGGAAAAGAGCTGGGCGCCGTCTACATGCCCGCTCCGCAAAGCGGCTCGCCGATGACTTATATGTTGAACGGCCAGCAATATTTGGTCGTCGCCGTCGGCGGAGCCGGATACAGCGGCGAGCTGCTGGCATTCAAAGTCCCTGGAGAAGGTGTCCCCGAGCGCCGTCCCCGCACGGCCGCGCGGTAAGCGCGGCTCAGACCCAGCGGAGGACAGCTTCGGCAGTGTCGCCCGGCCTGGTGTTGAAACACAGCTTCGCCTGCGGCGCATTCGCATGCACCACGTTGATCAGCTTTTCGAACAACAGAAAACTGCGGGGACTGACCCGAATGCCAGCTCCGATCACCACGCAGGCATACGCCTTGGCCCGCAGGTTGTCCTTCACCACCCGCTCCGCGGTTTCTCCCAGATCGGTCAGGCACATCTCCGCATCGTAGCCGAGGTCGCGCAGCCGCCCATTCTCAGCCAGCAGCGCGGACATCACCAGATCGGCATTCAGCTTGTATGGCGCAAACTCCGCGCTCGAGAAATCGATCAAGGCCGGATCGATACCCACCAGCAGGACGCTTTTCTTCTGATCCATTGCGTCCAATTCTACAGGAAGCCTGGCCCAAATCCTTACACAAAATTACCCCGGGAGAGCCGAACGGCGAACGGGAACCCGCCCCTCGCATGTTACTTTTAAACCAGGAGTTCAAAACACCCTTCATGGTCTATCGGAGCACCCTAGCTATTGGACTGTTTGCGGTCGGCGCCTTCGCCGCGGTTCCCGCTAAACCCACGTTCTCGAAAGATATCGTCCCCATTTTCGAGGACAAATGCCAGGAGTGCCACCACACCGGCTCGATGGCGCCGATGTCGCTGGTGACTTACGAGGAAACCCGGCCCTGGGCCAAGTCCATCCGGCAGCGCGTCGCCACGCACCAGATGCCGCCCTGGCACCTCGATAAGACCGTCGGAATTTCTCACTTCGCCAATGACCGCTCGCTTTCCGACGATCAGGTTGAAACCGTCGTCCGCTGGGTCGACAACGGCTCGCCGCTGGGCGATCCCAAGGATGCTCCGCCGGCCCGCGTGTTCTCCAATGAAAACGGATGGAAACTGGCCGCGCAGTTCGGCCAGCCCGATATGGTCATCAAGTCGGACGACTACACCATGCCGGCTCACGGCCAGGACGTCTGGTTCAAGCCGGAAACCAATATCCCGCTGACCGAAACCCGCTGGGTCCGCGCCGTCGAGATGCGCCCCGGGACCATTAAAGGACGCCGCATCATGCACCACGTCCTCGCGGATCTGGTCCAGGATGAACCTGGCGAGGTGTCGCAGGGACCCGGCCTCTTAATGGAATGGGCGGTCGGCAAGAACTACGATATCTACCGGAAGGACAGCGGCAAGCTCCTGCTACCGGGCTCGAAAATCCGCTGGGAGCTGCACATCCACGCCGTCGGCGAAGAGATTCGCGATCACGCGGAACTCGCGGTTTATCTTTACCCTAAGGGAGAAGTCCCCAAGGATCGCGTGAGATTGCAGAGCTTCTGGGCCTTCCCGATTTTCGGGAGTGGCGGCCTCGACATTCCGCCGAACACCACCAGCTCGACGGTCGGCTATCATGTTCTCCCGCATCCGGCCCGGCTTGAAAACTTCCAGCCGCACATGCATTTGCGCGGCAAAGCGATGGAAATGGAAGCACTTCTCCCCGACGGCAGCTCCCAGGTTTTAAGCTACGTCAACAACTTCAACTTCAACTGGATGACCAACTACATCTACGCCGACGACTCGGCGCCGGTGCTGCCCCAGGGGACCATCATCAAGATTACAGCCTGGTACGACAACACCCGCAGCAATCCGAATAACCCCGATCCCGATCAATGGGTCGGCTTCGGCGACCGGACCGTGGATGAGATGGGCCACGCCTGGGTCAACGTCACGTATCTGACCGACCAGGAGTACGCGGACTGGCTCACCACCCACAAACCCGCCCGACGCGGCCGTCCGGTTACCGAGCAACAGTAGTTAAAGCGGTCGATTCAACTGTCTCGGTGTCGATCTCAGCGATGAGACCGCCAGCGCGAATACTACTACGCCCACGCACAGGCTATTGATCAACCGTCCTTTATCCGCCGTATATTGATAGATCCACGGCGAAACGAACGCCCAGATTCCGAGCAGCATGTTCATCCAGCTCAGGAACATTGTGGTGGCCGGGCTGGAGATCCGGATCGCGGCGAAAATTACGATGGCCGCTCCTACAATCCAGCTGTTCCACGCATCGTGTATGTGCGAGATGTGGTAGACCCATGGGGAAACGAAAAACCACAATCCAGCAAGCAGATTAATGCCGGACGCAAGTTTAACGTTTGCATCCGACATTGGATTGGAATTCATTTGGTTTGGAGTCATAAACTTCATCCTCCACACTATGTGATGCGCCGAAGGGTCTACCGAGCGCGTTGTAACCGATAACTCAGGCTTTGCGGCGCAGCGGCAGCATCCACCAGGCGAACACCCCCAGCAGCGGGATCAGCCCGACCATAATCAGCGCCCGATCATAATGATGCTGGTCGAACATCCGCCCGCAGATCGGCGACAGAATCGCGACCGCCGCGGAGTACGAGCTCGACGCGATTCCGGCGGTCATGCTTCGCTGCGCGGCCCCGTAGGCGAGCGCGCCGGTTCGCAGCGTCACCACCACCAGGCCGCCGGAAGCGAACTGGGTGATGGTCATCATGGCGATCGCGGCCGGAAGATTATGAATCACCGCGACCCCGCAACATGCCAGGCCGACCACGCCCATGGCAAACATCAGCCATACCGGACGCGGATCGCCGTTGACGAACCGATCCGAGAGATAGCCCCAGAAAAAATACCCCGCCTCGATGCCCAGCGGCGGAATCCACAGAATATGGGCGAGCTGCGCCTGGGTGACGTGGAAAACTCCGGTCAGGTACAGCGGGCCCAGAAATCCGATCACGCCCACCGGCATCGCGCCCATACCGTAGCTCACTACCAGGCTCCAGAAGCGGCGGTCGAGGAAGTTGGGGAAATGCATCCGATCGGTTTTGTGCTGCGTGGCGAACGCGCTCGGCTTGACCGTGAACCGCCAGATCGCCAGCCAGATCAGCGCGCAGAGCGGCGTGACCAGGAACGCGGGACGCCACCCATAATGGACGGCAATCGGAATAAAAATGAGCGGTGCGATCACCGCTCCCAGGCTGGACCCGCTATACGCGATCCCGATGCCGCGCGCCTGCTTTTCCGGTGGCAGCGTATCCATGGCCGTCCGGAATCCGCCCGGGAACATGGAGCCTTCCCCTAGTCCGAGCGCCGCGCGCGCCACCGCGAAGCCCAGAAATGTCGAAATCAGCGCGTGGCTGGCGCTCGATACGGCCCACAGGGCGATCGAAATCGTCATCCCGATCCGCAGCCCGATCCGGTCGAGCACCGGACCCCAGATCAGCGTCGACACCATGTAGGCGTAGCTGAAGCAGGCGATCACCACGCCGTAATCGGTTTTGGTGAGGTGCGTTTCCTGGAGGATGGTCGGCGAAAGCAGCGCCAGCACCTGCCGGTCGAGAAAGCTCAACACCGTGCCGAGCAGCATCACCACGGCCGGCCACCACATGATCAGGCCTTGCGGACGGTTCTGCGGGATGGTGGTTTGAATGGGGGTTGCCATGAACTTAGATCGGTCGGTCCATTATACGTGGCAGCCTGCTGGTTCCGTCACGTAGGACAGGCGGTCTTGCCGCCTGTCTCGGGGGAACTCCCGGATAAGCCCAAGAGACAGCCGGCAAGACCGGCCGTCCTACTTCAAGAACGGATTCTTCGCGGAGAGCTCCACCTTCTTCGGCCACCGAGCGCCCTCGGCGATCCATTTCCGCAGAGTCTCCAGATCCGCCGCGCTCAGCTTCGGCCCTCCCGGTGGCATGAATCCGGACCGCGCTGCCAGAAACAGCCGGCTCTCTTCCGGCTTCTTCGGAACAATCACCACCATGGCCCGATCCTTGCGATTCAGCCGCAGATTCTTCATCGCCGATTCGGACCCGTGGCAGCGCACGCAGCGCAATTCAAGAATCGGCTTGACGTCGCGGACGAAGTTCACCTTCGCCTCAAGCGGACAGGTCAGAATCAGTGCCAGCGCGAGGCGGTGCATCCGATCATTGTACGGGCTAAAGCAGCGGCCACAAAACGACGATCAGCGAGTGTCATGGATCATCATCACGCGGCCATCGGCTTCTGCACGGGCCGCGGTCTTGAAATCGGCGCGCTCTCGAGCCCGGCTCCGCTGCACGCCGAAGTCGTGTACGCCGATATCTGCACGAAGGCACAGTCTGCGGAAATTCTGCGGTCACTCGAGGGCGGCCCGTACTACGATCTCGAGAAGCTGATCGAACCGAGCGTGCTTCTGACCCCGCCGCATTTCTACATCCCGCTCCCCAACGGCGAACTCGATTTCGTCTACTCCTCGCACGTTCTGGAACACGCGCCCAACACTATCGCCGCGATCTACGACCAGCTTCGCTGCGTGAAGCCCGGCGGCGTGGTTTATTTCGTTCTGCCGAACCGGCGCGGAACCTACGATCACCGGCGTCCCGCCACCCCAGTTCCCGAGGTGATCCGCCGCTTCGAGCAGCGCGAGTTTACGTTTTCACAGGAACAAGCGTCCGAATTGATGTGGGGAACCGCGGGGCACGCGCACTATGAACGCAAGACTCCGGAAAAGCTGAATGAGATTTACGCCGGTGGTTCGGGAGTGCACCACTTCACCGTATTCACGCCGGCTTCGGTGGTCGAATTGATCCAGTACATCACGCCGCGGTTCAATTGTGAGCTGGTGTACTTTTGCGCGCAGGATCTCGTGAACATTCACGTCTGTGTCAGAAAGCTCGGCGATTCGCCTTTCTGACGCGCCGCGCTACACTGATCCGATGACCCGCGCCGCGCTTGTTCCGTTGCTCCTTATCCTCGCCGCCTGCGCGCCACGCCAGGAAACCTCAGCCTCCGTCGATCCGCAGCTCTTCTCTGAGATTGCCGGAATCAAGGCCATCGACAATCACGCCCATCCGGTACGCCCCACCGGCGCGGGGGAAACGCCCGATCACGAATACGACGCGCTGCCCGTCGAATCGCTCGAAGCCGAGTCCGATCCCGTCCGCACACGTCCCGGTTCGCCCGTGCTGCTCGAAGCCCACCACGCCATCTTCTCCGGCGACAAGGCCGCCGCGCAGAAACAATACGGCCAGGATTACGCCGTGCGGGTGCTCGATCAGTTGAATATTGAAACCATGCTCGCCAACCGCGTCGCTCTCGGCCCGGGATTGCCGTCGCCGCGATTCCGGTGGGTTCCTTTCGCAGATGCGCTCATGTATCCGCTGCCGACCGATCCGCTGGTTCACAATTCCGACCAGAAACAGTTTTTCGCGCTCGAAGCAAAGCTTTTGGAACGCTACTACGACGAATCCGGCGTCGCGTCGAAGCCGGCGACGCTCGATCAATATCTCGATAAGGTGGTGCGCGTCACGCTCGAACGTCACAAACAGGCTGGCGCAGTCGCTGAAAAATTCGAGATGGCGTATCTGCGCCCGCTCGCGATCGGCAATCCGTCGAAAGCCGAGGCCGAAAAAGTCTACGCGAGCGGCTCCGGCGATTACCGCGCGCTTCAGGACTATATTTTCCGCTTCATCGCCACCGAATGCGGCAGGCTCGGCATGGCGGTCCATTTTCACACCGGCGCGGGCGGAGGCGGATATTTCGACGTGGGCGGATCGAATCCCATGCTGCTCGAACCGCTGTTCAACGATCCGGCGCTGCGCAAAACCAATTTCGTGATGCTGCACGGCGGCTGGCCGTTCGCGCATCAGGAAACCGCGCTGCTGACCAAACCCAATGCCTATCTCGATTTTTCCGCGCAGACCTTCATGAATGAGCCGCACGATACCGCGGCGGCGATTCGCGCCTGGCTCGAATATGTTCCCGAAAAAGTGATGTATGCCACCGACGCTTACCCGTTCGCGCCGCCCGACAACGGCTGGGAGGAAGCCGCGTACATCGCCGATAAGAGCGGCCGCGAAGCGCTCGGCATTGCGCTCACTGGGATGCTTCGCGACCACGAAATCACGCGCGAGCGCGCGGTCGAACTGGCCCACATGGTGCTGCGCGACAACGCCCGCAAGCTTTACGGATTGAAATAGTTGCCCCGCCGACTCCTCATCCGGCCGGGCGCGATCGGCGACGTGATTCTGTCCCTCCCCGAACTCGAAGCCGCGCGCGCCGATTACACCGAAATCTGGTGTCCACGTCCGACGCTCCCGCTGATCCGCTTCGCCGACCGGACTCGCGCCCTCATCGATACCGGTATCGAACTCGTAGGCGTGGTCGAAGGCGCCACTGTTCCGGAGCTCGCCGGTTTTGATTCGATCTACTCCTGGTACGGAACCAATCGAAGCGAATTTCAAGAAGCAGTCCGGCACCTTCCGTTCACCTTCTTCCCCGCCCTGCCGATTCCACCGGGAGGAATTCCGCGTATAGAGGTGCCGGCTGCGCCGGTCGAAAACTTTGCGGCCATCCACCCGTTTTCGGGCAGCGCGAAAAAGAACTGGCCGCTAGAACATTTCCGCCGCGTGGCGGCGCAGCTCGAAATGCCCGTGAAATGGACCGCCGGACCGGACGAATCGCTCGATGATGCGGTCCGCTTCGCCGATTTATACAAGCTAGCCTGCTGGCTGTCGACCGCCCGGGTATACCTTGGAAACGATTCCGGGATCAGCCATCTGGCCGCCGCCGTGGGAACTCCGGTCATCGCGATTTTCTTTTCGACCGATCCCGAAATCTGGGCTCCCCGAGGCCCGCATGTGACCGTGCTGTGCGATCCGGATGTCGATCAAGTGATCGGTGCAACGCGTGAGTCTGCGCGCTTTTGAGTCTGTCCGGAGAACTGCGGACCCGCTCCCCTCCCTCACGGTCGGGGTTCCGTATGACGCCTGTCCGCGGCGCCAAGCGGAACCCCGCGCGTGAGCAAGGGGAGCACGTCCGGAGTTTCCAGTCAGACCGCATGAGGGTCCAGCTCTACGCATGGGAGTGGACTGGCGCGGACGCTGCATCCAGATGGAAACCTCCGCAATCGGTCGTCAACACGCGCGCGGTTTCTTCGAGCAAACACGGCAAGAGCTCCGTCATATCGTCGCCGTGAAAGCTGCGGAGAATATTGACGGCCGTCCGATGAAACCGGAGCGCGGAGCATTCGTCGCGGCGCGTTCCCAGATCGATCACGCCGTCCACCAGCCGGGCTTCCAGCGCGATCAATCGGATCAGCGGACGCGGACGCTTCTGCACCCAGCCCAGAATGTCCTGGTGCCACACGGGAGCATAGCGGTGCGCAAGTTCGAACTCGCCCGCGAGTTTCAACCGTGTTTCGACCGGCGCCAGCGCGCAGCGTAACGACTGTCCAAGCGATCGCCACGCCGATGCGAGCGTGTGAGGATCGGCCACATCAAACGTGAATTCCGAGCGTGGACGGCCATAACACGGACGGCAGGCCGAAAACACGAGCATCGTATAAGCCGCCTCGCGATCCTCAAACCGGGCCAGGTCCCGAAAATAAATCTGGCTGGCCCATTTTCGAAATGCCCTTTGCAGCACGATGGAAACCCTCTGCCAGGTTCGAAAATAATCCAGCTCGCGCTCATCAGGCGAGTTGCTCCACGGCGGCTGCTGAATCAGGAAAGCGATTTGTTCGGCATGCATCATTGTCTTCGCGGCGATTGTATCGGGCGGCGCCAAGCGATGGTCCGCCTGCGGTCGCCTAAGTCCGTGTACGATAAACGATTATGCGTCGCAGAACATTTGTCACCGCCCTCGCCGCCGTGCCCGCGTTTGCGCAGGAAACCCCGGTCGCGCGAAAAGGAAAGCTGAAACAGTGCGTCACGCGCGGCGTGTTCGCGAAATCCATGCCGTTTGAAGATACCTGCCGCGAAGCCGCGCGCCTGGGATGCAAGGGCTACGATCTGCAGGGTCCGGAAAGCTGGGCGACGCTCAAAAAATACGGGCTGATTCCCACCATGTATCCACCTGGACCCGGCGGCACGATTCGAGACGCGCTGAACCGGACAGAAAATCACGAGCGCCTGGAAAAATCGATGCATGCCGCGATCGACGAAGCAGCGGCGAACGGCGTGCCGAGCATCATCACGTTTTCCGGCAATCGCCGCGGCATGAATGACGCGGAAGGCGCGGACAACTGCGTCGCGTTTCTCAATCGCGTGAAAGCGCACGCCGAAGACAAGGGCGTGAACATCTGTATGGAGCTGCTGAACAGCAAGGTCGATCACAAAGATTACATGTGCGACCACACCGCGTGGGGCGCGGGAGTGATGAAGCGCGTAAATTCGCCGCGCGTGAAGCTGCTGTACGACATTTATCACCTGCAAATCATGGAAGGCGATATTGCGCGGACGATTCGCGAAAACATCCAATGGATCGGTCATTTTCATACCGGCGGAAATCCGGGCCGGCACGAAATCGACGGCACGCAGGAACTGAATTACCACTTCATCGCCCAGGTGATCGCGGATTTAGGATTTACGGGCTACGTGGCGCACGAATACTCGCCCGCGCCGGGGAGGGATGCGATCCAGAGCTTGAATCAGGCGATGGAGATTTTCGATGTGGGGTAAGGGGACCAAAACGATTCGCCTGGGTCCGCTCGCTGCGATGTTCGCGTGCTGTGTGACGATCACGGCGCAGCAAGATAGCCGGACTAGCAATATTCAGATTCCCCTGGATGACAGCCAATTTGCCAACTGCTCAACCGTAGAGGAACTCGCGCGAGGGTATCAGCCGCCGACTCGGGATGGTGTGTACACCCTATCGCTGTTGTCGAAATCTAAGGGAAACGTCGCGGGTCCATTCATGTCTGACATGCCGTTGACGCAGGTGACAGGATGGATCGCCCGCCAGCAACCCAAGGCATACCCGTTTGCAATGTTCTACGAAGTCTACGGCAGGTATCGCTTCCGCTGCCGTGACGCACAGGACCATCTGATCGAAGCATCGGGCCCCGGAGGCGATCCGCTGCAATTTGCCGTGCGTGGAGGAACAGCCGAGATATGTCATTTTGACTTTCACAACGTCGCCATGGCGCACGCCTATGCCGTCACGGACGTCCCGCTCGAAAGTATCGAGGCGCTGGATCTCTTCGCGCAGGTCACACAGCGCCTGCATGCCCGGTACCTCTTTCTCTACGTGCGTCGAGACCCCTGGTTCTTCCGGTACTCGCTCGATTCGACACCATATATTTTCGCGGACGCATCGAAGGTGATTAGCGAGGGGGCCTACCTGCAGTCGCAGACGCTGAGCTGTATGACAGGAAACCCCTGTCGCTTAGGGCCTAGCTGGCCATGAGGGAACGCGTAGAACATAAATCGAAGGAAATCGAGGGGGGACAGACAGAACTGTCCCCTTCGGCCCTCGCTTCGCCTTTCGGGTGCCGCTCACTCGAAGATGGGCGAGACCCTCGCCAAGACTTCTTCCATGACTTCGTCCGGTACACTCTCCAGCTTCTTTCCGCGGCGAGCGGCGAGATCCAGAGCGCGGGGTTGATCGCACCGGATGACCCCCGTGGACTTTGTTCCGCTCAGTGCTACGGCGAAGCCGGCGGTTCGCGCGAAGTTACCACCGGTTGTGATCGGGAGAACGATCAGGACCTTGGTGACTCGGTTGAAGGCTTCCGGCGACACGATCAGCACCGGACGGCGGCCCTTCTGTTCGTGGCCCGAAGTGGGATCCAGGCTCACCAGCCAGATCTCCCCGCGCTTCATTTAAAGAAGCTCTCGGCCGGCCGGATTGCTATCCAACCATTTTCGATCCGCACCGCTGCGCCGCGCTTTGGGACTGCACTGAGCGAGCAACTCTTTGAGCGAATAATGCCGGCGAAGCCGGGGCTCCACGACCAGGCGTCCGCGTTCGACCGTCATCCCGACGCAGGCGCCAGGCTGCAACTCGAGGATATCGAGCAGCGCCGGTGGAACCGCCAGCATTACGGAGCCGCCGACTTTGCGCAGATTTGTGGTGTGCATGCCTCACCTCCTGCAGTTATATTTCAGTATAACGCCTTTCCGAAGGAGAGACTCGAGCGCGCACAAATGTTAGCCGCCCAAGCCCTGGACAGGTGTGAATTGGACGGATACAATCGAGTTGAATGGACCAGGACCTGAAGAAGTACCTCGACGATAACTTCGCGCGGATCGACGAACGCTTCGAATCGATTGACCGCCGGTTTGAAGAAACCGACAAGCGCATCGAAAAAGTCGAAACCAACCTCCTCGGCGCTTTCTATGGGTGGGCTCGCCCCATGGAGATTCGGGTGAATGGGATGGTCAGCACCGTGATGGGATTCGAGGAGCGGCTCGCACTGGCCGAGCAGCGCATCTCTGAGCTGGAACGCAGAAAAGCGTCGTAACTACTGTAGAGCCTGCATCGGGTCGATGCGAGCGGCGCGGCGGGCCGGGATGTAATTCGCGATCAACGCCACCATCAGCAGCAATACGGCAACCCCGGCCATGACTCCGAAATCCAGCGGCGCGACGCCGAACAGCAGCGCGCGCAGCGTCCAGGCGAGCATCGCCGCGCCGGCCATCCCAGCCGCCAGACCCATCAGCGCCGTTTTGATTCCGCCCGTCACGACCATCGCTTTCAATTGCCGCGGCGTTGAGCCGAGCGCCATTCGAATCCCGAACTCGCGCGTCCGCTCCGCGATTCCATACGACACCACGCCGTGAATCCCCAGCGCCGCCAGCAGCATGGAGATCCCCGCGAAAACCGCCAGCAGCAGCATCGAAATGCGCGGCGCCGTATCGGCCAGCGCCAGGTATTCATCCATGCTGCGGATCTGAAACACCGGCTGGCGCGGATCGGCCGACCAGACCGCCTGCTTCACGGCGTTCACCACCGACTGGGTGTCCATAGTGGTGCGCACCGCGAGCGCCATGGACCTGTCGGTCATCTGCTCGAACGGCGCGTAGATGGTCGGCTCGGGCTTTTTCTCCAGGCCGTAATGATGCACCTGGCTCACGATGCCGACCACTTCGCGATATTCGCCCCACAGCCGCATGCGCCGGCCGATCGGATTCTCATTCGGCCAATACCTTCGCGCCAGCGTTTCGTCGATCAGGATCACCGGCGGCGCGTCATGCGCATCGCGATCGGAAAGCCGCCGGCCTTGGAGCAGCGCGATCCCCATGGTGCTCAGATAGCCCGGACTGATGCGCCGGAAATCAGCCACCAGTTCCTGTCCAGCGGGCATCGGGCGATTTTCGATCACGAAATACTCGCGGTCATTCTGCTCGCCGAGCGGAAGCACGTCGGTGAGGCCGGCGGATTGAAGGCCGGGGATCTGGTTGACGCGATCGAGCACGCGGCGGTAAAACGCGGCTTGCTCCCGACTGGTCTTATAGAGATTGTCCGTGGGCAGGCGCATACGGAATGTCAGGACATGGTCGGGCCGGATGCCGGGATTCACGTGCTGGAGATTGACGAAGCTCTTCATGGCAAGCCCGGCGCCGATCAGCAGCATGCTGGCCAACGCGATTTCTCCGGCCACCAACGCATCCCACATCCAGCCGCGCGCTGCCGCGGAAGTGCGCCCGCCGGCCTTCAACGCTTCATTCACCGGCGCACGCGCGGCGTGCAGCGCGGGAAGCAATCCGAAGATGAGCGCGGCTCCGGTTGAAATCAGCAACGCAAAGATCAGGGCTCGCGCGTCGACATTGATCGCCGGCCGCACCACTTCGGCTCCGGCTTGAGCCATGGGAAGCGTAGCCGGCAGCACCGCGCTCAACAGGTCGACACCCCACACTGCGAATCCAACGCCCAGCGCGCCGCCCGCCAGACTCAGCACCAGGCTTTCGCTCAAAATCTGCGCGACCAGACGGCCGCGCCGCGCGCCCAGCGCCGCGCGGATCGCCATCTCCTTTCGCCGGCCGGTGATGCGCGCGAGCAAAAGGCTCGCCACGTTGACGCAGGCCAGCAGCAGAAGCAATCCTACCGCGCCCAGCAGCAACAGCAGCGCGGGCCGGATGTATTCGAACAGCGCCTGCTGCATCCCGACCACGGTGACGTCCCAACCGGCCAACCGTGGCGTCTGGGCGTCGATGCGCCGCGCGATGGTGCTCAACTCGGCTTGCGCCTGTGCGATCGTCACGCCCGGCTTCAGCCGCCCGATCACGCCGTAATCGTGAGAGACACGCTGCTTGGCGCGCAATTCCGCGATGGGCCACGGGACATACAGGTCGGTCGGCAGCGAATCGTAGAAATCGGGAGCCAGGACGCCGATCACGCTGTACGGCTCGCTATTCAAGATGAAGGTTCGCCCGATCGCCCCCGGGTCGGATCCAAAATGGCGGTTCCAGTATCCGTTGGTAAGCACGGCCACCGGAAACCGAGCCTTCCCTGCACCTTCGGCCTCGGTGAATCCGCGGCCGAGAACCGTCCGGGCGCCCAACATCGATAGGAAATTGGTGGTGACGCGCAGGCCGGTGATCTGCTCAGGTTCGCCCTCCCCGGTGATCGTCCCGGTGCCGACTTCGAGCAGCGCCATTTCCTCGAAGGATTGGCTCTGCTCGCGCCAGTCGAGAAAATTCGGCCCGGACGGCCCTTCGCGCTGGATTCCGTCTTTGAGATCGGTTTCCCAGATGAGCGCCAGCCGGTCGGCTGCGGGATACGGCAGCGGACGGAGTACCACCGAATTGACCACGCTGAAAATGGCCGTGTTCGCGCCGATCCCGAGCGCCAGCACCAGCAGGGCCACGATGCTGAATGCCGGCATCTTGCGCAAACTGTGCAGCGCGTAACGCACATCGGCCAGGAATGTGAGCATCCTTCCGATCGAAGAGCAAATCAGGGTCCGCCCGAAGTGAATGAAACGGATGGGCCGCGCGAATCGGGCGGTGTCCGCTTCCGGGAACTGGTGTCCGCTTATCCGGATCTGGCACAGACCGCTTGCTCACGTGCGCGGCTCTGCATGTTGCTGACTCCGCACAGCGCTGAAACCGAGCCGCGACCGTCAGGGAGCGGTGGATGCCACTTTTCACGCCGACTCGTATGGCAGGGGTCTAATTAGCTATGGTTATGATGGGATTCTTAACCATATGGCATCCAAGCCGTCTCACGAATGGCGCTCTTGACAGACGCCCGGCAGCCGAACTATACTCAGTTGTCTTACCTAGCCAACTTAGTATGCAACGTAAAGACGCTCTGCAAGGCTCGCTCCCCCTCCTGATCCTCAAGATTCTCGACCGCCGCGGCCCGTTGCACGGTTACGCGATCACCGCGCACATCGAAGCCCTCTCGGATCTGCTGAGAGTGGAGGAAGGGTCGCTGTATCCCGCACTCCATCGGCTGGAGGAATCCGGCTGCGTCCGCGCGCGCTGGAAAACCACGGAAAACAACCGCCGCGCCCGCGTCTATGAATTGACCGCGGCCGGCCGGAAACAACTGGAGGCCGAGGAGCGGCGCTGGACCTCCATCACCGCGGCCATCAATATGGCTCTAAAGCAGGCCTGAAAAATGTCCTGGATCACGCGCATCTCGAACGCCTTCCGGTCATCCAAAACTGCCGCCGATCTCGACGAAGAGCTCCAGTTCCATCTCGAGGAGCGTTTCGACGATCTGATCGCGCGAGGTATGCCGCGCAAAGAAGCCGTCAAAACCGCCCGCCGCGCGCTCGGCCCACAGCTTCGTCTGCGCGAAGAAAGCCACGAAATCAAATCCGCGCTGTGGCTCGAATCGCTCGCCCGCGATTTCCGCTTCGGCGTGCGGATGCTGGCGAAATACCGCGTAGCGAGCCTGGCCGCCATCGTCTCACTCGCCCTCGCAATCGGCGCCTGCACGGCCGCGTTCAGCCTGATCGACGCGCTCGTCTTCCGTCCGCTCCCGGTGCGCGATCCGGGCCAGCTCATCGATCTGGCCCGCGTCCTTCCCCCTTTCATGAGCGTCGACAATCAGCCTCGCGAGTTCCAATTCTTCAGTTATCCGCAACTTAAAATGCTGGGTGATGCCGCGCGCGAGTCCGCGGATCTTTTTTTCCTTCAATACAGCGCCGGCTTTGCTCCCGCGGTGTTCGACGATGCGCGCGGCGCAACTGAAAACATCCGCGCCGAACCCATCGACGGCCGCGGCCTTGAGATCCTCGGCGTGAAGCCGATCGTCGGCCGCCTGATTCAGCCCGATGACGATTCGCTCACCGATGGCCACATGGTCGCCGTGCTCAGCTACCCGTTCTGGAAGCGCCGCTTCGCGGGTAACCCTTCGGTCCTCGGCCGCACCGTCACCTTCAATCGAAAAACTTACCAGATCATCGGCGTCGCCGCGCCGCCGTTCAGCGGCGTGCACACCGGATTTCTCACCGATCTCTGGTACCCGTTCTTCACGGGCGCAGATCCGCGAATCCTCGCGCACAACGTGGAGCTGTCCCCCATCTGGGGCCGCGTTCACCCCGGCGTCGATCGCGTGCAGCTTCAGGCGCGCCTGCAAGGCGCGTTTTCAAACGCGCTGGCCGAGAGCATCCGCACCGACCCGCCGCGCAACCTTCATCGCGAGCAGCTGAGGGAATTCGCCGCGCAGCCGCTTCGCATTCGCGACGCTTCCACCGGAGACGGCAGTTTCTTTCGCGAGCAGTTCCGCCGTCCGTTTCAGATCCTGACGCTGATCTGCGCGCTTCTGCTTCTGGTGGCATGCTCGAACGTCGCGAATCTGATGCTCGCCCGCGCCTCGGCGCGCGATGCGGAAATGGCGCTGCGCATCTCGCTCGGTGCTGCGCGCTCGCGATTGATTCAGCAGATGCTGATCGAAAGCCTGCAAATCGCCGTCATCTCGACCGTTTTCGCCGTCGTCTTCGCGGCCCTGGTCGCCCCCGCCATCGTGGCGCGGCTGGGACCCTCCGAATTCCCCGCCTTTCTCGACGTCGCGCCCGATGCCCGCTCGCTCGCGTTCGCCGCCGCTCTCGCGCTCGGGAGCACCCTCCTGTTCGGCCTGATTCCCGCACTGCGAGCGTCGTCGGCGGCGCCCGAAGCTGCGCTTAAACGCAGCACCGCGAACCAGTGCTCGCGCCTGGGCTCGCTGCGCTGGACGCTCGCGGCGCAGATCGGATTCAGCGTCGCGGTCCTGTTCCTCTCCGGATTGCTGCTGCTGTCGTTTCGAAAACTGACCACGGTCGATGTCGGATTCAATCGCCGCAACATGGTCCTGTTCGACCTCCGGCCCGCCGCGCCGGACCCGTTCACCTTCCAGCCTATCGCCCGCACCAAACTCCTCGAGTACATTCGCCATCTTCCCGGCGTGCGCGCCGCCAGCTACACCGCGCAGCGTCCCATGGGCGGCGATATGGTCTGGATGATGATGCCCTTCGTGCGCTTCCCCGGGCGGGAGAACGAAACCATCCGTCCGATGCAGATCCCCATTTCCGATGGATTTTTCGACGCCATGCAAATCCGCTGGATCGCCGGCCGCGATTTTCTTCCCGAAGAAATCGCCCGCGAGTCGGACTCCGTCATCGTGAACCAGGCGTTCGTCGAAACTTACCTGCGCGGCGCGAATCCCATCGGCCAGGGATTTGAAACCTTCAGCGACGACACGAAGCCGGTTCGCCGCCAAATCGTTGGCGTGGCCGCGTCGATTCACTACAACCGCCCCCGCCATGACGATGGCCCCACCTTCTATACGCCCCTGCGCGACAACGGCGAGGCGATACCCGGAACCACCCGGCGCCGGAACTTCGACCCCACCATGAACGTCCGCGCCGATTCCATGTCGCCCGCCTTCATCACCTGGCTACGCCAGAAAATCGAAACCACCGAGCCCGCGATTCGCGTCCGCAACACGATCCTGCTCGCCTCGCAGATCGACAACACGCTGCTCAGCGAGCGTCTGCTCGCCCTGCTGGCCGGATTTTTCTCCGTCGTAGCACTCCTGCTTGCCGCTGTCGGACTCTACGGCGTGATCAACTACGCCGCCGTCCGTCGCACGCGTGAAATCGGCATCCGCATCGCTTTGGGCGCGCGCCGCGGTCAGGTGGTGCGTTTGATTGTCGCCGGCGCGTCCATCCCGGTCGTCGCCGGTATCGCCCTCGGAACCGGAGCCGGCATGGCGCTGGCGCGTTATCTTGCATCGCAAGTGTTTGGAGTCAAGCCGACCGATCTTGCCAGCCTCGCCGCGCCTGTCGCGTGCATCGTGATCGCCGCTGTCGCGGCGTCCCTACCCCCAGCGATGCGCGCCGCCAACCGCGACCCTCTCATCGCGCTCCGGCACGAATGAACGAAAGCGGACGGCGGGCTTCAGCCCGCGCGAGGCTTTAGCCTCGCCACCGCTGGCGGCGCTGAAGCGCCACGCGGATTGAAATCCGCCGTCCGTATTCTTTCGCGACCATAATATAGTCAGTGCCCGAAATCACCGACGCTTCCTACTATCCCGGCCGCGCCGACGAAATCTTCACTCCCCACGATGAAGCCGAACTCCTGGAGATTCTCCATCGCGCGGGCACGCAGCAGATGCCGGTTACGTTCATGGGCGCGCTCACCGGCGTCACCGGAGCGGCCGTCCCGGAAGGCGGCTGGGCGATCTCGCTTACGCGCCTGAATCGGCTCGAAATCCACGACGGGTACGCCATCGCCGGTCCCGGTGTTCTGCTGCGCGACCTGCAATCCGCCGCCGCGGTGTCGAATCAGTTTTACGCTCCCGATCCGACGGAAAACACGTCGTCGCTGGGCGGAAATATTGCCGCCAACGCCAGCGGTTCGCGCAGCTACCGCTTCGGAGCCACGCGTCAGCACGTTTTGGCGCTGCGCGTCGCGCTTGTATCAGGCGTGATTCTCGAAATCCGCCGAGGTCAGCCGATCGATTTCGACGTTGCCGCGATTCGTCTCCCGCACACCACGAAACATTCGGCCGGATATCGCCTTGCGCCCGGGATGGATTTTGTCGACCTGTTCATCGGCAGCGAAGGAACGCTCGGCGTGGTCACCGAAGCGGAACTGAAGCTGCTTCCTCCGCGCGGCGAACTCCTCAGCGGCGTGGTGTTCTTCCAATCCGAACCAGCCGCCTTCGACGCGATCGAACGCTGGCGCGGTGCGAATCTCAACATGATTGAGTACCTGGATCGCGCTTCGCTTGAAATGCTCGATGTTCCGCACGCCGCGGCTTTGATCATCGAACAGGAGGGCGATGCCGATCTCGACATGACGGACGCGCTCGAATCCGAATCCTGGTTCGCGGTTTCCGCGGCCGATCGCGAGCGTTTCCGCCAGTTTCGGCACGCGCTGCCGGAGCGCTGCAACGACCGCATCCGCCGCAGCGGCTTCATGAAATTGTCGACCGATTACGCCGTTCCATTGAACAAAAACCGCGAAATGTTGTCGATCTACCGCCAGTTGCTGGAACCGCCTTACGCGATCTTCGGCCACGCCGGCGACGCCCATCTCCACATCAACACCTTCTCCGATTCGCCCGCGAAATTCGAGCGAAACAAAGCCCTGATGACCGATCTGGCGCGCGCCGCGGTGGAACTGGGCGGAACGGTCGGCGCCGAGCACGGCCTGGGCAAACGCAAAGCGCACCTGCTCGAAATCCAATATTCGTCAGCGGAAATCGAAGCCATGCGAGCGGTGAAACGGCGCTTCGATGTGCATTGGCTGCTCGGCCGCGGAACTATGCTACGCTGCGTTTAGGATGGCGAAGACGGCAATCGCGCTGACGCTGGCTCTGATTTTCGCGAGCCTGCAATGCGTCACGCTGTGCGCCGCGCCGGCCCATCCGGCCTGCCCGCACCATCAGAAGTCGATCGATTCGTGCTCGCATGAACTGGTCTACCTGCAGGTTCCCGCGACCGTTCCGCCGCCATTCGTTCATGCGACACTGGTGAGCGCAAATTTCGTCGCGGATCCGATCGAGAGCGCAGAACATTCCGCCATCCGCTCCGCCCCGCCTCCCCTGCGATTGTGATTCCCCGCTGACCTACCCGCGCCAGTAAGAAAACATCCTGAGGAGTCTCTATGCACCGGCGGATCTTCGTCTGCCTCATGTTTGCCGCTCCCGCGTTCGCCCAAATGAACATGTCGATGAACGACACCGGCATGTATCTGATGAATCTGGCGTCGGGCACCAGCCAGAACCCGGAGTCCGCGCCCATGCCGATGATCATGACGCATCTGGGCTCCTGGCAGACCATGCTGATGGGCCAGGGATTCATCAACGACGTGCAGCAGACCGGCCCGCGCGGCGCGGGCAAATTTTACTCCACCAATAACTTCATGGCGATGACGCAGCATTCCGCCGGGGAGCACGCGACATTCGCAGCCGAACTGATGCTCAGCCTGGAACCCGCCACCATCACCGGCGAGCGGTATCCGGAACTTTTTCAGACCGGCGAAACCGCCTACGGCCATCCCATCATCGACGGGCAGCATCCGCACAATTTCATCATGGCGCTGGGGTTTCATTACATCCGCCAGCTTTCCGAGAAAACGCTACTCGACCTGTACTTCGCGCCGGTGGGCGATCCGGCGCTGGGGCCAGTCGCATATCCGCATCGCGCTTCGGCTTCTGAAATTCCGCAGGCTCCGCTCGGCCATCACTGGCAGGATTCGACGCACATCGCCGACGAGGTGGTCACCGCGGGAATTTCGCACGACAAATTCAAGCTCGAATCGAGCGGATTCTATGGCACCGAGCCGGGCGAAAATCGCTGGACCATCGAAACCGGGCCGATCAATTCGTGGTCGGCGCGCGCCTGGTATTTTCCCAGCGACAACTGGGCGGCGCAGGTTTCCGTCGGCCGGCTCACGCATCCTGAAGCGCTCGAACCGGGCGATGTGGTGCGCTCCACCGCGTCGCTCTCTTATTCGCGGCCGCGAGCTTCGTCCACCAGCATCATCTGGGGCCGCAATCATTCCACCTTCACGCATCGCGATCTCAATTCCTACCTGATCGAATCCGAGGTGCCGTTCGCGCGCAAGAATTACATCACGGGCCGCGCGGAGCTGGTGGACAAAGACGAACTGATCGTACCCGGCGTGTACCGCATCGGCGCCTATGTGATCGGCTACACGCGCGACATCCTGACCATGGCGCACTTGACCACCGGCCTCGGCGGAAATTTTACGGCGTACTCAATGCCGTCGTCGCTCGATCCGGTGTACGGCAACCATCCGGTCGCGGTGAACGTGTTCCTGCGCTTCCGGCTGCATTAAGTGGCGCACGCACTCGTGCGTGCCGTGTCGAGACTCTTCTCGACACCTCTTCGTTCGCAGAGGCATCGACACGAGTGTCGATGCGGCACGTTAAAACGTGCGCCACGGTTAAAAAATCAGTTTCAACCCGAACTGGATCTGCCGCGACGTGGTCGCCGTGGAGGTGATCAATCCGGCCGACGGGCTGACCGTGCCGTTTGCAAACACCACGGCATTCGGCGTTCCGAAGTTGGCGTGATTCAGAATATTGAAGAGCTCGGCCCGGAATTGCAGGGTGGTGCGCTCGGTCACCTTCGTGTTCTTGAAGATCGAAAAATCGACGTCCGCGAGACCGGGACCGCTATACACTCCGCGGCCCACATTACCGTAAGTTCCCGGCGTCGACAGCGTAAATGCGTTGGGATTAAACCACTCCGTCGGACTTCCGATGATCACCGGGCCGGTGAAGCTCGGATTATAGTTGGGCCGGTCCGGATTGCGCGTATCGCCGTCACCCGAACGGTTCGACCCGTCCTGCGGAGTGAACGGGAATCCACTCAACAGCGTGGTGATCAGGTTCACCTGCCATCCGCTGATCAGTCGATTGGTGCTCTTCGACCACGGCAGATCGTAGCGTGCGGAGATGCTGACCTGTTCGGCCACATCCAGCGCGGAAGGACCCCAGTCGCGCGGCAGGTCGTTGCGATCGAGAATCATCTGCGCCTGGTTGTTGGCCTGCGCGCCGGTCAATCCCGAATTCATGTCGAGATTTTTTCCCCACGTGAAGTTGCCCCGGAACTGGAGGCCGTGGCCCAGGCGGTGGGTCACGTCGGTCTGCAGCGCGTTATAGCTGCTGTTGCCCTCGGTGTACCAAAAAAATCCGGCACCCAGATACGGATTGGGCCGCGTGGTGACGGGAATGTACTGAGCGCCTTGGGGGACCAGTCCTTTCGTGGTTCCGGGAGTGCCCCCCGAAACGCAACCGGCGGAAGTCGCGCAAATCTGTGCCGGAATATCGTTGGGATCGATGCTCAGCAGTTCGTGATAACCGTGCGATCCGACATAGGCCACGCGCAGCACGGTTTTCGGCGCGACTTCGCGCTCCACCGTGAAATTCCACTCCTCAACGGTGGGCGTCTGCGCGTTCGACTGCACTCCCTGCGGAGCGTAGGTGGTGCACGGCGTCGGAACTCCCGGTCCGCATGACGGCGGCACGGGAGTGTTGGCGATGATGGGAAGAAATGACGAGAGCGCGCCGGTGAACGTCGCCGATCCGTTGTAAGGCGGCAGCGAATTCATCAGGAACGCGAGATCGTCGATCAACGAAACGTAGGTCCCGAAGCCGGCGCGAATGGCGGTTTTTCCGTCGCCAAAGGGATCCCAGGCGAGCGCCACGCGCGGCTGCCACAGATGCTTCGCGTTATTCACCGTGAAAATGTCCGACGCAACACGCGGCGTGGTTTGGAGCACGCCAGTAGAGTCCGGGATATAATTCGACCCGCGGCCGGACCCTTCGTTCCATCCGTTGGTGAATTCGTCGCGCAGTCCGACCTGCAAAGTCAGATTGGGACGCAGCCGGATCGCGTCCTGCACATACCACGCCCCGAACAGGCTGCGCCATCCGAGCTCATTCGCGTTCGGCACCACCTGAAACGTGCTGGTAGTCCCTTGCAGAAACGTGGTGAGACTGGTAAAAGTGGCGGCGCCGAGCTGGCGGGATGCGCTGTTCTCGTTATCCTGCATGCGCTGCAGCCATACGCCGACGCTGATTTGATGGATGCCTTTGGTGATCTGCACGCCGTCGGTATACGTGAACAGGTTGCGCCGGTTGTAGACACCGGCCGCGTTATTCGGTCCCGCCGCGGTGATCGCCGCGATTCCCGTGGTGGTCTGCCCGCCGCCGATGGTGATGCCGCCCGGTCCCGCGCCGCTGACGAAATCGAGGCTGGATGGAAACTGCGCGAGCGGAACCGAATCGAAGTTGAACGCGGCGCGCGAAAATCCGGCGGTGAAGGTATTCAGAATATGCGGCGAAATTACGTGCGTTTCGGTGACGCTGGCCACCTGAGACTGCAACGTCTCATACGATCCGAACAGAGGATCGGCATTAGGCGTCAGGTTGTTGCCGTTGTCGATGGTGTAAGAAGTGGAAAGCGAATCGCGATCGGCCAGATTGTAATCGGTGCGGACGGTGCCGAAATCCTCGCGGATGCTCTGGCGTGGATTGTTGTAAGAAAGCGCGGTGCCGCTGGCGATGCCGTTCGAGAGCAGTTCCGGGCCGTTGGGCGCGGGCCAGAACGACATATAAGGAAGGATCGCCGTATCCAGGTTGGCGACCTTTGAGTACACACCGCTCGCATTCGGCAGCAATCCCTGGCGAGCCTGCGCGTCCGGCACGACGGTCACATTGCTGAGCGCCAGCGCCTGGCGAAAACCTTCGTAGTTTCCAAAAATGAACGCGCGATTCTTCTTGAGCGGAGCTCCCGCGGCGCCTCCGAACTGATTCCTCCGGAACGGCGGCGTATTGCCCTGGTCGAAAAAGTTCCGCGCGTCGAGCGCGCTGTTTCGCAGGAATTCGAAGACGGTTCCATGCAGCGAGTTCGTGCCGGACTGCGTGACCACCGTCACCTGCGCGCCGGCGCGCTTGCCGTATTCGGCGCCGTAGGTATCGGTGAGGACGTTGAATTCGCGCACCGCGTCGACGCCGAGCAGTTCCCCACTGACACCGCCCGGCGTGATGGCAAGCTGGCTCGACCCGGTGTACTCGATCCCGTTCAGCAGGACGATATTTTCCGCCGTCCGGCGGCCGTCCACGCTGAAGGTATAGCCGTTGCTGGTGCTGGTGTTGGCGCTCTTGAGCGCATAGCTGATGGCGCCCGGATTCAGCGTGATCAGCTCGTCGAAGCTGCGGCCGTTCAGCGGGAGATCCTTGATTTCGCGTTCGCCTACAACTCCGGCGACCGAATTGGTGGTGGCATTCACAAGCGGCGCCTCGGCCGACACCGCGACCTGCTGCACCAGCTCACCCACTTCCATCCGCAAATTCGCGACCGCCTGCTGGCCCACTTCAAGATTGATGCCGGTGCGCACGGCGGACTTGAATCCCTTCTTTTCGACGCGCACTTCCTGCGGTCCAGGCGCGAGCTGCGGAACCGTGAAATTGCCATTGTCGTCGGTCACGGTGGTGCGCGTGGCGCCGGTTTCCAGGCTCTTGACGGTGACGGAAGCCGCGGAAATCGGGCCGCCGCTTGCGTCCTCCACTTTTCCGGTAATCGAGCCGGCCACCTGGCCGTGCAAAATGGGCAAAAACGCGATCGCGATCGTGAGCAGTCCAACGCGGCACTGGTTCAAGCGAGTCTCCTGTAAAGCCCTGGGTTAGAGCTATTATGACAAGCCCACCGGCTAGTGTAAAATGTTCGAAACTTATGACGGCTCCCGTGCAGGCAATCGCATCGGCATTCTGGCTGGTTTTGTCGCTCGCGATGATCGTCGCTGCCGTTCGCCGCAAACAGGCCGGCCGGTGGAAACGTCCCTGGTCTTTCCCGGTCGCGATGACTTTGCTGGGCCTGGCAGCGGTCTTATCGGCAACGGCGCTGGTGCTGCGACAATTTGGTCTATGAGAACGCTTCTGTTCGCCATCGCCGCCGTGACCGCTGCCGGGCAACCCGCGCCGCAAAAACCGCTGGCTCGCCTGCAATCGAATATTGAGCGCCTCACCCGCTCAGTGAACGCGAAGTGGGCGATTTACATGAAGTGCCTGGAAACGGGCGAAGAGGTCGCTATCAACGCGGACGATCCGATGGACACCATGAGCGTGATCAAGATCCCGCTGATGGCCGAAGCGTTCCGGCAGATCGACGCAGGCAAATTCGCGCTGACCGATCGCGTGACGCTGACCGATGCGGCCAAGCGCGGCGGCACCGGCGTGATCCGGTCGCTTGACCCGGGCGTGAATCTGACCGTCAAGGATCTGCTGACGCTGATGATCATCGTCAGCGACAATACGGCCACCGATCTGATTTACGACAAGGTGGGTGGCCCGCCGGCGGTGAACCGGTTGATGGACGCGTGGGGATTCAAGTCGATTCGCGCCATGACCACGGCGGATGCGTATTTCAAGGCGCTGGCCGCGAGCGATCGCAACACCTTCGCGCTCGACGGCAAGCACCCGTTCGGCCTGACCTCGGCGCGCGACATGGGAAAGCTGCTCGAAAAGATCAAGCGGGGCGAGGCGGTGAGTCCGAAAGCCAGCGAGATGATGTTGAACATCATGCGCGGCCAGGTGTATGCGACGCGCATGCCGAAATATGTCACGGGCTTTCGAATCCCGCATAAAACCGGCGATTTTCTGCCGTACGTCGGAAATGACGTGGGGATTCTGGAGAGCCGCAACCGCAATATCGTGCTGGTGATCCTGGACGCGCATCATACCGGCATCGGGACGTATCTGGAAGATGCCGTCGGACGGATCGCAGAGCTGGTGGCGAATTATTTCGGCGGGCAGTGATAATAGGATCAGAGACTGTTTTATGACCATCCAGATCATCAGGCCCGAAGTCGAAGCGCTCATCAATGAACGTCTTCAGAGTGGCGCGTTCAAGGACGCCGAAGAGGTCATCCTGCAGGCGCTCCAGTCTTCACAGTGCCCCCCCTCGCAAGCCGACGCGCCAGTCGCAAAGAGCATCGAGGAGCTGTTTGCACCGCTACGGGGACTCAATATTGAATTCAGCCGCAATCCGTCGACCGGCCGGCCCGTAAATTTGTGAACGGGTACTTACTGGATACCAACATCCCGTCGGAGTTCAGCCTGGATCGTCCGCATCCCCGCGTCATCGAGTGGCTCAACGCCCGATCTGTGTCGACCCTTTTCCTCAGCGTGGTTACGGTTGGTGAGATCCGCAAGGGGCTGGTCCTGCTTCCCCAGGGACGCCGCCGGTCGGAGTTGGAGGCTTGGTTTCAGACCGACCTCCTGATCTGGTTTCGAGGTCGCTTTCTCTGTGACGCAATCCATCGCCGATCGCTGGGGCCTGATGGATGGTCAATGCCAATTGAAAGGGACGCCCTTGAATACCGCGGATGGCATGATAGCCGCGACTGCGCTTGAGCACAATCTTACGGTTGTCACGCGCAACTTGAAAGACTTCGCAGGCCTCGGCGCCAATCTGGTCAATCCGTGGGAGTCCATCTGACCGACGCGTCGCGCGCCAGTGCGATGCTATCCTGAGGTTCCCACGCCCCAGTGGTGCTAATGTCCGAAGGCTATTCCACACCCGGCGGCATTGCCGTCACCCGGTCCATCACGAAAATCCCGTATGCGCGCGGATTGCGATCCTTGCTGCGCAAGCTCGACACGCAGCGCGGGGCGTATTTTTCTTCGGGCTACGAATATCCGGAGCGGTATTCGCGCTGGGATTTCGCGACGCTCGCGCCTCCGCTCGAAGTGATCGCGGCCGGGCGCGAGGTCGAATTACGCGCACTCAATCCGCGCGGGGAGATTCTGAACCAGATTCTGGAGCCGTTGCTCGCGCCGCATCCGCACTGGGAATCGTTTACGTCCGAATCGAATGTGCTGCGCGGGACGCTGAAACCGCTGCCCGCACTGTTCCCCGAAGAGGAGCGCAGCAAGCAGCCCTCGGCGTTTTCGATTCTACGCGCCTTCATTGACGAATTCCGACATCCGCTGGCTTCGCGGCTCGCGCTGGTGGGCGCGTTCGGCTACGATCTGCTGTTTCAGTTCGATCCGATCGAGTTGAAGCTCCCGCGCACTGGTGTTAAAGATCTGCACCTCTATCTGTGCGACGACATTTACTTCATGGATCGCAAGAAGGAGCAGATCGAGCGCTTCCGCTACGATTTTTCGCGCGGCGATTTGACCACCTCGGGCATTGCGCCCACTGCGACGCACATCAAGAAGCGAAAGCCCGCTGCGTCCGGGCCGATCGTTTCCGATCACACGGCGGAAGAGTACATGGCGAAGGTCGAAACCGTGCGTGAAGGCATGCGGCGCGGCGATTATTACGAAGTCGTGCTGCGGCAGACGCTACGCGCTCCGTATTCCGGCAGCCCGTCGGAGCTGTTCGAACGGATCCAGCACGCCAGTCCCAGCCCCTACGAATTCTTCCTGCAATTCGGCGAGGAGCAACTGATCGGCGCTTCACCCGAGATGTTCGTGCGCATCGAACACCGGCGCGTCGAAACGTGCCCCATTGCCGGAACCGCGCTGCGCACCGGCGACCCGTTGCGCGACGCCGACAGCATTCGCGCGCTGCTCAATTCGACCAAAGAGGAATCCGAGCTGACCATGTGCAGCGACGTCGACCGCAACGACAAGTCGCGCGTGTGCGAGCCCGGATCGGTGCGCGTGATCGGCCGGCGGCTGATCGAGTCCTACGCGGGCGTGTTCCACACCGTGGATCACGTGGAAGGAACGCTCGCCGAAGGTTTCGATTCGCTCGACGCGTTTTTGTCGCACATGTGGGCCGTGACCATCATGGGCGCGCCGAAAAAATGGGCTGCGCAAGCCATTGAGGGTCTGGAAAATGATGCGCGCGGGTGGTACGGCGGCGCGGTGGGGATGATTTCGCTCGATGGCGACATCAACACCGGCATCACCATTCGCACGGTCCATTTGCGGGACGGCGTGGCCTCTTACGGCGCCGGTGCGACGCTGCTGTACGATTCGATTCCGGAAAATGAAAATCGCGAGTGCTGGATGAAGGCGACCGGATTTTTCCGCGCGCTGGATGCAAGCCTCCCGGGTCCAGATGCGGCGCAAGCTGCGCCGCTTAAACGTGATATCCGGATGCTGCTGGTCGACAACGAAGACTGCTTCATCCACACGCTTGCCAACTACGCCCGGCAGACCGGCGCGGAGGTGATCACGTATCGTGCCGGATTCCCTCTCGCGTTGATTGAATCGACCGCGCCGTCGCTGATCCTGATTTCGCCCGGTCCGGGAAGGCCGTCAGATTTCGGAGTGCCCGATCTGGTGCGCCGCGCGGCGAAGCTCGAAGTGCCCGTATTTGGCGTGTGCCTGGGATTGCAAGGGATTGTCGAAGCCTTCGGGGGCGAACTGGGCGTGCTCGGCTATCCGATGCACGGCAAGCCGTCGATGGTGCGGCATCGCGGAATCGGCGTGTTCGCCGGATTGCCCGAGGAATTTCGCGTGGGCCGCTATCATTCTTTATACGCGATTCCGGAAAGATTCCCGGCGTGCCTGGAAGTGACCGCGGAAAGCGACGACGGAATCATCATGGGCATCCGCCATCGCGATCTGCCGATCGAAGCGGTCCAGTTTCATCCCGAATCGATCCTCACGCTGGACGGAAACTGCGGGCTGCGGCTGATGGAGAACGTGGTGAAGCAACTGGGTCGCGCGCGTGTCGCCCTTCACTAGGATTTCGCCGTTTCTCATTTCATTCGCCGTCACCTGCACGTTTTTCATCAACTTCTGCGCGTGGATTTTTCAATGCGGATGCAGGTCCTTGTGGGCCGGTGCTGAAGTTGCCTGCAACATTCATGTGGTGCACGGCCATCATTGCCCGTGGTGCAGCTATGGCTACCTGGGTTATGCGATCGTCATGATCGGAATGTGCGCGCCGCAACTCGCCGTGGCGATGTTCACGCGCTGGAGTTGGATAGCGCGCACGCTCGCTGCAGTGGCGATGTTCCCTATCTGCGGGTCAGTGATTGCCCTTATTTTTGGATGGATCGACTCGTACTGGATGCCTTAGTACTTGTGCCTCCGCCGTACTTCCGGCATACTGAAAGGACTTATTTATGGGACTGGAACCGAGCGACATCCTTTTCATTGCCATCGTCCTTTGGCTGATCATCGAGATCATTAACGGCGACTGGGGCGGCGGCCATCGCGCGCGCGTCCCGGCCCGTTAAGACATCAACAGCCCCGCAAGTGGGGCTATGCTGGTGTGAATGTCGGATGTGATCGTGATTGGCGGCGGCCTCGCCGGCCTCTCCGCCGCGGCTGCGCTAGGTGGAGCCGGACACACCGTCCGATTATTTGAAGCGCGCCCTTTTCTGGGCGGCCGCGCAACTTCTTATGAAGCCGGCAGCGAGACCATCGACAATTGCCAGCACATCCTGCTGCGCTGCTGCGTCAATCTGATCGATTTTTACGAACGTCTCGGCGTCGGCGCGTCCATCCGCTGGTATCCCGAATACGTGTTCATCGAACCCGGCGGGCGCCGCAGCGTGATGCGCGCCGGCTTGCTTCCCGCGCCCGCGCATTTCACGGGATCCTTCGCGTCGCTCAAATTCCTGAATCTTTCGGAAAAGCTCGCGGTCGCGCTCGGCCTGCTGGCGATCCGGCGGGAGAGCGGACGCAAAGATCTCGACCAGATCAGCATGCAGCAATGGCTGGTGGAGCATTCCCAGCCTCCGCGCGCGATCGAGCGCTTTTGGCGGCAGATCCTGGTCAGCGCGATCAGTGAGGAACTGGATCGCACCGCCGCCGCGCATGGATTTCAGGTATTCCGCCTGGCGTTCCTGGCCACGTCGAACGCGTATGAAATGGGCGTTCCGGCGGTGCCGCTGGGCGAGCTGTACCGGTCCGATGCGTGGTCGAAAATCGGCGCCGTTCAGATGCACCTGCGCGCGCCGGTGGAAGAAATCAACATCCAGGATGGCGCGGTGCGATGCATTCGCACCAGCGGTGAATGCCATCGCGCCGATTTCTACGTCTGCGCCCTGCCCTTCGAACGTTTACCGGCTCTGGAGCTGCCGGTGGATGTTTCCGCGTTCACGCACTCGCCCATCACCAGCGTGCATTTGTGGTTCGACCGGCCGGTGATCGATATTCCGCAGGCCACGCTGCTCGACCGGACCATCCAGTGGATTTTCAACAAGAGCGAAGGCCGCTACGTGCAACTGGTGATCAGCGCGTCCCACACTTTGGTGGAAACTCCGCGCGCCGAGGTGATCGGGCTGGCGCTGCGCGAATTGGCTGAATTTTTCCCGGCAACGCGGGAGGCTCGCGTCGAGAAGGCGCACGTGGTGAAAGAAATTCGCGCGGTCTTATCGCCCAGACCGGGCCTCGAATCGCGACGGCCTGCGGCGAACACGTCGATTCGCAATTTGTTTCTGGCAGGCGACTGGACTCGTCAGGGCTGGCCCGCGATCATGGAAGGCGCGGTGCGCAGCGGCTATCTGGCGGCGGAAGCGGTGACGGAAGCGGCGGGGTCGCGCCGGAGTTTCCTGTTGCCGGATATTGCGTGAACCCGCATTTTCCCGTACTCTAGGCGATGAACGTGCATTTCACGCCCGAGCAGGAAGCGCGGCTGGCGCAACTCGCATCCACACTTGGTGACAAACGTGGTCGCGCGATACCTTGATGAAGAGGAGCGGTTCATGGCCGCGGTCGAAAAGGGGCTCGCGGCTGCCGAGCGCGGTGAATTTATTGAAGAGGACGAGATGGACGCTCGCGTCGTCGACCGCTTCCAATGAGTCTGCGTGAAAACGGACTTGCTCCCCTCCCTGACGAGTGTGTGTGAAAAGTGGAGTTGATCCCCGCCGTTACCGGCAGGGCTGGTCTATCGCGTTGAAGGCGCAGACGTCCGTGACCAGCCCTGCCGGTCACGGCGGGGATCAACTCCACTTTTCACACACACTCTGACGGTCGGGGTTCCGTTTGAGTACGCTGCCGAATGAGCCACATTCAGAACCGCGCGCGTCAGCAAGCGGAGCGCGTCAGGAGTCTTCGCACAGACTCTCACAGTCGCGGCTCAGGCAGTATTCGGAGCCGCGCGCGTGAGCGAGCGGTCAGCGGCCGGATTTTCATGACCAGATCCGACGGCCGCGGAAGTCTGGCGCGTGAGATAATACCTGCAAATGCGGAAATTGATGTTCCTTGTCATCACCGTTCTGCTGCCGTTGACCGCTGCCGACCAGACCAATCTCCAGGTGGTCGTCACCAATCAGGCCGGCAAACCCATCGACAACGCCAGCGTCATCATCAAATTCGTGCAGGGGCGCTCCAAGACGAAATTCGGCGCCAAAGACCGCCGCGAATGGGATATGAAAACCAACCAGGAAGGCCTGGTCAAAGTCCCCTCGATTCCGCAGGGGAAGATTCTGATTCAGGTGATCGCCAAATTCTACCAGACCTTCGGCGAGACTTTCGATGTCGAGCAGGACGAGAAGACCGTCGCGATCAAGCTGAATCCGCCGCAGGCGCAGTATACGGCGCATCCCGACAAATAGGCTAAGGAATCTTGGTCAGCAGTTCTTTGTACAGCGCGAAAAATTTCTCGAAGTTCATATCCAGCAGCACTACCACTGGCGTCGCGTTCGGGGCGATCGATTTGTCGAGTGGCTTCACGGCTCCGTAGTTCTTCCCGAACTCCGTGTCGACGTCCAGATACGCCGATTCGCGCTTGGTGATCCAGCTCGGGTCGATCACATACGCCGCCGCCAGACAATCCCAGATGCCCACCTGCAAGTCGGGATTCTTTTCGAAGCGCTTCACCAGGTCCTGGCGATACAACTCGGTCACCGGCGTTTTCGCGGCCACGATCTGATCGAAGTGCGCCTTGTCGATGTGGGCGTGGTCGCATAGATCCAAGCCAACCATCACCTTTTCCGGAATGGCCGACCGCAGCACGATCTGCGCGGCTTCCGGGTCGAACCAGAAGTTGAATTCCGCCGCGCGCTTATCCATGGCGAGCGCATTCACGTGAACCTGGCCGCCCATGAACACCAGCCGCCGGATCTTGGTCTCGAGATCCGGCCGCAGCCGCAGCAGAATCGCGATGTTGGTCAGCGGACCGATGGCCACCAGCGTCACTTCACCGGGCGTTTTCTCGATCGCCTCGATCATCATGTCGATGCCGTCGCGATGCGACACGCGTTTGAAGGAGGACTTTGGCCGGGCCGGCGGATCGTCGGCGAACGCACCCACATACCCTTCGCCCCATTCTTCTTTTTCCTTTTGCGCCATGGCCTTGTTATGCACCAGCGGCAGGCGCGCGCCGACGTACATGGGAGTGCTGTGTTTATCGGCATCGAGCGCGCGCAACATATAATCCGCGCCCACCGACGGCCACATATTCCCGGGAACCAGCGTCACGCCGAACAGGTCGACCTGGTCAGGACGATTGAGCAGCATCACCATCGCCGCGGCGTCGTCGTTGAACACCGCCGAATCGCTATCGAGGATCACGCGCTCCTGCGCGAACGCGGCGCCGGCCAGCGCAAAAATCGCAGTCAGAACCTTCACGCTGCCAGTATACGCTCCAGGATCTCGGGAATTTCAAATACCGCGCGATTCTCGATCGCGGCGGCGCGGGCGCGGTATTGGTCGAGCGATTTCAGCAGTTCGTCGACCGCCGCCGCGATGCCGCGAAAATTCGGCAACACGATCCCCACCTTTTGTTCTCGCACCCATTCGGCGTTGTAGCGCTCCTGTGGCAGCGTCCAGGAGTTGCGCTCGACGATCACCGGCAGATGCATGGCGATGGCTTCGCTGATGCTGCCAGGTCCCGGCTTGCCGATGAAAAAATCGGCCAGGCGCATGTAGAACGGAATTTCGCTGGTGAACCCTTCAATCAGCCGCGGCGAGGCGCTGGTGGTGGAACGCAGCGCCTCGGCCAGCTTCGCGTTCTTCCCGCAAATCATGATGAGCTGGACATTATCGAGACTGCGCGCGATTTCGAGCATCACTTTCGATCCCTGGCCGCCGAACAGCACCAGGCCGGTGGGCCGCGCCGGGTCGAGCCCCAGGCGCACCCGCTGGGCCGCGCGATCTTCCTCGACCGACTCATAGAAATTCGGCCGCAGAATCATGCCGGAAGCTCGAAAAATACAGTCTTCGCCGTAGCCCATCGTACGGGCCTGTTCCATTGCTTTGGGCGTTCCGCAGATCAGAAACTGAGGCTGGCGCTCCATCCAGAAATGCGGCGGATAATCGGCAAAATCGGTCAGAATTGTCACAAATGGACACCGATTTTCCAGACTTTCAAACATCGCCCGGTTGAAATTGGGCACCAGCGACACCACCAGGTCCGGCTGTGTTTCATTCCAGTGACGTTTGAGTAACGGCAGCGTTGCGGAGTGGTACATTCGAATCACGCCGTGCATCATGATGAGCCACTGTGCCGAGCCGAGCGTCCAGCCCTTGGCGAGCATCAGGTTATACAAGTCCTGAAGGTCGATCGTAGTGATTTTACGGAAGATATCCAGCGGACGCAGCAGTTCCTGGAGGTTGACCAGAGTTACCTCCCAGGGACGATTTTGCTGGTCGATAAGGGTCTTGAGCGCCGTCGCGGCCGCGCGATGGCCTCCGCCGGCGTCGAAATAGAGGAACTGGACACGTTTCACAATTTTGTTCACAAATGTTTTATGTTGAAGTCACACCGGTGTCACACCGCGGGCTTAAAAGTGTAGCATGGGGACCGGATCTGTAGTCCGCATCATCGAAGCCGGGGATCACCGGCTGATGCGGCGCGTGAACCGCTGGCGCGCCCCGCGCTGGCTGCGCGTGTGGATGATCGCGGCCACCCGGGGAGGCGACGGATGGCTGTGGTACGCCATGGGCTTGGTGGTGGCATTGGCTGGGGGCCCGGAACGGTTCCGGGCGCTGGGAGCGGCAGCCGCGGCATCGTCGGTTGGTATCGGGCTGTTTCTCAAATTGAAACGCGCCTTCGGGCGGAAGCGCCCGTGCGCATTGGAGCCGCATTGCTGGGCGACGCTTCTGCCGCCCGACCAGTTCTCCTTCCCATCCGGCCACACGATCACGGCAGTGGCAGTCACGGTATCGCTGGGCGCGTATTACCCGGCCATGCTGCCCGGCCTGTTCTTCTGCGCGGTAAGCGTGGCGCTGTCGCGAATCCTGTTGGGGATGCACTTCCTGACTGACGTCGTCGCAGGAGCGGTGCTCGGGGGATTGCTCGGCTACTCCGCGGCGGCGCTGTTTCACGCGCTATAATCTAGCGCGAAGTGCTACGCTCGCTGTTTTTCTTTTTGCCAATACTCGCAACTGCGCAAGTCGTCCGCGAGGAGCGCGTCGTCCGGGTGAACGGGGCGGACGAAACCTGGCGGATTCAATGGAACGGCCAGCCAAAGCCGTTTTGCGATGCCGGCGGCGGCGCTTGGTACACCTGTCCGTGCAACGGCTTTGCATTCGGAGAGGCGGGCAAGGCCGATCTCGTCCGAATCCGGTCGGGACGGGAAATTGACCGGCTCCCGCTGGACCCGCTCTTCGAGGAGCCGTTTACCGACTCGGTTGGGCTGGCAATCCTGCCACGCTGGCCGGTGCAGGCTGCTGACTATAACGATCCGGAATCCCCAACCCTGGCGGGTCGCGCTGCGCGCCGAAATCAGGTGAGAATTCTGAACTTCGCCGATTACGATCACGTGGGAGCGCCGATTCAATTTTTCCTTCAAACCACAACCGCGCCGTGCGGAAAGCACATGGGAGTCGTGATTGGGGTTTCGGCAGCCAATCCGCGCCTGCACGTCGTCACGAGCGTCGACGAGCCGACCAAGCCGCTGGTGTTGCAGGATCAGGCCTGGGAAGCGCTGCGTAAAGCCAACGGGCCCGTTCGCGTAACGACATGGAGATGCGGCGATCACGGCGCCGACTCCGAGACGGAATTGGAACTGTCGGCCGCGGCCGCCGGCGTCCGGGTTCGCACGCGCGAGTTCGCCTGCCTGGAAAACGGACGCCGCGGCCGGTTGATTTCCGACACCGGACAGTGAAACGGACGGCGGATTTCAATCCGAGCGGAGCTTCAGCTCCGCTCGTGGCAGCAAGGCTTAAGCCTTGCGCGGGCTGAACCCCGCCGTCCTTCTAGCTACGTAGTTCCGCGGCGATTTCGTGGGCGGCCTGGCGCGCTTGCTCCACCGCGCCGATGGGAAAGCTGATGGCGCCCACCTTGGGATGGCCGCCGCCGCCGTAGCGCTCGCAGATGCTCGCCAGGTTGAACTTCACGGGACCCTGGGACCACGGGTTCGATCCTACCGAGACCTTGGTGCGAAAGCTCGACATGCTCACCGAAACCGTGTACGTCGACTGCGGGAACAAGTAATACGGAATGAACTTGTTGTAGCCTTCGAGTTCGTGGCCCACCAGGTCGAAGCTCACCACACCGTCCTGGCACTGGCTCTGGTGCTGGATGATGTCGATGGAGCGCAGGTGCCGCTCATATAACGGCTTGTAAATCCCGGCAATTTCCGGATCGGATGCAATCGATTCCAGAGATTCGCTGCGCATTTTCCAGAGAATTTTCTGGACGATTTCCGATCCCTGCACGCTTTCAATCACCAGCGTCAGCCGCGTGGCCGGCGCCCGCAGCTCGACCGCTTCCTGGGCGTCTTTGTATTGTGCGCCGTCGATCACGTCGGCCCATTCGACCAGCTCTTCAAGGTCCGGCGCGTTGAATCCGAAACGGTCGCGCGCCACCGTGCAGATGTATTTGGTGCAGGAGCGGAAGCCCGGATCGTACATTTTCCGGCCGCTGGTGTCGCTTTTGAAATGCTCGGCGTCTTCGGGCGTCAGGAAGGCGCTTTGATGATGGTCGAACCACCAGGTCAGGCGCGGATCGGTGGAGTACTTGAAATCGACAATCGCGTTCACGTCGCCGTCGAAATATCCGGGCTCAAACAGCTGGTCGGCCTTGTGGGCGAGCCCGGTGAACGCGAATTGGGCGCCGGGATAGAACTTGGCTTCGACAAAGCGGCTGAAAAACGCCGCCGAGGCTGCGCCGTCGAAACAATGATCGTGATATAGGATTCTGACCCGCATGCACAAAAAGAAAGTTCAGGAAAACCTGTTAGTGTCTCTCAAATGGGGGTCGCGTGGCAAGTGGCGTCCGAAAAGTGAGCCCCAAGGCTTGGCCCGATTCGGTCTGTTATATTAGGCACAGAGGAACTGTCTTCATGAATCGTCGATTCCAGTTCGCCGTGGTTGCCACCTCAACCTGCGTCGTCATTCTATTGCTGGTGGGGGCTGTGCACGGCCGCAGCGCGTCCACCGACAACGTCTACAACCACCTGGGCGTGTATAGCGAAGTCCTTTCACGAATCAAAGCCGATTACGTGGAAGAGCCGGACATGAAGGCGGTGACTGCGGGAGCCATCAACGGACTGCTCGAATCGGTGGATCCGTATGCCAGCTATCTGACGGCGGATCAGTTCAAGCAGTATCAGAAATCGTTGAATGAGCAGAAAGCCGACGTCGGGCTGGTGCTTTCGCGCCGCTACGGATATTTGAGCGTGGAAGACGCGGTGCCGGGCAGCCCGGCCGCCAAGGCGGGAATCACCACCGGCGACGTGATTGAATCTATCAATAATGTTGCCACGCGCGACATGCCGCTTGCGTTTTCGCAGATGCTGATGCAGGGCGAAAACGGAACCACTCTGGAGTTGAGCGTATTGCGCGTGCGTAAGAATGAGCCGCAGAAGATTTCGCTGATCCGCGCGAACATTGTTTATGCTCCAGTGAGCGCGAAGATTGTGACCGATCCGGGGCCGGACCCGGTGGGCGTGATCCAGACTTATTCGCTCGCCAAAGGACGTGTGGCGGAGATCGCGGCGAAGGTCCAGGATCTTCAGAAGCAGGGCGCCAAGCGCTTTGTTGTGGATCTGCGGATGTGCTCGAACGGCAGTCCGGCGGAGGGCATCGCGCTGGCGAATCTGTTCCTCGATAGAGGGCTGATCACTTACGTGCAGGGGCAGAAAATGGCTCGCGAGGATTCGCAGGCGGTCGCATCGAAGGAAATTACCAAGGCTCCGCTGGTGGTGGTGGTGAATCGCGGAACGGCGGGAGCGGCGGAAATCGCGGCGGCGGCGCTGCTCGATTCGAAACGCGCCGACGTGGTGGGTGAGCACACCTACGGCGACGCGGCCATCCGCAAGCCGGTGCCGATGGAAGACGGCAGCGCGGTGATTTTATCGGTCGCCAAGTATTATTCGCCGTCGGGCAAGGCGATTCAGGATACGGGCGTGACGCCCAATATCCTCGAAGCCGATACGGATGCGATGCAACCCGATCTGGACGACGATAGTCTTCCGGATACCTCCACCGCTCCGGCCAAGACCGATACCATCATGCGGAAATCGCTCGATACGGTGGAGAAGACCAGTAAATAGATGCCACTGTACGAGTATCGCTGCGAGCGATGCGGTAAGGTGATTGAAGTCCTGCAGAAAATGTCTGACGCGCCGCTGGTGACGCACGAGGACTGTGGCGGGCACCTCGAAAAACTGATTTCGCACTCTGCCTTCCAGCTGAAAGGCAGCGGCTGGTACGCGACGGATTACCCGCACCGGTCGGGTTCACCGAAGTCGGAGAAGAGCGAATCGAAAGATTCCTCGTCGGGCGGTGAGTCGAAGTCGGAATCAAAATCCGAATCGAAATCCGAATCGTCCTCAGAGAGTAAGAGCGAGAAGACGGAATCGAAACCCGCCGCTCCTGCTAAATCTGATAGTTGACGCGGACGGCGGTCTTTAGACCGCGCTTGGCTTCAGCCAAGCTTGCCGAGGAGCGGGACTGAAGTCCCGCGCGGGATCAATCCCGCCGTCCTATCCACTAAAATGTCCGATCCTGAGGCTTCAACGAACCCACCGTGCCCAGGTTCGCAATCGAGAAGGCGAACTGGATCTGGCTATCGTCGCGCAGGCCCAGGTTGAAGCGCCGGTACTGCAGACTGAAGCCGCAGCAGTCCGTGTTCTTGGTCACCTGCATGTCCCAGAACAGGAGCTGGCCCTGGTGAAAATCGTAGTACAGCTGGAAGCGGCTGTTCCATCCCTTCGCATTCGGGACGCCGTAGCCGATGGTGGTGCTCAACTGGTCGGCCGAGGGTAACAGCACCGGATCGGTGTGCAGCTCGGTATGGCCCACTGACCAGAAATATTTTTTCACCCGGCCGTCCACGGTCACCGAGCTGTTGGTGAGCCGGTGGTAAAGAGGATCGTAATCGGTGCGCCATTCGAATCCGACTCTGGATTGCAGGCGAATCACGCTGACAATCGGCGAATAATTGCGCGGGCCGTCCAGGAACGCGAATCCGGTAAGATCGATTTCGCTTTCCACCACGTTCCGCTGGCCCGCGATCACCGCGCCGCCGAAGGTCGGGTCGAAATAGCGGTCGTAGCGGAGCTGCCAGGTGAGGAAATCGGTCACCGTGCCGTTCTTGTCCTTGGCCAGCAACCGGTTGGTGAGCGAAAACTCAATCTGATTGGTGTTGCTCAACAGGTCTGTCTGATCGAAGCGGATAATCTGGTTGAAGTTGTCGATGCCCGACACGTCTTTGTACTCGATCTTCGGCTCGATGATGTGTTTGACCTTTTCTCCGATCCATTTGGGCGGCTTGTCGAAGATGCGTTCGAGGCTCGGAAAAATCAGGTCGACCGTAACATCGCGCGAGTTGCGCAGCAGGTTGGCGCCCGCCACCTGGGTGCTGAAGGCGCCGGGCGTAGTGTCCACCTGAAAGCTTTCGCCGTACTCGGTTTCGCTGATGCCGACGGTCGGCACAATGTAGAAATCTTTCCAATGAAAAGTTGTGCTAACGTGCGGCGCGACGTACACGCGGTCGACGAACTGGCGGGTCTGAAAATCCGGCTCGCTGCGGTCGAGCAGTCCCGCGCTGCCGTCGAAGGTGACCCAGAAAGGCCAGTTGAGGAAATCGACTTCGTGCTCGCGCATGGTGCCTTCGGCGCTCGGAAGCTTGCGGACCTCAATCGTGTTGCCGGGGGTGGTGTTCTGGAATGCGACGTCGCGCTGGGCCACGAAATCGACTCCGAAATCCGACCAGTGCTTGGTCACAAATCCCACCGAATGCGTTTCGGAGCTGACCGCTTCGTTGAAGGATTGCGTGAAATCCTGCAGGAAGTCCAAAGAAGACAGGTAATCGAGCACGCCGCGCGCTTCCCAGCCGTCGCCCAATTGGTCCTTCGCGTTGAGTGTGATGCGTTCTCCGCTGGTGGCGTTGAGGGCATTACTCTGCGCGATGGCATTGAAGACCTGCAGGTTGAAATCGCTCGACTGACTGAGCTTTCCGCGGAATTCCGCGTTGTTCACCAAGCCTGCCTGGGTGTAATACAGACCCTGATAGAGAAGATCGAAGCTGCGGCTGATGGCCCAGTAATATCCGAAGCCGACCACCTTTCCGTGCAGCGAGCTGTTGCCAATGTTGGGCGACAGGAATCCGCTCTTGCGTGGCTGCTTTTTGAGCGATTTGTAGAACCAGGGCATGTAAAACAACGGCAGGCGCTTCAGATAAAAAATCGATTTGCGCGCGATGGCGTGATCGCCCGGAATCACGATGAATTCAGGGCCTTTCAGCACCCACCAGGGGTCCGGGACAATGCAATCGGTGAGGAAGCCGTCGTGCAGAATGTAGCGGTCCTTCACGCGTTCCGCCCATTTGCTGTGAAAATAAAACGGATTCTGCGTGGTCAGCAGGCCTGGGCGCGCCTGGACCGAAGACGGTGCGCTGCCGCTGACGTTGTAGAAGGTGCCGCTCTCGTCATCCATGTTGTATTCGAGCTGATCGCAGTCGATTCGCTCGCCGCGCGAAAAATGCTCGAAATGAACGTGGCCCCGGGCCAGCAGTTCGCCGGTTTCGTCGTTATAGTCGATTTCATCGCCGCGGAGCAGAAAATCGTCGGTTTCAACGCGGGCGCCGTCTTTGAGATGGCGCCAGGGTGGATCGTCGATCTGAACCACCCCTTCGATGTACTTTTCCCCCGGACCGGGTCCATGTTCGCGCGCGATTTTGAGATGCACGTTGGGATTGGTGCTGGGAGGCGTCGGGATTTCCGGCTCAGGTAAAGCCGGACGGAAGGTTTGAGCACTTAAGTGAAGGCCTGAAAGGAGTAATAAGATGACCGTGACGCGATAAAGTTCGTGACAAACGCTACCGATTATGATATTCAGGAGTGAGACCAAAGTACTAGGTCTAGGTTGGAGTCGAGTACCGGTGCTCAATGGAGCACCGTAGCAGAGCGAGGCCCTCCTAGTCAAACAGGTGGATCGAATCGAGCGAGCCGCATATGCAATGTCGATATTGTCAAGCCTGGAATGAAGAAGATGAGCGGCGTTGCGTCCGCTGTGGACGCCGCATGCATTTCGCGGCTCCGCGCTCGATGCCGGACTCCTACATGAGCGCGGCGACGGCGCCGGCCCTGGCGCGCGAGCCGATGCCGGAGCGCGATGTCGAGCAACGGGCTGCACCGCTTCAAATGCCTTCTTCGTACCCGCTGTCTCAGCCCCCGTCACAAGCATCGTTATTCAGGGACGTATCCGGGGCGCCCAAGGTAATCCCAATTCCGACGTTGACGCCGGTGCGGCCGATCGATCGTGAAGAAATTTCACACTCCCGGCGTCCATCGAGACCCCGTCAGGCGGCACCTCGGCAGCCGTCGCGCCGTACGCCGGATTCGCAACAGGCTCTGGACTTCAATTTTCAGCCGGCGGCGGGCGCGGATGGCGCACCCGATCCGATGAGAGTGCAGGCGGTGATCTACTGCGACGCTCCGGTGGCGATGCCCACGCATCGTCTGATCGCGGCGGCCTTCGACGCCAGCATGGTGCTGATCGCGGTGGGCGTGTTCCTGGGGATTTTCTTCCTCTCCGGCGGCGACATCGAGTTGAAACGCCAGAACATCCCGTTCTTCGTAGGCGTCATTGTAGTGCTGGCGCTGTTCTACAGATCGCTATGGTGCCTGGCCAACGGCGATTCCCCCGGAATGCGTTTTGCGGGGTTAAGGCTGGTGGATTTCGACGGCCATAAGCCCGATCGCGATCAGCGCGGCATGCGCCAACTGGCTGGTCTGCTGAGTGTGGTCTCAGCCGGACTGGGCTTGGTGTGGGCTCTGGTGGACGAAGAAAGCCTGACTTGGCACGATCACATCTCGAAGACGTTTCCGACCGTCGGTTGACCGGCGAAACTCGGGCGCCTTCCGGATTCCAATTTTTCGGCGCGAATGGTAGTCTGTAACTGTGAGTTGTGCTGTCGCGCGCTATGTTTCTTCGGGCCGCTATCTGGTGATGGCGCTGGTTGCGCTGATCCTTGGGGCGATCGCAGCTTTGGGCGGCGCGCGCTGGCCGGCGGCGTGGATCGCGATGGCGGTGTGCGCTGGCATACTCGCGCTGGCCGGAGGCTGCCTGCTCCTGCTGGCGCTGCGGCCTCCGATTGAGATTCACGAATCTCATCTGATCATCGGGCGGCGCGCGATTCCGTGGAGCGATATCCGCCGGCTGGACCAGGCTCCGTGGCTCACCAAATGGAACACTCCTCTGGCCGTGTACCTGACATTGGCCGATGAAAGCCGCGTGCTGCTGGTGTACGCCGGCGAACCGGATTCTTCCGCCGGACTGCTGCGGCATCTGCGGCGGTATTCCCGCGAAGCGCTGCTCGATGGCATTCCGTATGTTCAGTTCTGGGGCGAAATGCCCGCCGCGCGGCAGCTTCCACCGCCGCGCTATCCTCTGCTGCGTCCCGAGGATGAAGAAGAGATCGAGCGTATGTTCCAGCGCCTGAAAACGGTCGGGCGCCTGGACCATCGCTCGGATTCCTCGGAGCCGGAGTAGCTCGCGGACTTCGTGAAGCGTGTAATTCGAATCCTGCTGGCCGCCCTCGCAGTACTGCTCGCCGCAGCTATTTTTCATACGGCGATTCTGGGTGCAATGGGCGGTTACCTGGTTTCCGCCGCTGCTCCCGAAAAAGCGGATATCGCGGTGGTCCTGGCCGGTGATTCGTCGGGGAACCGGATTCTCAAAGCGGGCGACCTGGTGCGCGCGGGGTACGTTCCACATGCGCTGGTGAGCGGGCCGTCGGGCATGTACGGATTCCACGAAAGCGAGCTCGCGATCCGGTTCGCGGAACAGGCGGGCTATCCGGAGTCCTACTTCCTTGCGTTTCCGAACGAAGCGCGTTCAACCGAGACCGAAGCCGAAGCGATCCTGGCGGAGCTCCGGCGCCAGGGCGTTCACACGTTTCTGCTGGTGACCAGCGATTATCATACGCACCGCGCCGGAGGGATCTACCGCGCGTTGGCGCCCGATCTGCGATGTATCGTGGTGGCCGCGCCCGATCGATATTTCTCGGCGCATGGCTGGTGGAAAAATCGTGAAGGGCGCAAAACGTTCGCCTTCGAATCGATGAAGACGGTATCGGAGTGGTTCGGACTATGATCGGCTTCCTGCGCCCCTATCTGTGGCGCTATCGGCGCGGATTCGCGCTGGGATTCGCGTCGCTCACCATGAAAGACGTGCTGGGTGCAGCCCTGCCGCTCGCGATGCGCGCCGCCATCGACCGGCTCACGCAGGGCGGCGAGCTCCGGATGGTGGCCGCGTTCTGCGGCCTGATGATCCTGATTTCAGCGTTCAAGGGACTGTTCCAATACTGGATGCGCGTGATTCTGATCGGCATCTCGCGCGATGTCGAGTACGACTTGCGAAACCACCTGTTCGCGCGGCTGGTGACGCTCGACGCGGAATTTTACGGACGCATGCGCACCGGCGACATTCTGGCGCGCGCCACCAACGATATGAACGCGGTGCGCATGATGCTGGGTCCCGGCGTCATGTACTGGTGTGAGACGTCGATCACGCTGGTGCTTTCGGTCGCCGTGATGCTGACGGTGGACTGGCGGTTGACGCTGGTGGCTCTGGCGCCCGCGCCGCTGATTACGATTGCGGTGATGCACTTCGGACAGCAGATCCACGGGCGCTTCGGTGTGATCCAGAGGATGTTTTCGGATATCAGCAACCGCGTGCAGGAAAACCTGACGGGCGTGCGCGTGGTGCGCGCTTACGTGCAGGAACAGCCGGAGCTCGCATTGTTTGAGCGCGTGAATCGCGATTACATCGACCAGAACCTGCGCCTGGCGAAGATTTCCGCGCTGTTCAATGCGCTGCTGACGGCGCTGATCGGGATCTCTTTCCTGCTGGTTCTGTGGATGGGCGGATGGCAGCTGGCCCAGCATCGCATCACGCTCGGCAGCTTCGTGATGTTTTACACCTACATGGGAATGCTGGTGTGGCCCATGATCGCGATGGGTTGGGTCGCGAACCTGATGCAGCGCGGCAGAGCGTCGCTTACAAGAATCCAGGAATGGATTGATGAACGTCCAAAAATCGCAGCGCCGGCTGACGCGCGCGCTCTGCCCGAGTCGGTGCGCGGCGAAATCGAATTGCGCGACGTCACGGTGCGGTACGGCGATCGCGCGGCGCTGGTGGATGTGAATCTGCATATCGCGGCGGGCGAGACCGTCGCCATCGTGGGGCACACCGGCAGCGGGAAGAGCACGCTGGCGCACCTGATTCCGCGGCTGATCGATCCCTCGTCGGGGATGGTGCGGCTGGATGGGTTCGACCTGCGCGAATTCTCGCCGGAGGATGTCCGGCGCGCCATCGGCTATGTTCCGCAGGAGACTTTTTTGTTCAGCGCGACGCTCGGCGAAAATATCGCGTTCGGCGTGAAGGAGGCGAGCGAAGCCGAGTTGCGCCGCGCGGCCGAGATCGCGGGGCTGGGGCCCGATATCGACGGGTTTCCGGAGGGTCTCGCGACCATCGTCGGCGAGCGCGGGATCACGCTTTCCGGCGGGCAGAAGCAGCGCACCGCGATCGCGCGGGCGATTTTGCGCAATCCGCCGATCCTGATTCTGGACGACGCGCTGGCGAGCGTCGACACGGCCACCGAAGAGCGGATCTTAACCGAACTCGCCAGCGTCATGCACGGGCGCACCACCATTCTGATTTCGCATCGTGTCTCCACCATTCGCAACGCGGACCGGATTTTCGTCCTGGAACACGGCCGGGTGGTAGCGGAGGGCTCGCACATCGAACTGCTCGCGCGCGGCGGTTATTATGCGGACCTGTACCAGAAGCAACTGCTCGAAGAGGAACTCGAAGCGATTTGAGGACGGCGGTCTTTAGACCGCGCCAGGCTTCAGCCTTGCTCTTCGGCGAGCGGAGCTGAAGCTCCGCGCGGATTAAAATCCGCCGTCCAAAGCCTGGTTATCAACGCGCTAGTGGTCTGCGTCGGAAATCGTGCGACGTAAAAAGGGGGACAGACCACTCTGTCCACGGTCGATTTCCACAGCGGAGTCAACAGATATGCGGCGGGGACAGAGCAGTCTGTCCCCCTTTTTACGTCGCACGATTTCCGACGCACTACACTAGCAGGCGGCCAGCGCGGCGGAAAGCTGGTCGAGTTTTTTCAGGAACGCCGCTCCATCGCCGCCCGGGGCGCGCTCGACCAGTCCGGTGGCGACCTCCAGTTGAATCGGCTTCAACGCCGGACCGTCGGGATGCGGATAGCCGCCCGGCAACCGCAACGACAACTCGCGGGAAAGCGCCATGGCGCCGGACGCGTCTACGTCCAGGATCACCAGCAGTTCGTTCTGGCTCCATCGGCCGATGGGCGGGTCCGCGCCGACCACTTCGCGCAGACGCCGCGTCAGGTCTTTGAGCGCGCTCTCCACCGCGGCTGCCGTGTAGCGGCCTTCCAGGCGCTTGAAATTGGTCACTGAAATCAGCAGCACGCGGAAGGCTTCGTTTTCGCGCAGCAGTTCCTGCATTCTGTGCGCGGATTTCTCCCGGTTCCACGCGCCCGTGCAGGGGTCGGTGGCCGCCACGCGGCGGCGGGTGTCCAGGCTATGGTGCAGCGTGCGGATCTCGTCTCGCAACTGCGCGATGGTCATTTGATTGGCGCGCTGCATCTGCGCGAGCGCGTCGGAGATGCCGGAGATGACACCCTGCAGGCCCAGGCGGATCTCAGCAAGATCGTCCCACCCGGTGATCCGGCGCAACTGATCGAGCTCGGCGTTCATATGCGCCTGATGATCCGATCCGTTCGAAGCGATGGTGCCGGCAAAGCTGGCGACGGCAGCCGCGGCCGCTTCGACTTCCTGACGCAGATGTTCGATGCGGCTTTGAGCCTGGTCGTGATAGCTGTCGAGCGCGCCGCGAAAATTGCCTTTCACCTGCTGAACCGACTCGGATTCGCGCGCCAATTTCAAAGCCGCGGCCAGCTTCTCCAGACGTTCCCGAAAATTGCGCGTTTCCTCCGAATCGAGCTCGATCGCGTATTCGGCGGAATCGAGAATGGCCGTGCGAAAGGATTCCGCAAACGCGTCGCGCAGCGATTCCACGCGCTCCAGATCCGTCGTCGCTTTACGCAAAGAGATCAAAGTTCCCGCTCCGACGTACTTATCGGCCGGAGGGCTGGTCGCTTGAATGAAAGTCCATGCCCGCGAAGCTGACCACGCTCTGTTCGTCGATGTTCCATTGCTGATAGCGGCGCAGGCTGCCGCGCGCACCCGGAACGGACTTCAGGAAGGTATATACCGGCGACGATCCGCACCACTTCAGCGGATCGCGATTGTCTTGTACCAGATCCCAGAAACCGCGCGCGTCGCCCGATTCCATGCGCTCGATGCGGGCCCGGTCGGCCTGCTCGACGGCTTGCATCTCCCCTTCCCCGGCGCGGGCTTCAAAGGGATCGCCGTAGCGGCGGCCGACGTGGGCCATGTCGATGCCCAGGACCCACAGCAGCCGGTCGCCTTCGCGCGCGGCGATTTCGCCCAGGGATCCAAACACGCGGCGGACATTCTCATTGTCTTCGGGCAATCCGCCCATGTAGATGCTGCGCGCGAACGATCCGCACAGCACGGGAACAATGCGGATATCGGGACCCAACAGGTGCTGCAGGAACACCACCTGGAATTCGATGGAATGCTCCACTGCGTGGCAGTAATCCTCCATCCGGACGCCGTCGGGAGCGGCGGCGGCGATTTCGTCCACCAGCGCGACGTCGGTGACTGCTTTTCCAAAAGGCGTTGCGAAGGATTTCCGGGTGAGGCCGAAGCGGTCGGGCTGGCCGTAATGCGAAGTGCCGAGGATCACGAAGGTGCGTGTCGCATCGGTGGGCGAGAGCGCGGAGTAGGCGGCACGATATGCTTCGACACCGCCGAACGGGCTGACGTGCGGAGCGGCGATGGCCAGCGCTTTGCCATTCGACGGCGCTGCGTCCCGCATATACCCCGTGAATGTTTCGGTGAGCGACGCCGGGTCGGCGGGATATCCTCCGCCGGCCTGCGAAGCCGCGCGTAACGGCGCGGCGGCGAAATCGCGCTCGGCCTGTTCTTTGCGTCGCGCGAAAGTCTCATCGTCAAAAAACGCGGCCTGTGAAAGCGTATCGGTCAGGTGCCCGGCCAGGCTCCCGACGTCGAGCTCACCGGTCAGACGGACCAGGTACTCGCGCAGGTCGAGCTCGCTATGCTGGCCGTCGAAGTAATCCAGGCATCCGACCAGCGGCGCGGGGATGATCAGCGTCGCGTCCGAGTAGCGGAACGGATCGCGCAGCACCAGGCCGGGTTTGTCGGGAACCGGCGACGGGAAAAAATCGAGCTCGGGACGCAGGCGGGGAAGCAAATTACAGGATACTGGATCAGTGACGGCTTCCGAACATTATCAGACGCGCCTCGAAACTTTCGGCGCGGAACGGGCGCGCGCGGAGCGGCGTTTTCGTACGTTGGGGAACCTGCGCGTGCTGACGCTGCTGATCGCCATCGCGATCGCCGGCATCGGATTCGGGCCGGGATGGATTTCGCCATGGTGGCTGCTCGCTCCGGTGGCCGCGTCGATCGCGCTGGTGGTCATGCACGATCGGGTCGAGCGGGAGCGGTCGCGCGCGGGACGCGGAATCGCGTACTATGAGCGCGCGCTGGGCCGGCTGAGCAATCAGTGGATCGGAACCGGAAATCAGGGCGAACGTTTTCGCGACGCCAAGCATGTGTACGCCGACGATCTGGATTTATTCGGGCGCGGGTCGCTATTCGAAATGCTTTCGACGGCGCGAACCGGCGCGGGCGAATCGACGTTGGCGTCCTGGCTGCTGGCGCCGGGCGAGCGGGAATGGGTGATCGCGCGCCAGCAGGCCGTCGCAGAGCTGCGCGAGCGCGTGGATCTGCGCGAAGAGCTGGCGCTGATGGGTGAGGATATTCGCGCAGCAGTCGACGCGGGCGCGCCGGCGCGGTGGGGCGTGGAACCTCCCGCGGGATTCTTCCCGGGCGCGCGTGTGGTGGCGTTCGCGCTATCGGCCGGAGCGGTGATCACGCTCGGGCTATGGATCGCACATATCGCGATTCTCAGCGTCTTCCTGGCTGTGCTGCTGCTTGAAATCGGGTTCAGCATCGCGATACGCGCGCCGCTCGAGCGGTTAATCGATGGCGTCGCCACGCCGGGGAAGGATCTGACTCTTCTGGTCCATCTGCTCGAACTTGTGGAGCGCGAGCAGTTTTCGACGCCCGCGCTGGTCGCGCTGAAGAGCAAACTTGAAACCGAAGGCCGAATGGCATCCCAACGCATCAAACGCCTGGCGCGGCTGATCGAACACTTCGATTCGGCGCGTTTCCACGACCTGTTCCGCCTGGCGTCCAGGCCGCTGTTATGGATCCCGCAATTCGGAATGGCGATCGAGGCATGGCGCCAACATTCCGGCCCGCGGATTGGAGCCTGGATCGCGGCCATCGGAGAGTTTGAAGCGCTGTGTTCGCTGGCGGCGTTCGCCTACGAGCGGACCGGCGCTATTTTTCCAGAGCTGCTCACCGGCGGCGATCCGCGGTTTGAAGCGGAGCGGATGCATCATCCGTTGATCGCGCCCGGCGTTGCGATCCCCAACGACGTAGCACTGGGCGGCGAACTGCGGCTCTGGATCGTCAGCGGTTCGAATATGAGCGGCAAGAGCACGCTGCTGCGCGCGGTCGGGTTGAATGCGGTGCTGGCATGGGCGGGAGCTCCGGTCACGTGTTCGAGTATGCGGATTTCGCCGGTTCACCTGGGAGCTTCGCTGCGCACCAGCGATTCGCTGGCTGACAACCGGTCGCGATTCTATGCCGAGATCGAGAGACTGCGCGACATCGTCAACCTGTCGCGCGATGGCCGTCCTACGCTGTTTTTACTGGATGAGCTGTTGAGCGGAACCAATTCGCACGACCGCCGGATCGGCGCCGAGGCTCTGGTGCGCGGCTTGGTGGAACGCGGGGCGATCGGAATGGTGACGACGCACGATCTGGCGCTCGCCCGGATTGCGGACACGCTCGGGCCGCGCGCGCGCAACGTGCATTTCGAGGATCACCTGGAGGGCGGCGAAATCCGGTTCGATTATCGCCTGCGCGAAGGCGTCGTGACGCGCAGCAATGCTCTCGAATTGATGCGGGCGGTCGGTTTGGATGTGTAGCGAATGAACGGAAGGAAAAGCACCTTTTAACCGCTCCCTGTGGTCACGGCTCGGGGCCGTTGGATCGATAAATTGGCGAGGCGGCCACAAAACAACTCCCCGAGCCGCGACCATAGGGAGCGGTTAAAAACTCGGGCTCAAGGAGTTAGAAAATGAAGGCCAGCCCGCCACGGATGGCGCGCGGGGCGTTGGTCAGCAGCGCTTTATGGCCAGCCGAGTCGCTCAACGGGAGATAGCCCTGGGCGAGCATATTCCGCAGCTCGGCGGTCGCTTCCAGACGCCCGGCGAGGCCGGGGAAGAAGGGCAGCGGCTGGCGCACACGCACGTTCCAACCGGTCGACTGCGTGACGTCGCCCGTCAGGTAGTAATGATCGGGCATCAACTCGCGCGGATCGGTCCAGCCATAGCTCGATTGAATCCGGGTTCCCGAGGCTGGCACGATGATAGCGACGCTGGCCGTCATCCAGGGGCTTTGTCGCTCACGAATCGCGCCACGCAGGCCCGCAGCCGTGTCGGCGTCAAACTGCGCCGAATCCGCGGTTAGCGCTCCCGTCTGGCCGGCCGAAACCGAAGCGTCCAGATGATCGGTAAGCGATTGCTTTACCGAGGCGGCATAGCCGATACGATTATAGCTGCCGACGTTAAAGATGCTGCTGTTGGTGCCGATATCCGGCATCGAGTCAGCGACCGGAAGAAAGTTCGGGCCGCCCGAGAGCGTGAAAGCCGCGTTCGAGGCCGATTCGCGGTATGCTGCCGTCGTGAAAGTCGTGCGGCCGGCCACGCGCTGGTAGCCAAGTTCAAAGTTCTGCGTCCTCTGCACGCGCACATGATCGTTATCGAGCGAAACCCGCGGCAGCGTCGCGAGCGCGGTCAGATCCTGGTTCAGCGATTCGCCGCCCGCGCCAGTTTCGGACGACGAAACAGGTTCCGGCTGGGCGGCCAGATCGGTCGGCTGCGCTCCATCGCTGTAACCGAACCGGATGAGGCCCTTCGAACCCAGATCGTAGGTGGCGCGCGCGAACGGGCTCACATAATTGAGCCGTTCAAGGAAAGAGACGGATTCCATGCTGAAGCCGTATTCGAGGCGCAGATGCTCGGCCAGATCGATGTGATCGCGCGTCGAAAGCGAGGCCGTGCGCAGCGCCGGCCCGGATTCCATCCCGGTCAAGGAGGAATTCAAGGTCCCGCGCGGCGAAAGATAAATCTGGCGTACGGTCAGCGTCACTTGCGGGCCCGATTCTCCATCCCGGCTGCGCGAGTAGCTGGTGCGGAAGCCGGCCGTCGGCAGCCCGGTGCTACCGGTGTATCCGACGTTTCCGCTAAACAGCACCCGGCTGGTGCCGAATAAAGAGGTTGCCAGGGCGAACGCCGTGCCCATCGCCTGCGTACTCCCGCTGGTGAACGAATCGCCGTCGCCGGCCGAAACCGTCACCAGGCCGGTGGTGTTCGAAAAGACCGAGCCGCCCGATTGTCCCGAAGAGGTCGAGTTCGGATTCCACTCCGGCAGGAAGCGCAGCACGGGCCGGGTCGATTGCGACGAACGCAGCACCCATTTCCAGTCATCGCTCACCAATGAACCGGCGGCCGGCCCCGATGAGATCAGGTCGACCGTGCTGAACAGGCTCGCCAGGTTAATCTGCAGAATATTTTCGGAACCGGCCGCCACCGCGATGTTACGGCGGATGGCCGGCACGAAACTGGAGAGCGTCACGCGGATGGAATACAGGTCCGGATTGAGCAGTGCAAAGGAGAAATTGCCTTCCTCGTTCGAAAGCGTGCGGCGGACCAGTTGATCGTACCGGTCGTAGAGACGGACGGTGGCGCCCATCTGCGCGATGCCGCTCGCGGCGCGCACTTGCCCCATGATTCCACCGGAAAGAGAAGGCGGCGACCCAGCCCGCGCGGTCGAGGCGAGGAACCCCGACGTCAGGAACAGCGTTCCCGTAAGTAAGCCGAGAGCATTCGAAGGCGTTCGCATCAGCCGGCTACTACCCACTCATGATACCGTAAAGTTCGCCGTTTGGTTGACCGTCTGGTTCCGCTTACTGTCGACGATCTTGATCTTCAAAGTATACACTCCCGGCTCGAAATCTTTGAGCGGGAGCAGGTGTTCCACGGTGACCTGGGTGGCCCCGCCGCCGAGCGTCGAAACATCCTCGACAATCGGGTCGCCGATCCGCTCGGTCGAACCCGCCTTGTAAAACTCGTATTGGATGGTCCCCTTGGGCTTGTGGGTCTGCTCATCCGGCTGGAAATTGTAAACCTGGAAATAGATTCCGAGCGGCTGATCGCGCTTGAAAGTCGAGTCCATTTTCGGCCGGACCTTCGAAGTTCCGATGACGAATTGCCCCAGGCCGATATTCTTGGTGGGGACCTTTTCAATCAGGTCCGCCAGGATCAGCGAACTCATCCCCAGAACATCATCTTCCATGCGCGGAACGTCGAGCGCCATTTCGTAGTTGGTCTGATTGCCGCCCACCAAGTCCTTGGCGGCGATGCCCAACCGGTAACGGCCGGGCTTCAGCGGAATCGTCTTTTGATAGATTTCCGAGCCGTTCACGGCTTTCTGCAGCATCTCCGACGGCAAATCCACCTGAACGGCTTCTTCAAACCAGGTAGTCGGCCGGCGGGACATGGTGCTGATGCGGCCGTACAGGTTCACGGTAGCCGTCGAAACGCCTTCCTTCTGCTTGAACTGCAAGTCCTTGCGTTCGAACTGGATAGTGATATTGCACAGCACGCTCGATCCGGTCACCGGGATGTAGTCGGCGCGAACCCTCATCGGCAGGAGGTTGTACTTGATGTTCGAGTTGACCGCGGCTTCGAGGTCCTTATACTTGGTCGCCGGCGGAGCCGACAGTTTCGCGAACTGCTCCAGGCGATTGAACTCGTTCATGCTGTCGGGCAGCGGCATCGATCCGGTGCCCAGGTGCGTGCCGTCGGATCGGGTGAAGCGGCAGTTTTTGCAAGCCATGCCCATCTGTTCCATCATGGTCAGACCGGCGCCGGGAACGTACAGCAGGGCGTCTTTTTCCGACGGGTCCATGGTCATGTGATATTCGCCGGACATGGTGGTGTCGACGAATTCAATAATGATGTTGCTGCCAATGCCTTCAATGTAACGGTAGCGCCACTGTTCGAACGGGTAGGTCGACGTCGTCCCGCCGCCTTCCTCATACGGGCGTTCATAGGTTCCGCCGGATGGGTGCGATTCGATTTCGTCGGGCGGGCCGTATTCAATATAGGTGCGGCCTCGATCGGTCTTCCATCCCGGGATACCCGACGCGAACCGGTCGTTCGCGTAGGCGATGCGGCGATAATGTTCTTCGCGGAATTCGTTTTCTTCGGTGTCCGGAGTCGGATCGCGGCGCAGCCAGAAGTTCTCGACGAACTGCTCGCGCTCCTCGTCGGTGGCCAGCGCTTTGAAAGCCTTCTTTTCCTCGTCGCTGATGATGTAGACCACTTCCTCATTCAGCCACTTCTTCCAGGGCGTTTCGAGTTCCTTCCGGAGCTTGGCCTCCTGCTTCTTTTTCTCCTTCTCCGTCATCGGCTTGGCGACCGTCGCGTTTTTCTTCGCGGGTGGTTTGGGAGGTGTTTGCGTGGATTGCGACTGATCTGGCGGCTGAGATTGAGCGGGTGGGGGCGTCTGATTCTGAGCCGCGTGCGTAAGCACCGTCCATCCGACCAGACCGCAAACCATGCACAGCGCGAGATATTGCAGGGACCGCATGTTAATCAGTTTACGCTTCTTCTGGGGACGGCGGCAACGGCCTTTTGGTTTCCCCTTTTAGCAAGTGCGTCCCCCTGCGTAAGATATTGAGGAATAGGAACCATGCTTAGACTGACCGTGCCGGCCGCGCCACACTGGATCTTTTGGGAGTCACTTTGGGTAGTACTCTAAGTGCAGTTGATCGCATCTCTCCACTCCCCTGAAAGTGATCCGCAGGCCATTGATTTCACGCGAGCCCGCGGACGGCGGATTTCAATCCGCGTGGCGCTTCAGCGCCGCTCTGTACGGTAGCGAGGCTGAAGCCTCGCGCGGGCTCGAAGCCCGCCCTCCCTCGGCTTTCATCCGTCACGATGAGCCGACGGATCATCGCCAACTCGCTGACGCTCAGGGTTCCGAATCGCGTCGAACCAGAACCCCGACTCTGAAGGGAGGGGGGCAACGGTTAACCTGAACTTAGCGCACCGCGTCTTTGTCCTAGGAGTTAAATTGGTAGCTGTGAAGTATTTCGCATTTCTTGTCGCCGCCGCTGGGCTCGCGTCTGCCGCAGCGCTCGATCTGGCGGGAAATCCCCGCGACCCGTTTGCCACCCCCGCTCAGGCGCGGGTGCTCGTTTTTGTGCGGACCGACTGTCCGGTCACCAACCGCTACGCTCCGGAGCTGCAGCGGCTCTCCGGCGAATTCTCCGCGAGCGGCGTCCAGTTCTTTCTGGTCTATCCCGATCCGTCGGAGACCGTCGAGGCTATCGAGAAGCATGTGCTCGATTATTCGTTCCCCGGCCAGCCGCTGCGCGATCCGCGGCATGAGCTGGTGAAGCGCGCCCACGCCGTGACCGCGCCCGAAGCCGCGGTGTTCAATTCCAAAGGCACGCTGATCTATCACGGCCGTATCGACGATCTATGGGTTACGCCGGGCCGCGCCCGGCCGATGCCGACCACCCACGATCTGGAAGATGCGATCGCCGCGGTGCTGGCCGGCAAGGCGCCCAAACAGGCGGAAACGCGGGCCGTCGGATGCTCGCTGGCCGATGTCGAAAAATGAGAATCGCCGCGGCTGGCATTTTGATCGCGATGGTTCCCGTGCAGGCGGCGGTGACGTGGTCGCACGATGTCGCGCCGGTGGTTTATCAATATTGCGCTCAGTGTCATCGCCCCGGTGAGGCCGGGCCGTTCGCGCTGCTCACTTACGACGATGTGAAAAAACACGCGCGCCAGATCGCCGACCTGACGCATCGCCGCGTGATGCCGCCGTGGCTTCCCGATCCAGGGCCGTTCCAGGATCAGCTGCGCCTGACCGACGATCAAATTCGCATGTTCGCCGAATGGGCGGCAGCCGGCGCCCCGGAAGGCGACGCGTCGGAAACTCCCGCGCCTCCCAAATTCACCGAGGGCTGGCAGCTTGGCCCACCGGACCTTGTTTTAGAGGCGTCGGAACCATACCACCTGCCTGCCTCCGGCACCGACTATTACTGGAATTTCGTTTTCACCGCCCACGTTCCCACGCGGAAGTGGGTGCGCGCCATCGAAATCCGTCCCGGCGACCGGCGGCTGGTGCATCATGCCAACCTGTACGTCGACCGCGCCCATTCCGCCAGCCCCAGTGGCGCAGGATTTCCCGGCATGGATTTCGTGATCGAGCGTCCCATCAACGATCCCGACGACGGTCATTTTCTGTACTGGAAACCCGGCGGCATTCCTTATTCCGAGCCGGACGGCTTCGCCTGGCGCCTCGACCCGAACGACGACCTGGTGCTGAATGCGCACATGCAGCCGAGCGGCAAGCCCGAACTGGTCCGCCCGCAGGTCGGCCTGTACTTCACCGACCATCCCCAGGCGCATTTTCCGATGGTGCTGCAGCTCCAGGACGATAACGCCATCAACATTCCCCCCGGCGCGCACGATTACCTGGTCTCCGACGATTTCGATCTGCCGATGGACGTGGATGTTCTGGCCATCTATCCGCATGCGCATTATCTGGGCAAGGTGCTCGAAGCCTACGCGACGCTGCCGAGCGGCTGCCGGAAACCGCTGATCCGCATTGGGGACTGGAATCGCAACTGGGAAGCCGTGTATCGCTATAAGGAACCCGTATTCCTGCCGCGCGGGTCGACCATTTCCATGCGCTTCCATTACGACAATTCGACTGCGAACGTGCGCAATCCGCACAATCCGCCGAAACGCGTGCGCGCCGGCAATACGGCCATGGATGAAATGGGTCACCTTTATCTGCAGGTCCTGCCGCGAGGCGGGCGCGACCGGCGGGTGGAACTCCAGGAAGCGCTGCTGCGGCATCGCATCGAAAAATATCCGACCGATTACGAGGCGCACATGCACCTGGGCGCGATTCGCCTCGCACGCTTCGATCCGTCCGGCGCGGCGGCTGAACTTCAACTGTCGCTGCGCGGTCTGCCGACCAATCCGGAGGCGCACAATGAACTTGGCTCGGCGATGCTCGCGATGGGGAGGAACACGGAAGCGATCGAGCAATTCCGGATGGCGTTGAAGCTGCGACCCGAGTATCCGAACGCGCGCTACAATCTGGCGCGGGCGCTGATCAAATCCGGGCGGCTGGTGGAAGCTACCAGTTTGTATCGGCAGGTGGTGGCCGCGTTTCCCAACGATCCGGAGGCCCATGACGGCTTGGGCGATTTGTTGTTCCGAGAGGGACAGTTCGAAGAAGCGCTGAAGGAATTCGACCGCGCCCTCGAAATCGATCCGAAGTTTGAGAACGCGAAAGCGGATCGGGAGCAGACCATTCAGGCGTTGCACAAGTGAGCAGTTCGTTCATTAGTTAGTGGCGGATGCCCACCACGAACGTTTTCCCGTATCCTCGAAGAACATGCTGCTTCTATCCCCTTTAATCATCCGAGGCGTGACCCTCCGCAACCGGATTGTAGTGTCTCCCATGTGCCAGTATTCTTCGGTTGACGGCTTTGCCGATGACTGGCATTTAGTCCATCTCGGCAGCCGCGCGGTAGGCGGAGCCGGATTGGTGTTCGTCGAAGCCAGCGGCGTCACGGCGCAGGGCCGCATCACGCCCGGCGATATGGGAATTTATGACGACCGCCACATTGAGCCGCTGGCGCGTATCGCGAGATTCGTCGAGCGCATGGGCGCAGTCCCGGCTATCCAGATCGCGCACGCCGGCCGTAAGGCGAGTTGCGTCCCTCCCTTTCATGGAGGCCGGCGCCTGCGCATTGAAGAAGGCGGATGGAATGTAGTCGCTCCCAGCCCGGTTCCCTTCAACGAAACCGATCCATTGCCGATCGAGCTCACGCGCGACGGAATTACGGAAATTCAGGCCGCCTTCGCCGCAGCCGCCCAACGCGCTATGGCCGCCGGATTCAAGCTGATCGAAATCCACAGCGCGCACGGCTACCTGCTTCACGAGTTTCTTTCGCCGCTGTCCAATTTCCGGACGGACGAATACGGGGGTTCGCTTGAGAATCGCTGCCGCATGACCATCCAAGTCGCGCGCGCGGTTCGCCGCGTGATTCCGGATCAAATGCCGCTCTTCACACGCATTTCGTGCACGGACTGGGTCGAAGGCGGATGGGACATCGAACAATCGATCGAGCTATCCAAATGCCTTAAAGAGGAAGGCGTCGACCTGATGGATTGCTCGAGCGGCGCCATTCTTCCGGGCATCAAAATCCCGATCGCGCCCAGCTATCAGGTTCCTTTCGCCGCCGCGATCCGTGAGCGGGCCAGGTTGATGACGGGCGCCGTCGGCGCGATCACGCAGACGGAGCAAGCCAACGAAATTCTCGAATCCGGAAAAGCCGATCTGACGCTGCTTGCCCGCGAAATGCTGCGCGAACCTTACTGGGCGATCAAGGCCGGCGCGGAGTGGCCGATCCAATACGGCTACGCGGTCCGGCGCCGGCCGTAGCGCGGTACGATTTGAAAATGCACCTGGCTCAATTGAACGTGGGGCGCGTGCTTCATCCGGTGGACCATCCCGCCATCCGCACGTTCATGGATGGTCTCGACCACATCAATCGCCTGGCGGACAGCTCGCCCGGTTTCATCTGGCGGCTCCAAACCGAGAGCGGAAATGCGACCGACGTGCGTCATCCGTGGTCGGCCGATCCCTTCGCGCTGGTCAACATGTCGGTGTGGACCTCGCCCGATGCACTCAAGGCGTACGTGTACCGCTCCGGCCATCGCGAATATCTGGCGCGGCGCGCGGAGTGGTTCGAAAAGCCCAGGGAGGCGCACTATGTTCTATGGTGGGTGCCCGAAGGCCACATTCCAACTTTGGAGGAAGCGGCTGAACGCCTGGAACACTATCGGCGAAATGGTCCTACGCCGCACGCATTCTGGTTTGGAGCATTGTTTCCGGAGCCGGCTCCGGCGCCCGTCCCTTTTAGGGACGGTTCCGCCCCAGCTTCTCGTGACTCGAAACCCAGTCGCCGTGTAAGACCGCGCAACCGAGCGAAGTTTCACCCGCGAGGACCGTGGCCGCGCAGATTTCGGCGAACTTGCCCGCGTTCCCGGTCCCATAGCAACCCATCATTTCCAGGCACTGGCGCTGCGTAGCGAGGCCCGTGCCGCCGCCATAAGTAGCCACGATTAGAGCCGGCAGCGTAATCGACCAATAGTAATCGCCATTGTCGAGAAGCTGGCTATAGTTAATTCCGGCGTGCGATTCCGCCACGTTCGCCGCATCCTGGCCGGTGGCGATAAACAGCGCGGCCAGACCGTTCGCGGCGTGCGCTCCATTGTTGGCGGAGCCGGCCAGGAAGGCTCCGATCTGGCTAACCTGGCGCGCGAAAAACAGATCGCGCGGGTCGACTCCCATGATGCTTTTGAGCAGTTCCTTGCGAAGCACGATTTCGGCCACCACTCGTTTGCCCCGGGTTAACAGCATGTTCAAGTGCGAGTGCTTTTTGTCGGTATCCATGCCGCCCGAAAGTATGTACTTCAGCTCGCCCGGATAGCTTCGCTGAATCCACTCGCAAGCCGCCCAAGTGGCTTTTCCGGTCATATTCTGACCAGCCGCGTCCCCAGTGGTGTAGTTAAAGCGAAGGTAGCGGAGTGGACCCACCTGATACTGGCCGATATCGACCAGTTTCCCCACCCGCGTAGTCGATTCGGCTTGTTGTTTGATCCGCTCGAAGTTCAGGCTGATCCAGGCGCCTAGTTCACGCGCGTCGCGGGCGTCGGCACAAATAAACACCGGCGCCCGCTGCATGGATTGTTCGACAATAGTGGTCTTCACGCCGCCGCATTCGGAGAGCAGGCGCATACCGCGGTTGTAGCTTGCCACCAGCGTGCCTTCGGTGGTAGCTAAAGGGACAAAAAACTCGCCTTCTGCAAACTCGCCGCGGATGAGCAGCGGGCCCGCGATCCCGATAGGGATTTGCGCGACGCCGGCGAAATTCTCGATATTTCCCGGCAGGAGCTGGGGCTCGAACGAATACTGCGCGACATGCGATAGCTCCGCACCGGTTTGCTCACGGACAAACTCGCGCCTCTTGGCGGCCATCTCATGGGTGTAGTCGTTCTTTTTATCGCGCGGAACCTTGGCGCGAGCCCGTGATGTCTCGATGGCCATTGACGTGTCGCCTCCTACCAGAGCAGCTTCAGCCCGAACTGGATCTGGCGTCCGGCAAACGCCGACGTGAATCCAAGCGGCACCGACGCCGGAAGGTTCTTGTTGCCGGTCACGTTGAAGGGTCCGGTCAACAGGTATGGGTCGCCGACCGGAAACTGATCGTTCACCGAGCTGAAATTGGTGTGGTTGAGCAGATTGGTTCCCTCCACCAGCACGTTGAGCTTGAGCCCTCGCTCCCGATTGATGTAAAACACCTTGGCGAGCCGCAGATCGAAATCATAGAAATCCGGCCCGATCCCGCTATCCCGCGGAACGTACCACGGCCGCGCGTAAAGCGAGTCTCCCACGGTTCCATTCTCCGCGCCCGGAACCCGAACATCAAAAGGAATTCCGCTGCGCGCGTAAACAATCGGGGAAAGCGTGATATCAGACAGCGCGCGCGACTTGAATGGACTGGTGTAGACTGCGTTCGCGACAAAGTTATTCGTCACGTTGTAAGGGGAGATTCCGCGTTCCAGATACAACCGGGTGGGGAAGAAGCTGGCGAACTGGGAGTTGAAATCCGTAACGTCGTCAATCGCCTTGCTGAAGGTGTAGTTGACCTGCGCCTGAAGATTGGCGCTGTAACGCTTGGTGAAAGAAGCGGTTCCTCCGTTATAAGTTGAATTTCCAATCGACGAGTAAGTGTTGTTTTGCGCGAGCGTCGGATTGATGGAGTAGTATTGGGGACCATAGATTGGGTCCCACGCACCCGTCTCCGCGGAGTTGGTCTGCTGGTCGAGCGGAAGATGAACGCCACGATACATCTGGTAGCCGATCTCAAGTGAAGTCGACTGCGTTAACTGGCGCGCGATGCTCGAGCTGGCCTGAATCGTGTAGGCATTCTTGTAATCTGGCGCAATATCGAAAATCACGCGCCCGTTTCCACCCGGCCCCGGCTTGATTCCGAGCAACGCCAAATCCTGAGTATTCAACTGACCAAAGGGAAGCTTGCCTTCCTGCAAACCTAATCCCCACAAATTGAGGACAGTAGTATCCGGCAGAGCCAACGCGACCTGGTTGATATACTTCCCGCTATCGTTCAGCAGGTTTACCAGGTAAGCAATCTGGAAATTCACCGGCGCGACGAAGATTCCGCCTCCCGCGCGAAACACGGTCTTCTGGTCTCCGAAAACGTTCCATGCGAGGCCAAGGCGCGGCGAAAAGTAATAGTTATGCGGAACCGGCGATGCTTCCGCGTCATAGTCAAACCGCACACCGTAGTTAATGGTCAGGCGGGGAGATATCTTCCACGAATCCTGCGCGAAAAGACCAACATAGTTTGCCCAGCCCGACCACAGCGGATTGTTGAAGCCCTGCCGATAATCGGTCGGAATACCCAAGGCGAACGATTCGAGGGCGGTGAGATTCGTCGCCGGCGGCCCCGTCGCGGGATACCCGTTTTGCAGGTTAAATGTAGCCAGGGCAGTTTGCGCGGCCACCGGCGCCAGACCGATTAGCGGAAACACACCCTCATCGAAATCGAATTCTCCAGCGAACCACAAGTTATTCTGAACCTTGTAATGATCCGGCCGGTAGGATCCGCCGAACTTCAACGTGTGGTTTCCTAAAACCCATGTGAGGTTATCCTCAAACTGATACCGCTGCTGCGTCGCGCTGTAGGGCGCGGTGTAGCTCTGGTTAAACACTCCCAGATCGCCAATCGATAGTTCGGTCGTGCCCGGACTGAACGGGGCTGTAGTGGCGCTGTTATAGGGCACCACTTGCACTCGAAGCTGGTTGACAAGTTCCGCCGAAATAATGCGATTCCATGTCCCGAGCAGCGTCACGTCGCGAGAGTACGTATTGTTGGCATCGCTCGGAGCGTATGCGGTGGTGGACCCAATGGTGGAGTAGTCCCAGTGTTCGAACGATACGCGCGCGGTGAATGTGTCGGCCTCGCGTGGCTGATAATCCAGCCTCGTCACCCAGTCGTGGCTGCCGACCGTGTCGGTCGACACCCCGTTATTCGCGTTCAACAGGCTGGCCACGGCCGGATCCGACATCGGAAGCAGCGCCTGTTTGAAAAACCCCGCCAGCGACTGCAAAGTAGGATTGCCTGAAGCGTTCAGCTGGTTTACATAACTCAATTGATCGGGATTTCCATTGATCCCCTGGGCTTCCGGAGTGTTCAGGTAGCTACGGAACTGCGGAGTATCCACTTTTCTGAATTCGTAGGAGCTGAAAACGAATAGCTTATTCCGGATAATTGGACCACCCACCGTGACTCCCGGAAAGAAGTTCTGGCTGAACGGCTTGGTCGGGGTGACTGCACTGTTGTCGAAGAAATTCCGCGCTTCCGTGTTCTGGTCGCTGAAGTACGCATACACACTGCCGTGGAACGCGTTGGTCCCGCTTTTGGTCACCACATTCACGGCGGTACCGGCGGTGAATCCGAATTCGGCCGAAAAGGCGTTGCGATTTACCTGAAACTCCTGCACGGACTCAACACTAATGTTGGGCGTGCGGAGCTGCCCGGAGCCGTAATCGTTTTCGCCACCATCGAAGGTCACCAGGTTATCGCGGCCATTGCTGCCGCCGATCGAGAATCCGGAAGTCAGAAATCCCGTATAGCCGGGAAATTGCGCGCGCGGCGCATCGGAGCTGGATACTCCCGGAAGCGTGAACACCGAGTCGGTGAAATTGCGGGTCAGGTTTGGCAGGTTTTCGATCTGCGCCTTGTTGAGCGTATTGGCCTGCTGAGTCTTTTCGGTCTCGATCAGCACCACGCCTTCAGTAACGTCCACTTCGGTCTTGACGGAACCTAATTGCAGCCGCACATCGAGAATCGCAGCTTGGCCAATGGTGAGCTCCACGCTCGGAGCCACGGCTTTCTCGAACCCTTCGGCCTGCACCTCAACGCGATAAACGCCGGGAGGGAGCAAGGGGATCCGGTACGTTCCATCTTCCCCGGAGGTGACTTTCTGACTGATGCCGCGTTCGATGTTCGTCACCAGGATGATTGCGCCGGGGATGGCCGCCTGATTGGGATCGTAGACGGCCCCCTTAAGAGTCGCCGTGGATACGTCGACCTGTGCCAGGGCGGAGGAGATGAGCAGCGTTGCTGCAACGCAACACAGTAGTGCCGGGAATTTTCGAAGCATGCGGGTCCCCTTGCCGCGAGGTAGTGTTCTCAAGACGGGTGCGCTTGCGGCGCCGCACAAGTCTCCTGAAGCGTGTGTATTCGGACCCCCGAAAGGTATCCCTGCCGGAAGCTGCGAGGGCTCCGTTTTGCTTTCGCGATCTCACTGGCGATAGCACGCCGCATTCCAACTCCGGCGCTACGGGTTCCAGCCAATTCGCGCAATCGCACGCGACTCGTTGATGAAAATCACGCTACAAAAGTGGGTGTAAATGGGCGAGATCCCCCAGCGGCCCTGGGCAAACCGCCAGAATGGCCGGAAGGCCGCTTCAGCCTACGCGTTGGAACCCAACATGCGATCGCGGAATTACTGCAATGCAGCATTCGTGGGGAGGGACCCGCCATGAAATCGGCCGCCGCCATCCAAACCCGTTCACCAGGAAATCTGGCGCTCCTGGAACTCGATCAACTCGACCGGTTCGGAGTGTACACCAGACTCTATTTCGAAGACCGAAGCTACCGGAACGTGGATGAATTCCGTTTCGCGGGATCGCTGGCGCGCCTGCTGCGGAGCTATGGCGTAGGACCGGGAGACCGCGCTTTGGTGATGATGCCGAACTCCCCTGAACTGATGGCGGCGTTCCCTGCCCTGTGGATGATCGGAGCCGCCATCGTTCCGGTTATTCCGCAATGGACGGCGGTCGAAGCGGCCAATATCCTGGCCAATTCGGATGCATCCATCGTGCTGACCGCGCCCTCCCACGTCGATCGGCTCGAAGAAGCGATGCGGCTCTCTGGTGTCGCCAAGCCGCTGCTGGTTTTCGGTGAATCCGGCGCACCGAACGCGATCAACATTACGCCAATGCTGGTAGACGCGCCGCCGATCGAGACCCCGGTCGACCGCTGCCCCTCCCACCTGGCGATCCTGTTGTATACCTCGGGCACCACCGGGAAACCGAAGGGCGTCGTGCTGACGCATGGCAATCTATGGTCTGCGCTCGAAGGCGCGATACGGCAGAATCCAGATCCCGAGCCGGGCGCCATGCTGCATTCGCTTCCGCTGACACATGTTTATGGTGTGCTGGTGCAGCAACTCGCCAATTTGTGGGGATGGCAGACCGTACTGCTCAAACAGTTTGAGCCGAAGCGCGCCCTCGAAGCGATCGAGCGCTACAAGGTGCGTCATTTGCCGCTGGTCCCGACCATGGCCGTATATCTGTTGCGCCATCCGGACCGCGCCCGGTTCGATACGTCGAGCCTGTTTCGCATCACCAGTGGTGGAGCACCCCTGCCGGATCAACTGCGACGCGATCTCGAAGAAGCATTCCGCTGCCGGGTGGATCAGGGCTACGGATTGTCGGAATCGGCGGCCGTTGCGACGGGCTATGAAGTGGACCAGCCGTATCGCGCGGGATCGGCCGGTCAGGCGGTTCCGGGTGTGGAAATTTCCATTCGCGATGACCAAGGGGATTCGCTGCCGGCCGGCCAGACCGGCGAGATCTGCGTCGCAGGACCCAATATCACGCTGGGCTACTGGCGCGATGCCGCGGCGACGCGCGATCTTTTGTACGGACGATGGCTGCGAACCGGCGACGTCGGCTATCTCGATCCGGAAGGCTACCTTTTTATCACCGACCGGAAGAAGGATCTCATTATTAAAGGAGGCGAAAACATCTCGCCGCGCGAAATCGAAGAGGCGATTTATCTTCACCCCGCAGTCGCGGAGGCGGCCGTGGTGGGCGTTCCGGATCCCGTGTTCGGCGAGAAGATTTGCGCGGTGGTCCAAGTGGCGCGCGGCGCGACAGTTACTGAAGAGGAAATCCTGGCCCACGTCGCCAAGTACGTGACTCGCTTCAAAATCCCCTCCTGGGTGGTATTCGCAGCGGCGTTACCGAAGAATAACAGCGGCAAGATCCTGAAGCGGGAAATCCGGGAGCGCCTCGAAAAAGGACAACCCGTCTAGGCTCGTTTCTTGCGCGCCGTTTTCCCCGGGACGCGCTTATTTTGGCTCTGGAGTTTCGATTCGAGTTCTGCAATGCGTTCCTTGAGTTCGGCCACTTGCGAGCTCGGAGTGGTCGGGGAAAACAATTGGCGCACCGCTTCGAGCGGCGCAACCGCGGCGGAACGAACCGTGCTCAGTTGTTGATGCACGGCGTCCTGGACCTTGTGATAAGTGTCGAAGGCAGTTTTGAGATACCAGAGCATGAAATCCTGGCGGGCCTGATCGGAGGCGACAATCAATTGCCGCAGCAATTCGAGCGGAAGCCCGGTGGGCTGGTCGCGGGCCTCTTCCATGATGATCTGCGTGAGGGTGACGCGTGTCAGGTCCTCTCCGGTGGACGCGTCGACCACTTTGACATCGGCGCCCCGGCGGATCTGCGCGGCGACTTCTTCCAGGTTGACGTAGCGGCTGGCGGAAGTGTCGTAAAGCCGGCGGTTTCCGTATTTCTTGATGACGATCGGTTGGGTGCTCACTCGGCCTTTGAAATATATCTTGACACACTCTGATTGCCGGAATATATTGTAACTGGTAATGCTGCACTGCAGCAAGAAATGAGGAAAGGTTATGAAAGTAGAGGCGACGACGGAGCATGCGCGGGCGGCTTCGCCTATTTCTCTGTTCACCCAATGGATTGAGCAGGGAACCGAGAGTTTCTTCGCCAGCCAGCGGATTCTGCTGGACCTGGTGATGCGGCAGAACGCCCTGGCCATGAACGCGGTCCGCGAACGGCTGGCCGAGGCTCGGCCGGCGTCGGCGCTGGGAGAAGTGGCGGGCGAAGGGATGACCCACTTTATTGCAGCGCAAAAGATTCTTCTCGATCTGGCCCGGCGCCAGAACGATATCGTGCTGACCGGAGTGAAATCGCGGGTAGGCGAATCCGGCGGCGCCGCGGCGATGACGGACCTGCTCCGGCGCAGCGTGGATACCTTCATCGACTTGCAAACCCATTTTCTCGACGTTGCCTCCAAGCAGAGTGAAGCTTGGGTGCATGCGGCTAAGAGTGGCAAGTCCTACAACGGGCAAGGACTGGCGGATCTGGCCCGCGAAGGAATGGAGCGGTTCGTCGAGACCCAGAAAAAGTTCCTGGATGTGGTCGCGGAGGAGACTGCCAAGGCTGCCAAAGGCCGGGCCGCCGGGAAGCCGGCTGAGACGGTCGAATTATCGGAACTGGCGCGGCAAAGCGTGGATGCGTTCATCGTCGCACAAAAGCAGCTTCTGGACACCGCCGGCGAACAGGTTCGGACTGGCTTGAAAGCCGCCGGCACTCTGAATTTTTCTCCCGTTCCCGGTGCCACGCTCTCTGAGCTGACCCGTCAGGGCGTGGAGAGCTTTGTCGCCGCGCAGAAGTCCTTGCTGGATGTGCTGGCAAAGCCAAGGCCCGCTGCCTCCCATGTGCCTCCGGCCGGGAAAACTCGTCCGGCCGGACGGCGGGTCCCGGTCCACTAGACGGCACGCCACGTGCACACACCTCCATTCCCAGTTGATGGAGGTGTGTGCCATGGCGCACTTGCATGCAGGCGAACGTTTGACGGCGGAAGACGCCGCCTTTCTTTATCTCGAAAAAGAGGAGATGCCGCTGCACATCGGCAGCGTATCCGTTTTCGAGGGAGTCATTCCATTTGAATCGCTGGTCGAATACGTGGCTTCCCGGCTGCCGCTGATTCCAAGATACCGGCAGCGCTTGGTCGAGCCGCCGCTCCACATCGGCCATCCGACCTGGGAAGCCGACCCGGAATTCAAGGTCCAAAATCACGTTCACCTCGAAACGCTCGCCCGCGGCACGGAGACGGAACTCCGCGAGTTGGCCGGACGCATCTTCAGCCGCGTGATGGACCGGAATCAGCCCCTGTGGGACCTGACGCTGGTGCACGGCTTACGCGGGCGAAGGTGCGGATTGATTGCGCGCGTGCATCATTGCCTGGCGGACGGCGTTTCGGGCGCCGGTCTCATGAACGTGATGCTCAATGCGGATGGCTGCGCGCCAGCAGCGGATCCTCAGGGTGCGCCATTCGAGCCCCCTCCGCTCCCCCGGCCGGAAACATCGGTACTGGACGCCCTGGCCAGCGCCTGGTCGGAAGCGGTGGAACGTATGGTATCGGCGCAATCGGTCGCGCTGGATGTCGCGCAGGCGCTCTTGAGCGACCGGGCGCTGCGGAGTCTGGATCAACTGCTGCGGCTGGCGCCGGAATTGTTGACTCCGGTGCAGCCGTTGCCGTTTAACCGCGCTCTGGCCGGACCGCGCAGAGTGGCATGGGCGGAGATTTCGATTCCCGAGGTGAAAGCGATCCGCGAACTGTGCGGGGGAACGCTCAACGACGTCGCCCTGACCACCATCACCGGCGCGATCCGCCGATACGCGCGATTGCACGGCGTCCCGCTGAAGCATCGCCTGCTGCGTGTGATGGTGCCGGTGAGTTTGCGCAAATCTCATGAAACAGGCACCGGCAATCGTGTTTCGATGCTGCCCGTGAGCATCCCCTTGGATGTCGCCGATCCTCGAAAATTGCTGAACCTGGTGCGTCAACGGACTGAGACGCTCAAGAATTCGCGCGTGGCGGACCTGATCGCCTTGTGGGCCAGCTGGGTGGGGTCGACCCCTGCGCCGATCCAGGCCATGCTCGGGCCCGTGGCCGCGCTTCTGCCGATGCCGCCGTTCAACCTGGTCTGCACCAACGTGCCCGGACCGCAGTTTCCTCTCTACGCGTTGGGACACCAGATGCTGACCTATCATCCCTATGTCCCGATCGGGAGCGAGATGGGCGTCGGGATCGCCATGCAGAGCTACAATCAAAAATTGTATTTCGGCTTGACCGGCGACGTGGACGCCGCTCCGGACCTGGACCGGCTCAAGAAATTCATGGACGATTCGTTTGCCGCATTGCGGAAGGCGGCCGGCGTCATGCCGGCACATAAGCCAAGGCGTGCGAGGGCTCGCGCAGCCGAATTTCCGGTGTCCGCTGCCGCAGCAGCCGATTAAGGCTCTTTACAGAGGCTGGCCCACGGGTGTACAAAGGAGATCGGCTCCGTTGCCGAAGCCGCTGAAAGCGAATGGCAGAAAAAAGAACCCGGATGCGTGAAGATGAGGCGGCTGCCGCGGTTCCTCTATGGCAGGAGTCGATGTTCGGGGTGGAGATGCTGCTGCTGCGCGCCTCACCCGCCTATTACGGGATGGGCATCCCGCGCGGCGACGATTCCGGAGTCGTAGTCATCCCCGGTTTTCTGGGCACCGACGCCTACCTGATGGAAATGTTCGCGTGGCTGCGCCGCATCGGCTATCACGCCTATTTTTCCGGCATCGGGCTGAACGCGGAATGTCCCAACCTGCTGATCAAGCGCCGGCTGACGGAGACGATCGACCGGGCTCGCGCGGAAACCGGACGCAGGATCCACTTGATCGGCCACAGCCTGGGCGGAATCATCGCGCGCTCGGCCGCCGGTCAGCGGCCTGACGATATCGCGTCCGTGATCACGCTCGGATCGCCTTTTCAGGGGACCGTAGTGCATTCGAGAGTGCTGCGCGCAGCCGAAATGGTGCGACTTCACATTCGCGACAAGCACGGCGCCGGCGTTCTGCCGGATTGCTACACCGGACGCTGCACCTGCAATTTTCTCGACTCACTGAAGCGCGATCTGCCGTCCACGGTGGGTGAGACCGCGATCTATACGAAATCCGACGGCGTGGTCGACTGGAACTACTGCATCACCGGCGATCCCGAGATCGACATTGAGGTTCCTGGCACGCACCTCGGTCTAGCGTTCAATCCCTCCGTTTACGACGCGATCGCGCGTCGGCTGGCGATCGTTCGCACAACCTCTTAACCCTCAGTGGCGTACGGGTACTCCTTCCTATTACTCCAGGCCTAAGGTCTTTGCCCACCCACAAATGGGGGCATTTAGCGCTGCGTCGCCCTTGCAACGTTCCTTTTGGCGCACGACCCAGACCGCTCGGCGCCGTAATTTCCTCATAGTAAATCCACTTACCCCCTAACGCGGCGTGGTGCTGCGATTGCGCACCTAGTCACTCTCACCACGGAAATAGGGTCAGGGTAGATGCGGGTTCGAAATTTCCAAACAACATTATTGGGGTTGTGCCTGGTCGCAAGCTTTGCGAGCGCGAAACCACATCCGGTTCCGCTCGACAAGAACACGCCGGTCGAAAAATGCGTGGAGTGCCACGAAGACAAGACCAAGGGGAAATCGGTCCACACCGCGATGGCGACGGGCTGCTTCAGTTGCCACGAGCTGCGGGTATCAAAGGATGTGACCCGCATCAAGCTGACCACCGCGACTCCCGTGAAGCTCTGCCTTCAATGCCACGCCGACAAAGATGCGTCGAAGGCGAAGGGCATCGTGCACAGCCCCGCCGTTCGCGATTGCCTCGCCTGCCACGATCCGCACGTCTCCGATAACAAGAATCAACTGACGAAATCGATGTCGGGCACTACCGCGAAAGACAATCTTTGCCTGGAATGTCACAAGACCGGCACGGCGCCCGTCGCCAAGGGTGGCAGCCGTCACGCCGTGCTGGATGGATGCGACACCTGTCATCTGGTTCACAAAACCGGACCGGCCACTCAGCGCGATTTCAAAAACCACCTGACCAAGAATTCGCCCGAGCTGTGCATCGACTGCCACGACGTCAAGGACGCCGCGCTCGCCAAGGCGCATCAGAATCAGCCGTTTGAAAAAGCCGATTGCCTGACCTGTCACGATCCGCACGAATCCAAATCACCCAAGCTGCTTCAAGCCTTCGTCCACGATGTGTTTCAGGGCTGCGACACCTGCCACGCACCGGCCAAGGACGGCAAGGTGGTCCTGAACCAGCCCAAAGTCAACGACCTGTGCACTACCTGTCACGCCGAGCAGGCTGAAACCATCGCGAAAGCAAAGGTCCAGCACGCCGGAGCGCAGGGCGACTGCACCGATTGCCACAGCCCACACGCTGGCAAAACAGCCGGCTTGCTACGGCCCGATCCGGTGAACGCCTGCCTGGGCTGCCATTCGACGCAAGCCGATGAATTGAAGAAAGCGCATCCACACCAGCCGGCCGCGATTGAAGGGTGCTCGACGTGTCATGAGCCGCATGGCGGATCGAACCCGAAACTCCTGCGCGGCGCGACCATCAACAAACTTTGCCTCGAATGCCACGGACCGGACGCATCGCCGGTGAAGCTAGCGAAAGAAAACCTGGTCACCATCTTCGACGGCAAAGTGAAACTGCCCGCGGATTATTTCGACAAAGTGGTGACCCTGCCCATCCGCAACGGCATTGGGCATCCCACTGATCAGCATCCCATCCAGGATCTGGTGGACCCGGCCGATCCCACGAAAATCAAAACACCCATCAATTGTTTGACCTGCCACCAGGCGCACAGCTCCGCCAAGCCGGGGCTGTTGATCAAGGATCAGGCCAACAATTACGAATTCTGCAAGAGCTGCCATGTGAACGGATTGAACCTCAAGTCCATTCGATCGGGAGGCAAGTGACATGCCGCGTTATCGAACTTATTTGCTGATTGGTCTCCTGACGTTGACTGTTGTGTTGCCGGCCGCCGGCCAGAGTAAGAAGAAGAAACAACCGGCGGCCGACACCATTCCGATTGGAGACCAGAGAAAGACCGGGTATTTCGACATCAGCAAGATCGTGTGGCCCAATCCGCCCGCGATTGCACGCATCAAGTTCGTGGACCTGCGCACCGGCGAAAAGGTCGATCCGAATCAATTTTCCAAAGCCAACCGCAAGCCGAAACAGAAATGGATGGATCGCCTGGCAGGCGCTCAGCCGGTGCAGGATCAGATTCAAGGCAAGCTGCCCTTCCAGTTGATTCGGACCTACGGAGTGGCCGTCGATTCGAAAGGCACCATCTACGCCGCCGACCAGGGCGTCGGGGCAGTTTTCATGTTCGATTCGGAAAACCAGGTCAAGATGATCAAGAATGGAACCGACGCCAACTTCGGCCTGATCAACGGCTTGGCCATCGATGACGACGATCGTCTGTTCGTATCCGACACCAAGCTCAACCGGGTGCTGGTTTTCGACTCCAGCCACAAGATGCTGGCGACCGTCGGCGGCAACGTGCTGGCCGATCCGGCCGGGATTGCGGTCGACACCGAGAACCGGTTTCTCTACATTGTCGACACCGGAAACGACGCGGTTCGCGTGTTCGACGCGGATAGCTTCAAGCTCTTGCGCACCATCGGCACGCCTTCGAAAAAGCATGGATCTACCGAACCGGGAACCTTCTCACTTCCCACCAATGTGGCCGTGGATGGTGACGGCAATGTGTACGTTACTGACACGTTTAATGACCGCGTCGAGATCTTCGATGCAGATGGAGCTTTCATCCGCGAGTTCGGCAAGAACGGCGACGGCCCGGGACAATTCGAGCGGCCCAAAGGAATCGCCATCGATTGCGACGGCCATATCTGGGTGGTGGACGACGCGCAGGATCGAGTAAAAGTTTTCAATCAAAAGGGACAGTTGCTGATCTATTTCGGCATGCGCGGCTACTATCCCGGCCAGTTCATGGGCGCATATGGAATCGCCATCGACAAAGACAATCGCGTGATCGTTTCGGAGACCTTTCCGGGACGGGTCCAGATTTTCCACTACGTGAGCGATGCCGAATTTGAAAAAGAAAAAGTGAAGCAGGCTGAGGTCGCAAAACCGAATGCCACGCCGCCCGCGAAATCAAGTCCAGGCGGCTCAAATGACTAGAGACATTCGCGGCGATCGCGTCGCGAGAAATACCGGGCAGCCCACCGGGCGCCGGAGCCGGATGAACTGGTTTTTCATATTTACTCTATCCAGCGCGTCCGGAAGTCAGTTGGAACATTATTCAAAGGCTCAGGAGGCCTTTTTATGAGATTGATGCAAGTAGGTTTAGGCGTTGTCGTCAGCGGAAGCATGGCGATGGCGCAAATAACAGCCCTATTCGCGCCGCAATCGACGGCTGATACACTTGGCGCCCACCTCGGCTACGGCCGCGGCTGTGTCATGTGTCACGCACCGCACAGCGGCGCGGGCGGGAACGGAATCGCAACCAAGGATACCGCCAGCGGGAACGTGGCCCTGTGGGGCCAGGATCTGACACCTTTGTATGGTCAAGCCCTCACATTTGGGGGCGGTTCCTATCCGGTAACCTTGCCGGGTAGCATGGCTACGGTCAGCATTAGTGACGGAGCCTCCATCGTGCTGATGTGCCTGAGTTGCCATGATGGCAACCTGGCGAAGGTCGGCATGATGAAGGGTCAGACCGTGGAGACGTTGCCGATCGTCGGGGGCAATGCTCCGACCCTGCTCGGCAACGACGGCACGGCGGCTGGCAACTATACCAACGATCACCCGGTGGGAACCAAAGCCACCTTCGGCTGCGGAACCGCCTACACCTGGGATTGCACTCTGGTGGCCGGATCCAACACCGTTCAAATGACGGGACCGGCGTCTTCGGTGTTCGTTGCAAACTATGGTTTCACGGTTAGCCTGTATACGACCGGTGGCGTGTATGACACGGTCACCTGCACAAGCTGCCACAACCAACATAGTGAGACCGTCTACAGCGGGAAGATGGGGGGGAGCTCCACGAACAACAACTACACGACTGCGTTCTTCATTAAGGGCGCGTATGCACCGAACACCGGCGGCAACAGCACGGCCCAGTTCTGCCGTGAGTGCCATGGTGGCAACTCGAACGAAATGCTCGGACAAACGGGCGTAAAGACCAACTAGTCAGATCTGTTTATTCCTCCGGGGGGAGTTTTCTCCTCCCCCCGGATTTTTTGGAATCCCAGGAGGGGAAAATGAAGCCCGTTAAAGTCTGCCTGCTCACCTTGATACCGATTTCGCTGGCGGTGGCACAAGTCACCTCGCATGATATGCGGCAGGCCTCAAATACCAGTTCAGTGACGAAGCCGGTCGGCAAGCCAGTCGCCCGCGTGAACGGAGCCGTACTGACCGATCGCGACCTACTGAATGAGATGCTCCAGATGTTTCCCTACGCAAAACAGCACAACGGAGGATTTCCCAAGGCCATGGAAGCCGATATCCGCAAGGGTGCGCTTTCCATGATCGTGTTTGAAGAACTGGTCTATCAGGAAGCCCAGCGCCGCAAAATGAGTATTCCGGCAGCGAAGCTGGATCGCGCGATGGCGGAGTTTCGCAAACAGTTTTCCGAAGATCGCCAGTTTCAGGAGTTTCTCAAAAACGAAGTCAACGGATCGAAGGTGCAGTTGCGCACCAGGATCGAGCGATCCATGCTGATCGAACAGTTGTTGAAGTCCGAGATCATCGATAAATCGAAGATCTCACCGGTCCAGCTCAGAGCCTACTACGACAAGAATCCGACCCACTTCACTACCCCAGAATCCTTTGCCTTTCAGTCCATTACCATCCTGGCTCCTGATAAAGCGACTGCTGCGCAGCAAAAGGCAGTCCGCAAGCAAGCCGAAGACGCCTTGCGTCAGGCCAAAGCTACGAAAACCTACGACGAATTCGGCATGCTGGCCGAGAAAATCTCCCAGGATGATTTCCACGTCATGATGGGCGACCACAAGACCGTGGACCCCACCAAAATCCCGCTGGAAATCGCTGCCGCCGCCAGCCACATGCAAGTCGGCCAGGTGAGTGACCTGATCCAGTTCGGCACTGCCTACGCCATCCTCCGGCTGAACGGCCACACGCCGGCCGGAAAGCAAAGTTTTCAGGCTGTGAAGAAGACCCTGCTGGACCAGATGGAGAAAGCCCGGACCCAACAGCTTCGGTCTGACCTGGGCAAGAAGCTGCGGACGACTGCAAGGGTAGAGGTTCTCTAGTGTCCCGAGTTAGAGGTTCGTCGCAGAATCTGAGCGGCGATGTGGGGCCGGCTTGTAGCCGGCGGACCCTTTTTCCAAGGGGTCCAGGCGACCTGAAAGGTCGGCCGCGGGCAGCCATGCCCACCCCACCATGCGACGAACTAGCGAGTTTCTTTATGAGACAGCCGCTGAACCCCGCCGTGACCGGCAGGGCTTGTCACCGACGCCTGCGCCTTGAACGCGATGGACCAGCCCTGCCGGTGACGACGGGGTGGAGTCGCGACTTTTCACCCAGACCCGTGAGGGCGGGGTTCGCCCGGCTGGATGGTAAAGGACTTTCAGAAACAGGGGACTAGTCATGGCGATCCTCGCATCCATTGTGGAAAGGAATCCCGGGTGAAAACACGCAGCACCTTCGGGACTCTCACCCTCCTGTTGGCAACTGCCGTTGGGACCTTGGCCCAGGGTTGGGAAGTCGGCCAGCTCAAAATGAACCTGGCCGGAAACGTCACCGGTGGATATACGTCCGACTACGGTTCGGCCGGCTCCGACCACGGATTCACCGCCGGAGGCGACGCGACACTGAGCGGCTCCTTTTACAATCCCGGCTTTCTGAATTTCAGCATCCTGCCATTTCTGAACCAATCTTGGGCAAATTCCGACTCTCAATCGCTGGTGAGCAGCAGCGGCGTCACCGCTACTTCCGGTATCTTCAGCGGAAGCAACTATCCCGGGTCCATCACTTATTCGAAGGTGCTGAACAGCACCGGAACATTCGGAATCCCAGGAGTCGCAAATTACACCAGCCACGGCGATTCGGACTCGCTCAACGTGGGATGGAGCGAACATGTGGAGAATCTTCCCACGTTGTCGCTTGGCTATCAACAGGGCGGCGGCGACTCCTCCATCTATGGAGCCAACTCTGATATCAGCAACGAGTTTCACGGACTCAACGCGACCATAGGCTACATGGTGGCGGGATTTATGCTGACCGGCGGTTACCATTATCTCGACACCCAGGTGGAGCTTCCCGCCATCCTGGGCGTCGAAGAACCCGAAACCTCCAAATCCAGAAGCAGTTCCTATTCTTTCGGAGTCACCCATAAGCTTCCGTTCCATGGCGCTTTCTCGGGCTCGGTCAGCCGCTCCGACGTCACCTCCGAATATACCGGCGGCAATTACAATGGAACGCTCGATTACGTCAGCGTCGGCCTGGGATTTAGTCCGATCCAATACCTGAACATTGGAGCGCAAGCTCAATACAACGACAATCTGCTGGGAAGCATTTATCAGCCGATTCTCGCGGCGGGTGGCGTGCTTCCCGCATTACTTCCCGACCAATCCTCCCATGTTCTGGACATCGTCGGCTACGGAAACTACACCATTCCGAAGTGGCACCTGACGGTCGCCGTAACCGACGACCATCGCGATGAGACGCTGTTTGGATCGGCGCTCAGTTCCGACGTATTTACCGGAACCGTGACATATTCCAACGCTCTGTTCGGCGGATTCATCAATGCGACAGGCGGTGCCAATCATTCCACGATTGAGCCGAGCGACGAGAGCAAGATCGGTTTACTCGGCTCGGTGAACTACACTCGGAAGATCGGAGTCTGGCAGGTTGCGGCGTCTGGAAATTACACGCAAAATGCGCAGACCTTGCTGATCAGCTATACCACCAACAGTTACGGCTATTCCGGCAGCGTCAGCCGCAAGTTCAACCGGCATACGTATTGGGCGCTCACCAGCGCCGGGTCGAAAACCAGCCTGCTGGGGGCCAACGGATCGGGAACCTTCGCCCAGACGTATTCCTCGTCGCTTACGTTGAGAAAGATCACCGCGACGGGCGGCTTTTCGCGATCGAACGGAGACGGAATCCTCACGGCGACGGGCATCGCGCAGGCGACCCTTTTGCTGCCGGCAGTGAGTCCCACTTCCATGATCCTATATGGAGGGACCGCCTACTCCGCATCCGTCAGTGCGACCCCTTTCCACGGTTTGCAGCTTTCGGCGTCTTACGCGCACTCGCTCAGCAATACGACCAGCGAATCAGTCACGTCCAACAACAAAGCGGAACAGTTCAACGCTCGAATTCAGTACCTGATTCGCAAGATTTATTTCCAGGCTGGTTACTTATACTTATCGCAAGGCTTCAGTGAATCCGGAGTTGCCCCGGTTACGATTGGGTCGGTTTATGTAGGTTTGTCGCGATGGTTCAACTTCTTTTAAATTCGATCGCATTGGCGCTGGCATTTCTGCTAGCCGTTTCGACGGCGGAAGCTCGCCCGAAAAACAAGGTGCGGCCCGTGGTCACCGCACCCGAGCTCCAAATGGACGGCGGGCGGCGGCTTACCTTCGAGCGTAGCTTCCGGTCGGAACGCGAAGTGAAACCAAAGCGCGGATTCTTTGCCAAGGTGATCGACGTCGTGGCCGGCGCACCCGACTATCACGGGATGGTCCGGCCTTACAGCGTAGTCACCGATTCCCACGGACGCATCATCGTCACCGATCCAGGGGCATTCGGCGTCCACATTTTCGACTTCGAACAGCAAAAGTACAAATTCCTTTCGCGGCGGGAAGCGAAAGAGCCGCTGGAAAGTCCGCAGTGCGTCGCGGTCGACCGCCAGGACAACATCTATGTCACGGATTCGGATGCCGGAAAGATTTTCGTCTTCAACGCGAACGGAAAATTCCAGCGCACCATCGGGAGCTTGAAAGGCGGCGAAGGATTCTTTAAGCGGCCCACGGGCATCGCGGTCGATTCCGACTCTCAGCGGATCTATGTCAGCGATACCTGGCGAAACAAGATCTACGTCACTGACATGCAAGGCAGCGTCCTTCAGGTGATCGGCAGGGCCGGCGTTCGAAATGGCGAATTCAACTATCCGACCGAGCTTCGCCTGCATGGCGACGATCTGATCGTAACGGACGCGATGAACTTCCGCGTTCAGGTCCTGAGTCGGGCAGGAACATTCCGCTATGCCATCGGTGACTTGTTTCGTCCGAAGGGAATCGGCGTGGATTCCGAAGGCCATATTTACGTCGTGGAGGGATTGTCGAACCTGGTTCAGGTTTTTGACGATCAAGGCCGGCTTCTTTACTACTTCGGACAGAAAGGTTCCGGCTTCGGCGATTTTCAACTACCCACCGGCCTATTTATTGATCGAAACGATCGGGTGTTCGTAATCGATTCTTTCAATCGACGCGGGCAGATATTCCGCTATTTCGGATTGTCGACGCAGGTGGAGGCAGGTTCACGATGAAATTCACTTTGCTCGGTATGCTGGCCGTCTCAAGCGCGATCCTGACTGCCCAAGTCACCGGAGACGTGATTGGAATGCACGATCTATCGCCCGCCGGGACCGCGCCGGTGAAGGGGACGCTTCCGGGTTCCTGCTCATACTGCCACGCGGCGCATAACGGCGTCGGCGGCAACACGCCGCTCTGGAATCAGAAGCTCTCGACGCAAGTCTACAATCCGTATAACAGTACGACGGATCCGACGCCGGGGAATTCGCAGCCGGTGGCCGGGACCAATACCAGCCTGTGCTTGAGCTGTCATGACGGCACCATCGCGCCCGGCCAGACCGCTGCCTATGGCAGCGTTCCGATGTCCGGTAGCCTGAAGTCGACCGACGTCCTGGGAACTAACTTGCAAAATTCGCACCCGACCAGCCTGGTGCTGCCGATCAAGGATGCGCCGTATCTGGCTGCGTCGATCGTTTCACAGGGAAAGACGCTGGACACCACCGGCATGGTTCACCTGGTAAAGGGTAACGTCGAGTGCCATAGTTGCCACAATCCGCACGTCCAAGCCATCGACACAGTGGCGCAACAGTTCCTGGCGATCAACAGCGCAAGTGGCCAGTTGTGCCTGGATTGTCACGATCCGACCCGCGTCACTACCGGTAAGGTGAACCCGTTGGCGCAGTGGAGCACCGGTAGTCACGCGACGGCATCGAACACGATCGCCACGCAGGCCTCGAGCGTGCTCGGTAGCTATCACACGGTTGGGCAGAACGCATGTTCCTCCTGTCACGAAATGCATAACGCTCCGGGACAAGCACGTTTGCTGCGCGGGACCAATGAACAGGATTGCATCAACTGCCACAATGGAGGATCCAACATCTCGCCGGCCGCGCCGAATGTTTTCTCTGAGTACTCCAAGATCGGCCATCCGCTCGAGTCCACCACCAATCCCCACGACCCGGGCGAGCCCGCAGTCTTAAATCAGAATCGGCATGCCACCTGTGTGGATTGCCACAACGCGCACTCTTCGAATCAAGTGACCACATTTCCCGTGCCGCCGGCGATTCGTGGATCACAAAATCAGGCGACCGGCGTCAGCGCCACCGATGGCGTCACGGTGCTCAACCCGGCAGTCAACCAATACGAGAATTGCCTGCGTTGTCACGGGACCAGCACGGGAAAGGTCGCAAGCCTAACCTATGGCTACCTGCCGCCGCGCGTCGTTTCGGCTAGCGATCCGCTCAATGTGATCACGCAGCTCGCGCTCACCGCATCGTCCAGCCATCCGGTGACGCACGTGAGCAACAGCGCGTTGTCGCAGCCCAGCCTCCGACCCTACATGATGAATCTGGATGGCGTGACACAGGGCCGGAACATGGGCGTGCAGATTCTTTGCACGGATTGCCACAATAGCGACGACAACCGCGAGTCGGGCGGCTCCGGTCCGAACGGACCGCACGGCTCCAAGTTCACTCATATCCTGGAGAGACGTTATGAATTCAGCCAGGCGCCGGCAGCCGGAGCGCTGATCGTGAACCTGTTCCCGAATCCGGATCTCAGTTCTGCGGGACCGTATGCGCTATGCGGCAAATGCCACAATCTGAGTCAAATTGTCGCCAACACCAGCTTTAGCGAGCACGCCCGCCACATCAACGACGGATTCTCATGTTCGGTTTGTCACACCGCGCACGGCATGGGCGCGCGCAGCGGTTTCATCTCAGGCGAGCGACTGGTGAACTTCGACGCCAACGTGGTCGCAGCAAATGGCACCACTCCCGTTAGCTACAGCCGCGCGGCGAATTCCTGCACTTTGACTTGTCACGGTCACAGCCATCCCTCAACTGCCCCCGTTACTCCTGCTGCCCGGAAAGCAATAAAGATTCGCTGAGGTGCTTCGACCGAAAATAGCCAGGCAACCCCGGCTTAGTCTCCCGCAGGATTTCGAGGATAGCTTGCCCGTCCGGACCCGACTTGTCCCCGAGCTTCTCCCATAGATTGCGATAAAATGCGCCCTTCGCTTCCGTAGGAAGAGCATCGAAGGCCTGGCTATAAATCATATAACTGCAGGGATAACGCAGCAGGCGACCCTGGAGGCTTAAATCGCGCAAGGAACGGCCCTTGTGGTCGCGTGGACCACGCGAGGCGAAGGCTTCCGCAAAGCCAGAAGTCCCCGCAATATTTCCCCTTAGCGGCGCATCGTCAACGAACAGCATGGCATCCGCGAGGTCATCCAGTGCCGCGCGAGCCCCCGGATTCAGCGAATGACCTTTACCGAGCGCCTTGCGCGAAACCAGCGCTGCTCGAGTCAACAGGTTCATCAGGCGCACCTGATGCTCGAAAACAAGCAGCGCCGCAATGTCGCTATACGAGGTTAGCCTGGTGCGCGCGTCACACTTTCCTTCCAGCGAATCGAGATGCACCGGACCACTGCCCCGCATGGATTCGGGATGAGCTTCATCCGTCGCGATCAGATTCCCCAGGTGGCGTGACGGTCCGCTCTCGCCAGTGACATACCATCCGCCCCATAGCTTCTCGAAAGGCATCCGGCCATCGGTATCATATTGCGGGGCATGACTAAGCGGAACACCCGAATTCGACGGAAACACGCTGCGCAGCAGCACTCCCGGCACACCTAGCGTAGCCTCGGTCGTATGGCACCGGAGGCAATCCTGGCGGCGTGTGAAAGGCGATTCGGGGGGCACGGCCGTTACCCGACTTCGATATTCCGATGGGTTCTGATCAAGCCGGTAGAACACCATCCCGCGCATCGGATCGTGCGCCGCGAGTTCCACAAAACCTCCGCGCACCCAACCCACGATCACGGCATCATTAAAAAACAAAACACGCGGATTCGACGGTTCAATTCGCATCCCCTGAATACTGGTCTTCGAAAACACCGCCATCTGCGATTCGACCGGAATATCGAGTGCCTGCAAAACCGCCGGCAGGTAACCCGTCACTGGATCGTACTCCAGCCGCACGGCGCCTTGTGCTACTTTTCGGCCAAGCACTGCTACCGGATCGTTGAAGAGCGGCGCCTCGCCTGATACAGCCGTTGCGCCCATCGCGATCAGCAAGCAAAGCCCGGCCTGCATCATGGCCGCCGTACGTGATTCACGCTAAAGAAGGGCCGCCGTGAGTCGCCTACCGAAAAAAGAACGGCGTCATTGATCGCGTAGATGGCGCCATCGGGGCCGATAACCGTCGGAGTATAAGCTTCGCCGCGACCCGAAGTGAGCACCACCTTTTGAGATAGAGTGTTGCTCGTGAAGTCCCACCGATAAACCACACCGTCCTCACTATTGATAATGGCGGATTTCGTGAATGGATCGATCGCCGTCGTGTTAATGCACCATTCTTTGACAGCCAAAGGATAAATCGGGTTCTCCACCGACGTAACTCCGGTGACGGTGATGACCTCTTTCATTACCGTCACCGTCCCCGTCGCGTACTCATCCTGCATCGTGCCGTTAGGATCCAGCACGGCGACTTTGTTGACGCCATTGCCCGTGCCGGCTGCCTCATAATTGTTGTACTTGGTCAGGATCAGGTAAGCCGACGATCCCGTATAGCTAGGCACGCTGGCCGCGGGCACCACCGAGGGCGTGTTATCCCAGCCAAACGAACCCGGCGTTTTCAGCCTGGAAAGCGTGGAGTCGAAATGCAGCATCCAGCCGCGATCGTTATGCGAGGAGCAGCACGGGTTCTCAAGCACGCCATAATAGACGTCGCCATCCGGGCCGACCATCGGCGCAGCAGAACTATCCGCGGAAACCGTGGCCCGGCTCCCGCTCAGCGGATCGAACAGTTTCATATGCGCGACCGGAGCGAGCGTGGTCGCGTTCAGTGACACCAGGTACCCGTTGGCGTCATACGTCGTGCCGCCCGAAACGGCCACGTAGACCGTACTTTGATCGTTACTCAGCGCCGGCGCGCAGTTAAGCGCAACTTGCGTCACATTCGGATCATTCCCCGCGAGCGACGTCGCGCTGACCCAGCTTCCCACGCCATTCGACCCGATTCGCGCCAGGCCGCTGACTACCCTAGCGGCATTCCCCACCGTGGCGATGAATCCGAAAAAAATGTTGCCGTCGTGATCCACGGTGATCGGCGTCGAAACCTGAATCGCTGCGTTCAGTGCGGACTGATTCTGCGAATAAGTCGCGTTCCCATAAAACACCAGCTGTCCCGTAGCCCCCGAAGCCCCGTTCGGACCTCTCGCCGAGTCGATCAGATCGCGATAATAAACCGAACCGCCCGCACCGGGATAATACAGCCGCGTGTCCATGCTCAGGGCGGGGCTATAGGGAGGAACCCACTCACTCACCGGCGACATATAGTCAGTAGTCAACGTGTAAAGCGCAGGGCAGAGCCCGCCGCGCGAAGCACACGCATCGGCGTTGAAGGCCAGCACTTCGAAACCACCCGTCTCGATCCTTACCGGCACCAGCACAGTATTGCCCGAGGTCACCGCAAGCGACCCGTAGTGAATATAGAGAGAGCCGCCGGTACCTGGCGCATTCGGATCGGGGGCGTTGAGCAGGTCGACCGAGGTGCGCCAGTGGATGGTAGTCAGATCCTGCGCCGCATTGCCCGAAAGAGCCGTGTGCTGCGGATCGTGCCCGTAACCATCCCAGGCGGCATTTGCGACTTGTCCGAAAACCGACGCCGGACCGGCCGCACCCAACATAAGGAGAAATGCGATTCTCATCCGCTGACGCCAGTATACCTTCCCGATGCAGGCTCACGCCGTCTAAAGTAAACTGGAAACCCGGTGCCGCGCCAAGCGGACCGTCTCAAGTGAAAAGGAGTGCTCGATGCGACCATCCATCCATTCGGCAGCGATTGCTTGCCTCGCCCTGGGAGCTTTCGCCGGCTCCCTTGCGGCGCAGACCTTTCCTTACGACCACGTTCATGTCAACGTGCCCGATCCGGCAGCCGCTGCCAATTGGTACGAGAAAAACTTCGGAGGCCGGCGCATCACGGAAGCTCCCAACCGCCTGATGTATGGCAGCACCCGGTTTATGTTCCTGCGGAAACTGGACGCCAAGCCGAGCGCCGGAAGCGCCATCGACCACGTCGGCTTTTCGGTGGCCGACCTGGACGCCAAGATGAAGGAATTCGAGGCCAATGGCGTCAAAATCGTCACTCCGGCGCGCGACATCCCCGGACTTTTCAAGATCGCGTTCGTCGAAGATCCATGGGGAACGCGCATCGAAGTCGTGCAGGATCCCGAGTTGCTGGGCCTCCACCACATTCACCTGCGCGCACCCAATCCGGAGGATACCTTCACCTGGCTGCTCGCGAAATTCGGCGGCGAGCGCACCAAGCTCAAAGGCCGCCTGGACGCGATCAAATACAGCGCGCCCGGCTTCAGCGACATGTGGATTCTGGTGCAAAAAGGTGAAGCGGAGCCGAGCGAAGGTCACGCCATCGATCACATCGGCTGGCGCTCCACCGGCCCGCTCGCAAAGACCATCGACGACCTGCGCGCCAAAGGTGTAACCGTCACAAGCCAGCCGCGAGCCTTGCCGCTGCCCAACGGTCCCACCATCAACTTCTCCTACGTAGCCGGACCAGCTGGCGCGAAAATTGAACTGGTCGAACGCCCCGGACTGAAACCCGGCGAGTAGGGCGTGAACACCTTCGAAGCTGTGGCGCACGTTTCAACGTGCCGCGTCGACACTCTTGTCGACGCCTGTGCGGGCGCAGGACGAGGTGTCGAGGTGAGTCTCGACACGGCACGCAGGAGTGCGTGCGCCACAAAAGCCTAAATCGCGTCCGAAATCGACGGCAGCGGAAAATCCGTCGCCACCAGCGCCGGCGCAATCATCATTCCGCCTTCGAGCCCCCGCACCCGCATCGCCGGACCCAGCATCTTCGTGTTCTTCAACAGCCGCACCGGACTCTCCAGAAACCGGAAATTCATCACCGGCGTGGTGATCTTTCCATTCTCGATCAGAAACAGTCCGTCGCGAGTCAGCCCGGTCTGTTGCAGCGTCTGCGGATTCACGCCGCGAATGTACCAGAAATGCGTGATCAGCAGCCCTCGATCCACCGACGCAATCAACTCGTCCATCGACTTCGCGCCGCCCTCCAGGATCAGGCTGCCACCACCACCCCCGCCAAATCCGCCGCCCCCTCCACCACGGCCTCTTCCGCCCGTGAACGGCGTGGCGGGTTTGCCGGTTTTGTTGGCCCAATAGCGATCGTAAGCCAGGTTCGCGATCACGCCTTTATCGACCCACGAAATCGCGCGTGTCGGCAGCAGATCGCCGGTCCACGGCAGCGCCGGCTGACGACCATCAAAGGGATCGGTACGCAGCGTGACGAATTCGGGAAACACTTTCTCACCCAGAAGATTGCCGCCGCCGCGTTTGCTCAGGAACGTGCGCCCCTCTTCGGTTTCGCGAGCCGAAAACGCGCCGGCCATCAGCCGCACCAGGTCTCCGGCCGCGGTCGGCTCCATCAGGACCGTGTAATTTCCAGGATCCAGCCTCTGCGGATGCCGCCAGCGCAGGCATTTTTCACTAGCCGTCGCCGCCAGTCGCGAACTGTCGATTTCAGAAAGCTTGGTCGACGGCTGCCCCGCCCATCCCGAGCTCGACCCGTCCGCCATGCGAATGGTAGTGGTCAACTGCGAATCGGCCGCGCGATGATAGCCGAACAATCCCGCCTTATTCGCCACCGCCGTCACGCGATGCGACCGTTCGATCAACCCGGCCGCCACCAGCTTCTGCTTAAGCGATGCGTCGATGATCGTCTTCACGTGCGGAATCATCTGCGGCGCGCGCGCCACCGCCGTCGCTTCGTCGTAATCGTGGGTGTCATTGAACGACTGCGCCCCAATCTCCGGAAGCCGCTCCGGATCGGGCGGCGCGATCGCAGCCAGTTCCTCGGCCTTCTTCACCGCCGCGCGCAGCGACGCGTCATCCAGATCGTTCACTCCATAAGAACCCGACCGCCTGTCGCGCGTCGACACGATCGACACCGTATTGCGCAAACTGAACGACGCCGTGGTGATCCCGTTATTGGCGAACCGCGTGTACGCCTGTTCCCAACTCGTGATGGTCACCTGGCATTCGGGAAACGTCGAATATCCGAGCAGTTTCTTTGCGAGCTGTTGTGTTTCTTCGCGTGTGAGCATGATTAATCCGTGATCAGAACGTTGGCTTGGCGGAATCGCGACGGCGAACAGCCGTGGCTGATCGAATTGATCTGCGTCGGCTCGCCCTTGGCATCGCCGGTGAGTCCGAACTGCTGCCAGTACGCCTGCCCCGCGGTGCCGTCGCAGGATTGCCAGAAATCCGGCGTGCGGCCCTGGTACGCCACGCGCGAAATCATGTTGCCTTTCTTGCCGTTCTTGATCTCCCAGAACGCGTCGCCGCCAAACTGGAAGTTGTAGCGCTGCTGGTCGATCGAATAATTTCCCTGCCCGTCGATCAGTACTCCGTCGTCGACGCCCGCGATCAAACTGTCGAGCGTCGTCTCGCGATCGCCCGCCTGCAGCCACACGTTCGGCATGCGCTGGAACGGAACCGTGGCCCACGAATCCGCCTGGCAGCATCCGTGCGATTCCGCGTCGCCCACCAGGTGCGCCTGCTCGCGCGTGGTCTGATAATTTCGAAAAATTCCTTTATCGATAATCGTGAACCGGGTCGCCTTCACGCCGTCATCGTCGTAGCCGGTGGTGCCCAGCGCGCGCGGCGACGTGCGATCGCCGACGAACGTGCAATGCTCGCTGGCGATCCGCTTGCCGATTTTGTCCATCGTGATGTAGCTCGTGCCCGCGTAGTTGGCTTCGTAACCTAACGCGCGATCGAGCTCGGTCGGATGCGCGACGCTTTCGTGAATGGTCAGGCACAGATGACTCGGCATCAGCACCAGGTCTTTTTTTCCAGGCCTGACCGCCGGCGCGCTCAGGTGCTCGATCACCTCTTCGCGGATGCGCCCCGCGTTTTCGCCCAGGTTCATCTCCGGCACGTATTCCCATCCCGCCGATGCCTGCGTCGGCTGGTACGTGCGGCTGCGCGAGATTCCCTTCTGCCGATCCACCGCCGTTGCGTTCACGTTTCCGTAGATCTGCAGGATCAACTGCTGAATCGACGATCCTTCCGACGATGCAAAATATTTATCTTCGCTGCGAATCTGCAGCGTCGCCGCGCCGCCGAACACGCGTGGATTCTTTTTCACCTCTTCCGCCGCGTTGCGCAGCAGCTCGATCTTGTCCTGCATCGGCACGCTGAGCGGATCTTTATCGTGCGGCGTTTGCCAGCGCGTCCGGTACGCTTTCACGGGCGCCAGCTTCACCGGCTTCGGCTGAATCGACGCATTCGCCCTGGCGATAATCACCGCTTCTCCGGTAATGCGCGCGATCTCTTCCGGCGTCACGAACGGCGATGAAGCGAATCCCCACGCGCCGTTCACGATCACCCGGACGCCGAATCCGAAGCTCGAATCCTCAAAAACATTCGGCACCGCCAGCGTTTTATTGGTCCCCCGCTCCGGTGAAAGCCGCAGCCCCACGCGCTGATCGCGCAGCCGGACAATCCGGATGTCGCAATACGTCGCCTTGGCCTTCTTGGCTTCGCGCAGCGCGACATCTCCCAGCTTTTCCAAATCTGCCGACGGCGTCGCGGAATCGGCCGGGGAGGCAAACAGTCGTCCCGCCAGAGCCGCCGACGCCGCGGAAGCCGCGATAAATGTTCTTCGAGTGAGCATACAGGAACGTCCATTGTAACCCTGTTACGTTATAGATGACGCTCGCCACGCTTGGCGAGCCGTTTGCTGGAGGATGGTTGTGAAAAAAAAAGACGACGAAGCAATCCCGACCAATACCCCCGTTCCATCCAGAAAAAAAGGAACCGGCCCAGGCTCGGCAGGTCAGTCCGGCGACACCCAGGGACTGCCGGACGACGCCGAAGCGGACTCGGAAAGCGTGGAAGAACTGGTGGAAGAGGGTCAATATTTCGAAGCCGATGCGGTGGAAGGCGTGGAAGAAGCCGGCGACTCCGACGAACCGCGCGAGGTTCGCACCCGACAATTGCCGGAAGAGGACGTGCCTACCGAATACGACAACCCCGATTAGCAAGTGTGGCGCACGCACTCGTGCGTGCTGCGTCGGCACTCATGCCGACGCCCGTTCGGGCGCAGACGAGATGTCGCGATGAGTCGCGACACAGCACGCATGAGTGCGTGCGCCACATCAGCTTCAACCCTGGTGCAGAACCTTGTGCTGACTGGCCACGTTTCCGTCACTGCTCTTCAGTTCACCGAAGATGAACGTCGACAGAACCGTTAACGCGCCCAGCAGTAGAAACGCCAGGTGGAGCCCATGGATCATCTGCGGCGCCGACGAATGAAAACGATCCGGAATAAATAACGCCGCCGCCAGCGACGCGATCGCCACGCCGAAACTGATCGACATCTGCTGTGTAGTGCTCGCAATCGAACTCGCGCCGCTGGCCTGTTGATCGTTCACGTCCACATACACCAGCGTGTTCATGCAGGTATACTGCAGCGAGCTGAAGAACCCGAAACACACCGCCTGCGCGACCATGAACCAGATCGGCGTGGCCGTTCCGATGGTCGCGAAGACCAGAATCAACAGCCCCAGGATCACCGTGTTCGAAATCAGCAACCTGCGATAGCCGAAATGCGCGAGAATGCGCGGCATGGTCGGCTTCAAACTCATCGCGGCGATGGCCTGCGGCATCATCAGCAGCCCGGATTGAATCGGACTGAATCCCAGCCCCACCTGGTACAGCAGCGGAAGGATAAACGGAATGCCTCCGATTCCCAACCGAGTGAAGAAGCTCCCGCTCACCGCCGCGCGAAACGTTCGAACGCGAAACAACTTCAGCATGAGCAGAGGATACGGCGCCTTCGTCGCGTGCAATCCATACGCGGCCAGCAGCAGGAAGGAAGTCGCCAGCAATCCCGAAATTTCCGTCACGCTCAACGAATGCTCGCCGAATACTTCGAGCACGTAAGACAGCAGCCCGACGCCCGAGCCGAACAGCACCAGCCCGGTGAAGTCCAGCGGATTCGACGGTTCCCGGTAATCCGGCAAATGTATGTAGACCAGCACCAGTCCGATCAGCCCGATGGGAAGGTTCACGAAAAAAATCACCCTCCAGTGAAAGTACGCGACGATCAGTCCGCCCGCGATGGGACCCAGCATCGGGCCGATCAGCCCGGGAATCGCGACAAAGCTCATGGCCCGCACCAGCTCGAATTTCGCGAACGTCCGCACCATGGTGAGCCGCCCGACCGGCACCATCATGGCTCCTCCGCACCCTTGCAGAATGCGGCACGGGACCAGGACATGAATGTTGGTCGAAAGCCCGCACAGCAGCGACCCCATCGTGAAAATGCCGATCGCCGAGGAAAACACCCGGCGTGTCCCGAACCGGTCCGCCATCCACCCGCTGATCGGGATGAACACCGCCAGGCTCAGCGTGTAGCTCGACAGCACCGACTTCATGCTGAGCGGAGCCACCTTCAACGCCGCCGCCACCGTGGGCACCGCGGTATTCAGAATGGTGGTGTCCAGTGACTCCATGAAGAACGCCACCGCCACCAGCCAGGGTAAGAGTCGCTTTGCGGCGGAGGTCGCGTCCATCCGCCTAATTCGCGCTCCACCGGGCCAGTGTCTTCACATCTTTGATCAACAATCCGTCCGGCAGAATCACAGGATGCGCCCACGTCGCGCTGTCGGCGACTTCGTATCGCCGGATCTCGCCCAAGCCCTTCTCGGTCGGCCTGGCGATCACCAATTGCGCGTCCGGAGTCAGCGCGAACAGCGTGGTCGAACTGGCCAGCACCGCCGCATTATCTCCGCTGCGCGGCGGCCCGGTCCACAAAATCTGTCCGGTGCGCGCGTCAATGCAAAATAGCTGGCCCTTTTTCAAATGCGAAAACCCGAACAGCCGGTCGCCCGAAACCACCGGCGAATTCATGTACATCGACACGTCCTTATTCTTCCAGACCGTCTCGGTGGACCACGCTCCGCCGTTTTGCTTCAGCCGCACGGCGAAAACCCCTTTGTCCAGCCCCGAGAAAATCAGCGTGTCGCGATACAGCACCGGCGTCACGATGTTCTGGTCATAAGACGTCGTGAACGGAATCTTCCACAGCAATTTCCCCGACGCAACCGCTACGCCGATGATGTTCGAATGGCTCTGCGTAACCACTTGGCGCACGCCCGCCAGTTCCACCACAATCGGCGAAGCATACGCCGGAGAATCCCCGTCCCAGGACCATTTCACCGCGCCCGTCGCGGCGTCAAACGCGGTCAGCGCGCCCAACTTCGTTCCACCCACGTGCGCGATCAGCAATCCGCGATCCACAATTGGCGACATCGCGGTGCCGAAATCCGGCGAGCCTTCCTTATATTGCTTGACGAAATTCAGCCGCCACAGCGGCCTGCCGGTTTCCGCGTCAAACGCCGAGAGAATGCCGCTGATGCCGAACGTGTAGAGCTTGCCATTTGAATATACCGGCGTCGCCTTCGGTCCTTCGCCATGCCCCGCGGCCGCCGGATTCATTTTGTAAGGAGCCGGATACTGTTGCTTCCAGCGAACATGCCCGTCCGACGGATCGATCGACAGAACCGTCTCCAGATCGCCCTGCCGCGCGAATTCGTAAATGCTCCCCGCCGCCGTCACTGGCGATGCATGCCCGATTCCGACTTCAATCTTCCATTTAAGGTTAAGCTTCTCAGGCCAATTCTTCGGCTCATCAATCACGAAGCCGTCGCGATGCGGGCCGCGCCATTCCGGCCAATCCGACGCCATCAGCATCGTAAAGCCGAACAGGAATAATGAAACTCGCGCGCGCATTCCTCATTCATCTTAAACTACGAGCCAAGGTACGCAGAAGTTGCGCGGTCCCCACCCTTTTGACCGGCGCATGCTCCGCGGCCCCGAATATCATCAGCAACTTACGCAGGGGCCTTAAGATGCATCGAACGTTGCAGGGAAAAGGACATGCTTATCATTCTCATTATTTTGATTTTGCTTCTCGGCGGAGGCGGCGGATATTACGGCTACAGCCGCTGGGGCTACGGCGGCGGAGGAGGCGTGAGTCTCGGCACCATCTTATTGATCCTCCTGGTCGCCTATCTACTCGGCGTGTTTCGTTGAGCTAGAATCAGAGTGGCGATTCCGATGAAAGCGACCGCAAAACCCAAGCAGATCCTCGTCATCGATGTCGGGGGAACCCACATCAAGGTGCAGGTCACAGGCCAGGCCGAAGAACGGAAGATCGACTCCAACAGAACGTTCACTGCGGCGAAAATGGTGCGGGAAGTAAAGCGCATCACCAAAGACTGGGATTATGCACTCATTTCCATCGGCTATCCCGGACCGGTAGTCCACGGACGCCCGATTCACAATCCTTACAACCTGGGTGGCGGATGGGTGGGCTTCGATTTCGCTAAGGCGTTCGGCCGTCCGGTGCGCGTCATCAACGACGCAGCCATGCAGGCACTCGGAAGCTATAAGGGGGGACGTATGCTGTTTCTCGGTCTGGGCACCGGACTCGGTTCGGCCATGATCGTGGAGCACGTTCTCGCGCCCATGGAACTCGCCCACCTGCCCTACAAAAAGGGGAAAACCTACGAAGACTATCTCGGCATCCGCGGTTATGGGCGCTTAGGGAAGAAAAGCTGGAGACGCCACGTAGCCGAGGTCGTCAAGCTTCTCAAGAACGCGTTGAACCCCGATTACGTCGTTTTGGGCGGCGGAAATTCCAAGAACCTCAAGAAGCTCCCGCCGGGCGCTCGCCTTGGCAACAACCACAACGCATTTCTCGGCGGCGACCGCCTGTGGGACCCGCAAACCCGCATGTGAGCGGCGCGTCTTCGTTACTCGCGCCGCCCACTCCGACTCGCGTTTACTGACGATTCGGGACCGCGAACTCCACGCCGAAGTTATCGCCCGGATAAAACCATGACTTCAGCATGCTCGGCTGATCGCCTTCCCGTTGAGAGAACGTGAACGCAGTCTTGTCCGCCGCATTGTTCCGGTACGCCGACGAACCAATTACGATTCCCTCCAGGTGCATGCCGTCCGCTCTGTAAATCGAAACAACATCGTGGTTGGAGTCTGCTTCGGTCAGCTTGAACACATACCGCCCCGGCTGCAGAACGGTCTTTTGCACCTGCACTGGCTGAGTGATGGTCAAATACGTCTCTTTATCGTGATTGTTGCCTTTCATGGCAGGCGTGAAGCAGGCTGCGCACACACCCAGCGCCATGGCAATCTTTAATCCGTTCATTGGGAACGTCTCCTTTGGTTTTTTACTTCGTTCACCAGTACAGACGAACCAATCGACGAATTATGTCCCAGCTTACCGTAGTGTCAATGCGAAACCAGACCGTAATATCGGCCCATCCAGTACGCGTGCAGGTAGTCCGCTGCGCCCGTCTCGTCTTCGCGCCATAACTTGACTTCGGTCCAATGCTCGCCGTCCTTCGACGTATACGCCCCGCCCGGACCTCCCGCCATAACCCCGCGCGTGGTAGTAATCTTCCAGGTCGCCAGCGGAATCCGCCAGCCCGCCAGATGCGCAGGCAGGTCCTTTTCCCGATCCGCAAACCGCGGCTTCGCCGAAGTGCCCCGCCACGACATCCCCCCATCCCGGCTCACAAACACTCCCCGATCCGTATCCGCATACACCACGAACGTCCTCTCCGCCGACGCCGCCAGTCTCCACACCTTCGCGCCCTCTAGTCCAAAATCCACTTCCGTCCACGTCTTCATTCCATCGCGAGTCATGTACGCCCGCCCGTCCGCATCGCTGAACCACGCCACCATCCGATCGTCACAAGCGAACTGAATCGAAGTCACCGCCGGCCTCAGCCACCCATCCACCGCGTAAGGATTTCCTTTCCATGCGTACTCGTTGTCTAATGGCCGCTGGTCAATCGGCACCGGCTTCAAAGCCTGCTTAGCTCCTCCCCGATCGGGAAACGGACTCATCTCGACATCGGTCCGCCGCGAGTTCATCACCGGCCGCAACACCCGGTCCACCGGATACCTCCGCAGCGTCTCCACCGATAGTTCCAGCGATTCCGACGCATGCTCCAGCTTCGCCCGGTCCGGCGTGAGCGCCAGAGTCATAAACGTAGACAGTGAATTCCCCTCCATCCAGTTCATATCCCACAACTCCCCCAACCACCTTCGATACATCCCCAATAGCTTAGGATCCGTCTCATACTGAATGGCGTTAAACAAAGCCTCGTAGGACTGCCCTTCGCTACTATGATTCACCTTGGCAATCCGCTCCGCCGAGTAAGGCCGAGAATCGCGCGCCGGCTCAGGATTGTCCGAGAACCGCGAGGTTAACTTAAGATACTCGTCCCGATAACGAGACTTCGCAGTAATGTGATATGCGATCAGTAGATCCGGCAACACCATCATCGAAGCCCGCAGCGCCGGATGCCAATCCGGCTTCGTGATATACCGTGTAATCTCCGAATCTCCGCCATCCTGATAATATTTGTCCCGCGAAGGATCCGGATCGATTCCGACATGCCCGTACTGCGTGACCCGGCCATTCAAGTCGATAATCCGGTAATGATTATCAAGCAGATGCGTCATCAACCGGTCGACATCGTACGCGATCCTTTTCTTCTGCGCCCCATCCGCCGCCAGATCGAAGTAAATCGCATAGCCATACAGCACCGCATTGAAGTTATCCACGCTCACGTCACTATAGAATCGATAGTCCGCGTAACTTCCCTGCCCCTGATGCCAATGCTTCGAATCCGCCCCGCCGCGCTCAAATCCTTCCACCGGCCCATGCCCTTTTACAAACCCGCGCGCCAGCAATCCAGGCTTCCCCGTCACTTCCTGCAGTCGCCGCAGCCCCATCAACAGATCCCCGCCGTGCTTGCGAACCGCCGGATCCTTCGTTACCGCGTACTGATAAGCAACCCCCGCCAGATACCTTCCTGTCCACACACCGGCATGGATCACATTCCCCGGATCGTCCACCGTGTGCGCCACAGCCCCACCCGCCGGCACGATCGAAACATACAGCCCATCCACCAGATGCTTCTCGATCAAATCGCGTTGCAGCACCCGGGCCTTCTCCTCCATAGACTGCGCGAAAGCGCAGCCTATCGTCAAACACACCATCAGTAATCTGCGTTTATCTGCGTGCATCTGCCGCCATCCTGTAAATCACCCCGGCAACCACCCACACCGTCCCCGCCACCTTCGCCTGCCATCGCAAGTTGGCCCAGATATACAAGCAAACCGCCAGGGCCAGCAGCGGCATCACCGCATTCATCCAGCCACGATCTTTATTCTCCAGAAAATCGCGCTTGAAACAAGCCGCATTCACTCCGCTGAATGCCAGGAACGCCCCGAAGTTAAGCAACTCGGCTCCCAGTTGATAAGTCATCGCCCAAGCCCCACCCAGCGCCAGCGCCCCGCAAACGATCACATTCCGGCTCGGAATGGACGTTCTGGGATGCACATATCCAAACCATCCCGGCAGCGCCCGGTCCCGCCCCATGCTGAACATCACCCGAGCCGCCCCAATCTGCGCACCCATCCCCGACCCCGCGTTCGCCACCAGCAACGTCGCATTCACCGCCGCAAACAGCACAGCCCCGCCCGCGCGTCCCGCGACATACACATAAGCCGTATCCACATCCGGATACTTCGAGAAATCCGGCCAAACCAATTGCCCTGCGTATACCTCAATCGCCGCCAGAACTCCGGTAATCAGACACACCAGCACCGTAGCGCGCATAATATTCTTTTCCGGTTCAATCGTTTCTTCCGATAATGTCGAAATATTGTCGAACCCGATATAGGTCAACGCCGCCAGCGCCGTTCCAGCAGAAACCGCGCCCCACGAAAACGTAGCCGGATCATAAAACGGCCTCGTGAAAAACGCCGCCGCATGCGGTCCCGTCGCAAATACATACTTAGCCATCGACCCAAGCGTCCAGACCACCACCCCACTCATTGCGATCGCCATCCAGGTATTGGTGCGCGACGAAGCCTCGATCGCCCGCAGATTTAAAGCTGTAAACACGACCGCAAAAATAACCTTCCACGCGCTCAGCGGAACCCCAGGGAAGAAATTCACCGCCGCCGCACTACACCAGATCACGCAGATCAGTGGATTAATAATGTAGTCAATCAAAATCGCCCATCCCGCCACAAATCCCGCCATCGACCCAAACTCGCCGCGAATATACGAATAGGCCGACCCCGCATTAGGATAGACCCGCGCCAGCTTCCCATAGCTAACCGCAGTAAGCGCCATCCCAACCATCGCCGCGAGGATAGTAGTTACCACATGCCCGCGAGCCTCCTGCGACGCCACGCCAAACAGCGGCATAGGAGCCGTCGGCTGGATCATGACGATTCCATAGAACAGCAAATCCCGCAGCCGCAAAACCCGTCGCAGCTCGGTTTTCATCGATTCACGCAGATGGTGTTGGAGTACGCCGATTCGCCCGATTCGTTGATCGCACGCACTCGATAGCACGCGACCGGAGGAGTCCGCGCCCGCGGAAGGTCGTCCGGATAGAACGTCGCCCCCGTCGTCCCCAGTCGCTCCCAGGCCCCCGCGTTCGCCATCCGTCGCTCGACGCGAAAGGCGGAACCTCCGTGCGAGGTCCATCGCAATTCGAAATTCTGCCGCGAAGAATACAGCGTCGGCATCCAATTCAACCCACTCGGCGCCTCCGGCAACACCGCCCAATCAAAATACGAAGCATCCGCAATCGCCATGACACTATCCCGCAATGGCAACCCTTCAATCGTCTCCCCTTTAAACGACACCGGCGAAATCTCGCCCGAAACCACATCAATCAACACCGGCTTCTGAATCCCCGAGTTCTTCAACTTCAAATTCACCGTCACCGGCGCAAACGCCCCTCCCGGATTACTATGCGCCGCAACCCAATAGGCCACAATCGCCTTCCCGTTCTTATTCCGAAACCCATAATGCAAAAACGCATCCCGTCGCACACCCGACGCCTCAATCCCGATCGACGAATCCAGCTTCGTATCCGCAAACAGCGCATTGGTGTTCTGATACGCGTAATACACCGGCCGAGGCGTAAAGTCATCCGGCAAGTCCCGTTTCCCATGGATAAACCCGAAGTCGTCATATTCGTTCCCATCCACACCCGCCGTCAGCAGCCAGACAAAAGTCTTCACCCCCGCCGCATGGTTATATAGAATCCCGCGAGGGATATACTTCGCCTGCACCGACTCATCCGACCCCTTCCACGATGGTATCGAATTAAACTCGTCATCCCAAAACTCAATATCCTTCCGAATCCCCGGATACCCGCGCACCAGCGCCCTTAACTTCGCCGGCGACTCCACCCCGTAAGCCCCCGCATCCATCAACTCGGGATTCACATTCCGCCCGTATCCAGGGTATGTATGATAAGCGAACACGCCAATCTGCGAAGCGCACTTACATGCGTCAAGCGCTCTTTTCGCAAAGTCACGCATAGGATCCGCCTGCCCGCCATAAATCACCTTCGCCGAAGGATCCGTCTGATGCACCACAGGAGCAAACGCCGCGAGCAGTCGACCATACTCCTCTGGATTCGCATAGTTCCAATACCCGATGTCCTGCTCATTCCACAACGCCCAGTAATGAATGCGCCCCTTAAAATGATTCACCATCCAGGTCACATATCGTAAAAACGCCGCGATCTGCTCCGATGTCTTCGGAGGCCAGAACACCGAATCGATACTCCGGTCGTCATTATGAAACGACCCCGGCTTCGGCACAATCGAATCCACCCGCTTCCCGCCTGGCGACGTGTACATCGGATTCCCATACATCAACTGCACCTGCACCTTCACGCCGTTCTCCACCAGTGAATCCACGTAATCGTCCACTTCCGGCGCCACCGCGAACACTCCGCGCTTCTGTTCCACCCAATCCCAGCTCGTATAATCCGAGCTGTTCTCGTACTGCCCGATCCGAATCCAGCTCGCCCCCGCGTCGAACATCCGCGTCCACCACCACGCGTCCCACGGCAGGTACGGCTGGCGCGGCAAATCCGAATTGATCCCGAACCCGTCCGTAATCTGCGACGACCTCTTCGGAGGAACGTGCGTAGGCTGCGCCCAAGCCGCTGCACAAATCAAAGATAGGAAAGCCCGCATCCCTGGAAGTATACACACCCCGGGTCACGGACGGCGGCCATCGGCCTCGCGATAGTGTCTAATGTAGACATGCGCCTGGCTCTTTTCGCGTTAGCGCTCCCGCTCGCCGCTGCCGATTTCCTCGCCGGAACCGCTCGCGTCGATATTACGCCTCCCATCGGCCACGCCATGGGTGGATACGCCGAACGCAAGGGAAACGCAACCGGCACGCACGATCCTCTCTATGCGACCGTACTCGTACTTCAATCCGGCCCGACCTCACTCGCCTTAGTTACTGCCGACCTCCGCTCGTTCGTCTCCACCCGTGTTGGCGATCAGGCCCGCCAACGCTTCGGCATCCAGACCACTGTCATCAGCGTCTCCCACACCCACTCCGGCCCGCTCACCTGGGAAGCTCGCACTCCCTGGTACACCGAAGCTGAAGACAAGATGATCGAAGCCATCGGCCGCGCGAAGTCTCAGATGTTTCCCGCCACCATCGACTTTTCGACGGGCCACGTCTATCTCGGCTTCAATCGTCGCAAAGTAGTCGACGGACAGGCCACCATGTGGTGGCGCAACGCCGATAAGCTCCCGTCGCATCCTGTCGACCCAACCCTCAGCACGCTGATTATCAAAGACGCGGCGTCGAAAATCCGAGCCATCCTGGTTAACTATGCCTGTCACCCCTCCGTCCTCGGGCCCGGCAATCTCGAGTACTCCGCCGACTATCCTGGCGCCATGCGACGCTATGTCGAATCACAAATCCCCGGGGCAAGCTGCCTCTTCGTCCAAGGCGGTGCAGGAGATATTAATCCCTATCGAGACAAAGACCCGAATGGCTTCGAAGCCATGGAAGAAATGGGCCAGGCTCTCGGAAAGACGGTGATCCAGATTCTCCCGCGCTCTAAACCAGTCACCGGTAACCTCCGCACCGCGTCTGAAATCATCGAAGTCCACAACCGCTGGAAGCCAGATGAAACCATCCCCATTGGACTTACCGAGGGCGCCATCGGCAATAGCTTCTGTTTCGCCGCCATCCCGGGCGAGCCATTCATCGAGCATCAGATCACCTTCCGCGAAAAATCGGAATGCGCCGCCGCTATGCTCTTCGGCTATTCGTATTCCGCCGGCGGCGTATGGGCGGGCTATCTCCCGACCATCCTGGCTTCTGTGGAAGGCGGCTACGGAGCTGACTACAACACTACCGTCGAAGTCGGCACCGGTGAGCGCCTGGTCGATCACGCCGTGGTCAAGCTTTTCGAGCTCCGTGGCCTGCTAAAGGAATTACCCGGGTTAGGACAATGAAACTCACCATCCTTCTCTTAACCACAAGTTCTCTATTCGCCGAATTCCGAGCCGGTGTCGCGAAAGTCGACCTCGATCCTCCTATCGGCATCCAGATGGCCGGCTACGCCGTACGCTACTCCAAAGGCACACTCGATCCGGTAGAAGCACGCGTGCTCGCCATGTCCGACGGGAAACGTACGGTGGCCTTCGTCACGCTCGACCTCTGTTATCCATTCGACCCGCCGGTTATGGAGGAAATTCGGACCGCAGTGCGCGGCTCCGTCGACGAGGTCATTTTCCACGCCTCGCACACCCATTCCGGCCCCACCTATGCCTCCGCGCCCGAAGCCGTGAAGCATGCCATCCCGCGCGTCACTTCGGCGATTCAGTTTGCCGCGCGAAACATGGTCCCCGTTCGTATCGGCAACGGCTGGGGACAAGTCTATCTCGGATTCAATCGCCGCTTCATCGCCCCCGACGGCGAGCTTCAAATGTTCTGGCGTAACGAAACCAACATTCCGACCACCTTTCCCGTCGATCCGACCGTAGGAGTCATCCGGTTCGATCACTCGGACGGCAGCCCGTTGGCGACTCTGGTCCACTACTCCTGCCACCCGGTTGTTCTCGGCCCCGAAAATCTTGACTACTCACCTGACTACCCCGGCGAAATGCGTCATTACGTCGAGCAGCAATTAGGAGGCATGGCATTTTTCCTGCAGGGCGCTCCCGGCGACATCAATCCCTATTACGATAAAACCGCTCTTATAGAGGATGCTGTCGCCCTCATGAAGCAGACCGGCCAGAAGCTGGGCGCCGAAGCCGTGCGCGTCGCGAAAACCATTCAAACCACCGTCCCCACCAATCCGCAAATTCAAACCCGGACTGTGGTCCTTGAAGCCCGTAATCGCTGGAATCTCGATAAGCTACGCCCTGTTTTGCAGGAGCGTTATCACATGGAAGAGATCCGCGCCGGCCGTCTGCTCGCCGATCATATGCCACTCCCGGTAACTACGCTTTTAATTAACCAGCACCTGGCTTTCGTCGGCATGCCCGGCGAGCCATTCGTCGAATTCGAAATGCAGCTCCGCTCCAGAAGTCCTCTGCCCGATTCTTTCCTGATCGGCTACACCAACGGCTATTTCGCCTATTTCCCCACCATCGCCGCCGCCGTCCGGGGAGGTTATGGCGCCGATTCGACCGTGGTTCCCACCGAAGCCGGCACCGGCGAGCGTATGCTCAACACCGGCCTGATTTCGATCTACGAATTGCTGGGCCGGCTCAAGTCATCACCTGGAAATCCAAAATAATATCTCCAGCCACGTCAACCAGATCGATGTTTCACGCGACTCCCAACTTCCCACTCCCCACTACCTTATAGCCAGAGAGACGGGCGCCCCCGGAGCTTCCCGTTCACCAAGCGATGGTCATTCTAGATCCTGATCGCGCAACGTAACAAGCCCGTTTAGGGCGAGACCCCGGGCGGATGCTGTACCGTGCAAAATATCAGCCCCGTCGTTGGATCCCGGGTTACTGGCCAGCCCCTACCTTAAAGGGTTACAAAAAGGGGGTGCGCACCACAAACTAGAACGAAAGAGACGCCGCGCAGTAAAAAAATGACGTTCGAGAAAGGGGACTGACCACTCTGTCCCGAATCCGCAAAAGTTTCAAACACCCAAAGTGTGTCGCCCGTGGACAGCGCGGTCTCTCTTGTAAATCCGCTCCGCGCTGTCCCCTTCTTGGAGCACCCACCAACGCCCGCGCAAAAAAGGGGACTGACTACTCTGTCCCCAACCCACACACCCTCAACCGCCGACATCACCACTCCAGTGGACAGAGCGGTCTGTCCTCTTTTTTGGAACGCCCCCTCCGAATGCCTCTCGATGAGCGGCGATTTTCATGCTTCCGGGTGAAGCTCGGCTTCATCGCTCTACGCTGTCCCCTTTTTCGAACCACCAATTTGCCTCTGAACTCAGTAATTCTGCGCCTTCTGATGCCGAGGCCGTTCCGCCCGGCTCATCGCCTTTAACCCCGCCAGGTACGGGTCCGCCTTTTGAAGCTCATCGAAATGCCGCAGTACCTTTTCCACGCCCGCAATCACGTCATCCACATCGCCCTCTTCCCCGATCAGAAGGAATTGCGGCAACCACATCGATTCTTCATACGCCGCCCGCTCGGAAACCGGACACTTCACGTCCAGATAGCCGTGTTTCAACTGCGCGCAATTCTCGGGCGATGCGTGAAACAGATCGCTCCGGTACACCGGCTCATAAAATCGCCCGTCGCAGGGAATCCCTTCCGCTTCAAGCGCCGCCGCGAACAGATCGCGACTCACTCCCTCACTCGCACGGTCATACTTGAACACATAACAGTAGATCGCCGATCGCGTAATCTCCGTCTGCGCCGCCAATGGCCGAACTCCCTCAATCCCCTCAAACGCCGACGTCAACCGCGCCGCCGACCGTTCTCTCCGCGCCGCCATTTCCGGCCACATTTCCAGCTGCCCCATCAGCAGTGCCGCCTGCAGATCCGTCATCCGGTAATTCGCGCCCACCACCCGCTGATCGAATTGATCCGTCATGCTGGCGCGTCCGCAATTGGTCTGCGATTGCAGATGTTCGAACATCCGCAGATCCGACGTGATCACGATTCCGCCTTCACCCGCCGTCATCAGCTTGCTCTCCTGCAAACTGAAGCACCCGATATCACCCATCGACCCCGCGCCGCGTCCGCGATATTGGCCGCCGTGCGCGTGCGCGCAATCCTCCACGATTTTCAGACCGTGTTCCGCCGCCAGCGCCATCAATCCGTCCATATCGGCGAACCGCATCGCCATGTGCACCGGCAGCAGCGCCCGCGTCCGCGGCGTCAGCACCGCGCGAGCCGTTTCCGCCGTCAGGCAATACGTCTCCGGATCCACGTCCGCGAACACCGGCACGCCGCCCGCGAACAACACCGCCGTAGCCGTGCCATCCCACGTATACGCCGGCACAATCACTTCATCGCCGAACCGAATCCCCACAGCATTCAGCGCGGCCACCAGCGCGATGGTTCCGTTCGCGACGCACAATCCGTACTTCGCCCCATGCAGCGCGGCGAACTTCTCGGCGAACGCCCCCGCATACCGCGACGGCATCGGATACCCGCCCCAGTGCCGGCTCTCGATCACCCCACGCACGCGTTCCAAATCCGACGGCAAGTATTGCGGCCACGGCGCGAATGGTTTCGTCCGTACTGGCGACCCACCCAGGAGAGCCAGCTCACTCATTGCTGATTAAACCCGCCCACGATCCGGAACGCCTCCACCGTGTGCCCGTCATGTTTCAACTGCCGTGCGCGCAACCCCTGCTTCATCGCGGCGAGTTCCTTCGGATCCCAATCCGAGCGATACTTCGTCATCGCCGGTTGCCATTGGCTGACATGCGCCGCCGCCGCGTCCAGCTTCAGATCCAGCACGCTGTCGATATTCACCCAAGCGTTGGCATCCTGCGGCGTGACATAGAAGTACGCCTCGGTCGGAACCTTCCACGGCATCAACCCCTCATGCGTGCGCTGATTCGGAAAATACAAATGCCACTCCGCCGCGCGAATCGCATCGATGGTATTGTTCGCCGTCATCCGATGGTCCGTCTTATGCCAGCGCACATAATCCACTCCCGGATCCGGCGTCATCACCACATCCGGCCGGTACTGCCGGATGATCCGCGTCACCTCTTCCACCAGGTCCAGCGGATTCGCATACTCGAGCATCCCGTCGTGATATTCCAGCCAATGAATATGCTCCGCCGGGATGCCTAAAATCCTGCTCGCGTTCTCTTCCTCCTTGGCGCGAATCGCCGACAGATGCTCGCTCGACATCTCCGGATCGTACGACCCCTTATCGCCGTTCGTATACAGAAAAATTTGGATATTGTTACGATGCCGAGCCATCAGCGCGAGCGTTCCCGCGCAGCAGAACATGTCGTCATCGGGATGCGGACTGAACAGCAGAACGGTCTTCTGCTCGATCTTGTCGAGCTCAACCTTCTGGCCCAGCGCTGCCATCGCGAAGCCGCAACACAGCAAAACCCGGCGTATCATTGCTGATTAAACTGCGTCGCGATCCGGAAGGCTTCGACGGTGTGCCCATCCTTCCGAACCTGCCTGCTGCGCAGCCCCTGCTTCATTTTTTCGAGATCCTTCGCATCCCAATCCGGCCGGTATTTGTGCACCGAAGGCTCGAACTGGCTCACGTGCGCCGCCGCGGCCGCCAGCTTCAGCTCCAGCGTCTCATCGATGTTCACCCAGTAGTTGGCATCCTTCGGCGTAGTGTAAAAATACGCTTCCACCGGAACCAGCCAGGGCTTCAATTTGTCATGCACCAGTTGATTGGGAAAGTACAGGTGGAATTCCGCCGCCCGGATCGCGTCCAGCGTATTGTTCGCCGCCATCCGATGATCGGTCTTGTGCCAGCGCACATACTCCGACCCCGGATCGATGGTCATCACCACGTCCGGCCGGTATTCGCGGACGATCCTGGTCACCTGCTCCACCAGGTCGCGCGGGTTCGCGTACTCGAGCATCCCGTCGTGAAACTGGAGCCAGTGAATATGATCCGCCGGAATGCCCAGGACCTTACAGGAATCCTCTTCTTCCTTCATGCGAATGCGCGCCAGCCGTTCGCTGGTCATGTCGAGGTCGTAGGACCCCTTGTCGTCATTCGTATAGATGAAGATGTGGATGTTGTTGCGGCGCTTTTGAAGTATCGCCAGCGTCCCGGCGCAGCAGAACGTATCGTCATCCGGATGCGGCGTGAACAAAAGCACGGTCTTTTGTTCAATCTTCTCGAGTTGAAAATCCTGCGCTGGAGCGAGCGCAGATCCTGCCAGCAGTAAAATGCCGAGTCTTCGAATCACGGTCTCCTCTTCCGAACGAATCGTTCGAAAGTGTATCAAATCGGAGAGAGTGGCGCGGATTTACTTGTGGCGGTACGTGATGCGACCCTTGGTCAGGTCGTAGGGGGAGAGTTCCAGCGACACGCGGTCGCCGTTCATGATCTTGATGCGGTTGCGCCGCAGTCGGCCGGCCATGGTCGCCAGCACTTTGGGACCGGATTCCAGTTCGATCTGAAACATTCCGGCTTTGAACTTTTCAATGACTTTACCGGATACTTCGATGGCATCTTCTTTGGGCAAATGTTCTTCCTTTGGTTTTTAAGTGAATCGAGGCAGGATCGGACAAGGGCTCTACAGCCCAACTATCGAAAGATGCCGAAAACTACACCTACGTATACATGGTGACACGGATCGGTCGGGAGAGGCAAATGCGAGTCGCCCCAAATGCTCCCCTCCCCTGAAAGTGATCCGCAGGCCATTGATTTCACGAGAGCCGCGGACGGCGGATTTCAATCCGCGTGGCGCTTCAGCGCCGCTGTACGGAAGCGAGGCTGAAGCCTCGCGCGGGCTCGAAGGCCGCCGTCCAAGCTACTTTCATCGGTCACGATGAGCCGCAGGATCATCGCCAACTCGCTGACGCTCAGGTTCCGCATCGCGTAGCGGAACCCCGACCATTAGGGAGGGGAGGGTTTAGCTCACCACCAATCAGCGCCCCAGATGCAGCCACCGTTTCAGATCCGGCGTGAACTCGCGAAAAACATTGATCCCCGCGTCGATCAGAACAGTGTCCGATCCGGCCACGAAAATGGCCGACCCGTGATGAAAACGGTCCGGCCACCACAGCCGGGAGAGCGCGGCGGCGCCGTAGTCGCCCAAAAATTCGCTGTAGGCCGGCATCATGCCGCCGTCATCGCTGTGCCGCCAGACGGTGTGCAGGAACGCATCGCCCACCCGTCCTTTAATACTGGTGCGCTCCGACCGGAAATAGCGCGCGTCTTCATGATCGATGGCCTGCACCGGAAACATGATGCTGCGCTGGATCAGATACTGCCCCACGTGCGAGCCATACCGTTCCGCGTACGCGCCGCCGCCCTGCCCCCATTCGCTGGGACGGTCGCGCGCCTGGTCCAATCCCGCTCCCAGCCCCGCGAAAACCAGATTCTCGATATCGAAGAAGTGCCGCGCGTCGTACCGCAGCTTGTCTTCCACACTCATCTTTTGCCACCCCGGCGGCGGTTGCCTGCCGGAAATGGAATCGGATTGGCCGGCCGGCGTAGTCGTTCCCGGGGGTTGAGCCAAGGCAAGGCCGCAAACCGCCACGGCCATCGCTAACGTTCGAGCGACCATATGCTTAGGGACGCTTCCGGGGAGATTACGTTTCAAAACGCTACATTCGGTGCCGCAGACGATCGATCTTGCGGCGGTCGCGTTTGGACGGCTTGCCTTCCCGGAATCCCTCCACCGGCGGCATCAGTTTTCGCTCCTGCGCCAGCTTCAGCCGGAGCTCACGGCTTGCCTCGGTCTCACGATACAGGGTCTGCGCCACCGCCGCGGGACCGCGCATCTCGCTCAGCAGCAAGACCTCCACTTGAAATTCGCCGCTGTCATTCCTGATCCGTAACAGGTCGCCCGCGCGCACTTCCCGCGCAGGCTTGGCTGTCTGCCCGCCCGATTCGATCCGTCCCAGCTCGCAGGCCCGCGCGGCCAGCGTACGCGTTTTGAAAAACCGAGCGGCCCACAGCCACTTGTCCATTCTCACGCGCGCCTCCTGTACCTGAAAAGTCGGAACTCCACCCTGCCGTGACGAGTCGATGCTTCACCCCGCCGTTACCAATTTGCGTGAAAAAGTGGAGTTGATCCCCGCCGTGACGCGATAGACCAGCCCTGCCGGTAAGAGTTTGTGTGAAAAGTCGGGACTCCACCCCGCCGTTACCGGCAGGGCTGGTCTATCGCGTCGAAGACGCAGGCGTCGGTGGGCACGGGGATCAACTCCACTTTTCACCCAGGCGTGGCGAAAAGCCTGGCCGATTACGCCGTGTCACGAAAACCAGTCGCTACGATACGCCAGCCACCAGCTGAAGCCGCAGATCGGGATGGTCGCGAACAGCGCCCACCAGACCGGCAAAACGAAATCCGCCACCAGGCCCAGAACAGTGAAGGTGAGCCAGAAAATTTTTCGCTCCACGCGCTTTCAAGTCTACACCCCGCCGCCGAACAGCCGGCTTGACGTGCAACGCGCGCCGGGCCGTTACTGGATCGCCATATAAATCGTGCTGGAGCTGCTCTTGCCCCCCACCGAAATCGTCACCGGAACCTGATTCCCGGGCGTCACTCCCGCGGGGACGTTGACGTTCACCTGATACAGTCCCGCGAGTCCCGGCGTCAATCCCGCGAAAGCTGCGGTGACCGTCTGCGTGCCGAACGTCACCGTCACCGGAGCGGTCGCATTTGAGAGCGGAGCATCGGGCACGATCGATCCGGCGCCGATTCCAGGTGAGACTGCGCCCAGCCCGACGCAATAGATCACCACCGGATTGCCTGCCGTCGCGGGATTGTTCTGGTTCGCCTGCGTCTCCAAGCCGCCCGGTCCGATCACGTACACGTGTCCCTGCCCCGCTCCGGTTCCGTTCGCCGACAAAATCGATGGCGAGGCAGTGAACACCGCGATCGGCACCGGGACGGAAATCGCGTTGCCGTGCTGGACCACCAGTTGCTGCGTGGAATTGACCGCGGTGTCGTACGGGATCTGCACATTAATAATGTTGTTCGCCGCATACAGCAACGGCAGCGGCGTGGAGCTTCCGGAAAGGACCACGCTGGTCGAGCCTAACGACGGCGGCAGCGGCAAGGGCGCCGACACTGCCGCATCGGCGAGTCCCGATCCGAAAATCGAGACCAGCAATCCGACCGCGGGAGCGCTCGCGAAATCGGCTGAGCTCACTACGCCGCCCGCCGAGACCACTGGCACGCTGGGATTCGACAACACCGCGCCGGTCACTTGCGCTGTACCGGTCAACGGCAACGCCTGCGCATCGGCACGCACGGCGAGTCCCGCTGTGTTGGCTTGCGGCACCCACGTTCCACCCCAGTTGCCGTTGCCGGTCGAGATCAAATTGATGGGCGGATCGCCATCGGTGAAGCTGACGATCACAGACCCGGCGTTGAACAGGTTGCCGCAATCGTCCACCACGTCGACCACCAGCGGCTCCGGCCAGGCCGCGGGAGCGTTGAAGCCCGATCCAATGGTCGTGAACACCGGCAGCAGTTTGCTGGGAGTGCAGGTGGGCATGGAAGTGAGCGGGCGAGCGTGGGGAGTCACCGCCGTTGCCGAAAGCACCAGCAGCAGATCGACGATCTGCGAACTGCCGTCGCCAAAGGTGAGCGTGATGGATCCTGGATACACGCCGGCGGTCAGATTCGTGATGTTGGGAGCGACCGTGATCGAGGCGCTCTGCGCTGCGGCGATGGCGCCAGTCGACGGAGTGAAGCTGAAGAATCCGGGCGAGCCGCTGCCTGAGAACGTGATCGGCGTGGACGTCAGATTCGAAATGGAGAACGACTGCGGCACGAGCGTGGCTCCGGGAGTTCCAAGGAACAGCAGGCCGCTTGGAGTAACCAAGGGCGGCGCGGCGGTTCCCGCGGGTACGATGTGCAAGACGATCGCGATCGTGATGGGAGGATGAATTCCGTCGGTGGGCGTGAGGATGACCGCGCCATAATAATCCTGCGCGGCGAGTCCGGATGGATTGGCGGCGATGGTGAGAGCGGTCGGCGCGGCGCCCGGGACGCTATTGCCGCTGGTTGGCGAAACAGACAGCCAGCTGCCGCCTTCGTAGGTGCGGGTTGAGGCCGTCCAAGGGATGGTCGCGGTGGTGCTGAGCACGGCGACCGGTTGGGTCGACGCGCCTGAGCTGCCCTGCGCGGCGCGGAAGGTTAAGCCGGTCTGCGAAGTGATCAGGCCCGCGGTAACCGGAGTATAGATTTCGGCGGAGGCTAGACCAGTGCCGCTCGTGCCGCCTCCGCCCGCCACCAGGACCCTTCCGTCCAGCAGCGACGCCGCTGCGAAGACGACCCGCGGAGATCCCATGCTGCCGCTGGTCGTGAAGCTGCCCGTGGCGGGATTATAGAGCTCCGCCGAGGCCGTCGTGATGGAGGCGGAGGGTCCTTGGCCGTTGGTGCCGCCTGCCACCAGGACCTGGCCGTTCGAAAGAAGTGTGGCCGTGGCGCTCACGCGAGACGGGTTACTCAGGCCGCCGGTGGCCGAGAAACTCAGAGTCGCCGGATTAAACACTTCCGCCGACCCATCGCTGAAGTTGTTGCCCGCCAGGAGCGCTCCGCCTCCTGGAAGCGGGGCCGCGACATGGCCGGCCCGGGGTTCGGTCATGGGAGACGTGGATGTGAAATTCCCGGTGGAGGGATCGTAGAGCTCCGCGCTGTTTAACGCCGCCGCGCTCGAGCCGCCGTCGGAGTATCCTCCCGCGATGAGCACCCGGCCGTCCGTCAGCAAAGTCGCGGTATGACCGCTGCGATTGGCGAACATGGGTCCGGCTTGGGTGAAAAGACCGGTTTGTGGATCGTAGGTTTCCGCGCCGGCGTTGGTAACGGTGGGGGGGCCCCCGATTCCCGGTGAGCCCTCGCCCCCGACCACCAGGACCCGGCCGTCGTTCAGGAGAGTGGCCGTATGAGCGGCGCCGTGCGGCTGGATGGGGGCACCCGTTGAGAAGAACTGTCCCGAGGGTGGATCATACAGGTCGGTGGAGGAGGGACTGGTCGCCCCGCCCGCGATCAGCACCTGGCCGGTGTTGAGCAGCGTAGCGGTGGTATCTAAACCACCCGGGAATGGTACCTGGCCGGCCGATGCAAAAACGCCGGAGGCCGGATCGTAGACTTCCGCGAACTGGTTCGGCCCGACGACCAGCACCTTTCCGCTGGGAAGCAGGGCCATCGCAAAAGTGTTGCGCCCCTCCGTCATCGACCCGGTGGGGCTGAAGCTGCCGTTGGTCGACCCGGCCTGCGCCGCGCCGATTCGCCAGGCGAAGACGCTCGACAACTGGCTGAGCGGAATGGCCCCGTTCGGATAAGGCTGGTTGTTCGAGTCGGTCAACAATCCGGAGAACGCGCTGAAATTTCCGTTCAGCTCAGCGACGGTCGGGACGTACACGTTCGGATAATATTGTCCGGGGGCAAGCTGAACTTGTGCGTCGCAGAAGGTCTGGTTGGTGAACGCCGGCACGGGAATATTCGCGGCGATCAAGGCGAGCGCGCCCGACGCCGGGACGCCGACCACCAGGTGATCGCCCGCCGAATCTGCCGCAGTGACGTAGCCGATCGAGGAAAACGGAATGAAGCCGGGCGGAAAGTTCACGCACGTGGATTGAGCGTCCACGCTCGGGAAGATGAGCGCGAGCAGCACCCCCAGCCGAGCCAGTCTCAAAGTTTCGCTGGCATTTTCAGGTGACTTATACTATCACTCCGCAAGTGTGCTGAGTTGGAAATTCGTTACATAACCGGAGCGATGGTGTGGGCCCGGCTTCTAGCCGGCGGACCCGTTTTCCAACGGGTCCAGCCGACCTGAAAGGTCGGCTGCGGGCAGGAATGCCCACCCCACAATGCGACGAACTTCTAACTCGGGACACTCTAGTATCGTGTCCCGGAAATTCATCGCATATCTCCAGAACGCGTGGAGCATTTTGGAGGGCGGGATTGATCCCGCGCGGAGCGACTGTATCGAGTTATTCAACGGATTTGCGGGACACAACACTAGGAGCTTGTTGAAAAAGGGGACAGACCGCTCTGTCCACGCCTGAGGCTACTTCTGGAATCAGCTATTTGCGATCAGGGACAGAGTTAGTCTGTCCCCTTTTTCAACAAGCCTTAACGGATAAACCGGACCGAATGACGGCTGCATCTATTTCAGGGCCGATCGTGATCGCGGGAGGGTCCGGATTTCTTGGAATTTCGCTCGCGCGGCACCTGGAGGGCTGCGGAACATCCGTCGTGGTGCTGTCGCGGAACGCGCCGAACGTCCCGGGGAAATGGAGGCACGTGGCGTGGGATGCGCGCACGCCCGGCGAGTGGACGCGTGAGCTCGACGGCGCGGCCGCTCTGGTGAATCTGGTGGGGCGTAGCGTCGATTGCGTCAAAACTCCTGATCATCAGGATGAAATCCTCCGATCGCGCGTGGAGGCGACGTCGGTGCTCGGAGCGGCGATGCGTTCGGTGGATTCACCTCCACCGGTTTGGGTGCAGATGAGCACGGCGCACATTTATGGCGACCCGCCGGAAGTGGTCTGCGATGAAGAGTCTCCATTCGGCTGCGGGTTCGCTCCGATGGTCGGACAGGCCTGGGAGAACGCCTTCCACACGGGCGCGCTCGCTTCGCAGCGAAAGGTGATTCTGCGGACCAGCTTCGTGATCGGCCGCGGCCGCGGGGCGATGGCGCGGCTCCTGCCGCTGGTGAGAATGGGGCTCGGCGGGACCATCGGAACAGGCCGTCAAGGGATCAGTTGGATTCATGAAGCGGACATGAATCGCCTGTTCGAGCGGGCTCTCAGCGACATTAATATGGAAGGCGCTTACATCGCGACATCCCCGAATCCGGTGTCACAGCGGGTTTTTATGCGCGAGATGCGGAAGGCGGCAGGGATGCCGGTCGGCTTACCGGCGTTCGGGTGGATGGTCCGGATTACCGCGCCGCTCTTGCGCACCGATCCCGAGCTCGCCTTTGTATGGACGATACCTGGTTTCCCGGCGGCTGCGCGAGCTGCATTTCGAATTCCAATTCCCGGAGGTGCGCGAGGCGCTGGCCGATCTGCTGGTGCGCAAATCCGCCGGGAAGTAGGCGATTCAAACCCCGAAATGCTATACTTGTCAGTTGCCTGTGGCGAATTCGGACAGGTGGGTGAGTGGTTAAAGCCAACAGACTGTAAATCTGTCCGCCCTTGCGGCGTACGAAGGTTCGAATCCTTCCCTGTCCACCAGTCCCTCGCGGGGCGGCCATGGCGCCTGGCGGCGCAGAAGCGCAGTCTGGTTGCGGGCTTGATTTTCGGCCGTTGTAGCTCAGTTGGTAGAGCGCGTCCTTGGTAAGGACGAGGTCACCAGTTCAATCCTGGTCAACGGCTCCAGATTTTCTTTAAAAGAAGACGCGCAGGCGAGGAATTTATGGCACGAGAACAGATCACTTTGCAGTGCACCGAGTGCAAACGCAAGAACTACACCAGCATGAAGAACAAGAAAACCATGACGGAGCGGCTGGAGATCAAGAAATTCTGCCCGTTCTGCCGCAAGCATCACGCCCACAAGGAGATCAAGTAGACTGGTTATTGTAGGGGCGTAGGTTTAACGGCAGACCAGCGGTCTCCAAAACCGCGAGTGGGGGTTCGAATCCCTCCGCCCCTGCCACCGGCTTTCGCCGGATTTGGCGCGCTCCGCGCGAGAGACCAGTGTTTTTAACGGGACAACTATATGGCTGAAGAAGTTTCGACGTTACAGAAGGCGGCGGGTTGGCCGGCCCAATTCAGGGAATACGTAGGCGAGCTGCGGCTCGAGATGCGGCGCGTCACCTGGCCGAACTGGAAACAGGTGCGCGGCACCACCATCGTGGTGATCATTTCCGTATTCGCGTTTTCGGCGTACTTTTTTATCGTGGACGCCATAGTGAACGCCGGTGTCCAGAAGCTGTTCAACACATTCACGAAGTAGAAGGCGGACGGATGCCAGACGAATTGAATCCCGCAGGCGATGAGGCGATGGAGCCGGAAGCGATTGAATCGCCGTCCGTAGAACACGCTGCGGAACACGCCGGCGAGCCCGAGGTGGAAAACGGAGTGACGGTCCCCGCGGAAGAAGCCCCGCTGCCGCTGTCCGACAAGAAATGGTTCATCATCCACACCTATTCGGGTTTTGAACAGAAGGTGGCGGATTCGCTGCGCAGCCGCGCGGAGGCGTTCGGATTCGCCGCGCAGATCGGGCAGATCCTGATTCCGACCGAAGAAGTGGTGGAGCTTCGCAACGGCAAAAAGGTCACCAGCAAACGGATGCTGTATCCGGGATATGTGCTGGTCGAAATGGAAATGAATGACGAACTGTGGCACGCGGTGAAGGCTACGCCTCGCGTGACCGGGTTCGTGGGCGGCGGCAATATGCCGGTGCCGCTCTCGGCCGACGAAGTGAATTCGATTTTATACCGGCAGGCCAGCTCGGCGGAGCGGCCGCGGCCGAAGATGAGTTTCGAAAAGAGCGAGACCGTGCGTATTATCGACGGGCCGTTCACCAATTTTTCGGGCAAGGTGGACGAGGTCAATCCGGAGCGCAATACGCTGCGCGTGCTGGTGACCATTTTCGGCCGCGCGACGCCGGTGGAATTAGACTTTTTACAGGTGGAGAAGATATAGGTCATGGCGAAGAAAGTTACTGGATCCGTAAAGTTGCAGATTCCGGCCGGCAAGGCCACGCCGGCGCCGCCGGTGGGCACCGCGCTCGGTCCGCAGGGCGTCAACATCATGGAATTCTGCAAGGCGTTCAACGCCAAGACTTCCGCAAAAGACCAGGAAGGGCTGATCATCCCGGTGGTGATCACGATTTTCTCGGACCGCAGCTTCACCTTCATCACCAAGACTCCGCCGGTGCCGATTCTGATCAAGCGGGCGGTCAACCTGGCCAAGGGATCGGCCGAGCCGAACAAGAATCGGGTCGGCAAGATCACGCTGAAGCAGGTAGAAGAGATCGCCAAGATCAAAATGCCGGACCTGAATTGCTTCACCGTCGAGGCGGCGATGAATTCGGTCAAGGGCACGGCGCGATCGATGGGCGTGGACGTAGTTTAGCCGGCGCTCGCGCGGTCCTTCCCTCCCCTGTAAGCGGTCTGACAGGTTATTGATTTTACGACGCACGCGGACGGCGGATTTCAATCCGCGTGGCGCTTTAGCGCCGCTGCGCGAGGCGAGGCTTAAGCCTCGCGCGGGCTCGAAGCCCGCCGTCCAACGTCATCCTCCCTGGCTTGCGGTCAGGTTCCACTAGGCGGCGCTCAAGATCCTCCTCCTGTGGTCGATAACACCCATCAGGATGGCGTGGCGATTCTCGATCTTACTCCTGCTCGGCGGCGTGGCTTTCGCCCAGTCGGATCTCACGCAGGCGAGCCTCGAACAACTCATGAACATCGAGGTCACCTCCGTGTCGAAGAAGGAACAGCGTCTCTCCGACACGGCCGCTTCGGTGTACGTCATCACGGCTGAGGACATTCGCAGAAGCGGGATCCAGACCCTGCCGGAGCTGTTGAGGCTCGCGCCCGGAGTCACCGTCGAACGCATCAGCGCGGGCACCTGGGCGATCAGCATTCGCGGCTTCACGGACCAGTTCGACAACAAGCTGCTGGTCCTGGTGGACGGCCGCAGCATCTATAACGAATATTTCGCGGGCGTCTTCTGGGACCTGCAGCAGATCGCGCCGGAAGATATCGAGCGCATTGAGGTGATCCGCGGCGCCGCGGCCGCCATGTGGGGCATCAACGCGGTCAACGGCGTGATCAACATCATCACCAGGAAGACCGGAGGAAAGCCCGGCGGGTCCGTCACCGCGGCCACCGGAACGGGCGGGGAAACCGACGTGAGCGCGCGCTACAGCGGAGACCTGGGATCCGCGGCGGCTTACCGGGTTGGATTCCGCAACACGGATCAGAGCCCGTTCGTGGCCGCGCAGGGCACTGCGCCCACCTACGGCTGGGCATCGACGGGCGCGAACCTGCGCGTCGACTGGACGCCCGACGGCGACGACACGTTCCTGTTTCTAGCCGAAGCGGGCCAGTCCAACACCGGGCATCTGTTCAGCTATGGCGACCCGAATAACCCGCTCGCGCAGCCGTTCAACGGGCAGATCCAGAAGTCCGACGTGGACGGAACCGTGCGCTGGGACCGGGTGTTGTCCGAACGGTCGAGCGTGGAGGGGCAGGCCAGCTTCACCTATGTCGACTCGCGCGATCCGCAAACGCCGGTGCACTATTCGATCATGGATGCGGAGTTCAAACATCATATCCAGCTCGGCTCGCGGAACGATGTGGTGTGGGGCGTGAGCGCGCGGGTGGCGGACTTCAGTCTCTCCGCCAACGCGCCGATCCAGGTCGGCACGCCCAGCGGATACGGCCAGGACACTTACTCGGTGTTCGGCGAAGACGAATTCATGCTGGTTCCCGACAAGCTCCACCTGATTGCCGGCGCGCGGGCCGATCACAACAGCTTCACGGGTTTCGACGTTCAACCCACCGCGCGTTTGCTCTGGACGCCCACTGCGAAGAGCGCCACCTGGGCAGCGGTTTCGCTGGCGGATCGCGCGCCGTCGCTGTATGAGCGCGGTTTCGATTCGCTGGCCGAGAGCGTACCGCTGGGGGCCGATCAATTTGGCTACGTCCGTTTGCTGGGCGACCCCTCGTTCCGTTCGGAAACGGTGCTCGACTACGAAGCCGGCGAGCGAGTGCAGATGGGAGCGCGCTGGTCGCTCGACGTCTCCAGTTATTTCGACATCTATCATCGGCTGCAGGGCTACGCGGTGGGAGCGCCGCTGTTCGTAGCGCCGACCGCGACCCAGGCCTCCTACCTGGAGATCCCGGTCACCATGGGCAATCTGCGCCACGGGAACATTTACGGAGGCGAGCTGAGCGCTACGTTTGTGGCGACTCCGCGCTGGAAGCTCACCGGGGGCTATGGGGCCGTGATCGCCGAGACCAGATCCTACGCCGGCCCGACGCTCGACGCGTTCGACACCAACGGGGCCACGCCGCGGCACCAGGCGCAGGCGCGGTCCAATTTCGACCTCACGCGAAAGATTCAGATCGACGCCGCGATGTACTTCAACACGTCGACGTTCTTCCCGGGCGAGCTCACGTCTTCTACCACGACCATCCCGCACTATTTCCGCGGCGATCTGCGCATCGGATGGCGGCCGGTTGAGTGGCTGGATCTTTCGGCCGGCGTTCAGGACGCGTTCACGCCGCTGCACGCCGAGTTCCTGGACGGCCGGTTTCCGGAATTGATGGAACTGCGGCGGAACATCTACGTATCGGCGACGTGGCGGTTTTAACATGGGACGAGTCATTGCCATTCTGGCGCTGGCCGCCTCGGCGGCGCGGGGAGCGGAAGGTCCCTCGGGGAACCCCTCCGAAGCCCAGGTGAAGGCGGCGTTTCTTTTTAACTTTCTCAAGTTCGTCGAATGGCCGGACAAGGCCAGCCAGGAACCGTGGGTGATCGGCGTGGTGGGCCGCGGCGATTTCGCGAATCTGCTGGAGCAGAGCGTGCGCGACCGCACGGTAAACGGCCGGAAGGTGATGGTCCGGCGATTCCGGCGCGCGGCGGATGTTAAAGATTGCCATCTGCTCTACATTCCCGGGGAAGCGGATGCCGGCCCGGTGCCCGTGCGGCCCGGCCTGCTGACGGTGGGTGAATCGCCCGGATTCATCGAAGCGGGCGGGGGCATTCGTCTGTTCGTGGAAGCCAACAAGGTCCGTTTCGAGATCCGTCCGGACGCCGGGCACGCAGCCGGGCTGCAGATCAGCGCACAGCTCATGAAACTGGGGACGGTCCGGTGATGCTCCCGTCCCAGAAGAAGATGTCGATCAGCGCGAAGCTGCGCGTGGGCGCGATTCTGACGGTCACCGCTTCGCTGGGGCTGGCCTCTATGGTTTCCATCATCAACGAATTTTATTCGTTTCGCCTGGACGCGAAGTCGCATATGACGGCGATCGCCGATCTGCTGGGCTCCAACACCGCGGCCGCGCTGGTGTTCGAGGATCGCGACAACGCGCGCCAGACGCTGGCCGCGCTGGCGACCACCCACAGCGTGCTTTCCGCGGTGGTGTATGGAGTTGACGGGCGGCTGTTCGCCGATTATCGTCGAAACGGCGCGTCGAGCGGTAACCCGGGCGGTCCTCCGGCCGACGGCGCCACGTTTTCCGGCGGGGTCCTGACGGTCACGCGGCCGATCGATCAGGGCGCCGAGCGGGTGGGGACCATCTCCATCCGCAGCGATCTCAGCGCGTTCTATTCGACCGCCGAACGCTATTTTGCCGGGGTGCTGATCACGCTGCTGGTGACCATGGGGATCGCGCTGACCATGTTTTCAGAGCTGCTGCGCATCATTTTGCGGCCGATCCTGAGCCTGACCGGCACGGCGCGGAGGGTTTCCCGCGAAAAACAATATTCCCTGCGTGCGATCTCCGGACCGGAAGACGAGGTGGGCGAGCTGATTTGCGCGTTCAACGAAATGCTGGCCGAAATCGAAACCCGCGACCGCGAAATCGACGGGCATCGCCATCACCTGGAAGAGATGGTGGAGAACCGGACCGTTGAGCTGGTCGCCGCCAAGGAGAAGGCCGAGGAAGGCGCGCGGCTCAAGAGCGAATTCGTGGCCAACATGAGCCACGAAATCCGCACGCCGCTGAACGGGATCGTCGGCATGGCGGAATTGATGCTTTCGACGCGCCTGGATCGCGAACAGAGCGAATACCTGAACACCATGCGGAGCTCCGGGGAAGCGCTGATGCAGGTGATCAACGACATTCTGGATTTCTCCAAAATCGAGGCCGGAAAGCTGGATCTGACCGAGGAGCCGGTTCGGGTGCGGAGCCTGATCGCGAAGTGCGTGAAGACGCTGGCGGTGACGGCCGACCAGAAAGGTCTGGAACTGGCGGCGCGCATCGGCCGGAACGTGCCGGAGCAGATACTGGGCGATCCGCTGCGGGTGCAGCAGGTGCTGCTCAATCTGCTGGGCAACGCCATCAAGTTTACGCACCGCGGCGAAGTGCTGGTGGAGGCGGAGATCGATGCGGATGGGCGGCTCCGCTGCACCGTGCGCGACACCGGCATCGGCATCCCCACGGAAAAGCTGGCGCTGATTTTCGAGCCGTTCCGGCAGGCGGATGGAACCACCACGCGCCGGTTCGGAGGCACCGGACTGGGTCTCTCCATCTCACGCAGGCTGGTGCGGTTGATGGGCGGAGAGGTGGGCGTCGAGAGCCGGCCGGGATCCGGCAGTGCGTTCTGGTTCGACATCCCGGCGCGACCCGTGACCGATGCGCGGAAGGTGGCCGAGCCGCGCTTTACCGGACGGCGGGTGCTGATCGCCGACCAGCACCGGGCGGCTCGCGAAGCAGTGCGTGAAGCGGTCGAAAGAATGGGCGCGAAGACCGAGACGGCGGCGGACGCGCGCGAAGCCATGGAGAGAATCCGCCAGTCGCCGTTCGACGTGATTATCCTGGGCGCGGCATTCCCGGACCAGGGCGGTTTCGAGGTGGTCGCGGCGGCGGCGCTGGCCGGATCGCGTGCCAAGACCGTCATGATGCTGCGCGCTTCCGAACTGCGGTCGGGCGTGGCCGCGTGCCGCAAGGCGGGCATCGCGGAGTACGTGGTCAAGCCGGTGACCGAAGCCGATCTGGAGACCGCGCTCGCGCGGCTGCTGGGCGATTCGACGCCGGAGCCGCGAGCGGACGCGCGCATTCCACCCGCGCGCCAGCCGCTGGAAATTCTGCTGGCGGAGGACAACGTGGTCAACCAGAAAGTGGCCTGCCGGCTGCTCGAAAAGCTGGGCCATCGCGTCACCACGGCGGCCACCGGAGTCGAAGCGGTGGCGGCGCATCGCGCGCGGGCCTTCGACCTGATCCTGATGGACGTGCAGATGCCCGAAATGGACGGCCTCGAAGCGGCCGCGCAGATCCGCAAGGCGGAGCGCTCCACCGGCCGGCACATCCACATCATCGCGGTGACCGCGCACGCCCTGCGCGGCGATCGCGAGGTGTGCCTGGCGGCCGGGATGGACGATTACCTGTCGAAACCACTGGATGTCCGAGAGCTGGCGCGGCGGCTGGAGAGCGTCGCGATGCCGGAGCCGGTGGTCAACGCCTAGTGTCGCAAAGAAAGCGTTCCCACGCAAATTCGTGGCGCACGCACTCCTGCGTGCCGCGTCGGCACTCATGCCGACGCCTACCTGGTCGCAGACGAGGTGTCGAGAGGAGTCTCGACACGGCACGCAGGAGTGCGTGCGCCACACATGCTAACGATGTCTCTGCGACATGCCACTAGTTCGTGGAGCATTCTGGAGGGCGGGATTTATCCCGCGCGGAGCTTCAGCTCCGCGGTTCGGGTCGAGCTGCGGGGCTAAAGCCCCGCGCGGACTTCAAGTCCGCCCTCCCCGACCGTATCGAGTTATTCAAGGGATTTGCGGGACACAAGACCAGGGACAGATTACTCTGCTGTGGACAGAGCGGTCTGGCCCTTCGTTTAGCGGTTGAGGTCGATGCCGAGCTTCTTGAGCTCTTCGGCGTAGTAGCGCTTGTGCAGCAGATCCCACTCCTCGGTGCCTTCCGTGATCTCGCGCTTCTGGGTGCGGATCTTAGTGCGCGCGGCGCGATCGACCTTTTCCTCGGTCTGGAGCAGTTCCGTGATCACCTTCACCAGCTCCAGGCGAACGTCGTTGGGGTCGCGCTTCAGGCGGAATTCGCGGCTCTTGCGCAGCGCGGTGACGATTTTGTGCGACAGATCGTTGATTTTGTCGCGCGAGAGCTTCATCGCGTCGCCCGAATCGCGGCCCGAGGCGCGGATCACTTTGCGCTGCGTAATCAGCGTGTTCTTGATCCGCCGGAACATTTCCTGATAGCTGACGGATTCCCGCCGCATGTACTCGCTGTATTGGCTGAGCAGGTCGCGCACTTCGTCGTTCAGGCGGTCTTCGACGGCCAGATCGTCTTCCATCACATGCGCGATGAATTCCGCCGCCACCTGCGAATCGGTGGTCTCGATCCATTGCGGTGTCAGTTTGCGGACGGTCTGGCGTGAAACGTAATCGACAAATTCGCGTGCGAGCAGCATCCTCTTCACTCAGTCTACCAGGAATGCGGCTCCCGCCTGCAGGAATCGGCGGGTGCGCTGGATCGAATCTCTCCGCCTGGCGGAAGGAGTTTGCAGTGACTGTCAACGGAAATTTCGGTGGTCGAGGGCCGCCCGCTACGCCGCTTCGCGGACTTGCGCGGCACGCCGCGCGGCGGGCGCGATGTGTTTCCAGACCTTTTCCGCTGTCACGCGCTCCTGATTCTGAATCCGGCGCGCCAGATTTTCCGTGGCGCCATCCCCCGCGGCGGAAGCGACCGTCGCCAGCGATTCGTACATCGCCACTTCGCTATTTTCCACTGCAAACGCGATCATCAGGTTCTGCGTGATCTTCTCGTCCTGTTCGTGACCGGTTTGCGCGGCGGTCTGCGTCACCGGGAACATATGAGCCAGGAAACTCTGGATGCCGGAAGGTGCGCCGTCCAGTTCGCGCAGCCGTTCGGTCAGCGCCACATGCTGATCCCGCGTCTCATCGGCATGCCGTTCGAACAGCTCACGTACGTCGGACCGGTCGCAGCAATCCTGTGCGAATAAGCGAAGCTGCGTTTCAAAGGTTTTTTCCGCCGCGATGGCGTCCTGTAGATAGTCTTTGATTACTTCGACCGCGTCCTGAGTTCGCATGGTACCTCTCCAGTGGTAGATCGAATCCCGGCGGGTTGTGTTTCCGTGAAAAACAAAATTCCCGGAAACCATTGACCGTGCGCGGAATCTTCATTAGTGGAGACCTTCGCGAGATGACCGACGCCCAGCAAGCGGCATTGATGGACTACCTCGAAGACACCATCGCCGCCGAACAGAATTTCGAGAACTTGCTCAAAACGTTCGGCCAGGCGACCGCGGATCCGGAGTTGAATCAGTTCTTCTCGAAGATGGCGGTCAAAGCGCAGAGCCAGCTTCAACGGTTGACGGATCGATTGGGCGCATTAGGTGGCGCTCCTTCTGGTCCTAAGACGGCTCTCGCCAAAGCCCTGGGCGCCGCGCCCGCCGGCGCGCAAACGTCGCCGGAAAAAGCCGCGCAAAATCTGATGATGGTCTACAGCGCGGCGGCCGCCGAGCTCGCCATGTATGAAGCGCTCGCATCGGCCGCGGAAGAGGCCGGCGATACCGATACCGAAACGCTGGCGCGCCAGCTTCAGGCCGAAGAGCGCGAGGATTTCGAACAGATCTGGCAGGCGCTGCCATCCACCGCGCTGGTCGCGTTCGAGACCGCGCTGCGCCGGACTTCGGAAAAATCGAAGCGCATGGCCAGCGTTCGCGAGGCGTTTGAAAAACGCTGGCACCTGAAGCCGATTCATGAGCAGGTGATCGTCATCACCGGCGCCACCAGCGGCATCGGCCTGGCGACCGCCCGGATGGCTTCCGCGCGAGGAGCCAAGGTGATCGGCGCGGCGCGCAGCGAGTCCGCCCTGCAGGATCTGGCGAAAGAAGTCGGCGACGATCGATTTATTCCCGTCACCGCGGACGTTGCGAATGAAGAGGACGTCCGCCGCATCGCCCAGACCGCGATCGATCGCCACGGGGGATTCGACACCTGGATCAACAACGCCGGCGTCCTGATTTACGGCCAAATCCTGGACGTGACCGTCGCGGACATGCGGCGTCTGTTTGAAACCAACTTCTGGGGCACCGTCCACGGATCGCGCATCGCCGCCGAGCACCTGCGCCAGCGCGGAGGCGCCATCATCAATGTGGGCAGCGCCGAATCCGATCGCGCCGTTCCGCTCGAAGGCATCTACGCGGCGTCGAAACAGGCCGTGCAAGGTTTCACCGACGCTCTGCGCATGGAGCTTGAAAAGGAAGACGCGCCCATTTCGGTGACGCTGGTAAAACCCGGCACCATCGACACGCCGCTGGCCGAGCATGCCCGCAATTACACGCAAGCCGTGCCGCGAACTCCCGGACCGGCTTACACGCCGCAGGTGGTCGCCAAGGTTCTGTTGCATTGCGCCGAACACCCGGTGCGTCATATTCACATCGGCTCCGGCGCGCGGGCCATTTCGGCGATCGGTGCGACCTTCCCTAAGCTCACTGACCGGTTCATGGAATTGACCATGGATGAAGTGAAGGCGACCGCGCCGGCCGCGCCTGCTCCCAATCCTCCTCCGCCCAGCGCGTTGTTCGAACCGAATGAGCCGTATCGCGAACGCGGAGATTTGAAGCGTCGCGCCCGCAATTTCAGCGTGACCACCCAGGCGTCGCTCCATCCCTGGATCACTGGATTCACGGGCCTGGCGCTGGGTTTGTCGTTCGCGGCGTTCTGGCGCGCGCGGCCCAAATAATTCCGGCGCGCGATCCGGCACAATAGTAGTTTATGCCTCCGAAATTCCGCATCGGCCTGGTGCAGATGAGCTGCTCACCGGACCCGAATGAGAACTTCGCCAAAGCCGAATGGAAAATCCGCGAGGCGGCCGGGCGCGGCGCGCAGATCGTCTGTACCGAGGAGCTGTTCCGGTCGCAATACTTTTGCCGGTCCGAAGATCACGCCATGTTCGCGCTGGCCGAATCCATTCCGGGCCCCTCCACCGATTCGCTGGGGGCGCTCGCGCGCGAACTGGGAATCGTGATCATCGCGTCGTTATTCGAACGCCGCGCCGCGGGCGTGTATCACAATACCGCGGCGATCCTGAACGTGAACGGCGAAATCGAGGGCATGTATCGCAAGATGCACATCCCCGACGATCCGCTCTATTACGAAAAATTTTATTTCACCCCCGGCGATCTGGGCTTCCGCAATTTCGATACGCCCTTCGGCCGCGTCGGTGTGCTGGTGTGCTGGGACCAGTGGTATCCGGAAGGCGCGCGGCTTTCCTCGCTGGCCGGCGCGAACATCCTGTTTTATCCCACGGCCATCGGATGGCATCCCAGCGAGAAATCCGCGCATGGCGCGAGCCAGCTCGATGCGTGGAAGACCATCCAGCGTTCGCACGCCATCGCCAACGGGATTTATGTCGCCGCCGTGAATCGCGTCGGCCATGAAGGTCCCGCGGATTCCGGCATCGAGTTCTGGGGATCGAGCTTCGTCGCCGCGCCCTTCGGCCAGGTGATCGCGCAGGCTTCGCAAACCGAAGAAGAAACCCTGGTGGTCGAATGCGATACGCATCGCATGGAGGAAGTCCGCCAGCACTGGCCGTTTCTTCGCGACCGCCGCATCGACGCTTACGGGCAGATCGTCAATCGGTGGATTGATCAAAAATGAAATGGCGGATGCCCGCCGAATGGGAGCCGCACCATGCCACGTGGCTCGCCTGGCCGCGCGAAAAATCGGATTGGCCCGGCAAATTTCAGCCAATTCCGTGGCTGTACGGCGAATTGGTCCGCCGACTGGCGGGTGTCGAGCGCGTCTGCATTCTCACCGAGCAGGAGCCGCAAGTCCGCAAGGTTCTGCGAAAGAGCGGCGCGAATCTGGACGCAGTGGATTTTTTCAACGTCCCGACGAATCGCAGTTGGACTCGCGATTATTGCCCTCTGTTCGTCAAAAATGCGCGCGGCGAAGTCGCCATCACGCATTGGCGATTCAATGGATGGGCGAAGTATTCGAATTACAAGCGGGACGCCGCAGCGCCCGCTAAGATCGCGGCAGCCATCGGACTGGAGCGATTCGAAACGGGTCTGGTGCTCGAAGGCGGCGCGATCGACGTGAACGGGCAGGGAAAACTAATGGCGACCGAAGAGTGCCTGCTTTCGAAAATCCAGGAACGCAACCCCGGCGTTTCGCGTGCGAAGCTCGAATCGGCGTTGAAGCGATATCTGGGCGTTACCGAAGTGATCTGGCTCAATCGCGGCATCGCCGGCGACGATACGCACGGGCACATCGACGACATCGCTCGCTTTACCTCGCCCGATACTGTGGTCGCTGCGGTTGAGGCGGATAAATCCAGTCCCAATCACGAGCCGTTGAAAGAAAATCTGGCGCGCCTGCGCTCCCGCGGGGATTTGCGAATCGTCACGCTGCCCATGCCTGAACCCGTGTATTTCAACGGCCAGCTTCTGCCGGCGAGCTATGCGAATTTCTATATCGCGAATCGCATGGTGCTGGCGCCGGTGTTCGGCGATCCCCATGATCGCGTGGCGTTGAACACGCTGCAGCGCGTGTTCCCGGATCGCCAAGTGATTGGCGTCGGTTGCCGGGATTTAGTGCTCGGGTTGGGGACTCTGCACTGCATGACGCAACAGCAGCCGTCGTAATCAGAAATTAATCAGCGACCTCTCGCGTGCGATCTCGTCTAATGCTATGATGGTATTTCCAATCGTTCTTAAAGGAGGCAGCCACTCGTGTCGATCCATCTACCCGCAGACCAAACACACCCGCTTGAGAGCTGCTCCTTTGTAGCCGCTCTTCGTTAACCACCCCGAAACAAACTAATCCGATTGTGAAGTCCCCGAGGATTTCTTATGCTCTTGAACTATTCCTATACCGACGCCCAGGTAGCGCGTGCGGAGGAGATGATTCCTTCCATGAGCTATACCGCTCTGCTCGACAACCTGATCTGGTTGTCGAATCTGGGCGTGCTCGCGCCGGAAAATCCGGTCAGTATGCTGGTGGTGGCGCGCCTGGTGGATCGCGCCCGCCTGCGCCGGAGCGGCGTCACGCGGCAGCGGCTGGAGGCCGCGCTCGAAGCCTATCGCATGAGCGGGACCCCCGTAGTGGCCGTCGTGAAAGCGCTGGAACAGGCGATGGCGACCGTATAAACTGCTTGAGCCACAGATGCACGCCGATTCACGCGGATAAGGCAAAATGTTTCTTATCAGCGTAAATCTGCGTGCATCTGTGGCTAACGCAAGAGCAGCATGGTGGCCGCGATCGCGCTTCCGGTGAGCGCGCTCGCAATCGACGCGATCCAGATCAGGTTTCGCTTGGTCAGGATCGCCAGCGACGCGAACACGATGCCGATTTCCAGAAAAATTTCGCCGAGGTGTAAACGCAGCGCCTGGTTGCCTTTGAGTTCGCTTTCTTTTTCGAGCCCGCGCGCTTCGGTCTGCACCTCTTCGCCTTCTTTCTGATAGCGCTCCATGTTGGCGGTGTATTTTTCAACGCCCTTGGCAGCGGCTTCCCCCGGCAGGTTCTTGAAAAGATCCCGCGCGACGTCGGATTCGTAGCGCCGGATGGATTTCGCCTGATAGTAAGCCCACTGGTCGGACGCCTTGGCCTGTTTGAGCAGCTCTTCGTTTTCGAGCAACTGGCCATACACGGACACGATGGCCAGCGCCGCGGCGATCACCGCCATGGTGGCGGCTACTTTTTTGTCGAACGGCGCTTTCGCGTGTTCGGTTTCTTCGCTTAATTCCTCGGTTACGGACATTCGAACAAGATACCATGGTGCCGGATGGAGCGTCCCCGGCCTTCGATCGTGATTCTCTACGGCGGCGCTATCTGGCTGAGCGCGTTCCTGTTGTTCCTGATCCAGCCGATTCTGGCCAAACTGATTTTGCCCTGGTTCGGCGGATCGGCCGCGGTCTGGACCACTTGCCTGGTGTTCTATCAGGTGGCGCTGCTGGCCGGATATCTGTACGCCAACGCCATGGTGACGCGCTTGCGTCCGGCCGCGCAGGCGATGGTGCATGGCGGTCTGTTGGCGGTCGCGCTCGCGTTTCTCCCGGCGATTCCCGGGGACCGCTGGAAGTTTTCCGCGGGCAGTCATCCGACCTGGAGCATCCTGCTGTTGCTGGTGTGCGTCCTGGGTGTCCCGTATTTTGCGTTATCCGCCACCAGCCCGCTGCTGCAGGCCTGGTACGCGCGCCGCTGGACCGATCCATACCGCTTGTTCGCGCTTTCGAACGCCGGAGCGTTGATGGCGTTGATCGCCTATCCCACGCTGATCGAACCACGCGTTCCCACGCACAGGCAGGATCTCGCATGGTCGGCAGGGTTCGTCGTCTTCGCGATCCTGTGCGCCGCGATCGCGTGGATCAGCCGGACGTCTTACACGATCCGCGACATGGCGCCAAAACCTTCCGGCCGATTGACCTGGATCGCACTGGCCGCCGCCGGTTCGATGCTTCTGCTGGCGACCACCAACCAGCTCACCCAAAACGTCGCCGCCGTTCCACTGCTGTGGATCGTCCCGCTGGCGATTTACCTGATCACTTTCATCCTGTGCTTTGAAAGCTCGCGCTGGTATCGCCGCGGAATCTATCTGCGTCTGCTGGCGATGGCCCTGGGCGCGGTCGGCTACGCGATTTACGACATCCAGTTGAGCGACACGCTGCTCATTTCGATTCCGATTTTCGCCGCCGGACTATTCATCGGCTGCATGTACTGCCATGGCGAGCTCGCCGCGCGAAAGCCGTCGGAGGGGCAACTGACCTCGTTTTATCTCATGATCGCCCTGGGCGGCGCGCTCGGCGCGATTGTGGTCGGCTTGATCGCGCCGCTGGTTTTTTCGGGTGTGTATGAGCTGCCGTTTGCGATGCTCGCGGTCGCGCTTCTGGCCGTGCGCCTCGAATGGAACGGAGGATGGTCCCAGCGGCTGTTGTGGAGCGTCGCGGCAATTGCCATGGCCGTCGTCATCGGCGCGCAGGTGCGCGGTTTCCATCAGAATGCGATTTTGCTCGAGCGGAATTTTTACGGATCGCTGCGCGTCGTGGAAGCGAACGGATCGCGCGCCTTGTATCACGGGACCATCATGCATGGCTCGCAATTTCTGGCCGATTCCCGGCGCGCCTGGCCTACCAGCTATTACGGGCCGGCTTCAGGGATCGGACTTGCGCTGGCCCATTGTCGCGCGCGCGAAAAACGAATCGGCGTGATCGGCCTGGGCGCCGGCACACTCGCCGCGTATGGATCGCCCGGCGACGAATTTCGCTTTTACGAAATCAATCCCCAGGTGATCGCCATCGCCGAATCGCAGTTCAAATTCCTGAGCGATTCGAAAGCGAAAATCGAAATCGAGCCCGGCGATGCGCGCCTCTCTCTGGAACGTGACCCGCCGCGTCACTTTCACATTCTGGTGGTCGACGCCTTTTCAGGCGACGCGATTCCGGTCCATCTGCTGACCAAAGAATCCTTCGCGATTTATGAGACGCACCTCGATCCCGGCGGCATCATCGCGTTTCACATTTCGAATCAATTTCTGGATTTAGCTCCCGCCGTGCGGCGGCTCGCGGTCGAATACGGATTCGAGGCCGTCGAGATCCGCAGCGAGCGCGATCAGGATCGAGGCCTGTCCGCGGCCACCTGGGTATTGGTCACGCAAAACCGGGATTTTCTGGCGCGCCCTGAAATCGCCCGCGCCGCGTCTCCGATTTCCGGCCGCGATGTGCGGCTCTGGACCGACGATTACAACAACCTGCTTCAGTTGATCCGTTGAATTTCGCATAATTCGCGATTAAAGGGAATCGATTTTCCTGTCGATGGATAGAAATCCACAGGAGGCAGGATGCGCAAGGAACTGCTGAAGACCGCAAGGCTATTGGTTGCGGTTGCGCCCGATCTCCACCAAGAGATCTCGGACCTCCTTCAGCATACCGGATTCAGCCGCGTGCAGGCGGTCAGTGACCCGCGGTCACTCATCTCGCTGTTCGATTCCTATAAACCCGATCTGCTGGTTTTCGATTGCACCATCGCCAACGTGGACTCCCTTTCGCTGCTCAAGACGCTGCGCTCGCATGTGACCGAAGAGGATTATCTGCCCATCCTGGCCATCACCATGGATCGCTCCCGCCGCGCGCATAAAGACGCGCTTTCGTTCGGCGCCAAGGACCTGATCAGCAAGCCGTTCGAGCACATGGAATTTCTGCTGCGCGTCAACAATCTGCTCGAAACCCGTTTTGCGCATCAACATATGGAGGTCGTGGTCAAAGAGCGGACCAACAGCCTGCTCAAAGCGCAGAAGGATCTTCTGGATTGCCTGGTGAAAGTGGCCGATTATCGCGACGGCAACGTGGCGCGCCACGGCCGCCGCGTCGGCAAGATCGCCTGCCAGATCGCGATCAAATTGGGCCTTCCCGCGCATCAGGCGGAACAGATCGGGCGCGCCGCGGAACTTCATGACATCGGCAAGATCGGGATTCCGGATACGCTCCTGTCGCGTCCTGGAAAGCTGACCGACGCTGAATTTGAGGAAGTGAAGAAACACACCTCCATCGGCGCGGACATCCTGTCCGGGTTCACGCTGCCGTTTTTGAAGCTGGCTTCCGACGTCGCCCGCTATCATCATGAGCAATGGGCAGGCGGCGGGTACCTGGGCCTGCGCGGAGAAGCGATTCCCCTGGCGGCCCGCATCACCGCCCTGGCCGACACTGTCGATGCGCTTCTGCAGGACCGGCCGTACCGCGCCGCTCAGGAATTCAAACAGGTGCTGTCGATCGTCCGCAAGCAGCGCGGGGAACAGTTCGATCCGCAGGTGGTCGACGCGTTCCTGAATCTTTGCTCCGGGGACCTGAAGGCGCTGGGCGACGCGCTGGTCAAGGAAGGCGCGCCACCGGCTCCCGACCCCCAGACGACCCACGCTTTACGGCGCGCGATCGAGGGCGCCCGGGAACTGTGGAGCCGGTCTCCCGCGCGGCCGGCGTAATCGGCTGCTCACAGGTACAATGACCGGGTGCTCTCACGGTCGATTTTCTGGCTCTGGCTTGCAGGGTTAATTATCCTCGTCGCCGGGATCTTCGTGCGCCGAAAAAAGCTTTCGACCGCGCGCGGGCTCGATAGCCTCATCACATTGGGACCCGTGTTCGTAGCGGCCGGGATCGCGATCTTCGGAGCCGAACATCTGAGCAGCCCCCGCACGTTGATGCAAGTGGTTCCGGTGTGGATGCCGGCGCGGCTGTTCTGGGCGTATTTCGTCGGCTACGCGCTGCTCGCCGCAGCCGTGAGTTTCGTGGCGATGAAATTCGTGCGTCTATCGGCGACGCTGCTCGGATTGATGTTCATCCTGTTCGTGCTGATGATTCATGTGCCGAACGTAGTCGCGAATCCGAAAGACCGGTTTTTGTGGGCGGTCGCACTGCGGGAACTCGCCTTCGCGGGAGGCGCCTGGGCGCTGGCCGGCAAGCGTCTGGTTTCGATCGCGCGTTTCCTGATGGCGATTCCGCTGATGTTCTTCGGAGTCGAGCATTTTCTGCACCCGAAGTTCGCGCCCGGCGTGCCGCTGGCTAAGCTCACGCCTGGCTGGGTCCCCGCGCCACCGGTGTGGGGATATTTGATCGGACCGCTCTTACTGGCGGGCGGGTTTGCGTTGCTTCTGGGATTCCGATCGCGAACGGCGCTCGCGTGGCTTGGCCTCGGGGTGACGCTGCTGGTCGTGTTGCTTTACCTGCCGATCCTGGCGGTTGCCAAACCGGCGGGGCTGCTCGAAGCCGTGAATTATGTCGGCGACACGCTGCTGTTTGCCGGAGCGGTGTTGTCGATGGCGGGCGCCGTCTAGTGTCCCGAGTTAGAAGTTCGGTCGCATTGTGGGGTGGGCATTCCTGCCCGCCGCTGGAAGCCGGCCCCACGCCATCGCTCCCGGTCTGTCCCCTTTTTTAACAAGCTCCTAATTTGTGTCCCGCAGATCCCTTGAGTAACTTGATACCGTCGGGGAGGGCGGACTTGAGTCCGCGCGGGGCTTTAGCCCCGCAGCTCTACCCAACTGCGGAGCTGAAGCTCCGCGCGGGATTAATGCCGCCCTCCAAAATGTCTGGAGATATGCGATGAATTTCCGGGACATGATACTAAGCCGTCTTCACCGGAATCCAGATTTCGAAGCCGCCCTGGCCGGTGCGGCCGTCGAACCGCTCGTCATAGCGCTCGAACGCCGGACCGTCGGAAGCCTGGAGCCCTGCATCCACCAGCCCGTATTCCCAGATTGCCGTCCAGGTACTGACGATGGTCGACACGTGGTCGCGATGCTCGAATACCGCGTAAGTTTGCGGAGGAATCCTCAGCCGCGTGAACTCCGCCGGGTGCGAGGGAAACGTGCGCACCGAGACTCCGCACAGATAGTCGTGCCGGCCGGAATCGTCCGAATTGTAGATCGCCCCGTAGGCGACGTTGCCGATCTGTCCGTCGATTTGCCCGATGTAGGGAACAAAGCTGTTCCATTGCGACGCGATTGCCGGATGGCCCGCGGTGGGACATCGCGCGGCCAGGCCGAACAGCAGCATCGCATCGCCTTTCACCAGTCGCGGCGCGGCAAGAGTAGGTTTGGCAGTTTGTGGTTCCATTCTGATTGGCTCCTGTAATGTGATGCCCTGAACGTTGGCCTGCGCCCGAATCTGCTCGGGAGTCAGGCCAAAGTGCTGGCGAAATGCGCGGGTGAACGCTTCATGAGAACCGTAGCCCGCCTCGAGCGCTACCGCGAGAATATCGGAAGCGCCCTGTGCAAGCGCCTTCGCCGCTTCGCTCAACCGCCGGGCGCGCACGTAACCCGCAAACCCGAAACCGGTCGACGCCGCGAACGCACGCGACAGATGGAACTTGGAAACTCCCGCGACTTCCGCGATTGTTTCCAGATTCAGCTCATCGCTGAGATGACTCTCGATAGACCAGATGGCGGCCGAAGTGACGCTCACGTGGACCAGAATAAGCGCACCGGGCGTGGTCCGCTTGATATCTATTGCGGTCCGGCGTTCAACGCCGGCAGCAGCCGCCGAATCGTCAAATCGTAAATGCCCGCGCCCAGCACGCCGCCTAGCAGCGGTCCGACGATCGGGACCCAGAACACCATCGACCCATCGGTGAGCCCGTTATTCTTGAACCCCGCGACCACCGTCCACAGGCGCGGCCCGAAGTCGCGCGCGGGGTTGATCGCGTAGCCATGCATGCCGCCAAACGCCATCCCGATCACCACCACCACCAGGCCAACCATCAGCGGAGTCATGTTCGCTCCCGGCGGCGTGTTGCGATCGTCGGTGATGGCGAAAATCATCAGTAGCAGAAGCGCTGTGCCAATGGTCTGATCGAGCAGACCGGCGGATAGCTGCAATGGGAACGCCGGGAAGGTGGTGAACACCCCGGCCGTACGCTCCAGCGTCGGGTCGACGGTCAGAAATTGCGGCCGGTAATTCCAGTACACCAGCGCCGCGGCGACGAACGCTCCGGCGGTCTGGACGATGAAATAGGGCAGCACCTTACGCCACGGAAATCCCCGCCACACCGCCATCGCCAGAGTCACCGCCGGATTCAGGTGCGCGCCGGTGACTTTTCCGGCGATGTAAATTCCCATGGTCACGGCCAGTCCCCAGGCCAGCGTGATGTTGGTATACCCGCCCTTGTCGAACAACACATTCATCGCCACCACGCCGTTGCCGAACAGAATCAGGACCAGGGTGCCGACGAACTCCGCGATCAACTCGCCAGTCAAACCAGTCGAGAGCTTTTGAGTCATGAGTTACAGGATACGCGAATGAGCCAGAACCGCGCGAACGCGGCCCAGGGAATCGGACGTGCTCCGCTTGCTGACGCGCGCGGTTCCGCAGCGCCAAACGGAACCCCGACCGTCAGAGTCCGTGTGAAAAGTGGAGCTGATCCCCGCCGTGAGAAGCTGTGAAAAATTTGATGCAAACCTTGGGTGATTGGTACACACTATGGCATGGCGGAAGCGCGGCTGAAGCGGATCGACCGGAGCCAGAGCTATTGGAGTCGGGTGGATGTGGAGACGCTGATCGGAGCGGACCACGCGGCGCGGGCGATCTGGGAGTTGAGCGGAACACTGGATCTGAGCGGGTTCCTGGTGGACAACAAAAGCGTGGAAGGGCGCGCCGGGGCGGAGCGGACCGATCCGCGGCTGCTGATCAGCGTGTGGGTGTATGGACTGACGCTGGGGATCGGGTCGGCGCGGGATTTGGAACGGCGGCTGGAACAGGAACCGGGGCTGCGGTGGCTGTGCGGGGATGAGACGGTGAATCATCACACGCTGTCGGACTTTCGGGTGGCCCATGCGGCGGCGGTGGAGAAAATCTTCAGTCAGGTGCTGGCGGCGTTGAGCCAGAGCGGGATGGTGCGGCTGGAAGAGCTGACCGTGGATGGCACCAAGATCCAGGCGCAGGCCTCGGGTGCGTCGCTGCGGCGGGAGCCGACGTTGCGGGATCGGCTGGAGCAGGCCGAAAGAGTGGTGAAGGAGCTGAGCCAGTCGCCCAGCCATGCGGGAAGCGCGCGGGTGGAAGCGGCGCGGAAGCGGGCGGCGCGGGAGCAGCAAGAGCGGCTGAAGCAGGCCCTCCAGGAGTTGCAACAGATTCGCGAGAGCAAGCCGGCGGCCGAGCGCGAGCAGGCGCGGGTGAGTTTGAGCGAGCCGGAAGCGCGCGTGATGAAGAACGGACAGGGCGGGTTTGCGCCGAGCTATAACGTGCAGTCGGTGGTGGATGGGGCGCACAAGATCGTGCTGGATGTGGAGGTCACGCAGGCGGCCGGCGATCAACAACAACTGAAGCCGGCGCTGGAGCGCATGCAGGCGCAGCGGGCGGCGGCGGCGGCGGAGAAACCCACCGTGATCGTGGATGGCGGGTATGTTACCGAACACAGCATCGTCGCGGCGGACCAAGGCGGCGTGGAGTTGATCGGGCCGGTGCTCGAGCGGGAGCAGGCGCGCCAGCGCGGCCGGCAGCAATCGCTCCAGCAAGCCGGCATCGCGGCCGAGTATGGCCCGCCGGCGTTTCGTATTTTAGACGCGGGCGCGGCGCTGGAATGTCCGGCGGGCCAACGCCTGGCGCGGATTTCCCGGGCGCGGAGCCATGACCAGTATCGTGCCGCGGCCAGCGATTGCGCGGCGTGCTCGCACCGGACCAGGTGTTGTCCGCACAGCGGCCAGCGGAGCGTGAAGATCCAGCGGGCCCATCCGGTGGTAGAAGCCTTTCATGAGCGGATGCGGCAGCCGGCCTGCCGTGCGATCTATAAACGGCGGGGAGAAATCGCGGAATTTCCGCATGCCTGGTGGAAAGACAAATTCGGTTTGCGCAAATTTCATGTGCGCGGACTGGCCAAGGTTCGAGTGGAAATGAAGTGGGCGGCACTGGCCTACAACATTCAACAATGGATCCGTCTATTATGGCGGCCGCAACTGGCCAGCAGCGCAGCCTAGCGCGCTTGAAGCCCGGTGTGCGGCGTGGTTCGAGCTGTCTGGCGCCCCTGCCCGATGCTCTTAAGCGCCACCGCGTACCCGGCCGGCCGCGCCGATCCGCCGTTTTTGCCCGGTAATCAAGGCTCGATCGCAACCGATCCCAATTTTTCACGGCTTTTGACCGGCAGGGCTGGTCACGGCCGGGATCAAACTCCACTTTTCACACACACTCGTAACGGCGGGGTGAGGCATCGACTTTTCACACACACTCGTCAGGGAGGGGAGCACGTCCGTAAGCGGACCTAATGCGTCATCGCATACACGATGTAATTCACGCCGATCCGAATGCCCAGCGCGGAAAATTTTTCGTCGTAGCGCGGATCGTCGGCCCACTCCCAGGAATCTCCAATATCGGAGTTCGGCGACATCGCCACCATCAACCGGCCCTTGTCATCGTAGATGCCGCGCCAGTGCGCCGGGCAGCCCTGGCATTTTTCCGTCACACCTGTCGACAGATAGCGCGCCCCGGGAACCTGATAGCGATGGTCCAGATCATAAATGACGTGGAACGCGGAATCCCGATCGTCGATGTCTACCACTTCGCGATCCGGAAATACGCGCGACATGCTTTGCATGAACACCTGCCAATCGGACTCGCCCCAAAAGTCGTCGCAAATGAAAAATCCGCCGCGTAGCAGATAGTCGCGCAGCTTGGCGGCCTGCGCGTCGGTCAAATTCCAGCGGCCGGTCTGGACAGCGTAGAGCCACGGCCAGTTGTACACGTCGTCGCCGTCGTCCAGATTTACGGGCTGCTCGACACTTCGAACGTCCACTCTGGTCAGACGGCGAACGGCCTGCGAAAAGTGACGGTCGGCGCGCGGATAATCCTGCGTCCAGATGGACATGCCTTGCCGCCAGTCGCCGTTTCCGTAGGCTCCGAAGCCGCGGAAACGGCCGGACACCTGCGGATACATCAGGCGCGCGAAAGCAAACTCGGTTCTCTGCTGCCAGTCGGGAGGAAGCGGGAAATTTTCGTATTCGACGCCGGGATATTGGCGGAACGGCCGCTGGAACGCGAAGAGCGCACCTAAACTCGCCACGGCCAGCAGCAGCCGAAACATGTTAGTACCATCCTAGCTTCCGCCCGAGCCGAAACCAATACGACCGGTTGAACCGCTCCTGATCCGCGTCGACGCGATCGCGCAGCTCCCGCCACTCCTCCATCACCGCGCGCGCCGAGTCCACCGAAAACGCGAACTCCCCTTTGCGCGCGACCATCGGCAGCGACCACTTTTCGGGATAAAAGATGCCGTAGGCCGGTTGATTTTCCGCGTAAATCCGCACGTCGGAGAAGCCCGCGTCGGTGAGCATCCGTTTCACGTCGGCCTCGGTATACTCGCGCAGCTCCAGAGCTTTTCCCGCGCCCGGCCCGTGGAACACCGGCTTTTCGAACACCTGCAACTCACCGGTGCGCGTCCGATTCACCAGCACGGTCGCGCCGCCCACCTGGGCGAATCCGAACTCATGGATTTTGGGGTAATGTTCCTGCATGGATGCTTCGAGAGAATACGGCACCGTGAAAATCAGCACGCCATTCGGCTTCAGCAGCCGATGCGCGTTTTCAAATGCGCGCTCGCACGGCGGCAGAACGTGTTCGAAAACTTCGCTGGAGATCAGAAAGTCGTATCGCCCGAATTCCTCAGGCGCCGGATTGGTGATGTCGAACTTCGGCTCGCGATTGTAGAACGTATTCCGGTAATCGAATTTCTCCCCGAGCCTGCGAGCGTATTCGTTCCAATCCGTCATCCCGATCCCGCGCAGGCTCTTGATGCGTGGAAAATCTGGCAGCGCAAGCACGGTTCCGAACAATTCCATCGACAGGAGCCACATCAGACTGCGCGTCCGAACGTTCGATCCGCAGGCCGTGCAAGTGGATGCCTCCCGTATCAGTTGCTCCTTCGCGCACTGATTGGAAGCGCCGCAGATGTTGCAGGTGAATTCGAGCATCGCTGGCGCCGGCCGCGGATCAGTTCAAAAAATACGTGCGATACAGCGTGTCGCGTTGCTTCGGAATAAATCCAGCATCGCGGATCAATCGCCGCAGCTCTTCTTCCGTCGCGCGATGATGCGCGCCCGCCGCGCTCACCACGTTTTCCTCGATCATGATGCTGCCCACGTCGTTCCCGCCGAAGCGCAGTCCGATCTGGCACGTTTTCAACCCCGGCGTCACCCAGGACGACTGGATATTCAAAATATTATCCAGATACAGCCGCGACAGCGCCAGCATTTTCAGATACTCCACTGCCGTCGCTTCTTCCTTCACGAACCTTCCGAGCGACGTGTTCTCGCGCTGGAAACTCCACGGGATGAAGGCCGTGAATCCGCCCGATTCTTCCTGCATCTGGCGCACGATATCGAAATGATTCATGCGCTGCTCGATGGTTTCGCCGGTGCCGAACATCATGGTTGCCGTGGTGCGCAGCCCCAGCGCGTGGCACGTCTTGTGCACGTCGATCCAATCGTTCACCGACGATTTCAGACGGCTGATGCGATGCCGCACCTCGTCGTCCAGAATCTCCGCGCCGCCGCCGGGCAGGGAATCGAGCCCCGCATCCCGTAACCGCGCGAGAGTGTCGTGAAGAGAAAGATCGCTCACCTTGGCGATATTCACAATCTCCGGCGCCGAAAAACAATGGCACCAGATGTTGAACCGGGCCTTGATTTGCCGCAGCAGGTCTTCGTACCATTCGATCTTCAACTCCGGGTGCAGGCCGCCCTGCATCAGGATTCCGGTGCCGCCCAGGTCGATGGTCTCCTGGATTTTCTGGAAAATCACTTCGTTCGAATGCACGTAGCCTTCGGCGTGGCCCATGGGCCGGTAGAACGCGCAGAAGCTGCAATACTCGGTGCAGAAATTGGTGTAGTTGATGTTGCGATCGATAATGTAGCTGACGATTCCGTCCGGGTGCAACTTCCTCCGGACCTCGTCCGCCGCCATCCCGATCCCGATCAGGTCGTCACTGCGATACAGGTCGATTGCTTCCGCGCGCGTCATCATAAGAGAACCCCAGTCTTGAGCAGCGCCGGCTCAAAGCGCGACGCTTTTTGGAGGAACAGGTCCAGGCCGGCATAATCTTTCTCACCCAGCCGGAACACAATGTGCTCCGTCAGATATTTTCGCACCAGCGCAGGGTCGAAGCCGCGCGATTCCGAGGCGACGATTTCGTCCATGTGCGCCATCCCGAACTCATGGGAATCGATAAACGCCCGCGCGTAACGTTCCTCGCAGACCTTCCCGCTCCACACCGCGAACACCATCGGCAAGCCCGTCATGGCCACCCATTCGCCGCCCAGGTCGAGCGTTTCGAACGGCAGCTTCTCCGGGTCGACCTTCAGCGCCGCATCGCCGATCAGCAATGCCGCGTCCGCTTCCCCCAGCATCGTGCTCAAATCCGCGACCCGCGATATCAGCTTCGGCTCGACCCCAAATTTCTCCGCCAGAATCACCCGCGTCAGCATCACCGACGTCCGCGACCCCGAATCGGTCGCCACCGTCCGGATGTCGCGAAGCGGCACTTTCGAAATCAGCAGAATACTGCGGACCGGACCATGGCAGGCAATCCCGGTTCCTCGAAAATATTCCAGCCGCTGCCGCGCCATTTCGATCACCGGCAGAATTCCGATATCCGCGTCGCCGGCACTCAATTGGTCCGCGCACTCCGACGGCAAGGCGAACCGCACATCGAAAATCTCGCGCTCCGAGCCATGGAGCATTCCCCAAACCAGCGGGACCGTGTTGAGATAGCTGACCGCGCAAACCCGCGGACGGCTTGATTTTAAGGAGGGCAAAAGCCATTCTATCGCAACGCGCTACCGGGTTGCCCCACCGAAAGATCCAGTACTAAGGACGCATAGGAAGCGTTACAGGTCTTGTGCTATCTTCACAAATGACGGTCCCCGCGCGCCGTCCACTCGGAGAAACCATGTTGAAGTTCTGTGTGTTGACGACTGTGTTTGGCGTTATGGTATGGGGTCAGTGCAACCAGACCGGCACCGCGAATGTGAGCCCGTGTATTAACAGCCTGCCGACGCGCGAATTCGGCCAGCCCCAGAGCGCCGCGACATTGACGTCGCTCAACTCGATCGCTCCCAATCTGGTGGAAGGCCGCGAGGTAAATCAGCCCTACTCGATCGCCTTCGACACCAGCGTCACGCCGCCTATTCTCTATGTCGTCGACGTCAGCAATAACCGCGTGCTGGGTTTCACCAACCCCGGTAACCTCAATGCCTGCGGCCTCAGTGCCCCCACCTGCGGGTTCGCGAATCTGGTGATTGGTCCCCGGCCCGCCGACTTCACCACCACCCTTCCGGGAGGACCCAACGGCATTGCTCCCGCGGTGACCGCCGGATTCTCCACGCCCCTTTCCGCCTCGGTCGATTCCAACGGCAATCTGTACGTGCTCGACGCCGGAAATAACCGGATTCTCCGTTTCCCTTCGCCCTCCAAGCAGACCGGAGCCCTGTGGGCCACCGACCTGGTGATCGGGCAGAGGAGCGTGGCTTCCGGGACCTCGGCCAACCAGGGCCATTCCTTGCCGAGCAACAGCAGTCTGTACTTGTCGAACGGTCAGGCATTGAGCGCCGGCCTCACCATCGAGCCTTCTACCGGAGCTCTTTGGGTGACCGATCCCGGCAATAATCGGGTGCTGCGTTTTCCCGCCAGCCAACTGGCTGCCAATACCGTGCTTCCCCAGGCCGACCTGGTCATCGGACAGAGCAACTTCACCACGCAGCAGTCCCCAGCCGCACCGGCGGGCGTTCCGTCGGCGCTGGTCTTCACCAACCTGTATCAGCCGGCCGGCATTGTTTTCGACCAGAGCGACAACCTCTACGTCTCCGACGGCGCGAACGGCCAATTCTACCGGGTCATGTTTTTCAAGCCCTCATTCGGCACCGGCATGGCGGCGGCACGCATTCTTGGACTGGACGTTAACCTCTCGGGTCAGACCACGCCGACCACCTATCCGAACCAGTACGCGCTGTTGGGCCCGCTGGGCATCGCCGTTTCCCCGAACGGCAATCTGTGGGTTTGCGACACCGGCCAGAATCGTATCGTCGAATACGACCTTCCGCTGAACTGGCCGGCCGGGCCCACGACTCCCGTGACCCAGGCGCCCACCGTGCAATATTCCCCTAACATGATCGCCGTACTCGGCCAGACCAGCCTCACCGTTCCCAGCAGCGGGCTGGTTTGTGGCACCCAGAGTTGTCCCAATAAAGGCCAGGCGACGCCCGATAACACCACGCTGGCCGGGCCCGCCGGGATCGCGTTCAGCGGGACCGACCTGTGGGTCGCCGATACCGGCAACAACCGTGTGCTCGATTTTCCGCAACAGACTGGAAACACCTATACCACCGCCGCGCACATCGTCGGCCAGCTCGCCTACACTTACAACTCGCCCAACCTGATTGAAGGCCGTGAAGTCAATTTCCCGAGCGGCATCGGGGTGGAAGGAATCGTCCTGGGCGGCGGCGGCGTGGCGGTCGATCATCATTCCAGTCCTCCGCACCTTTACGTCGCGGACACGGCCAATAATCGGATTCTGTGTTTCAACGACGTGCGCGGAAATCCCACCACGGCGGATTTCGTTCTGGGTCAGACCGATTCCTTTAGTTCGCTCTATAACAGCCCCGGTAACGATTCCATGACCATGACCCAGACGGGCCTGAGCCTTCCCACCGACGTGGCCGTGGACGCTAACGGGAACGTGTGGGTGGCCGATGCCGGCAACGGCCGCGTGCTGCGCTATCCCGCGCCGTTTTCGCAGCCCGCCGGATCCCCGATCCTGCCCACCGTGGTGCTGGGACAACTCTCATTCTTCGGAACGCCCATCACCGACGCCAGTATCGAAACCATGAACACGCCCTACGGCCTGGCGATCTTCTCGGATGGATCGCTGGCGGTTTCCGATGCGGCGCTCAATCGCATCCTGATCTTCACGCGCCCGGCCGGCGGCGATTTTCAGAACTCCCAGTCCGCCGCCATCGTGCTCGGACAGACCGGCTTCAATAGCGGCACCGCGGGAAGTTCTCAGGCCGCCCTGGCTTCGCCTCGCCACATGTCCGTGGACACCTCGGACCGCCTGTACGTCGCCGACGCCGGCAACAATCGCATGCTGGTCTTCAGCAGCGGCCAACACTCGAGCAGCGGAGCCACGGCCAGCCTGGAACTATCCACCTTCAACCAGCCCCAGGGAATCCGCGTGAGCTCCATCACGGGCGAGATCTGGCTGGCCAATACGAACGGGCGCCAGCTCTATCGTCTGCCCGAGTACGAAACGCTGATCCTGACTGCGACTCCCACTACTTTTCCCGTTACGGCCACCATTCAGACCGAGACGGATCCCTTTGCGGTCGAGCTCGATAATTCCGATAATCCGGTCATTGCCGAGCAGGCCAACCGCGTGACATTCTATTACGCGCTGCTCAGCTATCAGCATCCTGCCAACTACAACCTGGAGCCGCTGTCTCCCGGACAGCTGGCCTTGCTCTACCGTTACGGCTTGCCCTTTAACGGAGGCAGCCACGTCGACTTCACCGCCAACCAGGCGGCCCCGCCCTTGCCGACCTCGCTCGGCGATATCGAGGTGCTGGTGAATGGCGAGGCCGCGCATATTTACGAGCTCAACCCTGGTGTCTACAGCGATATTGCGTTCCAGGTGCCCTCCGACGCGCCCACCAGCGGAACGGCGAATGTCGTGGTGATGCATCCTTCCACCGGTGAAATCATCGGCACCGCCGCGGTCCCCATGCAGCAGTACAATCCGGGAATTTTCACCTCCAACGCGTCCGGGACGGGCCTGGTCGCGGCCACCAACAACGGCACCGCGGTAATCAACAGCCCCGCCAATCCCATCCCGGTGGGCGGGAACAATTTCATCACGTTCTACCTGACCGGCCTGGGGCCCATCCCCGGCGTGCTTGACGGCCAAGTCAATGGGGGAGTGGCCGGGCCAGTGACGCCCGTGATCATCGCCGGTAATTTCGCCGGAGGCGAGGCCCCCAGCAAAGAGGTCATTTTCGCCGGGAGCAGTTTCTTCCCCGGCTTGTGGCAGATCAATTTCCAGGTCGACAGCTCCTGGGCGCCGGGATGCGGCACATCGCAGATTTTCGTGGTGCAGGTGGGCGGAACGCCCAGCAGCATCGGCCCGAGCGGCCAGCCAGGCTCGGCTCAGGTCTACTTCTGCGTGTCGTCGAAGTAGGACGGCGGGTTTCAATCCGCGCGGAGCTTCAGCTCCGCTCCGAGCTTGGCAAGGCTGAAGCCTTGCGCGGGCTGAAGCCCGCCCTCCGCGCTACAATTCAAACTGAATGCATCGCCTCACCCTGCTTCTGGCCCTTTCCGTCTCCCTTTTCGCCCAGAAAAAACCCGTCACTTTAGAAACCCTCAATCAAGGCGGCCGTGGAGGACGCGGTGGCGGAGGTGCGGCCAACTGGGCTCCCGACGGCAAGACTTTTGTCCTCCGCCAGCGCCAGTCGCTCATGATTTACGACCCGGCCACCAAGACCTCGCGTGAGCTGGTCTCCACCGAAGCGATCGATGCCGCCGCCGTCAAGCCGCCGGCCGAAACCGGGCCGTTCGACTGGACCAATCGCCGCGCGCGCGTCTCCGGCGGCATCCAGTGGTCCGACGACGGGAAAGCGATCCTGTACGAATCCTCCGGCGATCTGTTCCTGATCCACGTCGATACCGGCAAATGGGACCAGATCACGAAAACCCCTGAAATCGAGCTCGACCCGCAGCTTTCTCCGGATGCGAAAATGGTGGCTTTTCGACGAGGCTACGATCTTTATTCAATCGACCTCGCTGCGCAAAAAGAAACGCGTTTGACCAAGGGTGGAACGCCCACACTCATCAACGGCGGACTCGACTGGGTCTATCCCGAAGAACTCGACCTTTCGACCGCTTTCTGGTGGTCGCCCGATTCGAAATCCATCGCCTATCTTCAATTCGACAGCAGCCGTGAGCCGGTTTATCCGCACGAAGACGTGCTCGGCCTTCGCGCCGTGTATGAGCCGGAACGCTATCCGCAGGCCGGCGAGGACAACGCCGACGTCCACTTCGGCATCGTGGGGGCTGCGGGCGGCCCTACGCGCTGGGTGGAAGTCGGCGACACGCGATTTTCCTACCTGATCGCCCGCGCCGGATGGATGCCGGATTCAAGGAACGTGTACGTCATTCGCACCAATCGCATTCAAAACAAGCTGGAAATGCTTTCAATCAACGTCGAATCCGGCATGCCCGCAAGCGTCTTCAAGGAATCCGATCCGTATTGGATCAACCTGCACGGCGACGTCCGCTTCCTGGCTGACGGCAAGCGTTTTCTCTGGCAAAGCGAACGCGATACCGGTTTCAATCACATCTTTTTGTATTCGAACGACGGCCGCGAAGTGAAGGCGCTGACCAAAGGCGCCTGGGAAGTGAAGGGCATCGCCGGAGTGGCGCCGGATCGCGTCTACTACACCTCGGATGAAGGCGATTCGCTCGAAACGCACCTCTATTCGATCAAACTCGACGGCGGGGACAAGCGCCGGCTCGATAAAACACCGGGTATGCATAATGTTTCCATGGGTCCCGGCGGATCTTATTACCTCGACACGCATTCTTCGCTCACCGAGCCGCCCTCCACCACGCTCCATTCAGGCGACGGCGCCGAGCTCGGCGTGTACCGTCCGGCCAACCGCCGGCAGCTGGATGAATATGAAATGCTGCCGACCGAGGTGGTCACCTTCAAAACTCCCGACGGCATCACCCTGCACGGCCGCCTGATCAAGCCAGCCGGATTCGACCCCAGCAAGAAATACCCTGCCATCGTCAGCGTCTACGGCGGACCCGGCGTCGGCCTTCCGGTCCACAATTCGTGGCCGGGGGTGGTCAACATCGATCAGGTTTACGCGCAGCACGGCTATGTGGTCTGGCAATCGGAAAACCGCGGCGGGATGGGCCGCGGCCATGCCTTTGAAACTCCGATTTTCCGCCAGATGGGCGTAGTGGAATTGGCGGACCAGGTGGAGGGCGTCAAATATCTGATTTCGCTCGGTTTTGTCGATCCAGCCAGGGTCGGAATCCACGGTTGGAGCTATGGCGGATTTATGACGCTCAATGCGGTTTTTAACGCCCCCAACGTGTTCAAATGCGGCATCGCCGGCGCACCGGTGACCAGCTGGATGAATTACGACACGATTTACACCGAGCGCTACATGGGCCTTCCGTCTGAAAACCGTGAAGCCTACGCTACCACCGCGCTTCCTCCAAAAGCGAAGAATCTCACGGCCAAGTTGATGATCGTGCACAATTTAGAGGACGACAACGTGCTCTTTCAAAACACCATGCAGGTGATCAACGCGCTGGAGCTCGAAGGCAAACAGTTCGAGTTCATGCTCTATCCGCAAAAATCCCATGGAGTCGGTGGAGTGGCGGCGCGGCAGATGAACCAGAGCATGCTGGATTTCTTCGACCGGAACCTGAAGTAGCCCGGCCTGCGCGGACCGTCCGCTGTCAGACTCATCGCGGAAATCGCGGTGAGTACGCCTCGAGGTACTTGAGACCGCTGCCGGTGTTATAGATGACGATGCGCTCGTCGGGCTTCAGGAAACCGTTCGCGAGCAGCTTCTTCAGCGCCGCGACGCACGCTCCGCCTTCGGGCGCGGCGAAAATGCCTTCGTCGCTGGCCAGTTCGACGGCGGCTTCGATCATGTCCGAGTCGCTGACGGCGATGGCGGTGCCACCGCTTTCACGCACGGCGTTCAGCACCAGAAAATCGCCGATGGCTTTGGGCACGCGCAGACCGCTCGCCACGGTTTCGGCGTTTTCGAAAAATTCGCTGCGCGGCTTGCCTTCTTCGAACGCCTTGACGATCGGCGGGCAACCCTCGGCCTGCACCGCGATCATTTTGGGGCGCTTCGATCCGATCCAGCCCATCTGTTCCATTTCATGGAAGGCTTTCCACATCCCGATCATCCCCACTCCGCCGCCGCATGGGTAAAAAATCACGTCGGGCAGAGACCAGCGGAACTGCTCGGCCACTTCGTAACCCATGGTTTTCTTGCCTTCGATGCGATACGGCTCCTTGAGCGTCGAGATTTCGAACCATCCTTCGGAGTCCTTGCGCGCGGCCACCATTTTTCCGCAATCGCTGATCAAGCCGTCGACCAGCGTAACTTTGGCGCCGGCCGCGCAGCATTCGATGTAATTGGCTTGCGGGACGTCGCGGGGCATGAAGATATACGCCTCGATCCCCGCCGCCGCGGCGTAGGCAGCCATGGCTCCGGCGGCGTTTCCCGCCGACGGAATCGCCACGCGCTGGATGCCGAGTTCCACGCACATGGAAATCGCGCAGGACAATCCGCGCGCTTTAAACGATCCGGTGGGGTTGATGCCTTCGTCCTTGACCCACACGTCCGACGCACCCAGGCGGGCGCCTAAACGTTTGGTGTGGATCAGCGGCGTCATGCCTTCGCCCAGCGACACGATGGCCGCCGGTCTTGAGACCGGCATCACCGGCGCATACCGCCACATGCTGGAGGGGCCATTCGGAATCCAGTCACGGCTCCAGCTCTGTTTGGCTTTTTCAAGATCGTAGCGGACCAGCAGCGGCCCGCCGCATTCGCACAGATTGTGCACCTCGCCAGTCGCATAGTGCCTGGCGCAGAGGGAGCATTCGAGATGTGTTGCGGTCGTCATGAGGGGAAATGCCAGCATAGCAAACACGAACTGTTCGCCTGACTGCCGGCTAGGACGTGCTCACATCCTGGTGTTCGCGAACCTCCCGCCGCTCCTTGGGGAGCCGCATCTGGAATTCCGCGCCGGGACCGTCACCGTTCACCCACAAATCTCCACCATGATCGAGCAGCGTCTGGCGCGACAGGGCGAGCCCCAAGCCCAAGCCATTCTTCTTCCCGAACGTGACGAACGGCTGGAACAGCCGCCCGCGCACTTCGGGACGAATGCCGGGGCCCGTGTCGTTCACCACGATCAGGACGCTCGATTCGTCGGAGTGCGCGCGGATCTGGACGGAGCCGCCGCCGCGCATGACTTCCACTGCGTTCTCAAACAGATTCAGAAACACGCGCTCCATGCGCGCGCGCTCCATGGGACACTCCAGCGTTTCGGGAATTTCGCTGATCAGCGTGATTTTACGCGCGTCGGCGCCGGCTTCGATTCCCGACCATGCCGCCGCGATCACTTCACGCACAATGCACATCTCGGCGACCCCGTTTCGTCCGGGCGACACGTTCAGCAGTTGCTGCAGCATGTCCTGAATGCCGCGCGAGGCCCGGTAAATATTGGTCGCCAGACGCTTGACCTGCGGCATGGGTAAAGTGGAATCGAACAGCATTTCGGCGCCGGCATAGATCGCCGCAAGCGGATTGCGAAGATCGTGAACGATGCTCGAAGAGAGCCGGCCGATGGTGGAGATGCGCTCCTGGCGGGTCAGCTCCTCGCGCGCGCTTTGGATGGATTCGCACATGCCGTTGAAGGTCTGCGCCAGACGGCCGATTTCGTCGCCGCTGCGAACCTCCACGCGATAGCCGTAGTTGCGGCGCGCGATTTCAGCGGCCGCGCGGTCCAGCTCGGCCACCGGGCTCATGATGCGGCGCGCGACGAAGTAAGTCACCAGCAAAGCCGCCAGCATGGCGGATAGCCACAGCGCGAGGATTTGGCGGCGCAGCGTCGCGATGTTCCGGCGCGCAGCTTCAAACGATCGGAGAATGAACAACTGTCCGATGGGTGCACCGGCGACGTCGAGCAGCGGAGTGGGCAAAGAAAGATAATCGCCGGCTGGACTGGTCTGGTGCTCGAGCAGAGCGGGTGCGATTTTAGCGGTGGTCTGTTCGGGCAGGCTGGAGGTGACCACGCGTCCACCGGTCACGAAGACGAAATCGCTGCCGCCGGTTTCATCTTTCAACCGGCGCGCGAGCGCGGTGTTGACGCCGTAACCCGCCACCAGCACGTTCAACAGCGCGGGGCCGCGTTCGCTCTGCACATACACCGGCGTAACCACCACCTGGAACAGTTCTCCGGCCCGCTGGACGAATCCGGAAGCCTGCTCCGGAAAACGCGCGCGAGCGCTTTGCATTTCGAAAAAATCCTCATTGCGGTGGACCGAGACCGACGCACCCAGAGACGCGATCACCTTGCCTTGCGGATCGGCCACCAGGAAAAATGCGTCCTCCGTAGAGATCTTGCCCCATAGTTCGTTGGCGCTGTCGCGAATGGTGGCCTCGTCTCCGGTGCCGAAAACACGGCGAACGTCGGACATGGTGCTCAGGATCCCGCTGACCGTGGCGAGCCGGTCGGCGCGCGCTTTCCATAGGGATTCGTAAGCCTGGAAGCTGGCGCGGGCTTCGTGCTCGACACTGGCGGTGGTGGTCTTGACCACGCTCGATTGCAGAATCCAGCCGGCCGCGGCGAAGACCACCGTGATCACCAGGGAGGTGGGCAGGACGATCTTCCACAGCAGCGATAATCGCGCAAAGCTCACGGTCTGGTACCAGAATACGGGGTTGGAGCCGGATAATCCTTGCCGTACTTGTTTTTGTGCGGCAGAAGTAAGAAGCCGGTTTCCGACACGCTGATCACGCCCGCTTCGGCCGCGCCGTCGGTCACATCCAAGGTACGCGTGAGCGCATCGAGCGTCGGCTGAGTGGCGCGCTCATGGAAAACGTGCAGTCGATACGCGCCGGAAGGAAGATTGGCGATGCTGAAGTCGCCGGTCTTGGTCGAAGTAGTGAAGTAAGGCGAACGGAGCACCACGATCACGGCGCTCATGGTCGGATGAATGTTGCAGAACACGCGAACAATCCCTTCCCTGCGGAACAGAACGGACCGCGTCGTGCCGGGAGGATACAAGCCTACGTCGAAAATCTGGCCGTCGAAATTTGAAAACGCGTTGTGATAGATGGGATCGAAATTGGGGAAATCGACGGTGGTGCCCACCGCAATGGGAAGAATGTGCGGCAGAAAGCGTTTCCCGCGCTGCGTCATTTCAATACGCGGGCGATTCATGGGAACGGGCGCTGGTCCGGGCGTCGGATCGAGCCAGACCACCACGCCCGAAAAATCGGAGTGCCGGCGCACATTGGGATCCTGCGAGGAGACGATCTCCACGCGGCCGTGCACCGATCCGGCGGCGAGCGTTGCGGCAGTGATCAACGCGATCGCCGGAATGAATTTAGAACGAGTATGCGACGGCGAGGTCATAATGATTGTTCCACCGATTTCCAATCCCCAGATACGTGGTGCGGATTTGTCCGCCTTCGAGGCTCATAAAAACGTTCGGTGCGATGCGGTACATCGCGTTGGCGAAATAGCCAGCGTTCAGCCCGATGTAACCCGCGCCGAGATTGGAGTTGCGATCGTCCTGATGTCCGCTGTAAAAATCGAACGCGAGGCGCTGGGTGACGGGAATGCGAAGCTGCGCCCATCCGCCGGTGGAATGCACGGCGTGAGCGCGGTAATCGTAAAACACGAAGCCCTGCGGAAGCGCGCCCAGATCGGCGACGTTCTGGCCGTTGTAGAAAAATCCGGAAAGCTCCAGATGAGCGAACGGGCGCAGCAGCCAGTCGATGGAATAAACACGCGACGTCACCGAACTGGCGCCGACGGCGCTTGAATTGTCGTGAAAACCGGTGGCGATTTCGACGCGGCGCGTATCGCTCCACTGGCGCCAGAGCTCCACGCGGGTTTCGACGCCGGGCTCGGCGTGTTCCACCGGCAAGCCGGCGACGGGAGCAACGACATACGAGTTATAGCCATTCGATTCGGCTCCCAATTCGCGCGTCTGGACCACGCCGGCCTGCGCGCGGATGCCGGCGTTCTCGCCCAGCGAGAAACGCTGTTCCAGGCGCACCTGCGGCTGCCATAGCCAAAGATTTCCCGCGCCGGTGAGCGGCGAAACGCCGACCTGCGCAAGCGAGGTGGGATCGCGCGGTGAAATGATCGGTTTCTCCTGGCCGAACAGCAGACTGGTGTTGCTCCAGTTGAGCTCGATGGCGGCGGTGCGCAGACGCATCAGGTTATCGAGCGAATTAGAGGAACCGCCGAACAAGTCGAGGTCGAGCCATCCACTGACGGCAGCGCCGAACACCGTTTGCGAACCGTCGTAGGCAAGTCCAAATGTGGTCTGGCGAAACGTGCCTCCGCCGGTCGCGTCGCCCTGGGTGAGCGATGCGAGAGTGGTGTTTTCCGTTCCACCGTTGTAGCGCCCGTTGGTATAGGCGTTGAACAGCACGGCGCCGGTGATGCGCAACGGCATTTTTTGGGACGCTTCCACTTTGGTTTGCGCCAGTTCGTCGACGCGCGCTTTCTCGACGGCCATCTGTTCATGAGTGTCTTCGGCTGCGACCGCCGGCGGCGTGGGAGCGGGGTTATGCGTCGAAGCGAGCTCCTGGCGCAGCGCGTGGACTTCCTGGACCAGATCGCGGTTGGCTTCTTCGAGTTTTTGGAGACGGTCGAGAATTTCGCGAAGCTCGGGTGAAGATTGCGCGCGCGCGGCACCGGCGGAGAGCAGCAGCGCGGCGAAAACGGAAAAGCGAAGACTGTTCATGATGCACCTGACTTGCCGGGGGTGAGCAGATGTTCCATCTCCTCACGCACACGCCCGGCGGAATATGGTTTGGTGAAAAACGCGTTAGCGCCCAGGCCGGCCGCGCGGCGGGGAGCATCGGGATCCGACGAGCCGGTGATCACCATGATCGGCACGGCACGGTGGAGCGGATGGGAACGGATGCGCTCGATCAGCTCGAAGCCGTCCATCTCGCGCATCTCGAGGTCGGTAACGATGGCGGAGACGGGAACTTGTTCCAGGATTTCCCACGCCTGTTCGGCGCTCAAGGCGGTGAGAACGTCGACATCTCGCAGGCCGTCGAGCAGCAACTCGAGTGTGGAGGCGCAGGTGTCGACGTCGTCGATCACCAGTACGGTGCGGCGCATTTCTTCATTATCGCGAGCGCGTTCCCGGGAATCGCAGGCAGGTTGTAAAAAGTTTGTAAACCGTTTATTCGGAGAATTCGACTTGATGATAGATTTCGGCGAGCGGGATTTTGCACTCGAGGGTTTCGAAGGCGGCGGAGGAATCGAGGGCGGTGAATTCGGTGAGAAGCCAGGAGCCGTTGGGCTGGCGGAGGTATGTTTCAACGCTCGCACGGTCCTGGGAGACGAGCACGTATTCTTTCAGCGATTCGAGCTGGCGATAGCGGGCGAATTTCAGGCCTCGGTCGTGGGATTCGGTGGAGGGAGAAAGGACTTCGATCAGCACCGTGGGGTTGACCAGCGTGTTCTTATTGTTTTCTGCGAAGCGGGGCTCGCCGCAGACGACGGCGATGTCGGGATACGTGTAGGCGTTTCGCGTGGCGCGAACGCGCAGATCGACGACGTAAACCCGGCACGGCTTCTGCCTGAGCGCCTGACCTAATTCTCGAGTGAGGTTGGCGGTGATCAGCGAATGCTCGGGTGTGGCGCCCGCCATCGCATACATCACGCCATCGTAGAACTCGCTCCTGATTTCGGCGGCGCTGTCGAGGGCGAAATATTCTTCGTCGGTCAGCCGGGAATGGGCGTGCGCGGACATGCTTCATTGTATCGCGCGTCCATATATGCTATAAAACTAGCACGATGCTGCTCGATCTCAAATTCGCGCTCCGGATTCTGCGGCGCAATCCCGGCGCGACACTGCTGGCCGCCGGCGCGCTCGCGTTGGGGATCGGCGCCAACTGCGCCATCTTCAGCGTCATCGACGCAGTGCTGCTGGCGCCAGTCCCGTATTCCGATCCGCGGCATCTTTATGAAATCGGCGCGACAGATGCCAAGGGCGCGGTGAGTGGCGCGTCGCTCGCGGACTTTCAGGGACTCGCGGAGCGGGCCGGTTCAATCGAGAAAATGTCGGTGAACCGGTTCTGGTCGTTCACGCTCACCGATTCGGCGGGCGACGCGGAGCGCACCTTCGCGCAGGCGCTCTCCTCAGGCGCTTTCGATGTGCTCGGGGCCCAGGCGATGCGCGGGCGAACGTTTCTTCCGGAGGATTATCGTCCCGGCGCGCCGCGGGTTTGCGTGATCAGCTACCAGCTGTGGCAGCGCCGTTATTCAGCGTCGAACGAAATTGTCGGCCGCGAGATTGATCTGGATGGCGAGCGCACCGCCATCGTGGGCGTGATGCCGGCGCAGTTTCAATTTCCACTGAATGTATACAGCCTGTGGGTGCCGTGGATTTTTTCGGATAAGGAAGTGGAGGCGCGCCGGGACCACGGGCTCATCATCTATGCGCGGCTGCGGCCTGGCGCGACGCTTCCCCGGGCGCAGGCTCAGCTCGATTCGTTTTCGGGCGCGATGGCCGCGCAGTTTCCGGACACAGAAAAGAATTGGCATCCGAAGATCGGTCCCGCAAAACTGGGCGCGGGCGATCAGTATCGCACGCAGTTGCTGGTGCTGCTGGGCGCGACTGGCTTTGTGCTGCTGATCGCGTGCCTCAATGTCGCCAATCTCTTGCTGGCGCGGGCCGCGGCGAGGCGGCGGGAGATTGCCATGCGCATCGCTTTGGGCGCGGGCCGATGGCGGATCGTCCGGCAATTGCTCGCGGAAAGTTTGCTGCTGGCGGCGATCGGAGGCGTGGCCGGTCTGGCGGTGGGATGGTGGAGCGCGCGTCTGCTGATCGCGGCCTTTCCAGTGCGCACCGTGAAGCCCGCAATAGACCCGGCCGGCATTGACGCGACGGTTTTTCTGTTCGCGCTGGCGGCAACGGTGATCACGGGAATCGCGTTCGGCCTGGCGCCCGCTCTACAACTCTCGCGGCAAAAAGTGCACGACACGTTGAAGGAATCGGGTGCCGGGGCGCGATCGGGCTGGTTCAGCTTTCGCGGCGGACTGATTATCGCGGAGACGGCGCTGTCGCTGATTCTTCTCAGCGGCGCGGCGCTGATGTTGCGGAGCTTCGATCGATTGATCGCGGTCGATCCCGGATTTCATCCCGAACATTCGCTGCGCGTGGACGTACCCATGCCCAGCTTTTTGAGCGCCATCACTTCGTTTGCCTCGCGCAAGGACGTCGAACTGAGACAGGCGGCGGAATATGCCGATCTCATCGATCGGATTCGCGCCATGCCGGGCGTAACCGCGGCAGGCCTGGTGACTGTGCCACCGCTCGGACCGGTGGAGGTGGGCACCAAGGTCGGGTTCGAGGGCGATCCGAATCCGGATCAGGATCATAGCGCGCTATTGCGGGCCGTAAGCCCCGATTACTTTCGCGCCATCGGGATAACGCTGCTGGGCGGGCGCGCGTTTACGGATGGCGATGCGGGTTCGACACCCGAAGTCGCGATAGTGAATGACGTGCTGGCGCGGCGGTATTGGCCGAAGGAGAATCCTGTGGGCAAACATATTAATATGTCCGGTTTGCCGCGCGGGCCGTGGATGGAAGTGGTCGGGGTGGTGGGCAGCATCCGTAGCCGGAAGCTTTCCGACGATCCGGCGCCGGAGATATACCGGCCTTATATGCAATACCTGGGTCCGGCGTTCGGTTCGAGTCTGGTCATACGGATGTCGGGAGATCCTTCCACGCTGACCGCGGCCATCCGGCATGAAATTCACACGCGGTACCCGGCGCAGCCGATCGGCGACGTGAAGCGGATGACGGACGTGGTCGCGCAATCTGTGGCTCTGCCGAAATTTTACACGGCACTGCTCGGGACCTTCGCGGGCCTCGCGATGGCGTTGGCGGGTGCGGGAATTTACGGCGTCATGTCGTATGCTGTGGCGCGGAGAACACGCGAAGTCGGGATTCGCATGGCGCTGGGCGCGTCCGGCACGAGCGTAGTCAAGATGGTGCTGGGCGAAGGAATCGCGCTCGTGGGCGTGGGCGTGGCGATCGGAATCGCGGGGTCAATTGGATTGACGCGACTCCTGGCGAGCCAGCTCTACCGGACCAGCGCGACCGATCCCGCGGCATTCGCGCTCGTCTCCGCGGTATTGATCGCGGTCGCGGGGATTGCGGCGTTGGTCCCGGCAACGCGTGCGGCACGCGTCGATCCGGTGATCGCGCTGCGCGAGGAGTGATAACGTGGAGATGAGATGGCGGCCAAGACTCTGATCACCGCGGAGCAGTACCTGGCGACTCCTTTCGAGTACGAACCGGAGTTCGTGCGTGGCGAGATGGTGGAGAGACCTTTGCCCAATAAAACCCATAGCAGGATTCAACAACTGCTGGCCGTGCTGCTGCACCGGATAGGCTTTTGCTATCCGGAATTACGCGTGCGCGTTGCGCAGGATGCTTATCGTATTCCGGATATTTCTCTCTTTGAAGAGGAGCCGGAAGGCGAGGTTCCGGCCTCGCCTCCGCTGGTGGTCGTCGAAATCGTCTCGCCGGACGATCGTCACCTCGAGCTGATGCAGAAGCTGCAGGAATATCGCGCCTGGGGCGTCGCCCATATCTGGGTGGTCGAGCCCGAGCTCAAAGCGCTCCACGTTTTCGACGGCGGATTGATCGAAAAGCAGCGCCTGGAGTTGCCCAAGCTTGGCTTTTCGATCGCCCCCACCGACCTTTTCAATTAACCGTAGTGCAAAAATTGCGGGAAGTTTTTTCTCAGGAACCTGAGGCGATCATTCAGGTAAAAACCTTACGCGGCCACGCTGCGGAACAGCGCCAGCAGGTGCTGCGGAGTGAACCATCCCGGCCACCACAGCGAATCCGGAGCCAGATCGACCTCCACAAAAAAGCCCAGCCGCTTCTGAAACGAACATGATTTTACGATGCCGCGAAGTTGCTCCATTCCGCAAGTGATTCGAACCAAAGCGCCGGAACAGATGGGAGCGTCGGCCAGCACCAGCGCGCTGCGGCGGCCGATCTCCTCCAGATTTCCGGATACGATCCGGTGGCCGGCCGAACAAGCCACTGAGACCATATGCGAGCAAAGAAGCCGTGATTCACGATTAGGGTGTTGCATACCCCGTACCTTTGCAGACGAAGTACCAATCAGCGCGACAGGGCCACGCGGATTGCGTCGGGGTTGGCATTGGCCAGCGCCGTAGCGACTTCGGTGGCGCGATCATCCAGCTCGAACGCCGGAGCGACGTAATGCACCAATCCCCAGGCGAGCGCTTCGGGCGTTGAAAATACGCGGCCGGTTAATCCGAGTTCCAGCGCGCGGCGTTCGCCGAGGGCCGCGGCAACCGCACGAAACATGGCTTCCGGCCACTTCCCTTCCCGGATCGAGGTCAGCCCGAAACTGGTGCCCTGCGCCGCAACCACCACGTGTGCGCTGGCGGCCAGCGCGAGCCCGCCGGCGATGGCCACGCCTTGCACCGCCGCCACGATCGGTTTCGAAATGCGGCGTCCAATGGTGAATAAGGCGTCGTCTTCCGGCTCGGCGCCCGCGCAAAATACGCCGCCGTCGGCTTCGATCAGGATCGCGCCGGTCGCCTCATGGGCGGCTGCTTCGGTCAGCTCTTTTACCAGATTCCGGCAAGCGGCGGCATCGAGCACGTTGCGCTTCTCCGGTTGAGCCAGCGTGATGCGGCACAAGCGGCCGTCCTGCTCGATGCGAAGACTCATAGTATTTCCATCGGCAGAGGGACGCGGTGAGGGTAGGCCGTGGCCGCGTCAAAGGCGAACGCCAGAATGCTCCGGGTTTTGAGCGGATCGATCAAGGCGTCCGCGTGACCCCGTGCGGCGGCGTGGCGGGCATCCAGCCAGCGCTCATAATCGGCACGGGTCTGGGCGATGCGCTTCTCGAGCTCCTCGGGAACCGGCTCACCGCTGGCTTTCAGGCGTGCCAGTTCCGGCCCGTGGACGGCCTGCACGGCGGAATCGCCTTCCATCACGCCGATGCGCGCGGTCGGCCAGGCGAAAGTGAAGTTGGGATCGAAGCCCTGGCCGGCCATCGCGTAATAGCCGGCGCCGCTTGCGTGATTCAGCGTAAGAATGATTTTGGGAACCGTCGCGCAGGCCATCGATTCCACCATTTCCGCACCCGCCCGGATGATCCCTTCGCTTTCCGCTTCGAGGCCCACCATGAAGCCCGAAACGTCCTGCAGGTAGAGCAGCGGGGTGCTGTTGCGCTCCGCGTTTTCGACGAAATAGGCGACCTTACGCGCCGATTCGGTATACACGATGCCGCCGATGCGCGGGCCGCCGGGTGTTTTCAGGAACCCGCGCCGGTTGGCGATCACGCCGATCGGGCGGCCGTGCAGACGCGCGTCGGCGCACAGCATCTCCGGCGCATGACCCGGCTGAAATTCAAGATAATCGCCGGCATCTACCAGGCGCGCGATCACTTCTTCGACGTCATACGGAAGCCGATGATCGGCCGGTAACAGATCGTACAGCCCCTCGGCCGGTTTCGCCGGGGCGACCCCTTTGGGCGCTTGCGCGGCGGGCGGAAGGTCGCTGATTTTCTGGCGGATGATGGCCAGACATTCCGCGTCGTCATTCGCCATGTAGTGCGCGACTCCGCTGGTGCGAACGTGCATTGCGGCGCCGCCCAGCGATTCGGCGTCCACCACCTGACCGACCGCGCCTTTGACCAGGTTCGGTCCGCCCAGCCCCATGAAGCTGGTGCCCTTCACCATAATAATGACGTCCGACAGCGCGGGCAGATACGCGCCACCGGCGATGCACATCCCCATCACGGCCGCGATTTGCGGCACGCGCAGTTTGCGGCGCATTAATGAATTGTAAAAGAAAATCCGGGATGCCCCATATTCGCCTGGAAAAATCCCATCCTGATACGGCAGATTGACGCCCGCCGAATCGACCAGGTAGACGATGGGCAGCCGGTTGCGCATGGCGATTTCCTGCGCGCGCAGGATTTTGTGAATGGTCTCCGGCCACCACGCGCCGGCTTTCACGGTCTGGTCGTTGGCGACAATCACGGTGGGACGCGCTTCGACGCGGCCGACTCCGGTGACCACCCCAGCGGCGGGCGCCTGACCTTCATACCGGTCGTGCGCGATCAGCAGGCCAATTTCGAGGAACATGCTCCCGGGATCGATCAGCTTGTGAATCCGCTCACGCGCGGTCAACTTGCCTTCGCTGTGCTGCTTTTCGATTTTCCTGGCGCCGCCGCCGGCCCGGAGCTGGTCTTCAAGCTCGTCCAGGCTGGCAACCAGCGCGCGCATGTGGTCCACGGGCGATTGAGTCACTAAATGCTATATTAGCGTCCGAGCCATGCTGGGAATCGACCGCCGGGCCTTATCCATCGCCTGGACGCTGTTTTTGTTCGCGCTGACGCTGCTGGTGATCTACGGAGCCGGACGCGTGATTATCGTTTTCGCGGTGGCTTTGCTGTTCGCTCATCTGCTGGGACCCGTCGTAAATTTCGTGGAGAGCCGCCACCTTTTCCGGCTGCCGCGCGTGGCATCGCTGCTGATGGTGTACCTTGCGCTGGTCGGCGTCATTATCGGCGTGGCGATTCCGCTGGTCACACGCATCTCGCACGAGGCCGCTTCGTTCGCGCGCAGAATCCCAGATCTGATTCAAAGCAATCCGCTCCAAAACGTTCCGATCCCGAACTGGCTGGAGCCATGGAGACCGGAAGTGAACAGCTTCGTTGGCGATCGCGTCGCGGAGATCGGACAGCGCATCGGTCCGATGCTTTCTAGTCTCGGTACGCAGATCGTGACCGGAATCGGCGCATTGTTGCCCGTCATCCTGATTCCGGTAGTCGCGTTTTTCTTTTTGAAGGATGGCGCGATGATGCGCGCGGCCATCGTCGAGAGCTTCGAGAGCCGGCGCCAGGAACTGGTGAACAACATTATTTCCGAAGTGCATCTGCTGCTGGTGCACTACATCCGGGCGCTGGTGCTGCTCTCGCTCGCGACCTTCACTTCTTACGCAATTTTCCTGGGAATCACGGACGGTCCGTTTCCGGTGTTGTTCGCAGGCGTCGCGGCGCTGCTCGAATTCATTCCTGCCGTGGGACCGCTGGCCGGGGCGGTGATTGTGCTGCTGGCTTCGGCGGCCAATGGATATTCGCATTGGCTGATCCTGCTGATCTTCTTAGGACTTTACCGGCTGTTCCAGGATTATGTACTGAATCCGTATCTCATGGGCCAGGGAGTGGAACTGCATCCTCTGGTGGTTCTGTTCGGCGTGCTGGCCGGGGCCGAGTTGATGGGAATTCCGGGGATGTTTTTCTCGGTGCCGGCCATGGCCGTGCTGCGAGTGGTCATCAATCGGCTGCGGCGGAGGCAGCGGATTGCGGCGTAGCCTGGCCGCCGTGCTGATCGCCGCGCCGCTCTATGCGCATGTGGTCAGCATGAGCACCGGAGAGCTGCGCGTGGATGGTCCCCTGGCGGATTACGAATTGCGCATGCCGATGTATGAAGTCGCGCATGTGGCGAATCCGGAAACGCTGCTCGATCACATCCGCTTCGCCGGCGCGCATCGTACTTCATCGCAGTGCCATGCGGAGGGCGAGACGTACGTATGCGATGCGCACTACGAATTTTCGAGCCGCATCGACCGGGTGAAAGTCGAGTGTACGCTCTACCAGGTGACGGTTCCCAATCACGTGCATGTGCTGCATGCAGTGGAGGGCTCGAACGTGGATCAGGCGGTGTTCGACCAGACCATCCCGACCGCGGAGCTGCGGTTCCGGCCGCCGTCGCGATTCGAGCTTCTGTCGCGCGAAATGCTGGCGGGCGCGTGGCGACTGATGGTGAGCCCGGCGTCACTTTTTCTACTGGTGTTAATGGTCGCCGCGCGGTCGGTGAGCGAAGGCGCAACGCTGGCGGCCGTATACCTGGCCGCCCAGTGGGCAATACGGCCGCTCGCGCCGAAAATTCCGCTCCAGTTTTCGCCGCGATTCATCGAATCGGCCATGGCACTAACGGTCGCGTATCTGGCGCTGGAGATTCTCGTGTTGCCGCAGGCCGGCAGACGGTGGGCGGTGGTGCTGGCGCTGGGGTTGTTCCACGGGTTGTATTTCGCTGGATTTCCAGTGAGTTACCTGGCTGGTGCGCAGCTTTTTGAGGCGGCGGCCGTAACGTTATTGATCGCCGCGGGTTTGAAATGGATGGGAGCGGTGGCGCGTCGAACAGGCGCGGCCATCCTTCTGGCGGCTGGTTTGGCCTGGTTTGCATTTCGCGTAATCTGAAACGTTCCTGTAAAATAAAAAAGAATGGCCGATGTAACTCGTATGTTCGTTCCGCACCAGAATCTGAGCGACCAGATCAACCGGAACATCATCCGCAGCGAAATCGAGGGCGGCGTGTACTTGAAAGATCTGCCGGATGAGAGTGAGCTCGAAGTGCGCACCCGCAATCGCGGCTACATATTGAAGGTCCTGCGCGATGGTCAGGCACTGATCAGCGGCCATCCGGAATTCTGCCCGGAGCCGGTGCTGGTACGCATCAGCGGATCGAACTGGGGTGGGTCGATGCTGAAGGCTGCGTATCTGGGTCGAGGAATGCATCTGGAGTATCGGCATCCGAACTTTCGCGGTCCGATTGTGACGTCTGCGATTGTAGATATCCGGCTTAAGGCCGCTTAGCAAATCACAAATCGTGAGGCGACAGTCCAGTTTCCTTCGCGATTTTCGCGAGCGCCGCCGGCCCAATCTCTTCGCTGTCGTGAAAGCAGAACGTGAAATTGCGCCATCCCGGCCTTACCAGCTTTCGGTGCGAGCCGACCTGCTTTTTCAGGCTCCAGCCGCTTCGCAGAAGCGCGGCGTAGACACGCCTCGCTTTTGTTGCGTGCCAGGCGCTCAAGCGGCGAACAGGGCTTTCAGTGGCTCGGGAACATCCTCACCGCTCTCGATCATGTCCGCCAAAACCTGGAGGGCGATCGACTTCACTTTTCTTACCGCGGCATCCTCGGTATCGCCATACGCCATCACGCCCGGCAAATCCGGAACTGAAGCGAGCACGCGGCCGTCTGTTTCGCGATCGATTTCGATGCGGAGCGGCTGGATCTCGACCATGGATCCAGTCTACCGCTTGCTCGCCGCGAGCGAATTTGCGACTTCCCAGTTGAATTGCAAAAACTTGTACAATCCCTCTTCGAGCAGCCGCTCCTGATCGCTGTGCGCGCCGAAACCCTTCGGTGCGTCCTCTTCATCCACCATGGGACCGATGCCGTAGCACTGCACGCCCTTCGCCCTCAGATACGACATGTCGGTGGCGCCGGTGCTCATCTGCGGGATGGTGATGGTGTGGTACACCTTGCGATCTGCGGCCTCGATGGCTTTAAAGGCTGGTCCATCGATGCGCGAGGGCTGCCCGGGCGGGCGGTGATTCGACGTGTTCGGGACGATTTCTACCGCCGGATCGTTGATCACCTGCTTCATCAGCTCGAAAAATTTCGGCATGTCCTCGTCCGGCAGTGCGCGGATGTCGAGCGTGGCGGTGGCCTCCGACGGAATCACGTTCACCTGGAATCCGCCGCTGATGATGTTGGGCGAAATCGAAGTGTGGAGCATCGAGTAATGCCCCGGCTCATGTTCCGCCAGATACTCGCGCGCCGCTGCCGATTTCTTCGGGTCGAACAGCGCGTTGTAATGTGCCGCGTCTTCCGGACTGCTGACGCCGGCGAGTTTCTCGAAGTAATACCGCGTCGTGTCGTTGAAACGCATGGGCGGATCCCACATGGCGATTTTTTCAACCGCACGCGACAAATGCACGATCGCGTTGGTGCGCATGGGCCGCGATCCGTGGCCGGAAATTCCTTTGGCCACCAGCTTGGCGCCGTTGGGAAGTTTCTCGGCGGTCTGGATCAGCGCATAGCGGACTGCTCCGTTGCGGCGAGTCACCTGCCCGCCTTCCGCCAAACAAATTTCTGCATCGATATCGGCCCAATTCTTGTCGACCAAATGCGCAATACCCATGCTGGTGGCCGCTTCTTCGCCGGCTTCCGCCACGAAAATCACATCGCGATCGAGCGGGACCTTCATGCGCTTGAGCAGAATCAGCGTCATCATGCCCGTGCTCATGTTGTCCTTGTCGTCGAGCGTTCCCCGGCCGTAAATAAATCCGCCGTCGCGCGCGGCGCTGAATGGACCGAATTTCCCCCACTTGGTCGCGTCCACGCGCACCGTGTCGGTGTGGCCCATGATCAGCAGCGGCTTCTTCGACCCGTTCCCCTTCAGCCGCGCGATCAGATTGGCGCGCGCCGGCTCGTTGGCTGACGTGATCACCGGAATGCCCTCGGCTTCGAGTACGCCTTTCACATACTCGACCACTTTTGTTTCATTGCCGGGAGGGTCGGTGGTGTCCATCTTCACGACAGTGGTGTAGTGGCGGAGGAGTTCGGCGTCGACCTTCGGCCAGTCGGGGGTTTGCGCGGAAGCGACGGCCGCCAGCGCGAGCAGTGCGTATCGGAGCATGGTCCAGTTTACAACCGCGGCAGGACGGCTCGCAGCAGATGGATCAGCGTGTCTCGAACGCGCTCGCCGGTCTCCATGACTTCGGAATGATCCAGCTTCTGCGGCAGAATTCCCGCGGCCAGATTGGTGACGCACGAAATGGCGAGCACCTTCATTCCCATATGATTCGCCACGATGGTTTCGGGCACGGTGGACATGCCCACCAGGTCCGCGCCGATGGTGCGGAGATAGCGAATCTCGGCCGGCGTTTCGTAACTCGGCCCGGGGACGGCGGCGTAGACGCCTTCTTTCATCTCGAATCCGAGCCCGCGCGCGGCGGCCCTGGCCTGTTCGCGATACTCGCGCGAATACGCTTCGCTCATATCCGGAAATCGCGGGCCCAGCGCGTCGTCATTGGGGCCGGTCAGCGGGTTCGCGCTGAGCAGGTTGATGTGGTCGGCAATCAGGACGAGATCACCGGGTTTGTATCGAGTATTGATCGCGCCGGCAGCGTTCGTCAGGATCACGCCCGTCGCGCCACGGCGCTTCAGCTCGCGGATTCCGAAGGTGACCTGAGCCGCGGTGTAGCCTTCGTACAGATGAGCCCGGCCGGCGAGCACAATCACAGGAGTTCCATCGACGTGACCTGTGACCAGCTTGCCGGCGTGACCGGCGGCGGTCGATTTGGGCCAGCCGGGAATCGCGGCGTATGGCGTTTCGTAGCGATTTTCGACGGCATCGGCAAAAGCGCCGAGTCCACTGCCGAGAACGACGCCGATCATGCGGGCTCCTGCGTGGCTGGGCTTGCGTTAGACGTTAAAAGCAGCGCTGACGGCTCCCTGACGAATCCGCGGGAAAACGGACGTGCTCCCCTCCCTGACGGTCGGGGTTCCGTTTGGCGCGAATGAGCAACATACGGGACCGCGCGCGTCAGCAAGCGGAGCACGTCCGGAGTTTTCGCAGAGAGTTTGACGGTCGCGGAACATTCTGCAACGAACGGACGCGCGGCGACAGCCGGCAAGACCGGCTGTCCTACTCGGCTCATAAAAGCATGCCCGCGATGCAGGCCGACATGAAATTCGCCATGGTCCCGGCGGCGACCGCTTTCATGCCCAGGCGCGCCAGGTCGGATTTTCGACTCGGCGCCAGCGCTCCAATCCCGCCCACCTGGATGGCTACCGAACTGAGATTGGCGAAGCCGCACAGCGCGTAAGTTGCGATCACGAAAGAGCGCGGATCGAGCGTGTTCCCGATTTTTCCCAAATCCACAAACGCCACGAATTCATTCAGGATCAGCCGCGTGCCGAGCAAATTTCCGACCGTTGCGCAATCGTTGTATTTCACGCCCAGCAGCCATGCCACCGGCGCGAAAATCTTGCCGAGGATGGTTTGCACCGACGCCGGAATCCATCCGATGGAAGAATGCATCGCGCCCAGAATCCCGTTCACCAGTGCGATCAGGCCAATAAATGCGATCAGCATGGCGCCCACGTTCAATGCCAGTTGCAGACCGTCCGCTGCTCCGCGCGATGCCGCATCGATAATATTCACGCCCGGTTTTTCGATGTCGACATGCACACCGCTGGCGGTTTCGGGTTTGCCGGTTTCGGGCATCAGCATTTTGGCGAGCATCAGCGTCGCGGGCGCGGTCATGATCACGGCGGTCAGCAGATGCCGGATTTCAACGCCTGCGATGATCACGTAGGCAGCCATCACCGCGCCCGAAACGTGCGCCATGCCGCTGACCATCACGGTGAACAGCTCGCTTTCGGTGAGCCCGGCGAGGAACGGGCGGATGGTGAGCGGCGCTTCGGTTTGTCCCATGAAGATGCTGGCCGCGACGTCCAATGATTCGGCGCCGCTGGTTCCCATGACTCGCTGCATCACCAGGGCCATTCCTTTGACCATGATCTGCATCACGCCCAGGTAATAAAGAACCGCGAACAGGCTGGCGATGAAAATAATGATCGGCAGGACTTGAAACGCGAACACCACGCCGAACTGATCGTTCTTGACGCCCAGTTTATCGCCGAACACGAACGAGCTTCCGGCCGCGGCGTAATCGAGCAGATGATTGACGCCGTTGCTGGCCACCTGGAAGGCGCGGGCCAGCGGCGTTTTCAAAACCAGGAACGCGAATCCGAATTGAAGGCTAAGTCCCCAGATGATGACGCGCGGCCGGATGGCCCGCCGGTTGTTGGAAAAAATAAAAGCAACCGCGACGATGACCAGGAGACCGAGAATACCGGTGAATCTTCCCATGAGTCAAAAAGTCTATCATGGGAAACATGCTTACACCGCGAATCGCCCTTCCCTTCCTGATTGCCGCCGCCTGCGCCTGCGCGCAGCCCAAAGCGGAATTCGCCATGGGTTGGGTTCCTGAATTCCACGTCACGGCGCGCCAGACGGTCCAGTTAGCTGAGGCAATGCCCGCGTCGATGTACGGTTGGAGGCCAGGCCCGGGTGTCCGGTCGGTCAGCGAAGTGTACGTTCACATCGCAGTGGCGAACTTCTTTTTCCTGCGCACCTGCGGAGTGAATGTGGATATGTCGAAGCTGCCGCGCGACGCTGAAAAGAAGATCGTCGCCAAAGACGACGTGGTGAAGTTTCTGAAAGAAAGCATCGCGGCGGTGGACGAGAATTATCCGAAGCTCGACCTGCACAAACCGGTGAAGTTCCAGGGCGCGGATACGACCATCGAAGGCGTCATGATCCACCTGCTGGCGCACACCAGCGAACACATGGGGCAATCCATCGCCTACGCGCGGATCAACGGCGTGGTGCCGCCGTGGTCGATGCCGTCGAAGTAAGGGCTACGCGGCGACTTCGACGTAGTCGACAGACGTGTGAGGTTCGGGGATCGGTTCGCCGACCTCCCGCATCGCCTCGAAATGTGCGGTCAGCGCGTCCCGAAAATTCCGCCGCGTCTCATCTTCGGTGTCGCCAACGGCCGCGCATCCGGGCACGTCGGGGGAAAATGCCGAGAATCCGGTCGCGGTGGGTTCGATTACGAGTGCGTAGCGCTTGACTCTCACTTCAATCCCGCCTGCTTGAGTATAAAGTTGAGGGTGTTTGAAGTTCCGATAGCTGCCGCGAGAGCGCATTTCCGTCCAACCGTTCTGTTCGAGCAGCCGGATCACTTCTCGAACCTTCATCGGCATCAGCGCGACCCGGCCAAACCTACCCCACGACTTCTAAAATCAACTCCCGCTCGTCCGGCGCCGTGCCGGAAATCCGGAATGCGTCTTCCACCAGTTGCGCCGCTTCCTCTACGTGCTCGTCGCTCGTGTAATACAGGCGGCACAGCACTCCGCCCGCATCCACTTTCTGGCCGACTTTTACTTCCAGAATCACGCCGACCGCCGGATCGATGGTGTCTTCCTTGGTGTCGCGGCCGGCGCCGATCATCGCGGATGCCTGGCCGATATATTCGGCGTCGATGGCGCTCACGTAGCCCGCTCTGGGCGACGCGATTTCCCGTGCTCCGGTCGCGTTCGGAAGCAGTTCGAAACGATCCAGCACCAGCGGATTGCCGCCCTGCGCCGCGATCACTTCCTTCAGCTTCCGGTAGCCCGAGCCATCCAGCAGTTTGCGCTGCGCAACTTCACGCGCTTCTTCGAGCGTCGCCGTGATCTTGCCGAGATAAATCATGCGCGAGGCGAGTTCGAGCGACAGCCGCGTCAGATCCGTGGGACCCACGTTCTGCAGGGTCTGCGACACTTCCATCACTTCGAGCGCGTTGCCAATGGCGAAACCCAGCGGCTGATTCATGTCGGTGATCAGCGCCTGCACGCGCTTGTCGACGCGCCGGCCGATGCCCACCATCATCTGCGCGAGCCGCCGCGCGTCCACTTGCCGCTTCATGAACGCGCCTGAACCGACCTTCACGTCGAGCACCAGCGCGTCCACGCCTTCGCCCAGTTTTTTCGACATGATGGACGACGCAATCAGCGGGATCGACTCAACCGTCGCGGTGGCGTCCCGCAGCGAGTACAGCTTCCCGTCGGCCGGCGCGATCTGTGCTGTCTGGCCGGCGAAGGCAAGCTTGTGCTTCAGCAACTGGTCGCGAAATTCGTCGATGGTGAGGTTGGTGCGAAATCCGGGAATCGATTCGAGTTTGTCCAGCGTCCCGCCCGTGTGCCCCAGCGCGCGGCCGGAAATCATGGGAACCACCACGCCCGCCGCGGCGGCCAGTGGGGCGGCAATCAGGCTGGTTTTATCGCCCACGCCGCCGGTCGAATGTTTGTCCACCTTCATTCCCGGGATGGACGACAGGTCGACGGTTTCACCCGATTGCACCATCCGGTCGGTCAGCGCGCTGACCTCGCGGTCGGTCATTCCGGAGAAAAAGACGGCCATCAGGAACGCGGATAATTGATAATCCGGTATGGTTCCAGTGGTATAACCGTCAACGAGGAAAGATATTTCGTCAGGCGAAAGTTCTTCGCCGTCCCTCTTGCGATGGATCAGGTCGACAGTACGCATTAAGAACTGAGGGTAGCATCTTATTTGATTGTAAGTAAAGGGACTAACTCACTGATCGCAGACGGATGGTGCCTTTAAACGAGTTCACCCGAAGCTCCGGACCGCCGCCGTTCGCCGCGAAGTTCATTGACCCGTGGTATCCACGCTCGTGCGCGCTCGAATGCACCGTGCGCGGGAAGTCGCTGTCGAGCGTGGCCCGGCGCTCCAACTTCGCGCTCAGGTCGAAACCGGCGGACCGGGGCATCGACAAATCGATTTCGCCCTTGTACGTTTCGACACTACTCGCGCCCGTGAAACTCGCGAAGACCGCGTGCACGTTGCCCTTGTATGTGGTCAGGTGCAGTGCGCCGCGCAGTCCGTTGAGCCGGACGGCGCCTTTGTAAGTCTCGAAATCCACCGCGCCTTCGACGCCCGTGACATCCGAATCCGATTTGTAGTCCTTCACGCGAAGCGCAACGTGACGCGGCACGTGGATGGTGTATTCGACGTTCGGCAGATTGCCTTCCATGAATACGTGCTGGTGATAGTCGGTCTTCACCCGAACCTCACCGGCCGAGTTGTCGACGCGAATCTCCACGTCGTCCACCGAACCGGCGAACCAGCCGAACGGGTCGGCCACGATGCGCGCCTGAATCTCGGCCTGCGGCTGGTCCCAGGCCGTGATGCGGATGGAGCCCTTGTAGGTGTCGAGCGAAAACCGGCCAGCCGGGTCGAGCGGAACGGTCTTGTGAAATTCCTTGACATCGGCGGCGTTCAGGAGGGTCGCGGCAGCGAGGAGGCAGAGCAATCGCATGATAATCTTCATACGAGTTTCATACGGCCGGAGTTCGCACTGGTTACACACGTACGCTGCAACTCCAGCATACGTACGTATGTTAGGCTGAAGCCATGAAGGTCACCGCGACCCGGCTGCGGCAGAACATCTACGCGATCCTCGACCAGGTGCTGGAGACCGGGATTCCGGTAGAAATCGAGCGAAAAGGCCAGATTCTGAAGATCGCGCCGGAGAAGAAGCAAAGCAAGTTCGATCGAATCCCGCCGATGCCGGCGGCCTGGGTCGGCGATCCCCAGGACATTTTCAAAATCGACTGGTTGAAGGAATGGGGCGAACCGGCGATTCTGGATGCAAGGGAACGAAAGCTGGCGCAACAAGCCGCGCGGAAGCGCAAGAAGCAGCCTTGACGTACCTGGATACGCACGCGCTCATCTGGCTCAATCCTGGCGAAGCCGCCGGAATGACCGACCGGGCCCGCCGGGCGATCGAAGCGGATGATGAGTTGCTTCTCTCGCCCATGGTCCTGCTGGAGCTCGAAAACCTGCATGAGATCCGGCGATTTCGACACTCCGCGCAGGACTGGATGGTGAATATCGGGGCTTATTTCGGAATACGGGTGTGCTCGTACCCGTTCGGACTCGTGATGGACCAGGCGCTACGCGAAAAGTGGACGCGCGATCCGTTCGATCGCATCATCGTCGCTCACGCGCGCGCTCGAAAAGCTCCGCTGATCACCAGCGACGAAAAAATCCTGCGCCACTACGAACTCGCCGTGTGGTGAAGCATCCGGCGGGCGGTCCTGGCGTAGTGGAGAAAGCTCCAGACCGTTAAAATCGCGGTCAGATATTCAAACGGCGTGACGAATATTGCCGCTAAAAGGCCGTCCAAATGCGCCAAAAGTACAAGAATATACAAAATTTGCGCGGCGGTGCTGGCCTTTCCCCAGATCGACGGTGGGAAACTGCGCACCTCGGTAAACAGGAACGCGCCGCACGCGAAAAGCAGGATTAGCGCGTCGCGACCCAGCACCAGGACGGCCAGCCACTTCGCCACCGCGCCGTCGATCGCCAGCGTCAGGAACGTACCGCTCAACAGGACTTTATCGGCCACCGGATCGAGATACGCGCCCAGTTTCGATGCTGCGCCGAAGTTTCGCGCAATCAGGCCATCCAGCCCATCGGTGACGCCGGCGATGAAAATTACGATTAGAGCCGCGCCGTACTGGCGATTCCACAGCAGATAGAACAGCCACGGCGCGAGCGCCAGGCGAGCGGCGCTCAACAGATTCGGCAGCCGTTTCACATGATTTCCGGCAGGCGGAAGCGGAATTTGCCGGCGAAAATGTCCGCGAACAGCGCCAGCGTCTCCGCATGAATCGCACCGTTATCGGCCAGCAGGTGCGGACCGCGCAGATCGAGCGGCGCGCCCAGCATATCCGTGCACGTCCCGCCGGCTTCGCGGATCAGCAGGATTCCGGCGGCCATGTCCCACGGATGGAGGCCGAATTCCCAAAACGCGTCCAGCCTTCCGCAGGCCACATAAGCCAGATCGAGCGCGGCCGAACCCGCGCGGCGGACGCCGTGCGACAACATGGCGAGCTGATAGTAAAAGTGAATGTTGATATTCAGGTGCCGCTTGCGGGAAGGAAACCCGGTGGCGACCAGGCTGCTTTCGACGCGCGGAACGCGTGAAACATGGATCGGCTGATCGTTCAAGAAGGCGCCCGCGCCCTTTTCGGCTGAAAACATTTCGTTGCGGGTGGGATCGAAAACCACGCCGGCAATCAATTCGCCTGCGCGTTCGAGCGCCAGCGTGACGTTGAACGCCGGAAATCCGTGCGCGAAGTTGGTGGTGCCGTCAAGCGGATCGACGTACCAGCGGAATTCGGACGAACCCGGCTGGCCGCCGCCTTCTTCAGCCACGATCGCGTGGGTGGGGTACAGTTTCTTCAGGCGCTCGACGATGAGCCGTTCGCTCGAACGGTCGGCTTCGGTCACCAGGTCGAATTCGCCTTTGAGCTCGAATCCGATGTGGCGCGCGAGGTAGCCGTTGATCAGGGCTCCGGCTTCGCGTGCGATTCCGGCTGCGGCTTCGAGGTAGGAAGGCAATGTTTTGAGCTCTTAGAATTTAAAGCGGTGCTGACCGCTCCCTGACGAGTATGCGTGAAACGCGGGACTGATCCCCGCCGTCACCGGCAGGGCTGGTCGATCGTGTTCCGCACGAGCGACAGCCAAAGCCCCGCCGGTCACGGCGGGGTACAGAGCCACTTTTCACGCAGAGTCGAACCGTCGCGGCCCGGTTGGTGCACGATCGGCTCCTACACCTCATAGAGATACTTGATGTCGTGCTTGTAGAGAAACAGGTTCGGTTCGCCGTCACGCGTCAGGCGGATGAAGGTGGCGTCGTAAAACTCGATGATGCCCTCCACTTCCTGGTTATCGCTGAGGCGCACGCGCACGATCACGCGGTCGTCGATCAAGCGTTTAAGATACTTGACCTCTTCAAATGTCTGTTCGGGAGCTTTGGTATTGCTGACTTTTCCGGCCACTTGTACCTATCGGAGTTCATCTCCATAATAGCCAGCGCGCGTCTGTGCCTGCAAATCCCTGCGCTGAAGCTCGACCCGCACCGGATGGAACGCGGGCGCGTCTTTCGGTAGCGCGCGGGGATAATACGCGAGCATGTACTGGGCTCGCAGGTCGCGAAGGATCTCCGCGAACGCGGTGTCGAGCTCGTTGAGCGTGGCGGGGAGCCAGCGTCCGCCGGTGTCGTGCGCGATGGTTTGCAGAGCGTGCTCGCCTCCGGTATTGCGTCCGGCGTCATTTTCAATCGGCACCACCACCACCGGATACATCACCGCGTCAGCCCGCTGGGCGGATTGCAGCGCATCTTTAAAGGTGCGGCTGCTGGTGGTGTTGCCGCCGTCGCTCACCAGCACGATCACGTGCCGGCCCTCGCGATGCTGCAGTTCCTCACCGGCGAAATGAATGGCGTCAAACAGCGACGTGCCCCCTTCCGGCTTGATCGACCGCAGGCTGCTCTCCATGCGCCGCGCGTTGCGCCCGAAGTTGCCCTGCATGACGTCGTAGTTGAAGGTGAAGATGGCGGCCGTGTCGCGCTCATTCCCTTCCCCGAACAGCGCCTTCAGGAATTTACCGAGCGCGCGCACTTCCACCGGCCAGTCCTTGGCGGTCGACCCACTGGTGTCCACCAGCACGGCCACCGAAAGCGGCTTGGTGGTGTAGCGCTCAAACACGCGAATTTCCTGCGGCACGTTGCAATCGAAAACGCTGAACTGTTCTTTTTCAAGCGAGCCCACCAACTCGCCGGATGCGTTCTTGACGTTCACCAGCAGCCGGACCAGCTGAACGTCGGTGGAGAAGTTGGGCGGTTTCTGCGCGTGCGCCGCAACTAACGGCAGAATGGCGAGCAGGAGTCTCATGCGCGGGCCCTGATCACCGACTCGTCCCATTCTCCGTCGACCCACACTTCCCCGTCGACGAAAAATTCCTTCTTCCAGACCGGAACGGTGCGTTTCAGGCGATTAATGCCTTCAAGCGCGGCATCGAAAGCCGGTTTGCGATGCGGCGCGGTGACGATCACGGCCACGCTGGTCTCGCCGATTTCGATCCGGCCGAGGCGATGAATCATCGCGATGCGGCCGATGGCGTGCGATTTCGCGATCTCCAGACCAAGTGTCTTCATGACCTCGATCGCCATCGGTTCATAACATTCATATTCGAGAAATCGCGTGGCGCGGCCCTTGCTGTTATTGCGCGCGACGCCCTCGAAGTTGACGAACGCCCCATCTTCCCCGCGCAGAATGCGGCGCGCGATGGCTGCTCCGTCGATGGGATCGCGGGTCAGCGCGAACAGGTGGCCGTCTTCATGCTCGATCGAATGCGTAAAGGACGCCGAGCCTCCGCTCACCGGCGGAAGAAACGCGATTTCGTCGCCTTCGGAGATGGATACGTCCGGGCTCGCGAAGCGTTGGTTCACGGCGATGGCGATGCTCGGAAGAATTTCGGTGAGGCGCGGGAAACGAGTCTGGTACGACCTCAAAAGCTCCAGCGGGCTGGTGCCCTGGAGGATATCGACAGTGTCTTCGCGCACTCCCACAATTTCGCGGATAACTCCAAAAAAAAGGACTCTGACGCGCACTTGGCTATACTAACAGACTGATTCAACTCGCCTTTGGTTTCAACGAATCAGGCGTGGATTGACAGTCGAGGGAGGGCGGGCTTGAGCCCGCGCGAGGCTTTAGCCTCGCCACCGCAGCGGCGCTGAAGCGCCACGCGGATTGAAATCCGCCGTCCGCGCGCTCTCGTGAAATCAACATCCACCCTAGTGTAGTGCGTCGGAAATCGTGCGACGTAAAAAGGGGGACAGACTGCTCTGTCCCCGCCGCATATCTGTTGACTCCGCGGTGGAAATCGACCGTGGACAGAGTGGTCTGTCCCCCTTTTTACGTTGCACGATTTCCGACGCAGACCACTAGCGGCACTACTCGTTGCGTGGAACCCGGATAAACGATAAACCGTAGGATGGTTTTATGGACCCAGCATGAAGACTGCCGAAAAAGCGACCGTCCTCGGTCTGGCCGCGGCCAAGTTCTCAATTCATCTTTACGCGGGCCGGAACTACGGCTATTTCGTTGACGAAATGTATTATCTGGCGTGCAGCCGCCATCTGGCCTGGGGTTATGTCGACCAGCCTCCGCTGATCGCGCTGGTGGCGTGGTTTGCGCGCGTCGTACTGGGCGGGTCGCTGCCGGCGCTGCGATTGCTCCCTGCGCTGGCCGGGGCGGGCGAGGTCGCGATGACGGCGCTGATTGCGCGTGCGCTCGGAGGCGGATGGTTCGCGCAGCTGCTGGCGGGAACGGCGGCGCTGGTAGCCGGCGGAATTCTGGGTGTCGACGGGTTCCTTTCGATGAATGCGTTCGAGCCGCTGATCTGGCTGGGCTGCGCGTGGCTGGTGATCCGCATAATCCAGACCGGAAACGACCGGTTGTGGATCTGGTTCGGCGTGCTGGCAGGGATCGGGCTCGAAAACAAGTATTCGATGCTGATTTTCGGAGCGGGGGTGGTCGCCGGCCTGATTCTGACGCCGGAACGGAAAATTCTGACGAGCCGATGGTTGTGGGTCGGCGGCGCGATCGCGGTTCTGCTGTTCCTGCCGAACCTGGTCTGGAATATTCAGCATCACTTCCCGTTTCTCGAGTTGCAGCGGAATATCCGCGCGAGCGGTCGCGACGTTCCGCTGGGTCCGGGGGCATTCTTCGCGCAAGAGACCCTCGCCATGCAACCGCTCGCGCTGCCGGTGTGGCTGGCCGGGTTGTGGTTCTTCTTCGCGACCGAAAAAGGACGCCGGTTCCGTGCATTGGGCTGGGCATGGGTGTTCACCGCGCTGGTGATCGTGTTCATGAGCCCGCGGATTTATTATTTGTTCCCGGCGTTTCCGTTGCTATTCGCAGGCGGCGGGGTGATTTGGGAAATGTGGCTGAGCGTGCGTGCGGCGTGGGTGAAGGTCGCCTATCCGGTGGTGCTGATTGTGACGGGCGCCATGCTTGCGCCGCTCGCGATTCCGGCGTTGCCGCCGGAAACCTACATCCGATACACGAAGGCGATGCATCTTGCGCCGCCGGCGATCGAGACCCACAAACTGGGTCCGCTGCCGCAGATTTTCGCCGACCAGTTCGGATGGCCGGAGATGGTAGAGACTGTCGCGCACGTCTACAACAGCTTGCCTGCGGACGTCCGCAGCCAGACCGCGATTTTTGCGCAGAGCTACGGGCAGGCCGGCGCGATCGACCTGTTCGGACCGAAGTACGGTTTGCCGCCGGCTATCAGCGGGCATCAGAGTTATTTTCTGTGGGGTCCGCGCGATTACACCGGCGCGAGCATGATCGTGATGGGGGACAACCGGCGCAATCTCGAACGCCAGTTCGCAAGCGTCGAGAAGGTCGCGCACATCGACCATCCATATTCAATGCCCTACAACCACGTGGACGTTTATTATTGCCAGGGATTAAAAGCGCCGCTCGCAGACGTCTGGGCGAAAGTGAAGCATTGGGATTAACGTTGCAAACCAAAGTCCTCCCGCGCGCGCTGCAACGATTCGCCTGGCGGGTGCGTCTCCAGCAATGCGCCGCAGCATTCCCTCTACGGCCGGCATCGGATTTGCGGTCGCGATGCTCGCCCCGCGCATACAGGCGACCGAGGCGGACGCGCTCGCGATTGACGCGAATATCCAGGCGATCCATTTTCGATCGGCAGCTTGACGACCCCGGCAATCATTCAATCAGTCGCGCCGACGCTGTTCAGCATCAACGGCAACGGCAACGGCAAAGGGGTCGCGTCATCGTACGCGATCCGGACTAACGCGGGGGTCCAGACGATGGTTCCGGTTTATGGGTGCGCGGGGTCCACATGCACGGCGACGCCGATCGCGCTCGATTCGAACAGCTCGGTTGTGCTGGTTCTGTACGGCGCGGGTATCCGCAACCGGAGCTCGCTTGCGAACGTGACGGCCAATATCAATGGGACCAATGTTCCGGTGCTGTATGCGGGAGCACAGCCGAGCTACGTGGGTCTCGACCAGGTGAATCTCACGCTGCCGTTGAGTTTAAGCGGAAGCGGCGTGGTGAACCTGGTCATGACCGTGGATGGTCAGACGTCGAACGTGGTCAGTATCGATATTCGATAGTAGGCTTTCCCGTGCCCTCGCCTTGACGAGTATGTGTGAAAAGTCAGTGCTTCACCCCGCCGTTACGAGTCTGTGTGAAAAGTGGAGTTGGTCGGCCTTGCTCCCCTCCCTCACGGTCGGGGTTCCATTTGGCGCCACGTCGAATGAGCCACATACGGAACCCCGCGCGTGAGCAAGGGGAGCAGGTCCGTGGTTTTCACACAGACTCTTACCGGCAGGGCTGGTCCATCGCGTTGAAGGCGCAGCCGGCGGTGACCAGCCCTGCCGGTCACGGCGGGGATCAACTCCACTTTTCACTTAGATTCTGGCAGGCAGGGGATCTCAGTCGCTATCGTTATGACTGGGACACCGTTAGCGGGAACGCATCCACAGCTCGATCGGCTGCCATAGCAGGTAAATCGCTCCGGCTACTAACCATAGGATCGAACTGAGGGAGAATGCTCGCGCGGTGGTTCGCACTTCCGGCGTGCGGTCCAATTGCAACAGGGGACCGGCGTCACTTGCGGCCGTGCGGTCGTACAGGAACAGCGGAGCCGCCGCAAACAGGACGAACACCGGGAACCACGCCGCCGTGATGACCACATTCTTGTCGTCGACCGCGCCTTCTTTCCAAAGAAAGGGCAGTGACTTCAGCACGTCGGTAAAGGCTAAGGCGGCCAGTGCGAAGTGCCGGATCGCCAGCGCTCGTCCGGCCGAGTCCAGTCCAGTCATCAGCTCGCGTGAACGCGTCAACGCCGCCGCGCCGGATCGCTTCTCGACGACGCAAACCACCGGCCAGAGGCAGTCGCCGACCACCCAGCCGCGTCCCACGAAAAATACCGCTTCGAACTGGGTTCTTACCAACACCGGAATCATCTTGATCAGCTTCCAGAAGACGCGAAACGCCATGAACCGGCGCACGCGGACCTGTTCATCCACTGCCATCAGAGCCGCGGCCGCGCGCAGCAGGTTGTCGGAAAAAATGAACAGAATCGCCGCCGCCGCCGGGATCAGCACGATGCGCAGACCCATCACCGGCAGCATTTTCTTGCCGAAGGCGAACAGCAACCCGGCAATCGTCAACACGACCGAGTAAATCGGGAACAGCAGCATTGCGTAAGCGGTGAGATGCTGCATCAGAAACGCCTTCGATCTGCGCAGCGCCAGAAATTCGGCATCCACTGCGTTGTGGAACCGGCGGGTGAACACGGTGGCGGAGTCGGGACGATCGGCGGGATCGCGCGCCAGGCCGGCCATAATTACGTCCGATACGTCGCGTGGGATCTTGCGAACACTGGCGGGCGCCGAAGGAATTCCGGTCTCGTGATATTCGAGCAGCTGCGTGGAATTGCCGCGGAAGGGTAGTTGCCCGCACACCAGCGAATAGGCCACCACGGCCAGGCTGTAGATGTCGGAACGGAAACTGACTTCCTTTCCGAGAGCCTGTTCGGGCGACATGTAGGCCGGTGTTCCGAGCAAGCTGCCGGGCACGGTTTCGGCGTCCGCGCCGCTGTCCAACGATCCGGACGACAAGCCGGATGGTGACCGTGGGATCGCGACCGTTTCGATCTCCTCGGCGCGAGTGCGGACGTTCGACGACATCGCGACGGTTTCCAATTCATTGGCGGGTAGCGGCGGCGGAACCGTCGCGTCCTTCGCGCGCGGAGTCCATTCGGCCAGCAAGTTCATTTTCGCTACGCCGAAATCGAGCACTTTCACGGTGTATCCGCCGCGGCCATTCGGCTCCAGCCAGATGTTGTCCGGTTTCAGGTCGCGATGGATGATTCCGTGCCGGTGCGCCTCTTCGAGCGCCAGCCCGACCTGATCCAGCAGGTCCGCGATCAGCATCAGCGACATATCCGGATTGGCTTTCTGGTAACTCGAAAGCGTCTGTCCGTCCAGAAATTCCATTACCAGGTAGGGCACGTCGCCTTCGGCGGCTTTGGCGATTCCGAAATCGGTGATGTTGACGATGTTCGGATGCCGCAGACGCCCGCAGGCTTGGGCTTCGCGCTGAAAGCGGGCGAGAAACTGGGGCTCGGCGGCCCACCGGGGCGCGATCACCTTGACGGCCACGATGCGCGTGGTTCCCAGATGCGTCGACAGATAGACATTGCCCATCCCGCCCGCGCCGAGCTGTTTGTCGATGCGATATTTGCCGTCGAGAATTTCGCCGATCATGAAGCGGAGCCGAAGAGTTCCAGCATAACAAGCGGACTCCGCAAAGGGACGGCGGGCCTCGGCCCGCGCAATGCTTCAGCCTTGCCCGCGAGCGGCGCTGAAGCGCCACGCGGATTGAAATCCGCCGTCCGTCTAGCGCGGTTGCTCGGCGGCGGTGGTGAGGAGACTCAGCCACTCGACCATGCCCGCGCCCGTCTTCGACGACACCGTGATGATTCGCATTCCCGGGCGAACCCGCTGGATGTTTTCTTCGGCGGTGTCGGCATCGAATTCAACCGCATCCGCCAGATCGGATTTTGTGATGATGGCGACGTCGGCGGTGTTGAAGATGGTGGGGTACTTGAGCGGTTTGTCTTCGCCCTCGGTGACCGAGAGGAGCACCAGGCGCATGTCTTCGCCCAGGTCGTAAGACGAGGGGCAAACCAGGTTGCCGACGTTCTCGATGAACAGGAAATCGAGTTCATCGAGCTTCCAATCGTCAAGTGCCTTCTCGACCATCGCGGCTTCCAGGTGACAGATGGTTCCGGTGACAATCTGCTTCACCTGCGCCTGCGAACGAGCCAGACGAGCGGCGTCATTTTCCGTGGCGAGGTCGCCCACCAGCGCGGCGACGCGATGGGACCCGTGCAGCGTGGTCAGCGTTTTTTCAAGAAACGCGGTTTTCCCCGAGCCGGGACTCGAAACCAGGCTGATGACGAACACGCCCGCGTCGTGGAACCGGCGTCGCAGCTCGCGGGCCACCTGATCGTTGTGTTTGAGAACGTTCTGCCGGACCTCCACCAGGCGCGTGCTCATTGGATCTCCATTCCCACCACCTGCAGTTCTTTCCCCTGCAACACCTGCGAAATGGGCGCGCGGCATTCCGGGCACACGAACCAATCGACCGGAGTCACGGTCCGCGGCGCCGCGCACTTTTCGCAATAGGCGACGATCGGTACTTCTTCGATCATCAGCTGCGAGCCTTCAAGCACCGTGCCTTCGCAAGCCAGGCCGTAAGACGAGAGCAGCGCATCCTTCATGACGCCCGACAGCAGGCCGAGCTTGAGATGCACCACGCTCACCTGGGTCGCGCCGTGTTTTTCGATTTCCTCCTCGGCCAGATCGACGATGCTCATGGCGATGGAAAGTTCGTGCATATTTAAATGACGCAGGCCCTTCCCTGCCATCCGACGCGCGCGAGCTTGCCGTCTTCAAGCAGTACCGGCACCGATCGCTGCCCGGAAATTTCGATCAACCGCTCGCGCGCTTCGGCGTCGGTTTCGACGTCGTATTCGACGAAATCGTACTGCTTCCATTCGAGCCACTCGCGCATTTCCTTCGAATAGGGGCAGGTGGAGGTGCCGAACAGTTCGTACTTAGGCATGGTTGAGGTTCTCCAGCTCAGCGCGGAGCACGTGATAGATGGATGCCTGCACTTCCTGAATGCGCGGGATGTAATCCGAGCGGATGACCAGCGGAAAATCGGCGTGGCCGCTGCGAAGAATCTCTCCCCCGTCGTAACCCAGCAACGCGACGGTGGCGAGTCCACGCTTGCGCGCGTCTTTCAACGCCGCGATGACGTTTTTCGATCCGCCGCTGGTGGAAAATGCCACGGCCACATCCTCCGGACGGGATTGGGCGATCAGCTGGCGAAGAAAAATCAGCTCGACGCCCACGTCATTGGCGATGGCGGTCAGATTGGCCGGCTCCATGGAAAGCGAAACCGCCGGCACCACGCTCCATCCTTTGGGTGGTTGCACGCAATCGAGCGCGAAGTCGTTCGCATCGGTGGCCGATCCGCCGTTGCCGAACATAATCAGCTTGCCGCCGCGCTTTAGCCGTTCATGAATCGCCCGCGCGGCATTCGCGATGTGCTCCGATTCTTCGTGCGCGGCGCGCTCCCGCAGCATTGCGTCCTCGCGAGCCTTGACCTCAATCGATTGTGCGACCATATCGACCACGTCATTGGTCTGCTGTTTCTGTTCGGTCAGAAAAGGATAAAGAAACGCCGAATCACCGACATCCTGGCCCAGTTCGCGATGTTCGAAAAACACGTGCACGGTTTCCCAGAGCGTGTGATACAGGATTTCGACCAGCTCCTGGTGCATGAACGGATCGCGGCTGGGCGGATCAAGCGTGTAAGATCCGCGACGGCCGGCGAGCGCGAACGTCATCGCACCGCGAACCGATGCCGAATCGAGGGCGGCGTCGATTTCCGGATCGCCCTCGGGAGGCGCGAAGCCCATCACCATATCTTCGGGGCGGACCAGCGCGTCGAGCCAGGGGCGAAACGCGAGCGACAGGTCGAGCGCCGGCAATGCGCGTTTGCCGACGATGATGGGATGCACGAATTCGACCGAGACGTGTTGCGCGTCGGTCGCGTAGGGGCCTTTTCCAAATGCCAGAATGCGCCCGCCGTGAAGAAAGCGCTCCGACATTTCGCGGCAGGCAAGCGCCAGGGTGCGCGCCTCGCGCGCGAAAAACAATTCGAAAATCCGGTTTCGTTCGAGAAGCCGTTCTTCGATAACGCCGGCCCGATCGAGGACGTTTTTCATCCCGGTGTCGCTAGCAGATCCTGGGAAGAGGATCTCCCACCAGCATATCCACAACCCGGCTGCCGCCGTACAGCGTGGTCACGATCACGGTCCCGGCCGGCTGCGCGCTCACGTCGCCGATCAGCGCCGCGGATTCGCCTCCGGGCGTGCGGTGAAGCGCCGCCAGCGCCGCGTTGGCCAGTTCGGGAGCGATCACCGCCAGGAATTGTCCTTCATTGGCGATGTGGAGCGGATCCAGCCCGAGCAGCTCGCACGCTCCGCGAACTTCATCGCGCACCGGGATTTTGTCTTCGGCAAGCTGAATTCCCAGGCCGCAATCGCGTGCCAACTCATTCAGCGAAGTGGCCGCGCCGCCGCGCGTGGGATCGCGCATCCATCGGATTCCGGGTCCCGCGACGGCGATCATCGCCTGAATCAGTGGAAGCACAGAGCGCGTGTCGGAATGCAGATCGGCTTCGATGTCCAGTTCGTTGCGAGCCAGCAGAATCGTAATGCCGTGATCGCCGACCGGACCGGAGAGCAGAATTTTGTCGCCCGGCCGCACCGAGCGCGGCGAAACAAACACGCCATCCATCGGCCGGCCGATTCCGGTGGTGGTGATGTACATTTTGTCGGCGAATCCGTGCTCCACCACTTTGGTATCGCCGCCGGCGATGCGCACTCCGGCGCGCCCGGCCGCATCGGCAATCGCGCGCACTTCGGCTTCCAGGATCTCCGTCGGCAGGCCGGCTTCGAGGATGAAGCTGACCACCAGCGCCTCGGCTCGCGCGCCGGAAACCGCCAGATCGTTCACGGTTCCGTTCACCGCCAGTTCGCCGATCGACCCTCCCGGAAAGCGCAGCGGCTTGACAACGAAACTGTCGGTGGTGATTGCAACCCGCGCGTCGCCCATGCTCACGTGCGTCGCATCGCCCAGCGGCTCCTGCGATCCATTCATCAACAGCGGCGCGATCAGGCCTTCCACCAGCCGTCGGCTGGCTTTGCCTCCGGCGCCGTGCGCCATGTCGATCTGCGGGTCGCGAAAACGGATCTTCTGAGGTGCGCTGGTCATGCTTACACCGCCGAAAGCTGGGTCAGAGATTTACGATGTTCGTACTGATAATACGCCGCGCACGAACCTTCGTTTGAAACCATCAGCGCGCCCACCGGACGCTCCGGAGTGCATTCGTTGCCGAACAGCTTACATTGCGAGGGCTTCAAAACGCCTTTGAGCACTTCGCCGCACTGCGCGGCCTTCGGATCGGTGACGCGAACACCGGGAACGGAAAAGATGCGCTCCGCATCCCATTCGGCGAATTCGTCGCGGATGCGCAGGGCCGATTGCGAAATGAACCCAAGCCCGCGCCATTCGAAATACGGACGCAGTTCGAACACCTGCGCCATCGCCTTCAATGCCGCGCGATTCCCTTCCCACGGGATCACGCGTTTGTATTGATTTTCGACCTTCGATTCGCCGTCTCGCATCTGGCGCAGCAGCATGAAAATCCCCTGCAGGATGTCGAGCGGTTCGAAACCGGAAACCACGATCGGTTTTTTCTCGTTGTGTGCGATCCATTCGTACGGCCGGCATCCGATGACGGTTGAAACGTGACCCGGTCCGATGAATCCGTCGATACGCATGTCCGGCGAATCAAGAATCGCGCGGATGGCGGGGATGATGGTCACGTGATTGCAGAAGATCGAGAAATTGCGCAAGCCCATTTCGCGGGCGCGCATCAGCGTGATGGCTGTCGAGGGAGCGGTGGTCTCGAATCCGATCGCGAAAAACATCACGTGCGTGGACGGATCCTTCTGCGCGAGGCGAAGAGAATCGGCGGGCGAATACACGATCCGCACGTCCATCCCACGCGCCTTGAATTCGAGCGGAGTGCCGCGCGTTCCCGGCACGCGCATCATATCTCCGAATGCCGTGAATGCGGTATGAGGATGCTCGGCGATGGAAAGGCCGTCGTCGATGCGGCCCATCGGCAGAACGCACACCGGGCAGCCGGGACCGTGCACCAGCTCGATATTGGCCGGCAAAAGATCTTTCAGCCCGAACCGATAAATCGAATGCGTGTGGCCGCCGCACACTTCCATGAAGCGATAATGCCGCCCCGGATCGGCCAGGCGGCGGATTTCATCCGCGGTCCTGGTGATCCGCTCCGGCTCGCGAAATTCGTCTACAAATCGCATGCTCATGAAGGCGCCTCTCCTAATCCGTAGCCTTGTACTTCTTCGAGCGCCGCGGTGTGTTCGCCCAGCGATTCGAGCATGCGCAGCGTGTCCAGGGCCTGATCTTCACTGATTTTGCTCATCGCGAAACCGACGTGGATCAGCACCCACTCGCCTGGCTGAGGAGGATCTTCGAGCAGCGCCAGATCGACTTTGCGGCGCACGCCCAGCACGTCGACCACGGCGAGACTGCCGCCGGCCGATTCAAGAATCTGTCCGGGGATGGCGAGGCACATGTTAGGACTCCTGTTTACGCGCGACAATGTCGAAGCTGAACTTCAGCTCGTCTTTCAGCTTCAAGGTTCCACCGGCAACGCTCACTGGTTTGATGCCGTAATTGCTTTGCGCTAACGTAAATTCTCCGTTGGCCCGCAGCATATCGCCCATCCGGGTCACCTGAAGAGCGATATTCTGCCCGCGCGTGACGCCGCGCAGCGTCAGGTTGCCGGTCAGATGCACATGCCAGCGGCCTTCGCTTACCGGACTCAGCGTCGCGCCCGTGCTTTCGTACACGATTTCCGGGTACTTGTCGCTCTGCAGCACGTCATTGAACATGCTGCGCTCCATTTCGCGGCGGTCTTTGGATGGAATATCGTCGGCGACCTCCAGCGAACCGGCGCGAACGCGCAGTTTCAGCGACGGATCCGGCTCCAGGCGCGCTTCGCCGCTGAAATCGCGGATCGCGATGGTGGGGCTGTGACCCAGCGCGGAGAGCATTCCGGTGGCGAAGGCACGAACCGTGAATCGGCTGGTGTTCCGGTCGATCTGGTACACCGCGACTTCCGTGTCGGTCGCCAACTACATGCTCCGCAGCTTGAGATATCGCTCGAAATCCGGCGCGGCGGCCGAAATCAGATTGCCGATTCCGACTCCGCCAAGCATCTTGCGCACCATCGGCGTAGAAAGAATCAGCCCGGCGCCCAAGACCATCAGCGCCGCGCCGCCCATCAGGTAGAGCGTGTCGCGATTTTCGGCTTCTTCTACGCTCAGGCCGTTTCCGTTAGATGAATGTGTGCTCAGTTCCATGGACATTTTGTCTCCCTTCGGTATGCTCCTGAATCAACCGCTCGATCACGGCGACAGCCTCACTCACCGCCGCCTGGACAGGTTCGCTCAACCCCATCCGGCCTTCATTCTCCGGCCCGAAATCGGCGGGCTCGCAGCCCACCAGCAGAATCTTTTTCGGCTCGCCGCCCATCGCCTTGACCATTTCGAGCACGCGCATCGGATTCATGGAATGCGACTCCGGCAATGCGACCTGTTCAGTGGACGCAGTCATTTCCAGCTCGACCACGTAAACCGTCCCGGGCGAGCCGCCGCGTGGACACGCATCGACCAAAATGGTCAGTCCGTTATGATCCAGCAGCGCGTAGGTCAGATCGAATCCGCGAATTCCGAAATCTTTCACCACCACGTCAGGCGGCAGCGACCGCATCGCGAGCGCCCGCGCGACTTCGACGCCGAATCCGTCGTCGCCCAGAAAGATATTGCCGATGCAGGCGACCAGAATCATTCGGCGACCTCGATTTCTTCCGGCCCGTAAAAAAACCGGTGCCCCGGCTGGCGAAGCATCCCGAGGTCTCTTCCGGGATCGTCTTCCATGACCACCGCGAGCTGGATCTTGCCTTCGTAATCCTGCTCGATGGCTTCGATGATGGCGACCTTTCCCGCCAGCACCACGTCCATGATGTCGCCGCCTTTGCGCGGACGAAGACGGACCAGATCGCCCCGCTTGAGCTCGACGCCGTTCACGGTCACGCTCATGAGCGAGGGTTTGTCTTCGAGAAGATGCCAGTCGAGCTCGTTCATTTGATTCCCCGCAACGCGCCGTGCAGTTTCTGGAAATGTTCCGGCGGCAGCATCTCGGTCCGCTCCAGAATCTGGCGCGCGCGATCGTCGGCGTTGCGCACCTCGTCCTTCTCAGCGTCCGTCATGGTGAGAATCCGCAGCGCCAGAATCTCGTCGATCTCCGTCCCATCGAACAGATCGCCCGGGCTTTCCGGCGCGATCTGCGGATAATCGTAAAGAATGATGGGCGCGGAGAGCAGGGTGCCATGCTGCCCTTCCTCGCCCACCAGCACCGGCCACGTGCCGACGTTGACGCATGCGGCAACAGCCTGGCGCGTCGCTTCCGGCGGATCAAGTAAGGAGACGAATTCGCCGCCGGTGACCTGAAGAATTGTATGAACCGAAACCAGAGAGCGGAGCAGAGCCTCGTCGCGCGTCGTCTCCGCTTGGCCCGCAACGCAATTGCGAACTTCCGCGGCGAGCTTGAAGGCGCCCTCGCTGAGTTGCGTGCATTCGAGCTCCAGCTCCCCTCTGACCTCCTCAAGGCGTCCCTCCGACTCACACGCCTCGAAAAGAAACGGACGCAGATACGAGGAGCCCTGGCCGAGCTCGAAACCCGTGACGGTCACCTCCCGCTCATGCCCTTCCTGCCAGTTGTCCCGCTCGGCGAGCTGCAGGCATCGCATCTTTACGTCCACCGTGGTTTCCCGGTTTCCGACGACGATGCATTCGGTCCGCGCGATCGACACGTCGAAATCCCTGGGATGAAGCACGCCGAAATTGAAGCGCTGGCGATTCTTTACCGACGATGGCCGGTAGGGATACAGCATGTATCCCTCATACAGCACCGCGTTCGCGATCTTTTCGACATGATCGAGCTTCATTGCAGCACCGTCTGGCCGGTTTCGGCGAGCATCATTTCGAATGCCCGTTCCCATGTACCTGCCGAGTGGGTCATTTTGTACCGGTGCAGGCGCTCGAAAACATCCTTTGGCAGGGAAAGCAGCACGCTGTTGGGGTAATACAGATCCATCATGCTTTTCCACACCGCCAGCGGCATCCGAAACTTCGTTTCCTTGTCCCAGGCGATGGGCGCAACCCGCAGCGCGTCTTCTGAATCCGGGTAGAAAACGGTCCCGCTGAACAGGAGCAGCAGCGGAATGTCGCCGCTCTCCAGACCATGGAAATATTTCGTCGCGGCGACGTTGAAATCGAACGTGCAGGGGATCAGAAGATCCACCTCCGTGCTTCCGGTGAAGGACGGCACCACCACGCTGGCATGCGTCCACAGCATGGATCGAAGCGTCTGGCTCCAGCGGTCGGGAGCGCCGAACAGTTCGAGCATCTGCGCTTGTTCGGCCGGCGAATAGCGCCGCCGCGCCACTTCGAGCTGGATCTGCGCCCGCAGGACCACTGTGTGGATGGTTTCCGCCGCATCGGCATTCGTAATCCGCAGCTTGAGCGCGATGGTCGGCGCCGCCGCGAACGGCACCGCTTGCGCGGACTCGACGCTGAAACTCAGCTCAGGCATATTGCGCTTTCCGCTTGAGATCGGCGAAGAATTGCGCCATCTGCTGCCACACCTCGGTACCGCCGGACAGGCCGCGCCAGTGCGTTCGGATCAAGCCCACCAGTTTGAAGCATTCGTCGATCGGCACCAGGTAATATTCGGGATTGGAAAACCCGCGCGAGTGCCCCAGCCGGTTCACCAGCAGCGCTTCGACGTCGGCTTCCATCCCGCGCAGCGCGGTGTTCTCCGCGGCGATCTCTTCCCACGCGTCCAAGGAAAGCAGCGATTCGGTAGCTCCCGCGGGACTCGGATACAAGGCGATCACGCGTTGTTGCGGGCTGCTTTCGAAAAAGAATGCCATGTTGATCGGCATCATCAGGCTGTCCCACTGACCGTCCGTCAACTGAAAATCGCCGAGCGCACGCACGCGGCGAGGAACTCGTTTGTATTTTTTCGCGGTCTGACTGCTGAACAGGATTGCACAGGCGTCACAGGCGCAGATCAACTTACGCGTGGCGGGTTCGAGCAGATGCTGATGCGGTTCGCCCAGACGCGCCGTGCACATCTCGCAGGTTTCCCCCGGATCCTGACGGCGCACAAACTGGCGCAGGAATCCGAACGCCTGCTCAGTGCTGCTCACGCAACCTCTTTCGCAGCGAGCATCTCGACCGGCACGAAATTTTGCGGCTCGGCGCCTTCGATCGTCAGGGCTGTCACATCCGGCGCCGATTCGTAGATCAGTTCCTCCACCGCTTCCTTGAGCACAGCCGGATTCGATCCGCAACCGTGCCCCTTCACCGTTAGACGCAGTTGGACCGCTCCGCTGTCCATGCGTAACAGTTGCAACTCGGCTGCGTGCGGCTTCAGAAATGCATGGGCCTTTTCAATTCCCTGATTCACCCTGGTTTCGAAATCCAGCGGATGGATTCCATACAGCACCAGCAGGCTGGCCACCATTTCGTCCCGGCCCAGGCGATCGATGATGCTCTGCCCGGTGTCGCCGGCCGTGCTGATGATCTCCAGAGCCCGCTCCAGACCCCCTCCGTGGAGACTCATCAGCGATTCGACCAGCTTCCGCGAATCTGCTCTGACGCTCGGATCTGCCGTTTCTTCGATCCGTCGAACCAGCTCGGCGATGGATGCCAGCTGCTTTTGAAAATCGCGATGTTGCGACATGTCGCCGACCATTTTACGGCTGCAAGCCGAACATCGGGGAGTGGTGCGTCTCGATCGTTTTGCCGTTTCCCAGGTACATGTGAACTCCGCACGGCAGGCACGGATCGAAACTCCGCACGGCGCGCATGATATCGATGCCCTTGAATTTGTCGGGGCCGTTTTCTTCGAAAATGGGCGTGTTCTGCACCGCATCCTCATACGGACCGGGCGTGCCGAAACTATCCCGCGGATTCGCGTTCCACGGTGTCGGCGGATAAGGATGATAGTTGGCGATCTTCCCGTCGCGGATCACCACGTGATGCGACAGAACGCCGCGTACCGCTTCGTGGAATCCGCACCCGATAGCTTCGTCCGGCACCTTGAAGTCCGACCAGGTTTTCGTGTGGCCGGAGTGGAGCTCAGCCATCGCTTTCTCCATGAAATGCAGCGCGCAGCCCGCCGCATAAGCCTGGAAATAAGTGCGTGCGCGATCGCGCTCGATGGCGTTCGACCACTTCGGAATCTTCCATTCGAATTCGGTTTCAGGCAGCGAAACCGTCTTCGGCAGATAGATTTTGACGCTGTGGCCGGTGGCTTTCACGTATCCGATGTCCACTTTGCCGGCAAGAGCGGTCGCCCAGAAACGCGCGATCGGTCCGCCGCCGGTGTCGAGCGCCAGGTGATCCCCGGTGCGCTTATCGAACCAACGCGGCGACATTACCCAGGTGTACTTGTCGTCGAAATTGCGCTTCTGCGGACGCGGAATGGTGGTCTGATTCCAGGGATGCCGCTGATCCACCGGGTTGCCCAGCGGATCGTGCGTCACGAACTTCTCGCTCGACTGCCAGTCGTCGTAATACGAGCTGCCGAGCAGAATGCGGATGTTCAAGTTGATGTCGACCAGATCCGTGGTCACCAGCTGGCCGTCGACCACTACGCCCGGGGTCACAAACATCTTGTTGCCCCAGTGATTCATGTTCTTGTAGGTGTAATCGCAGTGGTCCGGATCGTTGAACGATCCCCAGCAGCCGAGCAGAATCCGCCGGCGGCCGACTTCTTCATAACCAGGCAGCGCTTCGTAGAAGAAATCGAACAGATCGTCGTGCAGCGGAACGACTTTCTTCATGAACTCGACGTACTTCATCAGGCGGACCAGATAATCCGTGAAAAGCTGGATGGTGGGAACGGTTCCGACGCCACCGGGATAGAGCGTCGACGGATGGACGTGCCGGCCTTCCATCAGGCAGAACATTTCGCGCGTCATTCTACTGACTTGGAGTGCCTCAAGGTAGAAGGAGCCGGTGAACGGATTCAGCGCGCGCATGATATCGGCGATGGTGCGGAAACCGTGCAGATTCGAATGGTCCGCCAGGCGCTTCTCGGCCTTCGCCAGCACGCTCGGATTGGTTTCTTTCACCATCTGTTCGCAGAAATCGACGCCCACCAGGTTGTCCTGGAAAATGTTGTGGTCGAACATGTATTCGGCCGCTTCGCCCAGGTTGACGATCCATTCAGCCATGGCCGGCGGGCGCACGCCGAATGCCATGTTCTGCGCATAAGTGGCGCAAGTTGCGTGATTATCGCCGCAAATTCCGCAGATCCGGCTGGTGATGAAATGCGCATCCCGCGGATCTTTGTTCTTCATGAAAATGCTGTAGCCGCGGAAGATCGACGACGTGCTGTGGCACTCCGCCACGCGGCGGTTTTCGAAATCGATCTTCGTGAAGATGCCCAGGCTTCCGACGATCCGGGTAATCGGATCCCAGTTCATCTCGACCAGTTTTCCCTTTTTTTCGGGCGTATGTGTGCTGGGTGCAGTAATGGTGCTCATGTGGGATTCCTTTCGGTGATCAGAACGACCTGGGTCGATAGCCAGTGGTTAACTCAGCGCGCGGATGCCGCCACTTCGGCTCTTTATTTACGGTTTCATTGGTGAATGCGCGCAGGCTGCGGATCGCCTTGCCATACACGCCAATGGTGCTGGTGGACATTTTCGCTCCCGGCGGCTCATCCATGAACGGCATGAATTTATCCGGGAATCCGGGCATGGTGCAGCCGATGCAGATGCCGCCGACGTTGGGACAGCCGCCGATACCCGCCATCCAACCGCGCTTGGGCACATTGCAATTCACCACCGGCCCCCAACATCCGAGCTTCACGATGCATTTGGGCGATCCGTAAACTTCCGCGAAATCGCCCTGCTCGTAGTAGCCCGCGCGATCGCAGCCGTCGTGCACGGTCCGGCCGAACAGCCACAAGGGACGCAGCTGATCGTCGAGCGGAATCATCGGCGCCAGCCCGGAAACTTGATACAGCAGGTACAGCACGGTCTCCATGAAGTTATCCGGCTGCACCGGGCAACCCGGCACGTTGACGATCGGGATTCCGGCTTTCGATTTCCAATCCCAGCCGAGATAATCCGCCAGACCCATGCAGCCCGTCGGATTTCCTTCCATCGCGTGAATGCCGCCGTAGGCTGCGCACGTTCCGGCCGTGATCACTGCCGTCGCTTTGGGCGCCAGGCGATCGATCCATTCGTTGGTCGTGATCGGCTGACCCGTTTTCGGATCCGTGCCGAGCGCGGCCCAGTAGCCTTCGGTTTTAATCTTCTCGTTTGGAATGGAGCCTTCGACGACCAGCACAAACGGCTCCAGCTTGCCGGCTTCGGCGTCATACCAATACTTGAGAAAGTCGCCGCCATTCTCATAGGCGAGCACGGGATTGTGCAGCGCGATTTTGGGAAGACCTGGAATCGCGCCCAGGATGACATCCTCGACACTTGGCTGGGTGGCTGCGGTGACGGAAACCGAATCTCCGTCGCATCCTAAACCGGCGGTGATCCAGATGACGTGAACTTCGGCGACGGGCGGGGCTTTTTGCGTTTTCCGGCCGTAGGGAACAGTGGGCGTGGCCATTCCAGTCTCCTTTTGCACACTCGGGGTGCGACTCACGGCGGACCGATCGGAGTCTCTCGCGGCGCGTCTGGGTGATCTGCTGCCGGACTCCGTCTTCTATCAGGCCTGAAGCAAGATTTTTGGACAAGCGGAGCAACCCCGTATCGCCGATCAGGGATTCCCTGATAGAACGTTACGGCTTCTCATTATTGGTCAAAAGTGAGCTGATCCCCGCCGTGACGAGTCTGTGTGAAAAGTGGAGTTGATCCCCGCCGTGACCGGCAGGGCTGGTCACGGACGTCCGCGCCTTCAACGCGATAGACCAGCCCTGCCGGTAACGGCGGGGTCGATTCCCGACTTTTCACACAGACTCTGACTGGCAGGGCTGGTCACGGACGTCTGCGCCTTCAACGCGATAGACCAGCCCTGCCGGTAACGGCGGGGTGCGACGTCGTCAAGTCGGGGGACAGCTTACGACTTCTCGCTGATGGTCCATTGCACCGCGCGCTGGACCAGCTCGCGAGCATTGCGCAGCGACAATTTTTCTTTGATATGCGCCTGGTACGATTCAACGGTCTTGATGCTGATGTGCAGAGCTTCGGCGATTTGCCGGGTCCCATGTCCATCGCCGATCAGCCGGAACACTTCTAGCTCACGATCGGTCAGTGCGGCCACCGGCGATTCCGTGGATGCCGGGGCGCCGCCCACGTAGTGCTGCATCAACAGGCTCGACATTCGATCGCTCACCCAGACCCCGCCGCCGAGGATACGCCGGATGGCGATCAGCACTTTTTCGGTGGCTTCCTGCTTCATGATGTAGCCGCTCGCGCCGGCGCGCAAGGCACGTTCGGCGTATAGCGTTTCATCGAGCATGGAGAGCATCAAAATCGGCAGCCGATGATCTGAAGCGCGCAGGCTCTTGAGCAGATCCAGGCCATCCGGTCCGTTCAGCGAAATATCCACCAGCACGATATCGGGACGCAGCGACGCGATCTGTTGCAGAGCCGGTCCAGCCTCTTCGGCATCGCCGCACACCGTGAGATCCGCTTCGCGATTGATGAACAACGCGAGGCCCTGGCGTACGATCGGGTGATCGTCGACGATGAACACCCTGCGTTTGGCCTCAATCGGTTTCACGTCGGTCGGTTTCACGTCAGACATGCGACTTCCGAAGCGGGAACATACACGTCAGCACGGTTCCCACGCCCGGAACGGACTGCATTTCGAGCGAGCCGCCGATCATTTTCGCACGATAATCCATAATGCTGAGCCCCAGCCCCGCATGCCGCCTGGACCCGGTTTCAAATCCCGCGCCATCGTCTTCCACCATCAGAATCCCGCCGCTGTTGCGCTCCGCCAGGCGAATCACCACGTTCTTCGCGCGCCCGTGCTTGATCGCGTTGTTCACCGCCTCCACCGCGACGTAGTACAGATGATCAGCCAGCGTATTCTCGCGAATCAGCACCGGCTCGCGGCATTCGAAGCGGCAGCTCAGGTGAAACACGTCGCTCACCTCGCGCGCCCAACGTTCCAGAGCCGACATCAATCCAAACGAATCGGAAAGCACCGGAAGCAGCCCGCGCGCCAGTTCGCGCGTCTTGCGGATCGCTTCGTTCACCAGTTCGACAATCTTTGCGGCATCGGCCGTCTCCGGCACGGACGTTTCCGCCAGCCGATCCTGCAGAACTTTGCTCAGGAACGCAATCCCGGTCAAATGCTGGCCCAGATCGTCATGCAGATCCTGGCCGATGCGGCGCTGCTCGCGCGCGCTGATTTCGAGCGCCGCTTTTTCCATGCGCTTCTGCTCGGTCACATCGATCCCGGTAAAGATGATGTGCCGAGGCGCCGCGCCGAGCATGGTGGTTGACCACGAGATCAGCCGGCGCTCCCCGCCCGCCGTTCTCCAATAACTTTCATGATCGCCGGGAATCAAGCCGAGGCGAAGCTGTTCCACCAGCGTCTCGAAACGCTGGCAATCCTCGGGATCGAGAAACAGATCGCGCACCAGTTGGCCCTTCACCCGTTCGAACGCGTATCCAGTGGTCAGCTCGCAGGCGCGGTTGAACCGGGTGATGCGGCCCTGCGCGTCGAGCACTACCACCAGCGCGCCGACCGTATCCAGAATCGCCGAGACGAAATTCCGCTCCTGCTGCAGCGCTCGCTCGACTTGTTTCAGCTCCGTGATATCGAACCCGACGCCGTGAATGAACCAGGGCCGCCCGTCGTCGCGCCGAACCAGCCGCGCTTCGCACTGAAACCAGATCACGCGGCCGTCGCGAGCCATCACGCGATACGACGACCGGAGCGGCTTGCCGGAAAGAAACATGCTGGCCGCTTCCCTGCTCCAGCGATCTTTATCCTCGGCATGAATCTGCTGATACCACAGCACCGGATCTTCCAGCCATTCGCTCTGCGAAAAGCCCAGGCTGGCCTCGATCTGCGGGCTGACGTATGCCTCGCCGATCCCCTGATCCAAATACGCCATAAACACCACGGCGGGAATCTGATCGAGCAGAACGCGATAACGCGCCTCCACGTTGGGAGCTTCGTCGTTTTCGCGCCGCGCCGATCCCGCGCCCAGGAAGACACTGGCCAGTTCGCTCAGCACGGCTTCGGCGTCGGGTGGAGAAATCGGCGTCATTTTTTCCGTCGCCAGGCCGGCTCTTTATTTAAGGAAGCCTGCGTGAATCGCCGCAGCGCGTGAATCGCGCGTCCGTAAGTCATCACCGCGCTCGACGACAACAACGATCCGGGCGGTTGATTCATGAACGGCATGAATTTATCCGGAAATCCCGGCATGGTGCATCCGATGCAGATTCCGCCCACGTTGGGGCACCCGCCGATTCCGCCCATCCACCCGCGCTTTCCCACATTGCATTGCACCACCGGTCCCCAGCATCCCAGCTTCACGATGCAGGTTCGCGAGCCGTACTCTTCGGCGAATTCGGCCTGCTCATAATATCCGCCGCGATCGCAGCCTTCGTGCACGGTCTGCCCGAACAGCCAGGTGGGCCGCAGCGCATCGTCGAGCGGAATCATGGGAGCGCGACCCGCCGCCATGTGCAGCAGATAGAGAAGCGTCTCCATGAAATTATCCGGCTGCACCGGACAGCCCGGAATGCAGACCAGCGGAATACCCGCCGCCGATTTCCAGGTCCACCCGAGGTAATCCGCGAGCCCCATGCAATCGGTCGGATTGCCCTGCATCGCATGAATGCCGCCGTAAGTGGCGCAGGTTCCCGCCGCCATCACCGCCCAGGCGTGCGGCGCCAGGCGATCGATCCAGTCGCACGTCTTAATTGGTTGACCGGTGGCTTTATCGGTGCCGAATGACGCCCAATAACCCTCGGCTTTGTTGGTTTCATCCGGAATGGAACCTTCCACCACCAGAATGAACGGCGACAATTCGCCCCGCGCCGCCCGATGAAATCGTTCCAGAAATTCGTCGCCATTTTCAATAGCCAGAAACGCATTGTGGAGCCGAACCTTGGGAATCCACGGCAGCGCTCCCCTGACGATATCTTCAATGCTGGGCTGCGTCGCCGCGGTCATCGCGATGGTATCGCCGTCGCAACTCAAGCCGGCGTTGATCCACAAAACGTCGATTTCGTGAATGGGTGTTTCAGTCACTGGGGTCGATTCTACCCGATTTGCATCACCTGCTCCGTCACCCAATCCGTGACACAAGCCGAAACACCGGACGAACGCAACGGCGCACCATCCAGCACGGCGGCTACGAAATTGGCGATGCATGGATAATGCAAATTCTCATGCGCCGGAATCTCTTCGTGACCGCCTGGATACGTGAGCGTCGGACCATTCAGCGGCGTCAGATTCAATTCGCCGTCGGTCCCCCGGATTCCGAATTCATCGCGCGCGACCTTCGAATGCCAGCGCACGTCGACCAACCCCCGGACGCCGGTCTTGTAGTCGATCATCACCGTCGCGTTGTCTTCGACCGGAATGGGATGCACCAGCGTGGAGCGGCGGCCGCTAACCCGCTCCGGTTCGCCAAAGAAATCGTTCATCAGGTCGATGCGGTGAGAGGCATTGTCGAACAGCGGCCCTCCGCCCGCCATCGCGGGATCGATCAGCCAGGCGCGCATCCCGTCGGCGGGATAGAACCAGCTATGCGACGTCGCCTCGGCCAGCACCGGCGTTCCGATCGCTCCCGCGGCGATCAGCTCTTTTGCGCGCGCCACTTTCGGGTACATCCGGCGGTAGTAAGCAACGCCCAGCACGCGGCCGGTTTCCTGAGCCGCGGCATTCATTGCCGTCGCCTGCGCGTAATTCATGCCCATCGGCTTTTCGCACAGGACGTGCGCGCCGGCACGTAGCGCGTCGACTGTCTGTGGCATGTGCAGGAACACCGGCGTCGCGATGTACACGGCCTGCGCTTGGGACTCCTTCAACGCGGCGTGCAGGTCAGTGAAGCCCGGCACGGCGTATTCTTCAGCACGCTTCGGATCGCGTGTCACCACGCCCGCGAGACGGCTCCGGGAGTCCGAAAGAATTCCCGGAATCACGCGCTTTCGGGCGATATCGCCGACTCCAACCACCAGCCAGTTCAGCATTTCTTGAGTCACGCGCGAATGATTCATGCTATCACCGCCCGGGTGTATACTGGCGGCAAATCGAATGTCAAAAACGAAAGTGATTCTCGGGTTGGCGGTCGCCACGGCCGCGCCTTTGCTGGTCATCGCTGCGTCCGCTCCGAATGGCGCCAGGTGGTGGTCTTACGTCGAATTCCTCGCCTCCGACAAGCTCGAAGGACGCAACACGGGCAGTGAAGGACATCGTAAAGCTGCCGCCTACGTCGCGGCGGAATTTGAGCGCGACGGCCTCAAACCGGCGGGCATCGAAGGTTATATTCAGCCAGTGAAGTTCAAGACCCTGAAGCTCGACGAAAGCCATTCGAGTCTCGCCCTCATTAAGGATGGAGTTGAGAAGCCGGTCACGCTCGGTGAAGAAGCCATGATTGGCGCGCGCGTCGATCCGGTGCCGTCGATCACCGCGAAACTGGTGTTCGTCGGCTACGGGCTAAAGGTTCCCGAAACCGGCTTCGACGATTTCAGCGGCGTGGATACAAAAGGCAAGATCGCCGTGTACATCAGCGGCGCGCCGTCGAATCTTTCCGGCGCGCTCGCCGCGCATTATCAATCCGGAGCGGAGCGGTGGAAGACTCTGAAAGCCGCCGGAATCATCGGCGCGCTTTCTATTGCGAATCCCAGGCACATGGACATTCCGTGGTCGCGCCAGGCGTCCAATCGCACGCAGGCCACCATGACGCTGGCAGCGCCCGGGAACAGCGACACCGAGGGCGAAAAGATCACCATCGCCTGGAATCCCGCGCATGCCGACGATCTTCTGGCAGGCTCCGGCCATTCGTTCAACGAGCTGCTGGCGCTGGCGGATGCCGGCAAGCAGCTTCCGCATTTCGATATTCCGGCGTCGATCAAAGCGAAGACCGCGGTGATCCGCGGCGAAGTGACTTCCCAGAACATCGCGGCGGTTTATCCGGGTTCCGATCCGGTGCTGAAGAACGAATACGTGGTCATGTCGGCGCACGTCGATCATCTGGGCGTCGGCAAACCGGTGAACGGCGACGCCATCTTCAACGGCGCAATGGATAACGCGGCCGGGGTCGCGACCGTGCTCGATACCGCGGCGACGGTGAAGGAAACCAAGCCCACTGTCAAGCGATCCATCCTGTTTCTGATCGTGACGGGCGAAGAGAAAGGCTTGCTCGGATCGAAATATTTCGCGGGCAATCCGACGGTGCCGGCGCACGGCATCGTTGCCGACATCAATACGGATATGTTTCTGCCTCTGTATCCGCTGAAACGGCTCACGGTTTACGGCCTCGACGAATCGACGCTCGGCGATGATGTTCGGGCGGTGGCAAAGGAAATGGGCATCACGCCGCAGTTGGATCCCGATCCCGCGCGGAACAGTTTTATTCGCAGCGACCAGTACAGTTTCATTTTGCATGGCATTCCAGCGCTCGCCATGAAAGACGGGTACGCGAAGGGAAGTCCGCAGGAGATGGTTTTCAAAACCTGGCTCACCGAGCGATATCATTCGGTGACCGACGACCTGAAGCAGCCGGTGGATAAGACCGCGGCGGCCACCTTCGACCTGCTGGCCGCGCGCCTGCTCGAACGCGTCGCCAACGAAAGCTCGCGACCGGCCTGGAAACCAGACTCCTTCTTTCGCCGCTACGCCGCGAAGAATTAGGGCGTCGATGAAAATCGGTCTACTCAAGAAAGGCGAACTGGAAGAAGCGGACCGCATTTTGCGGCTGGCGTTCGGAACGTTTCTGGGATTGCCTGACCCGCGCATGTTCCTGGCCGGCCGCGATTTAATTGGGCCGCGTTTTCGCTCCTCTCATGTGAAGGTGCTGGCAGCGCGGGAAGACGGCCGCCTGATCGGGTCGAACGTGATCACGCGCTGGGGATCGTTCGGCTTCTTCGGGCCGCTCACGGTGCTGCCCGATTACTGGAATCGCGGTGTCGCACAGCGGCTTCTCGATGAGACCATGCGGGTTTTCGACGCGTGGGGCGTGCGGCATACCGGGCTATTTACGTTTCCGCACAGCGCCAAGCATGTGGGTTTGTACCAGAAGTTCGGCTACTGGCCGCGGTATCTCACGGCGGTGATGGCGCACAGTCCGAACGCGGCACCGGTGCCTGCCGTGCTGTCGAACGTTCCAAAAAGCCGGCACGCGGAGGTGATTCAGGCATGCGGGAAGCTGACGCACAAGATCGATAAAGGGCTCGATCTGAGTGGTGAAATCCGCGCGGTGCTCGCGCAGCGCACGGGCGACATCGTATTGAACTATACGCGCGGCACTCTGGATGGTTTCGCGATCTGCCTGAACGGAGCCGGGTCCGAGGCCGGCGACAAATTGTGTTACGTAAAGTTCGGCGCGGCCCGCACCGGTGCGGGTGCGGGGGAACGCTTCGACCAATTGCTGGACGCCTGCAGCGCTTTCGCCGCATCGCGCGGAGCGACGTTAGAGGCGGGCGTGAATCTGGCTCGCGAAGACGCGTACCGGCGCATGAGCGTTCACGGGTATCGAGTCGCGATGCACGGCGTGGCCATGCAGCGTCCGCATGTCGAAGGCTTCAATCGCGCCGACGCGTCCGTCATCGATGACTGGCGCTAGTGGCCTGTCGCGGAGAAATCATTACTATCTCCCCTCCTTCACAGTCGGGGTTCCGCTTTCAGAAGCCGAGCAGGTCTCAGCATTTCCAACAGCACCCCGACAGTTAGAGTCTGTGTGAAAAGTGGAATTGATCGGCCTTGCTCCCCTCCCTCAGAAGCCGTGAAAAATTGGGATCGGTTGCGATCGAGCCTTGATTACCGGGCAAAAACGGCGGATCGGCGCGGCCGGCCGGGTACGCGGTGGCGCTTAAGAGCATCGGGCAGGGGCGCCAGACAGCTCGAACCACGCCGCACACCGGGCTTCAAGCGCGCTAGGCTGCGCTGCTGGCCAGTTGCGGCCGCCATAATAGACGGATCCATTGTTGAATGTTGTAGGCCAGTGCCGCCCACTTCATTTCCACTCGAACCTTGGCCAGTCCGCGCACATGAAATTTGCGCAAACCGAATTTGTCTTTCCACCAGGCATGCGGAAATTCCGCGATTTCTCCCCGCCGTTTATAGATCGCACGGCAGGCCGGCTGCCGCATCCGCTCATGAAAGGCTTCTACCACCGGATGGGCCCGCTGGATCTTCACGCTCCGCTGGCCGCTGTGCGGACAACACCTGGTCCGGTGCGAGCACGCCGCGCAATCGCTGGCCGCGGCACGATACTGGTCATGGCTCCGCGCCCGGGAAATCCGCGCCAGGCGTTGGCCCGCCGGACATTCCAGCGCCGCGCCCGCGTCTAAAATACGAAACGCCGGCGGGCCATACTCGGCCGCGATGCCGGCTTGCTGGAGCGATTGCTGCCGGCCGCGCTGGCGCGCCTGCTCCCGCTCGAGCACCGGCCCGATCAACTCCACGCCGCCTTGGTCCGCCGCGACGATGCTGTGTTCGGTAACATACCCGCCATCCACGATCACGGTGGGTTTCTCCGCCGCCGCCGCCGCCCGCTGCGCCTGCATGCGCTCCAGCGCCGGCTTCAGTTGTTGTTGATCGCCGGCCGCCTGCGTGACCTCCACATCCAGCACGATCTTGTGCGCCCCATCCACCACCGACTGCACGTTATAGCTCGGCGCAAACCCGCCCTGTCCGTTCTTCATCACGCGCGCTTCCGGCTCGCTCAAACTCACCCGCGCCTGCTCGCGCTCGGCCGCCGGCTTGCTCTCGCGAATCTGTTGCAACTCCTGGAGGGCCTGCTTCAGCCGCTCTTGCTGCTCCCGCGCCGCCCGCTTCCGCGCCGCTTCCACCCGCGCGCTTCCCGCATGGCTGGGCGACTGGCTCAGCTCCTTCACCACTCTTTCGGCCTGCTCCAGCCGATCCCGCAACGTCGGCTCCCGCCGCAGCGACGCACCCGAGGCCTGCGCCTGGATCTTGGTGCCATCCACGGTCAGCTCTTCCAGCCGCACCATCCCGCTCTGGCTCAACGCCGCCAGCACCTGACTGAAGATTTTCTCCACCGCCGCCGCATGGGCCACCCGAAAGTCCGACAGCGTGTGATGATTCACCGTCTCATCCCCGCACAGCCACCGCAGCCCCGGCTCCTGTTCCAGCCGCCGTTCCAAATCCCGCGCCGACCCGATCCCCAGCGTCAGTCCATACACCCACACGCTGATCAGCAGCCGCGGATCGGTCCGCTCCGCCCCGGCGCGCCCTTCCACGCTTTTGTTGTCCACCAGGAACCCGCTCAGATCCAGTGTTCCGCTCAACTCCCAGATCGCCCGCGCCGCGTGGTCCGCTCCGATCAGCGTCTCCACATCCACCCGACTCCAATAGCTCTGGCTCCGGTCGATCCGCTTCAGCCGCGCTTCCGCCATGCCATAGTGTGTACCAATCACCCAAGGTTTGCATCAAATTTTTCACAGCTTCTC
>CAWCPE010000018.1:0-258925 GCA_963797245.1 Terriglobia bacterium
CCCGCGGCTAGTGCGCTTCGCCATCCTCGGCACGCGCGGAATTCCGGCGCGCTACGGCGGTTTTGAAACCTTCGCCGAAGAACTTTCCACTCGCCTCGCCGCGCGCGGCCATCAGGTGACGGTCTATTGCCGCGAACGTTATTCCGAGCCCATGTACCGCGGCGTTTATCTCCAGACCCTCCCGGCCATCCGCCACAAATACTTCGAGACTCTTGCGCACACGTTTCTCTCGACGCTCCACCTGCTGACCACGAAACAGGACGCGGCCCTGTATTGCAACGCGGCGAATGCGATCTTCACGTGGATGCCGCGCATTTTCGGAACTCCCGTCGCGCTGAATGTCGACGGCCTGGAACGCCATCGCAAGAAGTGGAATCGCGCTGCGAAGGCCTGGTATCAAGTGTCGGAATGGCTGGCCACCTGGATGCCGAACGCCGTAGTCACTGACGCGAAGGCCATCGCGGACTATTATCGTGAGCGCTACCGGCGCGACTCTTCCATGATCCCGTACGGTGCGGAAACCGGCGCGGTGGAGACCACCGAAATCCTCGATCAGTTGGGTCTCGAACGCAGGAAATATTTTCTCTACGTGAGCCGCATGGAGCCCGAAAACAACGCCCTGCTGGTACGCGAAGCTTTCGAACACGTTGACACCAGCTTGAAGTTGGCGCTGGTGGGCGACGCCCCCTACGCAGCCGACTACATCCGCACCGTTCGCAACACAAGTGACCCGCGCATCGTCATCCCCGGCGCGATCTACGGCCAGGGTTATCGCGAGCTCGGCTCGCACTGCTTCGCTTACATCCACGCGACTGAGGTGGGAGGCACGCATCCCGCGTTGATCGAGGCGATGGGCCGCGGCGCTCAGGCGCTATATCTGGACACTCCGGAGAACGCCGAAGTCGCCGGAGGCGCCGGCATCGCATTCCGTCACGACAATCTCAGCGAGGTTCTCGAATCGGTCCTCGCGATGAGTGAAACCGAACGCGACGAATGGCGCGCCAAAGCGCTGGAGCGCGTGCGCTCGCGCTACAGTTGGGATGCGGTGACCGACGCGTACGAAAAGCTGCTGACGGAGCTCAAGCATGCGTAGCTGGGTGGAAGTGTCGCGCTCCCGCATCGCCGAAAATTTCCGCGCGGCCCGCGCTTTGGTGGGCGATGCCGCGGAGATCATGCCGGTGGTGAAAGCCGACGCGTATCGCCACGGCGCCATCGAAGTTTCACGCATCCTGGAACACGAAGGCGCGAAATGGCTCGCGGTTTCAAATACCGAAGAAGGAATCGCGCTGCGCCACGCCGGCATCGCCGCGCGCATTCTGGTGATGGCGGATTTTCTCGCCGACCAGCGCCCCGCGCTCGAACAATTTCATCTCACCCCGGTGATCCATTCACTCGCCGATCTCACCTACGCGCGTGTACCGTATCACTTGAAGATCGACAGCGGCATGGGACGCCTAGGCGCCAGAGAAGAACCGGAAGAAATTGTCCGAGCCATCGCCGCCGCGCCCGCGCCGATCGAAGGCCTGATGACGCATTTCGCTTCCGCGGGAAACTATGAGAGCCCGCAGACCGATGAGCAGATCGTGCGCTTCAACCGCGTGGTCGAGACATTAAACGTACACGGCATCGTGCCGAAATATATCCATCTTTCAAGCACCATCCCGGTCGCCTATCGCCGCGTAGCCGCATGGGGCAACCTGGTGCGCCCCGGCCACGCGATTTACGGCTACGTTTCGCCCGCGCGCGCGGCTTCCGCACCGTCCTTACACGTGAAACCTGCACTCACCTGGAAGGCGACCGTCCTCTCCGTGAAGGACCTCGAATCCGGCGCCTTGATCGGCTACGGAGGCATGCATCGGGCATTAAAACCCATGCGCATCGGCGTCCTCGCCGCCGGCTACGCGGACGGAATCCCACATCGCCTCTCGAATCGCGGAAAGGTGATCGCGGAAGGAAAACTCGTCCCCATCGTCGGCGCAGTTTCAATGGACATGACCACCATCGACGCAACCGGAACCGATCTCCGCGCCGGCGACGCCGTCACGCTGCTTGGATCGGAGGGCGACGTGTCCATCGACGCCCAACAGATCGCCCGCTGGGCCGGGACAATTTCGTACAGCGTCCTGTGTGGTATCCACGCGCGCGTGAAGCGCGTGTATGTGGATTGACACCTTGTTAGAGTAGACATCATGGACGCGCGCCCTTTGCTCGAGACCCTCGCTCGCGCGCTCGATCAATCGGGTCTGGAAGCGATCCTGATCGGGAATGCCGCGGCTGCCTTGCACGGCGCGCCCGTGACGACGGTTGATTTCGACTTCTACTTCCGCAAGACGCCGCGCAACCTGCAAAAACTAAAGGCACTCACCAGAATTCTGGATGCGGTCCTCATGCGTCCTTATTACCCGGTTTCCGACCTGTACCGGCTGATTCGTGAAAGCGATGGATTGCAAGCCGACTTTATGGCGACCATCCACGGAGTGCGCTCCTTCGCATCTTTGCGCGCCGTCTCCGCGCCGCTTGAATTCGCCGGCCACCCGCTTCTGGTCGCAAGCCTGGATGCGATCATCCGTAGCAAACGCGCAGCGGGCCGGCCCAGAGACAAAGCGGTCTTGGATATCCTGGAGGCAGCCAATGCAGCGCAAGCCCCCGAGCAGAAGAAAAAAACTCGCCGCCCTCAAAGCCGAAAGTGATCGCGAGCTGATCGACATGATCCGCCGCCTGCTCGCCAAACCTATGAATCAGCGCACTCACTTCCTGCGGAAACGCATTGGCTTCCGTGGGTCGGCGCTGTAAGATCTCTGGCCGTTCATAAACATGAATGAACGTGAATAAGATTAACGTTGATTGACGTTCATTAACGGCCCAAAATCTTTCTGCCGATAGACCGATCGAGTGGCCACGCTCGCACACCCCAAACGTATCAAGGTAGAGAAAATCATCGGACCCCTGCCCGGTCTCAAGGAAGCCCGAGCCCTCAGCACGCTTGCGCTCATCGCCGGCGCGATCCTCTGCGCGGCGTCCATTTACTTCGGCTTTCGCGGCGAAACTTTCATGGGCCGGCCGCTCGGTGGCGACTTCGTGCAGTTTTATTCCGCTGGAAAAATTCTCAACGCAGGCCCGGCGGCCAACATCTACGACATCCCGACCATCGTTCGCACGGAGCACCAAAGCCTTCCGACCATGCCGGACACCCAGATGCTCCTCTACGGCAACGCGCCGTACATCGCCGTGTTGTTCCGTCCGCTCGCGCGGTTGTCCTATCGCGACGCGTACTGCGTCTGGCTCGCGATTTCGCTGCTCATTTACTCCGCCGCGCTCGCGATCCTGATCGGCGGGGCACTCCCCAAAACCGCGTACCTGATGGCGCTCTCCTCGCCGATGTTTCTGCTCGAAACCTGGATCGGCGGACAGATTTCCGTGATCGGATTTCTCGGAATCGCGCTATTCGTCGATTGCTTCCGCCGGGAGCGCTGGTTTCTCGCCGGCCTGTCGCTTTCGATCGCGGCTTACAAACCGTCGCTGATCGCGATCCCCGCCGCGATGCTGGTCATCGGCGCGTGCTGGCGAATCGTCGCGGGGCTGATCGCGGGATCGGCGCTCGCCGGCCTTCTCTCGATCGCCACCGTCGGATTCAGCGGATGCCTGCGCTGGCTCGACACGCTGCGCGTCTTCAGCCTGCTCGCCACCGGCGCCGAGGCTTCGATCCGCCGCGTCAAATACGTGGACTTCAATTCGTTCTTTTCGATTCTCTTGGGCGCGAACGGCATCGCCCGCGCATGCGCTCTGCTCGTTACCGCAGCCGCGCTCCTATGGCTCGCCCTCGCCTGGTGGATTTCAAAAGGCGACCGCTGCCAGCTCCTCGCCGCGACACTGGCTCTGATGCTCGCCGCCAATTTCTATGTGCCGGTGTACGACACCATCCTCCTGGTCGCACCGGCCGTACTCGCGGCGGAAAGCGCGGTGAATCGACGCCAGCTCCAGCTATGGCTGCTCGCGCTGTTCATTGTCCCGTGCCTCACGCAAACGTTCGCCGAATTCGCGCATGTGCAATTGATGACCCCTCTGATCGCGGGCTTCGGTTTATGGATTTTGGCCGCAGATGCACGCCGATAAAAGCAATTTAAAATCGGTGTGAATCTGCGTGAATCTGTGGCTAAGACTCAGACGTCCAGATTGCGAACATCCAGCGCATTGTCTTCGATAAATTTGCGCCGGCTCTCCACATCCTCACCCATCAGCGTGGTGAAAATCTCTTCGGTCTTGGCCAGATCCTCCAGCGAAATTTTGAGTAGAGTGCGGGTTTCGATGTTCATGGTCGTTTCCCACAACTGCTCCGCGTTCATCTCGCCGAGGCCCTTGTAGCGCTGAATATTGACCTCGCGCGTGCCCTCGTTTTTCACATACGCGAGCAGATCGCGCCAGTTAGCCTGCGCCTCACGGCTGTTTTCGCGAACCACCGCGAACGGCGGCAGGTTGAACTTCATGGTCTGCTTCGCGATGGTGCGCAGGCGGCGATATTCGGGCTGGCCCGCCAGCTCGATGCTGATGGCGCGCTCCGCGTTGGTCGGATCTTTGAACGTCACCATCCACGCCGAATGCTCTTCGTCCCGTTTCAGTTCGGTCTCGATCTTGCGAGCCTTCAAGTCCTCATACACCGGCTTCAGGTTCGCCTCATCGCTGAAGTCGGCCTTGGTGTCGATAGCCAGATCGGTACGCGCCAGAACTTCGATCACGCGGCCGTCGCGCAGACGTCTTTCCAGGCGCCGCCAGGTGATTTGAAATTCTTCCAGCTGCATCAGAAAATTACGCAGTTCGGTCGATTCCAGCAGCGTCTTGTCGCCCAGCTCCACTTTCAGATTCTCGGTGGCGCGGCGTAAAATTTCACGTGTGAATTCCTTGTCGTCCTTGATGTACTTCTCGCTTTTGCCCTTCTTGATCCGGTACAGCGGCGGCTGCGCGACGAAGATGTGGCCGCGCTTGATCAGCTCCTGCATCTGGCGGAAAAAGAAGGTGAGCAGCAGCGTGCGGATGTGGCTGCCGTCCACGTCGGCGTCCGTCATGATGATGATTTTTCCGTACCGCAGGCGCGCCGGATCGAAATCGTCTTTGATCCCGGTGCCGATGGCCGTGATCATCGCCCGGATTTCCTCGTGGCCCAGCATTTTTTCCAGGCGCGCCTTTTCGACGTTCAGAATTTTTCCGCGCAGCGGAAGAATCGCCTGATAGCGGCGATCGCGCCCGCCCTTGGCCGTGCCGCCGGCCGATTCGCCCTCGACCAGGAACAGCTCACATCGCGCCGGATCTTTTTCCTGGCAATCCGCCAGCTTGCCGGGCAGCCCGCCCGAATCGAGTGCGCCTTTACGACGCGTCAGATCGCGAGCCTTGCGCGCCGCTTCACGCGCCCGCGATGCGTCGATCGCCTTGCTGACAATCTTGCGCATCACCGACGGGTTCTTGTCGAAAAACTCGCCCAGTTTTTCGTTGATGAACTGGACCACGTAGCCGCCGATATCCGAATTCAGCTTGCCCTTGGTCTGTCCTTCAAACTGCGGCTGCGGCAGCTTCACGCTGATCACCGCCGTCAGACCTTCGCGGACGTCGTCGCCCGATAGATTATCCTTCACGTCCTTGAACAGCCCGGCGGCTTGCGCGACGGAATTGATGGTGCGCGTCAACGCCGTGCGAAACGCGGTCAGATGGCTTCCGCCGTCCACTGTGTTGATGTTGTTCGCGAAGCTGAACACCAGCTCACTATAGGAATCGTTGTACTGCATGGCGATATCCATGCTGAGGATGCCGCCGTTGGGCAATTCGCGCTCGCCTTCAAACGCGATGGGTTTATCGTGCAGCGCCGCTTTCCCGCGATTCAGGTGCTTGATGAATTCCGCGATGCCGCCGCTGAAGTGAAACTCCACTTCGCGCGCGGGGACCTCCCGCTCATCGCTCAGCGTGATCTTCAGCCCTTTGTTCAGGAACGCGAGCTCGCGCAACCTCTGGCTCAGTGTATCGAAATTGAATTTGGTCGCATCCATGATGGACGCGTCGGGTTTGAAGGTGATCTTGGTGCCGGTCTTATTTCTGGCTCTCCCGGTCACCGCCAGCGGCGCTTGCGGAATGCCGCGGTGGTATTCCTGCTCCCAGGTCGACGACGCGGTCTCACCCTTCCGCGGGCGCCAGATTTCGAGATCCAGTTTTTCCGAAAGCGCGTTCACGCAGCTCACGCCCACGCCATGCAGACCGCCGGATACTTTGTACGAATTCGAATCGAACTTTCCGCCGGCGTGCAGCTTGGTCATCACCACCTGCGCGGCGGAGACTCCTTCTTCCTCGTGAATATCCACCGGAATGCCGCGGCCGTTGTCGACCACGGTGACCGAATCGTCTTCGTGAATCGTGACGTTGATCTCGGTGCAATACCCGGCCAGCGCTTCGTCGACCGAATTATCGACCACTTCGTACACCAGGTGGTGCAATCCCATCTCACCCGTCGAACCGATATACATGGCCGGGCGCAAGCGCACGGCTTCCAGGCCTTCCAGCACTTTAATACTGGTCGAGTCGTACACCGCCGGCATCGGCGGCTTTTTCGGGTCTTCCGGTGTCATACCGGTCACATCTTTTGTGGACATTTTTGATTCTTATACTCCTACGAACGAGAACCAGGCAAGGTCAGGCCGCTCAGATCCGCATTGGCATGATGACGTAGCGGTAGTTCTCCGCCTTCTCGCCGGCCGGACGCAATTCCCCTGCGCTGTGCGGATCTTTGAACAGGAACATCACCTGCGGATCGCCCACCGCGCGCAGAAAATCCAGCATGTACTGCGCGTTGAAACCGATCTCGGTGGCCGGACCGTCATAGCTCACCGGAATGCTCTCTTCGCTCTCTCCGGTTTCCGATACCGACGAATGCACTTTGAGTTCGTTCGCCGACACACGCACCCGGATGGCCCGCGACCGTTCATCGGAAAACTGGGCGACGCGTTCAATCGCTCCGCGCAGCTCCTCGCGTTCCAGCGTCACCGACAGCGGATGCTCTTTCGGAAGCACGCGCTCAAAATCCGGAAAATTGCCGGTCAGCTTGCGGCTGAGCAGCATGCGGTCACCGAGCTGGAAAAATAAATGATTGTCGTCGCCCGAAAACCGGACAATCGCGTCGGGAGCCGCTTCGCTCGCCAGCTTCTGCAGCTCCTGCATCGCTTTTCGGGGAAGCAGTGCCCGATATGCCGCGCTGATCCCTGGAATCTCACCCGAACTCTCCACCATCGCCAGGCGATGGCTATCGGTTGCCACCATCACCAGACCGCCCTTGCGCAGCACCAGCAGCGCACCGTTCAGCGTGAATCGCGACTCTTCGGTCGAAATCGAAAAAATAGTTTTCGAGATCATCGACGCCAGCACGCCGATGGGAATCTCCGCGAGCAGCGCCGGCATCTGCGGCAGCTCCGGAAAACTCTCGCGCGACATCCCGGCAATGCGCGTGCGCGACCGGCCGCTCACCAGGCTGGCCCAATGGTTCTCCTGGATCTTGACCTGGACGTCGCCCTCCGGCAACAAGCGAATGTAATCCAGCAGCCTGCGCGCCGGCACCGTTCCACCACCGGATTTCTTCACGCGCGCCGCGCACGAACACCGGATCCCTAATTCCAGATCCGTAGCCGTCAGATGGATCCGGTCGCCGTCGGCTTCGAGCAGCACGTTCGACAGGATCGGAATCGTGGTCTTTTTCTCGACTACGCCTTGCGACAGGTTCAGCTCGCGAACCAGGTCTGCCCTGCTAACCGTGAATTCCATTGGCGATCCTCATTTGGCTCTCGTCCGCAGTTTTAGGCCGCGATTCTTCTTCTCCGTTTCCTATAAATTTCAGGATTCTAAAGAAGGAAGATTCATAGGGACTGTTGAAAAGTTGATTTCTCTCTAAATTATAGCAAGCGGGAGGGGTTAAAGTCATCAGAAGTTGTGCTTTTCAGGGTGCGGAATGGTGCACATCCGCCGGTCTCCCGATTTCGTCCACAGAGGTTCACAGGATCGTCATGACCCAACCGTGGAAAACTCCACCAACCTCAATGTATGGAGTCGGTTATGCTGTGTATTAGCCTGTTCAAATCCGCGTCGCGCTGCCGCTCCCGATCAATCTTCTGCACCGAATGCAGCACGGTGGTGTGATGCTTACCCCCAAACATCCGTCCGATCTCCGGTAAGGACGATTGAGTCAGCTCCTTAATCATGTACATTGCCACCTGGCGAGGATAGGAAATCGCCCGCGCATTGGTCTTCTGTTTCAGCTGCGCCGGCTGTAACTGGAACCTGTCGGCGACGGCCCGGAGCACCGCTTCCATGGTGATCCGGCGCTCCTGGTTCGGGATCAGGTACTTCAGAACCTGTTGCGCCATGGCAAGCGTCACCGGCGATCCGGTCACCGACGAATACGCAATCAGCTTGATCAGCGCGCCTTCCAGCTCACGAACATTTGACTTGGTTTTCGTCGCGATGTAGTTCCGGACGTCCTCCGGCAGCACAATCCCATCCATTTCCGCCTTCTTATCGAGGATCGCCATTTTGGTTTCGAGATCCGGAGCCTGGATGTCCACCATCAACCCCCATTCAAACCGGGACCGCAGGCGCTCGGTCAGATTCGCGGTGCTCTTGGGCGCCGAATCGCTCGAGATCACGATCTGCTTCTGATGATCGTACAGCTCATTGAAGGTGTGAAAGAATTCCTCCTGGGTCCGTTCCTTCCCGGCCAGGATCTGGATATCGTCCACCAGCAGCACGTCGGCCGAACGGTAGTGGCGTTGGAACGACGGCATCCGGTCGGAGCGGAAGCAGCTGATCATCTCATTCATGAACCGCTCGCTCGACGTGTACACGATCCGCATGGAGGGGTATTGATCCAGCAGCTCGCGCCCGATGGCGTGCATCAGGTGCGTTTTCCCCACCCCCACGCCGCCGTAAATAAACAGCGGATTGTAGCTGCGCGACGGGCTGTTCGAGACGGCCCGCGCCGCCGCGTGCGCGAACTGGTTGCAGGAGCCCACCACGAAATTGTCGAAGCGGAATTTCGGATTGATTTGTCCGATGGCGGAAGCAAAGATGGGTTCAGTGGCGGTGTGGTTCTCAGCAGCCGGCGTCGAAGTCAGTCGCGGGATATAAACGATCGAGTCGACCCGCAGGCCTAACTCCCGGGCGGCGGTGCGGATGTCCTCGGCGTATTCCTGCTCCATCCACTCCTTGGTCACCGTGTCGGGAACCGAGATCCGCATCTCGCCGGCTTCGAGCGATTCGAACTGAGTTCGCATCACCCAGTTCTGATAGGCTTGTGAGCTGATCTTGCTCGCCAGGATCTGCTTGATCTGATTCCAAGGATTGTCGAGTTCCACTGCTGCTGTCACCTTCACCTCACAAAATGGCGTCGGGGCCACGTCAAACCGCACAATTCCCACATAATTTCCACAGGGTGTGGAAATCTGGACCTATCGCGTATAATTTTCTATTGAACCGTTGGCCGCTACGTTCTGACGCGGGCCGTTAAGATCGTTGCTCCGAATCCCAACGTCGATCAGCATAACACAAAATGCCCTCAGGGCAACAACCGAGTTACTGTTTTTTAAACCATTTACATTCAATTATTTACGGACGATTAGAACATTTCAAGGCGGGTCTTGTTTCCACAATTTTCACCTGAATTTCGACACATTTTAGGCATGTTTCGTTTTGGAAACGTTTCAGCCGCAGTTTGATGACGTCTCGGATTTCGCGTTCGTGTAGCGCGCCAAAATACTTGGTCTATCCGAAACCCTTCCCCGCCGACGCTCAGGGTTCCTCACGGACCCCGACCATAAGAGTGTGAAAAGTGGGGGACTCCGCCCCGCCGTGACCGGCAGGGCTTGTCACCAACGCCTGCGCCTTCAACACCAGCCCTGCCGGTAAGAGTGTGTGTGAAAAGTGGAGTTTGATCCCCGCCGTGACCGGCAGGGCTGGTCACGGACGTCTGCGCCCTGCCGGTAACGGCGGGGATCGACCTCCGCTCTTCACACACACTCATAAAAGGGATGGGAGGTCGAAACGTTCAACCATTGCCTTTGACAATCGGCGGCTGGGGCGCGACAATAGTCCTGTTTCCCGTAGTGCGGGAGTAACTCAGCTGGTAGAGTGCGACCTTGCCAAGGTCGATGTCGCCGGTTCGAATCCGGTCTCCCGCTCCATCCTCAAACACCACCGTCCCAGGAGCGAACAGTCACACTGTTCGTCCGCTTGGATAATCCCAAATTTTGCAATATGATATCGGTGGCAGAAGGCGTGCCATTGGAAGCACAGAGGAATCCTATAAGCATATGGACGTGAAGCGCGAAGGTGTGGCGAGGAAGAAGCGGATCCGGGCGGTGATCGTCGTCACGCTGGTGGTGGCTGCGGTGGGCGGCATCAGCTGGCAGCTTTCAAAGCTCAAGCCGGCCGCCCCTCCAGTGGAACGCGCCACGGTCTGGATCGATTCGGTCAAACGCGGTCCCATTGTGATTGAGGTCCGCGGCCTGGGCACGCTGGTGCCGGAAGACATCGTCTGGATTCCCGCGAAATTCGACAGCCAGGTGGCCAAGCTGTTCAAGCGCTCCGGCGATGAAGTGAAACCGAACGACGTTCTGATGGTATTAACCAATCCGGATATGGAAGTCGCGGCCAACGATTATGAGTGGCAGGTGAAGGGCGCCGAAGCCACGCTCGCCGGCCTGAGGGTCCAGTTGCAGAGCACCACCTTCGATCAGCAATCCATGGTCGAGACCACCGGAAGCGATCTGGAGCAAGCCAAGCTGACCATGGATCGCGATCAGGAGCTCTTGAAACTGAACCTCAAAGCCGATATGGACGCCCGGATTTCCAAGGCTAAATATGAGCAGCTCCTCGGGAAGTACAAGATTGAAAAGGAAAAACTGGCGATCATGAAGGATTCGGTCGACGCCCAGTTGCTCAACGCGCAGGTTCAGGTGGACAAGCTCAAGGCGCAATGGAAACTCAAAAAGCAGCAGGTGGACGACCTGACCATCCGCGCCGGGATTCCCGGGCGAATGCAGGAAATGACGTTGCAAGTCGGCCAGAGCGTGAAGCCGGGCGATGTGCTCGCCAAGGTCGCGCAGCCCTGGAAGCTGATGGCGCGGCTGCAGATCGCCGAAACGCAGGCTAAAGATATCGTCCTCGATCAAAAAGCGGAAATAGATACCCGGAACGGAATCGTCGCGGGGCACGTAATTCGAATCGATGCGTCTATTGTGAATGGCACCCGAACGGTGGATTGCAAGCTGGATGGCGCGCTGCCGCCGGGAGCCGTGCCGGATTTGAGCGTGGACGGGACCATCGAGATTCAGCGCCTGGCGGATGTAGTCTATGTTGGCCGGCCGGTGTTCGGGCAACCGAACAGCCAAGTGAGCCTGTTTAAGCTGGATGAAGATGGCAAAGGCGCGTCGCGCGTGACGGTGAAGCTGGGCCGCAGCTCGGTGAACACGATCGAAATCGTGGACGGGCTGAAGGTGGGCGATCAGGTGATTTTGTCGGATATGTCGGCGCAGGACCAGAGCCCGCGGATCAGATTGAATTAGCGGCCGGCCGTGGAGAAATCGTTGTCCGTCTCCCCTCCTTTACAGTCGGGGTTCCGTATCAGAACCCCGACAGTGATGGAGGGGAGCACACCAACAACCTCCGCGACAGGTCGTGAGTTGAGTAGAGTTTCGAGGAGAAAAAAATGGCCGATTCGTTGATTCATCTGGAAGACGTCAAAAAGGTGTTCGTCACCGACGAAGTGGAGACGCACGCGCTCGCGGGCATTCACCTGGACATCCAGAAAGGCGAGTATCTTTCCATCGCCGGCCCCTCCGGCTGCGGCAAGTCGACCCTGCTCGCGATTCTCGGCCTGCTCGATTCGCCGAGCGACGGCACCTACATTCTGAACAGCAAGCCGGTTCAGAATCTGAAGCTGAGCGAGCGGGCGCGCATCCGCAACCGCGAAATCGGATTCATTTTCCAGGCATTCAACCTGATCGGCGACCTGACGGTGTATGAAAACGTCGAACTCCCGCTGACCTATCGCGGCATGCCGAGCGCGGAGCGGAAGAAGCGCGTGCATGAAGCGCTCGAGCGCGTCGGAATGTCGCACCGCGTGAAGCACTATCCGTCGCAACTTTCGGGCGGCCAACAGCAGCGCGTCGCAGTGGCCCGAGCGCTGGCCGGCGACCCTTCCATTCTGCTGGCGGATGAGCCGACCGGAAACCTGGATTCGGCCAACGGCGAAGCCGTGATGGACCTGCTCCGCGAGCTGCACCGCGGCGGCGCGACCATCTGCATGGTGACGCACGATCCCCGCTATGCCCGCTACGCCGATCGCAACATTCACCTGTTCGATGGACGCATCGTCGAAGAATCCGGCGAAGCCGCGTAAGCACGTTCCCGAAGATGTGTCGAAACGCGTCCCCTCCGGCGCGCGTTCCGGTGAAACCACCCGCAATTTAGCTTGAATATTGTTAAAGTGAAGGGGATTTTCGCCGGCGGGCTTGAATTGGAGGGGAATCGCAATGCTGGGGTTTGACACGATCGGCAACGCCACGCTGATCGCGTACGATAACGTCCCGATCCTGGCGACGGACGTGTGGATTGAAGGCGGCGCGTACTTTGGAAGCTGGGGCTTTTCCCACGATATCCCCGGCGATCAACTGGCCAGCATCCGTAAATGCCGCTACCTGTGGTACTCGCATGGGCATCCCGATCATTTGAGCGCGGAGTCTCTCAGTAATCTCTCGGATAAGGAAATCCTGCTCGCCAATCATGTCGGCGGCAGGATCGCGCGAGATCTGACGAATATGGGTTTTCGGACCCGCGTGCTTCCCGAGCGGGAATGGATACCGCTCTCGCCGCGCATCCGGGTCATGACGCTTTCCGACTACAATCAGGACTCCATTCTGCTGGTGGATATCAATGGAACTCTGCTGGTGGACGTCAATGATGCAAGCGATCGCGGCTGGGGCGGGTTCGTCAAGAAAATCGCGCAGGGATTTCAGAGGTCGTTTCTGCTGAAGCTCGGCAACTACGGCGATGCGGATATGATCAATCTCTTCGACGATGAGGGAAAAAGGATCCTGCCGCCGGCCGCCAGGAAACATCCGGTTGGGAAGATGCTTTCGCAATGGGCCAACCGGTTGGGAACCACGCATGTGATTCCCTTCAGCTCGTTCCACACCTATCAGCGCGAAGACAGCTTGTGGGCGGATCAATATACCACTCCATTGAGCGCCTATCCAGTGGGTTTCGATCACCCCGGCAAGCAACTGCTGCCGGCGTTTGTGCATGTGGATTGTTCGAGCGCGAACGGACCATTCACGGAACTGCGCCCGCCCGAGAACCACCGGACGGTTCGCCCGCCCGGCGATTTCGGCGACCACTGGTCCGACCCGCTCGAACCAGACGAGCGCCGGAAGCTGGTGAAGTACTTCGAGGCGAAAACGGCGCTGCACAGCCATTTTGGCTTTATCCGTTTCGTGGTCGGCGGGCAGGAAACCACCATTGACATGCATCCCCGCATGAGAGATTTCGGCCTGACCTTCGCGGCGCCGCGCGCGTCGCTCATGACGGCGGTGGAATACAAAGTATTCGACGATCTTCTCATCGGCAATTTCATGAAGACCACGCTGCATGGCGGAGCGAAGCTCTACCCGCACTTCACTCCGATGGTGGCGAAGTATTCCGACAACGGCCTGGCCGACACGCCTAAAGAGCTCCGTGCCTATCTCATCGAGTACTTCCGCCGGGATCCGGTTGGTGTGGCGACCGATCTGATCGAGCTGAAGTCGGAAGACGTATTCCGCAAACTGGTGCCCTTCAACAGCGGTCTGCATAAAGCCGCCAAGAAGCTGTACTGGAAGCTCCGCTGATCCATTCCGTGGTTTTCACCACCGGGTGTTCAGCCATACTTCCGGGTGTGAAACGAACCCCCTGCGTCCGCCACGGAACTATGACAAACTGATAAGTTCCGGGTGTAAACATGGTCGGTACAAAAATTGCACAATACCAGATTCTCGAACGGCTGGGAGCCGGCGGGATGGGCGAGATTTACAAGGCTCAGGACCTCCGGCTCAACCGGTTTGTCGCCATCAAAGTTCTGACCAACTCGACTGCGGGCGATCCTGAGCGCCGGCGCCGGTTCATTCTGGAAGCGCAGGCTTCTTCCGCTCTGAATCACCCCAATATCATAACCATTCACGACATCCTTTCCGAAGGCAACGCGGAATACATGGTGATGGAATACGTCCAGGGCAAAACCCTGGTGGACCTGATCCCCAAAGGCGGATTGCGGCTCCCGGTGGCGCTCAAATACGCCGTCCAGATGACCGACGCGCTGACGGTCGCGCACAACGCCGGGATTGTCCATCGCGACCTGAAGCCGGCCAACGTGATGGTGACCGAATCCGGCCTGGTCAAGATTCTCGATTTCGGCCTCGCCAAGCTGACCGACGCGAGTCCCATGACGCAGTCGGGCGGGGATAAGACGCAGACGCTCGGACCGGCGCCGCTGACGGTAGAAGGGTCCATTATCGGAACGGTCAGCTACATGTCGCCGGAACAGGCGATGGGCAAGAAGGTCGACACACGATCGGACATTTTCTCGTTCGGCCTGGTGCTGTATGAAATGGTGACCGGGATGCGCGCGTTCGGCGGCGAAAACGCCGTTTCGACGCTTTCTTCCATCCTGCGCGATGAAGCCAAACCGATCAATGAAGTCGCTCCCGACGTTCCGCCGCAGATCGAACAGGTGGTGAAGCGCTGCCTGCGCAAGAGCCCGGATGACCGTTGGCAATCCATGCAGGACGTCAAGGCGGCGCTGCAGGCGCTCAAGCACGAATCCGATTCCGGCCAGTTGTACAAGCCGAAGATTCCAGCCGGAGCCAAGCAAGGTGCCTCGTCCTCTTCGAAGATGTACATTGCCATCGCAGCGATTGTGGTGGTGCTCGCCGGAGCGGCCACCGGCGGGGGAATCTGGTGGAAGCGGCATAAGGCGGCGCAGGCCGCCGCCATCGCGGCACAACAGTCGGCTGAACAACAGAAGGAACAGGAGGCTGCTGCCGCTGCCGCCGCGGCTACAGCTGCTGCCGCCCAACCGGCTCCGGAACCGGCTCCCGCCGAACCGGCCGAGACGGTTCTCAACAACGACAACATCTTGGACATGGTCGCCAACAAGGTTCCGACCTCGGTGATCCTGGGTCAGATTCGTTCCACCAAGACGGACTTTAACCTTTCGCCGGCCGAGGTGATCCGGCTGAGCAGAGCGCATGTTCCGGCCATCGTGATCGAGACCATGCGAGATCCGAAGGCGGAGCACGTAGCCACGCCCCGGTATACGCCCACGCCGAAATCCACCCCGCCGCCGCAGCCGGTCAATTCCAGTCCGGCGCCGGCGCCGGTGACGCCGCCCATCACCACCGCGCCGCCTCCGATTGCCGCGCCGGTAGTTCCCGCTCCCACCGTGACGCCGAAACCCTCCATCCGGACCATTCCATCGATGGTGGCGGATGGGACTCCGGTGCAAATGACGCTCTCGGCCGATATCGCGGCCGACGCTCCGGAGGGCACGCCGTTGAAATTTACCGTGAGCGCTCCAGTGCGCACCAACGACGGAGTGGTCATCGCCAAGGGCGCGACCGTGACCGGCGAGGTGGTGGAAGCGGCCAAGAAGAAGGTGTTCGGCACCGGCAAGATGCAGTACCGGCTGATCCAGGCGGTCGCGGCGGACGGAACCAAGCTGAACGTCCGCGCGACGCCGGCCCGGAGCAAGGAAGGCCCGGCGAAGCGCCAGGTGGAAAATCCCAACCAGAAGCACACCAAGGAAGTCGTCGCCGAGGCGGGTTCGGAATACATCGGCTACGTCGAAGGCGATCAGACCGTGTCGGTCAAGAAGTAGGAGGGCGGATTTCAATCCGCGCGGAGCTTCAGCTCCGCTTCGTGCAGCAAGGCTGAAGCCTTGCGCGGTCTGAAGCCCGCCGTCCACCCCGTATATGAAACGGCCCTAGGACGTAAACCACTCGGTCAGGTTGGCGATTTTCAGCAACTGCTGCACGCGCGGCGACATATCCACGAATTTGACACTGACGCCGGGTTGTTTGGCGGCCGACATTTTCAGGCGCACCAACGCTCCCAGGCCCGCGCTGTCGATGTGGCTGACCCCGCTCAGATCGATCACGATGTGGCCGTGAAACGGGCGCTCTTTGAACATTTCCGCGAGCTGATCCCGGGTCTCCATCACCAGCCTGCCGTGGCACTTGAAGGTGGTGACCCGGCTGCCGCGGGAGTCCCGATCTTCCGGCTCGCGCACCTCCGAGTGCTCGACCTCATAGCGGAACGAACCGTGTGGCGCTATCATAGCTTTTGCATCTCCTGGTTGGCAAAGCGGGTTGTGTCGCGACGACGACCGACCGCGGCGGCGACCTGCGCGCGATACTCTTCGTGAAAACGGCTGGCCGCGAGCGCCTGGATGGCGTGAGAAGCGTGCTCGAATTCCGCTCCGGCGATCACTTCGAGCAGAAAATCGGCCGCGTCCCTGGCGCGGGAGGCGCCCAGCGATAAAAGAATCGCGCGCGTCAGAATCGGATCGGGCCCGGCGCGATAGCGGTCTATTAGGACCTCGACTGCGGCCGCGTGCTGGCACCCTCCCAACGCCGCCGCCGTTTCGAGCGGAACGTCTTCGACCTTCGAATCGAGAAACCGCGCGACGAAGGGCACGTAGTCCGGCGAAATATCCAGCAGGCTGGTCAGACACTGGCCGGTCACCTCCGGCTCGCGATCACCGGTGAGCGCCTTGAATCGCAACAGCAGTGCGCTGTCGGGGCCGGAGAGCTGCGCGATGGCGATGGCGGCGTCGGCGCGGACGGTCTTGATCGGATCGGAAGCCAGCAGATCGGCCAGGAGCTCCAGAATTTCGAGCCGCGGCAGAGGACAGGTGACCAGAGCCAATGCCGATGCGCCGCGCAGCGTGCCCGCCGTATCCGCGACGCCTGGCCCGTTCTCCGGGCCGCGCCAAATCGGTTCGAACTGAAAATACGTCAGGCCGCGCAAGAAGAATGCGCTTTCGTTATACCCGAGATCCTTCAGCGCCTTGGCGATCGCATTTTTCGCCCAGCATTGCGGATCGGATTTAATGGGATCGAGCATAAACCGGTCGAACGCTGCGATCAGATCCTGGATCAGTTCGTCCGTCCCGACCGCGGGCGCCAGTGCGGCCGCTTTCGACACGAAGTAATTGCTGCGATCGCGGAGAGCCTTTCGAAGAGGCTCGACAGCAGGGTTCGAGCGCAGCGCTTCGAGCATCTGCATTTTACGATCGTCGGCTTTGCTCATTTTCTGCCGATTCCACCCCGCCATAACGAGTGTGTGTGAAAAGTGAAGTTGATCGGCCTTGCTCCCCTCCCTCAGGTCGGGGTTCCGATTTGCGCCACGTCGAATGAGCCACATACGGAACCCCGCGCGTGAGCAAGGGGAGCAGGTCCGCAGTTTTCACACAGACTCGTAACGGCGCGGTGCACTCCCGAATTTTCACACACGCTCCCGCTCGCGCGTCCTCACCTACTTTATCGTGGCATGATTATGGATATGAGAACCATCCTTCTGGCGGCGGCTTCGATCGGCCTCGCGGCGGGCGCGGATATTCCGCAGGGCACGCACGTTCTGCTCAGGATGTTGAATTCGATTAACACCCGGACGGCGGCCGAAGGGGACCAGGTCTACCTGCAGACGGCGACGCCCGTCGCGGTGGACGGAGGGATCGTCATTCCGGTAGGGTCTTACGTCCAGGGAACCGTTTCGCATTCCAAGCGCAGCGGTATGGTCTCCGGCCGCGCGGAACTGGGCATTCGCCTGGAGACGCTGACGCTCGCGAGCGGGAAGGTGCTGAAGATCGCTCCCCGGCTGAGCGCGGTCGACGCGGAAGGCACCGGCCAGAAGGTGGATCCCAAGGAGAACCAGGTCAAGCAGGGCAACGATTACGGGCAGGACGCGCGCCGGATTGCGATTCTGGCGGGCTCGGGCGCGGGGATCGGCGGCCTGACCGACCGGGCCTGGGAAGGCGCGGGGATCGGCGCGGGAATCGGCGGAGCGGTGGGCGTAGCCACCACCATGCTGACGCGCGGGCATGAAGTCATGCTGCGCCAGGGCTCGACTCTCGACGTGGTGTTCGACCGGTCGATTTCGCTTCAGTAGTGCGCGCCGGATGAACGCGTTCCATCGCGGTCGCGCCTCCAAGTGTCCTGGACGAACTCGTGGCGCACGCACTCCTGCGTGCCGTGTCGAGACTCTTCTCGACACCTCGTCTGCGCCTGAACAGGCGTCGGCGAGAGCGCCGACGCGGCACGTAGGAGTGCGTGCGCCACTACTGCGCCGACACCGCGATGGTCGTCGTGGTCTGGCTCTTCACTCCGCCGATGGTCAACAGAATCGGCACGGATGGTCCGGGAGTCACGCCCGCCGGGATCGTCACGCTCAACTGGAGCAACCCCGCGACCTCATCGGGTGCCGCGCCGGCGTAGTTGACCGTCGCCGGAATGCCGCCGATGGTGACCGTCACCGCTGCGTTCGGTTTCGGCAGATTGTTGAAATTCGTGGCCGGCAGCCCATCCACACCGGGCGGAGTGGTCTGGCCTTCGCCGGTCGCGTAAATGGTAATGACGCTGTTGATCGGCGCCGGGTTGGATGCGCCATTCGCGGAATAATCCTGATTTCCGACGATGGCTTGCCCGCTTCCGTCGTCATAGTTGAGAATTCCCGGAGCGGTCGCCGCCACCTGAATCGGATACAGGGCGCCTGCCACGCCGTTGTAGATCACCTGCACGCGAATCGTATTACCGACCTGCGTCGAGATCTCATAGGGCGCCACCGCGTTGATCACCGTGTTCGACACGTAGATCAATGGCGCGGGAACTCCGTTGACCAGAACCTGCACGCCCCCCAGTGTGGTGGTCACCAGACCGTTCGAACCGAGCGTAAGTTCGGCCGGCGTGGTGGGACCCAGAGCAGTGCCCTCCACCGTGAACAGCAAACCGGGCGAAAGAGATGTGGTGGTCCCGGCGGCCGCCGCGTGCAACACGCCGGAGTTCAGAATGGAGGTGATGACCGGCCCCTCGGTGGTCAGGTCGAACCGGGCGACGTAGGCGTCACCGAAATCGAAGTCAAGTGAACTGGTTCCCTGGCCGGAATAGTTCTGTTGATACGCGGTGGGGGTCACCGGAGCGTTGTACTGAATCCAGCCGGCGACGGCCAGCGTTTTCCCCGCCGAATCCTGGGCGAGGGAGGTCAACAGGGAATTTTCGTTTCCCCCGAGATAGCTGGCGTACATGACGGAGCTTGCCCCGCTCTTAGTGGTATCGAAACGGGCGATGAAACCAAGATTGGAAAACTGGCCTGAGCTTGGGGAGTATTCTCCGTCATAACAGCATTGAAACGCGTCGGGCGTGGTCAGAAAACTCACGTACAGGCTGTTCGTGGTGCCATCCATCGTGACCTGGCCGGAAGAGTTTATCGCGATTCCGCTGGCGTAGGTGGAGCCACCGTCGCCAAAGTAGGTCGAGTAGAGTAATTGAGCGTTACCCTGGGCCGCCATGTTCAGCTTTACCACGACTGCGCTTTCGAATGGACCGAAAAAGTTGTTGCCCGTGGTGGTCGGGTAGGGTGCGTTGTTGGTGGTTGGAAACGCGATGGAATCGGTAAAGCCAGCCAGGTAAATATTCCCTTTGCCATCGGCCGCAATGGAGGACAGGACAACATCCGCTCCGCCGACGCCGCCCGCTCCCGGCAGGGTTCCGAAATACGTGCAGTACTGCAGGATATTATTGGCGCTGGGGCTGAGATTGAAGACCACCACGAATGAATTGGTGCTGCCCTCGGTCTTGGGCTGATACGCGCCCGCCGTCACCGGCAATCCCGTGTAAGTGGTGGACCCCGAAATGTACACCAGACCCGCCGAGTCCACCGCAATGCCCAGGAATCCGGTGTCCTCCCCGCCTCCGAAATAGGTCGAGTAGAGCAGCGAACCGGAAGGCCCCACGACGGTCAGGAAACCGTTCACAGCCTGCCGGAGTTCACCCTGATAGGGTGCCACCCCGTTCCACGACTCCAGTGTGATCCCGGTGGATTCGGAGGTTCCGGCGATGTAGGCGTTTCCGGAGGCGTCCAGCGTCACTGCGCGAACGATATCCCCGTTGCCCCCTTCGGCGTACGAAGAATACACCAAGCTCGCGCCGCCCGGGGCGATTTTCGTCACAAACGGAACCGAACAAACCACGTTCGCGACACCGGCTCCGTTGCCGCAGTCGGTCGAATTTTGGAAGGTCGGTTGAAAAGCGTTCTTGATGGGAAATCCCTGGGTCGGGCTACTGGTGGTCGCGCCGACCAGCACCACGTTCCCGGCGCTGTCCGCGGCGAGTGCATTCACCTGACTTACGTTTTGACCCCCGATATAGGTCGAGTAGACCAGCGAAGCGCCTCCGGATGCGAATGGGTTGATCTCGGAGACAAATCCCCCGGGAAATGTATACGGGGACTCCTGGGCGCCGGTCGGGAATAAGGCGTTCTTCACCGGGAAATTGGTGGAGTCGGTTTCGCCGCCGATATAGATCATGCCGTTTCCGTCCATGGCGACGGCGTAAGCCTGGTCGCCGCCCAAACCTCCCAGCAGAGTCGCGTAGGTCAAAACCGGATCGATTACCAGCGTCTCGGTCGTATCGTACCGGTCGACCACGAACCCCGCTTTGCGCTTCCCTCGCAGAACATAATGACCCTGCACCGGTTTATCTCCCTGGTAAATCGACGGCTTGCGATTTCGAATAGCACCTTGGCGCGTTTGAAGAACCAGGTCGCCATTCGAATCGACCCGCAGGCCGCTGACGCCGTCGAAGGCGACCCGGATGTTCCTTGGATCCGCGCCCGGCGCGACCACGAAATCGTATTCGATCTGCTGGGGGTTGCCGTAAAACACGACGTCGATGCCGGGATAAACTTCCCGGTACCGCACTTTCGCGAAATGCTGTATGTTCACCTGCCACTTGGATGGATCGCTGCCCGTGAGATAGTTGCTGACGCCGCCCTGCGGATTTTCGGCGACCATTTCCGGCGCGCGCGCTCCGCCCTCGAAGCGCATACGAAGCAGCGTCGCCTTCGATCCGGAGCCCACTGCCAGCACGGGACCCTGCTCGGTGAGCCACAGCGTGGATTTCTGGCCGTGCGCCAGAAATTTCACCTGCGGATCGGTCTGGCCGGCGTTCGGTTCAAAAGTCAGCGGCAGCGCGATCGGTGCCGGACGCGGATTCGCAAACAGCGGGATCACCACAGCCGCGGCCGCGAAACACTTCCTCAGGACGGATGACATACAGGTGATTATGCTACAACGCCAGTGAAATTATACGTTTCACGACGTTACAACCGAATGTCACATCCCCGATGCTATTGCAATACATAGGTCACCCCCAGCGTGAACTGGAAGGAGTTTTTCTTGAATCCCGGCGGCGGATCGTTCAGGAACGTGTCGATAATCCCGGTCGACCCGCTCAGGCGCTTGTAGACCGGCACGGTGAGCAGCGTGGTGAAGGCTGCCGAATACGCGTTCGTGTTGTTAAACGCCGGCGTCACCGAAGCGTTCTCGTCGAGCGCCATTCCATGCGTCAGCTTGCGATTGTAATGCTCCGCGAAAACCCCTCCCACCAGGCTCTTTTCCGGCCCGCTCGCGAACTGCTGCTCGATATAGGCCATGCTGCCTTTCAGATCCAGTTCCTGATTCGAGCTCTTCAATGCCGTCCAGCCAATTCCGCCGTTGTAGGTCTGCTGCAGATTCAATCCCTGGGAGTAATTATGATCGAAGGTCGCTTCTCCGAACGCGAACCAGGCTTTCGAGAAGAATTGGTCCCGGCGGACGTCCGCGTGGAAAATAGAAGTTTTCACGGTCGGCGTGTTGGGCTGCGTCACTTCTCCGAACGATTCCGAAAAACTCAACGCCGTCCGATTACGCGGATCCAGCCAGTTCTCAGTGGGTGCGGTCCGAAGCAGCGTGATCGCGCCCGTGAAAGTTTCGCTATCCTGCGTCGCGTCCACCAGCGCGCCGCCCGCCGTGATGGTGCCCTTCCAGTCTTTGAGGAAACTCTCCGGGACGGTGACCGCTTTCTCGAACGACGGCTGATCCACCACCACGCTCGCATCGCCCACCGGAATCGACTGCGGCGCTACGCCCGCGGCCGGCGTGATCTGCAGTTTCTGATCCTCCATCGCCAGCGTCCCTTGCGCGATTTTGGAGGTATCGCCGTTCTTGCGCATCGTAACACCCTTGGGAATCACGGCGACTTTCACGGAGGTGCGCAACTCCTTCACCTTTTTCCAGTCGATGTTAAGATCGCCCAGAATGTCGCTCTTGAAGGTGACCTGGGTGCCGGTGGCACGGACAAAATGACCCGCCAGCTTGTCCCCGTTGGTAAAGACGATTTCATCCGGAGCGGGTTTATTAGTTTGCGCCACAGCCAGCGCGAGCGTGGCCAGCGCGAGAAGTATTCGAATAAGAATTTTCATATATTTGGAAGACGCGAAATCGGAGCTACTGCTAAAAGTTTACGAAATGCGCTTGTCTCTGTGTGGAAACTCAGGACTCCACCCCGCCGTTACCGGCAGGGCTGGTCTATCGTGTTAAAGGCACCGGTGCCGGTGACCAGCCCTGCCGGTCACGGCGGGGATCAGCTTACGGCCTATCGCAGGATCCGGACGCACTCCCGCACAATCTCCCACTCTTCCTCGGCGTGAATCACCAATTCGCGCGCATCCTTGAGCAGGCCGCGCAGCCGCTCGCGCACCCGATCCCGCAGCGGCGCGCAATTCTCGCCGACCCCTCCCGTAAACACGATCGCATCCGCGCCGTCCAATGCGCCCAACATCGCTCCGATCCCGCGGCACAGCCGGTGCGCGTAGACGTCGAAAGCCAGACGAGCGCGATCGTTACCCTGGTCGATCGCCGTCAGAATCTCGCGCATGTCTCCGGAGACGCCGGACACGCCGAGCAATCCCGATTCGCGATTCAGAATCTCATCCAGCTGCGCCGCCGTGTAGCCGCGATGGCGGATCAGATAAATGAGAATCCCCGGATCAATCGACCCGGAGCGAGTCCCCATCATCAAGCCCTCGAGCGGCGTAAATCCCATGGTCGTGTCCACCGATTTACCGTCGCGCACGGCGGCGAGCGACGCTCCGTTGCCCAGATGGCAAAGGATCAGCCGGTGCGCGCCCGTCCCCAGAATTTCCGTAGCCCTACGTGTGGCGTACTGGAAACTGACGCCGTGAAATCCGAAGCGCCGGATGCCGGCCGCCAGCCAGTCATACGGACCGGGATACACGTAAGCCTCGGGTCGCAGAGTGATGTGAAACGCGGCATCGAATACCGCGATTTGCGGAAAGCCCGGGAAAACGCGTCCGGCCGAGTCGATCGCTTCCACCTCGAATTTGTTATGCGTGGGCGCGACCTCGGTTTCGGCCGCGATAGCGTCGCGCACCGCAGAGGTGATGCGCGTGGTCTGCCGGTACTTCGCGCCTCCGTGGACGATCCGATGCCCGATCGCGTCAACGCTTCCAGGGACCGAGCGCAGCGCCTGTTCGAGCGCACCGGGTTTCAAATCGAAATGCGACTCCCACAGCGGAGCGGGCGGCGCCGAAGGAGGGTCGCCATCAACTTCGTCGAGCCGGAGTTTGAAGCTGCTGGACCCGCCGTTAATCGCAAGGATTCTCATGGTTCAAGAACGTTTTAACCGCTCCTTTTAGTCGCGGCTCGTATCGACGCTGAATCGCCCACAGCGAGCCGCGACCAAAGGAAGCGGTTAGACGTGCACCTTCCAAAAAACTCTTCATCCCCGCGCCAGCGTCCATTTCCAGTCGCGGATTTCCGGCATGTCTTCGCCGTACTGCGCCACGTACAACTTGTGGTCGATCAGTTTATTGCGCAGCGTCTGCTTCATGTGCGCTCCCACGGTGTGCAGGCGCGGCACCCGGTCGATCACGTCGCCCGCCAGGTGGAAACGATCGATGTCGTTCAGCACGGTCATGTCGAAGGGAGTGGTCGTCGTCCCTTCCTCTTTATATCCGCGCACGTGCAGATTGTCGTGATTCGTGCGCCGGTAGGTCAGCCGGTGGATCAGCCACGGATATCCGTGGAACGCGAACACCACCGGCTTATCCCGCGTGAAGATGGAATCGAATTCGTAATCGGAAATGCCGTGCGGATGCTCGCTCGCGGGCTGTAGCGTCATCAGGTCGACCACGTTCACCACCCGGATGCGGATGTCGGGAATATGCCGGCGCAGAAGATCCACGGCGGCCAGTGTTTCAAGCGTCGGAATATCGCCGCAGCACGCCATCACCACGTCCGGTTCGCCGCCCTGATCGTTGCTGGCCCAGTCCCAGATGCCGAGCCCGACCGTGCAGTGCTGAATGGCCGACTGCATATCCAGATACTGCAGCGCCGGCTGTTTCCCGGCCACGATCACGTTCACGTAGTTCCGGCTGCGCAGGCAATGGTCGGCCACGCTCAACAGGCAATTGGTATCCGGCGGCAGGTACACACGGACCACGCTGGCTTTCTTGTTCACCACCACGTCGATGAAGCCGGGGTCCTGGTGGCTGAAGCCGTTGTGATCCTGACGCCACACATGCGAGCTCAATAAATAATTCAATGACGCGATGGGACGCCTCCACGGCACCGTGCAGGCTTCCTTCAGCCACTTGGCGTGCTGGTTGAACATCGAATCGACAATGTGGATGAAGGCTTCGTAGCAGTTGAACAGGCCGTGCCGGCCGGTGAGCAGATAGCCTTCGAGCCAGCCTTCGCACATGTGCTCGCTCAGAACTTCGAGGACGCGGCCGTCGTGCGAAAGATGATCGTCAGTCGGCAAAACCTTCGCCATCAGCTCGCGCGAGGTGGTCTCAAACAGCGCGTCCAGACGGTTCGACGCCGTCTCATCCGGTCCGAACACGCGGAAATTGCGGGCGTCGGCATTGAGCTTCATCACGTCGCGCAGAAACGCGCCCAATACGCGCGTCGCTTCTCCGATTTGCGCGCCGGGCGACTCAATCTTCACTGCGTAGTCGCGAAAATCCGGGAGCCGCAGATCCTTGAGCAGCAATCCGCCATTGGCATGCGGATTCGCGCCCATTCGCCGCGAACCCTTCGGCGCCAGCTCGCGCAGTACCGGGATCAGCGTTCCGCAATCGTCAAACAGCTCCTCGGGATGATAGCTTTTCATCCACTCTTCGAGCATTTTCAGGTGCTCGGGCTTGGTGCGGACTTCCGACAGCGGAACCTGGTGCGCTCTCCACGTCCCTTCCACCTGAACGCCGTCGACCACTTTAGGGCCGGTCCAGCCCTTCGGTGATATCAGCACGATCATCGGCCAGCGCGGCCGTTCCGTGACGCCGTGTTCGCGCGCCTTCTGCTGAATGCCGCGAATCTCTTCGATCACCTTTTCGAGAGTCTCCGCCATCAGTTGGTGCATCGCCATCGGCTCATGGCCTTCGACGAAATGCGGATCGTAGCCGTAGCCTTTGAGCAGCTCAACCAATTCTTCGCGTGGAATGCGCGCCAGGATGGTCGGGTTCGCGATCTTGTAACCGTTGAGATGCAGAATCGGAAGCACCGCGCCGTCTTTTACCGGATTCAGGAACTTGTTCGAATGCCAGCTCCCGGCCAGCGGCGCGGTTTCGGCTTCTCCGTCGCCGATGACGCAGCAGGCGATCAGGTCCGGATTGTCGAAGACGGCTCCCGTGGCGTGCAGCAGAGAATAGCCGAGTTCCCCGCCTTCGTTAATCGACCCGGGAGTCTGCGCCGCCGCGTGGCTGGGAATCCCGCCGGGAAAAGAAAACTGCTTGAACAGCCGCTTCATCCCTTCGGCGTTTTGCGTGATGTTCGGAAATGACTCGCTGTAGGTGCCTTCGAGATAGGTGTTGGCGACCATCCCCGGCCCGCCATGTCCCGGCCCGCATACATAAATGATATTGAGGTCCAGCGCTTTGATCAGGCGGTTCAGGTGGACGTACACGAAATTCAATCCGGGGGTGGTGCCCCAGTGACCGAGCAGGCGCGGCTTGATGTGCTCGGGCTTCAACGGCTCCGAGAGCAGCGGATTGTCGTACAGGTAGATCTGGCCGACCGAGAGATAATTCGCGGCGCGCCAGTAGGCGTCGATAGGGCCGAAGTCGAGGTTCGTCATCGCTTGTTTTAATGATATGCCGCGAATTTGACTATGCGGTTAATGGACGCGCCAGCCCCACGCTTACGAGTTTGTGTGAAAAGTGGAGCTGATCCCCGCCGTGGCCGGCAGGGCTGGTCACAGACGCCTGCGCCTTCAACGCGATAGACCAGCCCTGCCGGTAACGGCGGGGTGGAGTCCCGACTTTTCGTACAGACTCTTACGCATGGTGCTAAATGACAGCGCGCCCACAGCCCCATGTGTAAACGTGGGGCCATCACGTTAATCTGTAAAGATGCGCATTGTCCTGGGAGCCGATCATGCCGGCTTCGAACTGAAACAGAACCTGGTCGAGTTAGTGAAGCAACTGGGTCATGACGCCATCGACGTGGGCACCGACAGCACCGCGGCGGTGGATTATCCGGATTTCGCCGCCGCGGTGGGCCACACCGTGCGTGAAGGCCGGGCGCAGCTGGGAATTCTCATCTGCGGAAGCGGCGTGGGCGCGTCGGTGGCGGCCAATAAAATCCGCGACGTGCGCGCCGGGCTCTGCCACGATTGTTATTCGGCGCACCAGGGCGTGGAGCACGACGAGATGAACGTGCTGGTGCTGGGCGCGCGCGTGATCGGCCCGGCGCTGGCGCACGATATCGTCCGCCAGTTTCTGGGCGCGAAGTTCACCGGCGAGGATCGGCATCTGCGCCGTCTCGCGAAAGTGAAAGAGTTGGAACGCACCTTCCTGGCCGGCTAATAGGAACACCTTAGGGCTGGGTCTTATCACGCAGTTCTCGATCACTTCCAATAAAACGCTGCGTTCTTCCCCGCAGTGCCATTCTGGAACTGCTTAGCCGACAAAGACTTAGGAACGTTACGCATTGGCTGGCCCCGTGCGAGAGCCAGTTCGGAGTTCCTTATAGTTATGCGGACATTTAAAAATCGACCATATCGCGGGTTGTTCCGCCTCGGGCTGCTCGCTCTGTTAGTGGGAGCCTCGCTCCTCAGCAGTCAGAGTGGTTCGCGGTTCAGTCCCCGGGACAAAGCACATTATATGGACGCGGCCACGGTTGACTTCGTGCGCCCCGGCCTGGTGGTGACCATCAACTCGGCTTCCATTGCGAGCAACGGCACTATTACCACTAATTTCACATTTACCGACCCTTCCGGGCTGGTGCTGGACCGTCTCGGGGTGAGTACGCCCGGCGCGATTTCGCCAAGCTTCGTGATCGGAGCGATTCCGCAGGGCGCCGCGCAGGTCGGTTCCGGTCAGTATGTCAGTTACATCAACAAAACGGTGGCCGCGGCCACCGGAACCGCCACCGCCAACCAGGCGACCACGGATTCGGGTGGAACCTACGTCGCCAACGCGGACGGCAGCTACACCTATACTTACGCCGCGAAGGCTCCCACTGGATTCGATCCGACCATCACGACCACCATCGGCATTTACGCCTCGCGCAACCTGAGCACTTTTAACCTGGCGACGTATTATGCCGACGCTCTGTTCAACTTTGTTCCCAACGGCAACAAGGTGACCGTGGTGCGCGATGTGGTCGAGACCGCCAGTTGCAACCAGTGCCACAATCCTCTGGCCGAGCACGGCGGATCGCGCCAGCTCACCGGATTGTGCATTATCTGCCATCAGCCCGGCTCGATCGATCCGAATACCGGCAACACCGTGGACATGAAAGTCATGATCCACAAGATCCACATGGGCTCCAGCCTGCCAAGCGTAGAGGCGGGCGGGCAATATACCATCGTGGGCCACAACAACACCGTTTCGAATTTCTCGACCGTGGTATTTCCGTCGGATGTCCGCAATTGCACCATTTGCCATACGCCGACCGCCACGCAGAATAAAGCCTACATGACCAATCCCACCGCCGCGGCGTGCGGGTCCTGCCATGACAACGTGAACTTCGCCACCGGCGCCAATCACGCGGGCGGCCCGCAGTTCAACGACAACGAATGCGCCACCTGCCATATTCCGCAGGGCGACCAGGAATTCGACGCTTCGATCATCGGGGCGCACACCATTCCGCAGAATTCCACGCAGGTTCCCGGCACCACGTTCACCCTGGTGAGCGTGCAGAACGGCTCGGCCGGCAAATCGCCGACCGTCAACTTCACATTGAAGAACAAAGCCGGCGTCGGGATTCCGGCCAGCACCTTCGCCAGCCTCTCGCTGGTGATCGCCGGTCCCACTACGGACTATCCTTCTTATACGAGTGAGAGCGCGACAGGCGCCACCTGCGATAACAGCGGGAACTGCCAGTACACCTTCAAATACGTGATTCCGGCCACGGCCACCGGTACCTTCACCATCGGCATCGAAGGCTACGTGAACATCACCATCTATCCGGGCACCACCATTTCGGCGGCGGTTCGCGATTACGGGCAGAACCAGGTCATTAACTTCTCGGTGGACGGCTCGCCGGTTACGCCGCGCCGCGGAGTGGTCGCCATCGCGCAGTGCAACGTCTGCCACACCGCGCTCGCCGAACACGGCGGGATGCGCAATCAGACCGAATATTGCGTGCTGTGCCACAATCCCAACACCACCGACGCGTCCATGCGGCCGGCTACGGCGGGTGCGGCGCAGGGCATCAACTTCGCGCTGATGGTTCACAAGATCCATACCGGATCGAACCTGGCGAACAAATTCACGATCTACGGATTCGGGAACTCGGTGAATAATTTCAACGGCGTCCTGTTCCCCGGCGATCTCACCGATTGCGCCAAGTGCCACACCGGTACCTCCTATGAGTTGCCGATTGGCGCAACTTTACCGGTGGTTAACCCACAAGGTTTCGTCAGTCCGGCCGGACCGACCACCTCGGCCTGCACGGCTTGCCACGATACTCTCTACACCGCCGCGCACGCGCTCTCCAACACGACCACGCTCGGAGAGGCTTGCCAGGCTTGCCATGGCGAAGGCTTGAGCTACGCCGTGGACGCGGTCCACACCGCCAATGTTCCGGCGGTTGGTCCCAATAACCAATAGCCGTAAACCCCGTGGCCCCTCACTTGCTCCCATATGAATCAGGTGAGGGTTCCGTAAAGGGGTTATTCAGGATCACACGCACTGACGAAGGGTGAGCGTCAGTGTGAGTGGGGGTTTAACAGCCCCAAGGCCCGTGGGTAGAGCGGAGTTTATCTTCGCACACCCACGGGCCTTTTATATTGGCTTAATGTCAATTGCGCGAATGCACCCTATCACTTGTGTCATCGGGTGTAATGGCGCTGTCGTGGTACAACAGGAAATACCGATGCCAGCCAAGCATCCCGCCGATGTCCTGCGCGCATTACTGGACGCTTCTCCCTCCGGAATCATCGCTTTCGACGCCAGAGGCCACGTCCAGTTATGGAGCCGCGGCGCCCAAAGAATCTTCGGCTGGACCGAAGAGGAGATCATCGGCATCTCGCCTCCGGTGGACTTGCAATTGCACATCTTAAAGAACGCCGAGGGAGATGTGCGTCTCCGCCGCAAGAGCGGCGACTTTGTCCATGTCGAAATTCGATTGGCGCCCTGGCGAGAACTGCAAGGTGAGACTGAAGGGACGCTCGCGATTCTGGACGACATCACGGAACGGCAGGCAATGGAGCGGCAGGTGTTTGAATTGACAGCGCAAGGAGAGGAAGCGCGGGTGGAAGTCAAGAGTGAACGGCGCTTCCGCGAGTTGCTCGAAGCCGCGCCCGACGCGATCATCGAGATCGATCGGGAGGGCATCATCGTACTTCTGAATCGCGTGACGGAGAAAATGTTCGGATACCAGCGCGCGGATCTGCTGGGCAAACCGGTGGAGATCCTGATTCCGGACGCGCATCGCTCGGCGCACACGCATCATCGCGCGCATTACTGGAAACATCCGCAGACCCGCGCGATGGGCTCGGGATTGTCGCTCGAAGGCCAGCGCCGCGACGGCACCCGTTTTCCGGTGGAGATCAGCCTGAGCCCGGTCGATTCCGACGACGGATTCCGCGTCACCGCCATCATCCGCGACATCACTGAACGCAAGCTGGCCGAGGACCGCATCCGCACGATTCAGGAAAAGTATACGCGCGCGCTTTCGGCCACCAACCGGGAACTCGAGTCGCGCAATGAAGAAGTGGAGCGCGCCAACCGCTTGAAGAGCGAGTTCCTGGCCAGCATGAGCCATGAGCTGCGCACCCCGCTGCACACCATCATCGGCTTTTCCGAGCTCCTCAGCGAGCAGTTCGAAGGGCCGCTCAACGACAAACAGAAGCGGTTTGTGGAACATATCCACCGCGATTCGCTGCACCTGCTGGAGCTGATCAACGACGTGCTCGATCTGAGCAAGATCGAAGCCGGAAGGCTGGAGTTGCGGCCGGAAACCTTCGAAATCGGCATGGCCATCGAAGAGGTGTTGCAGTCGATCCGCCGCCTGGCGGAAGTGAAGGGCCTGGCGCTCGATACCTCCATCGCGGTGGATACCGCCCTGTACGCGGACCGCGTCCGGTTCAAGCAGATTCTGCTCAACCTGTTGAGCAACGCCGTGAAGTTCACGCCGGAAGGCGGGCGCGTGCGCGTGGACGCTTCCATCCGGGACGGATCTTTCGAAATTTCGGTCACCGATACGGGCATCGGTATTCCGGCGGTCGAGCACCAGACGGTCTTCGACAAGTTCTACCAGGTAGGCAACACCACCAAGGGAGTCCGCGAAGGAACCGGCCTCGGCCTGGCCATCACGCGGCACCTGGTGGAGGAGCACGGCGGGCGCATCTGGGTGGAAAGCGAAGTCGGGAAGGGCAGCCGGTTTACGTTCACGGTTCCTATCCAGGCTGCGGAGAGTCAAGGCTCATGAAGACCATCCTGATCGCCGACGACAAGCCGACCGGCCGGGAGCTGGTGCGCACCGTGCTCGAAAACTCCGGCTACGCGGTGGTCGAGGCAAGCGACGGCCCGGAAGCGCTGCTCAAGGCGCGGGAGACGTTGCCCGATCTGATCATCCTCGACCTCCACATGCCGGAAATCGACGGATTCGGCGTGATTCAGGCTCTGCGCAAGGATCAAAACTTCGCCGAAACGCCGGTGGTCGCGCTGACCGCGAGCGCCATGCAGGGCGACCGGGAACGCGCCATGTCACTGGGATTCACCGGCTACATCACCAAGCCGATCCGCCTGGTCACGCTGCGCAGCGAGATTGAACGCCTGCTAAAATAAACCGCCAAATATGACAGCCGCCGCTAAGCACGCCATTTCACTCCTGATTATCGACGATAACCCCGGCAGCCTGGAAATGCTGTCGAGCGCGCTCGCGCAGCACGGCGTCGAGATCCTGACCGCGTCCGATCCGGAGACCGGCGTCGATCTGATTCATGAGCACCGTCCACAAATCGTGCTGACCGATCTGGTGATGCCGCGCATGAGCGGCCTGGAAGTGCTGGAACGGATCATGGAGTTCGATCCGTCCATCGACGTGATCCTGATGACCGCGCATTACTCCACCGAATCGGCCGTGGAGGCGATCAAGAAGGGCGCGTCGGATTACCTGAACAAACCGGTATCGATCGCCGCGCTGCGGGAACGGATCGGAAAGCTGCTCGACGATGCGCGCCGCCGCCAGCGCGCCCTGCAACTGGAAGACGAGATGCTGCAGAGCGCGGAGTTCGAAGGCATCGTGGGACGCAGCCCCATGATGTGGGAGATGTTTTCGAGAATCCGCCGGGTTGGGCCGCATTACCGGGCCATGCTGATCACCGGCGAAACCGGTACCGGCAAGGATCTGATCGCGCAGGCGCTGCACAAGCTGAGTCCGGCTTCGGCGGGGCGCTACGTGGTGCTCAACTGCTCGGCCGTGGTCGAAACGCTGTTTGAAAGCGAATTATTCGGGCACGTCCGCGGATCGTTCACCGGAGCGACCAGCGATAAAGCCGGTTTATTCGAGCACGCGCACGGCGGCACGCTGTTTCTGGACGAAATCGGGGACATGCCGCTGGCCACGCAGGCGAAGCTTCTGCGCGTGCTGCAGAATCAGGAAGTGCAGCGGGTGGGCTCGCTGACCGCTAAACGCGTCGACGTGCGCGTGATCGCGGCCACCAATCGCGATCTCAAGCAAGCCATCGCAGAGAAGCATTTCCGCGAAGATTTGTTTTACCGGCTCTCGATGGTCGAGATCAATGTGCCTCGCCTGGCGGAGCGCAAGGAAGATCTGCCGCTGCTGGAGCGCCATTTCATCACGCGTTTCGCTTCGCAGTACGGCAAGGAAATTCACGGGCTGACGCACCGCGCGCAGATTCTGCTCTCCCTGCATTCCTGGCCGGGCAATGTTCGCGAGCTCGAAAATGTGATCGGCCACGCCTGCATGATGGTGATGGGCGACACGATCGACGTGCAGGATCTGCCGTCCTATATGCACTCGTCGATGAATGCGTCGGAAGGCGCGCCGGCGCTGCCACTCGCGCCGGAGCCGGGAGTGGGAACACTCGAGGAGCAGGAACGGCTGCTGATCATCCGCGCGCTCGAAGCCGCCGGCGGAAATCAGTCCCAGGCCGCGCGCCTGTTGCGAATCGGCCGCGATGCGCTGCGATACAAATTGAAGAAGCACAACCTGTAGCGCGCTCCCCGCGAAACCGATCGGACGTCATTCGCACGGGGCGGTTGCCGGCGGCATGCTAATATTTCCAAATGCAAGGTAACGAGAAGGTTCTGAAGTGCCTGAGCGATGCGCTCAAGGCCGAGCTTACGGCCATCAACCAGTATTTTCTGCACTCGAAGATGTGCGAAAACTGGTCGTATTTCCGCCTCGCTGCGTACTATCGAAAAGAATCCATCGAGGAAATGGTCCACGCCGAAAAGCTGATGAACCGCATCCTGTTCCTGGAGGGTGTGCCGAATATGACCGACATCGGCCCCATCAACATCGGCCGGAACGTGAAGGCGCAGTTTGAAAACGACCTCAAACTGGAGCTGGATGCCGTGCATCACCTGAACGCGTCCATCAAGATCGCCACCGAAGTGGGCGACAACGCTTCCCGCGCGCTGTTCGAGCTGATCCTGAAGGATGAAGAGGAGCACGTCGATCACATCGAAGGCATCCTGCACGCCATTGAAGAGATCGGCCTCGACAATTTCCTGGCCCAGCAGCTTCACAAGGGCGAAGAAGACGAAAAGTAGCGGTAACGGACGGCGGATTTCAGAGGTTCCTGAAAAAGGACCGCTCTGTCCCCGACCCGCGGCCCGCCGTCCAAATCTTGAACCTGGGAGCCACCTAATCGGCTCTAACCATACGTGCACCGCGTCGTAATTCTTGGCGGAGGATTCGGCGGGCTCTACGCCGCACGATCCTTGCGGCGCGCGCCGGCGGAGATCACGCTGGTCGACCGGCGCAATTTTCATCTGTTTCAGCCGCTGCTGTACCAGGTGGCCACCGGATCGCTTTCGCCCGGCGAAATCTGTTCTCCGCTGCGTGCGGTTTTGCGGCGCGACCAGAACACGCGCGTGCTGCTGGGCGACGCGGTCTCACTCGACGCCGCCGCGCGCGATCTGATTCTGGCCGACGGCGTCATCCCCTACGACACTCTGCTGGTTTCCACCGGGGCGCGCGATTACTATTTCGGCCACGACGACTGGCAGGCCGTCGCGCCGGGACTCAAATCGATTGAAGAAGCTACCATTGTGCGCCACCGGATCTTGTACGCCTTCGAAGCCGCGGAGCGTGAAACCGACCCCCAAAAACGCGCCGCCTGGCTGACCTTCGTGATCGTCGGCGGTGGGCCCACCGGCGTGGAGCTGGCCGGCGCGCTGGCCGAAATCGCCAACGACACTCTGCGCCACGATTTCCGCTCGATCCAGCCGCAGAACTCGCACATTCTCTTGATTGAAGGCTCCCATCATGTGCTCCCGTCGTATCCCCAGACTCTGTCGATCGCAGCCGAGCGGCAGCTGATTCGGCTGGGTGTGCGGCCGCGCGGGGATCTGCGCGCGGTCGCCATCGACAGCGAGGGAGTCACGCTGAACACCGGGGAGCGCATCGCTTCGAAGACGGTCCTGTGGGCCGCGGGCGTGGCGCCGTCGGAATTCGGGAAAGTGCTCGAGCAGCAAGCCGGCGCCACGCTGAACAAGCACGGGCAGGTGATGGTTTCACCAGACCTGACCATTCCGGGCCATCCCGAAATTTTCGTAGTCGGCGACCTCGCGTATTTTGAGCAAGACGGCCATCCGCTGCCGGGCGTCGCGCCGGTCGCCATGCAGGAAGGCCGTTTCGCCGCGGACGCCATCGAGGCGCGCCTGCGCGGTGGAACGGCCGGTCAGTTTCACTATCACGATAAAGGCAGCCTGGCCGTGATCGGCCGGAAGAGCGCCGTCGCCGAAATCGGACGGCTTCGCCTGCACGGCTTCCTCGCGTGGCTCTTATGGTTGTTCGTGCACCTGATGTACATCGTGACGTTCAGCAACCGGCTGATCATTTTCATTCGCTGGGGAATTCAATACCTGACCTTCAGCCGCGGCGCGCGATTGATCACAGGCAAAGTCAGCCACGAGTGAAGACGAAGAAACATTCGCCGCTCGCGTGGATCAGGTTCGCATGCTACGCTGAATTCGCCGATGCTCGCTCGTATTTTCCTGTTGGCGCTGCTGATTTCCGCCGCGCCCGCACAGTCCTTGTTTCAGCAGGTCGACGGCCTGGTGAAGACGCTTTCCGAGATCACCGGCTGGAACATTCGCCGCAAGGTTCCTGCGGAAATGCTGTCCAAGGAAAAGTTCCGCCATTACGTCGAATCGCGCATGAAGGACAGCTCCAGCAAGGAAGAGATTCGCACCGAGGAGATCACGCTCAAGATGTTCGGCTTCGTCCCGCCGGCTTTCAACCTGGCGAGCGAAACGGTGGACCTGGTCAGCGAACAGGCCGCCGCTTTTTACGACTACAACAAGAAGCGCCTGTTCGTGCTCGATTCGACCTCGGAGGGCCTGGAGCAGCGCGTCGCGCTGGCGCATGAGCTGGCCCACGCGCTGGCCGATCAGCACCATCCGCTCGGAAAGTTTCTGAACAAAGGCTCGCCCGACGACGACGCCGAAACCGCGCGCGAAGCGGTGATGGAGGGCCAGGCTACGTTTCTCGCCTGGGCCGTGATCGCCAAAACCAATGAAGGCGTGGACCTGAACACGGTGATCGAAAAACTGTCCAAGGATTCCGCCGACGACAGCTCCTTCCCGGTGTTCAGCAAGGAGCCGTTGTACATGCGCGAATCGCTGGTGTTTCCGTATGACGCCGGGCTCAAGTTCCAATACGCGATCTGGAAGAAGAACGGCCCTGCGAGCTTCGATGAGCTGTTCACGCATCCCCCGCAGAGCACGCAGCAGATCATGCATCCGGAGGAATATCTGGCGGGCAAGCAGCCGCTTGATCCGAAGCCGCCGGTGCTCCAGAAGAAAACCGCGAAAAAGTTCAAACTGCTGGCCGAAGGCAGCATGGGCGAGTTCGATCACAACGTTTTATTCCGCACCTGGCTGCCCGAAAAAGAAGCGGTGGAGACGGCCGAACACTGGCGCGGCGGCAATTACAAGTTGTACGAAAACAAGCGCGAAAAATATCCCGTGATCGCGTATATCTCCGAATGGGATTCGCCACAATCCGCCCGGCGAGCTTTCGAAATGTATCAGCAGGTGATGCGGAAGCGCTGGAAAGAGATGGTCGTAAGCGAAAAAACCGCGGACGAGATCACCGGCACGGGGGACAGCGGACAGTTCCGCGTCTGGCTCGCGGGAAACACCGTCCAATCGATCGAAGGGTTGCGCGCACGGCCCGATAAGACAGGACCATAGGAGCTTGCTGAAAAAAGGGGACAGACCACTCTGTCCCAACGCGAATACCCGATTTGCGACCCGGCCTTCGTGGTGGACAGAGCGGTCTGGCCCCTTTTTCAACAAGCTCCTAGGTATCGCCTGAGACTGAATCTCTATCCCACTTAAGGTTGCTAGGTGATCCGGGTAGGGTATGTGTCTGAACCGGAAAAAAAGGGAATCCAGTTAAATTGGAGCTATGTTCCATTGGATCTGCCCGGAATGCGGCCGCGAGATCCCGCCCGCGGTGAAGGAGTGTCCGGCTTGCGATCCCCAGCCGGAACAAGCAGCCACGCCCTCGGTACCCCGTTTTGACTCGGTTGCGCGAACGGTTCCAGCCGCGCCGCCAGCCGCGCCAATCGCTGTGCCTGCGGCCGCCGCGGTACTAAGTAGCCCACCCCCTCTGCCCGTGATTCCAGCGCCGCCGGAAGCGCCACCAGATACAATCGACCCGCTGCTGGCGATGGCTGAGCGCGTTCGCGCCGTCCAGGTGGCGGCCGAAAAGCCCGCGCCCGCGCCGCAGGAAGCCGCGCCGCAGCTGGTGGGACTGGCCGCCGCCGTGGGCGTTTCTGAAGCGCCCACGCTCGAACTGATTCCCATCCCGGCGCTCGCCGTTCCCGAGCTGATCGCGGTCGGCGTCGCGGAACACCCGCAGCCGGCTGCCCTGCTCCTGGCGCCGGCCGAGCTGGAACCGGCGCCCCCCCCGGTCGGGCTCGCCGAACCCGTTGCCGATCGCGTTACCGCACCTGCGTCAAATGGATCCCCGCGGACGCCGTGGAGACCCTCCCAGCCACTCGCCTTGGCCGATCCGCTTCCCCATCGTTTCCGGCCGCCATTGGCGCAAGAAGAAACTCGTGAGGAGACGCCGGCAGAACCCGTCGCATTAGCCGAGCCCGTGATCGCTCCTCCGCCGATGGCGCTGGAGGAAGTTCGCGAGGAGACGCCCGCGCCCGTTGCATTGGCCGAGCCCGTGATCGCTCCTCCGCCGATGGCGCTGGAGGAAGTTCGCGAGGAGACGCCCGCGCCCGTTGCATTGGCCGAGCCCGTGATCGCCCCTCCGCTGATTTCTCTGGAGGAAGTTCGCGAGGAGACGCCGGTCGCACCCGTTGCATCAGCCGAGCCCGTGATCGCTCCTCCGCCGATGGCGCTGGAGGAAGTTCGTGAGGAAACGCCGGTCGCACCCGTAGCATTGGCCGAGCCCGCCGTCGCGCCTGTGGTTCAGGAAGAAGTGCCGCCGGCTCCGTTGGCCGAATCGGTTCCGTACACCATTCCGGCGCCGTCCATTCGGCAACTCCAGACTCCGCCGGAATTGCGGATCGAGCCGCTCGGCCAGCCCACGGCTCCTCCGGCGCCGGAACCTCCCGCGGACAGACCGCCTTCCGGGTCGTGGCTGAAATTCGCGCCCCTGCAGGATTATTCCGCGGCGGCGACCCGCGCCATGCGGCCGGCCGCACCCGCCGCAAGAATTCTTACCGCGGATTCCGGCCCACGCATGACGCTGCCGGGTCCGGCGCTACCGCCCCAGCTCAACGTCCGCGAAAATCTGCACGTGGTAACCGTCCTCGGAGATCGTCCGCCCGCGGGGCGAGGCATTCCGGGTTGGCTGGTCAGTTTCCTGGTGATGGGAGCCCTGTTGCTGGCGGGCGCCGCGGTGGTGGTTTATCTGCTGCCTGCCGCGCACACCACGGCCGACGCGAAGACTGCACCGCCGGAACCGGCCGCCGCGCCGGTGGTGGAATCGTCACATCCCCTGGCGCAGTCCGTGGAGGTCACCGGCTTCCGCTTCGTGATGGATCTCAACAAGAAATCGGAGATTCAGTACCTGGTGGTGAACCATTCCGGCGCCGAATTGAGCGACATGACGGTATTCGTCACGGTGCGGGCCGCGAATGCGAAGGCCGGTCAGCCTCCGCTGTGCCGGTTCTCTTTCCGGTCGACCGGACTGGCTCCCTTCGAGTCGAAGGAAATGACCAGTCCGATCGAAAAGATGGCACGTCCAGTGGCGCTGCCGGACTGGCACGATCTGCGCGCGGACGTACAGATCGCGCAGTAAATCGTGGCGCATGGTACAGCGTGCCGTGTCGAGACTGTTCCCGACACCTGGTCTGCGCAAGAGTGCCCCAAGCTCGCGAGTCTGGTGTGAAAAGTCGATGCCTCACCCCGCCGTTACCGGCACGGCTGGTCTATCGCGTTGAAGGCGCAGACGTCGCTGAACCAGCCCTGCCGGCCACGGCGGGGATCAACTCCACTTTTCACACACACTCGTAACGGCGGGGTGGAGCGCTTGGCTGGTTTTCACTCGCCGCGCCGCCCGCTGCCGGGAGTGGCAGGTTGAAACGTGCGCCACGAGCGGCAGGCGAGCTACGATAGCGCCATGCGCTTTCTCCTCCCCGCGATTCTGTTCCTTCCCCTCGCCTTCAGCCAGAACCTGACCGACCAATACCGCTCGACGGCCGACCGTCTGATTCACGCGGCGCGGGCAGATAATGATGGCTACGCGAAGCTCGCGTATTTGTGCGACCGCATCGGCAACCGGTTGAGCGGATCGGAATCCCTTCCGCGCGCGATTGCGTGGGCCGAAGAAACCATGAAGCGCGACGGCCTTTCCAACGTCCGCACCATCCCGGTAAAGGTTCCGCACTGGGTGCGTGGCGCGGAATCGGCTCGGCTGGTGGAGCCGGAAAATAAGCCGCTCCACATGCTCGGATTGGGAATGAGCGTGGGAACGCCGCCGGGCGGGATCACGGGTAACGTGGTGGTGGTTTCGGATTTCGACGGGCTGAACCGGCTCGGCCGCGCGGGCGTCGCGGGGAAAATCGTGCTGTTCAATGAGGTGTATCGCGGCTACGGGCAGACGTCGATTTACCGGACTGGCGGACCGTCGCGCGCGGCTGCGCTGGGCGCCATCGCGGTGCTGGTGCGGTCGGTCACGCCGCTCGCCATGCAGATCCCGCACACCGGCACGCTCACTTACGACGAAGCGCAGCCGAAAATTCCCGCGGCTGCGGTCACCATTGAAGACGCCCTGATGATGGCGCGTTTCGCGGCGCAGAAAATCCCCGTGAGAGTCCGCCTGGAGATGGCCGCGCATATGGAGCCGGACGCCGACAGCTTCGACGTGATGGGTGAAATTCCGGGCCGCGAGCATCCCGAGGAAGTGGTGGTGCTGGGCGGCCACATCGATTCCTGGGACGTCGGCCGCGGCGCGCAGGACGATGGCAGCGGCATCATCGCCTGCCTGCAGGCGGTCGTGTTGATGAAGAAGCTCGGATTGCAGCCGCGGCGGACGGTGCGGGTGGTGTTCTGGGTGAACGAGGAAAACGGCGGCCGTGGAGGCGAGGCGTATCGCACCTGGGTGGGCGAACGCGTGGTGAATCACGTCGCGGCCATCGAAATGGATGGAGGCGCGGAGGCTCCCCGAGGATTCGGCTACGGATCCGCGGTGGAGGGGCGGGGCGGGCGCGGTGCATTCGCATTGTCGGCGGGGGAGCGGGAATCGATGGTGCGGGTACAGGAGATCGGCAAACTGCTCGACCCGATCGGCGCGGGAGAAATCGGCGCGGGCGGCGGAGGATCGGACATTGCGCCGCTCACCCGCGACGGCGTTCCCAGCCTGGGCCTGCGCACGGTGGGCACGCATTATTTCGACTGGCATCACACCGAGGCCGACACGCTCGACAAGGTGAACCTGGAAGATTTTCGCAAGTGTATCGCCACGCTGGCGGTGATGAGTTACGTCCTGGCCGATATGCCGGGCCGAATCGCGGGCGGACGGTAAGGTCGCGGGGACGGCGGGCTTTAGCCTTGCTCTCGAATGAGCGGTGCTGAAGCGCCGCGCGGATTGAAGAGGGTGCGGAAAAAGGGGACAGACCGCTCTGTCCACTTCCACTGCGGAACGTGGCGCGCCAATGGCTTACGAGTCTGTGTGAAAACCACGGACCTGCTCCCCTTGCTCACGCGCGGGGTTCCGTATGTGGCTCATTCGACGTGGCGCCAAACGGAACCCCGACCGTGAGGGAGGGGAGCAAGGCCGACCAACTCCACTTTTCACACAGACTCTTACGGGCGGGGACAGAGTAGTCTGTCCGCCTTTTCCGCACCCTCTTCAATCCGCCGTCCGCGTGCCGCCGCGAAATGAAACCGTGCAGGGCGCGTCTTCTAAAGCAGAGGAGGCGACGATATGTGTGATTACTCTCTCTGCGGAATTCCCAATCGGCTGGCCGTGGAAGGCGAGCAACTGGTGGTTCACAAATTCTGTACCGGCTCCATGGGCCTGGCGTCGGCCGGCGACCTGCAAATGCCCGTGGTAAAGGCCGAAACCAAACGGAACTTCTGGCAACTGGTGAAGGAATTCTTTGAACCTGGCCGTCCGGCGGCGCTTACGCCGGCCGTGTGCATCCCGCCGGGCGCCCAACTGATCGTGAAGGACGTCCCAACCGACCTGCAGCGCCAGTGCCGGGTGACCGAACGCGAAGCGGTCACGTTCACTCAGCTGACCGCCGACGTGAACAGCTACCGCGACGCGATCCGATTCCGTAACGGTTTCGAAATCCGGCTCCAGGATCTGCGCGAAGGAATGCGGGTGGAAGTGATTTCGATGGCCGGCCTCACCGAGTACCAGCCGGTGATGGTCGAAGCGATGCGGTAACGTTTCAGGCTTGGGCGGCGGCGGACAGCTCGCGAATCCATTTGCGCGCCGTCGCGCCGTCGGCCAGGATGCCGGTCCAGGAAGAACGGAACGCCCGGATTTTCTTCTGTTGTTTGCCCTTGAGTTCGTCGCCCACCGAACGCCCGCCCGATTCGCGCTTGATCAGCGCGCGGGCGGTTTCGTAATCGTTGATTCTTCCCAGATCGGTTTGCAGGCGCTTGATCTGGTCGAGCCGCGGATGATGCGGCGCAACCATTTCGAGCGTATACCGCAGCTTCTTAGCCGCGATCCGCACCCGGTGCAGATCCCTGGGGCGCTTGGGGTTTTTGGCGCGCTTGAATAGTCGCGTGATGGCATCCACGGCGGCTTGCCGCGGCTGAGCGCGGGTCGCGCCGGGAAGTTTTTCGGGCAGCGGACACGTCTTAAGTTGACCGGCGAGGCTCTTGGCCGCGTCCCGCCGGCGGCGGGTGAGCTTCGATTGCAAACCTCGGGTCCCCTTCAGTTTCGCAACCAGCTTCAGAGTGATATCCAGGTTGCGTACTTCGCCTGCCCGCTTCATCACTTCCTTCCATCGCTGACGCTCGCCTTTATTTCGATTTTGTGAATTTAATGCAGCCGCTTGATTAAACCGTCGAATTGCCACGCGCAGATCGTGCACCTGATTGGGGCCGGGCGACCGCAATACACGCTCCACTGCTACCGCCAGGTTTTGGGGGAGGCTGGCCATAAATCGTGCGCAGTCTTGATTATATCGGCGGCCGGCGCCTCCCGAGGGCGGGCTGCGGGAAAAAACGCCAGAATCCAAAACCCGAACGCCAGGAGACTGACCACGTCAGCAATCCAGAGAGAACGCGTCCGGGTCCAATCGATGGCCACGACGTGATGGCCGGGGGGAATCTGGAACAGGATTTTACCGGGACCGTCGCTGGTCCAGATGTTGGCGGGCGAGCCGTCGATGCGCAGCCGCCAGCCGGGGAAAAAAGCGGTATTCAACTGAACCGTCGCCGGGCTCGATGCGTCGAACACCGCGTTCCACGATGTGGGACCTTTGCCGGTCTGTTTATATCCGGCGTAACCGGCGACGATTTCGGCGGGCCTCGGATCGTAAGCCGGCCAATCCTGCATCCAGCGCGGGCGATACTCGCCGAAGCTCGAAACCTCGATTCCGCGCTGCGCGATCTGCTGCGGAGTCCACAACGCCGGGTCGATGTCGAGCGCCTGCCGGGCGTGCAGATGCGAAAGATTGGGCACGATCACCAGCGCGAGCGCTCCGGCCAGCGCGGCGCGCTTCCATTTGCCGATCCCGTCGATCAACGGACCGGCTGCTGCGACCAGCATCGCGATGGCGACCGCGATCGGCCCCAGCCATCGCCACGGAAACGCGATGAATTGCAGCCATCGCACATGGTCCCAGATGGGCTGCGCGCCGGGCAGGATCATAAAGCAGAACGCGACGGCTACGCCCAGGAAAAACCACATCCGGAGGCGTTGCGGGATGCGTTTGATGAAGGTGAACGCCACGGCGGCGACCAGCAGATGACTCCAGCCGAGCGAGAACGACATGCCGTCTTGATCGCCAGGGACCGAAAGGCCGTAGCCCCACGGAGAATCGAATAGCTGGTGCAGATAGACGAAGTGATTGGTGTACTGCGACCAGCTTTGCTTCACCAGATCCACCTGGATGTACTGGTTCTGCGCGATGCTGGGGACCCACACGAATGCCGCGAGCGCGAGCGCGAGCGCGACACCGGCGGATTCGCCGAAAAACAATCGCCACGACTTCGCGGTGTACGCATCGAAGACAATCAATGCTCCGAGCATCGGCGCAAACAGCAGCGCGGCGCCGTTGTGGCTCACCAGAACGCCGGCGAATGCCGCGGCGCCGATCAGCAGATATTTCCGCGCGCGGAATTTCGCGTACGCGCCGAATCCAAACAGCGCGAAAGCGAAAAACGGGAAGGCCGCAAATTCCGCCATCGCGGAGCGGACGTACAGATCCACGGCGAAATACGGCGCGTAAAGATACGCGGCCGCGGCCAGCCATCCACCCGTGTTGCCGAAGTACAAACGTCCCAGCAGAAACATCCCGCATGCGGAGGCGATCACGATCGCGATCAACGCCAGATTCATCGACCGGACGAAACCGAAGCCGAGAAGATGCCAGAACTCGCCCAGATAATAGAACAACGGAGGGTTGAACAGAAACAACGGCTGGCCGGTTCCACGGCTGAGATCGGGCGCCCAGCGCGGCAGCAGAATTCCGTGGGCGATGTTCTGGTGGAACTCGACCAGGCGCGGCAGATATTCGGTCGCGTCGTGGCCGTTGGGAAGTTTCGAAGTGATCAGCGCCACGCACACCGGAATCGCGAGCACGATCAACCCGAACGCGGGCGCCGGTTTGAAAGCCGGAATCGCAAAATCGAAGCGCGGGACAAATCCGCGCCATTCGGCGACGGCGACTCCACACACCAGCAGCAGGCCGAGGATCGCAAGCACGGATTTCCAGGGTTCCGGTTCGTACCGGATATCGATCTTATGATGCCCGGCGCTGACCGGGACGCCGGTAAAGCCGGGGGACAGCATGACGGTTTTCACCGGCTCGCCATCCACGGTCGCGTGCCAGTTGGGGTGCCACGTCATTTTGAATAGCACGTAGGTTTGCCGCCGGGTTTGAACTTCGGCCTGATAATCCTGATCGCTCGATTGTTCGTTCAGGACCACGCCCGGCTCGGGAAACGGCGGCGGCGGAGGCAGCTCCGCCTCGGGCGCGAGGCGCGGCATATTCGGAGAAGCGTCGCCGCGCAGATCGAGCAGCAGGTGCTGGTGATTTTCCACCCAGGGGCTCTGCTGCCAGCGATCGTTGACGTCGTAGAAATTGTCTTTCGTGACGCGGACCGCGTAGAACGCGTCGACCACGTCGAAATAGCCGTCGCCAGGCGCTTCGAAAATCCGCAGCGGTCCGGTCTGTACGATCGGCGTGAGGAATGACGGGAGATTGACGCCTTCGGGTGCGATCACGGTCTGGATATCGAACAGGCGGTAGTGCGCCGGGCTGAATTCGTTGAACCGCGTCATGGTCTCCGAAGTCAGCGACATCGAATGATACATGAAAGACAGCATGGGAACGCGCGCCATGCTGAGGTAGGAATACACCTGCGGTTCGCCGATCTTGAATTTGCCGCCCCACGTCGCGGCAAGGCCGGCGTAAGCGCGTCCGCCGCGATCGCGGGCGACGGCGATGGCCGCGTCGATGGCGGTCTGGTTGGCTTGGTACGCGGCCAGGCTTTTGTAACCCCATTCGCGATTGTTCAAAAGGTACGTCGCGCGCTCGCGGATCATTGGAAAGAACAGAAGCCCCGTCGCGAGGATGGTGACCGCAAGTTTGGCCCGAGTCATCAGAATCCGCCACAACGCCGCGAGGCCGATCGCGGCCAGGAATACCAGAAACACCTGCGCGCCGCCGGCCACGCGATGCAGTTGCATGTCGGGCGAAACGCCGACGAGCGTGAGCACCGGTCCCCAGAACGGGCGTCCGAAAAACATCAGAATCCACAGTGCCGCGCCGCAGATGACGAAAGTGCGCGCGGGATATTTTGCGATGTCGCGATTGCGGAAAAACACAATCGCGCCGCCCAGCGCCAGAATCGTCATCACGGGCAAGCGATTGTGGTCCAGAATGTCGCCGGTGAGCAGCAGCTTCATTACGTGAGGCGCGCCGAACGAATCCCATTTCCACACCGGCTCCCACCGGCTGTGATTGATGATGGCGCCGTCGAGCATCAGCGGCAGAAGCTCGAAGGCGGACAGAACGAAGGCGATCGCGCCGACGAAGGCGGTACGCGCGATGCGCGAGGCGAGCGGCGTTTCGCGATTGGGAATCAACGCGAGCAGGCACAGGCTCAGCGCGGCCATGTAGCCGTAAATGAAATGCGCCAGGAACGTGAGGCCGAGAAGAATTCCGGCGATGGCGAGTCCCGATCCGCGGCGTAGCGCGCGATATCCGAATCCCAGCGACAGAAGAAAGAAGTGCTGGGCGATGGCCTGCGTGAAGAGTCCGCTGCCGGCCCATAAATAGCTGCCGTATTCGAGTCCGAACAAACTCGCGGAGGAGATGAGCGGCGCGAGCAGGGCCGCGGCCGCCGCAGTCAACCACGAGAGCGAAAGCAATCGCGCGGTGATGAAGAACGTCAGAGGGAGCAGCAGAACGGACAGAAATCGCACCCACACGAACACCGTCATCAGCGAAACGCTCTTGAACAACGCGAAATAGGAGAGCGCGACGATCAGATGTCCGAGCGGCTGATAGGTGCGCAGCACCGGATAACCCATGGTCCATTCCGGCGCCCACCAATCGAGCGGATTGGCGCCGCGCTCCATCTGGCGGACCACGTCGGCGATCAGCGGATAGTGGAAAACGTTATCGTTGAGGTCGACGCGGCTAATGGTCAGCTCGGGCGTGAGACCGATGGCGTTGAGAATCAGAATCGCGGCCAGCAGGCATAGCGCTGTGCGGCGTTGAGTCATTTAAATAAAGTAGACGCGGCCCAAGCGCGGCCCGGCACGTTGATTGTGACGCGGTGATTAGAGCCGGTTCGCGCCGCCGATGCTACGAGTGTAACGTGAACGGATCAACGCCCGGCGTTGCCGGGTCCCGCTCGCCTAGTGTCCTGTCTCCCAAATTTGTGGAATAAAAAAAGGGGACAGATGGGATGAGACGGCTGGCTCACCTGGGCAGCGGTTAAGCTGTTTAACGCACTCGATGAGGTGCAGAGGAGAAACCAGCCATGAAAAAGCATAGCAAGGTACAGACGCAGATGCGCGAGACGATCGGGATCGATCTGGGCGATAAAGTAAGCCGCTACTGCATCGTCGACCAGACTGGCGAAGTGGTCGAAGAAGGCAGCTTTCGCAACCAGCCAGTTCCATCCAAAAACGTTTCGGCGATTCGCCGCGGCGGATCGCGCTCGAAGCCGGCGCGCAGTCGGCCTGGATCAGCCGCGAGTTCCAGCGGCTGGGCCACGAGGTCATGGTGGCCAATCCACGCCAGCTGAAGTGGATCACCTCGAGCGACGCCAAGAACGATCCGGCGGACGCACGCAAGCTGGCGCGGCTGGCGCGCGCCGACGCAGGGCTGCTCCAGCCGGTCGAGCATCGCACGGCCGAACAGCAGGCCGAACTGGCCGTCATTCGGGCGCGCGACGCGATCCTGCGGGCGCGCACACTGTTGATCAACAGCGCGCGCAGCATCGCCAAGGGGTTCGGCCTGCGCCTGCCCAAATCGATCACCGCCACGTTCGGCAAACGCGCCGTCGACACGCTGCCCGAGTTTCTGCGAACCGCACTCGCCGGGCTGCTGGATCAGATCGACGCGTTGAGCCGGAAGATCGCCGGCTACGATCAGCAGATCGGCGAGCTGGCGGTACAGCATCCGGAACTGGCGCGGCTGGAAAGTATTCCGGGCGTGGGCCGGCTCACCGCGCTGACGTTCGTGCTCACGCTGGGCCGCGCCGAGCGATTCGCGCACAGCCGCGACGTGGCCGGCTTTGTGGGACTGCGGCCCAAACAGCGGCAGAGCGGCGCGCGCGATTCCACAGTTGGGGATCTCCAAAAGCGGCGACGCGTATCTGCGCAAGCTGCTGGTGCAGTGCTCGCATCACATTTTGGGGCACTGGGGTCGCGACTCGGCGCTGCGGCAGTGGGGCCTGGCCAAGAGCGAAGGCGGCAGGAAATCCACGTTGCGAGCCATCGTCGCGGTGGCGCGCAAGTTGTCGGTGCTGCTGCACCGGCTGTGGGTGAGTGGGGAGTTTTATAAACCTTTTCCTAAGATGAGCTAGTTTTTTCGACGTTGGCGGAGTGAAGAGAACCCGTCCGTATCCGGCGACTGCGTGAGTAGGCTTGAGCCCCTGAGCTCGCGGGACAGATGGCAGCGCCGGACTTTGACCCTGAACCCAACTTGCATCGAGCCGGGCAAAACCAGGCTCATCAGAATGCGTATGGAAGCCTGGGTCGAAGTGGGGGACGGCAGGAAAAGATTTTCGTTGACAGTGGGCGCCGTCTCATGGAAGACCGCTCTGTCCACGCCAGGGGCTACTTCTGGAATCAGCTATTTGCGATCGGGGACAGAGTAGTCTGTCCCCTTTTTCAACAAGCTCCTAGAAGACTCCGGACGTGCTCCGCTCCCTGACGGTCGCGGTTCCGTTGGCGTTCGTCGGAACCGCGCGCGTTAGCGTCCAGCCCAATAGTTGACCCATCCGCGCTCTCCGGGTTAAGCTCTATCTAACGCCGATGTTCGAAAAAGTCCTCTAACTCTCGCGATTCCGTTTTTCCCTGACGAGAACTTCCGGAGGATTTTTATGTCCCAAACTATTTCCCACAATCGTGGTGTCATTTCCCTCATCCGCGACGCGGTTCGCGGGGAGGTGCATTACGACTTCACCCAGGAACGCATCGGACGCGCCATCGCGCTGCTGTCCATTCCGATGGTTCTTGAAATGATGATGGAATCTCTGTTCGCGGTGGTCGACATGTTCTGGGTCGCGCACCTGGGCGCGGACGCGGTGGCGACGGTAGGACTCACCGAAGCCGTGCTCACCCTTCTGTTCACCATCGCGCTGGGACTGAGCATCGCGACCACGGCGATGGTGGCGCGGCGGATAGGCGAGAAGAATCCCAAAGAAGCCGCGGAGGTTGCGGTGCAGGCGCTGCTGCTGGGCGTGATCGTGGCGGGAGTCATCGGAATCGCCGGAGCGTGGTTTGCCGAAGACGTGCTTCGGCTGATGGGCGCGTCCGTGTCGATCATCGCGACCGGCGCGGGATACACGCGCGTGATCTACGCATCGAGCGTCGGCGTGATGCTGCTGTTTCTGATCAACGCCGTGTTTCGCGGCGCGGGCGACGCGGTGCTTGCGATGCGCGTGCTGTGGATCGCGAACCTGATCAACATCGTGCTGAATCCGCTGCTGATTTTCGGGATCGGGCCGTTTCCGAAGATGGGCGTGGTGGGATCGGCGGCGGGAACCACGGTCGGGCGGCTCACCGGCGTGATGATCGGGATGTGGCTGCTGACCACCGGGCGCAGCCGCGTGGTGGTGCATGTGCATCATCTGCGATTCCGCGCCGGAATGATGGTGCGGCTGGCGCGCATGTCGGCGGGAGGAATTTTCCAGTATTTCGTCGGCTCGGCCAGCTGGATCGCGATGGTGCGCTTCGCCGCCAGCTTCGGCGACGCGGCGGTCGCCGGCTATACGGTGGCCATGCGCATCATCATTTTCGCGATCCTGCCGAGCTGGGGGATGGCGAACGCGGCGGCGACGCTGGTGGGGCAGAATCTGGGCGCGAACAAACCGGAGCGCGCCGAACAATCGGTGTGGCGCGCGGGATTTTACAACATGATTTTCCTGGGCCTGGTGGCGGCGGTGTTCATCATCTTCGCGGCGCCGCTGATCGGATTGTTCACCACCGATCCGAACGTGGTCCCGATCGCGGTGAGCGCGCTGCGCTTCATCAGCTGCGGCTACATTTTCTACGCGTGGGGGATGGTCACGGTGCAGGCCTTCAACGGCGCGGGCGACACGGTGACGCCGACGGTGCTGAACGTCGCGTTTTACTGGGTGCTGCGGATGCCGCTCGCCTGGCTGCTGGCGTTTAAGCTGAACGGCGGAATCAACGGAGTGTTGATTTCGATTCCAGTGGCGGACGCGCTGGTGGCGTCGACGGCGGTGATTTTGTTTCGCCGAGGAACGTGGAAGACGCAGAAGGCGTGACAGGAAATCCGTAGCCAAGGACGGCGGACTTCAGTCCGCGCGGGGCTTTAGCCCCGCTTCCGCGCCGACTTTGCGGAGCTAAAGCTCCGCGCGGGATGAATCCCGCCGTCCGCTAGCGAACGATTACTTTCGCGAGGCCGGCGTTTCCGGCCGAATCGTAGACGCGGATCACGACCAGGTGCTCGCCCGCGGGGAGATTCGGGAGGTGGATATTGAAGCGCTCGCGGTTTGAATCGGTGACGCCGTCGGAGGCTTCGACCGGCGACCAGGCGCCCGCGTCGATCGAAAATTCGCAGCGGCGGAGCGCGGAGCCGCGATCCTCGGCGTCCACGTCGATTTCGAATGCATTGCCGGCGGGCCGCGGAGCAGCCGCGGTGACCACCGGCGGCGTGTTGTCGATCAGCACCGGCGCGCTCACCAGGTCGGCATCCTTGGCGAGATCGATCGGATTCGCGGGGCGGTCGGATGCGGTGACTTTGAAATAATAGCGGCCGTCGGCGAACACGTCGCCGTCCAGCAGATAAGTATTTTCGGTCATGTTGGCGCGCAGCAGCTTCCATTCGCGCTCGTCTTCGCCGCGAAAATAGAGGCTGTAGATCAGCTTGTCTCCATCCGGATCGTCGGCCTGCCAGGAGATCTGGATCTGCTGCCCGGCGGCGCGTCCCAACGTCTGCGACTGCGCGCCGGTGGACGCCGAAGCGTCGCCCGAATCCGTCACCGTGATCGAATAACTGGCGGAGGACGCGCTGGATGCGGGCTTCGAGGCGCCGGTCGAGATGGCTGTCACGCTGATGCTGCGCACCACCGGCGGAGTGTTCTGCGGCAGGTAGGCGACGATCACGTTGTCGAGCTCGGCCGATCCGGCCAGATCGGCGCGCCATTGAATGTAACGCGCATTGGGGCTGGTGATATTCGATCGGGCGGCGTCGGTGATGGGGTCCGACCAATCGCTCCAGGTGGCATCCGGTCGCGACGAGTTTCCGCTGCGGGTGCGAAACGCCGCGCCGTCGCCGCGCCAGCTCAGGCGTCCCCAGCGCGCGACGGTTCCCGAGTCATGCACCGGGGATTCGAACCATCCGCCGGGACCGGGACCGGTGCTCAGTCTTAAAATGCGCGCGAGATTTCCGGTGGCGGCGATCAATCCGGCGCGCGATTCGAGCAGACGCGTAGCGTCGCCTTCGTTGGTCTGCGCGATCAGCGCCGGTTTCCGGTCGCGATCCATGCGATAGATGCGGCCCTGCGCGTCGGTGATGAAGGTAATCTCGCCGTTTGAAACCACCAGGTCGTAGGCGTTCTCTTCCTTGGAGCTCCACAGGGTTTCGACGGTGTTGTCGGGGTTGATTTTGTAGAGCGCGGATTTTTCGACGCCGGTGACATCCGTGGTTGCGGCGGTGGTCACGACCGCGGGCGTGGTTACGACGGGCTTGGGAGCTTCGGGCTTCGGTGCGGGAACCAGTCCCGCCTGCGCGTCGGTGACGGTGATGCTCATGGCCGGCGCGGTCACCATGGGAGTGGACGAGCCGGCGCCCGATTGCGCCGCCGACGTTCGCTTGGCGACGCTTCCACCTAATGCGGCGGCGTAAATCGAGCCGTCGGGTGCGGGTACGATGGCGCGGATTTCCGGGAGGCTCGCGTCGTAGAGGACGAAGGCTTTGTTACGCGCGGAGATGCGGTACAGAAGGCCATTCGGCTCGCTGCCGGCGAGCAGGCGGCCTTGATTGTCGAGCGCGAGGCAGGTCACGTGGGATTGGCCGGTTTCGTAATAAGCTTCGCCGTGGCCGGCGGATGTGACGCGAAAAATTTTGCCCTGGTCGCCGGTGGCGACGAACAGCGTTCCATCGGGCGCGGTTTTCAATGCCCAGATGTAGCGGGCGCCGGGCGCGAAGTATTCGGTCGCCTTGCCGTTCTCAATGCGGTACACCTTGCCGTCGGGCGAGGTGCCGGCGTAGATGACGCCGCTCGCGTCCACCGTCACCGCGAAAATTTCGGGCTGATCGGCGGTCCACACCACGGTGCCTTTGCCGGCCGCATCCACTTTGTAAAGGCGTCCGCGATTTCCGGTGCCTAGGTAGAGAGAGCCGTCGGGCGTCTGCGCGATGCTCCAGATCTGCGGCTGGTCGGAGGTGAAGACGGTATCGAGCTTCGGTCCGACGATCAGGCGGCCGTCGCGCGTGAGCGACAAGCCTTCGATGCGGCCGCGCAGGAGATCCTGGTAGCCGTTGGTTTCCCAGGTCTGCGTGGTCGCTGCAAAGGAAACGGCGCTGCAGGCGAGCGCTGCGAACCACTTCACTGCTTCACCTCAACTTGCACCGTTTTCGATCCGGTGACGACGTTTTCGCCGGACGGAATTTCCATTTCGACGACCTTCGATCCGCGCCAGTTGAGCACGTTGGTTCCGCCCGGCAGGCCGCGGGTCAGGATCATGGCGAGCGAGGCGGGCGGGTCCGGCAGATCGCGGCCTTCCGCGGTAAACGACGGCTCCATCCGCGAAATGCGAACGTAGGTCTTGTTGTTGGCGCGCAACTGGCTCAGCATTTCGAGCACCTGCGGCGCGGAGTGCGGGGGCGAGCTCATTTCGGTTTGAAGATCGATGAAGTTGGTCATCATTCCATCGGATGCCGTCACGTAAAGCGTTCCGAGCGGCGCGCCGACCGGGACGCGATAGCGCACGGTCTTCGAAATTTCCACGCCATTGTCGCCAGTGAGCGCCACCACGATGTCCAGATTATCGCCGGGGCGCACCTGGCGCGGGGCCGCGACATCGGCGACCTGCAACTGGCGCTTGCGGTCCACCGACGCGATTTCGAGCGTGATGCCTTTCAGCTTCAGCGCGTCGAAACCACTTGCCAGGGCGTAGGCGAGCGGAGATCCGATGCCGGTGGCGGCCGGCGCGGCGGCGCTGACGTCACCGGAGTACACGTTATCGATTTTCAGAGATCCGCCGTCGAAATCTACGTGACCTTTCACGGAAAATGTGGAGGGTCCAATGGAACGCTCGGTTTCATCGAGGGTCGAAAACACGGCCATTTGCGCGATCAGCGGCGTCATGACGGGGTCCTGAATCATTTTCAGGTGATACGCGCGGTTGCCCACTTTGATTTCGAACGGTACGGTGGCGGCGCGTTTGCCGAGCACGCCGGACACGGCGGTGTTGCGGTCTTCGGTGATGGATCCCATCCATTCTTTCGCGGCTGAAATCTTGAAAGAGGCTTGAAGGTTCGGCACCAGCGTGATCACTTCGGCGCGCGCGAACGGCAACTCAACCGGGCCGCCCGCGAGAAAGCGGTGACCGAATGCGTAGATCTGGTTGCCGTCGATGGCGGTGACGGTTCCGTCGGCGCCCATACTCCAGTCGCCGGAGACGAGCTGGACGGTGATCATCGAACCGGGCTGAAGCCTGGCGGGATTACCCATTTTGTTCTCGACCGGACCGCCGCTTGAAACGCCCTGGCGGGGGTCGAAACCGAGGTCGTGAAGCTGGTTTGAAAAATGATCGAGCGTCGCGGCGGTGAATCCGGAAAACGAAACCGGCGTGGCGAGCTCTTCCAGTCGATCGTTGCCGGCCTTCACGACGCGGCGCGCGGGAATCGCCGAGCGCTTGGACGGCTCCGGGTCTACGCGCAACATTTCTTCGATCGGGCGGATGCCGGCGATGGCTTCTTTCGACAACGGAAACGCGAGCGCGACGGCGCCCACCAGTTTACCGTCGATATACACGGGCGATCCGCTCATGCCTTGCATGACGCCGGTATTGGCAAGCGGTCCGCCTTTGAGTTTGGCGAGAATGATGGATTCGCGCGGACCGATATTTTGGAGCACGCCGAGGATATCGACTTCAAAATCTTCGATCTTGGAACCGGAAAAGACGGTTTTCCCGATGCCGTGCTGGCCGGGACGAATATCCTTCAACGGAAAAATCGCGGGTGCAGCATTCAGCGCAGCGGCCACGGCGAACAGACAAATCGCGCGCACGTTCTTATTGTAGTGTCCCGCGTTGAAGGTCGCGCAGGAGGTTGTTCGAAAAAGGGGACAGACCGCTCTGTCCACTGCAGATATTCTGACTACGGTTGAAAGCATGTGGGTTGGGGACAGAGTGGTCAGTCCCCTTTTTCGAACAACCTCCTGCGCGATCAAATTTATGGGCGGCAGCCGGCGCCGGCCACCACCTCTTGCGAAAATCCGGAATTTTCTTGGCCACTTTGCCCCTGGCCCGGTCAGTCCTGTTCCTTATGACGTTTGTGCTGCGTTGCTTCGAAGACTCTACATGCACTCCGGTGGACCGGTTGGCGAAGGGAAAGCGCCGGCCTCTCATGCTTAGAGGATGAGGCAGGGTCCCGAGAGGGAGGGCGGATGAAACATGGAAAGTGTTGAGGGGATGGGGGAAAATAGACGAAGCGGCGCGTGTGATTGCGGGCTCCGCGATGGGGGATGCGCTCATTGCGGGGCTGATCGAAGCCCTCTCCTGGCTGACGCTCGGGGTTCTGGATCGCGTCGGGGTCTGATGAAATTCAGGAGTGCACCCCGCCATGACGAGTGTGTGTGAAAAGTGGAGTTGATCCCCGCCGTGACCGGCAGGGCTGGTCTATCGTGTTGAAGACGCACGCGTCGCGACCAGCCCTGCCGGTCAGAAAAGTGGAATTGATCGGCCTTGCTCCCCTCCCTCACGGTCGGGGTTCCGTTTTGCGCCACGTCGAATGAGCCACATACGGAACCCCGCGCGTGAGCAAGGGGAGCAGGTCCGCAGTTTTCACACAGACTCGTCACGGCGGGGATCAACTCCACTTTTCACACACACTCTGACTGGCGGGGCTCGGTGGCGGAGTAGAATTGAGGGCGCGAACTCGTTTAACGGCGGGCTCGGGGCTTCGGAATGGCACAATTCGATCCAGATCGGTTTGCGCGCATGGCGATGTTGGAGGACTCAGGGCAGCATGAAGAGTTGATTCGCGAGGCTCAGATCATGCTGGGCGCAACAACCGACGCGGACGAGCGGGCGAGTCTGCTGATTAAAGGAATCGTATCGTGCCAGATCCTCGGCCGCATCGAGGAAGCACGAGGCATGCTGGGCCAACTGCAACAGCTCGACATACCGGACCTCGAAGGTCGCTTAAATGCTGAATTCTGTGAGCCCCGCCTTTTGGAACAGGAGAAGAAACTGGAGGAGGCGGTAGCAGCGTTTGCCGCGATACTTCTGCGCCACGGCGCCGCGCTTCAGGAGCCACGCTTTCGGTACCTCTATGAGGACATCCAATCCCGGAGAGCAACGGCTCTGCTCGTGCTCGACCGGTTTAAGGAGGCGCAACCTATTCTGCGGGAAGCGATTTCATTTTCCTTCGATGATCCTGCTGAGGAACAAAGGAAGCATTATTGGCTCGGAGTATGCCTTGAAGATGCGAAGGAATCTGAGTCCGCAAGGAGCGAGTACCTTCGGGTAATCGGTTTCAATCTCAAGGACGACCTCGAAGAAAGTGCACGGTATCGCCTGGCGATGATTTGTTATCTGGCTCGCGGCTTCGCGCAGGCAAGACTGCAGCTTGAGACGATCATACGGGATCACCCGGATGGGAACTTCTTTGTCGAACCCGAATACGTGTACCAGGGTTTGTCGCAGGTGTGTCGCGAGCTTGGCGATGCTGCGAATGCGAAGCATTACATGCACCTGGCGGCGGGGTCCCGCAAGACCAAGTAATCTGAAATCGGATGCCCTTTGACGGTCTGCGCGTTCTCTCGCTTGAAAGCCGGCGGTCGGCCGAGATTGAGAAGTTGATCCGGGCGCAGCGGGGGGAGCCTTTTGTGGCGGCTTCTATGCGGGAGGTGCCGCTGGAGGCTAATGCTGAGGCGTTTGCTTTTGCGGAGCGGCTGTTTCGCGGTGAGTTCGACATGATGATTCTGCTCACCGGGGTCGGGACGCGGCTGTTGAATCAGGCGATTGAGACTCGGTTTCCGAGCGGGGCGTTTGCCGGGGCGCTGCGGAAGTTGACGGTGGTGGCGCGCGGGTCGAAACCGATGGCGGTGCTGCGGGAATGGGGCGTGCCGGTGACGGTCGCGGTGCCGGAGCCGAATACCTGGAAGGAGATTCTGGCGTCGATCGACGGGCGGAGTGAGCGGAATGTGGCGGTGCAGGAATATGGGCGGTCGAGTCCGGAGTTGATCGACGGGCTGAGGGCGCTTGGCGCGGAGGTTACTTCGGTTCCGGTTTATCAGTGGGATCTCCCGCTCGACTTGGGGCCGCTTCGGGAGGCTGTGCGGAGGCTGGTGAATGGGGAGTCCGACGTGATTCTGTTCACTACTTCGATCCAGGTGGTCCATCTTTTCAAAGTCGCGGGTGACGATCACGCAGTGCGGGGGGCGTTGAAGAAAATGGTGATCGCTTCGGTGGGGCCGACCACTACCGAGACGCTGGCGGATTTCGGGCTCACGGCCGATCTCGAGCCGTCGCATCCGAAGATGGGGTTTCTGGTGAATGAGACGGCGGCTCGCGCGGCTGAGTTGCTGGCGTTAAAGCGATGAGTGAAAAGCGCGACGACGTTTGGGTGCAGGTGGGACGGTATCTCTCGCTCGCCACGCTGCTTCCGGCGGCGTCGGTGGTCGGGTACCTGATCGGATACGGGCTGGACCATTTGTTCGGGACCCATTTTCTGCGGATCGTGTTTCTGGTGCTCGGCAGTATTGGCGGATTTGTGAACCTGATCCAACAGTTGAATCGCGACCAATGAATTACGATCTGGCGCTGCGGCGGATGTCGCGGATGGCGGCGGCGATCGGAGTGGCCGGCGTGCTGATTGCCTTGATCTGGCGAGGGCCGCGGGTGGGGGTGGGGTTTCTGGCGGGGGCGATTATTTCCATGATCAATCTGCGCTGGTGGACCAGTCTGGCGAACGCGATCGGGTCGTCGGGGAGCGCGCCGATGCGCGGTTCGGTCGCGCTTTTATCGCTGCGCTATCTGGCGGTGGGCGGGGTGGTCTATGTTATAGTGAAAATTCTGGAAATCGCCCTGGCGCCGGTGCTGGCGGGCCTGTTTGTGTGCGTGGCTGCCGTCCTCATCGAAATCCTGTATGAGCTGATTTCCGGACGTTAGTTGGGTTTCCGAAAAAGGGGACAGACCGCTCTGTCCACGGAGTGGGTGCCACTGGCGTTGACAGTGTATGGGTTGGGACAGAGTGGTCAGTCCCCTTTTTCAGAAACCTCTAGTACGTACACGAGATAATTTATGCACGAGCATGAACTGTGGCTGACCGCTCTGTTTAACCAACATCTGGCCGGCCTGGCGAATTCGATTCTGAACCTGGTGCGCGTTCCGGCTGAAAATCCGGCGAAGCCGTGGCAGAACTGGATGGTGATGGAGTTGCTGGTGGTGGCCATCCTGATGATCCTGCTGCCGGTGGCGCGGGCCGGGTTTTCGGTGGACAAGCCGGGGAAATTGCAGCACCTGTTCGAGCTCTGCTATCAATTTATTCTCGACCAGATGCACGATGTCGGCATCGCGCACGGCGAACGGTACCTGTCTTACTTCGGAACGCTGTTTATTCTTATTCTGTTCATGAACCTGATCGGGATTATCCCGACGTTTGAATCGCCGACCATGAATCCGGCGGTGCCGCTGGGGTTGGCGCTGTGCACGTTCCTGTACTATCACGCCAAGGGTGTGAAGGAGCAGGGGGTGGGCAAGTATCTGCTGCATTTCGCGGGGCCGATTCCGGCGCTGTTTTTGTTGATGGTGCCGATCGAGTTGATGGGACACCTGGCGCGTCCGCTTTCGCTGACGATTCGTCTTTACGCGAACATGTTCGCGGGCGAGCAGGTGACCATGGCGTTCCTGGGTCTGACCAAATTTATTATTCCGGCGATTTTCATGGCGCTGCACGTTTTCGTTTCTTTTCTGCAAGCCTACATTTTTACTTTGCTCTCGATGATTTATGTGAGCATCGCTACTGAGCACGAGCACTAAAGCGTCGACAGGCACGAGCACCGACGTTGACAGGCCATAAAAAAGGGGACAGACCGCTCTGTCCACTGGAGTGGCATTGAGTACGGTTGAGAGACGGGTGGGTTGGGGACAGAGTGGTCAGTCCCCTTTTTTATGGCATGATCGCCGCCGGGTGTGAGCCGCCGGTCCCCCAGGGCCGGATTGGAACCACCTCCCCGGCGGATTTTAATACGAAAGGTAGAAACAACAAATGCGTTCGAAAATGATGTTCCTCGCGCTGGTGGCACTGCTGCTGATCGCGACCCCGATTTTTGCTCAGGCTCCCGGCGGCGCGGCCGCCGGGACCACTAACTGGAAGCCGGTATTCGCCGGAATCGGTATGGCCATCGCGTCCGGGCTGTGCGGGCTCGGACAGGGCAAGGCCGTCGCCGGAGCTTCCGAAGCCATGGCGCGCAATCCGGGAGCGACGGCGGCCATCCGCTTCGCGCTGATTCTGGGACTGGTGCTGATCGAATCGCTGGCTCTGTACACGCTGGTTATTATTTACACTGTCTAGTTGTACGGATGGTGCGGCCCGGATTCAACGCCGGGCCGCGGCCGTTCAAGTTTTTTGAAAAGGCACGTTTAACCGCTTCCTTCGGTCGCGGCGCGGTGTCGGGATTTGCGACTATAGGGAGCGGTTAAAACGTTCCGGTTTCGAGCACATGAAACTGCAAGGTATTTTCGTTCCGGTCGCGATCCCGTTCGACCACACGGGCGCGCTGTACGCCGTCAAAGTGCAGCACAACGTGGAGAAATGGAACCGCACCGCGCTCGCCGGATTTGTGGTCAGCGGTCCGGAGAACGCGTATCTCGATTCGCAGGAACGGACCCGCATGTGGGAGTGGGTGGCGGAATATTCGGCTCCTGAAAAGATTCTGATCGCCGAGGTGGGCATGCCGGGCGTGCATCAGACCGTGGAAGCAGCGAATCTGGCCGAGACGCTGGGGTATAAAGCCGCGATGGTGCGCGTTCCCGAAGAAACGCACGACGCGAAGATGATTTACTTTCGCGCGGTCGCCGATCAATCGAAAATTCCGGTGATCATCGACGGGGATCTGCCGCCGGAATCGATTGCCGCGCTGGCGGAGCATCGTAATATTGTCGCGATCTGCCGGGGGTCACTGGATCCGGTGGGGTTGCAGACGCTGGCGAACTCCGCGCTCACGCTGAGTGAAGCGTTCGCGGCGGGGGCGGTGGGAGCGGTTCTGCCCTTCGCGAATGCGGCTCCGCACGCGGTGATCAGCATCTGGGAAGCGCATCGCACGCGCGAATTCGAAGCGGCGCGCGACTGGCAGGCTCGGGTGACGCCGATCGTCGAGTTGACGGCCGGTTCGTGGGGCGTCGCCGCGCTGAAGCACGCCATGGATCTGAACGGCTACTACGGCGGTCCTCCGCGCCTTCCGCTGACCGTGCTGACGGTGGAGCAGCAGAAGGAAGTCGAGCGGGCGCTCACCGGCATAAAAGGATAGACTATCCTCTTGACACTGCTGGGACATCTGGAACTCACCGTGATGCAGATCCTGTGGGATCGCGGCGAAGCGAACGTCCGGGACGTGGCCGCGCGGCTGAACCGGCCGCTGGCGTACACGACGGTGATGACCACGCTCGACCGGCTGTTCAAGAAGGGTCTGCTGGTGCGCCGCAAGGAAGAGCGCGCGTTCGTCTACTCGACGCGCTATTCGCGCACGGAGTGGGAGCAGAAGCGCACGGGGGATCTCATTACTGGCTTGTTTGCGGCGGATCGGTCGAGCGAGCTTCTCATTTCCTGCCTGGTCGACGCGGTCGGCAGCCACGATGCCACGCTGCTCGATGAGCTGGAGCGGAAAATCCGTTTGAAGCGCAAAGAGCTGGAACGCCGGAGGAAGTCATGATCGCGTACTTCACCCGCCTGGTCTGCTTGTCGTTCGCGTGTTTCTTTCTGGTGAACCTGGCCGCGAGCGTGGTGGTCCGGTTGATCGCGGCGCGGGCGGTTGCGAAGGCCGGGACGCTCGGCGCCGATTCGGCCGCGCGACTGCTGCTCGGTCTTCGACTGGCGCCCGGGCTGGCGGCCGCGTTCGCGGTGGTGGCGCTGTGCATCCCCAGCTATCTTTGGCTGGAGCCTTCGGGCGTGACGGAAGATTTCGGGATCGCGTGCTCGGTGGCGGCGGCGCTGGGGCTGGCCGTCAGTGCGCGATCGGTGTGGCGTGCGGCGAGCGCGTTGGTTCGCTCGCGCAACTTGACGGCCCCGGGGAAGGACGAGATTTGCATCGTCGATGCACCTGGCTCGTTCATGGCGACCACCGGTTTGCTGCGTCCGCGCATTCTGGTCTCGCGCGCGGCGGCGGAGGCATTATCGCCCGATCAGTTCGACGCGGCGGTGCGGCACGAGCGCGCGCACTGGACTTCGCGCGACAATCTCAAGCGTCTGCTCCAGCTGGCGGCGCCAGACCCGCTGCCGTATGTGCGGGGTGCGGCGAACCGGCTGGATCGCGAATGGGCGAAGTACGCGGAATTCGCGGCCGACGATCGCGCCACATCGGGGGACGCCGAACGATGCGTTTCACTGGCTGAGGCGCTGGTGACGCTGGCGCGCGCGGGATCCGCTCCGGAATTGCCGCTGGCGACGTCGCTGATCGCGGATTCGCGCGATCTGGCCGCGCGGGTGGATCGCCTGTTGTCTGGTGTTGCGCCGCGGGAACCGGCGCGTCGTCCTTGGAAAACGGCGGGGATGATCGGGGCCGCGGTGTTGTGTTGCGCGATGTTGGCGAATCCGGCGAGTCTCGCGCGGGTGCACGAGCTGCTCGAGCGGTTTTTTCAGTAACACCTTGAAAACGGACTTGCTCTCCTCCTGACGAGTCTGGGTGAAATGGTCGGGGTCGATCCCCGCCATTACGAGTGTGTGTGAAAAGTGGAGTTGATCCCCGCCGTGACCGGCAGGGCTGGTCGCGGACGTCTGCGCCTTCAACGCGATAGACCAGCCCTGCCGGTCACGGCGGGGTGAGGCATCGACTTTTCACACACACTCTTACTGGCGGGGCTGGTGAAACGGCAGCAGAACCGCGCGATCTAACGGGCTACTGCGGCGCCGCGGATTGGGGATTCGTGCCCGCGGGCGGTGACTCGTTCTACGCCGATTACTCGGCCGCCTGAGACGATTAACGCGTCGTCGAAATTATTTACGGTCGGGCAGACGTGGCGCGGGATCAGGTACAGGGCTTCGCCGATTTCCGGGCGCGCGCCGGATTTGACCTCGATCGGCAAATGCTCTTCGCTCGGCTTCAAGGGCGTTAAGTCCGGGCGTCCGGCGACCGTGCAGGTGGGGACGCCGGCATCGGCCGACACGGCTTTGTGGCCCGCGTCGCAAGTGAGCAGGTTCGCCTTGGGATGGCTGACTACGGTTGAGACGACCACCGCGGCGGGTTGATATCCCCACTCGGCCGGCAACTGCGTGAGACTGGTGGCGTCGCTGTACAGGACCGTTCCGGGCGAGGCGCGATGCACGAATTTCGCGGACCGGAACGGCGCATAAGAAGCCGCGCAGGGAAACGCGGGCGTTCCGGACGTAATCACTTCTTCGACACCGAATTCGCCGAGTGCTCCGACGATTTCCATCAACCGGTCATATCCGCGATGCGCCAGCTTTTCGCGCTCGGGAAGCGGCTGGTGATACTGGCCGTCGTAATAATGCAAACCGCGAAACGCGAGACCGGCGGCGACGATCGACCGCGCGATGTCCACGATGGCAGTGGTTCGATCCTGTTCGATTCCGGTGCGATCCATCCCCGGATTGACGTCGATGAAAATTCCCACGCGGCTGGACGCCCACATCAAAACCTGCGCGGAGTTTTCGACCAGCACAGACACTCGAGCCTGGGGATTTTCGGCGGCGATTTCCCGCACCCGCGCCGCATTCGCGCCGACCACGGGATACGCCAGGAGAACGTCTTTCATCCCGCTGGCGCACGCCGCGGCGAGCTCCACCGTGGTCGAAACTTTGGCTTGTAGGACGCCGCTCGCGACAATTCTCCGCATCATGTAGGCGAGTTTGGCGGTTTTGAGATGCGGACGCCAGCGATTCGCGTCGCCGCCCAGTAAACGGATGGTCGCCGCGATGTTCGAATCGACAATTTCCGGATAAATCGCCAGGGCCGGCGTGAGCAGGCGCTCGACTCCGTCGATCGCGTAGGTCACTTTAATTCGTCTACAGGAATATTGAACGCGGCTGTGTTCACCACGCCGTGGCGCTGGAACTGGATCCACAGGCGGTACATTCCGACGCGCGGAAAGATCATATTGATCTGGATCTGTTTGTAGGCGCCGTCGTCGGGATCGGTCACGTAAATGGGATGCGTGTGGATCATGTCGATCAGGTCTTCGCTGGCGCACATGACGTGCGCCCAGGCGCCGATGTACTGCTCGATGCCCTCATTCGGGGTCAGCTTGAAGAACATGATGGTCTTGAACCCGGCCAGCGGCTGCGGCGGATCCATGGTCATTTCGACATGTAGATTGTCGGTCTGTTTCGGCTCCACGTCGGCGGTCAGCTTGGCGGGGGTGAGCTTGAATCCTTCGCCGGGGACCATCACGGTGCGGGAGATCAGCTGCGGCGTTCCGCCTTTCGGATAAAAATCGCTCAGAACGCGATACAGGCCGGGATGCGGAAATTTTGCATCCAGGATGAACGTTCCGTCCGGCTGCTTTACGGGATGGACGTGGCGGAAAAACTGCATATCCTGGCTCACCAGGAACAGGTGATATAGCTTTTCGTGCATGATTTCGAAATCCTGCACGGTCTTGGAAGAATCCGGATCCTGCACGTCGAAGTGCAGCTTAATGTCTTCGTTCGGCTTCAGGACACGCGGCTGGGTGGTCAACTCGACCTTATATTCGCGCTCATCCGGAATGCCGGCCACCAGCGTCATCCCGCAGCGGGGACACTTGCCGGGGTGATTCAGGCGAACGTCTTTATCCATGGGACAAACCCACTCGACCTCGTCCGCGGCGGCTGGGGGCGTGGTGGTGGTCGCGTTGGCCGAGATCGGATACGTGGCCGGGTTCACGTTCTGAGGAGTGGGAGGAGCAACCGCCTGTTGGGCGAGCAGCAGAATGGGGAGCAGAGCAATCGCAAATACCCGCATACATCCATTATGCTCTTCGTATGCCTACTTTGGCCATCGCGGTCATCCCCGGCGACGGCGTCGGCCAGGAAGTGATCCCGGAAGCGCTGCGGGTGCTCGATCGGATGGGTCAGTTTGAATACCAGCGCTTCGACTGGGGCGGCGATTATTATCTGCACCACGGGCGCGTGATGCCGGTGGATGGGCTGGATCAACTGGCGCAGTGCGACGCGATTCTGCTGGGCGCGATCGGCCATCCCGATATTCCCGATCACGTCACGCTCAACGGGCTGCTGCTGCCCATCCGGCGGACTTTCGATCAATACGCCAACGTGCGGCCGGCGATTCTATATCCCGGGGTGGAGGGTCCGCTCGCTTCGCAGAAGCCGATCGATATGGTGGTGGTCCGCGAAAATACAGAAGGCGAATACGCGCAGGTGGGCGGGTTTCTGTATCATCACCAGCCGGAGGAAGTGGCGATTCAGACCGCGGTCTTCACGCGGCGCGGCATCGAGCGGGTGGTGCGCCACGCCTTTGAGCTGGCCGTGAAGCGGAACGGCAAACGCAAGGTCACTTCGATTACGAAGTCGAACGCGCAGGGGTTCGGGATGGTGCTGTGGGATCGCGTGTTCGCGAACGTTGCCAACGACTTTCCGGAAATCGAAACCGAATCGCTGCTGGTGGACGCGGCGGCGATGAATTTCGTCCGCCGGCCGGAGACATTCGACGTGGTAGTCGGATCGAACCTGTTTGGAGATATTTTGAGCGATCTCTCCGCCATCATTACCGGGAGCATCGGCCTGGCGCCCAGCGCCAATCTCGACCCGACGCGGCGCCATCCTTCCATGTTCGAGCCGGTGCACGGGTCCGCGCCCGATATTGCCGGACGCGGAATCGTGAATCCGATGGCTGCGATTTTATCGGCTGCCATGTTGCTGGATCATCTGGGACTGGACGGCCGTAGGGTGGAGCGCGCGGTGGCCGCGGTACTGGCCGACGGAAAAGTCAGGACGGCCGATTTGGGCGGGGTCAGTTCGACGCGTGAGGTGACCGGCGCCGTGCTGATGAAATTAGAGGCGGAGCCGGAGGATCTTGCGTCCGCCTAATGTGACCAATGCCACCAGCAGAAGCTGCCCGCTGAACTCTCCGATCCGGCCGGCGTTCGGCTCGAGCGGTCTGCGCCGGTAGACTTGAACCGTTTTGCGGCCTGGCGGCGGAACTTCATCAGAACGTGTGGGAACGGATGCGACGCTCACAGCGGTGATCGCGACCACCAGCGCGGCGGCTAGACAGACCATCCAGATTCTGAGCGCATAACGAATCGCGATTCTCATTCTTAAGAGCCTTGGGCTCAAGATCGTCGTGCCCCCAGGCATTTTTTGGCCGCCGCGACGGACCAGTCCCAATTGATGGCCAAGTGCAATCCGGTAAAGGCGACGACAAGGCTCGATGTCCGGTTGTGGAGGAGGGTCCACGCGCGGTTGCCCGCAGCGCTCTTGATTCCAAACGCGGGCAGCGCCACCTCCGAAATCATCACTCCTGAAAATATCACTACCACCACGCTCGCAAAGAGACAGCAATTCAAGAGATAGTTCACGCGGGTACGCGCGCCCTGGGCGGCCGCCAGGCGGCGGGAACTCGCATCGATCCAGGTCCATGAAAGCAGAATGTGGACGAGGATCGGGCACAGGATCGCGAGCGCCAGCCATTCGTGTAAGGAGAGTCCGGTGAACGATACCGACTGGAGCGCGCACATGCCGACAAGCAGGGTCAGGTCCAGCCAGAAGACGGTCTGTATCCGCGAAATTTGCAACAATCTGATACGAGTCAGACGCGCCGGAGGTCCAAAAATTACCCAGGCTCGGCGGTTCGCGCAGGATGGCGCGGCCGGCTGTCGATGGACGGCGGCCTTAACGAGACCGCCGTCCACTCTTCAACGAAATTCAGAGACAGGACAGCAGCGCGCTACGGAATTACTACTTTTGAAGCGACGTTGCCGACCGGCAACGGCTTGAAGGTCACTTCGATGGAACTCCCGATTTTGCCGGTGAGCGCCTCGAATTTTGCCTTTTCCCCACCCACCGAGATTACGGTGGCGGGCGTGATACGGAAATCGTAAGTGATGCCGTCGGTGGTCTTCAGGTAGATGACCTGCTCGGCCGGATTGGCGATCAGGAGCGTACCGCTGAGCGTCTCAGCATTGATGACGACGGGCACTTTAGGCAGTGCGTAAGCGCTCGCCAGGAGCGCCGAGCACCCTACGATTAAAACCGCAATGAACAGTGCTCTTTTCATGGATTCCTCCTCCATTACCAGGGAGCATTTGCATGACCGGAATTGCTCTGTTTATCAAGAACGATTGGCGCGGCGCGGGGGTGTGAAAGGGCGCAGGGGGCGGCATGGGAGCGACGCCATTTGACGAGATTTTCGCGCTCACGCCCGCGCGGCTCCCGCCGATGAGCGTAGCGTGGGCCAGTACATCACGTTCCGGGTCGCGCGGCAGGTGTTCGCGCTGGATGCCACCCGCGTCCGCGGGCTGCTGCCGATGCACGACATGGTCTCCCTGGACGTTCCCGAAGGCTGGATTCTGGGCATCGCCGCGGTGCGCGGCATTGATTTTCCGGTGGTGGATGTGCGCGGCAAACTGGGCATTCCGGAGGGGTTCCACGGGCGGCGGCCGTGTATTGTGGCGGTGGAAGTGTCGAGCCCGCACGGGACTCAGATGGCGGGATTCATTGCCGACCGCATTTCGGACGTGATCACGGTCCGGCAGCGCGACATCCAGGACGGAACCATTCGAACCAACGGCCGTCCGCGGCGCATTTTCAATCCCGACCTGCTATGCGGAGAGATTCAATTCCCCAGTCTCGGCCGGTTTGCCCCGCAGAGCGAGAAGGGCGTCGACGAACCCCCTTTTTAGCCACGAATGCACACGAATAAACACAAATAAGATTTCGGATTCGTGGCTAAACGTCGACGCTCGAACAGCGATACACTTCGGTTTGCATGAGTACCGCCGACTGGCCGCCGCAGCGGGCGCGCGAAGCTGCGCTGCACGCGATTGCGGGTCGCATTGAAAGCCATCCCGAGGACGTTGGCCTGCGATTTGAGCGCGCCGGGTTGCTGGCCGCGATGGGCCGGAGCGTCGAAGCGCGGGATGCGTATCTGGACGTGCTTTCGCGCCAGCCTTCGCACCGGCTGGCGCTGAACAATCTGGGGACGCTCCTGTATTCGACCGGATACCGGACCGCGGCGCGCACCGCTTACGCGGAAGCCGTCGAACGCCATCCCGGCGATCCGATGAGCCGCGTGAATCTGGCAAATGCTCTTCTCGAATCGGGCGAGTTCATTGCCGCGCGCGAGCATTTCGAAATCGCGCTGCGCGCCGAGCCCGGCCATGCCGAGGCGCATCAGGGATTGTCGTATGTTCTGGCCGAGCTGGGCGATGAAGCGGGCGCGGACGAGCACCGGAGCATCGGTTTCGGAAGCCGTCCCATGGTGGAGCTGCCGTATCGCGGAGACGGGCCGCCGGCGTCTTTGCTGCTGCTGATTTCCTCGCGTGGCGGAAATATTCCGACCCGCCATCTGCTGGATGACCGCGTCTTCCGGACGTTCGTGATCACGCCCGAATTTTTCGGTTCCGATGCCGCGCTCCCGCTGCATCAGGTGGTGTTCAACGCGATCGGCGACGCGGATCTGGCGGCATCTTCGCTGGGTGCGGCAGAGCGTCTGTTGACGCGCACGCCGGCGCCGGTGATCAATCGTCCTTCAGCGGTGCTCGCCACCGGCCGCGCTGCGCATGCCCGGCTTTCGACGCTGGATGGGGTGATCGCGCCGCTCACCGTCACGCTGCCGCGCGAAGTGCTCTTGTCATCGGACGCGGCGGCCGTGCTCGCCAGACATGGATTTGTTTTCCCGCTGCTGGTCAGGAGTCCCGGGTTTCACACCGGACGCCATTTTCTGCGGGTCGAAAAATTCGAATCGCTGGCGGGCGCAGTGGCTCAGCTTCCTGGCAAAGAAATCATGGTGATCGAATTCCTGAACGCGCGCGGCGCGGACGGGAAGGCGCGCAAGTATCGCGTCATGATGGTCGCCGGCCGGCTCTACCCGCTGCACGCGGCGATTTCGAGCGACTGGAAGATCCACTACTTCACCGCGGAGATGGGTGAGAATGCCGCGCATCGCGCCGAGGATGCGGAGTTTCTTGAAAACATGCCGGGCGTGCTCGGAGCGCGCGCGATGGAGGCGCTCGGGCGCATTCAGGCTACGCTCGGTCTCGACTACGCCGGCATCGATTTCGGGCTGAGCGCGAGCGGGGATATTCTGCTGTTCGAAGCGAACGCGACCATGGTGGTGAATCCGCCGGAGCCCGAGGAGCGCTGGGCGTACCGGCGTCCGGCGGTGGACCGGATTTTCGCAGCGGTGCGACAAATGATTCTTGGCCGTTAAATGAACGTGAATGGCTTCAGCGTCTGTGCGGGGACTCCGGACGTGCTCCGCTTGCTGACGCGCGCGGTTCCGCATGTCGCCCAACAGAACCGCGACCGTGAGGGAGCGGAGCACGACGTCTTCATTCACGGCCACAATCTTCCGTCGCGATAGTCGAGCACTACATCGTATTTCCCGGTTCCCTGCCCGATGTCGACTGAAATCTCCGGGTCGTGTTTCAGCAAACGGATCAGGAACAACGCATCGTAGCTCCCGGCGTCGAACGGCTGGTGCAGCAGCAGGACGCGGCCGGATTTCGGGATTGCGATATCCGTCATTTGTTGCCGCATGGCGCGGATGCGCAGTTGGTTTACGTCCGGGGTGTCGAAACTCCACACATGATTGCGCTGTTGGGCGAAGAAAATTAGGGCAACCGCGCCGGCCAGCAGCATCGCGAAGGGAATGCGCGGCCGCGCGGTCACCAAGCCTGCCGACGCCCACAGCGCCCATCCGATCAACGGAATGTACATCACGAAAAATCCGCGATACACGATGAAGTTGATGGGCAGCGGAACCAGCACCAGGATCGCCGCGCCCAGCAGCATGGCTTTATTTCGCGCGAATGCCGCAATCGCAAAAAACGCGGCGAGGACCAGAACGGTCGCCACGCGGCTCAAGGCGTGTTCGCGCAAATAGAACAACTGCGAGATCAACGGCGCCATGGTGGAGAAATAGCGGTCGACTGTGAAGATCTGATCGTAGTCGTGGATGCCGAAAAACGAGCTTCCTTTGGCGATCTTCATCCGGAACGCGGCCGCGGTCATCAGCGCGGCGATCCAGATCGCGCGGCGGTCCCAGATCCAGCGCCAGCTTTTCGGTACGCCGCAATAAACGAGTTCGTAAGTCAGTAGAATCACGGGCAGCGTCGCGGCCATCTCTTTCGAGTTCAGCGCGAGCGTGTATAAGACGAAAAACGCGATGGGGAATTTGCCGCGCCGGCGGGCGTTCACATAAGACCAGAACGCCAGGCAGAAAAACGTGCAGCACAGAATGTCGTAAATGGTCCCGCCGTTGACGAACAATCCGAACAGGCGCTTATGGAAGGAGAAAATGAGAGCGCACAGCGCGCCGGTTTCGAAAGAGCCCGTGATCGCCTGCGCGAGGCGGTAAACCAGCCAGATATTCAGCAGCATCAGCGCGTACGCCGCGATTCGGAACGGCATGGGATGAAATCCGGCGACGTCGTACATGACGCGATAGAACGCGGAGCCCACCGGCCGGTAGACGGAATTGAACGGGGTCAGATTGCCGATGAGTAATCGTGGCAGCGGCAGAACCCACGCGAAATACATGTTCATGAGGTCGTCTTCGGTGAAGTCGACCAGCATGCCGCGCCAGCTCTGCGCGAGGAACCACACGAGGATGAAGGCGCCGACTGCTCCGCGCTTCACTCGCTGCGGAAGAACCACGTTTAACCGCTTCCTTTGGTCGCGGCTCGGGGTCGGCGATCTGCGCGATAGGAAGAATGCGGACTTGCGGCGCTTGGAATGGTTCGCTTCAGCATTCCGGGATCACGCGGCGGCCTTCAATGCGATATCTACCGGACAGCACCAGCGCGATCGCTTCCGGATAAATGCGGTGCTCCTCGTCGAGAATCCGCGCGGCGAGCGTTTCGGCCGTGTCGTGATCGAGCACCGGAACAACGGCCTGGCGGATGATCGGGCCGGAATCGAGGCCTTCGTCGACAAAGTGCACGGTGCAGCCCGAGAATTTGACGCCGTGCTGGATGGCCTGGTGCTGGGCGTCGAGGCCCGGGAAGGCGGGGAGCAGCGACGGGTGGATATTCAGGATGCGCAGGGGGAACGCCTGCAGCATGAATCCGCTCAAGATGCGCATATAACCGGCCAGTATGACGCATTCGGCGCCTTTTTCACGTAATTTTGCAACCACCTGGCGATCGTACACTTCGCGGTCGAGATTTTTGGACGGGAGTACGATCGCGTCGAGTCCGCGGGCGCGCGCGATTTCGATTCCGGGCGCGTCGGCGCGATTGGAAATCACCACGGCGATTTCGGCGTCGAGTTTTCGGGCGTCGATGGCATCGGCGATGGCCTGAAAATTCGAGCCGCGGCCGGAGAGGAGAATTCCGATCCGGCGCATCTACTTGTAGCGAACGCCGCGGCCGCGGATGACGGTTCCGATCTGATACCAGGGCTCTTCGAGCTTGTCGAGCAGCTTTTTCGCCTTGGTGGCATTGCGCACCACCACGATCATGCCGATGCCGAGGTTGAAAGTGCGGCGCCAGTCGTCTTCGGGAATGTCGCCCAGCTTGCGCAGGAGCTCGAAGATCGGCAGGACCGGCCAGGAGCCGGCTTCGATGCGCGCGCCGAGTCCTTTGGGCAGAATGCGCGGCGTATTTTCGGTGATGCCTCCGCCGGTGATGTGCGCCGCGCCTTGCAGCAGATCGGCGTCGTGGAGTTTTTGCAACGGCTTCAGATAACTGCGATGCAGCTGGAGCAATTCTTCAATGGTCGAGCGGTCGGCATCGGGAAGGAGCTTGCGCGCCAGCGAATAGCCGTTGGTATGCAGGCCGGTGGACGGCAAGCCGAGCAGAATATCGCCTTCGCGAATGGACTGGCCGGTGACCATGCGTTTGCGTTCCACGGCGCCGACGATGAAGCCGGCCAGGTCGTATTCTTTGGCGGGATAAAAGCCGGGCATTTCCGCGGTCTCGCCGCCGATCAGCGCGCAGCCGTTCGACTTGCACCCGCGCGCGATGCCCGACACAACTTCGGCAGCCACGCGCGCGTCGAGCTTTCCGGTGGCGAAGTAATCGAGAAAAAAAAGCGGGGCCGCGCCCTGCACCGCGATGTCGTTGACGCAGTGATTCACCAGGTCTTCGCCGATGGTGGAATGGCGGCCGGTGGAAAATGCGAGTTTCAATTTGGTGCCCACGCCGTCGGCGGAGGAGATCAGCACCGGGTCTTTGAAACCCTTCAAACGAAAGGCTCCGCCGAAGCTGCCGATGTCGGTGAGCACGTTCTTGGTGAAGGTGGACCGCGCCATTTTACGAATGTCGGCAACCGCGCGATCGGCTTCGTCGATATTTACGCCCGCGGTTTTGTAACTTACACGCTTTTTCTGCGCCATGTTATTGTTCCCCGATTGAACCCTTATAATAAGCGATGCTGCCATGAAACATTTACTTTGCGCGCTAGTTGTGTGCGGGCTTACGGGTCTCACGGGGTTGGGCCAACCGGCTCCTACGTCGATTGCGATCCGCAATGCGAAGATCGTGACCGTGAGCGGGCCGGTGATCAACAAAGGCACCGTGATCGTGCGGGATGGATTGATTGAAGCCGTCGGCGAAAGCGTGGCCGTGCCTGCCGATGCGCAGGTGATCGACGGCGAGGGGATGACGGTTTATCCCGGGTTGGTCGATGCGTTGAGCACCTGGGGAATGCCCGGTGCTGCGCCTGCCGGTCGAGGCGGAAGAGGTGGCGCGGCGGCAGCGAGCACGACTGCGGAGCCTCATTCGATGGGTCCCGAGGATCGGCCGCGGACCACCAGTTGGATCAAGGCGGCCGATGAGATTCAGATCAACGACCGGCGCATCGAGACGGCGCGCAACGCGGGATTCACTACGGCGGTGGTTTTTCCGACGCGCGGAATTTTCGGCGGACAGGGATCGGTGATCGATCTGGCGGGGGAGAAGCCGGAAGCGATGGTGCTGGTGCCGTCCGTGGGCCAGTACATCGCGATGAACACGGGCCGCGGATTCGGCGGAGGATTTCCCAGTTCCTTGATGGGTGTGATCGCGTACGTGCGGCAGATTTATCTGGATGCCGATCACTACAAACTCGTAAAAGCCGCGTATGAGCGTGACCCGCGCGGCATGAAGCGGCCGGAATATGACCGGGCGCTTGAAGGCGTGATCGAATCGAAGCGGATTCTGCTGCCGGCGGAGCGCCTGGTGGAGATGGATCGCATGCTGCGCTTCGGCGAGGAACTAAAGCAGCCGACCGTGCTGTACGGAATGCGGGAAGGCTATCGCGCGGCCGATCTTTTGAAGAAACATAACTCGCCGGTGCTGGTGAGTCTGAAGTGGCCGGAAATGGCTCGCGATGCGGATCCGGATGAGGTCGATTCGATGCGGACGCTGGAGAATCGGGCCAAGGCGCCGTCGACTCCGGGGATTCTGAAACAGGCGGGCGTGAAGTTCGCGTTTTATACGGATGGCGTGGATACGCCGCGAGAGATTCAGCGGGCGGTGAAGAAGGCCATCGACAACGGATTGTCGCGCGAGGACGCGGTGCGCGCGCTGACGCTTTCGCCGGCCGAGATTTACGGTGTGGCGGACCGGCTGGGAAGTATCGAAAAGGGCAAGATCGCGAATCTGGTGGTGACGCGCGGCGAGATCTTCGAGGATCGAACGCGGGTGGAAATGGTTTTCATCGACGGAGTGAAGCACAAGCCGGCGCCCGAAACTCCGGGTCGCGGTGCTGGAACGGAGAATCGGTAATGCGGACAATTTTTCTTTTGACGCTCGCTGCGCTCGCGTTGCACGCGGAAACGACGGTGATCAAGAACGCGACCATCATGACCGAATCGGGCAAAGGCACTTTCAAGGGCTCGATCCTGGTGCGCGACGGCAAGATCGCCGAAGTGGGCGAGAACGTGATGGTGCCGGCCGGCGCGACGGTGATCGATGCGGCGGGACAGTGGGTGATTCCGGGGATTATCGACTGCCATTCGCACATCGGGGGCGATGGGAACATCAACGAAGGCAGCGTTTCGGTGTCCTCTATGGTGAATATCAAAGACATCATCAACCCGGAGGACGTCGCGATTTACCGCGCGCTCGCCGGGGGAGTTACGGTGATCAATTTTCTGCACGGATCGGCCAACGCGATCGGCGGACAGACCATCGTGCTGAAGATGCGCTGGGGCCAGGACGCGCAGGGGCTGATTTTTGAAGGCGCCAAGCCGGGGATCAAATTCGCGCTGGGCGAGAATCCGAAGCGGAGCGGAAGTCCTCAGGCGGGACGCGGCGGTGGTACGCCGGCGCCGCTGCGCTATCCGGCGACGCGCATGGGCGTGGAGGATACGATTCGCGAGGCGTTCAACCAAGCGGTCGCGTATAAAGCCGAGTGGGATAAATATGACGCGGCAGTGAAGGCGGGTGGGAGTCCGATTCCACCCCGCAAGGATTTGAAGCTGGAGGCGTTGAAGGAAGTGCTGGAAGGCAAGCGCTACGTGCACGCGCACTGTTATCGGGCCGACGAGATCCTGATGCTGATCCGCATCGCGGACGATTACGGGTTCAAGATCCGGACGTTCCAGCATGTGCTCGAAGGCTACAAAGTGGCGAAGGAAATCGCCGCGCATGGAGCGGGTGGGTCGACGTTCAGCGACTGGTGGGGCTTCAAGATGGAAGCTTACGACGCGATTCCTTACAACGCCGCCGTGATGGCCAAGAAGGGCGTGGTGGTGAGCCTGAATAGCGACGATGCGGAGCTGATGCGCCGCCTCAATACCGAGGCCGCGAAGGCAATGAAGTACGGCGGTATGACGCGCGAAGAGGCGCTGGCAATGGTGACCCTGAATCCTGCCAAGCAGCTGGGCGTGGACAATCGCGTGGGTTCGATCGAGGTCGGAAAAGACGCGGACCTGGTGATTTACGATAAGGACCCGCTGTCGACCATGTCGAAGGTGCAGAAGGTGATGATCGACGGGACCAAGTATTTCGATCGCGACGTGAACCTGAGCGGCCGGCCGATGAAGGACGCGGAGAAGCAGAAGCTGATCGACATGGAAAAGCAGGACGCCAGGAAGAACGCGCCGTCGCGGAGGCCGCAATGAGAACGCCGGTTTGTGGTTTGTGGTTGGTGGTGAGTGGGCTGGTGTTTGGCGCGGCTAACGATACGTTTCTGATTCGCAATGCCGATGTTTATCCGGTGTCGAGCGCGCCGCAGATGAATGTTTCGGTGCTGGTCGAGGACGGCAAGATTGCCGAGATCGGCGCGAAGATTGTTGCGCCCAAGGGGATCAAGATCGTCGACGGCAAGGGGCTGCGCGTGTATCCGGGGATGATCGATTCGCAGACCAATATCGGGCTCTCGGAAGTTTCGGGCGAACGCGTGACGGTCGACACGGGCGAGCTGGGCGAGTTCATGCCGCAACTGAAGGCGCTGATCGCGGTGAATCCGGGAAGCGAGCACATTCCGGTGACGCGCGTGAACGGGATCACCAGTGTGATGACGTTCCCGGGGTCGGGTCGCGGCGGACGGGGCGGAGGAGTGGCGCAAATTATTGCCGGGCAGGCCGCGCTGATTCACCTGGCGGGTTGGACCTGGGAAGACATGGAAATCAATCGCGACGCAGCGGTGCAGGTGATTTTCCCGAGCGTCGCCGGGGGCGGTCGTGGGAACTTCGCGGCCGATTTTCCCGAAGCGGGCGGCGCCGGCGGTGCGTCGAGCTTCGCCGAGCGCAAACGCCAATATGACGCGCAGATCCAGAAGCTGAACGATTTCTTCGACGCCGCTCGGCAGTATCAGAAAGAGAAGACGTCGAACCCGCCGGAATTCAAGCGCGATCTGAAGATGGAAGCGATGCTTCCGGTGCTGGACGGAAAAGTTCCGCTGGCGGTGATGGCAACGCGCGAGCGGCAGATCAAAGACGCGATCGCGTTCAGCGAAAAGCAGCATGTGAAGATCGTGATTATGCAGCCACGTGAGTTGAAGAACGTCGCGGCGGAGCTGAAGGCGAAGAATATCCCGGTGATTCTGGGGCGCACGGAGGAGCTGCCGGAGAACGAAGACGCTCCTTACGATCAGGCGGAATCGCTTCCGGGGCAGGTGTTCAAGGCGGGCGTGAAATTCGCATTCGCCACGGGCGACAACGAATTTGTTCGCAATCTGCCGTATAACGCCGGCCGCGCGGTCGCGTTCGGGCTGCCGGAGGATGAGGCGCTGAAGGCGCTGACCATCAACGCGGCGGAGATCTGGGGCGTGGCGGACAAGATTGGGTCGATCGAGAAGGGTAAGTGGGCGGACCTGATGGTGATGTCGGGGGATCCGCTAGATGCGCTGTCGAACGTGAAGAAAGTGTATATCAAGGGCGTCGATATCGAGCTGACGAATAAGCAGACCCGGCTGTATGAGAAGTATATGGGGCGGCCTTAGACTGCGCAGTTGAGGTCAGTAAGCGAGAAATCGGACCCTTTGAAGAGCAGCGGTTCGCCGGTGGATTTGGCTAAAGCGTAAGTGAAGCAGTCGCCGAAGTTGAGTTTGGCGGGATGGCGGCCTCGACCGTAGGTTTCTAGCGCGTGACGCGCCCAGACGAGTTGGTCGAGATCGAACGGGACGATTTGTGCGGGCAGGCGGCCAAGGACGCGGTTGAGCTCGATTGTTCCGGCTTGGCCCGAACGCTAGCGCGCGACGATCGCCGTCTCGAGCACCGTCGCAGTTGAAATCAAGCGAACGGAATCTTGATCGATGGCGATCTTGAATTGCTCGGCTTCCGGCTCGTTTACCAGTATGGCGCTCAGCGCCGAACTGTCTATGACCATCAGTGGGGCAGGCCCCATTCGTCGTATCCGAGCAACTCGTCGGGAGGGCGGTTGTCGAGGACGGGCAACCCGGCGAAGCGCTCCTGGGCTTCCGAAAGGACTCGAAACGCAGTCCCGTCGGTTGGGAAGCGGATGCGCTGCCACTTTGCATTTCGTTCACGGAGAGCGCTTAAAACGATGTTGTCCACGGTCTCGCCAGTCTTTTCAGCGAGTTCACGGGCGAGACGTTCAGTCTCCGGATTTTCGATCTTCAGCGCCACACTCTGATCGTAACAATGTTCGAGGGGCGGGGTCACGCGCCTTGTCGCTCCCGAAGTTCCCTGTCTCGCGCCAGTGCCTTCCGAAGGGCCTCAAGGACGGCTTCCTCAATGCTACGTCCCGGTGCGTTAAGCTCGTAGCGTGACCATTGAGGCCATCAAGGACGCCATTCTCGCTCTTCCTGAGGAAGATCGCCTGCGGCTCGAAGACTGGCTCGCGGATCAGTGGGACGAACAGATGGAGCGCGACTTCTCGGCGGGCGGACGGGGCACGGCTCTCGTCGACCGGATTGATGCTGAAATCGCGGCCGGAGAGTTTCGTCCTTTTGATCGCCGATGAAAGAAACAAGGCCGGCGCACGAGTCCAGGATGTATGCCGATTTCGTCTTACGCTGACGAGAGCTTTTGGGATTCCTACAATTCTCTGCCGGCTGAAATCCAAAGGCTTGCCGACAAACAGTTCGCTTTATTCTCCGCCGACCCGAATCATCCGTCGCTGCGGCTAAAACCGGTCGGCGCATTTTGGTCGGTGCGCGTGTCCAAATCCTATCGAGCCCTCGCACGCCGGCGGGGAGAATCGTTCTACTGGTTCTGGATTGGCGACCACGCCGACTATGAGCGCCTGCTCGATGTAAGCGGCTAACTGCACTAGGGTAAATCGGCAACCGCTCAGATGCTTGCCTTAAGCCGCAGCGACGATGTCGGTTTTCCGGAAGTCGTCACCTTTGAACAGGAGGGGCTCGCCGGTGATTTTCGCGAGGGCGTAGGAGAAGCAATCGCCGAAATTGAGACCGGCGGGATGACGGCCTTTTCCGTAGTCATGAAAGGCCTGGCGCGCGATGTAAGCCTGCTCCGCGGTGAATGGCTCCATGACAACGCCGGCCCGGCGGAGGAACATGTCCGCCTGATGGAGACCGCCCGTACCCATCTGGCCTTCGACCACCAGAGATAGCTCCACAAAATTCGCGGCGCTTATGCGGCATCTTTCAGCGTCGTGGATGGTTCGGGTGAAATCGGCAGCCTCTGGCTCATCAAACAAGATCGCGGCCAGGGCGGAAGTGTCCAGGATCATTTCGGCAATCCGTGTTCATCATAGAGGAACTCGGCGTGATCGAGATAGGGCCTTTTGACATGCGCGGCGGCCCGACGGGCGATGGCGAGTAGTTCCGCCACCGAGGCCTTACGTTTCCGGTTTTGGAGGCGATGATAGCGCTCGCGCAAGGCTTCGGTAACCACGTGAGTCATGGTTTCGCCGGTTTCTTTCGCGATCGCTTGCGCCAGGCGATGAGCTTCGGGGTCCTTGATGTTCAGGCTCATCCGTCTACCTTTCTTACAACATTTCTACCTTTCTATTATATGCGGTTCCCGCCCCTGCTGCGCTACACTGAAGGGGCAACTGCCCACCGCAGGCGTCTGGCCCTGAGGCCGAATCATGTTTGAGAATTTAAGCGACAAACTCCAGCGGGTGTTTAAAAACCTGCGTGGAGAAGGAAAACTATCGGCGGAAAATATGGAGTCCGCGCTGCGCGAGATTCGCGTGGCGCTGCTCGAGGCCGACGTGCATTTTCGCGTCACTAAACAGTTCATTGAAGCCGTGAAAGAAAAGGCCATGGGCAGCGATGTGCTCACGGCGCTTTCGCCTGCGCAGCAAGTCGTCAAGATTGTTCGCGATGAGATGGTTAAGATGCTGGGCACGCATCAGGCTAAATTGCGGACTGCGAACGAGCCTCCGACCGTCATGATGATTGTCGGGCTGCAGGGGTCGGGTAAAACTACTTCGTCGGCGAAGCTTGCGCGGTGGTTGTCTAAGAACGGGCACTCGCCGATTCTGGTTTCGGTGGACGTCTATCGTCCGGCGGCGCGGAAGCAGCTTTCGGTGCTGGCTCGGGATTTGAAGCTGCCGATTTATGAAGGGACTCCTGAGGAGACCAAGCCGGTTGAGCTGGCTCGGTCGGCTCGCAAGGAAGCTACGCAGACGGGGCGCGATGTGCTGCTGGTCGATACGGCCGGGCGGCTCCATATCGATGACGATTTGATGACGGAGCTTTCCGAGCTCAAGGAATTGCTTTCGCCGGCGGAGATTTTGTTTGTTGCCGACGCGATGACCGGGCAGGACGCGGTCAAATCGGCGGACGAGTTCAACAAGCGGCTGGGGATCACGGGAACCATCCTTACTAAGATGGATGGCGATGCTCGCGGTGGCGCGGCGCTTTCGATTCGCGCGGTGACCGGGCAACCGTTGAAATTTGTGGGTGTCGGCGAAAAGTCGGACGCGCTGGAGCCGTTTCATCCGGATCGGGTGGCGCAGCGGATTTTGGGAATGGGCGACGTGCTCAGCCTGATTGAACGCGTTGAGGAGCACATCGATCAAAAGTCCGCGGAAGAGATGCAGCGCAAGCTGCTCGATGACGATTTTACGCTGGGCGATTTTCGCGATCAGATGCGGCAAATCCGTAAGCTGGGGCCGCTCGAGTCGATTCTGGGGATGATGCCGCAGATCGGGCCGATGAAGGACCTGAAGAACATGAAGGTCGATGAGAAAGAGATCACCCGGCTGGTGGCGATCGTCGACTCGATGACGGCGCGGGAGCGCAACAATCACATGATCATCAACGGCGCGCGGCGACGGCGGATCGCGAAGGGGTCGGGAACGTCGGTGCAGGAAGTGAATAACCTGCTGAAGCAGTATTCGCAGGCTCGCAAGATGATGAAGAGTTTAACGGGCGGCGGAGGGTTCCTGGGCAAACGGCTCGGGAAGCTGAAATTGCCCATGGGATTTGGGCCACAATAGGTGAACAGGAGTTAGATGGAATGTTGATGATTCGTTTAGCGCGGTTCGGCGCCAAAAAGAAGCCGAGTTACCGCGTGGTGGTAATCGATAAAGAGCGGGCGCGCGACAGCCGGGCCGTCGAAGTGGTGGGCACGTATCATCCGGTGGCGAAACCGGCGGCGGTGAATTTGAAACATGAACGCATCGCGCATTGGATGAAAAACGGCGCGCAACCGTCGGATACGGTAACGCGTTTGTTGAAGGCGAATCCTGCCCCAGCCGCTCCAGCCGCCTGAACCCTGCTACAATCGACCCAACGAGGAGGGTGAAAACGGGTGAAGGACTTGGTAACGGAAATCGCGAAAGCTCTGGTAGATATTCCAGATGAAGTGACGGTTCGCGAGGTGGAAGGCGAGCAGGTCACGGTACTGGAGTTGCGCGTCGCGCCGAGCGATTTGGGAAAAGTGATCGGGAAGCAGGGGCGGACGGCGCGGTCCATCCGGACACTGCTGGGCGCGGCCGGAATGAAATTGAACCGGCGGTTTACGCTGGAAATATTGGAGTAAGTGGCTGAGGTCGCAGTCGGAAAGTTGTTTCGGGCGCGCGGGAATCGAGGCGAGCTGCTGGCGGAAATTTACAGCTCGCGGCCCGGGCGTGCGGAAGAGTTGAAGGAAGTGACGCTCGAAGTGGACGGCCGGCGGCGCAATGCGATGGTCGAGCGGGTCTGGTTTCACGACGGGCGGACGATTCTGAAGTTCGCCGGGATCGATTCGATCAGCCAGGCGGAAGAGTGGGCCGGGGCTGACATTCTGGTTCCGGAAACCGAGCGCGTCGAGGCCGCGGAAGGCGAGTTTTTTCACGCCGACCTGATCGGGTGCCAGGTGGTGGGAGTGGGGCCGGTCGGGGTGGTGAAAGCGGTGGAGGATTACGGCGCAGCCCCGCTTTTGAACGTGGAAACGCCCGACGGCCGCGAAGTTTTGATTCCGTTCGTCCGGTCGATCTGCCGGGAAATCGACGTGGCGGGGAAAACGATCCGGGTGGAATTACCGGAAGGGTTAGTGTGATGAAGTTTCACGTGCTGACGATTTTCCCGGAGTTTTTTCGGGGACCATTCGAGCACGGGGTGGTCCAGCGGGCCGCGGAAGCCGGGTTGATCGGGATCGAGATCCACGATCTTCGGAAGTGGACGTATGACCGGCATAAGACGGTAGACGACCGGCCGTTCGGCGGCGGCGAAGGCATGTTGCTCAAAGCCGGGCCGATCTTTGAAGCCGTCGAATCGATCTGGCCGGAGCGCGGGCCGGCGCGAAAAGTGATTTTGATGTCGGCGCAGGGCAGGAAATTCGACCAGGCGCTGGCGCGTGAGTTGAGTTCGTTCGATGAATTACTGCTGATCTGCGGCCGGTACGAAGGCGTGGATGAGCGCGTCGCGGAGCATCTGGCCGATTTCGAGATTTCGATCGGCGATTATGTGTTGAGCGGCGGAGAATTGGCCGCGGCGGTGGTGATCGACGCGGTGGCGAGGTTGAAGGAAGGGGTGCTCGGGAACGGGCAGTCGGCTGTGTTCGAGTCGTTTGAAGACGGCCTGCTCGATTACCCGCAGTACACCCGGCCCGCGGATTTTCGTGGGTGGAAAGCGCCGGAAGTGCTGCTCGGCGGGAATCATGAGCAGATCCGGCGGTGGAGGGTCGAGGCGGCGCACGCGAAAACGGCGCGGCAACGGCCTGATCTATTGGGACCTGATTTAAGAAAAGGGAGCTGTTATGCAGAACGCGGTCATGACGAAAGTACTCAGCAAGAGCAAGCTGGCGAATCATCCTGAATTCCGGCCGGGAGACACCATTCGCGTCCACGTGAAGATCAAGGAAGGCGAAAAGGAGCGGCTGCAGGCATTTGAAGGCACCGTCATCGCGAAGCACAACAGCGGGATCGGCGAGACCATCACGGTCCGCAAGGTGAGCTTCGGGCAAGGCGTGGAGCGCATTTTTCCGGTGAACGCGCCGGTGGTCGACCACATTGACGTGGTCCGCACCGGTCGGGTGAGGCGCGCGAAACTTTACTATCTGCGCGGGCTCAAAGGAAAAGCCGCCCGTCTGCGCGAACGCGAATAGCCTCCGCGCTCTGCTTCCTTCTGCGGTTGCTCGTCTCGTAATCGGTATCCGCCGTTTAACCGCTCCCTCTGGTCGCGGCTCGGGGAGCGATATCGCGGACGGCGGCCTGGTGTCGTCACTTACCTTGACGGGAACCGCTGACCCCGAGCCGCGACTAGAGGGAGCGGTTAAACGTTCCGTTTCCCACCGCAACTCGGAGCACGCAATAATGCGGTGCGCAAATTCCGCCGATATCTCCAGCATATGCGGACTTTTGCCGTCCTTTTGATCTGCGCGATGGGATGCCAGGCGCAGAGTGCCGAGGAGCAGGTTCTCGCCGTTTATAGGGATATGGAAAAGGCCGAGCAAACCGGCGACGCGAATGCGTTTATCGGGTTGTGGTCGCGCGAATCGGCATCCGAAGCGAAGAAGATACTCCCCTACTTCCGCCCGCGGCCCGATGCGCACTACAAGTGGTCAAAGACTTTCGTACAGGGCGACCAGGCGGTGTTGCTGGGACAATTGAGCCCAGGCCAATTCCTGAGTATGCGTTTGGCCAAGGAAGACGGGAGCTGGAAAATCAAGGACCAGGCTTTTAACGAGAAGGCGTATACCGCGGAATCGGTTTATGCCATGCTCCCTCCGCCCGACGGAGCCTTCGCGCGCGCAGGATCGCCTTGGCAGAGTGTCACGCCGGCATTCAATGCGGCGAATGCGGCCCGGCGCGGCTGGCAGCTGCGGGCGGCTTACGATGAGTCGTTTTTGTATATCCGGATCGAATCGTCGGAGCCGATGCCCGCGCCCGGCACCCCGGCGGAGACGCCGCCGATGGGATGGCCAGTGATGAAAGTGGATGTTTCGGGTGTGGGCGAATTCGTATTGCGCGCCGTGGCGAACATCGGAGACCAGGCGACGTTCGATTCGAGCGGCCGCGCCAACAGTCATCGGCATTACGTGGCGTATTGGCTGATGTTGGAGCGCGCCAACCAGATGATTTTCCAGACCTGGGCGGGCTTAAGTCTGGATCCGCTGGTGCAGGCCGGAGGCAATCTGCTGGACGTACGCGTGCCGCTGCGGACGATGGGCATCGTGGATGCGGCGCACCCGAACATCACGATCGGCGATGCGCAGTGGCCGAAGAGTGCGGTTTTCAGCATCGCGGCGCAGCAATATCAATAGGAATCTGCTCTCCACAGCATCGCGTCGCGTTTGCGGCGGGTTAACATAAAGAGTGCCTTCGAGCTACTACGAGCGTGCCGCGAGGAAGGCCGGATTCACCGTGATCGCGGGGCTCGACGAAGCCGGGCGCGGGGCGCTGTTCGGGCCGGTGTTCGCGGCGGCCGTGGTGCTCGATCCGGAGCGTCCCATCCGCGGCCTCGACGACAGCAAGGCGCTCGACCCGGAACGGCGTGAGGTGCTGGCCGGACGCATCAAGGAACGCGCGCTCGGCTGGGCGGTGGGTGCCTGCGACACCTTCGAAATCGACCGGATCAACATTTATCAGGCGTCATTGGTGGCCATGAAACGGGCTCTGGCGAAATTGAAAATCGCCTATGATTATCTGCTGCTCGACGCCGTCAAGCTGGACCTGGAAGTGGCCCAGAAACCGCTGATTCATGGGGATGCTTTGAGTTTTTCCATCGCCGCCGCGTCGATTCTTGCGAAAACCGGGCGCGATCACGCGCTGGTTGAGTGGGACCGCGTGTTTCCGGAGTACAACCTGGCGAGTAATAAAGGATACTCGACGCCTGACCATCTGGCCGCGCTCGAACGCCTGGGTCCCACCATGCTGCATCGCTTCAGTTTCGAGCCGGTCCGCGCGGCGCGACAGTACAGAGTTTGGAGCGGATATCCGGAGCCGCGGGCGATCCCCGAGCAAGGCGAGTTGTTTGCATGTCCTTGAATCCGGACCATAGCCCCGATCCGTCCGGGAATGCGCAGGCCGAGGTGGGCGAGGGATCGGAGCCCGAAAAGGCGGCTCGTCACTGGCCTTCCCGTCTGCTGAATATCTGCTTTGCTATCTTTGCTTTCGAGATCGGGATCTTTCTGGTGATCTTTCCCTGGATGGATGACGTCTGGAAGATGAACTCCTTCCAGTCGGTCTTTCCGGCGTTGCGCGACATCTGGCAGGATCCCTACTTTCGCGGAGCGCTCACCGGCCTGGGCCTGTTGAATGTTTACGTTGCATTCTGGGAGCTGCTGCGGTCCCTGCGCCGCGCCTGACAAGATGCTTTGAAACATACCGGGCTTCGATTCGATCCAACAGGCATCGTTCCATTCCAGAGCCCAAGCCGCCGGCTTCAAGTCTTTGACTGAGCCGGCGGCGTTCTTCTGGCCTTCTTGACTTGTGCCCGGGGTTGGCGTAGAACTGACCAATGCGTTCCTTCACGCTCGATGACATTCTTCATCCCTGCAGCGCGGAGGAATTTTTGGCGAATTGTGCGGGGACGAATTTTCTGCACGTCCCGGGCGACGCCGGGAAGTTCGAATCCCTGTTTCCCTGGCCGGCGTTGAATCATATTTTGCGGACCCACCGGTTCGGGACCAAGGGAATTCGAATGGTCAGCGGCGGCCGGCCGGTGGGACCGGAGGCGTTCCTCAAAGACGGCATCGTGCGAGCTCCCGAGCTGACCGAATTGCTGCGCGAGGGCGCGACCCTGGTGCTCGAACGCGTGGATTGCATGTATGAGCCGATCACCGGGCTCGCCGAAAACCTGGAGCGCGTGTTTCAGGTGCCGATTCAGATCAATATGTACGCGGGCTGGCGCGTGTCGCACGGATTCGACGTCCATTGGGACGATCATGACGTGATCGTGCTGCAGGTCGCTGGGCGGAAGCATTGGAAAATCTATGGCGTCACCGAAAAATTCCCGGTCAAGAACAGCGTGGAACTGCACAGCCAGCCGCCCACCTGCGACCCGCTCTTCGACGGTCTTCTGAATCAGGGCGACGTTCTGTACATGCCGCGCGGATGGTGGCACATCGCCATCCCCTGCGATGAGCCGACCATGCACCTGACCATCGGGCAGCGTTATCCGACCGGCATCGATATTCTCCGCTTCGCGTCCCAGGAACTGGAGCAGGATGTCCGGATGCGCATGGATATTCCGCTCGCCGGAGCGCCGGAGACGCGATTAAATGTGATGCGAGGGATCGGCGACGCGGTCGCCTCGGCGATGCGCGATCCGGAACTGCTCGACCGGTTCATGAAACTTCAACGGGGCATGGCGTCCCCGCGGCCGTCGCTAGGATTACCCTGGAGCGCGACCCCGCAGGTACTGCCGGACGCTGAGGATTCGGTGATCACGCTGGCCACCACGCGCGGACTGGAGCTCCAAAATGGCCATGATCGGGATGCCATCAATATCGCGTTCAACGGCAAGGTTTTGACGTTCGCCCTGGCAGCGAAGCCGCTGTTCGAGTTCCTCAGAGATCGCCACCGCGCCTCGATCGGAGATTTCTGCAAGCAGTTTGCTGCGGAGTACGAGCCTGACACGCTGCGCGAATTTCTGGCGGACCTGGTGAAGCAGGGTCTGATCGTGATCCAGGAATCGGGACTGGCCAGCCGCCGCCAAGCTATCGGCGGATAACCGGATCCCGTAAGTTCTAGTAAATCTACGGGATATCGCTATAGTTTTGAGTAAAACTTAAGTACTACAGGAAAATCCTAGTAACACGTAACAGGCACCTCAGATACGCTTAGGGTGTATCTCTTAGTACCCCCTTTAGAAGAGGTACCAGGGGGAAGATATTTCTCTCTGAGTTGGAAGGTGCCATGAAAAAACTTGTTGGTGGTTCGTTACTTCTGTGTGTTACACTGCTTGCCAATGGGAGCGGAAACAACCCGCTCAGGACGGCACACGGACCGATTCCTCCGCCGGATGACGGTGGTGGATTGCTTCTTTCGCATGGACCGATTCCTCCGCCGGATGACGGTGGCGGGTTGCTCTTTGCTCACGGGCCAATTCCTCCTCCCGATGACGGTGGAGGGCTGCTGTATGCCCATGGACCGATCCCACCGCCAGATGACGGCGGCGGATTGCTGGCTTAATCAAGATCACAAGATTTCTAGCAGCGGGAGCCGGGTAACGGTACGTGTACCCGGAGCCCGCTGATGTTTTTTACCTACCTCTTTAATACCCTCGAACTGGGCAGTTTTGTACTGCTGCTGCTCGTAATTGCCTACCTACTCAAGGGATCCTACCTTCGTTATCCCATTCTGTTGATCTATTGCCTGGCTGAATTTTTAACTGCCGGTGCCGAATACCTGGTTTCCAACTTTGGCCCTCGCCTGGGCATCGCAGACGCACATGAATTGTTCATCAAGCTGTATTACGCCGACGAAGTGGTGGTGGACCTGTTGCTGTTCCTGATGGTGATCACGCTCACCTATCGTGCGATGGAAGGCAATCCGGCGCGCGTGATGGCAGGCCGGGCGCTGGGATTCATCACGCTGGTCGTGCTGGGGTTACCCTTTCTTCTGTTCCACCAGTCGATCGGCGATTTCCCGGTGTTTTTCAATGGCGCGGGTGAGGTTCTGAATTTTGGCGCGGCGATCATGAACCTGGTCTTGTGGACCGCGCTGCTGGGCGCCCGGCGCCGCGACGCGCAACTGCTGGCGGTGTGCGCCGGGCTGGGATTGCAGGTCACCGCCCAGGCACTCGGCTTCGGCGTCCGGCAGCTGCTCCCTTCGCGGCATCGCTGGATGCCGGATTTGTTCATGACCTTGGCGCACCTGGTCAGCGTTTACATCTGGTGGCGCGCGCTCCGCCCGGCCGCCCGCACGGGCGCTCCACCGATTGCGGCGACTTCGGAGATCCATCCGGGCGAAGTTTGAAGTAAACTAGTCCACGTAACCAGACGAACAGCAAATAAAGGAGCGATCCATGTCCTCGAGTTTCGATCGCAGGGATTTTCTACGCCAGGCGGGCGCGGTGGGAGCGGCACTGGGACCGGTGCGGAACGCGCTGGCGAAAGCGTCCTCGAAGTCGAGCGGACGCGTGCTCGGCGCCAATGACCGGATCAATATCGGCGTGATTGGCGTGGGCGGCCGCGGATCGAGCGACGCGGCGAATTTCGCCAAAGTCGGCGCGGACAACAATTCCTGCCAGGTGGTCGCGGTGGCGGATTGCTATCAGAAGCGCATTAATCGGGCCAAGGACGCGCTCAAAATCACGGACGGTTATCTCGATTATCGGGAGATCATCAACCGCAAGGACATTGACGCGGTGATCGTCGCTACGCCGGATCACTGGCACGCGCGCGTGGCGCTCGAAGCGATGGATCACGGCAAAGACGTGTATCTCGAAAAGCCGATGACGCACACCATCGAGGAAGCGCGTCAATTGGTCGCGACGGTGAAGGAAACCGGGCGCGTGCTGCAGGTGGGATCGCAGACCACCTCGGCCGACCAGTGGTGGAAGGCGAAAAAAGCCATCGCCGACGGCATGATCGGCAAGATGATCATGAGCCAGGGCTCCTATCATCGCAACTCGGTGGAAGGCGAATGGAATTATCACATCGATGAAGCCGCTGGCCCGGAAGCGTCGGGTGAAAATTACATCGACTGGAAAATGTGGCTGGGCCAGGCGCCCAAGCGTCCGTATGACGCCGACCGCTTTTTCCGTTTCCGCAAATTCTGGGATTATTCGGGCGGCATCGCGACGGATCTGTTCTACCACGTGGTCGCGCCGCTGAACATCTGCTGGGATAAACCGCAGTTCCCGACCAAAGTGAGCGCGGGCGGCGGAATTTACGTGTTCAAAGACACCCGCGAGGTGCCGGACACGTTCCACCTGATTGCGGATTACGCCGAAGGGCATTCGCTGGTGCTGAGTTCGTCGATGGCGAATTCGCAGCACATCCCGGGGCTGATCCGCGGGCACGAAGGAACCGTGATCATGGTCGAGAACGGGCAGTTTGAAAGCCGCGCTGACAATATCATCCTGCGGCCGGAGACCAAGCGCGTTCGGGAGAACGGCCAGTACACGCGCAAGCTGATCAATCCGGACTACAAGTTCGGCATGGATGAGCAGAAGATCCCGGTGGAGCAGTACGATTCGATGACGGCGCACATCAACAACTTCCTCTCCTGCATGCGCAGCCGTCAGAAACCGCATCTGGACGTCGAAACCGGGGCGTGCGCGCAGGTGGCGATTTCGATGGCGGTGGAGAGCTACCGGCAGGGAAAAGTGATGTACTTCGACGAGAAGAAGTGGAAGTTGTCGGACAAGCCAGTGAAGTCGTAGTCAGGACGGCGGATTGAAGGAGGTTGCGGAAAAGGGGACAGACTACTCTGACCCCGACCCGAAGCCATTGATTTTCCTGAGAGTGTGCGGCGTGGACAGAGCGGTCTGTCCCCTTTTCCGCAACCTCTTCAATCCGCGCGGAGCTTCAGCTCCGCCTGTCAGGGGGGCAAGGCTAAAGCCCGCCGTCCTTTGGCATCGCAGAATCTGCGACACCTCACTAATCTTGCGGGCCGGGTCGCGCCATTGAGTAGTATGACCCGGCTAATGATCCTCGCGACGATGGCGGTGACCTCGCTCGCTACGGCCAAAGAAATGACGGCCGATAAGCGCGTTCAGCACGCGGCCAGCGCTCTGGCTGAGATGGTCGGAAGCAATGACAACGGAATCCCGGCGCAGCTGATCGGCAAAGCGCAGTGCATCGTGATTGTCCCGGGACTGATCAAGGGCGCGTTCCTGTTCGGCGGCAAGCGCGGGCGCGGATTCGCTTCGTGCCGGAAGCCGCACGGCGGATGGACCGCTCCGGCCGCGGTCGCGATTGAAGGCGGCAGCTTCGGACCCCAGTTGGGCGCGTCGTCCACCGATCTGATCATGCTGGTGATGAACAAGAACGGCATGAAGCACCTGCTGGCGGACAAGTTCACCCTGGGCGCGGATATCGCCACGGTGCAGGGAATGACCGGCAAGGACGCCAGCATCAATATGGATGCCACCGGGCGCGCGGCGATCCTGACTTACTCGCACGCCAAGGGGTTGTTCTCCGGGATTTCGCTTGAAGGCGCGACGCTGCGGACCGATTCGGGCGAGAACAAGAAACTGTACGGCCAGGCCATGAACAATAAACAGATCCTGGATACGAAAGCCAGGGTCCCCGCGCCGCCGGCCACCCGGCCTCTGATGACTGCGCTGATCAAGCTCGCGCCCCGTGGGAAGAAAGCTTAAGAGGTATTGGCCGTTAATAAACGTGAATGAACGTTATTGTTTTATTCACGTTGATTAACGGCCAATTTCAACCGTCCGCCAGTGGGATTCGAACGGCGCGCGGACCACGTAGCGCGAAGCGCCCGAAGGAAAAATGAACGTTCCGTGCGGCCACGCGTCCAGCTTCGGATTTCCGACCTGCCACCGAGTCGAAACCGGCCGAACCAGCGTCGCGTAAAAGGGTGAACTGACGCCGTTCGCCTTTACTGTATCGCAGGCGATGGTGATCACAAACGCCTTCGGCAGCCGACCGTTTGTTGACATCACCGCGAACTGGTGTTCCATGCGAATGATCCGGCCGGTGACGACGGCTCCGGCAGGCACCCACGCCTTGGATCCCTTGACGACATCCTCGGTGACGGTGGCGGAAATCGAGTCGCCCGCGGCGGCGGTATCCGAATCGATGGGAGCGGTGAACGCCAGCGAAACGGCGAGACCGGGAGGTAACGGTTCGCCCCGAATGGCGGGCTGCGCGGCAGCCTCGGCGGGCTCGCGGCAATCCGAAAATCTGATCGCGCTATCGGTTTCCTCCGCGCCGCGCAGAATCTGGCGGGAACGGCTTTCGCTGGGCAGGCGCCAGGCGCCGGCGGGTTCGCGATTTTCAAACTGGAGAGTCGCGCTCGCTTCGCATAACGATGTTTCCGGCGGAAGCTCGCCGGTTTCGATCGTGAATCGGCGCACGCCGAGCGACGCGCGATCGATATCGAAGGAGCCAGTGTAGCTGGCCAGCGCCCAATCCGTACCGGCGCGGACCCGAAAACGACTGGCGTCCACCGGGACTCGAAAACCAAACTGCAAGGTGTCCGGTTTTTCGTCGAGCAGCCGGAATCGCACGGCGGGATTGCTGAAAATGTCGAGCACATGCGCGGCGAAGGCTCCGGTCATCATGGGGCCGGGATCGAGAATGTCGTCGACGGGATGCGAAGGCGGAGCTTTTCCGGTCCAGGAGTAGATTTCGCGATCCTGGCTGAAGCGGACCTCGACGCGCACGCGATCGGTGGATACGAGGTCGGGTTTGTATCGGCCCTTTTTGCGGTCGAGCGCGATTCGCTCGCAGGATTGAGATGAAGCGGCGTCGCGATTCGAAAAATAACTGCGGTCCATGGTTTCGACGCACACCAATTTCTTGAGATTCGCGGCTTCCGCCAGCATTTTGTCGCGGGCTTTCGCGAGAGTATCGGAGGAGTCCTGCGCATAGAGCGCCGTGGCTGCGAAAAGCGGCGCGAGCTTCAAGGGTTCACCGTGACCCACTTCGATTCGGTGCCGGCCGGCATAACGTAACGCGCGCCGGTCGCCGCGAAGGTGAACCAACTGGCCGGGTCGCCCGAGGGAGGTGGAAGCGAAAATTCCGTGCCGCGCGTGGCGAATCCATTCGCGGTGCGTCCTTTCGCGGGCTTTAAATCGCGGTCCAGGCGGACGGGGAGCGGCGTTGCTGAGCCGTTCCGCTCCAGGGAATCGAAGCGGATCAGGAGTTCGAACGACGCGGTTTTGTACTGATGCCGCATCTGCAGAATCCGCCCGTGGGCGACGGCGCCGGCGGGAATCAGAATTTCCTTTGAACCGGCGGCGTGCACGGCGTGGACGATTTTCGCGGAAATCAGATCGCCGGCGGCCGCGGTGCCGCTGTCGATCGGAGTCGTAAGCGCGAGCGTCAACTCGAGTCCGCGCGGAAGCGGAACGGCGGGAACCGGCGCGGGTTTCAATGCGGCGGGTGAAGCTTGATCGTCGCTGACCAGGCTCGATTCGGCGGTGAATTCGTGGCACGCGGAAAATGCGATCCGGCTGCGGGTTTCGCCCAGGCTGGTGGGAAGCGTGTCGAATTCGCTGTGGAGTGGAACCAGAAACCGCCCGTCGCCGATCTGCGCGTAATGATACGCGGTGTCGGTGCGGGCGCGGCACATTCCGGTTTCCTCAGGAAGCGGGTCCGTCTCAATAATGAGCCTCGCCAGCTCCGCCGTCGCCGGGCGGATTTCGAACGAGCCGCGATAGCCGGTAACCTTCCAATCCGAGCCGGCGCGGACGCTGTAGTGGCTCACGTCCGGCGCGACCTCGAATTCGTATTCGAAACCGCCGTCCTGGTTGACGCCGGTGAATCGATACCGCGTGCCTGTATTCTCGAAAATATCCACCACCGTGGTTCCGAACGCGCCGGTCAGCATGGGACCGGTTGAAACCATGTCGTAGATTGAACGCCCGTCGAATCCACCGGCGGACGGCCAGGCGTGGATCTCTTTCCCGCCCGAAACGGCGACTTCCAGACGCAGACGATCCTCCGCGTCGAGGATCAGATTTCCGCTCTTGCCGAATTGCCTTTTGTCGCAGGAACTCGCGGGCGATTCGGACAGCGGATTGGCGTTCTTTTTCGCGGGTAGTTCCGAATAGTACGCCCGCTCGACCGTTTCAAGGCACGTGTATTTGAGCAGCCGGCGGGTGGTGCCGGCGAGTTTTTCGAGTGCCCGCGCGAGGAGGGCGGACGGATCCATCGACGGCTCGGGAGCCGGCGTTGCGGCGGGCGCCGGTGCGGGCTCGATACGCTCCACCCGCGAAAGGATCAGCACCGAACCCTGCAGCCATCCGGCCATGGAATTTTGATCGCCGCTCAGCGTTCCGGTGAAGGGAAACTGCTCGACTGTGAAGCTGAGCTTCGATCCGTCGAAGGACGGCGCCCAGAGGGTAAATGAAGAGGACGCGTTATCGGTGGCGTACAAACTCCCGGTGAGCTCACCATGCCGGTCCTTCCCAAGATTCACGACGATGGGAATTTGGCCGTCCACAGGCACGGTTCTGGCGCCCGCGCGCGGACCACCGACGCCCGACGAGAAGCTCGCACCGGGAAGCACGTTCGCCTTGACCGTTCCCCGCCAGCTTCCGGTGATGTCCTGCGCTGGCGCGCACGTTGACGCCAAGAGAGCGATCGACGCGGCTGTCATCCAGCGTGCCATGCTTCCTCCCGCCGTGATTATACGAGAACTGTGACGCAGCCGGCGTGTTGGCGTTGCAGAAATTTAGCCACGAATGGACACGAATCATCACGAATCTGATTTGTGTTCGTGCGTGGCTTATTATTGTTTTCGGATGCTGAGGCCGAGGTCGCGCAACAGGCGCTCCGGGACTTCTGACGGCGCTTCGCACATGAGATCGGCTCCCTTGGCGGTCTTAGGGAACGGGATCACTTCGCGGATGGACGATTCGGCCGCGAGGATCATCACCAGCCGATCCAGACCGAGCGCGATTCCGCCGTGCGGCGGGGCGCCGTATTCGAGCGCTTCGAGCAGGAACCCAAAACGCCGTTTCGCTTCGTCCTCGCTGAATCCGAGCGCGGCAAAAACCTGCTGTTGGATGTGACGTTGATGAATACGGATCGACCCGGAGCCGAGTTCGGTGCCGTTCAGAACAAGGTCGTAGGATTTCGCGCGGCAGCGGGCCGGGTTGGTGGTGAGCTTTTCGATATCCTCGTCGAGCACCGACGTGAACGGATGATGCGCGGCGTTCCAGCGCTGGTCTTCTTCGTCCCATTCGAACATCGGAAAATCGGTGACCCACAGGAACTGGAAATTCTGCGGGTCGAAAAGCTTGTGGCGTTCGGCGTACTTCTGCGCGGCGTGCAGGCGGAGCTGTCCGCAGGCTTGAAGAACGGTCTCCTCAGGACGCTGGCCTTTCGGATCTCCAGCCCAGCCGGCAACGAGCAGCAGATCATCTTCCTGCGAGCCGATCCTCTCGCGCACCTTCACCATTGCGTCGGGAAAATCGCGCTCCAGGCGCTTGGCGTCATCGAACACGCGCAGGCCGCGCTCTTTTCCGAAATCTTTCAGCGCGTCGCGTTCGCTGCGTGTGACCGCGCCGACCTTCGGAATGCGAATGGCCACCAGCGGCAGATCATGCGCGGTGAGCGCCGGCAGCAGATCCTCCACGCAGTAAAACGGCGGAATGCGCATGTCGGGTTTGTCGATGCCGTAAGAGCGCATGGCTTGCGCATAGGTGATGCGGGGAAACGGGAGCGCGACGTCGAAACCCGCCACTTTCCAGCTCGCCCGCATCAGCGGCTCGATCACGTTGAAAATGGTCTCCTGCTGCGGGAACGACATCTCCAGATCGATCTGCGTGAATTCGGCCTGCCGGTCGGCGCGAAAATCTTCATCGCGGAAGCAGCGGACGATCTGAAAATACTTGTCGAATCCGCTGATCATCAGAAGCTGTTTAAAAATCTGCGGCGACTGCGGGAGGGCGTAGAACGTCCCTGGATAAACGCGCGCGGGAACCAGATAATCGCGCGCGCCTTCCGGAGTCGAGCGCGTCATGAACGGCGTTTCGATTTCAAGAAATCCGAGCGCCGTGAGCGTTTCGCGCACCGCGAAGGCCACGCGCGACCGCAGAATAATATTGCGCTGCATGTGCGGGCGGCGCAGGTCAACGTAGCGATACTTGAGGCGCGTTTCTTCTTTCACGTCGACTTGTGCGTCGATGTGCTCTTCCATCGCAAACGGCGGCGTGCGCGATTCGTTCAGGATCCAGAGCTTGTCGACGGCTATTTCAATCTCGCCGGTGGGGATGGCGGCGTTGATCGTGTCAGGAGCGCGCAGCGAAACGTTGCCTTCGGCGGCGATCACGTATTCCGACGCGAGCAGCTCCACCTTGGCGTGCGCTTCGGTGCCGGCGTGGAAGACCAGCTGCGTCACGCCTTCGCGATCGCGCAGATGAATGAACACCACGCCGCCCAGGTCGCGGCGGCGATGCACCCAGCCCATCAGGATGGCGCGTTGGCCGGCATCGGAGGCGCGCAATTCGCCGCAGGTGTGCGTACGTTTGAGGTCGCCTAAAAAATCGAGAGGAACGGATTCCATAAACTATTTTCCAATACGTGGCGCGGAAAAGGGGACGGACCGCTGAAGACCGGTGACTCAGTCCCCTTTTCCGCGCGTCATTTTTTTATTTGGTCCACCAGCTGATCGCGGGTCAGTGCGAGTTGTTCGCCGGTCGACATGTCCTTCAATTGATATGTGCCGGAAGCGATCTCATTGTCTCCAAGAATCAGCGCGAATCTGGCGCCCATTTTGTTGGCGACCTCCAGAGCGCGCTTCAGTTTCCGGTCGGCCGAGCGCTCCACCACGATTCCGGCGGCTCGCAATTCGGCCGCGATTCCGCCGGCGTGCAGATCGGCCGCGTCGCCTAACGTTGCCAGAAAAACGTCGACCACCGGCTTGAATTCGTCGGGATGCGCTTCCTCGACGCCCATCACCAGGCGATCTTCGCCGATCGAAAATCCGATTCCGGGAGCGGGAACGCGCGAGCCGATCGATTCGGCTAATCCGTCATACCGTCCGCCGCCCAGCACCGAATTCTGCGCGCCAAGCGCGCCGTGCGTAATTTCGAACGTCGTGCGCATGTAGTAATCCAGGCCGCGGACCATGCGCGGGACCACCTGATATTCGATGCCGCGCGCGTCGAGTTGCGCGCGAACCGCCGCGAAGTGCGTCCGGCACGGATCGCAGAGATGATCGGCGATTGACGGCAGCGCTTCAATGATCGGCTGGTCCTGCGGCACCTTGCAATCGAGCACACGCAGTGGATTGGTCACCGCGCGGCGCTGGCAATCGCCGCACATTTGCGGAGCAACGTCGCGCAGCTTCTCCTTCAACAGCGCAATGTACGCAGGCCGGCAGTTCTGATCGCCGATCGAATTCAACATGAGTTTGAATCCGTCGATTCCCGCGCGGCGCAGGACTTCGATCACCAGCTCGATCACTTCCGCGTCGACCATGGGCGATTCGGAACCGATCGCCTCCGCGCCGATCTGGAAAAACTGGCGGAACCGGCCCTTCTGCGGACGTTCGCGCCGGAACATGGGGCCGATATAGTAATATTTCTTGACGCCCGGGATCTGGTCCAGGCGATGTTCGATATAGGCGCGCATCACGGACGCGGTCGCCTCGGGACGTAGCGTCAAAGACGAACCGTCACGATCTTCGAACGTGTACATTTCCTTGCTCACCACGTCGGTATCTTCGCCCACGCCGCGGACGAACAGTGCGGTTTCTTCGAAAATCGGCGTGCGGATTTCCTGGTAATTGTAGACGCGAAACACTTCGCGGGCGGCGGCTTCGACGTGGTTCCAGACCGAGGTCGCGGGCGGAAGAATGTCGCGCGTGCCTTTAACGGCGGTGATCACAACTCTTCCTTGTAGATCTTCGCCTTGTTGACGTAATGCTGCACGCCTTCGGCGAAGCGCGCCTGTTCTTCCGCCGACACCGTGCGGCGCGGTTTCGCGGGGACGCCCATCACCAGCGTGGCGGCCGGGACTTCCATCTTCTCCGGCACCAGCGATCCCGCGGCCACCACCGCGCCTTTGCCGATGCGCGCGCCGTTCAGAATCGTCGCGCCGATGCCGATCAGCGCGTCGTCTTCAATGATGCAACCGTGCAGCGTCACGGAATGCCCCACGGTGACGCGGTTGCCGACCGTCAGCGGGAAACCGTCGTCCAGATGCATCGCGCAATTGTCCTGAATGCTGGTCTCCTCCCCAATCACAATCGGGCCGACATCGCCGCGCAGGCTGGTGTTGGGCCAGATGCTGGACCGCTCGCCGATGGTGACGTCGCCGATCACCTGTGCGCTGGGATCGACGTAGGCGGATGCGGCCACCGTGGGCGCGATGCCGCGGAATTTACGAAGCATGATTTAAAGGTTGTTGAAAAAAGGGGTCAGACTGCTCTGTCCCCGCCGAATACCTTCGCGCCTTCGCAGACTGACGGCCGTGGACAGAGTGGTCTGACCCCTTTTTTCAACATCCTCACAAGGGGTGAACCCTTATTGTAGCTGAGCGCGCCGCGTTTCCGTGCACGGGGCGTCCGCCAGGGCGCATTTGACGTGCTCGAATTGAATGGTGGTGTGGTCGATCGAGAAGCGGTCCCGCAGCAGGCAGTTGATGCACTGGAGAATCGATTCGCTGGCCGAAGGGGGCATGTCTTCGATCAGCACGTGACAGCTCAGCGCGTGATGCTCGGAACCGAGGCTCCAGATGTGCAGATCGTGGACATTGATCACGCCTGTCACGGTTTCCACCTCATGCAGAACGTCGGCGAGTTTCAATCCCTTGGGCAATCCTTCCAGCAGGATGTTCAGTGAGTCCTTGATAATGCTCCACGCCGACCAGACGATGCCGACGCCGATCAGAATCGAAAGCGCCGGATCGATCCGCAGCCAGCCGGTGTAATGAATTGCGACCGCGCCTGCGATGATTCCCGCGGAGCTGGCCGCATCGCCCAGCATATGCATCCACGCCGCGCGCAAGTTCAAATCGTGGCCGTGGCCGATGCTCAAAGCGATGCCCAGGTTGACCACCAGTCCTACGGCGGCGACGATCATCATGATCGATTCGGCCACCGGCTGGGGATGGATCAGCCGCTGATAGCTTTCATAAAACAGAACGACGGCGAGCACCACCAGCGTGACTGCGTTAATGAACGCGACCAACACGCCGGCTCGCTGATAGCCGTAAGTCTTGACGTGATCCGCCGGGCGCGATTGCAGGTAGAATCCGATGGCCGCGAGCAGCAGCGCGAACGCGTCGGTGAAGTTATGACCGGCGTCGGAAAGCAGCGCCAGGCTTCCAGCGCGCAGGCCGGCGACGGTTTCGAAAACGACGAACGCAATCGTTACCGCGATTGAAATGAAAAGCACGCGGCCCTTGGTGTGGGCATGAGCGTGATGGTGATGGTCGTGGGCCACCTATATCTATCGTAACGCCGCGCTACTTCTTTAGCGCGGCGGCGAAGGAGTCGAGCCAAGCCACCTGCTCGCTCGTTTCGGGCACGGCGACGCCGCGGGCGCGACCGACCATGCCGAAAGCCTCAGCCGGAGTGCGCCCCGTTTCGACCAGAAGCGCGGCGGAAATGAGAGAAGATCGGCCGATTCCCTGGCGGCAATGAATAACGACTTTCTTTCCCTCACGAAGGCGTCGATCGAGGGCATTTAAGAACGGCGCGATTTCCGCCTCCGCGGCCGGCGTAGAACGATCGACGATGGGCAGCGAGAAAAACTCGATCCCGTTGGCTTCCGACTCGTGGCGTTCCGTTTGGAGTCCAAGATCCTGATCCTCACTTCCTGTGAGCAGAGAAACAACTGCGTCGACCCCCTCGCGCCGCCACGCTCGCATCTCGTCCTCCAACCAGTCGCCTCCGCGCGGACGAGCCGATATCGCCAGCTTGCCCTTCCAGGGGCCGTCGATCCAAAACAGCTTCGTATACATCCTACATTCCTGTCTTTCGCACAACTTCGCGCGGTAATGAGTGGATATCGACTCCACGAGCGCGAAGGACATAAAGGCGATGATGGCCGTCGAGCACAGTCCCGTCGGGGCGGGCCTTGAGGCAGTCCCTTATTCCGGGGATTAGCGTTATCAACAATTGCTCGGTTGTCAGAGTTTCGAACAAAGCTATCTTCACTTTACTCAACGAGGTATTCGTGTGCAAGAAGTTGAGTGGCGGATCCGGCATCACTTCTTCGCGATGGACTCGATCGCTTCCAGCTCCTTACCAGCATCGGCCCATTTTCCCTGCGCGGCCAGGTCGCGATAACGCTTCAGGTGCTGGCGGATTTCTTCGATGCGCGCGTCGGCGGTTTGCGCGACCACCGGCGTGGGCGTAGCCGAGGTCTGCACTCCCGGTGACGGCTTGGGCGCCGGCGCCTGCCCTCGCTGGATCGCCTGCAGATCGGCGAGCGCCTGCTCATATGTGTCGGCATAGACCAGCGTGTTCCCGAGCGCCAGCACCACCTTTACCAACTGCGGCATGCGCGCCTGCGTGGCCTGCAGGTAAATCGGCGCGACGTACAAAAACGTGTTGTCGATAGGCAGCACCAGAATCTGGCTGCGCAGCACCGTCGAGCCCTGCTGGCCCCACAGCGTCAGGTCCTTCGAGATGGTCTGATCCTGATTAATCAGCGCGTCGATCTGAATGGGTCCCGGGATGATTTCCTGCTTCGGCATGTCCAGGAACACGAGCTCGCCCATGTGCGGGCCGTCGCAGCGGGCGGCCATCAGGCCGATCAGGTTTTGCTTCCGGCGCGGTGTGAACGGGACCGTCAGCAGAAATTCGGGCTGCGATTCGCCGGGCAGCGTGGCGATCATGTAGGTCGCCGGAACGTCCTGGGGCTGGCCGTTCTGGCCGGCCGAAAACGTCGCCAGGTCCCACAGATCCGCGCGATTGTAATACGATTCGGGATCGCGCATGTGGTACGTGCGATAAATTTCGGCCTGCGTCTCAAACAGCATTTCGGGAAAGCGGGCATGCGCGCGGAGATCCGCCGGCATTTCCGAAGCGTTGATAAACAGCGTCGGAAATAAACGTTGATACGCCAGGATCAGCGGGTCCTGATCGTCGAACACATACATGTGGACATCGCCGTCGTAGGCGTCGATAGTGGCCTTCACCGAATTGCGGATGTAGTTGAAGGTGGTGCCGTTGTCGAACGCGACGTCTCTCGAATAGGGATGCGCGGCGCTGGTGGTGTAGCCGTCGGCCATCCACACCAGGCGCCCGGCCGAGGTGATGACCAGGTACGGGTCCGTGTCCCAGGTGATGAATTCGGCCAGCTCATGCAGGCGCTCCGAAATCGGACGCCGGATCATCATGCGGCTGTCCGGCGTCAGCGCGTTGCTCAGAATAATATTCCAATCCCCCTCAGTGATCGCGGCCAGCGCTCGGATACCGGGAGCCGAAAGCGGAAATCCTCCGCGGCCGTCGTAGTGCGTGTCGACTTCGCTCGATTCGGAGCGATAATCGAACTCCGCCTGCGCGGTGTGCGCGAACACCGGCTCATGCGACGTCTCGCCGAAATAGATTTGCGGGCGCGTGACCTTGAGACTGGGCGTAAGCACTTCGATGGGCGCGTCTTTGATCAGCAGATTCGGCAGACCGTCGGAGGTGATGCGATTCGCTTCGGCCAGCGCCAGGCCATAACCGTGCGTGAAAATGAGGCTGCGGTTGATCCAGCGGTCGCCCATCTGTTCCGGGTCGAGCTCGCGCGGGGCCAGCAGAACCTGGCGCATCCGGCCGTCGATCATATAGCGGTCGATGTCGGTATTGGCGAACGTATACGGTCGCAGCGGCTGCTTCTGGCTGAGCGTTTCGTGAAACGCCTTCCAATCCCACAGGCGCACGTTATCGAGCAGCGGCTTATTCTTGGCGAAATCGATGTGGCCGGAGCTGACCGCGTCAAACTCCCGCTCCTCGGCGCGATGATCCAGACCGAAAGCGGCGCGCGTGGCCTGGATGTGACGCTCGATGAACGGACGTTCGAGCGTCAGCTCATTCGGGCGAACATAGATGCTGCTGACGATGGGAGGCACCACCCAGTCGACCACCAGAATCAAGGCACAGAACATCGCCCACTTGCGGCGCCCCACCAGCACCAGCAGCGCGGCCAGCAATGCGAATCCGGCTTTCGCGGTTTGCAGCGGCAATCCCAGGTTTTGCTGCACGTAATCGATACCGACCATCAACTGGCCGTGATCGCTCAACAGCAGATCGTACCGGCCGAGCCAGAAATCGGCGGCGATCATCACCAGAAAAATCGCAGTCAGTCCTTTGAGCAGTCCCGATTCCAGTTTCCCGAGCGAGCGCAAGTCCCGCAGATCAAGTTCGGTATGCGATCCTAATCCCGGAAATTCGCGGCGAATCTGCCATCCCCGCGCGGCCAGATAATAGGCGAGCGCTCCGCCCAGCGCGCAGGCCGCCAGGAAATTGATCAACATGCTGTACAGCGGCAGATCGAAAAAATAAAACCCCAGCGGTTGATTGAATGTCGGATCGCGCCATTCCGATGCCGGTGACGCTCCGTGCCCGCCGAAATACCGCGCGACAGTCCACCCGTCCACCGCTGAAAGCGAGACGATGAACGCCACCACGGCGAAGGCCAGCGCGATGACCCAGGCATACAGACCGTGATCCCGCAGACGTTCGCCGGCCTTGCGCATTCCGCGGGCGTGGCCGATCCACAGGATTGCAAAAACGATGATCCATGCCGCAAATCCGGGCGCGTATCGATACAGCGACATGCGCAGCCACGTGGACACCTGGCCGAGCTCGCGCCACCAGTAATAATCGATGATGGTGGCGCAGATGGAGCGGCCGAAAAACAGCAGAAACAGCACCACCACCGCGATCTGGATCAACCGCTGGCGGCGCGCCGTGGCGCCGGAAAGCTGTCTTTGCATGCACACTTAGGGTACACCCGTTCGTGTTATGCTCGCCGTCATGAGGACCATGCGGACAATCGCTTTACTGATTCTTTCGGCCGCGCTGTCATTCGCCGCCGACATCACGGGGAATTGGACTCTGAACGTGACCATCAGCGCCGGCAGCGGCAGCCCGACCTTCGAATTCGTGCAAAAAGGCGAGCAGCTGACCGGTACCTATCACGGCCAGTTCGGCGATGCGAAGCTGACCGGGACGGTGAAGGGCGATAAGATCGAGTTCACGTTCGGGTCGGAAGCCGGGTCGGTGAAGTACTCCGGGACGCTCGACGGCGCAACCAAGATGAGCGGCACGTGCGATTACGGAGAGCAGGCCGGGACCGGAACGTTTACTGGAGTGAAAAATTAAAAGGAAGAGAGCTTTTAACCGCTCCCTGCGGTCACGGCTCGGAAAGGTTGCTACACTACTCCCCGAGCCGCGACCATAGGGAGCGGTTAAAAGTTCAGATTACAACAGTCTGAAATTGACTTCGATGGTCGCGATCACCGGGACGGGTTTGCCATCCTTCATGCCCGGCTTGAAGCGCCATTTCGAAACGGCCTGGATGGCTTTCTCATCCAGCCCCAGGCCCAGCGAGCGCGTGACTTTCATGTCTTTCGGAAGGCCGTGCTCATCGACGACCAGCGTCAGCACCACAGTTCCCTGCCATTTCGCTTTGCGGGCTTCTTCCGAATATTCAGGTTCAACCTTCGAAAGCACGCTCGGAGCGGAAACGCCGCCGCCGATGCGATAAGCGCCACCGCCGAATCCACCGCCTGAGCCGGGACCAAAGCCAGGTCCGCGACCGGGGCCGACTCCACCGCCGATTCCCGATCCGATTCCACCGCCGATGCCGGTGCCGTTCGAAGGTACGCCCAGGTGGCTCAACGGATCGCCGTAATTCAGCGCGTTGATATTCGGAATCTGCGTATCTGCCACGATGGTCGGTTCCATCGGAAGCTTGGGATGTTCCGGCGGATCGACGCGCGGCGGAGTGAACTGCCGCGGCGCGATCTTGGGAAGCTTACCCTTGCTCGCATCGAGCGGAGAGCGCGTACCGCCACCGCCTCCGCCGTGCTGTTGATTGTCCTTGGGCTTGTCAGGGAGATATGGTTTCAGATCCGGCATGAACAGAGGCATTACGTTCTGCACCATCTTCTGCACCGGTTTCAATGAGCCCAGCCACAGGATCAGGAAGATGATCCCAATGTGGATAAAGACCGACATCACGCGCGCTTTGCTTTTGTTCTGGCCGTAGAAGCCCCACACGTCGGGAACTTCAATCGGCTTCGAGGTGACTTCGAGCGGTGGAAGCTTGGGCGGATTGATCGCTTCCTTTACGCTCTGAATGATGGTCTTGAACCACGGGGTCTCGAGCGAAGCCGGCGGCAGCAGGTGCGCCAGCTCGTCGTCCTCGGGTTTTTCCTGTTGCGACCTGATCTCTTCTTCCGTGGTCACGTTCGTACTCCCGGCCTGTTACGCTACCTCGCTCCTAAGACGATCATAGCCTGCTTGCGGTTTCCGGAATATGGAAGCCGCAGGGCGGAAAAAGGCCTCGGGAACAGTCTAACACACAGGACGAAGGGCGGCTATCCATAGATTACGCCCGATACGGCTTTTGGAATCCGAGAAACGTAGCGGTTTCCTCCCATAATTGATCCAGCACGTCGGTCAGCTCATGCCCGGATTCCACCAGCCTGAGGTCGACGTTCGAGTGCCGGGCGGCATAGCGCCGGGAAACCTCGGGCGGTACCACGTCATCCCGCAATCCATGGAAAATCAACGCCGGCTGGCCGAAATCCGGCGCATCCGGGTATCGGGCGGAATCCTCGACGAACTGATAGCCTAGCGGACGATCCTCCTTATATCCATAATGATAGAAGTTGTACGAGCCGGTTGCTCGCCATTGGTCGAGCTCATCGCCCGAAAATTTCTGCCGCCAGCGAGCCGGGAATTCGAAGGCCGGCGCGAGCAGCACCAGGCGTTCCACATTGGCATGCCGCGACGCGTAAAGCGCCGCCAGGTACCCGCCCAGGCTCGAACCCATCAGGATAACCCGTTCGCAATGAACGGCTTGGTCGACCACTTCGAGCTGGCTGGTCACCGTAAGTTTTTCAAAATCGCCCCGATCGAGCTGCGGAATCTCGAACTGGGCGCCTTGGAATTTCTGTTTGAAAAACTGCGCTTTGGTCGAAAGCGGAGTCGACGCGAAACCGTGCAGATAAACGATGCGGTTCATTAAAAATGTCTCGAATCAACCCCACGCTTACGAGTCTGCGTGAAAAGTCGGGACTGCACCCCGCCGTTACCGGCAGGGCTGGTCCGTCGCGTTGAAGGCGGAGGCGCTGGTGGCCAGCCCTGCCGGTAACGGCGGGGATCAACCCCACTTTTCACACAGATTCTCACGCATGGGGCTGGCCCGGCGTAGGTAGCGACGGACCGGTCACTTCGCATCGAATTTGAGTTCGCTTGACGCTCCGAACTTGTGGAAATCGGAATAGGTGAACCTGTTTTGCGCGACCACTTTTCCGTTGCGGGTCTCCTGCTGCTCGGTCGAAACCGGCAGCAGCGCGCCGTAATTGCTCATCTTGTAAGTCACAGCGGCGTCTTCACGCAAGGAATTGGGCGCGTCGCCTGTCTGCGTCGAAAGCGTGATCTGCAAAGGAACGAAATCCTCGGCGCGCACCCGGATTTCGCCCTCCAGTCGCAGCCGCTGGACCTGATCGTGCTTTTTTTCGTCGAAAACCGTTAACGCTTCGCTCCCGTCGATCTGTTTATAAGCGAAGACCAGCGCCTTATCGTAGCCGATCATCTTCGATCCTTTATAGGTGAACTCGTACTGTTCGATATTGCGGCGCGTGAACAGCAGCAGCATCTGGCCGAAATCGCTGACCGCGCCCGCCAAACCGTATTTTTCGAACTGTTTCAGCAGTTCCTTCTTGCTGTTGTCGTCACTGGCCGTCACGGCGCGGGCGAGTTCGTCCTGCGCTTTTTTGGATTCGGAGATCGTACGGCCGTCGGCCGTAGTCACCCGGCGAAGCTCGTGAATGGCGCCGGATTCAGTCGAAAACCGGGCGTATCCGTACTCTGAAACGATGTCGTGCTCCGTCCATTTGAGCGGCGCAGGCGCGGTCCCGGTGCGGGGATGAAACCGCGACGGCGGTTTGGCGGCGCTTTGATGCAGCGTTTCCGTACCCACTACATCCGGCGCAAGTTTAAGTAAAGCCTCGGCTTCTTCGGAAACGCGGGCACGCATTTTCTGGCTCAGATCGTCGGCCTGCAGGCTCGCCGCGAGGATCAGAACCAGACACGCCCGCATATTACGACTATACAACCCCGGCTTGACAAATAAGGTACCCATTCCATCCAAAAAAGCGTCATCATAGGTGCTATGAGAGCCGTTCGCTTATTGCTAGCCGTGTGCGCGCTCGGCTTCGCCGTTCAGGCGCAATATCCGGGCCAGTATCCGCCAGGGAGTTATCCTCCCGGCTCCTATCCCCCAGGCCAGTATCCGGGACGCTACCCAGGGCAATACCCGCCGGGACAGTATCCGCCCGGGCAGGGGCCGAATGGGCCGAACGGACGGACGCAGCAGGATGGCCCGCCGACCATGCACCGGCGCGGGTCGAACTCGAACGCCGGCGCGAGCACCACCACTTATGGAATGCTGCGTACGGTGGTGGGCGGTCAGTTCGTGCTCGAAGCCGACGACCATCGCATCATTACTTATCGCAGCACGTCACAGTTGAAGATCGATCGCGACGGCAAACAGGTGGATCTGGCTAGCCTGACGCCCGGCGATCATCTGATTGTGGATTCGACCGAAGACGACGCCGGTTATTTCACGGCGACGGAAGTGCATTGGGACAAGGCCGCAACGGCAGCCGATCGCGCGGCGGCTTCCGAAACCTGGGATCTGCCCAAGCTGGATGGCCGCGGAGCCTCAGGATCTTCGGCATCCTCGCCGCCAAGCGAGCCGGGCGACGACCGTCCCATCCTGCGCCGCAGAAATAATGGCGACGATAGCGCGTCGTCAACCACGCAGGCGCCGCAAGCCTCCACGCCGCCGCCTCAGCAGACCGCGAAAGCGCAGCCCGTGGAAGACCCCGTGGACAATCGGCCGACCACCACCGTGAAGCCGCCGGATGCGCCCAACGATCCGGACGACTCCGGTCCGCCCACGCTGCGGCATGGCGCGCCAGCTTCCGCGCGCGTCGCGCCCGTCACGTCGCCCGAGCCGAAGCCTGTGCCGCCGCCGGCGCAAGTCACCGGCGTGCAGCCCAACGCCGAAACCCGTCGTTCTCCGCTGTCCGTGCTGGCGCAGACCTCCGACGATCCGGTGATCGAGAAGGCGCGCGAAGTAGCCGCGCAATTCGCCGGCGTGTTGCCCAACTTTTTCTGCCAGCAGATCACCACGCGGTATGAAAGCGACCACCCCAAGGAGGGCTGGACCGCGCTCGATATCGTGACCGCCGACGTCGCCTACGAAGACGGACACGAAACTTATAAGAACATCAAGGTCGGCAACAAGTCGGTGAATAAGAACATGGAAGATATCGGCGGCACGCGCTCCAGTGGCGAGTTTGCCAGCATCCTTGAAGACCTGATGAGTCCGTACACCAACGCGATCTTCAAGAAAGGCGGCACCGATACGATTCATGGCCGGTCCACCTGGGTGTACTCCTACGACATTCCGCGCGAGCGTTCGCACTGGCGCGTGGAAGCGCCGTCGCAGTTGTACTATCCGGCTTCGCGCGGTTCGATCTGGATCGACAAGCAGACCTCGCGCGTCCTGCGTATCGAACAGGAAGCGCGCGGGATACCGATTCTGTTCCCGTTCGATACGGTGGAGACCGCGACCGATTACGATTACGTCCGCCTGGCCACGCCGGAGCCGTTCCTGCTTCCGGTCGATGCCGAGGTGCTGAGCTGCGTGCGCGGATCGAGCAACTGCTCGCGGAATAAGATCGAATTTCGCAATTACCGCAAGTTCGGTTCCGAATCGAGCATCACGTTCGATACTAAAGTTCCCCAGTAAAGGATTTCCCACGGACGTGGTAATTCCACCGCGTCCGTGGTAGGCTACACAGTTTGACTCCGGCAATTTCCACTCCCCCCACCACGTCCGGCAAGGGCTACTTGCCGATCCTGCTGCTGCTGTTTTCCGCCAGCGGCTGCGCTGCGCTGATCTATGAAGTCGTCTGGTACCAGTTGCTGCAACTGGCCATCGGGTCGACTTCCGTCTCGCTCGGCATTCTGCTGGCCACCTTCATGGGCGGACTCTGCATCGGCAGTATGTGGATCCCGCGGCTTCGCCCGTCGGGCCATCCTCTGAAGCTGTACGCGAAACTCGAGATCGGCCTGGCCGTAACCGCGGTGCTGGTGCAGTTCGCGATCCCGCTGCTGAGCCGCGTCTACATGACCGGCGCCGAGCATGGGATGCCGTCGATGCTGCTGCGCGGATTGCTGGCCGCAGTCTGCATGTTGCCGCCGACCATTCTGATGGGCGCGTCGCTGCCCGCCATCGTGCGCTGGATTCGCGGCAACGCGGATGGCGTCGCGTGGTGGGGATATCTGTACGGCGGCAATACGGCGGGCGCCGTGCTCGGATGCCTGCTGGCCGGATTTTATCTGCTGCGCGTGTTCAACATGGCGACGGCGACGTTGATCGCCGCCGGGATCAATATCGCAGTCGGGTTGATCAGCTTCGTGCTCGCCGGCAGCATGCCGGAACATTCGTCGGAACCGGAGCCCGAACCCGAAGCTGAGCCGGCGCGGACCAATCTGTGGCCGGTGTACCTGTCCATCGCGCTTTCGGGCGCAACCGCGCTTGGCGCAGAAGTGGTGTGGACGCGCCTGTTGAGCATGCTGCTGCTCGGCACCGTGTACGTGTTCTCGATCATTCTCGCGGTATTCCTGTTCGGTCTGGCGATCGGCAGCGCGGGAGGATCCTGGCTGCTGAAGAAGGTCCGGCCGCAATCCGCGCTGGGATGGTCGCAGATTCTGCTGACCGTCGGCATCGCGTGGACCGCCTACTGCATCGTGCGCCAGCTTCCCTTCTGGACCGACGATATTCTGGCCACCGGCGATCCGTGGCACATGTACTGGCTCGACATGAAGCGCGTCATTTTCGCGATTCTGCCGGCCACGCTCGCCTGGGGCGCGAGTTTCCCGTTCGCCTGCGCGGCCGTCGCGCGCGCCGATGACGATTCCGGCCGCACCGCCGGAGGAATTTATGCGGCGAATACCCTCGGCGGCATCGCTGGAGCGCTCATCGTGAGCCTGGCGCTTATTCCGTGGATAGGATCGCAGAATTCCGAGCGCGTCCTGCTGATCACATCAGCCGTGAGCGGGCTAATCGCCCTGATCCCGATGCTGCGCATTTCGTTGCCTTCAGCCGGAGCAGTGATCGTCGCCATCGCGCTGCCCGCGATTCTGGTCGGGAAGATCGACCCGATCCCCGGCGATCTGATCGCCTACGGCCGCTACATGGCCGGCAACGCGGGACGCTCGACCATCCTGTACACGAAAGAAGGCCGCAACTCGTCGGTCGCGATTTCGGAGTGGGATAACGGGACCATCTACGTCAACGTCAACGGCCACGTGGAGGCCACCACCGAAATCTACGATATGCGCCTCCAGCGCATGGTCGGGCATCTTCCGGCACTGCTGCATTCGAACGCGAAATCGGTGCTCGGCATCGGCTTCGGCGCGGGAGTTTCGGCCGGGACGTTCACCCGCTATCCGGGCATCGAACACATCACCATCTGCGAAATCGAGCCGGTGATTCCGCCGGCGTCCACCAAATTTTTCGGCAAAGAGGATTACGAAGTCGCGCTGAATCCGCGCACCCACATCGTATTCGACGACGCGCGTCATTACCTGATGACCACAACCGAGAAATACGACATCATCGCGTCCGATCCGCTGGATGTTTTCATCAAAGGAACCGCCGCGCTGTACTCGAAAGAGTATTTCGACGCGGTGAAGCGCCACCTGAATCCGGGCGGCTATTTCACGCTGTACGTTCCGCTTTATGAAACCGATGAGCCGACCATCAAGAGTGAGCTCGCCACGTTTTTCGCTGCATTCCCCAACGCCAGCATCTGGGCGAACCTGCGCGAAGGGCTGGGCTACGACATGGTGTTCATGGGCCAGATGGACCCGCTGCATATCAATCTCGACGACGTCCAGCAGCGCGTCGATCGCGAGGATTACGCGCCGGTCCGCGAATCGCTGCGCGAAATCGGCGTTGGCAGCCTGTTCGATCTGTTTTCGTCGTATGCCGGCAGCGCTTCCGACCTCGGCCCCTGGGTCGCGGGCGCGGCGCTGAACACGGATGGCGACCTGAAGCTGAGCTATCTGGCCGGCTGGGGAATTAATTCGAACAAGGCGGACGACTTGTATCGTCAGATGCTGAATTTCCGCAAGCCGCCGACGCACATCTTCACCGGCTCGGCGCAGGCAGTCGAATCGCTGATGAGCGCGTTTTAGATTTTGTGGCGCACGTTTCAACGTGCCGCGTCGAGACTCTTCTCGACGCCTCTTCTGTCGCAGACCAGGCGTCGGCAAAAGTGCCGACGCGGCACGCACGAGTGCGTGCGCCACAATCCTACTTTTGGCGCCAGAGTTCGGATACAAGCAATCCGCCTCGCGCCGCTTCCGATTTTTCCAGCATGAAGCCGCGGCTTCGCAGCATGGGACGGTGATCGATCAGCGCCCGCGTCTTCAATCCCGTCGTGATCCGGAAGAAGAAATACAACGCCGCGACCCATGCGTGCGACCACCAGTTCGCGTCACGGAATTCCGAGATCACCCAACGCGCGCGCGGCGCGGACGCGGCCGCGATCCGGTCGATCAGGACCGCGGCATCCTGCGCATCGAAGCAATCGAGAAAAAAGTGAGTGACGATCAGATCATATTCCGACGACGGCAGCGGAATCGATCGCGCGTCGCCCAGAATGTAACGAACCTGATCGCCGGCCCGATCGCGCGCGAGCGCCAGCATGCGGCTGCTCAGGTCGACATAATCGATGGAGGCTCCCGGCCGCCCAAACATTTCAGGAACCAGACGCGCCAGAAACCGGCCGTCGCCTTCGCCGAGCACCAAAGCCCGGCGCGCATCGGCGATGTCATTGAGAAACGCATTCCGCCGGCGCTCCAGCGCGTTGCCGAAGCCGGCATATTCAAGCCAGCGGTACCAGCGCGCGATCGGATCGCAATTCAACGCGGAATTCCGGCCAGCGGAAGGAAAAACACCGGGGTCAGCAAAGCCACGTCGGCCAGCACGCGCAGCGCATCGGCCGAAAAGCGTCGCCGCCGGAAATCGAGCACCACGAAGGCGAGCGCACTCACCATTTCGGCTCCGCTGAGCACCGGGCGATTCGCCCAGGTGAGCGCCGCCGCCGCCGCCACCAGCAGCGCCGCCACGGCGATGGGCCAGTGAAACGCGCTCCGCTCCCATTTTTCAATCGCGATGCAGTTGATCCAGCACAGGCACGAAAACAGCACAATGGCTTCGACGTCGGCGGCCGACCGGATCGCGTTCCAGGCCGCGATCGATGCGCCCAGCGCGAACAGGATCGCGACCGCGACTTCCTTCGGCCATGCCCGGCGAACCGCGTGCACCAGGGCGAAATACATCGCCACGGCCACGGCGAGGATCGCGCCGCGCTCGAGCAGCGCCGCGGGCAGCCGGGTCCAGGCCAGCCACAGCGCGATGGCGAAAGCCACCGTCCACACCGGCAGCACCGCGCGCCAATGGCGCCGGTAGAATTCGTGGCGAGGCAGTTTCGATTCACCGCGCGCGTCGAAGACGCGATCGGCCGCATAGATCAGCCAGACGGTAAGTACCAGCAGAGCCGCCGCGGCGGCGGGGACGTTGGCGTGAAAGCTGCGCGCAAACAGAATCTGCCATAGCACGGCGACAATCGGCGCGTCCAGGCTCAGCAGATTCGGCCACAGCCAGAACCGGGGAGGGCTCGATGGAGTCAAACTCCATTATGCGTTGTCCGCGCTACGTCGGCGGGAACTTAAACGAGCCGCGACCGCAGGAAGCGGTGGATCGTGAGGCCTTGCCCGATGCCATCGGGCGGCGGTAGAGAAATGCGTCCGTGTAGGCGAGTACATCGGCGGCCTCAGCGTTTAAGTAGCGGGCAGCCGCGTTTAGTATCCGCAGGTCCCGCGCGTCGCGTTCCTCGCAGCCGTTGCTTCGCCTTCGCAATCGCATGGTTATACTCCCGTGTTCCACGCCCGGATCACGTGCGTGTCGCGCTCATAACTCAACACGCTGATGGACCCCGTGGAAAGCAGAAAATAACGGCCGCCCTGCGGCGCCAGTTGAAGCCAGCGCGCGGCCAGAACCCGCAGCATGTGGCCGTGGCTGAATAGCGCTACGTCGCCATCCGCCGAAAGCGCGCGGGCAATCACCGCATCGGCTCGCGCGCCCACCTGCTCCGCCGATTCGCCGCCGGGCAGAGTGCCGGTCCAGATCGACCAACCGGGGGCTTGTTTTTGAATTTCCGCCGTGGTGTGGCCTTCGTATTCGCCGTAGTCCCATTCGTGAAGATTGTTTTCGATCTCGGGCGAGAATCCCGCCAGACGCGCGGTCTCCTGCGCCCGGCCCAGCGGACTCGAAAGTACTAAGGCGAATTTGTGATCGCGCAAAGTCTGGCCGGCCGCAATCGCGCGGCGTTCGCCTTCGGCGGTCAAGGCGAGATCGGTGCGCGAGGTATGCTGGCCCGAAAGGCTCCAGGCCGTCTCGCCATGCCGGATCAGCCACAATTCGGGACGGGAACTCATGCGCTCCCCGTAGTTTGGCACATCCAACGGAACAAGCGCATCCGAACCAGCGTTATAATTTGGTGAACGTAGGGAGGGATTCTTAACGTGTCGTTGCGGGATTTCATCGCCAAGCAGTGGATTGACGTTATTGATTACACCGAGCCGGAGCCGGGCATCCTGGCGTACCGCTATCCCATGCAGGACCGGGAGATTCAGAACGGCGGCAAGTTGACCGTTCGCGATTCGCAGATGGCCGTGTTCGTGAATGAAGGGAAGATTGCGGATGTCTTCGGCCCTGGGCTGTACACCCTGAACACACAGACCCTGCCGATTCTCACGTACCTGATGAACTGGGACAAGAAATTCCAGTCACCGTTCAAAAGCGACGTGTACTATTTCCTGACGCGCATTCAGACCGATCAGCGCTGGGGCACCGCCACGCCCATCACCATTCGCGATAAGGAATTCGGCGCGGTGCGCGTGCGCGGTTACGGGATTTATTCCTGGCACATTGCCGATCCCAAGGCGTTCTACACCAAAGTCAGCGGGACGCAGGAAGTCTACAAAGTCCCGGACATCGAAGGTCAGCTACGGAATACGATTGTCGGGAGAATGACGGACGCGTTCGCGCAGAGCACGATTCCGTTCCTTGACATGGCCGCGAATCAAGTGGAACTGGGCAACAAAATCGGCGAGGCGCTGAAGCCGGGCTTCGCGGATCTCGGTCTGGCGCTCGATAGCTTCGTGGTCGAGAATCTGTCGCTGCCGGAAGAGTTGCAGAAGCTGCTCGATACGCGCATCGGCATGAACATGCTGGGCGATATGGGTCGATACACGCAATATCAAGTTGCGAATTCGTTGCCGATCGCGGCGGCGAACGAAGGCGGACTCGCCGGGCTCGGCGTGGGATTGGGCGCCGGCATCGGATTGGGTCAGACGTTCGCGAACGCGTTGAAGCCGGGCGAGCAACCACCCCCGGCTGCTCCCGTGGGACCGGCGGCAGGAGGGGGCGGGCCCGCTCCGGCGCCGTCGGCCGAGACGAAGTTCTGCATCAATTGCGGCAAGCCGATGCCTCGCGCGGCGAAATTCTGTCCGGAGTGCGGGACTGCGCAGTCATAAATGGATGAGCCGCGATTCTCAGCGAGCGAAGATTCAAAGTGGTTGCGAGTGGGTGATTGAAGCGCATGCGTGCGACCCGGCGTCCTTGTCGGATCAGGCCGCGCTGCGTCGACTCTTCGCGCGGCTGATCGACGGAATGAGCCTGCATCCGGTGGGCGATTCGCAGTGGCACCAGTTTCCCGGCGGCGGAATCACCGGCCTCGCGCTGCTTCAGGAATCCCACATCGCCTGCCACACGTTTCCCGAGTACCGCTCACTGTGCTTGAATGTATTCTGCTGCCGTCCACGGCCGGATTGGGATTTCGCGGCACATTTGCGCGAGCAGTTCGGCGCAGTTTCGGTCGAGGTGCGGAGGCTCGACCGGCCTTATGAGTCAACCGACATCTAATTGCCCCAATTGCGGCGCGCCGGTGCAATTCCGCTGGTCGAGCGCGGTGCAGACGGCGTGTCCGTTCTGTAAATCGATCATCGTGCGCGTGGACCTGGTACTTGAAAAGGTCGGCGAAGTGGCCGATCTTCCGCCCGATCCGTCGCCCATTCAGCTGTTGACCGAAGGCACCTTCAGGGGCAAAGGATTTCAGGTAACCGGCCGCCTGGTTTACGAATACGAAAACGGCGGCTGGAATGAATGGCACATTGTGTTTTCAGATGGCGCAAGCGCGTGGCTGTCGGATGCGCAGCTCCAATACGCGATTTCGTCGCTCGCGCCCGCGCAGCCCCTCCCGCCGCAGGAGGAGGTCCTGCGCGGCAAACATTACACGTTCAACAACACCGATTTCGAAGTCGCGACGATAACGGTCGCGATGTACAAAGGCTTCGAAGGCGAGCTGCCGTTTCCGTATTACGGCAAATCCGACATGCTGTTCGCGGACCTAAGAACGTCGGGCCGGGCGTTCGGCACGCTAGACTATAGCGAAAATCCCGCGCTGTTGTTCCTGGGCGAGTGGGTGGAATTCGAAGAGCTCCAGTTGAAAAATCTGCGCCAGTTCGAGGGGTGGTCATGAGTCCGGTTCGATGTGGCGCACGTTTCAACGTGCCGCGTCGAGACTCTTCTCGACGCCTCGTCTGCGACGGAACAGGCGTCGGCAGGAGTGCCGACGCGGCACGCAGGAGTGCGTGCGCCACGGCTGAGAATTTCTGCCGGCATCGAGCACATGGTTATATGCAGACTCGTCGCCGATTGCCGCATATTTATCCTGAAAGCAGATGGCTATTCGTCACCTTTCACTTGCATGGGAGCCTGCCTTCGTCCCTGTATCCGCCTGCACACAAGACCTCGGGCGAAGCGTTCGTGTGGATCGACCGGCAGCTCGATACGACGCGGCGTGGGCCGATGTTTCTGCGCCAGGAATCGATCGCCCGGGTGATGGTTGATGCGCTGCATCGTGGCGCGGACCTGGGACACTACGAACTCGGCCCGTGCGTGATTATGAGTAATCACGTTCATGTGCTGTTACGGCCCCGCATTGATCCGAGTCGGTTGCTGAAAGCCCTGAAAGGGTCCACGGCTCGCGATGCCAACCGGCTTCTGGGCCGGACTGGCGAGCGGTTTTGGCAGCGTGAATCTTATGATCATTGGGTGCGTGACGACGCTGAGGGCAAGCGGATTGCGGCGTACATCGAAAACAATCCCGTGAAAGCTGGGCTGGTCGCCCGGCCTGAAGATTATGCCTGGTCGAGAGCAGGCGTCGCCAGGAGTGGCGACGCGGCACGCACGAGTGCGTGCGCCACGGGAGGACAGCCAAAGTAAATGGCATCGCCTCTGGTTCAACCTCCGGTCGCAAAAACGAGAGCGCTGGTGTGCCCCAACTGCGGGGGTCCGGTGACGCTGCGCGGATTTGGATATGCGCTAACGGTGGTCTGCCAGCAGTGCTTCAGCGTGCTGGATGCGTCGACGCCGGAGCTGAAAATCCTTCAGCAGATCGAGGCCAAGTACCGGCGCACGCCGAAAATTCCTTTGGGCACGCGCGGGAAAATCGGCGGTGGGCAATGGGAAACCATCGGATTCCAGACCCGCACGATCCAGGAGGACGGTGAAACATTTTCCTGGGACGAGTACCTGCTGTTCAATCCCTATAAAGGTTTCCGCTACCTTACCGAATACGACGGGCATTGGAATTACGTGACGCCCATGGAAGCGATGCCGGCGAGGATCGCGATCGCGGGACGTCCGGCGGCGTCGCTCGACGGAAAAATATTCAAACACTTCTCGGGCGCCGAAGCCGCCACCACTTTCGTACTCGGTGAATTTCCCTGGCGCGTCAAAGTCGGCGAAACCGTGATCGCCGACGACTTCGTCCATCCTCCCACGGTGCTCTCCGCCGAAACGACGCAGGATGAAGTAACGTGGTCGCGCGGCGAATACATCGCCGGGGCCGAAGTCTGGAAAGCGTTCGCGCTTCCTGGCAGCCCGCCGCCGGCTAAAGGCGTTTATCTCAACCAGCCCTCGCCGTACGGATCGGGCGGGTTGTGGGGAAGCTTCGGATGGATGCTGCTGGCGCTGATGGTTCTCGCCATTTTCTTCGCGGCGTTCAGCAAGAATAACGTCGTGTTCCAGCAGAGCTATCGATTTCAGACCGGCGACGGCCGCGAGCCGTCCTTCGTGACGCCCGTATTTAAACTCGACGGCCACGCATCCGGGCTGGAAGTGTCGGTCCATGCCAATGTCATCAACAACTGGGCGTACTTCAACCTGGCGCTGATCAACCAGGATACCGGCGACGCCTTCGATTTCGGGCGCGAGGTCAGCTACTACAACGGCAGTGACAGCGACGGTCCGTGGACCGAAGGCGGCCAGGATTCCACCGCCTACGTGCCCTCCGTTCCTGCCGGGCGCTATTATCTGCGCGTGGAGCCGGAGATGGACGCATCGAGCGGCGCCTTGATCCGCGCCTCGAACGGCCACGTGACGCGCCAGAATCGGATGAGCTACGAAATCACCGTGAAGCACGACGTTCCGAATTATTCCTGGTTCTGGATCGCGGCGCTGCTGCTGTTGATTCCTCCGATTTTCCACGCCATCCGCGCGGCCGGCTTCGAAGGCAAGCGCTGGATGCAAAGCGATTACCCGCCGGTCCGATCCGGCGGAGACTAACATGATGAAATCTCCTGGTTATCTGATCTACGGTTTGCTACTGCTCATGGGAACCACCGTCGCCGAATACCGCGGCTGGAGTTTGAGCCGCGTCGATCAGGTGAAGAACGTTCCCAAAACGGTGCGCGATAATCCCGGCGCGTATCGCTCACACTATGGCTTTTATCCACGCTACGTTGGAGGAAAATAAACATGGCTGACTTCCATCCCGGGCAGTTGCTGAACGCGCTGATCTACGCGCTGCTGGGCATCGCGATCTTCCTGTTCGCGTTTCTGATCGTCGACAAAATGACGCCGTATCACTTGTGGAATGAGATCGTCCAGGACAAGAACATCGCGCTGGCGATCCTGATCGGCGCGATTTCGCTGGGCATGTGCATCATCATCGCGGCGGCGGTGCACTAGATCATAGCCGCGGATGCACGCCGATCACGCCGATCCACGCGGATTAAGATGCCTGTTGTTCTTTTTCTCTCCGTTCTCCTGATTGCCGCGTGCGGGCTGATCTATGAGCTGATCGCCGGGACGCTCGCCAGCTATCTGCTGGGCGATAGCGTCCTGCAATTTTCCACCGTCATCGGAACCTACCTGTTCGCGATGGGCCTGGGCAGCGCGGCGTCGCGCTACCTGGGCGGATCGCTGGTCGCGCGATTTGTTCAGATTGAGCTGCTGGTGGGCATGGTCGGCGGATTCTCTTCATCGATTCTGTTTCTCGCGTTCGCCTACACGCACAGTTTCGATCTCGCGCTTTATCTGCTGGTGATCGCGATCGGCATTCTGGTAGGTCTCGAAATTCCGCTGCTGATGCGGATTCTGGAAGGCAAGTTCAAATTCCGCGACCTGATTTCGCATGTGTTGACGTTCGATTATCTGGGCGCGTTGCTAGCTTCGCTCGCGTTTCCCTTGTGGCTGGTGCCGAAGCTTGGTTTGGTTCGCGCCGCGATTCTGTTCGGCATCATCAACGCGGCAGTCGCGCTCTGGTCGACATTTTTGTTCACGGACGAACTGCGGTCGAAATGGATGCTGCGCGCAATGTCGATCGCGGTGCTGCTGGCATTGGGCGCGGGGATGTTTGCTTCCAACTGGATTTCGTCGGCCGCCGATACGCAGCTGTTCGCCGACGAAGTGATTTTCGAGCGCATCACACCTTACCAGCGCATCGTGATCACGCGCTGGAAAGACGATCTGCGTCTGTTTCTGAACGCGCACCTGCAGTTCAGCTCGCGCGATGAGTATCGCTATCACGAAGCGCTGGTGCATCCCGGACTGTCGGCGTTGCCGAACGCGCGGCGTGCGCTGGTGCTGGGCGGCGGCGACGGCCTCGCGGTTCGGGAGCTGTTGAAATATCCGAACCTCGAAAGCATCACGCTGGTGGATCTGGACCCGGAGATGCCGAAGCTGTTCACCGAAAATCCGATGCTCGCGCCGCTCAACGATCATTCATTCAGCAATCCGCGCGTGCACGTCATCCACGCCGACGCGTTCGTGTGGCTCGATCACGAGCAGGGATCCTGGGATTTCGTGGTGGTCGATTTTCCGGACCCAACCAGCTATTCGCTCGGCAAGCTGTACACGACCACGTTTTACCGGCTGCTGCGCAAGCACGTGAGCGAAAACGGCCTGGCGGTGATTCAGAGCACGTCGCCGATGTTCTCTCGCCAATCTTACTGGTGCATCGTGGATACGCTGAAACAGGCCGGATTCCACACCTGGCCGTATCACGTCTATGTTCCGAGCTTCGGCGAGTGGGGATTCACGCTGGCCGGAAATTCGTGGGAGCCTCCGTCGTCGCTGCCCCAGGGCTTGCGCTTTTTGACCGTGGCGCAGATTCCATCGTTATTCGATTTTCCGGAAGACATGAAGCCGGTGGAGGCGGATGTGAACCGCCTGAACGATCAGATCCTGGTCCGGTATTACGAAAAAGAGTGGAAAGACATCGCGCGGTAGCTTGTGGCGCACGTTTCAACGTGCCGCGTCGGCACTCTTGCCGACGCCTGTTCGGTGGCAGCCGAGGTGTCGAGATGAGTCTCGACACGGCACGCTGAAGCGTGCGCCACGTTAACGTCCGGCGTAGTTGCGATCGTAATACGTCTGATATTCGCCCGATTTCACATGCGCGATCCAGGCTGGATTGTTTTGATACCACTCGATCGTCTGACGCAAGCCGTCCTCGAAGGCGACTTGCGATTTCCAGCCGGTCTCGCGCATGATCTTTTCGCTCGACAGCGCATAACGGCGGTCATGACCAGGACGGTCGGTGACGGTCTTCATCAACGATTCCGGCTTGCCGACCGCGGCCAGCAGCTTTTTCACCACGTCGATATTCGGAAGCGCGCGGCTCCCGCCGATGTTGTAGATCTCGCCCTCCCGTCCGCGCTGCAGCACAGAGTACAGAGCCCGGCAATGATCGTCGACATACAGCCAGTCGCGAATCTGCATGCCATCGCCGTAAATCGGCAGCGGCTGATCTTCGATCGCGTTCGAGATCATCAGCGGGATCAGCTTTTCGGGAAACTGATACGGCCCGTAGTTATTCGACGCGCGCGTCACCAGCACCGGCATGTGATAAGTCACGAAATACGAGAGCGCCAGAAGATCGGAGCCGGCTTTCGATGCCGAATAGGGACTCGACGGGCGCAGCGGGAAATCTTCGTCGGCCTCATCGGGCGCGGGGATGGAACCGTACACTTCGTCGGTCGAAACGTGCAGAAAACGCGGAGTCTTATGCAGGCGCGCGGCTTCAAGCAGCGTAAATGTCCCGCGCAGGTTGGTTTCGAACACCGGCGCGGGCGAAAGAATACTGCGGTCGACGTGCGATTCAGCGGCGAAATTTACGATCGCGTCCGGCCGCTCTTCCTCGATCACGTTCTTGACCAGCCTTTCATCGCAGATATCGCCGTGGACGAATCGATAACCAGGATGGTCAGCCACGGTGGCGAGATTCTCAAGATTGCCGGCGTAAGTAAGCTTGTCGAGATTGACGATCAGGGGCTGATCAGCGTTCGAAACAGCCAGACGGATGAACGCGCTGCCGATAAATCCCGCGCCTCCCGTAACCAGAAGCTTCATTTGTGCTGAAGTTCCCAGTCGTATTGAATAGACGGATCGTTGTAGGCAATGCGGCCCTCATCGGCGGGATTGTAAATGCGATTGGTGACGTAAACCAGCATCGCAGGCGCTTCGCCGATCACTTTGTACCCGTGGCCCACGCCGGGCGGGATCAGAATCTGCCAGGGGCGCAGCGTTCCCACATAGATGGTATTTTTCACGCCGAACGTCGCCGATTCGGGCCGCAAATCCACCAGCGTCACCTGCAGCATTCCGGCCGCGGGCACCCACAGGTCGGTCTGATGCTTGTGAAAATGAAACGCCTTGATGGTGCCGGGATAGCTGAGCGCCGCGGAAACCTGCGTAGTCTCGGCCGGAAAATCCTTGGCGAGACCCTGTTGCATACGGATTACTTCCAGAAAATATCCGCGATCGTCGGGCCAGACCGCCAAAGGACTCGCTTTGATACCGTCAATGAGGTCCGGGCTGGCGGGATTTTGAATGACTTTTCCGATTCCCCGTTCGCAATGAGGAATGGAAATCTGAATCGCTTCGACGGGCGCTGTGCTCACTGTTTGATAGATTAGCGCGAACGGCTTCAGGTGCGCTATTCGTGTTGACGAAATTCCCCCTCGCTAACGAGTTTGTGTGAAAACCGGCCGTTCCACCCCGCCGTCCGACCAGCCGCGCCGGTGACGGCGGGGATCTACCTGAACGCAGCGCCCAGCCCGCTATTCCGCGATCAGGTTGATTTCACCCACGCCGCCCTCCACGTTGAGATGAATCGTGACGGGTGAGTTTTCGTGCGCCGGGTTGATGTAGCGGTCGCCGCGTTTTTCAAGGCCGTCGACCCGTATGTGGCCGATTCCGCCGGCCGCCTTCGCGCTGATGCCGACATCCGCCGGCAGATAAATGGTGGCCTTCCCGACGCCGCCCTGCACGTCCACCGAATAATCCCGGGTCGGCTTGCCGCGCAGATCCAGTTGCACTTCGCCGACGCCCATTTCGACATGCACGCTGCGCAGGTCCAGACTGCCCAGGTTCATGCGTGCCTTGCCGGCGCCGAATTCCGCGGAAATATCCATCGGAACCTTGTCGTTCAGGCGCACATTCCAGTCGTATTTCACATGCGAGCCGCCGTGCGAATTGCCGGGCTGTTCGATCCGCAGGGTGCCGCGGAAGCCGCTGGAGGTGTACTTCACCGCCGGTTTCCAGGACGGAACGTTGTAGGTAAAATCGGCGTCCATCAGTTTCGACGTGCCGCCGTCCACTTCGAGCTCGCCCGCGCCCAGCTTGATCTCCACCCGCACCATCTCGGCTTTATCGAGATCCACCGACTGCGTTTCGTGCTGCTCCGGGCCGGTCCGGCTGTCTAAATCGATCACACATCCGGTCAGGGCGAACACCACAACACCCGCAAATGCGGAGAGTAACGCTGGTCTCATAGAGGGGCCTCGTGTAGGGAATACGCGCGACACTGCTCGAATGTTCCCGGCATCAGACGCGCCAGTAATCCGGGCGCCAGCTCTGAATAGCCTGCTTGATCTCTTTGGGCTTGAGATTTCCGCCGAGCGTTTTCTGCACCAGCGTGGGAAGCTCGCCGTCGGAGGCGAAGCGCAGCGCGATCAGCTGCTGCTCGGTCAGCTCGTAAATCCGCGATTTGAGCGAATCCGGCAGAAGCTTCTCCATCCGCAACCGTTCTTCCAGGCGAATCACGCGATCCTGCACCTTCAACGCGTACAGGCGAATTTTGAACGTCGCCAGCAGGACCCAGAGCCCGGCCAGGATGATTTCGATGCTGTACACGATGTGGCTGCCGTCGAAGCCGTTCTGCCATGCTTTGATTCCGGCAGCCACCAGCAGGATAAGGGCCACCGGCGCCAGGAAGAAGTGGAACGGCGGATCCAGCTTGGCGTGATTCTGAAGATTTTGCGGTGTTTTCTCGGCCATGTTTAGTCCTCACGCCTCCCGCGAGAATTCGTCGCGTGCGTGCCGGAACGGGCTGGTGCATAATAGAACCGTTCTCGAAGCGCGCACAAGGAGGCTACGTAAGAGTATATGCGACACCCACGTTGGATGATCCTATTGGCCGCCGCGATTGCGGTATTTCCGGCTTTCGCTGAAAAAAAACCGATCGAACTCGCAGGTGTGGCCTGCCAGACCCCGCCGCCCATGCACTGCCCCGCCAAGGACTGCGGAGCGCTGGTCACCGAACAGGGCACCGCGGTCGAGCCCAAGACCGACCGCAAATTTTTCCTCGACTATCCGTGCAACTTGAAGCACGGCGAAAAAGTCACCTTCATCCTGAGCCTCCACGGCTTCGGCTCTTACGGGAACTGGCAGCGGAATTATTTTCCGCTGATGGATTACAAGGATAAATACCGCCTGGTGATCGCCACGCCGAATTCGCCCACGCAGTCCTGGTCGACGAAGGACGACGAATATCTGCGGAACATCGTGAGCATGGTTTACGACCAGGTGGGCAAGGAAAATATCAAAGCGTTCTGGCTGGTGGGGCATTCGCAGGGCGGAATGACGTCGAACCGGCTGGTGCGCACGGATTTCTTTAAGGAACGCGTCGACGGATGGCTGAGCTTATCCGGCGGCCGCCTGGGAGCGAATCCCGGGCGCGGCGATTTTAGCAATCTGGCCCGCCGGCCCGCGCCTGCCAGACCGGCCCCCGCGGCTCCTGCGCCGAATATGGCAGCCGCCGCGTCCGCGCTCCGCGAGCTTCCCTCGAGCGAGTTCTCCTTCATCTACGAAACCGGCCAGATGGAAATGGATGCCAAAGGATTGCCGGAAACGTCGGCGTGGGCGGAAAAGCTGGGCTGCTCGGCGCGCGTCCGGAAGGCGGACGTGCCCGATACCACGCCCGGCTACGTGTACGACACGCGCAATCAGAATCCCGCCTCCACCGGCTGGGGACGCCTGCCGCGTCCCGGAACGGCCGTGGTTTTCGAATATCCGCATTGCAAGGACGGCCGCATCGTCGCCGATGTGATCCGCATGGACAAAGGCCACACCGAGGGTCTGGAGCCGCACGTCACCGAGACGCTTATTAAATTGATGTTGTCCGCGAAAAAGGAGCATCATGCCACGACCGGCGACTAACCGGCAGTTCATACTCGAATCGCGCCCCGACGGGCTGCCGACCGTAAGCAATTTCAAGATGATCGAGACGCCGATTCCAGCGCTTCAGGATGGCGAATTTCTGGCCAAGGCGCTGTACCTTTCGGTCGACCCCTACATGCGCGGCCGCATCAGCGGAATGAAGAGCTACGCCGCGCCGGTCGAGATCGGCCAGGTCATGGTCGGCGGCGGCGTGGCGGAAGTGGTCGAATCGAAGAACCCGCAGTTCTCGCCCGGCGATGTGGTCGGCATTTATATGGGCTGGCAGGAATATATTGTCTCGAAGGGGGTCGGCGCTCGTAAGATCGATCCGAAGGCGGCCCCGGTTTCGACCGCGGAAAGCGTTTTGGGGATGACCGGGCTGACCGCGTATTTCGGCTTGCTCGACGTCTGCCATCCGAAGGCGGGCGAAACGGTGGTGGTTTCGGGCGCGGCGGGCGCGGTGGGGTCCATCGTCGGCCAGATCGCGAAAATCAAAGGCTGCCGGACGGTCGGAATCGCGGGTGGCGACGATAAGGTCGCCTGGATTCTGAAGGATTGCGGTTACGACGCCGCGTTCAATTATAAAACCACGGACAATTATTCGGCCAAGCTGAAGGAACTGTGTCCCAAAGGGATCGACGTGTATTTCGATAACGTTGGCGGACCCATCACGGACGCTGTTTTCGGGCTGTTGAACGTCGGCGCGCGGATTTCGATTTGCGGCCAGATTTCGCAATACAACGCGACCAAGATGGAAACGGGGCCGAGGCTGTTGGGGGCTCTGATCGTGGCGCGGGCGAAAGTGCAGGGATTTCTGGTATCGGACTACGCCGCCCAATTCGGGCCGGCGCTCGCGGAAATGGGCGGTTGGGTGAAGGAAGGCAAGATCAAGTATCGTGAGGATATCGTCGCAGGGTTCGAGAATCTCCCGAAAGCGTTCATCGGACTTTTCGCCGGCGAAAATACCGGCAAGCGATTAGTGAAAGTGTAGCTTCGTGGCGCACGCTTCAGCGTGCCGTGTCGAGACTCTTCTCGACACTTCTTCCTAGGTCGGCAGGCGTCGCCAGGAGTGGCGACGCGGCACGCTGAAGCGTGCGCCACTGGCGAGACCCAGGACGGCGGGCCTCGGCCCGCGCAAGGCTTAAGCCTTGCCCCACCTGAACGGCGCTGAAGCGCCGCGCGGATTGAAATCCGCCGTCCCCCTAGTGATCTGTCCGCGGATCGCTGCGTTTCACCTGCGCTCTGCGCCTGCCGCTGTCCAGATTATCGCCGGCTTTGCTCTTGGCCGCATCGCTGACTTTGATTTTGTTCACCACAGCTTTTGCTCCCGCCGTTTTCGCCATGCGTGTAGCAGCGCCTTTGTGCTGTAACACGTCGGTCGAGCCTTCCCACGTCGCGACCCCGCCCTGCACGTGAACCTTGAACCCGTCCTTTCCAATTTTAGATTTCGCAAGCTTGGCCTGGATCGCCGCTTCGATGGCTTTATCTTCCTGAGACGATGTCCCCTGCGCCGGCGGCGGCTTTTTCACCACCGGCTTCGCCGCCTGACCATACAGAGCCATGCTCAACCATAAAGTAAAAATAAATCGCAGCACATCCCTATAGTTGGGAACGGAAGGTGATAATCTCAAACATTGTGAAAGCACCCTTGGTGTTGTTCGCAATCCTCGGCGCCGGAACAGCAACGCAAACCCCGGCGCAATCCCCCGACGACCTCGCCCGCGGCGAAAAACTCTACGAAGGCCATTGTTCCCTGTGCCACGGCCAGACCGGAGGCGGAGGCAAGGGGCCGAACCTGGCCCAGCCCAGCCTTCGACACGCGCCGACCGTCGAACGGCTGGCCGAAGTGATCAAGGAAGGCCTGCCCGGCACCGAGATGCCCGGCGCCTGGCAGCTTACCGATCGCGAAGCCATGCAGGTGGCGCTCTACGTTCGCTCGCTGGGCCGTACCGCCGTCGTCAAACTGCCGGGCGATCCGGCGCGCGGACGCGTTCTTTACCAATCGAAGGGCTGCGCGTCATGCCACATCGTGCAGGGCGAAGGCACCAGCCTGGGCCCCGAACTCACCGACGTGGGCGCCCGGCGCAGCGCGGATTATCTGAAGCAGGCCGTGATCCAGCCGGCCGCGACGGTCCCCGAAGCGTACCTGGTGGTGCGCGTCACCACGCGCAACGGGAAGACGATCCGCGGCATGCGAGTCAATGAGGACACCTTCACCATCCAGGTGCGCGATGCCGCCAATCACATTTATTCATTCCGCAAGAGCGCGCTTCTGAATCTTGAAAAACAATTCAATCAGTCGCTGATGCCGAGCTTCGAATCCGCTTTCACCGCGGCCGAGCTGGACGATCTGATCGCATATCTGGCGTCGTTACGGGGGCAATCATGACGCGCGTTCTGGTGCTTCTTCTGGCCGCCGCCGCGGCCGATTCGCAGGTGAGTTTCGACCGCATCCGCAAGGCCGCGCAGGAACCCGGCTCCTGGCTCACTTATTCCGGCAACTATGAGGCGCACCGGTTTTCGAACCTGGCCCAGTTGACGCCGTCGAACATCGCGGGACTGAAACCGGTCTGGGTGTATCAGATCAAAGAACGCGGCCAGGTGGAATCGACACCTCTGGTCTTCGACGGCGTGATGTATATCACCGAACCGCCCACCGTGGTGACCGCGCTCGATCTGCATACCGGCCGTCCGCTGTGGAGCTGGGAACGATCGCTGCCCACCGATCTGCAGACCATCGGATTCGGACGCGTGAACCGGGGCGTCGCGGCGCTGGGCGACATGCTGTACGTCGGCACGCTCGACGCGCACCTGGTCGCACTCGATGCGAAATCCGGCGCGGTGCGCTGGGACGTGAAGGTGGCCGATTACAAATCCGGCTATTGCATCACCGTGGCGCCGCTCGCTGTCGATGGCAAGATTATCGTCGGCATCAGCGGAGGCGAGGCCGGCATTCGCGGCTTCATCGACGCCTACGACGCGAAAACCGGCAAGCAATTATGGCGCTTCTGGACCATCCCCGGCGCGGGTGAGCCCGGTAATGACAGCTGGCATACGCCCGATTCATGGAAGACCGGCGGAGGGTCCACCTGGGTCACCGGTTCCTACGATCCGGCGCTCAAGCTGATTTACTGGGGCGTCGGCAATCCCGGTCCGGATTGGAATGGCGATCCGCGGCCCGGCGACAATCTATACACCTGTTCGCTGGTGGCGCTGGATGCGGAGACTGGAATTCTGAAGTGGCATTTTCAATTCACGCCCCACGACACCCACGATTGGGACGCGACCGAGATCCCCGTGCTGCTCGACGCGGTGGTCAGAGGTAAGCCACGCAAGGTGGTCGCCATGGCGAATCGCAACGCGTTCTACTATCTTCTGGATCGCGCCACGGGCGAATTTATTTCGGGCGTTCCCTACGCGAAGCAGACCTGGGCGAAGGGCTTAGACGATAGCGGCCGTCCCGTGGTTCTGCCCAACAGCGAACCCACCGAACAGGGCAATCTGGTCTGGCCGAGCTTGCAGGGCGCCACCAACTGGTTTAGCCCGTCCTATGATTCCATCCGCAAGCAGTTCTATGTTTCGGTGCGTGAGATGGGCTCGTATTATTACAAAGGCGAGGCGGAATATAAACCCGGAACGTTCTTCGCCGGCGGCGGCGAGCGCGCTCTGCACGGCGATGAAGCCTTCGGCGCGATCCGCGCGCTGGATGTCGCGACCGGCAAGCAGAAGTGGGAATTTCGCTTGCAGTCGCCGCCCTGGGTGGGCGTGCTGGGAACCGCGGGAGGCCTGGTATTCGGCGGATCGAACGAAGGAAATTTCTACGCGCTCGACGCAATAACGGGCAAACCTCTGTGGGATTTTCAGACCGGCGGAGCAATGTCGTCGAATCCGATTTCGTTTTTGATCGACGGCAAACAACGCGTCGCGATCGCGGCTGGGCGCTCGCTTTTCGTATTCGGGCTGTAGCCCAGCCGATTCCACACCGCCGGTCCGCGAATGCACCGGGCTCGCGACTCCCACAGCTTGCCCGCTCGAATCGACCACCAGCGCCGGATTTCACCGCCGTGGGGCCGGCTGTCGAGCCGGCGAGCCGGTCTCCAGACCGGCTTGTTTTCGTCCCAGTCGAAGCCGGCTCGATAGCCGGCTCGCCGCCAGGACTGGCGGCCCCACGTGACGGGAAGAGCACTGCTATCGATTTTCAACACCGCCAGATCCGCTCCCGGATCAGGCCCGGCCAGTTCCCACGCGAATCTCTTCATCGTGCCGCAGCGAATGTCCGGCCGTCACCATCAGTCCTTGCCGCCAGCGCACGCCGCTCGAAGGCATTCGCCCGTCCGCTCCACCACGCCCGCCAATTCGCCGGAAAGATTTGTCAAACTGTTTTGCATGCGTCTATGTTGCGCCGGCCATCGCTGACGCGCATCCCAAGTTCGGGCAGGTAGCTACCCGGAAGAAAGTTCAGGCGTCCAACCGATATGCACAGCTTGCGGCAGGATTTCGTGTTCGGTCTGCGGATGCTGGCCAGGAAACCGATGTTCACGGCGGTCGCGGCGCTGTCGCTCGCCCTGGGCATCGGCCTCAATACCGCGATCTTCACGCTGATCCATACCATTCTGTGGGGCGCGGTGCCCTACCCCGATCCTGACCGGATTGTCGCGATCCGCTCGGTTGCGCCCGGCCATCCCGATCAGTTCAACGGCGTTTCGGTCCCGGATTATTTCGCATTCCAGCAACGCAACCGCAGTTTCGCATCGCTGGGCGCAATGGAGGATTTCACCCGCGATCTGGGCGCGGAGCAGAACGGAATGCCGGCCGAAGAGATCGACGGCGAGGAATTTTCGCCGGAGCTTCTGCAGGCGCTCGACGTGAAGCCGCTGATGGGACGGCTCTTCACCCCGGAAGAAGCGCAGATGGACCACGCCGCGCCGGTGATGGCGATCAGTTACCGGCTCTGGCAGCGCCGCTTCGATGGCGATCCGGACATTCTGAATCGCACCGTGCTGCTGGATGGCGTGAAGACCAACATCATCGGCGTGATGCGTCCGGATTTTATCTTTTCCGACGACCATGCCGATTTTCTGGCGCCCATCCGGCTGAATCATTTTCAATTGCGCGGCTCGGCGCGATTTCTGTTGGTGGCAGGCCGCCTGAAGCCGGGCGTATCGATCGAACAGGCGCAAGCCGACCTCGCATCGGTGGCGCAGAATTTCGCACACGAATTTCCGGTGGATATGGATCACGGCCAGCCGTGGTCGGTTCAATTGACCCCGGTTCGCGAGGCGATCTTTGGATGGATGAGCCGGCCTCTGCTGCTCTTGCAGGGCGCGGTGATGCTGGTGCTGCTGATCGCCTGCGCCAATGTCGCCGCGCTGCTGATGGCGCGCGCCCCGTCGCGGCAGACCGAAGTCGCCATCCGGACAGCGCTGGGAGCGGGCCGGATGCGGATCTTCCGCCAGTTCCTCACCGAGAGCATCATCCTCTCGATCGCCGGCGGAATCCTGGGCGTGATGCTCGCCTGGTGGGGCGTGCGCGCGCTGGTGGCGATGGCGCCGCCGTGGTTTCCGCGCCTGGGCGAAATCACGATCGACGGCCGCGTGCTCCTGTTCAGCCTGGGCGTCTCGCTGCTGACCGGAATCCTGTTCGGAGCGGCGCCGGCGGCACAGGGATCGAAAATCAAAAAGGGATCCACGCGCGCGACCGCCCGTTTTCGAGCCGCTCTGGTGACCGCTCAGCTCGCGCTCGCCCTGGTGCTGCTGATGGGATCGGGCTTGCTGATTCGAAGTTTTCTGAAAATGGAAAACGCGCGGCTAGGGTGTGATCCGTCGAATCTGCTGACGTTCACCGTACGATTGCCGCGCAATGTTTACGGCTCTCCGGCGGGATTTTACAAAGGCGTTCCGCTGCTCGACATCAGCCCGATTCCGGAAGCCACGCTGCGCCAGGTGTATGAGCGTGTCGAAACCATCCCCGGAGTGGAATCGGCCGGCGCGATGGTCTTTCCGCCGCTCACCGGAACGCAGTCGCGGACGTTCCAGATTGAAGGCCGGACGGTCGCCGATGCGGACGCGCCCAGCGCGCAGTTTTATCCGATCACGCCGAATTTTTTCCACACCATGAAGATTCCGATGTCGCGCGGACGCGATTTCACCATGCACGATACCTCCGGCTCCGCCTGGGTCGCCATCATTAATGACACCATGGCTCGCCGCTTCTTCCCCGGCCAGGACCCGATCGGCCAGCACATCCGCCTGGACGTTTCGCCCGAAGAACAGCCGCGCGAGATCATCGCAATCGTGGGCGACACGCCGGATAACCTGCGGCAGAGGACGCAACGTCCGGCGCTCTACGTCCCGTTTTTTCAATCCGCGCCGCACCAGGTGGGACCGGGCGCGGGTGTTCGCTTTCAACTCACGTTTGTGCTGCGGTCGAAAAGCGACCCGATGAGCCTGCTCCCGGCCGCGCGCCGCGCGATGGCGGAAGTGGACCCCAACCGCGCGTTACTCGATGTGCACACCGAAGAAGAACAGCTCGGCATCACCATGCAGTATCCGCGTTATTATTCGATGCTGCTCGGATTGTTCGCCTTCGTCGCGACCACGCTCGCCGCGGTGGGAATTTACGGCATCCTGGCCTACGCGGTGGAGCAGCGCACCCGCGAAATCGGCATTCGCATGGCGCTCGGCGCGGACCGGTGGCAGGTGTTGCGATTGATGCTGCGCCAGGCGCTGTGGATGATCGCGGGCGGAATCGCGTTCGGCATGGCGGGTTCCATTGGACTGGCGCGGGTGATCTCGTCGAACCTATGGGAAGTGCAGTCCGCCGATCCGGCGACCTTCGCGGGAGTCGCTGCGCTGCTGGCCGCAGTCGCGCTAATCGCCTCTCTGGTTCCGGCCAGGCGAGCCGTCCAAGTGGACCCGTCCGTCGCGCTGCGCTCGGAATAACATGATTCGGATTCAAGACGGCGACCTGAGCGCGCAAATCGATCCCAGCTACGGCAACAACGTCCGATCGCTGCGCCTGGGCGACGCGGAATTCATTTGGACCGCGGAGCGGGGCCGCCTGGACGGCATTCCGCTGCTGGCGCCGTGGGCCAACCGGATCGACGGTCTCGAATATTTCGCCAACCGGCGAAAGTACCGGCTGAATCCGGCGCTCGAAAATCTGCGCTTCGATTTGAACCAGTTGCCGATTCACGGCCTGGTGCTGTTCACCGATCGCTGGAAAGTAATCGCGCAGGATCAGCAGTCGGTCACCAGCCGGCTGGAGTTCTGGAAATCGCCCGATTGGATGGCGCAGTTTCCATTCGCCCATGCGATCGAGATGACCCACCGTTTCGAGAACGGAGCATTGAACATCGAAACCGCGATCGAGAATCTTTCGGAAGATCCACTGCCGGTCGCGATCGGATTCCATCCATTTTTCAAGCTCGGCACATTACCACGCGACGAATGGCGCGTGCACATTGCCGCGCGGCGTCACGTGTTGCTTTCGGAAAAACTGATTCCCACTGGAGTCACCGAGCCGCTCGGTTTTGCAAATCCGTTCCCGCTGCGCGGCCGGGCGCTGGACGCGGTATTTGATGAACTGACCGGAGACGCGTTCGTGATCGAAGGCCCGCGGCAGCGGCTCGAAGTGCGGTTTGGTCCGAAATATCCGGTGGCCATCGTTTACGCTCCGGCCGGCCACCCATTCGTCGGAATCGAGCCGATGAGCGCGCTCACCAACGCGTTCAATCTGGACCATGCAGGAATCCCGGCCAACCTGCAACACGTGGCGCCGGGTGAAACGTGGCGCGAATCGTTCGGGATGAAACCGGACGCCGGTTAGTTCAGCGGCTTCCCGCGAATGCGGCGAAGAAATCGTTGCGGGCTTTCAGATCGAAGCGGTCCTGCGCGGGAGCCGAACGGATGGTGGACAACATTCCGATCAGAAACGCGACCACGGCGGCGATCGCCAGCTTCAGCTTTTTGTGTTTCATTGCCCTTCAATACCTCACATGAGGAGCATAAGTTACCGGGCTGCCGGATTCCTTCGAAAACCGGCGAGTGGCGAGTTTGATGGGACGAACGGCGAATGGCTCTTTACCGTAACGCAGTCAATAGGGTACCGGTCTCGTGCAGGACGTTTAACCGGGCCCGGTCGGCCTGGTGCTGGGCGTCGTAATACGCCAGCCATTTTTCATTCTCCACCGAGCGGGCCTGTTCGAGCGCCGCGGTCGGCAGGCGGCCTTCCTCATTCTGCGCCAGATCCACGCTCACCTGCTCGCGAGCCACATCCAGATCCGCGCGCGCCACGTCGCGGACCGCTTCGGCGTGTTTCACGTCGGCAAAAGCGCGCTCCACATCGGCGGTGATTTTCGCGCGGGTTCGCGCGATCTCGACCCGCATCTTTGCCAGGTCGGTCTCATCCTGGGAAATGAAGGCGTGCGCCGATTTGCCGGCCAGCAGCGGAATATCGAACGACGCGCCGAACTGCGCGCTGTTGCGATGAAACACCGGGTAATAATCCTGGTAATAATATTTGGCGAACAGTTCGTACTGTGCGATCAGGCTGACTTTGGGCAGCCGCTGCGCCTTGTAACTCTTGATGTCGAGCATCTTGGCCTGCATGTTCGACTCCAGCCGGCGAATGTCCTTGTTCGCTTCGATGGCCGCTTCAATCGACTGATCGGCGGAGGCGGGAACGGCGATAGCGGCGCGTTCCTCCGCCGCAGCGTGCACCCGATCGCCCGGCGCGAGCCCCAGCACCATGGCGAGCGACGATTCGGCATTGGCGAGATCTTCGGTGAGCGTTTCGACGTTCAGCTTCGCGCGCTGCACCGCCAAATCGGCGCGCTTGACCTCGAGCGGCAGCACGCGGCCTTCGCTCGCCCGGGCTTTGGTAATATCGAGCACGCGCGCGACGCTCTCGGTCTGCCGTTGGGCGACTTCCAGGCTGCGCGAGGCTTGTTCAGCGTCGAGATACAGGGACGCCACGCGAAACGCAATTTCGTCCTGTTGTTTCGAAACGTCGATTTCGGCGCCGCGCAGATTTTCGCGTGCCACCGCGATCTGATAGCTCTGCGGCCGGTCGAACAGCGACATCTGCGTGCGCGCGTTCAGAATCGACGGCGCCGCGCCTTCCACGCTGGCGGGAAATCCGGTGGTGTAGGCCGCGCCGCTGCCGGCGAATACCTTGGGCTGGAACGGGTCGCGCGCAATGGTCACGCCATAGCGGGCGCGATCCTGATCCAGGCGCGCCAGCACCAGGTCGGGATTCTGCTGCAGCGCCAGATCGATGGCCTGGCGCAGCGTCAACGTCCGTGTTTGGGCGATGGCGCTGACCGCGCACAGCAGGAGCATGAATGTTCGCATGACATTTAGTCTACTCGTGGCGCATGTTTCAACGTGCCGCATCGGCACTTTTGCCGACGCCTGTGCCGTCGCAGACGAGGTGTCGAGATGAGTCTCGACACGGCACGCACGAATGCGTGCGCCACGAAAATTAGTGATCTGCGTCACACAGATTGAACAGTGAGAAACTGCGCGCCTGGACGGCGGGCTTTAGCCGGCGCGGCTCTTCAGAGCCGCCGAATCCGATTTCCCAACGAAGAGGGCAAGGCTGAAGCCCTGCGCGAGCTCAAGCTCGCCCTCCGTGGGCCAGATTCGGGTCGTCGATACTGATTGGGATTAGTGACGCAGACCACTAAGATGCATCCGCCAGTTGAACCGCGACCGGCGGCGACTCGAACTCGCCCGCTTTTGCGGACAACCAGTATTCGCCCGCTTCCGTGCCCACCGGCACCATCGCGTTCACCTGCCGCGCGCCTTCCGCGTCGACCGCTCCGATGTAAGTCGCCGGCAGATCCACTCCATCCAGGCGCAGCGAGACATCTGCATCGTCTCGAATGCCTTCCACCCAAGCCGAAACCGAGCTCTCCGGAACGCCCGTGCGTACACGCCCCGCTTCGTAAGTTTTTCCGTCGATGATCCGTACCACGCGCAGGTCGGCGGAGACTTTGCTCGACGACGCGCGGCGCTCCGGCTTTGAAAGGTCCACCGGGATGCGGCTCGGCGCGCTCCAGCGGCTTCCCCGCACGCTGATGGTCACGTCATGCCAGCCGCGCGCAAGGCCGGGCGGCAGTTTACAGTTGACCTGCCATTTATTCCCGCCCGAGTGTTGCACGCTCACCGGACGCGATCCGAACGGGCCGACCTGAACCTGCGTATTGTCGCAATCCAGAGCGGTCTCGCCGCAAGTGAACCAGACCGTCATGTAATCGTCGTGCGTGGCTGAAAAATTGTGGTCGCGCGACCAGGAGTTTTCGATCGACACCAGCTCCGGCGCCGGCGCGGTGCGCTCGATTTCCGGCCATTTCCGATAGCAGGTGAGGTGCGCGCGATCTTCCCACACGCCGTGAAATTCGCCGCGCGCGAATCCCGCGGTGCGGCAGAACGCCAGCAGGCACGCGACATTGGGTCCCACCCAGTTGTCGAACTGGCCGGCCAGTTCCGAACCTTCGTAGAATTCCATCACCGGCGCGCGATGCGGGGATGGATCGCCGACGATCAACGATTCGATGCACGCCATGTTCGTAGTCAGCTCGCACACCCGTTCGAGCGCCAGAACCGGGTGCTTGCTGTGATACAGCACGCCCAGGAACAGCACGATGTCGAAGGTGCCGAGCGTGGCCGGATTCAGCCGGCACACATCGTCGATGACATATTCGACCCTGGAATTCAGAAGCTTTTTGGCTTCGAGGAACGTCTTCAGCCGCGCGACGTCGTTTGCGACCACCTCGGCTCCGCGGCGTTCCATTTCGAAGCTGAACCAGCCGTCCCATGCGCCGATATCGAGCGCGCGTTTGCCGGTCAGATCGGCGGGAATCGGATGGCGCGACAGGCGATCGCGCAATTGCGCCACGGTCTGCAGTCCGGGCAGAACATTTCCGTCGGCGAGCTCGATGGTGTGATAGCGGCCGAGACGCGAGAGCTGTTCGCTCAGTTGCCGGATGGCCTCGGTGGTCTCGGTGTGCTGGGCTTGAATTTTCATGGAGTCGAAAGCCGGCTCCCAATGGAAGTGAGCCGGCCTTTGTCATCATACAAACCGTACTGGCCTTTGTCGCCCAGGCCTGCGAGCGGCGGCTGATCGAAAATCTGCCACCACACCGCATATGGCATCCGCGCTTTGCGAATCGCTCCAAGCGCCTCTGCGGCGTGTTCGCCAGCCGACGGGTCCAGGCCGCGGTCGAAACCGAACTCCCCCACCATCACACGGCTGTGCACCAGCGCCTGGATCGCGCGCAAATCTTCCATAAGATGCGCCGCGTCGCCCTGGCTTTCCCAGGCTGAATAACTGACGAAATCCGGCGCGGCGACAGACGGGAGCACATCGTACAGCGCGCTTTCGAAATGACGATCCTTCAAGAACTTGAACGAACTGATCTCGATCACTTCCTGGACGGTCACGCCGTTGAATCCATCCCGGCGCGCGTGGTCGCGGCCGGCCTCGATCCCCTCATGGCGAAGCTTCAGGAACTGGCGATAAGCCGCCAGAACGTCGCCGGTCTTCCGCTTCGCGTCACACGCCGCGCGGAATTTGGCGTCGATGGCGTACAGCGTGGCGGCGTCGCAATACAGCTCATTGTCGGCTTCCCAATTGGAAATTCCAAACGTTTTTCCGGTTCCGCGGTAATCCTTCATCAAGCGATAAGTGAGACCCGCGTAATCTTCACGCATGCGTACGCGATTGTCTTCCCTTGAATAAAACTTCGGGTCCAGGTAGCGCTTGCCGGGATGCTGATCGGTACGCGGATCGCGCTTTGCGCAGGCGTCGTAGGAATTCGAATCGCCCCACACGGTCAGGAAAATAGTGCGAAAGGCCGGGTCGCGTAAGACGCTCGCGTAGGCCGGCAGCGAGGCCAGATCCGCGAGCGAGTCGCGGCCGTGGCAGGTGGAACCGAAGCCGAAATCGATTTCGACGCTCGCCAGCAGCGGCATTCGGACGGTCTCAAATCCGAATTGTTTCGTAAGCCGCGCGCCTTCCGCGAGCCGGTTCGTCGGGTACCTTCCGACCCATCCGAGATAGACGCCGAAGCCGCCTGGAATGGCTCGGCGAGGCGAGGACGAAGCGCTGAAAGCGAACAGCGCCGCGATCAACAGCGGCGCAAGTCTTCTCAATCGGCGGATTCGCACTCACCCATTCTCACGCAATCGTCTGTGTGAAAACGCGGCCGCTTCACTGTGGCGCGACCAGCTTGCCGCCCGGGGCGGTCACGGCGTAGAACACGATGCGGATCAGGATCGCGCTTCGCAAGGTCCAACCGATGGTGCGAATCCAGTTGTGGCGAATCAGTCTCCGCACCAGAGTCTCATCGAAACCGCGGATCAGCTTCGAATGGACCGGGATGATCGTCGCAAAGGTCGCGATCCAGACGATGAGCAGGAGCAGCATTGCGTGAAACGCGTCACGATGTGGAACACGAGGGTCGGCCAGGAGCCAGACGGCGGTCGCCATTTCGATCAGCATGACCGGCGCCATCAGCAGGGTGTTGCGCGCGCGCTGCTGCTTCACGTAGCTCGGAAAATCGATACCGCCGGCCTGGAGCATCAGGGGAAACTGGACCACCTGTAACGCCCACACCAAGCCGGTGAGGAATAGCGTCGCCGCCAGATTAACCAGCAGCACGCTCAATCTTCGTCGTGTTGCGCGGCCAGGCGCGTGACCACCGTCATGTCTTCCAGCGTGGTCACATCGCCCGCCACTGAATTCGTGGTGACGATTTCGCGCAGCAGCCGGCGCATGATTTTTCCGCTGCGCGTTTTGGGCAGCGCGTCGGAGAAGCGGATTTCATCGGGCCGCGCGAATGCGCCGATTTCATGCGCCACCCACTGGCGCAATTCCTTGCCGAGCTCGTGATGGTCCCACTCGCCCTTCTTCAGCGTCACGAAGCAGCACACCGCCTGCCCCGTAATTTCGTGCGGCTTGCCGACCACCGCGGCTTCGGCCACGGCGTGATGGCGCACCAGCGCGGATTCCACTTCCATGGTGCTGAGCCGGTGGCCGCTCACGTTCATCACATCGTCCACGCGGCCGAGCACCCAGTAGTAGCCGTCCGAATCGCGGCGCGCGGCATCGCCGGTGAAATACGCGCCGGGGACTTTGTTCCAATATTGTTCCGCGAACCGGTGCGGATCGCCCCAGATGGTGCGCGCCATGCTCGGCCAGGGCCGGCGGATGATGAGATAACCTTCGCGGTTGTCGCCCACTGGATTGCCGTTCAGGTCGACGATATCGGGGATGATGCCGGGCATCGGGAGCGTGGCGGAGCCGGGTTTAGTCGGCACCGCGCCCGGCATCGACGAAATCAGAATCGATCCATTTTCGGTCTGCCACCAGGTGTCCACAATGGGGCAGCGCTCTTTGCCGATCACGCGGTGATACCACTCCCACGCGGCTGGATTGATCGGTTCGCCCACCGATCCGAGCAGGCGCAGGCTTGAAAGATCGTGCGCGTTGGGCCACTGTTCGCCCTGGCGGATCAGCGCTCGGATGGCGGTGGGCGACGTATAGAAGATGTTGACGCGATATTTTTCGATGATGCGCCACCAGCGGTCGAACTGCGGAAAATCGAGCAAGCCTTCATACATCAACGTAGTCGCGCCCATCGAAAGCGGCCCGTACACGATGTAGCTGTGACCGGTGATCCAGCCGATGTCGGCCGAGCACCAGTAGGTGTCCTCCTCGCGCAGATCGAAAATCCACTGCATGGTGGCGGTGACCTGCGTGATGTAGCCGCCGGTGGTGTGCACCAGGCCTTTGGGTTGGCCGGTGGTGCCGGAAGTGTAGAGGACGAAGCTGGGCTGCTCGCTATCGAGCGGCAGCGCGGGACAATCTTCGGTGGCCGTCGCGTCCAGCTCATGCCACCAGTGATCGCGGCCCGGGTGCATGAACGTATCCGAGCCGGTGCGCTGATACACGATCACGTCGCGAATCGACGGGCAATCCGGCAGCGCTTCATCGACCGCGATTTTGAGCTTCACTTCTTTTCCACGCCGGTATCCTCCGTCGGCAGTGATCGCCAGCGCGGCGCCCAGATCGTTGATGCGAGCCTTCAGCGCTTCCGCCGAAAATCCGCCGAACACCACGCTATGAATGATCCCCAGGCGCGTGCAGGCCAGCATGGCGATGGGCAGCTCCGGGATCATCGGCATGTACAGGATGGCCCGGTCGCCGGCTTTGTAGCCGCGCGATTTGAGGACGGTCGCGAAGCGGACCACCAGGCGGTGCAGTTCCTGGTAAGTGAGGACGCGCTGCTCACCTGGCTCGCCTTCCCAGATGATGGCGGCCTTGTTCTTGCGAGGCGTGGTGAGGTGACGGTCCAGGCAGTTATAGGAAATATTGGTCTTGCCTCCGGCGAACCATTTCGCGAACGGTGAATTCCATTCGAGGACGCTCGACCATTTTTCGAACCAATGGATGTTCTTGGTGGCGAAGTCGGCCCAGAAGGCTTCCGGGTTTTCTTCGGCGCGGCGATAGAGATCGCGATATTCGTCAAGGGACTTGACGCGCGCTTTAGCGGCAAACTCTGCCGGCGGGGGATACACTGCGGTGCTCATCGAATCGGATTCTATCAGAGGCGCGAATCAGAACGGGATTTTGGTGACGGCATTGGCCCACGTCGACGGACGGTTATCCGACCAGATTAGAACCAGCGTCTCGACAACGCGCGCCAGCAAGGCCCGCTGCGGAATCACCACCAGGACGCCTGGACTCTGTTCGCCGTTCGCAACCATCGCCTTCAGATGCTTGTTCATGGTGCGGCGGTCGTGCGTCACCAGGATTCGCCCCTCTCTCGCGGCGCGTTCCAGAACAAGGTCGTCCGGGACGCTGTCGAGTGACGCCGACCGCGCGTTTTGGAAATCGATGGCAGGCTCGGCGCGGAGCGTGGCGGCGACAATCAACTCATTCAGGTCGTTGTCCGCTTGAAAGCGGATGCTCAAGATGACTTGTACAGCTGCTCGCGGAGACGCTGGATGCGATCGTATGCTTCCGGATTTCGCTCACGGAGCGACGGGACGTCGCGATCGAACTCCGTTTCCGCCTCGCTGATATTTTGATCCACCTCGGCGCGATGGCGCAGGTAGAACGCGATCGCTCCGTAGACTTGATCGAGCGTCAACGACGGGAAGTTCTGGCAGATCGTTTCGGGTGAGTCGCCGTCGCGAAAACCGGCGACGATCGAGTCGAGCGAGACGCGCGTTCCCGCGACGTAGTATCCGCCATTGCCTTGCTCGACGTATTCCATCCTTGAACTCATTATATAGCCGCGCGTTAATCTAAACCTGTGGAACCCGAGACCGGATGGCTGCCGGACCTCATTTACATCGACGGCGCGTTTGAATCCGGCGTGGCGATGTTTGCGGACGCGCAGGGCAGCATCACGCGATTCTCGCGCGAGGCGGGAAACGCGATCCGGCTGGCGGGACGCTCGCTGCTGCCTGGCCTGGTCAACGTTCATTCCCACGCATTTCAACGCGTGATCCGCGGGCGAACCGAGCGGCGCACGGGCGAGCGCGATACCTTCTGGACCTGGCGCGTCGCAATGTATCACGCCGCCAACCGTTTGTCCCCTGAGGCAATGTTCCACGTCGCTCGAATGGCGTTTATGGAGATGGCGCTGAGTGGGATCACTACCGTCGGCGAGTTTCACTACGTGCATCACGATTCGAACGGCACGCCGTATGAGCATCGAAATGAAATGGCGCTGGCGGTGGTGCGCGCGGCGAGCGAAGTCGGTATCCGGATCGTGGTGCTGCGGACGGCCTACGTACGCGCGGGGTTCGGAAAGCCCGCCGATCCCGCGCAAGCGCGATTCATTGCTCCGCATGTGGAGGATTTCATCGAAGACACGGAGAAGCTGCGCAAATGCACACGAGTCGGAGTGGCTCCGCACAGCGTGCGCGCGGTGCCGCTCGAGTATCTGCGGGAACTGGCGCGATATGCGGCCAGGAACGAATTACCGCTGCACATGCACGTCTCCGAACAGCCGGCGGAAGTGGACGCGTGCATAGTTGAGTATGGGCGGCGTCCGGTGGAGTTGCTGCATGACGAAGGCATCCTCGACGACCGTTTCACCGGCATCCACGCGATTCACATTACGCCCGAAGAAGCGCGATTTCTGGGTCGATCGACGGTCTGCGCGTGCCCGACTTCGGAACGGAATCTGGGCGATGGCGCGGTTCCCGCCGACAGTTTGTACGCCGCGGGCGCGCGGATCTGTTTTGGATCGGACAGCAACGTTCAGATCGATCTGCTCGAAGACGCCCGGCTGCTGGAATATCATTTGCGGATGAAAAAGCTGGAGCGCGCGATCCTGCCCGGTGGCGCGCAGAGATTATTTCAAAGCGCGACCGAATCGGGCGCGCACAGCTTGGGGATTTTCGCCGGAAAACTGGAGACGGGGAGACACGCGGATTTCTTCACCGTTGATCTTGACGACCCCTCCATCGCCGGCTCGCCGCGCGACACCTTGATTGACAACATCGTGTTTTCGCTGGGAAGGACGGCGGTGAAAGATGTCGTCGTCAATGGAAAAACGATCGTCAGCGACGGGCGCCATCCCTCACAGGAAGAGATTACGCGCGAATTCGCGAATATGCAGCAGAGCCTGTGGGGCTATTGAATCGCCGCGGACCATACCGGCTGCGTGTTGTTGCCTTCGTGGGTGAGCTGCCGCACTTCGGTTCCATCGGCGAGCATTGAGAAAATCTGGGTTTTTCCTGCGCGGCGCGATGAGTACACGATGTGGAGGCCGTCCGGCGCCCACCATGGATTCTCATTCACTCCCGAATCCTTGGTGAGTTGTTGCGGCTTGCGCGTGGCGATATCCATGATGAAAATATTGAAGCCGCCCACCTCGAAGCCTTGCGTCCAGGCAAACGCGATCAATTGCCCGTCCGGTCTCCAGCTCGGATTGGCGACCTCGCCCACGCCGTTGGTGAGCATATCCACGTCGCCGCCGTCGATGTTCATGCGCCACAGCTGCTGTTTGCCGGAACGGTCCGAAATGAACAGCACGTCGGTCCCGGTTTTCGGATTCACGCGCGGGGAGACGTCGATTGCGTTGATTTTCGAAATCCGGCGGCGTTCGGCGCCGTCCAGGTCGGCAATGTAGATCTGCGCCCAGTCAGTGAGCGTCGAAGAAAAGAGAATATGCTTTCCGTCCGGAGTGAATTCGGGCGAGCTGTTGGTGGGCGCCGGTGGATTGTCGAAACGCAGGCGCTTTCCGGTTTCAGTGGACTGCACGATGATCTGCCAGCTGGGCGTCTCGTCATGGGGACGCATGGCGAGCGTGGTATAGGCGAGCAGTTTCCCGTCCGCCGAAACCACCGGCTCTTTGGAATCGCGAATGTTGCTCACGCGGTGCTGATTCGAGCCATCGTAGTCCATCGCCCAGATTTCGCGCTGGCCGCCCCGGTCCGAGACGAAATAGATACTGGTGCCGATCAGGCTCTTGACGTTGAACTGACGCAGAATATCGGCCGCGAAATCGCGCGCCACTTTTTTGGCGCCGGCGGCGTCGAGCGATCCGTAATAGCGGCGTCCGAACAGTGTGGCGGAAGCCGCGTCCGCCTGGCCGACGTTGAACAGCCAGGCGAATAGAACGATGGTATTCGACTCCTGGGTGCTCAGGTATCCGAGCGCGAGGTAATTGGCTTTCGCGGGCGGATTCGACCAATCGGTAAGCGCGGCTCCGCCCGGGCGGAAATCGGACGGCTGCTGGGGCACGATCAACGGGTAGTAAGATTTCGGAACCACCGTGAGCGCGCCGGAATTCGAAATCTCTTCCCAGAGAGTGTCGTTGAAGACCTTGTCGAACTTCTCGGCACCGCTGGCGCCCCGGAAATCGGGCAGAGCGATCGCGGGACGCGTGAAGGGGCGGATCACGCTGCCAGTGATATCCGGCTGCTGAGAGAACCCCGTTGCGCTCATCAGCAGAATCGCGGCGATGAATCTCATTTTTACGATGATTTTCGCACGAATCGCAGGCGCGGTGCCCAGGTTGTCCTCCCCTCCCTGATGGTCGGGGTTCCGTTTCGGTGCCATGCGGAACCCTGAGCGTCAGAGTGTGTGTGAAAAGTCGATGCCTCACCCCGCCGTGACCGGCAGGGCTGGTCTATCGCGTTGAAGGCGCAGACGTCGGTGACCAGCCCTGCCGGTCACGGCGGGGATCAACTCCACTTTTCACACACACTCGTCAGCGAGGGGAGGGAATATCGATCCGCTATCGGCGAGCGGGCTATTTTTTCGCAGATTGCGCCTGCGATTGAGTGGACGCGACTGGAATCTGGCGGCGATGCGTCTGGGTCTGGTCCACCGGCACGCTTACTTCCAGAACTCCATTCTTGAACTCGGCCTTGGCGCTATCGGTCTTGGCGTTTTCGGGCAGCGGGATGGCACGGTAAAAGCTGCCGTACGAGCGCTCAGTGCGGTGAAAGCCTTCGCGATCTTCGGTCTGCTCGCGTTTGCGTTCACCCTGAATCACCAGGACGTTATTGTCCACTTCCACTTTCACGTCTTTCTGATCGATGCCGGGCAGGTCGGCGGAAACCACGATGTTGCCGTTCTGCTGGCGCACCTCGACGGCCGGCGCCCAGGCTCGTTCGGCGCGGCCGACAGGCAGATCGCCTTCGAAGGTCTGATCCATCCAGTCGGTCATTTCGCGCAGCAGCGCGAAGGGACGGAGCATCCCGGCCGGCTGCCGGAAATACGGGAAATCGGAGTCTCGCCGGACAGCAGCCCGCGAAGCCTGATTGCGTTCTAATTCATTCGCCATGGAAGGCCTCCTTAAAATCATTGCGGATACTCAATTAGAGCGCCGGCTCCAGCGGAGGTTTCGCAGAAATTTGGTGACGGACGGATTACGATGTGACCGTTACACGGCATGCCATTCGGACCGGGTCAAGCGGGTAAGATGGGGATGCATGCAACTGGGAATGATTGGACTGGGCCGCATGGGCGCGAACATGGTGCGGCGGTTGACGCGCGGAGGTCATCAGTGCGTGGTGTATGACCGGAGCGCGCAGAGCGTTCAGCAACTGGCGGCGGAGGGTCCCCAGGGATCCACCACGCTGGCGGATTTTGTGAGCAAGCTATCGACTCCGCGGGCCATCTGGCTGATGGTGCCGGCCGGCGTGGTGGATGCGACGCTGCATGAGCTCACGCCGCTGCTGGTGGCGGGCGATATCGTGATCGACGGCGGGAATTCGTATTACATCGACGACATTCGCCGCGCCAAAAATCTGGCGCCCAGCGGCATTCAATACGTCGACGTCGGCACCAGCGGAGGCGTGTGGGGCCTGGAGCGCGGCTATTGCCAGATGATCGGCGGACCCGCGGATGTGGTGAAGCATCTGGATCCGATTTTCAAAACGCTGGCGCCGGGACGCGGCGATATCGAGCGCACCCGCGGGCGCGAGAAGTCGGCCGGCGGAACGTCGGAAGAGGGCTACCTGCACTGCGGACCGTCGGGCGCGGGGCATTTCGTGAAGATGGTGCACAACGGAATCGAATATGGGCTGATGGCGGCTTACGCGGAAGGGCTGAATATCCTGAAGCACGCGAACGTGGGGAAGACGCACCATGAATCCGATGCGGAAACCACGCCGCTGCGCGATCCCGAACACTATCAGTACGATTTCCCGCTGGCCGATGTCGCCGAGGTGTGGCGGCGCGGCAGCGTGGTCGCTTCCTGGCTGCTGGATCTGACCGCTATCGCGCTGTTTGAGGAACCGGACCTCGCCAAGTTTTCGGGCCGCGTTTCGGATTCGGGCGAAGGCCGTTGGACGATTCTGGCCTCCATCGATGAGGGCGCGCCGTCGCCGGTGCTGAGCGCGGCGCTGTATCAGCGCTTCACTTCGCGCGGCGAAAGCGGGTTCGCCGACCAGCTTCTGTCCGCGATGCGCTATCAGTTCGGGGGACATCTGGAGCGCAAATCGGGCGCGTAAGCGAGTTCAGACGGAATGAAATTTCGGGGCCAATCCAAGTCGGCGGGGATATTGTGTCTGTGCGTGTGCGTGTATGCGGCGCTCGCCGGATGCTTTGTTCGCAAGCGGGTTCTGACGCCGCCGCCGGGCACGCCGGCCAATCGGCCCATCCTGACCGCGACCAAGGACGAATTGCTGGAGCGCATCCGCGCGGCGTTCGATCCGATTCAGAATTTCGACATGCGCGCGGACATGTCGCCGTCGGTGGGAAGCGTGTACACGGGCGCGCTGACCGATTACGCGACCATCCGCGCGTACGTGCTGTTCAAGCGTCCCGACGACATTCGCGTGATCGGCCTCGATCCGCTGGTGCATTCCACCACGATTTTCGACATGGTCTCGACCGGCAACGATTATCGCGTGTCGATTCCCAGCAAGGACGAGTTCATCGAGGGCGATAACAATGCGCCGCCGAGTTCCAAGAACAAGCTCGAAAACCTGCGGCCGGCGGCGTTTCTGCAATCCATGATCATCGAGCCGCCGGGCGCGGGCGAGCTGACTGTGCTCGAAGACGACACCGACGAAACGAAGGCGGTGTACATCGTCGAAATGCTGCGTGAGGACCAGGGTGGATTGCGGCTGCTTCGGTCGGTCTTCTTCAATCGCTACACGCTCGAAATTTCGCGCCAGAAGACTTTCGATGCACAGGGCGGGATTGTCAGTGAGACTCGCTACTCGGATTGGAAGCCGTTCGGCGGCGTCCCGTTTCCTTCGGTGATCGTGATCCGGCGGCCGCTGGACGGCTATGAAGTGACCATGGACGTGCTCGACCTGAAGGTGAATACTCCGGAGGTGACGGCCGAAAAGTTCGTGCTGGAGCAGCCCGCGGGGTCGCACTTGACGCGGCTGAAATAAGGAGCGGCGGGCGTGGGGGAGTCGAGGCTTCACCCCGCCGTTACCGGCAGGGCTGGTCTATCGCGTTGAAGGCGCAGGCGTCGGTGACCAGCCCTGCCGGTCACGGCGGGGATCAACTCCGATTCGATCTTTTCGAAAAATGGGCGTCTCGCGCCGGCGTAATGGCCGGATTGCGGGCCGGGCTAGTACCACTCTGATGAAATTTTGTCCGGCTTCGGTGATATACTGGGCGACCATTACACGAGGCTCAGATGGTAACGACCTCCCTACTTCTTCTCTCCTGCTCGCTTGCATTTCAATTCCCTTACGACGGACCTATTGCGCCGCGCCTGCGGCCCGATACGCGCGCCGCGGCGAAACCCCCCGTGGCGGACCTGCGCGTCGACGTTCCTTTGGCGCTGATTCCGGTTCACGTCACCACGGAACTGGGCGCGTCGGTCACGAATCTGCAGAAAGAAAATTTCCGGATTTTCGAAGACGGCGTGGAGCAGAAGATCACCAATTTTTCGAGTGAGGATGCCCCGCTGTCGATCGGGCTGTTGTTTGACACCAGCGGCAGCATGCGGAACAAGATCCGCAAGTCGGCCGAGGCGGCGGCGGCTTTTTTTCGTACCGCCAATTCCGATGACGAATTTTTCCTGGTCGAATTCAATGAACGCGCCAAGCTGACCGTCCCGTTCACGCGCGACGCCAACCTCATTTACCAGCACATCATGCACACCAAGCCGCTGGGACGCACTTCGCTGCTGGACGCGATCCATATGGCGCTGATGCAGATGAAGGATGCCAGGAATCTGCGCAAGGCGATCGTGATTCTATCCGACGGCGGCGACAATCGCAGCCGCTACACCGAAAGCGAGATCAAGAGCGCCATGCGCGAAGCCGACGTCCAGGTGTACGCGCTGGGAATCTACGATTCCGACGATCGGCCCAAGCGCACTCCTGAAGAGAAAAATGGTCCGAAGCTGCTGAGTGAGCTGGCGCGTCAGACCGGCGGACGCGATTTCACGATTCACGACCTGGAAGAACTGCCTTCGGTGTGCGAGCGCATCGGCACGGAGTTGCGCAATCAATTCGTGATCGGCTATGCGCCGTCCAGTACCGATGACACCGGCTATCGGCATGTGAAGGTGACCGTGAACGCTCCGGAGATGCCTCCGCTGCGCGTGTATCATCGCCAGGGATATTATCCGGAAGGCAGCCGTCCGTGAAGTGCCTGATCTTTGCGATCGCGTCCATCGCTTCCGCCCAAACCATCGTCATTAGCGCGGGCACCGTGATCGATGGCAAGGGCGCGGTGCTGCGCAATCAGCAGATCGTGGTTGAAGGCTCGAAAATCACGGCCGTGCGCCGCGGAAACGCGCACGCGAATTACGATCTGCGCGGGTTCACGGTGATGCCGGGATGGATCGACACGCACGTCCACATCACCTGGCATTTCAACGCGGAACATAAATATGTCGGCGGGCGCGAAGATCCTAAGGAACTGGCGCTGTACACGGCGGAGAACGTCTGGCTGACTTTGTGGGGCGGTTTCACTACCGTGCAAAGCGTCGGCGCGCCGATGGATGTCGACGTGCGGAATCGCATTAATCAAGGATCGCTACCCGGGCCTCGGATTCTGACGTCGGTGCGGCAGATTAATTCGATGACCGCGAAGACTCCCGAGGAATATCGCGAATTTGTGCGCAAGACGAAGGCCGAGTCGGCGGATTTGATCAAGCTGTTCGCCACCGCGGGCATGGGCGCGGGCGGCCAGCAGACCATGACGGACGAGCAGATCCAGGCCGTCTGCAGCGAAGCGAAGGCGGTGGGACTGCGGTCGCTGGTGCACGCCATTTCGGATAAAGGGGTGAAGGCGTCGGTGCTGGCGGGGTGCACTTCGATCGAGCACGGGAATTTCGTGAAGGACGACACTCTGAAGCTGATGGCGGAGCGGGGGACTTACTTCGATCCGAATCTGCTGGTGCTGCATAACTATCTCGATAACCGGTCGAGTTTCAATTTCACGGATGCGAGTTTCAAGGCTCTGGAAGACGCGATCCCGGTGACGGCCGCGGTGTTCGCGCGGGCCCGCAAGTATCACGTAAAGGTGGTGCTGGGCACCGACGCGGTCGCGGGGGCACATGGACGGAACGCCGAGGAGTTCGTTTATCGGGTGAAAGAAGGCCACGAAAAACCGATGGACGCGCTGATGAGTGGAACGTCGATAGCGGCGGAATCGCTGGGGATGGGGAGCGTGATCGGGACGGTCGCGCCGGGGTTTGAGGCGGATTTAGTGGCTACGGAGGGCAATCCGCTCGAAGACATTACGGCTGTGCGTCGCGTGGTGTTCGTGATGAAGGGCGGGAAGGTTTACCGGAATACGCGGTAGTGTGGGCGTGCGGGGACTGCTTCGGTGGTTCGAAAAAGGGGACAGACCGCTCTGTCCACTGCAGACAGAGCTTCAGTGTTTGAAGGATTTTCTATTGGGGACAGAGTGGTCAGTCCCCTTTTTCGAACATCATTTTTTTAACGGCCCGGCGTCTCCTTCGTATCAAGATTTAATGGTGCGCACCCTCCCGTTGTAACCCTACGAGTGAGGGGCTGGCCAGTAACCCGGGGTCCAACGACGGGGCTGATATTTTGCACGGTACAGCATCCGCCCGGGGTCTCGCCCTAAACGGGCTTGTTACGTTGCAGCAATCAGGATCTAGAATGACGCGCTGCTAGGTGAACGGGAAGCTCCGGGGGCGCCCGTCTCTCTGGCTCAAGGGTAGTGGGGAGTGGTCAGTCGGCAGTTGGACGAAATGCCGATGTTGTTGAGCGGGCGGGAAATCGAGTTGCGGAATTTCGCGTCATCCGGCTTGGCGCAGGGGCTGCACTTCGGCTTCGATGCGGGCGGCGATGGCTTGCTCGGCGGTTTCGAGATCGAATTGGGATTGCAGGTTCATCCACAGGTGCGCCGACGTTCCGAAATAGCGCGCCAGGCGTAAGGCGGTATCCGCGCTGACGGACCGCTTGCCGCTAATAATTTCGGTGACGCGGTTGGCGGGGATACGGAGGGCCAGGGCGAGCGCGTTGCCGCTCATGTGGAGCTCCTGCAGCTCATCCTTCAGGATTTCGCCGGGGTGGACCGGCGCGAGTTTTTTCCGCTTACTCATTTTTGAACTCCGCTAGTGGTAATCCACGATCTCGACTGCGTACGGGCCATCCTCTCGCCATTCGAAGCAAATCCGATATCGGTCATTGACTCGAATACTGTGGTGTCCCTTTCGATCCCCCTCGAGCTTCTCCAGGTGAAGGCTGGGAAGTTTGAGATCGCTCAAGCTGACCGCCGCGTGCAGAATCCTGAGTTTCTTGAATGCCGACCGCTCGACGGACTGAAAGTTCCTTACCGGATCGCCGTCGAAGAGCCGGCGGGTGTCCCGGTCGGCGAAGGATCGGATCATCGTACGTCTCGCATCCTACACATCACGTATAATAGCAGGCCGGTCAAGCCGTAGTACACTCTACTCTTATGAAGAAATTCCTGCTCCTGTTGCCGCTCGCCGTGTTGCTGGCCGCTCAACCTAAAATCACCACGCCCAAGGACTTCCTCGGGTTCAATATCGGCGACGACTACATGATGGCGAGCTATACGCAGCTGGATGCGTACTGGCACCAGATCGCCAAGGAATGCGACCGCTGCAAGCTGGTCGACATGGGGCCCACCGAAGAGGGGCGGCGGCAGTACATGATGATCATCACGTCACCGGCGAATCTGAAGAAGCTGGATCATTATCGCGGGATCTCGGAGCGGCTGGCGCGGGCCGAGGGGTTGACCGACGAGCAGGCGCACGCGCTGGCGCGGGACGGCAAGGCGGTGGTATGGATCGACGGCGGGTTGCATGCGAGCGAAACGGTGGGGTCGCAGCAATTGATGGAAATGGTGTATCAGATGGCCAGCCGGACCGATCCTGAAACGATGCGGTTTCTGGATGACGATATCGGGCTGTACGTGCTGGCGAATCCGGACGGGCAGGAACTGTGCGCGACCTGGTACATGCGCGAACGCGATCCGCTGAAGCGCAGCCTGAACGGGCTGCCGCGGCTGTATGCGAAATACGTCGGACACGACGACAATCGCGATTTCTACATGTCGTCCATGAAGGAAACCACCAACATGAACCACGTCCTGTTTGAGGAGTGGTATCCGCAGATGATGTACAACCATCATCAGACCGGGCCGGCCGGCGCGGTGATCTTCATGCCGCCGTTCCGCGATCCGTTCAATTACAATTTCGATCCGCTGATCCCGTTAGGGATAGAATTGGTGGGCACCGCGATGCACAGCCGGCTGGTGGCGGAAGGCAAAGGCGGATCGGCCATGCGCACCGGCGCGAATTATTCCACCTGGTGGAACGGCGGGCTGCGCACGGTCACCTATTTCCACAACATGATCGGGATTTTGACGGAAATTATCGGCAATCCGACGCCCATCGATATTCCGCTGGTGCCTGAGAAGCAGCTTCCGCAGGGGGACTGGCCGATGCCGATCGCGCCGACCATGGGGACGCAGAAGTGGCATTATCGCCAGTCGATCGAATACGAAATCACCAACAATCGCGCCATGCTGGATCTGGCGTCGCGATATCGCGAGACGTTTCTCTACAACATTTATCAGATGGGCCGGAATTCGATCCGGAAGGGCAGCCAGGATACCTGGACGGTGACGCCGAAACGGATTGACGCGCTGGAAGCGGCGGCGGCGAAGATGGCTCCGGCGGGTGGTCGCGGACGCGGGGGGCGGGGCGGCGGCGGTCTTCCGGCTGGTTTGACGCCCGGAGGAGGCGGCGCGCAGACGGTGCCGACTGTGCTCTACAACACCGTCCTGCACGATCCCAAGATGCGCGATCCGCGCGGGTTCATTATTCCGTCCGACCAGGCGGATTTCGAGACGGCCACCGAATTTGTGAATGCGCTGCTCAAGAACGGCATCGACGTGATGCGCGCGACTTCGGCTTTCGCGGTGGCCGGCAAGAATTATCCGTCAGGATCGCTGGTGGTGAAGGCGGCGCAGGCGTTCCGGCCGCACGTGATGGATATGTTCGAGCCGCAGGATCATCCCAACGATTTCGCGTATCCGGGCGGACCTCCCAAGCCGCCTTACGACATCACGGGGTGGACGCTGGCGTTCCAGATGGGCGTGCAGTTCGACCGCATTCTGGACGGGTTCGACGGGCCGTTCGTGAAAGTGAAGGGCCTGCTTCCGGCTCCGCCGGCTTCGATTACGGGAACCGGAACCGCGGGATATTTGATCAGCCATCGCATCAATAATTCGTTCGTGCTGATCAACCGGCTGCTGAAGGCGGGCGCCGACGTGTACTGGCTGAAGCGGGACGAGCATGCCGACGGTCAGGATCTGGGAACCGGGGCGATCTGGGTTCCGGCTTCGAGCGCGGCGAAGGGCGTGATCGAGCAGGCCACCAAGCAGTTCGGCGTGCCGGCTTACGCGATGGCGAAAGCGCCGGGCGGGACCGCGCTCAAGCTGAAGCCGATCCGCATCGGGCTGTACGACAGCTATGGCGGGAACATGCCGTCGGGCTGGACTCGCTGGCTGTTCGAACAGTACGAATTTCCGTTCACGGTGGTGTATCCGCAGACGCTCGACGCGGGCGATCTGAAATCGAAATTCGATGTGCTGGTGTTCACCGACGGCGCGTATCGGCGTCCGGGGACGGGCGGGGGCCGCGGCGGGGGCGGACGTGGAGGGTTCGGCGGTCCGATCGATCCCGAAAGCATTCCGCAGGATTATCGCGGCTGGACGGGAAGCATCACTCCGGACAAGACTATGCCGCAGTTGAAGCGGTTTGTCGAGGCCGGAGGGTCCATCGTGACGATCGGGAGCTCCACCAGCATGGCGGAGGTGTTCGGGGTTCCGGTGAAGGATTATCTGACGGAAATGAGTCCCGACGGGCATGAGCGCGAGCTGCCTCGGGAGAAGTTCTATATTCCCGGGTCGTTGCTGAAGGCGAATATCGACAACACCAATCCGCTGGCGTATGGGATGCCGAGCCAGGTGGACGTGTTCTTCGACAACTCGCCGGTTTTCCGGCTGGAGCCGAATGCGGAGTTGAAGAAGACGTCGGCGGTGGCGTGGTTCTCAGGGACGCCGCTCGATAGCGGATGGGCGTGGGGACAGCAGTATCTGGACGGGGGAACGGCGGTGGCCGAGGCTACGGTGGGCGAAGGGAAGGTCATGATGATCGGTCCGGAGGCGACGTTCCGCAGCCAGCCGCATGCGACCTTTAAGCTGCTGTTTAACGGGCTGTATTACGGGAGCGCTAAGGATGCGGAGCTGAAGTAGCGCTTCCCCACGCTGACGAGTGTGTGTGAAAAGTCGGGACTCCACCCCGCCGTTACCGGCAGGGCTGGTCTATCGCGTTGAAGGCGCAGGCGTCGGACTCCTAGTGTGCTGTCTCTGAAATTCGTGGAATTAAAAAAGGGGGACAGGCCACTCTGTCCACGGCCACTTCGGTCAGGGTGAAGAATAACGTGCGAGCGGGGACAGAGCAGTCTGTCCGCCTTTTTTAATTCCACGAATTTCAGAAACAGCACACTAGCCGGGCAATTGGAACTGGACGCGGCGGTCGCGATTCAGTTGTTCGCTGAATCGGCGATCGACGCTTGACAGGGGTACGCGCTTTTCGACGTTTTCCCGAGTGGTGTAGACAAGTTGATTGCCATCCACGTGATACGTCTTCACCGCCTGAATGCTATGATCCGTGAACGCGATCAGGTAATAATCCGCCGGCTGGTAATACGAACCTGCGGCGTTCCCGTTCGGCGCCGGGGCCGGCGGTGCGAAATTCTGGTTGATCACCGCGGTTGGCTGGCCGGTATCATAGCCGGTGCCGCCGTAGTAGCCGCCGTTGTCGTAATAGCCGGGACTGGAATATCCGTAGCCATAGTCATACGGATCGTAATCGTAGTAATCCCCGCCGAATCCGTAGTATGGATAACCCCATCCATACCCGTAATACGGCCATCCCCAGCCAAATCCCAATCCAAATCCGTAGCCATAACCGCGGCCGTAGCCACCGTAGCCTCGGTAGCCGCCATACCCACCGTAGCCGCCGCGATAACCGCCGTAGGATCCGCCGCCTACTCCGCCGCGATAGCCGCCGCCAACCGAGCCTCCCCGGAAGGCGCCGGAACCGCCCACGGATCCGCCTGAAAATCCGCGCGATCCACCGCTGAAGGATCCGCCCCCGCCATGAAAGCCGCCCCCTCCGCCACCGCCGTGGCCTCCGCCTCCGCGTTGCGCGAAGACGAGCATGGGGGACAAAGCAAGAATGAAAACCGCACTCAGGAGTCGCATAAACGAGCCCTCCCTGCTTCAACCATACTGCTAACCCGGCGTACGCGCAAGCGGCTCAAGCAGGTTCCGGCCGGGGTTCGTCTGCGACGGAACAGGCGTCGACACGAGTGTCGACGCGGCACGCAGGAGTGCGTGCGTCACAGGTCCACATAATTAGAACGGACGCTCATCGGCGGACGGGCCGTACAGGGACGGCACCGGGACATCGTTCAGCCGCAAATACACGGTTAGCTGGCCGCGATGGTGGATGATGTGGTTCATCACCATGCTGCGCACCACCGCGATCTTCGGCATGGTGAACGCCTTCTGGCCGCGCACCACCAGGCTCCACGGCTTCATGAAATCCTCATCGGCAGCCTCCGAAAGCAGGGCGCGGGCTTCGGCGACCTTGGCGTCGAACATGGCCAGCAGCTCCTTTGGCGATGAGCTGATGAACGGCTTGAAGCTGCCGTCCAGGCTCAGTTCATCGCGCTGCATGGTTTCGACGATCCACACGGGAAGCTCCGCCAGATGCCCGGCCAGGCGGCCCAGGGTCATGGATTTGGGATGCGGCTGCCATTCGGTTTTGCCTTCCGGGACGCGCTCCAAAGACTTGCGGGTGCCGGCCATTTCCTGGTCGAATTCGGGAAGTAAACTTTGACTGATGCTCATGCGTAAATTGTAGACGAAGCGCCATGCGGTAAAATCGTGTCACATAAAGGCTTCACGTGGAGAACATCGGACGCTACCGGATTCTCGGCGAGGTGGGGCGCGGAGCCATGGGCATTGTGTACAAAGCCCAGGACCCGGCGATCGGCCGCACCATTGCGATCAAAAGCATCCGGCTGCTCGACCTGACCGATGAAAAAGAGCGCGAACGGCTGCGGGAGCGCCTGTTCCGCGAAGCGCAATCGGCCGGCATTCTTTCGCATCCCGGCATTGTGACCATCTACGACATCGCCGAGGAAAACGGCATGGCGTACATTTTCATGGAATTCGTGAACGGGCCGCCGCTTGAAAAAATGCTGCGGGTGGAGCAGACTCCGGACAAGGAAACGCTGCTCAGCATTTTTCGCCAGACCGCGGCGGCGCTCGATTACGCGCATAAGAAAGGCATCGTGCATCGCGATATCAAGCCGGCCAACATCATGATCCATGAGGACGGCACGGCCAAGATCACGGATTTCGGCGTGGCGAAAATCGTGTCGCAGCAGATGACGCTGGCCGGCACCATGATGGGAACGCCCAGCTACATGCCGCCGGAGCAGGTGCAGGGCGCATCGGTGAACGGCCGCGCCGACCAGTTTTCGCTGGCGGTGATCGCGTATGAAGTGCTGACCGGGGAGAAACCGTTCGTCGCGGAATATCTGCCGACGCTGCTGTACAAAATCGTGCGTGAGGAGCCGCTGGCGCCGCAGCGTCTGAATCCGACGCTTAATTCGCAGGTGGAAACCGTTTTGCGCAAGGGGCTCGCCAAGAATGCGGACGACCGGTATGAGACTTGCGTCGATTTCATCAACGCGCTTTCGACGGCGCTCACGGCCAGCAAGGGCTGGACGCCGCTGCCGCGCGGGGCGAGCCAGAACATGCCGACGGTCGGTTCGCGGGAGGGACTCGAAACCATTGACGACCGCGGCGCGCCGCCGGCCGCGACGAATCCTCCGCCGTTTCCGGTGGCCGCTCCCCGCGACATCCTGATCGCGCCCAGCCTTCCGATCGAGCCGATTGCGCGCCGGATGCCGCCGGCGGAGACGAGTCACGTGGCCCGCAACCTGCTGCTTTCGGCCCTGGTAATCGGGCTGGTTATTGCAGGCTCGTTCGCGGCGATTCAGAAATTCACCGCGAATCCGAAACCGGTGGTCGCGCAGGAGACGCCGCAGCAGACGGCACAAGGGAGCACCCCGGACACGTCTCAGCCACCCGCGCAGCAGGCGCAGCCGGAGCCGACCCCGCCGGATCAACAGGCCGCGCCGCCTCCGCCGGAAACGGATACGTCCAAGCCACCGGCTGAATCAAACGAACCGCCCAAGGAAACTGCGCCTCAGGAAGAACCGGCCAGAACCGTACCCGCGAAACCGGCACCCGTGATTTCGCGGCCCAAGCCCGCGCCGGTTCCGTCCGACGCGACGTTCCAGCTCACCACCTCGCCGGCGGGCGCCGAAGCGGTGTTCGATTACGACCGCAAATGCACCACGCCGTGCACCGTGACGCTGTCGGCCGGACGTCACACGTTCGTGGTGCATAGTCCGGGATATCGCGAGGCGCGGAAAATCATCGATATTCCGAGCGATACCGGCTTGATTGTCGACCTGGTACGCGCCACCGGCATGCTGACGCTGCTTTCCAGGCCGTCCGGGTGTTCGATCGCGATCGATGGACAGGAGCAGTCGCAGAAAACGCCAGCCACGTTGATGCTGGCGGCCGGGACGCACAGAATCCAGGTGCGGCGCGGCGATTTCAAGCAGGACTTCACCGTCGACGTACGCGACGGCGCGATTTTGACCAGGACCGTGGAGCTTTCCAGTCAATAAAACTTATGGCGAACACTACCCGCAGAAACTTTTTCGCAATGGCCGCCGGCGGCTTGCTGCTCGGCCAGGACAAAGCCAATCGCGACATGAAAGTGCTTTCGGCGCGGCCGGAAGATCTGGAGATGCAGCTTTCCGGCTTCTCCGATTACCTGACGCCGGAGGAGCATTTCTTCGTCCGCACCCATGTGTATGTGCCAGCGCCGGTGGAAATCGGCGAGTGGCGATTGAATATCTCGGGCGAAGTTTCGAAACCGCTCACGCTGAGCATGGACGACATCAAGAAAATGCCGGCGGTGGAGATGGTCGCGGTGGTCGAGTGCGCGGGGAACGGGCGCGGGCTTTTTCAGCCGGCGGTGGGCGGGCTGCAGTGGACCAATGGCAGCGTCGCCAATGCGAAATGGCGCGGGGTGCGGCTGGGAAGCGTGCTGAAGCAGGCCGGGATCAAACCGACCGCGGTCGAAGTGCTGTTCGATGGCGCGGATCAACCTATCGGGAAAATGCAAGATTTCCGCCGGTCGATCACGGTGAAGAAGGCGCTGGATCCGAATACTCTGCTCGCGTACGAGATGAACGGCGGGCCGATCCCCAACAAGCACGGCTTTCCGCTGCGCGTGATTCCGGCGGGATGGGCCAGCGATTCGTGGGTGAAGTGGCTGACCTCGATTACGGTGCTCGATAAGGAGTGGGACGGCTTCTGGATGAAGAACGCGTATCGCAAGCCGGACCATGCCGTCGCGCCGATGACGGCGTTGACGCCCGACCAGATGAAGCCGGTGACCAGTTTGCAGGTGAAGAGCGTGATCGCGTCGCCGCTGGATAATACGGTGGTGAAAGTCGGGACGCCGTTGACCATTCGGGGCGTGGCATGGAGCGGCGATTCGGGGCCGGTGGTTGCGGTGGACGTTTCGACAGATACAGGACGGTCGTGGAGACCGGCGACTCTGGCGCGCGGACAGGAGACGCAATTCGGCTGGCGGCAGTGGGAGTACTCGTGGACGCCGGAACATGACGCCTACTACACGATCATGGTGCGGGCGCGCGATAAGGCCGGCAATACGCAGCCGTTCGCGCAAGGTTGGAATCCGTCGGGATATGGATGGAACGTGGTGCAGAAAGTGAACGTCGCCGCAGGGGTTCCGGCCATGGCGGCGATCCCCGCGGAAACGCATCAGCCCGAGCCGGCCGAATTCAAGCGAACCTGCGAAGTGTGCCACGGGATAGACGTCGTCACGCAACAGCACCTGACGCGCGGCCAGTGGGATCGTGAGATCACCAAGATGACCAATTGGGGCGCGCAGGTGAAGCCGGAGGATCGAAATTCGTTTCTCGATTACCTGTTCGCGAATTTCGGGCAGCGGCCGTGACGCGGGTCAATATCTCTTCGGGAACAAAATGGGAGCCGGTGGTGGGCTACTCGCGAGCCGTGCGCGTGGGTTCGCACGTGTATGTTTCGGGGACAACCGCGACGGGTCCGGACGGCGCGCTGGTCGGAAAAGGCGATGCTTACGCGCAGGCCGTGCAGACGCTGCGAAATATTCAAACGGCGCTTGAGAAGGCCGCCGCTTCGATGGAACAGGTGGTCCGCACGCGCATTTTCGTGACCGACATTTCGCGCTGGGAAGAAATCGGGCGCGCGCATGGGGAATTTTTCTCTGTCGTCCGTCCCGCTACGTCGATGATTCAGATCAGCCGGTTGATCGATCCGGACATGCTGGTTGAAATCGAAGCCGAAGCGATCGTTCCGGAGTGATTGTGGCGCACGCACTCGTGCGTGCTGTGTCGCGACTCTTCGCGACACCTCGTCTGCGGCGGGACAGGCGTCGACACGAGTGTCGACGCGGCACGTTGAAACGTGCGCCACCTAAACGGTCAATACCGCGGGACTTTTGGGTCGATCTCTACGCTCCACGCGTCGATTCCGCCGGACATGCTCTGGCAATTTTCGAGGCCCTGCTGGCGCAGCCAGGAAACTACGTTCAGGCTGCGTACGCCGTGATGGCAGAACACGATCAACGGCGCTGCCTGCGCTTTCGACTGTAAATCTATGAGCGCGCCGGGCACGGTTCGCATGGGCACCAGATCGCTGCCCGCGATGCTGCATACCGCGTGCTCGTGCGGCTCGCGGACATCGATGAGAGCGAGTTTTTCGCCCGCGTCGAGGCGGCGCTTCACCTCGGAGGGTGGAATTTCGAATGGCGTCGGCATATTCATCGATTATTATCCCCTTAGAAATGAGGGTTTCGCCGGATGCCTACTGAGGGCTTCTGCTTAGTCGTATTTTCGGTGAGTTCCGGTATCGTGGACTTGTGGAACTTGTGCGTACCAGCGATCACAGCGGAACGGCCGGCACCATTCGCGGGTTCAACCTGTTCGGCGTGCCGGTGCGCCTGCACTTCACCTTCGTTCTGCTGGTGATTTTCCTGGTGGTGACCGACCTCGGCGCGCACCAGACCAACAGCAGTTACGCGCTATTCCTGGTGGGCCTGTTCGCCAGCGTTCTGCTGCATGAAATGGCGCACGCATTTGTGGGAAAACGTTTCGGCGTGAAAACGACCGAGATCGTGATGTTCCCCATCGGCGGGCTTTCGCGCATGGAACGCATGCTGCGGCCGACCGAAGAATTGCTGATCGCCATCGCCGGACCGGCGGTGAACCTGCTGCTGTCCATCGCCATTTTCGCGTACATGTATTCGATGCACCTGGCGGTTCCGATCCGGCTGGCGGATCTGCTGCAGCCTACCGACGCGAATGCGGTCGCGCGGCTGGCTTACGGGAACCTGGTGCTGGCCGGATTCAATCTTCTGCCGGCGTTTCCGATGGACGGCGGGCGTATTCTGCGCGCTCTGCTTTCCTACATCCGTCCGGAGGATGAAGCGACGCGCCTGGCTGCGTGGCTGGGCCGCATGCTGGCCATCAGCATCGCGTTGTACGGATTGCTGGCGCCGCAGTTCATGCTGGTGTTTTTCGCGATGTTCATCTATCTGGGCGCGGCGCAGGAAGGCGCGGCGGCCATGGGACGCACGCTTACCGCCGGAATTCCGGTGCGCGCGGCAATGATTACGGAGTTCCACACGCTGGATCACGGGAACACGGTGCGCGACGCGGCGAACCTGCTGCTGTCGACGTCACAACAGGATTTCCCGGTGATCCACGGCGACCAGGTGGTGGGTTTGCTGGGCCGTAATCTGTTGTTGAAAGCGCTGGCCAATCAGGGTCCCGACGCGTATGTGGCGGGCGTGATGGATCGCGACTTTCTGGCGCTCGAGCCCAATTCCGACCTGGCGGGCGTGCTTCCGCTGATGGCGCAGGCGGGGCGTTGCGCGCTGGTGATGGATCAGACGAAACTGTTAGGTCTGCTGACTACCGACAATCTTTCTGAGTTCCTGTTGCTGCGGCGGTTCGGGATGGAGCCGGTGGTTTAACGTCTGGTTGGCGCGCTCCGCCGTACGCTTGAAGATGGACTTGTAACGAAAACCGGCCGTTCCACCCCGCCGTCACGAGTGTGTGTGAAAAGTCGATGCCTCACCCCGCCGTGACCGGCAGGGCTGGTCACGGACGTCTGCGCCTTCAACGCGATAGACCAGTCCTGCCGGTAACGGCGGGGATCTACGCCGAACCATCGGGACAGTTCTTTCGTTATGGAGCGTGTTCAGGTCTTCAGTGCATCCCGCAGGCCGAGATTCCTCACCAGCCGCAACAGCGAATTCGGATGCAGGCCGAGCATCGCTGCGGCCATCTTATAATCTCCGCCCGCTTCGTTCCATGCTTTCCGGATGGATTCGCGCTTGGCTTCGTCCACCGACATCTGATACGCGCCGGCCGCTTCCGAAGCAGCCGCGACCTCCAGTCCCGAATCGGAGAGATCTTCGATCTGGACCTGGTCGGAATCCCCGAGCACCACGGCGCGCTCCATGATGTTCTCGAGCTCCCGCACATTGCCCGGCCAGTCATACGCCGAGAGGTAGCGTTCCGCTTCCGGAGAAATTCCTTCCACCCGGCGTCCACAGCGCGCCGAGGCTCGCGCCAGGAAATGACGGGCCAGTTCTGGAATATCGTCGCGGCGCTCGCGCAAGGGCGGAGTCCGGAGCGCCACTACATTCAAACGATGATACAGATCTTCCCGGAACGCGTGACGCTTCACGTCGGCCGCCAGGTCGCGATTGGTGGCCGCGATCAGGCGCACGTCCAGTTTCAACGTCTTGGTCCCGCCCACGCGTTCGAACTCGCGCTGCTGCAGGACGCGCAGCAATTTGGCTTGCAACTCGTGGGCGAGCTCGCCGATCTCATCCAGAAAAACCGTGCCGCCGGAGGCGAGCTCCAGTTTCCCCTTCTTCTGCGCCGACGCGTCAGTGAAGGCGCCTTTTTCATGGCCGAACAATTCGCTTTCGAGCAGGGTGGGCGTCAGCGCGGCGCAGTTGATGGCGACGAACGGCGCTTGTTTCCGAGGGCTCCCGCGGTGCAGCGCGCGCGCCACCATCTCCTTGCCGGTTCCGCTCTCGCCCAGAATCAGGACGGTGGTTTCCTGCGGGGCCAGCCGGTCGATCCTTTCAAGCAGCCGGCTCATGACCGCGCTGCGGCCGATCATCCCGGTCTCGATTTGTTCTTCGAGCAGCGTGTTGCGGACCTGCAGATCCTCGATCTCACGCGCGGTTTCAAGCGCCGCGGATGCCAGCGTGGCGATCGCCGCCAGGATACCGTTTTCGACGCGCGCGCCCAGAATTCCCACCATCGTGTTTCGGACGTACAGCGGCACCGCTCCGTTCACGGCGCCTTCGGCGTGGACGCGCTCCACCAGATCCGCATCCAGGCGGCGCTCCCGCGCGAGCGCCGGCAACTCCTCGGGAGTCTTGGCGAGAAGGATAAAACCGTTGGTCTCGTCAGCGCCGGCGATGTCATCGATCAGGCGAAGAACCTGGGCTTCGAGCTGGGCGCGCTGCTCGTCGTCTTCAGCCTGAGCTAAGGCGCGGAACAGGAATAAGATCGTGCAGGCGCGCATGAGCGTCGCCTCGGCGGCCATACCGGCAGGATAGCAGCGGCCCTAACCGTTCGGTTAACGGGGCGTGAACCGAACGGTTCACGGATAACGATTTTTCAAACGTGCTGTCCTGTGTTGTCTTTCATTTACGGCACTTTCATGACTTGGATCGAGACATGCATTTATGCACCCCGTTCCGCTGTTAAACCAAGAAATTAAAGAGGACAATTATCATGCACACGAATTGGATTCGCACACTGACATTGAGCGCCGCGGCGCTCACGCTTGGGTCGGCCGCATACGCACAATCCGGCGCCGTCGCCCAGATTCCGTTTTCTTTCCGGATCAACGGAACCGAACTCCCGGCCGGCAAATATTCGATCGACAAGCCCGACACAAACGCGCGGCTGGTGGTGCGGCTGGCGGACGGCCATATCAATAAAGTCGCCATGGCGACCTACGAGGCCGTGGGAGAGCCAGGCAATCCGCGCCTGGTGTTCAGTTGCCGGGAAGGAAGCATCTGCACGCTGGTTCAGGCGTGGGACAGCAAGGGCGACGGTCTGCAATTCAACGCTCCGAAGTCGAACTCGGCCGAGAAAGAGCGCCTGGCGGTGATCCCGATCGGGCGATCGAAGTCCGCCGATTGATCGGGCATTCCCCTACCGTCGAGAAACCTACCTTAGCCAATCTGTACTGTTTTCGCCCGCACAATCGCGCGCTATGCTGAATCGCCGGGAGGCGGACGGGCGCTACGAGGTTCACCGTGTTATCGAGTGCACCCGTACCGTTCGCGCTCCCGGCGTCAGAATGCAATGATAAACCGGCTGGGCGTTTTTAGATCTTGGGCAGAGCGCTGAATGTTCGCAACCCAGATCACTTAGGGCCGCTCCCGGGGTTCTAGGCTAAACGGGCTGTGTCGCGGTCACTGCTCAGAACGTGGTTGACGGGAGTACCGGAAAGCGGGGATACTCTTGACGAAGGGGGTTCTTATGCTTCGCCCTCGAGTCCCGCTGTGGATCGCGTCGCTGTCGCTGGTGGGATGGCTTCCCGTTTCCGCGCAAACCGTCATTTCCACGCATTCCGGCGTGCTGTATTTCTTTGAAGGCACCGTAACGCTCGGCGGCGAGCGGGTGGAACAGAAGTTCGGAAAATTCCCCGATCTCGGCGAAGGCCGGGAGTTGCGAACCGGCCAAGGCCGTGCTGAGGTGCTGCTCACTCCCGGCGTTTTCCTGCGCATCGCCGACAACAGCGCGATTCGCATGATTTCCGAGCAGCTCGCCGACACGCGGGTCGAGCTGTTGGACGGTTCCGCAATCGTAGAAGTCGACCAGATCACGCCGGATACGGCGGTGACGCTGATCTACAAGCAGTGGCAGGTGAAGGCGCCACAACGGGGCGTGTATCGAATCGATTCGGATCCGGCTCAGCTACGCGTGTACAAGGGCGAAGCTCGGATTTCCACCGCGGACAAGGCGGATCCGGTGACCGTTACAGACGGCGAACGCCTGCCGCTCGCGGCCGTTCTGGTTCCGGAGCAAAATCCCACTTCGACGGGTGACGGGTTCAAGACCTGGGCGATGAACCGCAGCCAGGCGGTTTCCGCGGACAACGCGATTGCGTCGGAAATCTTGGACGATCCAAGCCAGATGGACAGCGACGGCATGAGCCTGGGCGGATTCAATTATTTTCCGATCACGGGCATCCCCTCGCTCGGAATCAGCAACCCTTACGGCGTCAGTTTCTGGAGCCCGTATCAATCGACGTTAAACTCGATGTACTTCCCGTCCTATCTATACGGCCCCTACTACACGGGATGGCCGACCGGGATTCTGATTTATCCTCGGCCCTCTCTGTATCCATTGCGAATCGGAGTCGGCAGCGGCTTAGGCATGCGTCCCGGCTCCATCGCGCCGCGGTCTCCGCTGATCAGCATGCCGCGCCCCGCGGTTGTGCGTCCCATGATCGTCGCGCCGCGTGCGGTTGGGCGCCACTAGCGCTACGGCGCGGGGGCGTAATAGCCGAGCCTCCAATGCAATTTGAGATTCGGAATGCCCGGCGGCTGGGTCACCTTCACTTCGACTTTGCGGTATTTTCCGTCCTTGGCTGAATTCTTCGGCGAATACGCGAGCACGTATTGATTGCGGAGCTCGATGCCGATTCGCGCCGCGACGCTCGGAAGATCGTTGGGGTCGGACGCCGTGAACGCGCGGCCTCCAGTCTGCTCCGCCAACTCGGCGAGCAACTTGGGCCCGGTGACTTCTTCCTTGCTCAATCCGGAAAACAGCGGCGCTTCAAACACGCCCATGGCGTAAACCTGCACGTCGGCTTCGCGCACCAGCGATTGAATCTGGCTGGACGTGTACTTGCTGTTGTTATCGCCGCCATCGGACACGATCAGAATCGCCTTGCGCGTGTTGACGGCTTTCTTCATTTCGCGCAGCGCCATCTCGGCGGCGTCCAGCAGCGCGGTCAGGCCGCCCGGCTGCACGGCCGCGAGCTTGGTCTGTATCTCATCGATCTGATGGGTGAACCCGCCGACCAGCTCGGCATGATCGCCGAACTGGATCAGAAACACCTCGTCCTGCGGGTTCATGGTCTGTAAAAACTGCATCGCCGCTTTGCGCGAGGTGCGGAGCTTATCGTCCATGCTGCCGCTCGCATCGAACAGCAGGCCGATGGACAGCGGCGCATCCTCACCCGAGAAATGCGTGATGGTCTGTTCCACGCCGTCTTCGAAAACATGAAAATCCGATTTGCGCAGGCCGAGAACAAAACGATTGGAGGGATCCGTAACCGTGGCGGGAATCAATACCAGCGTCGTATCGACGTTGAAGTGCGGTGTGGGTTCCGCGGTTTGACCGGAGGCGACGCTGAAGAGTCCGCCCAGCAGGATCACCAACGCCGAAACCATGCAAAACCGGTGCATGCCTGACTCCACCGAAAGTTTATCAGACACGATCGCTTCCCAGGTCTTCGCGCGGGAAAGCGGCCCGCCCCGGGAACGGGCCGCATCGAAAAATGATTACGCGCGGCTGGCGGCGCGGCGCAACGCGAGGAAGCCACCGAGCGATACCAGGCCGACCAATCCAATCAGCGGCAAAGGACTGGCGGTCTTGGGAAGTTCGGACGGAGCCGGCTCGGGCTGCGGTTGGGGAGCGGGCGCCTGCGCGACTTCAGTGGGTGGCGCGGGAGCCGGCGTCGGAGCAGGCGCAGGAGCGGTATACGCCTGCTGGTTCAATTCACTCTCCTCGCCTTTTTCATTGGTGGACGTCACCTGCGCCGATTTCATCTCCTCGGTCGATTGAGCATTGCTGGTCGGCACCGCGGTCTGATTGGTGGACGCGATCTGCGTAGACATCGACTTCGGATAGACGAATTCCTGACCGTAGTTATCGCCCGGATAGAACCACGCGCGCACGGCGGGCGGATTACCGGCCGGCGTTTCCCAGAATGTGAATACCGACTTACCGGTGGGCTGCAGACGATAATTCGGCAATGCCAGGATCGTAGTGATCAAATGCTGTTCGTTCTTATCGAAAATCTGAACGATGTCGCGGTTGGAGGGCGAATCGAGCAACATCATTACATAAGTTCCGGCCGGAAGCACTACAGTCGGAAACTGGACTGGTTCATTGATGGTGATTACGGTTCGTTTTCTCCATTCATCGGCTCGCATCGCCGGCAAGGCCAAAATGAAGAGAATCGCCACCGCTAAAGCGGAATACTGCTTGTGCAAAAATCGCATGTTGTTTTCTCCGTCCGCCGGAACGGCGGCACACATTCCCGTTGCAGATTTTGCGCCAAACCTCGTAAATCACTCAAGACCCTAAAGCGTCGCTCTTTGGCCGAGGCGCAAATCTTACCGCCAATGTTCATATGTCGACGGGACGAAACTTTTTTCGCCAGGCCGAGTCAGATTCAACAGGGGAGGATAGAAGTGCGTCCAATGCGAGTTCGCGTCCGGCTTGGACTACTACAAATCGTACAGACCATTCTGTTGCTGACGGCGGCGGCGTGCCTGAGTTATTACGGTTGGTCCGTTCTCGATTCGAGAATTCGCCAGGCTCACGAAAGCCGTACCTTCGATCGGGCGCGCGAGGCGCCACATGCCGCGGTTGCGCCCGCGTCCCCTCACAGATCGACGCCGCCGGAAGCCCAGCCCGTGTCCGCCATCGGCAGAATTTCAGTGCCGCGCCTGCATCTGCGCGCGATGATCGAGGAAGGTGACGACGACGCGACACTTCGTCACGCGGTGGGACACATACCGGGCACTGCATTGCCGGGATCGGCCGGGAACGTAGCCGTGGCCGCGCATCGCGACACTTTCTTCCGCGGCCTGGGCGAACTCCAGCGCAACGACGAAATCGACGTCGACACTCTGCACGGGTCATTCCGGTATCGGGTGGATCAGATTACCGTGGTCGACCCGTCCAACACTTCGGTTCTTGCGCCGACGGTGGGAAAAACATTAACCCTGATCACGTGCTTTCCGTTCCACTACATTGGTCCGGCTCCGCGCCGGTTTATTGTGCAGGCGACCCAGATTTCCGAAGACCGGTGGTCACCGGACGCTCGCAGATCCGTTGCATCGCGCGCCGCACATTCCCGCCCAGAATCAGCGCGATGTCCTCCCGGCGATAATTGCGGCGCTGCAGACCTTCCGTGAAATCGAAAACCTTGCGGCTGTAGCGAACGCCGTCCAGATCGTAATGCTTCCCGCCCGCGTGGTCGCGGCCGTCCAGATCGACGTCGGTTCCCATGGCGACGTGTTCCACTCCAGTGAGCTTCACGACGTGATCGACATGATCGAGAACGTTCTCCATACAGGCCGGTCCACCGACGTGCACGAAAGGCCGCACCATGGTGATACCCATCACTCCGCCCGACGCGGCGATGGCGCGGATGGCTTCGTCGGTCTTACAGCGTCCGCTCCCGGGGACCAGCGCGCGGCAATTGGCATGCGTCGCGAGCACCGGTCTCGCCGACGCTTCAATGATTTCGAGCGTGGTTCGATCGCCGCAATGCGAAACGTCAATGGCCATGCCGACTGCGTTCATCCGCGCCACGATGCGTGAGCCGAACTCGGTCAGGCCTTCATCGTGCGCGTCGGTCGATCCTCCGCCCAGCCGGTTGCGATGGTAGGTCAACTGCGAAATGCGCTGGCCCATCTCATAAAACCGGTCGACATCGTCTTCGGTGCGAAAATGTTCCGAGTTCTGGAATCCCAGCAGAATCCCGATTTTGTTCTCAGCCTTGGCGCGATCCAGGTCCGCGGGAGAATCGACGCGCAGGAAATCCGCCGGATGCGCCGCCAGAAACTCATTCCACCGGTTGATATCGCCGAGCGTCAGTTGCGGGATATTGCCTACCGTGAAGCCGACCGCGGGATGGAATACCGTCACGCCCGAAGCCTTCAGGCGCGCTAAATCCGCCGCTCCAAACGCCTCCGGCCGCGTCTGCCAGTCGATCAATTTCCGGTAGTCGAGCGTCAACAGACCCAGCAGGTCGATCACGGTTGAGGTTTGAATCAGATCGAGCGTCTCAGCCGAATACGCCGGCAAGGCGTCGGCGAAAATGCGCAGAGGGGTGGCGAGAGTGCACGCCGCCTTCAAAATGGTTCTACGTGAAACCAAGGGGTGAAACCAAAGAGCCCTGCTCGGGAAGAGGTAGTGTAGCACACGATTCCGCGGTCCTGTAGAATGTATCCCTGCTTCCTCATTTCCAAGGAGCCTTATGCGCACTCGCCTGATCCTCACCGCTCTCCTGATGTTCAATGTTGCATTCGCCCAGGAAATCACTACTCCCGAAAAATTTTTCGGCTTCCAGCTGGGCGCCGATAAGAAGATGGCGCGCTGGGACAAGATCGTCGAATACTACGCGGTTCTCGAAAAGCAGAGCGGCGGCCGGATGAAGGTGATCAACATGGGGCCGACCTCGGAAGGCAATCCGTTCCTGATGGTGATCATGACCGCGCCCGCGAATTTCGCCAAGCTCGACCGGCTTCGCGAAGTCAATCTCCGGATCAGTGACCCGCGCGGCCTGACCGAAGCGCAGGCGCACGCGTTGGTCGACGAAGGCAAAGCCGTGATCGTGCAATCGATGAGCATGCACGCCACTGAAATCGGCGGAACGCAGATGGCTCCCGAGCTTGCTTACGATCTGCTGTCACGGAAAGACGAAGAGGCGCGGCGCATTCTCGAAAACGTCATTTTCATCGAGGTCCCCTGCTTCAATCCGGACGGCGAAATCATGGTGACGGACTGGTATAACAAACAGCTCGGCACTCCCTACGAAGGCACCAACCCGCCGTGGCTGTATCAGAAGTACGCCGGCCACGACAACAATCGCGACGCGTTCCAGACCAATATTCCCGATTCGCAGTATATGGCGAAGATCCTGTTCACCGACTGGCGTCCGGAAGCTTATGTCGATCATCACGGCATGGGCCCGAATGGCGCGCGCATTTTTCTGCCGCCTTACGCCGAGCCGATGCGTCCCTACGCCGATCCGATCCTATGGCGCGAGCTGAGCTGGTACGGCGCGCACATGGCGTATAAAGAGGAAGAAGCGAATTTATCGGGCGCCATCAACGACGCGATTTATTCCGGCTGGGGACATTTCGGCTTCCACTGGATCACGCCGTTCCACAACATCGCCGGCATGCTGACCGAATCCGCGGCTGCTCACTTGGCGACGCCGCAATTCCTGCATCCCGACGAACTGCGCGGCAACACTCGAAACCTTCCGGTCTACGAACCCGAAACGATTTTCCCGAATCCGTGGCCGGGCGGATGGTGGCATTTGCGAGATATCGTCGACCGGCAGAAAGTTTCCGCGTGGGCCGCACTCGATCTCGCCGCGCGCAATCGCGAAACGGTCCTGTGGAATGCGTATCTCAAAGGAAAACGCCAGACCGAGCGCGGCGCCGCCGGCAAACCCGCCGCATATCTGATCTCCACGATTCAGCAGGATCCGCTCACGATGATCAAATTCATCGATAAACTTCTGCTCCAGGGGATTGAGATCCAGCGCGCGACGAAATCGTTCACCATCGCGAGCGGCATGACGTATCCGGCAGGCTCTTTCGTCGTGTCGCTGGCGCAACCGAAGATGGGCCTGATCCGCTATCTGCTCGGCCGCACTTTTTACCCCGACAATGAATGGACCCGCAATCGCGATGGTACGCCCATGCGTCCCTACGACATGGCCACCGACACGATGTTCGAATACATGGGCGTGCGCGTCGATCCGGTGGATGAATTGGGCGAAGTCGCCATGCAGAAAGTGGTCACCGCGATTGAACCGGCTGGAAAGCTGACGCGCAATTCCGTCGGCTATTCCATCGACGGCCGTCTCAACGACAGTTTCCGCGCCATGAATCTGCTGTTCGACAAAGGCGTGGCGTTGAAACGCGTGGACAAAGCCGGGCACGGTTTGCATCCGGGCGATTTTCTGGTCGCCCCAGGTTCGGAACCGGTGCTTGAGACCGTCGCGAGGCAGACTGGCGTCGATTTCAAGCCGCTCGGTGCTCAGGTGACTTCCGGAACGCATGCAATGAAGCGTCAGCGCGTTGCCATGTACCAGCGCTTTGGAGGCGGCAACATCGACGAAGGCTGGACACGCCTGGTCCTCGAACAATTCAACTTCCCCTACAAGTCGATCTTCGATCCTGAGATCAAGGCCGGGAATCTGATCGATAAATACGATGTGCTGATCTTCCCCAGCGACAGCACGCAGACCATCACCGGCGAAGCTCCTCCCGGCGGAGGTGCCGGAGGTCGCGGCGGACGCGGAGGCGGGGGTGGTGGTGGACGCGGCGGCAACACTCCGCCCGAATACCGGACCGGTTTCGGCGCGGACGGAGTCAAGTCCATCCGCGAGTTTGTGGAACACGGCGGGACTCTGGTCACGCTCAACGGCGCCACGGCCTTCCCGGTCGATCGTCTCGGCGTCGGCGTTCGCAATGTCCTGACCGGCAAGAGTACCAAGGAATTCTGGTGCCCGGGTTCGACGCTCAAAGTTTCCTTCGACAACACGAATCCGCTTGCTTACGGGATGCCGTCGAAGGGCTTGGCGCTCTATCTCGACAGCCCCGCGTTCGAAATCACCGCGCCCAGTGCGGAGAATTACGACATCGTGGTCCGCTACGAAGATCGCGACCTGCTCGAAAGCGGCTGGCTGGTGGGCGAAGAGAATCTCGCTCGCCGGGCGGCGGTCGTCTCCGCGAAAATGGGACAAGGACGCGTGGTTCTGATCGGGTTCCCCGCGCAGCATCGCGCACAGACCCATGCGACCTACAAGATCCTGTTCAACGCGCTGGTCGACTGATGGATCGACACTTCGCAACGGAACCCCGACAGTTATGGAGGGGAGTGATAGCGGGGATCAACTCCACTTTTCACACACACTCTTACGGTCGTGGTTCTGATGCCAATCGAGCACTGGAGATTTGACGAAATGCGGGCAAACGAATGACAGTTTACGGCAAGTACTCTGAAATCGAACCACGCATCGCGCAGGGCGACCTGTATAAGGAAGATCTCCCGACTCCGTGCATGGTGGTCGACCAGGAGATCTTCGAAGCGAATCTCCGGAAAATGACCGACCATTGCCGCGCCGCCGGAATAAATCTCCGCGGACATGTCAAGGTGCACAAGAGCCCGGAAATCGCCCGCCGTCAGATGGCACTGGGGGCCATTGGCCTCACCTGCGCGACCATCGCCGAAGCCGAGCTGATGTCGCGGGAGGGCTTGCGCAACATTCTGCTCACTCGCCAGCCCGCCAGCAAGAACAATATCGCCCGCGTGATCGCCCTCGCCAGACTCGACCCCACTTTTGAGACCGTGGTCGACGACCCCATCGCCGCGGATTGGCTGAACGCTGCAGCCGCGGCCGGAAATGTGAAGCTGAGAACTGTCGTGGACGTGTACGCCGGCATGACCCGTCACGGAATCGCCGCGGGATCTCCCGCCATTGACCTGGCGAAACAGGTTGACCGCTCCAAGAATCTCAAGCTCGCCGGCCTCATGGGCTATTCCGGCGTGGCTTCGAAAACACATGGGTTCGAGGAGCGGATGAAGAAGTCGCGCGAGGATACCGCCGGCATGCTCGAGACGGTCGCACTGGCGCGAGCCGCCGGACTGCCGGTTGAAATCGTCACCGGCGGCAGCACCGGCACCTATAATATCGACACCGAAATCAAAGGACTCACCGAGCTGCAAGCCGGATCCTTTGTCTTCATGGACGCGATTTATCGCCAGATCGGAGGCAAACACGATCCTCATGCCTACACCGATTTCGGAATGGCGCTCACCGTATTGACCACCGTCATCAGCCGGCGCCATCTGCGCCAGTGCACCATCGACGCCGGCAATAAAGCGATGCTGCGCCCTACCGACCAGGTCAAAGGCCGCCCCGAAGTGAAGGTCGAAAATCAGGGCGCCGAATACGGAATCCTGCGCTGGACCGATGCCGATCGCGACTTCACGCTAGGCGAGCGGGTGGAGTTGTATCCCTCGAATCTCGACATGAGCACAGCAGTGTATGACCGTTATTACGTCACGCGCGGCGAACAGGTGGTCGATGTGTGGCCCATCATGGGCCGCGCCGGCGCGGCGCAGCGCTAGTGTCCCGAGTTGGAAATACGTTTAATAACTCTCAAGGCGACCAAGGACGGCGGACTTCAGTCCGCGCGGCGCTTCAGCGCCGTCTGCACGAGTCGCCGAGCTAAAGCTCCGCGCGGGATAAATCCCGCCGTCCAAACAGCTGGACGTCCGGTTCCGCGATAAGCAGCGAACTTCTAACTCAGGAGACTAGCGCTTCACTGCCTGATCGATCAGCGGAGCCACGGTTGCGACCTCAAAGCTCGCATTCAACCGCTTGCCGTTGATGAAGAACGTCGGCGTGCCTTCGACGCCCGCATCGTCGCCCTGCTTCGATTCGAGCTCGACGCGCTTGGCGTACTTGTGTGAATCGAGATCGGCGCGCAGTTTGTTTACATCCAGGCCGACCAGCGCGGCCCAAGCCAGAATGTGCTGCCGGTTGATGGTGCGGAAGTTGGCGTACATCTTATCGTGCAGTTCCCAGAACTTGCCTTGCGCCTGCGCGGCCAGCGCGGATTCGGCGGCCAGTTCTGCTTGCGAATGCGTATCCAGCGGATACTGCTTGAACACCAGCCGGACGCTGTTCGGATATTTTTTGAGGATCTGCTTCACCTCGTCCACGGCCTTGGCGCAGAACGGGCATTGAAAATCGGACCATTCGACGATGGTGATCTTCGCGGTCGCCGGCCCGCGCACCGGATCGCCGGCAATCGAAATAGGCACGGTCTGGTCATCCAGCACTGCCTCCGGCGCGTTCGCGAACTTCACCAGTCCGGCTTTGATGGTCGCCACACTCTTGCCGGCCGCGGCTTCCTTGACCACGAAATCCGCCAGCCGCCGGCTGACGCCGCATTTGGGATCTTCCATGCGGCACTGCGCGATCTTCATATCGCACCCGCACGCGCAGCCTTCCGAGCGCAGCACCTGCAGAGCCACGGCGACTTGCGCTTTGGACAGTCCCGTAAAATCCACGCGTGGAAGATCCGTCTTGGTCTCCCAACCGCTCTGAGCGACACAGGCGGCAGCGCAGACGAAAATGAGCAGGAAGGGGCGAGTTCTCACATCTCTATCTTAGCGACTTCCGCAAAAAGCTGTTCGTACCGGTCCAGCACCTTATCCAGGGAGTAATTGTCCACGATCCGCCGGCGCGCGAGCTGGCTCATGCCTTTGCGCTTCACGTCATCCCGAAACAACTCGAGCAGGGCGTCCGCGGTTTCTTTTTCGTCGTGCACCCGCACCAACCGGCCCTCGACTCCCGCATCCACCAGTTGGGCGTTCGCTGGAATGTCGGTAACCACCGACGCCAGTCCCGCCGACATCCCTTCGGCGAGCGCGCAGGAGAATCCTTCACTTGGGGAAGTCAGCACGAAAACATCGCTGGCCCGCAGCCACAGCGGGACTTCGGAAATCCCGACCTGGCCGACGAAGCGGATCTGCCGGGGACCAAGTCCGCACTCCCTTGCGACGCTTTCCAGCTCCTGCCTTTGCGCACCGCCTCCCACCAGCAATAGCATCGCGTCCGGCTCGACCCGCGCCGCGAGGGCAAAGCTTCGCACCAGGCACAGCAGTCCTTTTTCAGGAGACAACCGCCCGACATAAATCGCGACGCGGGCGCGATCCGGGATCTCAAAGCGCCGGCGCAGCGCGGCCACTTCATCCGGATCGCCGGGCCGGAATTGATCGGTGTCCACCGGATTCGGCATCCAGGTAATCCGTTCTTTCGGCAACCCGTCCGCCACGGCTTCCTGGATCATCCCGTCATTCAGAACCAGCAGCCGCGCCGCCCAGTCGCGCAGGCAGTCGAGCTCAAACCGGCCCGCGCGGGAAGCTCTCATGATGGGGACCACGCCGCTTCCTCCGAATTTCATCACGATCGGAAGTCCCAGCCCGCGCGCCACCGGAAGGCCTGCCGCCAGATGCAATCCCTGCATCAGAAAATAAACGACCTGATAGTTCCGCCGCTCGCGCCAGATGTTCCATGCGACGCGCCAGGCGAACCAGAAATCCTTCCATCGTCCGCGCGTCCGGCGCGTCAGGATTCGCACCGGAACGCCCGCCGGGTCTACCCAATCGCTAAGCGGCGGCATGGGAGCACCTCCGGAAGTCAGAACCAGCACCCGGTAGCCCCTCTTGATGAGACCGGAACAAACCCGCTGCGCCTCAATCTCGGATCCACCCACCACCGGCGGATAGGTATCGCAGATCAGCAAAATCCCTGGCGGATTCATGCCCGCAGCGCCAGATCTTCGATTTCGGATCCCTTGCCGATCCGTTCGAGCAGCTCCCAGCCTTTTTCCGTGCGGCGCAGGATGGCGGCGTCGTTCGTGAGGTCTTTCAGGAGTGTGCGTCCCACGATCCAGATCCCACCCATCCGCAGGCTTTCAAACGCCGCCCTCACCCCATCCCGAAGCTGTTCTTCGGAAAAATACGAGCGGTTCAGGATGTTCATGGTCCGCAGCGCATCGCAGGCGGCGGGCGTACGGTCGAATACCGACCGTTGACGAAACTGGAACTGCGGACGCTCCCGGCCCAGTTGGAGCGCGCACGGATGCACGTACGGAATGGTCCGCACGCGAACACCGGGAGGCGCCGAGCTCATCCAGCTCTCCTCGAAGCCGAGTTGATCGAACCGCCGCCGGGCGCGCCCGGCGATCCAGCGATTGACCGGGTAGCGCCAGGGTTCCGGATGCTGCAACGAGACCACGAAGGGCGGCCTGATGTATTGCAAGGGCCTTCCGCCCGGCTCGACGATATAGATTTCCCCCGTCGGCAGCGACACCTCGATGAACCTCAGCAGCAGATCGGAACCCTCGAAGTGTGCGGCGGGAAACGCGCGAAACATGCGTTTGGCCCACTCCCAGGATGTGATTCCGGTGGACGCCGCGCGATCCTGAACCGCAATTTCGGCGTCGGGCGGGTGGAATTTCTGAAGCCACTTTATGGCGGTCTCGTCGACATCGCGAAAGCGATCGCGAAACGTGGTCCGGAAGGTGCCGTTGGAGGTGCGCAGCGTAATGCCAATATCCTCGAACGCGCGGATTTGTTCTTCGGTCGGGTCGCTGCCGATATCCAGCAAGCTGTAGGAGACCCGCGGCCCGAAACGGCGGCGACGCTTGCCGACGCGATAATATTTGTCCTGCGTGTAAATGCCGAATCGAACCATGCAGAAGCTCAGGATCGAGCGTAAAGGTGCCCTTGATACGCCACCGCGCCGTTTTGTGGCGTGATCACGGTGCCGCTTTCGACGTGGACGGTGTTCCGGTATCCGAGCTCCCACAGATACTCCGCGATCGCCGACGCACGCCGCTTTTTATCCTCCAGGTCCGCGCCGTGCATCTCCAGGAACAAATCCGGCCGGCGTGAGAGCGTGCGCGTCGCACCCTTCAGCACTTCCAGTTCAAAACCTTCGACGTCGATCTTGATAAAATCCGGCGCCTCCAGGCCCTGTTCGTCATCCAGCCTGCGGAGCTCGATGGTTTCCCGCTCCTCTCCCACCGCCATTCCCCGATCCAGGCTCGCCATCCCGGGCGTCAAGGGATCGAAGCTCATCTCCGCGAGCTTGGCCTCTGACGACAAGCCATACGCTCGTACGAGCACGTTCGACAGGGAATTGAGGCGCACATTCTCGTTCAGGCGCGAACGGTTCCGAAGGTTCGGTTCAAAGGCGGCCACCAGCCTGGCCGTGCGCGCGAAATACAGCGTGAGCAGTCCGTGAAACGCACCAATGTCGTACACAACTTTATTCGCGAGATCGACCGATTTCCAGAACCGGATCTCCGGATTTTCCTGCTCCCGGGGGATCCATCCGAGGCCGCCCCGGCGGCGCAGCCCCTTGTTCAGTCCGTTGCGGACCGTGTAAGTGACATGGTCAAACAGGTGCTGGCTGACCCAGGAGATCACCCGGTTCTTCAGGGGATAGGACACTCTCCTGTAGTATCGGAGCTTCCGGACATTCCCTGCAACCCAAATGGGTTTACGGGTTCTGGACCGCGATGGTCACCGTATCCGTGCTGCCGCCCATGCTGATCACCACCGGAACATCGTTCCCCGCCGACACTCCCATCGGGATGGTCACGTTCAGTTGATATTCGGACGACGTGCCTGGCGCGATGCCGCTGAAGAGGATATTCGGAACCGTGTACCCTCCGATGGTGACCGCTGGCGTCAGAATTGTGTCGTAGATTACGCTGCCGTTGACGGGCGCGACGCTTCCGGTGGCCACCGGCTGCGCGCTCGGATTTGCGCCCGGCGTCGCCAGGCCCCCACCTGTGTAATAAATGACGATGGTGTCGCCGGGATGCGCGGGCTGGCCGCATGGCGTCGCCACCGGCAATCCCGTGCAAGGCGTCGGCAGATCGTAGGACGGCGCAAGCGAAGCCGGCATCGCGAACCAGTATGTCCCGGTCACCAGCGCGACCGCTTGCATGCGCGCCGCGTCGTTCGGATCGGGCATGCGGAACACGCCCATGTCGGCCGGAGCCAGTTCCACGGTGTAATCCTGGCTGACTCCATTCGCGGTCTTCACGGTCAGCGTGCCGGATCCGGAGCTGCCCGCGTTGGACGGAAGCATCGTGTTGATCAGATTTACCGACGGCAGAACCGCGTACAGCGGCATCGGGACGTCGTTGAAATCGACCTCGATGCCTTGATAACTGGTGGCCGGGAACAGGCTGCTGGTGGAATCCGGACCCGTCATGCCGGCCACGTAGACGCTGATGAAAGAATTCGCCGCGGCGGCATGCGTCGCATCCCGCACCGCACCCGTCGCGCTGTTTTCCACCGCGCAGACGGTGGGCAGGGGATTTGCAACCGGAAGGGTAACTGCCGGTGCGGAGGTTCCCGGCGAATTGGCAGTGGTTCCCACCGTGAGCACCAGACTCGTCGCGCATGCGCTCGCGTCTTTGGGCACAGTGAGGTTGATCTGGTAGATGCCGGGCTGCGTTAACCCGGCGAAATCCACCGTCACAGCTTCGGTGCCGAGAGTCATGGTTACAGGCGCGACGGTAGGAGCGGTGGTTCCGGACGCGGGGCTCCCGCCCGTCGGGACCGCAGGGTTCGTGATGCCCAACCCCACTGCGTAACCCGTCAGAATCTCTCCGGGCGTCGCCGGGTTGGCAGCTGTGATCGGCGTAGCTTTTAAGGCATCAACGAAGCTGCCCAGGCCGGACGAATTCGCCTGGAAGAACGCGGGCGCATACGCAGCAAGCGTAATGTTGGCCGACACCGACGCGGTTCCGACGGCTACTGTCAGTACCCCGGGCCCCACCGGAGCGGTCACCGGAAGCTGGAGGTCTATCTGCGTCGGCGTCGCGCCGGGCAGCACGAAGCACGGCAGAGTCCCTATCGTCGCGGTGGTAGTCTGCCCACTCACGATCAGGTTCTTTCCGAAAATCGCGACCAGCGATCCGGGCGAGAACGTCGGCTGGAAAGAAGCGCCGTTGGAAACGCCGGAAATGGTCGGCTGCGCCTGAGCGGCGCAGGAGGCGAATGCAAGCGCCGTCAGCCCAAGCGCCCATCGAGCCTGTTTCGGGATGATCATATATGGACTCCACTTTAACAGGCGAAAAAGCCAGGGAAAACCCCTCATCCGAAAGCCGGATTGTGCGAAGAACTACCGATGGAGCACTTTATGCTTCATGTCCGGCCAGAATTCCTTGAGAACGTTGAATCCGGCATCGCTGATCACGCCCACGCCGAACTTCTCGAAGGTGCAGCCCACCGTGCGGTTGGCGGCGGGATAGTAGAGGTTGGAAATTCCCGCGGCCATCAGGTTTCCGAAGATCTCGGAGTTGTTGAAGCGCCATGTGTCCGCGTCGGTTTTGGTCACCAGCACCCGAGTCAGTGCGTAGCCGACGCGATGCCACTTGGTGCCTTCCCCCAGGCGGAAAAATCGCGGATCCTCATGCAGCAAAGCCGGCAGGAAGGCTTCCGAGATGTAGGTACTGATCGCTCCGTCCGCGAATACCGCGCCATAACGTTTCGCGTAGCCGGCGCCGCCTTGCCCGAAGCCGGCGTCTTGGTCTTCTCTTTGATATACGGCCGCGTATAGGCCGGTGATCACCCAGTTGAACGGATCGAAGCTGTCGTGCGCGGCAATCGTGAACTTTTGTCCGACAGTCAGCGGTTTGAAAGTCTTATCCGGATCGTTCACCGTGGAATAATTAGGAACCACGATGATGTGATTTTCTTCGTAGGTGCCCGTTTTCTGCGCCGCCAGCATTCCCTCAGGCGTCGTCGTGTCCACCGATTCCGTAGACGACTGGGCGACCCCGATCCCCGCGCACAAAAGAGCCGCGAGCAAGATACGCATCAATACCATGACGATATAAGGTGTCCTAGGGGTACACGGATTACTTCGAAAGTTCCCGCCGCATGTTTTCGAGGGATTGCTGGATGCTCACGTTACCTGGCCAAACGGCAGGCGCCGGCTCTTGAGCACGCTGCGAAACCTCCGCAAACAAAGGCACCAACTCCGGATCGCGCCATCCACGCCGGGCTTCTTCCATCATAATCTCAATGGCATGCTGGTGGGAAAACGCCGGCTTGTAGGGACGCGCCGTAGTGAGCGCATCGTAGATATCGGCCACCTGCAGAATCCGCGCCAGCAGCGGGATTTCCTCACCCGCCATCCCGTCCGGATAACCGCTTCCGTCCCAGCGTTCATGATGGCTGCGGATGATCGGCAACACCGGCGCGAGCGTCTTCATGGGCCGGCAGATTTCCTCGCCGCGAATGGTGTGCAGTCGCATGGTCTGCCACTCTTCGTCGCTCAGCAAGCCGCGTTTGAACAAGATCACATCCGGAATCCCGATCTTCCCGATGTCGTGCAAAAATCCGCCGCGATACAACGCCAATTGATCCTGCTTCGGCAATCCCAGCGCCTGCCCCAGCGCGATGCTATAGGCCGCCAGGCGTTCGCAATGCAGCCCCGTGTATTTGTCCCGCTGCTCCACCGATTGCGCCAGCGCGAACAGAATCGTCTCCGCTTCTTCGAGCGAATCCACCAGCGCTTTATTCCGTAGCATGGCGCGAATTCTGGTGCGCACCACCGTCGGCTGCAGCGGTTTAATTAGAAATTCGTCCGCGCCCGATTCGATTCCCGCGATCTCGTTTTCCGGCCCCTGAACGCTGGTCGCCATCAGGATGGGAATCAGTTGCGTGCGCCGGTCGCTCTTGAGCATCCGGCAGAAATCCGGCCCGCTCATTTCGGGCATCATCAGGTCGACTACCACCAGGTCCACTTTTTCGCGTTCCAGGATGCCAAGCGCCGCCGACGGCCTCTTGGCCTCCAGAATCCGGTAGTTGGCGGTCTTGAGCATGGCCTTGAGCAGGCGGCGGTTGAGGTCGATGTCGTCTACAATCAGGACGGTAGGCGCCTGGGTAGCATCTTCGAGCACGCTTTCCCAGCGAGGATGGTGCATCTCGTGCCGGAGAACCACCAGCTCGCTACCCGACTTTTTAGCGTGATTCGACACGTGTCCTTACTTCTTTTATCGGAAGAGTCCTAGGAAAGAATTAGGGGAATAACTGCCGCAAACGCCTTAGTGCAGGAATCGCGCGAGGATGCTGAGAACGTAGGCTTTGGTCTCCGGAATGTCCGGGACTCCGCCGGCCTGATCCACGCGACCCGCTCCGGCGTTGTAAGCTCCCAGCGCCTTCGATACGTCTCCGCTATAGCGATCGAGCAATTGTTTCAACAGCTTAGTCCCGCCGTTCAGGCTCTGCTGGGCGTCAAACGGATCGGTGACGGCGAACTGGACCTGGGTCGCCGGCATCAGCTGCATCAACCCGGCCGCGCCTTTATTTGAAATCGCGCAGGGTTTGAAACCGGATTCCTGACGCGCGACTTCTTTCACCAGATCCGGGCTGACACCGTTCTTCGCCGAAACCTCGTCGATCATTTTGGTCAGCTCTGGCGTCGGAACAGGTTCGCAATCGGCCGCGATCATCCCCGCTGGGGGAGGGGGAGCGAAAGGCGTCATGGTGGCGCCGGCCGCTTTCGCCTGCTTCTGGACCGATTCACGCTGCTGCGCGAGCGAGCTTTCCATGGCCGCGCGGACCCGATCGGCCTGCGATTGCGCGTCTTGCATCAGCAACAGAGCGAGGAAAAAGTGCACACACGTTCAATCGACCCCGGAAGCCGGATGCATTATACGGAATAGTCCGCGCTGTTCGATTACAATTTCGATCGGATCAGCGCTTCCACGCGATTCCAGACGCTCGGATCGGATTCGATCTCGATGTGTGGTTTCATGAACATGCGAGCGTACCATGGATACCCGGCGGTATTCACCCGCTTAGACTTGTAATTGAGCTGGAAATTCCCCAGAATCTGGGTCCGCGATGGATCCACCGCCACGATCTGGCGCCGGCCGTGAAGCAGTCCATCCAGTTGGAAAAAATTGACGGCTTGCGCCACGTTGGCCGGAATGGACCCGTCCTGTTCGCCCGGTTTCGACACGCTGTCCACCTGGATCGTCAGCAGCACGGGGACTCCGTCTTTTTGGAGGGCTCGCGCCATCGTGACGGCTTCCGATGCGCCCCAGCTATGCCCGTAAAGAACGATCCGCGCGTCGCACTTCTCTTCCGCCGAGAGTTTGCCGTCGTGATTGGAATCGAGCGATTCGAGAATCTCCGCGTGCGCCTGCCGCGCGAAGTGATTCGCGAAGATCTTCACATCCACGCCCTCCTTCCGCAAACGATCGGCCAGCTGGACTTCTTCATGCACGGTATCGTTTTTATGAACGAATCCGCCCACGAATCCGACCACGATAGGGGCTCCGAACAGCCGGTTCGAAAACAGCAAAAAAAGCAGAAAAATACAGCGCGGGAGGGGGTAATTCATGGCACAACGACGTCGTTAAAATTCTAGCACCATTTGCGAGAGGCGGCGCCTTTTTGCCGCCGTTCACGTTACAGATCGAGACCGAACAGGCTTCTCTTCTTCAAGAATGCATTGGCGAGCCGGTTGCTCCACTCGACTGCGTGAAGACGCTCACTCTTGCCGGGCTGGTAGCTTTCGGCGCGGCCGTGGCGCACGGGAGCGTCACGCTGTTGCTCGAAGAACCGTTCGGCACTTTCGGCGGCATGAATCCGACGGGTCACGCCGCGATTTATCTTTCGAATGTCTGCGCGGCTTCTCCCGTCGCGTTGCGGCGATGTCAGCCCGGTGAGCAAGGCGTGGTGATCAGCCGTTATCACCGGGTTTCGGGATATGACTGGATCGCGATTCCGCTAATTCCGTATCTTTATGCAGTCGACCGCGCGGATGAAGTTCCCTCCAGCGTGAGCCCGGACGACGTGGATGCTCTTCGCGATGCGTACCGGCGCAAGAATCTTCTGGCAGTCGCGCCCAACGCCCCCGACGGAGGCACGCCGCTGGGAGAGTGGATCCAACTGGTGGGCTCGGCTTACGACCGGACCACGTATGCCTTTGGGATCGAGACCACGCGCCAGCAGGACGACGAGTTCATTCAACGCTACAACACGCGCCCCAACGACGTGCGCTTCAATATCATTTTTCACAACTGCGCCGACTTCGCGCGCCAGGCGGTCGATTTTTACTATCCGCACGCGGTGCACCGGAGCCTGCTGGGCGACGCGGGAATCATGACGCCGAAGCAGGCCGCCAAGAGCCTGGTCAGCTACAGCAAGCACCATCGCGATCTTCAGTTCACCAGTTTCGTGATCCCGCAGATACCCGGCACTGTTCCGCGCAGCACGCCGGTCCGCGGAGTACTTGAGTCGCTGGTCAAATCGAAGCGCTACGCGGTGCCGCTGGTTTCCGTGGCCGTGTTGCATCCTTATTTTGGCGGACCGCTCGCGTTTGCGTGGCTCGAAGGCTCGCACTTCGATCCTCGCCGGATCGCGGACCCGGATGAGTCGCCTACTGAGCCGGCGGATATTGCGGCGGAGCTGCATGCCAACCGGATCGGCGGCTCGGATTCCGAGGCCACATCGCAGTCCGGGCACTGATGAGAGCCCCATGCGTAAGAGTGTGTGAAAACTTCGGACGTGCTCCCCTTGCTCACCCGCGGGGTTCCGCATGTGGCTCATTCGACGGCGCGGCAAAACGGAACCCCGACCGTCAGAGTGTGTGTGAAAAGTCGATGCCTCACCCCGCCGTGACCGGCAGGGCTGGTCTATCGCGTTGAAGGCGCAGACGTCGGTGACCAGCCCTGCCGGTCAGAGTCTGTGTGAAAAGTGGAGTTGGTCGGCCTTGCTCCCCTCCCTCACGGTCGGGGTTCCGTTTGGCGCCACGTCGAATGAGCCACATGCGGAACCCCGCGCGTGAGCAAGGGGAGCAGGTCCGTGGTTTTCACACAGACTCGTCACGGCGGGGATCAACTCCACTTTCACACACACTCGTCAGGGAGGGGAGCACGTCCGGTTTTCACAGAGACTCGTAACCCTGGGGCTGCGACGCTATGCGGTCTACCGGCCGGCTGAATAGGTGAACCAGCCAGGGCCGATTCGCAGATGCCGGCTGACCGAATCCGGTACCGCCAGAAACAGAAGCATTCCGATGATCCCGTGGGCGATGCCCAGCACGTACAGATTTCGCTTCCGCCGGTAAATGAGCGTCGCGATCCAGCCTAACGGGAGCGTGACGGCCATCAGAAACAGGTTCGGCATGTGGACCACGGCGAACAGGACTCCGGCGACGATGGACGCGGTGCGCGCGGAAAGCGTCGTCTCGAAGCGATTCAGAAAGTAGCCGTTGAGCGCGTATTGCTGGAACAGACCCCACGGAATATAAATCGCGAGCCCCAGCGCGGAGCCAGCCACGCCGATGGGGCGAAAGGTGCGCCACTCAAAGCCCGCCGATACGAGGATCAGCGCGATCAGAATCAGCGGTGGCGTTAGTTGCTTCAACCCGCTCCACAGATCCTGGCGTGTAAATCCGAGCGTCTCCGGGTTTTCGTGATGCAGCACGTGCGAAAGGATCATGCCAGCCGGGATCACGATCCACGTGTAGGGATGGATGAAACGCAGCTTCCAGATGTACGCCATGATGAGCGCGAACATCACCAGCGGCTCGAGAATCCCAAGTCTGCGCACAATGCTTTTAGTGTAATGCGTTTGAAATGGTGCAAGGCAGGGAAATATGGCCTTTTTCAGAGAAATCGTGACCGGCGTTGTAACGTCGTCTAGATAACGGCGGCGAAGGTCCCCGCCATTACGAGTGCGTGTGAAAGGTCGGTGCTTCACCCCGCCGTCACCGGCAGGGCTGGTCTGTCGCACCGAAGGCACAGGCGTCGGCGCAAGCCCTGCCGGTCAAGGCGGGGACAGATCCTGACTAACGAGATGACTGCGCCAGCAAGGGCGTCGACAAAAGTACCGACGCCGCCCACACGAGTGCGTGCGCCACTAGAAAAAGAAATGCTTGGTCCAGTCCACCAGCATATGCAAGAGCGCGGACGACAGCACGGTGGAGGATTTCCGGAATACGCAGCCATACGCCACGCCGGCGATGGTGGCGAGGATCATATAGCGCCAGTTGGGCAACGGCTGGGGTCCGTTGTCGAGATGCGCGCTGCCGAAAATCACCGCGGCGATCATAAGGGTATAGACGCCCTCGCCGAAACGCAGCGTCAAAAAATTCTGAATCAGCGAGCGGAACAGGATTTCCTCGGGCAGCGCCGTTCCCGCCAAAATGATTCCGGCCGCGGAGAGCATGCGTGCCGCTGATTGAGAGGGAGCGTGCGGAGGCGGAATAAATCCGATCGCGATTCCAACCGCGGCCAGGACGGGCGCGGTGATGGCGAACGCGGCGAGCGGCAGCCAGCAATCCCGCCCCCGGCGCGGCAGATTGTATTTCATCCCGTCGACGGCGCGGAATCCGAGGAAGATGATCAAGCCGAGAAGGATCGCGATCGCATACGCGACGCTGTGCAGAAATCCCTGCGCCTGACGCGGAATGAGACTCGCGCCCGCGTTGAACTCGATCGGCAGCCAGAGCAGCGCGATGATCAGGAAGTCGAGCGCGGAGGGCCGCGAGACCGGCCCGGGGCCCTGCGTGTACGCGCACAAAACCGGCACGGCCGTGTAGAGGAGCACGGTGAACAGAAGCGGCAGGCTGCTTACCTGAATGAGCGCCGCCGCTGCGCCGAACAGTCCGGTGAGAACCAGCGGAGCGGCCCAGATCCATTGCGGCCTGCGCTGCAGCGCGCATTGAAGAAGCCGCCTCGGGGCACTGAAGAGAAAAATCAGAACCGCCGTCAGCAGCACGAGCAGAGCGGCCGTTTGCTCCATAAGCTATCTTTAATCCTTGCGGGACCTCGCCGCGCGGTGGGGGCATTTCGCTGTAAACCGGCATGGCTCGGGCCGCGTTCATTAACTCGTGTGCTGTCTCTGAAATTCGTGGAAATAAAAAAGGGGACAGACTGCTCTGTCCCCGCTGGTATGTTATTCTTTCCCCTGACCGAAGCGGCCGTGGACAGAGTGGTCTGTCCCCTTTTTTATTTCCACGAATTTCAGAGACAGCACACGAGTAGCGCGGACGCGTGAAACTAGTAACCTGCGCGCGTGTTTAGCAAGGCGCGTGTTACAAGAAAAAGGGCGATCGACCAGGTAACCTGTCGACAAGAAAGGTAGACGCGTACGCTGCGTCAAACTGTCTTATGAAATCCAGAACTTATTTTTATCTGGCGGTGCTCTGTGGCGTGGGCCCATTCGTGTTCGCGCAGACGCCGACCGTCATGGACTCAACGCATCGCCGGGTGATTCACGCCCGGAAGGTGCGCGCGGAACAGGCGTCCCATCAAAGCGTGATGTTTACGCGCGGCCGCGGTCAGCGGGCGCTGAAACCGCATCAGGCATTCGACACCAGCGGCAACGGCATGTTGAAGGGCGCCTATTTTGTGCGTCAGGTGCTGACGGCTCTGGATGGCAACACCAGCGATATCGACCAGGCGGTGAGCCTGACCGGAATCATGACTTTCGACGGCAACGGAAATTATACGTTCACCGGGCAGGAACTGAACTCGCTGGTGGGAACCACCGCCGTGTCGTACTCGACCAGCGGCGTGTACGCGGTTTCCTCGAGCGGCCTGGTGCAGATTGCGACGCCCATCGACATCGACTCGGGAGACACCGAATTCGGAGGCGTGGGAGCCACCGGCGAAGTGATCGCCAGCGCGACCGAAGGCCAGTATGAGGACGTTTTCATTGCGATTCCGCAGGGCTCGGCGAGCGGCGTCTCGGGCACCTATCAGGCGGGATATATCGATTACCTGGGTGGCAATGCGGCCAATGTGCGGGACGCGTATTTCACCCTGAACGCCAGCGGCGGGAGCTTTGGAAGCGTATCGGTTACCGGTGCGATGGCGAATCAGGGCGATGCGATCGCGACGCAGACGCTGGCCGGCGTCACCTATTCTTTCAGCGGGAGCACGGGCACACTCACCTTCCCGACCGCGTCGAATCCATCCGCCGCACTGATCAGCGGAGCGAAAACGTTCGCGGTTTCAGCCGACGGAAACATTCTGGTCGGCGGGAGTCCGAACGATTACGACCTGCTGGTGGCGGTGCGTAACGCCTCGGCGGTCAGCAATTCGACTTTTATCGGAACCTATTTCCAGGGCGCGCTCGAAAATGACATCAACAGCTGCGGGCAGTTGAACTGCATGGATTCGTTTTACGGATCGATGGCGCTGAACGGGATCGGCGCGGGAACCGAGCATCTGCGCGACACTGGCTATGATTTTACGGCGTACGACTACACGAGCGACGTTGCCTACAACTTCCCGGCGAATGGCATCGACAACAACGGAGCCGTTCAATGGATCCTTTCCGCCAATGCCGAAGCTTTTATTCAAGTGGGCGTCGCGAACTGCGGGACGGCCAACACGGTGTGTTATTACACCTTGATCGTCGGGTTCCAGGCGCCGACGGATTCCGGAGCGGGCGTGTTCCTGAATCCGCTGGGGATCGTGAATTCGGCGAGTTTCGCGCCCATCACCAACTCGGTGGCGCCGGGCGAGTATGTGACGCTGTTCGGCTCGGGACTCGGCACGGCTGCGCCCGCCCAATCGCTGCCTTTGCCGACCACGCTCGGCGGCGCGTCGGTCACCATCGACAGCGTTTCGGCTCCGTTGCTTTCGGCATCGCCGGCGCTCCTGAACATTTTCATGCCGAATGAGACGCCGCCCTACGAATTTGCCACCTACCAGGTAAGCGCAGGCTCGGGCAGTTCTAATCAGGTGACGGTGTATACGGCGAGCACGGCGCCGGGCGTGTTTACGTCGAGCGCGAACGGCATCGGCACGGCCGACGTATTCCACCTGAACTACACTTACGTGACCGCGTCGAATCCGGCGGTCGCGGGTGAGACGCTGTTCTTTTACTCGACGGGCCTGGGCATGACGAATCCGCCGGTTGCCGACGGCGCCGCCGCGCCGGCCAGTCCGCTCGCCTCGGTCACCGACCCGAATCTCGAAGTGGATATTTACGATTCCATGGGGAACACCACCACAATTTGCGGACCGTTCGCGAGCCTGGCCTGCTCCGGGGAACTGGTGCCAAGCCTGGCGGGCGTGTACCAGATCAACTTCACCGTTCCGTCAGGGATGGCCGCGGGCGAAGGCTATCTCGACGTCGGGACTACGGACGGGTACACCAGCGAGGCGAAAATTTACGTCCAGTAGAAAGATCCAGCCCCATGCGTCATGCATGAGGCTCTAATCCGCCTCGCCGTCCAGGATGAAACGAACGATTCATCCCGTCGCGGCACTCGAGACGCAACAGTTATGCAGCGCGTTCGCCCAGCCGCCGCGTCAACTCCGCTTCCTGCTCCGGCAACACCGTCCGCAAATCCAGAACCAACTGGTCCTCTTCAATTCGCGCTACCACCGGCGGATCGCCCGAGCGCAAGGCACGCTCGAAAGCGACCGCGTCTCCTGGAATGACCAGCAACCAGGTAGGCAGCGATTGATCCGGCGTCGACCCTCCGCCCGCGACACTGCGTCCTTCCATGATTTCGAGCATCGGGACGCGCGCGCGAATCCGTTCCGCCCGTGCGCGAATCTCGTCCGCGCTCATCCGAATCATCCGCAGCGCCGGAATCGCGTCCCATTGTTCGAAAACCAGATGCCGCAACGACGTTTCGAGCGCCTGCGTGATCAATTTGTCGACCCGCAGCGCCCGAAACAGAGGATTGCGGCGCAACCGCTGAATCAATTCCGCATCGCCCGCAATCAACCCCGCCTGCGGACCGCCCAGCAGTTTATCGCCACTGAACGAAACCACATTGACGCCCGCATCCAGGCTCTCGGAAACCCTCGGCTCACGCAGCCCTACGCCCGACAGATCGGCGATGCACCCGCTGCCCAGGTCCTCATACAGGGGAACTCCACACTCGCGAGCCAGAGCCGCCAGTTCGTCCAGGCGCGGCTTCGATGTGAATCCCTCGATATGAAAATTGCTGGGATGCACGCGCATTAGCAAACGCGTGCGCTCGTTCATGGCCGCGCGATAGTCGTCAATGTGCGTGCGATTGGTGGTACCGACCTCACGCAGCTCCGCGCCCGACGCCGCCATGATGTCCGGGATCCGGAATCCGTCGCCGATCTCGATCAGCTCGCCACGGCTGACAATCGCCTCACCCCCGCGAGCCAGTTCGTTCAGGGCGAGCAGCACCGCGGCGGCATTATTATTGACCGCAATTCCGGGCTTTCCGGTGAGCCGCTCAAGCAGCGGCCCGATGTGATCGTCGCGCTTCCCGCGCCGCCCCCGCGCCAGATCATACTCGAGATTCGAGTACCCCTCAAGCGGCGTAAACGGCACACCCGGCGCGCGTCCGAGGTTGGTATGTAGCACCACGCCGGTCGCGTTGATCACCCGCCGCAGCGACGGCCGCCGCAGTTCGTCGACCGCGCGGCGCACACGCTCCGCGACGGTCTTCGGCTCGATTTCGATCCCCGCCCGCAAATCCTTCCGCATCCGCTCAATCACGCGCCGGATCTCCGCGATCAAAAGCGTGCGCGGCGCTTCCACATCCGCAAGCTCGTTCGCGATTTCATCCACAGCCGGCAATTCGCGCAATTTTTCGTTCATCATTTCGTCCGATTTGTACCGACGTGCGCACGTGGGTGCGCGCGATCGTACACCGCCATCAAATCCGTCAGCGAAACCTGCGTGTACTTCTGCGTAGTCGCCAGCCTCGCGTGGCCGAGCAGCTCCTGAATGGATCGCAAATCCGCGCCGTCGGCGAGCAGATGCGTCGCGTAAGCATGCCTCAGGCTGTGCGGATGCAGCGACGCGTCACCCGAAATCAGCCGCGCGTACAATTTCACGATCCCCCGCGCCCCGCGATCCGACAGCCGCGAGCCTTGATGATTCACCAGCAACCCGCGCTCACCCGGCTTCGCCGTCCGCACCTGCAGATATTTTTCGAGCGCCGCTTCGGCCTTCCCGCCATACGGCACCTGCCGCTCCTTGCGACCCTTTCCGCGCACTCGAATCCAGCGCTCACTCATGTCGAAATCGTCCAGATTCAGCCCGGCCAGCTCGCTGATCCGCAATCCGCACCCGTACAAAAGTTCGAAAATCAGCAGGTCTCGCTCCGGATGCGGCCGTTCCAGCTTGTCTTCGGCGATTGCGTCCACCAGCGTGTTGGTCTGCTCCGCGGTGGGAACCACCGGCACGCGTTGCGGCGCTTTCGGCGTCCGCACCAGCCGCGCCGGATTCGACGCGATGGTCCCTTCCCGCAGCATGAACCGGTACAGCGCCCGCACCGCCGCCAGTTTTCGCCGAATGGTGATCACGCTTAATCCGCGATCGTACAGCTCGCCCAGCCATTCGCGCAGTTCGAGCGCCCCGATCTCGCGCGGCGACGGCGCAAAATAATCCGCGAACTGCTCCAGATCCGCTGCATAATTCCGCAATGTGTGCGGAGAAGCGTTCTCCCGCGCGAGCGAAGCCAGGTATTTTCCAATCGACGCTTGCACGTCAAACATGGGTGCACATATATTCATCGAGCGCCGCGAGCGCCTTCTCACAAACCTGCGCATACCGCTGTTTGCGATCCCGCGGCGGCTTGGGAAGCTTCGGCAACAGGTCGAAAGTAATATTGGCCGGTTGATAATTCGAAGCATCCGCGCCCGAAACATAAGCGCACAGAGACCCCAGTGCCGTTTCGCGCGGGAAAGCCCGTGCCGATCCGCCCAACGCAAGCGCCGCCGCCGCGCGCCCCGCCACCAGACCCGTCGCGATCGACTCGACGTAACCCTCCACGCCCGAAATCTGTCCCGCGAACAAAATATTTCCCATCGCGCGCAACTCAAGCGATGGCCCGAGCAGCGCCGGCCCATTAATATAGGTGTTCCGGTGCACCTGCCCGAAACGCAAAAACTCCGCGCGTCCGAGACCAGGGATCATGCGCAGCACGCGCGCCTGTTCGCCAAACCGCATGTGATTCTGAAACCCCACCAGGTTATAACTTCCCGCGCGCGCGTTTTCCTGACGAAGCTGCACCACCGCGTAAGGCCGCCGACCCGTGCGAGGATCGGTCAACCCCATCGGCTTCATCGGCCCGAAGCGCAGCGTTTCGCGCCCACGCCGCGCGATTTCTTCAATCGGCAGGCACGCTTCGAAGTACCGCGCCTGATCCTGCTCAATGTGCGCCGGGACGCTCCCCGCCGCCAGAACCGCGTCCACAAACGCTTCATACTGCTCGCGATCGAACGGGCAATTCAGATAATCATCCGTCCCGTCGAGCGATTTTCCGTAACGCGACGCCCGGAACGTAATACTCAAATCAATAGAGTCCGCTTCCACAATCGGGCTGATGCTGTCATAGAAAAACAGCCGCCCGGTCCCGGTCACCCGCGCGATTTCCAAAGCCAGGGCGTCCGAAGTCAGCGGTCCGCTGGCGATCACCCATACCTTTCCCGCATCAAGCGACCTCACTTCTTCCCGGCGCAAGTCAATCAGCGGCTCACCTTCGATTACCCGTGTGATCTCCGCCGAAAACAGCTCGCGATCCACCGTCAAAGCATGCCCCGCCGGCACTCGGACCCTCGCCGCGATCCCGATCAGCAGCGATCCGAGCCGCCGCAGTTCTTCTTTAAGCAGCCACGGCGCGGTATTTTCCTGTTCGCTCTTCAATGAATTGCTGCACACCAGCTCAGCCAATTGCGCCGTCTTGTGCGCCGGCGTTTCAAGCCCCGGACGCATTTCATACAGCACCGCCCGAACGCCCGCGCGCGCGATCTGCCACGCCGCTTCGCTCCCGGCCAGGCCCCCGCCGATCACATGTACTTCCTGCGTCACAGTATCTATTATGAAGTGGCGAACCAATTTCCGATACAACCCGTAATAAAATGAGACCCGAGCCGTCTTCGGGAAGGGGGGAAGTATGACCCGGGATTCGAACGTCGCTGGACCCATCGCCGCTTCCGAGCGAATTCTCTACATCGATATCCTCCGCGGCATGGCGCTATTCGGCATCCTGGCCGCGAATATGCGCGGATTCAACGCGCCGGCGGATGTCTACGGCAACATCAAGGTCCTGTTCCACGGCACCGCGGACATGATCGCGCAAGGGTTCATTGATATTTTCATCCAGGGCAAATTCGTCACGCTGTTTTCGTTCCTGTTCGGGCTGGGCTTCGCGGTGCAAATGACCCGCGCCGAGGCGCGCGGAGCGAAATTCATGTCGTTTTACCCCCGAAGGCTGGTCGCGCTCGCGCTGTTCGGCCTGATTCACGGAATCCTGATCTGGTGGGGCGATATTCTGCTCTGCTATGCGCTTGCCGGAGCACTACTGCTCAGCTTCCGAAAACGTGCGCAAAAGACGCTGTTATGGTGGGCCGGGAGCATCGCGTCTCTTCCCATTCTGGTGATCAGCGGCCTCTTCATCGCGGCTCTGATCGGCCGTTATCACCCGGAAAACAAGCCGCCCGACATGACGAAGCTTCAATCCGTGATCGCGATCTATGCGCACGGCACCGTCCCGCAGATCTTCAAAGAAAACCTCGTCGTGTGGAAACAGGAGCTTCCCGCGACCGGCTTTGCGGCCTACGCGCTATTCCTGTTCCTGCTAGGAATGTGGGTATGGCGATCCGGCCTGCTCGACCGGCTGGCTGAAGCGAAGCCGATGCTCAAGCGCGTCTGTTTCTGGTGCCTCGGCATCGGCATTCCCTTGAACGTCTTCGTGACCCTTGCGAATCTCCGGCCCAGCACAGGACACCCCACCGTGATCGGTTACTTCGCGGGCATTCTGCAATTCCCGGCAGAACACATCCTGAGCGCGGGCTATGCGTCGGGTCTCGCGGTGCTCATCCAAAGCACCGCCTGGCGCAAACGCCTGACGCCTTTCGCTGCCGTCGGCAGGATGGCGCTGACCGATTACCTGACGCAATCCATCCTGTGCACCCTGTTCTTCTACAACTACACCACCGGCCTCTACGGCCGCGTCGGCCCGGCCATCGACCTGATCCCGACCGTCATCCTCTACGGCTCCCAAGTCGTGTTCAGCAACTGGTGGCTGGCCCGCTTCCGCTTCGGACCCATGGAGTGGCTGTGGCGCGGCATGACGTATGGCCAGCTCCCGCCAATGCGCAAGGAGCCGGAGGCTGCCGTCTATCCAATCGCGGATGCGACCAGCGCCGGCCGTTAGCGCTTGGGACGGCGGGCTTCAGCCGGCGCAAGGCTTCAGCCTTGCCACTCCAGCGGCGCTGAAGCGCCACGCGGATTGAAATCCGCCGTCCGCCCGATGATTTAATGCTCGCGATATTCGCCGAACACCCCGCGCAGCCGGTCTGAAATCTCCCCGACCGTCGCCTTGGCCGCGCACGCATCGAAAATTCGAGGCATTAGATTGTCCACGCCCCGCGCCGCAACTTCCAGCGCACCCAGCGTCGCATCCACGTCACTCGCCGATCGCGACGCGCGCATCTCCCGCAGCCGCTCGACCTGGGAGCGTTCTAGCGCCGGATCCATCCGGAACGTCACCGGTGACGTCTCCTCGGCTTGGCGAAACTTGTTCACCCCGACCACCACCGTCTCCCCGCGCTCCACCGATTGCTGATACGCGTAAGCCGCGTTCTGAATCTCGGTCTGAATATATCCGCTCTCGATGGCCGCAAGCGTCCCGCCCATGCTCTCGATCCGCTCCAGATACTCGCGCGCGCCCTGCTCGATGCGGTCGGTCAGGCTCTCCACGTACGCACTACCTCCCAGGGGATCGGCGACGCTGGTCACTCCCGTCTCATTCGCGATGATCTGCTGCGTCCGCAGCGCCAGCCGCGCCGATTCCTCGGTCGGCAGCCCCAGCGCCTCATCCCGCGCGTTGGTGTGCAGCGACTGCGTTCCGCCCAGCACCGCCGCCATTGCCTGGAGCGCCACCCGGACCACGTTCACATCCGGCTGCTGCGCCGTCAGCGACGATCCGGCCGTCTGGGTGTGAAACCGCAGCATCATCGATTTCGGATTCTTCGCCCCGAACCGCTCCTTCATAATGTGCGCGTACAATCGCCGCGCCGCCCGATACTTCGCGATCTCCTCCAGAAAATCGTTATGCGCGTTGAAGAAAAACGAAAGCCGCGGCGCGAACGCATCGACGTCGAGCCCCGCGACCACCGCCGCCTGAATATACGCGATCGCGTCCGCCAGCGTGAAGGCGACCTCCTGCGTCGCCGTCGACCCTGCTTCTCGAATGTGATACCCGCTGATCGAAATCGTGTTCCATTCCGGCAGCTCACTTCCCGCCCACGCGAACATGTCGGTGATGATCCGCATGGCCGGCCGCGGCGGATAAATGTACGTCCCGCGCGCGATGTATTCCTTCAGAATGTCGTTCTGCACCGTCCCCGAAAGCTTGCGCAGATTCGCGCCCTGGCGCGTCGCCACCAGAACGTACAGCGCCAGCAGAATCGACGCAGTCGAATTAATCGTCATCGACGTCGTGATCTGATCCAGGCGAATCCCCTCGAACAGCCGCTCCATGTCGTCGATCCCGCAGATCGCCACACCCACCCGTCCCACTTCGCCCGCCGCCAGCGTGTGATCCGAATCCATCCCCATCTGCGTCGGAAGATCGAAGGCCACCGAAAGTCCGGTGATGCCTTGCGAAAGCAGGTAACGGTAACGGCGGTTGCTTTCCTCCGCCGTGCCGAAGCCGGCGTATTGGCGCATGGTCCAGTTGCGCCCGCGATACATGTCGGGATAAATGCCGCGCGTGAATGGAAACTTGCCGGGTTCTTCGATGTTCATGACCGCGTGATCCGGCGCGCCCGCAGCAGCGATGTGATTCCGAAATACAGCATCAGCCCCACGAAAATGAACGTCAGCGCGACCCGCAGGGAGCTTTCGAAATCCCCTTGAAACTGCCGGGCGTTGCGCCACGCCGAAGGCGTCGCGCCCGCCGCCAGCACCAGGAAAAGGAACCCGATCATTTGATTCCACAGGATGCGCAGCGGCCGTATCACGGCCGGCACTACGTGCCCGATGAAGCGCCCAAGTAATCCGCCAGCCGCCTTGACCTTCACTGTATACCCATCCTAACAAAACCTTCGAAAAGTGCCGATATACGCCTCAGAAGGACCTCCGCAACCGGATCGACGGACGGCGCATCTGATGATATGCTGAAGGTGGTCTGAGCGGGCCTTTCGTGGGGGAGCGATCCTTTTTGAAGGCGGAAAGAGGAACCACTTGGAAGATCGATTAAAGGAACTCATGCAGGAGCTCGGCAACGCGATCAACGAATCGCTGTCTGACTCCGATCGCATCGCCGCCGCCATCGGCGAAATCAAGCGCGCCGGTTACGACGTGTTCCTGGTGCTCGAAGCCACCATCGGTTTCAATAAACGTGAGGACTCCGAAGACGCCGAAGAAGGCGAAACCATTGAGCTCGGTGCTGCGCCCGCCCCCGAACCCACCCGCCGCAAAGTCGGCAAAATCAAGTTGACTTCGCAGGATCAGAAATTCCTGCGCGCCCTCAAAATCGCCATCGACGACGAAGGCCGCTAGGCCCGGCGTTTCCGGACGGCGGATTTCAATCCGCGCGGCGCTTCAGCGCCGCTCTCCGAACAACGCTGAAGCATCCCATTTCCCGACCGTCAGAGTTTGTGTGAAAACCGGCGGTTTCACCCCGCCATTACGAATCTGCGTGAAAAGTCGAGTTGATCCCCGCCGTGACCGGCAGGGCTGGTCACGGACGCCTGCGCCGTCAACGTGATAGACCAGCCCTGCCGGTAACGGCGGGGACCAATCCCGACTTTCACACGGAACTCGTCAGGGAGGGGAGCCGGGAGGGTTCAAATCGACGCACGTCACCCAAAACAAAAAAGCCGCGACGCCCCATCAGAGCGCCGCGGCCTTTTCTTAAAACGTCAACTGTCTAGAACGTGAACCGCCCCGTCAGCACCATCACACGTCCGGAAACCGAAGCGCCCTGGCCCGTGCCGTAAATGCTGGTCGGCGGACCCAGCGTGGTGGAGATTTCGCCGAACGATCCGGACGAAAGCGTGCCCGAAGGATTGGCGAAGTTCGGATGATTGAACAGGTTATAGGCCTGCAGCCCGATATTGAACACATACCGCTCTTTGATCGCGATATTCCGGGAGATGGTCGTGTCGAAATCGACGTAGCCCGGTCCGCGGAAGCTCTCCGGCGCGATGTTGCCCCAGTTCGTCTGTACCGGAGTCGCAACGCCAGAGGTAGTCGCGTAGGTCGCAAAGTCGGTCTTCGCCAGACACGGCGTCGACACCGCCGCCGCTCCGCAGCTGGTATTGCTGGCGCTCCCGACCAGCAGGTCAGCCAGCGGCGTAAGCACTCCGCCCGCCGAGTTGATCTCCGACGGAAGTTTGCTGTCCGTCACGCTGAACGGCGCGCCGGTGTAAACATACATCTTGGCGGCGAAGGTCCATCCCCTTAACAGCTGGCTTACCACGGCGTTGTCGAACTTGTGCTGCGGGCTCCACACCAGATCCGCGGCAGTTTGCAGCCGGTTGTCGAAGCCCAGGCTGCCGTAACCCGTACCGATGTTGTAGGGGTTATAAAAGCCGACCGTTCCCAGCGCATGGCTCCAGGTCAGGTGAATCTGCCCGGTGAGCCCGTAGGCGAAGTTGTGCCGGTAAGTGATCGTCCCAGAGTTGAAATTGCTGACGCCGTTGTTGTAGTACTGCGTGACCGTGATGAATCGCGGATCGGGTGCGGCCGTCGGCAGACCGCCGAAGGTGCCGCCGAAGCGCGAAATGCCCGCCGCGGTGGTGTACATGTTGTCGTTAATGCTCTCCTGCAGATCGTAGCCGTGATTTCCGACATAGCTCGCCACGATCAGATTGTTCGGGCTAAGCGAATGCTGGATCTCGAAGCTCCATTCGATGGTGTGGGGCGCAAGGAAGGTCCCCGGGAACGAAGCGATACTCGGCGTGCTGAAGGTCGCCGGCTTGACCGCGGTCTGAATCTGCGACAGCGTGCTGCCGCTCGAAAACCCGTTGAAGAAAGCATTCGCCGACTGCTGCGCCGAATACGCCGAGCTGGTGGAATCGGCCGCGAGCCCGATATTGCCGAACGTCAACCCGGAGGGGGTGAACTCGTTCGGAATCTGCCGGGCCAGCGTCCCGCCCAGGCCGTCCGTATAGTTGGTCGCGAACAGTCCGACGCCGCCCCGGATCACGGTCTTGTTGTTGCCGAAAGGCGACCACGCAATCCCCACGCGCGGCTCCGGAATGGGAGCCTCCGCATTGTAGAACAGGTTCGACTTGTCCAGGATGGTGGCGTTATACGGAACCGTTACGCCGCCCTGATAGCTCGACGAATCGAACGGCACGGCCGTCAGAGCGAAGCACTTCTCCACGCAGCTGGGGTTGAAATTCTCCTCCAGGCGCAATCCGAAAGTCAGTTTGAGGTTCTTGCTGACCGCCCAATCGTCGGACACATAACCGTCGATGGAGGGAAACCGGAAATGCAGCGCGCCGTACGGCGTGTACGTCTGGGCGAAACTGCTGCCCAGCCCGGTGCCGGACGAGTTCAGCTTTCCGTTGGCGAAATCCGCCAGATCCAGCAACGTATATACGCCGGAAAACGCGTTCTCCGCAATGGTCGTGTAGGTGTACCGGTCGCGCCGGTAAGCGAAGCCGCCTTTGATGGTGTGGCGGCCTTTGGTCCACGACAGATCGTCGTTGAACTGAATGTGGCCGACGTTTCTGCCCACCGGGTATCCATAGGGGTAAGATCCGGGCCCGACCGGAGGCGGATTAGATCCCCCACCCAGGTAGCCGGGAAAACCACCGCCGTTGGCGCCGCCGTCTTCAATGGCAATTCCTTCCGGCATGGCCGCCACGACCTTGGAAAAGTCCGCCACGCCGAACTCCGCCTGGTACCACAGCACCGATCCTACAAAGTTGTTCACCAGGTTCGGAGTGATCACCCACGTCTCATTGATGATCCCCTGATCCTGGGGCTGATAGCTTTGCGCGTTGAACAGCGGATTGATTGCGCTGGCTCCCGTGGCTTGCAAACCCCAATCACGGTTGTAGCGGAAAAAGATTTTGTTGCTGTCGTTAATGTTATAGTCAACGCGCGTGGTGAAGTAATTCTCGGTGTTGAGCTGGTTTTCGTTGGTGCCCACCGCCACCGCGCAAGGGACGTTCACTCCAAAAGCGCCTAGCGAACCATCCGGGGTCCCCGTGAAGGTTCCCGTGCCGCAGCCCAAATGCCCGTTGCCATCCTGCAACTGGCCGGTGCCGTTGGTCACCGGAACCGCGCGGCCGAGGGCCGACGCGCCGTTGATCAGCCCGAAATAATCGTTGTACAGCGGAAGCGATGCCGACGGTATGTGGGCCAGCGTATACGCTTCAAGCTGCGGCGAAGGCAGCGAAATCACGCCCGACGCAGGCAGCACGTACCGCAGATTCTCGGTATCGACAAATCCGAACAGCTTGTTCCTCTTGATCGGTCCGCCCAGCTTGCCGCCGAACTGGTGCGCGTCGGCCCTGCCTTTCGGCGTGTCCGTCAAGTTATTGAAGAAGGAGTTGGCGTTGAGCCCCTGATAGTTGTAGTTGAAGAACAGGTTCCCGTGGAACTGGTTGCTTCCGGACCCGCCCACCAGGTTCACCTGCCCGCCCGCCATGCGGCCGTACTGCGCGCTGTAGGCGTTGAGCACTACCGCGGCTTCTTCCACCTCATTCCCTCCCAGCAGGTTGTTGCTCGCGCCGGAGTTGTTGATGTTGTTGGCCGGATCGTTCTGGTCCGTGCCATTCAAGGTGTAGAGGATCGACGCGCCCGGGATGCCATTCGCATTCATGTTGCTCGAACCGCCCGTCACGTTCACGCGAATGCCCGGAACCGTCATCGCCAGCGTGGTGAGATCGCCGCCCGGCATGGGAAGATCCGCCACCTGCTTGGCGTTATAGTTCGTCTCCAGGTTGGCGTTCTCGGTTTGAACCAGAGGCGTTTCCGTGGTCACCTGAACCGTCGTCGAGGTTCCCTGCGGGCTCATGGTGATGTTGACTTCCTGCGCCTGACCGACCAGCAGCGAAACCGTCAGGTTGTTCGATTTCAGGCCGGCAGTCGCCGCCGAGACGACATAACTGCCCGGTTTCAATAGTGGGAAACGGTATTGCCCCTGCCCGTTGCTGGTCGCGGTACGGGTTTCGCCGGAGTCGGCGGATTTGATGGTAACCTTAGCGTCCGGCACCACCGCGCCGCTGGTGTCCATAACTACACCCACGATGTCACCGGTCGTAATCGTTTGACCGAACACAAGCGCCGTGAGCAGCATGGCCAACACGGATAACCGCAAAAACAAAGATCCTGTGATGTGTTTCATTGTTCCCTTTCCCCAAACCAAGCAAAAACCTCTGAAGACGGACCTGATGTGGGAAATTGTAACACGCCTCCGGCGCGGATGTAAACGGGAATATGTAAGTCTAACGAAAGCTGCGACTTAGCCCCAGATGTCGCCGATCGTGAAACCTTCCGGAAACGGGTCTTCCGGGTCGAGCACGTACTGCGCAAACCCCGTGATCCAGGCCTGTCCGGAAAGCGTCGGCACTACCGCGCGATAGTCGCCCACGCGCGTTTCTTCAATCAGCCGGCCGGTGAAAATCGTGCCCAGAATCCCTTCATGCACGAAATCTTCTCCGATCCCCAGCTTGCCCTTCGCGTGCAGCGCAGCCATTTTCGCGCACGTCCCCGTCCCGCATGGCGACCGGTCGAGCGCTCCCGTCCACGTCGCCGGCCGCGCCCAGTCGAGCGCCCCGGTCGACACCACTACCGTATTCTTACGATGAGCGTCGGCTCGCGACGGCTCACCCGAAAGTTGCGCGATAGTAATCCCGTGAATACCAGGATTCTCAGGATGCACTACCGGCAGTTGTTCGCGCGCCGCCGCCTTGATCATCTCCGCCACGCGAACAATGTCGCGCGCCTCGTCCGCCGACAGCCGGAACCCCAGCGGCGCCGCATCCGCGATCACGTAAAACATCCCGCCGAACGCCACATCCACGGTCACGGTGCCGAGCCGCGGCACCTCTAAATGCGCATCAATGTGCGTCGCAAACGCCGGCACGTTGCGGAACGTCACGCGCTTTACTTTGCCCTCGCGAACCTCGGCCTCTACGTCGATCAACCCTGCCGGAGTCTCGAGCTTCAACCGAGTCACCGGCTCTTCGGCGCGCACCATCCCGGTTTCGATCAGCACCGTCACCACGCAGATGGTATTGGTGCCCGACATCGGTGGATATTCCACCTGTTCCATGATCACGAACCCAGCGTCCGCGTCAGGATGCGTGGGCGGCAGGATCAGGTTGCAGTTGGCCGCCGGATACCCGCGCGGCTCGCGCAGCATGCGTTTGCGGATATGATCGGCGTGCTGCTCGATCCAGCATTTCTTCTCGAACATGGTCGCGCCGGGAACATCCAGCACCCCGCCCGTAATCACGCGCCCCGGCTCCCCGCACGCATGCGCGTCCACCGCCGTGATCATGCTGGAAAATCGCATAAGAGTTTTTGGCCGTTAATAAACATGAATGAACATGAATCCGTATTGACGTTCATTCACGTTCATGAACGGCCTATAAAACTCCCTTGAGCATCCCACCGTCGACCTGCAAAGTCGCGCCCGTGATATACCCCGCCGCTTGCGACATCAGAAACACTGCCGCATGCGCGAAATCGTCGGGCTCGCCGTAACGCCCCAGCGGAATCGACGCCGCCGCGCGCACCTGCACTTCTTCGATCGGAATCCCCAGCCGTTTGCTGTTCGCCTCATCCAGCTCGCGCACCCGATCCGTGTCGATCCGGCCTGGAATCAACTGGTTCACGCGAATTTTCTTGGCCGCAAGCTCAATCGCCAGCGTTTTCGCCAGCGCCGACACGCTTCCCCGGATCACATTCGAAAGTGCAAGATTCGCAATGGGTTCTTTCACCGATCCCGAAGTCGGCAGCACGATTGACCCGCCACCGCGCATCGCCATCGAAGGAACCGCCAGCCGAATCATTCGGATCGCGCTCATCAGCAACAATTCAAAAGCGCGCGCCCAGGCGGCGTCATCGAAACTCAGCGACGCCCCGGGCGGCGGGCCTCCGGAATTGGTGAACAACACATCAATTCCCTCAAACCGGTCGAGCGTCGCCTGGTGCCACTGCGCAATGTCTTTAGCCGATTGGACATCCGCCGCGACCGCCAGCACCGTTCCGCCGGTTTCTTTTTGAATGCGCTGCGCGGCGGCTGAAATCGCTTCCGCGTTGCGCGACGACATCGACACCAGCGCGCCTTCCGCCGCGAGGGCCCGCGCCACCGCGAATCCCAAGCCGCGGCTCGCGCCCGCGACCATCGCCACTTTGTTCGTCAACCCCAAATCCATCGATCACCCCTTACCTGTCCAGTTCAATACCCGATCGAGCGCCAGCAAAGTCGACGCGTCCAGCTTCGCGCCGGGTCCGCGGACGGTCGCGGTCCGCAACGCTCCGCGCCGGCGCAGGACTTCTTTGCGGATCGACTGTCCGATCCCTTCCTGAAATTCGAAGCGCATCAGCGGAACGCTCGAATAGAACGCGTCGGCCGCGCCATCCAGATCGCCCGCGCGAAACGCACGCACGATTTCCACCAGCATCTCAGGATACGCGAACCCAGTCATCGCGCCGGTTGCGCCGGCCATCAGTTCTTCGAGCAGAAACACTCCGCCGAGCCCGCCGAAGATGCGCACTTCCGTGCCTTTGGCTGCTTCGAGAATCCGCGAAGTCTTGAATGGAGTGGGCGGATCTTCCAGTTTGATGGTCCGCGCAAGCGGAACTTCGCGGGCAATGCGCGCCAGCAGCCAGGGCTCCATCGCGAAGCCGGAAATCGGCGGATAATCCTGCACCACGATTTCGATCCCCACCGTGGTCGCGACCGCCGTGTAATGCCGCACCACCGCATCTGAATTAAGCTTGGCCATGCGCGGCGGGCTGATCATGACCGCGGCTGCGCCCGCCTGCTTGGCGTTGAGGCTGTATTCGAGGCAGACCTGCGAGCCTTCGGCGGAGGTCCCCACCACCACCGGCACACGCCCGTCCACGTGTTTGATCACGGTTTCGAGAACGGTCTGGCGTTCGCGCTCCGTCAATCGCGCGACTTCGCCGGTCACGCCCAGCGCGGTGAGCCCGTTCACGCCGCCGCCGATGAACAGATCGATCACGCGCCGCATGCTGTCCATATCGAGCGACCCGTCCTCATGAAACGGCGTCGGCAAAACCGAATAAACCCCTTCGAGCAAGTTCACGTTCTCCTTTGGGAGTGCATTTAAGAAATCAATTCTAACCGCTCCCTATGGTCGCGGCTCGGTTTCGGCGTTCTGCGCAATCAGCCGCTCGCCGAGCCGCGACCGGAGGAAGCGGTTACACGTGCGGTTCTTTATCCTTTAAAAGACCGCCGTTTCGTGAATCATTCGTCCCTCCGCAAACCGGTTGTAATCGAGCAGCCGCGCGTCAATCAGATCCGTTGTGCCGCGCAGAATCAAATCCGCCATGATTTTTCCGGTGGCCGGAGAATGCATCACGCCATGCCCGCTGAATCCGCTGGCGAGCCAGAATCCGGGAATGCCAGGCGCGGCGCCCAGAATTGGATGATGGTCCGGCGTCATCTCATACAATCCCGCCCACGCGCGCGACGGATTCACGGCGACATCTTCCAGCACGGGCAACCGCGCCACGCCCAGCGTCAGAATTTTTTCGACGAAGCTGCGCTCGAAATTCGTATTGAAGCTCGGCTTCTCCTCCGGATCGCACCATGCCATCAAAAAACCCAGTCCTTCCGGCCGCAGATGAAATCCCGACCCGAGATCGATCACCATCGGTGCGCCGTGCGAAATTTTATCGAACGGCTCGGTCGGTACCAGCATCCTGCGCAAAGGCTCGACCGGCAGATCGAGCCCGGCCATCTTCGCGACACCGGCCGACCAGGCTCCCGTAGCATTCACCACGATCCGGGTCGAAATCGTCCCGCTCGAAGTGCGCACGCCCGAAATTCCGTTTGCATCGCGATCGATTCCGATCACCTCCGCATCGCGAAACACCTGGGCACCCTGATCGCAGGCGCGCAGCGTGAACCCGGTCATCACGCTGTACGGATCGACGAAGCCGTCGGTGGGGCAGAACGTTCCGCCGACGATATCGTCCGAGCGCAATTGGGGCACGATGGCGACAATCTCCTCGCGCGAAACGATCCGAACGTTGTCCAACCCGGCAGCCTGCTGAATCCCAACGTTGGTTCGCAGATATCCCATGTGCCGGTCGTTGGTCGCGAGCAGCATATAGCCCTGCGCGCGATATCCCGAGGGATGCCCCAGGTTCCGCTCGAAATCGCGGAAAAACGGGATCGAGTACAGCGACATCCGGATGCTCGAAGGCGTAGAAAACTGCGCCCGCACGCCGCCCATGCTCTTGCCGGTGGACCCTTTGCCCTGATGGCTTTCGCGCTCTAGAATCACAACGTCGCGGCAGCCTGCCTGGGTGAGCTGATAAGCAATGCTCGCACCGACAATCCCGCCGCCAATGATGACTACTTCCGCCGAGGAGACCAACCGAACAGTTTACCGAACCCGACCCCTGTCAGGACTCGATGGCGGTTCCTCGTTTGCAGTAAAGTGGGTTCCAAGCCGGAGATGCTCTGGTTGAGGATCGGACTTTTCGGCCTCTCTTTCTTCGCGCTCGCGATGTTATGGATGACGATCGCGGTCGAACTGCAAAAGCGGCACGACCCACCCGGATGGATCGTCGACCACTCATTGCCGCAAGGTCCACAGCTCCTGGCCCGGCTTGGGATTTCGCTGGTGTTTGCTGCGATGCTGCTCGGGATCGCCGTGCTTATCCGGCGACTGGTTCGGCGATAGCGCATGTGGCGCACGCACTCTTGCGTGCCGTGTCGAGACTCTTCTCGACACCTCGTCTGCGGCGCGCAGGAGTGCGTGCGCCACGAATCGCGCGGGGGTCTTTCGCGGCACGTAGTATCTTGGTCGAATGCGCTGCCTCGTGTTTCTCATTCCGCTGATCCTCTCCGCCCAGCCGTATTCTCAGGATCTTTTCTCCGAAATGCGATGGCGCATGATTGGGCCCTTTCGCGGCGGGCGCACTCCTTCCGCGGTTGGCGTGCCTACGCAGCCGAACGTGTTTTACATCGGCGTCAACGACGGCGGCGTGTGGAAATCGACCGACTTCGGCAACACGTGGAATCCTATCTTCGACGATCAGCCTACCGGGTCTATCGGCGCGGTCGCGGTCGCGCCTTCCGATCCCAACATTATTTATGTCGGCAGCGGCGAGGGGCTGCAGCGGCCGGATCTTTCGACCGGCGACGGCATGTACAAATCGAACGACGCAGGGAAAACGTGGAAACATCTGGGACTGCGCGACGGGCAGCAGATTTCTTCGATTGCGATCGATCCTCGCGATCCTAATGTGGTTTTCGCGGCTGTGCTCGGCCATCCCTACGGGCCCAATGCCGAGCGCGGCGTGTTCCGCTCAACCGACGGCGGGGCATCGTGGACCAAGGTCTTATATAAGGACGAAAACACCGGCGCGCGGCAGGTGGAATTCGACCCGTCGAATCCGCGCAGGATCTACGCGGTCCTGTGGGCCGCACGACAGTTTCCGTGGGAATCGAGCGCCAATGGTCCCGGGAGCGGCCTCTACGTTTCAACCGACGGCGGCGGCAACTGGCGCCAGCTTTTTCTCGGACTCCCGACGATCGCCGACGGGCTGGGTCCGATGAGTTTCGCAATTTCGCCCTCGAATCCGCGGCGCATGTATCTGCGCACCGATGCGCGACGCGGCGCGGGATTTTATCGCTCTGACGATGCCGGCGAAAGCTGGGCGCTCGCAAGCGCAGAGCAACGCGTGATCGGCCGCGGTACCGACACGAGCGCCGTTAAAGTGGACCCGCGCAATCCAGATATTGTCTATGTCGCCAACACGTCGACTTACAAATCGACCGACGCCGGCGCGCATTTCACGGCCATCAAAGGCGCACCCGGCGGCGACGATTATCAGAGCATCTGGATCAATCCAAATAATCCGAACATCATCATCCTGGGCGTCGACCAGGGCGCGACCCTCACCGTCAACGGCGGCCAGACCTGGAGTTCCTGGTACAACCAGCCGACCGCGCAGTTTTATCACGTCATCACCGACAATCGATTTCCGTATTGGGTTTACGGCGCGCAGCAGGAAAGCGGGTCGGTCGGGATCGCGAGCCGCGGGAATGACGGCGAGATCACGTTTCGCGACTGGCACACGGTGGGCGTGGAGGAATACGGCTACGTCGCGCCCGATCCGCTGGACCCCAACATTATTTACGGCGGCAAAGCCACGCGCTTCAACCAGACCACCGGCGATGTGCAGAACATTACTCCGGGCGGGTCGCATCGGTATGTCAGGACCATACCGCTGATTTTTTCAACCGTCGATCCGCACGTTTTGTATCTGGGATCGGAAGTGGTTTTCAAAACCATCAACGGCGGCCACAGCTGGGAAGCCATCAGTCCCGATCTGACCCGGGAGACTTATCCGACGCCCGAATCGATGGGCATTTTTGCGGCGCTCGATCCGGAAAAGGGCAAGCATCGAGGGGTGGTGTACGCGCTCGCGCCGTCGCGCAAAGACGTCAACACGCTCTGGGCGGGGACCGACGACGGGCTGATTCAGGTCACCCGCGATGGCGGCAGGACCTGGAAGAATGTCACTCCGGCGGAGCTCACGCCGTGGAGTAAAGTTTCGCAGCTCGACGCTTCTTACTTCGATAACGAGACGGTGTATGCGGCCGTCAACCGGTTTCGATTAGATGACCTGCGGCCGCATATTTATCGCACGCACGACGGCGGCAAGACGTGGAAAACCATCACGGACGGGATTCCGGACAACGAAGTCGTGAACACGGTGCGTGAAGATCCGGTGCGCAAAGGCATGCTTTTCGCCGGAACGGAACGTACCACTTATGTTTCCTTCGACGATGGCGGCCACTGGCAACCGCTGCGCCTGAACATGCCCGCAACTTCCATCCGCGACCTGGTCATCCATGGCGACGACCTGGTGGTCGGGACACATGGGAGATCGTTCTGGATTCTGGATGACATTACCCCCCTCCGTCAATTGTCGGCCACCACGCTGCTCTACAAACCACAAACGGCGCTCCGCATCGCGCGCGATCGAGGCACCGATACGCCGCTGCCGCCCGAAGTTCCCGCGGGGCAGAATCCTCCCGACGGCGCGATTCTCGATTATTACGTGGCCTCGAAACCCTCGGCGCCCGTGACGCTTGAAATCTTTGATCACCTGGGCAAATCCGTGCGTAAGTTTTCGTCCGACGACAAACCCGAGCCGGTCAACGAGCGCGAGCTGAACGTTCCGACCTACTGGGTTCGCGCGCTGAAGGTGCTTTCGGCCGAGCCCGGCATGCATCGCTGGGTGTGGGACCTGCATTTTTCCCCGCCGGGCGCGCTGGCGCACGATTATCCGATTTCGGCAATCTTCCACGACACGCCGCGCTATCCGCTGGGACCCTGGGCGATGCCCGGAGCGTATTCGGTGAAGCTCACGGTCGACGGGAAAACTTACACGCAGGCGTTGACCGTCAAAATGGACCCGCGCGTGAAGACTCCGCTCACCGGTCTTACGGAGCAATTCACGCTGGGCGAAAAAGCCTGGAGCGCGATGAATCAGGATTTCGACACGCTTGAAAAAATCCGCGCGCTGAGAGAGGCGTTACGCGAAAAAGAAAATCAGACCACCGGCGCGTTGACCGAATCGGTGAAAGCTCTGGATCAGAAACTCGCGTCGATCGCGGGCGCCGGCGGAGGCGGGCGGCGCGGACGCGGGGATGCGGGCGGTTCAGCGAATCTCTCGCGCCTCAACGGCGAGCTCGCGCAGCAGCTTCAGTTTCTGGAGGAGTCCGATCACACACCGACCACGCAAACGGCCGCGGCGGTGGCTGCGCTGCGGAAGTCGCTGGACGGTCTGCTCGCGCAGTGGTCGGCGATTCGAACGCAGGATATTCCGGCGATCAATGTCGAGCTGAATAAGGTGAACCTGCCGCCGATTCCGGTGCGGTAGACTCTACTGCTGCGGCGGATTCCCGGTGCCGGGCGTGGTTGTCCCGGTTCCTGTTCCCGTGGTCTGCGATCCCGCGCCGGAGGGAGACGCCGGTCCCAAGGGATTCGTTGTGCTCTGTCCGGGCGTTCCCAGCGGATTCGAACTCGCGCCTACGCCTTGCTGCGCGCCCGGAAGCACGCTCTTCAGGTCGAAGATGAATTCCCACAGCTGATACTTTTTCTGATCCTTGTAAATCTTGATGCTGGGACCTTTGAAGTTGCTCGCGACGCCCGCCAGCCCGCCGGCGAGTTGCGCGCCCTGCGAATTAGGATCGGTCGGCTGGGTGGGTTGCCGCAGCGCTGCGTTGATCGCGTTCACGGCCGGGTTGGGGATTCCGCCGCCTGCGCCGGATGCTCCGGCCGCTCCAGGTGGAAGCGCTCCCACTGCCGGGGAAGGGCCGCCCTGCTGTTGATTGGGGTTCTGCGGACTGATCCCCGGTTGCCCGGGCAGGCCCGGTTGAAATCCACCCTGGAAGCCGCCCGGCAGTTGTCCCTGGAATTGAGGGGGAAGTTGTCCCGAAAATCCGGAAGTGGGTGAAAATCCGGGCGGGCCGCTGGCTCCAGGAGCTCCCGGCGCTCCCGTCGCGCCCGATCCCGGCTGAATCGGCGTCAGTGTGATGGGAGGCCAATAGCGCGGATCGTCGGGGTCGATGGGCCCCGTAGCCCCGGTCGGCGCCATCGACCGGTCGCTTGGCCGGCGCAGGACGGTGGAATTCACGGATGGTCCCGAGTCGGCGCCGGATGCGCCTGAGGCTCCTGATCCTCCGGAGGCTCCCGATGAGGATAACGGCGCGAAGGATGTAAACCCTCCGGATGCGCCGGACGCTCCCGAGGCGCCCGACGCTCCCGACGCTCCGGAAGCGTTCGCCGGATCGGGCGGCTTGGTCACCAGGGAATCGGTCAACTGGCCCGAATTGTTCACGTGAATCAGCCGCCATTCATCCTTGCCGGTCATGGGATCGATGTAGCGGCGGCGCAGGAAGCGCATGTTGTTGCTGCTTTCCAGGTCCTCGATCTTGGACGGATACTTTTTGAACTGCACGTAATACATCTGGATGGCGCGCTTGTACTGTTCGCCACGGTCGATCAGCAGTTGTTCCTTGTCGCGCTGGGCTTCGAAAGCCACGCGCGGAAGCTGCATGTAGAGCATCAGCGCGATGGCCGCCGCCATCAGAAAAATGAGCAGGAGCGCGAAGCCCTGTTCGCCTGACTTGCCGCGACGCGTCATCCCGCCAGCTCCTCGATCAGCGGCAGCGTCTGCTCGTGCTTGTTCTGCGTATCCTCCACTACCACCGAGTTTATGCCAATCTTGATCACCTTGTAGCGATTCCGGATCGTCTCGTTTTCCCCGGCCACCTGGATTTCGTCGCCGTCCAGAAAGAACGCGCGCTTGGTTCCTCCGCGTGCCGAATAGCCGTAAAATTTCAGCGGAATAGGCGGAGGCGGCGGAGTTTTCAACTCATCGGGTTTCGCCTTTCCGGTCTCCGGCGGCTTTGGCAACTGCGGACCCATGATGTGGGCGGCAGCCATAAGCCCCGGCTTGATCGGATCCACCGGCGGAGGAGGCGCGGCGCCAAACGTGAACACGCTACGCGTCCCGCCCTTCATCTCCGCATTCTTCAATTTCGCGAGCAGGTCCAGCCGCAGCGTGGGATCGATCTTGGTCACGTCGGTCCCTTCTTTGAGCTTCAACGACGGGATGAAATTCTCCGCCCGGCGGCTCTGCCTTCGCGTAGGGTTGAGCGCAGGCGCAGTCGGGATCGCTTTCACCGGGACTGGATTGGTCAACGCAGGAGTCGCCGTCATCGGCACCGGCGTCGACGAGGAGCTGAAGTTATAGATCAGCACGCCTACCAGGATCGCCCCCAGTATGCCCAGCCAGATGAGCTGCTTCCGGCTCGCTCCCAGATTGGAGGGGACCAGGCTCATTGTCCGCCCGCCTCCGCATTGTCACGCACGAAGGTGTTCAGCTTCATGCTCACGCTGAGCGTATCGGAATTGGCCTGCGGCGCCGCGCTCAAGGATTCGATGATCAGCATCCCCGGCGATTTGTCGATCTCATCCACGAAATGCATCAGGTCCTGATAGGTGCCTTCGTAGGCTGCCGTGATGCTCATCATGCTCAGCGTGTCGGAGCCTTCGATGGGGGTGAGGGCGAAAGCGGTGTCCTTCGATTTCAGCTTGGTTGGTTTCGCGGCGGCATCCAGTTCGGTCAGCACCGTCGAAAAATTGGTCCGGCTGGGGAGAAAGTATTTGTCGAGGAAATCGTCGCCTTCGGTCCGTCCTTTTTCCACCTTCGACGCGTGCAGCCGGGTCAAATCCGCATTGGCGCGCGCGGTTCTCAACTGCGCGTCGAGCGTGATGCGCTGCTGCTCCAGATCCTCGGCCGACCCGCCGGGGGGAAACAGGACGAGCCCGGCTGCAACCAGGTTCGCCACCACCAGCACGCCCAGCACCGCGCGCACGATGTTCTGCGGCCCGCGCAGGTTAAAGCTTTTGCGCATAGTTCACCGTGACGGTATAGCGATACAGCGGTTCATTCTGGGTGGGCGGAAGCGAGCTGTGGCCTTCAATCGGCCCGAACAGCGGCGAGCCTTCCAGTTTCTTGAAAAACCCGATCACCGCGCCCGGATCTTTAGCTCCCACCACCATATCGAGCAGCACCTCGTTGTGCGAATTGATGGCCGGCAGCCGCACCGAAATCAACTTTACGTCATACGGAAGCACCGTTTCGACATCCGCGAAAATCCGCGTCCAGGAAATCGATTTGCGCTCGATCAGTGCATTCAGCATCTGGCTCAACTGCAAAACTTCCGCGTTCGCCGGCTGCCGCAGCACTTCATCGAGCTTGGCCTGCTCCGCCGCGGTCGACTTCAGTTCGGTTCTTAAAAGATTCACGGCCACGCGCGTATCTTTGGCGCGGGCGCGCTCATTCACGATGAGAAACACCAGCATTCCGAGCAGCGCCACTAAGAACACCGCGCAGGCGGTCGAGGCGATCAGGATCGGCCGGTCCTTGCGGAACGGCTCGGTCGCCAGATTGACCGGGATGCGCATCAGCTCACCACCTGTTCCAGATATCCCAGCAATCCGGCGTTATAGGGCCCCGGCGTACCAAACCGGCTCGACAATACTTCGCTTTCGCACTTCAACTGGTCCGCGATCTCCGGCGGGACTCCGCACAGAATCATTTTGGCGACCGGCTGCTTCAGCTCGTCCTCGACATAAGCGAAGGTGGGATGCAGCACGGCGAGGATTTCTTCTTCATTCGCCTCTTCGATGCTCACGCAGCGGAACAGCTTCACCGCGCCGGACGCGATCACGGCGACCGTCAACGCGCGGCCGGAAAGCTTGGCCAGCACCGCGACGCCTTCGCCTTTGTGCGGATGGAATGAGTCCAGATTCAGAGCCGCAAGCGTGGACGTGGTCACCACCCCTGGATGGAAGCCGGCGCTGCGAAACACCGCTTCATACCGCGCGATCACTTCGAGCGCCACCGTCACGGCGACCACTTCGACCTTCTTTTTCCCGGCTGTCGTCTGCGGAAAATAACTCACGGCGGCCGAGTCGATATCGAACGGAATGGTCTTCTTCACCCGGAACCGGACCAGCGATGCCTGCTCCTCGGCGACGGTCGGAAACGCATCGAAATCGAGCACCGTCACGCGCGCGGCGTAATCCGGCAGAATCACGGCCGCGCCGCGCCGCTTCTTGGCCGCACCGGCCGGTGCGATCTGCTGGATGGTCGACAGAATCGAATCCCCGCGAAGAAGATTGTCTTCGACCGGCGACGCCACCAGCGTCCCCGGCTCGAACGCCTGAAAACCGGTGGAGGTTCCCTGCGCGTAAGCCACGCCGGCTTCGGAAAGCTCGAATAAATGGCTCGGCGGCGGATCTTTCACCAGGCGCGTGATTTGATTCAGAAACGACATCGTTGATTTCTTTAAAACCGCTCCCTGTGGTCGCGGCTCGGGGTCGATGCTCTACACTGCCGCGGGATCGCGCGTTTCCCGGTTTGCCGCTCCCCGAGCCGCGAACATAGGGAGCGGTTAAACGTTCGGGTTCGTTTCATCGCCGCATCACCCCTCAATGAACGTCACCTTATTGATCTCTTTCAACGTCGTGATCCCGGTCCGAGCCTTATTCAGCGCGCTCTCGCGCAGGAACGTCATCCCTTCATCGCGCGCCGCACGCCGGATTTCCGATGCCGGGCGCTTGTTGAGAATCAATTCGCGGATCTGCTCGCTCAAATCCAGCAGCTCATGAATCGCGCTGCGGCCGCGAAACCCCGTCCCGCCGCATTCAAAACATCCCGCGCCTTCATAAAACGTCACGTCCCGCCAGGTGTCCGGGCTCAGCCCGCTTTCCACCAGATATTCGTCCGGATACGTCACCACTTTCTTGCAGTGATCGCAGATCACGCGCACCAGCCGCTGCGCCAGAATGCAGTTCAGCGCCGAAACGAAGTTGTACGGCTCGACCCCCATGTTCAGGAATCGTCCCAGCACGTCGAGCACGTTATTGGCGTGCACCGTGGTGAACACCAGGTGACCGGTGAGCGCCGCGTTGATGGCGATCTGCGCGGTCTCCTGATCTCGAATTTCGCCCACCATGATCTTGTCCGGATCGTGGCGCAGAATCGACCGCAGGCCGCGTGCGAAGGTCAGCCCTTTTTTCTCGTTCACGGGAATCTGCGTGATCCCTTTGATCTGATACTCCACCGGGTCTTCAATGGTGATGATCTTGTCTTCGTCGTTTTTGATCTCGCTCAAGCCGGCGTAGAGCGTGGTGGTCTTGCCCGATCCGGTCGGCCCGGTCACCAGCACCATCCCGTACGGCTCTTTGATATACCGTCGGAATTTGAGCAGATCCGCGTCGGCGAACCCGACCACATCGAGCGAAAGCTTGGCGAACTTCTCGCTCATGGATTCTTTATCGAGAACGCGGAGCACCGCGTCTTCGCCATGGATGGTCGGCATGATGGACACGCGGAAATCGATCAGCCGGTTCTTGTAGCGCACGCGGAAACGGCCGTCCTGCGGGACGCGCCGCTCGGCGATATCCAGTTCGCTCATCACCTTGATGCGCGAAATGATGGTCGAATGCCAGTCCTTGGAAATCGGCGGCATGGCGTAGTGGAGCACGCCGTCAATGCGATACTTGATGGCCACTTCCTGATCGCGCGTCTCGATGTGAATATCGCTCGCTCGCCGTTCAAGCGCGTTGAAGATGGTGGTATCCACCAGCTTGATGACCGGCGCGATATCGGAATCCGCGCCCAGCTTGTCGAGCGACAGCGTCTCTTCGGAATTCTCCTCTTCGCCCACCACCACGTCGAGCGTGAATCCCTCGGTCACTTCTTCGAGCACGCGCTGGGACTGCTCGGTCTTCTTGAGCAGATCCGAAATCTGCGACAGCGTGGCGACCTTGACGCGCAGTTTCTTGCCGAGCAGCACCGCTAACTCGTCAATCAGCCCCAGATTCCGCGGATCCGCCAGCGCGATTTCGAGCGAACCGTTATGCGCCTGAATCGGCACGAAATTGTACCGGAACATCAGGTCGACCGGGATCGAATGAAACAGGTCGTGATCGATCTTGACCTCGCGCAGATCGACAAACTCGTGGTAATACCGTTGCGCGACCGCCCGAGCGCGGGCCGCTTCCTGAAGGGGATCGATAATCGGTTCTACCGGATTGTGGCGATCGAGGGCCGACATACTTATAGCTTAGCGTCGAGACACGCGTCTCTAAAGCATAGACGCAGCTTAACGTCCGCGCGTGCAGGCAGGATCAAAGGCGGCGCGATCCGCCGATGCTAACTTATTCATGATTAACAATTTAGCGCGGATTTCCAGGCTCGCGGCTACGGTTGGGCATTGCCGGCTTGGGAGCACACCATCCTTTCCGCCGATTTCCATGTGCCACACTTATGAGACACGCTAAACCCAACGCGATCGTTGCCAGGGTGCCCGGCTCCGGGACGCCCGAGGCGGCGCCTCCCTCGATTTGGAACGCGTACGTTTCATATCCGGGCACCGTGATGGGCGTGTTCGGGAGGCCCGTCCCCGCGTTCATCAGCGCCTGATAAGAATTGGAAGCGTCGCTGGCCGCCCACAACACGGTGAGGCCGCCGTTATCGTCGGTGAGACTGCTGCCGCCGTGCAACTCAAGCCAGTAATCCCCCGCGCCCAGCAGCAGGGTGGGAATCGAAAGCTGGGCGAGGTAGGTGTTCTGGTAATCGGCGGTATCGTACGGCGAGGTCGTGGGGGCGCCGTCTCCGGATGCGAGTTCGGCGCCCAGTTGACCGCTTGAATCCGAGTAGATTGCCCAGGCGGCGTTGGTCAGATCGCTCTGGGAGCCGAACTGTTCGGTGACGTACCAGAAGTTGATCTGGTCGATATTCGCCGCGCTGGTCAGGTCAAACGAATCCGCCAGCCGCGCGTTCACGAAGTCGCCGGCATTCCCGCCCAGATCGGGCGGGCTGGTGTCGAACAGCGTCGCAGCATGCAGAGAGAAGACGGCCAGCGGCAGAAGAATCGCGATTTTCATGATGTGCCGCGCTATTTGAACGAGGTCGACAGAGTGGGGGCGCCGTCGGTTCCGTTCCCCATGAAGATGTTGTTGCGAAATGAGATCATCGTTCCGCCGGCTGCGATTCCGGTCGTGTTGCTGACAAATGCGTCGTTGGATACTCGAATGGTACAGGCGCTTGCGCCGGAAAGTCCTTCGCCATTCTGCGTAAACGTGGTGTTCTGGATCAGCCAATTGGGCGCAATTCTGGAGGCGTCGCAGGCGACAGCCGCACCAGAATTGTTTGTAAAGTCCGAGTTCTGGATGGTGACATTGGCGTCTTGCAGGTACGCTGCCAGAGCCGTTCCGGTCACGCTTACGTGATCCAGGAGCGCGTTGAAGGGACCGGGGGTTCCGCTTCGGCCCATACTCGTCGAATTGCTTACGGAGATCCCATACTGAGTGCTTCGCATAGAGACGTTTTTCAGCAGTATTGACGATCCGGGCGTCGCCGTAAGGGAGACTCCGGTGTTGCCTGCGCCCGAGCCTTCGATCGATACCCCATCCAAGATCAACGCCTGTCCCCCATTGAGGGTTCCGCCGATCCCGGTACCCCCACTCAGGGCTCCCACGGGAATGATGGTGACATTCCGGATCACCATCGGAGTCGTCGCGATGGCAGCCCCCACGGTGATCACGGAACCGTCGGCAGGGCCGGTCATGAACACCCCCGGTCCGCCGTCAATGGTGATACCGCCGTTCGGGCTCGCCAGGGTGGTTCCCAATCCAAAATCGCCGGCGTTGAGCGCCACATAAGTGACCCCCAGCGTGTGTGCACTCGTCAGGGCACCGGCGAAGGTGCGGCACGGCTGCGCCACGGTACACGGATTCGAATCGCTTCCGGTCGTCGCGACGTAAAAAGTCTGTCCCCAGGCTGCGCCACAGAACAGAGCTACGCAAAAAAGTCTACTCACATTTTCCTCCGGAGGGCGTAAAAGCTCCCCACACGGATATGCGTAAACCAGCCGCGAGTTTAGCGCACCGTTTCGGAGGGGCGAGCTATGCGCGGATCGAATCCGCGAGAGAAAAGATGGGCAGATACAGAGAAATCAGAACAAACGCCACGAAGATGCCCATGCAGATCATGATCAGGGGCTCAATCAGGCTCAGCGCCGCGGTGGTGCGCGTGGCCACGTCGTCTTCATAAAACTCCGCCACGCTGCCGAGCATGGCCGGAAGCGCGCCGGTGGATTCGCCGACCTCGATCATATCGATCGACAAGGCTGGAAAGATCTTGGTCTGGCGCAGCGCGCTTGAAAGCGACTGGCCTTCCCGCACCATTTTCACGGACTGTTGCAGCACCTTCTTTAAAACCGCGGTACCCAGCGAATCGGCCGCGGTGTCGAGTGCCTGCAGCAATGGAATTCCGCCGATGAGCAGCGTTCCCAGCACGCGCGAAAACTGCGCCACCTGATATTTCAACCACGTCTCACCCGCCACCGGAAGCTTCAACAGAAACCGGTCGATCAGTTCGCGTCCGCTTTCGGTGCGCGCCCACCAGCGGAACACGAAGATTCCAGCCACCAGCAGAAAAACTCCGAGTAGCACGTAATTCCGGGCGGTGGTGCCCACCGCGATCAGGATCTGGGTGGGCATGGGGAGCTGGGCGTTCATGCTCGAATACAGCTCGGCGAAATTCGGGACCACGTAGGTGACCAGGAACGCGATCAGAACGCTCGAAAGCGCCACCAGAACCGCCGGATAGAGCAGCGAAACCAGCAGCTTCTTGCGCACCGAAAGCGACATTTTCTGATAGCCGATATAGCGTTCAATCACCTCGCCCAGCGATCCGGACCGTTCGCCCGCCAGCACCGTGGTCACGTAGATCGCCGGAAACACGCCTTGCCGCGCGAACGCGTCGGAGAGTAGCGCGCCGTTGCGGACCTCTTCGCGGACGCCTTTGATATAGCCCGAAAGTTTGGGATCGGTGAGCCGCTCGGCCAGCAGGTCGAGCGCCTTCAAAATCGGCAGCCCGGCGCGGATCAGCGTCACGAACTGCTGATTGAAAATCAGAAATTTCTCGAGATTGAGCTTTTTCTTACGCGAGCGGGAGGCACCGACCAGCGCCCCGATTTCCGAGCGCGGCTTGACGGAATAGACCAGGAACCCTTGCTGCGTATAACGGTCCCGAATCTCGCGTTCGGAGCCGGCCTCGGCCACCTGCTGATGAATCTCGCCACGGGCGTCGGCGTATTTGAGGGTGTACTCAGCCATGCGCTTTCCTTATGATAGGACGACGCCGGGTGGGCAGGCGTGCAGGTGAGCTAAATTAGAGAGATGCTCGCGCTTCGCCGTGTCACGGTTTTCCTGCTTGCCGCGCTGCTCCTTCTCGCGCAGGGGCCCGGATTCCGCAGCCGGAGGCAATTCGACGAACATTATGCCAAACACGGCCGCGAATTCGGGAATATTTCGCAGGAGGAATATCTGCATCGCGCCCAAGCTTTGCGGGATGCGCCGGCGGGCGGGCAGGTTCTCGAAGCTGTGAAAGCCGGCGGCGTGATTACAAAATTCGACCGGCGCACCGGAGCGTTCGGGGCCTACAACGCGGACCGGACCATCCGCACGTTCTTCATCCCCAACAATGGCGAACGCTATTTCCGCCGGCAAGCCACGAGGCCGGAATAGAATGCGAAGGGACCCACGGCGTGACTCTCCGGACGTGCTCCGCATCGAAACGGAACCACGACCGTCAGGGAGGGGAGCACATACGGAAAATGACTGACGCTGAGATCCGGCAATATCTGGGCGACAACGGCTATCCCGAGCACATCGTGCGCGAAGGGCGCGCGGGGCTGGTTCGGCGCTGGCGCGAATTCGTCGAACAGGTGGAGCGCGGCTATTCGCTGGGCCTCGAAGATTATCGCAACGATCTGGATATCCGGGCCATTCTCGATCTGGCGGGCGGCGAGGATGAAGAAATCGCGGGACTCGACGCCCGGCTTCGCGCGATGCTGACGGCGACCACAGTGCGGGTGTGGGAGAGTGCGGCGGGCAACCCGTTCTGGGATTTCGGCTATCCGCGCAACGCCTCGGGCGAGCTGTTGGATGAGCTCGAAGCCGAGGGGCTCGCGAAACATTTCTGACGGCCCGTCCGCGTTTTCTGCGCTCGGTGGCATTCTCAGTTCGAAGGGAGGGCGGGCTTCTAGCCCGCGCGAGGCTTCAGCCTCGCAGCCACGAAGCGGAGCTGAAGCTCCGCGCGGATTGAAAATCCGCCGTCCTCCGGTCAGGAGACCTTCAACTTGGGGAGTTTTTGTTTCTTGGTCAGTACTGGAGCGAACAGGTCGCCGGATTTTTCCAGGCGCTTCAAAGCCGCGTCGGGCGCAAAGAACAGCGACTCCGCCTTCTTCGCGCGAAGCTCTTCCCAGTCGACCGGCATCGACACGAACGGCGCGTCGCGTTTGGCTCGCAACGAATAAACGCCCACCGTCGTTTTGAAATCCGAGTTCTGGCTCCAGTCGATGAACACCTTCCGGGTCCTCTCCGATTTCGTCATGTTGGCGACGACGGCGTCAGGATGCGCGTGCGCCAGAAGCGTCGCGACGGATTGGGCAAACGGCCGCGTCTGGTCGTAAGTGACCGCGGTATTCAAAGGCACGTACACCTGCAGGCCGCGCGAGCCGGAAACTTTGGGGAAGGCCTCCAACTTCCAGGCGTCGAACCTTTCTTTCAAAAGGAATGCGACGCGTGCGCAATTCAGGATATCGGCGCCTTCGCCGGGGTCGAGATCGAACACCAGCGAGGTCGGCCGGTCAATTGCCGGCGCGCGGTGCAGAAACGGGTGCAGCTCCAGATCGGCGAGATTCGCGCACCACACCAGCGTCGCAAGGTTGTTGATCAGGATATAGCGGATGGGTTTGCCGCCGGCTTTGCGCGGGACCGGGAAGGTTTCCACCCAGTCCGGTGTGAACCTGGGCGCGTCCTTTTCGTAGAAGAAGGCGCCCTTGACCCCGTCGGGATACCGTTTCATGGTCACGGGGCGATTCTTCAGGTGCGGCAGCAGGAAGGGTGAGACACGAATGTAGTAATCGATCACCTGGGCCTTGGTAAATCCAGAGCCCGGGTACAGCACCTTATCAAGGTTCGACAGCTTCAGCTTCCGTCCGTCGATTTCGAGCTCGCTAGAGGCAGGCATCCCGTTGGTTTACCGTGGTTTCAGTACAGGTGTACTAACCGAAATTGGCCCTGGCATCCTATTGTTCCGCACATCCGGGGTTGTCATATTGATTACGGAATGAGTGTCGCAAAAGATCCGAATGAACGGCGCGGCTCCTCCCGCCAGTCAATTGAGCGGGAAGTTCAGTACCGCATTTTGAGCCGCAAGGACGGCGACGTCAACTCGGCCGGCAAGACTCTGAACATTTCGAGTTCGGGCGTCTTGTTTACCACGGCTGATGCGCTACTGCCGGGCCGCAGGATGGAGCTGGCGATTGACTGGCCGGCGCAGCTCGACAACAAGTGCGCGCTGAAGCTGGTGGCGCGCGGACGGGTGGTGCGCTTTGAAGGCGACCGCGCGGCGCTCGAAATCCTGCAGCATGAATTCCGCACGAAGGCATCGCGACCGCAGACGGTTTGAAGGCAGGTCGCTCACAGGGCGCGGACGGCGGCTTCGACGTAGCCCGCGAGCTCGGCGAAATTGTCACCGGACAGCGTGAGCGGAGGGCCGAATTTCACCTCGACGCGGCCCATTCTGGGCCATTTCGCGTTTTTGTGCAGCACGCGGTCGAGGCCCACGATCCGGACGGGAACCACTTGCGTTTCCAGATGCGCGGCGATCATGCCGACGCCGGGTTGAAATGGATGGATCTCACCTGCATTGGTGCGGTCGCCTTCCGGGAAGATGAGGATGGACCATCCCTGCTCGACCATTTCTCCCATGTAACGGATGGTCTGGCCTGCGCCGGCGTGGCGCTGCGGAATGGGGAAGGCGGCGAAGAAGAACGTCGAAAGCCAGTAGTTGAGCGAGTTGGTGAACCATTCGCGCCAGGTGAAGCGGTCGGGGTAGAAATGGGCGTCGAAGAATTCCTTGGACATGGCCGTCGCGACGCGATAGCGGAGGCGCGCGGGAAGGCTTGCGAGAATCACGGGAACATCGAAATGGCTCTGATGATTCGACGCGAAAATCACGGGGCGATTGAGTGTCGCGAGATTTTCGACACCTGAAACGCGGATGTGGGCGAAGATCCGCGTGAGCGGCAGCAGCCAGAAAGGCAGCGCGAGCCGGCGCATCACGCGGGCGAAACGGGATCGATTGTAGGTGGGAAAGTCGATCGGTTCGGCGCGGGCGGGCGCGGGACGCGAGAGTTCGGCGACGGTTGCGGCGGAGGAAAACGCGCCTTCATCGATGTCGGCCGAGCGTTTCTGTTCGAGCTCCATCATGAGCTGAACGCGGTCGAGCGAGCTGAGGCCCAGCTCATCGAGGGTGGTTTCGGGCGTAATCACGCGACCGGGCGCGTATTTTTGCAGAAGCGCGGCCAGCTCGCTTTCAGGTTTCGGCTGCGCGGCCTGCGCGCCCTTGCGGATGGTTTCAGCGATCTCGGCGCGGCGCAGCTTGCGGGTCGATTGGGTGCGCGGAAGCTCCTCACCGGGCCAGATGCTGAAGGATCGGATTTTCTGCTGGTCTTCGAGTTTCTGATTCGCGGCGCGGACGATTTCTTCGGCGCTCGTGTTGGGATCGAGCACGAAGACGGCGTGGACGCGGTCGGTTCCGATCACGGCGGATTCGCGGACGCCCGGAATCGCATTCAGGATCTTTTCGACGTCCTCCGGAAAGACTTTCAGGCCTTCCGGAGTGACGATCATTTCCTTCTTCCGGCCGCGAATGCGCAGGTGACCTTCCGGATCGAGCTCGCCGACATCGCCGGTGTGGAACCAGCCGTCTTCAAACGCCGTGGCGGTCTCCCCGGGCGATTCGAAATAGCCCTTGGTGACATTTTCGCCGCGGACCAGCACTTCGCCGTCGTCAGCGATTTTCAGCTCGACGCCCAGGAGCGGCTTTCCGACGGTGCCCTGGCGGTTGTGGAAGGGATGACTCAGCGTCACGATGGGCGCGGTTTCGGTGAGGCCGTAGCCTTGGACCACAAGGTAGCCAAGCTTCGACCAGAACTGTTCGACGTCGGGCGAAAGCGGCGCGCCGCCGGAGATGAAGCACCAGAATTTCCAGCCGAACAGGCGATGCACGCGGCGGAATCGCCACCATCGGATGGGCCACTTTCCGCGAGCTTTCGACGGGTCGCTGACTTCGGGAAAATCGCGAACGGCGAGGTCGCGCAGCACTTCCAGAATTTTCGGCACGGCCACCAGCGCGGAAATTTTGCGCATTCGAACCTGGCGCGCGATTTCGTGCGCGCCGGTGGTGGAAATGAACACGACCGATGCCGGAATCAGCGGCGGCAGATGCAGCGCGAGCGATTGACCGAACAGATGGCTCAGCGGGAGCAGGTTCAAAATTCGCAAAGGCAGGAACGGTCCGGCGTACTTGCGATATTTCGCGATCTCGCCGGCCACGGGGTCCAGGTTCGCGGCCAGATTGCGATGCGTGATGACGACGCCTTTCGGCTCCGCGGTGGTGCCCGAGGTGAAGACGATTTCAGCCACGTCGTCGGGTTCAATGGCGATCTGTTCGGGCGGCGTGGCGCGCCCGGTTTCAACATCGGTGAGTTTCCAGGCGCCTTCGACGTGGGCGACACGCTCGCCCGCGAGGGTAATCTTCGCGCCGGCTTTATCGCGGATGCGTTCGAACAGGGCGAGTGAGGATTGCGGGTCGACCGGGACGACGATGACGCCATCCAGCAAACATGCCCACAGCGCGGCGACCCAGCCCGCGCGGCTTTCCGACCAGATGACGGCTGCGTCGCCCTGATGGATTCCGGCCGCGCGAAGCTTGCGCCGAAGCGCGTTGGCCATCTGCGCGACGTCAGTATAGCGATACGTCCATCCGCGATAGCCGTCGTCGAAAACGATGAATTCCGCGTCGAGCGAGGCGGCGCGACCCAGATATTCGATGAGCTTGCTTGGCAGCGTGTCCTCTTTCGTATGGTAATCGGTGCCGTTGTGAAAACGGACGTGCTCCCCTCCCTGACGGTCGGGGTTCCGTCAGGCGCATGCGGAACCGCGCGCGTCAGCGAGCGGAGCAGGTCCGGAGTTTTCACCATGGACTCGAAAGGTCGTGGCTCAGCTCCGTGTGATAGATTCGGCTGCATGAGGATTCGTGTGGCCGCCGCCGTGTTGCTTTTGTTCGCGCTCTCGTCTTTGGTCGCGTTTCAGGCGCCTCCGAATCATTTGATGGACGCGTTCGCGCCCGGATGGATGGTGGTGGACACGAATGGCGACGGGATCGCCGATTTCGTGGCGGGGAAGATCGTGGTGCCCGCGCAGCCGACGGCGGTGGAGAACGCGGCGGCCGCGGATATCGCTGCCCGGGTTGGATTCGCCACTACGGGGCTGACGCCTCCAGTCGTCATCAGCCAGGCGGAGGACCGCGGCGACGGGCCGCGCATTTACGTCGGCGGAAGCGCGGCGCCGGAGAAGTTCCGGGCGGAGATTATGGATCTCTGGAACGGGCTCGAGCTGCAGGAAGGCGGCGTGTTCGTGGTCGGCGAAAATCTGGTGGTGATCGGCAAGGATACCGATGGGCTGCTGACGGCTGCCGAGCAGTTCGCTTCGCGCGCGCCGTATGTTTCGAGAGTCGGCGGCGATCGATTTTCGAAGCTCGCCGATGCCAGTTTGCTGAAAGGCGTCACGTACCTGAAAGGCGCGGCCGGGGTTCATCGGGTATTTGCGGGCGCGAACGTGGGCAAGCTTCCGGACGGCGCTCCGCTGCCTGCGGCCTCCGCTGCGCCGGCGAATGCGCCCGAGGCCGCCGATGCGGAAGGTGCGCCCGCGCGCCTGGATCTGGCCACGCTTTATACGATGCGCGGCCTGTTTCGCGGCAATGCGAGGATGCCGGTTCCATCGAATCTGGATTCGCAGCTGTACGTTCCGGAGGGCAAGGCGGGAATCGCGATGGCGAACCTGGCGGCTCGCATGGGTCTTGAAACCACCGGCATCACGATTCCGCTGGCGACGCCGGCGTCGACGGCAACCGTGCGCGATGTTCGCGCGAAAGCGGTGGTTTCCGAATCGTCTCCGCTGGGCAAAGAAGCTGCGCGGAAAATGCGCGAAGAAGATCCTTGGGCATCGACGCCCGGTGCCGGGATCGGCGAGCTGCGCGTGGTCGACAAGGCGTTCGGACGGCAGCCAGCGGTGCTGGTTCGAGGCGATGAATCGGCCGCGCTGGGACTGCTGGCGGATCATTTTCCGAATCTGTGGGAAGCGGGCAAGCAGTATTTATCGGTGGAAGAAATCCGCTATGACTTGCATCGGTTTTTCTCACTGCGATCGTCGGCGGGGCAGGCGAGCGTGGCGCTTTACCGCCTCTCAAAATGGTCGGATGAGTTGAAAGACGCCCACGATGTGGAAGCGAAAATATTTGTGGACATCGCGGAGCCGGGATTGAAGGATTTGGTGCAGACCGCCTTGAAGCATGATGCGAATATCGAAGTCGCCAGCCTGCACGCGGGCACGCAGTGTTGCGAAAAACTTCCGGCGCTGCATTATCGCGAGCCGGGTTATCAATATCATCAGGGCACGCCAGCGTTTGTCGAGGACATCGTGATTCCGTGGGAGGGAACGCGGCTGATCAATGCGGTGAAGAAGGCGCACTTCAAACCCGGCGTACCCGTAAAGCTGGTCGCGCGGGTCAGTGAAGGACCCGAAGTGCGGCTGAAGCTGAAAAAGCAGATCGAAGCGATGCTGCCGAAATCGAGCCAGGTGACGGTGCTGTGCGCGTACAAGCAGGGCGTGAGCTGGCTGATGGACGAGATTGCGCCGCTGGTGAAGAGCAAAGCGGCGTCGATCAAAATCGAGTTCAAGAAGAATGAAGACTCGACCGGACTGCGCGCCATGTATTCACCGGCGCGCTGGGTGCATGAGCTGTATCCGGTGGATGAAATGCTGGCGCGAGAATTGAAACTGCCGCTCGGAAAAATCACGCTCGACGAGTATGAAGGCAGAGGGCCGACCTACCGCGTCCATGTTTTCGATGCAGCGGGTAAGGAGATCCTTACGCGGGAATTTAGCGTCACTACAGTCGACCGGCCGTACAACGGTGTGATGCCGGAGTACGAAAAAGTACAGGTCGACACGGGCTGGGTGCGGATGGAACAGAGCGGAAACGTAGTGATGGATCAACGCATCGAGACCGATATCGAAGAATTCTGGGATCACTATCAGAAGGACACGCTTCCCAAGGTTTTCGAAATCGTGATGGCGCGATCCCATGGGGAACTGCGGCCGGATTTCGCGCCCCCGTTTGACACGCTGAAGATCGACATTCATATGAGCGAGCCGAATTATGAGCTGGGCATCGACAAGGAACGGATTTCGTCGCTCGAAGCGCTGCAGGAAGATACGTTTTATTCGACCGAAAATTTCGTGAATATGATGGGCGATCTGGAAGCCGGGCGCGCCATTACTTACGCGGGGCGCATCATTCCGATTGTTCACGCGTCGGATGACGGCAAGGACGGGCACGTGCACATCGAGTTCTATGCGAAGCCGGCCGGCAATCCGCTGGTGGAACTTAAGTGGACCGACTCGCAAGGCAAGCATCACGTGCACACGCGCGATCTGTGGACGCTGCAGGGTGCGATGCAGCCTCGGCTGATTGCGGCTCGCGCAACGGCGGAGGGTCCGGAGAGTCTCACCTGGCTTTTGCCGGCCGATTATAAGGACGACAAATTCGAACAGTGGGTCGCCGAGGAGGGTGAGGACCAGGTGGTGCGCGGGATTTTCCCGGTGGAGCAGGCGCGCGGGCAACTGCACTGGCTCGATGCCATGCACGCGGCGGGCTTATATAAGGATGAGCTCGCATATCCGCGGCTGAAGCAGATGGCGTTTGAATTCGAGCTGCCGCGTCCGCTTACGGCGAAGATCGATTCGGCCGCGCCGCGCGAATCCGCGGAGCTCAATATCAGCGCTCCGGCGCATGCTCGGCCCATGATCGCGGACTACGCGCCGAAAGCGGTGCAATGGGATGAGCCGATCAGCCCGGAGGAGAGCGCGTCGATATTAGCCGGATTGGCGAGGCATCCGGGCGTAAACGTGTACTGGATGGGCCGCAGCTATCTGGGCGAAAATCTGTGGGCCGCGGATGTGATGCTGCCGTCGCCTGCGCTGCTGCGGTCGTGGGCGAAGGAGACTACGCTGAAGGCTTCGATTGTTTATTCCGGCCGTCAACATGCGAATGAAGTTTCGAGCACCAGTCACATTCTGAAGCTCGGAGACCAGCTGGTGAACGATCCAACTCTGCTGAAGCAGGTGAACGTGGTGCTGCATCCGATCACCAACCCGGATGGCGCAGAACTATCGGTGCAACTGGCGGAAATCACGCCGAACAACATGCTGCATCCCGGTTATCACGGCGCGCTGGCGGCGGATGTTTCGACCGGGCAGACCGATCTCGATCCGGTTTATCCGGAGTCGCGAACTCGCCGGCAATTGCTTGAAACCTGGCTGCCGGATGCGTTTCTGAATCCGCACGGCTATCCGTCGCATGAATGGGTGCAGCCGTTTTCGGAATATTCGGGGTGGGTGCAGACTCGCCAGGGAGCCAATAACGGGCGCACGTGGTGGATCCCGCGCGGATGGTTCACGAGCCTGACTTACTTGCGCGATGAAACGCATCCGTACAGCGAGAAGGTGACGTATGAATTGCGCGATCGGATTGTCGCGGCGGAACGCGGCGTTCCGGGATTGCTGGATCTGGAAAACCGCATGAACGCGCGCTATGAACGCTTCGGCCAGCGCTGGCAGCCGGAGAACATGCAGCAGCCGATCGTCAACGGGATTCGGATTTACATGGCGCTAAAGGGAGCAGGCGGTGGTCGCGGAGGCGCGGGCGCGCCTGCGCCGGGAAGTGGCGGCGTGGGCGGGATCTCGCCGGACGTCACCTGGGATTCCGGATATACCGAAGCTCCGGATGAAACCGCGCACGGCGATTATATGAAGCTGATGGCGTCGGCCGGTCTGGCGTTCGATCGGGTGCACCTGGAATATCTGGCCAATGCGAAGCTGCGCATCCGTCGAACCGAGCGGGAGCAGGGCGGCCGCGTGACGTTCAGGATGGAGCGTTTGCGTCCGAATCTTCCGGCGTCGGAAGCGGAGCCGCCCAGTCGCGAATCGCCGACCACGCAGCAGAGGCGGTAATCGCCGCGGATGAGTCGAATGATTCTCGAGACAAATCACGAACTTCCAACTCGAGACAGCACAACCATGAAAGTCCGCTGTCCCCGCGGCATGCCCTACCGCTTCGAGTAGCGGCCGCTGAGGGCTCGCCAGCGGATGCCGGCCAGGTCGGCGAAGGATTGCACTCCGGTCAACATGCCGACTTTGGTGCCTTCCACGTTGTTCCACACCACGGGAACCTCGATCGCTTTCAAGCCGAGCGATTTCGCGATCACCAGGTCCTCCACGTCGAAGCTGAAACCATCCAGGACCTGACGCGAAAAAATTTCGCGGGCGGCGAGGCGTTCGAAAAGTTTGAAGCCGCACTGGGTGTCGCGAAAAGGAAGGCCGGTGATGACCCGCATCACGACGTTGAATGCGCGGCCGGAAAGCTCGCGGAACGCGGATTGATGCACGCCCACCAGCGACCGGTCGAGCGCGCGGGAACCGATGGCCACTCGCGCTCCCGCATTTTGCGCGGCCGTCAGAAGCTTGTCGAACTCCTCAATGGGCGCGGAAAGATCCGCGTCGGTGTACAGCACCCAATCGGCTTTGGCTTCGAGCATCCCGTGCCGGATGCTGAAACCCTTGCCGCGATTGCCTGGATTCCGCAGCAAACGAACCTGCGCGTGATTCCGCGCGAAGCTTTCCACCAGCGCCGCGGTACCGTCGCGCGAACCGTCGTCGACCACGATCAGCTCGGCGAACTCAAACGGCCTGGCGTTCAGGAATCCGACGACTGTATCCAGTGTCGGCGGCAGGCGAGCTTCTTCGTTGTACGCGGGGATGACCACCGACAGCGAAGCCATATTCAGGATCCGACCGCCAGCACCGCGCCCCAGTGAAATCCGGCGCCGAAAGCCGCGAAAACCACGGCGTCGTCCTTATGAAAGCCGCCCGCGTCACTCCATTCGGATGCGGCGATCAACATGGAGGCAGACGACGTGTTGCCGTAGCGGGCGATATTCGAATAGAACTTTTCGGGAGCGACACCGATGGACTGCGCGATCTTCACGATCAGATTCTGATTGGCCTGGTGCATCAGGAACGCGGCGATGGAATCGGCGGAACGGCCGGAGCGTTCGAGCACTTCGCGGATCGCGGCGGGAACTTTGCGCGCGGCCTGCATGATCACGCTGCGGCCGTCCATGTGAATCGGCTCGCCGAACTCGAGCCGCAGCGCGTCATGGAACGCGCCGTCGGAATGCAGGGCGAACTCTCTCAGCCCGGCAAATCCTTCGGAAGGATGAATGAGGCAGGCGCCGGCGCCGTCGCCGAACAGGATCGCGGTGTTGCGATCGAGCGGAGGCGTTTCGATCACCGCCGACATTTTTTCGGCGGCGATCAGCAGCACCGCGCCGCAGGTATCGGCGAGCCGCGCGGCCATCGCTATTCCGAACAGCGAGCCCGCGCTGGCCATGGGCACATCGAGCGCGGGGACGCCGGCGAATCCGAGCCGCGCGGCCGTTTCCGCGGCGGGACCGGGAAAGCGGCGGCCGGCCGTGCCGCTCGCGACGATTACCATTCCGACGCTGGTGGTATTCAACGACGCGCGTGACAGACAATCGCCCGCCGCTGCCGCGGCCATGTCGACGACGGTTTCCTGATTCGCGGCCCAGCGGCGTTCGGTAATGCCGCTCACGTTGAGAATCCAATCCGCTTCACAGCCGAGGCGCGCCGCAAGTTCCGCGTTGGGCACCACGCGCGACGGCACATACCGGCCGAATGCCCGCAGAAACGCCATATTTACGTGGTTTGAACGCTGATGTAGTCGGCGATGCGCGCGACTGAATCGAACTTGCGCGGGTTCAAATCCGCGTCCGGAACCGCGATGCCGAACTCTTTTTCGAGCCCGCTGATCATGTCGGGAAGCGCGAAGGAATCGAGCACGCCGGATTCGAACAACGACTCCTCGGGGTCGGTGGGCAGCGGTTTTTGAGCGACGGTCTGGACGACGCGAACGATGCGTTCTTGTGTGGTCATGAATCGGACCCGTTCAATTTTACTAGAAAACGCCGGCGCCCGGAGCGTTAACGTTCATTTCACTTGCAAATTGCGATCGATCCACTAACATAGATCGATGCTGCCGTACGCGATGCTGGCGTTGAATCTGATTTCCCTTCGGCCAGTGCCGGTCGGAACGGAGCTTCATGTGCGGCTGTCGACTCCCATCGGATCGTTTGGAAGCCGACCGGGCGCGCCGGTCAGCGCCGTGCTGATCGCGCCGGTCACCGTGAACGGCGACACGGTTCTGCCGGAGGGCAGTATTCTTTCTGGCACGGTGACGCGCGCGCAAGCCGTGGGGTTCGGCATCGCCCATGAAACGGCCGCGCTCTCCGTCGATTTCGACACCTGTACGTTGCCCGGCGGATTCAAACTGCCGGTGGCGACGCGGCTCCTCGAAGTCGACAACGGCCGCGAACAGGTGATTGCAAACGGAAGCATCCACGGCATCCGGACCACTTCGAGCATTTCGTATCGTGCGACCGGTTACATCCGCATGGTGCTCGCGTGGGAGTGGCACGCTCGCCTGGCGCTGTGGGCCGCGAAAATGATCCTGGTTCAGGTGCCGGAACCGGAGATTTACTATCCGGCGGGAGTCGAACTGACGCTGGGTCTGCGCGACACGCTGTTTTCGGTGGCGCAACCTGACTCCGGCCAGCGCCTGACGAGTGAAGAGCAGACGGAGTTGAGCGCCGTGACCGCGGGCATGCCCTACCGCGCGTATGCCGCCGTATCGAACCGCGCTTCCGACCTGATGAACGTGCTGTTCGCGGGATCACGCGAACAGATCGAAGCCGCCTTCCTCGCCGCGGGATGGACGCGGCCGAATCCGATGACCATGCGTTCGAGGATTCAAGGAGTCCGCGCGGTAGCGGAGGGCCATGGCAACACTACCGCGCCGATGAGCCGTCTGCTGGCCAACGATCGCGAGCCCGACATGCTGTGGGAAAAGGGATTGAACGACATCTCCAAGCGCCATCATGTTCGCATCTGGAAGCAGGATTCGACCTGGAACGGGCAGCCCTTGTGGATCGGCGCGGCGACCCGCGATGTTGACTTCGCATTCCTGCGGCACGGCGGCGGCGCGATGACGCACAGGATCGCCCAGGATGTGGATGAGGAGCGCGACAAGATCGCGCACGATTTCGAATTCACGGCGTGTACCGAGGTGGTCGACTGGTGGGATCGTCCGGGCGCGCCGACCACGGCTCGCAACGCCACCGGTGATTTGATGGAAACCGACGGCCGCCTGGCGGTGATGCGGCTGAACAGCTGCATGTCGCCGCACGTGGTGCAGAATTCCGAATGCGAACCCGTGCCGGAGCGGCCGAATTTCTTCAAGCGTCTGCTGCGCCGGGAGGTGCTGAGCGTCCGCAGCGATTTCTACCGCAGCACCATCTACTGGCGCGCGTATGAAGGCACCCGCTGGACGGTACTAGCGATTCTGCATCGCCATCATCCGCCGAAGGAGCCGCAAGCACGGGAAGCCGCGGGGGAATCCGGAACATCCTCGAACAGCTTATTCGCGCGCGCCCGCAACAGCAGCTGGCTGCACTAAGAGCTTGTTGAAAAAGGGGACAGCGTAGAGCGATGAAGCCGAGCTTCACCCGGAAGCATGAAAATCGCCGCTCATCGGGGGCATTCGGAGGGGGCGTTCCAAAAAAGGTCCACTGGGTTGGTGGTGTCGGTGGTTGAGGGTGTGTGGGTTGGGGACCGAGTAGTCAGTCCCCTTTTTTGCGCGGGCGGTTGGTGGGTGCTCCAAGAAGGGGACGGCGTGGAGCGGATTTACAACAGAGACCCCTTTTTTTCAACAAGCTCCTAAGAATTGGAGCGGGAGACGGGAATCGAACCCGCAACCAACAGCTTGGAAGGCTGTGACTCTACCATTGAGTTACTCCCGCCTGATCACAACAGAATTTACATTTTAGCGCAATGCGTCCGCTGAACCGAATCGGCGCCAGGGGTTCACTCGCAGCATGGGCGGAAGACGACCGGCGGCGAGGTCGCGAACCTCTCCGAGACGGTCGTAAGACGCCGGCCGATCATCACACTCCGCGAAGCGGCGGATCATCGTGATGCAGCGGTTTCCTGGCGGCTATATCGCCGAAATCCATTTGATCGATTCAAGGGGAAGTAGTAACCGTGTGCGATTCTCTGCCATTAACGGCCTGACCTTTCCGCTCGCCCGTGAGCGTTGATAGACTGAAGTGACGGGCGGTTAGCTCAGTTGGTTAGAGCGTCTGGTTTACACCCAGAAGGTCGGGAGTTCGAGGCTCTCACCGCCCACCACCAGAGCATGCCTCGCGCCGCAAACTGGCTCGGTTTTATGCGCGCCCGGAAAACTCCCGGGTCTCCGTCGTTATTTTTACTTTTTCACCCTGCTTGATAAAGATCGGAACTCGGATTTGAAGTCCCGTCTCCAGTTTGACCATCTTGGTGCCACTTCCGCTCGATGTATCGCCGCGTACCGCCGGTTCCGCTTCGGCAACCTTCAAGTCGACAAACATCGGCAACTGTAGACCAATCGGATTTCCGTTGTACTTTTGCAAGTGGAGCAGTGCGCCTTCGACCAGAAGGTCGAGGGCGTTCCCGACCACTTCGGACGGAAGGTTCAAAGTCTCGAAGTTATCCTGGTCCAGGAAATAAGAGCCGTCCCCGTCACTATAGAGATAGCTGACCGGAACCGATTGTAAATCCGGCTCCTTGAACTTCTCACCCGCTTTGAAGGTCTTGTCCAATACGGCGCTCGTGAGAAGGTTGCGCATTTTCAGGCGGACCAGGGTCTGCCCGCCGCGGGCGGTAGGCGTGCTTATCTCTGAATCCATGCAGGCGAACGGAGTATTTTCAAACTCGAAGACGGTTCTGCGCTTTATATTAATCGCCTCAAGGAGAGTGGCCACTTAATCCGGTCCTTCGCTTCCAAGTATAGAGGAGAGACGGTCGTTCGCCGCCGGCACGGCCGGCAATGACAAATCGGTTATTTACAGCGCGGACCTCACCAGATGCGTACTCTCGCCTCCGGCGCGAGGTACAGCCGGTCACCAGCCTTCACGCCGAACGCCTCATACCATGCATCCAGATTACGTACCACGCCATTCACCCGGTACTGCACCGGCGAATGCGGATTGCTCACCACCTGTTTCCGCACCGCGTCGTCGGTCGTCTTTCCCCGCCACGCCTGCGCCCATCCGAGCAACACCCTCTGATCGCCCGTCAGCCCATCGATCACCGGCGCCGGATGTCCGCCAAGCGATGCATGGTATGCAGCCAATCCCAGGGTCAGCCCTCCCAGGTCGGCAATGTTCTCACCCATGGTGAGATTGCCGTTGACCTTTACCCCGGGCAGAGGCTCGAACTGGGAATACTGTTCGCCGAGCCTGCTGGCTTGCGCCTGAAACTTCGCGTCGTCTTCCTTGGTCCACCAGTCGCGCAGCGCGCCTGAGGCGTCGATCCGGCGGCCTGCGTCGTCGAATCCGTGCGTGAGTTCATGCCCGATCACCGCGCCGATGGCGCCGTAATTCACCGCCGGATCGGCATTGGGATCAAAGATCGGCGGCTGCAAAATTCCCGCCGGAAACACAATATCCCGTAGCAATCCGCTGTAAGCGTCGTTGGTCTGCGGCGTCATGGCCCATTCTGACTTGTCCACCGGACCATCCAGCCTGCTCGAAGAGAATTCCCAATCTGCCGCGGCCGCACGCCGCACGTTGCCCACTAAGTCGTCATCGGTAATCACCAGCTTCGAGTAATCCCGCGGATGATCCGGGTACCCCACCTTGATCGTGTAGGTGTCGAGCTTCTTGAGAGCTTCCGCTTTGGTCTGGGGTCCCATCCACTCCAGCTTCTCGATACGCGCGTGGAAAGCCGCCTTCAGGTTAACCACCAGCGCCTCAATTTTCGCCTTCGCTTCCGGCCCGAAATATTTCGCCGCGTAAAGTTCGCCGACGCCGAAGCCCAAAGTACCGAATTTAGCCAGACGGCCGCCCGCCAGGAAATCTCCACCGCCCACCGCCAGTACACCTCTCTTCCAGCGCACCTGTTGCTCTTTCTGGCCGGCAAGCACCTGGTCGTGCATTTGGAAATAAGCGTCGGCGAACGGCCTCGAAAGGTACGGCGCGGCGTTATCGGCGATATGCACGGCATGCCAGGCCTGCAGCGTCTCTATAGGCGTTCGCGCCCAGATTGCCGCAAGCGGCGGAAATGCGGTCTTTTCGCCGACGATCACGCGCTCCAGCTTAGAAAGACCCGCATCTTTAAAGAAACCGGACCATCCGAACCCCGGCGCGAGTTTCGATAAATCGGCCAGCGGAACGGGGTTATACATCGCGACGATATCGCGCTGTTGCGGCCTTGTCCAACTCGCGGTTGCGATCCGGGTTTCGAATTCCACCACGTCCCTGGCGCGGGACTTCGCGTTGGGCCAATCGATCAGCTCCAGGAGTTGCGCGGCGTAATCCTGATATTTGCTCTTCTGCGCGGCGAACTCCGGCTTCAGATAGTAATCGCGGTCGGGCAAACCGAGCCCGCCCTGGTTGACGTAGACCGCGTAGTGACTGGGATCCTTCAAATCGGTGCGGATGGAGAAGCCAAACAGAGTTCCCTCGAAGTCCGAACTACTCCGCCCGGAAAGGGCCGCCAGTTCGTCGCGTGTTTTAGCAGCCCGTACCTGGTCGAGTTCTACAGCGATCGGCTTCGCGCCCAACTGCTCGACGCGCGCCTCGTCCATGAAGGATTTGTAGAATGCACCCATCTTGCCTTCGAGATCGGAGGGCTGATGCTGCGCGTGGGCCGCGGCTTGTTCCATCATTTCGTGGAGGTGCGCCTCCGTGACGTCGCTCATCATCTGGCGCAAGCTGACGCCGGATTTATCGGGAGGAATCTGCATGCGGTCGAGCCATGCGCCGTTGGCGAAGCGAAAGAAATCGTCACCCGGATGGGTGGCGCGATCTTCGCCGGTAAAATCGAAACCCCACGCACCGTAAACCGGTTTCGCCGTGCCGGGGGCTCGGCCGCAACCTGCCATGATTAGCCCGCACCCCACCACCGCGATGCGATTCCACGTCGCCCATCTGTCCATCGTTAACTCCTCTGCATCCGCGTCATTGTACCGTTCACGCTTGGAATCGCCGACCGGTCGACCAGAATGTGCTCGACCTTGTTGGGCAGTTCCACCTTCGACTCGCCCCGATGAAACACCGCGACCCGGTGCCCGTGGCTCACCAGCCGCCGCACCACGTAAGGACCGATGAATCCCGTTCCGCCGATCACCAGAATCCGCATGCCCCCAGTCTAATCCGCATGATCCGAAACCGCAGTTCACCGGAATGTCATGCCCGCGTTGTACACTGGAGTTGTCAGGTGGAGGTGGGTCTTCTCGAGTCGCCTGCTCCCCAGTAGCCGGATTTCAGTGTTGACTGCCGATGCGCGCGGCGCCGCAGAGAAGCTGTGGTGCGCGCTCGTCAATACGGTTTTCCCCGACGACTGCCGCGTGTGCGGCGAACCCCTCCGCGAAGTTGCCCGAATCCCTGTCTGCTCCCGCTGTCTGGACGATCACGCCCCTTTGACCGCGGACTACGCCTGCATTGCGTGCCGCATGCCGTTCGTGAGCCGCTTTCCTCTGGATGAGGATGGGAAATGCGCGATGTGCCGGCTGGGCGCGACCGGTTTCGATGCCGTCTATTCCTACGGCTCCTACGACGGCGCGCTGCGCAAGCTGGTTCAACTGTTCAAATACGATCGCGTCCGGCCCTTGGCGGCGCATTTCGGAAAGCTGCTCGCCATCGCGCTGCCGCGCGAGGAACGTTTCGACGTCATCGTCCCCATGCCGCTGCATTGGAGGCGCCGGTGGGAGCGCGGTTACAACCAGGCGCATCTGCTGGCGCGCGAAATCTCCACGCGCTGGAACACGCCGGTTCGCTCTATCGTGCGCAGAAAACGCGCCACCCAGCCGCAAGCCGGACTGACCAACGCCAAACGCCGGTCTAACGTCGAGGGCGCGTTCAAAATGAAGCCGGGCATCCGCCTGGACGGGATGCGAGTGCTTCTGGTCGACGATGTTCTGACCACCGGCGCCACGGCTTCGGCCTGCGCGCGCGTGTTGAAGCGCGCCGGTGCGCGCCAGGTTACTTTGCTCGCCGTCGCGCGAACCGATCGGCGGGCGTTTTTGAGTTATGAGTTCAAGGCCGCCGCACGCGCGGCGACTAAAGGGGGCCCGGCATGATCGCGAAAGATGGGGATCGTTTACGGCATCAGTTGTATCGGCCCGTACTGGTGTTGAACTCGAGCTATGAGCCGATCAACGTGTGCGCGGCGCGTCGCGCGCTGGTGCTGGTTCTGAAAGGCGTCGCCTCCGCCGAGGAGCACGCGACGTCCCACATTCATTCCGCCCGCCACTCCATGCGCCTTCCGAGCGTCATCCGCCTGCTCGAATACCGCCGCATTCCGCACCAGACGCGCGCGCTCTCGCGCAAAAACATTTTGATGCGCGACCGTTACACCTGCCAGTACTGCCACAAGACGCTCAACTCCGGCGAACTGACGCTCGACCACGTGATGCCGCGTTCGCGCGCGGGCGAAACCACCTGGGAAAACCTGGTGGCCTGCTGCCACCCCTGCAACAATCGCAAGGGCAACCGCACGCCCGAAGAAGCCAACATGCGCCTGGCGCGAGCCCCGCGTCCGTTCAGCCTGCACACCAGCCGTCACCTGATGCGCCTGCTCGGCAAGAGCGACGATCAGTGGCGCAAGTATCTCTTTTATTAAGGTGGGACAGCCGGTGTTGCCGGCTGTCTCGGGTGGTTCTAATTCTCCGTCGGCACCCGCTCGACGTGATCGATCACCAGGATCTCCACCGGCATTTTTCGGGATTCCAGCTTTAGCCCGAGCTGTTCCTGCACCGCCGTGAAAATCGATGGTCCACCATCCCGCCCATCCGCCGGAGCGTTCGACAAAGCAGTCGAGGCCGGATCCCAGGCGAGCTTCACGTCGAAAACTCCCGCCACGCCCGTCTGATCCACCACGTCCAGACCCACCAGCCGGGAAAGCGCCGTTGCCAGGCGGTCCATCGAAACCTGTTTCCCGTCGAGCGTCGCGCGCGTGCTGTTGGTTGAACTGTCTCCGGTCGACTCGACCGGCTTCACCTTCAGCCCACCCTTGGCCACCACCATGGCGTACACGCGTCCCTCTTTACTTTCGCGATGCAGCGCCAGCTTGAACCGCTCGGCCAGCAGCGCCTGCAGCATCAGGCCGACCTGCTCCACGTTGGGAATGAAATCGGATTTCGCCACCAGGTCGAACCGCTCCGTATCCAGCCAGCCCGGCCCCACAATCTGATCCTCACGCACCGAATAAGCCCGGCTGATGTAGCGTTTCAAGGTCATGTTCACGATGTGGAGCCGGTTCTTGTCCCGATCGGAGTCTGTGCTGGTGCTGCCGGAGTGATTCGCCTTCAGTGACGCGACCTCGAAGGCGGGCTGCGCCAGGGCCAGAATCGATGTGAAGAAAACAGCCGCCGCGAGCCGGGTCATGACAATAATACTCGCCGGGACGCCAAAAGTTTGCCAGAAAAAGCGAAAAATCTTCAGACCCACCACGGTGCCGACGGCTGGTCCCTAATCACGATCTGATTCAGGAAGTTCGCGGCCTTGGTCAGCCCCTCATCCGGCGACATCAGCGTGTCTTCATGTTCGATCGACAGCACGTAATCGTAGCCGAACATGCGCAGCGTCGAGATGAATTCGGTCCACCAGGTGTACGCGTGACCGTACCCGCACGCCCGGAAAATCCAGGCGCGATTGCGCTCATCGGTGTACTTCTTCGTGTCTAGAACGCCGGTCTTGGGCAGATTTGCCTCGTAAATCTGGGTGTCCTTCGCATGCACGTGGAAAATCGAATCGCCCAGCACCCGAATCGCTTTAATCGGGTCGATGGCCTGCCAGAACATGTGGCTGGGATCGTAATTGCAGCCGATGGTTTTCCCGGCAATCGACCGCAGCTTCAGCGCCGTCTCCGGACTGTACACCACAAACCCGGGATGCATCTCGATGGCGACCTTCACGCCGTGATCCTCGGCGAATTTCGCGTGCTTAATCCAATACGGCGCCACTTTTTTCTCCCACTGCCAGTCGAGCACGTCCAGATATTCGGGCGGCCACGGGCACGTGACCCAATTCGGGTACTTGGCTTTATCGCTATCGCCGGGGCAGCCCGAAAAGTCGATCACCACCGGCACCTCCAGTTTCTCCGCGAGTCTCACGGTCAGCTTGCTGGTCTCCGCGTAAGCTTTGGCGACCGCCTTATCCGGATGCAGCGGATTCCCGTGCGAACTGAGCGCGCTGATGGTGAATCCGTTATCGGCGAACTTCTGCTTGAACTCCTTCAGGGCCGCGCGATCCTGCAGCATCGACAACTTGCAGTGCGGATCGCCTGGATAATTCCCCGTCCCGAGTTCCACTGTCGAAATATTCAGGGAACGCAGCTTTTCGAATACCTTCTCAAGCGGGAATTGCGATAGTAGGGGAGTAAAGCATCCGACTCTCATGGGGCAAGAATAACAGTGTTTGCGGATCTTGCGCTCGCGCGCAGAATTGAACTTGGGGAAGCACTGAACGCGGCGCAGTGCGGCGAATCCATCGAAGTGGGCGGAGGCCACGCCGCGTTTGCGGGAGTAAATTCGCCGCTGACCCACGCGATTGGCCTTGGCCTTTACGGGCTGGTCAGCGCCGCGGAATTCGATCGGATGGAAGCCTTCTACCGGGCCCGCGGATCGCCCGTGAATCTCGACCTGTACCCGCAGGCGGATTGGTCGATGTTTGAATTCGTAAACGCGCGCGGGTACCGCATTGTCGAGTGCAACAACGTGCTCGCCGGCCCCGTGATCGGCGCGCCGGATGCACGCGTACACATCACTGAGGACGCCGATACGTGGTCGCGAACCGTGGCTCAGGGATTTTTCAGCCTCACCGGATTCAGCGAACCCGAGCTGGAGGTTTGCCGGCGTCTTCTCAATATTGAACACGCGACCGCATGGCTTGCACAGGTGGACGGAGTTCCCGCAGCCGGCGCCGGCCTGAACACGCGGAACAAACTCGCGCTGCTGTTTGCCGACAGCACTCTCGAAAAGTACCGCGGCCGCGGTCTGCATCTCGCGTTGATCCGTGCGCGCCTCCAACATGCAGCCGAGCTGGGCTGCGACCTGGCTACGGCTTCCACTGCCCCGGGCAGCACCTCGCAGCGGAATTACGAGCGAGCGGGGTTTCGCGTCATTTACACTAAGCTGAACATGCAGCGCGACGCGGTGCCCTAATTCTCCGACGGCTTTTCCGCGTGGTCGATCACCATCACTTCCACCGGCATTTTCCGCGATTCCAGTTTCAACCCGAGCTGCTGGCGGAGCGCCGTCAACAAGTCCGGACCGTTCGCCGGCGGCAGGCGGTCGCGCACTTCCTGCGGCAGGTTCTCCGGAAGCTCCGGCGTGAACTCCAGTTTGAAATCATAAAAGCCTTCGAGTCCTGTCTTGTCGAATACTGGCTTCTCGATATTCCACTGTCCAGCAACAAACCACGACAAATACGACATGGAGCAGTGCGTTGCTTCGAACTTCCCGAATCCCGAGCCCTTCACCGGAACGTCAAACGGGTCGGGACCGTCGTTTAACTTCAATTTCGATCCCGATTTGTCCACCACTCGCACGTAGGCTGGTAGTTCTTTCGTCTCCTTGTGAAACTGGAGCTTGAAGCGGCCTACCAGCAGATTCTGAAACATGACGTGCAACTCTTCGAGGCTATGCGAATGGTCCGCCTTCGCATGGACGTCAAACTCATCCGTGTCGAGCCATCCCGGGCCACCAGAGATCTGTTGGTCGGTCAGGTGGTACATCAATTTGATCATCAGCCTCACAGGAACGTTGGTCGCAAGGTAGGTTTGGCCGCCAGGCATCGGTCGTATCATCGCTCCCTGTGCCCCGGGGCGACTCGGCTTGATCGAGGCGACTTCGAATTCGAGCCGTGGCGAATTCGCCTGCCCGAATGCGCAACCGGCCATGCCGAGAAGGATCGCGAGCCGCATCCGGATGCTATTATGGCAGTCCATGGCGTTGCCGAAGCCCGCCAAGCCCAAAACCGCGGCCGAACGTCAGGCGCGAGTGAAGAAAATCCTCGCCGGGCTGGACCGCATGTATCCGAAAGCGGCCTGCGCGCTCCATCATTCGAACGCCTGGGAACTGCTGGTGGCCACCATCCTTTCGGCGCAATGTACCGATAAGCGAGTCAACGAAGTTACGCCCGGCCTGTTTAAAAAATATCCGACCGTCCGGGATTTCGCCAACGCCAATCAGGCCGAGCTTGCACAGGACATCCGCTCCACCGGATTTTTCAACAACAAATCCAAATCGGTCATCGGAGCGGCGCGGAAAATCCTCACCGATTTCGGGGGCGAGGTCCCCCGCAACATCGAAGATCTGCTGACCGTCCCCGGAGCGGCGCGCAAAACCGCGAACGTAGTGCTCGGAACGGCTTTCGGCATCGCCGTGGGAGTGGTGGTGGACACGCATGTCACAAGGATCGCGCGGCGGCTGGATCTCACGAAGGAAACCGATCCCAAAAAGATCGAGCAGGATCTGATGAAGATTATTCCGAAAGAAAAATGGATTCTGTTTTCGCATCAGATCATTTTGCACGGGCGGGCGTTGTGCATCGCTAGAAAGCCCAAGTGCGCTGAATGCGCGCTCGATCCGTTGTGCTACGCGAAAGACAAAACTGCGTAACTGCCGGCTGTCTCGGTGGGCACTCATGCTTGATCACATTCTGAAAGACCTGATCTTTTCCTCGCGAGCGCTGCGGCGCAATCCGGCATTTACCCTCACCGCCATCGCGATTCTGGCGCTCGGCATCGGTGCCAACACCGCGATGTTCACCATCATCCGCCACGTTCTGCTGAAACCTCTCGAATACCGCGATCCGGATCGCCTGGTGTATTTCTCGCTCCACAACGCCCAGCGCATGGTGCGCGACGGATCGTTCGGGTTGCCTCGTATCGAAGAACTCAGAAAATCAGCACAATCCTTCACGGCCATCGGCGCGTTCCTGCATTCGCGTGAAGAGATGACACTCTCCGGTGCCGGCGAGCCGGAGCCGCTCAAGGGCGCGCGCGTCTCGGCTAATTTTCTGGGCATCCTCGGCGTCCGGCCGATTTTGGGCCGCGGATTTATCGACTCCGAAGACGCGCACGGCGCACGACCGGTCGCCATAATCAGCGAAGCTCTGTGGCGCCGGCGTTTCGGTGCGGACTCGCAGGTTGCCGGAAAGACCGCGACCCTCGATTCCGTCCCCTGCACCATTGTCGGAGTGCTTCCGCCGGGCTTTGATTTTCCAATGACCGGCGTCGATGTATGGGTCCCGAGGCCTTCGGAGTGGTCCATTCTTCCAGCACGCTACTGGCCCAACATCGCCGTCCTGAACGGATTCGCCCGTCTGCGCCCCGGCGTCACGCTCGAACAGGCGCAGGCCGAAATGGATGTGCTGAATCGCCAGTATTCGATCGCGCATCCCAATCCGTTCGAGAAGGACGCGGCTATGCACCTGGTATGGCTAAAGGACCGGCTGGTGTCGAACGTGCGCGTGATGCTGTGGACGCTGGCCGGTGCAGTCGGGTTCGTGCTGCTGATCGCCTGCGCCAATGTCGCGGGTCTGCTGATGGCGCGCGCGAGCGGACGGTCGCGCGAATTCGCGGTGCGGGCGGCGCTGGGCGCACCGCGGTCGAGGTTAATCGCGCAGCTTCTGGTCGAAAGCGGGATGCTGGCCGGAGCCGGCGGAATGGTCGGGTTCCTGCTGGCGCATTGGGCGCTGGGCGCGATCAAGCTGTCCGATGCCGTGGCGATGTCGTCACCGGTGATGCCGCTGGCATTGCCGGGCGCGGGCGAAATCAGAATCGACGGCGCCGTGCTGCTGTTCACCATCGCGCTGTCGATCGCGACCGGAATTGTTTTCGGGCTCGCGCCGGCGCTGGGCGCGTCGCGCCCGGATGTCGCCGACGCGTTGCGCGCGAGCGGAGAAGGCGCGACAAATGCGGCCAGGCGCTCCATGCTCCCGCGCGGTGTGCTGGTGATCTCGCAGGTGGCCCTCTCCGTGGTGCTGCTGATCGGCGCGGCGCTGCTGATCACCAGCTTCGCGCGCCTGCGCGGCGTGGACCCGGGATTCGCGCCGGACCATCTGCTGACGATGAAGATCGCGCTCCCCACCGCGCGCTATGACACCGCGCAACAGCGCGCCGCGTTTTTCTCCGATGCTGTCGCGCGCATGAAAACCCTGCCCGGCGTGAACGGCGCGGCGATGGCGATGACACTGCCCACCACAACGTGGATTCGTACAAATGTTTTCGGAGTGGAAGGACGCGAGCCCGTGCCCGACAACGATCCGTCGTCGTTCGCGGTGATCCAGAGCGTGACTCCCGATTATTTCCGTACCCTTGGCGTTCGTCTGAAAGGCGGACGCGAGTTTGAGCCGCGCGATGACGCTCCGGGCGCGCCGCCCGTGATCATTGTCAATGAAACGCTGGCGCACCGTCTGTGGCCGGATTATCCCGCGTTTGACCCGGTCGGCCGCCACATGAATGAAGGCTATGACAAAACCGCGCGAATGGAAATTATCGGCGTCGTCGCCGATGTGCGGGAAGGCGGCCTCGCATCGCAAAACGTCGCGGAGTTTTATGTTCCGAGTGCCGTGCATCCGCCGCAAAGCGCATACCTGGTTTTGCGGACTCACGGCAATCCTATGAGTTTCGCGAATGCGGCGCGCGCACAAGTCCTGGCCATCGATCGCGACCAGGCCATCTCCGACGTTCGCACGATGGAAGACGTGTTTGAAGCCTCCATGGGCCAGCGGCGTCTGGCGATGTGGCTGCTCGGCTGTTTCGCGGGCGTGGCGCTGCTGCTCGCGATGGTCGGAATTTATGGACTGATCGCGTATTCGGTGGCGCAGCGGACCAGGGAGATGGGAATCCGCCGTGCGCTGGGCGCGCAACAGGCGGACATTTTGAAACTGGTGCTTTCGCAGACGCTGGGCTTGACCGTCACCGGAGTCGCGATCGGAATCGCCGGTGCGCTGGCGCTGACGGGTGTAATGGAAACCATGCTCTTCGGCGTGACGGCGACGGACCCGTGGACGTTCGCTGCAATCGGCGCGGCGTTCATCGTGGCCAGCCTTGCGGCGGGCTACCTGCCGGCACGGCGTGCGGTGCGGGTGGACCCGATGGCCGCTCTGCGATAGGTCACGCCAATTCAATATTCAAATTCGGCTTCGGTGGCCCGCAAAATGTGAGGTACAGAGCCGCGCGCGCGTAAGAGTCTGCGTGAAAACGGACCTGCTCCCCTCCCTGACGAGTCCGTGTGAAAAGTGGAGTTGATCCCCGCCATGACCGGCAGGGCTGGTCGCCGACGCCTGCGCCTTCAACGCGATAGACCAGCCCTGCCGGTAACGGCGGGGTGGAGTCCCGTCTTTTCACACAAACTCTAACGGTCGGGGTTCCGATTGGCGCCCCGTCGAATGAGCAACATGGGGAACCGCGCGCGTCAGCAAGCGGAGCACGTCCGGAGTTTTCACGCAGACTCGTTAGCGAGCGCCGAACGGTCGGGCGTCACAAGGCTCGTAAGCGAGGGAGTCGTCGCACCCGAGACGTTGCCTTTCTGCTAACCCCGATAGAATTTCTGCGCTTCCAGGCGGGCGCGCCAGGACAGTTTCTTTTCTTTCAAAATGTCCCGGAGGGCGATGTCGGCCACGTCGTCGTCCAGTTTTTCCAGGACCTCGAAGGTAAAAAAGTCACGGCCGTGCTCGCGGAACTGCGCGGCAAGCGTGGGATCGAGCTGCGAATCGCCGAAGCGCAATGCGGCCCAGGTCCGGTTTTCAGCCGCGACCAGATCCATGGCGGAATCGACCCACACGGCGCCGGTCGACTGGCAGCGGACGGCGAAGATGCCTCGCGGGGTCTTGCGTTCTTTGTAGGCCTGGATGGCTGCTTTCCTCGAGGAAGTCACAGCCCTAATGATAGCCGGGCGTTAGCGCTGCGCGGGCTCGCCGGTCAGGTGGAGGCCTTTGTGGATCGCGTACAACGCGAGCTCCAGGCGGTCGGAAACGCCCAGCTTGTCGAAGATGTTGTGCAGGTGGTTCTTGACCGTCTGCTCGCTGATGAACATCTTCTCGGCCATTTCCTTGTTCTTGTAGCCTTGCGCGACCAGCGCGACGATTTCGCGTTCGCGCGCGGAAAGCGGGCTGCGCTCGCGGCCTTTGCCGCCGGGGGACATGCTGTTCGATTCGGTGCCGGTCTGAAACTGGCGCATGACCGCGGCGGTGGTGTGCGAATCCAGCCAGATTTCGCCGGCGTGGACTTTGCGGATGCTCTTGACGATCAGGTCCGGGGCGGTCTGCTTCAGCACAATGCCGCTGCAGCCGAGCTTCATGGCTTGCACGAATTCGTTCTTGTCTTCGGAAGCCGTCAGCACGATCACGCGGGTGCGTTTGTTGGTCTGCTGCAGCGCCTGGAGCGCGGAGAGCCCGTCGAGGTTGGGCATGCGGAGATCGAGCAGGAGGACGTCGGGATCCAGTTCCTGGACGCGGTCGAGCACTTCACGACCGTCGCCGGCCTCACCCACGATTTCGAAATCGTCTTCGAGCAGCAGCAGCTTCTTGAGGCCGTCCCGCACGATGGGGTGGTCGTCAGCGATAAGAATGCGTACCGTCGCCTTCTTCTTTTCGGTACCCTCCGAGCTGCCGTTGAGTGGTGCCAACATAGTTTCCATACGCTCCAATTCCTTCTCTGCTTCTCTCATCGTCCGCAAACCTGTCCCGATCATAAGCGGTTCTAGTACTTTCCACAATTGAGGCGGCTCTTACGTTTAGGCTCGATTGTTCACCTAATTCGCTGCTAAGGTCGCCTTAGTTCCGCCGGACTATTGGACGGGTTGCGGACACAGGTCCGCCTGATAACGAAGAAAAAGCGAGCAAGAATGGAAGGCGCGAGAACCCCCGACGAGTCTCCCCACTACCCCTGAAACCTGTCCCAACCTGTTTAGAAACCACAGGATATCACATTTGCTAGGATTGGTTAGTTGACCTTTGACGCGATCGTCGCGGGCTCAGGCCCGGCGGGGCTTTCCGCAGCCGAAACGCTCGCGTCCCGGGGATGCCGGGTCCTGGTGGTCGAGCAGAACCACGAGATCGGATCGCCTATCCGCACCAGCGGCGGAAGTTTCATCGCCGATCTGGAAGCTCTGGGCATTCCAGCCGAACTGTACCATCCCATCCGGCGGATTCGCTTTCTCTCCTCTAATAATGTTGCGAGGTTCGAGTGGGCGAAGCCGGCGATGTGCGTGATCGACGTGCGGCGGGTATTCCAGTTTCTGGCTGGACGGGCGATCTCGGCGGGCGCGCAGATCCGGCTGGCGACTACGGCTGAAGCGCCGGTGATGGAGGATGGTCGCGTGACGGGGGTGCGTACGGGTACTGGAATTCTGACGAGCCGGGTGGTGATCGACGCTACCGGGTACAAATCGGTACTACTGAAGCAGGCGGGACTCGATCCGGGGTTCCGGCGATTTGGAGTGGGCGCGGAGTACGATCTGTTCGCGCCGCACTGCGACCAGTCGGAAGCGGTGCTAATGGTGGGAGGCGTCGCGCCGTCGGGCTATGCGTGGGTGTTTCCGTGGGGGTCGCATCGGGTGCGGGTGGGCGTGGGGATCATCCATCCGGATCATCGCGGACGGCCGGAAGATTTTCTCGATCGATTGATAACGGCGTTGCCGGGGATGGGCGTGGATCTGCGCGGGGCTTCTCCGGTGGAGATGCACGCGGGACTGATTCCGTCGGAGCGGTTCGCGGAGAAGTTCGCCGGGGATGGAATTTTGGGAGTGGGCGATGCCGCGGGGCAGGCATCGTCGCTATTGGGAGAAGGGATCCGATGGGCGATTCAGGCGGGGCGGATGGCGGGCGAGTGCGCGGCGGAAGCGCTCCAGCGCGGCGACGTTTCACGCACGGCGTTAGGCGGGTTCGAGAAAGACTGGCGCAAACGGTTCGGCACGAATCTGAAACTGGCGCACCGGATCAATCAGCGGATCGCGGGGTGGGACGATGCGCATTGGGACCGGCGGATGTCGATCGTGAAAAGGATGTCGGCCGATCAATTCGCCGCGGCGCTGCGGACGGATCTGACAGGCGGGCTGATGTGGAGTTTGCTGCGAAGGGGTTCGTGAATACAATAGTAGGCGATGGCTCTCGACGTTGAACAGGAACGCCAGCAGGCTCACAAGCTTCTCGATCTGCTGCCGCCCGCTAAGTTGGGCACCGTGCGCTCGCTCCTGGAGATCATGATCGACGAAGACGACGAACTGACTGATCAGGATCGGGCGGCCATTCAGGCGGGTTTGAGTTCACTCGACAAGAACGGCTGCGCGTCCATGGAGGATGTCTTATCCGACCTCGGCCTGACGCTCGCTGAGTTCGAGAAAATGGGCGCCGCTCCCGATCATTTCGCCAAGCGCGATGGCTAGGCTGGTCGGCTTTTCCGATGACGCCCGCGCCGACCTGCGCGCCATCGACCGTGATACAGCCCTGCGGCTTCTGAAGGGCCTCGATCGCTTCCTGAAGACGGGCAGCGGCAACGTGAAACAGCTGGAGGGGTTCGACCCACCGCTATTCCGCCTTCGCGACGGCGCGTGGCGGATCATTTACCGCAAGCGGGGGGAGGACGCAATCGAAGTGGTGCGCGTCCGCAACCGCCGCGACGCTTACCGCTAGAATTTTCGATCGTCGTCGTCGATGTCTAAAGACAGCGGCGCGAAGACGGCGTGGTGGGCGCCGGGGTACGGGACGTTCCAGCCCATGACGGCGTGCCACAGGATGCGATTGAGACGTTCGGTGGGTGCGGCGTCGGGCATCGCGAAGTTCATTTTGGCGGATTGAATGGCGGCCTGGCGAGGCTCGCCCCGCAAGGCTTGTCTGGCGGGGTTTTCGTCGAACAATGAGATTTGCGGCGGGATGGCCGTGTAGGGCGTGAGGGTCGATTCGGACGTGAAGGCGGCTCGCATGTCTTCGGCGATCAAGTCGAACAGGGACATGGACGGCAATCCCAGAATCAGCTCGATGGTTTTCACCATACTTTGGGTCGAATAGAAAGTGGAATCGACCTGGCCCCGGCGCGTGTAGGGGCTGACGGCTAAAGCGACGGTGCGGTGACCATCCACGTGATCGACTCCATTTTGCGCGTCGTCTTCGACGATGAAAATCGCCATTTTGGGCCAGAATTTGGATTTCGTGAGACCTTCAACGATCTGGCCGAGCGCGTAGTCGTTATCGGCGACCATGGCCTGCGGAGTAGAAACGGCGGGATCGGTGCCGTTGGTGTGATTGGAAGGGAGCTGGACCAGCATCAGGTTGGGCATCGAGTCCATGTGTTTCAGATCGTCCAGGAAAATCTGCGCGCGAATCACGTCGGGGATGGTGGTCGAATAAGCGGGATAGTGGGGCGCGATCAGCTTGTTCAGAGCGGCGATGGGAGCCCTGGTGGTCCACTGATGCGTGAAATCCTGGCCGTCGCGCCAAGCGGTGAGGTACGTGCGACGCTTCGCCGCAGGCTCGCGCTGGAGGCCCGAGTATTCGCCGTAAATACGCACGGATTTTCCGCGGGCGAGCGCGTAGTCCCACAGGAAGCCATTCTTTGAATACGCAATGGGATCGGTGCCGTCGAAGGGATAACTGCGGCCGGCGTATCCGGGCCACAGGACGTAATCGGTTTCATTGGCCTGGGTGAGCCATTGATGACCATCGGCGCTGTTTCCTCCGGTGGCGTAGAAGTTGTCGAACAGGACGAATTCTTCGGCGAGTTTGTGCTGATTGGGCGTGATATTTCTGCCAAACATGGTCAGCGATTTGTCGCCGTTGCCTTTTTCGATGTCGCCGAAGACCTGATCGTAGGTGCGGTTTTCTTTGATGATGAAGACGACGTGATCGATCGTGGACGGGTCGCCGGAGCGGGCGGGGATGGGCAAGGCGGTCCCCACGGGAATCGTGATGGCGGATCTGGTGAACTGCATACGATTATTCACGAGGACGGCGTTGGTGTAGTTGGCTAACTGCGCTTCGCCTGGAACGGGGATGACTGCTACGCTGCCGCGGTCGGCGTGGACGTATTTTTTGTTGGGCGCGTCGCGCCAGCCGGGGCCTACGCCGAGCAGCGCGGAGACGGCGATCCATTTTCCATCGGGGCTCAGGGCGAGGTGATTGGGGTACCACGCGGTGGGAATGAGACCTCGGAGGGTTCCGGTCTGCGCGTCGAGAACGGCGATCGCGTTGATTCCTCCGCAGGCTGTGTAGAGGGTCTTTTTGTCTTTAGAGAGCAGAAGGGCGGTTGGGGCTATGCCGGCGACTTTGATCACAAAAGGGTCGATTGCGATGGTTTGTGTGACGGAGTTGCGGGCAGTGTCAATGACGGAGATGGAATCGCTGTTGCCGTTGGCGACGTAGAGTCGATGGTTCGGTTCATCCCAGGCGAGCGCGGTGGGATGCAGGCCGACTGCGATGGTCTGGGTTGGTTTCATCGCTGTAAGATCGATGCGCGTGACTGTGCCGGTGGACGCAATGCCGCGCTGGTCGACCACCACCTGGTCGGCTTTAGGGTCGAGGCCGGTGGGCGCGGTGAGATCGCCGGATTTGGGAATTCGTCCACCCCAGTTGCTGACGAAGGCGCTGGTGGAGTCGGAGGAAATGACGGCGGCGAAGGGAGCGATTCCGGTGGGGATTTTTCCTTTGACGGACTTGGCGGCAAGGTCGACGACGGCGAGTTGATTGTCGTGCGTGAGCGGGACGGCGGCCAGCGTATTGTTTGCCGCGATCGCGCCGGCGAGGTAGGTTCCGAGATCCGAAGCGATGAGATCTTTGCCTGAAATGAGAGCCACGTGAGCGGGTCCATGCGGTGTTCGGATGGCAGCGGCGATCAAGGGGCGCTTAGTGGACGCGTCGTAGTGGATGGCCTGCAAGCCGGGCGAGCCTGGCATCGGGATGGCGTCGATGACGCGGTTCGCGTTCCAGTCGAGGTGGTAGAGTTTCGCTGCGTTGGAGACCCAGATTTCAGAAGAGGTTTCGCCAAATGCTACGCCGTAGACTCGACCGTCGAAAACCGTCGGGGTTCCGGCGGGGGTAATGGCCTGTCGCGTGGTGATGACGCCGGGGTCGGGGACGGAGCGCGTCTGCGCGCTGGCGATCGCGAGTGTGACAAAAAGATAACGCAGCATGGAGTCGCTCTGCTCCAGATTAGTCGAGAATGCTAGCATTGTGTTCCATGAAGTGGGCTCTTGTTTTTCTTTCGATCGGAAGCGTTTTTGGGCAACAGCGGATTAACGTGGTCGAGGCGACCATTCCGCAGATGCGGCAGGCGATGGAGCGGCATCGCGTGACTTCGCGGGAACTGGTCACGCTCTATCTGACTCGGATTGCGATGTATGAGGACAAGCTGCATGCGGTGATCACGGTGAATCCGCATGTGTTTGAGGAAGCCGATGCGCGGGATCGGGAACGCGCGGAGGGGCATGTTCGCGGGCCCCTGCACGGGATTCCGGTGGCGCTCAAGGACAATATTCTGACTAGTGGAATTGTCACTACCGGCGGGGCGCTCGCGTTTGAAGGCTTCATGCCGCCTTATGAGGCTACGCTCGTGAAGAATCTGCGCGAGGCTGGGGCGGTGATTATCGCGAAGACGCAGTTGACCGAGCTGGCGAATTGGGTCGCCGGGTCGCCTACGCCGATGCCGGGGAATTACAACGCGGTGAACGGGTTCGGGATGAATCCTTACGATCCGCGGCGCGATCCGCGGACGGGGTCGGATGATGGGCGGCCGGTGATGCAGACCGGAGGGTCGAGCTCGGGCGTGGGTACCGCATCGAATTTCTGGGCGGCGAATGTGGGGACGGAAACTTCGGGGTCGATCCTGTCGCCGTCAAATCAGAATATGCTGGCCGGGATCAAGCCGACGGTGGGGCGGATTAGTCGATATGGGGTGATTCCGATTACGGCCGATCAGGACACGGCGGGTCCCATGGCGAAGAGCGTGACGGATGCGGCGATCATGTTTGGCGCTTTGGAAAGTGCGTCGCCCGATCCGAACGATGCGGCGACTACGAAATGCACGCCTGCGCCGGGTAGAGATTACACGAAGTTTTTGAAGGTGGACGGATTGAAGGGCGCTCGGATCGGGATTCCGCGGGCGGCGTTTTATACGGTGCGCGCGGAGGGTCGCGGGCGCGGAGGGCGCGGAGGCGGCGGAAGGTTGACGGCCGAGCAGGCTCGCGTGATGGAGGACGCGATCGAGGTGATGAAGAAGCAAGGGGCGATCGTGGTGGACGCGGAGATTCCCAGCATGGCTTCGAAAGATCCGACCGACAGTTTTCAATCGTGGGGGCAGTGCGGCGGCATCACGGGGTCGAAGCTGCATGACGAGCACTGTTCGGTGGTGTTGAAATACGGGATGAAGCGCGATTTCAACGCGTTTTTGAAGATGCTGGGGCCGTCGGCGCCGGTGAAGACGCTGACCGAACTGCGGGTGTGGAACATCGAGCACACGCAATCCGGTGCGATCCGGTTCGGGCAATCGAATCTGGATATTTCGGATGAAATGGACGTGGTGGCGGATAAGGCTCGGTATGAGGCGGATCGCGCCAAGGATATTCGGCTGGCGGGCACCGAGGGGATGGATGCGGCAATGAAGGCGAATAATCTGGACGCGCTGGTGTTCCCGGCGGCGAACGGGGCGTCGATCGCGGCGAAGCCGGGGTATCCGACGGTGATCGTGCCGTTCGGGATGGTGGCGAATACGCTGAATCCGCCGTTGCCGGAGGGGTTCAATCCGAAGCCGGTTCCGTTCGGAGTGAGTTTTTCGGGGATGGCTTGCAGTGAGCCGAAGCTGATTGAGTTGGGATTTTCGTTCGAGCAGGCGACCAAGCGTCGCGTGCCGCCGCCGGCGGTGCCATAACTAGCGGGCTTTGTGGCGCACGCACTCCTGCCGACGTCTGTTCAGGCGCAGGCGAGGCGTCGAGAAGAGTCTCGACGCGGTACGCAGGAGTGCGTGCGCCACAAAGGCTCGCTAGGAGTGGTTCAGCGACGCGAGGGCTTCTAATACCTGCTGGCTGTGCGGCTGCGGATCGACGCCGGTCCAGACCTTTTCTATCTTGCCTTGCGGGTTAATCAGGAAGGTGTTGCGCTTGGAAACTTTCAGGGCAACCAAGTTCATGAGCGAGCCATATTCGGCGGACACCTTTTTATCCGTATCGGCGAGGAGTTTGAAGGTCAGGCCCTGCTTGGCGCAGAAATCTTTGTGGCTGTCGGCATTGTCGACGCTCACGCCGACGATGACCGCATTGGCGGCCTGATACTTCGCGATGTCGCGCTCGAAATTGTGGGCTTCGATGGTGCAGCCGTGGGTGCCATCTTTGGGGTAGAAATACAGCACCACCCATTTGCCCTTGAAATCGTGCAGTGCGACAGGGCTCGCGTCCTGCGAAGGAAGCGTGAAATCGGGCGCCTGCTGGCCGACCTGCGGGAGTTCGGCGGCGGAGCTCGCACGCGTCGCGATCACGGCCCCGATGCCGAGAATAACCACGATCAGGATGGTGAGTTTCATTACTATGAGTATAGTGGTGCGGATTTTTAAAAAGGGGACAGACCGCTCTGTCCACCGAAGTAGTGCTGACTACGGTTGATGGGGTGTGGATTGGGGACAGAGTGGTCAGTCCCCTTTTTAAAAATGCGGACGTATTTTCATGTCGACATGGACGCGTTTTTTGTGTCCGTGGAGGAGTTGTTCGACCCGTCGCTGAAGGGAAAGCCCGTGGTGGTGGGCGGGAAATCGAATGAGCGTGGCGTGGTTTCGGCGGCGTCGTATGCGGCGCGGAAATTCGGGGTGCATTCGGCGATGCCGCTGCGGACGGCTTACAAGTTGTGTCCGCAGGCGATTTTTGTGGAAGGGCATCGCAGCCGGTACATCGAATATTCGGGACGGGTGTTCGAGGTGCTGCAGAAATTTTCACCGGCCGTGGAAATGGCGTCGATCGATGAAGCATACCTGGACTTGACGGGAACCGAGCGGTTGCACGGGCCCCCGCTTCAGGCCGCGCATCGGCTGCACGCGATGGTGAAGGACGCGACGGATTTGAACTGCTCGATTGGGGCGTCGTCGTCTCGGTTAGTTGCGAAGATCGCGTCGGATCAGGCGAAACCGAATGGCGTGCTGTGGATCGTGCCGGGGCGTGAGGCGGAATTTCTGGCTCCGCTCGACGTGCGCAAGATTCCAGGAGTGGGGAAGGTTACGGAGAAGACGCTCAATGAGTGCGGGATCCGAAAGGTGGGCGACCTGGCGGCGCTCGATGCGGATTTTCTCGAAACGCGGTTGGGGAAATGGGGGCTCGCGCTGGCGGGGAAGGCTCGCGGGCAGGATGCGGGCGGGTGGTTCGATGGCGAGGTGGGGGAAGGCGGCGATCCGAAATCGGTGAGCCATGAGCACACGTTCATGGAAGACACCGCGGATTCGACGGCCCTCGACGCGATTCTGGTGCGGCTTTCCGAGATGGTGGCGCGCAGGCTGCGCGATCACCGGCTGTTTGCGCGGACCGTGCAGATCAAATTGCGATATTCGGATTTTTCTACGTTTACGCGGGCGAAGACTCTCGACCGGGCGAGTCACATCGATACGGAAATCGCGGAGGTCGCGCGGGGGTTGTTTCACAAGGCGTGGACGGGGAAGAAGATCCGGCTGCTGGGCGTGTACGCGCAATCGCTCGATGCGGAAGAAGGGCAAACCAGCCTGCTGGACGAGGGGAAGACGGAGAGGTGGCGGAAGACGCTTCAGGCTGTCGACAAGATTCGCGATAAATATGGGGACACGACGGTTTCGCTGGCGGCGGGGATGAAGGCGGCGTTTCGGGCGCGGGTGCATGAGAATCCGGAGAACTTGCCGGGGAAGGATCCGAAGAAGAAAGATTGATGGCCACAGATGCACGCGGATTTGAAATGGGCTGGTATCCTTAGTTTGCAACCGTGAATCTTTCTGTCGTTGTTCCGATTCATAACGAGGAGCCGTCTATCCTGCCGCTGTACGACCGGCTGACGGCCGTGCTGGAGCGGCTGCGCAGGCCGTACGAGATTCTGTTTGTGGACGATGCGTCCACCGATCGCAGCTTCGACCTGCTGGCCAATCTGGTGGAAACCGATGCGCGGCTGAAAGTGATCCGGCTGCGGCGCAATTTCGGGCAGACGGCCGCGCTGGCGGCGGGATTCGATGAGGCGCAGGGCGCGGTGATCATTTCGCTCGACGGCGATCTGCAGCACGCTCCGGAAGACATTCCGGCGCTGCTTGAAAAAATCGAAGAAGGCTACGATATCGCCAGCGGCTGGCGCAAGAATCGGCTGGATAATGCGGTGACGCGCAAGATTCCGTCGCGCATCGCGAACTGGCTGATGAAAAAGGTTTCGCATGTGGATCTGCGCGATTTCGGGACCACGTTCAAAGCGTATCGCGCGGAAATTCTGAAGGACGTGAACCTGTACGGCGAGCTGCACCGGTTCATTCCGGCCCTTGCGGCATTTTATGGCGCGCGCGTGGCCGAGGTGCCGATCAAGAATCTGCCGCGGTCGAGCGGAGGGTCGCATTACGGGCTGGGGCGCACGTTTCGCGTGATGTTCGACATTTTCACCATCTGGTTTCTGCTGAAGTACTTCACCCGGCCGATGCATTTCTTTGGCAAATGGGGATTGGTGGCGGTGGGATTGGGCGGCTCGATTCTGACTTTTATCGGAATCGAAAAAATCTGGACTGGCGCCGATATTATCCAGGAGCACGGCCCATTGATGGTGGCGGGCGCGCTGGCATTGATCACCGGCGTGATTCTGTTCTGCACCGGATTGTTGGGTGAGGTGCTCACGCGGACATATTTCGAAAGTCAGGGGCGGCGCATTTACGCGGTGCGCGAGATCCGCACCAAGCGCGAGCCGCAAGTCGCCGACGGAGCGCACGGGCGTTGAAAGTTCGGGCCGTCATTTTCGATTTTGGCGGCGTGTTGTGTTTTCACCCCACCAAAGAGCAGATCGCACGGGCGTCGGCGGAGTGCGGCATGGAACCGCGCGAGTTCATGGCAGCGCTGTGGAAAAACCGGCTGGTGTACGACGGCGGCCTGGATCCGTATGAATACTGGCGCGGCGTTGCGGAGATTGCGGGGCGCACGTTCGACGACGCGCTGATCGCACGGATGATCGAATACGAGATCGATTTCTGGAGCAAGCTCGACGAACGGGTGATCGCGTGGGTTGATGAACTGCGCGCGGCGGGATTACGAACCGCGATTCTCTCGAATCTTCCGCGTCCCTTGGGGACGCGGCTGCGCGAGCGCGACGGGTTTCTGGATCATTTCGATCACGTCACGTTTTCCTTCGAGCTGGGCGTCGTGAAACCGCAGCGCGAAATCTATGACGACGCGGTGCGCGGGGTGAGCGTGGCACCGGGCGATGCTTTGTTCATCGACGACCGTCCGGAAAATATCGAAGGCGCGGAAGCGGCGGGGTTGCAGGCGGAATTGTATTCAACCTGGGAAAATTTCGCCGGCGTGCCGGAGCGCTACGGATTGCCGGGCTGAGTTTATAGCCCCAAATTCACTAAAGATGGACGCGGATTCACGCCGATGAAACCGAAGATCCCCAGCAATGGATACGTGCTGTTCGATTCGGAGCGTAAGGCGAAGGCTCAGCCGGACGCCTGGGATCATCCGCCCAAGGAAGTGCTGGACCGGATTCAACCGGGTTTTCTGGTGAATGTGGGAGTGAGCCACGCGAAGCTGGCGGGCGAACGGTTCTGGGGCATCGTGCGGGAAATTTCCGGTGACGCGATGATCATTCAGATCGACCAGAAGCTGGTGTGCTGCAAGGAACACGGCCTGAATTATAAAGATGACGTGTCCATCGAACGGCGCCACATTTTCGGAATCGTGAATGCGCAGGGGGAAACGGTGTGGCCGGTGGAGGAGGGGTCGGGGAGTTGATTGTGGCGCACGCACTCGTGCGTGCCGTGTCGAGACTCATCTCGACACATCGTTGTCGACAAGAACAGGCATCGGCATGAGTGCCGACGCGGCACGCAGGAGTGCGTGCGCCACATCGCGATCTAGGTTTGCGGTTTGGACCTGCGCCAGTAATCTTCGAACAGGCCGCGCATCGCCTCGGCCATGCCGGTGTGGTCGAAGATCACCGAGGTCCAGGTCGGTTTGGTGATCACCGGATCGAGCAGCGCAATGAGACCCACGCGGGCGTCGAAGACGGCCAGCTTCATGGGGACTTTATCGATCTGCCGCACTTCGACGCCGGCGGCCTGGTATTCGTCGAGAAAACGGCGGTGGGTTTCATCGAGCGTGCCGTGCTCCACTAGAACGCGGCAATTCACACCGCGCTCGCGGGCGCGGATCACCATTTCGGCTTCGAGCGGGTCTACGGCGTACGGCGGGCGCGAAAATTCGAGGTACTCGGAAGCGGCGTCGGCGAGCATGCCGCGGAATTGCGAGGCGATCTGCCCGGGGTCGCCCACGATGCGCAGATAATCGAGCGTTCCGCCTTCATCCTGGCCTTCCGAATAGGCTGCCATGAGTTCGCCGACCATGGCTTGCGCGGTCCGCGATTGATCGGCAAGCTCATGTTCGAGAGCCTGCTGGCGGCGGGCGACGTAGCTGGGGATGGCCTGATCGGGCGGAACGGCGGAGAAGAGTTTAGTTTTTTCCTGGATCACCTGCGCGAACCCTTTTTCGAGCAGGCTGTCGAGCACTTCGTAAATCTTCTGCCGCGGAACGTGCGCGCGGGCGGCCAGTTCCAGGGCTTTGAAGCGCGGATGGCCGACCAGCACCAGGTAAGACCGCGCCTCATAGGCGTTCAGGCCCATGGCTTGCAGGCGCTGCCAGAAGCGGCGGAATTCGACTTCAGGAAGGTCTCGGGTCATGCCAAAGAATGTCCTGAACGTGTAACCGCTCCTTGTGGTCGCGGCTCAGGGCGCGGGACTGCGGATAGCGGCGCGATTTTCACTGTGGACTGGTTGAGCATACCAAATTGCTACAATCGCGAATAGGACGTCCTACATGAAACACCCCTCCGGTTTGCCTGCAACTCTCGGGGAACTCCGTTCGTTCAAGAATTATGAATCGACGCTCGCTGAGCGCAGCGTCAAAGACGAGCTTCGCGAAAATCTGATCTGCAAGCTGGGTCGGCGTGAGCCCTTGTTTCCCGGCATCGTCGGATACGACGACTCGGTGGTACCGCAGATCGTGAATGCGGTGCTGTCGCGCCATAATTTCATTCTGCTGGGTCTGCGCGGGCAGGCCAAGACGCGGCTGATCCGGATGCTGGTGACGCTGCTGGATGAACGGCTGCCGTATATAGAAGGTTGCGAAATCCGCGACAATCCGTTCGCACCCATCTGCCGGTCATGCAGAAATCTGATTGAATCGAACGGCGAGGCAACGCCGATTGCGTGGCTGGGTCGCGAAGACCGGTATGTAGAGAAGCTGGCGACGCCGGATGTGACCATCGCCGACATGATCGGCGATATCGATCCGATCAAGGCGGCGCGCACCGGCCAGAATATTTCGGATGAGCTGACCGTGCACTACGGATTGCTGCCGCGCGCCAATCGCGGCATTTTCGCCATCAATGAGCTGCCGGATCTGGCCGGGAAGATTCAGGTCGGCCTGTTCAACATCATGCAGGAAGGCGATGTGCAGATCAAAGGTTATCCGGTGCGGCTGCCGCTGGATGTGCTGCTGGTGTTCACCGCCAATCCCGAGGATTACACCGCGCGCGGCAAGATCATCACACCGTTGAAAGATCGCATCGGAAGCGAGATCCGGACGCATTATCCCGCAACTTTGGAACATGGGCTGGAAATTACCGGACAGGAGGCGTGGCTGGAGCGGCGTTCGCCGATTGAGCTGCGCGTGCCGGATTATATTCGTGAAATCGTCGAGCAGCTGGCGTTTTCGGCGCGTGAAGACAAGAAAGTGGACAAGCGTTCCGGCGTGAGCCAGCGGCTGCCGATTTCGGTGCTCGAAAACGTCGCGTCGAATGCGGAGCGGCGGGCGTTGTCGGCCGGCGAATCGGTCGCGGTCCCGCGCGTGTTAGACATTTACGCGGCGCTGCCGTCGATCACCGGCAAGCTGGAGCTCGAATATGAAGGCGAGCTGAAGGGCGGCGATACGGTCGCGCGCGAGTTGATCCGCCTGGCGGTGGGCAAGGTGTTCACGGGCTATTACGACGGAGAGAATCTTTCGCAGGTGGTGCAGTGGTTCGAGCTGGGCGGATCGTTGAAGCTGGACGAAAGCGTCGGGTCGGAAAAGATGGTGCAGGAGCTGGGCAAGATCGCGGGACTGATGGAAAAGACGGGGATTCTCGGCCTGGGCGCGAGCGAACCCGCCGCGGTCCGCGCCGCCGCGGCCGAATTCATTCTCGAAGGACTCTACGCGCACCGGCGGATCAGCCGCAATGAAGAAGCCGGATTCATGGCCGAGCCTCGGCGCCGCGAGCCGCCCGGCGACGAACCGAAGAAATCGAGCAAGAGACAGTACCAATGAAGTCGATTCGCTATTCGCGCTACACCGGCGACGATTTCGGCCTCAGCGCAGAGGATTTGTTGAAGGCGCTCTCGGATTTTTTCCTCGAAAGCGGCTTCGACAATTCCTACATGCAGTTCAGCGAGTGGAACCAGCACTCGCTCGAAGACTTGAAGCGGGCGATCGAGCGCGCGCTCGAACGCGGCGAGATGTTCGATCCGGAGCGCGCCGAGCAGATCCGCCAGCAACTGGAGCAGATGAGCGCGGAGCAGCTGGACCAGTTGCTGAACAAAATGGTCCAGAAGCTGGTGGATGAAGGCTACATTAATACCGACCAGCAGGCGGGCGGCGCGGGTGGCAAGAACGAAAGCAAAGTCGAGGTGAAGGTCACCGACAAGAGCATCGACTTTCTGGGCTTCAAGACGCTGAAGGATCTGCTGGGATCGCTGGGTCACTCGAGTTTCGGCGCGCACGATACTCGCGATATGGCAACCGGAGTCGAATCGTCGGGAGCTGCTAAAAGATACGAATTCGGCGACACGCTGAATCTGGACGTCGGCGCGACACTGTTTTCGGCGCTGCGCCGCGAGGGCGTGAAGCTGCCGCTCAATCTGGAATACGAAGACCTGTACGTGCATCAATCCGAATATCAGAGCTCCTGCGCGACGGTGCTGATGCTCGATTGCAGCCATAGCATGATCCTGTACGGCGAGGATCGCTTCACGCCGGCGAAGAAGGTCGCGCTGGCGCTGGCGCATCTGATTCGGACGCAATATCCGGGGGATTCGCTGCGCTGCGTGCTGTTTCACGATTCAGCCGAGGAGTTGCGGCTGGAGGAACTGGCGCGGGTGCAGGTGGGTCCGTATTATACGAACACGCGGGAAGGTCTGATCCTGGCGCAGCGCCTGCTCGAGCAGGAGCGCAAGGACATGAAGCAGATCATCATGATCACGGACGGCAAGCCGAGCGCGCTGACGCTCGAAGACGGGCGCATTTATCGCAACGCGTTCGGCCTGGACCCGCTGGTGATCAGCCGGACGCTTGAAGAGGTGAGCCGCTGCAAACGCAAGGGGATCCTGATCAACACCTTCATGCTGGCGAGCGACTACGGCCTGGTGAATTTCATCCAGAAAGTAACCGAGCTCTGCCGCGGCAAGGCGTACTTCACGACCCCGTATACGCTGGGTCAATACTTGCTGATGGACTATATGAACCGCAAGACGCGCACCATTCATTAGCCGCGGGCTGCGTGTGTTAAAATCGATTCTGTCAAGTCCCGAAGCGCCCGTAGCTCAGTTGGATAGAGCGTCTGGCTACGAACCAGAAGGTCGCATGTTCGAGTCATGCCGGGCGCACCACTAACTCGAAACATATTAGCTATTTACGGCGAAGTCCAGCGATTGGGGTACTTGGGTTCAAAATCGGACTGTGCCCAGAACTGTGCCCACTCAACGCTGCGCGAGCCTTCTCGATCGCCGCGCGCGTGTTGTATTCCTGCGGGTGGATGTACCGCTTCGTGATCGACATGTCGCGGTGGCCGGCCAGGTAGGCCAGAGTCCACGGGTCCATGAACGGCGCCCAGCGCGTCAGGCAGGTGTGCCGGAAGGTGTACAGGGGAAAGTGGGCGACCTTCGCGAGGACACACGCTTTGGCGTGTTGGCCCTGTAGCGTAGAGGGTTCGATGTGTCCACTTCGAGTCGGCCTCGGGAAGACCCATTCGGCCGCGAACTGCTTCCGGCGCACATTCAGGATTGCAGCCACACGCTGTGAAAGCGGCACTCGCCGCCGAGCATTGTCCGTCTTGCCATACGTGATTTCGATCATGTCCCCCTGGATGTTCTCCCACCTCAGGCGGAAACACTCATCTGGTCGGATGCCGCAGTCTAGAAGAACCGCCGACACGTCGCGCAAGAGGAAGGGGTCGCGAGGCGGAATGGGAGCCTGTCCCTCGCTCGAGTCGCTCTGATTCCCTCGAGCGCGCGTTGATACATCGTCGAGTGCATTGTCGCCAATTGCCTGGGCGCCGTCGAAGTAGGCTTTCTCGTCCGCGACCGTGAGGATTCGGTCCCGATGAGCCTCACCGGGAATCATGCGGACCCGCGGCAGCACTCGTTCCACCTTGCCCCACTCCGTCGCGAGCGCGAACATCCGTCGCAAGGCCTGAAGCTCGCGGTTCACGGTGGCGATTTTCATTCCGGCATCCTGGCGATGGCGTGCGTAGCCGGCGATTTTCTCGCTCGTGATCGTGTCGAGGGACTCGTCCGCAACCGCGGGATACTCCAGGAGTCGAGCAGTTCCATTCTCGTAATAGGCAAGCGTCTTGAGCTTGGCGGCGAACGTGGAACGGCAGAACGGCAGGAAATCGGCCTTCGCGAACTGTCGCACCGTCGCGGCGGGCTTTCGGTCCCGAAGTCCAACTTCGCCCTTGGCGAGGGAAGTTTTATGCGCGGCTTCGATTTGCTCGGCGACCCGCTTGTTCGTCTGCTTGGTGCTCTCCCGGAACGGCTCTCCCCTTCCAGGTGAACCGGTACCACCAGACGCGGCCGCGTTTGTAGACGCCCATCGCTACAGGCCCGCCCTTCCGATCCTGTCGTTGCTGTGTCACGCGGTTCATTCGCTCGCCATGCAAAACCGTCTCGGCCGTAATCCGGCCCGGCTGCCCGGAGGTCCCCTGCTCCAGGAACAGGCGGTTCAGGGCGGCCGCTTTCCATTCGGCCCATGACATTCCTCGCTCTGGTGCGGTAGTAGAGTCAACCGCGACTTCGATGCGATCGGCGCGGCAGCCTTCGCTCGGAGGTTGCTCGCGACCGCCAATCTTTGGCGAATCGCCCGGGAGCGAACCATCAAAACCTACAAAACCAGGTTTTGATGGTTTTGTAGGTTCGCTCCTTGCGGCGAATCTGCCGTTATTAGTTCCTTCGGTTGCCAATCCAGCCAGTGCGCGAAGGGGCGTCCCCGGCTCCGTTTTCATCCGCGCACCTTCGGATTCACCTGGTAGCGAGCTGATGGACGGCCGCCTGAAGGCGACGATTCACCGGGCATTTCACGAATCCAGCTCGCGTCAGTAAGCACCTGCACGGCGACGCGCGCGAGATCCGGCGTGTCGAGTCCACTCCAACCCTTTAGATACACATCGCGCAGTGTGAAAAACCCGTTCGCTCCAACTTTGCCGGTCTTTATCTTTTCTGCGAGTTCCTGCGCGGCACGCATCTGCGGCGTCGTGAGGCAGGAGTAGATCCGCTGAGCGTGGGATTCCAAATAGGCGCAAAAAGCGGCGGCCTGCCGCGCGTGTTCGAGCGAGACGAACAGATCGCCCGTTTCCGAACTCAGAATGCCGTTGGCGGCGCGATCCGCTAACTCGAACAACAGTGCGATCGAGGGCATGAGGCTGCGATATTTGCTCAGGTGCGAAATGAGCGCGGGATGCAGATCGTTTCCGCGAACCTTGCGTTCGAGATCGGACAACCACTCGATAAACAGAGCCTGAGCGTCGGGTTCGAAACAGAAATGAAGTGGATTCCCACACCCCAACGCGACCAGTGTGCGAAAGACGTGGACGACCTGTTTTTCGGTTACCCGGTCTGGAGGACGATCGACATACGTCCATGCCGGATCTGTATCCGGCCAAACTAGGAGCTGGAATCGCTGTATGAGGCCATCGTTACCCGGGCCATCGTGCAGTGCGTCCACCAGATATGACCGAAGCCGGCCGGGCTGAATGCCACCGAGCATCGACATGCAGCAGGCTTCGACGTGAATCGTGCCGCGGCCAATGCGATCGATGGTGTGTCCAGTGTCTCCATTCCAAGCTTGCAGACAAAACGCGCGCTCGCCTTCCCGGCCCGTGCGATCTAAGACACTCCACCATCCGGTGAGCTCATCTCGGATAACAAGGATGCCGGCCGGATTTTCGCTCATCGTTTGATGGAGAGCTTCGAACGTGGCGTCATTCACGATGAGCCGACGGAGAACCGGAGCGACGGTTGTGGCATCCGGACGTTGAGGAACTTCTTTGCCCTGCTTTGTGTGTTTCTTAAACTCTTCCCGCCATGCCGAGTGCTTCAACTCCGATTCTTCTTTTTCGCGCTCGTGCTCTCCGAGCGCGAACTCAAAATCGAGGCGCCAGTCCTGCTGAATCTCGATTAAAGGACGCACAACGGCTTGGATGACTGGGGACTTCATAAACCCCGGCGGGGCGACGATACCTCCCCAAAGGTTCGGGACAACGACCCAGCCGGTGTCGTTTTCCTTAGGTTGGATGACGGCGCGCCGACTTACTGCACCGGCGAGAGCAAGGACCGCAACAATTCCTGGATAATCGAGGGGGACCTGCATCCGCTCAGCGACATCGCGAACGAATGGGCGAAAAGAAACAGGGAGCAGATTTTCATCAAAGCGCTGCACCGATGGAAGCTCACCCAGAATAGGTGCGGGGTCCGGCCACTCATCGATCGGACCTGGCGACTGCCATTTTGCCCGCCAAGTTTCGAGCGTTGCCGCCGTGAGCGCGGACGCTTTACTGACGAGTTCTTGAAGTTCCTCAGCGGTGCCGCCCAAGGCCAGCCACTCTGTCGCATCTTTGCCGCTGGGAAGTTCGATGATCCGGACCTCGCAGCCGTGCTTTAGAAGACTTTCCGCAACGGCGGCGGCGTGCTTTTGACCTTTGTAGTGCGATTTCCCGTTCTCGTCTGTCGCGGGATCATTGTCCGGAATGACTACGACGGTGCGGCCGCTGAGCGTTTCGGCGTATTCGTGTCGCCACTTGCCGGCACCCATCGGATTGCACGTCGCGAGTACGCCCATCGGCTCGAGCGACAGCACGTCCTTTTCGCCTTCACAAACGAAGATCGTCTCGGAAGATCGGCTCAGGAGTTCCGGGAGGCGATAGAGTACGGGACGCACGCCACGCAGATTCCAGATCCACCCACCATCTCCGTTTGGTCGGCGTTGCCGAAAATCCTTTGGCTCATATCGGACCGTCTGGAAGAGCAATTCACCGTTTTCGTCCAGATAGTCGTAGGTGGCGACTTCGCGGCGTTGCGAGCCCGCTGTGATTCGACCGACGATCGAAAAGACGGAATCGCGGGCCTCCGCAAAGTTGCTACCGGTGATCTCCTGTTCGAACGCGATTATGTCCCAGCCGCGCCCGCACTGGGAGTGGCAGTACGCTTCGCCGGTGATAGGGTTCACGGCAAACGACGATCGCTTGCCCTTGTGAACGGGGCACGGGCCGCGCAGTTCGTTCCCGACGCGCTTGAGGGCCGGCACCCTGGCGGCGTAGTAGCGCCTCGCCTCCGGTTCGGTGAACGTAATCGACACTATTCCGACTCCATTTGTGCGAGGGACGAGGGGACTAAACGATGGCGTGTGAAGGCGGAGATCACTTTTCACCGTCGCTTCGCGTAATTCGCTGTACACTACGCTCGAGGTGTGATCGAAGGTCTGCGGGTCGATAACGGACAAGCGCACCCAATTTCATGTAGGGACAGCCTTGTTTGAGGAGACGGTCTCGGCGGATGCTGGCGACGCTACGCTTCGTGATGCGAGCATATTCATGCTCGGTAAGCAGGGTTTCTAACTCGGTTTCGGAGACGTGTTTGGTTTCGCGCGGTAGTGAAGTGTTCATACACTCCTAATGGGCGAAAATTCGACGACCGTTGGATTGTTTTCGTCGAAAACAATCGCAAGTAACTGAAAGAACCTGCGGAAACAATTCTTGCGATTTTGTTGTAAGCGTCGCCGAAAATTCGGCTGCTACGGAAGTCCTCGTCGGCTAGGAGTTGTAGGACGGTCCGCACTCGATCTTGAAGCGAGCGCGATAACCTTCCCCCTTCGTAAACGGAAGCGGGTCCTCGTCGATTCCGAACCTGTCGCGGAGCCGTCTGCGAATCTCCTGAATTCGTTTTTCAAGTGCGGCTCGGTCCGAACCGTTGCCGGCAGGAAGAATCACCCCACCGCCCTCAGCAATAGACCGAAGCGTTTCCCAAGCCATGTTCGGTTTTTCGCTTCGTCCGTCCTCAAAACCGAACTCAGCGTAGTTAAGCGTTGGTCTGCCGTCTTTGGAAATTACCTGCAAACGCTCGTCGCTCAAGAACCGGATCTCGATTTCATCCCAGCTCCGCGCAGGGCGTGGAGTAGTTTCATCATGCCTTGAAGCGTCGCCCACGCCTGCATGCGACTGTTGTGTCGTAATCAGGTCGACTCCATCGGATGAATCACTTTCTATAGTTGCCGGCGATGGTTGCGGCTTTGCGATTGATGAGGGTTCGGCGGCGTCCTCGCCTCGAACTGTTTGGTTAAATTCATCACAGTGCTGGGTGGCTGCCGCTTCCAGGACGTGGCACAAAGTGATCGAATGCTTCACCACGTCTCTGAGTGCGCCAGTCTCGGATTCGCCCATGGAACCGTCTGGCAGAAGCTGGCTACCGGTTCCGCCCAGCCGGAACTGAACGAAGGTCTGTTTCCGAAGCTCATCGAACCAGCCGTCTTCGGAATCCCGGCCGAGCGCTCTCGCGCATTTAAGCGCGATTGCGTTTACACGCGTCCTCAAGCCCCCATCGGGACAATGCCACCAATTCCAATGACTCGCTAGGGGAATATCCGTGATTGTGATCGGCGGGCGAGTACTCCAAAGCAGGCTGTAATCGCCTGGCGGTAAGCATTCGAACTCCTCGCGACGGGTTCGCCAAAAGCCGGGCTCCCCGGGCACCGTCGGCTGCTTGGACTCATCGGGGGTCGCGACGCTACTGTAAGCAACCGTCATACCCAACTGTGTCGGCCAGCCACGATGCGAGCTTGGATTTTTTTCCAGATGGATGAGGTTCTGGTGCCACAGTTCTTTGAGATCAGCAAAAACGACACGTGTGCTCGGTCCCGGCGAGTAAGTGAGCCAGCATCCGTTCATATCTTGAGTCACGAAGAACTCAGCTGAGTTTTTCAACTGATAGTTGTCGACGATATTGCGCAAAAGATCCCACTGCCGCTGACTCAAATTCAACTCGCGCGATTGTTTCGGCTCAAGAACTTCTTGCGCCATCGACCAATCCTCGAGATCCGCAATCAGCTCAGTTGATTCTGCAAATACAGAACGGATCCCGCTAAGTGAAGCGCCGATCAAAGAAGCTGACGATTCCTCCAATTCGGCAAGTTTGCTAAACTGCCGCCAGCCAGGGCTACGCGTTTGCGCGCGTTCGAAGCCACGCTTCTTTTGTCGCATGACATCCAGCCAGATGTGCCAGGGCTTTCGGAGCGTTCCCCGCAAGGCGCGGATTTCCGCGTCAGTGCAATAAACGAGCAATCCGACCGCGCTTCGTGCCGCTTGCTTGAATAGATTTTCCGCGTCCGGCGTTCCGTCGAGCAACGACCATTGACCTTGACCAGCGTCCCAGAGCGCGGATAGAGCGGGATAATCGCTCGCGCCTTTTAGGAATCGGAGCCGGACCTGTTCCCATGCTGCCTTCACGATTTAGTCACGCACGCTGTCAACGGAGAACATCTATTAGCAACGATTAACTTCGTATCGTACAGCATTTTGCAGAAAACGGACAGATCCGTATAATCGACGTAACTATGTTACGTGGCATCGACCGAAGGCTTGCGCGGCTTGAAGAGTCTATTCCAGTTCCGTTTACCGCCGCTAGTTTCACCGCCCACGCTTCCCGACTGGCCAAGCGCTCGCGACAGAGTTTTTCCTCGGCGATGGACACCTTGCTCAAGGATCTCAACGACGGCGAACTCGCTTCCCTTGGTGCGGAATTTGAGCAGATCGCATTCGGGTCAGACATCGCTGCTCGCGATGCGGCGAAACGCGAAGTGTTCGCGGCAGCGGGTTGTCCAGTTCTGGACAACGACAATTCGCCGGCAGCGGAGGAGTGCACATGGTAACTAAATCCTCCAAGTCGCCAGTGTTGAATTCGTTGGCCATGGCCAGCCACATTGAGATGTGGGTTGTAGGCCGGCTGATTCCGTATGCTCGTAATCCGCGAACCCACTCTGACGCCCAGATAGCGCAGATCGCCGCCAGCATCGCGGAGTTCGGCTTCAACAATCCAATTTTGGTTGACACAAACGCCGGCATCATCGCGGGCCACGGCCGCCTGCTCGCGGCGCAGAAGCTGGGGCTCGAAGAAGTGCCGGTGATCGTGCTCGATCATTTGAGCGAAGCACAGAAGCGGGCGTACATCATCGCCGACAACCAGCTTGCGCTGAATGCCGGATGGGATGATGAGACCCTGCGTTCGGAGCTGGCGGCGTTGAACGAAGAAAGCTTCGATTTGAGCCTGATCGGGTTCGAGGATGAGGAACTCGCTCGACTGCTGGCCGCCCAGGATGCAGCCGAGGGACTGACCGATGAGGACGCCGTCCCGGAACTGCCGCAGACGCCTGTCTCAGTAACGGGTGACCTCTGGATCCTCGGAGACCACAAATTGCTCGTTGGCGATGCAACCAAGCAAGCTGATGTCGCGACACTTATGGCTGGCGACTACGCGGATTTGGTCTTCACGGATCCGCCGTATAATGTTGATTATGAAGGATATACCGAAGATCGTCTGAAGATCCGCGGCGACCGGATGTCGGATGCCGAGTTCAAGCAGTTCCTGTCGAGTGCGTTCCAGGCGTACCGCGCTGTGGCGAAGCCCGGCGCGTCGCTGTACGTTTGCCATTCATCTTCCTGGCAGCGTGAGTTTCAGAATGCGCTGGAGTCCGCCGGCTTCGAAGTTCGCTGCCAGATCATCTGGGCCAAGAACACTTTTGCGTGGGGATTCGGCCGCTACAAATTCCAGCACGAACCGATCTTCTACGCCCACGTCGCCAAGCAGAAAGACCCATGGTACGGCGATAAGTCGCAATCGACCCTGTGGGAAGAAAAGAAGCCCGCGGCGAATCGCATTCACCCGACTGCGAAACCGGTGGAATTGGTCGAGCGCGCGCTGCTCAACAGCAGCAAGGCCGGGCGACATCGTCGCCGACCTGTTCGGCGGTTCCGGCAGCACACTGATCGGATGCGAGCGCCGCGGACGCAAGGCGCGCCTGATGGAGATCGATCCGAAATACGCTGATTGCATCGTGCGGCGTATCAGGAGTACACGGGAAAGAAAGCGGTGCTGGACGGCGACGGGCGAACGTTCGATGAAATTGCGGCTGAGCGCCGGAAGGAGTCGGCATGAATCGTACGCTGCCGCCGGGAGATAGCGGAAATCGAAGCGGAACTGCTCGCCGGCAATCCCGACGTTGCGGGGTTGTGCCTGGCGCTTTCGGACTGGTCGGCGGAGTTGCGAATCCTCCAAAACGAGCAACGCCGCCGGAGGTGAATCCGGCGGCGCGATTTGAAAGGCTGAGGAACGGATCAGGCTTTGACGGAGTAACTGCGCTCGCCGTCTTCCTCCTTGGTAGAAACGACGGTCAGGCCCAGCTTCTTGCCAACGGTCCCGGAGAGGAACCCGCGCACCGAATGCGGCTGCCAGCCGCTGGCTTTCTGCAGTTCCTTGGACGTGGCGCCGCCCGGCCGCTTCAGCAGTTCGAGGATCTTGGCGGCCTTGCTGCCGTCGCGGGCGCCAGCGGCTTTCTTGGCGCTTTTGGGCGCTTTCTTGGCCCGGCTGGCCTTCTTCCCCGCCTTCGGTTTCTTCGTCGCACGGGCGCGACACGTGCGCCCGCGCGGGGCTTTTTGGCGGCTTTCGGCTCGGCGCGGGCTGGCCGGCGCCGTTTCAGTCTGTTCAGTGATCGTCGTCATATTGCTCCTTGGGCGGTGATTACCGCTGCGATCACATGAATCACTCCAAAGCGCCTGAAAAGCAAGGCGATTCTGGCCCGGCGGATCTGTGGCGATGGAATGGCGATGGTCGGTTAAGTTCAGCGCAGATTGCGTCAGGTTGCGTCAGATGAAAGGTCACGGCACCAAATTCGGGCGGAAGAAGGAAGAGGCCATCGCCGCCCTGCTGACGCAGCGCAATATCGAAGAAGCGGCTCGATCCATTGGCGTGGCGCCCAACACGCTGCTGAATTGGCTCAAGCTGCCGGAGTTCGAGGCCGCTTACCGGGAGGCGCGGAAAGCGTCGTACCGACAAGCTGTCGCACGGCTGCAACAGGGAACCTCGGCGGCCGCCAGCACGCTGTTGAAGACGTTAGTTGATCCTGCAACCCCGGCGTCCGTCAAGGTACGTGCGGCCGAGGCCATCTTCAGTCACGCCGCGAAAGCAATTGAGATTGAAGACATCGATGCGCGGGTCGGAGAGTTGGAGCGCAGCGCCGAGGCCACCAAACCGGGCTGGCGGAAATGAAAACCAAGCAATTAGACTCAGAACAAAATGACGAACCTTCGACGGCGGCTCAAACAACTGGAAGCGCAATTCACCGATTCGACTGGGCTGGTCCCGCACTCGCCGGCTTGGACAGACTATTGGACGCAGGTATTGGAGAAGGTCCTCGCAGAAGACTACTTTGGCCCTAAAGCTCCCGTGCCGTTGGAGGTGGTGCGAGCGCACCTTCAAAGCGAGCCGGATTGCGAGTGACAGCGATGACAACGCCGCAAACACAGAGGCTGCCGAAGTTCCCACCGCATGCGAAATGAGTAACCTTCGACGGCGGCTCACGAAACTCGAAGCGCACTGGACCGATTGGAGCGGGCTGGTCCCCAACTCGCCGAAGTGGTTTGCATATTGGCGCGAGAAACTGCGCCTCTACACGACCGGGCAATTGGAGGAACCGATTGTGTTCCCGGCCGGTATTATCGAAGACTGGATTAGGGAGGGGCCTAACATTGACGAGCTTTGAGCGCCGGCTCCAGAAACTCGAAGAACTGCTGACCGACTCGACAGGTCTGGTTCCGCATTCGCAAGAGTGGCTGAACTATTGGCGCAGCTGGTTCGTTAGGCGGAACTCCGACCCCGACTTCCGGCCACGGTACGGGATGCCACTCGAGGCTGTTCGTGCGCTCGTCCGCAATGGACTGAGCGAAGAATGATGTCCACCAAAGCGGTCGCGATGCGAATTTCGAAGTTGGAGGATCGATTTGGGTCGGCCGGCGGGCCGTCCTTTGTCGTGGTGACGGCGTGTGTGACGCTGCCGCTCGATGCGGACACCTGCATGAAAATCCTCCGAGAATGTGGATATGTGCCCACTCGCGGCATCCGGGTCGTGAATCTGCGCAAGATTCCGGATGGGCTGAATGCCGACGAGATCGCGAAGTATCTGCGGGAACATGGCTCTGAGCTGATCACGTGATCAGCCGCAGACTGATAAGGCTCCAGACCGGCGAGCGGGAAAACATCCAGCAATGTGTTTTCATCCGAAACGTTAGGTTGGCGTTTGCGCTCTAACCGGAGCCAACATGCAGGATCAATTCTCCGAGACCGTCGAAGGGCGAATGAAGGTGATTGATCCACTCATGTCTACTGGACCGTCTGTTCGGGTAGTAGTGCTCCAACGTTCAGATTCCGAAATTCGCTTTCGCGGCCCGCGCGCATTGATCGTGGGCGCGTCCGTTCACCTCCGGATTTCGCAACTGATCTTCATCGGAGAAGTCGAAGAATCCCGCTCGGTCGGGACCGAGCACGAGGTTCGTATGAGGATCAGAGAGGCGCTCTCCTAACGTTGTGCGCACCGGCCGCGCCGCAGTTGGCCGATAATGAAACGGATTCTATCGGAAGTGCTCCGGCGGAAAAATGGCGTGGTGCAACGGAAAGGTCGGGCCGGAGCACTTCGGATAGAATTCATTGAACGGAGCCGGAACGAGCCTCTGGGTATTGAATGGCTTTTTGCGGCTTACGGTGCCGAATGCAGCGGGGGAACTGGCAGGTTGGAAGATGAGTGGACGGCTTCCAGCGTGAAAACGACTGGCGCCGACGGGTGGCGGAAGAACTCTCGGCAGGTACGGGATCGACCGTAGACAGAGATCTGCTGAGGCTCTGAGCAGAACCGGTGCAGGCGGCGAGGACGGAGTGCGTTGCGCCGATCATGAGGTGTCCTGAACCGCGGCGGTTTCGACGCCGAGGAGTTCGATGACGATCAATCGTCCAAGCTTACAGATGGGGCAAGCAGTGCGGGTCTTCGACGCTGGTGGTGCTGGCGTCAGAGTCGATGGGAATGGGTGCTGCGGAGGCGGCGAGCAGAGCGCGGCACTGGAGTCAGTTTTTGTTTGCGGACGCGATTGGCGAGGAAGCCGAAGTGGCGGATGCGGACCAAGCCGGAAGGCAGCACGTGGAGCAGGAAGCGGCGGATGAACTCGACCGCATCGAGGGTCATGGTCTTGGTGCGGGAATGATCCGCGTAGTCTTTCCAGTCGAAGCTGACGCGGCCGTTTTCCAAAGAGCGAAGCCGGTGGTTGGAGATGGCGACGCGATGGGTGTAGCGAGCCAGATACTTGAGCACGCGCCGGGGTCCACCGAAGGGAGGCTTGACGTGAACGACCCATTCGAGGTTAGCGGCTGTTTCACACAGGGCCTGGAACGCGGCGGGCTTGGCCAGATCGCGAAGTTCGCCGGAGAGGCGAAGCTGGCCTTTGCGAAAAGCCTTTCCCAGAGAGAGCAGGAACAGTTTGCGGAACTGACGGCTGAGGACCTTATAAGGAAGGAAGAAGGAATCCTTCCGACAGGCGATCCAGCGGGAGCCGTCGGGGGAGAAAGCCGCCGCCGGGAACGACGCAATGCAAGTGCGGATGAAGATGCAGGTTCTGACCCCAGGTGTGCAGCACGGCAAGGAAGCCGATGGAGGCGCCGAGATGCCTGGGATCGGCGGCGATGGTGAGCAGAGTTTCGGAAGCGGTCTGAAACAGGATGGTATAGATCTGTCTCTGATTCTGAAGCGCCAGGCGACCGATCTGCTGCGGAAGCGTGAACACGACATGGAAATGGGGAACCGGCAACGGCTCCGCCTCCCGTTGGGCGAGCCACTTAGCGCGAGCGGTGGCCTGGCACTTGGGGCAACTGCGATTGCGACAGGAGTTGAATAGTTTGACGCGATGTCCGCAGCGATCGCACTCCTGGAGATGGCCACCCAGGACTGCGGTCCGGCAGTCACGAATGTCTCGGAGCGCTCTCCTTTGCTGGCGCGAAAGCATGGAGTTCCAGCGAGCCATGAAAGCTTGTTGATGAGTGCGGAAGAAATCGGCCAGTTCCCGCCGATGTGGTTTCATCCCTCAGGTGGAATGAGGCAGAGTGACTCCAGCGATTCCAGCGGAATGGTGGTCGCGCGAACATTCACATCGGCGACTTGCAGGTAGCGTGCCGTCGTTTCGAGCTGGCATGGCCGAGCAGGAACTGAATGGTGCGGAGATTTACCCCGGCTTCGAGCAAGTGGGTGGCGAAGGCGTGCGGCAGCAACTGCGGATGAACAGACTTGGCCATGCCCGGCGGAGCGGGCCGCTTGCCGGCAAGCCCGGAAGATCGTTTTTACCGAGACCGGCTGGGCTGGACCGGCGCCGGGAAATAGCCAGTCCATAGGCCGAGGGCTTCGCTAGTAGCAGCGCACCAGTTCGCGCAGCTTCGGGGGCAACAGTGCTTGCCGGTCTCTCCGTCCTTTGCCGGAACGCACCCACGGGACGTTGCGGGCGCCGTCGATGTCGGAAACTTTAAGGCGAGCGACCTCACTGACTCTCAGTCCAGAGCCATACAGAATCGCCAACATCGCGCGATGGCGCAGTTCGCGCGGCGCCTCCAGCAGAGCTTTGACTTCATCGCGGCTCAAAATCAATGGCAGCTTCCGTTCGCTCCTGGAGAACGGAATGCGCTCGATGGCGACCTTTCGATGCAGAGTGTGGGTATAGAAGAACCGCAGCGCGCAAACCATCAGCACGTAGGTGGACGTCGACACCTTCTTTTCCTTGGTCAGGAACAACTGATACCGACGAATGTGTCCGGCCTCCCGAGTTGATCGGGTGGTTCGCCGAAGTGCTTGGCGAACGACTTGATGGCGTACAGATAGAGCCGGGATGGTGGTCGGAGAAATGGCGGATCTGGAGATCTTCCAGCATCCGTTGTCGAAGTAGGGTCACAACGAAACTCCTTTCGTTGTGACCACATCAAACCTCACCCCGCAGCGCTGAAGGTTCCGACGCTACCCAGGGCTACGCTTACGGCTTCGTTAGAATCACGATCTCGCGCATCCCCTGCCGGAAGGCTTTGTTGAATCCTTCACAACGGGCGATTTTCCAGTGCCCCGCGGAGCCGATCGACGGATAACTTTCAGATACCCCGTGATCAAGGCGCTATGTGCTTTCTGATCGGGTAAACTGGGCTCAACCTCCGAATGCCGCTCTCAGTCGGCGACAAACTCGGTCACTACGAGGTCCTTTCCTTGCTCGGGCAGGGCGGGATGGGCGAGGTCTATCGCGCGCGCGACACGACGCTCAAGCGCGACGTCGCGCTCAAGGTCCTGCCCGCGACGTTCCTCCGCGATCCCGAACGCATGGCTCGCTTCCAGCGGGAAGCCGAGGTGCTGGCTTCACTCGACCATCCCAACATCGGACACATTTACGGAATCGCGGACTCCGAAGACTCGCGCGGGTTGGTCCTCGCGCTCATCGAAGGACCGACGCTGGCGGATCGCATCGCGGCTGGCCCGATCCCGCTGGACGAAGCGGTTGCGATCTCGAAGCAAATCGTCGAAGCGCTGGAGTACGCCCATGACCGGGGCGTGGTCCATCGCGATCTGAAACCCGCGAACATCAAGATCACTCCCGAAGGCGTGGTCAAGGTGCTGGACTTCGGCCTGGCCAAAGTGCTTGAAGACGAGCCGCCGACATCATCGCTGGCCAACTCGCCCACGCTGACGCTGGGCCACACTCGCACGGGGATGATCCTGGGCACGGCGGCTTATATGTCGCCGGAGCAAGCCGTCGGCCGGCCGGTTGACCGGCGCAGCGATATTTTCTCTTTCGGCGCGGTGCTGTATGAGATGCTCACCGGCAAGCGTGCATTCGCGGGAGCCACCACGCCGGATGTGCTGGAAGCGGTGGTCAAGAACGATCCGGATTGGTCGGCACTGCCTGCGGAGACGCCAGGATATTTGCGGAGGCTGCTGGAGCGGATGCTCGCCAAGGATCGCAAGCAGACGGTTGCAGGCAATCGGGGAGGCGCGGATTGCGCTGGAAGATTCGGACCGAAATGAACCGCCCATCGCGCCTGTACCCGCAGCCTCAGGCTCCCGCCTCCGTTGGTTGTGGCCGGGCGTCGCCGCCGCGATGACGCTCGCGGCTTTGGCTCTTGGCTTTCTCGCGCACACCCGCCAATCTTACGCCGACGACCACGTCCTCAGTCTCCAACTCGATCCTCCACCAGGAACCCACTATGTTTTCGGGAAGCAACACCGGCAGAATGTCCCTTTCGCCGGATGGAAAAAACGTTGCGTTTATCGCCACCGGCAATGGCAAGAGCG
>CAWCPE010000019.1:0-34315 GCA_963797245.1 Terriglobia bacterium
TACGAATCAGCCGCTCTACCAACTGAGCTAGGGTGGCTTGCTTTCGCCAGTTTATCACGCCTTCAATGTCCGGCTCATCCATTCACGAATACGGAGCTGGCCTTGGAAGGGAACCGATGTGCGCCCGGCAGGATATGGAATTCGACGTTCTTGGCATGATGGCGCAGGCGGTCGGGGAAACCGCGCGCGACTGCGGCCGGAAAAAATGTCTTCGCTCCGGGAGATGTGCAGAACGGGCGCCTGGACCGTTTGGTATTTGTCCTCTTCCCAATCCTTGCGAACGCCGCCGCAGAGGGCGAACATCGCGCCGGCTTCGCTCGGATGCGTTCCGATGAATCGATAATTCAATCCCACCGGTTGGGAAAATCCCATCAGCATCGTTCGCCTGGCAGGAATGGAGAAGTGCTTGCGAAGTGTCCCTGCGACCGCCCCCACGATTTCATGATGCAGGCGGATATTCGATCCCCATGACCGCGCGTGCCCCAGTTGTAGCCTATTCCACTGTGGCCGGTCTCCAGGAAAGGTAGCATTGGTTCGGACCACGCAGGCTCGCCATCAAGCAGTGCTCTCCCAGCGCCGGCACCGAAAGGCGCAGCATGGCCTCCGGATCGACCCGTACCCATGCAGCGCGAGTACCAGCGCCGTCTCTCGCCTACCTGTGGGGGCGATGCAGCAGGAACGCCGCCTCGAGTTAACTTGAACGGTTCCCAAGCTTCCCATCATAATCGCCGCAACCTGCCGATAGATAAACCAGGGCAATAAAGTGACACGCGAATCCAGTCCGGCCGTGGGCGAGCGCCTGGATGGGACTCGCCTTATCGCGGGTCGGCGGCGATCTCGATCTGTGAGGGAAATCGCGACCCTGTTCGTGCAGGATTATCCCAGGGTTCTTCTGGAACTGCATCAGGCGATCGCGTGCGGCGACGCGCAGGCGGTGGAACGCACGGCGCACGGTCTCAAAGGTTCGGTTTCGACGTTCGGAGCCCAAGCCGCCATGGAAGCCGCGCGCACGCTCGAAAATCTGGGACGCGCGCGCGAACTCGAAGAGCTGCATCCGGTGCTCGACCGTCTTGAACTCGCGCTCGCGGCACTGCGTCCTGAACTCGAAAATCTTTAGCTGACCATCCTCGAAATGGATTCGTCATTCGGAGCGGGGCGCTTCTTGCTATCATTGGGGTTCGTTGCCAATTGAATGAGCCCTGCACCCCCTGAAATTGTCTGCGCGCATAGCCCGGATTCCGATGACGCCTACATGTTCTATGCGCTGGCGACGCGCAAGATCCGGTCGCCGCTGGTGCAGTTCCGCCACGTCCTCGACGATATTCAGACGCTGAATCAGAAAGCCCGCGCAGGCGATTATGAGCTGACCGCGATTTCCTATCACGCCTATCCGTACGTTGCCGACAAATACGTGCTGATGGCCGCCGGGTCGAGCGTGGGCGACGGCTACGGGCCCATGCTGGTGGCTGCGCATCCCATGGAGCCGCACGATCTCAAGGGCAAGAGCATCGCGGTTCCCGGCAAGCTCACCACCGCGTATTTGACGCTGCGCCTGATGCAGCCCGATTTCGAGCCGGTGGAAGTGGCCTTCGACCAGATTCTGGATGCGGTCCGCGACAATCGCGCCGACGCCGGCCTGGTGATCCACGAAGCGCAACTCACCTACGCCAAAGGCGGCTTCCACAACGTCGTCGATCTGGGCCGCTGGTGGAAAAATACCTACGGATTGCCGCTGCCGCTGGGCGCCAACGCGCTGCGCCGCGATCTCAGTCCGGAGATTTCGACGGAATGTTGCCGGCTGATGCGGGAGAGCATTCAATATGCGCTCGATCACCGGGAAGAGGCGCTCGATTACGCGCTGCAATTCGCCCGCGACATGGAAGCGCCGCTCGCCGAGAAATTCGTGGGCATGTATGTCAACCATTACACCGTGGATTGCGGGGAACTGGTGCCCAAAGCCGCGCAGAAGCTGCTCGATTTGGGGTATGAGGCCGGTCTCATCCCGCACCGCGTCTCGGTAGAGTTTGTGCGGTGAAAACACTTCTTTTTTTCTCGATCTCAGTTCTTGTTTTCGGTCAGGGGTCCCAGCTCGATACCAAGCAGCGCGTGCGCGCGGTTCACGATCTGGCCAAAGGCGGCTTCGATTCTATCCCCAGAATCGCGCCGTACATCACCGATCCCGATCTGACGGTTCGCATTGAAGCCGTGAAGGCGCTGGTGGATATCGGTGGGCCGCGCACCGTGGATCCGCTGGTGAAAGCGGCGGGCGATGCCGACCCTGAAATCCAGATCCGCGCCACCGACGGCCTGGTCAACGCCTACCTGCCCGGCTATGCCCGGACCGGCATGAGCGGGACCCTGCAGCGCGTCGGCAACGGGATCAAAGCCAAGTTTGGCGACACCAACGATCAGGTGATCGATGCGTACGTGGAGGTGCGGCCGGAGGTGATTGCGGCGCTCGGCAAGCTGGTTCGCACCGGCGCCGACGTCGAAGCGCGGGCTAATGCGGCGCGCGCGGTGGGCGTGCTGCGCGGTCGCGCGGCGATCCCGGACCTGGTCGAGGCGCTGCACTCCAAAGACGACATCGTGATGTACGAATCGCTGATCGCCATTCAGAAAATCCGCGATCCGTCGGCCGCGCCGCGAATTTCATTCCTGTTGCGCGACCTGGACGATAAAATCCAGATTGCCACGCTGGAAACCACCGGTCTGCTGCGCAACCGCGACGCGGCCCCGGATGTGCGCGACGCGCTGGAGCACGCCCGCAACGTCAAGGTAAAACGCGCGGCGATCAGCGCTCTCGCGATGCTCGGCGATGGCGGCGATCACGACCTGTTTCTGCGCGACTTGAACGACAAAGACGAAAACATGCGAACCGCGGCTGCTGAGGGTCTGGCCCGCATCCGGAATCCTTCCGACCGCAGCGCGGTCGACCACGCGTTCACCGACGAGCACAAGATGAGCCCGCGGCTGGCGGATTCTTTCGCGCTGGTCGGGATGGGGAACCTGGACACCAGCGAATTCAGCCCGCTCAGGTATCTCTATAATACGCTGAACATCCGGTCGTATCGCGCCGTCGCGAATGCGTACCTGACGGAACTGGCGCGCGATGCGAAAGTCCGGCAGGCGATCTATCCGATGCTGACCGGGGCGACCAAAGACGAAAAGATCCAGATGAGCATCGTGCTCGCGCGCAGCGGGGATCGGGATAGCCTTCCGTATCTGGAAACGCTGTCGATGGATTCCGATAGCGACGTCGCGCAGGAAGGGATCCGGAGTCTGCGAACGTTGCGAGCGCGGCTGCCGTAGGGCAGCCGGTCTTGCCGGCTGTCTCTTCGCGCGACGACATTCGTCCTCGCGAAGCGTGATCGACGGCGTCTAAAACATCCCGAGACAGCCGCCAAGAGCGGCCGTCCTACCGAGCGGCGCCGCTTACTTCGCTTTCTTCTGCTTCTGCTGGCCGACGCGGATCTTGAACTGCTTCTGCTGGGCTTCCTGGTAAGCCTTCCAGTCAAACCGCTGCGCGGCATCCGACAGATACTGGTTTACGTCGACGTTCTTGGGCAGCACGGCCATCAGCACAGCCGACAGGGCTCCGTCCGGGCTGCTGATGCGATAGCGTTTGACATTCGGAATGGACATACGTTTTCAAGATAACATAAGTTCGAAATGCCCACCATCCCGATTGGTATTCCCATTGGAACCCCCGGCGAGCTCCGCCGCCGCGTTACTGACGATATCGCCATCAATTTTCTAGGACTGGACGGCGCCCGTGTCCTGGCGACCCCGGCCATGATCATGCTCATCGAAATGACCTGCCGCGACTCGATTCTCCCGCTGCTTGAAGCCGGGTTCGACTCGGTCGGCACGGAGGTGAACGTGAAACACCTGGCCGCCACGCCACTGGGGATGGAAGTGACGTTTAAGAGTGAAGTGATCGAGGTCGACAATCGCCGCGTAAAATTCAAAGTCTCGGCGTTCGACGAAACAGAGCAGATCGCCGACGGGACTCACGAGCGGTTCGTGATCAACGTAGAGCGGTTCGCCGGCCGGCTGAAAGAGAAAATTGGCCGTTAAATGAACATGCGTGGGGCCGGCTTGCGAGCCGGTCTTCAGACCGGCTTCTCTTTGACTCAGTGGCAGCCCTGCTCGCCGCCGGAACTCCGACCGTCAGAGTTTTGTGGGAAAAGTCGCGCTTGATCCCCGCCGTCACGAGTCTGTGTGAAAAGTGGAGTTGATCCCCGCCGTGACCGGCAGGGCTGGTCGCCGACGCCTGGGTTTTCAACGCGATAGACCAGCCCTGCCGGTCACGGCGGGGTGAGGCATCGACTTTTCACACACACTCTCACCGGCAGCGCTGGTCTATCTTTAATCGCCCGGATTTTCGGGAATGGCGCCCCACATCATCTTTGCAGCGGATCCTCCACCCACGGCGGCGTCGCCTCCATCAGGCGCGCCAGCTCCGGCTCGATTTTTTCCATGGCCAGCTTCATCTCCCACGCGATTTTCCGGTAGCTGAAGTGGCCCTTCACTCCGCTGCGCAGGCGCGCGATGTATTCGGCTTCGGCGAAATCCATTTTGAACAGGAAGCGCGAGCGGGCGCCGAACGGCATCAGGTAATTCGCCGCGGCCGGCTCCATTTCCGCCATGGCCGAAAACGTTTCCGCCATCAACGCGTCGTACATCGATTCCAACCCGGCTTCGACCAGCGCTTGCGGCGTGTCGTATCCCAACCGGCCGGTGTAGGGCTGCCGGAACTGCTGGCACCTTCGATGCCGATGCAGATCGCGATACGCCCCGATGTCCATCACGATATCGAACGCGTACAGCCCTCCGCGAAATTCGCGCAGCAGCTCATCGCGTCTGGTGCGCGAACGGAGTGCCACGTCGATCACTTCATTACGACGCGCCGCGCTCCAGCCGCTGACCATGTCGTACAGCTCATAATAGGGACGGTCGCAGACCGGATAGAGCAGCGTCGCGGTGATATCGGCATGCGTGTCGAGCGCCCGAACGGCTCGCACGGCTTCGATCGCGCCGGCCGCTGCCGGTGAAAGATTCTGCGCGGCCCACGCCGCGATATCCTTGTGCGATTGCGCCGGGAACCGGTCGGGATCCACGTGACGCGCGAGGGTCGGCGCCAGCGGCTCCACCTCCCCAGCCGAATCCCACGCGCAGGCCGGCGGAGCGGTGCACGCAGCCGCGATCTCCTCGGCGATCTCGCGAACTTCCTGGTACTCGGACGCCTTCAATCTCCGGATCTGACGCTCCAGAGTGCGGATGCTGGTCACCTGGCCGACGCCGGTCGGAATGCCGAGGAACAGAACGTAGCGCGCGACATCGAAAGCTCGCGCGGCGATGTTGCGCCGGTACATGTCCGGCTTCATCTCCTCGGGACGGGGCAGGCGCTCCGCCAGATATTCCACCATTCGCGTGTGGATCTGGTGATAGGCTTCGAGCAAGCGCCGCGCCGCGGGAGCGTAGGAATCATCCGCGCCCGGCGGCGTGATGAATCCGGATTTCGAAAAATCCTGGTAGCGCGAGGAGCGCGCCTGGCCATCCCAAAGCTGCTCGTCTTCGATCTCGATGGCGGCCAGTTCGGACACGCCTTCGAAACATAAAGCCAAATGCCCCAGATCGGCGATGGACGCGTGCCCGTACTGAAAATAGAAGCTCTCGAGAAACTTCGACGAATCGTGCGTGCGCACCCAGTCGATCGAGTCGGCGATAGAATCGGGAGACCGGCTGTAACGCGCCAGCGCATAGGCGCTTTTTTCCGGGGGCATCGGCGCGATCGCCAGCACGCGCTTCGGATTTTTCACAGGCTGCGGTTTAAACTCCATGGGCACGGCCATACCGGTTATCATAGCTATTCTTCACATGAAAATCCGCATCAAGAAACTGCATGCCGACGCGATTCTTCCGTCTTACGCGCACGGTCCCGAAGAAGACGCCGGAATGGATCTGCGCGCCGTGGAACGCGTGGTGCTTTTACCCGGCGTCGCGCAGGGCGTTCCGACCGGGATCGCGATCGAGTTGCCGCCCGGGGCGGAAGCCCAGGTCCGGCCCAGAAGTGGAATGGCTTTGAAGCACTCTCTAACCGTTAACTTCGGGACCATCGATCCGGGGTACCGGGGCGAAATCCGGGTGATCATGTTCAATCTGGGACGCGAAGACTATACGATCGAAAAAGGCGATCGAATCGCGCAATTGATTGTTTCTAAATACGAGCCGGTGGCATGGGAGGAAGGCGAACTGGGGGATTCGGCGCGTGGAGCCGGCGGATTCGGGTCTTCTGGCAGATAAGTAGAAGAAAAGTACTAGGACGTTTATGGTTGAAACGTTCGCGCTTCGAACCGGATCGTTAACCATGCAGTTGCCAAACCTCTGGCGACCACCGTGGACATCGGAGGGCGCGAGGCCTGCCGGATTCCTCGCAGTCCGCGGAAAAAAACACGGGGCGGCCCTCCGACAAGCCGCCCCGTTTTTCACAAGGAGAACTTCTACTTTTCGACGATGTCCGACTTCATCGGCCCGAGCACGCCCAGAAGTTCATTCTTCTCTTTATCGCCGACGTGGAACTTGTCGAGCGCGGCCACCAGGTCTTCCACCAGTGCGCTGAAATCACCGCCGCTGATTCCCATTCCAGCGTGCGCCGTTTTCATGTCCTTGCCCTTGTATACGCAAGGTCCGCCGCCTGCCTGGCAGATCTGATCCACCAGATTCTTCTTGAATTTCGCGAGCCGCTTGGCGTCCTCCACATCGGCTTTAAAAAAGCTGTTGATGCGCGCATCGCCGGCCACGTTGCCGACGAATGCGTCCACCACGGCGGTGATCGATTTCTTCCCGCCCAGCCGTTCATACAGCGTTTTCTCCTTGGCAAACGTAGCCGGAGCCAGGAGCGTAATAGCGGACAGGGCCGCGATACTAATCCATAGAGTGCGAGTTGGTTTCATTAATGTCCCTTTCGATGAGGTATACGCGGCGGGCGCGAGATTCGGATTGCGCGGTGAGCGAATACTGGCAGCTGAGCGTAGAATATTAGATGAAAATGAGCACACTCACCGCCGCCAAGTCCTACCGGACCTTGAGCGGTCTGCCTCTTAAGCCGTATTACGGCCCCGGCGACGCACCCAACCCGGTTCCCGCGCCCGGCCAGTTCCCCTATACGCGCGGCATCCACGAATCCATGTATCGCGGCAAGTTGTGGACCATGCGCCAGTTCGCCGGCTTCGCCACGGCCGAGGAAACCAACGCGCGCTATCACTACTTATTGAGCCAGGGACAAGCCGGGCTGTCGGTTGCTTTCGATTTGCCCACGCTAATGGGATTCGATTCCGATCACGCGGCATCCGAGGGCGAAGTGGGCAAGTGCGGCGTGGCGATCTCCTCGCTCGCCGACATGGAAACTCTGTTTCACGGCATTCCGCTCGGCGACGTGACGGTATCGATGACCATCAACTCGCCGGCTTCGATCATCTGGGCGATGTACCTGGTGGTCGCCGAGCAGCAGGGTGTGCCGTGGAGCCGCGTCTCCGGCACTCTGCAGAACGACATTTTGAAGGAATACATCGCGCAGAAGGAATACATCTACCCGCCTCGGCCTTCCATGCGTCTGGTGACGGATTCGATCGAATTCTCCGCGCAACAAGTCCCGCGCTTCAATCCGATTTCGATTTCCGGTTATCACATTCGCGAAGCCGGCTCGACTGCCGTTCAGGAGCTTGCGTTCACTTTGCGCGATGGAATCGAGTATGTCGACTGGGCGCTCGAACGCGGCCTGCCGGTCGATTCGTTCGCGCCCCGTCTCAGTTTCTTTTTCAATTCGCATAACGATTTTTTCGAGGAGATCGCCAAATTCCGCGCGGCTCGCAAGATTTGGGCGGAGGTCATGCAAGCGCGCTACGGTGCCACCGACGAACGCAGTTTGAAACTGCGCTTCCACGCCCAGACTGCGGGATGTTCGCTCACCTGGCAACAGCCGCAGAATAATATCGTCCGCACCGCGATCCAGGCGATGGCTGCCGTCCTCGGCGGATGCCAGAGTCTGCACACCAATTCGCTCGACGAAGCCTACGCTCTGCCGAGTGAGCATGCCGTCACCATCGCGCTACGCACCCAGCAGGTGATCGCGCACGAAAGCGGAGTGACGGGCGTCGCCGATCCTCTGGGCGGAAGTTATTTCCTCGAGAACCTGACGCAGGAAGTGGAGCGCGGCGCAAATGAATACATCCGCGCCATCGACGATATGGGCGGCATGATCAACGCGATCGAGCGCGGCTATCCGCAAACCGAAATCGCGAATGCCAGCTTCGAATTCCAGAAATCGGTGGAGCACGGCGAAAGCGTAATCGTCGGCGTGAACAAATTCACGGAGAAGGATGAGAAGCCGATCGAGCTTTTGCAGATCGACGAAACCGCCGAACGCCGTCAGATCGCTCGTCTCAAAGAAGTCAGATCGCGCCGTTCGCAAGCCGATGTCGACCGCACCCTGAACGCGCTTCGCAGGGCTGCCGAGGGAACCGAAAACACCATGCCGTATATTCTGGATTGCGTCCGCGCGTACGCGACAGTAGGAGAAATGTGCGCCGCGTTCAAAGACGTATTCGGCGCATACACGGAAACCAGCGTGCTGTAATATTGAAAATCGACGTGCATCGGCGGCCATACTCGATCTGCGTGAATCCGCGTGCATCGGCGGCCAGTACGCTATCCTGAATTTTTAATGCTTCGAGTCCGCTTCGCCCCTTCGCCCACTGGCTATCTTCATATCGGTGGCGCCAGGACCTTCATCTTCAACTGGCTCTTCGCCCGCCGGCACGGCGGCACGATGATCCTGCGCATTGACGACACCGATGTCGAGCGCAACACCCAGATCTCGCTCGATTCCATTTTTGAAGGGCTCAACTGGCTGGATCTCGGTTGGGATGAGTTCTATCGCCAGTCCGATCGCGTGGGCTTGCATCATCAGGCCGCGTTTTCGATTCTTGAAAAGGGCATGGCGTATCGCGATTTCACGCCGATGTCGTCGAGCGATGAGGAGCACACCCACGACGGCGGACCATGGCTGTTCAATCCCGGGATGCGTGAGCTTTCGAAATCCGAGAGCGATCGCCGCGCCGCCGCGGGTGAGCCGTTCGTGCTGCGGTATCGAGTCCCCCGCGAGACGCGGAACGAAATCGTGGTGGACGATCTGGTGTTCGGGCGAGTGGTCAAGTTAACTGCGGATCTTGAAGACTTCGCGCTCCTACGTTCCACCGGCGTGCCGACGTATCACATGGCCAGCTGCGCCGACGATGCCGACACTCGCGTGACGCACATTCTGCGCGGTCAGGAGCACCTCGCCAATACATTTAAGCACGTGCTGATCTTCGAAGCGCTCGGCGCCGAATCGCCGAAGTTCGCGCACCTCCCACTGCTGATGGCGCCCGACGGATCGAAATTATCCAAGCGCAAGCATGGTCCGGTGGTCAGCGTCACTACCTATCGCGACGCCGGATTTCTGCCGCACGGCTTCATCAATTTTCTGTGCCTGCTCGGCTGGTCGCCCAAAGATAATCGTGAAGTGATGTCGCGCCAGGAGCTGGTCGACGCGTTCACGCTCGATAACATCAATCACTCGAACGCAGTCGTAAATTTCACGGAGGAAGATCCGTTCGACGCCAAGGCCGTGTGGCTGAATGCGGAACACATTCGCGCGCTGACGCTGGACGATCTCGCGTCCCGGCTGTTGCCTTTCGCCAAATCGGCCGGCTTCGATGCTGATCTTGCGAAAATGCGGAAGATTACGCCGCTGATTCAGGAGCGCATCAAGCTGCTGCGCGACGTCGCGACCGCCGCGGATTTCTTCTTCCTTTCCGAACTGCCCCCGTACGATCCAGCCGAGTTGATTCCGCAAAAGGGTGACCGCGCCATGGCGCTGGCCGCATTGCAGGCAGCTTGCGAAATTCTTTCGACCGCCGAATTTAATCACGACGCGCTCGACGCCGCGCTGCGTGAAGGCGCTCAAGAACTGAAAATCAAAACCGGCCAGATGTTCCAGCCCATCCGCGTGGCGGTGTGCGGCCGGAAAATCGCGCCGCCGCTGTTTGCAACGCTCGAAGTGCTCGGCCGCGAAACGGCCATCCATCGAATCGGCCGAGCCATAGAACTGCTAAAGACATGACTACGCCTAACGACGCGGCCCCGTCGAATTTCATCCGCGAAATTATCACCCAGGATCTCGAAACCAACAAGTACGGCGGTCGCGTGCACACGCGTTTTCCGCCAGAGCCGAATGGCTACCTGCACGTCGGCCACGCCAAGTCGATCAATCTGAATTTCGGCCTGGCCCGAGAATTCGGCGGCAAATGCAACCTGCGCTTCGATGACACCAATCCATCCAAAGAAGAAACCGAGTACGTCGATTCGATCATTGAAGACGTTCAATGGTTGGGAGGCGATTACGCCGGCATCTTCTACGCGTCCGATTATTTCGATCAGCTCTACTCGTGGGCCGTACAGTTGATTCGATCCGGCAAAGCCTACGTGTGCGATCTGACCGCGGAGCAGGTCCGCGAGACGCGTGGTACGCTGACCGAGCCGGGCACCGACAGTCCCTATCGAAATCGCAGCGTGGAAGAAAATCTGGATTTGTTCGAACGCATGCGCGCCGGCGAATTTCCAGACGGCTCACGCACGCTGCGCGCGAAGATCGACATGGTATCTGCGAACCTCAACCTGCGCGATCCGGTGATGTACCGCATCCTCCACGCGACGCATCACAGGACCGGCGACAAATGGTCCATTTATCCCATGTACGATTTCGCGCACGGCGAATCGGATTCGATCGAAGGCATCACGCATTCCATCTGCACGCTCGAATTCGAAGACCATCGCCCGCTGTATGACTGGTACATCGAACAGTTAGGGATTTATCATCCGCAGCAGATCGAATTCGACCGACTCAATCTCACCTACACGTTATTAAGCAAGCGCAAGCTTCTGGCGCTGGTGCAGCAGAAACTGGTCAGCGGCTGGAACGATCCACGCATGCCGACCATTTCAGGAATGCGCCGCCGCGGCTATACGCCGGAAGCTTTGCAGAATTTCTGCCGCCGCATCGGCGTTTCGAAGACCAACGGCGTCACCGAACTCGGCTTGCTTGAATACTTCGTCCGCGACGACTTGAACCGCCGCTCAGCGCGCGTGATGGCCGTGCTGCGCCCTCTGCGCGTGGTGATCGAGAATTATCCAGAGAGCCAGACGGAGATGATGGAAGCCGTCAACAATCCGGAAGACGAATCGGCGGGCACCCGCCAGGTCCCGTTTTCGCGGGTACTCTATATCGAACAGGACGATTTTCGCGAGGACCCTCCCAAACAGTATTTCCGCCTGTCTCCGGGTCGCGAGGTGCGCCTCCGCTACGCCTACTTCATCACCTGCACCGGCGTGGTGAAGAACGAACAGGGTGAGGTGATCGAAGTCCGCTGCACCTACGATCCGGCCTCGCGCGGCGGCAATTCGCCGGACGGGCGCAAAGTGAAATCGACCATCCATTGGGTTTCGGCGGAACACGCGGTCGGCGCTGAAGTGCGCCTGTACGAAACGCTGTTCAGCAAGGAATCGCCTGCGGAAATTCCGGACGATCTGAATCCCAATTCGCTCGAAATCGTTCAAGGCGCAAAGCTCGAACCGAGTCTCGCCGGCGCGAAACCGGGCGATCGCTATCAATTCGAACGCCTCGGCTATTTCTGCGTGGATCCCGATCCGCCGCTAGTGTTCAACCGAACCGTGGGATTGAAAGACACCTGGGCGAAAATCGAACGGAAGTCGAAGTAGATGATCATCCTTGGACTAGGCGGAATTCTCGGCGACGCGGCCAGCGCCGTGCTGAAGGACGGCGAACTGCGCGCGGCAATCGAGGAGGCCAAACTGACGCGTGCGTTCACGCCCGGCGCGATTCCACATGCCTCCATCAATGAATGCCTGCGCATCGCCGGCGCGACCCGCGAACAGGTGGATTGCGTGGCGATCGCACGCCCGTTCGCGCGCGGGCCCGAATCGCTGTTTCATCTCGCGCTGCGCGATCATTTTCCAAAAAGTGAGATCGTGGTGGTGGAGCATCACGTCGCGCACGCGGCTTCGGCGTTTTTCGCGTCTCCGTTTGAGCAGGCCACCGTGCTGACGCTCGATCACGCGGGAGATTTTCGCTGCGGCGCCCGTTGGCACGCCAACGGAACGCAGCTGGATCTTGAAAAGGAGTGGTATTATCCCGATTCCCTCGGCCGCCTGTATCGAGCCGTAACGCAGATGCTCGGCTACCGGCCGGGCGCGGATGAGCACAAGGTGCAATGGCTTTCGACTTCCGGCGATCAGAGTCTGGCTCCGTTGTTCCGCGAGATCCTGTCCGATTCGGCGCGCCTCGATCCGTCGTTCTTCGACGCGAGCGGCGCACTGGGATCGAAGTTTTTCGACCGGCTCACTGCGCAGCAGTTTTCGCAGTCGACCATTGCCGCCGGGTTGCAGCGAACCATCGAGGATACCGTCGTGACACTCGCCGGCGAAGGCGAGAATCTGGCGCTCGCCGGAGGATTGTTCTATAACGCGCTGGTGGTCGCGGCGCTCGAACGGTCGGGGCGCTGGAAGAACGTGTTCGTACAGCCCGCCGCGGGGAACGCGGGGACGGCGCTCGGCGCGGCACTTCACGTGTCGAGAAAACATTACAACGGATCGATGCTGCTGGGGCCGGAATACAATGCCGAAGAGATCAAACAGGTGCTTGAAAACTGCAAGCTGCGCTTTCACTACCTGCGATCCGCCGACGACCTGCTTTCGACCGCCGTGCGCATGCTCGGCGACCACAAGATTGTCGCGTGGATGCAGGGCCGCATGGAATTCGGCCCGCGCGCGCTGGGCAATCGCAGCATTCTGGCGTCTCCCTTAGACCCATATTCGACCGAGAATCTAAACGTCTTCATCAAGCATCGCGAGCCGTTCCGCAAATTCGCGGCGTCGGTTCCGGTCGAACTTGCCTGCGAATATTTCGAAGCCGGCCCGAACGCGCGGCACCTGGCGACGGTCGGCCGCGTGAAGGAGCAGCACCGGAAAACGTTTGAATCGGCGATCCTGGGCGAAGACCTGGTGCGCGTCCACACCGTTTCCGAAGCCGACAATCCGCTGTATCACCGGCTGCTCCTCGAAGCCGGAAAGGTGACCGGGCTGCCGGTGCTGTACAACACCAGCTTCAACCTGTTCGGCGATCCACTGGTATCCACGCCGCGCGAAGCGGTGCGGAGTTTCTACTCATCTGGCATCGACGCACTCTTCGTAGGAAACTTTTTGGTCGAAAAATGAAAAAGCTGACGCGGGAACAGCAGCTCGAAAAAATGCGTCAGGATTGGGACGCCCGCGCCCGCGAGAACGCGCGTCATTACGTCAATACCGAGCGCACCGACTGGACTGACGACGCCTTCTTCGCCTCCGGCCAGCAGCAGATCGACGAAGATATCCTCACCGACATGCAGAATATCTGCCAGGGCAAGGAGCCACGCGACATGCGCGTGATCGAAATCGGCTGCGGAGCCGGGCGAATCACACGCGCACTCGCAAAACTATTCGGCGAGGTCCATGCCGTGGATATCAGCGGAGAAATGGTGGAGGCCGCGCGCCGCGCGTTGGTCGATCTGCCTAACGCGCACGCGTATCAGAACAACGGCTGCGATCTGAGCGTGATCCCCGCGGGCGAATACGATTTCGCTTATTCCGCGATCGTGTTCCAGCACATTCCCAGCCGCGAGATCATCGAAAATTACGTGCGCGAAGTGCATCGCCTGCTGCGCCCCGGCGCGCTGTTCAAATTTTGGGTGCAGGGCGACCCGCGCACCGAATCCGCGCCGGACGACACCTGGCTGGGCGTGCCGTTCACCGACGCCGACGCGGTCGCGATGGCGAATCGATGCGGATTTGAGGCGCGCTATCGCCACGGCGCGGGCGGTCAGTATTTCATCCTGTGGTACTTCAAGAAATGAAGCCACGAATGCACACGAATGCACACGAATAAAATCCGATTCATGTCCACTCGTGTGAATTCGTGGTTTTCATTTCGCACCGCGTAAAGCCTGAATCCGCGGCGCGCGGCTTTTGGGACTATCCAGACTGAACGACCGAGCATCGCCCAACTGCGTTCGCACATACTCTTCGGTCTTCGCGACCGCGCGCTCCATTTCTTTGTTCTTGCCCATGAACGACGCCCACGCAATCGATTCTGTATCCGGATCGTATTCCCACAACCCGACCAACTTGCCGCGATCGAAAATGCCGTGGCTCGGAAGATCCGGCACCGTGCCCAGGCGCTTCAAAACCGGCGTATCGGCGATGCTCGTCAGGCCGCGGCGCAGTAACGTAATGCCGTCGATGCTGCTCACCAGCCGGTAATCGGCCTGCTTCGGAACTTGGAAGGCTTCGAACGCATCGCGCTGCTCGGGCAGGATCAAACGGCCGTCTTCGAGCGCGATCAGCTTCAGCGGCTCCATTGCGGCCTGCGCCGCTTTCGCGTTGAGAGCCGAAAACCAGCGGAACTCCTCCACCGTCGCCGGTCCGGTCCAATGAAAATATCGCCGCGCCAATTCGACCTGCGCCTCCTCCGGCGACAACTTGAACTTCGCCGTCGGATTCGGTTTCCATACGATGTATTTATAGCGCTGCTGATCCAGTCGCCCGTTCACCGGAACGCGGCGGATGTCGCCCGACGATTGCAGCTTGCCGAGCGCCAGCGGCAGAGTGGTCGACAGGCCCTTTTTCTTCCCCGCCTCACCCAGGCTGCGCGATGCGTTTCCCGTCGCCTCGCGAATCTCTTCCGGATCCAGCGGGCCCTTCGCGAGCGACTTCACCACCGCGTCGCCCAGCTTGTCGATTTCCTTTTCCGTCACGCCGAGTTTCAGCGCCAGCTTCATCTCGCCATCGAAAGCCTCACCGAGCTTTAGCCCCAACGCGAAATCCGCGGCGGGAAGAACGTAGGTGCACCGACGAGCCGATGGCAGCTCATGAATTTCGAGATTCTCGACCGCCGCATCCGCCGCTTCCCGCGAAGTCCCGGCCCGCGCGAACAGCGTCAGATATGGACCCACTCCGCCCACTGATCGCGCCCAGCCCGTTTCCGCCAGCACTTCGGCGGGATTCTTGCCCGCGAGCCGGCCGTCGAGCCCCTGCCGGTGCCACCACCACGCGCGAAGCTTGTCATTGAAGGCCGTCAAGCCTTCGCCTCCTTGACCGAGCTTGATAGGCTGAACCAGTTGCCCGAGTTATCTTTCATGAGCGCTTCCACGCCATAGAAACGTTCGGTCGGCGGCTGTGAAAACTCGACGCCTTTAGCTTTCAGCTCGTCGTATGTTTTCCGGCAATCCCCAGTCGCGAAAACGCCCGCGCCGAGCACGCCTTTGCCCACCAGGGTGCGTAACGCGTCGCAGGTTTCCTGATCCATCATCGGTCCCGGCTCGATCGGCATCAGGACGATCTCCATATCCGGCTGCGCCGGCGGCGTCACCGTCAGCCAGCGGAACCCATTGTCCATCTTGGCGTCGGTATTGACTTTGAATCCGAGTTTGTTGACGTAGAAATCGTAAGCCTCCTCCTGATTGAGCACCCAGATCGTAACGTGCGAAAGTCGCTGAATCATCTTAAATTCACCTCCGATTCAGAATGCCACGATCGCCCGTCGCGCGCTTCTCCGATCTTGCGGTTCTCCTAGAACGGAGTCGCGCCACGCCGAATCAGGTAACACGCCGGAATGAAACGATGCACCGCCAGCGCAGGCACCGGGAAAATCCTTCGGATCTCCCGCTGAAATGCGGAAGGCGAACATCCCACCACAGTTCGGAAGCGCGTAGAGAAAGACCCCAGGCTTTCGTAGCCGACCGCGAAGCACACCTCGGTCACCGGCAGCCGTTCTCGGGCCAGCAGACGCTTGGCGCGGTCGATTCTCAGCCGCGTCAGGAACTCGTGCGGCGTTTCACCGAACACGCGCGCGAACACGCGATGGTAATGGAACTGCGAAATGCCGGCTTCACGAGCCGCATCCGCCAGGCGCAGCGGCTGATCGAGCCCGTCCGCCAGAAAATCCCGCGACCGGCACAGTCGCCGGAAAAGATCGTCATCCACCATCGGTCCGTTGCGATACGGCGCCGTGTAAATCAGCGGATGCTTCACGGAAATATTTTACTGCAGCCGGCCCTGCCGGTCGATCTTCAACTTTTTTCCACGCCATACCACCGTATTTCCGCCCAGTGCCGCCATCCAAACCGCTGCTCCGAACAGGTCTCGCATCGGGATGGCCCAAAACAAGCGCAGGACATCTGAACTGCGCATCACGAACCATCCCGCCACGATCGCCATCATCATCCGAATCGCCAGCAGCGCGATCGCGATGCGCCAGTCTCCCAGCACCGCCGCGAGCACCGCCCAAAACGTCGCAAACGTGACCGGCAGCCCCAGGAATCCGGCGAATTTCGACACACGAATGGTCCGCGCCCACCGAATTTGATGCTCCCAGATATTTCCGCCCAGGCGCGTGTCCACGATCACATCGCCGAGGACGCACTTCAGTCCCAGCGCGTGCAGCTTGTGCCCCAGTTGATAATCGTCGGCGAGATAATCTCCGATCGCCGCGAAGCCGCCGATGCGGTCGAGATCGGCGCGCCGGAACGCCATGGTGGATCCCATGGCGAACTCGTCGACGCCCACCAGTCGCGCCACCAGCGTCGACGGCGCGAAGTCGGTCGAGACGCCCAGCCCCTCGAAGCGCGACGCGAATGTGGAACCATGCGCGCGATACAGGCACGTGACCAGCCCCACGCCCGGATCGGACAACGGCGCGGTGACCCGTTCCAGGTAATCCGTGGGAACCCGAATATCGGCGTCGTTGACGATCAGAACCGGATAGCGCGCTGCCGCCGCGAGATCCTGAAGCACGCCCACCTTCGCATTCGGAGTCTTCGTCAAGCATTCGACCACGCGAACCGAAGTGAACTCGCGAATCACCGCAACGGCCGGATCATCCAGCGACGAAACGCCGCACAGCAGTTCGAATTCCCCGCGCAGCGCCACATGCGAAGCGATCGCGTCGCGCAGTCCCGCATCCGCGCCGCGAATTGGTTTCAGAATCGACGCCGCAAGCTGGCCCCGGGCCCCCGACCCCCTGCCAAAAATACACGCCAGAATCGCGAACGCCTGATAAGCCCCCGCCACCAGCGCGATCCAGATCACCGCGCGAGCAATGCCACGCCGCCGGCCACCAGGCATGCTCCCGCCCAGCGCCAGGAATCGACCCGTTCTTTTAAAACGAATCGTGCCAGAAACGTTTCAAACACCAGCGTTGCCGCCGACGCCGGCACCGCGAAACTCAAATCCGCCGATTCGAGCAGCGTCATGAACGCGAAAAATGAAATCGCCATGAACACGATCGCCAGGATCAGAAATTTCTTCCGCGCCAGCGTCGCCAACAGCCGGCCCAAGCCGCGCGGATGAAACTCCATGATCTCGCCGTGCCGCTTCATTTCAAAGCTCTGCAGCAGATCGCCCAGGACGGTGCTTCCCACGATCACCCCGAGCAGCGTCCACGACTTCACAACTCACCTCGTCCGTGCGGGCTCCCGCGCCCCACCAGGATGGTCCCCGCGACGATCAGCGCGGTCCCCATCCAGCGCGTAGGCGTGATCTGTTCGCTCAGGAAAAAGCGGCCGATGAGCGCGCTAGCCACATAGCCCAAAGACGTAATCGGAAGAACGTAGCTCAGGTCCGCCCAACTCAGCAGCGCCATCCTCGAAAGCAGCCACAGAATCAGCAGCGCGATCCCGACCATCACCCATGGATTGAAAATCGCCGCCAGGTAGTCGAGCACCGTGACCGTCGTGCGCCCGCGCATGCCCCAGGCCAGCGCAAAATTTCCCAGCGCATTGCTCAATACGACGATGACGGTGAAAAGTTGTGTCTTTGAGCGAAGCTGCGCGTTCATCGAGCGGACATTACCCCGCCGCGCGCTCGTCCGCGGCGTGCTCGGCCGCCAGCACGCGATTCGCCTTGTTTTCCGCGACGTACTTGGCGCGCTTGTGGCGCAGAGACAGGTAGCTCTTGGCTTCTTTATACAGCCGGCTGCGCTCGCTGTTGTCGAAAATCGCCTTGCGAACGATGCGCCACGCGGCCTTGGGACGGAAATAATACTCGCCGTAGAAGCGCTCCACCCACTCGATCAGTTCGTCCTTTTCGAGAATCCCCGGGTAGACCACGTTGGGCAACTGGTGGCCTTCTTCGTCCGCCATGTTGATCTGCACCAGGTTGTTTTTCTTCGCGAAATCGTAAAACTCGGTGCCCGGAAACGCGTGCGCGATCGAAACCTGGATGGTTTCCACGTCCAGGCGCTTGGCGAAATCGATGGTATTGCGCAGCGTTTCGCGAGTTTCGCCCGGCAGCCCGACAATGAAATCGCCATGGATCACCAGACCGAGCTTGTGGCAATTGTCCGTGAAGCGCTTGGCCATGTCGATGGTCGCGCCCTTCTTGATATTGCGCAGAATCTGCTCGTCGCCCGATTCATAACCGACAATCAGCAGCCGGCACCCGGCCTCTTTCATCGCCTTGAGCGTTTCGTAATCGGTGGTGACGCGCGAGGTGCAACTCCACGTGAAATTCTTGATCTTCTTCAGTTCACCGCACAGCTCGATGGTCCGCGCCTTGCGATAGTTGAACGTATCGTCGTCGAAGAAAATTTCCTTGAGACCCGGGAAATTCTCGAGCGTGTAGCGGCACTCGTTGGCGATATCCATGGTCGACCGCAATCTCCAGCGATGCCCGGAGTGCGTTTGCGGCCACAGGCAGAAAGTGCACATCGCCGGGCAGCCGCGCGTCGTGTAAAACGAAATGTACGGATGCAGCAGGAACGGAACGTTGTACCTGGTGAAATCCAGGTCGCGTTTGTAAATCTTCGAAACCCACGGCAGCTCATCCAGGTTTTCGATGTAGCCGCCTTCCGGATTATGAATGTTCTCGCCGTTTTTGCGAAAACTCACACCCGGCAGATCTTCAAGACTCGCGCCCTTGGCGTAGTTGGCGATCTGGAAATCGAACTCCCGGCGCACGATGAAATCGATGGCCTTCGACGCATTCAAAACCTTATCCGGCTCAATGGTCACCGGCGGTCCCACAAACGCGGTCTTCAACTTCGGATTCGCGTCCTTCATCATCTCGGCGATCTTCACGTCCACGTGAAAACCCGGCGACGAAGTGAACAGCACCATCAGTTCGAAGTTCTTGGCCTCCTCGATGGTCTGCTCGATCGAAACGTGATGCGGAGGAGCGTCCAGAACCTTGCTGCCCTCCAGCATCCCCGCGGGATAGCACAGCCACACCGGATACCAATACGATTCAATCTCGCGCGTGGACGGCCAGCGGGAGCCCGCGCCACCGTCAAAACCTTCAAACGACGGTGGATTCAGGAACAACGTTTTCATCGGCAAGCGCGAGGTCTCCTTCTCACTTCTTCCAGTCTACCGAATATCCGGCGCGTCTTCAGCCAGTTCCTGGCGGCTGAGATTGGAATATTCGATGCTCAGCTCGGCCCGCCCCAAAACGCGCACATCTGCCGTGCTTTCAACGTGCTTCGGAACCGAAACGCCGTTTTGAATCTCGTAATCCCGCACAAATTGGATCTTCTTCAGAAACACCGACGGGCTCTTCACGAAGCGCCCGGATTCCCGCACGGGCATGGCGGTCTCCGCGTCCAGCCACAACTCGCCACGGAATAACCCGACCACTTTCCTGCGCGGAGTGACCTGCAACACACAGATTTTCCGTCCATCCAGCTCAGTCTGGCCCTTGTATTTGAACTTGTAATTAGCGCGCGTGATGCCGATGTCGCGGGTCTGGGACTCGCCGTCCAGGTACCGCGCGATCACCTGATTTTTGATCATGTTATCGCCCGAAAACCCCAGCGCCTTGTAGGTGATCATCCCCAGCTTCGAAATGGTCCGCAGCGCCCGCAGCCGCCCGCGTTTTTCAAGCCGCGGAAGCCTCGCATCCAGGCTGACCTCCATCTGTACTCCGCGTAACGCTTCCTTTTGAGTCTTGCTGGCTTCGAGATACCTTTCGACGTAACTATCGGCAACGCTATCCGATTCCTCGGCCCCCATTGCCCAAATCTGCCCGCCCCCAGCCCCAACCACAGCCAGTAGCGTGTAAAGACGCATCCTGTGCATTTATAAACCTTCATTGTAACAGATGCGTCCGGAGGCCCGGCAGGTGCAAGTGTTCCTATTGATTCTAAACGGCGCGTGCGGTTACTTGACCGCGACCGGAACCGTCGTTTGCCCGTTCCCTATATTCAGAATCAGGGACGTCGCGGCCGACGACGCCAGATCCGCCGGAATGCGGACATTGATTTGAAAAAACCCGCTCAGCAGCGTCGGAGCCGACCCGGAGTAAATGACCCCCGCGCTCTCCCCGCCGATGCTGATGGCGACCGGTAGCGTTAACGAAGCGAGCGGAGCGTCAGCCCACAATCCCCCAGTGGTTCCAACCGGGCTAGTCACGCCTCCTCCCGTTCCGTAAATGACGACAAAATCCCCTCGCGCCGCGGGATTGGCCGCCGAGTTGACACTCCCGTCGGAATTGGTGACATAGAAAACTCCCGGCACCGAAGGCGCGACCGCGACCATAAATGGGCCGAACGTTGTCAGAGGCGACACCGGTCCGAACCCCGGTCCCGTGGTTTCCGTGATCAACATCTCGGTCGAGGTTTGTCCGGCGATCTTCCAGGGCACCTGTACGTTGATCTGCCTGCCGGAAAGATAAATCACCGGAGCGGAGATGCCGCCAAACGTCACCACCACTTCGGCCCCGCCGAATCCATCGCCCAGAATCGTCACGATCTCTCCCGGCGCCACCACGCCAGCCACATAGTTCGCCGCGTTCATCACCGTCGCGTTGATGAAAAAGCTGGTGGCGTAAGCCACTCCTTCCGACGCGACCGCCTGCGAAATCCCAGGAAAATCGCCCGAAACCGCCGTTCCGCTGATCACCACCGACCCGTTCGGTGCGACCGCGATCGCGTTCGCCGAATCATTGATAGAGTAGGTAGCTCCCGGTTGGTAGACCGCCGGCCCGCCCAGCGTCTCCATCCCCGACGGCACGCCGCCCGGCGCAAACCGTTCGACGAACACAGTCGCCGACGCGCTCGGATTCGTGCCCACCACGTATGCATTACCGACCGGATCGAGAGCCATGCCCGCCGCACCGGGAACCTGCGTCAAATACACCACCGACGATCCATCCGCGCTGAGCTCGGCCAGAACCGGTATTCCCGGCGGCCCATCCGCGCCGAGCACATACGCGTTTCCGTTCGAATCCAGCTCCACGGCAGTCGCGCCACCGCCGAAGTACGTGGAATAAATCAGCGCCGTCCCGCCAGCGTTGAGCTTCGAAACGAATCCAGTCGCCGCGCCGGGATCGGGATCGACGGTCTGCCACGCGCCGGGAGTCACCGGAAAACTGGTGCCGCCTGTATAGCCCGCGACCACGGCGTTTCCCGCGCCGTCGACCGCAATCGACAACGGAAAATCCTGCGTGCCGCGCTGCCCGCTGCCCGAAAGGTACGTCGCATACTCGAGCGCGGAGCCCGCCGCGTTCAATTTCACCACCACACCTGGCCCTCCCGCATTCTGCGCCACGGGCTGAAACGCGCCCGGAGTGGTGGGGACGGTCAGAGCGGGGTCGCTCTGATAGGCGACGTACGCCATGCCGCTCGAATCGATGGTCATGGCGGCGACCAGGCTTGAATAAGCTCCGCCCGGCAGGAAAGTCGAATAGATCAAACTGCTTCCGTCCGCGCTCAGCTTGCTGATGAATGCCGAACCGTCCCTGGCTGGCGGAGGTCCGAATGGAGCCCCGGCAGTGACCGGAAACGTGTTGAGATCGAAACCGGCATCCGGCCACGTCGTCCCGGCGACGTAGACGTTGCCGTCCCCGTCGACCGCGATCGCTGTTCCGGAATCGTTTCCGTTTCCACCCAGGTAAGTCGCCCATACGATGTTCCCGTATGGATCCAGCTTCACGACCACGGCATCGCTGCACGGCGGAAAGTACGTGGGCACCCCGACGCACACCGATTTCGTCAGCGTACTTTGAAACGCGTTCGGTGTGACCGGAAATGCCGGGGAGTTGACATATCCGGTGAGGTACGTGTTACCTGCGGCGTCGGTCGCGACAGCATTGATCTGGAATTCCTTCGCCGACAGGCAGTCTGTACAGGTCGTCCCAACACTAAACGTGAACGTGACCGGCGGACCAGCCGCCATCGCGCAGCCGCACAGGAACAGGTGAACAGGAACTCCGCGCACATCCGCAATCTTGACACATCCCCGCCGCGAAAGCCGCTCGCACCGGGCCAGCCCCATGCGTAAGAGTGTGTGTGAAAAATCGATGCCTCACCCCGCCGTTACGAGTCTGTGTGAAAACCACGGACCTGCTCCCCTTGCTCACGCGCGGGGTTCCGTATGTGGCTCATTCGACGTGGCGCAAAACGGAACCCCGCCGTGAGGGAGGGGAGCAAGGCCGATCAACTCCACTTTTCACACAGACTCGTAACGGCGGGGTGGAGTCTCCAGATTTTCGCGCAGACACTTGGTCCCTGGAGTCTCTAACACGCAGAACCGCGCGCGTAAGCTAGCGGTCAGCACTCAAACTCTGACGCGCGGGGTTTCGACCAACGGAACCGCGACCGTTAGACGCCGAGCTTGCTTGCTCCCACCGGTTGCGATAAGAATAGAGCAACCTTATGGATTACGAACAGATCACTTACCAGGCGGCCGACCGGGTCGCGACCGTTACTCTGCATCGCCCCGACAAACTTAACGCGTGGACCCGGAAGATGGAGGAAGAAGTCGCCGGCGCGATTCGCGCGGCTGCGGCGGACGATACCGTTCGCGTCATTATTCTGACCGGCGCAGGAAAAGGATTCTGCGCGGGTGCGGATATGTCGCTGCTGTCGGCCATTTCTCAGGAAGGACAGCAAGCCGGGCGATTTCTGGTCGCCAACGAAAACGACGGCGATGCGCACGCGGATTTTCGCAAGAAACACGCCTGGCTGCTGTCGGTGCCGAAGCCGATCATCGCGGCCATCAATGGGCCCGCCGTGGGGCTGGGATTCATCATTCCTCTGTATTGCGATTTCCGGTTCGCTTCGGAAAAAGCGCGCTTCTCGGTGATCTTTTCAAAGCGCGGGCTGGTGGCCGAATATGGCCTCGCCTGGATGCTGCCGCGCATCGTTGGCACTGGCAATGCGATCGAGATGATGTTCACGTCGAAAATGGTGGATGCGGCCGAAGCGCTCCGCATCGGCCTGGTGACGCGGGTGCTGCCGGAAGAAAATTTTCTGCCCGCCGTGCAGGAGATCGCGCGGGAGATGGCCGCGACGGTTTCGCCGCGCTCGCTGCGCGTGATGAAACGTCAGATTTACACGGGATTATTGCAGAATCTGGGCGAAGCTTATGATGAGGCGATCGAAGAAATGCGCGGGAGTTTCGGGACGGAGGATTTCAAGGAAGGCGTGGCTCACTTCATAGAAAAACGCGCGGCAGCGTTTACGGGACGCTAGCCGCGCGTTTTCGGCAGGGTCGAAGTCTAATCGTTACCGGCGTCCGCCGTGGAATCCACCACCACCGCCGGCGAAACCGCCGCGGGCAAATCCACCAGCGAATCCGCCGCTATATCCACCGCGGAATCCGCTGTATCCGCCCCCGAAAGTCCTGCCGTTCGCGGCGCGGATCGCGCCTACCGGAGCATGGTAGCCCGGGCCGAAATGATGATAGTAGCCGAAGCCGTAGCCGTAGAACGGGGCATACCCGACAAAGAATGGCGAGTAGAAACCCCAGCCGAACGGGCTCCAGAAGATTCCATCACCGGGGATCCAGGTATAAGCTGTGAACCAAGGATCCCAATACCAGCCCGGACCGTACCAGCCCGGTCCGCCGGCGTAATACATTTTCGCGGCGGAAACGTTGGCTTCAGCCAGATAGGACGAACGCAGGCTGCTCCAACGGTAAAAGTCATCTTGGTAGGCTTTTTTGTCAAAGCCGTGAGTCTTGAATTTCGGATTGTTGATCAGCGCGAGCTCATGCCCGCCGTCGATCTTGATCGTCTTGCCGCCCACCGTCGCTTCAGCCTGACCGTCAAATACGCGGATCTGGCCGGCGGTCGCGTCGAAATCGTACACGCCTTTTTTCAGAAGCCGGATGCTCGATCCGCCTTCATTAATCAGGATGTCGTTGGCCGGAAGGACTTGATCGACCTCAACCATCGCGCGACCCTGTTGCAGGGTCACCGCGGTATTGGCCAAACCAGTCGAATCCATCCGGATGGATGCGCCCGTGTTCAGGCGCAGAAAAACACCCGGCGTCAGCAGAACCTCTGCTTTGCCGTTCTGGGTGGTCAGGATCGCACCGGTCTGCATGGGTGTACCCACTGAATTCGTATTCAGGGGAGTGCCGTTCAGCGTGGCTTGACCTTCCACATAATTAATCGTCCCTGGCTGGGCGGGACCGCGCGCGTCCATTCTAGGCGCTGCCAAAACCGGAACCGCCAATAAGCCGGCCAGGAAGAATGTACCGAATTGTTTCCACCTTGCCGTCATAACTGTTTCAAACCTCTCCACTCTTTGGATGCGCCGGGAGCCCGTCCGGTGCATCGCGTAAAGACAGGAGAAATGCGTCCCTGAGGACGCTATTACTATCTGGCGATGCTTGAATCCATGAGAAAAACGCACGGCGGCGTCTTCTGAGCCTGCTGAGACGCTCGCCGTGCCGTTGTCCAGCTGCCACGAAATTACCGGCGTCCGCCGCCTCCTCCGCCGCCATGGAATCCGCCTCCACCGCCGTGGAATCCGCCTCCACCACCGTGGAATCCGCCACCACCGAAACCGCCGCCGTGGAATCCGCCGCCGCCGAATCCACCGCCGCGGTATGCGCCGCCGCCGAAACCACCCGCGTGGTATCCGCCGCCGGCCGATCTGCCGAACGCTCCGGCCGCATGCTGCCCAATGCCGGGACGATAACCGGGGCCGAAATGATGATAGCCGCCGAAACGCCCGGCTCCGTATCCGCCATAACCGAACCCGTATCCTCCATAACCCCATCCCAATCCAAATCCGAGGTACCACGGAGAGTAGAAGCCCCAGCCGAAGGGATCCCAGAACATGCCGTCGCCCGGGACCCACGTGTACGCGTCATACCCCGGGTCCCAATACCAATCCGGACCATACCAGCCGGGCCCGCCCGGATAGTACATCTGCGCGGCTGACCGGTTGGCTTCCGCCAGATACGATGCGCGCAGGCTGGACCAGCGATAGAAATCGTCCTGCTCTTTTTTGTCGAAGCCGTGCGTTTTGAATTTGGGGTTATTGATCAGCGCCAGCTCATGCCCGCCATCCAGCTTGATCGTCTTGGGGCCGGCCGTGACCTCGGCCTGCCCGTCGTACACGCGCACCTGGCCGGCGGTCGCGTCGAACTCGTACAACCCTCGTTTGATCACGCGCACGCTGGCGCCGTTTTCATTCAGAATGATGTAGTTGGCGGGGAGAATGTCCGCCACCTCAATCATGGCGCGGCCGCCCATCAGCGTGACTGTGTCGTTGGCCAGGCCGAACGCGTCTACCCGCACGGTCGACCCGTGATCGAGCCGCAGGAAGATGCCTGGCGTCAGCAGGATTTCCACCCTGCCGTTCATCGTCGTCAGGGTCTGACCTGCCTGCAGCATCGTGCCGACCGAGTTCTGGCTCAGCGGCTGCTGATCGAGCGAAGCCTGGCCCTCCACATAATTGATCGTGCCGGGCTGAGCGGGACCTCTTGTCCCGGAAGCCGCCGGCACCCTGGGCGCCGCCAGCAGGGGTACTGCCAGCAAGCCCGCCAGGAAAAGGCTCGGAAATTGTTTCCACCTTGCCGTCATAACCGTTTCCTCTACTACTTCGATGCGCGCGGACGGCGCGCGGTGGGTCGCATTGAAGTGGTAGAAAGGACCGGTTACGGGTGGTATCAGCCTTCGGCGACCACCGGATTCGTCAACGTCCCGATACCCTGCACATAAATCGAGACTTGATCTCCCGGCTTGAGGTAGCGCGGCGGTTTGCGCGTGAACCCGACGCCGGCCGGCGTTCCGGTGATGACCACGTCGCCGGATTCTAACGTGACAACTTTAGAGAGGAACTCGATCAGCTCCGGAATTTTGAAAATCAGCTCACGGGTGTTCGAATTCTGCAGCCGCTCGCCATTGATTTCGAGCCGGATATCGAGCGAATGCGGATCGGCGATCTCGTCGGCGGTGACGATCCACGGTCCCATGGGCGCGAACGTATCAAACGTCTTGCCCATCAGCCATTGCGAGGTCGCCATCTGATAATCGCGGGCGCTGACATCGTTGACAATGGTGTAGCCGAAGACGTGTTCCATGGCGCGGGCGGCCGGAATGTATCGTCCTCCGCGGCCGATCACGAAGGCGAATTCGGCTTCGTAGTCGGGACGGCTGGAAACCTTCGGCAAGACGATGTTGTCGCCAGGTCCGATAACCACGCTGGGGAATTTGTTGAAGATGGTCGGGACTTTGGGGATCTCCAGGTTGGTTTCGGCGGCGTGGTCGCGATAATTGAGGCCGACGCAGATGAGCTTGGGAGGGCGGGGAATTGGGGCTAACAGGGTGACGTCGGTTAGGGCATACGAAGGTCCGCTGGCCGCGGGCGTTGCGCCGGAGGAGATTACGGAGATCATATCTGATCCAAGCCCGGAAACCTGATCGCCGGAAACGACGCCTGCCTGTGGTGCGCCGCCGGCGCGGCTGAATGTCACGAGTCGCATAAACGACCAACGTACCACGCGAGGGACCCGCTTTGAACGCCGCAACCCAGTGTGGGAAGCGCATGAAAAAACTGAGGATAGCTCTTCGGTGGGTTCGTTTCGCCAAGCCGCCCGGCGGCCGTGTCACAATGATTTTTCATGCCTCAAATTCATCGCGCTCTGATGAGCGTCACCGATAAGACCGGAATCGCCGACTTCGCCCGCGCGCTGGAGCGGCTGGGAATTGAGATTCTTTCGACCGGCGGGACGCATAAAGCACTGGTTGCCGCCGGGATCAAGAACCTGCGCGAAGTGGCCGACGTGACCGGGTTTCCGGAAATGCTGGACGGCCGCGTGAAGACCATTCATCCGCGGATCGCCGCCGGGATCCTGGCGATACGCGCGAAGCTCGACCACATGGCGGCGCTCGAAGAGCACGGAATTCCGCGCATTGACCTGGTGTGCGTGAACCTGTACGCGTTCGAGAAGATTGCCGCGAAAAAGGACGCGACGCTCGGAGAGTTGATTGAGAATATCGATATCGGCGGCCCCACCATGATCCGCGCGGCGGCGAAAAACTGGCAGGACGTCGCGGTGGTGACGTCACCCGAGGATTATGCCTCGATCGTGGAAGAGCTCGAATCGAATCGCGCGCTGTCCGAGCAGACGCATTGGAATCTCGCGAAGAAGGCGTTCGCGGCGACGGCGGCTTATGACCGCGCCATCGCGAACCGGCTGGCCGAAATTCCGCCGACGAATGACGTGCTTCCCGCCACGCTCGACATTCGCGTGCCGCGGAAATTCGCGCTTCGCTATGGTGAAAATCCGCATCAATCGGCGGCGCTATACGCAGCGGGAAACGCCGGAATCGCGGGCGCGGAACAGCTTCATGGAAAAGAGCTTTCTTATAACAACCTGGTGGATCTCGACGCGGCGTGGCAGTTGATTGCCGAATTCGATTCACCGGCAGCGGCCGTCATCAAGCACACCAACCCCTGCGGATGCGCGGAATCTTCCGCGCTTGCGGAGGCCTACCGGCGGGCCTTCGAAGCCGATCCGGTGTCGGCATATGGAGGCGTTCTGGCGTTCAATCGGGCGGTGGACGAAGAAACCGCGGCGGAAATCGCGAAGACGTTTGTCGAGGCCATCGCCGCGCCTGCGTATTCCGCCGAGGCTCTGCAGATTCTGGGTGCGAAGCGGAATCTGCGGATGCTCAAGGTCACAGCGGCGCCGCCAGGAGCGGTTGTGAAGTCGATTAGTGGAGGATTCCTCGCACAGACGCCCGATACTCATCGGCTGTCACGCGCGGAAACGCAGGTGAAAACGCAGCGCGCGCCGACCGAGGATGAATGGGCCGCGCTCGAGTTCGGCTGGAAGATTTCGAAGCACGTGAAGTCGAACGCGATCGTCTATGCGCGCGCCGGGCAGACGGTGAGTGTGGGCGCGGGGCAGATGAGCCGCGTGGATTCGGTGAAAGTCGCGGCGATGAAAGCGGTTCTGCCGCTGGACGGGTGCGTGATGGCATCCGACGCGTTCTTTCCGTTCGCAGACGGCGTGGAGGAAGCGGCGAAACACGGGATCACCGCGGTGATTCAGCCAGGCGGATCGGTGCGCGACGCGGACGTGATCGCGGCGGCGGACCGGTTGAACCTGGCGATGGTGTTCACTGGCGTGCGGCACTTCCGGCACTGAGACGCGGCTTAGAAAAGCGTTACTTGCCCTGTTTGGCCATCGGGGCCATCATGGTTTGCAGCTTATCGAAATTCTGGTCGATCAAGGCGGCGTTTTCGGGGGAGATGGTGGCGGGATACTGCTTCAGCGTCCCCTGCCGCTTCATGCCCACCGCGATATAGTCGGCGAACAGGGCGCCGGTGATGACCATGAACTCGCGCGGCTTCAGGCCATTGTTCTTGATGATGGCGATCGCGGGGGGGCAGGAGCCGAGCAGTTTCTCTCCGGCATCGAGCGTGGGAGCGTTTCCGGGCGGGTTCCTGTCGAAACATTTCTTCGATGCCGCGTCGTTGCTCACCAGCTGGAACGCGTTCAGATACCGCTGGATGATGTCCATATTGAGCCGGTAATCCCGGATCTCTTTGCCGTCGGGCGTCTCAGCCCGCTTGGCCGACTGCGCGGGCGCGACGGCCGCGATCGACAGGAAAACAAGGATGCGTGGAAATGTCATGGAGGAGTCAGCTTCCGAAAAGTTTCAGTTCATTGATGACGCTGGTGACGCCCTTCACCTTCTTGGTGTCTTTTTCCGCCTTTTCCTTGGCGCGGATATCGTTCACCGTGCCGGTGAGCGTCACCTGGCCGTTCTTCACCACTACGTCCAGGTTCGCGCCCTTGACTTCGGGATCGTTCGCCAGCTTCTGGCGCACCTGGTCGTAAATCTTGTTGTCGCTCGGCTTGCCCTGCCCGAGCAACGGGACCACCGGCACCACCAGAGCGAGCGTGAGCAAAAAAGAAAGCGCTCGTGTGACCATATACCTCTATTAAGCTACATTCGGGAGGTGGAGCGCCAGTCTGCCGATCGGACGAATTCCGGATCGTCCCGCCAGTTGGGGCGCACGCGCACCACGGTTTCTAAAAATACCTTGCGGTCGAGCATGCGCTCCAGGTCGAGGCGCGCCGCGGTACCGATCTTCTTGAGCGCCGACCCCTTCGCGCCGATCAGAATCGCCTTTTGTCCGGGGCGCTCCACGTAGATGATCGCGCTGATGCGGATCAGTTTTTCAGTGTCTTCCCAGGACTCGATGGAGACCGTGACTGCGTGCGGGACCTCCTGCGTTGCGAAGCGCAGAATCTTCTCGCGCACGATTTCGGCGGCCAGGAAGCGTTCGGGCTGATCGGTGAGGTAGTCGTCGGGGTACAGGGCGGGACCTTCCGGAAGACGCGCGACGATTTCGCGCTGAAGCACGTCCAGGCCTTCGCCTTTCGAAGCCGAGATGGGAATGTAATCCGCGAAATCGTGCAGTTCTTTGTAGCGTTCGATCAGTTTGAGCAGGCGCGGTTTCTCTTCCAGTCGATCCACTTTATTGAGCACCGCGATGGACGGCGCGCCGGTTTTCTTGAGCAGGTCGATGGCGTGCGAATCGAGTTCGGAATAGGGCGCCAGCGAATCGATCACGAACAGCGCGAGGTCGGGCGCTTCGGCCGCGCTGCGGACGGCGTCCATCATGCGGCGGTTCAGCAGCGTGGTGGATTTGTGGATTCCAGGAGTGTCGACGAAGACAATCTGCGCGTCGGGGAGGGTGACGACGCCTTGAATCGAGGTTCGAGTGGTCTGCGGCCGGGAGGCGACGATGGCGAGTTTTTGCCCGACCATGGCGTTCAACAAAGTGGACTTGCCGGCGTTGGGGCGGCCTAGGATGGCGACGAATCCAGCGCGGTGGGTCATTGGCTGAGCATCCTCGGTGTGAAAACCCTGCCGCTGACCCCTTGCCTAACGGACGTGCTCCCCTCCCTGACGGTCGGGGTTCCGTTGGGCAACCGGTCGAAGGAACAACATGCGGAACCGCGCGCGTCAGCAAGCGGAGCAGGTCCGGAGTATTCACGCGTACGGCTTATCGAGAGCCGCCAAGCCGAGCCGCGACCGTCGGGGAACGGCGTTTTCATTTTGCCGCTGCTTTCGCCACGCGCACCTGGTCGACGCGCAGATGATTCGCCGCCAGAACCTTGATGGCGATGCCGTCGCGTTCGGTTTCTTCGCCCGCTCCGGGAACATGCCCCAGCCATTCGGTGATCAAGCCGCCGACGGTGGTCGATTCGGGGTCGTGCTGCGGATGGAAATCGAGCAGATCTTCCAGGCGGCCGATGTCGAAGCTGCCGCTGACCACGTAGCTGCCGTCGGGGTCCTGGCGGAAATCGCGGTCGGGCTCATGCTCGTCGTGAATCTCGCCGACAATTTCCTCCACCATGTCTTCCATGGTGACGATGCCGGCGGTGCTTCCATATTCGTCCACCACCACCGCCATGTGCGCACCTTCTTCCTGCATCTCGCGCAGCAGATCGTTCACCGGCTTGGTCTCGGGAACCGCGCGGATGGGACGCATGATGTCGCTGACGCGGCGGCCGGCCCGGTCGTCTTCATCCAGCTCGAACATGTCGCGCGCGTGGACGAATCCGGTGATCTGGTCGATGGATTCCTCAAACACCGGGATGCGGGAGTACTGTTCCTGGATCACCAACTGGCGCAGCTCTTCGAGGGTTGCATTCTGACGGATGGCCACGATCAGCGGGCGCGGCGTCATCACTTCCCGCACGGTCTTATCGCCGAACGCGACCACGGATTGAATGAGCTCGCGATCGCCCTTTTCGATGATGCCTTCCTCTTCGCCGGCCAGGATCAACGCTTCGATGTGCTCGTCGGGACGCGTGTCGTTGGGGGATGGCACCGGATCGCCCAGTTCGAACAGCGACTGTGTAAATTCCAGCGCCCACACCAGCGGCCGGACCAGGAACGCGAGCAGCCGCAGTAGCGGAACGATCCGAAGGAGGCCGCGGCCGGTGCTCTTGCGATACACGATCTGCGGGACCACGTAAGTTCCGATCACCACGTAGATCGCGCCCAGCAGGCAAGCGACCGCCAGGGCTTCCCATCCCGGCGCATTTTCGTACGCGGTAGCCAGCGTGAGGCACCCGATGACGGCCAGGCCGACGTTCTTGATGAGCGAAAAGGTGAGCGATCCGCGCTCGGTTTCCAGGCCCAGCCGGGATTCGAGCGTGGCTTTGAAGAACTCGAGCGAGGCGCGCTCGCGTGTGCGGATGCGCAGCGATTCGAGATACAAAAGCTGCACGCAAGTGACCAGCATCACGATGAGAGAGACGATGAAATCGGCCAGGCCGAGCGCGTAAATCATCATGCTCGCGCCCTTTCGATCAGGCCGGTGGGCAGGCCCAGGCGTTTGCGCCAGCGCATTTCGGCGGCGGCCATTTCGCCGGAGTCGGTTTCATGATCGAGGCCGGTCAGGTGCAGCACGCCGTGCAGCATCAGGATGCGGAGTTCGTCGTGAATGGTGTGGCCGTGCTCGACGGCCTGCGATGCCGCGCGGTCGAGCGAGATGGCGATCTCCCCGCCGGTGCCGGATGGAAACGAAAGAACGTCGGTGGCGTAATTTGCCCCGCGAAACTGGCGATTCAGATGGCGCAGCTCGGCGTCATCGGTGATCAGGCACTCGATCTGGCGGCCGCGTGCGACGCGTTTCACCATCTGGGCGAAGAACGCGCGCAGATCCGCAATTTGACGGATTCGCCGTGACGGGTTGCGGACCAATAAAGGGATGTCGTCGGGAGACATGGGAGCACCGCTCAGGCGGCGGGGCCGGCTGATGTGGTTGCAATGCCGGGCGCCGGCGCGGCTTCACCGTCGCCGAGTCTCAGCGACAACTGACGGTTGACGCCGATCACCTCGTTGTAACGTTCGTAGGCTTTCACGATCTTCTGCACCAGGCTGTGGCGCACCACGTCGCGATCGTCGAACTGCACGAAGCCGATGCCTTCGACCGCCCGGAGCACGTCAACCGCTTCAATCAGGCCGCTGCGCGTGCCGTTGGGAAGATCGATCTGCGTCGGATCTCCGGTCACCACCATTTTGGAATTGAATCCCTGGCGGGTGAGAATCATTTTCATCTGCTCGGGTGAGCAGTTCTGCGCTTCATCCATAATAATGAAGCTGTCGTTCAACGTGCGGCCGCGCATGAACGCGATGGGCGCGACTTCAATGGTATTGCGCTCCAGCAGCTTTTCGATTTTTTCCGCTTCGAGCATGTCGTACAGCGCATCGTACAGCGGGCGCAGGAATGGATCGATTTTTTCCTGCAATGTTCCGGGCAGAAATCCCAGGCGCTCGCCGGCTTCGACCGCGGGACGAGTCAGAATGATGCGGCTGACGCGTTTTGAAACCAGCGCGGAGACGGCCATCGCCACAGCCAGATAGGTTTTGCCGGTGCCCGCCGGACCTACGCCGAACACCAGGTCATGCCGTTCGATCGCGTCGACGTAGCGGCGCTGCATCATGGTCTTCGGCGCGACGATTTTCTTTCCGAAGCTGCGTTGCTTGCCGCTTTCGACCAGACCGCGCAGGCTGGTCTGCGAATCGGTGGTGACCACGCGCAGGAAGCTGTTCAGATCGCCGTTGTTGAAGACGTGGCCTTCGCGCACCAGCGCGCTGTAGTCGGAAAGGATGTCGGAAGCGCGCGCGACGCCCTCGTCTTCGCCTTCAATTTCGAGACAATCATTGAGCAGGCGCGTGCGGACGTTCAACTCGCCTTCGATCAGACGAATATTCTCATCGCGAGTCCCGAACAGCGACTCAATGCCGCGGCTGATTTGTACGCTGGATTTCATTCGAGAAAAAACAAGGTTGGATTGTTCACGCCGGGAATCCGCTGACGCGGAGGCAGGAACCACATCTGTGTTTATGATACCAGTAGCGGCGGAAAAAAGGGCGCGGGTTTTATTTGACGGGAATGGTCACGCCGATGGTCCCGCTGACCACTTGGATGCCGGGGCCCGGGCTGACGGCCATCGCCTCCCATGGGAAAAACCGGTATACGCCCGGCGGCGCGTAACTCGGGACCTGAAAGTTAATCTGCACCACGCCGCACGGAAGCGCCGGAGCATTTCCAGCGTAAAGAACAGGATAGCCTCCGATATCGTCGACAGAACCGATCCCGTCGTTTAAGTACACAGTCAAGCCCGCGGCGAGATTCGCCGCTTCCGGAAGATTGTAACCGCTCGTCGTGCAAACCGGATCGGTCACGCCGAATCCGGTGCCCCACACCGCGACCACCGATCCGCGCAACGCCGGGTTCGACGGACTGTTGGTGGTGCCATCCTGATTCACAGCCGCAGCTTGCGTCAAAACGCCGGGCTGAAGCCGGAAAATTCCCGGAGATCCGAAGCTGTTCACTTGCGCGGCAATCGATCCGACCGTGGTGGCGTTGTAAATCACCGAAATGTTGGTTTGCGCCTGACCGCTGATTCCCACCGGCGCGATCGCGTTGATCTGGCGCGCTTGCGCGTACAGGAGCGGCGCGGGTTGGCCGTCGAATAGAACCTCGACACCGGCAAGTTGAGTAGGAATCTGCCCCTGCGCGTTGGGCGCAGGGGCGACTCCCATGTCGGGACCGATTCCGAATCCGGTCGCCGGCGGCATCCGAGAGAATCGCCGGAGCCGAGTCCTGACCGGTGCCTGCCAGGGTTACGTTGTACCGAATGCGGAACCGTCGGCGCTCAGCTTCAACACGCAGGCATGGCCGTCGCTGGTGGTGCCCGCGATGTAGGCGTTCCCCTGCTTCCATTGAGCGTCCTCCGAAGTCGCGCGGGATAATCAGCACGGAGGCTTCCATGTGTTATTCTGGAACTCCGACGCCGGATTGCAGTCGTGTAAACGATTTTGCGTCCGGCAGCATGCGGGGACGTAGTTCAGTTGGTTAGAACGCCGGCCTGTCACGTCGGAGGTCGCGGGT
>CAWCPE010000020.1:0-105244 GCA_963797245.1 Terriglobia bacterium
GGCACCTCGGTCAACCCCAACTTTTTCGCTGCCAACAGCCGCGCGTGTCCCGCGATGATGCCATCGTTGCCGTCGATCAGAATTGGGTTGGTCCACCCGAACTCCTCGATCGAGGCACCGATCTGGCTAACCTGCTGATCGCTGTGAGTGCGGGCATTTGTCCCGTAAGGGGCCAGCTTGGCGACCAGCCGCATCTCGATTTGGATTTTAACCTTCAGATGCATCGGGTCCATGCACTAATATAACCGAGATAGGATTCATCGTCCAGAACTAAATGGCTATGTTTCAATTAGATAGCTCAGGATTGTCAACGATTACTCAGGCAGTATCGTCAGACGATCCGGGGAAGTTGTTTGAGCCGTCCCCACTCCCGCCGCTGGTCAGTCCATGACATCAGATTCGCGATCTTCCGGGTAGCTGTTTGGCTGATCGGAAATCGCCCCGATAGTATCGGCGGCAGGTACAACAACTCCATCTGAATGTCGGGAGCGAGATAAAGTAACCGCATGATCTGGCTCACGCGCTCGCGACAGAGACACGACTGCCGCGCCACGTCGGCAAAATCACGCGCATCTCCGCGCTTGATCATCTCGTCGAAATGAATCGCCAAGGCGAGCACGCGCGCCACTTGCGGAAGGCGGCCGTTCGGGGAGGGAACCGAGCCCGGATCGACTGCGACCGCTTGCCGTAGCTGGAAGTGAACCTCGACCGATGCGGGCTCGTTCCTCATCCGGCCGTCGCCCCTTCGCAGAGTTGCATGATGCCTTCGCTTCGAAAACCAACCGTCACAGTCTCGGTGCGTGCGTCGTAACGGACCTCCGTCACCAGCGTCCGGATGAACCGCTCCTGTTCCGCCGTCGTCAACTCGTCCCACAGAGGCTCAAACCTCTGAAGGGCATCACGTAATTCTGCCGGGTCGGTCAGAGTGGACTCGCCGGCCGCCCGCCGCAGCTTCTCGACCTGCCGCAATATCTCCCCGAACGTCGAGGGATCCTGCGAAAATGCACGGAGCTTCGCGATCACCGCACCTTCGATCAGTGGCGCCGACACCGATTTTGTCTCGCAGGCTCCGTAGCCGCGGGAATGCGCCGTGTTGCAGACGTAATAACGATACAGCGTCTGTTTTTTCTTGGCGTACGTGTGCGTCATCCCGGCGCCGCAGCAGTTGCACCTAGGATGCCTTTCAGCAATCCGCTGTGCTTGTTCCGGCGGCGTTTCCCGCCGCGACCCGCACGATTCAGTTGCGCCTGAACGCGGTTAAAGAGGTCGTCGCCGACAACACGCTCGGGCTCGCCGGGATACAGCTTTCCTTCGAATTTGACGCGGCCCGTATAAACCACGTTGGTCAGTAGGTTGTAAAGCGTGTTCTTGCTGAATGGCGCGCCACCACGCGTCCGCCCGTCTTGCGCCGTCCGTTTCTTCATCTGCCAGCCGCGGCGTTCAAGTTCCTCTACGACGGGAATCAACGACCCGAGTTGAAGGTACAGGTCAAAGATCTCCCGAACGCGGGCGGCTTCCTCGGCGTTCCCGACGATTGCCCCGCCCTTCGGCGCGACGTCATACCCCAACGGTACGTTGCCGCCAATCCACTTCCCTCTGCGTCGCGCAGCACGCATCTTATCGCGCGTGCGTTCGGAGATCATCTCGCGTTCGAATTGTGCGAAGGATAGCAGGATGTTCAGCGTCAGACGTCCTACCGAGTTCGTCGTGTTGAAGTTCTGGGTGACCGAAACGAACGTGACGTGGTAGCGGTCGAAAGCCTCGATGATCCTGGCGAAATCCGCAAGCGACCGAGTGAGTCGGTCAACCTTATATACAATGACGCAGTCGATCACGCGGGCCTCGATGCCCGCAAGCAGCCGTTTCAACGCCGGGCGATCCATGTTCGCCCCGGTAAAGCCGCCGTCATCGTAGTGCTCCGGCAGGACGCTCCATCCCTCGCGGCGTTGGCTGGCGATGTAGGCTTCCGCTGCCTCGCGCTGGGCATCGAGCGTGTTGAAATCCTGGTCGAGGCCCTCCTCCGTGGACTTGCGCGTGTAAATCGCGCAGCGAACGCGCGCCGGCGACGAAATCGGACAAGGTTTGGCTTCAGCGGCCATGCGACCTCACCAAGCCGAAGAACGCCATTCCATTCCACTTAGTCCCTGTGACTTCGGTCGCAATAGCGGTGAGCGATGTGAACCGGTGTCCGTCGTACTCGAATCCGCCGTCGAGAACCCGAACGATAATCGCGCGGCCGTGATACTCCCTTACGAGCAAGCTACCTGGCATCGGCAACCGCAGATCACGGTTCGAAACGATCTCCGAAACGCTGGCATTTGCGAGGGACCCGCAGCGGCGGGCACGGACTCTTGTGCGAAGGCGGAACGCGGCATCGCGTGCGATGCTTAACGCGTGTTGGCGCGCCGATTCGGGAAGTCCGCCCTCCCGCTCCACCTGGAATGTGAAGGCGATCTTGCGCCGCGCTTGTTCCGCGTTGCCGAACGGCAAATCGCATCCGAACAGCGTTCGATGGAGCCGGCGGAGCTCATCCGGCTTCATCTTTGCGAGTCGGCCCAAGTCCACATCTGCTCGCATGGTCCCAACGAGTTGAAGTTTCGCCTTCATTCGACCACACCATGAACGCTCCGTGGGAGTCGGTTTGCAAGTTCCCAGTGACCTGAGGCGGAATCCTGATCGTCGCTGACGTGTCGGACCGCACGATAGCGGCGGTACGCAGTTGCCAGGAGACTGGCGATTTCCCGAAGGCTGTCATCGACTACCGAATTTCTGCCTGGTAGCGCCCTCGAATCGGATTCGTGCAGAAGTGCGGACACGAGTTCGGGCTTGTGGCGTGACAGCTCGGCCCGCATTTCGGCGGTGATAGCACCGGTCGGTGCCTCAACGAACAAGCGTTCGCCCTCGAGATGGAGTTGCACGCCGGCCCGACGCAGCCGGCGGAGGAACCGGTTGCCGCTCATACTTCGAATCTCTCCATGGACTCAGGTCTCGTCTCCTGAGGCGCAGCCTGCCCGCAATTGGGGCACACCAATACGCCACCCAATCGTTGCCAAAAGACGGGTCCGCAGTCGGGGCAAACATCAAAGTTTGAGTTTGCTTGGGGAACAGTCGCCACCCTTGCCACCTGCGCTAAGTCGTTGTCGGTTGATGAAATCGTTGGCACACAAACGGGCGGCAAGACCTCGGCGGTCGCCGCCTTGTTCGCCACATCGTCAACAGCGTCGCCACCAATTGCCGCCGTCGCAAGTGATTGATCGCACGTGGCTGCGGAGCTATGGGAAGCGAGGGTGGCGAGGGTGGCGACGGATTCGGTGCGATGTCTGGTGATCGTCAGTATTCTCCGCCCCTTGGCGCCTTTTGCGGGTGGACGGATTTCTATTCCATACTCCCTTAGGAATGTCGCCAGTCGCCGCAACTGGCTGGACAGTGCCTGAGGCGATTTGGGCAAGCCGCCGGATTTCCTGGTTCCCTCGTCGACCAATGCTTCAAGCCGCTGCTTTAGCTCCGTCGTCGTTCCTTCCCAATACTCCAACGCGCCCTGCTCGGACAGGGTATCCATCAACGCGATGACCGCCGCGCCGACCGAATCGGCGTCAAGGGTTTCGCGCACCGCTTCTGCGCGGCTGGCGTAGTAAGCGTGATTGAAGGTACCTTCGGGCAACCCGAGCGGAATCTCTGCCGCGGTCGACCACGTCGCAAAATCGGCCATTCTGGGTTTTCCGCTGAACTTGACGGACGGGAGACGCGCCAGGGTCCCGCTCACCGCAGATAGCAACGCGCCGAGGATCATCGGCACTTCGCGGTCGAACTCCGCGTGCAATTGGGCTTCATCTTGGCGTCTACTCTCCTCGATTGCCGGCAGAGTCAAGACTACGGCTCTGTCGGTCAGATCGGCGCGCTCCGTAAGCTGATCGATGCCATTCAGAATGATCGGGCGGGTCACCTCAAAGAAAACCTCTTCGTTGTCGGTATAAAGTGCACGTGTGGACAGCCCCGCGCCGGTCGAGACCCTGCAGAGCGCATCCGACAACCACTGCGGGAGCCCGGACAGATTGTCATATGCAACCACATGCGAATTGGTTGCCGCGATCAGGAGATCACGCGCGTCGCGCGGCGGCGTCCGCACCGAGGAGATGGACGGGTCGATCAGGCTTCGGAGGAGTTTGGCGTTGGTGGTCTTGGCGGACCCCTGCTCGCCTTGGAAAATCAGGATTGGGTATGGCCCTTTGGCGCGAAAAGCTGCAAGCAGCCAGAAGAGACACAGATACCAGTTCGTATCATTACCGAGGTTCAGAAACCGACGAAGTGCCGATACAGTTCCGCCCGCCACCGGGGTCGGGAGAGGTCGAGTGCTCTTCGTGCGACGAAACAGAATCGGCGGATCGACGACCACCCGCCAGCCAGCGACGGAAATCTCTACGACTTGATGCTGGTCATTGGCAAGATCAAGATAGATTCGGCCATCGTTTTCCGCGATGCGGACATGCACAGCGCGTTCTGGCGATTCGAAATGAGCGCGCGATTCGAGTACCCCAATGGCTCCCTGCATAGCCTGTTTCTGCGGGGGCTTGCCAAACTGTTTGTAGAATTTTCCAACAAGCCATTTCCTAAAGGCGGAACCCAATAACGGAAATGTTTCGAAATGAGCATCGACGGGAACCCGGGCGTAAGCGTCGCCATCTGGCGTATGAGAGAGTTCCGCGACCAATGCAAGTTCAATGAGGAGCTGCGCCTGGGTTACTTTTTCCTTGGATGGTCCAGCTTCCTCATCCTTCATGAATGCGTCTGCCAATTCCTGAAAATCGCTCACAGGGCATCTCCGGTCGCCATCGCGAGCGTTGTGACCACGATCGCCGTGGACAAACGGACGTGCGCTTCCTCGTGCTTCGCCGCGGCGATCAACCGCCTGACGTCACGAGGATTGCGTTTCAGAGCGGCTCGGTAGTCGATGGCGAGCGCGACCCCGCGCAGGTTCTCGAACAGCGTAAGTCGCTCAGCGGCGGCAGCCCATTTCTCTTCAGACGCGTCATCGCCGCACGAGGCATATTGGCTGTAAGCGGTCTCTTTGGCGACACGGAGTCGCTGGATCGTGGCGAACTGCCAACGCGTCGCACTCCTGGCAAGGGCTTCCGCCATCGCCCGCCGTCTTTCGTAGCGCGCTGTCGCTCTTTGGGACATGAAGGAACTTTTGCGGTCAGGCCAGAGGCCCCGGTCACGAAGGGCATCGATAACTTCCGCCTGGGTGCAGCCCGCGAAGCAATGGACGAGGACCTTACCTGTGACTTCACTAATGCTTAAACTGGGCTTATGATCCCAGTGGGCAGGACACCGCGCCATCCAACCTTTTCCACAGCGATGTCCCGACAAGGCGTGTGCAATGCTCGCCGCACAGATCATGGCTTGTCCACATCCGTCTTCTCTTGCCCACCACTGGGGCGTGAAGCAAGCCAAGCTTCAAGTTCAGCAATCGGATACCGAACGGCTCCGCCGCGGCCGGCTCCGAGTTTAATAAACGCGGGACCCTGTCGTAGAAGACGCCAACGCCGGAGCGATCCGAGGCTCACGCCGAGGATCTTTGACACAGCCCGCTCGTTTAGCAAGCCTTGTGCGTGTTGACTTGAGGCAACCATTTCTTACCCATAGTGCGCCGGATCTCGAAATGGGTCACGGACGTAAGGGTCTAGACACTTGTGTCATACGATTAAGTTGCCGGGAGATAAGACTTAGACGTCGAGGCTGATAAGATCGGATTGTTCTTTGACGGCTTTTATGATTGTGCTGACGTCGACGTTTTCGCCGGTCTCATTCGAGTAAGCTTGAGCGATATCCTCAAACCGCTTCTGTCCACATTGGCGGTGGACTGTCCAACTCATTTTTACCAAGCAAGCAATCTTACTCGCCCGCGAACGCCTCACTTTAATCAGGCCACGTTCCGTCGCGCCGCGCTCCTGGTCGGCACAGTAGCTGTTGAGCGCCGCTTCAAATTGTCGCCGGGCGTCGGCCACGAAGGCCTCTTTTCGCTCCAACTGAACGTCCCAGCCACCGGCCTCGATCCGCTCCATTACACCCTCCTTCGTTATTTCGAAGGCGGGGGCATTGAAGGTGAACACAAAGGGGATCGTTGACTCAGGTCGCAATCTTCTTTTCACGACGTGGAAGAGCGGATGCCACGGTGGGTTCGGTTGATCAAGTTTTGATACCTGTGGAAACAACTTCCAGAACAGGAGCGTATCGAGGACCTGCTCAAAAACCCAACGCTGTCCGAGATGGTAACGGTTGTGCCAGTTTGCCAGCTCGCTTCCGATTGCCTCCGGAGCCGCTGGGTTGAACCTTGGAAGTACGTCCTTGCGCAAACTGGCGGTCACGCCGTAAAGCTCACTCGCCAGAACAAGGAATCGCTTCCTGGCGATTTCTCGGGGAACGCTAAACGGGGAACCAGGGTCGAAATAGTCTCCACCCGACCAAGTCCACGCATCCGTTTGGGCGGATGAGTCGGTCCGGCCCTTTCGGTGTTTTTTGGAATTTGCGCCCAACCAACCCATCGTACTCCCTGCAGATCAGCCGTTAAGGATTCGACGTCGCGCCGGCGCAGCGATCTTGTGTGCGTATGACCGAGTTGGAACCGCAATCTTGGGACCCCGCGCCAAACCTTAGCGTCAACAAACGCGACCTGTCAACAAGAGAAAAGGGAGAGTCTGGCGGGTTCACGCCGATTTTGACGAGGCGCCAGCACTTGGGCAGCCGGAAATTAGTTGATGAACGGAGAGACAACAAAACCGCAACTCATGCGAAATGTTTCGCATACAGTTGCGGTTCTGAACGAAATCGATGCTGTCAATAAAACGCCGGCTGGAATTCGCAGTTCAAGGAATGGCTCCCCGGCATGGATTCGAACCACGATTCACGGCTCCAAAGGCCGCTGTCCTACCATTAGACGACCGGGGAATCTGCGCGCGATGACGCTCAGATCCTCAGTCTATCATGCGACGGCTCACAGGCCCGTCGGCAGCGCTCTCGGCTTGTTGTAATCCCAGTTCGGCCAGCCGCTTTCGTCCCGCAGGATCAGGGTCACGCGGCCGATTACGATCTCCTTGCCCAGGATTAGCTCGCCGCCTTCGAATTGCGCCTTTGCGCCCGTCACTTCAATCTCTTCGCCCGCACTGAACTTCACGCCGAAAAGATTCACGAATTCTTTCGGACCGACATACACTTTCACCGTGTCCGTCTTCACCGTCACCGTGAGATAGATTCCCGGAAGCGCGCTCTCTATGCCCACTTCCCGAACCTCCGCCACCTTCCCGATGAACTTGGTTTCCGCAAGACGCGAATACTCCGGGGTCGCGGGTTTCGGATCCTTGCTCCCGCCGAATGCGGATAAGGCCAGCAGCAGGCCCGCCGCGGTTGTGATGGTTTTCATAGCCGTAAGCTCCTTCGGCCTGAATCCAGCACCTCGAAGGCCTGTCGCAAATGTATTGTTTTCAGGAATTAAGCGGACCGCGTTGGGTCATTCGCCGCACCGGGAAACGGCTCCGGCAGCGTCAAATCACCAATGCGCACAATCTGAATAGACCGTGCCTTCCAGGCTTTTCTGATCCGAGCCGCTGCACACATCCCAGATTCCGGGCTGCGTCTCGTCGACCGCCGTCAGCGCGTCCTCCATGATGGTGTGCCAGGTCTGATCGCTACCCGTGATCGGATCGATGGGCACCGCGCGCAGGTAGCCTTCGCTCACCAGGTCCTGCAACTGCTGGGGCGCTTTCTTTTTGTCGTAGGTGTACTCGTCGATGGTGGTGCGCAGCGTGAAAAGATTGTTCTTCAGCACGCTTTCCTTGCTCCGGATCAGCGCCTTCTGGTACAGCGGCACGGCGATCGCGACCATGATCGAGATGATCGCCATCACGATCATCATTTCGACCAGCGTGTATCCGGATCTACCACTGCGAATAGGACGTGCCATCGCGTGCCTTCTCCAAGCTCTTGGTATAGACGCTGAAAATGTTCTGCCCGCCCCAACTGGTCGACGTGGTGTCGTCCTGCGTGCTGCGCTTGCCCCAGTCGTAGCTGTTGGTCATCGGATCAAGCGGGATTCGCCGCAGGAACTTGATCTTCTTCCCGTCCGCCGATTTCAGAAGCTTCACTCCCTCTACCAGTTGCTCGAGCGACTCCGGATATCCGTCGGTTCCCAGCTTCGTCTCGATTAATCCCTGCAGCGTCGCGTCTTTATAATCGTCGATCGCCTTGGTCATGGTGCGCAGCGCGTAGCGCAGCTCTTTTTCCTGCTCGATCCGAACTTTGTAGCGCGCCAGCGGCACCGCCATGGTGGTCAGCAGGGACAAAATCGTGAACGCCACGATCAACTCGACCAGCGTCATGCCGCGCTGCCCGGGCTTGTGAATATGCCGGCGTTGGACCTGCCTCATACTTCTACTGTACCCTCACCAGCGCCTCTCCGAGAGCCACGCCGATGGACTGGCCGGTCGCGCTCTTGAGCCTGGAATCGACCACCGTCACCTTGCTGGTGCCTTTGCCGACGGCGACGAAATTCAGCACCGCCAGCGCGCCCGATCCTGAAACGCCTCCCGACCCCGGCGGACGCGCCAGCGTCAACGAAGCCTCGCCGTTGTCGTTGCGGATATCCTTCACCGAGGTCACCCGCGTGCCGTCGCGCGTCATCAGTTCGCCCGGACCCATATCGTTCAGCCGCAGCTGCGCCGGATCGTATTTGATCTTCAGCGGCGCGGCGGTAAACAGATTCTTCACGTTATCCACCTGAATGGTCACCTGCACCGTGGCGCCGGTTGACGCCTGGATGGTGGGCGGATTAAACCGGATGCGAGCTTCGCCTCCGGTCACCGGCGGAGGCGGCGGCGAGAGCGCCGGCGATGCGGGAATCACCACCGAAGCCCCCGCCGCGCCAGTCGCGCCTGACGGAGCTCCCGGCTGCGGAGCCTGGGGCTTGGTCCCTTCCGGTTTGGCAGGCGGCGCGGGTGGAGGATTCTCCGGCTCCGGCGCGCGGAGCAGTTTCACCGTCGCGTCGTTGCCGACGTAAATTCCGCGCATATTCTCTTCGGTATATCCCGGCGTGCGCACGATGTGCGGGATCAGCGCGATCAACAGCTCGCTCTTCGATTTGTCTGTGCTCAACCCGCCGAAGATCACGTCGCCGAGCACTGGAATGTCCACCAGCCCGGGAATTCCGTTCACCGTTTTCGAATCCGAAAGCTGGCTCAACCCTCCCAGGATGGTCACTTCCCCTTCGCGCAGCCGGATATCCGCCGTGTTCTTGTTCTGCCCGATCACGGGCTGCGACAATCCGCCCAGGTTTACGTACTCCGCCACGCTCGATACGTCCACTTCGACATGCAACGTCAACTCCGTATCCGAATGCACCTGCGGCTGGATGGTTACGTTCACGCCGGTGTCCACGTAGTTGAACTGGGTCGACACCAGGGGACTCACGCCCACCGTTCCCACGCCGGGCTGAAAGCTGCCGGTGGCGTAGGGAATGCGCTGGCCGATTTTCAACTCCGCCTTCATGCCGTCCGACATGCGCAGCGTGGGGCTGCTCAGCACCTTGGTCTTGGTGTCGGTCACCATCAGGTTCAGCATGGCGCCCGGCAGCGACGTCGCAAACTGGCTGGTACTGAAAGCGCTGTGCAGATTATTCAGCGAAACCAGCGCCCCCACCGTGCCCGTGCTGCCGGTGGTTCCGGAGACTCCGGAGACTCCGCTCGCCCCGCTCGCGCCGCTGCTGCTGATGGGATTGGTCACCGTATTGGTCGGCGCGAATACGAGCGGAACGTTCAGCCCGGGCGTGCCGCTCGAGTTCACGATCGACGCCGCCAATTGCTTCGACCGGTCGCTATTGGCCTGCATGACGATCATGTCGACCACCACCTCGGCCTTCGGCTTATCCAGATCGTGCACCATCTTTTCGGCCAGCTGCACCGCGTCCACCGATCCGCGCACGATCATCGCCTTCTGCGCGTTGTAGGTGAACACGCGCCGGATATCGGCCACCGTGCGCACCGCCGTCGCGATTTCCTGAAACTCCTGCGCCGAGGTCGCGTTGGTCACGTAGAACGTCTTCACCACTTCATCGTCGTAATCGCGATGCTTGGTGGGATTGTCCTCGGTCACGAAAATCGCGGTCGAGGAAATCGGCTTCCAGAAGGTGTGCGTCAGAATCGCCAGATAATCGAAAGCCCGCTGCGGCGCGATCGGGCTGCTCAGGTCCAGGTTGAAATTCTTATTGGGCGTGAACTGGGAATCGAACAGAACGTTGACGCCCGCCACTTTTCCGACAGTTTCAAACAGCACCTTTACCGGCTGATTGTTGATCTTGAGCGGGCCCACCGTGCGCAGCACCGGATGCAACTCCGGCGGCGCCAGGATCTCATCGATGCGCTTGTCGCTTTCCCGCCGCGCGATTTCCACCGGCGTTAGTCCGCGATCTTCCGGCTTCGCGTTCTGCTGCATCATCTGCTGGGTTCGTTTGATCTCCTGCAGCACAATGGCCGAGGACGGGTCCGCAATCAGCGCCCTTTGAAACTCCCGCATGGCGTCTTCAAGCTTGCCGTCGGCCCGGAACTTCTGTCCGGCTTTGATGTGTTTTTCGCCGGTCTCGAAGCGCGCCTTGCGCATCGCGATCATGAACTCGGCGTCGTTGGGCTTCAAATCGAGCGCCTTCAGATACAGATCCAGCGCCGTATCCCAATCTCCCTTAGCCTGAGCCGCCTGGCCTTCCTTATAATATTGATCCGCCTTGTTCTTGGCGGCCAGCGGAGCGCCCAGCATCAGAAGCGCCATGAGACAGGCCAGGAAGACCCTTAAGTTTCTTTGGTTCATCAGTTTACGGCTCGATCTGCTACACTCATGGGGACACGCCCTTCTGAAGATATGTGACGTGTCGATGGTTTCCCGCGTGGAGTCCAAAATTAAAATCCTGAGCGATAACCGGTCCGCCGGTCATGACTATTTCCTGTCGGACCGCTTCGAGGCCGGCCTGGTCCTGACCGGTACCGAGGTCAAAGCGGCCAAGGACGGCAAGGTTCAGCTCAAGGAATCGTTCGCCGAAATCGCCGGCAATGAGGCCTGGCTGGTGGACGCGCACATCGCCAAATACTCCCACGGCAACATCATGAATCACGAGCCGACCCGCCGCCGGAAGCTGCTGCTGCATCGCGAGGAGATCTCGAAGCTCCTCGGCAAGACACGCGAAAAAGGCCTGACGCTGGTGCCCACCAAGCTGTATTTGAAGGAAGGCCGGATCAAACTGGAAATCGCGGTCGGCAAGGGCAAGAAGTTCCACGACAAGCGCGAATCGGCCCGCGAGCGCGAAATGGACGCGGAAGCCAAAGCCGGAATGCGCCGCAGGTCGAAGACCTGACGTCTGCAAGCGCGCCGGCAAGAAGGCTACTATCTCAGGTGTGGAACCGATCGACGCAATTGGGACGTGCATCGCGGCTGCTCTCTTCCTGATCACGGCTTGGGCGATTGTTCGCGATAGGCATCGGAAGCGGGCCGATCCACCGGACTGGATTCCCAAGGAACGGCGAAACCGTCGGCCCGCGAAACAAAGGGCCAAACCCCGACGCAAAATCGGTCCGCCGTAGGACAGGCGGTCTTGCCGCCTGTCTTCTTCGAGGATCGAAAGCCGCCCGAGACAGCCGGCAAGACCGGCTGTCCTACGCCGTTCTACAATATGCATTCCGGCTTCTTATGCAAACTCAATCCAAGGCGAGGAACAAATCCATGATGTGGGTGATTTTTGCGATCGGCGCGGCGCTCTCCTGGGGACTCTACGGACCCATTCTGCAGAAAGGCCAGATGGGCCTGGGCAGTCCCATGAAAGCTCTGCTATGCGTCGGCGGAGCCTATTTCGTCATGGGTGTCGTCGCCCCTCTCTTCGCGCTCGGCCCCAACGGGATGACCGGATTCAACTCGAGCGGCATCATCAACGCGACCATCGGCGGAGCGCTGGGCGCACTGGGTGCCATCTTCATCATCTACGCGTTCAAAAACGGCGGCGTCCCGACCTACGTAATGCCGCTGGTGTTCGGCGGAGCGCCGATCATTAATACGATTTTTACCATGACCATCAACCCTCCCAAGGATTCGATCAATCCGCTGATGTGGCTGGGGATGATCATGGTCCCGGTAGGCGCCGCGCTGGTGCTTTTGTATCGCCCGGCGCATTAGCCAATGGACTGAAAATCCGGGCCGTAACCCTGGGTGGGTTCGTTTCGCAATTGCCGAAGGCACGGCTAGGAAGGCGGGCAGATCAGCGGGATCCTCTCACGGCGTCCCCGGCGATAGATTCGAAAATCGCGTACATCTGTCGTGAGCACCGGATGCCTCGGGTACATTTCGCTAAGTCGGATCAGGCATAGATCGGCCAGGTCAGGCGCGCGATCGGCGTATCCCTGCGCAAGTTCAGCCAGTCGAGGAATGTGGTCTACGGCGGCGAAAGACAATCGAACCAGCCCGTCCTCGATGAAGCGGAGCGTCAATCTCGAATCGCCCAGGTGAAAGGCTGTTTCCGCCAGAACAGCCTCACAAGTGATCAGGGGCTCGGTGATTCGTTCCGCAACGCTCAATGCCCAATTGTGGTGGGCATCCCGCCGGTTGGCAAACGCCACCAGAAAACCGGTGTCGACGATCGCCTTCACTTCTTCGAGAATCCCTTACGCATAGACAGGTCGCGGGCACCGTCCACCACACCAGCCAGACGCATGAACGCCGGCTTCGAGGATTTCCGGGCTCTTTCAAGCTCATTCCGCACGATCCGGCCGCGCGGCACACCGGACTGTTTCGCGGTCTGCGCAAGCCACTCCGCCAGGTCTTCCGGCAGCCGCACGGTCAGCGTATTACTCATTCGCATCAATTGTAACACTACCTCTTATACCCGATCGTGCGCAGGAAACCGCGCCTCCACTCGACGTCTTTTTCCGTCTCGACGCCCTTCGGGGAAGCGCCGTCGATCACGCCCAGCACTCCCCTGCCCTGCTCGGTTTCAGCGACGATCACTTCCACCGGATTTGCCGTCGCGCAGAAAATCGAACACATCTCGGGAATCTCGCGAATGCGGCCCAGCAGGTTGATCGGATAACAGTGCGTCATCGCGATCACAAACACATGGCCCGCGCCGATCGATGTTGCATTGCGAGTCGCCGCGGCCATCAGATTTTCATCGTTGCCGTCGACGCGCGTCAGGCATGCGCCCGACGCTTCATTGAACGCGATGCCGAATTTGGCCTGTGGAACGGAGTTGACAATCGCCTCATACAAGTCCTCCACGGTCTTGATGAAGTGACTTTGCCCCACGATAATGTTCGCGTTTTCAGGAATTTCCAGTTTCACTTGGACGAGTTGCATCAGCCTACAATCATAATGAACCTGTGAAGAAAAAGGTAAAAAAATCGTCCGCCATTCACGGTCGCCTGAGTGTGCATCGCGACGGCTACGGCTTCGTGATTCCGGATGAGCCGATCGAGGGCCTGCGCGGCGACATCTATATCGACCGCGAAAGCGCGCAGCGCGCCATGAACGGCGACCGCGTCGGCGTGCGCATCAAACGCATCGAGCGCGACGGCCGCGCGCACGGCGAAATTGTCGAGGTGCTCAAGCGGGCGCATCCTTCGATCGTGGGCGAGTTCCGCATCCGCCGGCGCGGGAACTTCGTGGTCCCGCATGACGACCGGATCCGCCAGTGGATCGAAATTCCGGAAGGGATGGAGCTGCCGTCGGCGCAGCCGTATGTGCATCGCGTGGGCGCGCGCGAGATCGCGGTTGAATCGGCCGAAGATCTGGACGGCATGATCGTCACCGCGGAAATTCTCGAGTTCGGCGAGGACGGCGAACGTCCCTCCGGACGGGTGATTGAGGTGCTCGGGCACCCTGACGATTTCGGAATCGACGTCGAAATTCTGATTCGATCGCATCACATTCCGCACCGGTTTCCCGACGATGTCCTCGAACAGGCGCGGTCCATTCCGGCCGCGATACCCGGATCGGAGATTGACAGGCGGCGCGATTTTCGAGAGCTCGATATCGTGACCATCGACGGCGAAACGGCGCGCGATTTCGATGACGCGGTGTGGGTGGAACGGATCGCGAATGGAAATTACGCGCTGCAGGTCCACATCGCCGACGTGAGTTACTACGTGCGCCCGGGTTCGCCCATCGATCGCGAAGCCCTGCTGCGCGGGACCAGCGTGTACTTCCCCGATCGCGCGGTGCCGATGCTGCCGGTGGAGCTGTCAACCGATCAATGTTCACTGCGCCCGAATGAGGACCGCCTGGTGGTGAGCGCGCTGCTTGAAATCGATCCGCGCGGCGACGTGGTCCGCCAGGAATTCACGCGCGGCGTGATTCGCAGCGTGGAGCGGATGACCTACACAGCCGTCGCGGGCGTACTCGATGGCGATGCGGAGCTGCACGAAAGGTACTCGAAGTTAATTGGGCGTTTCGAAATCATGCGCGAGCTGGCGCTGATCCTGAACCGCAAACGCGTGCGCCGCGGCTCCATCGATTTCGATCTGCCGGAGCCGCTGCTCGAATTCGACGAATTCGGAGAAATGACCGGCGTGACGCGCGCGCCGCGCAACATCGCGCACCGGCTGATTGAGGAATTCATGCTGGCCGCCAATGAAGCCGTGGCGTCGCATCTCGAAACGGCCGGCGTGCCGACAATTTTCCGCATCCATGAGCGTCCCGACCCTAAGCGGGTCATGGAATTCGAAGACGTCGCCGCCACGTTCGGCTATTCGCTGGGCGCGGGCGCGACGCCGGTAAAGCGGTTTCGCGAAAACACTCTGCCTCTGGATAATCAGACGCTCACTTCGCGGAATTATCAAAAGTTGGTGGCGAAAATCGCGGGAAAACCGGAAGAGCGGATTCTGAGCTATCTGATGCTGCGGAGTTTGAAGCAGGCCCGGTACAGTGATCAGAACGCGGGCCACTTCGCGCTGGCCGCATCGAGCTATACGCACTTCACCTCGCCGATCCGCCGCTATCCCGATCTGATGGTACACCGCGCGCTGACGGCGAATCTGGACGGACGGGTTTACGAAGCGCCCATGCGCGCGATCGCCGATTCGAGTTCTGAAACCGAGCGGCGCGCCGCCGAAGCGGAACGCGAACTGGTGGAGTGGAAAAAAGTCAAATTCATGATCGACCGGGTGGGCGAAGAGTTTCAGTCGTTGATTATTTCCACCACGCGGTTCGGTTTTTTCGTGGAGCTGGAAGATTTATTCATCGAAGGCCTGGTGCCGATGGAGACGCTGGGAGCGGAGCGGTTCAATTATCACGAAAATACCCGAAAGATTATTGGCGAGCGGAGCCGGCGTACTTATTCGATCGGAGACCAGGTGCGGGTGAGGCTGGACCGCGTGGACGCGGTCGAGAAAAAGCTGCAGTTCGGTCTGGTGGAGGCGGTCAAAACGCGCAAGAAGCGCCGTTAGATCTCGCGGGACGGCGGGCTTCAAGCCCGCGCACGGCTTTAGCCTTGCTCCCGGCGAGCGGAGCTGAAGCTCCGCGCGGATTGAAATCCGCCGTCCGTCGGCCGGGAAACTAAGCGTCTACCACGCGGAGACGGATCGATTCGAGCGGCTGGATGAGCGGGCCGATGTCGAGTTGAGGAAGCGTGGCGGGCATGAGCAGGCGGAGTTCGACCAGCATGATACGCCACCAGAAGAGGAACTGGCAACGGATCAGCAGGCCCACCAGGTCGGCATGCTCTTCCGGCGAATCGGCCACCAGCTCTCTGGCGGCGGCGTGCAATGCGCGGAAATCGAGCGCGAGAGAACTGAGATACATCCGGAAGATTCGGCGCCGCTCACGGCGCAGGCGGGCGCCGGTCGGTTTGCGAAAGCCAGGCTGCGCGGCCAGAAATTGAAAATCTTCTTCGGAAGTCAGACGCGCCATCACCTGATAGCGCTCCAGCGAGAATTCCTGGGTGTCGTCCGAATCGGGACCCGCCGCGCGATACATCATCAAACGCACCAGCACGATCGCCAGAACCAGGATCGCGCCGCCCAGGATCACCGCACCCGCCAGCATTTCCGCCGTGACCAGATTCATCAGCGGCTCCTCCAATTCCCTCACAGAATAACGAAAGCCATTTGAAAATGCAAATTTATTTATGACCTTTATGCATTTACTTTCGAGACATACGCAGAAGCGCGGCATTAATTGCATTCAATTGATCTTTGAGGCGGGCGGCGGCAGCCGGATCCCAGCGGTGTCCCACTTCGAGACTGGTGGTTTCGCCCGCCGGAAGCAGCGCAAATGTCCATAGAATCAGGCACAGGATTTGTGTGGCGATCATGAAATTATCCATGTTCGCCACCAGGACCGGCGCGACATTGCTGAGCAACAGCCCTACCGATCTCGCCAGAAAATACACTACAAATCCACCGATATACAGGAAATTATTCCGCCGCAGGCGCACCGGGAACCACACCATGAACACGCCGATCATGAGCAGAAACAGGAGCATCCAGGCGTCCATGGTGCGCTCCACATTGGTAAAACGGCGGACCATCACATCGCGCCCGCCGGTGTTCGGATCGAGCCAGAATCCGGCCGCCGCCGCCACTGCGGCAGCCGCTAAAACATACCGGACAGTAGTCTTTCCATAGCGCGCCAGAGCCGGCTGACCGGCCAGCGCGATGCGGTAGATTTCGAGCACCACGAAAACCGCCAGCAGCATCCGGATCCCCTGGCCGCCAAAATAGATTTCGGCGTAGAGCCTACGATCGCGCTGAAAGATCAACGCAGCTGCCGTCTCGATGGCATCGGCAAAAAGATAGATGAAAAAGAAGCGGTAGATCACATGCAAACGGCGGAAGGCGAGGGTCGCGATCAGAATCAGCGTGGCGGCCAGTTCAATGGAGGGAATCGCGTTGAGCCAGTTGGGTTGCGGAGATGCGGATTGCACGTATAGGAGAGTTTACAGCGTCCGGGTAGCCGATCGGGAAGAGCGGGTCAGGAAGAGCGGCTCCGCGCCGGACGCCGCTCTACTCAAGCCGGAGGGTGCCTGAAACGGGGGGCAGGCCGGCGGATTTCCTTCTTCGACATCAGTCCACGGCGGGACTACTTCAGAGAGGTGCACGGCCAGCACGGCGGCTGGGGAATGTCGCGAACGGTCTGGGTGCGGGGAGTGCTGGCGGAAACGGCAACGACGGCCGTGAGCAACAGCATGAGTTTTTTAAGCATCTTAGCGATCTCCTGGGGGAAGCATTTACGCCTGAACCGGTATTAGGGTCAGAGCGAGTACGAGTAGTAGGCTATGCCGGAATATGCTGGCTTACTTTGTGGGAGGTGGATGTTTTCGGAAATCAGAACAAGTCTCCCGAATCAGACTCCGGTATAGCCCGTATAGTTCGAAAAAGGAAAGCGGGGTGGCGTACAATGAGCGTGGATGCCGCGTTTCAAACCCAAGACGGGCCTGGAACGGAGCGCCTCGGGCGATCTCTGTAAGAATACGCTTTCAAAAATCCCGACCCAGTTTGGAAAACTGGCCTACCTGGCTTCGCTGCGCGACCCGAATTCGGGCATTTACAGGCATCACGGATTGGGCGTGGTGTTTGGCCGGGAGGAAAGCAACCGCGTGCTGCGCCAGCATCACGAGCAGGTCTTCTTCGAATGGCTAAACCTTCCCTTATCCGAAAAGAACGCGGACCTGATGCTTTATCTGGAGTCGCTTGAAGATCCGGTTGCAACCGTGCTCAATCATTGGTTTTCCTCGAGACCGTATGGCAGCCAGATGCCGAGCACGGCGCGGGACATGGAGCGGGAGTTGTTCCTCAAAGACCTGGAAGCGCTGGTCGAAACGATCAGGAACGGCTGGCGCGGGGATTTGAATGCCCCAGCTTCATCGCCACGTGAGTGACCTGGCCGATGACTTCAATTTCAAGCGGATAGGTGTAAGTCTCGGGCTCGCGCAGGGATGCCGGGTGAGGCATGACGATCAACTGGTCGTCGCGTTGGGTGCACCAGCTGCACAGATAGCCTTCGCGATGTTCCAGAAAGTAGATGGGCCGGTCGTGTTCGCCGCTCCAGCCGGAAGTGGCGATGCGGCGGTGCGAATCGTCGATCACGACCAGGGATCCGGGCGGAATCAGGGGGTACATGGTCCAATCCTCGGTGCCGATCAGGCCGTAGCGATGATTGCGTAAATCCATGTTATTCAATAACATGAGAGGGAGTTTGCCCCACCGCTGGATCAGCCGGCTCAGGAACACGGTGCGGCTGAGGTCGAGGCCAGGGTCGAGTGCCAGCGGCACCTGGATTTCACCTTCTTCGGGACGGAATCCGATCAGGTGAGTGCGGGCGAGTTCCACCACGTCGGCGTCGGCCGGCAAAGTGGCCAGCGGGACCTGATACCATCCGAGCACATCGGTCATCTCCAGCCGATAAATCGCACACAGCGAGTACAGCCGGTAGACGGACGGCATGGTCCCTTTATTTTCAATATCTGCAAGCCGGCTCAGTGCAACGATGAATTCGTCGTTGCCGTGGCGGGCGGCAATGCGCGCGCTCGCCTCCTCTACATCCCGGAACTTCAGACGCAGCCGTTCTCGGACTCGCTTGAGTTTTTGGCCCGCTTCCTCCATGATAATAGGTCGGCAGAAGGTCGAGTTGCATCCGAGGTACCTTGGTACGGATACTCTATGAGCTCCTAAGTCCAGTTTTATTCACTTGAATTATAGCGGGATGCGACAACCGGAGCAAGGCGCTTTCCCGGCATTCTGTTCGGAATTCCGAACAACAATTTCCACAGGGCGGCATTTTGACTCGAAAGCCGGGTTCAGGAAATGGAGGCAGTTTGCGAATCATCGTCGCGGTGACCGGAGCGAGTGGCAGCATTTACGGATGGCGGCTGCTCGAAAAGCTGCGCGCGACAGCCGGCGTAGAGATTCACCTGGTTCTGTCGCGGTCCGGGGAACGCACGGCGCACCTGGAGATGCGCAAGTCCGCGCAGGATTTCCGGGCGCTGGCGGACTGCTGGTATCCGGTGGAGGATATCGGCTGCCGGCTGGCGAGCGGATCCTTCCCGACGGCGGGGATGGTGATTGCGCCGTGCTCGATCCACACCATGTCGTCGATCGCGGCGGGCATCAGCTCCAATCTGATTGTGCGGGCGGCAGACGTGGCTTTGAAGGAACGGCGGCGGCTGGTCCTGATGGTGCGGGAAACGCCGCTGCACCTGGGGCATTTGCGGTCGCTGACGGCGCTGGCGGAAATGGGCGCGATTATCGCGCCGCCGGTGCCGGCGTTTTATCATCAGCCGCAATCGGTGGCCGATATCGTGGAGCATAGCGTGGACCGGGTGCTGGATCTCATTGGCTTACCAGCCTGCGACGCGCGACGGTGGGATGGACCGGAGAAGTGAAGGTCGCATTCCAGGGAGAGCTGGGCGCGTTCAGCCAGGAGGCGGTCCGCCAGCTGGCGGGGGCGCGCGCGAAACCGGAGCCTCGGCAGCGCTTCGATCAGGTTTTCGCGGCGCTGCGGTCAGGCGAAGTGGACGCGGCGGCGCTGCCGATCGAAAACACGCTGGCCGGGTCGGTTCACGAAAATTACGATCTGCTTCTGAAATTCGATTTCGAAATTACGGCCGAAACCAATGTTCGGATCGTGCATCATTTGATCGCGCCGCCGGGAGCGAAGTTCGCGTCGATCCGCAAAGTGTACTCGCATCCGGTGGCGCTCAACCAGTGTCAGGATTTTTTTGCGCGCCATAAACGGATGGAGCGGGTTCCCTATTACGACACGGCGGGCAGCGTCAAAATGGTGATGGCGGATCGGCCGGAGGGCTCGGCGGCGATCGCATCCGAGATCGCGGCGCGCATGTACGGCGGCCAGATTCTGAAGCGTGAAATCGAAGACGACCGGCAGAATTTTACGCGCTTTTTTCTGCTGGAGCCGGCTGGGTCGAAAGCTCGCGACGGGCGTGGGACGCGCGGGCGGGTATGGAAAACGTCGATTGTGTTTGCCACGCACAACCGGCCAGGGTCCCTGTATCGGGCGCTGAGCGCGCTGGCGCTGCGGGATTTGAACCTGGTGAAAATCGAATCGCGTCCGCGGCGGGGGAAGCCGTGGGAGTACATGTTTTACGTGGATTTGCTGGCGCATCGCGATGAACCGCGGGTGCGGAACGCGCTGGGACATTTGACGGAGCTGACGGATTTTTTGAGAGTGCTGGGGACTTATCGGGCGGCGCGTTGAGCGAGCGGGATGACGGCCTTCAAAGCGGTGTGCGTGGCGGAGAATGACGCGACTTTTACGTCTTTCAAGCCGGCGGCGCGGATGGCGGCGATGACGTCGTTTTCCGTGATTTCGCGCACGCCTTTGGGATAGATGATCCAGATGGCGCCGTCGGGTTGGATGAAAAGCCGCGCAACCCGGGTCAGATTTGATTTGCGCGCGGCCTGAAAGAAGATCATGTCCGGGTTCTTCGCGACGATCGTCGCGCCGTTGCGCGCAAGCTGTTCGGCAAAATCCGGAACGCCGATGATTCGCACGCGGAGCCCTGGTTTGACGCCGAGCTTATCCAGAAGCGATGGCGGATGAAGGATTTTGCGCGCCCACTTTTCCGCGCGCGCGCCGAGCCGGAGCTTCAGTGCGCCTGCAGGGGACTCGATTACCAGCCAGTCGTTTTCGGCCTTCACGGATTTCATTGTCGGGAACGCGATTTTCACTCGAAAATCGCCGCGAAACAGGATGAAATCGGTTTCGAGCATTGCGACGCCGCCGGATTCCTTGCCTTCGAATTTTGCAGTGCAGGCGACTTCCTGGCCCATATCAAATCAGATTATGCAGCATCCGGACGGCATTTCGGATATCCTCCATACGGCGGCGCTGGTCGCTCTTTTCCCGCTCGACATTGACCGTCCCGGTGTAGCCCGCGCGTTTCAATGCGGCGATAAAATGCGGAATCCCTACCGATCCTTCGCCCAGCGGACGCTCGGTGCCGAGCTTGCCGGGGAACGCGGGCGGCGGATCGCCGTCCTTGGCGTGCACCGAGACGACGTACGGGGCGAGGGCTTCGAAGGCGGCGATGGGATCGCCCGAGCCGTACAGGATCATGTTGGCGGGATCGAAATTGATCTTGAGGTTTCCACGGCCGGTGTCTTCGAGAAAGCGCAGCAGCACTTCCGCCGACTCCTGTCCGGTTTCAAGGGCGAAGGTCTGGCCATGCGAAGCCGCGTGGTCGCAGATGCGGCGCACCATTTCGCGCACGGCGTGGTAGTCGGGGTCGGTGCGGTCGTCCGGGACAACGCCGATGTGACAGGCGATGCCGGGAACGCCGAGCTTCGCGGCGAAATCGCTGACTTCGAGGGTGCGGCGCTCGCGTTCGGCGCGGGTTGAGTGGGGGATGAATCCGACGGTCGCCTGGACGGTGGGGATATCGGCGTAGCTTTCTCCGCGATAGGCGCAGACTACGGTGGCGAGGCGGAAACCGGCGAGCGAGGATTTGCAATGCGCGGTGAATTCCGGCGTTAGATCGATGTCGCCTCCGATGCCCAATTGGCCGCAATCGACCAGGGACCGGATTTCGGCGAAGTCGTCGCGGCCGGCCCAGAACATTATTCCGATGTCCATTGAATTTGTTCTCCGTTTCGTTGGCGGGCGGCAATCAGGGCTCGCATCAGGCGGACCGCTCGCGCGGACTCGCGCGGCGGACAGCGCGCGGGCTGCTTATGTCTACGAACGCAGTCGGCGAAATATCGGATTTCAGCGGCGTAGGGCGACTCGCTGGAGGGCACCGAATCGCGGGAGTCGTAGTGAAGCGTTCCACGATCGGTGGTGACCGTGTACTGCATCGAAAACGGAACCGCAGGGGTGTGCCAGCCGCCCGAAATTTCGACCGCCGTGTTGGGATAGTGAAGCTGCGCGGAGATTTGGTCAGCGGAGCCGGTGGCGGAAATCTCGAGTGGAGGACCGAACAGGTGCAGAACGATGTCGGCGTCGTGAATCAGCAGATCGAAGACGCCGCCGCCGCTGCGCGCGGGATCGGCGAACCAAGCGGCCCAGTCCGGCGGGCCGCATTGACGGCGGAATGATGCGGATCGCACGGCCTCGACATGCTCGAGCGCAAGATACGGCGCCGAGAATCGGAGGACGTGGGCGACCATCAGAATGCGATCGTGGCTGGTGGCCTCGGCGATCATTTGTTCGCACGATGCGGCGTCGAGCGCCATTGGTTTTTCGACCAGCACGTGTTTTCGAGCGCGCAGCGCATCGATCGCGACGGGCGCGTGGAAGTCGGTGGGGATGCACAGATCGACCGCATCGATATCGGGATCGCGCAGCGTCGCGGATATGAGTTCACGTGGAACGAATCCGGCGAACTCGATTTCGGGGATGCGGGCGATGGTTTCGGCGTGCGTCCTTCCCATGAATCCAGCGCCGACAATTGCTAATCGCATCGCTTTGCCAGGATACAACGGCCGACGGAGACAGCCGGCAAGACCGGCTGTCCCACCCTGCTGGACCAGACGCACGGTCGACCGTGGCAGCCACGGATGCAGACCTCGTGGAGTGCGTCGCAAATGGTGAATGGTTTGGCCCGCGCTTGGCTTCAGCAGCAATTCACAGAGCGGGACTGAAGTCCCGCGCGGGATAAATCCCGCCGTCCGTATTTCTCCTAGTGTGTTGTCTCTGAAATTCGTGGAATTAAAAAAGGGGACAGACCACTCTGTCCACGGCCACTTCGGTTAGGCGGCAGAATGACATGCGAGCGGGGACAGGGCAGTCTGTCCCCTTTTTTAATTCCACGAATTTCAGAGACAACACACTACAGCCCCATCTTTTCGAGCTTGCGGTACAGCGTCTTGCGCTCGATGCCCAGGATTTTCGCGGCGCGGCTCTTGTTGCCGTTGGTGGCTGTCAGCACGCGGCGGACCTGGTCGGCTTCGGTGTCGGCCAGGGTTTCGCTGGCGTGGTCGCGCGAATCCATTTGATCGATGGCGGTGCGGACGGCGGCTTCATCGATGCGGGCCTGCGGTGCGAGGATGGTTAGCCGCTCCATCATGTGCTGGAGCTGCCGGACGTTGCCGGGCCAGCTGTACTCTTCCATGGCCTTGACGCCGGAATCGGCCAGGCGCGTGTCCAGGTTGTAGCGTTGGTTATAGCGCTTCAGGAAATAATGGACGAGAAGCGGAATGTCGCTGGCGCGTTCGCACAAAGGCGGAACGGTGAGGCGAACCACGTTCAGCCGATACCAGAGATCTTCGCGGAATTTGCCTTCGTCGACCAACTTCTGCATGTCGCGATTGGTGGCGGCAATGACGCGTACATCCACTTTGCGCGCTCGTGAAGCGCCTAGTGGGCGGACTTCGCGCTCCTGCAAAAAGCGGAGCAATTTGAGTTGAAATCCGACTTCGATATCGCCGATTTCGTCTAAAAATACAGTGCCGTTGTTGGCGGCTTCAAATACGCCCATGCGGTCGCGATCGGCTCCGGTGTACGCGCCTTTCAAGGTTCCGAACAGTTCGCTTTCCAGGAGAGACGGCGCGATGGAGCCGCAATCGACCGGCACGAAACTCTGCTGGGCGCGGCGCGAGTTGCGATGAATCATGCGCGCGATCAACTCCTTGCCGGTTCCGGTCTCGCCTTCGATCAGGACGGTCGCGTCGGTGGGCGCGACTTTTGAAATCGTTTTATAGATTTCGATCATGCGCGCCGAGCTGCCGATCATTTCGGTTTCGGGCAGATCGTCAATGGACGCGGCCTCGTCGTCTTCTTCATCGGGCGAAAAGGTCTTTTCGGCGCGCTTGATGGTGTCGATCATGGCGGCCATCTCGAACGGCTTGGCCAGATATTCGAAGGCGCCGCCCTCGGTGGCTTTCATGACGGTTTCCATGCTGCCGCGGCCGGTCATCAGGATGACCGCGCAATCCGGATTATTTTCGCGCGCGGTGCGGAGGACGTCGAGACCGGTGCGCTCATCGAGATAAATGTCGGAGATGACGATGGGGTAGATTTGGGCAGTCAGCCGGTCGATCGCTTCGCGCGTGGACGCGACCGCGTCGACGGCGTAGCCTTCGAGTTCCAGCACCGTCACCATGGTGTTGCGGACGGACTGGTCATCCTCGACGATCAGAAGTTTCTGCATTGTGTGAAACGCGGCGAGTGACTGCAGCCGCCACTATCATGGTAAAGCATGAGCCTTTTCCCGGCTCACTGGTGACTTCCATGCGGCCACCGTGCTGCGTGACAATCTGTTCGACGATGGAAAGGCCGATGCCGGTACCAGTTTCTCCGGATTCTTCGGCGCGCTTGGTGCGGTAGAACTTTTTGAAGATATTTTTGATCTCTTTGGCGTCCATGCCGATGCCCTGATCGCGGACGGAGAGACGCAATTCGCCGTTGTGGAGCGCGGCGGTGACGTGAATTTCGGTTTCGGCGGGCGAATATTTCACGGCGTTGGTGAGCAGGTTGTAGAGCGCGTATTCCATCAGCTCTCGATCGCCTTTGATTGTGCCTTCGACCGGGGTGTCGAGGAATATGTTGATCTTTTTGCGCTCGCCGATGACTTGGGCGCGCGTGATGCAGGTTTCGACGACGGCGGCGGCCGCGAACGGCTCGCACTTCATCTCCATCTGGCCGTCGGAGAGGCGTTCGATATCCAAGAACGTCTGGATCATGCGCGCCAAGCGCTTCGATTCGGAGTTGATCATCTCGCTCAGCTCATGGCTTTTGGCTTCGGGGAGCTTGTAGCGCGTCATGATTTCACTCGACCCTTGAATGGCGGTGAGCGGCGTGCGCATTTCGTGGGCGGCCCACTGGAGGGTCTGCTGATAACGAGTGCGCTCGGACTCGGATGTGCGGAGCTGGCGGCGGACGAAGAAGTGCTGGAACGTCGCGGCGGCGGCCACGGAAAGCCACGCGATGAACACCGGTTCGAAGAACGGAAAGATGCGTTGATGATCGAAGAAAATGACCGGGGTCCACACAGCGGCGGCCATCACCAGAACTGCCAGCCCATACGCCAGCCAGCCGGAGCGCCAGCCGAAGATCAAACCAGCGGCGGCGGCGAACATCACGCAGAGAAGCAGCTCGACGTCATTGCGCGCGGGCGTCAGGAACTGGCCGCGCGCGATGGTTTCGTAGATCTGGGCATGCAGCCCGACGCCTGAAATCTGGCCGAAGGGAGTCACCGGCCGATCCCCTGCGCCCACCGCCGTAACGCCGATGAACACGGCCTTTCCGCGCAGCAGATCGCGATGCTGATCGATCGAGAGCGCGGAGACCACCGGAACGCCGCCGGGCACGTATCGAATCCACATCTGAGTTCCATCGGCGTCGGGCGCGGGAATGAAGAGATCGCCGACCTCGACTCCGTCGGGCTCCACCTTCGTAATCGGCTTGCCGCGCACGGCCGCGAAAGTCTGGAGCGCGAGCGCCCAGCGCTTCTCGCCGCCGGCGATCTCCTCGAGCGGCACGAAGCGGTTCACTCCGTCTTCCAGGCTCTGCTCGCGAAACACGTGTCCCAGGACCCCGGAACGGGCGAATCGGGGCAGCGGATCTTCCCATTCGAGCCGGCCGTTGACGGTCACCAGGTCGCACGGCAGGATCAGGTTTTTAGTAGCGCGCAGTGCGGCGTCCAGCTCGGCGTTGCCCGCCTGGTCAGTGGTTTCATCGGCCAGCAGGACGTCATCGGCGACGGCGGCGGGCTGCGCGGCGTTGACCTTATCAATCGCCTCCGCGAGAATCGAGCGGATGGCGCTCATCCCGCCGGAGTGCAGCGTCTGTTCGTCGATCGCAACCACGGCCGAGTGCGGAGTTCCGCCGGGGACCGCGCGATGGCTCGACATCCAGTCATACGCGATGTTATTGACGCGTTTGGCAGGAGGGGAAAGCGAAAGTAGCATGCCGATGGCCACGCATCCGGCGAGGACCGCCGCGTAGATCCACGTCTGCTTGCGAGCGCTACTTGCCAACCAGCCTCTCGATCTCGTCGGGATCGTGCGGCAGAGCGCCGCTCAGATTTTTCGAGCCTGTTTCGGTCACCAGCAGCGTGTCTTCGATGCGCACGCCGATATTTTCCTCGGGTATGTAAAGACCAGGCTCGATGGTGATCACCATCCCGGCCTTGAGGGTGCCGATTTCGCCGGGATCGTGAACGTCCAGGCCCACGGCGTGCCCCAGGCCGTGCACGAAATATTTGCCGAGCGGGTCGCCATGCAGATCCTTGCCGTGCGAATCGAAGTATTTCCGGACGATTTCGGTGAGCGATCCTTTGCCGCGCATTTTCGCCCCGGGTTTGATCGCGGCAATGGCGGCCTGCTGGGCTCCCAGAACGATTTCGTAGATCTCACGCTGGCGCGGCGTGAATTTTCCGTTGACGGGGACCGTGCGGGTCACGTCCATGGCGTAATCGGAGCATTCCGCGCCTACATCCATGAGCACCACTTCGCCCGAATCGGCGCGGCGCCGATTGGCGCTGTAATGCAGGATCACGCTGTTCGGTCCGCTGCCGACGATCGGCTGATAGGCGTAACCTTCACAGCCTTTGCTCAAATAGACGTCTTGCATGACCGCCGCGATTTGATATTCATAGTCGCCGGGTTTGATCATCTTCCAGGCCGCAAGATGGGCGGCGACGGTCGCATCGGCGGCTTGGGTGAGCAGTTCGATTTCGGCGGGCGATTTGATGACACGCTGCGCGGCGATCAGGGTCTGAGCGGCCCGCAGGTCTCCGTGAAAGGGCGCGAGCGGTTTCAATTTTTCAGCGCTGGGATCGCCGCCGAGAGCGTAAACGTGATGTGAAGTTGCCAGCAACCGGGTGAACTCGGATTCGACCGCCAGGTTCGACATTACTTTGTCGAAGCCGGCCCGTTCGGTGGCATCGGGATCGCCCGCGGCGACGTGGTGACCGTAGAAGGTTTCGGTTTGCCGGCTGCGCTCCGGCACAAACAGGATCTCCTCGTTCTTGGTGAGCATCATCACCGCGCCGGGTTCTTTCCACCCGGAAAGGTAGAGGAAATTGGTTTCCTGGAGGTAGGGAATGCGCAAGTCGTCGGACTCGGTTGCGCCGAACAGGACCATGACGCCGTCCAGCGATTTTCTCAGGTCGGCACGGCGGGTGCGGTACTCGTCGTGCGAAATGCCGTCGCCGAACAGCGGAGCTAGCGCCAGCAACAGGCCGAGAAAAACTCGCATGTCACGAGTATAACGGAGAGAGCCGGCGAGACCGACTGACGGTTACTGCGCGCAATGCTGTTTGACTTGGCCTCCCCTCCCTTACGAGTCTGCGTGAAAAGTGGAATTGATCCCCGCCGTGACCGGCAGGGCTGGTCGCCGACGCCTGGGTTTTCACCGCGATAGACCAGCCCTGCCGGTCACGGCGGGGTGAGGCATCGACTTTTCACACACACTCTTACGGTCAGGGTTCTGTTTGGATGCGCTTCGGAACCCTGAGCGTCAGCGAGGGGAGGGTTAGTCGGCCTTCTTGTTGCGCCACAGATCGATGAGCAAGAGAGCCGCGCCGATGGTGATGGCGCTGTCGGCCAGGTTGAACGAAGGAAATTCGTAGGTGCCGAAGAAAAACTGGAGAAAATCGGTGACCATGCCGCGCGTAAGCCGGTCCCACGCGTTGCCGAGGGCGCCGCCGAGCACCAGGGCCAGGCCGGTCTGCAGCAGCGAATTCGATTTCAGCCGGAACAGCAGGCTGCCGATGATCGCCATGACCACCACGGAAACGGCGACCAGGAGAGCTCGGCGCCAGGGGAAGTCCAGGTCCGCCATGAAGCCGAACGCCGCGCCCGGATTTTCGGTGTGGACGATATTGAAGAACCCGGGAATTACTGGGAGAAGCTCCATAGGCGAGACGTAGGCTCGAATGTAGAGTTTTGTAATCCGGTCCAGCACCACTACTGCGGCGACGATCGCCACCGAGCGTAAGCGCGCGTTCATACTCGCATTGGTTCCTTTCTGAAGAAGTGCGCTAAATCGCTGAATCCTCGGAGGGTTTCATAGGAGCGGTGCCCGATTCTCCCATGTTAGCCTATCGTAACGGCTTTCGGCCGACTGAGAAGTGACGTTTTATGAATAGCTTGGGCTCTGAATTGCATGTCTCACTTTCCTGTTGACAGTAGATTAACTTCAGCTTAAGATTCTCTTTGCTCGCTTTCAGCTCACAAGGCCGGAGGCAGCTTTTGACGGAGTCTTCCAGCTCCTTTCACAATCGAGTCCGCAGGTGTACCAATGACTTTTCAAGTTGGTGAGAAAGTCGTCTACCCGAATCACGGTGTTGCCACGATCGAGAATATCAGCAGCCGGGCGTTCGCGGGGCAGTTTGAACGATTCTACCTGCTGCGGCTCACCTATAACAGCCTGACGGTGATGGTTCCGTTCTCGCATGTCGAGGATCTGCGGCTGCGGAAGGTGACGCGGAATGGGGAGATGGCGCGCGTAGTCAGCTTCCTTTCCGAGGGCCGCTGCCAGCGCCGGCAAGATTGGAAAGACCGGTTCAAAGAGAACAGCGAGAAGATGAAGAACGGCAGCCTTCTGGCTGTCGCCGAAGTGATGAAGAGCCTGCTGGTTCTCCAGGCGCAGAAACCGCTGAGCTTCCGGGAAAAGAAGATGCTGGATCGCGCGCGGCACATGCTCATCATGGAATTTTCGACCTCGCGGGGAATGAAGGAAACCGAAGCGGCGGGTGTACTCGATCAGGCGCTCACTAAGGCGCAACTGCACTTGCCGGAGCCGCTGTAGAGTCCTCAAAGAACGCGCCGATCACGGGTTGGGACGCGGCGTTTCTCACCATCGTCTTTCTAGCCGGGCTTGCGTTGCGCCTGCGCCTGGCTTCCATCACCTACCTGAGTCCGGACGAGGCGATGCACGCGCTGCTGTCGTTTACCTGGCCGGGCGAAGGGTGGGCGCAGATCTGGACCAACTCGCTGAAGGTGACGCATCCTCCGGCGCTGATTCTGCTCACTCACGTCGTTTCACTGATCAGCCGGAGGGAGCTGGCGCTGCGGATGATCCCGGTGCTGGCGGGCACCGTGTTCCCTTTCGTCGTGTTCCTCTGGCTGCGGCGCGTGGCCGGAAAAACTGCGGGGATGGCGGCGATGTTGCTGCTGACGCTGTCGCCTGCTCTGGTGACCAAGAGCGCGGAGCTGCGCAGTTACACGCTCGCGCTGCTGCTCGCTTCGTGCGCGCTGCTGGCTTTTGAAAAAGCGGTCGACGGCGGCGGCCCAAAGGCGATCTGGATCTTCAATTTTCTGCTGTGGGCGTGCATTTTTTCCGACTACAGCATGGCGTGGTTTGCGGGCGGGATGGCCATCTGTGCGGTGCTGCGCCTACGGCGGGCGCCCGCCGCAGCCAAGGCCGGGTGGTGGGCGGGGCAAGCCGTCGCGATGGGGATGTACGGAATCCTGTTGCGGGTGCAGATCCGCCCTTTCCTTTCAGTCAATTTTCACGACTGGTTGCACTTCGCGTTTCCACGTGCCGGCAACCGGCTGACATTCCCGATCGTCAACAGCGTGAAACAGTTCGTTTACCTGATGGATTCGAAGGTGCTGGGCGGGTTGGCGGCGGCGGTATTCGCGGGCGCCGTGGTGCTTTTGTGGACCGGGCGGGCGGGTGTCGAGCGACAGAAGAGCCGGGCGCTGGCGCTGCTGTTGACGGTCCCTTTCCCGCTCGCGATCGCGGGGGCTTATGCGCACATCTTTCCGTTCGGGCCGACCCGGCACACGCTGGTGATCGGGATGTTCGGCGCGATCGGCATCGCGATTGCCGCCGGGAAATTGCGTCCCGGCGCGGCCACGGCGACGCTGTGGGGAATGCTGGCGCTGAGTCCGCTGTGGCTGTGGCTCGCGCCCGACGACCCGGAGGACATTCCTTCGAATCGGAACCGCCGGGAGCTGATGATCCAGGCCCGCGATTACATGCGCGCGTCGATTCCACCGGGCGCGCTCATCTTTTCAAATGGTGAGACGCTCCTGATCCTGAGCTACTATCTTGGCGATCGCTACCGGCTGGACGTCCCGACGAAATTTTTCGAAACCGATCTGGGCGGTCGCTGGCGGGTTGCCGTTCGGGACTACACCTTCGATACTCTGGACCTTTACAACGCCAGGCTGCATGAATTTCGGGAGCGTTACGGAATTCCCGCGCGGGCGCCTGTCTGGGTTGTGGTGGGGGGCGGGAACGTGGATGGGGATCCTCCCGCCGATCCGGCGCGGCCGTTTACGGAAGCAATGCGAGTGTTTCAGACGGAATCGCCCTGATTATCTACTGCACGCGCTCCTTGACGCGCTCCCGCGTCACCAGCTCATCGAAAACCGCCAGCACCTGCTTACGGTATTGGTAAACACGCTGGAGCTTTTCGCGCACGGCGATCTCATTGCGATGGCGGCGCATCAGCTTATCCAGCAGCTTTTTAGGGACGTCGATATCGCGGCGCAGGGTTTCGGCGGAATGGCCGCGCAGGAATAGCCCGTAAAACAGAGCCGCCTCGCGTTGCGGCGCCAACGGATCGATCTCTTCCTGGAACGCCATCGCCTGAGACATCAAAAACAGCAGTATAAACTTGAAAACCGGAAAGGGCAAGAGTCGGGTTGGATTCCATGGAAATGTAACGTCAATATGGAATTTCGATGGTCCGATTCCGCGCCGTCATCATCTTACCCTCCTGATCCCTTAAGACTACGCGTACTACGTAACTTCCCGGAGTCACACTCAGCGCTAGGCGAACGGTGACTCCCGAATTGATCCGTTGTTCAAACGTGGCGTCCTTCAGATTGATGTCCAGTTTCCGCTCGACTCCCTTCACGATGTTGCCGTTATGATCGAATACGGCGGCGACGATGGTGAGCGAATTCTTGTTCAATCCGGCGTCCTTTCTGAAGTGCAGCGCTTTTAAATCGATCTTGGTGACCAGGCCGATTCTGGCCGTGCCGTCGTCGGCTTTGAAGAACTGGGTCTGAACTTCGAGAGGGATCTCCTGGAGCTCTTCACGGGAGAACACGGCTTCGCGAATTTCATCCTGCGCGAGTTCGGCGTCGCTCGACGCGTGCTCGGGCGCGTAATAGCCGCGGCGAGCCCGGAGCGTCGAGCTGAGCTTCACGTTGAGCGAAACCTTCAACTCGTGATATTTGCCGTCCAGCTTCAGATTCTGCGGCGAGAATCCCAGCATGTAAACGAACTCGGGCGGCGAGGTGGTGCGCTGGAACCCTTCCTCGAAATTGTTGTTGTTTTCAAAGAAGATTCCGCCGGTTCCGTCGGCGATCCCGCCCAGAACGCCGCGATTTTCCAACTGCCCCGAGGCCTCGATACGAGCTCTTTGCGCGGCAGTGACGGGGGCGTTGTTCGACTGGTTGAACGGGTCGACCGACACGTCGCCGCCGGTGATCACGGTGTACAGGCCGCGCGCGTCGAGTGAGCTGATGATGACGTTCGACCGGATGGCACGATCGATCAGCTCCGTCAGGTCGGCGTGATTGTCATCGTTGATGTAAAATCCGGGAGAGACCAGGACCACCGTGCGCTCGTCTGGCGAGGCGGCCATCCGCCGCGCGACGTCCTTCATGACGAGCGGCGTGGATCGGCGTCATGCGTACCCCTGGCCACCACCCGGGATGCCGTCTGGATCGCCATTCGACCGCCCAGGGTCTGGCTCACGTCGGCCTGGCTCAGGCTACCGCCCGGACCGGCGGGGGCACCCGCTCCGTGACGGTCGTGGCTCGGCTGGACCCTCCACTTGGACGGTGCGCGCGCTGCATCAGGTTGCGTCAATACGGAATTTCAATGGTCCGGTTGCGCGCGGTCATCATCTTACCTTCCTGATCCCGCAGGATGACGCGCACTACGTAACTTCCCGGCGTGACGTTCAGCGCCAGACGGACGGTGACTCCGGAATTGATCCGTTGTTCAAACGTCGCATCCTTCAAATTCATATCCAGCTTCCGTTCCACTCCCTTCACGATGTTGCCATTGTGGTCGAATACCGCGGCGACGATGGTGAGCGAGTTCTTGTTGAGCCCGGCTTCCTTCCTGAAGTGCAGCGCCTTTAAATCGATTTTGGTGACCAGTCCGATCCGGGCGGTGCCGTCGTCGGCTTTGAAGAACTGGGTCTGAACTTCGAGCGGGATCTCCTGCATTTCTTCGCGGGAGAACACGGCTTCACGGATTTCGTCCTGCGCGAGTTCGGCCTCATTGGCATCGTGTTTCGGCGCGTAATAGCCGCGGCGGGCCTGGAGCCGGGAGCCGTCTTTTATGCTGAGCGTGACCTTCAAGGTGTGATATTTGCCGTCAAGCTTGAGATTCTGCGGCGAGAAGCCCAGCATGTAAACGAACTCCGGCGGTTCAGTGGTGCGGCGGAAGCCTTCTGCGAAATCGTTATTGTTCTCAAACAGGATTCCGCCGGTGCCGTCCGCCATCTCGCCGAGCACGCCGCGATTTTCCAGGGCAGCCGCGGATTCGATGGCTCGCCTCTGCATCGCAAGCGCGGGATTGGAATTCGACTGGTTGAATGGGCTGACCGATACGTCGCCGTCGGTGGTGTACAATCCGCGCGCGTCGAGCGAACTGACGATCACGTTGGAGCGAATGGCGCGATCGATCACCTCGGTCACTTCGGCGTGGTTGTCGTCGGTGACCAGGAAGCCGGGAGAAACCAGGACCAGCGAGCGCTCCCCCGGGGCGGAAGCCATGCGTCGCGTGACGTCTTTTAGAACATTCAGCGCGGTACGCGCCTCAGCGGACCGCTTCGAAATGGTCCGAGTTGCCGCCATGCGCGCCATTTGGATGGCGGGCGTCAGGTCGGCCCCGCCACCGGGGCCCGGAGTGAGCACCAGGTTCGCGCACAGGATCACATCCTGAACGGCGATATTCAACGCATTCGGGTCCTTTTCGTTAAAGATCAGGTCGGCCTGATAGTAGCCCATGGGCGGACAGTCAGTCATATCGGTGTTGGCGCGCGCCGAGAGATTCAGCATGGCTTGCTTGATTTGTTCGAGATCGTCGGTGAAATCGAGCATGCGCTGGCCCGACGTTGTATACACGGCCACGCGTTCGACGGGCCGCATGGTTTCGGTGAGATGCTTCAGCGCAGCGTTGCGAACTTCGACCAGATCGCCGGGGTCCAGATGCAGGTCATCAAACAGATACGCGGTGAACTGGGTGGGAACCACGGAGGTCGACTCGGGCGTTTTCGCTTCTTCCTTTAATTCCGCGGGGACGTCGGAGGCGATCTCCACGGGCTTGATGCGGTCGCTCGCCTTTTCGACCAGAAAGCGGGTGATCACCTGCGGGCGGCCTTTATCGAAGAGCTGGAAATCTTCCTTTTTGAGCGTACCGATGGCGTGGCCCTGCAGGTCGCGGACCACTACGGGGACCATCACCAGGTTGACTTTGGAGGTGAAAATGGCCTGCGCATCGGCGCCTTCGACGTCGGGCTTGGGCGTTTGCGCGCCGGCGGCCATCGACAGGCAGGCAGCGCCGAGAATGGAAAGTGCTCGCGACATGGCTTGACTCCTTCTTGAAGATCCACCGCTCCCTAAAGAATCTGTTGGAAATCGCGGACGTGCTCCGCTCCCTGACGGTCGCGGTTCTGTTGGGTCCGCCGCCGCCTGCGGAACCGCGCGCGTCAGCAAGCGGAGCACGGCCGGATTTTTCGTACAGACGCTCATACTCACTGCCCGGCTGGAGGTTTGACGGCGCTGAGGGTTCACTAGGTTGCACATGGGTCGCTACGGCCGCTCGCCGGAGCCGATGCGGCGGTCGATTTCGAGCAAAAACGGATCGCACTCGGCCACCGCTTCCGCAATATAGTGCGCTCCGGCGACGCGCAGCCTGCCGCGCGCCTTCCGCTCGATCTCCGCCCGATCGGACACGGAGAGCGCATCGAAATCCGGCTTCGATAATCCCACTTCGTTGCCGGTGCGGGTGACGCCGATGGTCCACATGCCGGCGTTCAGACCTTCCGCGATATCGCTGGGCGTATCGCCGATTTTCACGCACGCCCACAGGGGATACACTTTAAGCTCGATCGCATTGCGGTAACACATGAAGGGCGCGGGACGGCCAACGCCGGTTTCATCGGGAGTGACGCTCGCCTCGGGCTTGAATCCTTGCTGGGCGGCGGCTGCTGCGACGATATCGAGCAAGGCCCGCGTATAACCGGTGGTCGAGCCGATCCGCAGACCGTCCCGTTTCCAGCGCGCGGTGGTTTCGCACACGCCATCAATGGGTTGGCTGAAGCGCGCGAGAATTTCGGCCTGTTTTGGAAGAAATTCCGAGAATAAACGCTCGACATCGGTTTCGGCGGGCGTGTTTCCATGCACGCGCGCCCATTCGCCGGCCACGCGATGGATGGAAAGAATCGAGCGGATGTGATCCTTCTTCAACACGCCCATGTGCTCGCGGGCTTCGGGGGCGGTGATTTCGACGCCGTTTTCGGAGAACACCCGGCGCAGGGCTTCCACCGGCGCGAGGCTCCCATGGTCGACCGTGGTGCCGGCCCAATCCAAAATGACGGCGCGCAAATGACGTGTCATCGGTCTCCCATTGTATGCTGGAGACGGTGACCTGGCCAGAGCCGGTGCGGGCGCTGCGATCGCCGAATTACAGATTATTCTTCGCGGGCCAGAGCATTTCGCTGATTGGCACGTGGATGACGCGCATCGCCACCAGCTGGCTGGTCTACCGGCTTACCGATTCGGCTTTGCTGCTCGGCTTGGTGAGTTTCGCCGGCCAGATCCCCGCCTTTTTCCTGGCGCCCATCGCGGGCGTGTGGATCGACCGCTGGAATCGCCATCGGACGCTGGTGTGGACGCAGGCGCTCAGCATGATCCAGTCTTTCGCGCTGGCCGCGTTGGCGCTGACGCACACCATTCATATCTGGTCGCTGATCGGGCTGGTGCTGATGCAGGGGCTGATCAATGCGTTCGACATGCCGGCGCGGCAGGCGTTCGTCATCGAAATGATCGTCGACCGCGGCGACCTGGGCAACGCGATCGCGCTCAATTCCTCGATGGTAAACGGCGCGCGGCTGCTGGGCCCGGCCATCGGCGGACTGGTGATCGCCGCGGTGGGCGAAGGGTAGTGTTTCCTGATCGACGGGATCAGCTACATCGCAGTGATTATTTCGCTGCTGATGATGACGGTGGATCGAATCGCGGCACGCGGAGCGGTGAAGCGGGTGCGCCACGAATTGCTCGAAGGCTGGAAATATGTGGTGGAATCGGATCCCATCCGCTCGATTCTTCTGCAGCTGGCGCTGGTGAGCCTGATCGGGATTCCGTACATGGTGCTGATGCCGATTATCGCCGGGACCGTCCTGCACGGCGGCGCGCACACGCTGGGTTTTCTGATGGGCGCCTCAGGTGTAGGCGCGCTGGTGAGCGCGATTTCGCTGGCGCTGCGGCGAAACGTGATTGGCCTGGGACGTATGATCCCGATCGCGTCGGCGGTGTTCGGGGTGGGCCTGATCGGGTTGGGATTGTCGCGCGTGTTCTGGATTTCGCTGCTGCTGATGCTATTGACCGGCTTCGGAATGATGCAGCAGCTGGCGGCCAGCAACACGATTCTGCAAACCATCATCGAGGACGACAAGCGCGGGCGAGTGATGTCGTTCTACACGCTGTCCGTGCTGGGGATCACGCCGATCGGCAGCCTGTTCGCCGGGACGTTCGCCGCAAAATTCGGCGCACCGGCTACGCTGATGGTGGGAGGAGTGTGCTGTGTGGCGGGTGCGGCGAGATTTGCGCGCAAGCTCCCGGCCCTGCGCGTACTGATTCGCCCGATTTACCGGCGCCTGGGGATTTTGCCGGAAGTCGCCGCGGGACTTGAATCGGAATCTGTGCTCGACGTTCCGCCGGAGCGGTAGAGCACCGGCGTCGCGCGCATTTTTCGAGCTGCGCCGGATTTGAGGAAAACGTTCACTTCTTCAAGCGATCCGAAAAAGCCGACGAAAGAGCGTTCAAGGTGCGCGGGATGATCACGGGTCTGCTCAAAATCGCGATGCCGGAATTGGCCGGTGAGGGCGATGACCGCGGCTCCCATGGGCCGGTATTCCTGGGTGCCTTGCGCCCAGGCCACGCCGTTTTCGCGATCGAGCCACAGCGCGAAGCCCATTTCTAGAAGTCTGTGGCGCACGCACTCGTGCGTGCCGTGTCGAGACTCATCTCGACACCTTGTCTGGCGACCGAACAGGCGTCGACAAAAGTGTCGACGCGGCACGTTGAAACGTGCGCCACGGCGAGGCGCTTGAGCCCTTCATAAGCTGTTCGCGACCTCTCCAGCCGAGCGCAGCGTGAGTGCGACGAAGGTCAGCGTTCCGTTGGTGCAACCCGCGGTGGGCAAGGTGGGTGCTCCGACCACGAACAGATTCGCGTGATCGTGTGTGCGCCCGAAAGTGTCGACCACGCTCGATGCCGGATCGGTTCCCATGCGGCAACCGCCGGCCGGATGGTCGAGATAATTTCCTTCGTTGGTGCGGAGGATTTTTCCGCCATCGTTCTGCGCCATGCGACTGAAAATGCCGTGGACGTGCTCGCGGGTCGAGGCGACGCGCGATGCCGATGCCGCGTCCGGACGATGGACGATTTTCGGCATCGGATCGCCGTATTGATTCTTGCGAGTTGGATCGAGCGTCAGTTCGCTATTTTCGGCGGGGTGAACGTCGTAATAAGCGCGAACGCGAGCGACGCCTTTCGCGTTTCGCCCGCGCCAGTCTTTCAGGATGTCGTCGCCCAGCAGAATTTTTCCATTCGCGTCCTTGAGACGAGGCGATTGGCGCGCAGCTTCCCAGATGCGGAGATCGTGACGCACATACGGATCGGACGGCGCGCAACGGAAGTACTGGCGCGAAATCAATCCATACTGCGGATTCATATTGGGATAAATATCCGCATTTAATTCGATAAACGCTTGAATAAATGCGTGGCCGTTCATGTATTTTCCGACCTGGCCGGATTTATTGGCGACTGCGGACAGCAGCAACAGGTGCGAGGACCACGTATAACCCGCGGCGACGACGAAGGTTTTCGCGCGATATTCATCGCCATTAGCGGCCTGCGCCGATACGATTTTAGATTGGTCGAGCACCAGCTTGCGGATCAGCGTCCGATCGTGCAGCGTGATTTTCTTTTGCGCGAGGAGGCGCTTGAACGTGAAATCGGGCGAATAACGCGCGCCGGTGGGGCAGATGTCGCAAGTCCCGCAGCGCTGGCACGCAGCGCGGCCGTCGTAGGTGACGGTGTTTTTGGCCTGCGGCGTGGCCTGGAACGGGATGCCGCTCTTATTGCCCCATTCGCGCAGGCGATCGAGGCTCCAGGTGAGCGGGATGGGCTTCATGGGATAGGGCTCGGAACGCTTGTCGCCGGAGAAGGGGCTCGGCTCACCGGAAACGCCCAGTCGGCGCTCGGCTTCGCAATAATATTTTTCGAGTTCAGCCCATTCGATCGGCCAGTCGGTGTATTGGCCGTACATCGATTTGAGGCGGAGGTCCTCTTCCGAGAATCGATTGCAGGTCCCGCCCCAGTGCAGGGCTTGTCCGCCGACGGCCATGGTGTGCGAAATGCCGCCTTCGGCAGACTGGCCTTCGATGAAATCGCCAGGCCAGGGATTTTCGTTGTACTTGATCATCCGCTCGCGATATTTGAAGCGGTTTTCGAAATCGAAAATGGATTTGCCGGCTTCGAGCACGGTGATGGAGACGCCGGGCCGAAGTTCGCTCAATTTTTCGGCGAGCATGGCGGAGGAGATCCCCGCGCCGATGATGCAGACGTCGGATTCGTGGGTCGCCATTTACGTGATCCTCTTGGGGCGCTGGGTGGAATTGGCGAGCCCGCGGCAATCGTCGCGCTTGATTTCGACGCCGTAGAGGAAATCTTCGCCGGCGGCGGAACTGTAGAAATATGCGATCAGGTCGGAGGCGACGTGCCGGCCGTTGGGACGATTCGGGATGCGGTCGATTTTGCTTTGTTCGAGCGCGGCGGCGACGGATTCTCTTGTGAACGATCCGTTGAAAGCGGCGAGTTGCGTGGCGTAGTTTTTGGATGGATTTGGCGGGACCGTCTGGGTGCGAGGATTGCCGTAGCCGGAACTGGTGTAGACGCCTTCCTTATATTCGGCGATCCACTTGAGGAAATCGGCGGCGATTTTATCGGTGCGCTTGCGCCCGAGCGATTCCGGCAAGACCACGGCGGCGAGCTCTCGCATGGATTTCGGATCGATGGATTGCGCTTTCGCCCACGGCGCGGCTCCCACCGCTATTACTTTTACGAAGTTTCGTCGTTGCATTTTATTTTCGCTGTCTCCCCCGCTGCCTTTCGCAGATTGAAGACGTCGGACGTGCTCCGCTCCCTGACGGTCGCGGTTCCGTGAGAGGCACACAGAACCGCGCGCGTCAGCAAGCGGAGCACGTCCGGAGTTTTCGCACAAATTCTCACAGTCGCGATTCTCATGGGAGCGCAAATGCGGCGAGCGCGGCGTTTTCGCCCTGGCCTACCGCGATCACCACCATCTGACGGCCGGCGCGCGTTCGATACGTCATCGGCGTGCCGTAGGATTTCGCCGGCAGCGCGCCTTGCCACAGATCTTTCCCGGTCGATTTGTCGACCGCGTGCAGATTCATATCCTCGCCGCCGGCGAAGACGATGCCACCTTTGGTGACGATCGCGCTCTGTGGTCCTGCGATACCGAGCTTTTCGGGGAGCTTCACGCCCTTGAGCGCCGGATTATTGCGCAGCTCCGGCCAGTCGCCGAACGGTTCGTGCCACGCGATGGTGCCGTGATTCAGATCGATTGCGGTCAGATGACCGTACGGAGGTTTGGTTAACGGAAGACGGCCATGAAACGTGGCCTGCGCGCCCAAATCGCCGGACCAGTCGGCGTCCACCTCGGATGTCTTGGTGGATCGCTTCACGCGAAAAATGGCGGGCGAGTTGGTGGTCTTCACGTAGAGCAGGCCGGTTTCCGGATCGAACGCGCTTCCGCCCCAATTCGCTCCCCCGATGATACCCGGGCGCCCCAGCGTTCCTTCAAGCGAGGGCGGGGTGAACAGCGGGCCCAGCCGATATTTTTTCATCTCGGCCTGCGCTTCGGCTTTGAGGGCGGGCGTCAGATCGAACGCATCGTCGAGCGTCACGCCCTGCGGACTGTACGCCGGCGGTTTGGTGGGAAAAGGCTGAGTCGGGGATGAGATTTCGCCGGGCACGTCGCTTTTGGGAACCGGACGTTCTTCGATCGGCCAGACCGGTTTTCCCGTGACGCGGTCGAAGACGAAGGCGAATCCTTCCTTGGTGAGTTGCACGACGGCGTCGATTTTGCGGCCGTCGACGGTGATCGTCACCAGAATCGGCGGTGAAGCGAGATCGTAATCCCACAGGCCATGGTGCACGATCTGAAAATGCCACTTGCGCGCGCCGGTGGCAGCATCCAGGCATACCAGCGTTTCGGCGAACAGGTTGTTGCCGGGGCGATTGCCGCCGTAGAAATCGTTGCTGGGCGTGCTGACGGGCAGATACACGAGGCCGCGTTTATCGTCGAGCGTGAAGGGCGCCCATACGTTCGTATGGCCGGTGAACTTCCAGGAATCTTTGCCCCAGGTCTTGTTGCCGAATTCGCCCGACTGCGGAATGGTGTGGAAGCTCCACACGCGCTTGCCGGTGCGGACGTCGAAGGCGCGGACGTCGCCGGGAGGGTCGTTTTTATACACCAGCCGGTCGCCCACACCGTTGCCGACGATCACCAGGTTCTTATAAATCACCGGCGGCGACGTATTGGAGTAATGCAGTTTGTTGATCGGCCAGACCAGTCCCTGACTGAGATCGACGATCCCGTTGTCGCCGAAAGACTGGATCACTTTGCCGGTTTTGGCGTCGATCGAAATCAGGCGATAGCGGGTATTCAGAAACAGCCGCACGTTCGCGCCGTCGCGCCACGCGGCGATTCCGCGGTGCACGTAGCCGGTACCGTTGGCAGGCTGGCCGTCGACATAAGATTTCGGATCGTACGACCACAGCTCGCGGCCCGATTCGGCGTCGAGCGCGACGATTTTGTTATACGGAGTGGTGACGTACAGAACGTTGTCGATCATCAACGGCGTGTTTTCGAACATGCCGGGGCGAACGCCGAATTCCTTGAGCGGCGTCTCGCCGGTTTTCCAGACCCAGGCTTGTTTCAACTGCGCGACGTTCGACGCGTTGATGTCGCTGAGCGTCGAATAATGCGTGCCGGCCTGGTCGCCGTGATAGAAGGGCCATTCGACGGCACGGTCGGCGGCTAGGATCGGCACACATAAGAGGAGCTGAAAAAGGGGGCAGACCGCTCTGTCCACTAAAGACCGGTGTGCGCGGGAGCGGGCCTGCGGATTGGGGACAGAGTGGTCAGTCCCCTTTTTCAGAACGTTTCTCATCTGGCGTGCATGGCTCCGTGCGCAAGGTTTTCGAACACGCGGCCGCCTTTCATGACGAATACGGCGCGGCCGGCGGCATTCGCGTCGGTCAAGGGATTGCCGTCGAAGGCGACGATATCGGCCTGCATCCCCGGCGCGATCGACCCGATCTGGTCACCCAGACGCAGCGATTCGGCGGATAGCGACGTCACCGAAATCAGCGCGGCCATGGGATCCATGCCGCCTTCTTTCACGCGGGTGATGAATTCGCGATAGTTCTGGCCGTGCGCGCCGGCGGTGGCGTCGGTGCCGTAAATGATTTTCAGATCCTTGTGCTTCAGCGCACGCTTGAAGGTTTCGAGCACGATCGCCTCGCCTTTCTCCATATAGGCGAAGCCTTCCTCGTTGTAATTGCCGATGCCGAAATACTTCGGCTTGTTCTCAATGTAATTTTGCAATACCAACCCAATATTCGGATCGTAGTATGTTCCGTGCTTGGCCATCAGGTCGAACACTTCATCGGTGACGAAGGCGCCGTGTTCGATCGATCCGCACCCGGCCAGCGTGGCGGCCTTGGCCGATTCGGGCGAGTGCGCGTGAACAATGGTGCGCAGACCCTGCGCCTTGGCTTCGCCGCACGCCGCGTCGAGCTGAGCCTGCGTCAGGGTGATGGCGCCGCCTTCGCGGATGCTTTTCGACGCGAAAATTTTGATCAGATCCGCGCCTTGCGCTTTTCGTTCGCGGACCAGTTCGCGAAGCTTCTCAGGACCGCCGCTGGCTTCGGTCAACGGCTGAAGCGAGGTGAGAATGCGCGGGCCGGGCATCAGGCCGTGCGCGATGATATCGCGCAGATCTTTATCCTGCATGGCGCCGGGGCTTTGAATGGTGGTGAATCCGGCGTCGAGCGTCGCAACGGCGTTTTCGGCGATGTGCCAGACGGCCTGCGATTGCGGCTCATCACGGCCGGCGAATCGATTGTTGTTATCGAAATGCCAGATGATATGCGAGTGCGTGTCGATCCAGCCGGGCGAGGTGGTGAATTTGGTCAGATCGTACACGACGGCACCGGCGGGCGCGGCGCCTCCGATGCGCGAAATCTTTTGGCCTTCGATGACGACGATCTGGTTGTGCAGGATCTTCCCTTTGCCGTCCAGCATGGTCGAAGTCTTGAGCACAATCGGCTGCGCGGCGAGCGCGATCGAGGAAAGGAATATGACAAGAAGGTGTCGCATGGCTGGGAGACATTGTGACACATTGTGCGAGAGCGCGGACAAACGTGCCTATAATGAAAAAACCAATGCGGGTGACTGCGATTTTCTTCGCGGGGTTGGGGATTTTGATTACGCGCGAAATCAATGCGCAGGATATTCCGCCGGAAACGATTCAGCTCGGCCGCATCCGGGATCATATGGTCGATCAGCTCCGCCAGCAGCCGAATTATACGTGCGTCGAGACGGTGGAGCGGTCGTTGCGGCAGGGTGCGCGGAAAAGTTTTCAGGTGAAGGATGCGCTGCGCCTGGAAGTCGGGCTGGTGGATGGAAAAGAGATGTTCGCGTGGCCCGGCTCGAAGAAATTCGAATCGACGGATTTGAGAGACATGGTCAAAGAAGGCGCCATCGGCAACGGAAATTTCGCCTCGTTCGCGGTCGCGATTTTCGAGGCCCGGAGCGCGACTTTCGAGTATAAAGGTCCGGAGGGCGGCCTGGTCCGTTACGATTACCACGTGCCTCTGCTCCAGAGCGGTTACACCATCCGCATGGGCGAAAAAACAGCGCTGGTGGCGTATCACGGCGCCATCTTCGCCGACCCGAAAGACCTGGACGTGCACCGGATCGACGTGATCGCAGAGAATATTCCACCGATGTTGGGCCTGGCGGCAACCGACACACGCATGGATTATGCGCGAGTCAAGATTGGCGATGGCGATTTCCTGCTGCCCGCCGAAAGCGAAATGAGCATGGTCGATCTGGACGGCCAGGAGTTTCGCAACCACGTGCGCCTGGCGTCCTGCCGTGAGTTTACCGGCGAAAGCGTGCTGACCTTCGCCGACCCGCCGTCTGGCGCGGCCACGGCTCCGGCGAAGGTCGAGGAAATTTCGCTGCCGGCGGATTTGCTCCTGGATCTGAGACTTGAAGCCGAGATCGACACGGACACCGCGGCGGTGGGGGATCCGGTGCGCGCGCGGCTCGCCAACGACTTGAAGCAGAAGGGGCGCCTGCTGGTCGCCAAGGGCGCGACGGTCACCGGCCGCGTGACGCGCCTCGAGAAGCACACCAACTATGTCGAATTGGGCCTTGAATTCGACCAAGTGGAGGGGGCGAGCGCGCGGGCGCATTTCACCGGCAAGCTCGATTCGATCCCCCAGCCCTGGTTCATGGCGTCGACCGCCACCCAGGCGCTCGCCCGTGTGCGGCGCGCCGGGCCGGGCGAGAGCATTCTGATCCTGAAGGGCGGACGCGTTCACGTGATCCGCGGCACCGCGATTTTCTGGAGAACCGTACTGTGATTCATCTGTCAAGTGAGACCGGAGATTTGTTCGCGCAGGCGTTCGGGTTCGCGCAGAAGCAGGTGCGCAAGCTCACCGAAAAACATCCCGGCTTTTATCCGCTGTACACGCAGAACGGCGCGTGGAAGCACGAGGGTCCGGCGTGGACCTACTGGTGCGACGGCTTTCTGCCCGGCATGATGTGGATTTTCAAAAAGCACGCCGCGCCCGATTCGCCCGAATCGAAATTCTGGCTGGAGCAGGCCATCAAGTACACCAAGCCGCTGGAGCCTCGCAAGAACGATCGCGATGTGTACGATCTCGGGTTCCTGTTTCTGTCGACCTACTATCGCTGGTACCGGATGGCCAAAGAGCCGGCGCTGCGTGAGGTACTGGTCGAGGCGGGCCGTACGCTGGCCGGGCGCTTCAAGGAAAAAGGCCAGTACCTGCGGTCGTTCGTGGCCGACAATTCCTTGATGATCGACACCATGATGAACGTCGGCATCATCTTTTATGCCGCGCGTGAAACCGGCGACCGGCGGCTGCGCGACATCGCCATCCGCCATTCGCTCACCACGCGCCGCGTGCTGGTGCGCGGCGATGGGTCCACCGCGCACGAAGGCATTTTCGACACCGACACGGGCGAATTTCTGAAGCAGACCACGCATCAAGGCTATCGCGGAGATTCCTGCTGGTCGCGCGGGTTGACCTGGGCGCTGTACGGCTTCACCACCTGCTACGAATACAGTCGCGACCCGCATTTCCTGCAGACCGCGCAATCCTGCGCCGATTACTACATCACGCATTGCCCCGCCGACGGCATTCCACCGTGGGATTTCAACGCGCCGGTAGAGAATCGAACGCTGCTGGATACGTCGGCAGCCGCCATATGCGCGGCAGGCCTGCTGCGCCTGTGCCGCCTGGAGCCCGATCCGCTGAAGGCGCACATGTACTGGTCGACCGCGGTGCAGATCCTGACGGCGCTGTGTCAGAAGCACCTGGCGAAGTCGGACCCGAAATGGGAAGGAATCCTCAAGGGCGGCGTGTATCACGTCCACAAGGGATTAGGCGTGGATGAATCGGTGATGTGGGGCGAATATTTCTTCTGCGAGGCGCTGGAGCGGGTATTGTTCTAAGCGCGGATACAGCCGGCAAGACCGGCTGTCCTACACAGCGCGCACGTCCGGGTGGGACAGGCGGTCTTGCCGCCTGTCGTCCGATGTACTCGGGACACATCTCCAGCGTCGTCGGCGCATGACCTCAGAACCGAACTGCGTGTGCTCGCGAGCCGGATCTGTTAAATTTATCCTATATATGAAACGCCTTGCCCTAGCCCTCAGTGTATTCGCTCTTACTGTTCCGATTCTCCTCCTCGCTCAAGGCCGAGGTGGACGCGGGATGGCCTCCTCCGCGCCCCGCATCGAAGGGCCGATGCGCGATATCCGCTGGCGCCAGATTGGACCCTTTCGCGGCGGACGCGTGCTAGCGGTCGCGGGCGTCACGTCTCAACCCGACGTTTATTATTTCGGCGCAACCGGCGGCGGCGTTTTTAAAACTACCGATGGCGGAGCCACCTGGATTCCGGTCTCCGACGGGCAGTTTGCCAACGGCGACGTCGGATCGATCGCGGTAGCCGAATCCGATCCGAACGTGGTCTATGTCGGCATGGGCGAAGCCTGCATCCGCGGCAACGCGTCGCCTGGCGATGGGGTTTATAAATCCACCGACGCCGGCCGCACCTGGAAGAACGTGGGGCTCAAGGACACCCAGCAGATCGGCAAGGTGCTGGTGAATCCGCGCGATCCGAACACCGTTTTCGTGGCCGCTCTCGGCCATCAGTTCGCGCCCAATGAGCAGCGCGGCGTTTTCAAATCGACCGACGGCGGTGCGACGTGGAAACAAGTGCTCACGCGCGGTCCCAAGGCCGGCGCAGTCGACCTTTCGATGGACCCCGCCAATCCCAACGTGATCTACGCGGCGTTCTGGGAAGTGTATCGGACGCCCTATTCGCTCGAAAGCGGCGGACCCGGCAGCGGACTTTGGAAATCGACCGACGGCGGCGAGACATGGAAGGATCTTTCGAAAAATCCGGGCATGCCGAAGGGGCTGATGGGCCGCGTGGGCGTGGCTGTTTCACCGGCGAATCCGCAGCGCGTGTATGCGCTGATTGAAGCCGAAGAAGGCGGGGCGTACCGCTCCGACAACGGCGGCGATTCTTGGATTCGAGTGAACTCGCACAACGACATCCGCCAGCGCGCCTGGTATTACACGCACATCTTCGCCGATCCCAAGAATGAGGACACGGTCTACTATCTCAACACCAGCTTTTACCGCTCCACCGATGGTGGACGCACTTATACCGGGATCCAGACCCCGCACGGCGACAATCACGGCCTGTGGATCGCTCCCAACGATCCGGAGCGCATGATCGAATCGAACGACGGCGGCGCCAACATCACGTTCAACGGCGGCAAGTCCTGGTCGAGCGATATGAACCAGCCCACCGCGCAGTTTTATCGCGTGGCGCTCGATAACGATTTTCCGTATCACGCCTACGGCGCGCAGCAGGATAACTCGACCGTCCGCACCGCCACGCGCGGCCGCGGCGGCATCACTGAGAAAGACTGGTACGACGTCGGCGGCGGCGAATCCGGCTGGATCGCGCCTGATCTACGCGACACCAATATCGTCTATGCCGGCTCCTACGGCAACCTGATTACGCGCTTCGATGCGCGCACCGGAACGCTGCGGAACATCAATCCCTGGCCCGATAATCCGATGGGTCACCCGGCCTCGGATCTGAAATACCGCTTCCAGTGGAGCTTCCCGATCGTCATTTCGCCGCACGATCCGACCGTGATCTATGCGGGCGCGAACGTGATGTTCAAGTCGACCGATGAAGGCCAGAGCTGGACCAAGATTTCGGGCGATCTGACGCGCGACGACAAATCGCGCCAGGGCTCGAGCGGCGGTCCGATCACCAAGGACAATACGTCGATCGAATATTACGACACGATTTTCACCATCAACGAATCGCCGATCACAAAAGGGCTGATCTGGGTCGGCTCGGACGACGGCCTGGTGAATCTCACACGCGACGGCGGCAGGACGTGGCAGAACGTGACGCCGCCCAAAGACATCATGCCGGAGTGGGTGCAGATCAACGCAATCGAGCCATCGCCGTTCGATCCCGCGACCGCTTACGTCGCCGCAACATTATATAAGGCCGACGATTTCAAGCCGTACATGTACCGCACTACCGATTACGGGAAAACGTGGACCAAGATCGTCAACGGTATCCCCAACGACCATTTCACGCGGGTGCTGCGCGAAGATCCGAATCGCAAGGGGCTGATGTTCGCCGGAACGGAATTTGGGATTTATGTTTCCTACGATTCGGGCGACCACTGGCAGTCGATTCAGCTCAACCTGCCCGTGGTGCCGATCACCGATCTGGCTTTCCACAAGCGCGACGACGAATTGGTGGTGGCGACCCAGGGCCGCGCGTTCTGGATCATGGACGATCTCAACCTCCTGTGGGACCTGAAGGGCCAGACGCCCACCGAGGACATCAAAATCTTCAAGCCGAAGAACGCGATGCGCACAGAAGGCGGCGGACGCGGGGGCGGCAATCATCCTCCGCCGGGCGTCGGATCGAATCCTCCCAACGGCGCGGTGATCGAATACTGGCTGAAGGATCGTCCGAAGGGTGAGGTGACGCTCGAAATCCTGGACGCGAAAGGCGCGGCGGTCAACAAATATTCGAGCAAAACCGTGGAACGCGCCGCCCGAGACGAAGCCATGGCCGAGCAGGAAGCGGCGTTCAATCCGTTTGCCGGGGCCGGTGTGCCGCGTGCACCCGCGCAGCAGGGAATGAACCGATTCGTCTGGAATCTGCATTATCCCGACGCGACCGTGTTCCCCAATATGATCCTGTGGTCCGGCTCCACGCGCGGGCCTATGGTCGTGCCGGGAAACTATTCCGTGAAACTGACCGTCGACGGCAAGACCCAGACGCAATCCTTCACCGTCGTGAAAGATCCGCGCTTCAAAACCACCAGCGAGGATTTCAATCGCCAGTTGGCGCTGGCGCTGCAGATCCGCAACAAGCTTTCGCAGACCAACCAGGCGGTGATCGATATTCGCCAAGCCAAGAAGCAGTTGGCCGACTACATTTCGCTCTGGAAGGATGTTCCGGCCGCGAAGAACGTGGTCCAGACCGCGCAGGATTTGACCAAGAAGCTCTCTTCGGTTGAAGAAGAGCTGTATCAGGTGAAAAACCAGGCGCAAGAAGATCCGCTGAACTATCCCATTAGACTGAACAACCGGATCGCGGCACTGCTGGGAGTGGTCGAAGGTACCGATACCTCGCCCACGCGCCAATCTGAGTCCGTCAACGAAGAGCTGACCACGGAAGTCAACGTGCAACTTCGAAACGCGCAAAAACTGCTGACCGACGACATCGCGGCGTTCAACAAAATGGTGAAGGATGCCAATATTCCAGCGGTGACCATCGCCAAACCGAAGAGCGGGGTCGAGTAGCCCTGGAGCTTTACCTGCTTCGACACGGAATCGCCGAGGATCGCGCGCCGAGCGGCCGCGATGCCGACCGCGCGCTCACCGATCGCGGCAAGCACAAGCTTGAAAAGGTGCTCAAGCGCGCGCATCGGGCCGGCGTCGCTCCCACGCTGATTATTTCGAGCCCCTACACGCGCGCCATGGAAACCGCCGAGATCGCGGCGCGCGAACTCGCCTACCACAGCGAGATCGTGCGTTCCGACCGGCTTTTGCCGAACTCCTCTCCACCCGATTTGTGGAGCGAAATCCGGGCGCATCGCGACGAGCCATCGATTCTCCTGGCCGGCCACGAGCCGCTGTTTTCGGCCACACTCGCGTGGATGATCGGCTCCACGCGCGCCATGGTCGATTTCCGCAAAGGCGGGCTCGCGCGCATCGATTTTTCGACCATCGGAGCAGACCCGCGCGGCGTGCTCCAATGGATGCTGACCTCGAAAGTATCGTGATGAGCGAAGACAAATTGCCGGCCGGGCCAGCCTTCGCGCGGCTGGTCGAAATCATGGCGAAGCTGCGCGCGCCCGGCGGATGCCCGTGGGATCGCGAGCAGAATTTTGACACGATCAAGCCGTACCTTGTTGAAGAGACTTATGAGGTCTTGGATGCGATCGACGCGCGCGATTTCGAGGGACTCACCGAGGAACTGGGCGATCTGCTGCTCCAGCCGGTGTTCTTCGCGCAGATGGCCGCCGAAGAGGGCCGCTTCGATATCGCCGATTCACTTCATGCCATCAATTCGAAATTGATCCGCCGTCATCCGCACGTGTTCGCCGCGGGCGACGCCAAAACCGCGGACGACGTAAAGCGCCGGTGGGATGAGATCAAAGCTGAAGAAAAACCGCGGCCCAAGGGATTGCTCGACGGAGTTTCGCGCGCCACGCCGGCGCTGGTCGAAGCGCAGCAGATTGCGTCCAAAGCCGCGGGCGCCGGATTCGATTGGGAGAATGTCGAACAGGTTTTTGAAAAACTCGATGAAGAGCTGGATGAGCTGCGCGAGGCCGGTACGCATGATGAAATCGAAAACGAAATTGGCGATTTGTTGTTTGTAATCGTGAACATCGCGCGCTTCATGAAGGTGGATCCGGAGCAGGCGCTGCGCAAAACGAATTCGAAGTTCCGCCGCCGGTTCGCGCATGTGGAAGCGGGTCTGGCTGCCAACGGAAAATCGCCGCGCGAGGCGACCATCGCGGAAATGGAAGCCCTCTGGCAGGACGCCAAACGTCATGATTGAAATCCGCCCGCTGCATAACCACGAAGAGATGGTCGAAGCGGTGAAGCTCCAAAAGCTGATCTGGGGATTTGAAGACGTGGAGCTCATGCCGGTACGCCTGTTTGTCACCGCGACCAAAGTCGGCGGCCAGGCGTTCGGCGCTTTTGATCAGAGCCGAATGATCGGGTTCTGCCTCGCGATTCCGGGTATCAAGCCCGCCGGCAACAAGAGCTATCTGCACAGCCACATGCTCGGCGTGATCAAGGAATATCGCGATGCGGGCGTGGGCCGGATGCTCAAGCTCGAACAGCGCAGGGAAGCGCTTTCGCGCGGGCTGGAGCTGATGGAGTGGACCTTCGATCCGCTCGAAATCAAGAACGCGTATTTCAATATCGAGCGCCTGGGCGCGGTGGTTCGCCGCTTCGTGCTGAACCAGTACGGGACCACGTCCAGCGCGTTGCATGCCGGACTTCCCACCGACCGCTGCGTAGCCGAATGGCAGCTTGCGAGCCCTCGCGTCAATGAGATTCTCGCCGGCCGCGAACCGGCGCGGGCCAAGCGTGAAGCGGCCATTGCCGTCCCCGCGTCCATCTACGAAATCAAAGCGGGCGATCCCGCGCAGGCGCGTGAAATTCAAAAGCGCGTCAGTGGCGAGTTTCAGGAAAATTTCTCGAAAGGGCTGACGGTGACCGCCTTCGAGCGCACGCCCGAAGCAGGGACGTACATATTCACATGGGATTCCAAGTAGAACGAATTGTCCTCCGGCAGATCCGTATGCCGCTGGTGCATTTCTTCGAAACCAGCTTCGGCCGCACTTATGAACGCCACATGGTGCTGGTCGAGGTCGTGTCTGAAGGCTTGTCGGGATGGGGCGAAATCACCGCGGGCGAAAATCCGTTTTACAACGAAGAGTGGACCGAATCGGCCTGGCTGATCGCCCGCGATTACGCCGCGCCGCGCGTGGTGAAGCACGCCTTCGACGATGCGTCCCAGGTGGCCGACCGCACCTCGCACATCCGCGGTCATCACATGGCGTGCGGCGGAATTGAAACCGCGGTATGGGATCTCGAAGCACGTCGCCACGGCGTTCCACTCGCCGAACACATCAGCGGAGGCGCGCGCGCCGAGATTCCCTGCGGCGTGTCGATCGGGATCCAGGATTCCATCGCGCAACTGCTCCAGAAAATCGAAACCGAAGTGAACGCCGGCTACCAGCGCATCAAAATGAAGATCAAACCCGGCTGGGACGTCGACGTGATCCGCGAAGTGCGCCGGGCCTTCCCGCAAATCCGTTTGATGGCGGACGCGAATTCCGCGTATACGCTCGCCGACGCGCCGCGCCTGAAATGTCTGGACGAATTCAATTTGATGATGATCGAGCAGCCGCTCGCGCACGACGAAATCATCGATCACGTGGAACTCCAAGCCCAACTTCAGACGCCGATCTGCCTCGACGAATGCATCCGCTCGGCGCATCAGGCCGAGCAGGCCATCCGCATGAAAGCGTGCCGGATCATTAATATAAAGCTGGGTCGCGTGGGCGGATTCCGCGAAGCCAAGCGCGTGCACGACGTCGCGCAACAGCACGGAATTCCGGTGTGGTGCGGGGGAATGCTCGAATCCGGAATCGGCCGCGCGCACAACATCGCGCTATCGACACTTCCCAATTTCGTTCTGCCCGGCGATGTTTCGGCGAGCAAGCGTTACTGGGCTCGCGACATTGTTGCTCCGGCGGTGGAAGTGTCGCCGCGTGGAACGATTTCAGTCCCGACCACGCCTGGCTTCGGCTACGAAATCGATTTCGATTTTTTGAACAGCGTTACTGTGCGGGCCGAAACAATCGCCTGAACAAAAAGCGCGATGTTGATCCCCGCCGTGACCGGCAGGGCTGGTCGGTCACGAAAGCCGCGCCGGTAACGGCGGGGTTCAACGGTCGGTTCACGAGAGGCGCGATGGACTGGCGCGTGCACGCTGTTGACGCCGGTAGCCTAGCGTAAGTCCGACAGAATAGAAACAGCACGAAATAGCGGGGAGCGTGAATAGCCAGAAACCAAGGTCAGCCAGCGATGGTCCGCCGGCGTAAAAGTAATGGCTCACCGGAAAGCCGTCGCTGTGGTCCCACGCTATTACTAATAAAAGGACGCAGACCGGCGGGATCCAGATCCATCTTCCGAGCGACTCGACCATGCGGCCGTCATGCAGCTGCAACAAATATCCACTAGCTGTTCCGAATAATGCCGCCGCGGCGTAGCCTGCGAAATTCCACCCGGTAATCTGGATCGCCGCGTCAGCCGTCAAGTTGCCGACGGCCAGGCAGAACAACGGAATCAGAACGAGCTGCTTGAGGAACACGCTCGACGAGATGTCACGTGGTTTATCGTCACCAACGAGCATCGCCTCACCCGGAGGCTCAGTTTTTCGAGCCTCAACCCGCCTTCCACTCAGGGACTTTTTCATCCGGCCGAAACGGCGCCACTCCCGCGCGCTCGCCGACCGTCTCCATCTCGCGCTTGACGAAACCTTCCCACGCCATCGAAATCGTTCCGTCCGGCTCGATCAGAAAGATCGACGGCACATGCGAAATGCCGAACGCGTTGCTGGCTGGATAATCCTGGCGGTCGCGGTCGAGCAGCATCGGCAGATCCGGCGCATACGATTTCCGGAATTTTTCGGTCGCCCGTTCGTCGTCCTGCGAGATGCCGATCACCTGCAGCGCGCCTTTTGAAATCCGGTCCAGATACGGGAACGTCATCTGGCACACCGGGCAACTGATTTTATACAGCGCGACCAGAGCGGGACCGTTCGCCAGGATCTCATCGAGCGACCGCTTTCCGCCCGCCGCGTCGTCGAGCGTGAAGGCCGGCGCTTTGGTTCCCGCCTTCAACATTTATTTGTCTTCGCTCTGCTGCACGAAGGTCAGGATGTCGAAACGTTTGATCTCGCGGTCCGGGAAAAAGCTGTTCACCGCGTCCTGCTCTTCTTGAAACACTTCGAAAATGGTGTGGAGCTTGGTCAGCAGCAGCAGCTCGATGTTGCGCTTGTTGGGATTCACCAGCTTCAATGCCCCGCCCTGCTTCTTGATGGTCGTGTAGCAGATGACCATGCTGCCCAGGCCGGTCGAATCGATGTAATCGACCTGACCCAGATCGAAAATCACGTTCTTGTGCCCGGCAGCGATCACTTCGGTGACCTTCTCCCGGATGCTGGACGCCTCGCCCACCGTCAGGCGGCCCTTCAGATGGAGGATGGCGATGCCCTCACGTTCGGTTTCGCGGATGTCTAGACTCATGGATTCACCCAGTTTATCGTAGCGGGTCGGCGGATGCTTTAGGATGGTCGGTCGTTTAACCGCTCCCTCTGGTCGCGGCTCGGGGCCGGGCGATCTACCGCGATCGGCGCTCAATGGCGAATAAACGGCACAGCGCCGGCCCCGAGCCGCGACCAGAGGGAGCGGTTAAATGTGTCTTTGCGCACCCAGTACTCCCGCGACCGAAGGACTAAAGCTTTTCTTCCGGACAGCCGATCTGATCCTGACGGAAAGGATCTATCACTATGCGCATTCACTTCCTCGCGATTCCGCTCCTGGCCGCTGCCACCTACGGCGCGCCGCAGGCCGAGACGACCACTTATGTCGACGGCAATCTGACCGGCGTCTCGCCCAATTCGGGCGCCACGCTCACTTTCTCCAGCGAGAAGGAAATGGTGCTGCGGACCGGATTGACCAACGTTACCGTGCCGTATGAAAGCATCAGCCACGCCGAGCTGGGCGCGGTGAAGGAAACGTCGCATTCCTCGTTTCTCAAATTCTGGGGGCACTCGAAAAAGACCGACACGCAGCTGCTGATCGTCAATTTCAAGAACGACGCAGGCGAGGAAAAGACCATGACGCTGGAGCTCGCCCAAACTGCCGCGTCGAACGTGTTCACCAGCATCCAATCGCATAAGGATGCAGCCCAACAGGTCGCGTCCAATGCATCGGCACCGGCCCCCGCGCCGCCGGCCGCCAAGCTCAAGACCCGCTCTAAGTCCGAAGCCAAAGCCGTAACTCCGAAACCGGCCGCGCCGTCTTCCACAGACTGGTGGGGCGACACCTGGTGGAAGACCACCCGCAACTCCGACAAGTGGACCAAACCGGCCGCGACCAACGCTCCCGATCAGCAGTAAATCCGCGACGTCAGGAGCCGGCTCGCGTCTGTTATCCTGAAACCGAACTTGGATGCGCTTCCGTACCCCGCTCGCTGTTGGATGCCTGGGACTCCTCTCGATTCTCGGCGTTTTGCGAGCGCAAAGGCCGTTTAAAGCCTACCCGGCCATCGAATACGAAGATGGCGACCCGCGGGTGCCGCTGCCCAAGGATTACCAGCGCCCCGCCGAATGGGTTCGCGCGCGGCTGCGGTATCCCGATATTTACGGATATCCCAATCATTCGCGCATCCAGCTCGGCCCCAACCGCCCCTGGCCCGGCCAGTGGACCATGGATTTCCCCCGCTCCGACCGTCATCTGCTTGAAGGCGTTCGGCGCCTGACCCGCATCGACACGCGATCCGCGGAACAGGTGGTGGATCTGGACGGCACCGACGACATTTATAACTGGCCCGCGCTGTACGCGGTCGAGGTCGGCCACTGGGTGCTCCCCGACGACCAGGCCAAGCAGTTGCGCGAGTACCTGCTGCGCGGCGGCTTCCTGATGGTCGACGATTTTCACGGCAACGAACCCTATCAGGATTTCCTCGGTCCGTTGAATGAGTGGCAGACGTTCTACAACAGCATCGTCAAAGTTTTCCCGGACCGGCCCATCGAGGAGATCCCTTCGAGCGATCCCATCTTCCACACGCTGTACGATCTGGACGACCGTTTTCAGGTTCCCGGCTATTACAACTGGATGGAAAATCACATCACCTACGAAAAAGGCCCCACCGGCAAGATCCCGCACTGGCGCTGCATCCGCGACGATAAGGGCCGTATCATCGTGGCGATCTGCCACAACATGGATCTGGGCGACGGCTGGGAGAATTCGGACGACCCCAAGTATGAGGAAAAGTGGGCCTCGCTCGCCTATCGCGTGGGGATGGATTATTTCATCTACGATCTGAGCCACTAAAAGCTAGTGGGTTGTCGCGAAGAAAACGCCACGCGCTTTCGTGGCGCACGATATCTCGGCGACATGCCACAACACGAATAAGAATTTGTGTTCATTCGTGTGCATTCGTGGCCATTGCTCCGGTGCTGGACCACGCATGCTAACCTGCGGTTAGGCATCTGATGCGCCTTCGCTCGGTTGTATTTTTGTTACTGGCGGCCTTCGCCACCTGGGGCGTCTTGCGGGCGCAGAGATTCTGGCACGACGAGCCCGGCGTCGAGTACGAAACCTTTCAGCGGCCTCCGGACTGGAATGAAACCACCGAGTGGACCCGCGCCCGCCTGCGCTATCCTTCCATCCTCGCGCCGCACGGCTATCCCGACGGCTATCGCCGCTGGACCGTCGATTATCCGCGCTCGGACCGTCATCTGCTGCAAGGCGTTCGCCGCCTGACGCGCATCAACACCCGCAGCGTCGAGCAGATTGTGGATCTCGACGGCCAGGACGACGTTTACAACTGGCCCATGATGTACGCGGTGGAGGTCGGCTACTGGAAGCTCACCGACGATATGGCCGCCCAACTGCGCGAATTCCTGCTGCGCGGCGGCTTTTTCATGTGCGACGATTTTCACGGCACCATCGAGTGGCAGAACTTCACCGACAGCATGAAAAAGGTGTTTCCCGACCGCCCCATTGTAGATATTGATAACAAGGATCCCATCTTCCACGTCATATATGATCTGGACGATCGTTTTCAGGTGCCGGGCTGGCAGTGGTACTACACGCACAGCACGCACGAATATGACGGGTATGAGGCCAAGTGGCGCGGCATCTATGACGATCATGGGCGGCTCATGGTCGCGATCTGCCACAATATGGACCTGGGTGACGCCTGGGAGTGGTCGGACGATCCGCGGTACCCGGAAAAGTGGGCCTCGCTCGCCTACCGCATCGCGGTCAATTATTTCATGTACGATTTAACACACTGAGCCTAGAGACAAGATGTTCGAGCTACTGTTCAAATACCCGTCGCAGGTTTTTTCGCGCGGAACCTTCGTGTTCCTGGGCGGATGGCCGTTGTGGACCCTGATTCTGGCCATCGCCGCCGCAGCGGCGTTTTTCGGCTGGATGCTGCTCCGGCGAGCGGGCGATGCGCGGGTACGCGGCGCGAAAAGCGTCGCAGTGTGGCTGATGCAGACCGCGCTCGCTTCGCTCCTCCTGCTGATGCTGTGGCACCCGGCGCTGAGCGTCGCCACGCTGCGCCCGCAGCAGAACATTGTCGCGGTGGTGGTGGACGATTCCTCCAGTATGGGCGTCGACGATTCAGGCAACGGGTCGCGTCGCGGAGCGGCGTTGAATGTTTTGAACTCCGGCCTGCTCGAAAATCTGCAAAAGCGTTTCCAGGTCCGGCTGTACAAATTCAGCGACCAGCTGGACCGCATCACCAAGCTCGACGGACTCAATTCGTCGGGCCAGTCCACCCACATCGGCGATAGTCTCAAGCAGGTGCTGGCCGACGCGTCCAGCCTCCCCATCGGCGCGGTGGTGCTGTTGAGCGACGGCGCCGATAATACGGGCGGCATCGATCTCGAAACCATCCAGGAAATCCGCCGCCAGCGCATCCCTGTCCACACCATCGGATTCGGCCGCGAAAAGATGGCGCACGACGTCGAAATCAGCGACGTGCAGGTGCCCCAGCGCGCCCTTCCCGATTCGCGATTGTCGGCCGAAGTCAGCTTCCACCAGCACGGATATTCCGGTCAGAAAGCCAAGATCACACTGAAAGACGCGGGAAAAGTGCTTGCGATGCGCGAAGTTACGCTGAAGGGCGACGGCGTCGAGCAGAACGAAGCGATATTGTTCAGCGCAGGAAACGCAGGCGTGAAAACCATCGAAACCAGCATCGAAACTTTGCCCGGGGAAGAGAACGCGAAGAATAACAGACTCATCCGCCTGGTCAACGTGGACCAGCGCAAGCCGCGAATTCTCTATATGGAAGGCGAGCCTCGCTGGGAGTTTAAGTTCCTGCGCCGCGCGGTCGAAGACGATCAGAACATCAACCTGGTTTCGATCCTGCGCACCACCCAGAACAAGATTTACCGCCAGGGCATCAACGATCCGAAGGAACTCGAAGACGGATATCCGACCAAGGTCGAAGACTTGTTCGCCTTCGACGGCCTGATCATCGGATCGAGCGAAGCGGCGTATTTCACCACCACCCAGCAGCAGTTGATTCACGATTTCGTCGACCGTCGCGGGGGCGGCCTCTTGTTCTTGGGAGGCAAAGACGCGCTGGCCGACGGAGGCTACGCGAAATCGCTGTTCACGGATCTGCTGCCGGTGATTCTGCCGGACAAAAAGAACACCTTCCAGCGTGTTTATCCGGAAGAGAACGGAACGTTGCACAACGTCGCGACGGTGGAACTGACCGCGGCTGGCCGCGACAGCCTGATCACTCGCTTGGATGAAGATCCGGAACGCAACGTGGAACGCTGGAAAAAGCTGCCGTACCTGATGAATTTCGAAATTCCGGGTCAACCCAAGCCGGGCGCGGTCGTTTTAGTGGACGGGATCGTCAACGGGAACCGTTTCCCGCTGCTGATCACGCAGAATTTCGGGCGCGGGCGCACCGCGGTGTTCGCCACCGGCGGAAGCTGGCGCTGGAGAATGCTGTTGCCGCTGGCAGATAAATCGCATTCGATCTTCTACACGCAGCTGCTGCGCTGGCTGGTGAACGATACGCCGCGCCGCGTGGTGGCGTCCACGCCGCAACAGGTTTTGGAAGATGAATCGCACGTCAAGCTGCACGCGCAGGTTCGCGACCGCACCTATCTTCCTTCCGCCGACGCGACCGTGGAGGCGCACATCCTGGGACCCGAGGGACTGGCGGAAGGCGTTTCAATGACGCCCGACCCGCTCGAGCAAGGCAGCTACACGGCGGATTACACGACGCCCAAGCCGGGATCGTATCTGGTCGAAATGATCGCCAAGCGCGGAGCCGACGAACTGGGCCGCGACACGCTGACTTTTCGGCGCGAAGACGGCGTCGCTGAAAATTTCCGGGTGGAACAGAATCGCGACCTGCTCGAAAAGCTCGCGTCTGAAACCGGCGGGAAGTATTACAAGCCGGAAGATGCCGGGAAGCTCGGCAAGGATATCAGCTATTCGGAAGCCGGCATCACGGTTCGCGAAACGCGCGATCTGTGGGACATGCCGATCGTGTTCCTGCTGGTGCTGATGCTGAGATCGGGCGAGTGGCTGTTGCGTCGAAAGTGGGGAGTGATATGAGATTTTGGCCACGAATGAACACGAATAAACACGAATGGAAACACGAAAACTTATTCGTGTTCATTCGTGTGCATTCGTGGCTCATTTTGCTTTTGCTCGGCGGTACGACGCTGCGTGCGGACTCGTTCTATCTCACCATCGCGGGGCTCGGCGGCGAGCCGGAATATGAGCAGCGGTTTGAGGGATGGGCGAAGGATCTCGACAAGCTTCTGAGAACCGCCGAGCCCAACGCGCACGTCGATACGCTGATGGGACCCGGCGCGGTGAAGACGGCGATTGAAGCGAAATTGCACGATTATGCGAAAATCGCCAAGCCCGACGACTCCGTCATTCTGATGCTGATCGGCCACGGCAGTTACGACGAGCAGGATTATAAATTCAATATCCCGGGCCCGGACATCACGGGGACTGAAATTTCGAATCTGCTCGACAAGATCCCGGCCAAGCGGCAACTGGTGGTGGTGATGACCAGTTCGAGCGGCGGCGCGCTGGTTTCCTTGCAGCGGCCCAACCGCGTGGTGATTACGGCCACCAAATCCGGCACCGAAAAGAACGCGACCTACTTTGCGCGCTACTGGATTGAAGCGCTGCGCGATCCGGCTTCGGATTCGGATAAAAACGAAGTGATCAGCGCGCTCGAAGCCTACAAATACGCGGAGCAGAAGACCGCCAAATTTTTCGACACTCAAAAGCGTCTGGCCACCGAGCACGCCTTGATCGAGGACACCGGCAAGGGCGAAGGCACCAAGACTCCGTCGCCTGAAAATGGCGAAGGACTGGCCGCGTCGCACTTCCCGGTGCTGCACCTGGCGGCGGTTTCCGCGCAGCTCAACGATCCCGAAAAATTGAAGCTGCTGAAGCGCAAGGAAGAGCTGGAGCAGTCGATCGACGAGCTGAAATATCGCAAAGCGTCCATGGATGTGGCGGATTACCGGAAGCAATTGCAGGCGTTTCTGATCGATCTCGCCAAAACTCAGGAGGCGCTCGACAAGTGAAGTTCGCGTTCCTGTTGATCGCCGCGGTGACTCTATCCGCGCAGGGAAAACTCGATCCGGAGCAGTGTGCCACGCTCCGGCATCATGGCGACCCGGATGCGAAAAACTGCTATCAGCGCCTGACCAGGTCGAACGATCCGGCCATCCGCGCGGAAGGCTACTGGGGCATCGGCGATTTCAAACAGGCTAACGAAGAGTTCATTTCAGCGGTGAAGCTGCGTCCCAAAGACGCGAAAACGTGGACCCGTCGCGGGCGGATGTTCCTCGAACGCTGGCAGCCGGCCGACGCTTCGGATTGGTTCAACAACGCGATCGAGGCAGATGCGAATTACGCGCCGGCATATCTCGGCCAGGCGCTGGTGGCGGCCGACGGGTTCGAAGCCAAAGCCGCCGATCTGGCGCAGCGCGCGCTGCGCATCGACCCGAAGTTGGTAGAAGCACAGGAACTGCTGGCGCAGATCGCGCTTGAAGACGGCAACTTTGAAAAGGCGCGCTCGGAAGCCAACAAAGCGCTGGCGATTTCGAGCGAATCGCTGGACGGAATGGCGATTCTGGCTTCTGCCGATCTGCTCGAAGACAAAAACGCGCAGCCGTGGTTCGACAAGATTCTCAAGATCAACCCGATGTACGGCACGGCGTATGAAACCGCCGGGCATTTTTTCGTGATCAACCGCCGTTATGACGAGGCGAACAAGACGTTTCGCAAGGCGCTCGAAATCGAGCCCGACCTGTGGAGCGCCCGCGCGCAATTGGGCGTGCTGCTGCTCCAGACCGGCGACGATGCGGATGCGCGAAAAGAGCTGGAAGCGTGTTTCAACGCGGGTTACGGGTCGGTGCAGGTCAAGAACACGCTGAAGCTGCTCGACACGTACAAGAATTACGAGACGTTCAAGACGCCCACCACCGTCCTGCGGCTGGAGAAGAAAGAAGCGCCGCTGCTGCGGCCGTATTTCCAGTCTGAGCTCGACCGCGCCATCGCGACCTACGAGAAAAAATACCACTTCAAGCTGAACGCTCCGGTGCAGGTCGAGGTTTATCCGAATCATGACGATTTCGCGGTGCGCACTCTGGGCCTGCCGGGCATCGGCGCGCTGGGCGTGACGTTCGGATACTACATCGCGATGGACTCGCCCAACGGCCGTCCGCCGGGCCAGTTCCACTGGGATGCAACCATGTGGCATGAGCTGAGCCACGTTTATGTGCTCGCCATGACCAAGAGCCGCGTGCCGCGCTGGTTCACTGAAGGGCTCGCGGTGTATGAAGAAACCGGCAACGGGCATCCGGAATGGGGCGACCGGCTGGATCCGGAGACCATCAACGCCATCAAGAACAAGAAACTGCTGCCGATCGCCGAGATCGATCGCGGGTTCGTGCATCCGACCTATCCTTCCCAGGTGATCGTGTCGTATTACCAGGCGGGCAAGATCTGCAACTTCATCGAGCAGAAATGGGGTTACGAAAAACTGCAGGCCATGGTCCACGATTTCGCGGATCTGACGCCCACTCCGCAGGTGATCGAAAAGGAATTCCAGATGAAGCCGGAGGAATTCGACAAACAATTCTTCGCCTGGCTGGATGCGCAGACCCACACCACGGTGTATGGCTTTGACGAATGGAAAACCGGGATCAAGCTGCTGAACTCCGAAGCCAAAGAAAAGCAGTGGGACGACGTGATCAGGAATGGCGCGCACCTCCGCGACCTGTATTCGGATTATGTCGAGGCGGGCAACGTCTACGAATTCATGTCGGAAGCGTACCTGGCCAAGGGCAATAAGCCGAAGGCGATGGAGGAGCTGCAGATGTATTCGGACAACGGCGGTCGCAGCCCGGACACGTTGAAACAGCTGGCGACCTTCCAGATCGAGGCCGGGAAGAAGAAGGAAGCCGCGGCGACGCTGGAACGGCTGAACCTGATCTATCTGCGCGACGAAGACTTACACAAAAAGCTCGGCGATCTGTATATGGATTTGCAGAATCCGGCCCGCGCGGTGCGGGAGTTTGGCGCGGTGATCGCGTCGAAGCCGGTGGACCTGGCCGGCGCGCATTATGAACTGGCGCGCGCGCTCGCCGCGGCGCATCGCTCCGATGACGCGCGCGACGAAGTGGTCTCAGCCCTGGAGCTGGCACCCGGGTTCAAGCCGGCGCAGAAACTTTTGCTGGAACTAAACGTGAAAGAATAAGCTAATCGAAAATGTCCACTACGACTGTTACTTCCCTCGACTCCGTCGAGCTCAAAGGCCGCATCGACCGGTTTCAGAAAGTACGTGACGACCTGATTACGCAGATCCGGCGCGTGATCGTCGGCCAGGATGAAGTGATCGAGCAGGTGATGATCGCCCTGTTCGTAGGCGGCCACTGCCTGATCACCGGCTTGCCGGGAACTGCGAAAACGCTGCTGGTGCGCACGCTGTCCCAGGCGCTGGGCCTGGAGTTCAAGCGCATCCAGTTCACACCCGACCTGATGCCGTCCGACATCACCGGCACCGACATCATTGAAGAGGACACCACCACCGGGCATCGCACCTGGACGTTCGTGCCGGGGCCAATTTTTTCAAACGTCCTGCTGGCGGATGAAATCAACCGCACGCCTCCCAAGACGCAATCGGCGCTGCTCGAAGCCATGCAGGAGCTGTCGTGCACGGTGCGCGGCAATCAATACAAGATCAAGGCGCCGTTTTTCGTGCTCGCCACGCAGAACCCGATCGAGCTCGAAGGAACGTACCCGCTGCCCGAAGCGCAGCTCGACCGCTTCATCTTTAATACGCTGCTCGATTACCTGTCAGCCGCGGACGAGATGGCGGTGCTGGGGCTGACCACCACCACGCACGTCGCGAAAGTGGACGCAATCACCAACGCGGAGGAAATTCTGGATTTTCAGCAGGTGGTCCGCATGGTGCCGATCGCCGATACGGTGGCTCGCTACGCGGTCGACCTGGTGCGCGCGACACGCGCGACAGATTCGACGGCTCCGGATTTCATCAAAAAATACGTGAACTTCGGAGGCAGCGTTCGCGCGGCGCAATTCCTGGTGCTGGCGTCGAAGGCCCGGGCGCTGATGCGCCATCGCTATCACGTGTCGTATGAGGACGTGATCGCGCTGGTGCGGCCGATTCTGCGGCACCGTATTTTGCTGAACTTCCAGGCGGAATCGGATCGTCTTACTCAAGACGATATTTTGAAAAAGCTGCTGGAGGCGATGCCCGCTCCGAAAGCGTAAGATCCGATGTTGCAGCGATTTCTAGATCCGACGGTGCTGGCTGGCATTTCCGGCCTCGACCTGGTGGCCAAAACCGTGGTCGACGGGTTTATTGCGGGTCTGCACCGGTCGCCCGATTTCGGATTCAGCCAGGAGTTTGCCGAGTATCGCGCCTATACTCCCGGCGACGATCTGCGCCACGTGGACTGGAACGTATACGCCCGCACGGAGCGCGCGTATCTGAAACGGTATCGCGGTGAAACGAATTCGCAGTTGACCATACTGCTCGACGCCAGCCGGTCGATGAAGTACACCTCGCACCAGATCGAGAAGCTGGAGTATGCGAAATTTCTGGCGGCCTCGCTCGCGTATCTGGCCAGCCAGCAGCGCGACGCGGCGGGGCTGATCGTGTTCGACGACGAAGTGCGGAATTACGTGCGTGCGTCGGCGCGGCAGGGGCAACTGGCGCGGATTCTGCACGCCATTGAAAGCGCGACCCCGGGGACACGCACCAACTTCGAGCATCCGTTTCACGTGTTGCAGGAGTTCCTGAGACGGCGGGGCGTCGTGACGCTGATTTCCGACTTTTGGGAACAGCCCGAAAAGATTATTAAAACCGTGGAGCCGCTGCGCTATCGCGGCTGCGACCTGATTTTGTTTCATGTGCTGGACCCCGAGGAGATCCGGCCGAAGCTGCGTCATCCGGTGCTGCTGGAGGATCTCGAAACCGGCGAAGCGATGGAGGTTTCCCCCGACTACACGTCGCATGAATACCGGCAGAAGGTGGACGCGCACATCGAGGATTTGAAAACGCGCTCGCAGGCGGCGGGCATCGATTATTTTCTGATCGACACCAGCCGGCCTCTGGATGCGGCGCTGCGCGAGTATCTGGCGATTCGTAAAGGAAAGAATTAATGGGATTCCTGGCGCCTTGGTTTCTGGCGGGTGTGGCGGCGGTCGGGCTGCCGATCTGGATCCATCTGTTGAAGCGCCACCGGACCGATCCGCGGCTGTTCCCCTCGCTGATGCTGTTCGAGAAACGCGAACAGAGCTCGGTGAAGCACCGGCGCCTGGAACATATCCTATTATTCGCGCTGCGCGCGGCCATGCTGATTTTGCTGGCGCTGCTCTTCGCGAATCCCTTCATTCGCAGATCCGCGTCGGCGGTGGATTCGAAGAAGCTGACGGTGGTCGCGGTGGACCGGAGCTTCAGCATGCGCGCCGGGGATCACCTGGCGCAGGCCAAAGCGGAAGCGATGAACATTCTGGGCAACGTGAAGCCGGGCGAGCAAGCGCAGGTGGTCGCGCTGGGATCGAATGTGCAGGCGCTGACGCAGCCGACCTCCGACATGGCGCAGCTGCGGGCCGCGGTCAGCTCGATTGAGCCGAGCGACAGCCGCGCGTCATTTGGAGAACTGGCGCGGTATGCGCGCACGCTGGCGGAATCGGTCAAAATGCCGATCGAGCTGCACCTGGCGAGCGATCTGCAGAAGACGGCGATGCCGCCGGGGTTCGCGGATCTGCGGCTGGATCCGGAAACCACGCTGGTGCTGCACCAGATCGGGCAGGCGGCGCCCAATTGGGCAGTCGAAAATGTGATCGCGCCGCGGCGGGTGTATGACGTGAAGAAAGTTCGGATTGACGCAACCATCGCGAGCTTCGGCGTCAATCCGGAAAACGGCGCGAGCCATTCGCAGAATCTCATTGGCGTGGCGTATGCGGCTGAGCCGCAGCATTCTTTGACCAAACGCACGGTCACGCTGCTGCTGAACGGAAAGTCGGTCGCGACCAAAACCGTGGATGTTCCCGACAACGGGCGCGCGCAGGTCGAATTTCTGGGCCTCGATGCGCCGTATGGATTCAGCCGCGGCGAGGTTCAGATCGATGCCGCGGACACACTTCCGGCTGACGATAAATTCCCGTTCGCGGTGGAGCGCACCGATCCGAAAAAAGTTCTGTTCGTCGATGACGGGCGGGGAGATGCGTCGCTGTTTTATCGCGCCGCGCTCGAAGCATCGCCTGACGCGGCATTTCAGATTGAGGTGATGCGCGCGGAGCAGGCCGCCAACCAGAATTTATCGCATTACGCGTTCATCGTCCTGTCGAACCTGGGCACGCTGCCGGGCGGATTTGAAGATTCGCTGCGCAAATACGTCAGCGCGGGTGGAGCAATGTTCATCGCCCTCGGGCCGGCCTCGGCCATCTCGCCGCGCGTGCCGGTGCTCGACGAGGTGCTGGACGGATCGACCTACGCGGGCCGCGAAGGCGACCGGTTCCTGACAGTGACCGACATCGACACTGGAAATCCGGCGCTGCGCAGTGTGGAACGCTTTGACGGCGTCAAGTTTTATCAGGCCATGCGCGTGAAGCCGACCAAATCGCGGGTGCTCGCGAAGCTGTCCGACGATACACCGCTGGTGCTCGAACGGCAGGTGGGCGAGGGCAAAGTGCTGGTGTTCACTTCCACGTTCGACAAGATTTCCAACGATCTGCCGTTACACGCCGCGTGGGTGCCTTTCGTGCAGCAATCGGCCACGTACTTGAGTGGGGGCGGCGCGGAACAGCCGGTCAACCTGACGGTCGATTCGTATGTCGAGCTGCGGAGCGGCGCCCAGCAGAAAGGGCAAGCCGCGGAAGTGCTGGGACCGGATGGAAAGCGGCTGCTGTCGCTGGAAGAAGCGGCGTCGGCGCCCAACTTCGCGGTGCGCAGCGAGGGATTTTTCGAGCTCAAAACCGCCAGCGGACGGCAGAGCCTGATCGCCGCGCACGCCGACCGGCGGGAATCGGATCTCAACGTGATCCCGAAAGAGACGCTGGATTTGTGGCGAGCCACCGGCCAGAGTGACCAGACGCCGCAGGGTGCGTCTACATTGGGAGACACGGACAAGAAGCCCTGGGGCATTTGGCCCTACGTATTGTTGTTATTGTTGTTGGTAGCGATAGCCGAGTCGGTGGTGGCCAACCGCTATCTGCGGCCGCCTTCCGATGAACATGCTCGAAAGGAAGCCGCATGAACACGCGCGATCAATTAAATCAGTATTTGCGTGGCCTGGAGACGCGCCTTCGGTGGCTGGCGGTGTCGAAAGGCGCGGCCATCGCGGCGGGTGTGGCGCTGGGCGTGACCATCGCGCTGGTGCTGGTGACCAACGCGCTGGCGTTTTCGAGCATGAGTCTGATTGTTGCGCGCGTGGTGCTGTTTCTGGCGCTGGCGGTGGCGCTCGGATTTGCGCTGATTATCCCGTTAATGCGGTTGAATCAGAGCCGCGCGGCCAAACGCGCCGAAACCACTTTCCCCGAGTTTCAGGAGCGGCTGCTGACCTTCGTTGAGCGCAGCGACCGGCCCGATCCGATGCTCGATTTGCTGGCGATGGACACGAACTCGGTCGCGCAGAAAACCGAGGCGAAAAAAGTCGCGCCTCCGCGTTCGATTTTCGGATTCGCGACGTCGGCGGGCGCGGCGAGCGCGGCGCTGATCTGGCTGATCGCGGCCGGTCCCGGATATTTCGGCTACGGCGCGTCACTTTTATGGGCGGGGGTTCCCAAGGGCACGACCGGCGCGTTTTACGATATCAAAATCGATCCGGGTAACAAGCTGGTGCGCCGTAAAGCCGACCAGATGGTGACCGCGACGCTGCAAGGTTTCCAAGCCCCGCAGGTCAAAATGTTCGCGCGCTACAAGACGGCGTTGAAGTGGGAAGAAGCTCCCATGCTGCCGCGGGCGAGCGGATCGGCTTACGAATACCTGTTCGCGGCGCTGCCCGAGCCGGTGGAATATTACGTGGAAGCGGCGGGCATCCGCTCGAAAACTTACAAGCTGGATGTGATCGACATGCCGGCCATCCAGAAGGTCAAGGTGACCTATCACTATCCTTCCTGGCTGAAACTGCCGGATACGACCGAGGACCCGGGCGGCGATCTGCGCGCGGTCGCGGGTACCGTGGCGGAGTTGACGGTGGTGACCGACAAGCCCCTCAAGAACGGACAGATCGAACTCGACGACGGTTCTCACGTCACGCTCGACCCGGTTTCTGGAAATACGCTGACCGCGAAAGTGCCGATCAACAAGGACGGCATGTATCACTTCGCGGCGGTCGAGCAGGAGCAGAGCGTGCGCCTCAGCGAGGATTATTTCATCGAAGCGCGCGAGGACAGCCCGCCCACGGTGAAAATCATCCAGCCGCGCTCGGATGCGAAGGTCAGCCCGATTGAAGAAGTCGCGGTGAACGTGGAAGCCGAGGACGATTTCGCGCTCGAAGGCGTGGAATTGCATTACTCCGTCAACGGCGATAAAGAAAAAGTGCTTTCCCTGCTGCCCAAGCGCGGCGTGAAAACAGCCAGCGGCGGGACCACCATCGCGCTTGAAGATTTCAAGATGTCGCCGGGCGATGTGGTCGCCATGTACGCGACCGCGCGGGACGCGAGAACCACTTCGCGTACCGACATCATGTTCATCGAAGCCCAGCCGTTTGAGCGCAACTACACGCAGGCGCAGCAGATGGGCGGCGGAGGCGGTGGCGGGCAGGATCAGGATGAGAACCGCATATCCCAGCGCCAGAAAGAAATCATTTCGGCGACCTGGAATGAGATCCGCGGCGCAGGCAAGGATAAGGTGAATTCGGCGGAAAATGCCAAGTTCCTGGCGGAAGTGCAGAACAAGCTGAAGGAGCAAGCTAAGTCGCTGGCGGATCGCGCGCGCAGCCGCGAACTGGCCGGCGCCAACCAGGAGTTCCAGAGTTTCGTGAAGGACATGGAAGCCGCGGCGGCCGAAATGACGCCCGCGTCCGATAAACTGCGGGCGCAGGGATGGAAAGACGCGATCGAGCCGGAGACCAAGGCGCTGCAGCATCTGCTCCGCGCCGAATCGACGTTCCGGGACATTCAAGTCGCGTTCGGAAATTCGGGCGGCGGCGGGGGAGGCGGCGGCGCCGGGCGCGACCTCGCCAATCTGTTCGACCTGGAGCTGGATACGGAAAAGAATCAGTACGAAACCGGCCAGCAGGCTTCGTCCTCGGCCGAGCAGCGCCAGAAGGCGATCGACGAGGCGCTGCAGAAGCTGCAGGATCTTGCGAGGCGCCAGCAGGAGCTGGCCAATCAGCAGCAGAACACCAAACAGCAGAGTTTCGAGCAGCGCTGGCAGCAGGAAATGCTGCGCCGCGACGCGGAAGAGTTGAAGAAACAGATGGAACAACTGGCGCAGCAACAGCAGGGCCAGGGTTCGCAGTCGCAGTCCAATTCGCAATCGAATTCGAATTCGCAGTCGCAATCCAACTCGCAATCGCAGTCTTCGAGCGGATCGCAGGGCGGACAGCAATCGTCGCGACAGCAGCAGCAGGCTCAGTCGGGTCGCCAGGGAACCAATGAGCAGCGCCTGCAGCAATCGCTCGATCAGTTGCGCCGCGCCACGGACGACATGCGGTCGGCGCAGCAATCGGCTTCTCAACAACAGAACGGGCAGGGGCAAGCGCAGACCCAGGCCGACGCCCGCCGCGCGGCGGAGCGGCTGCAGGAGGCTCAGGACACGCTCAAGGGCATGCAGCGCCAGCAGGCCGCGAACAGCCTGGGCGATTTATCCCAGCGCGCCCAGCAACTGGCCGATCACCAGCGCGATTTCAGCAACCGGCTGAGACAGGCGTTCGGAGATCAGCTCACCAATCCGCAGCGCTTCGGCCAGCAGCAGATGCAGCAGATGCGGCAGAAGGCGCAGCAGCTCGCCGATGAGAAAGACAAAATGGCGGGCGATATCGACCAGCTGGAGCACGACATGCAGAAATCGGCTCGCGACATGGCCGCGGCGCAACCGGGCGCATCGGCGCGCGTGCGGGACGGGCTGAGCGAGCTGCAGCAGAATGAAGCCAAGCTCCGCACCCAATATTCAGCGCGCTACATCCGGCAGGGCCAGGGCGGATACATGGTGCCGCGCGAAGCTCCCATCACCGAAACGCTGGATAAAGTCGCCGAGGATTTGAAGAGCGCGGAGAAAGCGCTCGGCAACGGCGACGTCAATAGCGGCAAGAACGAAGCCGAGCGATCGCTTGCACAGCTGGAACGCATGCGCACCCAGATGGAGCACATGGCGGGTCGCGATCAACAGCAGGGCGGTCAGCAGAACGGCCAGCAACAGGGTGGACAGCAGCAGGGCGGGCAACAATCCGGCGGTCAGCAGGCCGGGGGACGCCAGGGCGGCGGCCAGCAGGGCGGTGGAAATCGCTACGGCCAGCAGTCCGGATACGGGCCGCGTGGAAATGAATTCGCGGGTCCTGGAACGCAATACGGGCGATTTGTTCCGGAGGGAATCTACAATCTTCCCGACGCTCGCCAGACGGATCCGGCGCGAATGCTGAATGACGCCTCGCGCGGCCTGACCGAAATGCGCAACCAGTTCAAGGACGATCCAGACCTGACGCGCCAGATCACCGACGTCGAGCGCGAAATTTCGCGCCTGCAGGTCGGCGACATCAGCTCGCAGGAGCTGCAGAACCGGCTGAATCGCGAAATTCTGCCGAATCTGGAAGCGCTGGAGCTTCAGCTTCGGAAACAGGCCGAGCAGGATAGCGGCGGTCAGGTGCGCAGCGCGGCCACCGACAAAGTTCCGCCGGGCTACACCGACGCGGTCGCCGAGTACTTCCGCAAATTGAGCAAAGGCAAATAGTTCGTTTGCGGGCGGCTACGATAGTAGCTGATGCTCCGCGGAATGGAACTGCTCAACACGCCGATCCTGAATAAGGGCACGGCGTTCTCCGACGAAGAACGCACGCGGCTCGGCCTGCATGGATTGCTCCCACCGCAGGTGGAGACGCTCGACGAACAAGTGGTGCGCGCCTACGACGCCTACCAGCGCAAGGACGATGACCTGGAGCGTCACATTTACCTGCGCCAGCTTCAGGACACCAATGAAGTTCTGTTCTACCGCCTGCTGCTCGATCACATCGAGGAGATGACGCCCAAGGTTTACACGCCGGTGGTCGCGCTGGCGTGCCAGCACTTCAGCCAGATCTACCGGCGACCGCGAGGATTATTCGTATCGTACCCTAGACGCGATTCGATCGCTATGCTGCTCGACAGCCGGCCGTATCGCGAAATCGACGTGATCGTGGCCACCGATGGCGAGCGCATTCTGGGCATCGGCGATCAGGGCGTGGGCGGGCTCGGGATTCCCATCGGGAAATTGTCCCTGTATTCGCTGATCGGCGGCATTCATCCGGCGCGGACGTTGCCGGTGGTGCTGGACGTGGGCACCAATAATCCGGAGCGGCTGGCCGATCCCGAATATCTCGGTTGGCGCCACGAGCGCGTCACGGGGCAGGCGTATTTCGATTTCATCGACCAGTTCGTGCGCGCGGTGAAACAGGAACTGCCCGGCGCGTGCCTGCAATGGGAGGATTTTTCGTCACGCAACGCGCGGCCGATTTTGCAGAAGTATCGCCATGAGCTGCTTACCTTCAACGACGATATTCAGGGCACCGCCGGCGTCACGCTGGGCGCGATTCTTTCCGCGGTGAAGCTCACCGGCAAGAAGCTGACCGATTACAACCTCGTTTTCTTCGGAGCGGGATCGGCGGCCATCGGCGTTGCCGACGGGCTTCGCGCGGAAATGGAGGCGCAAGGCTTGTCCGAAGCCGACGCCCGACGCCGTTTCTGGATTCTCAACCGCAGCGGACTGTTGATTCAAGGACAGGGCGAGCTGAGTGAGGAACAAAAGGGTTACGCGCAACCTCGCGACGCGATTTCGAAGTGGCCCGGTGGAAAAGCAGGGCTCGCCGAGGTGATCGAGAATGTGGATCATCCGATTCTGATCGGCCTGTCGACCGCCGGCGGCGCGTTCACCGAAGATATCGTCCGGAAGATGGCCGCGAAAGTCGAGCGGCCCATCATTTTCCCGCTGTCCAATCCCACCGATAAATCGGAAGCCAAAGCCGCGGACCTGGTGAACTGGACCGACGGCCGCGCGATGATCGCCACCGGGTCACCATTTGATCCCGTCAAGCACAACGACCGCTGGATTCCGATTGCGCAGTGCAACAACGTGTATATTTTCCCGGCGCTGGGATTAGGAATTGTGGCGTCCGGCGCGACGCGCGTCACCGATTCGATGATTCTGGCCGCGGCGCGCGCGCTGGCGGAAAATTCGCCCGCGCATGCCGAGCGCGAATCGACGCTCTTGCCGAACCTTCGCGATCTGCGCCGGGTGGCGAGGGAGATCGCCATGGCGGTGGGAATCGAAGCGCAGGCGGCCGGGGTCGCGCCCAATACGTCAGTCGAGGAACTGCGAAAACGCGTGACCGCCAGCCAATGGTCGCCGTCGTATTAAACCGCCCGTCGGCCGCCCCTGAACAGGTGAATCACTAACATTATTACCGCCAGAATCAGCAGCAGGTGGATCATACCGCCGGCAATATGGAACGCCAGCCAGGCCACCAGCCACACTCCCAGCAGCATAAGGAACAGAAAGAGAAAGAGAAAATCCCGCAGCATCGGGCGCCCTCCGCGGATTCTGATGCATCCGGAGTGCCAGCGTCAGGCGCTCGCCTGGTTCAAGGTTTCGATCGCGGATGACTCCAGCTTCAGGTCGACCGCTTTAAACAGGTCCTGCAATTGAATGGGGCTGGTGGCGCTCGCGATGGGCGCGGTGATGCCGGGCCGCGCGATCAGCCAGGCCAGAGCGACCGATGCGGGCTTCGCGCCGCAATCCGCAGCCACCTGGTCGAGCGCCTTTAAGATACGCAGTCCGCGCTCGTTCAAATACTTTTTGACGATGTTCGCTCCACGCGGGCTTTTCGACGCGTCCGCTTCCGACCGGTACTTGCCCGTCAGGAATCCGGCGGCCAGGCCGTAATACGGGATCACGCCAACTCCGTGCTTGATGCACAGCGGCTCCAGCGCCTCTTCATAACCGGCGCGATCGTAGAGATTGTACTGCGGCTGCAGGCTCTCATAGCGCGGCAGGTCCAGCTTCGCGCTGGTTTCGATGGCTTGCTCAAGTCTCTGTGGCGAGTAATTCGAAGCACCGATCGCGCGAACCTTGCCTGCTTTGACCAGGTCGGCGTAGGCTCGCATGGTTTCTTCAAGCGGAGCCTCAAGATCTTCGGTGTGGCTCTGATAGAGGTCGATGTAATCGGTTTGCAGGCGGCTGAGCGACTCCTCGACCGATTCCATGATGTGCTTGCGCGAAAGACCTTTTCTCCCGGGCGCGATTTCGAATCCGCACTTGGTGGCCAGAATGATCTTCTTGCGATTTCCGCGCTTTTTCATCCAGCTTCCGAGGATGGTCTCGGATTCTCCGCCGGCGTGCCCCGGAACCCACTTCGAGTAAATATCCGCGGTGTCGATGAAATCGAATCCGGCTGCGGCGAAAGTGTCCAGCACCTCAAAGGATTTCGCTTCGTCGATGGTCCAGCCAAACACGTTGCCACCCAGCATCAGCGGGCGGACTTCGATTCCGGAATTCCCGAGTTTACGCTTGATCATGCCTTATTGTGATGCATCGGGTGCATGCGACGCTCCGAAATATCCGGCCATCAGTTCGCGGGACCAGGCAGGCTGACGAACTTCGCCTTTCGGGCCGAATTCGGTCATGTACGGTTTCACGTCGATGACGGGAGTCCCGTCGATGGCGTCCAGATCGAGCACGGTGAGACGCAAGCCTTCCACCTTCACGAGCCGGCAGGTAGTCACGCCGAGCCGGTTGGGACGGCGCCTGGCGCGCTGGGCGAGAATCCCGGCCAGCGGCCAGTCCGATCGATTGCGAGGATGCCGCGCGCCGGTTTCGACGTCATCGGCGGGAACCTGATGAAAATGGAAAACGACCTCGATATGCGAGAACTGGTCGAGACCGGCGGCCGCATCGGCGCCGAGAACATGCGGATCGAGTTGGATGGTAGAAACGACGCCGCCCCATACATCGTCGACGGTGGATTTGACGGGCGAATGGACCACTCCGATCGGAACAAGTGTCATCCACTTCACGATACTGCTAAACTGACATTTAGATTTGAGAGGCAGGTGAATTTTAATTGGCTGAAGTCCATATCCAGGACGGTGAAACCCTGGAGAGCGCGCTTCGCCGCTTCAAGCGTAAAGTCCAGCAGGAGGACATCATCAAGGAGATCAAGAGACATTCGTTCTACTTGAAACCGGGTGAGAAAAAGCGCACCAAGGAAGCATTGGCTCGTAAGCGCAACCGTAAGAAACGCACACGCGACACCGAGTAGTGATGGAGGGCGGGCTTTAGCCCGCGCAAGGCTTTAGCCTTGCTGGTCGATGGCGGCGCTCCAGCGCCGAGCGGATTGAAATCCGCCGTCCTTTAGAAACGAAAAGGGGTCCGGCCAAAACCGGACCCCTTTGTATTTCTGGACGATCGAAAAAGGGGCCCGTGGCCGGACCCCTTTCGCATTTAATACGACAGGTTGAGCGTGACGATCGCAGTGGAGCTGTTCCCCTTGCTATCGGTCACGGTCAAGCGGAACGCATAGCTGCCCATGATGGTGCCGAGCTGGACTTGCGTCACCGCCGAGGTGGCATTGATCACCACCGCGCTGTCATTGAGCGATTGCCACACGTACGTCAGCGGGGTGTTGCCGCCGGGGCTCACCGATGCCGACGCGTCAAGCGTCACGTACCGGTTGTAAACCGTCTGGGTGAGTCCGCCGGCCACGCTGATGGTGGGCGGCTGGTTATTGGAGTTCACCGCCACCGACAACGTCTGCGATGCGGTTCCCATCGAGTTCGTCGCGGTACAGGTGTAAGTGGTGGTCGCCGTCGGCGTCACAGTGGCGCTCGCGGCGTTGCCGTTGTTGGTGGTATTGCCGATGGTGACGCTGGTCGCGTTCCGGGCCGTGCAATACAGGTTCACGGGCGAGCCGGGCACGGTAGACGGATTCGGCGTGGCAGTGAACGATGTGATGACTGGCACGCTCGGCGTGACCGTCACCGTAGTTTGCGACGTGACCGCGCCTGCCGGGTTGGTGGCCGTCAACGTGTAAGTCGTGGTCGCGGTCGGCGACACGGACTGCGTTCCGCTCGCCGATACATTCCCAACGCCCGGGCTGATGTTCACCGTGGTCGCGTTCTGAACGTTCCAGAGCAACGTGGCCGACGCGCCGGAAACGATCGTCATGGGCGCCGCGGAGAATTGGATGATCTGCGGCACCGCGCCCGTAGTCACCGTCACCGCCGCGCTGCAGGTGGCCGAAGGCCCGTTCGGTCCCACCGCCGTGAATGTGTAAGTTGTGCTGGTGGTCGGCGACACGACGACGGAGCCGTTGGCGCCTTCCGTACCGACCGCCGGCGAGATCGAGACCGAGGTCGCGTTGGTCGTCTGGTAATACAGAGTAGCCGATTCGCCGGCGACAATCGTGGCCGGCGACGCGTAGCAGTAACTGATCTGCGTCGTCGTGCCCATGATCGTTACCGTCGCGGTAGCCGACTGGCTGCTGGTCGAGTTGGTGGCCGTCAAAGTGTACTGCGTGGTCTGCGTCGGCGAAACCGGCGTCGAGCCAGTCAGCGGCACCTGGCCGATTCCACTGATGCTCACCGCGGTCGCGTTGGTGGTGACCCATTGCAGCGTCGATGTTCCGCCCGCTTGGATCTGCGGAGGATTGGCGATGAACAGCGAGATGGAGACGCCTGCATTCGACGATGTTGTCACGCGCACCCGAGCCGTGCCCTTGCCGCCCAGGCTGTCCGTCACCGTCAACTGGAAGATGTAGGACTGGCCCGCGGTCGCCGGGAAGGAGGTAATCGCGCTGCCCGGACTCGATAGCGTGATGGGAGGCCCGGCCTGCTCCACCCACTGATAGGTGATCGGCAATCCGTCCGGAGAATATGAACCGGAACCATTCAGCGTGATGGGACCCGCCGGCACGCCGATCTGGTCGGGACCCGCGTCGGCCACCGGAGCGGTATGCCCGGTGCGCACGTTGCGCGTCAGCACTTCATAACGAACCCGCGGAACGTCCACCGGAATGGGTTTATCCGACGCCAGGAATTCCTTGGGCCGCATCGCATTGCCGAACTGTACGCCGACCGTGGCACGTTCGTCGTTCCGGGGCCCGACGATGGTCGGATTGAGACCGGCTTCAAGAGTAAATGCGATCTTTTGGTTCAACGGGAAGATCAGGCGCAGTGTTCCACCGAAGCGATCGCCATAAACCGCGCTCTTCAGGAATCCCGCGTTGGCTTCCGCGTAGTTGTCGCCCCACAAGCCGAATGAAGCGCTCGCGCCGCCCTGGTTCACTACTTGCAAATAGCGCTGCGTGAACAGATCGGGCGATGTGACGCCGTTCGCCAGCACCGCTGCTTCGCTGTTGATCAGCGCATTATTCATGAACGCGTAGGTTCCATACAACCCGACTTTGCCCCACGGGAACACGTAATCGAGAGTCACTGCGGCCTGGCCGAGCGTTCCGCCGCTTTGATTACCCTCGAGCGAAACGTATTTGAAGCTGGAGAACACACCCGCCTGGAAGCGGCCCATGCGATCGACCAAGCCGAGGTCGAGCTGACCTTCCTTGTCTTCACGAGTGTAAATATATTCGCCCTGCGCCTGGAACGCGTAGTGATCGGCAAACTGTCCGAAGAAGCGGCCCTTGGCGGACGCCGTGGTGCTGCCTCTCGAATCCTGGCCTACGTTCAAACCCATGGCCTGGAACTTCGGTTCGGCGACGGCGACCGCGGTCGAGGCAGCCGCAGCAGCAGCCGCGGGCGCGGGAGCCGGAGCACCCGGCTGATTCGCCTTCGATTCGAGCACCTGCTCGGCCTGCTTTAACGCGTCCAGTTGCCGGCGCAGATCGGCGTTCTGATCCGCCAGATCCTTCAGCATCTTGGCAATATCGTCCAGTTTGTCGAGCCGCCGCAGCACTTCGCTGCAGCAATCCGTCATCCCGGTCTTGGGTTCCAAGGCGCGAATCGCTTCGCCGACGCCGGCCGCGCTCACGGTGCGGCCCTGCTCATCCATCACAGTGAGCACCACGCGCCGGTTCATCCAGCGCGCTTCATCGGTCTTGGTGTACACCGGCTTCTGGCCGGGATATTTGGGATCCACTTTGCCGCGCGTGCCGGTGGTGATCTGGCTGGGCCGCGCGCCGTACTTCACCAGGAAGTCGCGAACCATGTTCGCGCGCGCCAGACCGAGCTTATCGTTATAACCGGTGCCGCCGATCACGTCGGTGTGACCTTCCAGCATGACTTTATAGCCGGGGTTTTTCTGCAGCAGCTCCGCCAGGCGGAGCAGGCTCGGAAATCCGTCGACGAGTACCGAAGAATTGAATTCGAAATTAATCTCTTCCCAGTCCGCGGGCGACGCCTTCGTGTCCAGCCCCTGGGCGGAAACGCCGATCGCCATTAACGGAATGGCGCAGAGTAGCGTGGCGCATCTCTTAAAGGTAAGCCCACCGCGCTTACTGTTCAGCATTGCTGGATCCTCCTGAATCAACAACATCCGTACCCCACGCCATCCCGCAAAACCAGCTTGGGATGACGTTCCGTGCCACTGCTTTACGCGAAAACCGTATCATCGACAGTTTCGCGCGCCTGCTTCAACTGCTTTAGAAACTTGAGACTATCCCTCGCGAACCCCATCCGACTACCCCAACTTAAGCAAGTCCGCTGCTACAGAATACACCAACTGATTGGAGATACGCCACTTTCCTCCAGCGTTTCACGGTGACACGTCCTTTTTGGGCGGTTGCAGTTACAGGCCGGTCCGGACCATAATGGATGCGGGCCTGCCGGACGGGCAGTCGCTCCGGGGCGTCTCGAAAGGGGCGTTTTCGGGGAGGAAAGTCCGGTCTCCATAGGGCGGCATGCCGGCTAACGGCCGGGGGGGCTCGCTCAAAGCGAGTTTTACGGATAGTGCCACAGAAAACAATACCGCCTGTTAAGTAATTGGCAGGTAAGGGTGAAAAGGTGCGGTAAGAGCGCACCGCGGCAGCAGTAATGCGCGCCGGCAGGGCAAACCCCATGCGGAGCAAGACCAAATAGGGGACCAGGAGCGGCCCGCTCCGTTACGAGTTCCGGGTAGGTCGCTGGAGCCGGGGAGTAATTCCCGGCCAAGATGAATGACTGTCGCCTCGCAAGAGGATACAGAAACCGGCTTACAGTCCTGGCAGGCCTACAGAATTCAGAGTTCCCCGAAGATTTCGGCAAGGGGAACTTCCAGCGCCGGATTCTCCGTCCGAAGCACGCCGTCGAGAATCTCCGTGCTCCCGGCTTTGTTGTAAGACCACGCCCGCTGATCGCGCGGATTGATCACCCACACGTGCTCGACTCCGAACTTCAGATAGTCGTCGATCCGTTCCTGCACTCGCGCCCAGCGGTCTTCCGGCGAAAGAATTTCGATGCAGATGAAGGGTGGCGTGCGGAAGATCTGCTCCTGAGGCTCCCCGCCGGCGTAGACGCACACGTCGGGGATTCGAAAGCGCCTGGAACTGACCTGGACGCGTTGTTCCGGGTACACAAAAATCTTCCAAGCCTTCTCCCGGTTACCAAGGAAAAGAATAAACCGTTTTTGCAGCGTACTATGATCCCGTTCGCCCAAGTTGCGCTCCTGGACTTCGCCATCCACGTAATCCCGATCCGGGCTATACGCGGTGCGCAGATACTCCTCGACAGGAACGAGCGCAGCAGTCTTCATGAAATTTAGTCTACCGTGCGCGATAATGGAATTCCATGGCCAAGATCTCGGAAATGTTCGGCGAAGCCGCCGCGATCGCGAAAGGGATGGGCATCACTTTCAAGGAGATGCTCAACCCGACCATCACCGAAGATTACCCCGACGCGCCGGCGAAGTTCCAGGAGCGTTTTCGCGGCGTGCACCAGCTTCAGCGCGATGAGAACGGCCTCGAAAAGTGCGTGGCCTGTTTCCTGTGCTCGGCGAACTGCCCGGCGGATTGCATCTACATCGAAGCTGCCGAGAATACCGCGGAGCTGCGCATTAGCGGCGGCGAGCGCTACGCCAAGGTCTATAACATCGACTACAACCGCTGCATCTTCTGCGGATTCTGTGTCGAGGCCTGCCCCACCGACGCGATTACCCACGGCCACGGCTTTGAAATCGCCAGCTACAACACCTCCACGCTGATTTACCGCAAGGAACAGATGCTGGTGCCGATCCCGGAAGGCGCGCACTTCCCGCTTAAAGCGGAGGAGCCGGCTCAGGACTCGAGCCACTGATTCCATAACGCCGCTTCAACTTCTCATACAGGCAATCCGCGGGATACACCGCGTCTTTATCGCGGCCTCCGCGGCGCCACATCTCGTTCCACAAGTGGACTCCGTTGCCCGACGGATCGGCCGCCGCCGTCGGCTCAATCGCGCGCTCCCATTCCGGATAGTCGATCGGGCTGAAAACTTCCGGCGGCTGGACAAACCGCTCTAGCGCGCACTCCTCCACCAACCGGTGCATCAACGCGGGTCCGGACACCCCCCAGCGCAATGTGGAGGTGTCCATGGACTCGCAAGCGTTCCATGCCAAGGCCATGATGTCGCTGCCGGGCGGCGCCTTGATCACGCCGCAATTGACCATGCGCGGCGTGCAGATCCCCTGCGCGGAGAAAACGTAGTCGGATTCGAAGTCGAAGGGCCGCAGACAAACCACATCGGTATCCGTGTACCATCCGCCGCGCTCGAGCAGGAGCTTATAGCGGAAGAAGTTCGCGAACCCGGCGTAGCTGGCGTGCTCGTAGTATTGAAAAATTCGCGAAGCCGGCAGAATCTGATTCCCGTCCCGCACTTCCGTGCCATCAGGGACCCCCGCGACGTCTTCATACACATACAGATGGAACGGGTGGCCGTTCTGGAGGAACGACTCGATGCACAATCGCTCCATGTTCGATAGGCGCGGCCCGATCCAGAGCGCCTGCACCGGTGTGCGGTTGCGGCTCACCATTTGAAGAATTCCCCGATTTGTTTAGGATACCTGGGTCAGGCGCCGGCCGGACGGTGGTCGAAAGACGCGACCTCCGGAAAATAACGCGCCATGAGCGGGCGGCAGTGCTGTTCGACTTTCGATTCCAGATAATCGCGATCCACTTGTTCGAGGAGATTGGCGCGGCGCTGGACTTTGAATTCGTGAGTGCGGGCGGCTTCCACAAATGACGCGGGCAGTCCCGCGAATTCCGCAATGTGCGGCGCCATCCGGGAAATCTGATCGGTCCGGACCACCAGCAGCCGTTCCGGCGGGACGATGCGGATGACGCGGCTGTTATGTTCCGCCCAATAGGAGAAATACCCGTTCAGCGTGTAGACTCCGGGGCGATTCAATGCGGATTCCTGAGGAGAGTGAACGTAGCGTTCCGGCTTGAACCTGAAATCGCGCATCCGGACCCAGTCCGGCGTCACCGGCAAGCCGACCGAATGATTGAGGAACGAATCGAGCCACGAATAACAATCCCGGATAGTGAGCACGAAACGCGCTCCCGCGAATTCCCGGACCAGCACGTCCAGAATGAAGTAGTTCATTTGCGACGAATCCACTTCCAGGTTGAGCTCGCGATCCCGCTCGCGAATCCAGGCCGCCAGATCTTCCGCGCTCATGCGGCCGGCGGAGAATTCCAGAAAGTTGCGGATCAACAGTTCGCGCTGCGCTTCGTGCTGGACGCGAAGCTGGTTTTCAAACATGGCGGCGATCGAGTGCGTGCCGCTCTTGCCGGTGCCCACGCAATAGAGTTGGGTGCGCCGGCCGGTCAACGTCATGCCGCCGAGTGCGACCGCAGCAGGCCGAGCGGGCCGGTGCGCGTCTGGTCTTCGATGCGCGTGACTTCACTTGAGGCGACGGAGAAATCCACGATGGAGGGCACCTTGTGATAACAGGAACTGCGGTATTCCACCCGCCTTCCGAACATGGCCGCGGCGATGATGACGTGCGCGCGATCGGTTCGGATCAGGTCGTGGCGGCTGATGGTCCACAGCCACTCGTCCAGGCTGGAGCAATCGAGCGAAATGTCGCGATTCACCTCGGGAACCGGAGCCCCGGAAGCCTCCGCGTCGCACCGGAACGCGTTCAGAACGCCTCCGTGGAATCCGGACTGGTAGGGAGTGAAATCGAAAAAAAACGCGGTGTCGTGCGCCAGACGCGCGTCGCACAGAGACTGGATCTGCCGGTAGGATTCGGGCTCGCGCGCAAACACCGTGGCGCGGGTTCGCGAAAGCACCTGGCGCACCACGGGTTCTTCCGTATCGAAGCTGGTAGGGAATATAATGACCCGCGGGTAGCGCGCTTCGATGGCCGGGAACATCTCGGCGATCAGATGAAACGGCTTGCACCAGCACGCGCCTCCGCTGAAAATCGCGGTTTGGGTGCGGGGTGCCTGCTCCAGTTTGCGGACATCCCACTCGATGTGCGGAGTGTCGCGCAAGAGTCTCCGCATACCAGCGTAAATCAGGTCGTCGCCTAGATTACCCCACGACCGAAGGAAAGTAATACCATCCGACGGATCACCTACCGCATCAAGCAGAGACGCAGCGCTTTCGCGAAGTTCCGCAACCGCCTTCACCATGCGGACTTCTCCTGATGAAGTCCGGGAACGCGGCCGCACCCGTAATCATTCACACCGCATCTCTCGTCCACAAAATGTGAGATCGAAAGCAGATTCAACCGATTGTCGCGTTCCTGCTCAAAGTGCGGGATGATTTTTGGAACTTTCATGCTAAAACAGTGGTGGGCAGCCCCTCATAATCTCTCGTAAAGATGATTCCAGCCTCAATTTCCACCCAACCCCTCCGGGGTCTCAAAGTTGCGGTCACTGTACCTCCTGACGGATGGTTCGGCTCGGTCGATTACAGGTTCGCGCTCGATATGATCCGTAATTTGGAAGAAATGGGCGCGGATTTGATTCAAATCGACATAGCGCGCCTGGCTGCCAGGGAAGCCGGCTACGTCGACGCCGTCCTTTCCGATCTGCGGGCATTCCGGCCCGACGTCGCGCTTGCGACGCCCAACGCCGGCTATGCGCTGCTGATCACGGATGCGGAAGGACGTAATCTTTTCCGTGACATACTGCAAATTCCCACGCTGCTCCTCTGGGATCACGGCGTATTGCAGTTTTCCCGCGAGGTTCTGAATGCTCTGCCGGACGGCCTCGAAGAATCGTCCAATGGATGCATCGAGCGTCTCAGAAATGCGCTGGATCATCCGCTATTTATTCACTACTCGCCGGACCGTGGACATACCGCCGTGATGCATAAAATGGGGGTGCTGGTAAATCAACCAGTGCATCCATTTCTTCACATTGCCTTTCCGGCATATACCCGCCCGGTTGAATCGGATCGCCACTACGAAAGAAGAATTATTTTTGCCGGGAATCTATACCTGGATCGCGCGCAATCTTTAAGATATCGCGAGAACGGAACGTTGCGGCGGATCGAATCGGCCATGCTTGCCGGCAAGCTGGCGCATCCCGGGCGCAGCTTGTGGGAACTGTTGACGGAACAGATCGAGCAGACCGATGAGGCGGCGAGGGGCCAGCTTCATCTCTATCCGGATGAGGGCTTTTTCTGGCGGTTTGTGCGCGATGAAATTGAAGCGGTGGGCACCACCGCGGTCCGGTTGAAGCTGTTGACCTCGCTTCGCCACGAATTCGATTTTTACGGAAATTTCGTCGAACCCGAAGCCCGCGTCACCCTGCGGGACTGGTACGGCATCCATGTCCGGGAAACGCTCGACTGCGTCACCGGCCTTCCCGCGCTGTATCGGGCGAGCGAACTGCTGGTGGACGCCGTGCAGCCCTGCTACATCTCCGGTGTTTCGCCGAAAATCCCGTCGTGCTACGCCGCCGGCGGAATGGCGCTGTTCGACTATCGCTCCGATTTCCGCGAGGTCATGGGCGAGATCGCGGACCATGTGATGTACCGCGACTACGCGCATCTCAATGCCATGATCGACAACCTCTTGTCATCGCCTCACCGGCGCGACGAGATCGCCCGTGAACTGCAACATCGGGTGCTCGAGCAGCACACCTTCGCGCACCTGATGCGGCGCATACTGGTGGAGGAACCGCTGTGGAGAACCGTTCAAGCAGCCAAAGCTTGAGGCGCGTTTACGGCAGATTGTATTCGGCCTTGATGCCGGCGGCGTTCTTCAGGGCTTGCTCCTGATAAGGACCGCGGATGCTCGCGCAACGGCGCATGAATCGCAGTGCGTCCACCGGCCGCGTCCGATCGTTGCCCGCTTCGGCCAGCCGGTAATTCGCCATCGCCAGGTGATAGAGCAAGGCGGCCAGTTGCGACTCGTTGTCTTTGACGTAGGGCAATGCCAGCCGCAGCATCTGATCGGCCTGGCGAAAGTTGTTGTTCAGGCTGTTGGCCATCCCGCTGATGTAATACGCCGAGGCGAGCGCCTGCTTCCTCTTAGCCAATCCGTCCTCATTCGCCGCCGGGGGCGCCTTCTGTTCCGCGACCGCGATCAGGTGCGTCGCGAAGCCAAGCGCGGCCTGGCGCTCTTTCGGGCCATCCCGGTGAAAGTGGAGTTCGGCCAGAGCGAGCAGCATGTCGACGTTGTCGGGGTCCGTTTTCAACCCGCGCTCCGCCATCTCAACGGCTTTTTCCTGGTTCCCCAACTGGTTATAGATATGGAAATATTCGTCCGGAAAGCTGTGGACAAAACGCGTGGCCGGATTATGCCGCTCTAAATCCTGAAGCAGGGCGAGCTTGGCTTGAGGATCCGTGGATTGGGTGGCCGCGCCGTATAGGCAGAATTCGGCGTAATCCTGATTCTGTTTGGCGTCCGCGTGATTGGAGTGACCGGCGATCACAGAGAGCTTATCCGCCCATTTGAGGATTTGTTCGCCGTCCTTTTTGGCTTCCGCGGCGCGCAACGCGATCTTCGCGGCATCCATATTGTCCGGCTCGATGGCCAGCCGCAGCGCGCCGATCCGCATGGCGCCGTCGTATTCCTTGACTTCGAAGTAGGCCGGCTGAAGCTGATCGTACACCCAGGCGACGGCATTGTTCGAAGGATACTGCGCCGCGAACTGTTCCATGTAGCGCAGTTTCTCGGCCGGATCGCGCTCCTGCAGGATGTGCTCGATCAGCAGACCGTCCTTGGTTTCAGGGTCGATTACCGGCTTGGCCCGCTGGGCCGGCGCCACGCCCAAAGTGGCGAGCAATACGATCCAAGAGAGGGTCCACCGGGAGCTTTGAAAGTGCATTGGAATCCGCCGGCGTTGTGCGCTTCGCACGCTTGCCTCCTCCGAACGATGGTGTAAGATAGCTTATTCATTGTTCGGAAGAGGACGATCGAAACTTTAGTACTTAATCCGTAGCAACGGAAAAAAGTCACTCTATGGTTCTGCCCAATACCTATCTCGCCGCCCTGTTGCTGCTGATCGGGTCTATGCTTTGCTGGGGATCCTGGGCGAACGCTCAAAAGCTGGCGGGCAAGTGGCGGTTCGAGCTCCTTTACTACGATTATTCATTGGGAGTGGTGATTTGCGCCGTTATTGCCGCGTTCACCTTCGGTCAGATGCTGCCGAAAGAGCTGACCTTTTCCGACAATCTCATGATCGCCGCCAAGCGCCAGATCGCCTGGGCAGTCGGCGCGGGGATGGTGTTTAATCTGGCGAATCTGCTGCTGGTGGCGGCGATTTCGGTAGCCGGAATGGCGGTCGCCTTTCCCATTGCGATCGGCCTGGCGCTGGTCATCGGGACGGTGTGGAGCTATGCGCTGAATCCGCAGGGCAACCCGACGCTGCTGTTCGGCGGCGCGTTGCTGGTGGTGGCCGCCATTGTGGTGGATGCCTTCGCCTACAGCGCTTATCTGGACCAGAAAAAGACGGAAGCGATCAAGGCGCTGAACGAGGATCCGCGCGGGAGAAAGAAGGCGGCGAACGCGCCGGGCGCCGGGCGCGGGATTGCGCTCAGCATCGTGAGCGGCATCCTGATGGGGACGTTTTATCCCATGGTGGAGATCGCCAAAGCCGGCGAAGTAGGCGTGGCGCCGTACGGGATCGGGCTGTTATTCGGCGGCGGCGTACTGTTTTCGTCGCTGCTTTACCTGCCGTTTTTCATGAACTTCCCGGTGGAAGGCGATCCGGTGGAGCTGTCCAAATACTTCGGGGGGACGCTCCGTCAGCATCTGCTCGGATTGGCGGGCGGAATCGTCTGGATGATGGGCGCGCTGTTCAACTTCGCGGCGGCGAGCGCGCCGGTTGCCGTGCAGGTCGGCCCGGCGATCAGCTACGCACTCGGGCAAGGCGCCACGCTGGTGAGCGCGCTGTGGGGTTTGCTGGTCTGGCACGAATTCAAAGGCGCGAATGAGCGCATCCGGATGCTGATTGTAGTGATGCTGGTGTTGTTCGTGGTGGGCCTGGGCATGATCTCGATCGCCCCGCTACGCGCCAAGTAAATGTCCGCAAAGGGATATTTGTTCTCCACGGCCTGGCCACTGGCCGCGTCTAGTGTATTGATTGCTCGTGCCTAAACAGTTCGCTCTGGTCTTCGTTCTGATCGCGCCCGCCTTCGCGGGTGAATATGCGATTTTGACCAGCGGGATGCGGCTCCGCATTGACCGGCATGAAATCGAAGCGGGGATGGTCCGGTTGTATTCGCAACAGGGATTCACGGAAGTCCCGGAATCCACGATCGAACGGTTCGAAGCCGACGATTATGTCCCGCCTCCGCCCGCCCCTCCGGCGCCCGCTCCGGTTGCCGAAGTGAAAGCGCCGCCGCGCGATCCGAAGGCCATCCTCCGCGACGCGGCGGGAAAGTACGCGCTGCCTCCCGCGTTCGTCGAAAGCGTGGCGAAAGTGGAATCGGCGTTCAAGACCAACGCCGTTTCGCCGAAAGGCGCGATCGGGGTGATGCAGTTGATGCCCGGAACGGCCAAGGCGCTGGCGGCCGACCCGAACGATCCCGAACAGAACATCGATGCCGGAACGCGGCTGCTGCGGCAGTTGCTGATCAAATATAATGGCGACGTCGCCAAGGCGCTGGCTGCCTACAACGCCGGCTCGGGCGCGGTCGACAAGTACGACGGAGTGCCTCCTTATCAGGAGACGCAGGATTACGTCGGCAAAGTGATCCAGAACTACAAGCAGTCCGGCGGACATTAAAGCGTTTGTGGCGCACGTTTCAACGTGCCGCATCGACACTCGTGTCGACGCCTGTTCGGTCGCAGACGAGGTGTCGCGAAGAGTCGCGACACGGCACGAAGGAGTGCGCGCACCACGTCACCAAGAGGCTTCTGGCAAAATAGAAGCGCATGGAAGGCTTCTACACTCGCGCGGAACTGGTCCGCGCTCGAGCCGAATGGCGTCGCGGCGGGAAAACCGTGGTGTTCACCAACGGCTGCTACGATATTCTGCACCCGGGACACATCCGGCTGCTCGAAAGGGCGCGGTCGCTGGGCGACGTTCTGATACTGGCGCTCAACACCGACGCGAGCGTTGCGCGGCTGAAAGGTCCCACCCGTCCGCTGATCGGTGAACACGAGCGCGCCGAGATGGCCATGGCTCTTGAGGCCGTGGACGCGGTCACCTTTTTCGACGAAGACACGCCGCGCGAGCTGATCGCCGAAGTGCTGCCCGATATCCTGATTAAAGGCGCGGATTGGGCGCACTTCATCGCCGGACGCGAAGAAGTGGAAGCGGCCGGCGGCAAGGTGATGGCGCTGGCGCTCGAACCTGGATTTTCCACCACCAATATCGTCGAAGAATTGTTAGAACGTGACTCATCCAGCCGTACGTGATCTGTTCCAGACGCTGAGCCGTCACACTGCGTTTCAGGAGCTGACCGCCAAGCTGCTGCGGCGTGAAGCGGGACCGTTTTCGCTCGCCGGATTGACGCCCACCGCGAAAGCGTTGTACCTGGTCCTGCTGTGGCAGGCGACCGAGCGGCCTTTGCTGGTGATCGCCGACGGCAACCAGCGCGCGGAGCTGCTGGCCGAGCTGGTCGAAACATTTTTCAACCTTTTGGTTTCACATTCCGGAGATGGGCCGCGGCTGATTCCTGCGCTGGACGTTTTGCCCGGGCAGAAATTATCGCCGCACACCGAGATTACCGGACAACGCGCCATCGGACTGTGGCGATTGTCGAACGCCCACGCGCCGCTGACCATCACGCCGGTGGCGAGCGCGCTGTTGCGGGTGAGTGCCGCCGAGGATTACCGCCGTCTCGCGCTCGAAGTGCGGGTCGGCGAAGAGCTGCCGCTCGATACCATCGAGGCGCATCTGCAATCCATCGGATATGAGCGCCGCGATCCGGTGGAGATGGTGGGCGAGTATTCGATCCGGGGCGGCATCCTGGACGTTTTCCCGGCTGAGAGCGCGCGTCCTTTGCGTATCGAATTTTTCGGCGATGAAGTCGAATCGATTCGAAGATTCGACGTCGAATCGCAGCGCTCGGTCATGAAGATTTCCGAAGCGCGGGTGCTTCCGCTGATCGAGCAGCCGCGCGAGGGCGTCGCGTTTCCCGGCTGGGAATTTGCCGCGGCTCTGGAGCATCCGCGCGAGCAGACCCTGGCCGGATTGGCCGGCGGCGCGGTGATCGTGCTCGACGAACCGGAGCAGATTCGCGGCGCGGCGGAGCGGCTGTGGAAAAGATTAGATCAGTTGGACGCGCCGGAGCTGGCCGAAGCGAATTTTCTGCACTGGGAGAATTTTGAAGCGGGCATCGCGGCGCGTGAACAAGTGGCTCTGCGGGAGCTCGATCTCGACGTCAACGCCCCGCACCTGAACACGCGGCCGTCGATGGCGTTTCACGGCAGTATGCAGGTGGCGGTCGCCGAAGCCAAGACGATGGTCGAGCAAGGCTACCGCGTCGCGTTCTTCGCGCCTTCAAACGGCGAACTCGAACGCCTGGCCGATATTCTGCGCGAGTATTCGGTGCCGTTCCAGCTCGGCCTCGCGCCCAACGAAGCCGCGTCGCCGTATCTGGCCGAGCGCGCGTATCTTGCCGGCCCCGTGGCGAGCACGTATCTGATCAAAGGCAACGTGCGCCGCGGCTCGATTTTTCCGGAATCACACATCGCGTTTATCGGCACCGAGGATTTGTTCGACGCGTCCGATCTCGTCGCGCGCCCCGGCGTCACCAAGGCGCAGTTGACCGCCTTCGCCGCCGATCTGGCCGATCTCAAGCCGGGCGATTTCGTGGTGCATGTGACGCATGGGGTCGGAAAGTTTGTGGGAGTGCGGGAGATCGTCCAGGGCGAGCAAAAGGGCGATTTCATGCTGCTCGAATACGCGGGCGACGCGAAGTTGTACGTCCCGCTGACGCGCATGGACCTGGTCGAGAAGTATCGCGGGGCGGGTGAAGGCGCTCCTCCGCTCGACCGGCTGGGCGGGTCGACGTGGACGGCTCGCAAGACGCGTGTCAAAGCCAAAATGCGCGACATGGCGGATGAGCTGTTGAAGCTCTACGCGAAGCGCCGCATGTCGGAGGGTTTCGGATTTTCGCGCGATTCCAACTGGCAGCGGGAATTTGAAGACGCCTTCGATTTCACCGAGACCAAGGACCAGTTAGCCGCGGTGAAGGAAATCAAGCGCGACATGGAGACGCCGCATCCCATGGATCGGCTCCTGTGCGGAGACGTCGGCTACGGCAAGACCGAAGTCGCCATGCGCGCGGCATTCAAGGCGCTGGGCGACGGTAAACAGGTGGCGGTGCTTGCTCCCACTACCGTGCTCGCGTTCCAGCATTACGAAACGTTCCGGGCGCGATTCGCGGCGTTCCCGGTGCGCATCGAGATGCTCTCGCGGTTCCGTTCGCCCAAAGAAATGAAACAGGCGCTCGAAGACATCACGACGGGCAAGGCCGATCTCGCGATCGGGACGCACCGGCTGCTATCGAAAGACGTCGAGTTCAAGGATCTCGGCCTGCTGATCGTCGACGAGGAGCAGCGTTTCGGCGTGCGGCATAAGGAACGTTTAAAGCAAATGCGCCATAACGTGGACGTGCTTACGATGAGCGCCACACCGATTCCGCGCACACTGCACATGTCGATGCTGGGGATTCGCGATATGAGCGTGATCGAGACTCCGCCCAAGGATCGCCTGGCGATCAATACCGTGGTCGCGCACTTCGACCCCGAGCTGATTCGCGCTGCCGTCGACCAGGAGCTGTCGCGCGGCGGGCAGGTGTTTTTCCTGCACAATCGCGTGGAGACGATCTTTCAACGCGCCGCGGCGATTCAGCAGCTGGTTCCTAGCGCGCGCATCGGCGTGGGCCATGGGCAGATGGGAGATCAGGAACTGGAACGCGTGCTGCTGGGCTTCATGCGCCATGAATACGATGTATTTGTTTCCACGACGATCATCGAAAACGGCATCGACATTCCACTCGCGAACACGATCATCATCGAAAACGCGGAGCGTTTTGGCCTGGCCGAACTGTACCAGTTGCGCGGTCGCGTGGGACGGTCGAATCGTCGCGCGTATGCGTACCTGCTGGTGCCACAGGACACCGAACTGAGCGAAGTTGCGCGCAAAAGGTTAGCGGCGCTGCGGGAATTTTCTGACCTGGGCGCGGGATTCAAAATTGCGGCGCTCGATCTCGAATTGCGCGGCGCCGGAAATCTACTGGGAGGCGAACAGCACGGCCACATCGCCTCGGTCGGATTCGACACCTATCTTCGATTGCTTGAAGAGACGGTGAGCGAGCTAAAGGGTGAAGAGACGCCGCTCGAGATTCATTCGTCGCTGAACCTGGGCCTGGATATCCGCATTCCGCCGGAGTACATCGCCGACGAAAATCAGAGGCTGCGCGCGTACAAGCGCGTCGCCGATGCGAACGACGCCGAAAAGGCGGAGAAAATTCGCGCGGAGCTGGCCGATCGCTACGGTCCGCTGCCGGAAGCGGTGGAAACCCTGGTGCGCTTCGCGCTGCTCAAGACGCAGGCTGCGCTCGCCGGGATTGAAGCGATCGACCGGCGCGGCGGCGCGCTGCATATCAAGTTTCACCCCGGCTCCAAGATCGAGCCGGCGCGGCTGATGGAGCTGGTTTCGGCCCGGGAAGGCGCGCAGTTCACACCGGCGGGCGTGCTGAAACTGCCACTGCCGGCGGGAGCGGAGAACGCGGTGTCGATTCTCGAATTCGCCGGCAATTCCATCCAGCCGCTGGCTCAGAAATCCGACGGTGTGCCGTCGGCGCACAGCTCCTGAGACGGCGATCATCACATGTAACCGCTCCCTATGGTCGCGGCTCGGAGTTGGCACCGTGCGTACTGGCAGGGTTTCACGGAGGGAGAAGATGCCGGGCCGAGCCGCGACCACAGGGAGCGGTTACACGCCGCTGAAGCGGCAACCGGACTGCACATATAATAGATCTATGCGGAAACTGGTTGTATGGGCCTGCGCAAGCACATTGATCGGGTCGGCGATGGCGGCCGACGTCACCATTGTGGAGGAAATCGTCTGCAAAGTGAACAGTTCCATCGTCACGCGCACCGATCTTGAACGCGACCGGCGTGACGCGGAAGCCGAGTTCCGGCATGAGGGTCTATCGGGGCGTTCTCTTCAGGACACCGTCGAACTGGCGATGAAAGGCGCGCTGCGGCAGCGCATCGACCGTCTGCTGCTGATCCAGAAGGCCAAGGAACTGGACGTCAAGGTGGATACCGAGGTCACCAAGCAGTTGGCCAATCTACAGCGCCAGGCGCAGATCGCCGACCCCGAACAATTCCACGCATTCGTCAAGGAAAAGCGCGGGATCTCGTTTGAGGATTACAAAAACGAATTGAAGGACAGCCTGCTGGTGCAAAAAGTGATTCGCCAGGAAGTGCAGAGCAATATCAAGATCAAGCGCGAGGATGAGCAGCAGTATTACGAAAAGCACAAGGCGGATTACCAGCGCCAGGAGCGGTTGTTCCTGTCGAACCTGTACGTGTCGACCGTGGGCAAGGACGCCGCGGGCGTCGCTGCGGCCGAGCGCAAGGCGAAGGATCTGGCGGCGCGCGCGCGGCGCGGCGAAAAATTCGCCGACCTGGTGCAAACCAGTTCGGACGACGCCAACGCGCCCACCGGCGGCGAAATGCCGCCGTTTGAAAAAGGCCAGATGAACAAGCTCGTCGAAGACGCGCTGTGGACCAAAGATAAGGGCTACATCAGCGATCCGATCAAGCTGACGGATCCGGCCGGGTTCTACGTCTTCAAGGTGGAGGATCACCAGAAAGCCGGGCTCGCGCAGTTTGAAGAAGTGCAGAACGAAGTGGAAGACAAGCTGTTCCAACCCAAGATGGAGCCGGCGCTGCGCGCTTATCTGACCAAGCTTCGCCAGGAAGCTTATCTGCAGATCAAGCCGGGCTACGAAGATCTGGGCGCCGCGCCCGGCAAGAACACCGCGTGGCAGGATCCGGCGCAGCTCAAGGCGGAGACCGTGACCAAGGAAGAAGTCGCCGCGCAGACGCACCATCGCAAGTTCCTCGGGTTCATCCCGATTCCCGGCACCAGCGCGCCTAATTCGACCGGCACGTCGTCCTCGCACTGACGGCGGATGAAGTCACCCTACATCTCCGAAATCCAGCCGGACCAGATTATCACCGGAATTTTTCTGGTCCAGCATAAGGATGTGCGCCAGAAAAAATCCGGCGATCCGTATCTTTCGCTTACGCTCAGCGACCGCACGGGTGAGCTGGACGCGAAGATGTGGGACAACGCGGCCGAGGCTCTGGATACCTTCGGCCGCGACGATTTTGTGCGCGTCAAAGGCCTGTACCAGATCTTCCAGAACCGCCCGCAGCTCACCGTGCACAAGATCGCGCCGGTGGCCGACGCGGAAGTCGACTTCGGCGATTACTTCCCGGCTTCGAAACGCGATCGCGACGAAATGTTCCGGGAGCTGCGCTCCTGGATCGCGACCGTCACCAATCCTCATCTGAAAGCGCTGCTCGACGCGATGTTCCATGACGAGCGGATCGCGCTCGCCTTTCGTACCGCGCCGGCCGCCAAGTCCGTCCACCACGCCTGGCTGGGCGGATTGATCGAGCATGTTCTGTCGCTGTGCCACCTGGCGAAAATGACCGCCGCGCATTACGCCGACATCGATTTCGATTTGCTCCTGACCGGAGTGATCCTGCACGACATCGGCAAGACGGAGGAGTTGAGCTACGCGCGCGGTTTTCGCTACTCGACGGTCGGGCAGCTTCTGGGGCATATTGTGATCGGCATGCGGATGATCGAGGAAAAGCTGCGCGAGGTTCCCGATTTTCCCGCGCCGCTGCGCGACCTGCTGCTGCACATGATTCTGAGCCATCACGGCGAGCTGGAATTCGGATCGCCGAAAGTCCCCATGTTCGCCGAAGCGCTCCTGCTGCATCACCTGGACAACCTGGATTCGAAGATGGAATGCGTGCGCGGGATGGTGGAGCGCGATCCACTGGTAGAAGGCGTGTGGACCGGCTACAGCTCCGCGCTCGATCGCTCGCTGCTCAAGAAGCGCAAGTACCTGGAGCCGGAAGCCGACGCGCCGGCCGCGCCATCCGTTGAGAAGCCCGCCAACGCCGCTCCGCCGGAGTCTCCCAAACGGCCGCCGGCGGCATCCCCCTTCGGCGATAAATTGCTGAGCGCGTTGCAGCAGGAAAAGTGAACGCGTGACCGGACTCCGCTCCCTGCTGGCATCGCTGGTCGACTACGCCGGATTGTTCCCGCCCAGCTCGCTCGGCATGCCGCAGGCGGTCGAAAATTACTTGCGCTACCGATCCTCGCCGGAGGCCTGGATGCTGGGGCGATTCATCGTGCCAGCGGCGCGCCTGGATGAATTCGAGGCGTCCATGGAGGGTCATGCGCCGGTTCCGGTCAGCGCGCTGGCCGGGACGAATCTCGAAAATGACATCGAACGAATTGCGCGTGCGCGCATGAAGATCGACGCGATCGAAATCAAGGCCGCGAATGCCGCGGAAATCGACGCCGCGCTGGCCTTTCTACGACCCGGCCTCACCGCGTATTTCGAAATTTCCGACCTCGCGCTGATTCCGGTGGTCCGCAAGAAGGGCGCGCGCGCGAAAATCCGCACCGGCGGTGTTACGCCCGGAGCTTTCCCGGCGGCCGAATTGATCGCCAGCTTCCTCGAAAAATGCGCGCAGACCGGCACCGCTTTCAAGGCCACCGCTGGCTTGCATCATCCGCTGCGCTGCCATCGGCCGCTGACCTATTCGGCGGATGCGCCCTCCGGCTGGATGTTCGGATTCCTCAACGTATTCGTCGCGGCCATTTTCGCGCGCCAGGGCGTGCCGGCGGAGGATCTGGTGCCGCTGCTGATGACTTCATCGGCCGGCGACTTCCGTTTCACCACCGGCCAGATCGAGTGGGGCGGGCGCACTGCCACGGAACGCGAGATCACGGCCGCGCGCCGCGACTTCGCCATCTCCTTCGGATCCTGCTCTTTTGAGGAGCCGGTGGAGGATTTGAAGTCGCTCGGCCTTCTTTAGGATCATGTCCCGGAAATTCATCGCATCTCTCCACAACACATGGAGCATTTTGGAGGGCGGGATTTTATCCCGCGCGGAGCTCAGCTCCGCAGTTGGGTCGAGCTGCGGGGCTAAAGCCCCGCGCGGACTCAAGTCCGCCCTCCCCGACTGTATCGAGTTATTCAAGGGATTTGCGGGACACAACACGAGGAGCTTGCTCTGTTTTGGAATTTTTCGGTCGGTGGAAGATATGGCGAATGTGCAGATTTTCGGAGTCAAAGGCTCGCGCGAAACCCAGGCTGCGGAGCGATTTTTTAAAGAACGCCGGATCCCGATTCAATTCGTCGACCTGGCCCAGCGCCCCATGGCGCCCGCCGAACTGAAGCGGTTCGCGGACCGTTTCGGTATGGCGGATCTGATCGATCCCGACAGCAAACCCTACCAGGCGGCGGGACTGAAGTACATGAGGCTATCCGACGCCGAACTGATCGCCAGAATCGAGCGGGAGCCGAAACTTCTCCGGCTGCCTCTGGTTCGTTCCGCAAATCAGCTGAGCATCGGTCAGAATCCGACTGCATGGAAGGAAATGACAAGTCCGCCGGCGACGAAATCGGGGCGCTAAAGTGTATGCTTCTATGTAGTCTTCCGAAGCTGACATATCCGGAGCCGAAGCACGATGGAGAATCGTCAGGATCGTGTTCGCGATGTTTTCCTCGCGGCGGCGGAGTTGCCGCCGGAACAACGCGCCGCGTATCTTGACCAAACCTGTGGATCCGACGCCGAGCTTCGCAGCGCGATTCAGCGCCTGATCGACGCCGACGGAAGCACCGGGAGTTTCATCGCGCCCGAAGTTGCCATCCCTCGCTTTGCGGCGGGCACCATTCTGGCGGAGCGGTTTCGCGTGGTGCGGTACATCGCGGCGGGGGGCATGGGCGATGTGTACGAAGTCGAAGACATCGCTCTGAACGAACGGCTGGCGCTGAAGACCGTCCGGCCGGAAGCGGTCGGCAACGAAAAAGCCCTGGCGCGGTTCAAGCGCGAAATCCTGTATGCCAAGCGGGTCAGCCATCCGAATGTATGCCGTATCCACGACCTGGGGACGCATCGCGAGGGGCAGACTGAGATTCTGTTCCTGACCATGGAACTGCTCCGCGGGGAAACTCTGGCCCATCGGCTTCGCACCGCCGGCCGGATCGCACCGCCGGACGCCCTTCCGTGGGTGGTGCAAATGGCCGAGGGACTGGCGGCTGCGCACGAAGCGGGCATCATCCACCGGGACTTCAAAACCTCGAATGTGATGCTGGCCGGTTCGGAGGCAGCGCCGAAAGCCGTGATCACCGATTTCGGTCTGGCGCGGCAGAACGTCCCGGGCGAGGATGCTTCGCTCACCGAATCCGGCCTGGTGGTGGGAACGCCGGCCTACATGGCTCCCGAGCAACTGAGCCACGGTGAAGTGACGCCGGCGACGGATGTATACGCGCTGGGCCTGGTGATTTACGAAATGATCACCGGCAGGCGCCCGTTCCGTGGGGCAACACCCATGCAGGCAGCCATGGAGCGTTTGAGACAACCGGCCCCCTCGCCGTCGCAGGAAGTGCCGGGCCTCGATCCGCGCTGGGAAATGACGGTGATGCGATGCCTGGAGCGCGATCCGGAACAGCGGTTTCAGAATCCGAAGGAGGTCGTGCGGGCGCTGACCGCGATCGATGCGCCCACCGTGACTCTTTCCAGGCCGTTGCTTGAAAGGATTCGTTTTCCGGGATCACGCGCAGCAATCACCGTCGTCTTCGCATTTGTGCTGATCGCGGCCGCCTTCGCGGGGGTGTGGATGCTGGGCCGCCATCGTCCACCGGACGCCGCGGTCCGCTGGTACGACGAGGGAACACGGGCGCTGCGGGATGGAACCACTTTTACGGCCATGAAGGCCTTCGAACAAGCAGTGCAGTTGGATGGCGACTTCACCCTGGCGCACGCCCGGCTCGCCGAGGCAGCCACGGAGCTGGATTATATGGACAAAGCCAAGACGGAAATGCTCCGCGCTTCGCCTCCCGCTTATCGCGCCGTATTCCTGTGGGGCGATGAAAAGCTCCGGCTGGAAGCGGTTTATTTCACTCTGGTCAGAGATTTTGCGCGATCCGCGGCAATATATAAGGATCTGGCCGCGAAGGTCGGGAAGGCCGAAAAAGCGGCTGTTCTGGTGGATCTCGGACGGGCCTATGAAAGCGCCGGCAAAATTCCCGAGGCGCTGGCCAGTTATAGCGATTCGGCCCGGCGTGACAATCAGTATGCGGCGGCGTTTCTGCGGCGCGGTATCCTGCAAGCCAAACAGCAACAGCCTGCCAAGGCGTCCGCCGATTTCGACACCGCCGAGCAACTGTATCGCACGGAAGGCAAGGCGGAGGGCCTCACGGAGGTGTTATATCAGCGATCGCTCCTGCTCCGGTCCGGCAAACTCGCCGAAGCGCGCGCCTTCACCGAAAAGGTTCTCGAAATGGCGCGCGAGAGCGGCGACGAATATCACCAGATCAAGGCGCTGCTGCTGCTCAGCTACATATCCTACAATTCGGGCGACACGGTGGGTGGACGCGAGCAGGCGCAGCAGGGCATCGACCTGGCCCGCCGGGCCGGAATCGAGGTGCTGGCCGCCAGCGGCCTGGTAGACGTCGGCAACACGCTGTTTATCAAGGGCGATTATGGCGCGGCCGACCCCTATCTCCGCGCTGCGCTCGAAACCGCGCGACGTTTTCAAGCGGTTCGCATTGAGGCACGAGCCGAGCTGGCGCTGGGTCAGGTGCTGGTCAAAGAAGGGCACACCCAGGAGGCGATCGCCGTGCTGAAACAGGCGCTGGAGCATTTTCAGCAGGCCGGGGAAAAGAACAACGCGGCCCGCACCGCGCTCCTGTCCGGCCGGATGCTGCGCGACCAGGGAGAATACCAGGCCGCGGCGGACATGCTCCGCGGGCAGCTCCAATCTGCCGCGCAGGTCAAAGACGACCGGGGAGTGGTGCTGGCGGCACAGTCCCTCGGATCCGTGCTGCTGCTGCAGGAACAGTACCCCGCGGCACTGGCGGCTTTCGATCAAAGCGCGGCAGTCAGCCATGCGATTGCCGATCAGGGCCTGGAGGGGTTCAGTCAGGTGAGCCGCGCCGATGTCCTGTCACGTCTGGGCCGGTATCCGGAAGCGGCGGAGGCCTTGAAGGGCGCCGAAGCGCTCGCCCGGCAACTGGGCGGAAACAAGCCGATGTTGCTCAGCGTTTACACTTCGCGCGCGTCGATGGATCTTTCCGAGCACCGGTTCAGCGAAGCGGAGCAGGATATTCGGCAAATGCGGGACGCGACGGCGGACAGCCCGGCGGTCGATGCGCTGGCGAAGCGGTTCCTGGGGCTGGTTCGCATCGCAACCGGCCGCGCGCGGGATGGCAGAAAGCTGTGCGAGGAGTCCCTTGAACAGGCCAGGCAAACCCTGAACGTGCCGCTGATCGAGAACGCGCAACTGGCCGTGGCGGAAGCAAAGCTGGAATCGGGAGACGCCGCGGAAGCGCGATTACTGGCCGCCGGCCTGGCGACGCAATTCGCTTCAAGAGGACAGAACGAGTCGCAATTGCGCGCGCTAAGCATCGCCGCCGCGGCCAGCCAGGGGGAGGAAAAATCCGAGTTTGACAAACGAGCGAAGGCGGTTCTTGAGAAATCCCGTCAAAGCCTGGGATCGGATGTTTTTGTCCGCTTTGTTTCCCGCCCGGATATTCATAGTGATTTATCACGCCTGGGATTGACATTCGGTATACAATAGCTCAACCACGTAAAAGGAGAGTTGGGGATGAAAGCTCTGACGGCGGTAGCTCTTGTGGTCGTTGCTGTGGGCGTTGGCCTGTTCGTGCGCGCCAAAAGATGGATCGATTGGCCGCAAATGGAGGCGCCATCCGCGCAATCCGGGGTCAACAAGTTTCAGGTGACCGGCGATCCGCCCATCACCGTGTCGGATGGCTCGCTTCATGCGCACTCAGCCAACGATTGGGTCAGCGATAATGCCAGCGATACGATCATTCCGAAGCCTGCGACAAATTCGAACGGTCAATACTCGACATCGTGTGGTTTGACCGTGCCGAATCCCTTGAACCCTTTATCGCCGACACCGGTGTCGGGCCTGCTGTGGACCGAAGATCAGTCGTGGGACATTTCGCCGACCGATAACGGGCTTACCGTCAAGATAACGCACGATACCGGAGGGCTGGATGCGGGAGACACGGGCAAAGATGACGACAAGGTCGTCATTACGATTTCGAATCTCAGCACGGCTCCCTCGATTCGTACCAACAAAGGGACCTTCGGCCCGCCGCTCGGCGCCACCCCAAAACAAATGGCCGACGGACGCTATAACCGGCAGCACAGCCGTCCGGGCGATGTATCGGAAATTGTGGTGACCGGCGGCACGTCCATCGACTGGGTGGTCAAGAACTCATCTAACCCCCATAATCCGCATTTTACCGTCGCATTCTGCTACCAGTAAGCGATTTTCGGATTTATTGATCGCCGCATTTGTGAGTTCAGTAGAGGATCGCTCTGCACCACATCAGGGAGAAATTTGCAAATGAAAGCTCTGGGTGTTTTACTGCTGGTCGTGATTGCCATAGGCCTTGGCCTGTTTGCGCGTGCAAAGCGCTGGATCGATTGGCCGCCGATGACCCAATCACAAGTCAACATTTTACAGGTCACGGGCGACCCGCCGATCACGGTTTCGGACGGCTCGCTGCACGCGCATTCCAAATTGTGGGGATGGATGCCGGATAGTGCCGGCGGCGATGCCACGTTTAATGCATTGGCTCACGACGGTACCATCAAAGGCAAACTTGCCAAGGGCTGCTCCATGACGACCAGCACCAGCAGTTCGGTTTCCGCCGAATTCTGGAGCGATAATATGGAGCCTCTCGACATTTCACCGGACCAGGGAAGCGGGCTGACGATCACGATCACGCACACTGGCATCAACGTCGTCGTCACGGTTCCAAACGAGGGGACGGCGTCCCCGTTGACGGTCAACGCGTCGCCCGAGTTCTTCTACCAGTCCGAAGGGAATGGCAACCGGCGGCATAAACGGGCGGGGGAGGTTTCGAAGATCGTCATCGTGGGGCACGGTGCAACCCCCATCACGTGGACTCCCGTAAATCCGAAAAATCCCCACTTTACGCTCGGTTTTTGTTACCAGTAAACCCATGGCGATTCTTCGCCGCCACTATAGGCAGTCCCTGGTAATCGCCGCCGTGGGCGGTTACGCTCGGAGGAGCCAGCTATTTGATGAAGATTGGCATCATTTCCGATATTCACGGCAATCTCGAAGCGCTTTCGTCGCTCCCGGAAAGCTTCGATGAACTCTGGGTGCTCGGCGATCTGGTGAACTATGGACCGAATCCCGTCGAAGTCATCGATTACGTGAAAGCGAACGCATCGGTTGTGATTCGAGGCAATCACGACCACGCGGTGGGGCTTACCGAGGATCCTCGTTGTTCCGCGCCTTTCCGCAGGATGGCGCGCGCGATGCAGGAGTACACGAGTTCGATAATTTCGGAGACACACAAACGATACCTCCGCGACCTTCCGCTAAGCATGGACCGCGAAGTTGGTAGCGTGAAGGTGTCTATGTGTCACGCCGTTCCTTCCGATCCGTTGTTCACGTACTGCCGGCCCGACTTGGCTCGCTGGGAGAGCGAGCTGGAGCTGGTGAAGGGCGACGTTCTGCTGGTGGGGCATACCCACCTGCAATTCAAACGGCCGATCGGAATACGGCAGGTTGTGAATCCGGGCAGCGTTGGTCAACCGAAGACCGGAACTCCGGCCGCCTGTTACGCTGTCTGGCACACGGATAGGGGCGACGCCGGGATTGAACTCCGGTCTTTCGATTACCCGTTCGAAGAAACCATCCGTAAGATCAACGCGCTTCCGATTTCGTCAGAGATCAAAGCCGGTTTGGCGAGTGTTCTCCGATTCGGAGGGTCGCCGGTTGCGCCGAAGCGATGACCTCCAGCGGACGCTGCGTGCGCCGGTCCTGGGCGAGCGGTGGATGTTGTTACAATGCGGGTGTAAGTGATGGGGTAATGGAGCTCTACCATTAACCGTCCCGCGTGCAGCAGCTTTACGTGATGCTCGGGAACGATGGCTCCTACGAATCGTAGAGGCTGGTTCGTGTTCTCGAAACCTTCAAACTCCACGCCTGCCGATCCGGTCCGGGAAGCGGTCGGTCTGGCGTCGGAAATCGCCGATCAATACGAGTTGACATCCGTTGTTCCGCTGCTTGCCGCCTGCCGCGCGGGGCTCCGATGCAACGACATTCCGATTGCCGTCATTGGGCGATTCAAAGCGGGGAAAAGCAGTTTTCTGAATCATCTGCTAGGCCGGTCCATCCTGCCCGTCGGCGTCGTCCCGGTGACCACGGTGGTGACTGAAATTCGTTTTGGCGCGACGGAACGGGTGCTCGTGCGGTTCGAGGATGGCGGGCGAACGGAGGCTCAGCTGAGCGATGTCGCCGGATTCGTTTCGGAGCAACAAAATCCAGGCAATCAAAAGCGGGTCGCCGGAATCGAGGTGGAGCTTCCGAGCCTGGCGGAATTCGACGGGCTGGTCTTCGTGGACACTCCGGGACTCGAAAGTGCGCTTGAACACAATACCGAAGCGTCGCTCGACTGGCTGCCCAACATCGGGCTCGCGTTGGTTGCGGTGAGTGTCGATCCGCCGCTGTCGCAGCGGGATATTGACCTGCTCAAGCAGGTCCATCGCTATACCCCGAACGTGTCGATTCTGTTGACGAAGGTGGACCTGATCAACGCGGATGAGCGGGCGGAGATCGTCGATTTTATCCACACGCAAGTCAGGAAAAATCTCGGCCAATCGCCGGAAATTGTGCCGTACTCGGTGCGACCGGGGTATGAGGGTTTGCGGGATGAGCTGCAGCGGAGGATCATTCGGCCGACGCTGGCGCAGTTTAGCATCCGGCGGCGCGCGATCGCCGCGCGAAAGGTTGCTACGCTGCTCAACGAATGCGCTGGCTACTTGGCAATGAGTCTTCGGTCAGCCGAATCGCGCCATTCTGATCGCTCTGCACTCCAAGCTCAGGTGATCGGCGAGAAAGCGGTCCTGGCCGACCTTAAAGCGGAGTTGCGCCTGATCCTCCGAAACGCGGTGGGCGGCACTCGGTCCGCGGCGGCAGCCCGGTTCGAGACGCACCAGCGGGAAATCGAAAGTCGCTTACAGGAGGAGTTTGCCGTCACGTTTCCGCGCTGGACGCGGAGCCTCGCCACTCTCCTCAGCTCATTTCAGAGCTGGCTCGATGAGTCTCTGTCGCGCGAACTGCGTCGCCTTTCGTTCACGGAAGGCCCGCAGATCATCAAGAATCGGCTGCACGGGACCAGACGCCAGGTGCTTCGATACCTCCAGGATTTTCGGAATCGTCTCTCCGATCGCGCGGAGCGAGTCTTTGGCGTACCGCTACATACGACAGAAGTTGAAATCGAGATCCACGAGCCGCTGGTGCCGGATATCAGCGTTGGCCGGATCTTCGATCGAAGTTGGGAGCTGCTATCCCCGGTCTTGCCAATCGCTCTCATCCAGGGGATCGTCCGACGCCACTTCGAGCGTAAGATCGACGATCTCGTGTACATAAATATTTCCCGGCTGGCGACGCAATGGGAGGAGAGCATCAATGCTGCGCTCCTGGAACTTGGAAGGGAAGGCGAGCGCCGTCTCGACGAGCTGATCCTCACGGTGGAGAGACTCATCGAAGGCGCGAGCGCCGATCGCGCGCCTGCGATCCGGCAGCGGCTTGAACAGATCGCCGCCGCACGTCAATGTGTGGAACACGAAACGCGCTCCCCGAACGGGCCACAATAGGTTTTGCCGATCTGTCCACGGCCGGCTTCTACGCGAGTGGCACGCACATCAAATTCGCGCCGCTTCGAATCGATACCCTGATGAAGTTCATTCGCTGAGGGCCTCGGCGATTTCCCCACCACCGCTGTCCAGCAGCGAAACATCCCGCTCCATGGAAGCACGGTCGCTCTCGGAAACTCGTCCCCCCGCGGTCATACGACTCAGTTGAGCACGGTAGGCGTCGGCGTGCGTTTCAAATCTCTGCTGCAAGTCCGCGAGTGTGCGCCGCGCCCAGGCGTCCAGTATGCTTCCGAAACTCGCGAACGCCTGGGAGATCTGCGGTCCCGGTTCGCGCCGCAACGTCGCCGCGAGCCGCCGGATGGCGAGCTCGCGCGAGAATTTCAAAGTAATACCCGGCCGTGACTTTATCTCCAGGGGACCCAGATCCAGCTTCGGCATTTCCCGAATCGCAGGCCCGAAGTCTTCTTCAGAAGGCGCTTCCGCGAAGTTAAGATTGTTCGCGACGGCTTGCAAGGCTCCCGCCAGTTCGCGAGCCAGCTCTTTTAGCACACGGAAAATCTCATTCGCGTATTCACCCGCAGCGGAAACAAGAGCAGCACGAACCATCTCCCCGGACCACCCGGCGGGCTGGGCATCCGCCAGGGCGGTTGCCGCGATCAACAGGAAATGTTCATCCTCGTCGCGGAGGCGACCGACAATCGCGGAGCATCGTTCCCGAACCTCCGCGATTCGGCCCACCGCGCTTCGGATCTGCTTGTCCGCGGCCTCCACCACGGCCGCGTCGCCGGAATCAACCCGTCCGAGCCGCGTCTCGAGCGCGATGGTTACCGCCTCTCGCAAAGTGCCGATCTTTCGCGCCAGTGATTCCTGCGCGAGTTGCTGATGACGGTCGAACAGCGGAAGGATCACTTTGGAGAGCCAAGTATCCAGAAGCGACGCATGGGACGGCTGAATGCTCACCGGACGAACCGAAAGCGCCAGCCCAAGCCGCGCCGCGATCTGACCTGAAATGTATCCACACGATCGCCCCCGGTCCTCATCTGACAGGAGATCGCTCTTGCTCAGCAGAACCGAAGCGGGAATGCCGGCTTCATATAAGGTTCGAATGGTAGCCAGGTCGTCTTCCGTCAAGGTCGAGCCGGCATCGATCAGCACCACGCCCAAATCGCAGCGCGGGAGGTACGCCAGCGTTTCCGCGGCCCCCGAGGTCGCCAGCGAGCCCAGCCCCGGTGTGTCGACCAGCACCACACCCTCTTGGAGCCTCGGCGACGGCAGTTCCGCGAGAATACGCGTCACATGTTTCCAGTTGGCAGGATTGTGGTGCTCGCTCACAAATTCCGGCAAGCGCGAAATACCCAGTTGTTCCGGGGCTTTATCTGCGTACCAGACCGTCAGTCGAGGGCGTTCGCCATACTCCAGCCGGGTCGGAACAGCCGTGATCGGGTTGACACCTACCGGCAGGATGTCTGACTCTACGATGTAATTCAGCAGCGAAGATTTGCCGGAGCTCACGCGTCCGAACAGTGCGATCTCGAAATTCCTGGTTTCCATCCGGTCGATGATGATGGAGAGCTTCGGCCGGAACTCGACCAGCCCGTGCTGGTTCACGATTCGTTCCAGGGTCTTCACCAGCGAGATGCCGCCGCCCTGCTCGCCGAGCCGGTTCAGGCGCGCTTCCAGGTCTTCCGCCACGTCTTTCGCAAGATAGGAATCCAGCTTGTCGACGGCGCTGACCATCTCATCCACCAGCCCGTTGAGCTCTCGCACACGCGATTCCGGAACTTCCCCGTATCCGCCCATCCGGTCCGGCGTACATTCCTGGAACGCGATCCGCACGAATGCGAGCGTCACGCGCATCGCATGAACGGTCCCCAGATCCGGCCCCGGCAAAGCGATTCCCTGAGCGTCCAGGACTTTTACCAATTGCGTCCGGATCCTGGCGATGTAATCCTCCACCACCTTGGCTTGCGCCGGCGCCAGCCAGTTTTCATATTTCCGAAAAGGGGATTTCGATTTTGAGGCCGAAAGAATCGACTCGATATCGCTGAGCAGCTTGTCGGCGTGCCGCGCGCTGCTGAGCAGGTGCAGTTTGTGAGCGGAGTTCAAGTCAGCGGCTGGTTGTTCAGGTCGCATCGCCGGATGACATTCCTTGGTAGGAGTCATCTTCCCCGGTGGGGCGTTTAAAGGCGAACTCCAACGCCGATTTCATTTTCGGCCGGCCGCCGGCTCCGAGTCAATCGCGCTCCCCTGCGGAAAGTATATATGGCATCCGCGGTAGATGCGCAATGGTCGCGGACGCCCGAGAAACCCGATCGCCACCACTCGTGAAGGTTCCGCACGTTAAGCGAATGGGAGCGCGACGAACCTGTGAAAACGTAAGTTATAGAAAAACTAGGGAGGAAATTGGCGGGGACGACGGGGCTCGAACCTACCTGTCGTACCGGCAGCTACAGGCAGGGAGCGGCATGTATTTGACTCTACGTGCGTTTGATTTAGCGTTCAGGCAACCAGAGGCAACGGCTTTCCCAGGCATGTTAGCACCATGTTAGCGCGGCGCAGTCTCTGGGTTTGGAGTCCATTGGTAGTTGGTCGCGATGGCCGATTTGAAACGCATGCAGCCAAAGCGCAGCCAGGCCAGCGGAAGACGTTGCCTTTTGCTGCCAGACTGACAGAAACGCGGGTTGTGGAATCTAGGAGCTACCGTGGTCCGTTGGCTGCTGCGAGCCCATGCACGGGGTTCTGATTGCTTTGCGCGTTCGTGCGCAAGCGAAAACGGGCCGTCGTGGCGCCAGACCGACGACGCGTTCACCACTTCGGCGTGCAGGGACCGGACGATGGGTTGCAGTTCTGTTCCGGCGGGGGTTGCCACGAACGCTAATTGCTCGCGCGTCAGCTTGCCGGTTTGGGACAGAAGTTATGGCTTGGGTCTCGGACATGGGATTCTCCTGATTTTGGAAGGGGCTCCGGCCGGATGGCGGAGGTTTAATTGCTGAGAGCTAAAGGAAGTTTAGCGGTGATCACTCATGCGGTCAAGAAAGCCGATCGCGATTAGTCTAAAATATTTCTGTTCTGATTTCAGAACAAGATCTATTCTCCGCCGCGCTAGCGGAAATCTCGGAAGTGCCAAGCCGTCAATACCAGAACGTTGGCGTGTTCTATTTTCCGAACAACGAAAACCAAAAATCCCCCTTTGCCCGGCGGTCTAGTCATCAACTGGTAACAGTACTTCCAGGCGTACGCGGGAAAATCCTTGACAGCGAGATCTAATGTGGGCCATCATTTCATAGCTAAAAGCACAGTAGCTGCTGCTAATGTGCTGTATTCGCCGCGTTTTACCCACAAAAGTTTCCAGGAGTGGTGTGCCATGTCGAAGATAGCATTGGTTTGGATCGGTGCAATTCTGTGCTCGGCAGCGTTTTCGCAGAGCGTTGTAACTGCGAGCCTGAGTGGAACTGTTTTCGGTTCAAACGGCCTACCGGTCGGCGGCGCGGTCGTGACGGCATCTCGCACTTCTGTGGTGCCTTGGACGACTTCACGTGCCTCCAGTGCGTTAGACGGAAGCTTCGCTCTTTCAGGTCTGGCTCAAGGAACGCACCAATTTTGCGTTCAGGTGCCGGCGGGAGGCTACCTGAATCCGTGCAATTGGTTGCTGACTCCGCCAGCAACCACGACCGTCGCGACTGGCGGTGCCGTTACCGGGTTCCAGTTGACGATCCCTGTCGGATCAGTTCGCCCAGCAATTGGCCTAACGCAGGGGGGCCGGAAACCATCGAGTTCTGGGTGAATGCCGCCAACGTAGCCACCGAACAATTCCTATTTCTTCCGGAACCGGCACCCAGTGGTTGCGCCGAAAGTATCCGGCTTCTCCTTCGATGCCGCCTTTCTCGTGCGGTTCGGCCGGCGTGCAAAACTCCGCCTCGAAGCGCCAGTGCGAACGAAACGCCACGAAGCGCGCCGTCTCTTCCCGGCGGTGTCCCCGCAGGATCTTCCGCACAGCCGAGGTGAGGTTGTCATAGCGCAGCTTGCGGAACACACCGCCAAAGTAGGCGAACGCCAGTTCGTGCGCTTCCAGAAACGCCTGCTGCGTCGCGTGCAAATACGCGCAGTGGAACGCCGCTCCGCTGGCCATGCTGCGCATCGCGAATACCTGCAGCTTGACTCGCTCGCCGCCGAGATCGGCATAGGCTTCGTACCAATCGATCTGCGCTTCCACGCCCCAGGCATAGCTCTGCGGAACACAGGTCTCGCTAGGCGCGGATAATCTGAGGCGACCACCTGTCGTTTGGACAGGTGGTCTATCTGTAAGTATCTGGAAACACACCACAAATCGAAAACCGATCCACTGTGCCCAAGACGGATTCCGGGCTCCGCACGAAACGCTCTATTTTCAGCGGCTTCTGTTCCAATGAGATGCGGGCGACGCGATGAACGCTATTGAAATTTTTGGAATCCGGAGGCTTCGGCATCCTCAAATTCGCCTACGCTGGGCTTCCCGTGCTGCACGCACCTTCCGTGCATACACCGTCAAAGGCACGTACGTCGGACCTTTGGTCCAACCCCGGCGACGGATCGGGTGTCGCTAAGATCATTCCGGCGGTTCCCAGTCTGACCGGTAGCTGATGTTTTCGCTCTCCAAAACGACGGTACCGTTCAGGCCATCACCAGCGACGGCATTGTTGCTTGGACTGCCAATGCTGGCCAAGTCGTTCCCGGTCCCAATGGAACCATTGGATCGCCCGTTCTCCTGCCGGACTTCCAGGGGGGATTGGTGGTTTGCAGTGGAACTACCAACAGCGTATGGAAGCTGGACGGAATCACTGGGCAGGCCTACCCCGCCTACGCGCCGGACCCGACGACGACGGGCGTCGATTGCGACACGCCCACCGTCCACACCGATGGAACCATCTTCATCTATCGGGCAATCGGGACGACGGACACCGCGATAGTCGGCGTTGACCCAACGACCGGCACTGGGAAATTCTCTGTGCCCATTCCTGAGCCGAATACCACACCTGCCGGTTATCCTGCTGGCGATCTAGAGGGCAGCCTGATTGTCGCTGGAGACGGTTACGCTTATGCACTGTATATGTCTACGAATGCGAACGGTTCCATACAGAGCGGCTATCCGGCGCAACTAACCGCCATTCGGATGAGTAGTACGGGAGAATATCAATACATTCCGATCTACGAAACTCCAGGACCTACGACCGACTACCTTTTTGGCCAGATGATAACTAACAATGATACTGGTATTGTGGTCTCTTGGGGCGAGGCGGCCTATGGCGCCAACGGTCAGCAGTTTTTTAAGTACGGTTTGGCGATCACGAACGGCACGAGCGTCACGTCGGCCGACGGACCCGTAGTGCCCGGTCAAGCCTACCCCGTTGTTCCGGTGCTCCAGGCTGAGGACGGCTCATTTATTGGAACGGTCGATGTGGCCGCCCCTGAAGGCACGTTACAGCCAACATGGTCGCCTTCGACGCCAGCGGGAATGTTCGATGGATGGTACCCAACGAGACGCCTCAGATCGCAACAGCCGACGGAGGAGTCATCGGCCAGTCGGGCATCACGGGCACGCCGTACACAGGACCGATTACCATTGGCTCGACCACCACGCTAAACGCCATCGCCTACGCCACCGGTTACACTAATAGCGCCGTGGCCACGGCAGTCTACAGCGTGCAGCCGGCGCCGAGCCTCACCTACGTCACGCCGACATCAGGCGCAGCAGGCACGCAAGTCACATTTTCTGGTTCCAATTTTGGATCAATTCAAGGAAGCGGAGCTGTCTGGCTCGGTACCAATCTCGGCACGGTCGTGAGTTGGAGTAACACGCAGATTGTGGCCACCGTGTCGACTGGCGCCACGTCCGGAACGGCAGCCGTGCAGCAGGGTGGAGTGCTTTCGAACGGTGTGACCTTCACCATCAACACCGCCACAATTTCGAACGTCACTCCCGTCAGCGGACTGCCTGGAACTCAGGTGACCATCGCGGGCTCCGGCTTCGGAGCGAGTCAGGGCAGCGGTCAGGTGTTCCTCGGCACCGCCGCCGGTGTGGTGCAAACCTGGAGCGACGCGCAAATCGTGGCGGCGGTCGGAACTGGAGCCGCCACCGGTTATGCTTTGGTGATCCAGAATGGCGCCGTCAGTAACCAGAGTCCCTTCACCGTGAATACACCGCAGATCACCAGCTTAAGTCCCACATCAGGAGCTCCTGGCACGAATATCACGATCACCGGCAGCGGCTTCGGCTCGGTCCAAGGCTCAGGTACGCTCCTTTTGGGCAGTATGGCGGGCGTGGTCCAAAGTTGGAGCAATACACAGGTAATCGCATCCGTGGGTACGGGTTCGCTAACAGGTATTGTACGCATCCAACAAAACGGCTACTCAAGCAACGCAGTAGCCTTCACAGTCTCCGCTTCGGGCGGAGGAGGTGGCGACGCGAGGCCTCGTACCGTGTCTGGCGGAAGCACCGTCACGCTGGTACCGAACGTGATCAGTATGGTAGTTGGCAATACTCACGCCATCGAGGCGCTGAACGCGAGCGGGCAATCCGTCACGGGTCTCACGTGGACCTCGACCAACCCAAGTATCGTCAGTCTTTCGACGGCTGACCCACCCAGCCTCACCGCCCTCGCCGCTGGACATGTAACGATCACCGCGGGGACGGCCGCAACGGACGTCACCGTATCGGCGACCACGTTGTCGATCGGCACCGTGCGGTGGTCGAACCCCGGCGACGGATCGGGAGTCGCTAATATTATTCCAGCAGTGCCAAGCGCAACCGGCGTAGCGGACGTTTTCGCCCTTCAAAACGATAGCAACGTCCAAGCCATCACGAGCGACGGTAC
>CAWCPE010000021.1:0-188316 GCA_963797245.1 Terriglobia bacterium
AGCGTTACTTGCCCTGTTTGGCCATCGGGGCCATCATGGTTTGCAGCTTATCGAAATTCTGGTCGATCAAGGCGGCGTTTTCGGGGGAGATGGTGGCGGGATACTGCTTCAGCGTCCCCTGCCGCTTCATGCCCACCGCGATATAGTTGGCGAACAGGGCGCCGGTGATGACCATGAACTCGCGCGGCTTCAGGCCATTGTTCTTGATGATGGCGATCGCGGGGGGGCAGGAGCCGAGCAGTTTCTCTCCGGCATCGAGCGTGGGAGCGTTTCCGGGCGGGTTCCTGTCGAAACATTTCTTCGATGCCGCGTCGTTGCTCACCAGCTGGAACGCGTTCAGATACCGCTGGATGATGTCCATATTGAGCCGGTAATCCCGGATCTCTTTGCCGTCGGGCGTCTTAGCCCGCTTGGCCGGCGATGTGCGGGTGCGCGACGGCCGCGATCGACAGGAAAACAAGGATGCGTGGAAATGTCATGGAGGAGTCAGCTTCCGAAAAGTTTCAGTTCATTGATGACGCTGGTGACGCCCTTCACCTTCTTGGTGTCTTTTTCCGCCTTTTCCTTGGCGCGGATATCGTTCACCGTGCCGGTGAGCGTCACCTGGCCGTTCTTCACCACTACGTCCAGGTTCGCGCCCTTGACTTCGGGATCCTGTTCGCCAGCTTCTGGCGCACCTGGTCGTAAATCTTGTTGTCGCTCGGCTTGCCCTGCCCGAGCAACGGGACCACCGGCACCACCAGAGCGAGCGTGAGCAAAAAAGAAAGCGCTCGTGTGACCATATACCTCTATTAAGCTACATTCGGGAGGTGGAGCGCCAGTTCCTGCCGATCGGACGAATTCCGATCGTCCCGCCAGTTGGGGCGCACGCGCACCACGGTTTCTAAAAATACCTTGCGGTCGAGCATGCGCTCCAGGTCGAGGCGCGCCGCGGTACCGATCTTCTTGAGCGCCGACCCCTCCGCGCCGATAAGGATGGCCTTCTGGCCGTTGCGCTCCACGTAGATGGTGGCGTAGATGCGAATCAGTTTTGGAGTATCTTCCCAGGAATCGATCGAAACCGCCACCGAGTGCGGGACCTCCTGCGGGCGGGCGCAAAATTTTTTCGCGGATGAGCTCGGCGGCCAGGAAGCGATCGGGCTGATCGGTGATGTGGTCCGGCGGAAAGTACGCGGGGCCTTCAGGCAGGCGATCGAGGATTTCGCTCTAATTCGGCGAGGCCTTCGCCCGCGCGCGCGGAGATCGGGATGTAATCCGCGAAATCGTACTGCGCGCGATATTGTTCGATCAGCGGCAGAGCGCGCCTTTGTCTTGCAGAAGATCGACTTTGTTAGGCACAGCGATGGTGGGTGTGTTGGCTTTCTGGACCAGATCGATGGCGTGGGCGTCTTCGGAATTGCGCGTGACATCCACCACCAGAACAGCAGGTCGCGCTCGTCGAGGGCCGCGCGCACGGTATCCATCATGCGCTTGTTGATCAGCGAGTCGGCTTTGTGGATGCCCGGGGTATCCAGGAAAACGATCTGGGCTTCGGGGAGTGTGACGACCCCTTGAATGGAGGTGCGGGTGGTCTGCGGCTTGTTCGCGACAATGGCGAGTTTTGCCCGACGAGGTTCAGCAGCGTGGATTTGCCGGCGTTGGGGCGGCCCAGGATGGAGACAAAGCCGGCTCATGTGGGGCAGGCTCATGCCTCGGCGGCCTCGTAGGCCGCCTTCTTCAGCTTCGCCAATGTGGGGCGGGCAATCGTGCCCACAGCTGGGTGGCAATTATCATGAGGTCACCGGTTGCGACGGCGGACGCACCTGGTCCACGCGCAGTTGTCGCGGCCAGAACATCGATGTCGATGCCGTCGCGCTCGGCTTCTTCGCCCGGTCCGGCACATGGCCCAGCCATTCGGTGACAAGCCGCCGACGGTGGTCGATTCGGGGTCTTCCTGGGGATGGAAGTCGAGCAGATCGGCCAGGCGGCCACATCGAAGCTGCCGGAGACGATAAAGCTGCCGTCGGGTTCCTGGCGGAAATCGCGTCGGGCTCATGCTCATCGCGAATTTCGCCCAGGATCTCCTCCACCATATCTTCCATGGTGACGATGCCGGCGGTGTTGCCGTATTCGTCCACCACAATCGCCATGTGCGTGCCTTCCTCCTGCATCTCGCGCATCAGATCGTTCACGGGCTTGGTTTCGGGCACGGAGCGGATGGGCCGCATGAGGTCGCGGACCTGCGGTTGGCGCGCTCGTCTTCATCCAGCTCGAACATATCGCGCACATGCACAAAGCCGAAGATCTGATCGATGGATTCCTCATACACCGGGATGCGCGAAAATTGCTCGTGGATCACCAATTGGCGCAACTCTTCAAGCGTGGCATCTGGCGGATGGCCACGATTTGGGGCGCGGCGTCATGACTTCGCGCACGGTCTTATCGCCGAAATCCACCACGGATTGGATCAGCTTGCGGTCCTCTTTTCGATGATGCCTTCCTCTGCGCCGGCGGGGATCAGGGCTTCGATATGTTCGTCCGGGCGTGGCTGGGCGGGATGCCGGTCGCCCAGTTCGAACAGCGACTGCAGAAAATTCCAGCGCCCAGACCAGCGGGCGCGACCAGGCGACAGCGCGCAGCAGCGGCACGAGCGGCAGCAGGCCGCGGCCGGTGCTCGGCGGTAGATGATCTGCGGAACGACGTAGGTTCCATCGACGATGAGACGCGCCAGCAGGCAGGCGGCGGCCAGGGCTTCCCATCGCGGCCATTTCCAGCGCTGGCCAACGTCAGGCAGCCGATGACGGCCAGGCCGACGTGTTTGACGATGGAGAAGGTGAGCGAGCCGCGCTCGGTTTCCAGGCCGATCCGGTCTTCCAGCGTTTCCTTGAAGAATTGAGCGAGGCCGATCGCGCGTGCGCATGCGCAGCGCTTCCAGATAGAGCAGTTGGACGCAGGTGACCAGACAGGAGGAGAGAGACAGAGAATCGGCCAGGCGAGCGCGAAAATCATCATGGCTCGCGCTCTTTCGATCAGGCCCGCCGGTAGGCCCAGGCGCTTGCGCCAGCGCTTCGGCGCGTGCCATTTGGCCTTGGTCGGTTTCATGATCCATGCCGGCCAGGTGCAGCAGGCCGTGCAGCATCAGGATGCGGATTTCGTCTTCGACGGAGTGGCCGGCTCGCGGCCTGCGCCGCGGCGCGATCCAGCGAGATGGCGATCTCGCCCGCCGGTGCCGGATGGGAAACGAGAGCACGTCGGTGGCGTAATCTTTGGCCGGAAAGTGCGATTCAGGCGGCGCAATTCGCGATCGCCGGTGATCAGGCACGTGACCGGGCGCCGCGCGCGACGCGTTTCAGCAACTGGGCGAAGAGCGCGCGCAGAGCCGCAATTACGGATTCGCCGCGACGGGTTGCGGAACAATAAAGGGATATCGTCGGAGACATGGGACACCGCTCAGGCGCCGGAGGCCGGCTGTGTCGGTTGAAGCCGGCGCCGGCGCGGTTCAGCCGTCGTGAGTCTTCAGCGACAGCTGCCGGTTCGCGCCGATGGCTTCGTTGTAGCGCTCGTAAGCTTTCACGATGTTCTGCACCAGGTTGTGGCGCACCACATCGCGGTCGTCGAACTGCACGAAGCGGATGCCTTCGACGCCGCGCAGCACTTCGATCGCTTCAATCAGGCCGCTGCGCTTGCCGGCGGCAGATCGATCTGGGTAAGATCGCCGGTCACCACCATCTTGGAGTTGAAGCCCTGGCGGGTCAGAATCATCTTCATCTGCTCGGGTGGCGTTCTGCGCTTCGTCCATGATGATGAAGCTGTCGTTCAGCGTGCGGCCGCGCATGAAGGCGATGGGCGCGACTTCGATGGTGTTGCGCTCCAGCAGCTTCTCGACTTTCTCGGCTTCGATCATGTCATACAGCGCGTCGTAGAGCGGGCGCAGATAGGGATCGATTTTTTCCTGCAGCGTGCCGGGCAGAAATCCCAGGCGCTCGCCGGCTTCGACCGCGGGCCGGGTGAGAATGATGCGGCTGACGCGTTTTGAGCAGCGCGGAAACCGCCATGGCCACGGCCAGATAGGTTTTGCCGGTGCCGGCGGGACCTACGCCGAAGACCAGGTCGTGGCGTTCGATGGCGTCCACATAGCGGCGCTGGGTGATGGTCTTCGGCGCGATGGTTTTCTTGCCGAAATTGCGCTGCCGCCCGCTTTCCACCAGACCGCGCAGGGTGGTTTCCGGGTCGGCGGTGACCACGCGCAGAAAGCTGTTCAGATCGCCGTTGTTGAAGACGTGGCCTTCGCGCACCAGCGCGCCGTAGTCGGCAAGAATGTCGGCGGCGCGCGCGACGCCGTCGTCTTCGCCTTCGATTTCCAGCAGTCGTTGAGCAGGCGCGTGCGTACGTTCAACCCGATTCGATCAGCCGGATATTCTCATCGCGGGTCCCGAACAGGGATTCAATGCCGCGGCTGATCTGTACGCTGGATTTCATTCGAGAAAAAACAAGGTTGGATTGTTCACGCCGGGAATCCGCTGACGCGGAGGCAGGAACCACATCTGTATTTATGATACCAGTAGCGGCGGAAAAAAGGGCGCGGGTTTTATTTGACGGGAATGGTCACGCCGATGGTCGCGCTGACCACTTGGATGCCGGGGCCCGGGCTGACGGCCATCGCCTCCCATGGGAAAAACCGGTATACGCCCGGCGGCGCGTAACTCGGGACCTGAAAGTTAATCTGCACCACGCCGCACGGAAGCGCCGGAGCATTTCCAGCGTAAAGAACAGGATAGCCTCCGATATCGTCGACAGAACCGATCCCGTCGTTTAAGTACACAGTCAAGCCCGCGGCGAGATTCGCCGCTTCCGGAAGATTGTAACCGCTCGTCGTGCAAACCGGATCGGTCACGCCGAATCCGGTGCCCCACACCGCGACCACCGATCCGCGCAACGCCGGGTTCGACGGACTGTTGGTGGTGCCATCCTGATTCACAGCCGCAGCTTGCGTCAAAACGCCGGGCTGAAGCCGGAAAATTCCCGGAGATCCGAAGCTGTTCACTTGCGCGGCAATCGATCCGACCGTGGTGGCGTTGTAAATCACCGAAATGTTGGTTTGCGCCTGACCGCTGATTCCCACCGGCGCGATCGCGTTGATCTGGCGCGCTTGCGCGTACAGGAGCGGCGCGGGTTGGCCGTCGAATAGAACCTCGACACCGGCAAGTTGAGTAGGAATCTGCCCCTGCGCGTTGGGCGCAGGGGCGACTCCCATGTCGGGACCGATTCCGAATCCGGTCGCCGGCGGCATCCGAGAGAATCGCCGGAGCCGAGTCCTGACCGGTGCCTGCCAGGGTTACGTTGTACCGAATGCGGAACCGTCGGCGCTCAGCTTCAACACGCAGGCATGGCCGTCGCTGGTGGTGCCCGCGATGTAGGCGTTCCCCTGCTTCCATTGAGCGTCCTCCGAAGTCGCGCGGGATAATCAGCACGGAGGCTTCCATGTGTTATTCTGGAACTCCGACGCCGGATTGCAGTCGTGTAAACGATTTTGCGTCCGGCAGCATGCGGGGACGTAGTTCAGTTGGTTAGAACGCCGGCCTGTCACGTCGGAGGTCGCGGGTTCGAGCCCCGTCGTCCCCGCCATTCCTTTCAGTACTTTCCGGGCTGTCCTCTTTTTGCTCAGAAGTGGGTGTGTCAGTAGCTGTGCTCTTTTCAGAAAGCGCCCGTGCAATCAGCTCAACGGTTTGGCTCTTGAGGCCCGGCGAGAGGTGTTCGTAGCGTTCGATCTCGCGGCTGCGATGTCCGGTCAGTTTTCTAATGATCGCTTCCGGAATGCCGCTCAAGAAGAGAATCGTGGTTGCCATGTGCCGGAGATCGTGAATCCTCAAATCCTTGATGCTGGCGCGGGCGCAAGCGGCCTGGAACGGTTTACGAATGTCCCAGAGCTGGAGCTGCTTGCCCTTGAATCGAACGTTGCCGCGGTCGGCCGGGAAAACGTAATCGTCCTCTTCAAAGCTGGGGAGAGCCCGCAGGGCGGCGATGGCTTCGGTTGCCAGCGGCAGGCGCTTGGGCCGGCCGTTCTTGGACCGCGCAACATAAATATGCGGCGCGCTGCCCGTTAAGTCAACATCAGCCCATTTTCTGGGCAGGACCTCGCCCTTGCGCGCGCCGGTCGTCGCGGCAATCCAAACGAACGCGTAAAGCGCCGGATCTGCCTTACATTCGCCGATCAGCTTGCGAAACTCGTCGGCGGACAGGAACCGGTCGCGTCCTGGCGGTTCGATGCGTTGGGACACTGCACTGACGGGGTTGCGATCGTACTTGCCGCGCTTGATGGCGAAACTGAAAGAGCTGCAAAGGATCGTCCGATACTTGTTGATGGTCGACGCCGCGTATTCTTCCCGCGCCAACTCGTCGAGGAAATCCTGAACCAGGTCGGCGTCGATGTCGCGGGCGCGCTTGGCCTCAAACTCTTCTCGAACCTTTGGCAGGTGGAAGTTGAACCGGCTGCGCGTGTGCTGACCGTGCTTCTCCCACCAATCGTCGAGTAGTTCCTTGAAGGTGATTCGGTCGAACTGCCGAGTGGGGAAGTAGCGGCCCTCGGCCACCTCGGTCCGGCGCTTGGCTAGCAGATCTTCGGCAAACTTGGTGCTCCGCTGTTCCGTACTCTCCCGCACGATGTCGCCGTGCTCATCGCGGAAGCGGATATACGCGGTGCCGGCACGGAAGTAGACCCCTCGGATTTTCCTCATACCGACGGCTCCCGCTTGGTTGAGGGTTTCACGGTGCGGCGCTCCAGCCACTGCACCAACTGGGAGCGCAGGAAGCGCACACCGGACCATCGGCCACGCTTGGGGAGGGGGATGTAGGGGACAAGTCCTTCGCGCACGTACCGCTCCAGAGTCCGAATGCTGATGTTCAGAAACTCAGCAGCTTCAGGATACCCCATGACCGCGTTTTCCGGATCAGAATTCATCACACCCACCCCGTCTTGTGGTCGGCGATCCACTGGTCCAGGTCGTGCCGGTCAAGAAAAACCTGGCGGTCGGCCCGCACGATTGGCAGCTTGCCGGAACTGGCCAGGCCCTGGACGGCTTCACGGGTGCGGCCGAGGTAAACGGCTGCCTGTTCAACCGTCAGCAGTCGGGGATAGAGGCGACTGGGTTCGCGGCACAGTTTTATGGCCAGCCGCTGCGCCAGCAGATCGAGGAGCCGATCAAAACTCAGTTCTCTTGTTTCGTCCATGGCCACCAGCCTACGGCTGGAAAAACTTCCGCCGAACTGGTGGCGGAAGCGGCTGGAAAACAACTGGCTACGAAAGAAAGCGAAAGTTTCGGGCAGGCAGCGGAAGTTGGCGGGCGTTACCCGCCGAGGGGTTCAAGCAATTGGCGGGCGTTGACGATGCGTGTCGTCTTGTACGGCTTCCTGAAGTGCTTCGTGTTTTCGGTTACGATGAAGTCGGCCTTGGCGGCAACCGCGCATTCATAGATACGGTTGTCGTCTTCATGGCCGGAAATCTTCAGCCGCCCGCGCGGTTTAACTTTCACAGCGGCACGTTCCAATACGCCGCGCAGCCGGGCTACTCGCCGTTTGTCGAGATGCTGCAGGCGTTCGTATTCAAACACGCGGGAGTATTCCTCCAGCACGGCCTCGGTCACATACGGACGGAGTTGCTTGGCGGCGATGAAGTCGAAAAGCCGGGCGTTAGGCCCGGTGGGGGAGATGACGGCTGAAACCAAAACGCTGGTATCAATCACGACCCGGATCATTTCACGGGTGGTTTACTGCTCTTCTTCAGATCGCGCCTGGCAGCGGCCACGGCGCGGTTGATCTCCTTCATGGGCATGGTGTCCAGGCCTTTTTCTTTGGATTCCTGGCGTAGCTCGGCCACGACTTGGGCTAAATCACGAAAGGCCTGCTTGCGATCTTTGCGGCCGTGGACGACGGATCGGGCGATGGTGACCTGGGGCGTAATCAAAAGTTGGCCGCCTTCAAGAACGGCCACCTTCATCAGGGTGCCCTCGGACACCCCGGCTTCTTCCCGCAGGCTGCGGGGGATCACCATTTGGCCTTTTCTCTGAAGTTTGACAAGAACAGAGGACATAAAATAGGACTCCCCGAAAGTCAGCCCGACTGACTTTCCGCTAATGCTTCTGCCGGTAGCATAGCAGACCCGCTGAAGCTGTCAAATCTGCGGCCGGCTATGTGGGTCCAGTAGCGCCGGGTTCAACACTCGAACTCAACGAGTGAAATCTTTCCTATAACCCAAGCGAGACTCGTCCTTTGCCGCACATTTTCCAAGAACCGATTGGCGAAGTCCACAAAGGTCTCGGCGATTGTGCAGTAATCTATTCGAAAGGCCGACGGAGACCGTACGGTTTTCGAGTTTTTCCATGCTGCGAGCTTCGCTCCGCTCAGTCCTGGTTTGCCAGCGGCAAAAACGCCTAATGAGCGATGGACGAACGGTACCGTATCTGCGGGGCGGGTCGGGCTATTCTGGAATTGATCGGGGAAAGCATGACCAAAGACGAAATTGTTACAGTCGCGCAAAAGGCTCTTGCCGAAGCAGAACCGACTTTTAAGGGCCAGATGGTTGGAGAAGTCGAGCCATACCACCGCAACGCTGTGAAGCTGGACCACACGTTTATCGGATCATTCGACACGATAGATGAAAAGCAGTTGCGAGATGAGATTTCCCGAGCGCTTATGAAACTGCAGTCGGATGGTAAGCACGGTTTCAAAATGAGCGAACCCGATCTACAATCGGTTTCATGGTACGGCAATGCGGTAACGATTCGGTATGGAAGTCTGAATCTTACCCTTGTGAGTAGGGCCGACCCCAAAGCATTCGAAACAGTCGCCCATATCGTCTGCTGGTTTTATCCTGCATAATGTGATCCAGAGCGAATCGGTAAAAGCGGAAGGCGTTGACTCGGGTGCGACGTGGGGACAATCACCAGACTTCCGATTTTGCCGGAACATCTTTTGCGTCAATTTTGAGCGTGTCTTTAGAAAACAGAAGATTTTTGAGCATCATTTCGACGAACTCTTCACCCGACCAAACGGAGTCGCCAATCGTGTAGGTAATCACACCGGTTTGTGAGATTGCGATTTCTGCGGTACCGGAGCCGGATACCCCGTAACCGCTTTGGGTGAAGTTAATGCAGCCGTCGTTGATGGGGAATATCCAGTTCAATGTGGCGGCAGGTTCTAAATTCTTTTGTATCGTACACACCCGTCTACCGCCACGCTCGTCGGCCCTGCTAATGCTCGCCGCTTGGGTGAATTGCTGCGGGTGTCGTTCGTTGTAGGCGCTAACGACTTCGGCGCAAATTCCGTAGAGCGAATCGAAAACGGTCACGTTGCTCTGGGCCACGAACGTGCGACGGGAGGCTTCGCCTTGTTCAGATGTCCGAAAGACGATTTACCCAAGATGCTTGGCTCATGAAACACCCTTTCAACCCGCAGCCTAACACAATCGTGCACAATCGTGGCCGAAGTGAAGATGTTTCGGGAAAATTGCTGTGGATTTCCGCTCGAGGAAATCCTGTGGATAAAGCCGAACGTTGACAGGTTCGGCTTCCGGCGCGCGCAACACCGGTGTGACGATATCACAGTCTTCTCGGGCTATCATTGATGCATGAGCCAGAATGGACTGACGATCATCGCAACCCCTACGGGCCTACCCGAATTCACGCGGGCGAAATGTGAAAAAATCCACACGGAATTTCTCACCCGGCACGGTCTCATGTCGTGGCCCGTTCTGATAGAAATTGTCGAGGAAGCGAAAGTTTCCGATTTCGAACGTGCCAGCTTGAAGCTGACGGTTGACGGAATTTCTACACCTGTTGAAACGCCCGACACGATAGCGAATCTCGGAACGTATTTGGAAGATAATCTTGACCGTCGTCTTGAGGAAGGCTACAGACAGAAAGCCCCAAAATGACGCCAATCGAAGCTGGTAGAACCATCGGAATTTCGGTTACACGGGAGTGGATGGAAAAAGCCCATTCGTTCATCGTTGGACACGTTCCTCTGGACGGCGACGTGTACCGGTTCACGGCAAAGCTTTTCGAAATGGACGCCAGGGGCGTGTGGGTGGATTTTACGGGAGAGACAGGAAACGAATACCGGCTGTTGGTTCCGTGGCAGCACATCTACACAGTGATCGAATCGAAAAACTTTTCCGCCAAACATCCAGGCGAGGAACGCAAGATGGGATTTCAAGCGATCAAGAGCGGAGAGAATCCAACGGCCTGAACATTTCCGCTCGAAGGAAAGTATTGATGAAGATTTTACGAATCCGGGCGGTCGCTGTATGATGGGGCATGAAAACACGTCTTATCGCACAGGGCTGCGTCGTTGTGCTGACCGCATCCGGAGCCGAAATCCTGACAGCCGATCAACCGCACATCCACCAAGAATCGCCGTCTGAAATGCAACTGTTCCCGTCCGTGAAAGTGGACATCACCGGCACGCTGACGACCGTCTCACACTCGGCATTGCCCTACTTCCTGTCCACCAGCAAAAAACGGGATTGAGACCACACCCCACTAGCCTGCGCCCGCCACTGATACATGTATCAAACCCGTTGGCGATATTGGCATCGTTGGCATTTTTGCGAACGTGTTTTCAGGATCTACAGCGTTTTCAGCACGTTCCAGAAATCGACTCCCACTAGCTTCCGCCACGCGCGCTCAGCCGCATGGCTCGCGCGCTTCCCGCTGCGCAAGACACGCGTTCGATACTCACCCACCGTCTTCTGTCTATCCGGACAGCGTGTCCTAACTGTTCGGATTGCGTCACATATCGGTGGAAAGCGATCCTGAGCCACGGATGGGCATTACGAAAGCTCCGCCATCTGGACACATTCGGCCAAATCAGAGAGGGCAAAATATTTCTTAGCCAGAACCTATTCACCCTTCTTGCACGGCCTTCCGCCGGGGAGCGTTGACGTTGGCAGTGCCGGATCGACCCGGGACAAGGTTCCGAACCGCGCAAGTGGGTACGGGCCGTGAGATCTAGCGGAAAGCGCATTTCGTTGGCCGTTTTTCATCGACGCAGCTTCCAACTACCTGCTGGTTTGCTCGCTTCTCCTATCCGGTAGCAGCCTTGCAACGGTCTTTGATGGCCTTGACGACCAACGCGGGGTAATTCTGGACGGCGCGGCTCCAGGTGTGAGACTTGCCGTCCGAGCGGGACGGCCAAGTCTTCGGGATCGGCACGTGTTGCTGGTCCAGCGCCTCGCAAATCTCAATCAGATTCTCGTCGAGCACCCAATCGTCGTCGTAGCGGCGGACAAGTGCCGCGACCTTGGCGTGGTTTGCCACATCCGGCCGAGGGCCGCGTTTACGTTGCGTCTTAGGAGCAGGCGATTCACCAGCCGTTTTTCCCCAGATTGAAGAAGTGCCCGCGCGATCCCAAATCGGTTTCCGCGGTTCACGTGCCTGCTCGGGCGGCGTGATCACCTCAGCGGGTTGTTCGATCGGGGAGTCTTCCGCTGTTTCCGCCGGACCGATGTTTTGCAGAAGGGCGGACTCTTGCTCAACGAGCAGCCGGTCGACTTCCGCGGCCGGCAACGCGTTCTGTTTCTCGTGCTGACGCTGGATGTACCAGTCGAGATTGGTGCGCGAATACGTGAAGGTCGTTACCGGTTCTACGAACGGTACGAGTAGAGGCTGGGTTTCCTGCTGGCGGATCTGGATGAAGCAGTGGCGCTGGAACTGGTTTTTCAGCGCGCCGGTCAGCTCCGTCAATTGCTCATCCAGCGTGTAGTACTGCACGCTGGACAACTCTTGGAAGGGGACAGGGAAGAAGATTGGGATGTCGACTTCAGACTCGCTGGTGGAATCGCTGTACACCTCGCTGGAGCCGCTGCCGGACGTGGTGGTCGACCCGGAACTGCTCATCTCGTTGGTACCGGCGGGCATACTTGATCCACCGAACCAATTGTCCGCTGTGTAAAACGTCTCGCCCGCGGCCAGACCGCTGAACGAGGCTGAAGCCGAGCTCTCCATCGTGCCGTGCGCACTACCGGAGGATGACGACTTACCGTAAGCCTTATCGCGGCGGTACTCGGGCCAGAACTTGGTCTGATAAATCGAGGCCTTGATTTTCTTCGGGTCCAGCTTGCCGATGAACAACTCCTCGGCCATGCGCCGCGCGTTGGTCACGGACAAGCCGCCGAACACGGCTTTGATTTGGCAGTTGTTGAGCGCGGCGGCAACGATGTCCTCGTCCAGCTGCTCAAAGTATTGGTGCGCCAGCACCAGAAAAAGCCCGAACTTGCGCACCTCGGCCAGCATGCGGACGGCATCGGTGCTGGCGCAGGTGATTGTGAGCAAGCTGGCCGATCACTTGCCTTTACACCGGCAGGCCAAAATGTTTCGGCGGCACGGAATCGAGATTGCTGAGCAAACCATGTGCGGCTGGATGGCGCAGTCGGCCGAACTGCTCCAACCTTTATATGAGCGGCTGAAGCGGCACGTGCTGGCTTCCAAAGTCGTGGGTACGGACGATACGCCGGTGAAGGTACTGGATCGCAAGCGGAGGCAAGCGCGCAAAGGAAGAATCTGGCCGTATGTGGGGGATCGGGAGCATGTGGCGGTGATCTATGACTACACAGCTACACGGGAGCGTGCGGGGCCAGAGGAGTTTCTCCGGCAGTATCGCGGATATCTGCAGGCCGATGCGTATGTGGCTTACGATTCTTTCTTCCTGAAGCCCGAACGCGGGATGGTGGAAGTGGGCTGCTGGGCGCACGCGCGCCGGCATGTGCATCAAGCGCTCGATAACGATCCCTCGCGCATGCGGACACTGTTGCTGATGATCGCGGAGTTATATCGGGTGGAAAAGCTGGCGCGCCAGCGGGCGCTGCGCGGCGAGGATCTGCGGCTGCTGCGTGAGCAGGGCGCGCGGCCGGTATTAGAGAAGCTGCATGCTTACTTGCTCCAGATTCGCGAGGAGCTGTTGCCCAAGAGTGAAGCCGGACAGGCGGCGAACTACATCCTGAAAAACTGGACCGCCCTGACGCGCTACTGTGAACATCCGGATCTCTCGATCGATAATAACCACACCGAGCGTTCGTTACGCGGCTGGGCGGTGGGCCGCAATAACTGGACGTTTTTCGGCAGCGACCGCGGCGGCCGCACGGCGGCAGTTCTGCGCAGCTTCGTGGCCTCGTGCGAGCTGGTGAAGGTCGACCCTTTTGCCTGGTTCCACGATGTACTTTCGCGCATCGCCGCGCACCCCATGACCAAGCTCGAAGAACTACTCCCGCACCGCTGGGCGCAGGCTCGCGCCTAATACGCCTTCATCGTCTCGATGTTCCCGCCAAACGCTGTCAAGCGGTGTTCACCGGATGGATACCCACGCGTAGCCAAGCACTTCGATATTCGTTCGCTGGTGATCAAGTTGGGCCAGATTGCGCACGATCGGCAGCAGATCGATCACCGGTTTAGCTTGGATGCCGGAAATCGCCGTCGAACCAATGTGCTCGATTACGACCAGATTATCCCCGAGGACGTTGGCCAGACGCTTACTTTCGATTTGCGCATGAACGCGCCAAGTTGGGTCATGCGGGCGAAGTTCTACTTTGGACATCGCCCTCTTTTCCGGTTGCTGCATGAGTCCTCCGGCAATTGCCCGAAACTCTTCCATGACCTATCAGAATAGATCACTCTCCCGGGTACAGCGTTTACAACTCCAAGTTGATCCTCAGCGGCGATAACGGGCGCGCGGGACCAGATTCCATAGAATCCTCTGAAACGGTGCGGCTGCCGACCGGCGATCCGGGATGGGGACAGAGTGGTCAGTCCCCTTTTTCGGTCTTTATCATTTTTTAAGTACAATGGTCGCCATGCCTAGACCGCAAGCGGTGGTTCATCCTTACACGTCTCCGTGGATCAATGAGGAGATTCAGCTTTTTCGCAAGACTGTGCGGAGATTTATCAACGAAGAATTTTTGCCGCATGAGGCGGACTGGAGAGCGCAGCATCGGGTGGATCGGGAGGCGTGGACCAAGGCGGGCGAGGTCGGGCTGCTGCTGTGCGATGTGCCGGAGGAATACGGCGGCGGGGGCGGGAATTACGGGTTTGAAGCTGTCGTCACCGAGGAGTTGTGCTATGCGGGCGTGGCGTTCGGGCATGGGGTGCATTCGATTGCGGCGCATTACATTTTGGATTATGGGACCGAGGAGCAGAAGAAATACTGGCTGCCTCGGATGGCGACCGGGGAACTGATCGGGTCGATTGCGATGACGGAGCCGGTGGCGGGGTCGGATCTGCAGAATATCAAGACGTCGGCGCGGAAGCAGGGGACTTGCCTGCTGATCAATGGGTCGAAGACGTTTATCACCAACGGGTGGCATACGAATCTGATCGTGCTGGCGGTGAAGACGGCGACCGAAGGGGCCAAGGGGATTTCGCTGGTGGTGGTGGAGACGGAGAATCTGCAGGGGTATCGGGTGGGAAGAACGCTCGAGAAGGTCGGGATGCACGGGCAGGATACCTGCGAGCTGTTTTTCGATGACGTGCGGGTGCCGGCTACGAATCTGCTGGGTGGGGAAGAAGGGCGCGGGTTTTATCAGATGATGGAGCAACTCCCGTACGAACGCATGGGGGTTTCGGTGGGCGCGACGGCGGTGACGGAGCAGGCGGTGGCGATCACGACCAAACATTGCAAGGAGCGGATGGCGTTCGGCAAGGCGCTGATCGATTTTCAGAATACGCGGTTCAAGCTGGCGGAGTGCAAGGCGCAGGCGCACATCATGCGGGTGTTCCTGGATAGCTGCCTGGAGCGGCTGATGGCGGGAAAGCTCGACACGGCGACGGCGGCGATGGCGAAGTACTGGCTCACCGAACGGGAATGCGCGATTATCGACGAATGCGTGCAATTGCACGGCGGGTACGGGTACATGATGGAGTATCCGATTGCGCGCATGTGGTGCGATAGCCGGGTGCAGAGGATCTATGCGGGGACCAACGAGATCATGAAGGAACTGATCGCGCGGTCGCTGTAAAGGATTGTCAGCGACGGGTTTCCACACACAATTTTACAATTGCAAGCGCGTTTCTACCTTCTCCATGGGATTGCCGGGAGTCTGCAAGGCGCATAATATTTAGTGAGGGCGAAACTTGCCCACATCTCTGTCCGAGGAGTCCGTCATGTCTGGAAGGATTCTCACACTTGGGGCTTTTGTTGCGACCTGCGGAATTGCGCTGGGAGCCGATACAACCACAGGACCTCGCGTTACTTACACGAAAGACATCGTGCCGATTTTGCAGGCGAAATGCCAGGACTGCCACCGGACCGGCGGGATGGCGCCGATGTCGCTGCTCACCTATCAGGAAACGCGGCCGTGGGCGAAGTCGATCCGGGAGCGGGTGGTAACGCGACAGATGCCGCCGTGGTTTATCGATAAGACGGTGGGCATTCAACATTTCTCGAACGACGTGTCGCTGAGCGACGACCAGATCGCCAAGATCGCCCGGTGGGTCGACTCGGGCGCGCCGATGGGCGACATCAAAGACATGCCTCCGCCGAAGAAATTCGAAGATGACGGCGGATGGAAGCTGACCAAGATTATGGGTCGCGAGCCGGATATGGTGATCGAAGGACCGAATTACACCATGCCCGCGCACGGCCAGGATCAGTGGTTCCGGCCGGTCACCAACATTAAGATCGACCAGCCCCGCTGGGTTCGCGCCGTCGAGATGCGGCCCTCCACGGCAACTGGCCGCAAGATGTTCCATCACGTTCTGGCCAACCTGTATCAGGATGAGACCAACGCGCCTTCAGCGCAGGTCAAGGTTTCGCTGGGCAGCCAGGGCAGCAATTTCGGCGCCGGCGGCGCGGGCGTCGGCCTGCTCATGGAGTGGGCCATCGGCAAAGGTTACGACACGTATCGCCCCGGAACCGGCAAACTGCTGATGCCGGGCGCGCAGATCCGTTGGGAATATCACGTCCACGCCTCGGGCGAAGAGATTACGGACCATCCGCAGTTGGGGGTCTATTTCTATCCGCTCGGCGAAACGCCCAAGTGGCGGACATACCTCACGTTATTCGGCGCGACGGGCAACACCACTGCGCGTCTGGATATTCCTCCCAACACCATCTCGGAAAGCGAAGGCTTCCACGTCCTGCGGGCGGCCGCGAGGCTTGAGAACTTCCAGCCGCACATGCATCTGCGCGGGAAGGCGATGCTGATTCAGGCGATCCTGCCGAACGGGACTGTCCGGACGCTGAGTTACGTCGATCACTTTAATTTCAATTGGATGACGAACTATATTTACGCGGACGACGATGCTCCGGTGCTTCCGAAAGGGACCATCATTCACGTGACCGCGTGGCACGACAACACGCGGGCCAATCCGAACAATCCGGATCCCGACCAATGGGTCGGCTATGGCGACCGGACCGTGGATGAAATGGCGCACGCCTGGGTGAACGTCACCTACATCAGCGACGAAGACTACAAAGAATGGGAAGCGCAGCACAAAACGCAGCACGTGCCGGCTACCGTCAGCCAGCAATAAAGCTACTGGTCCCGCTGCTTCTGGCCGGCATTGCGTCGGCTGGAAGCGTGGGGTTCTCGCTCGGCGACGCCAACGGGAATGAGCACCAGTTCAGCGAGCTTTCGCGGGAAAAGGCCGTGGTACTGATGTTTGTCGCCACGGATTGCCCGAACTCCAACACCTACGCGCCGGTGCTCGCACGGCTGTATCGCGAGTACTCGCCGCGCGGGGTGGCTTTTTTCAACGTGTATTCGGACCCGTCGGAAGGCGCGCAGTTGGTGCGGAAGCACGACGCGGATTTCAAAACGCCGTTTACGGCGCTGCTCGATCCGCACCAGACGCTGGCTCGGCAGACGGGAGCGCGATCCACGCCGGAAGCCGTGATTCTCGATCCGGCGGGGAAGGTTTTGTATCGCGGACGCGTCGACAATCGTTTTGTGGCGTTCGGCAAGACGCGTTACCAGCCGACGGAGAACGATCTGAAGGAGGCGCTCGACGCGGTGTTACGGGGTGAGGCGGTGCCGCATCCGGTGACTCGCACGGTCGGGTGCGCGATTCCCGGGTTGGATGAGTGATGGCGCGCGACCGGGCGTCGATACGAGTGTTTCCAATGCATCAGAGATCTATCCGGAGGATGAAATAGACGTGGACGGCGGATTTTAATCCGCGTGGCGCTTCAGCGCCGCCCGTACAGCAAGGCTGAAGCCTTGCGCGGATTAAAATCCGCCGTCCGCGCCCGTGTTTTCGGGCTTAAAAAAGGCGGAGAGGAGAACCATGCGACGTTTGATTGGCGTGATTACGATTCTGGCGGGTTCCGCATTTGCGGCGGACACCAAATCGAACACGGCCGTGCCGACGTTCAACCGCGACATTGCGCCGATTCTGTATCAGAACTGCTCGAATTGCCATCGGCCGGGCGAGGTCGCGCCGTTCGCGCTGCTCACTTATCAGGATGCGGCCAAGCGCGCCAAGCAGATCGCGCAGATTACCGAGGCGCGGGTCATGCCTCCATGGAAAGCTACGCAAGGGTATGGCGAGTTTCTGGATGTGCGCCGGCTGACCGTCGAGCAGATCTCGACGATTCAGAATTGGGCGGACCACGGCGCGCCGGAAGGCGATCCGGCGGCGAAGCCCACACCTCCCAAGTTTCCCAACGGATGGCTGGCGGGCGAGCCGGACCAGGTTTTCAAGATGGCCAAGGCGTATTCGGTCCCGGCGGAGGGTGCGGATCAATTCCGCTGCTTCGTGATCCCCCTGAATGCGGCCGAAGATGAGTACGTGAAATCGGTGGAATTCCGTCCGGGCAACCGCAAGATCGTGCATCACGCGATTTTTTTCCTCGACACCAGCGGAGAAGCGCGCAAGCGGGAGACCGTGCCGGGTCAGGGTTATTCGTGCGTGGGCGGGCCGGGTCTGGATATTACCGGATCGCTGAGCGGGTGGGCTCCCGGAGCGCAGCCGTCAGTGGCGCGCGATGGCGTGGCGCACACCATCAAGAAAGGCTCTGACCTGGTGATGCAGATTCACTATCATCTGGACGGCAAGCAGGAGATGGATCAATCGAGCCTGGGGCTGACGTTTTCAAAGACGGCGCCGACCAAAGGGTTGACGCTGTTTGTGCTGGGCAACGAAAAGATCGACATTCCGGCGGGCGACGCGAGTTACGTGGTGAAGGCGTCGGGCGTGCTTCCGATGGATACCGAAGCGGTCGCGATTTTTCCGCACGCGCACTATCTGTGCAAGGACATGAAAGTGGACGCGCATCTTCCCGACGGGACCGTCACGCCGCTGATCTGGATCAAGGATTGGGATTTCAACTGGCAGGGCGCGTATCGCTACGCGCATCCGGTGAATTTGCCGAAGGGCACGCGCCTGGAAATGCAGTACACCTATGACAACTCGGCCGCGAATCCCCACAATCCGAGCAATCCTCCACGCGAGGTGAAGTTCGGAGAGCAGACCACCAACGAAATGGGATTCGCGTTCGTCTCTTTGACGCTTGCCAATCCCGAGGATGTGCCTCGCTTCCGCAGCGGGACCCGCGCGGAGTTCATCGCCGACATGCTGGCCAACGGAGTCCCGGATGCGATGGGTCCGCAGCGCGTGGGGCAGTTGACGCTGCTGCTGAATGCGTTCGATCGGAATCACAACGGAAAGATCGATCCGGACGAGCGCGACGCGATGGTGCAGTATCTCATGAAGCGCGACGAGCGGCAGAGCGCCCGGCAGGATAAACAATAATCGCCGAGTTGTGGCGCACGCACTCCTGCGTCCCGCGTCGGCGCCATCGAAGACATGACATGGACGGCGGATTTTAGAGGGTGCGGAAAAAGGGGACAGACCGCTCTGTCCACTTCGACTGCGGAACGTGGCGCCAATGGTTTACCGGCGGGGACAGAGTAGTCTGTCCCCTTTTTCCGCACCCTCTAAAATCCGCGCAAGGCTTGAGCCTTGCTGTGCTGGCGGCGCTCAAGCGCCGCGCGGATTGAAATCCGCCGTCCACGGCGTCTTCTTCGATCGCAGACCTACGGGTTTTGGATTGCGATGCCGACTGTGTCGGTGCTATTGCCGATGGTCACCACCAGGGGGACCTGATCGCCGGTGGCGACGCCCGCGGGGATGGTCAGATTTAGCTGGTATTCGCCGGCTTCACCGGGGACCAGGCCTGAGAATGAAGGCGTCACGGCGATTCCTCCGATGGTGACGGTCGGCATCTGCAGAGTGTGATAGAGCGTGCTGCCATTCGCGGGGGCGACCTGGCCGGTGGGAAGATTCGGCGTGGTGGCGCCTCCTCCGGTCCAATACACGACGATGCTGTCGCCCGGCTTGGCCGGTTGTCCACACGCGGCGGCCGGAGATAGACCGGTGCACGGACTCAGGTTGTAAGATGCCGTGATGGAAGCCGGCGCCACCAGCCAGTTGGTTCCGGCGACCTGGATGGCGCCGTTGTTCGCGTAGGTCGAATTCGGGACGCGAAAGATGCCGACGTCGGCCGGTCCCAGCGCGATGGTGAATGTCGAACTGGTTCCGCTGCCGGTCTGGACTGTGACCGACGCGGTGCCCGTCGACGCGAGCTCGGACGGCAACTGGATGTTGATCAGATTCGCCGAAGGCACCAGCGCATAGATGGGAACGGCGGTGCCGTTCAACAGCACCTGCACGCCTTCGACGGTAGTGGTGGGATAGGTTGCGGGCGAGGACGTCGTATTTCCGGCGTTCATCGCGTAGATGGTCACGATGGAGTTCGGCGCGGCTGCGTGCGACGTGGTTTCCTGAGTCCCGGTGGCCGAGTTTTCGATCGCCGAAATGGACGGCAGCGCCGCGCCGATGTAGAGTGATCTGGCGAGCGACGAAACTCCGCCGATCGAGAGCACCGTGGGTTGGGCGCCCGCGGCGAGGCCGTTCGGAACGGTGAAAACCACGTCGTAGAATTCCGGATCGTCGCCATCCTGCTGGACCGCGTCGACCGTCGCCGGTTGACCTCCCACCGTGACCGTGGGCATGCCGACCGGCGTGGCGCCTAGTCCGGTTGCCAGGCCTCCGACTTGAGAACCGGGCTGCGCCGGGGTGGTCGCGCTGATGCCCGGCGGCTGATCGTTCAGCAAAGTGCCGTAGCACTGGCAGGTGGGGAAGAAATACGCGCTGTTAACCTGGCCCCAGCCCGGTGCGTAGGCGACCAGCGTCATCGGGAACGGCGCCGACGTCTGGCCATTATAGGTGACCGTCATGGTGGTGGGGCCGGCGCTGATATTCGACGGCAGGACGGCGAAAACTTCTCCCGATCCATTCTGATTGATCTGGGCCGGTTGGCCGCCGACCAGGATTGTGCTTTGCGATCCGAATGCGCCCAGATCGGAACCGATGATCACTACCGCCAATCCGGGGCAGAGGTTTCCTGACGTGTTAGCGTAGTTCAGCACGCTGGTCACCACCGGTTGCGCGTGCGCGAGGAAGGAAGCAAAGAAGAATACGCCGGCGTAAAGAGTTCGCATGACTGTCTCCAGGCATGCTGCGTCAATCGGAAGCGAAAGCCCTCACTCGGGCGGCAAATGGCCGGTCTTGATCAGCGACTCGATCCGGCGAAGGTGCCTTTCGGCGAGCAGCCTGTTTCGAGAAGGCTTCTCTCCCGGCGCGGGAGGCGGCAGGAGCGCCAGATCGCGCCGGATGGCTTCGAGCGCCTTGGGTCCGTCGCCCATTTCTTCATAGCACTGCGCGATGTAGAAGATCGCGCTGACGTCCTTGCCCTGCGCAAGCTGATCCGCGCGCTGGGCGTAGCGCAGGGCGCGGGGATAATCGATCAACGAGGGAACCGGCGAACCGCTGAACGCCGCGGCGGCTTCATTCAGATTCTGCGACGCCGCGTCGGGACGTTCCGCCATTTGGGCGAAGTAATTCAAACTCTCGCGGGACACTTGTTCGGCATCCGCCATCCGGCCGTCCTTGGCGAGCATCTGGCTGAGCCGGCCCTGCAGTTCGGCGCGAATTAGCCGGGCGGATTGTTTCACCGGGTCGACGGCGATCATGCCGTCGAGAATCTGGATGCAGGTGCGGAAATCGCCGATCGCGTCTTTGGTGTGTCCCCAGTTCTGATTGGCGAAGCCGCGCGTGCGATATAGATTGACGCGGCGGAGCGCGTTGGTCGCATTCCTGGGATCCTGGGCGGCTAGGCGATCGAGAATTTCGCGGGCGGGTTCGACCGTCGCGATGGCTTCCGCATACTGTCCGGCTTCCTCCTCGAAAAAACCGATCATGGTGAGCAGCCGGGCTTCGAGCGCCTGGCTATCGGCGGTCTGACGCGCGGTGGGCGGAAGCCGGCGCAAGGCGTCCACGCCCAGTTTGTAGATCGGCGAGGCGGCGTTCACGTCGCTGAGGCCGACCATATTGCCCTTGAGATTGTAGGCCTGCGCGAGTCCTACCAGCGCGCGTGCATCGTCCGGACGCGCGGCCAGCGCGGATTGAAAACGCGCGACGGCGGTATCCGCGTCGGCCAGCACGGGAGCGCGCGAGGCCATCTCTACGTAGCCTCCGCCTTTGCCGCTGACCGCGTCGCCTAGCGCGAGATAGGCGCGAGCTCCCGCGATCAGACCATCGACGTCAGAAGCGGGAAGACGGTCGAAGATGGCGGTCGCTTTTTTCAGTTCGGCGATCCCGTCGTCGGGTTGGCCGCGCAGATTCCAAACTCCGCCGAGCAGCTGATACGCGTTTCCGAGATCGCGTTCGATACGGGTGTCATGAGGGCTTTCCTGGTCGAGTGGTTCGAGCAACGCGACGGCTTTCCGATCGACTTCGAGCGCTTTGGAGGTATCGCCGAGGCTGTCGCCCGATCCGACCGGCGCTTCAAGAATCGTGCCGAGCCGCAGATAGCCTTCCGCCAGATCGAGGCGCAGCGCCCGGTCATTGCTTTTCGCGGACGCCAGCCGGTCGAGATAAAGAAGCGACTGGCTGGCCATATCGGCGCGCACCGGCAGGGATCCGGGCAGCGCCTGCACGGAATCGTACAGTGGAAAAAGCAGATAGTCGGCCAGTTTGCGCGCATCGGAGAAGCGCTGCTCAGCGAGCGCCCGTTCGCGATTGGCGGCGCGCGCCTGCCACAACGTTCCGGCCAACCCCGCAATGAGCGAAAGCAAAACCAGCGCCGCGGCTGCGACCGCCACGCGATGCCGGCGCACGAATTTGCGCGCGATATAAAGCCGCGTGCCTTCGACCGCGGTCACCGGCAGACCTTCCAGATATCGCTGGACGTCTTCGGAAAGCTGCTCGACCGAACCGTAGCGATCTCCGGGTTGTTTCGCCAGCGCCTTCATTACGATTCCGTCCAGATCGCCGCGCAGCGGAGCACGGAGGGGTTCGGGTGCGAGGGCGCTCGGACGCGGCGCATCCTGAGTGACCACGGCCGCGATCAATTCGGCGGGCGTGGACGCGGTAGATGAATACGGGCCGGTGCGCGCCAGCAGCTCATAAAGAATCACGCCCAACGAGTAAATGTCGCTGGGCACGCCGCACGGCTGACCTTTGATCTGTTCGGGACTCGCGTACTGCGGCGTCAGCAGCACATCGGCGCCCATGGTCAGAGTCTGCTGCGGCGAGCCGCCGGGTGCGGCCAGCACCTTGGCGATTCCAAAGTCGAGCAGCTTCGGCTCGCCTTGTTCGTTCACCAGGATGTTGCCGGGTTTCAAATCGCGATGAATCACCAGGCGCTGATGCGCGAATTGAACCGCGGCGCAAAGTTTGCGGAACAGCTGCAATCGCTGGCGCAGAGAAAGTTGCTGCGATTCGCAATACTGATCGAGCCGCACGCCTTCCACGTAATCCATCACCAGGTAAGGCTGGCCGGAGGGCGCGACGCCGCCGTCGAGCAGGCGCGCGATGTTGGGATGATCCAGACCGGCCAGGATCTGGCGCTCCTCACGAAAACGCCCGGCCATCAGCGCCATCGCGGCGGGCGTTCCCTGGAGCAGTTTGATGGCGGCGCGCTGCTCGAAATCCTCATGACGGCGGGCCAGGTAAACGGCGCCCATGCCGCCTTCGCCGATTTTGCGAACGATTTCGAAGGCGCCGAAACGCTGGTTCTCTATCGATGCGGGCGTGGTCGACGAAGCCAGGCGATCCTGCGCTTCATACCCGTTCAGAATTTCGGTGACTTCGAGTTCCAGCTCGCGATCGCCGGCGCAGCTTTCGTGAATGAACGACGAACGGCCGGAGGCGGGCTGCTCCAGCGCCTGGTGAAAAATTTCCTCGACGCGCAGCCAATAGTTGTCAGCCATGCGCCGGCTCCTGATCCGGCCGCAGCCGGCGGAACAGCCAGCCGCGCGCGAATTTCAGGTCACGTTCAGCGGTCGCGAGCGAAATCTGCAGAATGCCGGCGGATTCCTGGGTGGTGCATCCCAGCAGGTGGCACAACTCGACCATGCGGGCTTTGCGCGCATCAATGCGTTCCAGTTCATCGAGCGCGCAGTCGAGATCGATGAATCCGGGGCCGGCCAGATTGATCCAGGGGAGCTGATCGGGCGTGCGATCGTCCAGGGGAACGCGCTCACTTCCTCCGCCGCGCTTGGCACGCAGGTTGTGGCGCGCGTGATCGGCCAGCAGCATACGCATGATTTTCGCGGCGAAGGTGAAAAAGTGCGCCCGGTCCTCCCAGTTGGCTTCGCGCTGATTGCACAGCCGGAGATACAGCTCGTGAACCAGGCCGGTGGCCTGGAGAGTATGGCCGGGCTTCTCGTGTTGAAGATAGCCGTAAGCGATTCGCTTGAGATCCGGATAGACCAACGGGATCAGCTGCTGAAGCGCGTCGGGTTGGCCATTCTTCCACTCCCGCAGCAGGCGCGTGATATCTCCGCGCTCCGGCCCATCTACAGCCATAAACAGTCATTTTCACACGACTACCGAACGGCCGCGGGGTAGTGCGCTAAATGTAGGCTGATAGGAGCCGTCTCCTCGGGGTTCGCCAGTCACAGTCTGTGTGAAAAGTGGAGTTGATCCCCGCCGTGACCGGCAGGGCTGGTCTCGGACGTCTACGCCTTCAATGCGATAGACCAGCCCTGCCGGTAAACGGCGGGGCGAGGCATCGACTTTTCACACACACTCGTCATGGCGGGGTCGGATCGGCGCGGGCGGTCAGGAATTCGATCAGACTTTCGCGCGAGGTTTCGGCGAGCGCGCGGGCGACGAAGCCGGTCATGTTGGCGACGGCGAAGCTGGCTCCCTGAAAATTGCGATCGGCGGGGACGCCGGGAATCGGGCGCGGATAGGGGGACGCGTGGAACACTCCTGCGCGGACGTGGAATGCGTTGCGAGGGCAAGTTTCGTCGGGCAGGACCGCGATTGCGCCGGCAAGCACATCGGGGACGGTGACCACCACGGGAAGTCCGGGAATCGCCGGCAGGTTGGGCGCGGCCAGGCTCATGTTGATTACGTCCATGCGTTCGGCCGCACACCATTCGAGGGCGCGCATCAGGATTTCGGTTCTGGTCGAAAGACGCCGGTCGAAGACTTTGACCGCGTAAAGTTCGGCGTGGGGAACACGTTCGCGGATCGCGCCTGCGACCGCTGTGCCATGGCCCAAGCGGTCGACGGTATCGTCCGAGACCATCGAGACGCCGCCCGCAACCGCTCCGACATGAGGATGACCGGCATGGATCCCGCTGTCGATGATTGCAATCTTCACAGCGTCACAGTCTGATGCGCGATGCGCGCGAGAGAGGCGCGATGCGTAATCAGAATCACCGTGCGGCCTTGGGCGGCGCGAACCAGAGTTTCCGCAATGGCGCGCTCGTTCGCTTCATCGAGCGCGGAAGTCGGTTCGTCCAGGACCAGCACGCGCGGATCGGCCAGCAGAACGCGGGCGATCGCGATGCGCTGGCGCTCTCCTGCGGAAAGAGTCTGGCCGCGTTCGGCCAGGATGGTTTCGTAACCGTCGGGAAGCGCGAGGATGCGATCGTGAATGGCCGCGGCGCGGGCCGCTTCCGCGATCTGATCGGTGGAAGCGTCGGGCCGCGCATAAGCGATGTTTTCACGAACCGTCGCGCGGAACAGATAAGGCGATTGATCCACCAGCGCGACCGCGCGGCGCAAATCGGCAAAGGAAAGATCGCGAAGATTGTGACCGTCCAGGCGAATCGCGCCCGATTCGGGGTCATGGAAACGCAGCAGAAGATCGGCGATGGTGGACTTGCCGGCTCCGCTGGGGCCGAGAATCGCGCAGATCGCGCCGGATTCGATACGCAGCGAGAGATTGTCGACCACGGTCGCTTCCGCGTGGCGGAAGGTGACGCAATCGAATTCGATTTCGCCGCGCGCCGTCGGTCAGCGGAGTGGGTTGCGCGTGCACCAGCACATCGGCCTTGGTGTCGAACAGTTCCCAGACGCGAGTGAGCGAAACGCCGCCGGAAACGAGGTTGGTATAAAGGCTCATCAGATTCTGAACCGGCCCGAGGACGCGCAGGTGATACGCGAGAATCGCGACCAGAGACCCGGTGGTGAGCGCGCCGTCGATCACCAGTTTTCCTCCGTACAGAAACATGATTGCGGTGGAAAGCGTGAGCAGGGAGCCGGGGACCGCGCCGGAGAGAAACGCGGTGAGCTGCATGCGCAGGAGGGCATCGACGAAATTCTGATTGGTGCGTTGGAAACGTCCGGCCTCACGCGCTTCGGCGTGCGAGGAAACCACCAGCCGGATGCCGAGCAGGGTTTCGAGCAGGAAGCTGCCGATATCCGCGCTCCGCTCGCGGACGGCGCGGACGCGATCCGACAATCGGCGTTGGTAATGCTTCAGGGTCCACAAGCTGATGGGAATCACCGCGGCGCTGACCAGGAACAGCCGCGGGCTCAGCCGCGCCATGATGGCCGCGCTGCCGATCAGAAAAACGACGTTCGAAAGCACGCTCAGCAGGCTGTCGGCCGAGACGCGTTGCACCTCGGCGATATCGTTATTCAAGCGCGAGACGACATCGCCCAGTTGCATCCTCGCCCAGAACCGCGGCGAGAGGGTCTGAAGATGGCGATACAGCGCCAGGCGCATGTCGAACAGGACGGCCGCGGAAACGCGGACATACTGATAGCTCGAAAAAATGTTCAACGCAAAGCCGAGGATGGTGACCGCGACCATCGCGGCGCTGACCTCGAGCAGCACGTGAAAGTTTCGTTTGAGCAGCGCATCGTCGATCAGGAATTTCGAAATGTACGGTTGAATGAGGCCGAATGCCGTCGCGACGATGCTTGCAAGCAGGATCAGAATCAGGCGCGCGCGGTACGGGACGATGAAACCCAGTGCGCGCCGGTATCCGGTCCATGGAACACTATGCATCGAGTTTGTAGTAGCACATGTAGCCGGACTGGCAATGCTGCGGCTCGGCGCGGAGGGAAATGGCGCGATCGATCACCTGCGGTTTCGATTCGCCGCCCCGCACGCGATGGACGATATCGCGGACCATGCGAACGCTGGCAAGCTTCTTGAAAGGCGACGCCTCGCGGCCGACGATCTTCAACGACGCGACGCCGATGCGGGCCAGATCGGGAATGGCGCACAGTCCGCAAGGGCCGTAGGGCAGGCCTTTGGGAGTCGCTCCGCAGCCGTTTCCGTTGATGTACCAGACCCAGTCGCGATAATCGGCGAGGTTGCGTTTCAACCATTTTTCGCGACGCGCGGTGAAGCGCTGGCCGTTCCATTCAAAGCGTGTCTCCATTTCAGAAAGCGAGGTGCAGAAGGCGCCCACCGAATGGTGATGCGTCGTCGCGCAGAAACCTTCTTCAAAAGCGCAGCCGTCGTTGAGGATAAAAACTTCGATCTCGGCCGCGCCGTTCAGTGCGCGGGTGATGGAATCGATTTCGGTGAGCGTGACGCTGCGCGGCAGAACGATGCGTGTAGGTCCGAAGTCGAGCAGAAAGCGCGCGGCTTCTGCGTTCAGAGTCGCGGCAACCGAGCTGACGTGCAGATCGGCGTGCAGGTTCAAGTCGGAAAGCTTCGCGAGCAGATTGATATCGGTGACGATCAACGCGTCCGCGCCCGATTCTTCGGAAAGCCGCGTAGCGAGGTCGACTACCATGGGGAGCTGCTCGGCCGAGTAGTACGGCGCGTTCAGCGTGATGAAGACCGGAACGGGCGACGCATCGATGAGGCTGCGGAGTTCCGGCCAGGTTTCGAGGCTCGAACCTTTCGGGCTGCGGCGATTGAGCCACACGGGTCCGTTATAACGCTCCGACCATTCGCGCGGAACAAAGCCGCAGTATAGTTCTTCGGCACCGCTCGAAATCAGCATTTCAAGCTCGTCGAATTCGCGGATGGGCGCCAGGATCTTCATCCGAAATACATCGGCAGCGTCGGTTGGTAGATCAACCGCGCAATCCGCCCTTTCTCCGCGTCGGCGGCGAGCGAGCGAAGCATCGCGTCGCTATGGCGATAAAAATAGGTGTTGCCCTTGAGCAAGAACTTTTGATCGCGATTGCTGAACGGCGAATTCGAGTACGTGTATTCGAGCTGATGGCTCTGGCACTCATGCCGGCAGGGCGCGCCCGGTTGGAATTTTTCAGGTCCGCGATAATGCAGCGCGGCGGCCATGCAGACACGCGCGGTGCTGATGAATCCGAACGGCACGTACATGGAGACGTGGACGCCGCTGAAGCTCAAGTCTGAGCCTTGCGGAAGATTGTCCATCTCGACGGCGCGGACGTTGTAGCGCGCCAGGAGGCTGAGATAAGACGCGTCGTCCAGGTTCGAACGCTGCAGCACGCGGAGTGACGATTCGGGCGCGGCGGGCGCGGTTTCGGCGTAGATGGAAGTCACACGCGGGTCGCGCAGGGATTTGTTGAGGAGGCGGCCTTGCACGGGCGTAAGATGCGGGAACTCGCGGCGCAACAGGCGCAGCACGCCCCAGTCATTGAACACGACCTCGGCATCTTCGAGGAGCGCGAACAGATTTCGCAGAGCCTCAATGCCGCGGTCGCTCACGTAGGGAGTCAGAAAGGTCAACGGGCGTGACGCGCGGACAACGGCGTCGAGCGATTCGGGCGAGGGCAGAAGATTTTCACAGAATTCGGTCCCGTAGGCGAACCGCGTGAAGTTCGCGCCGCCGAAATGACGGGCCAGATCGTCAGACAGCGCGGGAGGGTTACGCAAATCCTCAGGGCCGCGGATGTGCAGCGACCATTCCATGCTTATCGTCCGGGCAGAACCACGATGCCGGCGGTGGTATCCGCGTTCAGATCGATCCGGTTGCGCAGCTGCATGGTGGCGGCGTCCCACACTTCGATGTCGTAGCCCGCGCCGAAAATGTACAGCTCCTTGCCGGTGGATGAAATGCCGAAGCTGAAGCGGGCACGGCCGTCGAACTCCTGTTTGCGGACCAGGCGATTGGTGGTCAGATCGAATTCCCAGAATTCGCAGCGGCGCGTGCCGCCCTGGCCGTTGAAAATTACGGCATAGCCTTGTTTTCCATCCGGCGTGACCTGCAGGCCGGACATTTGCGCGGCCGCAGGACCCACCGGCGAGAAATCAAAATGCCGCCGGGAAAGATCGAAACGCGCGATGCCGAAAATGTTGCGATGAACCGCGGGATCCTGCGAATTGAAAACGCTGATCAGCATCCCGGGCCGCTGCAGGGAATCGAGCGTGCGGCCCAGGCCGACGCTCGCCATGCCGGGAAACTGGGGCTTCGACAACTCGATTTTATCCACCAGCTTGAAATCGGACGCGTCGAAAATGAAGACCGAATTGCGGAACACGTAGAGATACTTGCCGTCCGGCGAAAAACGCATCTGGCCCCCAAAACCGAACCCCGGTTGATCCTCGTCTTTAGGGACGTCGGCGGTGCGGACGATTTTGTGCTGCGCCAGATCGACCACGCCGAAGCGGGTGACGCGGTCGATATCGAAGCGGTCGATCTTTTTTTCCACCGTGCGGTACAAAATGAGGATGAACTTGCCTTCCGGATCGGGCGCCCAGCCGGTGAAGCGGATCTGTTTGTTGCCCTCGTTGAGCGAAAACGCGTTGGTGATTTTGCGCGTGGCTACGTCCATCACTTCGAAGCCGCTCTTTTCAAGGGTGGCGACGTACAGGGTCTTGTGATCCTCGGAAAGCTCGAAATCGCGCGGCAGGCCGGTCGAAAGCTCGATCTTCTGGACCACTTTCTGTTGGCGCTCATCGACGATCTGAACGGTATGCGGCCAGGTGCCGATGAAGACCGTGCCCTGCGCGGCGGCGACGGCGGCGAGCGCCGCGGCGATGAAAAGAATCCTCATGGAAAAACCAGATCGATGTTGCGCCAGTCCTTGGTCGCGGCGGCGCACTTCGACGTCCAGTCGGGATAATTGTTCAGATGATCCGGGACCTGTGCCGGCCAGAAGCAGGTGATGTAGCAATCGTAGAGATCGCGCTCGACTGGTTGGCAGAGCCCGGCGGTTCCACCCGCCGAGTCGACTTCCCAACCGGGAGAAAACACCAGCGAGCATCCCATGGGAACGTGCGGACGCTGCGGCTGCGCGGGGCCTTGTAGCGCGACCACATCGTCATCGAGCGACGCCAGGTAATCCTTAATGCGCTTCGCCTTCTGATTCACGGCGCGAAGATGCTTCATGCGGCCTTCCTTTCTGCGAAGACTTGAAGAAACTGCGGATTATGCGCGGCGATGGCGCCGTAGATTTGCAAACAGGTATCCGTCCATCCGCGAATCCAATCGCAGTAATGAAGATTGGGATGGCCGGTGTCGCCGTAGCGCACGTAGGCCTCATGATGACAGCCGCCCGCGCATACCGGCCGCGCCCAGCAGCGGCTGCAATCGGTTTTCGAATCGATGTGTCCGCGCGCCAGAAAATCCGCGGTCTTGGCGCGATCGAGACCGGTTGAAACATGGCCCAGCGTGTGCGCATCCGAATCGACGAAGCGATGACACGGAGCCAGATCGCCGCTGGGGCCCACGCCGACCAGTCCCAGCCCCGCGCCGCAGGGATGCGATTTGCTGATGCCCTGATGCAGTTCGGCGAGCGTGTCGCTCACGTTTGAAAACCCGTGATGTTCGCCGCGCAGAGCGTGCGCCAGATAATCGTCGGCCAGCGCGCGGAACTGATCGAGCACCGAATCGAGCCCGCGCTCATTGATCGAATACAGCCGGTTCGGCGAAGTGGTGACTGGCGCGAAGCCGACTTCATGAAACCCGAGGTCCTGCTTCAGATGCTTATACGTTCCGAGCACGTCCATGGCTTGCGACGTCATGGTGACGCGCGCCGTGATGGGGCGCGTTTTGTGATCGCGGATCAGCGCCCGCACGCGCGGCTCGATGATGTCATAGCTGCCTCGGCCGTTCGCGAAGACGCGGAATTTATCGTGCGATTCCTTGGAGCCGTCGATGCTCACCGTCACGCCGATGCGTTTTTCGCTCAGGTAATCGATGATCGCGGGCGTCAGCAGCGTCGCGTTGGTGGTGAGGCTGAAATCGATATAACGGCCGCGTTCGGCGGCCTGCGCGGAGGCGTAATCCACCACCTGCTTCAGCAGCGGAAAATTCATGAGCGTCTCGCCGCCGAAAAAAGTAATGTGAATCGCGCGGCGTCCGGCCGAGCTGGTGAACAGATAATCGACGGACGCGCGGGCGGTCTCGAAATCCATGAACTTCGGCTTGCCTTCGGGTGTGGCGACTTTGTCCTCGCCGAATTCGTAGCAATACTGGCAGCTCAGGTTGCACTGGTTGGTGAGATTCATGACCAGCGTCTGCAGCGGAAAATCGGCGGGGGGCTGTTGGACTGGTTGATGAATCTCAGCCGTGACGATGGCATGCGACTCGCGCAATTCCTCGATCGCCTCTTCGTCGGCGATGGCCGCAAGCTCCGCATGGGTCGCGCCACCTTGCGAGAGTCGATCCAGAACCGCGGACGATGGCGGATCGAGTTCGAAAATCCCGGCGCTCGGCACCAGGTAGATAAATTTGCGCCCGCCGCCTTCGAAGGCGTGGAATTCGCCCAGGCGATACATCATTGTGCGACCTCCGGCTGATCCCACCGTACATACAGCGGCACGGCCACCACCAGGTAGGACTTGCCGGTCATCGGCTGGCCGTCCACTCCATCCGCTCCTTTGTATGTCGCCACCACCCACACGTCGCCGTAATTGTTGCGGCTGAATTTACGCTTGGGATTGGGACCCTCCGACGACGGCGTGAAAAATCCCGACGGGCTGAGTGAGCCGACGAATTCCTTATCATCGTCGCCATACACGGCGTAAAATTCTTCCACCGACCACTCCGCATCCACCGGTCCCAGCTCGATATCGTCGGCAGTGTTGGGCTTGTCGTCGGGCCCGCGATTGTAGGCCCACGCCTCGAACTGCTGAAATCCTTTGGGATGGCCGTTGCCTCCCAGCCGCGCGAGCGCTGTGTCGGGCTTCACCTTTATATAGTCGATGCGGTCGTAAATCGCGATGGCGTTGGTCGCGACCGCGCGGCGGACCGAAACGTCGCGCTTCCCGACGATTGCTTTCGCGTCGACATCCACCTCAACAGTCAGCGAAGTTGCGGTTGAATCGACCACGCGCTTGACCGTGACACCGCTGCCGAAATCGACATCCGCCGCGGTCACAGTCGGAAGATGATCGCCGAAAATGCGAACCCTTTGACCCGTCGACCCAGTCTTCAGCATGCTGCGATCCGTGGCAAGCACGATGGGAGCATCGCCCGCGCGTTCCAGCTTCACGTCGTAACCGAACTCCTGATATGCGCCCCAGAACCAGCGGCCCTCCATGGTCGACTGATCTGGAGAAATCCACATTACCTCGCGCAGTTCCGCCGGATTTCCGCCGGCGTTCGAAGGAGCGGGTTCCTGCGCGCCCCCGCGCGCCTGCGATCGCCCGCGCCAGGAGTAGCCGGTATAAACCAGCGACTTCCCGGTGCGCGTCACGGTCGAGCCGTCTTTCAAATATGTGAGCTTGACGCTGGTGGTGAATTCATCTTCACCGGCGCCCGGCTCCACCACCATCTCGCCGATCACCTTCCCGCGTCCGGTCTGATATCCGGAAACGATCCAGCGGCCGGAGAGCTTGGGCGCTCGCATGCGCGCACGCCAGGCGGCCCATTCGGGCGTATTCAGCGGATAATCTTTCGACAGATAATCGAGCGCGACATCCAGCGGCTGGCGCCGGTCTTGTCCCGGAGCCGGCGGTTGATCGGACACCGGCTGGCGTCGATAGAACGCCTGGAAATCCGCGACCGCGAAGTATCCGCTGTGCATGGTCGCGAGCAGCGTCCATTCTTCCTTCGATCTCCTCCACGACCGCGCGCGGCCGATCGCATGGCAAACCGAGCAGGCCGATCGGACGGTGTTGTCCGGAAATGTTTCGTCGATCATGCGCTGTTCCGGGATGTACATCACCGGCTTTGCTTCTTCCGGAGCGAGCCCGTGCGTAGTGCTGAGGCTCTTGACGATGGAGCGCGCTTCGGCGGGCGTCAGTTGCAGGCCATTCAGCCGGACCATCCGTTTGATGGCTTCTTCCCAACCTTCGGGCGTGGTTCGCTCCCAGGAAATCCGGCTGAGATTGCTCTTTGCGTCCTTGGCGTGGCAGCCGCTGCATTTCGAAATCACCAGCGCATCGGTGATCGGGATGCCTTCTTCGGGAACCATCGGCGTTGCGGCCGGGCCGCGTCCCCCGCGCTGCGCGAACACCGGAATCGTGATCAGGAGAACCGCCAGGAGTCTCATAACCGATCCGACCAAGATATCGCAGTTCGGGACCCCGCGGGTGCGTTTATGACGACTTGTTGGTCAGCTCGCGATACACCACTTCAGTAAACGTCGGGAATCCGGGCCCGCGCCCGCCGCGGCCTTGTCCCGGCGGCGGATCGCCCACCGCGGTGCGGATCTCATCGAGCGATTTGCCCTGCGCCACCAGTTCCTTGATCTTGGCGCGCTTCTCTTCCGCCTTAGTCAGCCGCGCCTGAATGTCACCCTTGGTCTGAACATTCCCGTGGCCCGGTACGAAGTCGTCGGCATTCAGCCCGACAATCCCCTTGGCGGTCGTGATCCATCCCTCCGACGATCCGTGCTTTTCAAGATGAATCAACGGATCCGGCAACTGCGCCGCGATGATATCGCCCGTGAAAACGATTTTTTCGGACGGCAGATACACCACCAGATCGCCGCTGGTGTGCGCCGGCGCCCAATGCAGCAGCTCGAATTTCACGCCGTCGATCTTCAGCGTCTCTTTATTCTTGGTGACCACTTGGTTCGGCAGATGACCGGCGGGAGGAGCCCCGCGTCCACCCGCGGCGAGCGCGGCTTCCTGCTCCTTCTTGTTGTTCTCATGCGCGATCACTTTAATGTCCGTCGGAAACGCGGCGAGTCCGTTCACGTGATCGCCGTCGCTATGTGTGAGGATCACCGCGGTCACCGGCTTCGGCGTAATTTTGGCGACGGCGTCCAGCAGTTCCTTGCCGCCCGCCGCGGTGGTCTTGGCGTCGACCACGATCACGCCTTTATCGCCGATGATCACGCCGCTGTTTCCGCCGCCGCCCTCGATCCAATACACATTGGGTTTCAACTGATGAGTCTTGAACGGCGCGGGAGCAGGCGCCTGCGCCAGGGCGAGCGTCGCGCACGCGAGCACGGCTCCGCTGAGCTTGAAATTGAAACTGTTTCGAGGCATATTTTTATCCTTCCACGAAAACTGTATCACGCGGCAAATCGCATGAGCTACCATTAGACCCTGTGGCCGCCGGCGCACCTCAACCCGTTCCCGCCCCATCCGCGGCGCGGATCTTCTGGGCCGCCTGGTTCGGCTGGATGCTCGACGGCTTCGACTCGGGCATTTATGTTTACATCCTGACGCCTGCCGTCATGGATCTGCTCGCGCATTCGAACCACGCCGTCGCGACATCGAGCGTGGCGCTCTACGGCGGATATTTCTTCAGCGTCTTCATGCTCGGATGGGCGTGTTCGATGGCCTGGGGCTGGCTCGCCGACCGCATCGGCCGCGTTCGCGTGATGTGCCTCACCATTTTGGTGTATTCGGTCTTCACCGCCGCCTGCGGCCTCGCGCCCGGACTTCTGGCGTTCGGCGTGTTCCGTTTTCTCGCGGGATTCGGAATCGGCGGCGAATGGGCTGCCGGCGTTTCTCTGCTTCACGAATCGGTGCCCGAATCGATCCGCGTGCGCTATGCCGGATGGCTGCATACCGCCACGCCCACCGGTCAGATCCTGGCGGCATCGGCATCGCTGCTCTATCCAATCCTCGGCTGGCGCGGATTGTTCCTGGTCGGAATCCTGCCCGCCGTACTCACCATTTATTTGCGCCTCAGCATTCCCGAACCGGAGAAATGGCGCAATCGCACCAAAGCCGAGCGCCCGGCGACCGCGGATCTGTTCCGCAAACCGCTCGCGCGCAGCACCTGGCCGGCCGCGTTGATGCTCTCCTGCGCGATTTTCGGATTATGGTCCACCAGCTTCTGGGCCCCGACCTTCGTGGTCTCGAAAGTGGTCGCCGAAGGAGGCGCGCGCGACGCCGCGCAACGGCTCGCGTCCTTCGCGGGATTAGCCGGCAGCATCGGGACGCTCGCGGCTTGTCTGCTCGCGCCCTGGATCGTCGCCCGCTTCGGATCGCGCCGCTCCACCGGCGTGTTCTTCTTCGTCGGCTCGCTGGCCATCGCGATTTTCACCTACGGCTATGCCGCCAAAATTCCGCACGGATTGTTGTTGTTCATGACTCTGCTTCCGATCCTCGGGTTCTTCACCAACGGAGTCTTCGCGCTCTATTCGATCTGGCTGCCGGAAATGTTCCCGAGCATTCATCGCGCCTCAGGAGCCGGTTTCGCCTTCAGTCTCGGCCGCATTCTAGGCGCCGCCGGCCCGACCGCGGTAGGGGCCCTGGTCGCCTCAACCGGATCATATCCGACCGCAATTGTCCTGGTGTCGCTGATCTACGTAATCGGAGTTCCGTTCACGATGCTGTCGCCCGAAACCGCGCATCGTCCGCTGCCCGTGTAGCTCCGCCCCGTCGCGCCCGCTCGCGCGTGCGACAGCCCCATGCGTCAGAGTGTGTGTGAAAAGTGGAGTTGATCCCCGCCGTGACCGGCAGGGCTGGTCACGGACGTCCGCGCCTTCAACGCGATAGACCAGCCCTGCCGGTCACGGCGGGGTGAGGCATCGACTTTTCACACACACTCGTCAGCTTGGGGCTACGTCTGGGCCCGAAAGAGCCCCACGGTTACCCATGGGGCTGGCTCTGCCCCCAAAACATCAACGCCCAAACGGTTGCGTCCGCGGCAGCCTGAATTGCGTTGTATCATCCAAGAACCGATGCCGCTGTCTAACATCAAAGTGCTCGACCTCAGCCGCATCCGCTCCGGCCCCGCGGCCGTTCGCCAGCTCGCCGACTGGGGCGCTGACGTCATCAAAATCGAACCACCCTCCGGCGGCGAAGGCGACCCGATTCCGGAAGGCCGCACCGGCTCCGATTTCCAAAACCTGCAGCGCAACAAGCGAAGCTGCACTCTAAATCTCAAAACCCCCGAAGGCGTCGAAATCCTGAAACGCCTGGCCCGCGATTCCGACGTCGTCGTCGAAAATTTCCGGCCCGCGGTAAAAACGCGTCTCGGCATCGACTATCCCGCGCTGCGCGCCATCAATCCGCGCATCATCTACGCGAGCATCTCCGGCTTCGGCGAAGACGGCCCGTATCGCGACCGTCCCGGCTTCGATCAGATCGCGCAAGGCATGGGAGGCCTGATGTCGATCACCGGATTGCCCGGCCAGGGCCCCGTCCGCGCCGGAATTCCTGTCGCCGATCTCTGCGCCGGTATCCTGTGCGCGCAAGGCATCCTGCTCGCCCTCCTGGAGCGTCATAAAAGCGGCGAAGGCCAGTGGATCACCACGTCGCTTCTGCAAGCCCAGGTTTTCATGCTCGATTTTCAAGCCTCGCGCTGGCTGAACGACGGCGTGGTACCCGTGCAAGCCGGCAACAATCATCCCACCAGCATCCCCACTGGCGTTTTCAAAACCAGCGACGGCTACATCAACATCGGCGCCGTCGGCCAGAAAATCTGGGAGCGCCTGTGCCGCGTGATCCACGCCGAAGAACTGATCGCGAACCCGGCGTACGCGACTGCGGCGCAAAGATCCGCAAATCGCGACGCGCTGAATCAGGAAATCAACCGAAAGCTCGCGGACCAATCGAGCGTCACGTGGCTCGATCGCCTGAATCAGGCCGGCGTGCCCAGCGGACCGATCAATTCGATTGACCAGGTCTTCGCCGATCCGCAAGTCGAACATCTGAACATGGTGGAGCCCATCGCATCGCCGCATTATTATCCGTTGCGCCTGCTCGGCCAGCCAATGCGGCTGTCGCGATCGGAAAGTCGAATGCGTCTCTGCCCTCCCGAGCCGGGCCAGCACACCGATGAAATCCTCGAAGCGCTCGGCTACGATACCGCCGCGATCGAGGATCTAAGACAGAGGGGAATCGTATAGTGACACAGGGCAACATTCTTTCCACTACCGACCGAGCCGTCGCTACGCTCACTTTCAATAATCCGGAACGCCACAACGCCATGTCGCTCGATATGTGGCGCGGCGCCGCGGCTACGCTCAAAACGCTCGCCGACGATGACGCCGTGCGAGTCGTGATTCTCACCGGAGCCGGCGGCAAATCTTTCGTCTCCGGCGCGGACATCTCCAAATTCGAATCGGAACGCAACTCGACCAGCGCCGTCGAAGCCTACTCCGACGCGACCGAGCAGATGGCGCAGACACTTCTCAATTACCCCAAGCCGACGATCGCCATGATCCGCGGCTACTGCCTCGGCGGCGGAGTCAACATCGCCGTGTGCTGCGATCTTCGCGTGGCGAACGAAAAAGCTCGCTTCGCCGTCCCCGCCGCGAAACTGGGGCTCGGCTACGGCTACGTTCACATTCAGCGCCTGCATGACCTGATCGGCCCGCAGTTCGTGCTCGAACTGCTCCTCACCGCAAGACAGTTCGATGCGCCGGAAGCCCAGCAGATGGGATTAGTGAATCGAATCGTCCCCGACGCGGAAATCGAGGCTTACGTGCGCAGCATGGCCGACGCGATTGCATCGAATGCACCCTTGACCATCCAGGCCGCCAAGCGCATCATCCGTGAGCTATTGAACGATCCCGCCGCGCGCGACCGGGAAGCCTGCGACTTGCTCGCCAAGCAGTGCTTCGAGAGTGCGGATTATCTGGAAGGCCGCAACGCTTTCCTGGAAAAACGAAAGCCCGTCTTCAAAGGACGCTAGTGTGCTGTCTCCTAAGTTTGTGGAAAAAAAGGGGACAGACTTCTCTGTCCCCGGCTGTAAGTCTTTGGGTTTTCGAGGCCGCCCGCCGGTGGACAGAGCGGTCTGTCCCCTTTTTTATTCCACAAATTTAGGAGACAGGAGACTCGTGTCCCGAGTTGGAAATTCGTTACATAACCGGAGCGATGGTATGGGGCCGGCTTCCAGCCGACCTGAAAGGTCGGCTGCGGGCAGGAATGCCCACCCCACAATGCGACGAACTTCTAACTCGGGACACTAGCGTGAAAGGGCTGCCCAACCCCGCCGTGACCGGCCGCGCTTTCGAGTACGCTAATGCGTTCAGTGCGATAGACAAGCCCCGCCGGTCACGGCGGGGATCAATCCCGACTTTTCACGCAAACTCGTTAAAACAAATATGCGCAAATTGTATTTTCTATTCCTCCTCGCCTTCTGGGCCGCTGCAGCGCATGCCCAGGTCGATCAAGCCGCTATTACCGCGACCGCCCAGCAGGAACTCACCGCCACGCACACCCCCGGCGCGGCCATCGGCATTGTGATCGATAACCAGCTCGCCTATGCGTTCGGCGTCGGCGTATCCGATGTGGAAACGGGCGCGCCGGTCCACGCTCAAATGCTGTTCCGTCTCGGCTCGACCACTAAAATGATGAACGCGGGCGATCCCGGCGCGAAATTGTCCAAGGCCGCAGTGACCGCGCTTACGTCGCCGCATGCCGATATCCCCGGCTCCACGGCCAAATATGGCTACGGTCTGCAGGTCGAAATGCATGGAACCGAGCCCTACTGGAATCACGGCGGATCGCGCGCCGGCTACGGATCATTCATCGCCATGCTCCCAGCCCGCCACGCGGCGGTCATTGTCCTCGCCAACCGCAGCGGCGAAAGCCTTCCGCGCACGCGGAGACGGATCATGGAATCGCTCGGATTCACGGAACCCGTCCCGATCGAATCGCCCGCCACGTCGCCGATTCCCGCATCGGATTTCAAGAAGTACGTCGGCGACTACCGCAATGGCGACGCCGTCACGCACGTCACCGTGAAAGACGGGAAGCTGTGGGTCGGAAAACTCGAAGCGCGGATCGACAAAGACGGGTGGCTGGTGGTCCCCAACGCCGGACGAGCCTTTCCCGTCGCCGGTCCCGACGGCCGCACCGCCTACCTATTCCAAGGCGGCCGCTGCCGCGCGCGAGTCAAGTGAAAGTGGCGCACGCACTCCTGCGTGCCGCGTCGGCACTCCTGCCGGCGCCCGTTCGGCCGCAGACGAAGTGTCGAGAAGAGCCTCGACACGGCACGCAGGCGCGCCACATCTCCGAACGAATTACTGCTGCGCCGTCGGCCCGAATCGCGATGCCCGCTTCGGCTTGTGCTGCGCCGCCCACGCGTTGTAATCTTCGTCGCTCATGTAGGTGACGTTCACCCACGCGTGACCCATTTCATCCACCGTCCGGTCTCCGAATCCGACCCATTGATCCGGGTCCGGATTATTCGGATTGCCGGTCGTATTGTCGTACCACGCCGTGATGTGCAGCACCGTCCCTTTCGGCAGCACCGGAGCCGAATCGTCCGCGTAGATGTAATTCGTCATCCAGTTGAAGTTGAAGTTATTCACGTAACTCAACATCTGCGTGGTGCCGTCCGGCAGGATCGCTTCCATCGCCATCGCCTTGCCGCGCAGGTGCATGTGCGGCTGGAAATTTTCAAGCCGCGCCGCCGCCGGCAGGACGTGATACGCCGAAGTCGTGGTGGTCGAATTCGGCGCGATATCGATGGACGTCCCGCGCGGGAACGAACCGAACGACGTCAGCCGCACGCGATATTTCGGCTCCTGGCCCTTCGGATAAAAATACACGCCCAGTTCGGCATGATCGCGAATCTCCTCGCCCACCGCGTGGATGTGCAGTTCCCACCAGATCTTCGACCCCGGCAGCAGCAGCTTGCCGCTGTTGGGACGATAAATATCGTAGTTCTTCCCCACCGCCCACTCCATCAGCAATCCGGCGCTGCCCGCGCCTCCGCCGCCGTTGTTATCGTCGCCACCCGGAGACGCAGCCAGCTTCAGATTCGCCATCTGCTCGGGAGTCTCATCCTGCAATAGCCGCGCCAGCACGTGATGGAAAATGCGGCGACCCTCCTTCGTCGACGGCCGGATTTCCACCGCGCGCACCCACCGCGGCTCCGTGATGTTCACGTCCGTGTACGGCTTGAACCACACATCCTGGCCATGCGCCGGCATCGTGTAGTCGTCCGATTTCAAAATCAGGTCGGGCGCCCCGAACTGTTTGGCGAGCTTCCAGCTATCTTCGTCCCCGTAGGTCTTCGGCGGAGGCATGTCCTTCGGATCGCCCATTGGCGAACCCGAGTCGACCCACTTCGCGATGGTGGCAATCTGCTCATCGCTCAGCGACGCGTCGTTCGAAAAATGCTGGATGCCGACGGTCTTGTCCAGGAACCACGGCGGCATGGTCCGCGCCAGCACCCGTGACTTGACCGACTTGGCCCACGGCCGCACTTCCTGGTACGACACCAGCGCCATCGGCGCCATGCCGCCCTGGCGATGACAATCCTCGCATTTGGCCTGCAGGATCGGCGCGATGTCTTTCGTGAATGTGACCGGCTTGGGCGCTTCCGCGCCGAATACCTTACAGAATGTAACCAGCGCGAGACCGGCTGGAACGGCGAGCAGCTTCTTCATGGCGTTAAGGCTCCTTACACGGGAACAACGCTAATCCTGCGATAATTCTATGGCGAACTTTCGGCGCAGTCAACGGAAAACTCGCTACGGCGCCCCGCTTTTCCGCATTCCTCACCTCCCTGACGAGTGTGTGTGAAAAGTCGATGCCTCACCCCGCCGTTTACCGGCAGGGCTGGTCTATCGCATTGAAGGCGCAGACGTCCGTGACCAGCCCTGCCGGTCACGGCGGGGATCAACTCCACTTTTCACACAAACTCTGACGCTCAGGGTTCCGAATCAGAACCCCGACAGTAAGGGAGGCGGAGCGCGGCGAGAATCCTCAAGCCCTGGTGAGCAGCGTTCCGTTCTTCGCGTTACGGATGATGTGTTCGGACGCCCGAAACGCCAGCGCCTCAATAGTCATGGTCGGATGATTGCGCCCGCCCGTGACGAAATTGCTCCCGTCCACGATAAACAGGTTCGGTACGTCGTGCGCTTTGTGATACCGATCCACCACCGACGTTTTCGGATCGTTGCCCATCCGGCACGTCCCTCGGTTATGCGCCCCGCCATGCGATTCGTTCACCGGCGGCGCCCAAACTTTCTTCGCCCCCGCCGCTTCCAGAATTTCTATCGACTTTTGCCTGAAAAACTCCATATTCTTCCGGTCGTCGGAGTGATGCGTACACGTGATCCGCATGGCCGGCAAACCCCACTCATCCTTTACATCTGGATCCAGGTCGACCCGATTCGTCTCCAGCGACAGCTGCGTCACAAATGACGTAATCGTCATCCGATGATTGGCTTCTTCCCGCAGCGCGCGCTTGTATCCCGCGCCCCATCGCGGCGCATCCGGCGACAATCCATCCAGGCCGAGTTCGAGCGGCGTCAAGTACCCGCGCGCCGTCATCCTCCCGCCGCCGTAAAACCCGCGCTTGGGATCCGAGTGCACGTAATCCACGATCCCCGCCCCCGAAATCACGCCTTTGTACTCATTCAACGGATGCTCGAACAGCGCGCTCGCATTGACCACATTGCCGAACATCGCGTATCTCCCGACCACCCCGCTTGAATTCGCCAGCCCATCCGGAAACCGCGCCGATTTCGACATCAGCAGCAGCCGGGCCGACTCCGATCCATTTGCCGAAAGGACGACGGCTTTCGCGCGTTGCCGCACTTCGCGTTTCTGCGCGTCGAAATACACCACCCCGGTCACGCGGCCGCTCTGATCCACCGAAATCTCGCGCACATAACTCTTCACGCGAATTTCGCACCGTCCGGTTTTCTCCGCAATCGGCAGGACGGTCACCGCCGAGCTCGATCGGGCCCGCACCTGGCATCCGTAGCCCGAACAAATCCCGCAATTCACGCACGCCGCGCGACCCATATACGGACGCGTGATGATCGCAAGCGGCCCCGGAACCACCGTCAATCCCAATTTCGCCGCCGCCGTATGGAACAGCGCGCCGGAGCTTTTCAGCGGCACCGGCGGAACCGGATAATCCTTCGTCATCGGCGCGACGAACGGCGAATCGACGCGCACTCCGGAAATCCCCAGCTCCCGTTCCGCCTGCGTGTAGTACGGCTCCAGCTCTTCGAAGGTGACCGGCCAGTCCGCCATCCCCGTCCCGGAAGGAATGGTCGGATCGTGAGAAGCCTCGCGAAATTCGTACGGCAGATGCCGCCAGCTGCTTCCGCCGTATGTAACCGTTCCACCGCCCACCACGCAGCCGTAACTATGATTCCCGCGCACCGCTTTGGTCTTGTCGTTCGGACGGAAGGTATTGCGTTGCTGAGCCGGATCGCTCATCAGCCGGTCGTCGTCGCTCAGATTGCGCTGCAGCCACTCGTCTTTGTTGTATTCGTGTTCGCGCCCGTATTTTCCCCAACCGCCCTGCTCGAGCACCACCACCGAAAATCCGGCCACCGACAACTGCTTGGCCATGATCCCGCCGGCCGCGCCGGATCCGATCACGATGAAATCCACTTCGCTCGACGTCGGATAGTGCTTCATCGCGATTTCTCCAGCTGCGCGTCGTAGTATCCGAAAGGCGGCTTATGATTCAGCGAATCGTCGTAGCCGATCAGCTTCCAGCCGATCTTGTCGTAATTGCCGCCGTGCACCGGCCGCGAAAAGAATCCGATCACAGTATGCGTGCGGACCGTCCGGAAGAACGGCGTCTTTTCGATCGAGGTCAGCACCTGGATCTGCCGCTCGGCAGATAACGCCGAGAACTTGCCGCCGTCCGGAAAGAGCTGCTGCGTCTTCGATTGGAGATCCGTGAGCCCCTGAACGTAAACCGGCTGGCTTCCTTTCGCGAACGTCGAAAGTGCGCGATCGATGAAGTACACGCAATGCGCCTCGCGCGCACCGGGACTCTCATCGGTCGGAATAATCTGCGCCGCCATGGCCTCGATCTCCGCCGCCTGCAGATCCGTAAAATAGGCCAGCCGCAGTTGCCCGCCTTTTTCCGCTTTACGAACGTGATCCTGTGCCGCCAGAATTCCGGGATAGTGCGCCGCGACCCACGCCGCGTTCACTCCGGTCACCGAAGCCAGAAGGAATGAGCGTCGCGATTTCATGCTTTCCTCCTTGTTGAGGGGAACCTACAGCGGCCTGAATATATCACACTTCCCACCGCGTTCAAGTTCAAATGATGACCTCGCACACACGATACCGGGCGGCTGGCGAAAAACCCGCCGTTCAAAACGGCATGTTATTGAAAACGATTGGAATAAAAGTTCGATAAGATAGACTTCTGCAGGATCATGTCCTTTGAAAACTCCCTTCCGGGCGAAATCACTGCGCTGCTGAAACGCTGGAATGAGGGGGATAGCGCGGCGCTGGCGTCCGCCGTTTCGGCGGCATATGACGATTTGCGCTCCATCGCCCAGGGATATTTGCGGCGCGAAAGCAAGGGACATACGCTGCAGGCCACCGGCCTGGTGAACGAGCTGTACCTTCGCCTGGCGCGGCAGCGAGGCGCTAAAATCACCGACCGGCGACACTTTTTCACCTTTTCCGCCATGGTGATGCGGCGCATCCTGGCGGATTATGCCCGCCGCACCCATGCCTTAAAACGTCCCGGCGCCGAGTATGAGCGGGTTCCCCTGCATCCCGATATCGCCTGGGTGGATGCGGCGGGCAGTGAGATGCTGGTCCTCGACGAAGCGCTGGGTGAGCTCGAAGCGCTGGATGAACGCAAGGTCCGGGTGGTGGAACTGCGCTATTTTCTGGGCTGCACCAATGAGGAAACCGCCGAACTCCTGGACGTAGCGCGCGCCACCGTCGACCGCGATCTGCAATTCTCCAAAACCTGGCTATATCGGCGTCTTCACCCGACGGAATAGGCCGCAGATTCACGCCGATAAGAACAGGTTTTTTTATCCGCGTTTATCGACGTGCATCTGCGGCCACACCCAAACTCGAATAAGATGAGGCAATACCTCCGCGTTCTGCGCGATGTTTTAAAAGATCGTCTCCATGCCCGACCTGGAAAAGATCGAGTCCTTGTTTCACCACGCGTTATCGATCGAGGATGCGATCGAGCGCCGGCAATGGCTGGCCGGCCGCTGCGGCGCCGACGCGGACTTACTGGAGGAGGTCGTTTCACTCCTCGAAGCTCATCAGGAGATGGATTCCGCTCCCGCGAGCCCGGCTGCCAAGGAAGCTCCCGCCATTCCCACGGAGCTGTTCGGCGCCTACCGCGCGTCGCGTCTGGTGGGCCGCGGCGGGATGAGCGCCGTCTACCTGGCCGAACGCGCCGACGGCCGATTCGACACGCAGGTTGCCATCAAAGTGATGGCCGCTCACCTGGCCGGTGACGATTTCCGGCGCCGTTTCTCGACCGAAGGCCAGTTTCTGGCCGCGCTTCGGCATCCGCATATCACCGGCCTGCTCGACGGCGGCGTTTCTTCCTCCGGCCATCCCTACCTGGCGATGGAATATGTGGAAGGCGCCGCGCTCGACGAATATTGCGATCGCCTGAAGCTCACCATCGAGGACCGCCTTCGCTTATTTCTACAGGTGGCCGACGCGGTCGAGTACGCGCATCGCAACCTGATTCTGCATCGCGATCTGAAGCCGGCCAATATTCTCGTAAATAACGACGGCCAGGCCAAGCTGCTCGATTTCGGCACGGCAGGCCTGATCAGCGGAAGCGCGATTACCGCCACGCGCAGCCGCATGTTGACGCCTCGCTACGCAAGCCCGGAGCAGTTGCGCGGCCAGCGGCCGGGCGTGGGCGGCGACGTTTTCTCGCTGGGCGTGATTCTGTATGAACTGCTGACCGGCGCGTGGCCGTATGGCGACCCGGAGTCGGTGGTGTGTGAGCTGCAGCGCATCGCCGCCGGTGTTTCGCCGACGCGCCCTACCACAGCGGTGACCGAAGCGGCCGCCGAACGGCGGTCTATTTCACGGGAACGCCTGCGCCGGTCACTGGGCGGCGACCTTTCCGCCATCCTTTTGAAGGCTCTCGAAAACGAGCCGTCGCGGCGGTACCCGACGGTCCGCGATTTCGCGCGGGATCTCCAAAATTATCTGAATGGTCGCCCGGTCGAGGCTCGCCCGCAAACCACGGTCTACCGTTTCAGCAAGTTTGTGCGCCGGCGCTGGGTTGCCGCCAGCGTTACGGCGCTGTTGGCGATCGCCGTCAGTGTGGCTGCGGTAGTGGCTGCGCTCGAAGCCCGAACGGCTCGTGCGGAAGCTCTGAAGGTGGAGCAGGTGAATCGATTTCTCACCGACATGCTCGCGGCCCCGGACGAACACCGCGACGTGGGTAAATACACCGTGGATCAGATGCTCGAAGCGGCGGATCAACGGCTCGAGAGCGGTTCCATCGGTGGACCCCTGACGCTCGCCGTGCTGCACAAGAGTCTCGGAAATGGCTACATCGGCCAGCAGCGGTACGACAAAGCCCGTTTCCACCTGGATCGCGCCCTGCCGGTTTTTCGAGCGGAGCATGATGCGCGGAACGTGGCGGAGACTCTGGCGCTGGACGGGCTCTTGGAAACCGATGTGGGTCACTATCCGGAAGCGGACCGTGTCTTTCAGGAATCGCTCGACACCTTTCGGCAAATGGGAAAGAGCGCTCCTGTCGCCGAAGTGCTGGACACCGAGATGCGGTACGCGCAATTGTTGAGCGTGTTGATGCGTGGGCACATCGAGCAGGCCCGTGTGTTGTACGACGACGTAATCGGGGCGGGCATGCGCGATTCTTCCATTCCTCGCGTAACGGTAGCCGCCGCCATGGCGAACCGCGCGATGCTCCGGATCGAGTTGCAAAAACCGCAGGAAACCGAAGCAGCCATCCTCGCAGCGCTGGCCACGGGACGGAAAGAGGAAGCGGGAGGTCTGTGGGAGACGGATGTGTTGTTCGATCTCACGACTCTCTACTCGCGGACGCAGGACTACCAAAAAGGAAAGGAGACCGCGCAGAGGATCGTTGACATTTTCACACGAAAGCTCGGGCCGGATGTGGTGAGAACCGCGCAAGCCAGAAACGCCTGGGCGGGTTTCGCGGTAAACGCCGGCGAACCCTCCGCCGCCGCTCAGGCGGTGCGTGAATCCATGCCCGTTATCGAAAAGGCGGTTCAGTCTCCCTCGCTCATTCTTTGGTACGCGCAGCGGAACGCTTCGAATGTGATGCGCATTGCGGGGCAATTCGCGGAGGCGGAAAGCTATGCGCGCCAGTCCCTGGGAGTGGTGGAAGCCGCCCATCTCAGCAACCAGGATCCGCGCGTCGCCAACTCCTGGGAAGCCTTGGGCCGGGCGCTTTCCCTGCAGAAAAAATACGCGGAAGCCCTTGCCGCGCTCCAACGGGCAAGAGAAATCTACAGCCAAGGCGGGAACTACTGGGCCAAGAGCGCCCATACGATACAAGGTCTGATCGACGCGACCCGGCGGAATCTCGCGCAAGATCAACCCTGATCGCGCTACGCCGTCAGCGATCAGCTGGAGATCAATCCATCGAGCGCCTCCCGTGTTATAACCATCACGTGGTGAAGTTCCGTGAGCGCAATAAGATCGCGTACCGGCTCGCGCACTGGCCCATCTGGATTTTCGTTTTCTTCATCGCCCCCGGTCCCCTCACATTCGACCTGCTCGAACGCGGCTTCGACCGCCGCACTCTTGTGTGGCTGGCTGCGGTTCTGATCGCGACCGGCATTGCCGGCCTGCGCGGGCGCCTTCCGGGAGTCGAACCCAAACCGTACATCCTGCGCTTCACCGAGGACAAACCGAATCCTCTTTACCGCCGCGTCTGCTACACCGTCGCCTGGTCGGATCTGATCAGCTTCGCCGTGCTGAATCTGGCCGGCCTGGTCTACGCAGTCGCGACCAGCGCGTGGCGACTGCGCCAAATCTACGATCACGCCTATTTCCCGCTGGCAATCACGCTCTGGCTGTTGGGAGCGTTCGGATTCCTTCCGCGTGTGCGCGCGTCAACGAAAGGCGAAGGCACTGAGCGCCGTTATTTCTACGGCACGGTCTGGGCCGTCTGCTTCGCGGAGCCTGTGCTCGGCATTCTTTGGAAAACGTTACCCAGATCGCACTCCTCTGACGTCGCAAAACTCGCTGCATTTGCCGGAATTCTAGCCATCGTCGCCTTCATTTCGAGCCAAGGCCGTCTTCCCCGCACGCGCGTCATCAAACCAGGAGAATGGGCGGTCTCGGATTGATCTTCCTGCTCGCGATCGCGTTCTTCATCGCCGCAGGGCTTCTTTACCAGGCCATCCACACCGCGCGCGATCGCCATCGTTCCCCCCCGCCGGGTCCCATGATCGATGTAGGCAACCGCCGGCTGCATGCCGAGATCAAAGGCGCAGGCTCCCCGCCGGTGGTCTTCGAAGCCGGCATCGCCGCGACCTCTTTAAGCTGGAGCGCGGTGCAAAACGAAGTCGCGAAATCGCAGCAGACCATTTCCTACGGTCGCGCCGGCTTAGGCTGGAGCGATTCCGCCCGATCCTGCGATCTCGATGCCATTCTCACCGACCTCCGCACTCTTCTCGATCGCGCAAAAATCCCCGCTCCGCGCGTCATGGCAGGCCATTCCTTCGGCGGCTTAATCACACTCGCCTACGCCGCGAGATATCCGCAGGAAGTCGCCGGCGTCGTCCTAGTCGATCCCGCCGGCGCCACCGAATGGGCCGACCCCACTTCAGCGCAGCGCGCCCTCCGTGCCCGTGGAATTTTCCTCGCGCGAGTTGGCCAACTCCTCGCGCATCTTGGCGTGGTCCGATTCGCGCTAAACCTAGCCGCCACGGGATGGAGAGCCATCCCCAGGCTAGTCGCGAGAGCCTCCAGCGGCAAAGGCGGCGCCGCGTTCACCGAACGAATGCTCGGCGAAGTCCGCAAACTTCCGCGCACGGCATGGAAAGGCGTCCAACTCCACTGGAGCAGCCCCAAATGTTTCCGCACCGCCGCGCTGTCTCTGAAATCCCTCCCCTCAATCGCCCGTGCCGTACTTCAGGAAGCCGAAAAAATCGAAGCCCCGATGATCATCCTTTCCGCCGGCAACTCGAGCAAGGCTCAACGAGCCGACCATGAACGCCTGTCCCGCACCGCCCGCCACGCGCGCCTCGAAATCGTCGCAGATTCCGGCCACTGGATCCTGCTCGACCGCCCGGATGTCGTGGTGCGCGCGATCGTGGAACTATCCAATCCGAAAATCGGGGAACGAAAATAGTCAGGCCCGCTGATCGCGGATCGCATTTGCAAAGCGGACATGCGCCGGATTATCGGAATCGGTCGAAGAAGGCCGAAGAAAGGCCGAAGGGGACAGCCTGAATTGAGCCTTTGGATTTTTTGTTTAAAGGGACGGAGCGCTCCGTCCCTTTCGCGAATTTGGCTCGTCGCACTCATTTCGTCGAGTATCTGCACAAAAGCCGCAGGCGCAAGCCTCGGGACATTCCGTATCGCAACAACCCACGGGGAATCGAGGCCAATCAGTTTCAATCCAGCTTTGGCGTCTCTGCACCTGTTTCAGAGTGACTGTCACTTCACGCCGGCGAATCTGTGTTCTTATGCCACCCCAAACCGCGCGAGACTCGCGGGGGGGACGGAGTGCTCCGTCCCCCTGGCAAGAAAGATGAAGGGCTCAATTCAGGCTGTCCCCTTCTGCCCTTCTGCCCCGCTCCTTCTCTTCTGCCCCTTCTGCCCAATTCCCTTCTGCCCTCGTCTCTCTTCTCCCCAGGGAAAAATCGCCGCGTAGCCGACTTGTGGGGCCGCCATTCGTGGCGGCGAGCCGGCTTTCTTGCCGGCTTCCGACGGGCGACAAATACAAGCCGGTCTAAGACCGGCTCGCCGGCTCGAAAGCCGGCCCCACCAGAACCGCGATGCTAGCCTGAAACCGTGAGCTCCTTCCGCGAACGCTGGCGCAAATTCTCCACCGCCGTGTCGAACGCCCTCGCGCAAGGACTCCGCCAGCGCATCACCCGATCCGGACTCGCCTACTTCGCGACCCTCCTCCTCATCGCCATCGCCGCATTCCTTTCCGCCAACAATCTGCTCTTCCTGATCCTCGCCGCGATGTTCTCTACCTTCCTGGTCTCCGGATTCATCAGCCGCCTGGGGCTCGCCGGCCTGGAACTCGATCTCGTCCTGCCCGAGCATCTCTCCGCACGCCGCAAAGTCCGCGCCGGCATCCGGCTCAAGAATCTCAAGCGCCTGATTCCGTCTTTCAGCATTCATCTCGCCGGCGCGCCCCACAGCGGTTTCGATGCGACCCTTTACTTCCCCGTGATCCCCGGCGGCGCGATCCTTGAAGAATCTGTCGAGCTTTATTTCGCCAAGCGCGGCGCCCAGCGCGAGCGCGGTTTCCAGTTTTCGACCCGCTTCCCGTTCGGCTTTTCCGAGCGTCGCGAATCCGTCACCGCGCGGCATGACGTCATCGTTTATCCCAGCCTCGATCCCCAGCCCGGTTTCGAAGCCCTCCTGCTCTCCGTCAGCGGCGAGATGGAAGCGCTCCAGCGCGGGCGCGGCCACGATTTCTATCGCATCCGCCCCTATGAAGCGCTCGAAAGCGCGCGCCATGTCGACTGGAAAGCGACCGCCCATACCGGTGATCTTCAGGTCCGCGAATTTGCCCGCGAACAGGATCACCGGGTGCTGATTTATTTCGATCTCGACTCACCGCTCGACTCAGAAGCCTGGTTTGAGCGCGCCGTCGACTGCTGCGCCTTCCTCGCCTTCCGCCTGGCCGAACGCGGCGCGCACGTTCGTTTCGAGACCCAGGAATTCGACGTCAGCCTGCCCGACGAAGGCGATATCTACTCTATTCTCAAGTACCTGGCGCTGGTCACACCGCGCCGCGGCAAGGCGCCCTCCGCTCCCGACGATCCGTCCAGTTTCCACATCGTCTTCAGCCCGAACCCGGCCCGTATGTCGGCGCTCGGCTGGGGCGCGGGCGACACGCGCGGCTCCCGGCTCCTGGGTCCCGACGCCTTCGAAGATCTCGACCGCTCCACAATCGGCGCGGAAAGTTTCTAGATTCACTGAAAATCCGCCCCGAAACTGCCGATATATAGATTGTTATGGGATCTATCAACAGCCTCTCGAACAACTACCTGCAATCGATCCTCAACGATCTCCGGCAGACCGCCTCGACCAACTCTACCTCGGCCAACAGCACCAGCACGCTGACGGCGTCCTCCGTCGGACAGTCATCCTCCTCGGACAATAGCCAGCTCTCTCCGCTCGGCCAGGTGCTGAGCACGCTCCAGCAGCTCCAGCAATCGAATCCTACTGAGTATCAGCAGCTTACCGGTCAGATTGCGACCAACCTCCAGGCCGCCGCGCAAACCGCGACCAATGACGGCAACACCACCGCCGCCAATCAGCTCAACCAGCTCGCCGCGGACTTCACCAACGCATCGAACAGCGGCCAGCTTCCCAATATCCAGGATCTGGCTCAAGCGGTCGGCGGCGCCCATCATCATCACGGTCACCATCATTCGGAAGCATCGTCGTCCGATTCCTCCGACAGCCAGACACAGAGTCAGCTCACTTCGTCGCTATTCGGAAACACCACCGGCCAGAACGGATCGCTGGATCCTGTATCCATCATTCTGAATACGTTCTCGTCGGCCGGAATCGGCAACACGTCAAATTCTGCCGAGCAGGCTTAATAGCAGGATCGCCAGCACGATCGCGGTGACAATGATATAGGTCCGGTCGCGCTCGAACACGAACCCCACCAGCGACAACCCGACCCGCATCACCGGCGTGGCGATCAGCAGCAATAATCCGAATTGAATGATGCCCCGGCAATCCCCTTGCGCGGTCGCCTTCAGGATCCCTCCCAACTGCCGGTACTGGCTCGCAACCCCATGAAACGCATGGTCGCCGGCCGGTTCCGACCGATGCCCGATCACGAAACACAATCCACCGCCGAGCACCACCGCCGCAGCCAGCAGAACGCCGGTCCGGAGGAGCACGGACACCATCTTTTCCAGGCGAATATCCGTCATAGTTTTTTCGAAAACCCGCTGTAGATCATCTCGACCGCCAATACCGCGACCACTACCGCAAAAACCCACCGCAGCGTCCGGGTTCCCGCAACCATCAGGATCCGCGTGCCGATCAACGAACCGGTGAGCACGCCCAGCATCACCGGCATGGCCAGTCCCGGATCGATATAACCGCGGCTTAAATAAATCCCCGCGCTGGCCGCCGCCGTCACTCCGATCATGAAGTTGCTGGTGGTGGTGGAGACTTTGAATGGAATCCGCATGGCCTGGTCCATGGCGATCACCTTCAGCGCGCCCGATCCGATGCCCAGCAGCCCGGAAATCGTGCCCGCCCCGAACATCATTCCGAATCCAGTCTTTACGCGCCGCGGATAGTATGATTTGCGGCCCTCCGGCGTGGGATAATCGCCATTCATTTTGAACCGCGTGGCGAGCGGATCTTCCTCTGCTGTCCCATTTCCAGCCTTAAGTTCGTGGGTCGACTGCCAGGCCGCCTGGAGCAGCACCAGGCCGAAAATCACGGCCAGCCACGCGGTCGGAATCCTGGTGGCGAGAAACGCTCCGACACAGAGCGCCCAGCGTGGTCGCAACCTCCAGAAACATCCCAATCCGGATATTTGAATATCCCTCCCGTACATACGCCGCGGCTGCGCCCGAACTGGTCGCGATCACCGACACCAGGCTGGCTCCCATCGCATAGCGCATATCGACGCCCATGAACAAGCGTGAGCGCGGGCGTTACCACCACCCCTCCGCCGAGCCCGGTCATGGCGCCCAGACACCCTGCCGCGACCGAAATCGCGAAAACCAAGGGCGTAAACTCGAGAATGGTCATGCCTTCCAGCATAGCCGGGCGGCCCGGCGCCGATCCATTGCCAAATTGCCCCCAATTAATGCAAATGTTTATTTTGCAGGGTTTTAAACGGCTTGCAGTAGCTCCTTCATGACCGCGAGGCCTTTGTCTGAGCACTCCCATTGCCGTTTAACGGTATTGACATTCTGAAACAGAAGTATTACGTTTGATTCAAGTTTTGATGGGTTGTCTTGTTCGCTGGCCTATCGGTTCGGCCAACGCGCAATTGCATTGATCGCTACGACTTTTTGGCTTGGGGATCATTTGACATTCAGTGCGTGAATTCGGCACTCCGTGCCGCAGCTTGCCGTAACACGCCAGTATTTTTGGGGTTTGTTCTCGGACAGCGTGATGATGCAGGTTTCAGTTCCAACACTCCGGTCGCGCGACGGATTCGGCAATCACGAATCCGCCCTCACTTCGACCTTGCGAGTCCATTCAATGACTCCATTCAATGACAATTCAAGTATTACGGGGGAAAGGGTTATGTTCATTTCAAAATCTACAGGCGATCGGTCGCAGCGGAGTCTGTTGATTCCGCTCCGTCTTTTTGCATGGGTGGCAATTCTCTCGCTCGCGGCGGTCTCCGCTTTTGGGCAAACGGTCACGACCGGCGACATGACCGGCACGGTAGCCGACGCGACCGGAGCGGTCATCCCGGCAGCGACAGTCACGCTTAAGTCTCTGGACACCGGCGAGACTCGCACGGCGCAATCGAATACAGAAGGTACCTACCGCTTCATCTTCCTGAAGCCCGGCAACTACTCCATATCCGCCAAAACCGCGGGACTGGCGTCGGATACCACCAAGGTGGTGATCGAGGTCGGACAGGTTGCCAGTATCAATCTCACCGCCAAGGTGCAGACCGTATCGCAGACCATTGAAGTGAATGAGTCCGCCGGTCTTGTGAACGTCGAAAACGCGAATCTCGCGGCGACCTTCACCACCAAGCAGATGGAAGATCTTCCCATGCCCGGCGGCGATATTACCACGGTCGCGTTCACGGTTCCGGGCATCAACCTTAGCACGGGCGCGGCGTATGGCAACTTCAGTTCCCAAGGTCTGCCCGGCACCTCCAACCTGTTCACCATTAACGGAGCCGACTATGACGATCCGTATCTGAATCTCAACAATTCCGGCGCGAGCAACCTGACGCTGGGCGCCAACGAGATTTCAGAAGCGACGGTGGTGCAGAACGGGTACAGCGTCCAATACGGCCGCTTCGCCGGAGCGCAGGTCAACTATGTCACCAAGCACGGCACCAATGCTTTCCATGGCGACCTGGTTGAAAATTACAACGGCGACATCATGAATGCCAATGACTTTTTCAACAACCTGAACGGCGTGCCGCGTCCCCGCGATGATTCGAATCAATACGCCGCGCTGATCAGTGGGCCGATCATCAAGAACAAGCTGTTCTTCCTGCTGGATACCGAGGGCATTCGCTACGTCCTGCCGGTGACCAACGTGGTCACCATTCCGTCGGCCCAGCTCGAGCAATACGCTCTGCAGAATATGGATCCGTCGGCCGTTTCGCTGTATCAGAAGGCGTTCAGCATTTGGAATGGAGCGCCGGGAGCCGCGAGTGCGACCACGGTGGTTAACGGCGCCGGACCTTTACAGGACGGCAACGGATTGCTGGGATGCGGACAATTTGCCGGAACGCCGGCGCCCGGCGGCGGGATCTTCGGAACCAACGTTTCCTGCGCGAAAGCGTATGGAGCCGACGGTTCCAATCAGAACTCCGAATGGCTGCTGACGGCCCGCGGGGATTACAACATCACCGACAAAGAGAGCCTCAACGTCCGCTACAAGCATGACACCGGCTTCCAGCCTACCGGCACGAATCTTCTCACCCCCAGCCTGAACCTGCAGAGCATCCAGCCGGAACACGAAGGCCAGATCAACCTGACTTCGATTGTTTCGCCCACCATGATCAACAACTTCATCGGATCGGCGCTGTATTACAGCGCGATTTTCGGTCCGGCGAATGAGCAGAGCGCGCTCTCCACGTTCCCCAGCTACTTCGACATCCTGGACGGAGGCGCCAACGGCGGCGGCTTCTATAACATGGGCGATCCGTGGTTCGTGTTCCCGCAGGGCCGCAACGTGGGGCAGGCTCAGTTCTCCGACGATTACTCGATCCTGAAGGGCGGCCACAACATCAAGATCGGGGTCAACTACCGGCACGAGAAAGTTTCCGACCACGGGCTGCTCGAAGGCACCAACGGCTATTACATCTTCACCTCGCTGGCGGATTTTGCCAACGGCGTGACCGATCCCAATACCGGCAGCTATTATGCGCAGAACTTCACGTCTCTCGACGTCGCGCACATCCGTTTTCTCAATTACGGAATCTACGCGCAGGATGAATGGAGCATCAAATCGAACGTGAAACTGATGTTCGGCGTGCGCATCGACCACAGCAACAATCCCAGCTGCGTGGACGATTGCTACAGCAACCTGACCGAGCCGTTCCTTTCCTCCGGGTTCAACACCGGGAACGTGGCCTACAACTCCATCATCAAGAGCGGTCAGCCGAACGCCTACTACAGTGTCGATCAGGTGGTTCCGCAGCCCCGACTCGGACTGGTGTGGAGCCCCAAGGACATGCATGGGATGGTTATCCGCACCGGCATGGGCATGTTCGCGGATCTGGCGCCTGGATTCCTGGTTTCGAGCGTGTTCGCGAATGCGCCGAACCCGTATACCTCGGTGATTTTTGACGGCACGGCGGTCGGCCCCAAGGCTGCATCCGCCGCGCTTTCGCAATACCAGACCTTCCATAACGGATTCAACAACGGCGCGACGGTCGATCAGCTGGAAGCCGTCGACCCGGCGTTCAGCCCGCCGAACTACTTCTCCATTCCGTCGACCTTCAAGACTCCCGAAGTCATCAAGTGGAGCTTCGAGATCGAGCAGCCCTTCGGCAACAAGAACATCCTGATTGCGACCTACAGCGGAAACTACGGGTACAATCTGCTGACGCTGAACGGATTTGCGAACGCTTATAACGCCTCCGGCAATCCCTTCGCGGGCTTGCCGACGACCCCGCGCGACGGGTCGTTTACAAGCGTGACGCAGTTGACCAACAATGGAACCTCGAATTACAACGGCCTGACGTTCCAGTTCAAGCGCGCCCTGGGCTACGGCTTCTCGGGACAGGCCGGCTACACCTGGAGCCACGCGCTCGACGATGTATCGAACGGCGGCTCCGGCCTGCCGTACAACGGAGCAACCTCGCTCACTTCGCAGGTTGCGCCGCTCGCTTCGGCCGGCTATGGGAACGCCGATTACGACATCCGCAACAGCTTTGTCGCGGATATGGTGTGGGATCTGCCCTGGAAAGTTTCCAATCATGTCGCCAACTACTTCCTGGGCGGATGGACGCTCTCCGGCAAGTATTACATTCGCTCGGGCACGCCGTTCAGCATCATCGACAGCCAGCTCGCCGGCGATCTTGGTGCCGAATCGATCGGAGGCACCATGCTCGCGAGTTTCAAAGGCGGATCGCTGCCCAGTTCGTGCGGCCCGGGCGCAGTCAACAGCCCGTGCTTCAACTCCTCCTCGTTCGTCCCGGCCGGTCAGGAGACCGCCTTCGGCAACGTGGGACGCAACTCGCTCTACGGCCCCGGCTACACCGACGTCGACATGAACCTGTTCAAGAGGTTCGCCATTACCGAGCGGATGCACCTGCAGATCGGCATCGCCACCTACAATCTGTTCAACCATCCGAACTTCGGCGCGCCTGGACACAACATCGCGCTGCCTGGATTCGGCCTGATCACCAGCGACGTGACGCCTCCCACCAGCGCGTACGGCGCCTTCCAGGGATCGGCGGTATCCGGCCGCGTGGCGGTGCTCACCGGCAAGTTCGTGTTCTAGGTTCTTTGGTAATTCACTGGCCTGACGGGGGCAGCCGCTCTTGCGTGGCTGCCTCTAACCATTTCATGGGGCCTGGAAAAAGTCAGCCGGCCAAGTTCTTAACCGCCGCCCTTGTGGAAGAACTTCTTTTTGATGTCCGGCCAGAACTCTTTGAGGACCTGCGAAATGGCGTCGGTTCCAACCTGCTCCAGCAGCTTCCCGGTGTTATCCAGAGCGGTGCGATCGTCCACGTGATAAATGTTGCCGATCGCCGTAGCCGCCGCATTGCCGGCCCACTCCGAGTAGTTGAACTGATATCCGCCGCCGTCCTTATGAGTCACGATCACTTGCGCAAGCGCGTAGCCGGTGCGCTTCCAGACTCCGCCCCACTCCGGGCCGCGCCGGAAATAACGCGGATCCTGATGCAGCAACGTTGGAAATAGGCCTTCGGTGAACATGTTTCCAATGGCCTCGTCCGCATACCAGGCTCCGAATCGCTTGGCGTAGCCTTCGGTGCCCTGGCCGTAGGAAGGGTCTGAGTTGGTCAACTGGTCAATCCCGGCATAGCCGGCCGCCAGCAGCATCAGCGGATAATCGAAGGAATCCTTGGCCGCGATGGTCATCTTCTGTTTCCCGGTCAACGTGGTGCCTTCCATGTCCGCGCTGGCGGTTCGATAGTTGGGCAGCACTCCCAGGACGCGCTTCCCTCCGGGAGGTACAACGTCCAATGGATTAGTGGGGTTAGCGGGAACGGCCTGGGTTGACGGCGCGCCTTCTTGGGTTGGTTTCGCAGTTTCGGCCTGGGTTTGCTGCTCCGGTTGATCCTGAGCGGCGGCGAGCGGCAGCAAAACCAGCGATACAGCCAGATGCGCCTTCAGTAAAGGCTTCGTAATGTTCATTTTATAGATTTTCCAGAATGACCAACCTTGGGTGACTGATCTTAAGATGCCGATGAACGGTTATCGGTTACTTTTATGCTCACTACAAGCTGATTACTCTTGCAGATACCGCTTTAGATCCTCGGCACGGAAGCAGTGCGCGAACGCGGTGTCCCGGGTGATGCGCCCGGCCCGGACCATATCGGCGAGCGACTGCTCCATGGTGATCATTCCAGACGCTTTTCCGGTGGCGATGGCGGAATAGAGCTGATGATCGTCGCCCTTCCGGATCAACCCGCGCACGCCGCTGGATGCAGCCATGATCTCGACCGCGGGATACCGCCGGTTTCCGTCTACGCCCGGAATCAACTGCTGCGCAACAATCGCCAGCAGAGCGAGGGAAAGCTGCTGCCGGATCTGCGGCTGGTTGCCCAGCGGAAACGAATCGAGCACGCGCGAAACGGCCTGCGATGTGTCATTGGTGTGAAGGGTGGAAAGCACCAGGTGCCCGGTCTCGGCAATGGTCAGCGCGGTGGAGATGGTTTCCTGGTCGCGCATTTCGCCCACCAGGATCACATCCGGCGTCTGGCGCAGAATGCTGCGGATGGAATTGGCAAAATCGGGCGTATCGTGGCCCACCTCAATCTGCTCGATGATGGAGCTCCGGTTGGTGTGCACGAATTCGACCGGATCTTCAATGGTCACCACATGATCCCGCCGGTGCGTGTTGATCAGATCGATAATCGCGGCGAGCGTGGAGCTTTTTCCGCAGCCGGTGGGCCCGGTGACCAGGAGCAGTCCCTGGCGCGCTTCGGCAAACTTGCGCAGCGTGGCGGGCAGATGCAGGGATTCGAGCGTGGGAATTTTTTCGGGCAGCAGCCGGATGGTCCCGGCGATGGATCCGCGCTGATAATGAACGTTGGCGCGAAAGCGTCCGATGCCGTTGCGGGTGAAACACAGGTCGGCCGATTTGTTTTTCTGAAGATCCTGTGCCTGCGCGGGAGCCAGCAGCGGCAGCACCAGCGCGCGCGTGTCGTCGGAAGTGAGCGCGGCGCCCGCGCCGGAGGTTAGAACGCCGTTGACGCGAAAACTGGCTGGAGCTCCCGAGACCAGCAGGATATCCGACGCACCCTTGCGAAGCGCATCCATCAGGATCTGGTCCAGGCTGGAGGACACCTGCGATTCGGAAACAGGAGCGCGGGAAGCCTGGGCCGCGCGGTTCAGATCGGCGACGATCTGGGCGAGTTCATCTTCGTAGCCAGGCACTTTCCTTCAGTATGGACTATGCCTGCAGAATTTGGCTGCCTTTGGTCGCCGCGCACGCTAGCCCCATGTGTAAACATGGGGCTGTTTCGGCCGTAGCAGCCTACGCTGGCGAGTCCGTGTGAAAACTCAGGATCGATCCCTGCCGTCACCGGCGCGGCTGGCCCATCGCATTGAAGCCACGGGCGTCGGCCAAAGCCCTGCCGGTTAACGGCGGGGTCAAGCACTGACTTTTCACGCAGACGCGCTGAGGCCTGGGGCTATCCCCAGCGGGCGCAATGAGCCGCGTGGCAGAATGGGGACTATGAGGTTCCGGTGGTTGAGTCTGCTGTTGCTGAGCGCCACCGGTTTGCTTGCGCAGCGCGCGATGACCGTGGCGCAAGTGGTCACCTTCATCGGATCGCAGATCAAAATGAAGGGCGACGATCGCGCGACCGCGGAATTTCTGCTGCATAAAATCAAGCTTACCGAAAAGCTGGAAGCGCGCGTCGTGGAACAACTGCAAGGCGAGGGAGCCGGTCCGAAAACCATTCAGGCGCTCAAAAAATTGAGCGAAGAATCGGCCGGATTGCCGGCCGCGCCGCCGCCCGAACCAGTCGCGGCGCCGCCTCCTCCACCACCTCCGCCGAGCGCGGCCGAGCAGGCCGAGGTCATGGCGGCGATCAAGGAATACGCGCTGAATTACACCAACAATCTGCCCAACTACATGTGCATCCAGACCACGCGGCGGAAAATTCATCCGATCCTGTCGGGCTACATTCCTTACGGCGACGTGATTCGCGAAGAGCTGTCGTTTGTCGATCACAAGGAAAGCTACAAGGTACTGATGCGGAATGAGCAGTCGGTGGTCAACATATCGCACAATCAACTGGGCGGCGCGGTGTCGAACGGCGAATTCGGTACCATGCTCGCGCACATTTTCGATCCGCTGACGGGCACCGAATTCGATTGGGATCACTGGGCCACGCTGCGCGGACAGCGGATGTACGTGTTCTCATTTTCCGTGCCGAAATCGGCGGGCTACAGCATGTATCACGGCGAGTCCAAGCGCTCCTATACGTCGGCCTACAAGGGCCTGATCTACGCGGACCGCGACACCAAGGTCGTGATGCGGATCAAGATGGACTGCGTGGATATTCCCAAAGATTATCCGATTAAGACCGTGGGCATCACGCTCGATTATGCGCCCACCAAGGTCGGCGACGAGACCTATGTGCTGCCGTTCCACTTCGAGCTGAATTCGTCCGACAATCTGGCCATCATCAAGAACGAAGCGGATTACAAGCTGTACCGCAAGTTCGGAGCGGAGTCCGCCATCACCTTCGATAGCGATCCGGTTCCGGAAGATCAGCTCAAGGAGCAGCCGGATACCGGAGACAAGCCGAAGCCGCCGGCGAAAAAACAAAATCAGTAGACTTGGCGTGTCGTGGCGCACGCACTCGTGCGTGCCGCGTCGACACTTTTGTCGACGCCTGCTCAGGCGCAGACGAGGTGTCGAGAAGAGTCTCGACACGGCACGCATGAGTGCGTGCGCCACGCGAGTTCACGATCACTTTGCGACAAGTCACCGGGCTGCGGCGTATAATCGAGGGAATCACGAGGAGGGCGCCCATGGGACTGTCGGCCAGGTTTTCCTTCACGCCGGTATTCGCGGCGCTGGCTTGGGGACAACTGCCCAACGTAGCGCCGGCGTCCGGGCCGAATCCGTTGACCCTTCCGACGGTGTCACCCACCGCTTCGGTGGTCGCGGGAAGATTCGTCGTCGAGGAAGGATCCACGCTGCCGGCCCCGGTGCGGGTGGAACTAGTCTGCAACTCAATCGGACGTCCCATGGGATGGAGCGACGCCAAGGGAAATTTTTCGGTTCAACTTTCCATCAACAATCCGGATGAAGTCGCCGACCTGAGTTACGGCAAGCCGACAGTCCCGCCGCTGTCGGGCGCGATCAGCGCAGGCTATCCGGTGCCGATCGACACCATTCCGCGGGATTTCGTGGGTTGCGATCTGCGCGGCGTCCTGCCGGGATACCGGTCGGACATCGTTCCGCTTTCCGGGCACCGGAGGCTCGATTCGCCGGATGTCGGCACCATTTTTCTGCACCAGTTGGGGAAGGTGGAAGGACTCACCACCAGCGCGACCACCGCGCTTGCTCCTGCCGGCGCGCGCAAAGAGCACGATCGAGCGATCGCTGCGGTGAAGAAGCACAAACCGGACGAAGCGGAGCGCGATCTGAGGAAGGCCGTCGCGATCGATCCCAAGTTCGCGCTGGCGTGGTTCGATCTGGGGCGGGTGAATGAGGTGCGAAATCGAGTGAAGGAAGCCACCGACGCCTACCAGCATTCGATCGAAGCGGATGATAAATATCTTTACCCGTATGAGCGGCTGTACATCCTCGCGTCGCGAGCGGAAAAATGGCCGGAAGCTTTGGAAATCACCAATAAAGTGATTCGCCTGGACCCCTTCGATTTCCCGCGGGCGTATTATTTCAACGCGATCGCGAATTCGAATCTGAACGATCTGGACGCGGCCGAAAAAAGCGCGCGCGAGGCGGTGAAGCTCGACCTGAAGGGGAATCCGCGCGCGGGGTACGTGCTGGGCACGATTCTGGCGCGGAAACAGAACTTCGCCGAGGCGACCGATCTGCTGCAGGCGTATCTGAAGGTCGCGCCGGCGATCGAAGCGGATGTCGTGAAGCGACAGTTGGATGAGTTGAAAAAGTACGTCGCGCAAAAGTGAGTCTGGCCGCAGATATACGCCGATTCACGCGGATAAGAATTTTTCTTAAATCAGCGTGAATCCGCGTGCATCTGTGGCTATTAGATTCTTCCGCGACAGTTTTTTGCGCCGCAGCTGCAATCGGTGCGCTCGATGTTCTTGGCGAAGTTGTAGCTGACGGTCAGTTCCTCACCCGGCTGGATCGTGCGCAGGCTCATGTACAGAACGTGGCCTTTCATCACGCGGCTGATCAGGTTGGGGTCGCAGCTATGGTTGATGATTTCCGCGCCGCTTCCGCCTACCGCTCCGTCGAGCGTCCAATAATCGTCGACCGCGAACAGATACGTGTGATCACCCTCGCCGCGCTTTTTGGCCTCGCGGCGATTCACGCGCTCGCCCGTGTATTCGATCACTTTGTGATTAGCAGGAATTTTTTCCAGAGCGTAGACTCCATAGCGATGAATGCGCGAGCGCCGGATCACCATGCGGAAACACGCAAAGTGCGAGTCAAGCTTGGGGACGCGAATCAGGTCTGCCATTCGATTACTTGATCGCGTAATCGAGCGGAGGCTTGCCATCGGCGGGGATGCGGGTGGTCCATTTGCGGCCGTTGAGGCGCTTTTCAAACGAGTCGTGCGCAGCCTTGACCTCGGCCGGATTTTCGAGCAGCTCGATGGCGCCGAGCGCCAAGGTTCGGGCAGCCACCACCATTCCTTTTCGTCCGATGCTCGATCCGGCGCAGGCCGCCGCCTGCCAGGTGTGCGCGGCGACGCCGGGGACAAACGTCGCAGTGGTGAGCTGCGACAGGGGCACCACCCAGCTCACGTCTCCGGCATCGCTCGACGCCGAGCTGACGCCCTCCGATTTGTCGGCTTTCACCACAGAAGGTGCGGGCGATCGCACCGGCCCACCGAGCGTTTTTTGCAATTCATCCGCGAACTTTTGCTCCTCCGGTGTGTAGCTGAAACCGCCGGCTTTGCGCAGCGCGCGGCCCATCACTTCGGTCAGCGTGTCATTGGGCAGGACGTTCGAATAGTTGGTGCCCTGCTCGAACTCCATGCGCGTTCCGGAAGCGAGCGCGCCGGCGCGGGCGCAATTCATAATGCGCTCCCAAATTCCGTTGAGGACTTCGGCGTCGGGATTGCGGGCGATCAGGTTCGCTTCGGCGAAGTCCGGCACGATGTTGGGCGCCTTGCCGCCGTTGGTGATGATGTAGTGGATGCGGGTTTCCTGCGGGACGTGCTCGCGCATGAATTCGACGTCCATCAGCATTTCCATAAGGCCGTCGAGCGCGGAACGTCCGCGGTCCGGTGCGGCGGCGGCGTGCGCGGCGACGCCGTAAAAACGGAACCGGCCTCCATTGTTGGCGAGCAGCGAGCCCATGCTGACGCGATTCGAATCGCCCGGATGCCAGGAGAGCACGGCGTCGACATCGGCAAACAGGCCGGCGTGGAGCATATAAATTTTCCCGCCGCCGCCTTCTTCCGCGGGCGTGCCGTAATAGCGGATGGTGCCTTTGAGACCCTTGGCCTGCATCTCCTCTTTAATCGCGACTGCGGCGAGCGCGGACGCCGAGCCGAGCAGATTGTGGCCGCAGCCATGGCCGGGACCACCGTCGACGATCGGCGAACGCTCCGGCACGTCCTTTTGCGAAAGGCCCGGCAATGCGTCGAACTCACCCATCAGTCCGATCACTGGCTTGCCGCTGCCGAAGGTTGCGGTGAAAGCCGTCGGCATGCCGGCGAGATTCGCGTGCACCTCGAAGCCGTTGGCGCGCAGTTCCTTTTGCAGCAGCTCGGAGCTTTTGGTTTCGTGAAAACCAAGCTCGGGAGATTCCCAGATTTCGCGGGAGACTTCGCCGAAGCGGTCCGCGTGCGCCGCGACGTGCGAAAGAACATCGTCGGCGGCGAAGAGCGCGCTGGCGCCCAGGAGCGAAGCGAGAAAAATTCGAGTCATAGCGTAAGAGTTGATTATATCCGGTGTGTTACATCTAGTAGATTGCTGCTTTCGCTCCACCACGATCATCCTGAATCGGTGTCGACCTTTGAGAGGTTTCGCGATGCTTCGGTGCTGGGCCGGCTGAAGGCGCTCGACTCGCGCGCGCGCCGCAAAGGGCTGAAGGCGCTGGACCCGTCGCGCGGAGCGCTCATTTCGATCGGCATGGAAATTGAGCGTCGGCGCGTGGTGAAAAACGGCTACGGCGTGTTCAACCTCGCGTGGCAGGCCGAACATCATCCGGAATGGGCCGCGACGATCGAGAAAGAAGTTTCCGACATTCGCGAGCAGGTGAGCGAGTTTCACGACGTTCCGGTGAAGTTTGTGATCTGGACCGGAATGGGCGGGTCGATCGAAGACAAGGCGATGTACCAGGCGGCCGGTCTGCTGCGGCGCGGGCCACGCTGGTATCTGCTCGATTCGACCGATCCGGAAAAACTGAACGCGATCGTGGAGGACATCCAAAAGCGCAGCGGGCTTCCCCCGCGCGAGTTCTGGAAACGCACGCTGGTGATCGCCATGGCGATGGGGATGACGTCGTATGAGCCGGTGGCGAATCTCGAAAAAATCGCGGCGGCCTACGACGCGGCGGGCGTCGATTCGCGCGCCAACATTTATTACCTGACGCTGTCCGGTTCGCTGCTCGACCGTTTCGCGTCGGCGCACGGGTGCCGTCGTGTGGCACTGCAGCCGGATGATGCGAATTCGACGGCCGGCCGGCACAGCGGTCCGCTGACGCGCGGCAGCCTGTATCCGCTGGCGTTCGCCGGGGTCGATCTGCAGGCCTGGATCGCGGGCGCGATGCTGTCTCCGGACGACATCGAAACGGCGTGGAAGCTCGCGTCATTTTTAAATGTCCAAGCCACGGCGGGGCGCGATAAAGTGACGCTGCTGCTGCCGCGGGCCTGGGAAGGCGCAGGGATTTGGACCAAGCAGGATTTCGAAGAGAGCCTGGGCAAGGCGATCAGACTGAAGATCGTTACGGGGGAGCGCGTGCGGTTGACAAATTATCGCGCGCCCAAGGATCCGCACCAGGATCGCGCATTTCTGGCCGTGCAGTTCAAAGGCGAGCCGGTCGAAAAGGCCGCGCTGATCCGGCGCGCGGGCTATCCGCTCGCGTTGCTGACGCTCGCGCCGTCGACGCCGCTTTCCGCGTATATGCAGTTCACGCATTACTGCGTGTTCGGCCTGGCGTGGCTGCGCAACGTGAATTTCGTGACCCAGCCGAATGTCGAGTTGTACAAATCGATCGCGAGCCGGCTGCACACCGAGGCGCGCCGCGCGGGCGGAATTTCGAAGATCAAGGAATGGCGCGAAACGCCCGAAACGGCGGTGTGGCGGGGACGCGTGACGCTTCAGTGGAGTCGATTGAAGGGATTCGCCGAGCCCGATGCGGCCACTGCACCGGCGATTTATGCGTCGCTGATCCGGCAATATTCCTGCGACCGGCGAATCGAATACGGGGAGCTGACGTTTTTTGGGGACATGCGCTATTCGGCCCGCGGGAAAGCTTTGCGCGCCGTGCTGGATCGCGCGGCGGAACGCGTGTTTCGCGCGACATTGAACATGCCCGCCGACGTGTATGAAGGACCGGCCATGAACCACTCCTATCACGAGATGATCATTGGATGCGGAAAATGTTTTTCGACCATTCTGATCGCCAATCCGGAGGAGACCGCGGATTATCACGGCGCGCAGTTTCTGGCGACGCAGATCGCGCTCGCCGAACGGGGCCGCGCGGTGGTTTCCATCACGCTGCGGAATCTTGAAAATGCGACGCTCGCCGCGCTGGACGAATTTTTCAAGCAGGCCGCGACGCACCTGAAGGCGCGGAGGTAAGTATGGCGAAATACAAATCGCCCAGATCATCGCGCCGTCCGTCCACCGCCAAGTCGAATCGCGCGCTGATTCCGTGCGCGATCCTGATTCTGGGCGGATTTGCGCTGATCTTTTTGTTGTTATACGAAGTCATGAAATCGGGAAAATAAATGCGAACTGATTTGCGTCAACCGGACCAGATGCGTCCGGTGAAAGTGACCACGGATTACCTGCTGACCGCGGAGGGCTCCGCGCTGATCGAAGTCGGAAATACGCGCGTGCTGTGCGCGGCGTCGATCGAAGAAAGCGTCCCGGGATTCCTGCGCGGCGCGGGCAAGGGCTGGGTGACGGCGGAATATTCGATGCTGCCGCGCGCCACCGCCACGCGTACGCCGCGCGAAGTTTCGAAAGGCCGCGCATCCGGGCGCACCATGGAAATCCAGCGACTGATCGGGCGCTCGCTGCGGTCGGTGGTGGATCTGCAGGTGCTCGGCGAGCGCAGCATTCTGCTCGATTGCGACGTGCTGCAGGCCGACGGCGGAACGCGCACGGCCGCGATCACCGGGGCCTACATCGCCATGTCCGCCGCGGTGCGGCAACTGGTGAAGTTCGGGGCATTGAAGAAATCTCCCATTCGCGATTTCGTCGCGGCCACCAGCGTCGGCGTGGTGGGCGGCGTCGGAATGCTCGACCTGTGCTACCAGGAAGATTCGCAGGCCGAAGTCGACATGAATGTGGTCATGACCGGCTCCGGTAAGTTCGTGGAGCTGCAGGCGACCGCCGAAAAGACGGCTTTCGACGACGCGCAGCTGGCCGCGCTGGTCGCGCTCGCGCGGAGCGGGATCGAAGAGCTGGTGGCCATCCAAAGGCGGTTCGAAACGTCGTGATCGTTCACTGCGGAACGTCGAATCCCGGGAAGTTGCGCGAATTTCAGCTGGCCGCGCCGGATTTGGAAATTCGCGGCGTCGCGGCGCCCGCGCCCGAAGAGCTCGGACTCACCTTCGAAGATACGGCGCGCGACAAGGCTCTGTATTACGGGTCGCACGCCGACGGATGGACCTTCGCCGACGATTCGGGACTGGAAGTGGACGCGCTGGGGGGTGCGCCGGGTGTGCTTTCGGCGCGATTCGCCGGTCCGGATGCGAATGACGAACGCAACAACGCGCTGCTGATCGAGCGGTTAAAAGGCGCGCACGACCGCTCGGCCAGGTTCGTGTGCGTGATCGCGCTGGTGCGGCACGGGCGCGTCGAAAAGACGTTTCACGGAACTGTGGAAGGCCGCATTCTGGACGCGCCGCGTGGGTCGAATGGTTTCGGCTACGATCCGCTGTTTCATTACGAGCCGTTCGGATGCACGTTCGGCGAAGCGACCGACGAGCAGAAGATGCAGGTGAGCCACCGCGCGCAGGCGCTCGACGCGATGTTCGCTCACTTGCGCGCGATATCGGAATGATGGCCGCGCGGGGGATATCCGTCGATTCCACCCAGCTGTGACGAGTGCACGAAGGCTTTGGACGTGCTCCGCTTGCTGACGCGCGCGGTTCCGCAGATCATTCGTTCCACAGCGCCCAATCGGAACCCCGACCGTCAGGAAGGGGAGCAGGTCCGCGACAACGACTCGTAAGGGAGCAGCGCGTTCTCCCTCATTTTTTATAACGGCTGAAGCCGATGATGGTTTTCGCGTCCTTGATCTTTCCGCCCTTGATCCATTCGGCGAGCTCGCGCGGCGAAAACCAGCGGGCTTCGATACGCTCGTCTTCCATCGGCCTCGATTCACCGCTGATCAGGCCGGTCGCCAGATAAATGGTCATCTTCTCGGCCAGGAAGCCCGGGCTCGGGAAAAATTCGGCGATCTTGCGCCAGGTTTTCGCGCGGAATCCGGTCTCTTCCACCAACTCGCGCCTGGCGGCTTTGAGCACCGTTTCGCCGGGATCGACGCGGCCGGCGGGCAGTTCCCACAGATACTGGCGCGCCGGCAGGCGATACTGGCGCACCAGCAGAATGCGCCCGCGATCGTCCACCGGCATCATGACGGCGGAGCCGTGGTGCTGCACGATGGCTCGCTTGATTTCGAAGCCGTCCGGATCGATGGCGCGGTCGAGCGTCACGGTGAAGATCGGCGTGCGGCTGATTTCGGTGGAGGAGATGAGTTTCATGGTCGATGAATGGTCCGGGTGAATTCGGCAAGCGACAGCGTGTTGAGAACGTCCGACGGTTCCAGCCAGCCGCGGCGCGCCATGCGGACGCCGTAGGTCATGTTGGCCAGATGCTTGGGATGATGCGCGTCCGTATCGATCACGAATTTGCAACCCCGCGCTTTCGCCGCGCGGATCATGGCCGGCCCCAGGTCCAGGCGCTCCGGGCTCGCGTTGATTTCGAGATACACGTTGCGGCGCGCGGCTTCGGCGGCGACTAGGTCGAAATCGAACGGGAACGGCTCGCGGTTCAGCAGAATGCGGCCGGTCGGATGGCCCAGCACGCGGAGCGACGGGCATTCGAGCGCGCGCATCAGGCGGTCCGTCATCTCGGCCGGCTCCAGATTCATGTAGCTGTGCACGCTGCCGATCACGAAATCGAGCTCGGCCAGCGCGTCGTTTTCAAGATCCATCACGCCGTCCCGCCGGATGTCGCATTCGATGCCGGAAAAAATGCGAATGCCCAAGTCCTTCATCTCGCGAACCTGGTGCGCGAAAGCGACCGCGCGCTTTTCATCCAGCCCGTTGGCCATAGCGAGCGCCTTCGAATGATCCGTAATCGCGATGTACTCGTAGCCTCGCGCGCGGGCGGCCGCGGCCATTTCTTCGAGCGTCGCGCGGCCGTCGGTTTCGGTGGTGTGCATGTGCAGATCGCCGCGGATGTTGGAAAGCTCGATCAGCTTCGGCAATCTGTCTTCGGCGGCGGCTTCGATCTCGCCCCAATTTTCGCGCAGCTCCGGCGGAATCCAGGCGAGCCCGAGCGCCGCGTAGACCTCTTCCTCGGTCGCGCCGGCGACCCGCTCCGCATTGTCGATCCGCGCGAGCGAATATTCGCTGAGCGTCATCCCCATTTTGAGCGCGCGCTGGCGCAGCGCCACGTTGTGATCCTTGCTGCCGGTGAAATATTGGAGCGCGGCGCCGAAGCTTTCCTCGGGCAGCGCGCGCAGGTCCACTTGAATGCCTTCGTGGCCGTACTTGATGCTGGCCTTGTTCGCGCCCTTGCCGAGGACTTCCTGCATTTTGGGGTGCGCGACGAATTTTTCGAGCGCGCCGGCCGCACCAGGACCGGTCACCAGAAGATCCAGATCGCCAACCGTTTCGCGTCCGCGCCGCAGGCTGCCGGCGTGAGTAATTCGATCGCCCACGTTTTGGAGATACTCGGTGAGCTCATCCGCGACGCCTTGCGCGAAGCTCAACAGGAAACGGCCGGCTCGCTGGCGATAGCCGGCGATGGAGCGCAGAACTTTTTCCTCAAGCTTGGCGCCCATGCGGGGCAGTTCGCGCAGTTTCTGCTCGCGGCACAACCGCTCCAGGTCGTCGATGGTGGCGCAGCGGTAGGTTTCAAACAACAGGCGGATGCTTTTCGGCCCCAGACCCTGGATTTTCAAAAGCTCCAACGCGCCGGCCGGGTATTTTTCGAGCATCTCATCGCGCCGCTCGAAACTGCCGCGCTGCTCGATTTCGGCCAGAACCGCTGCAATGCCTTTGCCGATGCCGGCGATGTCAGTGACCTTGCGCTCTGGGTCTTTAAGGACGGTCGAAATCTGCTCGGGATGCGATTCAATCACGCCCGCGGCGTTGCGATAGGAGCGGATGCGGAACGAATCCTCGCCGGCGATTTCCATGAGGTCGGCGGTTTCGTATAGAAGCCGTGCGATGGCGCGGTTATCCATGAATGTCAATACCGCTTCCGCAGGACCTTGCTCGCACTGGGTTCCTCAATGGAATCCAAGGCCAGGGCAGCCTTCAGAATTTCGACGGCTGCTTCTTCCATCGAGCGTCCGTTACGTGCCGCCCGCTCGCGGAGACGGGCCAACAGGCCGGTATCCAGATTTCGAATGATCAGCGTGGCCATTCGCCCTATAGTGTGCCATACGGCTCCACGTGGACCAGCACATCCTCCACCCAGTCGAGTTCTGCCTTAATCGTATTCTTCACGGCGCTCGCGATCTCATGCGACGCGCGCACCGTCAACTCGGGATCGACTTCCAGGTGCAGGTCTACGTGATAGCGCAGGCCGGTTTTGCGCGCGAAACATTTTTCGATTCCCTTGGCGCCGGGAACCTGCAGCGCCACGCGCCGGATCTGGGTCATCTGGGATTCGTCGGGCATGGTGTCCATCAACTGCAGCACCGTTTCGCGCACGACTCTGAAACCCAGGAAAATGACGATCAGGCCGATCAGGGATCCCGCGTAATGATCGGCCGAGGCGAATTGCCCGGGCCATCCGATCGCCAGCCCGACGCCCGCCAGCGCCACACTGCCCGACAGCACGTCCACCAGATCGTTCCAGGCGTCGGCTCTCAGGCCCGCGCTGCCGCTGCGCCGGCTCAGCCGGAATTTCGAGGCGCTCATGAAAAACTTGAGCGCGATCGATCCGCCCAGCGGCCAGACCGCATACAGCGCCGGACGCTGCACCGCGTAGCGTTGTTCGAGCGCGCGCAGGCTGATGGCGGTCCCCGAAGCCACCAGCACGGCGCCGATGGCCAGACCAATCAGAATTTCGAAACGGCCGTGCCCGTAAGGATGATCGCTGTCGGCCGGCTTGGAGGCGACCCACAGCCCCAGCAGCACCAGGGCTGCAGTGAAAAAATCCGCGCTCGATTCAAATCCGTCGGAGACCAGCGCGACCGAGCCGGATGAGACCCCCACGGTGATCTTCACCACGGCGAGCAGCGCACTCACCGCGATGCTCACCTGGGCGACGCGCTTTGCGAGGCGTTCTGGCGAATCCACCATTCTGAGCTTAGCGGGTTACCGGCGGGCCGCGGCCTGCGCGAGCGGCCCGCGGATGAACAGGAACATCACGGCGGCGGCCAGTTGCGCCGCCACGCCCAACGCAACCAACACATAAAGCGCATGCGCGTCATACAGCAGCCCAATGGCCACGCTTCCCAAAAACCACATCACGCCGAACACTCCGTTGAACGCGCCGAAAGCGTTGCCGCGCTTGTTCATCGACACCACCTGAGCGATTCCGGAGCGCAGCGACGCATCCTGCGCGCCCAGCCCCGCGGCCCAGCATCCGATGCTCGCCACGGCCGCCGTACTGTTTCCCAGGAAACCGAGGGGCAGCGATAGCAGCGAAACCAGCGTGCCCAGCACCAGCACCGACAGACCGATCCGATCGAACATTTTTCCGAAGATGAATGCCGTGATGCCGTTCACACCCATCGCGCCGGCATAGAGTAGCGGGATAAATTGGGGTTTGAAGAACTGCTGGTTTTCAAAATGCACGGCGAGCAGCGGGAAATCGGCGTAGCCGAACGCGAGCAATCCCGCGGCGGCAACGTAATACCAGAACACCTTCGGCAGCGCCTGCGTGCCGGGATTACGGGCTGATGCGCCTTGCGTCGGATGCAGCACCCGTGCGACCGTCAGCGCGATCAGGGTTCCAATCGCGGGCACCACCAGCCACAGGAACGCCGGACCGAAATGCTCGCCCGACCGCGCCACGGCGAAAAACATTACCACCGGTCCGATCACCGCGCCGGTCTGATCCATGATCGCGTGCAGGCCGAAACCGAAGCCGTGCCCCACCTGTTCGGTCGCCTCGGAGAGCAGCACGTCGCGCGCGGGACCGCGCAGAGCTTTGCCGGTGCGTTCGGCGATCACCAGCAGCGCGGCGATCTGCCAGTGGCCGGCGAAGGCCAGCGCCGGCACCGCAATCACGTTCATGGCGTAGCCGAACAGCGTGATGGTCCAGTAGGCGTGCGTCCGGCTGGCCAGGCGGCCCGAAAAAAACCGGAGACTCGCGCCCAGCATTTCGCCGAGCCCCGAGATGATGGAAACTTCCGCCGCGCTCGCGCCCAGATTCCGCAGATACGGACCGATGCTCGAATGCGCGCCTTCATACGTCATGTCCGCGAACAGGCTGACGATGCCCAGACAGACAATGAACCCCAGTGCGGTGCGCCGCTTTTGGTCCGCAGCGGTCAAGCGTGGCCTTCCGTCAGCGTCTCGATCACCGACAGAATTCCCAGCAGCACCAGCGCGCCCACGCCCGCGTAGCGGATAATGCGCGGCGGAATGTGCTCCTGAATCCAGCCGCGCACGCCGGCTCCGATGGATGCGGCCAGGATGCCTTTGGTGACCATCGCCCCCACCGCGCCGAGCCATACGAACAGACGAACCGGGTTGGTGCCCATATCCGGATGATCCTTTAACGACGCCGCCATCACGGTCGCCGCGGTGATCTGGCCCACGTCGCCCCACTCGGAAAAGAAAATGGCCGCGAAAGAGACCATCGCCGCTTTGGGCGCCGAAACTTCCTTGTGCGCGGCGCGCCGCTCGTCTTTGCGCCACACCGTGATCGCCACGCCGATGAAGCTCGCCATCGTAATGCAGGCCACCAGCCAGGCGGGAAGCTTCGAAATGAATTCGCCCGCCAGCACCGCCACGCCCATCTTGATCATGAACGCGAACGCCATGCCGATCATGATCGGCACCGTTTTATAGCGCGTGGCCAGCACGCCGGTGGTGTACAGGAGCTTGTCTCCAACGATCTCAGCGACGAAGACCAAGCCATATGCGGTAAGAAAAATCGTGAGCATCGCTGAGGTCTAGAATGCCACAGATCGCGGCCATCTTCACGGCTACGGCAACGGCGTCACGAACGTAGCGGTTGCGGGAGCTCCGCCCGCACCAGCCAGAAGCGATTGAAATCCCCCACCAGATCGGAAAAATCGTCGGTCGTCTTGCACAGGTACGAGTTGGCGCCCAGCTCATGCGCCCGGCGCACATCCTTCTCATCCCGCGACGAACTGAGAATGATTACCGGAATCGCGCACAACCGTGGAGTCTCGCGGACAAAGCTGAGAACCTGGAATCCATCCACTTTCGGCATATTCAAATCGAGCAGGATCAGATCCGGCTGATCCGCCCGGTCTTCCGATAGACGTCCAATCGCCTGCGCACCGTCCTCCACGACTTCCAGATCGTGCTGAATCTCAAGGGCCGTAAAGGCTTCCTTGAATAGCCAGACATCCGCCGCATTGTCTTCGACCAGTAAGATTTTCAGCCGCCGCTTGGGCGGATGGCTCCGCAGACCACGAAAATGAAGATCGCGCGGGCTTTCCATTTTTGGCTACCTGCGTGCACTTGGATAGTGTAGGATGATGGCTGAATAAGACATTATAAATGCTTCTTTTTCAGTTTCATACGTCTTGTTGATGTCTCGGTGACATCCAGAGTAACACACAAGGGACGTTCCTTTGACGTTTACCGGGCGGGCCAAGCACGCACGCCACTGCAAGTGTGCTATCACTTGCTTCTTAATAGATGCAAAAACGAATTGATCCTAACCGACGAAGTTCCGCGCCGCGGCCGCGCGGCTCGCGTGATCAGAAGAATGGAACCGTGACGGTCTCGTTACGCATCCCAGTTCCCATGTTGAAAGACATCGATGACGCCGTTCGGAATCGGCCGTACCGGATGCCGCGTCATCTTTGGCTGCTCGAAGCCATCCACGAAAAACTGGGGCGCCTCCGCGATCCGTCCGCTACCGGAGATACAGGGCGTTAAAGAAAAATTTGTAAGTGCCGTGCGATTGGCCGCGCCATTGCGGCCGGAATCCCAGCAACAGAATGTGGCCCTTCCCGTAGTTCACGTCGAGCGCCGCCGCTTTCCCTTCCAGGTGCTCCGGTCCCGCCAGATACCCGCTTTCGAGTGGCGACCGCTCCCGCGCATAGCGCGCTAGCACCGTGCCCTTGAAATCGGGCTTGGTATCGAACGCCGGGCTTCTCTCAAACATCACGATCGGATTTTCCGAAAGCCCCTCGGTCAGTGCGTTCTTCCCGTCCTCGATATGGACCTTGAGCAGGCACCCTGAACAGAAAAACTGATTCGCGTTCACCCCGGAGAGCGCATTGGTGACCGGCAGGCCGAACTGATCGATGGCGAACATGGATGCGTTATTGAACGCAATGAGCGTGCCGCCCTCGCTCACAAAATCGCGCAGCTCATCTACTCCCTCCTGCCCGATTCCGCCCACGTAACGTTCCGGAATGGTCCCGGGCCGGTGCCCTTCCATGATCGAGCGAGAATTGGAATCCGGAAGAATGATTACGTCGAAGCGCTCGCGAAGATGGCCGCCGCGAATATCGGCGTTGTAGACGCTCGAGAACGGAAAATCGAACTGCTCCAGAATCCAGCGCGTCCACCCCTCGTCGATATTGGCTTGAAACGACCGGTACAGCGCGGTGCGCGCGGCCTTCACCGGCTTGCCGCCTTCCGCCTGCTTGTCGGCTTCGCGCGACGCGGTCATCTTCAAATGATTTTCGGCCAGGATCGAATCCAGGCGCGACTTGTCGAGATTCGAAACCGCAATCTCCTCGCCCGCGAACGCGACCGACCCATTCGACTCCAGAATCTGGTTCACCGCCCGAAAACTGGCATTCGCATCGTGATTGAACGGAGCCGCGAAGCCTTTCAGCGACGAGATTTTTTCGAGCCCCTTGACGAATTCCGGCGTGAGCGGCGTAGTCACCGCTTCCGCTTCGACGTCCATCTGATACGGCAGCGTCCAGCCGGTAACATCGTAGGGACGCTGCGATAAAACCGGATATTTCTGCGGCTCGAACAGCTCCTTCACCAGTCCCGCGAAGGGCTGATTCATGAGGATCACCCACGCATCCGGCTTCGACGATTGATGCACTTCGATTCCCTGCAGCATCAGCTTCTCGATGAGCACGCCGGCGGTCGGCGCGTCGTGCTGCTCGCGCGGAATGATGTAGGCGTAGGGCGGCTCGCGCTCGAATTTCTCGATGGTGTCACGCGCGGCGCGGTACTTGTTGTACTGCATCTGCTCGTGATAGCGCGTGGCCAGATCGAGCACCGCCATCGATGCGCCGTACATATATTTGCAGGCGTCGCTCAACCTCCACCATCCGCCTTTCCACGGGCTCGCATAAAGCGGTTCGCTCTCCAGCGACTGCCGCTGCTGGGGAAAATCGTTGACCGTGTAAAAATGCGGCGTCGCGTAGTTGTACAGTGCCGTCTCGGTGAAAAAGGAAATGGTATGCCGGAAGTTGCCGACGTTGTCGATATAACCCGGATACCAGACGTCGAAATTTTCCTGGTGCATGGAGCCCGGCAGGCCGTGATCGTCCAGATACTCCGCAATGGTCGCGCCGATCAGGTTCAGCCAGCGGATCATCAGCGGATGCATGTTGCTCGAAATCGGATCGGCGAACGGCGGCAGGTAAATGCGTCCCGGAAACGGCGCGGATTGATGATGCGTGTAAAACACCACCGGTTCGCTTTCAAGCGTCGCCTTGGTGATCTCGCGCGTCTCAAGCATGTTGAGCATGTACCCGTCGCGATTGTTGTCGTGGCCCACGTATTCCTGCCACAGATACGGCAGCGGGCTGACTTCGTACTCGGTGCCCAGATTCTGCCGGTACCAGTTCGCGACCATGTTCTGCCCGTCCGGATTAATGGAAAACCATAATTCCACGATCAGCTTCTCACGGATGGCCTGGTACACCGGCTCTTCGCGCGCCACCAGGTCGTAGCCGAGCTGAATGGTGTGCTGCGCATTGGCGACCTCGCTCGCATGCAGGCCGCCGTCGATGTGGATGATCGGCTTGATGTCATGCGCCATCCGCCGCGCCGTCGCGTCATCGATCCCGCGCGCCACCGCCAGCCGCCGCGACATGTCCTTATAATGATCCAGTTGCGCCAGGTTTTCGGGATTGGAAATGAACGCGATGTACCAGTCGCGCCCCTGGGTCGTCTTGCCGACGTTCACCAGCTTGATGCGATTGCTGGACGCGGCAACCTTCTTGAAATAATCCAGCGCGTCGTCGTACGTGGCCAGATAAAAATCGTCGCCGGGTTTGTGGCCGAGGACAGATTCAGGCGCCGGCACGGCCGCGAAAGTTCGGGCGGCGAGTGCGGCGAGGAGAACCAAGGCGTTCAGAGTGTGGCCGCCGATACACGCCGATGCACGCCGACCATTTAAAGCTTTTTTATCCGCGTGAATCTGCGTGCATCGGCGGCTAAACGCGTCACGCAATCTCTTCACGGGATCACCGCCAGCCGGTACTGCTCCAGCAGATCATCCAGCTTGGTCGCACTCAAATCCTTGGCGCGTAAATCCACCGCGAGTTTTCGAAGCTGCGTCGAATACGTAGCCTCCCGCCGCGCCAGCGCCGCATCTTCCACCTGGGCCCGCAGATCGTCGAGCAGCGGAATCCGGTCGCGCTGGAACGCATCGAGCATCGCTTCGAGTTTCTTCCCTTCTTCCGCCGCGCGCGGTCCGCGAGCCGTGAAATACGCGCGATTCTGATCGGCCAGCGCGGTCAGTTCAGTCTTCAGCGCTTCCGCCTGCGTGCGCCATTGCGCCGCGGGCGATCCAGCGCCGCCACGTCCGCCGCGTCCCCTCGTTTCCGCGGGCGATTCCGGCGCCATCGACGGGTTGTAATACACCGCGTTGAACAGAAGCTTGTAGGTCCCATGCGATTGCCCGCGCCATTGCGTGCGGAATCCGATCATGATGATGTGCCCGCTGCCGAAATTCACGTCGAGCGCCGCTGCTTTCCCTTCCAGATGCTCCGGCCCCAGCAGATACCCGCTGCGCAGCGGATTGCGATCCTTGGGATACGCCGCCAGGATCTTGCCGCGAAAATTCGGCCGCGTATCGAACGCCACGTTACGTTCGAACATCACCGTCAGATCGGCCGGCAGCCCCGCGACCACCGGATGAGTGGGCTCCTTGATCTCCGCTTTGAGCAGCGTGCCGGAACAGAAAAACTGATCCGGTCGCAGCCCCGCCAGCGCATTCGTCACCGGAATTTTGAACTGATCGATCGGAAACAGCGACGCGTTGCCCAGCGTGATCAGCGTCCCGCCGCGATCGACGAATTCGCGCAGCGCGTCCGCGCCGTCCTCGCCGATTCCGCCTGCATACTCGCCCGGAACCGTGCCCGCCTGCATGCCGTCCATGATCTGCCGGGTGCTCATTTCCGCGATCACGATGGTGTCGAACATTTCGTTCAGATGGCCGCCCTGAATTTCGGCGTTGCGCAGGCGCGTGAAAGGGAAGTGGAACTGTTCGAAGATCCAGCGCGTCCATCCCTCGTCAATATTGCCCGCCCACGGCTCATACACTGCGATGCGCGGCTTCTTGACCGCGAAACCGGCCGGCGCTTCCGCCATCGATTTCGCGTCCACGCCGTCCTTTTCGAAGATAGGCGCCACGCGGCCAGTCGCGTAAATCATGTCATCCGTCTTGCCGAAAGTGATCGACCCGCCCGCGTCCAGAATCTCATTGACGGCCTTCAACGCCGCGTTCGAATTGTGCGAAAACGCGAATACTGGGCCCGACCCTTGCACCTTCCCTGCAATCGTTTCCACGTTGTCGATCCGCCGCAACGTATGCCGCGCCTCATCGCCCACGGGTTCGGAAACCGCCACCGCTTCCACCCCCATCTGCATCGGAAGCGTCCAGCCGGTGACGTCGTAAGGCAGTTGCGAAAGCGACGTCGGCGCGGCAGCCCCGCCGCCTGCATTCCCGCGTCCTCCCCGACCTCCTCCGGCCGCACCCGGCGCGGGAACCGTAGCAGCCGCTTGCTGCCCTCGACCACCGCGTCCGCCCGCATCGTTCGTGATTGGCGCGCCGGTCGACCGGAATTCCGGATACTTCTGCACCTCGAACAGCTCCTTCACCAGAGCCGCAAAGGGTTGATCCATCAACACCACCCACGATCCGGCTTTGTACGTCACCCCGTTCGCTTTGAAATTATCGGACGCGCGATTCACTTCGATTCCGTCCGTGATCAGCTTCTGGACCAGCGTCTCCGCAGTGGGCAGATCGCGCTGCTCATTCGGAATCACGTAGGCGTACGGCGGATCGTGGCGAAACCGCTCGATGGTCTGCCGGCCCGCTTCATAGCGTGTGTACAGCAGTTCCTCGCGATACTTCGCCGCCGTATCGAGCACCGCCATCGACGCCGCCAGCATGGTGTTGCAGGCGTCCGAAAGCCTCCACCATCCGCCCTTCCACGGACTCGGATAAAACACCTCCGCGCGCAGATCCTGTTTGTCGCGAGGAAACTCGTCGAGCGTATAAAAGTGCGGCGTCGCGTAACGATACAGCGCCGTCTCGGTCAAAAACGAAATCGTATTGCGGAAATTGTTGACGTGATCGATGAAGCCGGGGTACCAGTCGTCGAATCGCCCGCGATGCATCGCGCCGGGGATATCGTGCTCGTCCAGATACGCCGCCATCGACATCCCGAATTTATTGATCCAGCGCCACATCAGCGGATTGGTTTCGGCCGACACCGGATCGCCGAACGGAGGAATCCAGATGCGCGCCGGAAACGGCGCTGTCTGGTGATGGTTGTAGAACACCGTCGGATAATATTCGAGCTCGTACTTGGTCACCACCTGCGACTCGATCATGTTGTTCATGTACCCGTCGCGATTGTTGTCGTGGCCGATGTACTCCTGCCACAACCCGGGCATGTTCGAAACTTCGTAGGGCGTCTTGAGATTCTGCGTGTACCAGTGCGCCACCATGTTCTGGCCGTCGGGATTGATCGAAAACCACAGCAGCAGGATCACGTTGTCGAGAATGTTCCGGATCTCCGGCGTGTTCCCGTTCACCAGGTTGTAGGCGAGCTGAATGGTGTGCTGCGCGCCGGCGACCTCAGTCGCGTGCAACCCTCCGTCGATATGCACGATCACTTTCCCGGTGTGCGCCAGCGCATGCGCATCGGCTTCGCTCAGCCCCTTCACCAGCGCCAGCCGCCGCGCCGCGTCACGATATTTTTCAAAATCGCGCAGATTTTGCGCGGAGGAAATGATCGCGAAATACCAGTCGCGTCCTTCGGTCGTCTTCCCCGCCTTGACCAGCTTCAGCTTATCGGTGGAAGCGGCCAGTTTCTGAAAGTACGCGAGCGACTGGTCGTAATCGGCCAAAAAAAAATCGTCTCCCGGCTTATGCCCCAGCACGGATTCCGGAGCCGGCACCTGCGCAAACAGCGTCGCGGAAACCAGAAGCGCAGGAAACAGCCTCATAAGAATGTTAGGCTAACATCCCGGACGGCGGCCGGGGATTGCGGCCGGGGATTGTACACGCGAGACGGCCAGCGTTGTTACCATTTTGATATCGGGCGCGTAGCTCAGGTGGATAGAGCATCAGCCTTCTAAGCTGAGGGTCGCTGGTTCGAGTCCAGCCGCGCCTACCAACCAAATCAGCAACTTACTGAAGTTGTCTTTTTTCGGAGTCGCCAGCTATGGTGATTTCTTTGGGTACCCCAACCGAATTCTGCGTCCCCGGTTGCGCGATCCCTTCAATAGCGGAGCGCATTTCCTCCAAACTGAAGTGGCCGTATCTACTAGCCATTTTCGCGAGAGTGCCGGCAGACCATCCGAGAATCTTGCCGATCATGGGCAGTGGAACACGCGCTGTGATCAGGCGAGAGGCCGCGGTGTGGCGAAGATCGTGAAGGCGGACCTTCGAAAGCGCAATTGGTAATTCGTCAGTCTGCCATCCGCAACGACCGCAGACGAAGCCGTCCGTTGGCTTGGCGTCTTTTAGACGGCCCGTCCTGCACTCGGGGCATCGATAGCGCGTTTTGTCGCGCGCGGTCTCCCACGCCGTCTTGATCGAGCCAATGGGCCGCGTCGGATCGGTTTCATAGGTTTTCGCCCTCGTGAAGCCGAAAACATCGTCGGCACCGGACCCGCCGTACGACTCCGCGGGAAACACGAAATGCTCCAGATCGCGATCCGGGAATCCCTCCGCCCAAAACTTGAGCGTCGCGAGCGCACGCGGCGAGAGCGGAATCAGACGGTTGCTCCCTGAGCGCGTTTTATCCCTGCCGAACTTGAGCGATCGATTTACGAAGTCGACGTTTTTCCACTGAAGTTTTCGGACGGTCGAGTACCGGGCTCCAGTTTCGAGGCTGATCGTCACGAAGGGCACCAGATTGCGACTGCGCGATTTCCCACACTCGTCAAGCAAGATCGACTCCTCGTCTGAACTTAAGGCGCGGCCCGCGTCTTCTCGTTCGGGCAACAGCTCGACATGGGGCTGAATTCGCGCCCAATATCCCGAGCGCTTTAATACGGCGCGGACGAACCCAATCTCGATGTTGGCGGTTCGCGCGCTGGCGCCTTCGGCCAAACGAGCCTTCTGATATTTGTTGATGTCGCGAGCGTCGATATCGCACGCCAGACGCTTGCCGAATCCGGGCGCCAGGTGCTTCAATGCGCTCGCTGCGATGGTGCACATGCCTGTCGACCACTTCGCTTTTTTCGCTTCGACGTACTCCGCGAACGCGACCGCGAAGAGCTTCGGCGCCTCCCGCTTGCGGATTCCGGCCGCGCCGTCGCGCAGTTCTGATTTACGTTTTTCTTCGCATTCACGGGCGCGAGTGCGCGAACTCATCTTGGTGCTCTCGCGAATGCGCTGGCCTGAAAAGTGAAAGTCGAACCACCAAATTCTTGATCCAGCTGGGCGATAAAGTGACATTATTTTTTTCCTTTCTTCGTTTGACCCTGTGCCGCGATGTGTTCCCTCAGCCGCTGTCGGTACCGCTGTTGAGCGTTGCGCTGACGCTCCAGGTACTCCGGTGTTCCTTTATAGAAGGCCTGACGGCATTCATCGCTGCAAAAGCGATCCATCCGGCGCTCAGAGACGCGCCACACCTTGCGGCATCGCTCACATAAGCGGACTTTGAAAAGCTCGCGCGAAGCGAACAACCGCGCGAAGGCGGCGCCGACAGCCGCTTCGTTCACCTGCACGGTTAGTCGGCCGTCGGACACCTCGACAGCGCGCCCGCGCGTCTCCTTGGGGAGTGCATTGTAGCGAACGACACCGGTGCTCACGTCACACGCGAGCGCGGGAACGAACTCGTAGCGAGAAAGCAGTCCGTTAACGATGTTGAAAATCAGCCGGAATTTTGGCTCACTCGGGTGCAGCGTCGTCAAGTACTCAAGATGCGCGCGCAATCGAAGCACGCGCTTATAGCCAGGGGTCCGCATCGTGATGTTTAACCAGGCAACCGCGATGCTCGCATCGCTCGAAGCGAGCAGCCGCGCGCGCCGATTGAATTCCGCTCGCGTTCTTGGCTGCGGCGCGAGCGTTTCGACGAACTGTGATTTCTTTCCGCCTGTTATCACGTTGCTTGTCATATCACTGCACTCATCATATTCCTTGTACGAATAGAAATCAAGAGACATAATCGGCACATGGAAGCTAATGCCAGGAACAAGCGGCTGCTGACCGTAAATGAGTTCTCGGATGCGACGGGGCTGAAGCCTAAGACGGTCCGGCAAAAGATTTGGCGCCGCGAGCTCGAATACATCAAGATCGGCCGAAACGTTCGTCTCCGCGCGGATCTCGTGAATGAGTTAATCGAGCAAGGCACCGTGCCGGCGCTGGAGGCGCGTTGAACGCTGCGCCCATTATCGGAAGATGTCGTCTCTGCTCGCGTCCGCCGCTGCCAGCGTGCCCGACTTGCGCCGGCTGTTCGGTGCCGTTCCGCACGTGGCGCGCGGGCAAGCGTGCGTTGCGCATGGCACACAATCGGCGCCGCGTTGAACGTCAGGACGCGCGCACTCGGCCATGCTGGGGGACCGTCTGAAGACAGCGGCACAGCCGGATAACCTTCTGCACCTGGTCAACGGCGACTTGGAGCGGCGCGTGCTCGGCACCATTCTCGGCGTCGGTGAGCCCGCCTATCGGGAGGTGGCATCCCTGCTGACAGTCGACGATTTCGCAATCGAGAAACACAAGATCATTTTCGGGGCGATCAGTCGCATCGCTCCCGAGTTAGATCCCACACTCAACGCGGTCGTCCATGCGCTGATGGAAAACGGTCAGCTCGACGCCGTCGACGGAATTTCGGGGCTGCTTGACATCGACCAGGCGGCCTTGCCAGGCGCCGGGCTCGCGGTGCACGCGAAGACGCTCAGAGCCAAGGCAAACGGCCGGCGGGCGTGGAAGCTTGCGAACAAAGTCACGCGAGACATCGAAGTTCACGGCCTAAACGGGAATGCTCCGGCGATCGCCGCGGCGGCCCAGGAACTCATCGAGCTCTCGGAGGGTGTCTCAAACGAGGGCGGGCGCATCACCACCGTGCACGATCTCCCGGCCGTCTGCGCGAGCGCGGACACAGTCCGATTCATGCGAGAGCCTGAACTACCCGAAGGCGCGATTGTCGCGCTGGCCGGCGACTCCGGTTCCGGGAAAAGCACGCTCGCCACGGCTTGGGCGCGCGACGTGATAACCGCCGGCGTGCCTGTGCTGATTCTGGATCGTGAATCACCGCGTTCAATCGCGATGGATAGAATGCACCGGCTCGGCATTGCGGATTCACCTCTGCTCCGCTGGTGGGGCGGCTGGACCGGAGACGTTCCGGGTCCGGCATCTCCCGCGGTTTACCGCTGGATCGAATCGTGCGATCCGAGACCGCTGATAATCATCGATAGTCTGATCGGCTTTATTGAAGGGGATGAAAACGACGCGACCTCGATGCGGGCCTTTATGCACGGCATCCGACGGCTCGCTGATCGTGGCGCCACGGCCGTCGTCATCGGCCACGACGGAAAATCGGAAACCGCGCGCGACTTCCGCGGCAGCTCAGACTTTAAGGCGGCCGTCGACCAAGCGTTCCACGTTTCGAATCTGAGCTCGGATGGAAAGTTGGACCGGCTGACGCTTCGATGCTTCAAGAGCCGGTACGGTTTTTCGGGATCACTGATCTACCACTACGCGCACGGTCAATTCATTCGCGATGAACGAACGGATGCGCCGGCGCGCGCGGCCGCGGATCAGCTATCGGACCTGTTGCGCCAGAACCCGGGAATCGGCGCGCGGCAATTCGAGGAACTGGCGATCAAGGAAAACGTCGGACGCTCCCGCGCTCGAAATTTCCTGGCGGATGGCGTTCTGACCGGTGTCATCAGGCGGGAGGATGCGGGCCGAAATCGACTCAAACATTACCTTCCGGAGGCGCAATGAAACGGCGATTTCGAGCGTGCCGACGCTATAACGCCGTGGTTGCAACCGGCACGCTCACTTACGCGCGGCACACTCACCCACAGCACACCACGTATCGCTATGAAAAAAACGAGCTTCCAGTGTGCCGATCGATTTCGGCACACTCCGCAAGCTCCGAGAGCTTCCCAGCGTGCCACCCCCTTGAAGGGGTGGCGCTGGATGCTGGCCGGCACGCTCGAAAGGGACGCCGATGATGATCTGTTCCATCTGCCGGCATGAACAGCGCTCCGAAATCGACGGGGAATTGCTCGCAAGCGGACCATTGCGGCCCATGGCGGACCGATACGGAGTTTCGAAAACTTCCCTGATTCGGCATCGAACTAACTGCATTTCTGCTCAACTCGCGAAGGCAAAAGAGATTTCCGAAGTCGCAACGGCTTCCTCGCTCGTAAAAGAGCTTCGGGAATTAACCAAGAAAACTGGCGAAGTGCTCGCGCGCGCGGTGCGCCAAAAGAATGGCGATCTCGCGTTGAAGGCGCTCGCCAGGCTTGAGCGGCAACTCGAATTGAAGGGCCGGCTGCTCGGCCAATTAGAAGAACGGAACAACGGCGGCGCGACCGTGGTGCACGTGGTGTACGTCGACAAACTGACCGCTGGTACCCAAAGTTCTCCCCACAATTTCAGAGACACGAAACCTAACGGCCTGAAAACACTGATCGAAGGGACCTGCGAACCTCTGCTAGCTGATCAGAATCTAGGTTCCGCGGGCGGTCCCTCTGGAACAGAAACTGACGGATTTGTTCCGGTGCGTCAGGACGCATCGGTGAAGCGTGGGGGACTCTGACTATGGCAACCGTCCAAATCTCGCTTCCTGCGCTGCACCCCGCGCAACAGCGTATAGTTGCCGAGGCGCGCCGCTTCAATGTGATCTGTGCGGGCCGGCGAACCGGAAAAACTCTATTGGGTGTGGACCGCCTAGCCCAGATCGCGATCGCCGGCCATCCCACGGCATGGGCCGCGCCCAATTTCAAGCAAATGATGGAAGTCTGGAGGACACTCCAGACCATTCTTGAACCGCTGATCGCGGAAAAGAATAATTCCGAGATGCGCATCGGACTTCGCACGCAGGGTAGCATCACACTGTACTCGCTCGACTCTGCTGACACTGCGGACGCGATCAGGGGACGAGCATTCGCGCTCGCCGTGGTCGACGAATGCGCGATGGTGCGCGAGTTGATGACCATCTGGGAGTCCACGATTAGGCCGTGCTTGACCGATTTGCAGGGGTCCGCCTGGTTTTTGAGCACGCCGAAAGGTTTCGGTCCGTTCAAGGTGCTGTGGGACCGCGGCGCCGATCCATCCTTTCCAGATTGGGCTTCCTGGCGACTTCCAACCGCAAGCAATCATACATCGCAGCCAGCGAAATCGCCGCGGCGAAACAGGAACTCAGCGAGCGCACGTTCAGTCAGGAATTCGCGGGCAACTGGGAAAACTGGGAAGGCAGTGTTTTCAGGGCCGTCGAAGAGTGTGCAACAGCACGACGTCAGGACGAAGCGCAGCCGGGACACTCGTACATCTTCGGCGTAGATTGGGCCAAAAGTCACGACTTCACGGCGATCGCCGTAGTGGACGCGACGACTCGCGAGCTTGTTCATCTTGATCGGTTCAACAAAATCGATTTCACTTTCCAGCGTGGCCGTTTGCTGGCACTCTTCGCGCGGTTTCAGCCCGACAGGATCATCGCAGAAGCGAATAGCATCGGCGAACCCATGTGCGAAGCGCTGGAACGTGATGGTCTGCAGATTGAGCGATTCATCACCAGCAACCGTTCAAAGGCGGAAATTGTCGAGAACCTATCGCTCGCCTTCGAACGCGGGGATATCGCCATCATCCCTGATCCGGTTTTGTTGAATGAGTTGCAATCGTTCGAAGCCACGCAACTGGCCGGCGGCTTGCTGAGATATGCCGGACCGCCGTCCGGCCACGATGACACGGTGATCGCTGCGTGCTTGGCCTGGTCGCCCATTCGTCCCGCCCCGCGAGATGCGATCTACGCGAATTTGCTCGCAGATGCGCTCTATTCGAGCGACGTACGCCCGACCTACCTCGACCGGCCACATTTCGGCGAGGCGTACATCGCCGTGCAGACCACGGGCGACTCGATGCTTGCCGTCCGCGCCACTAACGACGGCGGTGTTTTGTGGATCGACGCTGAACATCACTCGCCCACGACGCCGGCTGATGTCGTTGGCGCCCTTGCCCGTGACTTCGGCGATCCGCATTCGTGGCCGGCGATCCTACTCGACTCGAATTGCCAGACACTCATTTCGCGATTTAGGCAACAGGGAGTATGGGTGTGCGAGATCGACGTAGAGCATGAAGAAGGCGCGCGGAAGATTGCCGCGTTGCTCATGACGAAGCGGATCCGGATCAACAAACAGTGCGAACAATTGCGGCGTGCGCTGTCAGGGTTGACCTGGTCGGATGTTTCCAAGAACGACGCTGATCCCTTGCGACTTTTCGCCGAAAGACTGCCGAATTGGTGGCTCGCATGAAAATTGGCTGCGAAGAGAATGTTGTTGATCGAAACCTAAGGGAGAAAAAAATGTTCTATAGCGGAATGACCCAAGACGGAAAGGTGATTTTGACGCCCGAATTCGCGGCAAGCTTGGCGCAGGCCGGACTCCCGCCTCCGGCCTGCATTGAGGTGGCGCATCCGCGAGGCTATGCGCTGGATTCGGCCGACCGCGGCCACCAACCGGACGAAGACGGAGCGTTGAATCTGGCGTTGAATCTGGCGTACGCGCGCCTGCTGCATGGGGATAACGCCGACAGCGGAGCGAACCTCGATGAAACTTTCGCAGGAGTTGCGCCACTGTTCAACAATTTCGAGGAACGCGCGCAAGCGACTCGTGGCCGTGGAACCTTCGAAGGATTCATATCGGCCGATCCAGCAAGCGAAGCGAGACTGTTCACCGAATTGAAACAGGCGCGGGGTTGGGATCGCAGCGCCGATGACGTGATGCGCATCAACTTTGCTCTTGAAAACTCCTACGCCGAACAGCTTCGGGGAGCTAATTAAGCCATGCGCGAACTCGCTCTTAGATTGCCCGTTCCAAATGCGCCAAATTTCGATTTCAGCCGAACGAACGTCGTTTCGGCTGCCGACGTGTTCCCGCCGGCAAAAGTCAAAGACACTCGAACACCGCTCGAAAAACTGATGGATGCGCGCGTCCAGATGATCCACCGCGAGGCGTCTGCTGAGGAACTCAAACGCTGCGAGGCGTTAATGGTCCGCGTCGCGAATCTGGAGGAAGAAATCGAGGGGTTTCTGGACCAGCAGGCCCGCGAACACCTGGCCCGCCTCGAAGCGAAGCGCGCGGACCTTTGGGCCGAATGCAGAAAGATCGAAGATGTCATCGGCGCGCACATCGCGGAAGTCGGTCGCGTGAATTCTGCGGCCAACGACCGAGCGCGCGTCGTCGCTGACCAGCGCGCGAAAGTTCACCAAGCGACGCCGCCGCCGTTCGCCACCAATTTTCCAAACCAGGCCGAAACGGAGGCTTGGAACGGACGGCTGGCCGCCGCGCGAAGTGGTCTGGCACAAGCTATCGAGGAACAAAACGAAATTAATTTGGCTCTGTCGGCTGTGAGAGCACTTCACGCGGAAGCCGCGCGCGAACTCGCTGCCAAGGTCGAGGAACTACGCGCGGCCGATTCGGAGCTGATCGACTTTCAGAAAAAGAAGTAACGATTTCCGTGCCCGGCGGGACTGTACTCCCTGGCCGGACTTTCGCGGAACCGGCAGCAATGGCGTTTCTCTCCTTTCGAAACGCCGCAAAGCCGGATGCAGCGACGGCTCGGGTAGTGACTTCCCCGGTGACCGCGCGGCACGGGCCGGCCTTTCCAGTCGAGGGCCGGCCCGCATTCGTGGAGCACTAGCTGAACGTTTCGGGAGAGAGCCGGTGAATGACCGACAGAGAGCGAGCTGCGTTTCACGAAAGCGGCCACGCCGTCATGGCGCACCGTTTTCACCGGGCGCCGCGGGTGGTTAGAATCGCGGACGACGGCACCGGGAATACCATCTGCCGGGAGTTGAATGCGGATGCCAGACACAGGTTTTCTCCGGAACGTTATCGGCAATTGGCCATCGAGGAGGTTCACGTATGGAGCGCCGGCGCGATCGCGGAAGAAATCTTCGCCGGAACATCTGATCCAAGCAACGCGCGCGTCGACGCAGAGCGCGTGCGGTTCTGGCTCCATGAACTGGGACTCGGAAGCGGGCGAACGCTCGCCGGCGCCACGAGACGAATGCTAACAGACCCGCGGACGTGGCGAGCCGTCGAAGCGCTGGCCGCGCGCCTCTTAGAACATGGCTCGCTGACCGGAAACGGAGTGCGACAGCTTTGCCAGGCGCTCAAAGTCCGCCAGTCAACCGGCGTTTCCGGATCGGTTGGCGAAATCGCTCTTTCGACATCTTGCGGTGCCCCTGGCCTTAGCAGTATGCTTCAGACAAAGCCCACCCATTAAATGCAAGGAGGATCGCCTGCTATGCCGTGGACGCACTCCCCACACGCTCAACAGAAATCCGTATGGAACTGATCTACTGTCCCAACTGCGGGAAGCGGTCGGGCTTCAAAAGAGCGCTCGGATTTGGAACGTTGTTCATGGTCGTGATCACGCTCGGTCTGTGGCTGCTGATCATCCCGTTTTACCCTGCCCGGTGCATCAACTGCGGAATGACGCGGGGGTCGGCATTCTGGGAGAACCTAAAGAGCAATCCGCGAATGGCCGTGACCACATCGAGCGTACTCTTTGGGCTCGTGGTTGTGTTCGTAATATTCCGTGCGATGACTCCTGAATCTGCCCCCAATTACCACGGCATTTCCGATGCTGTGCATGAATCGGCATCCGCAGTACCAGAGCCGCGCGGATCGGATCTCCACGGGTGGGAACCAGCGGCGCCATCGCCACAGCTTCCAGCACTCAGTTCAGATGAGTTGCAGACCTTGAAAGATGGTCGCCAATATGATTTGGAATTGATCGCCGCAGTCAACGCCGTGCTAATGGCCCCTTCGCCTAATGACGCCATCACAGCATATTGCCGCTTCACCATGAAAGGCGTGCGAGAACTCACGGGGGGGCCTTCAAATGAATGGCTAGATCAGCAAAAGATAGCCATTTGTCGCGGCCGTGTACTCACCGGCCTGACACGTATGCCTTCACTGGAGCAATTCCGTGAATATGGGGAGAAAGCAAGACTCGATCTGATAGAGACAGATCAAAAGTTGAAGGAAGCCGGAATCGTCTTGGAGACGGAATCTCCCAAAGATCCTCCCCGCACGCCTCAACCGGTTCCTACTCCACCTTTGCCTGAGCCTGAAGCCGCACCGCCAGCACCTCCGCCCGTAGAATCGCCTAAGATTGCCGCTCCCACCTCGGGAGTCCTGCACGCAATGGTCGAAACCGAACACGGTGATGCCGTCTTCGAGAACCTGCCTGCCGACCGTCTGAAATTCACCTTTGATCACGACGCATGGCAGGCGACGACACACCGGCAACCGAATGGTACAAAGACACTCGTAATGCACTCTCTGAAGCCGGGCTCCAGGATTTCTTGCGACGTGCGGTGGGAGATTGTTCAGTAAGAAAGCGTGGAAGAAATGCGCGCCGATAGTGGGCGAAACCACTATGGGTGATTTCTTGGGTACCCTGCCCAGAAAACGGTAGAAATCGGGAGTAGTCCTACAGTGCTCGGAACCGCCGGAAATCGCCGTTTCCAAGCAACTTGCAGTACTCTGTAGTAATTGGTAGAAGCGGCTGAATTACGCCTTCTAAGCTGAGGGTCGCTGGTTCGAGTCCAGCCGCGCCTACCACGAAACATTTTCGCCCGGTTGCGATTTTTCGGGCCACAAAGGACTCAGCGCTCTCATGAACTGGGCGGCGACTTCGAAGCATGCCTTCCGGCTGGCCGTCTGGCTGACCCTCGGAATTCTCGCCTACGCGTTCCTGCACCGCTCCGGAGTCGATCGCTTTACCACCCCCGACGCCGAAGGTCTGAACGTCCTGATCACGCTGATCGGCGGAATTTACGCGGTTATGTTCGCTTTCGTGATCTTCGTGATCTGGGGCCAGTTCACCGAAGTCGAAAACGCCGCGCTGCGCGAGTGCAGTTCGCTCCATGAGCTGCTGCGCTTCAATGAACATCTGAATCCCGACGCCGGGCGCGCGATCCGCCGCGCCGCCGGCGAGTACGCGCAGCGCGTGGCCAATTCCGAATGGCATTCGCTCGGCGAAGGCCACAAGGATCCGTCCACTGAAAAATCGTTCGCCGTTCTGATGAACACCGTGATCCGCACGGCGCCGGCCAATCCATCGGAGGAAGCGTTGATCGGACGCCTTACCGACATCACCCGCCGTATCTCCCACGAGCGCGATGAACGCATCGCCAGGAGCCTCACCCGGATTCCGCCCACCTTGCTGGCGCTGGTCCGTATTATGGCCGGAAGCGTGTTGCTGCTGGTGTTCTGGTATCCTTTTCACTCGTTGCCCTTCGGCCTGGCGTGTTTTGTGCTGCTCGCCGTGATTTTGTTTTTGTCGAATGTGGTCATGACCGATACCGACAATCCGTTCGATGGCATTTTCAACGTCAGCTCGAAACCGTTTTCGGAATTGATGCTGTGATCAAGGTCCTCCGAATTCTGACGATCCTTTCGATGTGCGGAGCCGCGGCCGTTTCGCAGCGCCTCACCTGGTATGAAAAGCTGCTCCTGCTCCAGGCCCCACAGGCCGTGAGCGGCGTCGTGTTGGACGATTCCGGAACCCCCGTCGCCGGCGCGCATATCGATCATTCCGACGTTCAGGCGCGCGAACAATTGTTCAGCGACGATCACGGCCGTTTTCAGATCCGCACCCGCGCTCCCGCGCTGATCGTTCGGAAATTCGGCTACGACGGCCAGTTGGTTCGGCTTTCGAAAACGCAATCGATCCGCGTAGTTCTGCATCGCTCCACGCGCCGCCTCGCCCTCTGCGCCGCGCACTGCCGGACCCTCGATACTTCCGCGAGCGCTTTCTGCCTGCCCGCGATCCAAGGCGTTCGTTCCGGTGATCAGGGCCACTACGAAGACACTTTTGTGCGCGCCTTCACGCTTTCGAGCGCAGCTGAAATGCTGCACGGCGCCGGCCCGCACTGGAGCTTAGGCATTCCCTACACCGGCGACGTCTGGGAATCGTCTGATTACTCAGAACACAGTTTCCAAGGGAAAGGCGCGGACATTGTCGACGCCCGCGGCATCGCACCGGGCGGAAAACGCTGGCGATACCTGGGACGCTTCGGAGAATCGGTATCGTATTACGAAGCGGAACCCGCCACGGCCGCCGCATTCGACCGGCTGATCGACGGCGTCTGCCTCGCCGAAAAGCGCTAATTCTTTTCGAGATGACTCAGTCGCGCGTCCAGAACACCTTCCACGCGCTGGAGTTCCGCTCGCCAGGTCTCTTTCATGTCGTCAAAACGCTTGTCGATGTGCGAGCGCAGGTCGCTCAAGCGGCTGTTGTTGATCAAGATCCCGACCAGCACCGCCAGCGTCGGCACACCCATCGAAATCGCAAGCTGCAGAGAAGCATCCATTCGTCGACTCCTTTAGAATACTTCTTCCGAGTGCGCCGCGCCGCGCGATTCTCTCACCATTTCGTAACACGCTGCGCGAGTATGATAAGATCCTGATTCTGCTAGTCGAACCATAGGAGTTCTCTCCAGTGAAAGTTTACGAAACCACCGACATCCGGAACGTCGGCCTCGTAGGACACGGCCATTCCGGGAAAACGTCTCTCGTCGCCGGCCTCCTGTTTGCCAGCGGCGCCACCAATCGCCTCACCCGCGTCGATGAGGGCACCACCGTCACCGATTTCGACGAAGAGGAGATTCAGCGCAAAATCACCATCTCGACCGGCATTGCCGCCGCCGAATGGAACAAGCGCAAGATCAACCTGATCGACACCCCCGGGTTCAACATCTTTTTAAATGACACTCGCGGAACCCTGGTCGCCGCCGACGCCGCCTTCGTGCTGGTGGACGGCGTGGCCGGCGTCGAAGTCCAGACCGAAAAAGTGTGGACCTTCACCGACGAATTCCTGCTCCCGCGCGCCATCATCATCAATAAGCTCGACCGCGAACGCTCCAGCTTCGACCGCGCGTATGAAAGCGTCCAGCAGTTTTTCGGGCGCACTGCCATCCCCATTCACCTGCCCATCGGCTCCGAGCGCGAATTCAAAGGCGTGGTCGATCTGATCCGCATGAAGTCCTACACCTACACAAACGACGGCGACGGGAAGGGCAAGGAAGGCGAAATCCCCGCCGACATGGCCGACGCCGCGCAGAAGGGCCACGAAGCGCTCATCGAAATGGTGGCGGAAGGCAACGACGCGCTGCTTGAGGAATTTTTCGAAAAGGGCACGCTGCCGGTCGAACATATTCTCGACGGCCTGCGCGAAGGCGTCCGCAGCCGCCGCATTGCTCCGGTGCTGTGCGCCGCCGGTCTTCACAACGTCGGCAACGATCAGATTCTCAACTTCGCCATCGACAATTTCCCCAGCCCCGCCGATTGCGGGACCTGGAAGGGAACCCTCAACGGCAAGGAAGTCGAACGCGCCATCAAGGATTCCGAGCCGGTTTCTCTCTTCGTCTTCAAAACCGTCGCCGATGCCTTCGCCGGCCGCGTGACGTATTTCAAGGTCATCTCCGGCGTGCTGAAAAACGACGCGACGCTTTCGAATGCCCGCACCGGCGTCCCCGAGCGGCTCTCGCACATCGGCGTTCTCTCGGGAAAAAATATCCTGCCCGTTCCCGATATGCACGCGGGCGATATCGGCGCGGTCGCCAAGCTGAAGGACACGCTCACCGGCGATACTCTGGCCGACAAAGCCTCGCTCATCGCCTACCCGCCCGTGAATCTGCCGGAGCCCTCCATCGCCTACGCCATCGCCGCCAAAACGCGCAACGATGAGGACCGCATGGGCAACGCCATCCAGAAAATTCTCGAGGAAGACAAAGCCCTGCGCTTCTATCGCGACCCGCAGACCAAGGAATTCCTGCTCGCCGGCAGCGGCCAGCAGCACGTCGAGATCATCGTCAGCCGCCTCAAGAAACGCTACGGCGTCGATGTCGAGCTGCACGCGCCCAAAATTCCCTATCGCGAAACCATTCGCGGCCGCGCCGACGTTCAGGGACGCCACAAAAAGCAGACCGGCGGCCACGGCCAATTCGGCGATTGCTGGATTCGCGTGGAGCCGCTCCCGCGCGGCGCGAAATTCGCCTTCGAAAACGAAGTCTTCGGCGGCGCCATCCCCAGAAACTTCATTCCCGCGATTGAAAAAGGCATCGTCGAAGCCGCCGAAAAAGGCTACCTGGCCGGTTTCCCCATGGTCGATTTCAAAGTGGTGGTGTACGACGGTTCTTATCACGACGTCGATTCGTCGGAAATGTCGTTCAAACTGGCCGCGCGCAAAGCGTTCCGTGCCGCCATGGAAAACGCCAAACCGGCGCTGCTCGAGCCGATCATGAACGTCGAAGTGCAGGCCCCGGTCGAATACGCGGGCGACCTGATGGGCGACATGAACAGCCGCCGCGGCCGCATCGCCGGCATGGACACGAAAGGTCCCACGCAGATCATCAAGTCGCAGGTGCCGATGTCAGAGATGCTGAACTATCAGAACGACCTCATCTCCATGACGCAAGGCCGCGCAACGTTTAGCATGGAATTCGACCACTACGATTTCGTCCCCGGCCCGCAAGCCGACAAAATCATCGCCGCAGCCAAAGCCGCCAAGACCGGCGAAGAGGAAGAAGAAGAGTAGCGCCTTCGTGGCGCACGCTTCAGCGTGCCGCGTCGGCACGCCTGCCGACGCCCTTGCGGTCGCAGACGAGGCGTCGAGAAGAGTCTCGACGCGGCACGCACGAGTGCGTGCGCCACAACTCACACCAGCGACTGAATCAGCTCCCAAGTCTCCATCACATCCGCCTCGGTCGTCGCCATATTCCCGATCGCCCACCGCAGCACGTACTTCCCCCGCAACTCCGTGCTCGATAAAAACGCCTTCCCGGTCGCGTTGATCTTTTCAAATAGCGCCCGATTCTCCGCATCCGACCCCTTGTATCGAAAACAAACCAGCGAAAATGGCGTCGGCGCCGACATCTCGAATCGACCATCTTCCTCAATCGCCCGCGCCAGCATCTGCGCCAGCCGCATATGCTCTCGCAGCACCCGCACGATCCCTTCGCGCCCGTAATACCGCAGCACGAACCACAATTTCAATGACCGGAACCTGCGCCCCAGATTCAACGAGTAATCCGAATAATTCAGCGCCCGGTCATGCTGCGCCACTTGCAGATACGCCGGCACCTGCGCGAGCGTCATCGACCTCTTCATGATCTCCGGCCGCCGCGTATACAGAATGCTCAAATCCACCGGCGTAAACAGCCATTTGTGCGGATTCAGTACCATCGAATCGGCTTCTTCGATCCCGTCGAACAGCGGCCGGTATTCCTCCACCAGCGCCGCCGGCCCGCCATACGCCGCGTCGACGTGCACCCACATCCCGTGCTTCCTCGCGATGGGCAAAATCTCTTTCAACGGATCCACGCTGCTCGCCGCCGTAGTCCCGAGCGTCGCCACCACGCAGAACGGCTTCCTCCCCGCGGCCAGATCCTGTTCGACCGCCGCCGAAAGCGCCTCCGGCTTCATCCGAAATTCGTCGTCCGTCTCGATATGCCGCACGTTGTCGCGCCCGATCCCGACCACCAGCGCACCTTTGTCGACCGACGAATGCGTGTGCTCCGACAAATACAGAATCAGCTCGGGATGCTGCCCCGTCAGCCGCGTTTCGGGCGACGCCATTTCGCGTGCCGCGAGGATCGCGTGCATACTGGCGGTCGACGCCGTGTCATGGATGATCCCGAAAAATTCCGCCGGCATTTTCAGCCACTCGCGCAGCCATCCGAGCGTAACTTGTTCCAACTCGGTCGCCGCCGGCCCGGCCTTCCACAGCATGTGCTGGACGTTCATGGTGGCCGCGATCATCTCGCCTAAAATCCCCGGCCCCGACGCCGTGATCGAAAAATACGCGAAGAACCGCGGATGATTCCAGTGCGTGAGCCCGGGCACGATCAACTTCTGAAAATCGTCCAGGATCTCGGCCATCGGCACGCCGGTTTCAGGCCCATGCGCCGGCAGCTTGTCGATCAGCGCCCCCGGCTCCGGCTGCGCCAGCACCGGATAATCGCGAATATCGCGCATGTAGTCGGCCATCCAGTCCACCACCTGGTGCGCAGCCGCTCGAAATTCGTCAGGAGACATCCTACGATTGTGGCAAAGATTCTAAGCCGTTAATGAACGAACTGTTCGGACGTGCTCCGCTTGCTGACGCGCGCGGTTCTGCTAGGCGAAACGGAACCCCGACCGTCAGAGTCTGTGTGAAAAGTGGAATTGATCGGCCTTGCTCCCCTCCCTCACGAGTCTGCGTGAAAACGGACTTGCTCCCCTCCCTGAGAAGCTGTGAAAAATTTGATGCAAACCTTGGGTGATTGGTACACACTATGGCATGGCGGAAGCGCGGCTGAAGCGGATCGACCGGAGCCAGAGCTATTGGAGTCGGGTGGATGTGGAGACGCTGATCGGAGCGGACCACGCGGCGCGGGCGATCTGGGAGTTGAGCGGAACACTGGATCTGAGCGGGTTCCTGGTGGACAACAAAAGCGTGGAAGGGCGCGCCGGGGCGGAGCGGACCGATCCGCGGCTGCTGATCAGCGTGTGGGTGTATGGACTGACGCTGGGGATCGGGTCGGCGCGGGATTTGGAACGGCGGCTGGAACAGGAGCCGGGGCTGCGGTGGCTGTGCGGGGATGAGACGGTGAATCATCACACGCTGTCGGACTTTCGGGTGGCCCATGCGGCGGCGGTGGAGAAAATCTTCAGTCAGGTGCTGGCGGCGTTGAGCCAGAGCGGGATGGTGCGGCTGGAAGAGCTGACCGTGGATGGCACCAAGATCCAGGCGCAGGCCTCGGGTGCGTCGCTGCGGCGGGAGCCGACGTTGCGGGATCGGCTGGAGCAGGCCGAAAGAGTGGTGAAGGAGCTGAGCCAGTCGCCCAGCCATGCGGGAAGCGCGCGGGTGGAAGCGGCGCGGAAGCGGGCGGCGCGGGAGCAGCAAGAGCGGCTGAAGCAGGCCCTCCAGGAGTTGCAACAGATTCGCGAGAGCAAGCCGGCGGCCGAGCGCGAGCAGGCGCGGGTGAGTTTGAGCGAGCCGGAAGCGCGCGTGATGAAGAACGGACAGGGCGGGTTTGCGCCGAGCTATAACGTGCAGTCGGTGGTGGATGGGGCGCACAAGATCGTGCTGGATGTGGAGGTCACGCAGGCGGCCGGCGATCAACAACAACTGAAGCCGGCGCTGGAGCGCATGCAGGCGCAGCGGGCGGCGGCGGCGGCGGAGAAACCCACCGTGATCGTGGATGGCGGGTATGTTACCGAACACAGCATCGTCGCGGCGGACCAAGGCGGCGTGGAGTTGATCGGGCCGGTGCTCGAGCGGGAGCAGGCGCGCCAGCGCGGCCGGCAGCAATCGCTCCAGCAAGCCGGCATCGCGGCCGAGTATGGCCCGCCGGCGTTTCGTATTTTAGACGCGGGCGCGGCGCTGGAATGTCCGGCGGGCCAACGCCTGGCGCGGATTTCCCGGGCGCGGAGCCATGACCAGTATCGTGCCGCGGCCAGCGATTGCGCGGCGTGCTCGCACCGGACCAGGTGTTGTCCGCACAGCGGCCAGCGGAGCGTGAAGATCCAGCGGGCCCATCCGGTGGTAGAAGCCTTTCATGAGCGGATGCGGCAGCCGGCCTGCCGTGCGATCTATAAACGGCGGGGAGAAATCGCGGAATTTCCGCATGCCTGGTGGAAAGACAAATTCGGTTTGCGCAAATTTCATGTGCGCGGACTGGCCAAGGTTCGAGTGGAAATGAAGTGGGCGGCACTGGCCTACAACATTCAACAATGGATCCGTCTATTATGGCGGCCGCAACTGGCCAGCAGCGCAGCCTAGCGCGCTTGAAGCCCGGTGTGCGGCGTGGTTCGAGCTGTCTGGCGCCCCTGCCCGATGCTCTTAAGCGCCACCGCGTACCCGGCCGGCCGCGCCGATCCGCCGTTTTTGCCCGGTAATCAAGGCTCGATCGCAACCGATCCCAATTTTTCACGGCTTCTGACAGTCGGGGTTCCGCTTGGAGCCGCGTCGAATGAGCGACATGCGGAACCCTGCGCGTCAGCAAGGGGAGCACGTCCGCAGTTTTCACACAGCCTCTCACGGTCGGGGTTCCGTTTTGCGCCACGTCGAATGAGCCACATACGGAACCCCGCGCGTGAGCAAGGGGAGCAGGTCCGCAGTTTTCACAGACTCGTCAGGGAGGGGAGCAGTCCGTTTTCACCTGAGCAAGCGGAGCGCACCGTTCACATTCGCGTTCATCCGCGTTCATTCGCGGCCGTTTTCCGCGCGCGAGCCCCGCGGATCAACTCGAGGATCATCGGCAAAATCACCGCCGCCGCGAACGCCACCCGATACGGGTGCGGATACCGCAGCACGGTGGACTTGATAATCATCCCGCCTTTATTCAGCGTCTGCGACGTCGCCCGCCACGGCGCGAACAGCGTCCCCACCGCTCCGCCAATGAATCCGACCGCGCCCAGCAGCGCGTCCGGCAGCGCGCTGGCGAGCCCGCGTTTGCGCACGATCGAAACAAACAGCCCGATCACGCCGCCCACGCAGATCCCCACCACGGCCTCAAGCGAAATTGTCCGGGCCCACGCGCTGAAGTTTTCCGACAAGCCGATCTCATTATAAAGCGCAACTCGATTTGCCGTGTTTCGAACCACTTCGCGCTTTCATTCGGTCCTTCAAACGCGCGCATGAAATATCGTGTAGCCGAGGAGGTCATCGCTCTCTATCAGAGAGGTGGCCCTACAAAACCGGCGACCTAGGCACCGCCCGGAATCGTGTTTGCGTGATAGACGCCCGCCAGTGCGACAACTGGTCCCGTAGATCCGTTGCGGTGAGAATTCAACGGACGCCCGCAGCGAGCGAATCGCGGTAAGGGGCCCCTAACTTATTATTGGATGACAAAAAACGAATCGGAACCGGCTCACTCACGACCCGTCCCGTTTCGCTCGCGGATGCCGCACGACAATTGTCTCGCCCGCCGGGACGGTCGCAATGGCGGCGCGCATTTCGTCATAGATCGCCTCGAACGACTCCAGCCGGTTGTTTGGCACCGCCGCGATCACGAAACCAAGCAGGAACCGCTTCAGGTCATTTTGCTTGCTCAGGCTTCGATCCGCAGTGACGAAAACGTCGAAGTGCCTCTCGGCAAATGCCAGCAGCGAGGGGTCCTGCGCCGAGCGCCATCCGGCCTCGCTCACGGTCTGAACGCTGTGCCCCGGAAATGCGTGTTTCACACGCGCCGGCACACACTCGTCTAAGAGGATACGCACCCGAGAAGCTGATCCTTCGCCAACTCAAGGAACCCAATTGCCTGCTCGCGCGACACCGACGGGAAATCCTCGAAGAACTCATCGATGGTGGAGCCGCCTTCGATGTAATCCAGCAGATTCTGGACCGGCACACGCGTCCCCTTGAAGCAAGGCGTTCCGCTCACGCGTTGCGGATCGACCCACACCACCTGGTCGAGCGTCATGTCCGTCATCTCTCTATTCTATCAACGCCCCCTACAATGAATACGTGTTCCGTTTCGAGCTTCAGGCCGTCTGCCCCACCACCGGTGCGCGCGCCGGCGTCCTTCACACCGCGCATGGCGACGTTGAAACCCCCGTCTTCATGCCCGTCGGCACCCAGGCGACCGTCAAGGGAATTCTTCCCCGCGATCTCTTAAACGATCTCGACGCGAAAATTATTCTCGCTAATACCTATCACCTCTTCCTGCGCCCCGGCCACGAAACCGTCCGCAAACTCGGCGGTCTGCACAAGTTCATGAACTGGCCGCGAGCCATCCTCACCGACTCCGGCGGCTTTCAGGTTTTCAGTCTGAACGGCCTGCGCAAGATCAGCGAAGAAGGCGTTCTCTTCCGTTCCCATCTGAACGGCGACGCCCACATGTTCACGCCCGAATCGACCATCGACGTCCAGCTCGCGCTCGGCAGCGACATCATGATGGTGCTCGACGAGTGCCTCGAATATCCCGCCAGCCATGAAGCCGCGCGAGTTTCTACCGATCGCACCATCCGCTGGGCCCGCTCCGCGCACGATCATTTCAAGCATCACGATGATGGTACGCGAGCCTGTTTTCCCATCGTTCAGGGCTCCATGTACCAGGACCTTCGCCGCCATTGCGCGGAACAACTGGTGGAACTGAATGCCAAGGGCTATGCCATCGGCGGACTCTCCGTCGGCGAGCCGCGCGCGCTCAGTCTCGAAATGGCGGAAATCTCGGCGGCCATCCTCCCCCAACACAAGCCGCGTTACGTGATGGGTGTGGGGATGCCGGATGAGCTGGCCCAGTACGTTGCCCGCGGCATCGACATGATGGATTGCGTGCTGCCCTCGCGTAACGCCCGTAACGGCTACCTGTTTACGTCCACCGGGCGAGTCATCATCAAACAAACGCAATATAAAGAGGACGATCGGCCCGTGGACGAGTCCTGCTCCTGCTATACCTGCCGCAACTTTTCGAGAGCTTACCTGCGGCACTTATTCCTGGCGGGAGAAATGACGTTTTCGACCCTCGCCACCCTGCACAACCTGAAGCGGTACCTTGACATCATGCGGGAGATCAGGCAGGCTATATTATCTGGGTTGTTCCCCGAATTGCTGAGGACGGTGTCTGCGCACGATTAAAGGACACCGCCGGGCAAGAAACCTCGAAAAATGTTCGCGTTTCTCATTCAAGCACAGCAGGCCCCGGCCTCCAATCCGCTCATGAGCTTCCTGCCGCTCATCTTCATCGTGGCCATCTTTTATTTCCTGGTGTTCATGCCCATGCAGCGCCAGAAAAAGACCCAGGCCAACATGCTACAGAGCCTGCAGAGCGGCAATGAAGTGGTGACCAGCGGCGGCATTGTAGGAACCATCGTCAGCATCACCGGCGATATGCTGGTGGTGCGAGTCAAGCCCGATAACGTCAAGCTGCAGATCGCCCGCAGTGCCGTTTCGAGTGTCGTCACGCCTGAAAAATCAGTTGAGGAAAAGAAGTAAATGACAAGTAATCTTAAATTCCGGGCCATCGCCATCGTGGTGGTCATCCTGGTCTGCGTGTACGGGATCATCGGCCTGCCGACGTCGAAGCAGGAGCTCATCGACAACTGGAAGAAGAATATCCGCCTGGGCCTCGATCTCAAGGGCGGCAGCCAGTTGATGCTCCAGGTGAAGGTGCAGGACGCATTCAAGTCCGACGCCGACCAGCTCATCCAGCGCCTGCATGACGAGCTTCAAAAGGCCGGCGTCACCTTTACCGAGATGACCGACACCAGTCCGGACACGATCGCGGACGCGGACAAAGTCGAAGTCGATGTCAAAGGCATCCCGGCCACGCAGGCCGGCACCTTCCGGCAGATCGTGCAGGAGAACTACGGCAACGCGTGGATCCTGACGCCGATCAATTCGACCGACTACCGGCTGACCATGCAGACCAGCTACGCGCTGAAGCTCAAATCCGATACGCTGTCGCAATCCATCGCGACCATTGAGCGCAAGATCAACGGCATGGGTGTTTCGGAAACCAGCGTCCAGCAGCGCGGCGGCTCGGCCGATAATTCCGAAATCCTGGTGCAACTGCCCGGCATCGACGATCCGGCGCGTGCCAAGCAGATTCTGAAGACGCAGGCCGTGCTGGAGCTCGATGAAGTGAAGGCCGGGCCGTTCAGCACCGAGCAGGACGCCCGTGCAAGTAAAGGCGGCGTGCTGCCGCTCGATAGCTGGATCGCGCACGAAGTGCCGCGCGGAGGAACGCCGCCGGAGTACTGGATTCTGGCGCGCACCCCGGTGATCACCGGCCGCGACCTGCGCGATGCGCGGCCCGAGCAGAATAGTCAGACCGGCGGTTGGGAAGCCAATTTCGTGCTGGCGCAGGGTGACGCCACCAAACGCTTCGAACGTTTCACTGCGGCCAACATCGGCAACCGTCTGGCGATCGTGATGGACAAAATGGTGCTGAGCGCGCCCGTGATTCACGGCAAGATTTCCGACAACGGCGTCATCGAGGGGCTCTCCGGACAGGAAGAGGCGCAGGACCTGGCGCTGAACCTGCGCGCCGGATCGCTTCCGGCCGGGATCGAAGTGCTCGAAGAGCGCACGGTGGGGCCGTCGCTGGGGGCGGATTCGATCCGGGACGGTACGTATGCGGGCCTGGCGGGCGTAATCGCGGTGGTGTTCGTGATGCTGGTTTACTACAAGCGCAGCGGCATCAACGCGACCCTCGCGCTGATCCTGAATGCGCTCATTCTGGTTGCCGTGTTGAGCTATATCGACGGGACGCTCACGCTGCCCGGCATCGCGGGCGTGGTTTTGACCATCGGTATGGCGGTCGACTCGAACGTGCTGATTTTCGAGCGTATCCGCGAAGAGTTGCGCGCCGGCAAAGCCGTGATCGCCGCCGTGGACGCGGGTTTCAAGAAGGCTTTTCTGACCATCATCGATACACACGTCACGACCATGGTAAGCTGTGCGTTTCTATTTCTGTTCGGAACCGGTCCGGTGAAAGGATTTGCGGTCACACTGCTGATCGGCCTGTTCGCCAATCTTTTTACGGCCGTGTTCGTCTCCCGGACCATTTTCGACTGGGAGCTGGGGATGCAGAAGCGTGCGGTAACGCTAAGTATTTGAACGGGCTTTTGAACTCTGCGGAAATTTGTGATAACGTGGAAAACCTCGGTCGTAAGGGTTTCGGGTGGGGAAGGGAACTTTGGAACGGTCTACGGTGTCTGTAAAGACTAAGCCGACCGTATAGGCTCAATGGAATTATTCAAGAATACGAATTTTGATTTTCTCCGCTGGAAGTGGCCTTTCATCGGTCTATCCCTGGTGCTCACGGCGGCCGGCCTGATCAGCTTAGGGGTGAAGGGCGGGCCGAAGTTCGGCATCGACTTCAAGGGCGGAGCGCTCATGTACCTGCGCTTCAATATCGAACCTCCCGTGCAGAAAATCCGCAACGTGCTGAGCGGCAAGATCCGCGGCGAAATTTCCGTGCAGCAGATCTCCGGCAAGCCGGAAGTTCTGGTGGGCACCGAGATCGCCGACGAGAAGGAATTGAACGCCAACCGCCAGATCATCGAGGACACGCTCCGTTCGATGTTTTCCCCGGGCGAAGGTAAGATCGACCTGAACAATTCGAGTTCCGATCAGCTCGCCAACGTGCTGCGCGATCCTCTGCTGACGGCCGGCGTTCCGCTGTCGGAGGACGATCTGCAGAGCCTGGTAAGGGCGATCGAAGCTTTCCGGGCATCGAAGGGCGGCCTGCTGAGTAACATCGATGAACTTTCTTCTGTAAAGGGTGTAACTCCGGCGGTCCTCCAGGCGTTAAAGAAGGAGTGCTCGCTGGGGCCCTTCACGATTCTCTCGGCTGAGGTGGTGGGTCCTAAAGTGGGAGCGCAGTTGACCAGGCAGGCGATCCTGGCGACCCTGTACGCGCTGGGTGGAATGCTGGTGTACATCGCATTCCGCTTTGAATGGATTTACGGCGTGGCCGCAGTGCTGGCGGTGTTTCACGACACCATCATCACCATCGGCATCTTTTCGCTGATCAACAAGGAAATTTCGCTGACCGTGGTGGCCGCGCTGCTGACCCTGGTCGGTTATTCGATGAATGACACCATCGTGGTGTTCGACCGGATCCGCGAGAATCTGAAGATCGTGCGGCGGGAATCGCTTGAGAACATCATCAATTTGAGCGTGAATCAGACGTTGAGCCGGACGGTGCTGACCAGCGGTTTGACGCTGCTGACGGCGCTCAGCCTGTGGTTGTTCGGCGGCCAGGTGCTGAACGGATTTTCGTTCGCGCTGGTGTGTGGAATCATCGCGGGTACCTACTCGACGGTATTTATCGCCAGCCCTCTGCTGATATTCTGGCAGAACCTGGTGGAGTCGAGAAAGAAGCGACCGGGAACGCCGCCTGCGGCGACGCCGGCCATGGCGGGCCCGCGGAAGGGCAGCCGTTAAGATTGCATGGGAGGAGAGGTCGATGTTTGAGCAGTCATTTGTAGAGAACGCCAACAAGACCCGGAAGGGCGCGGCGGTATTCACGTCGTTCGCGATTCAGATCGCCATTATCCTGGTGCTGATCGTGATCCCGCTGATTTATACCGAAGTGCTTCCGAAGGCGACGCTGACCAGCTTTTTAACGGCGCCGCCCCCACCACCTCCTCCTCCGCCTCCTCCACCGGTCGCGCCCAAGATTATCAAGGTTGCGCCCCGCCAATTTGACGCCGGAAGGTTGATGGCACCCAAAACCATCCCGAAAAACGTCGCGATGATCACCGAAGACGATCTGCCGCCACCCATGGCGACCGGCGGCGTGGTGGGCGGCGTTCCGGGCGGCGTTCCCGGCGCGGGGGGCGGATTGATCGGCGGCATCATTGGAAACGTCCCGGCCATGGCGCCTCCGCCGCCGCCGAAAGTGGAAGCGCCCAAGGGTCCGCAGCGCATCCGCGTGGGCGGCAACGTCCAGCAGGCCAACCTGATCAAGCGCGTGCAACCGCAGTATCCGCCGCTCGCCAAGCAGGCGCGAATTCAGGGTGTGGTGCATCTGACGGCCATCATCGCCAAGGACGGCACCATTCAGAGCCTGCAGCTGATCAGCGGTCATCCGCTGCTCGCCCCGGCGGCGCTGCAAGCTGTGAAGCAGTGGGTTTACAGGCCGACTCTCCTCAACGGAGATCCGGTGGAAGTAGTCACTCAGATTGACGTGAATTTCACTCTGAGCCAGTAGGGAAAGTCCGTTTTGAGGCAGTTTTAAATTTCAACTCGCAGGAGAACAACATGGTTTTACAGTTGCAGGTTTGGGCGCTCATGCTTCTACAGGAAGCGGCTCCCGCTATTGGCTTCGATCCGCGCGCGATGTGGAATCAGATGGGCTGGCCGGCCCGGCTGGTGGTGGTGACTCTGTTCATCATGTCGGCGTGGTCGATCGGCGTCATGATCGACCGCCTGATCGCGTATAACGGCGCGCGGACACAGTCGCGGCAGTTCGCTCCGGCCGTGGCCGGCGCGCTGCGCGAGGGCAAGCTGGACGAGGCGATCAAGATCGCCGACCGGTTCTCGAAGAGCCACCTGGCGAAAGTGGTCGTGGCCGGCCTTCAGGAATTCCGCGCGCACCAGCTGAGCTCGGAAATTTCGGGAGAAGAGATCGAAGCTTCGCGCCGCGCTCTCGAACGCGCCGAGGCGATTGTCCACGCGGAACTGAAGCGCGGCATTTCCTCGCTCGCCACCATCGGTTCCACCGCTCCCTTCGTGGGACTGTTCGGAACGGTGCTGGGTATCATCAACGCGTTCAAGGGTATTTCGACCGAGAAGTCGACCGGACTGGGCGCCGTCGCGGGCGGTATTTCCGAAGCGCTGGTGACCACCGCGGTCGGTCTGTTCGTGGCTATCCCGGCCGTCATGATGTTCAACTACTTCACCAACCGCGTGGAGGCGTTCGACGTCGAGATGGGGAATTCGAGCTCCGAACTGATCGATTATTTCCTGAAGCGCAGCCAGAAGGTTGGCAAGTAGTTTTTGAGAGCTAGCGAGTTGAAATAGGGCGTAGGCCGGCTGGACGGCCTGGAAAGACCCCGGCTTGACTGCCGGTCTACGCTTGAATTAGAGGAGCCTTTTATGCAGAAGAAGCATGCGCCGCCCGTAGTCAACGACATTAACGTTACGCCCATGGTGGACGTGATGCTGGTGCTGCTGATCATCTTCATGGTCATCACGCCTATGCTGACTAAAGGCGTCGCGGTGGAAATGGTGAAGACCAAGAACCCCATCGCCATGCAGGCGGCCGATAAAGAGGACGCGATCCTGATCGCGGTCACGCGCAACGGCCAGTTCTGGCTGAGCCCGGGCAACAACCAGATCCACATTGAGGATCTGTCGGGCCGGGTTCGCGATCTGCAGACCAACAAGCTGGACAAGACGGTCTACATTCGCGCGGATGCCCGTGCCAAGTATGAAGCCGTCGAAGACGTGGTGGACAATCTGCGCGCGGCGGGCGTGGATTCGATCGGCCTGATCACCGAGCAGCTTCCGCAGGAAGGTCCGCAGAAGAAGCCGGCCACGCCGTAAGTTTTTTTAAAAGAGTTCAAGGAGAATCCGTTATGTCAATGAATGTGGGTGGACACGGCGCCGGGTCGAAAGCGGACATCAACGTGACGCCGCTCATCGATGTGCTGCTGGTGCTGCTGATCATCTTCATGGTGATCACGCCCCTGACGCCGCATGGTCTGGACGTGCTGGCTCCGCAGCCGCCGCCGCCCAACCAGCCGCCGCCCGATCCGAGCCAGGACCGCACCGTGGTGATCCAGATCGATAAGGACAAGAACCTGAAGCTGAACCAGGATCCGATTACCTGGGACGCGCTGCAGGATCGGCTCGAGTTCGTCTTCAAGACCCGAGCCGAGCGCGTGGTGTTCGTGCGCGGCGATAAGGACCTGACGTTTGAAACCGTCGCCAAGGCCATCGACATCGCCAAGGGCGCCGGACTTGAAAAGATCGGTTTGATGACGCCGAAAATTGAAGCGGGACAGTAAGGGAAACGTATGCGCAAAGCCTTCCTCATGACGGCGACCCTCGGGATCGCCGGTTTGCTGGTGGTGGCCACCGGCTGTGACAAGCTGAAGTCCCGCGACCATCTGAACCAGGGCGTCAACGCCTTCAAGAACGCCAAATATAGCGACGCGGTGGAGCACTTCAAGGAAGCCATCGCGCTCGACCCGACCAATCCCAACGCGCAGCTGTATCTCGCCACGGCGTACATGTCGCAATGGATTCCCGGGGCCGAGTCGCCCGAAAACGTCGACATGGCGAACAAGGCCGTGGCCGGGTTCATGAAGGTTCTGGACCAGGATCCAGCCAATACCACCGCGCTCGCCTCACTCGCCTCGATTAACTACAACGAGGCGTCTTCGCTTCCGCCGGATCAGAAATTGGCCAAGCTGGACGAAGCGGCCAAGTGGTACAAGAAGCTGATCGAAGCGGATCCCAAGAATAAGGAAGCCTATTACAGCCTAGGCGTGATCTCGTGGGCCAAGTGGTATCCGGCCGACATGACCGCGCGCGCCAACCTCCGCATGAAGCCCGAAGACCCGGGTCCGATCAAGGACAAGAAGGTCAAAGAGGAACTCCAGACGCAGTACTCCGCCATCATCGAAGACGGGATTTCGAATCTGCAGAAGGCGCTCGACATCGACAAGGAATACGATGACGCCATGGCCTACATGAACCTGCTGGTTCGCGAGCGGGCCGATCTGACGGACTCGCCGGAGGATTACAAGAAGCAGGTGGAAATCGCCGATTCGTGGGTGCAGAAGGCGCTCGACACCAAGAAGCTGAAGCAGTCGCGCCAGCCCACCAGCCAGGGCATCACGGCCGAGCCGGCGAAGTAAGAACAAGAAGTCAGAAGTCCGAAGCCAGGAGTCAGAATCTCGAACGGTTCTGGCTCCTGATTCATTTTCAACGCACGTTACACTGGAATTAACCGATGCCTGCCGATTCGACGGAAACCGTTGTCTCCGATTCACGTCAAGTCGACCCAGTCGAACCTCTTTTCGATGAGCTGAAATCGCGTCTGCATGAGCTGCGTCCGTCCGAAGATCTGGCGCCGCTCGAGAAGGCCTTCCGCTTCGCCGCCGAACGGCATCAAGGCCAGAAGCGCGCCTCAGGCGAGCCCTACATGGTCCATCCGGTGATGGTCACGCGCCAGCTTGCCGAGATGCAGATGGACATGACTTGTCTTGAGACCGGTCTACTCCACGACGTGGTGGAAGATACCACCGCCACGCTCGAAGAGATCCGCAAGAATTTCGGCAACGACGTGGCGCGCTGTGTGGACGGCGTCACCAAGCTTGCCAAACTGGATTTGGCCGATCGCGCGGAGCGGCAGGCGGAGAGCGTCCGCAAGATGCTGCTCGCCATGGTCGAGGATATCCGCGTGATCCTGGTGAAGCTGGCCGACCGGCTGCACAACATGCGGACGCTGGGGTCGCTCGATCATGACCGGCAGGTGCGCATCGCGCAGGAGACGCTGGACATCTACGCGCCCATCGCGCATCGCCTCGGCATGGGCAAAATCCGCGGCGAGCTGGAAGATCTTGCGTTCCAGTATCTGGAGCCGGAAGTTTCAGAGGAGCTCCTGAAGGAGTTCGAAGCCGCGCGGCCGGAAAGCGAGCGGCTGCTGAATGAAATCAAGCACACCGTGGAAGTCCACCTGGCGCGCGAAGGCATTCCGGCGCGCGTGGAGACACGGCTGAAGCGGGCATATTCGGTGTTTCAGAAACTCAAGCGCCAGAAGATCACGCTCGACCAGGTGTACGATCTGGCGGCGGTGCGCATCATTACGGATTCGGTGAAAAACTGCTACGCGGCGCTGGGCGTGATTCACAACGAGTGGCATCCGATTCCGGGACGCATCAAGGATTTTATCGCCATCCCGCGGCCGAACCTGTATCAATCGCTGCATACGTCGGTGATGGGGCCGGGTGGCCGGCACTTTGAAGTGCAGATTCGCACGGAAGAGATGCATCGCATCGCGGAGGAAGGCATCGCGGCGCACTGGAAATATAAGGAAGGCAAAAAGGCGTCCAATGCAATGCAGGGGGCGGACGATCAGCGTGTGGCGTGGCTGCGGCAACTGGTGGAATGGCAGCGCGAAATGCGCGATCCGGGCGAGTTCATGTCGACTCTCAAGGTCGATCTGTACCCGGAAGAAGTTTACACCTTCACGCCGCGCGGAAAGGTGATCGTGCTGCCGCGCGATGGGACGCCCATCGACTTCGCGTATTCGATCCACTCCGACGTCGGCAACCGCTGCGTGGGCGCGAAGGTGAACGGGCGCATCGTGCCTTTGAAGTCGGCGCTGCGGAACGGCGATGTGGTGGAGATCCTCACGCAGACCGGGCACCTGCCGTCGAAGGACTGGCTGGCGTTCGTCAAGACATCCAAGGCGCGCAACAAAATCAAGCACGTCATCAACACGACGGAGCGCGCCAAGGCCATCGAGATTGGTGAAAAATTCCTGGAGAAGGAAGCGCGGCGCTTGAGCGTTTCGCTCGCGCAGGTGACCAAGGCGCAGATTGAGGCGGTCGCTTCCGATTACGGCTATTCGAAGATGGAGGATCTGCACGCCGCGCTGGGGTATGGAAAATATTCGGCGCGGCAGGTGCTGCAGAAGCTGGCGCCGGATCAGATCCCTCAGGCGACCATGGAAGCTCCGGCCGCTCCCGCGCCGCCGCGCCCATATACACCCGGCGCGCCCGGCGATCACGATCTGGTCATCAAGGTCAAAGGCATTGACGACCTGCTGGTGTATCGCGCCAAGTGCTGCAATCCGATCAAGGGCGAGGCGATCGTCGGCTACGTGACGCGGGGCAAGGGCGTGGCGGTGCATTCGCTGAATTGCGCCAACGTCCAGAATCTGATGTATGAAGTGGAGCGCAAGATGGACGTCGAATGGGCGCGCAGCGATGCGGCGTCGGCGTTCCCGGTGAAGATTCTGGTCTACACCGAGGATCGCCCCGGCATGCTCAACAACTTGACGCAGACGCTGGTGAATGAGCAGACCAACATCCGGAGCCTGGAGGCCCGCACCGGCGACCAGAAGTCGCCCGACGGAGCGGTGATCGACATGACGCTCGAAGTGAAAGACAAAAAACAACTGGAGCGCGTGGTCTCCGCGATCCGCCGCATTTCGGGAGTCAGAGACATCGAAAGGGTGCAGCAGCAATGAACACGGTAGCGGCCGAGCCGGAACACATCGCGATTTCAAAATCGAAAGGCATCAAGATCGACTGGAAAGACGGCCATCACAGCGACTATGGGCTCGCGTATCTGCGCGACGAATGCCCCTGCGCGACATGCACCGGCGCGCACGGAACGGAGCCGCAGAAGTCGAACTACTCGGCGCCGCCGACTCCGTTTCAGATGTACAAACCGACGCTGAAAATGCTGAGCGCGGAGGCGGTGGGAAATTACGCGGTGCGGATCGAATGGTCGGACGGGCATAATACGGGGATTTATTCGTTCGATCATCTAAGGAAGATTTGCCCGTGCGCGGAGTGCGAATCTCCGTCGTAACGGGACCTCCTTTGTCGCTTGCAACTGGTCACACGAACGGATACGAGTGGCTGACAACCAGCCACGACCTGACGGAGTTTATTCAACTCTGTCCCGACGCGATTCTAGGGAAATACATCGCTGTCACTGCTGACGATAGCGGTCCGATGACGCTTTCGGACGCGGAAATAGCTGAGGGATGGAGACATCTGAATGGGATTGCATATAGCCCAAAGCTGCTTCACGCTGAGGGCCTGCCTCATCAGGGTAGTTGTGGGCATTTTCATGAGTGGTACGTCTTTGATGTCCCGGTGACGCTCGGAATTCAATTCACGGGCAACGTTTTCGAATCGGCAACGAAGCCTGGCCATCTTGCGATATTTGTGAACTACCTGACTCTCTGTCTGGACGCCGACGACGAACTCGTGCGTCGGTTCTGGGCGCAGATGGCCTGGCTCCAGCCCGAGTCCTATTTGGCCGACCGGGACACGCTGCTAACGTTCATGAGCAGGGATTCCGAGCTCTTCTCGCGCGTGGTATCGACGCTGACGGCGCACCCGACGTCGCCCATCTAATTAACAGAGGCGGGTCGACGTTGCGGACGGCGGGCTTTGAGCCCGCGCGAGGCTTCAGCCTCGCTTCGACCGTCGCGGCGCTGAAGCGCCACGCGGATTGAAATCCGCCGTCCGTCGAGGCGGATCCCGACGAAGCTTATTGTCTGTCGCTTCGGAAACGAGCCTGCTGAGCGTTATTCCTTCTGCCTTGGCGAGCGCCTTTGCGGCGCGGTGGACATCGTCGGGAAATTCGATCGTGACACGCACGATCTAAGCTTGCCACACCACGCGACCGTTCACCGTTGTCGCCACTGGACCGCCCCTAAACGTGTGGCCATCGAAGGGCGAATTGCGGCTCTTCGAAAAGGACTTGTTGACGTCGTAGGTCCACTCGCGATCGGTTGAGAAGATCGTGACGTCGGCGGGCGAACCGGGTCTCAACGCGCCGCGGTTCAGGTTCACGATGCGCTCCGGGCCCGTCGTGAACAGCTCAACGAAGCGCTTCAGATCGATCTTGCCCGGGTGCACCAACTGCTCCAGCGCGATTCCGATTGCTGTTTCCAATCCCAAAATGCCAAACGGGCACTTTTCGAACTCCTGCATCTTCTCAGAACCCGGATGCGGAGCGTGATCGGTTGCGATTGCATCGATTGCGCCGTTCACGATTCCATCCACTACCGCGCTGACGTCGCAATGCGATCTGAGCGGCGGCTTCATTTTGAAGTTGGAATCGTAGGGATACATGTCCGCATCGGCGAGCGCGAAATGGTGCGGGGTTACTTCGGCCGTCACGTTCAGGCCGCGGGATTTCGCGTAGGCTACCATCTCTACCGAGTGGTGAGAGGAGATGTGCGCTACGTGATACCGTGCGCCGGTCAGCTCGGCGAGCAGAATATCGCGGGCGACCATCACGTCCTCCGAACAGCCCGGAATTCCGCGCAGGCCCAGGCGCACCGACTCCAGACCCTCATGCATATCGCCGCCGGCGCTCAGGTGCAGGTCTTCGCAGTGGTCGATCACCGGGAGCCCGAAGCTGCGGGCGCACTCCATGGCTCGGCGCATGACGCGGGCGTTCATTACCGGTCGGCCGTCGTCGGAGATCGCGACTGCGCCGGCCTGCTTCATCGAACCGATGGACGCTAACTCCTCGCCTGCGCTGCCTTTCGTGATTGCTCCAATGGGGAACACATTCACGATCGCGTGGCGGCGTGCTTTTTCGATGATGTAGCTGGTGACCGTCGCGTTGTCGTTGACCGGCGACGTGTTCGGCATCGGGCAGATGGAAGTGAATCCGCCGGCGGCCGCCGCGCGCGATCCGCTTTCGATGGTTTCGGCGTGCTCGAATCCCGGCTCACGCAGGTGAACGTGCATGTCGATGAAGCCGGGGGCGACGATCAAGCCGGTCGCGTCGAACGTCTCCGCCGCGGAAAGATTCGCGCCGATGCCGCGGATTACGCCGTCTTCGATTAACACGTCGGCAATCGCATCGTGGCCCGACGCCGGGTCGATCACGCGGCCGTTTTTGATCACGAGCGAACTCAACTCAACACCCTTTCAAGGACTGCCATACGCACGGCGATTCCGTTTTCTACCTGATTCAAGATCACCGACCGCTGCGAATCGGCGACTTCCGAGGAAATCTCGCGGCCGCGGTTGATGGGGCCGGGGTGCATGACGATCACGCTCGGCCGCGCGAGTTGCAGGTGCTCCAGGCGCAGGCCGTAGAAGGAATAATATTCGGCTGCCGGGAACGGTGAGTCGTTGAGACGCTCCAGTTGCACGCGCAGCATCATGATGACGTCGGCGTCGCGGATGGCTTCGCGCATGTCGGTGGTGAGCGTGATTCCGGGCGCGATCTGTTTCAGCTCCTGCGGCAAAAGCGACGCCGGGCCGCACAGGACGATTTCGGCTCCGAATTTCGAGAGCAGATAAATGTTCGATCGCGCCACGCGGCTGTGCTGGATGTCCCCGATGATGGCGACCCGCAAGCCTTCAAGCGAAGCGCCGCGATCGAGAATGGTGCGCGCGTCGAGCAAGGCCTGGGTGGGGTGCTCATGCGTGCCGTCGCCGGCGTTGATGATGGGACGTTCCAGATGGCGCTGCAAAAAGTGAGGCGCGCCGGAGGCCGCGTGGCGCATCACGATCGCGTCCGGACGCATGGCGGCCAGCGTGTTCAGCGTGTCCACCAGCGATTCGCCTTTCGATACGCTCGACGCCTGCGCGGTGATCGAAATCGTATCGGCGCCCAGGCGCTTGGCGGCGATTTCGAAGCTGGTGCGGGTGCGCGTGGACGCTTCGAAGAACAGATTGACGATCATGCGGCCGCGCAGCAAATCGAGCTTGCGCGGAGCGCCTTCGCGGGGTTGAAAATCACGCGCGCGATCGAGAATGGTCTGCACCTGTTCGCGGCTAAGATTTTCGATTCCCAGCAGGCCTTCAGGCATTCTGCTCGACGATCCTTTCGACCAGCAGCACCTTCTCGATCGAATCGACTTCTTGAAATTTCACTTCGATGATTTCGTTATCGGTGGTCTGCACGCGGCGGCCGACGTAGCTCGCTTCAATGGGCAGCTCGCGGTGGCCGCGGTCGATCAGCGCCAGCAGTTGCACGCGCGCGGGGCGGCCATGATCGAACAGCGCATCGAGCGCGGCGCGAATCGTGCGGCCGGTGTAGAGAACATCGTCCATCAGAATGATGTCTTTGCCTTTCACCGGGAAGGGGATTTCGGTGGCGTTCACCACGGGCGCGTGGGAAACGGTGGAGAGATCGTCGCGATACAGATTGATATCCAGGATGCCGGTGGGAATCACGCGCGCTTCGAGCGATTCGATCTTCTTCGCCAGGCGTTGCGCGAGCGGGACGCCGCGGCGGCGGATGCCGATGAAGGCCAGCTTGTCCAGGTCGTGGGTGCGCTCCAGAATTTCGTGCGCCAGGCGGACCAGCGTCCGGTCGATCTCCGAGGCGCTCATTAATTGTGATTTTTCGCGAGTGACGGGCATGGAAGGTAAACGCTCCAGATTAGCATACGCGCATCAGTAGCGCTTCAGACGGCCGCGGATGTTGCGCTCCAGTTTTTCGATGTCCTCGGTTTTCCTGATGGTCTTGAGCGAAACCACGAACGCGGATTCTTTTTCGAGATCGGCCTTGAGCTCCCCGGCGAGGCGGGCGAGCTCGGCCGCATCCGCCAGGTTCTTCTTGTAATCGGCCTTGGCGATTTCATCGCGCTGCAGTTTTCCGTTGGGCAGCCGGACGTCGTTTTCGGCGCCGGGCGGTTGCGGCGGCGTGGGCCGCTGCGGCATGGGGACCTGCGCGAAGGATGCGCCAAAAAGTAAAACGATCAGGCCGAGCGGTTTCATCACCTACAATCATACGTGCGTCATTCGACAAATGCCTTAATTAAAGGCTTGACAATAGGCGAACACAAGGCGAAGATAGTCGTATGCCAAAATTGGTTGGCATCGCTCGAATGGCTGCCGAAAGTCCCTGCCTGGAGGCCAAGCGGCGGGTCGAATATTTCGAGCTGGAAACGCGGCGTTTCCTGACGCGGTGCGACAGCCCGCGGGTGCCGTTCCGGTGGACCATCAACCCGTATCGCGGGTGCGAATTCGGCTGTAAATATTGCTATGCCCGGTACGCGCACGAATTCATGGAATTGCGCGATCCGCTGCAGTTCGAGCGCAAGATTTTCGCGAAACATTTCGATGCTGCGGCGTTTCGGGAAGAATTGGACAAGCTGCCAGCCGGAGAAACGGTCGCGCTGGGCACGGCGACCGATCCGTATCAACCGGCCGAGCGCCGGTATCGTGTGACGCGGGCGATCCTGGAGGTGTTCGCCGCAACCGCCGGCTTGCGGTTGGGCGTTACCACCAAATCGGACCTGATCGCGCGCGACATCGACGTTCTGCGGGAGGTGTCCCGGCGGCATTATTTGGGCATTCATATGACAGTGACGACGCTCGACCGGGAGTTGGCGCGTCTGATCGAGCCGATGGCGCCGCGTCCGGATTTGCGGTTGAACGCGGTTCGCAAACTGACCGCCGCGGGGTTGCGGGCGAGCGTGTTCTGTTCGCCGGTGATGCCGCTCATCAATGATGGAGATCCGTCGCTGGATGCGCTGGCGAAAGCGGCGGCTCGGGCGGGGGCGCGCAGCTTCGGCGGGAATATTTTGTTCCTGAAGCCTTGTTCGAAGCAGGTGTTTCTGCCGTTCATTGACGAGCATTTCCCGCAGCTTTCGCGAAAATATCACGAGCGGTATGGGCGGGTCGCGTATTTGCGCGGGGATTATCCGGAGCGGGTTGCCGAGCGGATTCAGAACATTCGACGGCGTTATGGTTTTGATCGGAAGCAGGCGCCGGAGGAGCCGGAATTGTGGCCGAAGGACTCGCAGATGACGCTGTTTTCGTAATTACCTGGTCCGCCGGACATCGCCGAGTTCGGCCTCGAACGTGAGCATGAACGGATGGGGGCTGAACGCCGTCGCGACACCGCGAAAGCGCACGGTTGACCCCGCCGCGATTGAATTGCGAAGAGGCCCGTTGATGCGGAGGGTCGCCTCGGGCGTTTTTTCGTCCGAGATCGCGACCACGATAGACGTGGGATGTTCGGCCGGCTCGCTTGAGATCACGGTGGCCGTGAATGATTTCTCGGCACGGTTTATTCGGCCCGGCAACAACGCCTGCTTCACGGAGTCCTGCCAATATGCAGCCGCGTGGTCGCCGGTTAACCCTTGCTTGACAGCGCGCCAGAGCGCTGTGGCCGGGTCGACATCATCGCCGGGCAGTTGCGCGGCGACTGCCGCAAGGACCAGGAGCGCGAGTATGCGAATGCGTCCCATACGGAAATTGTACTGCCGTCGCGGATTGGATGGCGGTACGCAGATTGAGCGTGGTGTGCTCAAATTCAGGTTGACGGTTGACCCTCCCCTCCCTTATGGTCGGGGTTCTGATTCGCGATATCGGAACCCTGAGCGTTAGCGACGGGAGAGAGTCGATCAACGCAGCGGAGCGGGACTAAAGTACCGCGCGGGATGAATCCCGCCGTCCGGGGCGCTAAAGCTTTGTGAAGCCGTCCGTGCTCCACTGTTCAGATCCGACTCCGTTATGTACGAAAAACAGGCCGTCCGGATCGTATTTTTTCTTGATCTCCGCCAGGCGCGCGTAGTTGGTTCCCCAATACGACTGCTGCCATTGCTTCTCGAAATAATTGCTTTCGCTCACGTAAGAGCCGGTCTCGCCGGCGGCGGCGCGCAGGGGATTCATGCACTGATCGACGCGATCGGCGGCCTTTCGGCCTTGCGCAACGTTCGGCTCATATCCTGGAATTCCGGGGAATGCCGGTCCCTGGGCGCCGCCCGCGATGACGAGCGCGAAGGCGCTTAAGACGGCGGGATTCGTGGCGGTATCCTTCGCGGCGGCGAGTGCGTCGGGTGGCGCTCCGGCTAATCCTTTATTGAAGTGCAGCGCAAATTGCGAGCAGCGGGAGGCAGCGAACAATGCGTCGGCGAGATGTGGCTGCGCGTCACCCGCAAGCAGCGACTCGGGCATCCACAGCGACTGGTAAGCCCACCAGAACCTGGACGCCTGCCCTCCATCGCCCAACCACCACGCGTTATTGGGACTCGCTCCAGGGCGGTCGTCAAACCCGAAAACGGGCTGCTTCATCACGTGTGTGAGGGCTTCGTCAAGCCACGCGATCACGCGGCTGCCGTTCGGGTTAGGAACCCCGAGCTCGGGCCAATGCTGTTTCCACCATTCGACGTCCCAGAAGTGCCGCGCGGGCAGGCTGGCGACTACCACGCGGCCGTCGATGGAACATCCGCTACGCGATGCGGTAACGCGGTCGAGAAACGGCTGCCAGATCTTTTTCGCCTGCGCGGTGTCGAGTCCGTAGGAGCTCATGCTCATGACTAGCGAGTTGTCGGGGCCGAAGCGCGCCTGCTCGCCCCAATGGTCGTTGAAGAGCTGGTCGCGGTAGAAGCCGACGAAGTCGCGGACCAGGCGGCGATAGGCGTCGTCGGAGGAGGCCTTGATGGTGAAGTTGGCGACGCCGAAAAATTCCGGAAGGTCGTGGACGCGGAGCGTCACCTTGCTGATGACGCCGAAGCTGCCGCCTCCGCCGCCTTTGAGCGCCCAGAACAGATCGGGATTGGTGCAGGCGTTGGCGACGCGGATATGGCCGTCGGCGGTAACCACTTCGGCTTCGAGCAGACTTCCCGCGGCCGTCCCGTAGTGCTTCGAGTAACTCCCGAAGCCGCCGCTCTGGACCAGGCCCGCCACGCCGACGGTGGTGCATCCGCCGCCCTGAACATAGTTGCCGTTTTTCGTTGAAACGGCATCGTAGGCCTGCATCCAAATGGAACCTGCGCCGAGCGTCACCGCGGGTTGAGGCTGCTGGTTGCACCCCTGCGGAACAAATGCCGCGTGCATCTCGGACTGGTTCATGTGACGCGTCCAGATGAGCAGCGAATCGGGCGCGGTGGAGGTGCCCTGGTAGCTGTGGCCGCCGCCTTTGACTACCAGGCGCAGGTCGTTTTGGCGCGCGAAATTCACGGCTTCGGCGATGTCGTGCGCGTTTCTGGCGGCCACTGCGTGGACGCTGGGCTGCTCAGTCCACGCGTCGACCCAGCCGGAGCTTTGCGTGAGGCCGGGCTGGTCGCCGAGGTAATACGGGTTCTTGAGATTCTTCACCAGAAGCTTCGCGGCGGCGCCGGCTGGATCGGTTTTGAGCACCGCGGGAGGAAAATCGACGGGAACCAGATTCCCGCCGACCGCATCGTTGAGCTGCTTCCAGGCCGGCTGCGATGGCCAATCGGCATCGGATGGACGGCGGCGGCGGAAACCGGTCTTCGCGAGCAGATGGCGAGCCGGCAGAAGCGCGGCCGACCCGATCGTTTTCAGGAATGCTCGTCTGATCATTTCACGAATCCCTCATTTTGACATCGAGTATATTCTAAGTGGACGCGCGCGCCCTGCCCAGGTTTCACCGGCGAGCGGCGAATTCCAATGGACGAACGGCGAACCAAAGACGAGCTGTATATGCGCATGACGCTGGAGCTGGCGCGCGAAGCGGCGGGCGCGGGTGAGGCTCCGGTGGGTGCGGTGGTGGTGTTTGAAGACCGCGTGATCGGGCACGGGCGGAATTCGCCGATCGCGCTGAGCGATCCGACGGCGCATGCGGAAATATTGGCGATGCGCGAGGCGTCGGCGTCGCTCGCGAATTACCGGCTGCCCGGCGCGGTGATGTATGTGACGCTCGAGCCATGCGTGATGTGCGCGGGCGCGATGGTGGCGGCGCGCATTGCTCGGGTGGTGTTCGGCGCGCGCGATTTGCGGTTTGGAGGGGTGCGCAGCAAATTCCGGATCGCGGATTCAGACGTGTTGAATCATCGGGTGGAGGTCGAAGAGGGCGTGCTGGGGGCGGAATGCGCGGAATTGCTCAAAGCGTTTTTCACCCAGCGGCGGTAGTTCTGTAAACCTTGCCGAGGTAGTAATTCTTTTTTCCCACACGCAGCACCAGCATGGTTTCCGATACCAGGTCGGCGTCGGTCAGCAGGGCATCGGCCGCGCTCACCCGTATATTGTTGAGGTACACTCCGCCGCCGGCGATCAGGCGCGTGGCTTCGCCTTTCGATTTGGCAGCGCCGCTGAGGACCAGGGCGTCCGTGATTTTCATGCCGGCGTTGAGCGCCGCGCGATCGATCGAAAACGAGGGGACGTCGGCGAAGATATCGGCCAGGTCGCGATCGCGCAGGCCGGTCATCTCACCGCCGAACAGAACTTGCGACGCTTTCATCGCCAGCACCAGATTTTCTTCGCCATGCACGATCCGGGTGACTTCTTCGGCGAGCTTTTTCTGCGCGGCGCGCTGTTCGGGCGGGGACGCGCACAGCTCGGCGATTTCTTCATTACTTAGAAATGTGAAGAGCTTCAGGAAGCGCTCCGCATCGCGATCGTCGGTGCGAATCCAATATTGATAGAACTGGTAGGGGCTGGTGCGCGCCGCGTCGAGCCAGATCGCATTGCCGGCGCTCTTGCCGAATTTTTCGCCGCTGCTGGTGGCGAGCAGGGGAAATGTTATGCCGAACGCCTGTGCGCCGCGCACCCGGCGGATCAGCTCGATGCCGGCGGTGATGTTGCCCCACTGGTCGCTGCCGCCGGCCTGCATGGTGCAGGCGTGAGCCTCATGCAATTTCAAAAAATCGAAAGCCTGCAGCAGCATGTAGCTGAATTCGGTGTAGGAGATTCCGTGCTCCCGATCTTCTAATCTGCGGCGCACGGATTCCTTGGCGAGCATGTAGTTCACGGTGAAATGCTTGCCGATGTCGCGCAGAAAATCGAGATAACTGACCGGCGCGGTCCAGTCGGCGTTGTTCACCATGATGGCCGCGGTGCCGCCGGTGAAGTCGACGAAGCGCGAAAGCTGCTCGCCCACGGCACGCGCATTTTCGCGGATGGTTTCGAGTGTCAGAAGCTGGCGTTCGGTGGTGCGGCCGCTCGGGTCGCCGATCATTCCGGTGGCGCCGCCCACCAGCACAATGGGGCGATGACCGGCGCGCTGGAATCGCGAAAGCATCAGCGCGGGCAGCAGATGGCCGACGTGGAGACTGTCGGCGGTGGGATCGAAGCCGACGTAAATTGCCTGGCCTGGCTTCGACAGAAGCTCGTCGAGCGCCGCGCGATCGGTCACCTGCTCGATCATGCCGCGCTGTTCGAGCTGTTCTAAAAGCTTCATGGTTTCTCGAAAATGAGCATGTACTGATTGTTGCCGGTGCGCTCGGTCATCGACACGAAATGGAACCCGTTGGACTCGACTTCCTTGCGGACGTCGTCGCGGTCCAGGCGCACGTGGCCGGGGCGGTCCTTCTTATAGAAGTCGACCACCACGAAGCGGCCGTGGGGTTTGAGGCCGGCCGCGATGTTCGAGAGCATTTTGGCCGGGTAATCGAAGTGATGATAAACGTCGAGCACTATCGCGATGTCGACGGCGTGATGCGGGAGCTTAGGATCGGTGTCGGTGCCCAGGATCAGAGTGGCATTGGCGATCTTGTCGGTGGCCACGCGGGCGCGCGCGCGATCCAGAAAATCGCTGGCGATATCTTCGCCGATCACCTTGCCCTTGGCGCCTACCGCGCGGCTGAGATACGGCAGCATGTAGCCGGTGCCGGTGCCGATATCGGCGACGGTCATGCCCGGCTTCACTTCCATCAGCGCGATGATTTCTTCGGGCTTTTGATTCTTGTCCCTGTTGGGATTGTCGAGCGTTTTGGCGACGCCGTCGCGGCCTTCCTTGGTCTTGTAATTCTTGTTGGCGTCGGAGGCGACCTGCGGCCACGCGAGCGCGGCGGATAGAACCAGCAACGAGGCAAGCTTCATAATGATTTCTCCATGGGAACGGCAAGGGGCGGCTCGATCAGGAAATTCAGCTCGGCCATGCGCGCGATGGCGGCGCGAACGGCCAGCTCAGTGGCCGGTTCCACCGTGATGACGAAGGGCAGATCGCGCCAGTTGGCCTGCGGAAGCTGTAAAACAGCATCGATGGAAATGTTTTCAGCGGCCAGCGCCGTAGCGAGCTGCGCGATGATGCCGGGGCGGTCCACCACGCGGAAACGAAGATAGTAGGCAGATTTGTGAAGAGCCGCCTGGATGGGCCGGTATTCGCCCAGGCGCGCGTGGGCGAAGGGCGACACGCGCTCCGGACTTCCCGAACGGATCTCGCGCGCCACGCGCATGAGGTCACTCACGACAGCCACACCAGTGGGATGCGAGCCCGCGCCGCGGCCATAGTAAAAGGTATCGGCGCCGTACTTTCCGAGCACCCACACCGCGTTATAGGCGCCGCGCACGCTGGCGAGAATGGTCGATTGCGGAATCAGCGAAGGTCGCACGGAAAGAATCAGGCCGTCGGGCGTCTGGCGCGCGGAAGCGATCAGGCGAATGGTGTGATGAAGCTGGTGCGCGTAATCGAAATCGACCGGCGTGATGCGCCGGATGCCTTCCATGTAAATATCGTCCGGCACGATGCGCTCACCGAAGGCGAGCGCGGATAAAATCGCGAGCTTCGATCGCGCGTCGCGGCCATCCACGTCGGCGGACGGGTCGGCTTCGGCGTAACCGGCGTTCTGCGCTTCCTTGAGGATCTGTTCGAAGGGCTCGCCGCGGCGTTCCATCTCAGTGAGGATGTAATTGCAGGTGCCGTTCAGAATTCCGTACAGGGTCTGAATGCGGTCGCCCGAAATTCCTTCGCGCAGGACGGTATGAATCGGAATGCCGCCGGCCACGCTCGCTTCCATGGCGAGGTTGATGCGCGCGGCGATGGCGCGATCCCAGATTTCGGCGCCACACAAGGCCATCAGCTCTTTGTTGGCAGTGACCACGGATTTGCCTGCGGCGATGGCCGCGTCGATGATGTCCTTGGCGACCGTGCATCCGCCGATCAGCTCGGCGATGATGTGGATTTCCGGATCGGCGATCACCTCGCGCCAGTCGCGCGTGCGGCGCGCTTCGAACGGGAGCGTGGCGGTATCCACATGCCGGCTGCACACCGTGCGCACCCACAGCGGAAACCCGAGCTTTTCGGTGATGTGATCGCCGTTTTCAGCGAGCATCTGCAGTGCTCCGCCGCCGACGTTCCCGAGCCCGATGATGCCGACGTTTACCGCGTCCACGATCTTTTTACTTTACAGGATCAGTCTAAGAGGTTGTTGGAAAAAGGGGACAGACCGCTCTGTCCACTGTCGAACCGGGAGCGCAAATCAAGGCGGTGCGGCTGGGGACAGAGTAGTCTGTCCCCTTTTTCCAACAACCTCCTAAAGCACGACGCGGGCGTCTCCATCGCGGCGCGTCGCGTGTTCGCGGTCGAGGTATTCGAGCAGGGGAATCGCGTACTTGCGCGAGACGCCGGTCCAGTCTTTGAAATCGGCGACGGAGAAACGCGCGCCTTTGCGTGTGGCGAGCGTCTGGCGCAACGCGTCGATGGCCGATATGTGATAAATGAGTTCGTCGCCGACGCGAATGAGCTTTCGATTCTTCAACAGCATCTGGAGCAGGGTTCGCGCGCGGGCGGGTTCGACGCCCGATTTCGCGAGAACTTCCGGCGTCGAAGGCACGGCCAGCCCGGCGTCGCGGAACAGCGCTTCGATTTTTTCGGTAGCCGTAGCTTCGTCCTCTTTGAGCGATACGCGATGCGAGGCAAGCCGCACGATTTCGCCTTCGACGACGATATCTTTCGCGCGCGCGACCATCGCGTCCAGTAAAAAGGCAGGTGCGCCGGCCAGTTCGCGACTGCGCAATTCTTCCTTCGCCAGGCCCGGCTGCAACGGATTCTTGCGATGGTAATCCTTGAGGATCGCGCGAAATTTCGCGAGCATCCGATCGATGGCGCCGGTGGCGATCAGCACATTTCCGGGCAGACGCGAGGTGCCCTCCGGCTCGCCGATTTCAGACACGAGCAATCCGGTGCGCGCGACCAGATCCGGCACGCCCATTCCGAATTTCGATTCGTGGATCAGGATCGACACGCGATTGCCGGACTCCATCTGCGTGAGGCGCTGATCGAGCTGCGCACGGCGCATGCGCGTGGGCGGTGCGATATCCAGAACCACGCCGCCGCCGATCGTGACCACCGGCGAGAACATGCGCACGATGAAACGGTCGCCGGGCAGAAGCAGGAGTGGATCACGGAGCACGAATCGCACATGCGCGCGCGTTCCCGGCTTCACGGGATCGAGTGAGGAAAGCAGCCGCGCCTGCGCTTCCACTTCGGCGGTTCCGGCGTGGAAATGCACGGGAGCGCGATGTTTCAGCGGATGGGCGGAGGCGAGTAATTCGAAGGCGCAATCGATCATCTGGGTGCTGTGAAAAATCCCGGGTGGAGCGATCGTCATGCCGCGCCGTGCCTCGGTCGAATCGATGCCGGCGAGATTCACGGCGGTGCGCTCACCGGCGCGGGCGCGGTTGACGGATGCTCCATGCACCTGCAGTCCGCGAATGCGCGCGCGCTTGCCTGACGGGTACAGCTCGACTTCATCTTCGAGCGTGAGAGTGCCGGAAATCAGAGTGCCGGTGACGACGGCGCCGTGGCCGCGGATTGAAAAGCTGCGGTCGATGGGCAGGCGCGGATGGCGAGTCGCATCCTTGCCCGCGATCGCGCGCGCGGCGTCTTCGAGCGCCACGCGTAGTTCGTCCAGGCCCTGGCGCGTGGTCGCGCTGACGGGAATCACGGGCGCGTTTTCAAGAAACGATCCGTGGACGAACTCGGCAATCTCCAGATGCACAAGATCGAGGATGTCCTGGTCGACCAAGTCGGATTTGGTGAGCGCGATGATGCCGCGCGGAATGCCGAGCAGGCGGCAGATTTCGAAATGCTCGCGAGTCTGCGGCTTGATGGACTCGTCGGCGGCGATGACGAACAGCAGCAGATCGATGCCACTTGCTCCGGCCAGCATATTCTTGACGAAGCGCTCATGCCCGGGGACATCGACAAAGCCAAGATTGCCGAGGTGCGCGAAGCCCAGGTCGATGGAAATGCCGCGGCGCTTTTCCTCTTCGAGACGATCGGTATCAATGCCGGTGAGTGCGCGGACCAGCGACGTCTTGCCGTGGTCGATGTGTCCGGCGGTGCCCACGATGACCCGAGTGTTGAGAGGAATGGCGGGGATCTCCTACTAAGAGTTTATAGGCCGTTAATGAACATGAATGAACGTGAATTGATTGAGGCTGCGGTCGGGGCTGCCTACGAGGTTTCGAATACGCTGGGCTGCGGGTTTCTTGAGAAGGTTTATGAGCGTGCCATGATTCGCGAGCTGACCTCGCGCGGACTTTCCGTTAGGGGGCAGGTGTCCTATGCCGTGTTGTCCAAGGGCTTCTGCGTGGGAGAGTACTTTGCGGACCTGGTGGTGGAGAATCAGCTCGTTATCGAGCTCAAGTGTGTGGATCGGTTCTCTAAAGAACATCTCGCGCAGTGCTTGAATTACCTCAAGGCATCCGGACTTGAATCGGCGCTGCTTGTTAATTTCCAACGCCCCAAAGTTGAATGGCGCCGAGTCGTCAGCCGTTTCTGATTCACGTTCATTGACGTTCATTAACGGCCAAATCCTCCGTCTGATGCCGGCTGTACACGAAATACACCACCAGTCCAATGCACAGCCAAACGACGAATCGGATCCACGTCAGCAGCGGCAATCCCATCATTAACACGAGGCAGCACACGATCGACAGCGCCGGCAAAACGGGAACGAACGGCACCCGGAAAGATCGAGGACGGTAGGGCTGTTTCCTGCGGAGCACGATTACGCTTGCCGCCACGATGATGAAGGCGAACAGGGTGCCGATGTTGGTGAGCTCGGCGAAAGTGTCGATGTCCCACAGACCCGAAGGGATTCCGACCAGAAACCCGGCGATCCAGGTTCCCACGTAGGGGGTTCGAAATGTTTTATGCACTTTGCCGAATGCTTTGGGAAGCAGGCGATCGCGCGACATGGCGAACCAGATGCGCGCCTGGCCGTATTGACCCACCAGCAGAGACGAGATCATCCCGGTGAGCGCGCCCGCGCTCACGATCAGGCGCAGGCGGTTGTAGCCGATATTCTTGAGCGCCACCGCGACTGCCGAATTCGGGTCCAGGGTTTTCCAGTTGGCGATTCCAGTGAGCACCAGGGAGACGGAACCGTACAGCAGCGTGCAGATGATCAGCGTCGCGATGATGCCGAAGGGAACGTCGCGCTGCGGATGGCGGCATTCCTGCGCGGCGGTCGAGACCGCGTCGAAGCCGACGTAGGTGAAAAAGACGATGCTCGCTCCGCTGACCACACCGGCCAGGCCGTTCGGCGCGAAGGGGTGGTAATTGTGCGTATTGACGGCGCGCGCGGCGCCAAACACGAACAGCAGGATCGCGGCGATCTTGATGATCACCATCACCGTGTTGGAATTGGCGCTTTCGCGTACGCCGCGCACCAGCACCCAGGTCACCGCCATGGTGATCAGAAGCGCGGGGACGTTGTAAATTCCGGCCGGCGATCCGGGCGCGGCAAACATCGGATACGCGATCGCCGCAGGCAGATGGATGCCGAAAAGATTATCGCCCAGGTCCTGCAGATACGCCGAGAAACCCACCGCGACCGACATGTTGGCGACGGCGTATTCGAGAATCAGATCCCAGCCGATAATCCACGCGAAAATTTCGCCCAGGATCGCATACGCGTAGGTGTAAGTGCTGCCGGCCAGCGGGATCATCGAGGCCAGCTCCGCAAAACACAACCCGGCGAGCAGACACGCCACCAGGACCAGCAGGAATGACACCACGATGGCCGGCCCCGCGCCCGGCCTTCCCAACGCGGAGGCGGCCGAACGGCCATGCATTAAAATGTCGAGCACGGTGGCCTGCATCAGGCCCGGATCTTTGAGCTTGCCCGACGCCGCGGTGCCGGTGACGGTGAAAATTCCCGATCCGATGACGATACCGACGCCCAGGAATGCGAGCGCCCACGGTCCCAGCGATCGCTTCAATCGATGCGACGGCTCGTCTGCGTCCGCGATCAGTTGATCGATCGATTTGGTCTGGAACAGCGGCATGCGAATCGCTCATTGTAACAGCATGCCGCAGCGGGCGCGGATTGTGGCGCACGCTGAAGCGTGCGCCACCGGTGCGAATTTAGCGCTTGCGCTGGCCCTTGACCATCTTCTTGACTTTGCGCTTCTGCGATCCGCGGGCGACATCAGCGGCGCGTGGTTTCACGGCGGGCGCCTTGGCTCGGGCGGCGCGCTTCAGTTTCTTGCGTTCGACTTTATCGGTGACTTTTTTTGTGTTCATTCGACCTGAATTCCTGCGTATTTCGCGATCAGTTTCTTCAATCCATGGCCCGGAAAACTCACGGTGACTTTCGTGTCTTCGCCCGAACCTTCCAGGCGCAGCACCGTTCCGCGGCCATACTTGGCGTGCTCAATGGTCGAGCCCGGTCCTACTTTTTTCTTCTTCACCGGCGCCGGCGCTGATTTTAACGGCTGCGCCGGCACTGGCGCTGGCGGCTTCGGTGTTCCCAGTCCCTGAGGCGCCGGCATGCCCTTTTCGGCGAAGAACTGCTTGATGTTCTCCACCGAATTATAAGTCTTCCCAGTATAAAGGTTCCGGCGCGCCGCGTCGCGGACCTCGTAGCGCTCGGCGTATAAATCCACGTGGCCCTGGTCGCCACGCACACGATCCAGCAAGTCCTGCGGGACCTCTTTGAGGAATCGCGAAGGGATGGATTGTTCGGGCTGACCTCCGCCGTAACGGCGTCGGAATCGCGCCCAGCTCAGGAAGAGTTTGGTTTCCGCGCGGGTCATGCCGACATAACAGAGCCGGCGTTCTTCCTCCATCGCCGATTCGGAATCGAGCGACCGGCTGTGCGGGAACAGACCTTCTTCCAGGCCCGCGATGAACACCACCGGGAATTCCAGGCCTTTGGCGTTGTGCATGGTCAGCAGCGAAATGGTGGCGCGCTCGTCGGCGGAATCGGCGTCGGAGACCAGCGCGGCGTGATCCAGAAAATCGCGCATCGATTCACCGCGCTCGGCCGCGTCGACCGACGCATTCAGAAGCTCTTCCAGATTGGCGAGCCGGGCGCGAGCCTCTTCGGTCGCTTCCTCTTCGAGCGATTTCTTATACCCGGTTTCGCTCAACACCGCCGCCAGGGTGTCGAACGCCGGGCGCTCGTCCACATTTTCGCGCAGCCCTTTCATCATGCGATGGAACGCCGCCAGCGCAGCTTCGGCGCGTCCCGGAAACAGGCGCTGGTCGAGCATTTCTTCAAGCGCGTTCCACAACGGCAGGCCGTGCGTCTGCGCGTACTGTTCGATCTGTTCCACTGTGGTCTTGCCGATGCCGCGCGCGGGCGTATTAATGATGCGCAGCAGGCTGACCGAATCGGTGGGGCTGACCAGCGCTTTCAGATACGCGATGGCATCCTTCACTTCGGCGCGCTGATAGAAGCTGAATCCGCCCACCACCACGTATTTGCGGCCGTATCGCCGCAGCGCCTCTTCAATCTGGCGCGATTGCGCGTTGGTGCGATAGAGAATCGCCACGCGCTCTTTCGGATTCCGCGCCAGGCGGTTCTCGATGGTGTCGGCGATGTACAGCGCTTCGTTTTCGGAATCGGGCGCTTCGTACAGGCTGACCTTTTCACCGGCGCCGGATTCGGTCCACAGCGATTTGCCGATGCGCTCCGTATTGTTCGCGACCACGCGATTCGCGGCGTCGAGGATGGTCTTGGTCGAGCGGTAATTCTGCTCCAGGCGGATGATGGTGGCGCCGGGGAAATCGCGCTCGAAGTCGAGAATGTTGCGGATATTCGCCCCGCGCCAGCCGTAAATCGACTGATCCTCGTCGCCCACCACGCAGATGTTGCGGCGCTGCTCGGTCAGCAGGCGCATCAGTTGATACTGGCTGCGATTGGTGTCCTGATATTCATCCACCATCACGAATTCGTAGCGCTCGTTGAGCCGTTTGCGGGTCGGCGCGTCATGCGTGAGCAAGCGGACGGCTTCGAGCAGCAGATCGTCGAAATCGAGCGCGTTCGATTCGCGCAGCTTGGCTTCGTATTTTTCGTAGACCACGGCCAGCCGCCCGGTGATCGGATCGGAGGCCGAGCGGGCCATTTCGTCCGGCGATACGTTGTGGCTTTTCGAATGGCTGATGCGCGAGAGCGCCGCCCGGTGCTGCATGAATTTCTCATCCAGACCCAGCGATTTGTAGATGGACTTGAGGATGGAAAGCTGGTCGTCGTCGTCGTAAATATTGAACCGGGTGGTGAATCCCGGGCGGATGGTCGCAAGCGGCGCGCCCTCCCGCCGAAGCAGGCGGACGCAAAAGGAGTGGAACGTCGAAACCGTCGGCGCGTCGCCTCCGATGCCCTCAACCAGCTTGCGGACCCGGTCCCGCATCTCGCCGGCGGCTTTATTGGTGAAAGTAACGGCCAGAATGGCCCAGCCGGGGACCTTGTGGGTCGCCATCAGGTGGGCGATCCGGTGCGTAATGACGCGGGTTTTGCCGCTGCCGGCACCGGCCAGGATGAGAAGGGGGCCTTCAACGTGCTGAACCGCCTCGCGTTGACGCGGGTTCAGCCCCTGTAAAAAATCCATGGAATTAATATTTTAGCAGTTTTGAAAACGGTCGCCGATCAGCCACGCGGTTAGCGCGAGGTAAGGTGAAAATCGGGCCATACCCCTAAATGCGGGTATTGTAACCCTTCTTGCCAGTACTGTAGAAGTAGACCTATGGTTCCGAAGCACACCCCCGAGACGCTTGTTGCCATACAGGCGAGGCTCACCTACCTGCGGAACAGGAAACGTACGTTAGACGAATTGATTATATGCCTGGAGCGCTACACGGCGGAGGAGAAACCCGTGCCCAAACGGCCGTGCGGCAAAGCGTGGGCGGCGGGAGACGTTCGCCGGCTCTCCGGGGCGGCATAAGCGCAAACCTTTTGGCACAGGCGCCCGCATCGTTGTAACCTGACAGAGAACCGGTGCGCCTTTCCTATTGGATCGATTGGATGTTTAAAGCGGCTGGCCGCGGGCACGCGCTTCGGCGCGGGGCGGGTGGCCATGCTGGTTGACTTCGAACTCATTGAACGGGCTCGAAGTGGTGACGACAGCGCGTTCAATCAGGTGGTGCAGGCGTACCGGAAACGGATTCTGGGGACCATCGCCCGCCTGATTGGACGGCCGGAAGATGTCGAGGATGTAGGGCAGGAAGTCTTTCTGCGCCTGTATTATTCGCTCGACCAGTTGCGTACGTCGGAAGTTTTTGAACCGTGGTTGTACCGGCTAACGGTGAACGCGGCGTATGATTATTTGCGCCGCCAGCGCCGCCGGCAGGAGAGCCGGATGTCGGATCTGAGTGAGCAGCAGGTGTTGATGGCGGACGCGGCGGCGGGGGGAAAGCGCAGCGACGAAGATCAGCGCCGCACTCGGATTCGTGAGCGGGTTGAGTCATTGTTGGGGAAAGTAAGCGAAGAAGATCGCATCCTCCTGATGATGAAGGAAGTGGAAGGGCTTTCTTTGAAAGAGCTTGAAAAGATTTATAAAGTGAATGAGAATGCTCTTAAGGTAAGATTATTTCGAGCCCGGCAAAGAGTGCTGAAGGCATTCGAGTCCGAAGGCGACTGAGCCGGCGTCCTATTGAATGTGGACCGTGAGAGATGAACCGCATGCCTGAACAAGACAGCAACAGCCAGCTGGACGCGTTGTTTCAAGAGTATCGCGCCGCACTCCCGGACGCCGAGCCGGGGGCCGGGTTCATGCCCGGGCTGTGGCAGCGCATTGAGGCGCGCCGCGCCTCGAGCCTGTGGATTTTCCGGAGAGTGGCGCAGGTTTGCGTAGGCGCAACTCTGGCGCTGACGCTCCTGATGGGCGCATTCCTGATCCCGCGCCTGGAGAAGCCGTCGCCGGTGTACAGCACCAGCTATGTGGATGAGCTGGCCGCCGAACACCCCAACAACTACGTGGATATCCTCACGGGCGATATTAAATGAACTTCTCCCGCGCGGCGATCGCCGCCTATGTCGGCCTGATCTTCGCAAGCGGCGCCGTATTGGGCTTCTACGGCAATCGCCTTTACGTTGTTTCCCAGGCGGCCGGCAAACCGGCCCCCAAGCCCAATCCCGAGGAGTTTCGCAAGAAACTGCTCGACACGTTTCGGGACCGGCTGCACCTGACCGACCAGCAAGTGACCAAGCTCAACGGGATTATGGATGAAACCCGATCGCGCGTCGAGGAGACGCGGCGTCAGATGAAGCCCGCCTATCAGAAGATCCACGAAGAGCAGGATCAGAAAATCCGCGAGATGCTCAACCCGGATCAGCAGACCGAGTTCGATAAGATCCTCAAAGAACGCCAGGAGCACCAGAAGCAGGGCGGCGGCCGCGGCGTATCGCGGTAGCGTAGGACAGACGATCGTTTTTTGTCGTCTGTCTCCGGCCCCTTCTGCTTGTCGAGTGGACGTCGCTGTTTGCGGCCTGCCAGGATGTACAACCCCGAGACAGACGACAAAAGACGATCGTCTGTCCTACGTTCGCTACGCCACCGGCTGGGACTTTTTCTTGGCTGCGGCCGTGGCGGCGACCTGTTCTCTCGCCTTCTGATACTTCTTCTGAAACTTGTCGACGCGGCCCTCGGTGTCGATCAGCTTCTGGCGGCCCGTAAAGAACGGGTGGCAACTGGAGCAGATTTCAACGCGGATATCGCCTTTGTGGGCCGAGCGAGTTTTGAAGGTGTGGCCGCAGGCGCAGATGACGTTGATTTCTTCGTAGGCGGGGTGGATACCGGCTTTCATATGGTTTTCTCTCGTTTTTCTCTGGGGAGATTTCAGTATAGCAAAAGACGCAAAAGCCCCGCCAGCCACAACGGACTGGACGGGGCTTTCGCTTGTTAGATCAGACTCAGTGAATCGCGTGAAGCGGGGCCGATTTCCTCAACAGGATGAGCAGGGTACAGCGGCCTCGTCACTGAAACGAAACCTGAACGTTTGGAGTGTCGACTTTAAGAGTCGGCCACCTCACGCGTGTTTTGAGTGCAGTCTCTACTACCAAGTATCATTCGACTGGACCACCTCCTTTCTCAGTGATGCCCCCATCATAAATCTCAAGAAGGGTTCTGTCAAACTGTTTTTAGAACATTTTCGATCGTTCACGTTTTACTGGCTCAGCGTGAAGTTGACGTCGACGCTGGTGATCACTTCCACCGGATTCCCATTGAGAAGAGTGGGTTTGTAGACCCATTGCTTGACGGCGTCCGTCGCGGCGGGGATCAGCAGAGGCTCGCCGGAGAGGATCTCGATGTTTTGCACCGTCCCGTCCTTGCCGATGATCACGGCGAGATGCACGATGCCCTGAATGCGGGCTGCCTTGGCGTCGGGCGGATAGGACGGCGTCACTTTGGTGATCAGGTTGGACTGCTGGACGTTGCCGCCCACTCGGATGCGCGAGGGTGGAGTCGGCGCGGACTGCTGGCCGTTTAGAGCTGCGGCGACTCCGCCCGGAATCGCGCCCGATGGCACGAGGATCAGATGTAACGTCGCTTCGCCGTCACGGACGGTCAGACCCCCGGTGAAATGTTCGTCAACCTGGCGCGCCGCCGCCAGGACCTGGGCCACGCCTGCGACCGGAATCGAGTCTCCTTCGTGAAGCGGAAGCGCAGCGCGAACCTTCTCTTCCAGCTCTGACGAAGCGCCGAGGATCAGAATGGATTTGATAGTGGCGGGCGGCGCGCCCGACGGTGCGGCGGCGGGCAGCGCTTGGTAATTCGGGACGGTCCCGGTGCCGGCAGCTGGCGCCGCGCCAAACGTGACGGTCGCACGGACCGAAGCGGGCGGCGTGGGATCGCTCGCGTAGTGCCATCGTAAGACGCTCTGCAACACCGCGCGGCGAAGCTCGTCGGGACCGCTCAGCACCCGCGCGTCGCTCACTTCGCCTTTCGAATCGAGCGTGGCTTCGATCACCACGGTGCCGGCGGTCGTGACGCCGGACGGACGGAACACGCCCGTGCGATGCATCAGCGGCGCGCCCGCGTCGACCGTGATTCCGAGACCGTCGGCGGCCATCGCGGTCACGGCAGCGGGAACCTGCGCCGGGCTTTGAAGAGGGAACGCGACCATCCCCAGGAGGGCCGCAGCCATCACGGCCGAGCACGCTCCGGCGAAAACGGTAATCATACGGGCTTTCGACATACGGGTCTCCTTCAGCAACGTGGCCACTCGCGCGGCGAGGTGGCGTTTTTTGAGGAACAACGGAGCCGGAGCCCCGATCGTTTCAAATGGATCCGGCTGAAACCGGTGCGACGCGACGGCCAGCAGCGCGTCCAGATACCGCTCGCGATCGCGCAGCAGGACGATTACTTCACCATCGACCACCTGTTCGCGCGCCAGTTGAATTTCAGACAGCAGAATCCAGACGGCGGGCTGGAACCACAGCAGAGCGCGCAGGATCTCTTCGGCCAGAACGAACAGCCAGTCGCGGCGCCGGACGTGAATCAGCTCATGGCAGGCGATGGCTTCCTTCAAATCGTCAGGGAGCGCGGCGACACGCGCTGGAAGCAGAATCGACGATCCGAACGTGACCGGGCTCGCGACCGTTTCTGAAACGTACCACTCCACGTTGCCCAGCGCGAACGGGATGGGCGGATGTTCCAGTCGCCGCGCAGAACTGCGATAGGCGCGCAGACGCACCAAACCGGCTCCGATCCACAGCAGCCGCGCGATCGATCCGGCCGCGGCCAGCCATAGCAGATATTCGGGCTTCCAATGAACATGAAATCGCGACGGCGCGTCGTCGAGGACCGTGGCGGCGCCGGTCGAAACGCTGACGCCGTCGGTGGAGCGCGCGGCCGGCTGAGCCCACGGTTCGACCGCCGGCAGCAGGAGCCCCATCAAAAGAACCACTTGCAAAAACAACAGCCGACCGCGGGGGCGCAACATTCTCCCGATAAGGGAGGCTGTTAACGCTAGAACCGCCGCCTGCGCGGTCCACGCCAGCAGGTTGTAAACCGCCGGGCCAAGAATATCGACGAGAGCGCTCATGATCGCCTCCGTGACGTTTTAATGGTTCGCTGGATTTCCGCGAGATCCTTTTCGGTTAGACACCGGTCCTCCACCAGATGGACCAGCAGCGGCTCGGCCGAGCCGTTGAAGACGCGATTGACGAACTCCCGCACCATCGACCGGATCACCTGCTTTTGCGGCTGCGCGGGTTGATAGACGTAGGCTTTCTCGCCCTGCTGTTTTTTGAGATAGCCCTTCTGCTCCAGGATGTTCATCATCGTCATGACGGTGGTGTAGGCGATGCGGCGCCGTTCGAGCATATTTTCATAAACCTGCCGGACAGTGGCGGTATCCAGCTTCCAGATGACCTTCATGATTTCCAGTTCCTGCTCGGTGAGCGTGGGTTTCGCGGGGCGCATACTAAGAAATTAGTACGAATCGGAGAGTTTGTCAATAGTGGAGCCGGATCTTTTAACCGCTCCCTATGGTCGCGGCTCGTTGAGCGGCGGATTGCGCAGATCGCCGAAATCGAGCCGCGACCAGAGGGAGTGGTTAAACGTGCTTTTCATACCGCGGTAACGCGCGCAATCCAATCCGCTGCGCGGGCGTGGATGTTTTTGTCGTCCGGATAGAGATCCGAAATGACGGCGACCGAATCGGCTCCGGCTGCGAGCACTTCGCGAGCATTCGCGCGCGTGATTCCGCCGATCGCGACCAGCGGACGGTTCGTTAAAGGGCGCAGGCGGCGAAGTTCGTCGATGCCCAGCACCGGGTCGGGATTTTCCTTGGAACTGGTCGCGTAGATCGGACCGATGGCCAGGTAATCCGCCGGTTCCTCCGCGGCGGCGCGAAGCTGCGCGGCGTTATGCGTCGAAAATCCGATCGGGCCGGTCTTCAGAACGCGACGCGCGGCTGATGGCGCGAGATCTTCCTGGCCCAGATGCAGGCCCGCGCCGAGCAGTGCGGCGATATCGGCGCGGTCATTCACTATAAATGTTGCCTTCGCAGCTTGGCACAATCGGGCGATGCGTTCGGCCTGGTCGAGAGCTTCATTTGAAAAAAATTGCTTGTGACGAAGCTGCAGAATCCGCGCACCGGCGTCGAGAATCTGGCGCGCGGCGTCCACCGTCGAAAGGCCGCGGCGCGCGAGCCGGACGGTATCGAGAATCGGATAGAAACGCGGAATCAGCAGGCGAATACATCATACGAAATTCACGGAAGTAAAAAAAATGTAAAAGCTTAACGCGGATGGCGCAAAGAAAACTCCCCAGATGGCATAATAGAGAAACAAAACTCAGGGGGTGTTTCAGGTGAATCGCAAGACTACAGGCGCAGCCCCGGCTTTGGCTGAGGATACGGCCGCTTCTTCCCACGATCACGACGCGCAGACACCGTGCATTGAAACTTCCGGCACGGTGGTCGCGATGCGCCGCGTTCCCGGTTTCCGGGTGATCGAGAATCACTATCCCGCAGGCCTGGAACTGCCGCGGCACGTCCACGAGAACGCGTACCTGAGTTACGTGCTCGAAGGGCCGTATTCGGAATCGTATGGTGCGTCGGCCGACGTGATCTGTTCGCCTCGGCTGCTGCGCTATTTGCCTCCCGGCCAGCCGCACGCCAATTGTTTCGATGCCGGCTCGCACTGCCTGATCGTCGAAGTGGAGCATGAGGCGTTGAAGCGGGTGAATGAGCATACGGCGGCGCTCGACCGGCCGGGCGATATTCAGGGCATCGGGTCCACGTGGCTCGCGCAAAGGCTATACCACGAGTTCCGTCAAGGTGACGAGCTGGCGCTGGTGTCGCTGGAAGGGATTCTGCTCGAAATGCTGGCGGAGGGCGCGCGGCAGGCGGGCGGATCCGGATCGGTCGCGGTGATTCCGCGCTGGCTGCGGATCGCGCGCGAGTATCTGGAGACGAATTTCCTGCGTCCTCTGAGCCTGGCTGAAATCGCCGGCGCGGCGGGCGTGCATCGGGTGCACCTCTCGCGCGAATTCCGGCGGTATTTTTCGACGACGGTCGGAGAGTTTCTAAGGCGCAAGAGAATCGAGCACGCCTGCCACCTGGTTTCGACCACGAACATTGCGCTCGCCGAGATCGCGATGACGTGCGGGTTCTCGGATCAGAGCCACTTTTCGGCGACGTTCCGGCGGCAGGTGGGATTGACGCCGGCGCGTTTCCGCCAGATGGCGATGTCGCGATAGGAAAGGACGGCGCGCGGACAACGGCTCCGAAACCGCGCCGCTTTGCTCACGAGTCCGTATGGAAGGTGGAACTGATCCCCGCCGTGACCGGCAGGGCTGGCACCGACGCCTGTGCTTTCAACGGAATCGACCAGCCCTGCCGGTAAGAGTCTGTGTGAAAACTGCGGACCTGCTCCCCTTGCTCACGCGCGGGGTTCCGTATGTGGCTCATTCGACGTGGCGCCAAACGGAACCCCGACCGTGAGGGAGGGGAGCAAGGCCGACCAACTCCACTTTTCACACAGACTCTTACCGGCAGGGCTGGTCTATCGCGTTGAAGGCGCAGACGTCCGAGACCAGCCCTGCCGGTCACGGCGGGGATCAAACTCCATTTTTCGCACACACTCGTAAGCGTGGGCTACGTCCACATCTCCACACACCCTCGCAACGGCGCGATCAACCCATCTTTTCAGCCAGTGCCGACAGAATCCACGTCCAGCCCCCCTGGTGCCCCCGTCCCATTTCGTCGTCCGGAACGCCCGAATGCCGCAGCGTGACTTCGGTTTCCTTCCCGCGCGCCTCGAACGTCACCGCGACCACCGACTCGAGCCCTTTGGTCCCTTCCGACATCCACGTGTATTCCACCACTCGCGGCCGCTCGATTTTGAGAAACCGCCCGTAGTGCGGCCATACGCGCCCCTCATGATTCACCGCCCAGTAGTACAGCCCCTCCACCACCGGATTCAAAATCAACTGCTGCGCTCCGAACCACGGTCCTCCCGGGCACTTCGGATCCATCCACGCATCGAACACCCTTTCGGCGGGAGCCGGAATCGTGCGCGTCACCGTCACGTCGATCACATTCATTTCGATTTCTCCTTTTCCTCCGCGAAGTACGCCTGCAGGCGATCCAGGCGCTGATTCCAGAACGGCTCGTATTTGAGCACCCATTCGGCCACGCCGCGCAACGGCTCCGGACGGAATTCGAGCGTATTCTCGCGCCCGCGCCGCGTACGCTTCACCAACCCGCTCCGCTCCAGCACGCGAACATGCTTGCACACCGCCGTCAGCGACATCCGGAACGGAGCCGCAACATCCGAAATCCGCGCCGGCCCCTTGGATAATCGTCCAATGATCGCCCGGCGGGTCGGATCGGAAATCGCCGTGATCACGCTATCCAGTGCAGCCGGCATAATAGTGAACCACCCGGTTCAGTATTGCATCAGACGAGCCGGACTGTCAACCCGTACCGCGCCACGCTGAGGTCAGTTTCTGCGCCGGATTCTTACGCCCGCGTCGGTGCCTTCCGGGAAGGAAAGCACCAGCGTTCCGCCGGCGTCGGTTTCGCATTCCCACAGTTCTTCATCGTCCACTTCGACGTCGTAGACCGCGTGCGGGTCCAGGTTCAGAACGAAAACCGCTTCGGCATCGGCGTGGAACCGAGCCGCATCGCGCCGTTCCGCGCTCAACAGCAGCGCGTCGCCGATGCGGACGGGTTTGGTGGCGACGCCTTCCCGTAGAGTTTCCACATGGCCGTCGCGGAACATTTGCAGATGACCGTCGAAGTATCCGACCCAGGTCGCGTCTTCATCCCAACTGGTGCGCGCGAACACATGACCGGTCTGCGAGTCGTGAAAAATCAGCGGCGCGTGAAAATAGCTCAGCCCGGGAAGATACGGATTGGCCCACAAAAACTCGTAAACCGCGCCGAGCGCCCCGCGCATCAGAAAACGATCCTGCATCAGCCAGCCCTGCAAATACTGGCTTTCAAGCGCATTATCATCATAGGCGACCATCGCCATCTCAGCCGCGCGCGACATGGCCGCGTCTTTGAGATCCGGCTCGCCGTCGCGGACGTAGACGGGAACGCGAAATTCGTTTTCAGCACCCTGGTATGGCGCGGGATAGTGGCTCGAAAGATGATCGATGGGCAGCGAATGGAAATACGCGGGAGCCGATTCACGCAGATCGATTTTAAGATTGTCGCGGACCGCGTGCAACATCTCATAGACCCAGTACATCTGATCGCGCGGGATCGGATGACCGGCCTTGATCCTCGGGACCACGTAGCCGCGCCACCAGCCGTCGATTAAACCACGTAACGCCGCCGCGCCATGATCAGGTGAGTTGTCAGCCAGAGCGATGGTCAAGAGCACCTGCGTGGCGTTCCGTTCAAAGCCGTTCGGATCGCCGCCCGATGCCAGCGTACTGAGCGTGATGAGCCTCTTTTCCTCCTCCGTCATTACCGGCGCGCACCAATCAAGAACGAATGCCGCCTCCCGCCGAGATCTTCCTGCACGCACTACCTCGATCGCTTTCCGGCACGCCGCCGGGTTCTTCGAAACCTGAGAATACAGCGCCAACGCCAACCCCGGCTCGGGCATCGGCGCGCCGCTGGAGACCAACGCGTCGAACTGCTGCCATCGGACGGATTCACGCTCGCGCTCGCGTTGCAAGAGACGCAGGCGCTGGTGCGTCAGCAGCAAACGCGGAGAATCGGTATAAACGTGAAAATCCTCATCAGCCTGATTCTGGGCGAAAAGGCCGAAGGAGACGAAAAAGAGAAGGTACCGCCTGGACACCACCGCTCACCACTCCGAGCACATTGTGTCACACCGACACACCCTTCTGTGCAGGGCCACGCAGCCGGCCCGGGTTGATACCTGTATGTTTATGAAAACACGCTTCCGCTTGATGGCCGCGGGCGTGCTCTCTCCCATTCTGAATTGATGAAGTACCTTTGATTTAACCTGCCCTCTGTTCGCAACAGGCGTAAATGGGGAAGCGAGTGGCTAAATACTAGCGTGCTTGCGGGAGCCGGTGTTTTTTGAGATGTCCCAACCGCTCCTTCCTTCCGTTTGAGCAGGTTGCGACAGAGGGGTTTTTTATACTCGGTCTTATTGTTCAGTCTTCGTCTTCATGGATTACGGTCTCGGCCCGGAAGCTTCGGTAAGGAACTAATTAGGACGCGGGCCTTGCTTAGGTTGGAAGGTCGAATGCCGGGATCCAAGCCCGTCTTGGGCGGACCGCATCGGAATGGGAAGCAACCGTCACCTCGCAGCTCCTATTCCGATGCGGTTTTTTCACACACACATAGCATAGTTCAAATCCACTCTCGGTACGAGAGCGGAAAGTACTGTTCCCGAAGCCAAAAATGGTACTGAACCGGTTTCTCTGGAACTGATGTCCTGAACTATTGGTCCCATCCCCGGTCTATCGGCCAAACTGCTGGTGGCCATGCAGGACGTTTACCTGATCCTCCGCTTCACCCGCCATTGGATTCACTACGGATTTCTCACCCACGTGGGACTATGTATTCTGATCGGAGCGTTGGAAGGCGTGCTGGGCCGATAATAGGACGTGCTCGGCGGAATCCGCGTCCTACGTAAAAATGGGGACAGACCACTCTGTCCCCATTTTTACGTTGCGCTATTTCAGACGCACTACAATAGGACGTGCTCGGCGGAATCCGCGTCCTGGACGTCACCACCAACATTTCCGGCCCATCGGCCACCATGATTCTGGCCGCGCTCGGCGCGGACGTGATCAAGATCGAGCGTCCCGGCACTGGAGACGACGCGCGCCTTATGTCGCCGTCTGGCGCCTATTTCATCGCGATCAATCGAGGGAAGCGAAGCGTCGCGCTGGATCTCTCGCGGCCGGAAGGCGTTGCGATCGCGCTGCGTCTGGCAGCGACCTGCGATGTCTTCGTCGAAAATTTTCGCGGCGGAAAGGCGGAAGCCATGGGATTGGGCGAATCGGCGATTCGCGCTGTGCGCCCGGAAGTCATCTACGCGTCCCTTTCCGCGTTCGGCCCGCGCGGGCCGGATTTCGAAAAGCCGGGTTACGACGCGCTGGTGCAGGCGCGCACCGGGATTCAGAGCGTCACCGGCGAGCCTGGAACGCCAGGAGCGCGCGCCGGCGTTTCGATCCTCGACATGGGCAGCGGGATGTGGATGGCGCTGGGAATCGTCACGGGGCTCTTCGATTTACAGCGGACAGGGCAGGGAACGCGCGTCGACGGGTCGCTATTTCAGACCGGCGTGATGTGGATGGCGTACCACCTGATCGCGCGGCAGATGACCGGCGCCGATCCACGCCCGCAAGGCACCCGGCACAGCGCCTTCGCCCCCTACGGCGATTTCGCGACGGCCGATTCACGAATCCTGATCGGCATTTCGAATGACCGCTTGTTCGACCGCCTGTGCGGTGCGCTCAGTGTGGAATGTGAATCGCGATTTTCGAACAACGCGGAACGAGTGGCGAATCGCGATGAACTGGACGCAACGCTCGCCGCGATATTTGCGCGGCGAACCACGGCGGAATGGATCAAGATCCTGGACGGCGCGGGAGTTCCCGCCAGTGCGATTCAATCGGCGGGCGAATTGTTCAACGATCCGCAGCTCGCCGCACTCGAGCAGATGTCGGAAGCAGTGCCCGGCATGCTCGCTCCGAATTTACCGCTGGAATTTTCCCGCGAACTGCCCGCGCCAGGCGCTCCGCCGCACCTGGGCGAGCACACGCGCGCGGTGCTCATCGAAGCCGGCTTCGACCATCGCGAGATTGAATCGCTCGGCGAGCGTAGAATCATAGAATGTCCGCCGTCTCCCAAACCGAAGAACAGCGCCTGATCCTGCGCACGGTCCGCGAATTCGTGGACCGTGAAGTGATCCCCGTGGCGAGCGCGATGGAGCATCGCAATGAATATCCGCACGCGCTGGCGGACCAGATGGCGAAGCTGGGCTTGTTCGGCCTGAACATTCCCGAAGAATACGGCGGCACCGAAGTCGATTACGTCACCTTCGCCCGTATTTTCGTGGAGCTTTCGCGCGGATGGCTGGGCCTCGCCGGGATCATCGGCACGCACCTGGTGCTGTGCGACGTGATGGTTCGGTTCGCCACCGAAGATCAGAAGCGCCGGTTTTTGCCGGGCCTTGCGACCGGTGAGCGGCGCGGAGGAATTTGCTTATCGGAGCCCAACGCCGGCACGGATCTCCAAAACATCTCGACCATCGCGATGCGCGAAGGCGATACATATCGCGTAAACGGATCGAAAATGTGGATCACCAACGCGCGCTACGGCAACACGTTTTTGCTGCTCGCGAAGACCGATCCAGACGCGAAGCCGGCGCACCGCGGCATGAGCTGCTTCGTGATCGAAAAAGGCGAGGCGGGCCTGGTGGTGAGCCGCGATATTGACAAACTGGGATACAAAACCGTCGAGACGTGCGAGCTGCATTTCGAAAATTTTCCCGTTCCCGCGGCGAATCTGATCGGCGGCGTGGAGGGCCAGGGATTCATGCACGCCATGAATGGCCTCGAAGCCGAGCGCATCAACGTCGCTGCGCGCGGCCTCGGCGTGGCTCAGGCCGCATTCGAGGAAGCGATCAAGTATGCGCAGCAGCGCGTGACGTTCGGCAAGCCGATCGCGCAGCACCAGTTGATCCAGGCCAAGCTGGCCGATATGGCGACCAAGATTGAAGCGTCGCGATTGTTGATCGAATCCGCGGCCGAGAAGAAAAATCGCGGCGAGCGCTGCGACATGGAAGCCGGGATGGCGAAGCTGTTCGCGACCGACACTGCCGCTGAAGTTTCGCTCGAAGCCATGCGGATTCTGGGCGGCAACGGATATTCGAAAGATTTTCCAGTGGAGCGCTATTATCGCGACGCGCCGCTGCTGGTGATCGGCGGAGGAACCAACGAACTTCAGCGGTTGATCATCGCCCGGCGGCTGCTGGAAAAATATAAAGCGGAATAGCTCGTTAAACCGCTCCCTTCGGTCACGGCTCGGGGAGTGGATCAGATCGATCCCGAGCCGTGACCATAGGGAGCGGTTAAAAGGCATCGGTAAACGCCGTCCGTCCGGAATTCCGTACACTTTTAAGAGCCGGGCGCGTCATTGTTCAGGTAATCCAACGTGGAGGTTCGGGTGGCGACTGAGTTTCCGTTTGAGAACGGCCGTTTCGAAGGCAAGGGCCAGTGGATCGATCAGAACGCGGAAGGCGAGTACACGGTGTCGACCACCATCGCCGACGGCGCGGATTCGACGCGCGTGCATACGACCAAGCGCGTATTCCTGAAGCTCGACGGCAGCACGCTGTATGAAGAGGAGACCACGGTCACCTTTACGCCCAGCGACCGGAGCACGTTCAAGGTCGCGATTCAGTTCGCGGCCGGCACGGTGCGAGGCAAGGGATACGTGATGGGCGACCAGTGCCACTTCGAAGTTCCCATTTCGCCGAGTCTGAGCCTGGAGTGCACCTTCACGCTGACTCCGGGAAAAATTCAAGGCCTGGGATCGTCGTCGAATAAAGGCAACTTCACGGCTTGGCGCGAACAGCTCACCAAGCAAGCTTCGTAAAATGATGCGCTACATTTTCGCCATTGAAAATGCCGGAATCGGACGAGGGCTCGCGCCGTCCAATTAGGTGAGCGGCAATTCCGCCGCTTGAGTTGAAACCCCGAGAGGGAAGTTGGGTCAGGACTCGTGTGTCTCGGCTCGGGAAGGAGATTTCTTATGAAACATTACCTGATTGATTTTCTGAAACCGGCGGCCGTCGCAACGGCGTGCGCGGTTCTTTTTGTGGCGCCCTTCGCGACCAGCGCGAAGGCCGAAGCATATACGGAGCGTACGGCGGTCACCTTTAACAACGATGTGGAGATCCCCGGTCAAACGCTCGCCCCGGGTACCTACATCTTCGAAAAAGCCCCGGATATGGCCACGGATTTGAACCTGGACATTATTCAGATCTGGGATGCGACCGGCACACGCCTGGTCGCGACGGAGATTACGGTTCCATCCTCTCTGGCGATCGCGCCGGATCATCCGAGGGTGGAATTAGACGAAGCTGCGGCGGGTGCCCCGGCGAGACTGCATGACTTTGTGTTCCAGGGCTCCACTTACGCGCATCGGTTCGTATACAACGATTCGCAGGAAGGTCGTTGATTCGCGCGCTTCCTGAGGCGCGGCCGGAGCGGGCGCCGCTACAGTAACCCGCTTCGGCCGCGGTTCGTCTTGTTAAATGAGCGGCGATGGAAGCCGCGATTCGGTTGGCGCGAGCGGCGACTCCGTCGCTTGGGCAAAACTCACGTGGTTAGAGGTCGGATACTCGTGTGCCTGCTCGGCTCGCTTACAAAGGAGACTTGGACAAATGCGTAATGGAATGTTTGCTTCGATAAAGCGTGCGTCGCTGGCAGCCGCGTGCGCGATTCTTCTGGCTGTTCCGGCGCTCAACGCCGACATGCTGGATCAACGGTCGGTGGTGACGTTCAGCGGCTCGGTCGCGATTCCGGGAGGCAAGACGCTCGCGCCGGGCAGTTATATTTTCAAGCTGTCGCCGCTTCCGCTCGATCGCGACACCGTGCAGATTTTCGACGCGAAGAGCGATCACGTGATCGCGACGCTTCAGACGGTTCCGGTGTTCCTGCAAAACGCGGCCGAACATTCGATGGTGCTGTTGAATGAAGGTCCGGCGGGAAGCGCTCCGTCGGTGCACGAGTTTGTGTACGAGGGCTCTACGCGCGGGCACGAGTTCATTTACTGATAAGCGACCAGCGCGTTGAACAGCAGCTTGAAGTTCTGATAACTCTGGCCGCGATACTGGGGCCGCATTCCAAACAGGATCATGTGGCCCTTTCCGGCCGGCACGTCGACCAGCGCGGCTTTGCCGGCCAGATATTTTTCACCCAGCAGCCAGCCGGATGCGAGCACGCCGCTTGAAGGATAGCGCGCGATCACCTGACCGTCGGCGATGGAATCCCAGGCGGGACTTTGTTCGCTCCACAACGTGACCTCCGCCGGCATTCCGTAGGCGAGCGGGCTTTTCAGATCCAGAGAAACATTCAGCAGCGACCCCGGCGAATAAAAGTCCTTGTTGGCGACCCCGCGCAAAACGTTCGTCGCCTTGACGCCCAGCGCCTGAGTCGCGTAATCGGAGGCGTGATTGAAAAGGATGAGCGTCCCGCCCTGATCGACGAATTCCTTCAGCGCGGCGGCGCCCTGGTCTCCTAGGCCGCCGCAATATTCGGGCGGCATGGTTCCGGCGCGATGGCCCTGGGCGATCTGTTGCGGGGCCTGATCCGGAATCACGATCGCATCGAACTTCGCGCGGAGGTTCCCGGACTTCACATCGGCATCGTGAAGACTGGTGGACGCGATTCCGAAATCGTCGAACAACCAGCGGGTCCAGCCTTCATCCATGCTCGGCACGTAGCTTTGGTACATGCCGATGCGCGGAGCTTTCAACTGCTTCCGGCCGTTCGACGCCGAGCTGTAGAAATCGCCGGTGGCGGGATCGCGATAAACGGGCTTCTGCGCTTTCCATAGCAGCGCGACCTGCTTCCAGGAATACACGTCGCTCGCGGCCATTGCGCCGGCGGGCTCGGTGTGGTTCAATTCGAACGCGAATTGCGTGGCCGGCTTCAGCGTGGCGCGGAAAGAATCTTTCACGCTGACCACGTCGACGCCCATCAGCATCGGGAGGGTCTGCGCCGTGACGTCGTAGGGGCGCTTGGGCGGACCGCCCGGAAATTCGCGCAGATCCGGATAATTCTGCTTTTCGAGCAGCGTCTTGGCCCAGCCCGAAAACGGCTGATGCATGCTGATGACGTACGATCCCGCGGGGAACGATTTTCCGTCGGCGGTGAAATTCTGGCCCGACCGCTCGATCTCGGTGTCGCCAAACGCCAGGGTTTCAAGCATCTTTCGCGCCGCGCCGGGGTCGCCCTGCGTGACCGGGACCAGGAACGCATACGGCGTCGACCGCTCCACGTTATTGCGATTGATGTCGTAAAAATACCGCAGCATGTCGGTGCGCCGGATCGCCGCTTGATAGAGCAGCGACTCCCACGCAATGGATTGATAGTCGATGATGTCGCGCAGATGCCAGGTTCCGCCCATCCAGGGCGCCAGGTAATTCCAGCTCCGTTCGCGCGGATTGTAGCCGAGTGCGCGATCGCTGATCTGATCAGGCGTCAGCGTGATGGGCGTGGCGAGCTTTACGCTGGCCGATTCGGTCAGGATGCGCGCGCCTCCGTGATAGGCCTGATACTGGCGTCCGGGCGACCAGAAATCGTACATGGCGTTGATGGCGATGCCGGTCTTGCCGGCCGCGGCCAGATCGGTGGCCATGCCGGTGCCGATCATGTTGCAGATGCTCGCGAGAATCGGGTCGATATTGGGGTCCACCGGATCGAGCCACGGTGGAACGAAAATACGCGCCTGCGTTTCGCCCATCTGGTGCACGTCGTAGACGATCTGTGGGTGCCATTTGTTCTCGAGCGTGGCGGTGGCGCGCGTTTCGGGTTGCGTGAAGATGTACCAGTCGCGATTGTCGTCATGGCCGACGTAGTGGTGATAGAGTTCCGGCGGCGAAGTGCCGTCATACGGCGTCCCGCGCGTCTTGCGATACCAGCGCGTGACGATATCGACACCGTCCGGATTTTGGGACGGCTCCAGCAGCAGGATCACGTTATCGAGAATCGCCTTGAACTTGGGGTTATTGTCTTCGGTCAGGAGCCGGTACGCAAACTCGACCGCGGTGTGCGTCGACGCGACTTCGGTCGCATGAATCGAACAGGTGATCATCACGATGGTCTTGCCTTCGGCGATCAACCGGGCGGCGGCGTCCGGCGGAGTTTTGCGCGGATCGCTGAGGCGCATCTGAATATCGCGGTAATGTTCCAGGTTGCGGATGTTGGCGGGAGACGAGATCACCGCGGCAATTTGCGGGCGCCCTTCGACGGTCTTGCCGATCTCCATGAACTTGATGCGGTCGCTCGATTTTTCGAGCGCCTGAAAATAGGAGACGACTTTGTCCCAATCGAGCAGCTCGTTATCGACACCGATTTTGTGGCCGAAGTGGCTTTCGGGAGTGGGCACCGCGGCGAAGGCAGGAACAACCAGGAGAAGTGCGGCCAGGAATCGGGTGGGCATGGTCTTTTATATTACTGGAAGATCTCGGCGGGCAAAATTTCAATGGCAAGCTCGGGAACGGCGAAGTGCGTCGCCTCGATCAGCTTCTCATCGCAGGTGTACAAGCGCTTCGAATAGGGATCAACCAGCCACACATGCCTCACACCCCAGGCCCGATATTCTTCGAGCTTCTCCCGCGCCGCGCTGAGCCGGTCATCCGGCGACAAAACCTCGATCGCGATCAGCGGAGGATTCTCCGGAACATCGGCCGGTTCGTCGGGGTAGAAGACGGCGACGTCGGGAATCAGGTAGAGTCCCGTGCGGACCTTCATTCTGGTTTCCACCGAGGGAAATACGCGCATCTTCGAGCGCAAGGCCATGAAGATCGCGATCAGGATCGCTTGAGTTTTTCCGTGAAGATAAGTTGGCAAGGTTCGCTCCACAAGTTCGCCATCCCGGTATTCGCGGTCGAGATCCGGGAAGCTGGTGTGAAGATATTCCTCGACGGACACGCCCAGTTTACTCATACGAATCCAGATTACTCCCTCCTTAAATGAAACGCGCTCCCCGAACCATCAGGGAGCGCGTCGAATTGAATGCTTTAAGAAAACTACCGCCGGGCGGTGGGGCCTTCTTCACCCTCCGGCAGCGCGAAGGAGATGTATTCGCCCGAATACGTTCCGCCGCTGACCGCGATGATGATGTACTGCCGGCCCTGCCACTCGTAGGTCATGGGCGATCCGGAGACCGGCGCCGGCATCCAGACTGCGCCGACTTCCTTACCGGTGTGCTTGTCATAGGCGCGCATCATGGCGCCGCGCGGATGGGTGACGGACGTCACCTGGCTGTCGCCCAGAATCACCAGCGTCTTGGTGATCAGCACACCGACGCTGCCGTTCATGCCGGTGTTGCCCGGGTCGATATTCATGCCCTTCAGCACGTTCCGCACGTTGTCCGGAGTTTCGCCGTAGGGCACCTTCCAGCTGATTTCGCCCTTATCGAGATTGATCGCCGAGATGACGCCGTAGGGCGGCTTCACGATGGGCAGACCGTCGATGAGCAGCCCGCCGTACCCGGCCGGCACGCCACGGCCACCGCGGCCGCGCCCGGCCGACGCCGCCGTGGGAGGAGGCATCGCAGGACGCGGGCGAGTGCGCTGCGGAGCATCCGCGGCACTGCCGAATCCAGGACCCTGCGCCTCACGGAACGGCTGATCGTTGCGGCCGGAAACGTACTTGATGTCGGTGAAACCCTGGGGAGGCGTGCGCAGCGAAACCGGCGTGACGAAGGCCTGCGCCGCTTGCGCGAACACGGTGTGCAGTTCAGGATCGTAACCCGCGCCCGGCCAGTTGGTGCCGCCGCTCGCGTTGCCCAGGCTGACGCCGCCCAGCCAATGGCTGGAATCGCCGACCACGGGAGGCGTGAACATGCCTTCCACGCGATAGCTCTTCATGCGATCGATGGCCTGCGCCCGCATTTCCGGCGTGAAATCGATCAGGTCGTCGGGGATCTTAATATAGTTGCGCGCGTAAGCCGGAGGCTTGGTGGGGAACGGCTGCGTCTTGGAGGTCTTTTCGCCGGGCACGTCGCTCTGCGGAACGGGGCGCTCCTCGATCGGCCAGATCGGCTTGCCGGTCACGCGGTCGAACACATACAGGAACGCTTCTTTGCTGGGCACGGCGACCACTTTGCGCGGTTTGCCGTCGACTACGACGTCCGCCAGAAGCGGCGCCGAGGACAGATCGTAATCCCAGACCGGATGGTGCACGATCTGGTAATACCACTTCATTTTTCCGGTCTTGATTTCGACGCACACCAGGCTTTCGCCGTACAGATTGTTGCCGGGGCGCTCGCCACCGTAGTAGTCCGAGGTGGGCGATTCCACCGGCAGGTACGCCAAGCCAAGTTGCGGGTCGACGGTCATCTGGGTCCACACGCCGGTGTTGCCGTTGTAATCGGCCGATCCGTTTTCCCAGGTGTCGTAGCCGGGTTCGCCCTTGCGTGGGATGGTATGGAAGGTCCAGATCAGTTTGCCGGTGCGGACGTCGAAGGCGCGGACCAGGCCCTTGGTATTGTTGCGCGTGACGACGGTCATGCCTTCCTTGAATGACGACCCGACGATGGCGATATCGCCCACGATCAGCGGCGTCGAGTGCAGGCCGGCTTCACCGGTTTCAAGATCGATCTGATGGCTGGGGCCGTCGCCGGTGTACATGCCTTTCTTCAGATCCACCATGCCGTTTTCGCCGAAGCCCGAAATCATCATGCCGGTCTTGGCGTCGAGCGCCACCAGGCGATAGCCGGTGGTCACGTAAAGGATCCTTGCGTCGCGCCCGTCGCTCCAATAGGAGACGCCGCGGCCGGAAAGCTGGCGCGGGGCGATGGCGGCGCGCTGGCCTTCCCGCATGCTGTGGACCCAGATGATCTCACCCGTTTTCGCGTCGAGCGCGACGACCGCGCGGCGTGTGCCTGCCGTCGCGTAGATGACTCCGCCCACCATGAGCGGCGTGCCTTCCAGCTTGAACTCCGGCCGCGTGCCGAGATTATCGGTCTTAAAGCGCCAGGCGACTTCGAGCTTATTGAAGTTCGACGCGTTGATCTGATCGAGGGGTCGGTACTTGGTGCCGGCCTGATCGGCCGTATAATACGCCCACTCTCCATCTTTCTGTTTCCACTGGCCGAAGGCCGCTGTGGCCAGGCAACCGAGTGCCATCGCCATCTTTACGTGATACATGCCACGCATAATTCTGATTCTCCTTGGCGCGCTCAAAATCCGATCCGTCGCGCGTACCGGGCGCTAGCTATCCAATATACACAACTAAACGGCAGTCAGTTTATTTCAGTTGCGGGCGAAATGCAAGCGCGGGCGCAAAAGGGGGACAGACCGCTCGGTCCACCGCAGACGGACCGCGGACGGTTGGACGGGTGGTGGGTTGGGGACAGAGTGGGGGACGGAAAAAATGCGGCGCGAAAAGGGGACTGGGGGCGCGGCATTTTTTTAGTTTTCGTCTTCGCCGATGCCGTTGACGAAATCGGAGGCGTGGGCGGCTCGGAGGTCGCGGTTGCGGAGGCGGAGGAACTCTTCGATTTCTTCGCTTGAAAAAACGAACCCATCTTCGGACGGGTCGTAGGGTTCGTCTTTCTCCTGATGCATTTCGACCAGGTCGGCGGCTTAAAAAACCGAAAAAGCCGGGACAGTACACTCAAACACCAATTTCCAGTGACGGACGACGCTCTATTCGGGTAACGCACCGAGCGGAAATGAACCCCAAAACCGACCCCAAAACCAAAACCCAAAACCAAAACCGGGACAGTACACTCAAGCACCAATTTCCAGTGACGGACGGCGCTCTATTCGGGTAACGCACCGAGAGAAAATGGTGTTTGAGTGTACTGTCCCGGTTTTGGGGTTTTTCTGCTCCAGTGGTGTCACGGCTCGTCGCAGTTCAGGCGGTGACTGCGCCGCGGGAGGCGGAGCCTACCAGCTTTACGTATTTTTGAAAAACGCCGGTGGTGTATTTGGGCTCGGGGGTTTTGAAGGAATATAGGCGCGCGGTCAATTGTTCGGGGGTGATTTCGAGGTCGATCGATCGTTTTTCGATGTCGATCAAAATCGGATCGCCTTCTTCGACCGCCGCGATGGGACCTCCTGCGGCGGCTTCCGGGGATATGTGGCCGACCATCAATCCGCGGGTGGCGCCGCTGAAGCGGCCGTCGGTGATCAGGCCTACGCTTTCGGATAGTCCCGCGCCGACGATCGCGCTGGTCACGCCCAGCATTTCGCGCATTCCGGGGCCGCCGCGCGGGCCTTCGTAGCGAATGACGAGGATGTCGCCTGCCTTGATTTGTCCGGCCGTGACGGCGTGCATCGCGTCTTCCTCGCAGTTGAACACGCGGGCCGGGCCGCGCTGGGATTTGCGTTCCAGGCCGGTTACTTTGATCACTCCACCTTCGGGGGCGAGGTTGCCTTTCAGGATCACCAGGCCGCCGGTGGATTTGATCGGGTTGTTGAGAGCCCGGATCACTTCCTGGCCAGGCGTTTCCTTGGCATCCGCGGCTTCTTCGGCGAAGGTGCGGCCGGTGACGGTCAGCGCCGATCCGTCGGCGTAGCCTCCGTCGGAGAGGCGCTGCGCGATGACCGCCATGCCGCCGGCTTTGTCTACGTCGACGGCTACGAAACGTCCGGCGGGTTTCAGGTCGACCAGTAGTGGGGTGCGCTCGCTGATGGATTGGAAATCGTCGATTGAAAGTTCGACTCCGGCTTCGCGCGCCATCGCTAGCAGATGCAGGACTGCGTTGGTGGATCCTCCTGTCGCCGCGACTGAGGCGATTGCGTTTTCGAAGGCTTTACGCGTGGCAATGGAGCGCGGACGGCGGTCGGCTTTCACGGCGTCGACTGCGATCTGGCCGCAACGGTACGCGACCTGTTGTTTACGCGGGTCGACCTGCGGAACGGCGGCGGTGTTCATGGGCGCGAGGCCGATCATTTCCATGACGGTCGCCATGGTGTTGGCGGTGAACTGTCCTCCGCAGGCGCCGGCTCCGGGACACGCTACGTTTTCGATATCGAGCAGTTCCTGATCGGTGATGCGGCCGGCTGCGTTTGCGCCTACCGCTTCGAAAACGTCCTGCACGGTGAGATCGCGGCCGTGATAGTGGCCGGGCATGATCGATCCGCCGTACAAAATCACGCCGGGGGTATCCAGACGCAGCAGCGCCATGGCAGCGCCGGGGATGGTTTTGTCGCACGCTACCAGCGCGACGATGCCGTCGAACATGTGGCCGCGGGCGACCAGCTCGATCGAATCGGCGATGACTTCGCGGCTCACCAGCGACGATTTCATGCCCTCGGTTCCCATGGTCACGCCGTCGCTGATGGCGATGGTGTTGAACTCCATGGGCGTTCCTCCGGCCGCGCGGACGCCGGCTTTCACGTGCGTGGCGAGCTCGCGCAGGTTGAAATTGCACGGCATGGTTTCGATCCAGGTGTTGGCGATTCCGATGATCGGCTTCTTCAGATCCTCGTCAGTGAATCCGATCGCCTTGAGCATGGCGCGAGCCGGCGCGCGGTCGCGTCCCTGGGTGATGGTGTAGCTGTGGAGCTTCATAGGAAGCTAACATGGTACCCGGTTCGCCCCGGTTCGGAAAGTCGAGCCCTCAGCATGGTGTCGAGGGGCCGTCTCGACTCCAGCTGCGGGCCCGCTTTCTCTTCAATAACTTCGCAATGGCCGGAAGGATGCTCCCTAGCGCCACCAGCAAACTCAGTAAGCAGAGGAGATGAGGCGTGAAACACAAAAATATCCGGGTGGTGGCATTGATCGGGGTGACTCTCTCGCTGGCCGCGGCGAGCAACGACAAATACAGCGTGAAGGTGCCGAATGGGCTCTCGTTCTCTGAGTTCCGGGGATACGAGTCGTGGCAGCTTGTGTCCATCAGTCAGGATGGGCCACATGTGGCGGCGATCCTGGCGAATCCCGTGATGATCAAGGCGTACCAGGCGGGTATCCCCGGCAACGGCAAGCCGTTCCCGGATGGCTCCAAGATGACGAAGATCCATTGGATCCCGAAAAAGATGGAGGCGTTCCCGGCCGCGACGGTGCCGGGCAAGCTGGACGACGTCGACTTCATGGTGAAGGACAGTAAAAGGTTCGCGGACAGTGGCGGGTGGGGATACGGCACGTTCGACTATGACGCCGCATCCGATACGTTCAAGCCCGGCACCCTGGCCAGCAAGCCGCCGCAGGGGCATGACGCCAAGTGCGGGTTCGCGTGCCACACGAGCGTGAAAACCAGGGATTACGTCTTCACGGAATACGGACACAGGTGAGACCGCAGCCACGCGAGCTTAAACCATTAGCATTCTTTACACTCCAGTTGCTATAAAAGCGCTCCTCGTTCGTCTTAGAATATAGATGAGCGTGTTCGCGGAACTTTTGAAGCGAAAAAACCGTCGTAACTGACTGGAGATCCCCCGCTAGTGAAACGTAAGTGGAAGATAATTCTGCCGATAGTGTTGCTGCTGCTGGCCGCCGGAGGGATTTTTGGCGCCCGGCGGTGGTCCGAGCGCGACCTGGTGACCGTGCAGACGGGCGCGGTCGTGCGCAATGACTTGACCGCCATCGTGACCGCCTCGGGTGAGATTAAGCCCCGCAATTACATCAACATCGGTGCAAACGCACAAGGCCGTATCGTCGAGCTTTTGGTCAAGGAAGGCGACCACGTACGCAAGAATCAGGTGGTCGCCCGGATTGAACATGTTCAAGCGCAGGCCGATGTGCAGGCGCAAAACGCGATGGTCGCGTCCGCGCAGGCGGATTCGGCCGCGGCGGAGGACGGGCTCAAGGCCGCCGACACTGCCGTCCGCACGGCCCAAGCCACTCTGGACCGCTTCAAGACCGAAGAGAGGCGATCGAAGCTGCTGCTCGACAATGCCGAGAAGCTGTATCATTACAACCTGATCGCGAAGCAGGATTACGATCAGAAGAAAGCCGATCACGATTCCGCCGTGGCGAGCGTCGCCGAGAATCAGGCGCGCGTCGACCAGATGAAAGCGCAGGGGGCCCAGACCGCGGCGCAGCTTTCCTCCACTCAGCGCCGAGTCACGCAGGCACAGGCTGGATTGACCCGTATCGAAGACGTGCTCGCGAAATACGATGCGGTCGCGCCGCTCGATGGCGTGGTCACCGATCTGCCGGTGCGCGTCGGCGAAACCGTGGTCCCCGGCGTCCAGAATTCGGCCGCATCTACTTTGATGACCATCGCAGATATGTCGCTGATCACGGCGGAAGTGAAAGTCGACGAGACCGATATCGTGAGCGTTCAGTTGAACCAGTTGGCGAATATCAGCATCGACGCGATGCCCAACCAGACCTTCACTGGAAAAGTGATCGAGATCGGCAACACGGCCATTTTGCGATCCACCGGACTGGCGGCATCGCAAAGCGCCAATTCGAGCCAGGAAGCCAAGGATTTTAAAGTCACCATCGCGCTCGATTTGCCGCCCGACGATATCCGGCCGGGGCTCTCCTGCACTGCGAAAATCGTAACAGCGACGCGCCGCAACGTGCTTTCGATTCCGATGCAGGCGCTCACGGTGAGAAAGCGGGGCGACCTCGATCCTCCCAAGGACGGTGTGCAGGCCTCCACTGACCGGGTCAGCGAAAAAATGCGCAATCAAGAGGTCCAGGGCGTGTTCGTCATCCGCGACGGCCTGGCGCAGTTCCAGAAGGTGGACACCGGCATCACCGGCTCGACCGATATCGAGGTGCTGAGCGGATTGAATGAAGGCGATACCATCATCACCGGCAGTTACAAAGTGATCCGCACCATTCGCAACGCCGCGCGCGTGAAAGTCGATAATCGTCCTCCGGTCGCGGCCAGCACAACGTAATGGCTCAAGCCGCAGTCCTCGAAAAGGCCGAGCGCGGAGCGCAGCTCAAACGCGACGGCGTCATCATCCGCACCTGGGACCTGATGAAAACCTACGTGATGGGCGATCAGGAGATCCACGCGGTCTCCGGCATCGACATCGAAATTCGCAAAGGCGAATACGTGGCCATCATGGGGCCGTCGGGCTCCGGTAAATCGACGCTGATGAACCTGATCGGGTGTCTCGACACGCCCAGTTCCGGCCAATATTATCTGGCCGGAAACCTGGTCAGCGATATGGACGACGACGAGCTGGCGCGCATCCGGAATAAAGAGATCGGCTTCGTATTCCAGACCTTCAATCTGCTCGCCCGTGCCAGTGCGCTGCATAACGTGGAACTGCCGCTGATCTACGCCGGCCTGTCGCACAAAGATCGCGAGGAAAAGGCCAAGCTCGCCCTGCGCGCGGTCGATCTCGAGAAACGCATGCTGCACAAGCCCAGCGAGTTATCCGGCGGCCAACGGCAGCGCGTAGCGATCGCCCGCGCTTTGGTGAACGATCCATCGATACTGCTCGCCGACGAACCCACCGGCGCGCTCGACACGGCGACTGGCAATGAAATTATGGCGCTATTCGAACGGTTGCACGGTCAAGGCAACACGATTATCCTGGTGACCCACGAACACGACATCGCCATGCACGCGCATCGCGTGATCCATATCCGGGATGGCAAGGTCGAGCGGGACGAAAAGGTCCGATAGAATTCAGTGGCCAGAATGAAGGCGCGAAGGGACGGACTCCCTCCCCTCGTTGACGCTCAGGGTTCCGAAGCGGAACCCTGAAAAGTCGGGACTGGTCCCCGCCGTCACCGGCAGGGCTGGTCCATCGCGCTGAAGGCACAGCCGTCCGTGACCAGCCCTGCCGGTCACGGCGGGGATCAACTCCACTTTTCACGCAGACTCGTAAGGGAGGGGAGGTCAACCGTTTGCCCGTCTTTAGCGCACCGCTGACCTCTGACTCCTTTGGCAATGCTATAATCAATCGACACCGTACGCGCTTCGTTCGCCCGGTTTTGATTCAACAACATGCCCAAACGTACATTTCAACCGAACAATCGAAAGCGCGCCAAGACCCACGGCTTCCGGGCGCGCATGAAATCCAAGGACGGACGAGCGGTGCTCTCGCGCCGGCGCGCGCGCGGGCGTCACAAGCTGACGGTCAGCGATGAACGCGCCGTCCGGACTTCCTCTGCCGGAGCCTAAGCTCGCGTTTCCGCGCTCGTCGCGGATTCTGCGGTCGGCTGACTTCCGGACAGTCTATGACAATGGCATTCGCGTTTCGAGCCCGATCTTCGCGGCGTTTTGTCTGGCTCGAGAAGCCCATCGGGACAGCGCACGTTTGGGGCTCACCGTTCCGCGCGCCATCGGCTGCGCGGTCCTGCGAAACCGGATCAAACGCCGGCTGCGTGAAGCGTTTCGCATGCATCGGACCGAGTTCGGGGCCCAATGGGACATTGTCCTCAACCCGCGGCGTGCGGCGCTTAATGCGCCGATCCCGGAAATCGAGCGCGCGTTTCAAAAGGTGATTGAAAAATGCGGGCACTGACGCTGGCCACTTTGCGTATTTATAAGCGATGGATCTCGCCCATGCTGCCCTCGGCCTGCCGTTTTCATCCCACTTGCTCGGAATACATGATGGAGGCGGTCGAAAAGCACGGCGCGGCGCGGGGAGTGTGGATGGGTCTGTGCCGGATCGCGAAATGTCATCCGTTTCACCAGGGAGGGTTCGACCCGGTCCGGTAGCCATGTACAACACCACCAATCTCTCCGGGCTGTGGCGCACGCACTCCTGCGTGCCGTGTCGAGACTCATCTCGACATTTCTTCACCGGTCGACAGGCGTCGACAGGAGTGTCGACGCGGCACGCTGAAGCGTGCGCCACGGACATTTAGTATGGAGCAGAAAAAAGAACTAACGATGGAAACGCGGCTGCTGCTCGCGTTTCTTCTCATGGGGCTGGTGCTGTTCGGTACGCAGTATTTTTACAAGCCGCCGCCCCAGCCGGCCGCCGCGGCCAAGTCTGCTGCGGTCGCGCCAAAAGCTTCCGCGCCCGCTGCTGCTCCCGCTTCCGCACCTGCGGCCGTGATTCCGACCACGCCTCCGCAGGACATGCCGGGTCAGATTCAGGCCGGTGATGAACAGACCGTCACCATTGACACCGATCTATATACGGTTACGTTTTCCAATCGCGGCGCGGTTTTGAAAAGCTGGATCCTTAAGGACTTCAAAGATCACAAGAACAAGCCGCTCGACCTGGTGAATTCAGGTGCGCTTGGAAAAGTGGAAGCGCCGTTTTCGCTGGCCTTCAAATCCGATCCGCCGCCGGTGAACGCCAACGCGGCGCTGTATAAAATCGAGCGCGCCAACGGCGGCATGAGCGTGATGTTCGAATATTCGGACGGCCGCGCCGACGTAAAGAAGCTGTTCAAGTTTCAGAAGTCGAGCTACCTGGTGGAAGTCAACACGCAGGTGCTCGCCAATGGCGTTCCGGTGCCGCATTCGATTGCCTGGCGCGGCGGATTCGGCGACGAAACGGTGATCAACGCGGCCACCGATCAGCACGCGGTCTATTACGATCTCAGCAATTCGAAACTGTACGAGAACGACGCGAAGAAAGCCAAGGACGGGCCGGTATCGGTGACGGGCCGCGATTCGTTCGCCGGGATCGAGGACAAATATTTCGCCGGCGTGTTTCTTCCGCGCGGCCACGCGACGGTGGAAGTCACCACGTACGCCGACAACGTCGCGAGCGATGGCGATGGAAAAGAAGCGCCGCACGTGGGCGCGGCGGTGGGCGGGGAAGGCGTCAACGATTTCTCCTTCTTCGTGGGACCCAAAGACAGCGATCTGCTCAAGAAAGTGGATCCCAAGCTCGAACAGTTGATCGACTGGGGTTGGTTCGAAGTGCTCGCCAAGCCGCTGTTCCTGGTGCTCAACTGGACCGCCGATCACGTGGTGCACAACTGGGGATGGGCTATCATCCTGGTCACCGTCGTCATCAACCTGCTGCTGTTTCCGCTGCGTATTTCGAGCATGCGCAGCGCGAAAAAAATGCAGCGGCTGCAGCCGCAGATCAAGGCCATCAACGACAAGTACAAAGGCGTCGGCCTGCGCGATCCCAAAAAGACCGACCAGAACGCCGAGATCATGGATCTGTACAAGCGCGAAGGCGTGAATCCCATGGGCGGATGTTTGCCGATGGTGGTGCAGCTTCCGTTCTTGTACGCGTTTTATAAGGTGCTGGCGGTTTCGATTTCCATGCGCGGCGCAGGCTGGCTGTGGGTGCAGGATCTTTCGCAGCCGGAGACCATCGCCATCCGCATTCTGCCCATCCTGCTGATCGTTACGCAGTTCGTTTCCCAGCAAATGACGCCGCAGACGCCGGGCGCAGATCCGTCGCAGCAGAAGATGATGAAGTTCATGCCGCTGGTGTTCGGCTACATTTTCTACTTCCTGTCGTCGGGCCTGGTGCTATACTATTTAACCGGCAACGTGGTAGGGATCGCTCTCCAATGGTTGATGAACCGGAGCGGCCCGCCGCTGGCGCCGGTGGTAGTTGACGTCAAACCGACGCCGAAAAGGAAACGATAGTTGGCCGACAAGAAGTATACCGTGGCGGAAGCGGGTCCGCGCGTTGAAAAATTCCTGAATACCGTTTTCAAGCTGGCGGGTTTTCGGCTGAACTACACGGTTTCGGAAGGCGAAACCCCGCATCCCGATTTTGAGAACCCCGACATCCTGGTCCGCTTCAGCGGCGCCGACGTCGATCTGTTGCTGGCCAATAAAGCCGAGCTGTTGCTGGCGCTCGAGCAGTTGACCATGGAAGCGCTCGGTATGCCCGCCGAGGAGCATTCGCGGGTCTGCTTCGACGCCAACGACTATCGTATTCTGCGCATCGAAGAACTGCGCATGAGCGCGCTCGCGGCGGCCGAACGCGTGAAAAAATCCCACGCGCCGTTCCACTTCAGCCCCATGAACAGCCGGGAGCGCCGCATCATCCACCTGGCGCTGCGTGGAGAAACTGAAATCCGCAGCGAAAGCGTCGGCCTGGGTCCCATCCGTCAGGTGGTGGTGGTGCCGTCGGATCTGAAAGTGTTACCCGAACCGATCCGCCCGCCGCGTCCACGGCCGGAAGACGACACCCCGCGACGTCCGTTCGGCCGCGATCGGGACCGCCGTCCGCGCCGGCGATAAGATTTTTTGGCCGTTAATAAACATGAATAAACGTGAATTTCTTATTCATGTTCATTAACGGCCAATTTATGCAACTGAAAGACACCATCGCCGCGATCTCCACTCCACCTGGGCGCGGAGGCATTGGCGTGATTCGAATCTCGGGGGCCGGGGCGGTTGCGATTGCCGAAACAATTCTAAAAATTCATGGCGCGCTTCACCCGCGCATCGCGACACTCGCCGAATTGCCTGACGCCGATCCGCAAGTGCTGGTCACCTGGTTCGCGGCGCCGCGATCTTACACTGCCGAAGACGTGATCGAAATTTCCTGCCATGGGTCGCCGGTGATTCTTCGACATGCGCTTAAACAGGCGTGCATCGCCGGTGCGCGCTTAGCCGAGCCGGGAGAGTTCACGCTGCGCGCATTTATCAACGGCCGCATCGATCTGCCGCGCGCGGAAGCGATTCGCGACTTGATCGACGCGACGACTTTGTATCAAGCGAAAATCGCCGCGCAGCAGGCGGAAGGCTCGGTCTCGCGTAGATTGAAACCGGTGAAGGAGCAACTTGTCGAACTGATCGCGCTGCTCGAAGCCGGAATCGATTTCGCGGAAGACGATATCAGCGTCGCGCCGGCCGAAGAAATTCTGCGCCGGGTCGCGCCGGTGGCGTCCGCTGTCGCCGCACTGATTCAGAGCTTCGCATACGGGAAACTGGTGCACGAAGGTTTCACGCTGGCGATCGTCGGCCGACCGAATGTGGGCAAGAGCAGCCTGTTCAACCGCCTGCTCGAGCAGGATCGCGCCATTGTCACCGAAATCCCCGGCACCACGCGCGACCTGGTTTCAGAGACCGCGTCGCTCGACGGAATCCCGGTGAAGTTCGTCGACACCGCCGGGATTCGGGAAGGCCAGAACCTGGTGGAGAGCCTCGGCATCGAACGCAGTTACCAGGCCATGGCGGACGCGGACCTGACGCTGGTGGTGGTCGACACTTCGCAACCGCCGGCGCCCGACGATCAGATTCTGATCGAGCGCGCGCAAGGCAAACGTCTGATCGCGGGCAATAAGTGTGACCTGGGGATCGTGGCCACGGAGAGTGTGAATTGCCACGCGCTTCCGGTTTCGGCGCTCACCGGCCAGGGAATCGGCGAACTGCGGCGCGCGATCCTGGACACGCTCGCCCCGCGCGGGCGGATCGAGCAGGAAGGCGGCTTCATCACCAGCCTTCGTCATGAGCAATTGCTGCGCGAATCGCAAGAGGCGCTCGACCAGGCGCGAAATGCAACCACGCTCGGAATCCCGCACGAGATGCTGCTGCTCGATTTGTACGCAGCCTTGCGGCCGCTCGACGCGATCACCGGCGCGACGACTGCGGACGATATTCTGAATCGTATCTTTTCGACGTTCTGTATCGGGAAGTAGCCCGGACGGCGGGCTTCAGCCTGCGCGAGGCTTGAGCCTCGCCTCCACGAGCGGCGCTAAAGCGCCACGCGGATTGAAATCCGCCGTCCCCGCTTCACCGCGACTCCAGAAACACCTTCAGCCGAGCCATCGCCTCTTCGAGCACCGGCCGGTCCGAGGCGTAGCAGATCCGCACGTTGCCTTCGCCGCCCGCGCCAAACGCCACGCCCGGTGCCAGGCCGACCTTGGTCTCCATCAACAGACGCTTGCAGAAATCGAACGAATCGGTCACGCCATCAATTTGTGCGAACAGATAAAACGCGCCGTCCGGCACCGGAATATTCACGCCCTTGACCTTCGAGAGCACGCCCAGGCAATAATCGCGATTTTCGCGCAGCCGGCAGACCATTTCGCGGAGCAGCGTTTCGCCCCACAAAAGGGAAGTCTCGGCGGCGCGCTGGGCGAAGCCGGACGCGCAGCTAATGATGAACTCATTCAACTGCGACGCGCGCGCCACCAGATCCTTTCGCCCCACGATCCATCCCAGGCGCCATCCCGTCATGCAATACGCTTTCGAAAAAGACTGAATCACTACCACGGCATCGTCGCGCGTGCATTTTTTCAAAATCGACGGCGCCGCTTTCACGCCCGGCGATGTCAGCGCGGGATAGTACAGCCGATCGTAAACTTCATCCGCCATCAGCCACAATCCGTGCCTGCGGGTGAAATCGAGCAGCCGGTCCTGATCCTCTAAAGTCGCGACCCATCCCAGCGGATTCGAAGGCGAGGTGTACAGCAGCATGCGCGTACGCGGCGTCACCGCGCGCTCCAGCGCGTCAAAATCGATCGAATACCGGCCGTCCAAAAGCCCGTGCGGAACCTCGACCGGCCTGGCGTGCGACATCTGCATGATGGCCGGGCCGTTAGGCCAGGAAGGCGTGATCACGATGCCTTCATCGCCCGCGTCCAGCATGCAGCGGATCGCCACATTCAGCGCCTGCACACCTGACGCGGTGATGGAAATCTCGGTGGACGGGTCGAGTCCCACGCCCTGCAGTTCGGAATAATACCGCGCCAGCGCCTTGCGCAGCGACGGCAGGCCGGCGTTCTCGGTGTAATAGGTGAAGCCGTCCGCCATCGCCTTCTGCGCGGCGCGCTTGATGTAATCCGGCGTCGGAATATTCGATTCGCCGAAGTAAAGTTTCAGGACTCCGTCCATCCCCATCGCGATTTCGGCCAGCTCACGAATTCGCGAATAAGGGACGGCGAGCGCGGAGGAGGACACAGTGGCCGGCATCGCGTAGCTTTTATTTTACAGCGGCCAGCTCTTCGACGCGCTGTTGCGAGATTCGCGCGTTGCGGCGCCGCACGATAGCCGCGATCAGCAGCACCGCCGCGATGCTCCCGAACATCGCCATGGCCATGTCTTCCTGCGAATCCCACATGTCGCCCTGCATGCCGACGAACTCCTCGCCGCGCTGGGGCGTCAGGACATTGGCCGCCAGCGCTTCGAGGATCTCGTAAATCGCGCTGAGAGCCAGCGTGGTTTCGACCGGAATCCAGTACAGCCATCGCCCTTTGACGCGCGCCGACCGCAGGGCGATCTCGCGGAACGGGTACGCGATCAGGAATCCGAAGCTGAAGTGCGCGATACGGTCGTAATGATTGCGTGTGGTATGCAGCACCGGCTTCAGCCATTCGCCCAGCGGCACATCGGAATACTTGTAGTGCGCGCCGAATTCGTGGATGGCCAGATAGATCAGAATCAGCAGGTAGGAAAGGTCGGAAAACGCGAAACGCCGGTAGGTCAGCGCGAGCACCGGAATGGTGATGAACACCAGTCCGTTTTCGAGCCCCCAATCGAAAACCGTATCGGGATGCCAGGCCGCAAGCGTGAATACAATCACCGTTCCAATGCAAATAAACTGCACGAACCGGTTTTCGCGGAACGACAACTGAGTCGCGGTAGAAGCTGTGGTCAATAGGAGATTATAAGCCGGAATCGATCGGCCGCGTGGCACCTGGCTTAGGATGGAGATATGGGATTCCGGCAGCAGTGGGAGGAACGCGAGCGGCAGTGGCGTGAATTTCACGCGCAGGAGGGCGAACCGTTGGTCTGCGTACGCGAGCCGTCGGCAGTACTGGCGGATCTGAGCTTCCTGTTGAAACTTGTTCCAGCCGAGGAACTTCTCGATGATCCTGATCCGGACAAAGCTGGAATCGGACGCATGCGGGCCGCTTTGGCGGCGGCTTCGCGGTCGTGACCGATCTGGAAGTGGCTCTGATCGAGCTGGCTGGGGCGCTCGAAGCCTGCCAGCTTCCCTACGCGGTAATCGGCGGCCTGGCAGTCGCCTTGTCGGGCGAGCCCAGGGCGACGCTCGATGTCGACGTTTCCGTTTGGGCGGCCCCTGACCGGCTGCAGGATGCAATCGATTGCCTGTGCGCCCGCTTCCGTGCGCTGCGTCCGAACCCACGCGAATTCGTGGAGAAGTATCGCGTCCTTCCTATCGCCACTGCGGCAGGAATTCGAGCCGATGTCGTTTTCGCGGCGATTGCGGCAGAGCAGGAAATCATCCAGCGGGCCGTCCCGAAACAAGTGGGGGATCGAATGATTCCCGTCGCGTCGGTGGAGGATCTGCTGTTCATGAAGCTGCTGTCGACACGGCCAAAGGACCACGCCGATGCCTCCGCCCTCTTTCGCAGACATGCAGGTTCGCTCGATCGCGATTACCTTGTTCCGAGGCTGAAGGACGCCGCCGAAGCACTGGATCGCCCGGAGATTCTCGACTGGTTCAGAACGTAGTCTGTTGGTGTCCTGAGAAGGACGGCGGACTTCAGTCCGCGCGGGGCTTCAGCCCCGCTTTTGCGCGAGTTGCGGAGCTAAAGCTCCGCGCGGGATGAATCCCGCCGTCCAAACGGGCGCGTCTCCGCCTCCGAGATACGCAACGAACTTGTAACTCACGACACTAGTGTGTTGTCTCTGAAATTCGTGGAATTAAAAAAGGGGACAGACTGCTCTGTCCCCGCCCGTATGTTATTCTTCCCCCTGACCGACGCGGCCGTGGACAGAGTGGTCTGTCCCCTTTTTTAATTCCACGAATTTCAGAGACAGCACACTAGCAGCTCCGCCGGTCCTTCGCCGACATCAGCTCCTCGATGTTCACGAGCTCGGTCGGATAGTTGCCCGTATAACACGCGTAGCAGTACCCGTGATCTTTATCCGCGACCGCTTCGCGCAATCCGCCGATCGACAGATACCCGAGCGAATCCGCTTCCACAAATTTGCGGATCTCTTCGACGGTATTGTTGGCCGCGATCAGTTCGCCCAGGCTGGGCGTATCGACCCCATAGAAGCACGGCGAAACCGTGGGCGGGCAGGAAATCCGCAGATGCACTTCGCGCGCGCCCGCGCCGCGCACCATTCGCACGATCTTGCGCGACGTGGTCCCGCGCACGATCGAATCGTCCACCAGAATCACTCGCTTGCCTTCCAGTAGATGCCGCACCGGGTTGAGCTTTAGCTTCACCCCGAAATCGCGAATCGCCTGCGAAGGCTCAATGAACGTGCGCCCCACATAATGATTGCGAATCAGCGCCTGCCGGAACGAAATGCCGGACTCCTCCGCATACCCGAGCGCGGCCGCGACTCCCGAATCGGGCACCGGAACCACTACATCGGCATCTACCGGATACTCCTGCGCCAGCAATCGTCCCAGCATTTCGCGCGATTGCTGCACCGGCCGTCCGAACACGATCGAATCAGGCCGCGCGAAATAGACGTGTTCGAAGACGCAGCTCGACCGCTCGCGTGCCGGTGCGTAACGTTCGCGCTCGATTCCATGCGGCCCGGCGATCATCATCTCGCCCGGCTCGACGTCGCCAAGATACACGGCGTTGATCAGGTCGAACGCGCAAGTTTCCGACGCGAACACGTAGCACACGCGTCCGCCCGACAGCTCCATCTGCCCGAACGCCAGCGGCCGGAATCCATGCGGATCGCGCGCGACCAGAACGCGATCTTCGGCCAGAAATACGAGTGAGAACGCGCCTTCCAGCTGCAGCATCGCCTCGCGCAACGCTCCGGCGAGCGTCCGCTCCCGCGACCGCGCCACCAGATGCAGAATCACTTCGGTATCGCTCGAGGCTTGAAAGATCGACCCTTCCCGTTCGAGCTCCCGCCGCAATTCGCCCGCGTTGGTAATGTTCCCGTTGTGCGCCACCGCGATGCGGCCCTTATTGCACGCCACCGAAAACGGCTGGGCGTTCAACAGTACGGTATCGCCGGCGGTCGAATAGCGCGTGTGGCCGATCGCGTAATCGCCCGGAAGCTGGCCGAGCACCTCCGGCGTGAAAATATCCGCCACGTGGCCCATTGATTTGTGGCAGTGGATCTGGCGCCCGTCCGTTGAGCAGATCCCCGCGCTCTCCTGCCCGCGATGCTGCAGCGCATACAGGCCCAGATACGCCAGATTCGCGGCTTCCGGATTGCCGGCAATGGCGACCACACCGCACTCGTCGTGAAATTTATCAAACATGTTTAAACACGTTTCTCAAACCTGGACTGAGTTGAGATTTTCTTCGAGCGCGTTTTCCCACACATTACGAATCTGCTCGACCGGGCATTCGATCCATGTCATCGAGTCGTTGCCGATCCGTAACCACACCTTCATTGTAACGCCGATGCGAAGCGCTTCGACGCCGTGCGCCTGCGCGATCCGTTCGATTTCGCGTGGAACCGCAGTTGAAATCAGCACACGCGACGGACCTTCGTGGAACAGCGCAATCTCAGGCCGCAGATCGGTTGAGACCTCAATCGCCGCGCCCATCCCTTCAAGCGAGCATTCCGTGAGTGCGACCGCCAACCCCCCGTCACTCAAATCGTGAGCCGATTCCGCGAACCCGCCGGTGACAATCTCACGCGTCGCCGCCTGCACGCGTTTCTCATAATCGAGATCCAGCGCCGGTGGTAATCCCCACATGGAATCGAGCACGTTCTTGGCATACTGCGTCCCGCCAAAGCGGGTCGCGTCGCAGGAGCCGATTCCACCCACCAGCATCACCGTGCGGCCTTCTTCTTTAAATGAAATCGTTGCCGGCGCGGCGGTCTTCATCAATCCCACGATGCCGACTACCGGCGTCGGCCAGATCGCTTCGCCCAGAGTTTCGTTATACAAGCTGACGTTGCCGCCCGTGATGGGCGTCTCGAAGTGCCGGCAAGCTTCCGCAATCCCTTCGATCGATTCCACCAGTTGCGCCATAATCTCCGGCCGCTCCGGATTTCCGAAATTGAGATTATTCGTCGCCGCGACGGGCAGCGCGCCGACGGTCGATAAATTCCGGCAACATTCGGCAACAATCAGCCGCGCTCCTTCACGAGGCGACAGCGCGCAATACCGCGCATTCCCATCCAGCGACATCGCAACGCTGGAATCCGTCTCTTTAATCCGCACGATCGCCGCGTCACCGCCCGGACCCGCGATCGTATTCGTGCGCACCGTGTAATCGTACTGCTGCCAGATCCAGCGTTTCGAACACAGATCACTCGATCCGAGCAGCTTCAATAAATCCCCGTTGAGATCGCTGCTTGAAAACGCAGGAGAATCCATCGGCGCAGGCCGGTACGGCGCGACGTTATGCGGCCGATCGTACAACGGCGCTTCGTCCGCCAGTTCCCGATTCGGAATTTCCGCGACCACCACACCGTGATTTTTCACTCGCAGCTTGCCGTCATCTGTCACCCGGCCAATGGTGACCGCATCCAGTCCCCATTTTCGGAAAACCGAAAAAACCTCGTCTTCGCGGCCTTTATCGGCCACCAGAAGCATGCGCTCCTGCGATTCGGACAGCATGATGTCGTACGGCGTCATGCCGGTTTCCCGCTGCGGCACCAGCGCCAGATCGATTTCGACGCCGGTTCCCGCGCGGCTGCCCATCTCGCAGGTGGAACACGTCAGTCCCGCCGCGCCCATGTCCTGAATGCCGACGATCGCCCCGGTGCGCATGGCTTCGAGGCACGCTTCGAGCAGCAGCTTCTCCATGAAGGGATCGCCGACTTGAACATTGGGACGCTTCTGTTTCGATTCCTCGGTGAACTCGGCTGAGGCCATCGACGCGCCGTGAATCCCGTCGCGCCCGGTCTTCGCGCCCACGTAAATCACCGGATTCCCCACGCCCGACGCGCGCCCGAAAAAAATCTCGTCCTGCCGAAAAACTCCCAGCGCAAAAACATTCACCAGGGGATTGCCGTTGTAACACGGCTCGAACACGCACTCTCCGCCCACCGTCGGTACGCCGAAACAATTTCCATAATGCGCGATGCCGCTGACCACGCCTTCGAGAATCCGCCGGTTGCGGGGCACGTCGAGCGGACCGAACCGCAGCGCATCCATCACCGCGATGGGCCGCGCGCCCATGGTGAAAATGTCCCGCAGAATTCCGCCCACTCCGGTGGCCGCGCCCTGAAACGGCTCGATGAAACTTGGATGATTGTGGGATTCGATCTTGAACGCGATGGCCCAGCCGTCGCCGATGTCGATGATCCCGGCGTTCTCCCCGGGTCCCACCAGCACGCGTTCCCCGCGCGTCGGCAGCTTCTTCAAATGCAGGCGCGAGCTTTTGTACGAACAGTGCTCGCTCCACATCACCGTGAAAATTCCGGTCTCGGTTTCGGTGGGTTCGCGCTTCAGGATGGAACGGACTTTTTCGAGCTCGAACGGCGTCAAACTCATGCTGCTGAAACCAACGAGTGCACCATGCTTTCCAGAATCGCGCGCCCGTCGGTGGATCCCATCAGCACATCCGCGGCGCGCTCGGGATGCGGCATCAGGCCCATCACGTTGCGACGTTCATTGCAGATCCCCGCGATGTCATGCAGGCTCCCGTTGGGATTATCCACATAGCGCAGCACCACGCGCCGTTCCTGTTCCAACTGATCGAGCGTCTGCGGATCGGCAAAATAACACCCCTCGCCATGCGCTACTGGAATGCGCAGAATCTGTCCCTGCGCGGCATTGCAGGTGAACGGCGTCGCGTTGTTTGCCACCCGCACCCGCACCGTCCGGCACACAAATTTCAAGTCGCGATTGCGCAGCAGCGCGCCTGGAAGCAGCCCGCTCTCCACCAGAATCTGAAACCCGTTGCAGATGCCCAGCACCAGCCCTCCCTCGTCGGCGAACTTCCGCACCGCGCCCATCACCGGGGAAAATTTCGCGATCGCCCCGCACCGCAAATAATCGCCATACGCAAAACCACCCGGAAGAATCACCGCGTCGACGTTTCCGAGCGAAGCCGCATCGTGCCAGATAAATTCCGCCTGCTGGCCAAGATTGTGCGACAGCGCGTACCACGCATCGTGGTCGCAATTGCTGCCTGGAAACACGACGACGCCGAATTTCATGGGAGTGACTTCATTTTAACAAACTGAATCAAGCCTCGTTTCAAATACTTCGCGATTCGATGCGTCCGCCGTCGAAGGCCCCGCCGGTATCCTGCCTGCGTGACCGACGCGACGATCGATCTTTCGCATTTCAACTCGAATCCGGATTTCACGCTGGCAAAATGCGCCGGCATTCTGGGCGTGATACACAAAGCCACGCAAGGCACCGCGTTTATCGACCCGGCCTACCAGGCGCATCGCCAGGCCGCGGCATCCGCTGGTCTATGGTGGGGCGCGTATCACTTTGGCGACGGTACGGACGCCATCGCGCAGGCCGACTTCTTTCTCGAAAAAGCCGGCCCGCTCCCCGTCCTTGCGCTCGATTTCGAGCAGAACATGACGCTCGATCAGGCGCGCACATTCGTGACGCGAATCCACGCCGTCACCGGCCGATGGCCCGGCCTCTACGGCGGCGATTATCTGAAACAGTTGCTCGGGAGCGACAAAGATCCGGTGCTCGCGAACTGCTGGCTATGGCTCGCGCAATATGAGGAAACCGCGGTCGTCCCCTCGAATTGGACCGCGTGGACGCTGTGGCAATACACCGGCAGCGCGACCGTCGCCGGCATCGGCCAATGCGACCGCAGCCGCTTCAACGGCAGCGTCGCAGAGTTGCAGGAGTTCTTCACTCAATAGCCCGGATGCATTTCTGGTGTGAAGGACGGCGGATTTCAATCCGCGCGGCGCTTCAGCGCCGCTCACGGTGGGCAAGGCTAATGCCTTGCGCGGGCCGAGGCCCGCCGTCCTTCGGGTTGGGCGCACCTTCGGGAATCCGTGAATTCATACTAGTGTGCTGTCTCTGAAATTCGTGGAATTAAAAAAGGGGACAGACTGCTCTGTCCCCGCCCGTATGTTATTCTTCCCCCTGACCGACGCGGCCGTGGACAGAGTGGTCTGTCCCCTTTTTTAATTCCACGAATTTCAGAGACAGCACACTAGACAACTCCACGCCCGTGACCTGCCGCTCCCGCGCTGCCCGCATCAGCATCGCGATACGCTGCGCCGCAAGCGCCGGGTCAAGACCCTCCGGCCGAATGTTTGACACGCAGTTCCGCTCCGCATCGGTGCGCCCCACTCGAGGAGCCCAGGTGATGTATGCGCCCATACTATCGGGCGAACTCAGCCCCGGCCGTTCGCCGATCAGAATCACTGAAAGCGCCGCGCCTATCCGCTCTCCAATTTCATCCGCGATCGCCACCCGCGCCTGTTCCGCGACGCACACTGTGACGCGCCATCCGTCAAGCAAAGGTAGCAGCCCATCGAGCACCGGCCGCGCGTGCCGATTCACGGCAGATGCGGAAAGGCCGTCGGCAATTACGATCACCGCATCCCACTCCCCCCGCACCATGCGCGCCGCCGACTCCGCATTCAGCTTCCGCCCCAAATCCGGACGCCGCAAGTACTCTTCGCGATCCCGAGCCGCGCTATGCAGCAGCGGCCACGCCGGAAACTCGCCTGCATCGAGCGACCGCCACACCGCATCGCGAGCCCTGGCGTGCGCCATCTGAAATGCGAGCAGTTCCCGCGTCGGCAAGCTATGCCCCGCGCGACCCAGCGCAATCCGCGCCGCCGTCAACTCGCGCAAATTCGTCCACGTGTCTTCAATCACGACCGTTTGATCAACTGCAGCGCGATCTCGCGCCCGTGTTTCCCTGGATACGCCAGCCAGATCCACAACGCCGCCATCGGTTCCAGAAAACGCGCGTTGGTCAACGGACCCGAATCCACCGGATCGAATCCCAGCTCCGACGCCAGCTGCCGCGCGACTTCCTTCGCGCCCGCATCGTCGCCGCAATAGAACATGGACGCGCCCTCGCCGCCATACACCGGATTCGCCATATTGTTGGAGCCGGTGGTATTGAAAATCTTGACGACCTTGGCCCCGCGAGCCCATTCCGCCACCTGCTCGCCCGCCGACGTGGTGGTCCCCAGCTCCAGCCCCGACAAATCCGGCAGCAGCGGATTGGTGCAATCGAAGACGATCTTTCCGCTCACATTCACCGACTCGACCACGCTCTTCGTCGCTCCCCACGGCAGCGCGAGCACCACCACTTCGGCCGATTGAACCGCTTCCGCGACGCTGACGGCCCTCGCGTAAGGACCCGCGCGGCTCACCAGACCGGTAAGCTTTTCCGGATCGCGCGATCCGAAGAAAACATGATTGCCGAGCTTAGCCCACCGCTCGCCCAGCGTTCCGCCGACATTGCCCGCTCCCAGGATTCCGATGTTCATGCCTTCAGAATGCCAGAACGTGCGTCACTGAAGCGCGAACCGGCCTAACGCAATAATGTGCCGCTCGCCATCCAGCAGCACATCGGTCGGGTACCCCTGAATGCGCGCGCGATGCTCCACCAGTTCCTGAATACTCGGAAAAGCGGCCTGCGGCCACGCGAGATGCAGCGCGCGCGGCTTGTCCGCCTCATGATCGACGTTCATCCCGATGATCGCGAGACCGCGTGCGTGAAGTGCGCCAAGCCTGGGAAGATCGGCCATGCAGGGCGCGCACCATGTCGCCCAGAAGTCGAGCAGCACCGGCTTTCCCGCATAATCCGACAGCCTGTGCGAGCGGCCTTCGAAATCGGTAAACGCGAAATCGGGAAACACTTCGCCGGCTTTTAGAACAATCCGCGTGTATTCGGAAGCCGCCCGCTCCTCCAGCACAAATTCGCGCCGCGCGACATCGATGGACCGCACCGAGAAGTAAGCTCCCGCTGCGTGATACACCGGCCGTTCGTCATCAAGAAACGTCGCGTCTCCATCCACGGCTTGTTCGCCATGATCGGGCAGCACGGTGTTCTTCTCGCGCAGAAATTCGAAATCGAAAGCGACCTCCTGCTGGTTGATGTTCGCCACGCCATGCGCATAGGCCCGCATCGAATCGCTGACCAGGCACGCCGCGCCGTTTCCGGATGGATACACGTAAACGCGCACCGGATAGGACTTATACGTTGGACCCGGCAGCGGGAAATCGACCTCGGCGACGCGGGCGCCGGCGAGCGTCGGGTCGCCAGGCTGGAGATCGAACTTGCGCGGCCCGTCGATATCCACATAGAGGACGGTCGAAGCCGACTCCACCACCCACGCCCGCGCGTCGCGGATTTTGCCGATGAAAACCCTTCCATCGACCGCGCCGAGCGGTTTGCGTTCCTCATCCGTCGCCAGCTTGAACACGTGCTGCATCTGCACGCGCTCCTGAACGCTCAGCTTCGGCTCCAGCGTGCCGCGGATTTCGGATTGCGCCAGGATCAGAAACAGCAGCCAAGTCACTCTATCAAATCTACCGCGGTTTTCGGACCCCTCCTTGACACCGCGTCCACGAACAACATATCGTGACCTTCGTGCCGCGTCGCGCAAATCGGAAGACCCTGAGTCCCGTCGTCCGCAAGGAAGATCGCGCCGAACACATCTACCGCGCCGCCGCCGAGATCATGTGCCGCAAGGGCTACGAAGCCACTTCCATGAACGATATCGCCGACGCGGTGGGGCTCACCAAGGCCGGCGTCTATCACTACATTCGCGGAAAACAGACGCTGCTTTTCGAAATCATGAGCTACGGAATGGACATGATCGACCTGGACGTGATCGGCCCGGCGCGTCAGGTCGCAGGCGCGGAGCAGCGGCTGCGCTTCATGCTCGAACGCCATACCCGTAGAATCGTCGAAGTCGGCGGCGCAGTCACGGTCCTGCTCGATGAAATGTGGGCGTTGAAGCCGACCCACCGCCGCATCATCAAGAGCCGCAAACGCGCCTATTTCGACCTGATCCGCGGCACCCTCGAACGGCTGGCGGAGGAGGGAAAACTCCGCGACGTGCGTCCCACCGTCGCCACTTTCGCGCTGCTGGGAATTCTCAACTGGATTTCCCGCTGGTATCGTCCCGAGGGAAAAATAACCGCGCAGGAAGCGATCGAGAGCCTGGTTTCACTCGGCCTGAACGCGGTCTTGCGGTCAGCACCCTTCGCCGCACGGCGTGAGCCTGGGGCCGGCCGCCCGCGTCCGCACCCTGGCCATCTGCCTTCACCATGCTAAAATAAGGCGTCGCGGAGAGGTGGCAGAGTGGTCGATTGCGGCGGTCTCGAAAACCGTTGACCCTTTACGGGGTCCGGGAGTTCGAATCTCCCCCTCTCCGCCATACTTTTTTCCGTAGACCAGCGGAACCGCGACCGTAAAAGCCCATGTGAAAGCTCCGGACGTGCTCCCCTTGCTGACGAGCGTGTGTGAAAAGTCGAGGCTTCACCCCGCCGTTACCGGCAGGGCTGGTCTATCGCGTTGAAGGCGCAGGCGTCGGTGACCAGCCCTGCCGGTCACGGCGGGGATCAACTCCACTTTTCACCACGGACTCTGATGCACGGGGTTCCGCATGCACCTCGCTCGATAGCGCGACACGGAACCCCGACCGTCAGGGCGGGGAGCACGTCCGTTTTCGCCCCACGGAGCGCAGCACTCAAGCCTTGTACATATATTTGATGTTCGACTTGAAGATCAACAGGTTCGGCTCGCCCTCCCGATTCACCTTCAGGCAGGTCTTGTCGTACCACTCGATCACGCCCTTCAACGTCTCGCCGTCCTTCAGCACGATGGTCATCGGTGTTTTCGACTGCATCTGCTTCAGATAGTAAAAGTTCTCGGCGTTGGTCTGATCGGGCGGGGCGGACTTCTTGGGGGCGCCGTCCTTGCGGGCGGCCGGACCTCGGTCCTTGATTTCGGTGAGGGACGGGCGGATCAACTTGCGATTACCGGGCTCCACTGCGGCTCCTTGGGCGATTGTTCCAAAACCTGGCTGGAATTACCTGTCTAAGCTCTTTGATAGCACAGCGAACGCATCGAGCGCCAGTGACTTTTGGATATTCCGGCGCACTAATTCGGCCAATTCGTCCAGTTTCCCGACCGCTGCCCGCAGCCAGAAAAACGAAACCCGGCGCGCCAGTTGATCCAGCTCCGCGCGCAAATCCCCGTTCCGGATCGCACTCACCCCATTGGCCAGACGCACCATATCCTCGATCAAAATGTACAGCACGTCCAGATACGAATCGAGCTTCTCCGTCCTCCGCGCCGCGATTGCATCCGAATGCTTCAGCCAGGTCCCGAACGGCTCCACGCCGGCCGCCACTTTCAACAGCGCCAGCATTGCCGTGCGCCGCCGGTCATATACTTCCAGGTCGATCGACAACGCCGCACCCGGCGACCCCTCCGCCAACATCGCGCGCCGTTCCGCCTGATCCGCGCCGCGCGACTTCAGAAATTCGCGAACCTCGTCGTCCGTCAGCCGCGAAAGCCGAAACCCAACCGCGCGCGACCGGATGGTCGGCAGCAGATCGTAAGGATTGCGCGCCGTCAGAATCAGAATCAGGTGCGGCGGCGGTTCTTCCAGCGTTTTCAAAAGCGAGTTGGCAGCCTGCTCGTTGGCCCGATCCACCTGATCGATCAGGAACACGCGCCAGTTGCCCTTCAGCGGCTTGAGCGGCGCGCTTTCCTTTAATAGCCGCATCTGGTGAATGCTGATCTGCCGCAGCGGCCCGTCCGGCGCGAACGTAACAAAATCCGGGTGCGAAGCGAATAACAGCGGATCTTCGTTGCGCTTCTCCGCCGTCCATTTTTCCCGGTCGGCGACGATGGCCGCGTTCGCTTCCAGTCTCAGGTCGTCCTGCTCGATTTTTTGCGCCTCGCCCACCAGCAGCGCTCCAAACCGCCGCGCAAGCGTCGCTTTTCCGACCCCCTCCGGTCCTGAAAACAAAAGAGTTTGCGCGATTCTCCCGCGCTCGATCATGTCTCCAAGCGTGGATGCGACATCGGCGTTTCCGAAGAAGTTGTCCAAGCCTAAACCATCTCCGCCCTGACGGCCAACCCCATAAATTTTGAGATACCCCACAGTAGCAAAGATTCGCCGAATCAACAAGTTGGTAAACCACATAAATAATCATGTTAGATTAGTTGACATGTTTGCACTAAGCTTATATACTGGTGTTGAAAGAAGATCCAATACAAGGAGCTAAACAATATGTCACTTGTTCGATATACCCCATTTACCGAGTTCGAAACCTTACCCGGCCTGCGCGTCTTCGAGGACACCATGAAGCGCCTCTTCGCCGAGCCGAACGGCCGTCCCTGGGTTCCCGCCGTCGACATCAAGGAAACCGAGAATGAGCTGATCCTGATCGCCGACCTTCCCGGCATGGAGATGAAAGACATCGACGTCCGCCTGGAGAACGGAACGCTGACTCTGCATGGCGAGCGCAAGTTCGAAAAAGCGAAAGATGAAGGCGGCTGGCACCGTCTGGAACGTTCCTACGGAACCTTCGAGCGCATCTTCACCATTCCCGAGACGGTCGATGCCGAAGCCGTAAAGGCCGACTATAAGAACGGCACGCTAACAGTGACGCTGCCGAAAAAAGAAGTAGCGAAACCGAAGCAGGTCAAGATCCAGGTGAGTTAAGCCTAAACGGACGCGCAGCAGTTTGAAGCGCGCCGGGGGACGGCATGAGGCCGTCCCCTCTATTTTTTTTGAGTGGGAAAATGGAAGTGGGTAGTCGGTTATGAACGCGGTAAAAACAGTTCTCTTACTGGGCGCACTCTCCGGAATCCTCGTCATAGGCGGAGGATGGATCGGAGGCACCACCGGCCTCGAGTACGGCCTCGGCATCGCCGTAGTCATGAATTTTTTCAGCTATTTCTTCTCCGACAAGCTCGCGTTGATGAGCTATTCCGCCCAGCCCGTCACGCCGCAGGAGAACCCCGAAGTCTACGCGAGAGTTTACGCTCTAGTCCGCAACCTGACCCAGCGCATGGGCCTGCCGATGCCCCGGCTCTGGCTGATTCCCGAAGACTCCCCCAGCGCCTTCGCCACCGGCCGCGATCCCAATCATGCCTCGGTCGCCTTCACCCAAGGCATCCTGCAGCTCATGAGCGATCGTGAACTCGAAGGCGTGGTCGCGCATGAGCTCGGCCACGTTCTGCATCGCGATATTCTGATCAGCTCGGTGGCCGCGACCATCGCCGCGGCCATCACGTTTCTCGCCCGCATGGCGTTCTGGTTCGGACCGCGTTCGAATGACGACGACGAACGCGGCGGCGCTTTCGGCGGCCTTTTGATGATGATCCTTGCGTCCATCGCGGCGTTCCTGATCCAGTTGGCCATCTCCATAACCCGCGAATTCAGCGCCGACGAAGCTTCCGCGAAATACACCGGTTCGCCAGATGAATTAATCAGCGCGTTAGGAAAACTCGAAACCGGCATCCAGCGCGTTCCCATGGCAGATGCAACTCCCTCCACCGCGCATATGTTCATCCTGAACCCCTTCGGGGCCGGCGGATTGAAAAAGCTGTTCTCGACCCACCCTTCCACCGAAGAACGCATCGCCCGCCTGGAAGCCATGCGCCACGCATCCATCCACTGAACTACTTCCGATCCCGCAACTGCTCCTGAACATCGTCAATCTTGTCCCCCAGCGCGTTCATCATCCGGGCCAGACCCTGAATATCCGAAGCCGCGCGGCGGTTCACATCGTAGTCGAGCTCGCCCCGCAGCCGGTCCTTCTGATCCTGGCGGTTCTGGCTCATCATGATCACCGGCGCCTGTATCGCCGCCAGCATCGACAGGAATAAATTCAGAAGAATAAAAGGATACGGGTCCCAGGCCTTCTTCTCCAATGCAACGTTGATCAAAGTGTAAATCGCCAGCACCACTCCGAACACGATAATGAAAGTCCACGACCCGCCGAAACGCGCGACCGTGTCCGCGACGCCTTCGCCAAATGTCATCTTCTCTTCGATCACCTCGTTCGGATTGCGATTGGCGCGGTTCCGCACCAGTTGCTGGGTCGAATGATACTGCCGCCCGAGCACCGTCAGCATATCCATTCCGGCCTGCGGTTTGCGCTCCAGCAGCACGGAGATGTCGTGGCGGTCGACCTCCACACATACCGTTTCGGCATCAGCGACCGCGCTGGTCTGGTGCGGCGACGGATCGAGCATGGACGCGAACCCGAAAAACTCGCCGGTGGCCGGCTGGTCCACCAGCACCTCCTGTTGATCCTCATCGATGGTCGTCACGCGCACCGCGCCCGAGACCAGCACGTAAGCCCGCCCGCCGGTGTCGCCCATCTTGTAAATGCGCTGATGCGGCGCAAACGTCTTCAATTCCACCTGACCGGCCAGCACGGCCGTTTCTTCGTCGTCGAGCAGCGCAAAAAGCGGGACTTTTTTGAGAATCTCGGGGTTGCAGGACATGGTTGGCCTCTGATGAATCGAAAATGTTCCCACCATCATCGCATCCGTCACGGCCAACCGGCGGTGAACTAACGCCGCGGCCGGTACCCGACCCCCAACTCCGCCGCCACCTCGGCAAACAGCCGGTCCGCAGTCCACAATTCAAACCGCCCGGCCAGGGCCGACGCAAGCAGATGCACGTCGATCCACCCGAGTCCGCGCCCGCTCAAATCCCGATGATGCACCAGCGCGACCACCTCATCATGCGGGACCATCCGCGCCTTATGCATCCGCTCGTACACTGCCAAAGGCCGCTTGCGCCCGCCCCGATCTCCCACCAGCAGCTCTCCGTACACCAGCTCATGCGCCACCACCTCGTCGCCCGCGAGCAGGCGGCCCAATTCGTCGCGGATCGGCCCGGCCCCTGCCAGGCCGCGAATCCAGATCGAAGTGTCCACTAATACCATCACGCGGCCTTGCGCTTCGGAGCCGGCCGTTCACGACGCCGCGGGACGTCCTTCGCGTCAGGCTCGCTTCCCAGGAATTCCCGCATCCGCTGATACGCATCGTGCCGCACCAGCGCCTCGAGGCCCAGCCGGATCGTCTCCGTATCCGTACCCGCCCCCACCGCCGCCCGGGCCTCTTTCAACAATTTGGCATCGACATTGAACGTTTTCTTCATACATACAACCCTACCATACATGTATGGCTCATTCATCCATATCGCCAAACGCATACGATTAAGACGTGAGCGAAAAACCCTTCGATGACCCGCGCCTCGCCCTGAACCGCATTTACACCAAGCGTGGCGACGCCGGCGAAACCAGCCTGGCCGGCGGCCAGCGCGTCCCTAAAGATTCCCTGCGCATCGAATCCTACGGCACCGTCGACGAGCTCAACGCTTTCGTCGGCCTGGCCGGCGTTTCCTGCCAGGAACTCGGCGGCCACGATCCCCGCATGGGCCTGCTCTCCGCCATCCTCCGCCGCGTCCAGCATGAGCTGTTCAACCTCGGCTCGATTCTCGCCACCAAGCCTGAGGACGTCCATCCCAAACAGGCCCGCATCACCCATATCGAAGTCGAGCAGCTGGAGCGCGAAATCGACGCCATGAACGAAGACGTCCCGCCTCTGCGCAGCTTTGTGCTCCCCGGCGGAACGCGCCTGAACGCCGAGCTTCACATCACCCGCACCATCTGCCGCCGCGCCGAACGTCTGCTGGTAGCCCTCGCCCGCCAGGAACCGATCCCGCCCGAAGCGATTCAATACCTCAACCGCCTCAGCGACGCCATGTTCGTCTGGAGCCGCTGGGCCAATTTCGTCCTCCACGTGCCCGAGTTCCTGTGGGACCCTAATCAAGCCGCGTCCTCCCGCCGAGCCGATTAAGACAACCGCGCTTCAGAACCCCGAGCGTCAGCGAGTTGGCGTTGATCCTTCGGCTCATCGTGACGGATGAAAGTAGCTTGGACGGCGGGCTTCGAGCCCGCGCGAGGCTTCAGCCTCGCTCCGTACAGCGGCGCTGAAGCACGCGGCTTGAAATCCGCCGTCCGCGTGCCCTCATGAAATCAACAATGCGCAGATCGGGAGGGCCGGATATCGAATCAACCCGCATTGAGCGCAAGCCCTGTGCGCGCCCGCACGATACACTGGATCATTCCCGCCTCAACCTACAGCGACCGCGCCGAGTTGCGCGCCATGTTCCGCCTGGCCATGCCATTGGTGCTCGCCGAGCTTGGCTGGATGCTCATGGGCATCGTCGACACCATGGTGGTCGGCCGCGTCAGCGCCGCCGCCATCGGCGCAGTGGGCCTCGGAACCACCGTCTTTTACATGGTCGCGATCACCGGCGGCGGAATCCTGCTCGGCCTCGACACCCTGGTCTCCCAATCCTTCGGCGCGGGCGATCGCGTCGATTGCCGCCGCTCCCTCCACGCCGGAATCTGGCTCTCGGTCCTCCTGATCGTCCCCCTCATGCTCATCGTCGAAGCCGCCATCGCCTTGCTCCCGAATTTTGGAGTCGACCCGCTGGTGATCGCCGTGGTTCAGCCCTACATGCGCGTCCTCAACTGGAGCGTCGCCCCGCTGCTTCTCTATTTCGCCTTCCGCCGCTACCTCCAAAGCCTCCACCTCGCGCGCCCGGTGATGACCACGCTCATCACCGCGAACCTCATCAACCTCGCCGTCAACTGGATTCTGGTATTCGGAAACCTCGGCGCACCAAAGCTGGGAGCCGTCGGCGCCGGCTGGGCGACCCTCGTTTCGCGCATCTATATGATGACCGCGCTAGCCCTGGTCATCTGGCGCCACGACCGCAACGTCCCCAAAATTTCCTGGCGTCCCGCCTGGACCCGCATCCGCAATCTGATCGCCCTCGGCCTTCCCGCCGCCGGGCAAATGGGAGTCGAGATCGCCGTCTTCGCCACCGTCACCGTCCTCATCGGAAGACTCAACGCAATCGAACTGGCCGGCCATCAGATCGCCCTCACCATCGTCAGCACCACCTTCATGATGCCCTTGGGAATCAGCTCCGCCGCCGCAGTCCGCGTAGGCAGCGCATTAGGCCGCGGCGACCCGCATGGCGCAGCCAGATCCGGCTGGACCGCGCTGGGCCTCGGCGCCGTAGTCATGTCGTGCGCCGCCGCTACGCTCCTGCTGATCCCGCACGTCATCGCGCGCCTCTTCACGCCGGACCCGCGCATCATCGCAGCCGGCGTACAGCTTCTGCAAATCGCCGCATTCTTCCAACTCTTCGATGGTTTTCAGGTGGTCGCCACCGGAGCCCTCCGTGGCGCAGGCGACACCCGCACACCCATGCTTTGCCACTTCACCGGCTACTGGATCATCGGCCTTCCGCTAGGCGTATGGCTCTGCTTCAACCAGGGCTTGGGCGCGCGTGGCCTATGGATGGGACTCTCCATCGGCCTGATCCTGATCGGCCTGGTCCTGGTAGCCTTCTGGCGCCGCGCAGTGACGCGCCTCGGATCGAAATCGAGCGCTTGACCCTTTCATCCAGAGTGTGTGTGAAAAGTGGAGTTCCCGCCGTGACCGGCAGGGCTGGTCACGGACGTCTGCGCCTTCAACGCGATAGACCAGCCCTGCCGGTCACGGCGGGGATCAACTCCACTTTTCACACACACTCTCCAGGGTAAGGACGACCCTCTGACGCGACATAACGCCCGACCGGAAGCTTGTTAGCGGGCCAGCATGTTCCTTCGATATGATCACGTGATGCGATGTCCATTGATAGGCACAATCGTGTTGCCGCTCGCGCTGTGGAATGCTCAGTCGGCTTGCGGGCAGGCCAAAGCGAACGTGCAGGATGCTGTAGCGAACCTCGTCAAAATGCACAACGCCTGAGGGCGTCGCGGCGGGGACGCGCTCGCGGCGCCTGAATCTCACAAAGCTCCAGCGCCCCACCCTCTAACCGCCTTCGGCAACGTCGCCACTTCCGCATTCCCGCTTTCAAACGCCCAATTATCCCTCACCCCCTCAATCACATCCATATTTCATCCGACCCCAGCCTCACACCCGCCTGCTATCTACAAGTCGTATGAATCCTACATTACGATCCGAAATCAACCAAGCCAACGCCCAACACTCCACCGGCCCCAAAACGGAAGCCGGCAAACGCAAATCTTCCCTAAACGCCCTGCGCCACGGCCTGACCGGCCAAATCATCGTGCTCCCCGGCGACGATCTCGAAGCCTACCAACAGCACGTAGAATCCTTCACGGACGAATACCACCCCAAAGGCGCCACCGAATCCCACCTGGTCCAAACCCTGGCCGACACCGCCTGGCGCCAGAACCGCGTCTGCGCGCTCGAAAACAATCTCTTAACCCTCGGCACGGTCCGTGAGCCCGACCAACTCACCGAAGCGCCTGACCAAGTCCAGCAAGCCCTGGCGATAGCCGCCTCACTCGATTCCCAAACCCGAGCCCTTGCCACCCTGAGCCTCCACGGCCAGCGCCTCGCCCGTCAATTCGAGAAAACTCTAACCCTGCTCCAGCAACTCCAATCCACTCGCCAGGACCAGGAGGTCATAGAACTCGACCAGGCCTCCGCGCTCGTCCAAATGCATGCCTTAAAAGGCGAACCCTACGACCCCGCCGACGATGGCTTCGTTTTTTCAACCGAAGAACTGGAAGCCTTCATGCACAAAGAGCACATCGCCCAACACGCCTCCGCAGCCATCGAATACTGCTTAGAAGAGGCCGAATATAACTAAAACACCGAACCTGCCACACCCCCACTAAAAAAAATGCAGCGAAAAAAGGGGACTGACCACTCTGTCCCAAGACCCACAACCCTTCCACCACCCGAACCACGTCTACAGTGGACAGAGCGGTCTGTCCCCTTTTTTCGCAACCTCACTGACCACTCTGTCCCAAGACCCACAACCCTTCCACCACCCGAACCACGTCTACAGTGGACAGAGCGGTCTGTCCCCTTTTTTCGCAACCTCACTGACCACTCTGTCCCAAGACCCACAACCCTTCCACCACCCGAACCACGTCTACAGTGGACAGAGCGGTCTGTCCCCTTTTTTCGCAACCTCACTGACCACTCTGTCCCAAGACCCACAACCCTTCCACCACCCGAACCACGTCTACAGTGGACAGAGCGGTCTGTCCCCTTTTTTCGCAACCTCACTGACCACTCTGTCCCAAGACCCACAACCCTTCCACCACCCGAACCACGTCTACAGTGGACAGAGCGGTCTGTCCCCTTTTTTCGCAACCTCACTGACCACTCTGTCCCAAGACCCACAACCCTTCCACCACCCGAACCACGTCTACAGTGGACAGAGCGGTCTCTCCCCTTTTTTCGCAACCTTACTGACCACTCTGTCCCAAGACCCACACCACCCGAACCATGTCCCCAGTGGACAGAGCGGTCTCCCCCCTTTTCTCGCATCCTATATAATTCCAAGATGCGATTGAGCATCCGAACGCTAGTCCTGATCTGCAGTTCCGCTCTCCTTCTGGCCGCGCAGCCAAAACGTCCAATTCAACACCGGGACTACGACGGCTGGCGTTCCATCGTGAGCCAGTCGCTGTCCCGCGACGGAAAATTTCTCGCCTATGGGTTGTTCCCCGAAGACGGCGACGGCGAACTGGTGGTTCGCAACCTCTCGACCGGCAAGGAGCTGCGCGAGAACGCCGGCGCCGTGCCCACCGCTCCCGATAATTCCAACGCGGAAGTCCCGGCCGAGCAGCCCGGAACGCCTCGCGGTATTCACATCGCGTTCACCCACGACGGCCGATTCCTGATCGCGTCCTCGTTTCCCTTCAAGGCCGACGTTGAAAAAGCGAAAAAGGAACGCCCCAGGCCCGGCGACACCCCGCGCGGAAGCATGCTCATTGTCGATCTCACCGCAATGTCTGCGGCGCGCATCACCGACGTCGAAAGTTTCCAGGTCCCCGAATCAGGCGAAAGCTTCGTCGCGTATCTGAAAGGGCCGAAAGCCGCTGCCGCAGCGGCGCCCTCCGAGAACAACCAGGCTGCAGATCAGGATCAAGGCCGAGGTCGCGGCGGCAACGCGGGTGGACGCGCCCGCCAGCGCAAGTACGGTTCGGACCTGATCCTGCGCGATCTTCGCTCCCCAAAGGAGCGCCCTTTTGAAGACGTCACCGAATTCGCCTTGAGCAATGACGCCAAGGCCCTGGTCTTCGCCGTCGAATCGCGGAAAGAGGAAACCGACGGACTCTATTCGGCGACCCCGGCCAGTGAAGTCGCGGCATCCGCGCTCTTGTCCGGCAAGGGCCGCTACACCAGGCTCACCTGGGATTTCGCGCAGAAAGACCTCGCATTCTTGAGCGATCGCGACGATGCGTCGAAATCCGCCCCGTTCAAAGCCTTCAAAGCATATGTGTGGGACCGCGGCGGAACGCCGGTGGAACTGATTTCGTCGTCCACCGCCGGTTTCCATCCAGGCTGGGCGATTTTCGAGCGCGGACCGATGAATTTCTCCCGCGACGGATCCCGGCTCTTCGTAAGCTGCGCTCCGGTCGAAGAGATCGCGGAAGCGGAAAAGGAAACGCCCCCCGCCGCGGCTCCATCCGGCGATAAAGTCCTCGCGGATTTGTGGAGCTGGAAGGACGATTACATTCAGCCCATGCAAAAGGTGCGCGCGCCGCAGGAACGCACCCGCTCCTACCGCGCCGTGCTCAACCTCGCGGATAAGAAATTCCTCCAGCTTTCCGATCCGACGATGATCGCTTTGACGCCCAGCGATAGCGGACGCATGGCGCTCGGCATGGACGATCGCGCCTATCGCCACATGGTCGATTTCGACGGCACATTCAATGACGTTTACCTCGTCGACACCGCCACCGGCGCGCGAAAGCTGGCGCTCAAGCAGTACCGCGGCGGTGGAGGCGGTCGCGGCGGCGGAGGAGTGCAGCTGTCCCCCGATGGAACGCATTTACTCGCCTTCAATGCCAAACACTGGTGGTCGATCGCAACCGATGGTGCGGCCACCAATCTGACGGCCAAGCTGGGCCCCGCGTTTTATAACGAGGATCACGACACCCCGGATGAGCCGAACTCCTACGGCACCGCCGGCTGGACCAAGGATGGAAAGTGGGCCCTGGTTTACGACCGCTACGATGTCTGGGCCGTCTCGGCCGACGGCGCCCAGTCTCGCAAACTGACCAGCGGCCGCGCGTCGGAGCTGCAATTCCGCGTGGCGCACCTCGAAGCCGCGGACCAGGAAGAAGGGCCCGGCATCGACCCATCCAAGCCCTTGCTTCTGCGCGCCGAGAGCCTGGAAACCCGCGACACCGGATTCTATTCGCTCGCCAATCTCGACCGCGCCCAGCCCGTGAAGCTCCTGATGGGCGCGAAAAATTATCGCGTGCTCGGCAAGGCCAAAGACGCCAACGTAGTCATGCTGACGGCCACCACGTTCCATGACCAGCCCGATATCTTCATCACCGATGCGTCCTTCCACGCCATGAAAAAGGAGACCGACGCCAATCCCCAGCAGTCGCACCTCCTGTGGGGCTCGGGCGAGCTGATCAAGTACCGCAACGCCGACGGAGTCGAGCTGCAGGCCGCGCTCTACAAGCCGGAGAACTTCGATCCATCGAAGAAGTACCCGATGATGATTTACGTCTATGAGCGCCTGTCGGAGAACGTGCACAATTTCGTGCGCCCCGCGCCGGGTACGAGCATCAATCTCGCCTATTACGTAAGCAACGGCTACCTGGTCCTGACGCCGGACATCGTGTACACCACCGGCCATCCTGGCCAGAGCGCGCTCAAGTGCGTGCTGCCGGCCATCCAGGCGGTGGTCGACAAAGGCTACGTGAATCAGAACGCCATCGGCATTCAGGGCCACAGTTGGGGCGGTTATCAGACCGCGTACCTGCTGACCCAGACCAGCGTGTTCCGCGCGGCGGAAGCCGGCGCGCCAGTAGTAAATATGCTGAGCGCGTACGACGGAATCCGCTGGGGCACCGGCCTGCCCAGGCAATTCCAATACGAGAAGACCCAAAGCCGCATCGGCGGCAGCATCTGGGAGGACCCCCTCCTGTTCATCGAAAATTCCCCCATCTTCATGGTGAACCGCATCACCACCCCGGTCCTGATATTAGAAAACGACGGTGACGACGCAGTGCCGTGGTACCAGGGCATAGAATTTTTCCTGTCCCTGAGACGTCTAGGGAAAGAAGCCTACATGTGGAACTACAACGGCGAAGCCCACGGCCTGCGAAAGCGTCCGACGCAGAAGGATTACGCAGTGCGGATGCAGCAATACTTCGATCACTTCCTAAAAGGCGCGCCAGCGCCCGAGTGGATGGAAAAAGGCATCCCCTACCTGGATCGCGAACGAGAAAAGGAAAAAACCGATGCAATCTACAGCCCGACAGGCGCCGATGGTAAACTGAAATAACCCGCGAGCGATCGTAAGGCCAGGTAGCTCAGTTGGTAGAGCGCAGCCCTGAAAAGGCTGGCGTCGGCGGTTCGATTCCGTCCCTGGCCACCACATTCTAAAAGACTTACAGCCGAGTTCCCCTCTAAAACAGCATCACTGGAGTCCAAATGGAGTCCAAACTCGGTTTTCACTCGAACAGATGCTTCTCGTCTGCTGGCACCACTGGCACCACTCGCGTGGTAGCCATCGTCATCGCACGAACTGTCGAATTCTGAATCGCTTGGTATCCATGGTGGCCATGGTAGCCGTTTCGATCACGTTCGCCGCTGGGGAGACAACTCGGCTCTCCTATATAGGGAAGTGCCCCGAAGCGTCCCACCAGCCCCGCGAGTATTCGCTGTCCAAGTTGGACAAGTTCGTCATTGTCGCGTTCTCCGCGAGGAGTGGCAGGGAAGGCGTCTCCAGTACGCCGCAGGGCACTTGAATTACTCTGGAAGTTCCTTGGCGTCAATCACCCCGACCTGCGGAGGCTCGGGGCTCTCAGCTTTTTTGGGGATGATGCGCAGAAGCGGCAGCACCGGCGTCTGATGGCCGAGTCTCGCAGTAATGTCCCTCAAAAACTCCCTAGCGTAGGACCAACAATTGAAGACCGCGGTTCCGCGGCTGAATGATGAGCGCTCCTCGTCACTAGGCAAATACCCGTCGCTGATTTGGTAAACGACTTCGAACGTGCAGTTGACTTGAAAGAGACGCTGAGGAGTCTCGGAAGAGTCCCAGGCGGCGTACTCGAACGAAACGTCTACTACGAACTGATCACCTCTCACTGATGAGGAGATGTTGCTTAGCGCGGGCTTTACAGAGAAAGGTTCCCGAAAACTAGTGCCGGCCGTGGCACTCGTCGCGTTGCATGACTGCAACTTGATGCCCTGGATCTCGCAATGTCCCTGAAAAGCGCTGAGCGCTTTAATTTGCTCGGGAGTCTGGGAGATCGTATGCATTAGGCGGCTAAGGCGACCTCGTCGCCCCGCATGCCCATCAGTTCAGACCAGTCCGCAGACATAGCAGGACGGGTCTCATACTGCCTATGATTCAAAAGAAACGATAGTTCAACCTCTTGACCGTCCACAATCGCGCTCGACAAGACGCACTGCTCTGGAACCTTGAGTTCCAACGCTTCCAGATTGCGCCGCGCGGCGTCCGGATCAGTCTTAAGCCGAATCAACTCATCCATCGCCCTTTCCTGGACCTGCCCAGATTCCCACCGTTTGACGCTGGCAATGCCTGGCCCAAGATATTCCGAAAACTGCTGCTGAGTCATCTTGAGCTGTTCGCGCCGGGCGCGTATCTCCGCGCTCGTGAGCAAGCCGTGCTTCGATCGGTAGGCGTCGGAGACTCGTCGCGTGAATTCAGCGCCATCTTTACTGTCTACGGTCTGAAATCCGCAGTTTCCGCACCGCAAGCCATGCGTCGCAACGAGAAACGACTCGCCGTTTCGCGACCCCTCAAGTTCAACTTCGGCGGGCATTAACGTGCCCACGCCGCACTCGAAGCAGGTCGTCATCACATCCTGCTCGCTCGCCTTAATATTTTGTTTCATGGAGAGAATACAACACTAACTTTGTCGGACCGTTCCCGGACACAAGCGCGAATTTCATATACATCTCTTTGCCGAAATTGGCCGACCGCCAACAAAAAGCATAGAGGCGCTCCCGAATAAACGGCGGGTGTGAGGAGAAGTCATTCGGAGGCTGCGGACCCATCCGGTCTCCGCTGCCGATTTCTTGAAGAGCAATGTCGAGTGCGATGTATCGCTCCCCATCCTCCAGCAATCCCAGCTCATAGAAATCTGCGTCAACTCCGGTCGCGTGCCCATGCCAAAACCGTCCGTTGTGATCGTCCAGAGCCCTCCGTGCCAAGGCGATCGCCGACTCCGAACTCTGAGGAGATGGTATCATTTGATGCCAAACTCGGTCAAGTCGAAGAAAACACGTAGAACCACTTAGTGATCCGTACTATCTCTCGCTTTGCCAGTTCGAAGCTAGCCTAACCGAAGTTGTCGAAAGCGTCAATGATCCATGTGGTTGGCCAACGCACTTGGGGGATGCCCAGCCGCCAATTCGCCAAGCGAAACGGCTCTCATTAAATATTCTAAATGTAAAGGCATCCAGCCCTTAGGTCGCCGAGATTGACGCACGTTCTATATTTCTGAGATGATTGAAGTCAGCCAAATGCGAGGTGCCGGGATACCTCGATTCAAAACTCCTTCCCGCATCCGCATAGCAGGCGCGTCCCTCCAAGCAGTTAATCTAGCCAGCGCCTCCGAGAGAAACCATACAGCGGAAACGAGCGAGCCAGAGGCATCGCTATGTCCGTTCCGCTCTACTCATCAGATCTTGCGCTGCTGGATGTCATCAGCGAAAAACGTGCGCTGCGCTTAGAGGACTGCGGGCTCGCGAAGGTGGTGCGCCACAAGGGGCACATCAACCGAGTGGTCTTCTATCGCCGGCCAGACGATCCCCTTCCGCCCACCGCGCGGGACTACCTGGGCAAGGCATACTCGTTCGAGCAACCGCTCGCAGACGGGCATCACTGCTGGAAGCTCCGGCCGCTACAAGGCGGGCGCTCCGATTCGACGCTTGCGCCACCGGAAACGCGTGGCATCTTCGAAAGTGTTCTGCGCGGCTGCATGGCCTCAACCGGCCACGCCCCCGGCGATTCGCGGGACCTGACTCGCAAGGCGGCGGCCGCGGGTCGAATGGCGGCGCAGTCTGCCTAGTTAGCAGTCGATTTTCGGGTTGTCACCCTGCATTTAAATCGTTGATTCTTCGAGACTGGGCTTGATTTTCCCAGGTTGTCACCCCCTTTCAAGTTGTCACCCATGCGCAGCGCGAAACAAACCAAACCCCAGTCTCCGTCGTTCGCCGTCGAGTGGTGGCCGATCGGCCGCGTCACGCCGTATCCGAACAACGCCCGGGTGATTCCTGCGTCGGCAGTTGAGAAGGTCGCTTCCTCAATTCGGGCCTTCGGGTGGCGACAGCCGATCGTGGTCGATGCCGACGGCGTGATTATCGTCGGGCACGTTCGTCTCTTGGCCGCGCAGTCAATGGCGATGACCGAAGTTCCCGTTCACGTCGCGCTCGATCTCACGCCCGGCCAGGTGAAGGCGTACCGGCTGATGGACAATCGGTCCCACGATGAGGCGACGTGGGATTTGGATCTGATCGGGCCGGAACTTCAGAGCATCCAGGAACTGGACAGCGATTTCGATCTGGCGTTGACCGGATTCGATCAAGATGAGTTGAACGCCTATCTGTTCCCGGAGGAGGAAACCACCGGGGAAGAGGATCTGGTCTCGTTGCCGCCGGTCGTGCCGGTCACCCGGCCCGGCGACCTGTGGCTCTGCGGCGAGACACCGCGTGCTCTGCGCGGACTCGACTAGCCCGGAGGCAGTGTCCCATTTGCTCGGGGACCGCAAACCGTTTCTGATGATCACGGACCCGCCTTACGGAATTGAGTTGGATTCCGAGTGGCGCGATCGCGCCGGGTTGAACGGCTGCGGACCCGCCGAGGCGAGCTACATGAAGCACCGCACCGAGGGCCACACGCAAACGGAAATCTCGGGCGACACGCGCGCGGACTGGTCGGAAGCCTTCGCGCTGGTGCCGAGCCTCGAGGTGGCCTACGTCTGGCACGCATCGAAGTTCACGCGCGAGGTGCTCGACGGTTTGCTGGGAATCGGGTTTCTGCATCACCAGCAGATCATCTGGAACAAGGGGCGCACGGTGCTCACGCGAACGCACTACTGGTTCCAGCACGAGCCTTGTTGGTACGTCCGAAAGAAGAACGCGCCGTGGTACGGGAAGCCCGGCGAGAACTCCACCATCTGGGATTCGCCGTCGCCGAAATTCATCATGGGCGGATCGGATGAGGAGAAGCTCGATCATCCCACGCAGAAACCCGTCGCGCTGATGCGGCGCCCGATTCTGAATCACACCAAGCTCGGCGAGCTGGTGTACGAGCCATTTCTTGGCAGCGGCACCACGCTCGCCGCGGCTGAGTTGACGGAGCGCGTCTGCTACGGACTGGAGCTCGATCCGAAGTACGTCGATGTTGTCGTCGAGCGATGGCAACGGCTCACGGGCCTGGAAGCAACGCTCGATGGCGATGGGCGGACGTTCGAGCAGATGAAGGCCGAACGCGTGGGGATCGCGGCATGAATCGCCCGCTGCCACCGCGAGATCGCGGAAATAGAATCTCTGATCATGTCCGGGCACCCCGATCTGCAGGGCCTGTGCCTCGCGCTCTCGGACTGGTCGGCGGAGTTGAGGATCATCGAACGCGATGTTGGTTCCGGTTGAAGTTCTGATTGCTGGCACTGGACTTGCCACTGGCCTGGTCGGCTCCTACGTCGGTCTTAAGAACCGCGTCCTCCTTGCGGAGGTTCAAAAGGAAGCTGCCGAATTGGAAACCCGAATGGTCTCCAGGATCTGCAACATTTATGTACGCGCCGGAGAGTGCCGTTTGCAGGAAGACCAGGTGAGGGACGCATTATGCAAGCTGGCTGAGGAAGTCCGCGGCCTCGCGCAGCGTCATCCGCACCAGAAGCATGAACGAGAAACGCCGCCGGATCGTTGAACCCGGCGGCGGCTGGATGGTGGGGAGTTTCTACTTGGCGGTTTTGTAAACGCGGTCGCCCGCGTCGTTCTTCGAGGACTCGATGTTGATGTTGTGCTTCTTGGCGGCGATGGAGATGAAACCCCTGACGCTGTGGGCCTGCCAGTCGGTGGCCTTCATGATCTCGGCGAGGGTCGCGCCCTTGGCGCGGGCGATCATGTCCAGGATCTTCGCGCCTTTGCTCTCGGCGCGCGGGGCGGTGGCCTTGCGTTCGGGCTTGGCGGCTTTCTTCGCGGCCTTGGCTACCTTCTTCGGCAGGCGGCTTTGGCTTTGGCACCCTTGGCGGTTTCCTGGCCCTTGGGCGCGCTCTTCTTCTGGGTGGCAGCCTTCTTCGAGGCGGCCTTCGCGGGCGCGACGGGCGCGCCCTGTTCCGCAACAGCGGCGGTTTGGGTGGTTTCAGTGGCTTCGTGGTTCTTCATGATCTTTAATCCTTTCCGTTCAGGTGCTTGCGCGTCTCCGCGCACCACGATTCATCACTCCGTTTGAACCGTAAAGCAAGGCGAATCTTTCTTCCAATGGGCATCTCTTTACGGGCTTACGCGAAGGCGCGCGGATGCAGCTTGACTGCCGTTCAGAAAGCGATCGCCACCAAACGGATCACGAGGCTCCCGGATGGGAGTATCGATGCGGAGCGAGCCAACCGGGAGTGGTTGAAGAACACGTTCGCGGGTCAGACGATCCGTGAAGCTGTCCCACCGGAGCGTCTTCCGATGCATGAGTCTCCGGCTCCGAGCGGCGATCCGGTCACTGCTTACTTGCGGGCACGCGCGGTCAAGGAGAGTTTTCAGGCGCGAACGGCCGAGCTTGATTATAAGGAGCGCGCCGGGAAGTTGATCGAGGCGACGCGTGCTTCAGAGTACGCGGCCACGTTTTCCGCGATCGTCAAGGACGGCCTGATGGCGATGCCGGATCGCCTGGCTCCGATGCTGGCGGCGGTGGATGACGAGAAAACGATTCATAGAATGCTGGGAGCAGAGATTACAGCCTTGCTGCGGAAGGTGAGTAAGTCGGTTGCGGACGCGGGTCTTTGAAGATGCAGCCATTCTCGATTCACGAAGTGGGCGCCGCGGCGATGCTGCCGCCGCGCGACATCACGGTCGCGAAGTGGGCTGACGAGAATCGTGTGCTCACCGGCGGCGCGGCTGCCGAACGAGGCCAGTGGCATACGCGTCCGTATCAGCGCGAGCCGATGGAGGTGCTCAGCCCGGCGCATCCGTGCAGGCAGGTAGTGTTGCTCTCGGCGGCGCAGCTTCTGAAGACCGAAGTACTGCTGAACTTCATCGGCTTCATTGCCGATGTCGATCCGGGACCGGTGCTGGTGGTCGAGCCGCGCGCCGAGGACGCGAAGGCGCTGTCGAAGGACCGCGTCGCTCCGATGTTCCGCGCGACGCCTTCGCTACGCGGCAAGATCGCGCCGGCCAAGTCGCGCGATTCAAACAACACCACCCTCCACAAGGTTCTCGCGAACGGCGAAGGACACATCACATTCACGGGAGCTATCTCACCGTCCGGCCTTGCGATGCGGCCGATCCGGTATGCGTTGCTCGACGAGATCGATCGTTATCCGGCGAGCGCAGGCACGGAGGGCGATCCGGTATCGCTGGCCATCCAACGCACCTCCGAGTTCGCGCACAACAAGAAGATTGTCATGGCGTCGACGCCGACGATCAAGGGCATCAGCCGGATCGAACTTGCGTGGCTTGAAAGTGACCAGCGCGATTACTTCGTGCCGTGCCCGAAGTGCGGAGAATACCAGGTGCTGGTGATGGGCGACGGAACCGGGCCTGGACTTGTGTGGCCGGAGGGGAAACCGGACGACGCATCGTATCGCTGCGTCGGGTGCCGCGAGCTGGTCCCGAATCACGAGAAAGCGCGGATGGTCGAGAGCGGCGAGTATCGCGCGCAGAATCCTTCGTCGCCGATTCCGGGATTCCGTGTCTCGCAGTTGATCTCCCCCAAGCGGAGTTGGGGATCGATCGCGGTGGAGTTCCTCGCGGCCAAGAAATCGCCCGAGACGCTCAAGGCGTTCGTGAACACGGTGCTCGCCGAACTGTGGGAGGAGAAGCACGAGACTCCCATGGACGAGCGCGCGCTGTGGAATCGCTGCGAGCCGTTCGAGTCCGAGGTGCCGGATGGAGCCGCGCTGATCACCGCCGGTGTCGACGTTCAGGCGGACCGGCTCGAGGTGGAATTGGTCGGATGGGGGCGCGACGAGGAGTCGTGGTCGATTGCCTATCACGTGATCCCTGGCGACATCATGCGCAACGAGGTCTGGGATCACCTAGAGGGACTGCTCACCTCCGAGTGCATCCACGAGTCCGGCCTGGGCATGCGCGTGGTCGCGGCCGCGATCGATTGCGGGTTCAAGGACGCGCAAGTGTTGCGCTTCACGCGCGACCGCTACGCGCGCCGCGTGTACGCCGTGAAAGGACGACCCGGCCAGACTCCGATCTGGCCGCGCAAGCCGAGCCGAAAGAACCAGACGCCGTTCTTCATGGTCGGAGTCGACGCCGCGAAGACGGCGATCTATGATCGGCTGAAGATCCAGGAGCCGGGACCGGGGTTCTGTCACTTTCCGCTTGGGCGCGAGCTTGAATACTTCGAGCAGTTGACGGCGGAAAAGAAATTCACCCGCTATCACAACGGCTTCCCGAAGCAGGAATGGAAGAAGGCCGCTGGTGCGCGGAACGAGGCACTCGATTGTCGAGTGTACGCCTACGCGGCGCTGTATGCGCTGTACGCGAGCGGCTTGCGTCTGGGTGCGCACTGCGACAAGTTCGCTCAGATGGCGGGTGGTCGATGCGCTGAGTCGAAGACGGTGATGCCACAACAGGAGCAGCGCTCGCAGCCACCGACTGAAGGCGTGCCACCCGCGCTCATCGAGCGGACGACTCCCGAGCCGTGGGTGCCACGGAGGAACTGGTTCTGATGGCACTCACTACTCTGACCGTCACGCAACTGACCTCAAACTTGAACGCGCTCTACATGGCGTTGGGGAACCCGACGCTACGGGCACGCTTTCCCGACGGACGCGAGGTGCAATATCGAACCGTTGACGATATACGAAAGGCCATCGCCGAGACGGAAGACGCCATCCGGGAGGCTAGCGCGCAGAAGACCAGCAAATCGACGCTGGCGGAACACCGGCGCGGGGACGGTCCGTACTTGGCGGGGTTCCCCCCGTGGGAGCAGTGGTAAACGTCCGTAGCCGTCTTTATCTGGACCCAGTTCTACCCCGCTCCCGAGGGGTTGAAGTCTCAGGGGTGCAGGCTGCTCCGCATGGCCAACGTGACTGCAAAAACAAAACTGCGTTAGAATGTATAACTTGGCCGGTCCGCCCGATTGAATTGGTGCGGCGTTCGACCTGCGCTGCAGGTGACGGCGAAGGCTTGTTTCGGCAGACTATCGAATGACTACGGCTTCCAGTCCGAAGGCGCCTGATGTGCAGGTGTCCCCGTCCGCCGTCTTGACGTGCAACTGGGTGGGAAGCGCGCTGAAGGCTGAGAGCACGCTTCATCAGCTCTCGCCGTATATCGGGAAACTGAAGTCTTCTATCGCTGGATCTCTCATCTCGCAGTTCACCGAAACGGACGATCTGATATACGATCCATTCTCCGGATCGGGCACCGTGGCGCTGGAGGCATGGGCGGCCGGGCGCAACATCGTAGCCAACGATCTCAGTCCATACGCAGCCCTGCTTACGCGCGCGAAGCTTTTCCCCTATTCATCACTCGAAGCCGCGCTGGAAGACGTCGTCAGTCTCAGCGATGAGGCCGAGAGAGAGCGCGAAGGGATCGACCTCAGAAGCGTCCCGGTGTGGGTACGTAAGTTCTTTCATCGCGAGACGCTTCGCGAAGCACTCGCATGGACTCACGTCTTAAGACGCCGCCACCGCTGGTTTTTGTTGGCATCTCTCCTCGGAATCCTGCACCACCAACGACCTGGCTTCTTGTCGTTCCCGAGCAGCCACACGGTTCCATATCTCCGGCTGAAAGCATTTCCACCGGCGAGATTTCCGGAGCTCTACGAGTATCGCTCTCTGCGCGATCGGCTAGAGGCTAAAGTCACGCGCGCCTTCCGTCGAGTGCCCGAATTGGACTACGGGCTTAAACGTCAGTGTTTTTCTCAATCCGCGCACCTGGTGACGCCGAAAACGATGGTCGATGCCATCATCACAAGTCCGCCCTACATGCGCCAGCTCGACTACGCGCGAGACAACCGCTTGCGCCTCTGGTTCCTTGGCGTTGATGATCCAAATGCGCTCGATAAAACCATCTCGCCTAGGAAGGATGCCTTTCTAAAGCTGATGCGCCAATGTTTCGAGAGGTGGAAGACCGTGCTGAAGCCCCAGAAGTATTGCATCCTCGTAGTTGGAGATGGCAGTAGCGAAGTCCAGGACGCCAATTTGCCCGAGATCATCTCACGCATCGCGACAGATGACGTCGGTGGCTATGTTCATATTTATGACCATACCGAAGCGATCCCGAATGAACGGCGCGTTCGCCGCGGCCTGACCGGGAGCACTTCGGAAACCATTGTCGTACTCCGCAACAACGCTTCGCGAGATCAGTCAGCCGCGTAGCCAACGAGGAATCGGGGAGGCCACATGCAGCAACTCTTCAATACGAGGAACTACAGCGTCCACGACTTTGAGGAATGGAATGACCGCGATGAACTCGTCCTTCAACCCAAATTTCAACGCCGCGACGTATGGAGCGTTAAGGCGCGTTCCTATTTGATGGATACGATCGTTCGCGGCAAACCCATCCCGAAGCTTTACATGCGCCAAGACGTCAATCCGACAACGAGGCGAACCCGGCGCGAAATAGTCGATGGACAGCAGCGGCTGCGCACGGTCCTTAACTTTCTAAAAGACGGTTTCAAAATCAGCAAGTCTCATCATGAGACACTTGGGGGCAAGACCTTCAGTCAGCTTGACACGACCACACAGGGCGATATCTTGAAATACGAATTCGCCGTCGATTTGCTCCAGGATATGCCGGACAACGAGGTCTTCAACGTCTTCGCACGAATCAATACTTACTCCCAAAATCTGAAAGCACAGGAGCTGAGGAATTCGCAATGGTATGGCGACTTTAAGTCTTGCGTTTATCTCCTTGCCGAGGACTTTACAACGTTTTTCATCGGGAACAAGCTCTTCACCGAACAATCCATTTTGCGGATGGCCGAGGCTGAATTCATCTCCGACCTCTTAATTGCAATGCACGATGGCATTCAGGCTGGCGCCAAAGGGGTTCGGGACAATGCCTATAAGAAGTACGACGATGAATTCCCATCCCGCAAAACTCACGAGAAGCGATTCCGTGAAACCATGGACGTCATCAAAGGCATCTTCGGCGAGGATTTGGCGCAGTCGGAATTTCGGGCGACTCGTCTCTTTTACCCTCTTTTCTGCGCAGTCTATCATCTAAAGTTCGGAATACCTAAACTCAAGAGCGGGCGCACATCCTTCAAGGCCGCTGATTACCCTAGGATGAAGGCCGCACTAGAGTATGTTGATGACCTCCTGGAGAAGGCCGAGCAGTTCAGAAAGAAGGCAGCCGCCCTCACCCTGTCTGCCGATGACAGAAAGTTTTACGACGCGTGTACTGTGCACACTGTCCACGCGGATAAGCGGATAATTGTGACGGATTACATCTGCAGAAAGCTAGGCCGGGCACTGGACTGATGCTATGGCGGCTCGCAGACTCGTCACGGCACTTAGAGGGTTCTCTCGCTGCTTGAAAGAGGCGCGCGAGCTTGCAGACGATGCTCAGAAGTGGTCGATCCCAGGGCAGCCCGGCGCGCCAGCCCAAATCTCATCTCAAAGGCGCGACACCTTAACCGAGGTGGCTTTTCTCCGCGCCTTTACCGGCTGGGAGATATTCCTAGAGGAGACGTTCCTCCTCTACCTCCTGGGGCATCGTCCGCCGAAAGGTCGTCCACCGTATCGCTACGGCTTTCCTCCAGATCAAGAGGCTGCTATCGAGTGGTGCAAGGATACAAGAGAATATGCGAAATGGAATGTGAGCGATGTTCGGAGAAGGGCCGATCGCTGGTTTCGAGATGGCAAACCATTTACTCCCGCACTTCAGGGCCAACAATCTCGATTGGACCAATTAGTCACGATTCGAAACGCGATTGCACATGAGTCGTCGAGTGCTCGCGGCAAGTTCGAAACTCTCGTTCGAAACGAACTTCAAGCGGTCCCGCCCAATACGACGGTTGGCAGTTTTCTGATGACCACCAAGCCCAATTCAAACCCACCGATTTCCTTCATGGAGTTCTACCTCGGAGAGGTCGAGCAGGCTGCCGAGAACATCGTTCCAAGGTGACATCGTCGCCGCCCTGCGTATTCCCAACGGCATTTGAAAGGTGTGCAGCACGGCGGCTACTTCGGGCCGGGCGGCCATTTCTCTGTGACCTTTCGGCAGGCGCGCGTGACGCCGGATAGCCCGTCCTGTTAAGTTCAGTCAGTCGCCGAGGAGCGGCTGATCGTGAACCACAAAAGCACCCTATCCATTCCCGAGCCAATCGCGCACCTGCAGCACCAGTTGGATCAGTTTCGCAGCGCCCAGTCAGGACGGACGAAGTTGCCAGAGTCACTTTGGCAGGCTGCGGTCGAACTCGCCAGGCAACACGGTGTATAGTGACCTTTCGGCAGGCGCGCGTGACGCCGGATAGCCCGTCCTGTTAAGTTCAGTCAGTCGCCGAGGAGCGGCTGATCGTGAACCACAAAAGCACCCTATCCATTCCCGAGCCAATCGCGCACCTGCAGCAC
>CAWCPE010000022.1:0-143363 GCA_963797245.1 Terriglobia bacterium
CACGCCGGTTCATGGGCACCTCTTTTCTCTAGGCCGGCAAAGGGCCGGTAGAAGGGCTTCCCGTGCAACGCACAGTTTTCGCCCGTCCAGCACGCGCCACCGCCGGAAAGGATGACGGCGAGCTTGGTGGGATCGCCTTCCCTCGCCCAAAAGAGTAGGGAGTGCCCTGTGAGCACCCAGGCGCTCCTACTGGCAGGACATTCCGCCAGATATGTCTAAACGCTTGAACGAGTTGGCGTTGCATGATGGTCTCCTCGACGATGTGCGTTAGGTAGAAGCATTTCTCGACACTCAAAAGTCTGTGCGCGCTATCAGCGAGCGTCGGTTGCTCACCATTTGAGTGGCAGGGGCGCGCCATCGGCCACATGGTCCTCTCAGCCCTTCACGTAGGTAGTTTGGCAAAATCCATGTATCAGCGCTATGGCTGAGAATGCATAATGGTCATACGCATTATGCATAGCAAGCAACTCGAAAAACTCGACTTCCGCTCACTCCGCCTGCTAAAGATCCTTCTTGATACGGAGAGTGTCACGAAGGCAGGCGAGGCGCTGTCTATCAGTCAACCCGCAGCGAGCAGAGTCTTAGCTCAGCTCTGGACTTGTCCCCATTTTTGACACAACCAGTTAACAGCCCGTGTCAGAATACCCATTTTCGGCGACCGGTGAATTTTGAAAAACTGGGGGCATTTCCCGAGCGGGTAAGGCTTCCGCCGCGAAATCGGCGAAAACAGATCCGCTGGGCGGGTAGTCGGCGCAGAAGGCGTCGGGAGGGCGTCCAGAACGCGCCCCAAAGCCCAAAATAGCTTGATTTTCAGGTCCGCCAGGCCTCTGGGAGTTCCGGCCCTGGTGATCGTTCGCAGAATCAGCGCGAGATTGAACGCCGCTGCCTGCAACAAGACTCGCTTGGCGACGTTGTCCCGGCCGCGCACGTGCAACCTGCGCAAGGCGCCGGTCTCATACTGATGCGCGAAAGGACGTTCCAGCAACTCGCCGCGCCGCCGCAACAAGCGCTTGCCCCGCTCGCCTTCCGCGCGCCGCTGGTTGGCGTACACGGCGGCTTGCTGCTCGGCTTTCCCTTTCCAGTTGCGCCGCGGTTGTTGGGGAACCGAAACGTAGGTCCGCACGCCCCTCTCCCGCATCGCCGCCAAACTCGCGCCGCTGTGATAGCCCTTGTCCGTGACCACTTCGCACAGCCCTTGCTCATGCACTTTGTACTGGCCTTGCGCGGTGGGCGTGTCGATCTGTTCGGCCACCGCAATGCCTGCCGCCGGCAACGTTTCCTGTACCGAAGTGGTGTCCCCCACCGCTCCGCCATGCGTGGTGATCGCCACGATCGCACCGGTGTCCAGATCCACCGCCTGCTCGGCTTTGTAGGCCAAGTGCGTGGTGCCATCCTTCATCTTCGTCACTTCGGCATCTGGATCGTGCGGATTCACCCACTCCTGATTCGGACGTCTTCTTCTTGCGCTTGCGATCCATCCGCCGCACCGCGTCGTCATCGGTCGGGATCGATGCCCGCCTCCGCGGCCAGCTGCCGCAGATACTCCATGTAGCTCTGGCCGGTGTCCCGCCGCACAATCGAGCGCATCGCCGCATTGGCTTCCAGCGTCGTCGCGTCGATCCCGATGGTCTTGCCCTTCAGCAGTCCGCGCCGCGCCACTTCGGTCAGCACAAACGTGAACACCGCCTGATGCGTGGCTTCATCCAACAGCCGCCGCGTGCGCGAGATCGTCACGTGATCCGGCGTGGCTTCGCCAATCCATAGCTCAGAAACCGCCGCAGGCTCAAGCTGTCGGCCACACGCCAGCCGATGCCGCGCTCGCTGCCGATGCCTTCAAAGAATCCGATCAATAGCAGCCGGAAGTACACGCCCGGAGCCAGCGACGGCCGCCCCAGTTTGCCGTGATAGAACTGGCGGCATGCTCCTCGCAAAACGCATCCAAGCCCGCCTCGTTCAGCACCGCGTTGAGCCGCTCGTAGAACGGATGCCCCGGCGCCTCGGCCTGCTCGCTCGCGTAAAATAGCGCTTCCTGCTTCTGTCCGGCTCGCTTCGTTCCCATCGCCATGCCTGATTTTACGGCTAAACATTCCTATGGGGAAAGTGTTTTTAGACACGGGCTGTTAGGCCCCTCCCTAATCCAGTCTTCGATAATACCGGCCGGGAACACAATCGGTTCCTCCAATTGCCCGGTCGTGTAGAGGCGCAGTTTCTCGCGCCAATATGCAAACCACTTCGGCGAGTTGGGGACCAGCCCGCTCCAATCGGTCCAGTGCGCTTCGAGTTTCGTGAGCCGCCGTCGAAGGTTACTCATTTCGCATGCGGTGGGAACTTCGGCAGCCTCTGTGTTTGCGGCGTTGTCATCGCTGTCACTCGCAATCCGGCTCGCTTTGAAGGTGCGCTCGCACCACCTCCAACGGCACGGGAGCTTTAGGGCCAAAGTAGTCTTCTGCGAGGACCTTCTCCAATACCTGCGTCCAATAGTCTGTCCAAGCCGGCGAGTGCGGGACCCGCCCGGTCGAATCGGTGAATTGCGCTTCCAGTTGTTTGAGCCGCCGTCGAAGGTTCGTCATTTTGTTCTGGGTCTAATTGCTTGGTTTTCATTTCCGCCAGCCCGGTTTGGTGGCCTCGGCGCTCGCTCCAACTGTCCGACACGCGCCTCGATGTCTTCAATCTCGATTGCTTGGCGGCGTGGTTGAATATGGCCTCGGCCGCCCGTACCTTGACGGACGCCGGGGTCGCCGGATCAACTAACGTCTTCAACAGCGTCGTCGCCGCCGCCGAGGTTCTGTGGAGCCGTGCGACAGCTTGACGGTCCGACGCTTTCCGCGCCTCGCGGTACGCCGCGTCGAACTCCGGCGCTTGAGCCAATGCAGCAGCGTGTTGGGCGCCACACCAACGGCGCGCGCGGCATCTTCGAGAGTGCGATGGGATAGCAAAGCCGCGATGGCCTCTTCCTTCTTCCGCGCGAATTTTGTGCCGTGACCCTTCATCTGACGCCACCTGACGCAATCTGCGGGCTCGATCGCCATTCTTCGCCCCTCGATTTGCCGAATAAATACCTTGCTTTTCAAGCGCTTCGGAGTGATCCATGTGGTCACCGCGGTAATCACCGCCAAAGGAGACAACATGACAACGAACACTGAAATCGAAACCGCCCCAAGCAGCCGCCACTGAGGAGCCGAAAGCCACGAAAAAGGCCCCACGTCCGCGCACGTGGCGCGCACGTTGCGCCGAAGAAGGGGAAGGCGAGCAAGAAGGCCACCCCGGCCAAGAAAGCGCCCAAAAGCGCCAAGAAAGCCAAGCCGCCGGCGCCCGCGAGGGCAGCAAGACCCAGAAGATCCTCGAACTGCTCAAACGGCCGGGCGGCGCCACGGCCAAGGAGCTGCATCAAAGCCACCGGCTGGCAGCCGCATTCCCTTCGCGGGTTCCTGTCCGGCACGGTCGGAAAGAAGATGGGCCTGACCGTCATGTCCACGAAGGGCGAGGACGGCGAGCGAAGCTATTCCGTCAAAGTCTGACATTCGCCGGTTCACATCGAGCCGCTGGTCCATGTCCGGCGGCTTTTTCTCTTTCCCTCTCTTCGAAAACTCCCGGTCGGTCAGGAACTTGTGGATCGGGTCAATGCCCCCCGCCAGTTGCTTCCGCAGGTCGGAGCAGGAGATTTCGAGCACGCGCGCCGACGCCTCGGCCAAGCTTTCATTCGATCCCTGGTCGATACCGCGCATTCGCAGAAATAGCCTGAACCTCGCGAGAGCCCGCTCGAGGCCAGCCGCTCGATCGGCCCCCTCAGCAAGATTTCGTGCCCGCGCCCGGGTCTCTTCGAGAACCCGCAGCCGGTGATAGAGGCGTGGGCGCATTCGACCTAACGGCTCCTTTCAGGATTCTCAATTCCGCCCACCAGTCTGAGAGCGCCAGGCAGAGCCCGGCGACATCGGGATTCCCCGCGAGTAGTTCCGCTTCGATCGCCGCAATCTCCCGACGGCAGCGTTCGATTTCCCGGTCCATAAGATCCTTTGGTCGCCACGCTAGACCTCCGCCAAATCGATCCCGAGGTAGCGCTTCACAAACACCTGCCCGTGGTAGCCGGTCATCAGAAGCTCCCCGTCGATAATTGGGCTTTGCCGTTCCACCCGATCCAGTTCAACCTTGGTCAGCCGTTCGCCAGCACGCGTACGCCGTTCGATGTCGGCGATTTCGGAACGAGTGAGCGGCGGGTAGTTCGCCATGAGCGCCGACGCAAACGCCGCTTCCAGATCGCGAATTCGCCGTCGAATGGCCGCTTTCATTCAGCACTCTCCTCAGCTCTGGCGGCCTGGATCTGCGCGAACGTTCGCCCGTCGCCATCGAGCGTGGCTGTCTTGTTCGTCAGAGATTGCCAACGTTGGACGACGACATCGACATATTTCGGATCCAGTTCGATGCCGTAGCAGACGCGCTCGTTCAGTTCCGCGGCCGCGAGCGTCGTGCCGCTGCCGAGGAACGGGTCGTAAACCAGTTCGCCGCGCCGCAGATGGTTGAGAATCGGGCGCCGCATCAGCTCGATCGGCTTTTGCGTCGGATGGTCGTACTTGTCTTCATCGGCGCCGCCCATGATGAATTTCGGCGATGGCGACTCCCAGATGGTCGAGTTCTCGCCGGCTTTGCCGAACCATGGCGCGTTCTTCTTTCGTACGAACCAGCACGGCTCATGCTGGAACCAGTACAGCGTCCTGGTGAGGACCGTCCTGCCCTTGTTCCAAATAATTTGCTGATGGTGAACGAAGCCGATCCGCAGCAACCCGTCGAGCACTTCGCGGGTGAACTTCGCTGCGTGCCAGACATACGCCGCCTCGAGGCTCGGCACAAGTTCGAATGCCTCCGACCAATCGGCGCGCGTGTCGCCGGAGATGGTGGTCTCGGTGTGGCCCGTGTGCGCTTTTTCATGTACGAGGTTCGGCCAGCCCGCAGCCGTTGAGGCCGGCGCGATCGCGCCATTCGGAATCCAGCTCGATTCCGTAAGGCGGATCCGTAACCATCAGCCGCGGCTTGCGCTCGCCGAGCAGCCGCGCGACCGCTTCTGCACTGGTGGCGTCGCCGCACAGGACCTGGTGCGGGCCGAGCAGCCACAGATCGCCGAGCCGCGACACTGGCGTTTCCGGCAGCGGCGGCGCAGCGTTCGCTTTCTCGTCGTCTTCGAGCGCCAGCAGTTTGTCGATTTCGTGGAGGTCGAATCCAGTCAAGCGACAAATCGAAATCCGACTCCTGGATTTCCTGCAATTCCAGCGCCAGGAGCTCTTCGTCCCAGTCTGCCCAGGTCACAGAGCGGTTCACCATCAATCGGAAAGCTTTGACCTGCGCCGGTGTCCACTCGTCGCATAGGATCACCGGGATCTCAGTGATGCCCAGTTTGCGCGCCGCTTTCAGCCGGAGGTGCCCATCGACGATTTCGCCATCTCCGCGAACCAAGCACGGAATTTTGAATCCGAATTCGCGGATTGATTCGCACATCCGATCCACGGCCGCGTCGTTCTTGCGCGGGTTTCGCGGATACTCGCGCAGCCGCTCAATAGGCCAGAGTTCGACTTGCATCGGCTTTATGTACACGCTTTGGTCGGCAGGTTGAGCCATCATTTCTTGCTCCTTCAAAATCCTGGTCATTCACGCTCCCCGAGGTGTCGGACCAACAATTCGGCGTCCGCCGGCGAGAAACCCGCTTTGATCGCGTCGCTTCTGATAGCTCGCGGTGCGTCACTTTCCGAGCGAACTTCGCGCTTTCCGCCGACTTCTTCGAGTAGACGATCGAGATCGCGCTCATTCAAATCCTCAATGGCCGAGACCAACGCTGATCCGGGACTCACGCCTCCGTCCCTGGCGTGTTCGGAAACGCGGGCAGCGAACCGCATGTAAGTCAGGGGAGGGGGAATCGACTCCTCAAGCTGCGATAGTCTCCGCTCGATCGCGCGCATGTCCGATTATAGGGGCGCGTCGATTGCTTGTAAAGCGTTGCAACAGCAGCATGTTATCCATTGCTAAGGACTGATCATAGTGACTAGCAAGTACCTGATCGGTGAGTCAAATGCTGATGCCGGGTCGCGACCAGCGCATCTGCTATCCGGGCGATCTAACTCAGGACGGGCGACCCGTTTTGTCACTTTTGTCATCGGTTTTGTAGAGAGCAGAGTCGCGATTTGGTGCCGCGAAGTCTGGTAGCCTTTACGGCGTGCCTAAGAATTTCATTCGCCAAAGAGGAATAGTAGGTAGGGAGGTTGGTCGATGGCCGCGAAGAAAATCGTTCCCCCGGGTGGGGTTGATCGCCTTCTCAGTAAAACTTACGATGAGGTCAAGCTGAGGATCGGCTTTCGCCTTCAGACCGACCAAATCGTGATGCAGTTCTCCGATCACGTCGAATGGGTTCGGATGAGCAGCGCCGGCGCGCGCAAGCTGGCGGCGTTGCTTCTAGAGAAAGCGAACGAAGTGGACCGCTTACCGAGCGCGGGCAAGCCACGCTGACGCGCAACGCCGCGCCCACGAGCCTTGTCCCGAGTTGTCCCGACTGGAAAAGCGGGACTCGGGACGCTTCGCAGCGCGTATTTACGGGCTTGTCCCGAGTGTCCCGAGTTGTCCCGAGTCAACAACAATAGGGTCAGAGTGCGAACGCCGGCCGCTCACGGAGACGCGAGGAACTCGCGGTACTTGCCGCTGTTGTAGGTGCTCCACGGAGTGAAGCCGTGCTTTTCCTGGTACAACTGATACGCAAAATCGATGTTCGCCTTACAATCCAACAGATCGCGCAGAATCAGTCCCGGTCTCTGTAGGTGAACGGTATTGATCTGGAAATATCCCCAATCGAGCGTTCCGTCGGTGTTGTAGTGATAAATCTCGCACTTGCCTAGCGGATTTTCCGCTCGCTGAATGGCCAGTGCAACCCGGCAATCGGAGCCGAATTTCCGGCACGCATATTGCTGCCACGCCGTCAGCCGGCGGCCATGCTGATCCGCCCGGGCTTGTTCGGCATCCAGCGAGTTGATTCTTTGTTCGATAACCACCGGCCACTGGAAGTGCATCCGGACAGGGCTCTGCAGGCTGACGGTGTACTCGCTGGTGAACCACAACAAAAACAGGCCAAGAACTGCTGCTGAAATGATCGCGGTGACGACCCGTGCCGCGCCAAACGATGTTGATCGCCTCGGCTGGCGTAAACCGGACCGCCGGCGGCGAGCTGGCTTTGCCGCCGCACTCACTCCGCGGCTCAAGCTTTACGCACCATTGTGAAATAGCATCCCCACAAAAGTCCCCACACTCGGCGCTGCATCTGGAATTTTCACTGCCTAGAAGGCGGGTAAGTCTATGAAAAGTTTGGCTCCTCAGGTAGGACTCGAACCTACAACCCTTCGGTTAACAGCCGAATGCTCTACCATTGAGCTACTGAGGAGCAATTTAGGCGGGCCCTTTTATTACATCAGAGCACTTGCCGACTGTCAATTCCGATCCTCCCGATTCATTGCTCATAGCGGAGTCAGGTCACCGGATTTGCATTCGTCATCCGTGACGCCGGAACGTAGCTGGCCGCTGTCGCTACCGCCAGCACAACGACCACGACTCCTGCTTCGGTGGCAGGATCTGTTGCGCCCAACCCGAACAGAAATCCCTGCATAATTCTCGATAACAGTAGAGTCCCCACCAATCCAGCCGCCAGGCCGACGGCCACCGGACGCAGACTCTCCATCAATACCATTCGCCGCAATTCCGCGCCCGTCGCCCCCAGTGCCATCCGGATGCCCATCTCGCCCTTACGCTGCCCAACCGAATAGGAAACCACCCCGTAAATTCCCAGGCTCGCCAGCACCAGGCCGACCAGCGCGAACATGACCACCAGCTCGAGCTGAAACCGGCGCTCACCGAAGGCCTGCGCGACGATCGCCCGCATCGGACGAAACTGCGGCACCGGAAGCTGCACATCCATCGAGCGGATTTCGCCGCGCACCGCACCCGCAATCGATGCCGGGTCCATCCGTGTCCGAACCATCAGCGCCACGTCGCGCCGGTCACGCTGCCAATACGGAACATACACCGTCGGATTGGGCGGAGTCTCCACCTGATCGGCGCGCACATCGCCCACCACACCCACGATCTCAAGCAGCGGGTCGCTCTCGTCGCCCAGGTGGAACCGTTTGCCGACGGCGCTTTGCCCCGGCCAGATCCGCGCCGCCGCCAGTGCCGAGATCACCGCCACTCGATGGTCGCGATCTTGTTCATCGAAGGCTCGCCCCGCAACGACGGGGATTCCGATGGCCGCGAAATATCCATCGCTGACCATCGCGAAATCCACCAGGGGACGCTCCATCACTGGCAGCGCGGTCCCTTCGACGCTCACCATGGTTGTGCTGCGCTGGCCCATCAATGGAACGTTGGTCGTAATCCCCGCCGCGCTCACTCCCGGCAAACCGCGCACCCGATCAAGCATGCCATGCACGAACTGCGCGCGCTTCGCCGTATCCGGATAGCGCGAGGCAGGCAGGCTCAGATTTACCATGATCACGCGCTCCGCATCGAATCCGCGATCGACGCGCTCCAGGCGTACGAAGCTGTTCAAGAGCAGTCCCGCCGCGATCAGGCAGGTGGTGGATAATCCCACTTCCAGGCTCACCAGCGCCGAGCGCAACTGTCCCGCTTCGCGGCCCTGCGACGATCCCCGCGCGGCGCTTTTCAAGTCGCGTTGCGGATCCGCGCGCGCACTGCGCCACGCCGGCGCCAGGCCGAACAACACCGCCGACATCAGCGACAACCCCAGCGCCACCAGCAGCACTCTTCCGTCGATCGCGACTTCGTTCAATCGCGGCAGATCCGCCGGCGCCTGCGCCAGGATCACGCCCAGCGAGGAATACGCCAGGCCCACGCCCAGCGCTCCCCCAATGAACGCGATCACGAAGCTCTCGGTCAGCATCTGTAGCGCGAGCCTTCGCCCGCTGGCGCCCAGCGCGGCCCGCACGGCCAGTTCCCGCGCGCGTGCCGATCCGCGGGAGAGCAGTAGATTGGCGATGTTCACACACACGATCAGCAGAATCGCCGCCACGGCCGACAGCAGCATCAGCAATCCCTGCCGGCTTCTCGATGTCATTTTTTGATCCAACGGATCGATCGCCGCGCGGAGCTCGATCTTTTCCGGGAACCCCTGCGCGATCCGCGCCTGCACCGCGTTCAATTCGTCGAGCGCCCGCGAAATCGTCACGCCGCCGCGCAGCCGTGCGATGCAGGCGTAGTTGAAATCGCCGGTCGCGTCGCGATCCGTATTGGCGAACGGCTTGAAGACCTCCGGAATGGTTGCGTTCGAGGCCATCGATTCGAGCTGCGCCATGGTCGGCAGCCGCAGCCCCGCCGGCAATACCCCGATCACCTCATAGGGCTTCCCGTCCAGGATAATTTTGCGTCCCAGCACGCCGGGATCCGAGTGAAAACGGCGCCGCCAAAGCGAATCGCTGAGCACCACCACCTGATCGCGGCCGGGCTGGTCCTCTTCTTCACGGAAGCTCCGCCCGATCTGCGGCTGCACTCCCAGCAGCGCGAACAGATCTGAGGAAACGCGCGCCGCGTTCACCCGCTCCGGTTCGCCACCGGAATCGATGTTGAACGTGATCGCGCCATACAGCGCCAGCTCCTCCGCGGACGACCATTGTTTGCGCCATTCTTCAAAATGCACCGCGTTCACCGGAATCATGGGCGCGATGTTGGCGAACTTGGGCACCACTTCTTCCACCGCGACCAGTTGTTCCGGCGCGCGGAACGGGAGCGCGCGCAGCAGCACGCCATCCACGATGCTGAACATGGCCGTGTTCGCGCCGATCCCGACTGCCAGAATCAGGATCACCACGCAAGAAAAGCCGGGATTCCGCGCCAGCATACGCAGCGCGTATCGAACATCGGAAAGAATGGTCGTCATGAAAGCCGCCTACGAGTTTCAGACGACCGAGGTTGCGGAAAATTTCGTGGGAAGCCGAAAATAGATCGGGATCAGTCGCCGAATGCGCCGCTCGCGGCTTCCGACGGCTGCTTCGCTTCGCAATCCCGTGAACACCCGCGGTTACACCCCAGCCCCGTCCGCGATTCCCGTTTGTAGTTCGCAACCGCTTCCCGGTTCTCTGGCCGGTTCGGGCAGATCGAACATCGTTCGCCGAACTGTTTGTAGCCCTGGCAGCATTGCGTTCGCACCATGGTCAGCGTAGACTGCATTCGCCAATGGAAGAGGCAACTGATTTACCGTTGCATCCTGCTGATTCCAAGGGCTCGAACGACATGAACTCGGCCATATACCCCATCCCAGCCGGGTCAAATCACCCAGGCTTGACGACTGTGCGATGATCTCCTCTATGAACTGCCCCGCCTGCGGCGCAGCTCTCGCGGGCAACAGCCGTTTCTGTTCGGCCTGTGGAGGAGCCATCGATGCAGACACCACCCGCACGGTGGCGATGTCCTCCCCGTCGCTCTCGCGTTCGTCGTTCATCGTCGTCTTCGAGCCGCACTTCCTCCGACGGCCGTTTTCTTCCCGGCGTGACGCTCGCCGGCCGCTACCGGATCATCGCACTGCTGGGCCGCGGCGGAATGGGCGAAGTCTACCGCGCCGACGATCTGACCCTCGGCCAGCCCGTGGCTCTCAAGTTCCTTCCGCCCGAAGTTGCCGCCAACCCCGTCTCGCTCGAACGATTCCGGAATGAAGTCCGCATCGCCCGTCGCGTCTCGCATCCCAACGTATGTCGCGTCTACGACGTGGGCGAGGTGGACGGCAATTATTTTCTCTCCATGGAATACGTCGATGGCGAAGATCTGGGCTCTCTGCTGCGCCGCATCGGACGGATTCCGGAGGATAAAGCCCTCGAAATCTCCCGCCGCCTGTGCGCCGGCCTCGCCGCCGCGCATGAAAAAGGCGTCCTGCATCGCGATCTCAAGCCCGCCAACATCATGCTGGACGGCCGCGGACAAATCCTGCTCAGCGATTTCGGACTGGCCGGTTTCGCCGATCAGATTCAAGGCGCCGAAATTCGCAACGGCACCCCCGCCTATATGGCGCCCGAACAGCTTTCCGGAAAAGAGGTCACCGTCAAGAGCGATATCTATTCGCTGGGCCTGGTGATCTATGAAACCTTCACCGGAAAACGCGCCTTCGAATCCGACACGCTGGCCGGCCTCGAAAAAGTGCGTGCCGAAGGGACGCTGACCAATCCGTCGACGCTGGTCAAAGATCTCGACCCGCGCATTGAACGCGTGGTGCTGCGCTGTCTCGAACCCGACCCGGCCAATCGTCCCGCCTCCGCGCTGGCCGTCGCAGCCGCGCTGCCCGGGGCCGATCCTTTAGGCGAAGCGCTGGCGGCCGGCGACACTCCCTCGCCCGAAATGGTCGCCGCCGCGGGCGAAGGCATCGGACTGAAGGCGCGCACCGCGCTTATCGTGGTGGCGGCGACGGTCGCGGGTCTCATCCTGCAGGCTGGTTTATCGCAGCGTCTGAGCGCGCTCGAACACATGCGTCTGGATTATTCTCCGGAAGTGCTGGCGCAGAAAGTGCGCGACACGATCGCGCATCTCGGCTTCCCCGGCCGGCCCGCCGACGAATGGTACGCCGTGGATTTCGATTCCGAATTTCTGAACTACGCCGAATCGCACGACAAACCCCCGCACTGGGACCAGATTCTTCAGACCCGCCCGTCGCCGCTTTTTTTCCAATATCGCAGCAGCCCCTACCCGATGTCGGGCGAGCATTTCCATAGCGACTCTCTCACCCCCGGGATCGTCGATTACACCGATCCGCCGGTGGAAATGTCCGGCATGATCAACGTCGCCTTGGATCCCCAGGGCCGCCTCCTGCGCTTCCTCGCAGTTCCCCCGCAGGTGCTGGATAAGATTACCCCCACGCAGCCCCCAGATTGGAAACCATTCTTCGACGCAGCTGAACTGGATCCGTCAGTCTTCCAACCCGCCGATCCGAAATGGACGTTTCTGGCGTCGTCGGACATTCGTCAGGCGTGGACCGGCGTGTGGCCCGGCTCGAATCGTCCACTGCGCATCGAAGCCGCGGCGCTCGGTGGAAAGCCGGTCGCATTTCAGCTTCTGAGCCCGTGGAACAGTCCTGGCAGAATGCCCCCGCCCGGCGGCGCAAATCAGACCGGCGTGTGGATTATCACGGCCATCGTGCTGACCATGCTTCCGGCCGCCGCCTTCATGGCGTACCGCAATATTCGCGCGGGCAGGGGAGACCGCCGCAGCGCGTTTCGACTGGCCACCATCATTTTCACGGTTCAAATGGCGCTGTGGATTTTCAGTGAGCACTTCACTCCCACACTCGGCACCATCGGCGATCTCCTGATCGCCATCGCGACTTCCACTTTTGCGGGCGCTGCCATGTGGACCATCTACATCGCCGTCGAACCGCATGCCCGCCGCCATTGGCCGCATGCCTTGATTTCATGGACCGCGGCGTTGAGCGATCGGCTGCGCGATCCGATCGTGGGACGCGACGTTCTGTTCGGCATCGCCTTCGCGTCCGCCGCTCTGGTGCTCGACCGCTTCACCGACCTGTGGGGCCAGGCTCACGGGTCGGCGATGAATTTCGGAAACGTCGCGTTCCTGCTCGGATTCCGCTCCACCATCGCCACCATGCTCGCCGAAATTCCGTCAGCCATTCGCACGGCGCTGCTATTTTTGCTGATGTTGCTTATTTTCCGGGCGGTCTTGCGCAAACAATGGCTGGCCGCTGCCGTGTTCGTGGTGATCATGAGCAGCCGGGCTTTCTTCCAGGCCAACCCGAGCGACGCGGGGGCACAGACCATCGAATCGGTACTGCTCTACTCGATGATCGCCATCTGCGCCACGCGTTTCGGCCTGGTGACGCTGGTCGTGTCGTTTTTTACGCTGGATATGCTCGACCAGGTTCAGACCACCACCAATACATCCGCCTGGTATTTCAGCGTCGGAGTAACCGTGCTGGCGGCCATTGTCGCGCTGGCCGTGTGGGCATTCCGGATCTCGATCGGCTCGCAAAAATTAATCGCCGACGATTTCTAGCGGCCCCGTCACCCCTGCAGCCCCGGCGGCATGGCCTCATTCCAACAACGGAACCCCGACCGTCAGAGTGTGTGTGAAAAGTCGATGCCTCACCCCGCCGTTACCGGCAGGGCTGGTCTATCGCGTTGAAGGCGTAGACGTCCGAGACCAGCCCTGCCGGTCACGGCGGGGATCAGCTCCACTTCTCACACAGACTGGTCAGGGAGGGGAGCACGTCCGTTTTCTCACGAACTCCTCTGCGCGCGCCGCGACCGTCAAGGAACGGTCGATGCTGCCTGATTTCTCCGCGACGATCACTCCACACTCACTATCGCGCTATTACTCAACACCCCGCCCGCCGAAATTTGGATCGGATAAGCTCCCGCCGCAAGCTGTGGCACGAGCACGTTCACCTGGTACAGCCCCGCGTACCCCGGCGCCAGCCCCGCGAAAATCACTCTCGCCGCCTGACCGCCGATGGTCGCGGTCACCGTCGTATTCACATAGGAAAGTGTGGTCAAGGACGCCGCCGCGCCATCCGCGACAGCCGGGTTCACCGCACCCAGTCCGGTCACATACAGCGCGATCTCTCCGCCCGCCGCCACCGGAGTCGACGGACCATTCACCGTCCCGTTCAGATTCACGGCCGCCGCCTGTCCCGGCAGGATCTCAAAAATCCCCGGAGCCGCCGCCGCAATGGTCAGCGTCGCCGAAACTTTATTGTTCACCATCACCGTCGCGGGACCCGCCGGCGTTTCGATCGGAACCTGCGCGTTGATCAACCCCGCGCTCGCATACAGCAGCGGCGCCGACAATCCGTTGATGGTCACCGACGCTCCTCCCAAAGACTGCGGCAGCGGAAACGTGGTCGCCGAAGCCGTCGAGGTCGCAAGCGCCGATCCCGCGATTGAGATCAGCGATCCCGGCGCAGCCGTGCCGGTCGCGAAACTCGCGGAATTGGCAATCGAAATGGACGGCGCTGGAGACAGCAACCCGAACGCGTACAGCGCCGTATTGGTCGCCACATAAACCTTTCCATTAGCAACCATCGGAGCCGTGAATTTCACCACGCTGTCGATCGCATCGCGCGCCGAATTCTGGCTGCTGTCCCACAGCGCGTTGGCGACGTTGGTCGCCTCGAACGCCCGCAGCGTATGCGAATCGTCGTCGAGCGCCCACAGGATCGCGTTCGAAGTCCCGTTCGCCGAAATGGTCGGCACGCAGCCGTAGTTGGTAAAGGTGAACTGCGAAACCACCGGCGCACCCAGCATCGCATTCGAAACCGGATACGCGCGCAATTGATCGTCCCCGCCGCAGAAATACGCCCACTGATTGAAATACGCCGGATTACCAAACAAACCCGAGATCGCGTTGGGAATCGTCTGCACCACCGCATCACCGCTCGATTGCCACTTGCCCAGATTGCCCCGATCGATCAGGTACAAGCGCCCTTCCTTGCCCGCGCCCACCATCAGGTTCGGATGCGCCGCACTGCCCGCTTCCGGACCCAGCAGCGCCACCCCCGCCGACCCCGTATCCAGATCCGCCGCGTCCAACGATGCATAATTGAACGGCGTGAAATAATCCGCGACGCTCAAATTCGAGCTGTTGAGCTTAATATAACTCTCGCCCAGATCCACGCCCCCCGAACCCGCGTCGAAAGTCCCGTTGCCCGACACAACATATATATACCCGGATGAATCCGCCGCCGGCGCCGCGCCGCCCGCCCAAAACGAACCCATGGCGCCGTTGGGAGTGTCGTTATACACGGCAACCTGCTGCAAGGATTGCTCGTTATACCCGATCAGCCAGCCATGATAGGTCCCGATATCGCAATGCGACGACATCCCCACGTACACCACGCCGCTCAACAGCAGCAGCCCGGGCCGCTGTTTGTAATTCTTCGGAATCAGCGTGACCGTGCTCCCGCCATCGCCCGAACCCGGCACCGACGCCTGAATCACCACCGGACTTCCGGCTCTTTCCAACCCCGTGGTCACATCCAGCGCATGCAGCCGATGCAGGTAATTGCCGCTTTCCTTGGTCATCGCGACCACATAAAGCGTGCCGCTCGCCGGATCGATCACCGGGGTCCCGGTAATCCCGATCTGCGGCTCAATCTGGCCGCAGTCGATATCGGTATACGGAACCGTGGTCGCGCCATTGATCAGAAAGCTGGTGTGCCACAGCGTTGCCTGGCTGTCCGCATCGAATGCGTAAACGCTGTCATTTTCGGTGGCGACGAAAACCACGTTGTGCGTCACGCCGCCGACCGTCACGTTCGGCAAGTACAGCGGCTGCGCATACGCCTGCCCGGCGATCGGATCGGAGAACAGTTTCCCGAACTGCGTCACGTTGACGTTCGAAGGCGTAAGAATCGTCTCATTCGAATTCGTTCCGGCGCGCGTGTTGTCATACTGATAGGTTGTGACACTGGTCTGCGCAATCAGTGGGATGGCGAAAAGAAGCAGGCCGAAACGCATGTTTATTCGACGGATTCGAGCAACGCTACGACATTCAGGTAACGGCGACACCCTCCCTGCTACGATGACGTAGGACAGCCGGTCCCGCCGGCTGTCTCCGAGGCAAATAATGCACCCATCCAGACGTGTCTTTCTCGGCGCACTCAGCGCAGCGGCCCTGCCTGGCGCCTCCGTCAAGCCCGACCTGATCCTGTTCAACGGCAACATCTATACAATGGACCCGTCCAACCCGCGCGCGCAAGCCGTGGCGATCGCCGGCGGCCGCTTTTTCGCGGTCGGCTCGAACGATGAAGTCGCGAATTTCGCAGGCGTCAAGCGCATCGACCTGGGCGGCGCCACGGTGACGCCCGGTTTCATCGACGCGCATCTCCACACCGCATCCTCCGGCCTCGAGCACCTCAAAAACGTCAACTGCGATCTCCGCTCCATCGCCGCCATTCAAGCCGCGCTGCGCGAACGCGCCGCGAAAACGCCGCCGGGTCAGTGGATCATCGGCTTCATGTACGACGACACCAAAACCTCCGAAGGCCGTCCGCTCACCAAAGCCGATCTCGACGCCGCCTCCATGGACCACCCCATCATCGTGAACCACCGCGGAGGCCACACCAGCTACGTCAACTCGAAAGCCATGGCCGCCGCCGACGTCAACGAAAAAACTCCCGATCCCGAAGGTGGAAAATTCGAGCGCGGCCCCGACGGCAAACTCACCGGCCGCATCGAAGAGAAGGCAACCGCGGCGTTCCGCTCGAAAACCCGCCAGGTCGCCACTCGCGCCGACCGCCGTGCAGGCGTGAAGCTGATCACCAAAATGATCGTCAAGAGTGGCATCACTTCGGTCAACGATCCGCAGGGTTCGCCCGAAGATCTGGAAGCCTATCAGGACGCGCGCGACGCAGGCGAGCTCAGCGTTCGCGTGTATCATTTTCTGGCGGTGAATTACATCCCGCGCATGATGGCCGCCGGAATCAAAACCGGATTAGGCGACGAATGGGTGCGCGTCGGCGCGGTGAAAATGGTCGCCGACGGTTCCATCTCCGAGCGCACCGCCTGGGTTTCCGAGCCCTACGTCGGCCGCCCCAACGACCACGGCATCCAGACCGCCACCGAAGAGCAGCTTTATCACGACTCGAAAGCCCCCTACGCGGCAGGCTGGCAGATCGCGACCCACGGCAATGGCGACCTGGCCATCGACATGGTTCTGCGCGTCTACGCTCGCCTGCAGCGCGAAACTCCGCGTGCCGATCCCCGATTCCGGATCGAACACTGCACCGTCATCAACCCCGATCTGGTCCGCCGCATCAAAGCGCAGGGCGTGATCCCCGCGCCGTTTTCCAGCTACGTGTACTATCACGGCGAAAAAATGAAAAACTACGGCGCCGAACGCCTCAATTCGATGTTCGCGCTGCGCAGCTTTCTGGACGCCGGCATTCGCGCCACCATGTCGTCCGATTATCCGCCCGGTCCCTTTGAGCCGATGATGTTCCTGCAATCCGCCGTCACGCGCACCGACGTCAAGGGCAACCTGTGGGGTCCCAAGCAGCGCATCACCATCGAAGAAGCGTTGCGCGTCGCCACGATTCACGGCGCCTACGCGTGCTTCGAGGAAAAACAGAAAGGGTCGATTGAAGCCGGCAAGCTCGCGGATCTCACCGTCCTCGGCCGCGACCCGATGAAGGAGAATCCCTCCACGCTGGTGACCATACCGATTCAAAGAACTATGGTCGGCGGCAATTGGCTGTACGAATCGTGAAGCAGAGCGCAGGTCTTCTGATGTTTCGCCGCCGCTGGGAGCTGGAAGTTTTCCTGGTCCATCCCGGCGGACCTTTTTGGGCGAAGAAAGACGCCTGGACCATTCCGAAAGGCGAGTACGATCCGTCCGAAGATCCGCTCGCAGCCGCCGAGCGTGAATTCAAGGAAGAGACCGGGTTCGAATCACACGGCCCGTTCATCCCGCTCGGCGAAACACGCCAGCCCAGCGGCAAAATCGTAACGGCATGGGCCTTCGAAGGAGATTGCGATCCGGCGTCGCTCAAGAGCAACACCTGTATGGTCGAATGGCCGCCTCGCTCTGGAAAACAACTGGAGATCCCCGAAGTAGATCGTGGCGCCTGGCTCACGATCGATCAGGCGCGCCCGAAAATCTTCAAAGGCCAGGATAAATTCCTGGACCGTCTCGCCCAATCACTCGAAAACTGAATCGACCGCGAGCGTTTGTCCGGCCGCGAAAAACAATGGAATCGACTGACCCGATTTGTAGATGATTGACCGCCTGTCCGGAGTGCAGACTTCCACTTCGCGCTGCGTGTCATCGACGATCCAAAATTCGAGTGACCCGTTCTCGAGACACAGCTTCCGCTTGTCGCGCATCTCGGCGGTGGTATTCGAAGGCGAGAGAATTTCGATCACCAGCTCTGGCGCACGCTCCAGATAGCCTCTTTTGGGGATCGCGTCCCAGAGTTCGCGCGAAACAAACGCAAGATCGCCTATGCGCCAATTCCGCTCGCCGATCTTGAACCCCATCTCCATGACGATCTCGCCCGCGCGGCCGGCGGGTTCATACAACAGTCGCAACAGACGTTGTTGTGTGAACTTGTGTTGGTGAATCGCTGGTGGCACTTCAATCGGCTCCCCGTGCCGAAGCTCGAAGCGAAACTCGCGGTCCGGCAATTTCTCGAATTCAGCGAACGTCATCGGCTTAGAAATGGTCGCCATGGTGCGAGTCCTCGCCTCGATTATACTTCCAGGGTATACATGCGATGGCCCGACCTCGCCGTAATCGCCGTCTATCTCGCCGCCATCACCTGGTTCGGCGCGCGATTCCGGCGCTCCCAGCATTCGCTTAAAGATTATTTCCTGGGCGGTAAAACCGTCCCGTGGTGGGCCATTGCGCTCTCGATCGTCTCGGCTGAAACCAGCACCCTCACCGTCATCGGCACGCCCGTCCTCTCCTTTCAGGGCAATTTCGGATTTCTGCAAGTCGTATTCGGATACCTGCTGGCCCGCATCGTGATCGCCGCGCTCTTTCTTCCCGCCTATTTCCGCGGCGAAATGTTCACCGCCTATGAGCTGATGCGCATCCGCTTCGGCACGCGTATCCGTAAGCTCACCGCCGGAACCTTCCTGCTCCTGCGCGCGCTCGCCGAAGGCGTTCGTGTCGTGGCGATCGCACTGGTTATCCAGATCGTCCTCGGCGCAGGCGAGAAAACTTCCATCGTCGTGATCCTCTGCTTGACCCTGTTTTACACCTACGAAGGCGGCATGACCGCCGTCATCTGGACTGACGTGGTCCAGATGTTCCTCTATGTCTTCGGCGCGGCCGTGAGCCTCGTCGTAATTCTTCATGAGATCCCCGGCGGCTGGGCCCACGTCGCCACGCTCGCCGCGCCCGCCGGAAAATTCCAGGTTTTCGATTTTTCCACTGCCCATCTCTGGACCAATACCTACAGCTTCTGGGCCGGCGTGATCGGCGGAACCTTCCTCACCACCGCGAGCCATGGAACCGAGCAGCTTCTGGTCCAGCGCCTGCTCGCCGCGCGCGATGAGCGCCAAAGCCGCGCGGCACTTTTGACCAGCTGGATTGTGATTTTCATCCAGTTCACTTTGTTCCTGATCATCGGCGTCTGCCTGTGGACGCTCTCCGCCGACGGCCGGCTCCAAGCTCCCGCAGTTACCGACAAAATCTACCCGCAGTTTATCTGGGACCATTTGCCCGTCGGTCTCGCCGGCCTGACCATCGCCGCGATCCTCGCCGCCGCAATGTCCAATCTCAGCGCCGCGCTCAATGCACTCGCCTCCACCACCGTCATGGATTTCCTGCGTCCGTTCCGCCCGCAAGTCGCGGAAGCGCGCTGGCTCGCGCTGGCCCGTCATGCGACCATCCTGTGGGCCGCGATTCTGTTCGGCGTCGGAATGTTCGCGCGGCAGTGGGGCGGGGTATTGCAAGCTGGCCTGTCCATCGCATCGATCCTTTACGGGTCGCTGCTCGGCGTATTTCTTCTCGGCCTGCTGACCCGCCGCGTCGGCGAAAACGCGGCCATGATCGCGATGTGCGTGGGCCTCGCGGTGATGCTCTACATCCGGTTCGCCACGCCCATCGCCTGGACCTGGTACGTCGTGATCGGCAGTTCCGCGACCTTCTCGACCGGCCTAATCTTTTCTTTCATCCTCAAGGAGGAAGCGTTCCAGTGAGTCAAGCCGTGAATCAACCCAACCTCCGCCGGGCCCTGGGAGCCTGGGCCGCGCTGGCAGTGGTCATCGGAACCACCATCGGCAGCGGGATCTTCCTGGTTCCCTCCGACATGGTGAAAGCGGTCGGCTCGCCCGCCATGGTTTTCGTGGTCTGGATTTTCGGTGGCGTGCTCACCTTGTTCGGCGCGCTCACCTACGCCGAGCTTTCCGCCGCCATGCCCGCCGCCGGCGGTGAATACGTCTACCTCAACGCCGCCTATGGACCGTTCTGGGGATTCATCTACGGCTGGACCCAGACCTGGGTTGCGAAGGTCGCTTCCATCGCCACGCTCGGCACCGCATTCTACCGATATCTCGGCGATTTTTATCCGTCCGTCGACCACGTCTTCTATACCCTGCATCTCCCCATCGGACCGCGCGGAGGCCCGCTCGAGATCCGCTACGGCCAACTGGTCGCCATCGGCGTAATCCTGTTTCTGGCGGCGGTCAATTACCTGGGAGTTCAGGTCGGCGGAAGTGTTCAGGTCGGCGTCACGATTCTCAAAATTGCCCTGATCGCCGGCGTAATTCTGGCCGGTCTGGTCTCCAGCCGCGGAAACGTCTCGAATTTCCACGCCGCTATGCCCGCCGATCCCGGCGGAACGGCCGGATTTTTCGTCGCCCTGGTCGCCGCATTATGGGCCTACGACGGCTGGAACAATGCCGGGATGCTGGGCTCGGAGATTGAGAATCCCCAGAAAAACCTGCCCCGCGCCCTGATCATCGGCACCCTTTCTATCATTATTATTTACCTCTTGGCCAACGTTACATATTTCTACATTCTGACCGGAGCCGAAGTCGGAGCGAGCGAGCGCGTCGCGGCCGATGCCATGCGGCACGTCCTTGGCGCACCCGGCGGAGCGATGGTCAGTATCGCGGCCATGATCTCGATTTTCGCCGCGCTGAACGGCTCCATTCTTTCCGGATCGCGCGTTCCGTATGCGATGGCCAGGGAGGGTTATTTCTTTCGCTCCTTCGCCAGCGTGAACCCCCGATTTCGCACGCCAGCCCCTGCCATCATGCTGCTTGGCATATGGTCGTCGCTGATCCTTTTAAGCGGCCAATACCGCGAACTGTACACGCTGGTAATTTTCCCTAGTTGGATTTTGTACGGCATGACCGCCGCTTCCGTGATCGTTTTACGGCGGAAACGACCCGAGATGGAGCGGCCCTATCGCGTTCCCGGGTACCCGGTAGTACCAGTTCTTTTTGTATTTGTCGCGCTGGCCCTGCTTTATTCGACACTGCGCTCCTCGCCGCGGGAATCCGGCATCGGTTTGGGGTTGATTGTCGCCGGTCTTCCGTTCTATTTTTATTGGAAGAGCCAGAAACACGGTCTCCCGCCGGGATCCTGAGGGCCATGCATCAGGGTATCCCCGATGTGGGGTCGGCAATGTTACTTTTGTTCTGAAAACAGAACAAATCTCTTGAAACCGTATTTAAAATAGGGTTAAACTCGAAAAGCAAGGATCGGGACACTTACCCTTCATCTGTTCGGTTTTCAGAACGAACCCGGTCTGAAGCACCTATTTCTACCAGGGGGAAACGATGCCTATGGATGTTCTGAAAATGCTCGCCGATTTACGCGCGGAGCGTCAGCAGATTGAGGAAGCAATTTTGACTTTGGAGCGGTTGGCGCAGGGCCGCGGACGACGCCGCGGACGCCCGCCATCGTGGATGACCACCATTAAACGTCGCGGCCGTCCGCCCGGAAGCAAGAATAAAGCTAAAGAACCCGCCGCCGCTTAACTCGCGCGGATCGCGGACACCCCCCGTACGAGTGTCCGCAAGTTCCACTGTGTACACTGAGTGGAGTGTCCGCCAAAAAACTGACCGCTCACGTTAAAGCCGCCGGTTGAGCGTCCAAATTGAGTCCAAAGGTTTTGGACCAGGTGCTCCGCCGGATTCAGCGCGATTTAAACCCGAACCTGCTGGTCGGCTTCGATAAGTCCGACGACGCGGGAGTATTTCGCCTTTCCCCGGATCTAGCCCTGGTTCAGACCGTCGATTTTTTTACGCCCATCGTCGACGATCCGTTCACTTTCGGCGCCATCGCCGCCGCCAATTCTCTGAGCGATGTCTACGCCATGGGCGGAACGCCGCTCACCGCGCTCTCCATTCTCGCCTGGCCCGGCTCGAGCGACCTCGAAGACCTCGAAGAAATCCTCCAGGGCGGCGCCTCGAAAATGCGCGAAGCCGGATGCGTTGTCGTCGGCGGCCATAGTGTGACCGATCCGGAAATCAAGTTCGGCTACGCCGTCACCGGAACCGTGCATCCGGATCGAATCCGAACCAACGCCGGCGCCCGCCCCGGAGACACGCTGGTCCTGACCAAGAAAATCGGCACCGGCGTCATCGCGACCGCCCTCAAACGTGGCATCGCCGCCATGGATCACGTCGCCAAATCGATTGTCTCGATGCTGACGCTGAATCGTGCCGCGTGTGAGGCGATGGACGGCCTCGAAATCCACGCCGTCACCGATGTCACCGGCTTCGGCCTGCTCGGCCATGCCCGTGAAATGGCGATCGCGAGCGAAGTGACGCTTGAAATCGATGCCTCGAGCATCCAATTTCTCGACGGCGCCGTCGAATATACCGAAGCCGGCGCGATCCCTGGCGGGCTCAACAATAACCGCGAGTTCGTCGCCGATTGCGTCGCCGGATCGCCCGGAGATCTGCTCTACGATCCGCAAACCTCCGGCGGCCTGTTGATTTCGACGCCTCAACCGGGTGAATATCTAAAGAGATGCCCCTCAGCGTACATCCTGGGTCGAGTGCTGGAACGCGCCGAGAAGCCAATTCGAGTTCGATGATCATCGTCGCGCTCGACGTCGAAAGCGCGCAGGAAGCGCGTTCGATCGTCACCTCACTCGGCGATTCGGTGTCTTTCTATAAAGTCGGCCTGGAACTCTACGCCTCCGCCGGCATGGATTTCGTGCGTGAATTAAAGTCGCAGGGTCATCGTGTCTTTCTCGATCTGAAACTGTACGATATTCCCGAAACCGTCCGCCGCGCCGTGGTCCAGATCGCGCGCACTGGCGTCGATTTTCTGACCATCCACGGAATGCGCCAGGTGATGCAGGCCGCCGTGGCCGGGCGCGGTGCGTCGGATCTGAAACTGCTCGCCGTGACCGTCCTGACCAGCGTCGATGATGCCGATCTGGCTGCGGACGGATATTCGAAAACGACGTCAGAACTGGTCGCGCTTCGCGCACAGAGTGCAATGACGGATGGCGTCGACGGCCTGATCTGCTCTCCACTGGATGTGCGCGCAGTGCGCGCGGTCACCGGTCCCGGCGCGATTCTGGTGACTCCCGGCGTCCGTTCCGCGGGCGCATCGGCCGCCGATCAGAAACGCATCGCGACTCCTGCCCAAGCCATCGCCAACGGCGCGGACTATCTGGTAATCGGCCGCCAGATCACCCGCGCGACAGAGCCACGCGCGGAAGTATCGCGCATCTTAGAAGAATTGCCCCATTAATCAACGCCAATAGCGCCCAGCCCCATGCGTTAAGCGTGGGGCTGCTACGAGCAGATAGCCCCACGCTTACGAGTGTGTGTGAAAAGTCGACGTCTCACCCCGCCGTTACCGGCAGGGCTGGTCTATCGCGTTGAGAACCCAGGCGTCGGCGACCAGCCCTGCCGGTCACGGCGGGGATCAACTCCACTTTTCACACAGCCTATTACGCATGGGGCTGGATTAAATCGCAATCTCCGATAAAAAACTGGCCCCTTCGACAATCTTCGTCCCGAAATTCTCCGCGACCGTCTGCCCGATGTCGGAAAGCGTCGCCCGCGTTCCCAGATTCACTGCGTGCCGCGCCCTCGGCCCGTAAGCCAGCAGCGGAACGTATTCCCGGCTGTGATCGGTCGACGCCGTCGTCGGATCGCACCCATGGTCCGCCGTCAGGATCGCCAGATCATTCTCACGCAACTGCGTTTCAAACGCGGGCAACCACCGGTCGACTTCTTCAAGCGCCCGCGCATACCCTTCGACATCGTTGCGATGCCCGTAGAGCTGATCGAAATCGACCAGGTTGACGAAAATCAGACCGCGCTCCATCGAAGCCATCGCGCCCAGCGTCTTCGTCATGCCGTCCGCATTGCTCTTGGTCTTTTCATACTCGCCGATCCCGCGTCCCAGGAAAATATCAAAAATCTTTCCGATCCCAAACACCGGAACCCCGCGTGCCGCGAGCTGATCGAGCAGCATCCCCTTGGGCGGCGGCACCGCGTAGTCGTGCCGATTCGTGGTCCGCGTGAAATGCCCCGGCTCACCGATGAACGGCCGCGCGATCACGCGCCCCACTTCATACGGCCCGCGCAGAATATCCCGCGCGATTTCACAAATCTTGTACAGCTCAAACAGCGGAATAACTTCCTCATGCGCCGCGACCTGAAACACGCTATCCGCCGACGTGTACACAATCGGCGAACCGGTCCGCACATGCTCCTCGCCCAGCTCTTTGATAATCTCGGTTCCCGACGCGGCTTTATTGCCCAGCGATTTCCGCCCGATCCGCTCCTCGAACGGTCCCATAACTTCCGGCGGAAATCCGTGCGGGAACAGCGGAAACGGTTTTTCAAGATGAATCCCCGCCATTTCCCAATGACCGGTGGTCGTATCTTTGCCCGGCGAAGCGAGCGTGCACTTTCCAAAATCCCCGATCGGCGACGGATCAGGCGCCAGCCCGGTCAGCGGTTTTATGTTGGCGAGCCCCAGCCGGCATAGATTCGGCAGATTTAGTGCCCGCTGCTTCGCGATATTGCCGAGCGTGTCCGACCCGCGGTCGCCATACCGATCGGCATCCGGCATCTCTCCGATGCCGACGCTGTCCAAAACAATCCAGATCACACGGGAAAACATGAAAATTCAGAATATCTGAAGTAACATGGGGCGTGCAGACTGTGCTGGTCGAGTATCACGATAAATTGCAGCAGCTCCAGGCCGGTCTTTCGCAAGCCTCCGCGAGACAGACCGGAGCGCTGGCGCTGGTCGCCATCACCATCCCGGTCTTTCTGTTCCTGTGTTTCGGGGCGTACTCCGCAAAACGGAACGCACCGGTGTGGCTGCCTGTGCTTTTTCTCGCCCCCGTCGCGTGGTCCTGGCGGCGACTGCTGCAAGTCCGCCGCGAGGCTTCCCGATTTTCCCGCTTGCAGCGTTTCTATCAATCCGGCGTCGAGCGGCTCACTGGCGATTGGCCCGGCAAAGGCGCTTCCGGCGAAGAGTTCGAACCACCCGCGCATCTTTACGCGCGGGATCTGAATCTGTTCGGCTCAGGCTCGATGTTCGAATTGCTGTGCACCGCCCGCACGCAAGTCGGCCGGCGAAAGCTTGCGTCATATCTGCTGGATCTTCCCGAGCAAACCGAGACGCTCGCGCGACAGGAGGCCGTAAAGCAGCTTGCGCCGCAGTCCGCTCTGCGAGACGAAATCTGCCTGCTCGGCCAATACAGCTTTCAACGCTCGGAGTGGGAGCCGTTTCGCGAATGGCTCGAATCTCGTTCGATAACCGTCCCTCGCGCGGTTCCCTGGATTCTTGCGGCGATCAGTGGCGGGCTCGTGTTATCGGTATTGATTCCCTGGTTGGCGCCGCCCGGCGCCGGTCTGTGGTCACGAGTCGCTCCCTATCTGCTTTCATTGGCGATCGCACAAACCGGGCTCGCGATCTGGCTGCGCCCGAAGGTGCGTTCTCTGCCCGACCGCGCCCGCGGGATCGCAGGCGAACTCGCGGTGTTGCGCGACGGCCTTGCTCTGCTCGAGGCGCAATCGTTTGATTCCGCCAAGCTGGGGGATCTGACGCACCGGGTGAAAGGCGCGGCCGGCGCGATTCACCGGCTCGACCGGCTGACGCGCGCGCTGCAGCAGTGCAACCAGGAATGGTTCTACGCCATTTCCCGCGCTCTGCTGTTGGACAAGCAGCTCGCGCTCGCCATCGAGCGCTGGAAGATCCGGCACGCGAAAGATCTGCCAGTCTGGCTGGACGCCTGGGCCGAGTTTGAAGCCTTGAACGCGCTGGCCTGTTACACGCACGAGCATCCCGAGGACGTTTTTCCGCAAATGCTCAATGGCGCGCCCGAATTCGAAGCGGCCGGGCTTGGCCATCCGCTCTTGCACGATTGCGTTCGCAATGATGTCCAACTTGGCAACGGCCGGCGGTTTTACCTGGTGAGTGGATCGAACATGGCGGGCAAGAGTACGTTCCTGCGCGCGATTGCGATCAATGCGGTCTTAGGATCTGCCGGAGCGCCGGTCCGCGCGCGGATGGCAAGGCAATCCTCCTTCGCCGTGTGCGCATCGGTGTCGATCGTCGATTCGCTCGGTGAAGGCAAGTCGAAATTCATGGCCGAAGTCGACCGGCTGCGCGAGACGCTGTGCGCCGCTTCCGGCCCCAAGCCGGTCCTGTTTGCCATCGACGAAATCCTGAGCGGAACCAATTCGCGCGATCGCCGCGTGGCCGCCGAGTCGTTCCTGCGAGCCCTGATCGGCGCGGGTGCGATCGGAGCGCTGTCCACTCACGACCTGGCTCTAGCGGAGATTGCCGAGGATCCGGACCTGGGCGGATCGAACGTGCACATGGAGAGCCGCGACGCGTCCGATCCGTTCGCATTCGACTACCTTTTGAAGCCCGGCGTCAGCACCCACTCAAACGCACTGGCGATCGCGCGCATGGCGGGTGTGATCGCATAAATCATGTTGAGAGATTTCCTCCGAGGATTCCGCCGTGCTCCTCGGAAATCCGCTCTGGAGATTGTTCTGCATCAGCGCGATCAACTCGCGCTGCTCTCCGACGATGAACTGAAGGCCGCCCCGAACAGTTTCGCGAAAGCGGCCGTCGCTGCGGAACGTGTGCTCGGTCTGCGTCCGTACGACGAGCAGATTCTCGGCGCCATGGCGATCGCGGGCCCGGAGGGTAAAGGTGGAGCGATTGCCGAAATGCAGACCGGGGAAGGGAAGACGCTGGCCGCGGTTCTGGCGGTCGCGGAGATCGCGCACCACGGACCCGTGCACGTCCTCACGGCCAATGACTACCTCGCGAAACGTGACGCGGAATGGATGCGCGGCGTCTATCAGTTTCTCGGCCTCAGCGTCGGGCACATCACGCACGATCTGGCGCCTGAAGATCGCCGCCGTGCTTATCAATGCGATATCACCTACGCTACGCCCAACGAAGTCGGATTCGATTTTCTGCGCGATCAACTTGTATTAACAGCGGACGACTTGGTGCTTCCTGCGTTAGGCACCGCGCTGATCGATGAAGCGGATTCCATCCTGATCGATGAAGCGCGCATTCCTTTGGTGATCGCCGGCGGGAACATCGACGCCGAACCGCTGGCGCGCAAAGCCGCCGTGCTCGCCGAGGCTCTGTTCCCCGGCCGCGATTTTCGCACCGACGAGTACGGCCGCAACGTCCGGCTGACCGATCACGGTGCACATCGCGTGGAACACGCGCTCCATTGCGGAAATCTCTACGCGGCGGAAAATCTCGACACGCTGGCGGCCATCGAAGCCGCGCTGCATGCGCGCGTGCTGCTGCGCCGCGACATCGATTACATCGTGCGCGGCGGCGTCATCGAGCTGGTGGACGAATTCAAAGGCCGCATCGCCGAAAATCGCCGCTGGCCGGCCGGATTGCAGACCGCGATCGAAGCCAAGGAGGGTCTGAGTCTGCGCAGCCAGGGCCGGATTCTCGGCTCGATCACGCTGCAGGCCCTGGTGCGCTTGTATCCGCGCTGCTGCGGGATGACCGGCACCGCCGCGACCGCCGCGAACGAATTCCGGGAATTCTACGCCCTGGAAGTCGTCGTCATTCCGACGCATCGCCCCATGATTCGCGCGGATCTGCCGGACGCGGTGTTCGAAGACCGGTATTGGAAAGAAAAATCCGTGGTGCGCGTGATCGGCGAGATGCACGCGCTGGGCCGCCCGGTGCTGGTCGGCACGGCGAGCGTTCAGGAGTCGGAGCGTTTGAGCTCGCTGCTCGAAATTCCGCATCGCGTGTTGAACGCGCGCCAGGACGCCGAAGAGGCGTCCATCGTGGCGCGCGCCGGGGAGCGCGGCAACGTGACCATTTCCACCAACATGGCCGGCCGCGGCACCGATATCGTCCTCGGCGAAGGCGTGGCCGCTCTGGGCGGCCTGCACGTGATCGGGACCAATCGCCATGAGAGCCGGCGCATCGATCATCAACTGCGCGGCCGCGCGGGCCGGCAGGGCGACCCCGGATCGTCGCAATTTTTCGTGAGCTTCGACGACGAGCTGCTGGCGCGCTACGGCATCCGCCAGTGGCGCGGGGACGTGGATGCAATCCAGAAGATCATCGAAGGCCAGTATTTCGATGCGCGCATGACGTTGTGGAAGTACGGCGGCCTGATTGAGGATCATCGCAAGATCGTCCACGCACAGCGACGCGAACTGTTGATGGAAGGCGTCGACCCTGCCATTCTCCAAGCGATCGATGCCACGTGGTCGGATTATCTGGCCGCCGTCGAGGAGTTGCGCGAAGGCATCCATTGGCGAAGCTGGGGCGGGCGAGAGCCGTTTCACGAATTCATCGAAGACGCCGAAAAACTATTCGCCGACCTGATGGAGCGCGTGAACGGGATCGCGGAAGGTGACGAAGCGCCGGAGCCGTCAGGCATAGGCGCGACCTGGACCTACCTGGTGAGCGACAATCCCTTCGGGAGCATGGGCGAGCGAATCGCCGCGGGCGTCCGGCGCGTGATGGCCGACCACGGACTAATGCGCGGCTAACCGGAGTAGAATGGCTCCCGATGAGGATTCCCGCACTGTTCGCCATCTGCGCCGGCCTGGTAGCCGCGCAATCGATTGCTCCTGAGCTGGCCGAGCACACCGCGCTGTTCGAACGCAAGATTTACAAAGTCGCGCCCAACGTCTGGTCGGCGGTCGGGTATTCGCTCGGAAATTCGATCCTGATCGAGGGTACCGACGGCGTGATCATCGTCGATACGCTGTCTTCGGTCGAAGCCGGACGCGCGGTGATGGCGGAGTTTCGCAAAATCACTTCGAAGCCGGTGGTCGCGGTCGTCTATACGCATTTCCATCCCGATCACACCCAGGGTGTCAAAGGCTTCATCTCCGCCGAAGATGTCGCCAGTGGACGCGTCGCCATTTACGCTCAGGAAACGCTGCTCAAGAATTACATCGCGCAAGGTGAGCTGATCGGTCCCATCCTGGGCGTGCGAAGCTCCTACAGTTTCGGTGCCGGAATGACGGCCGCCGAGCGGAAGGGCATGAATTACGGGCTCGGCCCGCTGTATCTGTTCGGGTCGACCTCGTTCATTCCGCCCACCAAAACCTTCGCCGAGTCGATGGACACCACCATCGCCGGTGTGAAGCTGCAATTCACGCATTCGCCCAGCGAGACGCCCGATCACGCCACCATTTTTCTGCCCGATTCGCGCACGCTGATCTCCGGCGACATGATTCAGGGACCCGCCTTTCCCAACATCCACACCTTGCGTGGCGCCAGTTTTCGGGATCCTCTGGCGTGGGTCGAAAGCATCGACCACGCGCGCCGGCTGAAGGCTGAATTTCTGGTTCCTTCGCACGGCCAGCCGGTGTTCGGCGCGGCGAAAGTCGAAGAGGTGATGCGCAATTATCGTGATGGGATTCAATTCGTGCACGATCAGACCGTCCGTTACATGAATAAAGGTCTGACGCCGGACGAGCTGGTGGCGGCCGTGAAACTTCCGCCGCATCTGGACCACTATGCGCCCTATCTGCGCCCGTTTTACGGAACCGTCTCGCATTCGGTGCGCGAGATTTACGTGGGATATCTGGGGTGGTTTGAAGGCGACCCGGTGACGCTCGATCCGACGCCGCCGGTCGAATCGGCGCGGCGGCATATCGCGCTGATGGGCGGCCGCGACCGCGTCTTGAGCGAAGCGAAACAGGCCATGGACGCGGGCGACGCGCAGTGGGCCGCGGAACTCTCCACCTATCTGATCCGCGTCAACCACGAAGATCGTGACGCGCGCGCCGTGAAGGCCGCCGCGTTCCGGAAACTGGGATACGCCTCCATCAACACCAACTGGCGCAACTGGTATCTGGCATCGGCACATGAATTGGATGGAACGCTCGATACGGGCGCGGTGACGGCGCGTGCGAGGGCGAATTTCGGGTCGCCGGAGACTATCGCCGCGCTGCCGGCGCGGACCTGGGTCGCCGGTCTGACCACGCGCCTCAAAGCCGAAGACACCCTGAACGTCGATACCACCATGGCGTTCCGTTTTCCGGACGTCAAGGAATCCTACGGCCTGGAAGTGCGGCGCGGGGTCGCGCAGTTCGATGATCGCTCCCCGGAGCACGCCGACGTCTCGATCGAAATGGACAAGAAGACGCTCGATCAATGGCTGCTCGGCCGGTCGACCCTGGTGCGCGGCTTGAATTCGGGCGGCATCAAAGTGACCACCGGAACCCGCGCCGACGTGCTCAAGTTTTTCGAATACTTCGAGCCGGTGGCCGGCGATCCCATCGTGCTGACCGTGCGGTAAGGCCTGAACCGTGCTCTAATAGAGAAGATCTACTGAAACCAAAGGCTTCCGAGGTTACGTCTCAAAACACATGCGGTTTGTTCTCGCGTCATTCTTCTGTTTAAACGTTTTCGGCGCGACGTTCCTGGACACTCAGCCGGTTCGCTTCGAACCGAATCCGGGTCTGAGCCAGCCGAATTCGCCCGTGAAATGGTCCGCGCGCGGGCCGGGTTACGCGTTTTTGTTTCTCAATGATTCAACCGTGCTGCGCACATCGGCGGGCGCGGCGACGCTCACCTTCCCAGGCGCCAGCGCGACGGCGAAATTCCAGGCCGAGCATCCCTTATCCGCGCAGATCAACTATTTCCGCGGCCATGAACATGCCAGCGTCACCGCGTACACCCGTCTGCGGCGCGCCGGAATTTATCCCGGCATCGACCTGGTCTATTACGGCACCGGCCACGACATCGAATACGATTTCGAAATCGCGCCCGGCGCCGACGCGTCGCGCATCCGCATGCGTTTCGACGGCGCTTCATCGGCGCGGTTGAACGATCGCGGCGAAATCGTGCTGGGCTTCAGCGACGGTGAAATTACGCAGCGCAAGCCGGTCGTCTATCAGCGCAATGCCAGCGGCCAGATCACCCCGGTTCCGGCCGATTACATCCTGGATGACCACGGCATCGCCCGCGTCCGGCTGGCACGCTATGACCGCAGCCAGCCTCTGGTGGTGGATCCGACCATCACGTACAGCGCCTACGTGACGGGATCTTCCATCGACACCGTGGTCGCCATCGGCCATGATGCGTCGGGCCGCGTGTACATGGCGGGAAACACCTTTTCCATTGACTTCCCGGTCACCGCCCAAGGCTATCAAACCTCGTTCGGCACCACCACGACCACCAGCGGCGTGACCACCACTACGGGCATTCAAAACGTTTGGGTGATGCAGCTCGACCCAGCTCTGGGCGGCAGCGCGATTGTCTATTGCAGTTACCTCGGCGGCGATGCGATCGATACCGTGACGCAGATGGCGGTGGACGCCAACGGTGTGATGTTCCTCACCGGCAACACCGATTCGGGCACCTTCCCGGTCAGCGCCGGAGCGTATAACGCCACCTACTCGGGTAACTTTCAGGCATTCGTGAGCGAGATCGATCCCAGCCAGCAGGGTGCGGCCGGCCTGATCTATTCAACCTTTTTCGGCGGCTCGAATTACGACTATGGGCAGGCCATCGCGGTTGCCAACAACAAAATTTACGTCACGGGCTACACCACTTCCACCGATCTGCCGCTAGTGAACGCCTATTCGAGCACCCTCAACGGTAACTCGGACGCATTCGTGGCGGAATTCGATCCGGAGCAGGCCGGCGGCGCGTCGCTGGTCGCGAGCACCTACCTGGGTGGTTCCAATGACGATCAGGGCCACGCCATCGCGGTCGATTCGCAGGGCAACGTCTACGTGGCCGGGCAGACTTTCTCGTTCGACTTTCCGGTCACGGCGAGTGCGGAACAACCGGGTTACGGCGCCGACGGCGACGTGTTCCTCGCCGTGCTCAATCTGTCGAACGCCACGCTCAGCTACGCGACTTATTTCGGCGGATCCTCGGTGGAGGACGTGAAGAAGATCCTGATCACTCCAGCCGGTTACGTGGCGATGACCGGCTACACCTTGTCCTCCGATTTCCCGACTACGGTAGGAGCGTATCAGACCACGTTCGGCGGCAACGGCAATGCGTATTTGTCGGTGCTGAACCCCAACGCGCCAGCCGGACTGAACCAGGGAATCGTGTATTCGACCTATTTTGGCGGCGCCGGCGGCGAGGTCTCCTACGATCTGCACCAGGATTCCGCCGGCCGATTCTATTTCGGCGGCTACACGTTGTCCCCCAATTTTCCGGTGACGTCCAACGCGATGTACCCGAACTCGGTGGGCAATTCCATCGACGGGTTCGTGGCCGTCCTTGATACGTCTCAGGGGCCCTTCAGCCCGAACCAGCTGGTGTATTCAAGCTACATCACCGGGCCCGGAATGCAGGTGATTTACGGCGTGGACGTGGATCAGACCGGCACCATCTACCTGACCGGCATCACCACGAATAACGTATTTCCAAACGCCGTCCCGCCCAATAATTTTGCGGTAAAGACTAGCGTGTTCGTGATGTTGTTCACACTGCCGTAACGAAGTATCGGTTGATCGCCGCCGCCGCGCGCCGGCCTTCCGCGATCGCCCACACCACCAGGGACTGCCCGCGCCGCGCGTCGCCCGCCGCAAACACGCCTTCGACTGAGGTTTGAAAATCCGTCGCCGCGACGTTTCCACGTCCATCCAGCTTCACGCCCGACTGCTCGATCGCGCCCTCCCGCACCGGACCCGTGAAGCCCATCGCCAGCAGCACCAGATCCGCGTCCATCGACGATTCCTGGCCGTCGCGGACCAAATCCAATTTCTCCACAGCGCCGTTCCCGGAAAAATGAGTGGTCGAGATCGACCAGGCCCGCGCGCCACCTTCTTCGTGGGAGCTTTCGACGCGCAGCTCCAGCGGCCACATCGGCCATGGCGTGGACGCATCGCGCGAGGCCGGCGGCATCGCCTGTATTTCAAATTGATGCACGCTCGCCGCGCCCTGGCGATGGCAGGTGCCCAGGCAATCCGCGCCCGTATCTCCGCCTCCCAGGATCACCACCCGCTTGCCGGTCGCCAGAATCTGGCCCGGAACCGCGTCGCCCGCACCCACTCGATTCTGCGCGGTCAGGAAATCCATCGCGAAATGAATGCCAGCGAGTTCGCGCCCCGCGACACGCAGATCGCGCGGCTGCTCGGCTCCGGTGGCGATGAGCACGGCATCGAACTCGCGCCGCAGTTCCGTCATCGGAATATCGTGGCCCACGTGCACGCCGGTTTCAAATCCCACGCCCTCCGCGCGCATCTGCGCAATGCGCCGGTCAATCGAGGGCTTCTCCATCTTGAAATCCGGGATGCCGTAGCGCAGCAATCCTCCGATGCGGTCGGATTTTTCGAACACCGTAACAGCATGTCCCATCCGGCCCATCTGCTGCGCCGCGGCCAATCCCGCCGGCCCCGAACCGATCACCGCCACCCGCTTGCCCGTCTTCACCGCCGGCGGTTCCGGCTGAATCCAGCCCTGCTCGAACGCGTAGTCGACGATCGACCGCTCGATCGCTTTAATCGAAACCGGCCGCGCGTTGATCCCCAGCACGCAGGCCGCTTCGCACGGCGCGGGACAGACGCGGCCCGTGAATTCGGGAAAGTTATTGGTGGCGTGCAGCGCCCGGATCGCATCGCGCCAGCGGTCGCGATACACCAGGTCGTTCCAATCGGGAATCAGATTGTTCAGCGGACAGCCGTGATTGCAGAACGGAATCCCGCAATCCATGCAGCGCGCCCCCTGCCGCCGCACGGCTTCGGCGGGAAAGTCCTGGTAAATCTCAAACCAGTCGCGCACGCGCTCGTCGACCGCGCGCCGCACTGGCGTCTCCCGCTCGAATTCCAGAAACCCGCTGGCCTTACCCATTGCGTGCGCCCCGGACGGCGGGCTTAAGCCCGCGCAAGGCTTCAGCCTTGCCCTCACGAAGCGGAGCTGAAGCTCCGCGCAGATTAAAATCCGCCGTCCCTTTCATCCGCTCACCGCCGCTTCCAGCCTCTCGACCCCTAGCACCCGCTTGTACTCGCGCGGGAAAACCTTGACGAACTTCCGGGTCATCGCGTCGAAATTTTCTAAAATCCGATTCGCCTGCGGACTGCCCGTTTCCTCTGCATGGCGTGCGATCCAATAGCGAAGGTCCTGCGCATCGTCCGGCGCAAGCGCATGCAGATCCACGCTCGCCCGATTGCACAGCGCCCCCGCGAACGCGCGCTTTTCATCCAGCACATACGCGATTCCGCCCGTCATCCCCGCCGCGAAATTCTTGCCTGTCTCGCCGAGCACCAACACCATGCCCCTGGTCATGTACTCGCACCCGTGATCGCCTACGCCTTCCACCACTGCGGTTGCCCCCGAATTCCTCACCGCGAACCGTTCCCCGGCGCGTCCGTTGAAGAACGCCTCGCCCGAAGTCGCGCCATACAACGCCACATTGCCGATCAGAATGTTTTCCTCGGGCGCAAAGCGCGATCCGCGCGGAGGCCTGACAATCAGCTTTCCGCCGCTCAACCCCTTGCCCGTGTAATCGTTCGAATCGCCTTCGAGTTCGAGCGTGACACCCCGCGCCAGGAACGCCCCGAAGCTCTGCCCGGCGGATCCGTTGAGGCGAATGCGAATCGTCTCCGGCTCAAGTCCCTGCGCCCCAAAGCGCCGCGCGATTTCACCCGACAGCATCGCGCCCACACTGCGATCCACATTACGCACCGGCATCTCGACTTCGACCGGGCCGCCGCTATCCAGCAGCCCCAGCAACTTCCGGTCGAACGCGTTCTCGATTCCGTGATCCTGCGCGATCATGCAGCGCCGTCCCACCCGCGAGGGCGTGGTCGGGTTATACAGGATCTGCGAATAATCGAGCCCGCGCGCCTTCCAATGTTCCACTGCAACGCGCATCTCGATCCGATCGACACGCCCGGTCATCTCCGCCATGCGTCTGAACCCGAGCTTCGCCATCCACTCCCGCACCTGATTCGCGACAAAGAAAAAATAATTGATGACGTGTTCCGGAGTTCCCGTGAAACGCGCCCGCAGCACCGGATCCTGGGTCGCGATGCCCACCGGGCAGGTGTTCAGATGACACTTACGCATCATGATGCACCCCAGCGCGACCAGCGGCGCCGTCGAAAATCCGAATTCTTCCGCGCCCAGCAGCGCCGCGATCGCGACGTCGCGTCCGGTTTGCAGCTTCCCATCCGTTTGCACGAGAATCCGCGAACGCAGGTCGTTCAGCACCAGTGTCTGCTGCGTCTCTGCGAGCCCCAGCTCCCACGGCACGCCGGCGTGACGGATGGAAGTAAGCGGCGACGCTCCCGTACCGCCGTCGTGCCCGCTGATCAGGACCACGTCGGCATGCGCCTTGGCGACACCCGCGGCGACTGTGCCTACGCCCGCTTCGGCCACCAGTTTCACCGAAATCCGCGCCCGCGGATTCACGTTCTTCAAATCGTAAATCAATTGCGCCAGATCTTCGATCGAATAAATATCGTGATGCGGAGGTGGCGAAATCAACGGCACGCCCGGAATCGAATGCCGGACGCGCGCGATGGTCTCGTCCACTTTGTGTCCCGGAAGCTGGCCGCCTTCGCCGGGTTTGGCCCCCTGCGCGACCTTGATCTGCAGCTCGTCCGCGTTGATCAAGTAATGCGCGGTGACTCCGAACCGGCCGCTGGCGACTTGTTTGATCGAGCTGCGCCGCTCGGTCCCGTAGCGCGCTTCATCCTCGCCGCCTTCGCCGGTATTCGACCGCCCGCCGATGCGGTTCATCGCCATGGCCAGCGTCTCATGCGCTTCTTTGCTGATCGAGCCGAACGACATCGCGCCGGTACAGAACCGCTTGACAATCTCCTGAGCGGGTTCGACATCGTCGATGGGCACCGGCTTCGCGGCCGGCTTCAGCTCCATCAGTCCACGCAAAGTACACAGCTCGCGATTCTGTTCATCGACGGCGTCGGTGTACTCCTGAAACGTCGCGTAACTGTTGCTGCGCACCGCGTGCTGGAGCTTTGAAACCGTCACCGGATTCAGCAAGTGATACTCGCCCGAAGTGCGGAACTGATATTCACCGCCCGGGTCGAGCTCCGTTTCCGATTCGCTCTGCGCGCGGAACGCGTGTTCATGTTTGAGCCGCGCCTCGCGCGCCAGCACGTCCAATCCCACGCCTTCGATACGCGACGCGGTGCCCGTGAAATACCGGTCGACCATCTGCCGGTTCAATCCGATCGCCTCGAAACACTGCGCGCCGCGATAGCTTTGCAGCGTCGAAATCCCCATCTTCGAAAAAACTTTCAGCAGTCCTTTGTCGATGGACTTTTTGTAATTCTTGAGCGCGACGGGGAAGGTAACATCGCCTAGCCGGCCGCGCTGCACCAGGTCTTCGAGCGTTTCAATCGCCAGGTAGGGATTCACCGCGCTCGCGCCATAGCCGATCAGCAGCGCCAGGTGCATCACCTCACGCGGCTCGCCCGATTCGACAATGAGTGCGACCTGCGTGCGCGTGCGCTCCCGCACCAGGTGGTTGTGAACCGCCGTCAGAGCCAGCAGGCTCGGGATCGGAGCGGTTTCCTCGTCAATGCCGCGGTCCGATAAAATCAGCAGCCGGTACCCGTCGCGAATGGCGCGCGAAGCCCCGCGGCACAGACGTTCTAGCGATTGCTCCATCGCGTTTTCGCCGTCCGAGGGACGGAACAGCATGGGCAGCGTGGTCGCCAGAAAATCGCCCCAGCTCACGCGCCGCAGTTTTTCAAGATCCAGATTCGTAAGGATCGGATGGTCCAGCTTCAGCGTGTGGCAATGCTTTGGCGTCTCTTCTAAAATGTTCCGCTCGGTCCCGATGTAGCTGGTAAGCGACATCACCAGCTCTTCGCGAATCGGATCGATGGCCGGGTTAGTGACCTGCGCAAATAGCTGTTTGAAGTAGTGAAACAGCATTTGCGGCCGGTTCGACAGGCACGCCAGCGGCGTATCCACGCCCATCGACCCCACCGGCTCTTCGCCATTGATCGCCATGGGCGCGAGCAGAATGCGCAGGTCTTCTTCCGTGTATCCAAAGGCCCGTTGACGCGACACGATGGTTTTCGGATCGAACCCGTACACGCGCGGCGGCTGCGGCAGCGCTTCGAGCGTGATCTGGTTTTCCTTCAGCCACTCGCCGTACGGATTCCGCGTGGAGAGCGTGTGCTTGATTTCTTCGTCGGGAACGAGCCGGCCTTCTTCGAGATTCACTAACAGCATTTTGCCCGGCTGCAAACGTCCCTTATACCTGACATTTTCCGAAGCTACTGGTAACACGCCGGTTTCGGACGCAAGAATCAGGTGATCGTCCTCGGTGACCAGGTACCGCGCCGGCCGCAGCCCGTTGCGGTCGAGCGTCGCGCCGATCCACTTTCCATCCGTGAACGCGACCGCCGCGGGACCGTCCCACGGCTCCATCAACGACGCGTGATATTCGTAGAACGCGCGCTTTTCTTCGGGCATCGCCGAATCGGCGTTCCACGCCTCCGGAATCAGCATCGCGATCACGTGCGGCAGGCTGCGCCCGGCCAGCGTCAGCATCTCGACCGCATTATCGAGCGACGCCGTATCGCTGCCATCCGGCCGCACCACCGGCACGATCTTGCTCACATCCAGCAGGGAAGATTCGAGCACCGATTCGCGTGCATTCATCCAGTTCACGTTGCCGCGAACGGTATTGATCTCGCCGTTGTGGCACAGATAGCGGTAGGGATGAGCCAGGGGCCAACTGGGAAACGTGTTGGTGGAAAATCGCTGGTGCACCATGCACATGGCGCTGCGCGTAGCCGGATCCGCCAGCTCCCCGTAAAACTCCGCGATCTGCGGCGCCAGCAGCAGTCCTTTATATACGATGGTCCGTGACGACATCGACGGGATGTAGAAAAATTCGTGCTCGCCCAGCTCGTTTTCGGCGCGCTTGCGGGTCACATACAGCCGCCGTTCGAGCTCGTCTTGCGTCATTTCGGGCGCGGGGCACAGGAAAATCTGTTCGATATACGGCTGCGTCGCCCGCGCCTGACGACCGATCGCATCCGAATCAACCGGCGTATCGCGCCATCCGAGCACTTCAAGTCCCTCATCCCGCGCGATCCGTTCCACCACTCCTTCGCACAGCAGCCGCTCGCGCGGTTCCACCGGCAGGAACATCATCCCTACGCCGTATTGACCCGGCGCAGGCAGCGCAAACGGCAGCTCGCGCGCGAAAAATTCGTGTGGAATCTGGATCAGAATGCCCGCTCCGTCACCCGTTTCCGGATCGCACCCGCAGGCTCCGCGATGCTCCAGATTCTTGAGGATCTGCAGGCCTTTCTCAACAATCCCATGAGATTTTTCGCCCTTCAGGTTGACGATGAACCCCATGCCGCAGGCGTCGTGCTCGTGACGGGGATCGTAGAGACCTTGGGCACGCATGTTAAGAGATTAGCGCTTTCACATTATCAGGTCAATAGAATTTATTGTCTTGCAACATTAGCAAAACTGATTGTATAATTAACCCGGTGGCTTACGAGAACCTCAAGCTTTTTAGGGATATAACCCAGATGCGCAGCCTCAGCCGAGCCGCCGCGGCCAACCGCATCAGCCAATCTGCCGCGACCCAGCAGGTACAGGATCTCGAACGCAGCCTGGGCATCGATCTGCTCGACCGGTCGACCCGTCCGCTGGTGGTCACGCAGGCCGGCCGCCTGTACGCCGATTTCTGCCGCGACGTGCTCCGCCGCTTCGACGAATTTGAAGTCGAGCTCGCGCGCGTCAAAGAAGAATCGCTTGGAACGGTCCGCGTGGCGTCCATTTATTCGGTCGGACTGAGTGAGATGGTGGAACTCGAACAGGAATTCGCGCGCCGCAGTCCGGAAGCTCGCCTGGAAGTCGAATACCTGCGTCCTGAGCGAGTCTACGCCGCCGTGCTGGCGGATGACGCCGACCTCGGCCTGGTGAGTTATCCCGAGCCGTCTCGCGAAATCACGGTGATTCCGTGGCGGAGAGAAGAAATGGTGCTGGCCGCGTCACCCTATCATCCGCTGGCGAACCGCGGCAAAGTCACGCCTGAGGAACTGAACGGCGTCGACTTCATCGGCTTCGATGACGAGCTCCCCATCGCCCGCGAAGTCGACCGCTTCTTAAAGGAACACTCGATCGAGGTGAATCACACGCTGCACTTCGACAATCTCCAGATGATCAAGGAAGCCGTGGCGCATCGCGCGGGGGTGAGCATCATGCCGGCGCGGATTATGCTCGAAGAAATGGCGCAGGGAAGGTTAGTGGCGGTCGGGATCGAAGGCCCGGAATTGTACCGTCCGCTGGGAATCATTCATCGCAAGAAAAAGCGCTTCCACAAAGTCGCGCAGGAATTCATCGACCTGCTGTGCGAAACGCCGGGACCGGAGTTGGGATTGATTTAAGTTGTGGCGCACGCACTCCTGCGTGCCGCGTCGGCACTTTTGCCGACGCCTTTTCGGGCGCACGCGAGGTGTCGAGATGAGTCTCGACACAGCACGCTGAAGCGTGTGCCACATGACTACTCCCACCGCAACGCCCGCATCGGGTCGACCATGGTCGCCCTGCGAGCCGGAATGTACCCCGACCCGATCGCTACGATCGCAATGGCAGCCGTGGCCAGCGCGATCGTGACAGCGTCGTTCGGCTGGATCCCGTAGAGTTGCGATTTCGCAAAGCGCGTCAGCCCGTAAGCCGCCGGCAGACCGATCGCGATCCCGATCCCCGCCAGCAGAAAAACTTCTTTCATCACCAGCCAGACCACATCCGAGCGCGCCGCGCCCAGCGCCATCCGGACGCCGATCTCGCGCGTGCGCTGCGCCACCATGTACGCCATCACGCCATACAATCCGATGGCTGCGAGCAAAGTCGCCAGAATGCCGAACGCGGTCGAAAGCGTGGCGACTAAACGTTCCGTGATCAACGAATCCTCCTGCTGCGCTTCGAGCGTCCGCATATAAGACACCGGCAGATTCGCGTCCAGATTGTTCACCACCCGGCGGATTCCCGTAAACGCCTGTTCCGGCTGCCGCGCCGTGCGCACGTACGCCATCGCGCCGGTGACGAAGTCCACCTGATGTATCGGCTCATACACTTCTTCCGGAATTTCGTCGCGCATGCTTTCATACTTGGTGTCGCGCACCACGCCGACGATTTCGATATCCAGCTTGGTTCCCGGTTCGCCACCCATGCCGAGGTGCCGGCCGAGCGCGTTGCCGTCCTTGAAATACCGCCGCTCGAACCGTTCATTCACGATGCACACCTTGGGCGCGCCGCGGCCGTCGGTCATACGGAAATCGCGGCCTTTCAGAATGGGAATGTGCATGGTCTTGAAAAAATCGGGAGTGATGAACTGCATGTGCGGATCGGGCGTCTCGCTCGGCCGGTACACGAAGCCTTCGATGGCCATGCTGTTGTCCCACTCGTTTCCGGCCAGCAGCGGCACCACCGCGAAACCCGATGATTCGACTCCCGGTATCGCATCCAGATTGTCGCGAAGCTGGCGATAGAAATCGAGACTGCGTTGCTGCGTGTATCCGTTCAGCATCGGGTCGATCGAAAACTCCAACAGGTTGCCAGTGGTGAATCCCGGATCCAGGTCTTTCAGATTCTTGAGGCTCCGGATGAACAATCCCGCGCCGATCAGCAGCAGGAGCGAGAGCGTCACCTGCGCGGCCACCAGCGCCTTGCGCAGCCACACCGACGTTCCGCCGGCGATCGACCCCACCTGGTCCTTCAACGTCCCGGCCAGTTGCGGACGCGTGGCCTGGAGTGCGGGAACCAGTCCGAAAATCACGCCCGTCAAAATCGAAACGCCGAAGGTGAACGCCAGAATGCGCCAATCCGGAGTGGTGGAAATCGTCAACGGCGAGCCGCCGGTGGGCAAGAATCCGATCAGCGCCTCGTCCATCCACACGGCCATCGCCAGCCCCGCGGCGCCTCCCGCGAGCGCGAGCGTCAGACTCTCCACCAGCAGCTGCGAAACGATTTGTCCCCGGCTCGCGCCCAAAGCCAGGCGCACCGCGATCTCTTTCTGCCGCGCCGTCGCCCGGGCGATCAGCAGGTTCGCGACATTTGCGCAGGCGATCAGCAGCACTAGCCCAACGATCACCGTCAACACCAGCAGAGCGCTCGAAAATTGGCGCCGCAGATCTGAGTCGCCCTTGGATGCCGGGATCAGATCCATCCACATGGTCAGGAACCGCTGCTTGTTTTCGGGCGGTGTGTGGTCGAATTCCTTCTGCTGCACTTCCATTTCGAGGATCGAATGAAAATAGGGTTGCAGCGACGCCTTGGCCTGTTGCTCGGTCACGCCGGGCTTCATGCGGCCCATCACATTCACCCAGCGCCCGCGACGGGCTTTCAGGTTGTAGCTGAAACTGGCGCCTACCGGGTCGAGATCGGCCTTCATCATCACCGGCACGCGGATCTGCGTGGCCGCTCCCGGATCGGTGCCGTCGAATCCCGCCTGGCTCACGCCCACGATGCTCAGCGGATATCCGTTAACGATGATTTTCTTGCCGAGCACTTCCGGACTCCCGGCATACCGGCTCATCCAATAGCGATAACTGATCACGGCATAAGGCTCGCCGTCGGGCGACTTGTCATCGTCGGGAGTGAACACGCGCCCCAGCGCGGCATGCACGCCCAGGAGTTGAAAATAGGTTCCCGAAACCAGCTCGCCGGCGACGCGCTCCGTGCGCCCGTCCGAGGCGACGCTGAAGCTGTTGTCCCAGTAGCACGCCATCCCGCTGAACACCTGGTTGTGATCGCGGAAATCCTCATACATAGGATAGGAAAGTTTATGGCGCCCGTTATTCGACCCGAAATGCGGACCGCGTCCCCACAGAATCACCAGTTGCTGCGGATCTTTCACCGGCAGGAGCCTGAGGAGCACTTGGTCGACCAGCGTGAAGATGGCGGTATTCGCGCCGATACCGAAAGCCAGCGAAAGGATCGCAACCGCAACAAATACCGGCGACTTACGAAACGAGCGGAGCGCGTAGCGAAAATCCTGTCCCAGGGTTCCCATGTAGAGCAATACCGGCCTTATACAAGAACGTTACCGGTCGCAAACGGTTAGCTTTTCAATCGCTTTCCTGGGCCTTTCGCAGAGCTTCCACGTCCGCAAGGTCCTGGGGTCGGCCGGCTGCGCGCTTGGCGTCCATCAGGTCTTCGCGAGAAATGAAACTTGCTTCGAGGCCGGTCTCCGCATCGACCACCAATTCCAGGCGATGGTCCCACGCCGCGTCGAATTCCACGCCGGGAATCTCCGTGAGAATATCGACGGCAACGGGCTCCCGACCCATGTGAAAAAACGGTCCGCGCTCGGCGAAATCGGCGGCGTTCAATCCTTCGAGCGGCGCGCCGAATTCGGCCAGCGCCGCGTAGACGGCCTCGGCATTTAAGGCGTCGGCCTTTACCAAAATGTCCAGGTCTTTGGTAGCGCGCGGCTGAGCGTGCACCGATACTGCGTAAGCGCCCACCACAAGATACTTAACGCGGTGCGCGTTCAAAACGGACAAGAGTTCTTTGAAGTCTGGGTACATCCGGAGGCGCGCCCTTCATCGCGTACAGAGCTTGGGTCAGCTCGGAAACCGCATCCGTACGCTCGTACACGGGCCGACTTTGCCAGTAGCGATACTCCTGCGCCTTAATCTGGTCGAGCTCGGCGACGCTGGCATGTTTGCGAATGGTCTTGTCCATGCGTTCCGGTTGTACCATGCGGGGACGCACTGTGGCAAGAGATTTGCGGCGGCCAAGTACACGGTTCAATGGATTCGGAGCGGGTCTCGAAACTTTACCTTTGAGACACCGTGCCTTAGGACCTTCTTCGCGCTGCCAATCCGTTCAACGCAATCCGTCCCGAAGCCGCGACCGCTCGAAGATCTCCTCTTTTAGCGAGCTCTCCATCAGCTCCTCCGCCGCGGACGCTTCAAGCGCGGTCGAGAAATAGAAGCCCTGGCCCACTTCACAGCCCAGGCGCAGCAGTTCCTCGATGTGCTCTTCGAGCTCGATGCCTTCGGCCACCAGCGTCATGCCGAGAGCATGCGCCAGCTTCGCGATGCTCTCTACAATGGCGTGGCTTTCGACGTCGCTCGCCATGCGCTGCACAAAGCTGCGGTCGATCTTGAGCGAATCGAAATGCAGCGCGCCCAGGTATCCGAGCGACGAATAGCCCGTGCCGAAATCGTCCAGCTTCAGCCGGATGCCCAGGTTGCGCAATGAAGTGAGCGCGCCGCGCGCGCCCTCCAGATTCGTCATCAGCGCGGTTTCGGTCAGCTCCAGGTTCAGTGTGGACGGAGCAATGCCGGATTCCTCGATGATGCTCTTCACGCGTCCCACGATTTCCGGATCGCCCAGTTGCTTCACGCTCAGATTCACGTTCATGGTGAGCGGAGCTGCCAGCGGGAAGCGTTTTTGCCATTGGCTCAACTGCCGGCACGATTCGCGAAGCATCCACTCGCCGATGGGAACGATCAGTCCGGTGTCTTCCGCCAGCTCGATGAATTCGCCGGGATAAACGATTCCGCGCGCGGGATGATGCCAGCGGATGAGCGCTTCAAAACCGACAATCCGGCGGGTCCGCAGATTGAGCTTGGGCTGATAATAGGCGCGCAGCTCATCGCGTTCGATCGCGTAGCGCAGATCGTGCACCGCGGCGATGCGCGCCCGCGCCCGAGTGCGCAGCTCCGGCTCAAACAGGTGCCAGCGATTCTTCCCCAGCTCCTTGGCGCGATACATGGCCAGATAGGCGTCGCGCAGCAGACCCTCCGGCCCGCTCTCCCCGGAACAGCCGCAGAACGCCCCGATGCTCACTCCCACGCAGATTTTGAAACCGTCGATGATCATGGGCCGCACAGCGCTGTTCAGGATGGATTCGACCAGCGCGCCCAGGTCCTCACGGTCGACACCCTCCGCCAGGATGGCGAATTCGTCGCCCCCAACGCGCGCGACGTGCGCCTCGCGATGCAACCGGCGGTCGTCCAGCGCCGAGCGCAGCTGCTCCGCCACCTGCATCAGAATCCGGTCGCCGGTCGGCTGCCCGAAACTGTCGTTGATCAGGCTGAACCCGTCCAGATCGACCAGCAGCAGCGCCAGGGACCCGGATGCCTGGCGGGCGATGGCCGCTCCCAGTCGTTCCAGGATCAGCGCGCGCGTGCCGGCTCCGGTCAGCGCGTCGACGTCGGGCCGCGCCAGCAGCGCCAGCGTTCCGCACACCCGCGCTCCGGCGCCATCCTCGATTCGCTCCATCTTTCCGCGCGCGAGCAGCCATTCGTAACGTCCCTGATGATTGCGAACCCGGTGTTCGCAGCGATACTCCTCTGACTGGCCGGCCAGCAGAGCGCGCATCTCGGCGCGCACCAGCTCGATATCGGCCGGATGAATGCGCGCCGTCCACTGCTCCAGACGGACCATCTCTTCTCGCGTCAGCCCCAGCAGGGCGCGCGCCCGCGTCCACAAATGCAGCGTGTTGGAGCGGAGATCCCAGCTCCAGCGGCCTTCGTCGCGACGTTGTGAATGGGCACGTTCAGAATGCGGTTTATGACTCCGCGCCAGTCGTTTGCCGCGGCTGATCCTGGAGCGCGACAACTGCTCCTCGATGCGCGCGGTCATCACCGGAAGGTCCACCGGCTTGACCACATAATCGTTGGCGCCGCCGTGCAAAGCCTCCACCATCCCGCCCTGGCGATCCTCTGCGGCGAGCATGATTACGGGAAGATCGGACGCAGAGTGCGTGGCTCTGAGCAGCCGCAGCAGATCCAGACTCCCGGCGTTGTGCAGCGTCGCGTCAAGCAGCACCAGATCGTATTCGGCCTGTTCGATCTTCTCGATTGCCGCCGCGCCATCGCAGACCGAGTCCACCTGGTAACCCCGCAAAACCAGTCGCTGGGATAACCGTTCGCGATGACTTGCGTCCTGTTCGACAACCAACAAACGGTCCACTGGCGGCTGCGTCATTCGCGTCTCTGGTAACTCTTCTCGGCCAGCCGCGCGGATTTATGATTTTTACTTGAGACCTCCGGAACCCCGACGTCAGCGTCTGGGTGAAAGGTCGGTGCTTCACCCCGCCGTTACGAGTTTGTGTGAAAAGTCGGGACTCCACCCCGGCGTTACCGGCAGGGCTGGTCTATCGCGTTGAAGGCGCAGGCGTCGACCAGCCCTGCCGGTCACGGCGGGGATCAACACCACTTTTCACACCGACTCGTGGGGGAGCAGATCCGTTTTCACACGGACCCGTGTAGGCGATACTACCCACCCACCATCTTCCGAACCAGCACCAGTTGCCCCAGGTGATAGGAGTTGTGGTCCGCCAGTAGCAGCGCCTCGCGCAAAACCGTCTGACCGTCCCCATGCGGGATTGGGGCGAAAAGGTCGGTGGATGGATCGGCCACCAGCGCGCACATCGCTACCAGACCCTCCCGGAACGTCCGCACGCTCTTCGACCAGGCCGCGCTGCTCGGCGGCGCCGGCGTTTTCGGCCAGTAACCTTCCGGCCACTGGGGCGATGGATGCCTCGCATCGCGGCTGAATTCGAGAATGTCCCATTGCGCGATGCGCAGGTGCTCCAGGAGTTCCCAGGCCGAGTGCGGCGACCGGGCGGGCCGTTTTCCGCGCAAGGCAACCGGGAAGTTCTTGATGGCCGCATCGAAATCGAGATGCGCGCTGCCGCCGCGCAACAACTTGACCACATGATCGCGTAGAGATTGGTCCGTCACGTGGTGATTATACTGCGCCAGGATCGGGTGATCTCACCCAAGTTGGGCGATCGGCTGGAGATGGCGACATGGATTTTTATTCTGGCTTTACACGTAAGCCATGGGTATGAGATCATAATCCGCTTGCCAAGCTGAAACGTTACATTTGGCCAAACGATTGCGTGCGGATCTGGTAGTCGGGGAAGGAATCATTCAAATTTGACTCAGTTTGAACGCATTCAAAGTGCGCTGTTCGGTGTGTGCCTGCTCGCGGCATCGCCAGCCTGGGCGCAATTCCAAACCACTGGCGTGATTAACGGAGCCGCTACACCAAAGCGGAGCGTGTTTCTCACCTTCGACGACGGGCCCGATGAATTCGGTCCGGACGGGCGCAGCCAGATTGAAAAAGTCGCGGCGTATCTGCAGGGTCCCATCATCGTGACCGGATCGGGCGACCGGATGAACGCGTCGCAAGGGACCCTGAAGAGCATCCGCGCGTCCTTCGCGCTGGTCTCGTGCCATTTTATCGGGCAGGACAAAGCCGCTTCGAATTCGTCCATGTGCACCGGTTATGGCGACATACCGGAGTCGGTCGCGGCCACGGTCCTGGCCGCCGGGCACGATATATTCAATCACTCGCAGAATCATCTGCCGCTCAACGCGATTACCGATCCGTCGCAGATCCTGTATGAGGTCGGCCACGCGCAGATCGAGATCGACAAGCTGCGCGGCAACAGTCCGCGCCTGTTTCGCGCTCCGGGACTCGCCTGGGATGCGAGCCTGCCGCCGATACTGAACGCCGATTCCTCCACCGATACGATTCAGGGTCCCGTGGATGCCGACGTCGGCGGGGCGTTCCAGGTGACTACTGCCCAGGGAACCAGCCAAGTCACGACGTGGATCGGGGGCGATTGGGATTGTTTCACGCTGCATCTGGGCGTTCCGTTCTGCGGCGATCTCTATGTCAACGCGATCCACCAGGCGCCGGGCGGCACAGTGGTGCTGCTGCACGTCCGCACCGAATGGATGGACGGCACCAAGGGCAACCCGTTCATCCTGGACCTGACCAAGTACATCGTCGAGCATCTGGGAAGCGAATACGAATACCTTCCGCTCGACGCGATTCCGGGCGTCCGCGGGGATGTGATGACCGCGCCTGCCGCGCAGGTTTCGACCGAATTTACGCCCGCCGACGGCCAGGGCGTGGTCGCGGCCGGAGCAATTTCCGGGGCAGGGAAGCCGGCTGGATTGTGCAAGGCGCGCGGCTCGACGGTGGTCTGCAAGACCGGCGATGGAACCGGAGGATTTTCCCCCGCCGCGCCGTGGATCACGATCGACGATCCCACCTGGTCTCAGAATTACGGCTCGGCTGTATGGCTCGCCGATGTCAACGGCGATGGCCGGGCCGATCTGATTTATCCCGCGTCGGGAATGCTGTGGGTCGCGTTCAACAATGGACAGGGCGCCTTCTCGGTCCCGGTCGCCTACTTCGCCGGCGCGATTCCGGCTGCGCAATATATCCACTTTGGAAAAGTCGCCGGCGATGGCCGCGCGGACATGGTCATCTGGACGCCGGACCAGCCTGCGCCGGCCTTCTACTGGAATAACGGTGTTCGATTCGCACCCACGGCAGCGCTTGCGTGGCCCGCTGCTGGCGTCGAGCCATCGACCATGCAACTGATCGACATCAACGGCGACGGCAAAGAGGATTTAGTGGTGCGCGGATCGTCGCAGGTGCAATGCGCGCTCTCGACCGGCCAGGGATTTGGAGCGCTCGAACCCTGCTCGATCGCGGGCGGGCCGTTCGCGCAAAGCGCGGAGTGGTGGAATGCAACCTATAGCCAGACCTTCGGTGTGGCGCACATCAGCGGTTCCGCGATTGTCGCCGGCGTTCCCACCGGCCTGATTTTCGCGCCTCTTGCGAATGGCGCGGTGAGCAACCGCTCTCGCTACCTGTGCAATGACTGCTTCACCAATTCGCCTGACCCCGCCTGGCATCCGGAGCTGCGGGCGTCCCAGATCGTGTGGGCGGATTTCACGGGCAACGGCGTGGACTCGCCGTTATTGGTCCGCGCCGATGGGCTGTTTCTCGGGTTGACGCACGTGTCCAACTGAGCGCCGTGGCGCACGCTTCAGCGTGCCGCGTCGACACTCTTGTCGACGCCTTTTCCGTCGCAGACGAGGTGTCGAGAAGAGTCTCGATACGGCACGCAGGAGTGCGTGCGCCACAGCACGGGTAGCACCGCCCATTGCCCGACAAGGTACAATCCCCCCATGCGAGCCGTTCTTCTCGTGGCGCTCTCCTCGGCCTTCGTGTGGCCCCAGGAGTGGCCGCAATTTCGGGGACCGAACGCCGGCGGGGTCGCGGCGTCCTCAGCCAATCCGCCGGTCGAGTTCTCGCCTTCGAAGCACATGCTGTGGAAGCAGCCGCTGCCGGTGGGACATTCTTCGCCGGCCATCGCGGGCGATCGTATTTTTCTCACCGCGTTCACCCCGGAATCGAAAAAGCTGGAACTGATCTGCCTGTCCACCAAAACCGGCGCCATCTTGTGGCGCCATGCCGCGCCGCCCTCGCCGATTGAGGAAACCCACGTGGTCAGCAATCCCGCGACGGCTACGCCGGCCCTCGATGACCAGCGCGTGTACGCCTATTTTTCCTCCTTCGGCCTGATGACGTTCGATTACTCGGGCGAATCGAAATGGACGCTTCCGCTTCCCATGCCCAAAACCCATCACGGCAGCGGCGCGTCGCCGATCCTGGCCGGCGACTTGCTGATCGTGAATCATGACGCCATGCAGGGCGGCTATCTGCTGGCGGTCGATCGACGCACCGGCAGGGAAGCCTGGCGTCAGGAATATCCGCAGGTGCGCGGCCGCGTGGAAAGCTACTCGACGCCTATCGTGTTCCATGACCAGCTGATTCTGCATCGCGCGGGCGTGATTGAGGCGTACGAGACCGCTACCGGGAAGCGCGTGTGGTCGCTGCCCGAAACAACCTCCGGCGCAAGCACCGCGACCGCCGATCAAGACACCTTGTACGTGAACACCTGGTATGTTCTGGGCGAAGAAGACCAGCGCCCGTCGCTGCCCGATTTCGCGGCCATGCTCGAACGCTACGACACGAATCACGACGGCGTAATCAGTGAAGCTGAATTCCCCGCCGATCTCAAGGAAACTTCGCGCCCCGGCCTGGACGCGATCCCGAATTCGCAGAACTTTGTCAACTTCCGCCGCGTGGACGGAAATCACGACGGCTCGGTGGACCGGTCGGAATGGGAAATGTATCGCGTGCGCGTCGAAGGCATGTTGCAGGATCACGGCCTGCTCGCGTTGCGCCCGGACGGCGTCTCCGCGAAGGTGATCTGGCGCGACAATACGGCCATTCCCGAAGTCCCCTCGCCGCTGCTCTACAACGGACGGCTATATCTGATTCGCAACGGCGGCGTAGTGACGTGCCTCGATTCGGAAAGCGGCAAAGTGATCTACCGCACCCGCGTGGGCGCCCCGGGAGTCTATTATGCATCGCCGATCGCCGCGGCCGGCCGCGTGTACGTCGCGTCGGGCGAAGGAGTGATCACGGTGCTCGCCGCGGGTGCGGACGATTTGAAGGTTCTGGCGCGCAACGATACCGGCGAAGACATCGTCGCCACCCCGGCGGTCGCCGGCGACGTCATCTACGTTCGCACCCTGCGCATGCTCTACGCGTTCGGTGAAAATGCGCGCTAGCGGAACCACGTCATTACGATCGACCAGCCCTGCCGGTGAGAGTCTGCGTGAAAAGTCGGGACTCCACCCCGCCGTTACCGGCAGGGCTGGTCTATCACGTTGAAGGCGCGGACGTCGGCGACCAGCCCTGCCGGTCACGGCGGGGATCAACTCCACTTTTCACACAGACTCGTGACGTCGGGGATCCATCCAGCGTTTTCACGCACACTCGCCTCGTAAACACTCGGGTTCCGACGGCAGGCTACTGGCTCGCCGCAATCGACTCGGCGATCACCGTCTCACCCGATTTTCGCCCCGTGACGGTCACCGCCAGCCGCCCTCTGACATGACGTTCACTTACGAGCTTGGCGGCATTCGCATTGCCCGCGTCATCCAGATTGAAGGATTGGCCGTTCCTGTCGACCACCGTAAACCTGGTGGTCTTGGCCGTCGGCGCGCATCGGTCGATTTCGGCGCTGCGATCGTGGTTCACATTGCGGGTAACGTTTTGCTGCTCGCTGGTATAACAGCCGCGATCCACCAGCGCGCCGGACCAGCCATCCGCGAGCGCCACGGAAGAAACACACAGCAGGAAAAAAGGCAGGCGTGTCATCGTGGGATCTCCTCATCGGGTTAGATGCACCACGATCGCGCGAAGCTACTGCGCGGCCGCTTCGTTCTTGACCACTTTGCCGAACAACATCCCGCCATGTGGTAGATTGGCGCCCGGTCCGCTGGTATTTGCAGCCGTGCTCGACCAGGTACCCGCGTAGGCGCCGTTGTAAATCACCACCCGCGCGGTGAACGATCCGAAGCCCGGCACACTGAAATTGGTGAGTGAGATCACCGGCGTGTCGCCCGCGAATTTCACTGGCAGATTCATCGCCAGGGCGACGTCTTTTTTGTTGTATTGAATGCGCGCCTGGAACTTCCAGGTGTTTTCCTTGATTTTGCTGACGTGCACGATGGTGTAGGCGTCGTCATGCAGCTCCGCGCTGTCGCCCAGCGTGAAGTGGCCCACCAGCTTCACGTTCTCCATCGAATCCTGAAACTGTTTTTCCGCGGCAGTGAGCTCGGGAGCCGGCGGCGGTGCGGTTTCCTGGGCGAACAGAGTGACGGCGGCAAGCAGCAGCAAAAGCTTCATGCCCAAACAGCCTAACAGAAATCCGGATAAGATTTGAACATGCGTATTTTCCTGATTTCGCTGCTTTCGACCACCGCTGCCCTCGCCGCCGGCGTCCCGTATTTCACTCAACCGGCGCTGTGCCCCACGCGTCCCGAAATCGCGTTTGTATCGGGAGGCGATATATGGGTGGTCGCGGCCAAAGGCGGCGAGGCGCACCTGCTGGTGTCGCATCCCGCCGACGAATCGCGCCCGCTGTATTCGCCGGATGGAAACCGGCTCGCGTTCGTTTCGACCCGCACCGGCGGCGGCGATATCTATATCCTGTCGCTTTCGAATGGCGACCTGAAACGGCTGACCTTCGAAGACGGAATGGAGCAGCTCGACGCCTGGTCGCGCGACGGCACGTGGATTTATTTTTCGAGTGGCGCGCATGACGTGGGCGGCAAGAACGATATTTATCGCGTAAGCTCCGATGGCGGAACGCCCATGCCGGTGAGTGCCGATCGCTTCACCAACGAATTTCAGGGTGCGCCCTCGCCGGACGGATCCACCATCGCCTTCGCCGCGCGCGGTAATGGCGATCAGCAGTGGTGGCGCCATGGCCACGCGCATCTGGACGAATCCGAAATCTGGACTCGCAAGGAAAACGGATCGTACGAAAAGCTGGTGGACCTGAACGGCCGCAATGTGTGGCCCATGTGGATGCCCGACGGCAAGCAGCTGTACTTCATGACCGACCGTAGTGGCGCGCAGAACATCTGGGATCTGACCAGCGCGAAAATGAAGCAGATCACCAAATTCAACGACGGCCGCGTCCTGTGGCCCAGCATCGGTTACGACGGTAAGGCGATCGTGTTCGAGCGCGATTTCAAAATCTGGCAGCTCGACACGAAAAATGGCGAAGCCTATGCGCTGCCCATCAAGCTGGTCGGCTCCTCGGCGATTCCCACCGTTTCGCACCTGACGTTGAACACGTTCTCCGATCTCGCGCTCGCTCCCGACGGAAAGAAAATCGCGGTGGTCGCGCACGGCGAGGTTTTCGCGGCATCGGCCAAGAACGGCGGCCAGGCGATCCGCGTGACGAACACGCCGGGACCCGAATCGGCAGTCGAATGGTCGCCCGATTCGACGCGCGTTGCTTACCTGAGCCAGCGCGACGCCATCACGCACGTGTTCGTCTACGATTTTCTGAAGCACGCGGAAACGCAGTTGACGCGCGATCCGATCTCCGACCAGGGCCCGCGCTTTTCACCCGACGGAAAATCGATCGCCTTCGTGCGCGGGAAAAAGGAGCTGCGTGTCGTGGATATTGACTCCAAACAGGAGCGCCTGGCCGCGTCCGGCTTCATCGGCGGAAATTTCGGCCCGTCGGCCTTCGCGTGGTCGCCCGACAGCAAGTGGCTGGTCTATGCGAACGCGGGCGCCGGAACGCTCCGCAATATATACGTGGTGCCCGCGGCCGGCGGGGAAGCCAGGCAGATCAGCTTTCTGGCCAACACTAATGTCAATTCGATTCAGTGGAGTCCGGACGGGAAGTTCGTCCTGTATGAAACCGGCCAGCGCACCGAAACGCCGGACGTGGCGCGCATCGACCTGAAGCCGCGCGAGCCCGATTACACCGAACAAAAGTTCGACGATTTGTTCAAACCCGAGCCGGCGCGCCAGGGCCGCGGCAACGCCGAAGCCAAGCCACCGGTGAAGCCGGTCGAGATCGATTTCAACGACATTAGAGAGCGCATTTCCATGCTGCCGATCGGGCTGAGCGTGAATCAGCCGCAGATCAGCCCGGATGGGAAATCGCTCTTGTTTTCCGCCAACGTCGGCGGGCAGGTGAATTTGTATCTCTATCCGCTGGATGCCGCGGGATCGGGACGCGGCGGCCGTGGTGGACGCGGCGGAGGCGATGGCGAATCGCGCGGACCTCGCCAGTTGACCTCCACGCCGGGACAGAAGAATCACGCCCACTTTACTTCGGATTCGAAAGGAGTGTTCTATCTGGAAGCCGGCCGGGTCGAGACCATCACCGTCGAAGATCACAAGACGCGCGCCGTGAACGTCAATGCCGAAATGGACGTCGATTTCAACGACGAAAAAATGGCCGTGTTCGAAGAAGCCTGGGCCGGCCAGCGCGACAACTATTACGATCCCAAGTATCACGGTGCGGACTGGAACGCCGTCCGCAAAATGTACGCGCCGCTGATCGAAGGCGCTCAAACCCCCGACGAAATGCGAGCCATCCTGCGCCTGATGATCGGCGAGCTGAATTCGTCGCATTCCGGAATTTCGGCTCCCCCAAGCCCAGGAGGGCGAGGCGGCACGGTCGGCCAGCTCGGTCTGAGCTTCGATCGCGCTGCGTATGAGAGCTCGGGCAAACTGAAAATTACCGAGGTCGTCCCGCATTCGCCGGCCGCGCTTGCCAAAATTCAACCCGGCGAAGAATTGCGAGCTGTCGACGGCGTGGCCGTCGGTCCGCGCGTGAATCTGAACTCGCTGCTGGAGCACAAAATCGACAAACGCGTGGAACTCGACGTCGATGGCAAGGAAGTGGTCGTGCGCCCGGTCGCGTCCTTGCGGGATCAGGTGTATCGTAAATGGGTGGAAGACAATCGCGCCTACGTCGCGAAAATCAGCAACGGAAAGCTGGGCTACGTGCACATCCGCGACATGTCGGAGCAGGCGCTCACGCAGCTTTATCTCGACCTCGACGCCGAAAATCGCGCCCGCAGCGGCGTGGTGATCGACATCCGCAATAACAACGGCGGATTCGTGAACGCGATGGCGCTGGATGTTCTGACGCGAAAACCATATCTGACCATGACCAACCGAGACGGCGTCCCCGGCTCCGCACGTACGGTGCTCGGCCAGCGTTCGCTCGAACTGCCGACTATTCTGGTGGTGAACCAGCACTCGCTTTCCGACGCCGAGGATTTCACCGAAGGCTACCGGACGTTGAAGCTGGGCAAAGTAGTCGGCGAGCCGACCGCGGGCTGGATCATTTACACGGGCTCCATGGATCTGGTCGACGGCACGGTGATGCGCCAGCCGGGAACGTTGGTGCAGGGCTCGGATGGCAAGGATATGGAGTTGCACCCGCGCCCGGTGGATATCACAGTCTCGCGCCCGATCGGCGAATCGTACACCGGAAAAGATTCGCAGTTGGATGCGGCGGTGAAGGAGCTGATGGCGGAGTTGGAGAAGAAGTAGCCCGGTATACTTACAAACCAGGCGCGCACCGAAGTCGCAGATGGGGGTCGATTCCGATATGAGCTTTTTCAAGACCGATGAAGGCCGATTACACATCGGCCGCTTCTCGGGCGTTGTACTGGTGGTGGGCTTTATCCCGGGATGCAGGACGCTTCTTAAAGGGGACCCGCTGTGCTGGATGCGGATCGTGTTCGCCGCAGGATGGTGGCTATGCTGCGGCACCAAACGGCCTGCACGCACTCTATCGGAAATGGGCGCGCTCGGAATTATCGGATTTGTTCTGATGGCGTTGGGCGCGGCTGGCCAATTCTATGTCATCGGTCGCCATGTGTCACCCTAGAGTCTCCCGAGTTGGAAATACGTTTAATAACTCTCAAGGCGACCAAGGACCGCGGACTTCAGTCCGCGCGGCGCTTCAGCGCCGTCTGCACGAGTCGCCGAGCTAAAGCTCCGCGCGGGATAAATCCCGCCGTCCAAACAGCTGGACGTCCGGTTCCGAGATAAGCAGCGAACTTCTAACTAAGGACACTAGTCTCCTGGCTCCTAAATTCGCGACTGGCATTACCGGGTCGCGCAGGGTAGGATTTCGGGCGTTGGCGGCTTTGTAAACGCGACCAAAATCGTACGGGCTCCCGGCGGTGCAGTGCCAAGAACCGCTATGGGAGAGTTCGTTATGATCTAGTCACGGTGCCCGAAGCGCCGCTTGGTCGATGGCACCCGCGACACATCGGTTTCCGTTCCAAAGAATCGCCGTAACGGTTCCTCCCAGACACTGGTTCCACGGGATTTCGCGTGCCCTGTACGACATTTACCGGGGAGAGTTGGCAGCGCTCGGTCTCGACATCATGGATGTTGCGGTGGACGCGTTCCTGGTTCCCGACGCGGCTCGCGTTTCGAGCCTGGTCGCCGATCTAAAGGCGTTTCGGCCGGAGTTGGCATTTGGCCTCCACAAGGGCGCCTGCGCATTACTTTGCCGGCTGCCGGCGCACCGCGACGGCCGGCGACCCAATCTCTTCACGGAAGTGCTGGATGTTCCCACCGTGTGCCTGTGGGATCACGCGCCGTTGGAGTTGGCCGATCAATTACTCGCGCCGCACCCGGCCGGCCCGAGCGAGTCCGTCGCCGGCGCGCATGAAAAACTGCTCCGCGATTTGAAACATCCTCGCCTGATGCATTGGTCGCCGGACACAGGCCAGACGCAGATCATGCAGGATCTCGGATTCCTGCTGCCAAATCATGTGATCGAAGAGTCCCTACCCACTGTTCCTGGTTTTGAGCCACGAGTAACCACGGGAACCCCTCTGCCAAGTGTCGGGTTCGTCGGTCACTTTTACCAGGGCGCGCGCGACTATCCGGTGCCGGCGCTGCGGGCTCTGGCGGACAGCGCGATCCAGGCCTGGGTCCACGCTCCCAGCCCGCCGCTATGGGATGAGTTGTCGGACCAGATTGGCGCTTTGAGTCCCGATCTGCGGCAACGCCTGGCGCTCGATTCGGACCAGACCTATTTCTGGCATTATGCGCACCGCCTGATCCTCCACGATGCACAAACCGCGCTGCGATTGAACGTATTAGGATCGGCCGGGGTTCCGGTCACCTGCTACGGCGACTTGAATACGGAACTTTCCGGCGTCCCCCGGAATCTTACGGCGGTTCACGGCCATATCCCGTATGGAGCAGAGCTCGCGGCGTGCCTCACCCGGCATTCCATCATGGTGGACGTGCTGAATCCGGGCTCGATCCACGGCTTTAGTCACAAGCCGATGATTACGTTTGCCGCCGGCGGATTCATGCTGGTCAACCGGAAGCGCGACTTCATCGCCGCTTTCGGCGAGGCGGGAGAGGCGGTCTCCTACACTCCGGAGGCCCGCGATCTGGCCGGCAAAATCGACCGCTTCCTCACCAACCCGGCGTATCGCGAGGAGGTCGGCGACGCGATTCGGGAGACGATTTCCACCCGTTTCCAGCTGCGAGACGTGCTGGCGAGAGTGCTGGAGACGGCCTTCCGATGCGCGTAGGGCGCGTGGTGGTAGTCCTATGCGATCGCACTCCGGGGACGGTCTGAAGTCCGGCGCCACTCGGCTGCACAACGCGCCAACTCCGCACGGGCGCTCTCCAGCTGCTCTGGCGACGCCGCATCCCACTCGCTGAGCCGCTTGCGTAGCGCGAGAATCGCCTCCGATAAATCCGCCGGCGGCACAGATTTGGTGAACGATCGCGCGATCCAGGCTCCCGTCGCGCCCAGGCGGGGATATTGGGCGTGGACGAGATCTGTCGGGACCGGCATGCGGCGGTCGCCGACGCGCGCCACTCCTCCGATCGAAAGCGGCAGACCCTTGCGATGCACTTCGTGAGCCAGCATATCGGTAAGCGGCGAAGCCAAAACCTCGAAATGATTCGCGACGCCCATTTGCAGGCGCAGATCGTTCAGTCCCAGCATCACTTCATCAATCCCGGGCACCTCCAGGATCTCGCGGATGCGCACCACCGCCGGTGCCATTTCCAAGAGGACGATCGAATAGGCCCGCCTCCGGATGGCGCGTAGAAAGATGTCCACTTCGCCGGCTGTCGAAAACGCGGGCAACATAAGCACTCGCGCGCCAAGCTCCAGCGCGGTCTCGATCTCGGCCTCGGTTCCCGGGTGAATGGGGTTGACGCGGACAAACAGATCCGCGTGACGGATCACGGCGGCGAGCCTTCGAAGGTCGTCCCAATCGTGGTGCTCAAGACGCGTGTCAAATCCAGCCTGGCGTTCGGACTTCCCCAGATATTCGAGGTCGATCCCGATGCGATTCACTCCGGCGCGATCCGCCGCCCCGGCGAGTCCGGGATCATCGGTCAGCAGGGTAAGGCAAAAGCTCTGTCCAAAACCATCGGGTACGGTTGGCATTGCGAATTTAAAGAATGTTGGGAAGCTCTATCTGATCCGCATTGAGCCGCCAGTTATCGGGGTGCTCATGGTTGAAGAGTTGATCGGTGATATTCAGATAGCCGGCGGGTTGCCCGCTTTCGTTGCGCAGCGCGTGCCACACCCCCGGCGGCACGATCACCATTACCGGCCGGAGGGCGCCGATCCGGACGATGTCGGTTTCCCGCTCGGTAGGCGATCCGGCGCGGCCATCGCACAGAACCAGTTTAATCACGCCACCCACCCCCACCAGATGGTCGGTCTGACCGGTGTGCCGGTGCCAGTCGGTCACGCCATGGGGACTGAGTTCCGCCCAATTAATTTGCCGGGGTGTAATTTCGATCCCGGACCGGTCGCTTCGGAATACCTCGGTCATCCAACCGCTTCGGGTGAGGATATTGCCGAGCTCCAGAATTCTGACGCCTGCGATTTTGGGAGCGGAGGAGCGGCGCCCGTCGTGCAACACGCTCTGTTCATCCTGCTTTCCTCCGTGCGGCGGCATAAAGAACCCTTGCAAACGAGAGTAGCATGACGGCCCCGCCCGTGAAGCGGCGGCGGGTTCGTGAATTCGCGGTGAATTTATGCAATTAAGGACTGATGTAACCACCCGTCCCAACACGTTCGAGTCAGTGTCGGAGTTGATCCCCGCCGTGACCGGCAGGGCTGGTCACCGACGCCTGCGCCTTCAATGCGATAGACCAGCCCTGCCGGTAACGGCGGGGTGAAGCACCCACTTTCACACACACTCGTAACGGCGGGGTGGAGTCCCGACTTTTCACGCAGACTCGTACGTCGCAGGTACCGTTGTTCTGCTAATTTCAGACAAGATGACTGAATTGCCCGATATGTTCCAAGGTCTTTCCGAGTTCCAGGCCGGTTTTCTCAGGCGTTACCCGTGTCCGCAGATGTTTGCCGTGATTTTCCTGGGGCTGCGCGGCCACCTGCTGGCTCGCGGCGGCGCTGCACCGGCATCCCGACATTTATTGCGTGCATGCGGCCAACCAGGTTTGGCATGTGCTGGGAGGATTCGAGCGGCTGGACGGCGTGCCGTATCTGCGCGTGATCGGCAGCCAGGGCTACCATTTTGTGGCCGCGGGCGATGTGCAGGGCGTGAATCGTCATCACGTTCCGGAACTGAGACGCGCGTTCGGACCCCAGTTCAACGCGGCCGTGGTGGTGCGGGAACCGATGGCGCGCCGCTCCTCGATGATCGCGCTGTTCAAACAATATGGAGAGACGGAGCGCTGGGACCTCGCCTACCTGGATCCGGTGATTGAAAGGACGAAGGTCACGCTTCCGTCGAAAGCCTACCGCTGGCGCTTTTTCGTGCACGCGGCCAATTTGCTGAACGCCATCGGGGAGGAGATCGAGCTCGGGAAGGTGTACCGGATGGAGGATCTGACCCGAAACACCGATACGCTGGGCGATCTGGTGGAGGAGATCACGCGGGGGAAGGTGCGTCCAGGGGCGGACTGGCTGCGCGCAGCGATCGGGACGCCGAAAATCAACGCGCATGCCGCGGGGATCGAGGAAGAGGAACTGGACGACTGGCAGGTGGACGTGATTCGCAAGGTGGTCAGCCCGCGATCGTGGGAGCTGTACCAGCGGCTGGGTTATCCAGCGGTCGAGTTCTAATCTCGCGATCCTCGACTATGCTCATCATGCCAAGCGGTAAAGAAATAAAACGAGAATCAGGAAGCTCACGACGTAACCGAGATATGCATTCAGGCGACCATGGTGCATGCCTGCGAGCAACTGCGCCATGGAGTCCAAGGCTGCGCCAACCGGGCGTAGCAGAAGGCGTTCTACCAGATGAGTCCCGTCACGGCGGCGCCGGATGGCGGTCCGAAAGTGTACGGCCACGGTCTGTCGCGTATCCTCGACGATGTTGGGCCGGAAGATCGCTTGAAAGACGACGCGCACCGGATTCGAAAAACCGGTTGCCGTGTACGTCATCTCCGGCAGTAGCCGGGGAATGCCTCCAGCCCAAGTTTCGCTCCTGGTCACCGAGCGATGACGGGTGACGCGGTTCACGACGAACCAGGCGACCAACAACAGGATCGCCAAAGCCACCAGACTGTAAGACGGTGACATCGCAAACACGACCGGGTTTTGATCCGAGCCTCGCAGTAGAAGCACGAGTCCACGGCCGGGAAACAGGTGGGCGCCGGTTTGTGCGCCCAGATTGTGAAAATCTTTGAGGAACGCCGTCGGGAGTTGCTGATTCGATTCCGTTGCGGTGAAAAATGGTGGAACCAGTGCAGCGGTGGCGCTGGAACCGGCCAATGGTTCGACCGCACGATCCAGCACGGGGATCACGTAGGTTGGCAAGACCCCTAACAGAAGGCAGACGACCCCGAGAAGCGTCAAGGAAAAACGAGGCTTGCTGCCGAGTCTTGCGCCATGCACCTTCCACGCGCCGCGGCGGATTCCCAGGAAACTCATTGCGTACACCTTCACGAAGCAGGTCACCGCCAATGCCGCAGTCAACGCCAGGATCGCACCGGAGAGAGCGAAGACCACTTTCACCACCGCCGACGGAAGGACGGCGCTGCGCAGAAAGGTTTGCAGGGTGAGCCATTCACTGGCGAATCCGTTGAAAGGCGGAACCGCGGAGATCGCCAGGCAGCCGACCAGGAATACGACGGACAGCGCGGGCAGGAAGCGGATCAAGCCTCCCAGTCGGTCCATATCGCGCGTTCCGGTCGACGCTTCGATGTGGCCGGCTCCTTGGTACAGCAGAGCCTTGTAGACGGAATGATTCACCAGGTGATAGAGCGCCGCGGTGAGTGCGATGGCCGCAGGCGCGGCATTCCCGGAATTTCGAAAGACCAGGAAGGCTCCGAAACCCGCTGCGATGATGCCGGCGTTTTCGATCGAACTATGGGCCAGCATCGTCTTCAGATCGTTCTCAGTGGTCGCGTAAAGAATGCCGGCTAACGCGGTGATGCTTCCCACTACCAGGGCAACCAGGCCGGGTCCGATACCCTGACCTGGAACCAGGTCGCCGTTCAATCGCAGCATGCCGTAGAATCCCAGGTTTAGCGTGACGCCTGCCAGCACCGGGATGAACGCGGGGGGACTGGCGGTGTAGCAGCGTGGCAGCCAGAAATTCACCGGGACCAGGCCGACCTTGACGCCGAAGCCCAGGAATCCGAGCAGGAATACGCCCCAGGCGGCTGCGCCGGAAAGATGCGCGGCGGCGACTCGAAGAGCCTCAAATGAAAATCCGGATGCGCCGTTTCCGGCGATGAGAAACGCAATCACGACTGCGAGAAATCCCGCCTCACTCATCGCCAGCATGATGTAGCCGGCTGAGGCGTCGGTCCGCCGCTTCGGTTCGTAGTTCACCAGCAGGTAGCAGAGGATCGACATGCACTCCCAACTGAGCAGGAACGTCAGCGTGTCGCCAGCCGTCAGGATCAGAACCACGGCAGCCATCAGGGCGAAGTGCAGGACGGCGTAGCGTCCCGCCGGATAGCGGTTTCGGAAGTAGTGTAGAAGATAATCCGACGCGAATAGACAACACGATAGATACACCAGGCCGGCGGCGAACAGAAAGATCGCCGAAAGTGCGTCCAGGTGAAGCGACAGCGACCCCCATCCGTTCAGCGTCCAGAGATCCAGGTGAAAATCGTGGCTGCCGGCCAGACGCACCCCTGCTGCGAACATCAAAAGGATGGAGCACAGCGTGCCAAACCAGGCGATGAGAAGGGCCGCATGCCTGCCGCGCAAGGTCGCCGTAAGGATGATTGCCATGGCGCACAAAACAAAAAACACCAACAGCGCCGCGCCAGTCCAGGAATCCATTTCAGGACTCCTCTCCGGCTTGGTTTACCGGTGTCCTGCGCCCCGCCACGACCAGTAACCCGTGGAGAATCGCGAGCGGAGGCGGCGGGTCGCCCGGAATTTCGAGATCGACAGGAATCGCGGAGCCGACGCCGCCCGCGGACATAAAGCTCCGGCCGAAAACGCCTCCCATGATCGCGCATGTTCCCACGGCCAGAACACGCTTGGGATCGGGCATGGCTTGGTACGTCTTGAGGAGCGGCCCGCGCATGTTCTCGCTCACCGGGCCGACCACCAACAAAACATCCGCGGTGCGTGGCGTGGCCGTCAGAAAGATGCCCAGCCGGTGCATGTTGTACAGAGGGTTGTTCAGTTGCCGGACCTCATTCAAGCAAGCTCCGCAGTCTCCCGCGTCAACCACCATGACGTGCAGCGATCGCGAAAAAGCGTCGGGCATCTTTGCGTAGCGAGCACGGGTGGGAGGTGTCCGCGTCCACTCAAAACCGCTGTCCCATTGAAGCGGACCCGGGGCGCCGAAATGACAGCGCTGGCACCAGATGCATGTGCGCAGGTCAACTGTTGCGCGGGCTTCATTGGCGGCGATCGCGCCGACTGGACACTTGGCCGCAGCGAGCGATGCTTCCTGCGCGGAGGCAAAGTCCGTTGCCAATGGCCGCCCGGGAGTGACCCCGGCTGCAGTTTCCGCCGACCGGGGATAGCGCGTCGACTGAATTCCGTTTCTCAATCCATGCCAGAACCAGAAGCTCATGTATTTCGACTCCTACCGATCGCACTCCGCGGCGGATAGCCCGAAGGTTGCCAGGATGATGGGAAAGTCCTGGAACGCGAAATTCTCCACCGCAACGTGGAGACCCAGCCAGTTTCGAAAGGAAGGAGACAGGATTCGATAGCGCTCCACCGCGCCATCGCGATCAAGCCTGACCCAATGCAACGCGCCTCCAATCGGAGCCTCCACCCAGCCTGACCCGGCCGCGTCCGTGATCGCGCCGACGTCGGCGTAAACATCTCCCCGTTCCATCCCCTCCAGCGCTTGATGGATCAAGCCGGCGGATTGTTGTGCCTCAGAGAAGAGAACGCGCAAGCGTGCGTATCCATCGCCTTCGGTCTCACACGGCACGTCGAAGCGATGCTGTTCGTAACCGGAATAAGGACATTCGCGGCGCAGATCGCGGCGAATACCGGACGCTCGTCCGATTGGCCCGACCAGATCAAGATCACGCGCGCTCTCCGGGCTAACGTCGCCCACATCCTCCAGCCGGTCGAGAAAGCTGCTGCTGTAGCGCAGCCTTTCCTCCAGACCTCGCAATTTCGACGCGGCGTGGTCGACGGCGTTTAACAAATCGCTGCAAGCCTCCGCGTCGAACTCCCGCCGCAGCCCTCCGGGTGTATTCAATCCGAACAGGTAACGATGTCCGGCAAAATGACAGGAGGCGCGCAGGAGTTGCTCTTCGACGATCGCGGCGTGGGCTTCGGAAACGCCAAGAGCGGTTGACTGGCAGATTCCTTCAATCGCTCCTGCGTGGTGCCGGAGCCGCTCGAGTTCGCACAAGACGACGCGCAAGCGTCTGGCGCGAGGGGGTATCTCACGGTGGGCGGCGTTCTCGATGGCCTGACAATATGCAAGCGAATGAGCGAAGGCAGATTTCGCCGAGAAGCGCTCGGCGAGCAGCAATACATCCGAAACCGCCTTCCCCTCGGCGATCTTCTCCACGGCCCGATAGTTGTAAAACAGCCGCGGCACGGCCCGAATCACATCTTCGCCGACGGTTTCGAGAAGGAAATGAACAGACTCGCCAACCCCACCTTCATATACCGGTCCAACCGGCATCGCGAAAGCTCCAGGATCCTGAACCACCAGAGTGGGACGCCAGTCATTCTGAGGACGCTTTTCGAAATGCATTTGTCCGGCGTCGAAAGCCTTTCGCATGGGAGCGATCCCTTCCTGCCACACCTGATCGTGCAGAACGAAATCCCCGAGCCGCGGGTGATGCTCGAACTCGAGACCAAACAGATCTTCCGCTTCGCGCTCGTACCAGTCGGCCGCGTGAATCTGCGCGCTGATACTGGGCACCGTCCTGATCTCCAGCGGCATTCGCAGAATACAGTGAACCCATCCGCACCCTGGCATCAGGAAGACGTAGCGGAGATTCCACTGGTCGCGCTCCTCGACAATCAGACCGCCGAAGGAACATCCGGCTTCCCAAAAAAGAAACTGGCATAGCGGAGCAAGAGCCCGCGGCGCTGTTACGAGGAAAGAAGCGCTCTCGCCGCCGCCTTTAACCGATACCGAAATTGCCTCGCCGAAGCGCTTCTCCATCTCTATCGCCAGAGTGTCGATATCAAACGTTTGCGGGGAAGGGATCGTCATTCTACCGGCCTCCCAATTGCTGCGCCGCGAGTTGCAATAAAGCATGCACGGGCGCTGGTATATAAACCCCCAAGAGTACGACCGGTACCGCGGCCGCCAACACGGCGAATCGACAGCTCAGAGGGAGTGCTTTCGTCCGGGCGTGAGCCGCCGGTCTGCCTAACACCATAGAGTTGACATGCAGCATGATCGCCACGAACGCGATTACGATCAACGTTGCCAGCAGGGCGACAGTGACATATTGTCCCTGCTGCATGCCCGCGGCCAGGATCGAAAACTCGCTCAGGAAAATCGGGAACGGCGGCGCGCCGGCGATGGCGAGCGAACAAAGCAATAACGCCGAGCCGGCCAAAGGCGAGATCCGGAAGAGCCCGCGAACCGACTGGATTTCGCGCGTGCCGACCAACAGCAGGATCATCCCGGCGATATAAAAACAGAGCGACTTCGTGATCGCATGATTCAGCATCTGGGAGACAGCGCCAAAGTCGGAGGCTTGGGTCGCGAACCCGGCGGCGGTCAAAATAATGCCCATGTGCTCGATCGTTGAATAGGCAAACATGCGCTTGTAATCGCGTACCTGCAGCAAGAGGAATGCCGCGACCGCGACCGAGATCAGCCCCATAACCACCATCCAACTGCCCAGACGAGCCATCGGCGAAGCTAAGACAACCGCAAGAAGCCGGAGGATTACATACAGCGGAACGGTCGTTTTCACGCCGGAAAGAATCGCGCAAACCGGAGTGGGCGCCTGGCTATGCGCGTCGGGCAACCAGGTGTGCATGGGCGCCAGGCCGGTCTTGGCCCCGAATCCGACGAAGATCAAAAGAAAGGAAAGCTTCACCAGGTCCGGATTCATCGTAGGTGCGGCGGCGCGCAGAGCGTCCCAGGTTTCCCAAGCGCCTCCGGACGCGGAACGGTACGCCCAGAACAACGCGAAAAAACCGAACAGCGCGATCGGCGCGCCCAGGATGGTCAGCACCGCGAATTTCCAGGCGGCCTCCAGTGCGCTCGACGTGTTGTCGAAGCCGACCAGCAGAACGCCGAATAGCGTAACCAGTTCCACCGCCACCCACACCAGGTTCGGTTCCGCCAAAGCCGGAACTGCCAGCAGCGCGAAGACGAAGAGATTGTAGTTGGTATAAAACCACCAGAGCCGAGTCCCTTTGTGTTGTTCCTGGGGCATATAGCCTCCCGCGAAAACACACGCCAGTGCGGAGACGAAACTCACCAGGGCGAGCATCAGTGCGCTGAGCCCGTCGGCTTCGAACCAGCCGGGAATCGCCACCAGCCTGCCTTCGGCGATCACGTGCGTGCAAACGTAAACGGAAAGTCCCAAGGCGATCAGCGTGGACGCGACGGTGATTCCCCAGGCGGCCCTTCTGAACGGTCGAAGGCAACAGAGCAGTGCCGCCAGGACCGGGATGGCGACGACCGCGATCAGCGTCACGCGACCGGTCCTTCTTTCAGCTTGCTCAATGCCGACGCTTCCGTGGTCCCCACGGTTTCCCGGATATTCCGCGTGAGCAATCCGACCACGACGGCGATCAGAACCACATCCACTGCGACGGCGAGTTCCGCGATGATCGGCAATTCAGGGGCAATGGCGATGCCGGCGAGAAACGCGCCGTTCTCCATCGCCAGGATTCCGATCAACTGGGGAATCGCTTCGCGCCGCGCCATCAGTGAATATGCGCCAATCAGCACGCCGGCGAGCCCAATCGGCAGGTTGATTCGAATCACTGGGTCATGGGCAGCCGTCACCAGGGGTCCGGTGAAAAACTCTGAAGCGATGGTCAGCAGCAGCGCCAGCAACAGCGACGCAGGGATATTGATCGCCTGGGAGATTTCGCGGCGTTCATAAAAATCGCCCGGCAGAAGGCGCCGCAAGATCCACGGGATGGCAATCACCTTGGCGGCTACCGTGATGGCGCCAAGCGTCCACAGGTGAACCGCACTGCCGCTGAATCCGAGCAAAAAACAGGAGGCTGCCAACAGCAGAGACTGGATCACAAAGAAGCGCACCACTCCCTGCACCTGCCGGGTGGCCACCATGGCGAAGGCGGAAATCAGAATCAACCCGGCGCAGAGCGCGTTGAGTGCGTCGGGGATGGAAGTCGGCATGGCTCTAGGCTCCCGGGAAAATGCTGGTGATCATCGCGGTCACGGAAGTGATGAATGCCGCTCCCAGAAATTCGCTGATCCGGAACAGCCGCAGCTTGGCAAGCGAAGACTCGATCACCACCAAAACCAGCCCGAACAAAAGAACCTTGATGAGGATCAGCGGGATCGCCGCCAGCACATTCACAAGCAGCTGCCCGTGGGCAAGGCCCCAGGGCGCCACCAGCACGTTCAGAAAAATGCACGTCAGAACCAGAAATTTCATCTGGCCGCCCCACTTCATCAGCGCGGCGCCCTTGCCGGAGAATTCCAGACCTTTGGATTCATCGATCATCGCGAGCTCGAAATGGCCGGATGGATTGTCGACCGGAATCCTTCCTCCTTCGGCCAAAATCAGCATCAGAAACGCGATCAGCGAAAGAATATGGCCCGGAGAAAAGAACGCGCCGGGGTTAGCAACCCATTTCTGCTGGACGATGTACGGGATGGTCGATTGGGCGACGAAAGATACCGTGAAGAAAACGATCATGAAGACGGGTTCGGCCAGGAAGCCGACCATGCGGGTCCGGCTGGCTCCCATCGGGCCATACGGATTTCCTGTATCCACTGCGGCGAGCGCGGCGAAGAATCCCGCGATGCCGAGAAAGAACCCGCCGGCCAGCATGTCGCCCATGAAAGCGAAAACCAACGGATAATCGGTCAAAACCGGAATCAGAATCGTGACGAAAATCGGCATCACAAACGCAAGGTACGGTGTGACTCGAAAGATCCAAGTGGTCTCCTCCGATAGGACCTCGTCTTTGTGGAAGAGCTTCCAGATGTCCCAATAAGGCTGAAAAATGCTGGGCCCGCGCTTGCTTTGCACCATCTCCTTCAAGCGCGAAAGCACGCCCGCGTACAGCGGAGCGATGGCCAACACGAATAGAATCTGCAAGCCGTTGTACGAGATCGTCTGGATCATGACTCAGGCACTTTGCGGACTTGACGTTGCTGAGCAACTTCTCCCATGTCAGATCCCTTGGGGACCGCACCTCCGTCGAGTTTTGGGAGGAGTTATCAGCCGTCAGCGAGGAAGGCAGTTTCGCCCGGCCATGCCGGGGTGGCAAACTCCATTGCCAAACTCATTCAAGCACAGATGAGCCCGAAGCGGCAAGGGCCTCCGGCAAGCCGATACATATCGCTGCGCGAAAGAGTGCCGCGGTCGAGTCCCCGCGCAGGCGGAGAATAGACGGCCGTGACATGGCTCTATGATTTAAGGGGAGGGTCTTGCTTGGACCGTTATCTGATGGTGATGCTGGGCGGAGCCACGGGATCATTGATGCGCTTCATGCTGGGGACGGCCATCATGAATCGGGTTGGCGGACGGTTCCCACTGGGCACGGTCGTTATAAACATCACCGGTTCTTTCCTGATCGGGTTCATCATGACAATCCTGACGGAACGCTTGAGTCCGCACCCGAACTGGCGGCTTCTGTTGGTGGTCGGATTCCTGGGGGGCTACACGACGTTCTCCAGTTTCGAGTGGGAAACGCTCGGCCTGGTGAAAGACGGCGGGCGATGGCTGGGGTTGCTGAACTTGATCGGAAGCGTCGTGATTGGATACCTGGCGGTGTGGTTGGGCGCCGTGGTCGCCGGGAAACGGTAGTGCGCGGCGAAAGGAGCACCTGAATGCTTTCCAAAGGGACAGCGAAGAAGGTCACGATTTATGTGAATGAGGATACTCAGCATCACCTGGTGCCGCTGTACGAATCCATCCTCGCGTTTCTCGTGCATAAGGGCGTATCGGGCGCGACCGTCACCCGGGCGCTGGCCGGTTTTGGCGCACACCGGGTGGTCCACACGCCGAAAATCGAGGTGCTGGCCGAGCATCTTCCCGTGCGGATCGAGTTCATCGAAACTGCGCAGAAAGTCGACGACCTGCTCCCGACGCTCTATGACATGCTGAGCGACGGTTTGATGGAAGTGCAGGATACCACCGTTGTGAAGGTCGCGAGGAAGGAGAAATCGCATTCCGCGCCCACGCCTCCGCACGAGCGCCGGTCCGGCAAAGCCAAGCTGATGCGAATCTTCATGGGCGAAGCGGATCGCTGGAACGGCGAGCCGCTGTACGACGCCATCGTCAAGCGGCTTCATCTGATGGACATCTCCGGGGCGACGGTGTATCGCGGAATCTTGGGTTATGGCGTCAAGGGCCACACGCACAAGCAAAACCGGCTGCATACCAACCGCGACCTGCCGGTGATGATCGCCGTGATCGACACAGAGGAGAAGTTGAATGGGGTAGCCGAGGCAGTCGAGGAAATGATTCAGGATGGGTTGATCGTGATGTCCGATGTGGACATTGTTCGACTGGTGCATTCGCAACCGCCCGCGGAGGCTTCTGATGCAAAACTACCAGCCCGCTAAATTGCTCCGTCTGCACTTCACCGAACGCGACCGGTATCGTGGAAAGCCCCTTTACGAAGCGATCGTTGAAAAGTGCCACGAACTGAAAATTGCCGGTGCGACGGTTTTCCGGGGCTTGGAAGGATTCGGCGACACCGCCGAAATTCATCGGTCGCATCTGCTCACGCGTGACCTCCCGATCGTGATCCAGATCGTGGATTCCGAGGAGAACGTCAACGGCCTGCTACCAGTGGTCGAGGGCATGATGGACAAGGGGTTGATCGCCATGTCGGATGTCGAGATCTTGCGCATACAAAAGGCCTCCAGAGCACCGGATGTTTGAGAAAACCCTGGTGGCGCGCCGACGCAGAGCGAAGAAGGTGGAACCCGTCGCCCTCCCACTCCCGATTGCTCCAGGGATGAAGTAAGAGTTCTCAAAGTGACGTGTTGAAATGACATTGCCTCTTTTCGGCCGGGATCGAGCGATCGAGTGTCTCAGAACCGCGCTGGTGGAGCGCGGCGCGCGACGTGGTTTCTCTTGGTGCGCTCAGGCGGCTGTTCTGGGACCCGCGGGCGACTCTGCATCTAGAGCCGCTGCATACCGCGAATGCAATCGACCTATTCGAAATGGCGGTTCGCGAGTTGGGCCTTCGCGATGAGGCGGTCATCCATTACGTAGCTGCGCAAGGCGAGCCCATGGCGCCCCTTATCGCGCTGCGTTAGTGGTTACGCGCTCCATTGCTGTCGCGCCTCAATCCCGGCGCCGAGGCGAAAGCGAAAGAGAGTGTGGTCACCGGCCCTCTATCGCTTGCAACACAACTTCTGACCGTACCGGCTTTTCGAGAATCGCCGCGACCATCCGCGCCTCCGGACGGCCATCGATATCCCCTCGATTTCCGCACAGCACCACCAAGCGCGCCCCGCGGAACTCCCGGATCAGCGCCAGCCCGTCCTCCACCGCCGGTAAGCGAAGATCCAACACCACCGCTTCGCATCCCGCTGCAAACATCTCGCGCGCCAGTCCGGCATTCGATGCCACGCGCACCTGGTGACCCCGCCGCGCGATCACCAGTTTCCGGATTTCGAGCGCCGCTACGTCGTCATCCACCACCAGCACGCGCATCTTAACTGAATTTGATTCCGGCGATGACCAGTTGCGGCATCACGTGATTCCAGCTCTCCGGGATCTCGTCGAACGGCAGCCGGAAGGATTTGGTTTCGCCCGGCTTCAGGCCGCCCATGCGTTCGCTCACGATCGGCAATCGCTTGCGCAGCACCAGTTGGCCGTAGGTGTCGTAGAACACGCAGTAAATCTCGATCACACTCACATCGCGATTGGCCGCGTTTTCGATCTTGCCCGAAATCTCCACCACCACCTGCTTGAAGTAGCTTTCGCTGGCCTTCATGTCGACGTCGGAGAGCTTCAGGTTGCGAACGTAAGCCTTCGCTTCGGGCGTTAGCGGCAGATCGGGCGAGGCGGGTTTCGACTTTTCGAGGTACGCGAACATCGCTCCGCCCAGCACCAGCACCGCGCCGACAATATAGATCGGCAAACGGGTTTGCGGCGGGCGTGCGAGTTCAATGGCCACTGATGGTCATCTCCCCAATCATCAGGCTCGGCGCGGCGATCGACCCGCGAAACTCCAGGTCGCACCCGACCGCTTCCAGGTCCATCAGCATCTGTTTCAAATTTCCCGCGATGGTGATCTCGGAAACAGGATATGCCAATTCGCCGTTCTCGATCCACATGCCCACCGCGCCGGTGGAGAAGTCGCCGGTCACCGGATTGGCGCCCTCGCCGATCAGCTCGGTCACAAATAACCCGGTGCTCAGTCCCGCGATCATCTCCTGCGGATACGCTTCGCCCGCTTGGATATAAAAATTTCCCGGCCCCACGCCCGCTGCGCCCGACAACCCGCGCGACGCATTTCCGGTGGTCTTCAGCCCCAGCTTTCGCGCCGAATAGGTGTTGAGCAGATAGCTGTTCAGCACACCGCGCTCGATCACCATGGTGCGGCGCGACGCGACGCCTTCGTCATCGAACGGAGTGCTGCCGAACAGGCGCGGCATGGTCGCGTCGTCGACCACCGTGAGCCGCTCCGATGCGATCTTCTCGCCCAGCTTCCCCGCTAAGAACGACGCCTGCCGGTACACGGCCGATCCGTTCACTGCGCTGAACAAGTCACCCAGCAGCGATCGCGCCGTGCGCGGTTCGAAAATCACCGGCGCCTTCTGGGTCGCGACTTTGCGCGGATTCAATCGCCGCAGCGCCCGTTCCGCGGCGCGTTTGCCCACCAGTTCCGCGCTCTCAAGACCGCTCGCGGTACGCGACGACGTATACCAGTAGTCGCGCTCCATCGACCCGTTCTGTTTCGCGACCGGTGTCACGCTCAGCCCGCAGCTGGTGGTGCGATAACTTCCCGTGAACCCGCGCGAATTGGCGAACACCCGCGTTCCCAGATACGACTGAAACGCGGCGCCCTCCGAATTTTCAATGCGCGGATCGGCGTTCAGGGCAAACTCTTCCGTCGCCCGCGCCTGCTCGATTTTCCACTCTGCTTCCATCTGCTCGATCGCGTCGTCATATAAACGCAGATCGTTGTCGAGCTTCCCGAACTCCTCCGGCAATCCCGCGAACGGATCTTCGGTGGTGATCCCGGCCAGCTCGATTGCCGCCGAGACCATGCTCTCCAGACCCTTCACCGACAGATCAGAAGTGTAGGAGGACCCCGAACATTTTCCGATCAACACGCGAATTCCCGCTGCCCGCGACCCGGCCTGCGTCAGATTCTCCACTTCACGCATCCGCACGTTGACGGAAAATTCTTCGCCTTCTGAAATCGTGCACTCGGCGTCGGTCGCGCCGCCGGCCACCGCGCGCTTCACCGCATCGGCGGCCATCTGTTCTAAATCCGTCACTGTGCAGTCCCGCCTACCGTCATTTTGTCGATCTTCAGCGTCGGAATCCCCACGCCCACCGGCACGCTCTGGCCTTCCTTGCCGCACACGCCCACGCCCTCGTCGAGCTTCAGATCGTGGCCCACCATGCTCACATATTTAAGCGTCTCCGGCCCGTTGCCGATCAGCGTCGCGCCGCGCACCGGCCGCGTGATTTTGCCGTCTTCGATCAGATAACTTTCATTCGCCGAGAACACGAAATTTCCGCTGGTGATATCCACGCGCCCGCCGCCGAACGTCGTGCAGTAGAGGCCCTTCGGCACGCTCCGCACGATCTCCGCCGGATCACTTTCGCCCGCCAGCATGAATGTGTTGGTCATGCGCGGCATCGGGATGTGCTGATAACTTTCCCTTCGTCCACTCCCGGTTGACGAACTGCGCATCAGCCGGCTCGACAATTTGTCCTGCAAATATCCGCGCAGGACGCCCTTTTCGATCAGCACATTCTGCTGGGTCGGGACGCCTTCGTCGTCCACGTTCAACGACCCGCGCCGGTGCCCGATGGTTCCATCGTCGATCACCGTGCACAGCGGGCTCGCCACCTGCTGGCCAATGCGTCCGGAGAACGCCGAAACTCCCTTGCGATTGAAATCCGCTTCCAGGCCGTGCCCCACCGCTTCGTGCAACAGGATCCCCGGCCATCCCGGACCCAGCACCACCGTCATCTCACCCGCCGGCGCCTCGATTGCGCCCAGTTGCACAATCGCCTGCCGGGCGGCTTCATTCGCGAAGTGTTCCGGCGTCTTTTCATTCAGGAAAAATTCGAGCGCCACACGCCCTCCGCCACCAGATTGCCCCGATTGTGGCAAGCCATCCGCTTCCCGCGCCAGCACATGCACGCCCATGCGAGCCATCGGCTGCACGTCGAAGCTCAACCGCCCTTCGCTGGTCGCGACCAAAACGTGGCGAACGTTATCGGCGTACGTCGCCTGCACCTGAAACACGCGCGAATCGTAGGCCCGTGCGGCGCGATCGGCGCGCCTCACTAAGTCCACGCGTTCACTTAATCCCGCGTCATTCGGCGCGCGCAGCATCGGATACAGATTGTGCCGCTGCGCTTCCTCGAATCCGGATTTGACCAACGTGGCAGGTCCGCGCGCGATATGTGCGGCCACGCGCGCCGCTTTCAAAATCCGCTCGGGCGACAGATCGTCGCTGTAAGCGTAACCGGTCCGTTCGCCTGCGATCACGCGCACGCCCACGCCCAGCGTCACGCCTTCAGTCGCGCTCTTGACGATGCCTTCGTCGACGGTGATGGAACTGGTCGAGAGGAATTCAAAATACAGGTCGGCATATTCGCCGCCGGCCGAGAGCGCCTCGCTCAAATACTGCTCCAGATTGCGCTCCGTGATGCCGAATCGATCGGCGAAAAAAGACTGGGAGAAGCTCACGATTCGAGCGTAACACGGCGTTAGACCGCTCCCTATGGTCGCGGCTCGGGGTCGAGCGTGCGGATCGTTCAAAGTCCTCTCCGATACGCAGCCCCGCTCCCCGAGCCGCGACCATAGGGAGCGGTTAAACGTTCCGCATCGCGATCATCCGCAGCCGCCTATAGTCCAGCGTCCACTTCCCATCGTGAAACATCCGCGATCGCAGCCGCCGTGCAATTTCACCGCGCTGCTGCGCCGTCAGATTCATCGCACTCGCGAACGTCACCAGCCAATCCTCCAATCCGTTTTCCCCTTCGACCTCCGTCGGCCGGTCAAACAGCGCCGCCTCTCTCACTTCGAATCCCACCGATTCGAGCACCGTCGCATACTCCCCCACGCTCGGAAAAAACCAGGGAGTCTCGACCGGACCCGCGACCGCGTGAATCTCATCGATCAGCGTCTGAATATTTCCGCGCCCACCCATTTCGAGAACAAATGTTCCGCCCGGTTTGACCGCCCGCGCGAGGCAGCGAGCCGCGGCCCGCGCATTCGGCACCCAGTGCAGCACCGCGTTCGAAAACACCGCGTCCACCGGCTTCGCAACCATGAAATCCGTCGCATCGCCTAAGCGAAAATCGATATTTGGAAAATTCGCGCGAGCCTGCGCGATCATCTCCGGCGAGCGGTCGATCCCAATCACAGCCGCGCCACTCTCCGCGATTTTGGCCGTCAGTTGCCCCGCGCCGCAGCCGAGATCCAGAATCGTGTGTCCCTCGCCCAGCGGGAGCCTTGCCAGCAAATCAATGCCGTATTCCCAGACATAGGAATATCGCGATTGATAGCGCCGCGCGTCCCAGTCAGACGACATGCGCCATCATTAGGATGAAGTACACGACCACGAAGACCGAGATCACGGCGGCGCCTGCCAGCAGCATCAAACCCACTGGAGATCGCAGACCCTCCGGCAGCATCCGCACCATTTTGGGAGGCTCGCCCGAAATCTCCTGCCGGGTCGGCGCCTTCACCACCACGGGAGGCTCCGTCTGCTGCCGCGGGGCAGGGACGTAATTTGGATTCAGAATCCGTTCGATTTCGTCGCATACTTCGCCCACCGAGCGCGGACGCTGCGCCGGCTGCTTCGCCACGCATCGCCCGATCAGCGCCGTCATCGCGGGAGGAACGCCCATCATCTGAAGCTTCGAAAGATCCACCGGCTGATACAGGATCTTCTCGAAAATCTGCTCCACCGTCTCACCGCTCATCGCCTTGGTTTCGGTGATCAATTCATACAGCAGAAGACCGTAAGCGTACACATCGGCCTGCGGCGTCAGCGGACGACCCAGCACCTGCTCGGGAGCCATGTAATACGGCGTTCCCAGCGTGAAACCGGTGCGCGTCAACTGCACGTTTTCGGCCTTGGCGATGCCGAAATCCATCAGCTTGATTTTCCCAAACCGATCGATATTGATATTCTCCGGCTTGATGTCGCGATGGATGATCTTCTTCGAGTGAATGAAATCCACCGCGCGCCCGGCCTGCAGCGCCACGCGCAGGCGCCATCCGAAATCGCCCAGGTGCCCGTTCTTGATGGCCGCCCGGAGGCTTTCGCCGTCCAGGAATTCCATCACGATGAAGGGCTGGCCGTTTTCCTCGCCAAAATCAAAAACGTTGATAATGTTTTCGTGCGTGATGTTCGAAGCGACGCGCGCTTCCATTAAGAATCGCGCCTTCGATTCGGAATCCGAAGTCGCCGCGCGCGTCAGAACCTTCACCGCGACGCGCCGTCCCAGGACCGTGTCCTTGGCTCGATAGACGTGCGACATCCCCCCGCCGAGAAATTCTTCGATCTCGTATTTGCCTATGCGTGAAGGATGTTCCACCGCAACCATCCAGTGTAAACCACGATGGCCGGCAATTGTCGTATGTTGAGGAAGTGAGACGTTTCACCCGCACCTGGCTGCTGTTCACGGTCGCGGCCGCGGCGTGGGCCCCAGCGGCAGCGGGACAGGCGTCGCGCCCGTTCACCTGCAACCCCGCGGTTCCCGCCACGCCCACCATTCGAATGGAGGGCCTCACCGAACTCACCGGCGACATCCTGATCACCTGCACCGGAGGAACGCCCACCGCCGCCGGCCAACCGATTCCGCTCACCACGCTCACTCTCACGCTCAACGCCGGCGTCACCAGCCGCATTCTCGTGAACGACGCCAGCGAAGCGCTGATCCTGCTGGATGAGCCGACCAATCAGCTCGGCTGCACCAGTCCCTTCGCAGGCTGTCCGATCACCGGCACCGGAGGAGTGAATCTCTACGACGGCTCACCCGGCCATCCCAATATTTTCCAGGCGCAGCAGACCGCGCCGGATACGCTCGCATGGCCCAATCTTCCGCTCGACGCGCCCGGCCAGAACGCGACGCACACGATCCGAATCACGAATGTCCGCGTGAACGCCAACGCCATGGCGATCGCGACCCAGCTTCAGCCGTTCACCATCCAAGCGACCGTCGCGATCTCCAGTCAGCTCCCCATCGGCCTCGCCGCACCGACGCAAACCGTCGCAAACGCGCTGCCAGGCGTTCAGGTGACCATGCAGGGCGCGACGCTTCAACAATGCGGAACGTCCCCGCTGCTCAGCTATCCCAACGCGGCCTCCACGGCGGCCATCACCCTCACCGAAGGCTTCCCCGGCGCGTTCAAGCAGCAGGTGGGAGCGCCAGGAGGGACACTGGCCGACTGGATCGCGACCGGCGCGATCGGTGAAGATGGTTTTGTTCCTCAGCAGCCCGAGAGCCTCGCGTCCATATTCGGCGGCGTGGGCAACGGAATGCCGATCAGCATCGCACTCCAGAACGTCCCGCCCGGCGTCAGCGTCAGCGCTCCCTTTTCCGTGAATCTCCTCGATCCGAAATCCAACATCGTCGGCACGGTAGATGGCGCTACCTACGGCTGCATCTCGGAGGGCTGCGCGCCCTCCCAACCGCTCACCAACCTGATCTACTACGTCAGCAGCGTCACGCCGACCACCGCGCTAAAATCCGTCACCATCCCCATCACGTTCTCCGGCACCGTTCCGACTCTTCCCCTCACCCTCTCCGCTGTCGCCGGCTTCATGCCGACCACCACCCCGCCCAACACCTTCTTCACGCCGCCGGGATTCGCCAACACCGAACAGATCCCGACCTTCAACTCGCTCGACACCGGTATCGCGACTCCACCGGAAAACATCGCGCAACCCATCGCCACCGTCATCAATTGCACCGAGACCACGCAGTCGCTGACCGTCAACGGCCAGGCGCTCCCGGTTTTCCAATTCACCGGCCCCATCACGCCGCGTATATATAATGTTCCGATTCTCTCGAACGGCCCGCCCGTCTCGAATCTTCAGATCATCAAGGACCCAAGCGCCATCTGGCTCAACGCAACTCTCAGTTCCACCACCACCCCCGCGACCGTCCAGCTCAGCGCCAACGCCGCGTCTGCGAATCTGCAAACCACGCTCCAGATCGCCACCAGCGCGCCCATCGGAACCATCGCGCTGCCGGTGAATTTCGAATACGCTCCGGGACCCTGGTTCACCCGCTATGGCTTCGCCAACTCGGCGAGCTACGTTCCTCAAGCGGTCGCGCCCGGCGAGCCGTTTCTCATCGGCGGCGCCAACTTCGCGACCTCCGCTCAATCGAATCTCACGCTCGGCCCGAACGGTTTCGTCACCACGACCCTGGGCGGCGTGCAAGTCATGTTCGATAACGTGCCCGCGCCGCTGCAATACACCGTGAACCTCAACGGCATCGGTTACGTGGCCGGCTACGTTCCGTTCGAGCTCGCCGGTCAATCGACCACGAATGTTCAGGTGATCTACAACGGCGTAGCCTCGCCGCCCGTCACGCTCAACGTGACCGATGCCGTCCCCGCGATTTTCACCGCCAACACCTCCGGCGGCGGCGAGGGTGCGATTCTCAATCACGATTATTCTGTGAACGGGCAGGGAAATGGCGCGTCCCCCGGCGACCTCGTCTACATTTATGGCGGCGGCGCGGGCCAGACCACTCCGCCCGGCCGCACCGGCGGAGTCACCGGATCCGGCGCGCCCGTCGCGACCCTCGATCTTCCCGTGACCGTGTTCATCGACGGCGTCCAGGCAACCAACGTCCCCTACGCCGGTCCCGCTCCTGGCCTGATCGAAGGCGTTTTTCAAATCAACGTCCAGATCCCGCCGAACGCCCGCAGCGGAGCTTTGCCGGTGGTGATCGAAGTCGGCGACAAAGTCACTCAACCCGGCGTCACCGTCTACGTAAAGTAGAAGCATGCGCCTCGCCGTCGTTTCCGATATCCACGGCAACCTCGCCGCGTTTGAAGCCGTCCTGGCCGACCTCCGCGAAACTTCGCCCGACCTGATCCTGCACGGCGGCGACCTCGCGCACGGCGGGTCACGTCCCGCCGAGATTGTGGATCACATACGTGCGCTAAACTGGCCCGGCGTGCTCGGCAACGTCGATGAGATGCTCCAGAATCCGCAATCCCTCACCGATTTCGCCGCCCAAATCCCGCAAATGCAGCCGCTCATTTCGCCGATCGAAGAAATGGCCGCGTGGACCCGTACGGCGCTGGGCGAAGCGCGCGTGACATGGCTCGGCGCACTCCCGCGATTGCATCTTGTCGAAAACCTCGCTGTCGTCCACGCCAGTCCCGCCACCACCTGGCGTTCTCCCACTCCCGAATCCACCGATGCCAGCTTTGAATCGGTCTACTCGCCGCTCGAGCGGCCCATCGTCGTCTACGGCCACGTTCACCGATCGTTTATTCGCGTAGTCGGCAGTCTGACCGTCATCAACGCCGGCAGCGTAAGCCTCTCCTACGACGGCGATCCCCGGGCGGCCTATCTTCTGCTCGACGACGATCACCCCACCATCCGCCGCGTAGAATACGACGTCGAAAGGGAAGTGCAGGCACTCGGAAACTCGCCCCACGCAGACTGGACCATCAAAATGCTTCGATCCGCGCAGCCTCAAATGCCGTGAGCGAACCCAATTTCTTCATTGTGGGAGCCGGCAAAACCGGAACCACTTCGCTGCACGGATATTTGAACCAGCATCCCGAAATCTACATGAGCCCGGTCAAGGAGCCATGCTATTTCGCCGACGAAATCCGCGGCGACAATATCAGCGCCGGATTCCGCGATCATCTTCGCCGCCAGACCCGGATGCACGGCGACATTCTGAACGACGGCCAGCCAGTGAAACCGTTAGGCTGGATCGCCCAGGATTGGGAGGATTACCTGCGCCTGTTCCGCAACGTGCGCGGCGAAAAAGCCATGGGCGAATGCTCCGCCGCGTACCTCTGGTCGCCCACCGCCGCGGCCAACATCCACGCGCGGATTCCGGATGCAAGAATCGTCATGATCCTGCGCGATCCGGCCGAGCGCGCATTTTCACAATACCTTCACCAGATCTCCACCGGCCTCACCCGCGCCCGTTTTCGCGATCACATCGAGCGCTCCCTGCAAGATCCGCGCAAGCAGTTGAGCATTTATCACCCGTTCCTTGAAGCCGGCTTGTACACCGCCCAGGTTGAGCGCTTTCTCAACCTGTTCCCGCATCAACGTGTCCGGATTTACTGGTACGAGGAAGCCTGGCGCGATCCGTCGGGGCTGCTCCGAAACCTGTTCGAGTTTCTGGAAGTGAACCCGTCGTTCGAAGCCGACACGACTCGCAAATCCCTCGAACGCCGCAGTCCGCGCTTCGGCCTCGCGCACTACTACCTGAAAAAATTCGGCGCAACCGCCCTGATTCCAGTTGCGATCCGCAATCCTCTCAAAACCGTTGCGTTCCGCTCGGGCGCGGCAATTAGAATGGATCCGGCCGACCGCAAATTCCTGATCGACTACTATGCATCGGACATCCAGCGTCTTTCGAAACTACTCGGCCGCGATCTCAGCGCATGGCTGGCCTGATGCTTGTCAGCGGCCGCTTCCAAACGCCCTCCCGAATCCGAACTCGACCACCTTATTCGTCGCAGACCCGTTCACCGCGCGCACCGCGCATTCGACAGTCCAGTCCGCTTTGAACCGGTACACCAGAATCCCTCCGCCCGAAACCGAACCCGTGGTTGCCGTGCTGGATGTCGCCGCGCCAAGCGTCGCGAATCCCAACAGGTACACCGACCTTCCAAACGTCCGCAGCACGGTGGCCGCGCCGGTGCGTGCGCTGGTCACCGGAACTGCGCCGCGCTGCGGAACCACGTCGTAGGTCGAGTACGAATACAGCTGGCTCGATTGATTCACCAGAATCGCCAGCGACGCCCAGGCCGTCACCTTCGGCGACCCGCCCGGATTGTAGCCGGCGCCCATGCCGACCCAATCCGCCGGCATCGTCTGCGCACACGCGCCCGTCGCGAGGGCCGCGACCGCCATCCATATCCACCGCATCACGCGGCGCCTCCCGCCGGGAACAGGGCGCCATAAATCGCCGCCAGCATCACCGCGTCCTGCTGACTGAACCCGACCGCCGTCCCTAGCACCGAGGGGGAAGCGAGGTCCGTCCGCGCCACCATCACGCCCGCGCCAATCCCCGCCGGCACGAACTTCTCATTCGCCAGCAGCGCCCGCACTGGAACCGGCGTAGTCTCGGTCGGAATTCCGGTCGTGATTCCGTCCGGCCCGGGAGCCACCGGCGTCCACACCGCCTGCGCATTCGCGGTCCCGGCATTCCGGATCGACCACGCTCCCGGCGACCCGATCCCATTCGCATACTGATCCACCAGCAGCGTCCCGGCATAATAAGGATTCGGATTACCCGGCAGTACGATCATCCAGTCCCCGCGCGTTTCGCTATTCCAGGTCAGCGCCGGACCGGCGATCACCGCGGAAGCCGGGAGCCCCAGCGCCGCCGCCAGCATCAGTGCGTCGCTAAAGTTACTCAGCACGCTGGGATTCACCAGCGACCCACCGCTGGTGGCCGTCGTCGGCGCAATCACGTAAGCCGGATACGTGACCAGCCCCGGAATATTCGGCGTCGCCGCCTGACCGGCCGGAATCGTCAGCGGAACCATCGCAGCCGGCGGAGTCGACCCATCCGCCGACGGCGTCAGCTCAATCTGCAGATAGGTCATCATTTGACCCGGCGGAAGCGCGGCGGCCGTCGAATCAAACCAGTACTGCGCGGGCCGCGCCGCATTGAAACTGGGAGCCTGAACCGCGAATGCCGCCAGGTAACTCGCGCGTGTGAACGGCTGGAACGTCTGGAGCAGGTCGGTAGAGTAAACTGCCTGATTGGGCTGTGCCGGATCGGCAGGAAAAGACTCAGTGACAAAAGTTGACATAATATTCGTTATCGGAAGTTGAATACCGCTTCCCATCAAACCTCGACCAACGCTACCTTCCGAATTCGAAATGGCCGGTCCGATCAAAACGCTACCGGCCTGAAAAAGCGGAGCTTAAAAACCTGCGCCGAATCGGAATTCCCCTACCGCAAATCATCATCAGCGAGGTTCCAACCCACGCGCGATTCGGGATACAATTCAATGAAGCCGATTCCCGGCGCGGAATCTCGCTTTCCTGCAACGACCGTCCGGTCGACCATTCTCAACCTGGGGGCCCACCAACATGGTTCGAAGTGTCTTGTTTTGCGGACTCGCGTTCGCGCTCTTGGCGAGGGCCGGTCCCGCGAATATCGTTCAGAACGGCTCATTCTCAACCGGCGATTTCACCAACTGGAGCACGCACGCCTGCACGACTGGCTGCTCGTTTCTGGGGCCTTGGACGGTGACCTCATCCCTGCCTCCCGATCCGGGAACACCGCCGCCCGGCGGCAGTAAGGCCGCATTCACGGGATGCAATAGCGGCAACACCGCGGCCTGCAACGATCCGGTAAACGGCGCCGATCTCTCGCAGACTCTGACCACCGTCCCCGGACAAACCTACACGCTGAGTTTCTACTTTGACGGAGGCCAGTCGGCGTCCCCGGGGCCGGCGGAACTGGAGGTGTTCTGGAACGGCGCGGCCGTCCCAGGAGGGACCCTCGTCAACCCGCCGGCCAGCACGTGGGCCGTTTACACCTTCGCCGTCACCGCCACTGGCTCTTCCACCGTGCTCGAATTCACCGGAAAACAGGATCCGGCGCAGTTGTACCTCACCGGGATTTCCGTAACCCTGGGCGCTCCGTCCACCACGCCGATTCCCGGAACGCTGCTCCTGGCGATGGCAGGGATCGCCGGTCTCACGCTTTATCGATTCATCCTCACGTTCCGGCCCACTCTTGATTCAGAGCTCCGAAATACGTGAGAAAATAAGAAGTCGGCACGAACTACCTTCACATGTCCAATCTCGAAAAAGCCGTCCAAGACCTTCAAGACAATCTGGTGGTCCTCGCCGAGATCGAACGCCGTCAATCGGCGCTGCTGCGCGAGCACAGCGAGATGATTGTCGACCTCGTGCGATTGAACAATGAAGCCGCTCAGTTCCGCGTGAGGACTGAACAGAACCTCGCCGAGATCACCGATAAACTCAACCGCCTCATCGGATATATGGACGGTCAGGATCGCCCCCGTCACTAAACCAGCGTCCGCTCCGACCCGCTCAACTCCGGATTATCTTCATTCCGGGCTCTGAAATACGCCCGGATCTCATCCCGCAGCCGGGGCTTGTTGCCGGCCAGTTGCCACACGCCCTGCCAGTCCCGCACAATGTCGGTCGACGGGTCGTAATCGTGATCCCGGAGAATTTTCCAACGATCCCCGTACGCGCGAAAAACCTTCGACCCATGGAAATGATGGATCGCGTGATTCTCCACGTACCCGACATTCCCCTGGATCACCTTCGCCCGTTCCTGCCATTGCCGCACCGCCCTCACATACCCGTCGCTGCACCGCGTCGACTCGGGAGCCGTATTCGCGCGGCCGGCGAGTCCGAACGCCATATGCCAGTCCGCCGACCCGAGGATGCACACGTCCAGCAACCCGCCTACGGCATCGAACGCCGACCGCCGGAACGCCCATGCCCCGCCCGTCGCACCTGGCGATCCGGCCCCGTATCCGTACGAGCTTCTCCCGCCGCCGGGTCCATGATGAGCGCTCCAAGCAAAGCTTGGCATCAGTCGATAAGGCCGATGTTCCACTGTCAGATCCGAGTAACTGCTAAATAACTGCACGAAGTCAAAATGCTGAAGTTGATGGATCGCTTCAAGGGCCCAATCCCGCCGTGTCATGTGAAAATCCGCGTCGATCCAGGCCCCGTATTTCCAGTCCGGCGGAAATCGCTGGATCACCGCGTTCAGCAGGTTTTCTTTGTGCCACAACTCATGCGAGGTTCGAAGCTGAACATCGTGCGGATGGTCCTCCGTCACCTCAAACGGCCGGTCGCCGTACGCCAGTTCTCCGGCGTGCAATGCGACGTTGGGACTGGCCGCCATATGCTGGCGGAAATCGTTCATCAAAACGCGCCGGGTCCGCCAGCGCAGCGGATTGCTATACGCGCTTGCGACATGCAGCGTCGCGTCGTTGGACCACTGTTGCCAGGGCTCGTGAATATCGGGGTGCAGCGTCATCTTGCCCAGAAGATAAGCGCCGGTCCGCGAACGCGGGTCGATTCAAACGCGCAAGTTCAAGAAACGCGGTCAGATTGATCGACAGAAAGTCGTGCGAGCAGTTCCTCGACCACGCGATCCGAGGTCGAAATCCGCAAAACATCGAAGCCGGCCGCCAGCCCGCTAGCAACGCCTGCGTCCGAATCCTCGATGACCAGCGGCTTTCGTGATCCCAACAGTTCGGCCGCCTTGAGATACGGATCGGGCGCCGGTTTCAGGTTCGCGACTTCCCTTCCGCACACCATCGCCCCGAAACAATCCCTGAATCCGGCTTTTTGAATGGGCCGCTCCACTTCCGATCTTCCACTTGAAGAAACTACCGCTAACTTATAGTTTTTACTTAACTCACGGATCATCTGAACGGTCTCTTCCCGAAACGGCGGCGCTGCCATGATCCGAGCCGAAAACAGCTCCCGTTTCCGATCGGATTCAGCCCACAATTGGTCGAACGGAACCGGCGGAACCCGTGTCCCCGCCAGATGCTCAATCATGGCGCGGTCTGAAACCCCAATGCATTGCTTCTCATAAAAGCCCCAATCGAGCTGAATCCCATAGGGTTCCAGGAGCTCCCGCCAGCACGCGTAATGTAGCGGCTCGGTATCCGCCAGAACCCCGTCAAAATCGAACAAGAGAGCGTCCCAATTCATCGGCAAAGATCATTCTCGCATGTCGGCTATACTGTGATGTCCGTTATGAAACAAGCGGCGCAGCCAAGTACGGTCTGGATCTACATTCTGCTGGCCGTCGTGACCATCGCGACCTACGCCCAAGTCTTCGATCACGAATTCGTCAGTTATGACGATCCCGATTACATCACCTCCAATCCCCACGTCCAGGCGGGTTTAACCTCGACGGGTGTAGCGTGGGCATTCACGACTGGGTACGCCGCCAACTGGCATCCGCTGACCTGGCTCTCCCACATGCTCGACTGGCAATTGTTCGGAGCCCAGGCGGGCGCGCATCATCTGGTCAGCGTCCTGATCCACGCCGTCTCCGTATTGCTCCTGTTCGCCGTTCTCTATAGAATTTCCGGCGCCGTCTACCGCAGCGCGTTCGTGGCGTTTGTCTTCGCTTTGCATCCTCTCCACGTGGAATCCGTCGCGTGGGCGTCGGAACGGAAGGATGTACTGAGCGGCCTGTTCTTTTTCCTGACCCTGTGGGCCTGGCTTGAGTACCTCGACAAGCCGTCCGTCTGGCGTTATCTGCTGACGGCTGCCGCATTTGCCTGCGGGTTGATGGCGAAACCGATGCTCGTGACCCTCCCGCTGGTTCTGCTTCTGCTCGACGTCTGGCCGCTCAAGCGATTCAGCCGGCGCGCGATCCTCGAAAAACTCCCGCTGTCCGCGATGGCGATTGCGTCGTCGGCTATCACGTTCCTGGTCCAGCAGCGCGGAGGCGCCGTCGCCGCGCTGGACCTGGTTCCACTCCACCTGCGCATCGAAAACGCACTCATCTCCTATGTAATGTACTTGTTGAAGTTTATCTGGCCGTCGAACCTGGCAGTCTTCTACCCATATCCGGACCTGACCTGGTGGAAAGCGGCGCTCACGTCTGCGGCGCTGATCGCCATCACGGTCGGCGTAAGACGGCGTCCCTACCTGCTCACCGGATGGCTGTGGTTTGTGATCATGCTGCTTCCCGTGATCGGGCTGGTGCAAGTCGGCGTGCAGGCGCGGGCCGACCGGTACACCTACCTTCCCGTGATCGGTCTGGCGATTATGCTCGCCTGGGGCATGGCGGAATTCCTGCCGTCGCGATACGCGGCCATGGCAGGAGTGGCGCTGTGCGCGGGGTGGACCATCGCCACCTGGCAGCAGATCGCGACGTGGCACGACAGCGTGGCGCTGTTCACCCACGCAGTCGAATCGACCGACGACAATTACTTCGCTTATAACGCGCTCGGCGCCACGCTGCGGAATCAGGGCCGCATGGACGACGCGGTCGCCGATTTCGAAGTTGCGCTGAAATCGAAACCTCATTTCGCCGACGCGCAGGACAACCTCGGAGAGGCGCTCGCGTCCGAAGGACGCGTCAATGAAGCGATCCCGCATCTTCGCGAAGCGGTGCGCCTTCAACCGGATTCGCTCGAAGCGCACATCAACCTCGGATCGGCTTTGAACAAAGCCGGCCAGCCGAAAGACGGCGAGTCGGAATTCCGCGCCGCGCTCGCGCTGAAGCCGGAAAGCGCGGAAGCCCACTCCGGATTAGGACTCGCGCTCATGGCGGAAGGCCGCGCCGGGGAAGCTTTGCCGCAGCTTCTCGAAGCGGTTCGCATCAATCCGGCAGACGCCGACGCGCACTACAATCTGGGCAACGCGTACGGCGCTCTCGGCCGGATCACGGACGCGGTCGCTCAATTTTCCGAAGCGGTCCGCCTGAAGCCCAACGATCCCGGCGTGCATTACAACCTGGGCAACGCGCTGGTCGCCGCCGACCGGATGCCCGAAGCGGTAACCGAATTCGCCGCCGCCGTCCGGCTCGACCCGTACAACATCGGAGCCCGCTTCAACTGGGCGAGCGCGCTCGCCAGCACCGGCCGTCTGGACGAAGCGATCAGGGAATTTACCGAAGTCCTGGTCCGCCAGCCGGATCTGAAAGCCGCACGCGAAGGCCTGGATCGCTGCCTGATGCTGAAGAAATCCGGACACTAACCGGCGGAAAACCGACGCCCGCAAATCTCTTCCGACTTTCGAATCTGCAACTTACTCTGGTCCAACAGATGCCCTGAGCGAAACCAATGGTCACCTCAGAGTTCACGCCCCGCTTCTTTTCCGAATTCTTCGAGAGCATTCACTCGAGCGAGCCGAACAACTGGGACGAGCGCCGCTTCGGACCCGAGGACCACCAACCCTTCAACGTCGACAACGCCGCGTTTAACATGCGCTTTACGCTCGCGAACTTCGACCACTACGCCTGGGTCCACGACCAGCTTGCCGACCGAAGTTCACGCGAATATCTGCTGCGCTTTGCGCTGTATAAAATCCTGGGTCACAAGCACGTCCGCTTCCCGCAGATCACCGACGAATTCTGGCGCCTGTACCAGAGCGTCGACTCCTATCTGGTGGCCCGCGCCGGAGCACCGTTCCCGTCGCAATGGCTTCCGGTGCCGATCTTCGTAAACCGTTACCGCGTCCCGTTCTGCGGCCGCCTGCTGGATCTGAAAACCAGCGACGTGTCGTTACTAGAGACCCTCCTGTTCGATCAATACCGTTATCGCCAGGGCGGAGTCGAAATCGCCGCGCAACCTGGAGACGTCGTGATTGATGCGGGCGCGTGCTGGGGCGATACGACCCTGGCCTTCGCCGCGCGGGCCGGCCGGCAGGGCCGCGTCTTCGGATTCGAAATGATCGATGAAAACCTGGCCGTTCTGCGCGCCAACCTGGCCGCGAATCCGGATTTGGCGGAGACCATTGAAATCATCGAATCTCCGCTCTCGTCCACGTCCGGCGATCGATACTGGGTCAATCCAAACGGCGCCGCTTCCGCATTGACGCGAACCGCGGGAACCGGCAAACCAGTCATCAGCGCATCGATTGACGATTTCGTTCAAAGCCGGAACCTCGCCACCGTGAATTTCATCAAGTTCGACATCGAAGGCGCGGAAAAAGAGGCTTTATCCGGCGCGAAGGAGACCATCCGCCGTCACAAACCGACGCTCGCGGTATCGGTGTATCACAAAAACGAAGACATCATCGAATTGCCCAGGCTGATCAGGAAATTGTGTCCGGACTACCGACTGTATCTCCACGGAGTCTGCCTGAATTACGGAGAAACCATCCTGTTCGCACGGGCATCCTAGTATCGTGTCCCGGAAATTCATCGCATATTTCCAGAACACGTGGAGCATGTTGGAGGGCGGGATTGATCCCGCGCGGAGCTTCAGCTCCGCAGTTCGGGTCTAGCTGCGGGGCTAAAGCCCCGCGCGGACTTCAAGTCCGCCCTCCCCGGCTGTATCGAGTTATTCAAGGGACTTGCGGGACACAGCACTAGTGTGCTGTCTCCTAAATTTGTGAAATAAAAAAAGGGGACAGACTTCTCTGTCCCCGGCCGTAAGTCTTGGGGTTTTCGAGGCCGCCCGCCGGTGGACAGAGCGGTCTGTCCCCTTTTTTTATTTACGCCTGACCCGCGAGCTTCTTCAGCCAGATCACCAGCCCGGTGATCGCCACGATCGCGAGTGCCAGGCTGACTAGCGAGGCGAGCGCGTGACCCGTCGTTCCCCACGCATCACCGGTATGAATCGAGCGGTTGAAGCGTACGGCACGGTAACCGGGTGAGGCGATCAGGAAGTTACTCGTGTAGAGCACGCGCCCGCTGAACTGGTCGACGAAGACGAAGCTGTGTGCGGTTTCGGAGGTCTCCTCAGGGACTCGGAGAACGATCTGATACGTGGCCTGTCGATTCAGGGGGAGCATCAACTCTGTCACAGTGGAGTTGGGGATGGCAGCGCGGGCAATCTCCATGGCATGATCGATCCCAATGGCCGGTTCGCCCGAGGGCGCGGATTTCATTTGCGGAAATCGCGACGGGCCGGGTGAGTGGAGCGCGGAATAGAATATGCCATCCCCGGCGACCAGAACGCCGGTCAGCGCCAGGACCAAGAGCGGAAGCGCGAGCAGGATTCCAAGGCTCTGGTGCATGTCGAAACTGATTCGATACCAGGGAGCGCCCCATTTCACTCGAAACCTTTTCGCCCGCCACCACAAAATGGTTCCGGTCGGGAGGAGCACGAGGAGCAGCGCCCCGCCGAATTCAACGACATCTCCTCCAATCGCCGCGGCGCGCCGCGCGATGCGGGGATCCGGGACCAGGTGGGTGTGAAATTGATGAATATAGCCCATCCATTTCTGCGTGGTCGAGGGTCCAACCCGGACGCCCAAGATGGCGCCGTCATAAGGATTCACGGCAACGGTCGAGCGATTCGTCATATCCATCAAACGAGCCAGGTTCGCTTCGCGAAAAATGTGAACGTGCACAACCCGTGCCGGCGCGTGCCGCTGTTCGACGGCTCGGATAAGGTCGGCTTCGGCGAGCGTCCGCGCGCCCGGCTGAACCCGGAAAAATTCAGGGTTGAGCCAGTGGTCGATATCGTTTTCCCAGGCGATGAGGCTGCCGGTCACGCCAAGCAGGATCAGGAATACGGCCGCCGTAACGCCGATGACCAAATGGATTTTAAGAATGACCGCCCGTGGTGTCACGGCTGCTCCATCCGGACCGCGTCCGCCAGTTGCTCCTCGCTGATGGCGATGTTCCGTCCGGCCCGATCGAAGAGTGCGAGGATTCGCGGCGGCGCGCCGGCCCGTTCCTCGAGTGAGATTCTGCCATCCCAATCGCGGTCGAAGTGCAGCATGATCAGGCTCGCGATCACTTCCGCCTTGTCCGGCAGAAGCTCGTCTTCGGTAAGCTGGCCGTCGCGATTCAGGTCCAAAACCTTCAGGGACCACGTCGCGTATCGGATCTCCTGAGCCGAGATTTCGCCGTCGTGATTTGTATCGAGAGCGGCCAGCACAGGATGAACCCTCATGAGCATGAGGCGGAAGCGCCGCGCCCGCTCAGGCGTCAGCCCTTCGGGGAGTTTCAAGCCGCATTCCTCCAATGAAAGCGTCCCGTCATGATTGGTGTCCAGCTTCGAAAGCGAGCTGGGCGCCGTAGCGATTTCCGCCGAGTCAATGATGTTGTCGTGATTCAAATCGAGCGCTCCGAGAACTCGCAACATCTTGAAGTACGGGGAGACGCGCAGCTGAGCGGGCGAGGGGCGAATCGCGATTTCCGTGGTCAGATCCGCGGGATCACTCTTTGCATGAACGAACTGGAACACTCCGGGATGATGCGAGCCAACCAGAAACACCGGGCGATTCGCCCACTGGTTAAGCAGCAGGGCGACGGCCGCGAAGGAGGCAATCGACAGAATCGCACCATTGAGGAGCGCGATACGGCTGGGCTTGAAGGTGTTGGCCGTGTAAAAGACGGGAACGCCATCCGGCCCCCTGCGTCACGGCGGCAGGATGTTCGCCGCGTGCGTATTCGGAAGGAAGAGAGACGATGAGATCGGCCGCGACATTCAGCCACAAGCGGAACTTGCTTTCCTTGCCAAGACGGTCGTGAAACAGGTCGAGCGCGGCGCGGCCGTATTGTTCACGGAAGCTCTTCGGATACAACGACAAAAGCCACGCGTAGATTCGTTCAGACATGGGCACCTCGGAAAATCCTCCGTTCACGGGCCATGCGGACCATGTCCGCGAGCCGGTCCGCCTCCGCGCTCGCAAGCTTGCGCCCGGCCGGCGTCATACGGTAATAGCGGCGTCGCGCACCGCCCGCATCGTCGGAAGCACGCGCATCGAGTTCCCTGATCAGACCGGCTTCCAACAGCGTCCGGATCGAGCCATACAACGTCCCTGGGCCGAGCTTCACGCGCCCGGCCGTCAAGGCTAAAACTTCGCGCATGATGCCGTAACCATGCAGATCGCCGCCAGCGAGAGCGACGAGAATATGAAATGCAGCGGAGGGTAGGGGGTCGAGAGCGTTTTTAGGCATAATCGATGATCGCTATATCGATGATCGATATTATGTACGCGTGCCCCGCCGAAGTCAATCACCAAATCGCTCGTGTGCTGAGTTACAAGTTCGTTGCGTATCTCGGAGGCGGACACGCGCCCGTTTGGACGGCGGGATTCATCCCGCGCAGAGCTTTAGCTCCGCAAGTCGCGCAAAAGCGGGGCTGAAGCCCCGCGCGGACTGAAGTCCGCCGTCCTTGGTCGGCTGGGGAATTATTCGACGTATTTCTAACTCGGCACACTGGGAGCTTGGGCGATGATCCCGGTCGGCGGTGCGCCACTTCGTTCTTATTGAATGGCCACCGTCAATCCGGACTGGGTGGTAACGCTGCCAATGGTGACCGTGAGCGGCACGATTCCGGTGGGTGCGAGCTGCGGAACGTACACATTGATCTGCATCACGCCCGCCACCACTCCGGGCGTTTCGCCCGCAAACTCGATGGACGTCGCCGGAACGCCGCCGAAACTCACCGAGACCGGGAGCACGGGCGTGATGGTCGACTCCGTAACACTCCCATCGACGCCGGGCGGAACGGTTTGGCCTTCCCCGGTGACAAACACCACCACGAAGGATCCCCGGGTAGCCGGGTTTTGCGCCGAATTGCTGGTCAGGTTCTGATTGAGAATCGCTCCCTGACCGGAGCCCGATGAATTCGCCGAAAAGACTCCGGGTAAAGTGGCCGCCACCGGCATGGTAAACGGCGGCGAAGAAACGCCGTTCACCGTCGCGACCACCTGCGCCGTGGTGGCGGTGGAAACCTCATAGGGAACGATCACGGAGCTGTACTGCGAACTCACGTAAACGATGGGCGCGGCCACGCCGTTAAACGTGAATTGGGTATTCGCCACCGAGGTGCTGATGGTTCCCTTGGGAGTGAGCGCGGCGCCGGTGATGGCAGCCGGGCCGATGCCGGTTCCCGCAATCAATACGGCTTCACCGGGAGCGATGGATCCGCCGACGTAACTGGCGGCATTGGAAATGCCGGCGATATTTATGCCCGATAACGCGCCGCCGAACTTGGCGATGAATGCGTCGCCAATGGGGTAGGCGGAGTTCAAGACGGGGTCGGTCCCGGCGTATCCCACCTGGTAGACGCCGGCGGTCGCGGGAAAATTGGAGGACGTGGTGCCTCCCGCGATAATGATCCCACCGGTGCCATCTACGGCAACGCCGCCCGCCCAGTCGCCCGCCGATCCGCCCAGATAGGTCGAGAAAGTGAGGGCGTGGGCGGAGCTGACTTCCGCCACAAACGCGTCCCCGGTTTTGAAACCGCCATCGCTGTCGCCGGCGTACCCGGACTGCGCCTGCGTGCCCGCGGTCGGGAAATTACTGGATAAAGTTTGACCGGCCAGATAAATGTTTCCGCTCGAATCGAGCGCCACGCCAAGCACCCGGTCGTCCAGCGATCCGCCGATGTAGCTCGAAAACACCAGCGTGCTTCCGGTGGGATCGAGTTCGGTGATGAAGCCATCGCCGCCGGACGATTGTTGATCGCCGCCCGCGCCGGCGTAGGCCTTCTGGAACGGATTCTGGGTGGGAAAATTCGACGAAAGCGTCGCGCCGCCCACGTACACGTCGCCCTGCGCGTCAATCGCGATCCCCACGCCGATATCGTCTTTGGACCCGCCCAGATAGGTGGCGTAGATTTTCTGCCCGGCGGGACTCATCTTCACCACGAATGCGTCGCCGGTGGTCAGGAGCGGGTTGATTTGGCCGCCATAACCGCCGAAGTTCTGCTGTAAAGAGCCGGAGGTCACGGGAAACTCTACGCTGGTAGTAAAGCCGGTGAAATATGCGTCGCCGGCGCTATCCACCGCAACCGCGGTCGCCGCGTTAATGCCGCCCGAGCCGCCGAAATAGGTCGAATATTGCAATTGCGTGCCGGCCGGGTTGAACTTGGCGACAAACGCGCCGGTCGCCGAGGAACCGGGCGCGATCGGCAGGCTGGTCTGAATCGCATTCTTGAGCGGGAAATCGGTCGAAAGAGTCACGCCCACCACGTACGCGTCGCCGGCGGAATCCACGCCGATGCTGCTGCAACCATCGGCGGCGGACCCGCCGATCAGCGCCGAATAAACCAGCGCGTTTCCGGCTGCGTTCAATTTCGTGACGAAGCAATTGAGAGGATCCGTGGCAAGCTTGGTGGTCAGATTGTTCAACGCGGGGACCTGCGGGAAATTCTGGCTGGTCGTCGAACCGGTCAGGTACACGTTCCCCGACGCATCCAGCGCGATTCCCCATCCCAGATCGCCGTTCGATCCGCCGATGTGCGTTTCGTAAATCATGGACTTCCCGTCCGGGGCCACTTTGGCGATCAGCACGTTGCCCTGATTCGTGCCGGCGGTATAGAACGCACCGGGCGTGACGGGGAACTCGTTGTCGTCGGTGCTGCCGATCATGTAGGCGTTGCCCGAGGCATCGGCCGTCACGCGCGCGGCGCCATCGGCATACGGACTTCCGAAATACGTCGCGTAGGTCAGCACCGGATCGATCACCAGCGGACGAGTGACGTCGTAAGCGCCCACTTCGAATCCCACGGCGCCGTCGGGTTCCATCCGGAAGCGCCCTTCCACCCCGATCCTCTGGCCATGCTCGCCGACCTGATAGAGCGCCGGTTTCTTCCAGCTCAGCGTGCGCGAGTCCGCGCGCACCGACAGGGATTCATCGCTTTCCATCTGCACCTGGTCCGCGCCGTCGAACCGGACCCGGATAACCTGCGGATCGCCGCCTGGCTGAACGACAAAATCAGTCTCCAGATCGCCATTACTTCCGTGGTAGACCGCGTCAATTTTGGGATAAACGTTCGCGGCCCGCACCCGCGCGAAGGTGGGGATGTCGGTATGCCAGTTTTGGGGGTCGTTGCCGATCAGATAATTCACGTGGCCGCTCAAGGGATGCTCGCCCAGTGGTTCGGAGCCGGTCCGCGCTCCTTCGAGCGAGGTGCGGATGGTGCGCCCCTTCATCTTCTTGGATGGTTTCAATTGAATCTCGCTCCCGGCGGAGGAGACCAGAATCATTTGCTGCCGTCCGTGAGCGACAAAACCGTAATTCGAGTCCGCCTGCCCGACGTTGCGCTCGAATCGGATGGCGCCCCCCTCACCCATACTGTACTCCGCGACGTCGTCCGTGCCACAAAAGTAGTCATCTATGTCTATTAGGGCGTTGCAGAAGGTCTCTCCGCAGTCCTGGGCATGTGCTGCGTCGGGGCAATCGGGTAGGTGGCGCTTCTCTGAAAGCTGGCCCACATCATTAAGGCGATTCCCAGCCACAGTGCGGCGCCAAATTTATTGGCGCTCAGGAATTGACGGAATCTCTGGAACATGTAACCTCCGACGCTACCAGTACCTTATGAGCGCTTGCGCGCTCCAGCCGCATCAATTCGAGGACTGTAATCGCGCCCAGTAAAAGCATCAGGCTCGACGCGATCTGGTCGACGCTCCAGCCATAATATCGCGGCGGATCCACGTGCAGGCGGTCGAGCCCCAGACGAAACAGCCCGTACAACACAGCAAAAGCCACATAGAAGAACCCGCGCGGCCGCGGCTTGCGGTCGAGGAACAGAAACAGCGCGGCCAGCACGATCAGAAATAACGCTTCGAGCAATCCGAGATCATAGCGCGTTCCCCCCGGATATTGCACACCCAGAAAGCTGGTGGTGCGAAGGCCGGGATGATCGTGCACCAGGTAACAGCCCAGCCGTCCGATCCACCACGCAAACGGCACGGCGAAACAGGCCGCGTCCGCATACAGGTACCAATCCCGGTAGGGGATCGAATTCCACCATAGAAATGCCTGCCCGGCGAGGAATCCGCCAATGAACCCCCCGAAGGATGCCTCTCCGCGGAAAATGTTGAGAAGAACCCCGGGCTGGATCGCAACCATGCGCCATGCGCCGGGCGAATAAATATATTTCCCCAGGTGAGCGCAGAGGAGCCCGGCGAGGATGACGCAGAAGCCCAGCTTGGTGAACTGCTCCCGTGAGATCCCGCTGCGCTCCGCGCGATGGGTGGCAACCAGATAGCCGACTGCGATGGCGATCGCCACCAGCGCCGGAAAGGGCGCCAGGTAAAACCGACCCACGTGCAAGTTCGTCGAGACGATGTACGGAAACATGGGAGCGACTTACCCTCGGCACGACCCTCGCGTGAAACAGTATACTTCAGGCCGCGACGCTTTGGCATCTGTATCGGCTTCGCTTTTCCGGCTAGAATCTCGATCGGATCAGGCTTTCGATGCGGCTCCAGACGCTCGGATCCGATTCGATCTCGATGTGCGGCTTCATGAACATCCGCTCATACCAGGGATATGCGGCGACGTTGACCTCGCGCGACTGATAACTCAGCTCGATATTGCCCAGGATCTGGGTGCCTGACGGGTCGGCCGCGACGATCCGGCTTCGGCCGTGAACAAAGCCGTCAAGCTGGTAAAAATTGATGGCTTGCGCGACGTTGGCGGGAATCAATGCGTCCTGCTCGCCATGCTTGGCGACGCTGTCCACCTGGATGGTGAGGAGCACCGCAATTCCCTCTTCCTGAAGGGTCCACGCCATGGCGACCACTTCGGACCCACCCCAGCTATGCCCGAACAGAACGATGCGCGCGTCGCGTTTTTCCCGGTCGGAGAGCTTTCCGTCGTGGTCGGCATCGAGCGCCCGCAGAATTTCCTGGTGCGCCTGCCCGGCCGAGTGGTCCTCGAAGATTCTTACGTAGACGCCCGAAGGATAATCGTGTCGCAGGCGCGCGGCGAGCCGCACTTCCTCATGCACCGGGTCGTCCTGGTTGACGAACCCGCCCACAAATCCGACCACGATCGCCGACCCGAACGCGGAATGCAAACACAGGCAGGCGAAGAGCGCGTATCTCATGGAGCCATGGATCGGCTTCGAGATTTTAACACGACTTGGTGATCGGAGAAGCGTACCAGCGAATTCGGCGTTGATTGCGCGGTTTCGAAACTAAAGCCGGTGCAATTCGATCTAACCTTAAAAGATCGCAAGAAGGGACCCTATGGCGGAACTGAAATCCACAATCGATCCCGCGGAGACGGGCATTCGATCCTCAACTGTCGAGATCGCGCTGCGGATCAATGGCGCGACCCACAGTGTGCGGATCGAATCGCGAGTTTCTCTGCTCGTGTGCGGCGCCAAATTTATTGGCGCTCAGGAATTTACCGAATCTCTGGAACAAGTAACCTCCAATGCCACTACCTTACGAGCGCCGGCGCGCTTGAGCCGTCCCAATTCGAGGACCGTAACCGCCGCAAGCAAAAGCATCAAGCCCGACGCGATCTGGTCGACGCTCCAGCCATAATATCGCGACCGATCCACGTGCAGGCGGTCGAGTCCCAAACCAAACAGCCGGTACAGCAAGGCGAAAGCCAATAAAAGAACCCGCGCGCCCGCGGCTTTCGATCGAGGAACAGAAACAGGGCCGCCCGCCCGATCAGAAAGAGCGCTTCGAGCACCCGGGATCATATCGCGTTCCGCCGGCTATTGCACGCCCAGAAAGCTGGCGGTGCGAATGCCGGGATGATCGAGCGCCAGGTAACGGCTGGGTGGCGCTGCTGCTCGCGACGGTCGCACTCGCCGCGGATCAGATCCCCTTGATTTCGCCGCCATCCATGCGGACAGAAGCGCCCGTGAGCCAACGAGCTTCTTTGGAAACCAGATATGCCATCAGGCCGGCGATCTCCTCCGGTTCACCATAGCGGGCGATGCCTGCCTTTTCCGGAAACTGCTGCATGGCTTCTTCCACGCTCATTCCGTGCGCCGGCGCCCAGTGATCCATGAACGACCGGCGGCGGCCCGTCATCACCGGACCGGGCACCACGCTGTTAACCTGGACTCCATCTTTGATGCCTTGCTCGGCGAAGGCCTTCGCCAGCGCAATGATGGCGGCGTTGATGGTCGCGACCGCCGCGAAGGCGGGTTTTGGATCGAGAGCGGCGCTTCCCGAGATCAGCACCACTGCACCGCTGGACGCTTTCAAAGCATCCCACGCCCGGATGGTCAGCCGCCGAGCTGCGTGTAGCTTCAGCGCCATGCCGTCTTCCCACTGTGCGTCCGTCATCTCGAACAAGTCGATCTGCGGCACGGCGCCAGCGATATTTAGCAAAGCGTCGATTCTGCCGAAACGGTCGAGAGTACCTTGGACCAGAGTTTCGACAGAACCGGGCTGGCGAAGGTCGAGTGCGTAGATCAGCGGTTCGGCACCCTCGGCTTCCACCGCGGCCGCGGTCTGGTGGAGTTCGTCCTCTTGCCTGGCTGCCAGGACAACGGCTCGGAAGTCGCGCGCCAGGCGTACCGCGGTCGCGCGACCAATGCCCTGACTCGCGCCAGTGACGATGGCGACCGGTTTGGTTGGCATGGTTTCTCCTGATTCGTCGGATGCCTGCCGTTAAGATGCGAGCGTCTCACGCGCCGCTTCGAGAATCACGCTCACGACCACATTGGGCGCCGCATACATGGGACTGTGGTCTACGTGGTGCGCCCGAATCTGCGCGCCCATCCGCTCGGCCATGTAGCGTTGCGTCTCCGGCGCAATCATGCGGTCCTCGTCCGCCAGGAGAAACCAGGATGGTTTCGTCTTCCAGGCCGGCACCGGAGCTCTCTCCTGAATGCATTTCATGGCGATGGGCCGCTGCACGGCTTCCATAATCGTGGTCTGGTCCGAAGACGCCTCATGAGCGACCGCGTGGGCAAAGCTTCCTTCCGGCATCCAGAGCAGCCCGTGCGCATCCGGCTGCAGATCCGGCGCCTGTGGATGTGGCTTGGCGCGATGAAAGACGTCGGCAACCGTTTCACCCTCAGCGGGCGCCAGCGCCGCTATGTACACGAGCGACTTGACCCGGTCACTTTTCGCGCCGGCGATTACCGCGCCCGCATATGCGTGTCCAGCCAGCAGTACCGGGCCGCGGGTTCTCTCCATCGCGCGTTCGAGAGCCGCGATGTCCTCCGTCAAAGATGTGAGGGGAATCGGCCCGCACGTTACTTTGAGCCCCTCTTGCTGCAACGGCAGAATAACATTGCGCCAACAGGAACCGTCCGCCCACGCGCCGTGGACCAGTACGATCGTGGCGTTCTGAGCGAAAGAACTCATTGTGAGGCCCGGTTCGCCGCCAGGAACTCCTTCATCGCGGCAACAATTTGGACAAAGTGCGTCTCCGTCGCAAAATGCCCGGTATCCAGGAACTCGACCCGAGCGTTCGGTATGTCTTTTCGAAATGCCTCGGCGCCGGCGGGAATGAAAAACGGGTCGTTCTTCCCCCAAATCGCCAGCAGGGGCGGCTTCGCCTTCCGGAAGTAATCCTGAAATGCCGGATAGAGCTTCACATTCGACGCGTAATCCAGAAACAGATCCAGTTGAATGTCTTTGTTTCCCGGACGCTCCAGCAGAGCCGCATCCAACGTGTAGGATTCAGGCGGAACACTCTCCGGATCTGGCACGCCGTGCGTGTACTGCCATTTGGTTCCCTCCAGCGTCAGAATGTTCTTGCGGATGACCTCTCGATTCTCCGGTGTTGGCTCCGCCCAGTATTTGCGGATGGGCCCCCACGCATCGCCCAGCCCTTCTTCATAGGCGTTTCCGTTCTGTGAAACGATCGCGGTCACGCGATCCGGGTGAGCCATCGCCAGACGCAATCCGGTTGGTGCGCCGTAGTCAAACACATACACTGCGAAGCGCCTGATCTTGAGCGCCTGGGTGAACGCATTGAGCGTCGCGGCCAATCGGTCGAACGAATAAACATATTTCCGTTCCGCGGGAACTTCCGTGAATCCGAAGCCCGGGAGATCGGGCGCGATGACCCGGTAGTCGCTCGCCAGACGTGGAATGAGTTCGCGGAACATGAAAGACGATGTCGGGAACCCGTGCAGCAGCAGCACTACCGGGGAATTCGGGTCGCCCGCCGCCCGGTAAAACATGCGGACTCCATCCGCTTCGATCGTGTGGACGGATGTAACCGGTACATAAGGTCCGGTAAGGGGCTGCGGTGTTTTCAACGCCGACCCGGGAATTTGCGCATTTTGGGCTGAATGAGCTTGACTCATGAAACGCTCCTTACTCAGTTTGTGACGCCTCGCCGTGAGGCAAGGTCACTTTAGCTACCGCATCCGACAGGCCAAAAACACCGACAAATGCCGATTGCTCAAGATGGAGAGGCTGGTCACCGGATTACTGGCCGCTCCCGCCAGTGTGGGATGGTGTTCTTAGAACGGTTCCAGCTTCGCCACGCCGAATATGGCGTGAAAGCGTTCGCAGTAAATCACCACGGCGTTATATTTAGTCAGGTCCACCGTGGAGGGCAGATCGTAGTTCTGATCGCCCTGGTTGCCTTTGAGCATTCCAAGTTCAACGCTATCGAGATTGCCTTTTACGATCTCTTGTTGCAGGCCCTGGTCGTCGCTCCGCGCCAGCAGCACGTGAACGTCGGGGCCGTTCGACGTTGTAAAGTCGGTCAGACGCAGATATGGCTTGCCGTCCGGGCTTTTGTAGATCGTCGCGCGGCCGCTGGTCTGGTGCGCTTTGCCTTCCAGGCGTCCGGTATACAGCGGCTGGGGATCGAGGGTGGAAGCAAACGGCGCGGCCTCGTTGACCTTTTCATTGATCCAGAGCTTTTCGGGCCGAAATGCCCACCAGGCAGCGACCAGAACCGGGAGACCGATCGCGACCACCATCCCTTTCCTGTGGGATAACCATGTACCGATGTGGAGTGTCATGCTTCTCTCCTATGAAAATCGGATCGGGCGGGTCCTGTCCCGCCCAACTCCGTCTGGAAAGCTTCGGCTCAGAATTTGGCGAGTGGCGCGGCGCCGAAGTTCGCATTGAACCGTTCACAGTAAATCGAAACCGTTTGAAACTTGCTCAGATCGGTTCCTGCGGGGATTTCGTAGTTCTGGTCGCCTTCGTTCCCTTTCAGAGCGCCGAGTTCGATGCGCGCGGTGCTGCTCTTCAGGAAGTTGGCGTCGTCGTCCGCATCCCTCGCCGCGATGAGAATCACGTGCACATCGGGCCCATTCGAGGTCTTGAAGTTCGTCAGCCGGAGAACCAGTTTCCCGCCGGGCTCCCGGTAGATGGTCGCCCGGCCCGAGGTGTTGTGCACCTTGCCATGAAAAGTGCCCGTCTCCAGAGTCTTCGCCCCGCTGTTCTGTGCGTTCATCGAGGGCTCCAAAACCAACGTCAAGGCCAAAGCTGCCAGAGGAATTGCTGTCATAACGTTGCGGATCATAATCGTTTCTCCTTGGTTCGTGTTTCTTGGTGTTTCGCGAAACTATTTGCCGTTTTGAGCCACGCCTTGCGTGAGGCAGTGACACGATCGGTGTGGCATCCGACAGGCCAAAACGAAAAGGATCTCGGTGGGAGGCGCTAAAGTCGCTTCTAACGCGGCAGGATGCGCTTACCCTCGCAAGCGATGGATCTCGCGTCCAGGTGACGGATTCGCGACGGACCTCCAGCGCACTGACCGGGGTTTGTCGCAACTTTCGTCCCGGCTCGTCTGGTGCGAGGCGGCGTTACGAGGGACGGCTGATGCGAAGCTTCCGCATTCTGTAGACTAACGAGGTCCGCTTCATTCCCAGCCGCTCGGCAGCGCCATTGCGGCCGCCCACCACCCAGTGGCTCGCTTCAAGCGCCCGGACGATGTGATCCCGCTCCACTTCCTCGAGCCCTGTCATGGGAGAATTGGTCTCTTGGTTTGCGTGGAAGGGTTCCAACTCAGCGGTTGGGGCGCGCAGTATCGAATGCGGGGAAAGAATGACGGCGCGCTCGATGAAGTTTTGCAATTCCCGAACGTTGCCGGGCCACGAGTATCGCACCAGCCGGTCCATCGTCTCTGAAGGGATTTCGTCGATTCGCCGGTTCATCCGCCGGCTGTAGAGCTCTATGAAATGCCACACCAGTTTCGGAATGTCTTCGGTACGCTGCCGCAGCGCCGGAACGTGGATCGGAAATACTTTCAGCCGGTAGTACAGGTCTTCGCGAAATGTCGACTGCTTCACCATGGCGGGCAGATCGCGATGGGTAGCAGCGATCAGGCGTACGTCGACTTTATGAGTGCGGTTACTGCCCAGCCTCTCAAATTCCTGCTCCTGCAAAACCCGCAGTAGTTTCGCCTGAAGTTCAAGCGGGATGTCGCCGACTTCGTCCAAAAAGAGCGTGCCCTTGTTCGCCAGTTCAAAGCGCCCCATTTTCTGAGCGATCGCTCCGGTGAATGCGCCTTTTTCATGACCGAACAGTTCACTCTCCAGAAGCCCGAGCGGAATCGCGGCGCAGTTCACTTTCACAAAGGCGCGTTCGCGGCGGGAACTCAAATCGTGTACCGCGCGGGCAATCAGTTCCTTACCCGTCCCGGTCTCGCCCAGGATCAGCACGCTCGAATCGGTCGGCGCAACCACGGATACCAGCTGCAGCGCAGCCTTCAATGCAGCGCCCTCTCCCACGATCGCTCCAAATTGAGCGCGAATTTCCTCCTCCAGATAAAGTCTCTGTTTCGTTTCTTTATCTCGATCCCTTACCGCCTTTTCGTACTCCAGTGCGTTCTCAACTGCAATCGCCACCTGGCGGGCCACCTGTTCCAGAAAAATGACATCGTCTCTCTCGAATGCCCTCTGGGACCTCTTCAAAGCCGCCAATACGCCGACCACGCCGTTTCTGCCGAGGAGCGGGAGATCGCATCCCGAGGCCAGGCCTTCCGCCTTGACGCGTTCATAGAAAAGCCGACCTACGCTGCTGCCGAAGCTTTCCGGGTCGTCGAGTAGCTCATCCAGGTGGTTATAATGTTGCGTCTGGCCGAGCCGGAAAACCTTTCCGCAGATCGAACCGTGGAGGGGAATAATCGACCCGTCGGAGAAGGAACCTCGCGCCTCCGGGTTGTACAACGTGGTGAGCCGCAATTCCCCGCTGTCGGTGTCGGGCAGCAGCAAGGCGCAAAAGTCGCATCGCGTGACGCTCAACAGGCTGGTGGAGAGCGCCTCCACCAGGCGCGGCAGGTCCAGCTTCGACATCGTGCTGTTGGTAATTTCCAGCAGCAGGCGCAGCCGATCGCGTTCATGCCGCAACGCCTCTTCATGAAGGTGCCGCTCGATCGCGATCCTGGCAATGTGGCTGGCATTCTCGATCAATTCCAGGTCGCCGGCGTCAGGATTGCGCACCTCTCGATAAAGGATGGCGAAAGTCCCCAGCGCCTGACCGTCGCGCGAGAACAGCGGTCGCGACCAAACCGCCCGAATACCATACGGCAAGACCAAGTCACGATAATCGTCCCAAATAGACTCCCGGCGGATATCGGCAACATAGACCGGCTCCCTCCGATAAATGGCCGTCCCGCAGGAGGCGCCATTCGGTCCAACCGACATTCGCCCTACCTTGGCAGCAAATCCAGGGAGACTGGGCGCGGCTGCGCAATGGAGATGCTTTCCGTCGGCATCCGGAAGCCAAATGGTGCATAACGTGCCGTCGCCTTGAGATTCGACCAGTTGCGCAATGATCCCCAATACCTCAGACAACTGGGCTCCGCCAAGAATCAACTTTAAAATGTTGAGAACCGACTCGCTTGAGAAGAAGCGGGATTGGTTCTGCTCCGGCTCAACCTCTGGCAGGTCTTGTGCAGGAGATTGCATTGCTGACTTCATATCAGGTACGCCCGCTCCACACTGGTGAACGATCTTTTTTGAGTCTACACCCAGGACGGCTGACGCGCCACGCGTAAACCGGCCCTGGTACACGTTGCGCGCATCGGCGAATTTACGGTTTGACCTGGCGTTCGCATCTAGCCCGGCCGGGCTGGCGCCCGTAAGCTACAGAATTAGAATGGTTGTTCCAGATTTCACTGCGACTTGACGATTTTCAAAGAAAATGCGCCGCTACCCAGAAGTGGTGTCGAAACGCGATTTTCATGAGGAAAAACTAGTGATAGAGTGAGAGAGCGTGAAACATGCGCTGGTTTTTTTGCGTACAGAGCATCATAAGGAGTGTCCGATGAAAGCTTTACCCGGTTCCGCAATTCTTTCGGCGGGTGCGCTGCTGTTCGCGTCCCACCTGGCCGCCGCCGCTGTGCCCACCTTTACCAAAGACGTGGCGCCGATTCTTTATAAGAATTGCGCGACCTGCCATCGGGCCGGCGAAATCGCCCCGATGTCATTGATTTCATATCAGGATGCCAGACCCTGGGCCAAATCCATCCGGCAATATGTTTCGGAAGGAAAAATGCCGCCGTGGCATGCCTCGCAGCCGCCCGGTTACTTCCTGAACGATCGCAGGCTGAGCGACCAGGACAAGAATACGCTGATCAGCTGGGTGGATGGAGGCGCCCCGGAGGGGAATCCCAAGGATCTGCCGCCGGTTCCGCATTTCGCCGAGGGATGGCAGATCGGGAAGCCCGATCTGGTGCTGTCGATTCCCAAGCCCTTTGCCGTACCGCCGGACGGGACCATCGCCTATCAATATTTCACCGTTCCCACCAACTTCACTGAGGACAAGTGGGTGCAGGCCATGGAAATCAAGCCGGGCGTCCGCAGCGTGGTGCACCACATCATCGTTTATATGAAGGAACCCGCGGGCACTCCTTACGTCGACGGCTTCAACCAGGTGCTGCCTCGCCTGCCGCATATGAATCGGCCGGGTGGCGGCGGCCCGGGAGTCATGCTGGCAGCGGTCGCGCCGGGCGCGCCGCCGATGGTGTTTCAGCAGGGTGAAGCGGTCCGCATCCCGGCCGGCTCATCACTGGTTTTCCAGATCCACTACACCGCCAACGGAAAAGGCGCCATGGATCAGTCGAGCATCGGTTTGATCTTTGCGAAGCAGGCGCCGGAGCGTGAAATCCACACGGCAGCATTTATGGATCCGATGATGAAGATCGCGGCCGGCGTGGCGGACCAGGCCGTCGATACCGCGATCGAGTTCCCGGAAGACGCGCACATCACGGCGATGGTCCCGCACACCCACCTTCGCGGGAAGAGCTGGGAATACCGGCTGATCTATCCCGACGGGCGCTCCGAGGTCATCCTCACGGTGCCGCACTACGACTTCAACTGGCAGACGTGGTACACGTTCGCCACGCCGCTGGCCGTACCGAAGGGCTCGCGCCTGGAGGCGACGGCGCACTACGATAACTCGGTCAACAATCCGTCGAATCCCAACCCGAAAGTCGACGTACACTGGGGCGACCAGACCTGGGATGAGATGCAGTATACAGGGATGACGTTTTACATCGACCACCCCGCGGCTGCTTCGGCTCCGGCGACGAGTGCGCAGCGCTAGGTTACACATAACCGGAGCGATGGTGTGGGGGCCGGCTTCCAGCCGGTGGACCCGTTTTTTGAACGGGTCCAGCCGACCTGGAAGGTCGGCTGCGGGCAGGAATGCCCACCCCACAATGCGACGAACTTCTGTGGTCTGCCTCGGAAAACGTGCGTCTACGTGGGGCCGGCGCCGACTTGCAGCGCCGCGTTCCGCGCATGATCAACTCCGCGCACTTTACGGACGCGATTGCGACCGCAGCAGAAAAGGCGGGAATGCGCGCACGGCCTGCTGGAAATAAATTCGATAGCGCCGCGCGAACGCGTGCGGGATACCGTCCGTGTCTTCATCGATCAGCTTCTCGGAGACGCCGTCGGCGAAGTACATATCCGCTTCACGGCCGTCCTTGGTGAGCACGCGGCCGCGTGGTGTGCAGCGGACAAAATCCTTGACGCGGGAGTAAGTCCGCTCGGAAAGGTTGACGCGATTGGGGGCGCCGCTCGACTCCATGCGCGAGCTGAAATTCACCGAATCGCCCCATACGTCGAACGCGAATTTGTGGATGCCCACCACGCCCGCGATCACCGGACCGGTGTGTAAGCCGACCCGCATCTGCCACTCGATGCCTTCGTCCGGCCGGGCCAGGCTGCGAACCATTTCCACCATCTCGAGCGCCGCAAGCACGGCGTCCACCGGGTGCGACGGCCGGCGATCGGGCATGCCGCTCACGAACATGTAGCTATCGCCGATGGTCTTCATTTTCTCCAGGCCATAGCGCGACACAATGCGGTCGAAGGCCGTGAAATACTGGTGCAGCATGCCGACGATTTCCTCGGCGGCCAGCTTCTCGGTGGCGAGCGTAAAGCCGACGAAGTCGGTGAATCCGATGGTGACGTCCTCAAAATACATCGGCTCCACGGTTCCCGCGTTCTGCAGCTCCTGCGCGATCTTGGCCGGAAGAATATTGCGGAGCATGCCTTCGGCCACCTGCTTCTGGCGATCCGCTTCCTCGAAGGCCCGCTCCACCTGCGCCGCCCGCAGCCGCTCTTCGTCGCGCAGGCGCTTGCGGTCGAGAATCGCTCCGATGCGCGCGCGCAGAAGCACCTGGTCGAAGGGCTTCGGCAGATAGTCCTCGGCGCCCATCTCGATACAGCGCACCACGCTCTTGATCTCATCGAGCGCCGAGATCATGATCACGGCAACTTCCTGCCAGCGCGGCTCCGCGCGAATGGTCTGCAGGACCGCCAAGCCATCCAGCTCCGGCATCACGATATCGAGCAGCACCAGATCGAACGGTGCGGCTTCGAGCTTCGCGAGCGCCTGCCGTCCATCCTCGGCGGTTTCGATAGAGTAGCCTTCGCGCTCCAGGCGTCGCGACAGCATGTCGCGGTTTCCGGCATTATCGTCCACCACCAGGATTCGGCCGCTGGCTCGTGCGGGTGTCTGATGCGGCGCGTCGGGCGAATCGGATGCAGGACGCCGAAGAGGCTGAACGGTAGCCTCCGGACGCAAAACCTTCACCGCCGGAGGATTCTCGGCAATTCCTTGCGCGGAGAGCTTGCGTGCCAGCACTCCGAGATCGGAGACCGCGTTGCCTAACCGGTCGAGGTCGCGCGCCCAGTCCTGCGACACCGGCTCGGCCCGCAGTTCGGCCAGGATCTCGCCCATATACGCGGTGCGGGCGGTCTGATCCTCCTTAAGCTCCTGAAAATGTCCTGGAAGCAGCTCATCGATGTCCCGGCCCAGCAGCCGCGTTTGCGTCTCCAGGCAAGCCTGGGCCGAATCGAGCAGACGGCGGAGCGCGGCCGCGGCCTCGTTGTGATCGGTGGCGTCCTCCAGCAACATCTCCCCATAACCAATGATCTGGTTGAGCGGAGTCTTGAGATCGTGGCGGATCTTTTTGAGGGTCGCCGGCGCCAATATGCCAGGGGCCTTCTGCGCGAGCTCAGCTTCCATGAGGCGCCTTGGCCTTCTCCAGCTGGCCCGTGATCTTCGTCAACAGACGAGCCAGGTCGATCGGCTTGGTGTCGTAATCGTCACAGCCCGCCTCCATCGCCTTGTCGCGATCTCCGGTCATGGCGTGGGCGGTGAGAGCGATGACGGGAATGCGCTGGGTGACCGGATTGGCCTTCACCCGCCGCGTCGCCTCCCAGCCATCCAGCACCGGCAGGCTCATGTCCATCAGGATGAGATCGGGTACTTCTTCGATCGCTTTTTCCACCCCCGCGCCTCCGTCGACCGCCATGCTGATCGAGTAGCCCTTGCGTTCGAGGCGCCGCGACAGCATGTCGCGGTTCATCTCGTTGTCCTCAACAATTAGGATTTTCATACGATGACCCTTTCGTTCAGGTTCTGCCCGAGTGCCTCGTCCTGATCCGAGGCTTGGATGTGAGTGTGTGCCGACAACAGCGATCGGGTTTGCGATACCAGCTCGCTCAAGTCGACCGCGCCCTTCTGCATAATGGCGTGAACGCCGCCCGACAAACGCTGGCGATCCATCGGGGTAATGTCTTTCGCGGTGACCACCAGCACCGGAATCGAGCGGTTGCGCTCACTGGTTCGCAGCCGTTCGACCAGTGCGATGCCATCCATTTCGGGCATCATGAGGTCCAGCAGAATCGCGTCCGGACGGCGTTGTTCCAGGCGATCGAGAGCCTCCAGTCCATTGCCGGCCTCCTCCACCGTCCAGCCATCCCCTTCGAGCGCGGCGCGAAGCAGCGCGCGATTGTCGGCGACATCGTCCACCACCAGCGCCAGCCGCGAGCCACGCCCGTTCGAGATTCGCCGCAGGACCGAGGTGAGACGCTCACGGTCCAGAGGCTTGGTCAGATACTCGGTCGCGCCCAGCGCAAAACCGGTCTTCCGGTCGTTGACGATCGATAACAGAATGACAGGGATGTCGCACAACTCCGGATCGGACTTGAGGCGCGTCATCACCTGCCATCCGTCGAGCCCCGGCATCATCACATCGAGCGTAATGGCGTCCGGACGAAGCTGCCGCGCGAGCTGTAACCCCTTTTCTCCATTCTCCGCATACTCCACGCGATAACCGTCTTTGACCAGAGTGCGCCGCAACAGATCAGCCACCAGCGGATCGTCATCGATCACCAGCACCACGGCGGCGGAGGGCGGCAGCGACTCGGAGACCCGTTCCGCTGTACTCTCCGGCGTGGCCTGGCCTTCGGCAGGCTGCGGGACCACTTCCACCGGAATCCGCATCGTAAAGGTGGTTCCCCGTCCAACCTCGCTGTCGACCGTAATGTCGCCGTTCATGAGCTGGCAGAATCGCCGGCTGATGGCGAGTCCCAGGCCGGTGCCGCCGAACTTGCGCGTAGTGGAGGAATCGGCCTGCTGGAATGCGCGGAACAGCTTGCCCATCTGTTCCTTCGTCATTCCGATGCCGGTATCGGAAACCTCGAAAGTGACCCAGCCGTTCTCCCGCGAAACCTGCAACCGCACCGTTCCATTCGAAGTAAATTTGCAGGCGTTCGAGAGCAGGTTCAGCAGGCACTGCTGCACCTTGGTTACGTCCGCGCGGATAAGCCCGAGCTCCGGCGGCTTTTCGATCACCAATTGGTTCGAATTCTTCATCGCCAGCGGATCGACCACCGCCTGCACATCCTCGATGGTCCGGTCGAGCGAGAAGCTTTCGATATACAGGTCCATCTTGCCGGCTTCGATCTTCGAAATGTCCAGCACATCGTTGATGAGCTCCAGAAGATGCTTGCCGGCCGAATGAATCTTTTTCAAGTCGCCACCGATACTGGTCGTGGCCGTCGTCGGCCGACATTTCCTGCAGCATTTCGCTGTAACCGATGATGGCGTTGAGCGGCGTCCGCAGCTCATGGCTCATGTTCGCGAGGAAATTGCTCTTGGCTTTGTTGGCCGCCTCGGCCGCTTCCTTCTCACGGCTGAGGTCCTCCGCGCGCCGGCGCTCGGTGATATCGCGAATGTTGGCGACGATGCCGTTCACCGCCGGGTTGTCGAGCATATTGTGCAGCGAAACTTCCAGTGTCCGGATGTCGCCGCTTGAGTGCCGGGCGTCCACTTCCACCTGTTCGGACGCGCCCCAGGCGGAAGCGGAGCGCTGCATCGCGTCATCGAACGCGCGCTTTCCTTTTTCATTCAGGAAGTCCCCCAGCGCGCCGGCTTCGGTATCGTTTTTCACGCCGAGAATCCGGGCGATGGACGGGCTCGCGTATTTGAAGCGTCCCTGACGGTCGAGCAGCGCAATGATGTCGGAAGTGTTTTCAATCAGCGAGCGATAGTGCAGCTCGCTTTGCCTGAGTTTTTCTTCGGCGCTGCGAAGGTTGGCTTCGCGCGCGGCGATTTCGCCCACCATGTTGCGGAACGTTCTGCGCCAGCTGACCCAGCTCGTCACCGCGACCCGCCACGCGGTCCAGGTCGCCCGCGGTTTCATAGCGCTGCTCGCTCACGTTTTGCGCGGCGAGAGTGAGCCGGCGCACCGGCTCGGTTAGCCGCCGCGCGACGAACCAAACCACTAACACGGATAAAATTACGGCCAGACCCGCCACCGCGACTGTCCGCACCGCGAGTTGGCTGGCCGAACCGGTGATTTCCGTTTCGGGAATACTCATCGCCACTTTCCAGCCGCTGAGTGGCGCTTTCGCCCAGAAAACCCGGCGTGGATTGCCGCTCTCGAATAGCCGCACAAAGCCGGAGTCGCGCGCCGCAATGTCGCTGCCGCCCGGAACCTTGCTGACCTGGGCGCCGGCGAAATTCTGGCGCATGGACAGCGCCTCGTTGGGATGCGCCATGATGTGGCCGGACGCGCTGATCAGGAAGCTGTAATCTTTAAGCGCATTTGATGACGCGGTATCGCCCTTCGCATCCGGCCGGAACCGCAGGGAGCCGACGATCGCGCGGATGAGATCGAGCGAGAGATCCGCGCCTGCGACGCCTCCGAACTTTCCAGTTTCGTCGAAGAAGGGGATGGTCACGCTCACGATTTCCGCTTCCGAACCGCCCGTATCGAAGTACGGCTCTGAGATATGCAACTTCCCGGTCCGCTGGGCGCCGGCGTACCAATCCTTCGAACGGTCGCGCGGGCCGGCTTTAGGCTGAAGAGCTTCGGGGATGCTGTTGCGATCCACCCAGGGCATGGCGTCGGGGCCGGCAGTCACGCCTTCCTTTGCCAGGTACACGCCCAGTGCCTCTTCAGTCGAGAGGCTATCCAACAGGCGGGCGAGGAATGGAACTATGCTGCTGGCTTCCCCCGGTCCGGCCGCTTCCTTGCGGGCCGTGATGGCGCGCGGCAGCACGGCCACGCGGTCCAGATAAGCGTCGAACTGGTCCGCGGTGGACTGCACCTGTTTCAGCGCCTCCGCATTGCTCTGCTGTTCCAGCGCCTTACGGGCCTGCGAGTAGCTGAACCAAATGGTGATCACTAGGATGATGCAGGTGGCGACCACCACGGCCAGCGTAATCGTTTTACTTAAAGACCGGGCTTTGGGTTCGTTTTGCAAATGGGGAGTTCGCTCGGAATTTCGGTCCATTGATGAAAACAATCGGTACTCTTGGCCGATTTGTCCATGGCAGGAGCGAGGAATAGACCATTTTGTGTCTCAGTAATAGTCCGGGCGCGAGTCTAGATCTATAAAGGGAATTCGCGGAGCGGACGATGTCACAAGGGTTATGCCCGTCCTCTTTCACCGCTGCGCTCAAGTTCTCGCTGTGTCTATGTTGGCGGCCGTTGCCGGCCTTGGTCAGGGGCCTTCCGAATCGACGCACGATGCGGACAATGCTGTAATCGCCGTGAGCACCCACGTGATCCGCGACGCTGCGGTGGTCCATCAGGATCCCGAATACCCCGCCGCGGCCCGTCAGTTCCGGCTGAGCGGAGAGGTGGTTGCCGAATTCGTGGTCGGCGTGAACGGCAAGGTTGAAAATGTCTCGATCACCAAGGGCCCGCCCATTTTGAGCGACGCCGTCGTCCGGGCGCTGCGGAAATGGTCGTTTACGCCCTTTAAGGTAGACGGACGAATCCGCCGGGTGAAGAGCACCATGTCCTTCAATTTTCAGCTTTGATCGGGCGCGCTTGGGCCAAGCTTTCGCTTGTCCTGACCTATGCTGTCCCGGCCTCCGTTTCTCCGCGCCATAATACAGGAGCATGACCCCTGAGCGTCAGCGGCAGATTGAGCGGCTGTATATGGCGGCCATCGAGCTCCAGGGAGAAGCGCGCGCCACTTTGCTGGCTCAGGCGGATACTGAGGTTCGCAAGGAAGTCGAGGCCATGCTGGCGCAGCCGGACCGATCGAACCGGCCGGCCTGGGAAACCGAACCGGAATCGCCGACGGCCTTGAATCTCGGGCCGGGAACACAGCTCGGGCAATATAGAATCGAGGCGGAAATTGGCGCCGGAGGCATGGGCACGGTGTTTCGGGCGATCGACACCCGGCTCAAGCGTCCGGTCGCGATCAAGTTTCTCTCCGACGATCTGGCCGACGCCGCCGCCCGCCGGCGGTTTCAGCGCGAGGCGCAGATGGCTTCCTCGCTCAACCATCCGCATATCCTCACGGTCTATGACGTGGGCGAATTCGACGGCCGGCAATACCTGGTCACCGAATTTGTCGATGGCGGCACGCTCAAGGACTGGGTTCTACGGCAGCCGCGAAGTTGGGAGGACGTCGCGCAACTGCTGACCGGTGTCGCGGATGGTCTGGCCACCGCGCATCAAGCTGGGATTCTGCACCGCGACATCAAGCCGGATAACATCCTGGTCACCACCAGCGGTTACGCGAAGCTGGCCGATTTCGGACTGGCCAAGCTCGAGGATGACGCGCCCGTGTCCGCCACCCGGACGCTCACTGAGCAGCATACGCGCAAAGGAATGATCGTCGGGACCATCGCTTACATGTCGCCCGAGCAGGCTTCGGGCCAGCCCCTGGACGCACGCAGCGATCTGTTTTCGTTCGGCGCGGTCCTGTATGAAATGCTGGCCGGGCAGCGCCCGTTTCGCGCGGCCGGCAATCTCGAACTGCTCCAGCAGGTGATTCACGCAAAGCCCGCGCCGCTGCGGGCGAACGTCCCGGAACCGTTGCGGGCGCTGGTGATGAAGGCCCTCGCCAAAGACCCGGCGGATCGTTATCCATCCATGCGGGAACTGGTGGCGGATCTGCGCGCCGCGCAGCGTCCGAGCACTCAGCAATCGCCCGCGATGCGAAGCCATCGCGCGGGATGGCTCGTGGCGGGCAGCATCGCCGCTCTGGCCGTCGCAGCCGGCGCATTTATGGTCTGGCCGCGAAAAGTTCCGCCGGCGCGGCAACTGGAGTACATCCCGCTCACCAACTTCACCGATTCGGCGGTAACACCAGCTTTGTCACCCGATGGCCGCATGCTCGCATTTATCCGGGGAGCTGCTACGTTCACGGGTCCCGGCGACGTTTATGTAAAGCTGCTCCCCGACGGCGATCCAGTCCAGCTCACCCACGACGGCGGCGAAAAGATGGGGCCCGTGAGTTTCTCGCCCGATGGCTCGCGAATCGCTTACACGCGCGACGATTCGCCCAAATGGGAGACTTGGTCGGTTCCCGTGCTGGGTGGAGAGCCCACCCGGATGTTGGCGAATTCGGAAGGTCTGAGCTGGAACCCGGCCAACACCAAGCCGTATCACGTGATGTATTCGGCGGCCACCGGCGAAGGTCTCCATATGGGAATTTTCACCGCCGCTGAAAGCCGTTCCGAGCAGCGAACCGTATACATGCCCGCGAGCGTGGATGGCATGGCGCATCGGTCTTTTCTTTCGCCTAAAGCCGATTGGGTAATCGTGACGGAAATGGACACGGCTAAGTGGCTGCCCTGCCGGCTGGTTCCGTTCGACGGGAGCTCGTCCGGACGCCGCGTGGGCCCCGACCCCGCGCAATGCACCTACGCCGGCTGGACGCCCGACGGAAACTGGATGTATTTTTCCGCGGACACTGGAAGCGGATTTCATACCTGGCGCCAGCGTTTCCCGGACGGCAAGCCGGAGCAGGTCACCTCCGGCGCGTCTGACGAACATGGCATTTCATTCGCTCCCGACGGAAAGTCGTTCGTCACTTCGGTCGGCGAGAGCCAGAGCTCCCTGTGGATTCACGATTCGAAAGGCGAGCGCCAGATCACGTTCGAAGGTTACGCCTATCTGCCCTCGTTTTCCGGGGACACCACCCGGCTTTATTATCTTCAGCGCTCGACCGCCAATCGCTCCTTCGTCAGTGGAGAGTTGTGGACGATCGATCTTCAGACCGGCAAAAAGCAGCGCCTGCTGCCGGATCTGATGATCGACAACTACAGCGTTTCGCCGGATGGAAAGCAGGTCGTCTTCATCAATGCGGCCGGCGCGGAACGGGCTTTATGGATCGGAAGCACCGACGGCAGCTCGCCCGCGCGCCGGCTGGTAAATCAGGAATGCAATCGCGCGCTGTTCGCTCCCAATGGGGAGATTTATTTCGCCGGGGGTGAGGGCGAAGGCATGTATCTCCAGAAGATCAAGTCCGACGGCACCGGTCTTCAACGGATCATCCCGGATAAGGCGATGTTCCTGTACGATATCTCCCCGGACGGAAACTGGCTCGCCGTCTGGACCAGCGCCCGAACGGATATCAAGATCTACCGCACCGACGGCAGCGATTCCAAACTGGTCTGTGCGGGCTGCGCCTCGGGAGGCGCCGAGGAGCGAGGGATCACGCCGCCGATTGTGAGCTGGTCGCGCGACGGCAAAGAGTTTTATCTCTACTCCGAGAATTTGCACCAGATCTACGCCGTGGCGCTGAAACCCGGTCAGCCGCTGCCGCCGATTCCTCCGTCCGGAATCTCCTGGCGCGCCGCGCCGCCGCCGATTGAGGGAATGCGAACCATCCCTCAGCGGGCCTTCATGAGTCCGGATCCGCGTGTATACGCCTATCTTCAGGTAACGACGCATCGCAACATTTACCGTATTCCGGTGCCCTAGTGTTGTGTCCCGCAAATCCGTTGAATAACTCGATACAGTCGGGGAGGGCGGACTTGAGTCCGCGCGGGGCTTTAGCCCCGCAGCTCGACCCGAACTGCGGAGCTGAAGCTCCGCGCGGGATAAAAATCCCGCCCTCCAAAATGCTCCACGTGCTGTGGAGATATGCGATGAATTTCCGGGACATGATACTAGTGTGCTGTCTCCTAAATTTGTGGAATAAAAAAAGGGGACAGACTTCTCTGTCCCCGGCCGTAAGTCTTTGGGTTTTCGAGGCCGCCCGCCGGTGGACAGAGCGGTCTGTCCCCTTTTTTTATTCCACAAATTTAGGAGACAGGAGACTAGTGTGCTTTTGAAAAAGGGGGACTACTCTGTCCCCAATCGCAAACAGCTGATTGCAAAAGCAGACTCCTGTGGTGGATTGGCTGGCGATGGCCCGGCCGTCTCGGCCTGAGATCCATACTTTTCCACCATATCGATCAGCAGGCGCGCGCGGACCGGCTTTGAAATGTAGTCGTCCATGCCCGCGGCGAGGCACAACTCCTGGTCGCCGATCATGGCATGCGCGGTCATGGCAATGATGGGGATATGGCGATGCCCTTCCCGTTCTTCTCTCCGAATGGCGGCGGTGGCTTCGAATCCTCCCATTTCCGGCATCTGGACGTCCATCAGGATCAAGTCGAAAGTCGGGTCCTCCCCCAGCGTCTTCAACGCCTCGCGCCCGTTCCCGGCCACGACCACAGTGTGGCCCTCTTTTTCGAGAATGCGAAGTGCGACGCGTTGATTCACAATGTTATCTTCGACCACCAGGATTCGGAAACGCGAATGCTCCGGCGCCCGGATGGAATTCTCAGCGTCCGTGGGTCTCGCCGCGAGGTCCTGTTCGCCGGGCAAGGACCCGCAGGCGAGCGCCGTGGCAATTGCGGCCCGCAGCTCCGCCCGGCGCACCGGCTTGATCAGGTGTACGCGGATATGGAGCTCTTTGCAGAGCGCGACATCCTCGCGCCGCTCGCCGGAGGTAAGCATCATGACCACGGAATCCGTCAGGTGCGGAGAGTTCCGGATTTGCCTCGCGAGGTCGAAGCCATCCATGTCCGGCATATGACAGTCGGTCACGACCAGGGAAAAGTGATCTCCGCATTCGGCGGCGCGGCGCAGTTTCCACAACGCCTCCAGCCCCCCGCTCGCGCAAACCGGCTTCATTTTCCAGCGCGACAGCAATTCGGCCAGAATACGGCGGTTGGTGGCGTTGTCGTCCACGATGAGCACGCGGATGCCGGCCAGGCACGCGTCATCCGCCGGGGCCGGATGCCCGGCGTCACTGGCGGCGTCAAAACATGCGGTGAAATGAAAAGTGGATCCCCCGCCCGGCTGGCTCTCCACCCACAGCCTGCCTTGCATCATCTTCACCAGGCGGCTGGAAATGGTCAGTCCCAGGCCGGTTCCGCCGAACTTTCGGGTGGTCGATCCATCCGCCTGGGAGAAGGCTTCGAAAATCAGTTCCTGTTTTTCGACGGGAATGCCGATGCCCGTGTCGCGAACCCGGAAATGCAGGTGAACCTGGTCGCCCGCGCCGACTTCCAGTCCGGCGAGCAGCGCGACCTCGCCGCTGGGCGTGAACTTGATCGCGTTCCCGATCAGATTCGTGACCACCTGCCGCAGCCGCACCGGATCTCCGACCACGTAATCCGGCACTTGCGAACCCACATCCAGGAGCAGCTCCAGATCTTTGGCGTGGGCCCGCAAAGCCAGCGACTTAACGGTTTCTTCCAGACTGTCGCGCAGATTGAAATGAACCGGGTCCAGATCAAGTTTTCCGGCCTCGATTTTGGAAAAGTCCAGAATATCGTCGATCACCGTCAATAACGATTCCGCCGATGCCTTGACCGTGTCCAGACATTCGCGCTGGTCGGGAGTGAGGTCCATGTCGAGCACCAGTTCGGTCATCCCGATCACGCCGTTCATCGGAGTGCGGATCTCGTGGCTCATGTTGGCGAGGAACTCGCTCTTGGCCCGGCTGGCGGCTTCGGCGCGATCTCTGGCTTCCACCAGTTCCGAGGTCCGGGTCGCGACCTGCTGCTCCAGCCGGTCGCGATGACTCAACAGCTCGGCGTCGCGGGATTCGATCTCCGACAGCATTCCGTTGAAGGTGTCGGTGAGTCTTCCCAGGTCGTCGTCGGCAGTCTTGCGCGCCCGCACGGCATAGTTGTTTTGCCCGGAAACCGTTTTCGCGACCATCGCGAGGTGCGCAATCGGCGCCGAAATGACGAGCTGCAATCTGGACGCGAGTGCCGTGGCCAACAGCAAGGTGCTCACCAGGATTGCGAAAACAATTCCTCCAAAGCGAATCAGACGGTGGCGCAGCTCCTGCAGGTCGGATTCGAGGTAAATCGTCCCGATCCGCTGGCCGCTGAGAAAAATACCCTTGGACAGATTCAGCTGGTCCCGCTCGAAGCGGCTTCCGTCCGGTCTCAGCGGAGGAGCCAGGGTCCCGGACTGTCCATCGCGATGAAAGCTGGCGAACAGCTGGCCATCCTCCGTATAAAGGTTGGCGGCGATGACGTGCCGTTTCGTCTTCAGGCCGGAGAGCAGTTCCTCGGCCGCCTTCGGGTCGCGGAAAGTAAGCGCCGCGGTGCTGTTGTGACCGATGAAATCGGCCGTCACCTCCAGGTTATTGCGCATCTCGTCGCGCGACGCCAACTGGTCGTACGCGAGGACCGCCCCGCAGGCCACCAGCAGAGCGCCGGCCACCACCGACATGATGATCAGCCGGAGTTTGTGCTTGATAGGTAGATTCCGGTACCGGGTAAGCATGCTCATGTTGCTTTTCTTCTGACGATCTCGGCCAGGCTCAGAAGTTTGGAGCTGATGCGAAGCCTGGATTGCTCGGCGGCGGCTACGTTGATCTGGAGACGGACTTTCCCGCTCTCGATCCTGAAGTTGATCATTCCACCGTCCAACGCGAAGGTGTCGGTCTCGCCCACGGTCAGCACTCCGTCAGCCTTGATCTCGCCGAGAATCGCGGGCAGCCGCTTCCGCTCCGACGAACTGATGAACAGGATCTGGCACCCAACGGCGGGTTGTCCGGCGGAGACCTGGCGGACCAGAAACGTTCTGCCTGCGACGATCTTGTCCTTCACCGCATCGTCCAGTACGCTGCCGAAGGGATTCTTCCCCAGGACGCAGATACGAATCGGGTCAGTGGAACTGGTAAAAACGTGCGCCGGCCACTCCACGAATTTCGCGAAATTGAATAGAAATGCAGCCTTCACACGGTACTCCTCGGCTGGCTGAGCCCGCGCGGCGGGGGTTAGGGACAGGCCCAGAATCATCGCTTTCATCCGCAGGCTCATGTATTCCGATCGATCCGGACCATTCCAGATATCGCGAGCACAGGCCGCCATACCTCAATGTTCTGATCGGTCCGCCGTGCGACTGTCTTAGCCGGATCAGGAAGCTTCACTGAATCATCAAGTTTTGGCCGCACTCAGCGATAAGCGGAAGCATGAGCCGTCTGACACTCATGCTCGGAGCAGCGATGTTGTTCGCTCCGCCGTGCCTGCCTGATAACCCCCCCGCCTCCGATGCGCCTGGGCAGGCTGGTCAGGATGGGCAGGCGGCGCAGGACCTGAACGCGATGACGCTCGATCAGTTAATGCAGGTCCAGGTCCAGGGAGCCGCTCTTCACTCGCAAACGCTCCAGGACGCACCGGCCAGCGTCACCGTCATCACCGCGGAAGATATCCGCAAGTATGGCTACCGCACGCTCGGCGAAGCTCTGGCGTCGGTGCGCGGTTTTTACGTGACCAACGACCGCACTTATGAAACCGTGGGCGTGCGCGGCTTCAGCCTGCCGGGAGATTACGCGAGCCACATCCTGGTGATGGTCAACGGCCACAACATGGCCGACAACATTTTCAACTACATGTTGTATTTCGAGAATGATTTTCCGATCGAGATGAACCTGATCAAGCAGATCGAAATCATTCGCGGCCCCGCTTCGGCTCTGTACGGCAGCAACGCGATGTTCGCCACCATTAATATCATTACCAAGTCACCGGATGAAGCCGGACCGCTCACGCTCACCACGGATACCGGCAGCTTCGGCGAGAAGAAGGGGCAGATTGTCGAGACGGGATCTGCGGGCGGCGCGAAGTTTCTGTTCTCCGGATCGGTGTTCAACAATACCGGAGAAAGTCCCCTCTACTTTCCGCAATACAACACTCCGCAGACCAATAATGGGCTGGCGATCGACATGGCGGGTGAACGCGGCTATCACTTTTTCGGAACGCTCGACTGGCGGAACTGGACTGTCACCGCCGCGTTCTCCGGCGATAGCAAGATTCAGCCGATCTCCTGGGGTCCCACCATCTTCAACAACCCCGGCACGCGGAATAACGACGAGCGGAACTTCATCGACGCGGCCTATGAGCGACAGATCGCCGGCGGGACGTTACGTTGGCGCACTTATTACGATTCGTTTCACTACGAAGGCCATGACGAGTACGCGCTCAGCGACGGCGGCGTGGAAGACAACCGGCAAAGCGAATTCGGCGATTGGGTGGGCAGCCAGCTCACCTACCGCGTGCGTCCGTTCTTTGCCGGCGACGTCACAGTGGGCGTGGAGAGCGACATCGATCTGCGAGCTTTCCTGACCAACTACGACGTCACGCCGGCGCCGTTCGTGTACCTGAGCACCAGTCACCCCAACCGGTCGCTGGACCTGATCTTCCAGGACGAGAAGAAGCTGTCGGACCAATGGAAGCTGGACCTGGGAGTTCGCGTGGACAAATCCCATTATCAGAGCGATTTCGTTTCGCCCCGTGCGGCGCTGATCTATCAGCCGTCGGCGTGGACCTACAAGCTCCTCTACGGCCGGAGCTTTCGCAACCCGAGCGCGTTTCAGCTTTTCTACGGCGACGGCATTGCGGACGCGGCCAATCCCACGCTGCGCCCGGAATGGGCCGATACGCTGGAGTTCGATGCGGAGCGCAAGCTTGGCAAGCGCATGAACCTGCAGACCTCCGCGTATGGATACCGGATGCACGACGTGATTCTGGGTGTGTACCTCCCGAATGGGCTGCTGCAATATCAGAATAGCCGCGGGATCAACGCGCAGGGCGTCGAGCTCGAAATCAACGGCCGCCCCACGGACTGGCTGGAAATCACCGCAAGCTACGCATTGCAGCACGCCTACGACGACACCACGCTTGAAAACTCGCCCGACTCTCTGGCCAAGCTGCACTTCGCGGTGCCGCTGGGGCGGAAACTCGACCTCGCGAGCGGCATGCAGTACGATTCCCAGCGGCTGACGCTGGCGGGACTGACCTCCAAGCCGACGTATCTTGCGGATTTCACCCTCACTTCGAAGAACCTGTTGCCGAATCTCGACTTCCGGTTCGGTCTGCGCAATGCGTTCAACCTGAAATACTCGGACCCGATCGCGCTCTCTCCTATTGTCGACACCATGCCGCAACCCGGACGTACGTTCTTTGTGGAATTGATCGCGCACCGATCGCGGTAAGCGGCGGAGCCGATCTTACGGTTGTCAATCGCCGCAACGCCCGCGGATGGGATGGCGGACCGAGGGATGCGCCGAAATTTCCGAAGGATGGCGAGTGTCAGGTAAGATCGGAAGGGCTTCGACCATTGCTGTGAGGAAACAACCATGAACGACGCTGCGAAGTGGCTGGGCGCATTTGCTTGCGCGATCTGTTTCGGCGCGGGGTTGGAAAATCCGCCCACGGTGCGCGTCACGGGAGGATCGGTTGCGGGAACGGTACAGTCCGGCGCCGGCGTTTTCAAAGGGATCCCGTTTGCGCAACCGCCGGTAGGTAAACTTCGCTGGCGCGCGCCGCAGCCGGTCGAGCCGTGGAAAGGCGTACGCGACGCCACGCATTATTCCGCGGCCTGCCTGCAGAATCCGCTGGGGACCGGAGCTTTTCTCACACCGCTCGCGAAGCTGTATGGCCGGGATTATCCGCAGACCAGGATCGCGATGTCGGAGGATTGCCTGTACCTGAATCTGTGGACGCCCGCCTGGCCGCCTCCGCCTGCCGGGGCGCCGGTGATGGTGTGGATTCACGGCGGATCGAATGTGATGGGCAGCGGGACCGAGAGCTCATACGACGGGAGCGCGCTCGCGCGCAAAGGAGTGGTGGTGGTCACCATCAATTACCGGCTGGGGCCGCTGGGTTTCTTCTCGCATCCCGAGCTGACGCGCGAATCGCCGCATCATGCGTCCGGAAACTACGGGCTGCTCGACCAGGTGGCCGCGCTTCAATGGGTGCACGAAAACATTTCGCAATTCGGAGGCGACCCGGCGCAAGTAACGGTGTTTGGGGAATCGGCCGGGTCGATCGATGCCGGGCTGCTGCTGTGCTCGCCCCTGGCGAAGGGTCTGATGCAGCGCGCCATCATGGAGAGCGGTCCGGTACTGCTGGCGATGAATGCGGCGAGTCTCGAAAAGGGCGAGCACTACGGCACCGAGGTGGCGCGCTTACTCGGATTCAGCGGCGAAAGCGCGATCGATCAGTTGCGCGCGCTCCCCGCCGAGACGCTGGTCGACAAGATCAACCAGGTGAGTAAGCAAGCCGGAGATCCGGGAACCGTGATCGATGGATGGTTCCTGACCGATGGGCCGGGACGAACGTTTGCGCAGGGCCGCGAGCTTCCGGTGGATTTCATGATCGGCAATAACGGGCGCGAGATGAGCGCGTTTCGTGCGGCCGCCCGCCCCGGCAGCGCGTCGCCCGGCAGCGCGAGCTCGACGTCCCAGGCCGTTCGGGTCTTTTACGGAAGTTCTACTCCGCTGGTCCTCGGACTGTTTTTGATCGACAGCACTCTGGGCCGCACGGAAGCGGCGGATAGCTGGTTGAACGACGTAGCGGGGGCGTGTCCGGAGATGGCGATGGCTTCCCTGCACGCGACCGCCGGGCATCGCGCATATATTTACGCATTCAACCGTGAAGTTCCCGGCAGCGGCAAGAAGACGCTCGGCGCCTTTCACTCCCTGGAAATACCGTACGTTTTCGGCGCGCTGCGCGACGCGGAGTGGAATTGGCTTCCGTTCGAAGCGGTCGATTCACAGCTATCCGGGATCGTGCAGACGTATTGGACGAATTTCGCCAAGACCGGGAACCCGAATGGCGCGAACGTCCCGGGGTGGGCTGAATTCGACAGCCGGGAACAAAGTGTGATGACGTTCAGCCCGAGCGGCGCGGTCGAGCTCAAAGCCCACAGCCGGCCGGTCTATTGCGATGTAGACGTAAATGATCTCAGGCAGCGTCTTGGTTCCACGAATCCATGAAATATACGATCAGTTTAATGCGCTACCTGATTCCGCTCGATCACGAGTAGCGAAAACGTGCCGGGCAGCACCGGCCGTCTTCTTGCGCCCGCGGCCGCTTCCCCGAATTTCGCGGAAACCACGAACACCCGATGATTGGTGGGGTCGAGTCCCATGTTGCGCGATCCCTGCGGCGTCTGCACATTCCCAACTACGTGATATTGGTCGGGCGAATCCTGATGAATCACGGTCAGCGTGCCATTCGCATTGGACGCAAACGCGTCGCCGGAGGCTGCATCGTATCCCGCGCCATCCACTCCAGTGCCGATCGGCACGGTGGCCACCACCTTCCCGGCCTGCACATCGGAGATCGCCATCACGCCGCTCCGGCATCCGCTGAACAAGCGGTGGTGGGCGGTGTCGATCGCCATCGAAACCGGTTGCTTGCAGGTCCCCGTGGACCAGCGCCGCACCACGGTTGCGGTCTTCGCGTCGATCTCGACCACTTCGCTCGAGTCCGTCAGATTCGCGTATACCTCGCCGTCGCCGGCCGAAACGCCATATTCCGGTTTGCCGCCGAGCGCAATGTTCGTAATGGCCTTTCCGGCCTCCGGGTCAATGACGGTGGAGGAATGCGCATCCCCATTTAGAGTGAACACCCGGTTCGACGGACGGTCATACAGGATCGCGTCTGCGTCCTCCGCCGCCGGGATACGACCGAGCGTCTTAAATGTTTTGAGGTCGAACATGACTACCGATTGGTCATTGCCGGAGGTCGCAAATCCATGCCCGGCAGCCTGTGCGACCGCGGTTCCGTGCGCACCATGAATTTCCATCACTTCGCCCAGCAATTTTCCGCTATCTTCGTCCACCACCATGACGCGATTCTGCCGCGCAAGAAACAGCCGGTGATTCAGTGGATCCGGCACCACATAGTCCCAGCTTCCATCGCCCCCCAGCAGATAAGTGTGCGTGATCCGATACGGCGAAATGGATTGCGCGACCAGCAATCCGATCGTCGCGATTCCCACGATCAGTACCACGTAACGCATTTCGACTCCTCGCCTTTTATCGTAGCTGCGTAATCTGAAGATTCCCTGAGGACTAGTATCCTGACTCCGAAATTCGTGGAACAAAAAAAGGGGACAGACCGCTCTGTCCACTGCTGGGCGTCCTCCAGGAATCAAGGCATTGCGGCTGGGGACAGAGTAGTCTGTCCCCTTTTTTTGCTTTTTTGTTCCACGAATTTCGGAGTCAGGATACTAGCAGGGTGCACGGAGCGGTCTGTCCCCCTTTCCCAATCGAAATCGGCAACTAAGCTGTCGTCTGGCGTTGTGCCGAACTAATTGATTCGACAACGGTCACAAACCGCTCGATTGCTCGCGGAAAGCGGTCTCCGCTTGCGGCGAACCCGATACGGAAATGGGCCGGCATGCCGAAACAATCGCCGGGAACCACCAGCACACCGGCTTGCGCCATGCTTCGGCAGAACCCACGAGCGTCCGCGCCGCTCGCGAGCCAGGGAAACGCCGTCATCCCCCCGGCGGGGCGAATCCATTGAAGCGATTCGGGATGCTCATCGATTACCGCGTCCAGCAGCCGCAAGTTCGTCTCAGCGATGTGGCGAGCCCGATGGTAGATGACCTCACGATGCCGCATCGCCAACGCGGCCAGTTTCTCTGCCAGAACCGTGCTCGAAACGGTGAAATAGCTGCGGGCATTCAGATAGTGTTCGCGCCGCCGGGGATCCCGCTCAATCATCCAGCCGATTCGCAGACCGCTGAGGCATAGCGCCTTTGAGAAGTCGCTGATGACAGTTGCGCCCGGAAGCCGCGCGGCGGACCGCACAGACGGCCCGTAGTAGATCGGGTGGTAGACTTCGTCGGAAACAAGTTGAACGCCTCGATCGACACAGAAGTCGTGAAGGGCCTCCATCTCCGATTCAGGCACGATGGCGCCCGTGGGGTTGTGTGGCGAGTTCACCAGCACGAATCTGGTTTGGTGATCCGTCAGCCTTCGGATCTCATCCAGATCAAATTGAAAGCCGTCCTCGCGCCGCAAAGCGTAGTGCCGGATTTCCAGTCCGAGCGACTCTGCGACTGCGTCGTTCATGGGAAATCCAGGATGGGGCAGAACCACGTTGGCGCCAGGCTCGGCCGCGCGATGAAACAAGATCCAGAGCGCCTCTGCCCCGCCGGTGGTTACCAGCACGTGCTCCGGCTGGACGTTTTCCATGCGGGCGAGCTCCTCCCGCAACTCGTCCGAACCGGCCGGCGGCGTGTAGAACAATTTGGTATCGAGCAGACCCTCCAGATCCCCGCCGAGATCGAGCAGCTCACGCAACGTCCAGACCGGACCGGTACTTGATCCGAGGTCAAATTCAATCGGCGGATCGGCGGAGAATTTTTGTTTCAGCCATTGGTCCAACAGGAAAGGAGCGAGCTTCATGCCTGATGATACCGCGGCAGTCAGAGTGTGAAATCGCGCGTCCTGGGCCGACCAAAAGCGCGCCGAAGGTCGACTTAAAGTGCTTTCCGTGGCACGCCGACGCAGCCGATGGGCTGGCCACGAACGATGGGCGGCGTCGCGACAATGTACAGTACTTTTCCCGCGACGGGCGATTTCACATCCGCGATCTTTTTGCCGAAAAAATCGGTGATGCGCGCGAGAACCGCGCCTTTCCTGACGTCTTGATCGCGTTTCACCTGCGGATAGAGAAGACCCGTCTCGGGGCTGGTTATCACCGGCGCGGGATCCAGAAACACCGGCTGTTTCACGCGCTTCGGGGAACCTGACGCGATCTTCAAAAACCGCATCACATTCTCGGCGCCAGCCGCGATCATCCGCGCCGATTTCTGGTCCGGGACGCCCAGGAATCCGGCTTCTACGGTCACCGCCGGTTTCCCGCGGGTAACGGCTGTATTGGCGCAATAGACCGATGCGGCCGGGTCCCGGGGACGATTGCGGTCAATGACAATGTGGTCGAAACCACAATGCGCGACCAATTCTTCAATGCGGGTGTTCAAGGCCGCGTCGGCCGTCACGGTCTGATATACGTACGGGCGCAAAGACTCATTGCCGTCGCCGCAGTGCAGATCGAGAAGATAATCGCACTGCTCGATCACCTCGGTGGTGATGGCGTGCGCGATTTTCTCAGAAGGCGTGCCATTTGCGTTTCCGGGATAAACACGGTTGAGGTTCTTCTGGTCGAGCGGGCTGAAATACACGGTGCGGCCCAGAAACGACGGCATGTTGGCAACGTGAACCATGATCACCGCCCCCGCCAGCTTGCGCGGATTCAAACGCCCGCGCAGCATCTGGAGCGCGAGAATCGGAGGGTATTCGTAGCCGTGATTTCCGGCGATCAACGCGAGCACCGGTCCGTCCCTTACGCCGTTGAAAATAGTGAAAGGGATGTTCGAAGTGCCGAGATCGAGCGTGCCCGACACGACTTTGCCACCCGCGGCAATGCTGGAGCCGACGCGAAAATCCTTACGCATGCGGACTTCATCGTATCAGTCTGCGCGATCCCGCGTTGAACGTCAGTTCGAAACCACCATTCGCGGATTAGCGCCCGGCGAATCGGCTTGTACCAAATCAACGTTGACGATCCCGCAGAATGAGCGGCTCGAAATCGTTGACTAGAAACCAGGCTCAACCGGTGAGAGGTTCGAGCAGTTCGCGAGCCCCACGCAACTCGGGAGTGTCGTGGCCTTCCTGAAACCAATCGTACAAAGGACCGAGCATCGCGCGCGCTTCCGCCCGGCGGCCGGTATGGCACTGCAGTCCGGCGAGTGAAATTGCCGCGCGAAGTTCCAACATTCTTGCTTGTCGCGACTGCGCGACCTGGAGGGCACACTGGAGGCTCGCCTCCCCGCCCGCGGTTACGCCTTGGGCCAGATGTATTTCTCCCATCAGCCGATGCAGGTCCGCCTCATTGGCGCGTTCCTGATTCTCCCCGGCGAGCGCCAGCGCGGCGGCCAGCGTGGCGAGCGCTTCCCCGGGATGCCCGGCGCGGAATTGCAGCTCGGCCATCATCTGATAAAACTGCGGAATCGCCAGGGCCGAGCCGGTGAGACGATAAGCCTCCAGTGCGGCTCTCATCTCCGCGAGCCCGGCTTCGGCATCTCCCGACAAACCCTGGGCCCATCCGCGATAGAGGCGGGCCCACGCGACGAAATAAACGTAGCCTTCCTCGGTGGCGAGTTGGTACAGCCGGTCCGCCCACGCCTCGGCCGCCGGCTGATCCTGCCGCAGGAAATGCAGCAGGAGGGTGCTGGCGAGCCCGAACGCCGTGCAGGCCGGAATGTCGAGCGCTTCGATGATCGCCCAGGACTTGCGGTGAGCCTGCTCGGCTTGTTCCGGATAGCCCATGGACCAGAGGCTCAGGGCGAGGAAATTCGCGCACGCGAATGACGAAGGGGATTGCGCGGCCACCACCAATTGGCGCTCGCGTTCGGGGGTGTAATAGGCCAGCGCCTTCTCGGCGTGCTCGCGCGCGCAAGCGAAGTCGGCCATGAAGTAGGCCGTGTAGCCGCTGCCGTGACGGGCGATGATTTCAAAGATCGGATCTCCGAGCGGCAGAACCATCTCGAGCGCCGACTTCGCGGCTTTCGAGGACTCGCCCATGTTTCCGCGCAGGAAGTAGATAGACGACAATCCCATCAGGACGGACAGCAAGCCCTCCTGGTTGCCGAGCCTCTCGCACAGATCGCGCGCGCGGATGGACGCAGCTTCAACTTCGCGCGAGCCCCATCCGAGCATCGGTCTCAGCGTGCGGGACAGCGCGAGCTGCGCTTCCAGTTCCGAGCGAAGCCGGTCCGGGTCATCGGCTGGAAGGGTTTCGAGCAGATCGACCGCTTTCTGAAGGTACGCGATCGATTCGCGAAGCGCCACGCGCTGTTGGGTCTGCGCCGCTGCGTTCATCCAGCCGCGGGCCGCTTCGGCCACGCGGCCGGCGCCCTCGTAGTGGCGCGCCAAAACCTCCGGCCGGGTTTCCGCCATCTCCGGGAACCGGCCGAGCAGGGCTTCGGCGATTTTACCGTGAAACTCCTGCCGGGTCTTGCGCAGCAGCGATTCGTAGGCGGCGTCCTGAATCAGCGCGTGCTTGAATGTATAGCTGGTCGCGCCGCTCTCCGCCACCAGGTCGAGATCGACCATGCGCTTGAGGCCTTCCGCCAGTTCCTCCGGCGGTTTTCCCAGCACCGCCTGCAGCAACTCGACTTGAAATTCGCGCCCGATGGTCGCGGCCAGTTGCGCGATGGAGCGCAGCGGGCCGAGCCGGTCAATGCGGGCCATCAGCGAATCCTGCACGGTGGCCGGTATCAGACCAGGGGGCAGAGTTCCGATCAGCTCATACCGGTCGTCCATTTCACGCAGAATTCCCGCCTCGATCACGGTGCGGGTGACCGCTTCGACAAATAACGGAATACCGGCGGTGCGTGCCACCAGTTCCTTCATCAGCAAGGGAGGCAGCGGCTTTGGCCCCACCACGCCTGCGACCAGGGCGCGCGTATCTTCGGGCGGCAGCGGCTCGACGTCGATTTCGCGGAAGTGCTCGTGGGTCGCCCAACGCGCGGTGAAGCCGGGACGCGCGGTGCAGACGATCAGCACGGGGAGATTCGCCTGGCGGCCCAGGATCTGGTCGAGCAAGTCGAGAGTGGAGGCGTCGGCCCAGTGCAAATCTTCGATACGCAAGAGGACCGGCGAGCGGTCCACGGCATGGAGCAATAAATCGGACAGAATTTCGATGGTCCACTGGCGGCGCCGGGCGGGCGGCATCTCGATTTCCCGATAGCGGCCCTGAGTGGGAATCGAAAGCAGACCGGCGATGGCGCTGGCCGCGTCTTCAAGGTTGACGCCGCGGCCAGCGGCGAAGTGCTCGATCAGATCCAGCTGGTCCTTTTCGCTTCCCAACCGCCGCTCGAGCATTTCGACGATGGGATGAAGCGGAGTGTTGGTGAGATAGGGCGAGCACTCCGCATCGAACACTTCGTGCAGGCTGGCGGAGGCGATCTCACCGGCGGCGGCGAGCAATCGCGACTTTCCGATCCCGGCTTCGCCGCGCAGCAACACGGTCTGGCCGCGTCCCTCGACGGCCGCTTCCCAGGCCTCTCGAATGGACTGAACTTCGCGCTCGCGCCCGACCAGCCGCGTGAGCCCGGTCAACGCCGTACGCGCATCGAAGCGGCTCTTGGCGCCGCTTTTTCCGGTCACCTGGAATAGCTTCATCGGCCTCGAAATGCCTTTGAGCGTTCTCGAACCAAGGTCGGTCATCGCGAACTGGCCGGCCACCAGCCGCGCGGTCGCGTCGCTGATGACCAGCGTGCCCGGAGCGGCTTCCGATTGCAGCCGCGCGGCGATATTGGGCGCTTCCCCCAAGGCGAGCTGTTCGCGGCGCAAACCCGCGCCCACATCGCCCACCACCACCAGTCCAGTATGGATTCCGATTCGGGCTTGCGGACGGTTTCCGGCGACTTGGATGGCGCGGATGTTTTCAAGAATATCGAGGCCGGTTCGAACCGCGCGGGATGCGTCGTCCTCGTGTGCTACTGGATAGCCGAAATACGCCAGCACGCCGTCGCCCAGGTACTGCGCGAGATGGCCTTCGTAGCGCTGCACGATTTCCGCGCAGAGGGATTGATAACGGGCGTAGAGGTCGCGCAAGTCTTCGGGATCGAGCGTCTCGGCCAGGGAGGCGGATCCCACGATATCGGCGAAGAAGACGGTGAGCTGGCGCCGTTCGGCGGTGGTGGGTTCGGCGGAATGGAGAGAGCGTCCGCATCCTCCGCAGGCAGTTGCGCTGTGCGGATTGCGGAAGGCGCAATGCGGGCAAGGGACGCCCATCGGCGCCCCGCATTCAGCGCAAAACTTAACGCGCGCGGAATTCTCAGTCGCGCAGCTCGAACATCGCATGATCCGGAGCGTTCACCATAACACACGCGCTGTTGTGGCGCATGCTGGCGCGTGAAAAGTCGGGTCTCAAAGTGGCGCCTATGTCAAAGCCCTGCCAGTAAGAGTCTGGGTGAAAAGTGGAGAGTGATCCCCGCCGTGACCGGCAGGGCTGGTCACCGACGCCTGCGCTTTCAACGCGATAGACCAGCCCTGCCGGTAACGGCGGGGTGGAGTCCCGACTTTTCGCACAGACTCGTCAGCAAGTTGGCGATGATCCTGCGGCTCATCGTGACCGATGAAAGTAGCTTGGACGGCGGGCTTCGAGCCCGCGCGAGGCTTCAGCCTCGCTTCCGTACAGCGGCGCTGAAGCGCCACGCGGATTGAAATCCGCCCTCCGCGGCTCTCGTGAAATCAATGACCTGCGGACCACTTTCAGGGGAGGGGAGCATGTCCGCAGTAGCCTAGAGGCGCGACCGCAATGGAGCGCGTACGCCGCTAACCTCGTCCTCTCGCCTCGACCCTCAGCTTGATTCCGTCGCGCGGGCGCAAAGTGATCCGGGCTTTTAACGTGATCTGCTGATCCTCCACAAATCCCAATCGGAACCGTTGCGCGATGGTCGCCAGGATCAGCGACGCCTCCGTCATGGCCAGCGCCGCACCGATGCAGATGCGCGGCCCTCCGCCGAACGGGAGCCACGCGAAGCGGTCGCGGCCGGCGCTGTTCTCGGGCGAAAAACGGTCCGGATCGAAGCGGCCCGGATCGTTCCACAGCGTCTCATGGCGGTGCAGAATCCACGGCATGATCAGGATGTGTGAGCCTTTCGGGAGCTGGCGCCCGCCGATCACGTCATCGGCCAGAAGCGTGCGCCCGCCCAGGCCGGGCACCGGCGGATACAGCCGCATGGCTTCCTGAATCACCTGCCGCAGGTAAGGCAGATGCTCCAGATCCTCATATTTCGGCGGCCGCCCGCCCAGCACCGTGTCGAGTTCCCGGTGCAGCTTCGCCTCCACTTCCGGATGCTTCGAGAGCAGATACCAGATGAACGTCATCGCCACGGCGGTGGTTTCGTGACCGGCGATGAAAATGATCACCACCTCGTCGCGAACTTCGCTCGTGGTCATGCCGGCGCCCGATTCGAGATCGCGCGCTGCCACGAGACGGCCCAGTAAATCGAGCTGTCCGGTCTTGTCCGGAGCTTTCGCCCGCGCCTCGATCAGCTTCGCGATGGAGGAGTCCAGGGCGCTGAAAATCGAGCGGATATGTTCCAGTTTGCGCCCCATCCGCCAGGGGCCGAGTACCGGCAGAATATCCAGCAGCCCAAACGACAGCGCGTCCATCCCGTCCCGCAGCGTGTTGCCGACCAGCTGGCAGATCCCGTCGCTGTCGGACGAGAACATGGTTCGCGAAATGATCTGCAGCGCGAGCGCGGTCATTTCGGAGTCGATATCGACCACGCCGTTCGGCCCCAGCCGATCCCACTTGTCGAGAAACCGCGTGGTGGTTTCGACCATGGCGGGCGCGTAGCCGACGATGCTCTTGAAATCGAACGACGGAGCCATGGTGCGCCGATGCTTCCGCCACTTCTCGCCATCGCTGGTCAGCAGCCCGTCTCCGAACGCCGCGGCCATGATCTGGGACGATTGCGGCTCCTTCGGATAGTTGGCCACGTTGTCGAGCAACACGCGCTTGACGCCGGCCGGATCGCTGACGACGTACGCGCGGCCGAAGGCGTGCTTCACTTCGTAAACCGGCTCGCGGTAGGCTGCCGCCGGGATCGCCGCGACACTGTTTTCCTGCGAGAGCTTCATGAACTTCCGCAGCGACAAAGGTTTTTCCGGCGGGACCGGTCCGGCCAGCCGCGGAAACACATTCGAAGGAACTCTCGAAATCACTGGCGTCATGATTCAGCCTAAACGCGAACGTCGAGCGACGGGAACGAAGAATCGGCCAAACGCCGCGCGGGGCCGGTGAACGTCGCGTCACATTCGCCGAGGCGGGCAAAACCTGCGCAGTCTGGTAAGAGGTTTCGACCGCTGGTGAAGCGATGTCCGATTGTTTTGAGAGATTTGAATAACGGCACTTGAGGTGCACTTTCACGGGCGTGATGATTTTCTTAAACACCGTACGAATAAGCGTGATGGCGCTGGCCCACGCGACCGATGTCACGGGAACGTGGTACCAGATCGTCAACGATCTTTCCGTGAAACCTCCCAAGCAGTAATCCTATTCAAAATCACTCAGGAGAAAAATTATGCCAGGAAAACAAACGGCCGTTTTTGGTCTGTATAGCACCCGCGTTCAAGCCGAGTTAGCCGTCGACCGGCTGCTCAAAGCCGGTTTCTCGAACGACGACATCTCGGTGCTGCTGCAGGACAGTCCCAGCTCGAAGGAATTCGCGCACGAGAAGAACACCAAGGCTCCGGAAGGCACCACCACAGGGGCCACAGCCGGCGGCGTGGTCGGCGGAACCCTCGGCTTGCTGGCCGGAATCGGCGCTTTGGCGATCCCCGGAGTCGGCCCGTTCATCGCGGCCGGTCCCATCATGGCCACACTCGCCGGAGTGGGCGTGGGCGGCGCAGTCGGAGGAATTATTGGAGCGCTGGTAGGGATGGGAATCCCGGAGTACGAAGCCAAGCGCTATGAAGGCCGCATCAAGGAAGGTGGCGTGCTGCTGTCGGTCCATTGCGATACGGCCTCTGAAATCGGCTCCGCCAAAGAGCTGCTGAAGCTGACCGGCGCGCAGGATATCGCATCGACCGGCGAAGCCAGCGCGGACTTCAAATCTTCGGGCACCGTCGAAGTGCGAACTCCGCGCTAGTAAGCTTTCCGGCGACCGCGCTGAGCAACCGGTAGTCGGCGCGTCGGTCTTCAATTCCGGTTCTGGCAAGCCGCGCGGTAAGAGTGTGTGTGAAAACTTCGGACGTGCTCCCCTCCCTTTACGAGTTTGTGTGAAAAGTGGAGTTGATCCCCGCCGTGACCGGCAGGGCTGGTCGCGACGCGTGCGTCTTCAACACGATAGACCAGCCCTGCCGGTCACGGCGGGGATCAACTCCACTTTTCACACAAACTCTTACGGTCGGGGTTCCATTTTGGCGCCCGGGTCGAATGGGCGACGTACGGAACCCCGCGCGTTAGCAAGGGGAGCACGTCCACTCACACGTCGGCAATGGCGAAGACCTTTTCGAGCGTCTTGATCGGATCCTTGCCCGGCGACGGATCGTATTCATGCGCGACGAAGCCCGTGTATCCCAGGTCCGCCGCCGATTTCAGGATGAAGCTGTAATTCAGCTCCTGGGTTTCATCGATCTCATGCCGCCCCGGAACTCCGGCGGTGTGAAAATGCGCGATCAGCGGGAGATACTTGCGGATATTAGCGGTAACATCGCCATCCATAATCGCGATGTGGTAAATGTCGAACAGGATTTTGACGCGGGGCGAGTTGACGCGCGTGCAGACCTCCCCGGCCCAGTCCACGTGATCGCAAATCGCATCGGCGCGGCCAAATTTAGGATCCGTATACTTGCTGTTAACCACTTCGAGGCACAGCGTAACGCCTTTCTGTTCGGCGTGGTCCTTGACGCGATTCAAGAATGCCGTGGCGACGTCGGCGCCTTCGGCGTAAGACATCCCCTTGCGCTGGCCGCCTGAAATGAGCACGCCCGGACATCCGTTTTCCGCGCAATGATCGAGGAACGGTGGAAGAGACGCTGCCAGACTATCGTGCAGTTCCTTGCGGACGATGCCGACCGGGATGGTAATCCCGCCGCCCAGCGACATGGCCGGAGTCAGCCCGTATTTCTTGAGGGTCGGCCACTGCGACGTGGGGAAAAAATCGAAACCCTTGGCTCCCAGCCGCGCGGCTTCGCGGGCCATATCCTCGGGCGGCACGCCGCGTCCGAAGCTGCGCGCGAAGCAGGACTGTTTCAGCCGCCCTTTCCGGGGCATGGGAGCGGGCTCTGGACTTTGCGCAGCCGCCACGGCCGCCGCCGCCATCGCCGGAATAAAATCTCGCCTGTGCATTGTCGAATCATATCCAACATTCGCTGCCGCGTCTTCCCCTCTGGTTGATCGCCTTCACCGTCCCACGGCGCGCCAGCCCCATGCGTCAAACTTGGGACCGCCAATGCACCGGAAGGAGCCCCAAGCTGACGAGTGTGTGTGAAAGGTCGATGCTTCACCCCGCCGTTACCGGCAGGGCTGGTCTATCGCGTTGAAGGCGCAGGCGTCGGTGACCAGCTCCGCCAGTAATGGCGGGGTGAAACGGCCGGTTTTCACACCACCTCGTAATGGCGGGGACCAATCCTGACTTTTCGCACAGAGTCTGACGCATGGGGCTGGGCCGAGGAGCTACTCTTCCCGCAGGACCACCATCGGATCGACGCGCGCCGCCCGCCGCGCGGGGACGTAGCAGGCTACTCCGGCGACCAGCAGAAGAATCGCGATTGCCGCGGCGAAAACCGTGGGGTCGGTCGGCCGCACGGAGTACAGCATCGCGACCAGGAAGCGTGTCAGTGCGAGTGCGGCACTCAAACCGATCAGCACTCCCAAGCCCGTGAGCCGCATGCCACCGCTCAGAATTTCTCCTAGAACCGTGGCCGGCGAAGCTCCCAGCGCCAGGCGCACGCCCATCTCCCGCCTCCGCTGCGACACTGCGTACGCCAGGACCCCGTAGATCCCGATACACGCCAGCACCAGCGCCAGGACTCCGAAAGATCCCAGCAGAATGGTCTGCAGCCTCGGCTGGGCGACCGAGTTTGCGATGCGCTGATCCATTGTGGAAGTTTCAAGCATACCCTGCCCGGGATCCACGCTGCGCATCGCTTCCCGCACGGCCGCAGTCATGGCGCCTGGATCGGCCGGGGTCCGGATGACGAGCCCCCAGAACATGCTGGGCCGCTGCGCGTTGGGGAGAAAGACGAACGGCTCGGGCTGCGCTTCGACTCCTTCAAATCGCGAATCGGCCGCGATGCCGACGATCTGGGCTTCGGGAGGGCCGTCCCAATCCACCACCAGTTGTTTCCCGATTCGGGTCTTCATTCGGGTACAACATTCGGGCGGCGGATTGATTGATGACGGCGACCATCGGAGCGCCCATGCGATCGTGCTCATCGAACTCGCGGCCTGCGCGAGTCGAGGCAACGGAAAATTCAAGGGCAGAACGTCGAGCAGCGTCCGGACTCCCGCGTAGGCGAGCAAAATTCCAAGCAGGCCGCCGGTGAGCGTGAGCAGAAGACTTTCCACGACCAGTTGCTGAACCAGGCGTCCCCGGCTGGCTCCCAGGGCGTGACGAAGAGAGAGTTCGCGGGCGCGATCGTAGCTTCGCATCAGGTACAGATTGGCGATATTCACGCAGCACAGAATCAGCAGGAACAGAACCGCGCCGAGCAGCACCAGCAGCGCGGTGCGAACGTCGTGCACCGCGTCGGCGAGCAGTGGAATCGCGGTGGCGCTCCAGCGGGCGTTGTGCGCCGGACGCTCGGCCGCGGTCTGGCGGGCGAGGTCGCGCATTCCGGGAGCCGGTCGAGAAGCACGGATTTCACCACCGTGAAGATGGTGGTGGTGGCTCCAATGCCCAGCGCGAGCGCGGCCAGGACGACGATCGTGAATCCGGCGGACTTACGAAGCGTCCGCATGGCGTACCGCAAATCCTGTAACCAGTGAGCCATAGTGCCTGCCTTCGAGCGTTAGACGTCAGCCCGGGTGCTTTGTCACTGTACTGAAATCGTCCAGTCCGAGCGGGGCTTCAGCCCGGCATTCGCACGAGTTGCGGAGCTTAAGCTCCGCGCGGGATGAATCCCGCCCTCCGGGTGCGTGGTCGGGACACTAATGGATCGCCATGTAGATTGTACTGGAGCTGCTCTTGCCCCCGACTGAAATGGTCACCGGAACCTGATTGCCCGGCGTGACTCCCGCGGGGACGTTCACGTTCACCTGATACAAGCCGGCGAGCCCCGGCGTCAATCCAGCGAAGGCCGCGGTCACCGTTTGCGTGCCGAAAGTCACCGTCACGGGAGCGGTCGCGTTCAACAGCGGCGTGTATGGCACGATCGATCCGGCGCTTACCGGCGGCGTGACGGCTCCCAGTCCGACGCAGTAAATCACGACCGGATTGCCTGCGGTCGCTGGATTGTTCGCGTTCGCCTGCGTCTCGACGCCGCCCGATCCGATCACGTATACGTGTCCTTGGCCAGAGCCCGTCCCGTTCGCCGACAGAATCGACGGCGACGCGGTGAATACTGCGATTTGCACTGGAACTGAAATCGCGTTGCCATGCTGCACCACCAGTTGTTGAGTAGAGTTGACCGCAGCGTCGTAGGGAATCTGCACATTAATAATGTTGTTCGCCGCGTAGAGCAGCGGCAGCGGCGTCGAGCTTCCTGAAAGCACCACGCTGGTCGAGCCTAATGACGTGCGGCAACGGCAACGGAGCTGAACTCGCCGCATCGGCCAGACCCGATCCGAAAATCGAGACAAGTAATCCGACAGCGGGGGCGCTTGCGAAATCGGCCGAGCTTACCACGCCTCCCGCGGAGACCACCGGTACGCTCGGGTTCGACAGCACCGCGCCGTTCACCTGCGCGCTGCCGGTCAAGGGCAACGCCTGCGCATCGGCGCGCACGGTGACTCCCGCGGTGTTGTTCTGCGGGACCCAAGTTCCGCCCCACAGACCGTTGCCGGTCGAGATCAGATTGATGGGCGGATCGCCGTCGGTGAAGCTGACGACTACGGACCCGGTGTTGAACGCATTCCCGCAATCGTCCACGACATCCACCACCAGCGGCGCCGGCCAAGCCGCGGGAGCGTTGAAGCCGGAGCCGATGGTCGTAAAGACTGGCAGAAGCTTGCCCGGCGTACAGGACGCGGTTGTCGCATCGGTGTGCCCCGGGCGTGCGCTTGACTTCCCGGGGGTGGTGGAAAGGACCAGCAGGAGAGCGACGGTCTGCGAACTGCCATCGCCGAACGTGAGCGTGATCGTTCCAGGGTAGACGCCCGCCGTCAGGTTCGTGATGTTGGGAGTGACGGTGATCGACGCCGTCTGCGCGGCGTTGATGGTTCCACTGGCTGGAGCGAAGCTGAACCATTTCGGAGTGGTCGAGCCCGAGGCGGAGAAGGTGATCGGCGTCGAAGTCAGATTCGAAATGGTGAACGACTGCGCCGCGAGGGTGGCTCCGGGAGTTCCCAGAAACAGGAGACCGCTGGGAGTCACCGCAGGCGGAGCGGCGGTCCCGGCGGGGACGATGTGGAGGACGATCGCGATGGTGACGGGAGGATGGATATCATCGGTGGGTGTGACGATAACGGAGCCGTAGTAATCCTGCGCGGCGAGGCCCGACGGATTGGCCGCGATGGTCAGAGTAGTCGGAGCGGCGCCCGGGACACTGTTGCCACTGCTGGGGGAAGCGACCAGCCAGTTGCCGCCTTCATAGGTTTTCACGGAGACGGAGAAGGGGATGGTCGCGGTGTTGCTGAGCACTTGAACCTGCTGCGTCGCGAGACCAGTGCTGCCCTGCGCGACACGGAACGTCAGGCCGGTTTGTGAAGTGAGCAGGCCTTGCGTGACGGGAGTGTAAAGCTCGGCTGTATTGATCGGCGACTGACAACAGCTCGCGGTATCGCCGCCGCTCACCAGGACTTGGCCGCCGAGGAGCAGGGTCATCGCAAATTGATCGCGGGGAGCGTTCATGCTGCCTGTGGCGGCGAAGCTCCCGGTTGCAAACGTGTACAGCTCCGCGGAACTGGTTGCGCGGCTCAATTCGTCCTTGCCGCCGGCGACCAGGACCTGGCCGTTGGGGAGCAACGTGGCGAGCGAGTTGGCGCGCGCGGCGCTGGTCATGCTGCCGGTGGATGCGAAGGTCTCGGTGACTGGGTCGAACACCTCGGCGGACGTCATTTCCGCGGTGTAACCGCCGCCGAGCAGGACCTTGCCGTTCGATAGAAGCACCGCGTAATGCTGATCTCTCGCCTCCTGCATGGGTCCGGTAGTTGAGAAAGTCCCGCTCGAAGGGTCGAAGATTTCGGCCGAATTGAAATTGGTATAGGTGGTGGATTCCCCGCCTGCGATCAGCACTCGGCCGTCCTGAAGCAAAGTGGCTGTGTGTCCCAGGCGATTGGCGAACATCGCTCCGGCCTTGGTGAAGGTTCCGGTCTGAGGATTGAAAAGCTCGGCGCCCGCATTTACGTCGCTTTCGGTGAACACACCGGTTGTTTCGGGGCCGCCGACCACCAGCACGCGCCCGTCGTTCAGCAGCGTGGCGGTCGAAAGGCTGCCATGCATCTGAATCGTCGATCCGGTCGCGGTGAACTGGCCCGACACGGGGTCGTACAGTTCGGCGGCGGAAGGAGACGTCGAGCCGCCTACGATCAGCACGCGGCCGTCGCTGAGCAGAGTGGCGGTGGGGGCGAAGCCGTGGTCTTCGGCCATGGGTCCCAGAGAGGTGAATGAACCCGAGGACGGATCGTAGACTTCGGCAGTCCGGACATCGCCGTTGGTGGAATAGCCGCCTACCACCAGGACCTTGCCGCTGGGAAGAAGGACGTGCGCCAGTCCCTCTCTTGCGCTCGTCATGGAGCCGGTTCTGCTCCAACCCTGGGTGGACGAGCCGCCCTGCGGGGCGCTGATGCGCCATGCGAAGACGCTGCCTAGCTGGCTCCCCGGAATCATCCCATTGGGGAAAGGCTGGCTGGTGCCCGGCACGGTGAGCAGGCCACTGAACGCGCTGAAATTTCCGCTCAACTCGGCCGCGGTCGGGACGTAGACATTCGGATAATACTGTCCCGGCGCAAGCTGGACTTGCGCGTCGCAGAACGTCTGATTGGCGAACGCGGGCAGCGGGATGTTGGCGTTGATATAAGCGAGCGCGCCGGCGGAGGGGACGCCGACCACCAGATGGTCGCCGGCTGAATCGGCGGAGGTGACATAACTGATCGATGAAAATGGGATAAAGCCTGACGGGAAGTCGATGCAGGTGGTCTGACCGAACAGGGGTGCGAAAGACAGTGCGGCAAGAACCGCGAGTCGGGCGGGTCTCATAAGGTTTGGGTGATCCGATATCCTACCATGAGTGGTTTGCGCTTGACATCGGCGCACGCCCATGAGAGAAAGCTTCTAGTGGAGGTCGACCATGCCTCGTCTGGTGCTCGGTTTTCTGGTGGTGCTTCCGGCTGCGATGGCCGCCGATACTTCCGCTCCGGCGACATTTTCTAAAGACGTCGCGCCGATTTTTCAGCGGGCTTGCCAGAATTGTCATCGGGAGGGCTCCATTGCTCCCATGTCGCTGATCAGTTATAAGGACGCGCGGCCTTGGGCGCGGTCGATTAAGGAGAAGGTGGTCAGGCGCGAGATGCCGCCCTGGCATATCGATCGCACGGTGGGCGTCAACAAATTTAAGGACGACCCGTCACTGACGGATGCCGAGATTGCGACCATCACGAACTGGGTGGATCACGGCGCGCCGGAAGGAAATCCGGCGGACCTGCCGGCTCCCCGCGTGTTCAGCGATTTCGATAAATGGCATATCGGGAAGCCGGATCTGATCGTTTCGATGCCTCGGCCTTATACGCTGAAGGCTCACGGACAGGATGAGTATTACGACGTCGACGTGGATCCGCACTTCACGGAAGACATGTACGTGGCGGCGGTCGAGACCAAGCCGGATACCGGATTCAAGGTGGTGCACCACGCGGATACCAGCCTGGTGGAGGATCCGGAAGAAGATCCGGTGGGATTCTTTCTGAATGAATATGCGGTGGGGAAGAACGCCGATTTCTTTCCGTCGGATTCGGGGCGATTAGTGAAGGCGGGGTCACGGATTCACTTCAATCTGCACCTGCACCCGGATGGGGTGGAGACTCCGGTAAGCATTTCGCTGGGGCTGAAGCTGTATCCGAAAGGCGTGGTGCCGAAGCACGTCGCATTCACGCAGCATATGGGTGAAGTTTTCGATCTGGACATTCCGGCCGGTCAGGTGACGCGCAGCGACGGGTATTTCCGGCTGTCGAAACCGGCCGTGATTTCCGGGTTTCAGCCGCATTTTCACACGCGCGGGAAGGCCCAGTGCATGGAGGCGATTTTCCCCGACCTGCGCTCCGATTCGGCGCGTCCCGGCGCGGCGCGGACTGAAACGCTCAGTTGCGTGAGCAATTACGAGTTCGGATGGAGCATGACTTATCCGTATGCGGAAGACGTCGAGCCGGTGCTGCCGGCCGGGACTGTCATTCACGTGACTACCTGGCATGACAATACGGATCATAATCCGCATAATCCAAATCCGAAAAACTGGGTTGGATACGGACAGCGCACCATCGACGAGATGAGCTTCGCGTGGGTGAGTTTGTATTACATCGATGAAGCCGAGTATCAGCAGATGACCAAGGCTCGCGCGAAATGATTCGGTTGCTGCTGGCGGCTTCGATGCTTTACGCGCAGCCGCCGTCGCCGACCTATATTCCGCAGACTCACTTTTCCTCCGGTCAGGACGTCCAGCCGAGTTACGACGGCTGGCTCCGCAATGCGGACGGAACGTTCACCATGGTGTTCGGGTATCTAAACCGGAATTACAAGCAGGAGCTCGCGATTCCGGCGGGTCCGGATAACAAGCTGGAGCCGGGCGATGCCGATCGCGGACAGCCGACTTATTTTCTGCCGCGGCGGCAGGCGTTCATTTTCAAGGTCCAGGTTCCGGCGGATTGGGGTCCGCAGAAAGAGCTGGTGTGGACGGTGACGGCGAACGGGAAGACGGAAAAGGCGTACGGTCAATTGACGCCGGAGGAGGAGATCACGGAGCGGATGATCATGACGCGGGGCGGGTTGACGCGCGGGGTGGACGATCCGAATCAGCCGCCATCGATCACGATTGCGCCGTTGCAAGGTGCGACGGTTGCGGATGCTTTGACGCTGACCGCGCTGGTGACGGACGACGGGTTGCCCAAGCCTCGCGTGGTGGCGACCAAGCGGACGGCGGGCGCGCCGGGCCAGAGCAATGGATCGGGCGCGCGGCCGGCGGGACGGCTGACGGTGACTTGGATGGAATATCGAGGTCCGGGGAAGGTGACCTTCGATTCTGCGCGTCCGGTTCCGGTGAGTGAGGGGAAGGCCGTGAATGCCGCGCATTTTTCGCAGGCGGGGACGTATGTGCTGCGGGCGACGGCGAATGACGGGCAGTTATCGACTCGGGTGGATGTGACGATTACGGTGCGGTGATGGACGGCGGTCTTTAGCCAGGCATCCGGACCAGCGGGACTGAAGTCCCGCGCGGGATGAATCCCGCCGTCCAGCGATCATTCCGGCAGACGGAAGGCGACCAGTTCTCCAGAGAATCCCGCGCCCCCGATCGCGACCACCAGGTACTGTTTTCCGCCCAGCATGTACGTCATCGGCGAGCCGCTCTGCGGGGCGGGCATGTACACGGCTCCGGCTTCCCGGCCCGTGGATTTATCGTAGGCGCGCAGCATCGCGCCGCGGGCGCCGGATGGCGTGGTGAAGAAGCCGGCTTCGCCGCAGATCACCAGCGTCTTAGTCACCAGCGGTCCCAGCAATCCGGGACGGCCGGTGCGCGGGATGTTCAGACCTTTCAGCGCCGGGTTATTACGAATGTTGTCCGGCGTCTCGCCATGCGCGATCTGCCAGAGTTTTTCGCCGTGGTCGAGATCGATCGCCGTGATGCGGCCGTAGGGCGGTTTGACCAGAGGCAAGTGTTCGACATTCAGGCCAGGTCCGTTGCTTTCGCCTGCCGGCGCGACGCGATCGGCTCCGCCGGCCTGTGCGCCCGCGCCTCCCGTGCGGCGCGCTCCGGAGGCTGCGTTGCCCTGAACATAATTCATATCGGATGTTTTCGCGTCGGGCGCGACCAGGCCGAGCGGCGAAATCACCGTCTGCGAGTAGACGTAGAGGATGTGCGTTTCGGGGTCGTAAGCGCCTCCCGGCCAGTTCGTGCCGCCGGTCGCCGATGGGAGGACCAGGGTCGCCAGCGGACCGCCGAGTTTACTCACCACCGGCGGCGTGAAGATGGGGCCGATTTTGTATTTCGAAACCAGCTTGACGGCTTCGGCGCGCAGCTCCGGCGTGAAGTCGATCAGATCGTCGAGCGTGACACCCTGGCGATCATAGGGCGGAGGCTTGGTGGGAAACGGCTGAGTCGGCGAATAGGTTTCGCCGGGAACGTCGCCTTTGGGAACCGGGCGCTCTTCGAAAGGCCAGACGGGTTGGCCGGTGACGCGGTCGAAGACGTAGAGAAACGCCTGCTTGGTGGGCTGCGCGACGGCTTTGATGGGGCGGCCGTTGACCACGATATCGGCGAGGATCGGCGCGCACGGAATATCCATGTCCCACAGGCCGTGGTGCACCAGTTGGTAATGCCACTTGCGCTGGCCGGTTTTGAGATCGACCGCGACCAGGCTTTCCGAAAACAGATTGGCGCCGGGGCGATGGCCGCCGTAGTAATCGCCGGTGGGGAGTTCGACCGGAAGATACGCGATGCCCAGGTCTTCATCGACCGAAATCTGCGCCCACACACCGGTGTTGCCGGTGTAGGACCACGAATCCTTTTCCCAAGTGTCGAAGCCGTACTCGCCCGGCTTGGGAATGGTATGGAAAATCCAGAGGCGCTTGCCGGTGCGGACGTCGAAGCCGCGCACGTAGCCTTTCACGTTGCGCATGCTCTTCGGAACGCCGCCGGATTTGTGCGCGGCGCCGATGATCACCACGTTTCCGGCCACGATCGGCGTGGCGTGCAGGCCGACTTCGCCGGTGATTGGGTCGATGTCCTGATCGTCGTCCTGCTTCAGATCGACCACGCCCTTTGCGCCGAAGCTGGGCACCGGCGCGCCGGTTTTCGCGTCGAGGGCCATCAGGCGATAGCCGGGGGTGACGTAGAGAATGCGCTCCTGCTTGCCGTCGGTCCAATAGGCGAGGCCTCGGCCGGAAAGCTGGCGGGGAGCGGCGGAGCCGCGCTTGCCTTCGTTTTCGCCGTGGACCCATAAGAGCTCACCGGTGGTGGCATCCAGCGCGACTACGCTGCGGCGCGTTCCGGCGGTGGAATAGAGAACGCCGTTGGCTTCAAGCGGGGTCGCTTCGAACAGGTATTCAGGGCGCGGGCCGAGGTTGTCGGTCTTGAAGGTCCAGGCGACTTCCAGCTTATTGAAGTTCGAACCGTTGATCTGATCGACGGCCGAGTAGCGGGTGTGGCCGAGGTCGGCGCCGTAGGTGCGCCACTCGCCGTTTTTCGCGCCGGATTGCGCGAGCACGGGAATCGACGCGAAGATCAGAGCGGCGGCAACGGTTCGCATGGCGAATCATTATATCGCGCGCTTTTCGAAGCAGAACAGCGCGGTTTGGGTGCGCACGAAGATCTGCTTATCGGCGACGGCGGGAGTCGCCCAGCAATCGTCATCCTTGATTGCGTTGACGGCCAGGACTTCCCACTCGCCGGCCGCTTTGAGCACGGCCAGTTTACAGGCCTTGTTCAAGCGATAAACCTTGCCGTCGGCCGCGATGGGCGATGCGTAGTAGGTGTCGATGGCATCCTTCACGCGATCGCCGCTGACGATCGGCGAAGAGTATCCGGGCGGCAGCGGGGTCTGCCACGCCAGGTTGCGGTTGACTCCCATTTCGATGGGGAGATCCGTGGATTCCAGCGAGACGCCGGATCCGTTGGGTCAGCGGAAACGGGACCAGTCGGCTGCGGTGAGGATTGCGGGCACGAGGAACGCCAGGAGAGCGGCCCGAACGTTTAACCGCTTCCTATGGTCGCGGCTCGGGGCCACCACTCTGCCGCTCCCCGAGCCGTGACCGGAGGGAGCGGTTAAATGTGCCTGCTTCACTTGGTTCCGAAACAATACAGGCCCGCGATGGTTCGTACGTAGATGCGGCCGTCGGCGACGGCGGGGGTGGCGAAAATGTCTTCGTCGAGTTTGTTGGCAGCGATCAACTCCTGATCGCCGCCGGCTTTGAGGACCGCGACTACGCCACTGTTCGAGGCGAGGAAAATCTTTCCATCGGCGGCGACCGGCGAGGCGTAGTAATGATCGGAAACGCTGCGCAGGCGGGCTTGTTTAAACACTTCGCCGGTCTTGGCATTGAGCGTGGTCAGCACGCCCGAGTCGTTGATCATGTACACCACTCCGCGGTAGACCACCAGCGAGGGAAGCTGCGGGATGGCTCGCTGATATTTCCAGATGACGGCGGTGCTGGTGGCGTCGCCGTGGGCGCTCGCGTGAATCGCCATCAAGGAATTTTCGGCGCCCATCAGCGCGGCGTAGGTTTTCCATTCGTGCTCATCCAGCATGCCGTCGCCGTCGAGATCCAGGAATTTGAAGTAGCTCCTGGTGCGCTGATCGGGGACTTCGTCCAGCGAAATCTTGCCGTCGTGATTGGCGTCGGACTTCTTGAGCACCTCTTCAAACGGCGCGATGGCCACCTGTTTGCCGGGATCGTTTTCAGGCGTGTTGTAGCCGCTGATATAGATGGTGTCGCCGTCGATCACGGGCACGCTTTTCATTTCCGACGCGAGGCCGTGCATGAACCACACGATTTCGCCGGTATCGGCCGAGTAGACGTCCATACGAAAAGACGCGGGCGCGACGATGAGCGACTTGCCGTTGGCGCCGCGCATGATGGCGGGCGTGGATGCTCCGCTCAAGGCTTCCGGACGCGCGACTTTCCAGCGCTGCTTGCCATCGTTCTGGCCCCACGCGGCGATGTAGGAGCCGATGGATTGATCGATGACCAGGACGATTTTGTCGTCGACCAAAACGGGCGAGGCTCCCATGCCGTAGACGTTTGAAAACGGTCCGAGCGGCGTGCGCCAGCGCTCATTGCCGTCGAGTCCGTAGGAGACCAGGCCGTAGTCGCCGAAAAAAACGTAGACGTTCTTGCCGTCGGAAACCGGACTCGGCGACGCGGGGCTATTGCGGGAATCGAGCGGCTCCTTGCGATCGCGCGGAGCTTCGCGGCGCCACAGAATTTTGCCGGTGGCGCGGTCGAGTGCGATGGTGAGAAGCTTGTCGGATTCGAAGGCTGTTACGAAAATGTGTCCGCCGACCAGGATGGGGCTCGAATGGCCGGGCGGGAGCGGAGTTTTCCAGACCAGATTCTTATCGGGGCCGAATTCGGCGGGGACATTTGAGGCTTCGCTGACGCCGACGCCGTTAGGTCCACGAAAGCGCGGCCAGTCGGCTGCGGGAGCGAGCGCGGCGGCGAGGAGAATGATGGCGAGGCTGAGATTCATGGTCTACCGGTGACTCCCACTATACAATTGATATGTTCCTCTATCGAGACGGATGAGGATGGGAATCGTCTTTTTCCAGGAGGCGCCATGAATCGCAGGGTTGTATCCTGCCGTAACCGGGGCGGCTGGCGCGGCGCGGGAGCGGGATCCGCGACGGGGATTTCTCTGCTGGTTGAGACGCTTTCGCGCATTCTGGGGCGCACGGCCCAACATCCGGCGGATCGGCGTTCGGCGATGTGGGCGGTAGATCGAGAGTTACGGGGCCGGTGGGTTCGTTTTGCAATTCTTTGAGCTGCTTCGCGGCGCGTTCGTAGAGGCGGTTGAGGGAAGCTTCGTAGCGCATGAGGAGCGCCAGGGCGCGGCTTTCGCCGGCCATCTTTTCGAAGACCCAGGCCAGGCGGTTGGGGCCGTCGATGGAATCGAATTCCTCGGCGATCTCCTCTTCGGACGTGAGTATCTTGTTTTCAAACAGCGCGGTTTCGATCGCGGCGATGCGGCGCAGGCGCCAGCGGGCGATGGCCATGGTCTGGACCAGGTCGAGCTCGACGACGTCGGCGGGTTGATAGCGGTCGATGTAGGCGTCGAGGAAGGATTGGAACTCGTCGCTCAATTCGTGGTCGAGGAGCGGGAAGTTGGCGGTGAGTCCATGGCGCAGGGCGTTACGGGACGATCGGGCTTTGCCTTCCGGAGTCTTGGGACCTTTGGATTTCGAGCCGTTGAGGCGGGCGGTTTCGGATTTGAGTTGTGACATTTGTTCTCCGGACGCACGATAGCTCGAAGGAGCGCTCGCGGCCGGCGATTGAAAGCGACAAGTGGTTGTGGCGATGGGGGATTTTGGATAGCATGGGAGGCGAATGGGAGTGGTGATGCGATCAATTGCATTCCTGGCCCTGGCGGCGTGGCTGATTCCGGCGGTTCACGCGCGGGAGCAGGAGGATTTCCACCAGAAGGCCAAGCTGGCGGTGCAGAGGACGGATAACGATCTGCAGAAATACGTCCATCGCGACAATCTGGACGCGGGCGAGCGCGGGAAGTTCGACGCGGCGATGAAGGATCTGACGGATTTTCGCGAAGCGGCGGCCAAGAATCAATGGGACGGCGAACGCGAGCGGCTGGTGCGGGCGATCGATGAGATCGAGAGCGTGGTGAAGAACGCGAAGATCGCGGATCAGGAGCGGACTACGCTCGAGATCGATTTGTATACTTTGCGGGATGTCCGGGACGGGTGGAAATAGGCCGGCACCCGAAACAAAATTTCTTCGACCCTGTCTCACCTGTCGGGGTGAAATTATGCGACATCTTCGTACATTAAGGGTCGCGGCGCTGGCGCTGCCGATCGCGTTTTTGACGGCTTACGCACAACCGGACTGGCATGACCGGGCTCGGCAGGCGGTTGAAAAAACCAATGACGATCTGCAACGTTTCGTGCATCGCGACAATTTGAACGAAGCGCAGCGGGCGCGGTTCGACGTGGCGATGAAAGAGCTGCACGAATTTCATCAGGCTGCGATCGCGGGGCACTGGGAAGGCGGACGCGAGCATCTGGATCGCGCGATCGAAAACGTGGAAGCGGTGATGGATCACGCGTCGATCGGCGAGCATGAGCGTGGGGAGCTGCGCGAAGACGTCCGGAGGTTGCGCGAAGCTCGCGACGGCTGGCGGTAAGACGCTGCGCGATTGGCCGCAGATTCACGCAGATTCACGCGGATAGAACAAGGTTTGTAATCTGCGTGAGTCTGCGGCCAAGCGCTATCCTTTGAAGATGTCCATTTTCAGGGGCCATCTTCTTAACGGAAAAACGGCGATCGTCACGGGCGGCGGCAGCGGCATCGGGCAACGGATGGCCGAACGCTTCGCCGAACATGGCGCGCGCGTCATGCTGATCGGGCGGAAGCAGGAGAAGCTGGACGCGGCGGCGGAAGGAATTTGCGCACGTGGCGGCACGGCATCGACGCATGCGGTGGATGTGCGCGACTATGCGGGCATGACGGCGGCGGTCGCCAGGACGCGCGCGGAGCTCGGCGAGATCGATATCGTGGTGTGCGGAGCGGCAGGCAACTTCCCTGCCCCGGTGACCGGAATGTCGGCCAACGGGTTCAAAGCCGTGATCGATATCGATCTGCTGGGGACGTTCAACACCTGCCGCGCGGCGTACGAACATCTGCGAAAACCCGGCGCGTCGGTGATCGCGATCTCGGCCAGTTTCGCGTTTCAACCGACCGCGTTTCAGGCACACGTGGGCGCGGCGAAGGCCGGAATCGACGTATTCATCAAGACGCTGGCGATCGAGTGGGGACCGCAGGGGGTGCGGTGCAACTGCATTACGCCGGGGCCGACCGATGACACGGAGGGGATGCGAAGGCTGGCGCCGACGGATGAGGCTCGGGTGAAGACGGAGCGCGGGGTGCCGCTGCGCAGGTTCGGAACGAAAGATGAGCTGGCGGACCTGGCGCTGTTCTTGTGCTCGGACGCGGCAGGGTACATCACGGGCGGCGTTTATCTGTGTGACGGGGGAATGTCACTGGCTCGACCGTCGGCGTGGCTTTCGGGATTAGAATGAATACGGAAGTGGCGTCCATTCCAGCCAAGCCGGCTTTGCTCCGACAGCTAGGGGTCGTCAGCGCGAGCGCGCTGGTGGTTTCGAGCATGATCGGCATGGGGATCTTTGGCACCACGGGATTCCTGGCCGGGCAGCTCGGGTCGCCGATGCTGGTGTTGTCGATCTGGGTGGTGGGCGCGATCTGCGCCTTCGCGGGAGCGATGTGTTATTCCGAGCTGGGCGTGAACCTGCCGAGCTCCGGCGGCGAATACGTATATTTGACTCGCGCGTTCGGACCCACCTGGGGATTCATGACCGGATGGGTTTCGTTCTTCGCGGGATTTTCGGCGCCGATCGCGGGAGCCGCGCTGTTGTTCGCGAAATATCTGGGGCATGTGTGCGGGCCGTGCATGGATGCGAAGGCTCGCGTATTCGCAGGCTCGGGCGATTGGACGCTGCAATTCGGCAAGGCACAGATCATCGCGTGCGGAGTGGTGCTCATCCTGACCATTTTGAATCTGACCGGAGTGCAGCGCGTGGCCCGGGTACAGAATGCGCTGACGGCCGCGAAAATCCTGATCCTGGTGGCGTTCATCGCGCTGGGATTCGGAATGGGACACGGGAACTGGCAAAATTTCTCGATGCACGCGACGCGCAGTGTATCGACGCCGCTGTGGGAGCAGTTCTTCCTGAGCCTGTTCTGGATTTACGTGGCGTATAGCGGATGGAACGCGGCGACGTACGTGGCCGAGGAGTTGCGCAACCCGACGCGCACGCTGCCGATGGCGCTGGCGATCGGCACCGGCCTGGTGGCGGCGTTGTACCTGGTCCTGAACGTGGTGTTCATATACGCGGCGCCGCTGGCGGTGATGAGGGATAACGACGCGGTGGGAGCGCTGGCAGCGTCCAGATTATTCGGGGAAAATGTCGGCGGAATTTTCAGTGCGCTGATGGCGCTATCGCTGCTGGCGACCATCAACGCGCAGATCGTGACGGGGCCGCGGGTGTATTACGCGATGGCGAAAAACGGCGCGTTTCTGGCGGCGGCGGCGAAGGTGCATCCGCGCTGGCACACTCCGGCGATCGCGATCGTGGCGCAGGGAGTGTGCACGATGGTGATGACGATCACGCCATTCCCGCAACTGGTGAATTACATCGGCTTCACGCTGAATTTTTTCGCGGTAATGAGCGTGGCGTCGCTGGTCCTGTTCCGGAGGCGGGCGGGCTGGCGAAAACTGCGGGTGGTGAGCTTCTGTTATCCGCTGTTCCCGGTGGTGTTTCTGCTGATCGGGACGTGGATGATTATTGAAGGGATCCAATTAAAGCCATACATATCCCTGGCGGCGGTCGTGACGATTCTGACAGGGGCGTTAGTGTACCATTTCCGGATCAAGCGGCAAACTCCAGAGCCGACGGCGATCGAGACGTATTGAGGCGTATGTATAATGAGGATATCGTGGCGCTATCGTCTAACGGTTAGGACGGAGCCCTCTCAAGGCTTAAATACGGGTTCGATTCCCGTTAGCGCTACCATGTTTTCATAGACTTACAAGCCGCAGGGCAGCACAGGGCAGC
>CAWCPE010000023.1:0-280426 GCA_963797245.1 Terriglobia bacterium
GCCGCGAGCTTTTCGACGTTGCCGGCGACGGCGCCGGGCATGGTGAACTCGACCGCAGCGTCGGCGCCGCGCACCCTCTCGAAATCGCCGTCCAAGTCGATCCTGGCGTGAATGGAGAAATCGTATTCGGGCGCGAGCTGTTCGATCAGGCGCCCCATTTTGCCATAGCCGATAATCGCCAGTTTTTTCATTCGAATGCGCTCGGATCCGGATCCCGGAAAAATTCCCGGTGCAGCGATTCTACCGCGTGCGCCAGGTCCGCCGCCGCGATCACGAAACTGATGTTCAGAAGCGACGCGCCCTGCGAAATCATTCGTATGTTGACATGTTCTACAGCGCTGAAGACCCGCGCCGCGACGCCCGGCGAGCTGCGGATATTGTCGCCCACCAGGCAGACGATGGCCTGGTCGGACTCGATCAAAACTTCGGCGAACGTTTCGAGCTCCGCGCGGATGGCCGGGAGCGCGCTGGTGTTGTCGATGGTCAGCGAGACGCTGACTTCGGAAGTGGCCAGCATGTCGACGGGCGTTTCAAAACGGTCGAAGACTTCGAAGATCCGGCGCAGGAATCCGTGCGCGCCCAGCATGCGCGTCGAAACGATGTTCACCAGCGTAATATTGCGCTTGCAGGCGATGGATCGGATCGCGTTCGAGCAGGCGGGCGCATCGGCGACGATGAGCGTTCCTTCGCAGTCGGGCCGGCGCGAGTTCAGAATTCGCACCGGGATATTTTTTTCAATGGCGGGAATCACGGTCGCCGGATGCAAAACTTTGGCGCCGAAATAGGCGAGCTCCGCGGCTTCGGCAAAGGAACAGGTTTTCAGGCGATGGCCTCCGGGAAGAATGGTCGGGTCTGCCGTCAGCATTCCATCGACGTCGGTCCAGATCTGAATTTCCTCCGCGCCGATTCCCGCGCCGACGATTGCAGCGGTGTAATCGGAACCTCCGCGGCCGAGCGTAGTGGTCACGCCATCGATGGTGGATCCGATGAAACCCCCCATCACGACGACGTCTTTCATGTCTCGAATAGCCGCGAGACGCGCGTCTGTCTCGGCGAAAATGGGGGCGGCGTGGGTGTGGCGCGCATCGGTTACGATCACCTTGCGTGAATCGAGATGCACGGCGTCAATCCCGCAGCGGCGAAACAATTCGGTGACGATGACGCTGGAAATGCGTTCGCCGTAGGAGGAAACGGCGTCGGTCGCGCGGGGCGTCATCTCCCCCATCACGGCGAGGCCGCGGATCAGCTCGCCCAGCTCGTCGAAATGTTCGCCGATTTCGCACTCGACGCCGAGCGATTCGGTGACGTGCATGTGGCGAAGCTGGTCCAGTTGATCGAGCGCACTAGCGCGGTCGCCACTGACGGCTGCGGCCGCGATCGCGAGCAGCTTGTTGGTGGTTTTGCCCATCGCAGACACAACTACTACCGGATGGCGGTCAATTCGAGCTGCGACAATTCCGGCGACTCTTTGAACAGCCTCGCGGGACTCGACCGACGTCCCGCCAAATTTCATGACAATCATAAGAATTCAATCAGCCACGAATGCACACGCATCAGAATTCGTGTTTATTTGTGTTCATTCGTGGCTACAAATATCCTTCCGACCGCATCAGCTCTGCGTTCAATACCGCCACTCCCGCCGCGCCGCGGACCGTGTTGTGACCGAGCGCCATGAACTTGTAATCGAGCACCGGGCACTTTCGCAAACGGCCCACAAACACCGCCATCCCGTTTTCGCGTTCGACGTCGCGGCGGGGCTGCGGACGGTCCGGCTCCTCCATATAAATGACCGGGCATGGCGGCGCGCTGGGCAGGGACTTGTGCTGCGGGATGCCGCGCCAGCCACGCCATGCGCCCAGGATTTCGGCTTCGGACGGTTTCTTTTCGAACTCGATCGAGACCGAGATCAGGTGGCCATCCACCACCGGGACCCGATTGCACGTCGCGCTTACTTTTGCCGCCAGCGGCTCGAAGCGACCGCCTGCCAGGTCGCCCAGGATCTTCTGAGTCTCGCGCTCCATTTTCTCCTCTTCGCCGCCGATGTAGGGGACCACGTTCGCGTTGATGTCCATGGACGCGACGCCCGGATAACCCGCGCCCGAAATCGCTTGCATGGTGGTCACCAGAACCCGACGAATTCCGAATTGTTTCAGAGGCGCGAGTGCCATCACCATGACGATGGTAGAGCAGTTGGGATTCGTCACGATCTGCCCGCTCCATCCGCGCGCACGTTTCTGTTCGCTCAATACCTGCAAATGATCCGCGTTGATTTCGGGAACCAGCAGGGGGACATCGGCTTCCATGCGATGATTGCGCGAATTGGAAACGACGGTGCAGCCGGCCGTGGCGAAGGCGCGCTCGATCTCGGTGGCTACGGACGCGTCGGTCGCGGAAAACACGATTTGCGGAGTGCGCTCGTCCGGGATGCATTCGGTCACCATCAGGTCGCGTACCGCGCGCGGCATCACCGTGCTCAGTCGCCAGGAGGTCGCGTCGCGATATTTTTTTCCGGCGGAGCGGTCGCTCGCGCCTACCCAGGTGAGATCGAACCACGGGTGATTTTCGAGAAAACTGACAAACTTCTGGCCGACCATTCCGGTCGCGCCGAGCACTCCGACGGGGATTCGTTCGTTCATTTGGACAACAGCTCCTTGATCATGCGCTGATAAACTTCGATGGCTTCCAGGATTTCGCGCTTGGGGATAAACTCCGCGGCGGTGTGCGCCACGTGGATGCTGCCAGGGCCGAACAGAAACGGCTGGCCCCAGGCGCCCGCGAACGCCGGGATATCGGTGGCGTAGGAGACCACGCTGGTTTCAAAGCCGTCGAGATGCCCGAAACGCATCGCGGGGATGATCAGGATTTCCGAAAGCTCCGTCCCTGCCGAGGCCGCCTTCATGACCGCCCGCGTGGATTCGCCGTCATCCACCAGGCGGAAGAAAATTTCGGCTTTCGCGAAATCCGGAATCACGTTCGGAGCGCGGCCGCCCTGAATCGTGCCAATGTTGACCGTGCTCTGGCCGAACAGATCGTCGGTGGGCAATTTCATCTTGCGGACGCGATCGAGCACATCGAGCAGTTTTTCGATGGCCGATTCACCCAGGTGAGGATACGCCGAATGCGCCATCTTTCCGTGCGCGGTGATTTCGAAGCGCAGCGCGCCTTTCGATCCGAGCGCGAGCTTGTTCTCGGTCGGCTCGCCATTGATCAGAAAGCGGCTTCCACGGGGCTGTTTCGCCGCGGCGAAGGCGCCCGCGCTGTTGCGCTCCTCGCCCACGACGAATAACAGAGCCACGCGCCGCTCGCCTTCCGCTGCCATCCGAGCGACCGCGGTAATCATCGACGCGATAATGCCCTTGGTGTCGCACGCGCCGCGGCCCCAGATGAATTCGTCATCTTCACGCGAAGCGTAGAACGGAGGCACCGTGTCCATGTGCGTCGAAAGCGTGACCACCGGATCGTCCCAGTGCGCGAACACGTTGAAGCGGTGCTCCTCCACCGGCATTTTTTCGACTTGCGCGCCGGGGATTTTGGAAAGATGCTCGAACAGAAATTGGCCCACGCGCTCCTCATTGGGAGTCACGGAGTCGATATCGACCAGCGCGCGCGTCAGCTCAAAGGCATTCATAAAATTGTCGGGGGATGGAAAGAGAGGAAGGGTTACTTCCCGATAGCTCTCCATCCGATTCGCATCGAATGACAGTGAGCGGGTCTTAGCCGTTGCTCACCAACCGAAGCGCGCTGAATCCAGTGCTTCGATTTCGGCGGGGCTGCCCCTTTCGCCAGGCGCTCCGGGATTCACCGGAATTGCGCGCCGGGCTACTAATGGCCCCCGCTCCTCTACCAAGACTTTTTCAGAATAACATGCCATGCAATCCACGCGCACAGGAATCCGGCGGCGAGTGCGCGCAGCAGCTTGGCGATTTTCATTTCCGTACCGCCGTCGTAAATCAGATCGAGATCGAAGGGACCCTCGCGGCCTGGATCGAGCACCATCTGGCCGAGTTCGTCGCGCTCGACCGGAACATTCGCGTGCCAGCCGCGATGCCAGGCTTCCTGAACGGAGATCACCTGGCCAGTGCGCAGGTTTCCGCGGATTTTCGCCGAGTGCGCAGTGGTCCATTCGAAATCCGCGTGCGGCATGGACGGATCGTCCAATGCGGCGACGTAGGGACGTAGCGGCTCGATGTCGATTCCGTTGATCGGCTCGCGCGGAACCAGCGCGGCGCGCGGAACAATTCTCGCCAAGGAGGCGTGCGGCTGGACGCGGTAAATCGTATCGTCGTCTTCGCGCCACAGCACTTCGAGAGCGCCTTCGAATTTGTTGGGATGCGCAAACGGGTGGTAATATTCGCGGCTATGCGGTCCGCTGACGCCGACCGCCTGCACGCCCAAAGCTTTCAGCCACAAGATCGAATATTCCGCGTCATGCGAGCCTGCCAAGGTGCTGGTGTAGATTTCATAGAGCGCGGCCGCGCCGATGGTTTCGAGGCGCCCCGGATCGTATCCGCCGGCGAGCTCCGGCGTGTCGCTGAACGCGGTGAGGAAGAACCCGGTCGAGCCGGGCATCATCACGCGCTCGCCGTGCCAGTTGTGGTTCAGCCACTGCGCCGATTTCCATTCGCTGGTCTTGGTGATGTCGATATCCAGATCCAGGAAATTGCGGGCGTAATTGCGATCGTGGCGGATGGGCTGGATCACCGCGACGGCGAGCAGGGCGATCGCGATCATCGCGGCACGATCTTTCAGCAGGCTTTGCCCCACCAGCGCGATCAGCAGCGCGAACGCCATTTCCATCTCGACCTGATAACGGGCGGCTTGCGGCAAGATATTGAATTGCCAGTTGACGGCCGTGATGCTCAATACGGCCAGCAGGAACGAAAAAAAGATCGCAAACTGAAGCGGCCATCGGAGACGGCGGACGGCGAATTTCAGCAGCACCAGAACGATTACAATGACCGCGCCGCGCAGGGGAAGCGCGCCGTAAACGTTCAGAAAATTTCCTTCCACCTGCTTGGCGTTCACCTGCGTGACGAAGATGGTCGAGGGAGGAACCAGCGGCATCGCCAGGCAGTACGCGGTAGCGCCGATCGCGCCGATCCACAGGAATTGCGGCAAAACGGGCTCTTTTTCTCCAATTTTCGCCATCAGAAGACAAACCACGGCGAGCGCCAGCGAAACCGCGCCGAACCAGTTGGTCAGCGCCGTCAGCGCCAGCATCACGGCAGCAAGCGCGAAATAGGGACGGCGCCTGCGGCGCATGGCCAGCTCGACTGCCAGAATCGCCAACGGAAGCAGCGTGAGCGCTGAAACGTGCGGGCCTTCCCCGTAGTACACCAGCGCCTGCAGGCGCCGCGGATAAAACGCGCTGCCCAGATCGTTGCGGACGGGCGGCATGATCCACGCGGACATGGAAAGCGTCGAATACATCAAGCCGGCGGCGAATGCCACCCAGCGCGATCCGCTCAGCCGCAGCGCCAGCGCAAAGAGTGCAATCGGTCCCAGGCAATACGCCAGCGCGATTACAAAATGATACGCGTGTGCGGGCGACATTCCCGTAACGGTCGCCCACAGCGCGACGCCCAGGTGCAGCAGCGGAGGATACGTGTTTTGATATGGGATTCCGGAGTACCACAGCGGAAACCACGTCAAGTCGCCCCAGTGGTGCATGGCGTAGCGCGCGATCCCGATGAATGCGCCTTCGATCGAATTCAGGTGGCGCAGGTATTCGATCGAAAACAGCTCATGGCAGATGTACAGGTTGATCCCGAACAGGGCCAGCGCCAGAAGTGCGGTGCGATTGGATACTCTCAATAGGGATCAGCATAGCGGATGACGCCGTGGACACCCAAGCTGTACCTTTTGCAGCCCGGTTACTGGGCGCGGTTCTGGCCCTTGCTGCATCGGGCCTTCATCGGCCTGTATGAACACGGCTGCCTGGGCATCGCCAAGGGGGCGGCGTATTCGGGGCTGCTGTCGTTCTTTCCGATTCTGACCACGCTCGCCTCGATTCTGGTGCAGGCGCAGGCGGAAGCGGTGTCGCGCACCATCGCGCGCCTCTTATACGATGTGGTCCCGCCCGGGTCTGAGGATGTGGTCCGCACGCTGTTCGTGGCCCACGGCCAGCGGCCGCGCTCGCTGCTGATCGGCGCGGTCATCCTGGCGGTGTGGGCGGCTTCGGGATCGATCATGAGTCTGATGGAGGGATTTCGCGCGGTTTACCGCATCGCCCACGGGCGGCCGTTTTTGAAGGAACGCGGCATTGCGATGCTGCTGGTGTTCACCTCCGCGCTGCCGGTGCTGGGGGCCTCGGCGCTGATCGGGGTGGGCCGCGGCGGGGAGCGCGCGCTGATCGTCTGGCTCGGATTGATGCGCGACCCGGAGGCGCGCGGCTGGATTCTGCTGGCCGGCCAGGTGGTGCGTTTTGTCATCGCGATCACCGCGATTGTGCTGGCGACGGCGCTGATGTACTACATCGGCCCGAATCGCAAGCAAAGTTTTCGGCAGGTGATTCCAGGTGCGATGCTGGCGACGTTTCTCTGGCTGCTCGCCACGTTGGGATTCAGCTGGTACTTCAGCCACATCGTCAATTACAACGTGCTGTACGGAAGCGTCGGCGCGGGACTGGCGCTGCTGGTGTGGATGTACGTGCTTTCGGTGGTGATGCTGTTCGGCTGCGAGTTCAACGCCGTGCGCGAAGTGATCGAGGCTCCCTCCACCTAGTGCGTCTCTGAAATTCGTGGAATTAGAAAGGGGGACAGACTGCTCTGTCCCCGCTCGCATGTTATTCTTCCCCCTGACCGAAGTGGCCGTGGACAGAGTGGTCTGTCCCCCTTTCTAATTCCACGAATTTCAGAGACAGCACACTGGCGATCGTCCGCCGATGAGGCGCTTTTCCCCTATTCTCCGCGATGTAGAGTAGGGAGGCCTCGCGTGTTCAAGTTGACGATCTTGCTCTTACCGCTCGCAGCGGCTCTGCAGGCACAGTTCCCGACGCCGCACACCGGATGGAAGCTGGTGCCGGGAGGCGAGAATCTGATCCAGACTGCCTACTGGACTTCGCTTTTCTATTACGATTCCTACAACGTAACCTCCGCGCCGCCGATCGCGACCATTTCGGTGTCGAACGGCGTTTTGAGCTCCACTTCTACGCCTGGAAACTACTTCGGCGGTCCTGCGCAAGTGGGGCCGTGGCTGAAGACTACCGGAGATTTCGGCGTCATCGCGACCATTAATACCGGGCCGGGTCTGAACGGGTTTATCAGCTTGACTGGCTCGCTCTCCACCGGCAGTGAATACTGGCAGGGAAATACGGTGGTCGAGGCGGGGATGGCCAGCGGCGGCGGATATTCCATTTTCGATTTCGATGGCACCAGCCCGAATACCGCCAACGCGGCGGGCAACGCCGGTCAGGGGCCGAGCGTGACTGCCCCGTTGACCATCGAAATTCTGCATCAGAACGGTCAGTTGACTGCTTATATGAACGGAACTCCCGTGGGTCCGATTCCGGACACCGGTCTGTTCACCAAAGGCTGGGTGATGCCGGGATTCGTTGTGAATCCGGGGCAGACCATTCAGATCACACAGTTTGCGCTGGAAGTGCCGCAGTCCGATACTGTGGCGCAATTGATCGAGCCGGCCGGCAATGTGTCCTACACGCATACGGGCTCGACTCCAGGGTCGCTTGCCGCAGTGGCCGGGAAAAGTTTCTCCATAGCCGCCTCGATCGTGGAGCTGACCGGCGGCGACTACCCGAACGGCGTTCCCGATATCACGCTCGCCCCCAAGGTGATCGACCAATATGGCGCCCTGGCGATGTATGAAACCGGATTCGAGCAGGTCGAGCCGGCCGAAAATGTGTGGGATTTCGGTACCGCCGACGCCATGTTCGCTACCGCTTACGCTACCGGCAGAACGCCCATGTTCTGCCATGGCGGCCTGGGCGGAGGAAGCACCGTGACTCCCTACTGGGTGACCAGCGGCAACTATACGGCCGCGCAACTGACCCAGATCATTCAGACGCACATTCAGACCATCGTGAGCCGCTACAAAGGCCTGTGCGCCGGCTGGGTCATCGTCAATGAGTCCCTTTCCGACACCGACGGAACCCCGACTAAAGGCTTTTTCGCGTCCGTGCTGGGATCGTCCTACATCGGGATCGCGTTGCAGGCCGCGCATGCGGCGGACCCGAATCTGAAGCTGTACATCGCCGACTATTCCATCGAAAATGAAGGCTTCAAAGCCACCGGAATGTACAACCTGGTTTCCAGCCTGAAGCAGCAGGGCATTCCGATCGACGGTGTGGGCTGGCAGGGACACTTTACAGTGAGCGGATCGCAGATTTACCGACCCAACTCTAGCCAGATGGTCGCGAACATGGCGCAGCTGGCGACCCTGGGGGTGCAAGTGCGGTTTACGGAGCTGGATGACAAGATTCTGCTCCCTGCCACAGCCCAGAACCTGACGGATCAGGCCACCGATTACGCGAACGTCGTGCAGGCGTGTCTGGTAAGCCCCAATTGCCCCGGCGTTCAGACCTTCGATGCCGACGATTTCACGTCCTGGATCCCCGGCGCCTACCCAGGCTACGGCGCAGGGACCTTGTTCGATGCCTCGTTCAATCCCAAGCCGGCCTACACCGCGGTGATGAACACGCTGGCCGCGGCGCCGAAGGCTCCCAGCACCATCGTCTACGTGGGAACCGCGTCGGGCGGAACAGCGATCGCGCAGAACACATACGTCGAAATCCGCGGCTTCAACCTGGTTCCCGGAACCACACCCGCGGCCGGAGTGATCTGGACCGGCGCGCCGGATTTCGCGCAAGGCAAGATGCCGACCGATCTTCAGGGCGTCAGCGTGACCGTAAACGGAAAGCCGGCGTTTGTGTACTACTATTGCAGCGTGGTCACCAGCTCGATCTGCGCGCTGGATCAGATCAACGTGCTGACGCCGCTCGACAATACGACCGGGCCGGTGCAGATCGTGGTCACCAGCGGCACGGCTTCGAGCGCGCCGTTCACCGCGACGCTTCAGCCCACAGTCCCGACGTTCCTGCTCTACAATCTGACCGGGCCGATCGTGGCGACACATCTGAACTACACTTTGGCAGGCTCACCCGCGCTTTATCCCGGAGCCTCCACGCCGGCCAAGCCGGGCGAGCAGATCGCGATCTTCGGCGTTGGCTGGGGTCTTCCCACCACGGCGATCACGAACGGCTCCGCAACCCAGTCGGGCGCGATGCCGTATGTTCCGTCCTGTCAGGTGGCCGGCGCGAATGCGAACGCTTCCATCGCGCTGATCTCGCCGGGACTTTACCAGCTCAATGTGACCATCCCTTCGACCACGTTGAGCGGGAACCAGCCGATCACATGTATGTACAACGGCGTGTCCACGCAGGCCGGAGCGTTTATCGCGGTTCAGCAGTAGTTGTGGCGCAACCCAGGCTCTGCGGTGCACGGACCCTCGAAACTCCCGTCGCTCGAGGTATGCGCAAGCCCATGCGTCAGCTGGGGCTGCTTCCGTGCTCGAACCAGCCCCAAGCTCACGAGTGCGTGTGAAAGTCGATGCTTCACCCGCCGTTACCGGCAGGGCTTTGGTCGACGCCTGTGCCTTCAGTGCGATAGACCAGCCCTGCCGGTGACGGCGGGGACCAATCCCGACTTTTCACACAGACTCTCACGCATGGGGCTTGCGATACGGGCTTTTGGTCTTCATTCCCCGAAAGCGGACCGGCGAACACTCTCGCGTCGCCATGTTCGCGAGCGGCAAGATAAATCTGAGCTGAATCGGCGATCCGTTCGCCGATAAGCTCAGCGTGAAAAAGATTTCCCTGGGGCTGCTGATCGCGTTGTCGATGGGCGCCTTGGGCGCGCAGAATTTTATCGAAAGTGCGCCCAAACAACACAGCTCGAAAACCAAATGGATCCGCCGTGCGACCCTGATCGCGGCGTGCGGAGCGAACCTGGCCTTCGATACGCTCAGCACACGCCGGGCGGTCGCCAATGGCGCGATCGAATCGAACGGATTGCTGGCCGGCTCGAACGGCAGCGTGTCCTGGGGACGCGTCATCGGATTCAAAGCCGGAGTTTGCGGCGCCTCGACGATCCTGCAGGAGACGCATCTGTTCGGCCAGTTTAATTCGCCCAAGGCCGATTGGACGTGGACAATCGGCAACCTGGGCACGGCGTCGATCTACACCTGGGCGGGGTTCCACAACCTCAGCCTCGCCGCGAAATAGCTATCGGACTCCCACGTCCAGCAGGGTGAGCCAGTACTGTACCGATTGAAGCGCGAATCCAACCAGAATCAGGCCTACACCGAAGACCCCCATTCGTTTCTCGGGCACGCGATCGGCGCTCCATTCGACAAAGGGCGTAAAAGAGCTGGCGATCCCGGTGACCAGACCGACGGCGACCCCCACTTTCAATCCGACCGCGATTGCATGTTGCGGCTGCCCCGCCACCAGGCTGCTTACGTAGCCGGTCACAGCGTAGCCCACTGTCCGGTTCGCCGCCGCCAATGCCATAAATCGCGAGAGATGCGGGCGGGCCGCCGGTTTATAGTCGACCGTCGGCCGGATGCCGAATTGGTAGGCGACCGTCTGACCGACCGTGCTCAATACTGCGAATGCGACGCCGAAGCGCCAGCCATATATGTACGACGCGCCCACTCCGAATCCGCAGGCGCGGATCGCGCTCATGGCTGCGTCTGTCCAGATTCCCGGCTGCGGTTCGTGGCGGGCGGCGCGCGAGAATTCCCAGGCGAGAGTGATGCCATGCGCCACACCGCTCACCAGGCCAAAGATAGGGCCAAGCGCCAGGCCGTAGCCGGTTCCGAACAAGGCCCCGTAAGTAACCGCGCGGCTCAACGTGCGCAGTGGTCCATGCTCGCCGCCCAGCAGATCGTAGGCCAGATACATCGCGCCGAGCACGTCGAGCGAGCTGCCGACGATGCTGATCAACGCGACGGTATGTTTATCGACCATCAGTCGAGCGTGACGGATTGCCCGTTGTTGAGCACCAGAAACGAATCGCCCGGCGCGATCTCGCGAATGCGCTGGCACGGAGTGTCGATACTCTCGTCCGCCAGTTGAAAAGTTCCATGATGAATCGCGACGCTCCACTCGGCCGCCAAAATCTGATGCGCTTTCACGGCGTCTTCAGGAGCCATATGCACCGGCGACATGAACCAGCGTGGTTCATATGCTCCGATGGGCAATAACGCGAGGCGCGGCGATCCGAACTTCTCGCGAATCTGCGCGAAGTGCGGTCCGAAGGCCGTGTCGCCCGCGAAGTAGAGAAGTTGTCCCCCGCACTCGATCATATATCCGCACCACAAGGTCCGGTTGCGGTCGAACAGTCCGCGGGCGGAGAAATGAAACGCCGGCACCGCATGGATGGTGACGCCGGACAATGCAACCGATTCGCCCCAGTCGAGCTCGTGCACCTGTCCAATATTTTCCGATCGAAACAGCTGGGCCAGTCCTTTCGGAACCACGAATGCAGAATCTTCCCGAGCCGCCAGCCGGTGCAAGGTCGCCAGATCCAGATGGTCGTAATGATTGTGGCTGATCAGGACCACGTCGATGGGCGGAAGATTTTCGAAAGCTACGCCCGGGTTTCGCTTCCGGCGCGGACCTGCCCAGGAAACCGGGCTGGCGCGTTCAGACCAGATCGGATCGGTCAAGATGTTGCGACCGGCATGTTGGAGCAGAACGGTGGAATGGTTCACAAGCGTGACGCGCGGATCGCCGGTTTCCACTCGCGCGGGCGGCGCAGTTGGCTCGACGTCCGCAACGAAGCGCGGCGACGGTTGCGGACGGCTGGTCCACTTCCATCGAAACACGTTCAGAAGCCCCAGGGCTTGGGGAGCGCCTGGATTGTAGAAGTGCTTTCCGTCGAAGTGCTTGGGGAATCCCGCGGCTCCCTCATCGATCACCATTTATATTAAACACTTTTGCCGTCAGTAACGTCTAAAATGACAATCGTCTGTGTACTTTATGAGGTCTGCCTGGCAGCGACCGTGGTTCGCAGCCGCGGCGGGGATATTGGTCTCCGCGTGTGGGCATTCGCCTGTGCGCGAAATTTCGGTCTCCGCGGACTCCTCGAAATCCGCGCCGGTTGAACCTGAACGCCACATCCGTTCCACTGGAACCATCCAGGCGGTTCGATTCCAATCCATCCTGGTGCCGCAACTGCGCGGGCCGGGCGGGCAATTGACGCTGGTGCGGCTGGTTCCCAACGGCACACTGGTGAAAGAAGGCGAGGTCATCGCGCAGTTCGACAGCGTTCAGCAGATGGACGACGCCCGCGATGCGCGCGCCAAGGCGGAGGACTTGAGCCATCAGATCGATCAGAATCGCGCGCAGGCCCGCGCCGATGCGGCGCAGCGCGCGGTGGATCTCAAGTCCGCGGAGGGCGATCTGGCCAAAGCGGAAATCGAATTGCGAAAAGGCGAGGTGCTGAGCGAAATCGACCGGCTCAAAAACGAAGCCAAAGCGGGCGACGCGCGGGCGAGGGTCGAGAGTTTGAAGAAATCCGATCATTTTCATGATGTTGCCGACGACGCCGGGGTGAAAGTGCTCGAACTGCAGCGCGACCGGCAGAAACTGGCGCTCGACCGGGCGCTGAGCAATATCGAAAAGTGCGCGGTTAAAGCCCCCATCGGCGGGATGGTGGCGCTCGAAGCGGCGTGGCGCAACGGCTCGTTGGGACCGTTCGAAGAAGGCGATCAGGCGTGGCCCGGGCAGCCGCTGGTGCGGATTTTCGATCCCACCGAAATGGTGGTGATCACTCAAATCAGCGAGCCGGATGGCGCGATCCTGGCGCAACCGGGCGCCCGGGCGCACGTGATGCTCGACGCGTACCCCGGCGCGGTGTTCGACGCGCATCTCGAATCGTCCAGCCCGGTCGCGTCGGGCGGATTGCAAAGCCCCATCCGGTCGTTTGCCGCGCGCTTCAAAATCGACCAGCATGACCCGCGCCTGATGCCGGATCTGTCGGCGGCGGTGGAAATCGTACCCGGCGGAGCGAAGAAGTGAGTTGGAACTGCGTGAAAACTCCGGACGTGCTCCGCTTGCTGACGCGCGCGGTTCCCTATGTGGCATATTCGACGGGGCGTCAAACGGAACCACGACCGTCAGGGAGGGGAGCACGTCCGTTTTCACGCCGACTCGTCGTCTCCGGGAGCAGTCGGACAAAGCCATGAAGCTGTTCATCCGCGTCCTGTCGACCCTCCTCGTCCTCGGCTCGCTCGCCGGAGCGGCCGCGTGGGTTTATAGGAGCACGCGTATACAGGCCAAGGCCGAACTTCCTTCGGCGACCGCCCGCAAAGGCGAATTTCAGGTGATCGTGCGCTGCCGCGGGGAACTGGTCGCGCTACGGTCGGTGCAGTTGATCGCGCCCATCAACGTGCCCGGGCTCCAGATCGCATGGCAGGCACCCGCCAATAGCGAAGTGAAGGCCGGCGACCTGGTAGTGAAATTCGATTCGAGCGCATCCCAGCAGCAACTGCTCGAAAAGGAGGCCGCGCTCAAGCAGGCGCAGGCCGCGCTCGATCAGGCCATCACGGAAACGAAAACCACCGCGCAGCAGGACAAGCTCGATACAGCCAACGCGCAGGTGAACGTCGATAAGGCGACGCTTGAAGCGTCCAAGGAAGAAATCGTCAGCCGGCTGCAGGCCGAAGAGAGCAAGATCGACCTCGGTGTCGCCGAGCAGAAAATGCGCGCGCAGGAAGCCACCGACTCGCTGCATTCGCACGCCTCCGACGGCAAAGTCGCATCGCTGACGCGCCAGCGCGACAAGGCGCAGCAGGATGTCGACATCACCAAGGAGCGTCTGGGCAAGATGGAAATGCGCGCGCCCGCGCCGGGCGTGGTGGTGTATTTCAATAATTATTCGTCGGGATGGGTCAACGCCAAACCGTTCAAGGTGGGCGACCAGGTGTGGGGCGGCAGCGGCATCGCCGAATTGCCGGATCTTTCGACGCTCGCGCTCAAAGGCAAGCTCGAAGAGATCGACCGCGGCCGCATCACGGTCGGTCAGGATGTGCGCATCACGGTTGACCCGTTTCCCGAAAAAATCTACGACGGCAAGCTGTCCGCCATCTCGCCGCTAGTGGAACAATCCTTCGACTGGCCACCCACGCGAAATTTTCGCGCCACCGGCAGCTTCAAGGAACTCGATCCGCGCCTGCGCCCCGGCATGAACGGCCGGCTCGACATCATCATCGAGCGGATTCCGGACGCGGTGAGCATCCCAGCGGCTGCGCTCTTCACGCATCTCGGCCGGCCCACGGTTTACATCGAAGACGCGAATGGCTGGAAGCCGCGCGAAGTGCAGGTGATCGCGCGCAATCCCGATGAAGTCGCCATCAAAGGCGTCAATGGTGGAACCAAAATCGCGCTGGCTGAACCTGACGCTCCGCCCAAACCGGGGAACGCGAAGTGAGGCTGAAGCCGCTGATCGGCGCGGTGATCGCCGCCGGGATGCTCGCGCTGGCCGCGTGGGGCAGCGTAACGCTCTATCGCGCGGCCAATACGGCGACCGCCGCGCCGGTTCCGTTCACCAAAGTCAAACGCGGGGATGTGACCTTCGCCGTCTATGCGCGGGGCGAGTTGCAGGGCGGAAATTCGATCATGCTGCAAGCGCCCATGGTGGGCGGTGCACAGCTCGCCATCACCGAATTGCGTGGTTCGGGCGAACTGGTGAAAAAAGACGACGTCGTGGTCCAGTTCGACACCACCGATCAGGTTTACAAATTGAAAGAAGCGCAGGCGGATCTTGCCGAAGCCGAGCAGAAGGTGGTTCAGGCGCAGGCCCAGATGGACGCGAAAGAGGAAGAGGATCGCTACGCACTGATCAAAGCTCGCGCCGACCTGAAGCAAGCGGAGCTGGAGGCGCGCAAGAATCCGCTGGTGGGCGCGATCCAGGCCAAGGAAAACGACCTGGCAGTGCGGTCGGCGCAGGACACGGTGGCGCAGCTCGAACACGATCAGGCCAATCGCAAGGAGAATTCGCTCGCCAACGTGAAGGTCCAGGAGGCGCTGCGCGACAAAGCCAAAGTTCAGGCGGAAACCGCGCAGCAGAATATCGACCGCATGACGTTACGCGCTCCGCGCGACGGCTACGTCAGCGTGCAGGCCAACACCAACATCAACTTTTTCATCGCCGGAATGACGCTGCCGCTGTTCCAGATCGGCGACACGGTGCGCGCGGGGATGGCCGTGGTGCAGCTTCCCGATCTGGATCATTGGGAAGTGATGGCGCACATCGCCGAGGCGGATCGCGGCCATCTGGGCATTGGGCAGCCGGTCGAGATCACCGCCGTCGCGCTGCCGGAACATCCCTATAAAGGCACGATAAAGAACTTGGGAGGAACCTCTGGCCCGCCCTGGGATCGCCGCTTCGATTGCAGCATCTCGATCGACAACCCCAGCCGCGAGCTGCGTCCCGGCATGACGGCGAACATCGTCATCACCGCCGAGACGTTGAAAAATGTGCTGTGGATTCCGGCGCAGGCGCTGTTTGAAACCGGTGACCGCCAGTTCGTCTATCTTCAAACCGCACAGGGCGGATTCACTACGCAGGATGTGAAACTGGTGCGCCGCAGCGAGAGCAAGGTGGTGCTTACCGGGATCAAAGAAGGCCAGGCGGTCGCGCTCGCCAATCCCGATCAGAGCAAAGATAAGGACAAGGCGGGAAAATCGGTGCCGTCGGCCACGCAGGCGCTGCCGCCGTCTCCGTAAAGTCATGCAGATCGTCCGCTATCTCGCCGACATTCCGCACGCCTACGACAATCTGCGCGCGCAGAAAACGCGCACCGTGCTGACCGCGTTAGGCATCGTGTTCGGCGTCGGATCGGTGATCGGGATGCTCGCGATTGGCGCCGGCGCGCAGGCCGAATCGCTCGCATTCATCGAGCAGTTGGGCGTTCGGAACGTATTGATCGAATCGGTCCCCGCGTCGAGCGTGCCGGAGATGCAGCAGCGGCGGCGATCTTCACCCGGCTTGACCGAACGCGACGTGCGTATTCTTGAAGCGAATATCGATTCGCTCGAAATGCTTTCACCGCGCCGCACCATTCATCCGGCTCGCGTGCTGCCGAAGCCCTCGCAATCCATGCCGAACGTGTACGGCGTGCGCGAATCCTACGGAGCGATTCACGGCATTCGCCTCGCGGAGGGCCGCTTTCTTTCGGCGCGCGACAATCTCGAAAGCGCCGCCGTGTGCGTGCTGGGCGATCGCGCCAAGATCAGTCTGCTCGGCTACGGTCCCGGTGCGACTGGCAAGTTCATCAAGGTCAATGACACGTGGCTCGAAGTGATTGGCGTGGTCGCGCCGCAGGTCGCATCGAACGTCAAAGGCGCGCAGGCCGAGGATCGAAACAACCTGATCTTCGTCCCGTTCAACACCTTTCAATATCGCTTCTGGGACCAGACCGCGTTCATGCTCAAGGACGACCTGGATGGCATCGACCTGCGCCTCAAGCCCGGCGCCGATAGCGTCAGAACGGCCGAGATCGTCGCGGCGATTCTGAATTCCACGCATCGCAATGCCGAGGATTTCACGGTCACCATCCCGGCCGCGCTGCTCGCGCAGCAGCAGAAGACGCAGACCATTTTCACCTATGTGATGGTCGCCATCGCCGCGATTTCGCTGCTGGTGGGCGGCATCGGGATCATGAACATCGTGCTTGCGACCGTGATGGAGCGCACCCGCGAAATCGGCATCCGGCGCGCGACCGGGGCGCGCCGGAGCGACATCGTGCGGCAGTTTCTTTCGGAGAGCGTCCTGATTTCCGTCGGCGGAGGAATCGTCGGCATCGGCTTCGGGATGACGCTATCCTGGCTCATCGCGCAGACGGCGGAATGGAAAACCATCGTGACGCCGGCGTCGGTGATCATCGCGTTTTCGGTTTCGGTCGCGGTGGGCGTGGTGTTCGGGATCTATCCGGCGATGAAAGCATCGCGCATCGATCCGATCGAAGCCCTGCGCTACGAATAGCGTTAGGCCATGCGTTACGCGCGGGTCGCTTACTCACCGGAGGTTTTCTGCATCTCGGCGAGGGCCGCGAGTACTTCCGCGCTGTGCGGATCGGGTTTCACGTTTAAGTAGACTTTGCGGATCACGCCCTTGGGATCGATCAGGAACGTGTTGCGGTTGGCGAGCGTCCCCATCTTCCCGTATTCCCGGAGCGAGCCGTACTGCGCGGTGACGGTTTTGGCGTCGTCCGCCAGCATCTTAAAGGTCATCCCGTCCTTGGCGCACCATTCGTGGTGCGATTCGACGGTATCCACGCTGACGCCCAGGATCACGGCGCTTTTCGCGTCATATTGCGCGATGTCGCGCTGGAAATTGTGCGCTTCGATGGTGCAGCCCTGGGTCCGGTCCTTCGGGTAGAAATACAGCACCACCCATTTGCCTTTGTAATCGTGCAGGCTGATGGGCTGGCCTTCCTGATTCTTGAGCGTGAAGTCGGGAGCCTTGGTTCCTTCGGCGGGAACGTCGGCGGCGACGGCGAATGCTGCCGACGCGATCAGCGTCGCGGTGAACAGAGTGAGAGTCTTCATGGATATTGTCCTCTGAAGATGAAATGCGGGACGCCGCGGATTTCATCCGCTTCCCGGGAATTATTTCACGCGACCGCTGGACGCCGCTGCGACGCTTTAGTCGCCTGCTCAAAGGCGTGAGCGAGAGAGAGCACGCTACGCTCATCACGATGGCGGCCGACGATCTGCAAACCTACCGGCAGACCTTCCGGAGTGTATCCGCAGGGCACTGAAATCGCGGGGTTTTCGAGAATCGAAATCAGGTAACAGGATTTCATCCAGTCGATGTAGGTGGCCATTTTCTGGCCTTCGATTTCGGTGACGTAGGGTTGATTGATATCGAACGGCGGGACCTGCGTGGTGGGCAGAACGAAGTATTCGTATTGTTTCTGAAAGACGCGCATGCGGTCCCAGACCTGGCTGTGGAGCGCGTGGGCGTGGGCGATATCGGCGGCGGTGAGCTTCGATCCGCGGTCGATTTCCCACAGGACGGTTTCCTTGATCTGGTCGCGATGGGTGCGCGCGAGCGGGCCGTACTGCGAAGCGTAACTCCAGGCGCGCAGAGTGTTGAAGGCCTCATCGCCGCCGGCGAGGTCGGGCTCGGCCTCTTCGACGATGCATCCCAGGGATTCGAATACGCGGCGCTGTGCGTTTACGGCATCGCGGATGCGCGAATCGAAAATCACGCCGCCGAGATTCTGGAACCAGGCCACGCGGACGCCCTTGAAATCGCGATTCAGGCTTTCGGTGAAGCGGGACGGCGATTCCTGGAGGGAGATGGGACAGCGATCGTCGGGGCCGGCCATCGCGCTCAGCAAGAGGGCGACGTCGGCGACGGTGCGCGCCATCGGGCCGGAGACACTGAGGGTTTGCCAGGAGTTTCCTTTGGCGTGCGAGGGGACTCGTCCGGGAGCGGGACGCAGACCGACGATGCTGCAGAACGCCGCGGGATTGCGGAGCGATCCGCCAGTGTCGCTGCCGCTGGCGAGAGGCGTCATCCCGCAGGCGAGCGCGACGGCCGCTCCGCCGCTGGAGCCTCCGCAGGTCTTGGTGAGGTCGTAGGGATTTTTGGTCGCGCCGAAGACCTGGTTGAACGTCTGCGATCCCGCGCCGAACTCGGGGGTATTGGTTTTGCCGAGGCAGATGGCGCCGGCGTCGCGAACCCGCTCGACCAGAATCGCGTCTTCGGTAGGAATGTTGTCCTTGAAGATCGGCGAGCCGTAGGTGGTGCGGATTCCGGCGGTTTCGATGAGATCCTTGTGGGCGACGGGAAGGCCGTGGAGTGGTCCGAGTTTCGCTCCGCGAGCCTGCGCTTCATCGGCTTTGCGTGCGCCGTCGCGAGCCTGGTCGGCGATCAGGGTGACGATCGCGTTGACCTTGGGATTCACGCGGTCGATCTGTTTGAGATGTGCGTCCATCAGTTCGAGGGCGCTGATTTTTTTGCGGCGGATGAGAGTGGCCTGTTCGACGGCGGACAGGAAGCAGACGTCGGGAGCGGCTTCGAGCGCCTGTGCGGCTACGGCGGCGGCGGCGAGGATCTGGCCGGCTTCCCGGCGGGTAATTGCGGACATCTCTCCATTATCGCGCCAGGGTCCCGCGCCGACAGAAACGCGCAAACAGAGCGGCGGCCGTCGGAGTCTGTAGAAAACCGGCGGTTCCACCCCGCCGTCACCGGCAGGGCTGGCATGCGCTATTCGGTCGATTCGACCAGCCCCGCCGGTGACGGCGGGGATCTATCCCGACGTTTCACAGAGACTCTCATTGCGCGAGCCGCCGGCCAAGCGATCGTCTGCGTGATGGCGGCTTCCACGGAGATCTTCGCGCTGCGCGTTGTTCACGGACTGTCCTGTACAATAAGTGAGAAGCCGTGGCCTCGACCCGCCGGTTCTTGACCAAGACCCGCGCCGCCCCATAAAGAAACGAAAACGCTGAATCGGAACATGCTCCAACGCCATCTCAAATACTTGCCAGCCAATTTCGCCAATCGGGCCCCTGCGACTGCGCTGGCCGTCGCGCTGGCGGCAATGGCCGTGCTGGCCGGATGCTCGAACGGCGAATCGGCTGCGACGCCGTCGTCATCCGCGCAGCCGCCTCCGCCGACAGTAGGCGTCGCCATGGTGATTCAGAAGGACGTTCCGATTTATGGCGACTGGGTGGCCACGCTGGACGGGTTTGTGAACGCGAACATTCAGCCGCAGGTGAGCGGGTACCTGATCAAGCAGGATTATCGGGAAGGTTCGCTGGTACATAAGGATGACGTTTTGTTCGAAATCGACCCGCGGCCGTTTCAGGCGGTGCTCGATCAGGCCAAGGGGCAACTCGCGCAGGCGCGCGGTCAACTGGCGCAGTCGAAGGGTCAGCTGGGTCAGGCGCAGGCGCAGTTGGGGCTCACCAACATTAATGTAAAGCGCGACACACCGCTCGCGGCGGCGCGCGCGATACCGCAGAGCCAGCTCGACAACGACGTTCAGGCGCAGGCGCAGGCTGAGGCGCTGGTGAAAACTTCGGAAGCGGCGATTCAATCCAGCCAGGCGGCTATTGAGAGCGCGGAGGCCGCGGTCGAAACCGCGCAGCTGAACCTGGGATTCACGAGGGTAAGGTCGCTGATTGATGGGATCGCCGGCATCGCGACGATTCAGATTGGAAACCTGGTGGGTCCCACCACCGTGCTGACCATCGTTTCGACGGTCGACCCGATCAAAGTCTATTTTTCGATCAGCGAGCAGGAATACATGGCGTTATCGGCCAAGCTCGGGACCAAGGCGGAAGACATACTGCGCGCCGGCAGTTCCGTTCCGCTGCAGTTGACGCTGTCAAACGGCAGCATTTATCCGCACCAGGGAAAAATCGTCTTTGCCGACCGGCAGGTGGATTCGCAGACGGGCACGATTCGGATTGTGGGGACGTTCTCTAATCCGGGGAATTTATTGCGTCCCGGGCAGTTCGGACGGATTCGCGCGCTGACTGCATTTCGTGCCGGAGCGCTGCTGGTTCCGCAGAAAGCCGTCGCGGAGCTGCAGGGCCGTTATCAAGTGGCGGTGGTGGGGGCTGACAACAAAGTGAGTTTGCGGAATGTGCAGGTGGGCGATCGCGTGGGCGAGCTGTGGGTGATCACGAGCGGCTTGAATCCAGGCGATCGGGTGGTAACGGATGGGACCATGAAAGCTCGCGACGGCTCCATAGTAACGCCCCGGCTGGTGACGTCCGAGAGCCAGTAAATGTCGCAATTCTTCATCAACCGTCCCATCGTTGCGATGGTGATCGCGATTCTGACAGTGGTGGTGGGAATCGTCTCGGCGCTGACGCTTCCGGTGGCGCAGTTTCCGGCCATCGTCCCGCCGGAAATTCAGGTGACCGCCGTGTATCCGGGCGCGGATGCGCAAACGCTGGAGCAATCCGTATCGACGCCGCTTGAGGAACAGATCACCGGCGTCGACAACATGAACTACATGCAGTCGGTCAACGCGAGCAGCGGGACTGCGTCGATCACGGTGGATTTCGATGTGAAGACCGATCCGAACATCGACCAGGTGCTGACGCAGCTGCGCACCGCGCAGGCGCAGCCGCAGCTTCCGGCCGAAGTGAACACGGCCGGCCTGCTGATCCAGAAATCGCTTTCGGCGCCGTTGATGCTGGTGGCTTTGAATTCGCCCAAGGGCACCTACGACAACACGTTCCTGGCGAACTACGCGAACATCAACCTGATTGACGAGCTGACGCGCGTGCCGGGCATCGCTCGAGTCCAGATTTTCGGCGCGGGGCCGTACGCGATGCGCATCTGGGTGAAGCCGGATCAGCTCGCGAAACTGGGCGTGACCGTTCCGCAGATCATCCAGGCGCTGCAGACCCAGAACAACGTGAACCCGGCCGGGCAAGTGGGTGGCGAGCCGTCGCCGCCGGGGCAGCAGTTCACCTATTCGATGCGCGCGCAGGGGCGGCTGACCACGCCCGAGGAGTTCGGCGATATCATCCTGCGATCGAATCCGGACGGGTCGAATTTGAAATTGAAAGATGTCGCGCGGATGGAGATGGGCGCGCAGAGCTACGGGTTGACCGGGCGCTACAACGGAAAACCGGCGGCGGTGATGGCGATTTATCAGCTTCCCGGATCGAATGCGGTGGACGCCGCCGATGCGGTTCGCGCCAAAATGACCGACCTGAGCAAGCGCTTCCCGCAGGACCTTATTTACACCGTCAGCCTGGATACGACCGCCGCGGTCACCGCCGGTATGAAGGAGATTTTCTACACGCTGCTCGAGGCGCTGGGGCTGGTGGTGCTGGTGGTGTACATTTTCCTGCAAGGCTGGCGCGCAACGCTGATTCCGCTGCTGGCGGTGCCGGTTTCGTTGATCGGAACATTCGTCGTATTTCCGATGCTCGGGTTTTCGATCAACACGTTGTCGCTATTCGGGCTGGTGCTGGCGATCGGACTGGTGGTGGACGACGCGATCGTCGTGGTCGAAGCAGTGGAGCGGCACATCGAAGAAGGCATGACCCCGCGCGACGCGGCGTCTCAAGGCCATGCAGCGAAGTTTCCGGACCGGTGATCGCGATCGCGCTGATTCTGACTGCGGTTTTCATTCCGACCATTTTCATTCCGGGCATTACCGGGCGCTTGTATCAGCAATTCGCGGTGACCATCGCGATCTCCGTTATTTTTTCGGCGTTCAACGCGCTTTCGCTGAGTCCCGCGCTTTCGGCGCTGCTGCTGCGGCCGAAAAAGGAGTCGCACGGTCCGCTCGCGTGGGGATTCAAGTGGTTCAACCGGGCGTTTGCGAAGGGCACCAACGCCTACGTGAATTTTTCGGCGATTCTGATTCGCAAGGCGTTCCTGAGCCTGCTGTTGCTGGTGATCATCGGCGTGGTGGGCGTATACATGGGCAGCAAGCTGCCCACTTCGTTCCTGCCCGAAGAGGATTACGGGTACGTGTTCGTCAATCTGCAACTGCCGAATGCGGCGTCTTTGCAGCGGACATCCGAGGTCGCGCGAGAGGTTGAAAAAATCGTACTGAACACGCCCGGCGTGCAGGGCTGCACGTCAGTGATCGGGCTCAGCCTGCTCAGCCGCGTGCAGGATACTTACAGCGCATTCTTTTTCGTGACAGAAAAGCCGTGGGATGAGCGCAAGGGCCCCAATGAGCAGTACCAGGCCATCCGCGCGCACATCACGCGGGAGCTTTCGAAGGTGGAAGACGGCATCGCGTTTTCGTTTGCGCCGCCCGCGATTCCGGGCGTTGGCACCACCGGCGGCGTCACGTTCATGCTGGAGGATCGTTCCGGCGGGACTCTCGACTTTCTCGGTACTCAGGTCGACAAATTTCTGGCGGCGGCGCGCAAGCGGCCCGAATTGTCCGGCCTCTCGTCGACGTTTCTAGCCGGTGTTCCGCAAAATTACGTGGATGTCGACCGCGCCAAAGTGATGCGGCAGGGCGTCAACATCGGCGATGTGTATCAGACCCTACAGACCTTCATGGGCGGATACCTGGTGAATTACTTCAACCGGTTCGGACGCCAGTGGCAGGTGTATGTGGAGGCCGAAGGCGAATACCGCAAGCGGGCGGACGACGTCGGGCAGTTTTACGTCGCCAACAATCGCGGCCAGATGCTGCCGCTGAGCGCGGTGACCGAGGTCAAGAACATCACGGGCCCGGAATTCACCATGCGCTACAACGAATATCACGCCGCGCAGATCAATGCGGCGGCCGCGCCGGGCTATAGTTCCGGCCAGGCGACCAAGGCGCTGGAAGAAGTTTTCGCCGCAACGATGCCGCGCGAGATGGGATTCGATTACTCCGGCATGTCGTTCCAGGAGCAGCAGGCGTCGAAAGGCGTGCCTCCGGCGGCGATCTTCGGGTTGTCGCTGCTGTTCGTATTTTTGATTCTGGCCGCGCAGTATGAAAGCTGGTCGCTGCCGTTCAGCGTGCTGCTGGTGACGCCCGTGGCCGTCTTCGGCGGCTATTTGACGCTGTGGGCGCGGCATTTCGAAAACAACGTTTACGCGCAGATCGGACTGGTGATGCTGATCGGGCTGTCGGCGAAGAACGCGATCCTGATCGTTGAATTCGCCAAGGCCGAATACGAGCGTGGCAAGAGCATTGAAGAAGCCGCGCTGACCGGGGCGCGGATCCGGCTGCGGCCGATTCTCATGACGGCATTCGCGTTTATTCTGGGATGCGTTCCGCTGTGGGTCGCGACCGGTTCGGGCGCGGTTTCGCGGCAGGGCCTGGGGACGGTGGTGATCGGCGGAATGCTGGCGGCGTCGGTGATCGCGATTTTCCTGATCCCGGTGACGTTCGACGTGGTCGAAAACATCTCGCATCGAGTGTCGCGGAAAAAAGCATGACCGGTGAGTACACCAACACTGACCGCTCGCTGACGTGCGCGGCTCCGAACGATGGCCGATTCGGTGCGAAGACTCCGGACGTGCTCCGCTTGCTGACGCGCGCGGTTCCGCAGTCGGCAGCGCGCCAAGCGGAACCGCGACCGTCAGGGAGCGGAGCAGGTCCGATCCGTTACGCAGTGCTCGCGGCGCTCCTTCTCACCGGCTGTACCGTCGGCCCGAATTATCATCGACCCGCCATCGATGTCCCCGCCGATTTTCGAAATCAGACCACCCAGGCCTCCACTCCGTCGCTGGGCGATGAAAAATGGGCGACCGTTTTTCAGGACGAGGAGCTGCAAAAGCTGATTCGCACCGCGCTTGAAAAGAATTTCGACGTCCGCATCGCGGCGACGCGGATTCTTCAGGCCCAGGCGCAGGTCGGCATCACGCGCGCCGACCAGTTCCCGCAGGTCAGCGGCAGCGCCGGATACCTGAGCGAAAAAATTCCGGGATTCGGGTTCAACGTCATCCAGTTGCAGGCGCTATTTTCCTGGAACGTCGATCTGTGGGGTCAATATCGCCGAGCCACGGAAGCAGCGCGCGCCAGTTTGCTCGCCTTTGAATGGAACCGCCGCCAGGTCATCGACACCATGATCCTGAGCGTCGCGACCGCGTACTTCCAGCTTCGCGAACTCGACCTGGAACTCGAAATCGCGCAGCGCACGCTCGCCTCGCGCAAGGAATCGCTCGCGCTGACGCAGACCCTCGAGCACGGAGGCGCGGTCGGCCTGCTGGATGTCCGGCAAGCCGAGCAGCTGGTCGAAACCGCGGCGGAAACGATTCCCGAAACCGAGCGCCAGATCGCGATTCAGGAAGATCTGCTCTCGACGCTGATCGGCGAAAATCCGCACGATATTCCGCGCGGACGGGCGCTGACGGATCAACCCGCGCCGGTGGTGGTTCCCGCCGGTCTGCCATCACATTTGCTCGAACGCAGGCCGGATATTCTGCAAGCCGAGCAGCAGATGGTTGCCGCGAACGCCCAGATCGGTGTCGCCCGCGCGCAATTTTTTCCGTCGCTGCCGCTTACCGGTGAGGGCGGCTTCGAAAGTGGTCCGCTTTCGAAACTTTTCACGCCCGGCGCCGGCGCGTGGACCCTGACGGCTCCGCTGACGCAGCCGATTTTCACGGCCGGAAAGCTGAAGGCGAATCTCAAACTCGCCCAGCAACAGGAGCAGCAGGCGCTGCTCACCTATCAGCAGACCATTCAAACCGCGTTCCGCCAGGTTTCCGATTCGCTCATTTCCCATTCGAAATATCGCGAGTTCCGGGAGCATCAGGAATTGCTCACAACCGCGGCACAGAGCGCCGCGAATCTTTCCGAAATGCGCTATCGCGGCGGTGCGGCCAGTTATCTGGAAGTGCTGACCAACGAAACCAATTATTTCGCTGCCGAACTGAACCTGGCCCGCGCCCGGCTGAACGAGCGGCTTTCTTATGTCCAGCTTTATAACGCTTTGGGCGGAGGTTGGGAACCGTAATCGCCCGAATGTTAGCCTAATTCTTATGAAGTTTTTCGCGTCCCTCGTGCTTCTGGCTTCGCTTGCCGCCGCCCAGACCAAAATCGCCACGGTCGAAGGCATCACTCAATATCAGCTCTCGAACGGCCTGCAGGTGCTTTTGTTCCCCGACAAAACCGCGCCGAAAGTCACCGTCAATGTGACCTACATGGTGGGATCCCGGCATGAAGGCTACGGCGAAACCGGCATGGCGCACCTGCTGGAGCACATGGTGTTCAAGGGCACCACCAATCGCGGCGACATCAAAGTGGAACTCGCGAATCACGGCGCCAATTACAACGGGTCGACGTCATACGACCGCACCAATTACTTCGAAACTATGCAGGCGAGCGAAGCGAACCTGCGCTGGGCCCTCGAAATGGAAGCCGACCGCATGGTCCATTCGAAGATTGCCAAATCCGATCTGGACAGCGAAATGACGGTGGTCCGCAGCGAATTCGAGATGGGCGAAACCAGTCCCATGCGCATTCTGATCGAGCGCGCCATGTCCACCGCTTACCTGTGGCACAGCTACGGACGCAGCACCATCGGCACGCTCAGCGATATCGAGAAGGTGCCCATCGAAAAGCTGCAGGCGTTTTATCACACCTATTACCAGCCCGATAACGCGATGTTGGTGGTGGCTGGAAATTTCGACGACGCAAAGACGCTGGCCATGATCCAGGCCACCTTCGGCGCCATCCCGCGTCCCACGCGCAAGCTTTCTCCGACCTACACCGAAGAGCCCACCCAGGACGGCGAGCGCGAAGTGAACCTGCGCCGCACCGGCGATTTTCAGGCGCTCACCGCGCTGTATCACGTCCCGGCGGGCGCGAATCCCGATTTCGCCGCAATCGAGGTGCTGGAAGAAGTCCTGGCCACTCCGCCGGCGGGACGGCTGTATAAGGCGCTGGTCGATTCGAAAAAAGCCGTCTCAGAAAGCGGCGACACGGAACAGCTTCACGACCCGGGCGTGATGTTCTTCATGGCGCAGGTGCGCAAGGATTCCTCGCTTGAAGACGCCGAAAAAACCATGCTGAACGTGATCGAGGGAATTGTGAAAGAGCCGGCGTCGAAAGAGGAAGTGGTGCGCGCCCGCGACCATCTGCTCAAGGAGATCGACCTGGCGCTCAACAATTCGGAGAACGTCGGCATTTATCTGAGCGAGTGGCAATCGATGGGCGACTGGCGCCTGATGTTCCTCGATCGCGACCGCATCAAGGCCGTGACGCCCGAAGATGTGGCGCGCGTCGCGAAGGAGTATCTGAAGACGTCCAACCTGACGCTGGCGCGTTTCATTCCGGATGCCAAGCCCGATCGCGCCGAGATTCCCAAGACCGCCGACGTCGCCGCGATGGTGAAGGACTACAAAGGCAACGCGACGGTCGCCCAGGGCGAAGCGTTTGATCCTTCGCCTGCCAATATCGACGCGCGCACCGTTCGCGTCACGCTTCCGAACGGGATGAAGCTGGCTCTGCTTTCAAAGAAAACCCGCGGAGCCACCGTCCACGCGGTGCTTACGCTGCATTATGGCGATGAAAAGAGCCTGTTCGGCAAGGATGCCATCGCGCAGGTCACCGGCGCGATGCTGATGCGCGGCACCAGGACTCATACGCGCCAGCAGATTCAGGACGAACTCGACAAATATAAAGCGCAGATGTCAGCTTCCGCTTCGGCGATGAATGGCGCGACGGTTTCCATCAGCACCGTTCACGCTGGATTTGCGGATGCCCTGCGCCTGGCCGCCGAAGTTCTGCGTGATCCCGCGTTTCCCGAATCCGAGTTCGAACAGATCCGCCAGTCGACCATCGGCCGCATCGAAGCTTCGCGCGGCGAGCCGCAGTCGGTCGCCCTGAACGCTCTCAATCGGCATTTGAATCCGTATCCGACGGGGGATCCGCGCGCGGTTCCGACCGTGGATGAGAGCCTGGATGCATACAAGAAGCTCACCCTCGCCGACGTGAAGAAATTCCATGCGGATTTCTACGGCGCTTCGCATGCGGAGCTGGCCGTGGTCGGCGATTTCGATGCGGCGGAGATTCAAAAGCTCGCGGCGGAATTGTTCGGAACGTGGAAGAGCCCATCGCCCTATACGATGATCCAGCGCCCGTGGCACAAGCTGGATGCGATCGCGCAGACCATCCAGACGCCGGACAAAGCGAATTCGTTTTTCGCCGCCGGGACCACCCTCGAAATGAATGAAGGCGACCCCGATTATCCCGCGCTTCTGTTCGCCAACACGATGATCGGCGGCGGCTCGCGCTCGCACCTGTGGTTGCGCATTCGCGAAAAAGAAGGCCTCAGCTACGCGGTTCAGAGCGTGTTCTACGCCGGCGCGGTCGATCACTTCGGACAGTTCCTGGCCATCGCCATCGCCAACCCGGTCAACACAAATAAAGTGGAAGCGTCCTTCAAAGACGAAATGGCAAAGATCGTCACCACCGGATTTTCCGCCGAGGAAGTCGAGACGGCCAAGAAAGCGCTGCTGCAGGAGCGCCAGGTGGATCGCGCCGAGGATCAGGCGCTGGTGCGCACGCTCGCCCGGAACGCTCGTTTCGGATGGACCATGGCGCGCGACGCCGCGATGGAGCAGAAGATCTCGGCGCTTTCGCCAGAACAAGTCAGCGCCGCGGTGAAGCGGCACATCGATCCATCCACCATCAGCATCATCAAGGCGGGCGATTTCAAGAAAGCGGCCGCCGCGCAATAATGCCTCCGGCGGCAAAGCTTAGTCCCGAAGCCCTGCGATCGCTCGATTCGATGGAGGGCGCCTACACTCGCCCGCTGGTCGAAAAGGTCGGCCTGCATCCGGTTGCCAAGCATCATAAGCATTCGCCATGGCCTGGATGGATTGCGGCGGCGGCCGTTTCGTTGATCGCTTACGCGATTCACTATCTTCCGTTCGAGCCGTTCCGCGTCGAAGGTGTGAGCGGCGTGCGGCGGCCGGTGAGTGCGGCGATTCTCGCCATGCTCGCGGGCGCCCTCGCGGCGAATCTGCTCCCGTTGGGCAAAGCAGTGCTCGAAAGCGCGAAACTGGTGGTCCGCCGGGCGATTCCAGTCGCCATCGTCCTGACCGGCGCTGCGCTCAGCTTCGCGAACGCGCGGGAAGCGGGTCTCCGCGCGTGCGTCGTGATCGTCGGTACGATGACCGCATCGATGGTCGCGGCCTGGATTTTCGGAAAAATGTTCGGGGTGTGGCCGCGCACCAGCGTCTTGATCGGAGCGGGTACGGCCATCTGCGGCAACAGCGCCATTGTCGCCGTCGCGCCGTTGATCGACGCCGAAGATCAGGACATGATGCTTTCGATGGGAGCCATCAACGTGCTCGGCCTGGTGCTGATGTTCGTGAGCCCGCTGATCGGCGCGGCCATCGGACTCAACGATGAAGGCTACGGCGTTTGGGCGGGTTCGACGCTGCACGCGGTGCCACAGGCCATCGCCGCCGGATTCGCATTCAGCGAAAAGGCCGGCGGCCTCGCGACGCTCGTAAAACTGGTGCGGGTTGCCCTGCTGGCTCCGCTGCTGATCGTTCTTGCATTCGGTTATGCACGTTCGCGCAAGGACAAAATCACGGTGCATTACGGCCGCCTGGTGCCGCCGTTTTTGTGGGGATTTTTTGCGCTATTCCTATTGAACTCATTCGGATTGTTGCCGTCGCTGCAGTTTCAGAGCGGCTATAGAATCGCGTCCGCGGACGTGCTGGCCGAAGCGGGCAACATTCTTCTGACAGTTGCGATGGCTGCCATGGGACTCGAAGTGAATCTTCGACTGTTCGTCAAGGTTGGGGGAGCGGCCCTGTTGGTGGGAGCCGCCGCGTCGATCGTCGCATGCGCGACCAGTTGGGCGCTGATCCGCGCATTGCTTTAGCAGGGTGCGCATCTAAGATCTCCCTAAATCGTAGACGAATCGCGCGGTGATTTCGGGTGCTTATTCCGGGACAGGAGACCAGTCTCCTGAGCTACAAGTTCGTTGCGTATCGCGGAGGCGGACACGCGCCCGTTTGGACGGCGGGATTCAATCCCGAGCGGACCTTTAGCTCCGCAAGTCGCGCAAAAGCGGGGCTCAAGCCCCGCGCAGACTGAAGTCCGCCGTCCTTGCTCGGCTGGGAATTATTCGACGTATTTCTAGTCTCCTTTCTCCTAAATTTGTGGAATAAAAAAAGGGGACAGACTTCTCTGTCCCCGGCCGTAAGTCATTGGGTTTTCGAGGCCGCCCGCCGGTGGACAGAGCGGTCTGTCCCCTTTTTTTTATTCCACAAATTTAGGAGAAAGGAGACTAACTCAGGAGACTAGGGCGAAGTCGATTTCACAGACCCGTTCAGCGCTTCTTCGATGCTCACGTGGCTGTTATCGAGCGTGGTCCCCATGGCCTGATCCAGCGTGACGCGAGCCTTCGCGTAGGTGTCCCGCGCCTGGACCTCCGCCAGGCGGGCGGTGAACACGTCGCGCTGGGCCAGGATCACGTTGTACGGAGTCGAAATTCCCACCGCCAGCTTTTTCTGTTCCGCATCCAGCTTTTCGATCGCCAGGCGGGTCGCCTCACGCGCGGCCAGCACCTGCTGGGTGCCCTGCGCCGCGGCGATCAGCGCATTTTGCACGTCCACCTCCACCTGGCTCTTAGTCCGCACCAGCGTGTCTTCCGATTGCCGGTATTCCAGGCGCGACCGCACTTCGTCGGCCTGCGCCTGTCGGTTGCGCACCGGAAAGGAAACCGAAACTCCGACGGCGAACTGCGGATACTTGGCCGTAACCACGTCGTAGAAAGCGGTTCCGAACACGTTATACAGAGCCTCCGTGTTCAGCAGCGCGAAAACGTTCACGTTGGGCAGCAGGGAGTTGCGAACAAACGGCTGCACGTCCCGCTGGCTCTTCATGTTTCCCTGCGCGATCAGAATCTCGGGACGGTTCTGCTGGGCGATCGCCACGGCGTCCTGCAGCGGCAGAAGCTTGGTGTCTTGCGGATCGGGGAAAGTATCGGTCGCTTCGATGACCGAGGACGCCAGCGGCTCGTCCAGGTTCTTGCTCAGCATGCTCTTAAGCGTCAACTCGGCCGTGCGCTCATTGGTCTGGGCCACGATCAGATCCCGTTTGCTGGATGCCACCTGCGAATCCGCCGTCACCACGTCCAGTTGCGACATCACGCCGACTTCGAACGATTTCCGGTTGTTGTAGGCGAGCTTTTCCGCGGCGGACAGCGCCTGTTCGGCCGCGCGCACCGATTCCTGCGCCGCGATCATGTCCCAGTAAGCGTTTTCCGCGCTCACCAGCGCTGTCACTACCGATTGCCGGAAGCTTTCGCGCTCGATCTTCTGCTCGTTCTCCGCCACAAAAATCAGCGCCTTGTTCACTTTTGTCCCGAATCCGTTGAGCATCTGCTGTGCGACAGCGGCCGTGAAACCCGGCGTGTAGGCGGGATCGTACAAAAGGTGCAACTGCGTCGAACCCTGGCGCTGATAGCCGTAGGACACGCTGAAGCTGGTGCCGGTCGGAAATGCCTGCGAATAGCCGATCGAAAACGCGCGCGTTCCGGTGGTGACCGAGGGCTCTCCCGAGACAACCTCCGTGTTCAGCGGACTGGAGGTGTGATCCACGCTGAAGCCAAAGGTGATGGACGGGTCGAAGAGTCCGGCAGGGCGCACGTTCACCGCGGACGCTGAGCCCGTGATCCCGCCGGCGTTCGATGCGGCGCCGCCACTGCCGCCGGCCGTACCCAGGATGCTGCCACCTTCCGCGCCCGCGAACACCACGCTCGGAATCACGCTCTGATCGACGCCGCGCGGCGAGTTGCCGGACCGGGCCCGCAACAGATCGGTCTGCGCCATCCCGGGAAAATAGCGGGCCGAAGCCACCGCCAGATTATTGGCCAGCACCGCGGCAATCACCTGGGATATCGAAAGCTGCAGTTTCCCCTCGTGAACCTCGAGCGGCGCCCGGTCGGTGGTCCCCGGCTCCGCGATCACGCGCGGCTGGTATGGCTTCCATATGCGCGGAAATATCGGCGCCGGACGGCTGTAGTCCGGCAGCGTCGACGGCGCGGGTACCCCAGGCGATGCCTGAGGCTGCGCAACCAAAGTCCCGGCCAGCGCAAAGCCAATCCACGCGACGCCGGCCAGTATCGAGAATTTCTTCATTTGCCCGATCCTGCCGGAACCAGCGACGGAGCATACGGGACCACGGGTCTCTCATTCACCGTACCGGTCACCGCCTCGTTAAGCTGAATATGATTCCGATCGAGCGTGGTTCCCATGGACTGATCCATCGCCACCAGCGACTTGGCGTACGCATCCACGGCCTGCACTTCGGCATACTGCGCGGTCACCAGATCGCGCTCTTTCAAAACCACGTTGTAGGACGTCGAAAGGCCGTTGCGCAGTTTGATGCGTTCGGCATCGAGCGACAATTGCGCCAGGCGCGTGGCTTCGCGCGCCGCCGCCACTTGCTCCCGGCCCTGGATCAGGGAGATTCGGGACTGCTGCACCTGCACCTTGATCTGATTGCGGGTGCTCTGTAAGGTGAGCTCCTGCTGGTTGCGCTCCAGTTGGGAGCGGATGGTGTCCGCCTGCGCCGACCGGTTCCGGATCGACGCGCCGAAGCTCACTCCAAACGCGGTTTCAGGGTAGGAGGCGCTAAACACCTGCTGCAGCGACGCCCCCGCACCCGTCGAGGTGGTCTTGGTATCGCCCTGCAGGCCGCTCGCGGCGTACAGTCCGAACACCGCCAGGCTGGGCATCATGTTATTTTTCGCGTACCGGATTCCGATGTCCTGGTTCTGAAGATTGTTGGCGGCTTCACGCAGCTCGCTGCGCGTGTTCATCGCGGTGTTCAGCGCGGTTTGAACCGACGGCACATCGCTTTCGCGCGGCTCCGGCATCCCGTCCGTCAGAACGATGGTGGCTTCGTCCAGCTGCGGATCGCCCTTCTTGCTGAGCAACTGCTTCAGAGTGGTTTCCTGAATCTGAAGGTTAGTCTGCGCCACGATCAGGTCGCGCCGGCTGGCGGCCACCTGGGATTCTGCCGTGACCACGTCCAGATGCGACAACGTCCCCAATTGCTGCTGTTTCTTGGTCTCTTCGAGCAGCTCATTCACCGCGGCCAGAGATTTCGCCGTCACCTGGACGTTCAACTGGAACGCCGCCAGGTCGTAGTAAGCGTTTTCCATCTGCACCACGCTCGCGATCACCTGCTGCATAAAAACTTCGTTGGCCGTCCGCTCGTTATTGCGCGCCACCGTGATGAAGCGCTTGTTCGGCAGGAACCCGAATCCGGCCAGCAGCGGCTGATTGACGCCGATGGATAGCCGCGACGTCACGTCGGGATTGTACAAAGTGTTTTCCTGGGTGGTGATCTGCCGCAGCGTGCTCAGCGAAGCCGAGTAGCTGGTGCCTTCCGTGAACAACTGAGCATACGAGGTGGAAGTCGCAATCGCCGAACTGGTGGTAGTGGGAATTCCGGAAACCACCAGCGAATTGAGCGGGCTGGTGACGCGATCGTAGCTGGAGGAGAAGCCGATGGACGGGTCGAAAGCGCCCGCCGCGCCGACCGAAACCGCGCCGCCGCCGCCGGTGATTCCGCCCGCGTTTCCAGTGCCGCCCGTGCTGCCCGCGCTGGTGACGCCCGCGCCGATCGCGCCCGAATTCAATTCGCCGGGACTCAACGCGCCCGTAAATCCGCGCGCCGCCTGCCCGGATTTGGTTCGAAGAATATCCGTCTGGGCGATCGGGATCACATAGCGCTGGATCTCGATATCCAGGTCGTTTTCGAGCAGGAGGGTCAGCGCATCTGATAGAGACAATTCGAGTTTTCCGTCATGGATCAAGCCGCGCAGGCGGGGCGTGTTTTCCATGATCACGTGCGGGATGGACTGCTCCACGTACGGCTTCCAGATGCGCGGGAACTCGGTGGCTCCCTTGCCGAGCGAGTTGAGGAAGTCCTGCTGGAATCCGTTACTTCCCGGCGAGGGCGGTTCCTGGCCGTTCAAAGCGGGAATCAGGCAGACGCACAGGCACAACCAGCCGGACCGGCTCAAAATGAGATTTCTAACAGACATGAACACCTTTCTAAAATAGGTCATTCGGCAGGGAGAGAGTGCGAATTGCCCATGGTAACGCGACGCATAAGTGCGAAGACGATGGGGACGTTCCCTGAGTTACCGGTCAGGACCGCCGGCCGGCCAGTTGTTTGCGTGTTTCGATACTATAATCAACCCGTTTTCAGGCAGATCCCACTTTCATCCGCCTGCGCCATCGCAACGCTCCTCTAAACTCAAAAACACAGTGAAGCGACGCAACGAGGGGTGGTAGTATAAACTTCAAGCCACGCCACTCTAGGAGCAATTTCATGATCGTTCGACGCCGGCTCATTCTTCCCGGCCTGTTGTGTCTGATTGTTTTGGCCGCCCTCGAAATCTTCGCCCAAAGCCAGTATCCGAGCGCCATGCTTGCCGGTCTGATGTGGCGCGACGTGGGTCCCATGCGCGGGGGCCGGACGGTGGGTGTCGCCGGCCATGCCGATCAGCCCGACACGTTCTATTTCGGCTCGGTGGGCGGCGGCGTTTGGAAAACGGAGAACGCCGGACGCACCTGGTTCCCGATTTCGGATGAAGGCATCCCGATCGGCTCCATCGGTTCGATTGCGGTGGCGCCGTCGAATCCGAATATCGTTTACGTCGGCACGGGCGAAGGGGATATCCGCAGCCAGCACTCTTACGGGATCGGGATGTACAAATCCACCGATGCGGGAAAAACGTGGAAGCATATCGGCCTTGAAGCGACGCGCCAGATCGGGCGCGTGGTGGTGGACCCGCGCGACGCCAATCGCGTGTACGCGGCGGCGCTCGGCCACGTGTATGAGCCGAATCCGGACCGGGGCCTGTATCGATCGCTCGATGGCGGCACGACCTGGAAGAAAATTCTGTGGAAGACGAACGATCCGGATAATGTGGGCGCGATCGACGTCGCGCTCGATCCGAAAAATCCGCGCGTGTTGTACGCGTCCTTGTGGGCGACGCGCCGGCCGCCATGGTCGGTGTACGCGCCCACCAATATGCCCGGCGGCGGATTGTACAAATCGACCGACGGCGGCGATAACTGGAAACAATTGACCGGCGGACTGCCGACGGATGATTACGTCGGGAAAATCGGCATCGCGGTTTCGCCCAGCAATCCGAATCGGCTGTGGGCGGTGGTCGACGATCTGGGAGCAGGCGTTGCGCCGACGCGCGGCGGAGGTCGTGGCGGACCAGCACCTGCGCCGACCGGTGGTGGAGTTTATCTTTCCGACGATGCCGGTGCGCACTGGAAGCTGGTGAATTCCGAAAACAGATTGTGGGGCCGCGGATGGTATTTCGGAGCCGTCAGCGTGGATCCCAAGAATCCCGATCGCGCTTACGTGATCAACACTGCAACCTACATGACCACCGACGCCGGCAAAACTTTTGTGCCGATCAAAGGCGCACCCGGCGGCGACGATTATCATCAGATGTGGGTGAATCCCAAGGACGGCAACCGCATGGTGCTGTCGAGCGATCAGGGGACCGTGGTCAGCGTCGACGGCGGAAAGACCTGGAGCACCTGGTACAACCAGCCGACCGCGCAGATTTACCACGTCGCTGCGGATAACAAGTTCCCCTATTGGCTGTACGGCGCCCAGCAGGATAGCGGCGGCGTAGGCGTCAGCACATGGTCCAGTTTTTCCACGCTGTCGTTTCGCAATTGGATCCCGACCTGCCTTGCCGGCGAGAGCAACACGGTTCTGCCCGATCCCAAGGACGGAAATATTTTGTACGGCATGGGCGGTGGAGGCGGCGCGGGCGGATCGGGCTTCAGCCGCTGCGATCAGAATCTGAATCTGATTTATTCGACCGGCCCGATGCCTGCGCCCGATCCGGAAGATCCGAATCGCAAGACCTGGACGCTGCCGCAGGTTTTCTCGCAGGCGGATGAAGCGCTCTACTACGCCAATCAATTTGTGATGCGCTCGCGCGATCGCGGCAAGACGTGGCAGAAAATCAGTCCCGATTTGACGCGTATGCGCCCGCCGGTTCCTGCGACTCTCGATCCAGTCACTGCGAAAGATATCGATGAACAGATGACCGACCGTTTCGGAGTCGTGTATAGCCTGGGGCCCTCCCCGCTACAGGGAGCGATCGTGTGGGCCGGCACCGACGACGGCTTGATCCACGTAACCCGCGACGGCGGAGAGACGTGGTCAAACGTGACGCCGCCCGCCATGACGGCGTGGAGCAAAGTTTCGCAGATCGAAGCCGGGCACTTTGACGTCGCCACCGCTTATGCCTCGGTCGACCGCCATCGCATCGCGGACAATAAGCCGTACATTTACCGGACGCACGACGGCGGGAAAACCTGGCAGAACGTGGTCGCCGGAATTCCGGAAGGCGCGTTCGTGAACTCGGTGAAGGAAGATCCTGTGGCGAAGGGGCTGCTCTACGCCGCAACCGAGCTGCGCATGTATGTTTCGTTCAACGACGGAGCCCAATGGCAGCCGCTCCAGAACAACATGCCGGTCACTTCCGTCCGCGATGTGGTGGTGCATGGCGACGATCTGGATGTCGCCACGTATGGGCGCGGTTTCTGGGTGCTCGATCAGATGAGCGCGCTGCGCGAAATCGCCGCCAAGGGCTCGCAGATCGAATCGGCCCGTGCGTATCTGTTCAAACCCGGTGAGACTTACGCGATCCGCCAGGGCGGCCAGAACGGCACGCCTCTGCCGCATGAAGAACCGCAGGAAGAGAATCCGCCTTCGGGCGTGGTGGCCTATTACTGGCTCAAATCGCCCGCCAGTCAGCCGTTGAAGATCGAGCTGGTGGACGGCGGCGGCGCGGTGCGCGCGTGCGCGGCGAGCGATACTCCAGTGCGGCCGGTCAATACCGAGACGATCAACGTCCAGGCGGTCTGGGAACAACCCGCCGCGCCTCCGTCGGCGACTGCGGGAATGCACCGCATCGCGCTGGGCGGATCGGCGGGTCGCGGCGGAGGCTTTGGAGGAGGCCGAGGAGCGGTGGTTGCTCCACCGAAAGACGCGTGCACAGGAGCGGTAGCCGAAACGCCGGGCGGGACGCGGTCGAGGCGGGCGCGGAGGCGGAGGGTTAAGACCCGGTCCCTACACCGTGCGCCTGACGATCGACGGCCAGACCTACACGCAACCGGTTACCGTAAAGCCCGATCCGCGCGGCGTCCCGGAGGGAGGCAGCCAGTAAATTCGCCTTCAAACAGCGTGTGCCTCGCGTGCCGAAACCGTTTGGCAGGCCGATCAGGAAGAATTTCCGCGCGCGTCAGCAAGCGGAGGGAGTCCGGAGTTTTCACGCAGACTCGTCAGCGAGTTGGCGATGATCTGCGGCTCATCGTGACCGATGAAAGTAGCTTGGACGGCGGGCTTCGAGCCCGCGCGAGGCTTCAGCCTCGCTTCCGTACAGCGGCGCTGAAGCGCCACGCGGATTGAAATCCGCCGTCCGCGGCCCTCGTGAAATCAATGGCCTGCGGATCACTTTCAGGGGAGGGGAGCGCTTCGATCAACCCGCATGAGCGTCTTCGTGTCGACCGGTGAAATAATTCGAGCGATGCTGCGGGAATTTCTGTTTGAAGAAGACGCTGGCCGCGCCGCTCGGGCTGTGGAGAAGCTGCGCGGCCACGATCTCTCGCGATGGGCGCTGACCGGAGGCTTCGCGATTGAAATTCGCGCGCCCGGAACGGCAATGCGGCGGTTGAACGATCTCGATTTCGTCGTCTCCAGCTTCGATCACATCCCTGCGGCGCTCGGCCGCGATTTTCTGTTCCGTCACGTGCATCCGGACGATCCGCCGGGAAAACTGGTGGCGCAGATGATCGATCCGGATACCAGTCTTCGCATCGACGTGTTCCGCGCCACAGACGCGATCCTTTCACGTGCGGATGGCGGCGTGGTTTCGCTCCACGATCTGACCGCCCGCTGCGTAAGACTGATGCTGGATCTCGCCGAAGGCGTGCCGGTTCCGATCACCCACGCGCGCGATTTCGAAAGACTGGCGGCCGTGGCGGATGCGGCGGGTGTCGAAACCGTCTGGCGGGATCATCGCAAACCGGCGCATCCGTCGACGTTCGCCGATGCTGCCGCACGGGTCCACGCTCTGATCTCGGAGCGCTCCGGTCTGTTGATCGAGAAGGAATATTCGCATGACCCGAATGTGCGTTGCCTAGGCTGCGCATCACAGGGCACGTTTGCGCTGGCGGATCCGAAGGAAGTCCTCGCCGTTCTCGGCTATTGCTAGCGGCATGACGACGTTAGCGGGCGGCTTTCGTCGTAAAGGACGCGGCGCGGACACTGCCGGTTTGCTCCTCCAGCCATGGCGCGATGTCGTCGGGCGTTCGCACGTCCCCTCGCAGGATCGCAAGGCCCAGGCTTCCGCACACGACATTTGAAAACGGCCGGTCATACGCGACGCCGCGGCTCTGGCCCGCCAGCTTCACGATGAACGGCACGGTTTCCGATTGACGGCCTCCCGTTAAACGCTCCAGCTGGCCGGTCCATCCCATATGGCCGCGCCACACGTTCGGCCGCAATCCGTGATCCGACGTAATGATGACGGACGTTCGATCCCACAGCCCGGCCTGCTCGATGGCGCGGCGGATCTCGCCCCATGTCCGATCCATCAACGCGAGATTGTCGGTGTACCCGCGCGACGCATCCAGCGTGAAATTGCCCCGCTCGCGGTTGTAGATTCCGTACAGGTGCGGCACGGGCAGGTGGAGAAATACGAAATCGATGCGCGGGTCGGCCGCGTCCTGGTAGGCCCGGTCGCGAAGCTCAAAGTATTGCTGCAACTGGGCGCGCTGAATGAATTCGTCCTGCGCGGTTTCGGTCAGAGGAGCGCTGGTTTTCACGAATATCTCCTCCACGCTCAACCGCTGCAGAGTAAACAACCACCCCACCGTTTTCCACAATCCCTGCTGCGCGGCCGTGGTCTCATTCATCGCGGTCGAATGGCCGCTCGCGACGTCCAGGCATCGCACCACCGAATCGCCCAGCATCCGGCAATACGGATGATGCCACCCGGCGATGGACGCGTTCACCCCCATTTCGCGCGCGCTTTTAAAAACATTGGGAGCGTCGCGCCAGTTCATGCCGGGGGCGTTCGGCGAATAAACTTCCAGCTCGTCGGCGCCGCGCGTGACCACCCGGGAGAAAATCTGGCCCGAAAGAAGCGAGGGGAGCGCCTGCATGGTGAACGTCGCGGTTTGCGTCGCCTGGCTGGCCACGAAAGATTCGGCGCGCAGGCGGTCCACGTTCGGCAGATCCACTTTCGGCTCGCGCAAGGCGAAGGCCAGCCGCTGGTCGAGCTCATCGAAGACGATCCACACCACCCGACGTGCGCCCGGTCGTGACGGAAGCATGGGCAGCGGAGGTTTCACTTCGAATGCGGACGCCGGTTCGTCCAGCAGGCGTCCCCAGCCGAAATCCATCATCAGCGCCGGGAACAACAGCGTCAACACCAGCGCCATCCTGCGGGCTGCGTGCACAATCCGCGTATTGCCGGCAACCGCCAGCACCAGACCCACCGCCAAAAGAATCTCGATTGAAAACAAGACCAGGTTCGAAAACAAATCCCGGCCGCCCTGTTGATTCCAATACCGGCGCACCGATTCGAGCGGATAGATGCACAGCAGCAGGAATCCGACGTGCGCGACGCGAAGCTTCGCCGGCGTGGGGTCGCGTTCCACCCACTTCCACGCGAGCCAAAACACGAAAGCCATCAAAACCGCGGCAACTAGAGTCGCTTCGAGCAGGGTCTGGTCCGCCGGAGCGTGGCGGTAATAATTCATGCCGCGCTCGCGCAGATGTTCCAGGTCGTACCAGCAGCGCAGCAGACAGAGGTTGGCCAGGGAAAAGCAGACCAGGGCGTCTTTCAGTTGCCCTTTTATGCTGTGGCGCGCCGCCGGCGAAATAGATAAATCCATCGGTGAAGTCCGCCGATCTGCGCGGAGCGGATAAGCTCGAAGCGTCGTGCCGCGGCTGCCTCAAACCGGTCTCGCGTCAAGCTCGAATACAACGCGTCCCGGCCGCGAACGATGCTCCTGAACATAGGATCGTCTGGACCCACGTATTCGATTACCGCAAATTCCCGGGTAATTTCAGCCGTCAGGTCCAGCAGATCATCGAGCGGGATCCGTTCCGTCACCAGCATGTGATGAATGACCGCCAGCAGAAAGACCATGTCGAAACCGCCCCGCGCGCGATCGAGAAAGCTGTCGCATTCCTGGTTGCGCCATCCGGTGGCCGGCGTGGGACGCGTCAGATCCACCACCAGGGGCAGGACATCTACCCGGTCCTGGTTGGCTTTCCTCCAGATCGCTCCCGTCACGGCCGGGTCGGAATCGATGGCGACCACGCGCGCGCCCATTTTCGCCGCGAGAAAGCTGAAGCGGCCCTCATTTGCGCCAACGTCGAGCACGTCGCGCGGCCTCGCGAACTCGACCGCATCGGAAACAAACGCCTCCTTCACAGCAAATTCTTCCGTCGAATAAAGCGATTTGGCTTCCGTGTAGTCCGACCATTTCGAAAGCGCATGCGCCGGCCGGAGCGCCCGCAGTTGCTGTCCGCAGCTCTTGAACAGTCCGTTCAAAATGAACCTGGCCTGCTCGGGCGACGCGGCTGGCTTCGGCCGATAGACCGCCGCCGTCTCCCGGCCCGACATCCATTTCGGAAGCGACACCAGCGTCAGGAATCCGGGCGAGAAACGGCGCCAGAATCCGGCCCAGCGGTACATCGTTTCCGGCTCCAGCCCGTCGCGCTGCGTGGTCAGGACCTGGCCGGGCGCCAAGCCGAACGCGCGCCAGGCGAGCAGCGGCAGCAAGAACGTCCGCACAAACTGCGCGTACGCGTTCCAGGCGGAATCGAGCGGATCGCGCTTTTCAAAAGACAGTACGTCGACGAATACCGGTTCGGCGCCGCGAAATAGAACATTGTAGGGACTCGCGTCTTTCAATCCGAACCCCTCGTCGAGCGCGCTGTGAGCCAGGTCGAGCGTCAATGCTCCAGCGGCATGCAGCATTTCGGGCGGCCATTCGTAGGGATAACTGCAAAATGGAATGCGCTCGTGCTCGACCAGAGCCGCGGCTTCGATTTCGGGAAAATCGTGCGGGTCAATATGGACCGATCGAACCAGTTGCGGATGTTCAGAAGTGCGGGTCTTGAGGAATTGGTTGAGGCTGGCTGCGCCGTCCGGGTTCAGCGCCCGCAGGATTCGCGAGCCGCGCCGGATCAGTACGCCGCCCGGATCCCGAAAGGATCGGAAAGCCGCCGGAGTGCTCGCGTCCTGGGTTGTATCCTGGGATGCGATCATCGGCGGTCCGGCGCTACTTGCGCTTGCCCCAGAACCGGTCCAGGAATCGGCGCAGATAGAATGTTCCACCCAGGAACGCCGCGTAGGCCGCCTGATACACGAACGCGCCTGTACCGGGATCGGCATAGCCATACGCCCGCGAAGGGGTCGCCAGAAGAAGCGGGGCGACCAACAACATCGCCAGGGTAAGTTTGCGAAGATGGTGGAGTGTCATAATATAGCCGCGATTTCGGAACCTGCACAGTTCATCGTCCGACACTTATCGGATCGTTAGGGCATAGGGGATTCTCCTAGAAAATCTGCGGCGTAGACCTTATGAGATTAGGGGACAGAAACTCGAATCCCGTAATGACTGTGACTCCGGGACACTATGGATACGATTTTCGTCTTAGAAGTTAACATCACAATGAGGCGACATGGAAGTTAGTTTGACGTCAACCGACGCGCTCACGAAATACGAGCCGGTGATCGGCCTGGAAGTCCACGTTCAGCTCGCCACGCGAACCAAAATCTTCTGCGGGTGTCCCACCGGTTTCGGCGCCGAGCCGAATTCGAATGTGTGTCCGGTGTGCCTGGGACTTCCCGGCGCGCTCCCGGTGCTGAACCGGCAGGCGGTCGACCTGGCCATCGAAGCCGCGCTCGCGCTGAACTGCCGAATCAACCCGCGGTCGATCTTCGCGCGCAAGAATTATTTTTACCCGGACCTGCCCAAGGGTTTTCAGATTTCGCAATACGATCAGCCGCTGGCCGAGCACGGCTACATCGACATCGGCGGGAAGCGGCTCGGAATCACGCGCGTCCACATGGAAGACGACGCCGGCAAGAGCATCCATGACGGCTTCCGCGATTCGGACCGGTACAGCTACATCGACCTGAACCGCTGCGGAACGCCGCTGATTGAAATCGTCAGCGATCCGGACATGCGCAGCTCGGACGAAGCCTACGCATATCTGACTCAACTCAAGCAGGTGTTGCAATTCGTCGAAGTATCCACCTGCGACATGGAAAAAGGGCATCTCAGGTGCGATGCGAACGTCAGCGTGCGCCGGCGCGGGGCGGAAAAATTCGGGACCAAGGCGGAGGTGAAGAATCTCAACTCCTTCCGCTTCCTGAAAATGGCGCTGGATTACGAAATCGAACGCCAGGTCGCGCTGATCGAGAGCGGCGGACGGGTACTCCAGGAAACGCGGCTGTACAACGCGGAAACCGGCGAAACCATCGGAATGCGCAGCAAGGAACACGCCCACGATTACCGCTATTTCCCCGAGCCCGATCTGGCGCCATTGCGCATCAGCGAAGAGTGGCTGAATCGTGTGCGCGCGAGAATGCCGGAGCTCCCGCAGGCGCGCCGCAAACGCTTCGTCGAGTCCTATGGATTGCGCGACTACGACGCTGAAGTGTTGACGCTCACGCGCGAAGCCGGCGATTATTTTGAAAAAGTCGCATCCGTGCCCGGGGATCCGCGCGCGGCGGCGAACTGGGTGATGGGCGATCTCGCAGGGCTTCTGAAAGAAGCCGGCAAAGAAATCGCCGAGTCGCCGGTGAGCGCGGAAAATCTGGGCGCCCTGGTCGGGATGATCGCGCACGGGAAAATCAGCGGAAAGCTGGCGAAGGAAATCTTTCCGAAAATGTTCGCGACCGGGGAAGCTCCGCAGACCATCATGGATCGGGAGGGCCTGGCGCAGATCAGCGACGAAGGCGCGCTCGGAAAAATCATCGATGAAGTGATCGCGGCAAACCCGAAACAGGTCGAGCAGTATCGCGGAGGGAAGGCGACCGTGATCGGGTTCCTGGTCGGCCAGGTGATGAAGGCGAGTCGGGGACAAGCCGACCCGGCGGTGGTGAACCGGATGTTGAAGGAGAAGTTGTAAACGCGACCTATTGGCGCGACGGTACCGTGATACAGGCGCTGTCGAGGAGCTGATCGAGAATTTTCGCAGTGGCGGGATCGACATCCGAGTACGTCGCGGTTTCGCCGAATCTGCCGAGAGAGCGCCAGCGGCGACCATTGGCGAACTCGCCGCGAGCATCGACGATCTCCTGGCGAAAGGGAGCGCTGTATGCGATCTCGTCATACTTCTGTGAGCGCCAGATATATTGAACCAATGGCCTCCCGCCGCCCCACATAGGCCCAGCGCCGTGGAAAACCCTTTTCGGTCCGCCTGAGGCCTCGACCGAATAACTCCGGTAACCGTAGTCGCTGTCGCGGCCCTCGGGGCTCGGGCTAACGCCGGGGATTTTCAAAAACCGAAACCATGTCTGCCACCCGTCGATGCCGACGTAGTCGCCTTTACTGGGACACTCCCGGAAGGGCTGCGTTGCGACGGCCTGGAGTGTGATGCGAGGTTCTGCCGTCGGTTCAGTCGGCAGAAACACGCTCCGATATCCCGTTCTGCGAATGACGACCGCGGGAGCGCGGGTATCGATTTGGAACCGGCCCTGCTTGTCCGTAGAAGGCGGATAACGATCCTGCGTGTAATCGATGGAGGCGTTGAAGACGGGAAGTCCCGCCTCATCGACAACCACGCCGGAGACATGATGTGCTTGCGGCCGCAGGAAATCCCCGGCCGGCTGCGCGTGGAGGATCGTCAGACTTAGCGCCGCGATGAGCGTTCGCACACAGCTATTATCGCCGAGCGCGTGAAGCCGAGAGGACGGTGGGCTTCAGACCGCGCAAGGCTTCAGCCTTGCCTTGTGGAGCAGCGCTGCAGCGCCGCGCGGATTGAAATCCGCCGTCCGAGCGCTACGAAAACCTAGAGAGTGGCGTGGTGCCGGCTTTTACCAGAGATCTCTCGAAAGCCGATCAATCCGCCTGATCGTCGTATTGCATCGCGCCCAAGATGTTGCCTTCCGGGTCCTCGAAAAACAGCAGCTGGCCGATACCAGCCAACGTGCAGACCGGCATCACGATCTTTCCGCCGTTAGACTTTATCGAGGCTTCCGTTTTCCCGATGTCGGCGACGGCGATGGTGCATTCGAGACCCCGCATCGCGACGCCTTTCACGATTTCGCGGCGCTGCTGTAGCGATCCGCGCACTTCTCCCGACGGCTTGTTCTCGATCATGAAAAAGCCGGGCGGGCCGTACGGTGAAAATTTCCAGCCGAACACGTTCCCGTAGAAGCGCTGGGCGCGTGGGAGGTCGTTGGCGTTGATGGCGAAATGGGCGATTTGACCGGGAATCATGGGTCAATTTTACACACGTTGGCCTTTGCCGGAAATACGGTATTCTGCCAATTGATGCCGAATTCGCGTCACGGTGGCGACGACCCGCATGTCCAGATCCGCACCTTCGGCGTGACCTTCCGGCAGGGGCATCCGGCGCATTTTTCGGTTCCCACGCGCGCGCCGGAATGGCACAAGCTGATTTACCCGACGCGCGGCGTTCTGACGGTCGAAACCGCCCAGGGAGCCTGGGTGGTCCCGCCGCATCGCGCTGTCTGGATTCGCGCGGGCATCGATTTCGACGTGCAGATGAGCGGCGTGGTCGCCATGCGCCTCTTATACATCCGGCCGGGCGTGCGCGGCGCGCGATTGCCGCGGGAGGCCTGCTCGGTGGTGAACGTCACGCCGCTGTTGCGGGAACTCATCGTGCGCGCGGCCATGATCGGTGCGCTGGACGCTCGAGTTGGCGAGCAAAAGCGGCTCATCGGCGTCACTTTCGACGAGCTGCGGGTGTTGCGCGCGATGCCCTTGCAACTGCCGCTGCCGCGCGATCCACGCGCCGCCCGGTTCGCCGCGCTCGCCCAGGAAAATCCTCGGATCGAAGAACTTTTGCGCGCTTCCGGAGCCAGCCGCCGGACGCTCGAGCGCATCTTCCGCGCCGAAACTGCCATGAGCCTGGGTCAGTGGACGCGACGGCAAGGATTATTGCACGCGCTGCGCAGACTCGCCGGCGGCGAGGCCGTGAACACGGTGGCGCTGGAACTCGGCTACAACGGCGCGAGCGCGTTTATCGCCATGTTCCGCCGCGAACTGGGGCAGACGCCTCGCGAATACTTCAAGGCGTAGCGATGCGCTGCCGCAGAAGCTCGGCGATTTTTCCGATCCGCGGGATCGCGCGCCGATCGAACGTATAGATGGTCTCGGGCGTATGGATGGTCAGCACGCGCTTGCGCCAGGCCGGGTCGAAATCCACTGACCGGATCAGCGTATAGGGGATGGTGAACCGCTTTCCTCCCACGGTGTGCAGGAAGATTTCGGTGCCGGTCAGGCGCACCAGGCTGTGGCGAAACTTACGACCCAGCCCCCACACTGTAGGCGCGGCGCAGATCCAAAACACAGTGGCTACTCCCCAATCGAGCACGCCGTAAATTTTCGAGCTCCACGCGCCGGCCTCGACGGCATCGCCCAGCGCGACCATCCCGGACAGAATGCCGAGAATAACGAAGGCGATCGCCATAACGTAATAGATCAAGGCGAGCGTTCGCCGGTGAAACTCGACCGGCATTACTTCGAATCGGGCGCGGGGTCTTTCACGTCCATCAGCTCGACGTCAAAAATCAGATCGGCCTTGGGTGGAATTTTGCCGCGTCCCTTTTCGCCGTACGCGAGCTGATACGGAATCAGGAACCGCCGCTTTCCGCCCACGCGCATGCCTTCAAAGCCCGCGTCCCAGCCCGGGATCACTTTGCGCTTGCCCTGCTCAAAACTGATCGGCTCGCCGCGGTTCTTAGAGGAATCAAATATGGTTCCGTCGTACAAGTAGCCGGTGTAATGAACCACGAACACCTTCCCGGCTTCGGCGAGCTTGCCGGTGCCGGTCTCGACTTCGATGTAGCGCATGGTGTACTGATTGACGATTTTTCCGTCCACGTGCGGGATCGAATCGGGGATCTTCTGTTGCGCGGAGACGGTGAGGGCGAACAGCAGTGCAAAACCAAAGGGTCGCATGTACGTCGAATTGTAACAAGGATTGGCTGCGCTATCCTTTGGTTTAAATGATCACGCTACGCAACATCGAGAAGTACTTCGAACACGGACCCACCAAGACGTTTGTGCTCCGCCGGGTCAACATCGACATCAAGGATGGCGAATTCGTGTCGATCATGGGACCCTCCGGCGCCGGAAAATCGACGCTGCTGCACCTGATCGGCATGCACGACAGCGCCTGGACCGGCGAGTACAATTTTCTCGAACACCCCATTCATCGCCTCAAGAAAAAAGATCGCGACGAAATTTACAAGAAGTATTTCGGCTTCGTGTTTCAGAGCTACCACCTGCTCGATTCGCTCACCGTTTACGAAAACCTGGACATTCCGCTGTCCTATCGCAACGTGAAAAAATCCGAGCGCGACGGCATCGTCTGCGACGCGCTCGACAAATTCCAGATGGTGGGCAAGAAGGATCTGTTCCCCAACCAGCTGTCGGGAGGCCAGCAGCAACTGGTGGCCATCGCGCGCGCGATCATCGCCAGTCCCAAGGTGATTCTGGCCGACGAGCCCACCGGAAACCTCCATTCGAGCCAGGCGAAGGAGATCATGGAGGTCTTCAAACGGCTGAATGAAGCCGGTACCACCATCATTCAGGTCACCCATTCGGAAACGAATGCGAGCTATGGGCATCGAATCATTAAGATCGTGGACGGCTGGATCTCCACTGACTGACTGAATAAAGATTCTGGCGACGTCAAAATAGTATTCCGGTTCCGATGGGTGTTTAAGCCTTGGGTGTTCCTAAATTAGCGCTATTGGCGTTGCTTCCGGCCATCGCCCACGCGACGTGCGGCATCGCGGTGTGGACGCCGGGGAGCATCATCCTGGGTTCCGACAGCCGGGAAACCTACCTGCGTCCCGGCCAGGAGCCGACTTCCTCGAGCCAATGCAAGCTGCGGCAGATCGGGCCGTATTACGTGATCGTCGCCGGCGTCATGCAGCACCATCAGAGCGGATTCGACGTGTTCGAAATCCTCGGCGACAGCATCACGCGGACGCAATCGGTGACCGAGGCAGCCGAGGTCGCCTCGGTTGAAATCGCGCGCCGCTACGCGGAGGTCCTGCGCATGTCCCGCCAGAATTCGAGCACCGAATACCGGTCGGAGCTGGAAATCAATGCGCCGGCGTTCGCCATCGCGGGATTTTCGGGCGGACGGCCCTACCTGGCCCATTACGAATACGATCTGGTGGGCGGGCAATTGAAATGGCGCAAGTGGGTGTACGGAAATTCGCGCCAGGACGAGTCCATGGAGTATGCGTATCTCTGCGATCCGGCCGGCATCGAGCGGTTCAAGCGGCGGCATCCGAAATGGCGCATGGAAGATCCGCTGCAGGTGGTGGAGGGAATGATCGCGGCCGCCGCCCGCGTGGACACTCTCGAAGTGGGCGGCCCAACTTCGCTGCTGGTGGTGGATTCATCGGGCCCGCGCTGGGAAAGCCCGGGCGTGTGCTGGTAGCGCGAAACGATCGCGCGTCTACACCGAGGTATAACGGATGGTCTTCTCGCTCCACTTGGCGAGCAGGGCGGTCAGCTCCGCCGCCTTCACGGGCTTGCTGAGGTAGTCATCCATGCCGGCCTTGAGACAGCGCTCCTGGCACCCGGCGGTGGCGTCGGCGGTCATCGCGATGATCGCGATTCCATTCTCCGGCCCTTGCCTGCGCCGGATCTCCGCCGCGGCTTCGTAGCCATCCATCACCGGCATCTGGCAATCCATCAAAACCACGTCGTAAGGCGCGATGCCCAGCATTTCCAGCGCTTCGCGACCGTTCGCGGCCACATCCGCGCGCACTCCCAGCCGCTCCAGCAGCTTCGCCGTAACGGTCTGGTTGACGATATTGTCTTCCACCACCAGCACCCGCAACAGGCGATCCCCGGCGCCGACGTTCAGCCTGGATTTCAACGCCGCGAGCGATGGTCCATAGGGTGCCTGCGCCGCGTCGGTCGAATCTCTGTGCAACTTGCGCGCCCACGACTCCGCCAGCGCGCTCCACAGCTGCGCCTGGCGAACCGGCTTGACCAGGCATACGTCGATCCCGGAATTCTCCACCGTCTTCACTTCCGCCCGGTTTCCGATGGACGTCAGCATGACGAACACGACATCCTCCAGCGCCGGGTCCTGCTTGACCATGCGCGCCAGCGCGATTCCGTCGACTCCGGGCATGTGGTAATCGGTGATTACGAACTGGTACGGATCGCCCTCCGCCCGCGCTTCCCGAAGAGCCCCCAGCGCCTGTTCGGAGGAGACGTCGCTTCCGCTGCGCATGCCCCAGCCGGCGATCTGTTCGTTCACGATCCGGCAGTTGATGGCGTTATCGTCCACCACCAGCACGCGCAAGCCGCTCAGGTCCGCCACCGGAGGAGTGGGAGTCCACGGCTGCGTGTCGATCGGCAGCGGAAGCGTGCACCAGAACGTGGATCCCTTGCCCACTTCGCTTTCGACGCCGATCTCGCCGCCCATCAGCTCCACCAGCTGCTTCGCGATCGCCAGTCCGAGGCCGGTACCGCCATACCTCCGCGTGGTCGAAGAGTCGGCCTGGGTGAACTTCTGAAACAGGCATCCCAACCGGTCCGGCGGGATCCCGATTCCCGTATCGGTGACGGAAATGCACAGCCTCGCGCGTTCCGTCCCTTCGCCGTCGGCGCGGATGGCGATCAGGATATGACCATCCTGCGTGAACTTCACCGCGTTGGCAGCCAGATTGGTGACAATCTGCCGGATTCTGCCGGCGTCGCCCAATAAACGGCGCGGGACGCTGGCCGGATATTGAAGCGCCAGCTCCACCCGCTTTTCCTCGGCTTTAGTCGCCAGCATTTCGACCACTTCTTCCATCACCAGGCGCAGGTCGAACGGGAAAGATTCGATGTCCAGTTTCCCGGCTTCGATCTTGGAAAAATCCAGAATGTCGTTGATCACCGTGAGCAGCACTTCTCCGGAGCTGCGCACCATTTCGGCGCACTCGCGCTGATCGGGCGTCAGTTCGGTATCGAGCAGCACGCCCGTCATGCCGATCACGCCGTTCATCGGCGTCCGGATTTCGTGGCTCATGTTGGCCAGGAATTCGCTCTTGGCGCGGCTGGCGGCTTCGGCGGCTTCCTTGGCCGCGGCCAGTTCCTGTTCGTAATGCTTACGGTCGGTCGTCTCGCGAGTCAGCGTCAAGAATCCGGTCGGCTGACCGGCCGCATTGCGCTTCAACGAGACGGAAACTTCGACGAACTGCCCCGGCTTGTATTCCAGTTCGGCGGCTCTCACCGGCTGACCGGATGCATACACGGATTTGAATATTTTCTTGAGCCGCGCGCCCGCCTCGGGATCGAAATATTGCTTGTAGCTGGTGCTCAGCAGTTCCTCGCGCGTACGATGGAACATGCGGCAATAGGCATCGTTGACGAACAGGAATTGACCCTTGAGGTTGACTTCGGTGTATCCGTCCTCGAGTGAGTTGAGAATGCCTCTCAGGTCTTCCGCCTCAGGCGCCGCGCTCAGGTCGCGAACGAAGGAAATCAAGCCGCCGGGCGTTCGCGCGGCCGATAATTCCGCGGGAAACTCGCTGCCATCGCGGCGCAGGCCGGTGGTGATGATCGATCCGCCCTGGCGAAGCTTTTCTTCGAACTCCGGCCGGTAACGTTCCGGAACCAGGCAGTCCGCGGGACGTCCGACGGCTTCTTCGCGGGACCATCCGAACAGGCGTTCGGTCTTCGAGTCCCACTCGCGGATCAGACCCTGCGAATCGATCGCGACGAACGCGTCGAAGGCGATATCGAGGAGCGCGGATGAAATCTCGTCGGACATGGCGAGCTTGCTCCCTTTGCTGTAGGGATTGCTACTCGTGGTATCGGCGAAACCTTGCTTTTGCTTTAGTAACGCCCCCTGCGGGCTGACTGCTCGCTTGTCGAGACAGCGTGGATTTGCTCCGCTCCCTGACGGTCGCGGTTCCGTTAAGGGTCAAGCGGAACCGCGCGCGTGAGCGAGCGGAGCACGTCCGGAACCTTCACACAGGCTCGGCAAAATCATCGATCTATGCCGCCGGTTTTCCCTCCGCCGCCTGGTGGATCGCGGCGCGAATGCGGGGATACGTGCCGCAACGGCAGATATTCCCGGTCATCGCCGAATCGATATCGGCGTCGGAGGGATGCGGCGTCTTTTTCAGCAGCGCGCAGGCCGACATAATCTGCCCGCTCTGACAATATCCGCACTGGACCACGTCAATATCGGTCCAGGCCTCCCGCAGCGCGTCCGCTTGCGGACCCGTCAGGCCTTCAATGGTGATGACTTCGCGATCGCGGACCGCGGAGAGCAGCGTCACGCAGGACCGCACCGCTTCGCCATTCAGATGCACCGTGCAGGCTCCGCACAGCGCGACGCCGCAGCCGTACTTGGTGCCGGTCATTTTCAGCTCGCCGCGCAGTACCCACAGCAGCGGAGTATCCGGTTCGGCATTCACCGTGACGGACTTGCCGTTGATTTTGAGCGTCGTCATTTATGCCAACCTCAACGGAAGGGAGCGAAGACGCTGGCCGGTGAGCGCAAATACCGCGTTGGCGACCGCCGGCGCAATGGCCGGCACGCCCACCTCGCCGATTCCCGCGGGATGCTCCGTGCTGGCGATAATGTCCGTCTCGATGGCCGGGCATTCGTCGATCCGCAGCGGTGTGTAGTTATGGAAATTGCTCTGCTGCACCTGCCCCTTTTCGATGGTGATCTCACCCTGCAGCGCGGCCGACAATCCGAACACCACGCCGCCTTCAATCTGCTGGCGAATCAGGCTGGGATTCAGCGGACAACCGCAATCGACCACGCTGACCACGCGGTGCACACGAATCTTTTTGTTCGCGTCCGCCGAAACCTCGGCTACCGTCGCGACGATGCTTCCGAAGCAGCGGTGCAGAGCGACGCCTCGCGCCTTCTTCGTCCCGTCCGGAGCGTTTTCGAGAGGGCTGCCCCACCCGGAAACCTCGGCAGCGCGCTTCAGCACCGCCGCCAGGCGCGGTCTCTGAGTGAGCAGCGCCGCGCGAAACGCCACCGGATCCTGTCCGGCCGCCACGGCTGCTTCGTCCATGAAACATTCCGTGAAAAACGCATTGTAGGAATGGCTCACCGATCGCCAGATTCCCACCGGAACCAGCGAATCCGACGGCTGATGCGCGATCCGCGCAGTGGGAAATTGGTAGCCCGTATCCGACGCGCCTTTGCTCGCTCCGTCCATGAAAGATGGCGCGCCCATGCTCGAACCAGCGGAGGTCGCCTGCCAGACCAGCAGCTTGCCCTGCGCATCGAAGCCGGCTTTGTGCCGCGACACGAAGGCCGGGCGATAGTAGTCGTGCATCATGTCCTGCTCGCGCGACCACAGCATCTGCACCGGCGCGCCGTCGGCTTCTTTCGCGATCGCCGCCGCCTGCGAAACATGATCCAGCAGATAGCGCCGGCCGAAACCTCCGCCCAGGAACGGGATCTCCACAGTCACCTTATCCGGCTTGATTCGCAGGACTTTAGCGACCGCGTCGCGGGCGAAGCCGGGGTCCTGCGTGGCAATGAAGGCGGTCGCCGCACCGTCCTTAAATTGGATCGTGCAGTTCAGCGGTTCCATAGTCGCGTGAGCCAGATACGGAACGCGATACTCAGCGGTGATCGTCTTGGCCGCGGACTTCAGCGCGGCTTCATGATCGCCATGCTCGTAATCGACCTTGCCGTTCTGAGTGTCGAGAATTTTCGCGAGCCCGTCGATGACGTCTTTGCTGGATAAGGTCGACGCCGGGCCATGATCCCATTCGACCGTGACTTTCTTGAGCGCCCGCATCGCGTGAAAAGGAGTATCCGCAATCACGGCCACGCCTCCGGTACCCGCGCCCATGCCTGCCAAGCCAGGACCGTAACCATCCACCGCGATCACTTTGCGAACCCCTGCGATTGCCATCGCGCCCGATCCGTCAAAGTGCGCCACCTTGCCGCCGACCGTCGGACACATGTTCACGCTCGCGTAGACCAGACCGGGCGGCAGCACATCGATGCCGTATGTCGCCGTACCGTTGATCTTGCCGGGATTGTCGAGCCGGCGCACCGGCTTGCCGATCAGCTTGAACGCCGACGGATCCTTGAGCGGGACGTTCTTCGGCACCGGCAACTGCGCGGCCCGCGCGGCCAGTTCGCCGAACGGCGCGCTCTTGCCCGAGGAATGCAGCACGCGGCCGGATTCCGCACGGCATTCGTTGGCCGGAACTTTCCACGAATCCGCGGCGGCCGCGATCAACGCCGCTCTCGCCGAAGCGCCGGCTTCCCGCATCGGCGTCCAAAGATCGTTGATGCTCGACGATCCGCCAGTCCCGACCATGCCCGGCACTTCGCGGATAATTTTCCGTGCGAACCATTCCGTCGCGCGCTGGCCGGCGGTAACCGCGTCCGGCGACAACATGTCGGTGATCACCGCCTGGTTGTTGTAGATCCCGTCGAGGGTGGATTGCTCCACCTTCACCCGGTCCCAGTCCGCATCCATTTCATCGGCCAGCAGCATCGCCGCGCCGGTGTAAACGCCCTGGCCCATCTCGGCCTGGCACATTACGATGGAAACCGTGTTATCCGAGGAGACCTTCACCCATCCATTGAGCGCCACCTGTCCCGGGGCGACCGGCAGCGGATCGCCCGGCAGAAGCCGCTGCCGCGGCGGAAGTGCGGACCATCCGACCACCAATGCTCCCGCGGCCCCGGCAGTATAGGAAATAAAGTGACGGCGTTTCATCCGGTTTCGCCCCCGAGTTTACACGCGCGAGCCTGAAAAAACAAGGCTACGCGTGAATACATGACCGCTTACCGACAGGTCTGTGTCAAAATTGCGGACGTGCTCCCCTTGCTAACGAGTGTGTGTGAAAAGTCGATGCCTCACCCCGCCGTGACCGGCAGGGCTGGTCTATCGCGTTGAAGGCGCACACGTCCGTGACCAGCCCAGCCGGTCACGGCGGGGATCAACACGCGGGGTTCCGCATGGGAGCCAAACGGAACCGCGACCGTCAGGGAGCGGGGCACGTCCGCACAGCTACTTTTCAGAGGGCATCGAAGCCGGCAGCACAATCCTACTGGTTCGCCCAGTTCATTACCAGATTAAACACATCCACGCTGCCGAGCCCATTTGCCATGTTGTACGCTGCCCCGCCGGCGTAGGCCGGTTGATAGGCGGTGTCGGAAGCCGACAGAGCGCCACCGTAAGTGGTTCCATACACACGCCCGTTCCGCCCGTAGTCGAGCGTTCCCACAAACCCGTAGCAATTATTATTTCCGCCGCAATTTACGTCGATATCGCCCAGCGTGACACTGTGGAAAATGCCGGGCGTCGTGGCCGCCAGCGCGTAGTACACATAATTGGGATTCCCTTGCGGGCTTCCCGATTGACTCTGATTGATCAACGCCTGAATCCCCGCCAGCACCGGCGACGCGACCGAAGTTCCGCCGAATCCAGCCCAGTTGAGCGGAGCTCCGGTGCACGGCGATCCGCCATTGGACTGGTCTGAAAAACAGGTGACCGAATAATGTCCCCACAGGAAGCCATCCGAAGCGAAACTCGATACATCCGGGATGTCGCGCACGCCGTCGTTCGGAATCCCGGCCACTCCCGCCTGCCAGGACGGCTTGGCGTATCCCTGGCAAGTGCCGTTTGAAACCCCGAAGCTGACCGGCGCTCCCGTGGCGCAGTTGCTGGGACCTCCGCTTCCTCCCGCCACCACCAGCAAACCGCCGGAAAGCGCCTGGTTGCTGTTGCAAAATCCATTCTCCCCGTAGCCCGTCGCATAGCCCAGATAGTTGGAGATCAGGCTGCCCGCGCACGAATCGTTCCACGGAATCTCGGGGATATAGGACAAGGCCGAGCCATACGTCGTCGAATTGGTTTTGCTCCAGTAGGTGTTGATCGTGCCACTGAAAACATCGGAGAAATCGGTACCACCCGCAGCGACGTTGTACGGTGTCGACGCGTTGGCGCTCACCCCGATACCGTGCGTGGCGCTGCCTGCTCCAGCGTCGCAACTGGCCGCGCCTTCATCTCCGGCCGCCACGAAAATCGAAACGCCTTCGGCCACGCCTTGCTGATACTGCGCACTGATCGCGGCATTGGCGGCCGCGCCGTCTTCCGCTTCGCATCCGCCATAGCTGATGCTGATGATGGGTGGAGGAACACTTTGATTCACCAGGTTTAGCGGCGCGATAAAGATTCCCGAAGTGACGTTGGTATCGGCACAACTGGCCACCACAATCGCGGCCCCCGGCGCAGCCGCGCTCGACCATTCGGCGTCCAGAATCGCTTCATCGTCGTCCTGATTCACCCCCGGATTCAGGCAATTCGTGAATCCGGTCGGCGGAACCGGGTGAATGGTCGCGAGCGTTCCTGTGGTGTATTGCGTCAGCCCGAACGCCGTGCGGAAGTTGATCCAGTCCAGGTTGCTGTACAGATTGGTGTCTTCCACCACCGCGATGATCTGGTCCGCCCCGGTAATTTGTTTCGCATATACCGGATTGAAGTCGTAGATGGTCGCCAGATCCGCGGGGACGACGGCTTCATACGTCTGCCGGTCGTAGGTGAAGGTGTACTTCGGACGAGCCATCTTACGCGGCCGGAAATCGTGCATCGACACGACCCCCGCCACGGCTGGCGCGATGGCCTGGGGAATCTGCGGATCGCTCATGTTGGCGATATGGCGCACTCCGGATACATCCAGATTGTGAATGTTAGTATGGAACGCGCGCCGCACCTGGCCGGCGGTGCCGGTGAAATCGATCACCATGCCGCTTGGGTAAACCAGGTTGATCGAAAAACCGTGCGACTTGAGCCACGCGGTTACCGTCTGGATATCGCCGTCCGCCATTCCGAATTTCTCCCCGAACTGAGCCGCGGTGAGCCACTTGTGAAAGTTCGCGGACTTCCGGTCATGCAGGCTGTCGATGAATTGCGCGACGGCTTGTTCCTGGGCCGGCGAGCGATGCAGCTGGAGCATCATGTGATCCATGCTAAGATCGTCGGAGACCGCACCCAGATCGTTTTCCGCGGTAGCCTCCGGGCGAGTATTCCCCGAAAGTGTAACTAGCTTATTTTCATCTATTTGATCGCGAATCAAAGGCTCCGCGCGACGGCCGGTTTGAGCCATCAGCGCAAGCGCGCTCCCGGTCAGGAGCAGAATTGCCGAACGAAACACCATGCCGTGATTGACGAACAGAATTGCCTCAGTGAGTACTCGATAAAATGTCTTAGTCGTTTGATTATACAGAACGCAACCAATCGCGCGCGCATCTCAAAGTGAGTGGCTTGGAGAATATGAATCTTAAGGGTGCAAAGTCCCTGTTATTAATCGCCGTCAGTCTGGGCGTGGCAGCCGGACAGACGCCGGACACGACTGGAAACGGTCTGCTCAAGGGGAATTTCCAATTCCGGCACGTCGCCGTGCAGAATGTCGATCAGTCCCTTAACCCGACCGAGGTCACGGCCAGTTACGGCACGATCACGTTCGACGGTGCGGGCAATTATACGATCGCCGGCACCTCGGTCGACAACACGGTTTCAAACGGCGCGCCCCAGCCTCTGAATGTGGCCGGAACCTATGCCGTGGGCGCCAACGGAGCCGGGTTCATCGCGAATCCGTTGTATCCCACCGATGTGAACAATTACGTTTACGGCGCGGTGTCGCAGGGCGTCTACGCCGGAAGCTCCACCGAGTCCGAACAGGGTGGCTACATTCTCAATGACATTTTCATCGCGATTCCAGTGGGCCCGGCGCCCACCAACGCGAGCTTCACGTCGACCTACCAGACCGGCCTGATCGATTTCACCGGCGGCGGCAGCACGGCCATCAACAATGCGCTCTTCAATCTGTCCCCCAACGGCGCGGGCGGATTCGGCGCCATCATTCTGAATGGACAGGCGTCCAATCAAAATGCGAACTCGCTCGAGCAGACCATTGCCGGCGCGACTTACAACTTCAACAGCGATGCGAGCGCCACGCTCACCATCCCGTTGCCGGCGGGAACCACTTTGACCACCGCGCTATTTACCGGGACGAAAACGATGTTCCCATCCGCGGACGGCAATTTCATCCTGGGATGGAACCCGGGCGGCTACGATATTTTTTTCGGCGTGAAGGCGTTGACCGTCACCGGCACCAACAGCTTGAGCCAGGGACTGTATTTTACGACGGCTCTCGAAGATGCGCCCCTGGCGGGCTATGGAGCCGATTCCTACTACGGCGGCCTTGTCAATACCGGCGATACCAATGGCGACGGCGTGGTCCATGAACGCCTGAATACGCTGCTGGAATTGTCTTTCGATTACGGAACCGACGATCAGATCGAGGTGAGCGCGGATGGAACCACGCCCATCGACCTGAACGGCTATCAGTACATTTTCGGCGATGGCGGACAAGCCTTCGTCGCCATTGGAACCTACGGCAACTTCTCGCTGCTGGTGGGCTTGCACGCGGGGACGTTCACCGGATCGGGCGTCTTTCTGAACCCGATCGGCGTGGTGAACGCCGCCAGCTTTCAACCCATCACCGCGAGCCTCGCGCCGGGCGAGTTGATCGCGTTATTCGGCACCGGCTTCTCGAACGTTTCCATGTCGATGCAGGGCGGCCAGGCGTTCCCGACCACGCTGGGCGGCGTGACCGTAACCATCGACGGAATCGCGTGCCCCATTTATTACGTGCAGCCGACCATATTGTCGGTGATCGTGCCGTATGAGGTCGCTTCGAACCAGAGCGGTCTGGCGAATATTCAGGTGACCAGCAACGGCGTCCAGTCGAACATGGTGCAGATGTATCTCACCGATGCGGCGCCCGGATCGTTCTCGCAGAATTCGGACGGGATCGGCTTAGCCGCGGCGCGCCACGCCGCTTCGGAACTGGAGATCACGCCCTCCTCCCCGGCGCAATCCGGGGAAACCATTTCGCTGTATCTGACCGGGCTCGGCACGGTCACGCCGAACATTCTCGATGGATCGCTTGGGCCGACCAATCCGCTGAGTTATTCGGACGTCTACAATGCCGGGAATCTGGCCGTGTATTTTAACGATTACGAGAGCGGTTCGGTGGGCAATCCGGGCACGATTCTGTACGCCGGCCTGGTTCCGGAGGTGGCCGGACTGTACCAGATCAACGTTCAGGTTCCCAGCGGCGTGCTCGGCGCCGGCGATGACGTGTATGTCGAGTTCGTGACGGATGCCGCCGATGTCAATCAGATCCAGATCCCGTATGGGTCGTCGTTTATCGGAAGATCGGTGATGCGGACCAGAACCCGGCGCCTCCCGTCCGCGCGGCTGAGACCGGCCAGGCCGGCCAGTCACCGGGTGATTCGATTTGGTCAGTAACCGCTAACGCCATCAATTATTGACAATTACTGACATGTCCCGGGCCTGGGGAGGCTGTTCACCGGGAACTGTTACTGGTATTATGTGGCAAGATTCACAAAAGGATGGGGACCATGAAACAGGCTGGCTTCGTTTTTGTCGCGTTCTCGGGCGTTCTCTTCGCGGCCGATGCTCCGGTGACGTTCACCAAGGATATCGCGCCGATCTTCCAGGAAAAGTGCGAGGCGTGTCATCGTAAGGATTCCATGGCTCCCATGTCGCTGGTGACCTACCAGGAAGTGCGGCCGTGGGCGAAGTCGATCAGGGAACGGGTCGCGACGCGCCAGATGCCGCCGTGGCATCTCGATAAGACCGTCGGGATTCAGGAGTTCAAGAACGACCGGTCTTTGAGCGATGCGCAGATCGCGAAGATCGTGAAGTGGGTGGATTCGGGATCGCCGATGGGCGACCTCAAAGACATGCCGCCTCCCAAGACGTTCCCGGGTGAAGACACCTGGCAGCTCGCCAAGACGTACGGGGAGCCGGATCTGGTGATCAAGTCGCCTAATTACAGCATGCCGGCGGTTGGCCAGGATCAATGGTGGAAGCCGACCACCGATATTCCGGTCACCGAAGCGCGCTGGGTGCGCGCGGTGGAAATGCGGCCGGGCTCGCCCGCGGGACGGCGGATCACACATCACGCCATCGGGTATTTATTGCAAAAGGAACCCAAGACGGCGAATTCTCCGACTCTGGACGACGATCCGCTGACCATAATCGCGGGCGGAGGCATCCTGATGGAATGGGCCATCGGGAAGCAATACGACATATATCGCCCCAACACCGGCAAGCTGCTGCTGCCGGGGTCGAAGATCTGGTGGGATATTCACACCCACGCGGTGGGCGAAGCCATCACGGATCACGTGGAACTGGCCGTTTACCTTTATCCCAAGGGTGAGGTTCCCAAGTACCGCACGTATCTGACGATGTTCAACGCGGCGTCGTCGCAGGCCGGCAGTCCGCTCGATATCGCGCCTAACACGGTTTCACAGACCGAAGGTTTCCACGTTTTGAAACAGGCCGCCCGGCTCGAGAATTTCCAGGCGCACATGCATCTGCGCGGCAAGGCGATGCTGCTTGAAGCGATCCTGCCCGACGGGTCGGTCCAGACCATCAGCTACGTCAACAATTTCAACTTCAACTGGATGAACAACTACATCTATGCCGACGATGCCGCGCCGGAGTTTCCCAAAGGCACCGTGATCCACGTCACCGCGTGGCACGACAACACGGCGGCGAAGGCCTCGAATCCCGACCCGAATCAGTGGGTGGGCTGGGGTGACCGGACGGTGGATGAGATGGCGCACGCGTGGGTGAACGTCACCTACATCAGCGACGAGGATTACAAGGAATGGGCCGCGCAGCACAAGAAGCGTCCGGCCTCGCCTTACGGGGCACTGGCGGGCTCGAACAATTGAGAATCGACGTGCGGTGCTGGGTCATGGCGGGCGCCTCGATCGCGCTGGCGGCCGCGGGATTCGGACAGATTTTAACCCAGGCGCCGAGAGAACCACCGCACAGTTCCGGCCAAAGCGTCACGCCGGCGTATGAAGGCTGGTATCCGAATGCGGATGGGACCTTCACCATCCTGGTCGGCTATTACAATCGCAATCTCAAGGAAGTGCTGGATATTCCGGTGGGACCCAATAATCGGGTGCAGCCGGGCGGTCCGGATCGCGGCCAGCCCACGCACTTTCTTACCGGAAGACAGTGGGGCAGGTTTGCGATCACCGTCCCCAAGGGTTTTTCGCCCGAAGAGAAAATTACCTGGACCATCGTTTCGAATGGGAAGACCAACTCGATTCCCTTCAGTCTGAATCCCCTGTGGGTGATCTCGCCGTTTAAGGACGCGACCGCGAATACGCCGCCGTATATCGGATTCGATGAGAACGGTCCGTTTATCGAAGGGCCTCCGCCTAAGATTGTGGCTTCGCTGACGGTCGAAGTCGAGAAACCGCTGCCGCTTCCGGTCTGGGTCGCGGACGATGCCAACACGCCGCCGGCGTTTGGAGCCTTAGCAGCCTTTATCCCGGCAGTATCGGTGGGTTGGAGCAAGTTCCGCGGGCCGGGAGAAGTGAAGTTCCAGAGCGAAAGACCCAAGGTCGAAAAGACCCCGTTCAAAGCTCCGGCGGGCGTGAGCTATACGGGCAAGTCCGCCACCACGGCCACTTTCAGCCAGGCGGGCGACTACATTCTGGAAATCGTGGCAAACGATATTTCGGGCGTGGGCGGCGGAGGCTTTCAGTGCTGCTGGACCACCGCGCAGGTCAAGGTCACCGTTAAACCGTAGTCAATCGGCCAGGTTCTCATACTCCGGATGCTTGCGGATGTAATCCACCACCACCGGACACACCGCTTTCACACGGAATCCTTCGCGCCGCGCGTATTCGAGCGCCGCTTGCGCGAGTTTTCCGGCCACGCCCTGTCCACGCATTTCGCGGGGGACCTCGGTGTGGAGCAGCGTGAGGGTTGGCGGCGTCAATTGATAATCGAGAAACGCCAGATGGCCCGCGAGCGACGCTTCGAACCGATACTGGCCTGAGTTGTTGGAGATTGCAAGACGGGGGTGGTCCTCACCCATTGCCCAAGCGGGCGAGTCGCTCGCAGGGAACGATTCTTCGGATGCCTCTTCGACCGGATCGAATTTGTCCGCCATGACTCCAGCGTAGCGCGGTGCGGGTCTGACCACTCTGTCCCGTTCTTACGCCACCGATGCGAATATGAGATCAGATGCCCAAATTCGAAATCTCCGCCCCCGTCACCGCGGCGCAGTCTGACATTCTTTCCAAAGACGCGCTCGATTTTCTGGTCCACCTGAGCTCTGCATTCGAGCCGCGCCGCCAGGAACTGCTGGCGCGCCGCGTCCAACGCCAATCTGAAATCGACGCCGGCAAGTTTCCCGATTTCCTTCCCGAAACCAAGTCCATTCGCGACGCCCATTGGACCGTTGCGTCCATCCCCGCCGATCTTCAGGACCGCCGCGTCGAAATCACCGGACCCGTTGACCGGAAAATGGTCATTAATGCGCTCAACTCCGGCGCCAACGTTTTCATGGCCGATTTTGAAGACGCCAACTCCCCGAGCTGGTCGAACAATATCGACGGCCAGATCAACGTCCGCGACGCCGTCCATCGCGCCATCGAATATAAGAGCCCGGAAGGCAAGCAGTATAAACTCAACGAAAAAATCGCGACCCTGCTGGTCCGCCCGCGCGGCTGGCACCTCAACGAAAAGCACGTGATGGTCGACGGCCATCCGATCTCCGGCTCACTCTTCGATTTCGGCCTGTACTTCTTTCACAATGCGAAAGAGCTGATCCGCAAAGGTTCGGGTCCGTATTTCTATTTGCCGAAACTCGAAAGCCATTTAGAAGCCCGCCTGTGGAACGACGTTTTTCTCTCCGCCCAAACCGCGCTAGGCGTCCCGCACGGAACCATCCGTGCGACCGTGCTCATTGAAACCATCCTGGCCGCTTTCGAGATGGACGAAATCCTCTATGAGCTGCGCCAGCACTCGGCAGGTCTCAACTGCGGCCGCTGGGATTACATCTTCAGCTTCATCAAGAAATTCCGAAATTTTCCGCAATTCGTGCTGCCCGACCGTTCCCAGGTCACCATGGACCGCGCGTTCCTCAAAGCCTACGTCGAGCTCCTGATCCACACCTGCCATCGCCGCGGCATCCACGCCATGGGAGGCATGGCCGCGCAAGTCCCCATCAAGAACGACCCGGTCGCAAACGAACAGGCGCTCGAAAAAGTGCGCCAGGACAAGCTGAGAGAAGTCCACGCCGGCCACGACGGCACCTGGGTCGCGCACCCCGGTCTGGTGCCCATCGCCAAAGAAGTTTTCGACGCGCACATGAAGACGCCCAATCAAATCTCCAAACAGCGCGCACAAGTTCACATCACACAATCGGACCTGTTGAAAGTTCCGGACGGCCAGATCACGGAAGCCGGTCTGAAGTGGAACATCGACGTCGGCGTGCAATACCTGGAAGCCTGGCTAAAAGGCGTAGGCTGCGTGCCCATCTACAACCTGATGGAAGACGCCGCAACCGCCGAAATCTGCCGAGCCCAAGTCTGGCAATGGCTGAAACACCACTCCAAAATGAGCGACGGCAAACCCGTCACCAAAGAATTGGTTCAAAAGATCGTAGACGACCTGGGCCGTCCCGGCGAAGCCCCCAAGCTCTTCAAACAAATGATGACCAGCGCCGATTTCAACGAATTCCTGACGCTCGCGGCCTACGATTACATTGATTGAAGCAGTTCCATCGCCCGATCGATCTCTTCAAAGTCGACGTAGAAGTGCGGTGCGAAACGAACCCAACCGGCTCGCGCGGCAGCGATAACCTTATGGTTCTTCAGATGTTCCACCACTGCGGCCGAATCCGTGCCGGGCTTCTTGAAGCTGACGATCCCGGCTCCGGTCTCAGGCGTCCGTTCGATCATAACTTCAAAATTCTTCTTCCGGGCAGCGCAATCGACGTAATCGCCCAGCGCCTGGACCTTCGGCGCGATGTTTTCGATGCCGACCTCCAGCAGAAACTCGATCGCTGCGCGTAAACCGAAGCATCCGATGGTATTTAACGTCCCGCATTCATACCGGCCGGCGTCCTCGCGCAGTTTCATGTCCGGGACGCCGTAGTTGTTGTAATTCGCGACGTTGGTCCAGCCGAATTCAAATGGGTCGACCCGATCCTGCAACTTGCGCGATACATAAAGGATCGCGTTGCCCTCCGGCCCGCACATCCATTTATGGCCGTCGGCGGCCAGGGCGTCGATTTTCGATTCGCGGACGTCCAGCGGGAAGGCTCCCAGGCCCTGAATTGCGTCGACGAAGAAGATCGCGCCCGTATCGCTGCAAATCTTGCCGATTTGCGTCAAACTCGCGCGATATCCGGAGATGTACTGCACGAAGCTGATGGCCAGCAAACGAGCGCCCTTGGCCGCTTCATGGATCTTTTCGAGAGGGTCGGTGAAGGACAGCCATTTGATCTTTACACCTTTCGATTCAAGCCGTTGCCAGGGATACTGGTTGGACGGAAATTCTTCCTTGAAGGCCACCACCGTGTCGCCCGCACGCCAGGCGATGCCGTTCGCGATGGTCGAAATGCCTTCCGAGGTGTTCTTCATCAACGCGATCTCTTCGGGTTCCGAATTGATCAAGCGAGCGGCTGCACGACGTAGACCGGCGTAGGCTTCGAGCCACTGGTCGTAGTGGAAAGAGCCGTAATTCAGCGTATCGTCGGCCAGCGATTTCATCGCCTCGGCGCATCTGCGCGACAGCGGGGCGACCGCGGCATGATTCAGGTAGGTCAGGCGCTGCGCGGCCGGGAACTGGTCACGGTAACGATCTAAGTTTTCGAAACCCATTCTCCTGAGGATACGTTAAACTCACATGCGATTCGCGAAACGGTGAAATGCGCCATTCCGCGGGAACGTGCGTTGGCATGAGGGTATATACTTGAGCGAGAGGAGTTCGTCCATGCGGCGTTTTCTGGCTATTGTGACGACGGTTTCGTTGCTCTCTCTTCCCGTTCTGGCCGACGACAAAAAAACCGATCCCGATGAAATCGGGAATCGCGATGTCGGCAAGGGCCTGAACTGGTACTCGATGGAAAAAGAGATTGCGCTGGGCAAGCAGCTGGCTCAGCAGGTGGAGCGGCAAGCCAAGATCATTGACGACCCCGTAATCTCCGAATACGTCAACCGCGTGGGCCAGAACCTGGTGCGGAATTCCGACGCCAAGGTGCCATTCACGATTAAAGTGATCGACACGGAAGACGTGAACGCGTTCGCGCTGCCGGGTGGATTCTTCTTCGTGAACTCCGGGCTGATTCTGAAGGCCGATACGGAAGCGGAGCTGGCGGGCGTGATGGCCCACGAGATCGCGCACGTGGCGGCGCGGCACGGAACGCGGCAGGCGACGCGCGGTCAAGTGGCGCAGCTCGCCACGATCCCTTTGATCTTCATGGGCGGCTGGGCTGGATACGGAATCCGTCAGGCGGCCAGCGTGCTGGTGCCGGTCGGTTTCCTGCAGTTCTCGAAGGCCTTTGAATCCGAGGCCGATATGCTGGGCCTGCAGTACATGTACAAGACCGGCTACGATCCGGAAGCGTTCGTGGACTTCTTTGAAAAGATCCAGTCGCTTGAAAAGAAGAAGCCGGGAACCATGGCGAAGGTTTTCTCGACGCACCCGCCGACTGAAGATCGCATCGTGCAGTCGCAGAAGAACATTCAGGAATATCTCAAAGCGAAGCCGGAATACGTGGTGACCACGTCCGAATTCAACGACGTGAAGAACCGCCTGGCAATGCTGCACAATCGCAGGAAGGTCGACCAGAAAGACGATGGCCGTCCGAAGCTGCGAAGGGCTCCGGGATCGGGCAACAGCGGCGACGGATCGTCGGGATCGGGATCGGGCGATGACGATCGCCCCACGTTGAAGCGCCGACCGGATTCGGGTTCGGGCAGCGATAATCCCAACAACTAGAGTTCTCCCTTGGTGCTATAAAAGGCCCGCGGAAGTGGAATCCGCGGGCTTTTTCATTTGGTAGCCTGAGCAGGAAAAGTCGGGACTCCACCCCGCCGTTAACCGGCAGGGCTGGAAGGCGCAGACGTCGGTGACCAGCCCTGCCGGTCAGAGTTTGTGTGAAAAGTCGGGACTCCACCCCGCCGTTACCGGCAGGGCTGGTCTATCGCGTTGAAAACCCAGGCGTCGGCGACCAGCCCTGCCGGTCACGGCGGGGATCAACTGCTTATGCCAGGGTTGATGTGCAGGCGGGGCAGCGCTTGGCTGCTAACGGGATTGCGGTGCAGCACTCGGGACAATCCTTGGTGGTCGGAGCAGGAGCGGCGGCTGGCTTCATGAAGCGGTTGACCTGCTTGACGACCAGGAAAATCACGAAGGCGACAATCAGGAACTCGATCACCGTGTTGATGAACAGGCCATAGGCGAGCGTGGGCGCCTTGTCCGCCTTGGCGGCGGCGAGAGTGGCGTATGCTTTGCCGTTGAGCGAAATGAAGAGGCTCGAGAAATCGATCTTGCCGGTGGCGAGGCTGATTACCGGCATCAGGACATCGTTGACCATCGAGGTCACAATTTTTCCGAACGCGGCTCCGATGATGACGCCGATGGCGAGATCGAGCACGTTGCCGCGCATGATGAATTTTTTGAATTCTGAGAACATGAATCCTCCAGAGGGCTAGTGTATGTCCTTTGAGCCGCAGATGCACGCCGATACACGCAGATTAGAAAGATTATGAAATCGGCGTGAATCAGCGTGCATCGGCGGCCATGATTGGTTATTACCTGGTTACGTCGACCCAGTTGTCGTCCGAGTCGCGATCGATCAGTTTATTGTAGGGATCGATGCCGGCACGGGTGGGCGGTTGGTCAACGACGATTTCGAAGGTCTGGGACGGCTGGGTCAGCCACATTTTCTTGAGATACAGCGGCTTTTCTTCGTCTTTTTTGCCGCTGAAGACGCCGATGTCGATCAGGTCGTGGAGAGGCATGGGCGATTCGTTGCCGCTGCCGTCGGACTGGAGCTTGCGGACCTGAACGGTCAGCGTGACCTTGTATTTGTGATCGGCGGTGGGCGCGACCGTCGCGGAGACGGCCTTGTTGTCGTAGAGAACGATGTTCTCGAACGCGTCGGTAATGTAGTACTGAAGCTCGGGCGGGGTTTGCGCTCGGAGGGCGTCGACGAACTGACGTGTGTCGGGATACGCAACGGAGCGCGAATCGTCGGCGTTGGCGTAGCGGTACTGCATCAGGAAATTGTGCAGCGCCAGGTTCAGTTTGTCTTCGCCGATGTAATCGCCCAGCGTGTACATCACCTGGCCGCCTTTCTGATACCAGACGTAGGGCTCGTTCTGAACCAGCACCAGGGCGCGCTCGCGCCGCACTTCGCCGGCGCGTCCGCGCAGGTAACGGTCCAGCTCGTTCTTAAGAAACCGATGCATGTTGTCGGGGCCGTATTTCTGCTGCATGACCATCAACGCGGAATATTCGGCGAGGGTTTCCGACAGCATATTGGAGCCTTCGACGCGACCGCCGATCAACTGGTGCGCCCACCACTGATGACCCAGCTCATGCGCGGTGACGAAGTACGCGAAATCGATATCGGTGGGTTTTTCGACGCGGCCGATGAATCCGATGGCTTCGGAAAACGGAACGGTGTTGGGGAAAGACTGCGCGAAGGTGCGGTAGCGCGGGAATTCGAGAATGCGGTACTGGCGGAACTGGTACGGGCTGAAGTTCTTTTCGTAATAGGCCAGGCCGGCTTTCGATGCATCAAGCATGTCGTCGACATCGTAGTTATGCGCGGCGTCGTGATAGACCTCCAGTGAAATGGGATTCGAGACGCCCGGGTACATTTCGCGCTTGACTACATAACGCGCGGAGACGAACGAAAAGAAATCGAGCGTCTTCACAGCGCCCATGTCATAGGCGTAGTAGTGGCGGCCGTTCGAGTGCCATTCGCGCGTGAGATAGCCGGGCGAGAGCGCGATCTGATCGTCGGACGTGCTGACGGTGGTGTGGTAGGTGATCCAGTCGGATTGCGGCGTAAAAAGACTGGTGACGGAGCCGGGCTCGCTGCCGCGAGGCGGGAGGAGTTCCTGATCGGGCAGGTGCTGTTCGCGGCGGCGGCGCGGGTCGCCCAGCTCGATGCCGTTGTCGTAGCCGATGGTGGGGAAATAGCTGCTGTCGAAAAACGTGCCGGAGTAGGCGAATTCGGGGCGTTCGTTGCCGTCTTTGAACCCGCGGCTCAGGTAGGCGAGGTGGAAGGTCAGATCCAGCTTGTCGCCGGGCGCGAGCGGGGATTCGAGCTGATAGATGGTGTAAAGCGCGCGCGGGCTCGATGAGACTACGTGGAACGGGCGGCCGAAACTCACGTCCTGAACGGACTGCTGTTGATTGGTGATGTGGATCTGGGTGATGGGCTGCGCGGTTTTGTTCTGGAGGACGAAGCGGCCCGAGCCGGAGAATGACCGGCGGTCGGGGAAAATGTCGATGCTCGATTCGACCGCGATGATTTTGGGCTGTGGCAGATTTTCGTACTTTTTGAAATCGCGCTCATAGCCGGCGGCGATTTTGCGTCGATCCTCGGCGGTCAAATATTCGTTGAGGACGTGCGCGTTGTAGAAATACCAGACGCCGCTGCCGACGGCGATGGCGAGAAACAGCGCGGCGGCGGGGATCAGGCGTGGCGCGCGCGCGAAGGCGAGGCGCAGACGGGAGCGCCAGTCGTCATCGGCGCCGCGGCGGGCGAGCGCGATGGAAATGGTCGCGAGCAGGCACGAAATCGCCAGCCAATAAGTGATGGACCAGAACAGAGCCGGCACGAAATGGCCGTAGCCGTTCATATCGGAATAGGTGTAGGGCGGCGTGTTGCCGAATAGATAAAGCGTGTTCTCCCATCCGAAGCTGAACAGGATGGGCATGAGGACGAAGACGCCGACGACGATTCCGTGGCCGATGAATTTATTCGACACGACGGTCTGAATAAACAGCGCGAGGAGGGTGAACGTCAGCACCTGCGGGAAGGTGACGATGTACAGCTCCTTGGCGTACTGGGCGAGCTCATAGTGATAGTAACCGGCCACCGTCTGCATGATGATGCCGCATAGCGCTGCGACGGTGAGAAGGATGAGCTCGACAAAGCAGATGGCGAAAAGTTTCGAGAACCAGTCCGTGGTTTCGGAGATGGGGAGCGCGTCGTGGATGCCGGAGAAGTGAGTGTCGCGCTCGCGCCAGATGAGTTCGGCGGCGTAGAGGGTCGCGACGATGTAAAAGAAGAGAGTCGCGCCGCCTTCGACGGCCTGGAGCATGAGATAGGTGACGGGCCAGACGTCTTGTCCGCCGATCTTCCCGGCGTAGTGGCCGTTGCTGAGGGAGAGGCCGGCCATCAGAATGGCGATCGCCCAGAACGGAACTTCGTGCAAGATGGTCGAGATGCGCAGGCGCGTGAGAGAGAGGAGTTGGGCGAAGGTGGTGGCCGATCCGAAAACCTGTTGCACTTTGGGAAGCTTGGCCGCGACCAGACGGCGGCGGGGAGCTTCGGCGGCCTGTTCCTGGGCGCGGGCGAGGGCGGCGCGCTTCCCGCTCGACTGGGTGGTGAGCGCTTCGACCGACATCGGGAAGAATTTTGCCAGGGCGATCAGGGCGAGCAATCCGATCGAGCCCCACAGAAGACGGTTGTACAGAAAAACGCCTGACCAGGAATACAGAAGCGTGTTGCGTTCGACCACCGTCCAATAGCGCGTGATGGCGTCGTTATAGAGAAAGCCGACGGGATCGAGGATGCCGGACCAGAAGTGTTCAAGCGATCGGGTGGCGCTGAAGATGGTGAGGCCGATCAGGTAGAGCATGAAGATCGCGGCGCCCTGCAGATAGACGATGAAAAGTTTGCGGGAGAGCGCGGCGACCATGAAGAAGATGGAGCCGAGGAAGAAAATCTGATAGACGACGATCGAGAAGAAGGGCTGCAAATACCAGAGCAGGTGATTGGGGCCGATGCGCGCATGGTCGGCCCAGGGGGCGAAGGTTCCGAAGAATTCGCCGAACAGGAGGCCTGAAAAAGCGAAGACCGTGGCGACGAAGGATCCCGCCCAGCGGCCGCCGAGGTAGGCGAATTTCGAGACCGGCTTGGTGAACAGGATCTGAATCGTGTCGCGTTGAAAATCGCGGAGGATGGAAGTGCCGAAGATGGCGGCGATGATGATGGTCCCGAAAAAGGCGATGCCGACGTCGTTAAAAGTGTTCGCGTAGGGGCCGTTGAGCAGCACCTTGCCGTTCGAATTTCCGACCGGGCCGAAGTTTTCGCTGGCGATGCTGAGGAAATTGAAAGCGAACCAGAGAGCGAAGTAAACGTAAGTCGAAACGCTCTTGAAACGGAACTTGAGCTCGAAGGTGAAAAACTCCCAGAACATGCGCATCAGTTTCGGGCCTGTCGCGAGAGGTTGAGGAAATAGACGTCTTCCAGGCTGGAATCGACCGGGCGGAATCCTTCGCCGGGATTCGATTCGGAGTACACGCGCACTTCGTGGAGTCCGCCGGTGAGATGCGTGGAGACGACGTTGAAATTCGATTCCAGCTCGCGGAGCTGATCGTCGGTGGAGACGACTTTGGACCAGATCTTTTGGCGCAACGATTCGAGCGCGTCGTTGGGGGCGCCTTCGAGCAAGAGCTCGCCATTCGAGATGATGGCCATGCGGGGACACAGCTCGCGCACGTCTTCGACGATGTGCGTCGAAAGAATCACGGTGACGTTGGAGCCGATCGAGCTGAGCAGGTTGAGGAATCGATTACGCTCGGCCGGATCGAGGCCGGCGGTGGGCTCGTCGACGATGATGAGTTTCGGATTGGCCAGCAGGGCCTGCGCGATGCCGAAGCGCTGCTTCATTCCGCCGGAGTAGGTGCTGAGAGCCTTCTTGCGCGAATCCCAGAGATTGGTCTGGTTGAGAATGGCGTCGACCATTTCCTTGCGCTCGGGCTTACTCACGATCCCTTTTAACACTGCCAGGTGATGCAGCATGTCCATGGCGGAAATTTTCGGGTAGACGCCGAATTCCTGCGGGAGATAGCCGAGAATTTTCCGCACTTCGTCTTTTTGGGTGAGGACGTTGAGGCCGTCGAGATCGATGGATCCGGCGTCGGGATCCTGGAGGGTCGCGACGGTGCGCATCAGCGAGCTTTTGCCGGCGCCGTTGGGGCCGAGCAGGCCGAACATCAGGTTGCCAATGGAGAGCGAAAGATTCTTCAGGGCCTTCACGCCGTTGGGATACGTCTTGGAGAGATTGGTGATGGTGAGTGCCACGCGATTCCCCTGATGATACCGGGTTTACAATCGTGAGTGCCGGATGACCTTCGAAACTATTCAACTGACGCTTGACCGCGGAGTCGCGCTGGTCGAGCTGAACCGACCGCGAAAGATGAACGCGATCCATCGAGTGATGTGGGATGAGATTCGCGCGGTGTTTCGCGAGCTGTCGAAGATGAAAGAGGCTCGCGTCGCCGTGTTGTGCGGAGTGGGGCCGCACTTTTGCGCGGGCATCGACATTGCGATGCTTTCGAGCACTGCCAGCGTGGAGCCGGAGACGTGTCCCGGCCGTGTGCGTGAGAAGCTGCGGCTTTCGGTTCTCGATTTGCAGGATGTGGTCACGACCATTGAGCGCTGCGCGAAGCCGGTGCTGGCCGCGCTGCACGGGGTGTGCTATGGAGCGGCCATCGACATCGCGACGGCTTGCGATATTCGTTACGCGAGTGAGGACGCGCGCATTTCGGTGAAGGAAATCGACCTGGGGCTCACGGCGGACGTGGGCGTTTTGCAACGGCTGCCGCGGGTGATCGGAGACGGGATGGCGCGCGAGCTCGCCTACACGGCGCGGGAGGTTTCAGGGCGCGAGGCGAAGGAAATCGGACTGGTGAACCGCTGTTTCGCGAGTCGCGAGGAACTGATCGAAGGCGTGACGGGGATCGCGCGCACGATGGCCGAAAAGTCGCCACTGGCATTGCGGGGATGTAAGGAGATGTTCCGCTACACTCGCGACCATTCGGTGGACGATGCGCTGAACTACATCGCGACGTGGAACGCGGCCATGCTGATCTCGGACGATCTGACCGAGGCGATGGAGGCGTTTCAGCAAAAACGGCCGCCGAAGTTTCGGGATTAGAAAGCGATCCCGGCCCTCGCCACAGGGAGAGCCGGGAGATGAACTCAGGCCGAGGCCTTTGCTGTGCTGGTGATGAACGCCAGCAGGTCGGCGTTGATGGTGGGCGCTTCCGTGGTGGGCATACCGTGCGGGAAGCCTTTGTAACTTATAAAAGTCCCGTTCTTCAGCAGCTTCGCGGACCGCGGGCCGGCGGCGACATACGGCACGATCTGATCGTCCTCGCTGTGCATGACCAGGACCGGGACTTTGATCTTCTTGAGATCTTCCGTGAAATCCGTTTGCGAAAAGGCCACGATACCGTCGTAATGCGCTTTGGCTCCGCCCATCATGCCCTGGCGCCACCAGTTTTCGATGACCGCCTCTGAAGCTTTCGCACCCGGCCGGTTGTAGCCATAGAAAGGCCCGGATGGCAGGTCGCGATAGAACTGCGAGCGATTGGCGGCAAGCTGCGCCTGCAGACCATCGAACACTTCCTTGGGAAGACCGAGCGGATTGGCGGGCGTCTTCACCATGAGCGGCGGCACCGCGCTGATCAGAGCTGCCTTGCTCACGCGGCTTTCGCCATGCCGGGCCAGATAGCGGGTCACCTCGCCGCCACCGGTGGAGTGGCCAACATGAATGGCGTTTTTCAGGTCGAGATGCGTTGTGAGAGCCGCCAGGTCATCGGCGTAATGGTCCATATCGTGGCCGTCGCCGGTCTGAGTGGAGCGGCCGTGGCCTCGGCGGTCATGGGCGATCACGCGATAGCCATGCTGCAGGAAGAATAACATCTGGTTATCCCAGTCGTCCGCGCTCAGCGGCCAACCGTGGCTGAAAACGATAGGCTGTCCGTTGCCCCAGTCCTTGTAATAGATCTCTATACCGTCTTTGGTCGCAATCGTAGGCATGAAAGTTTTTCTCCTGAGTACCCCTGTTCAAAACAGGACCGTCGCGACGGGTCGCGGCGGTTTCGGCACACGAGAGGGCATTTCGAGGCCCATCGCATCGCGATGCCGGGCGAGCCTTTCAATCCACGCACGGGCGGTTTTCGGGCCGGCTGAGAAAAGACGCACGATCGTCATTTGCTGTCATGCGGCGGACAGTTAAGCAGGAATTTGGTGGACGGCATGGGACTCGAACCCACGACCCCCGCGTTGCGAACGCGGTGCTCTCCCAACTGAGCTAGCCGCCCACTGAGGGTTATGCTTGCCACTATAACATGCGCGCCGAAAGGAATGCCGCAAAGGGGACAGACCGCTCTGTCCACTGAAGCCATCTATTGGACGGAAGCAAAGTTGCCGGGTTGGGGACAGAGTGGTCAGTCCCCTTTGCGGCACACATCTCTCTAGGCGTGGGCGACTTGTGCGCCGTCGAGCGCTTCGAGCGCGGCTTTTTCCATGACCGCACGCGGGGCGTTTTCGCCGGTCCAGATCTCGAACTGGCGGGAGGCTTGTTCGAGAAACATTTCGAGACCGGTGATCACCGTGGCGCCCTGATCCTTCGCCTTCCGCGCCAGCAGCGTTTCAAGCGGATTGTAGACCGTGTCGAACACCAGTTTCGCGGGAATGCGGTCCGGGAAAAAACACTGGTCGACTTTGGGGAACATGCCCAGCGGAGTGGCGTGGATCAGCACGTCGAACATTCTGGCTTCGGCCTGCTCGCGCGAGAGCGGTTCCGCGCCGCAGGCTTTGGCGAGGGCGCGGACGCGATCGGGATTGCGTCCGGTGATGGCGAGTTTGGCGCCGGCTTCGGAGAGCGCGTAGGCTGCGCCGCGGGCCGCTCCGCCGTTGCCTGCCACCAGCACGGAAGCTTTCGCCAGGCGGATGCGGCGTTCGAGCGGAACCTTGATTCCGAACACGTCGGTGTTGGTGCCGCGCCATTTTCCGGCCTTGCGCCACACCGTGTTCACCGCGCCGATGCGACGCGCCAGCGGATCGATCAAATCCAGATAACGCAGAATTTTCTGCTTGTGTGGAATGGTCACGCTGAAGCCGGCCAGCGGAAGTTTTTCGGCGAGCAGCAGAAAATCCTTGAGCTGGACGCCCTTCACCAGAAACGGAAGATACACGGCGTCGCTGCGGCGCGCCTGGAACGCGCGGTTGTGGACGGCGGGGGAAATGGACTGGCGCACGGGATCGGCAATCACGCCGTAGACGCGCGCGTCGCGGGTGAATTTTTCGACGCGATACAAATGCCGGAGCTGATGCGCGCTGATCTGGCCGACCGCGGTTCCTCCGGCGGAATTCGGCGCGGCGTAGGTGTACAGGCCGCCGATGGCCGTCGAAAGCACGCGCGTGGGAAATCCCATTTCCCCCATGGCGAGCAGGACCATGGGCATTTTAAGATGGGCGCGCGCTAGCGCGAGGACGCGGAAATTATCGGACGGCTTGCGCGCGGTGGTGACGATCTTGTAGCCGTCGGCCGGCACGCGCGCCATGCGCCGCAGAATCGGATCGAGCGGCGGGGTCCCGCTGTAGTTGTGATAGGAGAGCAGCAGGTAGGCGTGGCCGCGCAGCGATTCCAGGCGGTCGACGCAGGTCTCGGCGCTTTCAATTTCGATATCGATGGCCTGCGCTCCGGCCTCGACCGCCGCCTCGAGCACGCGAACCTGCTGCTCCACGCTGCCGTTGAATTTTCCGCTGTTCTGACGGCGGCGGCAGGTCGCGAGGATGGTGCAATCGGCGTGGCGCGAAAGAAATTTGCGGATGGCGGCGACGCCCTGTTCGGGCGCGGGGAGGTAATCGAGGCGGAATTCCAAGAAGCGCTCGCCGGCGTCGAATTCCTGGCGGGCATGGGCCAGCAGCGTTTCGGTTTCGGGGAATCCGAGGGCGATGCAAATCCGGGGAAGTAAAATTCGCCGCGGCATTCAGCGCCTGAACAGCATACCACAGCGAGGTTTGGCTACAATCGCAGACGGAAGCTAGTCTTGGCTGGTGCTGGGCCTGGTCTTCAAAACCAGCGTGCGGCACTTTGTGCTGCAGGTGGGTTCGACTCCCACTAGCTTCCGCCAGATCGACAAGGAGGATAAAACCCCATAAAACCGGGACGGTACACTCAAACACCAATTTCCAATGACGCACGGCGATGTTCCGATTCAGGGGACGGAATGGTGTTTGAGTGTACTGTCCCGGTTTTCCGCGGTTTTTAGGCTGTCCAGGGCGGTTTCGTCGATGGTCGTATCGCCGAGTTGGATGGCGCGGATCATATTCAGATTTCATTATGCCGGAGTCGGAACGATCGCAGTGCCTATAATGACCACATGAACGTTCCGCGGTTCTTCATAGCGCTTGCGCTGGCGCTTCCGGCGATCGCGCAGACGCCGCAGCAGGCGCTGGCGCGCGAGATTTTTAAACAGTTGATCGAAATCAATACGACGAATTCGGTGGGCGACAACACGCGCGCGGCCGAGGCGCTGGCGACTCTGTTTCGCGAAGCCGGGTACCCGGAAGCGGACGTTCATGTTCTGGCGCCGGCGCCGCGGAAGGGCAATGTCGTGATTCGGCTGCACGGGTCCGACAGCTCCGCGAAACCGATTCTGTTTATCGGACACCTGGACGTGGTCGAGGCCAAGCGCACCGACTGGTCTTTCGATCCGTTCGTGTTCCTCGATCAGGGCGGGTTCTTTTACGGGCGTGGAACGCAGGATATGAAGGGCGACGTCGCGATCCTGGTTGCTTCGTTTTTGCGGATGAAGCGCGAAGGATTCCGGCCGTCGCGCGATCTGATTCTGGCGCTGACTTCGGATGAAGAGGGCGGCCCGTCGAACGGGGTCGAATGGCTGGTGAAGAATCATCGCGACTTGATCGACGCCGAATTTTGCGTCAATTCGGATGCCGGCGGAGGCGATATCAAGAACGGGCGGCGGCGCTTCATGGGGCTCAGCGCCGCCGAAAAGGTGTTCCTGAGTTTTCAACTCGAAGTGACCAATCCGGGCGGGCACAGCTCGCTGCCTAAGAAAGACAACGCCATTTATCATCTGGCGGACGGGCTTTCGAGGCTGGAGAAATTCGATTTCCCGGTGGAGCTGTTCGACGTGACGCGCTCGTTTTTCGAACGCACCGCGCAGTTTTCCCCGGGGCAGACGGGTGAGGATCTGAAAGCCGTGGTGGCCCGTCCAAACGATGTTGCGGTGGTGGCTCGCCTGGCTGAGTCGCCGCTCTATAACGCGCTGATGCGGACCACCTGCGTCGCCACCATGCTTTCCGCGGGTCATGCCGAGAATGCGTTGCCGCAGAGCGCTACGGCGGTGGTCAACTGCCGGCTGCTGCCGGTGGACAAGCCCGCGGACGTGGAGCGCACGCTAATTCGCGTGCTTGACGATCCTAAGATCAAAGTGACGGTGATGACGGCCGCGCATCCGAGCGAATTTACGCCCATCAATCCTCAAGTGATGACGGCGGTCGCGGCGGCGACTGCGAAAGATTTTCCTGGGATGCTGGTGATTCCTTCGATGGAGACCGGGGCGACGGACGGCATCTACCTGCGCAGCGCGGGCATCCCGTGTTACGGAGTCAGCGGGATTTTCAATGACGAAGACGATATCCGCGCGCACGGCAAGGATGAGCGGGTGCTGGTGAAGTCATTCTACGACGCGGTCGATTTCATGTACGACGTGATTACGAATCTGGGTCACTGATACGCTTTGAGCAGCGCGGGAATATCGGGTTGCGGAACGCCCAGCGATTTCAGCGTGCCTTTATCGTACGCGCCGCCGTCATGAGCGACCACCTTCCATTTTCCGTCGGTGCGGCGCAGGACCACCGAAATATCGCTTTCGCCTGAGTAAGCCGTACACAGCGCCCAGTCATGCGAAACCGAAGCGTGCAGGGCGTGCTTATACTTCGCGGTGACGATGGCGCGGACCTGTTTGACAGCCTGCGGATCGCCAAAGTCGGCGGCGGTCGCAAGCCATCCGCTGAGGAACAAGGCCGTGATCAATGTCGCGGATCTCATTTCGGTAGTCTACACCTGAACGTTCGCCACGAGTCTGTTTGAAGAGTCAGGACTCCACCCCGCTGTCGCGTTGTGGCCACAGGCGTCGGCGACCAGCCCTGCCGGTCACGGCGGGGATCAACTCCACTTTTCACACAGACTCGTAACGGCGGGGTGAGGCATCGACTTTTCACACACACTCGTCACGGCGGGGACCAGTTCCACTTTTAACGCAGACTCTGACGCCCGGGTTTCCGATGCGGAACCGCGCACGTCAGCGAGCGGAGCACGTCCGGAGTTTCACGCAGAGTCTCCTGGTCGCAACTCGTGACCCATCACTTCACGGTGACCTTGACTTCGGCGTTGGTCCAGCAGCACATGAAATCGCCGCCTTCGATGCCGGAGGAGTCGTGGGCGACCACGCGCAGAACGTAATCCCCCGGTTCGCTGAACGTCGCCAGCGTTGCGCCCTTGCCGTTGAATACGTTCTTGATGGGGAGTTCGCTCTCCGGCGCCTCTTCGAGCTTCAGTTGAGGAGGGTTGAAGGAAACGTCGCCGGGGCCGCGGTATTTCTGCCAGGTGAGCGTAACTCCATTGGCGCGCATGAATACGGCGATGGTATCGTCGTCGAGTCCGGCGGCCTTGGCTTGCTCGATCAGTTCAGCGTCCGGGACGGCTTTTTCCAGCTCGCCCGACGCGGCCTCGGTTGCAGGATCGGGAGGAAGTCCGGCTTTCGCTTTTTGAAAGTTCGAGACGACCGCGAGCACCACCCGAAAAACTTTGATGTTCAGGCTCTTGTTATCGTCGGCGGCGAAGACGTTCAAGTCTAGCGGCTCGCCTGGTTTCGCGGTGCGTTCGATGACCAGCGGCTTGGGACCCTGTATGGACGGGCCCTTTTCGTCGAGACTGATGGTGGGCGGAGTGTTTCCGATGCCGGGTTCGGAAAAAGGATCGATGATCCATCCCGCGCCGAGATGGCCGGGAACAGAGAGAGTGTGGCCGTTCGAGACGATGGTCCAGGTGAGCTTTTTCTCGCCGAAATCCTTGGGGACCGTGACGGTGAAGACGCCCTTCTGGCGGCGCGGGAGAAAGTGCGTCGGCTGACCCCGGTCGGGCGTGCCGGGGTCGAGGTGATTATTGGGACCGACGGGGATATCCAGCACCTCTTTGGAATTGCGGTTGAAGTAGCCGAACATCAGATTGTAGGTGCCGTCCGGGTTCTGCCACCAGCCTTCAAAGGCAGGCTGCACGGTTTGGCCGCTTTCGCGGGGACGCTCGAAGGGGACCTGCTTGAATTTGAATTGCGCGTAAGTTGGCAGCGCCCAGAGCGCCACGCTCGCGAGCACGGCGCAAGCTCTCATCGACCGGTTTTGGGCGCGGGTTTGTGCTGGGCGAGCCACTCGGCGTACTCCTCATCGCTGATGTTGGTGACGTTGACCCAGGCGTGTCCCATTTCTTCAACCGTCCGGTCGCCGTAGCCGACCCATTCGTTGGGATCCGGGTTGTACTTGTTGGCGGCTGTGTTGTCGTACCACGCGGTGATGCGGATGATGGTGCCTTTGGGTAGCACCGGCGCCGAATCGTCCGCGTAGATGTAATTGTTCATCCAGTTGAAGTCGAACCGGTCGACGTAGCTCAGCATTTCGACGGTGCCGTCGGGGAGCATCGCCTGCATGGCCATCGCCTTCCCGCGCAGGTGCATGTGCGGCTGGAAATTTTCAAGACGCGCGGCGGAGCGGAGCTGGGTGAATCCCTGGGTGGAAGCGATCGAATTGGGTGGGATGTCCAGATCGTTATTCGAAACCATGGCGGAGAAGAACGCGAGCCGCGTGCGATGCGCCGGGACCACTCCTTTCGGATAAAGATAGACGCCCAGCAGGAGTTGATCGGTGATCGGCACGCCCGCCGAATGATAATGAATGTCCCAGCGAATCTTCGCGCCGGGCAGCATGAGCTTGCCGGAGCCGGGACGATAGGAATCGTAGCTTTTCCCGATGGCCCACTCCATCAGCACGCCGGCGTTGCTGCCGGTGTCCATCGAGTCCGGTTCGAACTGGACCAGCTTGGCCAGCGCATGATGAGCCACCTTGCGTCCTTCGGGGGTCAACGGACGCATTTCCACCGCGCGAACCCAGCGCGGCTCGGTGAGTGGAACATCCGAAACCGGCTTCCACCATTCGTCCTGTCCGACGGCCGGAATGGTGTAGGGCGCGGACTTGATGATCAAGTCGGGCTCTTTGCCGATGATCTTGGCGTACTGCCATCCGGAATCGTCGGGCCAGACCTTTGCCGGCGGAAGATCCTTTTTATCGCCGAACGGCGCGCCTTCGTTCACCCATTTCACGATGGTCGCGATCTGCTTTTCGGAAAGAGAGCGGTCATTAGCGTAGTGCTGGATGCCGATGGTCTTGTCGAGATGCCACGGCGGCATCTGCCGGGTGGCGACGCGCTCCTTGATGGACTTCGCCCACGGCCGCACTGCGGTGTAGGTCTGAAGATTCATGGGCGCGCCTTGCCCCGGGCGATGGCAGGTTTCGCATTTGGCGCGGAAGATCGGCGCGACGTCTTTGGCGAAGGTGACCGGCGGGTCGGCCGTAGTTCCGGCGCGAGACATTACCGGAAGGGTAACTAGCGCGACGATCAGTCCCGTGCGGCACGTCATCTCTTCGCCTCATTCTAGTTTAGATTTTCTTGCCTGCGCGCGCTACGGCTGGCTATTGCAAGTGAATCGTCGACAGCTCCTCTCCTCCCTTACGGTCGGAGTTCTGCTTCGCCGGTTTCAGAACCCTGAGCGTCAGCGAGGGGAGGGACTCGATCAACCTGCGTTTGGCGTAAGACCTTTCACGTTACAGGCCCGCGTCTGTTAAATTGAGGGCATGGGACCACAATACCGGCCGCTGGGCGATCAGACATTCGGCGCGATTTCGATTTCCGCCGAGAACGCGCGGTTCATGAGCCGCGTTTACGGCTGGATGACGGCCGGGCTGTGTCTCACCGGCGCGGTCGCCTGGAACGTGTCCGGAAATCAGGAGCTGGTGCACGACATTTTCGGGAACCGGCTGCTGTTCTGGGGATTGATTATCGCCCAATTAGGCGCGGTCTTCGCGCTCGCGGGGCTCATCAACCGGATCAGCGCTTTCGTTGCGACGCTGATCTATTTTGTCTATGCGGGATTGACCGGTCTCACGTTTTCGGCCATCTTTCTGGTCTACACGAATTCGAGCATCGCGGAGGTTTTCGGTGTCACCGCCTGTGGGTTCGCGGGCTTGAGCGCGGTCGGGTTCCTGACCAAACGCGATCTGGGGCCGATCGGATCGTTTTGCACCATGGGATTGTTCGGGATGGTCGGGTTCGCCGTGATCTCCATGTTCTTCCCCTCGCTGATGGGCGGCGCCGGCGGGTTTATTTTTTCCATCGTCGGCATCATCGTATTCGCGGGACTCACCGCGTACGACACGCAGAAGATCAAGGCGATGAACGTGGCGGGCGACGAGGGAACCGAGATGGGCCGCAAGAAAGCGATCTTCGGCGCGCTCACGCTGTATCTCGATTTCATCAATTTGTTCCTGAGCCTGCTGCGGCTGATGGGCCGCCGGCGGTAGCTTGCACGATCTCCGGCTGGCATTTCGATTACTGCGCCGGAATCCTGTCTCCACCTTCATCGCGCTGTTATCGATCGCGCTGAGTATCGGCGCGGCGTCGGTGGTTTTCGCGGCCATCAAGAGCGTGTTGCTCGATCCGCTGCCCTACGCGCACGCCGATGAACTCGTGCAGTTCCGTAGCGAATTTCCGGGGATGCCGGAACAGGCCCACAGCGATTGGGTGGTGTTCAACGACACGCGCGAACTGGCGCGCCGCTCGCGGACGCTCGAATCCATCGGCATTTCCGGGAACGCGGTTTTCGATCTGGCGGGAGATCCGAACACGACTCCGCAGGCCTTGTACGGCGTACTGATGAATGCCGACCTGTTCGGTGTGCTCGGCGTATCGCCCATGCTGGGACGCAACGTGCTGCCGGAAGAAGACCGGCCCGGTCACCCGGACGTGATGATTTTGAGTTACGGGCTGTGGGCCAGCCGTTTTCATTCGGACCGCTCCGTGGTGGGACGCACAGTGACTGTCAACGGGCGCGCGTGCCGGATCATCGGCGTGATGCCTCCCGGGTTCAACTATCCGATGCGCCGTGCGGCGACGCGCACGCCCGCGCCTTATGTTCAGTTCTGGGCCACGCCGTTTGTCGTGGCGAAAAACCCAAGTGCAGCAGTCACTGCTGTAGCGAGGCTCCGTCCCGGCGTTTCGCTCGAACAGGCGAGACAGGATCTTGCCTCAATCAGCCGCGCGCTGGCGCATGATTTTCCCGCTCTCAATCGCGACCGCGTTCTGCTCCTGAACAGGGTTCGCGATCAAGTCGTGGGCTCGGCCGCTAGAGGTCTGTGGCTGCTAATGGCCGCCGCGATTCTGTTCATGCTGATTGGCTGTGCGAATGTCGCGAATCTCCTGCTGGCCAGAGGTTTCGCGCGCCAGCGCGAGATGGCGATCCGGATGGCGATCGGCGCGGGGCGCGGACGCATCATCCGGCAGCTTCTTACGGAGAGCTGCGTGCTGGCTCTGCCGGGCGGTGTTCTCGGATATCTGCTGACCGCGGCGGCGTGGAAGATCCTGCCGTCGATCGCGCCGGTGAGCATTCCCCGGCTGGCTGCGGCTCGCGCCGATTCGAGCATATTCGGATTCGCTCTCGCGCTGGCGCTGATCAACGGCGTATTCTTCGGAGTCGCGCCTGCGCTTCGGATGGCGCAATGGAAGAGCGCGACAAAGAGCCGACGGCAGGATCGCGTGCGTTCGTCTTTAGTCATGGCTGAAGTCGCGATTTCGGTGCTGCTGGTGGTGCTCGGCGGACAACTGCTGGCGAGCTTTGTGCGCTTGATGAATACCGATCCCGGGTTCGAAGCCAATCGGGTGCTTGCATCCATCGTGTTGCCGGCGCCCGCGCGTTATCCCGATCCCGAGCAACGTGGACTTTTCTACCAACGCATTCTCGATGCGGTGCGCGTGCTGCCGGGGGTCGAGAGCGCTGGGACCACCGACGCGTTGCCCTTCAGCGGCGAGAATCATGGCGGATTCGTCAACAATGGCACCGCAACGTTGACCGCCGAAATCGACGTCATCGGCGGAGATTACCTGCAGACCATGGGCATCCGGCTGGTGGAAGGCCGCTGGTTTCGCGACGAAGAGACGATTGCGTCCAATGATGCCGCGATCGTGAACACGCTGGTCGCGAGGCGCCTGTGGCCGGGTTCGAGCGCGATCGGCCAGCGCGTCTGCGTGTTTTGCAGCCCAGAGAATCCGAACAATTGGAAACGGGTGATCGGCGTGGTGACCAGCGCGAATCACGCCGCTCTGGACCAACCCGAGGGAGGCAACGTCTACCTGGCAGCTGGCGCCATGCAGACATCGGATTTCCTGGTGGTGCGAACCGAACGCCCCAGGCCGGAAATGGAGCGCGCCATTCGCGCCGCGATCGCGGCTCTCGATCCCAACCAGCCGGTCTTACTCAGCGCGTCGATGCGGGAACTGGTCGCGGATTCTGTCGCGGACCGGCGATGGATCACGTTGCTGCTCACCATTACCGGTTGTCTGGCACTGATCATGTCCGCAGCCGGCGTGTATGGCGTAATTTCGTACACCACTTCGCGGCGAACGCAGGAAATTGGAATTCGAATGGCCATCGGCGCGACGCCGGGGCAGGTTTTTGCGTTGATCTTCCGCCAGGCGTTTGTCACCGTGGCGCTGGGACTTGCGATCGGCCTGGGCGCTACGATCGTCTGCATCCGATCTTTGGGGCTCGACGCAGGGCATGCCGGGACCGTTGTGATCGCCGCCGGACTGGTGACGATCACCGCGGGAATCGCCTGCTGGATCCCCGCGCGCCGCGCGACGTCGACCGATCCGACGTCCGCGCTGCGACGCGAATAGGCGGTGCTTCGGTTCATGTATACTGTGGGACGCTTTCAAGAGGAGGCGTCAGTGAACCAATCCGATCGCGTGAAGTATCTGCGAATCGCGTTAATCCTGGTGGGTGTGATCTTCATCGTGGGGATCTACCCGCTCACTATCATCTGGCCGTCAGGCTGGGCCTGGCACACCACCGGTCGCTCGGATTATCTCGAGATGATTCTAGGAATTTACGCGACACTCGGAATATTTCTGCTCATCGCCTCCCGGAATCCGCTCGCGAACCTCAGCCTCATCTGGTTCACGGTCTGGTCGAGTGTGGCGCACGGAGGCATCATGGCCGTGCAGGCGCTCGTGAACTCTGAGCACATGGGTCACTTATGGGGCGACGTGCTGGCGCTGTTGCTGGTGGCGGCCGTCCTGGCGTTCCTGACGCCGCGCGGAGTGGCGGCGAAAACTCAACTAACATGAGGGATGGAAATCCGCATCCTGATGGAAAGCGATGCCGCGGCATGGTGGCGGATCCGGCTTGAATCGCTCGAAGCCGAGCTTTTTGCATTCGGGAAAGCGGTCGAAGAACATCGCGCGACGCCGGTTGAAACCATCGCGCTGCGTTTTCGCAATTCCACCGAATCTAGTTTCACGCTGGGGGCCTTCGACCATGGAACCCTCATCGGCATGGCGACGTTCATCCGCGAAACCGGCGTCAAAGAACGTCACAAGGGACGGATCTACGGGGTCTACGTTTCCTTCGAGCACCGCGGCAAAGGAGCGGGACGGGCGTTGATGATGGAGCTTCTCGAAAGAGTGAAGCGGGATGTTTCGGTGGAACAGATTCTGCTGGCGGTCGCGTCGACGCAAACTGCCGCGAAACGGCTTTACGCGAGTTTCGGATTCGAGACCTTCGGGATCGAACCGAACGCGCTCAAGATCGGGTCAAATTACGTGGATGAGGACCACATGATCCTCCGGCTGCACTAAATGAACGTGGCGCACGCTTCAGCGTGCCGTGTCGAGACTCTTCTCGACACCTCGTCTGCGACAGGACAGGCGTCGACATGAGTGTCGACGCGGCACGTTGAAACGTGCGCCTCGCGGTGAAATTACCGATTGGCGGCAGCGCCACGACCCCGGCCGCCTCGGCCTGCGGGAGGCGTGGGCGGAGGCAGATCCTTGCGCGGGAGTTTTTCGGCGCGCGTGGCGGCGTTGTAGACGAACGCGGCTTCCACTACCGCGATCTGTTCCATGTCGGCCTGCTGGATGCGATCGTACACGTCCATATTCGAATGGTGCGTGCGCGTTTCGTAATCCATGGGGTCCTGAATGAACTGGAATCCGGGCAAGCCCACGCGATCGAAGGACTGATGATCCGTGCCGCCGGTATTGCGCATCGTGATCACGCCGGGCGTCACGTCTTTTAGCGCGGCGAACCACTGCTCGAAGATCGGGCGCACCATTTCGTTGCCCTGCAGATAAATTCCGCGCACCTTGCCGGTGCCGTTGTCGATGTTGAAATATCCCGCGAAGCCGTCGTGCTCGGCGGTGGTCTTCATGGTGGCCGGATCGGCGAAATGCTCCTTCACGTACGCCTGGGAGCCCAGCAGCCCTTCTTCCTCTCCGCCCCACAGCGCCATGCGAACCGTGCGATCCATTTTCAGATTCAGCGACTTCAGAATGCGCATCACTTCCATGGCGACCACGCTGCCCGCGCCGTTGTCGGTGGCGCCGGTGCCCATGTGCCAGGAATCGAAATGCCCGCCCACCATCACGACCTCATTCGGCTTGGTGGTGCCCGGAATTTCCGCAATCACGTTGAAGGAATCCGTATTGCTGGTATCGAACTTGGTTTTGATATCGAAAGCAAGCTTTACGGGGACTTTGTGCTCCACCAGGCGCGCGATGCGATTGTAATTCTCGGCCGTGATGGCGATGGAAGGAATGTTCTTGGTGGGATCGCCGGTGCGGGGCGAGCCGTTGCTGGCAAACACGGTGCCGCTCTGGCCGCGGCCGTTAGCCGTGATGGTGAGCAGCACGCCTTCGTCGCCGAAAAATGCGCGCTGTTTTTCCTGAAACGCCTGGCGCTCTTCAGGAGTCATGTTGGCGAGCGCCGGGTTGCCTCCGCGACCTCCTCGTCCTCGACCCGCGCCACCCGACGGGAAAATTTCGGGCACGATCTCGGCCAGCTCTTCATCGGTGTAGCGATGCGCCAGCGCCGTGGTCGGGAAATCGAGCTCGGGCGGCTGCACCATCAGCACGATTTTCCCTTTCAGCTTCCCGTGCCACTTGGTCAGATCGTCGGGAGTCTGAATCTGCGCGATGATGGGTTCGCCGGTAATCATGCCGTCGGTGCTTCCGCTCCAGGCCTGCGGGTAGCCGATGATCGGCATATAGGTGGGCTCCACCATGGCGCCGCTGTAGCCGGTCATTTCCCAGCTCGGGATGGGCCCGCCGCGACCGCCGGCGGTCGACCATTTTTCGAGATGAACGTTGCTCATGCCCCATTCTTTTAACTGCGACACGGCCCAGTCGCCGGCCCGGCGGAACTGCGGCGAATTGGTAAGACGCGGGCCGTATTGGTCGGTGAGGTGGTACATGGTGTCCATCACTTTCGACCCGCCGCGACCGCCGCCGCGTCCGCCACCCCCGCCAAACCCTCCGCCCTCGCCGATTTCGGCCGTCTTGATCTTGTGAATCACGTTCAGATCGACGTGTTCGGCCGTTTGGCCGGGAAGCACCAGCGGCACGAGACCTGCGAGAGCGAAAGAAAAGATGGTTTTGCGAAACATAGTCGGTTTTTAGAGGATATCACCGCGACGCGCCGATGAGCGCGAGGGCGTCCCGGTTAGCAAAGTGAAGTCCAAATATTAAACTTTGGAAATTCATCCGCGCCGAAGATTCACGCCCTGCGCCGCTACTTTACCGGCACGGGCGTGTTCAAAAAACCAGTAACCGGGAAAGACGTATGAAAAAGCTTCTTTGTCTGATGGTGATCGCCTGGCCGGCATTCAGCCAGTTGACATCCGAAAAAACCTCGAGGCCGGAAACCAGCCCTGCAATGACCGAACGCGCCGCGGCGCGCTTTTTGGATCAGGCTACGTGGGGTCCGACGCCCGCATCCATCGCGCAGCTTCAGCAGATGGGAATCACCAAGTGGCTGGCGATGCAATTCAAAGCGTCGCCTTCCGATTTGCCGGATCAGCCGATCCTGGCGTCCGACGGCAACTCGAACACCAATCTTGCGCCGGTGCAGGCCGCGTTTTTCGAGAACGCGGTGAATGGACCCGATCAATTGCGCCAGCGCGTGGCCTTCATCCTTTCGCAGATCTGGGTGGTCTCGCAGGTGTCGGATCATCCGGCGTACGCGTTCCCTCCTTACTGGCGGATTTTCCGCGACAACGCCTTCGGCGGCTACAACGAGATCATCAAGGCTGTGACGCTGAGCCCCGCCATGGGGACGTATCTGAACATGGCCAACAACAACAAGGGGAATGCCGCCGGCACCACTTCGGCCAACGAGAATTATGCGCGTGAAATGATGCAGCTGTTCACCCTGGGGCTGACGGTTCTGAATCCCAACGGAACGCCGGTGCTCGGCGCGAATAACAACCCGATTGCGACCTATGCTCCGGCGGTGGTCCCCCAGATGGCGAAGGTGCTGACCGGCTGGACCTATCCGACCGCGCCGGGCGCGACCGCGAAAAACAATAATCCGGCGTATTACTACGGTGCGATGTTCGCCGTCGAAGCCGAGCATGACGAAACCCAAAAGACCCTGTTCAACAACGTGATCGTGCCGGCCGGGCAGACCGCGGAACAGGATCTGAATACGGTGATCGTCGCATTGATGGCGCAGCCGACCATGGCGCCGTTCATCAGTAAGCAATTGATCCAGCACATGGTCACCAGCAATCCGAGCACGGCTTACGTGCAGCGCGTCTCGACGGTATTCTCCTCGACCGGCGGGGACATGCGGGCCGTGATCACGGCGATCCTTACCGATCCCGAAGCGCGCGCCGGCGACGAGGCCAGCTCCCCCGCGAATCCGGACTTCGGTCACCTGCGCGAGCCGATTCTGTTCATGCCCAACCTGGTGCGCGGGCTCAACGGAACCGTAACCGCGACCAATACGCTGAATAACTATGCCAACGAGCTGGGCCAGGATCTGTTCAACTCGGCGAGCGTGTTCAGTTATTTTTCGCCGCAGAACCGGATCACGGGCGGATTACTCGGCCCTGAATTTCAGATCTACACTACGCAGACCGCGACGGACCGGGCGAACATCGTGTCGACGGCGCTGTATGGAACGCTCGACAGCACCACCAAGCTGAATCTGACGCCGTTCGTCAATCAGGCGACGACGAGCGTAAGCGACCTGATCGCTTATATCGGCAACGTCTTCCTGCACGGCAACATGTCGTCGAGCCTGGAGCAAGCCGCCACCGATGCGGCCAACGCGCAATCGACGGCCACCGCGAAAGCGCAGGCCGCGCTGTACGTGGTTCTCACCTCCAGCGAATATCAAGTAGTTCAGTAAAAGGAAATCATCATGTTTTCACGTCGGGATTTCATTCGCGTCTCCACGGCTTCGGTGGGATCGCTGGCCTTGCGGCCGTTCGGACTGTTGCCCGCGCTGGCGCAGAGCGGGTCGAATTACAAAGCGCTGGTGTGCGTCTTTCTGTTTGGAGGAAATGATTCGAACAACACCATCATTCCCACCGACGACACCAATTTCCAGGCCTATACGTCGATTCGCGGCAGCCTCGCGCTGACCGCGGCGGAGCTGTCGCAGACGGTCTACAACGGCAGCGCCCCGTACGCGTTTCACGGGAAACTGCCGGAGCTGGCCAGCATGTTCGCGTCGAAGGAACTGGCGGTGGTGGCCAATGTCGGATCGCTGGTGCAGCCGCTAACGCGCTCGCAGTATCAGGCCGCACAATCGCCGGTTCCGTTGAATTTGTTTTCGCACGCCGATCAGCAGTTGCAGTGGCAGACCTCCGTCGCGCAGGGCAACAGTCCCACCGGCTGGGCCGGCCGCGCGGCGGATTACATCGAAGCGCAGAAGATCAATTCGTCCACCTTCCCGGTGTTTTTTTCGGTGGCCGGGAATGCGCTGATGGGCGACGGAGCGACCACCCAGCCGGTGGCCATCGCGCCCGGTGGGTCGCTGTCGCTGTCCGGATTCACTTCCGCAGCGGCCTCGCAGGCGAGATATAACGCGCTCACCAGTCTGCTGACGCTCGATTCCGGAGTCGCGCTGGCACAGGCCGCCAACAATACGCTGTCGAACAGTCTCACTGACGCGACCGCGCTCAACGCCGCGCTCGCCAAGGGCACCAAGCTGAAGACCACGTTTCCCGCCACCTCGCTCGGCGAGCAATTGCAGCAGGTCGCACAGATTATTCAAGTGGCCAGTTACCTGGGCATGAACCGGCAGATTTTCTTCTGCTCACTCGGCGGATTCGACACGCACGCGGGCGAGCTGGAAGCGCACAACACGCTTTATCCGCAGTTGAGCCAGGCCATCTCGGCGTTTTACTCGGCGACGCAGGAGTTGGGCGTGGCGCAAGATGTCACCACGTTTACCGAATCCGATTTCAGCCGCACCTTCCAGCCCACCACCACCGACGGCAGCGATCACGCGTGGGGCAGCCATCACATGGTGGTCGGCGGCGCGGTGCAGGGCGGCCAGATTTACGGCGCGTTCCCGGCGTTTCAACTGGGCGGCCCGAACGATACCGACACGCGCGGGCGCTGGATTCCGACGCTGTCCGTCGATCAATACGGCGCTACGCTCGCATCCTGGTTCGGAATCCCGGCATCCGCGCTGGCGACGGTGTTCCCGAATCTGGCGAACTTCGGCGGGCAGGAGATCGGGTTGTTCGGACCCGCGACATCGTAGGCGGACGGCGGATTTCAATCCGCGCGGAGCTTTAGCTCCGCTTCGTGGCAGCGAGGCTGAAGCCTCGTGCGGGCTGAATGCCCGCCGTCCAGTTCTTGTCTGCGTTGCCAGGGTCTGATATCTTCATGGATCGCCCATGAATTTATCCCGGTTTCTCGCCCTTCCGATCCTGGCCGTCTCCCTGTGGGGCCAGCAGTTCGACGAAAGTCTTCTCAAACATTTCACCTGGCGATCGGTGGGCCCGGCCGGGGCGGGCGGGCGCGTGGTCGATATTTCCGTCTCGGGCGATTCGCCGGAACACATTTATTTCGCGACCGGCGGTGGCGGTGTGTGGAAAAGCTCCAGCGAAGGCACCACCTGGCAGCCGATCTTCGAACATCAAACCGTCGGCGCTATCGGAGCCGTGGCCGCGGACCCTTCGAATCCCGACACAGTCTGGGTGGGCACAGGAGAAGCCAACCCGCGCAACAGCGTGTCGTGGGGTGATGGAGTTTACAAATCCACCGACGGCGGAAAAACCTGGAAGAACGTCGGCCTCAAGGATTCGCAGCACATCGGACGCATTCGCATCGATCCGCGAAATCCTGATGTAGTTTACGTCGCGGCGCTGGGACATCTATGGGGACCGAATGCCGAACGCGGCGTTTTCAAAACCACCGACGGCGGCTTGACCTGGACGCATAGTCTCAAGATCAACCCGGACACCGGCGCGGTCGATCTGGCGATGGACCCGCATGACAGCAACACGCTGTATGCGGCCGCGTATGAAGTTCGCCGCGACGGATTTGCCGGCGGCGATCCCGGCAAACAGTGGGGCCCGGGCAGTGGTATTTACAAAACCACCGACGGCGGCCGCAATTGGAAAAAACTTTCGCAGGGGTTGCCGCGGCTTGAGCTGGGCCGCATCGGACTCGCCGTCGCAAACAGTAATCCGGCGATCGTCTACGCCGTAGTTCAGACGCCGACCACCGCTCCGGTCACCACCGGCGAAGAAAACGGACCACCCCCGCCGCCGACCGGTCCGCGAACCATGCGCGACGGCGGCGTGTTCCGCTCCGACGATCGCGGCGAGACGTGGCGCTGGGTCAATTCGGTCGACAACCGGCCGTTCTACTACAGCCAGATTCGAGTCGACCCGGCCAACGAGAATCACGTCTACGTGCTCGGTTCGAATAATTCCGAATCGGACGACGGCGGCGTGACCTTCCGCAATATCACCGAAAACATTCACGTGGATCATCACGCCATGTGGATCGATCCCAAAAATTCGCGCCACATCATCGACGGCAACGACGGCGGAATTTATATGACCTGGGACGGCGGCAAGAGCTGGGATTTTCAGAATCAGATGGCGCTGAGCCAGATGTATTCGGTGGACGTGGACATGCGGAAGCCGTACTACATTTACGGCGGATCGCAGGATTATTGCTCCTGGGCCGGCCCCAGCGCCACGCGCAACCAGGTGGGCCTCAAGTACGCGGATTGGTTCAAAGTCCAGACCGGCGACGGCTTCCAGGTGCGCGTAGACCCAACCGACTACAACATTATTTATGCCGAATCGCAGAACGGCGGCCTGGTGCGCCACGATCTGCACAGCGGCCGCAATACATCCATCAAGCCGCGCGCGCGCACCGGTCATCCGGCTTACCGGTTCAACTGGGAAACGCCGGTGGTGCTCTCCTCGCACGATTCGAAGACGCTCTACATGGGCGGCAACTTCGTGTTCAAATCGACTAACCGCGGCGATGCGTGGACGGTGATCAGTCCGGAATTAACCACCGAAAAGGTTGGGACCATCACTGTGATCGGCGAATCACCGATCGAAGCCTCCGTTCTGTACGCCGGGACGGACGATGGAAATGTCTGGTCCACGCGCGATGCGAAAAACTGGAAGAACATCACCACGAAAATTCCGGGGATGCCCGGGAAGCGATGGGTCAGCCGCCTGGTCGCCTCGCGCTATGACGCGAAAACAGTCTATATCGCTTTGGATGGTCATCGCTCCGACGATCTGACCACGTATCTTTTCAAATCGACAGATTACGGCGAGACATGGAAGTCGCTGAAGGGCGATTTGCCTCCATCGACGCCGGTCCGCGTCATTCGGGAGGACGTCAAGAATCCGCATCTGCTGTTCGCCGGCACCGAATCGGCGGCATACGCGTCCCTCGATGACGGCGCGCATTGGGTGAGGTTAATGAACCACCTGCCGACCACGCCGGTCGCCGATCTGATCGTGCATCCGCGCGATGGCGACCTGATCGCCGCCACCCACGGCCGCAGCTTCTGGGTGATGGATATTTCGCCGCTCGAAGAATTAACTCCCGCGACCCTTTCGAGCGAGACTCACCTGTTCACCGTGAAGCCGGCCGTCGCGTTCGATTATCGCGTGTTCACCAACGACGAATTTCTCGCCGAAAAGCGCTTCATCGGTGAAAATCCGCCCATGGGCGCGACCATCAGCTATTACCTGAAGTCGGCGCCATCGGGCGAGGTGAAGCTGGCCATATTGGATCACAGCGGCGCGACCGTACGCGAACTCACCGCGACCAAAGAAGCCGGCATCAACCGCGTCCAGTGGGATCTGCGCGGCAAACCGCTGGTGCAATCGGGTCGCGGTGGTGGAGGGCGCGGCGGACGCGGTGGTGGTGGGCGCGGAGGCGCCGAGCCCGCTCCCGCAGCCGGTGGAGGAGGCGGACGAGGAGGTCCCACCAGCGCGATGGTCGACCCCGGCGAATACGTCGCGCGCCTTACCGTGAACGGCCATGATTTCACAACGCCCGTGCACGTTGAAGCCGATCCGACCGTCACGATGACCAGCCAGGAAACTGAAACGCGCCGTTCGGTAATCACGGCGGTGATGACGCTTCAATCCAAAACCGATCCTGCCAACACGCGGGCCGAATCGCTCGACACGCAGCTGGGCGGGCTGGCGAAGAGCATCGATGCGCCGGCCTCCGCCAAGGACGCTCTTACTGCGGCGGTCAAGGAATCGGAGAAAGTGAAAACAGAAATGGCGCGCATCAACCGGAGCGTCTCGCAACTGTTCGGACAAGTCAGCGGATCACCGTTTGCGCCGACCGTCACGCAGCGCGAAGAGCTGGAAGATTTGCAGAAGGATTTCGAAAAACAATCCGCCGTGCTCGAAACCTTGCTCAAGAAGACTGTTCCCGCCATCGAGAAACAACTGAACGACGCGGGTGTTCCACGCATCGCGGTAAAACCTTAGTACGCGTTATTGTCTTCAAAATGAGCATAAGCTAAGTTGATGCCCAGCCCCGATCAGGAGCGAATGGATGCGCTTACCGAAGCGATCGTTCGCTTGCTGAAGCGTGTCGATCAGATCGAAGCGCGGCTGGAGCGACTGGATCCTTCGCCGCCCGCGCCCGTTCCCGCCGCACCGCCGCCGGAGTTCGTCTGGCCCGGGACGCCTCCGCCTCTGCCAGCGGCGGCGCAGCCTGGCCTTCCCCCAGAGATCCCGGTCGAGCAGCCCGCCCCCGCGGTCCAGTCGTCCGCTCCACAGCAGCTTGAAACGCGCATGGGGCTGACCTGGGTCAACCGGATCGGCGTGCTGACGCTGATCATCGGCGTCGCATTCTTTTTCAAATACGCGATCGACAACCAGTGGATCGGGGAGACCGGGCGCGTGGCGTTGGGGGTGCTTGCCGGCCTTGCGACGCTCGCCGCGGGCGACATGCTGTGGCGGCGCAATCAGAAAATTTTCGCGCAGGGCGTGTGCGGCCTGGGCGTGAGCATCCTGTACCTCTCGTTCTATGCGAGCTTCGGTTTTTATCACCTGCTGCCGCAAGCCGTCGCATTCGTCCTGATGATGATGGTCACGGCGATGGCCGGTGCGCTGGCGCTGCGCTATGACTCGATGGCCGTCGCCGCACTGGGAATGCTGGGCGGATTCGCCACGCCGCTTTTGCTAAGTACCGGTCAGGACGCGCCGTGGACGTTTTTCGGCTACCTGCTCCTGATCGATGTGGGCGCCGTCGCCATCGCGTGGCCCAAGCGCTGGCGTCTGCTGAACCTGCTCGCATTCCTGGCCACCACGATCCTGTACGCATCGTGGTATTTCGAATGGTTCAAGCCGGAAAAGGAAGTGGTGGCGACCGTTGCCGTGCTCGGGTTCTACGCATTGTTCGCGCTGGTCGAGTGGCGCTGGATTTTCTATGCCGTTCAGGTGCTCACCGGCATCGCTCTGGCCGGAATATGGCCGGAGGCGATGCCGTTCCTGATCCTGAATTTGACGGTCAGCGCCGCCGGACTCGCCATCGCGGATCAAACTCGGAGGCCTACCGCCTCCGCGTTTTCCTTCGCTACGTTTTGGGGAGCGTATGGAGCCTGGATCGCATTCCACCAGCCGCCCGGCACAGTCAACCCCGTCTTCCTGCTGCTGACCATCGGATTCCTGATGTACCTGGCCTGGACGCCTTTTGAACGGCTGGTGCGCGGCGTCGAGTTGCGGCGCCAGCACATGGTCGTGCTCGGACTGAACGGCGTCGTTTATTTTGGATCCAGCTATGCGCTTTTGCGTGAGGATTACCACGCGTGGCTGGGACTGTTTGCGGTCGCCGTCGCTGGCGTGCATCTGCTGACGGGCGTGGTTCTCTGGAAGGCGCGATCGGAGTCCAGCGTCGACCGGAACCCAATCGTGCTGGTGCTGGGGATCGCGCTCAGCTTCCTCACGCTCGCGATTCCGATTCAATTCACCGGTTACAGCATCACGCTGAGCTGGGCCGTGGAAGCGGCCGCGCTCGTGTGGATCGGCCGGCGGGTGAATGAGGATCGCGTGCTGCTGGGCGCCGCCGCGATCTACGTGTTGGTGTTTCTTCGGCTGTTCGGGTCGGATGTTTTTGTCCCGCTGCCGCATCCGCTGCTGGCGAACTCGCGCTTCGTAACTTTCGTGGTCTCCGCCGTCAGCTTCTGGGTGGGCGCGTGGTGGGTGAGGGACCGGCGCATGCCCGCGGCCGTCGCGTATGTCGCGGGACACTTCATCATGGTCTCCGCCTGCGTATTCGAACTGCACGACTGGGTGATCGCCTCGGTGAAAGAGGAAAGCCAGGTGAGTGTCGAAGCCATCGGCGTGTCGATTCTGATGGCTGTTTACGCGGTTTTGCTGATCGGAATCGGGGTCGGCTATCGTTCCGTGTTGAATCGCCTGCTCGGCCTGGGGCTGATCGCGCTGGTGGTGCTGAAACTCTATCTCTACGATGTGTGGGAAGCGAGCCGCCTGTTGCGTACCGTTGCGTTCGTTTCACTGGGAGTGCTGCTGCTGCTCACTTCGTATCTGTATTCGCGCTTCCGTCCCGCCATTGAAAGCCTGTGGAGAAATGAAGAAGCTGGCAAGTAGCCTCCTGCTCTGCGCGCTGGTTCTTCTGGCGGATTTCCAGCCGGCGCGTTGGAAATACCGGCGTCCGCTCACCGTCGATGCCTCCACGCGGCTCGCCGTCTGGAACGTGGACCGCACCACTTACCTCCACTCGCAGCCAAATCTGGCGGATCTGCGCGTGGCGAGCGGGCAGGATGAAGTGCCGTACGTAATCGAAAAGATGTCTGGATCATTCCAACGCGTCGACGTTTCAAGCGACGTGTTCGATCAGGGTGTGGTTTCCTCGCGCGGCCTGGAACTGACCGTCGACGTCGGCGCCGGCCATCGTCACAACGGCATTCACCTGGCGACGCCGCGCACCAACTTCCGCCAGCGCGTCGGAATCGCCACCAGCGACGACGGCAGCCGCTGGACGCGGGTCCGCGACGACGGCTATGTCTTCGATTTTTCAGCGGATGACCGGCAGGTTTCCGTGCTCTATGTCGGCTATCCGGTATCCACGCGCAGATATGTTCGCGTGACCATTTACGGATGGAAGGATCCCAAAGCCGTGACCGAATGCCGCGTCACCATCGAAGAGGACAAGCCTCCCGTGCGCGACACCATGGCGTCGCTCACGCCCGAACCGGTCAATGATTCGAAAACCCAGAGCACGGTATACACCTGGGACCTGGGCGCGCGCGGCATTCCGCACGACCAGCTTCTGCTGGACGTGGACACGCCAGCGTTTCAGCGCGCCGCCGCAGTGGAGTCGAGCGCGGATGGTAAAGATTGGTCGCGGTTAGGCCAGGGTGTGCTGTCGAAATTGCCAGGCGAGCAATCGCTCAAAATCGATTTCCCGGAGAATCATCAACGGTACCTGCGCCTGCGCATCTACAATCGCGACGATCGGCCGCTCGCCGTGAAATCCGCCACGCTCAGCGTCATCCGGACGCGGGTAAAGTTCAAACCCGCCGGCGGCGCGTATGCCGTCTATTACGGCAATCCCGAAGCGCACGCGCCTTCTTATGACCTGCGCGATCTGCTGGCGCGCGAGGCGCCCGCCCCAGAGACCACCATCACTGCGGGGGCCGAAGAATCGAACGTCTCTTATCGCGAAAAACCCGCGCCGGCCAAGCCCTGGAGCGAACAGCATCCCGGAATTTTATACGTGACCCTGGCGCTGGCCGTAGCCGGGATGGGAACCGTCACCGTCCGGTTTTTGAAGAAGGCCAACGCGGCACGCGAATAATTAGTGCTTGGTCGTTTGCGTTTCCGCTTTGCGGGCCCCGCCCAGGATGTCTTCCATGGCGTAGTTGCCCTCATGACACGCATATTCGTAAATCGGACCCTTCGTCGCCACGAATGGATATTCCATGGTCCACGGCTTGGTCCAGGTAGTCGGATCGTCGATGGTCACGCGGTACAGAATCGTGCTCGGGTCCACGCGCTGGAACCGTTCGATGGTGTGCAGGTTTTGATCCGACCCGTAAAATCTCGCCTGGCCGTTGAAATTCGTGGTATCAACCACCAGCGTGTCGCCTTCCCAGTGCCCGATCGAATCGCCCAGCCATTGCCGGATTTCCGGAGGCTTGTGCGTCCCGTTGATCCGGACCACACGCACGTCGTGAATCATCTCCACCATGATCATGAACGTGTCGGCAGTCTGCACGAACTGATAGTTGTTGTTGTACAGCACCGGCATCATGGGCGGACCAGATGTCGATCCGAATCCCAGCAGGCAGCGCTCTGAAATGGGATGGTTCTTCACGTTGTCGGATTCGCGAAATGCGCCCCCGCCTCCGCGTCCCCGGCCAAACATGCCGCCGGAGCCGGCCACGCGCGGCGGAACCTTTCCATCCGGCGGATCGATGATCAGCGAGCTGCGCTTTTTTCCGTCCACGCGCGCCAGCTGATTGCCGCGGTCGATGAACAGCTCGTTATACCCCGCGTTGGCGCCCGAAAACTTCACGCCTCCCAGGATCACGCCGTCCTTGCCGGGCTCTTCTTCGGAATCCTGGTGGTCCTTGGCCTCGAACGCTTTGGCTTCCGCATCGCTCAAGTCGAGTTTGCCGTTGAACTCCGGCAACCGCTCCATGCGGGTGATGGTCGCGTTGGTCCAGATGCCCTCCAGTTCCGGATGACCGTCGGGAGTGCGCGGCGTGGTCCACGCTTTCTTCGCCGCCCGTTTCGGGGATGTTTGCGCATTCAGAAAGATCGGCGTTGCGAGCATCGCCGCAGCGCTCAGCAGGAATGAAAATCGCGGCTTCATAGCGACATTATAATCCCTCATCACTTCGCGGCCAATGAAAGCGATCCCACGCCACCCGACCGATCGTCTAGCGCCACCACTCGAACGCGACATGCTGATTCCGGAAACGGTTGCGACTCAGGGGAGTCTCCTTCAACAGGGCGGACTTTCATCCGCTCGCATGGAGAGGCAATCTTATGAAAATCGAAAACATGCACGATCTTTTTGTGGCGCAGATTGAGGATCTTTATGACGCCGAACAGCGCCTGGTGAAAGCTTTACCGAAAATGGCGGAAGCCAGCTCAGGGCCGTTGCGCCAGGCGATTGAAGCGCACCTCCAGGAGACCCGCGGCCAGGTGCAGCGTCTGGAGCGCATCTTCACGCTGATCGGCGCCAAGGCCAAAGGCGAGACCTGCGAAGGGATGAAAGGGCTCATCGCGGAAGGTGAGGATGCCATCTCGGAAACCGAACGATCCCCGCTGCGCGACGCCGCCATTATCGCGGCTGCCAATCGCGTGGAGCATTACGAAATCGCCGCCTACGGCTCGACGCGAGCCTTCGCGGAGAATCTGGGATTGAAGGACGCCGTTCAGTTGCTGCAGCAGACGCTCGAAGAGGAAAAGCGCGCCGACCAGAAGCTGACCTCGCTTGCGACCTCGATCAACCAGCAGGCCGCGCACATCGCCGCTACGCGTTAAAAACGCTGCAATCGACGTTGTTTACGCCGCGAGTTGCAGTTGGCGGAATCTCAATTGCAACTCGCCATGGCTGGAGGTCATCATGCCGGAAAAGAGAATCATCGAGCGGGCGCGCAAGGACGCTCGCGAGGGGAAATCGCCCAGCACGCAAGCCGGGGAATTTGTTCACGAGGAAATCGAGCACGTCAAAGAGGGCAAGCACGGCGCGCGTTCGACGAAACAGGCGATCGCGATCGGTCTCTCGAAGGCGCGGCGCGCCGGAGTAAATCTGCCGCCGCCCAAGGGAAACGTTTCGCGAAAGACCGGCGCGCAGGCTTCCCGCGATTCCGCCAGGGGCAAATCCGGATCGCACCGCGCGCCGTCAGCGAAACGATCGCGCGCGTAAACGGACTGCGCAAAGCCGCAGCCAGTCGGCCCGAAAGGCGGCCCGCACGCGTCAGGAAAACGTTGACGCTGATGGTCTCGCCGATCGGTCGTCGCAAATATTGTGAGATAATCGCGCAATTCGGATGTCTCATTTGCGAATTGCGCTCCGGATGCTCGCGCGGGAGCCGGGATTCACCCTTACCGCGGCCATCTTGCTGGCGCTTGGAATCGGCGCGACCACCGCCATTTACACGCTGCTCGATCGCCTTTTGTTCGAGCCGCTGGCGTATCCCGAAAGCAGCCACCTGGTGTGGATTCAAGGCGTGATGCCGAGGGCGGGCGCGGGATTGGGCCCTATGCTGGGCGGGGATTATCAGGAAATTCGCGATCATTTGCGGAATTTCGAAGGCGTCGCCGCGTTCATCGATGGTAATTGGACGCTCACCGGCGATGGCGGCGAAGCCGAGCGGCTTTCGGGCGCGCGCGTCACGCCGGAATTTTTCGACGTGCTCGGGGTCCACCCGGCCCTGGGACGCGATTTTTCGCGCGACGAATATCACAACGGCCGGGAGATGGACGTCATCTTCAGCGAAGCTTTCTGGCGCCGGCGCTATGGCGGCGATCCGTCCATTCTAGGCCGCCGCGTCACGCTCGACGGAATCCCGTATGTGGTCGCGGGAGTGATGCCGTCGGGATTCCCGCTCGAATCGCAGCACGACATGTGGGCGCCGGAGCAGCAGGAGTCGCCGTATATTTCAACGCGACGATGGCGCGTGGTCCGCGTTTTCGGCAGGTTGAAAAAATTGGCAGACGTAGTCCAGGCGCAGGGGGAAGCCAACTCATTTGCAGCCGATCTTGCCGAGCGCTATCCGGAAGACCGGGGATTCGGCTTGCGCCTGACCACCTTTCTCGATCGCGAAGTCGGCGGCGTGAGGCAATCGTTGTGGGTTTTCGCAGCGGCCGTCGGATGCGTACTGTTGATCGCGTGCGCGAACGTGGCCAGCCTGCTGCTCGCGCGCGGCGCGGCTCGCGTTCGCGAAATGGCCGTCCGAACGGCCGTCGGCGCCACCCGCGTGAAACTGATCGCCCAACTCTTAACAGAAAACGTGCTGCTGGCCGTCGCCGGCGGAGCGCTGGGACTTCCGCTGGCGATCGGCGGAGTGCGTTTCCTGGTCGCGCTCGACCCGCGCGCGCTTCCGCGCACCGCCGAGGTTCGAGCCGACCCGGGCGTGCTTCTCTTCGCACTGATCGTATCGATTTCGACTGGGGTTATTTTCGGAATCGTGCCGGCGCTGCGCGGTTCGAGCGTGAATCTGACTGAGGCGCTCAAGGAAACCAGCCGCGGCGGAAGCGCGGGGTTGCGCGGAAATCGGCTGCGCGCGGCCCTGGTGGTGATCGAAGTGGCGCTGGGCGTCGTTCTGTTATCCTCTGCCGGGCTGATCGGCCGCAGCCTCCGCGCGCTGACGCGAGTCGAGCCAGGGTATCGCATCGACCATGTTCTCTCGATGCAGATTTCGCTGACCGGCGCAATTTATCGCGACCCGGTGGCGTGCCGGAAATTCTTCGATCAGCTGGAACCCGCCGTCGAGCGTATTCCGGGGATCGAATCCGCCGGCGGCATCAGTTCGCTGCCGCTCGGCGATGGCGCAAGCCTCTCCAATGTATGGCTCGATACGCAGCCGCATCGAGAGGATACCAAGATCCGCGTCGACAATCGCATCGTCACCCCGGGATATTTTCAGACGCTGGGTGTTCCGCTGGCGGCTGGAAGATTGTTCGAAGCGCGCGACGGTCCGGATGCACCGCACGCGGTGATCGTCAACGACGTTTTCGCGCGCGAGTTTTTCCCCAACGCGGACGCGGTCGGCCGGCGCATCACGATTGAAGTCACCCCGCCCTGGTCGGGCGAGATCGTTGGCGTGGTGCGCGGCTACCGTGAGTCGAGCCTAGCCGATGGTCCGCGCCGCGAACTGTTCACGGCGTATTCACAAACCACCCTCCCCGGCCAGACGCTGGTGGCGCGAACCCAGGGCGATCCGGCGGCGTACACCAAGGCGATCCGCGCGGCAGTCGCGTCGATCGATCCGCAGATTCCGGTCTATGGCGTGAAGACCATGCGGCAGCGGGTGGACGAATCGCTCGCGCAGGCGCGGATGCGGAGCATGTTGCTGGCGGTTTTTTCAGGCGTGGCGCTGGTGCTCGCTTCACTCGGCCTGTACGGGATGATTACCTGCGCGGTGGCCGAACGGCGGCAGGAAATCGGAATCCGGATGGCGCTCGGAGCGCGCGCGATCGAGGTCCGCAGGATGGTGGTCGCCGGAGCCCTCAAGCTGACCGCTCTTGGTCTCGCGTTGGGCTTGATCGCCGCCGCGATGGCCGCGCGGCTGGTCGAAACATTTCTATTCGGCGTAAGCGCGGCCGATCCAGTCACCTATGCGGCCACGATCGCCGTGTTTCTGGCAATCACGATCGTCGCGAGTGACCTGCCCGCGCGCCGGGCGACGCGCGTCGACCCGCTGACCGTCTTGCGGGATGAATAGATTTGCTACTATTTGGTCATGATCACTCCGCGTCCAGCCGTTGGACCAAAAACTGAATGACGCCTCGAGGCTTTCCACCCCGCCGCCCGAGAATCCGGGAGAACGTCAACGAAGCCATCCGGGCCAGAGAAGTGCGCGCCGTGTTTCCGGACGGCAGCGTCGAAATCATGCAAACTTCGCTCGCCGTGCGGAAAGCGCAGGAAATGGGCCTCGACCTGATCCTGATCGCGCCCACCGCGGAGCCGCCCGTCGCCAAGGCCATGGATTACGGCCAATGGCAATACGAAAACAAGAAAAAGCAGCATGAAGCGAAGCGTAAACAACATATCATTCAGGTGAAGGAACTCAAGTTCCGCCCCAACACGGATGATCATGATTACGATTTCAAGAAGAATCACGCCATCCGGTTCCTGACCGAAGGCAATCGCGTGAAGGCGGTGGTGCAGTTCCGCGGACGCGAGATCGCGCACACCGACATCGGGCGAAAACTGCTGCTGCGTTTCGCCGCCGACCTGGCGCAATATGGGACCGCCGAAGGCCAGCCGCGCATGGAAGGCCGCAACGCGCACGTGCTGCTGAGTCCGGTGAAAGTCGCGGTGGTGAATCCGCCCAAGGAAAAGCCGCCCAAGAGCGAACCGCCGCCACCCGGAAGTTCCGGCGCACCGGCCTAAAGCAAACTACGCCCGCGCGCGTACTGGGCTTGAGCGGGACCCGCGTACTAAAACAAGATTATTCATGCAGACTGCGCCGGATCCGGCCGATATTGATCAGTAGTGCAGAATTTCTCTGCCATTTTTCCCGAACGCCAAGGAACCGGATGAGTGCACTCGCCGAAGTCTTGCCCGATCAATCCGCATCCATTGACAACCGCATCGTTCCGCCCGTCCCGGAAACCATCGCGGAAACCGGCATCACGGGGGCCTTGATCGACCACCTGATTCTCAAATACCTGTACTTCCGCGGTGAGCTGGTGGGCCGGGACATCGCGAACCTGCTGGGCTTTCAATTCAGTCTCATTGACGATGCGCTCGAAAACATGAAGCGCCAGCACTTCGTGGGCGTGAAAAAATCACTGGGGATGGGCAATGCGTCGGGCGTTTTCGTACTCACCGAATCCGGCCGGAACCTGGCGCGCGAATGTCTCGAAAATAATCAATATGCCGGGCCGGCTCCCGTGCCGTTGTATCAATACACCGAAGTGGTGCGGCGTCAGAAATTAAAATCGAACTGGCTGAATCCGTCCTCGTTGCAGCGCGCCTTCAAACACCTGGTGGTGGAACCCGACATCATGTCGCAGATCGGCCCGGCCGTGAACGCCAGCAAATCGTTTCTGATTTACGGGCAGCCCGGCAACGGAAAAACCGCGCTCGCCGAAGCGCTCTTCCGCGTCGAAACCGAGCCCATCTACATGCCCTACGCGATCGAATGCCAGGGCAATATCGTGCAGATCTACGATCCCATCTACCATCAGAAAATCGAAGATCAGGAAAGCGTGCTCAGCGCGCTCTCCACCGGCCAGCCGCACGACGGCCGCTGGTTCCGCTGCCGCCGTCCGTTCATCATCACCGGCGGCGAACTGACGCTGGACATGCTGGATCTCAGTTTTAACAAGCACTCCAAGGTGTACGACGCTCCCTTCCAGCTCAAATCCAACAACGGCATTTATCTGCTGGACGACTTCGGCCGTCAGAAAGCCACGCCGGCCGAAATTCTCAACCGCTGGATCGTCCCGATGGAGCGGCATGTGGATTACCTGAGCTTCCAGGCCGGTGGAAAAATGACCGTGCCCTTCGAGGCGTTCCTGATTTTCTCCACCAACCTGCGGCCCGACAGCCTGGGCGATGAAGCCTTCCTGCGCCGCATTCAATACAAAATGTTCCTGCGCAGCCCCAACGCGCCGGAATTTATTCAGATCATGAAGCGCTTCTGCGATTCAAACGGTCTCGAATGCCCGCCCGGCCTGGCCGAAACTTTCGTGCAGCGGCATTACATCGCGGGAAATCGCAAATTCCGCCGCTGCCATCCGCGCGACGTGGTGACGCATGCCGTGGATATCCTGAACTTCGAAGGCCGCGAAATGGTGCTCAACGACGAAGTCCTCGACCGCGCGTTCCATAGCTGCTTTGTCGAAAACGTGGACGTCAACGACTAAACTACCTCTAGGGACAAACGCGGTCGATCGCCGCCAGCGCCCACTGAGGAAAACATGAACATCGCTCTATGGATCGTCCAGGTACTACTGGCGCTCGCCTTCCTTGGCGCCGGCGGGTTTAAAGTGTTCGCATACGATAAATACAAGGCCATGGCGGACAAAAACGGCCCGTCGGGCCTGTCCCGCGGACTGGTGATGTTCATCGGGATTGCTGAACTGTTCGGAGCGATCGGCGTGGTGCTTCCCATGGCCGCCGGCATCGCTCCGTGGCTCAGTCCGTTGGCCGCGGCGGGACTCGCGATCGCCATGCTGCTGGGGGTTTTTTATCACCTGCGTCGTCACGAATCGGCGGCGTCGCCGGGCGTGCTCCTGTTGCTCGCCTTGTTCGTGACGGTCGGGCGATTTTCAAACTGGACCTGAGGTCGACCGCAAGCGCTTCACGCAGCCGCATCGGCAAACGTCGGCTGGACCATCGTCTTGTAATTTTCCCGAATCCTCGCGGCTCGTTTTTCGACGCGTGCACGTGCCGCGCGCCGGGCGCGCAACAGCCGGATGCGAATCGCCGTTTCGGTGACGCCCTGGGTGCGGGCGATCTCTTCCGCCGTCACTCCGCGCATCTGCTGTTCCAGCAGGACGCGATCGCAGGGCCTGCAAATTCGTAGGATGCGCGCCACGTCGATGGCCGCCAGGTTCACGCCGGCTTTGGTCGAAAGTTCCGGTAATTCCTGATAACACGGTTCTCTGCGCAACACGCTGCGATAAACGTTCAGTGCAATCGTGTTTACCCACGTCACCACCAGGTGATCGTTGCGAAGCTGAGAAAGGCGTTCCCATCCCCTGGCCCAAGCCGCCTGCGCCACCTCGCGGGCGCGGTCGCGCGGAGCGCCGCGGGAGAGCAGCAGGCGCACTGTTAAATCGAACCCTCTCTGATAAGCCTGACCGTATTCATCTCTACTCATCATGGTTGCCACTTGCTTTCTTCTGGATCACACTGGTTCCTCATGGTGCACACCGAAGGCCAGAATCGGGCTTCGAGCAATATAAGGGCGCGCAAAGGGATAACGGTCCGGATACAAAGCCAGTCCTTTCAGGAGCCGCGCATGACTCGACTGCCCGGGGTAACTTTTACGTTTCGATGCAGATTCTGCCGAAATCAACTGTCATGAAACGTTGCGTCGTATCGACCCGACGACGCGAGAAATGTTATTACTGAACTGGCAACCTGCGGACCGGCATCTACAAGGTGTGAGCGTATATGTGGAGCCGGTTGTGAAACACCCTGAGAATAACGAACCCATCCTGCCGATTTTCTCGCCCGAGGCCGTTCAAATTGAAGTAGAACGTATCCTGGCGAGCGATAAGTTCTCGCGCTCCAAGCGCCTGCGTAGCCTGCTGCAGTTTACCGTCAACCAGACGCTCGAGGGCCACGCCGATACCCTGAAAGAATATGTGATCGGCACCGAAGTATTGAAAAAACCGGATAGTTACGATCCGCGGCGCGATTCTTTGGTGCGTGTGCTGGCCAGCCGCCTGCGCATGAAGCTGCGCGAGTATTACAACAACGGCGGCAGTGAAGATCCGCTGGTGATCGAGTTTCCCAAAGGCAAGTATGTCCCTCGTTTCCAGCGTCGCGAACAGCTTCAGACCGAGATGCAGCGCAAGCTCGCCGCGCGCAACGCATACTCGCGCGGTAAGTTCCTCTTGACGCATTTAACCGCGCAAAACCTGGCTGAATCCATTGAACGTTTCGCTGAAGCGGCCGCGGCCGAACCGGACTGGGCCCCACCCCGTATCGAACACGCCATCGCCGGTGCGTTTGAGGGGTTCCTGGGATATCGGCGCCCGCGCGAAGCCTGGCCGCCGGTGCGGGCCCAGGCGGACGCCGCCTTGCAACTCGATGAAATGTCTTCGCAGGCGCACATCGCCCTGGGAATGTTCCAGGCCTTTTTCGGCTGGCGCTGGCACGAGGCCGAATCGCACTTTCTCAAAGCCATCCAGCGCGACAGTTATTCGGGCGCCGGTCATCTGTGGCACGCCATCGGTGTTCTCCTGCCGTTCGGCAAATTGCGCGAAGCGGACGAAGAGCTTTCGAAGGCTCGCCAGCTTGCCCCGGCGCAGTTTATTGAAGAAGGGCAGCTGCTTGCGCAATATCTCTCCGGTCGCCATGAAGATGTGATACGGGCCACCGAAAGTACGGAAGCGCCGCATGACGCCGAATGGCGTTCGCAGGTGGATCCCGAATGGCGATCCTGGATGCGCGGCTGTGCCCTCGCCGTGTCCGGTCAAGTTCGAGAGGCAATCGACGTGTTAAGCGCCATCCAGGACCCGGGTACGCAGGTGGTCGCCACGCTTGCCCACTGCTACGGCGTCGCCAACGATCCGGATCGCGCCCGGGACCTGGACGCCCAACTCGAAGCGCGCCGCCAGTCCGGTGAGTGGGTTGCCAATTATGATCGCGCCCTGATCGCCGCCGGATTGGGCGAGCCAGAGGAAGCCATGACGCGGATTCAGGAAGCCTGCCGCGAAAATGAGCCCTGGATGGCGTTCTTGTCCCTCGATCCCCGCATGGTGTCGCTGCGCGCCATCCCTCGATTCGGAGGATTTATCCGCCGGGTACTCTCGAGCGAAACCGGCGGAAGTAACGGGAACGTCTAGGTTCGGTTGCGGCAAAGCCAACGGTTGTTTTGTCGCTGACCTAGTGTCCTTCCCAAAATGTAGTGCGAGCACTGGACCAGCAGCTTCCGCACATAAGCATCGCCGCTTTTCGAGATGCCCAACTGCGGGTCGCGCGCGCCGCTCTGCCGCTGTTTCGGCCTCAGTCCCAGAAAGCCGGCCACGTCGCGGCTGTGCGTGAATCGGCCGGCGCGGCCCAGCGTGAGCACGAAGGTCAGCGCGGTGAGCCGGCCCACGCCCGGTATGCTTTCCAATCGCGCGAGCTCCGGATGCCGGCCGGCCAACTCGCCGATCTGCTGATCGTAGCCGGCGATCTGCTTGCTCAAAGCGTCGATTTGATCCAGCAATCCGGCGAGCGCGGTGCGCAGAAACTCGGGAAGCGTGTCGAGGGCCCGTTTGCCGAACGTGCCCGTGATCGACTTGGGCAGGCGCACGCCGAAGCCTTTGGCGATGCCGCGCGCACTGTTGACCAACAGCGTGCGCGCCCGCACGATCGCATCGCGCGCCCGAATGACGGCCAGTTCGGCTTGCTGCTCGGCCGTGCGATGTTCCACCGGATGGAGCAGCCGAGCATCGGCGCGCGCCAGCAGCGCCAGCTTGCGCGCATCCACCGGATCGTTCTTGGCGTCGCTCGCGGTGATCCACTTTAAGTCGCGTGGGTTGGCCACGATGACTTCGTGCCCCAGCCGCTCGAACTCGCGGCTGATCCAGGCCGATTGCGCACCGGCTTCGAGCGCGATCCGCCGCGGCCGATCGCCGAAATGTTTTTCGATCGAACTGGCCTGGTTGCGAAAGTCGCCTTCTTCCACCACTTCGCCGTCCTGGTCGACGATGCAGTAGCGGCTTATTTTATCGCCCAGATCGATCCCGACCGTCTCGCGCATCTGCTTGTGCATCTTGCTAAGCTTTTTCATGGCTGGTTTCTCCTCTGCACCTCATCGAGTGCGTTTCACAGCTTACCGCTGTCCAGGTGAGCCAGCCGTCTCATCCCATCTGTCTCCTAAATTTGTGGAATTAAAAAAGGGGACAGACCGCTCTGTCCACCGGCGGGCGGCCTCGAAAACCCAAAGACTTACGGCCGGGGACAGAGAAGTCTGTCCCCTTTTTTAATTCCACAAATTTAGGAGACAGGAGACTAGCTAGAAGACCCCGCGAACCTTCAGGGCTTCGTCGATAATCGACAAAAGCTGCTCCCGCGAGATTTCGATCTTCTCGCTCGGCTTGGGCATGTCCTCGGCCGTCATCGGCGCGCCCGGTTCCATATGATTGCGCGAGTTCACCTGATAACGGGGACGCGCGTCGAACAGTTTCTGGACTTCCACCCGCGGCAGCGCTTTCGCCCCACCAAGTAACTCCGCTACCAATGTGATGCGCGCGAAATGCTCCACCGTTTCCATGCGCGAAAAGGCCTGGAACACGTCGTCGCCGTACGTCACCACGCCGTGATTCGCCATCAGCAACGCGTCGTATTTGGGAATGTAGCGCAGCATGCCCTGGGTCAGCGCGGGCGTTCCCGGCAGCCCGTAATCCGCCAGCGGAACCCAGCCCAGCGCGATCACTACCTCGGGCAATAGCGCCACGTCGAGCGCCCGCCCGGCCGCCGCGAAACCGGTCGCCACCGGAGGATGCGCATGCACCACCGCGCGCACATCCCCGCGCAGATTGTAAATGGCCAGGTGCATTCCCATCTCGGTGGTGCGCTCCCGGCCGCCGCACAGCTTGTCGCCCTGCAGGTTGCACAGGATCAGATCGTCGACGGTCATCATCCCCTTGCACACGCCGGTCGGCGTGGCTAGAATGCGGCCGTCGTCCATGCGGATGGAGACGTTGCCGTCGTTGGACGCAACCCAGCCTTTGTCGAACATGAGCCGTCCGACCTTGACAATATCGCTACGACACTGCTCCTCGTTTCGCACGCTGCGCTCTTGATTGTATCAGCACTGCCGAGGGTATGAAGACGGCTTGACGGCATACGAAATCAGGCCGAACATGAGCTATGCGCGCGCCGGTCCTTCTGATGGTTGCCCTGACTGCTTTCGCGCAGTCCTTCGATTCCGCGACCATCCGGCCCAGGCGATCCAATCCTGATCGACTGCCCACGCCATCCAACCCCGCGCCGTTTGCGAGTAAGGGTCTGTTCCTCCCCGGCGCGCTGGCCCTCCAGCTCGGCTTGCACCTCGAATCCCGCAAGCTGCCGGTCGAAGTGTTGTCGATCGATCACGCTGTGCGCATTCCGACCGAAAAGTAACGGCCGCGCGCGTCGGGGTCTGCGTGAAAAGTGGAGCTGATCCCCGCCGTGAGAAGCTGTGAAAAATTTGATGCAAACCTTGGGTGATTGGTACACACTATGGCATGGCGGAAGCGCGGCTGAAGCGGATCGACCGGAGCCAGAGCTATTGGAGTCGGGTGGATGTGGAGACGCTGATCGGAGCGGACCACGCGGCGCGGGCGATCTGGGAGTTGAGCGGAACACTGGATCTGAGCGGGTTCCTGGTGGACAACAAAAGCGTGGAAGGGCGCGCCGGGGCGGAGCGGACCGATCCGCGGCTGCTGATCAGCGTGTGGGTGTATGGACTGACGCTGGGGATCGGGTCGGCGCGGGATTTGGAACGGCGGCTGGAACAGGAGCCGGGGCTGCGGTGGCTGTGCGGGGATGAGACGGTGAATCATCACACGCTGTCGGACTTTCGGGTGGCCCATGCGGCGGCGGTGGAGAAAATCTTCAGTCAGGTGCTGGCGGCGTTGAGCCAGAGCGGGATGGTGCGGCTGGAAGAGCTGACCGTGGATGGCACCAAGATCCAGGCGCAGGCCTCGGGTGCGTCGCTGCGGCGGGAGCCGACGTTGCGGGATCGGCTGGAGCAGGCCGAAAGAGTGGTGAAGGAGCTGAGCCAGTCGCCCAGCCATGCGGGAAGCGCGCGGGTGGAAGCGGCGCGGAAGCGGGCGGCGCGGGAGCAGCAAGAGCGGCTGAAGCAGGCCCTCCAGGAGTTGCAACAGATTCGCGAGAGCAAGCCGGCGGCCGAGCGCGAGCAGGCGCGGGTGAGTTTGAGCGAGCCGGAAGCGCGCGTGATGAAGAACGGACAGGGCGGGTTTGCGCCGAGCTATAACGTGCAGTCGGTGGTGGATGGGGCGCACAAGATCGTGCTGGATGTGGAGGTCACGCAGGCGGCCGGCGATCAACAACAACTGAAGCCGGCGCTGGAGCGCATGCAGGCGCAGCGGGCGGCGGCGGCGGCGGAGAAACCCACCGTGATCGTGGATGGCGGGTATGTTACCGAACACAGCATCGTCGCGGCGGACCAAGGCGGCGTGGAGTTGATCGGGCCGGTGCTCGAGCGGGAGCAGGCGCGCCAGCGCGGCCGGCAGCAATCGCTCCAGCAAGCCGGCATCGCGGCCGAGTATGGCCCGCCGGCGTTTCGTATTTTAGACGCGGGCGCGGCGCTGGAATGTCCGGCGGGCCAACGCCTGGCGCGGATTTCCCGGGCGCGGAGCCATGACCAGTATCGTGCCGCGGCCAGCGATTGCGCGGCGTGCTCGCACCGGACCAGGTGTTGTCCGCACAGCGGCCAGCGGAGCGTGAAGATCCAGCGGGCCCATCCGGTGGTAGAAGCCTTTCATGAGCGGATGCGGCAGCCGGCCTGCCGTGCGATCTATAAACGGCGGGGAGAAATCGCGGAATTTCCGCATGCCTGGTGGAAAGACAAATTCGGTTTGCGCAAATTTCATGTGCGCGGACTGGCCAAGGTTCGAGTGGAAATGAAGTGGGCGGCACTGGCCTACAACATTCAACAATGGATCCGTCTATTATGGCGGCCGCAACTGGCCAGCAGCGCAGCCTAGCGCGCTTGAAGCCCGGTGTGCGGCGTGGTTCGAGCTGTCTGGCGCCCCTGCCCGATGCTCTTAAGCGCCACCGCGTACCCGGCCGGCCGCGCCGATCCGCCGTTTTTGCCCGGTAATCAAGGCTCGATCGCAACCGATCCCAATTTTTCACGGCTTCTGACCGGCAGGGCTGGTCTATCGCGTTAAAGGCCCAGGTGTCGGAGACACGCCCTGCCGGTTACGGCGGGGATCAGTTCGCAAACGCGACCCGCGGCACCTTTTCGGCACTTAAGACGTCTATATTCAGAGCCAACCCGCGCAAGACCGCGAACCAATTAAACTGGAACGAAAGGCTCGCCCCAGGGGAATATTTTCGGGCCCTGAAGTTCGGGAACGAAGGAGATTCATGAAATATTACATATTCGCCGCGGGCATCGCGATTTCCGCATTCGCATTCGCGCAGCCGGCCGCGCCGAAGCAGTTCGAAGTCGCTTCCATTAAGCCGGACCGCTCCGGAGACATGCGGGCCGCCTTCGCGATGGAGCCGGGTGGACGCATGGTGGCCACCAATGTGCCCGTGAAGATGCTCATCCTGATGGCGTACCAGCTCAAGGACAATCAGCTCTCCGGCCTGCCCGCGTGGGCCGATTCAGACCGCTTCGATATCACCGCCAAGCCGGAAAGCGGCTCCGGCGCCAAGACCGATGACATCCGCGAGATGGTCCAGGGCCTGCTGGCGGACCGCTTCAAACTGTCCTTTCATAAAGAGACGAAAGAAATGCCGATTTACGCGCTGGTGGTCGCCAAGAGCGGGTTGAAGATGGAGCCGTCCAAGGGCAATGCGGATTTCGGCGCAGACTTAAGCGCCCGGCCGACGCCCGGACCGGGACGCGGCCGTGGCCAGGGAATTCGCATGTCGCGCGGCGAGCTCAACGGCGCGAACGTAACGGTCGACATGCTGGTCGACCAGCTCTCGCGCGTTGTGGGACGCAGCGTCATCGATAAAACCGGCCTCACCGGCAGCTACGACTTCAAGCTCAAATACATGCCGGATAGCCCGGCGCCGCTGGGCCGGGGTCCCGAATCGGCCGAGGCGTCCGCGCCGTCCGATTCGCAGATGCCGTCGATTTTCGTGGCCGTGCAGGAACAGCTCGGGCTGAAGCTCGAAGGGCAAAAAGGGCCAGTCGACCTGTACATTATCGACCGGCTCGAAAAGCCGTCGGAGAACTGAAACTTGACACCGGCCTGCGATTCTACTAATTCTTTAGTAATGACGCCCGCCCTGCGCTCGCTCCTGTTCGCCTCGACGCCGCTGTGGCTGTGCGCCCAGCCGGCCTTTGAAGTCGCCTCCATTCGACCCAGCGGACCGGGCGGCGCCGCACTCGAAATCACGCCCGGTGGACGATTCAACGCGACCCACGTCTCCCTGCGCGCGCTTTTGAAGTACGCCTACGGAGTCCGCGATTTTCAGATCGCCCAACCGCCCAGTTGGTTCGATTCGCAGCGCTATGACATCGTCGCCAAGTCGGAAACCGATGTGCCGGAGGAGAGTATCAAGGAAATGCTGCAGAATCTTCTCGCTGACCGTTTCCAACTGAAGTTCCACCGCGACCCGAAGGAAATGCAGGCGTATGTCCTGACGGTGTCGAAAAACGGCGCGAAAATGACTCCGGTCAACACCCCCGAACCGGGACGCGTGAGCCGCAAAGGCATGGGACTGATCGCCGGAACCCACGCGACCGCCGCGCAGCTCGCAGAATCGCTCTCCGACGTCGCCCTGAACGGCCGTTATATTCTGGATCGGCCGGTCCTCGATCGCACCGGGCTTTCCGGTGTCTACGATTTCACGCTGACCTGGACGCCGGAAACCTCCACGCCTGACCTGTCAGGACCGTCTCTCTTCACAGCCCTTCAGGAGCAGCTGGGGCTGAAACTGGAAACCCAGAAGGCACAGGTGGAAATACTTGTTATCGATCACGTCGAAAAAGCTTCTGCAAATTAGCCTGATCCTGCTCACGGCCCTGCCGCTCGCCGCCGTCGAGGATCACGGAAGCGTCAGATTCGGCGCAACGCCGGTGCCAGGCGCAACCGTCACGGCCACGCAGGGCGATAAGAAAGTCGTCACCGTCAGCGACGCTCAGGGCAACTACGCGTTTCCCGATCTGGCGCCCGGCGTCTGGACCATTCAGGTCGACATGACGGCGTTCGAACCGATGAAGCGCGAAGTGACCATCGCGCCCGGCGTCGGAAATCAAACCTGGGACTTGAAACTGCTCCCGATGGACCAGATCCGCGCGGCCGCCACCGTGGTGGCTCCGCCCGCGCCGAATCTTCAAGTCGCGGCCGCGCCGCCTGCCCCGGCCGGAAAGAAAAAGGCCGAACAGCCCCCCGCCGCTCCCGCGCCTCCATCGCCCGCGCCTAATGCCGACGCCAGCCAGGACGCCTCCGACAATTTCCTGATCAGCGGCAGCCAGAATAACGGAGCCGCGTCGCCGTTCGCCCAATCGGCCGCTTTCGGTAACAATCGCCGCAACCTGCGTGGGCTGTATAACGGAATGTTCGGCTTCATTCTGAATAATTCCGCCCTGGACGCCCAAAACTATTCGCTCACCGGACAGGACACTCCCAAACCGAGCTTCAATCAATTTCAAGGCGTGGCCACGCTGGGCGGTCCGCTGCGCATTCCTCGCCTGATGCCCAACGGTCCGTTCTTTTTCATCGGCTATCAGTGGACCCACAACAAAAACTCGTCCACCCAGACCGGCCTGATGCCCACCGAAGCGCAGCGCACCGGCGATTTTTCATCGCTCCCGCTACCGGTCATCGATCCCACCACCGGCGCGCCGTTCCCCGGCAACATGATCCCGTCCACGCGGCTGAGCCCGCAGGCGCTGGCGCTATTGAATCTCTATCCCCTGCCGAACTTCAACGGCACCGGCGGATACAACTACCAGATCCCCACGCTGGGCGCGACCCATAAGGACCAGATGCAGCTTCGCATGAACAAGCTGATCGACCAGAAAAATCAGCTCTCCGGCCTGTTCGCGTTTTCAAGCACCCGCCAGTCGACGCCCAACCTGTTCGACTTCACCGACACCACCGATCTCCTGGGACTCAACACCAGCGTGAGCTGGGTCCGCAGATTCACGCCGCGCTTCTTCAGCACACTGACCATCGGCTGGAACCGCCAGGGCAGCACCGCCCGGCCATTCTTTGAAGATCGCGAAAATATCTCCGGCAACGCAGGCATTACCGGCAATAATCAGCAGCCCATCAACTGGGGACCGCCGGCGCTCACCTTCGCCGACGGCATCTCCTCGCTTTCCGACGCCCAGGCTTCGGTCAACAAGAATCAGACCGGCTCGGTCGGCGACCAGCTCTACTGGTCCCGCGGCAAGCACAACGTCACCTTCGGCGGCGACATTAAGAGGCAGCAATTCAACTACCTGAACCAGCAGGATCCGCGCGGCAGTTTTACCTTCACCGGAGCGGCCGCCGGCGGCTTAAGCCAGGACGCCTTCGCCGATTTCCTGCTGGGCGTTCCCGATACCAGCTCCATCGCCTTCGGCAATGCCGATAAATATTTACGCGCGCAATCCTATGACGCCTACGTTCAGGATGACTGGCGTCTCAGTCCGGAGCTGTCGTTGAATCTGGGCGTCCGCTGGGAGTACAACACGCCCATCACCGAACAGTACGGCCGCCTGGTGAATCTCGACCTGACGCCCGGCTTCACCGCCGAAGCGCCGGTGGTGGCTAACGATCCGGTCGGACCCATTACCGGCGAACATTACCCGGATTCGCTGGTCCATCCCGATAAGCATGGTTTCGAGCCGCGCATTGCGCTGGCGTGGCGGCCGATTTCCGGTTCGTCTCTGGTGGTACGCTCCGGTTTCAGCATGAACTACAACACGTCGGTGTACCAGAACATCGCGACCATGATGGCGCAGCAGTCGCCATTGTCCAAGAGCCTGAGCGTGCAGAATACCGAGGCCAATCCGCTGACGCTCGCCAATCCGTTCATCATTCCTCCGGGAGTCACGGCCAACACTTTCGCCATCGATCCGAATTTCAAAGTCGGCTACGTCGACACCTGGAACCTGACCGTCCAGCGCGACCTGCCGGGCGGCCTGGTGATGCAGGCCGGGTATCTGGGAATCAAGGGCACGCGCGCGGTGCAGGAATTTTATCCCAACACATATCCCATCGGTGGCGTGAATCCATGCCCATCGTGCCCCGCCGGATTCGCGTACATGACGTCCAATGGCAACTCCGAGCGCGAGCAGGGAAGTTTTCAACTGCGACGCCGCCTGCATTCCGGATTCACTGCGAACCTGACTTACACTTATTCGAAATCGATCGACGATGCCGCCCTGGGCGGAAAAGGCGGCGCGAACTCAGGTGGTCAGAGCGCCCCGGTGATCGCGCAGAACTGGCAGGATCTGGAAGGCGAGCGCGCCCTTTCGACTTTCGATCAGCGCAATCTCCTGAACTTCACCGCGCAATATTCGCCCGGCACGGGCATCCACGGCGGCACGCTGATGAACGGCTGGCGCGGCCGGCTGCTCAAGGAATGGACTTTTTCGCCGACCGTAATGGCCGGCTCCGGCTTGCCGCTCACGCCCGGCTATCTGGCCGCGCTGCCCGGAACCGGCTGCGCCAACTGCATCCGCCCGGACTACACCGGCGCGAACCTGTACGCCGCGCCACCGGGCCTGTTTCTGAATCCTGCCGCGTACACTGCCCCGCTCCCCGGCCAGTTCGGCAACGCCGGCCGCGATTCCATCCGCGGGCCCATCCAGTTTTCTTTCAACGCGTCCATCGCGCGCACGTTCCGCATGACCGACCGCTTGAATCTGGACCTGCGCGTCGATTCCACCAACGCGCTCAACCACGTCACTTTCGCGAGCTACAACGTCATCGTCAACAGCCAGCAGTTTGGATTGCCCACCGCCGCTAATGCGATGCGGGTTCTCCAGACCACCCTGCGGGTGAGGTTCTAATATGCGGAAAAGCGGCTTGCTCCCCTCCATGATGAGTCGATGTGAAAACTTCGGACGTACTCCCCTTGCTCACGCGCGGGGTTCCGTTCGTGGTTCATTCGACGTGGCGCCAAACGGAACCGCGCGCGTGAGCAAGCGGAGCACGTCCCGAGTCTTGGCGCAGACTTGCGCTTTTCTCGCGTTGTATCAGGCTCTCTGGGCGCAACAGCCGCAGACCGCCGAAAACGCCAAATTCAGCTCCACCACGCAGCTGGTCGTCGAGACCGTCGCGGTGAAAGACAAGAGCGGCAAGCCGATGGAAGGGCTGACTGCCAAGGACTTCACCATCACCGAAGACGGCGTCCCGCAGACCATCAAATTCTTCGAATACCAGAAGTTCGACGAGAGCCCCCCGCCGCTCGCGCCCACCGTGGCGTGGGCGCCGGTTGAAACCAAGCTCCCCCATACGCAGATTTCGCCGGAGCCGCCGGGCAACGTCAAGTATCGCGATAAACGATTGCTGGTGCTCTACTTCGATATGTCCGGGATGCCCATCCCGGACCAGTTGCGCGCCATCGATGCGGCCCAGAAATTCATTACCAAACAGATGACCGCATCGGATCTGGTCGCCATCATGGAGTTCGACAGCGGATCGGTGAACGTCCTCGTCGATTTCACCGACGACCGGGCGCACATCATGAACACGCTGCACACGCTGGCAGTCGGAGAAGCGGAAGGCAACGACGAAAACGCGGCCGATGCGAGCTCGGCCGATACCGGCGCGGCGTTCGGGCAGGACGATTCCGAATTCAACATCTTCAATACCGACCGCCAGCTTTCGGCACTGCAGACCGCGGCGAAAATGCTGGCGCGGTTGAACGAAAAAAAATCGCTGATCTATTTCGCCAGCGGGATGCGCTTGAACGGCCTGGATAATCAGGCGCAGTTGCATGCCACCATCAACGAAGCGGTGCGGGCGGGCGTGACCATGTATCCCGTGGATGCGCGGGGCTTGGTCGCGCAGGCTCCGCTGGGCGATGCCACGAAGGGCTCTCCTGGTGGTTCGGCCATGTACACGGGCGGATCGGCTCTGGCGATGCAAACCAATTTTTCCCAGTCGCAGGACACGCTGTGGACCATGGCATCCGACACCGGCGGCAAAGCTCTGCTCGATTACAACGACCTGACCGTGGGAATCGTGCAGGCGCAGAAGGCCATCACCAGCTATTACATCCTCGGGTATTACACGTCGAACGCGAATCTGGACGGAAAATTCCGGCGCATCAAGATTTCGCTCAACAACAGCATGGCCGCAAACCTTGATTTCCGGCAAGGATATTTCGCCGGCAAAGTATTTTCTAAATTCACCACGGCGGATAAAGAACGTCAGCTCGAAGACGCGTTGATGCTGCTGGACCCCGTCACCGATCTGACCATCGCCATGGAGATCGATTACTTCCAGTTGAATCGCGCGGAATATTTCGTGCCGATCGCAGTCAAGATTCCGGGCCGGGAGCTCGCGCTCGCCAAACGGGGAGGCTCCGAGCACACGCTCATCGACTTCATCGGCGAAATCAAGGACGAATTCGGAACCACGGTGAGCAACGTGCGCGACAAAGTCGACATCAAGTTGAGCGGAGCCACCGCGGCGGAGCTGGCCAAACGTCCCATCCAATACGCCGGCGGCTTTACGCTGCTGCCCGGAAAATACAACATCAAATTCCTGGCGCGCGACGCTGAAACCGGCCGGATCGGGACGTATCAGGCAACTTTCGTCATCCCCAATCTGAACAAGGAAGTGCAGCGCATTCCCATCAGCAGCGTGGTGCTGAGCGGCCAGCGCATCGACGTCAAGGAGGCGCTGTACAGCGTCAAAAAAGACGACCAGACCGTGAATCCGCTGGTGGAGGACGGCAAGCGCCTGATTCCGAGCGTTACGCGCGTGTTCAGCAAGTCGCGCGATATGTTCATTTACTTGCAGGCCTACGAACGCGGCGCCACCACCATGCAGCCGCTGGTCGCATTCGCGACTTTTTACAAAGGCGAAACGAAAGTGTTCGAGACGCGCCCGGTGGAGGTGACTTCGGGGCTCGATCCGAAATCGAAAGCAGTGCCGCTACGGTTCAGCGCGTCGCTTGCGGGGCTCGATCCGGGCGAATACAACTGCCAGGTGACGGTGCTCGATCCGACCGGTCAAAAGGCCGCGTTCTGGCAGGCGATGGTGCGGGTGGTCCCATAGCGGCTTGTGTAAACGTGGGGCTAATTCGAGGCACAGACGCAGCCCCAGTCTGCGTGAAAACGGACGCGCTCCCCTTCCTTGCGAGTTTGTGTGAAAAGTGGAGTTGATCCCCGCCGTGACCGGCACGGCTGGTCGCGGACGTCTACGCCTTCAACGCGATAGACCAGCCGTGCCGGTAACGGCGGGGTGAGGCATCGACTTTTCACACACACTCTTACGGTCGGGGTTCCGTTTGGCGCCACGTCGAATGAGGCATCTACGGAACCCCGCGCGTTAGCAAGGGGAGCACGTCCGCAGTTTTCACACAGGCTCTCACACATGAGGCTGTGCTCGAAGGGCTATACTACCTTGGTTATGGAAAACATCATCGCCAAACTGCTCACCGAATTTGAAAATGGACGCATGAATCGACGCCAGTTGATTCAGTCGATCGCCGCGACGGCTGCATTGGCCGCACCCGCCGCGCAGGCGGCAACGGGGACAGGATTCAAGGCCGTCGGCGTGAATCACATCTCCTATATGGTGGCCGATTACACCAAAACCCGCGATTTTTACGCGGACCTGCTGGGCATGCAGGTGTCAGGCGACGACGGCAAGCAGTGCAACCTGACGTTCAACGGCAACTGGCTGCTGCCGCGCAATATTCGCGGCGACCGGAAGCCTCCGCTGGTGGATCACATCGCGTTCACCATCGACAACTGGGATAAAGACAAGGTAGAAGCCGAACTCAAGCGCCGCGGACTGGAGCCGCGGAAAGATACGGACAACAGTTTTCATGTCAAAGACCCGGATGGGTATAACCTTCAAATTAGCGGTAAAGACATGAAGGCTTGACGGATATCCCGATATAATTGTGTCTGAGTGGCACCCCAGCGCGCCTTCCTTCCGCGTCTGAAACCCTACGCCGCCGGGCTGGCGCTGTGTGCCATCTCGGTGGGGGTCGCCGCGGCGCTGCGGCCGGCCTTCGGCGGGCAAACGGTGCTTGCGCCCTTCACGATCGCGGTCATTCTTGCCGCGGCATACGGCGGAGTCTGGCCCGGCCTGCTGGTCACCGGCATCGGGGGAGTGTGCGCCTATCTTCTGTTCACCGGAAGCGTCATCAGCCTGGTGGACTGGCAGCCCCGGCTGCCGCAATTTTTCGTGATCGGCATCATCATCAGCGTGGTGATCGACCGGCTGCGGCGCTCGAACGCGGCGCTGGCCGGCGCCAAAGCCAAACTGGAATCCGCGAACCAGGAGCTTTCCCGGCGCTCGGATGCGCTGGCGCGGTCGAATGAGGAGCTGCAGCGCTTCGCTTACGCTCTTTCGCACGATCTGCAAACGCCGCTGCGCACCATCAGCATGTTCACGGAGCGGCTGGGGGCGAAGCAGCGCGATGCGGACGAGGATACGGAGACGTCGCTGCGCTTCATCGGCGAAGGCGTCGACAGCATGCAGGCGATGATCCGCGGGCTGCTCGAATACGCCACGGCATCGCATATGGAGGGCGAACGCGGGATCGCGGACCTGAACGTGGTGCTCAAAACTGTGTTGCAGGATCTGCTGAGCCAGATCGAGGAGACCGGCGCGGACGTGCGCTGCGACCGATTGCCCGCCGTGGATGGCGACATCACGCGCATCCGCCAGCTCTTTCAGAATCTGATTTCGAACGCGCTCAAATACCGCGGCGACCGGAAGCCGGAGATCCTGGTTTCGGCCAAGCCGGACGGGCGCGAGTGGAAGTTCTGCGTGCGCGACAACGGAATCGGAATCGACACGCGGCACCACGAGAAAATCTTCGGCCTGTTCGAGCGGCTGCATCCCAATTCGACGCATAAAGGAACCGGCATCGGGCTGGCGGTGTGCCGGGCCATTGTGGAAGGTCACGGCGGGCGGATCTGGGTGGAGTCGGAACCGGGGCAGGGATCGAGTTTCCTGTTTACGCTTCCGGCGCACCGGGAAACGGGTGGAGCGCTGAATCCGCGTTGACGGCTCATCGTGACGGATGAAAGTAGCTTGGACGGCGGGCTTCGGCGGCGCTTCCGTACAGCGGCGCTGAAGCGCCACGCGGATTGAAATCCGCCGTCCGCGGCTCTCGTGAAATCAACAATGTGAACACGACTTTCAGGGGAGCGGAGCACGCGTGATGCCCGGCGGGCGGGCGTCCGGAATTTTCCGGGAACTTAATCGCTGGTCCGCCGGAAATACTACCGGAAGTGCTCGACGGAACGTCAGATTCGATGATTGAAATGGGCGATTCGGAGCAGCTTCGGCGAATGCTCGCGGGCGACGAAAACGCGTTTACGGCGCTGTATCGTGCCCGGCACGCGCCTGTCTATCGGTTCGCGCTGCAGATGACCGGGAGTGTCGTCATCGCCGAGGATGTGACCCAGGAAGTGTTCATCGCCCTGATCGAGCATGGGCGCAGATTCGATCCGGGCCGCGGAACGCTGGCTTCGTTTTTATACGGGATCGCGCGGAATCTGGTGCGGCGGAGGATTGAGAAGGATCGCGATACGGAGTTGGTCGGGGATTTTGCCGGCGAAGAGGACGTGCTGGGCGATCTGACGCGGAGGGAAACGATCGGGCAGGTACGGCGCGCGGTGCTCAGTTTGCCGGCCATGTATCGGGAGGCGGTGGTGCTGTGCGATCTGCAGGATTTGAGTTACGACGAAGCGGCCATTGCGCTCGAATGTCCGGTGGGGACAGTACGGTCGCGCCTGAATCGGGGGCGGGCGCTGCTGGCGCGTAAGCTGCGATGCGCGGCGGTGGCGGGAGGTGTGGTGTGAGAGGCGAACAGGATCTGATCGCGGCATTGAAGGCGTTGGCGGATGCCGATGGCGCCGTGGAAGCGTCGCCGGAATTGGAAATCCGGGTGCGGCAGGCGTTTCGGACGAGGCGGGCTCGGCGGAGATGGAATCGGGCGGCGGCGTGGTCCTTGGCGGCGGCTGCGATGGTGATTGCGATTTTTGCGCTGCGTCCCCCGCGAGCGCGGCCGGTGAAGGTTGCGCAACAGGCTGCGCCGGCGGCGGTTCGGCGCGAAACTCCGGCGCTGGTGCCCAGCGCTCCTACGGCCAAAACGCGACGGGCGCGGAAGCCGCAGCCGCGCGAGATCGTGACTGAATTTTTTCCGCTGATGGACGCTCCTCCGCCGATGGATCGCGGCGAGGTGTTTCGCGTGACGGTTCCCGCGGCGGCGATGCGGACGGTGGGGCTGCCGGTGGCGGAAGATCGCCTCGCGGACCGGGTGCAGGCGGACGTTCTGGTGAGCGAAGACGGTCTGGTGACGGCGATTCGATTTGTGAGGAACGAGTGAGGAGACGGATATGAAATCGATTGCGATGGTTTTCATTTGCGCGGTGGCGTGGGCGCAGGACCCGCCGAACACGCTGATCAAGCAGAAGATCGACACCGAGGTCTCGGGCCGCATCGGTCAGACGTTCGCGTTCGTGGGCGGGCAGATGTTCAACGGCAATCCGGTGAAGGGGCAGCCGTATTCGGCCGAAGCGGTGAATGAGACCACCCAGACGCTGGCCGATGGGAACAAGATCGTGACGCGGTCCTCGACCATGATTTACCGGGACAGCGAGGGGCGGGAGCGGCGAGAGGAGACCATCGGCAAGCTGGGCGCGTTGGGATCCTCGGGGACGCCGGCCAAGATCGTGTTCATTTCCGATCCGGTGGCGAAGGTGAGCTATACGCTGCACGCCGAGGATCATACCGCGGAAAAACTTCCGCCGCCGATGGGCAGGCCGGGCACGGTCACGACGCAGAATTACTCGTTCGCCGTCCGGACGGCTGGCGCGGCCGTTGTGCCGGACGCGCCTCCGGGTCCATTCTTTTTCCGGTCGGACGGGCGTGGCGGCCGCGAGGAAAAGTCAGGGAAAGTGGAACAGCTCGGGATGCAGACCATCGAAGGCGTGGCCGCGGAAGGGACGCGCACCATCACCACGATTCCGGCCGGGCAGATCGGCAATGAGCGCGACATTAATATTGTTTCCGAACGGTGGATGTCGCCCGATCTGGGCGTTCTGGTGATGTCCAAACGCAGCGATCCGCGCATGGGTGAGACGGTTTACAAGTTGACCAACGTGAATCGCAGTGAGCCGGCGCATTCGTTATTCGAAGTTCCGGCGGATTACACGGTTACAGACGCCGGAAAACCGCTCATCTTCAACAAATTCGAGCAATAGGCCTTAGGATAGGAGTAGATGCGCGCCATTCTCACCCTGCTCCTGCTTCCGCTTTTGAACGCGCAAACGGCCCCTAAGGTGCCGCTGCGCGAACTGAGCACGTCTTTCGAGGACCTCGCTTCAAAAGTGCGTCCCGCCGTGGTGCAGATTTTCTCGACCGGCTATACCACTGCGAACGATTCGGAGAGCACGCGAGCCAGCAGCCTGCTCTCCACGCAGCGCAGCACCGGGTCCGGGATTATCCTTACACCCGACGGCTACATCGTCACCAACAATCACGTGGTGGAGGGAGCGCGCAAAATCGAAGTGGTGCTGCATTCGACCAACCCGGTGCAGGCGCGGCAGTCGCGCATGGAGGCGAAGCTGATCGGCACGGACTCGAAAACCGACCTGGCCGTGATCAAGATCGATCGAACCGACCTGCACTTTCTGGAGCTGGCGGACTCGAACAAGCTCAGGCAGGGCGAGCTGGTGATGGCGTTCGGCAATCCGCTGGGCCTGGAAGGATCGATGTCGACGGGGGTGGTCAGCTCGGCTGCGCGGCGGCTGCATTCGGAAGACACGGCGGTGTATGTGCAGACCGATGCGCCCATCAATCCCGGAAACAGCGGCGGGCCGCTGGTGGATATCGACGGGCACGTGGTGGGCGTGAATACGTTCATCTATACGCAATCCGGCGGGAGCGAAGGCCTGGGCTTCGCCATCCCCAGCAACGCGGTGCGCAACGTGTTCGATCAGATCAAGAAGGACGGGCACGCGCATCACGGGCAGATCGGCATCGTGGCGCAGACCATCACGCCGGCCATGGCGATGGGGCTGCGCCTGACGCAGGATTGGGGGGTGGTGGCCGCGGACGTGACGCCGGGTGGTCCGGCCGACAAAGCCGGGCTGAAGGTTCGCGATCTGATCCTCGAAGCGAACGGCGAAACGGTGGACGACGCGCCGCAGCTGGAAACCGCGATCGACCGTTTGAAGCTGTCCGACATCGTTCACCTGAAGGTGCAGCACGACGGCCAGGCTCTGGAGATGAACGTGCCGGTGATCGAGCGGGACGACGATCCGCACCGCTTCGCCGACATGGTGAATCCGGAAGACAACCTGGTTCCGAAGCTGGGGATTCTGGGAATCGAGATCACCGACAAGCTGGCCGATATGCTGCCGGAACTGCGCCACGATTACGGCGTGGTGGTGGCGGTGCGGTCGCCGAATCCGCCGTATACGGGCGGATCGCTTGAATCGGGGGACGTGATTTACGAATTGAATCGCACGCCGATCGTGACGGTGAAGGCGCTGCGAGCGGCGCTCGATCAGATGAAATCGGGCAGCACCGGGGTGCTGCAGGTGCAGCGCAGCGGACGGCTGATGTATATCGTGATTGAGCTGGAATGAGCAATTTGGGGATGGCCCTTCGGCTCACCAGGATGGATGAAAGTCGCTCCGGGACGGCGGGCTTTAGCCTGCACAAGGCTTCAGCCTTGTTCCTGAACAGCGCCGCTAAAGCGCCGCGCGGATTTCAGAGGGTGCGGAAAAAGGGGACAGACCGCTCTGTCCACTTCGATTGCGGAACGTGGCGCCAATGGTTTACGGGCGGGGACAGAGTAGTCTGTCCCCTTTTTCCGCACCCTCTGAAATCCGCCGTCCCTGAGAGGAGCCAGAAGTTGGGCGTCGGGAGTCAGGGTGCTGCGGTTTTGTGTCTGGCTTTGATGTCTATTGCATTTGGTCAACAGAAGAAGAATGCTGTTCCGCCGCCCGCGCCCCCTACGCCTACGGTTTTTCCGCTCGAAACCTTGAAAATCACCGGAAATAAGCGGATTCCCGCCGAGAAGATTATCGCGGCGGCGGGGATGAAGATCGGCGCGCCGGTGATCAAAGAAGATTTCGATAAAGCGCGCCTCCGGCTCATGGCTACCGGCGCGTTTGAAAACGTCGGTTACGAATATAAACCCAGCGCATCGAACACCGGCTATGACGGCGTGTTCGAAGTGGCCGAGATCGAGCAGGTTTTTGCGTACCGGTTCGAAGATCTGCCGGTGCCGGACAATGATCTGCGCGCTGCGCTGCACAAGCTGGAGCCGGTGCTAGGCGATCGGATTCCGGCGTCGGCCGAAGTGATGGGGCGGTTCACGCGCGAGATTCAAGCGCTGGTGGGCGACAAGATCAAGGTGATGGGGAAGGTGAGCCCGGATGTGCCGGGGCAACTGACCATCCTGTTCCGGTCGGATGTGCCGCGGCCGCAGATCGCGGAGGTGCATTTCACCGGAAACAGCGTGCTGCCGGCCGCTCCGCTGATGCGCGCGCTGGGCGATGTGGCGATCGGCGCGGCGTACAGCGAGACGACGGTGCGGCTGATGCTCGATTCAAGCGTGCGGCCGCTGTATGACGCGCGGGGGCGGATTCGCGTGAAGTTTCCGAAAATCACGACGTCGCCGGCAAATGAAGTCGATGGGGTGGTGGTGACGGTCGCGGTGGAAGAGGGCGAATCGTACAGTCTGGGCAATGTGACGTTTGCGGGCGCGACGCGCCAGGAAGCGGCCGACGCGCAGAGGATCGCCAACATCAAAAGCGCGGACGTGGCCAATTTCGACGACGTGAACGCAGGGCTCGATAAGATTCTGGCGCGGTTCCGAAGCAAGGGATACCTGAACGCGGCGGGCCACGTGGATCGGGCGATCGACGATCAGAAACATCAGGTGGATATCTCGATCGTGCTCGAACCGGGGGCGCTTTACACCATGGGCAAGCTGGAGATCGCCGGCCTGGATCTGCTGACCGAGCCGGTGATCCGCAAAATGTGGGGAATCCGGGCCGGGGGGGCGTTTGATCCTGATTATCCCGATTCTTTTCTTAAAGATGTGCGCGATCAACAGCTGTTCGACAACCTGGGCAAGACCACCGCGGTGAAGGATATCGACGAAAAGACGCACACCGTCAACGTGAAGCTGACGTTTGGCGGGGCGGGTCCGGACGACCAGAAAAAGCAGCGCCGGAAGAAGTAATAACGCGCTTGGTATCCTAAGTAGAAGTGTCATCTCCGCTGAATTTTCACCTTGAGCACTATGACGGGCCGCTCGATCTGCTGCTGGATCTGATCCGCAAGCAGGAGATCAACATCTACGACATCCCGATTGCGCAGATCACGGCGCAGTACATCGAATACATGCAGCGGGCGGTCGAGATGAATATCGAGTTAAGCGCGGAATTCGTGTTCATGGCCGCGACGCTGATCCACATCAAGTCCAAGATGCTGCTGCCGCGCGACCCTGAGTTGAAAGAGCTGGATCAGGAAGACGACCCGCGCCGTGAGCTGGTCGACCGCCTGCTGGAGCACGAGCGGTTCAAGTCGGCCGCGGAGATGCTGCATCAGAAGCGCGTGATCGAGGAAGCGGTGTGGTCGAATCCGCAGATTAACCAGTTTTTGAGCGAAGACGATCATCCGGGGCTGGCAGTTTCGTTGTTCGACCTGGTGAAGACTTTCCAGGGCGTGCTGGAGCGGGCCAAGACGCGGCCGGTGTATGAAATCGGAACCGAGGATGTTTCGGTTCCGGACATGATCAAGTATTTGCGGAATGTTTTCGAGCGGGAAGGCCGCCAGGAATCGGTATCGGCGCGGGAGCTGTTCGAACGGCAGCGGTCGCGGCGGGCGATGATCTGCCTGTTTCTGGCTTTGCTCGAACTGGTGAAGCTGCAGGCCGTGGGTCTGGTGCAAAAGGACGCGTTCGGGGAGATCGGGCTGAAACGGCTGGACGGATTCGAGTCGGCATTCGCGGCGGAGCAGGTGATGTCGGCCATTGATGAAGGATATAAATAATGTGGCGCACGCACTCGTGCGTGCCGCGTCGGCACTCCTGCCGACGCCTGCTCCATCGCAGACCAGGCGTCGAGAAGAGTCTCGACGCGGCACGTTAAAACGTGCGCCACATTTTAAGGAGCGAGCTCGGATAAATGGATGAAATGCACGTGACGCAACTTGCGGAGGAACAGGTTCCCACCGAGGAGGCGAGTCAAGACGCGCAGTTGAAAGCGATCCTGGAAGCGATCGTGTATGTAACCGATGAGCCGTTGTCGGCGCAGCAGATGGCGGCGGCGCTCGAGCAGCCGCTCGATAAGGTGAAGCGCCTCTTGGACGAGCTGGTGGCAGATTACGGGAAACCGGATCGGGGCTTGACCGTGCGGGAAGTGGCCGGCGGGTACAAGATGGCGACCAAGCCGGAGCATCACGAAGCGGTGCGCGCGTTCGTGAAGAAGCTGACGCCGCCGTTGAAATTATCGCTGGCCGCACTCGAGACGCTGGCGGTGGTCGCCTATAAACAGCCGGTGACCGCGCCGGAGATCATGGAGATTCGCGGCGTGCAAGGCGCGGGAGTGCTGAAGACGCTGCTCGACCGGAAGCTGATTTCGGAGTCGGGGCGGAAGAACGTGGTCGGAAAGCCGATCCTGTATAAGACCACGAAAGATTTCCTGGTGCAGTTCGGGCTCAAGGATTTGAGCGAGCTGCCGACGCTCAAGGAATTTGAAGAGCTCGGGCGGATGGAGATTGCGGAGCCGGAGGCGGAAGCTCCGGTAGAGCCGGACGCGGCGCCGGAGATGCCGGCGGAAAATGCGTAAATCCAGCGATGACAGCTTGAAAGCGGCACCCCCGTCAGGGAGCGGACGTGCTCCCCTCCCTGACGGTCGGGGTTCCGTAGGAGCTTTCGGAACCGCGCGCGTTAGCAAGCGGAGCACGTCCGAAATTTTCATAGAGACCAGAGGAGCACGTCCGGAGCCTTCCCGTGGCTGAAGAACGGCTTCAGAAGATTCTGTCGCAGGCCGGCGTCACCAGCCGACGTAAGGCCGAGGAATTGATCGTCGAAGGTCGCGTCACGGTGAACGGCGAGACCATCACGGAGCTGGGGTCGAAAGCCGATCTCGAAACCGATCACATCAAGGTCGACGGGCGTTTGCTGCGTAAGCCGAAGCGGCTGACTTACATCGCCCTCAATAAGCCGAAGGGCGTGGTGACCACGGTTTCCGATCCGGAAGGTCGTGAAACCGTGATGCACCTGCTGCGCGGTGTCAAAGATCGCGTCTTCCCTGTGGGGCGCCTCGATTATCACAGCGAAGGTCTGCTTCTGCTGACCAACGACGGCGAGTTCGCGCATCGCGTGACCGCACCTGCGAGCCATGTGATGAAGACCTACGTGGTGAAAGCCAACGGCGCGCTTACCGAGGAGCAGGAGAAGAAGTTTCGCGAGGGAGTCGCGCTGCATGGCAAAAAGACTGCACCGGCCGAGATCAAACGGCTGAAGCCGGGTGCAAATCCGTGGTACGAAGTGAAAATCGCGGAAGGCCGGCAGAATCAGATTCGCGTGATGTTCAAGAATTTCGGCCTGCTGGTCGAAAAACTGCGGCGCGTGAAGATCGGGTTCCTGGAACTGGATGTGGCGCCGGGGCGATGGCGCGCGCTGACGCCCAAGGAAATCGAACGGTTCCGCAAGGTTCTGAAGATAGAAGATGTCGAACATTCCTGAAATTCTGAAGTCGTCGAAGACCATCGCCGTGGTCGGGCTTTCGAGCAGCCCGATGCGGCCGTCCAATGGCGTTTCGGAATACATGAAGCGGGCGGGCTATCGAATTATCCCGGTGAATCCGAACGAGACGGAAGTGCTCGGCGAGCGATGCTATGCGCGGCTCGAGGATATTCCGGAGAAGGTCGATATCGTGGACGTGTTTCGCCGCTCGGAGTTCGTGCCGGAGATTGTCGAATCGGCCATCGCGATCGGGGCGAAGACGGTGTGGATGCAGGAAGGCGTGATCCACGAAGAAGCAGCGGAGCGGGCGCGGTCGGCCGGGCTGAGTGTGGTGATGGACCGGTGCATTCTCAAGGATCACCGGAAGTTGATGCGCTAGGCCGGCGGATTTTAATCCGCGCGGCGCTTCAGCGGCGCACGTCGGACGAGGCTAAAGCCTCGCGCGGGCTGAAGCCCGCCGTCCATTAAACCTCGAATTCTTCGAACACCAGTTGGTCGCCCACCAGCGTGCAGGTCGATTCGAGCGTTCCGGCGGGCAATTCCAGCACCGAATGGGCGCGCAGGCTGAGCGCGATTCGGCCCCGCGCCATGCTTGGCCGGATCTTCAGGATCTTTTTCGATTTGGAGAGAAATACCACATCGATCGGGAATTTCATTCCGAACGTATGAACGCCTTCGGTGCGGATCAGCAGTCCATCGCCCGGTTCGAGGCTCGAATGTTTCAGGAGGCCGGTACGGCTCTCTGCTCCCCTGCCGGCTTTGCTCGCATGGTCGGCCAGTACCGCGCCCTTCGAGTTGGTAATCCGAAGCTTCCTCAATCTACAATTTAAACATGGAGAAGGCAACGTTTGGAGCCGGATGTTTTTGGGGAGTGGAGGAGGCGTTCCGCCGTCTGGCGGGCGTGAAGGACACCGCGGTCGGCTACGAGGGCGGATCGCTCAACAACCCCACCTATCACGACGTGTGCACGGACCGCACCGGTCACGCGGAAGTGGTGGAGGTCGATTTCGACCCGGCGGTGGTCAGCTATCACGACCTGCTGAACGTGTTTTGGGAGAATCACGACCCGACCACCAAGAATCGCCAGGGACCGGATGTCGGCGCGCAGTACCGCTCGGCTATTTTTTTCCATTCGCCGGAGCAGGAAGCCGAAGCGAAGAAATCGCGCGAGGAAGCGCAGAAGCGTTTCAAGCGGCCGATTGTCACCGAAATCGTTCCGGCGACGGATTTCTGGCGCGCGGAAGAATACCATCAGCAGTACCTTGAAAAGCGGGGCCTATCGCACTGCGGGCTGTAGGGATTCCAGACTCTCAGTGACAACGATTGCGACGCGTTCATGGCGAGCTCTGCCTGTCAAGGCGGGGACAGATGCGGACGAACGAAATGATCGGAACCGTTCCCTTGCTCTCTGACTGGATGATTTGTTGACCGCCCAGCCCCATGCGTCAGAGTCCGTGTGAAAGATCGGGACTATACCCCGCCGTGACCGGCAGGGCTGGTCTATCGCGTTTAAAGGCACAGGCGTCGTGACCAGCCCTGCCGGTCACGGCGGGGATCAGCTCCACCTTTTCACGCAGACTCGTCAGTTAGGGCTTGCGCTGGCTACTGCAGTAGCCTCAGGCTGACGCATGGGGCTGAAGCGCCAACAAGTCATCCGGTCAGAGCACTAGCGGGGCAACGTCTTCAGCAGAGTGCTTAAGCCGTTCCACAGGATCTGAATGCCGATGCACACCAGCAGGAACGCGGACAGGCGCAGGATCACGCTCATGGCGGTGGGGCCCACAAACTTCGCAAGCCGGTCGGAAAATCCGTAGCACAGTACGATGCTCACCGCGATCAGCGCCATTCCAATGATGGCCGCGATGGTGGCCGTGAAATTGAATCCGGACTCGCGCGGAACGTTCGCCCCCAGCGTGATGGCAACGGAAATCGACCCGGGACCAACGGTTAACGGCAGCGTCAGCGGATAGAACGCCTGGCGCGCCAGGTCTTCCTGCGTGACGTTGCGGTGCATCTCATGACGCTCATCCTCATCGCGATGGCTGAGCATGGTCCAGCCACTGGAGATGACCACAATGCCGCCGCCGATCTGCACCACCGGAATCGAGATTCCGAAAAACGAAAGTATGTGCGTGCCGATCAGATACGAGCCGATCAGCAAAAACAGGCTGTTCACCGCGATGGCGCGCGAAAGCGTCCAGCGGGCGTCCGTCGGGTAACTGCGCGTCAGCGACAGAAAAATCGGACTACCGCCGAGCGGATTCACGATCGGGAAAAGCGTGCTGATGATCAGGAAAATGCTCTTGGCAGTTTCGATTGCGAGATTGACGGGGGTGTCTAGGATTTGAGAAATGTTCCACGCTCCAATTCGTCGAAGGCTTCGCGAAGCTGTTCCTGCGTGTTCATGACGATGGGGCCGTACCACGCCACCGGCTCCTGGAGCGGCTTTCCGGAACACAGCAGAAACCGGACGCCGTCTTCGCCGGCTTCGAGCGCCAGCTCGTCGCCGCGATCGAACAGGATCAGGCTCCGGTTGTCGGCTTCGGCGGGCGGCGTGGTGTCCAGCCATTTGACACTTTCTGTCGGAACTGCCAGCGGTCCGGAGGCATTGCAGAATTTGGCCGCGCCGCCGAACACGTATGCAAATGCGTGTCGAGTGGTTTCGATCGGGAGTGTCTTGCGCTTGCGCGGCGGAATCGAAACGTCCAGGTAAATGGGATCCGCGGCGATGCCGTCGACCGGTCCCTTTTTGCCCCAAAAGCTGCCGCACACGACGCGAACCTCGGTGCCGTCGTCATCGGTGATCACGGGAATGTCGTTCGCTTTCACTTCCTGATAGCGCGGCTCGGTCATTTTGAGCGCGGCGGGAAGGTTGGCCCACAACTGGAAACCGTGCATGCGGCCGGTCTGGTCGCCCTTGGGCATTTCCTGGTGGATGATCCCGCGGCCGGCGGTCATCCATTGCACGTCACCGGCGGCGATCGACCCGCGATTGCCCATGCTGTCGCCGTGCTCCACCGTTCCGGCCAGAACGTAGGTGATGGTCTCAATGCCGCGATGCGGATGCCACGGGAAGCCGGCCAGGTAATCGTCGGGAACGTCATTGCGGAAATCGTCGAGCAGCAGGAAGGGATCGAAATCCGACGTATTGCCGAACCCGAACGCGCGCCGGAGATGCACGCCCGCGCCTTCGAGCGTCGGTTTCGATTTCACCAGGCGTTTAACGGGTCGAAGAGACATGGGACCTCCACAAGAAAAGTCTAGCGTGTTCCGGCTATAAAGCTGCGGCGCGGTTTACCGATGGAAGAATGTGGACGTCCCGGCTTACCAGATCGGCGGAGTGTTTCTGCTCATGGCGCTGTTCATGTACGGAACGTCAGTGAGCGGATTCTTCCCGAAGTTGGGGCGGCACGGGAAAACGGTCGGGATCGTGATTGCCGTGATCGGGCTCGCCGCGCTCGTGGTTCATTACGCGCCGGAATGGATGGAGCAGGCGCGGACGGCCTGGATCGGCACGCCGGAGCCGAAGCCTGCGCCAGCGGTCGCTGCAAAACCCTCCCCGAAACCGCGGGCGCGTATTGCGAAGGCGGCCGTTCCGGTTCCGGCCGCGGCTCCTGAGCCTGAACCGAAAATGATCATTGTGCCGGAAGATCTGCCGGAGCCGAAACCAGTGATCGAGACGCCGGTCGAACCGGCCGGTGCCTCAAACACGGACGCTTACGACAGCAAGCTAAAGCACGCCGCCAAATCCGTCGGGCGTTTTCTGCACGTGGTTCCGAAACACAATCCCTAGGAAAGAACGTGGCGCACGCTTTAGCGTGCTGCGTCGGCACTCCTGCCGACGCCTTTACCCTCATAGACGAGGTGTCGAGATGAGTCTCGACACGGCACGCTGAAGCGTGCGCCACTATTGCGCCGGTAGATACGCGTTCGAATAAGTCTTCGAGAGGTCGATCTTCGCGTCGCGCACCCGGTCGAGCGATTCGGCCAGAACCTCGCGAACCGCCTCGGCGCTTGCGGGATCGATCCGACCGTCGAGCGAATAGAGCGGCTTGGCCAGTCGAATCGCTTCGATCTCCGCCGCCGAATCTCCGACGCGCGATTCCACGGGCACCTGCGCCAGAATTTCCTCGGGCGAATGCTCGCGAATCCAGGCAAGCGATCGAAGCACGGCGCGCGCCATTCGACGAGCCGCATCGGGATTCGCCTTCAGCCACTCCTCGCGCGCAAGCAGACATGACGCCGGATAATTGTCGACGCCAAATACTCTTCGCAGCCCGTCCACATTGCGCGTGTCAATCAGCAATGCGACATCCGGGCGGCGGGATTGCAACGCCGTGATCGCGCTGCCGAATAACATGGCTGCATCGACCTGACGATGTTCGAGGGCCGCCAGCGCGGTGGAACCCACGCCCACCGTCACCGCGCTGACGTCGGAGGCGTTCAGCCCAGCCGACTTTAAAACGCGATTGAGGTAAAACTGCGACGGCGATCCGGGCGAGGTGACCCCTACTATTTTTCCGTGCAGATCCGCGACCGATTTCACGCGCTCCGGAAGCGCGGCCAGCGCGAAATTGGGCGAGCGCAGGAATGAAATGAAGCTCACCACCTGGCGGCCCTCGGCGGCCATCTGGATGGTCTGTTCGTAGACGCCGCCGCCGACGTCCGCGCTGCCGCCGATGACCGCTTCGAGCACTTTCGATGCGCCGGCGATCTGCGAAATCGAAACCTCCACTCCTTCGGCTCGATAAAATCCCAGCCACTGGGCCAGATAACTGGGATAGTTATTGGTCGAGACCGGTTGCAGAGCCAGCCGCACGCGCGTTCCGCCAGAGGGCGCGCCGCAGGACACGAGCGCCACGCAAATTAAAGCGACCAACGCCCGCTTCACGATTTCCATCGCAGCAGCCATCGTTCCAGTCGCGAAACTCCCCAGCCGACCAGCAGTACCACGGCGCTCAACACGGTCATGCCGGCGAAGACGCCGGTGGTGTCGAAGGTTCCTTCGGCCTGCGCGATCAAATAGCCGACGCCGCGCGCCGCGCCCAGATATTCGCCGACCACCGCGGCGATCATCGCGAATCCGATGCTGACCTGCAAGCTCGAAAACACCCAGGTGAGCGCGCTCGGGATCAGAACGTGGCGCGCGAGCTGCCATTCAGATGCGCCCAGCATGCGCGCGTTGTTCACCACCACCGGGTCCACGTCGCGGACGCCTTGATGCGTGTTAAAGAACACGATAAAAAATACCACCGTCACGCCCAGCGCGACCTTCGACCAGATGCCAAGGCCGAACCACAGCAGAAAAATCGGCGCCAGAACCACGCGCGGGAGCGCATTCAGAATCCGAATGTAGGGATCGAGCAGAGCGCCCAATTTGGGCGATCGCGCCAGGCCGAAGCCGAGCACCACGCCCGACGCCGCACCCAGAATGAAACCGAGCGCCGCTTCTTCCATCGTTGTGACCAGGTGCGGCCAGATGGAACCGGTCCGCAGCCATTCCAAGATGCGCGCGGCGATGTCAGTGGGGCGGCTGAAGAAGAATTTGTCGAGCCGGCCCGCGTTGACCAGCTCCTGCCACGCGGTAAGGATCGCAACGCCCAGAGCAATCTGCGCGATGATGATTTTCCTCATTCGTGGCGCACGCACTCCTGCGTGCCGTGTCGATACTCGTATCGACATCTGGGCGGATTTGCGTCGAGGCGTCGGCAAAAGTGCCGACGCGGCACGCAGGAGTGCGTGCGCCACAAATCGCTAATCTTCGCGGGCATAACTCGCCAGCACCTCCTCGCGAAGCGCCGCCCAGATGGCGCTGTACAGCTCACTAAAATGACGATCGGTACGAATGTCGATCAGATCGCGCGGACGTGCGAGATCCACGGTGTGCCGGCCCACGATGCGGCTGGCCGGACCGGCTGACAGCACGATCACCTCGTCCGACAGCGACAGCGCCTCTTCCAGATCGTGCGTGACGAACAGAATCGTCTTGGGCGACGCGGTCCACAATGCGAGCAGTTCGCCTTCCATGCGATGGCGTGTATGCACGTCGAGGGCGCTGAACGGTTCGTCCATCAGCAGAATCGCCGGATCCACAATCCAGCTTTGCGCCATCGCCACCCGTTTTCGCATTCCGCCGCTCAACTGCGCCGGATACGCCTCAGCGAAACGGTCGAGCCCCACGCGCACCACCCAATCGCGGGCCTGCGCTTCCGCCGCGCGGCTCTCCACCCCGCGGAATCGCAACCCCAGCATCACGTTATCCATCACCGTCTTCCACGGCAATAGCGCGTCCTGCTGGAACATGTATCCCGCTCTTGCGTTCAATCCCGTGAGCGGTTCATCGAAAATGCGAATGGTCCCGGAAGTCGGCTGGGTCAATCCGGCGGCAAGATTCAGCAGCGTCGATTTTCCGCATCCGCTGGGTCCCACCACGGAAACGAAGGAACCCTGGCGCACTTCGAAATCGATATTCTGAATCGCGACGTAAGATCCGAACCGGCGCGTGACGCCCGAGAAAGCGATCGCGGACATTACCGCTTCTTCGCTTTGATGGTGACCGCCAGATTTCCGGGATGCGTGTTGGTGAAACGCAGCGTCACGCGCCCCTGCGAGTCGAGCGTGACCACGGCCGGAGTGTTAACCCCGGTGAGCATCCAGCCTGCCGGCAGCGTCACAAAGTTCAGCGGACGCCCCAGCGTGCGCGTCCACACCAGCTCGGCGCCCTTCATCGTGTATCCGACCGGGTCCGTATAAGTTTCTTCTACGCGGACGCGCGAGGATTGCCCTTTGACGATCGGCGCGGGCAGGTCGCCCTGCACCACGACTTCGTCGGGCGGCTGATGTTCCACGCATTTCCCCAGCGCGTTCACGTCCTTGCCGCTGACGATATGCGTATGCAGCTGCTCACCGGTGTCGAGCAGGGTGATTTTCGAATCGGGCGCGACTTCACTGCCGGCGCGCACGAAGCTATGCACCCACGCCTGCCCGGGACAGTCGACCGTAAAATCATGCGAGATGCTGAACTTGTGCGTGGACGGGTCGAGCAGCCAGTAACGGATTTCGCGATCCTGTTCGGCGCGATGCGCCTGAGCGAACACCAGCGCGGGAATCAGCAGTAGCGCGGCACTGACCGCTTGCTTACGCGCGCGCGTGAAAACGGACTTGCTCCTCTCCCTGACGGGCCCGGGCGAAAACGGACTTGCTCCCCTCCCTGACGGTCGGGGTTCCGTTTGAGGAGCCCTCGGATCAGGGACATGCGGAACCCCGCGCGTTAGCAAGGGGAGCACGTCCACAGTTTTCACGCAGACTGCGACGATCGCACCTCTGGAGCTGTCAATGAGTGTCGGAGTCTTCATGGCAATTTCCTTCCCACGATCTTCACCGGCAGTTGATCGTCGCGGTCGTTCAAGAAGCTGACGCGAACGCGGCCATCCGCGTCCGTTGTCACGATCGCCGGCGACGCCGACGCGACCAGTTCATAGCCTTTCGGCAGAATCACCACGTCGCGCTTGATCCCCATGGGCCGGTCGAATACCAGCGTGTCGCCCTTTTCGTAATAAGAAGGCGGGTCGGTGTAGGTTTTGAGAATCCGGATGCGCACCTCGCCGTTCTTGGGCACCGGGTGCGTGAACTTCACGCGAATATATTTCTGGTCGTCGGCGATCTTCCCGCGGACCAGGCCGGATTCGCGCGCCGTCTTGGCGTCCACCTCGGTGAATTCGAGCGGCTTGCCGGTGAACAGGTCGAGCACACGTTCATTGGTCGAAATCGATCCGGGGCGGATCGGGTTGAAGAAAAACGCGGCGCCCTCGCGGTCGCTCGAAACGTCGTAGACGATGTCGAAGGAATGCGTCGAGGGCGGATTCAGGTCGTAAATCGAAAACGCTTGGGCCGCGCGCAGCTGCGTTCCGGCCGTGAGAATCGCCAATAGCGCCAGATGCTTCATATCGGTTATTAAGAATAACGCGCCCGCGCCCGCCCGTGTGTCAACTCGCCATCGGCGCGCTATCCTGGAGCAATATGAAATACTGTGTTCTCCTGGCGGCAGCGGTTTCCACGTGGGCTCAAACGCCGCCGGCCACCATCCCGGCTCCCAAGCCCAGTCTCGCGTCGCCTGCGTTCGGCGCTGCCAGACCACCCGCTCCCGCGCAGCTGGCGCCCGACGCCGTCATCATCACCGTCGGCGGTGAAAAAGTAACCAAAGCGCAGTTCGAACGGATCATGGCGTCGGTGCCCGAAAACCAGCGCGCGCAGTTTACTTCTCCGGCCGGCAGAAAGCGCCTGGCCGAACAACTGGTGGAGCTGAAGGCGATGGCGCAGGAAGCACGCACGGAAAAGCTGGAGGAAGATCCGCTGGTGAAAGCCGAAATCGCGCTGCGCATCGATCAGGCGCTGGCGCAAAGGCTGTACCAGACGTTTCTTGCGACCGCCAAACCGGACGACGCCGCGCTGCACGCCTATTACGACCAGCACAAGAGCGAATGGGAGGAGGTCAGAGCAAAGCACATTCTGATCCGCTTCAAAGGTTCGGGTGTGCCCTTGAAAACGGGCCAGAAGGATCGCACCGATGAGGAGGCGCTGGCGCTCGCCAACGACCTGCGCGCCAAGCTTCTGGCCGGCGCCAGTTTCGACGAGCTCGCCAAAGCGAACTCCGACGACACCGGCAACGCCAACAGCGGCGGTGAGCTGGGAACCTTCGAAAAAGGCCGCATGGTGCCGCCGTTTGAGAAAGCCGCCTTCGCGGCCGAGATCGGCAAGGTGACCGAACCCGTGAAATCGCAGTTCGGCTATCACCTGATTCTGGTCGAAGAGCACAAGACCAAGTCGTTTGACGAAGTAAAACCCCAGATCGAGAAGAAGCTGGGGCCGGAAATGGCGCAGAAGAAGGTCGCCGACCTCAAGAAGAGCACGCCGGTGGTTCTCGACGAATCGTATTTCGGCAAATAACCCTACAATCAAAGAATGTCTCTTGTCGTTGTCGGTTCGGTCGCCTATGATGGCGTCGAAACCCCGCACGGCCGCGTCGAGCGGATGCTCGGCGGCGCGGCCACCTATATTTCCCTGGCCGCCAGCTTTTTTACCAGCCCCAAACTGGTGGGAATCGTCGGTGAAGATTTCGCCGGCGAAGACACCCAGCTCCTGCTCGACCACGGCGTCGACCTGGAGGGTCTGGAACGCGTTCCCGGAAAGACGTTTTTTTGGGCGGGAAAATATTCCGCCGATATGAACGATCGGGAAACGCTGGCCACGGACCTGAACGTCTTCGCGAATTTCGATCCCAAGATCCCCAAAAGCTACCAGTCGGCGCGCTATCTACTGCTCGGCAACATTCAGCCCGCGCTGCAGCGCAGCGTCCGCGCGCAGATGAATGGCGTGAAGCTCACCGGCGGCGACACCATGAATTTCTGGATCAAGGATTTTCGAGAGGAGCTGCTCGCCACCATCGCCGGGTGGGATTTCCTGCTGATCAACGATGCCGAGGCGCGCATGCTTTCCGGCGAATCGAATCTGCGCAAGGCCGCCGCGGCGATTCTGGCCATGGGTCCGCACACGCTGGTGATCAAGCGCGGTGAATACGGCGCCATCCTGTTTCGCAACGATTCCTATTTTGTCGTGCCCGGATATCTGCTCGAGGATGTTTTTGATCCCACCGGCGCGGGCGATTGTTTCGCGGGCGGCTTCATCGGCTATCTGGCCGAGCAGGGTTTCGATCTGGAGGCCGGCCACATCGGCCGCGGCGATCTGAGCCGCGCGGTCATTTACGGATCGGTGATGGGAAGTTTCTCCTGTGAAAGGTTTGGCGTCGAGCGGTTCCGCACACTCACCCGCGCCAATATTGACTCGCGCTTTGAAGAATTCCGCAAGTTCACGCACTTTTAGCGAGGTGACTCCGACCCGTGAGCTTGTGGCGCACGCACTCCTGCGTGCCGTGTCGAGACTCGTCTCGACACCTCGTCGCTGGCCGAGCAGGCGTCGGCATGAGTGCCGACGCAGCACGCAGGAGTGCGTGCGCCACAACGGCGAGCATGAGAGAACCGACGCACGATGATTAAGTCACGACGCTTCGCCTTGCACTGGGTGGCGCTTGCCGGCGTGATCGCGATGCTGGCGGGAATTTCGATCGCCGCCGCGCGCTGGTGCCTGGATCGCGGCTACGTTCTGTATTACGGCGACGCCGAAGCGCATTTGAACATCGCGCGCCGCATTCTCGATTCGCGCACGCCCGGACCCGAGCAGTTGGGAACGGTCTGGCTCCCGCTGCCGCATCTGGCTCTGATTCCGTTCGTGATGCATGGCGACTGGTGGCGCACCGGGGTGGCCGGAATCATTCCATCGGCGATTTGTTTCGTGCTGGCCGGAACATTTCTGTTCGCCGCCGTGCGGCGCGCGTATGGGTCCGCGTCGGCCGCGCTCGCCGCGGCGCTCATTTTCGCGCTCAATCCGAACATTCTGTTCTTGCAGTCGACACCCATGACGGAAATGCTGTTCGCAGCGTCGATGGCCGCGCTGGTCTGGTCAATTTTATGGTTTCGCGATTCGCAATCGATCCTCGCGCTGTTGGTCGCCGCCGCCGCATCGAATGCCGCATCGCTCACGCGGTACGAAGGCTGGTTCCTGATCCCTTTCGCCACGATCTGTTTCCTGATCGTCGCAAGGCGCAAGTGGATCGCGCTGATCTTCGCCGCTCTGGCCGCGTTCGGCCCGCTCGCGTGGCTTGCACACAACCGTTTTTATTACGGCAACGCGCTCGAATTTTACAACGGGCCGTGGTCCGCGATGGCGATCTATCATCGATATCTCGCCCACGGCATGCAGCGTTATCCCGGCGACCATGATTGGCCCACGGCCGCGCGCTATTACCTGACGGCCGCCGGCTTATTCGCCGGGTGGCCCGCGATCGCGATCGGCGCGGCCGGATTGATCTTCGCGCTCTGGCGGCGAGCCTTCATCCCCATCTTTCTTCTGGCGCTGGTGCCGGTATTTTACGTCTGGAGCATGTACTCGTCGGGAACGCCCATCTTCGTCCCGAACCTGTTTCCGAACAGCTACTACAACACCCGCTACGCGATGGCGATTGTCCCGCTCATCGCATTCGCAACCGCCGCGATCGTCGCATCCGCGCCACGGCGTCTGCGTCTGCCCGCTGCAATTCTGATCGCGGCGATTCCTCTGATCGCGTGGCGAAATCAGACGCCGGTCTGCTGGAAGGAATCCGAAGTGAACTCGGTCGCCCGCCGCGCCTGGACCGCGCAGGCCGCGCAATTCCTCGCTGAGAATTACCGGCCCGGCGACGGCATCCTGTTCCCGTTCGGCGATCTCACCGGCGCGCTGCGGCAGGCGGGCATCCCTCTGCGCGAAAGCGTGCATGAAGGCAACGGACCCGCCTGGCTCGCGCCGATCATGCGTCCCGATCTGTTCCTGCGCCAGGGATGGGTGATGGGTTTCGCGGGCGACGACGCGACCACCGCCGCTCTGCGCGCCGACCGCCACGGCCGGCGCTATCTGCTACGCAAAAAGATTATCGTGAAAGGAGCCCCGGTGGTCGAGATCTATCAGCGTCAATGAAAATTCCCTTCACCAAAGCGCACGGCGCGCGTAACGATTTTCTGCTTTCGTGGTCCGACGATGTTCCGCCGATCCCGCGGCCGGAGCTCGCGCGAGCCATTTGCGATCGCCATACCGGCGCCGGCGCCGATGGCTGGATCGTCATGTCGCGCGTACCTGACGCCGACGTCGCGATCGAGCTGTGGAATTCGGATGGTAGCACCAGCGCCATCTCCGGCAACGGCACGCGTTGCGCCGCTGCGCTGGTGATCGAATCCGACCAGGTTCGCATCCACACCGGCGCGGGTCTGAAGCACCTGCGCCTGTTGAATCGCGCCGGACGCGTTTACCGGTTCGAGATGAACATGGGCCGTCCAACGATCGAAGAATTGCATGCCACCGTGCAGGGCCAGGACGCGACCATCCTGGACGTCGGAAACCCGCAATGCGCGATTTTCGTTTCTGACTTCGATCTGGACTGGCGCGCGATTGGAGCAAGTATCGAACGCGATCCCCGCTTTCCCGATCGCACCAACGTGTCGTTCATCCGCGTTATCGACCGGCACACCATAGATGTTCGGTTTTTCGAGCGCGGCGCGGGAGAAACCATGAGTTCCGGAACTGGATCGACCGGCGCAGCCGCCGCGGCGCTGGCACGCGGTCTGGTCGAAAATCCGGTTGAGGTGCTGACCCCGGCCGGGCCGTTGTCGGTGCGCTGGCAGAATGAAGACCTGTTTCTGGCCGGCCCCGCCGAAATCGTCGCGGCCGGTGAATTTTATTTCGATCGAACCGAATGAGATCCGTTCAGTCCAGCTTCAGGATTTGAAACACGTTGCTGTAATCGTCTGTCCACGCGCGAAATCCTTTGGGCGCGGTGGCGGGGTCCATATCGGCGTGCGAAAAGGGCGCGGTCTTGAACCAATCCCCTTCTGACGTCAACAGCACCCAGGTCGAATCCGACAGGTAGCCTTCCTCGGGATCGTCCGAAACTACCATAGCCTGTTTGTGGAAAAATTCGGCGCCGCGCTCGCACACCGGGATCAGGTCCAGATAGCGATTCGAAACATGCAGCGCCAGAATGCCCGACGGCTTCAGGTGATGGAAATACAAATCGAGCGCCTCGCGCGTCAGCAGGTGAATCGGAATCGCGTCGCTTGAAAACGCGTCCACTGCCAGCACGTCGAAGTTCTGCGGCTGCTGCCGTTCCAGCGTCAGCCGAGCGTCGCCCATCATGATCTGTTTATCCGCGCGCGAGTGCGGATAAAAGCTGAACTGCGTGGTGGCGATGATCGGCACCAGCGGATTGATTTCGTAGATGCGGTAGTAATCGCCCTCCCGACCATAAGTGGAAAGCACGCCCGCGCCCAGGCCGATCACGCCCACGCGAATCGCACTTCCGCGGGCCTGCACCGCACGGATCGCGCGACCCACGCCGGAATCGACGCCGTAATACGAGGTCGGCACGTAGCGCAGTTTGTCCACCAGCACTTGCTCTCCATGATTGATGGTTCCATGCAGCAGCTCGCGCTCCGGATATCCGTTGTCGTGCTGGTCGCGAACATGCAGCACGCCGTAGAAATTGCGAACCATCACGCGCAAATCATTGGTTTCCTCATGCTCGCTGCGTGCCAGGTATCCGGCCAGCACTCCCGCCGCGATCACCATGGCGGACCGCAGTACCCATGTCCAGGCGCCCGCCCGCGCGACGTTCCACAAAACGATGACCGCCAGAATCGCGCACACCACCAATCCCACCTGCAGCTCCAGGTAATTGTGAAACACGCGCGGCGCGACCAGCGCCACAAAGATTCCACCCCCCGCGCCACCCAGTGAGACCATCAGGTAAAACGTGGTGAGGTACTGCGTCGCCGGCCTGCGGCGCGCCAGTTCGCCATGGCACATCATGCAGCACACGAACAGGCCGGCCGCAAACCCGGGGATCAGCACCTTGATGTGCAGGTTTCCCGAATCCGCCCAGATCATGTACGCCATCGCTCCCAGCGCGGGCACCAGAAGCGGGAGGAAAATCCAGCGCTGATAAATCCGGTCGCTTTCAAACGCGAGGATGAACGTCAGCAGATACAGCGCCAGCGGAAGCACCCACAACAGCGGAATCGGCGCGACGTTCTGGCTCAGATGGTTGGTGACGGAAACCAGCAGCGTGGACGCGCAGGCGGCCAGCGCGACCCACAGGGTCAATTCCAAAGCCCGCGGCCGATCGGCCGAATCGGAAGTGCGCGCCTCAACTTTCTTGACGGCACCTGAGCGGCTGACCCACGCGACCACCCCGCACAGCACCGCGAACAGCACGTAGGCGCCGCTCCAACTGAACGCCTGCTGTCTCGAAGTCAGCTTCGGCTCGACCAGGAACGGAAAGCTGACCAGCGCGAGCATCGATCCGAAATTCGACAACGCGAACAATCGATACGGCACCGTGCTTCCGGTTTTCCGCACGTACCACGCCTGCAGCAGCGGGCTGGTGGACGAGAGCAGAAAATACGGCAGGCCGATGGTCGCGCCCAGCAGCAGCAGGATGCGTAGCGTCGGATCGCCGACCTCGTTCGGTTTCCAGTGCGGCGACGGAAGGATCGGAAGCAGCGCGCAGCTCACCGCCAGCAGTCCAGCGTGAGTCATCCACTGCTGCCGCGGAGTCAGGCGGCGGATGGCGAAGTGCGAATAGCCGTAGCCCGCCAGCAGCACCAGTTGAAAAAACAGGAGTGCCGCGCTCCACACCGCGGCCGACCCGCCGAACCACGGCAGAATGATCTTGGCAATCAGCGGCTGTACCTGGAACAACAGGAACGCGCTCAGGAAAATAGTGGAAGCGTAAAGAATCATTTGAGGATTTGAATGATGTTGCTGTAATCGTCGGTCCAGGCGCGGATTTTCGGATTGGCGCGGATGCGGTCCACGGACTCGCCGCTAAAACTCGAGCTTTGAAAAATACGCGGCTGCGGGCTCACCAACGCCCAGGTGGACGGCATGTAATAAGTTTCCTCGTCGCCCTCGTCGTTCACCACCACGCCGCTCCACCCGAGGCGCGCGGCCGCACCGGCGACGATCGGCTCCAGATCCAGATAGCGGTTCGAAATGTTCACGCCCAGCACTCCGCCCGGCTTCAGGTGGCGTTGATACGTTGCGTAGGCTTCCGACGTCAACAGGTGAAGCGGCACGGAATCGCTGCTGAACGCGTCCATCGCCAGAAAGTCGAGATGCTCATCCGGAAGCTGCTCCAGCACCAGCCGTCCGTCGCCCATATAGATATGTTTTTCCGCCGGACAGCCGCGATAAAATCCGAATTCGCGGTTCGCGATTTCGACCACCAGCGGATTGATCTCGTAATAGTGAATGATGTCTCCGGCGCGCGCCAGCGACGCCGTCACGCCCGCGCCGAGCCCCAATATTCCGATGCGAATCGGACCCGCTTCGCCCAGAGCGCGGATGGCCCGCGAGATCCCCGACTCGCGTCCGAAATAGGACGTCGGAATCCGGTCCGTGCCGGGCCCCAGCAACTGAGTGCCGTGATTAATGGTCCCGTGGATCAGCGTGCGGACCGCTGGAACGCCTTCCTCGCCCGCATCGTCGCGCACCCGCAGCACGCCGTAGAAATTGCGCGCCGAAAGTACGTATCCGCGATTCTTGATGGTTTCCTGCCGGCCCATGAATGCGGCGAATGCGAAGGTCGCGAGCACCAGCGCCACGCGCGCCCATACGGGAGCCTGTCTCCACACCGCCCAAGTCACCAGCGCGACCGATGCCGCCATGGCGATGGGCAATTCCAGATAACTGCGGAACACGCGCGGGGCAATGAACGCCACGAACAATCCGCCCGCCGCTCCGCCCGCCGAAATCATCAGGTAGAACTGCGTCAGATACCGGGGATGCGGCTTCAAGCGGGCCAGTTCGCCGTGACACACCATGCAGCACACGAAAAACGCCGCGCACAGCGCCGGAATCATGGTCTTCACGCTGCCGTTGTTTTCATAAATCGAATCGCCCCATTCGAGCAGCGCCAGCGACGCGGCCAGCAGCGGCAGAAAAATCCATCGATTGTACGCGCCGTCCCATTCGAAACACAAAATGAAACTCAACAGATACAGGCTCAGCGGCGCGATCCACAACAGCGGGATCGGCGCGACGTTCTGGGTCAGGTGGCTGGTGACGGAAAGCAGCATCGTCGACGCGCAAGCCGCGAGCGCAATCCACAGCAGCATCGTTCCAGCGCCGGGAGCCGCGGCGCGTTCAAAAGCGGGTTCGGGCATCGCCCCGGAATCCCGCGCGCGCCATCCGACCGCCGCGCACGCCAATGCGAACACGCCGTAGCCGATGGACCACGCCACGGCTTGCGTTCCCAGTTTCCAGGCAGGCTCGACCAGCACCGGGTAACTCAACAGTGCGAGCATCGACCCGAGATTCGACAATGCAAACAGCCGGTAAGGAACCGCACTGATGCGCGTGCGCACATACCAGGCCTGCAGCAGCGGACTGGTGGAAGCGAGCAGCATGTACGGCAATCCCACCGTGACGCTTAACAGCAGGATGATCTGCCAGGTAGGGTCGCCCGAAGCCGATGGTTTCCAGCGCGCCGCGGGGACGATCGGCAATGTCGCCGCGCTCGCGGCCAATAGCACGCCGTGCACCCACACCTGCCGTGACGATTGCACATACCGGATCAGGCAATGCGCGTACAGATACCCGGCCAGCAGGATCAACTGGAAGAACAACAGCGCCGCGCTCCACACCGCAGCCGATCCTCCGAACCACGGCAGAATAAATTTCGCCATGAGCGGCTGCACCTGGAACAACAGGAACGCGCTGAGGAAAATAGTCGCGGCGTAGGCCAGCATGCGAATCGCTTAGGATATCAGTTGCGGCGTGTTTTCGCGCCGCCGCGCCCAAGATCCCAACCGTGACCCCAGCGGTGACGATGGCAAACAGCCAACGCGCGCCGTAAGCAGCTGGCAGGCGCATTGGCAGGCAAGTATATTACCTGCCCGCTTCCGGTAACGGTTACGTTAACGCCACCGGCCTTCGTGGAAGCGATAGCGTCCGCCATGCTGTTCCCACCGGGGCGCCACCCAGACCGCGTGCCCACGCGGCGGCCGTACGTATCGTCCCGGCACCCACGCATACGAGCTGCCTCCCCATCCCCAATATCCGTTGATCCACACGTATCCCGGACCCGGCGCAGGCCCCAGCGCTTCGTAGCGCACTGGCGGCGGAGGAACCGCGGCATAATACACTCCGCCTCCGCACCCCGCAATCGTCAACGCCGCAAAAGCCGCAATCATCAGTGAACGCTTCATTCAGGCTCTCCTGACTATTGAACGCGGATGGGGGAGCACCAGTTGCGGAGTTCACCCCGCGTTAATGTGTACCGATGTTCATCTGAGCTACGAATCCGCAGGGACTTATTCGTGTCCATTCGTGTTCATTCGTGGCTATCAGTCTCTTTGATCGGCGCCAGAACCGCATCGGCCATCGCGCGCTTCAATGCATCGATGCCCTGGCCCGTGACGCTCGAAATTTTGAAAAACGGAAACCCAAGGTCTTTGGCATGCCGCTCAAGGGCGTCCACGCGATCCGCATCCTGCGCGGCGTCGATTTTGGTCGCCACCACGATCATCGGCTTCTCCACCAACGCCTCGGAAAAACTCCCGAGCTCTGACATGACCACGTCGAAATCATGCACCGGATCCCGCCCGCTCGCCTCGGATACATCCACCAGGTGCGCCAGCAGACGCGTGCGCTCGATGTGTCGCAGGAACTGGACCCCCAGTCCATGCCCTTCGTGCGCGCCTTCGATCAATCCCGGAATATCGGCAACCACAAACGTTCGATCGTTGTCCGCCGAAACCACTCCCAGGTTCGGTTCGAGCGTGGTGAACGGATAATCCGCGATCTTCGGCCGCGCCGCCGATATGCGCGAAATCAGCGTCGATTTTCCGGCATTCGGAAATCCCACGAGGCCGACGTCGGCCAGCAGTTTCAACTCCAGGCGCAGCCGCCGCTCCTCGCCCGGCTTCCCGTCTTCGTGTTCAGTCGGAGCCTGGTGCGTCGAAGTGGCGAAGCGAGCATTCCCGCGTCCCCCGCGACCTCCGTGCGCGACGATGAACTTCTCTCCAGGAGTCGCGAAATCGTGGATCAGCTCTCCCGAATCGGCGTCATACACGACCGTCCCCACCGGCGTTGCGATTTCGATGGATTCGCCGTCGTGGCCGGTCCGGTTGCTGCCTTCGCCGTGCCGCCCGCGCTGCGCTTTATGTTCGGGATTGTAGCGGAAGTGAAGCAGTGTGTTGTGATGCTGGCTCGCGGTCATCACCACGTCGCCGCCTCGGCCGCCGTCGCCGCCGCTGGGACCGCCGCGCGGCACGAACTTCTCGCGCCGGAACGCAAGACACCCGTTGCCGCCGTCGCCGGCTTTCACCAGAATCCTGACTTCGTCTATAAACAACGGTTATTCGGCGCTTTGTTCCAGAGGCTGGATGCTGACAAATTTGCCCAGCCGTCCGCGGTCGCGAAACTGAATCACGCCGTGGACTTTGGCAAACAGGGTGTCGTCCTTGCCGCGGCCGACGTTCTCACCGGCCTGGATCTTGGTCCCGCGCTGCCGCACGATGATGGACCCGCCCGGCACCAGTTGCCCGCCGAACGCCTTCACCCCGAGCCGCTGCGCATTTGAATCGCGCCCATTTTTAGAACTTCCTAAACCTTTTTTGTGTGCCATGCTTCAACCTTCTAAGCGACGATCTCGCTCACATCCACGCGCGTATAATTCTGCCGGTGCCCGATGGTCCGCTTGTATTGTTTTTTCCGCTTGAACTTGAAGACGATGGTTTTGTCGCCGCGCCCATGCTCCGCGATGGTCCCCTTGACCAGCGCGCCACCCAGATCCGAGGTCTTGACGTTATCCCCGTCGAAGATCGCGAGCACGCGTCCAAATTCAACCGCCGAACCAACCTCGCCCTCGAGCGTTTCGACTTCAATCGACTCGCCCGCCGCCACGCGGTACTGTTTCCCGCCTGTTTCGATCACTGCGTACATAGATTTCCTTATGCTTGAGTTTCCGAGGAACCTCAGAAGTTTCAATATACTACACGCGGCCCGTGGTTTGCAAAAGGGCTTATCATGAGGACGGCGATGGACGAAATTATCGAGTCGCATATGCGGGATGTCGGACTCTTCTCCTCAAGGATCTGAAGCTTACGCCGACCCAGCGCGCTCAGCAGCTCATGGGTGATTGGCGGCGCGGCGGCGACCCCTCAGCCATTTGGTCATGGCAATTTTCGCTGCTCCAGTTTTATCGACGCGCCGCGAACGCCGTCATCCCCCGCGGCGGTTCGTGAACCGGTACGGGATCTGGTCCGTATCTATCGGCAGCCGGTAAACATCCGGATCGTCGTGTTGATACGGGCGTGTTGGCATGCTGATGAACAGCGCGTCCGTCGACCCGACGTTTTCGTGGGCATGAAACACTCGCGCCGGAATCACCATGACGGTCCGGTCGAACTCGGATCGGTAAATCTCGTTGATCAGCCGGTAGGTGGGCGAGTCGGGGCGGTTGTCATAGAGCACCACCCTCACCTGGCCCTGGCTGATGAAAATGCGATCGTCATGCAGGTGATGCTCATGCCATCCCTTGATTTTGCCGGGGCGGATCGTAAACTGATAGACGTAAACCAGCGGAGCGGGATGCGGCGGGCGATGCGGACCCAGGATCTCGCACAAAGTTCCCCGATCGTCCGCATGCGTGACCGATGACTGGATCACAACTCCTTCAATCAGGCTGGTGACCGGAGTTCCCAGCGGCGTGACGGTTTGCTTATCTTTGACGGGGACGGGAGTCACGTTCACATTATCCATCAAGTCCACGCATCTTTCGAAATTGCGACACCACCCATCCGGGAGTGTTCGGATCGGGCGGCGGTGGAATCGTCGGGAAGTCCATGGGAAGCCGGCGCACGTGGATCCGCGCAATGTTCATTACCTCTCGTGGCATGAACCACCGGTCTCCCCCGATCCGCGTCGTATAGGCGGACTGCAGATCGCTTGGCCGTTCGCGATAGCAATTTTTCCGGAGAGTCGAGTTGAACTTGAACACGGTCAGTTCCGACGTCGAGACGAATGTGAGGCCGGCCTCGAACGCGCGGACTTCGAAGTCGGCTTCCGGCGTTCTCCAGATCGTCCGGTAGTCGCGCCATCCCCCGATTTTTTCGATCACCGCGCGCCGGTGCATCAGGCCGGAAGGGGCCAGTGCCTCCACTCCATCGAAGCCGCCCGCTGGAAAATAGTTTCGGACCAACTGCACGTTGCTCCCCTGCGGGCCGATCCATTCGACCAGTGAGCTCGCAAAATCGGCCTTCGCGCGCCGGGCCGCCGACAGCAGCGTGCCAAGATGCGCGGGGTGCCAAACGTCATCGTGCCCCAGGTATGCCACGTAATCGCCGCGCGCCATCTGGAGACCTTCGTTGTTCGGTCCGTATTGATTGCCGGCGTTGATTTCCAGATTTCGCCAGCGAATGCGCCCGTCGCCAAACGAGTTCGCGACTCTCTCCGAGTCGTCCGTGCACGCATCGCCCACCACCAGGATTTCGAAATTCTGCTCCGTCTGCCAGAGAACGCTTCGGATGGCGTAGCTAAGGACGCTGCTCCAGTTGTAGGTTGCAATGATCACGGACACGAGCGGCGCGCCTGCGGGAGATTCGCGAACGACGCGCGGTCGCGGGAGGGGCCGGAGCGCATATTTGAGAGACCGCGACATTAGCGCTCTCAGCTTTGAATACGGCAGGTATTCGGAGGACGCGTTCGGCTCAGTCATCGGCGGGACGCGGCTAATCCGCGCGCAGCCCCGTCCGCGATCCCGCCGGACGCAGTTGAGCTTCTTCCAGGCGCTTGGCTTCCTGCCAGGTGAAAACCATCCTCGCGATCACCGTTACGTTCGCCAGCACCGCGATTACCCACAACACCGGCGCCATCCGGTCGAACAGCGCCCCGATGATCAGCAGCACCACCCGCTCCGGCCGCTCCATGAATCCGACTTTGCACTGCGGAATGGTGTTCTCGGCACGCGCGCGGGTGTAGCTCACCATTACCGACCCGGTCATCACAATCGCCGTCAACACCACGTAGCCGAACCGGTTGATCGACCCGTACCAAACTAGTAATCCCACCAGCAGCGCCAGATCCGAATACCGGTCCAGCACCGAATCGAAAAATCCACCGAAGCGCGTCACGCGATTGGTCTCGCGCGCCACCCGGCCATCCACCATATCGAACAATCCCGCGCCGATGATCACTGCTCCCGCCCACCGGAACTGTCCCACCGCCAGCAGCGCCGCCGCCGCCACGTTGATCAGCAGGCCGATGAACGTCAACACGTTGGGGTGGATGCGCGACAGCGCCAGCCCGCGCACAATCCAGTGAATCACCTTCCCGAAAACGATTCCGATCCCGCGCGTGTACGTCATGGCTTCAATTCCACATCGTGGATGGTGGCCAACTCCACCACTTCCATCTCGCGTACGCGGCCTGGAAGCTGGATCTTTACGGTATCGCCCACCTTCTTGCCCAGCAGCCCTTTTCCGATCGGCGAACTGGTGGAAATCAATCCCTTGGCCACGTCCACGTCTTCGCTGGTGACCAGCTTATAGCGAACTTTTTCGTCCTTGTCGATATCGAGCACCACCACGGTCGACCCCAACCCCACGCGGTCGCGCGGGATCTGCGACATGTCGATCATGGAGATGTCGCGCAGTCGATCGCACAACTGGCTGAGGCGCGCCTGGACGTAGCGCTGGCGCTCCTTGGCGGCGTGATACTCAGCGTTTTCACTGAGATCGCCGTGAGCGCGGGCCGTCAGGATTTCCCGCGGGAGCAGGACGCGCAGCTCGTTTTCCAGAACCGCGATTTCTTCCTGCAGCTTCCGCTTGAGCTCTTCCATCGTCTGATCGGCGTCCGTTTGGATTATACCGCGCGCCTTAGTTCGCAGTATATACGCCCGCCGCCTTGAAATCCCCCGCCTTGACGATCGAAACCGCCGCAGCGTCGATATGCCGCCGGAACGCGGCGTTCACCTGGTCAAGCGTCAGGGCCTGAATTTTCGCCTCGAGCGACGCGTCCCATTGCATCGTTCGCCCCTGCAGCTCATGCGCGGCGATCTGGTTCAAGAGTCCGGCGTCCTGGGCGCGCGCGAGCGTCCGTGTGTCCAGGAACGCCTTTTTCGAACTCGCGAACTCTTCCGCCGTGAAACCGTTTCGCAACGTGCGCTTCAATTCATCCACGTAACTAAATTCGACCTTGGGACCGTTCACCGGGTTCAGGCTGACCGTCGCCGTGAGCATGGCTGAATTTCCATCCGACGGAATCGAGACGCGCGCGTTGGCGCCATAGCTGAGCCCCTCGCGATTGCGAATCCGGTCGGAAACATGCGACGTAATCGGCCCGCCGAACATATAGCCCGCCAGCAGCATGGCCGGATAATCCGGATCGCTGTCCGACATGGCGAAGCGCAGCCCGGATTCGAACTGCGCGTTGGCCTTGTCCGGCGTTTCGATCTTCACGTTGATCGGATCCACTTTCTTGAATGGCGCATCGATTCGTTTGTACGCCATTGAAGTGTTCCACGACCCGAACAGCTCACCCGCCAGCTTCTGAATCTCCGCCGGTTCCACCGGCCCGATCACTGCGAAAACCCCGTAATTGGCGCCGTGGAACTGATCGTGAAATTTCTTGACGTCCGCGTAAGTGAGCTTTTTGAGTTCGGCGATCTGCTCTTCGCGCGCAGGCTCATACAACACATCGCCCTTCGACCACGGAGTCATGTGCCGCTGCAGCGTCTCGGCGGCCAACTGCGTGGGCTCGGTCGGCGTCGGCTCCAGCGCCTTGATGCGCTGCGCGCGCAGGGTTTCAAATTCGCTTTCCGGCGCGTAAGCCGGCTCTTTCAGGATTTCCGCCGCAATCTTCAACGCCGCGACGAAATTTTTCGCGGGCGCCGAAACGGTCGCATTCAAATTGGCCGGCGCCGCGGCGCCTCCGCCAAATCCACCGCGTCCCCCGCGTCCGCCGCCACCCCCGCCGATGTTGACGCTCGCATCCAGCTTGCGCAGCTCTTCTTGAATCTGCTGGCGCGTATGCTCCTTGGTCCCTCCCCTCATCATGAAGCTGCTGGCGAAGCTGGCCGCCTCCGTCTGACCCTTGAGCGTCCGTGCATCGCCGAACCGCAGTTCGATGGTCGCCTCCACCCGGTTGCTTTCGGTCTTCTTCGCGAGGATCGCCACCTTCATCCCATTCGCCAGCTTCGACCGCGTCAGCCGGCTCTCGACATTGGCCGGCGTCGGATCGAAAATCTCGCCATGCTCCACCGTCACGTTGCTCTTGTAACCCGCCAGCAGCGAAGTCAAATCCGGCGTCGCCGGAACCACCGTCCGATCCGGCGCATCGTCCGGCTGGTAATACCCGACCGTCAGATTCGATTCCTTGAAATACGCCTGCGCCACGCGCACCACGTCGGCCGGCCCGATATCTTCCAGCCGATCGTGCTGCAGGAACATCAGCCGCCAGTCACCCTGCGCGATGGCTTCATTCAGCGCGCCGGTGGCGATCTGCTGCGGATTCGACAAATTGCGCTGCAACCCGCGCAGCAGCCCGGATCGCACCCGCTCGACCTCTTCTTTGGTCGGCGGATTCTTGATCACATCGGCCAGCACATCCAGCATCGCCTTCTTGGCCGCGTCGAGCGATTGATCGTTGTTCAGATTCGCCGTCAGCGTGACCAGCCCCGGATCATGCAGCGCCCGCGCGCCCATATTCGCCGACAGCGCGATCTTCGAATCCACCAGCGCCTTCCCCAGCCGGCCCTCCGCGTCTCCGCCCCCACCCCCGCGCCCGCCGCGCCCGCGACCACCCGCCGATGCGCCGTTCATAATCCCGGCCAGCACCTGCAACGCCGCCGAATCCGGATGCGCCGCCGCCGGTCCGTGATACGCCAGGATCACTTCCTGGCCCTGGCCTCTGCGCCGCAATTCCACGAACCGCTCGCCATCCTGCGGAGGCTCGATCGTATAAGTCTGCTCCACCGGCTCCGCCCGGCGCGGAATTTTGCCAAACGTATCGGCGATCATCTGCAGCGTCTTCGATTCATCCAGCCGTCCCGTGATCACCAGCACCGCATTATCCGGCCGGTAATACTTGTGATAAAAAGCCGCCGGCCGCGCCACCGGAACGTGCTCCAGATCGTCTTTCGAACCGATGGTCGACTTGCCGTAGTTGTGCCACAGATACGCCGTGGCTTCGACGCGCTCCTGCAAGATCCGCTCCGGACTGTTTTCGCCGCGCTCGAATTCATTGCGCACCACGGTCATCTCCGTATCCAGAATCTGCTGCGTGAACTTCACGTTCACCATGCGGTCGGCTTCGAGACCCAGCGCCCATTTGAGATTGTCATCTGTGGCCGGAACGGTCTCGTAGTAATTGGTGCGATCGTACGACGTAGTCCCGTTCCAATTGGTCGCATGCGCCGTGATTTCGTTCTTGATCTGCCGGCCATTGGTGGTTTCGATGAAATCCAGGTGCTCCAGCAAATGCGCCATCCCGGTTTCCCCGTACCCTTCATGCCGCGAACCGACCAGGTAAGTTACGTTGATGGTCACCTCCGGATTGGCCGCGTCGGGATACAGCAGCACCTTGAGCCCGTTCGGAAAATCGTATTCGGTGATGCCGCCCATGGACGCTTTGGTCTGCACGCCCGTCGGTAAAGTCTGCGCGAAGGCACCGCAAATCGCAAGAATAAATACAATTCGACTCTGGATTTTCATGGTCTGCCTAATAAGGACTTTGGCGATCAACTCCAGGTTACACCGGCTCCTGACTCCTGATCCCTGGCCTCTGACAATCATCCATGACGCTATAATTCTCCGATGAAGTTACGCATCTTCCTCCTCTGCGCGTTCACCGTCATCGCCACCGCGCAATCCAAGAAAGCCCTGGTCGGCGGAACGCTCATCGACGGCAACGGCGGTCCGCCCATCCGCAACAGCGTGATCCTCGTCGAGGGCGACAAGATTCAGGCCGTCGGGCAACTCGGCTCGCTTCCCGTCCCGCCCGATGCGCAGGTGATTTCCACCGAAGGCATGAGCGTGCTGCCCGGCCTGTGGGACATGCACGTCCACACCATGCTCAGCGGCCATTCCGATTACGCGCATTGGGACAAAACCTACCCGCCGCTGCTCGAATCCGTGATCATGCCCGCGTCCGCGAAACAGCTTCTGATGGCCGGCGTCACCAGCGCGCGCGACCTGGGCGGTCCGCTGGAAGCCAGCATCCACGTGCGCGACGCCATCCGCTCCGGCAAAATCCCCGGCGCGACGCTCTACGTCGCCGGCCCTTTCCTTCAGCACGAGCCGTATCCCGGCACCGATTATTTCCGCTGGGGCATCAAGAGTGTCGCCGACGCCCGCGCCAAAGTCCAGAAGCTGGCCGCGGCCGGCGTCGACCAGATCAAAATGATCGACCAGGACCAGATGACGCACGAAGAAATCGCCGCCATCGTCGACGAAGCGCACAAACATAACCTGATGGTGGTCGCGCACGCGCATCGCCCCAACGAAATCCGCTTCGGCCTGGAAGCCGGCGTCGACGATTTCGAGCACACCGGCCTGGCGACCGCGCCCGAATACCCCGCCGACATCATCGACAAAATCCACGAACGCACCGCCCGCGGCAACATCACGCCCCTATGGTGGACCCCCACCATTCAGGTCCTCTACAACTACGACTACATTCGCGACCACCCCGAAATCGTGGACGACCCGCGCTGGCACGAGGGCCTCCCACCCGCCATCATCAGCGACATCCGCGAGTCTCTGCGCCACATCGATCAGCTCGAATATTTCCGCATGGTCCCGCCGCGCAAGCCCACGCTCAAGCGGAAATTCGAGCAGCTCCGCGAATCCGGCGCAATCCTGCTGATCGGAACCGACAGCGGCGTCCCCACGCAGTTCCACTCGCAGACCACCTGGAATGAGCTCGACATCTGGGTCCACGCAATGGGTGTCGATCCCATGGACGCCATCCGAGCCGCCACTTTCTGGCCGTCGGTGGCGATGAAGGTCGATAAAGAAGTCGGCACCGTGACCCCTGGGAAGTACGCCGACATCATCGCCGTAAGAGGCGACGTCCTGCGCTATATAGACCTACTCCAAAACGTAGATTTCGTAATGAAGCACGGCATCCGATACAAATAGTGTGGAGCTTTTTACCTCAGAACAGGCGGCTCGCTGGTGTGCCGCGCGCCGGTTAACATTTTCGCAAGCCATACCTGATTCGTTTCGACTTTCACTGCCGAATGAGGCGCATCGGCTGCCGTATCTGCTCGTCAACCTCCTCGACGCAAAGGTCGATGACAACGACGAAATTCGCGGTGCCGAGCACTTACTCTGGATAACTTCATGGGACATATGGCCGCACCTGGCGACCTCGATCGGGCTTGCGCACTTCGACGCGCTGCGGCGGGGGCTAGGGGCGTCCACAGATTTGTCGACTGCGCCAGCGGCATTGTTCGCGGGTACTGAAATCAAGGAGTTGGTCTGTTGTGCTCTGACGCCTCTCGTATTCGGCTGGGATTGCCTGATTATTCCGTCATCCGCTGACTATTTCGTCCGTCTCGACCATGACAGATTCGTGGAGGTAGTCGCGAAAGACGCCCAGATTAAATCACGAATGATGTTCGAACTGAGAGATTGGGGACCGTCACTTTAGCCCGCGCAGAAAAAGGGGACTGACCACTCTGTCCCCAAGCCACACTCGTTCAAGCGCAGTCACCCGCACATCAGCGGACAGAGCGGTCTGTCCCCTTTTTCTGGAACGTCAACCGCAAGCTCAGTTCAACTTGGCCGCAATCGCATCATGCGGACGCCCGATCGCGCGGCTCCCACCACCCCCCGGCTTCGGCAGTGCGCTGAACTGTGCGATCACCACGTGTTTCGCCGGATTCACCCAGATATTCTGCCCGTAAATCCCCACCGCCTGAAACGCGTGATCCTCACCCGGGAACAGCCACCACTGATATCCGTATCCCGTCACCGCACGTCCCGTCTTCGCATCCACGTGCGGTTGATTAAACGCCGGCGCCATGGTCGCCTCACGCATCCAAGCCTCACTCACCACGCGCTGCCCGCCGAGCTCGCCCGAGTGCATCGCCATCAACCCCACGCGGGCATAATCCCGCAGCGTCGCATTGAAACATCCGAACGCGCAAATTTCCGGCTGCTTCTCGCTGTCATAAATAAACGCGTCGCTCTGCGCCCCGATCTTCTTCCACAGCCGCTGCTCCGCATATTTATTCAGCGGTACGCCTGTGACCTTCTCGAGGATCTCCGCCAGCACCTGCGTATTGATGCTCTGGTAATGAAACGCCGTCCCCGGCGCTCGCTCGCTCCCGATCCCGATCGTCGCGGCATGAAACGGCTCGCCGCCCTTGATCAGATCGAAGAGCGTTCGATGAACGTCCGCCTTGGGATCCAGGTAATCTTCGTTGTATAAAATCCCCGAAGCCATCTGCAGCAGATTCTTCACCGTGCAATCTTTATACGCACCATTCGAAAGATCCGGCAGATATTTCGTCACCGGATCGTTCACGTTGATCTTGCCCTCTTCGACTGCCGTTCCGAACAGCACCGATACGATCGATTTCTCCACCGACATCGAAAGAAAACGATCCGCTGGCGTCGCACCGTGCAGGTATTTCTCGTAAACGACCTGGTTATCCTTCAGCACGATAAATCCCAAAACATCCGCCTGTTCCAGATATTCATCGAGCGTCGACGTCTTGCCCCGCATCGTATACGACAACGAAAACGTCCCCACCGGCTCCTTCAATGCGAACTTCTGCGCCGGTTTGCGAATCCAATCCAGCCGCTGGTGGGGAATCTTGTCCATGTGATGGAAATAGTAAAAGCTGTACGGCTGCGACCAGTAACTGTACGGATCGAACAGCATCTTGTGCGGGTCGACCTTATTGAAATCGAGCTTGGGCGCGGCCCCGTCCTTGGCGAACCCCATCAGCAGCAACGCCGCCCCAGCGATTAGAAATCTGCGCATGTTATTGCGCCGCCGCTCCGGCCGGACCCAGCAGCTGATGAATCTGCCGCACCGCGTAATCCACCTTCATGTCGAACGCCTTCTTACCCAGCTCCACGGTCGACCGCCGCGCGTCTCCCTGAATCCCGTTGTTGATCCGTTTCACATTCGGATCGCGAGCCTGCCCGCGTCCTCCCGGAGGATCGCCCAGCGCCGTCGGGATCAGCTCCGTGCGGGTGTATCCTTTATCTCCGCCGTCGCGAGTGCTCAGGTACCACATCTCGCTCGTATCCGGAATCCCCGCGTGGGAGCTCACCGGGTATCCGTTGGCCGCCAGCCATTTGTCGAAATCGCCCTGCGCCTTGGCGTACACCTCGTCGCACCACACCACGCGAATGCCTTTATCGTGATACTTCTCGTCCAACTTTTTGGCGACCTCACCGAGCTGCGCCTGCCCGCCGCCATGATCGCCCATCAGCACCACGTTCTTGAATCCCGTGATAATCAACTGCTCGGCGACCTGTTCATTGATGGCCGCAAAAAGCTCATTGGTCAGTCCGATGGTCCCGGGAAGCGTGGCGCTCGCGCGATTCGGCGAAAACGGCAGCACCGGCGCCGCAATCGCATTCCCCAGCTTCTCCGCGATGGCCAGCACCGTAGCCTGCGCCATGATGGTATGCCCGCCATTGACGTTCTGCGGCCCGCGCTGCTCCGTACCGCCGTTATAGACGAGCGCCGTGGTCTTGCCCGCGGCGATCGCCGCCTTCACCTCCGGCCACGTCATCATCCCGAAATCCACTTTGGACTGAGCGCCGGCAATCGAGGCCAGCGCGGAAAGCGAAAACGTCCAGGCTACAAATCGCATACTGGAAGTAATACCACACCCCGCGCTCCGTGTTAAAAAGTGTGCCGTCATCGCGAACCACACCCGCATAGAGCCATAATAAGGTCTTCCGATGTCGTCCGAAGCCTCCACGCCGTTAATGCGCCAGTATCACGGCATCAAGCAGCAGTTCCCCAACGCGCTGCTCCTGTTTCGCCTGGGCGATTTCTACGAGCTCTTCTTCGACGACGCCGTCCTCGCCGCGCGCGAGCTCGAAATCACCCTCACCGCCCGCAACAAAGAAAAAGGCCAGCCCATTCCGATGTGCGGCGTGCCGTATCACGCCTCTGAAAACTACATCGCCAAACTGATTCAGAAAGGCTATCGCGTAGCCATTTGCGATCAGACCGAAGACCCGCGCTTCGCCAAAAAACTGGTCCGCCGCGAAGTCACCCGCGTAGTCACCCCCGGCACCGCGATGACTGCGCGCTCCCACGAAAACAATTTCCTGGCCGCCGTCTACATCGATTCCACCAGAGCCGGCCTCGCGCACGTCGACATCTCCACCGGCGAATTCCGCGCCACCGAATTAGATCTAGCCGACCTGGCCCCAGGCCTCGAGTCCCTGGCCCCGCGCGAAGCGCTCGTCATTCCCAACTCCCCGCTTCCTATAACCTGCCTTCGCACCGAAATCGAACCCTGGATCTTCGGAGCCGACTACGCGACTCGAAGCCTGCAGGACCATTTCCATCTGTTAGCGTTAGACGGCTGTGGTTTAGAGAATCGTCCGCTAGCCACCGGCGCGGCCTCGGCCATCCTCCATTACCTCCGCGAAACCCAGCGCACCGCGCTCGATCACCTCGAACGCCCCAGCTACTACGACCGCTCCGCGGCCCTGGTCCTCGACGCGACCACCGTCCGGAATCTCGAACTGGTCGAACCCCTCTTCGCCGGCGAATCCAAGGAATCGACCCTCCTCCACGTCCTCGATCGCACCCGCACCGGCATGGGCGGCCGTCTTCTGCGCAAACGACTCCTCGCGCCCTCCATTGACACCAACGAAATCGAGGCACGTTTAGACGCCCTGGAAGAGTTCCACGCGAGCGCCATCCTGAGAGCCGAATTCGCATCCGACCTCGCGCATATCCTCGACCTGGAACGCCTGTTAGCAAAGGTCACTCTGTCCACCGGCGGCCCGCGCGATCTCGCCGCGTTGGTTCGCTCCATCGCACAAGTCCCGTCGCTAAAACGCCGCCTCGCGCCCGCCAAATCCGCCCGCCTCCGCGAGCTAAATCAGCGCCTCGATGAAATCGCCGAAGTCCGCGACCAGGTGCAGGCCGCGCTATCCGACGACCCTCCCATCAACCTCGCCGACGGCGGCACTATCAAAGATAACTTCGACCCCGCGTTAGATGAACTCCGCGACATCTCCCACAACAGCCGCACTTACATCGCCCAGATCGAGCAGCGTGAACGAACCCGCACCGGCATCGCGAGCCTGAAAGTCCGCTTCAACAACGTGTTCGGCTATTACATCGAAATCTCCAAAGCGAATCTCCACCACGCCCCGCCCGATTACGAGCGCAAACAAACCCTGGTCAACGCCGAGCGCTACACCACGCCCGAACTCAAGGAACTCGAATCCAAAATTCTCGAAGCCGAAGAAAAAATCCTGGCCATCGAGCGCGAGATCTTCGAAAGGCTCCGCGTCCTCACCACCGCGAACGCCGCGCGCATCAAAGCCACAGCCGCAGCCATCGCCGAGCTGGATGTCACTTTAGCGCTAGCCGAAGTGGCCGCCGAAAATCGTTACGCTCGCCCGCGTTTTTCCGAATCCGGAGAAATGCAGGTAGCCGCCGCGCGCCATCCCGTCATCGAAAAACTCGCCGAAAAGGACGCCCAGCGTTTCATCCCCAACGATCATTATTTCCACCCCGAAACCGAATTCCTGGCCGTCATCACCGGCCCCAACATGGGAGGCAAATCCACTTATCTCCGCCAGGCCGCGCTGCTGGTGATCCTCGCGCAGATGGGTTGTTTTGTTCCCGCCGATGCGGCTGTTCTGCCCATTGTCGACCGGGTATTCACCCGAATCGGCGCTGCCGACAACCTGGCGCGCGGCCGATCTACCTTTATGGTCGAAATGACGGAGACCGCCGTCATCCTGAACACCGCCACGCCGCGCAGCCTGATCGTGCTCGACGAAATCGGCCGCGGCACCAGCACCTACGACGGTCTCGCGCTGGCCTGGGCCGTCATCGAACACGTCCACGACCGCATTCGCGCCAAGACTCTCTTCGCGACCCATTACCACGAGCTCACCGAATTAGCCGACCAGATGCCCGGCGTCCGTAACCTGCATGTCTCCGTAAAAGAATCCGGCGATCAAATCCTGTTCCTCCGCAAAGTCGAACCCGGCGCAGCCGACCGAAGCTACGGCATCGAAGTCGCCCGCCTGGCCGCCTTGCCGATGAGCGTCATCGAACGAGCTCGCCAGATCCTCGCCCAGCACGAAGATTTCGTCCCCAAAGAAGCCCCCGTCCAGATCCAACTCTTCGAACCCGTCAACCACGAACTGGCCGACCGGATCCGCAAACTGAACGTCGATAATCTCCGCCCCATAGAAGCCCTCCAGCTCCTCTCCGATCTCCAGAAGGAGCTGAAAAAGTGATAGCGCCCGCGCTCGAAAAGGGGACTGACCACTCTGTCCCCAATCCGGAATCCTCCCACCCACCACGACACGCCTCTAGTGGACAGAGCGGTCTGTCCCCTTTTCGAGGACACAACCTCCCGTGCGCGTAGCCGGAATCATGAGCGGCACATCGCTCGACGGAATCGACGTAGCCATCGTCGACATCACCCGTAAGCGCGGAGGAGTCCGCGTCACCCCTGTCGCCTTCCGCTCCACGCCCTATCCGAAATTAGTCCGCGAAGCCATCCTCGCCATCTCCAATTCGATGACCCACACCGCGACCATCGCGCGTCTCAATTTCCTTCTGGGCGAACTCTACGCGACCGCTGTCCGCGAAACCTGCCGCAAAGCGCGCGTTCCGCTCGATTCGATCGTCTTAGCTGGCATGCACGGCCAGACCATCTTCCACGAAGCCAACGCCGTCGAATACCTGGGCCATCGTGTCGCGAGCACTCTGCAAATCGGCGAAGCCGCCATCGTAGCCGAGCGCACCGGCCTCTGGACCATTTCCAACTTCCGCGAACGCGACATGGCCGCCGGCGGCAAAGGCGCCCCGCTGGTTCCCAACGTCGACTATCTTCTGTTCCGCGATCGCCGCGCCGGCCGTATCGCGCTGAACATCGGAGGCATCGCCAACATTACCGTTCTCCCGCCCGATGCCGCGCGCGAAGCCGTGATCGCCTTCGACACCGGACCCGGCAACATGATCGTCGACGGCCTGGTCGCGCATCACACCAACGGCAAGCAGACCTACGACCGCAACGGCCGCATCGCCCGCGCCGCGAAAATCAACCAGCGCCTGCTCGGTTCCATGTTGAGCGACCGGTATTTCAAACTGAATCCACCCAAAGCCTGCGGCCGCGAACAGTACGGCCGGGAATATGTCGCCGGCCTGATCGCCACCGGCCTTCCCGTCCCCGACCTGATCGCCACCGCCACCGAACTGACCGCGCAATCGATCGCCAATGCCATCCTGCGCTACGACGAAATCGACGAAGTGATCGCCTCCGGCGGCGGCGTGCACAACCGCCAGTTGATGCGCCGCCTGCGCGAGCTCCTCGGCCCGCGCAAGCTCTCCACCACCGCCGACCACGGCATCGATCCCGACGCAAAAGAAGCCATCGCCTTCGCCATCCTGGCCTACGAATTCATCCAGCGCCGCCCCGGAAATCTTCCGAGCGCCACCGGCGCGCACCACGCAGTTCTGTTAGGCAAAGACTCGCCCGTAAGTTAAAAGAAGGACGGCGGGCTTGAGCCCGCGCGAGGCTTTAGCCTCGCTCCCGGGCAGGCGGCGCTGAAGCGCCACGCGGATTAAAATCCGCCGTCCGTTCAGTCCTGCGGAAAGCCTTCTTCCTGCTCCTGTGCCTGAAAATCGAGCTGCCGGACGCGCTCGGCCGGATTGGTCGACAGAATCTGATTTTCAAGATCCTGCGGCAAATCGGGCGCCGGCGGCGGAGTCAGATCCATCACCGGCGGCTTGGCCTTTTTCTGCTGTTTCCGCCGGATGTCGTCGATCATCTCGCGAATGTATGTCCTCATGCCTCATGCTGGACGCAAGGCCGATCCGCAGGGATCGATTCAAACATCTATTTATTTGAGAATGCTCGACTAATTCTTGAGCCGCTGCTCGTAATCGGTGATCGCCGCGGATTGCTGCAGAATGTATCCGAGCTCATCCACGCCTTCGAGCAAACAGTATTTCGCGAAGGAATCGATGGGGAACTCGACCGATCGGCCATCCTCAAGCGTGATCGTCTGCGCCTCCAGATCGATCTTGACGATCGACCCCGGCGAAGCGAGCAGCGCCGTGTGCACATCGTGCGGCACCACGATCGGCAACAAGCCGTTCTTTAACGCATTTTGACGAAAAATGTCGGCAAACGACGTGCTGACCACCGCTCGGAATCCGAACTGCCGCAGCGCCCACGGAGCATGCTCGCGCGAGCTCCCACAGCCGAAGTTATCGCCCGCGACCAGCACATGCGCACGAACCGCGTCGGGTTGATTCAGCACAAAATCCGACTTCGGCGAGCCCGACGCGTCATAGCGCCAGTCGTAAAACAATTGATCGCCCAAGCCTGCTTTCGAAGTGGTCTTCAAAAATCGCGCGGGGATGATCTGATCCGTGTCAATGTTGTCGATGGGCAGAATTACGAACGCGCTTTCCCAGCGCTTGGGCGCGACTTCGCGCTCCACCTGATTCTGAACGATCGCGCTTTCGAATTTCATAACAATGTCCTCACGTCGGTGATCACCCCTGTGACTGCAGCCGCGGCGGCGGTTAGCGGGCTCGCTAAGAAAGTTCGTCCTCCCTTGCCCTGCCGGCCTTCGAAATTGCGATTGCTGGTCGAAACGCTATATTCGCCGGGTTGCAACTGATCGCCATTCATGGCGATGCACATGGAGCAGCCCGCTTCGCGCCAATCGGCTCCGGCGTCGCGGAAAATCTGGTCGAGCCCTTCGGCCTGCGCCTGCGCTTTCACCTGCTGAGATCCCGGAACCACCATCACGCGCACTCCCGGATTCACTTTGCGTCCTTTAAAAACGGCCGCCGCGGCGCGCAGATCGGAAATGCGCGCATTGGTGCAGCTTCCGATGAAAACAACGTTCACTTTGTGCCCCATGAGCGATTTTCCAGCCGGCAAATCCATGTAACGCAGCGCTTTTGCGAGCGTTTCGCGCTCCATCGCGTCGGCCACGTTGGCGGGATCGGGAACTAGGGCCGTAATCGGAATCCCCATCCCTGGGTTCGTTCCGAAAGTAATCATCGGTTCGAGCGAAGAGGCGTCAATCGAAATTTCGCGATCGTATGTTGCGCCGTCATCGGAAGGCAGCGTGCGCCAGCGTGCGACGGCTGCGTCGAAATTCTTGGGAGCGAACGGACGGCCGGCGACATATTCATACGTGACATCGTCCGGCGCGATCAGGCCGGCGCGCGCGCCGCCTTCGATCGACATGTTGCACACCGTCATGCGCTCTTCCATCGACAACGCGCGAATCGCGCTCCCGCGGTATTCGATCACGCAGCCGTTGCCTCCGCCGATGCCGATTTTCGAAATCAGATTCAGAATGATATCCTTCGCGCTCACGCCCGGCTTCAACGCGCCATCCACATGCACCGCAAAGCTTTTCGAAGGCCGCTGGAGCAGGCACTGCGATGCGAGCACGTGCTCCACTTCACTGGTCCCGATACCGAAGGCGAGCGCCCCGAAGGCGCCATGCGTGGCGGTGTGCGAATCGCCGCAAACCACCGTCATCCCGGGCTGCGTCAATCCCAGCTCCGGGCCGATGATATGCACGATGCCCTGGCGGTCGCTTGAAAGACCGTAGCACCGAATGCCGAACTCCTGACAGTTGCTCTCGAGCTTGGCCACCTGCGCTGCCGCGATGGTGTCGACAATCGGCAGCCCGCGCGGCGTGGTCGGCGTCGAATGATCCGTGGTCGCGATGGTGAGATCGGGGCGGCGAACCTTCAGCCCGCGCCTTCGAAGCCCGTCAAACGCTTGAGGCGAAGTAACTTCGTGGACAAGGTGAAGGTCGATATACAGGAGCGCCGGCGCGTTATCGCGTTGGGCGACCACGTGGTGGTCCCAGATTTTGTCGATGATCGTTCGAGGCTTCATAAAACTTTCCTGGCCGTTAATGAACGTCCATAAACGTGAATAAAACATTCACGTTCATTCATGTTTATTAACGGCTAATTTCTTCACACACCGCTTTTGCAACTTCGGTCGTGGTCGCGGGCGTTCCCTTCGGTCTCAAATCTGCCGTGACGTGGCCTGATTCGAGCACTTTGCCGATTGCGCTCTCCACCGCGCGAGCCTCTTTCGCCAGGCCGAACGTGTAATCCAGCATCGCCGCGGCTGAGCCGATGGCTCCCATGGGATTCGCCTTATTCTGCCCCGCGATATCCGGCGCCGAGCCGTGTACCGGCTCATACAATCCCTTCGATACGCCCAGCGAAGCCGAGGGCAGCATCCCGATGGACCCGGCCAGTACTGCTCCTTCATCACTCAGAATATCGCCGAACAGGTTCTCTGTGAGCACTACGTCGAAGCGCCGCGGATTCAGCACTAACTGCATCGCGCAGTTGTCGACCAGGAGATGATCGAGTTCCACGTCCGGATATTCGCGCGCGATTTCGATCACGACCTTGCGCCACAGTTGCGAATTTTCGATCACGTTCGATTTGTCGACGCTGGTCACTTTTTTGCGCCGGCCGCGCGCGAGTTCGAACGCCTTGCGCGCGATCCGTTCGATCTCCATGCGCGTGTAGACCATCGTGTTGACCGCACGATCGTTTTCAATGCCGCGCGGCGTGCCGTAATACAGGCCGCCGGTAAGCTCGCGGACGATGATCAGGTCGGTTCCCAAGACGATTGCGTTCTTGAGCGGAGACGAATCGACCAGCGATGGCCACATCTTGACCGGGCGCAGATTGGCATACAGGCCGAGCGCCTTACGAATCCCGAGCAGCCCGCGCTCCGGCCGCTTTTCGGGAGGCGCGTTATCGAATTCCGGCGCGCCCACTGCGCCGAGCAGCGTCGCATCGGCTGCCAGGGCCTTGTTGAGCGTGTCATCGGGAAGGGGCGAACCGGTCTTGTGAATCGCAACGCCGCCGATCAGGCCTTCGGTGTATTCGAAGGTGTGGCCGAATTTCTTCGCCACAGCTTCGAGAACGGTGACAGCAGCAGAGGTGACTTCAGCGCCGACACCATCGCCGGCCAGGATGAGGATCTTCATGAACAACCATTATGGCCGTTTATCAACGGCTAATTTTCAGTCCGCGGCGGCGCCGGATGCTTGCGATTCTTGCATCACGTCGCGGGCCAGCGCGGCGATTTCGTCGTTGCGCAGGCCCTTCTTCCGGTCGGCGAGCGCGGTGAAGCGCTGGTACACCATGTCCAGCTCTTCGCGGCGCAGGGGAAGTCCCAAATCGTCCAATCGTTTGGCGAGCGCGTGGCGTCCGCTATGCTTGCCCAGCACCAGGCGCGTTTCGGGGACACCTACGCTGTGCGGCTCCATGATTTCGTAGGTGGTGCGCTCTTTGAGGAACCCGTCCTGGTGAATGCCGGCTTCGTGCGCGAAAGCGTTTTCACCGACGATCGCTTTATTCGGCTGCGGGCCGAACGTGATCAGCGAGGAGAGAAGCTGGCTCGCCGGAAAAAGCTGCTCGGTCACGATGCGAGTTTCAAACGGCAGGCGATCGGGACGCGTGTGCATCGCCATCACCAGCTCCTCGAGAGCCGCGTTGCCGGCGCGTTCGCCGATTCCGTTCACGCAGCACTCGATCTGTCTCGCGCCCGCGTGCAGAGCCGCCAGGGAATTCGCCACCGCCATGCCGAGGTCGTCATGACAATGCACGCTGACCACGGCCGAATCCCCCAGCGATTTCACCATTTTGCCGATCATGGCCGCATATTCATCGGGAACCGAATACCCGACCGTATCGGGCAGGTTCACCGTACGCGCACCGGCTGCCACCACGGCCCGCGAAATTTCTTCGAGATAATCCCAATCGGTGCGCGTGGCGTCTTCGGCCGAAAATTCGACGTCATCCACATAAGAGCGCGCCTGCGTGACTGCGGCGCACGCTTCGTCGAGCACTTGCGCGCGCGACTTCTTCAGCTTGTACTTCAAATGGATATCGCTGGTGGCAATGAACGTATGAATGCGCGGACGGCGAGCGTGCTTCAACGCCTTGGCCGCTGCTTCCACGTCCGGCTGATTCGAGCGGGCGAGCGCGGCTACGTTGGCCCATGGAAATTCGCGGCTGATCGCGTCCACCGCGTCCGAATCCCCCTCCGACGCAATCGGGAATCCGGCTTCCAGAATATCGACGCCCAGCTCGACCAGCTTCGCCGCCATCCGCAGCTTTTCCGGCACCGTCATGCTGCAACCCGGCGACTGCTCGCCATCGCGCAGCGTGGTATCGAAGATGTATACGCGATCCGCCATAGGTTCAGAATGCCTTATCGTTACGGATTTGCCAAATTTATAATTATTGTGGAACTATAAGTAAATATGGAGCTACATCCGCTTCGCGTATTCCTGACGGTAGCCGGCGAGCGCAGTTTTTCCCGGGCGGCCGAGAAGCTGCTTCGCACACAACCGGCGATTTCTCTTTCCATTCAGAGGCTTGAGAGCGAACTGGGCGACCAGTTGATCGACCGGTCAGCGAAGGACCTGCTCCTGACCGATGCCGGACGGATCGTCCTTGATTACGCCAGGCGGTATGAAAACTTGCAGGGCGATCTTGAAAACGCGCTGGCCGAGCTACGCGACAAATCGGCCGGCCGGCTCACGATTGGGGCGAATGAATCGTCTACGCTGTATCTGCTTGATCATATTGAGAGATACCGTCGCAAGTATCCGCGGATCACGGTGCAGGTCCGGCGCAGTCTGTCGAGCCGGATTCCGACTGAGCTGATCGATGGCGACCTGGAGCTGGGGATCATCGGGTACGATCCGGAAGACGAGCGGGTGATCACGCGGGTGATTTACACGGACCACTTGGCGTTCATCGTTTCTCCGGATCATCGGCTCTCACGACGCGCGGAGGTTTCGATTGCGGAACTGGGCGAGGAGACATTCATCGCGCACAACGTGGTTTCTCCCTACCGGGCGCTGGTGATCCGCGAATTTCAGCGGGCCAAGGTTCCGTTGCGCATGGATCTGGAAGTCCCGACTGTGGAGGCGATCCGCAAGATGGTGCAGCGGAATCAGGGAGTCGCGTTTCTGCCGAGGATGGTGGTGGAGGAAGAGGTTCGCCAGGGAATCGTGTGTGAGGTGCGGGTGAAGGAGATGAACGTGGACCGTCCGATCCGGCTGGCCTATCCTGCGCGGCGGTCGGTCAGCCATGCCGCGCAGGCGTTTTTGGATCTGGTCGGTCAGTAAAAGCGTATGCAGCTTGAGTTGATTGCCGCCACGGTGGACCAGGCACCGATTCTCGAGAACCTGATCGAGCTTTACGTGCACGACTTCAGCGAATTCCTTCGGCTTGAGGTCGGGGAGGACGGAAGATTCGGGTACAAGTCGCTTCCTTTATATTGGTCGGAGGCTGGTCGGCATCCGTTTCTGATTCGCGTGGAGGGCAAACTGGCGGGGTTGGTTCTGGTGAAGCGCGGCGAGGGCGGGGTGTGGGATATGGCGGAGTTTTTCGTATTGCGCGTGTACCGGAGGACCGGAATCGGGACGCAGGCCGCCCACGAAGTGTGGAGAAAGTTCCCGGGTCCCTGGCAGGTTCGCGTGATGGAAGCGAACGGCTCGGGACTGCGCTTCTGGGCCGCGGCGATCGCGTCGTTCACCGGCTCGGCCATCCAGCCGGTTTCGTCCGAGACCTACGGCTTGAGATGGTGGTCGTTCTCGTTCGAATCACTCGCACCGCAATGAGATCAGCGGATCGACCCGCAGCGCGCGCAGGAGTGGCACCACACAGGCCAGCAACGCCGCGATGGCCACTGCGCCAGCTACCGATCCCAACACCAGGGGGTCGGAAGGCGTCACCTGATACAACAGGCTGGCGACGAACCGGTTCATTCCCACCGCGGCCGCGAGCCCGAATACGATCCCCGCGACGACCGGCCTCATGCTCTGATCCAAAACCAGTTTCACAACATCTCCGCGCCGCGCTCCGATGGCCACTCGGATTCCGATTTCCCGGGTTCGCCGGCCGATCGCCATCGAGATGACGCCGTATAGCCCGATCACGGCGAGCACCAGCGCGATGCCCGCGAAGGCGCTCAGGACCCTGGCCGATTGTTTCTGCTGCCAGGTGGCGTCCTCGATAAAATCCGAGCCTTGTGACACCTCCGCCACCACGCCACCCAGGTCCCGGACCACTCCGCTGACCGTGTGTGCGAGCGCCAGGGGATCGGCCGACGTGCGCAGGTCCACCTGCTGGGCGCGATCGGGCTCATCGCGCCATGACCGGTACAGGATAGGCGCGGGTTCGCGCAGCAACACATTGCGCGTATCGCCGCAGATGCCGATGATCTCGACGGATTCGTTGCGGATGCGGATGGTCTGGCCCAGCGGGTCGGTTCGGTTCCAGTATTTTCGCGCCAGGGCTTCGCTGATGACGGCGCGGTGCTCATCGTGCGAGTCGAGGGCGCGGCCGCGATGAATCGGGATGCCGAGGGTCGCAAAATATCCCGGCGTTACCACGCGATAATCCGCTTGCGGGTTATCATCACGGCCGGGGATTTCAAAGCGTTCAGCGCGATGCATCCCGGTCAGCGGCTGCGCGTTGGTCAGCGCGGCGGAGCGAACTCCGGGCAGCGCTGCCAGGCGCGCGATAAGCTCCTGATAATACGCTTCCGCGTGGGCGCGATCGGTCCCGCGCGGAACGGGCGCGCGCAGCGTCAGCAGATGATCGGCACGGAATCCCGTGTCGATTCCATTGATGTGCTGCATGGTCTTGAGCAGCAAGCCCGCGCCGGCGAGCAGCGTCACCGACAACGCGATTTCGACTGTGACCAGGACGGTCCTGGCGCGCGGCGTATCGATCGTGGCAGCGTCCTTCAAACCGGTGACCAGGTCCACGCGCCGCGCGGCGAAGGCGGGAAACGATCCGGCCAGCACGCTCGCGAGGATGGAGGCGCAGATCGCAAACCCGAGCGCCGGCAAATCGATCTCGACGCGATCGAGGCTGGGAAGAAAGCTGAACAACCCGCCCTTGGGAAGCGACGCGACCATGATTCGCAATCCCCACCAGGCGAGCATGGTTCCGAGCGCGCCGGCGAACAGCCCCACGGTGAGCGATTCGCCGATCAGCAGGCGCATCAGCCGGGCCGGGGTTGCGCCCAGCGCGGCCCGGATCGCCATCTCCCGCCGCCGAGCTTGCGCCCGCACCAGTAACAGCCCGGCAACGTTCGCCGCCGCGATCAGAAGCAGCAGGGCCGCGCCGCCGGTCAGCACGAGGAAGCCGGGACGAACGTCCTGCGTCTGGCTCTTTTCCCAAATGTTGACGGTGGTGGTCCAGTCGCGTTCGTGTGGCAGTGCGCTGACCGCGCTGCGCGCCTGATCGAGCGTCACGCCGTCGCCCAGGCGCGCGATCACAGCCAGGTTGCGCGCCTTCCGGTCCTCCGTCATCGATGCGCGTGGAAGAGGAACGTAGACTTCGAATGCGCCGTAATACATCCAGAAATCGGGAGGCATGACGCCGATCACGGTGTAATGCTCGACTTCTGGCGTGCGCGCGAAGTCCAGCGAGATTTCGCGGCCGAGGATGCCGGGATCTCCGCCGAACCGCCGTTTCCAGCAGGCGTCGCTCAGGATGACGACGCCGTCTTCGCCGTCGCGAAAGTCGCGGCCGAGATTCGGTTGAACACCGAGCGTTCGAAACAGGTTCGGCGTGACCAGGGAGCCGGCGATCTGTTCCGGTTCATCGACGCCCGTCAGGAAAAAGAATCCGATATCGAAGGCGGCCCCGTCCGAGAAAACCGGCGCGCGACGGGCGTCCTGAAACTCGGGCCAGGAGATGCCGCGTGCGCCATGCGAATCACGAGCTTCGATAGTCACCAGCCGGTCCGCATGCGGATACAGAAGCGGATGGAGCAGCATGGGATGAACGAAGCTGAACATCGCGGTCGCCGCGCCGATGCCGAGAGCCAGGGTTGCAATTGCAAGCCAGTTACGCATGCCAGTCCCGCTTGAGCATTCCGAACACGTACAGATCGTGAAAGCGCCCGCCCGCGTAGTTGGCGTCGCGCAGGGTGCCTTCGAGCTGGAATCCCAGACGGCGCGGAACCGCGGCGCTTTTCACATTAGACACCGCGCAGTGAATTTCGACCCGGTGCAAACCGAGTTCGTGAAACAGATGTGTGATCAGAGCGCGGCAACCATCGGTGACGATGCCGTGGCCTTGCGACGATTCGCCCAGCCAATAGCCGATCTCCACTCTGCGATTCAGCTTCTGAAACTTGTGGGTGCCGATCACGCCCGAGAATTCCTTGCGATGCCAGATGCCGGCGGTAATCGCGTCGCCCGAGGCGAACTGTTCGAGCGCGGCGCGGATAAAGGCGAGCGTATCGTCCGGCGTGAGCGTCGAATCGACCCACGGGAGCCATTGGCGCAGGTAGGCGCGATCCTGATTCACCAGCGCGAAAACCTCGGCGGCGTGGCGCTCTTCGAGCAGTCGAAGCTCCAGATCGGGCCGGATGGTCGCACGGAACATGTGATCTAGTATCGCCGAGTTGACGTCGAACGTTCCGTCGCCGTTACATTTCTCGTGAAACGGAATCGCGTCCAAAATGTGATGAAATTGCTCGACAAATGCCAAATTACTGAAACAATCCGGTGCTAAATTACGAGGGCATTAGCTTTCCCCGTGGTGGAGAAAAGGGTTCACCGGCGGGCGAAAAGCTGGGTTGGGGAGCCCTGGTATCAGCATTTTCTGGTCGGGAGTTTCTTCTCTCTCAGTGTGTCGTGCGCGCCGACGGCACAACCGCCATCCGGATGTGAAGGGAGTGTTTTCCATGAATAGACTATACTCACGCATCAACAAGAACGTTCTCCTTGGTCTGCTGTTCTCGGTTGCGGTGGCCACGGCTCAAACCGACACCGGATCGATCGGCGGATTCGTCAAAGATCCCACGGGCGGAGTTGTCCCGAAAGCGAAAGTAACGATTACCAACGAAGGAACCGGCGCAGCCCAAGCTTTGAGCAGCGACGGCTCGGGGTATTACATCGCGCCGAACCTGCCGCCCGGCGTTTACACGATGCGCGCCGAGGCGCCCGGATTTAAGCGCTTCGAAAGCGCGCACAACCGGTTAGCGCCGAACACCGCGCTTTCACTCGATGCGAACCTGACGGTGGGCGCGGTGACGGAAACTGTCTCGGTCACCTCGACTGCGTCCGTGCTGCAAACCGATTCCGCAGCCGTGCAGAGCGCGGTCAGCGGCGCGGTGGTCAATATGCAGGAATTGAACGGGCGCGACCCTCTCTTTGAGGCCCAGCTCCTGCCGGGCATGCGCGGCAGCGCTACCATGGGGGACTTCAATTACGCGGAAGGCGTCACCGAGCCGTTCAACGTCAACGGAACGCGCCAGCAGGACACGCTCGTCACCCTGGATGGCGCTCCGGCCAACCGCACCCGAGCCAATGGGCAGATCATTGGCGTTCCCAATGTCGACGCGGTGGAAGAAATTCAAGTGCTTGCCTCCGACTACGCGCCGGAATACGGCCGCGCCTCCGGCGGGCAGATCCGCGTGATCACAAAAAGCGGCACCAAGGATTTTCATGGCAGCCTGTACGAGTATTTCCGCAACTCGGACATGAACGCCAATACCTGGACGCGCAATCTCAGCACGCTGACCAACTACGCCCAGCCGGCTCACTACAATAATTTCGGCGGCACCTTCGGAGGCCCGGTGTGGTTTCCCGGTCTCCCCGAGAAGCTGCGCGAGCGGGTGTTCTTCTTCGTCGCGGAAGACTGGATCCGCTATGTCTATGAAGACTTTACCGAGGAAGCCGTACCCACGAACCTGATGCGCCAGGGAAATTTCAGCGAATTGCTGTCGCCAAATCCCTTCTACTCGGGAAGCCGTGAGATCTACGAACCGGGGACATGCCCCTCGGTGGGCGCTGCAACCTGCCAGCCGTTTCCCGGTAACGTCATTCCGCCAACCATGCTGAGCAAGAACGGCATCGCCATCATCGACGCCTACCCTGCGCCCACGCCGGGGTTTCAAGTCGGCGCGAATAACTTATATGTGCAGGCGTCCCATCCCATCAATCAGCGCAAGGGCGATCTCAATTTCGACATCCTGCTCAACGACAAGAACCGGCTCTCCGTCCGGCGAAGCGATCTGTCGTACTACGAGTTCATACCCTTCGATCAGGGATCGGGACTTACCCCGAGATTCTTCCACCGTCCCAACCAAACCAATACCATCTCTTTGACGTCCACGATCACCCCGAGCGTGGTTAACGAAGCCCGCATCAGCTTGAGCATCGACGACGTCTACATTCCCGTCGACACCTCGGCGCCCGGCTTCAACCGCCAGGATCTGGCGGACCCCATCACGTTCCCCTACCTCATGCCGAACGGTAAGGACGAACCCAACAAGATCCCGACCGTCAGCGTGCCAAGCTTTTATGGACTGGCCGGCGGCCCGTATCCCTCGCACTCCTCGGGAACCATCTGGACCGGAGCGGACAACCTGACCAAGGTGTGGAACAACCATACCCTCAGGTTCGGTATCTCGTTCGAATATTCCGGGGAAAACGACGGCGATCAGATCAACGTCAATACCGTTCCCGGGGGCGCCAGCAACCAGAACGGCACCTTCATCTTCAGCGATGCCCGGACCGGTCTGGGCGCCACTTCCGGCATCGGCATGGCCAATCTAGCGTTGGGCCTGGCCGATTCCTATACCGAAATCGGCCCGCGCGCACTCACCATCTGGCGTGCCTTTATGTGGGAAGCGTACGCGCAGGATTCCTGGAAGGTTACGCCCAAGCTGCACGTCGAGTATGGCTTGCGCTGGAGCAACATTGCCGGATTTCACCCACTGTGGGGCAACGCCGACTACTTCGACGGCGCCCTCTACAATCCCGCGCAAGCCGTGAAGGTTTCGCCCACCACCGGGAATGTGATGCTCGGAACGGGCAATCCGTACGACGGCGTGGTCATCCCCGGCTACAGTTCCTTCCCCTCGGCGGGAGGACGCATCGCCGCGTTCACGTCCAACCAATGCGACGGCGGGTCCTGCGCCAGCCTGCTGAGCGCACCCAACCTGCCCAACGGTTACATCCAGACCACGAACTATTTCCAGCCGCGTTTTGGGGTTGCCTACCAGATCAACGATAAGACCGTGATCCGCGCCGGCATCGGCGAGTTCGTCACGCGCATGCCCCTGCTCGACAATATTTTCCCCGGTGGCAATGCGCCCTTCCAGCCGGTGATTACGGTAAACAACGTGTCCGTGGATAATCCCGGCGCCGCGCTCACTACCGGTACTGCCGCGCCGCTCACGCTTACCACGCTCAACCCGAACCTCAAGTACCCTACGGCGTGGAACTACAACGCCACGGTTCAACGTGAGCTTCCGCTGCACAGCGTTCTGACGGTGGCTTACGTGGGCCATCATGGCGATCACGCCTGGACGGTCTATGACATCAATCAGCCCACGGTGGGCGCCTTGCTCGCGAACCCCGGGGTGAACGTCAACGCTCTTCGTCCTTACAAGGGATTCTCCTCTATTCAGGAAGAGGAAAGCGTAGTAAATTCCCAATACAACGGGCTGCAGGTCCAATGGGAGCGGCGATTTACGGCAGGATCCAGTTTCGGCGTCTCCTACACGTATTCGAAGAGCATGGATGGCGGCTCCAACTACCGGGACATCGTGCCGGACACCTACAACACCAGCAACCTGTGGGGTCCGTCCGAGTACGATGAGCGCCATATCGCGATCATCAACTATATTTACGCCATTCCTTTCTTGAAGAACGATAATCAGCTTGAGGGCAAGCTGCTGGGAGGATGGTCTATCGCGGGCACGGCGCAATTCCAGACCGGCACGCCCTGCGGCGTCGGCGCCAACAACGATTACGCCGGCGTGGGCGAGGATGGCAGCTTCGGCTGCGGCAGCGAAGGGCAGTTCTGGGTGCTCAACGGACCGGTCAGCATCAACACCGGCGCCTTCGCCGGTCCGGTGACGAACTCCAGCTCGCCGCGGTATTTTACCGTGAGCGCTTCGGCTCCGCCCACGGGCACGTTCAATCTCGCGCCGGGCGTGCGCGATTCGATTTACGGTCCAGGATTCCAGGACTGGAACCTGTCGTTGTTCAAGACATTCGTGGTGAACGAGCGGGCCAGGTTCGAGTTCCGCGCCGAGGCCTACGATTTCCCGAATCATCCGAACCTCGCTGCGCCGAATTTCACGCCCACCTCCAGCCAATTCGGGATGATCACCAGCAAGACGAACCTGGCGCGCAACTTGCAGCTTTCGCTGCGCTTCGTCTTCTAAAAACGCGCATGACGCGGCGCGCTGACGTGCGGCGCGTCCCGGAATCGGACAGTTCGGCTTGCGCGATCCTCTTGATGCGCATGGATTTAGATGCGGGCCTCGGATTGCTTTCGCACTTCGATACAATCAAGGCTCGAATGAAGAATCCTACGCAGGGCCGGGTGCTCATTGCCGACGATCAGCAGGATGTGCTCGAGGCCCTGCGGCTGCTGCTCAAAGGCGAGGGGTTTGAGCTCGAAACCGCGACCTCGCCTGGCGGGATTCTGGCGGCGCTCGAATCGCGCGATTTCGATGTCGTGCTGATGGACCTGAATTACACGCGCGACACCACGTCGGGTCAGGAGGGGCTGGACCTGCTGTCGCGCATTCAGTCGATCGACGCGATGGCGCCGGTGGTGGTGATGACGGCGTGGGGCAGTGTCGACCTGGCGGTTGAAGCGATGCGGCGCGGGGCTCGCGACTTCGTTCAGAAGCCCTGGGACAACGCTCGCCTGCTTACCATCATTCGCACGCAAGTCGAGTTGTCGGCGGCGCTGCGGCGCGGGCAGCGGTTAGAAGCGGAAAACCGTCTGCTGCGGAGCGACGGGCGTCCGGCGCTGATCGCCGAGTCGCCGGCCATGCAGCCGGTGCTGCAACTGATCGCACGGGTGGGTCCGTCGGATGCGAATGTGCTGATCACGGGCGAGCCGGGCACCGGGAAAGAAGTGGTCGCGCGCACGCTGCACACGGTTTCGGTGCGCGCCAATCGTCCCATGGTGACGGTCAATGCGGGCGGCTTGGCGGAGGGCGTGTTCGAAAGCGAATTGTTCGGCCACGTGAAGGGCGCGTTTACGGATGCGAAGACGGATCGCGTGGGAAGGTTCGAACTGGCCGACGGTGGGACGTTGTTTCTGGATGAAATCGCCAACGTCCCGATGAATCTGCAAGCCAAGCTGCTGCGGGTTCTGGAGATCGGGGAGATGGAGCGGGTGGGATCTTCGAAGACCAGAAGAGTGGACGCGCGCGTGATTTCGGCTACGAACGCGATTCTGGCCGACGAGGTCGCGAGCGGGCGCTTTCGGCAGGACCTGCTATTCCGGTTGAATACCATCGAGATTCATCTGCCTCCGTTGCGCGAACGGCGCGAAGATATTCCGCTGCTCGCGTCGCATTTTCTCGGTACTCATGCGCGGCGGTATCGAAAAAATCTGCAGGGTTTCGATCCTGCGGCGATGCAGGCGCTATTAGAGAATCCGTGGCAGGGGAACGTGCGCGAGTTGAATCACGTGATCGAGCGCGCGGTTCTGATGGCGCAGGAAAACTCGGTGCGGCAGGGGGATCTGGCGTTACGGAGCGGAGCGCAGGGGTCGACCCGGTTGGAAGATATGAGTCTTGAAGAAGTGGAAGCGTTCCTGATCAAGAAGGCGCTCGCGAGGTATGGGGGCAACGTGAGCCACGCGGCAAATGCGTTGGGGTTGAGCCGGAGTGCGCTGTATCGTCGGCTGCAGAGATACGGGTTGTAATTGAAGAACGCCATTTAACCGCTCCCGATGGTCGCGGCTCGGGGTCGGTTTGCTTCCACACCCCGAGCCGTGACCGAAGGGAGCGGTTAAGCGTTCCGGGTTCATGGGAGCACGCGCACTCCATCGATTAGCGAGTGGTCCGATAAATGTTGGCTGAGCAGACGTCGGCTAGTTCTCGCTCGGTCTTTGCGCTTGGTCGATGACGATGACTTCGACGGTCGATCATCATGGGGGGCTTTAGAATCGCTACCGCCAACGGAGTACGAGGTATCCTTTTCCTCAGTTTTCGGTCGGAATCTTTTTAGCCCGATCAACGTCCAGCACATCCATCGGCCCCTTTCGCGATTCCAGCTTAAGGCCTAGTTGCTCCTGAACGGCCGTGAAGACCGAAGCACCGCGCTGGTCGTCCGGTACTGGACGATCGTCCGGCGTCCAGACGAGCTTCACCTCGAAGTCTCCCGCCAGCCCAGTCTGATCCACTACGAAGTCCCGCATGTAGCGCGACAGTATAGTCGCCACGGTAGACATCGGCATGCGGTTGCTAACAATCCGGAGCTGGCCTTGTACTCCAGTAGGGACGCTCGCGGGAGTGTCGCTCGCTTCGGGCATCTTTGACCCGCCTTTGGCGACCACCAGCGCGTAATACTTAAGCACCCTCTGTTCGTGGTGAAGAGCCAGCTTGAACCTCTCCGCGAGCAATGCCTGCATCATTTGAAGAGCCTGGTCGTGCGTCGTACCCGGCGCCATTTTCGCAACGATGTTATACCGCAGCTCCTTGGACTTGATCCAATCCGGCCCGAAAAGCTGAGAGTCGCTGCTTAGTCCATACGCGAATTTCACGCAATCGGCCAGCGAAACGTTCCTGAACGTGATGGTATCGTGTTGAATGATGCCGACCTCGATGTCGTACGGCACACCCCACACTACTGGCGGGACCTTGACGGATGCGACCTCAAATTCACGCTTCGATGGCGCTCCCGTCTGCGATTGCGCATTCGCCGATCCGATGATTGCCACAGCGAGAACGATCGGTTTCATGGCATTCTCCCTCGGCCATCCTAACGCACCAACCGTCGTCTGGCTAGGGATTAGCGCACCTCGCGGCGACGAAAGGTATGTTAGCTTCAGCATGAGGACCTATGAAACCCTTACTCTTGCTCCCCTTGGCCGCAGTGGCGCTGCTCGCGCAGCCTGCCCCGCAGCATACGACTCTTAAAGTCGGCGACACAGCTCCCGATTTTACGCTTCGCGATCAGAACAACAAACCCGTTTCGCTGGCCGATTTCAAAGGGAAGAAAAATGTCGTCCTGGCATTCTTCCCGGCCGCTTTCACAGGTGGTTGAACGCGCGAACTGACCCAATACCAGGCTGGTATTGACAAATTCAAAGGCGCGGAGACGCAAGTTCTGGCGATCAGCGGGGATTTCATAGCGACGCTGAATCATTGGAGCAAGGAGCTGAACGCCGAATTTCCCATGTTGTCGGATTACAAACGCGAAGTGATGAAGCAGTACGGAGTGCTGGGGCCGGCTTACCTGGCGAATCGCACCACGTTTGTGATCGACACGGAAGGAAAAATCGTGGCCATTGAGGAGGGCAACTCCGCCATCGATCCTACGGGAGCGGTGACGGCGTGTAGCCGGCTGAAGCACTGACGGCTTGCGGGGAGCGTGTGTGAAAAGTCGATGCCTCACCCCGCCGTTACCGGCAGGGCTGGTCTATCGCGTTGAAGGCGCATTACGTCCGTGACCAGCCCGGCCGGTCACGGCGGGGATCAACTCCACTTTTCACACCGACTCTTACCGGCGCGGCTGGCGGTCGTCGGCGGGGTTCTATCGTCGCGTAAACGCGAGCACGGCGTTTAATCCTCCGAAGGCGAAGGAATTTGAGAGGGCGTGTTGGATCTGCGCCTCGCGTGCCTGATTCGGAACTGCGTCGACGGCGCAGGCCGGGTCGGGCTCGGTGAAATTGGCGGTGGGCGGGATTAAGTCGTGATAGAGCGCCATCAGTGTGGCCGCGGCTTCGAGCGCTCCGGCTGCGCCTAAAGCGTGTCCGTGCATCGATTTGGTCGAGCTCACCGGCGGCGGCGAACGAAAAACTTCGCGGATGGCGGAGGTTTCGGTCGGATCGTTGATTTCGGTGGCAGTGCCGTGCGCGTTGATGTAGCCGATGGACTCGGGCGCAAGGTTCGCGTCTTTCAATGCGGCTCGCATGGCTCGGGCTGCACCCGTGGCTGACGGATGGGTGAGATGGCTCGCATCGCTCGACATGCCGAAGCCGGAGATTTCGCCCCAGATTCTGGCGCCGCGGGCTTGCGCGCGATCGAGCGGTTCGAGGACCAGCATCGCCGCGCCTTCACCCAGGATGATTCCGTGGCGGTCGCGCGAAAACGGACGGCAGGTGTCGGGCGAGACCACGCGCATCGCTTCCCAGGCTTTCAGATGGCCGAGTGAAAACGGAGCCTCACTGCCGCCGGCGATGGCAATCTCGGCTTGGCCGTTGCGCACCATCCAAAATGCCTGGCCGATGGCGTGATTCGCCGAGGAGCATGCGGTCGAAACGGTGTAAACCGGGCCGGTGATGCCGAATTCTAACGAGATCCGACTGGCGCCGGCATTGGCCATCGCCTTGGGAACCGAGAGCGGCGGGAAGCGGGTCTGGTTCAGCGCGTAGAGGCTGCGGAAGCCGTCGTCTTCGGTCGATTTGCCGCCCAGGCAGGAGCCGGTGACGATCGCGGTCACTTCACCATGGGACGAATCGAACACGATTCCCGAGTCGGCGACGGCTTCCCGCGCGGCGATCAGGGCGAACTGCGCGAAGCGGTCGAGTGCGTCGGCTTGTTTCGGATCGAGGTAATCTTCCGCGCGAAAATCGGGAACTTCGGCGGCGTTGGGAAACCGGACGGCGCCGGGTGCGACCAGCGTCATGGGACGGATTCCGCTCACGCCAGCGGCGAGGGAGCGCCAGAAATGGTCACGCGTGCGGCCGAGCGCGGAGATCACGCCGATGCCGGTGACGGCCACTCGCCTCATTGCACAGGTTGTTTCGCCGCTAGGAGTTTCGCGATGCCTTCCACCGCCTGGCGCACCGAGCGGATTTGCTTGGCCGCATCGTCAGGAATATCCACGTCGAATTCGCCTTCGAGCGCGAAAAGGATGTTGATCCCGTCCAACGAATCGATTTTCAAATCCTCAAACGTGCTGTCGATGGTGATCGATTCGGGCGGAATGTGCTGGGATTTTGCGATGACTCCTGTGACGCGAGGAATGAGATCGTCGTTCATAGGATGCGGCTCACGGTCTCGAATTGGAAACCGCGCTCCTTCAGTATAGGGATTACGTAGGCAACGGCGTCCAGCGTGGGACGAATGTCGGGAGCGCGCCGGGTGGTGCGGCCGTCGTGCAGGCACAGGATGGCGCCATTCGAGGCGCGCTGCAGAAGCAGGCGCGAGATGCGGCGCGCGGGCCAGCGCCAATCGTTGCCGATGACGGTCCACATCACACCCATCAGCGAAAGGCGGGACTGCGCGCTTTTCAATCCGAGCCAGCGGACGCCATACGGCGCACGGAACAGCGAGGGATTGCGGCTGGTCACCTGGCGGATGGTCTCCTGCGCCATGGCGAGCTCGCTATAGATGAATTCGGGAGAGCGAAAGCTCATGCGCGGATGGGAATCGGTATGATTGCCGATTTCGTGGCCGGCGGAGGCCACCTGGCGCGCGATCTGCGGCAGGCGGCGGACGTTTTTTCCGCACATGAAAAACGTGGCGGGAACCGAGTGCTCGGCCAGGATTTCGAGCAGCGCGGGAGTGGATTCGCTGGGGCCGTCGTCGAAAGTGAGCGCGATGGTGCGTTTCGAGCGGTTGCCATGATAGACGGAAGGCGCGAGGATGCGGGAGCTTCGGCCACGCACGGCGTACGCCATGGTTCCCGCGGCAGAGGCCAAGACTCCCGCGGCAGAGCCGATGAGCGCACCGTCCGGCATCGTCATCATGATACCGCCGAGGCCTAAGTCGCCATTGCAGCTCACACCAGCTCGTAATACTCTTGAAAATCGATCGGGACGTCGATCAGGTAAGGCGCCTTGCGGGACAATGCTTGGTCGAAGGCGGCGAGCAGGTCGGGGATGGTCGCGACGCGCGTCGATGTGATTCCGAAGGCTTCTCCGATGGCCGCGAAGTCGGGCGGGGTGAAGTCGACGCCGTAGGGGGCGATGCCGCGGCGGTGTTCACTGACTCGGATCAGGCTGAGGCTGCGGTCGGTGAAGACGACGATCGCGATGGGCAGCGCGAGCTCGCGGATCAGAGCGAGGTCGTGAAGCATCATGAGCATTCCGCCGTCGCCGACCAGGGCCAGTACCGCGCGGTCGGGATGCGCCAATTGCGCGGCGATGGCGGCGGGGATTCCGAAGCCCATGCCAGAGAGGCCGTTCGACATGAAGAACGTCCCGGGCTGATAGCTGCGCCAGAACTGGCCCATGACTAGTTTGTGGGAGCCGACGTCGCAGGTCACGATTCCGTCGCGCGGGAAGATAGCGCGCAGTTCTTCGATCACGCGCAAGGGTGATAGGCCCGTGACAGCTCTGCGCCGGATTGCGGCGCGGCGCGAATCGATCAGCTCGCGCGGCCAGGGTTTCGGCGCGGGGCTCAGTTGCGTGAGCATACCCGCGATGTTGCCGATCGATTCCTGGGGACGATAATCGCCTTCGGCCATCGAAACCGAATCGATCGCGACGATTTCGGTTGTCGCGAACCAGGTTTTGTCGCATTCCACGGGATCGAAACCGATGGCGATGACCAGGTCGGCGGCGCGGATGGTTTCTAAAATATCGCGGTCGATGGCCATGCCGGAGGCGACGCCGAGAAACAGCGGATGGTCTTCGGAGACGATGCCTTTAACTTTGGGAGTGACCAGGAACGGGCATTGCAAGCGATCGAGCAAAGCGCCGATGGCGGCTGACATCGAAGGGGTCGCGCCCAGGCCGATCAGGACCAGTGGGCGTTTGGACGCAGCGATTCTGCTCGCGATTTGGGTGGTCGACGTTGGCGTGGCGGCGCGGGCGCTGTGCCGCGCGGACGGCGTGGTTTCCTGAATCGCGACGTCGCTTGCTAACGAAATATGCACCGGGCCAGGACGCGGATCGAGCGCCAGGTCCAGAGCATCGTCGATGTGGAACGCTTCATTGACGGGGAAGGAAGCCTTCGTGACGGGCTCGAACAGACGATTCAACGGGAGACGCTGGTGGGTCATGGTCGCGAGCGACGCGGCGGGGATCTGCGCGGTCACGGCCAGCATGGGCGCGCGGTCGAGCAAGGCGTTGGCGACGCCGGTGATCAAATTGGTTGCGCCGGGGCCGAGCGTGGACGCGCATACTCCGGGCACGCCGGTGATCTGGCCGGTGACTTGCGCCATCCACGCGGCGCTTGCTTCATGGCCGGTGAGCAGGAAACGGATTCCGGCGCGGCGGCAGGCGTCGATAAACGCGACAATTTCGCCGCCGGGCAGGCCGAACAGGATTTCGACGCCGCGATCGGCCAGGCTGCGCGCGAGAGCTTCGGCTGTGGTGGGCACGTTCTCTTACGGTAACGCAAGAGCGGAACGTTAACCGCTTCGTTTGGTCGCGATTTGCGGTGAACATTGTCCATCCATTTGTGGAAGCCGTGTTCACTGCGCGCGGGAATCGCGGCCTGGTTAACCTCTATTTTTCAAGGAACTTTACTTCGGAACGCGCGTTGCAACGTGCAACGGCAGTGCAGAGTGCGAATTTCCAGTCGGAGGATTTGATTGGCAGGTTGGTGGACGTCGCTGTATCGGCGACTGCGTTGGTGGTGTTGTTGCCGGTGCTGGTGGCGATGGCCATCTGGCTTGCGATTGATTCGCCCGGAAATCCGTTTCACCGCGCCTGGAGGGTCGGCCGAGGCGGGCGAAAGTTTCGCAGCATGACGCGCTCGAACGGGCCGGGAATTACCGGACGCGGGGATGCGCGCATCACCCGATCGGGCGCGATTCTGCGGCGCACCAAACTCGATGAGCTGCCGCAGTTCCTGAATGTGCTGGCCGGGATATGACGCTGGTGAGTCCGCGGCCGGAGTCGCCCGAGTTTGTGTCGCTGTATACGCGGGGGCAGCGGGTGGTGCTGCGCATGAAGCCGGGCGTGACGGGGCAGGTGGAGCTCGCCTCCGGCGACGAATCGGACTGGATTCCGGAGGTCTTTCGCATCCCGACGCGGTGGAAAATCTCTCGAGAACCATGGAGCGGCACTGGCATTCGAGCCGCCTGGAAGCCTATTTGCCACTCACCATGGAACTGGCGGATTTCGTGGCCCGCGAGCGCGGCGTCCGGCGGGAGGCGCTGCGACCCCAGGCTCCGGTGAGCTGGAGCGAAGTCACCGCGTTAGCGCGCGGCGGCCTGATCCAGTTCGAGAGCCACGGCGTGACGCATGCCGCCATGTCATCATTAACCGACGACGAGCTCGCGTCCGAAATGCACCGCAGCCGCGACACTATTTCGGAGCACACCGGACGGGCCTGCCGGCATCTGGCGTATCCGTTCGGAAGCTGGTCGAGCATCGGCCCACGCGCCGCGCCAGTGGCCGCGCGATACTACGATTCGGCGGTGACGATGACGCTGGGACATGTGGGTTTCGCGAATCCGGCGCTGCTCCCGCGCATTCCGCTGTATCCGGAAAATTCGACGTTCACCGCCCGGTTGAAGGTCGCATTGAAGTGCACTTCGCTGCAAAACTCGCGATTGGCTACGGCCGAAGCGTCGCCGCGCCGATGATTTTGCGGTTGGAGCGGTCCTGCACGAACATCACCAGCTTCAGGTTCTCGGTGCGCCATTCGGGATTGAAACTCAGCTTCGCATCGGCATCGTAGGCTCCGCCTTTGCGGGAATCGAAATGCCCCACGCTCGATAGGTGCCGCACCACGCCCACATGCCGCAGCCGGCGACCGTTGTTTTCTCCGCCTCCGACCGTGGTTTCGAGATTCGTCTCCGTAATCGCCAGAAAAACGTCCATATTGCGGGATTGCGCGGGAATTTTTTCGACGTGCAGATGCACCGTATTGCCGGCCAGAGTCATGCTTGTCACGGCGCTGGGACCCGCGGCCGCCTTAGCGATCTCCTTGCGCGCCCGCGCTTCATCGGAGCCGTTGAATTCAGCCGTTCCGTCCACAATCATTTCCGGCGTGTAGACGCTCTCCAGGCGAAACACCCGCCCGTAATCCTCCTGGCGCATCGAAAACAGCGGCGCGGAAAAACGGTCCTGCCAGCCCAGATGATTCCAGTAATCGACGTGTTCGCTCAGCGGGACCACCTCGGCCTCGGGAACGATCCGCTGGAGCCGAGCGAGCAGATTATCGGCCGGCGGACAACTGGAGCAGCCCTCGGATGTGAAAAGCTCGACGATGACCGGCGTGCGCGTCTGGGCTTGGGCGGACAAAATCGCCACTGCAAAAAAACCAAGAAATAAGCGGCTCATACCCCCATTATGCGTCGCCACGGCTGAAAATGACGAAACCGCATATTATCATTAGGAAAGTGAACGAGTCCCTGCTCGTCAACACGCTGGGACATTCCGCCGGCGTCCTGATCTTCGGCATCTTCCTGTATCTGCTGGTCCAGGACCGCGGCGCGCGCCGCCTGCCGGCCAGCCGGAAGGCGATGCTCGCGGCGCTTCTGGCGCTGGTCTGGAACGTCGCGTCGCTGATCGTGCTGGGAATCAGTCCGGAAACTCCGCTTAGCCGGGTGACCGCCGGCATTGGGTTTTCGGTGCTGAGCCTGTTGCCCGCTCTGTTGTTCGATCTTTGCCTGCCGGACCGTTTCCGGCTATTGGTCAAGCTTGGGTACGGGCTGAGCGCGGTTACCATTGCCCTGCACGTGATGGAGTTATTTCGAGCCAGCGAACCCAACCATCGGCTGGGGCTGACGTTGATCTCGATCGGGTTCGGGACGCTGACCTGCGTCGCGGCGATCGCGGTGTTCGCCTCGCGCGAGCGGTATCGGCGCGCGATGACGTCGCGGCTGGTCGGCACCATGAGCCTGTTTCTGCTGGCCATGTCGTTCGTGCATCTGCGCAGCGCCCACGTCACGCAGGTATGGTCGCGGGAACTGGCGTTTCATCATGCGGCGATTCCATTGGCGATGCTGGTGCTGCTGCAGGATTACCGATTCGTTCTGGTGGACGCGTTCCTGCGTTTTCTGGCCAACGTATTCCTGGCCGCGCTGTTCACCTTGGCCGCGGTATCGGCATGGCGGATGCACCTGGTGCCGAATCCGGAGACTCCGTTCGGAGAAGCGCTGCTGCTGGCCGGATTGACTCTGTTATTCGTGATCTTCGCGATCGTGCGCGCGCCGGTCCAGCGGCTTCTGACGCGGCTGGTATTCCGCCGGCCCGATCTGGACGCTTTGATCGCGAATCTGAAGACGCCGGTTCGCGAAGAATCGGAGTACCTGGCCGTGGCGGCACGGCTGATCGGCAGGTTTATGGGCGCGGACGCTCGTCTGGCGACGGACGCGCGGCTCGACGGGTTCGATTTGCGGCGTCCCGCTCAGATCTCCGAACTTCCGCCGTTGCGCCCTCCGCTTACCGGCATCGAAGCGATTCTGCCGATTCGATTTCCGTCGAGCGGCGTGCATCATCTGCTGCTCGGCCGGCGGTCCGGAGGGCGCAGGTACCTGAGCGAAGATTTGCAGGCGCTCGGACGCGCCGCGGCGCAGGTGGTGGAGCAGATCGAACAGTACCGCGAATCGGAAATGCGCCGGCTGGTGGCGCAGGCCGAGCTGCGGGCGTTGCAGTCCCAGATTCATCCGCACTTTCTGTTCAACGCGCTCAACACGCTGTACGGAATTATTCCGCGCGAAGCCAAGGGTGCGCGCGAAACGGTGCTCAACCTGGCTGACATTTTCCGCTATTTCCTCGAAACCGAAAAATCGTTTCTGCCGCTCGAAGAGGAGCTGCACATCGTCAAGGCGTATCTGGAAGTGGAGCGCCTGCGGCTGGGCGACAAGCTGCGCACCGAAATCGTGGTGGATCCGGAAGCCGTGCGGGTGCCGATCCCGATTCTTTCCGTCCAGCCGCTGGTGGAAAACGCGGTGAAGCACGGCATTTCGCCGAAGCCGGCGGGCGGCCTGGTGCGCCTGGAAGCCTCGCTCGACGGGCGCGGAGCGTTGATCATTCGCGTCCGCGACACGGGCGACGGGTTCGATCGCAATTCGAAGTTCGGCGTGGGTCTCGATAACGTCGCGCGGCGTCTGCAGCTTTGTTACGGCGCTGAAGCGCGCCTGGAAGTTCAGTCCGGCAGCGAGGGGAGCATGGTTTCGTTCGCGGTTCCTGGCGCGGCGGTGCTGCAGGCGCGCGCCGCGGAGGTCAGTTTTTGAAGATCCTGATCGCCGACGACGAGCCGATCGCCCGCCAGATTCTGCGCGAGCATATCGAGTCTCTGCCGTCGCTCGAAATCGCGGGCGAAGCCGGCACGGGCGCGGAAACGCTCGCCTGCATTTTCGAGCTGAAGCCGGATATCGTGCTGCTGGATCTGCAGATGCCGGAATTGGGTGGATTGGGCGTGGTGCGGTCGCTTCGCGGAGGCGGCTCGCCGGCGGTGATTTTCGTCACCGCGTATGAAAAGCACGCGCTCGAAGCGTTTGAAGTGGGCGCGATCGATTATCTGCTGAAGCCAGTCCGGCGGGAGCGCCTCGAAAAGGCGATCGCCAAAGCGGCGCGGCATCTGCAGGCCGTGCCTGCTCCGAAGACGCTGAACAAAGTGGTCGGGCGCCGTGGGCGCGATATGTATCTGCTGGATCCGGCCGAGATCATCGCGTTTCAGGCGGAAGGCGACCTGGTGCACATCCTGACCGGCGGCGAGCGCTATCTAAGCGATCATTCGCTCAAAGAGCTGCTCGACAAGCTCGACCCGCGAAGTTTCCGCCGCATTCATCGCGCGACGATTATCAACGCGGACCACATCCGGCGGATTTCTCCGCTTTCAAGCAAACGCTGGCTGCTGAAGATGTCGAACGGGTATGAAGCGGTGGTGAGCAAGCGCCTGGGCAAATCCATCCGCGAATCGCGCTGGTGATCACAGCGCTGCTGGTGGCTTTCGCGCCGCAGGAACGCGCTCCATTGCCGTCGCGTCAAGAATTGGACGTGCTCCCCTCCCTGACGAGTCTATGTGAAAAGTGGAGTTGATCCCCGCCGTGACCGGCAGGGCTGGTCGCCGACGCCTGGGTTCTCAACGCGATAGACCAGCCCTGCCGGTGACGGCGGGGTGGAGTCCCGACTTTTCACACAAACTCTGACGGTCGGGGTTCCGTTTAGGCGCGCTGTCGAATGAGCCACCTGCGGAACCCCGCGCGTTAGCAAGGGGAGCGCGTCGGAAGTTTTCACAGAGTCTTGTGGGCCTGGGGCTTTCGACGCTGACGACACTGGGACAGCCTGCTAAGTTGCGCGGAGCATAAAGCTGACCATATCGAAGAACGCCAGACCTGTGATGGCGAGCATCACGCCTGCCGCGATCTTCCAGATGCGCTCGGTTGATGGCCTATAACTGGGCGTTCCGGCGATGAAGCCGATCAGAAATCCGCCAACCAGGCCGCCTCCGTGCGCGGCGATATCGATTCCGGGAATCAGGCTGAGCACCAGTCCGTAGATCGCCCAGCGCGTGAAGAATCTCCGGATGGCGGCGCCGAAAGAACTGCGGTCGCGTACGCCTACGCCGATCATTCCACCGATCAGCCCGAAAATCGCCGCGCTGGCGCCGATCGATAGCGCGGGAGAAAACATGTAGCTGGCGTAAAAACCGGTGATGTTGGTGAACAGGTAGATGGTGAGAAAACGGCTGGTGCCGCAGATCTCTTCCACCTGTGCGCCCAGGTCGAACAGCACCCACATGTTCATCAGAATGTGCAGAATTCCGCCGTGCAGAAAACCGGCTGTGATCAATCGCCACCACTGTCCCTGCGCGATGGCGGGCGCGTATTTGGCGCCGAACCGGAACAGCGTTTCCGCGCTCGGGTCGAGGCCGCCGGCTCCGGATCGCGAGGTGACCAGGACGGTGGCCAGATACAGGCCGATGTTGATCAGCATGATGACGGAGGTGGTGAAACGCGCGTGCGGGATCAGGCCGCCTAACGCGTCGGAGGGAGTCCGGCGCTCGACCGCGCGCGGGCCGACCTGGGCCTGGCAATACGGGCAAACCTTGTCGTCAGTGGTGATGAATGCCCGGCAGTTCGGGCACATGCGGCGCTTATCCACGTTATTAGTGTAGCCTGTGCGCTGTTTGGGGTCGCTCAAAAAGCTGGTGAGAGAAATCAGGTTGAGGCTGACTCCTCCCCTCCCTTACACGGTCGGGGTTCTGATTGGCTGGGTTCAGAACCTTGAGCGTCAGCGAGGGGAGGGTTTCGACCAATCCGCGTTTCATTTGCGCCGTTTCTTGAAGAACACGTCGCGCGATGTCGAGATCACCACCAGAAACAGCACCAGCAGTGCAACCAGCGTCGCGACGGTGCCGATCACCATGTAATCGGATTCCTTGAGCGGAGCCGGCATCACGCTGAGCATCACCCCGGCGACGATCGCGAAGACGCACACGGCCGCCAACCCGAGCATCCAGGACCGTGGCATCACTTGGCCCGATCCATGACCGCGTCTACCAGGCCGGGATGGCCATCGAGCGGCGCGGTCGCGTGAATGGCGATCTGCGGATGCGCGCGCCGGATTTCAGAGATCAACGCAGGCAGATCGCGCTCCAGGTGCAATCCGGAGGTAAGGAAATACGGAATTACGACGAGATCTGTCGCGCCTTCCGACGCGAGCTTCGTCGCGGCTTCTTCCAGATCCGGCCGGCCGCCGCCCAGGAATGCGGTTTCATACAAATTCCATCCCGCGCGCCGCGCCGCTTGGGACGCAACCGCGCGCACCGCATCGTTGGCCGATTCGACGCTGGAGCCGTGCGCGAATACGATGTAGGCGGTCATACGGCCAGCGACGGCGCTTCGGCTTCGGGAAGATAACCGCGCAGAAAATCGTAAAACGCGCGCCCGCGACGGCGGCCATTCGAGTACTGCAGCTCCAGCCGCTCGAGAAATACAAGCGCGCCCAGCAGATCCGAATCGCGCATGGTCTGCATGCCGCGCTCCTCGGCCAGGCGCTGGCGCAGTTCTTCGATGGACGCAACCACGGCGTCCTGAATGGCCGAGGCGTAGGGATTTTGAGGGCGCGTTTCGTAGATCAATCCGGATTCGCGCGTGCGATAGGTGCGGATCAGAGCGGCCAGCGCCTCGCGGGCGTCGGAATCGACGGCGCGCTCTTTGTCCATGGCGCGCGCGAGCGCCAGGGACAGCCACATAACGACGTGTTCGTTTTCGCGGATGAAATCTTCGCTCACGCGAATGTCTTGGTTGGGAAGGTTTTCGGCGTCGAGAGCGGCGGGCGGCTCATGCTTGCGGGCGGCTTTCAGATGCTCGCAGGAAGACGGGCAGTCGATGGTATTTTCGCGCTCGGTCCCGCAGCACACGGCGCAGATTTCGCCGCTGACACCCGGGCAGTAACGTTTGGCGCGCCGCTTGTTACAGATTTTGCAGAGGACGCTCAGAAATCCTATCGTATCATCTGATTTATGCGGAATTGCCGGAGGCAACCTTGAAAATCGACCTGCACATCAAAGTGGAACTGGACGTGGCTGAGAAGAAAGACGCGGAACGGATTGCGAGCGAAGTGTGCCGCGCGATTCGCCGGATGTTCGGCGTGCGCTCAGCGGAAGTGATCAGCACGGTTGAAAAAGAGTGACGGTCCGCGACGAAATCGCGGAGGACGGTCCGGCGGTTCGTTTCATCAATGAGGACGCCTTCGGGCGGCCGGATGAAGCGGAGCTGATCGAGAACCTGCGCGCCGAGGGCGCGGTGCTGTGCTCGCTGATTGCAGAAGAGCACGGCCGCGTGGTGGGTCACATTCTGTTTACGCGAATGTGGGTCGATACCATCCCCGCGGTCGCGCTGGCGCCGATGGCGGTGTTGACGGAATATCAGCGCCAGGGCATCGGCCAGAGGCTGGTGCGTCACGGACTCGATCGGCTGCGCGAGCAGGGCGAGCGGATCGTGATCGTGCTCGGGCATCCGGATTACTATCCGCGATTTGGGTTTTCGGTCGCGGCGCGCGGACTGGAAAGTCCGTTTCCGCCAGAGGCGTACATGGCGATGGAGCTAGAACCGGGTGCGCTCATTGGGGTTCGGGGCAGGGTCCGATATGCGGCCGCGTTCGGGCTCTAGGGAGCCGGATCGAGGATTTGAAGGCCTTCGCTCGCCGCCGCCTGAAGCAGATCCTTGTCGGCACACACGAACGTCGGCGAGCTAAACGCAGATGACTGCCGCAGAGCGAGGCAGCCGGCAAGTTGCACCGAATCGTACGCCCGCAGAGCGTGGCGATCAATCAGGGCGCAGGCAGTGTCGAGAACGACGTCGGTTACAATCTGGCAGACATATTTCGACTGCAGGTGCCGTTCGAAGCGCGCGAGCACGCTCGAAGCCGTTTGGGCGTCGATATCCTGCATACGCTCCCGTTTTCGAATCGCGGACCGTAGTTCGACCTTGGACAACGCATTGACAGCAAACTGATGGTTTGCAGTGCGGCTCGCGAGCCGGACGAGCACATCCGTTCCAGGCTCGCGAACGTACAGCTTCACCAGCGCGCTTGTATCCAGGTAATAGAGAGCCAACCTTTATCGCCTGTCGCGAAGAACAGTCGCCGACAGAGCTTCTCCCCGTATCGCCGCGGGTTCGAAGTCGTCGGCGCTGCCTTGGTTTTCCTGGAGAATCGCCAGGACTTCGGGAAGCATGCGGTTCAACCGTACGGAAGTCACGGGAAATTCGGGCGCGCGAGGGTTCGGTACCCGACCGGTCAATATCATGTTCCTGTCAATGGCCTGTTTCAGCACCCGTTGTCTCTCTGCGTCCGCAGAAGCCCACGGAAAGCCGGCTTCGACCAACGCCGTGTCGCGAAACCACTTGAGCGCGATGAACTTGAAGTCGGATCTCGACTCCGCGTGATGCAGCGCGAGGACCAAGTCCCGGACGGGATCGGCGCCGACAGGAGCGGCGGCCTTTGCGACCCCGCTCGATGCTGGTTCGGGTTGCAACGAGTGCGCGTTCGGGCGCCTTTTGATCAGATCCATGACCTCTTCGTGCGACAGGCCGAACTCCCGGACGAGGTAATCAACGTTCCTGTTTTCTTTTCCTTGCCGCTCCGGATCGATTCCTGGAATGGGCTCGAAATAGATGATTACGCTGTCGCCGGATTCCGGAGACCACGAATCGGCCGCTGCAGTCCTCTTTTTCTTGCGGTCCGTCGCGCTCCGGAGAGTGATGCGTGCGCGAAACCCTTGCGGAACAAGCGGCATGAGCTCTTCGGGTCGGTCTTTAACTGAGCGGAGTTTTTCGAAACCCAACTCAAGTTGATTCTCCAAATCTTCAATTTTTTTCATTGTAAGTTTCTTTTTAGGCTAATTAGGGATTCGCCGGACTTTATGCGCCCGATATTTCCATTTACATTGTATAGGAATCAAACCGGCGTGTCAAGCAAAATCTTCACCACCGCTTTCCCCATCACTTTCCGATCCGCTAAATCGCGCAGCGCTCGCGGCAGATCCTCGAACGCGTAGGCCGCGCCCACCGAGGGGTGAATTTTTCCCGTGGCGTACAGCTCCATCAATGGCGGATGAACCTGGGACGGATACTCCGGGTGCAACTGGACGTGACCGCCCCACAGGACGCCCACCATCGACATATTTTTCAGCAGCACGCGATTCGCGGCGATCGACGGGATGCGTCCGCTGGCGAAGCCGATCACCAGGAGCCTTCCTTCCGGCGCGATGCACTTCGACGATAAATCGAACACGTCGCCACCCACCGGATCGTAGATCACGTCCGCGCCTCGGCCGGTGATCTCCTTCACGCGATCGACCCACGACGCGTCATTGTAATCGAGCGCGTGATCGGCGCCCTGATTCAAGGAAAATTCGCGCTTGGCCTGGCTGCCGGCGGTCGCGATGATGCGGGCGCCCAACGCTTTGCCGATCTGGATCGCGGACATCCCCACGCCGCTCGCGCCGGCATGCACCAGGAGCCATTCGGTGGGCAAGAGCGTAATTCGATGCACCAGCGCGAAATACGAGGTGTGATACACGATCGGCATGGCCGCGGCTTCTTCGAAGCTCATGGCGGCCGGCATCGCGAAGACGCTCGCGGCCGGCGCGATGGAGGATTCGGCGAAAGCGCCCCCGTGCGTCATCGCCATGACGCGGTCGCCCACGCGATGCGCGCTGACTTCGGGACCCACTGCGTCCACCACGCCGGCCACTTCCGCGCCGGGCGTGAACGGAAACGGCGGCTTGATCTGATACTTGCCCTGAATCTGGAGAATATCGAAAAAATTCAGCGCTGCCGCGTGATTGCGGATGCGAACCTTCCCCAGCCCGGGCGACGGCTCGGCGACATTTTCCATCACCATTGTTTCGGGTTCGCCCCAGGCGTGAACTCGCCAACTTTTCATTTGCCTTGAAACCTCGGCTTTCGTTTTTCGTGAAATGCGGCGGTGCCTTCCTTCACGTCTTCGGTGTAATTGGAAACCAGCGTCGCCATGGCGGCATCTTCGAGCGCGTTGTCGAGATCCATGCCGCGCTGCTTGTACATCATGCGTTTGGCGAGCCGGATGGCGATCGGCGGACCGTCGGCAAGCTGCTGCGCCAGCGCACGCGATCGCGTCATCAACTCCACGTCAGCGACCACTTCGGTCACCAAGCCGAGTTCCAGCGCTTGCTTTGCCGGATAAACTTCGGAGAGCAGCGACATCTTCAGTGCGCGATCCATACCCATGGCGCGCGGGAAAAAATAAGCGCCGCCTTCATCCGGGATCAGCGCGAATTTGAGGCTGGTATCGCCGAGGCGAGCGCTTTCGGCGGCAATCCGGAAATCGCAGGCGAGCGCTAGCGTTAATCCGCCGGCGACGGCCGCGCCGTTGATCGCCGCGATCACCGGTTTATCGAAACGATGCAAAAAACGGATCAATGCGTGCATGTTTTCGCGCATTTCGAGCATCGATTCCAGGCGATGGCCGCGATACCGCGCGGGATATTGAAAATCGCGGCTGATATCGCCGCCGGCGCAGAATCCACGGCCGGTGCCGGTCAGGATCACGGCGCGAATCGCGTCGTCATCGCGCGCGTCAGAGAGCGCGGCCAGGATCTCATGCACCATGATCTCCGAATACGCGTTCATTTTCGCGGGGCGATTCATGGTGACGGTCGCGACCGCGTCGTCTTTTTCGAAAACGATCTGCGCGTAGCTCATGGCTCTTCGGATACCTTCACCGCGAGCTTGCCGATATTGGTGCCTTCGAACAGTTTGTTGATCGCGCGCGGAGCTTCTTTCAACCCGTCGGCGATATCCACGCGGAATTTCAGTCGGCCGCTTTGCATCCAGCTCATCAGATCCGGGATCGCTTCATTCGCCCGCGGAAAATAATCGAGCACCAGGAACCCTTCCATTCGCGCGCGGCGCGAAACCAGGTTGAACAGATTCGCGGGGCCGGGAACGGGTTCGGTGGCCGTGTATTGCGAGATCGCTCCGCACATCGGAATGCGCGCGTGCAGGTTAATCAGCGCGAGCGCGGCGCTCAGAATCTCGCCGCAGGTGTTGTCGAAATAAATATCGATGCCGCCGGGACACGCCCGCTTCAATGCTTCCGGCACATCTTCCTTTTTGTAATTGATCGCCGCGTCGAAGCCGAGCTCCTGTTTTATCCAGCGGCATTTCTCGTCGCTGCCCGCGAGTCCCACTACGTGGCAGCCCTTGATCTTCCCGATCTGCCCGACCAGCGATCCGACCGCGCCCGCCGCCGCCGAGACCACCAGGGTTTCGCCGGCTTGTGGCTTGCCGATATCGAGCAGTCCGAAATACGCCGTCAGCCCGATGTGCCCCATCGCTCCCATGAACGCCGCCAGCGGCACGCCCTTGGGAAGTTTATTGAGCTCCGCGCCATTCAAAATCGCGTAGAGCTGCCACATGAACATCCCCTGAACGACATCGCCCGGACCGAACGCCACGTCGCGCGACTCCTCCACGACGCCGATTCCGATGCCGCGCATCACATCACCGAGAGGCACCGCGGACAGATACGAGTCCTCCGTGGCCCAGATTTTATTGGTCGGATCGAGCGACAGCAGCACCTGGCGAACCAGCACCTCGCCTTCGGTCAGCGCGGCGACCGGCTCTTCGCGCCATTCGAAATCCGATTCCTTGAATAGGCCCACGGGCCGCGATTTCAACAGCCATTTTTGATTGGTTTTCATAGAGTCGTCTCCCGATACGATTTACCGCTGGTTGATGGTCTCCGCGAAAATGCGGCGTTGATCCCCGCCGTCACCGGCAGGGCTGGTCGGCCGCTTTCGGCACGATGGCAGTCGGGGAGCGTCATAACGTGGGTCCTAATGGCGCCATGCCGCCGTCGACCACCAGGGTTTCGCCGGTGGTGCCGAGCGCGTGGGCGCAGAAAAACAGCGCCGCCTCGGCGACATCGTCCACGGTCGCGAGTTTGCGCAGCGGAGTGATTTTTTCAGATGACGAAAACGCGTCTTCCGTCCAGCCCGCGAAGCGCGTGCGGACGAACCCCGGCAGCACGGCGTTCACGCGAATCTCGGGAGCAAGCGCGCGCGCCAGCGATTTGGTCAACGTGACCATCCCGCCTTTCGACGCCGCGTACGCCATGGAACTGCCCATCCCGAGCAGCGCCGCGACCGACGCAATGTTCACGATCGCCGCGCCGGGCTGCTTCCTGAGCAGAGGCGTGGCCGCGCGCACGCAATAAAATGCGCCGCGCAGATTGGTGTCGAACACGTGATCCCAGATTTCGTCGGTAAGCTGATCCATCTGCGCGTGCGGAACGCGCGTGCTCCAGCCGGCGTTGTTGATCAGGTAATCCAGTTGCCCGAATTCCGTGACGGCAGCATTCATCAGCTCAGTCGCCATCTCTTGTTTTGAGACATCGGCTGCGACCGCGATGGCCGTTCCGCCGTTTTCCTGAATCCCCTTCACCGTCGCTTCGGCGTCCTCCCGCGACCGGCTGTAATTCACGATCACGCGCGCTCCGGCACGCGCCAGATGTTCGGAGATGGCGCGGCCGATGCCCGTGCCTCCTCCCGTAACCACCGCGACCCGATCTTTCATCGTTCAAATTCCTTTCCGGTAATAAAAATATACAGGCAGGCCCGCCGCGATCAGAAGCAGTCCGGCCACCGATTCGACGGGACTCGATTGCAGACTGTTCACCAGTAACCCCGCAGCGCAGGCGACAAAGATAATCGGCGTCAACGGGTAAAAGATGACGCGATAGGGACGCGGCGCGTCCGGCATTTTGCGCCGCAGAACGAACACCGCCGCGCCGGTGAGGCCGTAAAAAATCCACTGGCCGAAAATGGTCAGGTCGGTGAGCTGATCGAAGGTCCCCGACAGCGCCAGAAGGCATGACCACACGGTGATCACCAGCACGCTCACCACCGGCGCGTTCGACCCGCGCGAGACCTCGCCGAGTTTGGCCGGCAGCAAACCATCGCGCGCCATGGCGAAGGGAACGCGCGAGAGCGAAAGAATCACCGCGTTGATCGCGCCGGCGGTCGAAATCAGGAAAAGAATCGAGAGCAACGCGGGTCCGCGATCGCCCAGAAACGTCGCGGCGGCTTTTGACGCCACCGGCAGAGCGTCGCGGTATGCGGTGGAATTCGAGGTCGCCACTTCATGGAATGGCAGGGCGTAAAAGTAGGCGACGTTCGCCAGCCCGTACAGCGTGAGCACGCACAAAACTCCGGCGATCAGCGCGCGAGGCACATTGCGCGCCGCGTCTTTCACTTCCGCGGCGACCATCGGCATGAACGCCCAACCGTCGCAAGCCCACAGCGCCGAAAGAACCGCGGCGCCGAACAGCCTCGTTCCACTCCACTTCGCGGGAATCTCCAGGTTCGCGACCGTTCCGTCTTTCGAGAAAAAATACGCGCCGCCGGCGATGATCAGAATCCCGGCGATTTTCGCCGCGGTCAGCGCGGTTTGCACACGTCCGCCGAGCCGGACGCCGGCGCAGTTGATCACGCCGAACAGCAGGATCACGGAGACCGCGACCACCTCGCGCATTCCCAATCTCCAGGCGATCTCCTGTCCCAGAAGATGCAGGGTAGTGGAAGCCCACACGGCGTTCATCGGAATGATCGCGGCCAGCAGCGCCGCGAATCCTGCGCCCAGCGCGGCGTTGCCGGCCGATGCGACGACTGCTCGCATCCATCCGTCGAGAAACGCCGGCAGGTCGCCGTAGGCCGCGCGCAGGTAGGCGTATTCACCACCCGCCTTCGGAATCATGCCGCCGAGTTCGGCGTAGGTGAGTGCGCCGGCCAGCGACATCAACCCCGCTACCAGCCACGCGAGCATCACCAGCGCGGGCGATCCCACCTGCTGCGACATGATCGCGGCTTTGAAGAACACGCCGGTGCCGATCATCGACCCGGCCACCAACGCCACCGTGCTGGTGAAGTCGAGCCCGCGGACCAACTCCGCTCTCGGTAACGTTGCGCGCGCCGGGACCATCCTTAGAAGGTGTAACACGAATCACATCGTTGCTTGTGTATCATCAGAATCTGGAGGAACTTGCCATGAACTGGAAACTTTTCGCCGCATTCGGCTCGGCCGCGATGTTCGCCGGCCTGCCATTAATGGCTGCGGACGCCGACGCGCCTTCGCGGCTTCAGGCCGCCGCCACCGCGTTCAATGAAGTCATGGGAACGCCGGATAAGGCCATCCCGCAGGACCTGCTCAATAAAGCGCAGTGTGTGGTGATTGTGCCCGGATTGAAAAAAGGCGCTTTTATCGTCGGCGCGAAGTATGGGAAGGGATTCGTCTGCTGCCGGCGAAGCGACGGGAAGGGGTGGTCCGCGCCGGCCGCGATTCGCGTGGAAGGTGGAAGTGTCGGATTCCAGATCGGCGGCTCGGAAACCGACGTGTTTATGCTGGTGATGAACAAGAGCGGCGTGAACCGGTTGCTTTCAACGAAGTTCACCCTGGGCGGGGATGCGTCGGTGGCCGCGGGACCGGTGGGCCGCGACACGCAGGCGGAGACCGATGCCGCGATGACCGCGGAGATCCTCACCTGGTCGCGCCAGCGCGGCCTGTTCGCGGGAGTCTCGCTGAGCGGCGCCACGCTTCGCCCGGACCCGGACTGGAACACCGAGCTGTACGGCCGCAACATCACCAATCGCGAAATCCTGACCACCAACGTTCCGGCGCCGGCGCCGGCGGGGATTTTGCTCGATTTGTTGAACAAGTATTCGAGCCGGAAGTAACTGAACTTGTAACCGCTCCCTATGGTCGCGGCTCGGGGAGCGGTGTTGCGGACTGGTGACCATTTTCGCTGGCGCCTCAGCGAGCCGCGACCAGAGGGAGCGGTTAGAAAAAATGCCCGACGACGACATCGCGCGGCGTATGCGGGAGGATTGGAATGCCCGCGCGCGGGAAGACGCGGGCTATTTCGTCGCCTTCGGCCGCCGCTATTCCGATGACGCGGAGTTTTTCGCGACCGCCACGGAAGTCATCAATCGACTGGAGTGGGTGCTCAGCCGCGTGCCGGTGAGTGAGCGCGGCAACTGGCATGCGCTCGAAGTCGGCTGCGGTCCGGGACGGCTGATGCGTCCCATGAGCCGGCATTTCGTCGAGATCCACGGCGTGGATGTGTCGGATGAAATGATCACGCTGTCGAAGGAGAAGCTGCGCGATATTCCCAACGCGCACACTTACGTCACAGATGGGTCCACGCTGCCGATGTTTGCGGACGAGTCCTTCGAATTCGTGTATTCCTACGCGGTTTTCCAGCACATCCCGGCGCGCGAAGTGATCGTGAGCTATCTGCGCGAGATTCATCGTGTGATGAAAACCGGCGGCTTGGCGGTGCTGCATTTCAACGGCTTGATCAATCGCCTGGCGCCCGTCGATACGTGGGACGGCGTGCGGTTTTCGTCGGGAGAAGTTTTGGAATTCGCAGGGTTGAACGATTTTCAGGTGCTGGCGCTCGAAGGCGCGGGCACGCAATATATGTGGAGCACTTGGCGCAAACGGCCCACCGGCTGGATCGCCGCGCAACGCAACCGCACGGATCAGCCGGAGGTGCGCGTGCGGCGCATCACCAACGCCAACAGCTCGGAACCGGTGGCGCCGTGCCGCGGACGGTTTGCGTCGATTTCTATCTGGGTCGAAAATTTGCCGGACGATATCGGACTGCATCATTTGCAGGTGACGGTGGGCAGTTCGCTCGGCACGGTGTGCTTTATTGGTCCGCGGGATTATGCGGGGCTGCAGCAGATCAACGTAATTCTGCCGCAACTGGAAGCGACTGGTTTGCTGCCGGTGGAGATTTTGTGGCTGGGCCGGCCGATTGCGCCCACCGGGGTGCTGCGCGTGATTCCTCCGGGTCCGTCGGTGCCGCGCATCCGGTCGATCACGGACGGGATCAACCAGGTGGCCGAGAATCGCATTGAAACCCGCTACGTGAAAGTGATCATCGAAGAGATCGTGCATCCGGATGAGGTGGACGCCTCGATCGACGGGACGCCGCTGATCGCGCTCGAATACTTTTGCATCGACCCGCGGCCGCAGCGCTTCGAGCTGAATTTTCGCCTGCCCGACGAGATTTCGCCCGGCGCGCGGAAGCTGGAGCTGAAAATCGGTAGACGCAGGATGCCGCCGATGCCGATCGACGTGGTCGCATAAAAAGGTGCTGCGTCGGCTGGTTTTCAGCGCTGTCGCGGCGGTCCTCGGATTTCAATTGTTTGTTCCGCCGATCGTCGGGCTTTCCGATCAGGGCGATTTCGGAAGGATGATCGGGCGCTTCGGCTACGGTCCCGCGGATAAATCGATGCCGCTTTCCGCCGGGTTCGTGCAGGCGAAATATGTGCGCGATCCTTCGGCGCGGATTCCGATTCTCGAGCAGGCGGGGCCCGAGTATCTGTCTGTCGGCAGCGCGGTCGGGTTGAGCAAGCTGACTTCGAAAGGCGTGCTGGATATTCGCATGCTTGGGTTGGTGCATGCGATCGCGTTTCTCGCCGCATTTGCCTGGCTGCTGCGGATGACCGGTCCAGTGACATGGATGGTCGCTGCGATTGCGCTGACCGATGTCGGCTATGTTGCGTATTGGAATTCGTTCTACACGGAGCCGGCCACTTGCATTTTCTTTCTGCTGCTGGCCGCGGAGAGCGCCTCCATGCTGCATGGCGCGATTTCACGGTGGCAAATGGGCAGATGGTGCGTGTGGGCGGCGATGCTGGTGTGGGCGAAGTCGTCGAATTATCCGCTGGCTGCGGTGCTGATGCCGCTGGCGGTGTATCTTGGCTGGCGTGAAAAGAGCACGCGCGCGCTTGGCATCGCCGGAGCCGGCATCATCGCGGCTTTCGCAATCCTCACCATGTGGACGCGGCCCGTGCCGATGCAGCAGGCGACTACCTACAATTCGATCTTTATGGCCATTCTGCCCGAATCGAAAACGCCGGCCGCCGATCTTGAATCGCTGGGTCTCGATCCGCGGCTGGTTTCATTTTCGGGAACGGGCGCCTGGACGCCGCGCACGACATTTCCTGATCTATATAACGGCGTTCTGCTGCACCGCGTGACCGGCGCGACGGTCGCGAAATTTTATCTTCAGCATCCCGCGCGAATCTGGCGTCGCGCGAAGACTGTGCTCCCGGTTGCGTTTTCGCTGCGGCCGGAATGGTGCGGAAATTTCGAGGCGTCGGCCGGACGTCCGGAGGGAGCGAAGACGCGCAGCTTCACGCTGTGGAGTTCGATTCACGAACGCATTTTCGCTCCGGCCGGGCGGTTCATTCTGATCGGGCTGGTTTTTCTGCCGGCGGTCGCGCTGCGGCGCGGGTTGCGCTTCAAGTTCCTGGGGGCTCTTGCCGCCGGCGCGCTGATCGCGTTCCTGACCGCTGCCTGCGGCGACGCGTGGGACAACGTCAAGCACATGTACCTGTTCAATCTACTGCTCGACGCCACTCTTATTTTTGCGCTGGCGCTGCTTCCGCGGCGAAGTGCGCGAACGTGAGCAGGTGTCCGGCGGGATCTTTCACGGTGAACTCGGTCGCACCGTAGAAGGTTTTGTGCAACGGTAGCACCACGGGCGCGCCGTGCATCGCGGCGAGCGCTGCATCGACGTCGTCTACTTCGATGAACAGGAAGCCGGTGCCCTTTTGATACGCGCCCGGATCGATATCTTTGGCGAGGCTGTTGTAGCTGCCGTACATCAACTCGATATTTCCCTTCTGTAGCGCGGCGAAGGCGAGTTTGCCGCCTTCTTCGGGCACTTCCACGGTTTTTTCGAAGTGCATCCGCTCCACCCAGAACTTCACGCAGGCGGCCACGTCGTCGGTGTAGAGATTAGGGGTCAGTTTCGTCACGTTCATATGTGATTTCCTCCTTGCAAACTTTACTAGTCTGATTTAGACTAGTTGAAGAAGGCGGATCGTGTCAAGCGAAAAATTAACCACTCCGGATCTGGTGCTCTTGAGTTTGCTGGCGGAGCGGCCGATGCATGGCTATCAGGCGAACGCGCTGCTCGAATTCCGCAAGGTTCGCGACTGGGCCGGAGTCTCGCGTCCGCAGGTGTACTATTCGCTCGAAAAGCTGGCGCGGCGCGGGTTGGTTCGCGCAGCGCAATCGGAAGACGATGCCGGCGGTCCGGAGCGCAGCGTGTTTGAAACCACCGCGCGCGGACGCGCCGCGCTGGCCGACGCTTTGGAGCGCGAAGACTGGACGGACCAATCCCCGCGTCCGGCATTCCTCACCTGGCTGGCGTTGTCGTGGCAGTGCGGGCCGGGTGTTTTTCGGAAGCAGCTCGACCGGCGGCAAAAGTTCCTGGAATCCGAACGGGCGCGCAAGCGGGAGATCCTTGCGGCGGTTCGAAAAGAGGTGGGCCATCCGTTCCATGAAGCAGTCTGGATGCTCACGCTTAGCCTGGAACAGATTCGAACCGAGCTGCGGTGGTTAAAGAAGGTAGCGCAGGATGCACCGCGTCGCAGTTACGCTCGCAATCCGGCGTACCCGACAAAGTAACTGATTTGATATACTTAAGACGGGTCCATCGCAAACCCATGCACCGTATATAGATAAAGTTCTTGACGAGCCCCTATATATTGGGTCATTATTGCCGTCAGCGGCTTTGATCGGATTCAAATCGACCAAACCGCTCGATCCTTCCATTAAGGAAAGCCCCATGGGACAATTAGGTGTAGGTGTCGCAATGAAACTAAAGGATTTACGTCGTCCGGTACCGGTGAATGACCGGGTTGGCGTCGATTTCCCGCGTTATTTTACAGAGGCTGGGAAAAATCCGTATGACCAGGTCAAATGGGATCTTCGGAACGCCTCGATCGGGAACGATAAAGGCGCGGTGATCTTCGAGCAGCGCGACGTCGAGGCTCCCGCGGATTGGTCGCAGACCGCGACTAACATTGTGGTGAGCAAGTACTTCTACGGAAAGATCGGGTCGCCCGAGCGCGAAACCAGTGTACGCCAGTTGATCAGCCGCGTGGTCGATAGTATCACCGACTGGGGTCTGAACGGGCGCTATTTCGGCACGGTGCAGGATGCCGCCAATTTTCGCGATGATCTGGCGCACCTGATGTTGTCACAGAAGGCGTGTTTCAATTCGCCGGTTTGGTTCAACGTCGGCGTGAAGGAGCCGCGCGGCTACGGCTGGTATTACCACGAAGCTTCCGCCGCGATCAAGAAGCTGGAAGCGGGCGAGACGCGGCCGCAGTGCTCGGCGTGCTTCATTAATTCGGTGGGCGATACGCTCGAATCGATTTTGGATCTGGCGAAGACGGAAGGAATGTTGTTCAAGTGGGGCTCGGGGACGGGCACCAATCTTTCGACTTTGCGGGAAGAAGAAGGGCTGCTGTCGGGCGGCGGGCGCGCTTCCGGACCGTTGAGCTTCATGAAGGGGTTCGATGCGTTCGCCGGCGTGATCAAGAGCGGCGGCAAGACGCGGCGCGCGGCGAAGATGGTGATCCTGAACGCGGACCATCCCGACATCGAAAAATTCATCTGGTGCAAGGCGAAAGAAGAGAAGAAGGCGCACACGCTGATCGATGCGGGTTATGATTCCTCGCTCGATGGCGATGCGTACAGCTCGGTGTTTTTCCAGAACGCCAACAACAGCGTGCGCGCAACGGATGAATTCATGCAGGCCGTCGCGGACGATGAAGAATGGTGGACGCACACGCGGCTCAACGGCGAAAAGAAAGACCGCAAAATGGCGCGTGAGCTGATGCGCCAGATCGCGGAAGCGACGCACCAATGCGGCGATCCGGGCATGCAGTTCGACACCACCATCAACAAGTGGCACACGTCGAAGAACACGGCGCGCATCAACGCGTCGAATCCGTGCAGCGAGTACATGTTCCTGGACGATTCGGCCTGCAACCTGGCGTCTTTAAACCTGATGAAATTCGTCGGCGCGGACGGGCAGTTTAACGTCGAAGCGTATCGGCACGCGGTGGACACCATCATCCTGGCGCAGGAGATCATTGTCGACAACGCGGCGTATCCGACCGAGAAGATCGCCAAGAATTCGCACGATTTCCGGCCGCTCGGCTTGGGTTTTGCGAACCTGGGAGCGCTGCTGATGTCGATGGGCATCCCGTACGACAGCGCCGAAGGCCGCGACTGGGCCGCCGCGCTTACGGCCGTCATGTGCGGGCAGGCGTACCTGACCAGTGCGCGGATCGCGGAGGGCTCGACGGGTCCGTGCGAAGGCTACGCGGTGAATGAGGAGCCTTTCCTTGAAGTGATTCGCATGCATCGCGACTCGACCGCGCGGATCAGCGACAAGCGGGTCCCGGCGGACTTGTATGAGAATGCCCGCCGATGCTGGGAAGAAGCGTATGAGCTGGGCCAGCGCGCTGGGTTCCGCAACGCGCAGACCACGGTGATCGCGCCCACCGGCACGATCGGCTTCATGATGGATTGCGACACGACCGGGATCGAGCCGGATCTCGCCCTGGTGAAATACAAGAAACTGGTGGGCGGCGGCGTGATCAAGATTGTCAACAACACGGTTCCGGCGGCGCTGATCAAGCTCGGTTACACGTCGGATCAGGTGAACAAGATCGTCGATCATATCGATTCAACTGGAACGATCGAAGGCGCGCCGTTCCTGCGCGAGGAGCACCTGCCGGTGTTCGATTGCAGCTTCCGTCCACAGAACGGGATGCGGTCGATTCACTATATGGGTCATGTGCGGATGATGGCCGCGGTGCAGCCGTTTATTTCCGGGGCGATTTCGAAGACGATCAACATGCCGGAGGAGTCGACCGCGGAAGAGGTGATGCACGCCTACACGGAGAGCTGGCGGCTGGGGTTGAAGGCGGTCGCGATTTACCGCGATAATTCGAAGCGGGTGCAGCCGCTGTCGAGCGGAACGTCCAAAGGCGCCAAGGAATCGGTGACCACGGTGACTAAGGTGGAAGAAAAGATCGTATACCGACCGATCCGGCGGAAGCTGCCGGATGAGCGCCGCTCGCTGACGCACAAATTTTCGATCGGCGGCCACGAGGGTTATATTACGGCCGGCTTGTACGACGACGGCTCGCCCGGCGAGATTTTCATCACCATGGCGAAGGAAGGCTCGACTATTTCGGGCCTGATGGACGCGTTCGCGACGGCGGTGAGTTACGGACTGCAGTACGGTGTTCCGCTGAAATTTTTCGTCGACAAATTCAGCCACGTGAGATTCGAGCCGAGCGGCTGGACGGGGAACCAGGAGATCCCGTACGCGAAGTCGATCATGGATTATATTTTCCGGTGGCTGGGAACCAGGTTCCTGGGGCCGGAATACGCGGTGGGAGAAGCGGGCGACTCGCCAAAGTTACAGGTGACGGAGCCGAGTCCGCAGCAGGCTTTGCCGTTTGCTCCAGTGGCCGCGGATGCTCCGACTTGTTCGGAATGTGGTGGGCTGATGACGCGGAACGGGTCGTGCTATAAGTGCGAAAACTGCGGGGGGACGAGCGGGTGTAGTTAAGAGGAGAGAAGCAGACATTTTTGTGGCGGGCTTGAGCGGCTGACGTTTAGCCGCTCAACCATTTTATAGACCTCGTCATCGTGCCCGCGATGACGAACTGGCGCACCTCTAATCGACGTGACCGGTGGAACTAAGGAGCATACATGAAACGAATTTCAGTTCGGTTTGAATTGGGCGAGCAGGGTGAATACGACGCGTTTTTTCGGCGACTTCATTGCATGGGTGCATTTCCCGTAATGAATTCGGAATGGTGGCTTCAAACAGCCTTTTTGCTTGAGGAAGTCGAAAAGGACCTTAGGGGTCGAATCGACCCGGCGGACCGGCTTCTTATAACATATGTCGGTGCGATGTCATTCCGCAATTTGATCAACAGGTAAAAGTTCGGAACCTGAGAGCGTACCTTCCCGAGCCGCGACCATAGGGAGCGGTTAAAATCGGAAATGATCTTCAAACCGCTTCCTTTGGTCGCGGCTCGGGGTCGGTAGTGGCAACTCAGGCGGTTTTAGATCGTGACCTACCTGATTACATTCGCCTGCTACGGCGCGCACTTGCATGGCGACGAATCGGGCTCTGTCGATCGCAGTCACAATGCACCCGGAAGCCGGATGTTGGGGCACAATCCTACGCGGCTTGCTGCTGAGCGACACTTGATGGATCAGGCTGTGTATACACTGGATCACTCGCGGCGCTTGACGGTGCTTGACGCGGTTGTCGACCGCGCAAAGCAACGCGGCTGGATGGTGCTTGCGGTTCACGTGCGCACCAATCATGTGCACGCGATTGTGGACGCCGATGTGGCGTCGGCACGCGTCATGAACGATCTGAAATCGTACGCCAGCCGGCGTTTGAATGTGGCCGGATTGGATGCGCCGGATCGGAAGAGGTGGGCTCGGCATGGCAGCGCTCGGTGGCTGCGTAACGCCGTTAGTGTACGAGCGGCGATAAGGTACGTGGTCGAGAAGCAGGGTGAGCCTATGGCGCTGTACTTGTCGCCGAACGTTTAACCGCTCCCTCTGGTCGCGGCTCGGGGCGTGGCATCTAGGACTTCCACAGCTACCGCGCTGGACGGACCTCTACCTGGCGATACACCGCGCGCGTCTGATCGAGCGTCGGGAACGTCATCCCCGGCAGCATTGCTTTCGCCGTCCCGGCCGCCACTCCCCAGCGGAGCGCATCGGCGAAGGATTTCTTTTTTTCCATGCTCCAGGTGAATGCCGCGGCCATGGCGTCGCCGGCACCGATGGGGCATAGTGCATCCACGTGCGGCGGCAAGACTTCGAATACGCCTTCCGGGCTCGATCCGATCGCGCCGCGGCTTCCTAAGGACAGAATCACCGATTCCGAGCCCATCTTTTGAATCCGGTCGACCGCTTCAAGAAACTGGCCACGCGTGATCAGCGCCCGGCCGAGCAGGCGCTCGCCTTCGTGCTGGTTGGGAGTAATCAGCGTCGGCTTGGCTTCAAGCGAATGCAGCAGCGCCGCGCCGTCGGTGTCGACCAGCGTCTTCACGCCGCGGGCTTTCGCCATTTCGATCAGGTCGCAATAATAGTGCACCGGAACGCCGGGGGGCATGCTGCCGCAGATCATCAGCCAGTGCGCTTTTGTGAGGCGAGCTTCCACCAGTTGGCGGATTTGCTTCAACTCATCGGCGGAAAGCGGCTCGCCGATCTCGTTCAGCTTCACGGTCAGGCCCTGCTTATCGGAGATGGTGATGTTGGTGCGGGTTTCGCTCGCGACCGGGACGGATTCGAAGGGAAATCCCATGCCGGCCAGCGATTTCAACATTTTTTCGCCCGAAGCTCCGCCGGCTGTGAGCAGGGCCAACGTTTTTCCTCCGAAGCCGTGAATCACTTTCGACGCGTTGATGCCGCGTCCGCCGCCGGCTTCGGAGCGGTCCAGAATGTAGGCGCGATCCTCGAAAACGAGCTTATCCACGCTCACCGTGCGGTCGATGGCGGGATTGATGGTAAGCGTGACGATCAAGCTAACATAGTAACCTGAGCCGCGCGCGTCATCCCGATTTTTTTGCCTACGTCGCCCTGATTTCCGTGTGCATTCTGTGGGGCACGACGTATCTGGGGATCCGCGTGGCGCTCGAATCGTTTTCCCCGGCGACGCTGGTGTTCCTGCGTTACACGCTTTCCGGGTCGATCATGCTGGTGGGCGCGAAACTGGCGGGCTGGCACATTCCACGCGGGCGCGAATTATGGCTGACGGCGCTGTTCGGGGTGGTGACGCTGGGGGCCGGCAACGGGTGCCTGGCATTCTCCGAGCAATGGGTGCCGAGCGGATTGGCGGCATTGTTCGTGACCACCTCGCCATTCTGGCTGGTGGGCGTGGAAGCGCTTGCGCCGCGCGGGGAACGGCTCCGGCTTGCTACGGTCCGGGGAATGTTGGTAGGGGGAGCAGGGATCGCGTTTCTGGTCTCACCGGCCATCGTTGGATTTCGCGCCAATCCCGCGGTGTTCGGCGCGTTCGCGCTACTGCAATTGGGATGCGCGGGGTGGGCAATCGGATCGATCGCACAGCGCAAGACCACGTCGCGAGCGCATCCGTTCATCAGCGGAGCGGTGCAGCAGCTCGCCACGGGGATCGTGTACTCGATTCCGGCGCTGATTCATCCGGCGCCGATGCACGTGACGGCGAAGGGCGTGGGAGCGGTGATTTACCTGATGTTTTTCGGGTCGATTATCGGCTACAGCGCGTATAGCTTTGCGATGGACCGGCTGCCGGTGGCGATTGCTTCGATTTACACATACGTGAATCCGATCGTCGCGGTGATTCTGGGCTGGGCGGTGTATCGCGAGCCGGTGGGATGGCGCGAAGCGGTGGGGATGGTGGTGATTTTCGTGGGCGTGGCGATGGTGAAACGCGCGGGCAGGTCAGTCCCGGCGGGCAAGGTCCGTGCGATCGAGGAACTTGGCGCCCAGAGCGCCGCCGAAAGCGGGCAGTATGGAGAATAACAACAGGATCATCGAAAAAATGGCGGCGATTTTGACGGGGTTGTGGAAGGCGTCGAGCATCACCTCGAAATCGGCCTCGGACCGGCCCGCGCCGCTCCACTGAGAGCGCAGCGCCGAAACCGCCGACGGTTCCGACATCGCCACCGCGATGAAAGTAAGGATCACAGCCATGATGAGGAATCCGAAAATTCCGGCGAGCCATCCCAGATGCGCTCCGCTCAACGCCGTGACGCGCTGGCGGGTTCTGCGGCGATACAGGAAGACGGCAAAGAATCCGCCCGCCATCAGCCACAGCGGACCCAGCGCCTGAAGAACCGAGATCTGGCCCGTAATCACCACGACCACGATCGAAAGCATGCCGGCCAGCATGGCGATGCGTACCGCAGGTCCGTTGTGAAATCCGATGGGCGCAGAAATCGATGGGGTCGAGACGGGAATCGGCGGCGGAAGGACTGGCGCGGGTTCGGGCTCGGCTTCGAGCAGCTCGCGCTGCGGTTTTCCGCAACGATGACAGAAGAGAGCGTCTTCCGGAAGCGTCGCGCCGCAAGTGCAACGTTGTGGCACGCTTCTAGTGTGCCATGGCTCGGGCATCACCCGCACCGAGGAACTCCTGTACAGTGAAGAAGTGAATGCGCTGGAGGCATACGATCTGACGACCAAGGGGGGCGGCACGGCCTTCGCTCAGCTGGTCGCGACTTGCGAGTCCTTCGGCCCGTACTGCTTCATCGGCGGCCTGGCGGTGAACTGCTACGTGGAGCCCGTCTATACGCTCGATGCCGACATTGTCGCCGCGGCTACCAATCTCCCGAGCTTGTCACAACGCTTGCAGCAGGAGGGGTACAAGATCGAATCGCAGCCGCACTGGCTGAACGCAACTTTTCCTGAAAGTGAGCTCCGGATTCAGTTTACGACCGACGAGAGATACCAGGACTTCCTTACACGCGCGGTGCGAGCGGAAGTCCTGGGCGTGCAAGTCAAGATCGCATGCCTGGACGACATCGTTCGCGGCAAGCTATGGGCGTACTCCGACCCGAAACGCCGTCTCAGCAAGCGGAAGAAAGACGAGTTGGATTTGATCCGCCTTGCTGAAGCGTATCCGCATCTCAAGTCCCGCTATCCGCCGGAAATCGTAACGCAGCTCGATCAGGGATAATCGTTTTTGTGTCTGCCCTCACTCTGCTGGTGACCGCCGATCCGGCTTCCACCTATCTCGCTCCGCTCAAGCGGCTGCCGGAGGGGACTCGCCTGATCGTCAGCAATCAACAGGAACGGCTGTTTGAAGCCGCGCCCGAGGCCGACGTGCTGGTTCACGGCGACTTTCATAACGCCCAATTGTTTCTCGAAACCTTTCCGCGCGCGACCAAGGTCCGGTGGATTCACGTGCTGTCGGCGGGAATCGAGCGGCAGCTTTCGCCCGAAATCATGGCCAGCCCGGTGCCGATGACCAACGGCCGGGGCGTGTTCAGCCGTCCGCTGGGCGAATGGGTGATCGGCGCGATGATTTATTTCACGTTCGACATCCCGCGCATGCTGCGCCAGCAGCGCGCCGGCGTGTGGGAGCAGTTCAGCCATGCCGAGCTGTACGGCCGCACGGTGGCGATCATCGGGTTTGGCGATATCGGACAGACGGTCGGCGCGCGCGCTGAGGGGCTTGGGATGCGCGTGATGCCCATCCGCAGCAAAAATTCGCCGGAGGATTTGATGAGCGCGATGGAAGCGGCCGACTACATTGCGGTGACCGCTCCGCTGACGCCGCAGACGCGCGGTCTGATCGGCGAGGAGCAGATCGCGGCGATGAAGCCGACCGCGGTGGTGATCAATATCGGCCGCGGACCGGTGATCGACGAAGCCGCGCTACTCGCGGCATTGCAGGCGAACAAAATTCGCGGAGCCGCGCTGGACGTTTTTGAAACCGAGCCGCTGCCCGCCGGGCATCCGTTCTACCGAATGGAAAACGTCCTGGTCTCGCCGCACTGCGCCGATATTCTGCCCAATTCGCGGGAGCTGGCGGTCGAATTTTTCGTCGAGAATTTTAAGCGATTCGCCAAGGGCGAGCCGCTGCAAAACGTCGTTAACAAACATGCCGGATACTGAAATCACTTTCGAAACCATCTGCGCCGCGGCGGAGCGCATTAAACCGATCGCCAAGCGAACTCCCGTGATGACCTCGGCGAGCTTCGATGCGGAAGCCGGCGTTCACGCGTTTTTCAAATGCGAAAACCTGCAAAAGGGCGGCGCGTTCAAGATCCGCGGGGCGTCGAACTTCATCTTTTCGATACCCCAGGAACAGCTAAGCAAAGGCGTGGTGGCGCATTCCTCGGGGAATCACGCGCAGGCGGTGGCGATCGCCGCGCAGTTCGCCGGAATTCCCGCCACGCTGGTGATGCCGGAAGACGCACCGCGGTCGAAACTGGAAGGCACGCGCGCGCGGGGAGCGAAAATCGTCACCTACAATCGCTTCAGCGATACGCGGGAAGCGATCAGTGAGCGGATCGCGAAGGAAACCGGCGCGACCATGGTCCCGCCTTACGATCATCCCTGGACCATCGCGGGACAGGCCACGGCGGCGAAAGAGCTGATCGAAGAAGTGCCGGATCTGGACGCCATCGCGGTGTGCGTGGGCGGCGGAGGACTGTGCTCCGGTTCATCGATTTCCGCGCATCATCTGCGGCCGCAGATCCGGATGTTCGGGATTGAACCGGAACTTGCCAACGACACGTATCTTTCCTTCGCCGCGGGCAAACGCGTGAAAATCGAGACGCCGCCGACCATCGCGGACGGTCTTCGGTCCGTCATGCCGGGTCAGTTGACGTTTCCGATCCTGCGCAAGCACCTGGAACAGATGCTGGTGGTGAGCGAAGATGAAATCCGCGCGACCGTGAAGTTCATGATGATGCGGTTGAAAATCGTGCTGGAGCCGAGTGGCGCCGTCTCCGCCGCCCCGGTGTTGTTCAGGAAACTTCCGCCCGGAATTCGTCGCGTGGGCGTGATCCTTTCGGGCGGCAACATCGACTTCGAGCAACTGGCGAATTTATGAAGCATCTGGCGGTACTGCTTTGGCTGGCGGCTCCGTTCTGGGAAACGACGGCGCCGGCGGACTGGTCAGAGACGCAGCTCAAATCTTTCCTGACGGATTCGCCGTGGGCACAGCTGGTGGAAGGCCGCGGCGCGGCGCCGACCATTCAGGTGCTGGACGCGACCGCGGGTCCGATCGTACAGGCGGAAGCGGAATGGGACCGGCGGTTCACCAAGAAAAAGACCGAGCCCGACCTGATGAAGGAAGAGTATTTCGCGTGGCTCCAGGATAATCGCGACAAGCAGATTGTGCTGGCGATTTCGGCGGGCAAGAGCGCCCAGCTTTCGGATGAAAACGAAATCCGCAAGATGGAGGAGCAGAGCGTGATGCAGGTGGGGCGCAAGAAATATAAGATGACGGGTCATTTCCCGCCGTCGGAGGGTGACCCGTATCTGCGCATCGCTTTTCCGCGCGAGGTGACGGCTGGCGATAAGACGGTGACGTTTGAGCTTTATGTGCCGGGGGTGGGAATTCCGTTCCGGTCGGTGGAATTTACGGTGAAGGATATGATCGTGAAGGGGAAGCTGGAGATTTGACGATATTGATCCCCGCCATCACTGGCGGGGCTTGGCCGACGCGATTTCCAGAAGACGATTGTATCTTTTCTTTTCGGCTAGTTGGACGATGGTGTTGCCCATCATTCCGGCGCGGATATCGGCGCCGGAGGCTAGCAGCAATTCCAGTATGTCGGGACGCTCCAGGCCGAATGCGGTGTACCAGATCGCTGGAAAATCGTGAGCGCCGCGCTCATGAACGCGCCGCGGATCTTCGGTGAGCAGCCTCTTCACTTCGGCTGTCTGGCCTAGAACGCAGGCGGTCGAGAGCGACACCGGGGAGCCTTTCTCGATCAGGAAATTCGCCATGTCCTCGCGGCCCATGTGCGCGGCGGCTTCGACGGCGATTTCATCCCATGTCGAGCGCGTGAGCAGAAGGTCCTTGCATTGGGCGTGCAGCTTCCTGATTTTTTCGAAATCGAAATGCGCGGCGATGACGAATTCGTTGATCCAGCTTTGTGGCAGGCCGTAGGTGTCGGTGCCGTGGAAGCGGGCGGTCTGGCAGTCGCGGACCATCGTCGACGCATCGCGAAGGGCGGGGATCGCATCGCCGGTTGCGACTTCCATGGCGACGGGATCGGCTCCGCGGCGAATGAGAAGACGGACGGCATCGGCGTGACCACGCTTCGCGGCGATGTGCAGCGGCGTGGTACCGTCGGTCTGCTGCGCGCCCGCCGGAGCGCCGTTGCCGACCAGCGTTTCTAACATCTGAAGGGCGATCTTATGATCGGCGACGCTCGAAGCAAGGTGGGCGGGAGTTGCGTTGTTCAGGCCTTCGGCGGCGGCGCCCAGATCCGCACCTTTCATCAGCAGCAGATTCGCCATGGCGACCTGTCCGCTTGCGGCGGCCCAGTGCAACGGCGTGGCGTCCTCCAAGTCGCGATGGTTCATTGATCCGGGACTGCGCGTGAGCAGGTGCTCGACACGCGCGGTGTCGCCGGCGGCGGCGGCTTCGTGCAGGTCGAGCACCCAGCCTTGCTTGAGCAGCGCTTCTTTATCCGACGGGTTGTTTTCGAGGCAGGCGGTCAGGAAGGCGGACCGTCCCTTCCGGTCACGAGTGTAAATCCCGTCGGGCTCGGCCGGGGAAATGGCGGTGGATGCGAGCACGGTGCCTCCTAGACGCAGAAGCTGGCGCCTTGAACTGGTCATGCGTGCATCATGCGCCATCACGGCCGCCGCTGCCTTCTCGAATCTTGCTAATTTGGGAGCGTTGCCGGAGCCCCAAGTCAATCCGTCTTCGGGACCGCGCGGGGAATCGAACGCGATTCTCGCCGGAAACGGACGCTATCATTATGTCCGCGAGTATCCGGGACCGTTTTCGATCAAATCGATGGTGCGCGGGCAGGCGAGCTGGAGCACGCCCGAGGGCCGCTTCGTGCTCGACGCCGATTCGATCCTGGTGTTGAATAACCGGCAGCCGTACACGATTCTGGTCGATTCGCCGCAACCCGTTCAGACCTTTTGCCTGTTCTTTCGCGACGGCTTGATCGACGATGCCTGGCGCTGTCACACCTCGGGCGAGGTCACGCTGCTCGACAATCCGCAAACGTTGCCGCCCACGGTTGGATTTTTCGAGCGAATGCATCCGAAGGAAGGTCGCGTCGGAGCGCTGCTGGCATCGATGTATCGCGATTTCGCGTCCGGCAACGCAACGCCCGAATCGCTCGATGACGGGTTTCTGCTGCTGGCGCGGGAACTGCTTCGATTCCGGGGCGATTTGCGACGGGCTGCCGCGCGGGTACCGGCGGCGCGGGCGTCAACCAAGTCCGAGCTTTTTCGAAGGCTGACGCGGGCGCGGTCGATGGTGGAAGAATCGCTGGGCGAGCCATTGAATCTGCAGGCGATTGCCGGGGCGGCGTGTCTGTCGCCGTACCATTTGCATCGGCTGTTTACCCGGGTTTTCGGAGAAACGCCGCATCGTTACGCGGTCCGGAGACGCATGGATCGAGCCCGGCGGCTGCTCGCCCATACGGAAATGCCGGTGACCGAGGTCTGTCTCGAAAGCGGGTTTCAGAGCCTGGGTTCGTTTTGCAGCTTGTTTCGCAAGGAAAATGGCTGCTCGGCACAGCAGTTTCGTCGGGCACGGAGCAAGGGATATGATGAATTCAGATGACGATCACGCTGAACCGCGATCAGGAAAAAATCCTGAGAGAGGTTGTGGACCTCGGGCTCGCCACGAGTCCAGAGGAGGCAATCGATCAGGCATTTGATGTCCTTCGAGAGCGTTTGCCATTTCAGCCTGAAGCGGCAAGCGACGAGCTGGCGGCTGTTGCGCGGGATCTCGCTACATTCGGAAGGCGCAATCAGCTCTCTTTAGGCGGGTTGTCTATTAAGGAGTTGCTCCGAGAAAGCCGGCCGTGACCCGTCTTGTTCTGGACGCGTCTATTGTTTTGACCTGGTGCTTTCCCGATGAAGAGCCGCACAAAGCCGAGGAGATCGCGGAACGGATCGCGTCCGGCGCCAAGGTCTCGGTCGCACCGTTCTGGCGTCACGAAATTCTCAACGCACTTTTGGTAGGTGAACGTCGAAAGCGCCTTACTGCTGAACTGACCCAGGCGTTCCTCAGTAGCCTCGGCCGGTTACCGGTGGATGTCGATGACCGGGACGCGGCCTCCGTCTTTTCTAGTACGCAGATGCTGTGCAGGCATTACGGATTAACCGCCTACGATGCTGCCTATCTCGAACTCGCTGCTGGTCTTGGCTGCGCGTTGGCGACGGTCGATCATGATCTAAAGCGGGCTGCGCTCGCGCAGGGCGTCGAGGTACTGTGAGCCAGTCGCGCGGGGTTTGACCTGCGACCCCGCTCCGTGATACCTTAACGATTTCAGAGACTGTCGGTAACACCGTCTCCGCAAGTTCCCGTTCCCTAACAATTCCTGAATGGAACAGACGATCCAAGCCCTAGGTGGGTTAATGCCGAAAGCCGTACCCACCATCCTCATTTTAATTCTGCTTTTCTGGTACTTCCGCGCGATGCTGTTCAATCCGCTGGGGCGCATCCTTAAAGAGCGTGAGGAGCTGACCGAAGGCGCTCGGCGGGCGGCGGAAAAAAGCCTGAAGCTGGCTGAAGACAAACAGGCGGAATTCGAGCGCAAGTTTGCCGAAGCGCGGGCCGAGGTCTACAAGCTTCAGGAAGAAACCCGGCGGACCTGGATTGAGGAGCAGGCTGGGCAGGTAGCGGAAGCGAAGAAACGCTCGGAAGCCGCGGTGAGGCAGGCCAAGGAACAGATTGCGGCCGAAGCCACCACGGCGCGCGCGAATCTGACGGATTCAAGCGCTGGTCTCGCCCAGGAAATCGTCGCGATGATTCTGGACCGGCGGACACGCCGGGAAGAAAGCGCAAAATGAAGCGGCTTCTGCTGAGTTTCGCGTTGGCCGCCGTCACCCTGAGCGCGCAGGATACGGAACTGCCCGAGAATCGCCACGAGGGCTGGCAGTGGGCGAACTTCGTGCTTCTGGTGATCGGCCTGGGATATCTCATGTCGAAATTCCTGCCGCCGCTGTTCCGCTCGCGGACCGAGGAAATTCAAAAAGGCATCGTCGAGGCGCAGGCGATGAAGCGCGATGCCGAAAAACGAGCGGCCGACATGGACGCGCGCCTTAAAGCGCTGGGCGATGAGATCGAAAAATTCCAGGCGCAGTCCCGCGCGGAGATGCAGCAGGAAGCCGCGCGGATCACGGAACAGACTCGCCAGCAGATGGAGAAACTGCAACGGCAGACCGAGCTCGAAATCGAAACCGCCGGAAAGATTGCACAACGCGAGCTGCGCAGCTACGCGGCGCGATTCGCACTGGAACTGGCCGAGACGCGCATCCGCGGCCTGCTCGATGCGAAGGCCGAAGGCGTGCTGATTCAGGACTTTGTCCACGATCTGGAGGCGTCGAAAAACTGATGCTTTCCGTGGTGGGGACGCGATACGCCAAGGCTCTGCTCGATATCGTCATGGGCTCAAAGGCCGATGCTCACAAAGCTCAGACGGACCTGCGGGCGATTGTCAGCCTGATCGACACGGCGCCGGATTTGAAGACCGCACTGCTGTCGCCGGCCGTTGCGCCTTCGCGGAAACGAGCCGTGGTGGAACGGTTGATGGAGCCCATGCACGTTCTGCGGCCGGTCCGGAACCTGATTTTCGTGGTGATCGATCACCGGCGTATTACGCAGCTCCATTCGATAGCGGAAGCGTATGAAGCGCTGCTCGACGCGCGTTTGGGGCTGGTGCGCGCTGAGATCGCGAGCGCGCACGATCTGGACGCAGCGCAGCGCGCGACGCTCGAAGCCGAGCTGTCGCGGATCGCGAAGAAAAAGGCGAAGGCGTCGTACACCATCGATCCGGCGCTGATCGGCGGGGTGGTGGCGCGGGTGGGTTCGATCGTCTATGACGGAAGCGTACGGGGGCAGCTCGACCGGCTGCGGGTGAAACTGGCGAGCGCTTAGGGGAAATTATGGCTCAGATTCGAGCGGATGAAATCTCGCGTGTGCTGCGCGAGGAAATTGAAAACTACGAAAAAGCGGTGGACGTCGCCGAAACCGGATCGGTGATCTCGGTCGGCGACGGCATTGCACGCATCTACGGCCTGGAAAACGTGATGGCCGGCGAGCTGATCGAATTCGGCGGCGGCGTGTCGGGCATCGCTCTGAACCTGGAAGAAGAAGACGTCGGCGCGGTGCTGCTGGGCGATTATTCGAACATCAAGGAAGGCAATGAAGTGCGGCGTACCGGCCGCATCATGTCGATCCCGGTGGGCGAAGCGATGATCGGCCGCGTGGTGGACGCGCTGGGGATTCCGATCGACGGCAAGGGTCCGATTGAAGCCAAGCAGTACAACCACATCGAGCGCATCGCGCCCGGCGTGGTGGATCGCCAGCCGGTGAAGGAACCGCTGCAGACCGGCCTGAAGGCCATCGACGCGATGATTCCGATCGGCCGCGGCCAGCGCGAACTGGTGATCGGCGACCGGCAGACGGGCAAGACCACGGTCGCGCTCGACACCATCATTAATCAAAAGGGCGGCGACGTCATTTGCATTTACGTCGCGATCGGGCAGAAGCGCTCGACCGTGGCGCAGGTGGTGAAAACGCTCGAAGAATATGGCGCCATGGAGTATTCGATCGTGGTGGCCGCGACCGCGTCCGATCCGGCGCCAATGCAGTATCTGGCTCCGTATTCGGGCTGCGCGATCGGCGAATATTTCCGCGATTCGAGTAGGCATGCGCTGTGCATTTACGACGATTTATCAAAACACGCCGCGGCGTATCGTGAAATTTCGCTGCTGCTGCGCCGTCCTCCGGGTCGCGAGGCGTATCCCGGCGACGTGTTCTATCTTCACAGCCGCCTGCTGGAGCGCGCTTCGAAGTTATCGAACGAGCTGGGCGGCGGATCGCTGACCGCGCTGCCATTCATCGAAACGCAGGCGGGCGACGTTTCCGCGTATATTCCGACCAACGTGATTTCGATCACGGACGGGCAGATTTACCTCATCACGGATTTGTTCAACTCGAACGTGCGGCCCGCGATTGACGTCGGCATCTCGGTGAGCCGCGTGGGCGGCAACGCGCAGATCAAAGCGATGCGGCAGGTGGCTGGCAGCTTGCGTCTGGATCTCGCGCAATATCGCGCGCTCGCGGCGTTCGCGCAATTCGGCTCCGATCTCGACAAAGCATCGCTCGCCCAGTTGACGCGCGGCAGCAGGATGGTCGAGCTTCTCAAGCAGGGTCAGTATTCGCCGGTTCCGGTGGAGAAACAGGTGCTGATTATCTATGCCGGCACCAACGGCGCCCTCGACGATCTTCCGGTGGAGCAGTGCCGGCCGTTTGAGGACGGCCTGTATCGATTTGTCGAGAACGCGCATCCCGGATTGCTGCCGGAGATCAAGCAGAAGAAGGCGCTCGACGACGATCTCAAAGGCAAGATAAACGCGGCGATCAAGGAATTCAAGGATCGCTTCGTCGCGGAACACAAGAACAAGTAAATGCCGTCGCTGATCGATATACGGCGGCGGATCCGCTCCGTCAAGAATACCCAGCAGATCACCAAGGCGCTGAAGATGATCTCGGCGGCCAAACTGCGCAAGGCGCAGGATCGCGCGATCGCGGCGCGGCCGTACGCGAATATCATCCAGCACATGCTGGCGAACGTCGCACAGGCCGCGGCGCAGGATGCGGACGAAAATCCGCTACTGGCCGTGCGGCCGGAAAATCGAATTCTTCTGATCGTGGTGACGGCGGATATGGGCAAGGCCGGCGGATTCAATGCGAACCTGATACGCCTGGCACAGCGCTTCGTCGACGAGCATGCTGCGAAACAGCTGAGCTTCGATCTGGTCGGCAAAAAGGGCCGCGACTATTTCCGCAAGCGCGGCGCGTTGATTCACGGCGAATATATCGACATTTTCCGCGTGGTGAAGTTCGAAACCGCGGAGAAGATCGCGGACGCGGTAATCGATCTGTTCGCCAAGGCGGAAGTGGATGCGGTGTACCTGTTCGGCAACGAATTCAAGAGCGTGATGGCGTCGCACCTGTCGTCCAAGCGCCTGTTGCCGATTGAAGTTCCGAAAACGGCGGAGCCGGTCGACTACATTTATGAGCAGCCTCCAGCAGAGCTTTTGGGTACGCTGCTTCCGCGCTATATCAAGGTTCAGATTTATCGCGCGCTGCTCGAATCGGTGGCGGCTGAACACGCCGCGCGCATGACTGCAATGGAAGCCGCGAGCACCAATGCCAGCGAAATGATCGACAAGCTCACGCTGTACATGAACCGCGTGCGGCAGGCGAGCATCACGCGCGAAATTATCGAGATTGTCAGCGGCGCGGCGGCGTTGGACTAGTGGCGGATTAAAAGAGGATTCGTATGATCACAGGAAAAGTGATTCAGGTGGCCGGACCGGCCGTGGACATCGAGTTTCCGGAGGGACAGATTCCCGTCATCCGGACGGCGATTCGCATTACCAGCGCGGGCTTCGACGTGCCCGAGCCAATCAACATTATCTGCGAGGTGGCGCAACACATCGGCGAAAGCCGGGTACGCACCATCGCGCTGCAACCCACCGACGGCCTGGTGCGCGGCATGGTCGCCGAAAGCCTGGGCGAGCCGGTGACGGTTCCGGTCGGCCGGCACACGCTGGGCCGCGTGCTGAATGTGATCGGTGAGCCGGTGGACAAAATGGGACCGGTCGATGCGGAGAAGCGCTATCCGATTCACCGCCCGGCGCCGGCCTTTGAAGACCAGTCGACCGAGCTACAGATGTTTGAGACCGGCATCAAGGTCGTCGATCTTCTGGAGCCGTATCTCAAAGGCGGAAAAATCGGACTGTTCGGCGGCGCGGGCGTCGGCAAAACGGTCATCATTCAGGAATTGATTTCAAACCTGGCGACCAAACATGGCGGCGTTTCGGTATTCGCCGGCGTGGGCGAGCGCACGCGCGAAGGCAACGATCTGTGGCTCGAATTCCAGGAATCGGGCGTGATCGATCCGCACGACTGGAAGAAATCCAAGTGCGCGCTGATTTACGGCCAGATGACCGAGCCTCCCGGGGCGCGCCTTCGCGTGGCGCTGACCGCGCTGACTGTCGCTGAATATTTCCGCGACGAAGAAAATCAGGACGTGCTGCTGTTCATCGACAATATTTTCCGCTTCACGCAAGCCGGTTCGGAAGTTTCGGCGCTGCTGGGCCGCATGCCGAGCGCGGTCGGTTATCAGCCCAACCTCGCCACCGAAATGGGCGATCTGCAGGAGCGCATTACGTCCACGAAATCCGGTTCGATCACCTCGGTGCAGGCGATTTATGTGCCCGCCGACGATTACACGGACCCCGCGCCCGCCACCACGTTCGCGCACCTGGACGCGACCACCAATCTTTCGCGCTCGATTTCGGAATTGGGCATTTATCCGGCCGTCGATCCGCTGGCTTCGACTTCGCGCATTCTCGATCCGCGCATCATCGGCGAGGAGCATTATAACGTCGCGCAGGCCGTGAAACTCACGCTGCAGCGCTACAAGGATCTGCAGGACATCATCGCGATTCTGGGCGTCGACGAGCTTTCCGACGAAGACAAAACCACTGTCGCCCGCGCCCGCAAACTTCAAAAATTCCTGTCGCAACCGTTCAACGTGGCGGAAGCTTTCACCGGACGCAAAGGGAAATACGTCAAGGTCGCGGACACCGTGCGCAGCTTTAAAGAGGTCGTCGAAGGCAAATACGACGAAATTCCGGAACAGGCGTTCTACATGCAGGGCGCGATTGAAGACGTGCTCGAAGCATGGGAAAAAATGAAGAAGGAGTAGCGTGGCGGATACCTTCGAAATCGAAATCGCGACGCCCGAGAAGCTGGTCCTGCGCCGGCAAGCGGACTTCGCCCAAATCCCCGGCAAAGACGGCTACTTGGGCGTCCTGGCCGGACACGCCGCGCTGTTGAGCGAGCTCGGCGACGGCGCTTTGTCGGTCACGCTGAACGAACAGACCGATACCTACAACATCCACGGCGGCTACGTGGAAATTCGCGACAACCACGTGCGCGTGCTCGCGGACCGCATCGAATGAAGACGCTGGCGCTGCTTCTCGCTTGCGTAGCGGCGTTCGGCGCCGACGACGGGTTCGCGAAATGGTGGCCGCAATTCCAGGCCGCAGCCGCCAAGGGTGACGCAAAAGCAATCACCGAAGGCTCGAAGTTCCCCATGCAGTGGGAACTGAAAGCCGTGCGCGAGATCAAGACGCGCGAGGATTTCGTCGCGCATTTCGCGGCATACTTCACGGCCGATATGAAGCGCGCCGTCGCGAGCGCGAAACCCGTCGCCATCCCGGAAGGCTACATGATCACCTGGCACGCGCGTGGCGACGAATACTCGTTATACTTTCATCCCGCGGGCCGCTCGTTCGCGTTGTCGGGACTCTCGGAAGGTCCGCCGTAACGCAACGGACTAAGATGAAGAAGTGAAAACGATCATTGAGCCGTTCCGCATCAAGAGTGTCGAGCCGTTGCGCCGCACGACGCCCGAGGAACGCGAAAAGTTCCTGAAACGCGCCGGCTACAATCTGTTTGAGCTTCCCGCGCGTGAAATCCTGATCGACCTGCTGACCGATTCGGGCACCAGCGCCATGTCGACCAACCAGTGGGCCGCCATGATGCGCGGCGACGAATCCTACGCCGGCAGCGAAAGCTTTTTCCGGTTCAAAGCCGTGGTGGATGAGCTCACCGGTTTCCGTCACGTGATTCCCACGCATCAGGGCCGCGCGGCGGAGCGCATTCTGTTCACCGTAATGTGCAAGCCGGGTCACGTCGTGCCGAGCAATACGCATTTCGACACCACCCGCGCCAACATCGAAATCACCGGCGCGCGTGCGGTGGATCTTCCGCTCCCCGAGGCCGCCGATACGCAGGCGCGCATTCCGTTCAAGGGCAACATGGACGTGAATGCGCTGGCGCGCCTGATCGAGACCGAAGGCGCGGAAAAGATTCCGCTGGTGATGCTGACGGTGACCAATAATTCGGGCGGCGGGCAGCCGGTCTCCATGGCGAACATCCGAGCCGTGCGGGAGCTCGCGTCGCGCTACAAGATTCCCCTTTATCTGGATGCTTGCCGGTTCGCCGAAAACGCGTGGTTTGTGCAGCAGCATGAGCCCGGCTTTCATCGCCTCACGCCGAAACAAGTTGCCCAGGCGATGTTTTCTTACGCCGACGGCTGCACGTTCTCCGCCAAGAAGGACGCGTTCGCCAACATCGGCGGATTTCTATGCACCAATGACGACGTTCTTTCCCAAAAGGAAACCGAATTGCTGATCCTGACCGAAGGCTTTCCCACCTACGGCGGCCTGGCCGGTCGCGATCTGGAGGCGATCGCCGTGGGACTCGACGAAGTGCTCGACCCGGATTATCTCGAATACCGGATCGCGTCCACGCGGTATCTCGGCCGTCACATCGCGGATCACGGCGTGCCGATCGTCGAGCCGCCGGGTGGTCACGCGATCTACATCGACGCGGGCCGGATGCTTCCGCATATTCCGCGCCACGAATTCCCGGGTCAGTCGCTCGCGGTCGAACTGTATCGCCACGCCGGCGTCCGCAGCGTCGAAATCGGATCCGTCATGTTCGGCGAGCACGCGCGTCACGAACTGCTGCGCCTGGCCATTCCGCGGCGCGTCTATACGCAGAGCCACATCGATTATCTGGTGGAAGCGATTCTCGAAGTGAACGCGCGCAAGAGCGAATTGCGCGGCTTCCGGATCGTCAGCGCGCCGGCTGCGCTCCGGCATTTTACGGCGAGGTTTGAACCGCTACAATAAACCAACCATGCCGATCGACTGGTTCCCGCTGTGGCTCAGCCTGCGCGTGGCCGTGGTGTCGACCGCCATTGCGCTGGCGGTGGGGCTTTGGATCGCCTACCTGCTCGCCAACCGCGAATTTCGCGGCAAAGAAGTTCTGGACGCGGCCGTCACACTTCCACTGGTGCTCCCGCCGACCGTGCTCGGATACTACCTGCTGGTGGTGATCGGACGCGCCAGCCCTATCGGACATCTATGGGAGTCGATCTTCGGTTCGCCGCTGGTGTTTACCTGGAAAGCCGCCGTGGTCGCCGCTCTGTTTCATTCTTTGCCGCTGCTGGTGAAATCGGCGCGAGCTTCGTTTGAAACCGTCGATCGCTCCTACGAGCGCGCCGCGCGAACGTTGGGCGCATCCGAATGGCGCTTGTTCTGGCGGGTGACGCTGCCGCTCACCCGGCGTCCCGTGTTCGCGGCGACCGCGCTCGCATTTGCGCGATCGCTGGGCGAATTCGGCGCCACTCTGATGGTCGCCGGAAATATTCCCGGCCGCACCCAGACCATGGCGCTGGCGATCTATGACGCCGTCGAATCGGACAATGGCCGGCTCGCGCGAATTCTGGTCGTGGTGATTTCGGCCATCGCCCTGGCAATTCTGACCCTCGCCAACCGCCTGCTTCCGGCGGGATTCAAGACGCGATGATTCACGTCCGGATTCGCAAGGCTTACGCCGCCGGGCCGGATTCCGGCGGTTTTTTGCTGGATTTCGAATTTCAAGCGACGGCCGGCGTGACGGTACTGTTCGGCCCCAGCGGATCGGGCAAGACACTGACGCTCGATTCGATCGCAGGCTTTGTGCGCCCCGATGAAGGCCGCATTCTGCTCGATGACAAAATTCTGTTCGACGCCGCCGCGCGCGTTTTTCTGCCGCCGCGGCAGCGCCACTGCGGGTATGTGTTCCAGAATTACGCGTTGTTTCCGCACATGACGCTGCGCGAGAATCTGGAGTTCGCGGTAGAACACTTACCGCGTCTGGAGCGTCATCGCCGCGTGAACGAAATGCTGGACCGCTTTCATCTTCAGGATGCCGCGGGCCGCCGTCCGCATGAAGTTTCGGGCGGCCAGCGCCAGCGCTGCTCTATCGCGCGCGCGCTGATCGGATCGCCCAAAGTGCTGTTGCTCGACGAGCCCGCGCAAGGGCTCGACACGCCGCTGCGCACGGAGCTCTACGCTGCATTACGGCAAGTCCGCGCGGATTTCAGAACTCCCGTGGTGCTGGTCACCCACGATCTGGACGAATGCTTTGAATTGGCCGAGGAAATGGTGATCCTGCACGACGGCCGCATCGTGCAAAGCGGCGCGCCGCGCAAAATTCTGGATCAGCCGGCCAACTCCGACGTGGCCCGCTTGCTCGGAAACTTTAATCTGCTGGCCGGCGAGATTCGCGCGCTCGACCCCGGGCGTAACACCAGCCGCGTGCAGATCGGCGAGTTCGAACTGGATGGTCCGTATTATCCCGGCCATCTGAAAGGTGATCGCGTGACGGTGTGCGTGCGTCCTGAGCAGCTCCGCGCGGCCTCGCGAAACGGCCGGCCGGCTCGAAATCAGATCCCTGTGGAATTGCTGCGTACGATCGAGAAGCCGCAATGGATTCGGCTCGAATTTTCGGGCGGAATCGTGGTGGATCTTCCGCGCCGCGAATACCAGGCGCTCCGCGATTCGCAGGACTGGATGGTCGAATTCCCCCCGGATTCGCTCCGGGTTCTCTAGTAGATCCTGAATTCGCGCGTCATCCGGCGTGTAGAATAAAAGGTTAACCCTCATGAGACGTACCGACGTTGGTGACCCCAACTACTTTCACAAAGTCGTCGATTGCCAGTGGGCATGTCCTGCGCATACGAATGTTCCCGAATACATCCGCATGATCGCGCAGGGGCGTTTCACCGACGCGTACATGTTGAACCGGGAATCGAACGTGTTCCCGGGCATTCTGGGACGAACCTGCGACCGTCCGTGCGAGCCGGCCTGCCGGCGCGGAAGGCTCGACGGCAAACCCGTGGCCATCTGCCGCTTGAAACGCGTCGCGGCGGACCATCGCGGCGAATTTTCGGATCGCCTTCCGAAAATCCCAGCGAAGAAAAATGGAAAGCGAATCGCGTGTGTAGGCGCCGGACCGGCGTCGCTGACTGTTGCGAACGACCTGATGCCGCTCGGTTACGAGGTCGTCATTTTCGAAGCGCACGACAAACCCGGCGGCCTGATGCGCACCAACATCCCGTCCTTCCGCCTGCCGGCCAGCGTGCTCGATGAAGAGTGCCAGACCATTCTCGATTTCGGCGTGGATATCCGCTATAACTCGCCAGTGAAGAGCATGCGTGCTTTGCTGGGCGAAGGCTTCGACGCGATTTTCGTCGGCAGCGGTGCCCCGCGTGGCAAAGAGCTGGAACTCCCCGGCCGGCACGATACGGATCGCATTCACATCGGCATCGACTGGCTGGAATCGATCGCGTTCGGCCACATCGACAAGATCGGCGAGAAAGTTCTGATCATCGGCGTCGGAAATACGGCGATGGATTGCTGCCGGTCGTCGAGACGGCTCGGCGCCAACGATATTAAAGTGATGGCGCGCCGGCCTCGCGGATTCTTCAAAGCCTCGCCGTGGGAACTGGACGACGCCGAAGAAGAAGGCGTCGAGATCATCATTAATCACGCGCCCAAGCGCTTCGTGATCGAGAACGGCAAACTCACCGGCATGGAGTTTGAGCGCCTCGAATGGGACAAGGCCGCAAAGAACTCGAAGGTGATCGACACTATTTTCCTTCCCGCGGATGACGTGATTCTGGCCATCGGCCAGGAGAACGCGTTCCCGTGGATCGAACGCGACCTGGGCGCGCAGTTCGACAAATGGGACGCGCCGGTGGTGGACGAGAAAACGTTCATGTCGACGCGGCCAGGCGTCTTCTTCGGCGGCGACGCGGCGTTCGGGCCCAAGAACATCATCTGGGCCGTGGAGCACGGCCATCAGGCCGCGATTTCGATCGATAACTACTGCCAGGACGCGCCCATCACGGATCGGCCGGGGTTCGGAATGAATCTCATCAGCCAGAAAATGGGCTTGACCGAGTGGAGTTATCACAACGATTACAATCCCGCACCGCGGCAGAAGATGTCGCATGTCGATCTGCTCAAGCGCTTTCAGACCCTGAGCATCGAGGTAGAGCTCGGCTTCGACATCGAGCAGACCGCGAAAGAGGCTCAGCGCTGCCTCAACTGCGATATCGAAACGGTTTTTATCGCGGAGAAATGCATCGAATGCGACGCCTGCATCGACATTTGTCCGCTCCTGTGCCTGACCATTACAAGAGACGGAAGTGAGGAGGACCTGCGCCAGCGCCTTTCCGCGCCGGCTTTGAATCTCACGCAGGATCTTTACGCTTCCGCTCCGCTTCCCCAAACCAAACGACTCATGATTAAAGACGAGGACCTTTGCGTCCACTGCGGCCTGTGCGCCGAACGTTGCCCCACCGCGGCGTGGGACATGCAGAAATTTGACCTCGAGATGCCGTACGCCGGGAGGGTAGCATGCAGCTCACCAGTCCCAGCGTAGAGGCCTCTGTCAGGGTGAACGACTTCGCGATCAAGCTCGCGAACGTGAACGGCACGGGCTCGGCCAGCGCGAATGGTCTGCTGATGCAGGCTATTTTCCGGATGGGCATCCCGGTTTCCGGAAAAAATCTGTTCCCGTCCAACATTCAGGGCCTCCCGACCTGGTATGAAATCCGCGTCAATAAAAGTGGATACACGGCGCGGGCGCTCGACTACGATCTGATGGTCGCCATGAACGGCGAAACCTACGCGCGCGACATCAAGGAGGTTCGCAGCGGCGGGTTCGTCCTGTACGATTCGAGTTGGCCGCTCGATCCGGATCTGCATCGCGAGGACGTGACGTTCCTGGGCGTGCCGCTGGCGCGCATGTGCAACGAAGCCTTCCGCGAATCGCGCGAACGGATTCTGATGAAGAACATCGCCTACGCAGGCGCGATGATCGCGGCGCTGGACGTGGACATGCAGATTGTCGAGCAGCTGCTGGATGAGAAATTCGCGACCAAGAAAGCGCTGCGCCAGTCCAACCTGACCGCGCTGAAGCTCGGCTACGAATACGCCAAAGAACATTTCGATCCGCTGCCGTTCCGCCTCGAAAAGATGAACGAGAACGGCGACAAGATTCTCATTGATGGCAATACGGCGACTGCGCTCGGCTGCGTCTACGCGGGCGCGACCGTCGCGGCGTGGTATCCCATTACGCCGTCCACATCGGTGATGGACGCGTTCACCGATTTCTGCAAACAATATCGCAAGGACCCCGAGACGGGCAAAATGAATTGCCTGATCATTCAGGCTGAAGACGAGCTGGCCGCGATCGGCATGGTGATCGGCGCCAGTTGGAACGGCGCGCGCGCGTTTACTTCAACCTCCGGTCCCGGGATTTCGCTGATGAACGAGTTGCTGGGCCTCGCCTATTACGCCGAGATCCCCGCTGTCATCATGGACATCCAGCGCGTGGGACCGTCGACCGGCATGCCGACGCGCACCCAGCAGGGCGATTTCTTCGAGTGCGCCTACGCCTCCCACGGCGATACCAAACATATTCTGCTGTTCCCGTCGAATCCGGCCGAATGCTTCGAATTCGCCGTCAAGAGCTTCGACCTGGCGGAGCGCTTTCAAACTCCGGTCTTCATGCTGAGCGATCTGGATATCGGCATGAACGACTGGGTGGTGCCGCGCCTGACCTGGGACGATTCGTACCGCCCCGACCGCGGCCGCGTGCTCGACGCAGATGAGCTCAAGCAGATTTCGAAGTTCCTGCGCTATACGAATGAAGACGAAAATTTCGTCGCCTCACGAACGCTCCCCGGGGTGAGCTCGAAAGGCGCGTTCTTCACGCGCGGATCGGGGCACAATAAGTTCGGCGGCTATACCGAGACTCCTGATGAATACCAGGAAGTGCTCGACCGGCTGCTGAAGAAGCACAAAGCGGCGGCGAAGTTCGTGCCCGCGCCGATTGTCCAAAAGCGAAAAGGCGCGAAATTCGGGGTGATCACCACCGGCGGCTGCGACATGGCGACCCGGGAAGCGCTGGACATCCTGGAAGAACGCGGAATTCCAGCCGATTTCATGCGCATACGCGGATTTCCGTTCGAGGACAGCATCGAAGAATTCCTCAACGCGCACGAAGTCAATTTCATCGTGGAACAGAATCGGGACGCGCAGTTACGCTCATTGTTGACGCTTGAAACCAGCGTCTCTAAAGACCAATTGCGGAGCGTGCTGGTGTACGGCGGATTTCCGCTCAGCGCCAAGCGTGTTATCGATCAGATTTTAAATCAGTGGGAGCGTTAAGTGCCGTCCATCACCAAGCCAGTTGCCACTCATCCGAGCCTACATCGTAACGAGCTGGGGCTAACCGTTCGCGACTACGAAGGCTCCATGTCCACGCTGTGCGCGGGCTGCGGCCACGATTCGATCACCGCCGCCATTATTCGCGCGTGCTGGGAGCTGTCGCTCGCCCCGCACATGATCGCCAAGATGAGCGGGATCGGATGCTCGTCGAAGACCCCGACCTATTTCGTCAGCGGCGCGCACGGATTCAACTCGGCGCACGGCCGCATGGCCGCCATCGCGACAGGCGCCAACGCGGCCAATCGTGAACTGACCTACATCGGCATCTCCGGCGACGGCGATTCGCTCTCCATCGGCCTTGGCCACATGTGCCACGCGATTCGGCGCAACGTGAAAATGCTGTACGTGATCGAGAACAATGGCGTGTACGGGCTTACCAAGGGCCAGTTCTCCGCGTCCGCCGATATCGGCTCGAAGAGCAAGCGAGGCGAGGCGAACCGCATGGGTCCCATCGATCCGATCATGCTGGGCTTGAGCCTCGGCGCAACTTTCGTGGCGCGCAGTTTTTCGGGCGACAAAGAGCAGCTGGTTCCGATCCTGAAGGCCGGCCTGGCGCACCGCGGATTCGCGATGGTCGACGTGATTTCGCCGTGCGTGACATTCAACGATCACGTAGGGTCTACGAAAAGCTATCTCTACACGCGCAACAACATGCTGAAGGTGAACGAGACTGATTTCGTTCCGCCGGCATCCGAAATTCTTGCCACCATCGGCACCAACGGCGCCGTCAGTGTCGCGATGCATGACGGCAGCATCGTTCGTTTCAAAGGCGTGCCGCCGGATTACGACCCGACCGATCGCCGCAAAGTTTACGAATACCTGCAGGAGCACCACGGCAAAGGCGAGGTCGTCACCGGGCTACTTTACGTCGACGAATCGGTTCCGGATCTGCATGAGCTGAGCGGATCGCCGGATACGGCGCTGTCCAAGATGTCCTACGACAAGCTGTGCCCCGGTTCAAAGGTCCTGGACGAGTTGCAAGGCGAATACCGCTAATATTCGACACCGATCAGGAATAATCCGCGCGCGGGTGCGGCCGGACCGGCAGCAATCCCGCAGCCCGGACGTAAGCGCGCCACCAAATCCTCCCGACCCAGATTCCCTTTGCCGATTTCGAGCATCACGCCGACGATATTGCGCACCATGTGCTTCAGAAATCCGCTGCCGCGGACACGATAGATCAGCTTTTCGCCCTCGCGCTTCAGACACGAGGAAAAAATCCTTCGCACCTTCGAACGCCCCAGCTCATCGCGGTCGTCGGAAGCCGCGAACGCGGAAAAATTGTGTTCGCCCCTTAGCAGCGGAGCCAGCTCTATCATTCGATCTTCATCGAGCGGATACGCGTGGTGATAAACATAGCGGCGCTCGAACGGAGAGCAAACTTCCGACCGCAGAATCCGGTACTCATACGTTTTCGCGATCGCCTGGAAGCGAGGATGAAAATGGTCTTCCGCAAGCGCTGCATCCGTCACGCGAATATCGCGAGGAAGCAGCCGGTTCATCCCCCGGCGCAGATTGTCGACCGGAATCGGGTTCGTCAATGAAAACGCCGCCACCTGCGCCAGTGCGTGCACGCCTGCATCGGTGCGTCCAGACCCTTCGACATGCACCGGCCCCTTTTCGATATCCAGCAGCACGCGTTCGAGCTCGCCCTGAATGGTCGCGAGTCCAGGCTGCACCTGCCAGCCGTGAAAGTCGGTGCCGTCATAACTGACGGTGATCCGGATGCGTCTCATTTCACCGGACGCCGTCACGTTTTACGCGAGCCGGGCTTTTCGATCGCGACGCCGGCGCGGCACAACGGGCATTCTTCCGCCGTCCAGGCGACCGCATCGAGCGTCGCCAGCGCGATTCGCGGAACGCCTAGGTCCACGCGCCCGCCGCTGCGATCGATGATCGATCCCGCGCCGAGTACCTCCGCGCCCGCCGCGCGCAAAAGATCGATCACTTCGCGAGTGCTGCCGCCGGTGGTGACCACGTCTTCGATGACCACCGCAGTCTCGCCGGTTTCGACCGAAAATCCGCGGCGCAGCGTCATCTTGCCGGCGGCGTCACGCTCCGTGAAAATGAATCGAGCTCCAGCCGCACGCGCCACTTCGTGGCCGATGGTCAGCGCGCCGATGGCGGGAGACGCGACCAACTTTACGCGTGGCAGAGCAGCCGCCAGATCCCGCCCGAACCGCTCCGCGATCGCCGGGTGCTGCAACACCAGCGCGCACTGCAAATACTGATCCGAATGCAGGCCGCTGGTCAACCGGAAGTGACCGTTAAGATACGCGCCGGTCTCGCGAAAAACTTCAAGGACGCTTTCGGACACGAACACACTATAGCAGGACGCACTTCGTCTACGATCCGGACGGCGATGTCTCGTTCACAGTCCTGCCGTAACTGGTATTTGCGAGCTGTTCAAACCTTCGAATCTCGGTCTGTACGATCGAATGGGTCACCTTAAGCCGCGACGCGTCCAGTTCGACCCCGCCGACGGTTCCTAAGTACTCTGGGACAGCAGCGGCCTCGATGAGGACCTTGCCCGATCCAAACCGATGACGATCCGCGCCGTTCTTTTTCACCCCCGAAGCCCAGAAGTGCTCGAGCGATTCTACGTCGTAATGATTGCCGGAGTCCCAGCCGCCCTTGCACCTCTGCAATGCTCGACCGTTGAAGTAAACCGTGCGGCCGGTCTTTGAGGGCGTTACATAGCCGATCCAGGCTGGGCCGTTGTGCTCGAAGCCAGTCTTGAGCTCGATGTACCGAAGCATCCGCACATTTTCGATGGTGCCACACACGATGCCCAGCCGTAAAGGTTACAGCTTCTTCGTCCGCCGGATCTCGATCACCGGGATCAGCGAGTTCATCGGCTCATTCGGCACCGGCCGCGCGCGGTGGCTGATTTCTGTATTCAGACTCGTCACGAACTGTTCGATCTGGTGCTGCATCTCGGCCATTTTTTCGCGCATGTTCAAAATGATCTCGACACCCGCCAGGTTCACTCCCAGATCGCGCGTCAGCTTGAGGATCACTTCCAGGCGCTCCAGATCGTCGTCCGTATACAGCCGCGTGTTGCCGTCGCTGCGCGACGGTTTGAGCAACCCTTCCCGTTCGTACAGGCGCAGCGTTTGGGGATGGATCTGGTACTGCTCGGCGACCGCCGAAATCATGTACGCGGCTTTGCTGCGTTTCTTCATGACGCTCACACCTTTGTCCACATCTCGCTGCGCGGGTCGTCGGGATGCAGCTTGGCGTACTCGCGCAGCAGTTCTTTGGTGCGTTCATCGTGCACCACGGGAGCTTCCACGGCGACCTCCACAATCTGGTCCCCGCGCTGATTGGTGCGCGAATTCGGCACGCCTTTTTCGCGCAGCCGGAATTTCTGGCCGTTCTTGGTGCCCTGTGGAATCTTGAGCAGCGCGCGCCCGTCGATGGTGGGAACTTCGATCTTGGTTCCGAGGCCGGCCTCGTCGATACGAACCGGCACGGTGATCTCGATATCGTCGCCATCCCGCCGGAAAAACGGGTGGGGGTCCACGCGAACGGTGATGTACAGATCGCCCGACGGCGCGCCCATGGTTCCCGCATTTCCCTTGCCGGCCACCCGCAGACGCGATCCCTGCTGGGCGCCCGGCGGAATTCGCACGTCGACAGTTTCCTTAGCCGAAATGCGGCCGTCGCCATGACAAGTCGGACAAGTGTTACGCAAACGCCCCGAGCCCTGGCAGCGCGGGCACGTCAGGCTGAAGCGCATCGCTCCCGCTACCTGCGTCACGTTGCCGCTGCCGTTGCATTCCGGGCATACGGTGGTGTTCGCGCTCTTGGCCGCGCCGCTGCCGCCGCAGGTCGCGCACACCTCCTGGCGATCGATGGTCAGCCGCACCTGCGTGCCGCGGATCGCCTGCCAGAAATCAATGTTCAGGCCGTATTCAAGGTCGGTTCCTTTTTGCGCGGGCGCCGCGGTTTCGGCACCCTGCGGACCTTCGTGGCGGCCGAACCATTGGCTGAAAATGTCCTGAAAACTGGACGAGTCCTCGGCTGGCCGTCGCTGTCCTGCGCCCGCGCCGCGCGCAAAGTCGGTAAAATCGAAGCCGCCGAAATCCATCTGCGGCCCGCGTTGCCCCGCGCCTGCGCCGCCACCCGGTCCACCCGGCGGCATGCCGTTTTCCGAATAGAAGCCGTACTGATCGTACATCTGCTTCTTCTTCGAATCGCTCAAAATGTCGTAGGCTTCCTGGACCTTCTTGAAGCGATCCTCAGCCGCTTTATCGCCCGGATTCAGATCCGGATGATGCTTGCGCGCGAGTTTCCGGTACGCTTTGCGAATGTCGTCTTCGCCCGCGTCGCGCGACACACCGAGGGTTTGGTAGTAATCGGTCTGAGCCATAAAAAACCAGGAGTCAGAACCGGATCATTCTGAATTCTGACTCCTGTCCGTTGCTTTTACTTCTTCTTATCGTCGACGTCGACAAATTCGGCGTCGACCACGTCATCCTTCTTCTTCTCTCCGCCACCGTCTTTCGACGGACCCGCGCCATCCGCGTTCGGCGCCTGCCCGCCGGGCGTTGGACCGCCCGTGGTCGACGATTTGTACATCGCCTCCGCCAGCTTGTGGCTCGCCGAGGTCAGCGTGTCGACGGCCTTGTTGATATCCTCCACGCTGCCGCCATTCATCGCCTTGCGCGTACCTTCGAGCGCGCCTTCGACGTTGGTCGCATCTTCCGCGCTGATCTTGTCGCGATGATCCTTCAGCATCTTCTCGACCTGGTAGACCATCGAGTCCGCGCGGTTGCGCGCGTCGATCTCGTCCTTGCGCTTGTTGTCCTCGGCCGCGTGCGCCTCCGCGTCCTTCGCCATCTTGTCTACTTCGTCCTTGCTCAGGCCCGAAGAAGACGTGATGGTGATTTTCTGTTCGTTGTTGGTCGCCTTATCCTTGGCCGTCACGTTCAGGATTCCGTTCGCGTCGATATCGAACGTCACTTCCACCTGCGGAATTCCGCGCGGAGCCGGCGGGATGCCAATCAACTGGAACACGCCCAGCATCCGGTTGTCCCGCGCCATCGATCGCTCACCCTGGTAAACCTTGATCTCCACCGACGTCTGGTTGTCCGACGCAGTCGAAAACACTTCGCTCTTGCGAGTAGGGATGGTCGTATTCCGATCAATGAGTTTGGTGAATACTCCGCCCAGCGTCTCGATTCCGAGCGACAGCGGCGTTACGTCCAGCAGCAGCACGTCCTTCACTTCGCCGCCCAGCACGCCGCCCTGCACCGCCGCGCCCACCGCGACCACTTCGTCCGGATTCACGCTGCGGTTCGGCTCCTTGCCGAACAGGTTCTTCACGATCTCCTGAACCTTAGGGATGCGCGTCGATCCGCCCACCAGAACCACTTCGTCGATCTGCGACGGAGTCACGCTCGCATCCGCCAGAGCCTTCTTGCACGGCTCCACCGAGCGGTCCAGAATATCCGCCACCATCTGCTCGAACCGCGCGCGAGTCAGCTTGATCGCCAGGTGCTTGGGACCCGACGCATCCGCCGTCAGGAACGGCAGGTTCACCTCGGTTTCAAACAGCGTCGACAGCTCGATCTTGGCCTTTTCAGCAGCTTCCTTCAGCCGCTGCAGCGCCATCTGGTCTTTCGAAACATCCAGGCCCTGATCGCGCTTGAATTCGGTGATCAGCCAGTCGATAATGCGCTGGTCAATGTTGTCGCCGCCCAGGTGAGTGTCGCCGTTGGTCGATTTCACCTCCACCACGCCGTCGCCCACTTCGAGGATCGAAATGTCGAACGTGCCGCCGCCGAAGTCGTAAACCGAGATGGTCTCGTCCTTCTTACGATCCAGCCCGTAAGCAAGCGCGGCCGCCGTCGGCTCATTAATGATGCGCATCACTTCCAGGCCGGCGATCTTTCCGGCGTCCTTGGTGGCCTGCCGCTGCGCGTCATTGAAGTAGGCCGGCACCGTAATTACCGCCTTGGTGACCTTCTCGCCCAGATAGGCTTCGGCCGCTTCCTTTAACTTGCCCAGAATCATCGCCGAAATCTCCGGCGGCGAGTATTTCTTGCCCTGGACCTCGACGCGCGCGTCGCCGTTGTCGCCCCGGACCACCTTATAGGGCATCAACTTCATCTCTTCGCTGACTTCGTCATAGCGGCGCCCCATGAACCGCTTGATCGAGTAAACGGTATTTTCCGGGTTCGTAACCGCTTGGCGCTTCGCGACTTGCCCCACCAGGCGCTCGCCGCCCTTGGTGAAACCGACAACCGACGGCGTGGTCCGGCCGCCCTCCTGATTCGGGATGACAACCGGCTGGCCGCCTTCCATGACCGCCACGACGGAGTTGGTGGTACCCAGGTCGATTCCGATGATCTTGCTCATAAACTTGGCGTTTTCTCCTTGGAACTCTCGGCTAACATTTAGCCTAGTGACATTATGCAATCTTAGTGTACTGTTGTCAAGCTTGCTGGGATAATTCTATCTATCTCATTGTAAAATAGAGTACAATGGCTGAATGCGAATCGCGCTTTTTCTGGCGCTCGCCGCTTGCGCCGGACTTCACGCCGCCGAGCGAGGCACCCTTCTTCTTAACTTCATGCAACTCCCGGTGGGCGAAGAGACTTACGAGCTTTCCGATAACGTCCTGAAGGCAAACTTCGAATACACCGAGCGAGGATCCAAAGTCCCCCTGACCGCCACGTTATCGATGAAGCCGGACCTGACGCCGATTCACTTTGAAGCGCACGGCCGCAGCTACCGCCCCTTCAGCGTCGACGCGTCGTTCACGGCGGGACCAGCCGACCGCGCGCCTTTTTTCACCATCAGCGGCTACGGCCCGTTTTCGCTGCAGATGATGATGCTCCGCTACTGGCTCGCGCACGGAAAACCGGCCCGGATGACGCAGCTCCCAGGAGGTGACGATATCGAGATCGAACAAACCGGTCACGATGGCGGTTTTACCCGTTATTCGATTGCAAATATCGTTTGGGGACGCGAAAGCGTATGGCTGAACGACCGGCAGGAAATCGCAGCCGCAGTGAGCTACGCGGGCAACCTGCCGATTGAAGCCGTGCGCCCGGAATATCGCGACATGCTGCCGAAGCTGATCGCCAGCGCGACCGCCGATCGGGTGAAGTGGCTCTCTCAACTGCCAGTTAAACCACTGGTGCAGAACACGTTCGCGATCACCGGAGCGAGACTGATCGACGGAACCGGCGCCGCGCCGATAGAAAATGCCACCGTGGTGGTGCGCGACGCGAGAATTGTCGCTGCCGGCCGCGTGGGCGCGCCGCTGGGCGCTCCCATCATCGACGCCCGCGGTGCGACGCTGCTCCCCGGACTCTGGGAGATGCACGCGCATTTCGCGCAGGTCGAATACGGACCGGCGTACCTGGCTGCCGGCGTAACCACGGCTCGCGATCTCGGCGACGAATTCGAATTCATCACCGCCGTGCGCGACGCGATCAACCAGCGGGGCGCCCTCGGTCCACATCTGGTGATGGCCGGTTTGGTCGACGGAAGCGGCACCGGCACCTTCGGTACAACCTGGGCCGATACACCGGACCAGGGCCGCGCGGTGGTCGCGAAATACAAAACCGCCGGATTTGAGCAGATGAAGATCTACAACAAGATCAAGCCCGACGTGCTGCGCGCGATCACCGCCGAAGCGCACCGTCTTGGAATGACGGTCACCGGCCACGTGCCTGAAGGAATGACGGCCGTCGAAGGTGTCGAGGCCGGCATGGACATGATTAATCATTTCGGCCCAATCACGCAGACGGTTCACGCGATGGGCCTGGACCGCGCGGTTGCCTTTTTCAAGGAGCATCACACCGTGATCGATCCGACGTTTGCCTGGGGCGAACTGCTGGGCCATCTCAAAACGACCGAAATCGCCTCCTTCGAGCCCGGATTCGCGAAGGCTCCGTACACGCTCACAAGGATGATCGGCACCGCGTCCGGCCGTGGAACGCATCTGGAGGAATCGTTCGCCATTTTGCGGGCGCTGCACGCGGCGGGTGTGCCCATCGTCGCGGGTACGGATAAAGCGGTCCCGGCGCACAGCTTTCATCGCGAGCTGGAACTGTACGTGGAGGCGGGATTGTCGCCGATGGACGTGATCCAGCTCGCGACGCTCGGCTCGGCGCGTGTGATGAAGATGGATAAAGAGGTCGGATCGATTGAAGCAGGTAAATGTGCGGATATGATCCTGGTGGACGGGAATCCGCTCGAAGATTTCCGGTCGCTTCGAAAAGTCACGCGCGTGATTTCAAACGGCCGGGTGTTCGACCCGGCGGAGTTGTGGAAGAGCGTCGGGTTTCAGCCGTAAGACGCTAAGCAAGAATTCCGTCCACCACGTTGCCCGCGACGTCGGTTAATCGGAAATCGCGACCAGCATAGCGGAACGTCAGCTTGGTGTGATCGAAGCCGAGAAGATGGAGAATGGTCGCATGAAAATCGTGAACATGCACGCCATTTTCAGCGACCTTCGCGCCATATTCGTCGGTCTGGCCCCACGCGACGCCGGGTTTCACGCCGCCGCCGGCCAGCCACGATGAATATCCAATATTGTGATGGCTCCGCCCTTCGGGCGAATCGGCCGTGGGCGTCCGGCCGAATTCGGTGGTCCAGACCACCAGCGTGTCGTCGAGCATGCCGCGCGATTTCAAATCCTTCAACAATCCCGCAATGGGCTGATCGATATTCCGAGCAAGCGGTTCATGCGAGCGGATGTCGGAATGCGCGTCCCAATTGTCCGATGAACCCTGATCGATCAGCTCGATGAAGCGTACGCCGCGCTCGGCCAGGCGCCGCGCGACGATACACTGCCACGCGAATCCCTTCGTGCTCCCGCGCTCCAGGCCGTAGAGCTTCAATGTCGCGTCGGTCTCTTTTGAAAGATCCAAAACCTCCGGCATCTGCATCTGCATTCCGTAGGCGGTTTCAAACGTCTTGATCCGCGCGGCGAGCGCCGGATCGTCCTGGCGCGACATCTGGTGCTTGCGATTCAACCGGCTGAGCAAGCCCAGTTCTAGATCCTCAATCTGCTGCGTGGGCGCGCGGCGCGTCAGGTCGGGGACCGGATCGGCGCCGGCGGTCACACGGGTTCCTGAATGGCAGCCGGGCAGAAAATTCGACGACCACGCCTGCGCGCCTGTGTACGGCATCTTCGGCGCCAGCACCACGAACGACGGTAGATTCTGATTCTCCGTTCCAAGTCCGTAGCTCACCCACGATCCGATGCTCGGCCGCGCGACCGTCACCGAACCAGTATGGATACCGAGCGCGGCCTGGAAATGATCGTTGTGATCGCCGTGCATGGAGCGGATCAGGCAGATATCGTCCATGGAATCACCGATGTGTGGAAAAAGCTCGCTGACCATGATCCCGCTTTTGCCGCGCGGCTTGAACTCCCAGTGCGGACGCACGTACAGCCTGCCGTTCTTGGCCTTTTCCTTGGCCTCCGCGGCGGCGATCAGGCGCGGTTTGTAATCGAACGAATCGACGTGCGACACGCCGCCGGGCATGTACATGAAGATGACGCGTTTGGCTTTGGCCGGAAATTGCGGCGCACGCGGGGCGAGCGGATTCGCTACCGATTCGGCGAACATCTGCTGCAGCACGGCGGGAAACAGCAGGGAGCCCGTGAACAGGCTGCGAACCATGTGGCGTCGGGTACAATCGCAAGGCATAATTTCAATCCAAAAAAACAAATTCGTCGCTCGAGAACAACACATGCATCAGGCTGGCGAGTGCGGCTCTCGGCTGGCGGTCTTCCGGCAAACCCGATTTTTTAAACGCTACGCGCGCTTTCGCCAGGTACTGCGCGCAATCCTGAAGCTCGGCGGGCGTCGGAGCGCGGCCGAAGGCCAGGCGATACGCGTAGCCGATTCGTTCGGCTTCGGTCGAATGCGCCATGCCGGCGCGCACGGCCAGCAGATCCGACTGCTCCTCGACGAAAGCGTCGTTGAGCATGGCGAGCGCCTGCAGCGAAGTTTCCTCGGCGGATCGCGCCGGAGTGCTCGCGTTGGGATCGGCGCCGTCGAAAGTATCGAGAAAGGGGTGCCGCTTCAAGCGCTGCTGCATCAGGTAGACGCTGCGCCGGCGGGTATCGTAAACGGCGAAGAACTGAACGTGCTGCGTGTAATGAAACGACGTTTCCGGCGGAAATGGCTGCGGGCCGCCCATGGATGGATCGAGATCGCCCGCCACGTCGAGCATCGCGTCGCGAATTTCTTCCGCATCTAACCGCCGGCGGTCGAAGCGCCATTGATATTCGTTTTTGGAGTCGATGCGCAGGTCGGCGTCATTTGCGCCGCTCGCCATCTGATACGCGCGGGTCCGCATGATCAGGCGATGCATGGCTTTCACCGAATAACCCGATTCGCGAAAGCGCGACGCGAGCCAGTCGAGCAGCTGCGGGTTCACGGGTCGATCGCCGCGCGCGCCGAAATCGTTGGGCGATCCGACGATGCCTTTTCCAAAATGATGCTGCCAGATGCGGTTGACCATCACGCGCGCCATCAGCGGATTCGCGGGGTCCGTAATCCATTGCGCCAGCTCACGGCGTCCGCTGCCTTTTTCATCGGCGGGAACCGGCTGGCCGCCCAGCACGGTCAGGAATCCGCGCGGAACCTGGTCGCCCAGATGATACTGATCGCCTTTGATCTGAATTTTCGCGTTGACCGGCTTGCCATCGCTGACGGCGTAAGCTTTGGGCGATTTGGGCGCGTCGTGCTCCAGAATAATGATCCGGTCCTTCATCCGCCGGATCTCTTTGTCGCGATCCTCCTTGCTCAGGTCCTTGCCTTCCTTCATCTCGTTGAAGGCTTGGATGCGGCGGTCGAGCTCGGCCAGTTCGTCCTGATACGATTTGAGCCGGTCGGCCTGGCGCGGGTTGCCGAGCGATACGAAATCCTTGGGGTGCGGATAAGTCTCGGTGCCGGGGAACGCGTACTTCGTGCTTTCAAAAATTCCGTAGAGCGAGTAGTAATCGCGCTGCGGGATGGGATCGAACTTGTGATCGTGGCAGCGCGCGCAGGAAACGCTCAGGCCGAGCATCGCTTTGCCGACATTGTCGATCGTGTCGTCGATGGTCAGATTGAATTCGCCGTTGTTCGATCCAAAACGGCGAGAGATGGCAAGATAACCGGTCGCTACGATTTTCGCGTTGCGATCCTCATCGTCTTTCGCCGCCAGCAAATCTCCAGCGAGCTGTTCGCGCAGAAACTGATCGTACGGCTTATCGTCGTTGAACGCGTGGATCACCCAGTTGCGGTAGCGATACGCGTCGGGAACGGGAAAATCGGCGTTGCCGCCGGAAGTGTCGGCGTAGCGCACCAGATCGAGCCAATGGCGGCCCCACCGTTCGCCGTATTGTTGCGACGCGAGCAGGCGGTCGATCACTTTGTCGAAGGCATTGGGCGAAGTATCGGCGAGAAATGCGGCGACGTCCTCCGGGGTGGGCGGCAGGCCGGTAAGATCAAAGGTCGCGCGGCGGATGAGGGCACGCTTTGAAGCCGTGTGGAGCGGCGTGAGCTTCTTTTCGTCGAGCCTGGCTTTGACGAAACGGTCGATTGCGGTTTTGTTCCAGAGCGGATCGCGGACCAGGGGCGGCGCGGGATCTTGGACGGGCTGGAAGGACCAGAATTTGCGGGCTTCGTCAAAATTGTAGGCAGGAGGCGCGGAATTTTCCGTGCGCGGGTCGGGCGCGCCCAGCTTGATCCAGGCCTCGAAATCAGCGATCTGATCGGCTTCCAGCGGACCGGCGGGCGGCATTTTGATCTTGCCGTCGCGATGGAGGGCGGAGAGCAGCTTACCGGATTCGATCACCTCGTGCATAGCTGGCGGCGAATCGAGGCGCAGGCCGGAAAACGGCGTGGGTCCGCTATGACAGGAGTAGCAATGCGCGGCGAGAACCGGTCGAATCTTCTTTTCGAAAAGCTCCGCGCCGGTGAGGTCGGCCGCGAAGGTGAGGCGCGCGGCAAGGACGCAAAACGTGGTCAGCGCGGCCTGCGTGCGCATGACGATCAGTATATCGCTAACGCGCGCGACCCCAGCGGCGATCCCACACAAAGCCGTAGACGAGCAGTGAAATCACGTAAAGGACGACGCTCGCGGCCAGGTACGCGAGTCCGCGTTCGGCCGCGGCGAAGGCCAGCATGATCGCGAAGACGCCCTGGATCACACTGATGTACAAGCGGCTTCCGCTGAATCGCCAGGGGCGCAGGGGCGCCGGGTGAATGATCGACGCATGATGTCCGAAGGCCAGCGCGGCGAATCCGTAGGTGAGGCCGGCCGCGGCGTGGACGGGGGCGGTGAATAGAAACGTGATCAGCAGGAAAGCCACGCCTTTTGAGAAGAGGATGGTCCGGCCACGCATCGGCACCAGACGATAGCGCGTCATCGCGGAGCTTTCAAGGTCGCGTCCGAACAGGCATTGCGCGTAGCTCCCGGCAGCCAGCGAAATCAAAATCGCGAGAATCGGAAACGCCGCCGGATCGGGTTTCTTCGCGAGCAGGCGATATAAGATCGAGCTGACGCTCAGGACCAGCGCGAGATAGATATCGAGCGACGTCAACATCTGCCGCAGGCTGGATCGAATCAAGGGCGGGAAGGGTGGCATCAGTCTCAACGCGGCGCGCGTGGGCGCGATTCGAATCACGGCACGGGCGGTGGTCGCGATGACTTGAACGGCGATCGCGAGGGCGATGAAGGAAATCGCCAGCGCCGGACGAATGCGGCGGACGAAGATCATCACAACGATCAGCCAGAGGATGGGACTCAGCGCGAGGCTCGCCAGGCGCAGGACGATTCTTTCGCGCGTCGTGATCGGCCAGAGGCCGAGGCGGCTGCGCGGGACCTGATCGAGTGGGTCCGAGGAGAGCGGAAACAGCAACACGAAGAACAGCAACCAGAGAAACGGATAGACGCTGGTCGGCTCGACCCCACTCTCGCCGGCAGAGTAGACGATGAGCGCGATCACCAGAAAGAAATTATTGACCTTGAGTGCGCTGAATGTGCCAAGCCTGCGTCGCGTGGCGTTCGCGATCGCCATCAGGATGCGAATGGGTCTCACGCTCCGAGCCAGGCGAGTGCGGGCGCCGGCGCCTGCTCTACCAGTTCGAAGTAGATCTCTTCGAGCGGGCGCGTGCGCGGATCAGTCGAAGAATTCCAGACCATCCTGCCGCCGCGAATCATGATGATGGGGTCGGCCAGGCGCTCGACGATCGAAAGGATGTGGGAGGTGAGCAGTACCGCGATGCCGCGCGACGCGGCGGAGCGCAGCAGCGCGTCGATGGTTTTCGAAGACACCGGGTCGATGCCCTCGAACGGCTCATCGAGAAACAGGACGCGCGGATTGTGCAGCAGCGCCATGGCGAGCGCGGTCTTTTTTCGCATCCCGTGCGAGCATTGATCGAGAAACACGTCACGTGCGTGATCGAGTCCCAAGACGCGCAGCAGATCGGAGGCTCGCGCCCGCGCTTCTTTGCGATCGAGGCCGTAGACGGATCCGCACAGCTCCAGGTGCTCTTCGACCGTCAAGGAATCGAACAGGCCGAGATCTTCCGGAACTACGCCGATCAACCGGCGAACCTCGATGGGATGTTCGGCGACGTCGAGATCGCAAATGCGGGTCGAACCGGAATCGGGCGCGAGGAGACCGGTCATCAGCTTGAGCAGCGTCGACTTCCCGGCGCCGTTGGGGCCGAGCACCGCGCAAATTCCGGATTCGACGCGCAGCGAAACGCCGGCGACCGCGGTGAACTCGCCGAAGCGTTTGGTCAGATCGCGCGCGTCGATCATTCGAAATTCAGGATCACTTTTGCGGCCTTGCCGCTCATCATGGCTTCGAATCCACGTTCGAATTCGGTGTAGTGGAAGCGGTGCGTGATCACGGGATGAATGTCGAGGCCGGATTGAAGCATCACGGTCATCTGGTACCAGGTTTCGTACATTTCGCGGCCGTAAATGCCCTTGATGGTGAGCATGTTGAAGACGACCGTGCGCCAGTCGATCGACATTTCTTTATCCGGAATGCCCAGCATGGCGATTTTCGCGCCGTGGCTCATGTTGCCGATCATGTCCCGAAACGCATTGGCGTTGCCGGACATTTCAAGGCCGATGTCGAAGCCTTCGGTCATGCCGAGTTGCTTCTGCACATCGGCGAGCGGACCGGCGGTGATGTCGTGCGCGACGGTCGCGCCCATTCTTTTCGCCAGATCGAGGCGGAACTGGTTCATATCGGTGACCACCACGAAGCGAGCCCCGGCATGTCGCACCACGGCGGCGGCCATCAGTCCAATGGGACCGGCTCCGGTGATCAGCACGTCTTCGCCCAGCACCGGAAACGATAGCGCGGTGTGGACCGCATTGCCAAACGGATCGAAAATCGCGGCGATGTCGAGATCGATAGATGCAGCGTGACGCCAGATGTTGGTCATCGGCAGGACGATATATTCGGCGAACGCTCCCGGCCGGTTCACACCGATGCCAAGCGTATGCGCGCACAGGTGACGGCGGCCGGCGAGACAATTGCGGCAGCGTCCGCACACCACGTGGCCTTCGCCGCTGACGATATCGCCGGGATGAAAATCGCTGACGTTCGATCCCACTTCGACGATCTCGCCGACGAATTCGTGGCCGATCGCCATGGGAACCGGAATGGTGCGCTGCGCCCAGTCGTCCCATTTATAAATGTGAACATCCGTGCCGCAGATTCCCGCGCGGCGCACGCGGATGAGAACGTCGTTAATCCCGGGCCGGGGCGCTTCGATGTCTTTGAGCCACAGACCCGGCTCGCGCCTGCTCTTGCAGATGGCTTTCATGTTTCTTACATTGTCGCTGAAGTGATATCCTGCCGACATGTTGAAAGCCGCGACTATCTCTCTCCTGGTCTGCGCGTCCGCGTTCGCGCAGCTTTCCGCGCCGGCCACCTGGGCCGTGCAGAGCCAGAATCATTACGCGATCCGCGCGAACATCACTTACGGCACGTATAACAACGTCGAAGACAAGCTCGACGCCTACATCCGCCGCGACGCGCAGGGCCCGCAGCCCACGTTGATCTTCTATCACGGCGGCGGATGGATTCTGGGCACCAAGGAATCGTCGGCCATGTCGATTGTGCCGTGGCTCGAAATGGGCTGGAACGTGTTCAATGTCGAATACCGGATGGCGAAGGTTTCGCTCGCGCCCGCCGCGGTCGAAGATTGCCTGTGCGCGCTGAGATTCGTCGCCGATCACGCCAAGGAGTACAACGTCGACCTGTCGCGCATCGTGGTGATGGGCGAATCGGCGGGCGGGCACCTTGCGCTGACCACTGGGATGATTCCCGAGTCGGTGGGGCTAGACCGGGAGTGCCCGGGCGGCGCGGGCATCGGCGTGTTCACCGGACCGGGCGAGAGAAAACTGCCGAAGGTCGCGGCGATTCTCGACTGGTACGGCATCAGCGATCTGAACGATATGCTCTCGGGACCGAATCAGCGCGCCTACGCGGTGGAATGGTTCGGCTCGCTGCCAAATGCGGAAGAGATCGCAAAACGGGTTTCTCCGCTGACATATGTGCGGCGCGATCTCCCGCCGGTTCTGATCATCCACGGCGATGCCGATCCGATCGTTCCCTATTCGCAGGCGACGCGTCTGCGCGACGCGTTAGCGAGCGCCGGCGCTCCTCATGACATGTATACGGTCAAGGGCGGCGGCCATGGGAATTATTCGGCGGAGGAACGGGTGAAGATCTACGAAAAGATCCACGAGTTTCTGACGAAGTATAAAGTCATGTAAGGCGCGGTTTACGCGTAAATTCCGCGCAGGCGGATCGCCTGCGCCACCCGATCGAGCGAAAGCATGTACGCCGCGAGCCGGTTGTTGACGCCGTGCTTATCGGCGTAGGCGACGACATCCTGGAAGCTGTTGACCATGATCTCTTCCAGGCGATCGTTCACCATGCCCTCACTCCAGAAGTAGCCCTGGCGGTCCTGCACCCATTCGAAATACGAAACCGTCACGCCGCCGGCGTTGGCCAGGATGTCCGGGATGATGAAGATGCCTTTGTCTGACAGGATCGGATCGGCGAAATGCGTCGACGGCCCGTTAGCGCCTTCGCATAGGATTTTGGTCCGCAGCCGAGGCGCGGTCTCCGACGTGATCACGTTTTCCTTCGCCGCCGGAATCAGCACGTCGGTTTCAAGGAACATGGCTTCAGTCTTGTCCATATCCTCGCCTCCAGCGAATCCTGTGATTGAACCGGTTTCGACGCGATGCTTCATCAGCGCCGCGATATCCAGGCCCTTGGCGTTGTAAACGGCGCCGTCCCATTCGATGATGCAGACGATTTTGTAACCGGCGCGCGACATCAGCCGCGCGGCCATGCCGCCGACGTTGCCGAATCCCTGAATCACGACCCGGGTCGAGTTGCGCTCCAGGCCCAGCCGGCGCAACGCCTGGTCGGTGACGATCATGCATCCGCGGCCGGTGGCTTCCGCGCGCCCGCGCGATCCGCCCAGCGCGATCGGCTTTCCGGTCACTACCGCGTGCTGCGTCTGGCGCGCGTGCATGGAGTACGTGTCCATGATCCACGCCATGGTCTGCTCGTTCGTATTCATATCGGGCGCGGGAACGTCTTTCTCCGGCCCAATAAAATCGAAGATCTCAGCCGTATAGCGGCGCGTGATGCGCTCCAGTTCCGAGTCCGACATCAACGGAGGATCGCAGATCACGCCGCCCTTGCCGCCTCCGAACGGAATGTTGACCACCGCACATTTCCAGGTCATCCAGGCGGCCAGCGCGCGCACTTCGTCCAGACTGACGTCCGGCGCGTAGCGGATTCCACCCTTGGCCGGACCGCGCGCGATCGAATGCTGGACCCGATAGCCCGTGAACACTTCCAGGCGCCCATCGTCGAGCACCACCGGAATATGAACAATCAGCTCGCGCGACGGCGTGCGCAGGACTTTTTGCATCCCGTCATCCAGTCCCAGCCGGGCCGCCGCGGAATCGAAGCGTGCTTCGGCGGACATGCGAGGATTAAATTCGTCTTCGAGATTCGAAGGGGTGGTCGACGGCATGGTCGCTTCGAGAATCATAAAGTTAGGCTAAGTCTCCGGCTCCATTATAAAGGTTGTGAACCGACCAGGATTCTCCCAGGGGTTAGGATGAAGTCGTGGGGCGCATGCTGATTTACGCTGGGATCGCCCTGGTGATTTTGGGAATCCTTCTCACTTTCGGCGAACGCCTGCCGATCCGCTTCGGACGCCTCCCCGGCGATATCGTTCTGCGCGGAAAAAATACGACCTTTTACTTCCCGATCGTAACGTGCCTGATCCTCAGCTTGGTTTTAACGCTGATCGGATGGCTGTTTTCCCGGCGCTAGCGGGCGCTGGTCAGTTACGTCGACCAGGCAGCCGATGTATCCGGCAAATTTTCCGTCGTCATGGAAGCGCGGCATCCCGCGAGCGAGCATCCAGCGGAATTCGCCATCGTGCCGCCTCATCGGAAATTCCTGGGTATGCGGCACGCGCGCTTGAAAAGCTTCCCAATATTTGACCAATGCTGCCTCTCGATAATCTGGATGAAACGTTTCGATGTAGCCTTCTACGAGTTCGTCCTCCAGCTCCCGTCCCGTGAATTCCAGCCACGTTTTATTTACAAATAAAACCGAGCCATCATCACCGGTATAGATGATCAGCACCGGAGCGGCATCGGCGATATTCCGGAAGCGGCGCTCGGCCTCCTTGAGGGACAATTCGGTTTCCCGCGCCTGCGAAACCATCATTCGCAGCTCCATTTTCCCGGCCAGCACGCCGGCCAGTTCCGCCAGCGTCTCCGCGTCCCGCTGCGAGAAATCCGGCCTCGGCTGCGTATCCGCGATCACCATTACGCCCAGGTCCAGCCCGTCGCTTGCGCGCAGCGGAGCCGAAGCCGCGAATTTCAACTCGCCGGGAACGAATTCAGGCACCGGCGCGCCGGAAGGATCGGGCCACAGGATCGTCCCGGCGAGGGCGCGACTCAGCGGGAAGGTTTTCAGATAATCCCAGTGCTGCTTTCCCGATCCGATTCGCGTCAGGACGGTCAGATCAGGACCCAGCAGCGCCATGTAGGCGAACGGGACCCGGAACAGGTGCTCCACCAGACAGGTCAGCCGCAGCAATACTTCGTGTTCCGGTTCCTCCAGCAGGTCGCACGGAGAGCAGTGCGCATCATTCGTCGGTGACATATTGTTACATCGCTTCTCATCGACGGTGGAATTCCAAACCTTAGAGGAATCGCTGGTATGGACCGATGAGAGCTTCAGGCCGCGTGTGATTTCCATCAAGAAATTTCTATCTTCGGACAATGAAGCGGAACGTGCGCTCCTCGACGTCGTACGGATACTGATTCAAGGGATTGCTGAACAATCGAGCCAAGGCGAATCGGCCGATGGCGAGCTCCTTCGCGAGACGATCCGGAAAATCTTAGACACTCTGACCGATGAAATCGCGTCAGAAGATCTTCTGGTTCATGCCAACTCCGCTCTCCGGGCACTGGGCGAGCATAACCTCCGCACATCCCGGCAGCAAGCCCTGCACTCCGCCGAACTGCAAAACATGGTGAAGATGTTGACTTCCGCAGTGGCAGCCATCTCCGCGGCGGGCGACACGAATGTCGGCCGCCTGAGCGACATCGAACAGCGGGTTGCCTTCGCTTCGCAGCTCGACGACGTCCGCCTGATCAAGGCCAAGCTCTCGGATTGCCTCGCCGATATCCGGAAGGAGGCCGACCGTCAACGCAGGAATCAACAAGCCACCATCGAACACCTCAGTCAAGGCCTGAACGAGTATCGGCAACGTGCCCCCGACTCGTTTGAAAAACCGGCTCAGGATCAGGTGACGCGATTGCCGCCTCGTGCCGCGGCCGAAAAGGCGCTTGCCGACGCCAGCCAGGAGGAAGCCCCGGCCTTCGCCGCGGTGCTCGTGCTCGATCGCCTGCCGGCCCTGAACCTGAAATTTGGCCGGGAAGTGGGCGATGAGGTTCTGGGAGAATTCGCCCGCTCGATCGAAAACAAGCTGCCCTACGGCGACCAGCTTTTCCGGTGGGGCGGACCTTCCCTGCTCGCGGTCCTCCACCGCCGGAGCACGATCGAGCGCGTCCGCAGCGAGATGGCCCAGATCGTCGATACCAAGCTCGAACACAACATCCAAACGCCATCCCGGAGCATCATGATCCCCATCGCCGCGCGGTGGGCAGTATTTCCGATGATGGCCGCCCCGCGCCTTCTGTACAAGAGAATCGACACGTTCTCCGCGGTGCTGGTGGGACGGGACTAAGAGCGTTTAGTGCAGGACGCCGATCCGGTCGAGCGGCCAGTACACGAACACGGCTTTCCCGTATATGAAATGCCGCGGGACCATGCCCCACGTCCGGCTGTCATTGGATGAACTGCGATGGTCGCCCAGCACGAAGAACTGATCTTGCGGGATCACCCGGCGCTGCATCGAAATGTGGTCCCGATATTCCTGCGGCACGTAGGATTCGGCCAGCGGCTCGCCATTCACGATCACCGTGCCGTCGTTCACTTCCACCGTGTCGCCCGGCACGCCGATCACGCGCTTGATATAGCTCTTAGTGGGGTCGCCGGGAAACCAGAACACCACCATGTCGCTGCGCGAAATCTCCGAGATTCCGAAGCGGTAGACAAATTTATTGATAAAGATGCGTTCCTGGTCGATCAGGCTCGGCATCATGCTGGTGCCTTCCACCTTCACGGGCTGATACAGAAACAGAATTACCACGATCGCGATCACCACGCTGACGCACAGGTCGCGCAGCCAGGAGATGGTGGTGGAAGCGGCGGAACGGGCAGGCGACGGGGGCTGAGGCTGACTGGGGTGAACTTCGTCCATAGGGCCCTACCGGCGATTATAGACGTTTCCGTCCGGCTTTGGGTTGCGGGTGTAAACTTGGCCTATGTCACGACGTTGGTCAACCCTGCTCCGGCTTTCGCTCACCGTGCTTGTGCTGGCGATTCTCGGCCCCTCCATTCCCGCCGCTTCGGGACCCGGCACACGGCTCCTGCGGATGCCGACCATCAGCGCGACGCAGATCGCGTTCGCCTACGCCAATAACATCTGGGTGGTGGAACGCTCCGGCGGGATCGCCCGGCGATTGACCAGTTTTCCGGGCCTGACCAGCGATCCGCATTTTTCCCCCGACGGAAAATGGATCGCGTTCAGCTCGGGCTACGCGGGCAATGAAGACGTCTACGTGATTCCGTCGGAGGGCGGCGAGCCCAAGCGTCTCACCTGGCATCCCGGCAACGACACCGTGCAGGGCTGGACGCCGGACGGGAAATCGGTTCTGTTCGTCTCCGGCCGCGCGAGCTGGGCACCCAACGCCGCGCCGCGTTTCTGGACCGTTCCCGCGGAAGGCGGGGTCGAATCGCCGTTACCGCTGCCGCGCGGGTATCAGGGAAAAATCTCCGCCGACGGCACCCGCATCGCCTATCGCATGAATAATTCCTGGGACGAAGAGCGCCGCAATTATCGCGGCGGCCAGAATCGCCCCATCTGGATCGTCGATCTCAAGACCTTCGACCTGGTCACGCCACCGTGGACCGATTCGAAGGACATGGAACCAGCCTGGGTCGGCGATACCGTCTATTTCATCTCGGACCGCGATACGGTCGCCAATATCTGGTCGTATGACACGAAATCGACAAAGCTCGCGGAGATCACGCATTTCACCGATTTCGACGTGAAAACGCTCGATTCCGGCGCCGGCGCGATCGTGTTCGAGCAGGCCGGCTACATTCATGAGCTGGACACCAGAACCGGCCGCGAGCACGTGGTCAACATCACCGCCGCGGGCGATTTTCCGTGGATGATGCCGCATTGGGAAGACGTCACCAGCCGCATGACCACGCTCGCGCTTTCGCCCACTGGCGCGCGTGTCTTGGTTGAAGCGCGCGGCGAAATTTTCACCATCCCCGCCGAAAAAGGCGATGTCCGCAACCTGACCCGATCGAGCGGATCGGCCGAGCGCGACCCCGCCTGGTCGCCCGACGGGAAGTTCGTCTCCTATTTCAGCGACCGTTCCGGCGAATACAAGCTCATCATCGAATCGCAGGATGGAATCGAGCCGCCGCGCGAGATCGCGCTGCCGCACCCGACCCATTACTACACGCCGTCCTGGTCGCCCGATTCGAAAAAACTCGTGTACACCGACACCAATCTCAAGGTCTGGATATTAGACGTTGCCAGCGGCCAGACCAAGATCGTCGGCGAAGACCCATGGATGGTCCCGACCCGCACCTTGAATCCGGTGTGGAGTCCGGATTCGAAATACGTCGCCTATGCGAGCCGGTTGAAGTCGCTGTATCACGCGATCTTCATCGCCAACGTCGAGACTGGCGAAACCAAGCAGGTCACCGACGGCCTGGCCGATTCGGTTTGGCCGGCCTGGGATGCGAGCGGCAAATACCTGTGGTTCCTCGCCTCCACCGATTTCGGTCTCAAATCGCAGTGGCTGGACATGACGTCCTACGATCACGATGAGAATTTCGGTTTGTACATGGCGATTCTCAAAAAAGGCGAGCCAACCCCGCTGCTTCCCGAAAGCGATGAAGACAAGGGCGTCGGCGCAGCGCCTGCTGGAGGCGGGGGACGCCGCGGACGTGGCAACGCCAGCGCGGAAGAAGGCGATCAGCCGGCGGTGCGCGGCCCGCGTATGCCCGTGAACGTGCAGATCGATTTCGACGGCATTCAGCAGCGCATCGTCGCGGTGGCGAGCGTCGGCGAACACCAGTACACCGAACTTCAGGCGGGCGCCGCCGGGACGGTCTATTATCTCCAGACCGGCGAACGCGCCAACGGCGGTGGTGGACGCGGAGGCGGCGGCGGGGGTGACACGCTGATGCGTTATCGCCTGAGCGATCGCCGCGCGGCCACGTTCGTCAACGGCGTGGTTGCCTATGACGTGAGCGCCGACGGTCACAAGCTGGTCTATCGCACGGCCGGCGGCGGTGGAGGTGGACGTGGACGCGGTCGCGGCGCCCAGGCGGAAAGCGGACCATCGCTCTTCCTGGTGGACGCCGATCGCCAGGCGCCGACCGCCGGCACCGGCCGTTTGAACGCGCAGCTTCGCATGTATCTGGACCCGCGCGAGGAATTCAAACAGATCTTCTACGAAGGCTGGCGCAATCAGCGCGATTATCTCTACGTCCCCAACATGCACGGCGCGGACTGGCCTCGTATGAAGGAAATGTACGGCCAGCTTCTGCCTTACGTGAATCATCGCGCCGATCTGAATTATCTGATCGACCTGATGGGTTCCGAAATCTCGATCGGCCATTCCTACGTGCGCGGCGGCGATATTCCCACCGCTCGCGACGTGCAGCCGGGCGGCTTGCTCGGCGCGGATTTCACGGTCGACAGCGGACGCTATAAAATCGCGCGCATTTACGATAACGAAAGCTGGAACCCGGAACTGCGCGCGCCGCTCGCCGAACCCGGCCTCAACGTCTCGGTGGGCGATTACATCGTCGCCATCAATGGCGAAGAGTTGAAAGCGCCCGACAACATTTATCGCCTGCTCGACGGCACCGCGAATCGCCAGACCGTGCTGAGCATCAACAGCCGACCGTCAATGGACGGCGCTCATCAGATCACGGTCGTTCCGGTGAACAACGAACAGGGCCTGCGCACGCGCGCCTGGGTGGAATCGAATCGCAGGCTGGTCGACAAGCTTTCGGGCGGCAAGCTAGCTTACGTGTACCTGCCCAATACCGGCCAGCCCGGCTACACCAGCTTCAATCGATATTATTTCGCGCAGCAGGACAAGCTCGGCGCGATCATCGATGAGCGCTACAACGGCGGCGGATCGGCCGCGGATTACATCATCGACGTGCTCCAGCGCGATTTCGACGGTTATTTCAACAACGTCGCGGGCGACCGTTATCCGTTCACCAGCCCGTCGGCTGGAATCTGGGGTCCCAAGGTGATGATCATCAACGAAATGGCCGGCTCCGGCGGCGACCTGATGCCGTGGATGTTCCGGCATCGCAAGGTGGGGCTGCTGGTCGGCAAGCGCACCTGGGGTGGACTGGTGCACACCGCCGATACGCCGCTATTCATCGACGGCGGTTCGGCGATTGCCCCGCGCGGCGGATTCTTCAATCGCGATGGTCAATGGGATGTCGAAAACAAAGGCATCCCGCCGGACGTCGATGTGGAAAATACGCCCAAGGAAGTCATCGCCGGCCACGATCCGCAACTGGAGCGCGCCGTCCAGGAAGGTCTGCGGATGCTCAAGGAAAAACCGGTAACACGCCTGGATCACGAGCCTCCGCCGCCCACCTGGGGTCACCGGAAACTGCCCATGTCGGCACCCGCAACGGGCGGGACAAACCAACGGCAGCAATAATCAGCCATGTAGGACAGCCGGTCTTGCCGGCTGTCTCAGGAAAGCACGTCGCGCAACGCTGCGCCGATCTCCGGAAATCGAAACGAAAACCCGGCGTCCAACGCCGCCGTTGGTACCACTCGCTGGCTGGCCATTACCATCTCCGACATTTCTCCGAACATCAACTTCAACGCGAACGCAGGCACCGGAAAAATCGCCGGCCGATGCAACGCGCTGGCAAGCTCACGCGTGAAATCGGCATTCCGCACCGGATTTGGCGACGACGCATTCACGGCCCCTGAAACTCCCGGATTCTCCATCAGAAAGATAATCAGCGAAATCATGTCCTCCACGTGAATCCAGGACATCCACTGCTTTCCATCCCCGATCCGCCCACCCACACCGAACTTGAACGGCGGGAGCATTTTCTTGAGCGCCCCGCCATGTCCGATTACCACCGCGACTCTTGGCATCACCACTCGGGCCGCGAACTTTTGCGCCTCGCGCTCCCATTCGACCGCCATGCGCGCGAGAAAATCATCACCCGGTTTCGATGATTCAGTCAGCACCTCGTCACCGCGTGAGCCGTAATAACCAATCGCCGACGCGCTGATCAGCGTAGCAGGAGGATTCGGCAATCTCGAAAGCGCATCCACCACGGCGCGCGTTCCGTCCACACGGCTGCTTCGAATCCGCTCACGAGCTTCCCTGGTCCAGCGCTGTGCCACGGGTTCCCCGGCCAGGTGCACCACCGCGTCTGAACCTTCGAACTGTTCGGGCCGTACTCCATGGCGCGTGGACACTTTGCGAACCTCATCGTGTCTGGCTTCGAGCGCCCGCGACAGCCGGTCCCCGATGAACCCGCTCGCCCCCGTGATCGCAACTCTCACGTTTTCATCATCGCTCACGTGCGAAGATGGATTCACATGCGCTGGTTCAATCGCGCAAAACTCCTGTGGAGCTATCTGCGGCGCAGCGAACGTGTGCCCGCGCTGCCGGTCGAATATATCGTCGAAACCACCGCCAAGTGCAATCTCTACTGCCCCATGTGCCCGCGCGAAACGCACCGGCAGCCTAAAGAGGACATGACCGACCAGATTTTCGAGCGGCTCGTGAAAGGAGCCTCGAAAACCGCCGAACACATGATGCTGATCGGCCTGGGCGAGCCTCTCATGGACCCGCGCATTTTCGATCGCGCCGAATATTGCGAACGCCACAATGTCTCCACGCTGCTTTCGACCAACGGCACCCTGCTCGATGAACGCGCCGCCGAAAAACTCCTGGCCTCGCCGGTCGCGCACATTACACTCAGCTTCGATGGCGCATCGAAAGAAACCTTCGAGCATTACCGCAAAGGCGCGCGCTTTGAAAAAGTCCGTGACAATTTCGTCCGCTTCGCGAAACTGAAGCACCAGCGAGGCGCGAAAATGCAGGTGGTAGTCCAGATGGTGCGGATGCCCGGAAATGCGCACGAAGTGGACGAATTTCGCCGCTTCTGGAGCGCTGTCGAAGGCGTCGATCAGGTTCGTGTGAAGGAAGACGAAACCAACCTGGTGCAGCCCGAATCGCACCGCGAATCGGCGCGGCCGTGCCATTATTTATGGCGCGGTCCGATGTACGTGAAGCACGATGGCCGCGTGTATCCCTGCTGCCAGAGCTACCACCTGGATGGTGAGCCGGTCGGCGACCTGCGCGAAGAGTCGCTCGACGAAATCTTCAATTCGCAGAAAATGCGCGGGTTGCGCCGCCTGCATGCGGAGGGTCGGGCGGGGGAAATCGACATGTGCGCGCGCTGCTCAACGGCCGTTCCGCATCCACTGCTGGTGGCCGGAAGCCTGGCGCTGCACGGAAAATGGGTGCGCCGCGCGCTGCCGATTGTGGAGGGATTGGTCTACCGGACGAAGCTGAGCAACCTGCTCACGCCGTCCCGCGAACTGGTTCAAATTAAGGGAGTGGCCGTCGGAAAGAAGGATTAGTAATCGGTTGGTCTTGATAACAATAGCCGCGACCGGCAGTGCTTTTCGCTGCAATTCCAGCTCTGCCGGTTACGGCGGGGATCAACGCTTCTTGTAAAGAAGACACGCCCAGGCGGAGGAATTACGAAATCGCTTGGGGAGAGCTAACTAGGCGGCCTTTTGGATTTTTCCGCTTTTGATGCAGCTGGTGCACACGCGGATGCGCTTGGGAGCGCCTTTCACCACCGCGCGCACTTCCTGCAAATTCAGGTTCCATCGCCGCTTGGTCACATTATGCGCATGGCTGATCCGGTTCCCGAACCGGGGACCGCGGCCGCAAACTTCACACACTTTCGCCATCTCGAAAAGCTCCTGGTTTCTTCCCGTTAGTGTACCACAGCGTCCTCGGGTGACGAAATCGTAAAGCCGCCGTTCTTGAACTCGACCTCGCGAACCTTGCCGCGCGGCCCCAGCGACCCCAACGGCTTTCCGTTGAGCCGCACCCGCAGTCCGCCCGCATTGCCGGTCCGCAGCCGCGCGGGATGGTCGATTTCGACGACGCGCCCTTTGCCCGGTTCCACGATTCCCACCGCCAGCCGCTGGCCGTCGTCTTCGGTCAGTGAGATCCAGGCGGGTTCGGTGGAGTCGATTTCGATGTTCATCGCCACCGGCCGCGGCGTCGCAACCGGCGCGGGCGCTGGAGCGGGAACCACCGGCTCGGGCGCCGACGCCTTGGCGATCACCGGCTCGGCCGGACGCGCCGGCCACAATCTCCAACTGGTCACAATCGCCGCGATTCCGAGCACCGCCGCAATCGCGATCACCGTCCATTTCGGCAGGCGGCGCGTTGGCCGCGGCGGGGCGATTACCGGCCCCGCGCCCACTGGGGACACGCGCTCGATCTGCTGCGCCGCCTGGTCGCAAAAAGTCTCCACCGCGGTCAAGAGGTTGCGAAAGCTCTGTTCGGTGGCCGCGGATTGGCCGCGCAGGTCGGTGATCAGCATGGAATGCTGGTCCACCTTGTTTTCGACGCGCGCTAAACGCTCTTCTACAGTGCCGGCCGGAACGCCCAACGTTTCACGCGCGCTGCGCCGGAACAGGCTCGCATCCGAATCGCTCACCGCCGGAAGGTGCGAAGCGTGATCCCCGGCGCCGTCCTGAGCAGCGACAGCCAGAAGCTGAATTTCTTCGGAAATCCGCAAGGCGTCACGACGCGAGAGACACCGCCACTCGGCCGGCTCCGCGCGGCCCGCCTCAAACAGCCCGAATCCGATCAATTCGTCTTCGCCGATCGCGTCGGTGATGTGCGCGAACTGGGCGATGGTCGCGCGCCGCAGCGGCGTGGTCCCGTCGAACGCGGCATAGAAGGCAGTGACCTGTTCCGCCGTTACCGGGCCCACGTATTCGGCCGTAAAGTGCAGCGCTTCGTGATCGAAATCGAATCCCAGCCATTCGCCGTGCGTCTGATCCACGGCTACGTCTTCGCCCAGCATCACGAAAAACTTCCGCGCTTCCTCCACCACGCTGGCCAGCTTGTGGAGAGGCACACCCGCGCCGCCGCGACTCAATTCAACGCGAACGCGTAACCGCGCCATCGAAACCTTTCGACATCTCTCTCAATCGATCCACCAGTGTCCGGCTGAGCCGGTATTGAATCGCCCGATCGTCTGCCGGCGCGGCCGATCCGTCCATCCGGCTAAAGCATTCCGCCGCAGCCTCAAAATCGCGCCGCTCCACGGCCACCACCAGCAATCCCTGCCACGCCACCATCGCCTCGCGATTGCGCTCCAGCAGGCGCCGCGAATGCCGCTCCACGCGCTCCAGATCGAAACGTTCAATATTGAGCGCGATCAGATTGCTGAGCGCTTCGTCATTGTCGCCCTCAGTAAGCACGCCTTCGTAGGCAGCCTCGGCCTCATCGAATCGCCCCAACAGGTGTAGCGCGACGGCCTGCCCGAATCGCGCCTGAACTCCGGTGTCCGCTGCGAAGCAGGCGAGCGCTTCCTGGGCCCGGTTCTGCCGGAGCAGGCGCTCGCCGTCGCGAATCATTTCAGCCATCGCGTCATCGCTCTGCCTAGACGTTCCAGAACGGGCGTATCCAGGGTTCTAAAGGCCGGGGTCTTAAAAGCCGGGGCCTTCAAAGCCGGCGGATCCGTAGCAGGGACTGGGCGTACCATTCTGGGCACCACCATCTCCCACCGTGGACCGCCGTTCGATTCCGCTAGAAACTTCCATGTGACTGGAAAGCTTACCTTTAAATAGCCATCTTCAGAACTTATAGAAGTACTAGATTGAGGCAAGGTCGATTGTACCTGAGTTGCGGGTTAGGGTCAATTCCTTAGTCCTATAACCAGGGTATAATCCTAGAGGAGAGAAAGCAGAGTAACAGCGCAGTGGCATCGCGCAAGGATCCTGAAAAGAAAGCAGAATCGGCCGGATCAGACATCCAGCAGGCGGCGGAAAAGGCCACCCTGGTGATTCGGGGACTTCAGTCACGGCTTCGTACCCGCGCGTCCGCCGACCCGCCCGAGGAAAGTCCGGAAGAGCTGGAGCAGCAATTGCAACAATACTTCGCGACCTCGCTTCCCGCGCCGCAGCGAGCAGGCCTTCTGAACGACATCCGAGACCGCGTGGTCGACGGCGTAGCCGACCGTATCCTGCACCATTGGGCGCAAGGCTCGCCCATTGAAACCGAAGTGGTGGAGCGGCTGATCAGCCGCCTGCTTGAGCATCTGGGCGCGCCGGCCAGATAAACGTTCGACAAACCCGCGCTTGCGCCGGGCCTCGGCTACTTAATACCCTCAAATCGGTCGATCAATTTCATGGAGAAGTCTGTTTCACGTCCGGCGGCAATGGATCATCGCTATATCGATCAATTTGCGGTGGCGCAGCGCTATCTCGATCACGCGTTGTCGGAGGAGGACCGCGCCGCGTTTGAGGCACACCTGGTGGACTGCCAGGAGTGCACGGACCGCGTGCTGTTGGCGGAGATGTTCCACGCGCGCGAGGTCAACGGCGCGGGTCCGCGAAATCCGCCATCCCCTTCTCAATCCACGCTCATCCTGCGGCTGAAACCCCGGCAGCTGGTTTTGCTGGCGATCACCGCAATACTGGCTCTGGCGATCCCAGCTTTCGTGATCCTCGCGTTTCTACGCTGACGCCCAACGCACGGATCTGCTCTTCCAGCTCGCCGAGCCGCGTGCGGTCTTCCACCAGGCAATGATGTCCCACGAAGCGCATGTGATGATCGTGCACCGCCACCAGGCGCACGTTGAGCCACAACGGCGACCCGTCGGCGCGGATCCCCGGTGAGTCGAACGTCTCCGTGCCCGCCAGCAGCATCTGGCTGAAATGTTCCTTGACGTCATTATGATGTTCCGGCGGGAACATTTTGAACCACTCTTTCCCAACCAGATCGCGCGGCGCGAAGTTGAACGTGCGCGCGAAGGATTGATTCACGGACCCGAAAGTCCCGTCGGCCCGCACCCAGGCGACGCCGCTCTGCACGTGTTCCACCGCCACGGTTTTCGAATACAGCTCGTCATCGAGCGGTTTCATCTTCTTGCGCGTCCGGCGAAGAGCAATCACCAGGACCGTCACCGCACCTAACAGGTATAGCCACAACATAGCAGCGGACTCCTGCTTCCCATATCGTCCGCTGCGGAAGGGGTATTAAGTAAGGTGGCAGAACCACTCAGGCGATCAGGCCGCGGAACTTCGGGTCTGCGTATCCTGGGAAGACGCTCGCAATCTGACGATTTCCCAGGTGCCGTGTCACCAGCTCGCCCAGCACATCGCGGAAATCGGTGGTCAGATTCAGGTCGCGATTCTCGTAGAGCTGCTCCTCAGCCATCCCCGGCCAGTCGCCGTACACTTTCCCACCCTTGATATCGCCGCCGAACGCGAGCATGCAATTGGCGTGCCCGTGATCGGTACCGCGATTGCCGTTTTCGCGCGCGGTACGCCCGAATTCGCTCATGGTGACGACGGTCACGTCCGCCATGCGATCGCCCAGGTCCTGATAAAACGCCGCGAGTGACTGGCCGAATTCGTTCAACAGATTGGCGAGCTGGCCCTGGCTGGCTTTCTGGCCGACTTCATTGACGTGTGTATCCCACCCGCCGACATCGGTGAACGCGACTTCGAGACCGACGTTCGATTTGACGAGCTGTGCGATCTGTTTGAGCGATTGCCCCAGCCGCTGCCCCGGATAACGCGCGCCGTTCGACGGCGTGTAGCCCTGTTTTTGCAGCGACTGCATCAACTTCACGGCTTCGAACGTTTCACGGCCAGTCCCGTTCAGGAATTTGTCGCCGGTGTTCGCATACATCGATTCAAAGGTGGACGCGCCGCGTGGATCGCGCACCTGAAAATCGTTGAGATTGGCGATCGCGACCGCTTCATTGTGTCCACGCAGGGCGCGCGGCAGATCCGGCGTCATGCTGACGGCCCGCATAGGCGATTGCGTCGCCGCCGGGGCCAGCGCACGATTCAACCAACCGTCGCCCGTCGACTTTAAACCGGGCGTACCGGATTCCATGTAATCCTGCGCATCGAAATGCGACCGCGTCGGATCGGGCGACCCGGCTGCGTGCACGATTGCCAGTTTTCCGGAATCGTAAATCGGCTTGAGCGGCTTCAACGCCGGGTGCAAGCCGAAAAAGCCGTCGAGGTCGATCGCCGAATCGGGCGTCCCATCCGGCCGCGGCACCGCGATGGTGGGGCGCAGATCGTAATAGCGCTGCTCGCCATGCGGCACCACGACGTTCAATCCGTCGACTGCCCCGCGTTGGAAAATCGCGACCAGGATTTTTTTCCGGGGACTGGGCGCATCCGCCGCATAGAGCGCCCGCGAAAGCCACAGAGGCGTCGACCCGACGCCAACCATCGCCATTGCCGAACTCTTTAGAAAAATCCGACGATCCATTCGATTCCTCTTCTTAGCCACGAATGCACACGAATAAACACGAATCGGAAATCTTATTTGTGTTCATTCGTGTGCATTCGTGGCCCATCTCTTATCTTCTCTGAAAATCCGGTGACCCGATCACCAGCCCCGCCACCAGCGCCGGCGCGGCGGACGGACTCTTTCCTTTTTGAACCGCCAGCTCCTTCGCGATCGCCGCGCGGGTCTGCGGAGAAGCATCCGTGTCGAGCAGCTTTCGCTCCGTTTTCTGCGGGTCGGTCGGAAATATTTTGGGATCTACCCTCACGCCCGGCACCTTGTTCTGCGTGAGATTCAGCGCGAAATTCATCCGGCCCAGCAGCGACGCCGAGCTCACCCATTCCGCGTTCGCGGTCGAATATCCGGTCGGCTCGATCTTGCGATACAAAGGCTCGCCGAGTTTCCCGATCTCCTGCGCCATCGGAAACGCAAAATCGACGCGCGCGTCGGTGGCGCGCACCGCGCTCGCAATCATTTCAAGCGGCGTTTTCACTTTCGAGTGAAACGCGCCGGCTGAGAAAAATTCCTTCGACTCGAGCATGGTGCGCATCACTTCCCGAATGTCGCCGTGAGTTTCCGTGAAGGTCTGCGCCATGCGCCCGATCAACTGTGGCGGAGGATCATCCGCGACGAAACGGCGCGCGAGTTCGGTGGAAATAAATTTCGCGGTGGAGGGGTGCGCGGCCAGAAGATCCAGCACTTTTTCTCCGTCCTCCTTGCCGCCGCCCGCCGGAATCGTCACGCCCAGCACGATTTTTTCGCCTTTGTCATGCACCCGGTCGTTGTAATAAAAATCGCCGCCCTGCTGCGGATTGCGAATGGTCCAACCGGTAAAGCAGCGCGCGACCTCGGTCACATCCTTCTGCGTATACCCGCCGTCCACGCCCAGCGTGTGAAGCTCCATCAACTCGCGCGCGTAATTTTCATTCAATCCGCGCTGCGGACGATTGCCGTTGGGCCTGCGATTGAGTCCCGGCGCCACGCTCTGCCAGTTGTCGAGATAGAACAGCATGGCCGGGCTCGACGCCGTCGCTTCCAGCAGATCGCGAAAATGTCCGAACACGTTCGGGCGGATCGCTTCCCGCTCATAAGTGGGAATCAGGAACCGGTCCGCGCCCTTGTCGATAAATACGTTGAAGTGGTTGAACCAGAAATCGGCCAGCTCTTCGGCCAGCTGCCGGTTGCTGTAAATCGCACGGTAAAGTTTCGCTTCGGCCAGGTCGTAAAACACCACCGCCTGGGGATTATTGGCCAGCAGCAGTTTCCGCCGCACCTCCGGCGGCACGATTCCCAGCAGCTGATTCCGCAGCCCTTGTGGCATCGCGATGATCACGTCGTCGATCTTGCCAGGAGCAATCGATCGCAGCAGGTCTCGCTTCTGATCGGGCGTGCCGTTGCGCAGCGTGCGGATCTGCCAGGAGTCGAGCAGCTCGTTCAACGGAACTGCCGGCTGCATCGCCTGGTTGTCGTCGGCGATTTTGTTATTGAACTTGTACCGCTTGACCTGGCGTTCCACCGCCGCGCGCGTGAGCGGATCCTCGGGCAGGGGCTGGCGTCCCATCGCGACCGCGCGAATCATCTGCCGGGGAGGGTAGGAGGAAACCGTCAGCGCCTGCGACATCCTTAACGTTTCAAGCGGTGCGAGCCTTCGTTCCAATTCCGGATTCTCGGCGATCTGTTCGGGATGCAACTGCAGCTCGACCCATTTCTTGACGCCGAGTTTTTTGACGCGTTGGACGTCGCCCGGCCGCGGTCCGAAGGTGAGCCGGTCGAGCGCGTGCACCACCTGCTGGTCCCTGCTCAGTTTTTTTGCGAACAGCGCGAAGTCCGAGCCGGCCTTCTTCTTGGACGAAAATGCCGCCGCGCAACACACCACCACGGCCGCCGCGACCGTCAGGAACTTCCGCATCATATCTATTAAACGCCGATCCGGGGGAAAAGTTGATGAAAGATTTTCGCGAGGCGTCAGGATTCGACCCCGCCGTGACCGGCAGGGCTGGCCGATCAGATTGAGGGCAAGCCGCGCCGGTCACGGCGGGGACCAACCTCCGCGGGCTAGCCAAGGCTCATCTGCGAGCAGGTACGGATGAGATACCGGTCCGTCATTCCGGCGATATAATCGCACACCCGACGGTGCGCCGGCACGCCCGAGGATTCTTCTAAGTAATTGGCAGGCAATAGGTTGGGGTCGCGCATAAAAGCCTCGAACAGCGCTTCGATCAGCCCGGTCGACTGCTTCCGCGCCTCGGCCAGCTGTTGAGATTCGTATACGGTCCGGCGCAAAAGCCGCTTTAATCCGGCGCTCCCGGTCGCCGTCGCAGCGCTGAAACGGGCCAGACGGCTGGGTTGCCGGCGTACGTCTTCGATATCCTGGATGCCCGCGGCAGCTTCCATCGTTCCCTCTATCAAGCCCGAAACCAACCAGTTGATCAACCCGCGGACTACTTCCTGAACGCGCACCCGTTCGGTCGCGCCGGGGAACTGAAACTCAGCCGCCTCTTCGAGCTCGCGAAATTTGTCCACTTCTCGGGCCGATTCGAGCGTTACCAGACCGGCCACATAACCGTCGTCCAGATCGGCCGAGTTGTACGCGATTTCATCGCACAGGTCGATCAATTGCGCTTCGAGCGGCGCTCGCAATTGAGGCAAATACTCTTCCGGCGCCTGATCGCTTGAATGCTTCACGATCCCTTCGCGTACCTCGAACGTCAGATTTAGGCCGGGGAAGCGCGGATACGGATTTTCGAACGTTTCAACGATGCGCAGCGCTTGCAAATTATGTTCGAACCGGTCGCCGAAGCGGCGCATCAGCCGATCGAGCTCGGCTTCGCCCGCGTGGCCGAACGGAGGATGTCCAATGTCGTGCGCGAGCGCCAGGGCTTCGGTCAGATCTTCATCGAGTCCCAACACGCCCGCCACCGTGCGCGCGATCTGCGAAACCTCGATGGTGTGCGTCAGGCGGTTGCGAAAATGGTCGGACAACCCGGGCGCGAACACCTGGGTCTTGTTTTCCAGGCGCCGGAATGCGCGCGAATGGACGACCCGGTCGCGATCGCGTTGAAAGTCGTTGCGATAGGGATGCGATGGCTCGGGATAGCGCCGTCCGCGGGACTGTTCGAGCGGAAAACGAAGCCGCTCGAGCGGGCTATTTCGGGCTCTGCTGGCCAAGATCGCCCAAGGCCTGCACTGCGGCGCGGCTGATGGCGGTGCGGCTGGTGCGCAGCGGCTCCAGCATCTTTCGCGCCTCTTCCGGATTGGTCTTGCCGATCAGCAGCGCGAGCTGAATAGCGGCTTCGTCTTTCGAAACCGTCACGGTGGGATGGTTCATCGCGTCGCGCAGGATCTTTTCAGCCTCGTTATTCTTGCCCTCGGCCTCATAAGTCTCGGCCAGCGCCATACGCGCCATGGAAGCATACGCTTTCGGGGCGGAATCGACCACGTCCTGGTAACGTTTTTCGGCGGAAGCGAGATCGCCCTTATCCGCCGCTGCCGAGGCCAGGTACATCTCCGCGATGGCGCCTTCCTGGGTCCCGTGATATTTGGCGGCGAGGTCGGTGAAGGCCTTCTGCCACGCCTTGTCCTTCTCATCCGGAGTGGCAAACTGCATCATGCCCGGCTGCGGCTGGCCGCCGACGTTGGCGTTATCGATGCGCAGCGCATTCGCCAGCGCGTCTTCCCGCACGCCCGCCTGATAACGGACATAATAGAAAATCCCGACGATAACCAGCACCACGGCGAGCCCGATGGAGCCGTAGCGGATGACTTCATCTTTATGTTCGCCGGTCCAGTCCCAGATGCTGGTGACCTCCTGGGCAAACTTGTCGGATTTGAGGTTTTTACGAGTGATTCGCTTCAAAGGGGATACTCCGGAAATTAAATTATAGCATCCATCAACTGGCCTCCAAGCTGCTAGCCTTTTAAGCGATGCGCGGTGCCGTCGGGATTCTGCTCACTTGCCCTCTGTGGGCACAATTCAAGAGCGACGTGCCTTTAGTCGTCGCGCCCACCACCGTTACCGACGCCAAGGGAAGTTTTGTCGACGGCCTCTCGCCCCAGGACCTGACGCTCTACGACAACAATGTGCCGCAGGCAATACGCATGGACTATATGACGTTCCCAATCGACCTCGTCGTCGCCGTGCAGGCCAGCGAGAATTCGGGAGCCGTCATCGATAAGCTGGGCGGCAGCGGGATTCTTTTCACCCAACTCCTGGCGGCCGAGAAGGGCAAAACCGCCGTGATTTCGTTCAGCGACGACGTGAAAGTCCACCAGGATTTCACGGGCGATCCGGATCGCGTCACTCACGCGCTACGCATGCTGCGGAAAGAAGGCAACAACGCGCACATCCTGGACGCTTTGCAACAGGCGTTGATGATGCTGGAGCACCGGCCGCCGGGTAGGCGCCGGATCATTCTCATGATAGCCGAGAAGCGCGACTGGTCGAGCAAAACCACGCTGGTCGACGTAATGGAACGTGTCGAGCGCCTCAACGCGACGGTCTACTGGCTCACCTATTCGCCCTTCCTGGAGCCCTTCACCGTGAAAGCCCGCACCGCCGAGGATCTGAAGCCCGAAGCCGAGCGGATCAAGATGCCGAAGTGCGCCTGGTGCCCGGGTCCCGACGAAACTCCCGTTCCTCCCGACGTGGGACCGGGCGGTCCTTTATACGCGCTGGGTGAATTGTGGCGCTTGCAGAAGCCCGACCTGGCGAGCCTGTTCCCGACCCACACCGGCGGCCGGACGCTCGCGTTCCTCAAGAAAAACGCGCTGGAACAGGCGATTCAAATGGTCGGCGAAGAGGTGCATCGCCAGTACATTCTCAATTTCGAGCCGAAGGGAAACGAGCCGAGATCTTTCCACGCGATCCGCATCGAAGTGAACGGCCATCCGGAGCTGCGCGCAAAAACTCGCGAGGGATATTGGGCCTTACCGTAAGCGCAAGCGGCAATCGCGAGAAAGATGTATATACTACTAATTAGGAGCCACACTGATTTTATGCCCAAACCTCTCGTTCTCATCGCGGCCGTGCTCGCCCTCGCGCCGGCCGCCTGGCCGCAACCTCCGGCGGCGCCCAAGACCATGGACGTCCTGGTCATGCTCTCCGTCAAGCCCGGCATCGCCCGTGAGCGTGTCATGGGCGTCATGCCGGACGAAATCCGCGACACAGTCCGCTACTACCTGAACGGCAAGATCCGCCAATGGTACTCGCGCGCGGATGGTAAAGGCGTGGTTTTTATCCTGGCTGCCGCCGATGTCGATCAGGCCCGCGCCATCATGGAAAGCCTCCCGCTCTCTAAAGAGAACCTGGTCAACCTCGATTACACTGCGTTGACGCCACTCTCCCCGCTCGGCCTTCTCCTGCAGCCCGCGCCGCCCGCCAAATGAGCCGCCCGAAGCATTCTGCATCCGCTCTGCCGGATCTCGATTGCGTCTGCGCCACGGTCCGCCGTGCCGCGCGCCTGGTCACTCAACTCTATGACGAGGAGCTCCGCACCCGCCTCCCCGCCTCCCAATTCGCCCTGCTTTCCGCCATCGACTCGCACCCCGGCGCCAACCAGAAGCTGATCGCGCGGGCGCTCGCCTTCGACAAAACCACGCTCTCACGCAATCTCACGCTGGTCGAACGCAAGGGATGGATCGTCCAGACAAAAACCACGGACCAGCGCGAGCGCGCCTTCCGCATGACGCCCGCCGGCCAAGCGCGCCTGGCCGCCGCCCGCCCCGCCTGGAAGCGCGCCCAGGACCGCCTGCATTCGGCCATGACCAGTCAACAATGGCAGGATACCTGGACCGCTCTCCGCACCCTCACCAACGCCGCCCGGCAAGCCAGTCATCAAGGAGCAGAAGCATGAAAATAACCCGTGCCGTTATCCTCGCAGCCGCCCTCGCGGGGCTGACCCCGTTCGCCGCTCCCGCTCAGACAGCGGAAGGCGCGAAACCACCTCACGATCACGATTCGAGCGGCGGAACGGTCCTTCGGATCCCCCGCGATCTCGAAATCCGCCTGGCCGTCAACGCCCTTCCGAAGGCCCTGCGGGAGGGCGCAGCCGTGCTTGTGCTCGACACCTCTGGCTACGTCAAAGTCCGCGCCGGGACCAATCCCTTCACCTGCTTCGTCAGCCGCCGCGGAGGCAACTTCTACCCCGTGTGTTTCGACGAGGAAGGCACTCGCACAATCCTCCCGGCTTTTGTCGACGATGCTGTTCTGCGGCTCAAAGGGGTCAGCGCGGAGGATGTCGAAAAGCAGATGAACGCGGGATTCGCCGAGGGCCGTTACCGTCCCCCGTCCCGCCCCGGCATCGCTTACATGCTGTCGCCCGCCACCTACATGATGAGCGCGGGCAAGCTCTCCCGCGCGCCCGCCCACACCATGTTTTACGCGCCCTTCCTCACCGACGCCGATATCGGCGGCATCATGGGCAGAACTGCTTTTGTCGACCGCCCAGGTCCTCACGGCATGATTATCGTCCTGGCGGGGCAGGCCGAGCGCGACGCCCTGATGCGTGAAAATCAAGCCCTCGTCGATGAAGTGGAACGGCTGATCGGAGTCAAATCAAAATAAGCTGGATTTAGCGAACCGCTTATTCCTCCGGCACGGTCCACTTCTCGCCGCATTCGAAAATCTTGAACTGCTGCTCCGGGTGATGGCCCAGCAGGTGGCACACAGTCTGTTCCGCGTCTCCGGTGGGCACCGGGACCATCCATGCCGCGCCGATCGAGGAGGAAAGCGCGGCTGCTTCATGCACTGAAAAATTCCCCTCACCCACCGGCAGCAGTGCGACGCTCACGTTGAACGGCCGCAAGCGGTCGGCCAGGCTCTCATACAGCACGCACGCTCCCGAAAAATACACGGTCCAGCGGCCGAAGCGGATCAGATAGCCCAAATACGGATAGCCTCCCATCGGCGTCCAGTCGAGCGCGGGCCGCGCCGACGGAATTGCGTACACGCGGCCGTACAGATTGTCCTTGAAATATTCGACGCGCAGATCCGCGTCGGTGGTGGTCATGCGCTCAAATCCGATGCCCGCCGCCTTCGCGCAATCGGCCGCGCTCTTCGGCAAAATGAGCTTGGCGCCGCGCGATTGATTGAGCATCGGCACGACCGTCGGCGCGTCAATCGAGGACGCGGACGTTGCCAGAATCATGTCGGCATGCCGGACCATGAACGGATCGAGCGGGGCGTCGGACCCGGACAGGTGAGGGTCGATATAAAACGTAATGGTGGCGAAGCGCAGAATGAATCCGCGCCGGCCGAGCCACCACAAAACGGGGGTGGGGCTGATGGTGCGGTCGATTTCCTCGATCAACGCTGCGCCGCGTTTCACGGGCTGGGACACTGTGGCTAGCCTAACAGATGCGCCGATCAGGCCGATGACGCCCGCGTGAGCCGGTCGAGAATGGCCGACCATTCCGGCGTCGCCGGCGGACGTTCCACTGCGATCCACGGCCAGTTTTCCTGATCGAGTTCGTGCAGGACGTCATACAGACGAGCAGCATAAGCGGCCGGATCGCGCGGCATGCGCCGGCTGCACGGAAACAGCCCGGCTTTCTTCCACCATACGAAGGCCCCGCGCCGATCGGCGAGATCGCGCCACGTATCCACCAGCAAAAGCGGTGTGCGCGGGCTGTAATGCCGCGCATGCATGCCGGGCGAAGGGTGCGCGCCTTCCGATGGCGGAGGCGCTTCGATCGCATCGAGCGCGATCATGCCCGGACGAAGCAGCGTCACCTGACCGCCCACCACCGAAACGACGGTCGATTCAATTCCGACTTGGCATGCGCCCCCATCCACGATTTCGACCGCGTCGCCGAACTCCTGTTCCACGTGCTGTGCGGTGGTGGGCGAAAGATGCGCGAACCGGTTTGCACTGGGCGCCGCGATCGGGACGCCGGCCAACTCGATCAATTCAAGCGCCAGATCGTGCGCCGGCATGCGCAGCCCCACCGTCGCGAGCCCGGCGGTGACAATATCCGGAATTGCCGGCGATTTCGCGACCACGATGGTGAGCGGTCCGGGCCAGTAGCGCCGCGCGAGATCGTCCGCGATCTGCGGCCACTCTGCGGCATACCGCTTCGCCATTTCGATCGAAGAAACGTGGACGATCAGCGGACTGGTTCGCGGCCGTCCCTTTAATCCGAAGATCTTCTCGACGGCCGCCGCATCGAGCGCATTTGCGCCCAGGCCGTAAACCGTTTCGGTTGGAAACGCGACCACCCCGCCCGCGCGAATCCGCGCCGCGGCGTTACTCAGGGAGATCGTCTTTGACGTCTTTCCCATCTGCTGCCGTCTTCCCGGTCTTTCGAAACACCAGGTACGAGTGAATCAGCGAATCCAGATCGCCGTCCAGCACGCGATCGACGTCGCCCACCGCCAGCTTGGTGCGATGATCCTTGATCAGCCGGTACGGCGCCAGCACATAGCTGCGGATCTGGCTGCCGAAGTTGATTTCGAGCTTCGAATCTTCCAGCTTGCGATCCTCGGCGCGCTTCTTGTCCATCTCGAATTCGTACAGCTTGGCGCGCAGCTGCTTGATCGCCGAGGCGCGATTCTTGTGCTGGCTTCGCTCGTTCTGGCACTGCACCACGAGGCCCGTCGGCAGGTGCGTCATGCGGATCGCCGAGTCAGTCCGGTTGACGTGCTGCCCGCCCGCTCCCGACGCGCGAAACGTATCGACGCGCAGATCTTCGGTCTTAATATCGATCTTGATTTCGTCGTCAATCTGTGGATATACGAACACCGAAGCAAACGAAGTATGCCGCCGCGCATTCGCGTCGAACGGCGAAATTCGAACCAGCCGATGCACTCCTACTTCGCTTTGCAGGAGCCCGAAAACGTTCTCCCCGTTGACTTCGAAAGTGACCGACTTGATCCCCGCGCCTTCCCCCTCCAGCCGGTCGGTAATCACGGTTTCAAAGCGATGCCGCTCCGCCCAGCGCAGGTACATGCGCAGCAACATCTCCGCCCAGTCCTGGCTTTCGGTGCCGCCCGCACCGGGATGGATGGTCACGATGGCGCTGAGTTCGGCGTTGTCGCCGCTCAGCAGCATTTTATCTTCCAGCTGATCGAGCTGCGAGCGAAAACTTGAAATAGTGTGCTCGAGCTCGCCGTTGACGTTCTCACCTTCGCGGGCAAGCTCGAACAGCGTATCGAGGTCGGAAGTCAGCGAGGAAATGCGCGCGTCTTCGCCGATCTGCTCTTCCAGTCGCTTCCGCTCCTGCATAAGCTTCTGGCTCTTTTCCGGATTCGACCAGAAATCGGGAGCGTTGGTCTGTTCTTCTATTTTGGCAAGCTGACTGCGGCGGGTGGAAGCGTCAAAGATAGCTCCGCACAGCGTCAGCCTGCTGGCGGAGCGTAACGTACTCTCTTTCCAATTCGTCGAGGGTCATTCGATTTATTTTAGCAGGCCCGGTTATGAAATCATAAAAACCAGTGAAGCGCATTCCTGTTTCGACCGTCGCCGTCGTCGTCGGGTTGTGTGCTTTGTGGATCGCGCTTGGCTCGAAAATCTGGCCGACGTCGACACAGCACGATTTTTTGAATCTCTACACCGGCGGAGGCCTGGCACTCGAAGGGCGCCTCAATGCCCTGCACAATCCCGATGTCCAGCTCGAATACGAACGCCGGCTGGTCCCCGATCTGCCGCAACTGGTTCCTTTTGTGCGGCCGGTTTTCTATGCGGTCGCGCTCGCGCCCATGGCCGCGATGCCGTACCGGACCGCGTTCGTCACATGGACCACCCTTCAAGTCGCGTTGCTGCTGGCTTGCTGGATTTGGGCGTGGCGCAGGTTCGGTCCCGACGCGTTAATTTTCGCGGCATTGTCGCTGCCCGCGCCGCTCGGAATCGCCAGCGGACAGGATTGCGTGATGATGCTCGCGTTACTCATCGTGGCTTTCGAATTAACCGCACGTGACCGCGCCCTATCCGCCGGAGCCGTACTCGCGTTAATGCTCTTCAAATTTCATTTGGTCCTATTGTGGCCCGTCGCGCTGATCATTGCGCGACGCTGGCGAATGCTCGCAGGGTATTGCACGATGGCAGCGTCCCTGGCGATTCTCTCGCTCGCGCTCGGAGGATGGACGGACGCGCGGCTATACATCGCATTACTTCAGAACAAGAGCCTGGACCATCTTTCGCCCTCGCCCGAGCTCATGATCAGCTACCAGGGATTCTTCGCAAATCTGAACATCAATTCCAAATGGGCCGTTGCCGCGTTCATCCTGATTGTCATCGCAGTGCTGGCCGCATCGCTGCGCGATCGTCTGGCGCTGTTCATCCTCACGCCCGTCGCGTCACTCCTGATCGCGCCGCACGTTTACGGCTACGACGCCGCGCTGTTGATGGTCCCGCTTCTGTTGACGATCTTCGAAACGACGAACAAGGCCGCGAGAATTGCCGCGACGCTGCTGGCCACGCCGCTTCCGTTCGGAATGGCGCTCGCCGACAAGCCCTGGTCGATCACGGCGTCCGCGTCATTACTCGCGTACTTTTTGATCTCGGCGGGCTCACATTGGCCGCGGATGCACGCAGACTCACGCCGATCGAAACCATAATTCCTTATCCGCGTGGATCTGCGTGTATCTGTGGCTAATGCTTTACAACGGTCAGCGTGACCGTCGACGGATACGCGGTCGAATGATGCACCGCGTTGTGCGCGATCACGCTTTTCACTTCGTCGTAATTGTTCCCGCCCGTATTCAGATTGCGATCGAAACGCGGGAAATTGCTGCTCGACACCTCAATCCGCACCCGATGCCCGGCCGGAAAATAATTGCTGGTGGTCATCGGCGACAGCGTGACCTTATATACCTTCCCCGCCTCCATCCACACCGGAGGCTTGTCGTAGCCTTCGCGATACCGCACGCGCTGGATGGTTTCGTCCAGGTTGTAAGCCGTGCCGTCGGGGTACACGTCGATCACCTTCACCGTGAAATCCGTGTCCTTCGCGTCGGAGGAAACGTACAGCGTCACGTCCATCGATCCGCTTACCTCGATGCCTTCCTTGAGCGGCGGCGTCGAGTACACCAGAATGTCGTTCCGAGCTTCCATCTTGCGCTGATCGAACGCGCCGCCGTTGACCGCGTTGCCGGTGCAGCACACGTTGCCGCCATAGGACGGCACCGGATTCATGGGATCGTATACAAAACCGTCCGGCGCATCACTTGGAGGCGCTGAAGTGGTCAGCGCCCCATCCCCCGTAAGCGAATTCGCCTTTCCGCCGCTCGATAAATACCACGTCATGGGAGCCGCACCGGCCGGAGGCCACGTGTCCGCAGTCTGCCATTTATTCAAACCCATCGTGTAATAGCGGACCTTCGGCTCTTTTTGCAGAACGCCGTTATCTTCGCCCTTGAGGAAATGATCGAACCAACCATAAGTCAGCGAATTGTAGTCGAGCCGCGCGTCGCCCATGTCGCGCTCACCCACCACGGTGTGTTCGGTCGCACGCGTATACGAACAATGCAGCGTGGGCGCGATCACGGCGTACTGCTCATTCGCGATTTCACCCTTCGCGGTCTTGCGCACGAAATTATACGCCGCCAGATTCGGGCCGATCGACACGTCATACCACGACATGAACCAGTAGCCGGGCACGTTGATGGGCTTGTCGTCATGCCACAGGCCGCCGCGATACCAGGCCGGATCGTTGGGCGCGCGCTTGATCATCGCGCCGCCGGTGGCCACCTCCTCGCGATCCGCGAAAATTCCGTGCGGACCGCCCACCGCTTCAATAATGTCCTGCTCGGGCAGATGCTGCAGCGCCTTCGACCAATCGACCGGCGGCAAGTGCTGCGCCAGATCGAATTCGTGCGCCACGCGCACCCGGTCCGCCTCGCTCGTATTCGCCGGCAGCATCGGCCGCACCGTGTTCTGCTCGCCATATAACCACGCGATGAACAGCATCTGCACCGCTCCGCCGCGATACCAGTTGCCCTGCTCGTAATACGGGCCCACGCGTCCCACGCCCGCGCCGAAGCCCTGCGGGATCATGGCCGCGAAATGTTCATTCCCCTGCGCCGCGACGCCCAATTGCCACTCCGCCGTCGAGGAGCAGCCAATCGTCCCAACTTTTCCGTTCGACCAGGGTTGCGACGACATCCAGTTGATCGCGTCCGTACCGTCGGTCAGCGGCGGCCCGAGAATATCGTAATTGCCTTCCGAGAAAAAGTGCCCGCGTTCATTCATCACCACGTAGGCGTAGCCGCGCTTCACGGCTTCAAGCGCTGCGCTCATATCCGCGGGCGCGCCCAGGCGCACGTCCCAGAAATTGAAGTTATAAGGCGTGCGCGAAAAAATCACCGGGACTTTCTTCGATGTGTCCTTGGGACGGTAGACATCGGCCTGCATGCGCTTGCCGTCGCTCATGGTCACCATCACCTTGCGCTCGATAATGGCGACGGCTTCCAGTTGCTGTTCGGTGCGATTGCGCTGCGCGATCAGCGCCGCATCCCCACCGCCGCGTCCCTGGGCCGGCGCCAATTGCAGAACCAGCGCGCCCATCGCGATCGTCAACAAAATTCGTCTGCTACGCATGGATCGATTGTATGCCAACTGGTCAGTGGTTATGAAAACTACTGTGCCGTGACTTCGACCGGGGCCGAGCGCGCGCTTTCCAGGCCATTGATTCCCACCGCCGAAACCTGGTAGCGATACCGCTTGCCGGATTGAACCGTATGGTCGCTATAAGCCGGCGCGGCAATCAGCGGCGCGACTTTTTGAAATTCGCCGCCATCCACGGAGCGAAACACGTTGTAGCCCTGGAAGCGCGGGTCCGTATTGCGTTCCCACGAAAGCTCGATCGAACTCGCGCCGGGCTCGGCGGTCAACCCGACCGGAACCGACGGAGCGAACGTGTCCTCGCGCAGCACCGCCTGCGTGTGCGCGGTCTCGCTTTGGTGCAGGTTGTCCTGAAAGTTTTCGATGAAGTATTGATAACTGGTGCCGAAATCGGTCATGCTGTCGAGATAGCGCGGATCGTTCACCGAATCGAGCAGCGTCGGGCTTTCGCCGCCCGCCGCGCGATATACGTGATAGTGCGCGTCCGCCGGACCCTTCCAGGTCGCCGCGATCCCCATCGGCAGGCTCTCGGCCTTCGCGTCCGCGGGCGTCGGAAGCGCGGGATTCACTTGAAGCGTGAAGTAGTTCGACCAATCCGATGTCTTGCCCTTCGGCCCGGTGGCGCGGACGTTGATCGCAACTGTCTTACCGACCCATTCAGAGATCGGAATTTCCTTGGTGAGCGGCCCCGCGCCGGTGGCCGTGACAGGATACCGCTTCGCGACCACGGCAAATGCGGCATCGCTAAACGGATTGGGCGCCACGCCGACGTACACTTCCACCGATCGGACGCTTTTGAGTGGCAGTCCTTCGGTGGTGACCGGCCGAATGGTGAACTCCGCGACGATTTTGTCACCGAACTCAGCCGCGCGCAGGTCGTTGACGTGCTGCGGCATGTCGAGTTCCGGAGGTTGAATCGGCCCGATATACCCGCATCCGGCGAGCACCAGGGAAACCCCAATCGTCAATCTCAAGGGATGCGTCATGGGGCGACGTAGGACAGCCGGTCTTGCCGGCTGTCTCGGGAAGCGCTCGACCAAGCCCAGTCTTCTGGACGCGCCGCCAGCCCGGCGCTCACGGGATTGTATTCGATATAGGCTCGAACGTTCTCAAACTCCCTCTCGTTACGAGTCCAATGATCAAAAGATTCGTCCTGCCAAAACCCGCCAGCCCTCCCAAGAATCCGGTTGGCGCGTCGAGCGGTCGTTCCCTTCAGCCATTGCATAACTTCTGAGTGAGGGCGCAGCGAAGTCCAGATAACGTGAACATGATTCGGCATGATGACGAACGCGTGAAGTCGGTATAGACCCTTGACCTCGCCATATAGCAAGGCATCTACGATCATTTGCGCAATGCGAGGATCGCCAAGCCATAAAGGACCGATCGGGCGACGATCCAGTTCCGCGTCGTGCTCAAGAAAGCCAAGCCCCTCAAAGCGGTGATCTTTCGGCAAAGTCCCCGCCAAACGCCACGTCACGAAAATAGGAGTCTCACCAGGAATCCAGTGCGGCAAATGGCGGCGCGAGGCGATCATTAATGTTGAGAGAAGACAGCCGGCAAGACCGGCTGTCCTACAGAATATAGCGGCTCAGGTCCTGATCCTTCACAATGTCGGCGAGCTGTTTCCGCACATACGCCGCATCCACCTTCACCGTTTTCTTTTTCAGATCCGGACCGTCGAAAGAGACGTCTTCCAGCAGCTTTTCGAGAATCGTGTGCAACCGGCGAGCCCCGATGTTTTCAGTCGATTCGTTCACTCGCGCGGCGAACGACGAAATTTCCTGCACCGCGTCGTCGCTGAAGCTCAGCTTGATCCCTTCAGTGTCGAGCAGCGCCTGGTACTGCTTGATCAGCGCGTTCTTCGGCTCTTTTAAGATGCGGACGAAATCCTCTTCGGTCAGCGATTTCAGCTCCACCCGGATCGGAAAGCGGCCCTGCAGTTCCGGAATCAGGTCGCTCGGCTTAGAAACGTGGAACGCGCCCGCGGCGATGAACAGTATATGATCGGTGCGCACGAAACCGTAGCGCGTGTTCACCGTGGTGCCTTCCACAATCGGCAGAATATCGCGCTGCACGCCTTCCCGACTCACGTCCGGACCATGCCCCGCTTCGCGCCCCGCGATTTTGTCGATTTCGTCCAGGAACACGATCCCACTGCGCTCCACCCGCTCAATGGCGATGCGCGTCACCTGGTCCATGTCGACCAGCTTCTGTTCTTCTTCCTGGATCAGATAATCAAGCGCCTCGCCCACCCGCATTTTGCGCTTCCGGGTGCGGCCTCCGAACAATCCGGGCAGGACATCCTTCAAATTGATGTCCATCTCCTCCATGCCGCTTTGCGTCGAAACTTCGAACGTGGGACCGCGTTCCTTCACGTCCACTTCCACCATGCGATCGTCGAGTTTTCCGCTCCGCAGTTTCTCGCGCAGCTTTTCGCGCGACCGTTCCATGCTTTCGGCCGGCTCCGGCTGCGACGGCGGCATCAGCAAATCCAGCAGCCGCTCTTCCGCATTCCGCTCCGCGCGTTCGCCCACTTCGCTCAGACGTTCCTCTCGGACCATGTCGATCGAAATCTCGACCAGGTCGCGAATCATCGACTCTACATCGCGCCCCACGTAGCCGACTTCGGTGAACTTGCTCGCCTCGACTTTGAGAAACGGCGAATTGGCAAGCTTCGCCAAGCGCCGCGCCAGTTCGGTTTTTCCCACCCCGGTCGGCCCGATCATGAGGATGTTTTTCGGCATCACCTCTTCGGCCATCTCCGGGTCGAGCTTCTGGCGGCGGATTCGGTTGCGCAGCGCGATGGCCACGGCGCGCTTCGCGTCGGCCTGGCCGATGACGTATTTGTCCAGCTCCCGTACAATTTCGCGCGGCGTCAATTCATCGAGCACCGGCGTGTCTTCAGCGGCCTGCGCGGGAAGATAGATGACCATCAGCCGAGCTCCTCATACACGATGTTTTCGTTAGTATATATGCAGATTTTCGCCGCGATCGCCATGGCCTTTTCCGCGATCTGGCGCGCGGTCAGTTTGGTATTCTCCATCAGCGCCTGTGCGGCCGCCTTGGCGAACGGACCGCCGGAGCCGATCGAGGCGATCTCGTCATCCGGCTCAATCACGTCGCCGGTTCCGCTCACTACGTAAGTGTTCTGTTTATCGGCCACCAGCAGCAGCGCCTCCAGATGTCGCAGCACACGATCGGTGCGCCATTCCTTGGCCAGCTCCACCACCGCGCGCGGAAGATTGCCATTATGCTGCTCCAGCTTCATCTCGAAGCGCGCAAACAGCGCAAACGCATCCGCGGTCGAGCCAGCGAATCCCGCCACGATGCGGTCATTATATATTCTGCGCAATTTTTTCGCGGAAGCCTTCAGCACTTCCGACCCGAGCGTAACTTGCCCATCGCCCGCCATCACCACCTTACCCTCGCGCCGCACGCACAGAATGGTGGTGGAACGAATTCGTCGCTTCGCTGTCACACACACAAGTGTGGCACACGCTAGGGTAAGATTCTAGGGAACCGGCAATCTGTGAGCGATAACATCAAAGCTTTCTTCATGTTGTACGTGAATCCCGCAGCCGGGTTCGGGCGTATTCTGGATCGCGGCCGGCTATGGTTCGCGGCTGTGGCGGCCGTTGCCGTTGGGTTCGTTTTGCATTTCGGCGACATCCCGCTGCGCGAGCCTATGTCGCCGCTTCTGCGATTTATCTCCTTTGCTCCTGGCAGTTACCTGGCGCCGCTCCTGATTGTGGCGATTGTGATTGTACCGGCCATTATCCTGCTGCGCGCGATTACGGGCTTCGGAAGTTTCGGCATCCTATTGAATAACGACTACGTTCCGCTGTTGATGTGCGCGTTCATGGCGTGGGCGGCGGCGTATCTCCCGTTGATGCTCCTGCGCTTCTTTGCGCTTGACCTGATCGACACTCCTCCGGTGTACATAGCCTTCAACATTCTGGCCGCAATTTTGACGGCGATCGCGGTGCGGACGGTCTATGGCAGCGGACTGGGCGCAGCGATCGCGATTACGCTGGTTGCCTGGATCGTCGGCGCGGGCGGGATGTTCGTGATGGCGATCGTCAGTGGAGCGCTGTATTTTCTGGCGTCGCCGCTGGTGCTGATTTATTTGTGGCTGGCCTTCGGATCTCGATTGGGGTCGCTCGGTGAAACCATGCGGTCGCGGCAGCACTTCCAGCAGCAGCTTGAAATTTCGACCGCCAATCCGCATGATGCGGATGCTCATTATCAGCTCGGTTTGATCCACCAGCGCCGCCGCCAGATGTCACAGGCCGCGGAACGATTCGAAAAGGCCGTGAAAATCGATCCGACCATGGCCGACGCGCACATGCAATTGGGCGTGATCGCGCGGGAGCAGGGAAGGTTCAATGATGCGATCGGATATTTAAAAACAGCAGCCGGGCTCGACGATAAGCTGGCGCAGAGCGACGTGTGGCGTGAGTTAGGCGCGTCGTATTTCGGTGCGGGGCGATTCGAAGAAGCGCGCGCGGCGCTCGAAAAATACACCTCGCGACGCGAATACGATCCGGAGGGATTGTATTGGTATGGCCGCGCGCTCAAGCAGCTGGGCCGCGTGCCGGAAGCGAAGGAGATGTTTGAGCGAGCGATTGAAGCAGTGCAGACCATGCCATCGCATCGCCGCGCGCAGGTCCGCGGCTGGGCTACACGCGCAAAATCAGAGTTGTAGCGTGGACGGCGGATTTCAATCCGCGCGGCGCTTCAGCGCGGCTCTGGTCTGGCAAGATTGAAACCTTGCGCGGGCTGAAGCCCGCCGTCCTTCACTTCACACCGAGCGCGCAGACCGTTGAAACCGGCTTCATCTGGCGCGTTTCGCAGCGGATTTCCGAAAATCCGGCTTTCTTCATTGCGTCCGCCAATCCGCGGCCGGCTTGGTACGCATGGTCATCGGTGGCGCCCTTGTTGCGGGGCTGAATCGCCAGCGCCAGGACTCCACCCGGTTTCAGCACCCGGCCGACTTCTTTAATCGTCCCCACCGAATCCTTCCAGAACTGGGCCGAATTGATCGCGAAAATCTTGTCGAACTGCGCGTCACCGAAAGGGAGCTGTTTCGCCTCCGCCAGTTCCAGCTTCACTTTCCCGGCGCGGATCGCGGCGGCGTTGCGCTGGCTCGCCTGCTTCACCATCAGACTCGAATGGTCGACTCCGGCGACGAATCCGGCGATATCGCTGGCGCGGTGAATGTCGGCGCCGGGGCCGAATCCGATCTCAAGCACTTGATCCTGCGGGCGAAAATCGAGCAATGCTAACACAAACTCGCTGCGTTCCCGATTCCGTCTCGCCATGATCTGCCCGGCGACCCAACCGAGCGCGCCTTCCGGTTTTATAAAGTGCTTGTTGAAATTCATAACAGATATAGACGAACAACACCCCCGGTCAGTTCGCAATTCTAAAGCTTCGGCACCGGAAACCGGTCGGCGGCCGGAGCGAGCGCTGGAAACTGCGTGTATGGCTCGCTCTGATACCAGTACGCGACGGAATAGAAACAATCCGCGCGATCGTTGGCGTGGCCGTGTTCCATCGTATGTTTGAGATAGCTCTTAAACGTGACCGGATTGTCGGCGTGCCAGCGATACAGGCAATAGCGGCCGCCGGCGGTTTCGGGTGAAGCGATGTACGGTGCTCCATTATAAAGATGCGCGAACGCAGTCGCGCCGTCGCGGCCGCCGAAGTCCCAGGCGCCGTTAAAATAGTCCTCTGATCCAGTACCGTTGATGGCGGGTTTGGTTTCATTGTCGATGAAAATCATGTCGTCGCCTTCCCCCATCCAGGCGTCACGATTCTGCAACATGCCCAGCGTTACGCCCATCAACTGGCCGGCGCCGCGGGTTTCAATGAACACGTAATTCTTCGCGCCGTCCAGGTTGACCTTTTGATCGACCGCGAGATTGGGTGTCGCCTGGCGATACTGCGCATGAAAATACAGCGCGCGATCGGGCAGCGTCGGCACAAGCTGGTAATCGATATTCGAATAAAACGCGCGAACCCGCACGCCGCTTTGGTTCTCCACCGTGATCCGCGCCGATTTGCGAAACGGCATCGCGAAATAGCAATTCAGCGCGCGAATCGACGAGCAGTTCAGGAACGCCGACTGATAAATGAAATAACCGCCCAGGTTCAGCCCGAAGAAATCGCCGATGGGAGTTTCGACGCTGGGTTTCGCGTTTCCGTCCCAGTACATGCGCAGGACGATTTCCTTGAGATGCCGCGGGCTCAGCGTGTCGATGGTGAACCACAGGTGCGTGATCACGCCCGGGCCGTTGGAGCGGAACACCTCCTTGGTTTCGCCCGCTTCGATGGTCCAGCGATCGGCGTTGCCGCCGGTGCGATCGTAGCTCGATTGCTTGAGCGACCGGTAATCCTGCGCGAGCGCGTAATCCGGCAGGCGGAGGCTGGCTCCCGATGAACGAGGGGTCTGTCCAAAGGCGGCTCCGGCGATGCCGAATCCTGCGGCGCGGCTGAAAAACCCTCGGCGGGGAGATTGGCTGAACATGTGATGATGGTACTGAAAACGGGTGATGGAACTCCGGGGGTTTCGAAACAAGTTTGACGGCAACCGCAAAGTAACCGGCTTGAACGCCTGAATCTGACCATCGGGCGCGGGTTAGCGTTCGTGGCGCACGCACTCTTGCGTGCCGTGCCGCGACTCTTCACGACACCTCGTCTGCGCCAGCAAATGCGTCGACAAGAGTGTCGACGCGGCACGCACGAGTGCGTGCGCCACGAATCGGCCGCTAACGTTTCGACACGCCGCTAGGGGGTTCCTTCATTCCAAGCGAGTCGATCCGCAAGAGCCTGATTTCCTTGAGCGGCGTCGTTAAAGATTTGGGTTCGATGGCTTATGAAAGATGATCCTTCGGCAACACACAAAAACGCCGGTGAAAGCGAGAACGGCTGGTACCAAGCCCACGACACTCCAGACCGCTTTCGTGGCCCAATCGAATCTACCAAAGTGCAGATCGGCCAGCCATAGCAGGCCAAGCGAGTCTGGTGGGAACACGGCGTTGAAAACATTTGGGAAGGCGAAGTAGGCTCCCGAGATCGCCCAAATGAAGACGAACGGAAGGCTCCAAAATCCCAGTGCGCTGTGAAGATCCCAGTGGACTCGGGCAAAGTTCGATCCCCAACTAACCGTCAGACTACGCCGCCAGTTCTTGATTCCCGGCCACCAGATGAAGGCACCGGTCAGGCAGAGCACTGTGAGGCACGCCGCACCAGCACCGTTCACCAAGCGGCCAACGGTTCCTGCCAGGAGATTGGAATGGAGCTTCACTAGCCATTCAACGGGAATCCACGCCGATAGTTCGTTCCGGTAAACTATGATCGCTCCCGTCAGGCTCATGAGTCCGATGGAGACGCCCAACAAGACGCCGACCATATAGTGAACGTTGAAAAGAACGCCGTAGAGCCAAAGCCGTTGGGGTTGATCAATCCATTGTTGCCAACTACTTTTTGACCTGCTCCGAATTTCTCCACCAATCGTAATTTGGAAAATCCCGGAAATTCATCCTACCTTACCTACCCTAGCCATCCCACCGGAGCCGCCCGTCGGGAGTGGGGATCGCACAGCGGTGCTCGCCGGCAAGGGTACGCTGACGCCGCGTCCTGCAGGACGCGCCCTTGCCCGCTCCGCGCCGCCGTGCCGTGAAGGTGTCGCGACGGGCGGCTCCGGCGGGATGGCTAGGGTAGGTAAGGTAGGATGAATTTCCGGGATTTTCCAAATTACGATTGGTGGAGAAATTCGGAGCAGGTCAGATTGTATCAAAAACCCATCCAGCACTCCCAGCCCCGACCGATGCAAGTAAGGCGTTTTTTAAGGCAATTCAGACTGTCGGACCAAAATAGAAAGTTCCTATTCCCAGCCAAAGTAGAAAGTTCCTGTTTTGAGGGTCCATCGGAACCCTCATGGTATGTTCGCACAGCTTCGCCGGGGTCGCGCCTGGCGGGGTTGCCCAAAGCCGAGGCGACGGGGTTGGCTCCGAAGCAATCGGCGCAAGCCCTCCTGACGCGGTAATCCGGAGGTTAACCGCGCCAGGAGGGCTTTCTTGTACAAGACGCGTTCTGCTTTGGTGAAACTCCCGAGCGGAGGCTTTGGGCATACCACGCGAAGACGACGGGCGCAGTCCCGGCGCACAAAATGGGTTTCATCCGTCGATGGCTTTCCACAGCGGCGGACTGGGGCGGTCGAAGAAGCCTTGCATCCACGACTCTTGCCTCCCGCGATTGTGATCTTTGCGGGCCGGCTTGGATGCGGCGGGCGCGATGACCATGGTCCGCGCGTGCCGCACTCGCGATCTCCAGGTAGCGGCCCTGGTAGCGCGCTTTCAACTCACCATCCAGGCGCAGTTCCACGCGTAGGCGCTGACGACGCATGCCGGCTTGGCGTCTGCGCGCGAGCAATCTGATAGCGCCGGCCGGCGAAGGAAAACGTATAGTCGTTGCCGATGACACGTTCTTCGACGTGACACAGAATGGCGGCCAGATCCAGTTGCTCGGTTAAGCGGCCGATGGTGATTGGGGAAGTCTTCCACCGGCCGCGCGAAGCGCGCATTCCATTCCGGCCAATATTCTTTTTCCAGAAACGCGTTGGCCGCCTCCATGGTGGAAATCCGGGCCAGCCGCAGTTGCTTCACCAGGCGATCCTGGGCCGTTAAAAAGCTGCGTTCGATGCGCCCCTTGGCTTGCGGCGAGTAGGCTGCGATCCAGCCGATCCCCAGTTCGCGCAGGCCGCGCCCGATCTGCGTCAGCCGTTCCGCAGGCGCTGTCGCTCCGCTCGGCTTTCTCCGGCCGCGCCGCGGAGTGGTGAACATCGAGTCGCGATCCGTGTACACATCCACCATCCGCCCGTTTTTCTCCAGATACTCCCACAGCACCCCCATGTTGTGCGGCGTCGCATCGCGCTCCACAAAGCGTCCCCAACTCCAACTGGTGGCGTCGTCGATCATGCCGCACCAGATAACGCACCGGTCCGCGTCCTTCCAACCAGTCGTGCTCGGAGGTGTCCCATTGCACCAGTTCGCCGAATCCGCTCCGCCGCGGCCGCCAGCAATGCACATCCTCGGATTTTGCGCGACGCCGAGTCTTCCACAGCCCGGCCTCGATCATCCAGCCGCGCAGCGTCTCGTCGCTCACCTCGAGCCATGCCGCTTGGCTAACTGTTCGCTCGCGAAGGTAGGCCCGAAATCGTGCCAGTCCGGCTGCTTCAGAAGGTCCAGCGCCATGGCTCGGGCGTCGGCGGCGAATCTTGCGATTGGAGGCCCTCCCGCGCAGTCCGTGCACCACCACCCCGTCGCCCTGCTGCTTCATCCGCTTCAGCAGCTTGCGCACCCAACGGTCGCTGACGCCCATCCTTCTCGGCCGCCTCGCGCTGGCTGATCTCTCTGTCCTTAGCCCGTTTCAGCCATTCCAGCTTGTCCCGTTCCTTTTGGCTCATCGCGATTCGTTCCATCCTTCAGCCTTCGGCTGTCAAGAGGAACTTTCTACTTTGGCCAATTAGGAACTTTTCACTTTGGCGCGACATTAAGGCAATTCAGACGTATCAAATACACCTGTTTATGATACACTGATTTGGTGACGATTCGAGATTCCGTGCGACTGAGAACTGAACGCCACTAAAATTAGGCATGGATACCGCAAAGCGACAGGAACTAATCGAGCGTATTAAGACGCTCGGTCTGCCATCGCCCGATCATTCGTTGCCGTTGGTGACGCTTGAGGAATTCTTCGTTGGAAATGACGACGACGGTCAATCGGTTGCAACCTGACGCCGATGTTGGGTCCCCAATTCTTCTTTGAGAAGCTGACGTTCATCCGTTCGCAACCTAGCAGCGCGTGGTGAAACGCAGTTTCGAGTGTGACCTCGGGAACGTTCTGATCGTCTTAAGATCATGGCGATGGGACGACGAAAGAAGCGGGTGCGGCAAGAGGGGTTGTGGACGCCAACCGCCGCGCTGCCAGTGAGCGCGAGCCATCCGTTTTACCAGCGGTTGAATCAGATTCTGGACGAAAAGAAGTTCGACGAGTACGTGGAAGCGATCTGCGAGGACTTCTATGCCGGCGACGTGGGGCGGCCGGGTTTGTCGCCGGGGATTTATTTTCGGCTGCTGATGGTGGGTTATTTCGAAGGGATTGATTCGGAGCGGGGAATCGCGTGGCGGGCCAGCGATAGTCTGTCGATCCGGTCGTTCGTACGGATCGCGCTGGATGAAAGCGTGCCGGACCATTCGACCATTTCGCGAACCCGGCGTTTGATGGATGTGGAAACGCATCAAGCTGTGTTCCAGTGGGTGCTTCAGGTGCTGGCCGAAAAGAAGCTACTGAAAGGGACCACCATCGGCGTAGACGCGACGACGCTGGAAGCCAACGCGGCGCTGCGGTCGATTGTGCGGCGCGACACCGGCGAAAAGTACGAAGAGTTCCTCACCCGGCTGGCCAAGGAAAGCGGCATCGAAACGCCCACGCGGGAGCAGTTGGCCAAGCTCGATCGCAAGCGGCCCAAGAAGGGGTCGAACGATGACTGGACGCATCCGCACGATCCGGACGCGCGCATCACCAAGATGAAGGATGGTCGCACGCACCTGGCCCACAAGGCCGAACACGCGGTGGATATGGAGACGGGAGCGATTGTCGCGGTCACGCTGCATGGAGCGGATGAGGGCGATACCAAGACCATTCAGGAGACGGTAGCCGAAGCCGGCGAGCGCATCACATCGGTGGTTGCGGATAGCGACAACGACGAAGTTGTAAAGCAGGTCAGCGCGGAGGGGCCGCGCGAAGTGGTCACCGACAAGGGCTATCACAGCCGCGCAGTGGTGAGTGAACTGACCGAGTGGGGCGTGCGCACATATTGTTCGGAGCCGGATCGCGGGCGGCAGCGGTGGAGTGAGCAGGAGCGGGAGCAGGCGGCGGTGTACGCCAATCGGCGGCGCATTGGCGGAGAGCGAGGCCGGCATTTGTTGCGGCAACGCGGCGAGAAGCTGGAACGATGGAATCAACACCTGTATGATCGTGGCGGGATGCGCCGCCTACACTTGCGCGGCCGGGAAAATATCCTCAAACGGTTGGTGGTGCACTCGGGCGCGGCGAACCTGGGGCTGTTGATGCGCAAACTCTTCGGCAAGGGCACTCCGCGCGGCCTTGCAGGAGCATTTTCAGCCATGATTTCGGCTACGGAAGGTTCCACACGCCCCTGGTCCATGCCAGCGATGCTGATCAGGAAAATCGGCGACTCCGTGTCTTGGGTCAAATCCGCTCAAATATTTTCCGCCGCTGCGTGAGAACGGCCCGTTCCACCTCGCGCTGCTAAGCCACGAATGCACACGAATCGGATTCGTGTTTATTCGTGTTTATTCGTGTTTATTCGTGTTAATTCGTGGCGGAATCTTACTTCAACTACTTCACCGAAATCGAGGAGCACTTCCGGAGCGCGCGTGGAACCGGACTGTTTTTGCTTTCACCGCTCGACTGGGCGCTGATCGAGGCGTGGAAGAACGCCGGGATTCCGCTCGAAGCGGTGCTGCGCGGAATCGACGCGGCATTCGAAAAATGGCGCACCAAGCCGGCGCGCGCGCGGATGCAGATGGTCAATTCCGTGGCGTACTGTGCGCAGGCGATCGCGGCGGAAGCGCAGGCGATGGCGAATGCCGCACCGGTGTCGCGCAAAGAAGCGAAGGCGCCGTTCGCGCTTGAAGACGTCAATGAATTCGCGGCGCGGAACGCGGCGGCGTTGAAGAATGCGGGACATGCGGATCTGGCAGCTTCTATCGAGGCGCTCGACCTGACAGCGCTTTACTCCGACCTGGAACAACTGGAGCAGAGACTCACCGCGATTGAAGAAAAGCTGATCGCGCGGCTGCGTGCGTCGGCGAGTGAAGAAGCGCTGTTTGAGGCGCGCCGCGCGCTCGATCGGGAACTCAAACCGTATCGCGGAAAAATGACTGCGGAACAACTGGCGATGCTCGAAAAGCAGTTCTTGGATCGGCGGCTGCTTGAATCGGCGGGTCTGCCGCGGCTCAGTCTGTTCTATCTCTGATACGCGACCATCTTTGATACGCTACGGGGAATGAAGTGCGTTGCGCTGGTGTGCTGTGTCGTGTTGATCGGGTGCGCCCGCCAGGAACCGTCCGCGTGGGATAAGACGGATGTGATGATCCCGGCGCGCGACGGCGTGAAGCTGCATACGCTGATCTTCGCTCCAAAGAATCCGACCACGAAGCTGCCGTTTCTGATCGAGCGATCGCCTTACGGATTTGACAACGGGCGCGCGGAGCTGGCGCTTCGCACACGATACAAGCAGCTGGCCGACGAAGGATTCATTTTCGTCTTGCAGGACATTCGCGGACGGTATCAATCGGAAGGACAGTTCGTAATGGAGCGGCCGGTGCGCGATCGGTCGGATCCGAAATCGATCGATGAGGGCACCGACACCTACGACACCATCGACTGGCTGCTCAAGAACGTGCCGAACAATAACGGCCGCGCGGGGATGCTGGGCATCTCCTATGGCGGCTGGCTCACGGCCATGGCGCTGATCGAGCCGCATCCGGCGTTGAAGGCTGCGAGCGAACAGGCCTCACCCGCCGACATGTTCCTGGGTGACGATTTTCATCACAACGGAGCTTTTCGACTGAGCTACGGGTTGGAGTACGTCGCCAGGATGGAGACCGGAAAAATTCAGTCGCACTTCGATTTCGACAAGTACGACACGTTCGACTGGTATCTGTCACTGGGGCCGCTCTCGGAGATCGACAAGCGATATTTCCATGGCGAAAAGCCGACCTGGAACAACTTCGTTCACCATCCGAATTACGATTCGTTCTGGCAGAAGCAGGCGGTGAACCTGATTCTGAAGAAGACCACGGTGCCGAATCTCAACGTGGCCGGCTGGTGGGATCAGGAAGATTACTACGGGCCAATCAAGATTTACGAGACGCTCGAAAAGAACGACGCGGATCACAAAAATTATCTGGTGGTGGGTCCGTGGCGGCATGGGGGTTGGGGGGGTGAAGGGACGAATCTCGGCCCCATCGATTTCGGGGGCGATCAGTCGAAATATTTTCGCGAGAACATCGAAGCGCCGTGGTTCGCGTATTGGCTGAAGGACAAGGGCGCGCTGAATCAGCCGGAAGCGATCGCGTTTGAAACCGGACGGAACACGTGGGAACGTTATGAAGCGTGGCCGCCGCGCGACGGGATTCAGATGCGCAAGTTATACACGGCGCCGAATGGAACGCTGTCGTTCGATGCGCCGCGGGATGCGTCCGAAAATGCGTTCGACAGCTATCTGTCCGATCCGGCGCATCCGGTGCCGTACCGTCATCGACCCATTCCGGCGACCTATTCTCCGAATTCAGGCTGGGTTGACTGGCTGGTGCAGGATCAACGCTTCGTCGATCAGCGTCCGGATGTGGCGAGCTGGTCGACCGCGCCGCTTCAGACCGACCTGGTGATCGCAGGCGACGTGAAGGCGCACCTGTTCGCGGCGACTTCGGGCTCGGATAGCGACTGGATCGTGAAGCTGATTGATGTGTATCCCGAGAACGATGAGAAATTGCCCGGTTATCAATTGATGATCGACGACGATGTGTTTCGCGCGCGATTCCGCAACAGCTTCGAGCATCCGGAGCCGGTGGAACCGGGCCACGTGTATGAATACGTGATCGATATTCATTCCGCCAACCATGCGTTCAAGCAGGGGCATCGCGTGATGCTGGAGGTGCAGAGCACCTGGTTTCCGCTGATCGACCGGAATCCGCAGACGTGGGTGGAAAATATTTTCGAAGCGCCGGCGTCGGCGTATCAGGCTGCGACGCAGAAGATTTTCCGGTCGTCGAAATACGCGACGTATGTGGATCTGCCTGTGAAGTGAGGAGATTCGCTTACACGGACAGGAGATGAGCGCAGGTTTGGGCAGTCCATGTGTGGGCGTGATCCCAGTGCTTCCAGACCGCCGCGGCCCAATCGATCAGCATCGTATCGCGAGCCGGTCCGGGGTCGGCCCGCAGAACGTCGGCGACCGTGAGGCTCGCAAAAGAACCGGGGATCTCGAAATCCCCCCAGCTTCTTTTCGTCCGGCCGAGTTGCATGTGCGCGAGCTGGACCTGGCGACCCGTGTATTTCTTTTCGAGCGCCAGATACAGTCCGATTAACGAAAATGCGATGCCGATATTCGACTTGGAGGGCCGCGCGTGCTGTAACTGCCAGGTATCGACGGCGTGCTGATGGATGAACTTCGGGTCGCCGTGCGAAAGCGTGTACGCGCTCAGTTCGCCGAACAGTTCCCAACATTCAGCCGAGCTGTTAAAACGGACTTCGTGTGGCTTGCCACCGGATGCGCGCTCGACTCCGCACCCGGGGCAAACGTGGATCACTTCGGCTTATAGGCGACGCAGTCGATTTCGACGCGCATCGGATTGACGAATTCGCAGACCACCGTAGTACGCGCGGGACGGTTCGCGCCGAAGAATTCGGTGTAGACCTCATTCATGGCCTTGAACTCGCTTCCGTCTTTCAGAAAGACCGAGCACTTGACCACGTCCGCGAGCGTCGCGCCGCAGGCTGCGAGGATAGTCCGGATATTGGTCAGCACCTGTCGCGTTTCATGTTGAATGTCGCCGGGCGTCAACTTATCGGTCACCGGGTCGATGGGTCCCTGGCCGCTGACGTAGATGAAATCGCCCGCGCGTACGGCCGGCGAATACGGCCCGCGCGGCGTGGGAACGTTAGGGGGGAAAATTCGCTCGATGCTCATTCCGGCTTCTTCCGCCGCGGCCGTCGCGTCGTGCCGCCGCCCGTGGGTTTGGGAGTGCGCTTCCGCACCGGTGCCCGTTTCGGCTTGGCCGGCGGAGGATTCGGCTCAAAGATGGTCGGCTGGCCTTCCACGTACGGCTGCGGCTCGTCTTCTTCGATCTCTTCCTGCACGGGTTCCGGCTCGACGCGCACGGGCTCGGCGGGCGGATAAAACTCCGCCCCCAGCGTCACCTGCATGCCGTGCTCCTCATGCGGCTCCAGTCGAACCACGGTCTTATCCTGCGCGTAGTTCAGGAATTCCGTGAATTCCTGGAAGCCGTATGCGCTGGGGTCAAGGTTGGGCTGTTCCCCGCGGAACCAATGCTCCAGATCCTCCACCGGACACCCGTTTTCAAGTTCCAGCCGGTGATTCTCGAGCACGTCGCGCAGCGGCGGCAGCAGATCCTCGGGCTTGAGGGTCGGCCGTTCGGGTTGCGCGGAGCCCTTGCGCTCGATGATGTATCGGCCGCCGGTGCCACTCACGTTCACCAGGTCGCCGCGCTTGAGCTTCTCGACAAAATCGGAAAAGCTGGAAGCCCCGTAGGCTCGTTCGTTGAACGCGGGATCGAGCTGCAGCATGGTCGACTTGAGAAGCCCCAGCTGCGGCTGCACCGCTCGCCGTTCGAGCACCTGCAGCGCGCGCTCGACCAGTGGCATGGCCTGACCGAGTTCGAGCGGCGCGGGCCGTTGGCGCCGATCGCCGCGATCCTGCCGGTCGCCCCCACGATCGCGACGCGGCGGCTGTTGTTGCTGCTGCTGCTGCGGAGGACGCGCTTCATGCGGCCCCATGGGCGCGATCGCCGGCCGCTCAGGAGCATCCGCCATCAGCGATTCGAAGCTGATGAACTCGTGACAATTCTGCTGAAGGATGGTCGAGGTGAACGCTTTGCCGCCCACCACGAACACGGTCTTGCCGTATTCCTTGAGCTTGTTCACCAGCGGGATGAAGTCGCTATCGCCGCTGACGATGGCGAACGCGTTCACGTGCGTATGGGTAAAGGCCATCTCCAGTGCGTCGAGCGCGAGGTTGATATCGGCGCCGTTTTTGTCGCCGCGCGGGGATGGAATCCGCTGCACCATCTGCACGGCGTTTTCCGCCATCTGGCGCGTCGCGCCGTCCTGCCGGCCCCAGTTCGCGTAGGCGAACTTGGCGACGATGTCGCCGCGCTCCTTCAGCGCGTCCAGCGCGAGGGATACGTCAAATTCGCGCCGCAGCGTCGATTTGAGCCCGATCTCGATGTTGTCGTAATCGACAAACACCGCAATATTCAATTTCTCTTGCATTCCATTTCTTTCTTCCGGTGACGCGGGCGCCCTAGGCAGCCTGCTTCACCGCGCTGCGGATGAATTCCACAATCCCCTCGAGCGAGGCGCCGGGTTGGAACACGGCGGCCACGCCCAGGCGTTTCAATTGCGCGGCATCTTCATCCGGAACGATGCCGCCCACGATGACGACTACGTCGGTCATCTGTTTTTCTTTGAGCAACTCCATCACGCGAGGCACGATGGCATTGTGCGCGCCCGAGAGAATGGACAGGCCGATCACCTGCACGTCCTCCTGCAGCGCGGCATTGACGATCATCTCTGGCGTCTGGCGCAAGCCGGTGTAGACAACTTCCATACCGGCATCGCGCAACGCGCGGGCAATGACCTTGGCGCCGCGATCGTGTCCGTCGAGGCCGGGCTTTGCCACCAACACCCGGATTCTGTGATCCATACGAGAGTTTCGAGGCTTTATCCGCCGGGATTCTTCAAGAAGCGGGTGGAAAACCTTTTATCAGTATACCGTTATTTCGCGGGGCGGGGTTGGGGTCAATCTGCATCGCGCCGTCACAGGCGATCCGAAGGAAGGGAAGCGTCGAGACTGCGTATGATAAACTGCGTTCGTAAGGCAAGGCGCGTCTCGGAACAGAAGCGGGAGTAATTCAGTGGTAGAATGCCAGCTTCTACCCACCCTCTTTGTTTTCTGTCATTTAGACCATATGCTGTCTCCCATGCTGTCCGCAAAGATGCGGCTCGCAGGAGAGACATTTTGTCGCGAGTCAACATCGTCAAACGCATCAAAATTGGCGGCCGCTGGAAGATGTTTTCCATCCCCCGGAATGCCAAAGGCAACTACGACTGGAACGCCATCGCCGACGGCCGCTACTATGTCGAGTGGTACGTGGGCGGCACTCGCCGTCGTGTGAGTGCTGGCGTCACCGCCGCTCAGGCACTTGAGGTACAGCGGCGCAAGCACCATGAACTGGAAGGCCGCAAACTGGGTATCCCCGGGTTTGAAACAGCCGGCGAAACTGTCAAGAAACCTGCATTGCACGTCGCCATCGCTAAATACCTGGAGCAGATCGACGCGCTGAAAAAGCCCAACACTCATCGCAAATATGAAGCCGTGCTCAACCGCTTCGGGGAGTTCTTCCGCGACTGCGTCTCGATCGACGCGATCTCCGGTGACGACCTAACGCGCTTCGTCGTGACGCTCAAGAAAGATCATGGCTTGGGATCCAATACGATCCTGCACAACGCGGTCATCGTCGCGCAGTTTCTCAAGCGCCATGGTAGGAGCGGGATCACGAAAGAGCTGTCGCTACCGGAGCGCATCACGCCGCTTGTGAAGATATACCGCCACGAGGAGCTTGCCCGCTTCTTTGCAGCGTGCTCCGATGCGGAACGCGCCTTGTTCGCCACGTTTCTGCTGACCGGTTTCCGCGAGCAGGAAGTGATGTTCCTGCGCTGGAGCGACGTGAACTTCGAGTTGCGGACTGTCCGGGTGACCTCGAAACCGGAACTGGGATTCTACCCGAAGCGATGGGAAGATCGTGAGATTCCGGCCCCGGTGGAACTCATCGACGAGCTTCGGAAGCATACGCATCGCCCGAACTGCCAATTTGTGTTCCCATCCCCGACGGGAAACCGCGAACAGCACATGCTCGATCACTGCAAATCTATCGCGAAGCGCGCCAAACTCGACCCGACAAAGTTTGATCTGAAGACATTTCGTTCCACCTATGCCACAGGAATGCTGCGAAGGGGTTTCGATGTGCGGACCGTGCAGCACTGGATGGGTCACAAGTCCCTTGAGACCACGATGCGCTACCTGGCGCCGGCCACCGATGTTCACGACGAGTTGGACCTGGTGACTATTCCGTCCGTCGTGAAGGCCGCCCCGGCACCGCGAAAGGCTCCGGCGCGCGAGACGCGCCCATCTCGAAAAGGACGGACTGCACAGTTGGCCGCTCGAGGTGCGGAGCAGAGCTGAGAAGAGTTCGTGCCTTGGACAGCGTAATAAAGAAGCGCCTTGAGAAAGGGCAAGGTCGCCATGCGGATCACGTTGGAACTGGCGGAAGACATCGCACAGGGACTCGAATCCAAGTGGAAGGACCTGCCTCGTGCGGCGCTGGAAAGCCTGGCACTTGAGGCATACCGGTCCCACGCTCTTACGGCCGCTCAGATTCGCAGATTGCTCGGTTTCGAAACCCGCATGCAAGTGGACGACTTTTTAAAGGAGCACGAAGTCTGCGACTTCACCGAGGAGGATTTTAAGCAGGATTGCGA
>CAWCPE010000024.1:0-290706 GCA_963797245.1 Terriglobia bacterium
AGTCCGATTCATGCTCACAGACGTGGAACGAGTGGTCCTGCCGCGCGAATACGCGAGTTCCTTCCGATCGAACTGCCCGCCTACGAAGGTCAGCTCAGCTTCCCCGCGTGATGGGCTACCCCCCAGTGGCTCGGCGAGCCCGCTGCAAACAAACGCGTGCTGACGTAAAACGCCCATCCCGTCGAAGTGAGTGGCCCAGAAGTCCGGATTGGGGAAGCCTCAAGGCGGCCAGCCGATAATCCTGCCTACCTCCAACCCCCCTCCGCCGTCGCCCACCAAAGAATCACCCGCTCGCCACCACCTATAACCCTTTCCCTTTCAACCACATCAACCCTCCATCCACCACCCGAGTCTCCCCTCCCATGCGATTCACAGGTATATGAATCCCTCTATCTCCGACTTCACCCGCACCGAAATCAACCAGGCCAACGCCCAGCACTCCACCGGTCCCAAAACCAAAGCCGGCAAAGAGCGATCATCTTTAAACGCCCTCCGCCACGGACTCACCGGCCACATCGTCGTCCTCCCCTCCGACGATCTCAGAGCCTACCGGCAACACATCCAGGCCTTCATCGGCCACTTCCACCCCGAAGGCCCCATCGAAGCCCAACTGGTGCAATCGCTAGCCGACACCGCCTGGCGTCAGAACCGCGTCGCCGCTCTCGAAACCAACCTCCTCACCCTCGGCATCGTCCGCGAGCCCATCCCGCTTGAGGACGCCCCGTCTCAGGTCCAGGACGCCCTCGCCATCGCCTCCGCGCTCGACAGCCAGACCCGGGCTCTTTCAAATCTCAGCATTCATACCCAGCGCCTCGCGCGTCAGTTCGAAAAAACGCTGGCTCTCCTCAAGGAAACCCAAGCCCCTCGCCTCGAAGCCCGCCAACGGGAGCTCGAACAAGCCGCCGACCTGGTCGAAATGCATCAGGAGAAAGAGGAAGCCTACGATCCGGCCGAAGATGGGTTCGTTTTTTCAAATGAAGAAATCGAAGAGTTCCTGCGCCTCCGCAACCGCGACCTCCGGGCCGCCCACGCCTCCGATTACGTCAACGCCACCGACGAAGACGATTACGAAGACTAAAAAAATGCCGCGAAAAAAGGGGACTGACCACTCTGTCCCCAACCCACAACCCACTCAACCGTCCGTAGTCCGTATGCAGTGGACAGAGCGGTCTGTCCCCTTTTTTCGCCACCCTGACCACACTCTCCCCGCCCGTAAACCGTTCGCGCCACGAGCTGCAATCGCAGTGGACAAACCGTCTGCCCCCTTTCTAGAACCGTCTTACACTAAGGACGTGCTCTCCCGCCGCGCCATTCTCGCGATCCCATTCGCAGCCGCCTGCACGCGCGGACCTTCGGGATACCGCGGCTACGCGTTCGTGGCAAATGAAGATGGCTCTGCGATCGCCGCCGTCGATTTGCAGGCGCTCGCCGTGGTTCGCCACATCGTTCTCGACGCCGCTCCGGCCGAAGTCGCCGCGGCCTGGACCCGGCCGTCCATCTACGCTCTGACTCCCTCCAACGGCTCGGTCCACGAAATCGAGTCGGACCGGTTGACGTTCAAGCGAAAGCTCTCCGCCGTCTCGACCGCTGTCTCCATGCGCCTTGCTCCGTCCGGTAGCGCGATGTACGTGCTCGCCTCCGATCCACGATCGCTGGTGCGCATTTCGCTCGATTCCCTGCGCGTCGAATGGAGACTCGCGCTGCCCGACGTCCCGCTCGATTTCGACATCACCCCCGATGAGAAAACCGGAGCGGTCTCGCTCCCTTCCGGCGTCCGTTTCGTCGATCTGGCCGCGCGGAAGCTAGGTCCGCCGGTCTGCGAAGGCGATTACGGCGCGGTGCGTTTTCGCAAGGACGGCCTCTCGCTGATCGCCGCCGACCGCGGCGCGCGGCGTCTTTCGATTTACGATAGCGGCAGCCGCCAGCTGGTTACGCACCTGCCGCTCGCCGTGCGCCCCGATAATCTCTGCTTCAAACCCGACGGCGGACAGCTCTTCATCACCGGCGACGGTCTGGACGGCGTGGTGATCGTCTACCCATATCACATGCCCGAGGTTGCCGAAACCATTCTGGCCGGCCACGGCCCCGCCGCGATGGCCGCCACCGACACCTACGTCTTCGTCGCCAGCCCGCAGGCCGGCAACGTCAGTATCCTGACCATCGCCCCTCCGCGAGTCCTCGCCGTCGTTTCGGTCGGCAGCGACCCCGGGTTCATCACCGTCACCCCCGAGGAACAATATGTGCTGGTGCTGAACCGCAAATCCGGCGACGTCGCCGTGCTGCGCGCCGCCGAGATTTCGCCCACCCCGCATCGACCCTCGCCGCTGCTGACCATGATCCCGGTGGGCTCCCGGCCGGTCAGTGCTGCCGTCAAATCCGTCTGATGATAAATTTGTAGCATGCATCGCTTCCTGCTCCACAATGATGAAATCCGCGATGCCGGCGAACGCATTGTGTCTCCCGGCCAGGTCGGATTGCTCAACGGCTGGGGCGTCTTTTCGACCATCCGCGTGTATGACGGCGTTCTGTTCGCCTGGGAACGCCACTTCGCCAGAATGCAGCGCGACGGAGCGCGCTTGCGCGTTCCATTCCCGTCATCGAGCGACGCGTTCCACGAGAGCCTGCTGCGCCTGATCGACGCGAATGGCGCGCACAACGCGACGCTGCGCGTGGTGGTGGTCCGGAATCAGGGCGGAATGTGGCAGGGCCCCGCGGCCACGCGCCCGTTCGATGTGGTCGCCTTCACGGCCGACGTGAATCAGTGGGGCGATTCGGTGCGCCTCGGCATGGTCCCGCACGCGCGCCACGCAGCCAGCGAATTCGCGGGCGTCAAATATCTGTCCTGGTCCGAGAACCTGACCTGGAACGAGCGCGCGCACGAACAGGGTTTCGACGAAGTGATCCTATTGAACGAGCGAGGCGAAGTTGCCGAGCTGACCTCGGCCAATATTTTCGCAGTGCATGGCGACCGGATCTCCACGCCGCCGCTTTCTTCGGGATGCCTGCCGGGCATCACTCGCGCGACGCTCCTGGATCTCGCGAAGATTGAAGAGAGAACGCTGGTTCCTGCCGATCTCGAATCCGCCGACGAAGTTTTCATCACGTCGACCACGCGCGAGCTGATGCCGGTGTCCTACATCGAAGGTCTCAACATTCGCCAAGGCCGCGCCACGCTCGATCGTTTGCAAGCCGAATTCACGCGCTACGTAAAATCGTACGTAAGAAACGTAGGACAGCCGGTCTTGCCGGCTGTCTCCGTGATTTCTTAAAACGGACAAAGAGACAGCCGGCGAGACCGGCCGTCCTACAGCAGCGTCTTCAAATCGACCGACTCATCCCCAGCCTGCTCTGGCGTGACCGCCGTCCGCGCGGCCAGCATCTTCCGCGCCACCATATGATCCCCCGGCCGGTTCACCGAATCGACCGCCGCCAGACGATCCGCGCCGTCGAAATAGAACACCGAAAATTTCCCCGACTCCGTAGTCCCTCGCAGCACCGCTGTGTGCCGCGGCGATGAGACGCCCGCCATTTGCAACTTCGCGTCGAACTGGTCCGTCCAGAACCACGGCACCGCCCGATACGCCGCCGGCCCTTTCACAATCTGTGTCGCGGCGCACTTCGCCTGATCCGCCGCGTTCTGCACCGATTCCAGGCGCAGCCCGTTCGAAGCCTCCGCGCAATCGCCGATCGCGAAAACGTTTGAATCGACGGTCTTCAAAAACGCATCCACCACGATGCCTTCCTTCACCATCAGCCCCGCGCGCTGCGCCAGTTCCACGTTCGCGATCACGCCGACGCCCGCCACAATCAGGTCCGCGCGCGGAATTTCGATCGAGTTGAGAATCACCGTCACACCCTGCGCCGCGTGCACGTCGTGGAAAAATCCGGAAACCAACGGCGCCACTGAGCGGGCCATCAGACGATCCTGCGCCTCCACCAGCGTCACCGCTTTCCCCATCGCCCGCGCCACCGAAGCGACCTCCAGGCCAATAAACCCGCCGCCCACGATCGCCACGGTCTGCGCCAATTCCAATCGAGCCTTGAGTTCGAACGCGTCATCGAAGTCGCGCAGATAAAGGATGCCGGGGACCGGCAGCTTACGCACCCGCGCTCCGGTCGCGAGTACCAGATAATCGTATTCGACCGACATCCGCGAAGCCAGACTCACGCGACGTTCATTGCGATCGATCGCCACCGCGCGCTGGCTGAGCAGCAATTCAATCGAATGATCGTCGTAAAATTTCTCGGGCCGGAACGGAAGACTTTCGACTTTCTGCTTTCCCGCCAGCACGCCTTTCGACAGCGGAGGGCGCTGATACGGCAGATGTTGTTCCTCGCCGATCAGCGTGATTGATCCGTCGAAACCTTCGGTGCGCAAAGACGCAGCCGTTTGAAACCCCGCCTGACCGGCGCCGATGATGACTACGCTGCTCATTGCTGGGTGGGAGGCGTCTTCACGATCAGTCCATCCAGTTCTTTGGTTACGCGAAGCTGGCAGCTCAACCGGCTGTTGGCGAGGCGCGGTGAAGCCGTCGAATCGAGCATCGCGTTTTCATCTTCCGCAATCGGCAGGAGTTTCGCGAGCCACGCCGGGTCGACATACACGTGGCAGGTGGCGCACATGCACGCCCCGCCGCATTCGGCGACGATGCCATCCACGCTGTTATGAATGGCGCCTTCCATAACGGAATCGCCTACCGGAACATCCACGGAAGTAGAAGCGCCGGCATCGGAAATATAAGTGATGGACGCGGATTCTTTAGATTTTTTTCCAAACAGAGGCATGAGTTGAGGGAAGTCTCATGATAGCGCGCTGATGAAATAGCCGCCGATTCACGCGGATTCACGCAGATACAGCTCTACAGGCTGTTTCTGCGTGAATCGGCGTGCATCTGTGGCTCGATCTTCCTGCGGCGAATCGAGCCGAATCGACGCCAGCTCGCTGATCAGATTCCCGGCCCACAAATAAATGTTGTGCTCCCGCACATACGACCGCATGCGCGCCATCCGCGCCCGCCTCTCCTCCGGCGACATCGCCAGCGCGCGGTGGATCGAATCGGCAAGCTGCTCGGTGTCGTAAGGATTCACCACCAGTGCGTCCATCAGTTCCTGGCTCGCGCCCGTGAACCGGCTCAGGATCAACGCGCCCTGCTCGTCCGCGCGCGCCGCGATGTATTCCTTCGCCACCAGGTTCATGCCGTCATGCAGCGACGTCACCATGCACAGATCGGCCGCGCGGTAATACGGGAGGATCTCCGTGTGGCTGTGATGCCGCGCCAGAAGAACAATCGGCCGCCAGTCGCTCGTTTGAAACCGGCGATTGATCCGCTCGGCTTCCGCTTCCACTTCCGCCATCAGGTCGTGATACCGCGGAATCGTCGTCCGGCTGGGCGCGCCGATCTGCACAAACGTAAATTGATGCCGGTACAGCGGCCATTTTTCGAAAAACATCTCGATGCCGCGGAACCGCTCCGGAATGCCTTTGGTGTAATCGATGCGATCGACGCCCACGCCCAGCATCGGCGCATCCGAGCCAAGCTTCCGCAGCAGCGCGGCGCGCTCCACGTAGCTCGATTCATGATGCTCGTCGCCGTTTGAAAAACTGACGCTGATCGGGAACGGCCGCACGCACGAAACATGATCCCGAAACTTCACCGCGAAGCTGGCGCGATCGATCCGCGATTCGAGCGTCCGGTCGATCGTATCCAGAAAGTTATTGCAGTGCGACTGCACATGGAAACCGATCAGATCCGCGCCCAGCAGCCCGTCCAGCAGCTCGCGCTGCCACGGACAGATCGCGAACGCCTCCGGATTCGGCCACGGAATGTGCCAGAAAATGGCGACGCGCGCATCCGGACGCGCTTCCTTGATCATGCGCGGCGCGAGCGCGAAGTGATAGTCCTGCACCAGCACCAAAGGATTGCGTTCACCCCGAGCTTCTTCAAGAAACGCGTCGGCGAAGCGCCGGTTGACCGCGCGGTAATCCTCCCAATCCTGCGCGCGGAACGAAGGCCGCGTATGCGCGATGTGGCACAGCGGCCATAAACCTTCGTTGGCGAAGCCGAGATAGAATCCGCGCTGCTCCTCTTCGCTGAGCCAGACGCGGCGCAAAGTGTACTGCGGATGATCCGGAGGCACTCGCAAATGGTCCGACGCATCCACCGTTTCGCGATCGGCGTCGCCGGTGGCCTGCGCAATCCAGGTCCCATGACAGGCGCGTAGAATCGGCTCGAGCGCGGTCACCAGGCCGCTGGCCGGCACCGTGCATTCAATTCCCGCTCCCCGATGGAAGTGCTCATACGGTTCGCGATTCGAAATCGCAAACAGCCGGCTGTCGCTCAATTTGTTGACCACCGAAACGCGCAGCCGCTCGGCGGTCCATTGCGATTCTCCGGCATCGCGCAGCCGCGCCTCTTGCTCAGCGGCAGCTCGCGCGGCGTTCAAACTGGTGGCGAGCTTGGTCACCTCCCGCTGCAGAGGCTCGAACGCTTCTCCGGGCGGAAGATCGGGCCGGGGCGACGCGGCTCCTCGGCGCACGTCGCCCAGCCATTTCGTCAGCCGTGCCAGCGGACGGCGCAGCGTCGACTGCAGAATCAGCAGCGTGACGCATACGATCAACGCCGTCTGCACCACCAGCCCCGCCAGCGCATGCCGCCACAGCGCGGCCTCGCGCGCTTCGATATACGTCGCGTCCTGAAAAATGGCGATCGCCCCGAGCAGGGCTCCTCCGGACACAACCGGCAGCTCATACGCATTCAGCAATCGCCCCTGCGCGTGGAAGAACTGTCCCGACCCGCCACTTGACCATCGTGTACGCGTAATAGGCATCGGGCTGTGGCCTAAACGCTCCACCAGTCCGGGAGTCTGCGCAAGAATTTCTCCACCGGCATCGTAAACCGCCACGCCCGCCAGATCCTGCTGAACCTGAAACCGCGAGATGAGTGCGTCCAGTTCGCTCGCGGTCGGCGCGACCGGACCGAACACCATCAGCGGAGTGGCTCGCCGAGCCAGAGATGCCGCGGCGAGAGAAGCATGATGATCCACATCGCGCTTCCATCCGGCCGTTTCGCTGCGCGTCTGATATGCGGCAATCGAGAGCGTCACAATTGCGACGCCTGCCACCAGCGCAAGATTCAAACGGACGCTGAGACGCATCGGACCAATAGTGATGCACTCCTCTGGCCAGTTCGCGGTTTCTATCAGTTACGCCTCGCAGCCAGTAGCGTCACAAGAAAGATTTACGTTCTTTAAGAAATAGTTGCACAGCATGTTAAGATGCGGTTCAACATGCGCGAGGCGGGTGCGGAATACTTCGAACAACGCAAGCTGCGGCGTCACGCGCGCGTGTTGCACCTGTGGGCGCTGGGCGTTGCGGCGGTCATCTCCGGCGATTTCTTCGGGTGGAATTATGGTCTCTCGTCGGGATTTTGGGGAATGCTGGCGGCACTCGCCATCATGACCGTGATGTACGCGGGTTTATGTTTCTCCATCGCTGAAATGTCGCCCGCGCTGCCGCATACCGGCGGCGCATATTCGTTCGCGCGCACTTCCATGGGACCGTGGGCCGGATACGTGACCGGGCTCGCCGAAAATATGGAGTACATTTTGACGCCCGCCACCATCGTGGTCGGCATCGGCGGCTATCTCGGCGCGATCTTTTCGACGCCCCGATCGATGGAGCCGCTGTGGTGGGTCCTGAGCTATGCGGTCTTCGTCGCGCTGAACGTATACGGCGTCGAGCTCTCGTTCAAGTTTTCGATCGCGATCGCTATGGCCGCGCTGGCCGCGCTCGCGGTGTTCTGGATCGGCGCGATTCCTTATCTCGATTTTCACCGATGGGCGCTGGACGTTCCCTGGCATGGATGGAAAGGCGTCCTGACCGCGCTACCGTTCGCGCTGTGGTTTTATCTCGCCATCGAACAGCTGCCGCTGGCCGCCGAGGAATCGCACGACCCGAAACGTGACATGCCGAAAGGCATCCTGTACGGATTGCTGACGCTGATCGCGTGCTCGTTCCTGACGCTCTACGTAAGCGCGTCGATTCCGCCGGGAGCCGCGAAGGTCGCCGAGTCGCAGGAGCCTTTGTTTCTCGGCTTTCAAACCATGTTCGGTGCCAGCGCGAAACTGTTGGCCGCCATTGCCTGCATCGGTCTGGTGGCCAGCTTCCACACCATCATCTTCGCCTACGGCCGCCAGATTTATTCGCTTTCCCGCGCCGGATATTTTCCGCCGTGGCTTTCAGTGACGCATCCAAAACACAAAACCCCGGTGCGCGCGCTGATCGCCGGAAGCGTGCTGGGCCTGGCCGCTGCGATGGCGATTTCGATTTCCGGCCAAAAAGGAGCCGTCGGCGCGGTGCTGCTGAACATGGCCGTTTTCGGCGCAGTCGTCGCGTATATTTTGCAGATGGCCTCATTTATTATGCTGCGTGTGCGCTTCCCGAAAATCGAACGGCCCTACGTCAGTCCGCTCGGAATCGCGGGAGCCGCGGCCGCGGCGGGCATCGCGGGTGTGACGCTGATCACTCTGTTTCTGAACTCTGATTACAATCGCAGCGTGTCCGGCGCCGCTCTGTGGTTCCTGGCTGGGCTAGCGTATTTCGCGTTGTATGCCAGGCGCCGGCTGATCCTGTCGCCCGAAGAGGAGTTCGCGATTCTGCATCGAAAAAAATGACCGATCTGAAAACGCTGCTGGCGCACGCAAGCCCGGCGCGGTCGGGCGATGAACTGGCCGGAATCGCGGCGCCATCGGCCGAACAGCGCGCGCGGGCGCAGATGGAGCTCGCCGACGTTCCCCTGCGCCGTTTTTTAAATGAGCCTCTGATTCCCTATGAAGACGACGAAGTCACGCGCCTGATTTGCGATTCGCACGACGCCCAGGCGTTCGCGCCGATGGCGCATTTGACCGTCGGCGAATTTCGCGAGTGGTTATTGTCAGAACAGACCGGCGATGCCGAGTTCGCCGCAGTGTCCGCGGGCGTTACTCCTGAAATGGCCGCCGCGGTTTCGAAAATCATGCGGCTTCAGGACCTGGTCACGGCAGGCGCAAAAAGACGCGTAATTACACGTTTCCGCGACACTTTGGGCCTTCCAGGACGTTTTTCGACGCGTTTGCAGCCCAATCATCCCACTGACGATTCGCGCGGCATCGCGGCCAGCGTGATCGACGGCCTGCTGTATGCGAGCGGCGACGCGGTGATCGGCGTGAACCCGGCATCCGACGACGTCGCGACCGTGGAGCGCCTGCTGCACATGCTCGACCGCGTGCGCGAAGTCCTTGAAATTCCGACGCAAATTTGTGTTCTGGCGCATGTGACCCAGCAGATGGAAGCCATGCGTCGCGGAGCGCCGGTCGACCTGGTGTTTCAATCCATCGCGGGGACCGAGGCCGCCAACCGCTCCTTCGGCGTGAATCTGGCGATGCTCAAAGAGGCCGCGCAGGCCGCGCGCGAACTCAAGCGCGGGGAAAACGTGATGTACTTCGAAACCGGCCAGGGGAGCGCGCTGTCGGCGAACGCTCATCATGGAATCGACCAGCAAACCTGCGAGGCGCGCGCTTACGCGGTCGCGCGCGCGTTCGCGCCGCTGCTGGTGAACACGGTGGTCGGCTTCATCGGGCCCGAATATCTTTTCAACGGCAAGCAAATCATGCGAGCCGGCCTCGAAGATCATTTTTGCGGCAAGCTGCTGGGCCTGCCGATGGGCTGCGACGTGTGCTACACCAACCACGCCGAAGCCGATCAGGACGATATGGACGCCCTGCTGACGCTGCTGGGGGCGGCCGGATGCAATTACATCATGGGCGTGCCGGGCGCGGACGATATCATGCTGAACTACCAAAGCACGTCGTTTCATGACGCGCTGTATGTGCGGTCGGCGATGAAGCTGCGTCCTGCGCCGGAGTTCGAAGCGTGGCTCGAACGGATGGGAATCCTCGAAGACGGCGTGAGATTGCGATCGAAGCGCACCCTCCCCGCCGCATTCACACGCGCGCTCGAAGCCGCTAAGTAGGACGGCGGGCTTCAGCCCGCGCGAGGCTTTAGCCTCGCTTCGCACAGAGCGGAGCTGAAGCTCCGCGCGGATTGAAATCCGCCGTCCGTCAACCCGCGGCGGCTGCTCCGCGCGCGATCATATGGTCGATCTCTTCGTCGCGAAAACCGGCCGAGCGGAGAATCTCACGCGTATGCTCGCCCATTTTCGGCGCCATGCGCGGAGGCTCCTTATCGAGGCCCTCGACGTGAATCGGATTCTGAACGGTTTTCAACCCCGGATGAATCTCGGCAAAAACGCCGTTCAAGTCCATCTGCGGATCGTGCGCCACGTCCACTGCCGACGCCACCGGGCTCCAGATCAGATCGTAATGTTTGAAAATCAGCGCCCAGTCGTCCAGATCGCGGCGCGCAATCGCGTGGTCGATCAAGGCGATGAGTGCGGCGCTGTGCTCGCGGCGCAGATCTGAGGTCGAAAAACGCGGATCCTCAGTGAGCTCGGCTAACTCCAGCGCGCGGCACAGGCGCGGCCATTCGCGGGGCTGGTCCAATAAACAGAAAAAAATGCGTCGGCCGTCGCGCGCCACGTAGTGATTCACCAGCGGATTAATCGCGTTTGCGCGCGTCCACTTGGGAAGAAATTCGGCGCCGCATAGCGCGGCCTGCACGGCGCAGCTATTCGACCAGACGCCGTTGGCCATCAGCGAGGTGCGCACGTTCGCGCCGCGCCCGGTGAGGTGGCGTTGATAGATCGCGAGAACAATGCCGGCGAAGAGGGTGACCGAGGTGGGGTGGTCGCCGAAACCGGCGGGCGACTGGACCGGCTCGGCATCGCCGTTGTGCATGCCGAACATGAGGCCGCTGCGCGCCCAGTAAGCCGTGGCGTCGAAGCCGGGCTTTTCGGCGTCGCCGCCATTTTCGCCGTACCCGGTGACGGATGCATAAATCAGACGCGGATTGAGGGCGGAAAGGTCGGCGTATTCGAGCTTGAACTTACGCTGCAGCTGCGGCTGGTAGTTGGTGATGAAAATATCGGCGCCGGCCACCAGCTTGAGCAAGGCTTGCCGGGCTTCCGCGTCATTCAGGTCGAGCGCGATGCTCTTCTTGTTGCGATCGTCCAGAATCCAGCAGTAATTCTGCTCGCATACCGGCATCCCGGCGACCTGCGGAAGGTAGCGATACGGATCGCCGTACGGAGGGCGTTCGATTTTGATGACGTCCGCGCCGAAATCGGAAAGAATGGCCGCCGCGGCGGGGCCGGCGATGTAAGTGGAACATTCGATCACGCGGAAACCGGAGAGTATACCTGGCATGGTGTTTAAAAAGACGTCCGCGCCATCACACCACAGCCTCGCGGGCGATGTCAAACATCAGCGTTGAGGGTGCGCTTCAAAGAACGCCCAGATCAGGTCCGTCGCGTTGAGCGGGCCGGGCGACGGGTTGCGCGTGCCGCCTGGCCAGGCATGCACACCGCCGTGAATTTCGTACTCGACCACCGCTGTGTGGTCGCGACACGATTCGATCTCGCGCCGGGTCACGTCACCGTCCACCGATTCGTGCGGCTCGCCCTGGCATCCGTCTTCTTTCACCCAGTAATCGAAGGCGCGCTTGACCGGCCAGAACGGCGCATCCATGCTCGCCGCGACCATCGTGTTGGTGCTCATTCCGCCGGTGAATGGAACCACGGGGTCGGCCGTGCCGTGAAAGATGATCATGGAGACCGGCCGCGCGGGGTTCGGTTGATCGTCGAACATCGCGCCCGAGACAATCCCCGCCGCCGCGATCCGCGAACTGAGCGCGCCCGCCATGCGGTACGACATCATGCCGCCGTTCGACATGCCGGTAAAGTACACGCGCTTCGGGTCGATCGAAAACGCTTTCTCCGTTTCATCCAGCACTTTCGTGAGGAACTCGACGTCGGGCGAATGCTGAGTCATCGCGAACGCGCAGCAATGCGATACGTTCCAGGTAGAGGCGCGCGGCTGGCGCCCTACTCCCTCCGGATAGACGACGATGAATTTCTCGCGATCGGCCTTGGGACTCATCGCGGTGTTGATGGCGATCGAGTCCCCATTTCCACCGCCGCCGTGCAGCACGATCACCAGAGGCGCGGGCGCCTGGCCCAAACCCTCCGGCACATGTATCTTATACGTCCGCGTCACGCCGCCGATTGCGGTGCTCCGCGTCTGGTCCGCCGCCGGAAGGGTCAGGCAGCAGGCCACCATCGCGAGAATGGATCGCATGCCCTTATGCTACTTCGGAAGCACCTGGAACGGGCGCATCATTTCGTTATCTTCGTGTTCGAGCACATGGCAATGCCACACGTAGCGGCCCGGATAGCCTTCGAATTTCATGATGAATCGCGTCACCATGTTGGCGTGCGCGCGGACCGTATCTTTCCAGCCCGATTCGTACGGCTCGGGCGGCTCCGCGGGACCGCTGAAACGGATCTGGCCGTTCATGTTATATAGATCGCCCATGAACGGCCGCCGATCGAGGATCTGCATCCGCACCAGGTGCAGATGAATGGGATGCGAATCGTCGGTGGGATTCACAATGGTCCAGATTTCGGTGGAATCGAGCACCGGCGTCTCGGTCACCGGCATGCTCCAATGCGCATTGTTGAGCAGCATGCGCATGGATTCGCCGCCGCGCGTCATGGTTTCGGTAATGGTGAGCGTGCGCGTCTTCACCGCGGCCGATTCCGGAATCTTTTCGACCGGGCGCAGCGCCTTCGGCAGTGAGCTTGAGTCCTCCACCCGCCCGCGCGCCACGCGAAACTGCATCAGTTCAAACGCTCCGCTGCGCAGCACGATCTGCTGGCCCGCGCGCTCGCGAAAATCCACCACCAGATCCAGTCGCTCGCCCGGTGCGAACACGAAATTGTCGATTTCGATGGGCGCCGGCAGCAATCCCTGATCCGTGCCGATCACGTGAAACTTCTGTTCATTGGACAACGACGGTTGGAAAAATCGAGCGTTCGACGCATTCAGCAGTCGGAATCGATACTTGCGAGGTTCAACTTCCAAATACGGAAATGATTTTCCGTTCACCAGCATGGCGTTGCCGAAAACCTCCGGAACCCACGGCGACGCACCGGGGGTTTCCGCTACCGGATACTCGAGCGACCCGTCACGCTTCAAAAACCGGTCGGCCAGCACCAGCGGAATCTCGTAGGGGCCCGACGGCAGATTCAACGCGTCTTCGAACGCATCGCGGATTATGTACAGGCCAAACAATCCCGCGTAGATATTCAGCCGGTTGATGCCCATGGCGTGGTCGTGATACCACAACAGCGCCGGCTCCTGATGATTGGGATAGAAATAGCGGGCCGATTTGCCGGGAGTGTACCAATCCTCCGGCCAGCCGTCGCTTTCCGGCGGAGCTTTCGCGCCGTGAACATGCGTTACGCTTCGGACTTCCGGCTTATCGGCTTCGGCGCCGTGCAGGGTGTGGTCGATGGGCAGAAAATGGCGATGCGGCAGCGCGTTTTTCCATTCGACCATCAGGCCTTCGCCGCTGCGGGTCTCGATGGTCGGACCCGGAACGCTGCCGCCGTACGCCCATAACGACGTTGCCGGCAGATCGCGATGAAGCTTCGCCGCGATCTGCCGCTGTTCGATTCGATAAAACGGAACGTGACCGCCTGGCGCCGAACGCATGCCGGTTCGCTTCGCAATGGAAGGAACCGGCAGCGGGTCGACAAATTTCGCGAGTGTGTTCGGGTCAAGCTGCGGGATTCGCGGCGCGCGCGCCAGCGAAACCGCAGCCTGCAAAAGAGCGCGCCGGGTGAGCAACTACTTCAAACCCAGCGACGTCGTGGTCGTGCCTCCGCTCACCGAGCCCTGGGTAGGCTGACCGGTGGTCGGATCGAGGATCAGAATGTGGTTGTTCGCCTTGGTGAACTGCATCATGTTGACGATGGAGTTGGAGATCGTGTCGAACGAACCGTTGCCGATGCGCTGGCCGTTCAGCCAGTTGTCTTCGATGAACCGGATGATGGAGGTCTGGTCCGTCACCGTGTGGTCCACGTAATTCTGCTTCGACCAGGGCGAGATGACCATCATGGGAAGGCGCGGGCCGTATCCGCAGCGGCCCTGCGCGGCCGCGCCGGCAGTTCCCGGTCCGGGCAGCGCGTCGACGCCGGCGCCGCACGTGCCAGGACCCGTCAGAGCATCCGAGGCGGTTGCCGATTGATTCACGATGGGTGACATCTGGTGGTCATACCAGCCGTCCGAATCGTCATAGTTGATCACCACGGCAGTGTGTTCCCAGTCGGCATTCTGCTGCAGGAAATTGATCACCTGCACGACGAACGCCTGCTCATCCAGCGGATCGGAATAGCCGGCGTGCGCGTCCTGATAACCCGGCGCTTTCAGAAAACTCACCGCCGGATAATTTCCGGCCATGATCGCGTCATAGAAATCGTGGACGTCGTACTGATGATTGGCCGCGTCGTTGTAGCCGACCGAGGTCACCGAAGTCGGCCGAGCATGGGTCGGGTTGGCGGTCGATTTGTAATATTGGAACGGCTCATGATGCGGAATGTAATCGGCCTTGTTGGTATTGGTGACCAAGGACGTGGTGCTGCGCTTGCAGCCAGTGGTGCCGTTGGCGTTGGTCACGGTGAGGTCAAAGCCCTGGGTGAAAAATCCCCAGGTGACGCCGGCCGCGTTGAGCAGGTCACCGATGGTTTGTCCAGTCAGGCTGTACAGTTCGCCGGTGGTGGTGGAGCAGACGTCGTTCAGCGGATCGGCATCCCCGATGATGGTGGTGGTGCCGTTGCCTCCGGAAACCACGGACGCAGTTCCATTGATGTTCCCGATCGCGCCGTTGGTCTGCCCGGAAACCAGGTTGATCGCGCCCGGCGTCGACGGCCCGAAATTGGTGCCGTATGAGTTATCGCTCATGGCAAAGCGCTGCGCGTAGTTCCACAGCGCCGTCACCGTGTTCCCATCGTAATAACCCATGGTGAGACCGGTGGTGGTGTAATACGTTCCAAGCGGTCCCTGCGTGGGCGGAGGCCCCGCGGTGCCGACGTTGGCCGGAAACGCGTCCATCAACCCGCTGTGAAACGCGGCTTGCTCCGGCATGTAGTTGTGATTCTGATCGGAGGTCGCGGCCTGGGAGCGGTCCAGGCGGAACGGATTCGTGGCGCCGGTTCCATTTGCGGTATTGAAGCTGTTGCCGTTGCGCGTCATCAGCGCCTCACTCAGGCCGTTCACCGCGGGCGTGTTCGGAAGCGCCGTGAAGGCAGGTTCGCCCTGAGGGTTGGTGGCCACGGGATACGTGCCGAAGTAATGATCAAACGAAATGTTTTCCTGAAAAATGACCACGATATGCTGAATCGGGGTAGTCGGCTTGTCGGTCGGCGCGGATTGTGCGTGCGCGGGCGGGGCTATCAAGCCAAAAATCAACAACTGAGTCGACAAAAGCGACACGAAAGGGCGCATTGATCTCTCCTGAGGGTTTTAGGTAGGAGAGCAGGTTATCGAACCCAGGTTGAAATCTGATGAACGAAGCGGCAACAACGGATTTATTTTTGAAGTCAGGACGGTTTCGATCCGCTACTGGAGACGAGACCGGCGAAAGTTTAGCGTTCTGACGGACGCTCGGCGTGGTCGATCAGCAGTACATCGAGCGGCACTTTGCGCTTTTCGAGTTTTAGGCCCAGCTGATCCTGCAGGGCGGCGGACATGGATGGTCCTTTCGGCATATCGGGCAGGACGTTGGGTTCTTCGTCATCGTCCGTCAAGGCGCCCGGCTGGACCACTTCGGGAGTCCATTCGAGGGTGAAGGTGAACACGCCGGGCACCGCCGTCATATCGATGACCGGCATATTCATCACGTCCGAGAGAGCCTGAGCCAGACCCGGCATGGAGGCGTTCTCACCGGTCAAAGATGCGCGACGGGTGCTGATCCGGCTGGGCCCCGCCTCGACGGCGCGCAGCTTCAATCCACCTTTGGCGACCACCAGCGCGTACCCGGGGGACAGTTTCGTCTCGCGATGGAGTTCCAGCCGGAATCGTTCGAGCAACAGCGTACGCAGCATGGCTTTCATTTCGTGATCGTTCGGGACGGAAGCGGCCTGCGCGTCGATGTCGAAGCGCTGCGTCTCGATCCATTTCGCCGCGCCGGCGCTCGCGCGGGCGGCTTTGACGTCGAAGGCGATTCGCACGCAATCCCGCAGCGTTTGATTTTGAAGCGTGAGTTTTTCGCGATTGGTGAAATAGCGGGACGCGCCGTCCGCTTCCTCACTGATCCGGATGACCGCCGATGGAAACTTGGGCGACGCGGTTTGCGCGAGCGACGTCGCGGCCGCGAGGAATGCGACGGATGCGAGGGGCCATTGCATCGTTCCTTATCGTATCAACCGAGACGGGCAAACGGTCCGACGGTTGTGCACTAAATTCACGAGTTGATCCCCGCCGTCACCGGCAGGGCTGGTCTATCGCACTGAAGACACAGGCGTCGCCCAAAGCCCTGCCGGTAAGAGTGTGTGTGAAAAGTCGGGACTCCACCCCGCCGTTACCGGCAGGGCTGGTCTATCGCGTTGAAGGCGCAGGCGTCGGCCACCAGCCCTGCCGGTCACGGCGGGGATCAACTCCACTTTTCACGCAGGCTCCTAACGGCGGGGTGAAGCATCGACTTTCACACACACTCGTAAGCCAGGCGAGCATTTTCAGTCAACCCGCATTTTGGTTCACTGCGCGGAAGTGGCGTCGAGCAGATCCTTCACCACGTCGCCGAGCTTCATGAAATTATCGTAGCTTGAAGGCTTTCGAAAATATCCTTTCACTCCGAAGCTGCGCATGTCGTCGCGATCGCGCTCAGAATCGGACGAGGTGACCACCAGGACCGCGGCCTGGGCGCAGCGCGCGCTCTGACGCATTTGCTGGAGGACTTCGCGGCCGGGCTTTTGGGCAGATTGATATCCAGAATCACCAGCGCCGGGCACGGGGCGGCGGCGTCCCGGTCGGCCTCTTCGAAAAAGCGGATGGCTTTGTCGCCGTCCTGAACCACATACAGGTCGGCGTCGATGTGCGCGATCTGGATCGATTCGCGAATCAGGAATACGTCGGCACGGTTATCCTCCACCACCAGAATCTGCGGCGGGCGCGACCGGCGGGCGAGTCGGACCGGGAGGGTGAAGAAGAAGGTCGATCCCCGTCCGGGCGTGGATTCGACCCAGATACGTCCGTGGTATCTTTCGACGATTCGCTGGCAGATGGCGAGGCCGATGCCGATTCCGTTGTCGCGAACCGAGAAAATCCAGGAGCCTTTCTCCTGTTTTCCGCATACATGGACCACGGGCGTGCCATTCGGGTTCCGATATTTGATCGCATTGCCGATCAGATTCTGAAATAACTGCTGAAGATGAATGCGGGGTATGCGCGGGGAAGGCAGCGGATCGGAGGTTACCTGTGCGCCGCTTTCCTGGATGGCGCCGCTGAGGCTCGCGAGGGTGGCCGCGAGCGCCTGATTGGCATCCGTCGCTTCCGGGTTCACGTCGAGCAGGGTGACCTGTTGCATGCTTCGAACACATGCCGCGGACCGCGCAGCAGTGCGACCGCCGCGGGAACTTGAAAAAACAGCGCCCGCCATTTCCGCGCCTCGGCCTCACGCAGCATTTCCTGGTGTTTCAGCGCCTCTTCGGCGCGCTTGCGCCCGGTGATGTCTTCGTAGAAAACAGACAGACCGCCGTCCGCAGCGGGATAAGCCTTCAGGTGGAACCAGCGCTTCCAGACGTTGTAATAGGTCTCGAACTCCACCGGCAGCCGTTCGGTGACCACCCGCACATATTCCCGCTGGAGGTTGGTGCCGACCGCATCGGGAAACAGCTCCCAATGATTTCGTCCCAGCATGTCCTGGCGCCGCATACCGACCAGCCGTTCGGTTTCGCGATTGACATACGTGACGCGCCACTCGCGGTCGAGCGCAACGAAACCGTCGGTGATGCTTTCAAGAACCGAGGTGATCTGGTCGCGCGCCATTTCGGCTTCGGCGCGGCTTCGCGTTCCATGGCTTTTTGCCGGGCTTTCGCCATTTGCAGATGCGTGCCGACGCGGGCGCGAAGCTCACTTGCGGTGAAAGGTTTTACCAGATAATCGTCCGCCCCGGCTTCGAGACCTTCCACGCGCATCTCCTCGCCCGCGCGGGCCGAAAGGAAGATGACCGGCAGCGTATGCGTCTTGGGATCGGCCCGGACCGCGCGCAGGAGATCGAAGCCGTCGAAGGCCGGCATCATGATGTCACTGAGCAGAGGACCGCACACATTCCAGATTTCGGCCCAGACCTCGGAAGCGGGACGTCCCAGCGCGCGCGGATGTTTGGACGGTCCCAGCACGTGCAGGTAGGCGTCGTTATAGAGGAACGTCATGTGCCGTCCCCAGCCGATCCACATGGGATGGCGCGAGCTGAGAATCAGGCACGACGTCCGCTTTTCCATTGGTGGTCAGGACCACCGCGCGGCCGGTGTCACGAAGTCGCGTGACCACGTCCGCGGTCCGGCGTTTAAATTCGGTCATGGAACAGATATCCTCGGCGATGTTGAACATGGCGTCGTCCTCGGCATCGAATCGTCAGCGAATTTGCTGCGAACGATATGACGCCGGAGCGCGGCGGATTGTGACAGAATTATTTCCGAACCGTGCCCGGACCTCATGTTTTCAGTGAGAAAGCCGATGGATAACCTGTTAGGATACGAACGCATGGAACGGCTGCGGCGCGGTTTACGGCTGGTGATCTCGATCGCCGTCGTAGGCGCGATCCTGGTCCTTGAATTTCATCTCCACCGCCTGCGCAATACAACGGTCGAGTATTCGCTGCTGCTGGCGATCCTGTTTTTCGCCGTCCGGTTCGACCGGCTGGAGACGATCATCGCGTCGGTGGTAGCCGCGGTCGGATTCCTTACCTATTTTCAGGAACCGGTGGGAAGCCTGAAGGCGACCGATCCGGAGTCTTACGTCTCGGTCGGCGCCTTCCTGATCACGGCCATCGTGGTCAGCCAGACGGCGCTCGCGGCCCGCCGGCGCGCCGCTGAAGCGGTCGAAAGCCGTCGCGAGACGGAGCGGCTGTATGAACTGGGGCAGGCGCTGCTCGCCAGCGACAGTCCGCAAACCACGGCCTGGATCGCGACTTACCATATCACGCGAATTTTCGGCGGCACCGGCGCCGCATTCTACTTGCACCAGAGCGGCGAATTTCAACGCGCCGGGGAAACCGGCTGCTTCACCGACGAAGCATTGCGCTCGGCCGCATTGAAGCGCACCGTGGTCAACGATCGTTTGAAGGCTCTGGTGCTGGCTCCCATCGTGGTGGGCGACGATGAACTGGTGGGAAGTCTGGGGGTGTGCGGCACGGCGGTGTCGGATACGGCTCTGAAATCCATCGCCAGCCTGTTATCGGTGGTGCTCGAGCGCGTGCGTGCCGGTGAGAAGCTGATCCTGGCCAACCATGAGCTGGCCCAGCGTCATCAACAGGTGGAACAGCAGAAACAGGTTTCCGAGTCGCTGCTGCTGAACATCCTGCCGGCGGAAGTGGCCGAGGAACTGCGCGCCAAAGGGATGGTTTCGCCTAAATACTTCGAAGACGTCACCATTCTGTTCACCGATTTCGTGGGCTTTACTCTGGCCACCGAAAAGCTCGCGGCCGAGGAACTGGTGGAGATGCTGCACGACTACTTCACGGCGTTCGACAAGATTGTGACGCGCTATCGCCTGGAAAAAATGAAGACCATCGGGGATAGCTATATGTGCCTGAGCGGGCTGCCGGTGCGCAATCCGGCGCATCCGGTGGACACGGTGATGGCTGCCTTTGAAATGCTGCAGGCGGTGCGGGAACGCTCGCGTCCGGACCGGCCGGGCTGGAAAGTCCGCATCGGAATTCATACCGGTCCGGTGATCGCGGGTGTGGTCGGCATCAACAAATTCGCGTTCGACATCTGGGGCGATACAGTGAACTACAGCTCCCGCATGGAGGCGAGCGGCGAGGCCAATCGCATCAATCTTTCCGAGCGAACCTACTCGCGCGTCAAAGACTTCTTCGATTGCGAGAGCCGCGGGAAGGTTCTCACCAAAGAGAAACGCGAGATGGAGATGTTTTTCGCAAACGGCATCCTGCCGGTGCTCGCCAACGGCCAGGGCATGGACACCGTCCCGGCGGCTTTTCTGCGACGATACAACGTTTACTTCCAGAAAGATCCGCCGGCCTTTCCAAGCTTTCTTATGCAGCAGCCGGCGGCCGTTTCGCTGGCCGCGCTGAAGGAAACGGTCACCAACTAAATCCGAATCAGGCCTTCGCGTCCACATTGAGATGAGCGGCGATTTCCACCTGAAGGCGGGCGATCGTTTCGGCGACATCCTCCACTTCGACGATCAATTTTTCGTAGTGTTCATCGCGAAGCTCAATCACCAGCGCGTTCTCGGGGTGGTGTACATCCCAAAAAATCCAGTTCCCGTGCTGATAAAACGTGCCCGCGGCGATGACGCCGGGCACGTGCGTTCCAGCGATTTTCATGCCCAACCACCACTTTTCCGCGATGGCGGGGTCGCCATAGACGCGAACGACGTGCCGCGTCGGAATCACCAGGTGGCTCTTCAGCGACCACAGCTTATCCCAACCCTCCACTTCCAGCGTCAGATTCCCGTCCACCACATTGATCTTCGTCATGGCCCTTTTTTATCACGCTCCCGGCGCGGCATGCGATGATGGCCGGGTGAAGTGGCGAGGGGAACTGCTGCACATCCATATTGCGGCGAAAGCGTCGGCGCCGATGGATGCGCTGGCAAATGCGCGGCTGATCGCGGGCGTCGGCATCGAAGACGATCGCTACGCGACGCGGCTGGGGACCTACTCGAACCGTCACTACATCGACCGGCAGGCCACGCTGATCGAAGCCGAGACGCTGGAAGCTCTGGCTCGCGACCGCGGTATCGAGCTTCGGCCGCACGAGCATCGCCGCAACTTCACGACGCGCGAGGTGCCGCTCAATCACCTGGTGGGGCAATATTTTCGCGTGGGCGATTGTGTGCTGTACGGCGGCAGGCTCAACGTTCCCTGCATGTACCTGGAAAATCTCCTCGCCAAGAGGGTGTTCAAGCCGCTGCTGAACCGCTCGGGGCTGAACTGCCGAATCATCGTGGGAGGCATGATCCGTCCGCACGACCGGATCGAGTGGTGCGACCCCGAATCGGTCGATAAATCGCTCCGGAGCGCGAACGAAGCCACGCCGCTCGAACCGGCGCCCGACGTATAACAGTTTATCTTGCAAGTTAACCTTGCAAGTTTACCTGTCTTTAACGTATTCTAGAAGCATGCCCGGGAAGAACTTCGACGCTCGCGTGATCGAGTTGGGCGAATCCATTGGACTGCTGGTGCGCCGCGCGCGCGCCTTGGCCGCCTCCGAGGAACTTTCCTGGACCGAAACGGGTGTCCTGAAGCGCCTCGGGAAAGACGGGCCTTCCACCACCGCCGATCTGGCGCGCGCCCAGGGCATGCGGCCGCAGTCGATGCGAACCATCGTCGCAACGCTCGAGGAAATGGGAATGATCGAGCGCACTCCCCATTCGACCGACGGCCGACAGGTGATTCTCGCGCTGACAGCCAAGGGCACGGCTATTCAGAAGAGCGCGGGCGATCGCAAACGAAACTGGCTGGCGCAGGCCATCTCCGGACTGAGTGAGCGGCAGCAGGAGACGCTGTTTGAGGCCGGCAAAATCATCCGGCGCATGGTGGAAGGCGATCCGCAGTGACCATGTCGCACGCGCCGTGGTGACCGGCACATCCTGCATCGCGGGCTCCCTCTGGTTCACGTTCGAACTGCCGAAAATCCGGGCGGGCTCCATCCAAAGGAAAAAACAACATGAATTGGTATAACTATGTCGCATGCTTCTTCGCCGGAATGTTTCTGGCCAACTTCGTGCCGCACTTTGTGCACGGAATTTCCGGCAACCGTTTCCCAAGCCCCTTCGCTCACCCGCCCGGCAAGGGATTGTCGTCGCCGACCGTGAACGTGGTGTGGTCCTTATTGAATCTGGTGCTCGGCTACATTCTGTTTCGGGCGGGAAAACTTTCGAGCGGAGACAGCCTCGCGCTGATCGTTTTCTTTGCAGGCATCGCCGCAATCAGCATTTTATCGAGCGTGCGATTTGCGCAGAAATATACTGAATAGGGAAAAATCATGCCCCTCACTCAACTCGACACGACCGCTGCCCTGATCGTGATCGACCTGCAAAAGGGCATTCTCGGAATCCCGGCGGCGCATCCCATGGGCGACGTCGTCGCGCGGACCGCTCAGCTTGCGCGCGCCTTTCGTGAACGAGGCTGGCCGGTGGTGCTGGTCAACGTATCCGCCATGGCGCCCGGGCGAACGGATGCCGTCCGTCCCAAATTTTCGTTTCCTCCGGATTGGACTGAGCTGGTCCCCGAACTGGATCAGCATCCCGACGACCTGATTGTCACCAAGCATCGATGGGGCGCGTTTATCGGAACGATATTAGATGATGAATTGCGCCGCCGCGGTGCAACTCAAGTGTTCGTGACGGGCGTCGCGACCAGCGCCGGGGTCGAATCAACCGCACGCAGCGCCTTCGATCACGGCTACCACGTTGTGCTGGTGGTGGACGCGATGACGGACCGGGACGCGGCGGCGCATGAATATTGCATCACGAAGGTTTTTCCGCGAATCGGCGAGACGGCGACCGCCGGCGAAGTCCTCAAGATGCTGAGCGGCGCGTAAAGGAGCCGGGTTATCGGCAATTGCCGGGAATCGAGCACTCCCCGCCTCGATCGCCGCCAAACAAAAACTTGATTTCGCGTCACTTGCCGCGAACACATGTTGGCATCTTACGTGCGCCGTATCGCATCGGTATTCTATGAGGAATCAGACGCTGCAATACTACATGCACGATGGATCCACGGCGTTCCGCTTTGAATTAGCAGGGGATCTGAACTCCGAGGCTGCGCACGAGCTCGAACAGGCCTGGAGCACCGCGTCCTCCATGATCGGCGACCGGAGACTGATTGTCGACATCACCTTCGTCACTTGCGTCACGGAATCAGGCCGCGCTCTCATCTCCCGGTGGCATACGGAAGGAGCGCAGCTCGTCGCCAAATCGCCTGCATCGCGCCGGCTGGCGGAATTGATTCTCGGCCAACCGCTTCCCGAGAATGAAAGCGACGCGGCCGATCGAGATCACACCTGGCTGCCGTTCCGGCGCTCCTTTCTGAGGCGTCTGGTCACTCTGTTCGCGATCGGGCTGGTGGTTTCGCCCGTCGAGGCGGTTGGCGCGACGCTGAAACAGGAAACCGTCGCCGCGTGGGACGCTTATCTGGTTACGGTAAACGAGAATCTGCAAGCCAGGCTCCGGCCGGGCGGCGCGTTCCTCTGGACCTTTGAAAATGCGGAACGCGAGGGCGACGTCCGGAACGGAGAAATCGTGGTGGGGCCGGCGGCCGGGCGAAATCCCCGGAAAGTGCCGGGCGGGTTGATCCATCACTGGATCGGCGCCGTGTTTGTGCCCAATCTGGCTCTCGACGACGTCGTGGAAGTCACCGGCGACTACGATCGCTATAAGGATTTCTATCATCCTTCGGTCATCCAGTCGAAAGCCATCGCGCGCGACGGCGCCGAGGCGAAGTTCTCCATGCGGATCATGAATCGGGCGTTTTTCATGAAAACCGCGCTGGACGCCGAATACCAGTCGACCAACGTGCGCCTTGACGACCGCCGGTTTTTGAGCGTCTCAAAGACGACCCGTGTGCAGGAAGTGGAGGAATGCGGGGAGCCGGGTGAGCATCGCATCCCGGAAGGCGAAGGCGGGGGCTATATCTGGAAGCTCTACAGCATCGCCCGTTTCGAACAGCGGGATGGCGGCATGTACGTCGAGCTCGAAGCCATCGCGCTCAGCCGCGACATTCCGGCGGCCGTGCGGCTGGTGGCGGATCCGATTGTGCGCCGCGTGTCGCGGAATGCCCTGAGCACTTCGCTGCGGCAGACCGAAGAAGCCGCGCGTGGCAACGTGCTGGCGGGTGCGCGGCGTGTCGACACGCCGTCAAAAGCGGGACAACTGTCGGCGAATCCGGCAGCGCGGCCGGTCGTAAGTTCCGCATTTCGAACAGCGCATTGATGCGGGCGATTGGAACGCCGCGTGCCCTTACGGAAGCGACCGGCGGGAGCAAGGGAAGCCGGCGTCGAATCGAACAAAGGAGAAATGAAATGTTTAGAACAAACTTTACCATTGCGTGCCTGGTAGGCATCGGCTGCCTTTCGGCGCCGGCATTTTCGCAATCGGAAACTTCAGGCGGCAATAACGAGGTGTCGGTGCAGGCGTTCGGAAGCTTCGTCAAGAGCACATCGAACAACGGTATTCAGAACACGGCTACGGATAGCGGCGGTGTCCTGGGCACTTATCGGTACTTCTTCAGCGCTCACAGCGGAATCGAGGCCGACTACGGCTATTCGCTCAACACGCAGAGCTACAGCTCAGTCAACGGATCGGTGGGTGTGAAGAGCTATTCTCACGAGATTTCCGGAGCGTATGTATTTCGCATGCCGCTCAAGAAGTTCACGCCGTTCCTGCTGGCCGGCGGCGGCGGTCTGATCTTCGATCCATCGAATTTCGCGGGCGCCAGCACGCAGGCTCGCGGTGCGTTTATCTACGGCGCCGGGGCCGACTTTAACCTGTCGCCGCGTTTTTTCCTGCGGGCGGAATATCGAGGCTTCGTGTATGATTCGCCGACCTACGCTTTAGCCGGATTGAACGGAACGGATCGCTGGACGCACCGCGCCGAGCCGTCGGTCGGCTTTGGATATCGCTGGTAGCCGATTTTTTGGGGGTGTCTTCCTCTCGGGCGGCGGATCTTTTCCGCCGCCCATTTTTTATTTCTGCCACAGGATCTGATGCGCTTCGAGCGGGACCTGCGCATTGGCATGATCGGGGATCACGCGTGCCGTGAAGTCGCTCAAGGGGCGATCGCCCGCCAGGCTGGCGGCGTAAAGGAATCCGTCGCCGGGCAACTGAGCCCCGCGAGACATTTCGATGCGGACCGGTCCGTCTTCACCGGGCTGGTTGGCAAACAGCTCCACCCGCACCGCGCCGGGATCCAGTTTCCCCAGATACACCGCCGCCTCCACGCGCGTCGCTCCGTCATGGGGCTGCGCGGTGACTGCGCCGAATGAAACGCCGTTCCAGTCGCGGGCCAACTCCTGCTGCCAGGCGAGGATGTCGGCGCCCAGCCGGCCTCCCTGGGCCGCCCGCGCGCAGTACCCGGCGGCTCCGGGAAGGTAATGCTTTTCCGTGTACTCGCGGACGGCGCGATTGGCGGAATACTCGGGTGTAAGACGCGCCATGCTCTCGCGGACGCGCGCCACCCAGCGGGTGGGAACCCCCTGCTGGTTCCGTTCGTAGAATTCCGGAATGACGTGCTGTTCGAGAAGAGCGTAGACGGCCTCGGCTTCGGCCGCGTCCCAGGCCGGATCGTCGCCGTGCTCGCGGCCATCGCCGATCGCCCAGCCGACTTCAGGCGTATACGCCTCCGCCCACCATCCGTCGGTTTCCGAAAGATTCAATCCCCCGTTGACCAGCACTTTCATTCCGCTGGTGCCGCTGGCCTCAAACGGCCGGCGCGGCGTGTTGATCCATACGTCGACGCCGTTGACCATCTGTTGGGTCATGCACATGTCGTAATCCGTCAGGAACACCACCGAGGAGTGAATTCCGGAGCCATGGATAAACTCGCTCCACTGCCGGATCATCTCTTGTCCGGGGCCGTCCTGCGGATGCGCCTTGCCGGCCAGGACCAGTTGAACCGGCCGCTCACGATTGCTCAGAATTCGCGTGAGGCGATCGCGATCGTGGAGCAGCAGGTTCGGCCGTTTATAGGTGGCAAAGCGCCGGGCGAACCCAAGCGTCAGGGCGTTGGGATCGAAAATGTTTTTGGCTTCCGCAATATCGCGCGCCGAGCGGCCCTGGATCGCGATCTGCCGCGCATAACGAGTGCGCACATACTCGACCAGCGTCTTTCGCGACGCGCTCCGCATGTTCCAGATCGTCGCGTCGGCAATCCCACGGATGCGGGCTTCCATCTGCTCCAGTCCGCCGTTCCAGCAATCGTGTCCGCAGAAATCCTTCCAGAGCTCATGGGCCCGGTCTGATTCCCAGGTGGGGACGTGAATTCCGTTGGTCACGTGGCCCACGGGCACTTCCTCAGTGGGCCAGCGCGGATACAGCGGTTCGAACAGAGCGCGGCTGACCACGCCATGCAGCCGGCTGACGCCGTTGACCCCGCCGCTTCCCCGGATGGCCAGATACGCCATGTTGAAGGGCTCTCCCGCGTCGCCGGGATTCGCTCGTCCAAGGGCCATCAATTCATCAAAAGGAATCCCCAACCGCTCCGCGCAGTATGTTTCGAAATGATTGCGCATGAGGTCTACCGGGAAGCGGTCGAAGCCGGCTTCGACCGGCGTATGCGTCGTGAACAGATTGCCGGCCCGCGTGACGCTCAGCGCAATCGGGAAAGGGTTGCGCGTATCGTCCATGTAACTTGCGGCGCGCTCCAGAACGGCGAACGCCGCGTGGCCCTCATTGAGATGGCAAACCTGGGGATGAATACCCAACGCCCTCAGCAGGCGCCAGCCCCCGATCCCCAGGAGCTGTTCCTGCCTCAACCGCATTTCCAGGTCTCCACCGTACAGCTCACTGGTGATGCCGCGATACCCCGGGATGTTTGCGGGATCGTTTGCGTCGAGCAGGAGGAGCCTGGTCCGCCCCACCTTCGCTTCCCACACGCGAATCCAGAGATTGGTGCCGGGAAACGGGACGCTCAGACGCAGCCAGTCTCCATTTGCATCTCTTACCGGCTGAATGGGAAGCTGGCCGGGGTCGTTATAGGGATACAACGCATGCTGGACGCCTTGCCGGTCCACTTCCTGACGAAAATAGCCTTGCGAATAGAGCAACCCCACGCCAACTACGGGTACTCCCAGGTCGCTCGCCGACTTGAGCTGATCGCCAGCCACATTTCCGAGGCCGCCCGAGTAAATCGGCAGGGCCTCGCTCAACATATATTCCATGCTGAAGTACGCGACCGAAGTCAGCGGAGAATTGGGATGGCTCTGCTGGAACCAGCCCGGCGACTCAGTTTCCGCCGCTCTCTCCCGCACGATCTCGTCCAGAGTTGCGCGGAAGGCCGGCTGCGACGTGATGCGTTGCAGATTCTGGCCGGAGACGGTTTGCAGAACCGCCCAGGCATTCTGGGTCTGGTCCCACAACTCCGGATTCAATTGCCGCCAAAGTTGTTCCGCGGTGCGATTCAGTGTCGAGTCAGCGTCCAACGCAAGCTGAACCAGAACGTCCTCGCTCGACGCGTCTGAGGGAAGATTCGTGTATCGCAGATTCGCCATATGCCCCGGCTCCCGTTTGGATTTACCTTCCGTTGGATGCGGCACCCGCCGTCCCCGGTTCATTCACAAGCGAATCCGGTCGCGTAAATGACAAGACCGCCGGCAATTGACGAACTGCCGTCAGTTGACACCGTGAAACTATAGTAAACGCTACCCGTTTCGGTGGAACGCGAAATGCTCACATCGGTATCGAAGCATCATTTGACCATGCGAAAACTGATTGAAATAATACAAAACGCGCAGACCACTGGAACCGCGATCGGCCACTTTAACATTGCCGATCTGGTGTTACTGAAAGCCGTATTCCAAGGCGCGCGCGCATTGAATCTTCCGGTGTTGGTGGGAGCTTCCGAAGGCGAACGTGAATTCGCCGGCACGCTTCAGCTTGCCGCCCTTGTGCAGAGCCTGCGTGACGAATTCGATTATCCAATCTTCCTCAATGCCGACCACACCCACTCTTTGGCGAAAGCCGTCGAAGCGGTGAAGGCAGGCTTCCACTCGGTGGTCTTCGACCTTTCGGCGTTACCGTTTGAAGAAAACATCCGCCAGACCCGCCAGGCGGTAGAAACCCTCAAGTCGATCAATCCCGATTTCGTTATCGAGGGGGAAATCGGCGATATCGGAACCGGGTCGGAGATTCACGAGGGTGCGCCTGTCAAGCACGGTCCGCTGACCACCCCAAGCGACGCCCTGCGTTTTGTCAAAGAAACGCACATTGATGTCCTGGCGCCCGCGGTCGGAAATTCGCACGGCATGCAAAAGGCGATGGTCTCAGGAGAGGAACGGAAACATCTGGACATCGCGAGGATTCGCGAAATCAAAGCGGCCGTCGCCATTCCGATGACGCTGCATGGCGGGTCCGGAACCGCGGACGAAGATTTCAAGGCGGCCATCCGCGCCGGTATGAACATTGTCCATATCAACACCGAGCTGCGGCTCGCCTGGAGGCGCGGCCTGGAGCAGGGGCTGGCTTCGAATAAAGACGAGATCGTCCCGTACAAGATTCTGCCATTCGCTGTAACGGCGGTCGAGGGCGTGGTCACCTCTCGTTTGCGTCTGTTTACGAATCCCGCTTCATAATGAATCTAGCCCAGATGTTATTTGCTCCGGAGTATCGCGGATCGGGATTGCTTCTGCATGTCACCTCGTTGCCTTCGCGGTATGGCATCGGGGACCTGGGACCAACCTCGCTCCAGTGGATCGATCGCCTGGCATTGGCCGGTCAAAGCTGGTGGCAGGCGTTGCCGCTGGGCCCCACGGGTTACGGTAATTCGCCGTATCAACCCTTGTCCTCGCTCGCCGGCAACGGACTTCTCATTAGTCCGGAATGGCTGATTGCGGATGGTCTTTGCACCGTGGACGATTGCCCGCCGCAGTCGTTTTCACAAACCGAAGTCGACTACGATCGCGTGATTCCTTTCAAGCTCGGTCTGCTTGAAAAGGCGTGGGCTAATTTTCAAGCCGGCGGCGCGGCCGATTTGCGCGACGCTTATCGGCAATTCTGCACAGCTCAGGCGCACTGGCTGGATGACTACGCTCTGTTCCGCGCACTCAAAGCGAAATTCGGCGGTGCGTATTACCTCGAATGGCCGAAAGAACTGGCCCTGCGCGAGCCCTCCGCCATCGATGCCGCCCGTCGCGAACTTGCCGACCGGGTCGGCTTCGCGTGTTTTATTCAATTCCTGGTCTGCCGGCAAAGCGATCGCATGAAGGCGCACGCGCACGACCGCGGCGTGAAGCTGATCGGAGATCTCCCCTTCTTCGTTTCGCCCGATTCGAGCGACGTCTGGGCGAACCCCGAGCTGTTTCTCCTCGACGAGCAGCGGCGTCCGCGCTTCGTGGCCGGCGTGCCTCCCGATTACTTCAGTGCGGACGGGCAATTGTGGGGCAATCCGGTGTACAACTGGGACGTTCTGCGCGAGTCCGGATATCGCTGGTGGATCGATCGCGTACGCGCGCTTCTGCTCCACGTGGGCGTGATCCGTTTGGATCATTTTCGCGGTTTCATCGCTGCCTGGAACGTTCCGGCGGGCGCATCCACCGCACGATCCGGGAAGTGGATTCCGGGTCCGGGCGCCGATTTGTTTGAATCGGTTCGGAAAGAGCTCGGTTCACTGCCGTTCATCGCGGAAGACCTGGGCATGATCACGCCGGATGTCTACGCTCTTCGCGACCGGTTCGGTCTGCCGGGAATGCGCATTCTTCAGTTCGCGTTCGATGGCAAACCGGACAACCCTCATTTGCCGGATAATTACGTCAGCAACGCCGTGGCATACACAGGCACCCATGATAATCCGCCGACGCGCGGCTGGTATGAAAACCTGCCGGAAGACCAACGAAAGAATCTGTGGAAATATTTGAAGCGGCCCGCCGGCACGACCTGCGACGCCGCACCGGAATTGATGGAACTGGCGTGGTCCTCCCGGGCTGCGCTGGCAATGTCACCTCTTCAGGATGTGCTGAATCTCGGCAATGAAGCTCGTATGAATCTCCCCGGCCGGGTCGACGGGAACTGGCGCTGGCGATCGACCCAAGAAATGCTCAACGGCCGGGTTTTCGACTGGTTACGCGGATTGACAAAATCCTCGAACCGTTTGGGCGTGTCCGCGAGTCCAACTACAGTTAAGCAAATGGAGGTTGTAACAGGATGAAAGCGACGCAAACGCTTCACAATCTGGGCCAGAGCATCTGGCTCGACAACATTACTCGGGATCTTTTGACGAGCGGAACATTGAAACGCTATATCGATGAATGGTCGGTAACCGGGCTCACCTCGAATCCAACGATTTTCGACCACGCCATCAAAAACAGCTCGGCCTACGACGGTGCCATCCGCGAAAAGCTGAGCAAGGGCAAATCGGGCGAGGAGCTTTTCTTCGAACTCGCGCTGGAGGACGTCACCGGCGCCGCCAAGCTGTTCCGGCCGATCCACGATCGCACCGACGGCGTCGACGGCTGGGTCTCCCTGGAAGTTTCGCCGCTGCTCGCCTACGATACCGCCAGCAGTCTCAAGGCTGCCCACGACCTGCATGCGCGCGCCGGCCAGCCGAACCTGTTTATCAAGATTCCCGGCACGAAAGAAGGTCTGCCCGCCATCGAGGAGGCGATCTTCGCGGGTATCCCGATCAACGTCACGCTGCTGTTCTCCCGCGAGCACTATCTCGGCGCAGCTGAGGCGTTCCTGCGTGGCATCGAGCGGCGTATCGAGAGTGGACTTCCGCCCGTGGTCGGTTCGGTCGCGTCCCTGTTTATCAGCCGCTGGGACGTTGCGGTGAAGGACAAGGTTCCGGCGTCCTTGCGCGACCAGTTGGGCATCGCCATCTCCAAGCGCGCGTACAAGGCGTATCGCGAACTCCTCGCGTCGCCGCGCTATCAGCGGGCCTTCAACTTCGGCGCGCGTCCGCAGCGCCTGCTGTGGGCCAGCACCGGAACCAAGGATCCCAAGTCGTCCGACGTGCTGTATGTAAAGGGATTGGCGTCGCCGTTCACCGTGAATACGATGCCGGAAGGGACGTTGAAGGCGCTCGCCGATCATGGCGAAGTCGGTGCGATCCTGCCGGCCGACGGCGGCGATTGCGAACAGGTCCTGGCGCAATTCTCGAAAGCCGGCGTCGACGTCGACGCGCTGGCCGCGCAGCTTCAGGAGGAAGGCGCCAAGTCCTTTGTTCAATCCTGGAATGAGCTCATGACGGTCATCGCCTCGAAGAGCGCGGCGCTCAAGAAGGCGAGTTGAAGGTAAGGAGGTTCCGATGACACCCACTGTGGAAACCACTCCGGCGATCGCACCGCTGACCAGCCGGAAGGCCTGGAAAAAACTGCTCACGCATTACAAGAAGATGAGCGCAGTACACCTGCGCAGCCTGTTCGCCGACGATCCCAAGCGGGGAGAGCGAATGACGGCCGAGGCCGTGGGAATCTTTCTCGACTATTCGAAAAATCGCGTCACCGACGAAACCCTCAAGCTGCTGCTCAAGCTGACCGAGGAATCGGATCTGCGCGGGCGCATCGATGCGATGTTCCGCGGCGATAAAATCAACATCACCGAGAAACGCGCCGTCCTGCACGTCGCGCTCCGGGTGCCCAAGGGGACCTCGATCCTGGTGGACGGAGAAAACGTCGTGCCAAAGGTGCACGAGGTGCTCGACCGGATGACGGATTTCTGCAATCGCGTTCGCAGCGGAGAATGGAAAGGCCACACCGGTAAACCGATCCGCAACGTGATCAATGTCGGCATCGGTGGTTCCGATCTCGGGCCGGTGATGGCTTACGAGGCGCTGAAGCATTACAGCGACCGCGCCCGGACGTTCCGATTCGTATCGAACGTGGACGGCACCGATTTTGCGGAAGCCGTGCAGGATCTGGATCCGGCCGAGACGATGTTCATCATTTCTTCGAAGACGTTCACCACGCTCGAAACCATGACGAACGCGCACACCGCCCGCGCGTGGCTTCTGGCCGGCCTGGGCGGCGACGAAACCTCGATCGCGAAGCATTTTGTCGCGGTATCGACCAACGCTCGCGAGGTCAGCAAGTTCGGCATCGACACCGCCAACATGTTCGGTTTCTGGGATTGGGTGGGCGGACGCTACTCGATGGATTCGGCGATCGGTCTCTCGACCATGCTGGCCGTGGGGCCGGACAATTTCCGGGCGATGCTCGACGGCTTCCACCAGATGGATGAGCATTTTCGCTCGGCTCCGTTCGATCGCAACCTGCCCGTGCTGATGGGTCTGCTGTCGCTCTGGTACAACGACTTTTTCGGCGCGCAGACCGTCGGAGTGTTTCCCTACGAACAATATCTGAAGCGCTTTCCCGCGTACTTGCAGCAGCTCACCATGGAGAGCAACGGAAAGCACGTGACGCTCGAAGGCGCCCAGGTCAATTATGCGACCGGGCCAATTTATTGGGGCGAACCGGGAACCAACGGCCAGCATTCGTTCTATCAGTTGATTCACCAGGGAACCCGGCTGATTCCGTGCGACTTCATCGCGTTCGCGCAGCCGCTGAACGTGGTCGGGCCGCATCACGACATGCTTCTGGCGAACGTATTCGCGCAGGCCGAGGCGCTCGCCTTCGGAAAAACGCCGGAGCAGGTCAAGGCCGAGGGCACACCGGATTGGCTGGTGCCGCATCGTGTGTTTGAAGGCAACCGGCCATCGAATACGATTCTCGCCGACCGCCTGACTCCCGAAAATCTGGGCAAGCTGGTCGCGCTTTACGAGCACAGCGTGTTCACGCAGGGCGTCATCTGGGACATCAATTCGTTTGACCAGTGGGGTGTCGAGCTGGGCAAAGCGCTTGCGCAGCGGATCATCCCGGAGGTCGAAAGCGCGGCCGAGCCGCCGCTCGCGCACGACAGTTCCACCAACCACCTGATCCGCCGGTACCGCAAGCTGAAGCAGTCATCGTAAGGAGACAGGAATGAGCGAAACCCATTCGGACGCCCTGGTATTCTTCGGCGCGACGGGCGATCTCGCGTACAAAAAGATTTTTCCGGCGCTGTATGCAATGGTGAAGCGCGGTCATCTGACCGTTCCGGTGATCGGCGTGGCCAAAGGTGGTTGGAATCTCGACCGGCTGCGCGCGCGAGCCAAGGAGAGCATCGGTAAACACGGCGACATGGATTCCGCCGTATTCGAAAAGCTCAGCGGGCTGCTTCGTTACGTCGACGGTGAGTACGGGGATGCGTCGACCTTTCAGGCGCTCAAGAAAGAACTCGATGGCGCAAAAGCGCCGGCGTTTTATCTGGCGATTCCGCCGTTCCTGTTCGAAACTGTGGTGGAGCAGCTGGAAAGCTCCGGCAGCGCGCAGGGCGCCCGCGTCATTATCGAGAAGCCGTTCGGCCATGATCTCGCGTCCGCGCAGGAACTCAACCGCGTCCTGCACGCGGCCTTCCCGGAATCCAACATCTTTCGCATCGATCATTATCTGGGCAAGCGTCCGGTCAACAACGTGGTCGTTTTTCGATTCGCCAACGCGTTCATGGAACCGTTCTGGAATCGAAACTACATCGAAAGCCTGCAGATCACCATGGCGGAATCGTTCGGCGTCGAAGGGCGCGGCGCGTTCTACGACGAAACCGGCGCGATTCGCGACGTGATCCAGAATCATCTTTTCCAGATCCTGTGTAATCTGGCCATGGAGCCCCCGGTGCGCACCGATAGCGAAACCATTCGCGACGAGAAGGTGAAGGTGCTCAAAGCCATCCCCGCGATCGCGCCGGATCATCTGGTCCGGGGCCAGTTTCGGGGCTATCTGCAGGAAAAGGGTGTCGCGCCGGATTCGAAGGTCGAAACCTACGCGGCGTTGCAACTGGAAGTCGACTCCTGGCGCTGGAAAGGCGTGCCGTTTTACATTCGCGCCGGCAAGAATATGCCGGTGACCTCCACCGAGGTGGTCGCGCGATTTCGAACTCCCCCCACCGTGATCAGCAACGGGCACAATCCTCCGAATCATGTGCGATTTCGCATCAGTCCGGAGATGACCATCGCGATCGGCGCCACGGTGATGGGGCCGCACGACGACATGCGCGGCGAGCCGGTCGAAATTATCGCCAGCAGTAATCCCTGCCCGGATGAAATGGACGCTTATGAGCGCGTCCTGGGCGACGCCATGGCCGGCGATGCGACCATATTCGCGCGCGAGGATTACGTAGAAGAAGCGTGGAGAATCGTCGACCCCATCCTCAAAGCGGGCACACCCGTTTACGAATATGACAACGGGACGTGGGGACCCGCGCAATCCGTTGCGCCTCCCGGGGGCTGGCACAACCCCGCTGCCAGGGAACACAACGTCAACGCACCGCCATGTTAGAAAAAACCATGCAGCTGGAAGTTCTCGACGATGCCGATTCGGTCGCGCGCAAGGGCGCTGCGATGATCGCCGCCGAGGCCCGTTCCGCGGTCGCCGCGCGAGGCCGTTTTACTCTCGCGGTGAGCGGCGGCCACACCCCCTGGATCATGCTGCGCGCGCTCGCGGGCGAAGATGTTCCCTGGCCGGGCGTGCACGTTTTCCAGGTGGACGAGCGCATCGCTCCGGATGGCGACCCGGATCGAAACCTCACGCACCTCCGCGAGAGTCTGCTCGAACATTCGTCGCTGCGCCCCGAACAGGTCCACGCGATGCCCGTGGTTTCTCCCAACCCGCAGGAAGCGGCGGGCCAATATGCGCGCACTTTGCAGGAATTTGCGGGATCCCCGGCGGTCATTGACGTGGTTCACCTGGGTCTGGGGCCGGACGGCCATACCGCGTCCCTGGTGCCGGGTGATCCGGTGCTCGACATTTCGAACGTCGACGTCGCGCTGACCGGCGTGTATCAAGGCAGACGCCGCATGACGCTGACCTATCCAGTGCTCAACCGCGCGCGGCGCGTGCTGTGGGTGGTGACCGGAGCCGAGAAGGTGCATCCATTGCAACAACTGCTCGCGGGCGACCAGTCCATTCCGGCTGGACGCGTCCGCAGCGAACATGCCATCGTGCTGGCCGACCGGGCTGCGGCGGAGTCGCAACAGGAGCATGCTGAAAAAAGGAACTAGTGGAGCCCGATTTGTGGCGCACGCACTCCTGCGTGTCTCGTCGACACTCTTGTCGACGCTTCACCTCGCGCCAGACGACGTGTCGAGAGGAGTCTCGACACGGCACGCAAGAGTGCGTGCGCCACAAATACAAGGAGCCTGATATGCGCATTGGAATCTGCACCGATCACGGTGGGTTCGGTTTGAAAAACGACCTGCTCGCGCGTCTTCGCGCAGCCGGGCATGAGGTCACCGATTTCGGCGCTTTTACTCTCGACCCGGGCGACGATTTTCCCGACTTCGTCACCCCGCTCGCCCGCGCCGTGGCGGAAGGCCGGGTCGAGCGCGGAGTCGCCGTGTGCGGCAGCGGCGTCGGCGCTGCGGTGTGCGCCAATAAGATCCCGGGTGCCCGCGCCGGCCTGATCGCCGATCACTTCTCCGCGCGCCAGGGAGTGGAAGACGACCACATGAACATCATCTGCATGGGCGGCCGGATCATCGGTCCGTTCGCGGCCTGGGATCTGGTCGAAACGTTCCTGGCCGCCCAATACGGCACGGCCGAACGCTATCTGCGCCGGCTCGCGAAAATCGCCGCACTGGAACCCCAAGTGGCCAGGAGCAAAGCATGAGTACCACCCAGATTTCCGCGAAATCGGTGGATCTGGATCAATTGTGCATCAACACCATCCGCACGCTTTCGATCGACGCCGTCCAGCAGGCGCAATCGGGTCATCCCGGCACGCCGATGGCGCTCGCGCCGCTGGTGTACACCATCTGGAATCGCGTCATGCGTTTCGATCCGCAGGACCCCATCTGGCCGAATCGCGACCGCTTCGTGCTTTCGAATGGCCACGCGTCCATGCTGCTCTGGTCGATCCTGCATCTCACCAAAACGCAAGCCGTCGATGCGGAATATGAGACGCTCGGCCAGCCGTCCGTCACCCTCGACGACATCCGCCACTTCCGCCAGATCGACAGCAAAGCTCCTGGCCATGCCGAGTACCACTGGACGTCGGGCGTCGAGTCCACCACCGGCCCACTGGGGCAGGGAATCGCGACCAGCGTCGGCATGGCAATCGCGCAAAAATGGCTCGCGGCGCACTTCAACCGTCCCGGTTTTGAGGTGTTCGATTACAACATCTATACCGTCTGCGGCGACGGCTGCCTGATGGAAGGCGTCGGATCGGAATCGGCATCGCTCGCCGGGCACCTGGGGCTCGACAATCTGTGCTGGATTTACGACAACAACCACATCAGCATCGAAGGCAACACGCGCATTACGTTCACCGAGGACGTCACCACGCGATTTCTGGGCTATGGATGGAACGTACTGCGGGTCGGCGACGCCAACGACACCGAACGCATCGAGCACGCTCTTGAAGTTTTCCGCAAGACCAAAGGCAGGCCCACGCTGATTGTTTTGGACAGCCACATCGGGTACGGCGCACCGCACAAACAAGATACCGCCGACGCCCATGGCGAGCCGTTGGGCGAGGAAGAGGTTCGCCTGGCCAAGCGAAGCTATGGATGGCCGGAGGATGCCAAGTTTCTGGTCCCCGACGGCGTTTATGATCACTTCGCGCAAGGCATCGGCGAGCGCGGCGCCACCGCCCGCCGGGACTGGTTGAAACACTTCGATGCCTATCGCGCGGCGTTTCCAGAGCTCGCGGCTGAGGTCGACCAGATGCAGCGGCGCGAACTCCCGGCCGGCTGGGATCGGAATCTGCCGACGTTTCCCGCGGACCCGAAAGGCCTCGCGGGGCGCGACGCTTCCAGTAAAGTGCTGAACGTGATCGCGCAGAATATCCCGTGGTTCCTGGGCGGCTCGGCCGACCTCGGGCCGTCGAACCGCACGTTATTCACCTACCCCGGCGTGGTCGATTTCCAGGCCGCCACCCCCACCGGCAAGATTCTGCATTTCGGCATCCGCGAGCACGCCATGGCGGCGATCGTGAATGGCCTCTCGCTTTCGAAGCTGCGCGCGTTCGGCGCCACATTTTTCATCTTCAGCGATTACGCGCGCCCCGCCATCCGGCTCTCCGCCATCATGGAACTGCCCACCCTCTTCGTCTTCACGCATGACGCGATGGGCGATGGCGAAGACGGTCCCACGCATCAGCCGGTGGAACAACTCGCCTCCATGCGCGCCATCCCCGGCCTGGCCGTGCTGCGTCCCGCCGACGCGAACGAAGTGGTGGAGGCGTATCGCTACATTCTGCAGCTGCGTCACAAGCCGGCCGCGCTGGTCCTCTCGCGCCAGGCTTTGCCGACCTTCGACCGGACAAAATATGCGCCTGCATCCGGCCTCGCGCGGGGCGCCTACGTCATGGCGGATGCACCCGGAGGGAATCCCGAAGTGATCCTGATCGCTACGGGCAGTGAAGTGACGCTCGCCGTGAACGCGCATGAGACCCTGGCCGCGCAAGGCATTCGATCGCGGGTGGTTTCCATGCCGTCCTGGGACATTTTCGAACAGCAGAGTCAGGAGTACCGCGATAGCGTCCTCCCTCCGGCGGTGACCGCGCGCGTGGCAATCGAACAGGCCTCCACCTTCGGATGGGAGCGATACACCGGCACTTCGGGCCAGATCATCGGCATGAAAACTTTCGGAGCCTCCGCGCCCCTCAAAGAGCTGCAGCGTAAATTCGGCTTCGAGCCGGAACGCGTGGTCGCGGCCGCCAAGGAGCTGTTGGGGTGCGCGTGACCGACGCCGCGCTCACCGGACGCAGCGCTCCGCTCGGCGCGACGATGGCCGCGGACGGCGTCAATTTCAGTCTCTATTCCCGCAGCGCGACCGCCGTCGAGCTGGTGTTCTTCGACCGTGAAGACGACGCTCGTCCTTCCCGGTCTTTACGTATCGACCCGTCCGCTAACCGCACCGGCCATTACTGGCATATCTGTGTGCCCGGCATCAAGCCCGGCCAGCTCTACGGATATCGCGTCGAAGGCCCCTACCAACCCGCCGCCGGGATGCGATTCGATTCCCAAAAGGTTCTGCTCGACCCCTACGCGCGCGGCGTGGCGGTTCCTAAGAATTACAGCCGGGAAGCCGCGTGGCTCAAAGGCGACAACGCCGCGACAGCCATGAAAAGCGTGGTCACCGATCCCCACGCCTACGATTGGGAAGGCGACGCTCCTCCCTGCCGCCCGGCCTCTTCGACCATCATTTACGAGATGCACGTGGGAGGTTTTACGCGCCATCCCAACTCCGGCCTTTCCGAAAACCTGCGCGGCACCTATGCCGGCCTGGTCGAGAAGATTCCGTATTTGCGGCAACTCGGCATCACCGCGGTCGAGCTTCTTCCGGTATTCCAGTTCGACATCCAGGATGCGCATCCCGGTCACCCGAATTATTGGGGCTACGCGCCGGTTTCGTTCTTTGCGCCGCACCAGGGCTACTGTTCGTGCCAGGATTCGCTCGGCTCGATCAACGAATTCCGCCACATGGTGAAGGCGCTGCATCGCGCCGGGATCGAAGTGATTCTCGATGTGGTCTTCAATCACACCACGGAGGGCAATCAGTTCGGTCCCACGCTCAGCTTTCGCGGCCTCGAAAACAACACCTACTACATTCTTCAAAACGACCGCTCGATGTACGCCGACTACAGCGGCACCGGGAACACGCTCAACGGAAATCATCCCATCGTCCGCCGCATGATCCTCGACAGTCTCCGTTATTGGGTGCAGGAAATGCACGTCGACGGCTTCCGCTTCGATCTGGCGTCCATTCTGGGGCGCGACGAATCCGGGAACCTGTTGCCGAACCCTCCGGTGCTGTGGGATATCGACTCCGATCCCGTGCTGGCGGGCGCCAAGCTGATCGCCGAAGCGTGGGATGCGGCCGGCTTGTATCAGGTCGGCAGCTTCCTAGGCGATAGCTGGCGGGAATGGAACGGCCGGTTCCGCGACGATGTCCGCAGCTTTTTCCGCATGGATGAAAATTCGGTGGCGCTCTTCGCCGACCGCCTGCTGGGTAGCCCGCAGCTGTATAGCCACAAGCAGCGCGAGGCTGAGGCGAGCGTGAATTTTGTCACCTGTCACGACGGTTTCACGCTGAACGATCTGGTGTCCTACAACCAGAAGCACAATGAGGCGAATGGCGAAAACAATCGCGATGGCGCCGACGACAATCGCAGCTGGAACTGCGGCATCGAGGGGCCGACTGATAACCCCGAAATCGAGACCCTGCGAAACCGCGAGGTGAAGAATTTCTTCAGCGTGATTATGCTTTCCTTCGGCCTGCCGATGATCTCGATGGGCGACGAAGTGCGCCGCACCCAGAACGGCAATAACAACGCCTATTGCCAGAACAACGAAACCAGTTGGTTCGACTGGTCGCTGCTGGAAAAACATGCCGATGTATTGCGCTTCGTACAGATCCTGTGCGCGCGACGCCAGTTGTTCTTCGCCGGCCTGGAGCCGCAGGACACCAGCCTGAGCGAGCTTCTCCGTATCGCCGAAAGAACCTGGAATGGAGTGCGGCTCGGCCAGCCCGACTGGAACTCCAATTCGCACAGCCTCGCGTTCTATGCCGAGGCGCGCAGCAGAAATGTGCGTCTGTATCTGATCATGAACGCCTATCGGGAGCCGCTCGATTTCGAGCTTCCGCCCGCGACCCACGAAAATCCCTGGCGCAGATGGATCGATACGTCTCTCGATTCGGGCCATGACATCGCGGAGTGGCGCGACGCGCCGCTGGTGGAAGCTTCCACCTATCGCGCCGCTCCGCACTCCGTGGTCGTCCTGCACTCCCGATCCTGACCCGGCTCGTTTTCGGCTACACTATCTCGAAGTGCGAGCCCGGATTTTGCGGTATGCCATTTCCATCTTGGTTGGTTCCCTGTCGCAGGCGCAACCGGCCGTGCGTCCACAACCTCCCAAGCTTCAGTTCGTGTGCGGCGTACAAGCTCCCTACGGCGAGTGGAATCCGCTCGCCCAATTCGTTTCGGGATTGAACAGCAGCGCGTACTCGCTCCCACAGGATCAGAAGGCGGCGTGGAGCCGGCACTCGGAACTGGCCACCGCCGGTTGGGCGAACGCTCAGGCGCATTACCTCGACCCGATCGACACCTGGCGTGACCGGACTTTTGGACCAGGCGGATCGAGCAACCTCGCATTCTATCCGTTCAGCGGACCAGATGCCGCCAACGTCTTCGCGTTCTTCCCGGACGCCAGTAAATATGTTCTGGTCGGACTCGAACCGGTCGGCTGCATCCCTGCCGGTCTGGCGGATTACAACGCCGTTTATTTCTCCGCGCTGCGCCGCAGCCTGGATGCGATCCTCACCATCAACTTTTTTCGAACCAATGATATGGAGGTCGATTTCAGCAGCGCCAACCTGCGCGGCGTATTACCCGTGCTGCTGTTCATGATCTCCCGCTCCGGTCACTCCGTAGTGGACGTCACGCGCGTCACCATCACGCCCGACGGCTCCGTCGAACGCTCCGACCGCGACGTCCCGCGTGAAGTCCACGGCGTCGCCATTCGCTTCACGAGCGGACGCCGCAAGGTACGCGAGCTCGACTACTTCGCGCTGAACCTTCAGGACTCGCGTCTGCGGCGCAAGCCGGGAGTCATGAAATACCTGGCGAGTCTTCCGCCCGCCGATACGCTGATCAAGTCCGCGTCTTATCTGTTGCACACCCCGTATTTTTCCGTGGTGCGCGACACGATTCTCGCGAAAAGCCGGATGATCGTCGAAGACGACTCCGGAATCCCTTTCCGTTTCTTCGACGCAAGTTGGGACGTGCGTCTGTACGGCACCTATAAGGAGCCGATCACGCTGTTCCGGAAGTGGCACCAGGACGATCTGGATCTGGCGTTCACCTCGAATCGCGACGTCCGCCCGCTAGGCTTCGCGATCGGCTATCGCCACATCAAAGAGGCGAACCTGCTGGTCGCCACGCATCGCGAACCAGCCCGCCGGCGTTCCGGCGATTAGGCGTGGCGCACGCACTCCTGCGTGCCGCGTCGACACTTTTGTCGACGCCTTTGCCGGCGCAGACGAGATGCCGCGAAGAGTGAGTCGACATCTGCCCCCGCCTTGACGAGAAAACTTGGGACTCCACCCCGCCGTTTACCGGCAGGGCTGGTCGATTCCGTTGAAAGCACAGGCGTCGGTGCCAGCCCTGCCGGTCACGGCGGGGATCAACTCCACTTTTCACGCAGACTCTGACCGGCAGGGCCAGCCATAAACACGCCCGGCGAGCCCCGCCAGTGATGGCGGGGATCCTAAGTCGCTATTCGTTATGATCGGGACAGCGTACTAATCGCAGAAAAACGCGAGTGCGTCCGCGATATACCGCTTCAGCTCGCTCCGCTTCACCACCGCGTCCAGAAATCCATGATCGAGCAGAAATTCGCTGCGCTGAAATCCTTCCGGGAGTTTCTGGCGGATGGTCTGCTCAATCACGCGCGGGCCCGCGAAGCCGATCAGCGCGCCGGGTTCGGCGATATTCAGGTCGCCCAGCATTGCAAAACTGGCCGTGACGCCGCCGGTGGTTGGATCGGTCAGCACGCTGATATACGGAATCCGCTTCTCGTCCAATCTCATCAGGGCCGCGGAAATTTTGGCGAGCTGCATCAGGCTGATGGCGCCCTCCTGCATGCGCGCGCCGCCGGACGCCGACACGATCACCAGCGGCGCGCGGCTGGCAAGCGACCGCTCGATCGCACGCGTGATTTTTTCCCCCACCACCGACCCCATGCTGCCGCCGATAAACTTCAGCTCCATCGCGCAGATGTTGACGTCGCGGCCCTCCAGCTTGCCCGAAGCCGAAATCAGCGCGTCTGAAAGCGACGTCGCTTCCTGCATCGACGCCAGCCGGTCGCTGTATTTCTTGGAGTCGACGAAATGCAGCGGGTCGGTCGAGACCAGCGTCGCGTCGTGTTCCTGGTAGGCGCCTTCATCGAACAGAATCGCCAGCCGGGCGCGAGCGTCCAGCTTGAAATGATGCTCGCAGCGCGGGCACACCTGCAGGTTCTCGTCGAGCGCTTTCTTCCAGATGATCTGGCCACAGCGATCGCACTTCAGCCACAGACCCTCGGTCTTTACCTTTTTTTCGCCGTCCCCGCCGCCTTCGACCCCGGGCTTCTGCCGCGTGAACCACGCCATTGCAAACACCATCCTACGGTAGCGTATGGCGCGCCCATTGCGCTAGTAAGCCCCACGCGTGAGAGTTGGAGCGAGGACGTGCTCCGCTTGCTGACGCGCGCGGTTCCGCATGTGGCTTGTCCGCCCGCGCGACGAAACGGAACCCTGCGCGTCAGCGAGTTGGCGATGATCCTGCGGCTCATGACGGATGAAAGTAGCTTGGACGGCGGGCTTCGAGCCCGCGCGAGGCTTCAGCCTCGCTTCCGTACAGCGGCGCTGAAGCGCCACGCGGATTGAAATCCGCCGTCCGCGGCTCTCGTGAAATCAATGGCCTGCGGATCACTTTCAGGGGAGGGGAGCCAGTTTTCACACTGACTCCTAAGCAGGCCACTCGGCGGTGAATTTTCCTACGCCGGTAAGTCCTCGAATTCGACGCCGATCTGGAATCCTTCCAACGCTCGTTTGCAATGCCGAACGCTGGCCGTTCGCTCCCGTCCGTTGCACATGAATTGCACCAGGCTGGCCACGCGCACCGGATGCTCCACCAGCAGGCCGGCGCCCGAGAGCGAAACATCGAAGAGCCGGGCGGGAACCCGCACGTCGACCCCCGCTGCATCCTTCCAGTGCAGATCGACGATCTCGCTTTTCGCCACACGCCGTTCGTAACGCCGATCACCCATAATGTTTTATCGGCAGACCATGGGAGCAGTTTAACCTATGCTCGCCCTAAGGTGAAAACCGGAATAAAACCAGCGGGTTGCGGGTTAGAATAAATCAATCATGAAAATCATGAACCTGATCCTGATCGCCATGGCGGGGACGATGGCGGTCCGCGCCGATTTCAGCTATACCATGACGCGGAAGGGCGCCGGCGCCCCCGAGGTCACCACCACATCTTTCAAGGGCCAGAAGATGATGATCGACTCGAGCGCGAGCGCGACGATCCTCGATTTCGACGCCCAGACCATCACCACTTTCCACAAGTCGCAGAAAACCTACACCGTTAAAAAATTCAGCGACGTGGGACCAGCGGCCGCCGGAGTCGACGTCAGCGCCGATGTCAAGGAAACCGGCCAGAAGAAAAACATCAACGGCTTCGACGCGAGTGAGCTGCTGATGACCGTGGACGTCGACAACCCGGCCATGCAGGGTCGCGGAATGAAGATGCAGATGGAGATGCACATCTGGCTGTCCTCCGGCGTGCCCGGGGCCGACGAGCTACACGCGTTTTACAAGCGGAACATAGGCAATTTCCCGTGGATGGCGATGATGGGAACGTCGCAGGGCGGCGCCAATTCCGGCATGGCCAAGACCATCGCCGATCTGCAGCGCAAACTGGCCTCGATGAACGGCGTGCCGGTGCTCGAAGTGATGAAGTCGAAAATGGCCGGCGGTCCGTCCATATCGCCCGACCGGCAGGCGCAGATGGAGGCCGCTCGCGCACGCCTGGAAGCCATGGCGCAGCAGGGTGGAGCACAAGGCGCCGCGGCCCAGCAGGCCCTCGCGCGGATGGGCTCAATGAGCTCGGGTGGAGGAATGGAAATCACCATGGAAGCCGGCAATTTTTCGAGCGCTGCAATTCCCGCGTCCACTTTCGCGATCCCGGCGGGTTTCACCCAAGCCGAGAAGTAGTTTTGCGCAGTGCTAACCACAGGCTGAAAGCCTGTGCCAACGTGTTAAGATCGTGCGTCTATGTTGATACTGGCCGCGATTCTGGCGATCTTCATCTACGGAATGATCGCCGCCATGCTGGGGACCATTCTTCCCGACCTCTCCACGCGCTTCAATCTCACCCCGCGGCAGAACGGCATCATCGCGTCCATCCAAGCCCTGGGATTGATCATCGCCTCGGTCGCCGTCGGGCCGCTGATCGATGACGAAGGCAAGAAAATCGGCCTGCTTCTGGGCCTGGGCCTGGTCACCATCGCACTCTTTCTGCTGCCCAAATCGAGCGGATTCGGAAGCATCGCCGCCTACCTGTTCCTGCTCGGCCTGGGCGGCGGCATCATTGTTACGGGAGCGAACGCGCTTGCCAGCGACGTCAGCGAAACCAGCCGCGGCACCACGCTGAACCTGCTCAATCTGTTCTTCGGCCTGGGCGGCTTGGCGACGCCATTCATTTCCGCCAACCTCCTGAAACGAAATTCGACTAAGCTCTGTTACCTGGTGGCATCCGCTGCCGCGGTCACGCTCGCGTTCCACGTCGCGACTCCCATGCCGGCGCCCGCCGGCGGAGCAGGATTCATCTTCGCCGGCGCGGGCGCGGTCCTGGGCAAGCCCGCGCTGCTTCTGCTCTCCCTGATGCTGTTTTTATACGTGGCCTGCGAAGTTGGAATGTGGAACTGGCTGGCCGAGCACCTGATTGCGCAAGGCGTCCCCGAATCGCGCGCGTTGAACATTCTGTCGTTGGGATTCGCGCTCGGAATTCTGGTCGGACGAGGGGTGGTCTCACAGATTTTGCGCACCGTTCCGGCCGAAACCGTGACGCTGGTGTCCTCGGTGCTGATGGCGATCACCACCTTCTGGGTGCTCCGCACCACCGCCGCGGCCGGCATCGCGGTGTTCCTGGCCGGCGTCGCCATGGCGCCCGTATATCCGACCGTGCTCGCCATGATCGCCGACCGTTTTCATACCATGACCGCAACCGCGCAGGGCATCGCGATCAGCTCCGGCTGGCTGGGCCTGGCAGTCAGCTCTCGCGTAATCGGCTCCATCGCCGGCGGAGATCCGAAGCGCCTGAAAAAGGCGCTGCTGGTAATCCCGGCGTCGGCAGTAGTGATGGTCGCCGTGAACCTGGCGCTCCGCGCGCTTTAAAGCTGGCCGTTAATAAACGGCAGAAACGTGAATTTCTTATTCATGTTCATTCATGTTCATTAACGGCCAAATTATCCTTTGGCGAAGTACAACGCCGCCGCGCGCTCCAGCTCGCTCTTGGTCATGATCGGACCGCGACCCTCATACCGCCCGATGGAGGACAGAATATTGCAGATATCCGCCGGGTAGCACGCGCGCAGCTCGGTGCGGCCTTCCCGCAGGCACAGGCGGCGCAGGTACTCGGCGCTGTCCGCTTCCGCCTGAATATTACGCGACTGCACCACGCGCGTAAAAATCTGATCGAAGGCGGCCGCGTCCACGGCTTCTACATAAATCTTGTTGTGAATGCGGCGCAGGAACGCTTCGTCGGCCAGATCGGACGGCTCCAGGTTGGTCGAAAACACCACCATGGATTCGAACGGAATCTGGAACTTCACGCCGTAGCGCAGCGTAAGATAATCCACGCGCCGGTCGAGGGGCACGATCCACCGGTTCAGCAGGTCGCGCGGCGACATGAGCTGGCGTCCGAAATCGTCGATGATCAGGATGCCGTTGTTGGCCTTCATTTGCAGCGGCGCGGCGTAAATTCCGGAAGCCTCGTCCAGGCGCAGTTCGAGCATGCTGGGAATCAATTCGCCGCCCACCACGATGCACGGGCGCTTGCACAGAATCCAGCGCGGATCGAGCTCGTGCTCGTCATTTTCGAGAGGCGTATGTACCACCGGATCGTACAAGCTGATCACCTGGTTGTCTACTTCGACGGCGTAAGGAATCAACACCGCATCGTGATACACGCGCAGCATGCGTTCCGCCAGGCTGGTTTTTCCGTTGCCGGTAGGTCCGTATACGAATATCGAACTTTGCGAAATGATCGCCGGACCCAGCGAATCGAGCATCCGGTCGGTCACCACCAGGTCCGAAAACGCCTGCCTCAGCGCGGCCCGGTCGACGTGTACCTTGGCCGACTGGACTTTGGTCGCGGCATGATAATCGCGCAGCGAAACCGGACACGCGCCGGCGTATTGCGAGATCTGAAACCGCTCCCCCGCCAGCTGCTTCCCGGAGCCCGACAACGTGAAATTGTAGTCGTTGCCGGTCATGCCTTTCACCTCGACCAGTTGCTGGGAACGCATGTGTTTGAACACGACGTCGATTACCGGAACGGCCAGCTTGAGCGAACGGCCCAGGCCTGCCAGGCTGCAATAGCCTTCCATCAGCATGCGCCTGAGCACCAGGTCAAGCACCAGCGATTCGGGTACGCCGAGTTCAGCGAAGTTCTGCGGAATGTTCGGATTAAACGCGGACCGTACGGGCGCGAAAGTGGCCATGGATGGAGTGTTCCCTTCCGTAAAATCTATCGGCGGAACAAGCCCGCGGGTTTAATCGATAAAATGAACCCATGACCTCCGCCGAACGCGAACGCGCCGTCGCCTATCTGAAAGAAACCAGGACCGCCGTGCTCGATTCGACCCGCGGGTTGACCGAAGCGCAGTGGCGCCACAAGCCATCGCCCGAAGCGTGGTCGATCGGCGAGTGCGTGGAACACCTGGCGGTGGTCGAAACCGGCTTGTTGCGGGCGCTCGAACGGATACCATCGTCGCCGGCGGCGACGGAAGAAGAACTCGTGGCCGCGCTTGGGAAAGAGGAAATGATCGTCAAAGCCGTTCCGTCGCGCGGGCGCCGGGTGAAAGGTCCGCCGCACGCCATGCCGAAAGGCGAATGGACCGATCCCGACGCACTGCGCGAGCGCTTCACGGAAGTCCGCGAGCGCCTGATCGTGTTCGCGTCCACCACCACCCATCCTCTGCGCACCCGCCAGTTCCCGCACCCGTTTCTGGGCCAGCTCGACGGCTTTCAATGGCTGATGTTCCTTGCCGCGCACTCCGAACGCCATCGCAGGCAGCTGGAAGAAGTAAAAACCTCGGCCGGATATCCGGGCAACGAGATGGCCGCAGATGCGCACTGATTCACGTCGATAAGAATCCGACCGGTGTGAATCTGCGTTTATCGGCGGCCATCTTCACGCCAGCGGAGGCGCCACCGGGAACGCGATATGCTCCGCCGCCAGCTTTAATCGAACGCGCCGGTTTAATTCGCGACCGACGGTATAATTCTTCCCCGGTAACGTCTTGATGCGGCCTTTGATGGTGACCCCTCGGTCGCCCAGCCGGTCGATCCCCATCACGTCCATCGGAGCGAGAATCATCGCTTTGTACGGTTCTTCCTCGTGCAGTTCCGCGGCCGTCGATTCGAGGATGCTCAGCGCGCGCTCGGCATCGGAGCCGTGGGCCAGAATCGTCTCGAACACGTAATACGAATAATCCCGCGTCAGATTCGACAGCATCGTAATGGACCCGTTCGTGATAACGTGCACGGCGCCGTTTTCCCCGCGCAGCAAAGTAGTGCGCAGGTTGATTTCCTCCACCGTTCCGGAAGTTCCGTTGATGGTAACTGAATCGCCGATGCGCGCCTGATCTTCGAGCAGCAGAAAAATCCCGCCCAGCCAATCCTTGATCAGCGTCTGCGCTCCAAATCCGACGGCGAGTCCGGCCACGCCCAGCCCGGCCAGCAGCGGCTCGATTTTAGCGTCGATCTGCTCCAGCGCCATGACCAGCGCGATCAGCCAGATGCAGGTGGTGACCACTTTGGAGAGCGCGCTCACGATGGTGGTGGCGCGCTTCTCGGCTTCCAGGTTCGACCCGTCCCCGCGCCGGTCCATGGCGCGAATCGCCTGGTTTCGAAGTTGCAGCAGCATGCGCCGCGCGATCACCGTGAAAATCCAGGCGAGCACGAACACCATCACGACGTGGATCGCATTTTCCGCCCAGCCCAGCCAGATGGCAGGATCGCCCAATTTTTCGACCATCTTGTCGGAAAATTTCATCGAATCTCAGTATCGCGCAACGTTTAGCCTCCTCTGTCCAACTCCTCACCCAGATCCCCGCCGTGACGAGTGTGCGTGAAAAGTCGATGCTTGACCCCGCCGTTACCGGCAGGGCTGGTCTATCGCATTGAGGGCGCAGACGTCCGTAACCAGCCCTGCCGGTCACGGCGGGGTCAAACTCCACTTTTCACACAGGCTCGTAACGGCGGGGTCGAGTCCCGACTTCTAATACAGACTTTTGCGGTTGGAGTTTCGAGAACCCTTTTTTGAGACCGTCGCCGCGTTCGTCTACAATAAAGGAAATGGCGGAAAATACGAACGCGTTGCCTCCGGCCAGCAAATGGGCTCCCGCGCTTTTGCTGGCGTGGCTGATTCCCGGCGGCGGGCATTTCCTGTTGAAGCGGCCCGGCCGCGGCGCGCTGCTTCTGGCCTGCGTCGCGAGCATGTTCCTGCTCGGATTGATGATGCGCGGCGCCCTGTTCTCCCCGCAAACCGGCGACATTCTCACCACCGTGATTTACGTTGGCGGATTCATCGCCAACATCATGAGCGGAATCCTGTACCTGCTCACCAACTGGCTCGGCTACAACCAGGTGGACGTCGCCGGGCACGTGCACGATTACGGCACCAAGTTCCTGGTCGCGGCCGGATTGCTGAACATCCTGGCGATGGTGGATGCCTTCGAAATCGCCACCGGGCGGAAGGAATAATCGCATGCCGAAGATGAATCTGTCGCACTTTGAAGCGTGCATGCTGTTCGCCCTGTTCACTTCCATCGTGCTGGGCGTCATCACTAAGCGAACCGACCGGGAGCGCATCCGCTACGCCGCCTATTGCTTCGGTTGTTTCGTCGCCGCCGTGTTCGCGCTGAGCTGGCTGATGTACTTAGGCCACGGCTAGCAGTTCCTCGATCACCCTCCGCACCTGAACATCCTCCAATTCCGGATACATCGGCAAGCTCAGCACCTCGCTTGCCGCCGATTCAGTCTCGCCCAACCCCGCGTGTTCCAACTGTTGATACGCAGGCTGCAAGTGCACCGGAACCGGATAATGCACCAGGGTTCCAACTCCGCGCGCCGCCAGTTTCGCCCGCAAATTATCCCGAGCGTTCGAGCGGATCACATATTGATGCCAAACATGCGTCACGTCTTGGGCGCGCTTGGGGAGCCGAAGCCCTGAATCGCGAAGTCCCGCCGCATACGCTTCCGCGATATCGCGCCGGCGCGCATTTTCGGCATCCAGATGCCGCAGCTTCACCCGCAGAATCGCGGCCTGCAATTCGTCGAGGCGCGAATTCAAGCCCCGGATCTCGCTCACGTAGCGCTGCTTCCATCCGTATTCGCGCAGCAGGCGGGCACGCTCCGCAATACTGCCGTCGTTGGTCGCGATGGCGCCGCCGTCTCCCAGCGCGCCCAGGTTCTTGGTCGGATAGAAGCTGAACGCAGCCGCTTGGCCGAACGTTCCCGACCTCCGTTCCCCAATGGATGCTCCGTGCGATTGAGCGCAGTCCTCGATTACCAATGCTCCGTGGCGATTCGCCAGTTCCACAATCGCGGACAGGTTCGCCGGATGCCCGTAGAGATGCACCGGCACAATTGCGCGCGCCCGTCCGGATCGCAGCGCGTCTTCGAGACGATTGCAATCGACCGTGAACGTTACGGGATCGATGTCCACCAGCAGCGACGCCGCTCCCGCCAGCCCGATCGCAGCCACCGTGGCAACCGCCGTATGCGAAACCGTCGCCACCGTCTCGCCCGGCCTCACGCCCGCGCTTTCGAGCGCCAGCTGCAACGCGTCGGTACCGCTCGCGACGCTCACCACATGCCGGACGCCTAGCCATGCGGCGAACTCTTGCTCAAACGCTTCTACTTCGGGACCCAGAATATAACGGCCGCGATCCAGCACTCCCGCGATCGCGCCGTCGATCTCATCCTTGTGCGCCAGATAGTTCGCGCGCGGATCGGTCTGCGGAATCATTCACAGCCACGTTACCACTCCCACATCGAGGGTTGAGCGTCGCGCAATAGCCCCACGCTCACGAGTCCGTGTGAAAAGTGGAGCTGATCCCCGCCGTGACCGGCAGGGCTGGTCACGGACGTCTGCGCCTTCAACGCGATAGACCAGCCCTGCCGGTAACGGCGGGGTGAGGCATCCACTTTTCACACACACTCGTCAGCGTGGGGCCGATTCGGGACCCGAAATTAAGCCGGCTCCGCCATCTCCTGTCGCGAATGGATCGCCATCTGGCGGAAAACCGCCGGCGTCAGGCCGGTGAAGCGGCGGAAGGTGGCCGAAAAATGGCTCTGATCGGCGAAGCCGCAGTCGAGCGCGATATCGGTGAGCGTCTGAGTGGTGCTGGTGAGCAGACGGCGAGCGTGCTGGACCCGCAAATTGCGCAGAAATTCGCCGATCGTCGTGCCGAAATGCTTTCGAAATTCACGCGACACGTGCACGCGATGCATGCCCGAAACGCGCGCCATCTCGGCCAGGCTGACGGCTCGCAGACAGTTCGATTCCAGATGCCGGCGGGCATTCTTGAGCCACTCCGGAGTGATCTTAGCGGAGCCCTGCCCGACCCGCCGCGCAGCTTCCGCCGTCAGCTCGAGCAGCATGCCTTCGAGCGCCAAACCGCCGGCCGCCAGCGGCCGCTGGAATTCGTCATACAGCCGCTCGGCCAGCCAGCCTGAAACCGGCCCTTGAATCTCCCCCGCGCGTTCCAGCGTCTGGGAGGACTGGCTCACTCGCGCAAGCACGGCCGGCGCGATTTCGATCACCACGCAGCGCGCCGCGCGGCGGAAATGGTTGGAGTGTGGGAACCCCGGCGGCAGATAGCGCAGCGCGCGGGGGCCCAGTTCGACCACCCCACCGGCGCAGCTCTCCGAATAATTTCCGGCCAGGATATAAATCAGGTAGCCATGCGGATGAAAATGCGCCCGCAGCTCAAGCCCGGCGCGATATTCCACTTCGAACAGCCGGAATCCGGCAACCTCCCGCATTCGCAGGACTTGTCCAGAGATAGTGGCCGAAGGCGAGGCGGTGGGCCGCGGCGGTGCGTTTCGCGAAACGAACCCAACCGGACGGGTGATCGAAAGTGCTTTAGTGGGTGTCATGGCTAGAATCCACAGTACGGCGCGGGGCGCGGAGATTGGTCTCGAAATCGTAAAACTTTGGTAAAAGCAAGTATCCGGTAAGAGAAAGGAAATGCGCGGTTAAGATTGCCCGATTCGGGATTGCAATCGTCCCAAGAACCGCGATTCGATCGAACTCCGGCCTCCAAGTTTCCGTAGTCTCCTGGCATGGGCCTCAAAGTTTCCGTCCGGCAGCTGCTCAAGAGTCCCGGCTTCGCGCTGATCTCGATCCTGACGCTTGCGCTCGGAATCGGATCGAACGCAGCCATCTTCAGCTTCGTGAATTCCTGGATTCTGCGCCCTTCCGCCTTTCCCAGCCTCGACCGGCTGGTCGTCGTGTTCGAGACCAACCAATCGAGCGGCTCCGAATTCGCCACCTCACCCGCCGATTGGAAGGACTGGCGAGAGAAATCGGGCATCTTTGAAGACCTGGCGGCGGCCAACAACGACAGTTTCAACCTCACCGGAGGCGACGAGCCGCTGCGCATCGCCGGCTATCACGTTTCGGCGAATTTTCTGCGCACTCTGGAGGTCAAGCCCGCGCTCGGCCGCGAATTTCTCGATTCCGAAGAGATCCCCGGCCAGGACCAGGTCGTGATCCTCACGCATGCGTTGTGGCGCGATCGTTTCTCCTCCGATCCGAACGTGCTCGGACGCCAGATCATGCTCAATGGGATGGCGCACACCGTGGTCGGCGTGCTGCCTGAAAATTTCCAATACATCCCGATGGGCGCGGCCGAGTTGATCACGCCGCTGGCGCTCACTCCTGAGAAAATGGCCTCGCGCGAATCGCGATACCTGAACATCGTCGGCCGGCTGAAGCCCGGGATTTCGAAATCGCAGGCGGCCGCGGCCATGACCGCGCTCCAAAGTTCGCTTGCCAGCAGCTATCCGAAAACCAACGCCAATCGCGGTGTGGTGCTGCGCACGCTGCAGGAGGAAATCAACCGGCAGAGCGGCGATACCGCGGTGAAAATCATCTTCGGCATCGTTTCCTTCGTGCTGCTGATGGCATGTGCGAACGTCGCCAACCTGATGATGTCGCGCGCCACCGGACGCCGGAAAGAAATGGCGGTGCGGGTCGCCATCGGCGCGGGACGCTGGAGGCTGATCCGCCAGATGCTGGGCGAAACGCTGATCGTGTTCTTCCTGGGCGCCGCTCTCGGATATTTCGTCGCGCGCTGGACGGTTACGTTTCTTTTCCACACCATCCCAGCCCGATCGCTCGCGTATATACCGAATTTCGGCCGCGTGGAGCTTGACTGGAGAGTGCTGGTGTTCATGGGCCTGGTCGCGCTCGCCTGCGGGCTCGTTTTCGGCCTCGCGCCCGCGCTCGAAGCCACGCGTTTCGACGTGAACCGCACGCTCAAGGATTCGGGCGGCCGCGGCGCAGGCAGCGCAAGCGGCGGACGATTCCGCCAGATTCTGGTGGCCGGAGAAATGGCGCTGGCCGTGATCGTGGTGGTGTGCGGAGCGCTGCTCGCCAACAGTTTCGTGCGCATGATGACCGTCGACCCGGGCTTCGATGGGGAACGCGTCCTGGTCGCCGAGATCCTGCTTCCGCCCAAGTATCAGACCCCCGCGAGCATTCGCCAATTTTACGATTCGGTGGTCGATCGGCTTGCGTCCATGCCGGGAGTCGATCGCTCCGCTGCTGCGCAATCCACCCCCTTCAGCGGAAACGCGAGTGTTGTGCCGTTCTTTGTCGAGGGGCGTCCCGATCCTCCGGACGGTCAGGTCCCGAGCGCGCGCCGCAACGCGATCACGCCCGGCTACATCGAGGCGATGAGTACACCGTTGATTTCCGGCCGAACCATTTCTCGTCAGGATTCCGCGGGAGCCACGCCTGCGGCGCTGGTGAACGATGTGCTGGCAAAGCGATACTTCGCCAGCGAGAATCCGATCGGCCGTCGTATCCGCCTTTCGCGCAGCGACACCACCTGGTACACAATTGTCGGGGTGGTGAAGGAAGTGAAGTATGATCATCCGGCTGCGCCGCCGGAGAATCAAGTTTACCTGTCGTTTGAGCAGTCGCCCGCCTCTGGAATGTGCGTGCTGGTGCGCGCCCGTGGCGACCCCGCGCCGCTGGCGCAATCGATTCGCGCGGTGGTGCGCTCGATCGATCCGAATCAACCGGTTTCCGAAATCCAAACCATCGCGGCCCAGATCGCCGACCGTGTGTCAGGCGAACGCATCGTCGCCCAGATCACGGCCGCGTTCGGACTGCTGGCGCTGTTTCTCGCCGCAATCGGAATCTACGGCGTCATGGCGTATTCGGTTTCGCAGCGCACCCAGGAAATCGGTGTGCGAATGGCGCTCGGTGCACGGTCGCGCGATGTGCTCGGGATGATCGTTCGCCAGGGGATGGGCGTAGTGCTGGGCGGAATGCTGGCCGGCGTCGCGGGAGCGTTCGCCATGGCGCGTCTGCTCGCGACTTTCTTATACGGAGTGAAGCCGGACGACGCGATCACGTTTTCCGCGTCGTTCCTGGTTCTCGCCGCCGTCGCGCTGGCCGCCTGCGCGATCCCGGCGCATCGGGCCTCGAAAGTGGATCCGGTGGTCGCGCTGCGGTACGAGTGAAGCCGTGGCGCACGCACTCGTGCGTGCCGTGTCGATACTCATATCGACACCTCGTCTGATTGAACAGGCATCGACACGAGTGTCGATGCGGCACGCTAAAACGTGCGCCACTTCCGGCTAAAATAGAAGTATCCGCGTGCATCTCGTGTGCATCTGCGGCTCAAGTAAATGATCCAACTCCAGGGCGCCGGGAAACGCTTCGGCCACAAACTTCTGTTCGAAAATTGCGACTGGCTGATCACGCCTAAGGAGCGCACTGGCCTGGTGGGCGCCAACGGGACCGGAAAATCCACGCTTCTGAAAATTCTGGGAAGCATGGAATCGCTTGATTACGGCACCCTCAGCATGCAGCGCGGCATCACGCAGGGCTACCTTCCGCAGGATGGCCTCACGCTTTCTGGCCACACCATTTTCGCGGAGTGTATGGGCGTTTTTTCCGACCTTCACGAAATGGAGAGGGAACTCGAAACGTTGCATCGCAGCCTCGGCGAGCTGGATCCGGCGAGCCTCGAATATTCCGCGGCGGCCGACCGTTTGCATCACATCGATACGGAATTCCGCAATCGCGACGGCTACGCGATTGAGGCGCAGGTGGGCACCGTGCTCGACGGGCTCGGGTTTCGCAAGGAGGATTGGACGCGGCGCACCGAGGAGTTTTCGGGTGGTTGGCAGATGCGCATCGCGCTTGCGAAACTCCTGCTCGAAAAACCCAACATGCTTTTGCTGGACGAGCCCACCAATCACCTGGATCTGGAGGCGCGCAACTGGCTGGAGCAGTATCTGACGAATTATCCCTTCGCCTATGTCCTGATCTCGCACGACCGCTATTTCCTGGACGTGACGGTCAATAAAACGGTCGAAATCTGGAACAAACAGGTCCATTTCTACAGCGGAAATTACGATTCGTACCTGCGTCAGAAAGACGAGCGCCGCACCCAGCTTGAAGCCGCCTACCGCAATCAGCGCGAGCGCATCGAGCAGCTGGAAGCCTTCATTAACCGGTTCCGCTATCAGGCGACCAAAGCCAAACAGGTGCAGTCGCGCATCAAGGAACTTGAAAAAATCGAGCGCATCGAGATTCCTCCGCAGGAAGGCACCATTCATTTTTCCTTCCCGCAGCCCAAGCCGAGCGGACGCATCGTCGCGGAATTCAAAGACGTTTCGAAAAGCTACGGGTCGAAGCACGTGTTCAGCGGGGCCACCTTCATCATCGAGCGCGGCGACCGCATCGCGCTGGTCGGCATCAATGGCGCCGGCAAATCGACCATGATCAAGCTGCTCACCGGCGTCGAGTCGTTGAGCTCGGGTTCGTATACGCTCGGCCACAACGTGTTGCCGGATTATTTCGCGCAGGATCAATATAAGGAGCTCGACGTCAACGCCCGCCTGATTGACGATCTGTCGGGCGCCGCGAAGAATTCGACGCAGACCGAGCTGCGCACGCTGCTGGGATGTTTTCTGTTTAGCGACGATGACGTTTTCAAAAAGATCGGCGTGCTCTCCGGCGGCGAACGCAATCGCTATGCGCTGGCGCGAATGCTGCTGGCGCCTTCGAATTTTCTTTTGCTCGACGAGCCCACCAATCACCTCGACATGCGCGCAAAGGACGTGCTGCTCGAAGCCATGAGCAAGTATTCCGGAACGGTGGTGTTCGTTTCGCACGACCGCTATTTCATCGACAACCTGGCCACGCGGATTTTCGAAATCGAAGACGGCCACGTACACGTGTATCCCGGCAATTACGAGGATTATTTGTGGCGCAAGCAGGGCGGGCCGGAAACGCTCGCGGCCCAGACCGCGCCGGTGCACGTCGAGCCTGTGGCGGCCGCTCACGTCGATTCGAAGAAACGCGTGAATCCGATCAAGCTGAAGAAGCTTCAGGACCGGTTGAAGCAAGTGGAGCAGCAGGTCGCTTCGCTCGAATCCGAGATCGCGCAGACCGAGACCGCGCTCGCCGATTTCAAGAGCGTCGAAGAGACCATCCGGCTGAACGATCTCATCTCCACCCGCCGCACGGAGCTCGAAACGCGCGTGGCGGAGTGGGAAGAACTCTCGGCTGAGCTCGAAGCTTAACGCAAATTCACACGCCGCGGAGGACGGCGGGCCTCGGCCCGCGTGAGGCTTCAGCCTCGCTCCCAGGGTGCGGCGCTGAAGCGCCACGCGGATTGAAATCCGCCGTCCCCTCTCCCAAATGCCTATTGACACCCCGTTCGTTTCCCGCTATATTTAACTTATAGGTTATTTAACCAGTAAGTTAATATGACGGCCGATCAACTGAGTCACACCTTCGCCGCGCTGGCCGATCCCACGCGCCGCGCGATCCTGGCGCGCCTCGCTTCCGGCGAGGCTTCCGTAACCGAACTCGCCCGTCCGTTCGACATGAGCATGCCGGCGATTTCGAAGCACCTCAAAGTGCTGGAGCGCGCCCAACTGATCGCACGCGGCCGCGACGCGCAGTATCGGCCGTGCCGGCTGGAGGCTGCGCCGTTGAAGCAGGCCGCCGATTGGATCGGGACCTATCGCGAGTTTTGGGAACAGAGTTTTGAAAGGCTTGACGAATATCTCGAAGAACTGAAGAAGAAGGAGAAGAAACATGACCGCAACCCACGCAAAAAATGAAACCACGATTACCGCGCCGGCCGACCAGCCGGTCATTATCCTCACGCGCGAATTCGATGCTCCTCGTGAGCTGGTATACGCACTGTACACCCAGCCGCAGCATGTGAAGCGTTGGTGGGGTCCGCGCTACATCACGCTGTCCGCCTGTGAGATGGACGTGCGCCCGGGTGGTGAATGGCGCTACGTTTTCTCGAAGGGCGACGCGCCCGGGATGACGTTCAAAGGAGTATATCGGGAGGTTGTTCCTCCGGAACGTCTGGTGTACACGTTCATTTTCGACGTCGATCAGATTCGCGACCATCCCGCCACGGTCACCATCACCTTCGAAGACCGCGCCGGCCGCACGAAGCTGACGCAGACCGTACGGCACGATACGTTCGAGTCGCGCGACGGCCACCTGCACTCGGGGATGGACAGCGGCGCGAAGGAAACCTTCGACCGACTGGAAGAATTGCTCGAAAAAACGCCTCGCGAACTGACGCTGAACCGAACTTTCAAGGCGCCTCGCGAACTGGTTTTCAAAGCCTGGACGGAACGCGACCGCTTGCAGCGCTGGTGGGGTCCCAAAGGATTCACCAACCCCGTCTGCAACGTCGACGTCCGCCCCGGCGGCGCGATCGAGATTCACATGCGTGCGCCGGACGGCAGCGTGTATCCCATGACCGGCGAATTCCGCGAGATCGTCCCGCCGGAGCGGCTGGTGTTCAGCTCGTGGGCCATCGGTCCGGGCGGCGAGCGCATGTTTGAGATGCTCACCACAGTAACCTTCGCCGAGCGCGGAGATAAAACGGAGATGAACCTAAATACGCGTGTGGTGAAGCTCACCGGCGCCGCGGCTGGACCGCTGCAGGGCATGACGCAGGGCTGGACGGAATCGCTCGAACGGCTCGGCGAAGAACTTCGCTCGTAGCCGCTAAGGAATCGTGGCGCACGTTTCAACGTGCTGCGTCGCCACTCCTGGCGACGCCTCTACGATCGCAGACGAGGTGTCGCGATGAGTCGCGACACGGCACGCAGGAGTGCGTGCGCCACGTCCTACTTTCCCTCGAGCAGAAACGTGGGCGCGAGGCCGGTGAGAGTGGAGAATCCGCTCGATCCGGCCACGCTCAGCCAGCTCGAACAGCCGTGCACTTTACCGAGGAACGAATGCGGATGCACGTCGATCTGCATCTCCTTCATCATCAGGCTGCCGTATTGCATCAGCGGGAACACGGCTCGCGCCGGCTCGGCCACTTCCTGCACCACGTAGGGAACCCGCATCGCCTGGCGCAGCGCTTTTTCCCAGCCGAGATCGTCCGTTTCCGCGCCGCGGAAGGAGTTCAGCTCGGCCGAATCGTCATTGGGCTTCAGCACCAGCTTGGTCCGATGCTTCATGACGAACTCCGGCAGATCCACGGTGTGGCCGCGATACGTGGTTTTCGAAGCTTGCACCATGCGGGTCCACGGGATGAAGTCCTTGATGGCGCGCTTTTCGGCCGCCGGAAAACCATGGGTCACCGCGTCGTCGGTCAGCAGATCGAACACCGCTTTCTTGCGGCCCAATTCGCTGCGGAAGCTGTTCACCATGCACACCGCGCGATCTTTGTACGCCCTGACCAGCGGATGCGACAGATCGAAGCGGATCAGGAATTCCTGCAATCGCACGCGCCGGTAGACCAGGTCGATTTCGAACTCGCCCTTCCGCAGCACTCCGTTGCGATATTCAAGCTGCTCCGGCGAAACGATCTCGGTGGGGCAGCCCTCGCCCGTGAACATCTCCGCCAGCAGCGAGTATTCGCTGGCTTCGGAAGACTGGAACGGCTGCCGGAATTCGACAATCGCGATGCGCGGCTTTTTGATCTTGCCGCCGAAATCCTTGTATGCCTTGAGCAGCGCCGAGAGCAGGTATTTGGTGCCGCCGACCTTGGATAACTTGTATTTCTTCCGGAATTCCTTGACCGGCGGCGAGTCATAGAACAGGTCCGCCAGCATATCGCCATACACCACCCCGGCCGGCGCGTCGGCGTTATGCGAAACGAACCGAAGCGTCCCGTTGTTGAGCGCGGTATCCAGCAGGCCGGTCACGCTGAAAAACGAATATCCGGGATCCACCTGCGCCAGCATGCGTTCGGCGGGAAGCAGTTGCATGCGCGCCAGCAGCGCCGGATTTTCAAGCGCCAGGTGCTCCACGCGATTGATCGCGGAGAACAAAGATTCGGCAGCCTTCACCAGAGCAGCGTACTGTCGATTGGTGATAAAATGCGGTCGCAAGACCGGTGAGATCGGACGGCCGCTGAGTTTTTCCGTTTTGACTCGTTCCTGCAGCGCCTTCGCCCAGGCCAAGTCAATATACGGTTCACTCTCGATTAATTTGTGATAACGGGCAATCGCCTCGCCCACTTGAGTCATGCGTTTACTGAATTTCAGTATCGCATGGCGGGACCCAAGATGAAAAGCTTTGTAAACGCGAAAACAACCCCTATCTAATAGACAGATATAGTTTTATTTTACTTTTGCAGGTGCTTCCCGGAGACCGCCTCCAGGCGCGTTTCCGCCTGGCTGGCTCCGGCGCGTGCCTGCGCAAGGCACCGGGACAAATCAGGAATAGCCTGCTCCGCCTCGCCGTTGAGCGCCCGCGCATATGCGAATTCGATGCGCGGCGCGACGGTCAGAGGATGATCCGACCCGACGGCGCGGACGGCATCCGCCACGCTGCGCTCGGCGGCCGCGCGCGCGGCCGGGAGATTGCCGAGAGTCTGCTCGATGGTCGCCAGCCACATCCCCATATCGGAAAGCTCGCGCAGCGGTTTCGAAGCCAGGCGCAGTAGTTCCACCGACCGGCTGGCTTCCTCGCGGGCGCGCTCCACGCGTCCGATTTTCAAATACGTCAAAGCCAGGCTGGCGTGATTGATTCCCGCTTCGACCGGCGGGGGCGAGGAAATCGTTTCCATCACGCGCACCGCGCGATCCGCATATTGCTCCGAGTCCTGCCGCTTGCCGACGTCCGCCAGCGCTTCGGCCAGCTTGCTGAGGTACAGCGCGTGTTGCCCGGCTTCAGCCATCAGAGCGGGCGTGCTCTCGAACACCCGCAGCGACTCGCGCAGCTCCGATTCTTCCGCGGCCCGATGCGAGAGCAGATAATCCAGGTTGCCGGCATCGAACAATAGCTTGGCTTTCTGCGCCGGGTTGTTTTCAAGCGCGGGCATCAGCGCGAGCGCCTGTTTCAGCTCCGCAGTTCGGGTCGAGCTGCGGGGCTAAAGCCCCGCGCGGACTTAAAGTCCGCCCTCCCCGACTGTATCGAGTTATTCAGCGGATTTGCGGGACACAACACTAGAACGGCACGTCATCATCCGTAACCCCGCCGCTGGGCGGAGCCGATGGCGCCGCGGCCGGGCGAGGCCTGGGCGCGCTGCGCATGCCTTCCTGCGAGTAGCCTTCGTCCGGCGGACCGCCTTCGCCGCGCCCGCCCAGCAGGATCACGTCGTCGGCCACCACGTCCGTCTTCCACACCTTCTTGCCGTCTTTATCGTCGTAGCTGCGCGTCTGCAGGCGCCCTTCGACATACACCTGCTTGCCCTTGGTCAGATACGGCGCGACGTTTTCGTTGCGCCACAGGACCACGTCGCTCCAGTTGGTCTCTTCCTTCCACTCCCCGGTCTGCTGATCTTTCCAGCGGCGATTGGTGGCCACCGAAAACTTCGTCACCGGAATCTGCGAGGAAGTGTAGGCCGTCTCGGCGTCGCGGCCCAGATGGCCGATCAGAATCACTTTGTTCACACTGCGGCTTGCCATGATTTCTGCACAATAACACAACTGGCTTTGGTCGATGCGTTAAGCTGAACGAATGAATCGCCGACAATTCACCGGAGCGCTGGCAGGCGTGGCGGCGGCGCAAACCGCGCGGCCGGCCAACGGCGAAAATCCGCACTGGCTTCTGCTCGAAAGTTTTCAGCTGCGCCAGGGCGATCAGGTGGCGCGCATGCACGACTATCTGAAGTCCTGGATTCCCAAAGCCCCCGCCGGTCCTAAGCTGATTCTCGAAGCTGTGATCGCGCCGCACACGCCGCAGTTGCTGGCCATTGCCGGCGTGAATAATTTCGAGGACATCCGCTGGACGCAGGCGAGCATTGCGCTGTCGCTCGACGCCCTCGGTAAGACCGAGCCGCTTTTCGACGCGTTGAACGTGACCGTCCTCGAAGCCGCCGCCTTTTCACCTGAGATCACCCCGGCAAAATCCGAGACGCCCCGTTATTTCGAGCTCCGCATGTATCACGCGCCCACCATGCCGCAACTCAAAGCGCTGCATGGCCGTTTCCGCGGATCGGAAGTGGGAATTTTTCATCGCTCCGGAATCCACCCTCTGTTCTATGCGAGCACCGTCATCGGCGCCAACATGATGAATCTCACCTACCTGATCCCCTTCGATTCTCTCGCCGCCCGCGAAAAAGCCTGGGCTGCGTTCAGCGCCGATCCCGACTGGATCAAGGCCCGCAACGAATCCATCGAAAAGTTCGGCCAGATCGTCAGCGTCAGCGACATCGCCATCTATCGCGCCACGCCGTATTCGCCGATCTCATGATCCGCTTCGAGTACGCGAGCGATCAGTCGCTGATGGTTTATCTGGGCGAAGGCATCAATTTAGAAACCCATCACCGGGTCCTCAAGCTGCTGCGGCTGCTCGAAGCCGCGCCCCTCCCCGGAATCCGCAATCTCCATCCCGCTTACAATTCGCTGCTGATCGTCTTCGATCCGGTCGAGCTCGAATATTCCTACGTCCGAGACATCATCTCCATGTGCGTCGAAGAAGAACTGGACTCAATCGTGCTCCCGCCGCCGAGGGTGGTTGAAATTCCAGTACACTATGACGGCCCCGATCTCGACGAGCTCGCCGCGCTACGCGGGATGAAGCCGCAGCGCGTCATCGAACTGCACTCGAGCGCCGATTACGTCGTGTACTTCGTAGGCTTCGTCCCCGGCTTCGCCTATCTGGGCGGATTACCGGAAGAACTCGCCACGCCGCGCCTTGAAACCCCGCGCAAACGGGTCCCGAAGGGCAGCGTAGCCATCGGCGGCTCGCACACCGGCGTGTATCCTTTCGAAACTCCCGGCGGCTGGCGCCTGATCGGCCGCACTCCGCTCGAAATCTTCGACCCCCACAGCGCCGAGCTCAGCCGCCTCAGAATCGGCGACCGGGTCCGCTTCTTGCCGACACCCTTCTAAGATGCTGACTCCATCGGCCATGCCCTCTCTCACTCCATGCGAAAACTGCGGATGTGCTCGGCTCGCTGACGCGCGCGGTTCAGTTGGATCCGCGCCAGTCGGAACGGAACCCCGACCGTCAGGGAGGGGAGCAAATCCGCAAGCCGGCCGACGCCAGCGGAGTCGGACCCGCGCTCCTTTTCTTCTCCTATGATCCAGGTCCTCCAACCCGGCATGTTCACCACGGTTCAGGACCTGGGCCGTTACGGTTACGGCCCATTAGGCGTCTCCCCGTCAGGCGCAGCCGATCCGATTTCCCTCCGCATCGGCAATCTCCTGGTAGGTAATCCGGAAGGTGCTGCCGCGCTCGAAATGACTCTGCTTGGCGGAAAATTTGTATTTCCCGAAGGAGCGTTGATTGCCCTCACCGGCTCCGATTTCGGCGCGTCGATTCCGATGTACACCGCAACCGTCCTCGCCCCGGGCGAGCGTCTGGACATCGGCCCCACCCGATCCGGCGCGCGCTGCTATCTGTGCGTGCATGGCGGGATCGCCGTCGAACCCCTGCTGGGCAGCGCGTCGACGCACATCCTGACCGGCCTCGGCGGATGGGAAGGCCGTGCACTCAAGAAGGGCGACGTCCTTCAGGTCGGCCCGTCCCACGAAATCCGCCCCAAGACCATCGTGCTCGAAGCCCTAGCGAAACTGCATCCCAGAAAAACTCTGCGCACGACCATCGCCCCGCAAACGGCGTGGTTTTCGGCAGTGTCACGGGACTTGTTCTACAAGAGTGTGTGGCGCGTGACCGAAGAATCCAACCGCATGGGCCTGCGCCTCGACGGCCCCGAGCTGGAAACCCCACATGGCGGCCACATGATCTCCGAAGGCGTCTCGCTGGGCGCAATCCAGATCCCCGCCGGCGGCCGTCCCATCATTCTTTTCGTCGAACAGCAAACCACCGGCGGCTATCCGAAAATCGCTAACGTGATCACCGCCGATTTGCCGAGCGTAGGCCAGCTTCGCCCGCGCGATGAAATCCGTTTTGAGTTGGTCGAGCCCGAGACCGCTCGCCAGCTCGCTCGCGAACAGGAAGAGATCCTTCAATCCGGAGTATTATTTTCCTGAATGCACATCGATTTGAACTGCGACATGGGCGAAATCCCCGAGCACGTTACCGGCGGAGTTCAAGAAGCTCTGATGCGCTCGATTACGAGCGTCAACATCGCCTGCGGCGGCCACGCCGGCGATGAGCGCATCATGAAGGCGACCATCGAACAAGCGCTGCGCTGGGATCTAACCATCGGCGCGCACCCCGGCTACGCGGACCGGGAAAATTTCGGCCGCGTGGAACTGGATTTGCCGTTAGATCAAATCGAAGAAAGCGTTTTCGGCCAGATCCGGACGTTAGCAGAAGTCGCCGCGACGTATGCGACGGCGATCGTCCACGTGAAACCGCACGGAGCGCTCTATAATCAGGCGGTCAACAGACCTGAGCTCGCGCGCGCGATCGCGAACGGAGTCGCCAGGTTCAGTAAAGATGTTGTGCTGGTGGGTTTAGCCGGGTCGAAGATGCTGGACGTTTTCCGCGAGTGCGGTTTTCGCGTGGCTGCCGAAGCTTTCGCCGATCGCCGCTACGAACCCGACGGCACCCTCCGCTCCCGCAAGTTCGAAGACGCGCTGCTGAGAGACCCAAAGCAGGCGGCGGAGCAGGCTGTGCGGATCGCGCGCAAAGAAGGCGTGATCGCCTCTGACGGATCGACGGTGAAGCTGGAAGCTCAGACCATCTGCATCCACGGCGATACTCCCGGAGCCCCGAAGATTGCGGAAGCGGTCGCTGGCGGACTGCAAGAGGCGGGCGTCTCGCTGCGCCCCCTCTAAGGCAGCAATGCAGATTTGGCAGCGTCAGTTCTGGACGGCATACTGGATCGCCCTCCGGCGGAGCTCGCAAGACAAACGGGCCCGTCGATCGGCCTTCATAATTACCGGCCTTTTGGCGTACCTACTGGCGTATGTCTCGTTTATTGTGTTTTGCGCAATTTCGCAAGGCCCGTGGGCGATCGCACTCTGGATGGGCATTTTGGGCGCCGCGGTACTCGTAAATTTTCTGCTGCGCCGATCACATCGCGAGCAAGACGATCTGCTGCGGCATTCGCTGACCGGCAACGCCTGGAGCGACCAGCGAATGGCCGGAGCTGTGTCGCCAACCGTGCGAAGTTATCTGGCAGAACGCGCCATAATCATAAGCTCTTTGGTGGCCCGGGCCGCCAGCGAGATCTGGCTTCATCACAACCAGGTCCCGGAAGGGGCTCAGCCTATTGCACGCCAGGTCCAGAATTCATTCCTTCGGGACCGCGGCCTGTGGAGCACGCTCGAGCCTCTGGAACGGGACCTCCTGAGCGCGCCTAATGGGCAATGGAACGGAGCCCAGCAGAACGAGGCGACGACCTGGTGCGAACAGCTGCGACTGCTGCGGTGGGCCCTCGGGATCGACGGCGAGCTTCTGCCGCTAGCTCACTTTAGAGCGGTCGATTTTTCGCTAGCGAACGAATTAATTGCGCGACAAACGGGCATGGGAAATGTGAGCATAGTGAGGTCATGGGACGCGCGTGTTGAGCGGGACCTTGCGTCAGCCTATGTGGTCCGTGCCGTGGCAGAGCTCGACGCGCGTGCCTTGATTCAGCCCGATGACGCAATTCGATCCTGGTCCGTCAAACTTCGCGACGGATGCTCGGGCCCCTCAGTTGATTTCGTGGTGGGCACGAGGACGATTCGAGAGCTCGAAGACAATCTGCTCAGGCAATTTACGGCAACCGCGCACGCCAGGGAGCGCTATTCAGCCTACCTCGCTGACCAACTAGTGTGCTGTCTCTGAAATTCGTGGAATTAAAAAAGGGGACAGACCACTCTGTCCACGGCCGCTTCGGTCAGGGGGAAGAATAATATACGAGCGGGGACAGAGCAGTCTGTCCCCTTTTTTAATTCCACGAATTTCAGAGACAGCACACTAGCGGACGAAGACCCGCGTTCATTCTCGGATTGGGCGGGTAGTCCGCCGGAATAGCCGCCCGCTAGGCTCCGCGCATCGCGGCCGGGATAATCGCTGAGATCCGAATCTCCGAACCGGATATGGAGTAGTAGACCAAAAACCGCCCGGCGACAAAGTAACGATATCCCCGCATAACGCCGCGCCGGCGACGTGCGTACATTCGGGGGAAGGCCGAGATCAATTTGAGTGATTCGGTTGCGCTCCGTTGCGCGTTCCGCGGCAACTCTTCAAATGCCTCGGCAACACCTTCGGCAAAGAAAATCGTCACAAACGATTGCGACGCTTAACTTCTTCCCAGCTCACCACGCGCCCATCTCGAAATTCACGCTCGCTGCGGTCTTTTTGAGCTAGCAGGAGGTCCAGCTGTGCTTCTTCGCAGGCGTCTGCAAACGCTTCGATCCCGCCGCGCGTGTGCAGCAGGTCGGCGAGCGCTTTGCCTGCGTCGCCTTCGTAATCCTGCGCGAGCTCCGAAAGGATCCGGTCGCTCTCTTCGTCAAGATCGATTTCGCGGCGGATCACATTCACCCCGGCAGCATCTTGGAAATGTCGTTGTAGATCACAAACACCACCACCATCATCAAAAACACCAGCCCGACCTTCACCACCGCCTCTTTGATCCGCAGATCCAGATCACGCCGCAGCAGCATTTCGATCAGCAGCATCAGGATTCCGCCGCCGTCCAGGATTGGGATGGGGAGCAGGTTGAAAATCGCCAGATTCAAACTCACCGCCGCCATCAGACTCAGGAACGCCGCCGGACCTTCGCGCGCCATCTCGCCGGACATCTGCGCGATTCCTACCGGCCCAACGATCGACTTCGGCGACATCCGCCGCTCGATCATCCGCTCCAGGAATTGCGAGATCAGCTTGGCGCTGCGAACGTTCTCTTTACACGATTCGATAAACGCCTGCGTCAAGCCCAACTTCATGATCTCGACGTGCGGCTCGACCGTCAGGCCGATCATCCAGCGTTGCGTGCCGGTTCCCGCCGGGTCGGCTTTCGCGGGCTGAATCTTGATCGGATGGTCCGCTCCGTTGCGCCGGTACACCAGGTTCAGCGGCGCGCCGTCGGTGGTGCGCTCGATCTCTTCCAGGCGATTGATGGACCGCAGCGGTATCCCGTTAGCGCTCACCAGGACATCGCCCGGCTTCAACCCCGCGCGATCCGCCGCCATCCCTTTCTGGATGCTGCCGACTTCCACTTCCGATTCCTGCGTCCAGTCGATGCGCCCCACACCCTGCTTCTCGTCGAGCGCCGGCGTCATCGTCAAATGCAGCGTTTGACCGCCGCGCTCCACCCAGATCGCCAGCGGACGCTTGGCGCTCCCCAGAACTTCCATGGCGACATCGTCCCAGGTGGGATTCACGACGCTGTCCACCTGCACCACTTTGTCGCCTTCGCGAATCCCGGCCTTGGCGGCCGCGCCGTCCGGCGCAACATAACCGACCGTCGGATCGGGCGGCGTGGGGACCTTCGGGAAATGCTGCATGAACAGCCCGGTCAGAATCACCACCGCCAGCACCACGTTGATTGCAGGACCTGCGAAGGTGATGATCAGCCGCTGCCAGCGCGGCTTGGCCAGCAGGTTGCGCGGATCGGCCGAATTCTCTTCGCCCGGCTGATCGCCCGCCATCTTGACGTAGCCGCCGAACAGGATCGCAGAAAACCGGAAATCGGTTTCGCCGTGCTTGAACCCGAACAGCCGCGGCCCGAAGCCGAAGCTGAAAGTCTCCACCTTCACGTCGAAAAACCGAGCCGCCCAGAAATGGCCCAGCTCATGAACCAGGATCATCACCCCGATCAGAACCAGATACCACCAGATGTCGTGTAAAAAAGCCATGCCGTCTCTTTAGATTTTACGCTTTTACGGAAGCTTCGGATGGAACGTTCCGAACTTCAACAATTCGCCGCGCAACCTCGCGCGATTCCCGGTCGATTTCGAGCACGTCCTCGACCGAACTGGGCTCCCGGCTTTCCACCCGGTCGAGCGTCTCGGCGACCGTTTCGGCAATGCCCAGAAAGGAAATCCGTCCCGCCAGAAACGCCTCCACGGCGATCTCATCGGCGGCATTTAACGTGACCGTAGCCGACCCGCCCGCCTCGAATGCCTCATACGCCAGTTTCAACAGCGGAAATTTCTGAAAATCGGGAGGATCAAAGCTCCACCGTGTCGATTGCGACCAATCCAGGCGCGGGACCGGGGCGTCGGCCCGTTCCGGGTACGTCAGCGCGTACTGGATCGGCATCCGCATATCGGTCGCCGATACCTGCGCGATCACGCTGCCATCGTTATACTCCACCATGGCGTGTACTTTGGACTGCGGATGCACTACCACTTCTACGTCTTTCGCCTGCAGATCGAACAGCCAGCATGCCTCGATCACCTCGAACCCTTTGTTCATGAGCGTCGAGGAATCGATGGTCACGCGCTGCCCCATCTTCCAGGTTGGATGATTCAAAGCCTCGGCCGGAGTCACCTGCGCCAGGCGCGATGCCGGGGTCTCCCGGAAAGGCCCGCCGGAAGCCGTCAGGATCAGCTTGGCGACCTCTCCTCTCAGCCCCGCTCTGAAGCACTGATGCGCGCCGTTATGTTCGCTGTCGACCGGAATCAGCTCCGCGCCGGAATGGCGCATCGCGTCGATCACCAGGCGCCCGCTCGCTACCAGAACCTCTTTGTTTGCAAGGCCGATGCGCTTGCCCATGCATACCGCCTGGTAGGTCGCTTCCAGGCCCTCGACCCCCACGATCGCCGACATCACGAATCCGGCTTCGCTTGCGATCGCGGCGGCCACGCGAGCCTCCGGTCCCGCGGCCAGCTCCGGTAGCGGAGTCCCCGACGCCTTCAGAATCTTGAGAAGCTCGGCGAGAGCGGTTTCATCGGCGACCACGGCGACTTTCGGCTGGAATTCCGCGATCTGGCGTGCCAGAAGCGAAACGTTTCGTCCGGCGACGAGCGCGTAAACGCCAAAGCGCCCGGGCCACCGCCGGATCACGTCCAGCGTGCTGGTGCCGATCGAACCCGTGGAACCGAGCAGGGTTAGAGAAGTCACTCGTTTACGATGATATCACTCTGATTAACCTCGCCGCCTGAACCTCGTTGCCCGAAATTAGGGGCGCCGGGGAGGTTTGCTTCAGGGGTCTTTAATGAGGTTAGTCTCGCTTTGGTGGGAGTTGCCTCCCCGGCTTGATTCCAATATTAGTATATGCTCGTCCGGATTGCAACAGTTTTTTGTAGGGTTAGATAAAAAAGTTTTTACCACCGCGTCAGGTGTTACTTTATTGCCTTTTATTTCAATGGCATATATACAGTCATAGGCGTTCCAGGTGGCAGCCTGGGACTTCCTCCAGGCTCTGATCGCGAACCGTGGCGGGCTCCAGCTCTCTATTTCTTTACCGTCACCTTAGCCCATTCTTCCAAAACTCGGATTGTTCCGCAAAAGTCGTCTTCTCCCCAGCCTTTTGCGATGGTAGCCCTAAGCATCTGCTCGGTTAGCGCCGTTACCGGCAGCGGCACGTCCATCGCCTTCCCGGTTTCGAGAGCCAAGCCGACATCCTTCGCCATCCATTTGGCCGCGAAATTCGTCCCGAAATTCCGGTCCAGAATGAAAGGAGCCTTGTACGAAATCAACCCGCTCTTGGCGGCGCTGTTGTTCAGAATGTCGAGCATCAGCTCCGGCGCGACCCCGCCTTTGGTGGCCAGCACCATCCCTTCGGCGAACGCCTGCATGATATTCGCCAGAATCAGGTTCTGCGTCAGCTTGGCCTGCAGGCCCTGGCCGGGTCCGCCGCAATAATAGAAGACCTTCCCCATCAGGTCGAAATACGGCCGCGCCCTTTGGTACGCGCCCTGGTCGCCGCCGACCATAAACGTCAGTGTCGCGCCTTCCGCCCCGGGTTTCGATCCGGTACAAGGCGCGTCGAGGAATGCCGCGTGCTTCGCCGCAAACGCCAGGCCGATCTCTCTGCTTTCCGCTGGAGCGATGGTGCTGCAATCGGCGATCACGGCATTCTTGCGGACGCCTTCGATCAATCCGCCCGCGCCGGTGGTAATCGCGCGCGCCATTTCCGTGTTGCCGACGCAATAGAAGATGAAGTCCGCATGCTCGGCCACTTCTTTTGGCGTCGAGCACACCCGCGCCTTGCCTTCCTTCGCGAGTTCCTGCGCTTTGGCCGCCGTGTTCGACCACAGCGCGACATCGTTGCCCGATTTCACCAGGTGCCGGGCCATCGGGTAGCCCATGATCCCTAAGCCGAGGAATCCAATTTGTGCCATACGAACAAGTGTAGATAAAATCGGGTCATGCCAAAATTTGTGATCGAACGGGACATTCCGGGCGCAGGCAAGCTGACGCCCGAGCAACTGCAGGCCATCTCTCAGAAGTCATGCGGCGTGCTGCGCAAGATGGGCCCTGAGATTCAGTGGGTGGAGAGCTACGTCACCGACGACCGGATCTACTGCGTCTACATCGCCCCTGATGAAGCCGCGGTTCGTGAGCACGCCAGCCAGGGAGGTTTTCCAGCCAACCGCATTTCGAAAATCGTATCCCAGATCGATCCAACGACGGCGGAATAACGAAGGCGTCCCAGGGTGGAAATGGACCTGCTCCCCTCCCTCACGGTCGGGGTTCCGTTTAGCGCATCGGAACCGCGCGCGTAAGCAAGCGGAGCGGGTCCGCGATCTTGACGAAGCGTCTTTACACCGGCGGGTGTTTGCGATGCCAGTCGGTCTGCTTCTGAAACAGGCTGCCCAGCCCGATCAATTGATTTTCGTTGAACGGTCGCGAGACCAGGGACAGCGCGACCGGCATCTGGTCCGCAAATCCGCACGGCAGCGAGATCGCGGGAAGACCGCACAGGTTGCCGGCCGGAATCAGCGTGCTCAACCCGCGCGATTTTGGCCGCGGCGCGTTCGCGGGCGGACCCGCATCCAGCCGGGCAGTGACTTTCGATGCCGGACCCATCCGCGACGGCGTTAGCAGCAAGTCGATATCGACGAACAGGTCGCGGAATTTTTCCTGAATCAGCGAACGAATCCGCATCGCGCGAAGATACTCCACCGACGGCAGCTCCAGCGACGCTTTGATCCCCGCGATCTGGCGTTTGTCCGCCAGCTCATCCACTTGCCCGCTCTTGACCAGCGGTTCGAAAATAGATCCCATTTCGCCGTTGAGAATGGTCCCAAGCGTAGCACCGTACGGAAAATCCGGGATCTCGACTTCCTTCATCTGCACACCGGTCGCTTTGATCACCTCAAGCGCGGTCTTGAACGCGGCGCGCGCCGACGGCTCCGCGTACTCTTCGAAATCGACCGGCGCGTAACCGACCGTCAGTTCCGAAGGCGGGCGCATGTACTTGGGCGAATAAGCGAAGCTTTTCCCAGCCGAGCCTGGATCGTCGCTGTCGCCGCCCGCGATGGTTTCAAGCACCAGCCCGCAATCCTCCGCCGAGCGGCACAGCGGCCCGATTTTATCGAGCGTCCAGGACAGCGCCATCGCGCCGCGCCGGCTGACCAGGCCGTAGGTCGGCCGCAGCCCGGTGACGCCGCAAAATGCGCTGGGCGTCAAAATCGATCCCGAGGTTTCCGAGCCGAGCGCAAACACCACCAGTCCCGCCGCGGTGGCGATGCCCGACCCGCTCGACGATCCTCCGCTCCAGCGCGTTTTATCCCACGGATTCAATCCCGGCCCGGTGAGCGACGCCGAAGGATACCGGTACCCTCCGCCTCCCGCCAGTTCCACCATGGCGAGCTTGCCGATCAGAATCGCGCCGGCCTTTTCAAGTTTCGAAATCACCGGCGCGGTTTCCTTGAACACCTGCGTCGCGTAAGGCTTGGCGCCCCAGGTGGTGGGGTGCTTCGCGTACGCGAGCAGATCCTTCACGCCGAACGGAATGCCCTGCAATGCCCGATAGCGTTCGCGTTTGATTTCGTCGTCGGCGTCTTTGGCGTTCCTGATCGCCTGCTTCCGCAAACTGAGCGCGAGCGCGTTGTACTGCGGCCCGATGCGTTCCAGGCGATCGCAATAGGTGCGCGTCAGCTCGACCGCCGAAAATTCGCGCGCGCGAAGCTTGGTGGTCAACTCGCTGATGGTCATGAAGAAAACGTCGTCAGGAATTTTCGCCATGAGCTAGGCCTTGAAGTGGAACGGAGGCTCGGTGGCCATGGGAACTTCGACTTTGGCAATCTGCGCAGCGTTATTGGCGAGCGCCGCATGCGCCGACCGGGTCTCCTCATCGGCATCGCTTTGAGCGACCACAGCCGCCGGAACCGCAGCGGCAACAGCGACCATCTTCGCAAGAGCCCGGCGTGTGACATTCATGTGGACATTATATAGGTCGGGCAGCGATTGCTCATCTGAAAGGAATCTCCACTTCCACACAACTGCCCGGCGTGGCCGCATCGACTGCTTCAACCACGCGCTGGATGTGTGCGCGAAGCTGCGGCCACTGCTGCTGGCCGATGACCACGATTGCAAATCTTACGGCCTGCCGGATTCTGCTGATCTCGCAGGTTTTTGTCGGTTGTCAACAGAAGATCGAACCCGCCAGCTTCGGCTGCTGCCAGAAGATCGCCGTTACTCAGTTCGTCCCACCCCTGCTGCGCCGCCGTGCGGACGCTGTGGTGCGTAAGATACGGACGGATCGGAACCGGCGTTGCCTGATCGAAGAGGATCCGCATGGTCGCGGTCAGGGAGCGTAGGTGGGCTCTTTGTCGAGACTCCGGGCGGCGAAATCGATGACCGCCTGAACCTGCGCGCGATCCAGTCCCTCAAACCATTCCATGATGTCATCGATATTGGCTCCGGCAGCCAGGTTTTCGAAGATCGCGGCGACGGGCATACGCGTGCCTTTCAAGACCCAGGCCCCGCTCACCTTGCCCGGGACGCTTTCGACGGCGGGACATTGTGACCAATCGAGAGTCGCCATACATTCGTCCTTCTCCCATCCTACCGTCTCATGAAGGCGCTACGCTGGATGCAATCACGAGGAGGTCAAGATGAATTTCGCCATCCGCTCGGTATTCCTGCTGGCCGCGGTTTCGAGCTTCGCGCAAACTCCCACGCCCCGGCCCGAATTCGAGGTCGCATCCATTAAACCGTCCGCCGGCGGACGCGGGGGATTTATCGGCAGCGATCGCGCGGGCGATTTCAATGTGAAGAACATGCCCCTCAAGGCGATCGTTGCGCAAGCCTACGACGTCAAGCAGTTTCAGATCTATGGCGCGCCCGGGTGGCTCGGGTCCGACACGTTCGACATCACGGCGAAGCCGCAAGTCGATCGCGAGGTAAAGCCGATCAGCCCCGCCACCTTCGAGGCGCGGTGGGCAGATCTCATGCTCCGGCTTCAGACGCTGCTCGAAGAGCGGTGCAGCTTGAAAATCCATCGCGAGACCAAGGAACTCCCGGTCTACACCGTGACGGTCGCCAAAGGCGGGCTCAAATTGAAACCGGCCGATTGCGTGGAAGTTGATCCCGACCATCCGCCGGGACCGCCTGTGCGGGGTCAGGCGCTGCCGTGCGGAAACCTCTGGATGGGCCGCAATGGACTCAATTCGACGCTGAAAGGGTATGGGATCACGATGGAGGATTTACTCACGAGCTGGCTCCCGCAGACCCTGGACCGCACCGTGATCGATAAGACCGGGTACACGGAGAAATTCAACGTCAGCATCGAATGGCTGCCCGATACGCCGATGCGTTCGCCGGATGGCGACGATCCCACCAAACCCGCGCCCCCGCCCGACTCGGCCGGTCCATCGATCTTCACGGCATTACAGGAGCAACTCGGATTGAAGCTCGAATCGTCCAAGGGTCCGGTGGAGGTACTGGTGATCGATCACGTGGAGAAACCGTCGGCGAACTGAATGAAGTCCCAGCCCGCGCGGTCTCCACCGAAATTTTTTCTGCTGCTGTTTGCTCTTTCGTTGCCGTTCTACGCTGCCGGCGCCTCGACGTCGTTTCAACTGTTGCCCGGCGTTCCGGTGAGCGGGCTGATGTTCGTGTGCCCAGCGATCACGGCTGCGATTTTGGTTTATCGGGAAACGCGGATGACGGGCGTGATCGCGCTGATGAAGCGGGGGTTCGATTACCGCCGAATCAGGGCCACGATCTGGTACGCGCCGCTCCTCCTCCTGATGCCGGCAGTCATGGCGTTATCGTATGCGATCCAACGCTCGAGAGAGCCGCTTCCGGCGCCGCAATTTTCGATTTCCACGATCCTCGGCTTGTCCGCGGCATTCTTTTTCTCCTCGCTGTGCGAAGAATCTGGATGGTCGGGGTACGCGCTCGATGCTCTCCAGCGCCGGTGGAACGCGCTTCAGGCGGGCGTTCTGCTAGGCCTGGTCTGGGCCGTCTGGCACATCGTGCCGTTGATTCAAGCTCACAGATCGCCGGCCTGGATCGGCTGGTGGTCTTTGTCGACAGTCGCGGCGCGCGTGTTGATGGTCTGGTTGTACAACAATATGGGCGCGACCGTTTTCGCCGCCACGATCTTCCACGCCATGATCGATCTCACGTGGCAACTGTTCCCGCTCAACGGTTCCTACTACGACCCGCGCGTCACCGGATTGATCATGGCGGCGCTGGCGATCATGGTCGCCTTTGCCTGGGGGCCGCGAGAACTGGGCCGGCAACAAGAATAACGAAATCTACTTTTTGACGTACTTCTTCACGTCGTGCGGACCCACCTCGGCGCCGTAAATCACGCCATTTTTGTCGGCGACCACGCCTTCGGCCGCGCTGGTGCCTCTGGCGTTTTCATCCGGATCGGGAATGAACGCGACCACTTTCCCGGTCTTCGCGCTGCCGACGCGGATGCCGCGCTTCCAGCCCGGATGGTTTCGCGACACCGAGTTAGATTCGGAATCGGCCGAGTATAAATTATCGTGCTTGTCGATGTAGATGCCGCTCGGGCGGCTAAACTGGGTCCACTGCAGGATGAACTTTCCGTTCTGGTCGAAAACCTGGATGCGATTATTATTGCGGTCGCCCACGAACAAGCGGCCCTTCGAATCGAAGGCCAGCGCATGCGGCTGGTCAAATTCGCCTGGACCCGTCCCACTCTTGCCCCACATCATCAGGAATTTTCCGGTCTTGTCGAATTTCTGGATGCGATCGTTGGTTTTGGCGCGCCCTCCTGAACTGTGGCCTTCGGATACGAAGATGTCGCCGTTCTTGGCCACCGCGACGTCATTGGGCGCGATGAATTCGCCCTCGCCGCTGCCGGCCACGCCTGCTTTACCGAGGCGCATCAGTACGGTTCCATCCGGCGAAAATTTAATCGCCTGGTGGCCGATCCCGTTGCGGCCCTGGCCGTCGGTGATCCAGATGTTGTCATCCTTATCAATGCAGATTCCGTGGGGAAAAATGAACATGCCCGCGCCGAAACTCTTGAGCAGCTTTCCGCTGGCATCGAATTCCAGGATCGGATCGAGGGTCGAGCCGGCGCAGTTGTTCTTGCCGCACCGCTCGGCCACCCAGATGTGGCCTTTCGAATCGATATCCACCGCGCTGGTGGACCCCATGGTGCGGCCCGCCGGCAACTGGAACCATCCTTTGACGGTCTGGTAGGGATTGGGAAGATCATTGACAGGCTCGTCGGCGGCCAACATGGTCCCGGCCGCGATCAGGACGAGGATCAAAGGGCGTGAAATCATTCGGTGCTCCTGTTTCGGTAGGGTATCACCGTTCACGTTTCTTCGCGCGATATCGCTTACCGGCGGGATGTTCTACAAGGACGCGCGGTGATAGAAGTGGGATGGAGGTAAATTTGCAATGCGTCGAGCAATTCTCAGAACCGCTCTGTGCGCCGTAGGCTTCGCGGCGCTGGCACTGGCCGGCACCACCGCGTCGAAGGCCGAGAAGCCACGCAGCCAGTGGCCGCCGGAAAATCTCTCGGGAAAGATCGATATCGTGGACACCACCAACCATCTGCTGATCGTCAAGGATTCGACCGGCACCACGTTCGATTTCAAAGTAACGCCCGCTACGCGGATCAAAGAAGAGGGGGCCAAAGGTACGCTGGCCGACCTTTCGTCGAAGACCAACGATGAGGTGACGGTCCATTTCGTTCCGGAACGCCGGGGGGACATCGCCGAGAGTATAAAATTAAGCCAATAAAACATGGGCAAAGGGGAAGCCGCGCTGTACGTGGTTGCCGTGGCAGCCGCTATCGTCGGTGTGGATTTCGTGTTCTTCAGAGATCGATTCTGGGAACGGCCGTCCGCCAATGTGCTTTATGTGATTGCCATGGCGGCCATCATCGTCGCGGTGGATTTCATGTTCTTCAGAAACCGGTTCTGGGAACGGCTGGCGGCGAATATTGGGATTGTCCTGGTGTTCCTGGCTTTCTACTGGAGATTCCGAGCGCATCCATGAACCTGGAGTTGTCAGCGATCCGCATGAATCGCGGCGTTTGCGGAGACCCCGGCAACCTCGGCTAAACTGAAGAAAGGCCGTTCGCGGTTCATTCACGGCCGAACAGTTTTGGCCATCTCACCCCGTACCGAAACGGCCGTCGCCGCTCCTGCCAGCCAGGAAAGCGTGGCGTTTGGTGTGCTCAGCGCACTGAGTGTCTGTCATCTGTTGAACGACACGATGCAGTCGCTGATTCCGGCCGTCTATCCGATTCTCAAATCGACCTATCACCTGGATTTCGGGCAGGTCGGGCTGATCACGTTGAGTTCCCAGATGACGGCGTCGCTGTTGCAGCCCGTGGTCGGGTTGTATACGGATCGGCGGCCGATGCCGTATTCGCTCGCGATCGGGATGGGCTTCACGCTGGCCGGCCTGCTTCTGATTTCGCACGCGCCGACGTTTCTGATCGTGCTCGCCTCCGTTGCGCTGGTGGGCGTCGGGTCGAGCGTGTTTCATCCGGAATCGTCCCGAGTGGCGCGCATGGCATCGGGCGGACAGCATGGCCTCGCGCAGTCGCTGTTTCAAGTCGGCGGAAACGCGGGGACCGCGTTGGGGCCGCTGCTGGCCGCCTATATCGTGCTTCCGCAAGGCCAGAAGAGCATCGGATGGTTTTCGGTGCTGGCGCTGGCGGCCATGGTGATGCTGACGCGCATCGGCGCGTGGTACAAAGCCCATCGCGTCGCGCACGCCGCGCGCGCCATCCGCGAAGCGGTGCACAATATCCCCCAGCGAAAGGCGCTCGGCGCGCTGACGATCCTGATCGCGCTGGTGTTTTCGAAATTTTTCTACATGGTGAGCCTGAACACGTATTACGAGTTCTATCTCATCAGCAAATTTCACCTGCCGGTGCGGTCCGCGCAGATCGACCTGTTCATTTTCCTGGGCGCGGTGGCGCTCGGCACCTTCGCCGGCGGACCGATCGGCGACCGGCTCGGCCGCAAGCGCGTTATCTGGTGGTCGATCCTTGGCCCGCTGCCGTTCACATTGATGCTGCCCTACGCGAGCCTGTTCTGGACCATTTGCCTGACGGTGATGATCGGCCTGCTGCTGGCTTCGGCGTTTCCCGCCATCATTGTCTACGCACAGGAGCTGTTCCCCGGCAGGATCGGCGCGGTGTCGGGATTATTCTTCGGCCTCGCGTTCGGAATGGCCGGAATCGGAGCGGCGCTGCTCGGAAAGCTGGCGGATGCCACCAGTATTGAAACGGTGTACCGGCTCTGCGCGTTCCTGCCTGCGATCGGACTGCTGGCGGCGTTTTTGCCGAGCATCGAAAAAAAGAATTTAGCCGCCAATGAACCCGAATGAACGCGAACGTCCGCATCGCGCTCGCTAACTTGCGATTTCCTGCCACGCCGGGAGAATCGGTCACGCTCGCTCAACAGGCGATCGAGCAGTCGGCCTTTCAAGGCGCACGGATCGTCTGTTTCCCGGAATGTTTCGTACCCGGCTATCGAGTCGGCAAGCCGATTCCCCCTGCCGACTCTGAGTTTCTCGAGCAAGCCTGGTCCACCATCGCCAGCGCGGCCGGGAAGGCCGGCATCACGGTGATTCTGGGCACGGAGCGTTTCGTCGACGGTGCACTGGTCGCGACCGCACTGGTCATCAACGCGGATGGCTCCATCGCCGGGTTCCAGGATAAGGTGCAGATCGATCCTTCCGAAGAGAGCACGTTCACAAATGGCGCCGGCCGGCGCGTTTTCGAAGCGGGGCCAGTCACCTTCGGCATCGCGATCTGCCATGAAGGCTGGCGCTATCCGGAAACCGTGCGCTGGGCCGCGCGGCGGGGAGCGCAGATCGTGTTTCATCCGCATTTCCACGAAGCTTCGCCCGATTCCTACCGGCCCACCACTTTCGCCGATCCCGCCAACACGTTTCACGAAAAAGCGATCCTGTGCCGCGCGGCGGAAAACACCTGTTACGTCGCAACGGTCAATTGCGCCAGCGCCGGATCTCCCACCACCTCAGCAATCGTCAATCCGGACGGCACGCTGCTGAGCTATCAGCCGTATGGCGAAGAAGGATTGCTGATCGGCGACCTTGACCTGTCGCATGCCACCGGGCTGCTCGCGTCGCGTTGCCGAACGCCGTATTGAACGCGCTTTTCGGGACGATAAAGCCAGTGTGCGCCTTCTCACGACTGGCTGGAAAATTACTTCGAGAATCTGGGGCATTCTGGCGCTTACGCTGCTGATGGGAGCGGGCGCGGCGGGTGTCCTCTACCTGCGGATGCACTCGGTGGTCTCCGCTTACGAAAAACTGTTCGATCGAAACGTGCGGGATCAGGATCTTTCGCGCGTGATGCAGGTGACTTTCAAGAAGCAGGTTCAGGAGTGGAAGGACACGCTGCTGCGGGGACACGATCCGGAAGCGCTCCGCAAGTACAGCGCGGCGTTTCACGACGAGTCCGCCACGATCGATGAAATCGACCGGCGCCTGAAGTCCAGCATCGACGACGATCATGCCCGCCAGCTTCTCGACCAGTTCATGGAAGCGCATCGCGTGATGATGAGCCGGTACGACGCCGCGCTGGCCGTCTTTGCCGCGTCGCATGGAAGGAATCAGGCGGCCGCGGACGCGATGGTGAAAGGCCAGGACCGCGCGCCCACCGATCTGATCGATCGGATTGTGGAATCGCTTGCCACGCAGAACCAACGCCGGCGCGCGGGCATCACCAACAGCCTCGCGATTTTCGGCGTGGCCGTCGCCATCGCCTTTGCGCTACTGCTGGGCGTCTCCATGCTGGTGATCCGCGGCATCACCGCGGCGCTGCGTGGCGTGGTTTCGACGCTGACGGAGAGCGCGCAGAACCTGGCTGCCGCATCGAGCCAGGTTTCGTCGGCCGGAATCAGCCTGGCGGAGGGCGCCTCGCAACAGGCGGCATCGCTCGAGGAGACCTCCGCATCCAGTTCGGAAATCGCTTCCCTGACGCGGCGGAACGCGGAAAATTCGAAACAGTCCGCCGAACTGATCGCGGCGGTGGACGAATGTGTGGCCGGAGCCGGCCAATCGCTTCAGCAAATGGTGACCGCAATGGACGGCATCACGGCATCCGGCGCGAAGATCGCGAGCATTCTCCGGGCGATCGATGAGATCGCGTTTCAGACCAACATCCTCGCCTTGAACGCCGCGGTGGAGGCGGCGCGCGCGGGCGCGGCGGGACAGGGATTCGCGGTGGTGGCGGACGAGGTCCGGAACCTGGCGCAGCGGAGCGCGCAGGCCGCCCGGGAGACCCACGCTCTGATTCAGGAGTCGGTCGAGATGTCGGAGAGCGGCCGCCGCACCACGGCCCAGGTGGTGGAAGCCATCGGGTCGATCACGGAGCGGACCGCGCAGGTGCGAACGCTGGTCGACCAGGTGAGCCTGGGCGCGCAGGAGCAGACGCGGGGCGTGGATCAGATCGCCAAATCGATCGCGCTGATGGAGCGCGTCACGCAGCAATCCGCGGCGGGCGCGGAGGAATCGGCATCGGCGGGCCAGGAATTGAGCGCGCAGGCGGATTCGATGCGGGACGCGGTCGCGCGCATGCAGATCCTGGTCCACGGCGGGCATTAGCCGGGTGCGAAATGGACGGCGGATTTCAATCCGCGTGGCGCTTTAGCGCCGCCTGGGCGGGCAAGGCTAAAGCCTTACGCGGATTAAAATCCGCCGTCCATCGCGCTTCACGCTCGGTAGCTCTTATCATGAAAGCTTGACTACTCGCCAAGACGCGATCGCGCGGCTGAAGTCCCAACGGTTCGACGTCCTGATTTTGGGCGGCGGGATCAATGGAGCCGGTGTGGCGCGCGATCTGGCGCTGCGGGCGAAGGTTGCTCAAAAACCGCTTTTGATCGCGCTGGTTGACCGGAAACATTTCGGCTCGGGCACCAGCAACAAAAATTCGCACCTGATCCACGGCGGGCTACGGTACCTGAAGCAGTTCGATTTTCACCTGGTGCGCGAAGCGCTTTCCGAACGCTCGACACTCCTGCGCATCGCGCCGCACCTGGTGGATCCGCTGCCGTTTCTGCTTCCGCTGCAGGGCGTCGCGCGGGAGATTTATTACAACCTCGGGCTCACGCTGTATGACGCCTTCAGCCCCGGCTTCCCGCGGCACCGGCGTTTGAATCTGGATGCGGTTCTAAAGCTGGAACCGGGACTGGGCGTTCCGGGAATGACCGCTGCGGCCGAATATTACGACGCCGAGGTGCAATCGGCGCGCCTGGTGCTCGAAAATATTTTCGAGGCGCAGTCGAATGGCGCGGTATGCGTGAACTACGTCTCGGCCGAGAGCCGGCGGAACAGCGATGGCGATTTCATCGTTACGCTGCACGATTCCATTGCGAAGGAAAACTTCGAAGCGCGCACCAAGGTTCTGATCGACGCGACCGGGCCATGGGCTCGCGATCCCGCGCCTCGTCTGGTGCGCGGATCGCACATCGTTTTGCCGCGCCTGAACGCGAGCGATCATGCGGTGGCGTATTTCGAAAAGGACGGGCGCATCGTCTTCTTCATCCCGTGGGGCGAGCGCGCCGACAAGACGTTGATCGGCACCACCGATGTGGATCATGACGGTTCCCCCGACCATGTCGCGATTTCAGAGGAAGAGACGAAGTACCTGCGATCGATCGCGGCGCTGGTTTTTCCGGCCAGTCGAAAAATGGAAACGCTCGCGACCTTCAGTTCTTTGCGCCCGCTCCTGGCAGCGACCGGCTCGGCCACGAAAGTGACGCGCGAGCACCGGATTTTCTTCGATCCGGAAGGCGTCCTGCGTATCACTGGCGGAAAATACACTACGTATCGATTGATGAGCGAAGAAGCGTCCGACCTCGCCGTGCCGGATCTGGGTGACGTTCACGTGACCGCCTCGGCTCCGCTGAACGGGAACTCAGCGGAGGCGATCGAAACGCTGCGCGGCGACGCGCCTCGGCTTGCTCAACGTTACTCGCTTCCCCTCAAGGAAATTATGTTTCTGATCCGCCAATATGGCGTGCGCGCTCCCGCCGTGTTGGATTTGGTGCCGGAAGCGGGGGAATTCGGGCTCAGCCGAGTGGACGCCGCGCGACTCCGGTACGCGGTGAAATATGAGATGGCGCGCTCCCCGGCGGATTTTCTCGAAGTGTCCACTTCGCTGGGGCTTGAAGGGCAGAGCGCGCCGGAAATCAATACAATAGTTTTTCCCGATTGAAGACCGGGAAGAAGGGATGGCCGACAACATGATCCGCTGCCCGGAAGGTCACTTTTACGATCCGGCGAAGCACCCCGGATGCCCCTGGTGCGCGCTACCCGCCGATACGGGCGGTTATGAGCAGAAAACCCGGCCGGTTCCTCCCATGCCGCCGATGCCTCCGCCCCTGCCTGGCATGGGAATGCCGCCGTTGCCACCGCCTCCACCGGGATTCGGGCCGCCGCCCATGCAAGGTGGTCCGCCTTTGCCGATGCCTCCGAGTCCGCCGGCGGGCGCAGGTCCCCACCCCGGCGCGACCGTCCGCGTGGGCGCGGGTGCGAAGACGCTCAAGACGGAACCCGTGGTCGGATGGCTGGTATGCATGGAGGGTCCCGATCGCGGCAAGGATTTCCGGCTGCACAACGAGAAAAATTATGTAGGCCGCGCGCCGTCGAATGATGTGGTGGTCGAAAGCGACAACACCGTCTCGCGGGAGCGGCATGGACTGGTGATTTTCGATCCCAAGAAACATACCTTCTGGGCGCTGCCGGGCGATGCGTCGGGCCTGGTGTATTTGAACGGAGAGATCGTCAACTCGCCCACTGAAATGAAGAGCGATGACGTGCTCGAAATCGGCAAGACCAAGCTGGTGCTGATCGCCTTCTGCGGCGCGAAATATACATGGGAGGAAGCAGAGAGCTGATGCGGTTTTTGCCCGGCAACGCGCAACATATCGGAGCGAGGCACTCGCAGCAGGATTCGTTCGGATTCTCCGATCCATCGAACGACGCCTTCATCGCGCATGGCGGATTTCTGGCCATCGTGTGCGACGGCATGGGCGGGATGGAATTCGGCGATGAAGCCAGCCGCGTGGCGGTGAAAGTGTTCCTGGACGCCTACGCGCGCAAGACGGCGGAGGAAACCATTCCCGCCGCGCTCGAACGCAGCACCAGGGAAGCCAACCAGGAGGTGGTCGAGCTGTCGAAACGGCTCGGCATGAAGGACGGCGTGGGCACCACGCTGGTAGCCGCGGCGCTGTACAAGAACCTGATGTACTACATTTCGGTCGGCGACAGCGGGTTGTTCCTGTGCGCGCCCGGAGAAGCGCGGATGATCAACCGGCCGCACGTTTTCGCCAATGTTCTGGACGCAGCGGTGGCGCGCGGAACCATGTCGCGGGAGGACGCGCAGACCCATCCGGAGCGCGAATCGCTCACCAGCTACATCGGGACAGAGGATCTGGACGAAATCGACCGCAACACGGAGCCGTACATCATGCACGACGGCGACACGGTCCTGCTGGCCAGCGACGGCATGTTCAAGACGCTCTCGCCCGAAGAGATCCGGGCCTGCCTGGCGGGCGATCCGCAGAGATGGCCGGAGGTGTTGGTCGCGCAGACCCTGGCGCACAAACGCGAGTATCAGGACAATGTCACGGTGCTGTCGGTGACGGCATCCGACGCGCTGGTCGCGACCATCCCGCCCGACCGGCCCATGAAGCCGCTGGGGAACAACATCGCGAAAACCGTAGCGCTGCCGTCGCTCAACGCGCCGCTGCCGCCGCCCACTACCCCGGTTCCGCCTCCGCCGCCGGCCGTCTCGAAACCAGCCATAGAGTGGCCTTCGGGCGAACACGCCGCGGTGCCGACCCCGCCCTCCCGGTCGAGCCCCTGGTGGCTCCTGGTGGTGCTGCTGGTGATCGTTGCGGCCGGCGCCGCGGGATGGTGGTACGAGAAACACTTTCGCGCGAACAAGCCCGCCTCGGCCGCCGCTCCCGAATCGCACAAGACTGAAGATCTGCCCGCACTGCGCGGCGATCCGCCGGCGAATCCGGTGCCCACCGCGACGGATCCGCCGCAGCAGAATCCACCCGATCAGGATCCGAATGGTCCTCCTGCCGATCCATACGACGGTCCTCCTGGAGTGCGTCCCCCTCCCGATGCGCACCGCAATCCGCCTCCGCGCGGTGTGCCGATGCAGCCTTTATCAGACCCCTTGCGAAAGCCGGACGGTAAACAATGACGCGTAACCTTTGCATTCTCGCCGCCGTGGCCGGGGTGGTGGCCCTCGCCCAGCCGCCGACCCAGAAGATGACCGATATGAGCGTGGAGGTCTACGGCGCCATTCAGGACGGCGACAAACTCAAAGCCGTGTCGCTGACCGGCGGCTGGATCGTGGACGCGAAACACGTGGTCACCTACAGCCTGTGCTGCGACAAGACCGACGCGGGCGCGCAGAAAACCGCGTATGTGCACATCGGCGACAAGGACGTGAAATCGAGCGTGGCATGGTCGGGCGACGGCGGCCTGGTGATTCTCGAAATCGACGGCGAAGCCAACAGCGCCGGCGTCACGCTGGTGCCGGCCAAGCTGGCGCAGAAGGATCAACCGATCTACACCGTGCAGTTCTCCGATAAAGGCGAGCCGTCGGTGACCGAGGGCAAGCTTCAGGACATCGTCAAGGCGGACAAAGTTCCCTACCCGGTGATCAAGGCGAGCCCCACCGCGGATTCGGTGCTCAAAGGCGGCGCCATGTTCGACGCCTGCGGCAGCGTGATCGGCTTCAACATGCTGGTGGACAAAGGCACGCAGCTGGCATTCGTGATCGACCCGTTGGGCGCTGGATTCGACAAGGTGGGAATCAAGGCGAAGGTCGCGGATGCGGCGTGCAGCGCGGCCGGTTCGCAGCAAAGCGGTGGAGGCGGGGGTGGTGGCGGAGGCGGACAGCAGGGCGGGGGCGGGCAGGGTGGAGGCGAGCAGCCGCCGCCGGATGACGGCTCGTTTCATCTTCCGCATGGGACCGAATGGTTCGGATTGGGAATCATCGTGGTGCTGGCGGCGCTGGCGACGCGGAAATCCACGCGGGATCAGGTCGCGCGCGTGCTGACGCAGCGGCGTCCGGCGTACCGTCCGCCGACACCGTATCCGAATCCTCAGCCGGCGGCGTATCCCAATGCTCCGCAGCCGCCGTACCCGGGCGCGCCTCAATATCCGCAGGTGCCGCCGGTGGCGTACCAACCGGCGCCGGTCGCAACCAAACCCGTGGTGCGCGGGCTGACCGGCCAATATGCCGGCGCCTCGATTCCGGTGGACGCGCGGCCCAGCGTCATGGGCCGCGATCAGGCCGCGGCGAATCTGGTGTTCGGCGTCGAATCAGATGCTGTGTCGAAGCGGCACTGTTCCCTTCGATGGGATGCGTCGCGGGGAACGTTTGTGCTGGAAGACCTGGGCTCGACCAACGGAACTTATCTGGCGAATGGTGAACGCGTCTGGCCCGGCCAACCGCGCGATCTGCGCCCGGGCGATCGCTTCTACGTCGGCGATACGCGCAATCAGTTTGAAGCGAGGATGGAGTAACGTGCAGTTTGAAACGGCCACGCTTTCATCGGCGGGCGGACGCGAAAATAACGAGGATTGCTGCGGGCATGCGCTCAACGGCTCGGCCGGATGCTGGGTCCTGTGCGACGGCCTGGGCGGGCATCGCGGGGGAGAGACCGCGTCCAAAACCGCGGTCGACGCCGTGCTCGAATCGTTTCGCTCGAACCCGGCAGTTACGGCGGATGCTTTGGCCGGGCACGTAGATCGCGCGCAACAGGCAGTCGTTGAAAAACAGATTGTGGAGCCGGAACTGACTGGGATGCGCACCACTCTGGTTCTTCTCATCGCATCCGCCGAAGCCGCGCGCTGGATTCATGTGGGGGATTCGCGCCTGTACTGGTTCCGGGATGGAAAAATCCGGGAGCAGACGCGCGACCACAGCGTGCCGCAGCGCCTGGCTGAAGCCGGCGAAATCCGCATGGACGAGATTCGCTTTCACGAAGACCGGTCGCGTCTGCTGCGCAGCCTGGGAGCCAAACAAGATCCGGGCGCGGCCGCCGGAGCGATGCCCGTGCCGCCCGAGCCCGGCGATACATTTTTGCTCGCCTCGGATGGATTCTGGGAGTGGATTCTCGAAGAGGAAATGGAAACCTCGCTCGCCGCTTCGAAACATTCGAAGCAGTGGCTGGAGCGGATGGAAGCGCAGCTCCGCGAGCGCGCCACGGGTGAGTTCGATAATTATTCGGCCATTGCCGTCAGGTGCACCTTATGAATCTCGAAACGCTGTGCGTCGGCTGCATGCAGGACGATTCGGGCGCGCCCGTTTGTCCGGTGTGCGGACGGCCGTTTGAAAGCCCCGCGCAGAATCCGCTGCAGATGCGCCCGCGGACCATGCTCCACGATCAGTATCTGATCGGCCGCGCGCTGGGTCATGGCGGGTTCGGCGTCACCTATCTGGCCTGGGATACCGGTCTCGCCACGCGCCTCGCGATCAAGGAATATCTTCCGCATGGAGTGGCCGGCCGCGCGGCCAACACCACGCAGGTGATGGCGTACTCGGACAGCACCAAGGTGGAATTCGAATTCGGCCTGGAGCGGTTCCTCGAAGAGGCGCGCACTCTCAAGAAGTTCAAGAATTTCCCCGGCATCGTATCCATCGACACGGTGTTCCGCGACAACGGCACCGCCTACCTGGTGATGGAGTACCTGGACGGCTCCACGTTTGAGGATTTCCTCAAACAACGCGGCGGGCAGGTTCCGTTTCAAACGGCAATCGAGATTATGTTGCCGGTGATGCGCGCCCTGGCCGCGGTGCACGGCGAAGGCATCCTGCATCGCGACATCAGCCCGGACAATATTTATGTCACCAGTTCGGGTGTGAAGCTGATCGATTTCGGCGCGGCGCGCAACGCGCTGGGGCAGAAGAGCCGCAACCTTTCGATCATTTTGAAGGAAGGCTTCGCACCCGAAGAGCAGTACCGCTCGAGCGGCACGCAAGGCCCCTGGACGGATGTCTACGCGACCGCCGGCACGCTGTATTTCGCGCTCACCGGGAAGATTCCGCAGGGCGCGCTCGACCGGCAGGTGGAGGATAAGCTCGAATACCCCAGCCGGCTCGGATCGGATATTGACCCGCGTTCGGAAGCCGCGCTGATGCGGGCATTGTCGATTCGCGCGCACGACCGGTTTCAGTCCATGCAGGATTTCAGCGCGGCGCTGACCGGCATGGCGTTTGAAGAATCGCCGCAGCCGTACGCGCAGACCATGCAGCAGGCTCCGCCGCAGTATGCGCCGCCCTACGAATTTCTGCCGCCCGCCCCCGCCGCGCCGGCGCCTTCCTCGGGGGGCGGTAAATGGCTGTGGATCGCGATCGGCGTGGTCGCCGTGCTGATCCTCGCGTTCCTGTTCAACAAGCCGACGCCCACGCCGGCACCGGGTCCCACGGGCGCGACTGGCGCAAGCGGGCCGGGACCGGCCGCGACCCAGCCTTCCGGCGACTACAAGGGCCTGATCCAGCAGGCCGGCGCGCTCGATCAGAAGCATGCGTATGGGGACGAGCTGGCGCTGCTCGATCGCGCCATCAAACTCGACCCGAACCGCTTCGAGGCCTACGATCTGAAGGCGCAGATTTACCTCTACAACTTCCAGCAGTGGCCGGAGGCGAAGGACAATTTCGAAAAGTCGCTCGCCCACGGCGGCAACGCGACCTTCCACGTGCTCCACGATCACGGCGGGGGGATTTTCTCGTCGAGTTGCCACGGATGGCTGTATGTGACGCGGAACAGCCTGGAGTACAAGGCTTCGGACGGATCTCCGCACAAATTCAACGTGCAGCGCAGCGAGATTACGGACGTAGGCTCCTTGAAGCCCTTCGGAGCGTCCGCCGATCATCACGCCCTACACGTGCGAGTCAACAAGGTGCTGTGGAACTTCGCGCCGCAGGGTCAGTTCGGCGACGAACAGCGGGCCATGATTCTATCCATTATCGGCGGATAAGCGTACGGGTCGAAGCGCTGGGACGGCGGATTTCAATCCGCGTGGCGCTTCAGCGCCGCTCGGGTGCGAGGCTAAAGCCTCGCGCTCCAACTTGCGGTCAATCGCCGTCGATCTCATCCATCAACTGCTTCACCTCGCGCACATATCGCGGATGGCCCGGATTATACGCGCGCAGTTTCCCTTCCACATCTTTGCCGCGATAGTAGCGGCCGAAGGCGAGCTGGCGCGTGATGTAGTGAATGCCGCGCTCGACCGAGCGGAACCCGACGCGCATCGACGCCCAGCCCCAGCGGTTATTTCGCCGCGCGTACCAGCCGCAGGTGCTTTCGCGGACCGATACGGCGGGGAGAATCCGGTAATCGACGCCGTACCGGTCGGCGGCGTCGACGTAGTCGCGCGCGTGAAACGGCCGGGGGCAGCCGTGGGCTTCGAAAAACGCTTCCAGCTTCTGGGCCCGTTCCGCGGAATCCTGCGCGCTGAGCGGAGCATCGGCCGTGGCCGGCAGCGAGATCAGGATCGCCATGATCCAGACCATCGCCGCCGGTGCGGCCCGCCGTAAACTCTCCTGTGCGCGTCTCATCCAGAAGACTGCAGGATTCGAGTCCGCGCGGTGCATGGGGTAGAGTTTGTTTTTTCCATTTCCTCCTCGCTCTTCTTCAGATGCGGCCTTTAACCCGGGGACCTCACTCAGTCCGTTAGACCAGCCCACCGAACGCCTGTTTCGCGCCGGAAACGTTCCGAATTAACGGTTAAAACACGCACGATGGTCCGCAGGTAGTACACTGAACGGCATGAAGATCGCTGCCCTTGCGCTAGTCCTTTCCGCATTCGCGTTTTCCGCTCCCGCGACCATCCATCTCTTGCAAAAACCCGCCATGAACCGCACTGAGATTGTCTTCTCTTACGCGGGCGATCTGTGGACCGTCAGCCGGCAGGGTGGAATGGCGACGCGGCTCACCGGCGGCGTCGGCTTTGAAACGGAAGCTGCGTTTTCGCCGGATGGGTCGACCATTGCGTTCACCGGCGAATACGACGGAAACGTGGACGTGTTTACGATTCCTTCGGTGGGAGGAACTCCCAAGCGCATCACGTATCATCCGGACGCGGATCGCGTCGCGGGGTGGATGCCGGATGGCAAGCGCATTCTGTTCCGGTCGAATCGTCACAGCTTCTCGCGTTATACGGAGCTCTATACGGTCAGCGTCGACGGAGGCATGGCCGACGCGCTGCCGCTTCCTATGGCGTGCACCGGATCGTTTTCGCCGGATGGCAAACGCATGCTCTATGCACCTTTAGACGGCGGCCAGTTCGCTCCGGGGTTCACGAATTTCGTGGCGTGGAAACGATATCGCGGCGGCGAAGCGAGTTACCTGTGGGTGGTGAACCTGGCCGATCTGAGCACCGTGAAGGTTCCGCGCACCGATTCGAACGACATCAATCCCATGTGGATCGGCGACAAGATTTATTTCCTCTCGGACCGCAGCGGGCCGATGACGCTGTATAGCTGGGACCTCAAGAGCAAGGACGTGAAGAAGCTGATTGAAAATACCGGCAAGGACATCGTCAGCGCCAGCGCGGGACCGGGCGGAATCGTGTATGAGCAGTTCGGCGCGATCCATATCTACGATCTGGCGACGCAGAAGAGTACCCAGGTGATGGTACAGATCGCCGCGGATCTTACCGAAGTGCGGCCGCATTTTCAGAATGTGGCGCGCGAGGTGCGCGGCGCGCATGTTTCGCCCAACGGCGTGCGCGCGGTGTTTGAAGCGCATGGCGAAATCCTGACGGTTCCGGCCGAAAAGGGCGATATTCGCAATCTGACCAATACGCCCGGCGTGATGGAGCGCACGCCCGCCTGGTCGCCGGACGGAAAATCGATCGCGTATTTTTCGGATGAATCGGGCGAATACGCGCTGCACATTAGCTCTCAAACCGGAGAAGGCGCAACCAGGAAGATTCCTCTGGCCGGAAAATCGGCGTTCTATTTCAACCCGGAATGGTCGCCCGACAGCAAGCACATCGCGTTTAACGACAATCAGCTCAATTTGTGGGATGTGGAGATCGCGTCGGCCAAGCTGACTAAGATCGACACGGATCATGACTATTCGCTCGATCGGGACATTGCATGGTCGGGCGATTCGAAGTGGCTCGCGTTTTCGAAATTCATGCCGAATCGGGAGCACGCGATTTCGCTGTACTCAATGGAAACCGGCAAGACCACCCAGGTGACCGACGGGATGAGCGACGCCCGCTACCCGGCGTTCGACCGCGACGGCCAGTATTTATATTTCACGGCCAGCACGAATTACGGGCCCACCATCAGCGGCCTGGACATGACCAGCGATGAGCATGACGTAACGCGTAGCGTGTACCTCATTGTCCTGGCGAATAACGTGATGACACCGCTCGCGCCGGAGAGCGATGAAGAGAAGCCGGGCGAGCCGGTCGCGGCGGAAGGTGAAGGCGGTCGCGGTCGTGGCCGTCGTGGAGGCGGAGGCGGCGCACAGGCGGAAGCTCCTCCGAAACCGGTGCGCATCGATTTCGACGGGTTGATGGATCGGACGATCGCGCTGCCGTTGCCGGCGCGCAATTATCGCGACCTGACCTCGGGGAAAGCGGGCGTGATTTATGTGGTCGAGTCAGGCGCAGGCGGTCGCGGAGGCGGCGGAAGCACGCTTTCGAAATTCGATCTGAAGACGCGGAAGACGGAGAAGCTGGCCGATAACGTCCAATCGTTCGACTTGGCGGTGAACGGCGACAAGATGCTGCTGCGCAGGGGCGGAGCCGGCGGACGCGGAGGACGCGGGGGCGGGGAAGGCGCGGCGCCGTCGTACATGATCGTTTCGGCGAACGCTCCGGTGAAACCGGGCGAAGGCGCGCTGCACATGGCGGATATGGAAGTGCACGTCGACCCGATCGCTGAGTGGAAGCAGATGTATCACGAGGTGTGGCGCATCGAGCGCAGCTATTTCTACGATCCGAATCTGCATGGCGTGAACGCGGCGGATGGCGAGAAGGAATACGAGAAGTATCTGGATTCCCTGGCCTCGCGCGCCGATTTGAACTACATCATTCATGAATTCCTGAGCGAGTTCACGGTCGGCCATCTGCGCGGCGGAGGCGGCAACATTCCGGAGCCGAAGCGCATCCAGGGCGGCCTGCTGGGCGCCGATTACGAGATCGCCAGCGGACGGTACCGGATCAAAAAAATCTACACGGCGGAGGCGTGGAATCCGCAGCTTCGCGCGCCGCTCGCCGAGCCGGGATTGAATGTCAAAACCGGCGATTACGTGCTGGCGATCGATGGCCAGGACTTGACTGCCAGCGATAACATTTCGCGATTGCTCGAAGGCACGGCCAATAAGCACGTGATCGTTAAGATCGGAAGCGATCCATCGGGCGCGGGTTCCCGCGAAATTACGGTGGTTCCCATCCCGAACGAGCAAAACCTGCGGCGCGAGGCGTGGATCGAAGGAAATCGCAAAAAGGTGGACGAACTGAGCGGCGGGAAGCTGGCTTACGTGTACATGCCGGATACCGGGCAGGGCGGATTGACGTCCTTCACGCGCTATTATTTCGCGCAGGTGGACAAGCAGGGCGCGATTATCGATGAGCGCTACAACAGCGGCGGGCAGGTGGCGGATTACGTGATCAATGTGCTCGATCGTCCGCTGATGGGGTGGTGGCAGCCGCGCTATGGCGAGATTTATCGCACTCCGGCGGCGCAGATTTTCGGGCCGAAGGTGATGATCATCAATGAAATGGCGGGTTCCGGAGGGGACATGATGCCGTGGATGTTCCGCCACACGCAGACCGGAACGCTGGTCGGCAAACGCACCTGGGGCGGACTGGTGGGCATTTCGCAATATCCCACGCTGATGGACGGCGGCAACGTGACGTCGCCCAATTTCGGATTCTTCAATCCGACCGGCCAGTGGGACGTGGAAAATCACGGGACGCCGCCGGATGTCGAAGTGGAGCTCGATCCGAAGCTGGTGCATGAGGGGCACGATCCGCAGCTGGAGCGCGCGGTAGCCGTGGCGCTCGAGCAGGTGAAGACGCATCCCGTGCCGGTGCCGCATCGTCCGGCGTTCCCGAATCACCAGATTCCGCAGCCGCGGCCGTCAACCAGCACGGCTCCGGCGCGGCAGTAGCGAGTTTGAATCGACCACAGTGTGATCTGGCCGCACGGCCGCGGCTGAGTCTTTTGATCACGTTCCGGCTGGACGCCAGCGTGCGGATGCGGCTCGAATGCGTGCGATTCTGAAAAACTGGAAGCTGAGCGCGATTGCGGCGTTTTCGCTGACGGTCGCCATGGCGCTCGCGATCGTCGCGTTTTCGATCTCGGATATCCTGCTGCTGCGTCCGCCGCTGGCGAAAAATCCCGCGGAGCTGGTCTCCATCTTCACTAGAACCCCACAGGAGCGATTCGGAAGAGTCTCGTTTCCCGATTACGAGTACTATCGCGACAACAACCGAGTATTTACGGATGTTGCGGCGTACCCCAACAGCATCAGTATCAGCGTGGGGACCTTCGAGGGCCGCTCCGTGATCCTGAGTAGTTGTCCGGTTTCCGACGATTACTTTTCGGTGATGGGGATCCAGCCGCTGGCCGGCCGGTTCTTCGAAAAGGGCGACGACCGGAAGAAGACTCCTTCGGTGGTGTTGACCTACGCCGGATGGCTGCGCTTCCACCGCGATCCGAACATCATCGGGAAACAGATTCGCTACCACGAGCCGACGACGATTATCGGCGTCGCGCCGAAAACTTTCAAGGGCGCGGCGTTCGGATTCGAACCGGATGTGATCGGCCATTTCGATCTCAATGATGACGATCGCAAGCGCGATCACCGCAATTTCATCCTGCTCGGGCGATTGAACCGGGGTGCTTCGCTCCAGCAGGCGCGCGTCGAAGTCCAGGCGCTGTCGCGCCAGCTTGCACAGGAGTATCCCAAAGAGGACCAGGATCGCGTGGCGGACCTCGCGCCGGCGGGAACTCTCCCGCCGGATAGCGCTTCGGAAGCGCGGCTGATCTCGGCGCTGCTGATCGTCGCGGTCTTTTTCGTTCTGCTGATCGCCTGCGCCAACGCCGCCAACCTGCTTCTGGCGATCGCCACCGGACGGAGGCGCGAAGCGCTGATCAAGGTCGCCCTCGGCGCGTCGCGCGGACGGCTGATCCGCGAATTTCTGCTCGAAACTGCTGTTTTATGCGTTTTTAGCGCGATTTGCGGATACGCACTGGCCGGGTTTGTCATTGCGAAATTCTCGGAGTTTCAGACCAGGCTGCCCGGTTTCGGGCAGCTGCGCCTGGCGGCCGATCTGCATATCGATTGGGTGGTAGTCGCGGCCAGTGCCGTGATGGTGGCCATCGCGTGCCTGGCGACCGGCATTGCTCCGGCGCTGTATGGATCGTCGGTGAACCTGGCGGGCGCGCTGAGCGGCGAAATCGGGACCGGTGGCAGGAAACGCGGCGTCATCCGCAACGGGCTGGTGATCGTGCAGGTCGCCGTGTCGACGCTGGCGCTGGTCGGTGTGGCGCTGTGTTATCGCAGTCTTCACAATCTGCGTAGCGTGGACCTCGGATTTTCCGCGCGCAATCTGGCCGGCGTGATGGCGGGCATCGACGACCACGCGTTCAACGACGCCAAGGCGCGCACTTTTTATCAGACCCTGCGCGAGACGGCGTCGAAGATCCATGGCGTTGAGGCGGTGACGCTTTCCGCAGGCATGCCGCTGCAGTTGGGCGGCGCGGGCGCAGATGTGCGCGCAGATGAGTCATCCAAAGCGATTCAAGTTCGCGGCGGCGCGGTGGACGGCGATTATTTTTCGACGGTCGGAATCCGGCTGCTGAGCGGACGAACGTTCAATGCGTCCGATCGCGAGAAAACGCCGGAGGTGGTGATCGTAAGCAAGGAGCTGGCGCGTCGGTTGTGGCCCGGCGCCGATCCGGTGGGCAGGATGATCCACCTCGGCGATGGGGAACGCGTGGCGCGCGTGATCGGTGTCGCGGCGGATGTCAAGATCAACGAACTCGATGAAGCGCCGCAGCCGTTCATGTACTTCGCGCTGACGCAGCACACGGTGCCGTACATCACCGTCATCGCACGGACGTCGGGCGATCCGCGCTTGTGGACAGAACCGCTGGCGCGTGCGGTGATGGCCCTGGATGTGATTGTTCCGGTCCCGCCGGTCACGGTCGAAGACATGATCGATCTGGCCGTGCTTTTCAATATCTGGATGGCGGAGGCGGTCAGTGCGGTGAGCGCGCTGGAGCTGCTTCTGGCGGTTCTGGGATTGTTCGGCGCGGTGTCGTATTCGGTGGGAGAACGCAAGCGCGAGCTGGGAATTCGCGTGGCGCTGGGCGCGCTGCCCGGGCACCTTTTGCGGATGATCCTGCGCGAGACGCTGACGGTGACCGGCGCGGGAATCGCGGTGGGCTTGGGGTTGGGGATCGCTGCGACGGTGCTGTTGCGGTCGCAGTTTTATGGTGTGCATCGCGTGGAATGGATGGCGCTCGCGCCGGTGGCGATTGCAATGACACTGATCGCGTGCGTGATTGCGCATTTCGCGGCGCGGGGCGCGGTTCGGGCGGACCCGATGGATACTCTGCGTCACACGTAGGAGACAGGCGGCTTCGACCGCCTGTCCTACATGCTTTAGTTACGTTCTCGGAAGCGCTTCCACCGTCGATTTCCCGCAACGGCACGGGCCGCACTCTTGTAGCGTAGCACGCAGGGTCTCGAGAAATGCGTGCTCGGCGAAGCTGGACGAAGAACGGAAACGCCAGCCTCTCTGGCTGCAGGTTACGCGTCGGCAAATCTGAAACGGTCGACTGGCGGCGGGATGTTGATGAAAAAGCGGGGAATCGAGTTCAGGTCTCAGCGGTGATTCGCGCATCCAACATGGTGGGATCGATATGTTTGAGCAGAGTTTGTTACCGAACGGCCGAACGCGACGGCCGTGGGCCATCGGTGTGGCGCTGCTGGTCGAGGCGGCAATCGTGGGGGTCCTGATTTTAATCCCGCTGCTGTACGTGCAGGCGATTCCGATGCCGGATATCATGACGGCGTTGACGCTGCCGCCTCCCCCACCGCCTGCTCCCCCACCTCCGCCGGCGGTGCCGAAGGTCGCGAAGCTGACGGCGGTGCGGAAATTCAATCCGAAGGGACTGACGGCGCCGACCGTAATTCCGAAAGAAATCGCGCAGGTGAATGAGCCGGCGATCGCGGCGCCCGCGGAACCTTCGATTGGCGGCGTGGTGGGCGGAATTCCGGGAGGGGTTCCGGGTGGAATCGTGGGTGGAGTGATCGGATCGGTGCCGAACATCGCGCCGCCGCCTCCCCCTCCGCCGCCTCCTCCTCCGGTGCCGAAAGCGGAACCGACACCGTCGCGGATCCAGGTGGGCGGACAGGTGCAGGCTGCTAAGATTCTGAATCAGGTGCAGCCGGAATACCCGCGCCTGGCGGCATCAGCGCGGATCAGCGGGACGGTGCGGTTGAAGGCGGTGATCAGCAAGGAGGGGCGTATTGAGGACCTGTCGCTGATCAGCGGGCATCCGCTGCTGGTGGACGCGGCCATGAACGCGGTGCGGCAGTGGACTTACCAGCCGACTGTGCTCAACGGAAATCCGGTGGAGGTAGATACGGAGATCGACGTACACTTCCAGTTGTCGTCGTAATTCGGACGGGCGTAGAAGCCCCAGGCTCACACCTGGGGCTGGTGGTTTTGGATCGCTACTGATTGGCGCCGGTGCCGGACGTCGCGCGGACGGTCGGGTACTTGATTCCCAACTGGTCCAGATAATTGTCGTATTTGTCGGGATTGTAGTAGAACTTCTTCATCTGATCGCGATACTTCGCCATGGTCGGCGCGTTCAGCCAGATGGCGGGTTTATCGTCGGGGCGCAGGAAGCTTTTGTACTTCATGTCCTTGGTCTCGACGTTGTTGAAGTAATCCCAGGACGACTTCACCAGTTCGGGGTTGGTCAGGATGTCGATCATTGTCATGGCTTGGACTTTCGCGCCGGCGATCACGCCTTTGTGCGCGATGGGCGTGGCCATGGAGATTCCGTTGGCCCAGTTGTGGCCAGGGCCGCCGGGGATGTTCGAAGGGAAACGCAGTGTGACGGTGGGGACGTTCCAGCTCACGTCGCCGATATCGTCCGAACCGCCGCCCATCGGCTGATTTTGGCCTTCTTCACCGGTGCCGTCGTTGGTGGCGACGGGGCGTGGGGCGCGCAGCTCCGGGATCTTGGTGGCGAGACCGCGAACCGGCTGTTTCAGTTCGGCCTGCATCCCCTTGGCGAGTTTTTCGTCGTCGGCGGACCAGGTGGGAAGGCCGACTTTCTTGATATTGGCGTACATATCTTCGGCGATCGGCTTGTTGAAATAGCCGGGCCAGGCGCTGCCCAGAAGCTGCTCGGAGTAATCGGTATCGGTCATGAGCGTGGCGCCCTTGGCCATGTTGTCACCGATGCGCCACAGGTTCATGATGTGGTCGTAATCGGCTTCGCGGAAATAAAACCAGAGCGCGGCGTTGGGCGGCACCACGTTGGGCTGATCGCCGCCGTTGGTGATCACGTAGTGGACGCGCGTGGCCAGGCGCAGATGTTCGCGGCGGAATTCGTAACCGACGCTCATCAGCTCGGCGGCATCGAGCGCGCTGCGTCCACGCCAGGGCGCGCCGGCGGCGTGCGCGCTTTCGCCTTTGAACTTGTATTCGATGGAAACCAGGCCATTCGAACCGCTGGGTCCGTAGGAAACCGTGAGATTGTTGGCGACGTGGCAGAACAGAACCACGTCGACGTCTTTGAACATTCCGGCGCGGACGTAATAGGCTTTTGTTCCGACCAGTTCCTCAGCGACGCCGGGCCATAGGCGGATGGTGCCGTGGAGGTGCTCACGCTCCATCACTTTTTTGACGGCGAGTGCCGCGATGATGTTCAGCGGGACGCCGGAGTTGTGGCCTTCGCCATGACCGGGTGCGCCTTCCACGATGGGATCGTGGTAGCCGACGCCGGGCTTCTGCGACGCCTGCGGGATATCGTCGATATCGGAGCCGAGCGAGATAACCGGCTTGCCTTCGCCCCAACTGGCGACCCAGGCAGTCGGGATGCCGGCGTAGTTGCGCTCGATTTTGAAACCATTCTTTTCGAGGATCCCGCTCAGATACCGGGTGGTTTCGAACTCCTGGAACCCGAGTTCACCGAAGCTGAAGACGCTATCGACCATGACCTGCGCCTGCTTCTGCATGTGATCGATTTCACCGGCGAGGTCGGCCTTCATGGCGGCTTCTTTTTCGGGAGTTACTTTGTTTTGAGCGAATGAATAGGGCGCGAACGTGGCGGATGCGGCGAGCAGAACAACGAATGAGGATTTAAACATTCCTGAGGATCTCCTTAGCTTCAGATCAGGTTATCATCATTCGGATTCGCGGGAGGCGGGCGCTTGGATGATAACGCAGGATGGATCCCCGCCGTCACCGGCGCGGCTGGTCTGAAGCGCGGAAAGCCGCGCTGGTCACGATGGGTACATCACGCAGAGTCTTTTGGTTTGCAATAGAGCAGGTGTCGGCATGAGTGCCGACACGGCACGTTGAAACGTGCGCCACGGGGTGGGGCGATTTAGCGGGTACGCAGGACGGCGAATAGGGCGATCCACAGGATGCCCAGGAAGTGCCAGTAGTAGCAGGAGACGTCGACCATTTCGCGGCGCTTGGATTTTCCGAGCAGGACTACGAAGAGCACCACCAGTCCGCCAACCAGATGCGCGGCGTGCAAGCCGGTGAGCAGGTAGAAGAACGAACTGTGCGGATTCTGGGAGAGATAGAAGCCTTGATCGACCAATTCGCGCCACGCGGTGATCTGTGCCACCAGGAACGCGACGCCGAGGCAGGCGGTCGCGATGAAGAGGTGCGAGGCCAGGCGCCATCGTCCATGGCGAAAGACGCGGCGGGCGGCTTCGAAGGTAACGCTGCTGGCCAGAATGATCGCGGTGCTGATCCACAGGGTCTCGGGAAGATGGATCGGCGCCCAGAATGGCGGATGAGATGACCGCCAATAATAAGCGAGCACCAGCGAGATGAAGAAGACGGAGATCGAGACGCAGATGGCGGCGAGGCCAACGCGATAGAGACCGGGGACGGACTTGTTGGGGTCCTCAAGGGACGAGGGGAGGACGACCACCTGATCGGTTTTCTGCGCCCGGTCGCTCAGAATGCGAGACATCGCCCATCAACCTCGACTCTATTCTACGCTCAGTTTCGCGGAAGGTTTAACCGCTCGCTCTGGTCGCGGCTCGGGACGGGCGTTGAAGATGTTCGCCGCGGCCCACCATGCGTTGGGAACATTGCTCCCCAAGCCGCGATCAGAGGGCGCGGTTAAAAATGTGGTTTGCCAACGGCATGAGGATTGGTCAGGAAACGAAAAATCGGAGGACGCTCGATCCGGCGACTCCGGTCAACGCGGGCAGGAATGCCGGTGCGGGGCCGCTGCGGCGCAGTTCGCCGTGGACAGCGTGGCCGCCGAGGTATAGAAAACTCCCACCGGCGATCGCCAGCAGCGCGTAGGCGGCGTGCGGATTCAGGTGCGGCGCGAGAGCGTTTTCAAAGCCGCCGCCGGCGAGCGTCATCGATTCGGCTACGGCGCACCACAGGATCGCGGGCAGCTTTCCGCGCATGGATGCGCGCGCCATTACGCCTAACGCGAGTCCTTCGGGAAGTTTATGAAATGCGATGCCGATGGTGAAGGCTCGCGGCAGTACTTCGGTTCCGGCGGCCACGCTCCAGCCGTCGAGCGCGCTGTGCAGGCCCGCGGCGATGAGTAACGGCGTCGCGAAGCCGTGCAGGCGCGTGGCGCAATCGTCGTGCTCGTGCCCCGGCGAACAGGCCGGACATACGGGATGGATGTAACGGTCAATGATCCAGAGAAATGCGAATCCGGCAGCGGTCCAAGCGAGCGCGGCGGGCCATCCGAAAAAATCGGCCATTTCCGGGAGAATCCAGACGGCGGCGACTCCCAGCAAGACGCCTCCGCCGAAGGGGATCATTTTTTGCGAAAGGCCGCGGACCGATTCGAGCACGACTCCGCACACCGCCGCTAAGACGGCAACAAGGGTGATCAGGAACAGCGGAGAAGTCACTCGCCCATGAGTATACAATGTGAGGTTGCCGAAGACAGGGCGGGACCTGTTTTCGAATCTTCGATGTGCGATCATACGGGGTTATATGGAAACTCAGGAGACCAGCCGGCGAGGTTTTTACGTCGCGGCGATTCAGGGATTGGGGGCGCTGATCGGCGCGGCGCTGGCGGTTCCGGCGGCGGTGTATCTGCTCTTTAAACCGGCCAAACAAAAAGAAGCGCAATGGGTGGAAGCCGCGCAGTTGAGTCAGCTGCAGGTGAAAAAGCCCGAGGAAGTGGTGTTCCGCCGCAGGCGCGTGGACGGATGGCGCACGGTGAACGAAAAGACCACGGCGTGGGTGGTGAAGATGGACGACGGGAGCGTGGTCGCGTTCGCGCCGCAATGCACGCACCTGGCCTGCGCCTACCATTGGGAAGCGCAGCAGGGCGATTTCGTATGCCCGTGCCATGCGTCCGTGTTTTCGGTGGACGGCAAGGTGTTGAGCGGACCGGCGCCGCGGCCTTTGGACCGCTATGAGTCGCGCGTCGAGAGCGGCAAGCTGCTGATCGGCCCCACGATCGAAAAATCCGCGTAAGGGAACCGCATGGTGAAATCCATCCTCAACTGGCTCGAAGACCGCACCGGCATTGAGAGCGCGCTCAAGCATTTTCTGTACGAAGACATTCCCGATTCGGCGGGCTGGCACCAGGTGCTGGGCAGCGTGGCGATGTTCGCGGTGCTGACCCAGTTCGTGACCGGAATCCTGCTGGCGTTCAATTACGCGGCCACGCCCGGCGATGCTTACGACAGCCTGCGCTACATCGTGACGGAGCTGACCGGCGGACGGCTGATCCGCGGGCTGCACCATTGGGGCGCGAGCCTCATGATTATCGTGGTTGTGCTCCACATGACGCAGGTTTTCCTGTGGGGCGCGTACAAAAAACCGCGCGAGGCGACCTGGCTGGTGGGGTGCGTGCTGCTGCTGGTGACGCTCGCGTTCGGGCTGACCGGTTACCTCCTGCCGTGGGACAATCGCGCGTACTGGGGCACCACGGTGACGGTAAATATCGCATCGCAGGCGCCGGGCGCGGGTCCTTATATATTGCGCTTGCTCGGAAGCGAAGGCGGGGCGATTGGCGTGGTGACGTTCGCGCGATTTTACGCAGTCCACGTGCTCCTGTTGCCACCGCTGGTGATGCTGCTGGTCCTGATTCACCTGATCCTGGTGCGCCGGCACGGCGTGGCGCCCGCGCCGGACGATTACAAACCGAAAAAGAAGTTTTATCCCGAGCAGGTGTTCAAGGATACGGTCGCGACGTTCCTATGGTTCGCGGTGCTGATGGGGATGGCGATTTTCGCGCGCGTTCCGCTGGGACACGCGGCCGATCCGACCGATACCAGCTTCATTCCTCGGCCCGAATGGTATTTTCTGTTCTTGTTCCAGATTCTGAAGCTGTTCAACGGGCCGCTCGAGATCGTGGGCAGCCTGGTGATTCCTACGCTCGCGATCCTTACGCTGTTCGCGTGGCCGTTTATCGATCGCGCCAAAGCGATCACGGTTCGGCGGCGCACCGGCGCGATGGCGCTGATCGCTCTGTTCGCGTTGGGCTGGGGCGGATTAACGGCGCGCGCGGTGGCGACCACTCCTCCCATCAACGAAGCGGATGACGAGGGATTGAAGCAGATTGAAACGTGGCAGCAGATTCCGGCGGATCAGCTCGCCGCGATCGGGTTTTTCCGCAAGGATAATTGCACCACTTGCCATGCGATCGGAAAGACGGCGTCGGCTCCGGATCTGGCGGTCGCGCCGTCGACCAAAGCCCCGGATTGGCTGCTGCAACACTTCAAACAGCCGGCTCCGAATACTCCGGCGACCACGCTGAACGGCGCGCAGTTGAAGGTGCTGGCGACGTTCGTCACCAAGCGCGGGGATGATGCGGTGGAGGCCTGGAAGGATGCGCCGCCGGATGCGGTGGAAGGCGCGATGGTGTATCAGAACAGCCAATGTGCGCTATGCCATGAGTTGAACGGGGTGGGACAGAAAGTGGGTCCGCCGTTAAATGGCGAGGCGGGCAAGCGGACGCGCGAATGGCTGGAGGGGCATTTCAACGATCCCGCAAAGTTCTCGCCGGGGTCGACCATGCCGGCGTATCATTTCAGCTCGCACGATATGGATCGGATCATCGGGTATTTGCTGGCGATTCCGAAGTAGGTAGGACAGTCGGTCTTGCCGGCTGTCTTCGGCGATATTCAACGAAAATGATCCCAGCCTCGCGGCGCTAGCGGGCGGCCTTGGAATGAAACTTCTCCCGAGACAGCCGGCGAGACCGGCTGTCCTACAGTCCCGATTCTGGTTGTGCCGCGAGGGGCGCCCGTTTCTGGCGGAAGCGTGAACAGGAGTTCGTAATCTTCGCCCCCGTGAAGGGCTCGTTCGGCGGTTGATCCGCTTGCTACCGGGATTCTCTCGATAGCAGCCGTGACGTTCGAGGCTACGCACAAGCGGTGCAGATCGAGCGAGAGACCATCGCTGAGATCGATGCACGCGGTCGCGATCCCGAGGAGGCTTTGGCCTAGCTTCAGACGAGGCTGAATGCGACGGTCCCACGGTTTGCCGAGCCGGCCGGAGACGTAGATTTGATCGCCTGCGCGAGCTCCGTCGCGGCGTAACGCTTTTCCTTTGGCGACTGCGCCGCAGACGGTTACGTCGCAGTAGATGCGTTTGGAATGCGCCAGGTCGCCGCCGGCTAGCGTGGTTCCGGTGCGGCGCGCGAGGCGTAAGAGGCCGCGATAGAAGGCGATGATCCAGTCTTCGGAGGGTGCCGATAACGAAACTAAGCAGAAACGCGGATCGCCGCCCATGGCTGCGATGTCGCTCAGGCTGCGGGCTAGGGCGCGCTCGCCGACCGCGGATGCCGCATGGGATTTCTTGAAGTGCACGCCTTCGAGCATCTGGTCGGAAGTGAACAGAAGATCCTCGCCGGGGCGCGGGTGGAAGATGGCGCAGTCGTCGCCGATGCCGAGTAGGACAGGCGGTCGTTTTTTGCCGCCTGTCTCGGGGCGGATCGCCATTTTGCGGATTTTTTCTACGATTTGGAGTTCCGTCATTCGGAGACAGCCGGCGAGACCGGCTGTCCTACAAACACCAAACCGGCGGGGAGTTCTTCGCCGAACACTTTACCCATGGCCGCCAGTTGATCGGCGGGTTCGGATTCGAGATCCGCGTCCGGGAACGTGCGGCGCACCGCGTCCAGCGTGGATGCGGATACGTCGCGCGACGCGTCGCCGGTGCGGCGGGCCATGGCCGTGACGGCGTCTTCCGCCTTCGCGATTTTCATGAGCGCTTCGATCCATTTGGTCGCCGTCGACGCCGGGACCACCTGATTGATTGGGCCGTAGAACAGTTTTCGAGCACCCAGGCGGGCCAGGCACCACAGGCCGGTCTCGACGAAGTCGTTCTTCCGGATTTTCGCCACCAATTCGTCGCCCAGTTGCGTTTTGGTCTGGATCGGCAGCAATTCCAGGCTTGCAGCGGCGCGCCACATTTCGCGCAGCAGGCTCGGATTCACACGCTGCTGTTTTTTCCCGGCGCGCGTCAGCAGATTCGGCGACAGGCGCTGGAAAATATCGGTCTGCTGGTTGCGATTCAATCCGCCGGCCACTCGGCCCCAGAAGATCCACCATTCGATTTCGTTCTGCACTTGATTCGAGAACTGCAATCCGCTCGCGTAGACGCGGCGGGCTTGCTCGACGCGATAATCGTCGCCGGGGAAACCGAAGCCGGGGCGCAGGCAGAATCCGCACAGGTTCAACCAGCGCAGTTCATGCGCGGCGCTGCGCCGGCGCCCGTCGGCGGATTCGAGCATCCGGTCCGCGAGCTTGCGAATGGCTGAGACGGGCCACGAATTTCGGCCCAAGCCGAGCGCCTGTTCAAGTTTCGCCGGCAACTGGGTGGGCTCAACCGTGGTTTCTACAAAAGTCTGCCGGATCAGTTCCTCCGCGCTTCTGAGAGCTTCTTCGCTGACCACAGCGGCGGCGCGGCGTGTGGTGGCCTGCAACGTTTTTCTGAGCTCGAACTGCAGGCGCCAGCGATGCTCAGTTTCTTTCGAGTCGGCCCAGATTTCGAGGGTGCCGACTTCGGTGAGCTTCGCGCCGAGTTTCACGGGTACCAGACGCTCGCCGGCTTTGCCGAATCGAAGTACGGCGTTCAACGGCGCGTGGAGATGCAATTCGGATTCGTCCGCGCCGAATTCGACGAGGTCTCCGGGGCGATCCTCGGTTCGCGTGCGCGAGCTGTATAGGCGGAACGAGACCGGCCGGTTGGTGACCAGTTGCAGATTGCCGGGGTCGAGCTCGACCGTCGATCCTTCTTCGGCGCCGCGCGGGACCAGGCACATAGTGCGTAATCCGTCCGCTGCGCCGCCGAGGCCGATGAAGTAGGACCGCGGCAATCCACCGCGAACCAGCAAGCCCGTGCCCGTTGCACGGACGTAAGAGTAGTACGCTGCGCCCACGGCGACGGCCAGATCCAGATCGCGATTTTCGAAAATCACGGGACGATGCCCCAGCCAATGCTGCATCACGTCGGCGACGCGCTCGCGCAGAATTTCCGGGATGAAAAAACCGCCGTTGAACAGGATGGCGTCCGGTTTCGCGTCGCCGGCGGATGCGAGAAACGATGCGAGATGACGCGTCACCGCGGGATCGGCCACGTAGGGCAAGCCGAGCTCGCGGAACAGGCTCTTTTCTTCTTCCTTGGGACGGTCGGTGAGCTCGCACATCGGAAGGAAGCCGTCGAGCGCGAGTTCGAGTACTTCCTCGCGCAGAATTTCGGTGCGCAAAGTCCCGCCCACCAGTGCCGATCCCGCGCCCAACACGGTGACTTCGACGCTCTTCAATGACGGGTCGGAGAGCAGCGCTTCTTTAGCCGCGGCGCACTGCCGGCGCAATCCGCTGCGCTGGCGGATCGATAGCGATTTGCCGAGCTTGGCTTCCACCAGCCAGGTGAGCGTCAGGTCCAGATTGTCGCCGCCCAGAAGGAGGTGTCTGCCGACGGCAGTGCGGGTGAAATCGACGCGGTCATTCTGGCGGGAGACGCGGATCAGAGTGAAGTCGCTGGTGCCTCCACCGACGTCGCAGATCAGGACGGTCTGACCGTCGAAGAGGCTCTTCTGCGAACGCGTGAGATCGTTTGCGATCCAGGAATAAAACGCGGCGGCGGGTTCTTCGAGCAGCGTCAGCTTTTCAATTCCCGCTTCGCGCGCGGCCGTCACCGTGAGTTCCCGCGCTTCTTCGTCGAAGCTGGCGGGGACGGTAAGCACCACGTTGTGATCGGCGATCGGCGAGCCGCGGTCTTTCGCGAACGCATCCGTGAGATGCTTCACGATTTTGGCGGACACTTCGACAGGCGACAGAATGCGGCCTTCGACCTGCGCGTCCCACGGGAGAATTTTCGCGGTGCGGTCGACTTCCGGATTCGAAAGCCAGCTCTTCGCCGAATGGACCGACTTGGTGGGCACCAGCGCGCCCTGTTCGCGCGCGTAGACGCCGATGTATTCCTGATCGCCCAGGAACAGGAAAGACGGCAGCGTGCGGCGGGCTTCGATGCGGCCCGGCGCGACATACTGCGGGACGTCGAGGACGCGAATGGTGGGAAAATCCGTTTCGGCGGCGTCCACCGGATCAACGTAAGCGAGCGCGGAATTAGTGGTGCCTAGATCGATCCCGACGTTCACTCTACTTCGATCTCCGCCGGCGCGATCAGATTGCCGGGAGGGGCCGTCGGCAACTCGATCTTTTGCGCTCTCCAACCCTTGTGGCGCAGAGTGCCGCCGGGAGCTTTGCCGCTGGCCGGGACTTTGCCGATCAGCTTCACGGCCGCCGCGTCGGCGGGATCGGTCTTGGTGTAGGTTCCCTCGACGCCGTCGATCACCGGCTGCAGTTGCAGATAACGCAGCATGGATTTACGCGCCTGCTCCTGCACATCGCGCACGGCGGAGCCGACCTGCTCATCGGAATACGCGGATACGTCTTCCATGAGGAAATCGATAATGCGCGAGTCGCGCTGAAGGATGGAGAGGATCTGCACGGCGCCGTCGGCGGGTCCGGCCGCGGGCTTCGGCGCGGGAGCGGGCCGGGCGGGCGCGGCTTTCGTGTAGCCGAAAGCCTGCGCGATGTCGGCAGGAAGATCGCCGCCGAACAGAATGGAGAAGAAGCTTCGAAATGCGAGAGAGATTCGATTCACTCTCTTGATTCTATCCGGGCGGCGCGCTCCGGTGACGAATCCCCACTTTAGGACCGGCCGCTGCCGGCGGCGAACGCAAGGAGGGGCTCGGCACGGAACCGTTTCGTGGCGAGCGTCCCCAGCACGACGAACAGGAGCAACACGATGCCTTGCGCAATGGCGAAGGGCGGCTCCGATTGTGTCGGCGCCAGATCATGCAGCGCGGAGACTTTCAGGAAACTCTGGACCACCAGCACGAATACGTTGAAATACAGCGCGATGGTCGCCGTGATTGCGTAGGTTCTTCGCCATCCGCCCGCCATGTGGAAGCGGTAACGCGCGGCGATCGCGATGGCGAGCACGATCAGGGACAAAATGCCGATGGCGTGCGAGGGAAGAAAATGCGGCGCCGGTAGAATGAACCCCGTGGCGCTGGTCAGGACGGTGGTGATCAGGAACCAGGCGGTGAGTGCGTCCATCCGGTTTCCGCCGAGCATTCCGAACAAAACGACCAAGCCCGTCGCGATTCCGATCAGGCTGATGACTACGTGCACAAATGTAATGACTGGCATTCCCAAGATCATGCCGGCCTCCTTTTCGCTTGCCGGTTGGATGATGCCGCGCGGGCAAAGGAAACGCATTTCGAAGCACCCCTTTCGGGGGGGCTATTTCGACCGTGAGCCGGGGACCACGGTGGCTTCGCGGAGCTTGGCCAGCTCGCGGCGCGCGATGTTGGACCAGTGGCTGGACGGGTCCAACTTCAAATATGCGCGCCAGTGCTGAACGGCCTTCATCGGCTGGTTGGAACCCTGGTACAGCAGCGCGAGGTTATAATGCGCGTCGGCGTAATTGGGCGACGCCTGGAGCGCGGCTTCGTAATGGTGCTGCGCCTGGGCGCGGTTGCCGCGCTCGTCGTATAAATTGGCGAGATCGAAATGCGCCAGCGCGTAATCCGGATCTACTTCGAGAGCCTGCTGGTAATGGCGCTCGGCTTCCGACCATTTGCGCGCGTTGAAATAAATGGTGCCGAGGTTCACCAGCGCGCCCGCGGATTTCGGATCCAGGTCAATCGCCTTCTGATACGCGTCGACCACCTCCTCATGCGGGGCGCCGGATTGCTCCAGATCGAGGCCGCGCTGGAACCAGCGCTCGGCAGTCATGCGGCGGTCGCGTTCTTCGTTGACGCGATTTTTCGCCGGGAATTCGACCAGGCGGCGCAGCTCGCTTTCTTCAAAATTGAGCAGCAACTGACCCGAAGCGTCCATGGCTTTGCCGTCCAGCTCGACGCGGATGTTTTTTCCGTCGGCGTAGAGCTTCAGCTCAGTGAGCGGATGGTCGATGCCGCGCAGGGCGTCGAGCACGCGGCGGATCTGCGACACCGGGACGTGGTCTTTCCGAAGTTTTACGAGAGTACGGAGCGCCAGCAGTTCGCGGAAGCCGTAATGTTCTGAAGACGCGACCAGCTTTTGCTGTTCCCAGCTTTTCAGCCGGCGCTCGCTCAGTCCCAGAAGCCGGCGCGCTTCGCCGCGCGTATACACGGATGAATTTTAGCAGGTTGTTCGAAAAGAAGAACTGGGCCGCGGCCAAAAGGGTCTTTGAAAACTCCGGCCGTGCTCCCCTTGCTGACGCACGGGGTTCTGAAAACCCGTAACGGAACCGCGACCCTCAGGGAGCGGAGCACGTCCGTTTTCAAGTGGCAGCGCTCAATGCCATCTTTTCAGGGGCGACCCTGGAATAATGAGATGGCCGCGATGCCGGCCGCTCCACGGTCGATGCAGGCATCCATATTTTGATCGGTAATCCCGCCCAGGGCGAGCACGGGGATGGAAACGGATCGCGCGGCTTGTTCGAGAAGATCCAGGCCGCGGGGCATCAGGCCGGTCGATTTCGATCGCGGCGTGAAGACGGGGCCGAAGACGATGTAATCGGCACGGTGCTCGAAAGCGGCGCGGACTTCATCGACGGTATGGCACGACACTCCGATCAGAAATCCCGGCGGAGCGATGGTGCGCCACCGGTCGGGAAGAGGTGATCCGGCGGGGAGGTGGACGCCGGCCGCTCCGGCCGCGACGGCCACGTCCATTCGTGAATTGACGATGATTTTCGCGCGCGTCGACACCGCGGCGCTCACCAGTTGGAACAGATCCCGCGCCGGAAGATCTTTTTCGCGGATCTGCACCCAATCGGCGCCACTTTTCGTGATGATGTCGAGGATCGAAACGCCGGGCGGGAGAGTGCGGCGATCCGTAATATAACAGCGGATCACTTGATCGCAAAGAGCGTGTTCTGGCCGCGCAGGTAGATTTCGCCGTCAAGAATGGCGGGCGTGGCGATGAACATCTGGTTATCGAGCGTGTTGGTTTTAACCACTTCGAATTTCTCGCCGAGCTTGACGACGATCACGTCGCCTTCTTCCGACGCCAGATATAATTTCCCGCCCGCCGCGACGGGCGATGCCTTGAAGTTGTACGGCTTCGGCAGCCGCTGCTGCTGATAGAACGCCGTCCCGGTTTTCGCGTCGAAACAGGACAGCATGCCGCTATCGGTGAGCAGATATAACTTCCCGCCGGTGAGAACCGGCGACGGCGTGTAAGGATTGCCGCGCTGATTCTGCCACACGATCGCGTCGGTCCCGGTCAGGTCGCCGGTGCGCCCCAGCTTCACGGCCAGCAGATTCGGGTTGCGATATCCGCTCATCACGAAAACCATGGAGCCGTCCGAGACCGGCGCGGGGATGGTGTTCTGGCCCAGGCCCGCGACTTCCCACAGCGGCGCGCCGGTTTCGAAATCGTAGGCGTGCACCTTGCGCGTCGCCGAAACGATGATCTGCTTCTTGCCGTTATACGTGATCACCACCGGACCGCTCCAGTTGGTGTTGCCGTCGCTGCGGTTGACGCGCCACAGCTCCTTGCCGGTGGATTTATCGAGCGCGACCAGGAACGAATCACCTTCATGATCGAACAGCAGCAGCAGCGTGTTGCCTTCAAGCGTCGGCCAGGAGCCTTCGCCGAAGGTATTGAACATGTGGAGCTGGATGAAGGTGCGCTCCCAGATCTTGTTGCCATCGAGATCGTAGCAATACACGCCGCGCGATCCGAAAAAGGCGATGACGTGTTTTCCGTCGGTGACCGGGGAATTCGACGCGAAGCTGCCGTACTGCGGATGATAGCCTTCATGCGGAGCGGCCGTGGTCGCGACGCGGTCCCACAGAAGTTTTCCGGTCTTGCGGTCGAGACACAGCAGCATGAATTTCTGTTCCGCCTGCGGTCCTCCGCCGCGTCCGAATCCACGGCGGCGAGGCGCATCCGCGTTATCAGCCGGAGCCGCAGCCGGCGCGCCAGTGGGAACCGCGGTGGTGACGAAGATTTTGTCGCCCCACACCACCGGCGAAGAGTGGCCGCGGCCGGGAATTTCGGCCTTCCATTTAATATGTTCGGTGTCTGACCAGGCGACGGGCGCATCGCCGCGCGCGACGCCGTTCCAATCGGGTCCGCGCCACTGCGCCCAATCGCCATCGGCGGCGAGCAGCGCAAGGGCGATGGGGAGAAGCACCATGTTAGGAAAATGATACAACTCTCGGGACAGTGATAAGATGTCGGCGTGACTGCTCCGACGCACGCCCCAACAGCCCATCGCCTGGAACGCGATCTGGCTGGCGATTTTGTTCATGTGGTAGAAGAAGCGGCCATTGCCGCAGCCCGGACCATGGGGCAGGGAGACCGCTCCGGCTCCGATCAGGCGGCGGTGCAGGCCATGCGGCGAGCCTTTGAAGACGTGCAGATCGCGGGCAATATCGTCATCGGCGAAGGCGAGCGCGATGAAGCGCCTATGCTGTACATCGGCGAACGAGTGGGCGCGCCGCCGATCGACGGCATGGAATATCCCCAGGTGGATATCGCCGTCGATCCGCTCGAAGGCACCAATCTGTGCGCACAGGGGACGGCGAATTCGATCGCCGTACTCGCTGCGTCGGAACCCGGCGGGCTGCTGCACGCGCCGGATTGTTACATGGAAAAGATCATCGCCGGACCGGCCTGCCGCGACGCGCTGGATATCGACGCGCCGGTGAAATACAACCTGAAGGCCATCGCGCATTGCCTGGATCGGCAAGTGCGGGACCTGGTGATCATGGTGCTCGAACGGCCGCGCCATGCGGAGCTGATCGACCAGATCCGCACGTCCGGCGCGCGCATCCGGCTGATTCCGGATGGCGATTTATCGGCGGGAATCGCCGCGGCGGTGCGCGGAGCGGGCGTCGATGCGGTGATGGGAACCGGCGGGGCTCCTGAAGGAGTGATCACGGCGGCCGCGCTGCGCTGCCTCTCGGGCGAAATGGTGGCGCGGCTGGTGGTGAATACGCCGGAGCTTCAGAAACGCGTCGAAGCGATGGGGATTCGAGATCCCAAGCGCGTCTACACGGCGCACGATCTGGCACCGGGGAAACAGATCGTCTTTGCGGCCTGCGGAGTGACCGAAGGAGCGCTGTTGCAGGGCGTCAGATTCTTCGGCGAAGGCTGCCGGACGCATTCGCTGGTGATGACGTATGGGACCCGGAAGGTGCGGTTTACCGATACGGTCCACATGTTCCGGGAGCCGGGCCGGAGGGGCGTGCGGCTGTATTGATCGGTTGATATCTTGGAGACATGGAAGTACGTTTCACGCCCGAGCAGGAAACGACCCCGAAGGTTGGACCACGCGCGACTACGTCCACTTCGGCCGACGGTGAATGCCGCTTGTCGTCGATGCCTCCGTCGCCCTTGCCTGGGCTGCAGGTGTGGATAGATCACGTCTTCGATCACCCAGTCAGCAATCCTCCGTGGTATTGGCGTGCGGACGCTATGGCGACTTCTATTGGCACGGAGGAGTGGCCCGAAGCGCCGGAGACAATCGTTGCTCATATCGCCGAAACCTTCGAGCACTCAGGCAAATTGCTGTCGCGCTTCTCTGATGATCAGCTCAACCAAGGTTTTTGGTATCTGTTTTACCAAGGCCCGCCGGATTTCATGGGAACGCTGCTCGATGAGAGAGTTCCATTGGGGTGCCGTCTTAGGGCTCTGAGATCGTTTGCGCCATTGTTCGAGCAGGTGATGGCGCAGCGATGTTCTTCTCACCTCTCACATCTTGATGAAAAGGGTGCAAGCTCCCTCAACGCCGCCTGTTATATGTGGTTCGACGTGGTGCTCGACCGTTTCGATCCGGAGAGACTCATACAAGCTCAACTGGAGACGGATTTGATTGGCATCCTGCGCGTGATTCTCGCCATTCCGCAAGACGCGTGCCGCGAGAGTGCGTTCCACGGCATTGGTCATTGGGTTCACCACTACCCGCAGTTGGCGGATATGGCAGATCGGTTTCTGTCAGGTGTGCCGGGCTTGCGTCCCGAACTGATCGCTTACGCCGAATCTGCCAGAGCCGGAAAGGTTCAGTAGGCCGACGACCGGCTACTGGCTCAGGAACTCGAACAGCGTCGTTTTCGGAATATCCGCCTTCGACGACAGCGCCGCCTGCCGTTGCGTCTGCGCCTGCGTCATGTCCTTGATCACCTGCGGCGCTAGAACACCCACGTCAAGACGAACAACGCCAGATGCGTCACGAACTGACGCGGCGAGCGGCGCATCCATCCAGCGCGCGCGATGGCCCGATGCGCCCGTGCGTGGAGTCGTTTGTCGCCGTGCCCGATGGAATGTGCGCGATAGAAATGAGCAGTCGCCGCGGCGTAGTCCCGGCGCTCGATCGCCTGCTCTCCGGCCGCCATCTGATCATCGTAAAGCTCGTTACCCGAGATGATTTCGGTGCATGTCGCCATGCGCGCATCATATCGCATGTTTTCAGAAATCGGTTAAGCGCACCTACTGGCTCAGAAAGTCGAACAGCGTCGTTTTCGGAATATCCGCCTTCGAGGACAGCGCCGCCTGTAATTGCGTCTGCGCCTGCGTCATGTCCTCGATCACTTGGGTTTCATTCGCATCCTGCAGATTGCTGATCTGGGTCTGAAGCTGGGTCTGCTGCGTCGACGCGAACGTGGTCGCGGACTGCAGATTATCCTGCGTGGTGCCGTAAAAGGCGAGCTGTTCGTTCAAATACGACGCGACCGCCGGCAAGCCGTTCACCAGCGTTCCGATCGTCGTCGGATCGTTGTTGTTCATGGCCGTCACCAGGCTGTTGATGGCCGTGAAGACGTTGGTGGTCGGATCGGTCGAATCGAAAATCTGCTGCGCGGTCAGTGCGACCGGAAAGGTGCTGCCGTTCGCGCTCTGGATCTGGCGTGTGGAAGCCGCGCCCTGGTAGGCGCTTACCGGATCCGTCTGCGTAGGATCGTAAGTATACGCCGCGGTCTGGTCGCTGTCCCCCGAAAAAATATAGCGCCCCTCTATGCTCGTGTTGGCGAGGCCCACCAGTTGCTGCTCAATCGCCTGCAGTGAAGCCGCGTCCTGGGTGCGCGTGGCCGCGGTCGCCGTTCCGGTGGCCGAGGTGGCGGCCAGCGTCTGCACCTGCGTGAACAAAGTCACCGCGGTTTCCATCGATTGCTCGCCGGTGTTGACCTCCGCGGTCACGCTGGTCAGATTGGTCGAGATCTGCTGCGAGCTGGCCAGCGCGGCCCGCGCCTGCAGCAGTTCGGAAACCTGATCCGGCGCGTCGGAGGGCTGCTGCATGCTGACGCCGCTCGAAACTTCGAGCTGATCGTTGTCGAGCTGCTGGGTAATCTGGTCCACGCTGTACACGAACGCTTGATTGGCGGAATTGAGACTGGAAATCATAGGCGGGCCTGCTAGGTCGTAATCTGCACCATGTCGATGACGCTCTGCGACAGCTCCTGAAGCACGCTGACCAGTTTTCCGGCCGCCTGGTAGGCCTGCTGGTATTGCATCAGCTCGGTCGCTTCCGTGTTCAGATCGACGCCGCTCACCGCGGTGCGTTGTGTTTCGGCCTGGCTGAGCTGATTTTGCGCGAGCGTCTGGTTATCGGTGGCGTTCTGGACGTCGCTGCCGACTTGCGCGGCCAGGTTCCCGTACGCCTGCGTCAAAGTGAACCCGCTCGCGCCGGGAGTGGTCGCCAGCTGCGCGAGCACCAGCGCGTTTCCGTTCCCGCCCGGCGCTCCCGCGGAGGCCGCCGCAATCTGATCCGGCGTAATCGTGCTGCTCACCGCGATGGTCGATGCCGCGTCGGAGGATTGATCGTAGCTGAACAACGGCGCGCCCGCATCGCCGTTCTGATCCACGCCCTGCGCCAGTTGCCCGTTCACCGTATCGGCCAGCGATTGCGCGAAGCTGTTCAGGCTGGTCATATATCCGGGGATGGTCGTGTTGTTTTCCTGGATCAGAGCGCCCAACTGCCCCTGGGTGATCTCGGAAGTGATGTCGTTGCCCTGCGAATCGAGAATCGTCGTCTGGGACGAGGTGTCGGCCGTCGAAATCGCATTGGCCTGATCGCCGATCACCAGCATGGTTTGTCCGCCCAGCGCGACGTTGTTGGTGCCGTCGTTGTTCTTGATCAGAGTGAAGTTGGCGAGCTGCGAAAGATTTTCGAGCGCCGAGTTCATCTGCGCATCCAGGCCGGCGTCCTGCTGGCTGGTCGGGTCATTTTCATACTGCTGATTGATGGAGGCGATCTGCGCGCCCAGCTGATTGATCTGGCTCACGACGCTCGAGGTGTCGCTGACCACATTGCTCGAAACCTGCTGAATCCCCGAGGCAGTCTGCTGGATATTATTCGCGAGCGTCGACGCGGCGGTGATCACGGCCTGCTGATTGGTGGAATCGTTGGGGCTGACGCTCAACTGAGAGAAGGCGCTGAACAGCGAGCTGAGGCTCGGTGCGACGCCGGATGTCGCGGTCAGGCTAAAGAGCGATTGAATCTGTCCCAGGTCGCCCGCCTGCTGCTGCGCGCTTCCCAGAAACTGCTGCTGATTGCGCACCGCCTGTTCGAGATATTCCGAACGCGTGCTGAGCAGCGGACCTTCCAACACGCCGCCCGCGAGTCCGCCCTGCGGATCGAACGACATCGGCTGCAGGTTCACGTTCTGGGCCGCGTAGCCCGGCGTGTTGGCGTTGGCGATGTTGTTCTCGATCACCTCGAAGGTGTCCGACAGAACGCCCAGCGTATTGGCCGCGCCCGACAGTGCCGCTGTGATGCTTCCCATGAATCACCCTCGAATCGAGATTGTGCCCGCCGGCTTGACCGGCGCCGCTTCACCGCTGGCGACGTATCCGCCGGTCGCCGCGCCCAGCAGCTTGGCCCATCCGCCGTAAAACCCGGCGCCCCGCACGATCAACCGGTTTAGTTCGGCCAGCTCCCGGCGAAGCGCCTGCATATCCATAAAAATGTTGTGCCGCTCGGCTCCCGCGGCCAGGTCCTGTTGCACCCGGCCCAGCAGATCAGCCGCTTCGGCGAGCCCCGGCAGGCATTCCTCGATCGCCTCGGGGGTGGGATTCAACAGAGCCGACCTCATCCGCGCGACGCGCGCCCGCGCCGTGGGGAGCGTTTCGGGACGGTCCGGAGTCTTAGGATTGGAAAGCGTCATCGACGATCTTCGAGGCCGTTGCCTTGGAATCCACCTGGTAGGTCCCGTTGGCATACGACCGCGCGATCTGCTCGATACGCGCCTGCCGCTCCGGCGAATCCGCCGTGAGCGAACGCAAGCTTTGCACCAGCTCCGAAAGATGGACGTCGTCTCCGGTGGCTCCCGCGCCGCTCGAACCCGTGCGCGAGGTTGGCCCGGTCTGATCGGCCTGCTGGGTCCTCGCGGCCGCGTTCGTGTTTTGCGCCGGCGCGCCCAGAGAACTGAGATTGGGATCGTTTACCTTCATGCGTTCCTGCGAGGGACGCTGCCCTCAATTTGAAGTATCGTCCATCCCACTGCTTTTATTAACCCGGAAGATCTACATTCAGCCTTCAGTAATTCCCTAGTTCCAGTTAAACTCGGGATACGCAATATCATAATGACACGGAGCCACCCCAAAGTGGAGTGCCAAATTGGAAGTTTTCGCCCTTTGCCGTGAGTTCGCTAACATAAATTTTTACTTATGAAACGATTTCTCGTCCTGATCTCCTTCCTGAACCTCGCGGCCGCGTTCGCCCGCGCCGATAACCTGCCTCCGGCCGAGTATCAGAAACTGGCCCACGACATTTACAAGCAGTTGATCGAAATCAATACCTCGTATTCGACCGGCACGACCACTCCGGCCGCGCAGGCCGTGGCGGACCGGCTGCGCGCGGAGGGGTTCCCGGCCTCCGACATTATCGTCGACGGCGTGGCGGATCATAAAAAGAATGTGGTGTTCCGCTTCCATGGGACCGGGAAGCAGAAGCCGATGCTGTTGCTGGCGCATCTGGACGTGGTCGAGGCGAAACGGTCCGACTGGTCGCTTGATCCGTTCAAGCTGACCGAAAAGGACGGCTTCTTTTACGGCCGCGGCACCATGGACGATAAAGCCGAAGCGGCCATCTGGGTGGCCACGCTGATCCGCTTCAAGCGCGAAGGCTTCCAGCCGGATCGCGACATTATCCTGGCGCTGACCGCCGACGAAGAAGGCGGCGGCAAATACAACGGGGTCCAGTGGCTGGTGAAAAATCATCGCGACTGGATCGATTCCGAGTTCGCGCTGAACGAAGGCGGCTGGGGCGAAATGGCCAACGGCAAGCGCATCTCGAACGATATCCAGGTGAGCGAAAAATACGTTGCTACGTATCGCTTCGAAGTGAAAAATCGCGGCGGCCACAGCTCGCTGCCGGTCCCCGATAACGCCATCTACCGTTTGTCTGAAGCGCTCATCCGCCTGTCGCGTTACAAGTTCCCATCTCAGACCAACGAAGTGACGCGGGCATATCTGGAGCAGATGGCCAAGGTGAATCCGCCGGCGCGGGCCGCCGAGATGCGGGCCGCCGCGCAGGGATCGTCCGGCGCGATCGAACAGCTGGCCGATTCGACCACCACGCTGAACGCGATGCTGAGAACCACCTGCGTCGCCACCATGCTCGACGGCGGCCACGCGATTAACGCCCTGCCGCAAACCGCCGGCGCGATCGTCAACTGCCGCGTGCTGCCGGAAATGAAACCCGAAGAAGTTCTGTCAACGTTGAAGCGCGTAGCCGCCGACGACCAGGTTTCGATCACTCCCGTAGGCGAAATCGAGGCTGGCCCGCCCTCACCGATGCGTCCGGACGTTTTCAAGGCGGCCGCGAGCATCGATGACAAAATGTGGCCCGGCGTCATCACCGTCCCCATGATGGTAATGGGCGCCACCGACGGCCTGTATCTGCGCCGCGTCGGCATTCCGTCTTACGGCGTGATGGGCCTGTTCGTAGAGGACGTCCGCGCCCACGGCCGCGATGAGCGGGTTGGCGTGAACGAATTCTACGAGTCGGTGACATTCCTGTATGAACTGGTGAAGTCGCTCGCGAAGTAGGATAATCTGAAGGCGATGGAAGTCCACTTCACACCCGAGCAGGAAGCGCGCCTTTCGCACATTGCGGCCAGCGCAGGCACGGACGCTGAGCGGCTGGTGAAAGACGCCGCCCTCCGGTTGCTTGAGGAGGACGCGCGATTCCGAGCCGCTGTGCGCGAAGGCATCGATCAAGCCGACCGGGGCGAGTTCATCGAGGAAGCGGAAATGAACGCGCGCCTGGAGCAGATGCTGCGCTCATAGATGCAGATACGCTGGACACCGTCCGCCGCCGCGGATCTGGAAAGCATCAGCAACTATCTCAAGGGTCGCCATCCCCGCTATCGTCATCCGACCATGCGCAAACTCTACGCAGCGATTCATTCGCTGAAGGATGCGCCGTATCGCGGACGCCCGGACGCGAGCAAGGAACCCGCGAGTTGCTATTCCCGCCTTTGCCTTACGTCGCGATCTACCGCATTAACGAGCAGAGTATCGAAGTGCTGCGCATCTACCATGGCGCGCAAGACAGAGGCTAGAGCTCCAAAACATACCCTCGCTTCCCGACGTTCATCGCCCGAGTCGAGCCCATTTGCTCGACCCGCCCCTCCGCCTCATGAATGTGCCCGCAAAAGAAATCGCGAGGCTGATATTTTTCGATAAACTCGCGCACCGCCCGACTTCCCGCGTGCAATCCTTCATGCACCCGGTCGAGCGTGGTGTTCAAAGGCGGCGCATGGCAGATCAGCACCAGCCGCTTCAACTCCGCAAATTTCGACAATCGCGAAGCCAGCTCATCTTCGCTATATTCGCCCGGAGTGTCGAACGGAGTCGGACTCGAATACCCGAGCCCCGCAATCTGCACGCCCGCGACCTCCAACACGCCACCGTGAAAATTGATGAACCCGTGGCGATCGCAGAACTCGACGATGTCGCCCTCCGATTCATGATTTCCCGGCAGCACGTACACGCGCCCCGCGCGCGGCTGCATGATCTTCGCCATTTCATCCAGCCCGCGCCGCCAACTTACCAGGTCGCCCGCGCAGAAGTAATAATCCGCCTCGACGTCCATCAGCTTTTGAAGCGCGTGCGCATCGTTGTGAATATCGGAAAAGATCAAAGCGCGAGGCATCAGTTAACATGGTATCGGAACCCCTAGAATGCAGGAAACACGCACTCCGAGTGTCAACAGTTGGCTTGAAGACGAGCTCTACCAGCAATATCGCCACGACCGCCAGGGCGTCGATCCAGGCTGGAATCAGGTATTTGAAACGAATGGCGGTAACGGTCACCCCGCCGCCGCGGTCGCAGTTACGACGACCGCCCCCGCACCCGTCCTTGCTCCGGGCGACGAATTAGTACCGTTACGCGGCCCCGCGCTACGGATCGCCGAAAACATGACCGCCAGCCTCGCGATTCCGGTCGCCACCAGCCAGCGTGTCATGCCGGTCAAGGTGCTCGAAGAGAACCGCCGGTTGATCAACGCTCACCGCAAGATCTCCTACACGCACCTGATCGCGTGGGCCATTGTGAGAGCGCTCGAAAAAGTCCCTGCCTTGAATCAGGCCTATTCGGAATCGGGCGACCAGCCGTCGCGCATCCGGCGCGAGCACGTGAATCTGGGTGTCGCGGTGGACGTCGCGGGCAAAGACGGCGTCCGCTCCCTCAAAGTTCCGTCCATTAAAAACGCGCAGTCGATGAATTTCGCGGAGTTCATCGCTGCCTATGACGACCTGATCGCCCGCACCCGCGAAAACAAGCTGCAGGTTTCCGATTTCGAAGGCACCACCATTTCGCTGACCAATCCCGGGACCGTCGGCACCATGGGATCGAACCCGCGGCTGATGCCCGGCCAGGGAGCCATCATCGCCACCGGCGCCATCGATTTTCCTCCCGAATATCGCGGCGTTCCGGAAGATGTCCGCGCGTCGATGGGCCTCAGCAAAGTGATGACGGTCACCTGCACTTACGATCATCGCGTGATTCAAGGCGCCGAATCGGGCGCGTTCCTCGGCCGCATTCAGGCGCTGCTCGAAGGTGAAGACCGGTTTTACGAAAACGTGTTCCGCGACCTGGGCATCTCGACGCTGCCGGTCCGCTGGGAGCCCGATCAGGCGTCTGCGCCTCTCGTGAACGCCGATCCCGTGAAGCAGGCCGCCGTCGCGCGATTGATTCAATCCTGGCGCGAGCGCGGGCACCTGACCGCCGATCTCGATCCGCTGGGCTCCACTCGTCCCTCGCATCCCGATCTTGATCCGTCGGCGCACGGTCTCACCATCTGGGACCTGGACCGCACGTTCCACGCCGGCTCATTCGGTGTGACTACGCTTCGTAGTCTCCTGGTACGTCTGCGATCGATCTACGCGGGAACCATGGGCGTGCAGTATATGCATATCGACGATCCAGAGCAGCGCCGCTGGCTGCAGCAGCGGATCGAAAACCCGCAATCGCTCGATGACGCGACGCGCAAGCGAATCCTCAAAGCCATCATCGAGGCCGAGGGCTTCGAGCTGTTCCTCGACCACCGGTTCAAGGGCCATAAACGGTTCTCTCTCGAAGGCGGTGAAGCGATGGCGGCGATGCTCGATGAGATTCTCGAACGCGGCGCTTTAGCCGACGTGGTCGAATGTGTGATCGGGATGTCGCATCGCGGACGCCTCAGCACGCTTGCCAATATCGTCGGCAAGAGCATGGTGCAGCTCTTTTCGGAATTCGACGGCGCGGTGGATCCGGAATCGTTCGAGGGCCAGGGCGACGTGAAGTATCACCTGGGCGCAACCGGAGTTCGAAGAACGTCCGCGGGCCGCGTGATCGTCGTGACGGTCGCGTTCAATCCGAGCCACTTGGAGGCCGTGAATCCGGTGGCGGAAGGCATCACGCGGCCCAAGCAGGATCGCCTGAATGACGCCGCCCGTGAAAGAGTGATCCCGCTGCTAATTCACGGCGACGCAGCGATGGCCGGCCAGGGAGTGGTCCCCGAAACGATGAATCTCGCCGCCGTCAAAGGCTACACCACCGGCGGAACGGTCCACTTCGTGGTAAACAACCAGATCGGATTCACCACCAACCCGGGAGACGGCCGTTCGTCCGAATATTGCACCGACGTCTCGCTCGGTTTCGGCTTTCCCGTGTTTCACGTGAACGCCGACGATCCGGAAGCCTGCGTCCGCGCCACGCAGATGGCGTTCGATTACCGCCAGCGGTTCCATAAGGACGCCGTGATCGACATGGTGTGCTATCGCAAATACGGCCACAACGAGGCCGACGATCCCAGCTACACGCAGCCGATTCTCTATCGCAAAATCCGCGCGCAGCGCCCGGTGACCGATCAATACGCGGAGCGTCTGGCGAACGACGGCCTGATCTCCGCCGACGAAGCCAAAAATTTCCGCGAGATCCAGCGCAGGAAACTCTACGAAATTTACGACCAGGCGCAGAAAAACAAAGAACAGTTTGAGCTTCAGGAACTCAGCTCGATTCCTGCCGAAGTGATCCAGGCCGATCAACCCGGCGAAGCCGTCGACCGCGCGGTGCTTGAAACCATCGTCGATCGCACCACCGCCTTTCCGCCGGATTTCCACGTGCACCCCAAGCTGGTCGCATTCCTGAAAAAGCGCCGCGAGACTCTGAAGACCGATCAGCCCCACATCGACTGGGCGCTGGCCGAGGTGCTGGCGTTCGGAACGCTGGTGCTCGAGGGAACGCCGGTGCGGTTAAGCGGAGAAGACAGCGGCCGCGGCACGTTCAGCCAGCGGCACGTCGAATATCACGACGCCGAAAACGATCGCGTGTATGTTCCGCTCGCGCATATGACGCCCACTCAGGCGCCGTTTGAGGTCTACAACAGCCCGCTCTCCGAATTCGCCGTGATGGGATTTGAATTCGGCTACAGCGTGGCCGATCCCACCGCGCTGGTGCTGTGGGAAGGCCAGTTCGGCGATTTCGCCAACGGCGCGCAGGTGATCATCGACCAGTTCCTGGCCTCCGCCGAATCGAAATGGGGACAGCCGAGCGGCCTGGTCCTTCTGCTCCCGCACGGCCAGGAAGGCCAGGGTCCGGAGCATTCGAGCGCCCGCCTGGAGCGTTTCCTGCAACTCTGCGCGGAAAACAACATGCGCGTGGTCAACTGCACCACGCCTGCCCAGTATTTTCACGTTCTGCGCCGCCAGATGCGCGGCGGAACGGATCGTCGCGGCCTGCGCAAACCGCTGATTGTGATGACGCCCAAGAGTCTCCTGCGCCATCCCAAAGTGGTTTCGACCGTCGATGAGCTCACCGGCAGCGCATTCCAGCTCCTGCTTGACGACACTTCCGTCGTGGATCCCTCCGCGGTTCGCAAAATCCTGGTGTGCAGCGGGAAAATCTACTACGATCTATCCGTCGCGCGCGATGAACGCAAGCAAACCGATACGGCCATCGTCCGTATCGAGCAGCTCTATCCGTTCCCCGAAGCGGAATTCGCCCAGGTGCTGGCGCGTTATCCGCAGGCCGGCGAAGTCGTGTGGGTGCAGGAAGAGCCGCGTAACATGGGCGCTTGGGCATTCGTGCGCGGATGGATTCAGCCGATGGTTCAGGCCCAGCACCGCCAGATCGGTTACGCGGGACGCCCGGAAAGCGCGAGCACCGCGCCCGGATCGTCGCGCAGGCACGCGCAGGAGCAGGCCGAACTGGTCGAACAGGCCTTCCGTCCGCCGACCATCGAGCGGACGTCGTGGAAGCGCCTGATTCGCAGGCGCGGGAAATGAAGCGTCTGGTCCGCCGGCGTTCTGTGATCAAATCGTGAACCAGCGTTAACGTAACATCTCCTGGTAACGTGACATCATAATGGCATGAACAATCGATTCATGCTATTACTCGCGGTCGTTTCTGTTTCGACCCTGGCGTTCGCGCAACGCGGCGAAGAGAAGGGCGGAGGGTCCAAAGAAGTCGGCGGCGGACACATCCCCGCGCACGGCCCGGCTCCCGCCAAGCACGCGACTCCGGCTCCGGCGCATATGCAGGCGGACAAAGCCGGCCATCCCGCGGCGCCGCACGTAGACGCGAAGGGCGATAAATGGGTGGGCCACGATACCGGGAAAAACGATCCGCGGTATCACATCGACAAACCCTGGGAACACGGCCATTTCACCGGCGGCTTCGGCAAGGGCCACGTGTGGCACCTGGCCGGCGGGGGTCCCAGCCGTTTCTGGTTCAACGGTTTCTACTTCAGCGTCGCGTCTCCCGACCTGAGCCTGTGCGGCGACTGGCTGTGGGATTCGGATCAAATCGTAATCTACGAAGATCCCGATCACGTGGGCTGGTATCTCGCGTATAACGTCCGGTTAGGGACCTACGTTCACGTAATGTATCTGGGCAACGGGTAAAAGGAAGCGCCATTTTAAACCGCTCCCTCCGGTCGCGGCTCGGTGCCGGTAATGTTGAAAGCCCCGACCCTGAGCCGTGACCAGAGGGAGCGGTTAAAAATTCCTTATTGAATATCCTTGACCAGCTGCTCGGCCACCGCGAGCTGGTCGGTGGTCCCGCGCACCACGATCGCCCGCGGCGCGATGTACGTCGCCACGTTGCGGCGGATCTGCGCGGTCTTATGGACCTGCTCCGCAGCCTTCCTGAAATCATCGGCGCTGCCGGCGTGATTCAGAAAAAACACGCGAATCACCGGCCCGTCGTCGCGATAGGGCGCTATAAAAGTATAAGTTGGTGACGCCTGACGAGGCTGCCCGGTATTCAGCGTGTCCAGCTGATCGACTAGCCAGGCAGCTAGCCCGATTTCGTCCGGCGTGCTCCGCACCACCATCGCTCGCTGCTCGTTGTAGGTGAACACCCGGCGGATCTCGCAGATGTTGCGCATTACGGTGGCGACTTCCTGGAAATCCCGAACCGTCGCCGTATGCGCCAGGTAAAACACGCGAATGTCACTCTCATCGTGCGTGAACCCGGCGGTCATTCGATATTCATGCGCCGCCGAAGTGTGCGCGCTCGACGGCTGATCCAGCTCGCTCACTAGCCAGTCCGCCAGCGCGATCTGATCGGCGGTTCCGCGCGCGATCATGGCCATCGGCGCATTGTAGGTGAACACCCGCCGGATGTCTGCCACCGTCCGGAACGCCGTGGCCACTTCCTGAAATTCCTGGGTGGTCGCGGGCGTCTTCAGAAAATACAGGTGCACCACCGGTTCATCGCCCGTGGCTTGGTATTCGTACTTCGCCGCGCTGGCCGGATCAGGCGCATCCAGCAGGCCGAACATCCACTCCGCCAGCTTGAGCTGATCCGGACTGCTGCTGAGTTTCACCGTCTTCGCGTCGGAATCCACAAGGACGTCTTTGATGTCGGAGATCGTTCGGACCGCGGTCGCAATCTCCTGCATATTCTGCTTTCCTTCGGTGTGCGCGAAGGTAAGAACGGTGGAGTCTTGAGCCGACGCGACCGCCGCCGTCAGGAAACCGATGGCCGCAAAGATGTTGCGCATAGGACGCTCCCTTCTCTGGAACGCTAGACGCGATCAATCCCTAAAACGTGTATTCGAGAACTTACTGCTGCGCCGCGCGCTCTTCCGCCGGCATCCGCTGGACCAGCATCTTTTTCGCTTTATCCAGCAGCCCCTGCGCTTGCGGCAACGCCTCGATCGCCTTGCTCACTTCCGGGTCTTGCTCGATCCGCACTTTGTCGGAATCGTTCTGGCTGAACGCCGTGATGTAGAATTCCTGCTTTAACTGGTCTTTCACCCACTGGTGATTCTCGATGAACTCCTGGTCGGTGAACTTCAGGTTCTTGGACATCGCGAAAGCGTGGAAATCGTTGACCAGCTTTTCATCCGGCTCCCAACCCTTGGGCAGCGACGGATCGGCCTTCGGTCCGAAGTACTGGGCCGAGAAATTGAAGAAAGCGAAGTTGCGCAGCAGCTCGATCTGGAACTTGTTGAGCTTGGGCGGATCGTATTTTTCATCCGGCGTGATGCCGCCGCCGCCATACACGGTGCGCCCGCTATCGGTCATCTTCACGTCCGCCGTGTTCCGCCGATCCTTATTGTTCACGTAGTAATCGAGGAAGGAGATGTTCGCGTACGGCCTCTGTATCCAGCGTCCGCTGGGCGTGTAATATTGCATGGTGGTGAGCGCCAGCGCGGTGTTTTCGCTCATCGGGAATACCGACTGCACCAGGCCCTTACCGAACGTCGTTTCGCCCAGAATCCAGGCGCGATCATGATCCTGCAGCGCGCCCGAAACGATCTCCGCCGCCGAGGCCGACCGCCGGTCCACCAGCACCACCATCGGATATTCGTGCCCGCCGTTATTGGTGCGCGAGGTGAAGCTCTTGGACGGCTGCGTGCGCCCGCGATGGCTCACCACAATCTGGTTCTTCTTCAGGAAATGCCCCGCGACCTCGATGCCTTCGTTCAGAATCCCGCCCGGATTGTCGCGCAGGTCCAGGATCACGCCCTTCAGATCGGGCTCGCCCAGCGCCTTCAGCCGGTCTTCCAATTCCTTGCTGGTATGCTCGTCCGTGAAATTCTCGACGTGGACGTAGACGATCCCCGGCCGGATCAGGAACGCCTGGGAAACGCTGGGACGCGAAATCTCATCGCGCATCACATTGAACGTCAGCGGCTGATCGTGCCCGTCGCGCCCGATTTTCAACTGCACGTAGGTTCCCCGCGGACCTTTAATCATGTTGACCACCCCGGTGGTGTCCATGCCGTCGGTCTTCTTGTCGTTTACTTCGAGGATGATGTCGCCCGGCCGTAAGCCGGCCTTAAACGCCGGCGATCCATTGAAGGGCGACCCCACCACGGTCCGGTCGAACTTATCGCCGCCCGCCCGCACCGTCATTCCCAGGCCGTAGTAGCGCGCCCGCTGGTCTTCTTTCATCTGCGCGTAGGCTTTGGGATCGAAGAAATTCGAGTGCGGGTCGAGGGTATGCAGCATCCCCGGAATCGCGCCGTCATAGATGGCTTTATCGGCATCCACGGGCTCGGCGGCATTGCGCTCCACCAAGTCGTAAATCCTGGTGAAGGAACGCATGCTCTGGCTGACATCGTCATCCCCGGTGGCTGCCACCGCGCTGTCGCTGTTCAGGAATCCGGCTCCGATCGAGCACAGAACAATAAATAAGGGCGCCAGTAAATAAGGACGAAGACGGCCCGGTCCCTTGGGTGAGGACAATGATGGCATGCGATAACCTCCCGCCAGTTTGAGTATAACAATAGACGGAGCCGTCATGATCCTGTTAGCAATCGATGAGCGCGGCGTCGCCCGCCTGACCGTCGATAATCAGTCCAAGCTGAACGTGGTGGGTACCGCTCTACTCGACGATTTTTCGCGTCAACTGGAGCATCTCGGCGCCGACGATACGCTGCGGGCGGTCATCGTGACCGGCGCGGGGTCCAAAGCATTCATTGGCGGAGCCGATATTACCGAGATGTCGCGACTCGACGAAAAATCCGCGCGGAGCTTCATTACGCGCCTGCATCGCGTCTGCCAGGCGCTGCGCGATCTTCCGTTCCCGGCCATCGCGAGGATTTCCGGTTATGCGCTGGGCGCGGGTCTTGAAATCGCCGCGGCGTGCGATCTGTGTATCGCGTCCACCACCGCGCGCTTCGGAATGCCGGAAGTCAAGGTCGGGATTCCATCCGTAATCGAAGCCGCGCTGTTACCCGGATTAATTGGCTGGGGCCGCACGCGGCGCCTGTTGCTCACCGGCGAAATCCACAGCGCTCAGGAGGCGGAAGCCTGGGGCCTGGTCGACATGCTCGCGACGCCGGCGCGCCTCGATAAGGTGGTCGAAGCCACCGTAGCGTCGATTCTGAAAGCCGGCCCGAACGCGATCCGGATTCAGAAGAAACTGATTCGCGCCTGGGAGGATTTGCCCCTAAGCGCAGCCATCGAAACCGGTATCGACGCGTTTGCCGAGGCCTACTCCACCGATGAACCTCGCCGTATGATGCAGGATTTTCTGAATCGCCCGAAACGCCGCAAACGGTGATAGACTCCAATCGGGTAATGGAAGAGACCGAAATCGTCGAATGTCCGTTCTGCTTTGATCGCATGCAGTTTGAAGATCGCGGCGGAGTCGGCTGGATGGTGTGTCCCAACGGCTGCCCCACCGAAGTGGAAGCTCCCGAGCCCATAGCTGAAGAGACGCTGTCGACCATCCGCCCGCGTGCCGCAGGAGCCGCGTAAATCGCCACGATTCGGAACCCTCGACCAGTGAAAACTCGGACGCGCTCCCCTTGCTAACGCGCGGGGTTCGACGTGGCGCCCAAACGGAACCCCGACCGTGAGGGAGGGGAGTAAGTCCGTTGAAGGCGCGGACGTCGCTGACCAGCCCTGCCGGTCACGGCGGGGATCAACTCCACTTTTTACAGGGGTCTCCATCAAATCCGCGTTTAGCGCAGCGTCCATTCGCGGAATTATAATGGAACAGTGAAACGATGGTTCCTGGCCAGTGCCGTCATGCTCTGCGCCCTGGCGCAGCAGCAACCTCCCACACCCAAGAAACCAACCTCTCCGCCCGCGCAGAAGGAAGAAGATCCGCCTGAAGAGGACGAGGCGGCCAAGCCTAAGGTCTACGACTTCAATCCGCTCGAATCGGCGCACGACGTCAATACCGGCGATTACTATTTGAAGAAAGGCAAGTTGCAGGCCGCGCAGCGCCGTTATCTCGACGCCACCAGGTATGACCCAGGTTCGTCGGAGGCGTTTTTGAAGCTCGGAGAAGTGGACGAAAAATTGAAGGACCGGGAGGGTGCGCGCGCCGCGTATGCGAAGTGCGCCGAAGTTGCTTCCGACGCCAAGATGGTCGCCGAAGCCAGGAAACGGCTCGAAAAGCTTCCCAAAAAGTAAATCGGTCGCGCCCCGCGCTCTCGACGGGTGATGCCAGAGCGCGACCGTAGACTCAGGCTATCTTATTTTTGGCCGGCCGCCGAAGCGGGCGCCGGATTGGCCGAATCGAAAACGAGCCGCGTGGTCGTCCCGCCGACGTAGATCTCTTTGATGCTGTGGTCGGAGCCCTCTTTGTAGACGATGCTCGTGAAGCTGTACTTGGTATTGTTCGCTTCCACCTTGACATTCGTCTCGGCGCTAAGCTTACCCTGCTTCAGAACCACTTTATTGCCGTTCACTTCGAACTTGGCTTCGCCGGCTTTGAACGTGGTGCCATTCACGGTAGTGGGCTGGTACAGGTTCACGTTGACGTTGCCCGCCATCGCCACCGCCATTGAAATTGCGGAAATCGCTAAAAACACTCGTTTGGTCATTTTCTTCTCTCCTTTTGACTAATTAACACTGTACAGTTATTTAACGCTGTAGATGTGGCCGAAGTTCGCCCGGATTCAGGGAATTTTGTAACGAGTGGTAAAGAGGCGGGAAAAAATTGAAAGGCCGCGCCCCCTGCTCCAGACGGAGAAGGCTGACGCGGCCTCGTTTTCAATTATACAAGAACCGATTGGCTCTAGGTGGTGCTTTTGGTGCTCTTGCTCTTTTTCTTGGCTTTGGACTTCTTGGTGCTCTTCGAGGTGTCCATTTTATCCTGGCCGAAAGCGATCGAAGCGGCGCCGAGGACCAGCGACATGCCAAGCATCAGGCTCATGATTTTTTTCATTTTTGGGTAGTCTCCTTGTTTTGAGCCAGATGAGCCCTAGGTGGTGCTCTTGGTGCTCTTGCTCTTTTTCTTGGACTTGGACTTCTTGGTGCTCTTCGAGGTGTCCTTCTCCTGGCCGAAAGCCATCGTGGCGGCGCCGAGGACGAGCGACATGCCAAGCATCAGGCTCATGATCTTCTTCATTGTTGTAGTCTCCTTGTTTGTCGACGACTTCTCGCCGTCAGTACACATCATGGCAGCGCGACATGAACGCTGCCTTAAGAGGGGATTAAAACAAATTCATCGCCGTGAAATACCTGCCTGTTACTCAGTTCCGAAGACCAGCCGATTGTGTATACTATACGAAAGGCGGAGGATGCAACTATCTTGTCCCCAATGCGGAACACGTGACATTCGTGTATCGCACCGCCGGACCATAGGCGAAATCCTGCGCGCTCTGGTAGGGATCTATCCCATCCGCTGCCGCCGTTGCCGGGCCCGTTGGGAAACCAGCGCCTGGGCCGATGGAGCTTGGAAATATGCCCGCTGCCCGCGCTGCTACCGGCAAGATCTGAGCACCTGGAGCGAGCAATATTATCGTCCCCCCAGCTGGATTAATTTCCTGCTGCGCATCGGCGCCACTCCCTACCGCTGCCCCACCTGCCGTTGCAATTTCGCGAGCTTCAAGAAGTGCAGGGAACGCTACACCTGGCGCAAGCCTGGGGCTTCCCAATCGGGCGATCCCACGCCGGACGACCGGCCGTCGACTGATCCGGAAACCTCCCAGCGCGCGATCAGTTGATCAAAACACCCGCCGCGTCAGACGCCCCACATTGAACTTGGCCGTATCCGCAACGGCCATTACGGTCATGACTCCGGCCTGTACCGGATCGGTCACCACCAGATCGGCCGCGTCCGGAACGCTGCCGGCCATGTTCAGACTTACCACCAGCAATCCCGAGGCGCGCACTTCGCGGACCGCGTGCTCAATCTCGCCGCCCATCAGCGATCCGGCCAGCACGATCGCCTTCACGCGGGGCAGCCGCGCGGCCGCGCGCACCGCCGCCGCCAGCGGCTTCTCGCCCACCAGCGGAATGGTATCCACCGAAATATGCTCCCCGCGGATGTTATGCCGGTCGGCTTCCGTGATCGCACCCAGCGCCACCTGGCCGACCTGTGCGCCGCCGCCCACAATAATGATGCGCTTGCCGTATACGTTCTCCATGGTCGGAACCTGGCGTGCCTCGCGCACCACGCTCAGCGCGCCGAGCGCGACCAGCAGAGGCTCAGCCTCCTCCGGTAGATCGATTTCGAAAACAATGCGCGATTCGCGTTCGTTCTGCTCCACGATTTCGACGCTCGCGATATTGCCCTGCCGCTCCGCAATCGTTCCGGTGAGCTGATGCAGGACGCCGGGCCCCGATCCGGCGAGGATTTCAATTCCAAAACGCATTTTCGTTCACCGCTTCCTCCGATGTAAATTGCGGACGTGCTCCGCTTGCTGACGCGCGCGGTTCCGTCAGTGCCAACGGAACCCCGACCGTCAGAGTTTGTGTGAAAAGTCGGGACTCCACCCCGCCGTTGCCGGCAGGGCTGGTCTATCGCGGTGAAAACCCAGGCGTCGGCGACCAGCCCTGCCGGTCACGGCGGGGATCAACTCCACCTTTCACACAGACTCGTCAGGGAGGGGAGCAAGTCCGCTTCATACGGATGGATCAAACTTCATACGGCGCGAATCCCGCGCGCTGCATCAACCCTCGCGCCGCTTCATCGCTTTCCGGCGCAACATAAAAGAACGCCCCCACCCGCTCGCTGCGAAAAATCACGCCGCCCGAATACTTGTCCGGCTCCACCAGATAATCGAAACCGGCGTCGGTCAATATTTTTTCCAGGCGCAACGCTTCTTTGAGCTTCTTTGCGACATAGACGAGATTCAACTCCCGCTCGCCAAAATAATCCGGATCGCGCCGCAAGCCTTACGATCTCCGCACCCGGCCGACGAAATTTTCATAAGCGGCCTGATCCAGCTTCTTCAAGTGCTCGGTGAACGCGGTTCCGACCAGTTCCAAATTCTTCAGATAATTCGGATCTTCAATGGACGCGCGGAATTCGCCGATGATCAGCTCGATGCGCAGCCATACAAACAACAGCTCGCGGCCGCTTTCAAAAAACAGATCCTGATTGAGCACCCCGCCGGTGATGAAGGACGCGACCATGTCCCAATACGTGGTCACCTGCCGCACGTACGCGTTATTTTCCGAATTCGGCGGGCACAACGCGTCCCAGGCCGCCAGGGATTTCACTTTGAACGTGGACGAAAACCAGGTCCGCGCCGCGCGCAGCTTGTCCTCGCGCCGCATTTCGTACAGCTTCAGGATCAGGTTCACGTCATCGTAGGTCGGTTGCGTCATGTCCTCTCATTCTAGCTTCCGCCGCGCGTGAAAGATGGTAACGCGCTCGCGGCCAACCCAAGAATCGAACGCTCCGGCCGCTGTTCCATTCATTTCGAAATTGCCTTTTCCACCCTCTATGAGAATTCCTGCGCCCGAAATGCACAAGACATTCATGGATTCCCAGGACGAAGCCCTCCACTGGCTGGCTTTGCGCATGGTCCCCGGCCTGGGAACCCGCAAGGCCGGCCGGCTGATCGAGATTTTCCGCACTCCCCAGGCGATTTTCCGGAGTTCCAAAAGTGAGCTCGAAAGCGCCGGGATCTCGGCTGGCGTGGCGCAGAGCATCGCCAGCGGCTGCGCCTTTGAGGAAGCCGCGGATCAACACGCCAAACTCATCGCCGCCGGCGCCGAGCTCATTTCGATCAACGACGCCCGCTATCCGGCCCGCCTGCGCGAGATCTACGACCCTCCGCCGCTCCTGTTCGCCCGGGGACGGGTGGAATTGCTCGCGACATTAATGATCGGCATCGTTGGGACGCGCCGGCCGACCGTGTATGGAACCGCGGCGGCGACGCGCCTGGCCCGGGACCTGGGCGCAGCCGGCCTGACCGTCGCCAGCGGAATGGCGCGCGGCATCGATACGGCCGCGCACAAGGCAGTGCTCGAAGCGGAAGGCGATACCGTCGCCGTCTTCGGCTGCGGCATCGACGAGATCTATCCGACCGAAAACCGCAAGCTACGCGACCAGATTGCCGAAAAAGGGCTGACCGTATCCGAGTTTCCGATGGGCACGCCGGCCTATCCGCAGAATTTCCCGGTCCGGAACCGGATCATCAGCGGGATCAGCGCCGGCGTTCTGATTGTCGAGGGCGGCGAATATTCCGGATCGAGCATCACGGCCAAGCTCGCCATGGAGCAGGGACGCGAGGTGTTCGCGGTTCCCGGAAACATCACGTCGAAGATGAGCTGGGGGCCGAATCTGCTCATCAAACAGGGGGCAAAACTGGTCCAGGAATGGAACGACGTGGCGGTCGAATTGAAGCCCGAAGAGCGCCGGAGATTGGTGGATCAGTGTCGCAATCGCTTGAAAATAAATGACAAAATTGAGGATGAATCGGAGAGCCCCGTCCCCGCATCCATTGGCTACAGGGAAATGAATCCGGTGTCCCGGGCAGTTTTGGGGTCGCTCAAACCGGACGCTCCGACCGGCCTGGACGACCTGATCGAGACCATCCCCGGGGCGTCTTCCTCCGAAATTATCGCGGTTCTTTTCGAACTGGAACTAGCTGGGATGGTCCGCCAGGTTCCGGGCAAGAGTTTCCTTCGAGTTTGGGCGGATTGACATCCGGTCCGGCGGATCATGCTAAGATTTCGGTTGTTTAAGGAGCTTGTTGAAAAAGGGGGCCGACCTCTGTGTCCCCGATCCAGAGTGTGGATGCGTTGGGATCGCTCGGCGTGGACGGAGCGGTCTGTCCCCTTTTTCAACAAGCTCCTGGCAGGTCTCTAATATTCATCTAAGGTTCAAACGCAATACTATGGCAAAGAATCTCGTGATCGTCGAGTCGCAAACCAAGGCGAAAACGATCGGGAAGTACTTGGGCAAGCAGTTCCTGGTCAAAGCTTCCATCGGGCATGTAAAGGATCTTCCCAAGAAGAACCTGTCGGTGGACGTCGATAACGATTTCAAACCCGTCTATGAGGTGATCGAAGGCAAGAAGAAGCTGATGGCGGAGCTGAAAAGCGCCGCTAGAGCCGCCGAAAACGTATACCTGGCCGCTGACCCTGACCGGGAAGGCGAAGCCATCTGTTTCCATTTGCAGGAAGAACTCGGCGACCGGAAAAACGGACCGAAAATTTACCGGGTGATGTTCAACGAAATCACCAAGAACGCCATTCAGAAGGCGTTCGAAAAGCCCGGCTCGGTGAATCTGCACCTGGTGGACGCCCAGCAGGCTCGCCGCATTCTGGACCGGCTGGTAGGCTACAAAATCTCCCCGCTGCTGTGGGATAAAGTCCGGCGCGGACTCTCCGCCGGACGCGTCCAGACCGTCGCGCTGCGCCTGATTGTCGAGCGGGAACGCCTGATCAAAGCCTTCGTGCCTCGCGAATACTGGACCATCGACGCGAGCCTCGCCGCCAAGAAGCCCCCGGTACTGACCGCGCACCTGGCCAAGAAGAACGACGAGAACATCGAAATCCCGGACGAAGCCACGGCTAAGTCCATCCTGGATGCGGTCGAGGGCGCGGCCTACGTTGTCAAATCGGTCACGAATCGGGAAAAGCGGCGCAATCCCGCGCCGCCGTTCATCACCGCGACGTTACAACAAGAGGGTGTAAGAAAACTGCGCTTCAGCGTGAAGCGAACCATGATGCTCGCGCAGAAATTGTACGAAGGCGTGGAGCTATCGAAAGACGAAGGCCCGGTCGGCCTGATCAGTTACATGCGTACTGATTCGACGCGTGTGTCGGCCGATGCGCTGGATGAAGTGCGCGCCATGATCGCGGAGCGTTACGGCGTCCCCTACCGCCCTGAAACGCCCAACATTTATAAATCGAAGAAGGACGCGCAGGACGCCCACGAAGCGATCCGCCCGACTTCCGCTCTGCGCACGCCGGAGAGCGTCGCGCCGTTCCTGGCCGAAGACGAACTGAAAGTTTACCGCCTGATCTGGATGCGCTTCGTCGCCAGCCAGATGACGCCCGCGGTGTTCGACCAGACCACCATCGACGTCGACGCCAAAGGCAAGGACGGCGCAACCTATATGTTCCGCGCCACCGGCAGCGTCGAAAAATTCGACGGCTTCCTGAAAGTCTACGAAGAAGGTAAAGATCAAAAGGACGAAGAAGACGACGAGCTGAAGCACAAGCTCCCGGTGGTAGTGGCCGGCGAAACTCTCAAATTCCGCGGGATCGAACCGGAACAGCACTTCACCGAGCCGCCTCCCCGATTCACCGAAGCGACTCTGGTCAAAGAACTCGAAGCCGACGGCGTGGGCCGTCCGTCCACTTACGCGTCGATCCTGGGGACCATCCAGGAACGCGAATACGTCCGCAAGGAAGGCGGGCGCTTCTTCCCGACCGAGCTCGGGATGGTGGTTACCGATCTCCTCCTTGAAAGCTTCAACGATCTCTTCGATGTAACCTACACGGCCCGCATGGAAGCCGAGCTCGACGAGATTGAAGAAGGCAAAATCGACTGGCGCATGGCCATGACCGATTTCTACGAGCGTTTCTCGAAGGATCTGGATCACGCCGCCACGCACATGACCGACATCAAGCGGATGGAGGTCCCCACCGACTTCATCTGCGAAAAATGCGGCAAGCCGATGGTGATCAAGTGGGGCAAGCACGGCCGCTTCATCGCCTGCACCGGCTACCCGGATTGCACCAACACGCGCGAGCTGCCCGACACCGAATCGGGCGGCGTCTCCGAGCAGGACGAATCCGAATATTGCGAAAACTGCGGCCGCCCCATGGTTTTGAAGAAGGGCCGGTTCGGCCAGTTCCTGGCGTGTTCCGGCTATCCGGATTGCAAGACCACCAAGCAGTTGGGCGCGGCGCAGAAACAGCAGGACGTCCCGCTCGACGAAAAATGCCCGCAGTGCGGCGCCAACATGGTGCGCAAATACGGCCGCTACGGTGAATTCGTGGCGTGCAGCAACTATCCGAAATGCAAACACGTCAAACAGAAGACCATTGGCGTGAAGTGCCCGAACTGTTCGGAAGGCGAAGTGGTGGAGCGGAGATCCAAGCGCGGTAAAACGTTTTACGGCTGCAACCGTTACCCGGATTGCGATTTCGTCGCCTGGGGCAAACCGATCGCGGAAAAATGCCCGGAGTGCGGCGGCGGATACCTGATCGAAAAATATCTGAAATCGGGACCGGTCGCGCAGTGTCCCAACGGCGAGTGCAAATTCAAGAAGCCGCTTCCGCCTGCGGTGGAGACGCCGGCGGAGGAGCCTGAGGAGGTCAAGGTCTGATGGCCGAAGCGGTCGCGGCAAATCCTCCCAAGCCGGATTACGGCCTCGATGCGCCGGTGGTGGTCAAGCGCATGTTCACCCGCGGCGGCTGGGCCATCGGCGTCGCGTTGCTGATGTGGGTCGTCAATCACAATCAGTACCCGAACACTTCCGCGCGGATTCTGGCGGTGCTCGGCATGATCGGCATCGTCTTCTGGGCGCAGGGCGCATTCATGATCTGGTCGAGCCGGGTCGCGAAAATTGCCTTGCGCGACCGCCTGCTCGATTCGATCCAGTTTAAAGGCGACGAAAAAGTTCTGGACGTAGGCTGTGGCCGCGGCCTGATGCTGATCGGCGCGGCCAAGCGCCTGAAATCCGGCAAAGCCACCGGCATCGACATTTGGAGCCAGCAGGACCTTTCCGGCAATTCCGCCGACGCGGTGAAGCAGAACGCGAAAATCGAAGGCGTAAACGATCGCGTAAGAATCGAAACCAGCGACGCTCGAAAGCTGGTCTATCCCGACGGCAACTACGACGTGGTGATGTCCACGCTCGCCATCCACAACATCCCTGAAAAAGCCGACCGCGACACCGCGATCCGCGAAATGTGGAGAGTCCTCAAGCCTGGCGGCCGGTTGTTAATCTACGACATCTTCCATACCGGCGCCTACGCGAAAATCCTGCGCGAGCAGGGCGCGACCGACGTATCTTTATCAGGTCTCGCGTGGCTGTGGTGTATCCCGTCGCGGAGTTTGCTCGCCAAGAAGTAATCCAAGTTTCTTCCTCAAGAGTAATACCGACCTTGTAGTACTCAAGCAAGTCTTTGTGTTATTCTTTGACTCATTCGTAGCGGTTACGGAGGCAACTTGACACTGAGACGAACCTGCTTTGCCCTAGGGATGCTTGCAGCAGGCGCAACCGGCCAAACCATTTCTTTTTCCCCTTTAACAGTGGGCTCCACGTCAGCCAGCGGAACCTCCTTTACTTATTCAGGCGTCCTGACACAAGCGGCGACACTGAATTTGACTGTCAGCGGGGTTCCTTGTCTTCAAGACGGCGCCTATTGTGCCAACGGCGCCGGTGTGGTGGTAGTCGCCGGTACAACCGGCGTCGGCGGGGTATCGACCTTCAGCGGCACGTTCTTCGGCTCCACGCGAACCTGGAATTTCGGCTCTCTCGCGATCGCGATTTCCGGGGTGGGGGCAGCCGAGGTATTCACGCCGAGCGCGTCCACCGGGTTGGGCAGCGGCTCGCCGCCGACCTCGGTTACGCTCACCGGCACAACCCTCGCCAGCCTGGGATTCGGGACCTTCTCCGTCACCAACCCGACCATCACGTTCTTTCTGGCCGACAATCTTTATACGGACAACAGCGGCAGCTTCGCCGTGTCACCGGTCGGAGTTTCCACGACGCCCCTTCCATCTACGCTGCTGCTCTCGATCGCCGGTCTTTCCGCGCTGACCATCTTCGTCTTTGCCCGGCGCCGCGCACAAGCCTGAACCGCTTAGCGGGCCGCGAGCAGCATTCGCGCCGTCGCCGCCGCGCCCGACTCGAGCACGCATTTCCGCGAGCCTTCGCGCCCTTCCACCCGAATCGATCCGCCGCGTTCCGTAACCCGGTAAGCCGTATCCGCCCCGTGGTGCCAAAGCAGCGAATCTAAAGGCCAGTCCGAGTCCGCGATCATCCGGATTCCATTCCGCCCCAGCAGAATGGTCATGTCCGAGCACGATCCGGCGGATTCCGCCGCATCCAGGATTTCTTGCGCTTGCTCGGCAAACCGGCTCACGCTGTTCTTATCGCAAACCCCACAGAAAATTCGAGGATAAACCACCTTGAAGTGGTGCTATATTGAAACCGGTGCCACTCGTCCCACCCTATATCGAGTCGCTTCGGCCGTACGAACCCGGCCGCTCCATCGACGAAGTTAAACGACTGTATCAATTGGACAAAGTCGCCAAGCTGGCGTCCAATGAGAACCCGCTGGGGCCCTCTCCGATGGCGCTCGAGGCCGTCCGGGCGAACGCCGCAGGGGTGAACTATTATCCAAACGGCGGGCTCGATCTGCGCGAACGGCTGGCTCAGGAGTTCGACTTGAAGGTCAGTAACGTCATCGCCGGCAGCGGATCGGACGGCATCATGTCGAACATCATCCGCGCATTCCTGTGCGACGAGGATGAAGTTCTGACCACTGAAGCCGCGTTCATCGGATTCCAGGTCCTCGCCCGCTCGCGCGGCGTGAAATACAGGACCGTTCCCTATCGCCAGTGGCATTACGACCTCGAAGCTTTAGCCGCCGCGATCAACGATCGGACCAAGATCATTTATCTGGCGAATCCCAACAATCCTACGGGAACCATTTTCACGCGCCAGGAGTTCGACGCGTTTTACAAGCACGTTCCCGAGCGTGTGCTGATCATCCTCGACGAGGCGTATTTCGAGTACGCGCAAGGCAATCCGCGCTACCCGGATTCGATGCATTACCGTTACGACAACGTGATCACGCTGCGGACGTATTCGAAAGTCTACGGCCTGGCCGGCCTGCGCATCGGCTACGGATTCGCGCATGAGGAACTAATCACGAATCTGTTGAAAGTGAAACTTCCGTTCGAGCCCTCGTCGCTTGCGCAGGTGGCCGGGATCGCCGCGCTGGACGATCGCGAATTCGTGCACCGGTCGCTCGAATTGAATGCGCGTGGACGCCGGTTCCTCACTGAAAATCTGCGTAAGATGGGACTGGAAGTGGTCCCTTCGGAGGCGAATTTCGTCATGGTGCCGCTCGAATCGGCCGAATCCGCGCGCTGGCTCACGGAAGAATTATTGCGCCGCGGCGTCATCGTCCGCCCGCTGGGCGCATTCGGATTGCCGCACTGCCTGCGCATCTCCACGGGCACTGACGAAGAGAATCACATGCTGATCTCAGCTCTCGATCAGCTGCATTTGAGCAAGGAGGTTTTATGCCGCAGTTAGCAGAACAGCCGGTTTCGGCCGCCACCGATTTTCTCCCCTTGCTGGGGAACGATCACGTCGAATTCTGGGTGGGAAACGCGCGCCAGTCCGCGCACTATTACCGGTCGGCGTTCGGAATGAAGCTGATCGCCTACAGTGGCCCGGAAACCGGCGTGCGCGACCGCGCGTGCTACGTGCTCGAGCAGGAAAAAATCCGCTTCGTGCTCGCGACCGCGCTGTCGCCCGACCATCCCATAGCCGAGCATGTGAAACTGCACGGCGACGGCGTCCGCGACATCGCACTGCGGGTGGATGATGCCGCCTCGGCGTATCGTGAAACCACCAAGCGCGGCGCCCGCGGCGTGCGCGAGCCGTTCACCGTCAAAGACGATTCGGGTGAAGTGAAGATGTCGTCGATTGCGGCCTACGGCGACACCATCCACACCTTCGTCGAGCGCCGCGATTACAAAGGCGCGTTTCTTCCCGGCTACGTTGCCGTGGAAGGTCCGGACCGCATTTCAAGACCCACGGGACTGAAGTACATCGATCACATGGTTGGCAACGTCGGCTGGAACCAGATGAACACATGGGTGCGGTTCTACGAAGACGTGATGGGCTTCCGCCTGTACCAGACCTTCGACGATAAAGATATTTCCACCGAATATTCCGCGCTGATGTCGAAAGTGATGGCGAACGGCAACGGCCGCATCAAGTTCCCGATCAACGAGCCCGCCGAAGGCCGCAAGAAATCGCAGATTGAAGAGTACATCGAATTCTACAAAGGCCCCGGCGTGCAGCACATCGCGATGGGCACCGGCGACATCATCGCCACGGTGACGAAACTCCGAGATCAGGGCGTCGATTTCCTGCGCGTCCCGAGTTCGTATTATCGCGAGCTGACGGCACGGGTCGGCCACATCGACGAACCGCTCGATCAGATGGAAGCCCTCGGAATTCTGGTCGACCGCGACGACGAAGGCTACATGCTGCAAATTTTCTCCAAGCCGGTGGAAGACCGTCCCACGCTGTTCTACGAAGTAATCCAACGCAAAGGCAGCCGCAGCTTCGGCAAGGGCAATTTCAAGGCGCTGTTTGAAGCAATCGAGCGAGAACAGGCCCGTCGCGGGAATCTGTAAGGCTAGCAGCTCGCGAATCCTGGGCCAGTTCAATTGTCAGCCCTGGCTGCGTCTCAAAGGGCCTTTGGGGGACTCGCCTGGCAGACGGCTCGGTGCAATTCTCCAACCGTGAAGGGCCGCACCTTCTCTGTACCAAAGAGGGTGATCAGTGGAGGCGGGCCGAAACTGAGTCCTTCCCCGTGGAAAAGAAACTCATTAAAACCCAGCCCGAACGTGTCGCGGTAGCCGCGCTCATCCGAGGACAATCGGACTTCGAAACGCTTCTCGGTAGCTTCCAGCAACTCGCATCCGTCGTCACCCGTGATCCCGAGGTCTGCCTCAAACTGGGTTTCTGGGGATATGGCTTTTTTCCGCGAAATGCTACCCCACTCGCGAAGGAAGGCGACGAATTCATCGAACGAGGGACGTTCCATTTCTCCGGTCCTTCAGCATAAAGTATGTCGCAAGGATACTACTCCACCCGCAGCGCCTCTAACGGCTCGACCTTCGCCGCACGACGTGCTGGAATCGCGCTGGCTGCGGCCGCCGCAGCTAATAGGACCACCACTCCGATCACCAGCGTCCACGGATCCGTCGCCTTCACCCCGAAAATCAACCCTTCGAGCAGTCGCGTCAACGCGAGCGCCCCCGCCAGACCAACCGCGATTCCGATAAAAGCCAGCGCCAGCCCTTCGCCGACCACCAGCTTCAATACGTCGCCTGCGCTCGCGCCGAGCGCCATCCGGATTCCGATTTCGCGAGTTCTCCGGCTCACCGAATAAGCCAGCACGCCGTACAATCCGACCGCGGCCAATCCCAGCGCCAGCGCGGCGAACGCGCCCAGCAGCGTCATCACGAATCTCCGCTCGCTGATCCACTCGGCCGTCACCTCGTTCATGGTGTGCGAATCCGCAATCGGTTGATCGGGGTCGAGCTCATGCACCATACGCGTAATCGCCGGCGTCAGTCCGCTCGGCGCCAGCTCCGATCGCACCACCACTGTGACCTGGCGAAAACGCATGGCCGGAACGTAAATTTCGGGAGTGACCGCCTGCTCCGGCCCCAGTTGCCGAACGTCAGCCGCGACTCCGATCACCGTCCGGGACATGTCGTCCAGCCTTAGCGTCTTCCCTAGCGGGTCCTCGCCAGGCCAGATTTTCTTCGCCATCAGTTGGTTGATCACAATGGCCGGCGATTTCGGATCGGCGGCTTCCTGCGGCGTGAACGCGCGCCCGCGCAGCAGCGGAACCACCATCGTCCGGAAATATTGATCGCTCACCCGGCGAATGCTGGCGGTCGGCTGCGATCCCGCCCCGGGAGGCGCCGCGCCATCGAAAGAATACGTACTGATCTGAAGATTCTGCATGGGAAGCCCGCTGGTGAGGCTCGCGGAAATCACTCCAGGAAGCCCCGACACCTTTTCGAGCAAGTCGCGGCAAAACGGAGCAGCCGCCGCGTCGTCCTTATATTTCCATTCGGGCAGATTCAGACGCACACTTAGCAACCCGTCGCGCCGGAATCCGGGGTCAGCGGCGAGCATCGCATGAACCGTGCGGATCAGCAAGCCCGCGCCCACCACCAGCACCAGCGCGAGCGCCACTTCGCCCGCCACCAGCACTCCGCGCAGATGTTTCTTGAGACCGCTCGATCCCGACCGTCCGGCCTGGTTCAAAGCTTCATTCACATTGCGCTGCGCGGCGTCGAACGCGGGCAACAGACCAAAAATGAATCCCGTCAAAATCGCCGCGCCCAGCGTAAACAGCAGCGCCTGCGGATTGAGATGAACGTCCTGCATGTGCGGCGTATCCTTGGGCGCCAGTGCGAGGATGCCGCTGATCCCCCAATTGGCGAGCAGCAACCCGGCCGCCGCGCCGCCCAGGCTCAGCAACAGACTTTCGGTCATCATCTGGCGCGCCAGCCGGAAACGGCTCGCGCCCAGCGCCATGCGGACCGCCAGTTCGCGTCTTCTTGCAATCGATCGCGCCAGCAGAATATTCGCGACATTGGCGCACGCGATCAGCAGCACGAACGCGACCGCGCCTTCTAAAATGAGCACGTATTTCCGCGTCGACGGCCCCACGTCTTCGATCGAAACCGGGAACACGTTTACGTTGAAACCCTTGTTTAACTCCGGCGAATCGTGCTCCATCCGCGTGCCGATCGCCTTCATCTCACTCCGCGCCTGATCAAGCGTCACTCCCCCGCGAAGCCGCGCGTAAACCAGCCGGCTGCGGCTCTGCAACACGTTCAACCCCTGCCCCGGACTCATGTCGAGCGGCACCCACACATCTCCGGCGATCTGTTCGAAGCCTTCCCAGATCGCGGGAAGCTGGAAAGACGCAGGCCACACGCCGATGACCGTATAAACCGCTTTGTCCAGTTCCATGGTCCGGCCCAGAGCTTTCTCGGGATCGCCAAAACGCTCCGTCGCGACCTTGTGGCCGATCACCACGACGTGCTCTTCGCCCGTCGCGTACATCCGGCCGAGCGATGGACGCACGCCCAACAACCCAGCGATATCGGCCGCCGCGCGGACGCCGTGAATCGTCTCCGGTTTGGCGTTGCCGGTGAGATTGAAAGCCGCTTCTTCAAGCGCGCTCATCGAATCGAACGAGTGCGAAAGCGCTTTCCATTGCAGAATATTCGAAAGACACGCCGGCATGCGCTCGGCCAGGAAGTCGCCGATGGCGGGATTGCGCTCCCACAGCATCACCAGGCGGTCCGGATCGCGAAACGGGAGCGTGCGCAGCAGCAGGGTGTCCAGTACGCTGAACATGGCCGTGTTGGCGCCGATGCCGAGCGCCAGCACAATGACGGCAACGGCCACGAATCCCGGATTATTTCGAAAGCCGCGCAAAGCGAACTTCACATCGGCGAGCATGCCTCATTGTACTTATGCCGAATACATAAGAAGTGCGGACGTACTCCCCTCCTTGACGAGCCTGCTTGAAAAGTGGAGTTGATCCCCGCCGTGACCGGCAGGGCTGGTCTATCGCATTGAAAACCCAGGCGTCGGTGACCAGCCCTGCCGGTAACGGCGGGGTGAGGCCTCGACTTTTCACACACACTCGTCAGCAAGGGGAGCACATCCGGAGTCTTCACGCAGACAGTGCCCCGCGCGGTTCAGCCTACTATCCGTTGACCGCGTACGCGAGCTGCTCTGCGGCGCGCTCGTCCCTCGCCTGGTCATTCAAAATACAATGATGACCCGCCAGCCGCATCTTGTGATCATGCACGGCGACGATCAGGAGACCGCGCACCGAGACCGTGCCCTGCGAATCCACCACCCGGGCATCGAGCGTCGCCCTGCCGGCCAGCAGCATCTGGCTGTAGGCTTCCTGGATGCGGCTGCGCTCGGACGGCGCGAATAGTTCGAGCCACGAACGCCCCTGCAGTTGTTCCGCCGCGACGTCCAGCATCTGTGCCAGCGCCGGATTCAGATAGTTGATTCTTCCGGCCTGGGTCACCCATGCCACGCCGTCGTGCACGTGCTCGATGGCCATCCGCTTGGCGTACAGATCGTCGATCAGCGGCTTCTGCCGGCGCACCAGTCTGCGCACCACGATGCCCAGAAACGTGGTCACTGCTAAAAGATAAAGCCAGAACATGCACTGCATGTGAGCAATTGAGGCTCCATCCATCGACACGCAATCTTCACGACTTAGCGGTGCGGCCGGGCCACACTGGCCCAACCTTGGGACAGGATGTCCCCACGGCGTCGGCCTAAAGAACGCACAATAAGGCATGGCCAATTCGACCGCAGTGGCGGTGGTGGGTGCCGGGCTGATCGGCGGAAGCATCGCGTGGCGGCTGGCGCAGCAGGGCGTGGACGTGATGCTCGCCGACGCGGGAAGCTTGGGCGGAGAAACCAGCCGGGCCGGCGCGGGAATGTTGTCGCCCGGCGGCGAATTCGAAACCCCTTCGCGCTGGCTCGACCTGGGCGTCGAAGGGATGCGAATGTATCCCGCCTTCGTCCGCGAATTGGCCGAAGAATCCGGCGTGCCGATTGATTTCGCGCTATGCGGCTCGAAACATTTTACCGACCCCGCATCCGCACGGCGGCGCGCGGAACTGCAAACGACCGCCGGAATTCGCGTGGACCTGCAACCCGACGGGCTGTTTTATCCCGACGACGGATATGTCAATCCGATCGACCTGCTGCGCGCGCTGCGCCGCGTCGCGGGGTTGCGCGGGGTCCGGATTATTGAACATCGCGCCATCCCCGAAATTGACGCCGGCGAATATCGGGCGATCGTAATCTCAGCCGGCGCATGGTCTTCGCGAATCCAGGTGAAGCATACCGGCAACGCCATCGAGCTGCCGCCGGTCGAGCCGGTCAAAGGCCACCTGATCGGATTCGACCTGGACGCGGGTTCACTCGGTCCCATGCTGCGCCGCCGGCACGATTACATTTTGCAGCGCGCGAACGGATTCACCGTCGCGGGTTCCACCGAAGAGCACGCCGGTTTCGACCGGACGGTCGACGAAGAAGTCTGCGCCGGAATTCACCAGCGCGCGTCGGCGCTGTTTCCTGCGCTCGCTTCGCGAACCCCCAGCGCACGATGGATCGGCTTCCGCCCGTTTTCTCCCAACGGTCCGCATATCCGGCGTGTGGAAGGCAGCAACGTATGGCTCGCGTACGGTCACTTCCGCAATGGAATTCTGCTGGCGCCGCTCACCGCCGGACGGATTGCGGCGGAGATCGCTACTCAGACGCGGGCGTAATCCGAACCGGACGATACCCGGTGCGCGTGCGATGTAGAATCGCAGGCATGTCCGATTTATATTCCAACGGTTTTTTCGAACAGATCTCCGCGGGGTGTGAGCGCAGCGCGGGCGTGGTCGTGCCGATGATTTTCGACCTGGTCCGGCCGGCCAGCGTGGTCGACGTCGGTTGCGGCCAGGGCGTCTGGCTTCGCCAATTCAAGCGCGCGGGCGTGACGCGCGTCTATGGGATGGACGGCGATTACGTGGATCCCCGCGGCCTGGTGATCGAACGTTCTGAATTCATGGCCGTGGATCTTGAAAAGCCGCTGCCGCGCCTTGGCTCGTTCGACCTCGCGCTGTGTCTTGAAGTAGCCGAGCATGTCTCGTCGGATATTGCCGGATCTCTGGTGAAGGACCTGACGTCGCTTGCCCCGGTGATCGCGTTTTCCGCCGCGATTCCTGGCCAGCGCGGCACCCATCACGTCAATGAGCAATGGCCCGAGTATTGGGCCGCGAAGTTTCACGACGCCGGATTCCTGGCCTTTGACCCGATCCGGCCGCGCATCCGCTCCAACGCGTCCGTCGAACTCTGGTACCGGCAAAATCTGGTGGTTTACGCGGCGCGCGAGTGGGCCGCGGAACATCCCGAAATGAACGCGAGCCTGGTCGAGAATGCGTCCCTTTTAGGCGAGTGGGTGCACCGCGCCGTGTACGAGTTCCAGTTCAGCCAGGCGACCCGGTCATAGGCGGCCAAAAATATCAAACCTCCGGTTGTGGTATCTGTGTTCGATATGGCCTCTGAAGAAGAATTGCGTGCGGAGATTGAGCGCTTGCGCTCGGAGAACGAGAAACTGAAGAAGCCGGCGCGCGGGCAAATGTCGCTGAAGGTGAGCGAAAAGGGTGCGCTCTCGGTCTACGGCTTGGGGAGATTTCCCGTCACGCTGTATCGCGAGCAATGGGAAAAGCTGCTCGGCATGTCCGACCAGATCCGTGAATTTATCCAGGGAAACGACAGCGCGTTGAAGAAGAAAGCCATCGAATAGCGGATGAAGACCAACGCGGCGCGGGCGCTCGACTCGCTGGGGATTCAATATGAGTTGCGCGATTACGCCGTGGACCCCGAAGACCTGGCCGCGGAGACGGTAGCCGCGAAAATCGGCCTGCCCGCCGAACAGGTGTTCAAGACACTGGTGCTGCGCGGCGATCGCAACGGAGTGTGCCTGGCCGTCGTGCCAGGCGATTGCGAAGTGGACGAAAAGGCGCTCGCGCGTCTGACCGGCGACCGCCGCGTGGAGATGGTTCCGCTCAAAGAAGTGCAGGCGCTGACCGGCTACATCCGCGGTGGCGTGACCGCGCTCGCCGCCAAACGCGAATTCCCCGTGTACATCGACGAAACCGCCGAGCTGTTCGATGTGATTTCGGTCTCGGCAGGCGTCCGCGGCACGCAAATCCTCCTCGCGCCGGGCGATTACATCAAGGCAGTATCCGCAACCGTCGGCGCAGTCGCAAAAGCCAAGCACGCCTAGCCCCATGCGTAAGAGTCTGCGTGAAAAGTGGAGCTGATCCCCGCCGTGACCGTCAGGGCTGGTGGTCGACGCCTGTGGCTTTCACCCGATAGACCAGCCCTGCCGGTCACGGCGGGGTGAGGCATCGACTTTTCACACACACTCGTAAGCGTGGGGCTGTTTCGGTGCGGAGGGCTCGTGCGAAAAAACGTCAGTGAAGTAGGACAGCCGGTCTCGCCGGCTGTCTCGCCCGGTTCCACCGCGTTACCCTGGAACTGTCCTCATAATGCGCCGTAAACCTGAAATCATGAGTCCCGCCGGCTACTGGCCGCAACTCCGCGCAGCCATCGAAGCCGGCGCGGACGCGGTCTACTTCGGACTGAAACATTTTTCCGCCCGCGCGAAAGTCGGGTTTTCGCTGGCCGAACTTCCTGAAGTGATGCGCACTCTCCACGGCCGCGGCGTGCGTGGATACGTCACCTTCAACACCCTCATCTTCGAACACGAAATCGAGGAAGCCGCGCGGACCATCGCAAGCATTGCCGAAGCCGGCGCCGACGCAATGATCGTGCAGGATTACGGCATCCTTCGCCTGGCGCGCCAAATCGTGCCGGGAATGGAGCTGCACGCCAGCACGCAGATGAGCATTACCGACGCGAATGGCGTACGTTTTGCACAAGCCGCCGGCGTCGATCGCGTGACGCTCGCGCGCGAGCTCTCACTCGAAGAGGTCCGTGCCATAGTCGAAGAAACCGGTTGCGATATCGAAATTTTCGTGCACGGCGCGTTGTGCGTGGCTTATTCAGGGCAATGCTTTTCATCGGAAGCCTGGGGCGGCCGCAGCGCCAATCGCGGCCAGTGCGCGCAAGCCTGCCGCCTGCCCTATCAGATGATGGTCGACGGCCGCGTGCGCCCGCTCGCCGACGCCCGCTATCTGCTTTCGCCCGGCGATCTCTACGCCCTCGAACAAGTCCCCGAAATCGTCAACATTGGCGTCGCGGCGCTGAAGATCGAAGGCAGATATAAGGATGCCGAATACGTCGCGCTGACTACGCGCGCGTATCGCGAAGCCGTCGACGATGCCTGGGCCGGTCGCCCGGTAACTTCCGAACACAAAGCCGAGCTCGAACAAATCTATTCCCGCGGCCTGGGTCCGTTTTTCATGACCGGCACGAATCACCAGGCGGTGGTGAACGGCCGCGCGCCGCGCCATCGCGGGGCGCGCGTGGGCCGCGTCTCGCGTGTCGAAACCGACGGCGTGGTGATCGATGCCGCGGTCGCCGTCAAGCCCGGCGATGGAATCGTATTTGACGCCGCGGATTGGCGCAGCCCGCAGGAGCCCGAAGAAGGCGGCCGGATTTATGAGGTCCGCGAGCGAGGCCGTGAACGCGAACTCCGCTTCGCCACCGGAGCGATCCGGTTCGACCGGATTCGCCCGGGCGACCTGGTGTGGCGCACGCACGATCCGGATCTCGATCGCGTCGCGCGCCCTTTCATCGAGCCCCCTGCGCCCGTCGCCCGCCAAACCGTGAACGTCGCCGTCACGGCACGCGTGGGCGAGCCGCTGGCGGCCCAATGGTCCGTCCGCGGTAAAGCCGTAACGGTAAAGTCGGATGCCCCACTAAGCGCCGCGCAGAATCGCGCATTGTCCCTGGAACTTCTGCGCGACCAGTTCGGCCGCCTCGGCAATACGCCGTATCAACTGGGCGAGATCACCCTTGAAACTGACGGTTCTCCGTTCGCTCCGGTTTCGATGCTGAACCAGCTTCGCCGCGACGCCATCGAGCAACTGCAAGAGCTGCAGACGCAGCCGCGCCTGGTCAAAATTGTCGATGCGCCCATTCGCAAACGCGCCCCGCACCCGGCGCCCGATCTTTCGCCCGCGTTGCACCTGCTGGTTCGAACCCCCGCGCAACTCGACGCGGCCATCCAGCTTCGACCCTCCAGCATCACGCTCGACTATCTGGATTTGTACGGCCTGCGCCCCTCCATTGAACGTGTGAAATCCGCCGGAATCACGGCGCGCGTCGCCAGCCCGCGCGTCTTGAAGCCGGGTGAGCGTCGCATCGTGGACTTTTTGAAAAGTCTTCAATGCCAAATCCTGGTGCGATCCGCCGGCATGCTCGATCCGCTCAAAGGGTCGGATTGCATCGGCGATTTCAGCTTTAATGCCGCGAATTCATTGAGCGCCGAAGCGTATCTCGCCCTCGGCCTCACGCGCATCGCGCCCACCCACGACCTGAATGCCGCCCAGGTGAGCGCGCTCGCCAGAAGCGCCGGGCCGGAAAACATTGAGGCGATCGCCTACCAGCACCTTCCCGTTTTTCACACCGAGCACTGCGTGTTCTGCCGGTTCCTTTCGACCGGAACCAGCTATCGCGATTGCGGCCGGCCGTGCGAGCGCCACGTGGTTCAACTCAAGGACGAGAGCGGCCGCGCCCATCCCGTGATGGCCGACGTCGGCTGCCGCAATACGGTATTCGGCGCCGAAGCCCAGGAGGCGAGCGCCCACCTTGAAGCCTGGCTCGCCGCCGGCATCCGGCACTTCCGCCTCGAATTCGTCCACGAATCACCCGAGCAGATGGCGGCCATCGCAAATGCGTTCGAATCCGCGCTGTCCGGGACGATCGCCGCGCAGGTTCTGGCCGCGACACTCAAAAAACTCGCCCCTCAGAGCACCACCGAAGGCAGCCTGTTCGTTCCCAAAAATTACCTGGAACTCCCCATCCTGCAATAGCCGGCGTCGACGAAAACAGCCCGACGAAACCGAAACATCTGCCGGCCTATCAATGATTCCCGTGCCGCCGCCCGGCCCCGACCATCTCGCCCAGGTCTTCCGATTTGGTCCCTTCGATGCCCGCGCCGGCCAGTTGCTCGGTGATGAACCACACCTGGAATTCGTTGGTGCGAAGCACATCGCTCACCAGCACGTCGTTGGTCCCCTGATCGCCATTCTGATCCGCAGCGTCGGCCGCTTCACGCGCCTCCGCGATGATCAGTTCATGCGCTTCGAGCAGCCGGAACAGCTGCATGGTCGCATCTTCCCGCCCGCGCGGAGGCCGCGTGACGCGCGTCGTCTCCGCCACGTCGTGCGCCATCGCGATCGCCACCCCGCCCAGCGTCTGAATCCGCTCCGCGAGCGTGTCCACCAGTTCCACCTGCTCGCTGAAATGTTTGTCGAACAGCAGATGCAGTTGATAGAACGTCGGACCGGCCACCTGCCAGTGATGTTTCTTGTACATATCGCGCAGCACCATGGTGTCCGCCAGAATCTGATTGAGCTTGTCGGCGTTGGTCGCGCGCACTTTCTGGTCGAGCGAAATGGCCCGGTTCACCACCGTGCCGTACCGCTGAGTTTCGTGGGAGGATCCGCCGTTGCCGGAGCTACCGTCATTGTTTCTGTGCTTCATATAAGCGTTAGATACCGGCGGCGGCGAGACGTTGCACCCGTTCCCGTGCTGGTAGACTATCCAGGAGGAGAAATCATGAAAAACCACGCCGTTCGGGTTGCGACTCGTATTGCAATGACCGGATTGATCACGGCCGCCGTGTTATGCGCCGCCAATTCCGTCAAAGTCGAGATGAAAAACGCCAAAGGTGAGAGCGTCGGCACGGCCACCATCACGGAAAATAAAGGCGGCTCCGGCGTGACCATCAAGCTGGATTTGAAAAACCTGCCTCCCGGCGAGCACGCCCTGCATATCCACCAGAACGCCAAGTGCGAACCCCCCGGATTCACCAGCGCGGGCGGCCATTTCAATCCCGAGATGGCGCACCACGGCGTGGACAATCCCCTGAGCCCCAAGCCTCACGCCGGAGATATGAACAACATCACGGTGGGTCCCAAGGGAACGGTGAAGACCACGGTGAGCGATCCCCGGGTCAATCTGGGCGCGGGCCCCAACTCGGTGTTCGCAAACGGCGGAACCGCCCTGATGATCCACGCCAAGGCGGATGACCTGAAGTCCGATCCATCCGGCAACGCGGGTGACCGCATCGCCTGCGGCGTCATTACGAAGTAGTCAGTCCAGGGTAGGACAGCCGGTCTCGCCGGCTGTCTCCTGGTTCTATCCTTACGCGAACGACTTGATGAAGGCGTCCTGGAACTTCTTCATCTCTTCCGCCGTCCCGACAGTGACGCGGATGGATGTCGGCATGCTCGGCCACGGTCGCCCGACGTAAATCAACTCCTTGCGCAGCATGTTGCGAGCCTCGATGGTCGGACGATGCGTGTCCACCATGAATTTGTTCGACATCGACGGCACCACCTTGAAGCCCCTCTTTTCCAGCACCGCGATGGTGTTGTCGCGGATATCGGCATTGATCTGCTTGCGCTTGGCGATCAGGTCCTTCGCCTTCAACGACGCCATCGCGCCCGTCACGCTGGTCACCGGGTTCCAGTTGATCCCGTACCCGCGCGTTTTCTTGATCAGATCCGGCCGTCCGATCGCCACGCCGCAGCGCAGCCCTGCCATGCCGTACAATTTCGAGAAGGTTCGCAGGATGATCACGTCTCTATCCTGCTGCACCAGCTTCATGCTGGTGTGGTCTTCCTTGCCCGCGAAGTGAATGTAGGCCTCGTCGATCAGCACCACTGAGCCGGCCGGTTTATTCGCCACCAGCCACTCGATATCCTCCCGCTTGGTCATCGAGCCCGTAGGATTATTCGGGTTGCAGATGTAAATCAACCCGGCGTTCTCCACCGCCGCCATCGCCTTCACATCGTGCGCGTAGTTTTTGGTCAGCGGAACGTTGACCGTCGGCGCGCCGATGGCCTTCGCCGCTTCGTTGCCCGCTTCATACCCTGGGTCCGCGATCACGAACGATTTGGTGGGTGAGCAGAACGCCAGTACTGCATTCAGCAGCGGAGCGCTCGATCCGTCATGCACCTGCACGTAGCTTTCCCCGCGCCGTCCCGACGCCTTTACGCCTTCCTGCGCGCCCAGCAGCTCTTCGAGCTCGCTCGGCAGGTAAAACATGTACCGCCCGCCCTGCGGCAGCACCGCGCTCATCGCCGCGAGCGCTTCTTTCGAGGGCCCCAGCGGATTCTCGTTGTTGTCGATTTTGACCGCGCCGGGCGGCAGTTTCCGGTTGTCGGCGATCTGCGCAAGCGCGAATTCACCCGCAAACGGAAGGGCGGAACCGGCCGCGAAGATGCTCGCCAGCCGTCCGAAACTCCGCCGCGAAAACCCGCGGCGCAGGAGGTCTGTTTGTTGCTCAGAACTGAGGATCACAGTGAAATCTCCTTGTGAAATCGACATGGATTGTTTCGTTGACGGGACTGGGAGAATTGTAGCAAACCTGTGAGCACCGCCGCTGCCAGCCGTATTCGCCAGTGTCCCGAGTTTAGAAGTTCGTCGCATGGCGGGGTGGGCATTCCGGCACAATTCGGAACCGCGCGCGTCAGCAAGCGGAGCAAGTCCAAGAGGGAACCCCAAGAGGGAACCCGAGAGAAAGGCCCCCCCCCCGAGAGGGACAGCCTGAACCGAGCCCCTCATTTTTTCGGCGAAAGTGACAGAGCGCTCCGTCCCCTTTGAGAATTCCTCCCTTCACCGACCACTATTTTCTCGATATGCCTCGCAACCCCCGCTGCGTCCTCCCGGATCTCCCGTATCACATTACCCAACGGGGGACCAACCGCCAGCCCGTATTCCACTCCGCCGCCGACCGCCGTACCTACCTCAATCTCATCCGCGAAAACCTCGCCGACGCAGGCATCCGAGTCCTCGCCTACTGCCTGATGACCAATCACGTTCACTGGCTGGTGGTGCCGCAGCGTGAGGACTCGCTCGCCATCCTGTTTCGCCGCGTCCACGGACGTTACGCCCAGGCCTTCAACGCCCGCCGCCAGCGGAGCGGCCACCTCTGGCAGAACCGCTTCTTCTCGTGTCCTCTTTCCGGACAGCATCTGTGGATCGCCCTGCGCTACGTCGAACAGAACCCGGTCCGCGCGCTGCTGGCGCGGCTGCCGGATGACTACCCGTGGTCGAGCGCCGCCCCGCATCTGACCGGCACTCGCGACCGCGCCGGCCTTCTCGACATGCAGTTTTGGGAACAATCCGGCGGCGTGGACGCCTGGCGGTCGATGCATGCCGCGGCCGAGGACGCGCGCTCCACCCAACTGCTGCGGAGATGCACCTACTCAGGCCGCCCGTTCGGTCCCGAGGACTTCATCGAGCGCCTGGAGCTGAAATTCGCCCGCAAGTGGCGGCGCTGGGCGTTCGACCGGTCGAGTCAGGTCTCCGCGGCACCCTAGAATTCAATGGAGGGACGGAGCGCTCCGTCCCCTTGACCAAAAAAACGAAGGGCTCAATTCACGCTGTCCCTTCCTTTCTTCCTTTTGACCCTTTTTCTTATTTCGCGTACGACTCTAGATATCCGCATCCCGTGCAACGATAAGCCGTGATCTCATAGTGCGGACCGTCCTTAGACTGTACTCCGCGCCAAAAAGACTTCTGCGGTTCGCCTGGCTGCCATTGCGCCACAACGCTAGATGCGTAATCTTTGTGGTCGAGAATAAACCCTTGTTTCATTTCGCCGTTGCATTTTGGACACTGATTGTGAGATTCCATCAACTCCCCAGAGCCAATTATCTCGGAGAGCGGCCGATGCCGGCAAGTTAGTGGCCGGAACTCGTAGGGCGTTCCAGCCTACAACCCCGCTGGCAGGCGGACGAGGCCGGGACAGCCTGAGCAGCCACGCAATAACGGGACGGGCATGCGTGTCCCAAGTGAGAATTTTGTCCTCCTGAGAGCACTTCTTCTGGCAGATGCCGAGAAATGCAAGAGTAGTAGCTCCGGGAATTCCGTATCATGTCACCCAAAGGGGGACGAATCGTGAGCAGGTCTTCTTCACGATCGGCGACCGCAAGCTGTACCTCCAGCTCATTCGCGAGAATTTGAGCGAGGCCGGAGTCCGGATTCTGGACGAGGCCGGGACAGCCTGAGCAGCCACGCAATAACGGGACGGGCATGCGTGTCCCAAGTGAGAATTTTGTCCTCCTGAGAGCACTTCTTCTGGCAGATGCCGAGAAATGCAAGAGTAGTAGCTCCGGGAATTCCGTATCATGTCACCCAAAGGGGGACGAATCGTGAGCAGGTCTTCTTCACGATCGGCGACCGCAAGCTGTACCTCCAGCTCATTCGCGAGAATTGAGAATTTGAGCGAGGCCGGAGTCCGGATTCTGGCGTACTGCCTGATGACGAACCATGTTCATTTTATTGCGGTGCCGGAGCGCGAGGAGTCGTTCGCCATCTTGTTCGGTCGGGCCCACGGAAGGTATTCACAGGCGCTGAACATTCGCCGAGGCCGGTGCGGTCACCTGTGGCAGGCGCGATTTCATTCCTGTCCGATGTCGCCTGCGCACCTGGAGGTCGGGTTGCGATACGTGGAGGCAAATCCGTGCCGGGCCAGGATTGTGGATCGTCCCGAGCAGTACCGCTGGTCGAGCGCGGCGGCTCATTTGCTGGGCGAGAAGGATCGGTCGGGCGTCCTGGATCTTGCATACTGGGAGCGCGCAGGCGGCGCGCAGACCTGGGCTGAGATTCACGGCAGGCAGGAGAATTCGAAGGAAATTACGGAATTGCGGAAATGCACTTACGGAGGTCGCCCGTACGGAGCAGAGGATTTCGTCGAGGAAATGGAACAGCGATTTCAGCGGAAGTGGGCTAGGCGGTCTAAGACCTCGCCAGATCTGGCAAAATCGGCATAGAATGTGACGGTGGGTGTCCCTAACACCGGATTTCAAGGTGTGGCTGCTCAGGCTGTCCCGCTTCTTGCGCTATCTTGGTGCCAGGAAAACTGTCCCGATTTCTCGTGTGCAATAAACTCTCTGTGATGTATCGGTGGCAACGCCGCAATCCCGATGCTTCTGCGTGACCCGATTCGCTTCAAGGACTATACGATCTCGCCCTCAAACATCTCTTTTCCGGACTGTACCTGCCACGTAACGGGTCAGGCCGCCCGCGTGGTACTGAAATTCCATTCCAATGCCAGGACTAAAACCCCAAAACAGATGATCCCCAAGGCCCCTGCGCAACCGCGGTTTCCATCCTCCAGCTGCACTAAATCTCGGTACTCACTCACCCATCCTGCAGCTACCTTCCCCACGGATGGTCTCGACTATAATATAGTTATCGCTTGACAGAGCAAATTCCGAAAGCTTCGCCATCGCCGTTGTAATCCTTTAACCATAGGAGTCTTGGTTTCCCTTCGCCGTTCCTGTTCAGCGGACCGTCGCGCGGTCGAAGAACCGCGCGATTAGGGAAAGTCGAAGGTCTGCTGTTCAGCCAACTCGATAAGACCGATCGTGTTGACGACGTGACTCATCCTTCGCATCGACTTACCGACACCTGCGTGCGGCCACCGGTAGAATTTCCAGTGGTTTGGTCAGGACAAGTTCCAAAGCCTCCTCGAACGCCTACCTCGACGCTATCACCCCTCCGACGCCATCGAAACCGAGCTCGTTCAAACCCTCGCCATCACCCGCTGGCGCCTCCGCCGCATCGGCGCGATCGAATCCTGCATGCTCGAAAAACGAAATGGAGCAATCCCGCGTCCGTCTTTCCTGGCAATTCGAAAGAATCGAAGACGAGAACCGTGTAGCCTTCGCCTTCCGCGACCTCGCCAACGGCGGCCGCGCCCTGGACCTCCTCATCCGCTACGAAGCCTCCCTCACCCGAGCCTACGATCGCACCGCCAAACAGCTCCATCAACTCCAAAATCGCAACCTGCGAAACGAACCCACCGAGCCTCTAACTTCCCAGGCGCCGACCACATCCCCGCACCACGATCCCACCATCGCCATCCCCTTCACCATCCAATGCGAAAGCCCCATGCGTCAGCGTGGGGCTGCTCCGGCGCTCGAATCACTCCACCAATCCTCGCCTCGCAGCCCGAAACCCACAATCGATCCAACCGGGCCGGACTACCAAAACGCGGCGTGAGCCGCTTGCGCCGTCGATTCGCCCCGTACTAAAATTCGAGCACGTGTTTGAGGAGATGAAATAAGCATGCAGAATCAGAAGTTCGTCGTAACGGCCCTCGTCCTCGCCGCGGCGCTCGCACCCGCCCAGTGGAAACCCAAAGACACCGAATGGCCCAGCTATAACGCCGACACCATGGGATCGCGTTATCGCCCGCTCGATCAGATCAACGCGCAAAACTTCAGCAAACTCGAAGTCGCATGGCGATTCAAGACCGATTCCATCGGCAACCGCCCCGAGTACAAACTCGAAGGCACCCCGCTGATGGTCAACGGCGTCGTCTACGCGACCGCCGGTTCACGCCGCGCCGCCGTCGCGCTCGATGCGGTCACCGGCGAACTCCTGTGGGTGCATGGCGAGCATGAAGGCGAACGCGGCGCCAACGCCCCCCGCCAGCTCTCCGGCCGCGGCCTCGCGTATTGGTCGGATGGTAAAGGCGACGATCGTATTTTCTACACCACCCCCGGCTTCCGTCTCATCTGCCTCAACGCGAAAACCGGAATGCTGATCGCCAGCTTTGGAAAGTCCGGCGCGGTCGATCTGAAACTCGACGACGACCAGACCATTTCCGCATGGAACGACAAAAACGAATGGGTTCCGGATCTGATCCACGGCGAAATCGGAATTCAATCGGCGCCCGTGATCGGCGGCAACACCATCATCATCGGCGCGGCGTTCCGCGAAGGCATGACGCCCAAGAGCATGCGCAACAACAAGGGCTACGCGCGCGGCTTCGACGTCCGCACCGGCAAGCGCCTCTGGATCTTCCACACCATTCCCAAACGCGGCGAACCCGGCTACGACACGTGGGAAAATGGCAGCGCCGATTACACCGGTAACACCGGCGTGTGGACGCAAGTCAGTATCGATACTGCTCTGGGCCTCGCGTACCTGCCGGTTGAATCGCCCACTGGCGATTATTACGGCGGCCATCGCCCCGGTAACAACCTGTATGGCGAAAGCCTGGTGTGCGTCGATCTCAAAACCGGCGCCAAGAAGTGGCATTATCAACTGGTCCACCACCCGCTGTGGGACATGGACATTTCCTCCACGCCGCTGCTGATGGACATCGTGGTCGACGGCAAGCCCGTAAAAGCCGTCGCGCAGCCGTCGAAACAAGGCTTCCTTTATGTATTCGATCGCGTGACCGGCAAGCCGGTTTTCGGAATGGAAGAAAAGCCAGTCGAAGTCGGCACCGTTCCGGGCGAATGGTATTCGAAGACGCAGCCCTTCCCGGTGAAGCCCGCAGCCTACGCACGCAACGGCGTCACCGAAGCCGACATCGTCGACTTCACGCCCGAACTCCATGCCGAAGCGATGCGGAACATCAGCAAGTACAAAATCGGACCGGTGTTCACACCTCCCGTGGTCAGCAATCTGAACGGACCGCTCGCCACTCTGACTCTCGGCACCGCGAGCGGCGGAACCAACTGGCCGGGCGCGTCGTTCGATCCTGAAACGCATACCGTCTACGCCTACGCCTGCAACGCGTGCCTCACGCCGATCATGCTGGTGGAATCTCCCAAGTCGATTTCCGATATGAAGTACATCATGGGCATCGCCGGCTTCACACCGCAGATTGCGCGCGGCCCCGGTGAAAACGCCGGCGCCGATTCGCCGATGCCGAAACCGGAACCGCCTCCCGTCATGCCCGCGGGACGCGGAAACGCGCCGAATCCGTACCAGATGCTGAGCGTCCAGGGATTGCCGCTGATCAAGCCGCCCTACTCGACCATCTCGGCGATCAACGTCGACAAGGGAGAAATCATGTGGCAAGCCGCGCACGGCGACACGCCGGATAACGTCCGCAAATGGGCCGCAGACCATCACGTCAACATTCCGAAGACCGGCCAGATGGGCTACAACATCGGGACGCTGGTCACCAAGACGCTGGTGATCGCGGGCGATGGACAAGTGACCACGACTGCCGACCATCCCCGCGGCGCGATGCTGCGCGCTTACGACAAAGCCACCGGCAAACAGGTCGGCGCGGTGTTCATGCAGGCCCCGCAGAGCGGATCGCCGATGACCTACGCGGTGAACGGCAAGCAGTACATCATCGTCGCCATCAGCGGCGGCAACTCTTCAGGCGAATACGTCGCCTTCACGCTACCCGAAGATGAACAGCGCTCGACTTCGACCAGCAGCTCGAACGGCAGCCGGCAGAGATAAACCGTGCGCGCTCGATTACTGCTCGCCGGCGCTGTGTTCGTCGCCCTGCGTGGGACGGCCTCGACGACGTCGTGCAGTGTTCCGGCTCCATGCGCCCGAGTGCGCGCCGATAGCATCATCTTCATCGGCACAGTGATTGCCGCCGACGTTCCCGCCAACGATCGAGATCAAACCGCGCGAATCGCGCGAGTGAAGGTCGACGAAATCTTCGAGGGTCTGCCGAAAGGCGCGGCCGAGGTTACCGTCTCCTCCGACGGATCGCTTGCACGCGGCAAGACCTACCTCTTCGACGTAGGCCGGGACGACGACGGATCGCTCGAACCCACGATGTGCGGGAGCACGGGCGAACTGGATGCGGACTATGTCGCCGATTTCCTGAGGTTCCTAAGGATGCGGAAGGCCGGGAAAGCAACGACGTCGCTCTTTGTCTACGTAAACGAGCGAAATCAACCGGTTTCAGACGTCAAGGTTCGAATCGTCGGGGGGGCAGTCGAACGCGCCGGAACAACCGACCCGAAGGGCGTCGCCGTGTTTTCCCCCGTGGCGCCGGGTAGCTATCACAATCGACGTGAACCGAGAGTTCTACGATCTAGATCCCGAATCCACCGAAAGCCAGACGGTCGACGTGATCAACGGGACCTGCGCGGGAACCAGGATCGGAGTTACAGCGCAGGGGGTCGTAAGCGGATTCGTGAAGGACGCCCGAAACATGCCGATGGCGCATCTGCCAGTCGATTTGAATATCATCGGCGACCGCGCCGGCCGGTCGACGAGCGGCTGGTTCTCGGCGGAGACGGACGAAAGCGGTGCGTTTCGTTTCATGCAGGTTTCGCCAGGCCGTTACTACGTCGGGACGAACCTGCTTGACTATTCGCGATCGGCTCCGGTGCCCCGCGTTTACTATCCAGGCTCTCGGTCGCCGGATGGAGCCGCGCCGATCGAGGTTCGACCCGGAGGGAAAGTCGAAAACCTGATCCTCACCATGCCAGATTTCGGCGCGCTCCGACCGATCAAGCTAATCGTCGTCGACGAGACCGGCCGGCCCGCTGCGGGTGCCGTCATTACTAACGCGAGAGGGATGGACCCGGACCGAGGCGAACTCCGGGGGTTAAAGACAAGCGATCAGGGGATCGCGGTCGCGCAGGGATTTGAAGGCGTGCATTACAGGGTTTCCGCACTCGTGAGAGCTGCCGACTTCCGGCACTCGCTCTTCTCCGCGGAGGTCGACATCCCACCGGGGAAAGGCCTATTCGAAGGGGTGCTGATTGTGCGACCCCTTTCGATTGGCCCGGGCAAATAAGCCCGGACCTACTTACGCGCTGCGATCGCCTTGACGCTCCGATTTCGCCCCGCCGTGACGAGTCTGCGTGAAAAGTGGAGTTGATCCCCGCCGTGACGAGTGTGTGTGAAAAGTCGATGCCTCACCCCGCCGTGACCGGCAGGGCTGGTCTATCGCGTTGAAGGCGCAGACGTCCGTGACCAGCCCTGCCGGTCACGGCGGGGTGAGGCATCGACTTTTCACACACACTCTGACCGGCGGGGCTTGCGCCGCCGCGTGCGCCCTCAACGCGATGGACCAGCCCTGCCGGTCATGGCAGGGTGGAGTCCCGACTTTTAACCCAGACTATGACGCGCAGGGCTCGGCCGACGCCCGACCTCGAATTTTTCACACAGTATGGTCAGGGGAGCGTGAGCCCTGTCCGCATTACCCCTACTCGCCCGTCGCGATGGCTTTGATGATGAAGTCGGTTTCGGGCCCCGGAACCGCGCTCGAGGGCGCCAGGTTCAGATTCTGATTGTTCATCAGGTGGACGTGGAACGCGTGCGCCGATTTGCCGCTGGCGCTGAAGATCTTGCCGAAGAACTTGTTCTTCTTGGCTTCCTTCACGGGAGTCATTGGGAACGAATGGATGCCGTCGTCGGCTTTGAACGACGCTTTTCCGCGCCCCACCGACAGCCATCCGGAGCACGTCGAGGCGAACTCGCCTGTGCCATGGTCGTGATAAACGTAGAAGCTGGCCGTGCCCCCGTGCGCGAGCGCGGCCTGGTAATTCTGGAAGGCCGAGGTCGGATCGTGCGTGAAATAGAGCTGCACCTTGGCGAGCGAATTGTACGCCTGCCAGCGCGCCGGATTCGACGCGATCGCTTTCTTTAGGAGCGCGGCCGCGTCATCGTACATGCTGTTGTTGATCAGGTCTTCCGCCTGGGCGACCATCTTGTCGTATCCAGGAGCGGCCACCACCACGGGAGCCGGCGCGGCCGCGACCGCGACCGGAGCAGCCGCTACCGGAGCGGCGGCCACCGGGACAGCCGCGGGCGCCGCGGCCACCACTACCCCGCGACGCGCCCGCACGGGAGTCGCCTCCACCGGCGCACCCGCGGGAGCATCGCCCGCCTGCTGCTGCGCCTGGCCCTGATCCTGGCCCTGATCCTGCGCCTGGCCCTGATCCTGCGCCTGGCCTTGATCCTGATTGTCGGCCTGATCGTTGCCCTGCTGATCACCGCCGTCTTCGTCCGGCTTGTTCTGATACACCTGGTCGACGCGCTTCTGGCGATCGTCGTCGGTCTGGACGCCGGTCCCGGTGTTCTGCGCGGCGGGCGGCGGAGCCGTACCAGCCGGAGGCGCCGGAGCGGGAGCCTGCGGATTGCTCGCGGCCGTGCCCGACGACTTCATGCCGGGGATCAAACCGTACTTCATGGCGGCCGCGACTCCGCCTCCGAGCAGGACTACCACCAGCACCACCACCGGAATCAGCCACTTCGGCATGCCCTTGGCTGCGGGAGGTTGCGCGGTCATCGGCGGCTGCCCATACTGCTGTTGCGGCGGCGGCATGTAGGATTGCTGCTGGGGAGGATAGCCCTGCTGCTGCGGCGGATAGCCTGGCGGGGGCTGCTGCGAATAGCCCGGCGGCGGCTGTTGGGATTGCGGTTGGCCCCATTGCTGCTGCGGAGGCTGCTGCGACTGCGGCGGAGCCCACTGTTGCTGCGGCGGCTGTTGGGATTGCGGCTGGCCCCATTGCTGCTGCGGAGGCTGCTGCGACTGCGGCGGAGCCCACTGCTGCTGCGGAGGCTGTTGCGACTGGGGCGGAGCCCACTGCTGCTGCGGCGGCTGTTGCGATGGCGGCGCCGGTGGAGTGAACTGCTGTTGCTGCGACTGCACCGGCATGGTCGGCGGCATATAAGACGGCGGCGCCTGCGGAACCGGCGCCGCGTATTGCTGCGGTTGCGGGGGCGGATTGAATTGCGGCTGCGGCGGGGCGGAGGGACGCTGCGCCATCGCCTCGGCCGCACCGAGAGCCATTCCGGCGGCTCCCACTGCGATGGTCGGGGCCATCGACGAAGCGGTCTGAGGAGGAGCTTGCGGCGGAGCCTGGGAAATAGGAGGTTGGGGCGGCTGCGCCGTCTGGATGACCTGCGGCGCCACCGGACGCGGCATCGGTTCGCCGGTGATGGCGCCCCGGAAATCTTCCATCGACTGGTAGCGATCCGATGCGCGCACCGCCATGCCCTTCATCAGCGCGGCTTCAGCCGCCGGCGGCATCGGATTGCCGAGCTGCGTCGGCGGCTGCAGCCGGTCGTCCGCCGCGCGATCGAGCGACGGCGGAGGAATGCGTCCCGTGATGCAGTGGTACATGGTCGCGGCGGTGGCGTAAACATCGGTCCACGGACCTTGAATGCCGCTCGACCGGTACTGCTCTTCGGGCGCGTAGCCTTCCTTCAGAATGACCGACAGATTGCGGCTCTTCTGGCTGAGCGCATTGCGCGCCGCGCCGAAATCCATCAGCTTCACTTTGCCGGTTTTCGACAGATGAATGTTATCGGGGCTGATATCGCGATGCAGGATGCCTTCGGCGTGCACCACGGCGAGGGCGTCCATCACCGGCTGCAGAATGCGCAGCGCGGTTTCAAACGTCACCTTCCCGCCGCGGCGCCGCAGGAATTCCTCGAGCGTCATGCCTTCCAGATACTCCATCACCATGTACGCGGTGCCGTTGTCGCGGAAGATGGTGTCGACCGAAACGATGTTCGGGTGCGTAGAGAACTTCTTGAGCGTGCGGGCTTCATCGAGGAACCGTTCGAGGCCCCATTCGTATTCTTCCTGCATACGCTCATTAAAGGGAGCGACCGTCGGCTTGGGAGCGCTGCGGCCGGCTACGCCGCTGGGCATATATTCCTTGATCGCCAGGCGGCTCTGCAAGCCGATGTCGTAGGCGAGGTACGTGATTCCGAAACCGCCGTGTCCAAGCGCGCGGCCGATCAGGTATTGCTGACGCAGAACCGTGCGCGGGGCGAGTTGCAGATTGTTGGTGTGGGGGATCTGGGCCGAAGCGCCGCACTTGGGGCAAACCGGCGCTCCCGAATCGTCTTCCATGCAGCTGATGCAAATGGTTTCGAGGTTCATGACGGGTTCTCCTTGAATTCTATCTCTGTTCATGAGGGAGCTGAAAAAGGGGACAGACCGCTCTGTCCACTGCGGCTTCCACTACGGCCGCCGATCGGTTACGGGAGGGGACAGAGTGGTCAGTCCCCTTTTTCAGCTCCCTCTTTAAGACTCATTTTCGGCCGGTGTAGCGCGCTCGCTCCCTCTTTAGCGAGACTTGAAGGCGCTACACCCGGCCGTTTCACTGCTTATTTACAACTCACTTCACTACTTCTTCTTGGGCGCCGGAGCGGGACGCGGAGCGGCCGGACGAGCCGGAGCTCCACCACCCGGACGACCACCGCCACCACCCGGACGGCCACCCATTCCAGGATTGCCACCACCGGGACGACCACCACCCGGCGTTCCGCCACCGGGACGGCCACCGCCACCACCCGGACGGCCACCCATTCCAGGATTGCCGCCACCCGGACGACCACCACCCGGCGTTCCGCCACCGGCGCGGCCGTTGGGCATTCCACCCTGACCGCGGCTGGCTCCGGCACCCGGCGTTCCGCCACCCGGACGGCCACCACCTGGCGTTCCACCACCTGCACGACCGCCGTTGGGCATTCCACCCTGGCCACGGCTCCCTCCAGGAGTCGATCCCGAACGGCCACCGGCGCCCGGAGAGCTGCTGCGTCCACCAGCACCGGCGTTGCTGCGCCCACCAGCACCGGCGTTGCTGCGTCCGCCCGGACCGGCGTTGCTGCGTCCACCAGCACCGGCGTTGCTGCGTCCGCCAGGACCGGCGTTGCTGCGTCCGCCAGGACCGGCGTTGCTGCGTCCACCCGGACCAGCGTTGCGTCCACCCGGACCGGCGTTACGTCCACCCGGACCAGCGTTACGTCCACCAGGACCAGCGTTGCGTCCGCCCGGACCAGCGTTACGTCCACCCGGACCAGCATTGCGTCCACCCGGACCAGCGTTGCGTCCACCCGGACCAGCGTTGCGTCCGCCCGGGCCCGCATTGCGTCCACCAGGACCAGCGTTACGTCCACCGGCTCGTTCATTTCCGCGAGCTCCACCAGCCCGCTCATTTCCGCGAGCGCCGCCGCGTTCGTTACCGCCGCGAGCTCCACCAGCCCGTTCGTTGCCGCGAGCGTTGCCGCCGCGCACGTTGTTCGGACGGCCGCCGCCGGCGCGTTCAGAGTGACCGGCAGGCCGGCCCGGATGAGCATTTCTGGCAGCCGCGCCGTGTTCAAAGGAAGCCGGACGAGCCGGAACCGAGCGGTGCGACTGCACGGAACGATTGCTTACCCTGCCCGACGGACGACCCTTCGCATCCCCGCGATGACCGCGCACTGCGTCGCGTCCTGGCGCTCTGTGCGGATCGTGTCCCATGTGGCCACGGCCCATTTTGTCGTGCCCGGGATGAATCCCATCGCCGTGCATAGGCTTGCCGTTGGCGAAATCGCCGCCGCTCTGGGCAGTCCCGCCCGCATCGGCATTCGCGAAGCCACCGCCCGCGCCGACGCCCACCGCCGCGCCGGCATCGAAGCCGGCCCCGATCGCAATTCCGAAGTTGAAAGCGGCCAGGCCATCGACGCCCACGCCTACGGCGAACGGGGGAACGTAGACTTCACCGACCGCCAGCGGGACCCAGCCCACCGCGGCATCGGCCACCACTACGCCCGGATCGAAATTGGTGAAAACCACCAGCGCGGGCGCATACACCGGACGAACCACGTCGACCGGCATGGTCGGCACCCAGCCCCACGCTCCGCCCACTTGTACCCAGCGGCCGTAATGGAACGGCGTCCAGCCCCACGGGGAGTCGTCAATCCAGTTCCAGCCCCACGGCTCGACCCAGGCCCAATGGCCATAACGATAAGGAGCCCAGTCCGCGATCAGGCCGGCGGGAAACCACACCGGACCGTACGAGCCGACCGCGCGCCACACGCCGTAGTCTCCACCCAGATCTTCATAGCCGGTGATGTCGCGCGAAATGTAGTTGGCGGCTTCCGCGGTCATTTCACGCGAGTCGCGAAGCTGGCAGAACGCGTCGAACTGGTCGGGCGCCGGCACGGCCTGGGGAGCCAGGTTCGGATTCTCCGCGCCGGTCGCCACCATCTGCGTGCCCATATGCACGGGCGTGGCCTGATCGCCGATATCGATCTCGGCATCGCCTTCGCGCACGGTGGTGATGGTGGTATCGCCGTTCTCATTCACGTCCACGCGATAATCGCCATTGCGCAGCAACGTGAAAGCAAGTTGAGGAGTGTCGATCTCAAAGCCTTCCCCCGGCCCCAGCGTGTGCAGCCGGACTTCCAGCGAACCGGTGGTGATCTCGATCTGCGACACGTTGTCGTTCAGATTCAGAAACGAGAAATTGGTGCGGCCGGCAATCCGCATTTCGGCGTTGTCGGTCTGCAGTTCGGCCATGCCGTCCTGCTCCGTCCAGATATGGTCGCCGTTGGTCACCGGGTGATTGAGCTCGGCAGGAGACCAATCGTCGATGCTGGCGGGCTGAAAAGAAACGGTTCCGGCGATGTAGCCCAGACGCGCGACCCTGCCGGGAGGGGGTGCGTTGTCGTCCTGCGGGAAGGCAGGGAACGCCAACAGTGCGCCGAGGGTTGAAATCAGTAATACTCTTTTGGCCATGTGGCTCTCCTGTTCGAAATACTCTATCACTTACCATCCACGTTGGGCGGAACGATCCACAGGAGATTAGCGCGGTTTAACGGAAAAACACGTCATCCGTTCGTTCTCCGCGTTCCAGGACTGAACCCGCGACAGTACCATCCCCTGTTGCAGGACTCTGATTACCCCCGCGCTATTCGGTGTACAGCGGCCTGGATGTCATGCTCAGGCATGAAGAAAGCTGTTTCAGTCATCATATCCGGGCTTTTATGGCTGGCATTCTCCGTAGCGGCGTCGGCGACCACGATGACCATCGAAAGTCAGAACTTCCCGGTCGGCGACGGCGGGGGATTTCTGGCCGACCTGAACTCGATGGCGGTGGATTCGTTCAACGTATATTGCGCCGACTACCGCAACGGCATCGACGACTACGATAACGCCTACCCGGTCAACATCTCAACGCCCGCTGCCGGCCTGGCGGATACAATTTTCGGCACCACCACGACCTTCGCTTACAACTCGATCGTCAGCGGCTATCAATCCGCCAGCGGCAACGCGTTCGGTAACGCCTACGATCGTTACGTCATGGCGGGCTGGCTGACCACTCAATACGATCTTTCGCATCCCAGCGACCCCATCAACATGGGAGTTCTGGACGCCATCTGGACGCTGCTGAACGTGGACGGCGCCTTCTACACCAGCGCCGACGCCACCGCGGAACTTCAGGCGGCGGTGAATTTCATGGATTCCGACCCCACCGGTTTCGCGCAGATCGCCAGTGAAGAAGTGATCTACACCTCCACCAACGTCGCCGGCGACAGCGATCTGAATCCCAGCGATAGCGACCTCAGCAGCCGCTACTCGATCGGCTATCAGGAAATGATTACGGTGAATACGACGCCTGAGCCGGCCGTGTTCGTGCTGGTTGGATTCGGCTTACTGGTGATCGGCGGAATCGGCCGCCGGCTGCGCGCTTCCGACCCGAAATAGATCCCGGAGACGCTTGCCGCGCTTGATAATATAGGGCGTGCGCAACGTGATCATTATCGGCTCGGGGTGCGCGGGGAACACCGCCGCGATCTACACCGCCCGGGCCAATCTGAAACCGCTGGTGATTGTCGGACATGAGCCGGGCGGCCAGCTCGCCATCACCACCGAGGTTGAAAACTTCCCCGGATTTCCCGACGGGATCCAAGGTCCGGATCTGGTCGAGAACATTAAGAAGCAGGCCGAACGCTTCGGCGCCGAGTACATTTATGGCTCGGTGGCCGAAGCGGACCTGTCTCAGCGACCTTTTCGACTGAATATCGACGGCGAATGGGAGGAGACGCGGACGCTGATTATCGCTTCCGGCGCTTCGGCGCGCTGGCTCGGATTGCCCAACGAACAACGGCTGATCGGGCACGGGGTGAGCTCCTGCGCGACCTGCGACGGAGCGTTCTACAAGGATCAAAAAGTGATGGTGATCGGCGGCGGGGATTCGGCCATGGAAGAGGCCAATTTCCTGACCCGGTTCGCCTCTGAGGTGACGCTGGTGCATCGCCGCGATCAGTTTCGGGCGTCGAAGATCATGCTGGACCGGGCGCGTGCGAATCCCAAGATCCGGTTTCTGCACAACACGGTGGTGGAAGATTTATTCGATGCGGACGTAAGGTGCGTCACGCGGGTCATGCTGCGCGATGTTGTGAGCGGCAAGGTTTGGGAAGAAGACGTCGCGGGATTTTTCGTAGCGATCGGGCATATTCCGAACACGAAGCCGTTCGTTGGCAAGATCGATCTCGATGCGGACGGGTATATCGTGAGCCATGGCGGGGCGCGAACGAATATCGAAGGGGTTTTTCATGCCGGCGACGTGCAGGATCGGAATTATCGCCAGGCGATCACCGCCGCGGGGATGGGTTGCATGGCGGCGATCGAAGCAGAGCGGTTTTTAGAGGCGGAAGGGCACTGAAGCAAGGACGGCGGATTTTAATCCGCGTCGCGCTTCAGCGCCGCATCTGCGAGAGCGAGGCTAAAGCCTCGCGCGGGCTGAAGCCCGCCGTCCGCGTCGTCGTCGAAACGACAGCGTACCGCGTCCTTCACCTGCTCCCCAGGCTGCGACCAGCGTTCCTAATTCGTCGCGATCCGAAAAACGATCTCGTCCATCAGCGGTCCACCCGCGGACGGACGAATTTCTGACTGATGTACTTCTCGGCTTCCTGCAACGCGCCGTAAGTGTTGTCCTTGGTACGCAGCGCCTGGCGATATTCGTTTACCGCGCGATCCCGCTGGTCGCTGATATCGAAAATCTTGCCCAGGCTCAGGTGCGCCCACACTTCGGTCCACTTCGGGATCAGGTCGCCATTCAGGGCTTCACGGAATTCGTTGGCGGCCGGCTGCCAGTTGCCCTGCAGGAAAAACAGTTCGCCGATCCGGTAGTGCGCGAGTGAGCTGTTGCGCGTCACTTCGAGCGCCTTCTGATACTCCTTGAGCGATTCCGAATAGTCGCCCACCTGCTGATACTGCTCGCCGCGCTTGATCGCGACCGCTACGCGCATGTTGTCGTCAAAGTGGAGCACCTGCTCATTCGGATCGAGCACTACCGCTTTCGGCTTACCGAAGGTTTCGACGGCGAATTCCGACGACGTTCCCACCACTTCCACTTTCTTCGTCTCCGGATTGCCTTCCGTTTCGACTTTCATCTCGATCGGCATGCGGAACAGGTCCAGGTCCTGTTCGACCTTGCCCATGACGCGGAAGCCGGGACTTTTCTGGGTGCGGAAGACGGTGTACTCCATCTTGAAGGTCGGCGCTCCGCTCGATTCGATCCATTCGGTGAAGAACCAGCCCAGTTCTTCGCCCTGGATGTCCTCGGCCAGTTTGCGGAAATCGTCCGTCGAGATGTTTCCGAACGCGTACTTGTCCGGGATCGCGTGCAACAGCTTCATGAAATTGTCGTCGCCCATGACGCCGCGCAGCATGTTGAGGACGGCCGCGCCTTTCCCGGCCGTGGCGGCCCAGTATTCGGGCGACCAATCTTCGAGGCGGGCGGATTGGATCAACGGCGGCTGATCCACGGTCAGCGCTTCGACGTAAGTGTTTTGGACCGCAGTGGCCAATGCGCCGGGACCGTTGACGTGCTCGGTATACATGATCTCGGCATAACGCGCCAGGCCGTTTTCGATCCAGGAATGATTGCGCGTGGTGGGAGAAACCAGGCCGCCCCACCATTGCCGGGACACTTCATTCGCTACCAGGTCCGTATTCACCTGTTTGCCGAGCCCCAGCGGCGAGAAAAACAGCAGACCCGGCGCCGAGTAGCCGTTGGGCGTTCCATCTTCGGTCTCGATCACCGTCAGATCGCGCTTGTAGGGGGTCCCGTAGACGCCGCTGAAAAACGTGATCGCCCTTGAAATCTCCTCGCCATACTGCTGCGCCATATCGGCGCTCTGTCGCAGATAAAAATAGGTGGTGACGCCGCCGGCCTGAATGGCTTTCGCTTCGCCGCGCACCACTGCGAAGCTCCCCGGGAACGACGGCTTGTCGAACCGGAAACGCGTGGCGGTCGACCCCGCGGGCGCAGTCTCCTGGCTGTCGATTCCGCTCGCGACCACCTTATAACCGGTCGGCACGGTGATCTTCAAGCTGGAGGTGAAGCGGTCGGTGGTATATCCGCTCACCGGAAACCATCGGGCCGGGTACATGAAGTAGGACAGGTCCGGATGGATGGCCGCGACTTTGATTCCGTTTACCGGCGACTCTTCGTTGCCGGTCATCTTACCGTCATATATAAATGTGAGCGCGGCGACCTTGCCTTTTTGCAGCATCTGCGGCAGCGACAGGCCGATGGTCATATCGGCCTGGGTGCGGGAGGTCGGGATCTGGCGCCCGTCCTCGTCGACCACTTTGGTCAGGCTCAGCGCGTTGTTCAGCTCAAAGGTGAGCGAGTTGGTGTTTTCGAGCGGGATGAAGCGCACCAGCGCCGTCGCGGTGATGGTTTGCGCCGCCGGATCGATCTGCGCGTCGATCAGGTAGTCCTGGACATCGATGCGTGCACCGCCCCCGTTGCCGCGCTGGAAACGGTCCGACGGCCGGTCCCTCTCTATGGACGGCCGTTCCTGCGCCACCGAGGGCCTTTGAACAAAGGCGCCGGCGATCAGGCTACCCAGCGTGAACCATGTTTTTGCTGTCACTCAACACCTTCTCTATCCAGCCCGCGGCGGTCTCCATCGGATCGTCCCGGCTGGCGAGCAAGGCGGCCACTTCGGCGAGATCCGCGCGCATTCGCGTTCGCGCGGCATCATCGTCCAGCAGCCGAATCGCCTCTGCCGCGATCCGTTCGCCGGTCATTTCTCCCTGAATCAGCTCCGGCGCAATCTTACGCCCGGCCACCAGGTTGACCATCGACAGGAACGGCGCCTTGACCAGCCACCGCCCCAGTATCCAACTTAACGCGTTTACCCGGTAAAAGCTGACCAAGGGTGCTCCCAGCAACGCGGCCTCAATCGTCACCGTCCCGCTGGCAGCCAAGGCCAGATCCGCAAAGGCGAGCGCATCCCAGGTCAAACCTACTTTTACTTGGATGGATTCGGCGCGGGCGCGTTCCCTGAAAATTGCTTCATCGGGGTTAAATCCGAGCGGTAACGCCAGAATAAAATGAACGTCTTGGCGATTTCGAATCTGCCGGACGGCATCGAACAGCGCCGGCATATGCCGCTGCACCTCGCCATGCCGGCTTCCGGGGAGTAAAACGACGATGCGTTGGTTTAATGGGACGCCCAGTTCCGCGAAAAACGCGCTGCGAGTCATCGACGGGCGGACGATGCGGGCCAGCGGATGTCCCAAATAGGTGGTCGGGACGCCGCGGGATTCGAAAAACTCCTGTTCGAATGGAAAGATGCAGAGCAGCCGGTCGATCACCCGGCGCATGACCCGCACCCGGCCGGAGCGCCACGCCCAGGCTTGCGGCGCGATCAGGTAGACCACCGGGATCCCCAATTTTTTCAGCTTCTTGGCTAATCGAAGATGAAAATCGGGCGCGTCCGTCAGGATGGCCAGATCGGGCTTTTCCGCGGCCGCCGCCCGGACCAGTTTGCGAAACAAACCCAGGATGCGGGGAATATGCGCGACCACCTCCACCAGCCCGGCGACGGCGATCGACCGGGAATCGACGATCGCGCGGACGCCTGCCGCCTGCATTCGGGGGCCGGCGCAACCGAAGAACTCGGCGTCGAGATGACGCGTGCGGAGGGTATCGACGACGCGCGAAGCGTAAAGATCGCCTGAAGCCTCACCGGCGGAGATGAAGATGCGCACCTGCTAGGTAGTGTACTGAAGGCGCGTAGCCGGCGCAGAGAAATCGTGCTCCCCTCCCTACAGAATTTGTGTGAAAACTGGAGTTGATCCCCGCCGTGACCGGCAGGGCTGGTCACGGACGTCTACGCCTTCAACGCGAGAGACCAGCCGTGCCGGTCACGGCGGGGTGAGGTATCGACTTTTCACGCACACTCGTCACGGTCGGGGTTGCGATGACGCGCGTCTACGTGATCCGTCGAAACGATACGGCGGGCGCGGACCGGCGCGCTTCGGTGGTGCTGGCGACCGGCGCTTCTTTCCCCAGCGGCACGACCTCATAATCGTAAATCCCCTGGCGGGGCGCTTCGGTATGAGTTCGCGGCGTGGGTTCGGCGATCACGCGTTTCGCGACGATCGTCCATTTTTCCTCGATAGTATCCCCAATAGACTTGTTAGAACGGGAGCGAATCGTGGGCATGTGTACTTCTTTATTGTCTCACACCCCCAGGAATTGGTGAAAAAGGGGACAGACCGCTCCGTCCACGCCCGATGCTCTTAACGAAAGAGGCGGCTTCGGATCGGGGACAGAGTAGTCTGTCCCCTTTTTCACCAATTCCTGGGGAGCCGCTGCTAGAATCAGAGCGTGGCTTACCCCGAACATTTCATCGCACCCATGCGCGCCGAGCTGACCCAGTATGGCGTAGAGGAGGCGCGGACTCCCGCCGATGTCGACCGGCTGCTGCAGGAGCCGGATACCCTGCTCATGATCGTGAACTCGATCTGCGGATGCGCCGCGGGCCGCGCCCGGCCGGCGGTGGGAATGGCGCTGAAGCATTCCGCGCGCCCGGCTAAGGCCGCGACGGTGTTTGCCGGCGGAGACGAGGCTGCCGTTGCGCATCTAAGGAACATTTTGTCGGAAGTTCCGCCGTCCTCGCCGTCGATCTTTCTGTTCCAGGACGGAAAGCCGGTGTATGTTCTGCACCGAAGCGATATCGAGCGGCGCGACGCGGCATCGATTGCGAAGCTGCTCACTGAGGCGTTCGACCGGTTCTGCGCTACGCAGGTTTAGGTTGGCGCGGGCGGGTTCACGCTGGAGGGTTCTTAATCTAAACCGTATTTAATTCATCGCCTCGACGGGGGATGGAACTGTTAACGGGTTGCGGGCATCATATCTGTGGAGGCAGAGTATGTTGAAGAAATTGGGCATTTCGACCATCGCGCTGGTGGCGCTGTTTGCGTTCGCAGCCGCGGCGCCCGCCCACGCTCAGGTGAGATTCGGGGTGGGAGTCGGCGTGGCTCCCTATGCGGCGCCGTACGCGTACGGATGCCCGTACGGGTATGCAAGTCCTTATTGCTACCCGGGATATGGCTACGGCTATCCGTATTACGGCGGGGCGTATCTGGGCTTCGGCTACGGTGGCTACGGCTATGGCGGGTATCGCGGCGGTTACGGGTATGGCGGATACCGCGGCGGTTACGGCTACGGCGGCGGATATAGGGGCGGCTATGGCGGAGGCATCCGCGGTGGCGTCGGCGGCGGTGGATTCCGTGGCGGAGCCGGCGGCGGTGCGATTCGCGGCGGCGGCGGCGGATTCCGCGGCGGCGGCGGCGGATTCTCGCGCGGTGGCGGCGGTGGCCACGGCGGCGGCGGACGCCGGTAACGTTTAACGCGTCAGCCGATCTAAGTGATCAGCCGTTCCAGTTTTGAGCCGGCCCGGATAATGGTTTCATTCCGTTCCGGGCCGGTGGAAACCCCTCCGATTTCCACACCGGTCTGCGATTCGAGGAACGCGAGGTATTTCTGAGCGCGTTCCGGCAGATCGTTGAATTTTGTGATCCCGCGCGTCGAGCTTTTCCATCCTGCGAGTTTCTCGTACACCGGCTGCACCAGTTCCATGGCGCGATAGGTGGCCGGCATTTCCATGATGTCCTTCCCGCACAGTTTGTATCCTACACACACCGGAATCTCTTCCAGATGATCCAGCACGTCGAGTTTGGTGATCAGAAGTGTGTCGAATCCGTTCACCACGGCGGTGTAGCGCAGCAGCGGAACGTCGAACCAGCCGCAGCGCCGGGGACGACCGGTGACGGCGCCGAACTCGTTGCCTTCGCGTCGCAGCAGGTCGCCGGCGGCGTCCGTGCTTTCGCTGGGGAACGGTCCTGAGCCGACGCGCGTGATGTATGCTTTCGAGACTCCGATCACGCCGCTGATGCGGGTGGGCGGAACGCCGGTGCCGGTGCAGGCTCCGCCGGCAGCTGCGCTCGACGACGTCACAAAGGGATAGGTTCCATGATCGATATCGAGCATGGTGCCCTGGGCGCCTTCAAACAGCACGCGTTTCCCTTTGGCGATGGCTTCGTTCAGCAGCACGGCGGTATCGCACACCAGGGGTTCGATGCGGGCCGCGTATTTCTGGGTCTGCTCGCGGATCTCGGCGTAATCGATGGCTTCATCGAGTTTGAACGTGTCGGCCAGCGTCTTCTTATCGGCCGCGAGCACGTCGTATAAAGTGCGAAAACCTTCCGGATCGAAAAGATCGGCGATGCGGATTCCGCGGCGGCCGATTTTGTCTTCGTAACACGGGCCGATGCCGCGGGAGGTGGTGCCGATGGGGATGCGATTTTCGCGCGCTTCCGACATCTTTTCGATGAGCCGGTGGAACGGAAAAATCACGTGCGCGCGATTACTGATGCGGAGCTGGCTGCGGACGTTAATGTTCATTGACTCAAGCGATTCCATTTCGCTCAGGAGCGCGGCCAGGTCGATCACCACTCCGTTGCCGATGACGGCCTCGACTCCTGGCCTTAAGATGCCGCTCGGAATCAGCTTGAGGACGAATTTCTTCTCGCCGATGAAAACCGTGTGGCCGGCGTTATGGCCACCTTGATAGCGGGCGACAATGTCGAAGCGGTCGGAGAGCAGGTCGACCACCTTGCCTTTCCCCTCATCGCCCCATTGAGCGCCCAGAACAATCACATTGCTCATTGATTTATAGCCCGCAAACTATTGTAGCAATGCCGGTCTTGCCGTTAGCCTGAGCCGTTCGTCTCAGACGGAGTCAGCCGACCTCAGGGCGGCGGCGACGGCGGGTAACTCGGTCTGATCCAGCTCCATCGTAAAGACGAGGAACGTTGCGTTCGACTGCAGATCCTGCGCCTTTCCTGCCAGCTGGATGTGCCCCTTCCCGTCGCCGGTGAGCTTAAGCTCCAACGTAGGCTCGATCGGTGAGAACTGAGCGGAACCGATCAATTCGCGATGCAGGGTTTCGATTTCGGCTGCAAACCGGCGGAGCTCGCCCGCATAGAACGAGGCCGCAACCTCGCCCCGCCAGGTCCGGCGCTGACGCGCAACGTGCCCGTCAGCCAGGGCTCTGTTGGGTGGCGGCCTGAGATCGCAATTTCAATATGATCAGCGCCGCGCTTCCCGATGATCACGGGGTCCATTCGAGGTTCCGCTCTCATAATGATGGCTCCTTTAAACCGCTCCCTATATGGTCGCGGCTCGGGGCGAGCGTTCATCCCGATCCCGAGCCGCGACCATAGGGAGCGGTTATAAGATGCGCTTCCAAAGGGGTTTCGCTATCTCTGGTTCGCTTTCAGAGTCTTTTTCCGCAGGCGGATGGATTTCGGCGTCACCTCGACCAGTTCGTCGTCGCGGATAAATTCGATGGCCTGCTCGAGATTCAGAAGCCGCGGCGGGATCAGACGGATGGCTTCATCGGCAGTGGAGGCGCGCATGTTGGTGAGCTTCTTTTCCTTGACGATGTTGACGTTCAGATCCGCATCGCGGGCGTTTTCGCCGACGATCATGCCTTCGTACACCTCCATACCCGGCTCGATGAACATTTCGCCGCGCTCCTGCAAATTGAAAATCGCGTGGCCGGTGGTCTTGCCGGAGCGGTCGGCCACCAGCGATCCGGTGGGGCGCGAGGGGATGTCGCCCTGCCATTCGATATAGCCGTGGAACAGCGAATTCATGATGGCCGTGCCGCGCGTGTCGGTCAGCATTTCGCTGCGCAGGCCGATCAAGCCGCGGGAGGGGACGTGAAACTCCAGGCGCACGCGGCCGGAGCCGTGGTTGATCATCTTGTCCATCTTGCCCTTGCGCTGGCCCAGTTTTTCGATCACCACGCCGATGAACGTTTCCGGGCAATCGATCACCAGCAGTTCCACCGGCTCGGATAATTTGTGATCGATGGTCCTGGTGAGAATTTCCGGCTTGCCGACTGAGAGTTCATAACCTTCGCGGCGCATCATTTCGATCAGGATGGCCAGTTGCAGCTCGCCGCGGCCCATCACTTTGAACGCGTCCGGCCCGCCGGCTTCTTCGACGCGAATCGAAACGTTGGTCAGCAATTCTTTGTCGAGGCGATCGCGCAGATTACGGGACGTGACCAGGGTGCCTTCGCGGCCTGAAAAAGGAGACGTGTTGATGCTGAACGTCATGGCGATGGTCGGCTCATCGATTTGAATGTGTTTGAGCGGCGCCGGATTTTCGACGGCGGTGATGGTCTCGCCGATGGTGATCCCTTCCACACCCGCAATCGCCAGCACGGAGCCGGGCGCGCCGGTGGTCTCATCCACGCGCTTCAAGCCTTCAAACGAAAACAGCTTGGTGATTTTGGTCTTGTGAAACGATCCGTCCAGTTTCGCGATGGACACTTCATCGCCGTAACGCAGCGTTCCGTTGAACACGCGGCCGATGGCCAGGCGTCCCAGGTAATCGCTGTAATCAAGGTTCGCCACCAGAAGCTGCAGCACGCCGTCCGGATCGCCGACCGGAGCGGGGATGTGCGCGAGAATCGCTTCAAACAGCGCGCGCAGATCTTTTTCGTCGCCGTCCGGATTCGTTTTCGCGATGCCTTCTTTCGCGTTCGTGTAGATCACCGGGAACCCGAGCTGATCTTCCACTGCGTCCAGATCGATGAACAGATCGTAGATTTCGTTGAGCACTTCCGGAATGCGCGCGTCGGGGCGGTCGATTTTATTGATCACCACGATGGGCGGCAGCCGCGCTTCGAGCGCCTTCGACAATACGTAGCGGGTTTGCGGCAGCGGACCTTCGCTTGCATCGACTAAGAGCATGACGCCGTCGACCAGTTTGAGCGCGCGCTCCACTTCGCCGCCGAAATCGCTGTGGCCGGGGGTGTCGACGATGTTGATCTTGATGTCGTGATAGCGCACGCCGGTGGCTTTGGCCAGAATAGTGATGCCGCGCTCGCGCTCCAGGTCGTTCGAGTCCATCACTCGATCGGTGACCTGCTCATTGGGCCGGAAAATTCCGCTCTGCCGGAGCATGGCGTCGACCAGGGTGGTCTTGCCGTGATCGACGTGCGCAATAATGGCGACGTTGCGGATATTGGGGTTGGAAATCATTCGGAACTACTATGTTCGCATGCCGGAGCTATTAGCCGTTAATGAACGCGAATGTAATACTGAGGCTCATTCGCCTTCGTTTACGGCCAATGGATTCGGAAAGGAGTCCGCATCCTCCGGGCCGTCGCGATGGATGCACTTGAAATCCTTCTCGATGAGCAGGTGCAGCGAGCCTTGGGTGGCTTCCATGCCGGTCTGGTCAGACTCCACCCACTGTTTCACTTCGGCGCGCGGAAGCTTCACCTGGATCAGGCTGCCTTCGAGCACTGCCGACGGCGCCGGAACCTCCGCGGATTCGACGGAGTACCATAGCGTTCGATCGGGCGAGAACTGGATGCACTCCTCTACATGGCCGTTCTGCCCAAGCGCGTCCACTTCGCTGCGGCTCAGCCTGAGCCGTACGGAATTTGAATGCATTCTAAGTTTCATGAGTCCCGATGCACCGTGTCGATTCCAAATGCAGGCAGGCAGATGGCCACATATTCGGCGCCCTCCGGAGTCGAGTAGCGCACCCATTCGCCTTTTTGCGCCATCACTGCTTGCCCCGCGCGCACTTCCATTATCCCGCCTTCATGTTCCACGCGCATGACGCCCGCGAGGACCACCGTGAACTCGTCGAATTCCGGACGCTGGCCAGGCTCCGACCAACCGGCCGGGCTGTGCATGTGGGCGATGGAGATATTCGAATCGCCGGAATTGACTCGGCCTACGTATTCTTCAACGAGCTTGTTTCCCGGGACTGGAATGCGCTTCGGCGCGGCGATGAGTTTGGGCATGTCGGACTTAAGTCTATCGTGGCGCACGTTTCAACGTGCCGCGTCGGCACTTGTGACGCCTGTTCGGTCGCCAGACGAGGTGTCGCCATGAGTGGCGACACGGCACGCAGGAGTGCGTGCGCCACAACTACTCGTATCGGAGAGCTTCGACCGGCGCGATGCGCGTGGCGTTGCGGGCCGGGTATAACGTCGCGATCAGGCTGATGGTGAGCGCGCCTGCCGCGATGAACACTCCATCGGTCCAGTGCGCGTCGAAGGGGACCCAGGCGAGCGAGTAGACCGTCTCATCCAGCTTGATCCAGCGGTAATGATCCGCGAAATAGCTGAGCGTGTAGCCAAGTGCCAGGCCGATGGCAGTGCCCACTCCTCCGATCAGCGCGCCTTCGAACACGAAAATATTCCGGATCTGCGAGGCGCGCGCGCCGAGCGACATCAGCACCGCGATGTCGCGATGCTTTTCCATCACCATCATCACCAGCGTGATCAGAATGTTCAGGGCGGCTACTAACAGAATCAAGCCGATGGTGATCACGGTTCCGATGCGCTCCGTCTGGAGAGCATTGAAAATCTGGCGATTCTGTTCCTCCCAGGTGAGGGCGGCCAGATTGGGATCGATCACTTTTTCAGCCTCGCCCGCGACTTGAGGAGCCAGGAAAACATCGTCCAGGCGCAGCTCGATGCTGTTGACCACGTCCTCGAGATCGAAGGCCTTCTGCGCCTCGCCCAGCGACATGTACACCCAGCGGATATCCACGTCGTAGAAGCCGGTCTCGATAGTTCCGGCGACGATGCAGCGCTGAGATTTCGCGAGAAATCCGAGCGGCGTCGGCGTACCGTTCGGAATGATGAGCGTCACCTGTTTATTGACACGCGCGCCGATCGATTCGGCCAGGCGCGATCCGAGAATGACCGCCGGCAACTCCTGGTTCGAGCGTAGCGTGTCGATCGAACCGCTTTTGAGATGCCGCAATGCCTCCGGCAGCGGACTACCCGGCCTGAACAGGATGCCTTTCACCAACGCCCCGGCGCCGGTAAGTGGACCGCTGATCAGAGCCGTCTCGTACAATCCCGGCGTGGCGCTGGTCACATGGGGAAGTTTGGCGAGCTTGGCGGTGATCTGCTCCCAGCCTTCGATTCCGTTGCCCGGTTCCTTTTCCTGAATTGAAACCGCGGCGGTCGCGCCCAGCAGATTTTTTTGGAGCGTACTGCGAAATCCATTGGTGACGGCGAGCGCAATCACCAGCGCCATCACCCCCGCCGCGACGCCGATTACCGAGATTACGGTGATGACCGAGATGACGACCTGTTTACGCTTGGCTCGGAGATATCGGCGGGCGACGAAGAGTTCGAACACTAATCCCAGTATCGCGCGACGGAGTCAAAAACTCAGGCTCCAGGCGGCTGGATCCAGGGGCCTGCCTGGCTATTTAAGCTTCTCTGCGATTCCGATCGGGCCCTCGGGTCTAAGGAGTGGAAACAGGATCACATCGCGAATCGATTTCGAATTCGTCAGCAGCATCGTTAACCGGTCGATGCCGATTCCTTCGCCGCCGGTGGGTGGCATGCCGTAAGACATCGCGCGCAGGTAGTCTTCGTCCATCTGGTGTGCTTCTTCGTCGCCGGCGGCTTTCATTTCGAGCTGCATTTCGAAGCGGCGCTGCTGTTCCTGCGGATCGTTCAGCTCGGTATACGCGTTGCCGATCTCCATGCCTCCCGCGTAGATTTCGAAACGATCGACGAACGCCGGGTCTTGTTCATTGTTTTTCGAAAGCGGGGAAACCTCCACTGGGTATTCGTAGACGATGGTGGGCTGGATCAGGGTGGGCTCGATGTTGCGCTCGAAGGCTTCCATGAGTGCGTGGCCGCGCAAGGATGCATCGCCGACGGCTTCGCGGATCGTCATCCGGCGGATGTTTGCGAAATCGAGTTGGGTACCTTGGTATTCAACCACCGTCGATCCGGTGGCATCGATCGCGGCCTGCTGGAGCAGTTCGCAGGTGAGGTCCATCATGCCGTGATAATCGGTGTAGGCCTGATAAAACTCGAGCATGGTGAACTCGGGATTGTGCTGCGTGGAAACGCCTTCGTTGCGGAAGTTTTTGTTGATTTCGTACACGCGCTCCAGGCCGCCGACGATCAGCCGTTTCAGATACAGCTCCGGGGCGATGCGCAGGTACAGGTCCATATCGAGCGTGTTGTGATGCGTGATGAACGGCTTCGCTGTGGCGCCGCCATACAGAGGCTGCATCATGGGCGTTTCGACTTCGATAAACGAGTGCGATTCAAGGACGCGCCGCAGGCTCGCGATGATCTTGGCGCGCGTCAGGAAAATTTTCTGCGATTCCGGGTTCGCGATCAGGTCCAGATAGCGCTGGCGGTAGCGGATTTCCACGTCTTCGAGGCCGTGCCATTTCTCCGGCATGGTCAGCAGGATTTTCGAAAGGAACGTAAGTTTTTCGGCGTGAACGCTCAACTCGCCGGTGCGCGTGCGGAACAAATAGCCTTCGATGCCGACGATATCGCCCAGATCGAGCAGCTCATACAGCTTGTATTCATTCTCCGCGACGGCATCTTTGCGGACGTACACCTGCAACCGCTCGCCGGATTGCTGGAGGTGCATGAAGCCGGCTTTGCCCATTCTGCGAATGGTCAGGATCCGGCCGGCGATGCGGACCTGCGGTTTATCCGCCAGCTCCTCGGCGGTTTTGGCGCCGTATTCGGAAAGAACCTGCGGAATGGTGTGGGAAAAATCGAATCGCTGGCCGTAGGGGCGGAAACCGAGTGCTTCAATTTCGCGGACGCGTTCGCGGCGCTGCGCTAACAGATCATCTTCAAGGGACATTTTCGACTATCGTCGCACGATCACTTCCCGCAGATGATCCCGGGTCAGGAAAAACTTGACCGATTCGAAATCCTGGAATAGTTTTTCGAGGCTCCGGTTGTTGAAGAATTGCGCCGGTTTGCGGCGCCCGCGCGATTGCAACAAAATCGTGCGATGGTCGCCGATGCGGTAAGAATAGGTCGGGATGGTATCCAGGCGTTCCTCGGCGTGAAAGAACGCGAGCATCGCCGCGCCCGGCCGCAGCACGCGATAAAGTTTGTTCACCACGGTCTGGAGCAGCGGACCCGAGAGGAACTGGAGCGTGTCCCACACCAGGACGCCATCGAAAATTCCGTCCGGAAATCCGAGCGCGGTGTCCAGGAATTTCCCGGACATCAGCGGATTCGACTGGTTGTCGTAGAAATCGCCCTGGCCGAAACAGTCGTCCAGCTGATGCACGAAATCGTTCGAGAACAGACGGTGCCCGTAGTTGGTCAGGAAGCTGATGGTGGCCTGGTTGGCGCCCGCCAGGTCGAGAATCGAGAGGCCGGGGCGCTCTTCGAGCGATGCACAGAACTGATCCAGTCCGCTGCTGTGCCGCGTTTCGAGCGCTCCGGCGTCGGTTCGAGTGTTAGACGCCACCCTAGCGCTTGTGATCACCTGCTCCGGCGGCCATCGCGGGCGCGGCCGGCGCCGGCGCGGAAGCTACGGGCTGGGGTTTGGGCGCCGGCTGGGGCTTGGGAGCCTCGGCGCGGACGATGTCGATGTTGCCTTTGAAATAGGCGCCATCTTCGATCACGATGCGCGCGGTGCGGATATCGCCCACCAGTTTGGCTTCCTTACGGATGTCGATTTTGTCGGTGGTTTCCACGTTGCCGTGAATGGTGCCCAGCACCACGATTTCGCGGGCCTTGACGCTCGCGATCACTTTCCCGTTCGGTCCCACGGTCAGGCGATGTTCCTGAAGCTCCACCGTGCCTTCCACTTCGCCGTCGATGGTCAGATCCTCGCGGCTGAATATCTGGCCCTTCACGATGACGGATTTACCCAGCGCGGCCTGGCCGCCCCGATGCGGCTCCGAGTGCGGCTCACTGGCGCTTCGTCCTGGAAGTGTCGACATTGGGATTCCCTCCTTGGCAAGCACGGACGGGGTCGGCGGGGCCGATGCCGGCTTGGGTGTAAATTCATCTTCCTTGCGGCGGTTCCACATGCGGATCGCCTCCCTTCGCGTTCTAGAATCTGCCCGCGCGGCCCTCCGACGCGGCTACGCGACTCGTCCACCTATACTACTACGGCGGTACCTGGATGGGTAGCCATAGGTCGATTTTGGAGGAACATTCGGGGATGCGGGCGGGAGGGGAAACGTTTCAGGCGGGCCACTTCTTGGATCGGTTCTTTGTGAACTCGGCGAGTTTTTCACAGCCTGCCGCTGCAAGTTGAAGGTCCCTGGCACGCGCGGGATCTTCAACCTTGGCAAGTTCCGCGTTCGCGCGGCAATCGGCCGCCCTCGCGCGCCACTTTCGGCTCTCTCTCTTGTTGACGCGGGTTGGCTTCATGGAGCGAACTCGTCAGTCTCTTCACACACGCAGAGTTCAATCGCCTCGTGCAGATTTGCCAACGCCTCAGCGCGACTATATCCCCACGTGTGACAGCCCCTCAGCGCGGGACACGAGGCGTGATAGGCCTTCGTTCCGTCCTCGAAGGCGTCCTCATCGACCCCCACTTCGAAGCTGTACGATTTCGCGTCCACTCTCTTTCACAGTAGCGCGACCGACCCCTTCGGGTGTTACGCTCTTCTTAATATGCGTGCATTCATCTTTCTTTCTCTGGCCGCCGCCCTATTCGCGCAGGATGCCTCACGCCTCATGGAAGATCCGACCATTAAGGCCGCCCTCGATGCCGTCAAGCGCAATGAGCCGCATTTTATTGAGGAGCAGGTCCGCATCTGCGAGATCCCCGCGCCGCCGTTTCATGAAGAGGCTCGCGGCAAGGAACTGGAACGGCTCTTCAAAGGCCTGGGACTTCAGAATGTTCGAACGGATAAAGCCGGTAACGTGATCGGCGTGCGCCCGGGCGCGTCGGCGCATCCGAACCTGGTGTTTCAGGGGCACCTGGACACCGTGTTTCCGGAAGGTACCGACGTGAAAGTGACGCGCAATGGCACGGTCTTGAAAGGTCCGGGCATCGGCGACGACTGCCGGGGGCTGGTGGTCGTGCTCGGCATCATTCAGGCGTTAAATGACGCGCATGTGCAGACTCCCGGCACCATTACGTTCGTCGCCGATACCGGCGAAGAAGGGCTGGGCGATCTGCGCGGCACCAAGAATCTGTTCGAAGACAGCTTGAAGGGCCAGATCGACAAATTTATTTCGGTGGATGGCACCGGGCTGAGCATCACCAATGTCGGCGTGGGCAGCTATCGATACCGGGTCGAATTCAAGGGGCCCGGCGGGCATAGTTTCGGAGCTTTCGGCATGGCGAATCCGATTCAGGCGATGGGCCGCGCGATCGCCAAGATCGACAACTTCGACGTTCCCAAGAATCCCAAGACGACGTTCAACGTGGGGCGCGTGGGTGGAGGAACTTCGGTCAACGCGATTCCGTTTGAATGCTGGATGGAAGTGGATATGCGCTCGGCCGATCAGAAATCGCTGGAAGAGGTGAATTCGAAATTCAAGGCCGCGGTGTCGGAAGCGGTCGACGAGGAAAATCAGCGCTGGCGGCTGCGCGGCAGCGTGACGGCCGATCCGAAGCTGGTCGGTTATCGTCCGCCGGGCGTGACGAATGGCGATTCCGCAATTGTGATCACGGCGCTCGCGGTGTCGAAGCTGTTCGGATTTACGGGGAATACGGGCGAGGGTTCGACCGATTCGAACGTGCCGATGCATCTGGGTATTCCGGCCATCACCATTGGCGGCGGAGGACGCGGCACCGGCGCGCATTCGCTCGATGAGACGTACGATACCAAGGATTCGTATCTGGGCACGCAGCGCGGGTTGCTGCTGGCGGTCGCGCTGGCGCGTTGATCGTCAACGCGGCGTCGACCGCTTCCGTAGGAAGCCGAGTGAACGGATCAACATGATAGGCGGCAAGACCGCCTGTCTCACCGGCGCTCAGTTTGGTTTCTTAAAAAGGCTGTCGAAAATGGCGCGCGCGTCGGTGGGGCTTTTCGGCTGCGGCACGTTCGACGCGGGGGTTCCATTGCCATTGGAGGGGGCCGAGTCGCGCGCCACCGTCACACGCGGCTTGAATAGCTCGCACTGGTTGGACGCGTCCTTGGGCGAAATGCGAACAGGTATCGGTTTCAGGCACTGGAAGCGCGTGGACGGCTCGAACTGCGCGCACTGTTTGCAGCAGTGCAAAGCCACCCCGCATTTCGGGCAGTTCGCCGTCCAGTCGATATCCGGCGCGAGCATGGTGGAGCAGTTATAGCAGCGCGCCGCTGTCACTGCCTGCACCATCCGCGGCAGGCGCGGACCGGTCACATCGATGGGGGGACGTGGACCCTGAGGACGCGGGCGCTCATCGCGCCGGGGTCCATTTCCGGAATACTCGCGGCCGGAGTCCTGATAGCCGCGCTGCCGGTACTTTCGTTCGCCTTCCATAAAGTCTGGTTGGCTTACTCCTTTAAGTTGCAATTAAGACGGATACATGAACACTGAGTGCTACTGATACAGCGATAACGGGATTCGTTCCAGCCTTGTTTTTACGGGAGACGGCGGGTCATCTTTTACTCGATCGGCGTTTACTCGATCGGCTCTGCTCGATCACTCGAAGCGCCGCACACGGCCTCACTCACGGGGTGCGAGCCTCTCGAACCTTTGGATACCCGCTCAATGTCTACACACTATGTACCACGAACTTGCGGCGGAATCCAGAGAAATCTTCTCTCCTATCTCTGATCGGGCGTTTTTTTACGGAGCTTTAGGCTCGCCGAGTACTAGACGCGCGCCTCGCCCGCCCATTTCATCAGAGCGTTACATGGCCGGTTCAAGGGATCGTCATAATGATTCGGGCTCACGCGGACCGAATAGCCGAGCCTTCCGGTGGTAAACGGAGTAAAATCGCGGCCAAACATAAAAACCGTTCCATGTTGTTCCCCATTTTCCTGCATGGGAGCGAGCGTCAGCACCTGAGTTTCTTCGAGATCGCCATTGGCGCCCACGCGACCAACCACCGCTTCGACCCGCACGTCCTCCGGAGTCAAGCCGGCCAGATCGAGCGTGGCCCGCAAGGGAACCGCGGCGCCACTTGAAACCGCGTCAGGAGCGATGCCGGAATCGACAAAATCCACCTGGGGCCATTTCTCGGTAACGCCTCTATGCCAACCGGCGCGATCGCGCGCCGCCTGGTAGCCGCTCTGCCACATCGCTTCCCAGCCGCGATGGGCCGGCTCGTAGAGCTGCGTCCGGTATTCGTTCACCATCCGCTGGCAATTGAAGTTCGCGCTGACGAACCTCAGTGACTGTTTGACGCGACGCATCCACTCGGCGGGTACGCCCTGGTCCCGGTTGCCGTAGTACAGCGGGGCGAGCTCGTTTTCAAGCAGCGAATAAATGCCCGCCGCGTGGGTGTCTTCCTGCTCCGGCGCGTAGGGCTCGCGCTCGCCGATCATCCAGCCGCCGGATTGCTCGGCCGCCTCGTCAAACCAGCCATCCGGAATACTCATATTCAGAACGCCATTGATGCCGGCCTTCATGCCGCTGGTGCCGCACGCCTCTTCTCCGCGGCGCGGCGTATTCAACCACACGTCGACGCCCTGCACCAGCTCGCGCGCCACCGAGATTCCGTAATCCTCGACGAACACCACGCGCGACGCCAGGTCCTGATCGCGCGAAAACTGGACGATTTCCTTGATCAGCGACTTTCCGGGAGTGTCCTGCGGATGCGCCTTACCGGCGATCACCAACTGCACCGGCATGCGGGCGTTCATCAGAATTTTTTTGAGCCGCGCCAGATCCTTGAAAATCAGGGTGGCCCGTTTATACGTCGCAAAACGCCGCGCGAATCCGATGGTCAGCGCTTCCGGATCGAGCGCTTCCTGCAAGTGGCGGACTTCCGCGGCGGGCGCGTTGCGCTCCATCGCGGCCGACACTGCGCGCTCCCGGATAAAAGCGATCATCCGCCGTTTGTGCCGCCGGTGCGCTTCCCACAACTCGGCATCCGGAATTTCGCCGATCTGATCCCATAGCTTCGCGTCGAAGTTTCCTTCACGCCAGTCGGGCTGCAGATATTGATCGTAAACCCCGGCCAGATCGCCGTTGATCCAGGTGGGCAGATGCACGCCGTTGGTGATGGAAGTGATGGGCACCTCCCACACCGGCAGCTTGGGCCACAGGCCTTCCCACATCAATTGCGATACGTGACGATGCAGCCGGCTCACCGCGTTGCGATAGGCCGACATTTTCACCGCCGCGACCGCCATCGAAAACGGTTCCTGGCCGTCGCCCGGATTACGGCGGCCCAGAGCCAGCAGTTGATCGAACGAAAATCCACACTCGTGGCAATAATCTTTGAAATACTCCCACATCAGCCCGGAGTCGAACAGGTCGATGCCGGCGGGAACCGACGTGTGTGTGGTGAACACATGGCTGGTGCGCGCGGCTTCGAGCGCTTCTTCGAGAGTCAGTTGGTCTTCGGTCATCAATACGCGGATGCGTTCGAGCGCCAGAAACGCCGAATGCCCCTCGTTCATGTGATAAACCGAAGGCACCAGGCCCAATTCCTTCAAAGCGCGTAACCCGCCGATTCCTAAGACAATTTCCTGCCGGATGCGGGTGTGACGGTCGCCGCCGTACAACTGATTCGTGATCTCCCGATGATCGGCGCGCTCATTCGCCGCGATATTTGTGTCGAGTAAATACAGCTTCACGCGCCCTACATCGATCCGCCACACCTTCAGAAACACAGGCACGCCGGCGAGCGTCACCGACACCAGCAATTCGCTTCCATCCGCCCGCGTCACGGGGGTCATCGGCAGCGAATAAAAATCGTTGACCGGTGTGCGTTCATGCTGCCAGCCATCCGGGCCGAGGGTCTGGTGAAAATAACCTTTTTGATACGCCAGCCCGATGCCCACCAGCGGCAGCATCGAATCGCTCGAAGCCTTCAGATGATCGCCCGACAGCACGCCCAGGCCGCCCGAATAGATGGGCAGGCAGTCGGCCAAGCCGTACTCCATCGAAAAATACGCCACCAGCATGCTGGACGGCGCGCCGGTTTGCGCGGCGAGGTAGGCGTCGAGAGCGTCGCAGGCGCGCTTGTACAACGCGAGGAAGCGCGGATCGCCCGCGGCGCGTTCGAGCGTGGCTTGCCCCACGCGTCCCAGCATGACGACTGGATTGTATTTCGATGCCCTCCAGACCACCGGATCCAGGCGCCGGAACAGGGCGCGGAGGTTGTGATCCCAATTCCACAGCAGGTTTTGGCCGAGCTCGGAAAGTCGATGGAGCGCCGCCGGCAACGCGGGGCGCACCAGGAATTCCCGCAAGGGACGAATCTGGAAAGACATCGAAAGTTATTTAGTTTTTCAGCATACCAAGGCGCGGACCGCGGCGCACGGCGGTTACATGAACGTTACATTTTGAGCGCAGTCCCGAGCTTGCCTCATGCGCTATCATGCCGGTGAACGGAGGAAGATCCGCATGAGTCGTATGCTCACCCGGCACGCGGCGGACTTGAACGTTGCGCGCGCTCAGACCGACCAGCTTTTCTCTCTGCTCGATCCGGCGGCGCTGTACGATCGCCCGGTGGACGAACGGCATCGCCTGGTTTTTTATCTGGGCCACGTCGAGGCGTTCGACTGGAATCTGCTGCATGAACGGGCGTTGGGAAAGGCGTCGTTTCAGCCGACGTTCGACCAGCTGTTCGCGTTCGGAATCGATCCGGAGCCGGGGCGCGCGCCGGCCGATCGTCCCGCGGATTGGCCGCGCGAGGCAGAAGTTCGCGCGTACGTCGCGCGGGTGCGCAGCGAGCTCGATTCGGCGCTCGATCGAGTGCCGGAGCAGTTGTTGCATGTCGCGGTAGAGCATCGGTTGATGCACGCCGAAACGCTCGCGTACCTGTTTCACAATCTGGCGTATGAGAAAAAACTTGGACCTTCGCCCGCGCCCGCCGTATCGAACGTAGTGGAGAACGTTTTGGTGGAAATCCCCCCGGGTTTGGCGACGCTTGGCCGCCCGCGCAATGACGGCTTCGGATGGGACAACGAATTTGATCTGCATACCGTGGATGTGCCCGCTTTCCGCATGTCGCGATTCAAGATTTCCAATGGCCAATATCTCGAAGATGTGCGATCCGGCTTCGCGGCTGCGCCGCATTTCTGGATGGAGCGCAACGGCCGGTATTTTCTGCGCGCGATGTTCGGCGAGATCCCGCTGCCGCTCGATTGGCCGGTGTATGTGACGCACTCGGAAGCCTCGGCTTATGCGCTGCGGCGCGACGCGGTGTTGCCCACTGAAGCGCAATTCCATCGCGCCGCGGAAGGTGTCACGCCGGTGAACGCGGGGTTCGAGCGATGGGATCCGGTCAGCGTGACGCAAGGAGCGTCGGCAGGCGTGGCACAACTGGTCGGCAACGGATGGGAGTGGACGTCCACGGTGTTCGCGCCGTTCGCCGGGTTCGAGCCGTTCCCGTTCTACGCCGGATATTCGGCCGATTTCTTCGACGCGAAGCACTACGTGATGAAGGGCGCGTCGCCGCGCACCGCGCCGTGCTTCCTGCGGTCCAGTTTTCGCAACTGGTTTCGCCCCGATTATCCGCACGTCTACGCTGGCTTTCGATTAGTGGAAAACCGATGAACGAATTCGCCTGTGAAGTCCGCAATGGATTATCGAAGCAGCAGAAGGAGCTGCCGTCGAAATATCTTTATGACGACCTGGGGAGCGCGCTGTTCGATGCCATCACGGTTCTGCCCGAATACGGTTTGACGCGCGCCGACCAGCGCGTGCTCGACCGCTGCGCGCGGGAAATTCCGGGCGAATATGCTTCCGTCATCGAATTCGGCAGCGGGAGCGGACGCAAGACCCGGCCGATTCTCGAAGCGCTTGAACCCGGCGATTATTTTCCTATCGATCTTTCCTCCCATGCGCTCGAAAAATGCCGGAAAGAGCTGCACGGCTTGGCGCGCGTGGAGCCGATTGAAGCTTCGTATCTGAACGGCATCGATCGGATTCCGCGCAATGGCGGCGCCTTGCTGGTCTTGTTTCTGGGCAGCACCATCGGCAATTTCGATGCGCGCTGCCGCGCGGATTTTCTGCGCCAGGTGCGGACACGTTTACGCGTGGGAGACGCGCTGCTGATCGGCTGCGATCTGATCAAGCCGGTGAACACGATGCTCGACGCTTATGACGATCCTTCGGGTGTGACGGCGTCCTTCAATTTGAATTTGCTGGGACGGATCAATCGCGAACTGGGCGGTGATTTCGATCTGCGCGCCTTTTCGCACCAGGCGGTGTGGAGTGACGACCAGCGGCGCATCGAAATGCACCTCCGCGCGCGACAGGAGCAGAGTGTGACGGTCCGGGACGCGCAGCTCGAATGCCACTTCCGGGCGGGGGAAACGATCTGGACCGAGTCGTCGCACAAGTTCGTCGCGGAAGAGATTGGAGAGATCGCCCGGGAATCGGGCTTTACGCAGGAAGCGCAGTGGATCGACGAAGATTGGCCCTTCGCGGAATGCCTCTGGCGCTGTTCCTGATCATTTAAACCGCTCCCTTTGGTCACGGCTCGGGGAGCGGTACTTGATCGTCCCCGAGCCGCGACCATAGGGAGCGGTTAGAAAAAAGCTCTGCGATCCTACCTCGGCTTGTTCTGCTCCACCTGCGCCGCCATCATCCTGACCAGCTCGGCGTTCGACATGGGATGCCAGCCGTGGGGTTTCATGGGGCGGCCGTATTCGAAGGTCGCGCGGGCGTCGGTGGTTTTCATGAAATCTTCGAACAGGTACACCGCCAGGTTGAGATAAAAAGTATCCATGTCGCCGACGTACACGTGGATCTTGCCGGTCAGCTTCGGGCCGATCTCTTTCCAGTTGGTTTTGGTGTAATACGTCAGATCGTAGCCGTGATCGCGCATGTAATTGGCGACGTTGTGATCGATCTTGCCGGTCACTTTGTCGACCAGCGGCTTGGGATAACCGTCGTCGCCCACCGGACCGAACACAGCCTCAAACGCCTCCAGTTGGCCCGCTGAACGGCCCTTCGATCCAAGCGCGTTTTCGAGCTGCGCCATCTCCCGCATGGTCTGCAGCACCTGGCCTTCGGCGGTGCGCATCATGGGACGCTCGGGGACCTGGAAATCGAAACCCGGGGCGGTGAACGCGTTGGGATCGTCGTAGATATTCATCATCTGGAATTTGTGAAAATCGAGCGGGTCCGGGAAGAAGGTCCACGTTCCGCCGAAAAATCCCGGGTGATAAAGCTGCAGCGCGAGCGATTCCCATCCGCCGGTGGATCCGCCCGTGAGCACGCGCGCGTACGGCTCGCGGCTCATGCGGAAATGACTTTCGAGGTACGGAATCAGTTCTTCGAACAGCGCGTCGCCGAAGGGACCGTTGTTGGCCGAGTTGACTGCGTAAGAATCGTCAAAATACGGCGTCGGGTGCTGAAAGGTTACGGCGATCATGCGCGGGAAATTATCGCCGGTCCACTCTTCGTAGAACTTGTGCCCGTCTTCCCGGCCGGGCCGGTCGATAATCGGATGTTCACTGAAACCGAAGGGCGGATTTAGTCCGAAGTGCCCTTGATCATAGATCACCGGATAACGCTCGCCCGGATGGTCGCCGTAGCCTTTGGGAAGCAGCACCGTCGCGCCGATATAAAACGGTTTCCCCCAGAATTTGGTCAGAAGCTGGCTCTGAATTTTGACGTGTTTCACCCATGCGGTGTCCTTCGGCATTTCGATGGGCGGAATGACCTTCGTTAACTCAAGCTTCAGGGTCGCGTTCGAATCCAGGTGAACGCGGCGCACTTCGCTGTATAAATTTCCGGGCGATCGGGAAAACTGCTGGCCCTCCCATTGATCCATGTGCGCCCAGATGGTGTGGCCGTCCGATCGGGGAAACTGCGTGTAGACGTTGATGAGCGCCTGCGCCAAGTAGTCGCCCGGCGGAACGTCTTTGAGGCTCAAGACGGGATAGCCGAGCGCCCGGCTGTCGATGACGGCGGCGCGGCCGGGCGCGAGCTGGTCGACATCGACTCCGAAGAACGGCGCCTGCCCGCCCCAGTTTCCCGCCTGCCTCATGGGCTCGGCACCTTTTTTCGCGAGCATCACGAACACGCGTCCGGTGATGGGGCCGGCATGCGCCGACGATGGGAAAGCGATTTCGAATTTCTGCGCGAAGGCGCACGCGATGAAGCTTGCGGCCAGCAGGCATTTCTTCATGTGAATATGATACGTCCGCGCGATGTATACTCAACGCCAGAAGGGGGTGCGCCAAATGCGGGTCGATCGCACCGCTCCCCTCGCTGACGCTCAGGGTTCCGAATCGCGTTGAAGCGGAACCCCGACCGTAAGGGAGGGGAGGGTCAAGCCTCAACCCGAATTGAGGGCACCACCAGTCAGAAAGGGATTTTTTCGAAATGAAACGATTCGTGGGGATGTTGTTGACAATGGCACTGTGCGCCGGGGTGACGTTCGCGCAGGCCAAGGGCAAAGGCGACGGCAAAATGAGAGCCGAGCGCCAGGCCGAAATGGACGAGCTGAAGAAAATCGAACAGGACTGGGTAGACGCGCAGAAGGCCAAGGACGCCGACAAGATCGCGGACATTCTGGACGATCGGTGGATGGGAATCGGCACGGACGGCAAGGCGACCACCAAGGCCGAGGCTGTCTCACATATGAAGATGCCGGGCTATACGATGGACAGCATCGACCTGGGCGCGATGCGAGTTCGGATCTTCGGGAACATGGCCGTGGTCACCGGCAGCGATACGGAGAAGAGCTCGGAAGCGGGCAAGGATACTAGCGGCAAGTACGTCTGGACCGATGTATTCGTCAAGCGCGACGGGAAATGGAAAGCGGTGTCGTCGCAGGACACGAAACTTCCGTAAACCCGCGCAGGCGATGTTCGACCGCGCGCGATTGCTGGGATGGTGGTACGTTTCGATCGGCCTCGGATTCGGGCTGCTCGCGCTTCGCAATTTGATTTATGGAGCGGGTGCGTGGTCCATTGTACTGCGCGCGGTCATCGCCGCGGGATTTCTGATTCTCGGAGCAATTACGCTGAACGCGCCTCCACGGGAGTAATTCCTGGAGTAGCCCCACGCTCGCGCGAGTCCGTTGGAAAGTGCCGGACTCCACGGCGCCGGTGACAAGCCCTGCCGGTCAGAGTCTGTGTGAAAAGTGGCGTTGATCCCCGCCGTGACCGGCAGGGCTGGTCGCCGACGCCTGGGTTTTCAACGCGATAGACCAGCCCTGCCGGTAACGGCGGGGTGGAGTCCCGACTTTTCACACAAACTCGTCACGGCGGGGATCAACTCCACTTTTCATACAAACTCTGACAGGCAGGGCTCGCCACGAACCCGTCCCGCAAGCCCCCAGTAAGAGTGTGTGTGAAACTTCGGACGTGCTCCCCTTGCTAACGCGCGGGGTTCCACATGTGGCTCATTCGACGGCCGGGCCAAAAGAGTGCGCATTGGACTGTAATCCGCCTCGCCGTTCCGGATGAAACGAACTATTTCGCCGGTGCGTGCTAATTCACCATTTTCCAGGTCCGGTCCGGATTGTAGCTGGCCACCGGAGGGCCCGCGTGCGCGGAGGCGCCCAGGTCTTTTTCGTATACCGTTCTGTCCTGGTTCACGATGAAGGTGTGCACGCCGGTGAGGCCGTATTGCGCGGGCCACGCCACCAGCGCGATTCCGCCCACCATGGATTCCTTGACCATGTAGTCATGCCGGCCTCCCGGTGAATCGGCGCCCTGGGACTTGAGGACGGAGAACAGGTACCCGTGATACGGCTTGGGAGCCGTGCCGGAGGCCGCGACGAATCCCTTGGGCACATCCGGTTCGAGTATCGAAAGCGTGGCGGCGTAAAAATGCGTGGGATTGCGTTCGGCGTAGGCACGTTCCGCGCTGATGAAGCCCGCGCAGATTTCGATGGCATCCAGCTCATTGGCGCCGATGCGGCGCGCGCGCATCGCTTTGGCGCCCATGCTGGTGTCGAACATCCACCTGCCGTTCTTTTTGATGATGGGGACCGGGAAGGGCCAGTCGTCATTGCCGATCGAGAGAATCTTGCGGTTGGGGTTCATCGAATCGTTCTCGATCTGATGCTTGCTTTTGGCGATGTTCACGAACTCCTCGCGTTCGGCTTTGTCGCGCGCCGGGTCGCCCGAAGTGAGGATGGTTTTGCCCATGGTTCCGAAAATCGCGCTCAACTCGGTCACATTGTTGGCCGCGGCTGCGTCGATCAATGCGTTGGCCGCGGCTTCCGGACTGTCGAACGTTTTGGGCTGCGTCTGCGCCACCAGGAGCGCGCCCGCCGAGATCAGGATGAGTGTTTTCATCATCGCCCCTTATGTCCACCACCGCCGCCACCGTGGAATCCGCCGCCGCCGCCACCATGGAATCCGCCACCGCCGAATCCACCGCCGTGCATGGTGGAAAATCCGTGATCGCTCTGGATGCGGGTCTGGCCGCCGTCGTGTATCCCTCCAAACACGCTATGGCTGCCGCCTGGATTCTGCCGTTCGAATCCCTGCGACCCGAAGCGCGCTCCACCGCCTTCGCGCGCCGCGGGTGCGCGGGCGCCCCCAAATCCACGGGCTGCTTCACCGCCCCCAAATCCACGGGCCCCCCCGGCGCCGCGATACCGGTCGCTCAACGCGCGGTTAGGGTACGGGACACCGAGCCGATGCTCGGGGTTGTGGGCCCAAACAGACGTGCCCCGGAACGGTCCGCCGTGGAAATCGGCGAAACCATAGCGATGCAGGAAATAATTATTGACCAGGATCGAACCGCCGAACCAGTTGGGTCCCCATCCCCATCCGAACGCCCCCCAGCCGCAGCATCCGCCGAAGAATCCGCCGATATAGATTCCCGGTCCGAATCCGAATCCGATTCCGATGCCGGGATAAAACAGCGGAGGATACACGCCCCATACGGGAGGTCCCCACACCCATTCGGGATTGTAGGTGGGAACGTAAATCACCTGCGGATCGGCCGGCTCGATGGTGATGGCGCTCTGCCCGTTTTGATCCTCGACATTGACGGTCTGCTGCGCGGTCGACTGAAGCTTTCCGTTGGACTTCGCTTTTTCGCGCATGCGCTGGACCGCGGCCATCACGTCAGCCTGTTGAGCCAGGAAAGCGTCGCCCAAGTCGGTGGTCCAGCGAACATCCCTGTTGAGTTGCGCGACCACCTGAGGGAAAGCGACCAGTCCCTGGACGCTCGGATCCCAGTTCTGCTGTTTCGCCGCGTCGAGCAGCGCCGCTCCTTTCAGATTCTGGTTCTGCTCCATCCACTGGTTGGCTTCCACGACTTCGAGCGGGTAAGTCGACGCGACCAGGATCTGGCTCAACAGCGGATCGGGATAAAGCGCGATAGGCGCGACCAGAGTATCAAGTTGGTCGGGGGTAAGCGCGGGCGGGGGAGGCGGGGACTCCTGCCCGGCGGGAGGGGGCGGAGGCGGCTCTTGGGCGAACGCCGAGCACACCATGAATGCGCCGCACAGAATCGCAGCTAATCCGCGAAATTTTGTCATCTTCATTCCGCATCGTTGGATGCCGTGAGCCGTGAGGAAGTTGCGGCTTTTCTTCCGGTTACTGGACTTCGAAGGGCTGTTTGGATTGTTCGCTTTGGTTGCCGATTTTGTCGTGGACGATAATCACGAGCGTGTACGGCGCTTTGACCACGGTACTGTCCAGGTGCAGGCTCATCGTGCCGGGGACGTAACGCTGGGGATAGAAAGAATCCCTCGATTCAGAAGCGGCATTCGGCTGGGTGAAAATCTGTTCGCCGGCCGCGTTCAGAATCGCGAGCCCGTAATCCACTGAAAATCGGTTATTTTCGCCGAATTTGTAGCCGGTGATGTCGAACTTGGCCCACAGGGTGTCGCCCGGCTGATAAACGGCATGACGCATGGCCACCTGATCGTCTTCGGCGCGCACGAATTTGAAATTGCGGACTGCCAGGCCGGGGCCGGTTTCCACCGCGTGGCCGCGAACCATGAATTGCAGGTCGGTGGAGGCCTCTGCCGAGGCGATCTCGTCCGTAACCGTTACATGCAGGTGATAACTGCCGCTGGGCGCGAACGCGGGAACGGTGAGCGTCTCGAGAAACCGGGGCACCCAGTTGTTGTCGCGGGCGCTCAGCGTTTCGTCGATGCGCGCGGACTTGTCTTTCTCGATCGGCACGCCGTCCGGGTCGACTACGCGCATGTTGAAGGAAAGCTTCACGGTTCGCGCTTCGTCTTTTTTCGCGCTTCCGAATCCGGCGATGCGGCAACTGAAGTGCGCCGTTTCACCGGGAACGAACTCGTAGCCGGGCGCGAGCGCGGGGCCGTCTTCCATCTGTTGCAGCTCCAGCCGCTCCACCGCCAGCTTGGATTGCGCGAAGGCCACCGTCGCTGCGACGAACGCGAAAATGAGACTGCGTTGCACGGGTTTACTTCGCGGGGGTCGTGGTCGGCTCTAGCGGAGTGGTCAAGGAATCGGGGTCCATGTGCAGGGGGATCGAAACCCACGCCGATTTCTCCATGCCCGGGTCGCCGCCGTCGGTCACCTTCAGCCGGTAACTGGCCAGCGGAACGTCGAACAGCAGCCGGCCCTGCTCGGTCTGCGCCGGATTTAACGTGCGCAGCAAGCCAAACCACTGCTCCACGCCTTCTCCATTATCCGATTCTGTGTAGGTGGTTCCGTTCTGGCCCTCCAGCGTCAGCAAGGGAACCGAAACATCGTGGCCGCCGCCGTTGGTCACCGATACGGTGATCAAGAGATAGCGCTGCTCGGGAATGCGCATTTTGAACTCGCTGCCCAATTGATTCTGCCAGGCGCTTTCGATCACGTTGTAGGTGAGCGGTCCGACGGCGACGCGCTCGCCCATTTGAAACTCCAGGTGATTCAAATTCACCCGGGTGCATCCCGCCAAAAACAAAATCGGCGGCAATGTCGATAACAGCGCGATAATAAAAGACCGCAGGCTCACTCGCATGTTGACTAACAGACAATTCTACAGGAATTATGCCGTCCGGCAAGTTACAATCCTGGCGGCCGGATTGGCGTGGTGGCTCGGTTTGGCCGCTGTCGCGCCGGCGTTTCAGGATGTCCATCCGGTTTCCGGACGGAAAATCGCTCCCGTCATGGGCGTGGGCGGAGCGGACTGGCTGGACCGCAACGAACGCGAATCGGAGGAGCATCCCGACGAGGCGCTCGACGCGCTGCATCTGAAAGCTGGAATGGTGGTGGCAGATGTCGGCGCAGGGACGGGGTTTATGACGCTGCGTCTGGCCAAACGGGTGGGTCCGACCGGCAAAGTGTATGGCGAGGACGTCCAGCCGGAGATGCTGCGCAGACTCCGGCAGAATGCGGCGAAGGCGGGTCTCGGCAACATTGAAGAGGTGCTCGGCACGGAAAGCGATCCGAAATTGCCGGCCGGAAAACTGGATCTGATTCTGCTGGTGGACGTCTATCACGAATTTTCGCACCCGCAGGAGATGGTGCGCGGAATGCGCGCGGCGCTGAAACCGGACGGGCGGCTGGTGTTGCTCGAATATCGCAAGGAAGATCCCAGCATCCCGATCAAGCCGGAGCACAAGATGAGCGTCGCGGAGGTAAAGATGGAGATCGAGCCGGAGGGATTTCACCTGGAGCCGGTGATCGAAATTCTGCCGCGCCAGCACATTCTGATTCTGAAAAAGCGCGAGTGACGAAACGTTGATCATGCGATCGGACGTGCTCCCCTTGCGAACGCGCGGGGTTCATTCGACGGCATCGGGGTCTGTGTGAAAGGTCGATGCCTCACCCCGCCGTTACCGGCAGGGCTGGTCTATCGCGTAGAAGGCGCAGGCGTCGGCGACCATCCTGCCGGTCACGGCGGGGATCAAACTCCACTTTTCACAAACTCGTTAGCGTGCGGCTAGCGTTAGATTTTCGCTTTGGGGTATCGCTTCCGCATCCACTCGACGAATTTTTCCGGCGCGGCCATGGTGGACAGGCGTCCCTGACGCACCAGCGCCCAATCTTCGAACAGCTTGGATTGTTTGATTTCGTGAAGCGTGGTGGCGGGCTCCAGCCGTCCGGCGAACTCGAAATCCGCGACCGCCGATTTGGGGTCCTTCGGATCCGGCCGGCCCGCGGCACGGATCGTCGCGATCCCGACCACTCCCGACTCACCGCCGCTGTGATAGATAAAAACCCGATCGCCTGAGCGCATGGCGAGGATGGCCCGGACCGCCTGGGGATTCTTGACTCCATCCCAAACCGTCCTATTTTCCTTCTCCAAACTGTCGATGGAGTAAGTATCAGGATCCGTTTTGGCAAGAAAGTAGTTCATGTGGCCCTCCTGTCCAATCCGGGGTCCGCTACCGCGGTCACTTTGCTCGGTCCGCCGGAAGGTAGTTGTATCAGATGATAGCAATGGCTTTCGGCCCAGGTCCGGTGCCTGCGTGACCGTTAGGATAGTATAATGAGTAGCTTGGCGTGTCGGGAGCGGAACCGCAAGAAGGAGTTCGATGTGGCTCGAAGTCTAGCCGTACTGGCTGTGCAACTGTTTTTTGTGTGTGGAGGGGTTTTTGGGCAGAACATCCGGCCCAATACCGAACCACCCCCGACCGTAGAGAAGCCCCCGGAGTCCCCCAAAACCCCATCGACGGTGTCGCCCGACGCGACCGGCTTGCCACTCGACCCGAAGACTTACATCATCGGATCGGAAGACATCATCAACATCAAAGTCTGGCGCGAACCCGAGTTCACCGGCGCGAAGGGCGTGCGGCCGGACGGCAAGATCACCATGCCGCTGGTGGGTGATCTGCAGGCTGCCGGGCTGACCCCGTCCCGCCTCGCCGAGCAGCTCAAGCAGGCTCTATCCACCTACCTCAAGGCCCCGGAAATTGAAGTCGACGTGATTCAGGTGAACAGCAAGCGGTACACCATCACGGGCGGCATCAACCGCCCCGGCCCGTACCCGCTGGTGACTTCCCGAACCGTGTTTGAGGCGATTAACGATGCCGGCGGGTTCCGCGAGTTCGCCAACAAATCGCACATCACCATCCTGCGCGCCGATGGGACGCGCCTGTTTTTTAACTACGACAAGTATGTCAAGGGCAAAAAAGACCCCAAAAACGTGAACGTGCTGCTGGAAAACGGAGACACGATTTACGTCAAGGAATAATCGGAGGAGTTGAATCGATGCAACCGAACGAGTCATATAACGTCGCCCGCAGGGCGCTCGACGTCGAGGATTATATCGATATTGTCCGGCGTCACCGGGGCTGGATTTTCGGACCGTTTCTGTTAAGCCTGGTCGCGAGTGTGGTGGGCGTGTTCCTGTGGCCGGACACGTACGAATCCCAGGCGATCATCAAAATCACGCCCCAGCAAATCCCCGAAAGCATGGTCCAGTCTTCCATCAACCAGGCCATGTATGACCGCATTCAGTCCATGGAACAGACCATCGAGAGCCGCGCCGTGCTCACCACGATGATCAATAATTTCGGGTTGTACACGCGGGAGCGGAATCGTGCCCCGATCGAGGACGTGATCGATGAGATGAAGGGCAAGATCTCCATTGTGCCCATCAACAACACGGCCGGCGGCGGCAGCAATCACTCGATTCCAGCCTTCGCGGTGAAGTTTAAATACGAGGATAAGCACAAGACGCAGCAGGTGGTGCAGGACTTAGTGAGCCGGTTCATGGACGAGAACCAGCGTTACCAGTCGAACTCCACTTCCGAGACCACTCAGTTCATGAAGGATACTCTCGACCAGGCCGGCAAAAACCTGGAAGCGATCGAAACCAAGCTGGCCGCCTTCCGGGCCGAGCACAACGGCCAGTTGCCGGATCAGGTGAGCGGCAATTACCAGTCGCTGCAGGCACTGCAATCGCAGTTGGCGGTGCTCGAAGCATCCATCAGCCGCGCCAATCAGGAGAAGCTGCAGTTCGAAAATAACCTGCGCATCCTGCACGACCAGATCGAGCAGCTCAAGAAGACGCCGCTTTCCCAGGACCAGACCCAGATCAACCACCGTAACGATAAACTGGCCGACGCCGAGCGGGACGTACAGCAGATGGAGGATCATCTGCGGCTCATGCGGCAGCGGTACAGCGAAACCATGCCGGATATCAAGATCGCCGAGGCGCAGCTGAAGATCGCCCAGGACAAGCGCGATAACCTCCTCAAGGAAGATGCCGAACAGAAAAAGGCCGAAGCCAAGCCGGATGCTCCCAAGGTTATGAGTCCCGGGGTGGTGCGTGAGATCCGCGATAAGGAAGCGCTGTCGCAGCAGACCCAGGCCGCCATCGAGGCCAAGGATCTGGAAATCTCCGACGCCGACAAGGCCATGAAGCGTGCGAGCGACAGCATGAAGTTGTATGCCGGGCGGATCGAGAGCGTTCCGCTGGGCGAAAAAGAATATGACGACCTGCTCCGCGAACAGGCCGCCGCCAAAGAGGAGTACCTGCAACTTCAGCAGAGGCTCGAAAAGGCGCAGATTTCCCAGGAAATGCAGAACCGGAACCAGGGTGAGCGGCTGGAGATTCTGGATCCCCCCAGTCTGCCCACCAGCCCCACCGAACCGAAACGTCCGCTGGTGATTTCGATCGGCGCCGGCATCGGGCTTCTGCTCGGCGTCGTGGTGGCCGGTGCGCGGGAGGTCAAGGACACCGCTCTCAAGAATTTGAAGGACGTTCGGGCGTACACGCAGATGGCGATTCTCGGCAGCATTCCACTGCTCGAAAACGATTTTGTGGTGCGGCGGCGCAGGCGGCTGGCCTGGCTGGGTTGGACTACGGCATGCCTTGCGGCGGTGGTGATCATGTCTGGCTCGGTGGTGTATTACATCACCACCAGAGAGTAGGATCGGAGGAATTTCCATGAGTCGAGTACATGATGCGTTGCGCCGGGCCGAACAGTCCGGCCTACTTTCTCCGCCGGTGAATCGTGCGGGTGGCGCGGAGCCGCGCGCGGGTGCGATGGTCGCCGACCCGGGCCCCAATATGGCCGGCCTGCTCGAAAATGTGCAGGAGATTCCGTTCCGGCTGGCGCCGGATTCCTTGCTGATCGACGTGTCGCGCCCGCATGAAGCTCCCATGGAGGAGTTCCGCGCGCTGCGTACGCGCCTCAATCACATGAAGACCCTGCAGCCGATCAATACGGTGGTGGTGACCAGCCCGTCGCCGGCCGAAGGCAAGTCGCTGTCGGCCGCCAACCTGGCGCTCGCTGAAGCGCACCTGGCGGGCAATCTTACCTTGCTGGCCGATTTCGATTTCCGGCGTCCCATCGTCCACGGGATGTTTCAGTGCGACCGCAGCCCGGGCATTACGGACTATCTTCTGGGCAAGGTTCCGTTGCACGCGGCGCTTCGAAAAATCGCGGGGACCAATCTGTACATTATGCCGGCCGGCGAAGCGGTGATCAATCCGCTGGAGCTGTTGAACCTGCGCGAAGTGAAGTTGATGCTCGACCGTCTGCCGACGCTGTTCAGCTGGGTGATTCTGGACAGCCCGCCGCTGCTGTTCGCGGCCGACGCGAACCTGCTTTCGACCATGGTTCACGGGACGCTGCTGGTGGTGCGCATCGGGCATACCACCATCGACTCGGTAACGCGCGCGATGCAGTCGTTGTGTAACAACAACGTGCTGGGCATCGTGGTGAACGGAGCGCGCCGCGGGGAGCTGTACAGCAAGTACACCTACTATCACTCGTATTACACGCCCAAGGACGAGGAGCCGGCCGGGTACGATGAATCCCCGGCCGCGTCCGACGAGAAATCGCCGGAGCCCGCCGTCGCGACCGCGGGGGAGAAACCCTCCGAGCCGGCGAACTAGGAACGTCGACGTAGCCCCACGCTTACGAGTGTGTGTGAAAAGTCGGTGCCTCACCCCGCCCGTTACCGGCAGGGCTGGTCTATCGCGTTGAAGGCGCAGACGTCCGTGACCAGCCCTGCCGGTCACGGCGGGGATCAACTCCACTTTTCACGCAGACTCGTAAGCATAGGGCTTTTCCTGCACGTCAGGCGTGTTTCTTTAAAACCAGGGCCGAATTCTTGCTGCCGAAAGCGATGCAGTTGGCCACTGCGTACTCGAAATCCGCGCGGCGGCCGATGTCGGGAATGTAATCCAGGTCGCACTCCGGGTCCGGCACATCCACATTCGCGGTCGGTGGGAGCACGCCGTCGCGCATGGCCAGCAGCGTCGCTGCCACGCCCGCCGCGCCGCAGGCTCCTTGCGGATGCCCGATCAGGCTCTTGAGCGAAGATCCGGGGAGCTTATAGGCGTGCTTTCCGAACGCCAGCTTCACAGCCCTGGTTTCGATGCGGTCATTCAACTCCGTCGAGGTGCCGTGATAATTCAGATAGCCGATGGCTTCGGGCTCGACGCCGGCTTCCTCGACGGCCAGCGAAATCGCGCGCGCCGGTTCCTCGCCGCATTCCTCCAGGCGCACGCGATGATAGGCTTCGCAGGTCGATCCGTAGCCCGCGATTTCGCCGGCGATCTTTGCGCCGCGAGCGAGCGCGTGCTCGCGTTCTTCGAGCACGAAAAACCAGCTCCCCTCGGCGATCACGAAGCCGTCGCGGTCCTTCGAAAACGGACGGGAAGCGCGCTCTGGCTGGTCATTGAAGTGCGATGCGAGAATCCGCATGGCCATGAAGCCCCGCAAAATCAGCGGCGCGATGGGCGCATCCACGCCACCGGCGATCATTTGATCGAGCATGCCCGCCTGAATGGTGCGGAACGCATAGCCGAGCGCGTCGGTCGACGACGTGCATCCGGTCGAAATCACGTGGCTCAGGCCGCGGAAGCCGAAGCGCATGGAAATTTCGCTGGCCAGCGTCCCGATGGTGGAGGTCGGCACCACGTACACCGAACATTGGCGCCAATGCCCGGTGTGATACAGGCGATACTGCTCTTCGGTGAACTCCTGGCTGCCTCCGCCGGAACCGACCATCACGCCGATCTGGCGCAGTTGGTCGCGTGACATGGCGCCGGGATCGAGTCCGGCTGCCGCGACCGCTTCGGCGACGGCGGCAATGGCGAGCGGCGCCACGCGCGACACATGCGGCCGGTCCTTGGGCGTAACGTAGTCTTCTTCGCGGAAATTCTTGATCTCACCCGCCACGCGCACGGCGAAATCGGAAGTGTCGAAGCGGGTGATCGGTCCGATTCCGCTCACGCCCTCGCGCGTGGCTTTCGCGAAAGTGTCCACGCCGATTCCATTCGGGCTGATGGCGCCCAGGCCCGTGATGACAACGCGCCGCTTCATAGGAGTCGACCGCCATGATAGCAATCCGGGTGCGGCAGGGACTTGTGTCGGAAGGGCGTTACGGTTGCTTCTTCGGCGTGGCGGCGGGTTTCGGCGCGGCCGGAGTGGCGGCGGCTCCCGGAGGATGCGCTTTGTCGTACAGCGCGATAATATCGCGCGTGATGTCGATCATGTTGGACGTGTACAGCACCGGCGTGTTGGGATTGCTGACGTCGAAAATGACGCTGAAATTGTTGGCCGCGGCGTATTCGTCCAGGATCTTGGTCATCTTCGCCGTCATTTCCTGAATCAGCTGGCGATTTTGGTCGCTCAGCTCGGCCTGCGCGTCTTCCATGTCGCGGTTATAGTTCTTGGTACGCTCGTCGATCTGGTGGGTGAGATCGGCTTTGGCGGAATCCGACATGGCCGCGCCGCCGCGCTGCAGGCGGTCCTGCAATTCGCGGATGGCAGCCGCCTTGGCGTCGATGGCTTTCTTGCGCGGCAACAGCCTCTGTTCCAGGTCGGAGGCCGCCTTCTGGCCTTCCTTGGTTCCGGTCATGGCCGCCTGAATGTTGATGGCGCCCACCTTCGGCTCCGGCTGTGCATTCATGAGCCTGGCGATTCCGGCCAGGCCCACCATCCATAATTTTGCGTTCAGAACTTTCACGGCTGTTTCTTCGTTGCGGGCGTGGTGGACGGTTTGGTCGGGGAAGCCATGGGGGTTGCGCCGCCGCTCGGTTTCGCGCCCGACGTGGCCAGGGACTTGTCGTACAGATCGACGATTTGCTTGGTGATGTTGGCCGAGCTCGACGCATACATGACCGGCGTCTGCGGGTTGCTGACGTCGATGATCACGGCATAGCCGTTGGCCTGCGCATACCGCTCGATCACCTGCATCATCTTCTGGCCCAGCTCGTCGAGAACCTTGCTCTGTTCCGCCTGGAATTCCGCGTTGGCGTCTTCCATGTCGCGCTTATAGATCTTGGTTTTGCGTTCGATCTGTTGCTGGATGTCCTGCTTGGCCGCGTCGGCCATGGCGGCGCCGCCGCGTTGCAGCTTATCCTGCAGTTCCTGGATCTCGGCCGCCTTGGTCTGCAGTTCCTTCTTGCGCGGATCGAACCGCACGGCGAATTCCTGGGTCGCTTTCTGGCCGTCTTTGGTGCCCAGAATCGCGCTCTGGATTTCGATAACCCCGACTTTGAATGGATGCCCGGTGGCCGATGCGCCGGCCGCCAGCGGGTGCTGCGTCATGACGGAGGACGCCGCGGAAGGCTGGTTTTGCGCCATGGCGAAGGCCGCGCCCGCAATCAGGCATGTCCATATGAGTGCCTGCTTTCGAAATGCCTGTGTTTTCACGAAAAACTCCTCATCTTGATTATCCTAGCATCAGAACGTGCGTCCGATGGTGAAGCGGAAGGTGTGCGCCTGCTCAAAAAACGGTAGCGCTTGACCGAACTGCGCCACCGCACTGGCGAAGGTCGCCTCGTTCGGGAAATAACTGCGGTCGGCCACGATCGGCGGTTGCAGGTTTTGTTCCACTCTCAACGGATTGTACGCATAATACACGCGGAAAGGAGCATTCACCACCGGCATCAGGACCTGGATTTCGAGTCCGGTGGACATGCGTGCGGCCTGCGTTCCGGGCGCCACCAGCGCGTGGTCGGAGAAGGCCGCTTCCGGGAAAATGCCGTTCAGCTGCGAGATGCGGTCCGGATTCAGCTCCAACTGGCTGTTGCGCGACAGCTTGTCGACGCCGGCGTCCGCGAAAATTGCCAGCGTCACCGGTCCGAAGATCGGGATACGGTATTCGAGATTGGCCACGCCCACCGTATCGCCGCCCGGGAACACCAGCTGGTAGGTCGGGATATTCTGCGTCACGCCCACCTGGACCCGCTGGCCGGTGGAGCTCAGACCATACTGCTCGCGCGGCGAGCCGTCCGCGTTCAATACCTGAATCGACGACTCGGTCGGCACGTAGGCGATCGGGCTGATGCCGAAAATGTCGAATCCGCGGATGTCGTTTTCACCGCCGATAAAGAAGCGGTTGAACGGCGGCGCGGTTTTTCCGTCATACCCGGTCAGCCACTTGCCCAGCAGGTGGAATCCGATCACGTGTCTGGGATTTAACGGCGATTTCATGAAATGTTTATAGTCCAGCACCGGCTCGATCTGGTTCACGTTCCCGCCCACGAACCCGCCCGCGTAGGAAACCGCCAGCGAAATTCCGGTGCCCGCGGTCGGCGTGATGGGATGGTTCACCGAGTTGTACGTGTAGCTGGGCGTGATGGTCGAGGAACGGATTCCGTCGAGCGCGTTGGGTCCGTTGATGCGCTCGAAGTCGAGGTATTGGAAATACTCGTTGGCCGCCGGGGTCAGTGTTGTAATGCTCTGGATGGTATAGCCGTAGCTGATGCCGATACGGGCAAAGCTACGCTTGAGCGGGTAGCTGGTGAAGGTGGTGAACCCGTACGAATTGGAAACGTAGTTCAGCAGGTTTGAGGCGCCCAGCGCTTCGTATTCCGGAATCAGGTTGGTGCCGGCCAGAATCGAGGCTTGCCGCGCCTGGTTGAAATCGAAGCGCGAGGTGAATACCGTGAATCCCAACTGCAGCGGGACATCGAACAGGTACGGCTCGGTGAAGGCGATCTGCGCGCTGCGCTGGATGGTGCCGAGCTGCGTTGAAAGCGTCAGTGTTTCGCCCAGTCCCAGAAAATTGTTGGTCGAATACGAGAACCCGACAAAGCTCCCGGCCAGCGCCGAGACGCCGCCGTTCAACTGCACCGAATTCTTTCCGCGCTCCTTCACCTTGAGCGTGATGTCGACGGTATTGTCCTTGGTGTCGCGCTTGATGTCGGCCGCTTCGTTTTCCTTCAACACCTCGAAATAGCCGAGCTGGTTGAGGCGCAGAATGCTCAGCTCCCACAGGTGCGTATTAAAAACGTCGCCTTCATCGATCAGCAACTGGCGGCGGATGACCTTGTCGCGGGTGGTCGCATTGCCCGAAAAATCGATGCGCCGGACGAAGAACTGCTTGCCTTCGTCGAAATTCAACGTCAGATCGATCTTGTCGGTATTGGGGATCGGCTCAAAACTCGGATCGGCCACGAAATCGATGTAGCCGAACGTCCCGTAAACCTTGGTCATGTCGGTGAAGCCCTTGCGCAGCTTGGCGGTGGAGAAAATATCGCCCTTCTGCATTCCGAACACCCGCTGCGGAACGTCGGGGGTGCGGAACAGCTTCATGCCGACTACGTTGAAGTTGTTCAGGTGGTACAGCTTGCCTTCTTCGATGGTGACGTGGATATTGGCTGCTTTGCCGATCTTGGTGCCCTTGATCAGCGGCAGCCGGAATTTGCCGCCGCCCACGTTTACGATGTCCACCTGCGCGCCGGTGGTCTTGGCGGTGAAATAACCGTTGTCCTGATAGAACTGCTGGATGCGTTGCTGGTCTTCCTCGAGCTTGGTGGAGTCGTACGTCTTGGGGAACAGCTCTTCGAAGAAAATCGAGTACGGAATCCCGTAGGCGTGCTCGTTTTTCATGGCGCGCTTGACCTTCAGATCGCTCTCGTTGTCGTTGCCTTCAAACGTAATCTCGCCGACCTTCACCTTGGGACCTTCGTCCACTTTGAAGACCACTTCGAGCGACGCCGGCGGCACCTGGTGAATCTCCGGCTCGACCGTGGCGAACTGGCGTCCGCGCTCCGCCAGATATTCCTGCAGCACGACCTTGGCTCGCTGAATCTTGTTGGGATCGTACTGCGATTCGACGCTCAAGCCCACCTTACGTTCTTTGAACCGGTCGAGAATTTCCGAAGTGGTGATCGACTTCATGCCGTCGTATTTGATCGCGCGGATAATGCGCCGTTCGGTGACCACGAACGTAATGTCCCAGCCGTTCTTGCCGGCCTCGCGCTCCAGGCGGATATCTTCAAAGCGCCCGGTATTCCACAACGTCATGAAATCGCGATTCAGTGTATCGGGATCATACTTTTCTCCCGCCCTGGTCTGGATCAAGGATCGCAACATATCCTGCGGCGTGCGCCGTGCGCCGCGAAACGTAATCGACCCGATGGTGTCCTCGGTGGACGCGGGCTTAGGCGCCTCCACGGCCGGTTTGGGTGTTTCGAGCTTGGGCGGCTGGGTCTGCTCAGGCGCGGTGGGAACCGTCTCGAACGGACTGCGCGGCCGAGGTGGCTGTTGTTGCGTCGGCGGCGGTTGCTGCGTCGGCGGTTGCGGGGGCTGTGGCTGGGTTTGTTGCGAAAATACCGGAGCGGAGCACAGCAGGCAAACTACCACCATGCGCAGGCTTCCAGGCCTGAGACACGTCATCTAACCGGGTTCCTTTCCACTCTGCGCTTTTCCTCAGACGTCCCTCCGCAACTCCAGGTTTCACTGAACAAACGGAGCCAAGCACGCGGACGGACGTAAGAAGCGAAGCATCCAGTCTACCACTGTTCGAAACCCGCCCAATAAGGGGTCTGCGTGGGATCATGGTGTATCTAAATGGACTCACTGTGACGGAAAGTCTATGGATCAGCCCAGCTTGATCCTGCTCGCCGGCCCGAACGGCGCCGGCAAGAGCACCGCCGCATCGGATCTGCTGCACGGAGCATTACAAGTAGACGAATTCGTGAACGCCGACGTGATCGCGCGCGGCCTGTCGGCCTTTCACCCGGAAGGCGCAGCCATCGAAGCCGGCCGCGTCATGCTGACGCGCTTGTAAAGCTCGAAGAAATTTCGCAGGCCGGCGCCGTAGCGCCTGCGGATGGTTTCTTCAGGAACAAAATGTCCACCGAGTGATTTGCGCTTGTAGACGCGATTGATGCACGCATCAGCCGTCGGCAGCCAGAAATAGAACAAGTGGAACGCGTAGCCTTCGACGCGCAGTTGCCTGATCCAGGGCGCAAAGGTGCGGCTGGCGAGAGTCGACTCAAACGCGACGTTCCTTCTTTGCGAAGTGAGCTCGCGCACCCCGATCGCCAAGAGCTGGCATTTTTTCGACAACACCCAAAAACCTCGCCGGCCGATCGCTACGGGAGGCGCGGCTCACGGCGAATATGTTTACGATCACGATCTCTGGGATACACTGAAGAAGGAGCACGGCGATGCCCGAAAACGGTAACGGCCACAAGACCATTTCCGAAATCATCGAAGAGTGGACCCCCATCGAGGAAGCGCTCGACAAAGCCTTCTATCGCGCCGTGCTGCTGCATCGCGAAGCCAACGTTCCGATGACCTTCTGCGATAAAGACGGCAAGCCCTACAAACAGGACGCACACGAAATTCCGATCCCCGAAAAATATTTGGGGCTGGAACCGTTCCGCTACTGACACTGTGGTGCTAGTCTGATCTCGTGACCGGCGTTCTGTTCCGCCGCCTCCTGTTCATTACGCTCGCGTTGCTCGCGGCCACGCTGTTCGCGGTCGATTATACGCTCACGCGCTCGGCCGGCGATCTGGGTGTCGCGCAGGTGCGCGACCGAATCTTAACGATTTCGGCCTGCTCATTCCTGCTCGCGTTTCTGATCGCGTTCTTTTTCTCGCGCTCGTTGAGCACCCGCGTCCGGCGTCTCCGGAAGCTCGCCGAAAACATCCCGGGAGGCGCCGCACAGGATCGGCCCATGGAAGAATCCCGCGACGAAATGGCATCGCTCGAGCGTTCGCTGGGAGGCGTCGCCATTGAAGTGCAGAAGCTGCTCGACAACCTGCGCTACGAATCCGCGCGCCGCGCCACCATCCTTTCCGGGATGGCGGAAGGCGTTCTGGCCGTCGATCAGGATTTGCGCGTCACCTTTTCGAATGCCGCGTTCTTGAAAGCCATCGAATTCCGCGGCACGCGTTCGGAAGGACGGTTTCTTCTGGAACTGGTCCGCGACACCGGCCTGCATGAGCTGCTGCGTTCCGTGCTCTCGACCGGCGAGCCGCAGAAGCAGCGCTTCCGCCTGTCGACGTTGAATGCCAGGATTTTCGAAGTGCAGGCGACGCCGCTCGAAATGGCCTCGGGCCGCGGCGCCATCGCCATCCTGCACGACATTACCGATCTCGAACGGCTGGAGCAGGTGCGCAAGGATTTCGTCGCCAACGTTTCACACGAGCTGCGCACGCCCCTCGCCGGCATCATCGGATACGCCGATACGCTGCTCGACGGCGCGCTGCAGGATGAACGCCACAGCGCGCAATTTGTCGAAATCATCCGCACCAATGCTGTGCGCCTGGCCAACATCGCGCAGGATCTGCTGATCCTTTCTGAACTCGAATCGGGCTTCGACCCGCCCGAGCCGGAGCGCGTCTCGGTGCGCGGCGTGGTGGACGGCGCGGTTGCCACCGTAGCTTCCGAAGCGCGCGCCAGGGATGTCGAGATCGTGCGCGAGGGCCTGGACGATCTGTACGTGGAAGGCAGCCGCCTGCGCCTGGAACAGGCGCTCCTCAACCTGCTGGCCAATGCGATCAAGTTCAACCGGCCGGGCGGAGAGGTGCACGTGCGTGCAGCGCTCAACCCCGCGGGCCAGGTGGCCATTACCATCTCCGATACCGGCGTCGGCATCCCATCGCAGGATGTGCCGAGAATTTTTGAGCGATTCTACCGGGTCGATAAAGCGCGCTCACGCCAGGTGGGCGGGACGGGCCTCGGGCTGTCTATTGTGAAACACATCGTGGAGAGGATGAAAGGCGCGGTTCGAGTGGAAAGCCAGTTGGGCCGGGGATCCACGTTCACGCTGCTGTTGCCGGAGGGAACCGGGCAGGAAGCGCCGGTAACCCCCGTCACGCCAGGAAAGAGCTTGTCGTAACGAAATATTCATGAATTTTGCCCCGCAATCTTGTGTAAAGTGGATAACGTGATTCCCAGCCGTTCGGAAGATTTGAAGATCGAGATGCTCGATAGCCCGAAAGGCGCCCGGGTGATGAAATTGACCGGGCCGCTGACGCTCAAGACCCTGTTCGATTTCCAGCATATTTCGCGCCAGGAATCAACGCATCCCATCATTGTGGACATCAATGGTGTCCCGTACATGGATTCGGCGGGCCTGGGAAGCATTATCAGCGTATTCGCATCCTGTCAGCGGACCAGTCGCGGATTCGCGATCATCGGAGTTTCCGAACGCATCCGCACGCTGTTCGAGGTGACCCACTGCGACGGCCTGTTGCCCTGCCTGGAATCCCTCGACGCCGCCGAAGCAGCGGTCGTAAAACCTTAGCTCGTCACCAGATCGACATCCAACGTTAATTCGCGGATCATTTCGGAACGCTACACTCTCCCTCTGTCCCGCAGTCTGGGCAATTTCCATAAAACATTAAGACCCCACCGAAGTGGTCGAAAAGTGGAGAGAAAAGGAGTATTTTCCGAATGATACAGAGGATACGAGGACCGCGGTTCGCGGCCGTGCTGCTGGCCATGACAAGCCTGGCGCTGCCCATGGCGGCCGCGCCAGGCGACGATTCCGACAAGACTCCGGCCAAGGCCGAGGCGCCGGCCCCGTCTGAAATCGAGCAACTCAAGAAAATGCTGATCGAACAGCAGCAGCAGATTAACGAGCTCCGCCGCATGCTGCTCGATCAGAAAGGCAGCAGCGACACTGCCGCCGCCCATCCCGCGGTTGTGAATCAGGAGGTCGGCAAGAGCCTGGGCGAGGTCGCCAGCACCACGCCGTCGGTGCCGCCCGCGCCGGTCGCGCCGCCGACTCCCATTCTGCCGCCGGCCGTGGCTGCCGCGCCGCCGCAGGGCGATCAGGGCACCTCGCCGCTGCAGTTGAAGCTCGGCGATACTTACATCACCCCGGTCGGATTTATGGATATGACGATGGTCTCCCGCTCGACCAACCCGGGAAGTGGTATCGGCACCAATTTTGGCAGCATCCCGTACGGCAACGCCCAGGGTGGAGCGTTGAGCGAAACGCGCCTGAGCATCCAGAACTCGCGCATCGGCGCGCGCTTCGATGCGCTGGTTCACGATTGGAAAATCCTGGGCTACTGGGAGTCTGACTTTTTGGGTCAGCTTGGCAATCCCCCCAATGGCGGCCTGGCGGTGACCAGCAACTCCTTCCCCCTTCGCCTGCGCCTCTATTGGGTCGACCTGAGGAAGGATAAATTCGAGTTCCTGGCCGGCCAGTCCTGGAGCTTGATGACGCCCAACCGCAAAGGCATCTCGCCGTTGCCGGGCGATGTCTTCTACTCGCAAAACATGGACGTAAATTACCAATTGGGCTTGGTCTGGAGCCGCGTCCCGGGTTATCGGCTCGCTTTGCACCCGTCGGATAAGGTTGCAATGGGACTGTCGTTTGAAAACTCCGAGCCGTACATCGGCGGCGGCAACGGCGGAAGCGCGGCGACGTTACCGGCGGCCTTCGCCGCTCAAGCCGCCGCTCAACTCAATAACGGAAGCAGCGTGATTTCGGCGCCGGCCCTGATGCCGGATATCATCGCCAAGGTCGCCTTCGATCCCTCCAGCCGGTTCCATATCGAAATCGCCGGCGTGGGCGTGGCGGACAAAATCGCGAACCCGACCGGCGTGGCGAATCTGACGCCGTTTGCCACCAACAGCAAGTTCGGCGGTGGCGGATCGGTCAATCTCAACGCGGAAGTGGTGAAAAACTTCCGGTTGATCGCGAACACGTTCTGGGATGACGGCGCCGGCCGCTACATCTTCGGCCAGGCTCCGGATTTCATCGTCCGCGCCAACGGCACGATTTCGCTGATGCACTCGGCATCCACGGTCATGGGCTTTGAAACGACCTTGGGGAAGACGCTGCTCTTCGGCTACTACGGCGGCGTCTACGTCAATCAGGACATCGCTTATGACGCTAACGGGACGACGAAGATCGGCTACGGCAAGATCTCGAGTGACGGCCAGAATCGGGCCGTGCAGGAAATCACCTTTGGCGCCAACCGGACGCTGATGAAGGATCCCAAATGGGGCGCCATCAACCTGATCTTCCAATACTCGTACCTCCAGCGGAATCCTTGGGAGTTCGCGGTCGGCGCGCCGACCAATGCCCACCTCAACATGGGTTTCTTCGATTTGCGTTACACCCTGCCAGGCTCCGCTCCAACGCTCGGAGCGCAAGCGAAGTAATTGTTCTGTAACATAACGCTGATTAAATAGGAGTTGAAGATGACTTCAAACATCAAGGGCGCGATCCTGGCGATCGCGCTCCTGGCCGGTGGTGCGGTTGCCAACGGGCAGCAGGTTCTGATCAACGGGGCGGGAGCGACTTTCCCATACCCCATCTATTCCAAGTGGTTCAGCGAGTATCATAAAAAATTCCCCAATCTTCAGTTCAACTACCAGTCCCTTGGTTCCGGAGCTGGCATCCAGCAAGTTACTGAGGGTACAGTTGATTTCGGGGCCAGCGACGGTCCGATGAACGATAAACAGATCGCGACTTTCAAGGAAAAGCGCGGCTCCAACATCTTGCATTTCCCCACTGTGATGGGTGCGGATGTGCCGGTTTACAACATTCCCGGCGTCACGGTTCAATTGAACTTCACTCCTGAAGCGCTGGCGGGGATTTTCCTCAGCCACATCACCAAGTGGAACGATCCGGCGATTGCGGGACCTAATCCGGGCGTCAAGTTGCCGGGCAATCCGATCGTGGTGGTGCATCGCTCCGAAGGCAGCGGTACCACGTATTGCTGGACGGACTATCTTTCAAAAATCAGCAAGGAATGGGAGACCAAAGTCGGCCGTGGCTCCTCCGTTCAATGGCCGGTGGGCCTGGGCGGCAAGGGGAACGAGGGTGTTTCCGGACAGATCAAGCAACAGCCCTACTCGCTAGGCTATGTCGAACTCATTTACGCTGTACAAAACAAGATGAGTTATGGCAAGGTCAAGAACTCGGCGGGCGCGTTTGTGGAGGCAAGTCTCGCTAGCGTGACGGCGGCCGCCGCCGGCGCCGCCAAGAGCATGCCTGACGACTTCCGCGTATCCATCACCGATGCGCCTGGAAAGGAATCCTATCCGATTTCGACCTTCACCTGGCTGCTGATCCCGGATCAGATCAAAGATCCCGCCAAAGACAAGGCGATCAAGGATTTCCTGAACTGGATGCTGACCACCGGGCAAACTCTGACCCCGGCTCTCGATTACGCTCCGCTACCGAAACCGGTGGTGGCAAAGGAAATGAAGGCGATCGCCAGGATTCATTGATCGGCGACTCTGTAACAAATGTCCGCATCCTCCACTACCGCAGTTGACGCTGGCCCTCCCGCTCCGAGCGGGGGGGCTTCGGCTTTCTGGAAGCGCGTCCGAGCCGGCGATGAGATTGCCATCGGCATCACTTTTGTGTGCGCGATGACGGTCATCCTGGTCACCGCGCTCCTGGTGTACGAGCTTTTCATCAATTCCGCGGTTCCGCGGGCCAAGTTCGGATGGTCCTTCCTCACCAGTTCCACTTGGGACCCGGTTTCGGGGGAGTTCGGCGCACTCCCGTTCATTTACGGAACCCTGGTCACCACCGCGCTGGCGATGATTATCGGAATCCCGCTGGGCGTCGGGGCCGCGATTTTTCTTGCCGAACTGGCCCCTCCCCGGATTTCCTCCGCCCTCACCTTTCTGATCGAACTGCTGGCCGCGGTGCCCAGCGTGATCATCGGCCTGCTCGGAGTGTTTGTCGCGATTCCGATTCTCCGCCAGGTGATGCCGGCGATCCAAGGCGCCTTGGGTTGGTCTCCTCTGTTTTCGGGACCGTTTTACGGCGTCAGCCTGTTCGCCGCCGGCGTGGTGCTGGCGATCATGATTCTACCGTTCATCATTTCCATTTCGCGCGAGGTGATTCTGGGGGTTCCTCTCGATCAGCGGGAAGGCGCGCTGGCTTTGGGCGCCACGCGCTGGGAAACCACCTGGCATGTCGTGGTCCCTTACGCGCGCAAGGGGATCGCGGGCTCAATCTTTCTGGCACTGGCGCGCGCCATGGGAGAAACTATGGCAGTGACCATGGTGGTCGGTAACGACCCCAAGATTGCCCACTCGCTGCTCGCGCCGGGATACTCGATTGCCGCGGTCATCGCCAACGAATTCACTGAGGCCACCGGCGATCTCTACAAAGGCGCCCTGATCGAGCTGGGACTGGTGCTGTTCGGCGTGACGATTATCATTAATGGCGCGGCCCGTCTTCTGGTAGCGGGAACCCAGGGAAAGGGAACGTCCTAAATGCCCTGGAAACGTCTCCGCAGGAAAATCACCAACGTCGTGATGCTGGCCCTGACCGCCTTGTGCGCTCTGGTCGCGGCGGGAGCGCTGGTCTTTATCCTGGGATATCTTTTCGTGAATGGCGCCAAGAGCCTCGACTGGAATTTTTTCACCCAACTCCCCAAGCCCGTGGGCGAGACCGGCGGAGGGATGGCCAACGCGATCCTCGGCAGCGCCAAGTTGCTGCTGTTGGCCACGTGTGTCGGCGTACCGATTGGCTTCCTCGGTGGCGTGTACCTGGCGGAATTTTCGGGCGGCACGTTTTCTTACATTGTCCGATATGTGACCGACTTGCTCAACGGCGTCCCCTCCATCGTCATGGGGATTTTCGCGTTCACCCTGATTGTGCTCCCGCAAAAACATTTTTCGACGCTGGCCGGCGGCCTGGCTCTGGGCGTGATGATGATCCCGATTGCGATCCGCAGTTCGGAGGAGTTCCTCAGAAACGTGCCCATGGCGTTGCGCGAGGGCGCCATGGCGCTGGGCGCGTCCAAATCGAGAGCCATCTGGACCGTCGTGATCCCCGCCGCCAAGGCCGGGCTCATCACCGGAATCATGCTTAACCTGGCGCGCGTGGCCGGCGAAACCGCGCCGCTGTTATTCACCGCCCTGGGAAACCAGTTCTGGAGTCCCGGCTGGAACCAGCCCACCTCATCACTCCCGGTCATGATCTACAATTACGCCGTTTCTCCCTATGACGACTGGCATCGGCAAGCCTGGGCCGCCGGATTCGTGTTGCTGGTGATGGTTCTGGGTGTCAACGTTATTTCGCGCATTATTCTTGCACAGAAAGGCCCGGCATTGCGGTAATGTCAGGTGAACAAATGTCCGCTTCCAGTCCTCAACTCGATCCTCAACTCGGCCGCTCTATGAGCACTCTTCCCGATAGCGGCGCGCCAGGCAAGGATCCCAAGGCGCCGGCTGACGCTCCCGCGAAATTGAGCGCGCATTCGCTCAATTTCTTCTACGGCTCTTTCCAGGCGCTGCACGGAATTTCGATGCAGGTGTTCGACAAGCGCGTCACCGCGTTCATCGGACCCTCCGGCTGCGGGAAGTCCACATTTCTGCGGACGCTCAACCGCATGAACGAAACCGTGCGCCACAGCCGCGTGGATGGCGAGATCCGGCTGGACGGGGAAGACGTGTTCCGCCTCGATGTGAACGACCTGCGCCGCCGCGTGGGCATGGTATTTCAGAAATCTAATCCGTTCCCCAAGTCGATTTACGACAACGTGGCCTACGGCCTGCGAATCAACCGTTCGCTCAGCCGTGCGCAATTGAAAGACGCCGTGGAACAGAGCCTGCGCCGCGCCGCGTTGTGGGAGGAAGTAAAGGACAAGCTGAACCAGTCCGCCCACGGACTTTCCGGTGGCCAGCAGCAGCGCCTGTGTATCGCGCGAGCGCTGGCGGTGAATCCGGAAGTGCTGCTGCTCGATGAACCGTGCTCCGCGCTCGACCCCATCGCGACCGCCAAGATCGAGGACCTGATTTTTCAGCTCAAAGATAGCTGCACGATTGTCATCGTCACGCACAACATGCAGCAAGCCGCGCGCATCGCCGATTTCACCGGCTTTTTCCTGATGGGCCGGCTGATCGAGTTCGACGTAACACCGGTCATTTTCAAGAATCCGAACAAAAAAGAAACCGAAGACTACGTCACGGGAAGGTTTGGATGAGGCATTTCGTCGAAGAACTGGAACAACTGAAAACCAAGCTGCTGGAGATGAGCTCGCTCGTCGAAGCGGCTATCCAGCGCAGCATCAGCGCGGTGATTCACAAAGACCGCAGCGCGGCGGATGAAGTTTTCCGCAACGAAGCGCGCATCAACGCGATCGAGATCGAGGTGGACGAATTCTGCGTCAACCTGCTGGCGCTGCAGCAGCCCATGGCGGCCGACCTGCGCCTGATCGTGGCGGCGTTGAAGATCAACACCGACCTCGAACGCATGGGCGACCTGGCGGTGAACATCGCCCAGCGCGCGCGTTCGTTGATGGAAGAGGCGGTGATCAAGCCGATGATCGACATTCCGCACATCGCGGGCTTGGTGCAGTCGATGGTCCGCAAGGCTCTGGACGCATTTGTCACGCGCGACCCGGAACTCGCGCGCAGCGTGCTTGCATCGGATGACGCGGTCGATAACATGCGCACGGCTTGTTATCACGAACTGGTGAGCTTCATGGAAAAAGATCCGCAGAACATCAAGGCCGCGCTGGATCTGCTGGCCGTAACGCGGAACCTGGAGCGCATCGCGGACCATTCCACCAACATCGCCGAAGACGTGTTGTTTTTAGTGAAAGGCGTCGACGTCCGCCACCACGCTGAAGCCCGGCACGGGTAGCGGGGGCTGCCTTCAACGCCGCAACAGCTCTATGTTGACGAGCGTGTATTGAAAACGAAGGTTTTCGCGCAGGCTCTAGCCCCATGTGTAAACGTGGGGGCTATTTCGGACGCAGAAGCAGCCCCAAGCTGATGAAAACTGCGGACCTGCTCCCCTTGCTTACGCGCGGGGTTCCGAATGTGGCTCGTTCGACGTGGCGCCAAACGGAACCCCGACCGTGAGAGTGTGTGTGAAAAGTCGATGCCTCGCCCCGCCGTTACCGGCAGGGCTGGTCTATCGCGTTGAAGGCGTAGACGTCCGAGACCACCGGTCACGGCGGGGATCAACTCCACTTTTCACACAGACTGGTGAGGGAGGGGAGCAAGGCCGACCAACTCCACTTTTCACGCAAACTCTGACGCATAGGGCTAAGTCCTGCATGGGTGCGCCAACTAGGGACCAACGACGGTGTGCTAATTCACTTCACCGTGCCAGAACGATTTGAGATCTTCGGTCGCATTCCGGCTTGCGTCGGCCTCGCCCGCCGCGGCCTCCGCTTTCGCCAGACCCCGCAGAGACTGCGCCCGCTTCGGCGCACGTTCCAGCGCATGCTGATACTCCGCGACCGCTTCCTTGGCATGCCCCGCTGCCAGGAGTTCGTCCGCGTACAGTTCATGCGCCGGTTTCAACGGAACCGGTGGACCGAATTCAAAGGTCAGCGCATCTTCCTCAGCCGCGGTCTTCTTCAGCAGTTCGAGCGCCTGCTCGCGCTTGCCATCGCCGATCCACAATTCCGCTTGCAACTGCTGCATCATGATCTCCGCCGTCTTGCGGACGCCAGGCGCTTCTGAACCTGGAGCATGATTCGCTCCCATGTGCTGAGCAGCACCCGCGGCTGCCTGAGCCGGCCCGTTCAGCCGCTTCTCGATCCTCTCAAAGGCCGTCCGAGTCTCATCCCGTTTGCCGTTGCGCGCAGCCACCAAGCCGTAGGCATTGAGAACCGCAGGCATGTTCGACGCGATCAGCGTTTCGTCCTGTTTCCCGGTTTCGAGCGCGTAGTAAGCCTTCATCATATCGAGCCCGCGCTTGCCGCCGGTGCGTTCCACATCCTCGATCACCGCGCGCGAGTCCGCGTCACGGCCTTCCTGCAGATACGCGTACGACAGCCACTGGATCGAATGGTAATTGCGCGCATCCACACCCAGGCCCTTCCGCTTCATGCGTTCGTCGGCGACCGCCACGGAACGGATATTGGCCGAGATCGCGTCATCCCACATTCCCAAAGCGAAAAAAATATGCGACGGCATGTGCTGCGCATGCGACGCTGCGCCGGCCACCTGCGCATACACCCGCGCCGCCCGCAGTCCCAAAGGCGCGTGCACCGGATCGTCATAGGCGTGGATCAGATAATGTATCGCGCCGGGATGCTGCGGGTTCTTCGCAAACACCTCCTCCGCCACCGCTGCCGCACGCATGTACACCGCGGTGTTCCGCTCATGCTGGCAGGTGCCGAGCAAAGCGACCGCATACAGGGCCGCGGCTTCGAGATCGTTCGGGTATTTCTGCCGCATTCTGCCCATCGCGTCCGAGTAGGCGATGTCGCGGGAAACTTTGTCGCCTTGGCCATACAGGATCTCCACCGCGTGCAGATAATCCTTCTCTCGCTGGGTCGGCGCTTTGGCCGCTCTCGCTTCGGGCGTCGGAGCCAGCCGATTGAGCGCCGCGCGCGCCGCGGGCAGATCCTGCTCCACCCAAACCTGATGCGTGTAGGTCAGCGCTTCACCCCAATAAGCCATCGCGAAACCGGGATCGAGCTTGCTCGCCGCCCGGAACTCCTCCCGCGAGTCGTCATATTCGAAGCTGTGCAGCAGCAGGACGCCCTGAATAAAGTGCTTCTGCGCTTCCTTCGATCCCGAGGTCGGAAAGTCGATGTGGCCCAGGTTCGGCTGCTGGGCGAAAACGGTCAGCGTCAAAGCGGCAAACAGCGCAGTGAGTCGCATTCTTAAAAAGCCTCCGCTCGCACGCCAGTCTATCACTTCACATCGATCCGGATGCGCCGGTCGAGCACGGCATACACCCCGATCGTCAGCACGATCAGCAAGGTTCCTTCAAGCGGCGTCAGCTCGTGCACATGGTGCGGACCGAGCGCCGGAACGATCGAAAAGAACGGCGTCTTCTGCCGGCTGAGCGCAAACCAGTGCGGATGCGGATTGTCCTGGTGCAGCGCCATTTTCCCGGTTGCCCACAACACGGTTCCGATCGCGATCACGCCTGCGAGCGCTCTCACTCCAGCGCGATTAAAGATGTGCGCCGATCCGTCCCGGCGCTCGCAATTCAGGAACGCCATCGCGAATAACACGCCCGTCGCGCCGCCCAGCAGGTCCATGTAAATATCGTTGTAATCGAACGCCGAGACGCGATTCGGATACAACGCCCAGTATTGATACCCCTCATCCAGACCGGCGGCGAGCGCGATCCAGGCAAGCGATTCGGCCGGCGACAGCGTCATCGCCGCCAGCGCAGCGCCTTCCGGGAAATACTGCGGATAGTGGACCAGTTCCGTGTTGTTGCCCGTGAAAACGCCCCACGTTCCGAAGATCAACACGAGCGTCAATACCCAAAACGCCGCGATGCGAGAACGTTCCGGCTGCGTGCGGAGCCGCCGGGACAGAATCAGCGTCACGACCGCGGCCAGCGCGATGCCGACGGCCGCCGACAGGCGGTACAAACCGGGTCGCGTGAGCCGGTCGGCGATGGCACCCACCAGCAATTGAACCTGCTCATGCGGAAACGTGACGGCAGCCGCGTAGACGATCAGTCCCGTCCACGCCCAGCCCAGGTTGCGATGCAGGCTCTCCAGAAACTTCCGCACCGTTCATTATCACACTCAGGAACTCTTTTACGATCCCGCACGTCCAAGAACACAAATACTCCTGCTACATTAATTAGAAAGCGCCTCGACGCGAGGAGCTTGTGCACGATTACAGAATTAGAGGTAGTATCCCTTCATGAACCAGCGGTTGGCCGTTGTTGCCGCAGTCGTAACGGCTTTGTGCCCTGCTTTCGGAGCTGAACTTCAGCCTCCTAAAGCCGGCAAAGTCGAAATCTTTCACCTCAAAGACATCAAGCCCGGAATGACAGGCACGGCCTGGACCGTGTTTCAGGGCACCGTGCCGGAACCCGTTCCGGTCGAGATTATCGGCGTGTGGAGCGGACAGACCGGGCCGCGCAGCGCCGTGATTCTGGGGAAGATGGGCGGCAAAGCGAAGGTAACCAACGTGGCCGCCGGCATGTCCGGCAGCCCGGTCTATATCGACGGAAAACTGGTGGGCGCCGTGGCGCTGCGCTTCAGCGTGTTCTCGCCCGACGCGATCTGCGGCATCACTCCCATCGAGCAGATGCTCGAAATCGAGGACTTCGATAATTCGCGCCCGGCCGACGCACGTACGCCCGACAAAATCGCACGCGCCTCATCCATCGACATCCCGGGCGAAATGCTGGGCCGTTACGTTTCAGCCGGCGCTTCCAACAATTTCCCGTCGCGCGTCCAGACCATGACGCCGATCGACACGCCGCTGGTGCTTTCCGGATTCTCTGAAGCGACCATCAACGCGTTCGACCCGATGTTCCATCAGATGGGGATCACCGCCGTTCAGGGCGGCGCGAGTGCGTCCGACCTCACCGCGAAACCAGCCAAAGGATGGGAACATTCGCTGAATCCGGGTGAAGCGGTCTCCGGCATTCTGGTTTCCGGCGACATGTCGGCCACTGGCATGGGGACAGTCACCTACAACGACGGCAAACGCATTCTCGCCTTCGGTCATCCATTTTTCAACCTCGGACCGCTCGATATGCCGATGGCCAAAAGCGAAATCCTGATGGTGCTCAGCTCCGCCTTTCAGCCCACCAAATTCGGCAATGCGACCGAAGTGGTCGGCGCGCTGCGGCAGGATCGCTATAGCGGAATCATGGGCGAGCTCGGCGCGGAAGCTCCGTCCATCCCCGTGCACCTCAAAATCCGCTCGATGGGCCCGAGCAACGCCGTCATGAAGGAGAAGGATTTCAACTTCAACGTCTTCGTGCATCAGAAATGGACGCCGTTCCTGATGATGCTGACGCTGTTCAACTCCTTGCAGCAGATCAACGAATACGCCGATGAAATGACCTATCGTATGACTGGAAACGTCATGCTCGACGGCACGCCCGATATCAAAGTATCCACCATGCTCGCCCCCAGCGAAATGCCGGTCCCCGCGCCCATGGTGCTGGCCGGATGGTGGGGCGATAAATTCAATCGCCTGTTCCTGAACCCGGTCGCGACGCCGAAACTGAAGGCGGTAGATGTCACCGTCGACCTTCTTCCCGATCGCCGCGTCGCCACCATTGAAAATGCGTGGACGCCCGCCACTGAGGTCGAAGCCGGCTCCGAAATCCCGGTGAAAGTTTTCCTGCGCCCCTATCGCGGCGACCGGATCGAAAAAGACGTGACGGTCAAAATTCCCGCCGGCCTGCCCAAGGGCGATCATCGGATTCTATTCAGCGACGCCGACGTCATGAATCGCATGCAACACGTCGCCGCGGCCGGGAATCGCTACATGGACATTCCCGAGACGGTCAACCTGCTCAATCAGGAGCAGGGCAACAATCAGCTCTACGTCTCCATCGTGGAAGGCCGCCCGACATATTATTCCGACGATAAAAGCCTGCCCGCGCTGCCCGCGTCGGTGCTCAACGTTTTAGAGACCGAGCACACCGCCAGCCGCGCGCTGGTCGGATCGGCGGAAACCGCCGTGCAGCAGCTCGCCATCCCGTTCGATCAGGTCGTGTCCGGCAGCTATTCGCTCAAGATCACGGTCAAATAACCGCGATCGCAATCCGGATTAAGCGGCAAAGTTTCTGGCTGACGCGATGATCTCGCGCCTGGCGCCCGCCTGGTCACCCAGGGCGCGGCCATTCGGCTCCCTCTCCACACGCTAGAAAAGAAACTCAAGGTCGCCCGGCGCAGGGCGATAAGGGCAGCAATGGAGCCGTTGAACATGCTGCCTCTCAACCCGAAAAGAATCCGGATTTGCCTCGCGCTCGCCTTCGCGTGTATCGGGACCGTCGCCGCCAGCGACGGCGCCGGGAGCGTTTACCCGGCCGGGGTCGAAACCGTTATGCCCGGGCTGATGCCTGCCTCCGGAGGAACGCTTCTGGCCGAGTTCACTAATTTCTATGAAGCCAACGCGCTGGCCGGTCCGAACGGAGTCGCCGCGGTGCCCGGCTTTCACCTGCGCGTCGCCGCGGTAGCCGGCAAAGTGGTTCACAACTGGGGAATTCACCTGCTCGGCGGCGAGCTGGTCAGCACGGCCGCTCTTCCGTATGCCGAGGCCCACCTGACCGTCCCCGGCGCCCAGGGCGACAAAGCCGGCTTCAGCAATGCGATCCTGGAGCCGGCGTTGATCGCCTACACACGGGGTAATCTGCACTGGTGGTATGGAATGGACGTCGACACTCCCGGCCTCAGCTACAGTAAGACCGCGCTGGTCAACATCGGCCAGCACAACTACGCGACCGCTCCAGTGGCTGCGTTCACCTGGATGCCGGACGACGGACGCAATGAGCTGAGCTCGAGACTCCAGTACATCGTCAACTACACCAACCCCGCCACGGATTACCGCTCGGGCAACGAATTCCTGTGGGAGTTCGACGGAATGCGCAACGTTGGCAAGGTCGTCGCGTTCGGATTCAACGGCTACTACTATCAGCAGACCACCGGCGACACGGTCAACGGCGCGCTCTACCTGGATGGCTATCGCGGCCGCACGGTCCAGTTCGGCCCGGAGATCCGCTGCCACTTCAAGCGCTACGTGATGGGCATCAAATACGAAAAGGATTTCCTGACCGAAAATCGCCCGGTGGGAAATTCGTTCTGGGCACAGTTCGGAATACCGCTGTGGGGACACCACGACGAGCAGTAGCGCCAAGACCGCATGATTTGTCGCCGATTAGCCCCATGCGCCAGCGTGTGTGTGAAAGTCGATGCTTCACCCCGCCGTTTAGCGGCAGGGCTTTGGCCGACGCTGTACCTCCAGCGCGATAGACCAGCCCTGCCGGTGACGGCGGGGATCGTTCCCGACTTTCATACAGACTCACCAGCCTGGGGCCCGTATGCGTCCGGGATAGCCCCACGTTTACACATGTGGGCTGGCACCCGGCGTCCAACAAGCCGAGCCGGCGACGGCGGGGGCAAATGCGCATTCAAACAATGACGGAGGGGAGCATGCCTCCGCGATGAGCCACTCGGCGTCCATTCAACCCACCAGGACGGCCCCGTCAGCATTAAGCCGCTAGAATTAGGGTGGATGAACATTTTCCACCTTTCGTGCGCACTCCTCTGCGCCTCGGCGAGCCTTTCCGCCGTCGACACAAAAACCTGGCAGCAAGTTTACATGTCCGATTTCGAGCGCGGCAGTCTCACCGGACTCTCGCTTTCAAGCGACGGCAAGTTGTCGCCCGCGCCGGCGCTCAAACAGATTTACGATCCGTCCGTGACGTTCCTGTGGGCCATCGCTACCGATTCCAAAGGCGACATTTTCGCGGGCGGCGGCGGATTGGGCGGCACTAAAGCCAAACTGTTTGAAGTCGACGCTTCCGGGAAAACCAAAACCCTGGCTGAACTCGACGGCATGGCGATTCAGGCCCTCGCCATCGATAAACAGGACCGCGTTTACGCCGCCACGTCGCCCGACGGCAAAGTCTATCGTGTCGACAGCGGCGGAAAAGTCGAGACGTTCTACGATCCGAAGACGAAGTACATCTGGGCGCTCGCGTTTTCGAAATCGGGCGACCTGTTTGTCGCCACCGGCGACAACGGCGAAATCCACCGGGTGACTCCGTCCGGTGCCGGCTCGGTATTTTTCAAGACCGGAGAGACCCACGCGCGCTCGCTCGCCATCGATGCGAACGGCAACCTGATCGTCGGCACCGACCCCGACGGCTTGATTCTGCGCGTCAGTCCCGCGGGCGAAGGGTTCGTGCTGTACCAGGCCCCCAAGCGCGAGATCACGTCGGTCGCGGTTGCCCCCGATGGCGCCATCTACGCCGCCGGAGTCGGCAACAAGCAGTCCGGTTCCGCGCCGTTGCCGCCCTTGCCCGCTCCCGCTCCGGTGCGCAGCGAGGCTCCGCCGACCGGCGGCGTAACGCTGACCGTGGCGCCGCGCCCCACCGCTCCACCTACGCTCGCGACCGCGCCCGCCATCACCGGCGGCTCTGAAATTTATCGCATCCAGGCTGACGGCTATCCGCGCAAAATCTGGAGCCACGCGCAAGACATCGTCTACGCGCTCGCGTTCGATTCGAAGGGCCGCGCCATGGTCGGCACCGGAAATCACGGCGAAATTTATCGCCTCGATTCGGCGGAATCCTACACGCGCCTGCTGAACGTCGCGCCCACCCAGGTCACCGGATTCGCCTCCGCGCCCGGAGGCAAAATGTACGCAGTCACGGGGAATATCGGCGCCCTTTTTTCGATTGGTCCGGGAACGGAAACTTCGGGAACCTACGAGAGCGACGTCTTCGACGCCGGGGCATTCACCTACTGGGGCCGCTTGAGCCACGAAGGGGCCGGCACCATCACTTTCGAAACCCGCAGCGGCAATCTGAATCGCCCGCAGCAGAATTGGAGCGCGTGGACCAGGCTCAACGCCGGCCGCGTGGCATCCCCCTCCGCGCGTTTCCTGCAATACCGCGCGACCCTGTCTTCGCCCGCCGACGTCACCGAAGTCGACGTCGCGTACCAGATGAAAAACGTCGCGCCGGTGGTCGAGATGGTGGAGTCCACGCCGGCCAACTATAAATTCCCGTCGTCAACCACCATCCTCAACTTATCGTCGAGCCTGCTGCTGCCGCCGCTCGGCAGGAATCATTCGCAACCCTCCGCCCCTGCGCCGCTGCCGGATTCCGGGAATTCGCCGTCGCTCTCCTGGGCGAAGGGCATGATCGGCGCGCGCTGGCTCGCCACCGACGATAACGGCGACACACTGAACTTCAAACTCGAAATCCGCGGCGTGAACGAAACCACCTGGCAGTTGATCAAGGACAAGATCCGCGACCATTACTACAGTTGGGATTCGACCGCGTATCCCGACGGAAAATACGTGGTCCGCGTGACCGCCTCGGATGAACCGTCCAACCCTCCCGGCCAGGCGTTGACCGCGTCGCTCGAAAGCGATCCGTTCCTGATCGACAACACCGCTCCCGAAATCACCGGACTGCAGGGATCGCCTTCCGCCGGGAAAATCGAAGTCCGGTTCCATGCCAAAGACGGCCTGAGCGACATCGAGAAGGCCGAATACTCCATCAATGGCGGCGACTGGTGCATGGTTGACCCAGTGACGCGCCTCTCGGATTCGAAAGAAGAAGACTATCGATTCACCGTCGACCGGGCGCCGGGCGAGTCGACCATCGCCGTGCGCGTCTCCGACGAGTTTGAAAATCAATCGGTCGCCAAAGTTGTCGTGAAGTAATTATCATAGGTGACGACCATGGTGCTGTGACCATGAAGCGACCAGGCGCCGTCGCCGCACTTCTGCTGGTCCTTCTGGCGACAGCCGCGCTCCGCGTCCGCCTGCTCGATATTCCGCTCGAACGCGACGAAGGCGAATACGCCTATGCCGGCCAGTTGATGCTCCAGGGCGTCCCTCCGTATCAGCTCGCCTGCAACATGAAGCTTCCCGGGACCTATGCGGCCTACGCCGCGCTGATGGCTGCGTTCGGCGAAACCGTCGGCGGGATCCACCTGGGCTTGCTGCTGGTCAACGCCGCGACCATCGTCCTGATCGCAATGCTGGGAATGCGCCTGTTCGGAACATTCCCGGGTCTCGCGGCGGCCGCGGCTTACGCTCTGATGTCAATCGGCGCAGGCGTGATGGGGACCCAGGCGCACGCCACCCACTTCGTCGTGCTCGCCGCGCTGGGCGGAGCGCTGCTGCTCCTGCGCTATTCCGATTCGGGCAGCCTCGCGACGCTGGGTTTGAGCGGTGCGCTTTTCGGAATCGCGTTCCTCATGAAGCAGCACGGGATTTTCTTCTGCGTGTTCGGTGCGCTCTATCTGGCCGTCATGGAACGCCACAATCTTCGAAGACTCGCTCCCGGTTTAGCCACGCGTCTGGTCCTGTTCGGACTCTCCGTAGCGGCGCCGTTTGCGCTGACCTGCCTGATCCTGTGGCATGCCGGAGTGTTCCAGAAATTCTGGTTCTGGACCTTCACCTACGCGCGCGCCTACATGTCGGAGGTTTCCCTCGCCGATGGAGCCGAGCAGTTCGCCACAACCTTCCGGCCCATTCTCAAAGAGAATGCCGCGTTGTGGATTCTCGCCCTCGCCGGACTCCTCCGGTTGTCCTGGAAAAAAGCGTCGTGGCCATCCTCCGCCTTCGCCGCCGGTCTGTTGTTTTTCTCCTTTCTCGCGACCTCGCCAGGTTTGTACTTCCGCGAGCATTATTTCATTCTGCTGTTGCCGGCCGTGGCCCTGCTGGTGGGCTCCGTGGTCCGTGGAAGGCTGATGGCCGCCGTACTGATCGCCGCCCTGGGCCTGTCGATCTTCGTGCAGCGCGATTTTCTGTTCCGGATGACCCCGGTTCAAGCCAGCCGCGAAATGTACGGGCTGGATTTCTTCCCCGATGCCGTGCCCGTCGCCAATTACATCCGCGCGCATTCGACCGGCAACTCCCGCATCGCCGTGCTCGGTTCCGAACCCGAGTTTTATTTCTATGCCCACCGCCGTTCCGCGACATCCTACATTTACATGTACAGCCTCACGGAATCGCAGCCCTACGCAGCTTCGATGCGCGAAGACCTGATCCGTGAAGTGACCGCCTCCGCGCCCGAGTTTGTCATCGAAGTCGCCGACGACGATCCGCGCTTCCGCTTGCCGGAACAAATTTCGAACTGGTGGTCAGGCTACCGATCGCAACACTACCGCATGGTCGGAGTCGCCGATCTCATTTCCGATCAACACACCGAATTCCGGTGGGACGCTGGCGCCGAAGGATACCGTCCGCAGTCGGAGGTTTATCTGGCCCTGTACCGCCGTCTCGACTCTCCGCGCTAATCCGAAGCCGCGACCGGTTTCCGGTGATTCTGATCGCGAATCACGTCCGCAGCGGCTAATTTGTCCAGGCCGGTCTCATCCAGTCCCAGGAGTTCCGCCAGCGCTTCTCTAGTGTGCGCGCCCAATCCGGGCGCCCCGCGCGGGATCCTTCCTGGCGTATCCGATAGTTTCACCGGCACCCCCGTTACCCTGAACCCGTCGATCTCCGGGAACATTTCCCGCACCTTGGTTTGCGGATCGGCCATCACTTCATCGAGCGTGCGCTCCGGAGCGCATGGAATCCCGCGGAGGCTCAGTTTCTCGATCCAAACGGCGCTTGGCGCCGTTCTAAAGAGCTCGGAAATCATCCCCTCCAGCACCTCGCGATTCTTCACTCTTAACGCATTCGTCGCATAGTCCGGATGTTCGATCCACTCCTTCCGATCCACCGCGCGGCAGAATTCCGGCCATAGCTTGGTGCTCGCTACCGCGATCACGATGGCGCGATCCGCGGTGGGGAAACCGCGATACGGGACAATCGTGCCGAAACGCGTGCCCATCGGGCCCGGAACCACTCCCGATCCCTCGAAATTCGCGAAATTCGAAGCCATGGCGGAGATCATTGAATCGAGCATCGACACGTCCACGAACTGCCCCAACCCAGATTTATTGCGCGCCTCGAGCGCCAGCAGAATTCCGATCAGCGCGAACATCCCCGACGTGATATCCGCCACCGAGTGCCCGCACCGCACCCGCTCCCCGCCCTCGACGCCGGTCACGCTGATCAACCCGCTCGACGCCTGCAGGATCAGATCCATGGCCGGATCGTCCCGCGACGGCCCGGTCTGCCCGTAGCCTGAAACCGAGCAGTAGATCAACCGCGGATTCCGCGCCCGCGCCACCGCGTAGCCCAAGCCCAGCCGCTCCATGGTGCCGGGCCGCATGTTTTCGATCAGGATATCGGCGTGATCCAGCATGTCCAGGCATAGCGCCAACCCCTCCGGCTTTTTCATGTCGATCGCCAGGCTGCGCTTGCCGGTGTTGATGCCCAGAAAGTACGACGCCTCGCCGTTGGTGAATGGAGGCGCCCAGCCTCGCCCCAAATCGCCTTCGCCGGGCGATTCGATTTTGAAAACCTCGGCGCCATACTGCGCCATCAGCATCGTGCAATACGGCCCGGCCAGTGCGTGCGAAAAATCCAGAACCACCAGCCCTTCTAAAGGAGTAGGCATGAAAAGTCAGGATAACAAGCCCTCCGCCGAACAATCTGCACCTGCTCTTTCTTCGAGCCGCCGGCGTTCGAGAAAGTGACGAGTGTGTGAAAACTTCAGACGTGCTCCCCTCCCCTGAAAGTGATCCGCAGGTCATTGATTTCACGAGAGCCGCGGACGGCGGATTTCAATCCGCGTGGCGCTTCAGCGCCGCTGTACGGAAGCGAGGCTGAAGCCTCGCGCGGGCTCGAAGCCCGCCGTCCAAGCTACTTTCATCGGTCACGATGAGCCGCAGGATCATCGCCAACTTGCTGACGCGCCGGGTTCCGCATTGGCTCATTCGACAGCGCCACAAAACGGAGCCCCGACCATCAGGGAAAGGTGCACGTCCGTTTTCACGCTGACACTTACCGGAAGGGCTGGTCTGGCATCGGCGACCAGCCCTGCCAGTAAGAGTTTGTGTGAAAAGTGGAGTTGATCCCCGCCGTGACCGGCAGGGCTGGTCACGGACGTCTGCGCCTTCAACGCGATAGACCAGCCGTGCCGGTAACGGCGGGGTGAGGCATCGACCTTTCACACACACTCGTCACGGCGGGGATCACACTCCACTTTTCAACCCCACTCGTCAAGGCGGGGCAGATGTTGGAGTTTTCACACCAGCTCGTGACGGCGGGGGCGCACACCCCGAGTTTTTCAAGAGACTCGCTGGCTCTCGCCCGTTTTCGAGCACCTCCAACCACCGCGCGGTAGTATGAAACAGATGGCCGCGCTCCCGGAGCAACCTGAATTCCGGCGCGACTGGCAGTTGCTGGAACTGCGTCGCGTCTCGGCGGAGCAACTCGCGCCGGTCCTCGATGAAGAAATCGGCTTGTGGAGGAACGAGCTCGACTGGGATTTCCGCGCCTCCGCGGACCTGGTCCGCAAATTCGTCCAGATGCAGGCCCTGGCCGGCTTTGCGCTCATGCGCGGCGGCCGGGCCGTCGGCTATTGTTATTACGTCTGCGAGGAAGGCAAGGGTCTGGTGGGCGATCTGTGCGTGATGCGCGCCCATCGCACCGAACTGGTCGAAAACGCGCTGCTTGAAGCGTCGTTGAACGCCATGTTCGGAACCCTCGGCATCCGCCGCGTGGAGGGCCAGATCATGATGATCTCATCTCCTTTAGAACGAACCGTGCCCATCGCGAAATGGTTCCGCTGCTATCCTCGTTTTTTCATGCAGGCCCCGCTCGGACCCGCTGCGCGTCTGCCGGAAAAGCCGGCGCCCGGAATCGTCCTGATCCCCTGGAGCGAACTCCGCCAGGAAGAAACCGCGCGGCTGATCGTCGCCGCGTATCAGGACCACGTGGATAGCCACATCAACGACCAATACCGTTCCCCCTCCGGCGCGCGCCGCTTCCTGATGAACATCGTCCAATACCCGGGCTGCGGAACGTTTTTCGGCCCGGCGAGCTGGGCCGCCGTTAGCGGAAATGAGCTGGTCGGAGTCTCGCTCGCGAGCCTGGTGGCGGCCGACGTCGGCCACATCACCCAAGTGTGCATCGCGCCGGCCGTGCGCGCCACCGGACTGGGCTATGAGCTAGTGCGCCAGTCTCTGATGTCGCTCGCCGCGCACGGCTGCAAATCCGTGAGCCTGACGGTGACGTCCGCCAATCTGCCGGCCGTGCGCTTGTATGAGCGCATGGGATTCGTCAATCGCCGCAATTTCGCAGCCTATATATGGGAGCCAAAATGAGGATCGTTCTGTTTGTGGCCGCCGCCGTCCTGTGCGCGGGAGCTCAAACCTATCCGCCCATCCACATCGCCGGGAACCTGTATTACGTCGGCGACGATGACTTGGCCAGCTTTCTCATTACGACGCCCAAAGGCGACATTCTGATCAACACCGGCTTCGAATACTCGGTTCCCGAAATCCGCGACCGTATGAAGCAGCTCGGCTACCAGCTGACCGACATCAAGATCCTGCTGGTGACCCACGCCCACAGCGATCACGCCGGCGGAAACGCGGACATGAAGAAGGAAACCGGCGCGAAAATGTGGTCGATCGCCGAGGAAGCCGAACTCCTCGAAACCGGCGGCCAGACCGATTACCTATTTGGTAGCAGCGGCTGGTTCAAGCCCGTGAAGGTCGACAAAATCTTCCACGACGGCGACAAAATCGAGTTAGGCGGTACCGAACTGACCGCGCACTTGACGCCCGGCCATACCAAAGGCAGCGTGAGCTACACGTTCAATATCAAGGACAACAACCGCACTTATCACGTGCTGATCGCCAATCTCCCCAGCATCAATGAAGGAACCAGCTTCGTAAAAAACCCCAAGTATCCCAAGATCGCCGAAGACTACCAGCACACCTTCGATGTATTAGGCGCGATGCAGTGCGACATTTTCCTGGCCTCCCACGCCGGCCAATTCGGTTTGCTCGCCAAGTGGCAACCGGGAGATGCATACGACCCCGACCGTTTCCTGGACCCCTTCGGTCTGCCTCGAGTGCTGGAGCATCTCGAAACCCAATTCGACAACGACCTCGAAGAGCAGCGCGAAGAAGAGAAAGCGATCGAAGATCGCAAACATTTCAAGGACGTGATCCCGAAGTAGGGCCATGCGATCTACGAAGCCCTTCCGGACATGATAGGCTGATGCCTTAACGGCGGGGCAGCATTCGCTCATGCCCGCGCGGAGCAACTGGTGTCCTGTCGCAAAGAAAACGTTCCCATGCAACTTCGTGGCGCACGCACTCCTGCGTGCCGCGTCGGCACTCATGCCGACGCCTACCTCGTCGCAGACGAGGTGTCGAGAGGAGTCTCGACACGGCACGCAGGAGTGCGTGCGCCACACATGCTAACGATATCTCTGCGACATGCCACTAGTGATATCGAGCGCGGTTAAGCCAGCCGTAATCGCTATTCTGAGCAAGTGGGTCGCTGCCGGCCGAAGTTAAACCATCACGCTGGTGAGAGGACAAATACCTGGGAGACATGATCTTATGAACCGAATCCGGCGTCGACAGATGCTTGGCGATATGTCGTTGGGTGGAACGATGGCTTTCCTGCAAACCACTGCGTCGGGCCAGCAGAACCAGCCGGCGCGAGTGCTCCCGAGGACTTTTCATTACGGTCCCGACCACCCGTCCGAGACTTACGTGAAGCACAATTACGACGAGCAGACCATTGACCTCGGCGAAGTGAAAATGAACTACGTCGTCGCGGGCAGCGCGAGTTCGCCGGCGCTTCTGCTCATCCCCGGTCAGACCGAATCGTGGTGGGGCTACGAAAAGGCGATCGGTCTTCTGAAGGATCGCTTCCATGTCCATGCCGTCGATTTGCGCGGACAAGGGAGGTCTAGTCGAACACCAGGCCGTTACACACTGGATAACGTAGGCAACGATCTGGTTCGATTCATGGCGCTGGCGATCCGGCGGCCCACCGTAGTGAGCGGACTGTCATCCGGCGGAGTGCTTTCGGCGTGGATATCCGCCTATGCGATACCCGGCACCGTCCGCGGCTGTCTGTATGAAGACCCGCCCCTATTCTCCTCCGAGGTCAACACTTCCTGTGGCCAGTCCATACGCCAGGGTGCGGTGGGGCCGGTCTTCGCTCTTTGGGCGAAGTACCTCGGCGACCAATGGAGCATCGGCGACTGGAAGGGAATGCAGGAAGCGGCGGCGCGCGAGTTACATCTCCCTATGCCAAGAACCGATGAGCCGCCGCAGATTCTTAAGGAGTACGACCCCGAATGGGGGCGGTCATTCTGGACCGGCACCTGGGGGGCGAGCTGCGATCACGCGCAAATGCTGTCTCACGTGAAGGTGCCGGTGCTGTTCACGCATCACCAGCGAAGGATTGACGAGAAGACGGGGCTCTTGTTTGGCGCCACTTCAGATCTGCAGGCCAGGCGAGTGCGCGAGATCGTTGAAGCCGCCGGACAGCCGATCGAATACAAGTCGTTTCCGACCATGGGTCACGCGATGCACCAGATCGACCCCGCTCTATTTGTGAATACTCTGACAACCTGGGCGGAAACACTGAAGGCCTGAACAGTGAGCGAACCAGATCAGATACCCGCGTACCAGGCGTAGCCGGCTTCGGGCGCCGCCGAGCCTAGACCTTTGCCGAACTTTTTCAAATCGTCGGTGACCGTCAGACGGGTGATGAATTTCACGCTCTTGTAACCTAACTGGCGCGGGACCCGCATCCGCAGCGGACCGCCGTTGCCTACCGGAAGTTCGCCCCCGTTCATCCCGTGGGCGAGGAAAGTCTGGGGATGCAGTGCATCCGCCATATCGATGCTATCCCACCAGTCCGGATCCATCGAGAAATAGACCACGTACTTGGCCTGCGGATGGACTTCCACCTTCGCAAGAACATGCGAGAGCGGCACGCCGATCCATTCTGCAATATAGGACCAGCCTTCCTCACAAGCCAGATGCGTGATCTGGCTGCGAGTTGGATAGCTCTTCAGGTCCGCCAGTGAAAACGACGCCGGACGGGCGACCATGCCGTCGACCGAGAGCCGCCAGTCGGCGAATCCTCCGGCCTGAAGACGCTTGAACGTATCGCTCAGGGGTGCGATTTGGTTCACCACCGGCCGCTTCGAAATCTGGCTGCGCGAGAACTCGCGCGCCATCGAGTGCCTGGTCAACAGACGCTGAGCCGCGTACGTCAGCGTTTCGCCCAAGCCATAGATTCCGCCGTGATCGGGCGGGATCAGTCCATATTTCTTGGCCGCGACGCCCAGTCCTGTGACACCGGCCGCTGCGGCAATGCCCGTGGTGATCATTCTACGCCGTGAGAGATTGCTCATGTTCGCTCCCGATCATCATTAACGCGCCCGGTAATCATCGCCCGCATGCGGCTTCTGAATCCGGCCAGGCAGATCATCACAACGTGGATCACCAGGAAGAGCGTGAGAGCCAGCGTTATGAAAAAATGAATCGTCCGCGCGGATTGCTGCCCGCCGAATACGGTGGCGGTGAAAGGAATCGCGGAAACAAAAGCCGGGGACATCGCGAGGCCCGTCCAGATCACCAGCGGGAAAAGAACGAAGATCACAAACAAATAGGTAAGCCGCTGGAGCAGGTTGTACGACCAGGCTTCCGCCGCGTCGGGCCGTTTGAACCGCAAATGATGGGCGATTTCGGCCCAGGAAAAATCCGCTAACCCGGGCAGCAGGCTCTTTCGGAAATGCCCGGTGAAGACGCCGTAGATTGCGTACACTAACCCGGTCAGGACCGCGATCCAGGCAGCTTGAAAATGAAGATACCGGCTCCAGCCGTTCTCGTCGGGCAGCACCTCCCCGTAGCCGGTCGGCACCAGCGCCCTCGACGCGGGGATGGGGATTTTAAACAGCGGCGTCGTCCACATGTTGCCGGCTTCGCCCCAGTAAAACCGGGGATGAGAGACCACGATTTCAAGCCCGGTGACGAGCAAGGCAAGAAAGCACAGCGTGGTGATCCAGTGAGTGATCCGGACGAGCGCCGAGTGCCGCGCAATGGCGGTCGCCGGAGCAGGACTCGGAACGTAAACGGAATCAGCCACACGGGAATATTATCACGGCCAGTGCGAAACGAACCCACCGAGCCGCTAACTCGCAATTTCCCAATTACTTGGCCAGGTGTCCCCAGCGGGCATATCACCGGAATACGAAAGTCTTGCAAATTCACCTTTTCTTCGCCTATAATGCTGGCATGGCACTTACCAAGCGTCAGAAGGAGTTTCTCGACTTCCTGGCCGGCTTTCTCCAAAAGAAGGGCTACAGCCCGAGTTACGAAGAAATTGCCGAGGGGCTGAGTCTCGCGTCGCTCGCCACGGTGCATAAGCATATCCTCGCGCTCGAAGGGAAGCACTACGTGAAGCGCGGATTCAACCAGAGCCGATCGCTCGAACTGGCTCCGAAATACTACGAAGAACAGCGCCAATTTCATCCAGCGGCTTTCGAGGTGCCGTTGTTGGGACGCATCGCGGCGGGCATGCCGGTGGAGGCGATCGCCGGGCAGGATACGCTTAACTTTTCGGATTTCGCCGGCAATGCGGGAACCTACGCGCTGCAGGTGCGGGGTGAATCGATGATTGAGGATCACATCTGCGACGGCGATTTCGTATTGGTGGAGCACGCGGCCGATGCCCGCGACGGCGACATCGTGGTGGCGCTCGTGGACGGCATGGAGACCACGCTCAAGCGTTTCTACCTGGAGCCGGGCGACCGGGTCCGGTTGCAGCCGGCCAATGCGTCGATGCAGCCCATCTACGTTGCGCGGGAATCCGTCGCGATTCAGGGCAAAGTGTTGGCGGTGCTCCGAAAGTATTAAGGCCGTGACGGCTTGATTCAGATCGGAATGCCGACCCGCCACAACACATAAGCGACGGCCTGGCGAAAGTAGAGCCACTGCTCCCGCCATCCGCTCTTGGGATCTTCCGGGCGGGGCGAGCCATATACGCTCATGCCTTGCGACTGCAGCATTCGTTTCACGCGATAAATGTGATAACCGTCGCTGACCACGATACAGGATTTCAGGTTCATGCGGCGCATGATCTCGGCCGCGGCGGTGGTGCTGTAGACGGTGGTCGCGCCTTCCGATTCGACCAGGATCGCTTCGGCCGGAACGCCGTGTTTGCTCAGGTACGCGCGGGCGACTTCGCCTTCGGTGAACACCGGATCGCCGCCTTTGCCGCCGGTGGTCAGAATGCGTGGGGCCAGGTTTTCGTGATACAGCCAGAGAGCGTGATTCAAGCGGCGTTCCAGCACCGGCGAAGGCCGCCCGCGATACTCGGCGGCTCCCAAAACCAGGATCAGATCGGCGGGCTGCGCCTCATCGACGGTCGATTGCCGTTCGATCTTGCGGGAGACGGAGCGCAGGCCGGCGAATGCGACCGCTATAGCCAGCGTAATCGCCAGGGCGGCGAGTTGGAACAACCTGCGTCGCATGTGCACGAAGCTTGCCGCACGAAGGGGACCGTTCTGTCTGTCCCCTTCGTGCTTATGCCAACATTGTAGTCGGATGATGGAGACGGTTTCGAGCGACAAGAATCCGCTGCTCAAAGAAGTGCGGCGGGCGGTGGCGCGCGGGACGCTCACCGATGACGGATTTGCGGTCGCCGAAGGGTTTCATCTGCTCGAAGAAGCGCTCGAGTCGGACTGCGAAATCCGCGCGGTGATCGTATCGGAATCGGTCAAGAGCGCGGTTTCGACGCATGTGCGCGGTTTGAAGCGGACCCGCGTGGTGGCGGTGCGGGCACAGGCGTTCACGGAACTGGCTTCGACCGAAACCACCCAGGGAGTGATTGCGCTGGTGCGGCCGCCGGAGTGGACGCTCGATCAGTTGATGCGCGGACGGGCTCTGGTGATGGTGCTCGATGGAGTGCAGGATCCGGGCAACGCGGGCGCGATTGTGCGAGCCGCGGAAGCCTTTGGCGCGAGTGGAGCGGCGTTTTTGAAAGGCTCGGCGAGCCCGTATCATCCCCGGAGCCTGCGGGCGTCGGCGGGGTCGATTTTCCGGCTGCCGGTGGCTTCAGGTCTGGATGAGAATCTGCTGCTGGCGGCGCTCGATCAGAAGCGCATCGCGCTGTACGCGGCGATGCCGCGCGCCTCGAAAACGATGATGGACGCGAACCTGTCGGAAAAGTGCGCGATCGTAATTGGCGGGGAGGGGCGAGGGGTGAGCTCGACCATCGAACAGCGCGCGACGGGGTTGCGGATTCCTACGGATGGAGTGGAATCTTTAAACGCGGCGGTCGCGGCCGGGGTGATGTTATATGAGGCTCGGCGGCAGAGGAGCGGGGCGTGATTTTCTGGTTGCTTCTCAGCCTAGTCCCCTTGGCGCAGGCGCAGTGGACTTCTATCGCGACTCCCCAGACCAGCCTTCAATATTTCCGGTACGGCGACGGCCAGGCGATCGAGCAGACGCGGCTCGCGGATACGCCGTTGGTGTACCGTTTCTGGGCTTCTCCCGCTCCGGCGCGAAAGGTGTGCGCGATCGAGAATCGTCCGGGAGTGTATTGGTACACGCCGGACGGCCGGGCGCTGAATCACACCTTCCCAACACCGAATCCGGGCGAGTTCACCGTCAGCGCGCTGCAGACCGGGATTCGCGGCTTCGGAGTCCAGGCCGCGTTCGCGGGCTCGGCCAAGCACGCCGGCGCGGTGGAAGTCGCGTATTTCGCCGATCGGGCTTGTTCCGACGGCAGCGTGGAATACGGGTTTAGCCGCGACCTGGCGACGGACAGCGTCCTGGTCTACTGGTCGACGTTCGCAAATTGCGGAAACGATGCGGCTAGCTTGTGCCGGAAGACCGATAACGGCGCGCTCGGCGAGAAGTTTTCGAATGTCCAGCAGGAAGACAGCGGAGCGAGCGTGGATCACGGGTTCCGGATTTTCGGATTGGAGAACGGTCGCCTTTATCGCTTCATGATGTTCGTGGAGGGGAAGGGATTTCGAGTCGAAGTTTGGACCGGCGATGCGCTGGCGTTTTGCTCCGAGGTTGCCGGCGGGAAGCGGGCGCCGTGCTCGTTCTGGAAGGGAACTGGGGCGTGGTTCCCGCTCGATCAGATCGGGCGCGGGTTTGTTATTGCCGGGACACAGAGGGCGGGCGACCCGGGGATCGAACCGAAGTCGGCGTTTGTGGTGTCCGATATCCTGGTGGCGAAATGAGATCGTGGCGCACGCACTCCTGCGTGCCGTGTCGAGACTCGTCTCGACACTTCGTCTGCGTCCGAACAGGCGTCGGCAAGAGTGCCGACGCGGCACGCAGGAGTGCGTGCGCCACGTTGCCGACATGAGTTTGTTTGACGCATCGCCGGTGGATTCTTCGAGCGACGCCAAGCGTCCGCTCGCGGAAAGGATGCGGCCGGAAAGGCTTGAGGATTTCGTCGGACAGGATCACATTCTGGGGCCGGGAAAACCGTTGCGGGCGCAGATTGAGCGCGATCAGCTCTCGTCGCTGATTTTGTGGGGACCGCCGGGAGTGGGGAAGACTACGCTCGCGCGGCTGATTGCGCGCATCACCAAGGCCGATTACGTTCCGTTCAGTGCGGTGCTCGCGGGGATCAAGGAAATCAAGGCCGTGATGGCGGATGCGGAACGGTCGCGGCGGGCGGGTAGACGGACGGTTCTGTTCATCGACGAGATTCATCGGTTCAACAAAGCCCAGCAGGACGCGTTTTTGCCGTACGTCGAGCGCGGCGATATTATTTTGATCGGCGCGACTACGGAAAATCCGTCGTTCGAAGTCGTCTCGGCGCTGCTTTCGCGTGCCAAGGTGTATGCGCTGCGGGCCCTGAGCGTGGATGAGATCGTTCTTCTATTGGAGCGGGCGCTCCATTATCTGGAGCTTAGCGCCACCCGGGATTTGCTCGAACAGATCGCGATTTATTCAAATGGCGATGCGCGCTCGGCTTACAACGTTTTGGAACTGGCTTCGGCCGTGGCGCGCGAGGGCGTGATTGAGCGGGATGCGATCGAATCGGTGATCGAGCGCAAGACGGTGCTCTATGACAAAGCCGGCGAGGAGCATTTCAATCTGATTTCGGCGCTGCATAAGAGCATTCGAAGCTCGGATGCGGACGCGGCGCTGTACTGGCTGGCGCGGATGCTCGAAGGCGGAGAGGACCGGCTGTACATCGCGCGGCGGCTGGTGCGGATGGCTGTCGAGGACATCGGCCTGGCTGATCCACGGGCGCTGGAGCAGTGCATGGCGATGCAGCAGGCGGTGCATTTTCTGGGACCCGGGGAAGGCGACCTGGCGCTGGCGCAGGCGGCCATCTACCTGGCGGTCGCGCCGAAATCGGATGCGGCATATCGGGCGCTGAATGCGGCCATGGAGGCGGTGAAGACGTCGATGGCGGCGCCGGTCCCCATGCAGCTTCGCAACGCTCCTACACGGGCGATGAAGGAGTGGGGCTATAGCGCCGGTTATCAGCACGCGCACAAATTCGAAGACGCGCTGAATACGATGGAGTGTCTGCCCGACAATCTGCGAGGGACAGTGTTTTATGAGCCGACCGATCGCGGAGTGGAGAAGCGGATCGCGGAACGGCTGGCGGAGATTAGGAAGAAGAAGTCGTAGGGCAGGCGGTCTTGCCGCCTGTCTTCGGCAGTTGTAGAAAAACGACGACAGCCGGCAAGACCGGCTGTCCCACGCCTACTTCCGCGCGGTGACGGTGATTTCAACGTGCGCGCCGGGGCCCGCTAATCTTGCGACCCCTACCGTGGTGCGGGTGGGGCGCGGCTCCTGGAAAGTCTGCGTGTAAATGGCGTTCATGCGCTGGAACTGGTCGATGTCGGTCATGTACACGGTTACAGCGACCACGTCGTTGAAGTCCATCCCGCCGGCCTGCAGCGTGGCGCGGATATTCGCCATGCACTGCTTCACTTCGTCATCAAAACTGGCGGGGACTTTTCCGGTTTTGGGGTCCGAGCCGGTCGTGCCGGAAACGTAGAGCGTATCGCCCACCTGAATGCCGGCGCTGAACGGTCGTTTGGTGTCGAAATCCTTGGGTGTCACGATTCGTTTCTTGGACGAAGCGCTGGAGGCGTAGATGGCCGCGAGCAGAAACATCGCCGCCAACATCAATTTCGGACCCATTCGAATGCGCAGCATGCTTGCCATGATAACCCGCTGATGGCCCGAACGGTACCCGGGTACTGTGCCCGACTGGCCCTGTACCCTATTGCGGGGGGAGTGGCGCGCGGTGAGAATCATAGAGTCGCTGCGGTTTTAATGTCCCATGACGGCGGCGAGAAGTGGGGAGAATACCGTGAGTCATTGCAATTCCGAAACTGAGCGACGCCACTCGGATCGATTCCCGATTGAGCGGGAAGTGCGCTATCGCGTGCTGAGCAAGCGCGGCGGTGAGGAGGCCGGCGACGGCCGCACCATCAACATATCGAGTTCGGGTGTTTTATTCACCACCGATCACATGCTATTGCCGGGCCGCCGGCTGGAGCTGCAAATCAGCTGGCCGGCGCAATTGGATAACAAGTGCGCGCTGAAGCTGGTGGCCCGCGGCCGCGTCATCCGGTACGAGCCGGGCCTCACAGCGATCGAGATTCTGCAATACGAGTTCCGCACGCAGGCAAGCACGCCCGGCCTCCGGCTAACGTCGAATTGACGTCTCTTTTTAGCCACTTAGCGCCCATGGCCGATTGACGCGCGGCTGTTCTTTTGCCGTCATCGCATAGTAACAGAGCAATGATAACGTTAATCCTATATGAGATTAGCCTTAGCAGGGATTCTTCTGTGCGGAGCTTTGTCTTACGGCCAGTTCGAAACGTCGGAGGTGCTGGGAACGGTGCGCGATCCATCCGGATCGCCGGTTTCGAAGGCCAAGGTTACGCTGCTCAATCAGAACACCGGGATTCAGGCCTCGACCACCACCAACGACGCGGGCGAATACGACTTTGTGAACGTCAAAGTCGGCAGCTACACGCTGACGGTGGAGATGGCGGGATTCTCCAAGTTCACCGCCCCGGATATCAAGGTGGACGTCGAAGCGCGCCAGCGCGTGGATGCGAAGCTGACCGTCGGAGTGGTCACCAATGCGGTGACGGTGACCGCCGCGGCGTCCGCGCTCGAAACCGATTCAAGCGATCACAGCCAGGTGATCAACACGCAGCAGGTGGCGGAGCTTCCGCTGAACGGGCGCAATTACGCCGATCTGGCGCTGCTTTCCACCAACACCATCAAGTCGCCGATTGCGATTTCCTTCGCGGCGAGCGGCACCCCGCGCGAAGGCTCCTTCAACGTGAACGGGATGCGCAGCACGTATAACAGCTTCCTGCTGGACGGGCTGGACAACAATTATTACGGCACCAGCAATCAGGGATATTCGTCGCAGACCGTGCAGCCGTCGCCGGACGCGATTGCCGAATTCAAAGTGATCATTACCAACTACAGCGCCGAATACGGCCGGGTGGGCGGCGCGGTGGTGAACGCGGTGATGAAATCCGGCACCAACCAGTTTCACGGGGCCGGCTGGGAGTTTCTGCGCAATACGGATTTGAATGCGGACGGTTTCCAGTTTACTCCGCTGCTGTTCAAGCCGACGCTGAAGCGCAATCAATTCGGGGCCGACATCGGCGGACCGATCATCAAGAACAAGCTGTTCTTTTTCGGCGACTACGAAGGCTACCGGCAGCTCCAGAATTACCTCAACTACGATTCCATTCCCAGCACCAACGATCGCCAGGGGATTCTGCCGACCACGGTGGTGGATCCGCTGACCAACAAGGTTTATCCGGCGGGCACCCAGATTCCAATCTCGGCGCTGAATCCGTTCGCGGCGTACGCGCTGAGCAATCTGCCGCCGGTGAACGTGGGGACGTCGCCGACCCTGCGGTCGAGCAACGACGAAGCGCTGCTGCTGATCAAGGATTACAGCGACAAGTACGACGCCAAGATCGACGATCAGATCAATGACAAGATGAGCGTATTTATCCGCTTCAGCCAGCGCAAGGATCTGCAGTATTTCGCGCCGGACCTGACCGGCCCTTCGGGCGGCGATGGTAACGGTTACATTCACTCGATCGACCAGAACGCTTCGATCGGGTACACCTGGGCGATCAATGCCACCTCGCTATTTGAAGCGCGCTTCGGATTTACGCACGTTCTGGCCGGTAAGGAGCCGCCTTACCTGGGCGGGCCCAGCCTCGAATCGCTGTTCGGGATTCAGGGCCTGCCGACATCGCCCGAGCTTACCGGCGGTCTAAACACGCAGTCGATCAGCGGATTTGCGACGTCGATCGGACGGCAGACCAGCAATCCGCAGTTCCAGAACCCGACTTCCTTCGATCCCAAGTTTAATTTCTCGAAACAGCTCCACTCGCATTCGTTGAAGATGGGTTATGAGCTGATCATCGTGCGCACGGAAGTGCTGGACGTGAATCCGCTGTACGGGCAGGATACCTACGCCGGGCAATTCAGCAAGCCCACCTGCGCGCAGTTGAACGAAGTGGCCGGCTGCACGATTCCGTCGGATTCGACCACCTACAACCTGGCGGACTTCATTTTCGGGCTGCCGAACCAGGTGAACCTGGGCAATCCGCTGGTGACCAATCTTCGCCAGCAGGTGCATGGACTGTACGTGCAGGACGACTGGCGCGTGACGCCCAAGCTGACTTTGAACGTCGGGCTGCGGTGGGAGTTCGCGACGCCGCTGGTGGATCGCGACAACTACTGGTCGGACTTCGATCCGGCCACGAACACGATGATCCGCGCGACCAACGGGAGCCTGTACAGCCGCGCGCTGGTGCATCCCAATTACAAAGACTTCCAGCCGCGGGTCGGCCTCGCGTACAATGTTTTCCCCAAGACGGTGGTGCGGGCCGGCTACGGAATCAGCTACGACTTCTTCAACCGCCCGGGCAGCGCGCTCGAGGGGATCAACGCTCCGGAAGCGCTGTTCGGCGTGTTGTCGCAGACCATCCCCGCGGGCGGTCCCGTTCCGGCCAGCTTCCTGACGACGGCCAACAGCTTCACCACCGGGATCGCGAATCCGTCGAGCTTCAATCCCCTGGTTTCCAACGTCGACTACGTCCCGGCCAATTCGCCGTGGTCGTACGTCCAGAACTGGTTCCTGTCGATCCAGCAGCAGCTTCCTTGGAATTCTCTGCTGGAGTTGTCCTATAACGGCAATCACAGTCTGGATCTGCCGATTCTGGCGGATTACAACCAGGCCGCGCCGAACGCTTTCGGCGCCTCGGTGCCGTATCTGCAGCGCACGCCGATTCCCAACTACGGTCCCATCACCTGGGTGGACCCGGCCGGGAACAACCATTACAACGGATTTTCGGCGCGTCTCGAGCATCGCTTCACGGACGGCCTGTATTTGCTGAATTCGTTCACCTGGGGCAAGGCGATCGGGGATTCCGAGCAGGCGCTCGAATACTTCGCCGGTTACGTGGAAGCCAACCCGCAGAACATTCATAACCTGGCGGCCGAGGCCGGTCCATCCAGCTTCGACGTGAAGTTGAACAACGTGACCAGCGTCGTGTATCAGATTCCGTTCGGCCAGGGCCGCAAGTACGGCGGCAGCGTTAATCCGGTGCTGGACGCGGTGGCCGGTGGATGGGAGCTGAATACCATCGCCACCGAGCATACCGGGCTTCCGCTGAACGTCTACTACAACCCGTCGACCAGCGAAGAAGTCAGTTCGTTGTCGAATGATTATCGCGGCGAGCCGTTCCTGCGGCCGAATGTTTCCGGCAGCTCCATCAGCCAGAGCACCGGGCAGATGGTGAACACGTACTTTGCGGGACTCACCTTCGCGACTGCGGCGGGAAATTATCCGTTTGGCGATCTGGGCCGCAACGCGTTCCGCTCGCCAGGTTTCGCGCAGTGGGATTTCGCGGCGGACAAGACTTTCCGCATCCGCGAGCTGGCCCGGCTGCAGTTCCGGTCGGAGTTTTTCAATTTTACAAACCACACCAACTTCGGAATCCCGGGGACGGATATTTCGACCTCGTCATTCGGGCAGATCCGCACGACGTATCCGGCCCGGCAGATCCAGTTTGCGCTGAAGCTGATGTTCTAACGAATGTAGGACAGGCGGTCTTGCCGCCTGTCTTTTCCGTATACCCACCGAGACAGCCGGCAAGACCGGCTGTCCCACCCCGATGTAACCTGAATGAAGGCGGTTGCGTCTACCGCTCGACGGTTTTGAGGAACGGGGGTGCGCCCATGCGCCGTGTAGTTCCGCTGTTTATCTCGTGTCTGATTGCGACGGCTGGGGATGGAATCCGGCCGCTGGGCAACGCTTCGGATTATCCGGCCCACCAGGACGAGCAGACGGCCACCATCGCGGCCAGCGTACTGAGCCAGGATCAGGTCAAGAAGGTGTTCGGCGCCGACGTCGGCCGGCGATACCTGGTGGTGGAAGTGGCAGTGTATCCCAAGCCGTCTTTCGAAGTGGACCCCTTCGAGTTCCGACTGAAGGGTCCGGATGGCGACACGGTGCGTCCGGAAAGGCCGCGCGATGTGGCCAATGTGTGGAACGAGAAAGATCCGCGGCCGGGCGAAGCCTCCAACGGGCCGACCGTGATCAACGAAGCGGGCGTCGCGTATGAGAACGGGCGCGATCCCTACACCGGGCAGCGGCGGAGCGGCGTCAGCACGTATGAGGGGACCACGGTGACCAACGATCCACGCGCCCAGGCGCCGCCGCCTGGTCCAAAGTCGAATCCCGACGGCTACGTGATCGCGGCCAAGATCCACGATTTCGCGCTGCCAGAGGGACGGGCGCACGATGCCGTGGCGGGATATCTGTATTTCCCGAAGCCGTCGAAAAAAGGAAAAGACGTGACGCTGTTGCATTCGCACGACGGCTCGACGGCGAGTTTATCGCTCGTCCGTAAATAGCCGCTCGTGGCGCACGCTTCAGCGTGCCGCGTCGACACTTTTGTCGACGCCTCTTCGATCGCAGACGAGGTGTCGAGAAGAGTCTCGACACGGCACGCAGGAGTGCGTGCGCCACATGCCATTCGCCGTTCGCGCCGCGCGTGGGCGTGTGGTATTGTAGCCTGCATGAAACGCTCTCTGTTGCTCGTTTTTGCGTTCGCCGGCTCCCTAGCGTTTGCGCAGGACGCGACGCCGGTTCCGTCCATCCCGTTCGATTCCGTTCCGAATTTTTTCAAGCTGCCCAGGGATATGAATTTCGGCGAGGGCGCTGGTGTGGCCCTCAATTCGAAGCACCACGTGTTCGTGTTCACGCGCGGGAACACCAGCGGTCCGGCGTATGGCGCCACCGCGTCGCAGCTGCTCGAATTCCTCCCGGATGGGACGTTCGTGCGCGAGATCGGCAAGGGGCTGTATGCGTGGAGCTTTGCGCACGCCATCCGCGTCGATAAGTACGACAACATCTGGGCCATCGACAAAGGCTCCGACATGATTGTCCGGTTCAATCCGGAGGGCCACGTGACCATGGTGTTCGGGCGTAAGAAGGAAGCCTCGGACGAAGGCGCCGCGCCGTGGACGCACCCCAATCCTCCGCGTCCGCCGATCGACGGGCAGTTCCGGCAGCCGACCGACGTGACGTGGGATCCGGCCGGAGACATTTTTATCAGCGATGGATACATCAATTCGCGCGTGGCGAAGTTCGATAAGAACGGGCGCTGGGTGAAGTCCTTCGGCGTGCCCGACACGGACCGCGCCAATCCGAAGCCGGGCGAGTTGAATACGCCGCATTCGATCGCTTCCGACGCCAAAGGCAATATCTACGTGGCTGACCGCGGCAACCGGCGCATTCAGGTGTTCGATTCGGACGGCAATTTTCAGCGCATCATCACCATCGACGTACCGGTCCCGGAAAATACGGTGCCGTGGATGGGCCCCAAGCCGTCGCCCGAAGGCGCGAAGCGGCAGAGCGGGGCGCCGTGGGCGATTTGCATTACTCCCGGGCCGACCCAGTATCTATATAGCGCGGATGCGTATCCGGGGCGGATTTATAAACTGACGCTGGATGGAAAGGTGCTGGGTTCGTTTGGCACTTCGGGGCGCCAGTTGAAGGAATTCGGGTGGATTCATGAGCTGGCTTGTCCGTCCGAGAACGAAATTTACGCGGCGGAAGTGCTGAACTGGCGGGTCCAGAAAATGCTGCTGCATCCGACCAAGGAAGAAACTACTTCGAGCGCTCGGTAAACGGTCTTCGCATGGCGCACGCCGGAGTGGAGTGCGTGCGCCACCCTCGCACGGGCCCTTACTCTGAAGCCAGCGCCCAATTAAACCCGCGCTCGCCCTGCCACCATGCCGATAAACCTTCCCAAACCATGGTGTCCATCCAGATCCGTTTTCCATCCGTCCGAACCGTGATCAGCCCGTCCAGATCGGTGCGCAGGATCGCCGCGTGACGCTCCGTCAACCGAGCCAGCACGTCGCGATGAGGATGGCCGAACGAATTCTCGAATCCATCCGAAATGATCGCGATCGACGGGGAAACAGCATCGAGAAACGGCTGAATGGTAGACGTCTTCGACCCGTGATGCCCCACCTTTAAGACGTCGGCTTGAATCTCCAACCCGTCGGCCAGCGCGCGAGCTTCCATCGGCTTCTCCATATCGCCGGTCAACAGGAAACTGCGGCGCCCGAACGCGATGCGCATGGCCAGCGAATCGTTATTCCCCGGATCGCGTCGCGCCACATAATCGACGGGCGGAGAAATCACATCCACGGTCGTGCCGCCGAAGTCGAACGGCGCGCCCGCCCGCTTCTCGATCACCGGAACGTGGTGCCGCCGCGCCGCGTCCAGCACCTTTTGCAATGGCTTCGCACCCACCCACACTTCGCGCGGATGAAAGTTTTCGATCAGCGCCGCGATCCCGCCCGAATGATCCTCATGCCCGTGCGTCACCGCGATCACATCCACGCGCCGGATTCCGCGGCTCCATAAATACGGCGAGACCACATCCTCACCCATATCGATGCTCGGCTTCCTCACCCGCCCGTAAGCGAGCATTCCCCCGCCGTCCACAATCATGATTTTCGAATCCGGGAAAATCACCAGCAGGCTGTCGCCCTGGCCGACATCGATGGCCGTCAGTTCGAGGGATCCCGGCGTCACATCGGCGCGCGCCGGATGCCATAGGAGCAGTCCGAAAAACCCCATCACCAACCCGAGCGCCGGCCATCGCCATCTTCGTCGTTGAACCACCATCGCCAGCAGGAGCGCCATCAGGAGTAATGACGCGACGAATCCCAGCGCGATCCACAAAGGAGGGTCGGCCACGCGCCAACTCGGTTCGAGCTTCGCGTGCCAGTCCGCAATCGCCGCGGACGCCCGCAACAGCGAGCCCGCGACGTGGCCAACCCAGCGCCATCCCGTAAAGATCGCCAGGAATCCGATCGGCACCACGGCGTTCAGCAACGGAACGATCAGCAGATTCGCCGTCAGCCCGGTGAACGACACGCGATGGAAATATTCAGCCATCGGCAGCGCCAGTCCGATCTGGATCACGGTTGAAATCGCGGCCATCTCGAAGGCGAACAGGGCGAAGCGCGCAACCACGTTCAGCCCTTCAAGCGCCCACTTCCCGGGAATCCGCGTCCACACCGCAATCGCCTCCGCGGCCAGGCGCATTTCGACGCGAAACTGCGCCGTGCGCGGCGCCAGGTGCGGGTCTTGTTCAACGCTCCCGATCGCTCGCGTCCCGCGCGACAGGGGTAATGATGTGGCTTCGAGCAGCGGCGCCCCCAGCGTTCCAATGGCTGCGACGCACAGAAAGGAGAGCACGAAACTGGCGTCGAACATCGCCTCCGGATCGCACAGCAGATACACCAGCGCGACTGCGGCCAGCAGGTTCATCACGCGCCCGCGCCGGAACAGAAAACGCGCCGCCAGATACAGCGTGAATCCACCCGCCGCGCGCACCGCCGGCGGCGCGAATCCGGTGACCAGCGCGTAAACCCACACCGCCGCGGCCGTCGCGCCCAGCGCCGGGATCTCCGGAATCATCAAGATTCGCAACAGAAACAGGAGAACCCCGGCCAGCACCATCACGTGCATACCCGCAATCACCAGCGTGTGATACGTCCCGGTGCGCCGGAAACTCTCCGTCCAGATTTTTTCGAGCTTGGAGTTTTCCCCGATCAGAATGGCCTCCATCATTCCAGTCGAGTAAGTGTCTTCTCCGTAAATCCGTTCAATGCGGTCGAGCGCCGCCACGCGCAGCGCGAACACCGCGGCCATGAATCGCGACCCGCATCGGCGGGGCAAAATCCGCGCTTCCGAACCGGTGGCCATGGTCGCGGTCCAGAAAATATTTTTCCGGGCGAGGAAAGCCGCGTAATCGAAGGATCCCGGATTGTTGTAATTGTGCGGCCGGCGCAGCCGCGCATCGATCTCGACGTGCTGGCCGTAGTCGAGCCGCTGCAGCGCTTGCCCATCGCGTAAAGCGAGGCTCACGCGAGCCCGTGCACCGCGATCGATTTCCAGCGTGAACTGCTCGCGATTCGCTGAAAAGACGGTCGGCTCAACCACGCAGCCTTCGACGATCATCGTCTCGCGCGGTCCCGCGTCGATTTCAGGTGGTGGTCCGGGCCGGTGCCAGGCTTCGAGGAATGCGCCGGCGAAAACCAGCGCCAGCAGAACATTGGTCCGCCGCAACCCGGCGATGGCCAAGGCCAGAAACGCGGCTGTCGGCCACGCGGCCTCGATGAGGGAAAACTGGAACAGCCGGCCGAGCAGAACGCCGCCGGCGACCGCAATCAGCGGGGGAATGAGGGGGGCGCGCACCTATAGCATAGTTGCGCGAAAGGGGGAAAACTCTCCGGTTCGGCTACTTCTTTTCGACGTCGGAAGGTGTTTCGGTCGCGGTTTTCATCGCTTCCTTAAACCCCCGGATGCCTTCGCCCAGACCCTTGCCCAGTTCGGGAATCTTCTTCGGACCGAACACCAGCACAGCTACCGCAAGGATCACGAGTAAGTGCATTGGCTGAAATAAATCGCCCATATAGCCCGCTCTCAGTATGGCACAAACACCCACGCTATACTAGCCCCGTAGCCCCGTGACGCGCAGCATCATCACGATTCCCATCCGGAAAATCGACGGCGCCTCCGTTTCGACCGAACAGGATCTGGTGGCCGTTGAAGAGCCGCTCGAAATCGTGGTCAACGGCCGCAATCTGGCCGTCACGATGCGCACTCCCGGCCACGACCGCGAGCTCGCCGCCGGGTTTCTGCTGACCGAGGGAATTATCCAGAATGGCTCGCAAATCGAGTCGATTTCGCTGGATAACAATCGCGTCGAGCTCTCCATCACCTCGCCCGCCGATTTCGCGGAGCGTCGATTCTATGTCGCCTCGAGTTGCGGAGTGTGCGGAAAAGCGTCCATTGAAGCTTTGGAATCTATTGGTTGCCCGTTCCTCAACCGCGCCGAGCCGCGCATTCCTCAGGCCTTGATTCCGCAGCTCCCGGCCCGCCTCCGATCGGGGCAATCCGTGTTCGATCATACCGGCGGCCTGCACGCGGCCGGGCTGTTTGACGCCGCCGGAAATCTTCTCTATCTCAATGAAGACATTGGCCGGCACAACGCCGTCGATAAAATTATCGGCGCGGCGGTTCTCAACGGCGAAACGCCGCTCGATCGGCATATCCTCATGCTCAGTGGACGAGCTGGATTTGAACTGATTCAAAAGGCGTTAATGGCTGGAATCGCGATCGTGGCGGCGGTCGGCGCGCCGTCGAGCCTGGCGGTCGAAACCGCGCTGCGCTACGGGATGACGCTGGCAGGATTTGTCAGAAATGGACGTTTTAACGTCTATTCGGGCGCAGAAAGGCTCACTTAGCTACTTCTTTTTGCGTTCCCACATCTGGTTGGCCGAACTCTTGACGATCCCCAGGATCATCGTCGCGAAGGCGCATTTCAGGAACGGCGGAGTGAAGCTGAAAAAGAGGGACGCCAGCGTCAGCAGTCCCGAAACGATCAGCAAAACGTTGATGATACGCACCAGGCTGCCGGCGATTCCCGGTCCTTCATCCTTGCTCCTGACGGCCGCGCCGCACATGAAACAGACGGTCTCGTCCTTGGTGAGGGTCGCGTTGCAATCCAGGCACTTGTCCATTTTCCAGCCTCAGTGTACACATATCGGCCGAAAATGGACATCCAGCATAAACCCTACACTGACAGCTATATACTGAGGCATGCGCTACGCGGGGTTCTGGCTGCGCTGGGTGGCGTGGGTGATCGATTCGGCCATCCTGGGCGCTCTGCCGCTGATTGTGGCGCTGATTATCGCGCCGATTTTCTTTACCGGGTCAAGCGCCGTGGCGTTCCTCGGCGTGACGATTTTCATCGTCCCCGTGATCGGGACCACCGGATGGTTGTACTACGGGCTGATGGAAAGCTCAGAACTTCAGGCGACGGTCGGCAAGCGGGTGCTGGGGCTGCGGGTGGTGCGAACGGATGGCCAGCCGGTCTCCTTCGGGCGCGCATCGGCGCGCTTTTTCGCGAAGATCTTATCGTCCATCCTGTTGGTGGGGTTCCTCATGGCGGCGTTTACGGAGAACAAGCAGGCGCTGCATGACAGGATCGCGGGGTGTCTGGTGATTCGAGGGTGAGGGCTGCTGCGCGATGTTATTTTTCCTTTGTGCTGGTCCAGGTCAGGTAGGGTTTGTAATCCGATGTGCCCGGCGCGGCGATTTCGAATTCTCCTTCGAACTTGAGTCCGGTCACTCTGTGCGATAACCGATAGCGCGGCCCGGCCTCGCTGGGCTCGGATTGGAAGACCACTGAATTTCGCTCCGGGAAGGTGATGGCGTAGCGAATGGTATGGCCTTCGGAGTCGAAATAAATAGCGCGCGGAGATTTTTCAGGCGGGTCGAAGTAGATGATCATCAGATCGTCGTGGCGCGTGCCGGTTTGCGGACCTTTGGTGTACTCCGCGAAATTCGTGCGCAGGATGATGTGCTGGTCGAGATCCAGTTTGAAGGTCGTCGCGCCGTGAGAGTCGCTGGTGTTCGCGGTCCACGTTCCGAGCAGGAATTCGAGCGGATCCCAGGGGCTTTTGTTCTGTGCCGGCAGGAGCGCGGCGGCGAGAAAAGTCCATACCAACGGCGCTCGCATCGGGTTTCTCCTTCCGGTCAGTGTACGCTAAAAGACTAGACCCCGATGAATCTTTACCGTCCCGTTCCTCGTGTACCCGATTTCCCTGCCATGGAGCGAGCCCTGCTCCAGTTCTGGGAAGAACGGCGAATTTTTGACAAGCTTCGCGCGCAGAATGCGGCCGGCGAGCGCTGGTCGTTTATCGACGGTCCCATCACGGCCAACAATCCGATGGGCGTGCATCACGCCTGGGGACGCACGCTCAAGGATCTGTATCAGCGCTATCACGCCATGAACGGGCAGAAGCTGCGCTATCAGAACGGTTTCGATTGCCAGGGCCTGTGGGTGGAAGTGGAAGTCGAGAAAACATTCGGGATGGGCACCAAGCGCGAGATCCGCGACTTCGGGATCGAAAAATTCGTGCGCGCCTGTAAGGAACGTGTGCTCACTTACGCGGCGCGGCAGACGGAACAGTCGGTGAGGCTGGGTTATTGGTGCGATTGGGACGATCCGGCGGTTTTGATCGCGCTGCGCGATGCGCTTGCCGATGACGATCGCGTGGTCACGGTGAAGCTGCCCAGCGGTCTGGTGGAGACGGCGCGGGCGAGTGAGATTATTCGCAAACTCGGATCGGCGGCATACGGCGGGAGTTATTTCACTTTTTCGGACGAAAACAATTACACCATCTGGGCGTTTTTGAAGAAGTGCCACGCGGAGGGGTTTATCTATCGCGGCCACGACGTGATGCCGTGGTGTGGGCGCTGCGGGACCGGGCTTTCGCAGATGGAAGTGGCGGAAGGCCGGCGCATCACTACGCACACGTCGGTGTATGCAAGATTCCCGATAAGAGGCGTCGAGAAGACCGCACTTCTCATCTGGACCACCACTCCATGGACGCTGATGTCGAACGTCGCGGTCGCAGTGAATCCGGAGATGACGTACGTGAAGGTGCGGCATGGCGACTGGTTTTACTACGTCGCCAAGGGGAATTACGAGCGGGATCGCGTGCAGGATCTGCAAGTCGAGGGCAAGCGCGAAACGCATAAGCTGCCGTCGATTCGGACGATTTTGAAAGGCTCGGGCGGCGTGGAGGTGGTCGAGGAACTGCCGGGTAGCGCGCTGGTCGGGCTGACTTACACCGGACCGTTTGACGATCTGCCGGCGCAGAACACGCCGGGCGGATTGTTCGCGTATGGCGAAACCGGAGGCGGGCGGACGGCGGCCGAATCGCACGTGGTGATCCCGTGGGATGAAGTGAGCGATGCCGAGGGAACCGGCCTGGTCCACATTGCGCCGGGGTGCGGTGCGGAGGATCAGGAGCTTGGCAAGAAGTACGGGCTGCCGTTTATCGCGCCGCTGGATGAAAGCGCGCTGTTCCTTGATGGCTTCGGGCAGTTTACCGGGCAGAACGCGAACGAGGCGTTCGAAGAAGTGATCTCGGAGCTCAAGGTGCGCGGATTCCTGGTCGCGCGCGAAAAATATCCGCACGTTTATCCGCACTGCTGGCGGTGCAAATCCGAGCTCGTCTTCCGTCCTGTGGACGAATGGTTCATCAGAATGGACTGGCGCGATCGCATCCAGCGCGACGTTTCGAAAATCCGCTGGATTCCGGCCGAAGGCGAAGCGCGCGAGCAGGACTGGCTGCGCAACATGGGCGACTGGATGATCTCGAAAAAACGCTTCTGGGGTCTGGCGCTGCCCATCTGGGTGTGCGGCGATTGCAATCATTTCATGGTGATCGGCAGCCGTGAGGAGTTGCAGTCGAAAGCGGTCGCGGGCTGGGATGTGTTCGACGGCAATTCGCCGCACCGGCCGTTTGTGGATGCGGTGAAGATCGCGTGCGAGAAATGCGGTTCGACAGCTACGCGCGTGGAAGACGTGGGCAATCCGTGGCTCGATGCCGGGATCGTCCCGTTCAGTACGCTGGGCTATTCGACCGATCGGGCGTATTGGGAGAAATGGTTCCCGGCCGATCTCGTCTTAGAAAGTTTTCCGGGGCAGTTCCGCAACTGGTTTTATTCGATGCTGGCGATGAGCGCCATGCTGGCCGCTCGCCAGCCGTTCAAATCGCTTCTGGGCCACGCGCTGGTTCGCGATGCGCGCGGTGAGGAGATGCACAAATCGAAAGGCAACGCGATCGCCTTCGATGAAGCCGCCGAAGCGCTGGGCGCGGAGGTGATGCGGTACTTATATGTCGAGCAGAAGACCGCGCAGAATCTGAATTTCCCGGATTTGAAACCGGCGGCGGGCGCGGGTCCCGGGCTCGATCAGGATGCGCGGCGCAAGCTGCTGCAGTTCTGGAATTGCTACAGCTTTTTCGTGATGTACGCGTCGGCGGATGAATGGAAGCCGTCGGGCGAGGCACCGGCGGCGCGGAATGAGCTCGATCGCTGGATCCTCAGCCGTTTGCAACACATGGTGGCGGCGTCGCGGGATGCGCTCGACAATTTCGAGCATTTCCGTTTGATCGAAGCGTTCCAATCTTTCAACGAAGAATTTTCGAACTGGTATCTGCGGCGATCGCGGCGCAGATTCTGGACCGGCGACGGCGACGCTTATCAGACCCTGTACACCGCGCTTGAAACCATTACGCGGCTGATGGCGCCGGCGCTGCCGTTCCTCACCGAAGAGATTTATCAGAACCTGGTGCGGTCGGCCGACCCTTCGGCGCCGGAATCGGTACACCTGACTGCGTATCCGAAAGTGAACGCGTCGCTGATCGACGTGGAACTGGAAAAGAGCATCGACACGGTGATCCGCATCAAGAATCTGGCGCTGAGTCTGCGGACCAACGCGAAGAGCAAAATTCGCCAGCCGTTGAGCACGCTGTATGTTCGGCCCAAGGATGCTGCGGATCGAAAGGTTCTGGAGAACGCCGATTACGCCGCGCAGATTCTTGAAGAGGCGAATCTCAAGGAGCTGCGGTTAATCGACGACGAGACCACGCTGGTGAAGCTGCGGTTCAAGCCGGACGCGAAAAAGATCGGTCCGCGGGCGGGGAAGAATCTGAAGGCGATTGCGCAGGCTTTAGAAGCGGCGGCGACATTGCCGCAATCAGTCGACATCGACGGCGCGCCATTTGAACTGGCGCCCGAGGAAATCATGGTGAGCTTCGAGGGTCCCGCGAATCTGGTCTCGATGCTGGAGCAGGGGACGTTCCTGGCGCTCGATACGGCGCTGACGCCGGAGCTTTTGGAAGAAGGACTGGCGCGGGATTTCAACCGGCTGATGCAGGATCAGCGCAAGGCGATGGGGCTGGATATTTCGGATCGCATCGAAATCATCTACGAGGCTGCGCCGCGGCTGGCGCGGGCGATCGCGACGCACGCGGAGTATCTGCGCGGCGAACTGCTGGCCACGCGCCTGGAGCACGGTCATCCGGGCGATGGCGCGATGACTCTGAAGCTCGGCGGTGAAGAAATCCGCGTTTCGATCACGCGCGCATCGTAGCCCGGACGGCGGATTTCAATCCGCGTGGCGCTTCAGCGCCGCTCAGGCAGGTGCGAGGCTGAAGAACCGCCGTCCTGGGTCAGAGCTCCAATTTGCCTTGAAACTCCATCTCACTCAGATCGAACGTTTGTGCGACAACGATCCGGCCGATGTGCGCCTCGAATTGGATTAGCCGGTCATTCCTGGTGATTTCCGCGGAAAAGGGAAACAGATAGACGACCACCACATCGTTGTCCCGCAGGAACACCTCCACGCTGACCGGCCTCACATCCTTTTTTCCATCCCGCTTCAATGCGGCCAGATTTTTCAGAGGGTCGCCGAGTTTTTTGGGATCGCCTTTGAAGTCGCCGGCGGGAATTCCGTAGACGGCAATCCGGTAGCCGTCGCCTTCGAGCGTAGGAGGCTCGGTCTCATGCGATTTGAGCTCCGCGATCCGAACCGGCAGCGCACTTTCCCAGCGCAGCTTCAACGTAACAGGTTGAGGAAGAGATCGAGCGCCGCGGTCATCGGCGCGGGGCGAGAAGACATCCGGCGAGACTTTTGGCCCGCTGCCTTTCGGATCGACATTCTCGTTTCCCACGCCGCGCGGCTGTCCCATTTGTCCACCCTCCCTGAGCTGGTCCTCGGTGAGCCGGCGGGTGACCGTCGCTTTAATCTGTCTCGACCAGGGTGAGGCCGCGAGAATCTGCGCGGCGTCCTCTTCGGTCCACTGGGCGGCCGGTTTGGTTTTCCAAACGGGATCGGCGGCACCGGCTGGAACCGCCGCCCACGCGAAACAAAAAGCCAGCAAGCTAGGGATCATCCTTCGGCTTACCAGGGCGGATGAAAGTGGCTGGGAGGGCGGGCTTGCGCCCGCGCGAGGCTTTAGCCTCGTCCTCGCACAGCGGCGCTCAAGCGCCGCGCGGATTGAAATCCGCCGTCCACGGGTGGTCCTAAAATCAATAACCCGCAGATCACTTTCAGGGGAGAGGTAAAACCGCATGGTTCCTCCGACCTCCCTAGAACTTGACCATCACGCCGACCGAGACCTTGGCTTCGCTGTGGCGAAGATCCGGGAACCAGACGCTGCCGGGTCCTGCGCCGCAGGCAATCTGTGCGGCGGCCAGGTTCGCCGTTCCCGAGGTCGCGCCCGTCATGCAGGTGTAGTATTGAGGATCGCCGTTATTTCCCCCCGGAGGCGTAACTCCTCCGCGCCCCGCGAAATAGGGGATGTCGGCGTGACGATATCCGACCTCTCCCCACCAGGTGATGTATTGCCTGGGCATGTACTGAAAAGTAATCGTGCCATCGTACATTTTTGCTTGCTGGCCGGGGTTTTCCGTGAAGTATGGCGTACCGGATGCCGCCCAGGCCCCATCGATCGGCGGAAGCAGCGTCAGGTAGCGGCCGGTGTTGTTCATCTGGCCACCGCCCAGAGTAAGGGCGTAAAGGTCCTTATGGAACCACATGCGATCGTACAGCATGTATCCCAGGAAGGATGACTTATTCGGTCCGCCGTGGCAGGTAATTCCGCCGCCGTACTGGCATCCGGCGTCACCAGTCAGGGAGAACGCCATCTTCGAGAGACCGCTGTTTTCCGGTTTGCTGTAGTATCTGACCTCGATACTGTCGTCGGTGTGGATGCGTTGGGTCTTGGGAAGTCCCAGGTTGTCCTCCCCGTAGCCGTATTGGTTGGCGACCAGCTTGAACCATTCTTTCGGCTCCCACAGAAGCTGTCCGCCCAGGCCGGGATGCCCGTTGTATTTTGCATACGACTGCCATCCGTTGATGAACCAGGGTTCGATCTTCAGCTTGTTGGTGGGGAACCACTGCGCGCGCACGCCGTTGAAGAACCAGGGCGTATTGGACGACACGTAGGAGGGTTGATAGGCCCAATTATCAAAATTGTAGTAACTGAAGAGGCCGATGTACGACACGAAGATTCCAGCATCGATATTCAGCCCGTGTTGAACGTTGAAGTGATACCCGCCGTAGGCTTCCGACACGTACTTGTAGGCACTCTGAAGGTCCCACTGACCGACTCCGCCGGTATTTCCGCTTGCAGAGCCAGTGGCCGAGCTTGCGTCGTTGCGAGGCGTGGTGGTGGCGAACAAGCCGTCCATGAACAGGATTCGGCCACGAACATTCTTCCAGTGGAAGTCACCGCCGACGCTCGCCTGTTCGATCTGGACTTCGCCGGAGCGGAACGATTCCGTCGACCCGACGATGGTGTGGTCAATCGGCTGATTGAAATCCTCCATGTAATTTGTATCGAAGCGGACTTCGGGCGTGAAGAATTTCGTATCGAGCACGGTATCTTTGGTGCGCGGACTTCCGTTGAGCCAGGTGAAATCGCCAAATGCAAACGGCGTTTCATCATCGACCGCGGGTGGAGCGTCCGGAGCTTGCAGAGCGTCGGGAAGTCTGTGCTCGGGCGGGGAGACAGCCGTCGGCGGCGTGGCGATCGGACCGGATTTCCCGCCGGATTGTTGCGGCGTAGCCGTCTGCTCAGGCTCGGCAGGCTGGGGAGGCGCAGGGGGGAGTGAGGCGGTTAATTGATCGGAGGGATGCGCGGTTGGGGCATTCGCCACTTCGGCCTGCGCCGGGTTCCCCTCCTTAGCTTCCATGGCCGCAAGGCGTTGCTCCAGACGTTCAATCCGATCGAGCAACTGTTTCTCCCTGGCGGTCAAAGGTGCGTCGTCCGGCTTCGGTATGCGTAAATCGGCCGCGGTTTTCAACGCGACATTTACCCGCGCCTTCTGACTGGCGGAAACCATAACATCCGTCGTCGATCGCTGATATCCGTTCTTGGTGGCCGCAACCTCATAGACACCGGGCGCCAGGTTGGTGATGGTGAAATTTCCGTCCGCGCCGGTGACAGCGGCGCGATTGGCGCCGGTGGCCATATTGTGGGCGACGATCTGTACCTGTTCCACCGGTGCTCCGGTAGTCGAGTCGCGCGCCACGCCACCCACCAGGCCCACGGCTAACTGCCCGAAGACTGGAGTTGACAGAGATCCAAAAGCGAGAATAGCGGATAAACGGCTATATTTCCCACCGATCACCTGAAGCGCGCGCGGGAACAACCCAATTGATTTCAACATGGAAATCCTCCGTCGAATGCGGACCAAACGTTTCACGCGTCATGCCCACAAAAAACAGTCTATGCCGGAGGGCATAAAGAAGGAATAAAGGACACGTTAGAATTTCCATAGCTGACCGTTAAAAGCGAGGATGATAGAAAGATGACATCGCGGCTGATTTGGCTGTGCAGTGGGGCGCTGGCGTTCGCACAGGCGCCCATCGATCACGAGATTCTGAACAGGATCCGCTCTGAAGCGATGGAGCATTCGCAGGCCGCGCCGGTGTTCGACGAATTTACGGTTTCGATCGGGCCGCGACTGACGGCCTCGCCCGCGCACAAGCGTGCCGCCGAATATGCACGCGACCGGCTCGCGTCCTACGGCCTCGAAAACGTACACCTAGAGCCGTTTCACTTCGGCCGCGGCTGGTCGCTCGAGCATCTCACGGTGGAAATGATCGAGCCGCGCTATTTCCCGCTGATCGGTTATGCCGACGGCTGGTCGCCTTCAACCAGCGGAGATCTCGTGGCCGCGCCGGTATGGATCGGCGGCAAGTCGCCGGATCAGGTCGCGGCGATGGGCGCGCAACTCAAGGGCGCGATCGTGATGACGGATCCGATCATGACCAACTTCATCCGCAAGGATCGTCCCCAGCCAAGCGACCCGAATTACGTTCCTGAATCCGCGGCGTACGCTACGCTCGGACGCGGAAGAGGCCGGGGGCAAACGCCAGCGCAAAAGATTGGGGAAATCCTTCGGAGTTCCGTGGCCGGCGTGATTCTTAAACCCAGCCGCGGCGAACACGGGACGGTCTTCGTGCAGGGCCGCGATCTGGGACCGAACGCGGTTCCCGCGATCACGCTAAGCGCCGAGCATTACAACATGATCGCCCGCATGCTGCAGCATCATATTCCGGTGAAGCTGCGCGTCGGCGTGACAACAAAATATTACGACGCCGACGGCGGAAATGCATACAACGTGATCGCGGAGCTGCCCGGCTCGGATCTGCGGGATGAAGTGGTGATGTTCGGCGGGCATCTCGATTCCTGGCACACCGGCACCGGGGCGACCGATAACGCCGATGGAGCTACAACCGTAATGGAGGCGCTGCGGGTACTGAAAGCGATCGGCGCGCATCCGCGGCGGACCATCCGGGTCGCGCTGTGGGGCGGGGAAGAGCAGGGATTGCTGGGATCGCGCGCGTGGGTCAAGCAACATCTGTCCGGCGACGCGAACGCCGCCGCGCGCGCGAAATTCGACGTCTATTTCAACATCGACAACGGCACCGGTCCGATTTACGGATGGTTCCTGCAAAATATGCCCGCCGTGCGCCCGTTCTTTGACGCGTGGCTTGAGCCGCTGAAATCCCTGGGCGCGCGGCGGAATGTGATGGAAGCGGTCGGCTCGACGGATCACGTGAGCTTCAATGAGGCTGGGGTTCCGGGGTTCAATCCAATTCAGGATTATGTGAACTACGACATCCGCACGCATCACACGAACATGGATACGGCGGAGCGTCTGGATGTGAAGGATATAGGGCAGGCCGCGGCATCGATGGCGTGGTTCGCTTACAACGCCGCGATGACGACCGAAAAAATCCCGTGGCCGGCGGCGAAGGAGACGCGGGCTAACTAGTGGTCTGCGTCGGAAATCGTGCGACGTAAAAAGGGGGACAGACCACTCTGTCCACGGTCGATTTCCACCGCGGAGTCAACAGATATGCGGCGGGGACAGAGCAGTCTGTCCCCCTTTTTACGTCGCACGATTTCCGACGCACTACACTAGGTACAATAGAGCATGGAGAAACAGGCGAAAGTCTTTGCCAGTTTCAAGGAGGCCGATGCTGCCGACGCGCGTGCAGATCGAGCGATGTCGCCCGAAGAGCGCCTCCTGATCGTGATCGAACTCCGTGCCCGCCGAGACCCCGATGCCGCTGAACAAAGACTGGCGCGAGTTTCTCGAGCGATTGAACTCGAACGGAGTTGACTACCTGGGCGCGTTCGCTAAGCGGATGGCGGAGAGACAGGGATTCGAACCCTGGTTAGAGTTTCCCCTAAACACGCTTTCCAAGCGTGCGCCTTCAGCCACTCGGCCATCTCTCCACTCTTTACGGGCTCGCCTTCTCAAGTCTACCGCAGGCGGAACAGATAGTCGCGGATGCGCAGGTACGCTCCCGGATTCTCGCTCAATGCCGCGCAGCACCAGACGGGTTTGCTCCATCTCATTTAACAGTTCTTTACCAAACGACAAAAGCGCGCGCATCGATCTTCTGATGCACGCGCTTCCCCCTCCGAATCCGGTGCCGACTACCGGCGGGCCATCTTCACCTTCGGCGTTGCCAGGTAGCCGACGATTTCATCCTTACCGATCTTGTTCACGACGATCTCGTAGGGCTGCTTGCTGTCGCTCACATAAAGCTGCACCGGCTCATTGATGGTGCGGTCGCGCTTTTCGACGCGCTTGTCGTCCGACAGGACATCCACCGTGTAGCGGTTGTGCTTGGGATCCGATTTCTTGAGCGAGATGGTCACGTCGCCGACCTTTTGCGTGATCGCGCCCTTCTTTAGATCGAACTCGAAATAGTTGCGTTCACCAAGTTGGCGCAGCGCAGTCAGATCTTTTTGATTGGTCGCGATCAGTCCGCTCATCACGCCCATGTCGCCCACCGCGCGCTTCAGGTCGGACGAGGTCTTATCGAGATCGGTGCGCGTGCTGGCGACGTCCTGCTTCACGGTGGTCACATCGCCCTTTACGTTCGAAACGTCGCTCGACACATCCGTGATTTTCGAATTGGCGGTGGTGGTTTCGTCTTTCAATTGGCTCAGCTCACCGGTCACGGTCTTCTGCTGATCCTCCAGGCGCGCGTTCAGCTCTTTGGCCTGTTTCAGCGCCTCCATGCGGGCCCGCTTGACGGCGGTATCGGCGTTGCCCTGCGCGGTTTTCAGATCCTCGCTGATCGACTGCAGGCGCTGGTCGAGCAGCGATGAGGTCGCCTCATTCAGCTTGGCGATCATTGTCTTGGTGTCGTCCTGCGATTGCGCCAGATCGTCTCGAAATTGATCCGCCTGCTTCATCAGATAACCGTCGCCGGCCAGCGCGGCCACCAGGCCGGCACTCAACACGCCGATCGCGATCGCATGGCCGTGACCTTGCTTAGGTGTCGACGCACCACGGGTATTGTCCAGTTCGTTGGGCATGAATTTGACTCCTTGTGTGTGACTACTCGTTCGTCTCGATGTACGCGTGTGAGGCTGCTGAAAAAGGGGACAGACCGCTCTGTCCGCGCCGAATGCTCCCAAACAAATCAACGATTTCGGATCGGGGACCGAGTGGTCTGTCCCCTTTTTCAGCAACCTCGTGTGGCCGCGTCTTCCCGTTCAGGTCCCCCATCGGCGCGGTCACGGCAAGGAAATAGCAAACGTCATTCCACTCGGCAACATTCCCGCATCATCGCGTTTCGGAGGGACTTAGCCTCGTATGTAACCGGCCGGCCAGAGAGATTCGACGGCGTTTCCGAAATTTTTACCCGGAAATCGGGCGAACTTACGGGGACCGTTGAACGTTACCGGTCGGGAACTCATTGATGACGCAAAAGAAAAACGCCTGAGGAAGAAATAAGGCAAATCACAGGAGGCGGCCGCTAGGCAACTTTGCAATTTAAAGTACTTGACAGATCGACGCCGATTCCTCTATGATTCTTGCATGGCTTCGGTTCAGCCCATTCGCCAACCGCCGGAGGACCTTATTCCCATCCACGCGCACGCGATGGACAACCTCCGCTATATCCGGAAAACAATGGAGCGCGCCGGCTCGTTCACGGCGGTTCCAGGCTGGGGCGGCGTGGCCATGGGACTGACGGCGATCGCGGCCAGCCTGGTCGCGACCCGCGCCGGGTCCGTCAATCAGTGGCTTTCCATCTGGATGATGGAAGGCGTGCTGGCGGTGGCCATCGGCATCTTCGCGATGTGGCGCAAGGCGACGCTGGCCGGATTGCCGATGTGGTCCGCTCCGGCGCGCAAATTCGTGTTCAGCTTCGTTCCGCCGCTCATCGCCGGGGCCGCGCTAACCGTGGTCCTCTGGCGCGTGGGGGCGGTCGCGGCGATCCCGGGAGTGTGGCTGATGCTGTACGGAACCGGCGTCGTGACCGGCGGCGCGTTTTCGGTGCCCATCGTTCCCGTCATGGGCCTGTGCTTCCTGGCCGAAGGCGTCATCGCCGTTTTCACTCCGGCCGGCTGGAGCCTGCCGTTGAACGATTTCTGGCTGGGCGCCGGGTTCGGCGGACTGCACGTCCTGTTCGGAACCATTATTGCGAGGCGTTATGGCGGGTAAGAACAGCGCGGCCCGGGCGCTCGATACATCCCGGACTGAAGTGCAGAAAGCGGCCGCGATTCCCGATCTCGACCGTCTGATCCATCCGCGCATCCGGCTGGGCATCATCAGTGCGCTCGCCGCGGCGGATTCGCCGCTCACGTTCAATGATCTGAAGAATCTGCTCGAAACCACCGATGGCAACTTGAGCGTTCATGCGCGGAAGCTGGAAGAAGCCAGGTACATCGCGTGCGTCAAATCGTTCGACGGCCGCGTTCCCCGGACCGAATATTCCCTGACGCCGGCCGGCCGCAAGGCGTTCGATAAGTACCTGGATCACATGGAAGCCATCCTGCAGGCCGCCAAGCGCTAATAACGATGGATGTTTTTCGAAGCCATGTTGCGGAGGAAAGCTTTAAGATGAAGAGTACTTTTGATGGCCTGCACGTAGCCATCATCATGGACGGCAACGGACGGTGGGCTAACGCGCGTGGTCTGCCGCGGGTGGCGGGACATCGTGCCGGCGCGGACACGGTTCGGCGAACCATCGAATCAGCTCCGTCGCTGGGAATTTCGGTGCTGACGCTGTACGCGTTTTCGGCGGATAACTGGCGGCGTCCGGCGCGCGAGGTTTCCGCGCTAATGCGGCTGCTGGCGCGCTATCTCGTGCAGGAATGCGACCGCCTGGTGGCTAACGGCGTGAAGCTCGAAGCCATCGGCCGGCGGGACCGTTTGCCGGCATCGGTGGTATCGCTGCTCGAGCAGGCCGAGCGCAGGACCGCTTCCGGAAGCACCCTGCATCTGCGCCTGGCCATCGATTATTCGGCGCGCGCGGCGATCCTCGAAGCGGCGCGAAAGGCACACGCGGTCACCGAAGAGAGCCTCTCGCGCCAGCTTGGTCCGGACGTGGATCTTCTGATCCGAACCAGCGGAGAGCAGCGCTTGAGTGATTTCCTGTTGTGGGAATGCGCCTACGCCGAAATGGTCTTCACCGAGCGCATGTGGCCCGACTTTTCGACCCAGGACCTGGCTGCAGCTCTTGAATCATTTCATCGGCGCGAGCGAAGGTTCGGCGGGTTGAAGACCGCTTAGCCGCAGATGCACGCCGATTCACGCGGATAAGAGAATCGTTTCTTTGTGTGGGACAGGCGCTCTTGGCGCCTGTCGTCCGAGTTGCCCGGGCAAGACCGGCCGTCCCGCCTCCCGAGAGCACCCGAGACAGCCGGCAAGACCGGCTGTCCTACCCACCGGTGCGAAAATAGAAGTATCGACGCGCCATCCGACCTTCGCAAACAAGCTTCCGAGCTGCCCCTGCTGCCGGGAGTGTATCTCTACAAGGACACCCACGGCACCGTTATCTACGTCGGCAAGGCGAAAAACCTGCGCAGCCGGGTGCGCAGCTACTTCAACGACGATCGCCTGGCCGACATCAAAACCGGCACGCTCATCGGCGAGGCGCGGCATATCGAGTTCATTCAGGTCGACAACGAAAAAGAAGCGCTGGCGCTCGAGAACAATCTGATCAAGCAGTACAAGCCGCGCTACAACATCCTGCTGCGCGACGATAAAACGTATCCCTACATCAAACTCACTGCCGAGCCTTATCCGCGCGTGTATGTCACCCGGCGCCTCAAGAAAGACGGGTCGACGTATTTCGGTCCCTATTTTCCGGGAAACCTGGCGCACCGGCTGGTGCATTTTATTCATCGCCACTTCAAAGTTCCTTCCTGCAATCTCGACCTGACCCGCAAACACACGCATCCGTGTCTCGAATTCCACATTCATCGATGCCTGGGTCCCTGCGTGGAAGGCTTGACGACGGATCCGGAGTACGCGAACGCGGTCCGGGCGGTGCGTTTGTTTCTCGAAGGACGCCATAAGGATCTGGCGCGCGAGCTACGCGGGCGCATGGAAGCTTTGAGTGCGGAGATGCGCTTTGAAGAAGCGTCGGCGCTGCACGATCTTCTGCACACGGTGGACGAGATGGGCGAGAAGCAAAAGATGGCGGCGGCTGAAGGCAGCGATACCGATATCTTCGCGTACTACGCCGAGCCGCCCTTGGTCGCGGTCAATATCTTTCACTTGCGCGGCGGCCATATTGTCGACCGGCGCGAATTTTTCTGGGAAGATCGCCTGGAATTCGATCCGCCCGAGTTTTTCGGCTCGCTGTTGAAGCAGGTGTATCTGAACGATCCGTATATTCCAGCCATGATCCACGTTCCGGTGGAGTTTGAAGAGCGCGAGCTGCTGGAGGAATTCTTATCGGAGCGGCGCGGGCGGAAAGTGGAAATCCACACCCCCCAGCGCGGCCAGAAGCGGGCCATGATCGATCTGGTGGAATCCAACGCCAAACACAGCTTCGAGCAGCGCTTCCGGGTAATGAAGCCGTCGTCGAAAGCCATCGAACAGGCGCTGCAGGACGCGCTCGGCCTGGAGAACGCTCCCCGGCGGATCGAATGCTTCGACATTTCGCATATCCAAGGCACCGACAAAGTCGCCAGCATGGTGGTTTGGGAAGACGGGCGGATGAAGAAATCGGATTACCGGAAATTCGTCATCCGGACGGTGGAAGGTAATGACGACTTCGCATCGATGCGGGAAGTGATTTCGCGGCGCTATGGACGGTTGAAAGAAGAAGGCGCGGCGCGTCCCGGGCTGGTGCTGGTGGATGGCGGCTTAGGGCAACTGCACGCGGCGGCGGCGGCACTTGAAGAACTGGGGATCACGGATCAGCCGCTGGCGTCGATCGCCAAGCGGGAAGAATGGATCTACGTGTACGGGCAGGAAGATGAGCCGATCGTGCTCGACAAATTTTCGCCGGTGCTCCATTTGATTCAGCAGGTCCGTGACGAAGCGCACCGGTTCGCGGTCACCTTCCATCGCACGCGCCGGAATGCGAGCCGGCTGCGCAGCGAACTCGATTTGATTCCAGGCGTTGGCGAGAAGACGGTAGCGAAGCTTCTGCGCCAGTTCGGAAGCCTGGAGCGCGTCCGGCAGGCGACCGAGACCGACATTGCGCAGGCGGTCGGACGATCGGTGGCGCGGCGCGTCGTCGCCGGGCTCGCGCAGACCATCACCCCCGTCGTTGGTTCTATGCCCGCGCGGGACGAGTGACCACATCCGTTCGCGGCTCGACTTTCGTTTATTTAATGTATGATGACGTTTTTCCAGCTCTTTCCGCGCAATCCGTAAGGGGAAACACTCTTGTATGTTCGAACGGCGACATTGTATACTGCACCTGCCCCCCGGAGTTTGTGTCAGTATGTCAAAGGGATGGGAGACATGCGTTTAACCCAATTGTTACGCTTTTTTTTCGCCGCCGCCGCGGTGGCTGGCCTGGTCGCCAATGCTCAGGATAAAGCCGCCATTCAGAAGAAGCTGGAATCCGTTTACACGATCACCCAGCCGACCGCCGATCGAACGGACATCGTGACCGCGGGTTCGATTCTGGTGCTCCAGAAGAGCGGCCTGCTGATGACCGACGCGACCAAGTCGGACATGAACCAGAACAAGTACCAGGAGGGGAGAATCACCCAGAACGCGCTCGGCAAGACCAGCCGTTTCCTGTCGCGCTTTCCGGGGGCCGGCGTTACTGCACCCTCCGCTGGGGCGCAGCGCACCTTCGTCAAGGGCGAAAAGATGTGGTTGACCAAGATCGAGGTCAAGGATAACGCGGTGGTATTCGAGTTGTTTACCGATCAGATGGGCGATTACCGCTATCGCGCGCTGCTGACCTTCTACGGAAAAGGTCCCCTGCCTTCGCCGGACCAGGTGGCGCAGACCGTCGCCGAGGTGTTCACGGTCCAGCCGCCGGACAACCCCGCGCCTACCGGAGATCAGGCTGCGGCTCCCGCCCCGGCCGGTGCCGCCGCACCTGCGCCGGTCCCCGCTCCTGCGCCCCCGGCCGATGCGGCGCCTCCTCCCATTCCACCGCCCCCGCCGCCAGCGGATGAGCCCGCCGCGCCGCCCAAGACGATTTCGCTCGGCCAGACCATCGATGAAGTGGTCGCCAACTTCGGACAGCCTACCAAGAAGGCCAAGATCGGGACCAAAGATATTTATTACTATCCGGACTTAAAAGTGACTTTTGTGAACGGCAAAGTGAGCGACGTGCAGTAGTTTCGGCATGCGACTCAAGGCTGTAATCAATGCCGTCTGTCGGTGATGAAAGGAAATGTGTATGAATGCGCTACGAACAATGATGGTCCTGATGATCGCCGCGGGTATCGCGGGCGCTCAGGATAAAAAACCCGCGGCTAAACCTGCCGCGAAACCCGCCGCCAAACCAGCCGCGAAGGGGCCGGCGTCGAAAGGAGGCGCCGCTTCAAAGGGCGGGCCCAGCACCGCATCGAAGAGCGGACCGACTACCGCAGGCCGAGGAGCAACCACAACCCACGGAGCGACCACAGCCGGTCGGGGAACCGCAGCCGCACCTGCGCGCGGAGGTGCAGTGGCCGGCGCAAGAGGCGCTTCGGCCCCGTCGCGTGGAGCAGTCGCTCGCGGACCGGCCGGTGGAGCGCGCAATGAAGCCCGCGCCGGAGGAGGACGCGTTCCCGCTGGCAGTCACGTGACGCGTACCGCCAGCGGCCACGAAGTCACCCGCCGGGCCGACGGCAGACCCGCCGACGTGCGGCGCGGTAACATGGACGTCCATCACAACCTGAACGGCAATCGCCGCGTGTCCGTGGAGCGCGCCGACCATTCGCGCATCGTCGCCGACCGTCGGGGGCACGGCTACGTGCAACATCCCTACGGCTACCGCGGCCATGAGTATGCGCATCGCACCTATTATCGCGACGGTCGTCCGTATGACCGCTTTTATCGAGGCTACGCTTATCACGGCGTGGCAGTCGAGGCTTACGCTCCCACTGCGTACTTTGCGCCCGCCTTCTACGGCTGGGCCTATAATCCCTGGGTCGCGCCGATCAGCTTCAGCTGGGGATTCGCCGCCGCTCCGTGGTATGGCGCTTATGGTTTCTACTTCACCCCGTATCCGGTGTACCCGAGCGCGGCATTCTGGCTGACCGACTACATCATTTCGCAGCAGCTCGCCGCGGCTTACGCAGCCAACGCGGCGATGCAGGCGCAGGCCGTCGCTCAAGGCGCCGGATATGTCGCACTGACGCCGGATGTGAAGGCCCAGATCGGCGCAGAAGTGCAGCGTCAGATCGCGCTCGAAAACCAGGAAGGGCAAACCGTCGCCGCCAACAATGAACCCGATCCCTCCAACAGTGGCATCGGGCGCATGCTCAGTGACGGAATCCAGCACGTCTTCGTCGCCGGCAAGGATCTGGATCTAGTGGACGCCAACGGAACGGAGTGCGCGGTCAGCGAAGGCGACGCGCTGCAACTGACCGGTCCGCCGGCCGCCGACGCCACCGCCGCGAACCTGGTCGTGATGGCGAGCAAAGGCGGGAACGAATGCCGCAAGGGAGTCACCGTGGCGGTGAATTTCGCCGACCTGCAGGACATGCAGAACGCCATGCGCGAGACCATCGACCAGGGCATGCAGGAATTGCAGGCCAAGCAGGGCACCGGCGGACTCCCCGCCGCGCCGGCGTCCGCCAAAGCCGCTCCGGTTGAGGCCGGGTTTGCCAAAGATGCTCCGCCGCCGGACGCCGATGTTCAGCAGCAGGTCACTCAACAACTGGCGGAAGGCGATAAGGCCGAACAGGCGGTTTTGGCTGAAGCTCCAGCCGACGGCTCCGCCGCACCGGCCGCGCCCGCGGCCGACGCCGCTCCTCCGGTCACCATTGCGATGGGTCAGACCATCGATGAAGTGACTGCGGCGCTGGGCCCTCCCAAGAGCATCGTGGAACTGGGACCCAAGAAGATTTACGTCTACAAGGACATGAAGATCACGTTCAACAGCGGCAAAGTGGTCGACGTTCAGTAGCGCGAATCGTAAAGACACCAACGGCCGGGCCTCTTTGGAGCGCCCGGCCGAAAGTGTTTCTAAAACCTCTCGCGCACCTGACGGTTCAGGCTACCTGCTGGGGTCTCGTAGCGCGAGCCAGCATGGCATTCATCTGGTCCTTGAGCCGCAGCTTCTGCTTCTTGATACGAACCTCTTCGACCTGTTCCGTTTCGGTCAGGTGCGATTTGGCTTCGAGCTCCTCCAGTTGCCTGTGCAACTGCGAATGCTCAGCGGCCAGCGTTCGAAATTCCTCGCTGGTCGCCATCAGATGCGCTTTGATCTCATCTTGGATTTGGTTCTCCATCAACGGGTCTCCTTGACATGATGTACATGGAACTCCGCCGAGTCGGTTGGTTGTTGATATTGGCTCGGTGGGTAATCGTGAGTGAACTCATTCGATAAAACAGCCGGTCACCGACGGCCGACCATTGCACCATGACAATATCATGAAAAAAACCTCATGACAATAGCCGACTCCGGAGGATCGGGATAATAGTTCTCCCGCCTGCCGGCCATCCGGAACCCTAACGATTCGTAAAGCCGGATGGCCGCCAGGTTCGATTCGCGGACTTCCAGAAACCACTCGCCGCACGATGCAGCCAGCTCGTTTTGAAGCAGCCTTCGCCCCATCCCGCGCCGCCGGCAGGCAGGGTCGACCGCGATAAACAGAATCTCGCGTTCCCCGGGCGCAGTCTGGCGAGCGGCGAGAAATCCGCGCACGACTCCGCCGTCCTCGATCACCCGGCAATCGAAGTGGAGAAATTCCTCCGCGCGCCACGAAGATCGCCCCTGAATTCTCTTAATGGCATCCAGATCGCGAGCCTCGGCCGGACGGATGATCACGGAACCCAGTCTACTAGTGGTCCGCTCAATCTGCCCCTAGGGCGACCTCACGCAGGCTCTCACCTCCAGGCGGGTGTCGCATTGCTATCCTTGAAACGTGGAGAAATACGCCGACCGCGCGCGCCTGCCTGAATTCATGACAGACCTGTCCTTCGAAGACTTGGCGGCCTGTCAGGGCGTCCAGCCGATTGCTGATTTCGACTCGCTACTCGGCCAGCCGTCGCCGGACGACGAGACAGAGGACGAATTCTCAGCGCTCCTGCGTGAGTGGCGGACCGAGGGATTAGCGTCGCCTCGATGAACGCAGCGGTCGTCGATACCGACGTCGTTTCGATGTTGTTCAAAGGCGACTCCGGTGCCTTAGGCTACCGCTCGCACATCGCCGGCCGCCTGCTCGGAATTTCTTTCATGACTCTCGCTGAACTAGAGCGTTGGTCGCTTGAGAGGAGTTGGGGAGCGGCTCGAACCGCGGAACTCAAGCGACATCTCAAGAATTACACGGTCTTGCCCGCCACCCGTGAGCTGTGTGCGGGCTGGGCGCGGATCTCGTTTGAAGCTCGAAAGAAGGGACGTCCGATCCAAACCGCCGATGCCTGGATCGCCGCGAGTGCGCTGCACGATCAGGTGCCGCTCATCACAAACAACTATGGCGACTACGCAGCCGTCGAGGGGCTTCAGTTGCTTACGTCCGCGGAATAGCCGCCGGCTCCCGCGTGCTCCACGATAAAATCCACACGCCCACCAGCGGCAGCACCGCCATCCCCACGCACACCGTATTGAATCCGAAATGATCCACTACCCAACCGATGGCGGGTGACAGAATGGTCTGCATCATCCCGTAAGAAAATGTGAGCGCCGCCACCCCGAAGCCCGCCCGGGCCGGCCCGAACATGTCGATCGGCAGCGCGTACAGATTGGTCGTGATGCACACCGCCCAAAATGAGCTGACGCTGATTGCCGCCGCGGCCAGCGCCATGCTCGGCATCAGCGGAATGGCGACCGTCCCGATCAGTGCCGCGATCGCGCAGATCCAGCACACCCGCATCCGCGCCGAAATCACCCGCGTTCCGCCGCGGATCCAGTGAAACGCCATCCATCCGCCGAAGAATCCGCCCAGGGTCGAGAACACCGGCGGAATCCATGCGAACCGGCTGTTGGCCGCTTCCTGCGTCAAATGCCACTGCTCGACGAAGTATAGCGTGGTCCAGTTGGTCCACAGCGTGTAGAGGCTCATCATGAAAACCGTCGAGAACACCAGCGCCCACAATTGCCGATCGGCCAGCACGTCGCTCAACCGCGCGTGCGTTTCCGATTTCACCGCGGGCTTGGCCGGAATTTTCCGCGAGGTAAACCACCACAGCGGCACCCAGATCAGGCCCAGCGCGCCACATACGGGGAATGCCGCTCGCCATCCGTAAACCGGCGCGATCGCGGCCACCACCAGCGGCGCGAGCGTCAATCCCAGGCTGATGCCGATCTGGTTGAACGCCGTGCCGATCGCCAGCTCGCGCGCTTCCAGATACACGGCATTCGCCTTTCCGAACAGCGGAATGCCGGCCGCTTCCGCGACGCCCAGCATGGTTCGCGTCGCGATCAATCCGCGAAAGGTATTCGTCAATCCGGTCATCGCGCCCGCAGCCGACCATACCGTGACCGCGACTGCCGCGCCGATGTTGAGTCCCACCCGATCGATAAAGATACCGGCCAGCGGAGCCGTCAGCGCGTAGACGATCGAGAACACGCTCACGATCTGCCCGTACTGGTGATTCGTCAGATGGTACTCGCCGCGCAACGCCGGCGCGACCGCCGCCAGCAACTGACGGTCGAGATAATTCAGCATCGACGAAAACAGAAAAATGGTGATCGCGATCCAGCGTACCGGGATTTTCCGCATCATTTAGGGAAAATCCACTCCCGCGATCTCGCCCACCGTATTCAGCTTCGCATCCACCTTGACGTTGTAAATCACGAGAATCTTGCGAGCCGGCTTGGTCACGCCGCAGCCGAATTTCGTGGCGCCTACGTCCTTCACCTGCACCTGCTTCAAATCGCGAATCAGCAATCGAATGGTTCCCCCGCCGTCGATATTGATGGTCAACCGCAGCGCGCCACCGTTCAGGCAGTCGACCCGCGCAAGCCGTCCCGACAGCTTCTCACCCGGCGGAGCTTCCCACCACTCCACCGGCTTCTGTTTCGAATCGAGCGGCCCCGCGGCCTTGTTCGCCGCCGCTTCCGCCGCGTGAACTTCGGCCGCCGCCGAATCCTTGATGCGCTGCAGTTCCGCGGCCTGCTCCCGGGCGATGCGAATTTTCTCCGCCGCTTCAAATGCCGCGCGCTTTTCATCGAAATCCAGCCGGATCTGTTTGATTCGCTCGCGATCGGATTCGGGAGCGGCCCGCAGCGCCATGCTCCAGGACTTATCGGCGTCGGCGTAAAGATTCGCCGCCATCTGCTCCAGCGCCAGAGCCTGCCAATATTCGGTGATGCGAGGTTCCAGCTTGGCCGCAGTCTTCAGATCCTGAATTTTCGCCGCGTCCGAGGTCTCAAGCGCCGCCAAACGAAAATACGGTTCGCCCCAGCGCGGATTCGCTTTCGCTGCCAGCTCCAGCGCCGGCCGATTATTTTTCGCTACCAGCCCGCGCGGGCTCTCCGGCGGAAAATTCTTGCCGCCCGCCGCGATCTCCGCGATCAGGCCATCCACCGTGGATTTTTCGACCGGCTTCTCGATGAAATCCAGATTGGGATTAATCGCCTCGCCGGAAGCCGGCACGGCGACGAATTTTCCAGCCGCCACGTACGCGTTCACGATTTCATTCAACTTCGCCGGAGTCAGCCCGAACGCGTTGCGCGACGCGAGCGATTCATCGCCCAGTCCCTGCAAATTGTTCAGATACACCCGCACTTTACCTTCATAGTCCGCGAGCGTCGCGAGCATCTGCATTTTCGCCCACGCCTTCAACCGGTCCGGCGGCAATTCACCCGCGCCCAGCGGAGCGCCCAGCATCACCTTCGGTCCCTTGGTCTGAATGGTCGAAAACACATCGCACAGAGCTGTCTCCACCGCGTCCGGCATTCTCCCGGAATTCTGATCGATCAGCATACGCGTCAGTGCGCGCAGAAAATCGTGCGGCAGCGGAGTATCCGCGGTCCACGCCGCCAGCATCGCCGATCCGCCTTCGGTGAACGGATGTCCCGGAGCATGCGGCGCATATTGCTTTGTATTTGAAAACAGAATCACCTCGATCGGCCAAACGGTTTCAAGCTGGCTCTGCTGCGGCCCGCCGACGCCCAGGCTGTCCTTGCCGAGCATGACGCCCAGCACGTGGCGGAGCTGTTCCATTTCATTCAACCTGTCGCGCGCGGCTTTGTCGCCCGCGTCGCTGAACACATGGAATGGCCCCACGCGATATTCAATCCACCGCGCGGCCATTGCGGGCGCGGCCGTGACGGTGACCAGCACGGCAAGTAGAACCCGGTACATCACCTCTATGCTAATTCCCCTCGACCATAAACTGCTCGAACTTGCCGTCCGGCATCACATAAATGTTCAGCGCCAGAGTTCGCTTGGCGAACTCCACGCGATACCCGCGATGCGTCATTCCTCCGCGCAGCGACTGGTTGGTCATCGCGACCGACTTCAAAGCTCCCAGTGGGGCCAGCGAATTTCGAATGTCCGCCAGCGCCGTCGCGGTGAAGTAGAAGTTCGCATTGTCGGTGAACAGCGCGCGATCGATTTTGCCCTTCCGCAGCCCCTCCAGCACGCCCTTCACGCGAGCCACGTCCGTGTTAGCGTCCAGATCCACCGCTGGAAGAAACGTCATCTGTGAAATTTCGTCCGCCAGCGGCTGCACCAGGTTCATTCCGTCCTGGTTCGACAGCACCACTACCGCTCCATTGCGCGTCGGGAAAATATAGTTCTCGGAAATGAATCCGGACACCTCGCCGCCGTGGTCGATCCGCGGAATGTTGTGGAAGTCGCGCACAAACAACCCCAGCGCGTAATGCGTGTGATCGCCGTTCTTGAGCGTCACCTCGTGCGTAAATTCCTCATACGACCGCGCCGAAAGAATCTTCTTTTCAAGAAACGCGATGTCCCATTTCGCCAGGTCCGTGGGCGTCATGCACAGCTCTCCCGCCGCGAAATACCAGCCCGCCGCTTCGCGCTGCGACGGCCGCGGAGGACCCAGCGCAAACCGCGTGTAAGCGATCGCATCGCCCGGCAGCACCGGCAGGCAATCGCCGGCCGACGTCATCTGGAGCGGATCGAAGATGCGCGCCTTAAGCATCTCCATCAATCCCAGACCGGAAGCCTTTTCAGCGATCGCGCCGGCCAGAACGTAATTGGTATTGCTGTACTGCCAGCGCGTCCCGGGGTCGAAATTGAGCGGCTTTTTCGCCCAGCGATCCAGAGTCGCCTGCGGCGTGGTCGGCTTCAGCCATTCGGGAATGGTGTAATCCTGCGGCGCGAAATCTTCATAACCGGAGGTGTGCGAAAGCAGTTCCCGGATCGTGATCTCATTCGCCCGCGTAAGATCGGGAAAATATTTCGACACACGATCGTCGAGCGAAAGTTTGCCCTGCTCCTGCAGCAGCAAGATGATCGCCGCCGTGAACTCTTTCGAAATCGATCCCACCGCGTAGCGTGTCGACGGCTCGCTGGCGCGTCCCGTAGCGATATCGGCTTTTCCGAATCCCTGGGCGAGCGTGAGTTTGCCGCCGGTCACGATCGCGACCGAAACGCTAGGAGCCCCGGATTTCTGAAGCTCACTCGATATTTTGTCCACCACCGCCGGCTGCGCCGCCGCAAGCCCGGCGCACAACAGAATCCATAACCGTCGCATGGAGACGATTGTAGGTCAATCGTCGTGCTCCGCTCGAGCCTGCGTGAAGACCGCGGACTTGCTCCCCTTGCTGACGCGCGGGGTTTCGCCTGTGACCCAAACGGAACCCCGACCGTCAGGGAGGCGAGCAGGTCCGAGCCTCATGGCATTCTCTTCACGTCAACGTGCTCACCAGAAATATCGCCAGCACCACGAACACGAACGCGTCCGAAATCATCGCCACCATCTCCTTCGCATTCTTGCCTTTTCGAAAAATATGGAGCGCCCCCGCGAGTCCGTAATAAAGTCCCCCGACCAGTGCCGCCGGAACGGTCCAGCCGTTATGAAACAGGCTCCAGATCCCCAGCGTGCCCATCGACAGGTTGGCGAATCCTAATTCCCGGACGATCGCGAACGATGCTTGTTCGCGAATGCCGAAAATTTCCTCGGCCGTAAACCTAGGCTGGATCACTTGCCGCAGGCCCGCGATGAACAGCCGGATTCCCACCGCCCAGAACGTGAACCACTTCCCGATCAGCCCGATCATGCTCACCGCGTGGCCGGAGCGGATTGCCTCCACGGCGATCGAGGACACGGGAAAAATCAAAAGCAGCAGAGCCACCGTGATGAAGTACATGAGATTTTATAAGTTTACGCTCGCTTGACGGATCGGAGAAAATGAAGGTGGGTGCAATACCTCCGCCAAATCCTTCAGCACAGCGATCAGAAACCGCGCCTGGACCGCGCCGCGCTCGAACTTGCCACCATTCAATTTCCCGATCTCGATTTCGAGCCCGTCCTCGACCGCTTGAACGAGCTTGCATCACAAGTGGGCGACCGCCTTCGCAACTTCAACGACGGCCGCGATTTCGTGGAAACCGCGCAACGCTACCTGTTCCAGGAACTCGGCTTTCACGGCAACGAGGAAAATTATTTCGACCCGCTCAACAGCTGCCTCAACCAGGTTCTGGAGCGCCGCACCGGGATTCCCGTCACGCTTTCGGTGATGTACATGGAGATCGCGCGCCGCCTGCACATGCCGGTATTCGGCATCAGCATGCCGCGCCATTTCGTGATCGAATTCAACGACGGAAATTATTCGGCTTACATCGACCCGTTCCACGGCGGACGCACGGTCACCGCTCGGGAGTGCCTGATGCTGGCCCAGGTCTCCGACCCCACCGTGCTGCGCCGCGCCGCGCCCCGGCAGATCATCGTGCGCATGCTTCAGAATCTGCAGCGCACTTATCTCGAACGGTCGGACTGGCCACGCGCCGTCCAAACGCTGGACCTGCTGGTGCTGGCTGCATCGCACGACGCGCCTCCCGATCCGGTAGAACTCGCCGGCCGCCATAAGCTGCGCGGGCTGCTCTCCCTCGAGTTGAAACGTCATCAGGCGGCGCGCGTCGATCTCGAAACGTATCTTCGTCTGAAGCCCGACGCGGCCGATCGCCCGGAGATTCTAAAACAGCTCGAATCCATCCACCGCTGGCTGGGTCGGCTAAACTGAGGCGCCGCCTAAGGTTCCGCTCCGGCAACGGATGTGTTAACATCCATGCTGAATCTGGACGATAAGACACGCTTCATGCGTATGCACGATTCTCTACCCGACAGCGAGACGGTTCTGGCGCAGTTCAACCGCCTGATCCAGGAATTACTTCGCGGCAATATGCACCGCAACACCTTCCGGCCGTGGGAGATCGAGTTGCTCCTGGATATCGAAAGCTGCAATCTGCGCGAGGCTTCCAAGCGCGAGACCCTGCGGCGGTATCAGAAAGCCGTGCAGCGTCACATGGAAAAAGGCGCGCGCCTGCCGCTCAAGCTTTCCGAATATCTGGAGGCGGTCAAAACCAAGCGCGCCGCGCAAGGCCCCGTCATCTCCGACTCACCGGTCGCCAGCTGACTTGCGAGCCGCGACCATGGGAGCGGTCGATCGCGGCGCCGGTCCTTTTTTTCAGCAAACTGATATCCTGAATCCATGGGATGCGGCGGCGGTTCGATCGGACCAACTATCGGAGAAGCGAACAAAAGCGGTCGCATGGTGTTTTGCGTGAAGTTCCAGCGCGAAATGCCGGGGCTCGATGAAGTCCCCTTCGATACCCATCCGCTGGGGCAGCGGATTTACGAAAACGTATCGAAGGAAGCCTGGAAGCTGTGGCTCGAGCAGATGAAGATGATCATGAATGAGTACCGGCTGAACCTGGGCACCCAGGAAGCGCAGGAATTTCTGCTGAAGCAGATGGAAGAATATTTCTTCGGCGAAGGCGCATCTTTTCCGCCCGGCTACGTTCCGCCACGCGCCAAGAACTAGCGTTAAAATAGCCGCCGAATGATTCGATTTCTCGCGATCGGATTCAGCGCTCTCCTCTCCGCGCAAACCGCCCCGCGCATCATTTCAAGACTGGAGCCGGCTTACTCCGATGAGGCTCGCATGGCCGCATTGATGGGAACCGTGAAGCTTAAAGGAATCGTGGGCGTCGACGGCCGGGCGGCCGATCTTCAGGTGATCGAGGGTCTGGGCATGGGCCTCGACGAAAATGCGATCGACTGCGTCCGCCAGTGGCGCTTCAAGCCCGGCACAAAAGCCGGCCAGCCCGCTGACGTGGTCATGACGCTGGACGTGCCTTTCCATCTCCTCGACAAGCACGGAGTTCCCGTGCGCTGGCACATCGCGCGAGCCGAATTTCAAACTCCACCGGACGCTTCGCGCCCCGAGCTCGAAAAATCGCACGAACCTCACTTGTCGAGCGATACGTCCGCGCGGGTCATCGTGTCGTTTGAGATCGACGAAAACGGAATTCCGAAGAGCCTCCACGCGGACGCGGAATCCGACAAGCGTTGGACCAGCGCCGTCACGTCAGTCTTGGGTGACTGGAGATTCAAGCCCGCCTCGAAGGACGGGAAACCCATCGCGGTTTCCTGCACGATGGACTTCATTCGCGGAAGATAAGGACGGCGGATTTCAATCCGCGTGGCGCTTTAGCGCCGCTGCGCTGGGGCGAGGCTGAAGCCTCGCGCGGGCTCAAAGCCCGCCGTCCCGCATTGTGCGTTGCAATCTATCTGACGAAAGCCGCGACCGGGGAAACGTCGAACCCTGCGCAACCGCGCCGTTGGACTTCAAGGCAGTGTACGTCTTCACTCGACTCTCATTGGTAAGTCACCTCACCACCCCCGCCATCGGACTGCTGGCCGACGCGTACAGCTTCTTCCCCATCCTTCCAGCGAGATATGCGCTTCTCCCCGCCTCCACCGCGAGCTTCATCGCCTTCGCCATCAACTCCGCGTCGTCCGCCTCCGCGATGGCCGTGTTCATCAACAGCCCGTCATAGCCGAGCTCCATCGCGATCGCCGCATCCGACGCCGTGCCCACTCCCGCATCCACAATCAGCGGGACCTCGGTAATCATCTCGCGCAGGATGCGCAGATTGGTCGCGTTCTGGATTCCTAGGCCGCTTCCGATCGGCGCGGCCATCGGCATCACGGCGGCAGCGCCGGCGTCGATCAGCCGCCGCGCGTTCACCAGGTCGTCGGTGGTATACGGCAGCACCACGAAGCCTTCCTTCGTTAGGACGCGCGTCGCCTCGAGCAGGCCGGCGTTATCGGGGAACAGCGTCCGTTCATCGCCGATCACTTCCAGCTTCACCCAGTTCGACAACCCCACTTCGCGCCCCAGCCGCGCGGTTCGGATCGCTTCATCCGCCGTGTAGCAGGCCGCGGTGTTCGGCAGCAGGAAGAACTTCGACCGGTCGACGTAATCGAGCAGCGATTCTTTCGAACGGTCACTCAAATTCACGCGCCGCACGGCGACGGTCACCACTTCCGCGCCCGAAGCCACGTGACAACGCGCCATCTCCTGAAAACTGCGGTATTTCCCCGTGCCGACGAACAGCCGGGAGTGAAATGTCCGTCCGGCGATGGTAAGGGTATCCATGCATTCATTCTAAGTCCCCGCGTAAGGCGCGCCAACATACCACTGGCCCTATCGGAAACCTTAGGACTCGCCGATAACACAGGTGAGGGATCACCGGTCGAGCCATGAAAAAAAATAACTTGTACAAGCTGTTGGGAATCGCGTTCGTGGTCGCGATCGTGTCCACGGGAATCTTCTACGGCCTGTTCGTTTCGCACATGAGCAGCAGCACCGGATCGGGCAAAATGCTGGTAGTCGCCGCGAAGGAGCTGAAGGCCGGCACCGTGCTGCAAGCCGCCGACGTGAAGCTGATCCCCTGGCCCACCGAGCAACTCCCCAAAGGCGCCTTTGACCACGTGGAGCAGGTGGTCGGCAACACGGTGTTCGATCCCATCAACGAGGATGAACCGGTGTTTTCCGTGCACCTGGCTTCCGAGCAGTCCGGCGGCGGCAGCGGAGTCCCTGCGGGAATGCGCGCTGTTTCCGTTCATGTGACGGATTCTACAGGTGTTATCGGATTGCTCCGGGCCGGCCAAAAGGTGGATGTGCAGGTGGTAGTCGGCCGCGGAGGCGATAGCCGCGAAACTACCGTGCGTACGGCTTTGGAAAATCTGCAGGTCCTGTCGCTGGCCGGCGCCGAACAGAGCTCGCAAGGCGCGAGCCTTCCGGTGGTGACCCTGCTCGCCAATCCGGCCGCCGCCGATGTGCTGGCCGCGGCGGATTCAGGCGCGCGTGTCCGGCTGGTTCTGCGCAATCCGCTCGATCAGCAATTGAGCGATCGCACTTCGCTTTCGCTCGGCTCCGTCATGCGGGCCGGCGGTTCTCCGGCCGCCAAGAAAAAGGCGCAGGCGCAGTAATCGCGTTCTTGAAGCGCCTATGTTGATCCTTTCGATCCTCGTCTTCTTCGTCGCGATCTTCCTGCTGTCGTCCATTGCCGTGACCGTCGCGTGGATGGGATTCCTGAAGACCACGGCCGAGGAGACCGACGCCGCCCGGCGCGACCTGGAAGTGGCCGACGCCGCTCCGCCCGGGCCGGACGCGGACGAATGGGGCGCGTCTTCGCTCTTCCGCCAGGAACGCCTGAGCACGCTCAACTTCTGGGACAGCGTACTGGCGCGATTCGATTTCATTGAGATCCTGCAGGAGCGCATCGCCCAGGCCGAGCTCGATTGGTCGGTGGGGCGCGTCACGCTCGCAATGCTGCTCGCGGGAACCCTGACACTGCTGATCCTACTGAAATTCGTGGCCGTGTGGGCCGCATTGATGGGCGCCGTCCTGATGGCATTTGCGCCTTACGCCTATATCCTGCGGCAGCGCGAAAAGCGCTTCTTGAAATTCCGCGAAAACTTCCCGGATGTGCTCGATTCTCTGTCGCGCGCGCTGCGCGCCGGCTACCCGCTCTCAGCGTCCATGGAGATGATCTCGAGCGAGACCATGCCGCCGGTTTCGGTCGAAATGCGCAAGACCGCGGCGGAGGCGAACCTCGGCATGGGTTGGCCGAGGGCGCTCGACAATCTAGGGCATCGCATGCCGCTGCTCGAAGTAAATCTATTCACGGCCGCGGTGCAATTGCACGCGCGCACCGGCGGCAAGTTGAGCGAAGTGCTCAGCAGCCTGGCGGAAAACATGCGCGAAGGAATCGCCCTGCAAGGCGAAGTGCGCGCCCTCGCCGCGCACGGAAAACTCACCGGGATGATTCTGACCATCCTGCCGCTGGTCATCGCCGGGATGATGATGTGGGTCAGCCCGGGCTATATGCAGGTGCTTTACCATCACCCTAACGGCAAGAACCTGATCACCGCGGCGATCGTGTGCCTGGTTCTGGCGCACCTGGCCATCCGCAAGATCGTGGACATCAAAGTATGACGCCCGAAGCTCTGCTGATCTCGTTTTTCCTGTTCACCGTGGCCGCGGTCGGCGCGTGCGGCTATGTGTTTGTGCTGCGGCCGTCGCGTACCGACGGAGCGGCCGAAATTCCGGCCGATATCGCCCGCGAACAACACGACATGCCCACCGCGCAGGCTGCCGTGGTCGACATGTTCCGGCTGATGGGTGAAGCGATGCCCCGCGGAGGCCGAAATCAGTCCTTGCTCGGCGACCTGGTGGCCGCGGGATACCGATGGCCCTCCGCGCTCTCGATTTTCAACGGCATCAAGGCCGCTTCCGCGCTGGCACTGGGCGCTGTCGCCGCATGGCTGGGGCTGACCTTCGGAACCGATGCGACCAGCGCCGTTCTTCCCATCATCTGCGGGCTGGGATTCGGCTACATGCTTCCGGACCGGGTGCTCGAACGGCTGGCGCGGGCGCGTGTCGCCCGGCTACGTCGAGCCTTACCCGCCGCGCTCGACCTGATGGTCCTGGCCGTTGAAGCCGGCCAGAGCCTGGACGCCGCGATTCTCGACACCAGCCGCGGTCTGCGGAACACGTATCCGGATCTGGCGGCGGAATTCACCCAGCTTCAACTCGAGTTGCGCGCCAATACCACCCGCGTCGAAGCCCTTCGCAACTTCGTCGACCGCAGCAAGGACATGGAGATGCGCAAATTTGCGAACCTGCTGATCGATACCGACCGTTTCGGAACCAGCCTGGGCCCGGCGCTCAAAACGCACTCGCGGTACCTGCGCATCCGCTTCCGCCAGATCGCCCAGGAGAAGGCCCGCAAAGTCGGCGTGAAACTGATTTTCCCGGTGTTCTTCCTGATTTTCCCGTCGGTGATCCTGGTGACGCTGGGGCCGGCTGTGATCCTGATTTTCCAACAGATGAAAAATCTGATGGGGTAGCCGCCGGGTTCGCACGGCATCACTCGTAAGCATCCTTGCGGTAAGCGATGCGCGTGACGTCCACGTTCCGCCGATCATCGTCGATTGTATAAATGGTTCTGAAGTTACCCACTCGAATCCGCCAGCGATCTTTATCCATGCAGCTTTCTGCAACCGGATGGCCGCGGATCGACCGACAGTTCCCGGATTTTGTGCAATAGCCGCCCGGTCACATCGGCCGGCAAGTCCTTCAACTCCCTCTTAGCGGAGGCGCTGAAGGTAACCAGGTAATCCGTCACTCCAGCTTGCCGAGCGCTCTCAGTTCTGCTTCCACCTCAGCGAGCGTGAATCGCGGCTCATCGCGCCGCGCTTCTGAAACCGCGCCGTCCTCGAGGTCTTCGGCCAGCATGGATAGCGCGGCGGCAATCACCTCACTCGAGTCGTGGAACGCGCCCGATTCGATCGCCAATTCGATCACTCGCGCTTGATCCGCCTCGATTTCGATTACCATCATGAATCTCCCTCCTCGAGTATCTTCCATTATCGCCCGCCTGAATCCACGGTCGCCCGGATTCATCGAATCCAGCATGACGGCGGCGCTGGACTCCGATTTCACACTCAAAGACGGTGCAGTGGTCCATATCCGCCCGATTCGCGCCGAGGACGATCACGCCCTGGTCGGGATTTTCAATCGACTCAGCCCTCTGACCGTCTATCAACGATTCTTCCAGGCCCTGCCGGAGCTCTCGCCCGGGATGGCGCGGTATCTCGCGAACGTCAATCAGACCAATCGCATGGCGCTCGTGGCCGAAGCCGACGGCGAGCTGATCGGGGTGGGGCGCTATGAGCGCACCAATGACCCCGAGGTGGTTGATCTGGCGCTGGTGGTACTCGATGAGTGGCAAAATCGTGGCCTTGGTCGTATTCTGCTTCGGGAAATTCTTAGGGTAGGAAAATCCAACGGAATCCATCGGTTCCGGGCTGATGTGCTGGCTGAGAATCGCCGGATGCTGCGACTTCTGGCGCAGGAATCCGAGATCCTGGAGCGAAAAACCGAAGCCGGCGTGGCTTCGTTCTTACTCGTGGCCCGCTAGGTACTATTACTGGCTGCGCTGCAGGTACCTTGCTGCAATCCGCCAGCCGTCCCACACTTAGACGGGATCACATCCCGTCCAAATGGAGCGCACCGACTTCGAGCAGTGGAAGGCCAAGGAAGTAGCGAGATTACTTGCACTTGTCGAGACGGAGCGCCGTTATTACCAGGAGATGGTGGCGTCGCTTCCGGTGGCGCTGGTGGTTCTCTCCCTCGATCGCTCCATCGTTTCGGCCAATCGTGCGTTCCGGCAGATGTTCGGCGTTCGCACCGAGGACCTGCGGCGCAAGACCGTCGAACAGATCCTGCCCTCGCCGCAACTGGTTGAAAAAATTCGTGATGTTCACGCGAACAACACCGCGCAGCGGGACCTGTTCGTAGACTTCGCCGACCGGCCGCTGAGGGTGACCGTCATCCCCATGCGCAACTGGGATGACGAAAGCGAAATCGAAACGTTGCTGATGCTGGAGGACACCGCGCATTGGACGGCGACGCGTCCGGCCGAGCCGGCGAAGGCTTCCGTCCCGGCGCTCGCCCTCACGGATGTTCCCGCGATCGTCTGGCAGGTGGACGTAGCGAGCATGGCGTTCACTTCCGTCAGCGGCGCGGTGGAGGCGATGCTGGGTTATCCGGTGGCGCACTGGCTCTCGACGCCACGGTTTTTCATCGACCGGATTCATCCCGACGACCGCACGTCGACCATGGCGTTCTACGACGCGGCGATGGAGCGAGCCGGCGACGCCAGCGCGGAGTTCCGTGTGCTTTCGTCGTCAGGCCGCGTGGTGTGGTGCCGCGAAACCATGCGGGTCACCGGGCGAAAGGTGATTTCGGGCGTCCTGACCGACATCACGCTTCGCAAGCAACTCGAAGAGCAACTTCTGACCGCCGAACGCAGCGATGCGCTGCACGGGCTGGCCAGCCGCCTGGCGCACGACCTGAACAATCCGCTGATGATCATCACCGGCTACAGCGAGGAAATGCTCCAGACGCTGAAGCCGGAAGACCCGATGCGCAGCGACGTCGCGCAGATTCTGGGCGCCACCGAACGCATTTCCGGTATCACCGGCCAGTTGCTGGGCTACACACGCCGGCTGGCCGCACATGCCGTACCGGTGGATGTCGCGAATGTGATCGCGAAGATGGAGGAGCGCATCGCGCACGCCGCGGGCGACGGCGTGACAGTGGAATTTTCACACGCAGGCGAAGCCGTTCTGGCGATGGCGGACGCCGCACAGTTTGAGGAGATGATCCTGGCGCTGGTATCGCCGTTGCGGGAAGACGCCAAAGAGCGGTCGCGCGTGGTGATTTCCTGCGACATCGAGAATATTGCCGAACACCTTACGGAGTCCACACTCGCACCCGGCTCGTATGCCCGAGTGACGGTGCGCGATAACGGCCGCGGTATGGACGGCCCGCATCGCGTAGAGATTTTCGAAGCCGTACTGGCCAAGGACCCGGCCGCCGCGGCGATTGCGCGGGCGTATTCAACCGCGCGCGAATGGGGCGGCGATATTGCCTTTTCGAGCCAGCCGTTCCGCGGCTCGGCGTTTACCATTTATCTTCCGCAGGCGAGCCAGCCGGCGGCAGTAGCGAACGAAGCGGTTCCCGCGCCGGTGGAAGCTCCGGTTGTTCCCGCTCCCGAGCCGGTGCGCGAAACCATTCTGCTGGTGGAAGATGAAGCCGGCATCCGTGCGCTGGTCCGCAAAATCCTGAAGCGCGAGCGCTACAACGTGCTCGAAGCCGGCAGCGCGGAAGAAGCGTCCACAGTGGCCGGAGCTTTCGACGGGCGCATCGATCTACTCCTGACCGACGTCATGCTGCCCGGCATAGGCGGACGTGAACTGGCGGAAGGATTGAGAGAATCGCTGCCGGATCTGAGCGTGCTGTACGTATCCGGATTCACCGACGACGAAAGCGTTCGCGCCGGCGGATTCCCCCCGGGGTCGAAATTCCTGCAAAAGCCTTTCACGCTGAGCGCGCTGGTCGCGAAGGTGCGGGAGTCGCTGGAGCGCTGAACAGGCGCACCGCGACCACGCCCAGCAGGCTGATTAAGACGCCGGCGACCGCATCCACGGCATAGTGATAGCGCCCGTAAACCGTCGCAAACGCGACCGAGATTCCGTAAATGAGGAACGCGCGGGCAATCCAGGGCCGGTCCGGAATGGTCGCGCGCAAGCCCCACACCGCGGAAAATATGCTGGACACGTGGGCGCTGGGAAATACGCTCGAATGAATCCCGGCGCCGCCCAGAATCCAGAGATTGAAGCGTCGCAGATCGGTGATGAAACCCGGCAGATCGACGCCCGGGAAGGCGGTGCGCGGCGGCTCGGAGGGGAAGAACGGGAACAGCGCGTAAGCTCCCAGAGTGCCGGCCAGATAGGCCAGCCAGAAATCGTCGATGCGGGCCCGGCGATGGTTCAAAAACAGCAGCGCGACGGCCACGGGTGCGACCGCGTACACCAGCAGGTAACACAGTTCGAGATATGACGGTACGAGCGCCCCCAGGCTTTCGACGGCGGCGCGCAGGTGCCCTAGGTCCAGCAGACGGCGGTCCCAGACGATCCAGATTTTCTCGAAATGAAGATCGCGAACCGCGGGAGTGAACCAGTCCATCTCGCGATAGGCCGCCAGAGTAAACGCGAGCGGAGCCAGATCGCGCGTGTAGGATCGGCTGCGCGCCAGAAGCAGAACGACCGCGCACACGGCGGCCGCCAGTATGAAGGCTTTCAGCGGCGGGAAGAAAAACACGGCCACGACGGCGACGTAGAAGAAATAGCCGACAATCACCCACTCCGAAGCGCGCAGGCGGGGCACGCTGCTATTGTGGCCGATTTCATGTGGCGCACGCTTCAGCGTGCCGTGTCGATACTCATATCGACACCTCGTCTGCGACGGAGCAGGCGTCGACAAAAGTGTCGACGCGGCACGCAAGAGTGCGTGCGCCACACTTCACTACCGGCGACCGCGCCAGCGCTTCCAGTCCGTCTCGACCGATTTCACCATGGCGACCGCCGCGGTCTGCAGCCAGGACGGCCGGCGTTTCTTGAGATCGGCTTCGATCGACTTCGCGTCCCGCGTGCCCACGTGGACGTTCGCGGTTTCAAATCCCATGCAGTGCAGTAAACGCGTCGCGTCATGCTTGGTGGGAAGCGTCGACAGTTCGATGCGCGAACAATCCGGCGCCAGACGCCGGACGATCCAGCGTCCGCGCAATTTCACGAACGGATCGGGACAGCGGCGCGAGCGGTCGAGCGCCTCCTGGTAGTGAATCACAGCCTTGCCGCGCCGCGCGTGGGCCCAATACCAGGCCGAATCGGTGAGCTCCTTGGCTTCGCGCGCGATACTGCCACCGCGCCAGTCGGCCAGCGCGACGAAACGCCGTCTTCCCAGGCTGCCCAGGCCGCTGACGCGATGCATCACGCGATACGTCAACTCGCGCTCCGGCATCATGCGGCGCAGCCCTTTTTCGGCGCTCGACGGGATACGGCCTTTGTAGGTCGCGAGCGCTCGCATTTTTTCCCAGAACAGCTCCGGTGTCTTCAGCCGCTCCACCGCCATCTCACGGAGGGAAGGATGATTTTCGGCCAGCACGAACGCCAGGCCGCCGCACGCGAGGCCTTTGCGATACCCGTCGAGCAGCGCTTTCGAGGCCCGCTCCGGCGTGATGTTCAAATCGCAACTGGCGATGGCCATATGGGCGCTGGCAGCCAGACGAACCAGGTCGATGGTGTAGGGCATCCAGCACACCTCGTCGAAATCGTTGATGCCCCAGATGAGGCGGCCTTCGATGTCGCGCCAGGTACCGAAATTTTCGACGTGCAGATCGCCGACCGCGAGGCAGCGCGGAGCGTCGGCCGATTCGGCTGCGTCCACCGGCCAGGTTTGCGCCCAGCGGTAGAAAGTCGCGCGGAAAAACGGAAACACCGCTTCCGCCATGAGCGCGTGCTTGCGTTCCACGTCGGCGCGAATCAAGGGAATGCGCTCCCCCAGCCAAGCTTCGTATTTTTCAGTTGCGGCGATGATGTCCATGCGGTCGTGTCACCTAATCGTTATCTATGCTCGATATACTAACGCTTTCATGAAGCTTCTTGCGCTGCTTTCGATCACGGCGGCTTTCGCCCAGCCGCAGCTGGATTTCCTGAATCACGGCCGGCCGGTGCTCGACGCGCACAACTGTTACCCCTACGAAGGCCAATGGGCGGACCGCATCGATCGTGCGCTCAAGCTCGGTTTCCCGGTGGCGATCGAGCAGGATATCGCGTGGGCCAACGGGCGTCCGGTGGTGACGCATACGTCCAAGACTACGGGCAACGAGCCCACCCTGCGCGATCATTTTTTCGAACGCGTGCGGCCGATCATTGAGGACGCGTTGAAGCGCAACGACCGCGCGAAATGGCCGATCATCATTCTGCATTTCGATTTCAAATCGCTTGAGCCGGAAACGCTGCGGGGTGTCTGGCAGGTGCTGGGCGAATATCAATCGTGGATCACCACTGCGCCCCAGACTTCCGATCCGCACAAGCTGGCGAAATTCGACAAGAAGCCGATTCTGGTGCTGACCGAGGACGCCGACATTCAGGAAGAGATTTTTTTCAAGCAGTTGAAACCGGGCGAGCGGCTGCGCGTCTTCGGATCGGCCAAGACGGGACCTCTGGATGCGAAAACTCGAGAGGAGCGCATCCATGCGATGGCGACGCTCGCGCCCGAAAGGCTGCTTCCCGATCCTCCCACCAATTTCCGTCGATGGTGGAACAATTCATGGTTCGAGGTCGAAGAAGGTGGGCAAACCAAAGCCGGCGACTGGACCGCGGCAGATAACGAGCGGCTGCGGGAGCTGGTTCGGCGCGCGCATTCGCTCGGTTACTGGATCCGGTTCTACACGCTCGACGGCTTCGAAGAGTCCGAAAATCGCGGATGGGAGCACGGGTACAACTTCGGCTCGCGCGCGGCAGCCGAGTTACGCTGGCGTGCGGCGCTCGACGCGGGCGTCGATCTGATCGCGACCGATCAGTATGAGGATCTGGACGCGTTCATGAAATCAGGCGCGCGTAAGAACGTACCCCCGGATCAGCCACACCACGCCCGCCACAACTAACAGGGCGAGCGAACTCCACGGCGCGAAGGGGCACATGGAGTGGTAGCCCAGGTCGTTCATTTTCGCGGCCGAAAACGGAATCAGCGTCAACAGCCCGGCGATCACGAAAAGGAATGCAACGCCCAATAATGAATTTGCGACTTGATCTCTAGACATTCCGCTCTCTTCGGTGGTGCGCTAAATTCAGGCCGAGTCCCTCCCCTCCCTTACGAGCCTGCGTGAAAAGTGGAGTTGATCCCCGCCGTGACCGGCAGGGCTGGTCACCGACGCATGCGCCTTCCACACGATAGACCAGCCCTGCCGGTAACGGCGGGGCTCAAACTCCACTTTCTCACACACTCTCACGGTCAGGGTTCTGCTTCTATACGGTTCGGAACCCCGAGCGTTAGCGAGGGGAGGGATTCCATCAACCCGCATTTAGCGCACACCCTCTCTTCGAATCGAGTATACGACAGCCGATATAATACAAACGTGAAACTTCGCGGGAATCTGACGCTGGTCCTGGCTGTGCTGGCCCTGTTGCTGGCGGTGGTGGAGATGATCCATCCGTTTGGGTTCAACGTTCATCCGTGGATGCTGATCGTGGTCGCGCTGCTGCTGGGGCTGCGGCACGCCATGCGGCGCCAGAAGATGAATCGCGATGCGCTGCTTAAGGAAGTCCCTCCCCATCCGTTGGGTATCGCCGACGAGGATCGGCCAAGGAACTAACGGGCGAACGAGTAGCCCGCGTAAAACACGCCGTTGTCCAGGCCGGCATTGAAACCGGTCGTGAACGCGGCTCCGGCTCCCATTGCGACCGTCAACAGCAGCCGGCCCAATCTCATGCTCCGAGTATTTCAATTCTCCTTACAATTCGGGCACCCGGAACTGCAGCCTCCGCCGCAGCTCTGCTGAGCTTGCGTATGGGAGTGCGGCTCATAGGTACAGAACGGATCCTCGCCGAGCGCATCTCCGGTGGCCGCGTAGGCGCGGGCGCGGGAGCCTCCGCAGATGGCGTGATATTCGCAATAGCCGCAGCGGCCGTGAAACTCGGTCGGATTGTGCAACTCGCTGAAAATTTTCGAGTTGCGATACACGTCGGCGATGTGATCGGTCCGGACGTTACCCGCCACCAGCGGAAGAAATCCCGCGGGGCAGATCTCGCCGGTATTGGAAACGAACACGATTCCGTGGCCGTCGCGGATTCCGAAGCTGCGATAGGATCCGCTGCGCTTGATTTCCTCACCGTTCATCCCTTCGCTCCGCATTTTCTCGAGAGCGAACCGTCGATAAGACGGCGCTTCGGTGGTCGCCACCACGAACGGCGCCTTGCGCGCGGTCTCATAAATCCAGGCCATCAGCGTCTTGCCCTGTTCCTCCTCCATCGGCGCGAGGACTTTTCCGCGGCCGACCGAAATCAGAAAGAACAGGCTCCAGCGCGCGATGTGGAACGGCTTGAGGAGTTCATAAATCGCGGGAACGTCCTCCACCGTTTCCCCGGCGGCGAGCGTGTTCACCTGCACCGGAATTTCCAGCTCCTTGGCCCACTGCAGGGCCAGCATGGTTCGATGAAACGTGCCGGGAACGCCGCGGATGGCATCGTGCTTCTCTGCGGTCGAGCCGTCCAGGCTGAGTCCCAGCGCGTCGACGCCATGCGCCTTGAGGCGCATCAACAGTTCCCTGGTGAGCTTGGCGGTCGCAGCCGGCGTGATCGAAACTCCGATGCCCAGCTTCCGTGCTTCGTCGATCAGCAGGTCGAGATCCGGCCGGTTCAACGGATCGCCGCCGGTAAGGATCAACTGCGGCATCGGCTGGCCGAATTCGGGGATCTGTCGCAGGAACGCGACGCCCTGCTCGTAAGTCATCTCGTTGGGATGAGGATTGGGCATCGCGGTGGCCCGGCAATGGCGGCAGGCAAGCGAGCAGGATTGGGTCATTTCCCAATAGATATTCAGCGGCGTCTGCGCGAAATCACGCGGGGCGTGATGTAAAGCTCTAGCGTTGTGAGTGAGTTGCGGCATCCTGCACAGGAGAAATGCAGGTTGTTAGCCACAGATGCGAGGCGATGCGAAGATTGCGGACGTTCTCCGCTTGCTTACGCGCGCGGTTCCGCTTACGGAACCCCGACCGTCAGAGTCTGTGTGAAAACCACGGACCTGCTCCCCTTGCTCACGCGCGGGGTTCCGTATGTGGCTCATTCGACGTGGCGCCAAACGGAACCCCGACCGTGAGGGAGGGGAGCAAGGCCGACCAACTCCACTTTTCACACAGACTCGTCAGGGAGGGGAGCAAGTCCGTTTTCCTGGCGGAGTCTACGTCCCCGTCGCCGCGAGTTCCTGGACACCGTCGCGCAGGCGGATGGTTCCCTGGGCGAGCGCGCTGGTGCGCGGGCCGGGCAGGACGATTCCAGTCAGGTTCAGCGGATCCGCCAGCGCGATTTCCATGATCTCATCCGATACCGCGGTCCGGCGGATGAAACGTAACAGGTCGAGAGCTTCGGGCCGTGCGAATTGCTCGCCCACGAAGCCCGAAACGAACCGTCCGCCGCGAATTTCTCCGCGCGCTTCCATGCGGCGAAGCTCCACCAGGATTTCGCGCCAGCGCGGCGCCAGGGTTTCGCGGACCAGAATATCGCGGAACACCACGCCCCAACGATTCAGCAATTGCTTCGCGAAGAATTCCGCGCTCACCTTGCCGTCGCCGCGTTCGAGCAGCGCCCATCGGCCCGGAGCGTGACGCGGTCGCGCGAAACGGCCGCGGCCTTCCCCACGCCGGCGCTTGGGATCGATCAACGCGCGCAGATTTTCGAATCCGTCGGCCGTCACGCGCCCGGCCGCGACCAGTTCCCACAGGCCGTCTTCCACTTCGCTCGCCAGCCGGCCGGTCGCGCGCACCAGGTCATTAAAGAAAGAAGCCCCACGGTTTTCGAGCGCCGCGAGCACGTCTTTCGCGGGATGCGACAACGGCGTTTCAGCCGGCGCGGCGGGAAGCAATCGCGAGGCGTCTTCACGAAGGAAGATCGCGAGCGGAGCGACGCGGGTGGGGCGCACCCGCCGCGAACCTTCGGTTTCAAGCGCCGGATGCGGCGACAATCGGCCCCACATGGCTTCGCCCGAAAGGCATAAACGGTCGAGCAATTCCGGATCGTAATTCGCGATCCGTCGGGCGAGCACGGTCGATTCCCACGCCGCGGCCGAAATTTCGTAGCCCTGAAGCTGGCGCAGGATCTGGAACAATCCGTCGACGCCGTGCAGTCGGGTTCCAGGAGCGATGTGCTGCCAGCGCGTCAGGAAGCGCATGAAGCCGGCTGAAGAAACCGGCTCGATTTCCTTGCGCAGGCGTCCCAGCGTCAACCGATGAATGCGCGCCAGAATTCGGCGGTGACAGAATTGCAGCTCCGTTCCGGAAAAGTGCCCGCGCAGGATCGATCCTTCCGATTCGAGCTTGGCCAGTGCGATATCGATCGAAAGCCGCGGCAATCCCAGCCGTTCAGCGAGTGCTGCGGGCGTCACCGGGCCGATCGAATCCATCCAGCCACGCAAGACCGCGGCTACCGCGGCTTCATCTTCGGCGATCCCGGCGCGTGCCTGTTCCAGGCGCTCGGTCGCGACCCAATAGCTGTCGAGCAGATTGGCGCGTCCGGCGCGAACCAAGTCATCGTATAGTGCCGACCATTCCGATACTGGCGGCAGCAGAATCAGCGTGAGCAGCGCGTCGTGCAATTCGTCGGCGTCACGAACTACGGGCCACGATTCGGCGGCCACCTGTTCGATTGCGGCAGCATCCAGCGCTCCGACCGAGCCCGCGTCTTCCGCCGGAAGCGTACGGCGAAGCTGAACGGCACGCGCGCGGCGCTCCTCAAGCGGGGCATCGTCAAGATACGCGTAGGGATTCGAATTCAGAATCTCGTGCGAAAACGGCGATGGCTCCGGCGTGTCAATCGCGACCGTCTTCCATGACCCCTCTTCGATGCGCTTCAGAAGCTCCGTCAGGCCGTCGAGATCCATGGCCTCATGCAGGCAGTTATCGATGGTCTCCTTCACCAGCGGGTGATCCGGAATGCGGATTTCGCCGGTGAGATTTTCGGGACACGCGATCTGGTCTGGAAACACGGCCGCCAGCAGATCGTCGGAGCGCATGCGTTGAATCGGCGGCGGCACTTTTTTCCCGCCCTGGAAGCGCGGCACCGCCAGGGCCCGCGACGCGTTCCACTTCCAGCGCGCGCCGAACATCGGGGCCGGCAGCATGGCCTGCGTCAGCACCTGCTCCACCGTATTCGGATTCAGAAAATCGAATACGCTTTCGAGCGGAAACGAATGTTGATCGCTCAAGGAAAGCAGCAGGCCGTTATCGGTGGCGGCGGCCTGCAATTCGAAATTGAAGGTGCGGCAGAAGCGTTTGCGTAGCGCCAGGCCCCAGGCGCGATTGATGCGCGAGCCGAACGGAGCATGAATGATCAACTGCATGCCACCGGCCTCGTCGAAAAATCGTTCGGCGACCACGGTGTGATCGCTGGGCATCGCCCCCAGCGCATGCGCGCCGGCGCGAATGTAGGCCGCGGCCTGTTCCGCGCCCGCGCGATCGAGTGAACATTCGTCTTGAAGGAATTGAACGGGGTCTGCGGCGTCGGTCACATCTTCGCGCAATTTCGAAACCGCCTGCGAGAGTTCCCGTGTACGTCCCGGAGCCTCGCCGCGCCAGAACGGAATTGTCGGGGCAGCGCCATGCGCATCTTCCACGCGAACCCGTCCCGGCTCGACGCGCCGGATCTTCCACGACGTGGTGCCCAGCAGGAAAATATCGCCGGCCATGCTCTCGACCGCGAAATCCTCGTCGAGCGTTCCCACCACGGTGCCTTCCGGCTCGGCGACCACCTGGTATTGCGCCGTTTCCGGAATCGCGCCACCGCAGGTGATGGCGGTCAATCGAGCGCCGCGCCGGCCGCGCAGCCGATGATTCACCTGGTCATGATGCAGGAACGCTCCACGCCGCCCGCGCGAGGTCGCGATGCCTTCGGAAAGCATCTCGACCACGGCATCGAAATCGCCGTGGGTAAGATTGCGATACGGATACGCGCTGCGTACCAGCGTAAACAGCTCCTCTTCATCCCAATCGTCGGCGGCACATGCCGCGACGATCTGTTGCGCCAGAATATCCAGCGGCGCGGAGGGGATTTCAAGCTGATCGAGCTCGCCCGATCGAATGGCGCGCACCAGTGCCGCGCATTCCACCAGTTCGTCACGCGTAGTTGCGAAGAGTCTGCCCTTGGGTAGCGCGCCCACCCAATGCCCGGCCCGGCCGATGCGCTGCAATGCGACCGCGATGGAGCGCGGCGAGCCGATCTGGCAAACCAGGTCGACCGTTCCGATATCGATGCCCAATTCAAGCGACGCGGTCGCCACCACCGCGCGCAGTTCGCCCGATTTCAGACGTTGTTCGGCGGTCAGGCGCAGTTGACGGGAAAGGCTGCCGTGATGCGGCAGAACAGCGTTTTCACCCAGCCGTTCGGCCAATTGGTGCGCGATGCGTTCGCTGAGCCGCCGGGTATTGACGAACACCAGCGTGGTCCGATTCTCACGCGCCAACTCCGCGACGCGATCATAAATCTCGTCCCATGACTCGTTGCTTGCGACCGGTCCCAACTCATCGCGCGGAACCTCCACGCCCAATTCCATCTTGCGGCGATGGCCGATCTGAATAATCTTCGCGCGCGGGCTCAGAAATTCGGCGACCGCTTGAATCGGGCTGACCGTCGCCGATAATCCGATTTTCTGCAACGGCCGACCGCACAAATGCTCCAGCCTCGCAATGGAAAGCGACAGATGTGACCCGCGCTTATCGTCCGCCAGAGCGTGGATTTCATCCACGATCAGGGTCCGCACCGAACGCAGCATCTCGCGGGCTTTTTCGGTGGTGAGAAGGATGTAAAGCGACTCCGGCGTGGTCACCAGAATGTGCGGGGCTTCTTTGCTCATCCTCTGCCGATCGGCCTGAGGGGTATCGCCGGTACGGACGGCCACGCGGATCGGCGCGAGCGCGATGCCCTCGGCTCGCGCGATTTCCGCCATGCCGTGCAGCGGGATCTCCAGGTTTTTATGGATATCGTTACTCAGAGCCTTGAGCGGCGATACGTAAAGTACCTGGGTCGCATTCGGCAATTCGCCTTCGCGCGCCTGCCGGATCAGCGTATCGAGCGCTGTTAAAAAAGCAGCCAGCGTCTTTCCAGAACCGGTGGGAGCGGAAATCAAAACATCGCGGCCCGCGCGGATTTCCGGCCAGCCCAGCCGCTGGGGCTCGGTAACGTCACGGAAGTGCGCATTGAACCACGATTGAACAATGGGATCGCTGAGCGCAAGCATGGCTAGTTCTATGATCGCGCAGCGTGCAAGCCGCCGCGCGCAGTATTCTAAATGATTGAGCCAGACGACCTTTGACGCCGAATACCTGGAACGTCTCCGCGCCGGCGATGCGGAAACAGAACGGCATTTTGTGTCCCACTTCAGCAACATGATCCGGCTGTCGATGCGCTACCGTCTGCGATCCTGGGAGTTGATCGAGGACATCCGGCAGGAAACCTTCCTGCGCGTGCTCAATTTTCTGCGCTCGGATCGCAGCCTGGATCGTCCGGAGCGGCTGGGCGCCTATGTTCATTCGGTGTGCATCAACGTGATGATGGAGCTGCTGCGCGCTTCGACGCGCCATCCGCCGATCTCGGAGGAGGCGCAGGAGATGGCGGACACGCGCGTCAATCCCGAAGGCAGCCTGGTAACGCGCGAACGCTCCGAAATGGTCCGGACCGTTCTCGACGACCTTCCCGAAAAAGACCGGCAGATCCTGCGGGCGATATTCCTCGAAGAAACCGATAAGAACGAGGTTTGCAGCCGTTTCAAAGTGGATCGCGATTATTTGCGCGTGCTGGTGCATCGGGCCAAGAACCGTTTTCGAGAGGCGTTCGATAAAGGAGGGCATGTTCAACCATGAGTTCAATCGCCGATCGGGAAAAATGTTTCAGCGGGTTGAAACGCGCCGCGCATGAACTTCACTTCAATGGTGTGAGGGCGTAAGGATGGACCATACGGAAGCGACGCAAATGAGGGCGGCGGAGCGTTATGTGCTCGGCGAGCTCTCCGTTTCCGAAGTCGAGGATTTTGAGCGCCATTTCTTCGATTGTTCTCAGTGCTCGGAGGAGTTGAGAACGCTGGCGATTCTTCAGGACAATGCTCGCGCGGTTTTTCTGGAGCCGAGTCCCACCCCTCCGCCCGTCAGCCTGCCCACGCCAGTGGCGACCAAGCCCGCGCGCGCAGGCTGGCGGCTGAATTGGATCTGGGCGCCGGCATTTGCCGCGCTGGTGGCCGGTGTTTTCGGCGGATACGAGTTCGGGGCGCGGCACGAAGCTGGCACGCCGCAGGCCATCGCTGCCTATCCTTTATACGCGGCCGCGCGCGGAGATGAAACGGTGATTTCGCCGCCGCCCGGTGCGCGATTCTACTCGCTCTACTTCGACCGGACCTGGGATCCCGATTTCGCTTCGTATCGCGCCGTATTTCGCGACGCCTCGGGCGCGGAGCGTTTCTCGGCCGACGTTCCTGCTCCCGCGCCGGGCCGCGCCTTTTATATTCTTGCTCCCACCAGCGCCCTCCCCGCCGGAAAATATCTGTTGATCATCGAAGGCCGGAATTCCACCGGCGCCCAAACCGAAGCCGCCCGATATCCATTTGTCATTCGATTTGAGTAGAATCAATCCAATCCATGAAACTCAACTTCCTTTATCACGCCGAAGCGTCGGCGGCCATGGGCCAGCTCACGCTTCCGTATCAGGAAATGGTCCCGGTGCCCGCGTCGGCTTCGGTGCCTTTGAACGGCGGCCACGCGACCGCCAGCATTGAGAATTTCAACCATCGCGGAATTATTTCGTTTCGTAAAGCGGAAGTGCATGTGTTCGGCGCGTACAGCACCAAGGACGGAGCCCACGGCGCCGCATCCACGGTGTGTGTCGAAGGCGTCAATATCCTGAACGTGGTGACGTGCGATCGCATCGTTCTGCGCCTGGCGGCGAAATATCCGGACGGTGGCGTAGAGCCCACGTTTAACCCGCTCGGGTCGCACTTCGACAATCTGCGCATCGCCGGACACCGGTTCGATATCGATATGGCCACGGATCTGTTTACCGCGAACGGCACCTGGTCGAAACTCAAACACGCCTGGGAGCACGACCACGCCTTTCACGATGAGCTGGCCAAACTTTCGATGATCGATGCGACGGGCAAGCATCTGCCGGAGGGCAAACACGGGTCCATCGGCGTGACGCTGGCGCGCAACCTCGACAAACTGCCGCGGGGTCTCGAGCGTCGTGACCACGGCATTTACGTCCCGCACTTCGGAACCGTCTACCTGGGCGAGTACTTCGTCAGCCAGCACGCGCACCGGCTCCTGATGCTGCACGTCGACGTCCACGGGAGGCGCGGCAATCCGAATTTTCAATCGATCTCCGTGCGGTCCCACGATTTCGGTGCGAGAAGCTTTCGGCTGCGCCTGCACGCGAATCAGCACGCCATCCTTCGTGGCTTCAAGCCAACTCACTTCTCCTCGCTCCCAAGCAGCCGCTTCAGACGCACCCGATCCGGCTCGACCAGCAATGTTTTATTATTCGTATAACTCGCCTCAGTGGAATCCTTGATCCGCTTCACGTATTTCTTAAACGTGTAATCGACTTCGGTCTTTCCCCAGCTTTCCCCACCGCTGTAATAAATGACGAGATTCGCGGCGTCGAGTAGCGTTTCCAAGGGCACGGACTTCCCGGACTGAACCGGAATGACGACGTGAGATCCGGGCCGGCCGCGAACGTGCATCCAAAGATCATTTCCTCGCGCATGTTTAAATGTGAGTTCCAGGTTTTCGTCACGGCTTCGACCTACCCAAATCGGAATTCCATCCCGCGAGTCAAGAGCTTTTCCCATCCATCCGCCGCTCTTGCGCTTCGCGAGCTCCGGATTTTTCTGGATCTGCTGAACTCCCTGGCCAAGCGCGCCCTCGAGTTTCTCAAGCCGCGACCAATCGGGTTTTAAAGGATCGAGTTTCTTAAGATCTCTCCGGCCGTGCCCCACTTCGAAAGAGCTTCACCGAAAATCGCGAGCGATTCTTCGCTTCGGACATCCGTCGCTGCCTTCTCCGCGCATGTTGATAAAATTTCTCGATCTGATCGCGAAGGCCGAGCTTTGGATCGCACGTGATTTTGACCGGCTCCCCGGTTTCGAAATCCGTGACTTCGCGCTCACGCACGGCGACCTTCGGGGAATTACCGATCGCGCCTTTCAGCAGATCGCCATAGCGCTGCCAGTCCGCTTCACGCTGAGCTTCACCGAAGCCACGTCACTCTGACGAATCCGGTCTTGTGCGGTCTTGGTTTTTTCTCGAAGGTTTTTTCCAGAATTTGGATCCGCGCCTCGAAGGCTTCCTGGTCCAGCCTCGCCAATAGTTTCGACATAGAATCCGGATGCACAATTCTGCACGAATCGCAGGCTCTGCAGGAGCCCGAGATCCATCCGGAACCGCGAACTGCGAAGCCGCCTCCGGGTTATCTCGAATCGTCCGACTCCGCGCGATCACCGGCCACGACTTCGAATCGCTGTCGCGGGAGTTCTCACCAAAAGCGCTTCCGGAGTCGCCGGAACCAAGAACAGTACGAGCCTTTGGCCACCTTCAAAGTCAAGAAGCAGCACACGTTCCCGCGCGAGCGCATGAAAACGAATGAGCTTCGAATCCTTGAGATGCTTGGAAACCGCCAGATCAAAGGGCGAGCGAGTAGCTGAAGTGGAAGCCTGGGGGCCTTTATCCCCAATAAGGAGAAATACGGGTGTCTCGGACGCACGCTGATCAGAAGGGAAAGCTCCTGCTTTCGGCCCGTAAATCGAATCACCCATTCGCCCTTGATGTAGCCCTGAGGAAAACGCGGGCGTGCGGGGACGATCACGCGATCGACGAAATGGCCTTCGAGACTGGGCGCGATTTTGGCGGCCAGAAGCTCGATTTCCTTCCAATTTAGGTTTGGGCCCCAGTTCATGCTATAGGTATACCCCACTATGGCGACAACTTGGAAACTCAAGAAAGGGATGGATCGACGCTTTCGCGGGGGGCATCCGTGGGTGTACTCCAACGAGCTTTCGGAGAGCCCCAAGGGGATCGAGCCGGGCGAGATGATTCGTCTTCAGGACGCGGCAGGAAATTTGCTGGCGCTGGGTTATGGAAATCCCAAGTCCTTGATCGCCTTTCGTGCGCTGGTGCGCGGGGATGAGGCAAAAGGGGAGACGGATCCGTTTTCGGCTAAATTTCTGACCGAAGCCTTGCGTTCGGCTCTCGCCATCCGCATACGCGGCGGGATGGGTTCGGCCAGTTTCCGGCTCAGTTTCGGTGAAGCGGATTTTCTTCCGGGTCTGGTAATAGATCGCTATCTAATGGGTGATACGCAGGCGTTTGTTGCTCAAGCTCACACGGCAGGCGCGGATCAAATGTTGAAGCATCTTCCCGAAGCGCTCCAATCTCTCTGCAAAGAAATTCCCGGCGGGCCCAGCTGGGAAAAAACGGCTCTCGTTTTTCGTAACGACCTCAGTGTCCGTGCGCTCGAAGGGCTGAAATCAGAATTCTCGCCCGAAGAGCGCGTCGTTCGCGCGGTGAAAGGACTCGATCTTTCGAAGTCTCTCATCGAAGTTCTTCCTTCCACGGGAACGGGAGCGAATCTGAAATTTCGCGCCGATCTCGTTCACGGACAGAAAACGGGATTTTTTCTCGATCAGGCCTACAACATCAGCGTCGCGGCCCAGAAGTTTCGCTCGCTTCGCCCGGAAAAAGGTCCGCTGAAGATCCTCGATCTCTGTTGCTACGTCGGACAGTGGAGCGCGCAACTCGCTCGAGTTTTTCGCGATCAAAAAGTTCCGGTCGAAATTACCGCCGTCGATGCATCCGCAGCCGGCGCTGGAACTTGCCCGCGAAAACATCGAGCGCGAAGGCGCAAAGGTTACGATGCTTAAGGCCGACGTTCTCAAAGACCTTGGTCACTCGAAGACCACTCCTTTGATCTCGTGATTTGCGATCCACCGGCACTCATCAAGGGCCGCAAAGACATCCCGACGGGGAAGCACGCCTATCTTCAGCTCAACACCCAGGTTTTCCGCCTCGTGCGCAAGACTGGCGCCGTGGTCTCTTGCTCCTGCTCGGGTCTTCTCGAAGAAGAGGAGTTTCTTGCGGCGCTCAGCAAAGCCGCCTACCGCAACCACGCGCGTGTTCGCTGGGTAGCGCGAGGCTCGCAGTCGTCGGATCATCCGATGCTGATTGAGTTTCCCGAGGGGCGTTATCTCAAGAGCTGGTTTGGCCAAATCGGATAGAGGACAAGCACCATGCTCAAAGAAGGCACGAAAGCTCCCGCATTCACGCTTCTTGACGATCAGGATCAAAAGGTCTCACTCAAGGATTTCAAAGGCCAGACAGTGATTCTCTACTTCTATCCGAAAGACATGACCCCGGGCTGCACCACGGAAGCCTGCGATTTTCGCGATAACCTCAATCGCCTGAAAAAACTCAACGCCGTGGTCCTGGGCGTCAGCAAGGACAGCCCCGAAACTCATCGCAAGTTCAAGAAGAAGGAAGGTTTGCAATTCCCACTTCTCTCGGACGAAAACGGCAAGGTCTGCGAGGCTTACGATGTCTGGCAAGAAAAGTCGCTTTACGGCCGCAAATTCATGGGAATCGTGCGCTCCACTTTCATCATCGGCCCCGATCAGAAGCTTCAGAAAATATTCGATAAAGTCAAAGTGAACGGCCATGTCGACGAGATTCTTGCATATTGCAAGGACCTGGCGATCTAAGCCAACGCACTGAATCCTTCAAGAACCGCATCCAGAGCCGGAAGTTCCTAAGGTTTTCTCATGGAACGAGATGGCATGTCGCTTGCTCTCTACGCGCCACTAGCCGAAGGGGGACTTATGCGAAAAATCTTGTTGATGTGGGTTATTGCTTTGATGTCTGTCGTGGGAATGGCCGGCGTGGCGCAGGCCGATGGTTATGAAGTGGGCGATGCAGCCAGTGTTCAAGGCCTGGTGCACTTTGAGAAACGATACACCTTTGTCCCCTATGGCTATTGCCAGGGACTGGCCAAATGTCCTCAGTCGCAACCTTATTGGAGCGCTGTCATTGCGACTCCGACTGCGAAATTTGAAATCGATCAGGTCTTCTATGAAGGTCAGACTCGCGCGCCGGATTCCGTGCAGCTCAATGGACGCGCCGTCAAAACCGGAACGATCCTCAAAGTCGACGCGACGGTCGAGTACGCCAGCTCCGATTATTACATCATTGGAAGCGTTCGCGATGTGAATGTCGTCATGGAGTACGTCGACAATATCGACATTTATTCTTTCCCGAACTGGAGCTGCCGTGGCCAACTGGATCGCACCACGGAAATCCAGGTCGCCGTCTGGTTTTCCGGAATCTCGGGCGACTCCGTGACCAATCGCTACGGCATGCGCCTGATCGGGTCCGAAGAAACCGCGGAAGGGCGCCGCACGTATTCTCTGGCGACGCTGAACAACGTTCAGGCGACCTCCGATCGTGAAAACGTCACTTATCAAGGCAATGACGTGAATTCGACCGTTCAACTAGTCGTTGGCGGCGCAGGCACCAATCCGAATCGCGACAATCTCGTCTCGAAGCTCTCGTTCTCGCTTGCGCAGATGCCGACGGATTCGACCAAAATTCCCGCGTCGACCCAGCTAGACGTGGTCTGCAATCGCATTCGCTAACGGCTTGGCTTAAAGGGGCAGGACCGTGCGGAAAACGTGCAGTCCTGCCAAAGCCAGCAGAACTCCGCAAACGGGGCTGAGTAAAACATAAAGGACCGTCGTCAGTCCCGCTCCCGATTCAAATAAAAGCGCGCTTTGAAGTGAGTACGACGAAAAGGTCGTAAACCCTCCCATCAATCCCACCAGGAGTCCCACTCGTAGATCCGTACTGATCAGGTTGCGTTCGGCACCGAGTACGTAGATTAAAGTCACGACGAAGGAACCCAGAAGATTGATCGCGAAGGTTCCCCAATGCGCATGAATGCCGAGCTTCGACGCCAACTCATCGACGCCGTAGCGGGTGAAGACACCAACAAGTCCGAAGATCGCGATCAGAGCCAGGCGCATATTTAGTGAATGGGTCTCAGCGTTCGCCTCAGGTAGGCGAAGAATCCTTTCAAGTCTCCATTTTTGACGTAGTCGCTGAATGTATCAAGCAGATTCTGGAACTTGGCGGGATCGTGGGCGATGAGCACGAGGATCTGATCCAGATTTCCCGATTGCAGCTGATCCGCGACGAAGCTTCGCAGATCCTTCTCCGTCATCGCGGCGCGCGAGTCCGTGGACTGATCTTCAAAGAAATTCAAAATATCGCGCCCGGTGTCACCGAGCTGAAGAGCTTGATATTCTTTGCTCGCGGTAAACGCGCTCCAACGATTGCTGAAATCCGTGAAAGCCTGGCTAGTGTTTGGATCGCTTCCGACAGCGCAACCAACGCGACTCCGGAAGAGGCGAGTTGAGGTTCAGTCAGCGCGGAGGTGAGCACATCCGTGACGGCTTGCTTTCCAGGGCCACTGGCGTCTGAATAAAGCGCGCGACAGAAACGGCTGGTAGGAACCGCGGAGAGGCCCGTTACCGCGAGATCGGCATGCTGGGCGAGGTAATCGGTGTTGCCGGGGAGAGCTTCCGTCAGCGCCTGAACGACCGGCGAGATCAGGTGCATTTGCTGAATCGTCGCAAGCCCGTAGTACATGCTTTGCTTGGTTCTCAGGGCATCGAGGCGAGGTCCGCTGGCGGGAAGCGGATTTCCCATCATCGGATAAAGGCCTTTGCTCAGATTCCAGATCAGGTCGTGATTCTTGTCGTCGACCAGGAGCTCTTTAGCCAGGAGCGGAGCTGTCGGCGCGCTCGCCAACGAAACGAGGCCGCCCCAGAATTGATCGAGCATCGTGGGATCGTAGCGTCGGAAATCGAAGGCAAGCTGGCGATCCAGGCCGCTATTGGCGATGAATGCGATCAGACTCAGGTTGTTCCTGAAATCCGCCGTATCGCCTCGGTCTTTTTCGGGCGTCGAGTAATGAAGCTCGAAGAACAGGTCGCGCAGCACTTTCATGCCGCCGTCCGCGGGCGTGCCGCTCCCCGGCAAGTTCTCCGTCATCACGCTGAAAACCTGGCGCATATTGTAGATGCGGCGTTCGACGTTCTGCAGATCCAGCGCGCTGATGCTGGGAAGTTTTTCGACCGTGTCCTGCAGAAACGTCAGGAGTTTATTGAGATTGTCGATCGTATCGCGGATCGTGGGCGGCTTGGAACGCTTGTATTTCTGTTTGATGATCTCCGGCCACATGTCAGGGGTCTCGTCGCCGAAGGAATCGCCGATGTCGGCGAGTGCCTTCTTACGAGGTTCATCCCGAGAATATCGAAATCGGCATTAAGAACCACGAGCTCGAGTCGATCCAGCGAATCGAGCAGACGCGGACGCGGCTTGGCGTCCGGCGGATCCCCCAGGTAATACTGCATGAGCAGTTGGCGGTCGTTGGCTTTGTCATAGAACCAGCGCGACAGGTACTGAGGCGTGAAATGCTGTTTCGAGTTGGGCTTGGCGCCTTCCTCGAGACTGTAGAAATTCAGGAATTCGATGATCGCTTCCACTAGCGTGTGCTTGGGGTTGCTCTGCGCGGGATCGGCGATTTTCTGAAGCACAGGCTCGACCATTGCTTTGATTTCGTCAAAGGTGAAACTCGTGCGCGGTTGCAGGTGGATGTTTCCGAAGCTCGTCGGA
>CAWCPE010000025.1:0-14706 GCA_963797245.1 Terriglobia bacterium
GGAGCAGGCTCGCGGCGGCATCGCCGACAAGCGCGCCGATATTGGACCTTCGGGGTGGTGCTGTACGAATTGCTGACGGCGAAACGCGCCTTCTCGGGCGAATCGGTCAGCGATATTCTGGCTGGCGTGCTGCGAGCCGAGCCCGACTGGAGCGCGTTGCCGGCGGCGACTCCAGTGAGGATCCGCGCACTGCTGCGGCGCTGCCTGGAACGGGATCGCACGAAAAGGCTGCAAGCCATCGCCGAAGCACGCATCGCCATCGATGCTCCCGAGCCGGATGCGATGCAGCCGCGCTTGGGCGCGCGTCCGTGGCCCTGGGCAATTGCGGCGCTGACCACGGCGGTCGCGCTAACTGCGGCGATCGGCTGGTGGGACGCCGGCCGCTCCGGTCCGCCGCGTCCGCTGATGCGTTTGGAGGTCGAGTTGGCCCCGGAGACAAGCCTGGCGAGGATAACGGACGGACCCCTTCTGGCCCTGTCACCGGACGGGAGCACGCTCGCATTTAAGCGTGCGCGACCAGGCTGGTGAGACCCGCCTAGCCACGCGCCGGCTTGATCAGAGTCAGATTACAACCCTCGCCGGTACCGAAGGAGCGATCGCGCCCTTTTTTTCTCCCGACGGGCAATGGATCGCGTTTTACGCCGATCGTCAGATCAAGAAGATCGCGTCGGGAGGTGGCGCGGTCGTGAGCCTTTGCGACTCGTCCGCTGACATGACCGGGAGCTGGGGCGACGACGGCAATATCATCTCGGCTCTCGGCTGGGGGACTGGTCTGTCGCGGGTCCCCTCCGCCGGCGGCGCGCCGACGCCGGTCACCCAGCTGAACTTGGACAAGGCCGAATTCAGGCACTCCTGGCCGCAGGTTCTGCCGGGAAGCCAGAACGTCCTATTCACCACCGAGTACGAAGGCCGGTCCACCGACGAGGCGGACACCGAGGTGGTTTCGTTAAAGACTGGAAAGCGGACCCTGCTTCACCGCGGCGGATTCTTCGCCCGCTACCTTCCCAGCGGGCATCTGGTCTGGATCTTCCATAACGTGCTGTACGCGGCGTCGTTCGACCTTGACCGCCTCACGCTGGCCGGACAGCCCCAGCCGATCCTCGAAGACATCAACAACCGGCGGGATGACGGCGGGCAATTCGCTTTTTCGCGGACCGGGAGTTTCGCGTACGTCAGTGCGAAGGGGGAACTTCAGCGCTCCATCTTCTGGCTGGATCGAACCGGCAAGACGCAGCCGCTGCACGCGGCTCCGGGGCTGTACGGCGCTCCGCGCTTTTCTCCCGACGGGAAGCGTCTGGCGTTTTCCGCGAGTGATGGTCAGGGCCATGAGGATATCTGGGTGCAGGACCTCGAACGCGACACGGCGTCGCGCGTCACGCTTCTGCCGGGGCGGAACCAGTCGCCGCTGTGGACGCCCGACGGCAGGAACCTGATTTTCTGGTCTTCGAATCCGGCTGCGCCGGGAATCTATTTGATCCGCGCCGACGGCTCAGGAGTAGCGCAACGGTTAAGCGAGGCCAAGACAGAGCAGGCGCAGCCATCGATCTCTCCGGACGGCAAACGGCTGGCGATCGCCCAAACCAGCGCTGGCGGGGGAGTAGAAATTTGGACGGCGCCGTTGGTGGGCGACGCAGGCCCGGGCGCGGTCCGATTGGGAAGTGCTGAGCCATTCCTGCAAACGCCATTTACCACGATCCTGCCGGCATTCTCGCCCGACGGGCGATTCCTGGCGTACACCTCAAGTGTGCCCGGTAAAAAAGGATTGTGGGTAGTTCCTTTCCCCGGCCCGGGCGGCGGGTGGCTGATTTCGGCGCGCGGCGACTCCGTGGTCTGGCCCCGCGCAGCCGCCGGGGCAGCGCGCGAGGTGTTCTTCCTGGATTTGGACTCCCAAACTATTATGGCGGCGAGCTACACGGCCACCTCCGACGCTCTTGTGTTCGACAAGCCGCATGTATGGTCCCCGCATCGGGTGCTGGATCTGGGCTCTCCTCCCGTGCGCGCCTTCGACCTGTCGCAGGACGGCAAGCGAGCCGCGGTGGTTCTGAATGCGGACGGCACCGCCGACCCGAAGCCGATCACGCACCTGACATTCCTGGTCAACTTCACCGATGAATTGCGGCGCCGCGCTCCGGCTGGCAAGTGATGTGCGTGACCCGTGGATCGGCGGACGGAGGTCGTAAGTTTATATCGAAAGGGTATTGTGGAAGCCCTGGTGAGATATCCAGCTCGCTACCGACACTGCCCAGCACAGGCCGGTGGGAATTGAACGCGCGACCTGTTTGACAGCGTTAAAGTCATCGATCACCGAAACTCTCGACGACGCAAATCATCACTGCACTTTTCTTGGCAGGCTGTGCTCGCCTCCCCGGCGCTGAAACTCGTCCCAACGTCGGGCTGCGTCATCGTCTTGGCCGCGCGGTGCGTGCGTGTAAACGTCCGCCGTGGTCCGGACCGAGGAGTGCCCGAGCCGCTCGGCCACCACGGGCAGCGGCACCCCATCGGCCACCAGGTGGGAACCGTGCGTGTGGCGCAAAGAATGAAGGCTCGCTCCTTTGGGAAGACTGAGCCTGCGGAACAGCAGTGAGACGACCGATGATATCGAGTTCGGCCGGAGCGGGGTCCCGTCCGGGTGGGCGAAAATCAAATCCAGGTCCGTACGGTAGTCCGACCCGAACTGCCGCCGAAATTCATCTTGGCGCTTGCGATGGGTGGCCACAGCGGCGAGTGCGGAGTCGGGCACTTTGACATCTCGTGACTTCTCCGTTTTGGTGCCTTTGAACTCCAATAACTGCTTCGTCTGGGTCAGCGAGCGGGTAATGATGGCGCGACATGTCGGACCAACGTAACGCCAGGACTTCGCCCCGGCGCGCACCGCCAAATGGCCGTCGGGGCTGCGCCTCGGCGGCTTTTCTTTGCCCTCGCAGAACTCCACATCGAGTGCGGCGCGAGTCCGGTAAAGACCAAGTCTAGCCGGGTTGGTCACGCTCACCCCGGTAGCTTGTGCGGGCGTTGCTTGGGCGGGCTTCGGAGTTTTTTTCCAGAGGGGAAATATTTTCCTTTTCGAAGAAATTACTAAGTACCGCGGTTTCCGTCATATACACCCCTGGCCCCAGGGTTATTTTTCCCGTTACTCTACGTAAAGTAACAGGAAAATAATTATTTGCGACTGACCTCCGGCACTCGCCCGCTTGCCCCTTCGACTGCAATCGCGTCGTCCGCGCGGGGCAGCTCCCGGAAACCATACCTGTCGGAAAAGGCCAGCGGCAAAGCCTTCCATAAGCGGTGTGTTGGGGCACACGTTCGCCGACGTGGCGACGACGAGGCCGACCTGGCGTAACGGTGGCCACCAAGGTTGAAAAACGCCACCACCCGCGTCGTGTCGCGCAGGTTGGCCGGAACGGAGCGCATTTCGGGCGCTACGCGCCCGTACGGAGGCCGGACCCGCCGACCAACCGCACCTACCGGCTGAAAAGCTCAGAGCTCACCGGCAAGATGGCCGCCACCCCTGCTGAGCAGCCAGAGATACATCCCAAAAGCCACATGTCGCCACACGTGCGGCCGACGTCGCGCCATCCAAAGCTAGTCGCCCGCCGGGGCTGCGCCTCGGCGGACTTTCTTTGTCTCGGCACCAGGCCCAGGTGCGTTCGTGAAAATCGCGGGCGGCGCGCAAATTTAAGTCCAGATGCTGATGCATTATCGGCCACTACTCATGTGGACATTACTTCCCGCTCCGAGTGCACATCAAGTGAAATCGATTCTTGATGCGCGAAATTTCTTGCGATAATTGCACGAATGGTCTTGAGAGATATCGCGTTCCTCGCGCTATCCGGTGCAGCTTTGTTCGCCCAGACGGCTCTTGCCCCGAGCTATGCATTTACCGCGAATTCGCAACAACTTGGGCCGGGGGCTCAGCTTTCGAATCCGGTGATCGGCGATTTTAATGGCGACGGGATACCCGATATCGCGTACCTTGCCGGCGCGGGCATCAGCGTCGTTCTCGGCAACGCCGACGGGGGCGCCGGCGCGCCGATCGTTTCGCCTTCTGGCGCAGCATTCTCCTCGGCCACGATGTTGACCGGCGATGTGAATGGCGTCGGAACCCCGGATCTGGTCGTCTATAACGCGACGAACACCGGCGCGGCGCGGGTTCTGATCTTCGCCGGAAACGGCGACGGCACATTTCGAGCCGCGTCGTCCTACCCGGCTGCTCAAGGCGCGGCCGGGAGCCTGATGCTCGCCGACTTCAGCAATGACGGGAATCTCGATATAGCATATCTGGCGACCGTTCCTGCCGGTTCGCTCGCCGTGATGCTCGGAAATGGCGACGGAACTTTTCGCGGGCCCGCGAACTATAGCACGGGCGTCTACTCGCCCTGCTTCGGCGCCGCGGGAGATTTCAACTCCGACGGAAAAACGGACGTCGTCAGTATGAGTTGCAGCGACGTCATCAGCTTTTTCGCCGGAAACGGCGACGGCACATTTGCCTCTCCGACGAATGCGCAGCCGAATCTGGCGATTGAATCGCCCGCGGCTCTGATTTCCGCCGATCTCAACCACGACGGCGTGCCCGATCTGTTGACGACTGCCAATTGCATCGATGGGGTGTCGACGGATATCTACTTCGCGGGTACTTGCGTCTATGTTTACTTCGGCCAGCGGGACGGGACCTTCGCGCCTCCCGTGATCTACCAAGGTGTGAGCGACCCGCGTCACGATGTCGGTCCAACAGCCGCGGTCATGACGGACGTGAACGCGGATGGCATTCCGGACCTCATCACCCTTGGGATGGACGGCGCCGGCAGTAGTTCCATCCTCGAGGTTTTTCCCGGAAACGCGGATGGCAGTTTTGAGCGGCCCGCGCTCTATGAGGCATCGGGCGGCTCTCCTTTCGCGATCGGCGCCGCCGTCCTGAACGGAGACAGCCATATGGACTTGCTTCTGACATACGAAACCGAGACGGGGACCGCGATGACCATTTTCAACGGTGCGGCCGGCCCTTTCCTGCGCGTCAACATCTCCCCCACGGGTAGTTTCATCGAAAACAGCACCGGCCTGTTTTCCATCCAGATCAGCAATGCGCCCGACGCGCTTGCCGCCACCGGAGGCGTCCTGGTCACGGATACCACGTACGCTTACGACAATATTTCCTCAATCAGCGGTAACGGCTGGACATGCGCCACGGCGTGTTCACGAAGCGACCCGCTGCAACCTGGCGAGAGCTATCCGCCCATCGTCGTCACCCAGACGATCGCCCTCGGTTTTTCGACGGCGCCGAACCGCGCTTCGGTCTCCGGTGCGAATATTCCCATGACAGATCTGACGTACCCCGCCACGGTGCTGCCCTACGCGCCGAACTGTTTGCTTTCGCTCAGTGCTTCTCATGCGGCATCGATCGGAGCGGACGGCGGATTCGTCAATTTCATGGTAAATGGCGAGAGCGCGACGTGTCCCGCGAATGCCCAATCCAGCGCGAGTTGGATCACCTTTTACTTCGATTTGCCAGGCGGCACGATCGGGGTCGCTCCCAATACCACCGGGGCCTCTCGATCCGCCACTGTCAACTTCACGGGTGCGGGGGCATGGACCGACACGGTGGTTGTGCAGCAGGCGGCCTCCGGATGTGCGTACCAGCTTTCGGCTCCGTTTCTGATCGCCGCCCAGACCGGGGTGCCTTCAGGACTAAACATTGTAGCCGTCGAAACATCACCGGATTGCTCGTGGTCCGCCAGCACTGATGCGAGCTGGATCACAGTTCTCACACCGTCCGGAAATGGAAACTCGAACTATGTGGTCCAGTTCGACGTGCCTGCCAACAACACTGGTCAGGACCGCAGTGGAATCATCACGATCTCAGGTCAAATGTTCACAATTTATCAGCTCGGTGGAGCGTATCCCGGTTTCTCAGGATCGTTTCCGCACCTCGCCGCGGGCGGTGGATGGGAATCGGCGCTCGAACTGGTGAACCCCAACGGATCCCTCGCCTTGGCGGGGGTATCGTTTTACACCGACGCCGGCAACGAATTTCTGCTGCCCACGTCGGTTCTCGGAGAGAATACAGACGGAGCCGGCGGCTTCGGCAGGATGCTGGCGCCACAGGCGTTACTCAGTGAGACGAGCGCGGCTACGAGCAGCATCGACGCGCAAACCGGATCGGCTCAATTGTTGGCCGAGCCGGGAGTGGGCGGATTCATTCGTTTCATCTACGCTCCCACAGGGCAGGAAGCGATTGTTCCGCTCGAAACGCGCAACGCCGCGTCCTATACCCTGGCCTTCGACAACACGAACGGAGTTGCTACGGGCGTAGCGCTCGCGAATGTCTCGTCCTTATCGGTGACCGTGCCGGTCACAATCAGGAATGACGCGGGTACGACCATCGGCTCCGGAACCATCCCGCTTCCGCCCTCCGGACACTCCTCCTTTACCCTGACCGATCGGTTCGCCGAGACCGCCAACCAGAGTGGGACAGTCGAGTTTGACACGCCGCCCGGAGCCCGGATCGCCGCGCTGGGCCTGCGCTTTCCGCCCTCATTTAACTTCTCGACGATCCCCGTGGTGGCATCCTCCGATTCCGGCGGTGCGTTCGCGCACCTGGCTGCGGGCGGCGGATGGACGACCACTATCGAGCTTGTCAACACGTCGAATGCGCCGGCTACAGCTCAGGTGGAATTGTTCGACGACAATGGGAATCCTCTGACCCTTCCGCTCAATTTCCCACAATCGGGCGCGGCTTCCTCCACGTCGACTATCAATCAGACAATTGCTCCCTACGCCGATTTGATTGTGCAGACCTCCGGCGCGGACGCTGTCCAGGTCGGATCGGCGCGATTGATCGCAAACGGCGCGGTGAGCGGCTTCGTGCGGTTCCGCTACGAACCCTGGGACCAGGAAACCATCGTGGCCGCCGATTCCATCAATGGACAAATTTATACGCTGGCGTTCGACAACACCAACGGCGCCGCCACGGGCGTCGCGATCGTGAACCTGAGTGCAGCTTCGGCGAGCATTCCCGTGACGCTGCGCGATGCATCCGGGGTGCAGATCGGAACAGGGACCATCGCGCTCCCCGGAAGCGGGCACCAGTCGTTCACCTTGACCGATCAGTTTCCCGCGGCTGTCGATCAGCTTGGTACGGTCGAGTTCGATGCGCCGGCAGGAGGCGCAATCAGCGCATTGGGAATCCGCTTCCCCATGTCGAATGCCTTTACGTCCATCCCACCCGTGAGTCATTGAGTTCCTTCTGACTACAATCCGGAGGTGCCGGAAAGCGGCGCTAGGCCGCCGAAGATCTTGCTCTCTAATATTGCAGCATTGTCGGTGCCAGTCCTGCGAAATCGACGCTTCCTGTTCAGTCGTTACCTTCGCAACGACAGCCGGGACTTCTAGGAACAGATGATTACCCACGCTGCGAATGCCAGCCGAGGCTCACGGCAAGCACTCGGTTGAAATATTGTTGGCGTTTTCAGGGCTTTCTTCGTAAATCCCCGGCATTTCAGGTTCGCTTCAGGAAGAGTCGTCGACAAATCGATGGCACTTGCCCAAAGTCACGCGGCAACGCGTTATAATCGGGCACCTGGTGCGCTTTCTAACTCTTCTAATCGTCATTTGCACGATAGTGCGAGCGCAGGATTGTCCATTTCAATTGATCGCCGGCCCACCGACGGGTGTTTCGCCCGAGGGGCTTGCGGCGAACCTGGCGTTTCTCCAAAATCCAAGCGGCACCAGTTTCGACTCTGCCGGTAACATCTACATTGCCGATAGTCAGGACAATCTTGTGCTGCGCGTCGGAACGGACAACATCATTCACCTCGCCGCTGGAACGGGGGCGAATGGTTCGGCGGGGGATGGGATGGCAGCAGCGGCGGCCACGCTGTCGCTCCCCCAATTTGTGCTGGCTGCCCTGGACGGCACGTTGTTTATCTCCGATCCGGGAAATCATCGGATCCACCGCTTGCTGACGAACGGCACGATCATCGCGTTTGCGGGAACCGGGCATCCGGGTTTTAGCGGTGACGGAGGCGGTGCGTTGAGCGCGGAACTCAACCGGCCGACGGGCCTGGCGCTCGACGCGAGCGGCAATCTTTTCATCGCCGACACAAATAATAACCGAATTCGAAAGGTGGACTCGACGGGCACCATCACGACCGTCGCGGGTTCTTCCGGCGCGGTTTGCTACACATACGCGTGCGAGACGGCAGGCGATGGCGGCCCGGCAACCAGCGCAATGTTGGCAACGCCGGCTGGGATTGCGGTCGCAGCGGACGGGTCGCTCTATATTGCCGACAGTGGCATCGCGCTCGTGAGACGCGTGAGTCCGAACGGAACGATCCAGACGATCGCGGGTGGGGGCACAAGCTACAGCGATGACACATACCCGGTGCCAGCCCGTAGCGCATATATTCCCGGTCCGATGAGCCTGATTCTTGAACCCGATGGCTCTTTGCTGATTGCGGCGGCACAGATGGTGAAGCTTAGCGCTGACGGCTCCACGATTAACATCTTCAGTTAGGCATTCGGCGGCGGATTCGCGTCGCAGGATTCACAAGGACGGGTGTATCTGGGCGGTCCTGGGGGAAGCGACGTGGTGTGGAGGATCGATGCAGCGGGTGCGACTCCCGTGCCTGCCTTTGGAGCTTTGCATTCGGGCAAGCGCCCGGAGGGCGGCCCCGCGATTGGTGCCACGCTCAACCAGCCATCCGCAATGGCGGTCGGCTCGGACGGGTCGGTGTACGTTGCCGATAAGGGAAATCACCGCGTCGCCAAGATTTCGCCTAACGGAACCATCAGCACTTTCGCGAATCTGCTGGTGCCGTCCCGACTTGCCGTGGGACCCTCTGGGGCCGTCTATGTCATTAACGGCTCCGAAGTGGAGAAAATCACGCCCGACGGACTGGTAACCCCATTCGCGTTCGGAATCAACCAGCCGCCCGGGTTCCTTGCGCCCTCCGTTCCCGCAAACACGGTTTCGCTCGAATACCCGGATGGCCTGGTCGTCGATTCGAATGAGAATGTGTACGTCGAGATCAATTGTCCTCAGTCGGATCAGCAGAACTGCCAGCCCGGAGGGTCCACTTCGGGTTCCTGGATCGACGTGGTGGTGAAAATCACTCCCAACGGCGAGCTGATGACGGTCTGGGATCCGAATCTGCCGGCGGGGAACGGCGAGCCTCCGTTCAACCTGATCAGCACCTATCACGGCCTTGCGCTCAACGCCGCCGGTCACCTGCTGGTGGGCCGCGACGATCGGAACATGAACGAAGTTAACCTGACCACTTTCATCGCCGACGTCGTTCTTAACTCAAGCCCCGGCGCCGCCCTCATCTCGCCGGCGGGTGTTTACGACGGCGCGACCGGCGACATTTTGGCCGATGCTTCAGGCAACACATTTCTCACTGGCGACATGATCGGTATCGGCGCGCTGCTTCCTGAATCGGCTTATCAGATTCAGTGGGTTTCCCGGCTCGGTGCGTGGACGATTTACAACGATAGCCTCACTGACTATCAGGGCGACGTCGCGTTGCCCGGTTCGGGTCCGCCGTATGACGTGCCTGACGCCATGGCTACCGATGCGTACGGAAATTTGTTCGTGTCGGACATGTTTTTGCATCGTGTGCGCAGGATGGCTGCCGGCGCATGTCCCGCGGGCATCGGTCCCGTTCTAAGCGCCGTCATGGACTCGGCTTCGGCGGCAGCGGGGAATCAGTACGATCTCTTCTACAAGACTTACGCGCCCGGCGAACTGATCACCATTTTCGGGTTAAACCTCGGACCCGGGATCGGCCAGGGCGCGGTATTGAACGCGAGCGGACTGGTGGCACCCAGCGTCGCCGGCGTCCAGGTGCTCTTTAACGGCATCCCAGGTCCGCTGCTGTACGTCAGCACAACGCAGATCAACGCGATCATCCCGTTCACTCTGTACGGATTGCCGTGGATTCGCGTGCAGGTGGAGTATAACGGCGCCGTTTCGAACTCCTTCTACGTGCAATGCGCGGATGTGGCGCCGAATGTGCTGCCAGTGGTGGTCAACTCCGACGGAACGATCAATTCCCCGTCGAATCCGGCGTCCGCCGGCTCTGTCGTTGTGCTGTACGGAATCGGCTTCGGCCGGACCACGCCAGACGGGATCGACGGACACATTGCGAGCGCTCCTTATCCTGTCCCCATGGCGCCTGTGCAAATGCTTTCGGCCGGGACGCTGCTGTATGCCGCGGATGCCCCCGATATCGTCGAAGGTGTGATCCAGCTCAACATCCAGCTTCCCGATTCGGTATCCTCCTACACGGCACAGTTGCAGGTCGGAACTGCCACGACGTCGATCGAGATCGCGGTTCACTGAAACATGGGCGTGACTCGGCCGGGAAACTGCTGTTTGATCCGGCACCGTCCCGGAACGGGGCAGACAAACCCCACCTCTCTGCTGAGTGTACGACGGACATCAGCGGGTGGAGTCCTGGTCACTGCTTAGATTATCGCCGAACCGTGTGCTCAAGCGAATTAAATCTCAATTTGGGATGGCTAGGTATCGTTATCGATGCTTCCTTTTGCCGACCACCCACTCTCTGCGTCTCTCCGTGCGCGCATGCGCGGTGATTGCCGCACACGATTTCTCACGCTGGTCAACACGAAAGCAAGAGAAATTTGACAAGGCCGCGCCGAGGCGATGGAACGGCGATCGAGCCGGTGATGTTCGGCTCGTCGCCGTGCGACCGCGCAAGGAGCAAATATGACGAGCATCACCGGGCAACCAGAAACGCCGCCCGGCACAACCCACCAAGAAGCCGAACGTGCTGAAGCGGCCGGGCGGGGCATCGACGAAGGAGCTGATGAAAGCGACCGGCTGGGGTCCGCGGGTTCCTGTTCGGCACGGTCGGCAAGAAAATGGGGCTGGCCGTCACATCTAATAAGGATGAGAACGGCGAGCGGAGGTATTCCGTCAAGTAGATCAGCGCCGTCTTGATCGGTTCACGCCGCTGGATTCACGTTCGGCGGCGTTTTTCGTCTCCCGCGGACACCTGCGGGAGGTTTGGATCCATCAGCGCACCGCGGCCTTGCTGTCCCGATGTGGACAAAATTCCTCGAAACCGGTTAGTGGCCCGCTTGCCTGATTCCTGGCAGGTTCGGCGCCCGTCTTGTACGAGTGGCCGACGACCCGCCCGCTCTCTGATCCGGGCACTTCTGCGACCAGGGCGTGAGGCGTCACCCCGGGAGCAAAAGCGACGCAGACCACTAGGTGAAGTTACTTCTTTGCCTTCCTGGCTGGTTCCGGCATAAAGCTGCAGCTCGAAACGGTGAGCTTGGTGGGGGCAACCTTCATTTCCTGCAAGTTGTTTTTGACCAGCACCGCATTGAAGTCGGTGACCTGTTTCAGGGCGTCCTCCCAGGCCGTCGCGGTATGGCTCAGGTCGGTGCAGTCTTTCTGCCAGGTGGCGATCTGGGCAGGAGTGGGCGCCATATCGAGGCCGATCTGCATCATGCTGACCATGGTGTTGAATGCGTTGTTCAGTTCGAAGAACGATTGCAGCGCATTGGGATTGGAAGCCGCACCCCGGCCTTGCCCGCCGCCTCCTCCCCTGCCACCGGTTGGCATGACGCCGCCAATTTTGGTCAGACTGGCCTGAAGTGTTTTGGCCTGCTCGGCCACATCGGCGGGCAGTTTCCCCTTCATCAGGGTTGCAAGCTGGTCCTGCACTGCATTCACTTCCTCATGGCCTTCAAAGCTATGCTCCATCCCCTGCACGGAAAGAAGAGTGAGCTTGTTCTGGGTTCGCAGGGCGTCCATGAGCGCGGGACTTTCGCCGACGCGCGGATCGTTCATGACAGTGACGTCGCGCGTAAAGACCTTGCCGTCAACGGTCAGCTTGAGCGTATACACGCCGGGAATCACCTGCGGCCCATGCGGGCCTGGGGTGGTGGAGCCCGCCACCATGTTCATCTGATTCTCGAGGTCGTGCCGCAGGGCGGGAGGGTCGTCATAGAGCAGGTTCCAGTTGACGCGATTGAGACCAACATGCGTCGAGAGGACGCGAGTCTCGGGAGCGGCCAGCCAGTAGTGGGGATACGCCGCGTCCTCGATGGGCGGCGGCGGGGTACTGGACATGGTGCGGACCAGATTGCCCTTCGAATCGAAGACCTGGAGTTGGATCGGCCCGCTGGGCTCATGGCTGAGGTAGTAATCCACGATCGCGCCGAAAGGCACATTGGGCGCATGGGGCACTTCGACGGAAACGGCTGATCCCAGTTGCTGTTGATGCGTGCGCGAATGGCCTCCTCCGGCTTGAATAGATAGACGGGAGAGGCGGCGATGGCTGGCGCTTGCCGCGACCTGGCGCAGCGGTGACATGTCGTCAAGAACCCAAAAGCCGCGGCCGTAGGTGGCGATCACGAGGTCGTTCATGTGATCGGCGGTATGGAAGTCCATGTCGCGGATGGAAGTGGTGGGCAGGTTCTGGCGCAGCGATTGCCAGTGATCGCCATCGTCAAACGAAACATAGACGGTGGTTTCCGTGCCGCAAAGAGCAGGCCCGGGCTGCCGGATCGACGCGCGCGAAATCGCCGGTGGGATCGTCGGTGGGCAAGCCGTTGACGATCTTCGTCCAGGTCTTGCCGCCGTCATGGTGCGCCAGATGAGAGCGGGAGGGGGGCATAGTTCGCCTTCGTCTGGCGATCGGAGGCGACGTAGGCGGTTTCGACATCGAGCCCGGGAGCGACGCTCACGAAATCGTTGGCCCCGGCGGGCAGGTCGGTGAAGTTGGTGACGTTCGTCCAGTGCCGGCCACTGTCCATGGTGTTATACACCTGGGCGTTGCTGCTGACCGTCCAGACCACGCCGCGCTTGACCCTGGATAGGGAGAAGTCGCTGATCGAGGGCGGGGCCGGGGGCCCGCCGCCACGCCCCGGTGCTTGCGCCTCGGTCTGCGCTCCCGCGGGGTTCGGCAGCGGAGGCTGTGGGGGCGACGGTGGCTCCGGCGGCGCAGTGCCGCAGGCCACCTGGGGCTTGTCCTTGGGCGTGGTCAGATCGGGGCTCGCGGCAGTAAAAGAATGGGCGCCGTCGCGCGAGACCAGAAGGCACTGATAGGCAACGTAGAGAGTGCCGGGGTCGAACGCGAGGTCGAATTTCTTCTCGAAATCGCGGATGGCATGGTATTTGTCTTGATCGGCTCCGAAGTTGGGCGCGACGTTCTCCCACTGGCCGGTGGTCATATTAATCTTGATGAGGCCGCTGCCGCCGCCGCCCGGACCATATCCAACGCCATAGATGATGTTTGGATTTCTAGGATCCGGTCTGACGATGCCGAATTCAGACGACGGCACCGGGCTCCAGTCAGTGAAGTTCACCTGTCCCCAGTTGCCGCGGCTCGAGATCATTACGGCGCCGGTGTCCTGCTGCGCGCCCATGATGTGGTAGGGATAGGCGCTGTCGGTGGCTACGTGGTAGATCTGCGAAATGACCTCGGTGTACCAGAGGCTCCAGGTGCGGCCGTCGTCCAGCGTGACGCTCGCGCCCTGGTCGGAGCCGACCAGCATGCGATAGCCGTTGGTGGGGTCAATCCAGAGCTTGTGGTAGTCCTCACCGCCGGGCGCGCCCTTGAACGGCTCAAACGTGAGGCCGCCATCGGTCGAGCGGTACATGGCGGTGCTCATGGTGTACACAATGTCCGGATTCTGCGAGTCCACGAACACGCCGCTGCTGTAATTGCCCTGGCCGTTGCTGATCCGCATGCTGATCCGCAGGTCGTTTCCGGCCACGTGCTGCCAGTTGGCGCCCCCATCATCGGAGCGGTAAAGTCCCGAGCCGTGTTCAATGGCATTGCCGACGATGAACATGCGCCGGCCCTGGGTGTGCATGGCGATGGCGAGCGCAACGCGGCCCGCGAAGGGCGGAATCTTGATCTCGGTCCAGGTCTTGCCCTCGTCCGTGGACTTGAACACCAGGGGCGGCTTGGTTTTCGCCCTGGCGCCGCCGCGGCCGCCGGTTCCCTGCGTGGCGGCCAGCATCACACTGGGGTCGTCGTAGGCATACTGGAGATCGCGCGTGCCGTCGTAGTCGGCGGGCTTGAGGACGTTGGTCCAGGTCTGCCCGCCGTCGGTGGAGCGGTAAATACCGCCGCCGTGGCGGGTGGTATCGCCGAGCGCGGAGACGAGCACCAGCTCAGGATCGGCGGGATCGACCACAATGTTGCTGATCTTCACCGTGTCTTCGAGGCCAATGTGCCGCCAAGTCTTGCCGGCATCGATGGACTTCCACATGCCGTTGCCGAGACTGCCCTGAATGGGGTCGCCGGCGCCTGCATACACGATATCGGGATTGGAGGGAGCGACCTGGATGGCTCCGATACTATCGACGCTCTTTTCCTGGTCGAAGATGGGGAACCAGGTGACGCCGGCGCTGGTGGTTTTCCAGATGCCGCCCAGTGGCGTGCCGGCATAGAACACCCCCGGTTGGCCGACGGCGCCGGTGACGGCGGAGATTCGCCCGCCATGGAACGGCCCTACGTTTCGCCAGTTGAGACCCGCGTACAGATCGGGATTGATCTGCGCCGTCGCAGTGAAAGCTGATGCCAGTATGCTCGAAACAACGAAAGCCCAATATGCCGTCCGCGACACTCGCGTCATGATGTAGGAACCGCTCGTGACAATCCTCACCGTCATGGGTGCAGTATATAACGGCTTGGAAAGGGTATACGCCGTTGAACAACGGGACGGCCGGTT
>CAWCPE010000026.1:0-61356 GCA_963797245.1 Terriglobia bacterium
ACGGCGGGGATCAATCCCGCGTATGAGGGGATTTCGCAGAGTGCGGAAACGGAGCCGCGGCCCGCGAGGAAGCGGGCGATGACGAGCAGCAGCGTTACAGAAGGGCGTAGAATCAAAATAAAGTGATTGAGTCGAGTACCATCTGGCTTCGCGTCGCGGCCTGCCTGTATGCCCTGGGTCTGCTGCATTCATTGCTCGCGATCGCGCGCCGCAATCAACACCTGTATCCGGTCGCTCTCGAAGCCTTTCGCGTGGCGGTCGTGCTCCATTTTGTCTCGCTGGTCGAAGTGTCCATCGCTTACGGACGCCTGCCGATCGACAGTGTGTTTGAAGCGCTCAGCGTGTGCGCGTTCCTGATCGCCCTGGTGTTTCTGATGGTCGAGTGGCGTTATCATTTCCCCACCACCGGGGTGGCACTATTTCCTCTCGTCTTTTTAATGACGCTGATCGCGTCGATGGAGCGCCCCGTGGCAACCTGGCCGAACGTTCAAATACGCGACGCATGGCTGGTGGTCCACATTGTTCTGGTGCTGGCCGGATTCGCCGCGCTGCTGCTGACCGCGGTCGCCTCCATCTTCTATCTGATCCAGGAACGCCGTCTCAAAGCCAAGCGCACCGGCACGCTGCTCGAAAAGCTGCCGCCGCTGGCCACGCTCGACAACCTGGTTTCGATTTCCATGGGCCTCGGCTTCGTGCTGCTGACGCTGGGCGTGATCTTCGCGGTCACCTGGGCGTCGGTTGAATCGGGCACGCGGTGGGTCAGCGACTGGAAAATCCAGTTTTCCTTTTTCACCTGGTTTCTGTGTCTGGTGATGATCTTTCTCCGAACTTCCGCGGGCTGGCGCGGGAGAAAAGCGGCGGTGATGGCCTTGACGGTGCTCGGTTGCGCCGCACTCACCTGGGCGGCGCATGTGGGGATCCGTCCCACCCTTGAACGATGAAGCTGTTTCTCACCGGCCTGAATCACCGCACCGCTCCAGTGGAAGTGCGCGAGCGGCTCGCGTTCGATCAGAACCGGCTGCCTGAAGCGCTCGGGACGCTCAAGAAGCATCCGGGGCTGCTCGAAGGGATGATTCTTTCCACCTGCAATCGTGTAGAGATCACGGTCGCGGCCGAGGAAAGCGCGGGCGCCGATGCGGTGGAGCAATTCCTGGCCAGTGTGCGCAGCGTGGACCACGCGTGGGTCTCGCCGTATCTCTATCGGCACGACGGTCCGGACGCGATCCGCCATCTGTTTCGCGTGGCGTCGAGCCTGGACTCGATGATCGTGGGCGAGCCGCAGATTCTGGGTCAGTTGAAGCACGCCTACGCGACCGCCAAGGAATGCGGGGCCATTTCAGGTTTTCTGGATCTGGTCCTGACGCGAGCCTTCAACGTTGCCAAGCGGGTGCGCTCGGAAACCGATATCGGCGAGAGCGCGGTGTCGGTGAGCTACGCGGCCATCGAACTGGCGCGGGAAATTTTCGGATCGCTGGACGGCAAACGCGTGCTGGTGGTGGGCGCCGGCAAGATGTCGGAATCCGCGGCGCGTCACCTGCGGCGCGCGGGAGTCTCGGAAATCCTGGTGACCAACCGCACCAAAGAACGCGCCATCGCGATGGCCGAAGAATTCCAGGGCCGCGTGATCGATTACGAAAGCTTTTCGCAAACCATGCCGGACGTGGATATCGTGATCGCGTCTAGCGGCGCGCCGCATTACATCATCACCAAGGAACAGATGAAGGCGGTCATCGGACGGCGCAAGAACCGGCCGATGTTCCTGATCGACATCGCGGTGCCGCGCAATATTGAACCGCAGGTGAATGACCTGGACAACGTGTTCCTGTACGACATCGACGATCTGGACCGTGTGGTCGAAACCAACATCAAAGGCCGCGTCGAAGTCGCCGTGCAGGCCGAAGACATCATTCGCGAAGAAGTGGATCGCATGGTGCTGCGCCTGAAGACGCGCGAAGTTACGCCCACCATCGTCAGCCTGCAGGAACAACTGGAGCTGTGGCGGACTTCTGAAATCGAGCGCCAGCGCGGCAAGTTGAGCGGGTTGACCGAGCAGCAGGAAGAAGCCATCCAGGCGATCACGCGCGGCCTGGTGAACAAAATCGCGCACGGCCCCATCACCGAATTGCGCCGCCAAGCCGCCGACCCGGGCGGGGTGCACGTGATGGGAATGATCCGGAAGCTGTTCCGGTTAGGGGAAGGATAAAATGGCCGTTAATGAACATGAATGAACGTCAATAAGAACATTAACGTGCATTGACGTTTATTAGCGGCCAATCTCAAAATGATCGTCATCGGATCTCGCGGATCGCAACTGGCGCTGTGGCAGGCTCGGCACATTGCGGCGTGTCTCTCGGCGCTGGGCGCGGAGACGCGCCTCGAAATTATCAAGACCACCGGCGACAAGATTCAGGACGTGCCGCTCGCCAAGGTCGGCGGCAAAGGCCTGTTCACCAAGGAAATCGAGGAAGCGCTGCTGGATGGTTCGATTGACGCGGCCGTGCACAGCCTCAAGGACGTGCCTTCGGAACTGCCGGCCGGGTTAATTCTCTCCGCCATTCCGGAGCGTGAAGATCCACGCGATGCGCTGATCGGAAAGCCGCTCGAACATCTGGTGCATGGCTCGGTGGTCGGCACCAGTTCGCTTCGTCGATCGGCGCAGCTGCACGCGCTGGGGAAGGGAATCGTTACACAGATGCTGCGCGGCAATCTGGACACGCGACTGCGCAAGCTCGATGAAGGGCAATATGACGCGATTCTGCTGGCTGCAGCGGGGTTGCGAAGGCTCGGATGGGCGGACCGGATTCAGGAACTGATCCCGGTGGAGATCATGTGTCCCGCGGTGGGCCAGGGCGCGCTCGCCATCGAAACACGCCACGACGGTCTCGAAGCGCAGAAGATGGTGGAGAAGCTGGATCACGCGGAATCTCGAATCGCGGTGACAGCCGAGCGCGCGCTGCTTGCCACGCTCGAAGGCGGATGCCAGGTTCCCATTGGCGGCCACGCGACGGTGCATGGTCACGAAGTCTACCTGCGGGCGATCGTCGCATCGCCCGACGGGTTGCGCGTGATTCGCGCGGAGGCCACCGGCACAGATCCGCGGCGTGTCGGCGAGGATCTCGGTCGCGAAATGCTGGAGCGCGGCGCGAGGGAAATCCTCAAAGACGTTTACGCGGCATGAAAGTGTATCTGGTCGGCGCGGGACCGGGCGACCCGGGCCTGATCACCGTCAAAGGCCGCAAGATTCTGGAACGCGCCGACGCGATTTTTTACGATCATCTGGCGAACGTTCGGCTGCTGGATCTGGCTCCTGCGTCCGCGGAACGAGTCTATGTCGGCAAGAAACGCTCGGCGCACGAATTTTCGCAGGAGGAAATCTCGGCCATGCTGGTCGACCGTGCGCGGCGCGGCGGCACGGTGGTGCGGTTGAAAGGCGGCGACCCGTTCATCTTCGGGCGCGGCGGGGAAGAGATCGAAGCGTTGGCCGCGGCTGGGATTCCGTTCGAAATCATTCCGGGCGTCACCACGCCGCTGGGTATCGCAGCCTACACTGGAGTGCCACTCACGCATCGCGAACACACCTCGGCAGTGACGTTCGTCACCGGCCACAATGTTGAAGCGATCGACTGGTCGAAGGTCGGCGCGTCGGAGACGATTGTCCTGTTCATGGGCTTGATGAATTTTCCGGCTATCGCGCGCGAGCTGATCGCGCACGGCCGGTCCGAGTCCACTCCGGCGATGGCTGTGCGCTGGGCTACGCGTCCGGATCAGCAGACGATCGTGGGAACATTGGGCAATCTGGCGGAACGTGTTACCGGTTTGAAGCCGCCGGCGACCATCGTGATTGGCGAAGTGGTCGCGCTGCGCGAGAAATTCAACTGGTATGAAACGCTGCCGCTGTTCGGGAAGCGAATCGTCATCACGCGCGACCGGCATCAGGCGGCCGATCTGGCGGAGCCGCTGGAGGCGCTCGGCGCGGAAGCGGTGTTGCTTCCGACTATCGAAATTCGGGAAGCCGCGGACTACGCACCGCTCGATCAGGCCATCGCGAATCTCGATTCGTATGACTGGCTGATTTTCACGAGCGCCAATGGAGTACGCTATTTTATCGAGCGCCTGGATCGTTCCGCGCGGGACTTGAGATCGCTGAAGGCGAGGATCTGCGCTATCGGTCCGGCCACGCGCGCGGCGATCGAAGCGCTGCATCTCAAGGTCGACAAAATGCCGGATGAGTACGTGGCCGAAAGCTTGGTCAAGGCGTTTGAAGGGGAAGCGCTCGACTGGCGCCGCATTCTACTGCCTCGCGCCGCGGTCGCACGCGATCTGGTTCCGGTGGAGTTGCACCGCCGTGGTGCGACGGTCGACGTGGTGGAAGCGTATCGGACCGTGGTGCCTCAAGACACGGTTGCGCGGGCGCGCGAGATTGTGGCGGCGAAACTGGAGTGGATCACGTTCACCAGTTCGTCCACCGTTACGAATTTTGTGGAAGCGGCGGGAAGCGATATGCTTGCCGGTGTTCGGATTGCGTCCATCGGCCCGATCACTTCGGATACGCTTCGCTCGCATGGTCTGCACGTCGACGTCGAAGCGTCCCCGCACACCATCCCCGGACTGGTGCGGTCGATTCTCGAGGCTAAATGAAACGCGCGGGTCCAATGCTGCTGGCACTTGCCTTGTGTGCCTGCCGTGAGGCGCCCGACGCATATCCGCCGCCCGAACAGCGGCCGTCGTTTGAAGGCTATAAGCTGCCCGATGCCCGCGTTCTCAATATGGACGATCCCGACGCGGCGATGCACTTCGTGCGCGACATTTCGCCGGGCCTGGCCGCCAACTGGCGCTGGACGGATCAGCGGCCGGCGGTGCGCATCCGCGTGCGCTCATTAGAAAACCTGAAATACACCATCGATTTCACCTTGCCGCAGGCGACTTTTAAAGACACCGGTCCGGTGACGGTTACGTTCACGGTCAACGATCACGTGCTGGATCGCGTACGTTACGCCGCCGCAGGCACGCGGCACTTTGAAAAACTGGTGCCTTCCGAATGGATCGCTATTAATAAGGATGCGCTCGTCGGCGCGGAAGTCGACAAGCCGTGGGTTTCAAAGGAAGATGGCGTTCGCTTCGGCATGATTCTGACGCGCATCGGGCTGACCCAATGAGTAAGGACGCGCTGGCGGCGCTGGTCGCCGCATGCTTCACCATCGCGGCTTGCTGGGGCGCGGGAATGATCCTGATCGAACGCGTCGGCGCAAAGCTGGCACGCGCGGAGCAGGTTCCACTCGCATTTCTCCTGGGCGCATCGCTGGTGCATCTGTTCGTATTCGCGGCCCTGGCGTTTCATGTCGGCTACAAGCCGGTCTGGGTCATCGGATTCCTTGGCTTGATCATCGCGGGTGTATGGCGTTCCCGCGTTTCGGGACGTGCTCCGCTTGCTGACGCGCGCGGTTCTGAAAGCCAGACAAATCGGAACCCCGACCGTAAGGGAGGGGAGCAAGTCCGTTTTCACGCGGACTCTGATCGCCTTTCTGGGGAGGCCAAGAGTCCACCGGGGGTACCTCCCGCGATCCGCGTCCTGCTTGCCGCGATCTCGGTTCCGTTCACGGCGCTCTACCTGGTTAACGCGTGGGCGCCGGAAACGAGCCCCGATGGCGCGAGCTATCACCTGGAAATTATTTCGCGGTATCTGCGATCGCATCGCTTCGAACGCATGCCGACCAATATGTATGCGAGCCTCGGCCAGGGTGTCGAGCTGGTTTACGCTCCCGCCTTCGCGCTGGGAAAGCATTCGGCCGCGGCGCTGGTGCATCTCGCGTTCTTGATGGCGCTCGCGCTCGCGATCTTCGCGTACGGACGCCGGATCGGAAAGCCTGTGGTGGGCGCGGTCGCGGCGCTACTGGTTTATCTGAGCCCGGTGGTCGCGCGCGACGGAACCACCGCGTACATCGATGTCGCGGTCGCGGGAATCGTTTTCGGCGTCTATTATTGGCTGGAAATTTGGGACGATCAGCGAAACTGGCGCCTGCTCATTCCCATTGGACTGCTGGCCGGCTACGCTTACGCCGCCAAGTACACCGCATTTGTGATCTTGCCCTACGCGCTGCTGTTCATCTTGTGGAGAGCTCGAAAGTTGCGGCCGGCGCTGGTGACGGCCGCCTTCGCCGCAGTGATGATCGGTCCGTGGATGATCAAAGATTGGGTGTTCGTACGCGACCCCGTGGCTCCGTTTGCGAGCGGGATCTTTCCGGATCGCTCCGTGCACGCGCTTGCCATCGAGGATTGGGAAAAGTATCTGCGCCGGTACGATGTCGCGAATCTCTGGACGCTTCCGGTCGAGGACACGGTGCGCGGCGGCAAGACGCAGGGGATCATCGGGCCGGTGTTCCTGCTGGTCCCGCTCGCATTGTTCGCGCTGCGCGAGCGCGCCGGCCGCCGGCTTCTGCTGGCAGGAGCAGTGGTGCTCGCGACGTATTTCGGCAACGTCGGCACGCGCTTCCTGATTCCCTGTCTGCCGTTTTTCTCGCTGGCCTTGGCCATCGCATTATCGAAGCCGGCGCCGCTCTTGCCGGCGATTTTGATCTTTCACGCCATCTCCTCCTGGCCGGCCATGCTTCCGCGTTACTCCGCCCAGTATCTGTGGCGCATCGAGCGCTTTCCCTGGCGCGGCGCGCTCGGCATCGAATCGCGCGAGCGGTATCTCAACGAAAATCTTGGCAAGTACAACCTGATCCGGATGGTCGACGCGAAGGTTCCGCCGCATGAGCGAATCTTTTCACCCACCGGTCTTGCGTCCTCATACATGACGCACGAGCTGATCGAGTCATTCCAAGGAGCGCTGAACAACACGCTCAGCGATATTCTGTTCGTCGCGCAGTATGACGCCTGGCAGCCCACGCGCGCGCTGGTGTTCCGCTTTCCGGAGCGATCGATGAATCGCGTGAGGCTGATTCAGACCGCGCAAGGATCGGGAATGCAGCAATGGAATGTGCATGAGCTCCGGTTCTTCGATCACGGGCGGGAGATCGCGCGTGCGCCGGCGTGGAGGCTGCGGGCGCACCCGAATCCGTGGGAGGTGCAGCTCGCTTTCGATAATTCTCCGGTCACGCGCTGGCGAAGCTGGCAGACCGGTGCGCCCGGCATGTTCATCGAGGTTGATTTCGGGCGCGCGGAGAACGTGGATGAAGTCCGCATGGAGACCTCGCACGATTACGAATGGCCGTTCCGGTTTCGCGTCGAAGCCAACGGCGCGCCGGTCACCGATCAGTTTGAAGAGATGCCGATTCACTATCGTGTCCCGATGCGCCGCGCCGCGACCTACGAGCTGGCGGCGCGCGGAATCCACTACCTGCTGATCCAGGATGAGGACTGGGGCGCGGCCGATTATAACGACGATCCGGAATTGTGGGGACTGGCGGTGGTGGCGCGTTCGCCCGGCGGGACGCTGTTCCGGGTGCTGCCGTGAAGTTGTTTCTGGGCGTGGACGGAGGCGGATCGCATACCGTCGCGCTGGTGGCCGACGAGGCCGGCCGTGTGATTCGCGAAGGGCTCGGCGGACCTTCGAACGTTTCTGATCTTGCGATGTTCGCGAACAACCTGCGCGAGGCAGTGGACCGCGCGGGCGGCGGCGAATTCGAAGCGGCGTGCTTCGGCTTTAGCGGTGGCATAGAAGAGAAAGGTCTCATTGCGCGGGAAATCGTCAAGGCGAATCGCTATTCGATGTTGCATGACGCCTCCATCGCTTTGACCGGAGCCACCGGCGGCGCGGGCGTGGTGGTGATCGCGGGCACCGGCTCCATCGCGTTCGGCCGGAATGCGGAAGGCCGCACCGCGCGCGCGGGTGGTTGGGGATACGCATTCGGCGATGAAGGCGGCGCGTTCGACATCATTCGCCAGGCGCTGCGTGCCGCGCTGCGGTTTGAAGAAGGCTGGGGCGGCGCGACGGCGCTGCATCCAGCGCTGATCGAAGCAGCAGGCGCGCAGAGCGCCATCGATTTGCTGCATCGCTTCTACACGCCCGAATTCCCGCGAGCGCGTGTCGCCCGATTCGCCGAGTTGGTGGATGAAGTCGCGCGTTCCGGCGACGCCGTCGCCATCGATATTGTGAATGGCGCCGCGCAATCGCTTGCCACGCTCGCTTCGGCGGTGCGCGGGCAGCTTTTCCCGGCGAGTGAGTCTGCGGTCGTCTCCTATACCGGCGGAGCTTTCAACAGCGCGCGGTTGCTCGAACGCTTCCGGATGCTGATGGAGCTGGACGGCGGAAATCATGTGACTGCGCCGATGTCCCGCCCGGTGGAAGGCGCGTTGATCGAAGCGTTTCGCGCCGCAGGCCTCCAAATTATTCCGCAAAACGATGTGTCACGATAGGAACTTGGAACCTGTCTCTCACTTCTTCTACTCCGACCGATTAAAACTGCAGTTCTGGGATTGGGGCACTGACGGAAAGCCCGCCATGATTCTGGTGCACGGCGGCCTGGATCACGCGCGGAGCTGGGATTGGGTGGCGCGCGCGCTGCGCGACGATTTTCATGTCTACGCGCTCGATCTGCGCGGCCACGGCAACAGCGCGTGGGCGCCGGGTGCGCTGTACAGCGTCGCCGAACACGTTCTGGATCTGTCGGCGCTGGCCGATATCATCAACGCGTTTCCGGTGTACATCGTGGGGCATTCGCTGGGCGGCATTGTGACGCTGCTTTACGCCGGGGTTTATCCGGAGCGCGTGAAGAAAATCGTCGCGATTGAAGGGCTGGGTCCTCCGCCGAATCATCGCATTCATCGTCCGGCGTCGCAGCGCATGCGCGAATGGATCGAAGGCGTGCGCAAGTTGGAACATCGCCAACCGCACAGCTACCCGAACCTGGAGACGGCGGTCGCGCGGATGAAAGAAGCCAATCCGTTTCTGAGCGATGAAGTAGCCAAGCACCTGACGCTGCACGGCACCAACTGGAACGCCGACGGCTCCATCATCTGGAAGTTCGACAACTACGCGCGCATTTTTGCTCCTTACGGGATGAATATGGATGACGCGATGGAAATGCTGAGCCGCATTCAGTGCCCCACGCTGCTGTTCTGGGGTCGCCAGAGCTGGGCGCAGGACCCCGAGATCGACGGCCGCGCGGCGGTGATTCCTAATTCGCGCCTGGTGAAGGTGGATCACGCGGGGCATTGGGTGCACCACGATCAGCTCGAGATTTTCCTGCGGGAAACCAAGAGTTTTCTGGCCGAATAGACGCGGCGAGACTTCGATGCGGACCTCCTCCGCCCTTGCGAGTCTTTGTGGAAAGTCAGGAGTGATCCCCGCCGTGACCGGCAGGACTTGTCGCCGACGCCTGCGCCTTCAACGCGATAGGCCAGCCCTGCCGGTAACGGCGGGGTGAGGCATCGACTTTTCACACACACTCGTCATGGCGGGGTGTGATCGGCTATTTCTCGCAGAGCATCGCAGTGATGTCGCGAAAACTCACGGCGTCGGCGGCGAAGGTGAACGTGCCCTGCTCCCGCAGTTCCCGCGCGGCTCGAAGAAATGCACCCAGTGCGGCGCGGGATAGAGCGCTGCCGACGCTGACGCGCTTGACTCCGATCGCGGACAACTCAGCAAGGCTCGATCCTTGCGGCCCGAGCAGCACATTCACTGGATGGTCCAAGGATTGAACGACCGCGGCGATTTCGTCTTTGCCCGGCAGGCCGGGTGCGTAGAGAACGTCAGCGCCGGCCGATTGATAGGCCTGCAGGCGTCGGATCGTATCCTTAAGATCCGGATTGCCGCAGAGGTAATTTTCGCAACGCGCGGTCAACGTGAAGGGGAACGGAAGTCTGTGCGCCGCCTCCGCGGCCGCGCGGATGCGCGCCTCTGCATGCTCCAGGCAATAGATGGGACCTGCCGGATCGCTGGTCATATCTTCGATGGAACAGCCCGCCAGTCCCGCATCGGCTGCCAGGCGGATAGTTTCAGCGACATATTCCGGACTGTCTCCGAATCCGTTCTCGAGATCCGCGCTCACCGGAAGATCGGTGGCCGCGACAATGGCCGAAACGTGCGCCAGCATCTGGTCCCGGCCGATGGTGTTATCCGGTTGCCCCATCGAGAACGAGTATCCGGCGCTGGTGGTGGCGAGCGCTTCAAATCCGAGATGCGCCAGCAGCCGCGCGGTGCCGGTGTCCCAGGGATTGGGAATGATGAAGGCGCGATCGCGCTGGTGCAGTTCGCGAAAGACCCGTCCTTTTTCGGCTTGCGTCATTTGCGGCCCAGCGTGGACGGAATGCCGAAGGTTCCTTCCACCACTTCGACGAAGTTGCGCTCTTCGCGCAGGATCAGGCGATTGGTTTGTGCCATGGCGAAATTCTCGCGCGCTTCCGGGTCGGTTTTCAAGCGCGCCTTGTACGCCTCATAGGCGGCCAGGCTTTCAAACGCGATCAATCCCCAGGCCACGTCGTTGGTACCTTCGTAGGGAAGAAAATATCCCACTAGGTGGCCGCCGCAGCGCGGGATGATGCGGCCCCAGTTTTCGGCGTACTTCTGGAACTTATCGCGCTGAAACGGGTCGATCTGATAGCGGATTACGCAGGTGATGGTCATGGAGGTTTCCTTTGCGCCGGATTTGTGCGGTGAGCCGCAGCCCACGGCGGCAGCCGCGAGGATCCCGATGGCTTCGCGACGATGCATGTCCGACAGTATGCCAGTTGCCGTGCAGACATGCTTCGTCTATCATCAAACCATGAATGTTCGAGCCGACGCAGACACTGCGGTAGCGGATATCGCGGCCGCGATCGGCGAGCCGGCGCGGGCTCGCATGCTCTACAGCCTGCTGGACGGTCATGCGCGCACCAGCACGGAGCTCGCCATGGTCGCGGAAGTGAGCCCTTCCACCGCGAGCGTCCATTTGAACCGGCTGAAGACTGAACATCTGGTGAAGGTGCTGGTGCAGGGAAAGCACCGTTATTACAGCCTGGATGGCTCGAACGTTGCGGCGGCGCTCGAAGGATTAAGCGTGCTGGCCGGCGGGCCGCGCGGCAGGTTCGTGCCCAATACCCCAAATCGCCTCCGCGCCGCACGAACCTGTTACGATCACATGGCCGGCGCATTGGGAGTGTCGCTGCACGACCGGTTCCATGCCCTCGGCTGGCTATCCCGCGGTTCATCAGACAGCGCCTACGATCTCACGCCAGTGGGAGCCAAGGCGCTCGGGTCGTTGGGGATCGATATTGAGGCTGCCCGAATGCTCCGCCGGCGCTTCGCCTATGCCTGCCTCGACTGGAGCGAGCGCCGGCCGCACATCGGCGGAGCGCTGGGCGCGACCATTCTGAAAGCCGCGTTGAAAAGGAAATGGGTCGCTCCGGATCTGGATAGCCGCGTCCTGGCGATTACCAGCCTGGGGAAGCGGGAGATGGTTGCACGCTTTGGCCTCGCGTTATCGTGACAGGATCTGTGTTCACATTATTTGTTCAATTGACTTCCCCGGCCCCGCGACCGCTGTTAATATGGGACGGAGCAACTGGTCGCAAATGCGCGTACACTTCTGGGGGACTCGCGGTTCCCTCCCCAAACCCGGGCCGACCACGGCCCGGTACGGCGGCAACACCTCGTGCGTGGAAGTCCGCTCGTCAGCGGGGACCCTGATCATCGTCGATTGCGGCACTGGCGCGCAGGCTCTGGGGCAATCGCTGCTGGCCGCGAATCCGAAGGGCGTGCGCGGCCATATCCTGATCAGCCACACGCACTGGGACCATATTCAGGGGCTGCCGTTTTTCGCGCCCCTGTTCATCCCCGGCAATGAATGGGACATTTACGGGCCGAAGGGGCTCGACCAGTCGGTTCGCGAGTCCCTGGCGGGCCAGATGCAGTACACATATTTCCCGGTGGCGCTCGAGCAGTTCGGAGCCACGGTCCGCTATCACGATCTGATCGAAGGCGTGTTCCAGATCGACGACGTCCGGATCACAACCCAGTATCTGAATCATCCGGCGCTGACGCTGGGATACCGGATCGAGGCCGACGGCGCGACGGTGGTCTACTCCTGTGACCATGAACCCCATTCGCGGGAGATCGCGGGAGGGGAAGGAGAGATCGGCACGCACGATGAGTTACACGCCGAGTTTCTGCGCGGCGCGGATCTGGTGCTCCACGACGGTCAATATACGGCGAAGGAATACCCGTCGAAAGCCGGCTGGGGTCACAGTCCGGTGGAGTACGCCGTTCGGATTGCGGACCACGCCGGCGTGACCACGCTCGCATTGACGCATCACGATCCGATGCGCAGCGACGACGCGCTCGACAAGATCCTTGAGGAGTTAAACGCGAAACTGCGTAGCCAGGGATCGAAGCTGGAAGTGATTGGCGCCGCCGAAGGGCAGTCGATCGAGGTGGAGGGATCCGGTTTCGAGCGGCCGGAAGATCCGGCGGGCGCGGATTCCGCCCGGGCGGCCATCGAGCCTTCGCATCTGAAACAATTTGTGGTCGTTGCGGTTTCCGATCCGGCATCGGCCGCGCTGTTTGCGGCAGCGGCGGACGCTGAGAAGATTCCGCTGCAGTTGTTTCCCGACCCATCCCAGGTCCCGGATTTTCTGCAGAGCCAGCGCACCTCGCTAGTGGTCCTCGAACATGATCCGCCGCGGGCCAACGGGCTGGCGATCTGTCAGGCGATTCGCGAGACAGCCTCTCCCGAGAATCTATCCGTGCCGGTGATCATGCTGGCGGACCGCGAAGACATCGCGGGCGGGGAAGCGGCCGGCGTGACCGAATGGATCGCCAAGCCGTTCACCAGCAGCTATGTCCGCACGAAAATCCGCGCCTGGGTTTTGCGCCGGTCCTGCCAATGGGTGAAAGCCGGCATCCCGGCGGACGAGGAACGGCGGCTGAACGCGCTCAAATCCCTGGGAATTCTCGACACTGGCCGCGATCCGCGGGTGGACCGGATCACGCGCCTGGCGGCCGCGCTGTTCGATGTCCCGATCGCGATGGTGACGCTGGTCGATCGCGATCGCCAGTGGTTTAAATCCTGCCTGGGTCAGGACGCGCGCGAGACGTCGCGCGACGTCTCCTTCTGCGCGCACGTCGTTTATCGCCGCGACCTGATGGTGGTTCCCGATACGCTGCGCGATCCGCGGTTTGCCGATAATCCGCTGGTCAAAGGCGAGCCGCACATCCGTTTTTATGCGGGCGCGCCGATGATTCTGGAGGATGGGAGCTGCATCGGGACGCTGTGCCTGATCGACACGCGGGTGCGTTCGCTCGAAGGTCCCTCCATAGGCCTGCTGCAGGATCTTCGCGATCTGGCGCTGATGGAACTGACGCGTAAGGATGTCGCGCTCGAGACCGTTGAAGTAAAAGCGAGCTAGTGGCTGTCGCAAGAAAACATTAGCGCCGGATTCGTGGCGCACGCACTCGTGCGTGCCGCGTCGACACTTTTGTCGACGCATTTGCTGGCGCAGACGAGGTGTCGCGAAGAGTCGCGACACGGCACGCAAGAGTGCGTGCGCCACAGACACTAACGATATCTTCCCGACACTCCACTCGTCAAGGCGGGGATCAACTCCACTTTTCAAACAGACTCTGACAGGCAGGGCTCGCCGCGAACGCGTCGGCGAACGTTATGGCTCGGACCCTAGCCTATGGAGTGGTTGGATCGCGCGGAAACTTGAGGTAGGGGAGACGAACGCCACGGATCAGGAAGTTGTCGGCCGTGATGTTGGACGGCGCTGCGTAGCCCTGCGCTCCCCCGTTCGTCACGAAATCGTCCTGATCGACGCCGTCGCCGCTGACGCCTAATCCACCCACCAGCACCCCGTTCTTGTAGAGCGGGACGCTGCCGGGGAAAAAGACGATTCCGCTCTGATTCTGCGGATTCGCCGTATCCGCTCCCTGGGTGCACGGATTGGCAGTATCGGTCTGGTAGATACCGAAAAACGGGCCGGGCGGCGTATAGTCGATGCCGGAGGGATAAAACGGCTGGCTGCCGAATCCGATGGTGCGGTTGGTGACGGCGGTTCCGGGGGACAGTCCGGGTAGTCCGGCTTCCGTGAAATAGATCACGTTGCGCGATTTAGCGACCGCCACGTCGATGCTGAAAATGGTTCCGTCGAACATGCGATAAAGCGCCAGGAGAGTACCGTCGAGATCGGAGATGGCGATCGCCATTTTCGCGGGCACGCCGGCCGGCAGGCGAATGGCGGCGCGGGTGATGTTGGCGGTCGCGATGGCGTTTTGGATGATGCCGTCGACTTCCGCCTGCGTCAAGCCTCCCACCGTTCCCGCGATTGGCCCGGCCAGATAGCCCACCGGGTCCGGTTTGGGAGCGGGGACGGGGCCGAAAAGATACGTTCCGGTGCCAGGGCCGGGGGAGGTTCCGGCCGGTTGAGATTGATCTGCGACCAGCACTCCGGGCAATGCGACACCGCCCAGGAAAATGACGCCGGTGAACGGCTCGTAAATCGCCGGAGGCGCCAGTCCCGAGCCGCCTGCACCCGAGAAAGCCGCGAACTCCGCCTGATTTGCCGGAATTCCCGCCACGCCCACTCCGCCGACCACCGCGTAGCCGTTCGGGCCGTTCTTGTACAGCGGAACGCTTCCGGGATTCACGGCCTCCTGATCGGTATCCAGTTCGTTGGCTTTGCCGGTGATGATGCCGAGGCCCGGAGTCGTGGTGCCCGGCGGAAGCGGTGCGGTTGCGCCGACGGGAAAAGTCAGCGTCGCGGGCGGAACGGACTGGCCGGGAAGAAAAGTGGTGTTATAAGAGCAGCCCCGATTGGTGTTCTCAATCCCGTAAAGCGGTCCGCTTTCGGTATACATGATGCCCATCGGAAAGTGGCTGGCACTGATGAAGCGGACGGTGCGTGAGGTGAGCGGCGCCTGATCGTTGCTGAAAAAGGAGGTGGTGCGGGCGAGCGCGATGGCGAGCTCAGCCGTGTTGACCACCTGTCCCAGGTTCCCGACCGAGGTGGCCGGCGCCCCAGGAGTTTGATACACGCCGAGAACGTCTCCCTGGCGATCCGTCACGGCGACGACCATCCCCGCGTTGATGGATTTCGCGGCGGATTGAATCACCGCCTGCACGTCTGTGGAGGTCAGAGCCGGAGTGGAAGACGACGAAATGTTAGGGCGTGTGGTTACCCCGCGCTCCGGTTGCGCGAAGGCGGAGGCCGCTAACAAGAGGATCGGCAGGGATTTCATTTGAGTAAATCATTGACCTGGCGCATCGCCTGCGCGTAGCGCGGTCCGTTATAAGAGGACGGATCGTCCAGCTGGCGGAACAAAGCCTGAATGGACGCGCGCACCTGGTCGGCGTTGGCCGGCTTCGCCACTCGGGAGTACGCGACAAACAGCGAATCGAGCGCCATGGCGCCCTGCTCGGCGGATCGTTCGCCTTCATTCGCGATGTCCATGTCCGCCGAAATGTCGCGCAGCAGGCGCTGCGTCATGGCCGCATCGAAGGTCGCCGTGTTCAGATTATGCGCGACACGGTCGGCCACTTCAGCCAGGCTCGTGGTGGTGGCGGCGATTTGCGGGCGGTCGGCGGCAAGCGCGGTGACCTGCGTGTACACGTTCTCCATACCGGATTGAAGCTGTTGGGCGCTGGGACGGTCCATTTCTTCGACGATGTGGCGCAGGATCACGTAGCGCGAAAGGTTATACGGCGGATTGCCGGGACGGCGCTTGGGATTTTCGTAGCCGCGCGCCTGGCGCCAGCTGTCTTTCGCGGCCACCAGGCTGTGATGACAGGCAAAACAATCCAGCTCGGCATATTCCGGCCAGATGCGGTCTTTCGCTTCGCGTGAGATCCGCAGCAGGTCCTCACGGAGTTGCACGGCCTGGCCGACCGCCAGCTCGCGGACTTCCATGTACGGGTCCTTCTTATTGCCTTCCTTTTCGGACATCTCGCGCCAGTGCCGCGGCATGACGGCGGAGAAGGACGCCAGCTCAAAGTACAGGTCCGGATGGCCGGCGGCGATCAGTTCATGATCCACGAATTTTTCGCTGGTGCCGATGTGACACGACAGACATTTTTCGCTGCGATGAATCAGGTCGCGGTCATCGTACATGCCGGCTTCAACCGACTGCTGATGCGTCCAGGTCTTGGTGGTGTGCGGACCCAGCCAGTTCGACGCGGGACCGTGGCAATTTTCGCAGCCGACGCCGTCGGAGGAATCGAACGTCTTGGCACGCTGGTCGGCGGGGACGTCGAGGGCGTGGCAGGCCAGGCATCTGGCCGCTTTGTCGGCGGGCCCGAGTCCGAGGATTTTTGCCATGCGGACGGCCACGTCATTCTCCAATACGTTATACGCGTTGGCGTGCTTGTCCTTGATCACCCAGGTGCTGTATTCGTTCTGCCATACGTTCGTGTCAGTGCGCGGCTGCACGCCACCATGACAGTTCGGTGAAGCGCAGGAGCCAGGGCCGGTATATTTCGGCGGGTCGGCTGCGGACAGCCGCAGAGTCAGTGCAGCAATGAGTATAAAAAGTTTCAAGGATCTTATTCTATACTTCTTCTTTGCCGCAGTCTATAATAAACCTCACACCGTGACGGCCAACTACAAAATTTTCGACCAGCTCCGGGCCATCCAGGAACAGTACGGGTATCTTCCCGCCGCTCAGCTGGAGGCGCTCGCGAAATCCGACCAAGTTCCGCTCACTCGCGTGAACACCGTGGCCGATTTCTATCCGCATTTCTACCTGAAGCCACCGGCCAAAGTCCGCGTAGCCGTGTGCCGGGACATGTCCTGTCATGTGCGCGGCTGCGACGCCCTTTCCGCTCAGTTAAAGGAGCGGTTCCGGGGCATGCCCGATACCGAAATCTCCATCGGGGGAGCGTCCTGCCTGGGCCAGTGCGACGGCGCGCCGGCCATGTCCATCAACGACCACTACTTTCGTAATGTGACCGTCGCGCAGGCCGAGGCGCTGGTGCTGGGAGCGCTGGGCGGCGGCGCGTTATCGGATTTACACGCGGAGGTCGAGCCGGTTCCGAGCGTCGACCCGTACCTGAACGGCGAACCGTACGGCGCACTGCGGGCGCTGATGGAAACCCGCGATTACGACGGCGTGATTACGAAGCTCAAGGCCAGCGGCCTGTCCGGCTTGGGCGGCGCGGGTTTTCCGACCGGTGTGAAATGGGACGCGGTGCGCAAGTGTGCGGGCGATGAAAAATACGTGGTCTGCAATGCCGATGAAAGCGAGCCCGGCACCATCAAAGACCGGTTCATCATGACCAATCTTCCGCACCTGGTGATCGAGGGCATGCTGATCGCCGGCCTGGTGGTCGGTGCCAAGAAGGCCATCTTTTATATAAGGCACGAGTACACCGCGCAGGAGCATATCCTCAACCACGAAATTCACAAAGCCCGCGAGATGGGGTTGATGGACGAAGTCGACCTGGAGCTATTCGTGAGCCCGGGCGGCTATATCTGCGGCGAAGAAACCGCGTTGATCGAGGCGATTGAAGGGCACCGCTCGGAGCCGCGCAACAAGCCGCCCTTCCCGGTCACCCACGGCCTGTATCATAAGCCGACCGCATTAAATAACGTCGAGACGTTCAGCAACGTTCCTCTGGTACTTTTGAACGGCGCGTACGGGCCGAAGTTCGTCGGAATCAGCGGCGACGTTCGGAATCCCGGGATCTTCGTGATCCCCATGGGGACTCCTGCCGATCAAGTGATTTTCGGAGCCGCGGGCGGCATTCGCGATGGGAAGAAAATGAAGGCCTGGGCGCCGTCGGGACCGTCGTCGGGCTATCTGCCGGCGTCGATGGCCAACATTCCGCTGGATTTCAAAGCGCTCGCCGCCGTTGGTTCCATGCTCGGGTCGGGCGCCATCGTGATCTGCGCGGAAGGCACCTGCATGCTGGACATGGCGCTGAACTCGATCACTTTTTTCCGCAATGAATCGTGCGGGAAGTGCGTTCCGTGCCGGGTGGGATCGCAGAAGATGGTGGATCTGCTCACCGGTTGGACTAAAGGCCAGGGCAAGCCCGCCGATCTTCAGTTGCTGGACGATTTATCTCAAGCCATGAAGCTTGGCTCCATCTGTGGGCTGGGGCAATTCGTGGACGCGCCCATCACTTCGGTGTGGACACATTTTCGAGAGGAGCTGGAGGCGCACGTTCTGGAGCATCGCTGTCCGGAAGGCGTCTGTCCGATGCGCGTATGAGCAACGTTCAACTCACCATTGACGGCCTCGCGGTGACGGTTCCGGAAGGGACCACCGTATTCGATGCCGCCCGCATGAACGGCATCGCGATTCCCACGCTTTGTCATCAACAGAACGAAACGCCGGTGGGCGTCTGCCGCGTGTGCCTGGTCGAAGCCGGCGGACGCGTGCTGGCCGCCTCCTGTGTGCGTCCCGCCGAAAATGGGATGAAGGTTTCGACCAGCACTCCCAAGGTGATTCAGGCCCGGAAAACCATCGTCGAGCTGTTGATGGCGGACCATCCCAGCCCTTGCGCGCGGGAGCGCCACTCGGCCGATTGCGAGCTCGAAGCGCAGGCCCGGCGCGACGGCGTCTCCCAGTCCCGCTTCGCGCACCGGTTATCGAAGCGCGGCCAGGATGAATCCTCCTACGCGATCGCGGTCGATCATGAAGCCTGCATCCTGTGCGACCGCTGCATTCGCGGCTGCGGCGAAATCCGGCAGAACAACGTTCTGGGACGGCGCGGCAAGGGCTTCGAAGCGGGCATCGCGTTCGATCTGAACCTGCCCATGGGCAGCTCGTCGTGCGTGTCGTGCGGCGAATGTATGGTCTCCTGCCCCACCGGCGCGCTGACCAATCGCCTGGTGGTACAGACGGTGCTCGCCGATGGCGAGCCGGTCGGCTCCGAAGAGCTGAAACACCTCCCGTATTTCCAGAAGGTTTCCGGAACGTTTCTGGAGCTCAACAAGAATGCGGTGGTCCGGCGGAAGTTTAAGAAGGGCGACATCGTTTGCCGCGAAGGCGAATACGGGTCGACCGCGTTCTACATTGTCGAAGGCCAGGCGCAGGTGTATATCGCGACCCCCATGGCGCATGTGCAGACCAAGGGCGGGGCCACGGGATTCCTCAGCAACCTGGCGAGCAAGCTCACCGGCCGCAAGCAGGACCATCGCCAGGGCGAAGGCGAGCGGCGGTCGATTCCGATTGACGCGCCCGTCGATCTGCCCTACGACAACCCGGTAGCGATGCTCGGGCCGGGCGATCTGTTCGGTGAGATGACGTGCATGAGCCTGTATCCGCGCTCGGCCACCGTCATGGCGACCACCGATTGCGTCATGTACGAGATGCTGCGCAACGTGCTCGACATCATCCAGCGCAACAAGACGCTCAAGTCGCAATTGGATGAGGGGTACCGGAAGCGCGCGCTTGAGGATCATCTGAAGAGCGTCCCGCTATTTGCGTCGCTCACCGACGAATTCATCGATTCGCTCAAGGACGTGGTCGAGCTGGTGCGCTACAGCAAAGGCGACGTGATCTGCCGTCAGGGCGAGGCGGCCGACGCGTTTTACCTGGTGCGTATCGGATTCGTGAAAGTCGCCGAGGAGCATCCGGAGGGTGAGCTGGTGCTCGCCTATCTGGGCCGCGGAGGGTATTTCGGCGAAATCGGGTTGCTGGATCATGCCCCGCGCAACGCGACCTGTACGGCGCTCGATCACCTGGAAGTGGTACGCATCAAAGCCGAAGATTTTGACCGCATGATGAGCGAGTTTCCGGCCATCCGCCAGAATCTGGAAGCGGTGGCGCATCAGCATGTCGAGCAGAACCGGCAGCGCCTGGAAACAGCCAACAACGTTCCGCTCGATCAGTTCCTGGCGCAGGGCCTGATGGAAGCGCAAAGCCTGCTGCTGCTCGATCTGGAAAAATGCACGCGCTGCGATCAATGCGTCCGCGCCTGCGCCGACGCGCACGACGGCGTGACCCGGCTGATTCGAGAAGGACTGCGGTTCGACAAATATCTGGTGGCGACCAGTTGCCGGTCGTGCCGCGATCCACTGTGCATGGTGGGCTGCCCGGTGGGCTCCATCCGGCGGCGCCATTCGCTTGAAGTGATCATCGAGGACTGGTGCATCGGCTGCGGGCTGTGCGCCAAAAACTGCCCGTACGGCAACATCAATCTGCACCCGTTTGAGGTCAACGATCCACGCAGCGGGAAGGCCGTGACGCGCCGGAAAGCGACTTCATGCGACCTGTGCAGCGAACACGCCGAACCGAGCTGCGTGTACGCCTGCCCGCACGATGCGGCGCATCGCGTGGAACCGAATTCGTTCTTTGCATCAATCGTGAGGCCCAATTCATGAGGCGGATGTCATGAAAATCGACCGTACACATAAACCCTGGTTCTGGGCGACGCTGGTGATTTTCATCGTCTCGGCGATTGCCTACGTGGAGCTATCCGTCAATTCGCCAGGAGGGCCGCGCGGCGGCACCGCGATCGGGCTGACGTTCGGGATCGCGGGCTACGCAATGATGCTGTACGCGGGACTGCTCGGCGCGCGCAAAAAAGTGCCGATCTGGCGCATCGGGCGCGGACAAACATGGATGCGCGGGCATCTCTGGTTCGGGCTGCTGAGCCTGCCCATGATTCTGTTCCATAGCGGATTCGCGTGGCGCGGACCGCTCACCTCGCTGTTGATGTGGCTGATGTTCGTGGTGATCCTCAGCGGCATCATCGGCGCGCTGCTCCAGAACTACATGCCTCGCGTGATCACGGCGCAGGTCCCCATGGAGACCATTTACGAAGAGATCCCGCACGTGCGCACCCAGCTCTACGAAGAAGCCGATCAGCTGGTGGCGAGCGCGGTCGCGGTGGAAGCCGAGCACGAGGACAAGACGCGCTTCCGCGAAATCTACGACGCGAGCATCCGCCCGTACCTGGAGAATCCTCCCGCCGACATGTTTTCCCCGCTGCGCCGGCGCGTTCCGGCGGAATTTCAGACTGCGCTTGCGGACCTTGAAAATATCTGCGAGGAACAGCGCCAGTTGAAGCGGCAGTCGAGGCTCTACCTGTGGCTGCACGCCTGGCTGCTGGTGCATGTGCCGCTGTCGATCGTGTTGCTCGTGTTAGGAGGGGTGCACGCCGTCATGGCGTTGCGTTACTAAATTATGGCAGGCCGAACACGCACGCAGAAAAAGCTCGCGCAGCGCATTGACCTGAATTATTTCAAGCGCACGTATCCGATTCCGCACTGGCGCCGCATTCTGTCCATCGGACTGACGGCGATGGGGTTGATCTGGCTGATCGGGGCAGGGGTCGCGGGGAAGCAGTCCGCCTACAACGCGGGTCAGTTGTCGCATTCGCATCAATTGTTCACGCGCGATTGCGCGTCCTGCCACAAAGTCGAGGCGGTTTGGGGAACCAAAGTGGCCGATACCGCCTGCCTGAGCTGCCACGACGGTCCCATTCATCAGGCGCAGCAGACGTTTTCCCCCGCCTGCGCGGATTGCCATGTGGATCATAAGGGCGCCTTCAATTTATCCGCGGTTCGGGACGACGCCTGCACGCAATGCCACTCGGATCTGAAGGTGAAAAGCGGCCCGCTGACGGTGGCGGCCAAAGTCACCGACTTTACGGGCGGGCATCCCGAGTTTGCCGAGCTCGCCAAGCCCGATCCGGGGACGGTGAAGCTGAATCACTTTGTTCACCTGGGAGCCAACATTCGCGGTCCGCATGGGCCAGTTCAATTGGTCTGCGCCGATTGCCACAAGAGCAATGGCGAGCGCATGGCGCCGATCGTGTACGAGACGCACTGCGCGTCGTGCCATCCGCTTTACTTCGACGAGCGCATCACCGAAGCGGCGCCGCACAAAAAGCCGGAGATCGTGCTCGCTTTCATGAAGGAGCAGTTCACCAAATACATCGCCGCGCATCCGGACGAAGTGCATAAAGCCGATCCCGAGGATCCGCGCACCATGCGTCCGCCGCGCCCGCCTGCCAAGGACGCCGCCGAATGGATCGAGCGCCGGATGGACGATACCAAGCTCCTGATGTACCGCAAGAGCTGCGTCGAGTGCCACACGCTGAATTTCAAAGACGGTCCGGATAAGGTGCCGACGGTTCCCGTGGCGGCGATTCCGGCCCGCTGGTTCCCAAAAGCGGAATTCGATCACGAAGCGCACCAGATGCTGGTGTGCACCGAGTGCCACGCGAAGGCGCCCAACAGCAAACTGACATCGGATGTGCTGATTCCGGGCATCGATAGCTGCCGGCAGTGCCACAAGCCGGGCGCCGATTCGGCGGACGCGCAGTGCTACGAGTGCCACGTGTACCACGACTGGTCGAAGGAAAAACCGGTAACCGGCGCGCTGAAGATCTCGGCGGTTCACTAGCGTCCCGCCCCAGCATTGGTGGGGCGGCCGGTCTTGCCGGCTGCCTCTTCGCGCCGTGAATAGATCGCCCGAGGCAGCCGCCCACCGAGAAATGGGCAAACTAAGCCGTTCTCAGTCGTAACGACAGCCGCTTAGTGCGTCTCCATTACGAGCTTAGGAAAGTCGAGATTCCACCCCGCCGTTAACCGGCAGGGCTGGTCTGTTGGAGCAAGCCCCGCCCGGTCACGGCGGGGATCAACTCCACTTTTCACACAAACTCTTACTGCCGGGCTTCACCGGACGGGTGGCGCACGTTTTGACGCGCGGGGCGCCCTCTAGGCCCGGCACTCTTGCCGACGCCTGTTCGATGGCAGACGAGGTGTCGAGACGGCACGCAGGAGTGCGTGCGCCACCAAGATCACGCCTTCCGACCGGTCTAAGCTAAGTCACTGAAAATTCGGGCGCAATCCATTCCGTGGGTTCGTTTCGTCAAAGCGCTCTACTGGAGCGGCGTCCGTTGATGCTTCACCCGCGTAGCGGCGATGGGACCTTGCGTCGAATCGGTGGTCATGTGCGTGCCGCCGGTCGGCGGGCCGGGCGGGGTATCGGTGACCGTGTAGAGCTTCCCGTTCCGCAGGTACATGCGTTCCATTTCCTGCTTCTGGAAGGGACGCGATCCGCGGCGGTTGAAGACCGTGACCTGGTTGCCACTCTCATCGACGCCACGGTCGCGATCGATGCCCTTTGAAACTGCGATGGCCGGCCCTTTCGTCTTGAAAGTCGCGATCAGCTTGGGCGTGGGACGCGGGCTGAAGCCGAGGTAGTTCGGATTGTCGGTGGGCGCGAACAACTGTACGATGCGCATTCCGTTGACGCCGTCGGCGACGAAGGCGAAGGCGCTCGCCGCCACCATTCCGAGCTTCACGTCGCGCGTGTCGTTGATCTCGCCGCCGACGATCTGGTCGATTTTCGGATGCTCCGGCTTTTCGACGTCGACGATCACCAGGCCCTGCTTGCCGCCGGCGACATACGCGTAGGTGCGCGCGACGTACACGCCGTGCGCGTCTTCAAGCGGCACCACCGCGCCGGGAACCAGCTTCGGCTCCGCGAGGTTGGTGGTATCGAGCACCTGCAGGCCGTCCTTGTCGGTCACGAAAGCGTAGCGGAACTGCACGGCCACGCTGCGGGCGTCAACCAACGGGACTTGCGCAGTGACTTTCGGCGCGGCCGGATTCGACAGATCCACCACCACCAAACCCTTATTGCAGGTGATGTAGCCGTAGTTGCCCACAATCTGAATCTTGCGCGCGCCGTTCAGGACGCCGCCCGGATTGAAGGCCAGGGCTTTCTGGAGGAAATTATTGGACGGGTTCCCGTCGAGCAGCGTCAGCACGCCCGGCGATCTGGCCTTCAGATCGGGCGTGCCGATCACCACCAGACCCTCTTCCGTGTCTGTGACGTACAGGAATCCGTAGATCAGCGCGATCGGCTGCTCCTGGTTGGCCGGAATGCGGGTGCGCAGCGGGTCGACCGCGAGCGTCGACGGTGACCCGACTGAGGTTGCGTTCTTGGTGCGCACATAGAATCGCTGGCCCAGCGGCGAAACCGGCGCGGTGGTGATCTTCTCGGAGAAATTCTTGTTGTCGATATTGGCGACGTCGAAGACGCGGAAGCCTTCCTTCCCCATGGCGGCATACAGGTACTCGCCGCGAAGCTGGAGGTCATACACCGGGCCGCCGGACTTATGATCGCCTTCATCCAGCTCGCCGTGATGCTTCTCGATCTTGGCGTAATCGTCGCCGTAGACCAGCTTCTGGAGGTCGCTGCCGAAGATAGCCGGCGGATCGTCATGTTCGGCCACCGTCACGGCGGAGAATCCCTTGTTCCCTTCGGCCACGTAGACGTAGCGGCCCATGGTGTTCACCAGGTTGGTGCCCTGCATGAGCAGCTGCGCCATCCACGCATTATTGTCTTGCTCTTTAGAAACATGACAGCTGGTGCAGGTCTTGGTTTCGCTGGCGCGCACCGTGTGGGGGAAATACGTGCTGAATCCGAAGCCGCTGAATCCCTCGGCCGAAATGGTCTGCTGCTGATAATACAGCCAGTCGCGATTGGCGTTCTGCGAGCTTACCGTCACCGCGCAGGTCGACCGCGTGGGCGCGATGCGATGCTTGGTCACCGTGCCGTCGACACCTAACATATAAATGTCGTCGCGCAGCACTTCGAAGTTGTACGACGTGTAATTACGCGTGACCAGCCCTTCGTTGTGCAGCATGGGCGCCTTGCGATTGGCGTACATCGGGAGATGGCAGCCGAAACAACTGGTGGTCCACGACGAATGGCAGGTGTAGCAAGTCATCCGGCTGTTGGCGTGCGCGAGTTTGGTATCGTCGGCGGGCGAGCCCCAGGTAGTCCCATCCTTCAATAAGGTTTTCGCAAGTCGGGATGCCTCGCTATAGTGCGGATTTCCAGGGGTAATGGTGTCCATGGTCTGCACCACTTCCCACGGCGCGCGGTCCCGGTCGACTGACGAGCGCTGATACAGCTTCCCGCCCTGCCGGAAGAACTGGCGTTGGCCGAAGGGCGTGCGCAGAATCGAGAGATCGTGGCCACCGGCCGGTGCAGCCGCGGCCGAGGTGTGCAGATTGGCGCGCTGATTGATGGTGCCGTGGCAATCCACGCAATCTATTTCAACCGCGTTGCGGGTTTCCCCGTACAGTTTGCCGTTGCCATGCGCATCCTGCTCGAAATGGCAGTCGGTGCAGTGCATGCCTTTTTCCAGATGGATGTCCATCAGGTGGACGCCCTTATTAAATTTGTCGGGATCGTTGTCCGGGACGATGTGATCCTTGGCGTCGAGCATGTTGCCCTTACGGTCGCGCTTATAAACGGCGCGAAACACCCAGCCGTGGCCATGGAAATCGGCGAACTGGGTGTGCTTCAACTGCTTGTTGAATTCGGGCGATCCGATCTTCTGCAGGAAAGCGGAATCCTTCCACAATCCGCGCACCGCGGCGCCTTCCGGATTGGCCTGCCAGGACTGGTAGCGCTCCTCATCACTCGGATTGTGCTGCTTCTTGGGATACATCACGTTGCCATCGGTTTCGTTGTCCCACCAGATATAGCCCAGGTAGGTCGATTCCATGTTGGTCCCAGGATGGATGTGACACACAATGCAGGTGCTGGTCGGGATGGAACGGGTGAATTCGTGGCGGATCGGATGGCCGGATTCGTTTTTGGGAATGGTCGGGTCGATCTGGGAGCTGAAGCCCTGATTGCCGTGCACCGCGTAGGGGCCCGAATGCACCGGCGACCGGTCGTTCGCGTAAACCACGTGACAGGCGGTACATCCGCTCGATCGATAATCGCCCGGATGGTCGTTGGTGCCGGGCATCGACAGAATCGGATCGAGCAACCGGGTCTTCTGAAGCCCAAGAAATACCGGGTCGGTGCGCAACTCGGTGCCAATGCCGCGATCGCTTAACTGGTCGTCGGGCTTTCCATCGTCTTCAATCGAAGTGGGGTTCCCGATTTCGGAACGCTCTCCTCCGCCTTTTTCGAATACGCGCAGAATGTTGCCGGGCTGCGAATACTCCCAGCGGGCCAGCGGCGCGAGCATGGGAAGCACGCCTTTTTCAAGGGTTTCCTGGGCGGTGGGCGGCGGAATGGTATGGACGATCTGGGCTTTCCCGTCGTGCCCATAGCTTTCGCCGAAATGCGCATCCTTATATGGAAACCCCCCGTTGTTGTACAGCGCCGCCTGCCACAGCATGCCGCCGTGGGTCATCATGCTGGTCTGTACGTTGCGCACTTCCTTGACGTGGCAGTTGGCGGTCCCGCAGGTCTTGGGCGCGACGCGCAGGTCGCCCGGATTCACGAACTGAATGTAGTCGGCGCTTTCTTTCAGCCAATCCGCATAAGCGCGCACCGGGTTTGCGGAACTCTTCCACATGGCCGGCATTTTCGGCTTGGGATGCGCGTTCTTTTTGGCCTCATTGTAGGCCGCCGAGCCCGGCTCTCCGGCCTTCGCAATCTGCGGGTTGCCCCCGTGGCATTCGACGCAGGTGACGTGCACCGTGCCGGTCGCGTGCATGCTCGGCGAATCGGTCATGCCGTGGCAGGACTCGCATCCATTGGCGGCGGGTTCGGCCGCAAACGCCGGGACGAATCCGACCAAGAGGCCGATCAGAGATAGTTTAAAAGCGAAAGCGAACATTGGCAGCCACCGAGAACAATGTTTGTCCTGTATAAATGTCACGGAATCCTTGAAATGGGAAGAAAGCGTTGAAGACGCCCGTCACCGTAATGTTTTCCGACAGCGCCGGCCGGTACACCAGGCCGACGCCCGAATCCGCGCCGACCCCGGCGTGGATATTGCTCTGAAACAGGAGCAGTTCGAGCGGTTCGGTATCCATGAACCGGATCATGTTCAGGTTCACCACGCCCTTAAGCCGCGGGGTGATGTCGAAATCCGTGGCGGCATTCCACAGCCCGATGCCGGGATTGACGAAGTTCGCCTGCCCCTCGATCTTGCTGGTTCTGAGGCTCGGCAGCAGGCTGTCATCCGATTCGAGGGTGACTCCGGTGCTGGTCAGCGCGATGCCTTCGCGCTGCCAGAAGCTGAAAAATCCGCCGGCGAAATTCGGGTTGTCGAAAATCGCGTCAAACCCGCGCGCCGTCCCGCCCATCGGGTTCCTGTCGCCACTCGCGTAAAAGACGGAGGTGCGGTACCGGATCCAGTTTTTATCGAGCGACACCTCAGCGGCCGCCATCTGCGCGTTGATGCTGACTTTGCGCTCCGCAATCTCATTAAACTTATCGGTTCCGAGCACCTGGTAAAAAGCGTGATCGATGTTGATGGCCCCGATGTGGCCGTCACCGGTCAATCCATAGTAGTAGGCGCGAATCGAATGCGGCTGCACCGCGCCCACCGGCGCCGGCCGGGTGATGAAGTCGTCGGTGTTGTAGTACAAGGAGGGGTCGTCCTTGTCGTAATGGAAGCTGCCTTGAATGGTATAGCCGGGCTTGAAGAAATCCTGCCGGTACAGGTTCGCGATGAACACCTGCTGGTTGCGGTACTGCATGCTGTTCAAGCCGCTGTTGGTGTCCTTTTCGAGCATCGCGAAGTACGCCGCGTTGTATTGATAGCGGTTCGAATCCAGGTTCCCGAAGATGCGGACGCCCGGTTCCTGATCGGAGAAAATGAACCCGCGGAAATCGCTGGTGAAAGACTGGATTCCGGCGCGCACGGAAACAAAATCGTAAGCATGGCTTAAGTCTGCCAGCTTAATTTCGAAGAAGGCTTCCTGTAATCCGATGTGGGCTTCCTCGCGAGTGGTTCCCAAGGCGGGATTGGCGTTCAGGATGCCGTTTTCCGCCACCGCGACGTAATTCACGTCCACGTCCGGCTGGATGCGGATGCGCCAGTCGAAGGGCTTGAAGGATGTATCGCCGTGGAACAGGTCGAAGGAAAAGGAAAAATCCTGATTCAAAGCGAACTGGCCGAAATGCCCGAAGAAATTCGCGCTGTTGGGGTTCGCCGTATACACTCCACTGGGGGTGGGGAGCTTACGGCCGTCGGTGAACGTATCGCTGGTGAGCGTAATGTTCAGGAACGTCTGACCGAAAATCGGTTTGTCACCCTTGATCTTGTTCTGATTGAAGGGATCGGCGAACATGCCCTGCACATACGGCCACTCACCCGGCGGCTGATAACGATGATAGGTTGGAAAATCGAAGTTCCAGCGATCCGGCATGGGCGTGAACACCTGATCGGCGGGTGGAAGCGGGGTGGTCGGGACAGCCTCGGCCGGCGGCGGAGTTTCGGCATCCGGCAGGGTTCGATAGGCGGGCGATGGCACCGGCTCAGGCCGTTCAGGGGTGGCAACCGGGACGGGCTTCAGCGCCAGCTCGATCGCGTACACCTCTCCGGCTTGCAGATCGATGCCGCCCTTGTCAAACGACTGGAATCCGTCGAGGGTGGCGCGCAGATCGTATTTGCCGGCCGGCAGTTTCACAAACCGGAACGAGCCATCTCCGAGGGTGGTCGCCTGGGCGACCGGCTTCCCATCGGCGGATTGAAGGTTGGCATTCCACACCCGCACCACTACGCCGCCCAATCCAAGTCCGCGCGTATTGCTGACAATGCCTTGAATCGCCGCGGTGGTGGGCGCCGTCTGACGGGGAATCCGCTGCGCGCCCGCAGTTGCGGCCGTCAGGACAAGGATCGCTTTCAGAACGTTCGAGGGTGTCATCCCAAACTTAGTCAAGTAATCTATTATCCACGACCTTGCAAGAGGCAAAAGAAGAAATTTGCAGATCCTCGAAAGTTTTTTTGGCTCGACCCCGGCTCGGGTGCGGGTTCCGGGCAGCGTCCGGCCGATTGGATTTTGGCGGACGCCGCGCCTCCTTCGAAAATCCGCACCCGAAAACATTTTGCTTGTGTAAAATCCGGGTTTTGGATGTAAGATAGTTGAGCGCCGAAACTTCGAAGCTGGCTTAGCCGTACCTGTCTACACCCGGATCGGGATGAGCGAAGTATTGTTGTCACAGATTTCAGCAGTCACCCGCAAAGACAAGTAGTGTGCACCGCGCGGACATCGGTGGTCCGGAGAATCGCTTGAGGAGATTTGATCGTGGCAACAAGTAACCATTACGACATCATTGTCATCGGAACCGGGGCGGGCGGCGGAACGCTGGTTCATAAGCTGGCGCCTTCCGGAAAGAAGATTCTGGTTCTGGAGCGCGGAGATTACGTGAAGCGCGAGAAGGACAACTGGAATCCTCTCGAAGTCAACGTACACGGCAAGTACCAGACCAAAGAGCATTGGAAGGACCGGGACGGCAAGGATCTCCATCCCCACACGAATTACTATGTGGGCGGGAATACGAAATTCTACGGCGCCGCGTTGTTCCGTCTGCGGGCTCAGGATTTTCAGGAGATGAAGCACTTTGGCGGCATTTCGCCGGCCTGGCCGATCTCCTATAACGATCTGGAGCCTTACTACACGGAGGCCGAAAACCTGTTCCACGTGCACGGGACGCGCATGGAGGATCCGACCGATTCTCCGGCAAGCGCGCCGTACCCGCATCCGGCCATTAGCCACGAGAAGCGCATTCAGGAGCTGAGCGACGACCTGGTGCATCAGGGGCTGAAGCCGTTCCACACGCCGCTGGGCGTGATGCTCAACGAATCGGACATGCACAACAGCACGTGCATCCGCTGCGACACCTGCGACGGATTCCCGTGCCTGGTTCACGCCAAGGCCGATGCCGAAGTGCTGTGCGTCGAGCCGTCGCTCAAGTATCCCGGCGTCACGCTGCTTACGAATGCATACGTGAAACGCCTGGAGACGAACGGCACCGGGCGTACTGTTTCGAAAGTCATTGTGGAGCGCGGGGGCACGAACGAAGAGTATTCCGCCGATATCGTGGTGTCCGCCTGCGGCGCGATCAACTCGGCCGCGCTGCTGCTGCGGTCGGCCAACGACAAGCACCCGAAGGGTCTCGGCAACAGTTCCGATGTTGTCGGCCGGCATTATATGGGCCACGTAAACTCGGTGATCATGGCGATTTCGAAGACGCCGAATCCGACCATTTTCCAGAAAACCCTTTCGCTGAACGATTTCTACTTCGGGTCGAAGGATTGGAATCACCCGATGGGGCACATCTCCTTCGTCGGCAAACTGGACGGCGTGACGCTGACGGCCGGCGCGCCGCCGTTGACGCCGGGCTTCACGCTCGACATGATGGCCAAGCACTCGCTCGACTTCTGGCTGACCACGGAAGATCTGCCGGATCCCAACAACCGGGTGACGGTCGACCGGGACGGACACATCACGCTCGATTACAAATTCAATAACGAAGAAGCCCACCGGCAGCTGATCAAGCAGCTCGAAAAGATCGTCCAGACGTCGGGCGTGCATGGGCACCAGTTCCTGGGGCTCGCGCACCGCAGCCTGTTCGTCGGCCAGCGGATTCCGCTCGCCGGCGTGGCCCACCAGAACGGGACCATCCGGTTCGGGACGGATCCGAAAACGTCCGCCCTGGATGTCAACTGCAAGGCGCACGATCTCGATAACCTGTATGTGGTCGACGGCAGCTTCTTCTGTTCCTCCGGCGCGGTGAATCCGGCCCTGACGATCATCGCGAACGCCATGCGCGTAGGCGATCATCTGCTTCAGCGGCTCGGTTGATCAGAAAGGAAACCGCATGACGCATGAAGAGAAGCGGTTGAAAGAATGCCGCGAAGGGAAAGCGCCCTGGCGTCTGTGGGGACCCTATTTAAGTGAGCGGCAGTGGGGAACGGTCCGCGAAGACTATTCTCCGGGCGGGACCGCGTGGGATTCGTTCAGCCACGATCACTCCCGCAGCCGGGCATATCGCTGGGGCGAAGACGGGATTGCCGGATTCAGCGACGAATCCGCGCAACTCTGCATGTCGCTGGCGCTGTGGAATGGCAAGGATCCGATCCTCAAAGAGCGGATGTTCGGCCTGACCAACAGCGAAGGCAATCACGGCGAAGACGTCAAGGATCTGTATTATTACCTGGACGCGACGCCTACGCACTCCTATTTGAAGATGCTGTACAAGTATCCGCAGCGCGAGTTTCCTTATGGCCGTCTTTGTGAGGAGAATCGCCGGCGCGGCGGATACGATCTCGAATTCGAGATGGTGGATTCCGACGCGTTCCAGGACGATCGCTACTGGGATGTGTTTGTCGAGTACGCCAAAGAAGGTCCGGCCGACATCTTCATGAAGATCACGGTCCACAACCGCGGGCCGGAGCGCGCCGAACTGCATATCCTTCCGCAGTTGTTCTTCCGGAATACATGGTCCTGGGGTTATCCCTGCCAGAAGCCGGAGATGAGCGCGGAAGATCACACCACCGTGGTCGCGACGCATCCGCAGTTGGGAGAATACCGGTTTACGATTGAAGGCTGCGGCGATCTGCTGTTCTGCGATAACGAAACCAACACGGCTCGGCTGTTCGGGCAGAGCAACGGCGACAAGTTTCCGAAAGACGCGTTCCACGAATACGTGGTCCATGGCAATCACGGTGCGGTGAATCCGCACAAGAAGGGCACCAAGGCGGCCGGGCATTGCGTGGTTTCGGTCGATGCGGGCGGCAGCGCCGTGGTCCGGGCCCGGCTGCGCGCGGCGACCAACATGGCGGATAACGTCTGTGATGAAGTCGTCGACCAGCGCAAGCATGAGGCCGATCAGTTCTATCAGACCTTACAAAAAGACGTCCGCGACGACGATTCGCGGCTGGTGCAGCGCCAGGCGCTGGCCGGGATGATCTGGAGCAAGCAGTTCTTTTATTACGACATCCCGCAGTGGTTGAACGGCGATCCGGCGGGTCCGCCTCCACCCGAGAATCGCAAGACCGGCCGAAATTGGGAGTGGGCGCATCTGAACAACGCCGACATCCTTTCGATGCCGGATAAGTGGGAATACCCGTGGTATGCGGCCTGGGATCTGGCGTTCCACACGCTGGCCATCGCCATTGTCGACGCGGATTTCGCTAAGAATCAGCTCGTGCTGATGACGCGCGAGTGGTACATGCATCCGAACGGGCAGCTGGCCGCTTATGAATGGGCGTTCGGCGACGTGAATCCGCCGGTCCACGCGTGGGCGACCTGGCGCGTATTTCAGATGGATCGCCGGAACCGGCGAGTCGAAGATCCGCAGGACCCCGGGGATCTGGCGTTTCTCGAGCGCGTGTTCCATAAGCTGATGTTGAACTTCACCTGGTGGGTGAACCGCAAGGACGCTTCCGGCCGCAACATCTTCCAGGGCGGATTCCTTGGCCTGGACAACATCGGCGTGTTCGACCGCAGCGCTCCTTTGCCGACCGGCGGCTACATCAATCAATCCGACGGCACCAGCTGGATGGCGATGTACAGCCTGAACCTGATGCGGATCGCGCTGGAGCTCGCGCAACACAATCACGTTTACGAAGACATCGCGACCAAGTTTTTTGAGCATTTCCTGCACATTGCCGAGGCGATGACCAAGGTCGGCGGGCATGAAGGCGTCGGGTTGTGGGATGAAGAAGACCTGTTCTATTACGACGTTCTGAATCTGCCCAACGGGACCATGCTGCCGTTGAAAGTGCGGTCGATGGTCGGGCTGATTCCGCTGTTTGCGGTGGAGACTCTCGATCCCAAGCTGTTGAGCAAGCTGCCCGAGTTCAAGATGCGCCTGGAGTGGTTCCTGAACTATCGGCCGGATCTGGCTCGTCTGGTTTCCCGCTGGCAGGAGCCGGGGAGCGGGGAGCGTCACCTGCTTTCTCTGCTGCGTGGCAGTCGCATGAAAAAGCTGCTGAAGCGCATGCTGGATGAGACTGAATTCCTGTCGGATTACGGCGTGCGCGCGGTTTCGGCCTATCACAAGGACCATCCTTATTCGTTCCACTGGAACGGGCAGTCGATGGGCGTGGGCTATGAGCCGGGCGAATCGACCTCGGGGATGTTCGGCGGCAACTCCAACTGGCGCGGGCCGATCTGGATGCCGGTGAACTACCTGCTGATCGAGTCACTGCAGAAATTCCATCATTATTATGGCGCCGATTTCAAAGTCGAGTGTCCCACCGGGTCCGGTAAGCTGCTGGACCTCAACGAGGTTGCCGAGGAGTTGAGCAACCGGCTGCGCAAGATTTTCGAGAAGGACGAACACGGCAAGCGGCCGGTGTGGGGCAAGTACGAAAAACTTCAGAACGATCCCAACTTCCGGGATTACCTGCTGTTTTACGAGTATTTCCATGGAGATACCGGACGTGGAGTGGGCGCGAATCATCAGACCGGATGGACCGGCTTGATCGCCAAGCTGATCCAACCCCGCCGTTAGACTGATTTTTATGCACGCGAAAAAGAGGAGGACGATCATTGCCAAAGAATCCTGAGACTTATCCCAAGCCATGTTGGCCTAAATTCAACATGCCGAAGCTGTTGACGGGGCAGAAAGCGCTGGTGACGGGTGCCAATTCGGGCATCGGCCAGGCGGTCGCCGAAGCCATGGGGCAGGCCGGCGCCGATGTCGTAGTGAACTACGTTCGCGGCGACGAAGCCGCGCAAGCCGTGGTGGACAAGATCAAATCGTATGGGAGCAAAGCCATCGCTATTATGGCGGACGTTTCCAAAGAAGATCAAGTCCAGGCCATGTACAAGAAGATGTTCGATGAGTTTGGAACCATCGACATCCTGATTAACAACGCCGGGCTGCAGCAGGACGCGCCGATCGACACGATGACGCTGGCCCAGTGGCAACTGGTGATCAGCGTGAACCTGACGGGCCAATGGCTGTGCGCCCGTGAGGCGATCAAGGAATTCAAGCGTCGTGGCGTCGTGCCGGAGGTTTCCTGCGCGGCCGGCAAGATCATCTGCATGAGTTCGGTGCACGATGTGATTCCGTGGTCCGGGCACGTCAACTATGCGTCGTCCAAGGGCGGCGTCATGATGATGATGAAGAGCCTGGCTCAGGAATGCGCGCCGTACCGGATTCGCGTGAACTCGGTGTGCCCCGGTGCGATCAAGACGCCGATCAACACGGAGGCATGGCAAACGCCCGAAGCGCTGAACGAATTGATGTGCCTGGTGCCCTACAACCGCATTGGCGATCCCATCGATATCGCGGGCGTCACGGTTTTCATCGCTTCCGATATGGCCGATTACGTGGTCGGCACCAACATCTACGTGGATGGCGGCATGACGCTTTACCCCGGGTTTGAGGGCGGGGGTTAGAATCATCCCTAGGAGGGGGGCGGCTTAAAAGCCGCCCTTTCTGAAGATGGACGTCATCAAGTACCACTGGCCCGAATACCTGATGGAGGGCGCAGCGCTGGGGATTTTCATGATCTCGGCGGGCGTCTTCACGCTGTTATTCGAGTACCCGGCTTCTCCGCTCCACACCGCCGTTTCGAGCGAATTCATCCGCCGGACTCTGATCGGTCTGGCGATGGGTCTGACGGCGGTCGGGCTGATTTATTCGGGCTGGGGCAAACGGTCGGGCGCGCATATGAATCCGGCCGTGACGCTGAGCTTCCTGCGGATGGGCAAGATTAGTCCCTGGGACGCGGTTTATTACGTCGTCGCGCAGTTTATCGGCGGCACGCTGGGCGTCATGCTGGTGCAGTTGATCTTCCAGGATGCGTTCGTGAAGCAGCCGGTCTATTATGTCGCCACGGTTCCGGGTTCGGGCGGTGCCTGGGTCGCGTTTACGGCTGAGGCGCTGATCTCGTTCGGCATGATGGCGACCGTCCTGATGGCCACGCGAACTCCTAAACTGAATCCATACACAGGTTGCCTGGCGGGGACCCTGGTGTTTCTGTACATCACCTTTGAAGCGCCCATGTCGGGGATGAGCATGAATCCGGCGCGGACATTTGCTTCGGCGCTGCCGGGCCTGGTGTGGACCGATATCTGGGTGTATTTCTCGGCGCCGTTTATCGGAATGCTCGGCGCGGTGGAACTCTACCTGTGGGTTTTTAATCACCATCATCATTGCCCCAAGTTGGTGCACAGCCATGTCCATCGCTGCATTTTCTGCGGATGGACGCCCAAAGAGGAGGAAGCTAAGTGAGGAAGTTCTTCGGGTTTATCCTGCTGTGCTCGGGCGTACTCTATGCCCAGATCCATCCGGCTTCGATGGGGCCGGTCGACGTTACGGTGAGCGATCTGGACCGTTCGATCGCGTTTTACACCAAAGTTCTGACGTTTGAGCAGGAATCGGTGCGGGAGGCGCGGCTCGATTCGTTTGACAAGCTTTCGGGCGTGTTCGGAACTAACGTTCGCGTGGCGACGCTGCGGCTGGGTTCGGAGCGGCTCCAGCTGATCCAGTTCATCACGCCGCAGGGCCGTCCCATGCCGGCGCAATCCAAGAGCAACGACGGATGGTTCCAGCACATCGCCATCGTGGTCAGCGATATCGACAAGGCTTATGCGCGCCTGAAAGAAGCCAAGGCCACCCAGATTTCGACCGAGCCGCAGACGCTTCCCATGTGGAATAAAGACGCGGGCGGCGTCAAGGCGTTTTACTTTCGCGACCCCGACAATCACGCGCTTGAATTGATCTGGTTTCCCAAGGGCAAAGGCCAGCCGAAATGGCAGGACGGAAAGTCGATTTTTCTGGGCATCGATCACACTGCGATCGCGGTGCGCAACACGGAACGCAGCCTCGCGTTTTATCGCGACACGCTGGGCATGAAAGTGGTCGGCACCAGCTTCAATTACGGGATCGAGCAGGAACACCTGAATCTGGTGTTCGGGTCACGCGTGCGGATCACCAGCATTCGCGCGCCGGGCGGTCCGGGGATTGAGTTTCTCGAATACGTGGTGCCCACCGACGGACGTCTGATGCCTGCCGATACGCACGCCAACGACGTGTGGCACTGGAATTCGACCATGCAGCTGGACGATCTGAGCGAAGCGGGGAAGATGTTCAAGGAAGAGGCGGTGTCCGCCGACCCGATCGCGCAGGGCAAGCAGGGATTTTTCATTCACGACCCGGACGGCCACGCGGTTCTGATGGTCACCAAATAGTTTCTTCGGTGTGGACGGCGGATTTCAATCCGCGTGGAGCTTTAGCTCCGCATCGCCAAGAGCAAGGCTGAAGCCTTGCGCGGATTAAAATCCGCCGTCCTACTTCTTCCAGGGGTCCGGCTGCGCGATGAAGTTCGGCTTGATTTCGATGTCCGGCCAGTCGTGATGATACACGGGCGTGACTGACCCTGACAGCGGCGGCACGATCCAGCTCCAACGGGCGTAAACTTGCCGCCCGGCCTGGCTCTCGAGGTCGTCGAACTTCATGAAAGACTGGCTGGCGTTGTGATGGTCCATGATCTTGACGCCCGCCTTTTCGTACGAATAAAGCACGGCTACGTTCAGCTCCACCAGCGCGCGATCTTTCCATAGTGTTCGATCGTCCGAGGTATCTAAACCCATCTTTTCGGCGACCACGCGCAGCATGTTGTAGCGGTTCTCATCCGTATAGATGCGCGCGCCGATTTCGGTTTCCATGCTCCAGCCGTTGAACGGCGCCGCGGTGTACTGGACGCCGCCGGCGTCCAGAATCATGAGAGCGACCACGCGCATGGCGTACCATTTCAGGCCCAGCGATTCGAACCAGTCATACTGCGGATGACGCATGATGACTTCGTAACGGAGATTCTGCGGAATCTCGCGCCAGACCGGATTGCCGCCGTCCGACAGGATCACGGGAAGAAGATCGAAGCGGCCCTTTTCCGCCGGCGGTTGCCAGCCGATCGACAGGGCCAGATCGGTGAGCTCGACATTGACGGGATCGCCCAGAACCGAGCCGTCCGGCATGCGATATCCGGCGTAACGGTAGATTTGCTGGTTCCAGATGCGGAGCTTCTGGTTGGGCGCGAAGACGGTCATCAGCGGCCGCAGATTGCCGCCGTTGAACGCGGTTTCCATGTGGGAGAAAATCGCGTCGAACATTTCCGGGGCGGTCTGGACATTACGGAAATCGCGCACGGCGAGGCCTTGCCAGAACAGGCGGCCGATGCACTTCACACTATTTCGCCAGGCGACGCGCGCGGCGTACACCAGCTCTTCGTAGGTCTGCTTGTAGGTGCCGGTCTTTTGGATTTCCTCTTCCACCTGGCGCCAACGATGCTCGAATGCGGACGCCGCTCCGGCTTCCCGATAGCAACTACGCAGGGTCTGGCGGGCCTGTTCGAGAGGCGTATCCGCACCCGCCTCCTTGGGGGCGGAATGCGGTACCGGACAGCCGCCTTTTTGCGGCGCGGCCTGGGCCGGACGCGCGCCCGCGGCGGAGAAGACCTCGATGCGAATCTTTTCTTCCGGCACTCCGCACTCACGAAGCTGGGCGGCGACGCCGTTCATGAACGGCTCGCTCCCGCACAGAAAGTAGAGGGCGTCGGGACACTGCTGGTGCATTGTCTTGGCGTGTTCGAGCGCGAACCGGCCGTCGCGGCGGGTGACGCGAAGATTGAAGTTTACGCGCGGCGGCGTGGAAAGGCCGGTGATTTCCTCCCGGCAGACAATTTCAGAATCGTGCGAGACGGAGTAATCGACATACAAGCGGCAAGCGCGGCCATTCCGCGAGAGCGTCCGAGCCATCGCAAGCGCGGGAGTCACGCCGATTCCGCCGACCAGGCAGACCACGTCACCGGTATGAGCTTCAGGTAGATAATAGTCGCCGCCGGGTTCGGAGATGCGCAGCACGGTATCCGGCTGCAGGCGATCGAACAGCCAGCGCGAGAAAACGCCCTCCGGTTCGCGCTTGACCGTAACTTCGTAGTCGCTCGCACCGGATGCGGAGGAGATCGTGTAGGCCCGCTGAATCCAGCGGTTGTCGATGCGCGCCTGAATCACCAGGTGCTGGCCGGGAAGGTACGGGCGGCAGGCGCCGGACAGCGGGCGGATGCGGAAGGACCGGATGTCGTCGGTTTGCGGAATGGTTTCGACCACGTGCGCGGCGGTCCAGTCGGACTGGCCGAGCAGCTCGCGGACCAGCGGCTTACATCCGCCGCAGACCCGAGTGGCGCCAGTGGCCTGGCCGACGGCTTCGACCGTAGTCGCGCCCGCGCGGACCGCCTTCATGATGCGTCCGCAGGTGGTGTGCGTGCAGGTGCAGATGATTTCGGACTCTTCATACAGCGGCCGGATTTCCTGCGCCTGGAAATTTCCGCGCTCGCGAAATAAAGCCAGTTGCCAGTCCTGCACCGGCTGATCGTCGAGCATCATGCCGAAGATTTCGCCGAGGCTGGTCCATTCGCCTTCGGAGACGATGCGGGTGATGTGGCCGTCGGAGATCTGGAGTTCCCGGAAAATATCGCGCGGGCGATCCTCGAAGGAAACCTTCGTGGCGCTGTCGGGTGCGCCCAGAACCTGTGCGCTGAACGCATCCGACGCGAGCAGTTTGGTCGAAAGGACGCGCCGTCCGCTGGGCAGGTTATGCACCGACGTCAACACCGGCTTGCCGTCCAGCTGCCCGGTCTGCATGGTGAGCAGGCCGCGATGCGGAAGCAGGTACATGCTCGCAAGCGAATCCATTAGCGCGCGAAGCGTCGGATTCTCCTCGTGTGCCTTGCGGAACCACGCGCCGTCAAGGCTCACGGTTTCGAGCGGCTCGAGCGCGACCACGGTGGCGGTGCGGGGCGTGTCCTTGAGGATCGCAATTTCGCCGAAAAACTGGCCGGGAAGCAATTCGGCCAGGACGATTTCCGATGCGCCGTCTTTGCGGCGGACTTCGGCGCGGCCGGTCAGGATCAGGTACAGGCGGTCGCCGGGGTCGCCTTCGCGGAACACGACGTCGGCGGGATTGAATGTTTCGATGCGGTAACTGCTGCCTTCGCTCGCGTCCAGGCCGAGCGATGCCAGCGCACCCTCATGGAACTTGGAGCTTCGAATGGCGCGCTGCTCTTCGCCCCGGGCGCGCATTTGTTTGATCAGCTCACTGTTGTGGCTGAGCGCGGATTCGAGCAGCGGGCGGGAAACGGTCAGCAGGCGGCAGGCTTCGAGACACCGGATGCTCGCATTGCGGTGTCCGGTGCCGCCGGGCAACAGAGCCTGTTCGCCGAACCAGCGCCCGGCTTCGAGACGCGCCAGAACCATGTCGGATCCATCGAAGGAGCTGGTGAAAACCTGCACCGAGCCGCTCTCGATGACGTACATGAGATCCCCGGTATCGCCTTCATGCAGAATGATTTCGCCGGGCTTGAAGTCGACCAGCGAACCCTGCGCCGCGATGTTGGAGCATTCCTCCGGGGTGAGCGTGGAGAAGAAAGGGACGGTCCCAAGCAGGGTTGACAGATCACTCATTTCTAATTTTTCGCGAACCCCATTCTAACCTAACGGCCGTGCGGCGCCATAGCATGGCATCGTTGTTTTACTTCGTCTTCATGACCCAGACGCCATCCCAGTCCTCGCCCGGGGGTTCGGTTTTCAAATGGGCGCAGCGTTCCACATACATCTGCGCCAGTTTGTCGGCCGGCTGGATGGCGAGCGCCTGCTCAAACGCCTCCGTCGCGCGGTCCCACCGCTGCTTGCGGTAGTGGGCCAAGCCGCCTTTAAAATATGAGACCGCTTCCATCAGGTTGGGGAAGGTTTCCTCGGTGTGATAGTCGAGCACCTCGTAGATGCTGATCGGCTCGCTCTTGCCTTTGACCACCACGCGATCTACTTCCCGCATGCGATAGGTTCCGCGCAGCTTGTGCAGCGTGTTCTGGCTGATCAGAATGCGCGAGAAATATTGCTTGCATGCGCTTTCCAGGCGCGACGCCAGGTTCACGCCGTCGCCGATGATGGTGTAATCCATGCGCTTGGGCGATCCGATGTTGCCGGACACCACTGTATCGGTATTGAGCCCGATGCCGATCTCGATCGGCGAGCGTCCCTGCGCCACGCGGCCTTGATTGAACTGCGCGAGCTCGGTGACCATGGCGATGGCCGCGCGCACCGCCCGGTCGGCCTGATCTTCGTGCGGGACGGGCAGCCCGAAGACGGCCATGATCGCGTCGCCGATAAATTTATCCAGCATGCCGCCCTGCTGCTGGATGCAGTCGACCATCAGCGTGAAATAGTCGTTGAGCAGCGTGACGGTGTTGTGCGGGCCCATCTCTTCGGAGATGGTGGTGAAGCTGCGGATGTCGGAAAACAGAACGGTGGCTTCGACGCTTCGGCCGCCCAGCGCCTCGCCTCCGCCGGCCAGCAGCTGATCGGCGAGACCCGGATCCATATAGCGCGACATGGTCGACTTCATGCGCTTTTCCGTCGAAATATCGTCGAGCATCAGAAGCAGGCCGATCCGCTTCATGCCTTTGCCGTCTTCGTTTTCGGCCATCAGCGGCAGGGTGGTCAGGTTGACGGAAATCTTCTCGCTCTGCACTTCGAGCACGGAGTCCATGAAGATGTCCTGCTTCAGGCTCTCGTTGACGACGCGGATGCGGTCCAGAACCCAGGCGTTCGGGCCGGTGAAAAAATCCTGCGCGGTCTTACCGATCACTTCCGCCGGTTGGGTGCGCAAAATGCCGAGGCCGGGATTATTGCAGGTGGCGATGCGGCCTTCCTCGTTCAACGTCACTACGCCGTTTGACATGCTCTGCAGCATGCTCTCGTTGTAGTTCTTCATGTTCTGCACATCTTCGAAGAGTTTGGCGTTTTCAAGACTGATGGAAAGCTGCGCGGTGAAGGCGCGCAGGCGCGATTCGTCTTCGGCCGTGAACGGTCCGCCGCGCTTGTTCAGCGCCTGGGTGACGCCGATGATTTTGCCGTTCTTGTTCACGATCGGCACGCACAGAATGGAGCGGGTGAAGTAGCCGGTGCTGCGGTCCATGGCCGGATTGAAGCGCAGATCGGCGTAAGCGTGGGGCACGTTGACGGTCTGGCCGGACATCAGTACCGAGCCCGCGATCCCGGCGTTTTCGGGAATGCGGATCTCGCCGGTCCGCTCACCCATCGCGATGCGGGAAAACAGCTCGTGCTTCTTTTCATCGTGCAGGAACAGGGTGGCGCGGTCGGCTTTGAGCATGCGCGCCGCTTCCGTCACGATCTTGTTCAGCATGGAACCGAGATCCAGATGACCGGTCACCTCGCCGACGAATTCGAGGAACTGCATTTCCTGCTGGCGGGTGGCTTTCATCCGTTCGAGAAACAGAACGCTGCGCAGCGCGATGGCGGTCTGCTCCGCCATGGCTTCGAGCAGATGCACGTCCTCGTTGGTGAAGCGGCGCTTCTTCTTGTTGAGAAGCTGCAGCACGCCGATGATGTCTTTGCGGAAGCGGATCGGCACGCACACCAGGTTGCGGGTCTTGAAATTGGTCCATTCATCCGTGCTCGCATCGAAGCGCGGATCGGCGTAGGCGTCGTGGATGATCGCGCTGGTTCCCGAACGGAACACGGCCCCCGCGATGCCCTGGTTGTTCATGACGCGGATTTCGCGGACCGTCAGGCCCTGCGCGATGCGAGAGTACAGCTCGCCGGTATCCTGATCGGCCAGGAAAAGCGTGCCGCGCTCGGCGTCGGTTTCCTGCGTGCAGATTTCGAGGATGGCATACAGCAGCTCGTCCAGATTGTCGATGGCGCTGATCTGCTTCGAAATCCGCAGCAGGAGCTGCATCTCATGCAGGTTCTTCGCCTGGCTCTTATCGGGCATTCTGTTTTTCGAGCTCCCGGCGAAGTTGATGGACGGTTTCCTGCAGCTGCATGACCTCATCACGGCTGGCGAGGCGCAGCTGGCGCAGCTCCGCCGCGTGCCGGTGAGCGGATTCCTCGGCTTCGGTTCGCATGGCCACGATGGTCGACTTCAACTGATCCACTTCGGAGGCCGATTCCATCGTCATTTTCTGCATCTTCTGGCGGCTATCCTGGTGGAGCTGCTGGATTTCCTCACGTTGAGCGCGGATCGCATCCTGGAGCTGTTTGATCTCGTCGTGATGCGCCGCGGAGGCTTTCTGCAAGGCGCTCGATTGATCCGCGCGGTCCTGCTCGATCTGTTCCCGCATGGCGAAGATCGTGCGTTTCAATTGCGTAACCTCGTCGTTCGAGTCCGTTGGCGCGCTCATACTCTCCAGCCCGCTTATTATACGGCGGAAAGGGCTTGACTGTCCCTCCAACATTCCGCATACTCAAACGACCCGTCATTTAACCACGTGGAGAATAGGTAAATGGATTCAGCCTTCCTCATACATCGTCTGCAGTTCGGCTTCACCGTGACGTTTCACTATCTGTTCCCACAGTTGACCATGGGGCTCGCGCTGCTGATCGTGATTCTGAAAAGCTCGGCGCTGATCACCAAGGATGAACATTTCGATCGCGCGGCGCGCTTCTGGGCCAAGATCTTCGCCATCAATTTCGCCATGGGTGTGGTGACTGGAATTCCGATGGAGTTTCAATTCGGCACCAACTGGTCGCGATTCTCGAAAATGGCCAGTCCGATGATCGGCCAGTTCCTGGCCATGGAAGGGCTGTACGCATTCATTCTCGAATCCAGTTTTCTGGGGCTGTTCCTACTCGGCGAGAAGAAGCTGAGCCGTTTCTGGCACTGGGCCACGGCCGTCGCGGTGATGTGCGGCTCCTGGCTGTCGGGGTATTTCATCATCATCACGGATGCGTGGATGCAGCATCCGGTCGGATTCACCACCACGCCCGACGGCCAGATCCACATGACCAGCTTTTTCTCGGCGTTCTTCAATGAGTGGGCGCTGTGGCAGTATGCGCACAACATGATTGGTTCCTGCGTGACTGCGGCCTTCGTGATGGCATCGATCGGCGCGTTCTATCTGCTCAGCGGAAAGCATACGGAGTACGGCAAGACGTTTTTGAGGCTGGGTGTCGTGGTCGGGTTCATCGCCGCGGCTTCCGCGCCGTTTCCCACCGGGGACGGTCAGGGAAAGATGCTCGCGCAGTATCAGCCCACCACGCTCGCCGGGATGGAAGGCCTGTTTAAAACCGAGGTGGGCGCGCCGGTGGTCCTGATCGGCCAGCCGGATCTCGAGAAGCAGCGGCTGGACAACCCCATCGCGATCCCGAATATGTTGAGCTTCCTCACTTATAAACGCTGGGGCGCGGAGGTGAAGGGGCTCAACGAATTTCCGAAAGACACCTGGCCCGATAACATTCCGCTGCTCTACTACAGTTTCCACATTATGGCCGGCCTGGGGACGGTTTTCGCCGCGACCATGACCCTGGCGGTGTTTTTATTGTGGCGCGGGCTCCTGTTCAGCACCAAGGCGATGCTGTGGGTGATCATGCTGATGCTGCCGCTGCCGTATATCGCGAATACGGCGGGCTGGATGGTGGCCGAGCTCGGGCGCCAGCCCTGGCTGATTTACGGACTGCTTCGAACCGCCAACGGAACGTCGCCGAACGTTTCGAGCGGAAGCGTGCTGTTCACCCTCATGGGATTCGCGGGACTTTACGCGGTGCTCGGAATTCTGTTCCTGTTCCTGGTTCACCGGCAGATTGATTTCGGTCCGGAGGAGGACGCCGATGCGTCTGTGATGCCGCCCGCCACGGAGGTTCCCGTCGATGCCTGAACTCTGGTTCTGCCTGGTCGCACTGATGCTGACCGCCTATGTCGTCCTGGATGGTTTCGACCTCGGCGCCGGCATGCTGCACCTGTTTGTCGCGCGCACCGAGTCGGAGCGCTGCGAGGTGCTGGGAAGCATTGCTCCGATCTGGAACGGGAACGAGGTCTGGCTGGTGGCCGGCGGCGGCGCGCTGTACTTTGCGTTCCCCGGGCTGTATGCCGCCAGCTTCAGCGGCTTCTACCTGCCGTTGATTATGGTGCTGTGGCTGCTGATTCTGCGCGGCATGTCGATCGAGCTGCGGGAACACGTCGACCATCCCATCTGGGCTCCGTTCTGGGACGCAGTCTTCTTTGGAGCCAGCTTCCTGCTGGTGGTGTTTTTCGGAGCGGCGCTCGGCAACGTGGTTCGCGGCGTCCCCATGGACGGATCGGGCGGCTTCTTCCTGGCGCTGTGGACCAACTTCACTCCCTACGGTGAAGCCGGCATTCTGGACTGGTACACCATTCCGGTGGCATTGTTCGTGGTCGTCACGCTGGCCATGCACGGGTCACTTTGGTTGCGCTACAAGACTTCGGGCGCGGTACAGGAACGCGCCACCCGGATGTCCCGCTGGACGTTTGCGGCGGTGGTCGCGTTCACGCTGCTGGTGACCGGACTCACTTTCGTGGTTCAGCCGCACATCCTGCAGAGCTTCACCGAACGCCCCTGGAGCGGAATTTTCCCGTTGATCGCCCTGGCGGGACTGGCCGGCGTCTTCCTGTTTTCCCGGCGAAAGGGCGGGGAGGGGCGAGCCTTCGCGTCCTCCTGCGCCTTTGTGGTCGGGATGCTGACCAGCGTAGTGTCGGGCCTGTTCCCTTACGTCCTGCCATCCAACGGCGACGTGACCAAAGGACTCACCGTCTTCAATACTTCGAATGAAATTCCGACCATGCAGATGGGGATGATCTGGTGTTTTCCGGGTTTGATTCTGGCGGCCTGTTACTCGGTGCTGGTCTTCCGTAAGTTTTCAGGAAAGGTGCCTGCGTCGGGGCACGGCGCCCACTACTGAGCGCTGCGCGGCGCCCGGGTAGACAATGGAAGTGCTGATTCCCGGTTGAATCGGATCAAACAATCATGAAACTCATGGAGCAGATTCGGGCCTACCAGGTTCCCAAAGATCACGTCGCCATGTGGTGGTTGGGGCAGAGCGGTTACATCTTCAAATCGCCGGAAGGCACGCTCGCCGCGACCGATCTTTACCTGACCGACAGTTGCCGCGCGCTTTCGACCGATCTCGATCTGTCGCGCAAGGTGCCGGTGCTGATCGAGCCGGAAGAGGTGCAGGTGGATGTATTCGCTTGCACGCACAATCACCAGGATCACACCGATCCGGAAACGATCCGGCGTCTGCGACATAAACACACCGAGTGGTTCGTCGGTCCGCACCCTTCGTGCAAGGTATTCCACGCCGAAGGGATTGAGAGTGGCCGCATCGTGCCCGCGTGGCCGGACTGCGAACTCGAATTCCGCGACCTGAAAATGACCGGCACCTTCGCCATGCCCACCGACACCACCGATCTGAATCACATGGGCTACGTACTTCAATTCGGCCATGGCCCCAAGATCTACTTGACCGGCGACACCGATTACACCGAACTTCTGCTGGGCGCCGCGCGCCACGCGCCCGACATCATGATCACCGTGATCAACGGCGGCTTCAACAACATGTCGCATTTCGAAGCAGCGGAGATCGCCGGCCAGATCAAACCGAAGATCGCGATTCCGTCGCACTACGACATGTTTCCCGACAACGCCGTGGATCCGCGCCAGTTCCGCGCGTCGCTCAAGCTGAAAGCGGAAGGCGTCGCGTACCAGGAGTTGGTGCATGGCGAGCCGTTTCTGTTCGCGCGGTGATCGCGAAAGCACAATCGCTTCAACAACGGCTTGACGCGACCCTATGCAGGTGCTAAGGTCTGTTCAATGCTTCAGAGATTCGTTGTATTCCCTTCTTTTTTATGGGTAATGTTTCTCTGCGCTCACGCCGCGGTCGCGGGTCCGATTTCCAGTTGCACCGCGGGGATTAACGCAACGACGTTCAGTTGCGAGATCTTCCCCACCAACTCGCTCGGCAACCTGGTCAACGACACTGGCTTTATCCAGATTCCCCTGGGGGCGGACCCGGTGAGTCCCGGTTACGTGATTGTGCTCGACCCGGGCACCCCGGTCGCGGATGAAGATAATCCTGCGTATTGGGAGGAGGTTCTGTGGTTCGCGGGGAACTTGGCCGGGGGAAGCCAGAGCAGCGAACTCGAACTATTCGCCGGCACAGCCATGCCGAGTTTCGCCGTCATCAGCACCTTTGACGGCGGAGGGCACGACTATTTCCTTTTCGAGAATCCGGACGGAATCGTCCAGTATTGCGCGCCGGCTCACTGCTACACGATTTACGATAGCGACGCGACCGAGGCATTGATAAACAGCGGCAGCGGTCCGACCGGCGGCAGCGGTGAGGGCGGATTGAGCGGATCGCTCGGCGGGAGTGGATCGAGTGGAGGCAGTGGAGGGAGTGGTGGAAGCGGGTCGAGCGGAGGCTCTGGCGGGAGTGGATCGAGCGGAAGCACCGGCGGCAGCGGATCGAGCGGAGGCAGCGGTGGGAGTGGATCGAGTGGAGGGAGCGGTGCGAGTGGTGGCAGCGGTCCTATCGGCCCGAGCGGCCCGACCGGATTAGGTGGGAGCGGAAGCTCCGGTGCCAGCGGTCCCGGTGGAACGCCGCCATCTGATGTTCCTGAGCCCGCGACCGTCGGATTGATGCTGGTCGGTATGGCCGTCCTGGGCGCGATCCGGGCGCGGAAGCACGGCTGCTAACGAGCTGCTTACCTCGGCCGCTGAACCGAGCTTAAGATCGTCACGGTCACCGGCGCGGATGTACTCGGAGCGTCGTTGGCGTCTCCGCCGTAGGACACCGAGAGCGTGTGAGTACCCGGAGGCATCGTGGAGATCAAGAAGCCCACCATTCCGCCACTCAACGGCGCCGAACCCACCTGCATCGCGCCGTCGAACAATGTCACGGTCCCGGTTGCGGTTGCCGGACTCACGGTTGCAAACAGAACCACTGGGTTGCCGGGCGCGATCGTTGCCGGAAGCGGGGAAATCGTTATCGTGGTGGGCGCCAGCACTCCGTTCACCTGGAGACTCACGACCGCCGACGTACTGGGCGAATCATTCGTGTCGCCCGAATACACGGCCGTCAGCGTATGGCTGCCAAACGCGAACTGTGTTGAGAGCGTCGCGACGCCGCCTGATAAAGTGGCGCTTCCGAGCGAAGTGGTCCCGTCGTAAAACGCGACGGTGCCGGTCGCGGCGGATGGCGACACGGTAGCTGTCAGCGTCACGGTCTGGGTGATGGAGGCTGGATTCGGAGACGCCGAGAGCACCGTGGTGGTGCTGGCTGTCGATGGCGCCGCTGTTACCGTAAGAATGCACAGCATCACCGATGCTTCGCCAGAAGTATCCGTCACGGCGACGGTGCCGTAGTAGGTTCCCGCCGCGAGCGGCGTGCCGCCCGGCTGCGACGGAGTCACCGTGATGTTGAAGCTGACGCCGGGACCGATTGTGATGGTGTTGCTGGGCGGGTCGCCGGGCAAATTGACGCCCAGCCAGCCCTGATCGCTCGACGCGCCGACCACGAACGACAACTGGACTCCGCAGTTGCTCGTAAAGCTGGCGCTCTGTGCCGCGGGTACGGCGCCGCCGGACGCGTAGGAAAAATTAAACGTCTGAGCTGGCGCCGGCACTACGATGAGCGAAACCTCAACGGGCGTCTCCGCCGTACCGCCCACCGGCAGCAGGTTGATATAGTCGACGTACGTTCCCGGAACCAGTCCCGTGGGTTGGACGGAAACCTGAAGATTCTGATCGGTCGTGCTGGAACCTGTCGTCGTCGATCCGTTAATGATCAGCCACTCGGAACTGGTGAGCAGCGATGTAGTCGCTTGACCCACACAACCTCCCGGCGGACTCGTCGGGGTGTTGCCCGGCTCAATCGTGAAGTTGAACGTTCCGGAGGGGCCGATCGACGCGACGTTGAGCCCCTGAGGGTCCTGCGGAGCGGCGGGAGCCATGGCACTCGACGTCACGGCCCCGAACACCATGCTGGCCGATGGCACATACAGGGTCACCGTCACTTTGGGATCGCCCGGAAGCGCGCTCACGTTGAGAGTCGCGGTGTATGTCCCCTTTTGGAAAGTGGCTGCCGAGCTGTTCACTGAAATCGTCAGGCTGCCCGGATTGCGCGGATCGGCGCTTCCATTGGCCGGAGCCAGATTGAGCCAGTTCAGTGGCCCGCCCGGCGGGTACGTCACCGTCACCTCATACGGAATCGTTCCCTTCGTGCTGGTAATCTCGATGGTCTGGGGCGTGGGCACCTGGCCGAACGGAGCCGAGAACACCACACTACCCGGCTGGGCGCCCAACGTTCCGCCGCCGGTCGATGTGATCACCTGGACCGTGGCGGTCGCAGTCAGCGCTTCGCAGGAACCTCCGCTAATCTGATTGACCGAAACCGTGACCGCGAAATTGCCGGGTGCACTCAGAAAGCTGGCCGGAATCGTCACGTCCAGTTCGGTCAAAGAGACCGAGCTGATGGGCAACGTCGTGCTGCTCCAACTGACCGTTTCGGGTGCCCCGGAACACGGATACGCGGAGGTTCCGAGCAGACCGCTGCCCACGATACTGAGCGACGTCGCATCACTTCCCACCGCGATCGGGTTGGGGGTGATGGAAGTAATCACCGGCGCAATCGGGACCGGCACGGTTGCGACCACGCGTCCGATTTCGAAGTTGAGGTAATCGGTAAACCACATCGCGCTGTCCGGTCCGGCGATGATCCCCGCCGCATCGCCCGAGAACGCGTAGGTGCTGACCGTCCCGGCGGTGGTGATGCGTTCCACCGCGCCCTGGGTGGTGAACCACACTGCGCCGTCATAGCCGGCGGCGATGGATCCCAGGCTTCCGAAGTTGAAGCCTCCGTTGGCGGGAAAGATGGTGATCACGCCCGCCGTGGTGATTCGCCCCACGCTGAGCGCCGACGGAATCAGAAACCAGAGCGCGCCATCCGCGCCCGAGGTGATCGACCCAAGCGCCGACTGGCTCGCGTTCGGCACTGCGTAGGCGGTCAACCCTCCGCTGGTGGTGAGCTTTCCGATGAGACCGCTGCCCTGGCTTACCCACAGGTTGTTATCCGAACCGGTGGTGATCCCGATGGCCGAATAGCCGCTCGAAATGAGCGAATACGCGCCCGCGGTGGTGATCCGGCCGACGCCGTTATTTTCCGCCAGCCAGATGGCGCCGTCCGGTCCCACGGTCATCGAGGATACAGCGGTTGTGCCCGTGCTGGTGATCGGAAACATGCCGGTGAAGGTACCGGCCGTGGACATCCGCGCGATCACCAGGTTGGTGGCGCTGGTCACCGTCAGATACAGGGCGCCGTCCGGACCTGTGAGGATTGCGCCGAGGGTGGTGTAGCCCATGGGAAGCGGAAACTCGCTCACCGCGCCCAGTGTGGTGATGCGGCCGACTTGATTTCCGCCGGATTTGGTGACAAACCACAGCGCCCCGTCCGAGCCGTTCGCGATGCCTTCGAGCGTGGTGCCGAAGGTCGGCGCGACCTCGTATTCCTGCGGATTTTTCTGCGCGAACGCCGTCGAGAGGCATGCAAGGCCCAGCCAAAGACCTGCGTTCCATGGACGAATTTTCGCATGGCGTCTCAATGCGCGGCGCGCCTCGGAGTAATCATGGAGCGGTTCTCATGGTAAGACTCTCGCGCGAATATAGCAAATGAACACGCGCCTACTGGCTCCGTTGGAGATTCGTCAGCAGCTTCTGCGTGTTGACCAGCACCTGGTAGTGGCTCTCCGTCAATTTGTCGATCTTCTCGTGCAGATAGGCGATTTTCATTTCCGAGTTCATGCTGCTCTCGAATTCGATATCGGAGCGAATCCGGTCGCGCGCGCTCTGCCGGTTCTGACTGGTCAGGACGAACAGCGTGAGGAAGATCGATTCGAGCGAAATGATGATGGAGAGAAACGAGAACGGAAACGGATCGAACTTCGCGAACCGGTGAATCAGGCTCAGATTGATGACGATCCAGGCGGCAAAAAACAGAGCGTGAAACGAGAGGGAGAGGATGCTGCCGGTGAACGAAGGAACCGCGTCGGCGATCATGGTGGCCACGGTTTTCTGTTCGTCGGTCACGTCGTTGGCGTTGCGCGTGGTGGTTCGCCGGATCATTTCATCGCTCTTGCGGAGCCGGCGCGCGGCCACGCTGAGCAGGTTCAGCGCAGCGGGAGGGTACTGGCGAACGTAATCCTCGAAGTGCGCCCGATCGAGCCGCAGGAGCTCCACTTCGGTGACCGCGGAGACAGATGCGGTGCGGGGGCCGTCATCGATCAGGGATATTTCGCCGAAGATGTCGCCCGGCTTCGCGATTTCGAGCACCAGCTTCTCGCCCTGATCGTTTTTGACGAACGTTTCCGTCTCACCCGAGCGGATGATATACAGCGCGTGGCCCGGATCGCCATAGCCGAAGACAGGCTGCTCCGGCTTAAATTGGAGCAGGTCGATCTTTTCCGCCAGCGAGGCTTTTTCCTTGTCACCAAGTTCGCGAAGATGTTCGATTTCGTTCAGGATGGCCGGATCGATAGGCATGCGTTCAGATTAATCAAAATTCGATCCTCACCGCGAGTTGAATCACGCGCGGCAGTTCCTGAAACGGACTGCTGGCGGGAAATCCGCTGGTATCGGTCGACTGCAGCCCGTATTGCGCGACGCCGAAATTTTGTCCGTTCGCGCAGCCGCCCACGATCGTGCAGGGCATGTTTAGATTGGCGTGATTCAGGAGGTTGAACGCGTCGGCGCGGACGGTCAGGCGGCCCGTTTCACCTAGTCGCGCCAGCGGAAAGTGCCGCGCCAGCGAAACATCGGTGCTGTACAGTCCCGGTCCGCGAAATTCATTGCGTCCAATGTTGCTGAGCTGGCCGGGCCCGGGCGTGGTAAATGCCGCCGGATTCAAAATCTGAACGCCGCCCACGCCCGGAGCCGCCTGGTTAAGATACAACGGCACACCCGGCACCAGGTCGGCGCGATTGTTGAAATAGAATTGCCCGCTTCCGTTGAACAACGACGGCGCCAGAGGACTGTACGGGAATCCGGACCGGATCGCGGCGACCCATCCGATGGTCCAGTCGCGAAAAACGCGGGCCGCTCGCGTCGAGGTAAAGATCGGCGGCGGCTCCCACACCGCGTACACGACGAAGTTGCTGCGCTGATCGAAATCCGCGTTGGCGCGGTCGCCTTGACTATTGAACTGCTGCGTAAAGGCGGCCGGCCCGACGCCGTTGGCCGGATTGACGAAGCTGAAATTGAGAAACGCCTGCGCCAGTGGATCGCTTTGATTGTCGATGGCATGGCTGAGCGTGTAAGAAGCCTGAAGTTGCAGCCGCGGGCTCCGATAGCGCGCCACCAGTTGACCGCCGTAATAATCCGAAAAGCCCTGATTCCCGCGATAAGTCAGCAGCGGCAGAGCTCCGTTGGCGACCCCGAACAGCGCGGTCGAAGTGGGCGAGCTCAGCGGGCGGTTGACGATATCCGACGTGAGCAGATCCCGGCCCAGCGACATTACCGCGTTGGTCTGGATTGAAAAATGTTCCGAGATCCGTTCTTCGAGACTCAGGAACCCGTTCTCCGCATATCCGTTGCGGAGGTTTCCCTGAAAAAACGTCAACGGCTGCGTCACCTGCGAAAAACTGAATCCCGGCGTAGTTTCAAGAGTAGTCGCCCCGGCGGCGCTGAGCGCCGGCAGTTGAAACTTGACTGTCTGCCCGGGAATGGAGTTCGCCAGAAGGATATTGTTGGCCTGCATGGTAAGCCACAGGTTGTCGAAAGGCCGGGTGTAGAACGTTCCGAATCCACCGCGCAGCACGATGCGTGAATCGCGCCGGACGCTGTATGCGAAACCGGCGCGAAACGCGAAGTCGTGATTGTCGTCGGCGTACAGTTGTTCGTTGCCGGGTCCCGGATAGACGATGCTCGCGTTGGCGATTCTTTGCACGAAAGAATTGCCCGCGCCCAGTTGGACCAGCGCGTCTTTGGTGCTGCCGGTATTGACCGGCGCGCCCAGATTCTCGTAGCGAATCCCGAAATTCACCGTCAGCCGTGGCGTGATCCGGAAGCTGTCCTGCCCGAAAAAGTAAAACTGCTGATAACGGTAATCGCGGTTGTAATCGGGTGAGGCGTTCAAAGCCGGATTCTGACGCGTACGCGCGATGAAGAGCAGGTAAGCCTGATCGCTCGCCAGCGACTGAAGGTCGATGAAATCGTAAATTCCGTCCTGCCCCGCGGTGACGTAGCCGCTCAACGTGCGCAGCAGGAATCCGCCGCCGAAGGTGAACACGTGCCGCCCGTGCGTCCACATCACGTTATCCACCAGTTCATAGCTCCGTCCGCGATCCTCGAATGAATACAGCTCCGGACTTCCCGGAAGGATCGCGCCATCGCCCGAATCCATAATCGGCACCTGCGGGTTGGGCCGGTTGAAGCCGACCTGATCGGTGGAAAAACCGGCGCGCAATTCGTTGGTCAGCGACGCGTTGATGGCGCGGAGCCACGCGCCCGCTCCGCTATTGGCGCCTTGCGTCAAGGGCGTGACGAACGCCGGATACGGGGTCCATCCGAAATCCGGCTGATTGTTCTGATTCACGGCCGCGCGGAACAGGAAGCGGTCCGCGCCATCGCGGCGCAGGTAATCGGTTCGCGGCGCAATCAGGAAGCTATTGATCGCCACCGGCGGCTGCACCACGATATTCGCGATGGTCTGCTGAAGGTCAGCGACCGGCGGCGCGTACTGCGCAAACAGCGCCTTCGCTGTCGCGCCGGTGATCGTGGCCAGGTAGCCGGTGGTAGGCACCGTGATGTTTTCGGGATCGCTCTTGGTGCGATAGCGCGTCAAATCGAAAACGCCGGAAATGAACCAACGGTTCTTGAGAATCGGCCCGCCGATCGCCACGCCCGGTTCCGTCTGCTTTTCCGGCTGGCGCGGAAAGGCCGACGCGTTTTCCTGCCATCCGTTCGCGTTCAGCGCATCGGATTGCTGGTAATCGTAAAACAGCACGTGCCAGCGCGTTGAAGCCGAACGAGTGATCGCGTTCGCAATGAATCCGGAAGTGGCGCCGTATTCCGCCGAATAATTGTTGGTCGAAATGCGATACTCTTCGACTGCCTCCGGCACCAGCGGCTGCAGCGGTCCGGTGATGATCGAATTATTGTTCTGGAGGCCGTCCAGCAGAAAATTCGATTCCGAGGTCCGCTGCCCCACCACCGCCAGACCAAGGCCTCGTCCGGTGGTCGAATCCGCCGTGACGCCTGGTTGCAGCGCGAGCAGCGCATACACGTCGCGGCCGTCGAGCGGCAGATTCATGATCAACTGCTGATCGATCACCGCGGACATGGACGCATCGAGCGAAGATTCGTCGCCGCGCGGCGCCTCAAACGATCCGGTCTTGTTCGGATCCACGTCGGGACCGAAAAACGTGACGATGGTATTCGTGCCCGCCAGCACGGAGCTGTTGTACAGTCCCTTTTCCCAAACGTCGCTTAACGGGCGAAGTTGAAAATTGAAATCCAGCCGTCCCGACACGGCCAGCTCGACATCGGCAATCTCCTGCGGCTGAAAGTTGGGAGCTTCAATCCGCAGGTGATAGAACCCGGGCGAAAGCAGCGGAAGCGTGAAGTAACCGGCCGGGTCCGCCAGTTGCTCTCCACCGATGCTTCCGTCGCGTCCGTTGTAGATCACTTTGGCGTGGTCGATAGGCCGGCCGGTGCGCGCGTTCACGATTCGTCCTGCGATCAGCCCCTGGGTGGTCTGAGACCAGCACAGCGCGCATGTCAAGGCCAACCCCAGTGCCATCCAACGCGAGAACTGCATGAGTCACTAAAGCATATCCGCACCGGGCGGCGGGATACAAGCATTTCGGAATCTTGATTGTGATGGGGGTACGAATGCTGTAGACTGATCGAACCGACCTCGTCGAAGGCCTTGCGATGCAAGGGCACGTCACAAAGCTGGCCGGGGTCGCCCGAAAAAACTCAACCGAACGTCGGCTTTCGAAAGTGCTCACCGATGCGGAAGGAAAAAATGAAGCCGAATTCCTGGTGGACCGCGCCATCCCTTCTCTTGATCGGGCTCGGAGCCAGCTGCAGCGCTCAGGCGGTGTACAGCGACCTGGGGTCCGGCAACAGCTTCAGCAGCAACTTCTGGTGCGTGACCGGCTATGATTCTTATGGTTGTACGTCGTCAGTGCAACAGCAGATCGCAGCGTCGTTTACGCCCAGCGCCACCGCGACGCTTGGGTCGATCAGCCTCGCGCTGGGTTATTACAACGGAACTAACGAAGTCAGCATCGCCTTGACTTCAAACGCGGACGGTAGCCCCGGAACCACCCTCGAATCCTGGAAAGTACAGAACCTCCCCGCTTATGGCGGATCGACTCCGCTCACCCAGGTCAACGACACGCTCAAACTATCACTCCAGGGGGGCACCACGTACTGGATCGTCGTGTCGAGCGTGGCCGTCGATACGACGGCTGCCTGGTACACGAACAACCTGGGTCTCGGCGGCGGCTTGGCGGATGACAACAACGGCTACGGGTGGATACCGCTCTCCGGTAACAGCTTCGGGAACCAAACCTTGCCTGCGTTTTCCGTGACGGCCGCGACCCCGAACGGTGGCACGCCTCAAATCACAAGCGCGGTCACCGCCGCGACCGGCGTGTGTCCTCCACCAGCCGCCAAAACCGCGTTTCTCACCACCGATAACGCCGCATGGTTCGATTTCGCCTACACGGGCGGAACCGCGGGCGACATGTTCCAGGTCCAATGGTACGAGCCTAACGGCACGCTCGACGTGACCAACACCTACACGCAAGGAACCACCGGTGGGAGTTCCTGCTACTCCTACGAATTGGCGATCGCCGGTGCGACGCCGGCGAGTCTCACCGGAACTTGGACGGTGAAGCTCATCTGGAACGGCACCCAAATTTATTCGACACCGTTCACCATCAGCACTCCGACGTCCGGCGGAGGCGGCTCAGTCGGCGTGTCCAGCGGCACCGTCTCGTTCAAAGCTCCTCCCGGTCAACTTCCCGCTCCGCAGACCGTTCAGATCACCACGACTTCGGGATCCGTTCCGTACACCGCGGCAGTCACCTATCCCACCAGCGGACCGCAAAACTGGATCACGTTATCGTCCACCAGCGGGACCGCGACTCCGAACAATCCCGGCAGCGTGACGATTTCCGTAAATAGCGTCGCGCTCACGTTTACGCCGGGAACTTATAGCGCCACCGTCAACGTCACCGCGAATGCCTCCGATCCGCCGATTGTGGTGACCTTCGTGGTTCCCGCCACCATGGTGTTCGGCGCTCTGGTCAACGATGCTCTGCCTCCACAGGACCCTCAGCAGCTCACCGCGGCCAACATCGGCTTATCGGGATCGTTCACCTATACAATCGAGGCGGGCACTGCGACCGCGGGACCGTCGGCGACGTGCAGCGCGCAAGCCACCGGCGCGACCCTCAATGCGGCGGCCCTGAATCCGTCCTGGTTGATGGTGGGCGGATTCACCACCACCGGCAGCGGCACCACCGGGACACCGCTGGCCGTCGCAGTCGAGCCGGGCGCCCTTCCCGCCGGGACCTACGTCGATTACATCAACATCGTTGGCGCCGGATCCAGCAGCGCAACTCCAGTCCAGGTTTACATGGTGGTCGCGAACGCGGCGCAAACCTACAACTTCGCGTATACGATCGGTGGCGCGATGCCGCCGTCGCAGACCACGCCCATGTCGACCAGCGCTTGCGGCGTTCCTTCTAATCTGGTGCAGATCGGCTATTCGAGCAATGGGAACTGGCTGACCGGGAGCTTGAACCAGTCGGGGACCGGCTTCACCATCACCTTGAGCGCCAATCCGACCGGACTCGCGGCGGGGACCTATGACGGCGAGGTTGCGATGACCGATACCGGAGGCGAAGTATCGGTGGTGCATGCCATTCTTACCGTGACCCCGGCTGCCGCGGTAGCGACCCAGACGCAGCTTGCCGTGTCGCCCAAAGTCGCGACCACCGGCGAACTTGTAACGCTCACGGCGACGGTGACACCTGCCGCGGCCACCGGCATGGTGAGCTTTTTCGACGGCGCCACTCCGCTCTTCACCGCCAGTTTATCGTCGGGTACAGCGGTCACCGTAAACACGTTTGCGGCCGGCAGTCATTCTTTTACGGCCGTTTACGCGGGCAATACGACTTACGCCACCAGTACGTCGGCGCCAGTCACCTTGCAAGTCACCGGGGCGTCGACGGCGACCACGACAGTCCTTACCGCTCCGTCTTCCGCAACCGCGGGAAGCGCCGTGGTGCTGAGTGCGGCCGTCAGTCCTTCGACCGCGACCGGCAGCGTAACATTCTTAGACGGAAGCAACACCATTGGCACCGGCACGTTGACCAGCGGCGTGGCTACGTATTCCACCTCGACATTAGCCGCCGGCAGCCACACGCTGACGGCATCTTACGGCGGCGACGCCAACGATGCGGCCAGCACTTCCGCGGCGGTCACCGTCACGATTACCACCGCCTCGAATGCTCCGTCGATCTTGGTCGGCGGCGTCCTCAATGCCGCGAGCTACGCGAAGACCGGCGCGGTCGGCTCGCCCGTCGCTCCGGGAACCCTGGTTGCGATCTTCACCTCGCCGCTATCCGCAACGGCCGCCAGCTTCTCGACCACAACGCTTCCGCCCGCGCTCGGCGGCGTCAGCCTCACCTTCAACGGCGTCACCGCTCCCATTGTTCAAGTGGTTCCGAACGGCGCGTATCCTTTCGTCAGCGCCCAGGTACCTTTCGAAGTGATGCCGGGGACCGCGCAAGTCGTGCTCACCGTGAACGGCGTCTCCTCCGCGCCTGCGTCGACTCCCATCGTGGCCAGCTCGCCGGGCATCTTCACTCTCAACGCTGAGGGAACCGGGCAGGCCGTGCTCGTGAATCTGGCCGACTACACGATCGCCGCGCCTACCAGCGCGGGGTCGACGGCACATCCCATTCCGCGCGGACAGTCCGCATTTTTCTACGTCACCGGACTCGGCGCGACGTCGCCGACGGTCACCGACGGCAGCGGGACGTGCCCCGCGTCGAGCGGCTTGTGTAACGCGACCGCGGTGCCCACTGTTTATATCGGCGGCGTCAAGACCGCGACCCCCGCCTACGCCGGCCAGGCGCCCGGATTTCCCGGCGTTTCGCAAATCAACGTCACGATTCCGGGCAACGCGCCGACCGGCAGCGCCGTCGTAATCACAGTGGTTTCCGCCGACGGAACCGTCATCAGCAACTGCGGAGCCATCAATCCATCCCCGGCCACCAGTTGCGCGACGATCGCGGTACAGTAAGCTGAAAAGAACTGATGTTTGGAATTCCGCGCCCGATCCTTTTCCTGGCATTTGCCGTATTGGCTCGCGCCGATCAACCGGTTGGTCTGGTACTGAACCCGGGCGGCAGTAAGCTGCTGCGCGCCAATACCGAAACTCCGCTCGCGGCCCGTCCCGGCGATCTCTTGTTTGCCGGCGACGGTCTGCGCACGGAAACGGCCGCCGCGTCGTTTCTATTCTGCCCCGCCAAATCGCTCGAAACGCTCTCGCCATCCGGCGAAATTCACTTCGATCCCAAGGCGCCCAAAGTAAAATCCGGCCAGATTTCCGAAAAGCCCGCGGGAGCCTGCTCGCTGCCTGAAACTCTGCGCGTCGCGGTCGCCAGCCAGCAGCACTACGGCGTATCGATGACGCGCGGTCTTACCAAGACCGACTTTCCGCCCATCCCCCGCGACAAGCTCCCCGCCGACGTGGTCGCCGAACTGCCGCCCGATTCAAAAGACCCGGCCGATCTGGTGGCGAGCGCGGTAGTCTTTGAAAAACACAAGCTGCTCGCGAACACGCTCGACACCTATGACAAGCTTCGCGAGCAGTGGCCGGACGCGGTGTGGGTGAAGAGCAAAATCTTCGATCTCGAACAGGCCATCGCCACTCAGAACGCCGCGACAGCGGCAGCCGGTCCCGGCGGACAAACCTACGCGCTACTGATCGGCATTTCGAAATACAAGCGTCCCGATCTCTCGCTCCAGTACGCCGACGCGGACGCGACTCTTTTCTCTGAACTTCTCAAGAGCCAGCGCGGCGGCGGCGTGCCTGCCGAAAATCTGGTTCTGCTCACCGATGAAAAGGCCACGCTCGCGGCCGTCCGGCTGGCCTTCCAGGATCTGCTCAAACGTCGTGCTCAAAAGACCGATACCGTGGTGATCCTCATCGCGGGCCACGGTACCGTGGACGGCAAGAACGCCTACATCCTCACCTACGATGCCGATCCGCAGGACCTCGCCAGCACCGCGCTTCCCATGTCCGAAGTCGCCAACCTGTTTCAGGACCAGGTGAAGAAGGTCGGCCGCGTTCTGCTGTTCTCCGACGTGTGCCGCGCCGGAACCATCGGCACCATTCAAAGCACCACCGTCAATTCCGATGTCCAGCACCTTGGCGACGCGGAAGGCGATCTGTTCGGCCTGCTCGCCAGCCGTACCAAGGAGCTCTCCGAGGAGGGTCCCCAGTTCGGCGGCGGCCACGGTGTATTCAGTTATTACGTGGTCAAAGGTCTTTCCGGTGCGGCCGATGAAAATGGCGATGGCGTGGTCGACGCCAACGAGCTGATCGATTACGTAACCGCGCAAGTCCCCAAGGCGAGCGGCGGTCATCAGCACCCCCGCGAGTTCGGCGCCTACGACAACTCCATGAAGCTGTCCGATATCAAGAAGCCGGGCCCGACCATCGCGCAGTTTCCGATCCTGTTCGATTCCAAACGCGGCCAGCCCTTATATTTGACCTCGAACTCACCCAGCTTCGACGATCCCACTAATATGACGCGTTTCAATGACGCGATCGCGAAGGGCCGTCTTCTGCCCGATCAGCCGTCGAACGCTTTCGACGCGCTCAAAGTCCTGAAGCCGCAGGTCACGCCCGATCGCTATATCGAAATCGAAAATCAACTGCGCATCGCACTTGAAAATCGGGCGCAGGATGTGCTGCTGCGCTATCTTTCCGGCGATCAGAATCCGCAGACGCAGCAGGATTTCGCGTCAGGCGCTCGCTACATGCAGGCCGAGCGGACACTCACCCAGGAATCGCTGTTTCTCGAAGGCCGGGAAGATTTCTTCGAGGGCCGCGCCATGCTGTTCGATAAAAAATTCGCCGACGCCGCCGGTCGCATCGAGCAAGCCGTGCGAATCGACCCCGGCGCCGCTTATGCTTACAACGCGCTGGGCATCGCGTATCTGGAGCAAGCCCAATTTGAGAAAGCCATCCCCGCCTTTCGCGACGCGGCCCGGCGAGCGCCCCACTGGTCTTATCCGCTGCACAACGAAGCCCTCGCCGACATCGAAATCGGCGAATACCAGCGGGCGATTCGTCTTTATCAGCAAGCCATGCGGCTCACCCCGCAGTACAGTTATCTGCCGTACAATCTTGGCCTCGTCTATCAGCGCCTGAACCGGCGTTCCGACGCCCAGACCTCCTATCGCCTGGCCATCAAGCTTTCTCCCAACGCTCCGGAAGCTTATAACGCCCTCGGCACGCTCAAAGCCGGGGAAGGGAAATCGGCTGAAGCCGAGCATCTGTATCGCGAAGCTCTCTCCCGCAAACCCGACTTGCAGCCGGCGCGCCACAATCTGGCGCTGCTGCTGGCGTCCGAGAAGAATCGCCAGGCGGAAGCCATCCAGCTGTTCCGCGCGAATCTCCCGTATCTGCCTTCCGAGCTGAGCTTGGCTGAATTACTCACCTCCACCGGCGATAGACCGGGCGCCATCGAGCAGTACCGGCATATCCTCACCCAGCAGCCCGGCTATATCGCGGCGCGCCTTGCGCTGGCGCATCTGCTTGAACCCGCGGGCGCGCTCGAACAGCTTCGCATCGTCACCCAGGCCGATCCTGAAAACGTCGCCGCACTGGAGCAAATGGGCGACCTCGAATCCGCCGCCGGCCACGCCACCGAAGCGCGCGTCGCTTACGCCAAGGCGGTCGCAGCCGCATCCGACCGTGCGACCAAGAGGCGAATCAGCGGTAAGTTGAAAACGCTCACCCCGTGATCGCGAATGTGCTCAGGACGGCGGGCTTCAGCCCGCGCAAGGTTTCAGCCTTGCTGCTCGCATTCTCCACGCTGAGCTTCGCAGCCGACTCTCTCAATATCTTCGGTTACACCTGGACCGTTCCCAACGCAGCCGACTGGAAAATCGAAGACGGCGTTCTCCGCCTGCTGGTCGGCCGGGAACCGCTGCCCGGCCCGCGCCGTCCCTATCAGTTCGCCATCGCGTCCACTCCGGCGTTTGAAAAAGTGGAGGTCGAAGCCGATCTGCGGCCGGCCAAACGCTCGCTCATGATCGTGTTCGCCTATCACGATCCATCGCATTTCGATTACGTGCATCTCTCGACCGACTCCGCGCAGAAACAGCCCGTCCACAACGGCGTTTTCCACGTCTACGGAGGCGAGCGCGTTCGCATCAGCCGCGAAACCGGTCCCGCCGCGTTCGCGGCCATCAATCGTTGGTATCACGTGAAGCTGAACTACGACGGGACCACCGGCGAAATAACCGTCACCGTAGACGGTCGCGCCGTTCCCGCTCTCCATGGCTTCGATTTAAGTCTGGGAGCCGGACAAGTCGGCATCGGTTCCTTCAACGAAACCGGCGATTTCAAGAACGTGAAAATTACGGGACGTAAATAACCGCTGCGGGACTACTTCGCGTGCCACGGCTGCCCGATCAGCAGCTTCGGATCCGCATCCGGCTTCGGTACGAATTTCTGCGTGCGTCCGTACTGATTGTCGCCGCCATACAGGTTGCCCTTCGAGTCCACTGAGAACGTGTGCACTTCGATATAGCCGTCCGGCAGCGCCCGCGGCACCATCCACGTATATAAATGATTGCCCTTGAAGTCGAGCTTGTTGAAGCGCAGCGGGCTCAGGTCGGTGACCCAGATACAATCGTCATTTACGATGATGTCGAGCGGCAGCGAAAATCCCGTGAACGCCTCCACAAAATCGAACTTTGCCGGGTCGGCAGTCGTCCGAAAGACGTTAATCCGGTGTCCCGACCGGTCCAGCACGAACACGCGTCCTTCGGGGCCGATGCCGATCGCATGCACGCCGTTGAACTGCCCCGGCCCTTTTCCATGCCCGCCAAACTCTCCGATGTATTTCAACTCGCGGTCGAAGATCATCACGCGGTGGTTATCCAGACCGTCGGCCACCAGCATTCGCCCGTCGGGTAAAAACGCCACGTCCTGAGGCTTGCCGAAGTGCGAGCCGTCGGTTCCCTCGACGCCCTTTTCACCGAGCGTGTGCACCAGCTTCTTTCCGTCATTCGAAAACGCGTAGATGACGTCATAGGTCTCGTCGACCACCCATACCAGGTGCTGCGGATCATAGGGGCTGATGCGAATGCGATGCGGTCCCGGCCCCGGCGCATCCGCGAACAGATGATCCCATTGCGACCAGCGTTCGCGAACCTTCCCGTCGCCATCGAGCGTGTAGAGAAAATTCCTCTTCATCACGCGCCGGTCGGTAGCGGTCAGCACATTGATCCCGATGGAGCCGGCAAACCCCGCGTATCCCGCAGGAATCGGATCAGGAAGCCGCGTTTCCCCGCGCTGCGCGACAAAAATGCGCTCCGGCGATTCCGCAAACACGCCCGAGTTCCCGCCAAAAGCAAACCCCGGTTCCGAGAACGGCTGGTGCCAATAGCGGATCACATTATAAGGACTGGGTCCGACCGGCCCCGAAACCACAGCAGGAGTAGACTGCCCAAGCAGCGCGCCCGATCCAACGGCAAGCATGGCCGCGACTCTGTTCAGCATCCTGTCACTCCTTCTGGGCACTGATTCAGTACCACTTGAGAGTACCACCGCAGGAATCGAGCCTGTACGCTGTTTTGGTGTGGTGAGCGCGGTAGGAATCGAACCTACAACCTACTGATT
>CAWCPE010000027.1:0-220751 GCA_963797245.1 Terriglobia bacterium
CCCATAATGATTCACGATCAGGCGGGACCCGCGCTGCCCGGTATTCGCCGTCCAAATCCACTGCAGGAAGACACTCACGCGCTCGCTGGATTGCGCCAGGAATTCCAGGTGCACGAGTCCCCAGGCCAGCCACGCGAGGAATCCGTTCATCCGAACCTTGCCGGTCTGCAGACGGCGAACCCACCCCCCACTACCGCCATATTGCCCTTATCAAAGTAGTGAAATCGCGCCGGCATCGGCCGGCCGGAGATGCGACGTGCGATCAGCCGCCCGGCGTAGCGGCCCTGCTGGATGGCAACCTGGCGACTCCCGGCAGGGCGTGGCCTTCCTCATCGAATGATGCCGCATCAGCAGAACGAAGATATCGGGAGAACCTGGAACGGAGAGATCCGGTTGCACTCGCACACGCCCGGCGCGGTCCGTCTCGGCGTTCAGCCACGTGCCCGCCGGCGAAGGAGCCACGCCCGCAGTCCAGATGACAACCTTGCTAGGGATCCGCTCTCCTGCGACGGTAACTCCATCGGCGTCGATGCCTTCCACGCCTACTCCCAGCCGAACCTCCACGCCGAGGCGCTCCAGCCTCACCTGGCCCCTGCGAAAGATCCTCCGCAAACAATGCAAGGATTCGGTTCCCTCGATCAATCACCATAATTCGTGCCGACGCGGGATCGATCCTTCGAAAATCCCTGCGCAGCGTGGTTCGCACCAGCACCGCAATTGCCGCGGCCATTTCCACCCCTGTGGGCCCGCCTCCACCAGCACAAAGGTCAACAAATCGCGATGTTTGGACGGGTCGTCCTCTGCCTCGGCCTGCTCAAACGCCTGGAGGATCCGGTTGCGGATGGCGACGGCGTCGGCCAGACTTTTCAGCCCGGGCGCAAACGGCGCAAACTCGTCATGGCCGAAGTAGCTGTGCGTCACACCGGTGGCCAGAATCAGATAGTCGTAGCCGATCGGGACGTTCTCTCGATAGCCATTCGAGACATACACCGCCTTTTTCGCGCGATCGACGCTGGTCACCTCGCCGAGGATCACCGTGGTGTTGGTCTGCTTACGGAGAACGCCTCGAATCGGCGACCCGATCTGGCCTGGCGTGAGGACCGAAGTCGCAACCTGATAGAGAAGAGGCTGAAAAAGATGATGGTTGGAACGATCGATGAGCGTGATCCGCGCCGGTGTCTTGCGAAGTGCCTTTGCCGCCGCAAGCCCGGCGAAACCGCCACCCACAATGACAACTTTCGGAAGACTGGCAGACATGATCCGTACCTAAGCGTGGAGAGCCACTGCTGCTCTAATCTGTTGGGCGCTCCGGAGGCAAAACCATCCGGCTGCATCAAACAAAGCGATCTGGAGTGTGCTCTTTGCCTGTGAGCCATGCTGCGGATCGAGAGGCAGTCAAAAGGAAAGTCGTCCATTCATCTAAAGCTGAGCGGTCGCCTGCAGGCGGACGGGCTTTCGGACGTGTTGGCCGAAATCGCGAAGTGCGACTCCCCGCCGTGCCTGGACTTGGAGGAGGTCACCATTTTAGATCGCGACAGCATTCGCTTCCTGATTCGCCGTGAATCGGAAGGTATCCAGCTGGTGAACTGTCCGTTGTACGTGCAGGAGTGGATTACGAGGGAGCGAGGCCAAATGCCGGCGGACAAAATGAATGACGCGACAGACGTCGTATGACATCAGCCCATTTGAACCCGGTACCGGTATTTGTCGATGCGCAAGCTCTTGATCTTGGATTCGAGGGTCGTGCGCGGAACTCCCAGCCTTCGGGCCGCTCCCTCCGGACCCGAAATGCGGCCGCCGGTTTCCGCCAGCGCCGCTTCGATGAGCTCTCGTTGGCGGTTCATCACAGACGGCTGCAGGCCGACCGGAGGCTCTGCTTCCGGCTGCAACCACGCCTGCTCCACCAGGAACGTGTCGGAGTCGCACAGGATCATGGCTCGTTCGATGACATTTTGAAGCTCCCGGATATTGCCCGGCCAGTGATAGCCCTCGAGGAGCTCGGCAGTCCCCTTTTCAACTCTTCGAATCTTCTTGCCTTCTTTCGCGGCGTAGCGTTCGATGAAATACTTGGCCAGCAAAAGAATATCTTCCGGACGCTCGCGCAGCGGAGGGACATGGATTGGAAAAACGTTCAACCGATAGAACAGATCCGGACGAAACTTCCCGCCACGAATTTCCGATGGAAGATCGCAGTTGGTAGCCGCAATTACACGCACGTCGACTGGAATGCTTTGAGTGCCTCCCACCCGCTCGAACTCGCGTTCCTGAAGCACCCGCAACAGGGCGACCTGGGCTTCGCCCGGCATTTCACCGATCTCATCCAGAAAAATCGTCCCGTGATTGGCAACTTCGAAGCGCCCGGCATGCCGCTGATGGGCGCCCGTAAAAGCGCCTTTCTCGTAGCCGAACAGCTCGGCCGCGATCAGCGACGGTGGAGTGACGGCGCAATTCATCCTGGTGAAAACCGACCGGGATCTGCGCGACCTCTTATGAATCGCGCGAGCAATCAACTCCTTGCCTGTGCCACTCTCCCCGGTGATGAGAACAGTGGCGTCGCTAGGAGCAACTTTCATCACCTGCGCGGTCACGCTGCAAATCACGTCGGAAGACCCGACAATCTCCTCGAACATGGACGTCGAAAGAACCTCCTCGCGCAGGTCCAGCGTTTCTTCGTCCAGCTCCCGGGTGATTCCGGTGCCCGGTTGGATCGCGGCATCCTCGGTGAACTGGTTGGACGCGCCATCCCGTGTGTCGCGAAAAGGCAGGCAAGCGTTCGTGTCAAGCATCTTCAATGTCCTTCCTTACTTCCCCGCCCGTGCTCCGACCGGCGCCCATGCGTTTCCGCCCTCTCTCTCGTCACGCATTCCCGGATGTAGGGCGAACAATTCCTGAGTTCCGTCCCGTTGGCCTCGCTGTCAGCAAGGAGTTTCACAGCTTCTCTGTCGACAAGCAGAACGTTTCCGAGATCGATGGCGACGCCGCCCGATTCCTGTTCCAATACGCCCCGAAACATGTCGACATGCTCTCCCGTAATCCGGCCGCTTACCAGGAACACCACGCGATCATCGTCGCTAACCACTCGGTCGATTCTGCAGCTCATGGTGGGCTCTTGCGTTTTGACGCTCAAAGCTTTGATCCGGTCATCAGAGTAGAGGCGGCATCCCAAGCTCAGCCGCGGAAAATATTTATCTTCTGGGCTGCAAGGCTCTTGCCAATTACAAGTTTATGAAAATAAATGAAAACGATGGTTCATAGACGACCCCGCGTCAGGGAATTCCGGGAATTCCGTGATTTCCGGGAATGGAAAAGGGTCCCGTCGGGGAGGGCGGACTTGAAGTCCGCGCGGGGCTTTAGCCCCGCCGCTCGACCCGAACTGCGGAGCTGAAGCTCCGCGCGGGATAAATCCCGCCCTCCAAAATCCTCCACGATTCTGAAGATATGCGATGAATTTCAGGGACAGTACCCTCTAGGACAGCCTTAGGGCGAATTTGAACTGATGTTTGTTGATCTTCAGAGCTTTGATCCGGTCGTCAAGAGTCGACGGCGGGATCCCCAGCTTGGACGCCGCCCCGGACGGTCCGGAAACCCGGCCTCTAGTCTCAGCCAGCGCCGACTCGATCACTTCCCGCTCGCTTCGCGGCGCAACATGGAAAGCCGGCGACCCATCACCTCGAAATGCCCGCGGAGAAGTCCTTCCGGAAAGCCACAACTCATCAACTGAAAAAATATCGGCGGAGCCCAGGATAATCGACCTTTCAATTACATTCTGCAACTCACGGATATTGCCGGGCCAGTCGTAGGACTGCAAGAGATCCAGGGTCTTCTGGTCGATCGATCGGATATTTTTGCCCGCCCGATTGGCGTAGCGTTGCACAAAATACTCGACCAGCATCAGAATGTCGTCCTTTCGCTCGCGCAAAGGCGGCACTTCAATGGGAAACACATTCAGCCGGTAGAGCAGATCCGGGCGAAAGGCCCCATTGGTTACGGCGGCGTTCAAGCCGCGATTCGTGGCCGCGATCACGCGAACGTCCACCTGGAGAGGCTGCGCTCCTCCCACCCGCTCGAATTCCCGCTCCTGTAGCACCCTCAATAACGCCGCTTGGGTGTCGGGTAGAAGTTCGCCAACTTCGTCCAGGAATATCGTTCCGCCGTCGGCCATTTCGAATCGTCCCAGCCGGCGCTCGGTGGCGCCAGTGAAAGCTCCCCTTTCATGACCAAACAATTCCGAGAGGACCAGCGTAGGCGGAAGCGCGGCGCAATTCACGCTGATGAAGGGGCCGCCAGACCGGTAGGATCGTTTGTGAATGGCACGGGCGATGAGCTCTTTGCCTGTGCCGGTTTCCCCGCTAATCAGAACGGTCGCGTCGGTTGGCGCGACTTTGGCAATCCGGGTAAGAACGGCCTTCAGAGACACCGAGGTGCCGACAATTTCCTCAAACATGGAAGCCTTGTCGATCTCTTCGCGAAGCGCAATGTTCTCCTGTTGAAGTTTCAGTTCGGCGCGCTTGCGCTCCTCGATATCCGTACATGCAAGATACCAGCGCATGACCTGCCCCTTGTCGTCGCGCACCGCGTTGCAACGCGCCAGAAACCAGCGATAACTTCCATCCCGTTTTCTCAGGCGCACCTCCAGTTCGAAACCAGCTCCACTGGAGACCGCACGGTCAAAATAGCCCGTCGCGCGTTCCCGGTCATCCGGATGAAGCGCGTCACCAAATTGAAATCTCATCCGCCACTCTTCGAGACTAAGCCCGCCGTAATCGAGCATGATGCGGTTGGCGTAAAGGCGTTCACGATTCGGTCCGTATACCGCAATCAGCTGAGGCGCCAGGTCCAGAATCTGGCGGAACTCCTGTTCCTGCTCCCGGAGCTGTTCTTCCACTCGCTTGCGGTCCTCAATATCGATACTCGATCCATACCACTTGACAATTTGGCCGCAGCCATCGCGCTCCGCTACTTTGTGGTGCAGCATCCAGCGATATTCGCCGTCTGCGCGCAGCACACGCGCTTCGTGCAGAAAAGGTTCGCCGCCGGCCAGAGATGCGCGCCATTTTTCCACCATCCCCTCCACATCCTCGGGATGGATGAACGCCGTCCACTTCCAGCCCTCCAAATCCTCAAACGCGCGCCCCACATACTTGAGCCAGGTTTGATTGAAGAAGTCGAGGTAGCCGTCTGGCCCGCTGGTGTGAATCAGGGTGGGGGCCGAATCGATCAGGAGTTGAAGGTCTGACCCTTGATCCCTCGATTTTGGATCCCGCCGCACGGCGCCGTCTCCGTTAGGGGCCATGCCTCGCATTATATTCCTTAAGAATGTTCTCCCCATCCCTCCTCACGTCGCGTAACGTTACCCAGTTCCACACGAGATCCGTCTTTTTGGCTAGAGTTGAGTGATGCCACACGACATTCTGGAGGAAACCTATGAGTAGAGTGCACGATGCGATGCGCGGGTTGGAGCACAGGAGCCCGCCGGAGACCGCTTCCGGCGGCGCGCTGGGGAGTCTGGTCGGCGGGCTTCTTGAGGAGCTCGCAAACGAGGTGCCGGACGAACCCAGGCTCGACACCGTGCGTATGGATCTGATCGCCGCGAGCCGATTATCCGGCCACCAGCAGAAGGATCTGACTTTGCGGTTTTACCTTGCTTTCCGCTCCTTGCTACGGGAAAACGAGCTGCTCCAGGAGCGATTGAGGAAGGCCGAGAAGAGGAATTCTGCTCCGGATGTCGGCCAGATCGCGGTTGCGCCTCCGTCCATCGTTGACCGGGAGGACGGAAAGCTCGACGGCCACGTGGTCGAAGGCGGAGCCGACTCACACCAGCAGGCAGCAAGCGCCCATGCTTGATGGCGGTGGCGCGCAAGAATTCCGATCATTCCCTGTGACCGCCGGACGGATGCGCAAGCCCTGACTTACCGGCAGTCGCAGGCGAGCCGCGGCACTTAAGGTCGTCGTCATGTCCGAGCATTCCACCGGGCAGATACGCGAATTGCTCGACTCCCTTTATCGCGAGGATTCGGGACGAATTCGGGCAACGCTGATCCGATTGCTGAATGATTTCGATCTTGCCGAGGAGGCGATGCACGAAGCCTTCGCGGCTAGATTTGATGCGTCGCAAGACGAGCTCGTGCGATATCTCGAAGCGCAATCGCGTACGGCGGAAGGGTCCCATGAAGAGGACAGCCTTGAGGATGATCGGCTGCGCCTGATTTTTACCTGTTGTCATCCATCCCTGGCGCCGGAAGCACATGTTGCGCTCACCTTGCGTGAGGTGTGCGGGCTGACCACCAAGGAGATCGCCAAGGCCTTCCTCCTCACTCCGCGTGCGCTGGCGCAGCGCATCGTGCGCGCCAAGGCAAAGATTCGAGAGACGCCCATTCCGTACGAGATACCAACGCCGCAGGAATTGCCGGAGCGGCTGGGCGCGGTGCTTCAAGTCATCTATCTGGTCTTCAACGAGGGTTATTCGGCTGCGGCGGGAGCGGAGGTAACGCGATGTTGTGAATCCCGAGATCGAGTCATTTCTTGTCCGGATAAACTGTTTCTGGGTGAGTCTTCCTAAAAAAGCAAATCGGGCGCACCCATTGAGGGGGTGGATCATGGCATCCGACGAAGACGATTTGGCCCTGACGGTTACGGCAATGAGGCCGGTCGTACCGGCTAAGAATTTCGAAACCAGCCGGCTTTTTTATGCAGAGCTTGGCTTTCGCCCGGAGATCCTGAGCGACGAGCTGGTGGAGATGCGCCTGGCGAAATACTCTTTCATTCTTCAGAACTACTACGTGGAGCAGTGGGCCGATAACTTTGTGATGCACATGCGGGTCTCTAATGTGAACCTGTGGTGGAATCACATTAACTCGCTGGATCTGGCGAAGCGTTATGGCGTCAAGGCCAGCCCGCCGCGAGCGGAAAGCTGGGGATTGGTTGCCGGTCTGATCGATCCATCCGGCGTGCTCTGGCGATTCTCCGCGCCTCATACCGCTCCGAAATGAGCCTGCCTCGAGTCTATGGCTCGCCATACCTCAGCCACCCGGTCCGGTCGCCGGTAGCTTGCCGAGCGCGTTCCTCGCCGACGCAGCGCGGGCGGTCGAGTGAAGACACCCGTCGTCCTTATTGGGTAACCGGTCCAGGAAATCCGTCAGCTCGCGCTCACTCGCGGCGAGTATCGTGGATGTTCCGGTCGGCTGGCGTACCGGTCAGGGTAAGCGCGCGGATCACGTTGTTGTCTTCGTCGGCGACGTACACGGTTCCATTCGCCACGCCATTACAGGCCGCCTTCGAGCACGACACCACCGCGACGGAGGCGGGATCGTACAACTGCGCCTCGGCGGCGAGTCCTCCGTCCCCCGAATACCCACGGGTTCCGTTCCCGGCGATGGTTTCGATCTTGCCGCCCACCAGCACTTCGCGGACGCGTTGATTCCCGATATCGGCGATGTACAGATTTCCCGAATCGTCCACCGCAATGGAGTCCGGAAACGAGAGCTGTGCGTTTAACGCCGAGCCTCCGTCGCCGGAGTAGCCCGCGATTCCGTTGCCTGCGACCGTGCTCACAGTGCCGCTGGCCGAAACTTCGCGGATCACGCTGTTGGCCATGTCCGCGACGAACAGATCGCCGGCGCTGTCGATCGCCAGCCCCTTCGGATAATAGAATCGCGCCGCCAGCGCCGGGCCGCCATCGCCCAGATAGCCGGCCTCCTGAACTCCCGCGTAGGTGGTAATGTACCCGTTCGTGTAGACGATCCGGATGACGTTGTTGCCGGAATCGGAGACGTACAGGTTCCCGGAGGAGTCCATCGCCAGACCGGTCGGCTCATACAGCTCGGCGGCGGTGGCCAAACCTCCGTCCCCCTGATAGCCGAGAATGTTGTCGCCGGCGATAGTCGAGATGATCCCGGCGGCGGTCACTTCCCGGACCACGTTATTAGCGGAATCCGCAATGAAGATGTCGCCCGACGTATCGAAAGCCACGCCGCACGGGTAGGCGAGTTGAGCGCTGGTGGCTGCGCCGCCGTCACCCGAATATCCGAGCGTCCCATTGCCGGCCACGGTCGAGATGGCCCCATTGACGGTCACCTTCCGGACTACGTTGTTGAGCCAGTCCGATATATACAAGTTGCCGGCGGAGTCGAGCGATACGCACCATGGATGAAAGGACGCGGCCGTAGCGGGTCCTCCATCGCCTGCGTACACGAAGCTGCCGTTCCCGGCGATGGTCGAAATATTGAATGTTTGCGCCTGACAGCGCGCTGAAAGGAGCGGCAACACTCCGCACAAAACGAAGAGTGCTGCACCCCTGCCTGGCTTGCTCACTGTGATTGGAATCTCCCTCAAGCTTATTATTTCTTTTTGGACGCAGCAACGTCAGGGTTGGGTTACCGCGAATCGAGTACAGTGAAAGAAATGAGCATTCCGATTCGCCGGGCGGACGTCTGAAACATCGCGTTTCGATTTTCGTCACCTGCCTGGTCGACCAGGTTTTTCCGCGCGTCGGCCTCGCCATGGCCGAGGTTCTCGAACGCGCCGGCTGCGAAGTCGAATTTCGTGAAGCGCAAACCTGCTGCGGGCAGCCGGCTTTCAATTCCGGCTTCGTCGACGAAGCGCGCGCGGTCGAGCAGCACTTCCTGCAGGTATTTTCGGACGCGGAACTCATTGTGGTCCCGTCGGGCTCCTGCGCTTCGATGCTCGCGCATCATTACGCCGATCCCGACCCGCGGGTATGGGAGTTTTCGCAGTTCCTGGTGAATTTCTTAAAGATCGACGATTTCGGCGCGCGCCTCGACCGCGTGGTCACTTATCACGATAGCTGTCATGCGCTGCGCGAGATGCGCATTAAAGACGCGCCGCGGCAGTTGTTGAGGAACGTCCGCGGTCTGCAGCTGGTTGAAATGGACGCGGCCGAAGAGTGCTGCGGCTTCGGCGGTACGTTTTCCGTCAAATTCCCGGATATTTCGGGCGCTATGGCGAGAACCAAGCTCGATTCGATCGTCCGCACCGGCGCCGATACAGTGGTTTCCGTCGATTCGAGCTGTTTGATGCAATTGCAGGGCGCGCTCGACCGCGCGGCGTCGAAAATCCGGACCATGCATCTGGCGGAAGTGCTGGCGTCCAAGTGAACGTGCTCCCCTCGAAGGCGCAGGCGTCGGTGACCAGCCGTGCCGGTCACGGCGGGGATCAACTCCACTTTTCACCCAGACTCTTACACGCGGGGTTCCGCAAATCGCTCATTGGACGGGGAGCCAAACGGAACCGCGACCGTCAGGGAGCGGAGCAAGTCCGTCTTCGCGCCGTATTGTAGGCTGATTCTTGGATCCTCTCGTCAACATTCAAAGCGCCCTGGCCGATCCGAAGCTGCAGACCGCGATCTACACGGGCACCGGCCGCCTGGCGGAAGGCCGTCGCAAGAGCCTGCTCCCGGATTGGCAGGAACTTCGCCAGCACGCCCACGATATCAAGCGCCACACGCTCGAAAACCTGGATTATTACCTCGAAGAGCTGGAGCGCAACATCGAATCCCGCGGCGGCAAGGTGATCTGGGCGTCCACCGCGGCGGAGGCGTGCGACTTTATCCAGAATCTCGCACACGAGCGTGGCGTGAACCTGGTGGTCAAGTCCAAGTCGATGACCACCGAAGAGATCCACTTGAACGAGCGGTTGGAACATTCCGGGGTCGAAGCGGTGGAAACCGACCTGGGCGAGTACATCATCCAGCTGTCCCATGAAACGCCGTATCACATCATCGCGCCGGCGCTGCACAAGACTCGCGAGCAGGTGGCGGAACTGCTTGGCCAGCCACTCGACGCGAGCCCCGAGCAGCTCACCAAAGTGGCGCGGAAGCGCCTGCGCGAGAAATTTCTGTCGGCTGGAATGGGCATCACCGGCGCCAATTTTCTGATTGCCGACTCGGGCGCCATCGTGCTGGTCGAAAACGAAGGCAACGCGCGTTTATCGAGTTCGGCGCCGGATATCCACGTGGCGGTCGCTGGAATCGAAAAAGTGATCCCGCGCGCGCAGGATCTGGCCGTGTTCCTGAAACTGCTGGCGCGCAGCGCGACGGGCCAGCCGTTGAGCGTTTACACTTCTTTCCTGGCCGGCGCGCGCCGCGAAGGCGAACCCGACGGGCCGCGCGAGTTCTACCTGGTCCTGCTCGATAACGGGCGCACGAAGATTCTGGCGGACAAAGGCAAGCGCCAGTCGTTGAATTGCATCCGCTGCGGAGCGTGTTTGAACGCATGTCCGGTGTATCGCAAAATCGGCGGCTACTCGTACCCGTGGGTTTATTCGGGGCCGATCGGAAAAATTCTGACGCCGCAGTTCATGGGGCTCGATCACGATCCATGGCTGCCCTTCGCCTCCAGCCTGTGCGGCGCATGCGGCGAAGTCTGCCCGGTGAAAATCGAAATTCCCCGAATTCTGCTGGAGCTGCGCCAGGAGATCGCGAGTGGACCACACAAACAATCCGAACGGCTCGCGTTTCGGATGTTCGCCTGGGTAATGCGGCATCCGTCGATTTACACACTGTTCCGCTGGGTGCGGCGCATGAAGCGGTTGCCCGCCGCGGGTCCGCTCAAGGCGTGGCTTTCGCAGCGCGATCTGCCGAAGCTGCCGCCGAAAAGTTTCCGCGAGCTGTGGCGGGAGCGAAAACCATCATGAGCAGCCGGAATGAGATGCTCGCGCGCATCCGCGACGCAGTGGGCCGCGCTGAAGGGGATCTTTGTCCAGCGGCGCCGGCTGTGCGGATCGCTCCGGCTCCGGAAATGGATCGAGTCCGAAGATTCTCGGAAGCCTTGACCGCGCTCGGCGGAACGGTGATGGAAGTCGCGGATGCGGAGGAGGCGAAGCATAAGCTTGCTGCCATGGTCGCGGGGAAAACGCTGGTTTCCTCGAATCAACCTTTTTCAAGGGAAGCCTGCGCGGCCGCCGACATCGGCGTGACTTCGGCCGAATATGCGCTGGCCGAAACCGGGACGCTGGTATATCTGTCCGAATCCGGAGAAGCGCGTTTACTCTCGCTTCTGCCGCCGCGCCACATCGCGATCATCGAACGCGATAGAATACTGACAAGTCTCGACGAATTGTTTTCCGTGCTGCCGCAACCGGGCGCAAAATCGAGCGCCATGGTGCTGATTACCGGCCCCAGCCGCACAGCCGACATCGAAATGCGGTTGGTGAGGGGCGTTCACGGACCGGGCGAAATCACCGTTGTCATCGTTGGTTAAGCCAGTCCTATGTAACCGTGTGACGATGTAACCGTATCAACCGCAAACGCATCAGGAGGAATATGAACAAACTTGTTGCAGTACTGGCGCTTAGCTTCGCGGGCGCAGCCTGGGGTCAAACGGGCGAGTTGTGGTTCAATTTTGGGGAGTCGCTACTGCAAAGCAACACCATCGGGCAGATCCCGCCGGAGTGTTTTTCGTGCAGTTCGACTCCGATTACTCTCGGCAACGGATATCGCTTCAGCTTCCGGTTCGGCTTCAATCAGGGCGACCGCTTCGGGCATGAAGTGGAGTACGCGTTTAACCGAACGTATTTCAATGAAGGACAGTCGACCATTCCGGCCGGAATCGGGACCACCACAACGACGCAGGCTTCGTCGAGCAACGCCATGCATTTTCATCAGGGCGGATACAACTTTCTGTATTATTTCGTGACAGACAAGAGCCGGATTCGCCCCTTCGCCACGGTCGGTGTGATGTTTGACGATTTCATTCCACCGGGTGGACAGATCAATTATGGCGGTCAAAACAAGTTCGGCATGAATTTCGGCGCCGGCGTCAAGTTCCATATCCACGGGATGTGGGCCGGCCGCGTGGATGCCCGCGAGTATTTTTCGGGTAAGCCGGATTTTGGTGTCTTAACCGGTGCAAGCGGCCTGCTGTGGCAGACCGAAATCTCGGCCGGCGTGGGAATCGGGTTCTGATTTTTGGCCGTTCATTAACGTGAATGAACGTTTATTAACGGCCAATTATTCTTAACTTTCCAGATGCAGGATCCCGCGCTGGATGGCGATGGTCACCGCATGAGTGCGATCCGCTGCGCCTAGCTTTTCGAGAATATTCTGGATGTGCATCTTGACCGTCCCGCTGGCGGTCCCGAGCTTTTCGGCGATCTCTTTATTGGCCAGCCCTTTGGCTACAAACCCAAGCACTTCCACTTCGCGCGGCGTCAGTGCCACCTGCGGGAAATACTCCGTCAGCCGTTCGGCCACTTCGTGCGGCATCAGCCGTTTTCCGGAATGCACCGTGCGGATGGCGCGCAGAACGTCGGTGTGGACCATTTCCTTCAGCATGTAGCCACGCACGCCGGCTTCGAGCGCCCGATAAATATCCTGATCGCCGTCGTAACTGGTCAGCGCGATGATGCGCGCTTCGGGAAATTCCTTGCGGATCGCCTGCGTGGCCTGCACTCCGTCCATTCTGGGCATACGCAAGTCCATCAGCGTGACGTCCGGATGAAACTCGCGGAAACGGTCGACGGCTTCCGTCCCATCGCCCGCTTCGGCCACCAGGCGCATATCGTTTTCATTCGACAGAATCGACGCGATGCCTTTCCGCACCAGCGGATGGTCATCGACGCACAGCACTTTGATTTTTACTTCTTCAGTAGTCATTTGTTCCGTTCCCATCATTCGTGATTTCCGTTCTGTGCGGCGGGAAGTACTACGGAAACCGTCGTTCCCCGCCCCGGTGCGCTGGCCAGATCCAGGTCCGCCCCAATGTGGCTGGCGCGCTCCTTCATTCCAATCAGGCCGTAGTGGCCGCTCTTACCGTTCTTATCCGCGAAGCCCGCGCCGTCGTCTTTCACCGACAGGTGCAGAGCCTTGGGCGTGAAGCCGAGCATCACTTCCACGGTTCGCGCTCCGGAATGCTTCACCGAATTGGTGACCGCCTCCTGCGCGATGCGGACCAGGTTGTATTCGATATCCGGCGCAAGCCCGGTGGGCTTATTTTCGAGCTTGAGTTTGAGCCGGATATCCTTGGCTTCGGTAATATGGCGCGCGGCCTGCTCGATGGCGGAAGCCAGACCTGACGCTCCGCTGCGCAGCCCGGCCACGCTGCGCCGCGTCTCGCGCAGGCAGGTGCCGGCGTCCTGGATGATCTCCTCTAGCGTGGCGCGTTCCTGCGGAGCGCGGATGCGAGCGGCCAGCGCCTGCATCTCCATGGTGATTCCGCTCAGGCCCTGGATCAGCGTGTCATGCAACTCGCGCGCGATGCGATTCCGCTCGGTCAGAATGAGCTGGAAATGTTCCCGAAGACGCTGCATCCGAAGCTGATAGGCGGCCCAGATGGCGGCGCCGATCAACACGGCCAGCAGCGGGAAGAACCAGATCCGCTGATAGTAATGCGACGCGAGCGTGAACGCGGCGGTACCGCCGGCTTCGTTGCAGACCCCGTCGCTATTGCAGGCGGCGACGCGGAAGCGGAACGTTCCGGGCGGGAGATTGGTATAAAACGCCTCGCGGCGCGTGCCGGCGTCGATCCAATTCTTATCGAACCCTTCGAGCATGTAGCGGAAAGTGATGCGCGTGGGCGCCAGGAAACTCAGCCCGGTGTAGCGGAATTCCAGATTCTTGGGGCCCGGCGCGAGACGCGAGATCCTGGCTGGAGATTCCAGCTCGCCGTTCACGGTCAGCTCTTCGATCACGATGGGGGGCGCCGGAACATGGCGCTGCAGATGCTGCGGATCGAACATAATCAGCCCGCGAATGGTGGAAAACCATAGATGATCGTCCGAGGTCACGGAAGCAGCCGGTTGCACGCCGGATTTGCATTCGATCACGCGCAGTGCGTCGGTGGGGCTGTACGGCGTGCTGGTGATTTTCTTGAGCTCGCCCGCGGCGAAGCGGTCGAGGTCGGCGCGCGGGACTGAAAAAATGCCCTTGCTGCAGGCCATCCACAGCCGGTCCTGATCGTCCGAAATGATTCCGTAAATCTCTCCATCAAACAGGCCGTCGCGGATGTAATACGTCGAGATTTTCCCGTCCTTCAGCCGCCGCAGCCCCTGGCCGAGCATTCCCATCCACAATGCGCCGTCGCGATCGCGGTAAAAAGCATCGACGCCGCGTAATGGCGCTCCGTCGTGGAGAATTTCCGTGATCTTCCCGTTGTTCCAGACCATCACCGAGTTGGCCGTGGCCAGGTAGACCTTTCCGTCGCCGCCTTCGCCCATCGAAACCACCGCGGCGGATGTGGCGCGCGAGAATCGGCCGCCGGTCATGCGGGCCGCGCCCGCCGATGTGCCGGCCCACAGAGTAGCGCTTTGATCCTCATACAGACTGCGGACATCGTTCGACGGCAGGCCTTGCGCAGTCGTGTAGGTTCCATCCACCCGGCCGTTGCGGAGCCGGTTCAACCCGCGATCGGTGCCGACCCACAGATCGCCCGCATGATCTACCGCCAGCGCGTCGATGGTGTTCGATACCAGGCCGAGACGGGTGGTGAGCACACTGAAGCGGCGGCCGTCGAAACGCGTGAGCCCCGCGCCAAGCGTCCCCACCCAGACGTTACCGATGCGATCCTGAATCACCGGCCCGGTATCGTTGGTGGGCAAGCCTTCATTGACCGTGTAAGGAACCGCGCGCCCATCCAGGAACTGATTCAGGCCGTGCTTGGTGCCCACCCAGAGGCTGCCTTCGCGATCCTGATACAGGGAAAATACCGTGCTCTGCGACAGTCCCTCCTGCGGACGGAAGCTGTCGAGCTCGCCATTGTGCCACCGGCTGAACCCGCTACGCGTGCCGATAAAAATGCTTCCATCCGCGCTCTCGATCAGCGCCAGGATCCAGCTGTCCCCCAGACCGTCTTTGGTCGTGATCAGCCGCTCCTGCCCGTTTTTTTTCGCGATCAGGCCGCCGGTGGTGCCCACCCACAGGGTTCCATCGCGCGAGGTCAGAATGGATCGCACACCGGCATCAGGTGGAATCGAGGCCAGCGGAACCGAATCGAACGCGCTCCCGTTCCAGACGTTCAGAATCGAGCTTTCGCCTCCCACCCAGAGCTTGCCCGCACGATCGATGGTCGCGGCGCGCAGAGTGTTGGTCGCCAGGTGAGCATCCGTCTTATAGGTGGTGAGCTTCCCGTCCGAAAAACGAACCAGACCGTTCACGGTGCAGACCCACACATCGCCGTCAGGCGCCGCGACCACGCATTGCACGGTATCCGAGGGAAGCCCTTCTTTTTGCGAATATTGCTTGATCGACCCGTTATAAACGCGAAATACACCCGATTCATTGGTGCCAAACCACAGCGCGCCTTCGGTATCCTCGGCAATGCCTCGAATCCAGACGTTGGTCGGCGCGGAAGCGTAAATGTTCTCGAGCGGCGTAAACCGCACTCCGTCGAAGCGAACCAGGCCGGTCTGCGTTCCCAGCCACAGGTATCCGTCGCGGCTTTGCAAAATCGAATAAACGGAGGATTCCGGCAGCCCCTGTTGGGTTTGCCAGATGCGATGCACATATTGCGTCAGCGTGCGGTTGGGATCGAGCCCGAAGGCGATCCCAGCCCCGGCTGCCAAGAATGCCGCGATGAAACCCAGACGGCGGACGCGCAATCGCATGGCTATGCTTTTATTGTCTCGCAATACATAGAGACGTTAAAGGCCTTAATTTCGTTATGCCTAACCCGGCATAGGCCATTCAGCATACATCCCGCTGTGCCCTTTAGCATTGCCGAATCCAGGATTGAACCGGGATGATGGGAAAGCGGCAAAAAGGCTATGGTTCACGCTGAGTGACGAAGCCACAAGTGTCGCCCTATTTTACTCACGAGCCGGAATAAAAAATGACGCCTGAGATCGTTGAACCGAATATCGCCGAGCCCAAAACTGGTCCGCGGATCGATCCGCCCAGGGCACATCCCCCGCAATCCGCGCGGCCCAAAAAGAAGCGGAGCATCTGGCCGTGGGTGCTGCTGCTGATCGCAGCCGGAGCGGCGGCGTACTACTATCCGCGGCTGAGCCAGCAGACGGCCCAGGAGCCGATGAAAAAAAGCGGCGGCAAGGGCGGGGACGGACGCGCGGTTCCGGTGGTCGCGACTGCCGCGCGGCGCGGCGAAATGCCGGTTTATCTGGACGGTCTGGGATCGGTGCTCGCGTTCAATACCGTCACCGTGCGGACCCGCGTCGACGGGCAGGTGGATAAGGTCGCCTATACGGAAGGCCAGATCGTGAAGGAAGGCGATCTGTTGATCCAGATCGACCCGCGGCCATATCAAGTCCAACTCGAGCAGGCCGAGGCGCAACTGGCGCACGATGAGGCGCTGCTCTCCAACGCGAATCTCGACATGGAGCGCTATCGCGTACTGCTGGCGCAGCAGGCGATTCCCAAACAGCAGTTCGACACGCAGGACGCCACCGTCAAGCAATATGCGGCGACCATCAAGACCGATCGCGCCGCCATCGACAACGCGCGGCTGAACCTGGTGTACGCGCACATCACGTCACCGCTGACCGGCAGAATCGGGTTGAGGCTGGTGGACCAGGGCAACATGGTCCACGCGACCGACGCGACCGGCCTCGCGGTGATCACGCAACTGCAGCCCATCGCGGTGATTTTCAATATCGCCGAGGACCGGCTTCCGCAGGTGACCAAGAAGATGGCAGCCGGCGAGACTTTGACCGTGTTGGCCTACGATCGCGATTTGAAGGAGCGGCTGGCGACCGGAACGCTGCTGACCATCGACAACCAGATCGACCAGACCACCGGCACGGTGAAATTCAAGGCGGTTTTCGAAAACAAAGACCTGGCGCTGTTTCCCAATCAATTCGTCAATGCGCGGCTGCTGCTCGAAACCAAGCACAACGCGACCATCATCCCCACGGCGGCCATCCAGCGCAAGGATGCCACCACGTTCGTGTATATCGTGAAGGAAGACAACACGGCGGAGGTTCGCAACATCACTACCTCCACGGTCGAGGGGGATGAGGCGGAGGTGGATCAAGGCCTGGAGCCGGGCGACAAAGTGGTGATCGACGGCATCGATAAGCTGCAGCAGGGCACCAAAGTGAACGTCAAGTTGGCCGGCGGCCGCGGTCCTAAAACCAGTTAGTGGAGAAAAGCCAGGTGGTTGCATGAGCCCGTCCCGTCCATTTATTCTTCGCCCGGTGGCGACTTCTCTGCTGATGGGAGGTCTGCTGCTGGTCGGCGCAGTCGCATACAAACAGCTCCCCGTTTCGGCGCTGCCGCAAGTGGATTATCCGACCATTCAGGTGGTCACGTTTTATCCCGGAGCCAGCCCGGAGGTGATGGCCTCGTCGGTCACCGCGCCGCTCGAGCGCCAGTTCGGCCAGGTCCCCGGCCTGAACCAGATGACGTCGACCAGTTCTTCCGGCGCGTCGAACATCACGCTCCAGTTCGCGCTCGATTTGAATATCGACGTGGAAGAGCAGCAGGTGCAGGCGGCCATCAACGCGGCGGGAACGTTCCTGCCGCCCACTCTGCCCAATCCGCCGATTTACAGCAAGACCAATCCCGCTGACGCGCCCATCATCACGCTGGCCTTGACCTCGGAAACCATGGCGCTCAACCAGGTGGAGGATTACGCCGACACGCGCTTTGCGCAGAAAATTTCGCAGCTTCCCGGCGTCGGGCTGGTCAGCATCAGCGGCGGTCAGAAGCCGGCCGTGCGGATTCAGGCCAATCCGATGGCGTTGTCCTCGTATCACTTGAATCTGGAAGACCTGCGCAGCGCGATCGCCGCCGCGAACGTGAATCAGGCCAAAGGCAATTTCGATGGCATGCGGAATTCCTACACCATTGGCGCGAACGATCAGCTTCTGACCAGCAAGGACTATAAACCGCTGGTAGTGGCGTATCGCAATGGCGCGCCGGTCACGCTATCCGACGTCGCCACCGTGATCGACGACGCCGAGAACGTAAAGCTGGCCGCGTGGATGAATGAGACTCCCGCGGTGATCGTCAACATCCAGCGCCAGCCGGGCGCCAACATTATTGAGGTGGTGGATCGCGTCAAGCGCCTGCTGCCGACCCTCAAGGCTTCGCTGCCGACCTCCATCGACGTCCAAATCTTAACCGACCGCACCACCACTATCCGGGCCTCGGTAGAGGACGTGGAATTTGAGCTGGTTCTGACCATCGGACTGGTGGTGATGGTGATCTTCATGTTCCTGCGGACGCTCGCCGCGACCATTATCCCGAGCGTCGCGGTTCCGCTCTCCCTGGTCGGCACCTTCGGCGCGATGTACCTGCTCGGCTACAGCCTGAACAACCTGACGCTGATGGCGCTGACCATTTCGACCGGATTCGTGGTGGACGATGCGATCGTGATGATCGAAAATATCGCGCGCTATATCGAAGAAGGCATGGCGCCCATGGAAGCGGCCCTCAAGGGTTCCGAGCAGATCGGGTTCACGATTTTATCGCTCACCGTTTCGCTGATCGCCGTGCTGATTCCGCTGCTGTTCATGGGCGATATCGTGGGCCGCCTGTTCCGCGAGTTCGCGATCACGCTGGCGGTGACCATTCTGATCTCCGCCATGGTTTCGCTCACGCTGACGCCGATGATGTGCGCGCGCCTTCTGAAACACAAGCCGGAATCCGAGCAGGGCGCGCTGTATCAGCTCTCCGAGCGCGCCTTCGTCGCCATCATCCGGTTCTATGGAAAGACGCTGACCCAGGTGCTGCGCGCGCAGCCGATTACACTCATCGTCGCGGCCGGAACGCTGGCGGCGACCATCTATCTGTTCTGGATTATCCCCAAAGGATTTTTCCCGGTGCAGGATACCGGCGTGATCCTGGGCGTATCGGAAGCTCCGCAGACCATTTCATTCCCGGCCATGGCGCTGCGCCAGAAGTCGCTCGCCTCGGTGATTCTGAAGGATGCCGCGGTGGACAGCCTGTCGAGCTTCATCGGCGTCGATGGAACCAACAGCACGCTCAACAGCGGGCGCATCCAGATCAACCTGAAACCGCTCGGTAGTTCGACCAAAGGAGACGAGCGGAAAATCAGCGCGAGCGACGTGATCCGCCGGCTGCAGCCGCAACTGGCGCAAGTGGAAGGCATCACCCTGTTCATGCAGCCGGTGCAAGATTTGACGGTGGAAGATCGCGTCAGCCGCACGCAGTTCCAGTACAGCCTGGAAGACGCCGACGCGAAGGAACTGGCCGTGTGGGTGCCGCGGTTTCTCGAAAAGCTTTCCCAGATCCCGCAGCTTCGCGACGTGGCCAGCGACCAGTTGAACGGCGGTCTGCAAGCCGGCCTGATCATCGACCGGAACACCGCCTCGCGCTTCGGCATCACGCCGCAGTTGATCGACGACACGCTTTACGACGCCTACGGCCAGCGCCAGATCTCGATTATGTTCACCCAGTTGAACCAGTACCGCGTGGTGCTGGAGCTGGAACCCCAACTGCAACGCTCGCCCGAGGAGTTGAAAAGCATTTACATCCGCTCGCAGCAGGGCGGCGAGGTTCCGCTGAGCGCCTTCACCACCTTTAAACCCGGCACATCGCCTCTGGTGGTGAATCATCAGGGACAGTTCCCGGTGGTGACCGCGTCGTTCAACCTGGCGCCGGGCGCGTCGCTCGGAGACGCCGTCACGGCGATCGACAACGCCAAAAAAGAGCTCGCGATGCCGGCCAGCGTGCAGGCCACGTTCCAGGGAACCGCGGCGGCGTTTCTGAATTCGCTCTCGAATGAGCCGATTCTGATTCTAGCCGCGTTGGTGACGGTTTACATCGTCCTGGGCGTGCTGTATGAGAGCTACATTCACCCCATTACGATTCTGTCAACCCTTCCATCGGCCGGCGTAGGCGCGCTGCTGGCTTTGATGATCTGCCACACCGATTTCAGCGTCATCGCGCTGATCGGAATCGTGCTGCTGATCGGGATCGTTGAAAAGAACGCGATCATGATGATCGACTTCGCGCTCGAAATGGAGCGCAAGGAAGGGAAACCCCCGCGCGAAGCGATCTACCAGGCCTGCCTGCTGCGCTTCCGTCCGATTCTGATGACCACTCTCGCCGCGATGGGCGGCGGTATTCCGCTGGCGCTCGGCACCGGAACCGGATCAGAACTGCGCCGCCCGCTGGGCATCGCCATCATCGGCGGCTTGATCTTCAGCCAGCTTCTGACGCTGTACACCACGCCGGTGATCTATCTGGCATTCGACCGGATGGCCCGGCGGTTGAGCCGTTCGAGAGCCCACGCCCCGGTGCTTGCGCCCGGCACGGCCGAGGAACTTTCTTGAGTCTTTCCGCTCCATTCATCGAGCGGCCGGTGGCGACCACGCTGCTAACGGTCGCGCTGGGATTGTCGGGCGCCATCGCCTATCAATTCCTGCCGGTCTCTCCGCTTCCGCAGGTGGATTTTCCGTCGATCCAGGTATCCGCCGCACTGCCCGGAGCGAGTCCTGAAACCATGGCGTCGTCGGTGGCGACGCCGCTCGAACGTCAGTTCGGGCGCATCGCCGGTGTGGATGAGATGACCAGCTCGAGCTCGCTCGGCAGCACCAGCATCACCATGCAGTTCGAGCTGAGCCGCAGCATCGACGCCGCGGCGCGCGACGTGCAAGCCGCCATCAATGCGGCGCGCGGCCAGCTTCCCTCCAACCTTCCGACCAATCCGATGTGGCGCAAGGTGAATCCGGCCGATTCGCCGATTCTGATGGTCGCGCTGACTTCGGACACCATGAGCGGCGGCCAGATCTACGATGTCGCCAGCACCATTCTGCAGCAAAAAGTGTCGCAGGTGTACGGCGTAGGCCAGGTTTTCATCGGCGGCGCATCGCTGCCGGCGGTGCGCGTGGACGTCAATCCGACGCAGCTCAATAACTACGGCCTGAGCCTCGAAGACGTCCGCACCATGCTCGCCAACGCGAACGTCAACGGGCCCAAAGGCGAATTCGCCGACGTCCACCAGACATGGTCCATTGCGGATACCGATCAGCTCTTGAAAGCGTACCTTTACAAACCCCTGGTGGTGACTTACAAAAAGGGCGCGGCCGTCAAACTATCCGACGTCGCCACCGTCACCGACTCGGTCGAAGACCTGCGCACCGCCGGCTTCGCCAACGGCAAACCGTCCATCCTGATGGTGATCTTCCGGCAGCCGCAGGCTAATATCGTCGCGACCGTCGACCGGGTGCGGGCGCTGATGCCGCAACTCAAAGCTTCCATTCCGGCGTCCATCAACATGTTCGTCATCATGGATCGCACCACCACCATCCGCGGCTCGGTGAGCGATGTGCAGCACACCATGGCGATCTCCATGGGGCTGGTCATCATGGTGGTTTTCATCTTCCTGAAGAGCGGGCGCACCACGTTGATCCCGGCGGTGGCCGTTCCGGTGTCACTCGTCGCGACCTTCGGCGTCCTGTTTCTGTTCGGTTATTCGGTGGACAATCTTTCGCTGATGGCACTGACCATCGCCACCGGATTCGTGGTGGACGACGCCATCGTGGTCATCGAAAACATCACGCGGCACCTGGAGCGCGGGATGACTCCAATGCAGGCGGCGTTCCATGGCGCGCAGGAGATCGGGTTCACCGTACTTTCGATCAGTATTTCGCTGATCGCCGTCTTCATTCCGATTCTGCTGATGGGCGGCATCGTGGGCCGGCTGTTCCGCGAGTTTGCGGTCACGCTTTCGGTCGCGATTTTCATTTCGCTGATCGTCTCGCTGACCACTACGCCCATGATGTGCGCGCGTCTGCTGCATCGTTCCGACGAAGAGGAGCACGGGTTCCTGTATCGCGCCAGCGACGCCGCCTTCGATAGGGTTCTCTCGTTTTACCGGTCGACCCTCGGCTGGGTGATGCGCCATCAGCCGTTGACGCTGGCCGTAACCCTCGCCACTATCGGCGTCAGCGTGTATCTGTACGTCATCATTCCCAAGGGGTTTTTCCCGCAACAGGATACCGGCCGGCTGATGGGCCAGATTCAAGCCGATCAGGCCACTTCCTTCCAGGCCATGCGCCAGCGCGTGATCGACGTTTCGAAGGTAGTCGGAGACGATCCCGGCGTGGAGGGCCTGAACGCGTTTGTGGGCGGCGGCGGATTCGGCGGAGGGTCGGTGAACGCGGGCCGCATGTTCGTCACGCTCAAGCCGCTGGAGGATCGCAAAATCAGCGCCGATGAAGTGATCGCACGGCTGCGCCCCAAGCTCGCCCATATTCCGGGCGTCAGTCTGTACTTGCAGTCCGCGCAGGATTTGCGGGTGGGCGGACGTAACAGCGCCGCGCAGTATCAGTTCACTTTGCAGAGCGACAGCGTGAAGGAGCTGAATCAATGGGCGCCGGTGGTGTTTCAAAAGCTGCGAACGGTTCACGTGCTGGCCGACGTGAACACGGATCAGCAGGATAAAGGACTGGCCGCCAATCTGGTGATCGACCGCTCCACCGCCGGGCGTTTTGGTATCACCCCGCAGTCCATCGACCAGGTGCTGTACGACGCTTTCGGCCAGCGCCAGGTGTCCACCATGTATACCCAGCTCAATCAGTATCACGTGGTGATGGAAGTGGACCCCAAGTTCTGGCAGAATCCGGACGGGCTGAAATACATCTACGTTCCCTCGATCACTGCCGGCGGACAGGTCCCGCTCAGCGCGTTCACGCATTACGACACCTCCACCACGCCGCTCTCGGTGAATCACCAGGGATTTTTTCCATCGGTCACCATTTCGTTCAACGTCCCGGTGGGCCTGTCGCTGGGCGACGCGGTCCCGGCCATCGAACAGGCGTTGCGCGACATCAACCTGCCGTCGACGGTGCACGGCATGTTCGCCGGGACCGCGCAGGCCTATCAGGAATCGCTGGCTAGCGAACCAATCCTGGTCGCCGCCGCGCTGCTGACCGTGTATATCGTTCTCGGCGTGCTGTATGAAAGCCTGATTCATCCCATTACGATTCTTTCGACATTACCGTCGGCGGGCGTGGGCGCGCTGCTCGCGCTGCTCGCCACCCATAACGAATTGAACGTGATCTCGCTGATCGGGATCATTCTCCTGATTGGGATTGTGAAAAAGAATGCCATCATGATGATCGATTTCGCGATTGAAGCCGAACGACGGGAGAACAAATCTCCGGAACAGGCGATTTTCCAGGCCTGCGTGCTGCGCTTCCGTCCCATCACGATGACCACCATGGCGGCCATGCTGGGCGGTCTTCCGCTCGCGCTCGGCACCGGCGTCGGCGCGGAGATGCGGCGTCCGCTCGGAATCGCCATCGTCGGCGGATTGTTTTTCAGTCAGCTGCTCACGCTGTACACGACACCGGTAATGTATCTCTATCTGGACCGCTTCCGTTTGCGGTGGGAGGCGTTTCGAAGGCGCCTCCGAACCCGTTCCACGGCAACGCCCGTTCCGACCCAGGCTTACGACTCATTGATATAAACCATGGTTAAGATTGCGACTCAACTCGATCCGTTAGGGCCGGTCACATTGACGCTGGCCGGAAAGTGCAACGGCGGCTCGCTCGGCGAGCTCCGGCGCGCGATTGACAAGGCCCGAAGAATGCACAAACAGGTGGTTATCGACCTCGGCGAAGTGACGCTGGTCGACCGTCCCAGCCTGCAGTTTCTGGCCGAACAGGCGCGCGAAGACATCAAGCTGATCAACTGCCCGGAATATATCGAGCCGTGGATCTCGCGGTCTGCCCAGGAATCTTTATAATGCGCCGAACGTTCCAATTTTTGATTGCCATCGCCGTCGCTCTCACCACCACGTCGTGCCTGGTCGGCCCCAAATATGTCCAGCCGAACGTTCCCACCGGCGCGGCAACTTATAAGGAAGGCACGCCGGTATATTTCAAAGAAGCGCCGGGCTGGAAGCAGGGCACGCCGGAAGACGCCTTTGAACGCGGCAAGTGGTGGGAAATTTTCGGCGACCAGCAGTTGAACGCCCTGATGGTGCAGATCGAGGCCAACAACCCGACTCTGGCCGTCGCGGAGGCGAATTATCGCGGCGCCCGGGCGGCGATTCGCGTCACGCGTTCCGAACTGTATCCCACTTTGAGCGCGGGCGGATCGGTGACCGGCACCGGAGGCTCGGGGAACTCGAGTCCCAACTTCCATTTTTCGGCGAGCCAGTATGCGCTCCTCGAAGCCCCCACCGCCACTGCCAGCTGGGAACCGGATCTGTGGGGACAAGTGCGGCGCTCGATCGAATCGAACGTGGATACCGCGCAGGCCACCGAGGCCACTATGGAGAACACGCGCCTCAGCCTCCAGTCGACCCTGGCGCTGGATTATTTCCTGCTTCGCGGGCTCGATACCCAGAAGCAGCTTCTCGATACCACCGTCAAGGCTTACGAAAAGGCCCTGGAACTCACCCAGAACCGGTACAACCAGGGAATCGCATCCCAGGTGGACGTGGCGCAGGCGCAGACGCAGCTCTCCCAGACCCAGGCGGAATCCACCGATACGCTGGTGTTGCGGCAGCAGTACGAACACGCCATCGCGATCCTGCTTGGAAAACCGCCGTCCGGCCTCACTCTGGAGTTTTCTCCCATCCTGGTGGATCCGCCGTCGATTCCGGGAATTCTTCCCTCGGAGCTGCTGGAACGCCGCCCGGATATCGCCGCCAATGAGCGCCAGGTCGCCGCTGCCAACGCGCAGATCGGCGTTCAGATCGCCGCGTATTATCCAAACGTTACCCTGAGTGCGTCGGGCGGATTCCAAAGCACCTCGCTGCTGAGCCTGTTCACCTGGCCCAGCCGCTTCTGGTCGTTGGGACCGTCCATTTCCGAACTCATTCTCGATTTCGGCAAGCGCCGCGGCCTGGTGGAGCAGGCCGAAGCGAGCTACGACGCCGCCGTGGGTACGTATCGACAGACCGTGCTCACCGCATTCCAACAGGTGGAAGACCAGTTGGCCGCGCTACGTGTTCTGGAACAGGAAGCCCGCCAGCAGGCCGACGCGGTGCGCTACGCCGAACGGTCCCTGGAACTCGCCAACGCGCAATATCAGGGCGGAATCACGACCTATCTGCAGGTGATCACCGCGCAGGAAACCGCGCTTCAAAACGAAGTCACCGCCGTGCAATTGAAAACCCGCCGCATGACTGCCAGCGTTTCGCTCATCCAGGCGCTGGGCGGGGGCTGGGATAACTCGAAGCTACCCACGCCAAAGGAAGTTACGCCGCAGAAGCCGCCGAAGATCCCCACCAGCGGATTGGAGTAGGTCACGTGGCGCACGCTTCAGCGTGCTGTGTCGAGACTCCTCTCGACACCTCTTGAAACGTGCGCCACCAAGATCCTATTGCTCCCCCACCACCAGCACCGGCGCCGCGACCTCATGGCGCACCCCGTTAATCGTGTTGCCGAAAATCAGATCCTTCACGCCGCGATGCCCGTGCGCGCCCATCACCACCAGGTCCGGCCGGATCTCGCGCGCAATCCGCACGATCTCGTCCTTGGGATTTCCGCTGTGCACCACCGTCAGCTGCGCGTGAATCCCGTCGCGCTCCAGCGATTCGACGATCCCGTGAAAATACTGCTCGCCCGCCTGAATCTCCGCGGTCGAGGATAACGCTCCGAAAAACTGGCTGGTGACGCCCTCTTCCACGTGCAACAGATGGAGCGTCGCGTGATGCAGTCTCGCCATCGCCGCCGCGTGCGCGATGGCCGCCCGGTCGCGATCCGAATGGTCGAGCGGCACCAGGATCGACCGGTATACCGGCTCCGGCAGATTCGACGCCACCGTAACCGCGCGCGGCGCCGCTGTTTCCGCGGTCCGAGTCGATCCGAAAAACGTGATCCAGGCCAGCAGCGCCATCAGCGCCAGAATCACCGGCCCAATCAGCACGATGCGCCAGGTAGACGCGATCAGCCACGGTCCCGCGCCCACCCATGCCAGCCACACATTCAGGATCAGAATGATGGCCGCCGCCGCCCACGCCATAGTTTTCAGCGTGGCCCGATTGGCCAGCTCGCCCATCCTCCTCCGGTCGCTGGTGAAGCGGATCAGCGGAATCACCGCGAAGGGAAGCTGCATGCTGATGATCACCTGGCTCAACAGCAACAGGTCGAAGGTGCCTTTCTCGCCGGACATCATCACCGTGAAAATAGCGGGGATGATGGCCAGCGATCGTGTCGAGAGCCGGCGCAGCCACGGCCGCATGCGCAAATCGAGAAACCCTTCCATCACGATCTGGCCCGCGTAGGTTCCCGTCAGCGTCGAGGATTGCCCGCTTGCCAGCAGAGCGATCGAAAACAGAATGCTCGCAAGCGTGGTCCCCAGCAGCGGCGACAGCATCGACTGCGCCTGCTCGATCTGATCCACCACCACGCCTTTGCTGAAAAATACCGCGGCGGCCAGCACCAGAATCGCGGCGTTGACGATCATGGCGCCGTTCAACGCCAGAAACGAATCGAAGAAATTGAATTTGCACGCCTCGCGCTTATCGGCGAGCGTCCGCCCAATCCGGCGCGTCTGCACCAGCGCCGAGTGCAGATACAAATTGTGCGGCATCACGGTCGCGCCCAGAATCACGACCGCGTCATATAACGTCCGTGAGTCGATGCGCGGGACAATCCCCGAAAAAACCTCGCGCAAAATCGGCCGCGCAAACGCCAGTTCCACCAGAAAACAGCCGGTGACGATCGCGATCAGGCTCAGAATCAGCGCCTCGATCAGCCGGATCCCATACCGCGACAGCCACAGGACCATGATGGTATCGGCCGCCGTCAGCACTACGCCGATCACCATCGGAATGTGGAATAAAAGGTTCAGCGCGATGGCAGCTCCCAGCACTTCCGCCAGATCGCACGCCGCGATGGCGACTTCGCACAGCACCCAAAGCGCATTGCACACCGCCCGCGGATACGACTCCCGGCAAGCCTGCGCCAGGTCGCGCCCGCTCGCGATTCCAAGCCGCGCCGCCAGCGTCTGCAGCAGGATCGCCATCAGGTTCGACAGCACGATCACCCACAGCAACCGGTAGCCGAACTTCGACCCGGCCGCCAGGTCGCCCGCCCAGTTCCCCGGGTCCATGTAGCCGACGCTGACCAGGTACGCCGGTCCGGCGAACGCGAGCATCCGCCGCAGGAACGTCGCGCGGCCGGTATGGACGCTCGCGTGAACTTCCGGCAGCGACGCCGGGGCCACAATTGGCGGGGTTTCGTGCAAATTACACTATACCTGTAATAATCGAACTCGCTCGCCGTCTAGAGCGTAGAATGACTTTAGCAGGGTGATGAAAAAGGGGACTGACCACTCTGTCCCCACTTGTAAAGGATTGGCGCCACGTTCCGCGATCGCAGTGGACAGAGCGGTCTGTCCCCTTTTTCATCACCCTAGAACGCGAGGTTCCCATGCTTCCACGCCTACTTACCGCTCTGATTTTCGCCGGCTCCGCTTTCGCCGCCGTAGATCCCGTGCTTCTGAACCTGGTAATGCCCGACGCGAAAGTCCTCACCGGCATCCAGGTGGATCAGACGGTGGCCTCTCCGTTCGGCCAATATCTTCTCGCCCAGATGCAATCGAACGATGCCGGCTTTCTCCAGTTCGTCGCCACCACCGGATTCGATCCCACCCGCGACCTGACGCAGATCCTAGGCGCGACCGGCGACACCACGGCCAATCCCAACGACGCTGTCATCCTGGGTCGCGGCAGCTTCCTGGTGACACAAATCACCGCGGCGGTCACTGCCCAAGGCGGCAGTGCCACGCCGTATGGAGGTTTCAGCATCCTGACCGCGCCGCAGAGCAAGAATTCGAACGGCGCCATCGTGTTTTTCAACACCACCACCACGGCCGTCGGCACCCTGCCCGCGGTCCAGGCGACCATCGATCGCTGGAATGCGAAGGCTGCCTACACCGGCACTCTCGCCACGTCGGCGCAAACCGTCAGCGGAGCGAATTCCGCATGGTTCACCACCCAGACCCCGCTTTCCGAATTCCTGAACGGCAAGCTCCCCGGCAGCGCCGCCGGCCTTTCACAAAACAATCTGTTCCAGAGCGTGATCGCCGCATCCGGCGGCATCAACTTCGCCTCCGGCGGCATCGTGATCACCGCCGACGCCACCACCACGTCCCCGCAGAACGCGCAGGCCCTGGTCGATGTGCTCAAATTCCTGGTCAGCATGGTTCAGACCAACGCCAATAACCAGACCGTCACCACGCTCGCCAACGCCGCGACTTTCACCGCCACCGGCTCGAACACCTACATGAGCCTCTCGCTCACCGAACAGCAAGCCGAACAATTGTTCATGAACACCGCCCCTCCCAAAGCCCGCCCGGGGAGAAAACCCGCCCAGTAATCCGGCGTAGGACAGGCCGTCGCTGTTGGCGGCCTGTCTCGGAAGACAGACGACAAAAAACCATCGTCTGTCCTACACTTGTTACGTGAACCATGAAGTTCTGAACCAGCCGCCGCCGCTGATCGATTACAATCCTTTCGCGACCGATCGCGCCTTGCGCCACGCCGTTGCGCGCGAAGGCGCCGGCTGGGCCTGCTCCGACCTTGACGATTTCGGCCGCGTCTGCGGCAGCGCGGAAGTGATCGAGTGGGGCCGCCTGGCAAACGAACATCCGCCGGTTCTCCACACTCACGACCGCTACGGCCATCGTCGCGATGAAGTCGAGTTTCACCCCGCCTGGCACCACCTGATGCGCCTGGCGGTCGACCGGCGCATTCACTCCCTGCCCTGGTCCGATCGCCGCCCTGGAGCGCACGTGGCCCGCGCGGCCTTCGCCATGCTCGCGTCGGAAAACGAAGCCGGCCATCTCTGCCCCATCTCGATGACCTATTCCGCCGTCCCGGTGATCTGCCGCGACGCCGCGCTCGCCGAACAATGGCTGCCTCGCATCGCCACCCAGCACTACGATTCCCGCTTCCTGCCCGCCGCCGACAAATCGGGCGTCCTGATCGGCATGGCGATGACCGAAAAACAGGGCGGCTCCGATGTCCGCGCCAACTCGACCCGCGCCGAACACATCACCGGCGAAGAGTATTCGATTCACGGCCACAAATGGTTCTGCTCCGCGCCCATGTGCGATGCGTTCCTGGTGCTCGCGCAGGCTCCCGGCGGCCTTTCGTGTTTCTTTCTGCCCCGCTGGACCCCCGACGGCAAGCCGAACGCATTTCACCTGCAGCGCCTGAAATCCAAGCTGGGCAACCGCAGCAATGCGTCGAGCGAAGTCGAATTTCACGGCGCGTGGGCCAAACGGATCGGCGAAGAAGGCCGCGGCGTCGCGACCATCATTGAAATGGTCCATCACACCCGTCTCGATTGCATGATGGGCGCGGCATCTTTGATGCGCGCCGCGCTGGTTCACGCCGTGCATCACGCCAAACATCGCCGCGCTTTCGGAAAGGCGCTCATCGATCAACCGTTGATGCGCAACGTCCTGGCCGATCTCGCCATCGAATCGGAAGCCGCAACCCTCCTGCTGATGCGCGTGGCTCGCGCCTTCGACGAAAATGATCGCGCCTTCGCCCGCATCGCCGTCGCCGCCGGAAAATACTGGCTCTCGAAGCGCACGCCCATTTTCGTCGCCGAGGCCCTCGAATGCCTGGGCGGCAACGGCTTCGTCGAGGAGTCCATCATGCCGCGCCTGTATCGCGAAGCGCCGCTGAACTCGATCTGGGAAGGCTCCGGAAACGTGATCGCACTCGACGTCATGCGCGCCGTGACCAAGGAGCCCGAAGCGCTCGACCGTTTGCTCGCGGAGATTCGCCAGGGAGTCAGCCGATTCGAAATCGACAATGACGCTTTCGAAGAGCACGCGCGGAGCGTGGCGGAAAAGCTAGCGATCGGGTTGCAGGCATCGCTGATGGCGAGGTTCAGCCCGCCGGAAATCGCTGACGCCTTCATTGCGTCGCGCCTCAAAGGGGCCGGGGGTCGAGCATTCGGAACGCTGCCTGGATCGGCGAACGCCGCGGCGATCGCCAGGGAGCTCTGAGTATCAAATCTGGGCGGCTCCGATGGCTGCAAGCACGATCGGGAAAACGAAAAAGGGAACGGCGAGCAACAGCCAAAGTGCGCGTGCTCCAACGTAGTTCGAGGCGATCAGCAGAAGCACTGTCCACAAGAAAAATCCGCCAACCACAAACTTGAACTGGCTGCCGAGATCAACGCCGAAAGCGAGGGGAAGATCGGAGCCGGCTCCGAGCGCCATTGCGATTGCGAGAAAAAGCCACAGCGGTGTCTTCGCCACGGCGTGAACTCTCAGTGATCCCGATCGGTAACCAGATCCGTCACCGCCATCAGCGCTCTCCGATACGCCGAATCCGGAAACTCCGCGATAATCGCGCGAGCCTTCTCCGTAAACATCCCCGCGCGCTCCTGCGCCCGCTCGATTCCCGAGTACCGCCGCAAAATCGCCAGAATCTTCACGAACGGCACCTGGTCATAATTCCCCTCGGCGAGCACCGTCTCCACCAGCCGCCGCTCCTCCGGCTCCGCCGACTCGAGCGCATAAATCAGCGGCAGCGTCACTTTCCCTTCCCGCAGATCGTTGCCCACCGGCTTGCCCAGAATCTTCTCGCGCGACGTGAAATCCAGCACGTCGTCGATCAACTGAAACGCGATTCCCAAATTCCAGGCATACTCGCCCAGCCGGATCTCCGCCGCATCCCCCGCGCCCGCGCTCATTGCACCCAATCGCGCGCACGCCGAAAATAAACTCGCCGTCTTCCGGTCAATCAGCTCCATGTAATCGGCTTCGGTCACGCCGATCTTGCCGATCCGCTCCAGTTGCAGCAGTTCGCCCTCGACCATCCGTTGCGTCAGCTCGATCAGCACGTCCAGCACGCCAAAGTTGCGTTCTCTCAGCGCCACCTGAAACGCCTGCATGTACAGCCAGTCCCCGGCGAGCACCGACGTGTGATTGCCCCACACCACGTTGATCGACGGCCGCCCGCGCCGCGTCTTCGCCATGTCGATCACGTCGTCATGCACCAGCGTCGCGGTGTGAATCATCTCCACCACCGCGGCCATCCGCACCAGGCCGGGGCTCTTCTCCGTAAACAGCTTGCCGCACAGTAAAACCAGAATCGGCCGCAAACGTTTCCCGCCGCCGGTCTGCAGATACTGCCCGATATAGGTGACTGCTTCAACCGACGCCACCGATTCGAGCCCGATCTCGCGCTCCACCTGATTCAGGTCGTCGCGTACCAGATCGAAAATTTCGAGCGCCGTCAGTGAACGGCCCAGGTTGCCAAATGCCATGGAATTACTGAGTGTAGCGCAAGCACAAGCGCCGAAAGTTGGATGTCGTCGCGGCTTCGATGGATGCAAGCGATTCGCCGCGCAGTTCCGCCAGCTTCCGCGCCGTCTCCATCACAAACGCCGGCTCATTCCGTTTACCACGCTTGGGAACCGGCGCCAGATACGGCGCGTCCGTTTCGACCAGCAGCCGGTCCCCGGGCGTCATCCGCGCCGCCTCCTGCACGTCGAGCGCCTTCGGAAACGTGACGATCCCGCCGAAGCTCAAATAAAATCCGAGATCCAGCGCCTGCCGCGCCCGCTCCGGTCCCTCTGAAAAACAGTGCATGATCCCCGACCCCTGCCAGTGCTCGCGCAGCAGCGCGATCGTGTCATCGAACGCCTCTCGCGTATGAATCACGATCGGCTTCGAAGCCTCGCGCGCGATCCGCATCTGCTCGACAAATACGGCGCGCTGCACCTCGCGCGGCGAAAAATCGTAATGATAATCGAGCCCAATCTCGCCGAGCGCAACCACCTTCGGATGCTTCATCAACTCCGCCAGCCGCTCAAAAGTCACCGCCGACGCCTTCGCCGCGTCATGCGGATGTACGCCGACGGTCGCGTAGAAGCACTCATATCGATCCGCCAGCCGCACGCCCGCCTCCAGATCCGGAGGCCCGTCGCCGGTCCCGATCGCGACCATCGTTTCGACGCCCGCCGCCAGCGCCCGCTCGATCACCGCATCCCGGTCGTCATCGAACTGCTGGCTATCCAGATGACAGTGGCTGTCGATCATAATCGGGAGCGCGTTGTGGCGCACGCACTCCTGCGTGCGGGGCGCCCTCTGGGCCGGGCACTCATGCCGACGCCTCGTCTGCGACGGAACAGGTGTCGAGAAGAGTCTCGACACGGCACGCACGAGTGCGTGCGCCACCTCCACCCGTCATTTCAGTCTCGCCCCGACCGGCACCTCTTCCAAAAAGCTGACCAGCGCCGGATCGCCGCCCTCCAGCGATGCCGCCAGAATCATTCCCTGCGACTCGAGCCCCTTCAACTTCCGCGGTTGCAGATTCGCCACGATCGCCACCTTCCGCCCGATCAGCGCCTCCGGTTTGTACGCGCCCGCGATCCCCGCCACAATCGACCGCGTCTTCGGCTCGCCGATATCCACTTGCAGGTGAAGCAGCTTATCCGATCCCTTCACCGCCGCCGCTTCCTTCACCACCCCCACCCGCATATCGACCTTCAGAAAATCGTCGATGGTGATCTTGGGATCTTCCGCCGCCGCAACCGGCGCCGTCTTGCCCAGCACCTTCTGCTGCCGGGCGTACTCCTCGACTTCCAGCGCGCGCATCTTTTCAATCGCGACCTTGGCATCCGCGCGAGGAAACACCGCGCTCACCGCGCCCAGCGCCTGCCCCGCCGCGAGCCTTCCCCAATGCAGATCCCGCGTTCGAACCTCCGTCACTGGCTGCGTGAATCCGATCTGCGACCAGATCTTCGCCGCCGAATCCGGAATCACCGGCGAGAGCAGCGCCGTCACAATCCGCAGAGTCTCCGCCGCTGTATACAGCGTCTCATCCAGCAGCCGCTTCGACTCGGCGTCGTCGCTCTTCGCCAGCTTCCACGGCGCCCGCTCCACGATAAATTTGTCGACCCGCGCAATCAGCCCCCACACGCATTCGAGCGCCTTTGAAAACTCAAACCTCTCGAAATAATCGAGCGTCATCGCCGTCGCTTCGCTCGCCGCCTCCGCCACATGCGAATCCCCCGGCGAATCCGGAACCGATCCGCCGCGATACTGATGAATCATCGTCAGCGTCCGGCTCGCCAAGTTTCCCAACCCGTTCGCCAGATCCGAATTGTACCGCCCCACCAGCGCGTCATAACTGAAGCTGCCATCCTGCCCGAACACCACCTCACGCAACAAGAAATACCGTAGCGCGTCGGTGCCCAGCACGTCATGAATCGGTGTCGCGCGCACAATATTCCCGCGCGATTTGCTCATCTTGTCGTTTTCAAACAGCAGCCAGCCGTGCGCGAAAATCTTTTTCGGCAGCGGCAGATCGGCCGCCATCAAAAACGCCGGCCAATATACCGCGTGAAACCGTACGATCTCTTTGCCGATCAGATGCAGATCCGCCGGCCACAACCCCTCGCCGTTCACCGCCGACATGTACGTGGTCAACGCGTCGAACCACACATAGAACACGTGCTTTTCTTCGCCCGGAACCGGAATGCCCCACTTGATCGACGTCCGTGTGATCGATAAATCCGTCAGCCCCTGCCGCACAAACGCGATCACTTCGTTCCGCTTCGATTCCGGCTGAATGAAATCCGGTTGCGATTCATACAGCTCCAGCAGCCGGTCCTGGAAGCCCGAGAGCCGGAAGAAATAATTCTCCTCCGTCACCGTTTCCGTAGTCCGTCCGCACTCCGGACAAGGATCGCCCGGCTTGGCGTCGTTCACATACAGGTTGTCGAAAATGCAATATTGCCCACTATATTGGCCCTTATAAACGTATCCACGTTCCTTGCAGCGCAGGAACAGATCCTGCACGCATTGCGCGTGACGAGCGCTGGTGGTCCTCTCAAACCGGTCGATTCCCAGCCCCAGAATCTTCCACTGATTACGAAACTCCTCCGAGATCACGTCCGTATATTCCTGCGCCGATTTGCCCTGCGCTTCCGCCGCGCGCTCCACGTTGACGCCGTGCTCGTCAGTGCCGGTGGTCAGGATCACGTCGCAGCCCTGCATCTGTTTCAACCGCTTGATGGTGTCCGCGGCCATGGTCGTGTAGGCGTGGCCGATATGCGGCGCCGCGTTAGTGTAATAAATCGGAGTGGTCAGGTAGTATTTCATCTGGTCTGTTTCAAGTATGCAAAATTCGCCGCCGCGATCACTTTAGGCAGCGGCGTCCCGGTCCGCGCCGCGATCGCGCGGCAGTCCTCATATTCCGGCGCAAATCCGTTTTCCGAAATCTTCATCCGAATGCTTCCAAACTCCGTCTCGACCGTAGTAAAGCTCCGCTCCATCACGCGCCGTTCCGCAGCGTGAATCCGCAGGCCGAGCGTCGACGTCTCCGCCAGAATCAATTCCGCCAGCCGTTCCTGATCCTCCGGTTTCGCGATCACCCGCAGCAGCGACCCGGGCCGTCCTTTCTTCATCAACAGCGGCGCGAGCGACGCGTCGAGCGCCCCCGCGTCCATCAACCGTTCGACCGCATACCCCAGCACCTCTGGCGACGCATCGTCGATATTCGCCTCGATCACGCTGACCAGCATCGCTTCCGGCGCACGCGTCGATTCCCCGATCATCACCCGCAGCACATTCGGATGTTCCTCAAAATCGCGATCCCCCGCCCCGTATCCGATCGACGAAATCCGCATCGAAGGCATCGATCCAAAACTCTTCGCGAGCGTCGCCACCAGCGCCGCGCCGGTAGGCGTGGTCAACTCTAACGCAGGCCCTCGCGCATAAACCGGCACGCCCTCCAGCAGCGCCGCGGTTGCCGGAGCGGGCACCGGCAATACGCCATGTTCCGTCTTGACCGTCCCACTTCCCACGTTCACCGCCGAACATCGCACCTCGTCAATCGCCAGCAGTTCCAGCGCAACGCAAGCACCGACAATATCCGCGATCGAATCCATCGCGCCCACTTCATGAAAGTGAACTTTCTCGATCGCGACCCCATGCACCCGCGCCTCCGCTTCGCCCAACTTCGTGAACACCGTCGAAGCATCGCGTTTCGCCCGATCGCCGATCCGCGCCCCCCCGATCATTTCCAGAATCTTGGGAAGATGCCGATGCCCGCCGCCCGTTTCGTTCGCTACCCGGAATTTCGAGCCCGCCACGCCCCCACGCCGTGTCTTTTCCACCGAAACCCGCGCACCCAATGACGCGAGCGCTTCCATCACCGCCTCTGCCGGAGCACCCGCGTCAATCAACGCCCCCACCGTCATATCGCCGCTGATCCCCGAAAACGCGTCGAGATATGCGATTTTCATAACAGCAGTTGCGGCAGAATCTCCGCCGCCGTCCCGCGCAGCGATGCGTCCACGCGATGCGAAACCGGCGTCTCCGCGATATTGATCTCCACCACCCGCGCTCCTCTCGATTTCGCCAGCTCCGCCAGCCCTGCCGCCGGATACACTACCGCCGACGTTCCAATAATCAAAAATAAATCCGCGTTATGCGCCGCATCTTCCGCCCGCGCCCACACGTCTCCCGGCAACGATTCGCCGAACCACACCACCCCAGGCCGTTCAATCCCTCCGCACGAGCAGCGCGGAGGCAATTCGGGAATTTTCGCGCGCCGGTCTTCACGCTCACAGCCACAGACCACGCAACGCACCGTCCAGATATCGCCGTGGACTTTCAACACACCAGCGCTTCCGGCCCGATCGTGCAGGCCGTCGACGTTTTGAGTGATCAAAGTAAATTCCGGAACGCGCCGCGCGAGCTCTGCCAGCGCCCGATGCCCCGCGTTCGGCTCCGCGCCCGCGATCACGCCGCGTCGCCAGTCATACCACTCCCAGACCAGCTTCGGGTCCCGCTCGAAAGCTTCGGGCGTCGCCAGATCCTCCGCGCGATACTCGCGCCACAATCCGCCCGCGCCCCGAAACGTCGGAATCCCGCTCTCAGCCGAGATCCCGGCGCCGGTCAGCGCCGCAATCGACCCGGCTGAGGCGATCCAGCCCCGTATCCGCTCCAACTTTTTATTATAGGATTTATCGCTGCGCGGCTCGCGCGACTCGCGCGTTCGCCGGATCCGCTTGCCGCACCGGACCCAGCAGCATCGGCGCGTTTTCCCGCCGCTCCGCCAGCGTCTCCGCCAGGTCGACCCCCTTCAAGGTGATCGAATGCCTTCCGTTGTCGGAGCGCGTTACGTATTGGCCCTCGCGCAGGTACCACAGGCTGAACTCCAGGTGCTCCTTGGGAACGCCCAGCAGTTCTTCGAATTCACGCAGCGTCATGGTCGGCTGCGCGGGATCCACCAGGCGCCGTCGATACAGCAGTTGCAGAATTCCCAGCCGCTTTCGCTTCTCGCCTTCCGCGCCCTGCGTCTCGTGCGACTGGTCGAAAATCTTCCAGGTCAGCCGCCGCTCCTCGCGATGGCGAACGTCATAACCGGCCCGCCGCTCCGGATCGCTGAGCTCCGCGTAGGCCTCCGATAACTGCCGAAACGTGTCTTCATTTCCGGTTTCGCCATTGTCCGGATGGAAGCGCTGCGCCAGAATCCGGTACACACGCTGGACGGTTTCCTGATCCGCGTTGGGACTGAGCTGGAGAGCCTCGTAGTAATCGACAAACGGGCCTAGCATTGACTCTTTTATAAATTGCCGGCCCGTATAGGAGCTATGGCGATTTAGTACCTGTAGGACCGGGAACTGGCCGCGGTACTTAAGCTCTACTCCAGCACTTCCCGCGCGATCTTCTCCGCCTGCTCCGCCCGAAACGCCCGCAATTTGTCGCGCAACTCCGGCCGCTTCAACCCCAATATCGCGATCGCCAGCAGCGCCGCATTCGTCGCCCCCGGCTTCCCGATCGCCAGCGTCCCCACCGGAATTCCTCCCGGCATCTGCACCGTCGACAGCAGCGAATCGAGCCCCTTCAACGACGCGCTTTCCATCGGCACGCCCAGCACCGGAAGAATCGTGTGCGCCGCCACCACCCCCGCCAGGTGCGCCGCGCCGCCCGCCGCCGCGATGATCACTTCCAGCCCGCGCTGCTCCGCCGACGCCGCGTACTCCGCCGTCAGCTTCGGCGACCGGTGCGCCGACAGCACCCGGCTCTCATGCTCCACACCGAATTTCTTCAGCGTCTCGGAAGCCGCCTTCATCACATCCCAATCCGAGCGGCTCCCCATCATCACACCGACCAGTGCAGCCATTCTATTGCCCCTGGGCCAGCGTGAACCCGGCCTTGCCGTCGTAATTGCGAAGATTCTCAGTCATGGCGATCTCCAGCCCGAGCCCGATCACGCGCCCCTGCAACGCCACCACCTGCTGAGGCGTCACGCCCGTGCCCATGAATCTGCACCGGAACGAATCCGTGCAAAATGTTTCCGGCGATCCATCCGGCCAAACCTTCACTCCGCGATTGGCGATCATTTCGAGCGCCAGCCCATCCCCGTCCGCCTTCCCGATCTTCGCGGCCAGTTCCGTCGCGTTCTTCGAAGCCCACTCGATGTACAAATCCACCCCCACCAGTTCCTTCTTCGGAGCCGGCCGCGCCGCGCGTGTAGACTTCGCATGTTCCTGCCGGGCCGCGTAGTGAACCGCCTTCAAAGTCTGGGGCTTCTGCCCCAGCCGCGCGATCACCGCATCGGCGAACTGGCTGGTCCCGACTTTCTCTTTGCTCTTGCCCTCGACAAAAATATCGTAAGTGTGAATCCCGTCTTCCATAGTCCGCAGCCACGCATTCTGCACCTTCTCCGCCACGTCGATCTGCCCGATGTGCACCAGCATCAGCACCGCGCCCTGCAGCAATCCCGACGGATTCGCCATATTCTGCCCCGCGCGCCGCGGAGCCGACCCGTGAATCGCCTCAAACATCGCGCACTGATCGCCAATATTCGACGACCCCGCCAATCCCACCGATCCCGCGATCTGCGCCGCCACGTCGCTCAGCACGTCGCCATACAGATTCGGCATCACGATCACGTCGAAAGCCTCCGGCGTATCCGCCAGCTTCGCCGCGCCGATGTCCACAATCCAATGTTCTTTTTCGATATCCGGATATTCCACCCCGATCTCGTCGAAAATCTTGTGGAACAACCCGTCCGTCATCTTCAGGATATTGTCTTTCGTGAAGCAGGTGACCTTCTTGCGGTTATATTGCTTGGCGTATTCGAACGCATACCGGACAATCTTCTCCGACCCCGGCCGCGTAATCACCTTGATCGCCTGCATCTCTTCCGTGGTGGTCTGATACTCGATTCCCGCGTACAGATCCTCTTCGTTTTCGCGCACGATCACCACGTCCATTTTGGGATGCTTGGTCCGCACAAACGGATAATAGGAAACGCACGGCCGGATATTCGCATACAGGCCGAGCATCTTCCGCGCCGTCACATTCAGGCTCTTGTACCCTCCGCCCTGCGGCGTAGTGATCGGCGCCTTCAAAAATACTCGAGTCCGCCGCAGCGAAGCCCACGCGCTCGGCAGAATCCCCGCCGTATTGCCGCTGAGATAAACCTTCTCGCCGACTTCAATCGTCTCGATATCCAGCCGCGCTCCGGCGGCTTTCAGAATATGGAGCGTAGCGCCCATGATTTCCGGCCCGATCCCGTCGCCATGCGCGACCGTAATGGGCGTAGATGTTGCAGATGTAGGAGTTGCCATAATTGAGGTTGAAAAATTACGATAACACGCCGCGTGAACGAATCCCGAGTTGCGCTCGTCAGTTAGACATGCAGGTTCGTACGCGGCTGAGTCATCCTGCGGGCGCTGACTGCTTGCTGACCCGTGCACAGCGTCAAAACCGAGCCGCGACGGTAAGGGAGCGGTGGATGCCAGTGTTCCTATCGACACTTACGCCGGCGATCACACCCGCGTTCGCCCAGGGCCCGGCCTTCGAGAGTGCCACCGTGAAAATCACTCAAGCCACCACTCCGATCCCGCTTCTCCACTCTCGCGGCAATGGAGTTTTCTCGCCATATCACCTTAAGAGCCGCTCTCGCCGGGAGCTACAGCCTCAAGAGCCACCAGATCGCCACGGAGCCCTACGACATCACCGCCATGAGGCCAGCGACGTCACCGCGATTCGAGTAGGACAGCCGGTCTTGCCGGCTGTCGTCCGAAACCTACGTCGAAGCCGGCAAAGGAACCACCCCCGCGAAGCCGGCTCTCAGTCCGTATCCGGATCCCCCGCCAGATGCACCACCCCGCCCGTAGCGTAATACCGGGCATCGTACGGATCTTGCTTCTTCACAATTCCCCAAGCCGTCTTCTTCAAATCCTCCGAAGGACAATGCACCGCCAGAAACCCAGCTCCCTCCCGCGCCAGTTTCAGATCGTGGTCCGTGTACTTCTGCTCGGTGGCGAAGAAACGGGACGCCGCCTGCATCACGAACCCTCCCAGTCCCTTTTCCTCTTTATCCAGCTCGATCACATCCTTGCCTTCCACCGCGATCGCGTCGGAATGTTGGAACCCGGCATTCCACAACTTCTCGACCGCATGCGCCGCGACGCGCGGATCTCGGAACACGGCCACCAGATAATGGCACGGATAGAAAACACCCATCCTCGTATCCGATCCTTTGAAAAAGTCCTTGAGCAGACTCATACCTCCATTCTCTCATCCGATATCATCAGATCTTGGCCCCAGACCCGCTCGACCGCCCCGTCCCTCCCCGCGAGTATGCCCTCGCGGCGGTGTATTCGATCGCCCTCATCTGGATCAACTACTACATCTGCCGCGAGCTTTTCCACACGCCCGCCGGATCCATGGCCTCCATGCACGGCTACTGGATCGCCCTCGCCGAACGAGCCCAAGGCTCCTGGTTCAGAACATCTTGGTGGCCGTACTGGAATACCGGAATCCCGTTCGAGTTCGCCTACGCGCCGTTAGTTCCCGCGCTTACCGCCGCGTGGGCCTCCTTGCGGCACGTTCCCGCATCCTTCGCCTATAACGCGATCGACGGCATCGTCTACATCGCCGCGCCCGTCGCTCTCTTTCTGATGGCATGGACTCTCAGCCGCTCACCCACCTACAGCTTCTTCGCCGCCCTCATCTACTCGCTGACTGCACCGGGGCAGGTCGTGCTGCCGGACGGTCCCTATTCGCTCGCCAACTTCTGGTTACCCTGGCGGTTCACCATCACCACCCTTTGGGATGAAACCCCGCACTTGACCGCGCTGACGTTTTCGTCGCTGGCGATCGCGTTCCTCTGGCTCTCCATGTTGCGCCCGCGCTGGTTCTACATGGCGGGTGCCGCCGTCCTGATTGCTCTCGCCACCTACGCCAGCGTGTTCGCACCCATCGGAATCGCCCTCGTGTGCATCTGCCTGATCGGAGCGCTCGATCCGAAGCGTCGCGCGACGTACGTCGGCCGGATCGCTCTCATCGGGATCTTCGCCTACGCCCTGGCCGCGGCGTTTCTGCCGCCGTCCCTGATCGTTGCCATGCGATCTGCCGCACAGGTGGGCGGCGAAGGTTGGAGCCCAGGCTCGTTCACAGCGATCGCCCTCATCATTTTGGGATGGGCCGCGCTGTGGCCCGCCGTACAGCGCATCAAGGCCGCGCATCTTCGATTCATCGTGCTCTATGCATATCTCATCAGCGCCATCTGCATCGTCGCCCTGTGTCTGAACCGCTCATTCCTCCCGCAGCCGAAGCGCTATCGCCTTGAAATGGAACTGGCGCTCGCCTTGCTGATCGCGTTCGGCCTGCGTCCGTTCATTGAAAAATGCAGCCCGCGCCTGAAACTCGCCCTGGCGCTGGTCGTCATCGCCTTCGCGGGCGAGCAGATCATCAGCCATCGCCGCTACGCGAAAGACAAGCTCTGGCCGCCCGATATTCAGTCCACCATCGAATATCGAGCGGCTGTCTGGACCGATCGTAATCTCCCCGGCGTGCGCGTCATGTTCCCCGGATCGATCGCCCAGTGGGCTGCCGCCTTCGCTCCCCTCGATCAGGTCGCCGGCGGCACCTGGAGCGAAGACGCCAGTCCCGTTCATCAATTCGGCGTTGCCGCGATATTCACCGGCGGCGAGACCCTGGAGAAGGATACGCGCGTCTCGCTAGCCTGGCTCAAAGCTTTCGGCGCGGGAGCGGTCGCCGTCAGCGGTCCCGGTAGCTGGGAGTATTGGAAGCCTTTCTCCCGCCCCAAAAAGTTCGAAGGTATCTTGCCGCCTCTCTGGAGCGAACACGGAGTCACCATCTATCGAGTCCCGCAGCGCTCGAATTCACTCGCCCACGTGATTCCCGAAGCCGCGCTGGTTCGCCGGACGCCCTCTTCAGGCGCGGATATTGCCGATATCGAACCCTACGACGCCGCCTTAGACGAAGCATCCCTCCCGCAAGCCACGTTCGAATGGCTCACCCGCAACCGCATCCGGATCGTCGCAAATTCAAGCCCAGGCCAAGTCGTATCGGTGCAAGTCTCCTATCACCCCGGCTGGCACGCCACCGTCGCCGGCCGAAAAATCCCCATCCACCGCGACGGCCTGGGCCTCATGTGGCTCGAATCCGCGGGCGCGCCGGAAATCATCCTCGATTACACCGGCGGCCTGGAACTCCAACTCTGCCGCGCCATCACCTACACCGCCATCGCCCTCCTCCTGTTGCTACCTCTCTGGATCGCCCTCCGCCGCCGCCGGAGCATGTAAACAATGCCGCTCAAAAAGGGGACTGACCACTCTGTCCCCAATCATCCAAGCTCGACCAGTCAATAAAAGCCGCTACGTGGACAGAGCGGTCTGTCCCCGTTTTTGAGCGACCTTACCCACACCGCAAATCGCCTCCGCCGCCGGCGGAGCATGTAAACAATGCCGCTCAAAAAAGGGGACTGACCACTCTGTCCCCAATCGTCCAAGCCCGACCAGTGAATAAAAGCCGCTACGTGGACAGAGCGGTCTGTCCCCTTTTTTGAGCGACCTTACCCACACCGCAAATCGCCTCCGCCGCCGGCGGAGCATGTAAACAATGCCGCTCAAAAAAGGGGACTGACCACTCTGTCCCCAATCGTCCAAGCCCGACCAGTGAATAAAAGCCGCTACGTGGACAGAGCGGTCTGTCCCCTTTTTTGAGCGACCTTACCCACACCGCAATCGCCCTCTGCCGCCGGCGGAGCATCTAAACAATGCCGCTCAAAAAAGGGGACTGACCACTCTGTCCCCAATCGTCCAAGCCCGACCGGTGAATAAAAGCCGCTACGTGGACAGAGCGGTCTGTCCCCGTTTTTGAGCGACCTTACCCACACCGCAATCGCCCTCTGCCGCCGGCGGAGCATCTAAACAATGCCGCTCAAAAAAGGGGACTGACCACTCTGCCCCCAATCATCCAAGCTCGACCGGTGAATAAAAGCCGCTACGTGGACAGAGCGGTCTGTCCCCGTTTTTGAGCGACCTTACCCACACCGCAATCGCCCTCTGCCGCCGGCGGAGCATCTAAACAATGCCGCTCAAAAAAGGGGACTGACCACTCTGTCCCCAATCATCCAAGCTCGACCAGTGAATAAAAGCCGCTACGTGGACAGAGCGGTCTGTCCCCGTTTTTGAGCGACCTTACCCACACCGCAATCGCCCTCTGCCGCCGGCGGAGCATCTAAACAATGCCGCTCAAAAAAGGGGACTGACCACTCTGCCCCCAATCATCCAAGCTCGACCGGTGAATAAAAGCCGCTACGTGGACAGAGCGGTCTGTCCCCGTTTTTGAGCGACCTTACCCACACCGCAATCGCCCTCTGCCGCCGGCGGAGCATCTAAACAATGCCGCTCAAAAAAGGGGACTGACCACTCTGTCCCCAATCATCCAAGCTCGACCAGTGAATAAAAGCCGCTACGTGGACAGAGCGGTCTGTCCCCTTTTTTGAGCGACCTTACCAGCCTCTACTGAACCGCAATCACCACGTCACTCGAACTGACGATCCCGCCGGCGTTGATCTGCAGCGCCACAGTTCCATGCACCCCCGCCGGAACCACAACGTTCAACACATTCACCCCCACAGCCGTTGAAGACAATCCCGCGAAGGTCACATCGCACGCCACCCCGCCGATGAACACCGGAGTCGATCCCGCCATGCGAACCGCGTCAGAAGACGCAGCGCCGTCGGCAATCGAAGGCATCACTGGTCCAAGCCCGTTCGCAAGCACGCTGAGCGTATCGCCCGCCACCGCCGGATGCGCCGGAATTCCCAGAAACGACAGCCCGTCACCGGCGATCGTCCCGTCGGAGTTGAACGCAAACGCCCGGAACGCCGGCGGGCGGAGACAGCGGTAGCCCCGGCGCGGAAGTTTCGAAGCCCGTGCGCCCCCCGGGCGCTTGCGGTAAGGTCAGTATGTCCACCATCCACGATGAGGATTGCGCCACTGCGAGCGGAGTCCGCATCAGCGGCCCAAACGTGCCGTCCTCATTTCCGAGCAGCACGGTGAGATTCTGGGAGGACAGGAGCAGCCAGGATTTCCGCGCATGAACCCCTCACACCCCGCACGTCCGCAGCCATACTATAGAAAAGATGACCATCATCGAGCGCATGCGCCGCGATTGGGACCAGCGCGCCCGCGAAGACGCCTATTTCTACGCCGGCTTCGCCCGCCGCAAACAATCCGACGACGATTTCTTTTCAAGCGCTCCCGATACCATTCGCACCCTCGAAACCGAACTCGCCCGCTTGCCGCCTTCCTCGCTTCGGCGCGGCCTTGAAATCGGCTGCGGACCCGGCCGCCTCATGGGATCCATGAGCCGCCATTTTTCCGAGATCCACGGCGTCGATATTTCCGTCGAAATGGTCGCCCTGGCGCGCGAAAATCTCAAAACGATCCCAAACGCCCACGTCCACGTCACACCCGATTCATCGTTGAGAATGTTCGATGCTGAATCCTGCGATTTTGTGTATTCCTACATCGTTTTCCAGCACATTCCCGAACGGTCCGTAGTGCTCCACTATCTGGAGGAAGCCCGCCGCGTTTTGAAACCCGGCGGCATCCTGTGTTGCCAGCTCCGCGGCACTCCTCCCATGCAGACCGAGCTTGAACGCGAGCCCGAAACCTGGACCGGTTGCCACTTCAGCGGAGCAGAAATGATGGCGTTTTCAACCACTTACAACTTACCGCTGGTCGCAGTCTGGGGCCTCGAAACCCAGTATATGTGGACCGTCTGGCGCAAACCCTCCGATCAATCTCCGAAGGACTTTTCGCACGCCACCGTCAAAGACGTGACCATCTCTTCCGGCGCGGGCCACTCGGTCCCGCAGCGCGGTCTGGACGCCTGCATCAGTCTGTGGATCGATGGCCTTCCGGTAAACACCAGCTTGAGCGATCTCGAAATCCTGATCGGAAACACCCCAGTGCGTGGCTGCCATCTCTCACGCATGGATGAGACCGGAGGAGCGCAATTGAACGCACGGCTCCCTTCCAGCGTTCCGGTCGGCCCGGTTCCGGTCACGCTATTCGGAACCACGCATTCCATTCAAGTGGTTCCCATCCAGCTTCAGACCGTGATCGTGGACGTCACCGACGCAATCCATATCGGCTCTAAATACCGCATCGAAACGGGCGGAATTAAAGTGACGCTTGAAGGAGTCGAGAAGCCCGGGGAGGTTTCCTTTCACCTCAAAGGCCGCGAAGCCGAAATCGTGCAGATCGAATTCAAAGATCCGGTGACGCTCAAATACGAATACTCGTTCTACCTCCCGCACCGGACGCCGCGCGGAAACTTGACTATGATCATCCGCGTTTCCGCCCGCGACATACCCGTGCCAATCGAGATCGCGTAGGACAGGCCGTCGATTCTTGCGGCCTGTCTTGGTTTGACGCGAAGAAGACAGACGGCAAGAGACGACCGTCTGTCCTACCACTCGCTCACGCCGCCGGGAACAGGTATTGCTGCTCGGCTTGCCGTGGACCGAAATGCTCCAGTTCCACTGGAAACTTGCGCCGCAGCGCAATCGGCGCGGCGACCCGGATCCCAGTCATCATCTCCTGCAATTGCATCGCGTTGACGACGCTTTTCGCCTCCGCGTCGTTATTGAGAATCACGAACGTCGAATCCGAAAACCGGGAGACTCGTTCAATCCGCTGCGCCCATTCGTTCAGCTCCGCTTCCGAGTACAGATAATCGTGCTGGCGCAGACGCGGCGCGGACGGATTGAATCCGCCCAGCGAATTCTTCGGATTCCGTCCGTGCAGCCGCACATACCCGACATTCGACGTCAGAAACGCCGTCGGCGGCATAGCGCGGGTGTACTCGGGTTGGTCGATGTTGCAGAACCCGATCCGGTAGTCGAGGAACGTCCCCACCGCTTCCTCCGCCATCCAGCTGCTATGCCGCATCTCGGCCACCAGCGGAAATTCGCTGAACGAACGGCGCAGCTTGATCAGAAATTCGCGGTTCTCCACCGTGAAGCGGAACGACCAGGGAAACTGCATAAGCAACGCACCGAATTTCCCGCAGTTTTGCAACGGTTTGAGACCTTCTTTGAAAGCACTTACTTCAACATCTTCGAGAATGCGCGCATGCGTGAATCTCTGGTGCAGTTTGGCGGTGAACCGGAACTTCGGATTCGCCTGCACCTTCTTTATCCATAACTTCACGACTTCTGGTTTAAGCGGTTGATAAAAAGAGCTGTTGATCTCGACGACGTTAAAGCTTTGCGCGAGCAGCTCCAGCGGATGTTTCGCCGCCGGATAGGGCTTGGGAAAGACGACTCCGTTCCAGTGCGGATAAGCCCATCCGGCGGTACCGATGTAAAGGGAGGTGGACATGGTGTTCGCCTTTTCTTCATTATATGAAGAGAAGGCGAAATATGTCAAGCCCTTATTCGGAGCGAAGCGCGTCGACCGGATTTACGGATGCCGCCCGCCGGGCTGGAAAATAGCTCGCGAGCAGCGCTGCGACGCCCAGGATTAGCGAAACGAACCCAAGCGTCGCGATGTCCCAAGCCTGGGTGCCGAACAACAGGCTTCGAATCAACGTCGCGGCTGCGACGGAGCACGCCAGTCCCGTGGCGATGCCTCCGCCGATCAGCCAGGCGGCTTCCGTGAGAATCAGCCGGTACACCGCGCCGGGCCGCGCGCCGAGAGCGATGCGGACTCCGATTTCACGCGTCCTCCGGCTGACCGAGTACGCGATCAGCCCATACAATCCGACCACTCCAAGCAGCAACGCGAGCAGCGCGAAGCCCCCGACTACAAACGACGAGGAGCGGCGGAGATACGTCGCGAATGAGTGGTTGATCCGGTCGCTCATACTGGATGGATCCGTCGTCATGATTCCGCGATCGATCCGGCGGATGGCCGCATCGAGCGTCGGAGGGACCGATTGCTCCGACTGCGAGGTCCGGACGACCATGGAAAAGTAGGTGGAAGGGTCCTGGTTAAAGGGCACGTACAGCGTCGGCCAGGTGGTCGAATCGATGGAGCCCTCCTTAATATCCTCGACCACGCCCACGATTTCCATGGGCTTCGATCTTACGTCAAAGTATTGAATCCGCTTGCCGATGGGATCTTGGTCGGGGAAATATTTCTCGGCCAGTGCGCGATCGATGACCAGGACGGAAGGTTTCGATTCGTCCTCGGCGTCGGTGAAATAGCGGCCGTGCAGGAGGCGGGCTCCGAGCGTGGTGAAATAGCCGGAGCTCACCGTGCGATAGCCGACTTCGTTGTGCTCGCCATGGAAAGGCTGGCCTTCGACGCGAATCCAGACCGTATTGCCTCCGGAAACGGGCAACAGGCTGGAGAGCGCAACGGATTCGACTCCCGGCAATGCCGTGACGTCGCCGATGATACGGCGTTCTAGAGCGATGGTCTGCTCATTCTTGGAATAGCTGGATTCGGGCGCGGCGACGCGGAGGGTCGCCAGGTGGTCCGGTCTTATGCCGAGGTCGACTTGCAGCAGGCGATAGAGGCTCTTGCTCAGCAGACCCGCTCCGACCAGCAGAACTACAGCAGTGGCAAGCTCGGCCACCACGAGGTTCGAACCCAGGCGTCGCCACGCGGTTCCAGAGTTTCCGCGGCCGGATTCGGCGAGCCCGGCGCGTGGATCCGACCAGCGCAGTCGAATTGCCGGGGCGAGGCTGAACAGGATCGCGGCGAGCAACGCGACGGCGCCGGCGAAGCTCCATTCGCGATAATGCAGACCAAGGCTCTGCATCCAGGGCATCCCGCCGGTCATGTTCTCCGGGATCAGGCGGGCGAGCAACTGGATCAGCCAGTGGGCGCCGATCAAGCCGGCAGCCGCGCTCGCGCCGACCAGAACCAGTGCCTCCGTCACGAACTGACTGGCGAGGCGTCCAGCGGATGCGCCGAGTCCGCTGCGGATCGCGATCTCCCGCTGGCGCGCTTCGGAGCGAACCAGCAGAAGATTGGCGACGTTGACGGCCGCGATGGCGAGCAACAGCCCAGCTCCGGTCAGCAGCACCAGCAGAATCGGACGCATATTTCCAACCATCGCGTCGCTGAGGCTGACGATCTTCGACCCCTGGCCGCGATTGGTATCCGGATATTGTTGCTCGAGCTGGTGCGCGACCACGGCCATATCGGCTGAGGCGGCGTCGAGCGTAACGCCGTCTTTCAAGCGCCCGATGCCCAGGTAACTGTGGCAGCCGCGACGCGTATCGCAATTGTCAATGGCGTGGACCGCGGTCCAGAATTCAGCGCGGCCCACCGGTGCGAAATGAAAATCGGGCGGCAGGACTCCGACGATGGTGTTCGGCCGGCCGTCGAGAATGACGGATTGTCCCAGCACATTCGGATTTGCCGCGTAGCGATTGTTCCATGTTGCGTAGCTCAGAATGACGGCGCGCTGTGCGGCGGGCTGATCTTCGCCGTCCGTGAAATCGCGGCCGAGGATCGGTTTGACGCCCAGGGTTCGAAAGAAGCCGGCCGTGACGCGCGTGCCTCCGGCTTCGACGTTGCCGGAGGGGGTGGTCAGCATGATGCCGCTGCCTCGGTAGATATCGATGGACGAAAACGTCCGGTTGAGACGCTTCCAGTCGAGGTAGTCGGAGTAGGAAAGATTGCATAACTCACACAGAGGAATGTGTTCGTAGACGCCGGCGAGGCGGGCGGGGTCACGATAAGGCAGCGGCTTGATGAGGGCGGCATCGACGAAGGCGAAAATGGCGATGCTCGCCGAGAGGCCGATGGAGAGGACCAGGATGGCCGTGATGGTGAAGACCGGATTTCGGCGAAGCTGGCGGAGGGCGAAGCGGAGGTCGTGGAAAAGGTAATCCAGCGTGCGGGACATGCTTCAAATATTACCGGCCAGGAGCGCGGTGGTTACGGAACAACGATTGCTTCCCTTGGAGTTGCAGCCTGGGGTTTCGGACGACAGCCGGCAAAGGCCGGTTGTCCCACTCGGGGCGGCTTTCGCTCCCAGCGTTGTCTCAATCAGACAAGGGTCTGACTCTGCCGTAACGGGTCGGTGTGAAAACGGACTTGCTCCCCTCCCTCACGAGTCCGTGTGAAAAGTCGGGATTGGTCCCCGCCGTTACGAGTGTGTGTGAAAAGTTGACGCCTCACCCCGCCGTTACCGGCAGGGCTGGTCTATCGCGTTGAAGGCGCAGACGTCCGTGACCAGCCCTGCCGGTCACGGCGGGGATCAACCCCACTTTTCACACACACTCGTCACGGCGGGGATCGAATTCCACTTTTCACACACACTCTCACGGTCAGGGTTCCGTTCCGGCATGCGGAACCCCGCGCGTCAGCACGGGGAGCACGTCCGCAGTCTTCACGCAGGCTCTAACCAGCGGGGCTTTTCGCTGCCTGCTCTCCGCTCGAGGCGTGTAGGGGAAATGCTACTGGATGATGGCCGCCCACTCGGATTTCCAGCCAGGCTCAGGGGCTGAGGCCGGGTCGCGGCGGTGGGCGTGTTTTTCTTTGTACATCTTGCGGTCGGCTTCGGCTAACAGCTGTTCGGCGTCCGTGCCGTTGTCGGGGAAATGGGCGATTCCGATGCTGGCCGTCAGGACTCCGCCATTGAACAGCTCCCGCGCGATATCCTTCACCACCTGGCGGAACTGGCCGGCTTTCGCCGCTACGTCCTGGGGGTCGACGCCCGGCAGCATGACGACGAACTCATCACCGCCCATGCGCGCGATGTAGTCGTATTCCCGGCAGGCGGTTTTGAGGCGTGCCGCAACGGCGCGCAGGACCTTGTTCCCTTCCAGATGGCCGAAACGATCGTTCACCTGCTTGAAGCCGTCGAGATCCAAAACCAGCACCGAGAGAGGAGCGTGATTCCGACGGCTTCTTGACAATTCCGAATCGAGATGCAGGAACAGAGACCGGGCGTTGGGCAAACCGGTGAGGTAATCCGTGGTGGCGGACGATTCGGCCTGGCGGAAGCGCAGGGCGTTTTCAATGGACACGCCGATTTTCGAGCTGATCGCCAGCAGGATACGCAGATGATCCTTGCTGAACGCGTCGCGATCCGCGTGATACAGGCTCAGCACGCCGAGCACTCCATTCACGCCTTCGAGCGGGACCGCGACGGCGGAACGCAAAGTTGAAAATTTCGAGGGATCGTTCAAATAACCCGGCTCGACCGTGGGATTGCCGTTGAGAATCGGCTTGCGATTTTCGGCAACCCATCCGGACAGGCCCTGACCGATGGGAATTTCGAGCGAAGAGAAGAGCCGGAAGTCGTCGCCTGAGACATAATCCGGCTGGAGCACGCTTTCGCGGCGGATCCAGATGGCGAAGGAGTGATGCGGAATGATCTTCCGCAGCCGAACTGCGAGCACGGAGAGGGTTTCGTCCAGGCTGAGCGAATTGCCGAGGTCCTGCGAGATTTCAAACAGAGCCTGCACTTCCTGGCGCGCGGCGGCGATGGAAGTGAGGAAATCCACGGGAGTTTTCGGGGCGTGGCGATCGCTGGCCTGATTGGAACCGACAAAGCCGGCCGCCGGGGCGTCGCCGCGGGCGATTTTGATATCGGTCGAGAGCTTGGTGAGCTCCTCATCGGGGCCCTTGGTCTGCGCCATTTTTTCGAGCTCGACGTAGCGCTTGGAGAGCACTTCGACTACCCGTGGATCGAAGGCCTTGCCGGATTCCTCGCGCACGATTTTCATGGCGTCATCGAGCGGCAGCGCGCGGCGATACTGCCGGTCGCTGGCCAGCGCGTCCAGGCAATCGACCGCGGCCAGGATGCGCGCGCCGATCGGAATATCTTCACCGGCGAGGCCGTTCGGATAGCCGGTGCCGTCCCATTTTTCGTGATGCGCGCGCACGATGGGAACCACCGGGTAGGGGAACTTGACGCGCTCCAGAATTTCAGCGCCCACCGTGGGATGGATCTTCATCTTCTCGAATTCTTCCGGCGTGAGGCGGCCGGGTTTCGAGATGATGTGTTCGGGGACGGCGAGCTTGCCGATGTCGTGCAGCATCGAGGCGGCGCACAGCGCCTCCGTCTCCTGCGCGGTGATGCCGAGCTCCTTGCCGAGTTCCATCGCGTAGATCTGGACGCGCTGCAGATGGTCGTGCGTGGTGTGGTCCTTGGCGTCGATGGCCAGCGCCAGCGCTTCGATGGTGCGCAGGTGGAGGCTCGAAACCTCCTCGGCGTGCTTCTTTTCGTTTTCCAGGCGATCGAGGTACAGGCGATAGGAGCGGTAGATGAGATACATCGCCGGTCCGGTGAGCAGCACGGCTTGCCAGCCTACGAAGCGATTGGCGAGGCTGGCGATTTCCGCCAGAGCGGCGCCGCCCAGATAGTACGGCAGCGACCAGAAGTAACATTCGCGCCAGGTATCGACGATGGATTTTTTCTCGGTGAGCCCGATGACCAGCGCGACCGGGGCGGTGTTGGCGAAGAACAGGACGCACGTCGCGGCGGCCAGACGCAGGGGCGGATCGATATGATGCGCGGTCAACAGACCCAGGTGGAACGTGTACTCGGCCGCGGCGACGGCCAGCGCCATGGAGCTGATGTTGAAGATCACCTGCGCGAGCCGTCGCCGCGCAGAGCGGTTCCAGTAGCACTGAGAGAGCGTCGCAAGCGCACCTAGGACGATCGTCTCAGACGGAGTCAGCTCCAGGAGGCCGAACAGGACGAACAGGAAGGTAAGAGAAAGAGTGCCGGTGATGCCGGGCACCTTAATCCGCATGGTGCAGGAGGCGACGGCGACCACCAGGAAGGCGAAGTATTTGAAGAAATCCGGCGAATCCCAGGAAACCATGCCGTACAGAAGCGAGGCTGCGCCCATCAAGCTGATGAACGCAATATACACGCGGGCCTTGGCAGGCAGAGGATCGAGAACGGGCTCCATCAGATAGCGCCGCTAGTGCAGGCCGAATGCCAGGGAGCCGAGTGGCGTGCATTGATAGGTTTAGAGCGCTCGCGCGGGGATAGTCCAGGACAGTTTGGCACGATTCATGCGAAGGTCATGCGACAAACTGTCGCAAACGACGGGTAAGATTGGCGGCCCCGCTAAGGTGTTCCCCGGAGCGCGCGAAAGGCATAAAGCTGGCGAAATAAGATTAACCGTCGGCACGCGCATTTCATGAGTGAGCTTTCACACGACCGCAGCGGAGATCCCCAGGAAAACCTGCACGTTTTTCTCGGCATGCCGGCCGTGATCGCGAGCGAAGTGATGAAGCGCCTGATGGCGGGAGTGGAGCGCGTCGCGCGCTCGCATGCCACTGTCTTGGTTACGGGTGAGAGCGGTTCCGGCAAGGAACTGATTGCCCGCGCCATCCACCAGTTTTCGACGCGGTCGCACAAGCCGTGGGTGGATCTGAGCTGCGCCGCGCTCCCGGAACATCTGCTCGAAAGCGAACTGTTCGGCTACGACAAGGGCGCGTTCAGCGGAGCGGATTCGCACAAGCCAGGACTGTTCGAGCTGGCGCATCAGGGGACCATCTTCCTCGACGAGATCGGCGAGTTGGACCCCAAGATGCAAGTGAAGCTGTTGAGGGTGCTGGATGGCGTGCCGTACTACAGGTTGGGCGGAGTGAAGAAGGTCGGCGTGGACGTGCGGGTGGTTGCCGCCACGAATCAGGATCTGGAGACCGCGGTTTCCGAGGGCCGGTTCCGAAGCGATCTGTATCACCGGCTGAGCCAGATCACGCTCAAGGTTCCTCCGCTGCGCGCGCGGACGGAAGATATTGCCCCGCTGGCGCGGCATTTTCTGGCGCAGCACGATCCGGAGCTGAGATTTTCCGACGCGGCGCTCGATTCGTTGAAGACACACCCGTGGCCGGGCAATATCCGGGAGCTGCGGAACGTGGTGACCAAGGCCGCGGTGCTGGCGCAAGGATACGTGATCGTGGCGGAAGACGTAGCCTTCGGTTCGGCGCCCGAGGCGTCCCGACGGAACGGATATGGGACGAACGGAAACGGAAATCGCTCGACCAGCGCCGCTGCTTCCACCAGTCTCGACGGCATGGAGCGGCGCATGATCCGGGAGGCGCTCGAAGCCACCGGCGGTCACCAGCAGCGGGCCGCGACGCGGTTGGGAATCTCCCGGCGGACGCTGAGCCGAAAGCTGAAGATGTACGAATCGGAAGGGGCCAGCGCAGCGGTATGAGTGCCCGGCCGAACGATGCGACGGAGCGCGAACTCGCCCAGGCGCGCCTGGAAAAACGTCGTGAGCAGCGGCGCAAGGCGTCGGGCAGCGTGTCGGTGCGATTCCGCGATTCCCGGGAGAGAGAAATCGAAGGCCGGCTGATCGATGTGAGCCCCAGCGGATTCCGCATGGCGCACGCGGAGAAGTCGCTGCCCACCGGACAGGTGGTCGAATTTTCGCACGGCCAGTCCACCGGACAGGCCCGCGTGATGTGGAATCGCATCGTCGCGGGCACGGTGGAGACCGGATTTTTAGTGATCGGCCGTTAATCAACGTTTATATTAACGGCCACATTTGTCAGGCGAGCTGATTCTTAATTGGCAGCTCGCGGATGCGCTTCCCCGTGGCTGCGTAGATCGCGTTGCAGATGGCCGGAGCCATGGGCGGAACGCCCGGTTCGCCGACGCCCGCCGGAGGATGCTCGCCGCCGATCACCTGTACGTGCGTTTCAACCGGCGAATCCATCAGGCGCGCGACTTTGTAGCCGTTGAAATTGTTCTGCTGGATGCGACCGTCGCCGGCGGTGATCTCGCTCATCATTGCAATGCTTGCGCCGAACGTCGCCGCGCCTTCAAACTGCGCTTTCACGCGGTCCGGATGCACGATCAAACCGGGATCCGCCACCGTGTCGACCCGCTGGATGTGGACCTTGCCCTTCGAGTCGACATCCACTTCGACCACCGTCGCAATGTAGCTCAGGAAGCTGCGGTGTACCGCGACTCCGTAGCCCTTTCCGTTGCCGGATTTCTTGTTGGCCCAGTTCGATTGTTGGGCGACGGTTTCAAGCACGCGGCGAGTCCGCGCCGTATCGAGCGGGTAAGGATTCGGACGAGCCGCGCCGCCGCGGCCGCCACGACCGCCGCGTCCTCCGCCCATTTCGATGATGCGATCCTTGCCGATCACGTCGAGCAGATATTCGACCCGATCGCGCTTGGCCAGATCGGCCAGCTCGTCAATGAACGAGTGAACCGCGAACGCGTGCGGAATGTTGGCCACCGATCTCAGCCAGCCGATGCGGACATTGGCCGCGGCTTTTCCGTTTTCGGTGCGGATGTTGGGAATGTCCCAGGGAACGTCCTGCCAGCCCATGCTGCCGAGGCCGCCGTTCAATGGCGTGTTGAGCGCCTGAATCATCGGCGGATATGCGCTGCGGCCGAACCACGCGGTGGGCCGGCCCTTCTCATCGAGCGCGGCTTTCAGGTACATCCAGGCCGGGAAATGGAAATAATCGAAATGGATGTCGTCTTCACGGCTCCAGACCACCTTCACCGGTTTGCCGCCCAGCTGTTTCGAAAGAATGGCCGCTTCGGCCACGTAATCGGGTTTCGATTTGCGTCCGAAACCTCCACCCAGCAGCGTCACGTAGCACGTCACGTCCTCGACCTTGATGCCGAGCGCGCCAGCAACGGTCTGCTGCACCGCTTGCGGATTCTGGGTCGGCGCCCACGCGGTCACCTTGCCGTCTTTAAACACCGCCACGGCCACCGGCGGCTCCATTTCGGCGTGCGCCAGGTGCGGAACGTAGTAATCGGCTTCGTGGGTCTTGGTGGCTTTGGCGAATTCGGCGTCCACATCGCCGACATTACGCTCCTGGCGGCCAGGAACGCGCGTCGCCTGCTTGAGCTGTTCCTTGTACGTGACCGAATCGTAGGTCGCGCTGGGGCCGAAATCCCAATCCGGCTTCAGCTTCTTGCGTCCCTGGAATGCGGCCCAGGTGTTGTTGGCGATGACCGCGACTCCGCCCAGCGGCTGGAACATGTAAGGCGGCTTGAACGGCTCGATAATGGCGGTCTGCGTCACGCCGGGGACTTTTTTCGCGTCGGCATCGTCCACCGACTTGAGCTTTCCGCCCACCACCGGGCAGCGCTCGATCGAAGCGTAGACCATGCCGGGAACTTTCGCGTCCATGCCGTAAATCGCTTTGCCGACCATCATGTCGTCCAGATCGATGATCGGAATATCCTTGCCGATGTAGCGATATTCGGACGGGTCCTTGAACTTGAGCGTTTCCTTCGCCGGTACGGGTTGCGTGGCGGCCAGCGTGACCAGTTCGCCGTAGCCGAGCTTCTTGCCCGAAGGAGTATGAATCACCTGGTGATTCTTGGCGACGCATTCCGACGCCGGAACGCTCCACTTCGACGCCGCGGCGGACACCAGCATCATGCGCGCGGTCGCGCCGGTTTCGCGCATGGGCTCCCAGAAGCTGCGGATGGAATTCGATCCATCGGTGTTCTGGTCCTTGTATTTCTTATCGCCGATGGCCTGCTGGATTTTGACCCGCTTCCAGTCCGCTTCGAGCTCGTCGGCCACCACCATGGGCAGCGCGGTGCGGATGCCGGTGCCCATTTCCGAACGGTGCGCGATAATAATCACACGGCCGTCCGGTTCCAGGCCCAGATAAACGCTCGGATGCCAGGCAGCTTCGTCGACGGTATCGGCGCCCTGCAGTTTGAGGGGAATAATTTGCGTGCCGAGCACCAGGGCTCCGGCGGAGAAAACACCTTCCAGGAATCCGCGCCGGCTGACGACGCGCACATTTTGGCCGTTCATGCTTTCACCCCCTTGTGAGCTTCCGCAACCACCGGACCCTTCTTGGAATGCCCTGCCTTCTTCCCGATGGCGGCGATCTTAATCGCCGCGCGAATGCGCTGGTACGTGCCGCAGCGGCAGATGTTGCCGTTCATGGCATCGTCGATGTTTTGGTCGGTCGGCTTGGGATGCTCCTTCAGCAGCGCGGCGGCCTGCATCATCTGCCCGCTCTGACAATACCCGCACTGGGGAACGTTGATTTCCCTCCAGGCGCGCTGCACCGGATGGTCGCCATGCACGCTGAGCCCTTCGATGGTGACGATGGTTTTTCCGGCGGCTTCTTTCATGAGCGTCTGGCAGGAACGGACCGCTTTGCCGTCCAGATGCACGGTGCAGGAGCCGCACTGGCCGATGCCGCAGCCATACTTGGTTCCGGTCAGTTCGAGGATGTCGCGCAGGTACCACAGCAGGGGCATATCAGGCTCGCCATCGAACTGGCGGGCGGCGCCGTTGACTTTCAGTCGAATCATGGACGATCTCCTATCGGCAGAAGGCTATGGACCAAGGTATCACGTTCGCGGAGGGGTGAAAACTTGGCTCATCAGGCAGTGAGCCGGTCATATTCAGCGTGAGTTCCGATCCAAAACCACAAAACGCCGTCCGCATGTTCGACGCCGAGGGCGCGATGGTGTATCCCGACGCGCACCGACCAAAATCCGGCGACCTTCTTGAAGTGCAGCGAGGGATGACGGGTGTCCGCCCGGAGGAGCGCAAATGCCCTGTCCGTAGTTTCACGAACGTCAGCGGGAAGGACCCGGTAACAGGACCAGAAATCGGGCGTCGCGCGATGAATCACAATTCAGTCGAGCGGCCGGATTCGTGATCGCGGGTGGCTTTTCTGCCGAGCCGCTCCAGTTTCCCATCCCGAACATCCGCCTCAAACTGGCGATCCCACGCGTCGGCGTCGAACTCCAGAAACCACTCGCGGAAGCGCTTTAATTCTTCGGCGCTGAGCTGCTTCACCTCGGTCTCGATGTTTTCGAGCTTGCTCATCATCTCCAGCATACATTGGTCCGCGCCCCACGCTGAACCGCGCGATTGTGATATATTCGATATTTCGAATATACTTATGCAGGATGCCTTGCGCCAGTTCAAAGCCGACTTCTTTCAAGCGCTCGCCCATCCCACCCGCATCGCCATCCTCGAACAACTGCGGAAGGGCGAGCAATCCGCCGGCGTCCTGATCGAACGGCTTAACCTGGAGCAGGCCAATGCGTCGCAGCATCTGGCCATCCTGCGGGCTAAGAACATTCTGGTGAGCCGAAAGTCCGGGAATCAGGTTTTCTATAGCGTGCGCGACCCCTTGATTTTCGAGGTTCTGGACGTCATGCGGCGCTATTTCCACGCGCATCTGAACGAAGTGCTGGCGACCCTCAAAGCCATCGACAGGGAGGAAAAGAGCCGCCGATGAAGTTTCCCGAGGCGTGGCTGCCGGAATCCGCACGGTGCCTGCGGACGTACTCGCGCAAAGACCTGGGCGCGGACGTGCTTGCGGGCGTGACCGTAGCGCTGGTGGCGCTTCCATTGGCGATGGCGTTCGGCATCGCGTCGGGCGTGACGCCGCAGGCCGGACTGTATACCGCGATCGTCGCCGGATTCGCGATCTCGGCGTTCGGCGGCTCGCGCATGCAGATCGGCGGTCCGACCGGCGCGTTCGTGGTGATTGTGGCGGGAATCGTCGCGAAATTCGGCCTCAGCGGTCTGGCGATGGTCACCATGATGGCCGGCGTGATGCTCGTGCTGATGGGCTTGACCGGCCTGGGATCCGCGGTCAAGTACATACCGCGGCCGGTCACCATCGGATTCACCAACGGAATCGCGCTGCTGATCGCGTCCACCCAGATCAAGGATTTCCTGGGGCTAAGAACCGGCGAGGTGCCGGGCGCATTCGTGCCGAGAATGGCCGTGCTTTGGCACGCGCTGGGCACGGTTCAGTGGCCCGCGCTGGCGATCGGCGCGGGATCTCTCGCCCTGGTCATCTTTTTGCCGCGCCTGACCACGCGCATTCCCGGATCGATCATCGCCCTGGTCGGTGCTACCGTCTTGGTCGCCCTCGCGAGGCTTCCAGTCGAGACCATCGGCAGCAAGTTCGGTGGACTTCCCACCGGTTTTCCGAAATTTTCGATTCCCGTGTTCCGCGCGGACCAGGTGATGCCGCTGCTCTCCCCGGCGCTGACGGTCGCGCTGCTGGCCGCGGTGGAGAGCCTGCTATCCGCGGTGGTCGCCGACCGCATGAGCGGAACCCGCCACAATTCGAACGTCGAACTGGTGGCGCAAGGCATCGCCAACATCGCATCGCCGCTGGTCGGCGGAATTCCGGCCACCGGAGCCATCGCGCGCACCGCCACGAACATCCGCGCCGGCGCGCGCTCGCCAATCGCGGGAATCATCCACGCCGCCACGTTGCTGCTGATTGTGGCCGCCGCTGCTCCGTTGGCGCGTTACATTCCGCTCGCCACACTCGCCGCGGTGTTGTTTGTGGTGGCGTACAACATGGGTGAGTGGAGGGAAATCGGCACCATCGTGCGCCTCGCGAAGGCCGATATCGCCGTCTGGGCCGCGACGTTCGCGCTGACCGTGCTGGCGGACTTAACCGTCGCGGTGGAGGTCGGCATGGTCCTGGCCGCGCTTCTGTACGTTTACCGCATCTCGCAAACCACCACGGTTGCGGCGGTCACCGATCAGTACATCCGCGACGGCCGGCCGCACATTTTGCAGGACAAGCAGGTCCCCTGGTTCGTCGCGATCCTGCGCATTCACGGACCGTTCCTGTTCGGAGCGACGGAAAAGCTGGAGGAAGCCACTGCGGACTTGAGCGCTTTTCCTCCCGTGGTGATCGTGCGGTTGCGCAACATGACCGCGCTCGACGCGACCGGCCTGCATGCGCTCGAAATGTTCGCCGTCCGGCTTCGCAAATCCGGACGGACGCTGCTGCTGTGCGGCGCGCGGGACCAGCCTGCGGCGCTGCTTCAAAAGACCGCTTTCCTCGAACATCTGGGCCGCGAGAATATCCTGCCGCACGTCGAGGCAGCGCTACAGCGGGCGCGCCAGATCAACGCCGAATTCGGCGGCGTCGGGCAGGAGATGGCGGAAGATTTCCGCCACTCGTCTCTTTAGCTTCGCCCCGCGAGCCGTTCGCGCAGCCGGCCGGTTTCCTGGCGATGGCAGATCAGGCACAGCGTCCGGATATTCGCCAGATCGCATTCACCGCCGCCTTCGATCACCGGGACAATGTGATCGGCGTCCCACAGGCTTTTGCGATTCAGACGCTTCAACCCCCAGCGCTCGAGGAGCCGTAAGCGATGGGTCCCACGGGCGCGCTTGAGGTCGTTGAACGCAGTGCGTGTGTCCACCGCGCATCGGGCGCAGATACCACGGTCGCGTTCGAAAACCTTTTCGCGGAGATAACCCGGGTCGGTGCGAAGCTTCCATTCGTGGACGCACCAGTCGGAGCAGAACGTGAAGCGCCTCGCGGGAACTTCCAGTTGACACCATCGGCATAATGGACGGCCGTTGGGTCCCGTCTCAAGGGCGGACCGGTCGGCGAAACCGCCGGGCATGGTGCGGGAAGTGCTCACAACACGTATAGGATAAATTGTTTTAGCTACGGACGCTGTGTGGACGTGCTCCGCAAGTCGGGCGCCCATCGGAACCGCGACCGTCAGGAAGCGGAGGAAGTCCGTTTTTCACACCAAACGCTCGTGTCCCGGGTTGGAGATTCGTTGAATAATTATCAACCCGACCGAGGACGGCGGACTTCAGTCCGCGAGGGGCTTCAGCCCCGCATCTGCACGAGTTGCGGAGCTAAAGCTCCGCGCGGGATGAATCCCGCCGTCCCAATACCTGGAAGTCCGGTTCCGAGATAAACAACGAACTTCCGGGTACGTTAGTGTCCCGAGTTGGAAATTCGTTACATAACCGGAGCGATGGTCTGGGGCCGGCTTCCAGCCGGCGGACCCGTTTTTTGAACGGGTCCAGCCGACCTGAACGGTCGGCTGCGGGCAGGAATGCCCATCCCACAATGCGACGAACTTCTAACTCGGGACACTAGTGTGCTGTCTCTGAAATTCGTGGAATCAAAAAAGGGGACAGACTGCTCTGTCCCCGCTCGTATGTTATTCTTCCCCCTGACCGAAGCGGCCGTGGACAGAGTGGTCTGTCCCCTTTTTTAATTCCACGAATTTCAGAGACAGCACACTAGCGATTAAAAGGGCGCTCGTTGATCCAGTGGAAACCGCGATGGGTCAACAGGAAGCCCGGGTCGATGCGGCGCATTTCGATCGACAGCTGATCCGAGCCGAGCCGCCCGCTGAGCGTCGCCCGTGCTCCGGACAAGCTGTAATGAAAATCGCTCGGCGCGCCGCCGCCCGGATACCGCAGTCGGACGATGCTCGCCGCCGCGACATACTGCGTGCTGAAATTGTCGCGCGCATCGTCGTCCATTTCCACCAGCATGAACGGCTGCACATCGAAAATCACGCTACGCCAGGTTGCACTCTCGGACGCCGGAACTTCCTTCCCGTTGCGCAGGAAGTTTTCCACCTGCCAGACGCCGTACAGCGGCGGTTTCACGCGCGCGTGAACCGATTGCCAGTAGTGGTAACTTTCCGCGGTGCGCCCCACCAGAATCACGGCGATAAACAGCGTCTTCACCACGATGGAAGCGATCCGAACCGGTCGCGCGGTGAACAGGACGTTATCGACCATGGACGGTTTGGTCGGGCGGTTCAACACCAACACGCGAGCCAGGCGCCCAAGATCGGGCGCCATGAGAAAGATGGCCATGAACAGGAGATTTAACGAATACAGCTTCACCGGGACGTCGTAGCAGAAATTCAGCACGACAACATTCAGAAGTACGGCGGCGGACACTAACGCTCCGAGCGTCGTGGTGCGGCGAAACAGGAGCAGCAACCCTCCGAGAGTCTCGGCCGCGCCGGCGAAGATCGTATAGGCCGGCGAAAACCCCATGAACGTCCACAGCAGGCCCATGGGTGAAAACGAATGCAGGGGTTCGAGAAGCTTAATCAGGCTCGGCGGTTGGAATTGGAGCGGGAAGATCTTCGCGAAGCCGTAGGAAAACAGCGTCAGAGCGAGCGCGTAACGAACCCAGATGCGCAGCCACGCATGCGCCTCGCGATAATTGAGGCGCTTTCGATCGAGGATCGACCACGCCGCAGCGGCCAGCGCCGCGATGGCGAGATAACAAGAATGATGAACATAATCGAGCGTCGTATCGCCGCTGCCATCGTTGGGCAAGTACACTGTCGCGGACCCGCTGAGATGGAAAACGTGAATCGCGACCCACGGCACCAATTGCCGCCACGCATTCGCGTACAGCGTGTTGAGGCCGGGAATCATGTTCATGAGCCCGTTGTGGCCCAGACCATAGAGGATGAAGTAGACGCACAGGAATCGAAACGCGATCCGCTGAATCAGCGGCCAGGTGGGCGGAGTCCGGTAGAGGTCGGGGCCGGGCGTCGATGGTGCGGCGGCAGCCAGGCGAATGCTCCTATGCGGCGGTGCGCGAGGCGCCGTATAACGATCGCGCCCGAATGTAGTCCAGGACCGATTGTGGCAAACCCGCGGGAGTCTCGCCGCGCGCCAGGGACTGGCGGATTTCCGAAGACGATACCGGCAGCGCCACCGTTTCCAGTCGATGCACCCGCGCATCCGCGGGCAGCGAATAAACGTGTCCCGGCCGCGTGACGACAATAAAATCGACCGTCCGAATCACGTCGCGCCAGCGGTGCCAGCTCTGGATTTCGGCGAAGGCGTCGGCGCCGATGATGAAAAACAAATCGCCGTTGGAAGCCCGCACGCGTTCAATCGTATCGATCGAGTAACTCTTGCCGGCGCCTGCTTCTAACGGCGATGCGATAAAACGTTGGTCGGCGGCGCAGGCGAGCTCGGTCATCCTGAACCGGTCTTCGAAACTCGCGCGCGCTTCCTTGAGTGGAGGATTGCCGGCCGGAATGAACAGCACCCGATCGAGCGAAAACGTATCGGCGGCCTCGCGCGCGACGATCAGGTGCGCGGTGTGGATGGGATCGAAAGTGCCCCCGAAAATCGCGGTCCTCATGGTCGGATACGGCTCAGGAATGCGTCTTCGTCGTCGATTTCGATATCGATTTTCAGCCAGAGGAGCCGGCAGGGCGCCACGATTTGCGCGGCGTCCGGAGGCAGATTCATCGCGTCTTTTTCCGTGGTGAGCAGCGTGTCGACACCAGCTGCGAGTTCTTTCAACTCACGCGGGCTGTAGCTGTGATGATCCATGAACTCACGCCGCCAGGCGGTTTCCATCCCCAACTCGTCGAGCGTATGCCAGAACGACCGCGGGTCGCCCAGGCCGCAGAACGCGGCGGCCTTGCCGGAGATCCCCAAACCACCTACCCACTCCACCGCGACCACTCTCGATCGAAAAACAGGCGATTGGGCATTGTACCGCGCGAGCATACGCTCTAACGCGGAGGTGTCCTGGCCAGGGTCGCAACGGGTGAGCAGAATGGTATCGGCGCGAGCCAGGCTTTCGAGCGGTTCGCGCAGCCGGCCGAGCGGAAAAACGCCACCGGCCAACGGATCGCCCGCGTCGATCAGTACGATATCGTGCGTGCGTGCCAGCTGGCGGTGCTGAAAGCCGTCGTCGAGCAGGAAGACGCCGGGCGATAACCGCTCTTCCATCCACCGTCCAATGGCGTACCTGTTCGCGCCGATTCCGACGTGAGCATCGCCTCTCGAAACGAAGATGGCCGCTTCGTCTCCGGTCCTCGCACGATCAGCTTGACCGCCGCGAGGAACGATCTTGGGCCCGCCGGACGTAGAGGGTCGTTTGTAGCCGCGCGTCAGAATCGCCGGGTTCGATCCGGTTTCGCGAAGCCTCCCGGCCAGGTGCGCAACCACCGGCGACTTCCCCGCCCCACCCATGGTCAATCCGCCGACGCTGATCACCGGAGTCCGAAGCGTCTTCACGGGACGCAGCGCGTTCACACGATTTCCGGCGCGCCACAGCCAGCTCAACGGCGTGAGCACCACACGAGCGGCCAGCGTTCGCGGTGGATTCGGGATCGCATTCTGCCGGGCCCGTTGAATTTCCTTGAGGATCTTCAGGATCGTGCCACACCTCGATTCCGCTAGCTCGCGCCCGCGCTCTCCGATGCCGGAGGGGTGATCCATCAGGCGCGAAACCGCGGATGCGAGTTGATCCGGCGCGTCGATTTTGAAGAGCGCGTCCGCATCGTGAAATTCGCTGGCGATGGCCGCAAAATTTTCCATGTGCGGGCCGACGATCACGGGCTTTCCAAAAAATGCCGGCTCCAGAATATTGTGGCCGCCGCGGTCGGCGAGTGTGCCGCCCATGAAAACGACATCGGCGCGCGCGAACAGCGCAGCCAGCTCGCCGATCGAATCCAGCAGCAAGACTCCCGGCAGGCGCAGGTCCGCATGATCCAGACCCCGGCTGCGGCGCACGTACGGGATCGCCGCACGTTCCAGTTTTTGCGCGACCAGGTCAAACCGCTCCGGTTTTCGAGGCGCCAGGATGAGAAGCGCGTCAGGCATCGCAGAGATCACGGCATCGTCCTCGTCGATGATTCCATCCGACATGGTACTGGCGGCGATCCAGATTTTCTCAGGCGCGAGGCGCTCCAGAAATCGGGCGATCTCCGGCGCGATCGCGGGCGCAGGCAGATCGTATTTCAGGTTTCCGGCCACCATCGCATTCGTTGCTCCACAGGCGTCGAAGCGCCGGCGGTCTTCTTCGCTCTGCGTCAGAATCGCATCCGGAAACTGCAGCGGATGCCGGAAAAACCAGCGCCAGCGGACATACTTCGGGAAGGCGCGATCCGAAATGCGCGCGTTGACCATTAATAATGATGCGCCGGCGCGTTTCGATTCACGATACAGATTCGGCCAGATTTCCGTTTCCAGAATCACAACCACGGCAGGCCGCAGACGGCGCAGCACCCGGCGAACACAAGATCGGTAATCGAGCGGCGCGAAAAAAACATTTTTTCCGATTTTGCGATCCGCCAGAGCGCGGCCGGCGAGCGTGGAAGTCGACAGAAATACAGGAATATGCGGGTCCTGTTCGCCAATCCGGCGAATCATCTCGGCGGCCGATAATACTTCACCTACCGAAACCGCATGAAACCAGATGGCTCCGCGCCCCGTCGACTGCCCCGTGGAGTTCCATGACCTGGGAAGAAATCCGAGGCGCTCACTCAGACGCGCGAAATATCTGGGATCGCGAATTCCCCGGTAAAGTAAATAGAGGGCGACTGCCGGACTGAGAATAAGCTCCAGAATCTGATAGAGGAAATAAATGAGACCAGTAGCTTTGATGGTTCTTCTGAGTATAGCCGCGTGGGGCGGCGACGACAAGGCGCGCTTTGCGCCGGGGCCGGCGTCTTCGTATCCGAACCACCAGACCATCGACAAAATCACCATCGCCGCCATACCGTACATCACAGAGGAGCAGTCCAAAATCGCGTTCGGCAAGGCGTTTCCCGCGAAGTACGGCGTGACGCCGGTGCTGGTGGTCATCGAAAACGGAACCGGAAAGGCGCTGCGCCTGGATCTGGAAGCCGAGTTTATCGATCCGGGAAATCGGCACGTGGAAGCCACGCCCGCCGAGGATGTCATTTATATCGGTTCGGGTGTGAAGCGGCCCAAATTGCCGGGCCAGTCGCCGTATCCGAACCCGTTTCCGCACGGCCCTAAGAAAGGACCGCTCAATACCGACGAAATTACCACGCGCGCCTTCGCCGCAAAAATGCTGCCGGCGGGCGAATCGGCTTACGGTTTTTTTTACTTTCAGACGCCGCACATGCCGGGTTCGACCATCTACCTGACCGGATTCAAAGACGCGGCCACCGGAAAGCCTTATTTCTATTTCGAAGTCCCTATCGACGCGCCGAAATAGCTTCGGTGTAGTAGCGATGAATGCGAATCGAACCGGGATGCGTCGGGATGTTGAGCTTCGCGTAGACCTGGTCCGCCTCCTGAAGGAGCGGCAGCGCTTCGGCGGCGCGGCCCTGCAGGAACAGCGCAATTCCCAGCTCCCCCGCATTGTCGGCATAGACTGACGTGGTCCGCGGATACGTCTTCAGCGCGATGCGCGTCGATTCGCGCGCAAACGGCTCGGCTTCCTTGCCCTGGCCCTGGAAATTGCGAACCACGGCGGCGGCGAACAGCGGCGCCTGGCGCTGATAATCCGCCGACCCTTTGGTTTTTTCGACCGCGCCGTCCGCCAGGCTTCGCGCTTCGTCCAACTTGCCCACATACGCGAGCATCCATGCCAGATTCGCCGCCGCATGCCCGGTAATGGCCGCATTCGGACCCGACGCGTGACTGAACAGGTCCATTCTTTGCCGGTGAAACCCCGCCGCGCCCGCTGCGTCGCCCATACGAAAGTGCACATCGCCCAGCGCGAACAGATCCTGTGCGATGGCGCTATCGTCGGGATCGGACAGGCTCCGATCGACGCGCAGAGCTTCCGTCAACACGCGCTCGGCGTCGCCGGGCCGGCCTTCGCGCAGCGCGATCCGCGATTCGGCACGCAGAACAACGCCGCGATACAGCGGCCCCAGCTCGGGATGCGCCTTCAGCGCGGCTTCCGCCTCACTCACCAGTTGTTTCTGTCCATCCAGCGTAAATTCGGCCGCATGCGTGATCAGAAGAGCCACGTAAGTTTCGATGCAGGTGGTAGCGGGCGCGTGGTTGGAAGGCACGCGGCAAATGCGGACCACTTCATCCAGGTGACGGCGCGCCGTCTTACGATCGCCGCTGGTGTCGAATTCGGTGGCGCGCAAGGCTTCGACCTTCGCCAGATCGCCAGGCGTGCCGTGCGCGCGGAACAGCGCCTCGGCTCGATCCAGCTCGCCATGCATTTTGTCGAACTCCTGCCGGCTGCCGAATGACTCAGCCAGCCACAATCGCAATTCGGCCTCCACCAGCGGGTCGGCGATCTGCGCCCGATTCAGCTTGGCTTCCGCGCGGTCCACCATGGCGCGCAGCGTGATGTTTTTGTCGACCACATTGTCGGTGGCCAGCATGTCCTGGAGGAACTTGCTGGTAGTTTCCGCCTTCAATGCCTCCTGCCGCGCGATGCGCGCCTGATAAATCGCGACGCCGGCCGCTGCCGACAATGCCAGTGCCACCGCCGACGCCACGGCCACCGGAATCCAATGCCGGCGCAGGAATTTTCGCGACCGGTAGAGCCACGTCTGCGGCCGCGCCAGCACCGGCCGGCCGGCCAGATAATTTTCCACGTCGCCAGCCAATGCGCGCACCGAATCGTGACGGCGGCGCGGGTCGTTTTCGATGGCCTTCAGGACGATCGCCGACAGATCGCCGGCCAACGTCCGTTCCAGCTGCGCCCGCGAAGTCGCGCGGCGTTCCGCCGACTCTCCGGTGATGACCGTGGATGGCGTGCGCGGCGCAACGTCGGAGGTCGCGCGCGTGAGCTCGCTCAGGATAGACCCCGGATCTCCAAACGGCCACGCGCCGGTCAGCAGTTCATAAAGGATGATGCCCAGCGAGAAAACGTCGGTCGCGGTATTGACGCGCTCTCCGCGCAGTTGTTCCGGACTCGCATAGCGCGGCGTGAGCATGCGCATGCGGGTAACCGTGACGTCGGCATCCGCGGCCACCAGCGACGCGGTTCCAAAATCGAGCAGCTTCACCACGCCGTCCGAGCTGACCAGAATGTTGCCGGGTTTCAGATCGCGATGGACGATCAGATTGCGGTGCGCGTATTCGACCGCATCGCACACCTGCAGAAATATGCGCAGCCGGGCGGCGATGTTCAGTTTTTTTTCGTCGCAGTACGAATCGACGTGCACCCCGTCCACGAACTCGGTGACCAGGTAGGGGTCGCCGTCGGACGACACTCCGCCATCGATCAGCCGCGGGATGTGCGGGTGATCAAGCGATGCCAGCAGCCGCCGTTCGGTTTCGAAGCGCGGAAGAAATTCGGCGCCCGCCAGGTAGTGCGCCATCACCTTGAGCGCGACGGTCTGTTCGAATTCGCCGTCGGCGCGTTGGGCACGATACACCGCGCTCATTCCGCCGCGCCCCACCAGTTCGCTCGCGCGGTACGCGCCGAAGCGGGCCGTGGGGACGGGCGTTTCGACGGGAATGATCGAAGCATTCGACATTTTCGAATGCGCCTCCACCAGCGACAGGACCTCCTCGCGGATGCCCTCATCATCCGATTGAGCTTCGAGCCACGGGCGGACAGCGCCTTCCGGCAGTTCCCGCGCCTGGTGAAACAGTGATTCTATTTCCTGAATGCGGCTCACGTCATTTCCTCACCGCGCCGTCGAGAGGCGGCGGAACAGCCACGCCTTGGCGAACTCCAGGTCGCGGTCGACGGTGGCGCGGGAGATGCCCAGCAGATCCGCGGCCTCGTCATTGGTGCAGCCCAGAAAAAAGCGCAGCTCGATCACGCGCACCTTGCGCTGATCCACGGTTTCCAGCTCATTCAGCGCCCCGTCCACGGCCAGCACGTCCTCACTCGAAGCGTCGATCCAGGCCATCTCCTCATGCAGCGGAACGCGCGCGGCCGAGCCGGGCCGTTTCTGCGCGTGCGTCTGGCGCGCATGGTCGATCAGGATCATCCGCATCAACTGCGCGGCGAACGCGTAAAAATGACCGCGGTCGTTGAGCTGGACCACTTTCATCCGCGCCAGCCGAAGGTACAATTCGTTCACCAGGCCGGTAGCCTGCAGCGTGTGGCCGGGCGATTCGCGGTGCAGGTAGCCGATCGCGATAGCGCGCAGATCGCCGTAAGCGGTGGAGGCAAGCGTCGCCAGCGCCTCGCGATCGCCTTTCATCCAGCGATGCAGAAGCGCGGTAATTTCACTCGGAACGGGAGCCTCGGCCGGCATGACGCAACAAGTTCATCTTATCCTCTGCCAACGCCTGGTCGTTTGGGTGGTGCGCCAGATTCCCTCTGTGAAACTGCGGACGTTGCTCCCCTTGACGCGCGAGCGGTGACCGGCAGGGCTTGCGCTGACGCCCGCGCCTTGAATGCGATAGACGAGCCCTGCCGGTAAGAGTTTGTGTGAAAAGTGGAGTTGATCCCCGCCGTGACCGGCAGGGCTGGTCACGGACGTCTGCGCCTTCAACGCGATAGACCAGCCCTGCCGGTAACGGCGGGGACCGAACTCCGCTTTTAGGAGAGGGCTTCGATCAATCCTCTTCCAGCGCACCACTGCCGTTCTCCCACGCCTCCGTGAAGATTCAGCTAGCCTGATGGTAGACGCTTCATGCCCGGCGCCAAAATCAAAGATTCGACGCACCCTCAAGCCGACCGGTTCCTGCGCCGCAGCCGCCTGGCGCTGGCTCTCGGCTTCGGCGGCGTGCTCGCCATTATGCTGGTGACCGGTGGCGACGCGCTGCGCGTGCTCAACGATTTCCGCCGGAACGACGATCGCATCCGCCGCGAATTCCTGTTTCGCGACCATGTCCTTTCCGACATCCGTTCCGAAGTCTACGTCTCCGGAACCTACATCCGCGATTATCTGCTGGAGCCCGAATCCGCGCGCGCCGAATCGTATCGCGCCAGCCTCGAACAGGTGCGCGGCCAGATGGAAACCGCGCTTGAATCCTACGGCCGTCAGATCGCGCCTGAAGAGTCCACTCAATATACGGCTTTACGCGCCGAGCTGAACGATTACTGGGGGATTCTGGCGCCGATTTTTCGATGGACGCCGGAAGAGCGCCGTAGCCTGGGCTATGCGTTCCTGCGCGATGAGGTTTTTCCGCGCCGTCAGAATATGCTCACCATCGCCGACCAGATCGCGGCCATCAATGAGCAGCAGTTGAATGCCGGAAACCAGGAAGTGGCCGGTCTGCTGAGCCGGTTTCAGTCGAGGCTCGCGGTGACGCTGGTCGCGGCCCTGGCGCTCGGCCTGGGGATGACCTGGCTCAGCATGCGCCGGGTGCTCGCCATGGAGCAACAGGCGCAGATCCTTTACCAGGAATCGGTGGACGCCCGCGGACGCCTCAAAGAGCTCTCCGCAAAACTGGTGCAGGCGCAGGAAACCGAACGGCGCGCGCTGTCGAGGGAACTGCATGACGAAGTGGGCCAGTCACTTTCCGCGGTGCTGGTGGAACTGCGCAATCTATCGACGTCGTTCGCCGCCCGCCGCGAGGAGCGCACGTATGAGCAGGTGGAAACCATCAAAGGCCTGGTCGAAAGCACCATTCGCGTGGTGCGCAACATGGCGCTGCTGCTGCGGCCGTCGATGCTCGACGATCTTGGCCTGATTCCGGCTCTCAAGTGGCAGGCGCGTGAAGTTTCGAAACGCACTTCCATGGACGTCAGCATCGCCGCTGAATTGAACGATCAGAATCTGCCCGACGAATACAACACCTGCATCTATCGAGTGGTGCAGGAAGCCCTGCACAACTGTTCGAGCCACGCCCACGCTTCGAGCGTCCGCATCCGAGTCCACCAGGATCAGAGCCGCCTGTCCCTTTCGATTCAGGACGACGGCGAGGGCTTCGACAGCCGGCAGGTGAAAGGCCTGGGCCTGCTCGGAATCGAGGAGCGCGTGGCTCGGCTGGGAGGAACGTCGAGCGTCCGCTCCGATCCGGGCAGCGGAACCGTGCTGGCGATCGAGCTGCCGATTGCCGGGAAGCCCGCATGAACCAGATCCGGATTCTGCTGGCCGACGATCATAACGTAATGCGCCGCGGCCTGCGGCTGCTGCTCGAAAGCCAGCCGGATTTCAAGGTAGTGGCCGAAGCCGCGGACGGCCGCCAGGCCATCGCGCAGGCCGAAGCGCAAAAGCCCGACGTAGTGGTGCTCGACGTCGCCATGCCGAACCTGAGCGGCATCGAAGCCGCGCAACGCATCCAGGCAGATTGCCCCGATGCGGCAGTGATCGTGTTGAGCATGCATTCCGACGAAGGCTACGTCCTGCGCGCGCTGAAAGCCGGGGCAAAGGGATACCTACTGAAGGATTCAGCCGAAGGCGACCTGATCGAAGCGATCCGCGCGGTGACCCAGGGCAAGACTTTCTTCAGCCCCGAAATCAGCCGGATGCTGGTGGAAGATTACGTCCGCGAAATCCGCTCGCGCGGCGTCGAAGACAGTTATGAATTGTTAACCTCACGCGAGCGCGAAGTGTTGCAGATGATCGCCGAAGGCCGTTCAAATAAAGAGGTCGCGACGGCGCTGAATTTGAGTTTGTACACCGTGGAGACGCATCGCCGGAATCTCCAGGACAAACTGAACCTTCACAGTCTCGCCGAGCTGATTCTATACGCGGTCCGCAAGCGAGTGATTTCGTAGCATTGACACGCCGCGAACCCGACCGTAACATCAGGTTATGGAACCGATCTCGGAAACCTATCGCTACATCATCCGTTCTGCGGGCGTACGGGGCGGTAACGCGATCGTGGAAGGCACCCGAATCGGCGTGCACGACGTGATCGGGCTGCTTCAGAACGGCGAGACCGTGGACACAGTGACCGCAAAGTGCTTCCCACAGCTCACGAGGTCCCAGATTTACGAGTGTCTTGCCTACTATGAGGACCACCGCGGTGAGATCGACGTGCTGGTCGCCCGGCAGATGGCGCAACTTTCGGAGTGAAGTTCCTGCTTGACCATGACGTGCCGGAGGATTTGAGCTACTTGCTCCAGCAACTCGGCCACGACGTTACATTATTGCGTAAAGCTCTTCCCGAGAGTGCCCCCGATCAAGCCGTACTTGAGTTCGCCTATGAACAAGGTTTGTTGCTCCTGACGTGCAACCGGGACGACTTTCTCGAGCTCGCGAATCAGCAACCACATCATGGCATCGTGATCGTCATCCGCCGGCGAACGCGAGCTGCGGAACGGGCAGCATTGTTCCGGCTACTTGACCGCGCCGGAAGCGACGGCCTCCAGAACAATATCAACTTCGCCTGATCCCCAGCCAATCGGGAAGGGCCCGCAGGCCGCGTGATCCCGTAGAAAAAAAGGGCATCCGGATAGGTACCTCAGCTGGGGATTCTCGGTATGGGAGTGATCGCATTCTCATGAATGCACCCTCCACGATACGGACCGTCCCCGTCAGCGTCCCGCTGTGGTTCATCGAACGATACCCAGTAAACGGTCGCCTCGCCTAAAGCACTGGGCTCCCGTCGCGTCAGGCCATCGTCCCAAGGGCCGCTCAGCATCGTTACCTGCAACGGCGGCGGCGAAATCGTTCCGGTGGCCCCTTTTGCCCAGAAAAATTCCGGCGAAATCAAAACCCGGTCACCGGGTGAAAATGTGGCCATCGCTCTACCGATCGCTGCTTGCGCAATGGCGGCATCGATTACTTGACGCCGCCAACAGGATTAAATTGGCATGCTAACCAGATCCGCGTGAATCAGCGTGCATCTGCGGCCAATAACGATTAGACTACTCCGCCAGCGTCTCTTCAGGACCCGCCGGCGGGACTTCTTCCGAGAGCCCGCCCGCGTACAGCGCGCGCGTTTCCTCGTCGTAGCCCGGGATGGCGTCGAGCGGCACGGCTTCCTGCTCCTGCGCCATCTCTTCTTCGATATCCTCGCCGGCGATCTTTACGCTCCGGTAGTATTCCATACCGGTGCCGGCCGGGATCAGGCGGCCCATGATGACGTTTTCCTTCAGGCCCCGCAGGTAGTCGACCTTGCCGTTGATGGCGGCTTCGGTCAGCACGCGCGTGGTCTCCTGGAAACTGGCGGCCGAGATGAACGAATCGGTCGAAAGCGAAGCCTTGGTGATTCCCAGCAGGACCGTCTTGCCCTGCGCCGGATTCCCGCCCGCCTCCGTCACGCGAGCGTTCTCCGCGCGGAACTTGAATTTGTCGACCACTTCCTCCGGCAGGAACTCGCTGTCGCCGATGTCTTCGACCTTCACCCAGCGCATCATCTGACGCGCGATCACTTCCAGGTGCTTGTCGTTGATGTTGACGCCCTGCAGACGGTAGACTTCCTGGATTTCGTTCACCAGGTACTTCTGCAGTTCCTTTTCGCCGAGCACGGCCATAATGTCGTGCGGATTGCGCGGCCCATCCATCAGCGGATCGCCGGCGCGCACGCGCTCGCCTTCCTGGACATTGATATGAGTGCCGCGCGGGATGGCGTATTCGCGCTGTTCGCCATCGTCGCCGATGATGTACAGCTTGCGCATGCCCTTTGAGATTTCTCCGTACTTTACGTTGCCGTTGATCTCGCTGATCACGGCCGTTTCGCGCGGCTTGCGCGCTTCGAACAATTCGACCACGCGCGGCAGACCGCCCGTGATGTCCTTGGTGCGCGTAGTGGCGCGCGGGATCTTGGCGAGCACGTCGCCGGCGTGTACTTCGTCGCCGTCTGAGACCGTCAGGTGAGCGTGCATCGGCATCAGGTAGCGTTTTTCATCCGCCTTGCCGCCGTGCGTCGGCCGCACGATGATCGCCGGAACGCGCTTTTCATCGTGCGAATCCGTCACCACCCACTGCGAACGGCCGGTGATTTCGTCCACCTGCTCCTGCATGGTCAAACCATCCTGCAGGTCTTTGAAATGCACCACGCCGCTGACTTCGGTCAGAATCGAGAACGTGTACGGATCCCATTCAAGTAGGATGTCGTTCGCTTTGACGCGCGCGCCATCCGCGAACAGAATCTTCGCGCCATAGACAACTTGATAGCGCTCTTTTTCGCGCTGCTTGTCGTCGGTGATGGCGATAATGCCGTTGCGATTCATCGCCACCAGCTCGCCCTTGGCGTTCTTCACGGTGTTGACGGCGATAAACTTCACGATGCCGTCGGATTTCGAATCCTGCTTGGATTGTTCCGCCGAACCCGTCGCCGCGCCGCCGATGTGGAAGGTGCGCATGGTCAGCTGCGTACCCGGCTCGCCGATCGACTGCGCCGAAATGATCCCGACCGCTTCTCCGCGTTCGACCAGACGCCCGGTCGCGAGATTACGGCCGTAACACAGCCGGCACACCCCGCGCTTCGACTCGCAGGTCAGCACCGAGCGGATCTTCACGCGCTCTTTGCCGGCCGCTTGAATCGCCGCGGCCAGGTCTTCGGTGATTTCCTGGTTCACGCCGACAATCAGGTTGCCCTCGTAATCGAGCTGGTCTTCAAGCGTCACGCGGCCCACGATACGATCGCGCAGATTCTCGATGATTTCGCCCGATTCGATGATCGGCTCCACTTCGATTCCGTCGCTGGTGCCGCAATCGTTTTCGGTCACGATCACGTCCTGCGCCACGTCGCACAGCCGGCGTGTCAGGTAGCCCGAATCGGCCGTTTTCAAAGCCGTGTCGGCCAATCCCTTGCGGGCGCCGTGCGTAGAGATGAAGTACTGCAGCACGTCGAGGCCTTCACGGAAGTTGGCCTTGATGGGCGTTTCCATGATTTCGCCCGACGGCTTGGCCATCAGGCCGCGCATTCCGGAAAGCTGGCGGATCTGCTGTTTCGATCCGCGCGCGCCCGAGTCGGCCATGATGTAAATCGGATTCAGGTAACGGCCGGTGCGGTCGTCTTCCTCCATCACCTTGAACATTTCTTCAGAAACGCGTTCGGTGACGGTCGACCAGATTTCGATGATCTTGTTGATGCGCTCGCCATGCGTGATGGCGCCCTCTTCGTACTGCGATTCAACTTCAATCACCGCCTTTTCGGCGTTGGCCACCAGGCCGGCCTTCTGGCCCGGCACCACCATGTCGTCGATGCCGATTGAAATCCCGGCGCGCGTCGCGTACAGGAATCCGAGCGACTTCACCTGGTCAAGCATTCCCACCGTGATGGTGAGACCGAATTTCAGATAGCAATACTGCACCAGTTGCGACAGGCCCTTTTTCTTGAGCAGCCCGTTCACAAACGGCATCTCGCCCGGCAGGACGTCATTTAAGATGACCCGGCCGACCGTGGTGTCCATGTACTGCTTCGAAAACTCGATCGGCTCGGTGTGCATGACGTTCTGGTTGTCGAACGCCTTCACCAGGTCGATCACTTTCCCCGTGTAGCGCAGCTTGATCGGCGTCAGCGTTTCCACTTCGCCCATTTCAAGCGCGATCAAAACGTCATCGATCGAAGCGAACGTGCGCCCTTCGCCCTTGGTCCCCGGACGAGCTTTCGTCAGGTAATACAGCCCCAGCACCATGTCCTGCGTCGGAACCGCGATGGGCGATCCATGCGCCGGCGACAGAATATTGTTGGCCGACAGCATCAAAGTGGATGCTTCGATCTGCGCTTCCGGAGACAGCGGAATGTGGACAGCCATCTGGTCGCCGTCGAAATCGGCGTTGAACGCCGTACAGGTCAGCGGGTGCAGCTTGATCGCTTTGCCTTCGACCAGCACAGGCTCGAACGCTTGAATACCCAGCCGGTGCAGCGTAGGCGCACGGTTCAACAGAATCGGATGATCCTTGATGACCTCTTCAAGAATGTCCCAAACCACCGCGTCCTGCTGCTCGACCAACTCCTTGGCCTGCTTGATGGTGGTGCAATGTCCGCGCTGTTCCAGGCGGTGATAAATGAACGGCTTGAACAGTTCGAGCGCCATTTTCTTGGGCAGCCCGCACTGATGCAGTTTCAGCTCGGGCCCAACCACGATCACCGAACGGCCCGAATAATCGACGCGCTTGCCGAGCAGGTTCTGACGAAAACGTCCCTGCTTGCCCTTGAGCGTATCGGAGAGCGACTTGAGCGGCCGGTTGTTCGCCCCACGCAGCACGCGCCCGCGGCGGCCGTTATCGAACAGCGCGTCGACGGCCTCCTGAAGCATGCGCTTTTCATTGCGCACGATCACGTCGGGAGCATGCAGCTCGATCAGCTTTTTCAGACGATTGTTGCGATTGATTACGCGGCGATACAGGTCGTTCAGATCGGAAGTGGCGAACCGTCCGCCATCCAGCGGCACAAGAGGACGCAGTTCCGGCGGAATCACCGGGATCACGTCGAGAATCATCCACTCCGGCTTGTTGCCCGATTTCCGGAAGCTTTCGGCGACCCGCAGCCGCTTGGCGAATTTCAGTTTCTTCTGCTGCGAAACTTCGGTCTTCATCCGCTCGCGGATTTCCAGGCTCAACGAATCGACGTCGATCTTCTTGAGCAGCTCCTTGATTCCCTCGGCGCCCATCATCGCGACATATTTGCCCGCGAATTCGGTGTCGAGCTGCCGCTTGCGCTCGTCGCTGATCACTTCGCCCTTACGAAGCTCCGGCACTTCGCCGTTATCGACCACAACAAACGCTTCAAAATACAGCACGCGTTCCAGCTCGCGCAGCGTGATATCGAGCAGGTATCCAATGCGAGACGGCAGCCCTTTGAAGAACCATACATGCGAACAGGGGCTCGCCAGTTCAATATGCCCCAGCCGTTCACGCCGTACGCGCGACAACGTCACTTCGACGCCGCACTTATCGCAGATCACTCCGCGATGCTTCATGCGCTTGTACTTGCCGCACAGGCACTCCCAGTCCGCGATCGGTCCGAAAATGCGCGCGCAGAATAACCCATCGCGCTCCGGTTTGAAGGTGCGGTAGTTGATCGTCTCCGGCTTGGTCACCTCGCCATGCGACCAGCTCCGGATTTTCTCCGGGCTGGCGAGCGAAATCCGGATCGAATCGAAATCTGCGATCAGATTCGCACGATCGTACGGGGAAGAACGATACATATGATCAGCCATGATTTCTCCTTAGCGGCCGCCCAACGGGGGCCATCAAAAAAGTCCAGGGTCTCTTTAGTCCGCCGCGAGCGCAGTTTCGATCGCCTCGCGCGGCTTCTTCATCAATTCGACGTCCAGGCACAACGACTGCAACTCACGAATCAGGACGTTGAAGCTCTCGGGCACTCCCGGCTCGGCCGCGGCCTCGCCTTTGACGATCGCTTCATAAATCTTGGCTCGCCCGTACACATCGTCGGACTTGGCGGTCAACAATTCCTGTAATACGTAGGCGGCTCCATACGCTTCAAGCGCCCACACTTCCATTTCGCCGAACCTCTGTCCGCCGAACTGCGCCTTGCCGCCCAGCGGCTGCTGCGTGATCAGCGAATACGGCCCGATCGACCGAGCGTGGATCTTGTCATCCACCAGGTGCGACAGCTTCAACATATAGATGTATCCGACCGTCACCGGCTGTTCGAACGGCTGTCCGCTGATTCCGTCCCACAGCTGGACCTTGCCGGAGCCTTCGTACAGCCGCTTATCGTGGCTGATTTCCTTGGCTGCGGCCAGGCGCGACTTGATGTCCTTCTCGGTCGCGCCGTCAAACACCGGGGTCGCGAATTTCACGCCCAGTGCCTGCGCCGCCCACCCGAGGTGCGTTTCCAGAATCTGTCCGACGTTCATACGGCTGGGAACGCCCAACGGATTCAGAACGATTTCGACCGGCGTCCCGTCCGGCAGATACGGCATGTCCTCTTCCGGAACAATGCGCGCGATCACGCCCTTGTTGCCGTGCCGGCCGGCCATCTTGTCGCCCACCGACAACTTGCGCTTCATGGCGATATAGCACTTCACCTGCTTGATCACGCCCGGCGGCAGTTCGTCGCCCTTGCGGAGCTTGGCGATTTTTTCGTCAGTGATCTTTTCAAGCACCGCGATCTGGCGCGACGTCATCTCTTCGATTTCGTCCACCTGCTCGTTGAGCCGCGGATCCTTGTCCTTCAGCTTCATGCGCTTGATGTCGCGCGCGCGCAGCTTTTCGATCAGATCGCGCGACAGGAAGGTGCCCTTCGAGAGCAGCTTTTTGTTGGTCTTCTCGTCATGCAGATCGGCCAGCAATTCCTTGCCGTCAAAGTGAACGTTCAGCCGTTTCGACCGCTCGTCATTTAAGATTCGCTTCTCGTCTTCGAGATTGCGACGCAGCCGCTCTTCGGAACCTTCTAAGATCAGCTTCGACCGCTCGTCCAGTTCAGCGCCTTTGCGCGAAAAGACTTTGCAATCGACAACGGTTCCTTCAATCCCCGGCGGGCAGTACAGCGATGCGTCCTTCACGTCTCCGGCCTTTTCGCCGAAGATCGCGCGCAGAAGTTTTTCTTCCGGCGTTAGTTGCGTTTCGCCCTTGGGCGTCACCTTCCCGACCAGAATGTCGCCCGGCTTGACCGTTGCACCGATGCGGATAATTCCGCTCTCGTCGAGATTCCGCAGGAAACCCTCGGCGATATTCGGAATATCGCGCGTGATCTCCTCGGGACCCAGTTTCGTATCGCGGGCGTCCACTTCGAACTCCTCGATGTGAATCGAGGTGTAGTAATCGTCCTTGACCAGCTTCTCGCTGACCACGATCGCATCTTCGAAGTTGTACCCGCGCCACGGCATGAACGCGACCAGAACGTTGCGCCCCAGAGCCAGTTCACCGTTGTCGGTGCACGGACCATCCGCCAGCACGTCGCCCTTTTTCACCCGGTCGCCCTGGAACACGATCGGCTTCTGATTGATGCACGTGTTCTGGTTCGACCGTTTGAACTTGGTCATCTGGTAAATGTCGGCGCCCACTTCGCGCGAAAGCTGGCCTTCCGATGAGGCGCCCTCGACGCGCACAATGATGCGCTCGCTATCCACCGAATCCACAATCCCGGAGCGTTTGCACAACACCACCGCTCCCGAATCGCGAGCCGTCACGCGCTCCATCCCGGTGCCTACGTATGGCGATTCAGCGCGCAGCAGCGGAACCGCCTGGCGCTGCATGTTCGATCCCATCAACGCGCGGTTGGCGTCGTCGTTTTCAAGGAACGGAATCAGACTCGCGGCCACCGATACCAGCTGTTTCGGGCTCACGTCCATGTACTCGACTTCGTTGGCATGCTTCAGCACGAAATTGCCGGCCTGGCGAGCATTCACCAGGTCCGCCGTGATCCGGCCCTTCTCGTCCAGAGGGATGTTGGCCTGCGCCACCAGGTATTTGTCTTCTTCCCAGGCCGACAGATAGTCGCAATGGGCTTCGAATTCGACCGGCTGCTTCTTCGCTCCCAGGTTCCGGTTGGCCTTCTCGACGTCGCCGCGCAGCAGCACCTGGTTGACTTTGTAATCGGTGTCGCCCGGATTCAAAATGCGCACTTCGTCCACCACCACCGAGTCCTTCACTCGCCGGTACGGGCTCTCGATAAAGCCATATTCGTTAATGCGCGCAAAACACGACAACGAGCTGATCAGTCCGATGTTCGGACCTTCCGGCGTCTCAATCGGACAAATGCGCCCATAGTGCGTCGGATGCACGTCGCGGACTTCGAATCCCGCGCGTTCCCGCGACAAACCTCCCGGTCCAAGGGCCGAAAGACGACGCTTATGCGTAATCTCCGACAGCGGATTGGTCTGATCCATGAACTGCGACAACTGCGAAGATCCGAAAAATTCGCGGATCGCAGCCATCACCGGCTTGGCGTTCACCAGGTCGTGCGGCATGGCCGTCGACATTTCCTGGTACACGCTCATCTTCTCTTTGATGGCGCGCTCCATGCGGACCAGCCCGATGCGGAACTGGTTTTCAAGCAGCTCACCGACCGCGCGTACGCGCCGGTTGCCGAGGTGATCGATATCGTCGACAGCTCCGATTCCCCTTCTCAATTTCAGAAGGTATTGAATGGTGTCAATAAAGTCCTTGTGATCCAGCGTCCGGCGGTCAAGCGGAGTGGCGTCGGCCTTGTCGTACAGCTTGATATTGAACTTCATGCGACCCACGCGCGAGAAATCGTACTTGCGCGCGTCGAAGAACATCCCTTGGAACAACTGCGTGGCCGTGTCCACAGTCGGCGGATCGCCGGGACGCAGCTTGCGGTAGATTTCGAGCAGCGCGTCATTCTGCGCCTTCACCCCGTCCTTGCGAAGCGTGGACGAAATCACGTTGCCCACTTCATCGAACTCGGGGAAGAACACGTCGAAGGTCTTGATCCCGGCTTCGATCAGCTTGGCGACAATGGTCGGCGTCAGCTCATGGTTGGCTTCGATCAGCACCTCGCCCGTATCCATGTCGACCACGTCGGCGGCGACGTAGGAAGCTTCGAGATCGTTCGGCGCGACTTCCACCTGCTCGATCTTGGCCTTCAGGACTTCTTTATAAACGCTGTTGGTGATCTTGCGTCCCTGCGGCACCACCGTCTCGCCGCCCTTGGTGATGGCGTGCGAAAGCTTATGGCCCACCAGGCCGTCCGACACCTTCCAGTACAGCTTCTTATCCTTAATATTGATGTCGCTGGTCTTGTAAAACGCTCGCAGAATATCCGCGTCGGTCTTAAGCCCCAGCGCGCGCAGAAACACGGTGCCGTAGAACTTGCGTTTCCGATCGATACGCACGTGCAGCAGGTTCTTGTTGTCGTATTCGAACTCGACCCAGCTACCCCGGTAGGGGATAATCTTGCCGAGGAAATATCCCTGCGCCGGCTGTCTTTCGAAGAACACGCCCGGCGAGCGGTGCAGCTGCGACACGATCACGCGCTCGGTCCCGTTAATAATGAAGGTCCCGTTTTCGGTCATCAACGGGATTTCGCCGAAGAAAACTTCCTGCTCTTTGATGTCGCGAATGGTCTTGTTGCCCGTCTCCGGATCCTTATCGAAAACCGTGAGCCGGATGGTGACCTTCAGCGGAGCCGCGTACGTCATGCCGCGCTCTTCGCATTCCGGCACGTCATACTTCAACTGCAGCCCCACGGGATCGCCGCAGCGGTTGCAGAAAGTGACAATATTCTTGTTAAATGTTCCGCACCGCGGGCACAGCACATCGCCCAAATGGAACGGATCGGTCTTAATCGTCGCGCCGCAAGCCGGATTCCGGCAGGTCGAGCGCAGGTGGTGCAGACCCTTCAGGTTTCCGCACTTGCACTCCCAGTTGCCAATCGCGTAATCGACGAATTCGAGCTGGCTCAGACCCCGAAAGTCCGAGATCGGAAAAACGCTTTTGAAAACGCTCTCCAGACCGGTATCGTCGCGCTCACTTGGAAGCAGGTCCATTTGCAGGAACCGCTCATAAGATTTCTTCTGGACCTCGATCAGATTCGGAATCGGAATCGAGGTTTTGATCTTCGAAAAATCGACTCGTTCCCCAAACTTGTGGAGATGGCTGCCAGTATGCGGTGTCAACATGGTTCAAATATCCTCGAGCGACTGAAAGCGAGCGCAACGCGCTCACGTCATGTTCAACGGACGGGGCTCAACACGCCAGCGGGTTGCACGCCTCCGGTTTGAATCGATGGCCGAAGCCATGAGAAGACAAAAAGGCCCGCAGGTGTAAGGACACCTCGGGCTGAATGTTTAGGCGAAGGGCGAACCCTAACGCACGCACACACGAACTGCCAGGCAGATCGCGGGGTTTAAAAATCACTGTTCCAGGTCCGGTGGCTCTCTTTCCGGTTGAGACCAGAATAGCAAACGTTGGGCCATTCGTCAAATGGGGGTCAAGCTGCTCCCGGTCATCGCCGTTCCGCCGATTGCGGAACGACTGTAACGAGCAGATTAGGAACGCGATCCGGGAGACGCCAACAGCGTCCAGTCCGGGGCTACTTCACTTCGACCGAGGCGCCCGCGTCGACGAACTTTTTCTTGATCGCCTCGGCTTCTTCCTTGTTGATGCCTTCTTTCACCGTCTTGGGCGCGCCATCCACCAGGTCCTTGGCTTCTTTCAGGCCCAGGCTGGTAACTTCGCGTACCGCCTTGATGACGTTGATCTTATTGGCGCCCGCCGCGGTCAGCACCACCGCGAACTCGGTCTTTTCTTCGACCGGAGCCGCAGCCGCCGCACCACCGCCCGCCGGAGCCGCCGCCACCGACGCCGCTGCCGCCGATACGCCCAGCTTTTCCTCAAGAAGTTTAACGAGCTGCGACGCTTCGAGCAGCGTCAGCCCCTGAATCTGTTCCGCAATCGCGTTAATATCAGCCATTTTTCTTTATCCCTTGAACTTGTTTTCTTTCACACCCTGGTCCACGACCACGGCTAGATTCCGACCCACACCATTAATCGAGGTCACCAGCCGTTGCGCCGGAGCCTGGATCAACCACAAAAGCTTCGCGTAAATCTCTTCCTTCGACGGCAGCGTCGAAAGCTCATTGATCCCTGCCACGTCCACCACGCGACCCTGCACCATGCCGGCGCGGAAAGTGAAACTCGGATTGGCTTTCGCATACGCAGTCAACGCTTTAGCGAGCGCCACCGGGTCGCCCGAAGTATACGCGAGCGAGCACATCCCCTTCAGATCCTTGAGCAGATCGGCGGCCGGCGTGCCCTCGGCGGCCTTCTCGGCGATCCGGTTCTTGATCACCTTATAATGAGCGCCTGCGCCGCGGACCGTCTTGCGCAGCTCGAAATCCTGCCCGACCTTCATCTTTTCGTAGCCCGTCAGGAACAGGTTGCCGGATTTCTTCAGTTCCTCGCGCAACGATTCCAGGTCTTTTTGTTTTTCGGGTTTCTTTTTCATCGGAGACTAAACCGCCTTCTGGTTATACGGCGTCGTATCGAGCGCGATTCCAGGCCCCATGGTCGAGCAGATTGTGACGCTCCTCACGTATTTGCCCTTGGCCGCCGCCGGCTTGGCCTTGACCACCGCGTTCAGCAGCGTGTTGGCGTTTTCAAGCAGCTTGTCGCTGGCAAAACTCACCTTGCCCACCGGCACGTGAATCACGCCCGTCTTGTCGACGCGAAATTCGACCTTACCGGCCTTGACTTCCTTCACCGCCGTCGCGACATCCACGGTGACCGTCCCAGTCTTCGGATTCGGCATCAACCCGCGCGGGCCGAGGATCTTGCCCAAACGTCCGACCGACCGCATCATGTCGGGCGTAGCGATCATGGCGTCGAAATCCGTCCAGTTTTCGTTCTGGATTTTGGCGACCATGTCGTCGCCGCCGACGATATCCGCACCGGCTTCCTGCGCCTCGCGAATCTTGTCGCCGGAAGCGATCACGAGAACTTTTTTCGATTTCCCGAGCCCATTAGGCAGGACAACGGTCCCGCGCACCATCTGGTCGGCATGTTTGGGATCGACGCCAAGCCGCATATGCAGCTCGACGGTCTCATCGAACTTGGCGAACTTGACCTTCTGAACAAGCGGCACGGCCTGTTCGATGGCGTACGGTTTCGCTTCCACCTGCGCGGCGGCAGCAGTATATTTCTTACCTTGTTTGCGGCTCATGTTTTAGACTGGTCCAAACGGCGGGACTTCAAAACAGCAAAGCCCAACGCCTCCCAAGGGGACAACTACGAAACTCAAAGATAACAAATCGGTGTCGGCGACGCAAGCGGCGACTCATTTCCTGAATGTGGATCTTGATATCTACTCGAGATCGGACCTCCAACCGCTGGTTGACGGACTCGGGCACAAGGTCGCCGTGTTGTACGTGGGCAAAATCAAGGGAAGGTACTGCGCGCGTCTCGAAGTCGCCCGGTACACGAGGAGCGCGGATGCCACGATCCGTGCATTCTGCAAGCTGATCGAAGCGCTTCCGGAAAACCTGCGAGCCCTGTGGGATGCCGCAACGGTTCGAAGTTTCAGCATCGGAATTCAGGCCGGGACGCACCCGGACTCAATCGACTTCGTGGTCGGGCCGAAAGCGGTGAAAGCGGTTTCCGACGTGGCCGCGCAGATTGTGATCACGATCTATGCACCGGAGCAGTTCAGGACGGCAATCACATCGTCAAAGATCGGGTAGATCACTGCGCCAGCCGACGGAGGAGTTCGGGGTGCTCCTCGGTGCGCGCTGGACGCGGCGCTCATGGGAATCCGGAATCCGGGACAGTACACTCAATCACCGTTTTTCGATCATGCGCGAAATTGGGTTGGGCTCGGAGTCACGTTTCCCTTTCAGGGTTCGAGGGCGCCGACTTTGGTTTCGGAACAGCCGCGTCCCGACGCTTGAGTGGTTTGGCGTAAGGATTCTTTCGGGACTTCGAGAAATCGTATTCTTTTCTCATTTGCCGCGCACCCGTCACTCGGCTAATTTCCGGAACGCCGGGCCATACCGCTTGTGCGCCCGCTCCTGCGCCGCGTCGAACTTTTTCCGCCGTGTTGATGGCTTCGCCGGTGCGACGATCAATTGCTTGCCGTCGGTGCTGACGTCGAGCAGCGTCTCAGGATCAATTTTCAGAAGATCCAGGATCGGCCGATCGATCACCAGCGCCAGGCTGTTTCCGTGTTTGGTAAGCTTCTTGACCATGCGCACTCCGTATCTCCAATGTATCACCAGGTGCCGCGAGTCGGACGGCGGGATTCATCCCGCGTGGCTTTAGCCGCGCCTCGACGTGCGAGCTGAAGCCCCGCGCCGGCTGAAGCCTGCCCTCCCTCTCCGTCCACTAGAATGGTGGAATGCAGGACGACCTCAATCTCCCCACCTCGGCCGAGCTCGAGCGGTTTCGCGAAGATATCACCCGCGAGCTTCGCCTGACACGTGACGAAGTCCGCGAAGCCTTTGAAGCGGCCGCCGAGCCGCTCAAGAACCAGCTTCCCGAAATGCTGAAGCACATCGCGATGCTCGAAGAACGCGTCCGCGAGCTCGAATCCCAGATCCTGGGGGATAAATGGCGACGACAACAAATCAACTGAGCTGGGAGGCCTTCGAACAGCTCCCCGACGGCGATGGCATGCATCGCGAGCTGATCGAAGGCGAACTGCAAACCTTGCCTCCACCAAAATCCCGCCACACGGAAGTGGCCAAGCGCGTTTTTCTGGCCCTCGTCGCTATCGAAAAACGATCCGGCTGTCACGCCTACACAGAAGCCGGTTACAAGCTCACCGAGAAGCCGCCGTCATGGCTTCAGCCAGACGCCTCCTTTCTCCGCGCCTCGCGTGCGACCGCCGCTGACCCCGACGGATTCTTCCTTGGCGCACCCGAACTCGCCGTCGAAGTCATTTCCCCCTCCGAATCCGCCGCCGACGTGGAACGCAAAGTCGAACTCTTCCTCGCCCACGGCAGCTTCACGGTCTGGGTGATCTACCCGCGCACACAAAAGGTCCACGTGTTTCTCTCCAATGGAACCGCCGCCATCCGCGGCATCGGCGATTCGCTCACCCTCGACGCGATCCTCCCCGACTGGACTCTCCCCGTCGCAAGCCTCTTCGAGACCGAGTGAATTTCACCTGCAACATCTGCGGAGCAACCTGTGACCGTCCCGTCGAGCCCCTTCAGCGCGAACACGAGGATTGCCCGCACTGCCATTCTTCCGTGCGGGTCCGCGCGCTGATCGCTCTCCTGTCGAAAGAGATCTTCGGAGCCCTGCTGGCCCTCCCCGAATTTCCAGTGCTCAAAGGCATCCGCGCCATCGGCATGAGCGATGCGCCGGATCTCGCCGCGCGCCTGGCGGAAAAGTTCGACTACACCAACACGTTTTACGATCAGGCTCCCCGCTTCGACGTCACTCACGCCGACCCGCGCAACGAAGGCCGTTACGATTTCATCCTGTCCAGCGAAGTGATGGAACACGTCCCGGTGCCCGTCGAGCCGGCCTTCTCCACGCTTCATCGCATGCTCAAGCCGGACGGCCTGCTGTTGATGACCACTCCTTACAGCCTGGCGGGCCGCACCCGGGAACATTTCCCGGAACTTCATCAATACACGCTCGCCTCACTCGGCGGCCGCACGGTGCTGGTCAACCGGCGCCGTGACGGGTCGATGGAAACTTTCCAGAATCTGACCTTCCACCAGGCGCCGGCGGAAACGCGCGGCGGGCATGGGTCGGCGCTCGAAATGCGCGTGTTCACAGAGGAGTCCCTGCGCGTAATCCTGTGCAACGCCGGATTCCGGGAGGTTCACTTCGCGTCGGAGAACTACGGCGAATTCGGCGTCGAGCATTCCGAGGCGTGGTCCCTGCCGATCGCCGCGCGCAAGGGCAGCTTTCGCCCGCCGCTGGTCGAGCTGGCGCTTCAATATCGCGAAGCTCAGCGCCTGGCCGCGCGGAAAATTCGCGACCTGGAAGCCATCACCGCCGAATATGAGCGTCATATCGCGTTCCACAATCTGGCCCACGAAGAATCCCAGCGCGATGCCGCGGCTCGCGCCGAATGGGTCAAAAAGGTGGAAGCCGCATGGGAAGAACGCACCGCGTGGGCGCTCGAAATCCAAAAAGCGCGCGACGAAGCCGTCGCCGAGTTCCGCCGCGTCTCCCAATCCGAAGCCGAAGCCTGGCAAGCCGTCGATACGTTGTCCAGGAATCTGGAACGAACGCAGGCCGATCTGGCTCGCCTCAGTGAATCGAAATGGACCCGGCTCGGCCGCAAGCTGCGCATTCTGAATTCAGTCTGACGAACTCCCCTGATCAGAGCGTGCGAAAAGTGGCCCGCGCCTGTGCCTCTCGTGCGATAGACCAGCCCTGCCGGTCAGAAGCCGTGAAAAATTGGGATCGGTTGCGATCGAGCCTTGATTACCGGGCAAAAACGGCGGATCGGCGCGGCCGGCCGGGTACGCGGTGGCGCTTAAGAGCATCGGGCAGGGGCGCCAGACAGCTCGAACCACGCCGCACACCGGGCTTCAAGCGCGCTAGGCTGCGCTGCTGGCCAGTTGCGGCCGCCATAATAGACGGATCCATTGTTGAATGTTGTAGGCCAGCGCCGCCCACTTCATTTCCGCTCGAACCTTGGCCAGTCCGCGCACATGAAATTTGCGCAAACCGAATTTGTCTTTCCACCAGGCATGCGGAAATTCCGCGATTTCTCCCCGCCGTTTATAGATCGCACGGCAGGCCGGCTGCCGCATCCGCTCATGAAAGGCTTCTACCACCGGATGGGCCCGCTGGATCTTCACGCTCCGCTGGCCGCTGTGCGGACAACACCTGGTCCGGTGCGAGCACGCCGCGCAATCGCTGGCCGCGGCACGATACTGGTCATGGCTCCGCGCCCGGGAAATCCGCGCCAGGCGTTGGCCCGCCGGACATTCCAGCGCCGCGCCCGCGTCTAAAATACGAAACGCCGGCGGGCCATACTCGGCCGCGATGCCGGCTTGCTGGAGCGATTGCTGCCGGCCGCGCTGGCGCGCCTGCTCCCGCTCGAGCACCGGCCCGATCAACTCCACGCCGCCTTGGTCCGCCGCGACGATGCTGTGTTCGGTAACATACCCGCCATCCACGATCACGGTGGGTTTCTCCGCCGCCGCCGCCGCCCGCTGCGCCTGCATGCGCTCCAGCGCCGGCTTCAGTTGTTGTTGATCGCCGGCCGCCTGCGTGACCTCCACATCCAGCACGATCTTGTGCGCCCCATCCACCACCGACTGCACGTTATAGCTCGGCGCAAACCCGCCCTGTCCGTTCTTCATCACGCGCGCTTCCGGCTCGCTCAAACTCACCCGCGCCTGCTCGCGCTCGGCCGCCGGCTTGCTCTCGCGAATCTGTTGCAACTCCTGGAGGGCCTGCTTCAGCCGCTCTTGCTGCTCCCGCGCCGCCCGCTTCCGCGCCGCTTCCACCCGCGCGCTTCCCGCATGGCTGGGCGACTGGCTCAGCTCCTTCACCACTCTTTCGGCCTGCTCCAGCCGATCCCGCAACGTCGGCTCCCGCCGCAGCGACGCACCCGAGGCCTGCGCCTGGATCTTGGTGCCATCCACGGTCAGCTCTTCCAGCCGCACCATCCCGCTCTGGCTCAACGCCGCCAGCACCTGACTGAAGATTTTCTCCACCGCCGCCGCATGGGCCACCCGAAAGTCCGACAGCGTGTGATGATTCACCGTCTCATCCCCGCACAGCCACCGCAGCCCCGGCTCCTGTTCCAGCCGCCGTTCCAAATCCCGCGCCGACCCGATCCCCAGCGTCAGTCCATACACCCACACGCTGATCAGCAGCCGCGGATCGGTCCGCTCCGCCCCGGCGCGCCCTTCCACGCTTTTGTTGTCCACCAGGAACCCGCTCAGATCCAGTGTTCCGCTCAACTCCCAGATCGCCCGCGCCGCGTGGTCCGCTCCGATCAGCGTCTCCACATCCACCCGACTCCAATAGCTCTGGCTCCGGTCGATCCGCTTCAGCCGCGCTTCCGCCATGCCATAGTGTGTACCAATCACCCAAGGTTTGCATCAAATTTTTCACAGCTTCTCACGGCGGGGATCAATCCCGACTTTTCACACAACTCGCCGGCGAGGGGAGGGTTTCGATCAACCCAAATTCAGCGCACCCCCCTTATAATGGGTCGCATGATCAGATTTGCGCGCCTGCTGGCGATCTGTGCTTTCGCCGCGGCACTCCCCGCCCAATCCATCCAAACTCCCGAGGATTATTTCGGTTTCAAAATCGGCGCCGACCGCAAGCTCGCGCGTTACGACAAAATCGTCGACTACATCACCGCGCTCGCCGCCCATTCCGATCGCGTGCGCATCCGCACCGTCGGCCCCACCACCAACGGCAACCCGTTCGTCATCGTCGAGATCAGCTCGCCTGAAAACATCCGCAATCTCGACCACCTGAAGGCGCTCGAACGCAAACTCTATTTCCAGGGCGGCGCGCCCACCGACGCCGAGCGCGACCAGATTTTCCGCGATGGCAAATCCGTGGTCTTTATCTCGAACAATATTCATTCCACCGAAATCGGCTCGTCGCAGATGGTGGTCCAGTTGGTGTACCAGCTCGCCACCGACAACTCTCCGCGGATCAAAAAGATTCTCGACAACACCATTCTGGTCATGGAACCCTCCGCTAATCCCGACGGCCAGATCATGGTCACCGATTTCTACAACAAGTACCTGGGCACCGCGTATGAAGGCGGCAATCCGCCGTTTCTGTACCACCCCTACGTCGGTCACGACGACAATCGCGACCTCTTCCTGCTTTCGCAAAAAGAAAGCCGCATGACCGCGCAGGTCTTGTGGCACGATTGGTACCCGGCCATCTGGCTCGACGAGCACCAGCAGGGCAACAACGGCCCGCGCATTTTCACCATGCCCGCCACCGACCCGATCAACCCCAACGTGCACCCGCTGATTTACCGGTTGAATACGATTTACGGCCAGGCCCAGGCCGCCGCGCTCGAAGCCGCCGGCAAGACCGGAATCATCTATAACGCGACCTACACGAACTTCTGGGAAGGCGCCAACGCGTGGTCCGGATGGTGGCATAACGAGGTCGGCCTGCTCACCGAAGTCGCCAGCGTGCGCATCGCCACGCCGACCTTGCAGCGTTTCGCCGATCCGTCGAGCACGGTGTCAGTCGCCACCGGCGGCCGTGACGAAAATGAATTCCGCCGCCAAGCCGAGCGCCCCGATGAGCCGCTTCCGCCGCCGCGCGACATCCTCCCGCGCACCGAATATCCGCGCCCCTGGCTGGGCGGGACCTGGAAACTGGCCGACATCGTCGATTACGAAATGATCGCGACCCTCGCCCTGCTCGAAACCGCCGCCGACCGCCGCGAAACGCTGCTGCACGAAATCTACGACGTCAACGCGTCCACCATCGATCTCGGCAAGAAAGGCGAGCTCGGCTTCGGCAACAAGGACAAAAGCTACGCGATCCTGATCCCCATCGACGGCCAGCACGATCGCAATGAAGTGGCCGAGCTGGTGGAAAAATTAATGCTAGGCGGCGTCGACGTGTACCGCGCCGAATCGAATTTCGTTCAGGACGGCAAACCCTACGCGCCCGGCACCTACGTGATCCCGTTCACCCAGGTCTTCGCGCGTTACGCCAAGGATCTTCTCGAAAAACAGACGTATCCCGAAGTGCATCGCACCCCCAACGCCCCGGCCGAAGCGCCGTACGACGTATCGGCATGGTCGCTAGGAATGCAGTTCGGAGTGAAAACGGTGTTCGCGAAAACCGCGCTGGCGTCGGACCTGAAGCTCGCCGCGGTGACTGCCAAGCCAGCCTTCGTTCTCACCGGCGAAAAATCCGGCGCCGTCACGACCTTCGCCTACAACGGCGCCGAAAGCGCGGTCATCGTAAATCGATTATTAAAGGATGGCGCGAAAGTCAGCATCGCCAAACCGGCCTCGCCCGGTGCTCCGGCCACAGTTCAAGTCAGCGTCAAGCCCGAACTCTGGACCCGAGCCGTCAAGGGATTCGACGTCAATCTCAAAACCGCCGCGTCCCCGCCGCGCGATCTGGGCACTTCGGTCCGCACCCCGCGCGTCGGTCTGTATCAGTCCTACACCGCCAATATGGACGAAGGCTGGACCCGCTGGATTCTCGAACGCTACGAGTTCCCCTACACCACGCTCCACAACAAAGACATCCAGGCCGGCAAGCTGCGCGATAAGTTCGACGCCATCATTCTGCCCGACGCGCGTGAGCGAGACATCCTCGAAGGCAACAATTTCGGGACCACCATCCCCGAATACAAGGGCGGTCTCGAAGCCGGCGGTATCGACGCGTTGAAAGATTTCGTCAACCACGGCGGCACGCTGATCGCGCTGGGCGACGCGTCAAACCTGCTGGTCGACCGCTGGCCACTCCCGGTCAAGGAACTCAAACGCACTCTGACACGCGAGCAGCACTACGCGCCCGGAACCATCGTCAACCTGCAGGTAGACACCACGCATCCCATGGGCCTCGGCTCGGCGGCCGATACCTATGGTTTCTACATCAACTCCCCATTCTTCCAGTTGACCGAAGGCTTCTCATCGCAAAAGGTAAGCGTAATAGCGCGCTACCCCAACAGCGGCGCAAACGCGTCGGGCTGGCTGCGCGGAGAAGATTACATGCTGGGCCGCGCCGCGGTGGTCGCGATCGAAACAAATCCCGGAAAACTCGTTTTATTCGGAATCCGCCCCCAGCATCGCGCCCAGACCCACGCGACCTTGCCGCTGCTGTTTAATGCACTGTACTGGTCGGCGGAGGGAGATTTGACGGCGGGAGTTCAGCAGTAGGACAGCCGGTCTCGCCGGCTATCTGCGCCGAATGACCCGGACTGCCTCGGTGGCCTCAGCCGATACTGTATCGTCTAGTAAAAAAAAACACACAGCGGCGTCTCATAAAAAGTCAGACCTCTGCCGCTTTGTCGCCATCGACGCCTGACAAGTGTTAAGCTACAGGCTACAGTCCGCTGATGAAAATTCGCAGCTTCGCGCACAAGGGCCTTAAGCGCCTTTACTCCGAGGACAGCGTCAAAGGCGTTCCACCCGGCACGGCCGACAAGCTGCGGAAGATGTTCGCGTTTTTCGATTCGATGCAGGAGGTTACCGAACTTCGCGCCGCTCCGGCCTGGAAGGTTCACAAGTTGACCGGCGACCGCGAAGCCACGTGGAGTTTGAGCGTTACGCGGAACCGCCGTTTGACGTTCACGATCGACGACAATCACGAAATCTGCGACCTGAATTTAGAGGATTACCACTAGCAAGAAGGGAGTGCCAACGATGCCCATGAAGAACCCGCCGCACCCCGGCGATTTCATCCGAACCGAGATCATTGAACCGGCTGGCCTGTCTGTCACCGCCGCCGCCGCCGCGCTTCAGGTGTCGCGCCCTGCCCTGTCCAGCTTGCTGAACAGCAAGGCCGACCTGTCCGGAGAGATGGCGCTGCGCATCGAGAAGGCTTTCGGCGTGAAGATGGAAACGTTGATGCGGATGCAATCGGCTTTCGACATTGCCAGGACCCGCAGCCGCGAGAAAGAAATCCGCGTCCGACGATTTCACCCGCGAGCCGAAGCCCATCCATAGCCGCCGCGGCCTTCACATAGCCGCCGCGGCCTTCATCTTCTCGAAGGGGACAGCCTGAACTGAGCAACTCGATTTTCAGGCGAAGGGGACGGAGCGGTGCGTCCCCTTGGGCTGTCTTGAGTAAAAGCCGGAATTGCTGGCCAATTGCTCCAGTTGTGGCAACCTTTAGACCTCAAGCGGGTCGAAAAAGTTGGAGGAGGCTGGGCCGCGCCGAGGTCGAGAGTGAAATGATGCGTCCGCCAACCGTACCGGACGACCCGAAATCGCTAGAAACCCCTCACAAAACCGCGTCACCCCAAGATTCGCGAAGGGGACGGAGCGCTCCGTCCCTTTCGTAGAAAAAATGAAATGCTCAATTCAGGCTGTCCCCTTCGTTTTCTTCGTTTCCTTTACTCAGCATCGCGCCCAGACTCACGCGACCTTGCCGCTTCTGTTTAATGCGCTGTACTGGTCGGCGGAGGGGGATTTGACGGCGGGAGTTCAGCAGTAGGTCACGGTGCCATCATCGAGACGCGATCTTCCTGCTGCGCTACCGTCGTGAAAGGCGCGCCACGGGTGCGGCTGCCGCTCTGGCGCGACCGTCATTTAGGTTTGTGCCCTTGTCCAAGCTTGCCGCTGTCCCTTGACCGGCTAACCAACGTGCTCTTTTGCCGCAGAGGAAGATACTTCTGGTCGAAGAACGGGCTCCGTGATGCAAACACGACAAGCTCATTTCCCGGAGCTAGCAGCCCCTGCCAAAACGCGTCGCATAGGCTACCGCCTGTCTCAATCGCAGGCATTTCGAATGTCTGGCCGACGCGACCTTTCCAAACGCGGCTAACGCGGAACACGACGTTTCGGTCAGTTCCCGAGCCTCTGAATTCCTGGATCGTACCCTGGAACACCACCTCCGAAGCACGCTTGGCATCCTTGGTAGATATCTCTACGTCATCACACTGAGCAAATGAGCACATAGAAATGCTCAGCGCCACGAAGCATTGTGCCGTCAGGGCGATGCTGAACCGCGTCACATTTCCAAGACTAGCGCATCACGCCGTCCTAATCGCCACACTCGGGCGTCTCACAGCCTCCATGACACGCCGGTCGCTCAACCAGCTTTCGGCGTCGAATCAAACGGCGCGAGGCATGCCTCGTTACGAAATCGATTCGTGGGTCCCTACTCCTCCCTGAGCACTTCCAGCGGCTTCTGCCCCAATATCCGAAAACTCGCCAGCCACCCCGACACATTGGCGAGCACCGCCGTCAATACCACCGCCAGCGCCGCGGCTTTCCAATCGAAATCGAAATGCGCATTAAGCAGACGCTTCATCACCAGGCTCGTAAATGCCGTCGCCAGGATCGCGCCCATCAGTCCCGCCACCACCCCCAGCGTCAGGAATTCGACCGAAAAAATCCGCGTCACTTGTCGCCGGGTCGCGCCGATGGTTTTCAAAATCACCACCTCCCGCATCCGGCGAAAACGCGTCCCCGCGATGCTCGCCGCCAGGATAATCGCGCCCGCCGCGATCGCGAACCCTGACAGGAACCGGATCACCAGCGCGATCTGATCGATCACCTGCTGCACGATTTCCAAAGCATCGGCGATATTGACCACGGTAACGGTCGGAAATGCTTCAAACGCCGCGCGTTGAAATTGTGCGACTTTATCGGGCGCAAACCGCACGCCGCCGTCGAAAGACACCGCCAATCCCGCCAGCGCCGGCGGATTGAAGACGAAGGAACTGGTCGGCATGAACCGCTTCTGATCCCATTCATGGATCGCCACCACGCGCGCCTGCAGCGTGCGACCGGTCGATTGCATCTCGATCCAGTCGCCCACGTGCACGTTCAACCGTCGAGCCATTTCCATCTGCAGGGAAACCACCGGCGGCGCATCCGGCTTCAGCCCGTCGCGTCCCCACCAGGCTCCGTCGATCAGCTTCACAAACGACGGTTTTTCAGCCTCCCACATCACCGATCCTGCATACCGGAACCGCGGCGGCAAGCCTTCGCCGTTCACGCTGATCATCCGCGCCGCCACGCGCGGCACGAAATCGACCACTCCCTGGATGCCGTCCTGTTTCGCGATCAACGCCTTCAACGGACCCACCTGCGCCTGCGTCACGCCCACCAGAAACACGTTCGGCGCACCCGGCGGCGCGGTTTCGATGATCTGCGAAACCAGCGAAGATTGCACCATATAAACCGTCAGCGTAAACATCACGCCCAACCCGAGCGCCACCAGAATCGCCTGCGCCTGGTTGCCTTGCCGGTACAGATTCGCGATCCCCTGCCGCACCAGCGACGGAATCCTCCACGGCGACCCGCGCAAAAATCCACGCAGCGCGCGCAGCAGGAACCATGCGACCACGCCCAATGCGATTAGGCTGCCCGCCAATCCACCCGCGAAATACCGACCCACCCGCACCGATCCCGCCAGCCATGCAGCGATCGCGCCGATGCCGATTAAAATCACTCCGCCCGCGACCAGCGCCCCGCGCATGTCCAAGAAGCGCTTCCGCCAATCCGCGCGAGCCTCCGGCATATCGCGCCGCAGGATCATCGCCGGCCGGATCTTGCGAATCGCCAGCAGCGGCGGCACCGTGAACAGCAGAGTGGTCAGCACGCCGATCAAAATCCCCTGCCCCGCCGCCTCGATATGCCATCCCGACGCGACCGAGCCCAGCGAGAAATATCGAGTGATCAGCAGCGGAAACACCTGCTCCACCACGCGCCCCACCGCGACCCCCGCGAGCCCTCCCACCAGCCCGAGCATCAGCGTCTGGATGGTATAAATCCGCATGATTTCGCCCGAAGTCGCCCCCAGCGATTTCATCACCGCGATGTGATCCATCTTCTGCTGCAAATGCGCGTGCATCGCCATGGCGACCCCGATCGCTCCCACGATCAGCGCAATCAGGCTGATTAAACTCAGGAACGTCGTCGCCTGGTCGAGCCCGTCGGTGATGATCGGATGCGATTGCCGAAAGTCCGCGACGCTCGCATCCGGCAGCGCGTGGCGAATCTCGCGCCGCACCTGCTCCACGCCCGGCGCGCCCGCGTTCAGCTTGAATAGATACCGTTGCGACCCGCGGCTTCCGATCGTTTCAAGCCCCGTGGACGTGAACGCCTCCCGCGACATCATCAGCCGCATCCCGAAATTCATGCTGGCCGACATGCGGTCGGGTTCGGAAACAATCGCCGCCGCGATCTTGAAATCGCGATCCCCGATTTTCACCAGATCGCCGACCTTCACATGCAGCCGGATCAGCAGGTCTTCCCCGGCCGCCACCGAATCCGCCGTCAGCGCATCGCGCAGCGGCATCTCCGGCTGCAGCTTGATCTCGCCATAATATGGATACTTGGTCGGGTCGACCGCCTTCACCGCCGCCAGCGCCGGCGTCGAATCCGCGGCGGTGGACGAAGCCATCGACACCGTTTCCGTAATCCAGGTGTGGTCCACACCCTCCGGCTCCAGCGCATCCAGCTTCGCGATCTGCTCCGCGTTCGGCATCGAAAATTGCCGCGCCGCCAGATCGGCGCCCATCACCACCCGCGCCTCTCGCGTCAGCGTCGATTTAAAACTTTCGCTGAACCCGCGCACTCCCGCGAGCGCCCCCACCCCCGCCGCCACCGCCAGCACCACGAACAAAAATTTCGTCATCGACGATCGCGTCTCGCGCCACGCGATCCGCCCCGCCGTCCGCAAAGAGAGTTTCATTCGTGAGCCTCGGCATTCGCCCGCACTTCATCCGAAATAATCAGCCCGTCCTTCAGCGTCACCACCCGATCGCAATGTTCGGTCAGCGCGCGATCGTGCGTCACCAGCACCAGCGTCGTCCCCTCCCGCCGATTCAGCGTGATCAGAAGTTCCAGCACGTGCGCCCCGTTGACGCTGTCCAGATTGCCGGTCGGCTCATCCGCCATCAGGATGGGCGGTTTCACCATGAACGCCCGCGCCAGCGCGACCCTTTGTTGCTCTCCTCCGGAGAGCTGCACTGGATAATGATCCATGCGATCCGACAATCCCACGCTTTCGAGCAGCTCGCGCGCCCGCTTGGTCCCCGACCGCACATCCCCGCCGGTCAATTCATGCGGCAGCAGCACATTCTCTTCCGCCGTCAGCGTCGGGATCAATTGATAGCTCTGAAACACGAACCCGATCTTGCGTCCGCGCACCACCGCCAGTTTGTCTTCGCTCAGCCCCGTGATCTCCGTCCCGTCGATCACCACGGTCCCGGCAGTTGGCGAATCGAGCCCCGCCAGCAACCCGAGCAGCGTACTTTTCCCGCTGCCCGAAGCGCCCATAATCGCCACGAACTGTGCTTTAGGAACTTCAAAATCGACGCCGCGCAGAATCTCCACGCGATGCGTCCCGGTGTCTATGATTTTAGTAAGGCCGTGCGCTGAGAGGATCACTATTTATAATGATGACAGCAATGCGGTATTGGTTCCTAGTCGCAGTGGCGCTCGGATTCAGCGCCTGTTCCCGTCCATCCCATGAATCGAGTGAAGAGCCGCGTCCCGCGCCGGTGGAGACCGCACCTCCGTCCCAACCAGCCGATCCGCGCCCCATCATCGCCGTGTTCGGCGACAGCATCAGCGCCGGCTACGGCCTGCAAGCCGGCCAGAGCTTTCCCGACGATATGCAGAAGCAGCTCGACACCTTGGGAATGCGCTGGCACGTGGTGAACCTCGGCATCAGCGGCGACACCACCGAACAGGGCGCTGCCCGCATCGACACCGCGACCTCTCTGCATCCCAAAATCGTGATCCTGGAACTCGGCGGCAACGACGGCCTGCGCGGCATGCCCCTAGCCTCCACGCGCGCCAACCTGGATCAGATGATCGCCGCGTTTCAGAGCGCCGGAGCGAAAGTGGTCCTGGCCGGCATGACTCTTCCGCCCAACTACGGCCCCGATTACATCCGCGACTTCCAGAAAATCTATAAGGACCTGGCCGCGAAATATCACGTGACGCTGATCCCGTTCCTCATGGCGGACATCATCACCAAAGACCTGCGCTATATCCAGGCCGACGGCATTCATCCCACCGCCCCAGGCAGCGAGATTATAGCTGGGACGATCATCAAAGCGATCCACCCGTTATTGGCCGCAGATGCACGCCGATGAACGCAGATAAAACTATGGTTTCTTATCCGCGTGCATCGGCGTGCATCCGCGGCGGAATGCGATACGATGTAGCGTGCTGTCACCCGAACAATCCCGCGACCTCCGCACCTACCGTCATTTCGATCTCCTGCTCGCGATCTTTCTGGTTGTGCTCCTGATCTCGAATCTGGTCGGCCAAAAGCTCTGCAAAATCGGCCCCTTTGTGATCAGCGGCGCGCAGCTTCTGTTCCCGCTCACCTACATCTTCGGCGACGTGTTCACCGAGGTGTACGGCTACGCCGCATCGCGCCGCGCCATCTGGCTCGGATTCCTGGCCAACGGCCTGCTCGCCGTCATGGGCCTGATCACCGTCTGGCTTCCGCCCGCGCCCGGGTGGGAGCATCAGGAAGCTTTCAAAACCGTCTTCTACCAGATCCCCCGCCTGATCGTCGCGAGCCTGATCGCCTACTGGTGCGGCGAATTCACTAATTCCTTCACGCTCGCCAAAATGAAACTGTGGACCGGTGGAAAAATGCTGTGGACGCGCACCGTCGGGTCGACCGTCACCGGCCAGTTCGTCGATACCATCGTCCTCGTGCTCATCGGATTCGCCGGCACCGCGCCATGGAAGACGCTCGCCATACTCGCGGCATCAGCCTATGTCGGCAAAGTGGTTTATGAGGTCGTCGCGACGCCGGTCACCTATGCCGTAGTCGGATTTCTGAAACGCTCGGAGGGCCTGGATGCCTTCGACTACAAGAGCGACTTCAACCCCTTCCACCTCGGCTCGCTCTGATTGGCGTGACGCACGCTTCAGCGTGCCGCGTCGACACTTTTTGCCGACGCCTGCCCGGGAGCAGACGAGGTGTCGAGAAGAGTCTCGACACGGCACGCTGAAGCGTGCGCCACATGACCGTAGCCTACTCACTCCGCAGCGCGACCATTGGGTCGATTCGCGATGCCCTGCGCGCCGGCGCGTATCCCGCAAGTATCGCCGCGCTCATCAGCGTCAACACCGCCGTCGCGACCGCCAGCGGATCGTTCGGCTTCACGCCGTAGAGAAACGACGCCACCAGGTGCGAAGACGCGTACGCCACCGGAACTCCAATCGCCAGTCCCGCGAGGGCCATCCCGGCCACCTGTCGAAGCACCATCCCGATCACATTTCCGCGCCGAGCCCCCAGCGCCATCCGGATTCCGATCTCGCCGGTTCTCCGCGCCACCGTGTAGGACATGGTCCCGTACAGTCCGACGCAGGCGATCACCAGAGCCAGAATCGCGAACCCGGTGCACAGCCGCGCGAAGACGATCTCCTGGTTCATGGTCTGATCCACCTGCGCGGCTTCGGTCTTGAGGTCGGTCACCGGAACCCGAGGGTCGGCCTGACGGACGATCTCCCGCACCGTACTCGCCAGCCGCAAAGGGTTTCCCGAGGCGCGCAGCGCGAACGTCATGTCTTCCACCTTCGCGTATAGCCCTTGGTTGAACGGAATGTACACCACCGCCGGAAAATCGCCCTTCAGTGGACCGTAACGGGCGTTTCTCCCCACGCCGACGATTTCCATTTCCTTGTACGGCGGCTCGCGATATTGAATCGCGATGCGCTGGCCCAGCGGATTCCGGTCGCCGAAGTTGGCCCTGGCATACACTTCATTCACGATCGCCACGGGAGCCGATCCCGGCCGGTCGCGATCGTCAATCTCGCGCCCGGCGACGACCGGTATCTGCATCGCGGAAAGATATCCGGGCCCGATCATCAGAATATTGGTCGAATCGTCCGGCCCGCCGGTCCCGTGTGACGCCCCTGTGAACGCCTGCCCCGGCTGCTTGCCCACCGCGACCACCGGTGAAAACCACGCCCCGCTTCCGATCATCGGATAGTGCGACATGCTCGCCGCGCGCACGCCCGGAAGCGCGCCGAATCGCTTCTGCAAATCGCCGTAGAACGACAAAATTTCCGGATCCGTGTGTCCCGCCTGCCGCGCGTTCATCCGGAACAAAAGCAAGCCTTCCCGATTGAATCCCAACTGGATGGACTGCAGATTCGAGAGCGTCCGCACGAACAGCCCCGCCGCCACCAGCATCAATAACGACAGCGCGATCTGCGAAACCACCAGCGTCTGGCTCAGACTCAATCGCAGAATCCGCGGCCGCCGCTCCTCGCTGCGGACGTTTTTCAAGACCGGCATCACATCGACGCGCGTCGCCTGCATCGCCGGAGCCATTCCGAACATCACACCCGTCAAAATCGACAACCCGACCGCCGCACCCAGCACGTGCCAGTTCAAGTCCGGATGCAGCGTGAACCTTTCGTATCCGTTGGCCATCAGCACCGTCAACGTCCGCACGCCCCACACCGCGAGCAGCACTCCCAACCCTCCACTGATCGAAGCGAGCAGCAGACTTTCGGTCAGCAACTGCCGGATCACCCGCCCGCGTCCCGCGCCCATGCTCAGCCGCACCGCCATTTCGCGCCGCCGCGCCGACGCCCGCGCCAGCAGCAGATTCGCGATATTAGCGCAAGCAATCGCCAGAATCAGCGCGACCATCGCGAGCAATACGTACAGCGGCTTCGAATATTGCCGTCGCAAAGTATCCAGGCCGCCCGCGCCTGGCCTGAACACCAGCGCGGGAAGATCTCCCCGCTCCCGATCGTTCGACGCCGTCGATGCCTCCCACTCGTGAAACACCGGGCCGAGCGCCGCCTGCGCCTGCCGCAGCGTCACTCCTGGACGCATCCGAGCCATCATTTCGATCCAGTAATAATTCTGATCCAGATACGATTCGCCCTTGGCGCGCTCCCCGGTGTCAAGCATCAGATTGGTGTGCATGGGCACGTAAAAATCCGGCGCCGCGGCCGGATCCACGCCAAAAAACTCCGCCGGCGCGACCCCTGCCACCGTGAACGGGACATGATTGATCAGAATCGCCTGCCCCGCCGCTCCGGCCGCATCGCCAAAGCGCTTCTGGCTGTACGCGAGACTCAGCACCGCAACCGCCGGCGCACCCGCGCGGTCGTCATCCGGGATAATCAGCCGCCCCGCCGCCGGCACCACCGCGAGGCCGGGAAAATAGTCGCCCGATACATACTCGCCGCTCGCCTGGTCCGCCTGTCCTTTGGCCATCAGGTTGACGTAGCGCGTCGGATAATACGCGAAGACGCTCGAAAAAACGGCGCCGGAGGATTTCCGCACCAGTTCGAACGCGGGAAACGGGAAAATGCCGGCCGACAATCCGCCATCCCCTCCGTCAAACATGGAGCCGCTTCCGCTATGGACCACCGAACCGCGCATCCGGCTGGCCTTCATATGCCAGTTCACCACCGCGAGCGACTCGGGATCGGACACCGGCAGCGACCGCAGCAGCAATGTATCCATGAAGCTGTAAATCGCGACATTCGCCCCGATTCCCAGCGCCAGCGACAACACCGCCAGAAGGGTGAACGACGGATTCTTGCGGCTGGTCCGCCAGCCATAGCGCAGATCCTGCGCAAACTGCTCGACCATCGTCCATCCCCACGCCGACCGCGTATCTTCCTGGACCAGCCCTAGGTTTCCCAACTCCCGCCGCGCCGCCCAGCGCGCGTCATCGGAGCGCAATCCCTCACCTTCCCGAAGTTCGGCTTCCTCCGACAAATGAAACTCGAGTTCCGCGCGCAGCTCCGCTTCTTTGTCGCGCCGCGTCGCCATCCACTTCAGCTTGCGCAGCCACTCGCTCATTCGCCCTCCGACGGATTGAGAACCAATCCCATGGCGCGCGCAAACGCGTCCCACTTCAAATGCTCGCTCGCGAATTGCTTACGTCCCGCACGCGTCAACGCATAAAATCGCGCCCGCTTGCCCTTATCCGACAGCTCCCAAGTCGCCGCGATCCAGCCCTTCGCCTCCAGCCGATGCAGCGCCGGATACAGCGATCCGGTCTCCACCTGCAGCAGATCTTGGGACGTTCTCTGGATGTGTTTCGCGATCGCGTGCCCATGCGTGGGCCCGCCTTGAAGAGTGCGCAAGATCAGCAGGTCGAGCGTGCCCTGCAGCAGCTCGACGCGATTCGGCTCCCGGGTCATTGTGTAGACACTCTACCACATCTTGTGTAGAGCGTCTACGTTACATTACCGTAAGCAGCGACTCCTGCACGGCAAACGCCGCGATCAGCGGATTCACCACGCCGATGAAATCGACAAAGCTCATGTGGATCACGTCCCGGTGCGTGCCCGCGTTAAACGCGATGAATTCGGTCCCCGCCAGGGCTTCATCGAGCAGAATCGGCATGTCGATCCCGTTGCCGATCGGTCCCATCGCGCCCAGTTCGCAATCCGGAAACAGTTGCCCGATTTCGACCTCGTCCGCCATCCGGATGTGGTTCAAGCCGAGCAGCCGCAGCACCGTCGGAAAATCCACCACGAAATCGGCTGGTAAAAGCAACATCCCGAACCCGTTGTCCCCGTGGTAGATCACCGCCTTGGCCAGATTGTGAGCCGGCAGGCGCTCGGCCGACGCCACCTCGTGCGCGGTAAACGCCGCCGAATGAGTTGAATGTGAATATTGGACTCTGGAGCGATCCAGAAAGTCCAGACATCGTTCGAGTGCCGTCATAATTCCCCCATTAAGAATTTTCAGCTGCACGCGGGCGGCCCTCGCAAACCGCAACATATTCGCGCGATTCCATGGCGCCGCGCGAGAAAATTGCGCCACGCCGCTCTAAAATGCCCCAGCGCGCTGGTGCAGTTCACGACAAACCCACGCCGTGGGGCTGGCATTCGTGCCGGCGAGCCGGTCTCCAGACCGGCTTCTTTTCAGTTCCGTCCACATCCTATCCTCAAATTGCATGCTGCTCGATCAGTTGGTCGAAACCTCCCGAAGGATCGCCGCGACCCCCAAACGCCTCGAAAAGACCGCCCTGCTCGCCGACCTGCTCCGCCAATCGCACGGCGACGAGATCGAAATCGTGGTCGCGTTTCTTTCCGGCCGCACCCGCCAGGGCAAAATTGGCATCGGCTACCGCGCCCTGCGCGAACCATCCTCGACCGCCGCAGCCGCGCAGCTCGACCTGCTGGATGTCGACCGCGCATTCGCCACGATTTCCGCCTCCTCCGGCCGCGATCGCGCGTCCCTGCTCCAGCACCTGTTCTCCCGCGCAACCGAATCCGAGCGCCAGTTTCTCTCCGCCCTCCTGGTCGGCGAGCTGCGCCATGGCGCCCTCGAAGGCATCATGCTAGACGCGGTCGCCCAGGCCGCCAACCTTCCCGTCGATCGAGTCCGCCACGCCGCCATGGTGGCCGGCGATGTCATCGCCATCGCCCGCGCGGCCCTCGAACGTGGCCAGGCTGGCCTCGATGAGTTCGGCATCAAACTGTTCCAGCCGGTGCAGCCCATGCTGGCGCAGACCGCGGAAGATGTCGACGAGGCCATCGCAGATCTGGGCGAGGCCGCCCTCGAATTCAAGCTCGACGGCGCCCGTATTCAGGCCCATAAATCCGGCGATCAGGTCGCGATCTTCTCCCGCGCGTTGAACGACGTCACTCCGGCGATTCCGGAAATTGTAGAAGCCGTCCGCGCGTTGCCCGCCAGGGACCTGATCCTCGACGGAGAAGTCATCAGCATCCAACCCGACCGCCGCCCGCAGCCCTTTCAAGTGACCGCCCGCCGTTTCAACCGCAAGATCGACGTCGATAAAATGCGCGCCGAGCTCCCCTTGACGCCCTTCTGGTTCGACCTGCTGTATCACGACGGCAATCTCCTGAATGCCCCGCAGTCGCACAGATTCGCCGCACTCGCCTCGATCGCGCCCGTCATCCGGCACACTTTGACCGCGAATCCCGCCGCGGCCCGCGAGTTTCTCACCGAAGCCCTGGCGCGCGGCCATGAAGGGATCATGGCCAAGTCACCCACCTCCGAATACGCCACCGGCGCGCGCGGCCGTGCCTGGATCAAGGTGAAGCACGTCAAAACGCTCGATCTGGTGATCCTGGCCGCCGAATGGGGCAGCGGACGCCGCAAAGGTTTCCTGAGCAACCTGCACCTGGGCGCCCGCGACCTCGAAAAAGGCGGCTTCGCGATGCTCGGCAAGACGTTCAAGGGCCTGACCGACGAAATGCTCGCCTGGCAGACCGAACAATTCCAGAAAATCGAAATCGCCCGCGACGCTCACACCGTTTTCATCGAGCCAAAAATCGTAGCCGAAATCGCCTTCAACGACATCCAGATCAGCCCGCGCTACGAAAGCGGCCTGGCGCTGCGCTTCGCGCGGGTGAAACGCTACCGGCCGGATAAATCGGTCAGCGAATCGGATACCTTTCAGACAGTGAAGCTATTAGCGAGGGCCGCTGAATGAAACTGGTTTTCGAGTGGAATCAGGCGAAGGCGTCGTCAAATTTAAGAAAGCATGGCGTAAGTTTTCTGGAGGCGTCCCCTGTGTTTCGGGACCCCCTGGCCGCCATCATATCCGACCCCGATCACTCCGACGGGGAACGTCGCGAAATCATGATCGGTCTCTCCGCAGAACAGAGGCTGCTGTTTGTAAGCTTCAAGGAAGTCCATGAAAATCGCATTCGCATCTTGAGCGCGCGATGCGCTACAAAGGGAGAAAGACAAGACGATGAAGAGAACGACTAAGGCGGGTGCGCGACAGTCCGATGAACTGCGGAAGGAATATCGCATCGATTACTCCAAGGCGAAGCACAACCGCTTTGCGGGCGCCTCAGAGCTGCATCTTCCACCCGCCGCCCGGGTCCCTTCGATCAAGGTGGCTAAGATTATGCAGGAGCTAAAGGCGTCGCTGTCGAAAGCGAAAGCGCCAGTCCAGGAGGGCTCGATCGCAGTCCTCCTTGATCCCGACGTAGCGCGCGTTTTTCGCACCGCCCAATCCGTCAACGGCGTTCTGCGCGCGCTGCTCGCGACGATGCCCCCTCCCGCCCCAGCCCCCGAGCCTTCGCGCCAAAAACTTCGGTTGTCACCCTAGAACCGCGATACAATCGCGACATGCGGTTACTCCTTCTGCTCTCCGTCATCGCCAGCGGCGCCACCATCGATCAATATCTGGGCGCTCCGTTCGCTTCGGAAATGCACGCGGCTCCCGGCGGCGGAAAGGTCGTGTGGCTGCTCAACGAACGAGGCGCGCGCAATCTGTGGGTCGCCGCCGCCCCGGATTATAAAGGCCGCCGCCTCACCGCATATAAAGAGGATGACGGCCAGGACCTCGGCATGATCGAGTGGACCGCCGACGGCCGGTCAATCGTTTACGTGCGCGGCGGCAATCTGGAGCAGATCGGACAGGCCAATCCGAATCCGCGCAGCTGGGCGGCGATGCCCGATCAATCCATCTGGATCGTCCCGTTTGAAGGCGGCGCGCCCCGGAAGCTCGCCGAAGGTCATTCGCCCGCCGTTTCGAAAGACGGCCACATCGCCTTCGTGCGCAACTCGCAAATCTGGATGACCACTATCGAAGGCGACAAACCCGCCGAACTGGTCCACATGCGCGGCGTTTCCTCCAACCTGCGCTGGTCGCCGGATGGATCGGACCTGGCCTTCGTCTCGACGCGCGGCGATCATGCGTTGATCGCCGTCTATCATCCCGGCGACCAATCGGTGAAGTACCTGGACCCCTCCACCGATCACGATTCCAGTCCGGTCTGGAGCGTCGACGGCCGCAGAGTCGCGTTCCTAAGGACCCCCACCGTCACACGCGCCGGCGGCGCGGGACCGGTGCGCGAAGAATTGACGCCCTGGTCCATCCGCATCGCCGACGTCTCGACCGGCGCGGGCCGCGAAGTCTGGCACGCCGATCCCGGACCGGGCAGCGTGCATCACGCCATGGTCGCGTCGGATCAGATTTACTGGGCCGACGGCGACCGCCTCGCCTTCCCCTGGGAAAAGAGCGGTTGGATGCACCTCTATTCCGTCTCGGCCGAAGGAGGTCCGGCCACCGAGCTGACACCCGGCGCCTTCGAAATCGAGCACGTTTCCCTGACTGAAAATCGCCGCGAGCTGTTGTTTTCGTCGAATCAGGAAGACATCGACCGGCGCCACATCTGGCGAGTCGAGGTGAACGGCGGAAAACCGCAGCCGGTGCTCCCCAGGCGCGTGCGAAACGTGGGAAACATCGCAACCGCGAACACCAGCGGCCTGGGTGATGGGATCGAATGGGAGCCGGAAGATGCCGGCAACGGCGCAGTCGCGTATTTCCGTTCGAGCCCGAAGGAGATCGGCCGCGCAGTGGTAAGAATTGGAAACACCTCCCACGACCTGGCCCCGGATTCGATCCCGTCGGATTTTCCGTCGAACGAACAAGTGGTCCCGCAGCAGGTGATTTTTCCGGCCTCCGACGGAATGATGATCCACGCCCAGCTCTTCCTCCCGAAAGGCGCAGGCAAGCATCCGGCCATCGTCTTTTTCCACGGAGGCTCCCGCCGCCAGATGCTGCTCGGCTGGCATTACATGTATTACTACTCGAATGCCTACGGCATGAATCAGTACCTGGCGAACAAAGGCTACGTGGTGCTGGCCGTGAATTATCGCAGCGGCATCGGCTACGGTCTGAATTTCCGCGAAGCGATCAATTATGGCGCGTCCGGCGGCAGCGAATATAACGACGTGATGGGCGCCGGCCTGTACATGAAATCGCGCCCCGATGTCGACCCATCGAAGATCGGCGTGTGGGGTGGTTCCTACGGAGGCTATCTCACCGCCATGGCCCTGTCCCGTTCCAGCGATCTTTTCGCGGCCGGCGTAGATATGCACGGCGTGCACGACTGGAGCGCCCGCGGCGGCAGCGTCGCGAATCCCAATTTAGACCCGGAAAAGCAGCGCGAACAAGCCCGCATCGCCTTCGAATCGTCCCCGATGGCCAGCGTGAAGACCTGGAAATCCCCGGTCCTGCTGATTCACGGCGACGACGACCGCAACGTCAACTTCGGCCAGACCGTGACGCTGGTGGAAGCACTGCGAGCCCAAGGCGTGAATTTCGAAGAACTGATTTTCCCTGACGAGCTCCACGATTTTCTTCTCGAAGAGCACTGGGTAAGAGCGATGAAAGCCGCCGACGCGTTTTTCGACCGCAAATTGCGGCGGTAACTCGAAACGCCCCGGACGCGCCGGGACTCCAATGAACAGGAGCAACTTCGATGAAACGGATGGCGCTTGCCGCCTTGCTCTGCCTCGGACCCGCCGCCGGATTTGCGGGAACCTGGCCAGGATTCCTGGTCGATTCCAAGTGCTACGAAGCCGAAGAGCGCAACCGGAATCCAACCACTACACTCGAGGCCGTAAACACCGACCGCGATGAGGAGATCCGGTATTGCCATCCGAAAGCGAAGACCCAGTCATTCACCTTCGTCGACCACGACGGAATCAGCTTCAAGCTCGATTCCGGAGTGAACGCCCGCGCCGCGGAGCTGGTTCGAAATTCCGCTCCCAAGGGTGAGTTGGCGGTGACGGTGACGGGCGAAAAGAGCGGGAATACGATCAAGGTCGATTCGATTTCACCCGCGAAATGAATCTGGGTGAAAAAACGCCGGACGTGCTCCGCTTGCTGACGCGCGCGGTTCCGCACGCTGCTCATTCGACCAAAACGGAACCCCGACCCGTCAGAGTGTGTGTGAAAAGTGGAGTTGATCCCCGCCGTGACCGGCAGGGCTGGTCACGGACGTCTGCGCCTTCAACGCGATAGACCAGCCCTGCCGGTAACGGCGGGGTGAGGCATCGACTTTTCACACACACTCGTCAGGGAGGGGAGCACCTCCGTTTTCACGCGGGCTCGCAACAGGAGCGCTCAGTACACCCCCTCCACCACCGTCGTCGAAAATTTCCGGAACGGCCGGACGTTGCGCACCCCATCCCACGGATACCGATCGCAAGGAGCCTCCCGTTCGCATTCATCCCGCTCCAAAAACCGCGGCATGAAAAACTCTTTGGTCAGCGTAGTCAGCCGGACCCGCCCGGTTTCCCCGTGCCCGACCACCCGCGACGGATTCTCGGGATCCACCACTTCGATCATGGCGCGCGGCCTGGGCGGATAGTAAATCACCGCGTAATTGTCGGCCCGATCGAACGGTTTGTGCGTAGCGAGCCCCATCAGCGTATTTCCGTAGGTCGGCGCGAAATAAATGTCGGGACCCAGCAGCTCTTCGCGCGCGAAACGGTGGAACTGAGGCGTCATCTCCGTGCCGCCGCAGAAAATCCCGCGAATTCCCGCTTTCTTCAAACCTATTTTTTCGGCGAGCGCTTCGAGCAGCTTCGGCGTCGTGAACATGCAGCGGATTTCGTGCGCCTTCAGCAGCGTCAGCGCCTGCGCCACCACATGCTGCTTGTACCGCTCGGCTTCTTCGTATGCGGACCGCTTCAGAAGCTTGATCACCCACCGCGGATCCAGATCCAGCCCGAAGCAGATCCCGCCGCGATATTGCGCCAGGTGCTCTACCGCCAGCCGCAGCCGCCGCGGGCCGCTCGGCCCAACCATAATCCAGTCCGCCCCGCGCGGAAAAAACTGATCGGGCAGCGTCTCCGAAAACTGTTCGTAATCGATCCGAAAATCCTGCCAGTTGATGCGTGACTTGGGCACGCCCGTGCTCCCGCCGGTTTCAAAGGTGCAGATCGGTTTCGATGCATACGCCTTCGGCACCCAGCGCCGCACCGGCCCGCCTCTCAACCATTCGTCTTCGAAAAAACCGAAGCGGTCGAGATCGGCGTAGCTTTGAATATCCCGCCGCGGATCGAAATCCAGCGTCTTGGCGCGTTCCAGCCAGAACGGAGTCCCTGTGTCCGGATCGAAATGCCACTGCACAACTTCGCGAGTCCACGCGTCCAGAGCCGCGTCTGTTTTATGGATGGTCGGGGTCACAGCGATTCTGACGGATAGTGTATCGCTTAATCCCTTTGTCCCGCGACCAGCCCTGCCGGTGACGGCGGGGATCAGCCCACCGCCTTCAAACGGGCCGACCTAAAGAGTCTGTGCGAAAAGTGGAGTTGATCCCCGCCGTGACCGGCAGGGCTGGCCACCGACGCCTGCGCCTTCAACGCGATAGACCAGCCCGGCCGGTAACGGCGGGGTGAAGCCTCGACGTTTCACACACACTCTACATCCCCAACCGCTGCCGAATCATCGCGTAGTAATCTTCCTGGCTGATTTTCGCGCGCGTGTCGAGAATCATCTTCGCGTCCTCCCCCGCCATGTAGCGGAGCTGATCCGTCCCATCCGTCGCCGCCTGATAAATCACCCCCGCCACCATTTCCGGACTCGACGCATTGCGCCCCGCGCCCCACGCTTCCCTGAATTTCCGGATAGTCTCGTCGTACACATCCAGGCCGTCTTTCTTCAGCACGTCCAGCGAACGCGTCACAAAATCCGTCTTGATCACGCCCGGCTCCACCAGCTTCACGCGAATCCCGAACGGATTCAGCTCGAAGTTGAGCGATTCCGAAAATCCCTCCACCGCCCATTTCGATCCGTGATACAAACTATAAAACGGAAACGTAGCGCGTCCGCCCACCGAGGAGATATTAATAATGACGCCGCTCTTGCGTTCCCGAAAATGCGGGATGAATTCCCGCGTGACAAACATCAGCCCGGTCACGTTGGTCGCATACTGGCGCTCGATCTGTTCATTGCTCGCGGCTTCGAACGGACCGAACGCGCCGTAGCCCGCGTTGTTGACCAGCACATCCACGCTGCCGAACGCTTTGATCGCCTGGTCGACCGCCGGACCAATGGTCGCCGCGTCCGTAACATCCAGCGCGAACGTGCGGACCCGGTCCGACACCAGATCGGCGTGATCGGACGGATTCCGCATGGTGGCTGCAACGTTCCAGCCTTGATCGCGAAAGTGGTGGACGGCAGCGTGGCCGATACCTGTCGAAGCTCCGGTGATGAAAAGTGTTTTGGGCACGGGCTCAATATACCAAACGGGCCCGAGTCGATAATGTCCGCATTCATGCGCGCCGTCCCAGACCCGGACACCGCCTGTACCGCCGCGCTATTCTGGTTTCAATAATTTATCAGAGGCCACCGACGTGCACCAGTTCAAGAAATAAACTGAGGGGTAAAACCGCATGACCAATGGGATCAAAACCTTCCCCGGCGATCTGAAATACGCGCTGCGCTCGCTCGCCCGCACCAAAGGCCTGGCTCTTACCGTAATCCTGACGCTCGCCCTGGGGATCGGCGCCAATGCGGCCATTTTCACCCTGGTGCGCGGCGTCCTGCTGCGACCTTTGGTCAACCGCGATGAAGACCGCCTCATCTACATCCGCCAGAGCGCGCCCGGCATCAGTGAGGAGAATGCCGACTTCTCGGTCCCGGAAATCCAGGATCTGAAGTCGAGCGTCAAAACCCTCAACGCGTTCGGCGATTTTTCCACCATCGGCTTCACCATGGTCGGACTGGGCGAGCCGCGGGAAGTCAGCGCCGGCGTAGTCGGCGGCACGTATTTCGACGTCATGGGTCTGCACCCCGTGCTAGGCCGTCTGCTCGACATGCGCGACGACGGTCCTAAGGCCGCCCCCGCGATGGTGCTCACCTATCGATTCTGGACCACCGTGTTCAAGAGCGATCCTTCGGTGATTGGAAAAACCGTGCGCCTGGAATGCTGCGGCCCCGCCCGCATGGCCACCATCGTCGGTGTGCTGGAACCATCCGTGCCGTATCCCGCCGATACCCAAATCATCGCGAACATCGTCAGCAGCCCGCATCACCTGTCGGCCACCATGGTCACCGGACGGGTCCATCGCATGACGGAGCTGTTTGGACGCCTGGCCCCCGGCGCGACTCTCGAGCAGGCCCGCGCCGAGCTTCGCACCGCCTACGCCACGATGAAGAAGGATCATCCCGAAGCCTATCCCGCCAATGCGGATTTCCGGATTGAAGCCACCCGCCTGCGCGACCAGATCACTTCGCGGGCCCGCACCGTGCTGCTGGTATTGATGGCCGCCTCCGGCCTGGTATTCGTGATCGCCTGCTCGAACGTCGCCAACCTGATTCTGGCGCGGAGCGTGCGGCGGCAGAATGAGCTGACCATTCGCGCGGCCTTGGGCGCATCGTCCGCCGCGCTCCGGCGCACCCTGCTCGCCGAAAGTCTGCTATTGTGCGGAGCCGGCGCCGCGCTGGGAGTTCTCGGCGCGGAGCCGATGGTCGCCGTCCTGGCCCGCTACGCGTCCCGTTTTTCGGTGCGCGCCCTCGACCTTCAAGTCGATTCGAGCATGTTGTGGGTGGGCGCCGGTCTGGCCCTCATCGCCGCGATCCTGCTGGCCTTCGTTCCGCGCTTGCCCGCCGCCGATTCCTCGCATGGATTCGGACTGGCCGGCGGCGGCACGCGCATCACCGGCAGCGCCAATCGTCGCCAGCGCGTGTTCGCGGTCACGCAAATCGCCGCGTCCTTCGTGCTGCTGGCCGGCGCCGCGATGCTGCTCAAGACTCTGGTCGCGCTCCAGGCCGCGCAGACCGGACTCGATACCCGCCACGTCCTGGCCATCAACGTTCCCGTGATGTCTTACGGCAAGAAACCCGACCAGGTGCTCAACTTCTATAAGACTGCGATCGGTCGGATTACCGAATTGCCGGGCGTAGACGGCGTTGCCGCGGGCAGCGCGGTTCCCTGGCGCGACTCCAACCAGATTCCCGAATTCGAGTTCCTCGCCGACGGCCACGTTCACCAAGCCGGCCAGATGGATCCCCGCGCCGGCTTTCTGACCATCTCCCCCGGCTTCTTCGCCGCGCTGGGCGTTCCCATCCTCGCCGGCCGCGACTTCAACGAAGGCGATCGCGCCAAAGGCGAGCCCGTAGTCATCGTCAGCCAGACCCTGGCCGACCGCATGTTCCCCGGACAGGATCCCCTCAACCGGCGCCTCAAATGGACCGATCCGGTCCTCAAGTTCGTGTTTGACGGCGACCAGCCCGAGCGCCGCATCATCGGCGTGGTGCGCGACGTCGACGATCAGCACGTGGTGCCCGCGCCCACGCTCACGGTGTATCAGCCCATGGATCAGGACGGCCTGCTCCTGGGCCGTCTGTTCGTCCACGTTCACTCGAACCCCTACGCGCTGGTCGTACCGGTCACCAAAATCATCCGCCAGATGTCCGCCGAGCAGATCGTGGAGCGCGCCGCGACGCTCGAAGACGTGCGCGCCGAAGTCCTGACGCCGGACCGTTTGAATACCATCGTGTTCAGCGGATTCGCCGCCGTCGCGCTGTTGATCGCCGTGGTGGGCGTCGCCGGCGTGCTTGCGTTTTCGGTGAGCGGACGCACCCGCGAATTCGGCATCCGCCTGGCCGTCGGATCCCAACCCAGCCGCCTGGTCCGGGGCGTGATCGCCGAAGGCGTCTGGATGGCCGGCCTGGGAATCCTCGCCGGCGCGGTTTTCGGATACGCGCTGGCCCGGCTCGCCGGCACCTATTTCCCCGACATGCGGATGCCCGACGCCATCCCCGTGGCCGGCTCCGCGATGGTGCTGCTGGCCGCCGCGGTGGTCGCCTCGGTCCTGCCGGCGGCCCGCGCCGCCCGCGTCGACGTCATGCAGGCCCTGCGATCCGAGTAAACATTCTGCGTCCTCCCGATCGCCGGTCGCGTATTGGCTAGTGAGTGAAGATTCTTAGCCACGAATGGACACGAATACACACGAATAAGATACTTGGCTTTCATTCCCCGCGGGTCGAGCGTGTTGACGGCGCACGCGTCGGCGACCAGCCCTGCCGGTCACGGCGGGGATCAATTCCACTTTTCACACAGACTCGCCAAGGCGGGGGCAGATATGGACCGAACAGAATGACCGCAACCGCTTACCACGGAATGAAGATTCTTAGCCACGAATGGACACGAATACACACGAATAAGAAATTCGCTTTCATTCGTTGTTCATTCGTGTGCATTCGTGGCGAATAAGGCTTTGCCGTAGTGAATACGTTTGCCGACGTCGTCCGCACCCACCAGGCGATGGTCTTCAGCATCGCGTATCACTTTCTGCGGGACCGTTTCGCCGCCGAGGAAGTGGCGCAGGACGTCTTTCTGCAGTTGCACGCGAAACTCGGCGCGCTCGAATCCGCCGATCACGTGAAGTTCTGGCTGCGCCGCACCGCCAGCCACCGGTCGATCGATTACGCGCGCAAGCGCCGCCCCGGAGCGGTTTCGCTCGACGCCGGCCCGGAGCTCTCAGTGGACGCCGACCCCGGCGATCCCCTCCTGCGCGAGCGTTTGCGGGTGCTGGTCGCATCGCTCCCCGAAGCGCCGCGCATGGCCATGATCCTGCGCTATCAGGAAGAGCTGATGCCGGAAGAAATCGCGAGCGTGATGGACATCCCGGTGCGAACGGTGAAAAGCCACCTGCACCGCTCGCTCGCGATGTTGCGGGAAAAAATCGAACGGAGCGCGCATGCGCGACGCCATCCGACAGGAAGCATGGGTGAGGTGAAGTAAATGGACCATCTGGAACAGGAATTAAAAGCCGCGTTAAAGAAGACCGATCCGTCGCCGTTTTTCGAAGCGAAGGTGCTCGCCGCTGGCCGCGCGAAGAAATCCGCCCTGCGCCTGCGATGGTACACCGCCATCGTCGCCATGACGCTGGTGGTAATGGGTGTGTTCTGGCAGCATGAACAAGCCGTTCAGGAGCGTGCCAAAGGCGAAGCCGCCAAGGCCCGCCTGATGCTGGCCCTCCGCATCACCAGCGCAAAACTCGACGAAATTCAAGAGAAAGTGGATCACCGTCAATGAAAGCCCCCAACCCACTCCGCCTGCTAACGACTCGTGAAACGCGCCAGCCCCGCCGGTCACGGCGGGGTTCACAGCCCCTTTCCCCCCAGACTCCGGCGCGCACCGCAGCCACCCGAGCAAGTCGGTTCGGACTCTATCTGGCCTGGATCGCCCTAGGCGCGTTGACCCTCTCCGCCCAGGAAATCAAGCTCCCCGCCAACCTCGATCAACTCATGGCCAAAGCCAAGAACGTGGTGGACGTCACTTTAGACGGTCCCTTGCTCAAACTAGCCGGGAGATTTCTTTCCGACAAAGATCCCGATGAAGCCCGCGCCAAGCGCATGGTTGCGAACCTGAAAGGCATCTACGTCCGCAGCCTGGAATTCGACGCCCCCGGCGAATATCAGTCGAGCGACGTCGACCAGATCCGCGCCCAACTGAAATCGCCTTCTTGGACCCGCGTAGTCGGCGTCCGCAGCAAGACCGAAGGTGAGAACGCCGAAGTGTTCGTCAAAACCGACGGCTCGAGCATCGGCGGCCTGGTGGTGCTGGTGGCCGATCCGAAAGAGCTCACCATCGTCAACATCGTCGGCCAGATCGATCCCGAGGACCTGCGCGAACTGGGCGGACGCTTCGGAGTTCCCAAGATCGAAATCGATCCAAAAAGCAACGACAAGAAAGAGGACCAGCGATGAATCGAGCGGCCTTCCTGTTGGCAATATTCTCCGTATCCGGCGCCGGGGCCTTGGCCGCCGACCGCGAATTCTCCGATGTAGTCCGCGCCATCGGCGATGAGTGCCACGTCCACCCCACGCACATCCCCTTCTTCGGCATGGTGAACGCCTTCACCGCGGCCGTGCATCCGGCCGGAACCCGGCATATCGACCTGGCTGTATTCGAAAACCTGAACCCCGAAAATCGCCCTCGCGCCGGCGCCATCGAACGAGCCATCGGCGGTTCCTGGACCCCTTTGGTTCACGTCCGCTCGAATTTCGACCGCGAAACCGTCTACGTCTACCTCCGCCAGACCGGCCGCGACTGGAAACTCCTGGTAGTCTCGACCGAGCGCACCGAAGCCACCGTAGTAGAGCTCCTGCTCGACATCAACGCCCTGGCCCGCTGGCTATCCGACCCCGACCACTGCGCCCGCCATTGGCGCAGCGACTGGTAGTGCGCTAAATCCTGGTTGATCGCCATCACCATCCCACTAGGCGCCAGCCCCATGCGTCAGCTTGGGGCCCCTTCTGTGCTTTCAACGCGGTCGACCAGCCCTGCCGGTGAGAAGCTGTGAAAAATTTGATGCAAACCTTGGGTGATTGGTACACACTATGGCATGGCGGAAGCGCGGCTGAAGCGGATCGACCGGAGCCAGAGCTATTGGAGTCGGGTGGATGTGGAGACGCTGATCGGAGCGGACCACGCGGCGCGGGCGATCTGGGAGTTGAGCGGAACACTGGATCTGAGCGGGTTCCTGGTGGACAACAAAAGCGTGGAAGGGCGCGCCGGGGCGGAGCGGACCGATCCGCGGCTGCTGATCAGCGTGTGGGTGTATGGACTGACGCTGGGGATCGGGTCGGCGCGGGATTTGGAACGGCGGCTGGAACAGGAGCCGGGGCTGCGGTGGCTGTGCGGGGATGAGACGGTGAATCATCACACGCTGTCGGACTTTCGGGTGGCCCATGCGGCGGCGGTGGAGAAAATCTTCAGTCAGGTGCTGGCGGCGTTGAGCCAGAGCGGGATGGTGCGGCTGGAAGAGCTGACCGTGGATGGCACCAAGATCCAGGCGCAGGCCTCGGGTGCGTCGCTGCGGCGGGAGCCGACGTTGCGGGATCGGCTGGAGCAGGCCGAAAGAGTGGTGAAGGAGCTGAGCCAGTCGCCCAGCCATGCGGGAAGCGCGCGGGTGGAAGCGGCGCGGAAGCGGGCGGCGCGGGAGCAGCAAGAGCGGCTGAAGCAGGCCCTCCAGGAGTTGCAACAGATTCGCGAGAGCAAGCCGGCGGCCGAGCGCGAGCAGGCGCGGGTGAGTTTGAGCGAGCCGGAAGCGCGCGTGATGAAGAACGGACAGGGCGGGTTTGCGCCGAGCTATAACGTGCAGTCGGTGGTGGATGGGGCGCACAAGATCGTGCTGGATGTGGAGGTCACGCAGGCGGCCGGCGATCAACAACAACTGAAGCCGGCGCTGGAGCGCATGCAGGCGCAGCGGGCGGCGGCGGCGGCGGAGAAACCCACCGTGATCGTGGATGGCGGGTATGTTACCGAACACAGCATCGTCGCGGCGGACCAAGGCGGCGTGGAGTTGATCGGGCCGGTGCTCGAGCGGGAGCAGGCGCGCCAGCGCGGCCGGCAGCAATCGCTCCAGCAAGCCGGCATCGCGGCCGAGTATGGCCCGCCGGCGTTTCGTATTTTAGACGCGGGCGCGGCGCTGGAATGTCCGGCGGGCCAACGCCTGGCGCGGATTTCCCGGGCGCGGAGCCATGACCAGTATCGTGCCGCGGCCAGCGATTGCGCGGCGTGCTCGCACCGGACCAGGTGTTGTCCGCACAGCGGCCAGCGGAGCGTGAAGATCCAGCGGGCCCATCCGGTGGTAGAAGCCTTTCATGAGCGGATGCGGCAGCCGGCCTGCCGTGCGATCTATAAACGGCGGGGAGAAATCGCGGAATTTCCGCATGCCTGGTGGAAAGACAAATTCGGTTTGCGCAAATTTCATGTGCGCGGACTGGCCAAGGTTCGAGTGGAAATGAAGTGGGCGGCACTGGCCTACAACATTCAACAATGGATCCGTCTATTATGGCGGCCGCAACTGGCCAGCAGCGCAGCCTAGCGCGCTTGAAGCCCGGTGTGCGGCGTGGTTCGAGCTGTCTGGCGCCCCTGCCCGATGCTCTTAAGCGCCACCGCGTACCCGGCCGGCCGCGCCGATCCGCCGTTTTTGCCCGGTAATCAAGGCTCGATCGCAACCGATCCCAATTTTTCACGGCTTCTGACGGCGGGGTCGAACCCGACCCTTCACACAAACCCCGACGCATAGGGCTGAGGCGTCCCCTCTCTCTCTTCTCTCTCTCTCTCTTCTCTTTCTCTTCTCTTTCTCTTCTCCCAATCTTCTCCCCATCTTCTCCCCCTCTCTCTCTCCCCCTTCCTTCCTCCCCTTCCTCCCCCTTCCTCCCCCCCCGAGGGGGACAGCCTGAACTGAGCAACTCGATTTTCTGTCGAAGGGGACGGAGCGCCCCGTCCCCTTCTTAAATTTAGCGACCGCTCGGTTTTACAGTCGAATTTTCCGAGGATTCTCGGCATCTGGCCCGATGGTCCGCCGATCCGTTCGCAATCGCCCCGACGCGGCGCGACTCTCTCGACTGTTCTTGTGGAAAAAAGACTCCGAACCCGAGCGATTTATCGAACAATTCCAGCCTCCACGGAAAATCGCGAGGGGGACGGGGCGCTCCGTCCCCTTGGCTCGAAAGTCGAGTCGCTCAATTCAGGCTGTCCCCTTCGGGGGGGGGGGAAGAAACCCGGCTATTTGAAGCTCACCGGGATGCTGGTCTGGAATTGCGACCCGTTGATCGCCGCATTGAAGCCCGCGACATTGCCCACACTATACGGCATCGCGTAAGTGGACACCTGAAGCGACTCGAAGACGGCGCTTGCACCCGTCGGCATCGCCAGCAGGATCGAGGGCGGAATGGTGAACGTCCCCGCCGTGGCCGGCGCCGTGCACTCGAAGCCAACGTCATATCCGCCGGCCTGCGTCAAACCCGCGTACCCCTGGATGTCGACGTACCCGTTCGCATCGCCTCCCGTCCAGGTGATGGTCACGCCGTTGGCCCGCGTGATCTGGCTGTTCATCAGCGCGGACATGTTGGTCCAGGTGACCTGCTGGGGCATCGGGAAAGTAAAGCTTAACGGGCCCACAGCGGCGCCTCCCGTGCCGTTCGACAAACTCCACGTTCCGCTGGGATACGCGGTCTTACCAGCGGCCGATTGATAGCTCCCGATGCCTTGCGAAGGGAGCTGGATGGCTGGTCCGGAAGGCGGAGTAAGTGTAATCGAAGTCCCCGCATCCAGCGTCGTAACGTTCGGACCGGGGCCATTCGCGCCGGGGTTGGCGCTAATCCCGGTGTAGCAACTGCCGAAGCTGGGCGTCACGTCGTTGGTCTGGGCCAGCGTCTGCAACTGCGCTTGAGTTGCCGAAAAGACGAGCGCCTGCGCCTCGCTGGAGGTGCCGGTGGTCGTCGTCCCACCGGTATTGGTCGTGGTGGAGACGTTCTGGGTCACGCCAAAGAACAATACCAAGCGGCATTGCGAAACTTTTCGAAAAGTCGCAGGCCGAAACAGGGATTCCCGCGCGGAGGCGGTCATTTCACGGGCTGTCCCCGAGCATCATACCGTCGCACCTTGGTAACACGCATGGTCCCGCCGATCAGGTCCCATTCCGTCACAGTGCAGACCTGATCCATGAGCAACTGCGCAGCGTTAGCCGGAGTGACAATGCCACCCGGAGGAGGCTTAGGCTCAAACTCGAAATCCTGTGCGTGAATGAGGATCAGGCGATTGTTCACGACGCGGTAACGTTCTCCTTTTCCTTCTCCCGTACCTGGACAGCCCCCCATGGCGCCGCCGAAGTATTTCCTGCTGATCTCGTGCTTCTCCGGGTCGAAGTCAATGTCGTTTGCGCCCCAGCAAGTTTCGCCGATTTCGGAAGCTGTATCGCGTATTCCAGACGGCGGCGCGGTGGTGGCTACCGTCTGCGTCGCGATGGCGGCGGCCGAACCACAGCGCAACTCGTGTGTAAACTCGTTCTGGACGAAGATCCCGGAACGCGGATCATAAACCCAGTACGACCTAACTGCCCCGCCGGTGCCGGAAAACTCCGTGTCGACGGAAAAATCGAGATATCCGTCGAAATTGAGATCTCTAGCCTGGAAGGAGTAGCTAAAACTAAGGGGCTGGTCCGCCGCGATTGGTAGCACCTGAAGCTGCTTCCCGTCTTTGCAGCGCGCCACCTCAATCTCGCCAGCGCGAGTTTCGTCGATGATCTCGCGACCCGTCTTGATCTGCCAGAGGGGACGAACCGTGATGCGAAACGCGGGTCCGCCGGATTTTACGGACAACTTGAAAGAGAGCGGTTCGTTCGACTCAGATAACGGCGCCGCCGCCCTCCCCGTGGGGGGACCGGCCGGGAGACCGTCACACACATCTGCCCGGAGCGCCGGCATCCCGCAGAGGGCGAGCATAAACAATCGCAGCCACATATAAATGCACCCTCACTGGGTGCGCCACTGCGAAAAGCGTCCGAAGGAAGTATAGCAGTCCTGAAAATTTTCCAAACAACTGAGACTGCGCCGCACCTTCTCCGATCCCCGCGGGTTTCGCAAGGGGTAAGTTTTGCAGCGTCGCCGCGAGGCCTGTAAACAAAGGGCTTGTCACGATGGGCACCACCTTTGCCCGCAGCCGCCCCGCCCAGTCCAAAACTTCTCAAACTGCCGCTTGCGGCTTAGTTGTGTGCTGGGCATGCTCAGCAGTTTGGAGGTGAAAGTCCTCCGGTCAACCTGATGGAGGTGAAGGCCTAGTGAAAATGCAAGGGCTACCGCCGCGAGGCGGGGTCTGAAGGAAGCATGGATCAAAAGTGCGAGTCGATGGACAAGAACCGGATACAAGGCGCGAGTGCCGGACGAGCGGGCAACTTACCGCGAAGTCCATATCCATCAAAGATGCGAAGCGTAGATCCGGCGGCTGTGCACGGAAGACGGTTGAGCTTACCCCAGGAGATCTGCTCCGTGTCGCTTCGGCGACTGAGGTTGTCGAAAGGCGGCCTGACCGCGGAGCAGAAGTCAGCAGAGGGCATATTAGGTCATGACGTCGGCAAGGCTAGTGAGGCACTCCGAAAGCCGAAAGGCGGAGCAATGGATAGGCCAAGCCGGGAACGATGGCCGAAGGCCCGAACGAGAAGGAGAGGCCAGTAGGTCATGAGTCTCAAGGACGACAAGCAGCAGAATATCCAGATCGAACTGGACTTCTCATCGGAACCGACGGGTGAAGCCCGAGAGGCGGGAAGGGAAGGGACTGAAGCGTCCGGGGTGATGAATGGAACCGAAAGCCCAGCCAACACGAATCGATTGATGGAGGAAGTATGTGAGCGAGAAAACCTGAAAGAAGCATTGCGGCGGGTGAAGGCTAATAAAGGTAGTGCGGGCGTCGACGGGATAACTGTCGGCGGCATCATCGACTACTTGAAACAGCACTGGCCAGCCATCCGGGAACAACTGCTGAACGGGACTTACGAGCCGAAACCGGTGCGGCGGGTGGAAATCCCCAAGCCGGACGGAGGGGTGCGAAAGCTTGGCATCCCGACGGTGCTGGATCGGTTGATCCAGCAGGCGGTGATGCAGGTTCTGCAGAGGCAGTGGGACCGGACGTTTTCCGATCACAGCTACGGGTTTCGGCCGGGACGGTCGGCTCATCAGGCGGTGGCACAGGCGCAGCAGTATATCGCCGAAGGTCACGGCTGGTGCGTTGATCTTGATCTGGAGAAGTTTTTCGATCGAGTCAATCACGACAAACTGATGGGTCAGATCGCCAAACGAGTCGAGGACAAGCGGCTGCTGAAACTTATCCGGGCATTCTTGAATGCTGGGGTGATGGAGAACGGGTTGGTCAGCCCAAGCGTGGAAGGGACTCCGCAGGGAGGTCCACTTTCGCCACTGCTGAGCAATCTCGTGCTCGACGAACTCGACCGGGAGTTGGAGCGCCGGGGCCATCGTTTCGTTCGATACGCGGATGACTGTAATATCTACGTTCGCAGCGAGCGGGCGGGGCAACGGGTGATGGAAAGCGTTACGCGCTTCATCACGCAAAGGCTCAAGCTCAAGGTGAATGAGGCGAAGAGTGCGATGGCGCGACCGCAGGATCGGAAGTTTCTCGGATTCAGTTTTACGAACGGTCCGGAGGTCAGGCGCGTCATTGCGCCGAAGGCCTTGGATCGCTTCAAGCGACGAATCCGGGAAGTCACGCGACGGGCCAAGAGCGTGAGCATGGCGACGACGATAGAGGTGTTAGCCCCGTATCTACGGGGCTGGCGCAGCTACTTCGGATTCTGCGAAACGCCCGAGGTGCTGATCGGCCTAACCCGTTGGGTCCGGATGCGACTCAGGGCGGCTTTGTGGCGGCAGTGGAAAACACCGCGCCGTCGCCGGGCAGCTCTGTTGGAACTCGGGGTGCGTCCGCGGCTGGCCAGCAATACCGCTGGCAGTGGACTCGGTCCCTGGTACCTCGCAAAGGCGAAGGCTCTGTCTGTGGGGCTTTCTAATGCGTATTTCAAATCGCTCGGACTTCCGTCATTGTCTGAAGAAGTGTCAGCGTAACCGACTCGAATCGCCGTGTACGGACCCGTACGCACGGTGGTGTGGCAGGGGTCGGCGGGTGACCGCCGCCCCTATGCCGATCAACATACTTTATCGTCTAATAAAAGAAAGCGAGAACTCAGCCGCGTCATGGGGTGACGGTGAAGACGCGGATCGTTCCGCCATGGTCATAAGGCCATTTGATCAATCCTCCGGTGGAGGGTGTGATCAAGAAACGACCGTCGGGGCTAAACGCGACCGAGCCGCATCCGAGGTCCGAAACCTTTTGGTGGTCTATTATCTTTCCGCTAAGAACATCGACCAACCAAGCGGTCCCGGCGCCGTAGACACCGAAAGCCACTAGGCGACCATCAGGGCTGAACGCCGGCTGTGATACGTCGCCGCCGAAGCCGATGTCGATTGATGCGACCTTTGCACGAAGGCTGACGTCCCATATCTGTAGGCTGCCTGTGTCCGTACCCGCCGCGATCAATTTGCCGTCCTGGCTGAAGGATAAACCCGCAACGTAACGTCCGGCGCCACTCATCGCCCCAAGCTTTTCGCCAGTCAACATGTTCCAAAGGATGATGACGTCCCAGTGGCCCGTCGCCAATGTCGAGCCGTCGGGACTGATGGCCATCGAGTGTGGAGCATAGCGTCCAAATGCAGTCACCTGTTTCCCGGTCGCAAGTTCTACAACGTGAATCTTGCGGGAATCATGGCCGCCGACGCCTATTGACTCAGCCACGTAGCGGCTGTCCGGGCTGAAGGCGTGGGTCGCGTAGGCGTCCTTCCCCAGCGATATCACCGGCCTTCCCGTCGCCATTTCCAAGACACCATGGTACGTGGCGTAGTATTTCCAATCGCTTGAAATGGCCGTTGGTTCTGCGGACAGCCGTTTGATCAGTCGCCCGTCGGCGAAGCTCCACAGTGTTAGGTCGCCTGAAACGTCGTCCGGAGCAGCGGGGCCATCCGACGCGACCATTGTTCCGTCCGCGCTGAACGCGACAAAACTCATCCATCGCCCCCCGCCGATTCCAATCTCCTTGTCGAATTTCAATGCGTGGTTTTGGGTCTGCGCGACACCCTGCACAACCTGTAAGAACAAGCCCAGTACGAGAGGTCGGACATACCGCAAATTACGCATTAGTCGTTAGGCCCGGCGCGGCCTCACAGCGACTATAGCTCGCTTTCGGCTGTTTCGTCACGACGCGGCGTGTGAAAAGCGGCACCTTGCCAGCTTCCGATAATCCGGCGCTATGTTCACTCAGCCATCCGCCAGCTACCCTCCATCACTTCCCACTCCACATTAAAATCCCCAATCCATCCAGCCACTTCCCACTCCCAACCACCCACTCCCCGCCACCTCCACGCTACCCTCCCACCGGAGACCAACATGCCCAGCAAAACCAAATCCGAATCCGCCCGAATCAACGGCGCCAAATCCCGAGGTCCCGTTACCCCCGAAGGCAAATCCCGATCTTCCCGAAACGCCCTGCGTCATGGACTCACCGCCGCCTTCACCCTCCTGGTCAGCGAATCCCAGCCCGATTTCGAGCTTTTCCTCGACGCCTACATCCACCGCTATCAACCCGCCGACGCCGTCGAGATGGATCTGGTCCAGAGCATGGCCATCGCCCGCTGGCGTCTGCGCCGCATGGCCAACCTGGAAGCCTCGCTACTTGAAAACGAAGTGCTGCTCACCACCGCGGAAATAAACGACCAGTTGAACGGCATCGACGACGGCAACCGCCTCGCCTACGCCTTCGAAAAACTCGCCCGGGAGGGCCGCTCGCTCGCGCTCCTCAGCCGCTACGAAACCGCTCTCAACCGCCAGTTCGAACGCGCCCTCAAACAGCTCAATGAGGTTCAAAATCGTCCCCTGCCAAACGAACCCACCGACCCGTTAACTCCAGATTTCTCCGCGCCTTCGCCGCACCTCCCACCGCCCGCGAGCCTGGCTCGCCATTCGTCCGTGAATCCCTGCCATTCGCCGGTTTCCGCGAGCCTTCCCGGGCCCCCTGTCTTATCCTCGGAACATGAGTCCCGCGATTGATTCTAGAGAAGCGGAATTTACCCGGACGCTGCACGTCACCGGCCCCGTCAGGATTGAGGCCAGCACCAATTCCGGCATGATTCGCGTGAAGCGCGGCGAAGATGGCATCGTCACCGTCCGAGGCCTGGTGCGCGCCCGCGGCCCCGCCTTCCTGCACCTGCTCCTCGGGCGCTCCCCACAGCGCCTGGTCTCGAATCCGCCCGTGATTCAGAACGGCAATTCGATCACGGTAGGCGACGCCGCCGACCGCTGGATGCTTCGCCGCGTGGATCTGATGGTCGAAATTACCGCGCCCGCCGCAACTTCCCTGCGCGCCCTCAGCGATTCGGGCGATCTCCGCATCCGCGGCATCGACGGTCCGGTCGAGTGTGAGACGGATTCGGGCGAAATCGAAATCGCCAGCGTCGGCGCCGACGTCCGCGCCACCTCCGACTCGGGCATCATTTCCATCTACCTGGTGGCCGGCGCCGTGGACGCCACTTCCGATTCGGGCGACATCGAAGCGCTCGAAATCGCCGGACGCATCGAAGCGCGCACCGATTCGGGCAGCATTCAGGTATGGCAAACCTCGCCCGCGCCAGTCTATGCCGCCAGCGATTCCGGACGCATTACCGTAAAACTCGCCCCCACCGGCGGCTACACGCTCCGGGTGCGCACCGACGACGGCCGCCTCGATCTACCGGAGTTGGCCATGACTTCGAAGACCGAAGGCCTGCTCCGCGGCGGCGGCTCCGTGGTGGATGTCGAAACCGATTCGGGCGAAATTCAGATCGCCTAGCGTAGCGCCACCATGGACGGCGGGATTTATCCCGCGCGGGACTTGAGTCCCGCTCCGTTAGCTGCTTAGCTGAAGCGATCCGCGGGCCCGCTGGTGGCCGAAATCGGCCATGCGGTGAACTTCAGCCATCCCCGCGCGTCACTGAAAAAGGGGACAGACTACTCTGTCCCGTACCCGAAGCCGTTGATTTTCTTGAGAGCCTGCGGCGTGGACAGAGCGGTCTGTCCCCTTTTCCAGCAGCCTCTCAGGCGACCATCCGCTTGGCATGCCAGATGCAATGTATCCGGCAGAGAAGGAGACAAGGTCATGAAAAAAACAATGTTGATCCTGGCCGCCGCTGTAATGAGCCTCGCCCCGATGACAGCTTCCGCGGGAGTCCGTTTCGGTGTCGCGTTCGGAGGCCCGGTGGTCTACGCTCCCGGCTACTACAGCCCGTTCTGGGCAGGCTATTGGGGACCCGCTCCCTATTACTACGGTTATCCCAACTCCGGCGAAGTGAAGCTCGACACCAAAGTGAAGGACGCCCAGGTGTTCATCAACGGCGCCTATGCCGGGACCACCAAGGACAACAAGACCATGCACCTTCGCCCCGGCACCTACACCATCGAGATCCGTGAAGCCGGCCAGAGCGCGTTCAACCAGCAGGTCTACGTCGCCGCCGGCAAAACCATCAAGCTTCAACCGGAGTTGTAAGGCGGGACTTCTCTGGTTGGCGTGATGCAAGTGCGGCGCCGGCCCCCAGCTAGCGCCGCACTACACGCGCTGGCGCGAAGCCTCGTGAGAAATGGACGCGTGCTTGTCCACCGCAGCCATCGCGCCGAGAATCACTTCCACCGCCGCATCCACGCCCATGGTGGTGTTGACCATCAGATGAAAGATCTGCCGCGCAGGCCATTCGACGCCGAACTGTTCTCTGATGAACGCGGCGCGGTCCCGATCCACCGTCTCCACCAGCTCGGTCGCGCTCTCGTCCGTTTTCCCGCCCGCGCACACCCGCCGAACCTTCTCATCGAACGGAGCGTAAGTAAACACATGAAACGCCTCCGGCCGACCCTGCAGATGGTACGCCGATCCGCGTCCCACAATCACCGCCTGCCCCTCGTTGTACGCCTTGATCACCAGTTGCTGCGCGATGTCTTTCACACAGTCCGCGTCCACTAATTTCAGCCGGGGCGCGTTCAGGCTGCCTTCGAAGCTGCCGCGCAGAAAGGCCTTGAACAGCCGGTAATACAGCGGATCTTTCCGCTCCTCGCGCTCCTCCACCGCGCGCGAGTCGCAGTCCATCAGCCGCGCGATTTCGTCGGTGAAAAACTGATCCCACAGCTTCCACCCCAGCCGTTCAGCCAACTGCTGGGCGATCTCATTCCCGCCGCTTCCGTATTCCCGCTCAATGGTAATCACGCGAATCATTCAAACCTCCTCGTCACCGGGACTCCATCCCGCCGTTCCCCAGACGTGCTCCCCTTGCTAACGCGTGGGGTTCCGTATGTCCCTCACTCGACGGGGCGCCAAACGGAACCCCGACCGTGAGGGAGGGGAGCAAGTCCGTTCTCATACCGACTCTTATCGTCTATCGCGTTGAAGCCGGAGGCGCCAGCCCTGCCGGTCACGGCGGGGATCGACACCACTCTTCACGCAGACTCTCATTCCACCACCACCTGTCCCCCGCCCCCCGGATCGTTTCGGCGGACGATAAAAGTAAGCACGAACATAATCGCGGCGCCCACCGCGAGCACCCAGTACACGTCGAGATAGGCCAGCGTCTGCGCCTCCGCCAGCATGGATTGATACGCCCGCGCCAGCGCGTTGCCCTGCGAATCCGCCGGACTGATCCCGCTCGCCACCAGCTGCCGGCCCAGTCCGTTGATCTGATTCTGAAACGCCAGATCCGACCCCGTGGTGTGCAACGCCAGCATCGACTGGTGAAACTGTTCGCGCCGCGCGAGCATGGTCGTCACCATCGACGTCCCCACGCTGCTGCCGATGTTCCGCATGAAATTGATCAGTCCCGAAACACTGTTGGCCTTGTCCGGCGCGACCCCGATATAGCCGGACAGCGTAATCGGCACGAACAGAAACCCCAGCCCGAACGACTGGATGATGCGCGTCCATGCCGCCGACTGGAAGCTGATCAGCAGATCCAGCTCCATGGTTGAATAATACATCCCTACAGCCAGCGTGAGCCATCCGAAGGCCATGATGTACTTAACCGGAATCTTGCCGGTGAGCACGCCCACCACCGGCATCTGAAATAAGATCACCAGCCCGCTCCCGGACAGCACCAGGCCCGCCGATTCCGCCGTGTAGCCCATCAGCGTCTGCAAAAATTGCGGCATCAGCACTAGGCTGCTGAACAGAACCAGGCCCAGCGTGAACATCATCAGGCAGGCCACTGAGAAATTGAAGTTGCGGAACATATGCACGTCAATGATCGGATCATCATGGCGCCACTCCCAGATCACCAGCGAAACCAGGCTAACCGCCGAAACCACCACCAGCGTCGTAATGAAATGCGAGCCGAACCAGTCGTCTTCCTGGCCCTTGTCGAGAATCACCTGCAGCGCCCCCACCCCCAGCGCCAGCAGCGAAATCCCGATGTAATCCAGGCGCATTTTCGCGCCGGCCAGCTGCTTGAAATACGGCGGATCCTCCACCATGCGTGCGGCCAGGAACAAGGTCAGAATCCCCACCGGCAGGTTGATGTAGAAAATCCAGCGCCAGGAGTAATTGTCGGTGATCCATCCGCCGAGCGTAGGCCCGATGGTCGGCGCCATCACCGCCGTGATGCCGTACAGCGCAAACGCCAGCCCGCGCTTCTGCGGCGGAAACGTATCCGCCAGAATGGCCTGCGCCATCGGCTGCAGCCCGCCTCCACCCACGCCCTGAATCACGCGGAACACAATCAGCGCCGCCAGGCTGGGCGCCGCGCCGCAAAATAAGGAGCTGACCGTGAACATCGAAATGCACAGCAGGAAGAATCGCTTTCGCCCGAACAGCCGCGCTAGCCATCCGCTCATGGGCAGCACGATGGCGTTCGACACCAGGTAGGACGTCAGCACCCAGGTGCTCTCATCGTTGCTCGCGCCCACGTTTCCCGCGATGTGCGGCAGCGCCACGTTGGCGATGCTGGTGTCGAGCACCTCCATGAACGCGGCCATCGCCACCACCACCGCGATCAGCCAGGGATTGTACTTCGGCTCCCAGCGTTGCTCCGCCGGAACCGGCGCGGCCACCGTTTCGGTTGTTTCCGCCATGCGCTACTCGACGAAAACCTTGGGATCCACCGACATTCCCGGACGCAGCCGCCGGTCGGCGTTCTGCCCGGGATCGAGATCGATCCGAACCGGAATCCGCTGCACCACCTTCACGTAATTCCCGGTCGCGTTTTCCGGCGGCAGCACGCTGAACCGGGACCCGCTCGCGCCCCCGATGGCTTCCACGCGCCCGGTGTATTCGTGCGAATAAGCATCCACGCTGAACCGGACTTTTTGCCCCGCCTTCATGTGATCGAGCTGCGTCTCTTTGAAATTGGCCGTCACCCAGATATCGTCGAGCGGCACCACCGCCATCAACTGCTGGCCCGGCGAAACGTTCTGCCCGACCTCCACCGTCTTCTTCCCCACGATCCCGCTGACCGGAGCGTGGATGGTGCAGTACTGCAGATTGAGCTTGGCCTGTTCGAGCGCAGCTTGCATCTGCGCCACCTGCGCCTGCGCGGATTTGGCGCGAGCCTGACTGATGGCCACCTGCCGGGGCGCGGTGCGGGCCGTTTCAATCCCCGCGTCGGCCTGGACAATCTTGGTCTTGGCCTGAGCCACCCCACTTTTCGCCACGCTGATGTTCTGTTCCGCCTCGGCCACCGACGCGCGCCGCGCCTCCACCGTCGCGTGCGCCGCGGCCAGCGTCGAAACCGCGGTGTCGTAGATCTGCTTCGAAATCTCGTCTTTGACGACCAGCAGTTTATAGCGTGTCTCATCGTCGCGCGCCTTCTGCTCGTCTGCCTGTGCCTCGCGAACCTGCGCCTGGGCCGTCCGCAGCCGCGCCACCGCCGCGTCCAACTGCCGCTCGGCCCCTTCGAGCGCCGCGTCCGCCTCCGCCCGAACCGATTCCGCCGTCACCAGCTGGCTGGACGTGTCGATGTGCGTCACCGGCACCGTGGTTTGCGAACTGTCCAGATTTGCCTCGGCATTCGCCACATCCGCTTCGGCCTTGGCGACCGCGACTTCAAAATCCTTGGGATCGATACGCACAATCACGTCCCCCGCGTTCACATACCGCTCCTCGTCGGTCAAAACCTCCACCACGTGTCCCGTGATGCGCGCGCTGATCGGATGGATGTGCCCGTCGATCTGGGCATCGTCGGTCGACTCGTACGTGTTGAGATAACGCCAAAGGTAGTAGCCTGCTCCTGCCACCACAATCAGAATCAGAATGGGCAGAAGGATGCGAAGAAGGCTGCGCCGTCCCCGCCGGGGCGTATTTCGCTCCAAAACCGTCGGCTCCGGCTTGGTTGCCTTGGTCGCCAGGTCGGCCATCGTAAGCTCCCTTCGATAACGCTCAGATTATCACTAGTGTCCCGAGTTGGAAATTCGTTAAAAAACCGGAGCGGCGGTGTGGGGCCGGCTTTCAGCCGGCGGACCCGTTTTCCAACGGTCCGGCCGACCTGAAAGGTCGGCTGCAGGCAAAATGCCGGCCCCACCATGCGACGAACTGCTTATCTCGGAACCGGACGTCCAGGCTGTTTGGACGGCGGGATTTATCCCGCGCCGAGCTTTAGCTCCGCAACTCGTGCAGACGGCGCTGAAGCGCCGCGCGGACTGAAGTCCGCCGTCCTTGGTCGCCTTGAGAGTTCTTAACAACTCGGGACACTAGTGGCTCAGTCGGCTTAGGTGCACCAGCCGGCCAAAGGACGCGACCGATGCCACGTTGCTCCGTTGAAGATGGAGAGAGCGAGGCGCTATCTTTCCGGCAACTTTTTCGTGGGAGTCAATCGAAAGATCGACCCGTCAGTCTTCTGGATAGGGTCCCCGATCTTTCGGCCAGAAGTCTTGGCAAATGCGAAGGATTCACCCTACCATGCTATGGATGGATCCCCGGACTGAGCCGGACGCGGCGGAAGCGTCGGGCGAACGCGTACGGCTTATCTTGCTCACCGGTCACGTTCTGTTGCGCGAGAGTCTTGCCCGGCTGCTGGCTTCCGAGCCGGAGTTTGCACTGGTCGCGCAATGCTCCACCACGCCGGAAGCTCTGAAGTTTTTAGGCGAAGTGCCCGTGGATGTCGTCCTGGTGGATCTCAGCTTAGCCAGGGAATTCATGGAATCCGCGCGCAAGGCGGAGTCTCGCGCGAAAGCGCTGGTGGTGGCGCGGAAAGTGGACGCGCCCAGCGCGGCGATCATTTTCAAGTACGGAGCCTCCGGTATCTTCCGGGAGTCGGACTCCTCCAGCCGTCTGCTGCAGGCCATTCGCTTTGTGGCACGCGGCGACGCCTGGGTCGACCAGAAGGTCATTCAACTCCTGGCCGACCTGTATCCGCACTATGAAGATCGCTGGTTGGGCGAACTCTCGGAAAGAGAACAGACCGTGCTGAACGGCGTGGTCGCCGGTCTTTCCAACCGCAGCATCGCGATCCAGATCGATGGTTCGGAGTCCAACGTAAAGGCGACGTTACAACACTTGTTTAACAAGGCGGGCGTCCGAAGAAGAAGTCAACTGGTGAGAATCGCGCTGGAAGGCCGGCGCGTCGAATCCGCCCCAGTGAACCCGCAGTAAGCCGTTCACGCTATGCCTGACCCGGCGCGGGCGACCCCGATCCTTCCGCGCCCGGACGCCCGCCGCGCCCGAACATTCCCCCCGCGAAGCGTTCGCGCTCCTCCGGCGTCATCTGCTGCCACCGGTCGTTCATCCGCCGTCTCCAGTGCCCGCCGCGGGACTTGCCGCCAAATCCTCCAAACAGGATCCGGCTCAAAATCAGCACGCCGAGCGCCTGCCAGAAACTAATCGGGTGCAGTCCGAACAGCGCCGGCACCAGCCAGTTCCACAAACTCATCACCACGAATCCGAAGATTGCGATGGCCAGCACTCCAATCACGCCCATTCTCAAGATTCTGAACATCCGTCTCATAGTTTTGTCCTCACAGATTCTTAAACTCCTCATGGATAGCTTGGAGGCGCCGCCGCAGGTGGAGAATCGCGTAACGTTTGCGGGAGAGCAGCGTATTGATGCTGACGCCGGTTTCTTCGGCCAGTTCCTTGAAGCTGCGGCCCTCCACTTCATGCGCCAGGAACGCTTCGCGCTGCTCTTGAGGAAGCTCTTCGAGCGCCGCGTCCAGCTCCTCGATCAGCACGCTTCTCGCATACGCCGCCCCCGGCCCGGCATCCGGCGATGGAAGCAGATCCTCCAGCCGGAGCGTCTCCTCTTCACCCAAGACTTCGCCGCCCGTTTCCGCCTTTTTCTTACGGAACCGGTCGATAATCCGATTCCGCGCCACGCGATAAAGCCACGCGCCCGCCTGCTCCACCGGCTTCATCAACCGGTAGGCTTCGGTCAGTTCATAGAAAACATCCTGGAGGATATCTTCCGCATCGCCCGCGTCGTCCACGCGTTTGCGAATGAACTGCAGCAGACGCCGCCGCTCGCGCTCGATCACTTCCGCGATGCGCCGGTTCTGCGGCTCGATTGCGACGCTCAGTACGTCCTCCATCTACCTTTGTAGACGAACGCGGCGGCGGAATATTGTGGGGGGGTGCTAAAAATGCGTCGATCGAACTATTCGCCTCGCTGGCGTTTGTGTTCGCCATACGATCGACCAGCCCTGCCGGTAAGAATCGGTGCGAAAGGTGGAGTTGATCCCCGCCGTCACCGGCAGGGCTGGTCACCGACGCCTGCGCCTTCAACGCGATAGGCCAGCCCTGCCGGTAACGGCGGGGTGAAGCACTGACCTTTCCCACGCGCAAATAAAAATAGCCCCAGGCGTGAGCCCGGGGCTGGTTCGGAGCTTGACGCCACTACGCGCTTTGCGTCCGGAACATGTCCGGCTCGTCCGCCGACGGCCCGTACATGCCCGGGATCGCGACGTTTTTCAACCGCAGGAACACGCCCAGCTGCGCGCGGTGATGGATCAGGTGATTCATGATCACGCTGCGCATCACCGCGGAACGCGGCATCGACATCAGCGTCTGTCCGGCGAATTTGAACGTCCACGTCTTCCGCCAGTGCTCATCGCTTGCGCCCGCGATCTTCCCGCGAGCCTCCGCGACGCCCTTGTCAAACACCTCGAGCAGCTCCTTTCGCGACTGGGCCAGGCGAGGTTTGAAGTCGGCCGGCATCTCCAGAACGTCCAGGTCGACCGCGGACGTCGTCCATGACGGCAGCTCCGCGACATGCGTCGCCAGACGGCCCATCGTCATCGATTTGGGATGCGGCTGGAAATCGAGCGCATGATCGGGCACGCACTCGAGCAGCTTTCTGGTGTTCTTCATCTCTTCGTCGAATTCGGGCAACAAATTTTTACTGAACGGCATAAAGTCTCCTTTTCCTGAACTCTCACAATCAGAACAGTAACAGGCATTGCGGACAGCTTCAGTCCGCAATGCGTGAGACACTTGAAGAAAATGCTGGAGACCTCCGCCCGGCTGCTTCGCTTGCTGTCGCTATTTCAGGCGCGCCGATACTGGTCCGGCGCCGAGCTTACGGACCGCCTGGAAGTCACCGCCCGGACTTTGCGCCGCGATGTCGACCGGCTGCGTAGTCTCGGCTATTCCGTCCATTCAACGTCCGGCGCCGCCGGCGGCTATCAACTGGGCGCGGGCGCATCGCTTCCGCCGTTGCTGCTGGACGACGAGGAAGCCGTGGCAGTCGCGGTCGGTTTGCGAACCGCCGCCAGCGGAACGGTCGCGGGCATCGAGGAAGCTTCCCTGCGCGCGCTCGCCAAAGTCGAGCCGATGCTGCCCTCGCGCCTGCGCCGCCGGGTGGCGGCGCTGAACTCCTATATCCTTCCGCTCGCCGAATCTGGTCCGACGGTCGACGCGGCCATGCTGCTGGCGGCCGCCAACGCCTGCCGCGACCATGAAAAACTCCGGTTCGGCTATCGCAGCCGCGAAGGCGTCGCGACCGAGCGCGAAGTGGAACCGCATCGCCTGGTGCACACCGGGCGGCGCTGGTACCTGGCTGCGTGGGATGGCGCGCGCAACAACTGGCGCACCTTTCGCGTCGACCGCATTCAAGGGAAGATCTCCGCCGGCTCGCGCTTTGCGCCGCGGCGTCCGCCCGAAGGCGGATTCGCCGCGTACGTGGCCAGGAGCGTTTCCTTCACGCCGTATCCGCAGCGCGCCACAATTCTGCTGCGCGCCCCACTCGAAGCCGCGGCGCAGCGCATCCCTTCCGCCGCCGGAATGCTCGAAGCGGTCGACGAACACACCTGCCTGTTTCACGCCGGCTCGTGCTCCTTTGAAACGCTGTCTGTATATCTGGCGTGGATCGGATTCGAATTCGAAGTGCGTGAGCCGCCCGAACTGGTGAATTGCCTGCGGGAACTCGCCGACCGTTTCCGGAAGGCGGCTTCGCCGTGAGGCCGCGCGTCAGAGTCGGTCTGAAAAATGGAGTTGATCCCCGCCGTGACGAGTGTGTGTGAAAAGTCGATGCCTCACCCCGCCGTTACCGGCAGGGCTGGTCTATCGCGTTGAAGGCGCAGACGGCGGTGACCAGCCCTGCCGGCCACGGCGGGGATCTACCTCCAAACTGATTTCGGCAAAATAGCTTACCGGCCGCGGAACGAAAACAAGGCCGGGTAGGGGAGGCTTAGCCGCCAGGGCGCCCGCAACTCGAAGGAGCCGAGCACCGATTGGTCGATTCCGGGGAACCAGCCCGCCTGCGGATAGCGGCCCACTGCGTAGCCGGTTACGTAGTCCACATCCACTTCGACGGCAGTCTGCATCGGGCGAATGCTAGCGACCTCCCAGTTCTTGTCGAAATCGGCCAGCAGAAAAAACGGGCCGATGGCCGCGGGGACCATGTTGATCAACGGCTGGTTCATCATCTGGCGCACCGGCTCAAAGTGGGGGAAATCTGCGAGAGGCCGGTAAGCGGCGTCCGGCCCCTCGATCGGTTTCCAGGTGAGCGACGTCATACGCTGCCCGGCCAGCGATGTAATCGTGCACCGGTCGGCCGTCACTTGAAACGACGCCATCTCCTTGGCGAGGCCCCACACCAGGCGGCCGCCCAGCGTGGCCTGGAAATCGTCCAGGTAGAGCTTCGGCATGTAGTAATACGGTCCGGGATAACCGGGCGTAATCGAGTCGCGCGACAGGTAGGTGAACGGAATGCCGAAGGTGTGCTCGTGGTACGTCATGTTGGGCAGCAGCATCGGGACCGACATGTGGGCGTGAAACAGATCCTGAAAAAAGAGAACCACGGGATGGGTTCCGGCGGGGGTGACGTCCTGGGGACCGAGTTCGAGGCCGGCCGGCAGGAAATCCCGCACCCGGTCGAGCGGCAGTGCGAGGGTGACGCCACGGATGTTACCATCGCCGTGCAGGTTGATGGCGGCGAAAGGATTGGAGGGAATCATGGGGTTTCCTCAATGAATGTGGACACGCGGCGCATGCTGGTGCTCGGCGCGACGGGACATATCGGCCAGGCCGTGGTCCGGCGCGCGCTCGAACAGGGATGGGGGGTCACCGCCGCGACGCGGCAGGCGAAGCCGGTCGCGCTTAGTGGCCTGGCGGTCGAAACCGCGCGCCTCGATGAAGGGTTGAGCGAAGCGGCGTTCGGCCACGAGCTGATCGTGGACGCCGCGGCGCCGCACCCGCTCGATCCCTGCGTGGGCGGGAGCGAGGGATGGCGCTGGATTGTCGATACGGCGGTGGAGCGCACCCGGACAGTGCTGAGCGCCGCGCGGCGCAACCAGTGCCGCCTGGTGTTTATCAGCTCCTCTTCGACGTTGCCGCGCAATGAGCCGCCGATTCGCGCGATGGCGGCCGCGTGGCGCCGGTCGGTATACCCGTATTTCCAAGCCAAAGCCGCGATGGAGGACGAAGTGTTGCAAGCTTCGCGGCATGGCTTGCCGGTCGTGATTGTAAATCCGACCGCCTGCCTGGGGCCCTGGGAATTCCGGCGTGAAGGATCCAGCTTCGTTCGAATGACGCTGGCGCGGTGGTTCCCGGTGGTGACGGACCAGATGATGAACTTCATCGATGTCCGCGACGTGGCCGTGGCGATCGAGCTGGCGCTCTCGAAAGAATACTTTGGAAAACCGATTCCCTTGGCGGGACACGACGTGACCGGCGCGGCGCTCGCGCAGCAGATTGCCGCGCTCAACGGCGGGCCCATTCCGTACGCCCTGTCCGACCAGTTGGCCGGCCCGCCCACGTCCGCGGTCGCGTTCTGGACGCAGGCGGCGTTTGCGGCCCTCGGGTCGAGCGCGCCCGATATGTGGCGCGCAGTTCCGCTGATCGACGATAGTCTGCCCATGCCGCCCTCACCGGAACAGATTGCCATCGGACTCACCATCCGGCCGCTGGCGGAAACCGTGCGCGACTCTGTAGATTTTCATCTGAGTCAAAACTTCATTCCGTAATACCAGTCGTCATTCCAGGAGTAGGCTAACGGCAGCCATCGATCCTTCCCGCTGCCGACTGCGTCGCGGCGGATGCAGTAATCCGGCTTCTGATAGGCGCGCGACAGTTTGTTCAGCAGAGCCTGCTGCTGGTCGCCGCAATACTGGCGCGCCAGATCCACGGCCTGGCGATAGAGTTCGCCGGCTCCCATGACTCGCTCCATATTCGCTCCCGGAGGATCGCCCGGCACCAGCAGCCCGCGCAGGATCGCCAGCAATTCCCCGAGCCGCAGATTGGTGGCGAGCACAACGGTATCCAGGTTATTGGTTTCCGACGGCTCGCCCGCGATGTGCAGCTCCTGGATCTTTTGAAGCGAGTCCATAAATTCCGTAAAGGCCGCGCCGAGTGGGTCCGTGGAGAGCGTCGGCTGCTGCATTTGATTCAATGCGCTCTCCAGTCTCGGCAAGCCCAGAATCGCGACCGGAGCCAGGATGTCGACGCTCTGCTCCAGCCGGAGCTGCTGTTCCGAGAACGCCCGGCGGCGCTCGATGATCTCCGCCAGTTGCGCCCGCCATCGCGCGGCCGCAGTACTGCGCGGAGCGTTGGCCGTCAGCGCGACCGTCGCGGCCGTGTCCGGAGCGCGATCCGTGTATGGGACCACGGGCGCGATCTCTTCATCGTTCATTTTGCTCGCCACGGCGCCGGGGTGCAACGCAAGTGCGTTGTTAAACTCGCGCGACGTTTCCGCTTCGGCAAACGGTTTGATGACGCCTTCCTGGGGCAGAGCGCTGAAGCCTTTGAGCAGTTCCTGCTGACCCTTGCGCCAGTAGGCATTCGGATCGTTATTGGTCCATTCGCGCGAAAGAACCGACTCGATGACCATCTGCGGGTCCACCCTGGCCACGGCCTTGACCGCCTGATCCGCGCTGATCCCGTCGGGGTTGTCGGGTCCATAGCGCAGGCGGGCCTGGTACATGATGGCCGCAGTCCGGGATGGGTCCATCTGGTCCTGAAGCATTTCCGCTTTCAGGTCCGCCATGATCACCGGCGAGCCCTTTTCATTCGACAGCATGGTTTGAAACGTGGCCGGCGAGAGGGTCCACTCGGTTCCTCCGCAGCGCGCCAGCAGACGCTCGGCCAGGGGCTCGGTCAGCGTCGCGCGGATATAGAAGGGTCGAATGGCCTGCACACTGTGGACGATGCCCTTGGGTTCGTCGGGGAGCGGCACGGAGGCGAGCCCCAGCGTTTCGACGATCGACAGCGCGGGGTAATCGTGAATCTTTACGACCAGCGTATCCTCTATTTCCCGCACGTCGAGGATTTCGTTGAGGGCCCGCGGCACTCGTACCAGCGACTGATAACAGGCCTTGTCGGCGTCCGCCACGTCGCGGAACTGCTTGAGAGTGTAGATCGATACCGGAGTCTGGTTCCCGAGAAATTCCAGGGCGAGCGCGCGCGCCACTCTCAGGTCGTCCGGGAAATCGAGCTTGGTGGCTTTCTTGGCGCCCAACTCATCGCGCAGTTGCTCGGCCCAGTGCCAGGGCGAATCCGGCGCGTTTCCCAGCCCTGCGTCGACGGCGCCGCGGCTGATGTCGATCACCGGCTGGACGGACGATTTTTGTGCCGCCCCCACAAATACTTCCGCTTCCACGCGAAGTAAGGTTTGCTGGGGGTCCGCGCTGAGCTCGCCTTCGGGGCTCAGCCAGACGCTTTCCGGCCGGACAAAATTCGCCGTCATCACGTCCAGGCCCTGGACCTCAATCCGTGAAATGGCGGCGATGCAATCGTCCACGAAGCTGTAGGCGGGAACCACGCCCACGCCGATGATGGTCCACTGACCCTCCACCAGGCGCTCCCAATATACGGGGATCAGGAAGGACAGTTCGTATTTCGCCCAGTTGCCGACGTTGTTGGTCTTGGATTTGACGCCGCCGAAACTGGTCGCGGTCAGGTAGACGTAAGCGGTGTCGCTTTCGACGGGGTCGCGCAGGCTGCTGCGCGCCGGGGGGTGCGCCCACACCGAGAAACGTACATGTTCTTCCGCGGTCCCGCCTTCCGGAACGATCCGGACCTGTTCCGGCTTGCCGTCCGTATGAGGCGTCTGTGCGAAAGCGGACGTGCTCCCCTCCCTGACGGTCGGGGTTCCGTTTGACTCCCTGTCCAATGAGCAACGTGCGGAACCGCGCGCGTCAGCAAGCGGAGCACGTCCGGAGTTTTCACATGGACTCTTAAGGACCGGGCTCCCGAGCGGATGATTCAGGCTATCGTCCAGGAATTTCTGGAGCTTGTTCCGTTTCGCCAGCAGCGGCAGCACGCGGACGGTGGTGTCGGAGTATTGAAACGGACCGGAGATCGCCTCAATGGCGGTCGAAATCATGCAATTAAATTCCGGCCGATCGCTCTTGGTCGTCGCCGGTTTCTGCGCCGGATCGAACGGCTGCCCGGATTCGTCCTTCCAGACGCCGTCGTGCGAACGCCAGGCGACATTGTTGCCGTGTTCATATCTCAGGTCCGCGTTGAACCAGAAGGGAAGGACCGGCTTCAACACGGCCACGTCCGATCCGCCCAGGTTCACGCGCAGGGCCACTTCCAGTCCGAGCGTGCGCTCGATCGGAAGGGAAGTGCGTTCCAAAAGCTTGATGTTATAGCCACCGCTGAGGTCGCCCAGCACGGTACGATTTTCGCCCAGCAGGCCGGCTCCGTTGATCGCCGTGGTGACCATCTGGCCGCTGGTCAACGACTGATAGCAGATGTGCTGCGGATCGTCGGCGCGGCGGAATTGCTTGAGATTGAGAGAAGTCTGGACGAAGCCTTTTCCGCCCGGCGCGAACACCGGAGGCAGGCGATCGAGCATCTGCGGAAAGATCCACGGATAGGCGGCGGGATTCACCGGGGAGATCCTCATCGCCTGCATCATCCACATGGCGTCGCGCCCAAATCCTCCGATGGCGTCCGCCAGATTCGAAGCGATGGTCCACGGCATGGCGGGATCGCTCGGATCGAAGGGGATCCGCAGGTTGGACGTCGGGGTCCGCTCGACATCCAGGAACACGCGTTTTTCGAGGCCGCTGTCCGAGTAAGTTTCGGGAAATACCTGGGTCTCGATGCGGGCGACCGTCACCGGCGCGACGGGATCGGAAACCCACTGGCTCTCGGTCGCCACCATGGTCGCGAGCACCTTGGGAAATCCGTACACGGTGCGGCCCAGCGGCACCGAGAATGTGTCGTTGACGAAAACGTACGGCGTAAAAACTGCCCAGTCATGGAACACCCACCGGCCGTTGACCAGCTTGTACCACTCCACCGGCACGCTGAAGAACACTTCGAGTTGCGCGAACCAGCCGACCTGCACCACCGCCTCGGCGATCTGGCCGTAGTCGAGCACCATCAGGTACACGTAGGGCACCGACGCACGGAAGTACCCGGCCTCCGGCGGAACGATGTTCAGGTAGCCGTCGCACAGATGCTGCAATGCGTCGAGGTTGGCACGCAGCGGAAAAACCCGCGTCGACATGCCGTTGAACATGAACGGAGGTTTCACCGGCAGGGCATTGTTGGTGAACTTCGGCAGTTGTCTTGCGAACGCGTCCCGGCTCATCTCAGTTCCGTTCTATGACCCAGGTGGGCAGCGCTTCGAGAAAGCGCCGATCCATCGAATCGGGAAGGTGGCCGTACAAGCCCGTGAACTCGTATCGGGCCGCGCCGGCCAGGCCCTGTGCCACCTGGCGGGCGTAATCCAGACACCCATAGGAGTCCATTCTTTCACGGACCCACGTCACGTCCGGCTCCGACCGGCACTCGCGCGGCTGTCCGAGCATCTCGCGCAGGCGCACGCGTTCGGCATCGGTCGAGTTGGCCCACAGGTGGATCAGCATCAGCGTCCGCTTGCCCTCCCGGATGTCGCCGCCCAGTTCTTTCCCGTACGAGTCCGGGTCGCCTTCGAGATTGAGCAGATCGTCCTGAATCTGGAACGCGGCGCCCAGAAAAAATCCGAACCGGATGCAGCGATCGAGGTCCATCGACCCGATCGAGCCGATCAGCGCGCCCATGCGGCTGGGATGAATGGTCGCGAGCCAGCAGGTTTTCTTCAGGACCATGTGCAGATAGTCCGCCTCGGCGACCTCGGTCACATTGTCGCGCCGCCAACCCAGTTCGAGCGCCTGGCCCTCGGCCGATTCGCGCGCCATACGCTCGGTCTCTTCGAGAATCCGCAGCGCCAGCTCCGGACCCAGCAGGCGGCGGTTGTCGAGCAGCGGACGCATCGAAAGCAGAGAGAGCATGTCGCCCACGTTGATCGCGATGGGCACGCCTTCGGACACGTGCATGGCCGGCTTGCCGCGGCGCTGTTCGCTTTCATCTTCGATATCGTCGTGGATGAGCATGGCATTGTGCATCAGCTCGATGGAAGCGGCGGTGCACAGCGCGACTTCCATGGGGCTGCCGAAAGCGCGCGCCGTGGCGATGCACAGGCTGGGACGGAATGCCCGGCCGCCGCGCCGCGGATAGTCGGCCACCAGATCGTAGAGGTATCGCCGGGGTTCGGCCGCGGGCAGGTAATCGAACAGCACCCGGCGAGTCGCATCGCCGTACTGTTTTAAAACGGACGAGACTAGCGTTCCCTCCGCGGCGGCCATTGACCTATGCCGATGGTGCGGCTGCGGCGATCGCCACGGTCAGGTCCCCTGCGATGCTCCCGTCGGAGGCCCGTATGACGCCGTTGTAGCGTCCCGCGGCCTGCTCGTTCGCGATCGAAACGCTCACTTTGAGGCGTCCCCCGGTGCGTGTGATCGAAACCGGGTGGGTGAGCGCCGGGACGAAGGAGTCCGCCGTCAGATCCATTTGTTCACACCCCGGCTTCAGATTCACGGTGACCTCCGTGGGGCGATTCGAGGTGACCTCCACCGACACCGCGGTGGAGGGTTGAGCCGGCGTGGGATAAACCGGTCCTCCCGCGTTGAAGGGCGGCGGCGGCCAGGAGCCGGCCCGCATTCCGGGGACGAACGCGGACCATGCATCGGTCCAGGCGCGCATCGCCATCGACCACTGCTCGATAAACGGCGTCATGGGACCCCATTGGCTCGACCAGCCGCCGTAACTCGATCGGTCGTTTGGTGTATTACTTTTGCCGTTCACGTGATCCCGCCTGTCTGAAGAATTGTTGTGATGGCGCGCCGCTTCGTAGCCGCGCTTCATGTACTCGTCGATAACAGCATACGCGGTTTGAACTCCGCATTCGAGCGCTCCCCATTCCGACGCGGGAGTGCGATGCACGCTGGTCAGACGGTTGCGAATGGGGCCGCTCCGTTCGGGAGCCGCGCGTCTGAGCCGTGGATGAGATGGGTTCAGCATTCGAGCCCTAGTGTGCTGTCTCTGAAATTCGTGGAATTAAAAAGGGGACAGACCACTCTGTCCACGGCCACTCGGTTCAGGGGGAAGAATAACATACGAGCGGGGACAGAGCAGTCTGTCCCCTTTTTAATTCCACGAATTTCAGAGACGGCACACTAGGGATGGTCATAGCCGACGATGTCGCGCAATGCCGGCCTCCCGGAAATCGCGTGGGCGGCGAGCTTTCCGGACATCACCGCGGATTCGATGCAGCCTGAATCGAGGCCCGTCGCGGTCCAGTCTCCGGCGATGGTCAAGTTGTCGAAGGTCATGTCCAGCGGAGAGATCCGATACGCGGGACTGCCCGGCAGCGATTGCACATATCGATCGGTCGGATTGACGTTGGCCGTCCAGAATTGAGTATCGAAGCGGCACGGTCCGGAGCGGCACGCGGTTTTCACGGAGCTGTCCGGCGGAGCGGCCAGAATTTCCCAGCGAAACCCGCCCTCCGGCCGCCGTGCATTCGGCCACAATTCGCCGACGTGATTTTCGAGAAAACGGATCGCATTTTCGCGCACCCGCGCGCGCTGTTCGTGCTCGAATTCCCGGGTCACCTGCGCGTCCGGCGCGCCATCGGGGAGCACGCTGCAGAAATACGCGATCCCCCTCACCGGCTCGCGCCAGCTTTCTTCGGCAAGCAGATGGCTCATATCCGCCCAGGTATCGAACGGCGCCATAAACCCGGACAGATTCACCCGGCCATCGGTCCAGCCGAGCTCGCGCGTGTCCGGGGACGTCCAGATCTGAAACGCCTGGGTGGGCACCGTTTTCACATGCCGGATCATGTCGCGCCAGCGTGGCTCGCGTTCGATCAACTCGCGCGCCACCTGCGGGATTGCGCCGGCGCCCACGCCCAGCACGACGAAGTCGAAATCGCGCTCGACCTCAAGCGTTTTCGTCCCGGCGCGGCGCTGTTCCCAGACAGCTTCAAAATCCAGATCGGCGCCGTTCTCCAGTTGCGACTCGTCCGGACGCGCGGGCCAACTCGGGACGTTGTGAACGTTGACCAGAGGCTGATATTCGCCACCGCCCTCAACCCGCGCCTGCACGTCGAATTCGAGCGTCGCGACCGAGGCCGGATCGCCCGGCGAAAGCCCCACATTTTGCAAACGGTGAAAAAATTCGAAGCGGACCCCGCGTTTTTTCAGGACCTGGTAGAGCGGCGCGAAAACCACGTCGCCCATTCCGGCGCTCATCCGGTAAAAGAGCGCGCCGCGGTAGGTGAAGAACATGCGCATCGCGCCGCGCAAAGCCACGCCGGCAGCCAGACGAGGACGCCTCACGTCACCGTCTTCATAGGCGAAGGCGAGATCGTAGATCCCGCGAATGAAACCTGAATCGAGCGACTGCTCGGACGCCCCGTGCAGCCGCAGCCACTCCCGCCAGTCCCATTCGTTGATCGCATCGAAGCCGCGTGGATCGAGCGCCAGATTCATGCGGATCGAGCCACGTAGAATCGCCAGGATCACGTCAATCACCTGCCACACGCGCCGAAGCTCTCCGTCTCCCGCCACCAGGAAATCGAGCTGCTTCCGCGCCGCCGCGCCGAATCCGTCGAGCAGCGCCAGCAGCGGGGACGCTCCGTCGCGGAACATCTGCGGGAAGAACCCGTCGATGGCTTCGCGCAGCAGCGCGCTCGCCTCGATCAGCGCGGCCGTGGTTGCGAGCTGGCCATACCGGAGCAGCGCGCTCACCGCGTCCGCAAAGGAATCGGCTCCCCGATCACGCGGAGTGGGATCAACCTCCCGGCCGGCCGCCGAGCGAAGCAACTCGCCGATCAACACCGCGGATTGCCGAAGATACGCAATCACCGTGAACGGAGCATCGGCATCAGGATCGCCCGGCTCGCCCTGGCCCGGCGGGAAATGCGCGACCCAGAACGCCCAACCGTCGTGTGTGCGATCGGCAACGCCAACGTCAGGCGCCGGTTTAAACGCGTCGCGCCAGTCGGCGAAACGGCAGTTCGGGAACGCCTCGTGGCGTTCCGCATAGCACTCCCGCATCAGACCGAACGCGTTCTCGTAGAAGCCCATCCACAGGTGCAAACCGTGCTCTTCGATCCGGTCGGCCACTCCCCTGCCCGACGCGCCCTTGCCGCCCAGGCGCCATCCCATTTGATACACAGTGACCTGGTAGAGTCCGGCATGCTCCGGACGGGTCAGCTCGAAGGCCGCCGACAATCCCGCGCACCCGCCACCGATCACCGCCACGCGGATGGGCTGGGTCACTTTACGTCGACCTCCAGCTGGCCGGGCGGACCACGTCCTGCGGCAACCGGGTGCGATCGTCGCCGTACGCCTCGTTGACTTGCGCGCTGGTGAGGCCCTGGGCCGTGCTCAGATCGGCGCCGGTCAAATCGGTGCGTTTCAAAAACGCCGAAACCAGGCTTGCGCCGCGCAAATCCGCGCCCGATAAATCGGCCCGGCAGAGATCCGCTTCATCGAGGATGGCCCGCTGGAGGTCCGACCCGTGGAAGTTCGATTTGCGCAGGATGGCCCGCTTCAGAATCGCGCAGGTCAGATTGGCGCGCCGCAGATCGGATTCCATCAGAAGCACGCAATGCATGTCGACGTGAGACAGCTGGGCGTCGGCGAGCGAAGCACAGTTCAGCACCAGGTAATCGGGATACTCGCGCCGGAAGGCGTTCCATCTCTCGACCCCGCGCTTTAACAGCGCCGAGAGTCCCGTCGGGGGCGGCGGACCCGCCTTCTTTATCTCCCCATATTCCTGGCGCATGAAACCTCACAATTATGTCAAATCCACGCGGACCGGGCGAGGGCGCACAGTATAATTTGATCGAAGTGGAAGGCTCGAACATTTCGCATTACCGGATCCTGCGGAAGCTCGGCGAGGGCGGCATGGGCGTGGTGTATGAGGCGGAGGATTTGAAGCTGGGCCGGCGCGTCGCCTTGAAATTCCTGACCCCCAGCCGTGTTTCGCGCGACGACAGCCGGGAGCGTTTCCTGCGCGAGGCCCGCTCGGCCGCCGCGCTCAATCATCCCAACATCTGCACTATTTATGAAGTGAATGAGGATGCCGGCCATCTGTTTATCGCGATGGAGTATTGCGACGGCATGCCGCTGCGCCAGCTGATCCGGAAAGGTCCGGTGGATTGGGCCGTGGCGGTTTCGCTAATCACCCAGGTGGCCGAGGCTCTGGCGGAAGCGCATCGCCGGCAGATTATTCATCGCGACGTCAAGAGCGCCAACATTATTGTCGACGCCCGGAACCATGCGCGGCTGCTCGACTTCGGCCTCGCCAGCCTGGGTTCGGGCGACGACACTTTGACGATGGAGGCCATGGGCACGCCGGCTTACATGGCCCCGGAACGCTTCGAACGCGGCGTCAACGACGTCCGCGGCGACATCTGGGGGCTGGGCGTGGTGCTGTACGAAACCATTACCGGCCAAATGCCTTTTACGGGGGACGCCGTTCATCTGCCGTACGCGATTTTAAATGAGCATCCGCCGCCGCTTTCCTCCCTGCGGGCCGGACTTCCTTCCGAACTCGATGAGATTGTGGATAAAGCGCTCGCCAAGGAGCCGGAGGATCGCTATCAACGCGTCGAGGAGCTCATCGCGGATCTCAACGTGATCCAGCGGATCGCGCATCCGGAGGCATCCCGTTCGGCCAGCGGCGGGTCCGGACTTTCTACCGAACAGGATCGCGTGCACGCCGTGGCCGTGCTGCCCTTCGTGAACATGAGCCGCGATGCCGACGACGAATTCTTGACCGACGGCTTGACCGAGGAGATCACCAACGCGCTCACCCAGGTGCGCGGACTGCGGGTGGTCTCCCGCGCGTCCACCTTCCAGTTCAAATCGCCCTCGCTCGATCTGCGCGACGTGGGACGGAGGCTGCGGGTGCGGGCGCTGGTGCTCGGCAGCCTGAGGCGTCAGGGCGCGCACGTTCGCGTCACCGCGCAACTGGTGCGGGCGTCGAACAGCTATCAGATCTGGTCACAGCGGTTCGATTGCGAAGCCAAATCCGTCTTCGACGTGGAGGACCAGCTCACCGCGGCGATTGTCGAGCAGTTAAGGCGTTCGCTCGGCGCGGATCTCGAAGATGCGCGCCTTTCCGGCAGTCCGGTCGATTTCGAGGCGCACGAACTGTATCTGCGAGGGCGCCATTGTTTCCATCTCCAGACGGCGAGCGGGGTCGCGAACGCGCTGGGCCATTTTTCGAAAGCGATCGAGATCGCGCCGCAATATGCCCTGGCTCGCGTCGGCCTGGCCGACTGCTACGCTCTGCAGGGCTGGTATGGATTCGAGCCTGCCGCGCAGGTAATGCCGAAGGCGAAAGCCGAACTGGATGCGGCCATCGCCATCGAAGATGCGCTGCCTTCCGCCTGGTGCCTGCGCGCCACCGTCACCGCCGGATTCGACTGGGACTGGGAAAACGCGCGCAGCCAGTTTCAGAAGGCGTTTTCCCTTGGGCCGCCGCGCTCTGACCTGTATTTCCATCACGCGCTCGATTTTCTGACTCCGCTCGGGCGGCTGGACGAGGCGCTCGAAGAAATGAAGCTGGCGCTAGAACTGGATCCCGCCGCGCCGCTGCTCAGCACGGCGGTGGGAGGTTGCCTGTATCGCCTGCGGAATTATCCGGCCGCGCTTCGGCAGTTGCAATCGACCCTTGAACTCGCCCCGGATTTCTATCACGCGCACTGGACCATGGCGCGCGTCTATGAATCGCAAGGCAATTTCGCGCAGGCCGCCGGGTGTTTCGACCGGGCTCTCGCCGCGGCAGGCGACAATCACGCCCTGCTCGCCGACGCCGGCCACTGCCGGGGTGCGATGGGCGACCGGGCCGGTGCGCACGAGGTGCTGAACAGGGTTGCCGGAATCCCGCTGGCGGTCGCCATCGCCCGGCTTGGATTGCAGGACACTGGCGAAGCTCTGACGCAACTTGAGCAAGCGGTCGAGCAGCGTGCGCGCGGTCTGGTCTGGCTGGGCGTGGATCCGCGCTTCGACAATCTTCGCGCGGATCCTCGCTTCCGTTCGGTCATGGCTTCGCTTGGATTAAGCTAAGCCGACGACGATTCTAGTGTGCGGTCACTGAAATTCGTGGAATTAAAAAGGGGACAGACCACTCTGTCCACGGCCGCTTCGGTCAGGGGGAAGAACAAGATACGAGCGGGGACAGAGCAGTCTGTCCCCTTTTTAATTCCACGAATTTCAGTGACCGCACACTAGATTCTCACCTTGACACCCATAACGTGTCCGACCGGCCATGCGCGCGAAAAAACTGAGAAAACCGAAAATAGGCGTTGACAAATGTATAGAATTAAAATACATTTCTAGACAGTTTGCCCCTTCTTACACTTCCGAAACTGAGATTCGAGCCGATGCGACGGCTGCTGGATGACGACGAGATTCTGGCCATCTCTCCGCCGCCTAAGACATTCTGGCGGTTAAGGCGGGCGCACCGAAGAATCTATCGGATGTATGTCGGCCAATTTCGAGTGGAAGCGTCTGCTTTTCTGCGGGACCGGCTGCTTGCGATTGCGGCGGATGAGGCGTGGGGAGAGCTCGCCGGCGTTCTTCAATTGACGGCCAAGCTCGGTTCAATCTGGCTCGGATTTCATCTCGCCTGGATGGGCCATGCCGTCCACGCGTTCCGTGCGGAGCGGCTGGTCATCAGGCTGCTCAACTCCTGCCAAACCTCCCTTCCAGGGGAGTTCGTCATCCTCTCCGGGATTTAGGGGCGCGCCCAGCGCTCAGGAGCTCGCGCTCGCGTGAAGCGCGCCGATCGAGATCGTCCGGACTTGATCGGGAGGGCGGAGGCGGAACACTTTCGCCGTCGGGCGTAACCAGGAGAGCCCACGCGGCGAGCAGAAAAACGGTAGTGAACATCATGACCCGCCCAGCGATCAGATTCTTGCCGCCTTCGAGGACGGCCACGGTGTTGCCGACCGCAAGCGTGGCCAGGTTAGCCGTCAAAATCACGCCATGAATCCGAACATTCCTGCGGATCTGTCGGGGAAATGCCAACGCCCAGCACATCAGAAATCCGCAAACCACAGCCAGCGCCGAAGTGCTATAGCGAAACGCGAGCGAGGATAGGCGATAGACGGTCAGGCGCCACTCGAGGAGCCACAAATCAATGGTGCCGAGCGCGATGACCAGGAGACCTGCGCCGATTACCGTAGGGATCAGCCAGTGATAAATCACGCCGACTTTGGGATAGTGGGACATGGTCAGGCCCCAAAGCTCGACCGCGGCCGCGATCGCGAAGACAATCACGAGCGGAGCGATGTGCGTCCACCATAGGCCATACGCAGGAGAGTATGCCGTCCCGAACAACCACCCCGCGTTCTGCAAAGTGCCCGCTGCGATGTATGCACCAAACCAGCGGTATCGGCTCCGAAGCTCAGGCGACGACACGAGCCGGATCAGCACCGCGCAACGTATGAGCACGGGCAGGAGAACAAGTACGAGGTACCCGACGGTGGTCAAGTACCTCGCATTTTAGCACCAGACTTACTTGCCGCCGAAGCACAGCGGCGGACAAATCGGCGGAATCGCTTTCGCTGTGGAAGCTGCGGTCCCGAGTGCGGCCATCGCCAGGGCGGTCAGTAGCACAATCTTTTTCATGGAGTCTCCTTTTTGGGCCAGGTTTGCTGGCCGCCGATAAGTTTAGCTTTTGGATTCGCCGTTCGCTAGGGGTGAAGAGGACTGGAAGCGCGGGCGGCGGCGGTTCATTTTGGAACGCCTCAAGAAGGTGGCAACACGGTCAAATCTGGGGATCATGTTCCGTGCTCACGCGGCGTGAGGGCCGATGCACAGATGGCAAATTCGAAGGTCAACCCGCGCAAGTTACGTTTCCAGCGGAAAGCCGTTTGTGTAACCGCGCGAAACCGGATAGTTTACTCGGCGTCTCGCTTGTGTCCCGAGTGAGAAATACGTCGAATACAAGGACGGCGGACTTCAGTCTGCGCGGGGCTTCAGCCCCGCTTTTGCGCGACTTGCGGAGCTAAATCTCCGCGCGGGATGAATCCCGCCGTCCAAACGGGCGCGTGTCCGCCGAGATACGCAACGAACTTGTAACTCAGGGCACTCGTGTCCCCGAGCTGGAAATTCGTTACATAACCGGGACCGATGGCGTGGGGCCGGCTTTCAGCCGGCGGACCCGTTTTCCAACGGGTCCAGCCGACCTAAAAGGTCGGCAGCGGGCAAGAATGCCCGCCCCACAATGCGACGAATGGGAGTCTCGTCAAACAAACCACCGCGTCATCGTCCCGCGCGAGTCTCGATCAGCGCCGTGGCGACCGCCATTTGAAGATACGCAGCAGCGATAAGCAAACCAATGCGCAACCCGCCAGAATCAGATTGCCTGGTTCCGGCACGGTTCCACCGGGCGGCTGCCCCGTTGCCGGTGTGACGGTGGTTTGCGTCGAGAAATTGTTGACGGTAGTCGAACCATCCAGGTTGACGTCGATGGTGAACGCAAAGCCGTCCGTGGTGTCGCTGGTGAGCACCGGGATGGCGGAATCTGAAAACATGCTGAATGCGAAGGTGCTGCCGGAAGTGGACATGCCGTCGGGCGAGCTGAGCGCCGGGCCGTATAGGCTGACGGCGAAAGAAATCGTCGAGCCGTAGGTGAAATCGTCAAAATAATCGTTGAAGCCGGTTCCGTTGTCGAAGGTCAGGGTGGATGGAAGTTGGCCGGTGACGTCTCCGGTTCCGCAGGGACAATCGCCGGCAAGCGATCCGTCGGAGGTGAAGCTGAGGATCTGAAGCTGGGCGAACTGAGTGACCAGCGATCCCGGATTGAAATTGAAATCCAGCGAACCCATAGTGCCAGGGATGGAAGACGTGTCGACCGTCACGTCGTAAGTGATCGGGCCGGCCATCGCGGAGACTGCGCAGAACAGCCAGAGGAATCTCATTGGAAGCTCCCGGCGTAAAACTCGGGTGTAAAGTTGATGGTCGCGTCCGACGGATTCGAGAACTGCACTGCAACGGTCACCGACTGGCCGGGAACCATGCTCGTGAGCGTCGGAATCGTGATGTATGGGCAGTTGTTAAACGTGCCCATCGAGTTCGTGAGCGTGACGCCGGAGGGCAGCGAGTTCAGCACGAGTTGGAAACTGGTCGGCGTGGTGAGGGTGGTCCCACTCGTGTTGGTGATCGTGACGGTTCCGTCGAAGGTCCTCGTGACTCGGCTGTAGGCTAAGCCGGAAGCCGTGGTCGAGACTTGAGTCGGAGGAATGATCGGAGGCACGGGAACGCCGTTGATGCTGGTGATGGTGACGTTGCCGACTCCGCTTCCAGGGTCGGGCGGAAGGAAGCCACTGAATACGCTGGTGCCGCCGACTGTCCCGTTGTAGTTGGAGGTATAGGTCCACGTGAATAAGGGCGGGCTTGGGGAGCCGTCGCTTTGATTGACGCCGACGAGATTCCCGGTGAAGCCCATGTTGCTGCCCACCGCAGCTGTTTGCCCGCCGCACTTGATCAGGTTGGCAGGACTCACGGGGCCGGTGGGCAGGCAAATGTTAGCAGGCGTGTCGACGAAAAGCAGTGCCGCATCGGCGTGATTGACGGTCGCGTTAACTAGGTGCCCATTCACCAGTAAGGCCAGCGGTACATCCACCTGCGTACCCTGTAGCATCGGGAAATAATACGGGCTGGTGTCGTACGGAGCTCCGGTCGCATAGGTCAAATAGGTATATCCACCTCCCGGCGGCGGATCGTTAAACGAGGGTGCATTTTTTCCCTCAGGACCCGCAGCCATGCCTACTCCCCCTGGACAGAGGTTGGCGCTCACAACGCCACCGGTATTCACCGCAACCACGGTGTCGGGGCACGCGCCGTCGGTCACGATTTGCTGCCAATTGAATCCCTGGTAGCCGCACGCCTTTGCGGCCGCGCTCAGGCTGCCGTTGGCGGGCACCGTGGCGTACGCGCTCAACCTTGGCATTCCGTTGCTGAATAACGTGACGTTCATCGGACAGAAGTTGAGAGTGACGCTGCTATTGGCCGGCAGGCCGCCGGGGCTCTCCACCCCCGCCGAGAGCGTGGCGGTGAGGGTGTACTGGCCCGACGGGCCTACGGTAAGTGGACCCACATTCAAGGATTGATGCGCCCCGGGTCCCGAGGTACTCGCGTACGCGGTGCAGTTGGTGGTCGCGCAGTCGCTATCGCTACTGGCCACGACGGAGGCGCTCGCATCTCCGAGCGCTGTGGCGCTCATGGGGAGATTGATGGTTGAGCCTGGCTGAGCGGCGAAGATCTGAGCGTAATCCAACTCGCCTGAGCCCGCAGTTATATCGCCCGCCGAGGGAGGCGAAGCTTTCATCGACAGCGAAAGACTGGTGCCGCTGCCGGCGACGACACTGGCAACACTTGCTCCGAGTTGCTGGGTGGTCAACGTGAGGGGCAGGTTGAACGAGGACCCGGTCTCACAGGAGTTGACTCCATAACCGGCCAAGTAGGAGCTGTTCGCAAACGATGGGATGTCGCCGTTGGTGCTGTAGCAATCGACTGCGGTGGCCGAGTAGGCGGATGAGGTCATCAGATCCGGACGATGTCCGCGGACGGGAACAGGCGGGAGCGCGGGGGGAGCTGCGACGCCTCCGCCGCCTTCGGCCTCGACGATCACGTTGACGATGTACGAAAAAAACGGCTCGCTGTTCTGGGCGAGCGCCGGCAGGGGGATCGCCGGGAGAGTGAAGAGAAAGATCGCAAGACGACGTCGCATTGAGGTTTCTCCTATCGCTTCACACGTCGCAGAAAGAGGGCGGCGAGTCCGGCTCCGAGCAGCATCAGCGATCCTGGCTCGGGAGCGGACGACACCGACGAAATCGTGACGTTGTCCATGTACCCAATGTCGTTGGCGCTGGTGGCCGGGAACGTGTCGAATAAGAGGTCGCCGAAACTGGATACGTTCGCCCCGGAGCAGCCGCTATCGGATCCGCAAAACGGAACGTTCGAGCTAATCAGAGTGCCGTTCAAGCTGAAGTCGTAAGTTTGCGTGGTGAAGTCAAACACGAAATCCAGAAGTTGCCACGCGTTATAGGTGAACGTGCCGACGTCAATTCCAGCGCCGCTGATCAGGTCGACCTCTCCGGTGGACTCAATGTCGACGCCGCCCATGTAGCCTGCAAACGCCGGACCCGTCGCCGCAAACTGCCAGGCGCTCTGATCGGAGCTGCTGGCCAGGTAAATGTACGCCGACATTTCGACCTCGGAAGCAGCCGTGGATATCGCGTAGTAAGGTCCCGTCTGCCCGGCCGCTAGGGAAGGGATTACTTCCACGGCTTGCGAGCCGGACTCGGCGATTCCGCTTTCCACTTGAGCGGCGCCCGAGGTCCCGAAAACCGCCCAGCCATTTTGCCCTGCGATCAGGCCGGTGGTGAAGGTCGGGCTTTCGAATCCGGTGGAGTACAATACTCCCGCATAGGTCGGCACAACCAGGCTCAAGATCAGCGCAATTCTGGGGATCATTCTTAGACCTCAGGTCTGAAACTACGCAAGTTCGGTGCGGGATACAAGAAGTGCACGGTAGGCTACCTGTACTAACACAATGAATCGCACGTACTTCCGATTTCGGTTGCATGATGGTGCATAATCGTTGGGTGACCGTTTAGGGGCTAAGGTCGTGCCGAATACGTCAGCGGAAATAGCACCCGATCCGGCGGCTGTGGCGTGTGAACTGGAGCGAATCGCCGCATCGCCCAGCTTCCGCAAAGCGGAACGATGCGTCCGCCTGCTCCGCTATCTCACCGGGCGGGCGCTCGAAGGAGGCGGCGACGGCCTCAAGGAATACGCCCTGGGACTCTCCGTCTTCGACCGGCCGGATACCTTCGATCCACGGACGGATCCGGTGGTGCGACTGGAAGCCCGCCGGCTGCGATTGAAACTGGCCGAATATTACCAGAATGAGGGCATCCAAGATCCCGTGGTGATCGAGCTGCCCAAAGGCGCCTATGTCCCCCATTTCCGCTCGCGCCAGGCGCCGTCCGAGCCCGCGCCGCCTGAGCCGGCCCCGGCTCAACGCCCCGTTTTCCTGTGGTTCGCCACGGCCGCCGCGGTGGTTTCGCTGGCTGCGGCTACCTGGTATTTCGTGCACCGGCGCGGCGACCGAGGCCCGGTTCGCGCGTCCATCGCGGTGCTCGGATTTCGGGATCTCTCGGGCAGCGCGGAAACTTCCTGGATCGACCCGGCCGTATCCGAACTGATGAGGATTGAACTGGCTTCGGGACAGCAGTTGCGAACGCTGCCGCCCGAAAACGTCGCCCGCATGCGAACCGAATTGTCGGTGACGCCGCAATCCACCTATCCGGCCGAACTGCTGCACCGCATCGGAACCAATCTGGGCATCGATTACGCCGTGGCGGGAGCCTATCGGCCGCAGGGCGATCGGGTGCGGCTGGACGTGGTGTTGTTCGACGTTCGCTCCGGCCAGCAGATCGCCGCGGTGGGCGATGAATCGGATCGGGATAAGCTTCTGCAGCTCGCCCAGGCTTGCGCCCAGCGGATCCGGGCGAATCTCGGCGTTCGGCTTTCTTCGCTCCCCGGCGCTGCGGCGTATCCGCCGCTGGATCCGGCGGGCATGGAATCCTACGCGCGAGGAATGGAACGATTGCGCCAATTGGATGCGCTCGGCGCGCGGCCTTATCTTGAAACCGCGGCCTCGGCTGCGCCCTCGAACGCGCTGGTTCATTCAGGCCTCGCCAGGGCTTGGTCGATGCTCGGCCTCGACCGGCGGGCGCGGGACGAAGCCAAGCAGGCCTTCGATTCCTCAGCCGGACTGGGACGCGTGGATCAACTCGAGATCGAAGGCCAGTATCGGGAAATGGATCACGATTGGCCGCGCGCCATCCAGGTCTATCAGGCTTTGTTCACGCTGCTGCCGGACGATCTGGAAGATGGGCTTCTGCTGGCGTCCGCTGAGGCGCGCGGCGGCAAGGCGCAGGACGCAATCGCGACGGTCGGCACGTTACGCCATCTGCCCGCGCCGTTGCGTGACGATCCCCGCATCGATTTGCTCGAAGCGCAGGCCTACGGCGCGCTCAGCGATTTTGCGCGCACCCGCCAGGCCGCGCACATCGCGGCGGAGAAGGCCCGTCAACAGGGAGCCCGGCTGCAATTTGCGCGAGCCCGGCTGCTCGAATCCGGCGCGATGCAGAACCTGGGCGTATCCGGATATACAGAGGTGCGCGCGGAAGCCCGCGGCATCTGCGCGGAGCTGGGCGATCGCGCCTGCGTGGCCGCTGCATATCGCATCGAGGCCAACGTGCTGGCGATGACTGGCGCGCCCTCGCAGGCGAGACCCTTGTATGCCACCGTACTCCAGATTTCGAACGAGATCGGGAACCAGCTTGAAAAGCTGAATGCCTTGACTGGACTGGCGTACATCGAAAAGATACAGGGCGATGTTCGGGCTGCCGAAAGAGATGACCGTCAGGCGCTCGCGGTGGCGTCGGAAATATCCCCGACGAAAAGGCATTCGGTGAGCTTGGAACTTGCGGAGGTGCTGGCCGCCCAGGGCCGGGTCGCGGAGTCGCGGGCGCTTGGCCAGGAGGCGCTCGAAGGTTCCGAGCAGTCGCGTGAAAAGGAAACCATGGGACTGAGCCACGCCACTCTGGCGCGCGCATTTTCACTCGAAGGCAAATTTCCGGAAGCCATCGGGCAATACAACCAGGCGGTTCCGATCTTGCGTGAAGTGAACGATCCGGCGGACCTTGGCATAACGCTGCTCGAACTCGGCGACACTCAACTTCAGCAAGGCAACGCTGCGGACGCGCGCAAGAGTTTTGAAGAGGTCCGCGACCTGGACCGGAAGACGCCTTTTGCAAGGCCCGAAATCGAGATGGCTTTCGCCCGTCTCAGTCTGGCCGCCGGACAAACCGAAGACGCCGCCGCGCGAGCGCGTAATGCGATGAATACGTTCGCCGCGGCGGGACGCGAAGGCGATCGGTTGACGGCGGCGGCGCTCCTCTCCCGCGCGCTCATCGCCCGCGGCGCCTTGAGTGAGGCCGCCGATGTTCTGGACCGGATTCCGCCGCCGGACGGGCACGCGCTCCCCATCGCCGCGGTGGTCGAGTTTCGCATCGCGCGCTGTCTGGTGGTGGCCGGGTCCGGGCGCCGCGCCGAAGCCGGCCGGTCGATGGATCAGATCGCCGCCGAAGTATCCCGGCTCGGCCTGTTTCCGCTCCAGACGGAAGCGCGGCGCGCGCGTGAGGAGATGATGAATCATCTCTCGCACGCATCGCTCTCTCATTGACATCCGAGGATTCGATTTGAGCGCAAAGAGCATGCGCTGATTATTCAGCCAGCGGCGCCCGCCCCGCGTAGCCGGTCATTTCGAGATAGCCATGACCCTGGATCAGCTGTCCTTTGCGCGTGCCGGTCACATCGATCGCTCCCTCCCAATAGGTGGGCGCGACGCTCAACTTGCCGGTCAGTTCCTGCTGCGGCAGTCGGGTGGTGAGCGCGACATCCAAGCCCAACGACGGGACCCGGATGCTCCATGCGATCGGATAGCGGCCGCCGGAGAGCGGGCTGGTCCACAGCGTTTTCGGTGCGAGCGCAAAATCCCTGGCTGAAAGATGAGTGGCGTGGCCCTGCCTGTCGACATAGGTTCCCGCCGAGAAAGCGTCGGGACTTCCGTCCTTGTGCCGCAACTCAAACAGCATCACCTCCGAACCGTCGTCGAGCTGCAGGCTGAACCAATCCCAGCCGGTCTGGTTGGCGGCGAGCTGGTGCGTGAAGAATTCGTGGTCCATCCAGCTCTCGCCGTCCACCTGAAACGGCTGCCCGTCGATGTGAATCGTGCCGCTCGTCTCGAGACGAGTGTAGGAAACGTAGTGGGAGGCGTGGCCCGCTCCGGGCGCTTTTTGACTGATCCCGTGCTCACCGTGAATCACCGGCGGTTTCGCCGTGCGCAGCGTCAGCTCGAAAGAGAAGTGTTCCGCGATCGCCTGTAATTGCTGAGCGGCCATGCCGCCGGGCGCCTGCGCGTCCAGCTTCCATTGCGCCTGCCAGTTTCCGTTCCACACCCGCGCCTGGCCAGCGTCGGCTCCGGCAATGCCGGGGCCCGAACGATTCAGGCGTTCGGTGTGCAGAAAACGTCCGCCATCGATGTCGCTCAGCGCCAGATGCGCCAGCCACACATCGCGGACCTCCCACACGCTGGGCGGCGTGGACTTGCGATCGACGCCCTGACGGAAAAACGTCAACTCGAAACCAAAGCGGCGGCCGTCGGGACTATGCAGATTTCCGGTGTAATACCACCATTCGGTTTGAAACTCCGGATGATTGAAATGATCGGCAGGAAATGAATAGCGATAGCCGGGCGTGGCTACGCGATACTCATCCGCACCAGGCATGTTAAACGGAAGCACAAGCAGCAGCAGGCCCGTGCGCGCCCGGTTACTCTTCATGGATCACCTCGATCGGCACCAGTCTTGCGGCCACGCGCGCGGGGTAGAGTCCGGCCAGTATGGTGGCGATGTATACCAGGGACAGAGCTCCTAACAGAACGGCCACGGGCCAGTGGAACTGAATGGTCCAGCCGAAGGACTGCTTATTGATGACAAAGATGAGGAGCAGCGAAAGCAAAAAGCCGAGAATGATTCCCGCGATGTTCGCCAGCAGACCCAGCACGCCCGCCTCAAATAAAATGATTCGCCGGATCTGGCCCTGGCTCGCGCCCAGGAAGCCGAGCAATCCGAATTCGCGGCGGCGGTCGATCACCAGCGCCAGCAACGCGCCGCCCACTCCCATCACAGCTACGAAGATGGCGACCGCTTCGAGCGCATAGGTGATGGCAAAGGTGCGGTCGAAGATGCGCATCGCCTCCTGGCGCAAGGCGCGATTAGAGTCGACCAGCAGGTTGCGGCCGGCCAGCGCGCGCTCCACCTCATGCCGGCCCTGGTCGGCGGAAACGCCGGGTTTCAGATACACGGCCACGTTCGATGGCCCCGAATCCGGCAGGTATTTCAGAAGCGTGCCGCGATCCATCAGAATAAAGCCGCGCTCATTCGAATAGTCGTAGTAAATATCGAGGACGCGAAACGGCACTCGCGCGGCGCCCAGAGGCAGCAGCAGTGTGTCGCCGGCGTGGACATTGTGCTTATTCGCGAAGGGTTCGCTGACCATCACGGTATCGGTTCCCACCAGGCGGGGCCACGCCGTGGCCGGTGCGGCTCCCGAAAGCAGCGGCCGGTTGCTATAACGCGCCGTCACTCCCGCCTCCATGCCGCCGAGCGTGGCCGGCAAACCGTCATAGTGAATCTCATAGGCGCGCAGCGTATCGACCACTTCAACGTCCGGGAGTTTGGCCAGCTCGCCCGGGATGTCCGCGGACATGGTCGGATGCCGGTCGGTGCCGGGTGAACCGGCCGGGCGCAGATAGAGATCGGCCTGCAGCCGGTCCTCCATCCAGACCACCACCGTCTGGCGAAAGCTGCCGACCATAATCCCTACCGCGACCAGCATGGCGAGCGCGGTCGACAGCGCGCCCACCAGCACCGAAGTGCGCCGTAAGGATCCCACCAGGCTGCGTGCGGCGAGCAGCGCTTCCACTCCGAACAGCGCGCCCAGCAATCCCGCGAGCGCGGCCGAAACGCCCGCCACCAAAGCCGGAATCGCAAACGCGGAGGTGCCGATCAGCAGCATCGCGGCCACATAGCCGAAGATCGGTTCTCCACCCACCGGCGCCTGGCGCGACGCGAACCATGCGCCCACGGCGAAGATCGCCGCGACCATCAAATCCCGGCGGGTGTGGACGCGGGCGGTATGCTCCCGCCGGCCGCGCGCCATGGCGTCCACCGGCGGCACCAGCGAAGCTTCCCAGGCTGGCGAGAACGCAGAGACTAACGAAACGCCTACGCCGATCACCATCGCGATCCAAACATCAACCCACCCCAGTACGATCGCGCCCGGCCGGCTGCTGACGTACAGCGACTCGACGGTCGCCGCCACCATCTGAACCGCCCCGATCGCCAGGAACCTTCCGAGCACGATTCCGCCGGCGGCTCCCAAAATTCCTAACGCCGCAGCTTCCCCCAAAAAGCCCGCCAGGATTCCGCTTCGTGTGACGCCGACGGCGCGCAGGATTCCAATCTCAAAACGGCGCCGCACCACCGAGACGGAGATGGTGTTGTAGATCAGGAACGCGCCCACCGCGAGCGAAACATAACTCAAAATCAGCAGGTTCCAGCGGAACGCGGCCAGCATCCGCCGGTTCTCGTTCGTCTGAGTGCCTTCGGTTGCCACCGTCAGCCCGGCGGGAAGCGCCGAGCGCAGAATTTTTCCCCACTCCTCGATGCTTCGGCCGTTGTCCGCTTGACGCGCTACGTCGATCAGAATCCGGTCCAGTTTTCCGGCGCGCCGGAGCGCACGCGAGGCCGGGTCGAGGTCCATCAGCACCACCTCGCCCGAGCCCTTTCCCAGGACGCCGCGGACCGTGTACTCGGCGGAAGTATCGTTGATGGTCAATGGCAAGCGATCGCCGATTTTATAGCCCAAGTCGCTGCCGATCCACACGGAGTTCTCTTTCGGCATCGAAGTACTGTTCCAGCCACTGTCTTCGACGAATGCGGATTCGCCCACCACGTCCACGCCGATGAGCGGCACGGTGTGGCGCGTGGTGGAAATCATCGCATAGGCTTCAATCCGCGGATGGACGCGGATGGGGTACGGAAGTCGATCGAGCATCGCGACCGCTTCCGGCGGCACTCCGCCCCCGCCGGTGACCTCGAATGCGGCGTCGCCCAGCAGAGTTTCCATGGATGAGCGAAACGAACCCACCGCCGCATCGCCCGCCAGTTCGATGGCGATCACCGCCGCGACCCCCAAGGCGACCGACAGGATCGCGATCGCGGTGCGCAGCCGCTCCTGGCGCAGGGGACGCAGGATCAGGCGGTAAAAGAGTGCGAACCGCGTCACGACCGGCCGGCTTCGGCGGACACCAGCCGCTCGGTCACGTGCCCATCCCGCAAACGGATCAGAGTGTCGGCAATCCCGGCGGCCTCCGCGCTATGCGTGGCCATCAGAATGGTGGTGTTCTGCTCGCGCGCGATGTCGCGCAGCAACGTCAGGATGCGTTCCCCGGTGGTGGTATCGAGATTGCCGGTCGGCTCATCCGCCAGCAGAATGCGCGGCGTGTGAACCAGCGCGCGGGCGATCGCCACCCGCTGCATCTGTCCGCCGGAGAGCTGGTACGGCATGCGATCACAGAAACCATCCATCTCGACCGCCGCAAGCCGCCGGCGCGCTTCCGCCCGCGCTTCGGCCTGGCCATCCAGCAGCAGCGGCAGTTCCACATTCTCGATGACCGATAGGGTCGGCAGCAATTGGAAAGATTGGAAGATGAAGCCGACCTTCTTGCGCCGCAGCCTGGTCAGTCCGGCATCGCCCAGGCGGGAGGTGACTTCGCCATCCAGCGTAACCGTGCCCGCGGTCGGAAAATCCATCGCACCCGCCAGATTCAACAGCGTGGATTTGCCGCATCCGCTGCGCCCCACCAGTGCCGCGAACTCTCCCGCCTCGAACTCGAGCGAAACATCCTCCAGCGCGGACACCGGAGATCCGTCGGTGACGTATTGTTTGCTCACGTGCTCAAAGCGGAGAACCCTCATACATCCAAGTTACCGTGCCGCCATGCCGCGGGCATGAATGAGGGCAACACACCAAACGTTTGCCTTACCTGAGGGCAGCCCTGACCTTTACCAGACTGGCAGCCCCGTCGGACTTGAGCACGTCCGCGAATGCGGACGCCATAACCGTTACGTTCGGAGCGCTGAAAACACCCCGATGGTTGCCGGGGACGTCCACCACCGTCAGATGGCGCACCAAGTCGCCCCATCCGAACGCGGCGTCGGAATGGGTGCCGTCGGGGCGAGTCTGGGGGCGCACCACCATCACACGTCCGTCGTACCGCTTGGGTATGTACTTGGTGAGCGACAGCGTCAGGATCTGACCGTCCAGCCTCTCCGTCGGGCCGACTCGCCGTTCAGCCTTCAGGTGAAGCCGGTACATGGCGCGCCACAGAATCTGCTCGATCTTTCTCGCCAGAGTCCGCACGCGTTCCCGGCTGTACTTGACCCGGGCTTCCCCAGTCAGATTTCCCAGGTTCGCCAGGTGGAACCGCAACTGGTCCCGGCGCGAAGCCCAGCCGTTCTCGTGACGACGGCGCGCCGGATTGAAACTATCGATCATCAGCAGCTGCGAAACTTCCTGTCCCTGCGCGCGCAGCTGTTGCGCCATTTCGAAGGCCAGCACCCCCTCCGCGCACCATCCCATCAGCCGGTACGGTCCTTCCGGCCGAAATCGCCGCAGCGCCTCCACCTGCCGCGCCGCGATGTCCTCGATCCGGTAAGGAACCGGAAGGGCGTCGGCTTGCGGGAAAGACAACCCGAATACGGGCAGGTTTTCCGGCAAGCTCACAATCAGCGGACGGAACATCGGATTCGGGCCCAGAATGATCAGCGGGGGTAAGGAACCGGAGGATCGGATCGGAATGATTTTCGAAGCCCCAAACGCGTCGCCATTCTCATGTGACTCGCTCACCAGCCCAGCCATGCGCTCCACGGTGAAGGCTTCGAGCAGGCTGGCGAGGCCGAGCTTCTTTCCGAAAATCGATTCCACCTGGGTGAGCAGCCGCGCGCCCACCAGCGAATCGCCGCCCAAGTCGAAGAAGTTGTCCTGGATGCCGATCGGGCGATGGCCGAGCTCCTCCTCCCAAATATGCAGCAGCACCATTTCGACCACGCTCCGCGGACCGTTCGCGTTGACCGGGGCGTCTCGATCCGCCGCCGCCGGAAGAATCTCCTTCGCCTCGGACCGTCCCAGACCCAGCCGTTCCGCCATCCCGATCCGTACGATTTTGCCGGTCGGCGTCTTGGGCATTTCCGCCACGAACACGATCCGGCGCGGGACCTTGCTGGGCGCCAGACGCGCCGCGCAGAATTCGCGCAGCTCCCGTTCTAATTCCCCGGAACCCTGCACACCCTCATGCAAAACCACCGCGGCGGCGACTTCCTCGTCCAGCCGCTTCTCCGGAATCGCAAACGCGGTCGCCTCCACCACCGCGGGATGCGCATTCAGTACCGCGTCGATTTCCGCCGGCGAGATTTTCTCACCGCCCCGATTGATAATCTCCTTGATGCGCCCGGTCAGGAATAAATATCCGTCCTGATCCAGAGTCCCCAGGTCTCCGGTGCGCAACCAGCCGTCGATGAAGGACTGCCGGTTGACCGCGGCGTCGGCTGCATAGGCCGCGATGATGCTGGGGCCGCGCGCCACCACTTCGCCCACCTGTCCCGGCGGCAGCTTGCGCCCGAGTTCATCCAGGATCGCAATCTCGGATCCCACCGCCACACCCACCGAGCCCGGCTTTCGCACCACCGGAGGCAGCCGCTCGCCCGCAATGGTCGAACCTGTTTCGGTCAGCCCGTACGTGTTCAGCATGGGCGCGCGAAACAGCTCTTCCATCCGGCGGATGAAATCCGGAACCGCCGGTGACGAGGTGCAGCGGATCACTCGGATCCGCGCCCGCGAAACCGCGTCCGCATGCCGCGCGGAGTGCTCCAGAATCGATCGCTGCATCGCGGTCGGCGCCGAATACCAGGTGGGGCTGAACTCGTCCAGCCATTCAAAGAACCTGGCGGGATCGTAACCCGAGGTACACACCGCGCTGCCACCCGCCATCAGTGAGGAGAAAACCGATACCAGGATGCCCTGGGTGTAAAACATCGCGGTAATGCACAGGCACCGGTCCTGCGCGGTTAAGCCCAGTTGCAGCACGTTGTTGGCTGCTCCGGAACACACGTTCCGATGCGTGAGCGGAGCCATCTTCGGCCGCGCAGTCGACCCCGAGGTGCAAACCATCAGGGCCACGTCATCAGGCTCGGCGAAGCCCGGTCTGGCCGCCGGGTTTCGGGACCCGCCTTCTAATCGAAAGATCCCGGCGGGTTCCCGCGGATCCGAGACCAGACGGAGGACCGGAATCCCCAACGCTCTTGCCGCCGGCACGCAAGTCGAACGGCTTCCGTCTTCTACAATCAATGCTTCGGGTTTTAGATCGGATAAATAGGCGGCGAACTCCGCCGGCGCCGAACCGGGATTCAGAGGCGCAGCGACCGCCCCGGACGCGACCGACAGGCAGCACGCCGCCGCCGCTGGTCCGTTCGGTAGAACGATGGCAACTTTGTCGCCGCGGCCGACCCCGGCGGCGTTCAGAGCTTCAACGGTGGTCTCAATCTGATGAAGCAGGCCGCCGTAGGTGAGCGGCTCACGGCCCGACGCCAACAATGCTTCGTTGCCCACGAAACGTTGCGCAAGACCGTGCAAATAATAATAGATCGTCTGATGCAACCTAACCTCCGGCTGTTGCATTCCTACCGCTGAACCCCAATCTTTCGAAGAGGTCTCGCGGTTTGATTCAAACCCAAGACGATGGTTTCGCCTTTCCTTTATCATATGCCCCCGAGCCACCCTCGTGGGAAACGTGCAAATCGGCCGCGATTCACCTGAATCTGCTTCCAGCACCTTTTAACGGCAGTCTGCGCCTGCCTCTTTATGATCGGGTGATGAATGGTGGTAGCGGGTAGCGTCTTTGCTCGCAGCAGTATGATCGGCCTTGCGGGCGTCTATGCCGGCGGCGATACTAAACGAATGCGCCTGATCGCTCTCACGCTGGTTTCGTGCTCGCTCGCCTCGGCCGCTCCGTGCATTACTGCGAATTCGTCCTGCGCCGAATGGGTCTCTCTCGGCGCCGCCCCGGCTCGCTCTCTGGTTTATCGCACTTACTCGCTCGAAACCCGGAACGAAGCCATTACGCGTGCGCTGGTGGTGGTGCACGGCGCCGGGCGCGATGCGGATAACTATTTTCGAAACGCCCTCGCAGCGGCGTTCCTGGCCGGGGCCTTGGACAATACGGTGGTGGTCGCACCGCGCATGGCTTCGGCGGCAGCCAACTGCCACGACACTCTCGCCCCGAATGAGATCAGCTGGAACTGCAACAGCTGGCGGTCCGGCGGCGCCGCAGTCAGTAACCCGGAGGTGACTTCGTTCGATTTCCTGGATGAAGTTCTCCGCAAGCTGGCGAGCAAAAAGATCTTTCCAAACCTCAGACAGATCGTGGTCACCGGTCATTCGGCCGGCGGCCAGGTGCTCAACCGTTATGAGATGGCGAATCAAGTCCACGACAAGCTGGGCGTTCCGATCACTTATGTCGTCGCCAATCCTTCCAGCTACGCATGGCCGGACAGCACGCGTCCCACCGACGCGGCTTACTCCGTCCAGGCGCATCCGCCGGGTTATATTCCGGTGGTTCCGGCGAATGCCGCGGCTTTCCGCAGTTTCGGCGGGGCCAGGGATTGCACCACATACGACCAATGGCCGTACGGCTTGAAAGATCGCACCGGTTATACGGCCAAGCAGACGGACGAGCAGTTGAAGACCCAGCTGAGTTCCCGGCCGACCACTTACTTGCTGGGCGAACTCGATGTTCTGCCGCTCGGCGGGTTCGACGGCTCGTGTTCGGCGATGGCTCAGGGGCCCACGCGACTGGCGCGCGGGGAAGCGTTCGGGAAATTTGTGAATGAAAAACTGGGCGCGCATCACGTAGTCAAAATCGTGCCGGAGTGCGGACACAATGCCAGGTGCATGTTCACGTCCGAGGATGCTTTGCCGTTGCTGTTTCCGAAATAGGCTCCCGCGACACCGTTTTTCGCCGGTTAGTGTGCTGTCGGGGAGAAATCATTACTATCTCCCCTCCTTCACAGTCGGGGTTCCGTTTTCAGAAGCCGAGTAGGTCTCCGCATTTCCAACAGAACCCCGACAGTTAGAGTGTGTGTGAAAAGTCGATGCCTCGCCCCGCCGTGACCGGCAGGGCTGGTCTATCGCGTTGAAGGCGCAGACGTCGGTGACCAGCCCTGCCGGTCAGAGTCTGTGTGAAAAGTGGAGTTGATCGGCCTTGCTCCCCTCCCTCACGGTCGGGGTTCCGATTTGCGCCACGTCGAACGAGCCACATACGGAACCCCGCGCGTGAGCAAGGGGAGCAGGTCCGCAGTTTTCACACAGACTCGTAACGGCGGGGTGAAGCATCGACTTTTCACACACACTCGTGACGGCGGGGATCAACTCCACTTTTCACACACACTCGGTTATGGCGGGGAGCACACTAACGATTTCTCCGCGACAGGCCACCAGTGTCATGTCCCGGAAATTCGTCGCATATCTCCAGAAACACGTGAAGCATTTTGGAGGGCGGGATTTATCCCGCGCGGAGCTTCAGCTCCGCGGTTCGGTCCGCCCTCCCCGACCGTATCGGGTTATTCAGGATATAATCTGTTTCCATATGTCGAATCTGCGATCTCGCCGGGATATGCTGCGCGCCCTGGGCGCCTCGGCTGCCTGCGGACCCTTCGCCGCGTCCGGGTTTGCACAGGGCCGCTGCCAAAACGGCTTCAACACGCCGGCCTGCCCGATGAGCAAGGAACTCGCCACCGCTCCCATCAAGCCGCTGTTTGCGCCTACCGGGTGGAAGACGGTGGCCCTCGAACACATCTCGTTCCAGGTTCCGGACTACCGTAAAGAAGCGGCGTTCTACGCTGCCCTGATGGGTTGGAAGCTGCGCAGCGACGACGGCCAGCAGGCGGTTCTCGACATCGGCAGTTGGGGCTCGGCGATCTTCAAAGCTGCGCCTCCCGAACAGACATCGGTACTGGTGGACGGCTTCGGCTTCGCCATCGAGCCGTGGAACGCCAAGGCGGTTGAGGCGGAACTGCGTAAGCGCGATCTCAATCCGGTCGCCGACCACAATTCCAAGATCGGGGGCAAGGGATTCGAGAGCTTCCACGTCAAGGATCCGGACGGGTTCGATCTGCAGATCGGGAACAGCAAGGGCCTGGTGAAGGCGCGCCAGACGCCGGCCAACGCCAAGCTCGAAGTGGAACTGCCGTTCGAGGCGACGGGTTGGCGGACGGTGTGGCTCGATCACTTTTCCTTCGGCGCGAGCAACTACAAGGCGAGCGTGTCCTATTACACCAATCTGCTGGGCTGGAAGGGCACCTACGACGAAGGCAGCCAGAACGAGGTGCTGATGGGCGACATTGGGAACGCGATCATCCGCGGCGGGAATCCCAACGATCCGAATTTCGGCAAGCCGCAGGCGAACCGGAAGCAGCGGCCCCGGAACGTCCGCATCGATCACATCTCCTTCGGCATCCAGCCCTGGGATTCGGATGCCGTGAAGGACGGCCTGGAGAAGCGCGGGCTCCGCGCCCAGGTCGATACGGGCAACACCGGCGACATCCATCAGGCGGCGTACAAGAGCTTTCACACCCGGACTGCCAACGGATACAACCTGCAGATGAGCTGCGTTACCGAAGATACGCGGCTGATCGGATCGAGCTCGATGAAGCCGGCGCAGTAGGCCGCCCTTCGCGATCGAGAAACGGAGCGCGTTCGCCTTACTGAAAGGCGCTCAGCGACGTAAATGAGTTAGTCGGGCTGAAGCGCAGGCCCACGATGGAGATATCGGGGGTCGGCGCGGTGAACACGATCGAGCCTCGCAATCCCGCTAATGCAGGGAATTGCGACGTCAGGACGAAAGCCGTGTGCGCATTGGGGGCCAGCACCAGCGAGCCCGTCGATACGGCGCCGGTGTCGGTCTGGAATGTCAGGGTGATCAGCAGCGCGCTGGTCGCATTGGTATTGGCCACCGCTACTCCGGTTGCATAGCCCTGGGTGTTGTCGAACGGAAGCGTGACATGGTTGGTGGAAGGAAGCCCGGCGACCGTCCCCTCCGAATCCGGCCGTCCGGGAACGGCCTGGGTGAAGATGGCCAGGACGCCGATTTTGCCGCTGGCGATCACATTCGCCCAGCCCTGACTCAGCGCCGAGGCGGTTCCCGGCGTCTCCGCGAATGCCGTGCCACCCACCGCCAGAGTGCCCGAGAACGTCCCGGCCGTTCCGTTGACGATCGGGAGCGCTAACGGGTTCCCGTTGTCATCCCAGAACTGGAATGAGAAATTGATCGGGTTCTGATCCAGATTGATCACCTGGAACTCGGTTTGCCAACTCGCCCCGTCCGCAATCTGCGCGATGGTTACGGGGCCGCTTGACCCAATCTGAAAATCGGCAAAATTGGACGCCAGTCCGTTTGGATTGACGACGCTGACGGCGGCCGTTCCGGCCGTGGTAATCAAGCTGGCGGGCACCGTGGCGGTCAATTGCGTGGGGCTGCCTTGAAAGCTGGTGGCGAGCGGCGTACTGTTCCACTGGACCACCGCTCCGTTCATGAAATTCGTGCCCGTCACGGTCAACGTGAAGGCGGGCCCGCCCGGCGTGACGGAGCTTGGACTCAGGCTGGCGATGGTCGGCCGTCCGGCGTTGGGCGTGAGGATGTTGAAGATCAGCCCGTTTGAAACCACGTTGCCCGGATTCAGGACCGTGATGTCGGAACTGCCTCCCACCGCGATGAAGCTGGCGGGTACCGTGGCGAGCAATTGATAAACGCTGACTTCCGTGGTCGAAAGCGGCGAGCCGTTCCACAACACCGTCGAGCCGAAAACGAAACCCGATCCGTTGACTGTCAAAGTCAGCGCCGCTCCGCCCGCGTTAATTGAGTTGGGGCTCAGGCTCGAAAGGAACGGCCCGGTCGGGACGGTGGAACCGATGGTGAATGTATAAGAGTTGGAGGTTGCTCCTCCGGGGTTGACCACCGTAATGCTCGCGCTGCCGGGGGAGGCGATCAAACTGGCCGGCACCACGGCTGTCAACTGGGTCGCGCTGACGAAACTGGTCGAAAGCGGCGTTCCGTTCCACTGCACCGTGGACCCGGATATGAAGTTCGCTCCGTTGACCGTCAGCGTGAAGGAGGATCCTCCGGCGGGGGCGCTGGTCGGGCTCGTGGTATTGATTTCCGGGCCGTTCGAGGAGGAGCCGCCGAGCGTGAACACGGGAGCACGAAAGCTGACCGTCGATCCGGGCGTAAAAATTCCCGGCGCCCAGGTGAGTTTTAAATACCAGTGATCGCCCGCACCCGCCGCCGGCGTGCTCGGAAGCTGGACGCCGAAGGTCCCCAGCGGATCGTATGCGTCGATCAACTGGATCGAGGTTGGCTGAGGCCCGCTGAGGTATACGGGCATATCCGAGCTCGAAAAGAAGGCTGCGGTCTGCGTCTGCGAATAATAAAGAGGATCGAGAACAATGAACACCACAATCAGGTCCGTGTTTTGAAACCCGGAGGTATCGCCCGCCGCGATGGTGTTGGTGGTATTGGTGACGGTCCAGTTGTTGGTGCCGGTGTTCCCGGTAAGGTTGGACGTGATGACCGGGACATACGCCGTCGACGGCGGACAGTTGGGAAGTCCCAGGTATTCGAGGGCGCCACTGCAGGTGGCCAGTGCGCCGGTGGTAGAAAGGCCGGATTGGTTGTAGACGACGATCTGCCCGTCCGGCACCTGGCTGGCGTCGATGGGGCCGACGGCCTGGGCCCAGCTCGCCGCGGGAATCGCGATCAGGAACAACAGGGAAGTGGTTTTCACGGTCCTCCGGTAGAAACAGCTCGGACGGGCGGACGCGAGTAATTCAATTATAGCGCCGGTACCTTGCCGGCATGCACAGCCTGGTCCGGATGGGACCGGCGGTAACGACCTCTTTTGCAGATTGAGTGAAAAGGATCTACCAGACGCTGGTGCGACGGCTATATCATGATTGCATGCGCGCCAGGTCCAGGTTGCGTAACGCACGATTCGTCGTCCACTTGCTGGCGGGTCTGGCAGGCGCTCATTGCGCGACCGCGCAGGTGATCACGACGATCGCTGGCTCCGCCCCCACATTCGCAAGCGTGCCGGCGTTGAATGTCCCTCTGGGGATACTTCAAGGCGTGGCGGTCGATGCGCAGCCGTCACGTCTGCGGATGGAGCCGTAACAAGCAATGCCGCAAACATCGCGCCGCCGTTACGGGCTTTGGCCGACGCCTGTACCTTCAAGGCGATGGCCAGCCGCGCCGGTGAGAGTCTGCGTGAAAAGTGGAGTTGATCCCCGCCGTGACCGGCAGGGCTGGTGGCCGACGCCTGCGCCTTCAACGCGATAGACCAGCCCTGCCGGTAACGGCGGGGTGGAGTCCCGACTTTTCACGCAAACTCGTGACGGCGGGGATCGATCCTGAGTTTTCGCATCGACTCTGCCGCAGGGGGGCTAATCCGCAACCAATCATGCGGTCATGGCGCTGGTGTCTTACTCCGCACGCAAAGCCTCGACTGGCGAAATGCGGCTAGCGCGCAGCGCCGGAATCAATGCGGCCAGGAACGCCGACAACCCCAACGCCGCGACGGCGATCAGCACCACCAATGGATTGTACGGATTCATCCCGTAAAGCTGATTGCCCAGAAATCGCCCCGCCGTAAACGTCAACGGCAGACCGAGAACGAGCCCAACCACGATCAGCCCCAACGCCTCGCGCAGGATCATCGCGACCGCGTCCCGCCGGGTCGCGCCCAGAGCCATCCGCACACCGATCTCCGTCACACGCGACCCCGCATTGTAGGCTTCTTCGTCTCTTCGCTCTACTCAGTGCGTAACGCAACCATAGGCTCGACGGTTGCCGCGCGTACTGCAGGGATCCAGGATGCCGCGAGCGCCGCCGCGCAGAGTAATAGAGCCGCGATGGTGAGCATGCGCGGATCCCAGGGCGCGACGCCGTAGAGTTGCTCCGTCATGAGGCGGCCGGCGGCGATGGCGAGAGGGATGCCGAGGCCCAGTCCGATTCCGATCTGCGAGAAGGCACCGCGCAGGACCATCCGGACCACGCGGCTACGATCGGCGCCCAGCGCCATCCGCACCCCGATCTCACTGGTGCGCTGTTCCACGCTATAGGCCATCACTCCATACAATCCCACAGCGGCGAGGATGAGGCCCAGCACGCCGAACAGCATGGTAAGGCTGGCGATCATGTTTTCCTGTTGAAAATCGCCCGCCAGAATTTCCGAATACGGATTTACGCCATAGACGACCAGGTTGGGATCGATGTCGGCGATGGCTTTGCGCACCTCGGCTTCCATGGTGGGCGGGTTGCCAGGCGCCCAGATCACGATGTTGTCGAGGAAGTGCGAGTGGAGGTCGAAGATGTTGAATTGCGGATCGTCGTACTTGAAGCTTTGGGTTTCGGGCAGCCAGAACATGGGACGGACGGGGTCTTTGTAGGCCCACGTCATGTAGCGCATATCGCGCACGACCCCGACGATCTCAAAGGACCCGGCGTATTTGATGCGGTCCATGCCGAAGTGCTGGCCGATCGGGTTCTGGTTCTTGAAGAAGCGGCGAACGAACGCTTCATTCACGACGGCAATGGGTCGGGTCGCGGGCGTGTCCTGTTCCTCGATCGAGCGGCCCTCGACGATTTTTGCGCCCAGCGTTTCGAAAAATCCCGGCATCACGCGTGCCCAGCCGGCGCCGACTTCTTCCTTCGGCCCTGGCTCCGGGCGGCCGGCGATGCGAATGCCTTCGTTCCAGCTGTCGCCGCTCATGGGCGCGTAAAGAACCGGCGCCACCATGCGTACGCCCGGGATGCGGAGCAGGCGTTCATCGATGCGGCGGTAGAGCGGTTCCATTTGTTCCGGCTTGTAGTTGGAGAGGTTGGGGTTCATCGAGACCAGATAGCGCCCATCTGTTTCGAAGCCGAAATTCTGGTGTTCGAGATTGCGCAGGCTCTGCGCCAGGAGTGCGGCGGCCGAGAGCAACACGAGCGACATCGCGGCTTGCACGATGACCAGCGACTTCTGCGCGAACGAGCCGCCGCCGCGGACCGAACGGCCGCTCCCGCGCAGAGCTTCGGCAGGATCGACGTGCGAAGTCATCCAGGCAGGCGCGATTCCGAACAGGATGCCGGTCAGGATCGAGATCGCGAGAGTGAAAAGCAGCACCGTCGCGGATGGCGAGGCGTCCACCGGGACGTAGTTGGCGGGTCCGCTGGTATGGAACGCGAGATAGAGAATCAGTTTGCTGCCGCCATAGGCCACACCGATTCCGAGCATCCCGCCGAGGATGGCAAGCAGCGTGGATTCGACCAGCGCCTTTCGCACCAGGCGGCCGCGCGAAGCTCCGAGAGCCACGCGCAGGGAGGTCTGCGAGCGGTCCTTCAATCCGCGCGCGAGCATGAGGTTCGCGAGGTTGCCGCACGCGACCAGCAGCACGCATCCGGCCGCGATCAGCAGCAGCTTTAATCCGGCCTCGTATTGATCGCGCATGGCGGTGACGCCGGCGCCTCCCGGAATGAGATGCAGCGTCTGCTGGCGCCACATCTGTTTTTCGGAGGGTTCCATATCGGGCACATGGCTGGCGAGCCAATCCAGGAACTCGACTCTGAGCTTGGCTTCGAGCGATTTGGGATCGACGCCGGGGCGCACCCGGCCGAGAATATCGAGCCAGTTCGTGTTCGGCCGTTTGAGGCGCTGGGTTTCGCCGGCCAGCAGGGGCTCGGTGGTGACGGGAATCCAGATGTCGGGCATGCCTCCGCCGGCCAGCTTGGCTCCGAAGAAACCGGGTGGCGCCACGCCGATCACGGTGAACACATGACCGTTGATCTGATAGCTTGCGCCGACCACCGAAGGGTCTGAGCCGTACTTATCGGACCAGGTGTGATAGCTCATGACGGCCACCGGAGGGGCGCCTTCGCGATCGTCGTCGTCAGTCATGAGCCGGCCGATCCAGGGCTGGACGCCGAAGGTGCGGAAGAAATTTCCGGAAACGTATTCGCCGTTGCGAGTATCCACCGGCGCCTGCGATCCGGCGCGGCGGACGCCGAGATAGGCGTTTCCGGCCTGTAGCGCGGCCAGATCGGTGAACTCGGGCGTGTGCTCGCGGAAATTCCGGTAGGCTTCCCAGGAGAAAAGTGAGAAATCACCGTCGTTGTCCTGGGTATAGCCGCCCCAGTTGCAGCATCGAACTTTGTCGCCGATGCGCCACAGCTCTTCGGGCTTGGCGACCGGCAGAGATTTGAGCATCACCTGATGCACCAGCGTAAAAATGGCGGTGGTCGCGCCAATTCCGAGGGCCAGCGTGATCACCGCGGTGATGGTGAATCCGGGCGCCTTCTTCAGTTGCCGAAACGCTTCCTGTAAATCCGTCATCGCGTTTTTTTTGCCTTGTTTCTGGCGCTACGATTCGCCGCGTACGCTCAGCGGGCCGTTCCTGAAGACGAACGAACCGGCGCCCGGTGCTCAAAATTGTTTGCCGGGCGCGTCTCGATTTGCAATACTCCGCAGGATCGCTCTGGTTACGAGTCGGCCTCATTTTTTGATTCGCACAGCGAACGCGGCGGCCAGCGCCGCGTCGTTGAGCGCGCCGTCCAGCACTATCGCGATCACGTCGCCGGACGGTTCGAGCGCCGACGCTTCAACGAAGCCCAAGGCGATTTCGGGCACCCGGGGCTACATCCCCTACTTCAACGACGAGCAACGACCTGGGAAATTCGGTCATGCAACAGGCCAGCAACGCGATCGGAATCGGAACCGTGTGGGGCGGGCAAGAATGCCCACCCCACAATGCGACAAACTTCTAACTCGGGACACCGGTCTCCTGTCTCCTAAATTTGTGGAATAAAAAAAGGGGACAGACCGCTCTGTCCACCGGCGGGCGGCCTCGAAAACCCAAAGACTTACCGGGGACAGAGAAGTCTGTCCCCTTTTTTATTCCACAAATTTAGGAGACAGCACACTCTAGGCACCCGCGCCGCGCTTGATCCTGCATCCAGTATCTCGAGTCGACGAGAGTCGGGAACGGGTTATATTCGAAGAGTTCGGATGGAGATGGCGCGTCGGCCGGCGCCTGAAAATGGAATGACAGGAACGATCCTCCGCCGTCTGGCGAACTGTCGAAGTCTGTGGCTTCTCTCGTCCGCGCTCGCCCTGGCCCAGCAGTATCCGATTCGAAGTTACACCGTGGCGGACGGCCTGGCGGAGGATCGTGTCAACCGGATCGTGGCGGATTCGCGAGGTTATATCTGGATCGCCACCTCAGGCGGCCTTTCGCGCTTCGACGGATATCGCATCAAGACCTACGGAGTCGCCGACGGATTGCCGCATCGCACCCTCAGTACGTTCGTCGAGACGCCGTCCGGCGATTACCTGATCGGGTCTGTGCATGGACTCGCCCGCCTCGAAAGCCGCGCGGCTCGTCCCTTCACCTTCTTGCCGATCGAAGGCGAATCGGCCGGCCCCGATATTCAAGCGATCCTGCCGGAGCCTTCCGGCCGTATTCTCATCGGCACGTTGCGGGGACTGTTCGAAGGACCCGAGGGCGGGCCGTTCCAGAAACGCGCGCTGGATCCCGCGCTTGGCATCCGGGTTACCTCGCTCGCGCGCGATCGTTCCGGCAATCTCTGGGTGGCCACCGAAGCCGCGCTCGCGATTCTCGCCGCCGATGGACGCACGCTTTCCGTGTTCCAGCCGGGCCGGGATTTGCCGGCCAAAGCCGGACACGCCGCCGCGCTGTTCGAACAACCCGCCGGACGCATGTGGGCCGCCACCTCCGCCGGTCTGGCTCTCTTCACGCAGCGCGACTCAAGCCATTCGGGCGCCTGGCGACTGGAGCGCTTTTTCACCACCGCCGACGGACTCGCGTCAAACGATACCGACGCCATCGAGAGAGGACCCGACGGGCGACTCTGGCTGGCCACCTTCGAGGGGATCAGCCGGTTCGCGCCGGACGGTCCGCTGCCCCCGAAGTTCGAGAATTTAGGCGTGGCGCAGGGCCTCTCCTCCCGCCTGATCACCGCGCTCGCCAGAGACGCGGCCGGCAACATGTGGGCGGGCACGGAAAGTGCCGGCGTCATGCGCATCGCGCACCGCGGCTTTCTTACTTATCGCAAGGCGGAAGGGCTCCGGGAAGAACGAATCCTGCAGGTTCTTGAAGACCGCGACGGCGAGCTCCTCGCCATTTCGCAAAACGAGGCCAGGCCATATCGAAGCCTCGCCATTTTCGACGGCCGGCGCTTCCGGTCGTTCGTTCCCGGCGCGCTGAACGCGGATCCTTCCTGGAGCTGGCAGCGCGTGCTGCTCCAGGCGCGCAACGGAGAGTGGTGGGCGGCGGCAGACCACGGATTGCTGCAATTTCCGGCGGTGAAAGCCGCGGCGTTACCCACCGCTCAGCCCCTTCGGCGGTACCCGGCGATCGGCATTTACCATATCTTCGAAGACTCCCGCGGCGGCATCTGGGCGTCGTCCATCCACGGCGCGGAGGACCGGCTGATGCACTGGGACGCCGAATCCAAAAACGTCTCATGGTTGTGCTCGGACGCCTCCACGTCTTCCGAGCCGTGCCTGTTCGGAGAACACGTCATGGCGATGGCCGACGACCTGGACCACGGTCTGTGGATGGGCCTGTGGAGCGGCGGCATGCTCCGCTACGCGCACGGCGCGCTCACCCGCTTCGGTGAATCGAACGGGATTCCGCGCGGCAGCGTCCGATCTCTGCTTCGGGACCGGCAGGGCTCCCTCTGGGCAGGCTCGAGCGGCGGCCTGGTGGTGCTCAACGACCCTACCGCGCCGCGCCCTCGCCCGAAAGTTTACGACCAGGCCCACGGCTTGAGCAGCGACAGCGTCATGTGCATCGCCGAGGATGCCCAGGGCCGCGTGTACGCCGGCACCTCGCGCGGTGTCGATTCGATCGATCCGCCCACCGGCCGCATCCGGCACTTCTCGGCGCGCGATGGCGTTCCCTATGGGGGATTTACTTCGGCCATTCGAGACCGGTCAGGCGCCATCTGGTTTGGGTCGCGCACCGGCCTTTCGCGGCTGGTACTCGATTCGCCCGCCTCGCCCAGCCTGCTGAACGTGGTGATCACGGGGCTTCAGGCTGGCGGTGAGGAGTACACCATCTCACAACTCGGCGAGCGTCACATCACCGGCTTGCGCCTCGGTTCCTCCCGCAACCGCGTCCAGGTCGAATTTGTCGCGCCGGAGTTCGAGTCCGCCGGAGATCTGCGCTATTCCTTTCAGCTGGCCGGAGCAGACAATGCCTGGACCGAACCGCGCGCGCAGCATGAAGTGGATTACCGCAACCTGGAGGCGGGCGAATATCGCTTCCTGGTGAAGGCGGTTGATCCGGAAGGCCGCGCGAGCGCGTCTCCCGCCGAAATCGATTTTGTCATTCTTCCGCCCGTATGGCAGCGCTGGTGGTTCGAGCTCGGCCTGTTGGCGACCGCCGTGGCGCTGGTGTACGGCCTGCACAGTTATCGCCTTTCGCATATCCTCGCCATGGAAAAGATGCGGACCGCGATCGCTACCGACTTGCATGACGATATCGGCTCGAGCCTGGCGCAAATCGCCATCTGGAGCGAAGTGGCGCAAGTCCCACCAAGTGCAGCCAGCCCACGCGAGCCGCGCAACGGCTCCCCGCTGGTTCACATCGGCGACTCGGCGCGCGAGCTGGTGGATTCCATCAACGATATCGCCTGGACGATCCGCTCGGGCGATGAGAACGTGGAGTCGCTGGTCCGCCGCATGCGCGAATTCGCCGCCGAATTTCTGGAAAACGCGGGAATCGGTTTGTCGTTCCAGGCCGCCGACCCTCCGCCGGGTTTGCGGCTCTCGTTGAACTCGCGGCGGCAGATCTTCCTGATCTACAAAGAGTGCCTGCACAACCTGGTGAAACATTCCGGCGCCCGCCAGGCTTGGGTCGCCTTCGAATTCGACGATCGCGAGGCCGTCTTGACGGTCGCAGATGATGGCAAAGGGCTGGATCGGTCGCGTAGCGAGCGCCGTCCGGCGTCCGCGTCGGGCAACGGCCTGTCGAATATGAAGCGCCGCGTTCAGACCATGCGCGCGAGCGTCGAATTCGACACTCGCCCCGGCGGCGGCTGCCTCGTCACGCTCCGCCTGCCGATCCGCAAACTGGTTTTTCGCGATCCGGTACTTTAACCACCCGCTCATTTGGACGGGTGGCGCTTCGGCCCGAAACTGCTCTACACTGCGGATTCCGCAAGAAAGTCGTCCATGGAAGTCATCGACGTCGGCATTATTGAGGACCAGACGGCCATACGCGAAGGCCTCGCGTACCTGCTCAGCAGCGCGCCGGGATTCGCTTGCCGCCATGTCTATCACTCCGTCGAAGCCGCGGTGGAGGGCTTCGCGCCAGGGCCGCCCCGGGTGGTGCTGATGGACATCGGCCTTCCCGGAATGGACGGGATTGCAGGCGTCCGGTTGCTGGCGGAGCGTCATCCGGGCGTGGCCTCGGTGATGTTGACGGTGTTCAAGGACGACGCGCGCGTATTCGACGCCATCTGTGCGGGCGCGTGCGGCTACCTGTTGAAGACCACCAGTCCCCAACGAATTCTCGACGCCGTCCGCGAGGTGGCTGCCGGCGGCGCGGTCATGTCCCCGGAGGTCGCGATGCGCGTCATCCAGGCGTTTCGCCTGAAAACGGCCGTTCCGCCGTCGCCTGAAATCGCTCCGCTGACGCCGCAGGAGTTGCGATTGCTGAAGTTGCTCACCGAGGGCCATCCCAACAAATCCGCAGCCGCCGAACTGGGCATCAGCGTCAACACGGTCGGATTCCATCTCCGCTCGATTTATACCAAACTGCACGTGCACTCCCGATCGGCGGCGGTGGCGCGCGCATTAAGAGACAAGCTCGTCGACCTGTAAAAGACCACCTATTCAGGTAGGTCCGGCTGGGAAGTGGTTTCCCGGACCTATCCATTTGCGTGGCTCGATATTTCCCGCAAAGTCGCTTAAACTCAAGCCTTAATGCGGCGGCCATCGGAAGAAACCTGAGCCCTGCCCAACAGGTTGGTCGCATTCATTCAAGAACCCGGAGGAATCATGTTGAAATTCTATCCCGCATCCGCCGCGTGCTTCATTCTGGTCGCGCTGTCGGCGATGCAGGCAGTCGGGCAGACCGCATACATCACCAACTACAACAGCACTTCGGTGTCGGTCATCAATACCGCCACCAACTCGGTCACCACGACCGTCCCGGTGGGGATCAATCCGGAGGGCGTGGCGGTGGCTCCCGGCGGCGCTACCGTCTACGTCGGAAATCAAGGCGGCGTCAACGGCACAGTGTCCGTGATTAACACCGCCAATAACACGGTCACCGCGACCATCACCGTCGGCAACAGTCCCGCCGGAATTGGCGTGACGCCCGACGGCACCAAGGTTTATGTCGCGAATGCGCTCGGCAATACCGTATCGGTGATCAGCACGGCCAGCAACACCGTCACTGCGACCATCCCCGGCTTCAACCAGCCGCAGGGAGTTGCGGTCACGCCCGACGGCTCCAAGGTCTATGTCTCGAATGCCCTCGGCAATTCGGTATCGGTGATCAGCACCGCCAGCAATACGATCACGGCCACCATCCCCGTCGGCTCTGCGCCACTGGGAGTCGCGATCACGCCCAACGGCGCCGCCGTCTATGTCGGGAATTCCGGCAGCACATCGGTATCGGTGATCAGCACCGCCAGCAATACGGTTACAACGACCGTCACGGTGGGAACATATCCCGACGGAGTGGCCGTTACGCCTAGTGGCGGCGCGGTCTACGTAGCGAATTCCACCAGCAATTCGGTATCGGTCATCAACGTCGGAACCAACACCGTCGTGGCGACAGTCCCCGTCGGCACCCACCCAATTGGAGTTGGGATCACGCCCGACGGCACCAAGGTCTATGTCGCCAATGCCAGCTCCAATTCGGTATCGGTGATCGGCACCGGCACCAACACGGTCACGGCGACCGTCCCGGTCGGGACTTTTCCCGCCAGCTTCGGGCTATTCATCGCACCCACGGCGCAGGTCACGCCGCCCGCGCCACCCACTACCACCCCCGCGCCGGCCACGCTCATTCTCGCTTTCTTGGGGTTGGCTGGCGCCCTTCTGCTGAAAATGCGGGGCCCGAAGACCAGGAAAATCTTCACCGCCTGATTGGAATCTGGTCGGCGAGATCCCACTGGACCGGCGCCACTTCGCACCGGCAACCGCAGGGAAGTCGTTTAATCCCAGGCTGTAACGTACGTTACGTACCTGTCGTAACTTCCTTCGCGGATTCCTTCTTTTTATTCTGGTGGTCGACACGCGATTTCCCCGGGAAAAACTCGTCAGGAGGTGCGATCGTGGGTACTTCGCCCTATTTCGGCAATTGGATGACGGGCTCGGAATGTGCGGAGTGGTGGACGAGTCTGCTGCGAAAACGGGCGGATGCCGACTATGCCGCGAACGAGAAGCGGGGTCTGGGCGCGAACACGCCGGTCGGCTTTGTGATCTGTTGGGCTGACAATAGCGTGAATACCGCGGCCGACATCTTTGTCCTCGATCCGGCGCGGCTGGGACAAGGTTCGGGAGCCGCCTCGGCGGGCGGAAGCAAGTGGGGGATTCTCACGGACGTTGGACGCGCCACGGCTTTCATTCCGTTAGGGAGATTGGTCAAAGTCGGGGCCGGGCTGCGGGCCGGCGCAAATGATTTGAGAGCGGCGGCGGAAGCGCCCGCGGCGGCGGATGCCTTGGGCGGCATGTCGAACGTGCCGAAAGCCGCCGAGAACGCCATCTCCAAATTACCCGCAGAAGCGGCGAAGGCCCTCGCACCCGGAGCGGTTCGTCTCGAAATCGACGCCAGCGCCAAGGCCTTTTTCGGCACCATGAAAGACATGTGCCGCATCTCGGATCCCGGCGGACCCATCTGTTGGGCAGTCAGTCTGGTCCGAGCCATGCAGAAATCCGGAAAATACCTGATGTCGCTGGACGATTTGGCCCGCATCATCTTCGGAGACGCGGGCCGCGCGGCGGAGCTCGGGAGCCAGCTGCATCGAACCACGCGTGCGTTCATCGACTATCTGGTTTCACTCAACGTGAAACACTTTGTTCTGGAGATCGACTCCATTCGGGTCACCGGGCTTGAAAGGAAGCTGGCCGAGGCGTGGCGGCAGTTCTCGCGGTTGAGCGGAGGCCGGGACGGGTGGATGGTTTTCACGACCGCGTTTAAGAAGGCCGCGAATGCCGAATACTCCGCGCACACCATGCTTGCCCGGGTCCTGCCCGGCGGAACGCTTCAGATTTTCGATCGATCGAGCCTGGTGGTCCAGACGCTGAAAGACCTGGAAAACCTGCGACTGCCGGACGGAAGAGTCGTGCCATTCTATTCGGGCATCGGATCGTCCATCTTCAAACCGCGGGACGTTCTTGTTTTCATTCCGGAAAGCGAAGTCGCACTGAAGCCCGGCGCGGTGGGCCTGATGGCAGCGCCCTTCACGGCAGGCAGCATGCTGGGGCCTCTGATGATTCCCGTAAAGGTAATTCCCTCGATCGTAATGTCTGTGAAATGATCCAGGATCATGTCCCCGAAATTCACCGCACCATTTTGGAGGGCGGGATTTATCCCGCGCGGAGCTTCAGCTCCGCAGTTCGGGTCGAGCCGCGGGGCTAAAGCCGCCCTCCCCGACCGTATCGAGTGATTCAAGGGATTTGCAGGAGCTTGTTTTTCAAAAAGCTCCTGGCACGACGTTCGACGGTCATTGGCCGGCCGCGGACGGATCCACGCCGAAGCAATACCCGTCGTTCGAACTGGAAGGACTGAAGGAGTATTCGCCAGGAGGCAGATCCCGGACGGTCAGGTTATAGGTGATTAAGCTGGACTCGCTGTTTTTCGAAATATCCACCGGCCACGTCAGGAGGCCACCCCGACGACCGGGCTGGGACCGGGTCTGCCGGTTGCCGTCGACCGTCACCAATTGAAACAGGCTGTAGCCGGCCGGGTCGACGCCTTCGGGCAAGCGCAGGATGAACACGACACTCGAGGTCTCATTGAGACGAATGGGCGATCGGGGACCCTTCATTTCAAAGAATTGATTGGAGCCCTTTTTGCGCTCGACGGCCTGATTCCGTTCGAGCGGGATCAGAACCTTGCCATTCCAAAAGTAGACCATCCCGATTTCGTCCGGTTGCGAGACACCGCGCGAGGTCGCCGAAGACGAGCCGCTGTCGGAGGGTCGCTTCAACGAGGGAGGGGGCGAGGCCGGAGGTGGCGGCGGGGTTGCGCGGGACGGCTGGGCTGCGCTGGCCGGACGGGTTGCACTGGCGGGAGGCTGCGCGGATGCTGCCGGCGTTGTCGAACGCGCCGGCGGCGGAGGCAGCGTGGCAGTGCCGAAGGTCACCCCGGAGACGTCGGGCCGGGGGTAATGCTCGAGCTGATCATTCACCAGGAAATGCAGATCGGTGGCGTCGACTGACCACCACCTGCCGGCCACCTGCTTGCCGTTCTTGAGAAGCAGGCTGTTGGGTTGGGCGGGCGCAGGTTCGGGCGCCGCGGCTGCGGGTGTCGCGGTGGCCGGCCCGGATATGGAAACACCGAATTGGATGGCCCGAACATCATGGATGTCGATGGTCTGCGACTGATCCCCCACCTTGAAGTGAAGCTCCTGGGTGTTGCCGGAATCCACGGACCCGGAGATCTGGCGGCCATCCTTCAAGGTGACCACATCGGCGAACAGCCGGCTGCCAGCCAGCAGGCCGAAATTCCAGAGGATGAACAGCAGGATTCTTCTCATAACCACACCTCTGATTCTAGTGTGCTGTCTCTGAAATTCGTGGAATTAAAAAAGGGGACAGACCACTCTGTCCACGGCCGCGTCGGTCAGGGGGAAGAATAACATACGGGCGGGGACAGAGCAGTCTGTTCCCCTTTTTACGTCGCACGATTTCCGACGCAGACCACTAGCGCGTTCACCCATTTCCGTGCACGCGGCCTGAAGCGGGCTCCTGCATCCTGACGCGGCCGCATTTGGGGCACTTCCACTTTCGTTTCTTGTGGTAAATGTGCCCCTTCAGCTCTTTCATCTGAAGTCGGCAGGTCTTGCACGTCACGACTCGCGCACCACAATCGACCCGGCGGTCAGGGTCCATGGGCAGTGCTGGTAGTCGGAGATTCGCGTGATCCGGCCGTCCGCTGCCAGATCGAGCCGGATGATTCCCTGGATCTCCCAAGCGCCGTCCAGGAAATGGAGAAGAATGATGGAGGCCTCCCCGTCCACTTCACCCAGCGTCAGCCGCCAGGTCACCCGCATACGTTCGTAAACGCCAAAATAGCCCGCATCGACGACGCGGCCGGCGAACCGGTCGGCCACCCGCAAACGGGCATCCGCGCTGATCAGTTCGCGCAGCCCATCCCAATCGCGGCGATTGAATCGTTCGACGTAAAGCTGAAGGATCCTGGTGTTTTCGGGCGTAGAGACGCGTGGCGGCGTGGATGGGCTTTCTGAAGACGCCAGTTTCGACCGGCCGCGATTGAGCGCCGCCTTAACGCCGCCCACCGTCGAATCGACCAGCTCCGCGATTTCCTCTAACGAATATTCGAAGACATCCTTCAGAAGCACGCACGCGCGCTCCTTTGGCGGAAGGCTCAACACCAGGTGCTCGATGGCGGGACCCACGCTCGAACCGGTTTCCACGGGCTCGATGAAGTCCGGCTCCGCCACAGCGGCTTCCGCCTCTTCCCGCACGCCGCGGCTCCGCAGAAAATCGATGCACTGATTGTGGGCGATACGAAACAGCCAGGGCGTGAGAGGGCGGCTGTCGTCGAAGGTGTCGAGACTGCGATACGCGCGAAAAATCGCGTCCTGGACTACATCTTCGCCATCCGTGGTCGAGCCGGTCATCCGGGAACAGTAGCGGTGCAGGCGGGGCCGAAGCGGGCCGATGGTCTCCAGAAATGCCAGGTATCGAGCTTCAAACTTTCCCGCGTCTTCCATATTTTTCCTTTTGCGCGTCCCAGTTCATTATCGAAACTTGTACGTCCGCCTGCAATTACGGCTCTGGGATGACGAAAGATACGCCCTCGACACGTCATAAACTGTGAAGATGCCCACCCGGCCAACGGTCTCTACTCGATCGCTGACTGTGCCGGTTCGAAGCCTGCGGAAGATTCGTCCAGTGCAGGATCCCGACCTGCGGTTGCAATTCGGGTCCGTGGTCCGAAGCGCCGTCACGGGACGGCAGTATCGGGTCGGCGAAGTGCTGGGAAGCGGCGGCTTCGGAGCGGTCTACCGCGTCACTCACGTCACGGGAGCCACGCGTCTACCTGGAAAATGCGTGCTGAAAATGACTCTCGAAGTGGGAGCCTGGCATCGGGAAGCTTATTTCGGCGAGTTGTTGCGCGGGACGCCGGGGATCGTACAAGTGCACGAATCCTTCGCCTGGGTGCCGCGGGGCGGCGAACTGAAACCGCTGTACTGCCTGGTCTCCGAGTTCGTGGAAGGGGGCGATCTGATCCAGCATCTTCGGGAGCATTCCGAGCCCTGGACCGAATCGAAAGCCCGCCGCGAAATCCTGCGACTGCTGGCGCCGCTTCGCCTGCTCCACGCAGGGGGGTTGGTTCACCGCGACATCACACCGAGAAACGTCTTCGTCACCGCGGGCGGCGAGCTCAAACTGGGAGACTTCGGAATTGCCGCGCAGCGCCTCGGCAAACGGGAAGCCAAGGCCAATGCGTTTGCGCCGTGGTTTGCTCCCACCGCCATTAAAGAAGGAAAGACCGGTGCGTGGCTTCCCGCCGACGATGTTTATCACCTGGGAAAGTTGTTCGCATTGCTGCTGTGCGGAACGGAGAAGCCCCGGATCACGGCGCGGCATGTGAAGGCATTGACCTGCAGCGCGTGGGCGAAGGCGATCATCCAGCGTTGCATCGGCAAGCGGCAAAAGCGCTTCGCGAATGCGGCCGAAATGCTGAAAGCGCTGCAGAGCGCGCCATCCGACGGCGAACCGAAGCGCAGCGCGGTGCGGAGCCTGGAGGGGAAACGTGTGGTGTTCACCGGTCGCCTGACGATGCTTCGAAAGAAGGCCCGGATGCTGGTGAAGCGGGCGGGCGGAATTTCGCAGGCGAAAGTGACTCGCATGACGGACATCCTGGTGGTAGGCGAGCAATCCCCCAACTGGAAGGCCGAAAAGAAAGGGCAGAAATTACTGGACCTGGATCATGAAGGGGAACGCGGTCACCGGATCGCGATCATCACCGAGCAGCGCTTTGAGAATCTGGTTCGCGAGAGGAGCTAGAGGTCTGCGACCGGATAATCGTCCGTTCCATCCTGGATGGCGAGGCGGAGCAGAGCCCCATGCGTGAGAGTGTGCGTGAAAAGTGGAGTTGATCCCCGCCGTGACGGGCTGGTCACGGACGTCTGCGCCTTCAACGCGATAGACCAGCCCTGCCGGTCACGGCGGGGTGAGGCATCGACTTTTCACACACACTCGTGAGCTTGGGGCTATTGCGGGTAATCAGAGCAAGCCCCAAGCTGATGCATGTGGGGCTAAAGCGCCAACACATCATCCAGTCAGAGAATTAAATCCTACCGCTTCCGCCCCACCGCGAACACACTCTGCGCCGACCGGACGTACATCACGCCCTCTGAAAGCGCCGGAGTCGCCATCAACAGCTCGCCCATCGAGTTCGTCCCCAGGTGCTCGAACTTACGCCCCGCGGCGATCACCAGCATGTCTCCGTCTTCATTCGACAAGTAGATCTTTCCGTCGGCGGCGACCGGCGATGCACTGAAGCCGCTGCCGATTACGGGCAGACGCTGGCGGTAAATTTCTTCACCGGTTTTCCAGTCGTAGCAATCGAACAGACCGTTGTTGTTCAGCACGTAGAGCAGGCCCTGGTAAAGCAGCGGAGTCGGCATGTAGGAGCCGCGGCCGGTGCGGCTCCAGACCACCGCGTCGCTCGACGTTTTCCCCGCGGGCAACGTCAGATCGCCCCGCGCACTCGCCTTCACCGCGAAGATCGGCCGTTCCGGCTGCCGGCCGCTGGCGATCAGGAATTGATCCTCGAAATACACCGGAGTCGGCGCCGTGATTTTAGAGCTATGCCCCAGGCGCCACAACTCCTGGCCGGTACTCGGATCATAGCCGCGGATGAAGTCCGGAGAATTCGTCACCAGCTCCGGCCCGCTCGACGTCATGCCGACCGCCGGAGTTGCCCAGGATGGTAATTCTTCCCGGTCCGTCTTCCACACCTGCTTCCCAGTCTCGGCGTCGAGGGCGATCAGAAACGAATCGTCCTGGTTGTCGCATTGAAGGATCACCAGGTTGTTCCAGATGATAGGCGAGCTGGCCGTTCCCCACTCATAGGTCGGAATATCATAGGCGCCCAGATTCAAGCGGCCCAGGTCGACCTTCCACAGCGGGTGCCCGTTCAGATCGTAGGCATACACGCCTTGCGAACCGAACCAGGCCACCACGATGCGTCCATCAGTGGCGGGCGTGGAGCTCGCATAGGTCGATTTCATATGCCGCTTCTCGCGCGGCACACCTTCGTAGGCAACCTGCTGCCACAGAATCTTGCCGCTCTTTTTATCGAGCGCGAACAACGTCCACTTCTGAGGCGAGCGGTCCTCGGACGCATCTCCATCGCCGTACTGCCCGGGCTTGAACGTGGCATGTGGATCGCTGCTGACCGCGCTGGCGACGAAGATGCGCTCGCCCCACACAATCGGACTCGAATGCCCGAGTCCGGGAATCGGGGCACGCCACAGAATGTTCTCGCCCGTCTTCCCGTCCCACTTGTCGGGAAGGTTCTGATCTTCGGCCACTCCGGAGTGGTCCCTTCCCCGGAACATAGGCCAGTTCGCCCCAGCCGGCGACGGTTCCGCGGTTTTCGGCGGACGGGCCGTCGAGGTGGTCACAATGTGCCGCGCCGGGATCACTTTGTTTTCTCCGGCGCCCATCCAGGAACTGCCATTGAGAATCATGCGCCGCGGCACACAATCGTCGACGATCACTTCGAACGCGGGATGCTGTTCCTGCATGCGTACGCGATACCTGCCCGGACTGTCGCATCCCTTTGGAGGTTTATCCGGAAACGTCAGAGTGATCTCGTCGGCCTGCAGCTTCCAGGCGCCGTTCATGGTCGGCCATCCCCAGCCTTCCAGATGGAAAGTGCCATCGGCATGAAAACTGGCCGCGAATTCTCCGAATTTCAGCGGCCCGCTGGGAAGCTGTACGCTCCCGGATTGCGCGCCCAATTGGGCGATTGCAGTCAGGAACATTGCGGGCCAAAGCCGGCGTGGAGTAGTGATGGCCATTCCGGATCTCCAGATCTCGCTTGCTCGATTCCCAGCGCACACGACCAGCCCTGCCGGTCACGGCGGGGATCAACTCCACTTTTCACACAGACTCGTCACGGCGGGGACCTGCGCCACTATCGTTACACTATAGCTCACCACACCTTCACTCACGGCATAATAGGGCGTGGATACCTTCCTCTTCCGGGTTCTGGCGTTTTCTACAGCACTGAGCGTCGTCGCGCAAACGCCGGAGCGATCCGCGAACATCCATCCTGACTTTGACGGCGCCTGGAGCTCCGCTACCGCCATTCCGCTCCAACGCCCCGCGAAGCTGAAGAATCAACCGTTCTACACGCCCCAACAAGCCGCCCAATTGCAAAAAAAGAAACGCGATGCCGATCCGGTCAGCCGCCTCGAAACCGGCGCGTTGATGCAACCCAGCCTCCGGACGTCCATCATCACCGATCCTCCCAATGGTTTGCTTCCCAGCCTCACTCCGTTCGCCGCGGCCGCCCGAAAGGCTCGCCTGGAACGCCTCCACCATCCGGCGCGGGCGACCGATATGGGGCTTCAGGATCGATGCCTGCTCTTCCCAACCTCCGTCGCGCCCATGATTCCCTACCGCTATAACAGCAATTATCAAATCCTCCAGACCGGCGATGCGGTCGTGGTGGAGGCGGAAATGATCCATGAAGCGAGAATCATCCACCTGGATCGCCAATCGCACCTGCCATCCGATTTCAGGCAATGGCTGGGCGATTCCGTGGGTCGCTGGGAAGGCGCGACTCTGGTTGTCGACACGGCCAACTTCAACGATGCCGGCGGTTTCTATGGAGAGGCTGGAGAAATGTACGGCTGGGACCGCAACATGCACGTTGTGGAACGCTTCAGCCTGCTCGACGCCAACACGATTCTCTACCGCTTTGAAGTGGAGGACCCCACTGCATACACCAAACCGTGGAAGGGCGAATATACCATGACTCGTGTATCAAACCCGCCGTTTGAGTACGCCTGCCAGGAGGGCAACCGGGATTTACCCAACATCCTGAAACTCCCGGCGACGCAGCCATAGCCCCATCGCGTCAGAGTGTGTGTGAAAAGTCGAGGCTTCACCCCGCCGTTACGGGCTGGTCTATCGCGTTGAAGGCGCAGGCGTCGGTGACCAGCCCTGCCGGTCACGGCGGGGATCAACTCCACTTTTCACACGGACTCGTCAGCTTGGGCTTCTGCTCGTAACAATTCACACGGTCGCGTTCAGGCGCGTGGGGCCGGCATTTGGCCGGCGAGCCGGTCAACCGACCGGCTTTTCCTGGCGCGACGACAAGCCGGCTGGAAATCCGGCTCGCCGACATGACTGTCGGCCCCACGCCTAAAGGAATTGGCCGGGACGTTGAAAAAAGGTTTTCGTTTACGGCAAAGCGAACACGTACAGCTCCTGGCCATTCAGCGGAAATTTAATTTCGGGCGCGATCGCGGTCGGCGCATTGCGCGGACTTCCACCGCCCAGCCCCGCCATGACGGCCACATACTGTTTTCCATCCACGCTATAAGTGACCGGAAAGCCCTGCGCCGAGGTGCCCAGGCGCGTCTCCCACAGCATCTGGCCGGTTTTCGCGTCGAGAACATGTACGGTGCGATTCACATCGCCGACCAGCACCCAGCCTCCCGCGGTCGAGAGCGCGGCGGTGAGAAATGGCGCGCGCTGTTCGTATTTCCAGACTTCCTGCATCGTTTTCACGTCGTACGCCGCGAGCTTGCCCATGTTCCCGTTGGTCCCCGGCATGGGAATGAACTTGCGGTCTCCGCCGTTGCCGCCGCCATTGCCGCTGAAGTCCACTTCCCGCGCCGTGAACTCCATGCAGGACTGGCTCAGTGGCGCAATCAGCAGACCACTGGGTTCGTGATAGCTCATGGCCTGCCAGTTATGCCCGCCCTCCGTGCTGGGGCATACGTTGACCGGCTTCGCGAGCTGCATTTCGAGCAGATCGGTGCGGTACTTGGGTATTCCGGTCGCTGGATCGATGGATGCCCACACGTTTTGCGTCACCATCTCTTTGCTTCCCAGATACTTTCCATTCGTACGATCCAGTTTCCAGAGAATCCCCGCCTTCCCCGCGCTCAGCGAGACTTTCTGATTGCCGATATCGACCAGCACGCGCTCGAAAACTTCATCCAGGTCGAACGATTCGCCCGGTGCGTGCTGGAAGTACCAGACCAGTTTGCCGGTGTCGGGATTCAGCGCAACCGTTGAGTTTGCATACAGCGTTTTGTCGTAAGGCGTCAGCCTGCGGCTGAGAAAATTCCAAGGCTTCGATTGCGCCACGCCCCAATAGGTCAGGTTAAGATCCGGATCGTAGCTGCCGGCCAGCCACGTTTCGGCTCCCGCGCGATTGTTCATGGGCAAATCCCCCCACGTCTCGCTGCCCGGCGTCCCTTCCCGGGGAACCGTGTAGAAGCGCCACACCTGCTTGCCGGTATGGATATCAAAGGCCGAGATATAACATCCGGCGCCGTCGAAACGCGCGCAGTTGGATAACCCCATCAACACCTTGTCCCCGATCACGATCGCGCCGCCAGTCGACGCGCGGGTTTTCTCCGATGCGGGCGTGTCCCACAGGATTTCGCCGTTGCGCGCGTCGAGCGCGACCATATGCGCGTTGCTGGTGGGCAGGAAAATTTTGTCCTCCGCGATGGCAATGCTGCGGATGCCTCCGTACCCCGGCGCCTGATACGGCCCCACGCGCGTCTCCCAAATCAGGTCGCCGGTTTTCGCATTCAGCGCCTGGACGATGTTGCTCGGAGATGCCAGATAGATCACGCCATTGTGGACCAGCGGAGTGGTCTGATTGGCGCCCGAATCGTTCATCGCCCAGCTCCATTTCAATTGCAGATTCTTGACGTTGTCTCGCGTGATCTGATTCAGCGGACTGTAGCTGTGCCGCTGATAGGTTCGCCCGAAAATCAACCAGTCGGCAGCGGGCGGATTCTTGAGGATTTCCGCGGTGACCGGCACATAATTTTTCACCTCGCCCGCGACGCTCACCCCACGCGCGGTGGAAGCTCCCGCGCCGCGCGCCACCGGCGGAGCGCCAGCGCCGCGCCCTCCGCGTCCCCGCCCCGGCCCGGGTTGGCTACTCACCACCGATCCGATCGACATCGCCGCGCTGGGCGTGAGCGGTTGTTGCCCCGGGGCCGCGCCGTTGCTCTGCAAGATAAACGCAGCGACGTTGAGGGTGGACGATTCGCCGAGCGAGCCAGGGCTGGACGGCGGCATCGTCTGCAATATTTCCCCGAACAGCTCGCTCACCATCTTCGCGCGCCAGGTGAGCATAAACGTCCCGCCTGAGAGGGCCGGCGCGTCCCCGGAGCCTTCCAGATTCCGCCCGTGACAACCGGCGCAAGTCTGGTCGTAGACGCCTCGCCCGGCCTGCGCCTGCGCCTCGGTGAAAGGCGCGGCCGCCGGCTGACCGGACGCGATTGTAGTGGAGAGAATGCCTATCGCGGCAAGAATAAATCGGTTCATAATTCGGGCCTCGGAAGATTAAAGGGAGTATATCGCGCCTGCGTCGCCGCAGTGTGCGACACTTTTCCGAGAGGGCTTTACTTGTGACGACTTACTGGCTGAGACGCTCTTCCTGGCTCGCTCCATCTGTGCTGGCAATCGCTCTGGCTTCGGGCCTTGCGGCGCAGTCGACGCCGTCGAAACGAAGCGTTTATTTCCCCGCCGCCGGCAAGTGGCAGCACAAGGATCCCGCGAAGTTGGGACTAGATCCGGCGAAACTCCAGGAAGCCGTCGAGTGGGCCGAAGCGCACGGGTCCACCTGGGACTTCGCCAAGGATCAGGTACGCGTCTTCGGCAAGGTGCTGGGCGCGCTGCCCGCGCAACGCTCCGCCACCAACGGCATCATCCTCCGGCACGGCTACATCGTGGCGGAATTTGGCGATACCAAATCGAACGATCCGGTGTATAGCGCCGCGAAAAGCTTCCTGTCGACCACGGCTTCTCTCGCCTTCGCCAAGGGATTGATCAAGGACGTGAACGACCGCGTCGGCGAATACGTCCACGACGGTGGCTATGACTCTCCGCACAATGCCAAGATTACGTGGAAAAATCACCTGCAGCAGGAAAGCGAATGGGAAGGGGAACTGTGGGGCAAGAACGCCAACTTCCTCGGCCTGGAGGAGTTCGGCCGGGGACAGATGAAGCCGCGCGAGATTCACGATCCCGGAACGTATTACGAATACAATGACGTCCGCATCAATCGCCTGGCGCTGTCGCTCGCGCGAGTATTCGGCACCGGATTGCCGGAGGTGTTGAAGAAGAACATCATGGACAAGATCGGCGCCTCAAGCGAGTGGAAGTGGCAAGGGTACGGCGCGAAGTCGACCGTCGAGATCAACGGGAAGCCCGTGGAATCGGTCAGCGGGGGCACGCGCTGGGGCGGAGGGCTGTGGATCAACTCGCAGGATCTGGCGCGCTTCGGGCTTCTGATTTTGAACCAGGGCCGTTGGGAAGGCAAGCAACTGGTATCGCAGAAGTGGATCAAGGATGCCACCACGCCATCCGAGCACGGCCCGGACTACGGCTACCTGTGGTGGCTGAATACAAAGCAGAAGCAATGGCCCAGCGGACCTGCGTCCAGCTTCGCGGCCATCGGGAACGGCGGAAACATCGTCTGGATCGATCCAGACCACGATATTGTGCTGGTCTGGCACTGGGCGGGAGCCGGGAAGGCAGTGGACGGAATGATCGGGAAAATCGTGGCCTCGGTCAAAGACGCCGGGACGACCCGCGCCGAGTCGTGGCGTGTCGCAAGGAAATCGTAACCACGCCGACGTGCTGCCGCGTGAATCGTTGGGCCGCGCGCGTGAGCTTGGGGCTAATCCGCAACAAATCATGCGTTTATCTCGGGACCGGACTTCCAGGTGTTGGGACGGCGGGATTCATCCCGCGCGGAGCTTTAGCTCCGCGACTCGCGCAGATGCAGGGCTGAAGCCCCGCGTGGACTGAAGTCCGCCGTCCTCGCGGTCGGCTTGAAAGCTATTCAACAAACCTGCAAATCGGGACACCAGCGTCAGGCGGTTGCGCGAGCATGATAGATTTTTCAGTAAGGTGAATTTCATTCCGTACAACCGCCGCCGCTTTCTCGCGCTGAGCGCATCGCTGGCCGGATTAAGCGCGTGCAAGAAAAGCGTACCCTCCGACATCGGCGCGCCGTTGCGCGCTTATGGCGAGCGCTCCCCGCATGAAAAATCGCTGCGCAGCGTGAAGGAGTCCGTCACTCCCGGGACCGGCGTGACCTATACTCCGCTCGAGAATCTGGAAGGCATCATCACTCCGTCTTCACTCCACTTCGAGCGCCATCATGCCGGAGTTCCGGATATCGATCCGGACCGTCACGAGATTCTACTGCATGGCCTGGTCGAACAGCCGCTGGTGTTCACCATGCAGGACCTGCGCCGCTTCCGCTCGACTTCGCGAATCTATTTCATCGAGTGCTCGGGAAACAGCAACGCGGAGCTGGCGGGCGATCCGCAGCCGGATCCGGCGCACAGCGCGGGACTGTTCAGTTGCAGCGAATGGACCGGCGTTCCGCTCGCGTCGCTGCTGCACGTAGCCGTCCTCAAGCCGGAAGCGAAGTGGGTGCTGGCGGAAGGCGCCGACGCCTGCATGATGGCCCGGAGCATCCCTATCGGGAAAGCTCTCGACGATATTCTGGTCGCCTACGCGCAAAACGGCGAGCCGCTTCGCCCGGAACAAGGCTATCCCGTCCGCCTGGTGGTTCCCGGATGGGAGGGCAACGTCAACGTGAAGTGGCTGCATCGCCTGCACGTGCTCGATCAGCCGGCCATGACCCGGGACGAAACGTCGCATTACACCGACCTGATGCCGGATGGGACGGCGCGCATTTTCACATTTCCGATGGAGGCGAAATCGATCATCACGCGTCCGGCGGGCGGACAGAAGCTCGACGATGGACCAAAGTCGTATGAGATTACCGGCCTCGCGTGGTCGGGACGCGGTAAGGTTCGGCGGGTCGAAATTTCGGCCGATGGCGGGACAACGTGGAACGACGCCGATTTACAGGACCCGGTGCTTTCGAAGGCGGCCACGCGTTTTCGATTCGACTGGACCTGGAACGGGCAGCCCGCCGCGCTTCAATCGCGCTCGACGGATGAAACCGGGTACACGCAGCCCTCGCTCGACGATCTGGTGCGGGTGCGCGGACGATTCAGCTACTATCACTGCAATGCGATCAAGACCTGGTTCGTCCACCAGGACGGGACCGTTTCGAATGTTTAAGTACCTCCTGGCGATAAGCGCGTCCGCGATGGCGTTGGCTCAATCCCCCGGCCGGCCCGCGACGGAGGCCGAAATCAAAGCTATGGATTTCACCGTTCTGCCGAACGGCGTGGGACTTCCCAAAGGTCATGGCGATGCGGCCACCGGCCGGCCGCTGTATGAACAGAAATGCCAGGATTGCCACGGCCTGCGCGGGGAAGGTCAGAGCGGCAAATATCCCGCACTGGTGGGCGGCGCCGGCTCGCTCCACACCATCAATCCGGTGAAAACCGTGGGAAGTTACTGGCCGTATGCAACTACGCTGTTCGATTACATTCGCCGCGCGATGCCGTACGATCATCCTCGCAGCCTTTCGGCCGACGAAGTGTATTCGATCGCCGCGTATGTTCTCTACATGAATGGAATCGTCGGCGAGAGGCAGGAAATGAACGAAAAAACCCTGCCGCAGGTGAAGATGCCGAACCGCAACGGATTTGTTCCCGATTCACGTCCCGACGTCCCGCGCAAACCGTAATTGGGAAAACGGACTTGCTCCCCTCCCTTACGAGTGTGTGTGAAAAGTCGATGCCTCACCCCGCCGTTACCGGCAGGGCTGGTCTATCGCGTTGAAGGCGCAGACGTCCGTGACCAGCCCTGCCGGTCACGGCGGGGATCAACTCCGTTTTTCACGCAGACTCACACGATCAGGGTTCCGTTTGGGGCTGTCGAATGTCGGATATGCGGAACCCCGCGCGTCAGCGAGTTGGCGATGATCCTGCGGCTCATCGTGACCGATGAAAGTAGCTTGGACGGCGGGCTTCGAGCCCGCGCGAGGCTTCAGCCTCGCTTCCGTACAGCGGCGCTGAAGCGCCACGCGGATTGAAATCCGCCGTCCGCGGCTCGCGTGAAATCAATGGCCTGCGGATCACTTTCAGGGGAGGGGAGCACGTCCGGAGTTTACACACCGAATCTAACGCTGCAGTACGAACTTCTGCACGCGCCGGCCGTAGGACGCCTCGCCCACATACAGATTGCCCTGATTGTCGATGCTCATCCCGTGCGGACGAATCATCTGCCCGGCCTGGTGTCCTCCGCGGCCGAATGACCCGACGATTTCAAGATCCGACCGCCGCAGAATCCAAATCTTAAAATTGGTTCCGTCGGCCACATACAGCCACTTCTGCTGCGCGTCCGGCGATAACACCGGTACGAATGCCGAGCCCGAAGAGAGCGTCGCGGGAGCGATCACTTTTTCCGCCAGGAACTTGCCCTCGTGGGTGAACACCTGGATGCGATTGCCGCGCCGGTCCGCCACGTAGATTTTTCCGTCCTTCGATCCGGTAATGCCGTGCACCGTCGAAAACTGCTTCGGCAGCGCGCCGTTGACCATCGTCTTGGGATCGAACTTCTCCGTGTCGTCCGGCTTTTCCCCGTACGCTCCCCAGTGACGAAGATACTTGCCGGTGGCGCCATCGAAGACAATCACCCGGCGGTTGCGGTAGCCGTCCGCGATGTAAACTTCGTTGGTCTTTGGATCGACCCAGATGCCGGCCGGACCGCCCAGCAGCGTGGTGTCGTTACTGCCGCCGTTTTTGTTGTACTGGCCGATGGTCATCACCAGCTTCCCGTCGCGCGTGAACTTCATCACGCGATGATGCATGTAGGTGCCGACCCAGACGAAGTCGTTCTGGTCTACGAAAATGCCGTGCGGATTGCGCGGCCAGTTCGACGTGTCATCGAGCGACCCTTGTCCCCAACCCTGCACCAGTTTGCCTTTTTCATCGAACTCGAGCACCGGCGGCGCGGCATGGCAGCACGTGCCCATAGGCGGCTTCTGCTCGGCGTAGAGCTCTTCCTCGGTCAACTGCTCCGGCAGATGAGTGACCCACACATGCTGTTTCGAGTCCACGAAGACTCCCGTGACAACGCTCATGATCCAGTTATTGGGCATGTCGAGCGGCCAGGACGCATCGACTTTAAATGTCGGGACCTTTTCTCCCGAACGCTGTGCGCTGGCGGGAGATTCCAATCCGACCAATGCGCCGATGCACACGGTGACGGCGGAAAGAATGCGGGCCGTTCTCAACATGTTGTACTCCATTTCGATTTGAACACTGGGATTCATTATACGCAGAGATTTGCGCGCGCCAATGTGTCAGACGATTCCGCCTATGACCAGCCCTGCCGGTCAGAGTGTGTGTGAAAAGTGGAGTCGATCCCCGCCGTGACCGGCAGGGCTGGTTACCGACGTCTGCGCCTTCAACGCGATAGACCAGCCCTGCCGGTCACGGCGGGGTGAGGCATCGACTTTTCACACACACTCGTCACGGCGGGGATTAGCGCCGCAATCTTTCCGTGCAGGTTCCCAGGAATCAATTTCTTACGTGTTTGAAACGCCAAAATCGAGGGGCACGAATTGGACTCGGCATACCGAGGGTGCCGAAAATCTGCAAATCGCGCCTTCGAGCGCCCCAGGCCCCCTCAAACGCATTTTCCCAAAAAACCAGCCGGAATCCAGTGTGGCGCTTGGCGTTCAGCCAAGCCGCTACAGGAGCGGGACTGAAGTCCCGCGCGGGATAAACCCCGCCGTCCCTTCGCTGCTCGAATAGCAGTTGACGCACTGCTCTAATCCGCGTGAAGCGCTGAACTCGGATCTACGCGCATGGCGCGCCGCGCTGGGAACCAACTCGCCGCGAACGCAACCGCGAGCAACAGAACGATAGCGCCACCCAGCGTCACCGGATCGCTGGGACCGATTCCGAATAGCAGACTCGCCAGGACGCTGCGAACGGCCACGCAAGCGGCCAGGCCGATGGCCGTGCCGGCCGCTGCCAAACGGAGCGCGCGTCCCGTCACCATCACGAAAATCGACCCGGGCTGCGCGCCGAGCGCCATTCGGATCGCGATCTCCGCACGGTTGCTGCTGACCACGTAAGACAGCACGCCATACAGCCCCACCGCGGCCAGCACCAGGGCGAGCACTGCGAAACCGCCCAGCACCTGCATCTGAAATCGCTGCCGCGCCACGGATTGCGCCAGCACTTCGTCCATGGTCGCGAACTTGACTACCGACCCTTGATCCGCCGCGTGCAGCCGTTCGCGAACCGCCTCGACGATGCTCTTCGGATCCTGTGTGGTCCGCAGCACGAAATTCTCATCCAGCAAATGCTGCGGCAACTGCGCTTCCGTGTGGCTCACGTAAGCCACCGGCTTGATCGGCCGGGTCAAACCTTCTTCCCGGATATCCGCCGCGATCCCGATAATCGTGAGCCACTGCTTCCGCGGCGCAAAGCTGTCGAACCAGATGCGCTGGCCGATGGGGTCCTGGCCGGGGAAGAAAATACGAGCCATCTCCGCACTGATCACCGTGACGGGCGACGTATCGCTTTCACTCAGATCGCGGCCGCGCAGGATTGGAATCTGGAGCGTGGCCAGATAGCCGGGGCTGACGATGTTGAAATTGGCGTCCGCCGCGCCCGAATCCTGCGGGCGGCTTTCGATGATGAAGTGACCATCCGGGCTAGGACTGTCGAGCGGCAATCCGTTCACCATCCCCGCCGATTCGACGCCCGGAATCGCGCGCAGCGCCGCGATCACTTCACGGAATTTTCCGGGCAGCACCTGAAATCCGCCGGCCGGGACTTCGAATGAGACCTCGGCGACCAGCACATGATCGCTGCGAAAACCCGGGTCGACCGATCGCAATCTCAGGAAACTGTTAGCCAGCAGACCCGCGCCGGCCACCAGGATCAGCGAAAGACAAACTTCGGAAATCACCAGCGCGGCTTGTACCCGATGGGTTCGCCCGCCGGCACTATAGGAGCGTGACGCCATGCGTAGCGCTTCATTCACGTTCAGCCGCGACGCCCGCCAGGCTGGGAGCAGTCCGAACAGCAGCCCGGTGGCGGCAGAAATCGCCAGCGCAAATGCGATCACGCCGGCATCGATGCGAATGTCGGCGGCGCGCGGCAGATCTGCGGGAAGAAGCACGCGCAGCACATCCATCGACCAGTACGCGACCATCAACCCGAGCGCGCCGCCCGCCGCGGCAAGGATCAGGTTTTCGGCGAGAAGCTGGCGCAGCAGTTGCCAGCGTCCCGCGCCCAGCGCCACCTGAACCGAAATCTCGCGCGTCCGCGTAGTCAGGCGCACCATCAGCAGGTTAGCGACATTCACGCACACAATCAGTAGCAGAAAACCGACCGCGCCGAACAGCATCAGCAGCGCCGGCCGCACCTTGCCGACGATCTGTTCGTTCAACGAAACCACCGCCGCGTCTTTGGCCATAAAAGGCGAGGGATATTGCTGCTTCAGCCGCCGGGAAATCGCACTGAGATCGGCCTGCGCCTGCGCGATGGTCACTCCCGGACGCAGCCTGCCGACCACTCGAAAATTGTGCGAAGTCCGGCTATGGTTATCGCCGAAGAAAGCCCCCTCCGCGATCCAGAGGTGCGAGCCGTTCGGATAATCGAACCCCGGCGGCATCACGCCGATCACGGTGAACGGGTCGCCCATCAACTTGATTTTCTTTCCCAGAATGTGCGGATCGCCGCCATAGGCGCGGTGCCACAGGCCGTCTCCCAGAATCACGGTCCCGGCGGCTCGAAATTTTTCTTCGGCCGGTTCGAAAGTGCGCCCCATCGCGGGCTGAACTCCCATCACGTTGAAGAAATCCTGCGATACGTAGGCGCCGTAGGTACGCTCCGGCGATTCGCCTCCGCCGGCGTTGACCGGACCTTCGCCGGAAGACGCCATCGCGATGAAACTCCGGTTTTCCCGCTGCCAATTCTCGAAGTTTTCTGAAGGCACATGCATCTGCCGGCCCGAATCGTTCACTTCGGCCGCGTAGGCCAGCCGGTCCGGCTCCGGATACGGCAGCGGATTCAGCAACACCGCTTTGACCACGCTGAAGAGAGCTGTTCCAGCGCCCACCCCCAGCGCGACCGTCAGAATGGAAATCATGGTGAGCGCAGGCGCGCGGCGAAGCGATCGAATCGCGCGTCGCAATGAGTTCAGAGCCATCCCTGGATAATTGCACGCGGTTTGCCAGTTCACTGTGCCGTGTCTAGAACAATTCGCACCGGCGGAGCCGTCCGATTTCGGGATTTGTCTTCCAGTGTCGGACACCGTTTAATCTGGATTTGTGGGCCAAACCGACTCAGCCGAACAGCTTTCGATCGACGGACGCGAGGTTCGCGTCACGCATCCCGATAAACTTTACTTCTCGCGCGAAACGCAGCTGACCAAGCTTGACGTGGTCCGCTATTACCTTTCGGTGGCGCCGGGCGCGCTGCGCGGGATTCGGGATCGTCCGCTGGTGTTGAAGCGCTTCGTCAATGGCGCGGAGGGCGAGGCGTTTTATCAGAAGCGCGCGCCGTCGGATCGGCCAGCCTGGCTGCGCTCGACCACGCTGTTGTTTCCTTCCGGCCGCACCGCCGAAGAAATCGTCATCGATAACGACGCCGGCCTCGCTTGGGTGGTAAATCTAGGCTGCCTGGAACTGCATCCTCACGCGGTGCGCGCGACCGATCTGGACCATCCCGATGAGCTGCGCATCGATCTCGATCCAGGACCGGGCGTCGCGTGGGATGACGTGCGCCGCGTCGCGCTGGAGGTCCAGGCGTTTCTTGAAGAAGCCGGTCTGCGCGGCTGGCCGAAAACCAGCGGGTCGCGCGGGATGCACATCAACGTTCGTATTCATCCGCGCTGGACGTTCACCGAAGTGCGCCGCGCCGCAATCGCATTGTCGCGCGCCATCGAACGCCGCGCGCCCGCTCTGGCGACTTCGAAGTGGTGGAAGGAAGAACGCCACGGCGTGTTCCTCGACTACAACCAGAACGCCAAGGATCGAACCACGGCGTCGGCCTACTCGGTGCGCCCGCTTCCGGATGCGCGCGTCTCCGCGCCGCTTGAGTGGAGCGAAGTTGCCGACTGCGATCCCGCGGATTTCACGGTGCTCACCATGCCGGCACGCTTCGCGAAGGCGGGTGATCCGCACGCGGCCATCGACGACGACCCAGGGTCGCTCGAAAAATTGCTGGAGTTGTGGGATCGCGACGAAGCGTCCGGCCTGGGCGATGCGCCGTGGCCGCCGCATTTTCGCAAGATGGAAGGCGAAGCGCCGCGCGTGGCTCCTTCACGCGCCAAAAAATCGCCGCGCGAGAAAATGCCGCTCATCACGATCGCCAATTCTCCGCAACGCGAAGCCGCTCAAGCGGGTCTCGATCGATGGAAACAGAAGCACCCGGAAGTTGCTCCGCTGCTGGCCGAAGACGACGTCCTGATCGATTCGATGCGCGGCCGCTCGTCTACGTGGACGCGCATTCGCGTCAATCTTCGCAATGTACCGGAATCTATCCGTCCGCTGCAGGAAACGCCCGATCCGGATGACGATCCCACTCGCGAATGGCGGGCGAAATTCAAGAGCGCGCGCTCGAAAAAATCTCCATGAGCTCCTGCGGCGGGACCACTTCGAGCTGCGCGTAGGTGCAGTCGGCCGACGGCTTATCGGGCCGCCAGCGCCGGAACTGCGCGGTATGGCGGAAACGCGATCCCTGCATGTGCTCATACGCGACTTCCACCACCAATTCGGCCCGCAGCGGCTCCCAGGAAAGATCTTTGCCCTGGCTCCAGCGGCTCTGCCCGCCCGGCATGCGATGTCCGGTGCCGGATTCGTCCGCCCACGCTTTCCAGGGATGGTTCACCAATGCGTCTTTGCGGTACCGCTGCAAAAACTGGACCAGTTCCTCGCGCTTCTGCATCGTGAAGCTGGCGCACACGCCGACATGTTGCAGCGCACCCGAATCGTCGAATAATCCGAGCAGCAGCGAACCGACCGCCGTGCCTTCGCCCTTCTTGTGCCAGCGGAAACCCGCCACCACGCAATCGCAATCGCGTTCGTGTTTGACCTTCAGCATGACGCGCTTATCCGGCTCGTAGGGAGCCGCGATGGCCTTCGCCATCACTCCGTCAAGACCCGCGCCTTCGAAGCGCCGGAACCAGTCTTCCGCGACTTTCAAGTCGGACGTCGCCGGCGTGAGGTGCAACGGCGTTTTCGCAGACCGAAGCGCGGCTTCGAGAGCCAGGCGGCGATGTTTGAAAGGCTCACCGCGCAAATCACGATCGCCTTCACACAACAGATCGAAAAACACGACCGACGCAGGCATCTCCTTCGAAAGCAATTTCACGCGCGACGCCGCCGGATGGATTCGCAACTGCAAAGCCTCGAAATCGAGCGCCCCGTTCTTCGCGATGACGACTTCCCCGTCGAGCACGCACCGCTCCGGCAATTGCGCACGCAGTGGATCGAGCAACTCCGGGAAGTAACGATTGAGGGGCTTCGTATCGCGGCTCTGGATCAGAACTTCGTCGCCGTCGCGAAAGATCAGCGCTCGAAAGCCATCCCACTTGGGTTCGTAGATCCAATCGCCTTCCGCCGGCAGCTCGGCGACGCGCTTTGAAAGCATCGGAAGCACCGGCGGATTGACCACCAGGTTCATGGACGGGCCGGCATGGCGACCGGATTCAGTGGCGGCGGCTTCATGGCTCCCTTCATCGAAGCATACGCCGCGGGAATCGATTCCTGGCTCAGTTTGTTCAGCGCGCGCACCGCTGTCGCCGCGTCTTCCCATGCCCAGTCGACTTGCTTGAGCTGCGCGGCGGTCGGCAGACCGTCGTAGCTATCCATGGCGTTCTGGACCTGCGCCGCGGAGGCGATCGCCCGGTCGATCTCCGCCTGTGCCTGCGCGATCTCCGGCAGGACCTTATCGACCGCAGCCCTCGAATCCTTCCCGCCCTCGCCGGCCGCGGTGAAATACTGGCGCAGTCCGGTCATCTGTTCGGTCAGCGTCCGCGCGACGTCGCGTGCGGGGACCAGCTGCTGCTGAATTGAGTACGCGCTCATGATTGCCGCGTGACGCTTCTGGCGATCGGATTCCGAGATTGGGAAGTGCGGGTCCGGTTCGACGGTCACGTCCTGCCGGAGCGAGCCGACCACCACGGTATAGCGCCCCGGCAGAACCACCGGCCCGCCGCCGCGGCCTCCGCGTCCTCCGCCTCCGCCGCCGCCGGGGATTTGTCCCGACGGCGGAATGACCGGATCGGCCGCCCGGGCCGGCGTCGGGATGCAGTGGGCGATCGGTTCGGGCACCGGACCGGCAATGGCCGGCGATTCCCGGAGATCCCAGCAGGCGCGATTCAATCCGGCCTGCGCGGGTCCGCGCAAGGTGCGGATAATTTTACCCGCCGGGTCAATGATGTTGATCGGCACGCCGTCCCGCATCGCGGTCGGAACCAGATAGGTCAGGATCGCGCCGGCGGGCGGATTCGGCGCGAAAAATTCGCCGTACCCGAACCAGAACTGGCCGTTAAAAAGCTGCTGGTGATGCACCGGCGGAATCGGGAATAGAAATTCCCGGCCCGCGATGGCCGGAGTCAGCTCGGTGAGCGGCTCATCATGATCCAGCACCCAGATTCCACGCCCGTGCGTGCCGAGCACCAGCGCATTCGAGCCCTCCTGAAACAGGAGATCGTACACCGGCACCGGCGGCAGATTCGTGTTGAGCGACGTCCACTGTCCGCCGCGGTCGAACGTCGCGTAGACGCCCATTTCCGTGCCGACCACCAGCAGATCGGACTTCGACGGATGTTCTCTGATGCGATGCACCGACGCGTCAGGCAGTCCCTGCGTGATCGCGCGCCAGCTCTGGCCGTAATCTTCGCTGACGAAAACGTAGGGATGGAAATCGTCGTTGAAATGTCCGTCGACACTCAGGTAAACGCGCCCGGCCGAGTACTTCGACGCGACCATTCCGCTGATGTTCAGCATGGGCGGAAGGCCCGGAACATTTTTCGTGAGATTGGTCCAGTGTTGCCCGCCATCGCGGGTCATCTGAATGGACCCGTCGTCGGCACCGGCATACAAAAGGTTCTTATCAATCGGCGATTCGGCGATCACCGTCAGCGCGCTGAACGGCGACTGCCCATCGTGCCGCGAAAGCGCATTCGGGCCGACCGGCGCGCCCATCATCTCCAGCTTGTCGCGATCGATGTGCGCCGTCAGATCCGGACTGATCGCCTTCCATGTCACGCCGCGATCGTCCGAGCGGAACACCGCATCAGCGCCCGTGTAAATGGTCTTCGAATCGTGCGTCGAAACAATCAGCGGCGACGTCCAATACCATCGGTAGCCGGGTTTGCCGGGCACCGGCTTCTCGGGCGGCTGCACCGGTCCGATCTGCTGGCGCTCCATCGTATCGACATCCACGCGACCGGTATTGCCGTTCTGCGAGCTCACCAGCAGCGTGCGATCGTCGGCGAACGCGGCGTGCATTCCGTCGCCTCCGCCCACGTTGTAAGCCTCCTTGAACGAAATCCCGTAGGTCATGTTCGTAGCCGTCGGCGTGCACCAGCTTCCGTTGTCCTGCAACCCGCCGCACACCGTGAACGGATCGCGATTGTTGACCGAGATATCGTAAAACTGGCCGATCGGTAGATTGATGCGGAACAGCCATGTCGCGCCGCGGTCGTAGGAAATCGACACGCCGCCGTCGCCGCCCACCACCATATGATTGGGGCGCTCCGGATCGATCCATAAAATGTGATCTTCGCCGTGAACCTCGCTGAACACCTCACGGAAGGTGCGCGCGCCGTCGTCGGAGATGAACACTCCGCGATTCGATCCCATGATGTAGACGCGATTGAGGTCCTTCGGGTCGACATAGATCCGGCTGTAGTACATGGGCCGCGGATTCAGGCCGGTCATGTGCTGCCATGTTTCGCCGGAATCGAAGCTGCGGAATACGCCGCCATGCGCGGTGATCACGTCGGGCGATGCCGATCCCCTTCCGCCTCGACCGCGACCCGTCGCCGGTGGAGGACCACCTTCGCCTCGACCCGCCGGCGCCGGATCTGCTTCGACGATCGCGTACAGCACGCGATTATCACCAGCGAACGTCGCGAGGCCGATGCGGCCTTTGTCGCCGCGAGGCAGACCGTTGGTCAATTCTGTCCACGTCGCGCCGCCGTCCATGGTCCGAAAAATTCCGCTGCCCGGACCGCCGCCGTTATAGCCCCAGCCCTTGCGCTGGTGTTGATACATGGCGGCGTACAGCACATCCGGATTTTTCGGATCCATCACCAGGTCGATGGCTCCGGTGTTTTCGTCTTTGTACAGAATCTTCTTCCACGTTTTTCCGCCGTCGGTGGTTTTGAAAACGCCGCGCTCCGGATTCGATCCCCACAGGTGCCCGGCCGCGGCGACGTAGACCACATTCGGATCGCTCGGATGAATCACGATCTTGCCGATGTGATGCGTGTCCGCCAGCCCCATCTTCTGCCAGGTCGCGCCGGCGTCGAGCGACTTATATACACCGCCCCCCCACGACGAACTCTGCCGGTTGTCGGCTTCGCCGGTTCCCACCCAGACAACGGTCGGATTCGAAGGCGCGACGGCAATCGCGCCGGTCGACATCATGGCGCCGGCGTGATCGAAAATCGGCGCGAAGGAAATCCCGGCGTTCATGCTCCTGAAAACACCTCCGGTGGTGGTGGCGACATAAATAATGTCGGCTTGTCCCGGCGCCTTGACCACGGCCAGATCCGCGATACGGCCTCCCGTCGCCGCGGGTCCGATACTGCGCCATTCCAGCCCTCCAAGCGTGGCGGAACTGATCTGAGCAGGAATGTATGACGCGGTCGAAAGCGCAAGGGCCACCACCGCAAGAGCGAGACGCATGAAACCTCCAATTCAAGAAGTCTACCGAGGAACGCGCCCCGGCACAAATTCCGGACGCGGCGAGCGGCTGGTCAAAATGTCGCCGTCGCGAAAATTCTGCACGGGATTCCACATCGAAGACGATCGGCGTCAGGAATTTCGACTCTAACCGCTGCATCCGCCACACCGGATATGGGATTGGCGTCTTAAGTGCACTTTGAACACCGTCCGCCGCAACGCGGCAGGAGAAAAATATATGAAACTTCTGATGCAACCCAGAGTTGTTTGGTTCGCGGCGATCATTGCCGTCACGGTGGCCGGCTGCTCATCAACCTCGGCGAACGCGCCGCGGGTGGATGGGACGATTCGTCAATCGCTCAAAGCCAGCGGCTTGAACGATGTCTCCGTGAGCCAGGATCGGACCAAAGGCGTGGTCACGCTTGCGGGACACGTCGCGAGCCAGGACCAGAAGGCGCAAGCCGAGTCAATCGCGCAATCCGCGGCCGCCGGCGAAGTGGTCGCCGACGAAATCGCCGTGCTCCCCGCCGGTGATCAGAGCAACGCCAAAACGGTCGACGCCGATCTCGACCAGGCAATCGGGAAAAATCTGGATGCCGCCCTCATTCAGAACGGGATGAATAAGCAGATCAGATTCTCAGTGAAGAACGGCGTGGTCACACTCACCGGTGATGTGAACTCCGAATCCTGGCGCGATCAGGCGGCTCAAGTCGCCGGCGCCGTTCCGAACGTGCAACAGGTAGTGAACGAGATCCAGTTGGAGAACATGCCGGCGACGTCATCGCGCTAGTCTCCCGAGTTGGAAATTCGTTACATAGCCGGAGCGATGGTGTGGGGCCGGCTTCGAGCCGGCGGACCCGTTTTCCAACGGGTCCAGCCGACCTGAAAGGTCGGCCGCGGGCAGGAATGCCCACCCCACAACGCGACGAACCTTTAACTCGGGACACTAACAGGGTGCGGAAAAAGGGGACAGAGCGGTCTGTCCCCTTTTTCCGCACCCTGCTAAACAATTCGGAAGAAGTAAAGCAGACACACGATCACCGCGACGGCGACCGCGCCGAATACAATGCGTCCAAAGATCGTGAAATTGGGAAGGTCGGGTTTAGCCACGTCCAGGTGAGTGCAAGTGAGCCTCCACTCGCGTTACTCGACTCCGAAAGCGAGCAGGACGTTCCCCGGCCTTCCACCGTGATCGCCATATCCGGAATTGACGTAGACCATGCCGCCTGCGATGGTCGGCCCTCCGCTGTGCATGGACGCGCCGCGCGCGGGAACGCCGTTGACGGTTTCAAATTCGCGATTGGTATCGTATTCCCAAATGATCGACCCGTCTTTGGTCGAATACGCGCGCAGCGCGCCGTCGTTCGATCCGGAAAACACCACACCCGGGATCACGGAAATGGCAGCGGTTTGAGCCGCGTTGCAACCGCGGCCCGGTGCGCAGACCGGCGTCGGCGGAGGTGCGTACCAGGCGCGCTCGCCCGTCGAAAGATTTACCGCGTGCAGTCCACCCGGCTGGGGCAGCCCGATATCCGAATTCGGAAAATATGCGTTGACCGAATCGACCGCCGAGCCCCACTCCATTCCGCCCAAAGCCGAGCCGTGACCCGCGCGATACTGCCAGATGGTCGCGCCTTCTTTCTCCGGGTCGAGCGCCCAGCCGACGCCCGATTTCTGGCCGGCGATCAAAACGTCGTGACCATTCGGGAGCTTCGCAAGAATCGGCGGCTGCCCGAAATCGAAATCCGGGCCGACTTCTTCCGGGCAAACCGGATTCTTGGAATTCGGCCGGCATCCGCCGATAAAAATATCTTTCGGAGTCAGTTGACGCGTCCACTTGATTTGTCCGGTTTTGAGATCGAAGGCCACGATCGAGTCGCTGGTGTCGAGCTGCGGCGCGGTGTAGGTGTTGCCCGTTCCGGCGTAAATCAGGCCGCGCGCGCGATCGATGGTCGGCGCCGACCAGATGCCTGCGCCGGAGGGTCCCCACAGCGTTTTGCCCGCGGAGTTTTTCCCGATCGGCTTCGGTTCCGGAACCAGAAATGTTCTCCATATGACCGCGCCGGTCTTAGCGTCGAGCGCATTCAGGCTGCCGCGAAATGTGCAGCATTCGTATTGCGGATTGGCGCCGAATAATTCTTCAAAAGACGCGACGCCCATGTACACGCGCCCTTCATACACCACCACCGACCCGCTAATTCTCGCAAAGGGATGCGTTTCCACTTGTCGCGACCAGATCTCCTTGCCGGTTTCCGCGTCCACTGCGTAGGCGTTCGCGGCGGTGTCCGCGAAAAACGCAATCGTGCGTCCGCCCTCGCGGGTGATCACCACCGCGCCGCGCACGCCGCTTTTCGCAGCGTAGGTCCACGCGATGCATCCCGACTTCGCATCCAGAGAAAAGACCGTCCCGTTCTGACTTCCGACGAACACTCGCCCGCCCGCCACGGTCGGCTGCGACCACGCGGAGGTCGCGTCGGGAAATCCGAGCGCCCACTTGAGTTTCAAACGCGGAACTTGATCCGCGCCGAGGCCAGCCGCGGACGCCGGCTGAAAATGCGTGTTGGTGATCGATCCGCCCCAACTCGACCACAATTCGGGCCCATGCAGAGGCGACAGCGTCGAACATCGTCCCGTCGCGGCTCCGGCGACGTCACCGGTCAGCTTCTTGCCGCTCAAAAACTCGGCGACCGCGCGGCGCTCTGGTCCGCTGATCCGCGACCCTTGCGGACGCATCGACCCTTGCGTCAGCGCGCGAAGAATGGTCTCCGGCGAGCGCTGCGCCAGAACCTCGCGCGACGGCGCGCGCGAATCGGGAGCTCCGTTATGGCAGGTCGCACATTCGTGAAGAAAAATTGCGGGACCATCCCGCTCGGCGGCAAACGCGGCAATGGAAAACGCGATTGCCGCCAGGCACCGCATTACTGTTGCCCGCCCCTCGAAGCTTTCTCCGGATGCAGAATGATTTTCTGCACCCGCCAGTTGTTCATATCGGCGACGTACAGCGTATTCTCCGACGGGCACGCCAGCCCGTGAACCCAGTTGAATTGCCCCAGATCGTGTCCCGATTCTCCGAACATCCCGACGATTTTTCCGTCCAGCGTCAATTTGTAAATGCGCCCCGGCTCCTGATCCGACGTGTACAGATACTGCGTGGGACCCTGCGTGATGCAGATGGTCCACGGCTGCGTTTCATCCGGCGCGTTGGCCGGAACGTTGCCGAGCACGGGATGCCGTTTCTTATCGTACGGCGCGTTCAGCACGATGAACCGCTCAAAATTCCCGTCGCGATCGAACACCTGGATACGGCGATTCCCACGATCCGCCACGTACACATGGTTCTGGCGATCGACGCCGATATTATGCGGCGTGTTGAAGGACCCCGGGTTCTGGTCGGCATGCGGCCCGCCCCAGCCGCGATGCCCCCAGCTCTTGATAAAGTTTCCGTGTTTATCGTATTTCGCCACGCGCGAATTGATGTAGCCGTCGCTGATATACAGGTTGTCGTCGCTGTCGAAGGCGATGTCGGTGGGTGCGCGAAAATACCCGTCAATGGCGGGAGGCGCCGGGCGCAGTTCCATGCCGCCGCGTCCCAATCCGTTGCCCTTGTAATAATCCGGCTCATCCGGACCCTCCGGTCTGCGCCCCAGGTTCAACGTGACGTAGCCCGCCGGATTGAATCGCATCACCGCGTGCGTTCCTTTATCGACGATCCACAGATTGTCGTATTTGTCGTAACGTGCGCCGTGCGCGTACCCGAGGCCGTACACTCCATGGCCAACTTCCCGCACGAATTTGCCGGTCTCATCGAACTCCAGCAGTTGGGTCGATGCATTGCCGTACAGCGGACCGCTGGTGCCGCTGCCTGGGTGGTTGATCATCAGCACCTGACCCTTCGAGTTCACCGCCACGCCCAAAACCTCGCCCAGGTTCATATCGGGCGAGTATTTGAAATAGTTCGGAATCGAATCGAAGGGGATGACCGGGACGGCCGGCTGCGCTGACAGAGCGCCGGCGAGCAAAACGAACGCCGCAAATCGCATGGTGATTCTCCTTTACGGCTTGACCGAAACCTTGACGTCGCCGAAGGTCCAGCAGCACTGCTCGCCCCCGCCGCCGTCACCCGAATAATCGTTGACGATCACATGCAGAACGTAGTCGCCCGGCTCGCTGAATTTCGCCGTGACCTTCGATGTCCCGCTGAATTTCGCGCCGTTCTTCGGCTCCGTTTTCTCGACCATCGGACGTTCCGGCAAGAACGTCACGTCGCCCGTCCCGCGATACTTCGACCAATGCACGGTCACCGGATTGCCCATATTTCGAGGACGAGCGCCGGAGAGCGTGGTCCACTTCTCATCGTCAGACACGAACACGTTCAGACTGAGCGAATCGGCAACCGTGGTGGTGCGCGCGATCGTCAAACCCAGTGGACCCTGCACGGTCGGGCCAGATTCCTCGAAGCTCAAGACGGGCGGCGTATTGCCGACCGCTTCCTCGCGGAACGGCGAGATCTCATAATCCGGCAGCAGACTGGCCGGAATTACGGATGTCTTCCCATTCGCGGTGATCGACCACGTAAGTTTCTGGTCGCCGAAATCGGCCGGCACTTTCACCGCGAACATCCCCCACTGCCGGGCGCCGAGAAAATGGGTCGGCTGCCCGCGATCCGGACCTCCCGGCTCGATCCGGTTGTCCGGCCCGATGGGGATGTCGAACTCCTGCTTCTCATTGCGATTGAAATAGCCCAGCAGCAAGCTGAAGCTGCCGTCCGGATTCTTGAACCATCCCTCGAACGCACCCGTGATGTTGTTTCGTTTTTCCTGCGCCGGCGAGACGCCGCACATCGCCGCGGCCAGCACGGCACAGCTCAGCGTCCTTCCTAAATTGGTCACTCTCATAAAACTTTACTCAACCTGCGTGGTACCGTACACCACCGGCAAATCCTCGCCGCGAAGCCGCCGGATGAACAGCGGAACTTCCCGATTCACCAGGTCGACTCGGTCGATTTGCACGTAGTGGGTACTGCCTTTGGCGACGATCCGCCGGCTTCGCGTAGACAGCCGCTTCAAATCTTCGTGCAAACGATACCACACGGCCGACATGCGAACCCGCAGATCCTCCGACACTCCAGGCTGCTTCACGTCGGGGTCCTGCGAAAAAATCAGGATCGGCATATCACCATACGGTCCCGTGTGCAAAACTTCCCTCGCGGACGCATCGATCCCCTCCATCTCGTCCCGAATGGTTGAAAGGAACGAGGGGCTGCAATTGTTGTCGCCCAGATACCAATCCGGATGCGCCTCCAACCCCTTGGGCGGCGTGGCGCCGCATTGCCCCACCAGGCGCACGATTCCCAACGGGACCAGCGGCTGCAACCAGCCCATCTGTTGCTCCGTGACGTGCAGTTGCCGAAGGATTTCCGGCGGCATCCGGTGGAACTGCTCGGGCGTCGACGGATCCACCAGCACCATCCCCACCACTTCGCCCGGATACATGGAAGCATACGCGCGCAGATGCAGCCCCGCGATGGAGTGTCCCATCAGCACCACCGGCTCGGTGATTTGAGCCGCCATGAGCAATCCGTGCAGCTGTTTCGCGATCGAGTTCGAATCGCGCGGCCCGGGCTGCGGATCGCTCCATCCCACCCCCGCGCGATCGTAGGCGCAGACTCGCGTGAGCTTGGATAATTCAGGCTGGACCAGATCCCAGATGCGAAAATCGTTGCCCAACCCGGCTTCCATCACCACCGTCGGCGAGCCGGTGCCGGTGCAATACAGGTGCATCCGATAACCATCCACGGAATACAATTTCCCGGGAGCCGGAAAACGCGCCTGGTAATGCCGAACCGCCCAATAGTTGTACCCCGCCGCGATGCCCACGGTGGCAATCGCGATCACAACCAGTCCAAGCAACGCCCGGCCGATGATCCGCCCCCACCTGCGGCTGCGAGGCGCAGCCATTTATTTGAGCGACTCGGCAGGCACGGCCTTCTTATGCGCCGCCGCCCACTCCTGATAGTCTTCCTCGGAAATGTAGGTGACGTTCATCCACGCGTGGCACATCTCGTCCACCGTGCGATCGCCATAGCCCACCCACTGGTCCGGGTCCGGATTGTTCGGATTGGCCCGGGTGTTATCGTGCCACGAAGTCACGTGAATGGTGGTCCCTTTTGGAAACACCGGCGCGGCATCGTCGGCGTAGATGTAATTCGTCATCCAGTTGAAGTTGAAATTCGGAACGTAGCTGACGATCTGCCTGGTCCCATCCGGCAGAATCGCTTCCACTTGCATTGCCTTTCCGCGGAAATGCATGTGCGGCTGGAAATTTTCAAGCCGCGCCGGCCGGTTCAGCACGGTGAAGCCTTCGTTCTTGGTGATTTGGTTGGGCGGAAGATCCAGATACCGGCTGCTGCGCGCCTGAAACGCGGTGAGCTGCGTTCGGTATTTCGGCTCCTGACCTTTGGGGTACAGCCATACCGCGAGTTCCACGTTATCGCGAATCTCTTCGCCCACTGCGTGGATGTGGACGTCCCAGGAAATCTGCGCGCCGGGAACCAGCAGCTTGCCGGTGTTCGGCCGGTACATATCGTATTGTTTACCGACCGCCCATTCCATCAGCATCCCGCGACGCTCCGGCGGAGCCGATGACGTCGCTGAATTCGCGCCGCCAGTCTCATCCTGCGCCAGATACGCGACCGCATGGTGTGTAATCCGCCGGCCGGCCAGCGTTCCCGGCCGCATCTCCACCGCGCGAACCCAGCGGGGCTCCGTCACCGGAACGTCCGACACCGGCCGCCACCACACATCCTGATGATGCGCGGCCATGGTGTACGGCGTCGACTTGATCACGAAATCCGGCTGGCCGAGCTTCTCCGCCGCCTGCCAGTCGTTCCCAGCCGGCCACTTCTTCGGCGGAGGCATATCCTTCAAATTGCCCATCGGCGCGCCGGTATCGACCCACTTCACAATGGTCGCGATCTGCTGATCGTTGAGCGACCGGTCGTTTGCGAAATGCGTCACGCCGACCGTTTTGTCGATGTGCCACGGCGGCATCTGCCTGGTCGCGACACGCTGCTTGATGGATTTCGCCCACGGCCGTGTCTCTTCATAAGTCACCAGCGACATGGGAGCCATGGAGCCGGCGCGATGGCAGCTCTCGCATTTTTCCTGGAAGATCGGCGCGATGTCCTTCGCGAATGTCACGGGAGTATCGGCCGCCATCGCCGCGCCCGAAAACGCCAGAACCCCGATCCCCAACCACCGGAAGCTGTTCATGATCCCTCTCCTCAACCGCGAAACCGATCAGGTTAATTCTAACTTACGCGCTCGATTACTGTCGCGGGTGAGGCGCTGATGTTTTCCTCCCCTCCCTCACGGTCGGGGTTCCGTTTCGGATTCGGAACCCTGAGCGTCAGCGAGGGGAGGGCTACGATCAACCCGCGTTCTTCGCGGCCGCTAGACTCCGTCCGCCTTCCCGCATCGCCGCGGATCGGCGCTCGCATTCAGCGATCCGGTCTGCGGATCCCTCCACGAAATCTGGAACGACCCCATGTGAAATTCGTTCATCTGCATCGGCTTCATCGCGATGCCCATCTTCGCGAGACCGCTCGCCATCTCCGGCGCGACCCGAGCCTCGATCTCCAGCGAATAATTCTCATGCAGCGGCCAGAATCGCGGCGCGACCGAAGCTTCGTACGGGTCCATTCCGAATTCCAGAATATTGGCGAGCACCTGCGGAACCGTCAGATGCGGCGTCCCCGGCGTGCCCAATCCGAGCCACGGCTTCCCGTTTTTCAGCAGCAGCGTGCTCCCGGTGATGAAGGTGAGCCGGCCGTTGCCCGTCAGAAATCCCGAAAACATCGCGTCTAAACCGAAATCCGCGGCGGTGCCCGCCATCGGCACACCATCGATCGCGACTCCCGGGATTCCGCCGCTGGCCATCGTGTTCAGAAGCTGGCACCAGTTGCCCTGGCTGTCGGCGACGCTCAACTCGCAGCTTCCCGCGCTGGCCGGCGGCGTCGAAGGACCGGCCGTCGGCATCCCCGCCGCGGCTAAAGCCGGATTTCCAGAAGTGAGCCGGACGTGTTCCGTCAAATCGATCTTGGGTTTGGTTCGCCGGATCATGTCCGCGATCTGCTTGTGTTTGTCCGTCGAAAGCAGCAGATCCATGGGCGCATCGAACAGCATCGGATCGTGCAGCATTCCGACTTCCCAGTTCACCCACCGCAGCGCGTGCGCCATGTAATACAGCGCTTCCGGCGACTTCGAATAATGCCCCATCGACCCGATGCCGAGCTGCTCCATCACTCCCAGAAACATCGCCGAAACCACGCCGGTCCGCTCCGGCAGGTTCAATTGAACGATCTCGGAATCCCGGAACCGATAGCGCAGCGGCTCGACCCAGCGCGGAGGAATCGCGGTCATGTCGTCCAGCTTGATTTTCCATCCCAGCCGGTTCGCTTCCCCCACGAAATGCCGCGCCCAGTCGCCTTTGGTGAAATATTCGGGACCATCGCTCGAAAGCTTTTTCAGCGTCGCGGCGAGCTTGGGACGGCGGAAAGGCTCGCCCGCCTGCGGGAGAAATCCGTTGGGGGTAAATATCTCCCGCCCGCTCGGAAAATAAGTGGTGTACGGCGCATCGAAGCTCAACTGCGAAAATTCAAACGACGAAACCGGGTGCCCTTCTTCGGCCCAATGGATCGCGTTCCGGCACAAACCACCCCACGGTTTCGACCCGAATCTCGCATGCGCCGCGGCCAGGCCTGGAATGAATCCCGGGATGCACGCCATCATCGACGGACGTCCCGGCGGCGCCGCGAATCCTCCTAATCCGCTGGGGAGCGGCCGGAACGGAGCCAATCCGGGAACCAGAGTTCCAGCGCTGACCAGTTGATACGGCTTCGCCGTGCGTGCGTCCCAATACAACATGATGACGCTGCCGCCATGATTGGTCATGTGCGGTTCGACAGTCGCGCTCATCAGCGCGCCGGCGGTCGCCGCATCGACCGCATTCCCACCGCTGCGCAGAACCTCGAGCATGGTCTGCGTAACCAACGGATGCGAGCTGCTGCACACCTGCGATTTATTTCTCACCACCGGCTTCGGCCCCAGCTTGGGCAGCGCCTCGCAGCTAGCCGACGATCCATCCTCGGCGGCAGCCACAAAGGGCGCCATCCCGGCAACCGCCGCGGTTCGACTCAGGAATTGACGACGTTTCATAAGGCACTCCTCGTGAATCGGAATCTACAACATTGTATGCTTCTTGAGAGTGCGTATTTTGCTGGTCTGCTTCACGCTGGCGGGAAGCAGCGGACTGATTTACGAAATTGTCTGGACCCGCAAGCTGGGATTCACCTTCGGATCCACCGCGCTCGCATTAAGCAGCTGCCTGACGGTCTACCTGGCCGGAATCGCCCTCGGGTCCTATCTGAGCGGACGAATTGCGGACCGGATCGAGCGTCCAGGCCGTGCTTTCGCCGTTATGCAGCTCGCGATCGGGGTATGCGGACTGCTGAGCCTCCCACTTCTGGACGCGGGCGAATCGTCATACGCGCTTTTCAAGCCCCTGGCTTTCCTGGTGGTCGCACTGGCGTTGCTGCCGCCGACCGTTCTCATTGGCGGAAGCTTGCCAGTTCTGGTCCGCGCTACTCAACGCCGATCGACCGTGGTCGCAGTTACCGGACGCTTGTACTCGTTCAACACGCTCGGATCCGTCGCCGGAGCCGCGCTGGCTGCTTTCGTTCTGCTGCCGCACTGGGGCATGTTCGCGACGGCCGCGGCGGCTTCGATGTTGAACCTCGCGATTGCGATCATCGTCTGGCGGACGTTCGGCGACAGTGAAGCGCCTCCGGTAAAATCGACGCCGGTGCCCGCCTTGGCGCCCGCGCTGGTGATCTCGGTCATCATGGCCGTTTCCGGATTCTGCGGGTTGCTCGACGAGGTGATCTGGACGCGTACGCTCGAGCCGGTCACTGGTAACTCCACCTGGGCCTTCGCGATCGTGCTCAGCCCGTACCTGCTCGGTCTGGCGCTGGGAATCGCCGCCGGAACGCGCCTCGCGCGCGCCTCCGCGCTGCTACGACGCATCGGCCCCGTGGCACTGGTCGCCTGGACGCTCAGTCTCACTGCTACGACGGTGTTTATCGGCATGTTCTTCGTGCATCTTTTACCAGGCTGGCTCTCCTCGCTGTATGCCGGCGTCGCGGGACAACCGGGTTGGTTTCTTGTATTGGAAGCATTGGTGTGCGGATCGATTTCTCTGATCCCCGCGTTCTGGACCGGCGCGGTTTTTCCGCTGGTGCTGGCCGTATCGTCGAACCAATCGGGCTCGGGCGCGCTGGTCGGGAGGCTCTATTCGATCAACACCGCTGGCGCCATCGCAGGCGCGTGCCTGGCAGGCCTGGTCGTGATTCCCTGGCTGGGGCTGCGCGGCGGATTACTGCTGGCGATCTCACTCAATCTGGCGCTGGCCGCGGTAGTTTTAATCTGCGCCCCGGGCCACTGGCGAGGCCGTATGACTGCCGGCGCCATCCCGATCGCTGCCGCGGCCGCCGTACTCTACACTGCACCACCTTGGGACCAATCTGGCATGGCGACCGGCGTGAATTACCTGTATTCGACCATCTACGCGAACGGTCAGGATTATCTTTCCGCGATGTTCAATGACACGCGGGTCCTTTACTATCGCGAAGGCGCCAACGGGACCGTGGCGGTGACCCAGCGCGGGCCGGTCCGCACGCTCACCGTCGACGGCATGGCCGAGGCGAGCGCCGCCTCCGCCACCCAGCTCCTTTTGCCGCATTACGCGATGGCGACCGGACCGGCCACCCGGCGGGCTCTGGTGATCGGTTATGGCGGTGGAAACACGGCGGGGTCCCTGGCGCTCTACCCGTTCGAACAAATCGACGTCGCCGAGATCGAGCCGGCTACCATCGACGCCGGAAAGTTATTCGAGGGCTTTAACCACCACCCCGATCGCGACCCGCGGGTTCACATCCATACCGCCGACGCACGAACCTGGTTAGCCGCGTCCCCCTCTTCTTCATACGACGTCATCGTCTCCCACCCCTCCATGCCATGGACTCCCGGGTCCGCCAAATTGTTCACCCGCGATTTTTTTCAGATCGCACGGAAGCGCCTGCGACCTGGCGGCGTGTTTGCCCAGTCGATCCCGTTCTACAACCTCGATTTTGGCGGCGTTCAATCGTTGCTCCGAACGTTCCTGGACGCGTTCCCGCAGATGTTGGTGGTCACCTCCGGGCGCCCGACCGGCGAACTGATCCTGCTCGGCTCGGACCGGCCCGTCAAGCTCGACTGGCATTCCCTCAACCAGTTATTCGGAACGCCCGAACGCGCCGGCGACCTGGATCGCGCGCTGCTTCCGAATCCCGGTTCGGTGGCCAGCCGTGTCCTGTTCGGCACCGCGGAAATCCCGGCGTTGACGGCGGGGGCTCCGTTCAACACCGACAACAACGGCCTGATCGAATTCGAAACGCTCGCCAACCAGCATCGCGACCTGCGCGACGAAAATGTCGAGCGGCTTTTCGAATCCGCCGTGGACGCCCGCAATTATCTGACCGGCGCCCCCACTGACGCGCAAACCCGTCTGCTGGTGGAGCTCACCTCATCTTCGGTCGGCCTGCGCGACTTCCGCCGCGGTCTGGTGTACGCCCAGGAGCTGCTTCGCAATGACGATTCCTACGTCTCGAACCTGGTCGCCGGCGATGTACTGTACGGCTTGCGGCGCACTCCGGAAGCCATCGCGAAATGGCGGCGCAGTCTGGAGCTGCAGCCCGGCGGGACTGCGGCGATGCTTCGCCTGGTCCGCCATTACCGTCCGATGTGGCCGCGCGACCGCCCCCCGGAGTTCAAAGCGTGGGTGGACGCTCTGGCCGCAAGATCCTCCGGCGCCGAGGTGCCCGTACCGCCGGCGTTCCTCGCCAACCCCGTGGAGCCGTAGATTTTAGAGGTTGCGGAAAAAGGGGACAGACCACTCTGTCCCCTCACGTAAACCATTGGCGCCACGTACCGCAGCCGCAGTGGACAGAGCGGTCTGTCCCCATTTTCCGCAGCCTCTTTTTCTTCGCCCGCACTTCGGTAATATTGATCTGATCCGTGAAGATCACACAGCTTTCTCTGTTCTTCGCATTGAGCCTCAGCGTGGCGCGCGGGGCCGATCTCAATAGCGCGGTCATCGTCGCGCCGCCGCATGCGCCCAGCCCGGAGCGTAAAGCGGCGATCATGCTCAGCGAGGAAATCGAAAAGCGCACCCGGATTCATCTTCCGGTGAGCGACCACTGGACCACCGCCGTTCCCGCAATTCTGCTCGGCCAGGAATCGGAGTTGCGGGCGATCGCGCCGCGTCTCGCCGCGCAGCTCATTCCCGCCGCGCCCGGAATGGACGGGTATCGCGTCCAATCCATCGGCGATTCCATCGTCATCGCGGGGAACGACGCGCGCGGCACGCTGTTCGGCGCCGGCTGGTTGCTGCGGCGGCTGCGAATGGAGCGGGACACCGTCGCAGCCCCCGACAATCTGAAAATCGCCTCCGCGCCGAAATACGCTTTGCGAGGCCACCAGCTCGGCTATCGCCCCAAAACCAATTCCTACGACGGCTGGAACGTAACGATGTGGGAGCAGTACATTCGCGATCTGGCCGTGTTCGGCACCAATGCGATCGAACTGATCCCGCCCCGCTCCGACGATGCGCCCGACAGTCCGCATTTTCCGCTGCCGCCCATGAAGATGATGATCGAGATGTCGCGCATCGCCGATGAATACGGCCTGGACGTGTGGATCTGGTACCCCGCCATGGATCGCGATTACTCGAATCCCGCGACCGTGGACTTCGCGCTCAAAGAATGGGCCGACGTTTTCCGCCAGCTCCCGCGCATCGACGCAGTCTTCGTTCCCGGAGGAGATCCGGGGCACACGCAGCCGAAGCACTTGATGGCCTTGCTCGAAAAGCAGACCGCGAATCTGCACAAGTATCATCCCAAGGCGCAAATGTGGATGTCGCCGCAGAGCTTCAATCGCGAATGGATGGACGAGTTCCTGGGGATCATGAAGACTGAACCGGCGTGGCTCTCAGGCATCGTTTTCGGTCCGCAGATTCGCATGAGCCTGCCGGAACTGCGCGCCGCGATCCCCAAACGTTATCCGATCCGTCACTATCCGGACATCACGCACAGCCGCCAGTCGCAATACCCGGTGCCTGATTGGGATGTCGCGTATGCCGTCACGGAAGCTCGTGAAACGATCAACCCGCGTCCGCTGGACGAAGCGACGATTTTCCGTCTGTACGCGCCCTTCACCATCGGCTCCATTACCTATTCGGAAGGCTGCAACGACGACGTGAATAAAATCGTCTGGAGCGCTCTCGGCTGGAACCCACAAGCCAACGTCGTTGACATCCTTCGCGATTACAGCCGCTATTTCATCGGCTACCAATACGCGGACTCTTTCGCGCAGGGCCTGCTCGCGCTGGAACGTAACTGGCGCGGACCATTGGCAACCAACGCCGGCGTCGAAACCACTCGCGAGCAGTTCCAGCAGATGGAGCGCACCGCATCGCCCGCCCTGCGCGCCAACTGGCGATTTCAACAAGCCCTGTATCGCGCTTACTACGACGCCTACATCCGTGCCCGCCTGATTTATGAATCCGAGGTGGAGCGCCAGGCGATGGCCGAGCTGAAAAACGCCCGCGCCCTCGGATCGCTCGCCGCCATGAGTCGCGCCGAACACGATCTCGATCGTAACCTGGATCATCCCGCCGCCGATCTGCGCGCCCGCGTCTTCGAGCTTGCCGAAGCGCTGTTTCAATCCATCCGCATGCAGTTGAGCGTCCCGCGCTATCAGGCCATTTCGACCGATCGAGGCGCCAATCTTGACACCATTGACGTGCCTCTCAACAATCGGGGCTGGCTCCAGCAGAACTTTGCCGCGATCCGTCAGCAACCGGAAGAAGCCGCCCGTCTGAAAGATCTGGATCGGATCCTCGACTGGGAAAATCCCGGTCCCGGTGGATTCTATGACGATCTGGGCGACGCATCGCATCAGCCGCATCTGGTTCACGGGAAGAATTACGCGCAGGATCCAGCCTTTCTCGAATCTCCCCTGATCGGATTTTCTTACCGCCCCGCCCTGCGCAATTCGTGGTGGACCCACGCCGAATCGCTCGGCGATACGCCCCTCAAGATGCGTTACCTCGACCTCGATCGCGACGCCGAGTACAAAATCCGCGTCGTCTACGCCGGCGATAGCCCGAACGTCCGAATCCGCCTCGTCGCCAACGACAATATCGAAATTCACCCGTTGATGAAGAAGCCCGCACCGGTCGCGCCCATCGAATTCGACATCCCCAAAGCAGCGACCCGCACTGGCGAACTCGAATTGACGTGGACTCGCGAAGCCGGCCTCGGCGGAAACGGCCGCGGATGCCAGGTCTCGGAAATATGGCTGATCAAAAAGTGAGCTGGCAAAGCCCCGTAAAGCAAAAACTGCACGCCGGTGAGCCGGTGATCGCCTGCACCATCACCACCACCAGCATCGACCTCGCCGCGCATGCCGCCACTCTCGGCTTCGACCTCCTGTGGATCGAAATGGAGCACTCCCCCATCACCCTCGAAACCCTGCGCAGCATCGTGCTCGCCACGCGCGGATTGCCGGCGCTTCCCTTCGCGCGCGTTCCCGTCAACGAAATCTGGACGGCGAAACGAGTGCTCGATGCGGGTGTGTTCGGCGTCATGTTCCCCTTCACCAGCACGCCCGCGCTCGCGCGCCAGGCGGTCGCCGCATGCCGCTATCCTCCGCACGGCCGCCGCGGATCCGGAGCCACGCTCGCGCGCTTTCGCTGGCCGGATGAAAACTACTCCGATTCCGCCGACGAAAACATCACCGTAGTCGCGATCATCGAAGAGGCCGCCGCGGTCGAGCGCATCCACGAGATCGCCGCCACGCCCGGCCTGGACGTTTTATTCATCGGCACCAGCGACCTGTCCTTTTCGCTTGGCCTGCGTGGCGACCAGCAGCATCCGCAACTCCAGCAGGCCATCCAGACGGTGGTTCGGGCGGCCAAGCGTCACGGAAAGTTTCTCGGCCGCCCGGCTGGATCACCCGAACAGATCGCGCAATTTCGCGAGCAGGGATTCCAGTTTTTTCAAGGACCCACCGACATCGGATTCATGACGGCCGGCGCCCGCCTGTACCTGGGAACGTGACGCAGTCTCACTATAAATGGTCGCTGGTCGCCATGCTGTGGTGGATCGCATTTTTCAATTACGCGGACCGCCAGGCGATCTTCTCCGTCTTCCCGCTGCTCGAAAAGGAAATGCACTTGACCCCGGTGGAGCTTGGCCTGTTGGGATCGTCATTCGCGTGGGTGTACGGACTATTCGCACCCATCGCCGGAAGCATCGTCGACCGTATCCGCCGCAAGACCGCGATTCTCGGCGGGCTGTACCTGTGGAGCGCCATCTGCATGGCGACCGCCGCGTCGCGCGGATTCGGCGCGCTGCTGTTTTTTCGCGGCGCCGAAGGTTTAGGGGAGAGCTTCTATTTTCCCGCCGGCGTCTCGCTTATCAGCGATTATCACGCGCCCGAAACGCGATCCCGTGCGCTCGGATTTCACCAGACCAGCGTGTACATCGGCACCATCGCCGGTGGATTCTTCGCCGGTTGGATCGCCCAGAGCTATGGATGGCGATGGTCGTTTATCGCCTTCGGGGGCGCCGGCGTTCTGCTCGGCGTGATTCTCAATCGTGCGTTGCGCGAGCCCGTCCAGCGGGTGCGAGCCACGCGAATCCCGCTGGCCGATTTCGCGCGGGCGCTCCAACGCGCTCCGGCCGCACGATTTCTGATGGCGGCATTTCTGTGCGCGAATTTCGTCGCCGTGGTGCTGCTGTCATGGATGCCCAAATATCTCTACGACCAGTTCCACATGAGCCTGGCCGCCGCCGGCCTTACCGCGACCGTCTTCGTTCAGCTCGCGAGCATGGCCGGTTCCCCAATCGGCGGCTGGCTGGCCGATCGCCTGCGCATGCGCAGCCCCAGCGGACGGATCGCGGTGCAGGCCATCGGCGTGCTCGGCGGCGCTCCGTTCGTAGTGGTGTGCGGCCTGACGAAATCGGCCGCGGTGCTGATCGGCGCGCTGGTCCTTTGGGGATTTTTCAAAGGCCTGTATGATGCCAACATCTTCGCTTCCGTTTTCGACGTGATTCCGCCCGAAGCGCGAGGCACCGCCGCCGGGTTCATGAACATGGCGGGATGGCTGGGAGGCGGAGCAGCACCGGTCGCCGTCGGCTTCATTGCCAGCCGAACCACCCTGGGCAGCGCCATCGCGATGACCGCCGCAATGTATGTGTTCGCGGGCATTCTGCTCATTGCGGGTACCCGATCCGTCACGCCGCCCGACGACGGCGCCCCGGCTTTCGAGAATCCGACGGCCGCCCGGCTTCGGAAGATTTGAGGCTGCGCTTCAACGCTTCCATCAGATCGATCACCGGCGCCTTACGCGGCTGCTTGACGGCCGTGATTTTCCGGCCCTTCTGCTTCTCCTCAATCAGCCGTTCCACATTTTCGCGATACGCATCGTGGAAGCTTTCAAGCTTGAACGGCGCCGCCATCCGGGTGACCAGGTTCTTGGCCAGGTCCAGCTCCTTGGCGCTGAATTCCGTCTTGGGCGCTTCCACTTTATTGGCCGCATGCAGTTCGTCGGCGTAGTACAGCGTGTGCAGCACCAGTCCGCCTTCGGCCGGCCGCAGGACCACCACGTGCTCCCGATTGTGCATCGCGATTTTAGCGATCGCGTCCGACTTCGTCTCCGTCAGCGCCGCCAGAAACAGGTTGTACGGCTTGCTCACCTTCTCATCCGGAGCAACGTAGTACGAACTCTCGAACAGAATCGGATCCACTTCGTTGTTCTTGACGAATTGCAGAATGTCCAGGGTGCTCGCGGTGGGCGGCGCGATCTTCTTCAAATCCTGGTCGTCGATAACCACGTATTCGTCCTTGCCGGCCTCAAATCCCTTGACAATTTCCGACCGCTCCACCGGCTTGTCTTCCTCCACGCAATACCAGACCTCTTTCACCCGCGAGAGATCCTTCTTATGCAGCATGTGAAAATGAACGGCTTCCGCCCGCGCCGCCGAAAACAGCCGCACCGGAAATGAAACCAGTCCGAAACTGACATAACCCTTCCAAACTGTGGATGGCATCCTCATAAGTAGATTCATCATCCGCCATTCCGTTGCGCGATTCTGGAAGCCAAACTGCCAGCAGATCCACCAGCCGCAAACAGGCGATCGCCATCGGACTGAATGAAGCCCGAAAATCAGGCGCAAAGATTCCGAAGAAGAAGATGCTAGTATCCCGAGTTGGAAATTCGTTACATAACCGGAGCGATGGCGTGGGGCGGGCAGGAATGCCCACCCCACAATGCGATCATGTCCCGGAGATTCATCGCATATCTCCAGAACACGTGGAGCATTTTGGAGGGCGGGATTCATCCCGCGCGGAGCTTCAGCTCCGCAGTTCGGCTCGCACTCTGTCCCCGATTCAAAATCATTGATTTGCTTGGAAGCGCTCGCCGTGGACGACCGGGCCAGGTTCGATATATTGGCTACATGGCTTTGTCGATACGGGATCTGGATCTCAACCAGAAGCGCGTGTTCATGCGCGTGGATTTTAACGTTCCGCTGGCGAACGCAGGAAAGGAAATTTCGAGCGACAAGCGCATCAAGGCGTCGCTTCCAAGCATTCAATACGCCCTCGATCACGGGGCGGCGCTGATTCTGGCGAGTCACCTGGGAAGACCGAAGGGAAAGCCGAATCCCGAGATGAGCCTGGCGCCCGTCGCGGTCCGTTTGAGCGAGCTGTTAAAGAAACCGGTCGCCATGGCGCCCGATTGCATCGGACCGGCCGTGGAAGCGATGTTGCCCAAGCCCGGTGAAGTCCTCCTGCTCGAAAATTTGCGATTTCATCCGGAGGAAGAAAAAAACGATCCGGAGTTTTCGCGGAAATTGGCAGCTTTATGCGATCTGTATGTGAACGATGCTTTCGGTTCGGCGCACCGGGCGCATGCGTCCACCGTGGGAATGATCGCGTATGTGAAACAAGCCGCGGCTGGATTATTAATGGAAAAAGAGCTGGAGTATCTGACCAAGGTCACCACCAATCCGGCGCGTCCGTGTCTCGCGATTCTGGGTGGCGCGAAGGTTTCCGATAAGATCGAGGTGATTGAGAACCTCATTAAGATTGTCGACCGCATTTTGATCGGCGGCGCGATGGCCTATACGTTCCTGCGGGCGCGCGGCGAATCCACCGGCAAGTCGCTGGTGGAAGAAGACAAGATTGACTTGGCGCGACAGTTGATGGCGCAGGCCGGCCCGAAGCTGGAACTGCCGGTGGATCACGTCGTCGCGGCAGAGTTGAAGGCGGGCGTCCAAACCCAGGTGGTCGATCAGATTCCAGACGGAATGATGGGCCTCGACATCGGGCCGGAGACGATCAACGTCTACGAAAATTCCATCGGCGCCGCAAAGACCATCGTGTGGAACGGGCCGATGGGCGTTTTCGAGTTGCCGCCCTTCGATCGCGGAACGGTCGCGCTGGCGAAGGCCGTCGCATGGTCAGGCGCGGTCAGTGTGGTGGGCGGCGGCGATTCGGAAAAAGCCATCAAATCGGCCGGCGTGGCGGATCGGATTTCCCACATCTCCACCGGCGGCGGCGCGTCGCTTGAATTTCTCGCCGGAATCGAATTGCCGGGCGTCGCCGCGCTCGAGAAGTAGGCTCAGGACTTGCTCCGCTCCCGGACGAGTTTGTATGAAAACCGGCCGTTCCACCCCGCCGTCACCGGCAGGGCTGGTCAATGCGACAGACCAGCCCCGCCGGTGACGGCGGGGATCAATCCAGGCTTTTCACACAGATTCTGACCGTCGCGGTTCAGTTAAACTCTCCGGAACCGCGCACGTGAGCGAGCGAAGCGACGCTGCATGGACGACTGCCTACTTCACGGCCATCGTCAATCCGGTCTGGCTTTGAACGGCGCCGATGGTCACGGCCACCGGCACGGCGGCGCTGGCTTTCACACCGCTCGGCACCGTGACGTTCAGTTGCATTAATCCGGGCGTCGATCCGAGCGGAGCCTGAGCGCCCAGCAGCGTCGCGCCTTGTCCGCCGATGGTCACCGTGGGACTCTGCAGCGGCGTCACAGCGGGCGAGAGCGGGATCAGTTGATTGTCCACCGCGGACGTGGTCGCACCCGCGCCAGTAATGTAGATGACCACTTCGGAGCCCGCCGCCGCGGCCTCCGCGCTCGAATTGACGGTATAGTTGCCGGTGGACGGATCGTAGTTGAGAATCGCGCCTTGTCCCTGGCCGGAAGAGGCCAGCGAATAAATCCCGGGGTCCGCGGTGGCCACTGCCACCGTGAATGGTTGCGATGCGATTCCACCGAAGGAAACCACCACTTGCGCCGAAGAGCCGGAGGTGGTGTAAGGAACGATGACTCCGGCCACCGTTGCGCTGGTGTACAGGATCGGCGCAGCGGTCCCGTTGATGGTGACCGAGGTCGAGGGCGATGCAGCCGGGAGCGCGGTCGGGATGGGCGGCGCGGCGGGATCGTAGACGGTCAGTGTCGACGGCCCCAGGCCGAGTCCAAAAATGCAGATAATATCGCCGGGCGCAAGCGTGCCTTGCGCATAACTCGCGGAATTGACCACCGCGGTGATCTGCGGCTGCGTCCCGTAAACCTGAAATTGCGCCTCCGCCGAGTTCCCGCCCCCGGGCGCGGGCGTTTCGACGTCCACGCGAATCATACCCGCCTCGATAAGCGCGGTACCGGGGATGGTCGCGAGCAGCGCGGAGTCGCTGACGATGGTCGCCGCCAGAGCGCCGTTGCTGCCGTCGGTAGCCGGCGGTCCGGCGAGCACGCCCGCCGAGCTCAGCGTCATTCCCGAAGGAAGATTGGTAGCCGACCATGTGTACGGTCCGCCGGTTCCTCCGGAAGCGTTGAGCGTCACAGGGCCGTAGGCGGAAAGCATGGTGCCGAGCGCCAGCGGAGCGTCCGGGCCGATGATCTGAATCGCCGTCGCACCCGAAGGACTGATCGTCATCGTAACAGGAAACGACGCGTTGACCGGCAGCGTGGAACTGTCCGTAACTTGAACCATAAACGTATACGTGCCGGCGGTGGTGGGAGTGCCGGCCAGGCTGGCGCTCGAAATCGCCAGACCCGCGGGCGTGATTCCGCCGATGATCGCGTAGCTGTACGGCGACGCCCCACCGGCTGCCGCGAGCGGCTGCGAGTACGCCGTGCCGACCGTTCCCGAAGGCAGCGGCGATCCCACCGCCAGACGCAGCGTGGTCACCGCCGTCTGATAAACCGGAATCAGAAACGTGCTCGACGTGGTGTTGGTGCCGTCGGTGACGGTGACGGTGGATGCGGGCGTGAAACCGCTTTCGGAAACCGACGAATTCGAGAAGAATCCGCCCCCGTTCACCGTGACGATGGTAGCGGGCGATCCCTGCATTGCGCCCGCCGGCCATGTCGATGTGGTGGTGGGCACAGCGGCATTCACCGTCAGCGTAACCGTGATGCTGAGTGTTTTATCGGTCGCGTTGGGCGCGCTGACCTTGATGGTTCCGGTGTAAACCTTCGGCGTGAGACCGGTCGGGTTCACCGTCACCGAAATGGTGTTCAGCAGGCCCAGCAGCGTGATGTCGCCGCTAGGCGTGATGCTCAGCCAGGATGCTCCGGAGACGCTGAGCGTGGCCGGCATCGCCGAGCCGTTGCTCGAAAGCACGAAGGCGCTGGTGAGCGATGGGCTGGTGACCGAAGTTCCAGTCACGTAAGTGAAGGCAAGCGATGCCGGATTGGCGCTGATGGCCGCCGCTGCGCTCGCCACTTGAAGTGTCACGGTCGCAGTCTGCGTATACGTGGTGCTGCCGCTGACCGCCGTGAACGTGAGTGTCCCCGTGTAACTCCCCGCCGGCAGACCCGTCGGATTCACCTCGACCTTGAGCGTGGCCGGGCTGGTTCCCGTGTTGGCGGACACCAGCAGCCAGGCGGCATTGAACGGCGACCCGGAAATCGCCACGCTGAAGTTCAAGCCGACCGGCGTGGTCTGCACCGAAAGAGTCTGCGCGGCAGGCAGAGTAGTGGCGCCGATCTGGTAATCGATCGTCATCGCGGTGGGACTCAGCGTGATGCCATTGGTCGCCGGCCAGGCGAATGGAGAAACGGCCAGAACCAGAATGATGATGTTCTTGAACACGGAAGCTCCTGCGTAAGGCGTGTATGGATCGCGCCTGATGAACGCATCGGCGTAGTGGCGTGTTTCTAGAGCCGATTTAGCGCTTCCAGAACTCCGGATCGGCGTCAATCCACGCCGGCGCGGGGTAGCTCATGGCAGGAATGATCATGAAGACCCGGGTCTTAGGGTCCGCCGAACCCGGAAACCCGCGCGACGGCGTCACCACCAGGATGCTCGCATCGGAAACCATCCGGAAAGCCCAGCCACGCGTGGCGAGCTCGGTGTATTTCAGATGATCGGGGTCGAAGGTGGTCGTCGTGAAAGAGAGGAATCGAGCGCCAGAGAGCAAATTCGCCGCTCCGCCGGAAATGTCGTCCTGAAGATAGCCCAGCGATTCCTGCGGCATGAGCACCAGGTTCTTCTTCCGTTCCGCAATCACCCCCATTTCGGCTGACAGCGGCTCATAGGCGCGGGCCACGCGCGCGATTTCCGCGTCCGACTCGTAGAAATTGAGAATCCACACCTCATCAGGACCGTTGAGCGCGCGGATCGCGAGGTACGGATTGGGACACTTGAGACGCACACACGTCCGCGCGGCGTCTTCTTCGATTTTGGTGTATTCGGGATCGGCCGAGGGTTTGAGACGGTCGCGATGGATCTGAAGAGCTCGTGGCTGGGCGATAAGGATCGCCGACCAAAAGACAAACGCTCCGGCGCGCGCCATCAGCCGCGATTCATGCCAAGTCCACCTTCAATGCGGGTGAGTCGCGTGTCAAGATCGCCGAAGCGGTGCAACATCTCGCTGTGATTCTTTTCGATGTGCGCATCCAGGACGTCTCGCACGGACTTGATTTCGGACCGCAGCATTTCCTTTACGCCGTTTTGGCGTCCCGCAAGATCGCCCAGACGCGCGTTCACATCATTCAGACGCGCGTTATTGATCAGAATCCCGATGAGCACGACGGTCATCGTAGGTATCGTGGACAGCGCCAGGTTCAGCACTTGAGCCTCGCTCATGCGATTAGTCTAACAGCTACCGCGCGTTCGCAATCTGCGCCAGAACCGCTTCCGCATCCGCTTCGGTGAACTCCTGCGTCTTGGCGGAATGATTCATGGAACAGAATTTCGGCCCGCACATCGAACAGAACGCCGCGTCCTTGAAACCTTCCTGCGGCAGCGTCTCATCATGATAGGCCCGCGCCGTTTCCGGGTCGAGCGAAAGCTCAAACTGCTTGTTCCAGTCGAATGCAAACCTCGCACGCGACAGCGCATCGTCGCGATCCCGCGCGCCCGGACGATGCCGCGCGATATCCGCCGCATGCGCCGCGATTTTATACGCGATCAGCCCCTGTTTCACATCCTCGCGATTGGGCAGCCCCAGGTGCTCCTTCGGCGTCACGTAACACAGCATCGACGCGCCATGCCATCCGATCATCGCCGCGCCGATGGCCGAGGTGATGTGATCGTAACCCGGCGCGAAATCCGTCACCAGCGGCCCCAGCGTGTAAAACGGAGCCTCCTGGCAGATCTGGTTTTCCTTTTCGACCTGCATCTGGATCTGGTCCATGGGAATGTGCCCGGGACCCTCGATCATCACCTGCACATCCTGAGCCCACGCAATCTTGGTCAGCTCGCCCAGCGTTTCCAGCTCCGCAAACTGCGCGCGATCGCTCGCATCGGCCAGTGACCCGGGACGCAACCCGTCGCCCAAGGAAAACGTGACGTCGTGCTTTTGAAAAATCTTGCAGATGCGGTCGAAATGCTCGTATAGGAAATTCTGGCGATGATTCTTGACCATCCATTCAGCCAGAATCGCCCCGCCGCGGCTGACGATTCCCGTCACACGCCCGGTGGTGTAGGGAATATATTGCACCAGCACGCCGGCGTGGATGGTCATGTAATCGACCCCCTGCTCAGCCTGCTCTTCAATCACTTCGAGCATCACGTCAATATTCAAATCTTCCACCCGGCGGACGCGCGCCAGAGCTTCGTAAATCGGCACCGTCCCGATCGGCACCGGAGAATTGCGGATGATGGCTTCGCGAATGCGCGGAATGTCGCCGCCGGTCGACAGATCCATCACCGTATCGGCGCCGTAGTGGACCGCGTAGTGCAGCTTGTCGAGCTCTTCATTAATGTTAGAAGTGGTCGACGAGTTGCCGATATTCGCGTTCACTTTGCACAGGCTCGCCACGCCGATACACATCGGCTCCAGGTTGGTGTGATGGATGTTGGCGGGAATGATCATGCGTCCGCGCGCCACTTCGTCGCGCACGGTTTCCGCCGGAATGCGTTCGCGGCGCGCAACGTATTCCATTTCCTCGGTGATCTGCCCTTGACGGGCATAATGAATCTGCGTGCATATCGGCGCGCCTGAGCGCCGCGCTACCCATTCAGTTCGCATACACGTTAGATTATACCTGTGCGAGCGAAGTTCCGCCTTTTCAATGCCAATCCACTCCATAGAAAGTTTTGATTGGACCGGCCGGAGGGTTGCGGTTTACCCTCATTAACATGATGATGTCAGAGGCCGTGGATCCTATGTACGCGGACGCTGGTATTTTGCGCCGGGTCAGCCGGATCGTCAGTTCGGAACTCTCACTGGATGAAATGGTTGGGGATTTGTTGGGGCTCGCATCGCAAGTCACGGAATGCGACGCGTGTCTGGTCTTTCTGGTCGAGGAAGCCACGGGCGAGTTCGTGCTGCGGGGCTCGCTCCTTCCCCGGCCGGCTGAACTGGGCCGGCTTCGCATCAAAGCCGGTGAAGGAATCACAGGTTGGGTGGCGGATCACCAGGAGCCGGTGGCCTTAACCAAGAACGCCAGCGCGCACCCGCGCTTCAAGATTTTCCCGACGCTCATCGAAGACACCTACGAAGCCTATCTTTCTGTTCCCCTGGTGACCAAGGGAAAGGTGATCGGCGTCATCAACATCCATCATCGCGACGAGCACGACCACTCGCAGCATGAAATCGAAACGATTTCCTTCATCGGCGAGCAGATGGGCGGCGCGATCGCCAAGAGCCTTCTCGAAGAGGAGAACGCTCGCCTGGCCGCCGAAACCGAGGAGATGAAGCGCCAGCTCGAAACGCGAAAAGCGGTCGAGCGCGCCAAGGGAATCCTGCAACGCCGCGAGAATCTGACCGAAGAAGAAGCGTATCTAAGGATGCGCAACGAAAGCCGCCGCCTGCGCCGCCCCATGCGGGAGCTGGCCGACGCGATCATCCTCGCCGAAGAACTGTCGCGCAAAAAAGAAGTCTAGCCGGCGCTGCTCCCTGACCAACTCGTTTCGTGGCCCCATGCGTCCGCGGTTTTCACGGGCGCGGCGAAACAGACCCGCGACCGTCAAAGTCAGTGTGAAAAGTCGGGACTCCACCCCGCCGTGACCGGCAGGGCTGGTCCATCGCATGGAAGGCGCAGGCGTCGGTGACCAGCCCTGCCGGTCACGGCGGGGATCAACTCCACTGTTCACCGACTCGTCAGGGAGTCACTCAAAAACAACGCTCATCCCGTCGAAGACGCCGCGAGTCCCGCCAGTCCCAGTTCATCCGCCTTGGCCTGCATCGCACGGATGCAGAACTCGATGTGCTCGTCCAGATCCACACCCATCTCAGCCGCGCCCGTGACGATATCGTCCCGATTCACGTTCCGCGCAAACGCCTTATCCTTCATCTTCTTGCGAACACTCTTCACTTCCACTTCATGAATGCTCCGCCCCGGCTTTACATAGGAGCACGCCGTCAGAAACCCGGCCAGCTCATCGCAGGCAAACAGCGTTTTCTCAAGCGCCGACACGCGCGGCACACCGGAGTAATTGGCATGCGACAGAATCGCCCGCCGGATCTCTTCCTCGACGCCGCGCTCCGCCAGAATCGGCTCGCCCTTCATAGGATGATCGGGAGCCTCGGGATGAATCTCCCAATCGAAGTCGTGGAGCAGCGCGGTCACGGCCCACTTCTGTTCGTCCTCGCCCAATTTGCGAGCGTAAGCGGCCACGCAAGCTTCCACCGCCAGCATGTGTTTACGCAGGCTCTCCGATTTAACGAATTCGCAAACCGTCGCCCACGCCTGATTTCGATCCATACGAACCAGTGTAAGCCACGTCCGCGACAAACCTTGCGGTATCGAGCAGCAGCCTGCTATAGTGGCGCTAGATCCCCCCGGATTCGGGCCTGTGGCGCAGTTGGGAGCGCGCTTCC
>CAWCPE010000028.1:0-39526 GCA_963797245.1 Terriglobia bacterium
CGATCTAGGCTGCGCGGTGGAGGGATGCGGCGGAATCGGCAGCGGACAGAATAACGGTCAGACGTACCCCTGATGCCGTCTGGGCCGCAGATCGCGCGCGGAGGGCTGGCGCTGATCCTGCTGGCCGGATGCTCGTGGCGCGCGGCCGGTTCGCCGGATGCGACCTATCGCGATGCCGAACGGCTGCTCCGTAGAGGCGAGTTGAAAGAGGCCCTGGCGAAAGCCGAAGCGGGCCTGCGCAGCGAGCCCTCCTGGCGGTTCCGGCTGCTCAAAGCGGAGATTCTGCTCACCAGCGGCGAAGCCGTGGAAGCCAGCCGCTATCTCGCGTCGGTCGATGCGCCATCGGATGCGGAATGGCAGGCGCGCCGGCGCATGATTCAGGGCCAGGCCGACTACATGCAGTCGGATTTTCTGGCTGCCGAAGCCGCCCTCGCCGAAGCCGAATCGCTGGCGCGTCCCTTGAAACTGCCGCTGCTCGATGCCGAGATCGAGATGCGCCGCGCCACACTCACCCTGCGCCGCGGCGAGCCTGGGCAAGCCGATCCCATGTTCCGGCGCGTGCTCACAATCGCGACGGCGCAAGGCGACTCGTACCTGGCCGCCAACGCCATGGGAAACCTGGGCGTGATGTACATGAACGCGTCGCGGTGCGATCAGGGAATTTACTGGCTGGATCGGGCGCGCGAACAGTTTACGCAGCTCGGCTCGGAGGTGCTGGTCGCCAAAACGATCGGCAACCTGGCAGTTTGTTACGCACATCTGGGCGATTACGACAAAGCCATCCCGTATTACGAAGAAGCCGAGCGCGGCAGCCGCCAAGCCGGCAACCAGCGGGACCGGCAGACCTGGCTGGGCGGAATCGCCACCGCGCAGCTCGATCAGGGCAATTATGCGCAGGCCGTCGAAGGGTTTCGTCCCGCGCTGGCCATCGCGCTCGAGACCGGGGATAAGGAATCGGCGGCGTGGTGGCTGAACAATCTCACGCTTGCCTCGATCAACCTGGGGGATCTCGATGCGGCCGAACGATACAGCCGCGAGGCCGCCGGACTGGGCGTTTCCGACTGGACGGATTATGTTCGCCGCCTGCATGAAGCTGAGATCGCGGCCGCGCGGCACGATCCGGATCGCGCGGAAAAGCTGTTCAGCGCGCTGCTCACGCGGCCTTCCCAGGACCCCTCGCCGGTGCTGGATGCGGAAATCGGCTTGGCCCAGGTGCAGATCGAACAAGGGCACGCCGCCGCCGCCAACGCGCAATTTCGCACCGCCATGGCGCTGATCGACAGCCAGCGGTCGAAGTTGATTCGCGAGGAGTACAAACTTTCGTATCTGGCGAGCCTGATGGAGACGTACGAAAAATACGTCGATTTCCTGGTGACCGAAGGACAGCCGGCGCAAGCGCTCGAAGTTGCCGAATCGAGTCGTGCCCGCCTGCTCGATGAGAAACTGCAAGCCAGTGGTCGCGCCGGACCGGCGGTGAGCACGGCCGCGCTCGAGCGTCTGGCCCGATCTTCGGGCAACCTGATCCTGTCGTACTGGCTGGGGCCAAAACGATCGTTTCTGTGGGTAGTGGGGCCCGACGGAATCGATCTGCATGTGCTGCCTGCGGAGAAAAAGATTGCGGGGCTGGTGGAGGCGTATCGTTCGTTTATCGAAATGCTGCGCGATCCGCTCGATTCCGAATTCGCCGCGGGAAGGCAGTTATCGCAAATCCTGCTGGGTCCGGTCGAGAACCGTCTGAGCGGCGGCGCACACGTGCTGGTGATTCCCGACCGTTCGTTGAACTCCTTGAATTTCGAAACGCTGCTGGATCCGCAAAATCCGTTGAAGTACCTGATCGATCGGGTAACGGTGTCGGTGGCGCCGTCGCTCAGCCTGGTGCTTTCCGCGGCGCCGCGCCGGATGAGATCCCCGGAGTCCATCCTGCTGATGGGAAATCCCGAGCCGGCGGTGGAAGAATATCCGCGGCTGCCCAACGCCGGCCGGGAGATGGCGCTGATCGAGCAGAATCTTCCCGCGAATCGCAAGGTGGTTTTCGAAGGCGCCCAGGCGCGGCCCGCGGCGTATCGCGAAGCGGGTCCGTCGGGGTTCACCTGGATCCACTTCGCCGCTCATGCCAGCGCGAATCGCGAGAGCCCGCTCGATTCGGCCCTGATTCTGTCGCGCGACGCCGGAGGGTACACGCTTTCGGCCCGCGAAGTGATGGACGTGCCGCTGAACGCGTCGCTGGTGACGCTTTCGGCCTGCCGCAGCGCGGGCGCGAAAACCTATTCGGGCGAAGGGCTGGTGGGATTATCGTGGGCGTTTCTGCGAGCTGGCGCGCACAGCGTGGTCGCCGGACTGTGGGACGTGACGGATCTGTCGACCGCCGACCTGATGGCCGATTTCTACGGCGAGTTGGCCAAAAACGTGGCGCCCGCCGACGCGCTGCGCGCCGCCAAGCTTCGTCTCATCCGGTCGAGCGGTGCCTATCGGAAACCGTTCTACTGGGGGCCGTTCCAGTTGTATGTCGGCGCGGGATTGTAAGCACGTCGTGCTGCCGCGTTCGAATTAGTCTTACTTCTTCAATCCTGGCAATCCACCCAGCGACGGCGCCATCCGAACTGCGCGCAGAATCGATTCCGCAACCGCTTCGGCCGCCGCCACTCCCAGCGCGTCCAGCGACGCTTTCGCCGTTCCGAGCGACATTGCGATCACCAGGTCGCCATCGGTGGTCATGTTGACCGGATAAATACTCCGCGCCACGCCCAGCGATCCGAACTGTGCGAGCTTGGTCGCTTCCACCTTGGTCAACGCAGCATTCGTCGCGACCGCCACCAGCGTGGTATTCTGACGCCCCGGCGGAAGCGTGCGCGTCATCAGCGCCTTCGCGCCGTCGGCGAATTCCATGCTGTCCGGCGAGCGGCGCGCTCCGGCGATAATCTTGCCCGTCGAATCGCGCACATCGCCGACCGCGTTTACCGCTGCCAGCGCGGAGACTTTCACTCCGCCGGGCATTTCCACCGTGAACGATCCGATGCCGGATTTCATGGCCTGCTTCAATCCCAAAATCTTTCCGACCGTCGCGCCGGTGCCCGCGCCCACCGCGCCTTCCACCACTGGCCCGTCGTTGGCCGCGGCCGCCGCCGCTTCACCCATTTCGCGGGTCGGCCGGATGCTCGATTTTCCCATGCCGAGGTCGAACAGGATCGCGCACGGAACAATCGGAATATGCACGCCGCCGAGCGCGAAGCCGACGCCTTTGTGCTCCAGGAACCGGCGCACTCCGCTGGCGGCTTCGAGTCCGAACGCGCTGCGGCCGGCAAACACCACCGCGTGGATATGATCGGTGACGTGTAGCGGGTTCAGCACGTCCCATTCCTCCGTGCCGGTGCCCGACCCGCGGATATCGCCCCCGGCCACCGCGCCCGATTCGCATAGCATGACCGTGCAGCCGGTCAATCCGTCATAATCGGATGCGTGACCCACCCGGATTCCCGTGATGTCTGTCAGCCCCTTCATGGCTCCTTGATCGAGTCCCTCCCCTCGCTGACGCTCAGGGTTCCGAATCGCGCCGAAACAGAACCCCGACCGTCAGAGTTTGTGTGAAAAGTCGGGACTCCACCCCGCCGTTACCGGCAGGGCTGGTCTATCGCGGTGGAAACCCAGGCGTCGGCGACCAGCCCTGCCGGTCACGGCGGGGATCAACTCCACTTTTCACACAGACTCGTAAGGGAGGGGAGCGGAACCGTCAACCTGAATCCAGCGCACCACCGGAACTTATTCCCGTGCACTCACATGCTAGCATCGTCAATGTCGGGGGAGCCGGTTTGTTCGATTTCCTAAAATCGCCAGTACTCGTTTTTCAGGAGTTCATCACCCTTACCGTGCGCGCGATGCGCAATGTTTTCAAGAGCCCGCACTATGCCGACGATATTCTGCTCCAGATGGACATCATCGGCGTGGGCTCGCTGCCCATCGTGCTGTTCATCGGACTGTTCAGCGGCCTGGTGATGGGCCTGCAGCTTTCGCGCACGCTCGCCCAATACGGCGCGCAGGCGCAGATGGGGCAGCTGGTTTCGGCCGTCCTGGTGCGCGAATTGGGACCGGTGCTGGTGTCGCTGCTGGTGGCCGGGCGAAACGCCAGCGGCATCGCCAGCGAAATCGGGTCGATGAAGGTCACCGAACAGATCGACGCCATGCGCGCCCTGGGCACCGATCCGGTGCAGAAGCTGGTGACGCCGCGATTGATCGCGATGACCGTCACGCTGCCGCTGCTGACCATCCTGGCCGATTTCATCGGATTGATCGGCGGGTATCTGATCGCGAAATACCGCTTCGACCTCCCGTTTTCGCTGTACTGGACCTCGGCCTGGCAGGTGCTCGAATACAACGACATCGCGCAGGGTCTGCTGAAACCTTTCTCCTTCGCCATCATCATTGCGATGGTGGGATGTTTTTACGGAATGCGTACCAGCGGAGGGACCGAAGGCGTGGGACGGTCCACCACCAAGGCCGTGGTCGTCTCCTCCATCTGGATTTTCGTGGTGACGTTCTTCATCGGGGAAATTTTCGTCAATCTTTCATGAATCCGACGGCGAAAGAAGCGATCGTTGTACGGTTCGAGGATGTTTGCTTGAGCTTCGGCGACGCGGTCGCGCTCGAGCATGTCTCGTTTGAAATTCGCGCCGGCGAAACGCGGGTGGTGTATGGCGTCGCCGGAGCCGGCAAAACCACGCTGCTCAAAGCCGCGCTGGGCCTGGTCAAGCCGGATTCCGGGAAGATTTTCGTGTTCGGCGAGGATGTGACCAATATCGATGAGAACGCCTGGTTCAAGGTCCGCGCCCGGATGGGCATTCTATTTCAGGAAGGCGGTCTGTTCGATTCGATGACCATCGCCGAGAATGTCGCCTACCCGCTGAGGAATCAGCAGGCCCGCCAGAACGGAAACAACGGCGCGAAGGTCGAACACGAGACCACCGAACAGCGCGTCCGCGAGACGCTGCGCTTTGTCGAACTGGAGCGAACCCTCAACCAGTTTCCGGCCGAGCTGTCCGGCGGTATGCGACGGCGCGTGGGCATCGCGCGCGCCATTGTGACCGAGCCGCCGCTGGTGCTGTACGATTCACCCACCGCCGGACTCGACCCGATCACCGCGAATACCATCATCAACCTGATCTTAAAAGAGCGCGATCTGCACAACGCGGCCAGCATCATGGTGACCCACCGTTTTCAGGACGGGCATCTGATGGCCAATTTTCGCTACAATCCGTCCAATGGGCAGATCGAGCGCCTGGGACGCGACGGGAGTCAAGTGACTACACAATTCTTCGTGATGCACGAAGGGCGCCTGGTGTTTGCAGGCACCCAGGCCGAGCTTAAGGCGTCGACCGATCCTTATATTGCGAAGTTCGCCAGGTGAACCATGCCTCAGCAGAGTAGACTTCGGTGGGCTGAATTGCGAGTGGGAGTGATGGCGATCGCCGCGCTGGTGATCCTCGGATACCTGATCTTTCTGCTATCCGGCTCGCAGGGATTTTTGGCAGGCAAGGTGGAAATCTACACCTACCTGGGCGATTCCTCGGATCTGGCGGACGGCGCTCCGGTGCGGCTCAACGGCATCGATATCGGAAAAGTGAAAGATGTGCGCCTGTCGGGATCCGACGATCCGCGCCGCGTGGTGAAGATCGTCATGGAGATTTACGACCGGTATCTTTCGTCGATTCCGGTCGATTCGACGGCGAAAATGGCGCAAGGGACGTTGCTGAGCCCGCGCTTCATGAACATCACCAAGGGGAAGGCCAAAGATACGATCAAGGGCGGCGCCACGCTGGAAAGCGGCAGCTCGGCGGAACTCGAGGACATCTTCCAGCAGGGCAACTCGACGCTCGCCGCGCTGGAGTCGACGGTAAAGAAGGTGGACAATCTTCTCGACCTGATCACTTCAGGCCAAGGCAGTATCGGAAAGCTGCTGGTGGATCCCACGCTGACCGATAAGGCGGTCGCCATCGAGAATGAAGCGCAGAAGCTGCTGACCGCGATGAACTCGACCAATGGAACCCTGGGCGCGTTGATCAACGACCGCCAGCTTTTGGATAAGTTCACGGGCACCGTCGACCGGATCAACTCGCTGCTCGACGATATCCAGCATGGCAACGGAACCATCGGCCTGCTGGTGAAGGATCGTGCCGTGTACGACAACGCGCAGGCCGCCATCACCGATCTGCGCAAGAGTCTCGACCAGGTCCACACCATGCTGGCCGATCTGAACGCCGGCAAAGGCACCGCGGGGAAGATTCTCAAGAGCGACGATCTGGCCAATCAGATCCACCAAACGCTGGCCAAGCTGGACACCACCATCGACAAGATCAACAGTGGGGAGGGCACGCTCGGGCAGTTGCTGGTGAATCCGTCGCTGTACGAATCGGTGGACGGCGCCACCCGTGAGCTGAACGGCCTGCTCAAGGATTTCCGCGCGAATCCCAAGAAGTTCCTGAGCATTAAGCTGCACATTTTCTGACCGTGAAGCGCCTGGTCGTCAACGCCGACGATTTCGGGTTCACCCGCGACGTGAACCAGGGAATCGTCGAGGCGCACCGTAACGGTATTCTCACCGCGACCACGCTGATGGCGAACGGCGACGCCTTCGATGACGCGGTGCGTCTGGCGAAAGAGAATCCGTCACTCGACATCGGCTGCCATCTGGTGCTGGTCGGGGGACCTGGCTTGCCCGGCACAGTCCCGCAACTGATTCAGGCGATCGCGCTCGGCCGGATTCGCGTGTATGAGGAACTGGCCGGGCAGGTGAGGAAGATTCTCGAGGCCGGTCTCGCGCCGACGCATCTCGATACGCATAAACACACTCATCTGCTGCCGCCGGTACTGGACGCGGTGGTGAGAATTTCAGAGGAGTTCTCGATTCCATGGGTGCGCCGGCCGTTCGATTTCCCGATGCACTCCAGTCGTCCCGGCCTGGTGACGCGCGCCGTCAGCGGAAGTTTCGGCGTGGTGCGCGGTCGCTTCGAGCGCGAGTTCGCGCGCCGCGGCTGCCGGTCCACCGATCACTTCGCGGGTTTCCAGATCACCGGCAACTACGATGCCGCCGAACTGGCGGCTTTGATCCACGCGCTGCCCGAAGGGTCCACTGAGTTCATGTGCCATCCCGGCGTATGCACCGCGGAACTGCGCGCCGCATCCACCCGGTTGAAAGAAAGCCGCGAGCGGGAATTACGCGCCCTGACGTCCGCCGAAGTTCGAGTCGCACTCAAAGAAGCACGGGTCGAACTGGCGTCTTACCGGGAACTCTAGTCTCCTAAATTTGTGGAATAAAAAAAGGGGACAGACTTCTCTGTCCCCGGCCGTAAGTCTTTGGGTTTTCGAGGCCGCCCGCCGGTGGACAGAGCGGTCTGTCCCCTTTTTTTATTCCACAAATTTAGGAGACAGGAGACTAGTGTCCTCAGTTAGAAATACGTCGAATCATTCCCCAGCCGACCAAGGACGGCGGACTTCAGTCTGCGCGGGGCTTCAGCCCCGCTTTTGCGCGAGTTGCGGAGCTAAAGCTCCGCGCGGGATGAATCCCGCCGTCCAAACGGGCAACGAACTTGTAACTCAGCACACTAGCGGAGTGGGGCCGCCATCCTGGCGGCGGGCGGCTTCGACTGGATTCAAGAAACAAGGGGTCAGAGACCGGCTCGCCAGCTGATAGCCACGGTGTGGTTAAACCGGAACAGCCGACCCCACGCGTAAACCCGCAAGCATGGTATCGATCAGCGTGTCGATCAGCCGGTCGCGCTCCACCCACGGAAACTTGGGACGCGCGATCAGCAGCGAAGTGAGTCCGTGGATCGACGCCCAAAGAATCTGCGCGGTGGCTTCCACGTCGGCGACTTCGAGCAGCTTCCGCTCCCCGCACAGCGCCAGCTGGGTGCGCAGAAAATTGAACGCGCGCTGCCCCATGTCGTGCGCTTTCATGGGCATCTGCGGCTCCATCGCACGCGTCATCACGAAAGTGACCATGTAATGATTGGGGTGTTTCAAACCGAATTCGATATAGGACCTCAACGCCAGCCTTAACCGCTCCAGGGGATCCGCGACAGTCTGTTCAAGCACATTCTGTTTGCGCACCAGCCGCCCGAGCGTCTCTTCACAGATGCAATCGAGCAGGTCGGCTTTGTCCTGGAAATAGAGGTAGATGGTGGTGGGAGAATACTCGATCTTTTCCGCGATCTTGCGCATGGAGACATTCTCATAGCCTTCGCGCAAAAATAAATCGCGCGCCGCATCCAGAATCTCCTGCCGCAGTTCCTTCTTCTCGCGGGCCCGTCGCTCGTGCACGCCCATGGTTAACACCGTTAAGTTTATTGTTGTTACCGTAAATTGTCAATACCTGCCAGAATCGAAGGGTGCCCGAACTTCCGTCTGTAGTCATCGTCGGCCGCCCGAACGTCGGCAAGTCGACTCTGTTCAATGCCATCCTGGGAACCAGGCGTTCCATCGTCGGCGATGAGCCCGGCATTACCCGCGACCGTATCTACGGCCAGGGCCATTATCTCGGCCGACCCTTCGAGCTGATCGACACCGGCGGAATCATTCAGAACGACAACGATCTGATCCCGTCTGAAATCCTGAAGCAGGCGCGCGTGGCGCTCGAGAAGGCCGCCTGCGTGATCTTCCTGGTCGATGGCCGCGCCGAAATCACCGGCGCCGACCGCGACCTGGCCAAGATGCTGCGTAAGTTGGGAAAACCAGTCGTCGTCGCGGTCAACAAGATCGATAGTCCGAAGTCCGACAATCTGATTCACGAATTCCGCAGGCTCGGCTTCTCCGATGTGTTTCCGGTTTCCGCCGAACACCGCATCGGTCTGGACGGTCTGCTCGAACACGTCACCCGCGATTTTCCGGAAGCGGAGGCGAAGGAAGCCGAGTCTGAATCCGAAAATCTCATCAAAGTGGCCATTATCGGGCGGCCGAATGTAGGCAAGTCGACTCTGTTGAATGCGCTGGCCGGATCGGAACGCGCCATCGTTTCGCCGGTCGCCGGGACCACGCGCGACGCGGTGGATGAAACCATCGAGCTCGACGGCGTCCAATACCAGTTTGTCGACACGGCCGGAATTCGGCGCAAGGGCAAGACCAAATTGATGGCGGAAAAATTGAGCGTCGTCATGGCGCGCCGGCATCTGCGCATGGCGAAGGTTGCGCTGATCATACTCGACGCAAGCGAAGGAATCATGGCGCTGGACGCGACCATCGCCGGCTACGCGCACGAAGAGGGCCGCGCGGTCATCATCGTGGTCAACAAATGGGACGCAGTCAAGAAAGAGGGGAAGCGCAAATTTCTCGAAGACGTGCGCGACGAGTTCAAGTTCCTGGAATATGCGGAGGTCGCCTTCATCTCCGCCAAGGAAAAGCGCGGCGTCAAGGCGCTGTTCCCGCTGATCCGTAAAGCTTATGAGTCGTTCAACCAGCGCATCACCACGGGACAACTGAACAGCTTCCTCAAAACGCTCCACTGGGAATACGACATGAAGATTTACTATATGACGCAGGCATCGTCGCGTCCGCCGACCTTCATCGTGTTCACCGACAAAGCCGGCAAAATGCACTTTTCGGCGGAACGGTTTATCGCGAATCGCCTGCGCGAGAAGTTCGGCTTTGAAGGCTCGCCGATCGTGATCAAGACGCGGCGGCGGTGACCCCTGCCGGACCGCCTCACCAATTGAGTGCCCTACCCGCAAATCTTCGAAGGACCGTGTTATCGTAGGTTGCTGAGCGTTGCTTGGCGTTCGCGGGATGACGCTGGAGCAATTGCCTGAGAGAAGCAAATACCGTAGTTGTCGAAAGGCGAGAAACAAAATGAGAACGATGATGGTATCCGCCCTGCTTTCTCTGGTGGCGGTCTCCGGAGCGATGGGGAAGGATCCGTCGCTCACCTGCAGGGGGTCGAACGGCGCACAATGCACCGCGCAACGCGTGAAACGGCTGGAGGCTGTAGTTAAGGAAGCGTCCAAAGGCCCGCGCGCCGCACTTGCGAACGTCAAAAGTCTTTCTATCTCATCCGGCGGAGCCCTGGATTGCCGCCAGACCAGCGGAAAGGTGTGCACTGACCAGCAGATGCAGATGGTGCGCGAGGTCGCGGCGTCGTTGGAGATGACCGTGACGGTTTCCGGAGGTAACTCCAACTAAGTTGGTGGAGCGCACCCAATCCTGGACGTCGCTCCTTACGTTTAGCTTCGGAGAAATCGGCGGTGCGGGAGTCCTTCAGTATCCGAGACTTGCTGGTTGTGTCGCTGATCGCACTGTGCGGGCCGGCGGCGTGCAGTCGTCCGTCTGAGCGCCCGGCTGCGGACAAATCGGCGATCGAGAAGAGCGGTCCGGAAATCACTCCGGCTACCGATCTTCAGCGGGCACAGGTCGAAGCGATTGAAGCGGGGCTCGCCAGAAACCCGGACGACTTGATTACAAGAGAGCGGCTTCTTCTGTTTTATCTGGTCGCCGGCGACAAGGTGTTCGGCCAGAAAGCGACCGTGGAGGCCCGCCGGAGGCATATCCTGTGGGTGATCGAGCACCATCCTGAAAGCAAGGTCGCGCGTTCCCGCCAGGCGTGGATTCACGTCCGGTCGGACCAGCCGGATGCCGATCCGGTGGGCTACCGCGAAGGCCGAAGACTCTGGCTGGTGCAGGCGGGGCGCCCTGGCGCGCCCGACAAAGTCCTGACCGGTGCCGGGCGTTTTCTCCAGGAGAGCGATAAACAGCTGGCCGAGAAACTCTACTTGCGCGCCAAGGCGCAGTCGCCCCAAGGCCCTTGGGACGGCGAACTGGGCCGGTTGTATAGCGAAATTCTGGTGGGCGCGCAGATCATGTCGAACGACGGAATGGTTCGCATCGCCAGCCTGTCCGATGCCCATGGCGCATACGCCATCGAGGTCCGCAAGAAGCTGGCCGCTACCACCGACCCCACCCTTCTCACTGTGGTGGCGCAAAGTCTGGCGCTCCTCGGCCCTCCCGTGTATCAAAGCCACGGCGTCGATTTCGATCCGATGGTGTTGGCGAAAACCTACCTCGCCAGGGCCTTGCAACTGGATCCGCAATCGATCTTCACGCATCAGATCGTGCTGAGCATCCGTTTCCGGGAACGCGGCGGGATCGTTCCCCGGTTTCCCAAGGATTCTTCGCCGGAAGCGGAATACCGACGGCTGGCGGCCTTGCCGGATGCACAACGATTCCTTCCGATCTCGCTACTGGCGGAAACCACCTTCACCAACGCCGAGGAGATCGAGGCCTCTGGACGCGGGGCGCCGCAGGCCAAGGCATCCTGGGAGGTCGCCCGAAAATGCGCGCAGCAGGCCATGCAACTGGCGGCCAAATTCCCTGAAGATTCCGATTCCGGTACGGCTATCTACAATGCCAACATGGTTTTAGGGTTGCTCGCGCGGCGCGACGGGGACCGCCATGCGGCCGTTCATTTCATGCTTGAGGCCTCCCAGGCAACACCTAGCAATGAGCTGGCCTACTCGATGTCGGACTTCACTCTCAATCTGCCTGAACGGCTATACCAGGATGGCGAACACGACACGGTGGCGCAGTTTCTGGAGCGCTTCGCCCAAGGCAACATCTCGTCCAAGGGCTACCTTCTGGAGTCGGCCAAGGCCATTCGCGCTGGGGAAAAGCCCCTTTGGGTAGTGAAATAGATGGTCCACATGGCTCAAGCACCTCGAAACAGTGCTTAAAAGACTTGTATCGGAGGCCAAAACACATTACCATCTTCCGTAGTACCCGGGGACGTTCAGGTATAGCTCCTGCTTTTGGCAGGTGTCATGTGCCCTCAAGAGCTCGCAGAAGTTGGGCTTGTAAGCTTTTAAAAATCGGCAAGCACGGAACCGGGATACCGGCGACCGTCTGGCTCACTTTTCTGGAGGAAAGATCGTGGGGAAGAAAATAAGGACTAAGATCGCGATGATCGCGCTGGCGGCTTTCGGCTGTGCCGGGCTAGCCGGGGCGCAGAATCTTTACGGAAATAACGCGGGGGGCACGGACTACATCTACGTGCTAAATCCTGGGACCGGTGTTGTTAGCCAGACACTGAGCAGCTTGAACGGCGCTTGCACCAACGGCCGCGGCATCGTGGTGGTAAGCGGAGTCATTTACTACACGTGCGCTAACGGGAATTCCGTCTATTCGTACACCCTGGCGTCGCACACGGATAACGGTGTGCTGTTCCATGTGGCTGCGGCGAGCGCCCTTTCCACCATGGCGTTCGATGGGACCAATTTCTGGATCGGCGATTACGGCGGGATCAACCCAGGCCCAGCTTATCTCTACTCGCGGACCGGCACGTTACTGAAGACCGTCACTCTAGCGGACTGCGTCGCCAATTGCGATGGACTCGAGTACTTTCTTCAGGGCGGCAGCATACCGCGCCTGATCTCGAACCGGGGCGACGCGATCGATCCCTACGATGTCTACGACACCAACGGTAACCTGATCACGGCGAGCTTTATCAACCCCACCTTCGCCGGGACCGGGATCGCCTACGATGGAACGAATTTCGAAGTGTCCGAGATCTTTAATGCGAAGTTTGCCAAATACAGCGGAACGACGGGTACGCTTATGTCGGAAACGGCCATTACGGGATTCACCAGCGGGTTCAATCCGCTGGTGGAAGACCTCTCGGCGGACTATGCGGTTGTCCTCGGGGGCCCCCAGCCGAGCACGGCGCCGCTGCCCTCCACCCTGATCCTGGCGCTGAGCGCGATTGTGCTGCTGATGGGCGCAGCACTGCTTCGGCGCAGGCTCTCCCGGACGTGACCGCAAGTTAACGGCGCCAACGGCGACTGCAGTGTCCGCGTCTGTGCGGCGCGAGCCTCTGGTTACCGCGGCCGAGAGGTACCCCTTCCTTCCCGGTTCCCCACGAAGGATGCGGATGCGGCGTAAACCAATGCGACAATAGAAGCGAATGGTGATCGACGGCGTTTACTACGCGCTCGCGCTGGCCGCGGGCGGGGCGTTTGTGACCTATCTGGTCTCCTGGCCGTTCGCCGTCCCGCTCTACATTCTGGCGGCCTTTTGTTTGTACTTTTTCCGCGATCCGGAACGCCAGATCCCGGAGGGCCCGGTAGCCGTATCGCCCGCCGATGGTAAAGTGGTCGCCGTCCTGCCCGATCCGGCGGGCGCCAACCGCATCAGCATATTCTTGAATATTTTCGACGTCCACGTGAACCGCGCGCCCATCGCGGGAAAAGTGATGTGCGTCAAATATAAAAAGGGACAGTTCCTGGTCGCGAGCAAGGAAGCCGCCAGCCATTCGAATGAGCAGAATGTCATTACTGTCGAAGGCGGCGGATCGCGCGTGGTGTTCACACAGATCGCGGGACTGATCGCGCGCCGCATTGTCTGTTACAAGAAAGCCGGCGACCTGGTCGACGCCGGCGAGCGCGTCGGATTAATCAAATTCGGCTCGCGCGTCGATGTTTTCCTTGGCCCCGAATGGGAAGTCGCGGTTCGGGTGGGCGAGCGCGTCTCGGCTGGATCGAGCGTCATCGCCCGAAGGAGCAACCCGTGAAACTACGCGATACTCTGATCGATCCCCAATCGCCCGATCGCCGTCCACGCCGCGCCGCCTATGCGCTGCCGACTCTATTCACGGCGGCCAACATTTTTCTGGGCTTCTACTCGATTATGCAGGTGTTCGAAGGCGCCATCGCGGCTACGCTCGGCTCGGCCGACGCCGGCCATCACTTCCAACTGGCCGCCATTGCCATCGGCGGCGCGGTGTTTTTCGATGGGTTAGACGGCCGCATCGCGCGGATGACCCACACCACCAGCGAATTCGGCCGGGAGCTCGATTCGCTCGCCGACGTGATCACGTTCGGCATCGCTCCGGCCGCGCTGGCGTTCACCTGGGGCGTCTATTTCATCGCCAAAGTGGATTTCATCAAGCTCGACCAATTGCGGCGCGCGGGATATTTTCTTGCCTTCCTCTTCCTGCTGTGCGGCGCGGCTCGTCTGGCGCGCTTCAACATCCAAAAAAATCCAATCCCCAAAAATCCCGGCCGTCCCGACCGGAAATATTTCGTCGGCCTTCCGATTCCCGCCGCGGCCGGTATGCTGGCCAGCATCATCTACGCAACCGACGGCGCTCCGCTCACGTCATGGATATTTTCGGTGGCCTGGCTGCTGCTGGTCGGCCTGCTGTCGTTCCTGATGGTCAGCACCTGGCGATATCCCAGCTTCAAGGATCTGCACCTGCTGCGCCCGCGCTCGACTTTGATTCTGGTGCTGCTGGGCAGTTTTATTTTTCTGATGTTCTACGCATCGCAGCCGGTGCTGCTCGGCATGACGGCGGCGTATGTGGCGAGCGGCATCTTCATTCGTATCGGCGGCGTGATCCGGCGGCGTTTCCGGCCGGTGCCGCGGGAACCGGAGCACCAGGTTGGCTGAACACCCCATGGTCGCAATCGTCGGCGGCGACACGCTGCTGGCGCGCGAGATTCGCGAGTTGCTTTCTCAAACCCCGGCCGCGCCGCGCGTCCAGTTGATTTCCGCCGCAGCCGATGGGTCCACCGTGTTAAAAGGATTGCTGAGCGGCGAAGAAGCCGACCCGGTGGTGATGGTGCCGCTGGTGGCCGAACAACTGGAAGGCGCGCGCGTCGCGTTTCTGGCCGGTTCGCCCGCGTCCAGCCGGCGGACCTTGAAAATTGAGTTGGAGGATGCACCACGGCTGATCGATCTGTCCGGTGCGCTCGAGGAACAACCGCAAGCCCGGTTACGCGCCCCATCCGCCGAAGTTTCGCGCCCGGCGGGCGATCCGCATATTCAGGTCATTGCAAATCCCGCGTCGATCGCCATCACGATGCTGGTCACCGCGCTTGCGCGCATTCAACCGCTCCGCCGCTCCATCGTCCACGTCTTCGAACCCGCCAGCGAACGCGGCCAGCGCGGGCTCGACGAATTGCAGCAGCAGACCGTCGCGGTACTTTCCTTCCAGAAATTGAAGCGCGACATGTTCGACGCACAGGTCGGATTCAACCTGCTGGCGCGCTACGGCGAAGAGGCCGAAGAGCCGCTGGAACTGATCGAACAGCGCATCGAGCGGCACCTGGCTTCGCTGCTGGCCGCCTATCCGGCCGTACCCATGCCGTCCCTCCGGCTGATTCAGGCGCCGGTTTTCCACGGGCACAGCTTTTCCGTGTGGGCCGAATTCGAGGAAGCGCCAGGCGTCGAAGCGATCGCGCAAATGCTTTCAACGGAGGGCTTTGACGTTCGCGCCGACGAGCCGCCCACCAACGTCGGTGTCGCCGGACAGAGCGGATTGAGCGTCGGCGCGATTGCCGAGGATCGCAATCACCCGCGCGCGGTCTGGCTGTGGATGGCCGCCGACAATCTGCGGCTGGCCGCGGAAAATGCGGTCGCGGTTGCCCGGGAGTCCCTGTGAGAATCGCGCTCGCCGCTGCCGCGGCGATTTGCGTCACAGCGGGTCTTGCGTCCTGCGGATACACGGTCGCCGGCCACGCCAATACGATGCCGAAGTCGATTCAGACCATCTGCATCCCGGCGTTCGGCAACGCGACCGTTCGCTACAAACTCACCGATCGCCTGGCCGAGGCGATCGCCAAGGAATTCATCTCGCGCACCCACTATAAGATCGTCAGCGACCCCAACACGGCCGATGCGGTGCTGCGCGGCACCGTGACCAATTACATCTCTTACGCGACGGTCGCCGACCCGACCACCGGCCGCGCCACCGCGGTCGACCTGCGGCTCTACCTGAAAGTGATCATGACCGAGCGCGCCACCGGGAAGGTCCTGTTCACGCGGCCCGGCATGGAAGTGCGCGAGCGCTACGAAGTCAGCGTGGATTCCCGAACGTATTTGGATGAAAGCGACTCGGCTCTGGACCGCGCCAGCCGCCAGGTGGCCGCGCACATCGTTACCGACATCCTTTCCAATTTCTGATGACGCCCGACATCTTTCTCGATCGCTTGCGCAAATCCGGCCCCGCGCCCGGGTACCTGTTCCTGGGCCCGGAGCCGTATCATCGGGAACGCTCGCGGCGCGCTCTGATCGAAGCCGCACTGCCGGCGGCAGATCGCGAAAACGGATTCACGTATCACGATCTCGACCAGGTTTCGCTGCGCGAAGCGCTGGATGATGCGCGCTCGTTTTCGCTGTTCGCTTCGAAGCGCATCGTGTGGCTTGCTTCGGCGGAATCCGCCGTGCCACGCACCGAACCCGAATCCGACGATCCATCCGGAATCGGCGCATATTTGCGCGAGCCGGTCCCCGGCACCACCCTGGTGGTGGAAGCCAGCCGCTACGATTTCGATGGCGAGGACAAACCCAAGCTGGAACGCGTCCAGAAATTTTATTCCGCGATTCCGAATCAGGTTGAATTTCGCCCATTCTCGCCCGAATCGGCGCGCGCGACGGCGCAGATGATCGCGAAAGAAGCCGGGTTGCTGCTCGGCTTGGCGGAGCTTGCGATTTTGCTCGAAGCGACGGCCGGCGATGTGGCACGCATCGCGGTCGAAATCGAAAAATTGAAGCTGTTCGCGGGCCCGCGCAAGGTGACGGCGGCCGATATCGCCGCGCTGGTTCCCGACGCGCAGTCGACCACCATTTTCGCGCTGGTCAGCGCCATCGGCCAGGGCGATCGCACCCGCGCGCTCGAAATTCTGGACACGCTCACCCGTGCGGGCGAATACATGCCACTGGCGCTGACGTTTCTGGCCACGCAGTTCCGCATGGCGCTGGCCGCGCGCGAGGCGAACCTTCGCGGCGCGAGCCAGATCCTGTCGCATTTCAATCAGATCGGCGCGCGTATCTGGCCGGACCGGGCTCGTCAGATCGAGCAGACCGTGCAGGCGTTTCCAAAAGCAAAACTGGAGCGCGCGGTGGTAAAGCTTTTCGAAGCGGACCGCTCCCTACGCGACGCGCGTCCGGATGATCGCATCGTGATGGAGGAAATGATTCTGGAGTTGACGAATCGAGGTTAGGTCGGGATCCCACCCCGCCGTCACCGGCGCGGTTTGCTCGCAGACCAGCCCTGCCGGTCAGAGTCTGTGTGAAAACTGCGGACCTGCTCCCCTTGCTCACGCGCGGGGTTCCGTATGTGGCTCATTCGACGTGGCGCAAAACGGAACCCCGACCGTGAGGGAGGGGAGCAAGGCCGATCAATTCCACTTTTCACACAGACTCGTCACGGCGGGGTACATTGCTGCAATTAAGCTTTGGTTTCGAGCTTGCGGAGGCGCAGCGTGAGACGGCTCTTATAGCGGGCCGCGGTGTTCTTCTTGATAATGCCCCACTTCGCCGCCCGGTCGACCAGGGAAAAGGTCTGCGGCACCAGAGCCGCCGCGCCCTTGGCGTCGTTCGAATCAAGAAGCCGCCGCATCGCGCGGAGCTGGTGACGCACCCGGACCTTGCGGGACCGGTTCACATCCGTTCGCCGCTCCGCCACGCGTACGCGTTTGAGCGAAGATACAGTATTTGCCATTCGAGCTCCTAGGATAACGCAGCGCGAACGGCCCGGTCAAATTCAGGCGCCTGCGCCGGCGGCTTTCGGGAAGTTCTTCACCGCCTTCTCGATACCCGGAGCGGCGTTGGCCAGATCCTGCGGCGTCATCGCCGGCCGAAGCGTGATGGCCGCGTTAAACGCCAGAAAGAACGGCTCCGCGACGGCCGGGATCTGGGAAGAGTCGGTCATATCGAAGAAGATCAGGCCGGTCCGCTGGCCGTTATCTTCGGCCATGAAATACGCAGCTTCCGGCTTGATGTCCGCCAGAATTTTCTGCATGGTCGAGCCAAGCGTCCCACTGCGGGCCGCGGCGTTTCCTTGTTCGACGGGGATGGAAACCTTCATCATCATTCGCATGGGCCGAGTATACTCTCTTGACGGCTGCCTGCGCAGGTGTAGCGGTTAAGGTGGCGAGCCTCACTCGCCCGGATCAGCCTCGCCCTCCTTCAGCTCGGGCGGAGCGTTCCACCGCTCACGAATTCCTGACCAGCCCAGCGCATGGCTGGCGGCGCACCAGGCGCCAGCGGAGTAACATATCATCCTGATCGCCAAAACCGTATACCCCAGCCAACTATCACAACTCGGCGTAAGTCCGGATGTGCACCCCTGACCTGACATCTCCCAATAGAGCGAGTGACTCGCGCCCACGATTCGGAGCGTCCGGGACTGGTTCCAAAACAGCAACATTCGCTGGCCCGCCCAAACTACGCCTCCGACCCACAGCCACTTCGCCGATTCATGCGGGCGCAGCGTGTACGCGACGTACCCGAGAATAAGCGCTGAAACGGTGCTGAGGATATTCTCTCTGGTGATTAGGTCTGCCCGCGAGTGCGTGCGGTAAATGTGCTCCAGTTCCGCCTGCAGCACGGCAGCACCAATCACTGCGGTCGCGAGATCCCCCACAACCCAGCCTACGAAACGAACCCAAGCCGGGACCGTCACGGAGTGTACAGCCCCATCGCCTTCTTGACCTTCTCGATGGTCTGGTTCGCGATCGGCGTGATGCGTTCCGCGCCGTCCGCGAGCACACGAGCCAGGTAGCCGCGCTCGCTCATGATCTCCTGGTATCGCTTTTGAATCGGCTCGAGCCCGGCGACCACCGCCTCCGCCACACCTTTTTTTAAGTCCCCATACCGCTTTCCTTCGAACTGTTTACGTGTTTCATCGGCCGAGCCGCCGGTGAACGCCTGATAAATTGTGAGCAGATTTTGAACACCAGCACTCAATTGATCGAAGTCGACCGCCGGAAGCGAATCCGTGGTCGCACGCATAATTTTTTTGCGAATCGTCTCCGGCGGATCGAGCAGGCTCACCGCGTGCCCGCTGCCGGTCGCCGACTTGCTCATTTTCTTGTCCGGCTCGTCGAGCCCCATAACCCGTGCACCAACGGTTGGAAGCTGCGTGGCCGGCACGACGAAAATATCTTCGCCCGCGCCATACAGGGAATTGAACCGCTGCGCGACGTCGCGAGTAAGTTCCAAGTGTTGCGATTGATCGTCACCCACCGGCACAATGGCCGCGTTGTAGAGCAGAATATCGGCCGCCATCAGGACCGGATACTGCAAGAGCCCGTCGCCGACCGTTTCCTGTGCGGCCGATTTCGCTTTGTATTGCGTCATCCGCTCCAGCCAGCCGACCGGTGTCACGCAGGTCAGCATCCAGGCGAGCTCGGCGTGCTGCGGGATGGCCGATTGCACCACCAGAGAGGAATGCGCCGGGTCGATGCCGATCGCCAGCAGCATTCCGGCCAGCTCTTCGATCTTCGCGCGCAGCTCGCGCGGCTCCTGATAGATCGTCACCGCGTGCAGGTCGACGATGCAGTAAATGCTTTCGTAATCGTACTGAATCCGGGCCCAGTTCTTGAGCGCGCCCAGATAATTTCCGATGTGCGGGCTGCCGGTGGGTTGAATGCCGGAGAAGACTCGTGCTCTCATTGCCATGTTAGGGGAAATTCCATCGTAAACGAAGTGCGGATTGAAAAATGGGTGTACGGCGGCGACGGTCTCGCTCGCCTCACCGACGGACGAGTGGTGCTTGCGCCATTCGTTCTCCCGGGCGAACTGGCCCGAATCGATGCCGGCGACGACGTTCGCGCCGAGCTGATGGAAGTGCTGGAGCCGTCGCCGGATCGAGTCGCGGCGCCGTGCCCGGTGTTTGCGCGTTGCGGAGGCTGCCACTATCAGCACGCACCGTACGAATATCAGCTCGCGCGGAAATCCGAGATCCTGCGCGAGCAATTGCGCCGCGTCGGCAAGATCGATTACCAGGGCGAAATCGCAATCATCAGCGGCGAGCCTCTCGGCTATCGCAACCGCGCGCAGTTTCATATCGCGGACGGGCGGATCGGATACCTGGCGGCGCGCTCGCGCGATCTGGTTCCGGTGGAGCAGTGCCCGATCTCTTCACCGCGCTTGAACCAGGCGCTGGCGATGCTGCGCGATCGGATGAGCGATCCGAAGTTCCCGCGGTTCGTCCGGGAGATTGAAGTATTCACGAATGAGACCGCCGTGCAGATCAACGCGCTCGAATACGATCGCCCGGTGGCGAAATCGTTTTACGAGTGGATGGAATCGACCGTCGCGATCGACTATCCGACCTCGTTCGGCGCATTCCGCGTCAGCCCGCGATCGTTTTTTCAGGTGAACCGGTTCCTGATTGAATCGCTCACCGACGCGGCGCTCGAACGCGCAACTGGCGAAACCGGACTCGATCTGTACGCCGGCGTCGGTCTGTTCGCGCGGCGGATGAAAGAGAAATTCGAGCGCGTGATCGCAGTCGAATCCGGCGCGAGCGCGGTGCGCGACCTGGAAGTGAATGTCCCCGGCGTCACGGCCGAGCATGCGCGTGTGGAAGACTATCTGGCGAAGCTCGACAAAACTCCCGATTTTGTTCTGGCCGATCCGCCGCGCGCGGGCCTCGGCAAGATCGTCGTCGCGAGCCTGGCGCGCCTGGCGCCGCCGCGAATCACAATTGTGTCGTGCGATCCAGCAACACTCGCGCGCGATATCGCCACGCTGGGAAAATACAAAATCGATCGGCTGACGCTGGTGGATCTCTTTCCGCAAACGTATCACCTGGAAACCATCGCGCATTTGGAACGTGTGTGACGGTTTCGTATGATAGCGGACCTTGCTCCCCTCCCTTACGAGTGTGTGTGAAAAGGCGATGCCTCACCCCGCCGTTACCGGCAGTGCTGGTCTATCGCGTTGAGGGCGCAGACGTCCGTGACCAGCCCTGCCGGTCACGGTCGGGGTTCCGTCTTGCGCCACGTCGAATGAGCCACATACGGAACCCCGCGCGTGAGCAAGGGGAGCACGTCCGCAGTTTCCACACACTTACCGGCAGGGCCGGCCTGATTGTTAGTCGTGCGCAGGGGCGCGGTTCAGACTGGCAGGTCACCTGGATTTTGATTTTGTTTTCGCCGGCGTCTCCACCGGTGGGCCGATGCCGAAATCCCAGACCTGCATGTTCATTTTGTTTTCGGTGTATTCGATCAGCGCGTACTCGCCCGGCTCCAGGTCGCCTTCGGGCCAGATTTTAAACAATGCATCGCCTTCCTGTTTGCGGAACGTGGGGACGTCGTCATGTTTTTCGGTGGCTTCCTTGGTCATCTGAATCGTCTCGATGGTTTCGACGATGCGCGATCCTTTCTTGTGGCCGAGCTTGATGATGCCGAAGCGCTCGTCTTCGGTCAGGCGAATGAAGAATTCGGGGCGTTTATCATCGATACGCAGCGCGGCGGCTTCGCCGGTGAGCTCCACAGTCTGACGGCCGGTGATCATCGGAAGCGGCGAGAGGATCTGCAAAGTCTTGCGGCCCTTGTTGCCCACAATTTTCGATTCAGCCTGCTTGACAGGGTCGAGCTTTTCGCCGTGAATGTAGTAGACGCCGTTGGCAGTCGGCACAGCCTCGACTTCTTTCGCCGCGGTGTCGAGCGCCGAGTCTTCCTCGGCCTGCGCTTTGGCGTCGGCCTTCAATGCCGCGTCCCGATCGGCGATTTCGCGTTTGGTGCGAGCGAGGTCGACCAGTTCCAGCGGGACTTCTTCCCACTCCTCGCGCTCGGTCGAGTAGAAGCGGACGCGATCCGGTTTGACTTCGTATTCGCGCACGGGCTGCCAGGTGCCGTCCTTCATGTAGAGGCGGATTTGCGCGCCGAAGGCTGTCGCGGCGAAGAGTAGGAACAGCAGGGCTAAAGCCCGGCGCGGGCTCGAAAGAAAAAAGGGGACAGACCGCTCTATCCACCGCAGACGGGTATCGGTGGATGGAGAATCGATCACTGGGGACAGAGTGGTCAGTCCCCTTTTTTCTCTCAAGCCCGCCGTCCCGGTGCTGCTGGAACACATACCTCTATTATGGAGGAATGCGATATCGCACACTGGGGCGCACGGGAATTGAAGTCAGCGAGATCGGGTATGGGGCCTGGGGCATCGGCGGAAAGATGTGGCTGGGAGGGAATGACGATTCCTCGATTGCGGCGCTTCAGAAGGCGATCGAGCTGGGGCTGAACTTCATCGACACCGCGCTGGTGTATGGCGAAGGGCACAGCGAGCGGCTGGTGGGCAAGATCGCACCGGAGACGGTGAGTATTGCGACCAAGGTTCCGCCCAAGAATATGTTGTGGCCGGCGCGGCCGGGCATTGCGATCGAGGATTGTTTTCCTTATGACCACGTGATGAAGTGCACCGAGCAGAGTTTGCAGAATCTGGGTCGCGAGCATATTGATTTGCAGCAGTTTCATGTGTGGAATCCGGAATGGATCGATTCCGACATCTGGCGGCGCGCGTTTGCGGATTTGAAGAAGTCGGGCAAGGCGCGATTCGTGGGGGTTTCGATCAATGATCATCAACCGGACACAGCCATCGAGCTGATGCGCACCGGGTTGATCGATACGGTGCAGGTGATTTACAACATCTTCGATCAAACGCCCGAGGCGCGGCTGTTTCCGCTGGCGAAAGAGCTGGGAATCGGGGTGCTGGCCCGGGTTCCGCTGGATGAAGGGGCGCTGACGGGCGCGATCACGGAAGAGACGACGTTCGAGCCGGGCGATTTCCGCGGGCGATATTTCAAGGGCAATCGGAAGATGCAGGTGGTGGAGCACGTGAACGCGTTGCAGGCCGATCTCGACGACATCGAGGGAACGCTGCCGCAGATCGCGCTGCGGTTTTGTTTATCGGACCTGGCGGTGTCGACGGTGATTCCAGGGATGCGGTCGGTGCGGAACGTGGAATCGAATATTGCCGCGTCGGATGCAGGCCCGCTGCCGCTGGATGTGCAGGCGATTTTGAAGCGGCACGCCTGGGATCGGAATTTTTACAGTTAGTGCGGCTCGGAATTCATACGTCCATTGCAGGCGCGCTCGAAAATTCGGCGCATGAGGCCGCGCGGCTAGGCGCGAATACGTTCCAGATTTTCTCGTCGAGTCCGCGTCAGTGGAAAGCGTCGATGCCTTCGACGCCTGGGATTGTCGCTTTTCAGAGGGCGCGGGACAAATATGGGCTCGACCCGCTGGTAATCCACGATAACTATCTGATCAACCTCGCGTCGGTGCATGAGAAGACACGCGCGCTTTCGATCGAGGCGTTTCGAGGGGAACTGGCGCGGGCGATCGCCATTGGCGCCGATTACCTGGTGGCGCATCCGGGGAATTACAAAGGCTCGACGGTCGAGCAGGGGATCTTGCATTTTCTCGAAGGCGTCGCCGCCGCGGCTGCGGGGTTGCCGATTGGAAAGCTGATGCTGCTGGTGGAAAATACGGTCGGCGCGGGCGCGCAGCTCGGGAGCCGGTTCGAAGAGCTGCATGTGATTCGCGAATACGGTGAGAAGATGACCGATCTGCCGATCGGGTTTTGTCTCGATACATGTCATCTGCTGGCTTCGGGTCATGACGTGTCGACGGCGGAGGGATTGAAGCAGACCGTCGCGGATGCGGACAGTATTCTGGGGCTCGATCATGTGCGGGTGATGCACGCCAACGATTCGAAGGGCGCGCTCGGGTCGCATATCGACCGGCACGCCAATATCGGCGAAGGTTATATTGGATTAGAAGGGTTTCGACGCATACTCGGGTCACCGAGGCTCCGCAACAAAGCCTTTATTTTAGAAACGCCGGTGGATCAGCCGGGCGATGACCGAAGGAATCTCGACACCCTCAAAAGCCTATGCCGGAAATCCCGTACGACCACAACCAGATCGAGTTGAAATGGGCAGAGCGGTGGAAGGGCGCGGAGCTGTACCGCGCGCTTCCCGACTCGCCCGCGCCGAAATATTACGTGGTCGAGATGCTTCCGTATCCGAGCGGACGCCTGCACATGGGGCACGTGCGCAACTACGCGATCGGCGATGCGCTGGCGCGGTTCATGTGGATGCGCGGATATAACGTGCAGCATCCGATGGGCTGGGATGCGTTCGGATTGCCGGCGGAAAATGCGGCGATCAAGAGCGGCGTGCCTCCGCGCGAGTGGACCATTTCCCGGATCGCGGAAATGAAGCGGCAGATGCATCGCATGGCGTTCAGCTATGACTGGAGCCTGGAAATCACGTCGTGCGAGCCGGAATATTATCGCTGGAACCAGTGGTTCTTTCTGAAGATGATGGAGCGCGGCCTGGCGTATCGCAAGAAGGCGCTGGTGAACTGGTGCCCGGAGTGCGGCACGGTGCTGGCGAATGAGCAGGTGGTGGACGGGTGCTGCTGGCGGCATGAATCGACGCTGGTGGTGCAGCGGGCGCTCGAACAGTGGTTCTGGAAAATCACGGCATACGCGGAGGAGTTGCTGCAATCGATCGATGAAGTATTGCAGGGCGCGTGGCCGGATCGTGTGCTGGCGATGCAGCGGAACTGGATCGGACGGTCGGAAGGCGCGGAGGTCGATTTCAAGCTCGAAAAGACGGGCGAGGCGATACGCGTTTTCACCACGCGTATCGATACGATCTATGGAGCGACGGCGATTATTTTGGCACCGGAGCATCCGGTAGCGGCGAAGCTGTTGGACGGCGCGGGGATGGCGCGGGCCAAGGCGATGATCGACGCGCGGGCGCAGCAGGGACCGGGCGACGTCATCAAGGAAGGCTTTTACGCGGGCGCTTACGCGCTCAATCCGTTCAATGGGGCGAAATTGCAGGTGTGGATCGGCAATTTCGTGCTGATGGATTACGGGACGGGCGCGATCATGGCGGTGCCGGCACATGATGAGCGGGATTTCGAATTTGCCAAGCAGTATGATCTTCCGATTGTGCCGGTGATTCGTCCAGTGGAGGGCGCGCTGGACGAGAATCCGAAAGCTCCGCTCACCGACGACGGCGCGCTGGAGCGGTCGGGCGAATATTCGGACCTGGCGAGCGAAGATGCTCGACGGATTATGAGCGAACGCGCGGAGCGCGACGGGTTCGGAAAGGCGACCATCACTTACCGGTTGAAGGATTGGGGAATTTCGCGGCAGCGGTATTGGGGCACGCCGATTCCGGTGATCCATTGCCCGAAATGCGGGGTGGTTCCGGTGCCGGAAAGCGATCTACCTGTGATTTTGCCGACCGATGTGAAGATCACGGGGGTCGGGCATTCGCCGCTTGAAGATGTGCCGAGCTTCGTCAACGTGAAGTGTCCGACGTGCGGTGAAAATGCCCGGCGCGAGACGGACACCATGGACACGTTCGTCGATTCGAGCTGGTATTTTTATCGCTATTGCGATCCGCATAACGATCACGCGCCGTTCGATTCGGCGAAGGTGGCCAAGTGGTTCCCGATGGATCAATACATCGGCGGAGTGACGCACGCGATTCTGCACCTGTTGTATACGCGGTTTTTTACCAAGGTGATGCGCGATATGGGACTGGTCACGCTGGGCGAGCCGGCCAAGAACATGTTCACGCAGGGGATGGTGCTGGGCGCGGACGGGACGGCGATGTCGAAATCGAAGGGCAACACGGTGGATCCCGAGGAGATGATCGAGAAGTACGGCGCGGATACCTGCCGGCTGTTTACTTTGTTCGCGGCGCCGCCTGAAAAGGACATGCCGTGGATCGAGGCGAGCGTGGGCGGGCAGCGCCGGTTCCTGGAACGCGTCTGGCGATTCGTGACGCGCAATATGGATCGCGAGTCGACTGGTGATCCGGCCGCGGACCGGCGCGCGCTGCGGAAGCTGCATCAGACGATTCGCAAGGTGACCGAGGATTTCGACAATCGCTGGCACTTCAACACATCGATCGCGGCGCTGATGGAGCTGCTGAATACGCTGTACGACGAAGAAGCCGGGTTGTCGCGCGCGGCGTTCGCGCGGATCTTGCCGGATTTAACGCTGATGCTGGGACCATTCGCGCCGTACACCGCGGAAGAGTTGTGGGAGCAGTTGGGTCGCACGGGTCCGGTGTTTCGGCAGGCGTGGCCGTCCTATGACGAAGCGTTGGCAAAAGAGGAAGCGGCGGAGATCGTTTTGCAGGTGAACGGAAAGCTGCGCGGGCGGCTGTCGGTGGCGTTCGGGACGTCTGAGGAGGAACTCAAGAGACTGGCGCTGGCGGATCCGAAGGTGCAGCCGTTTATCGACGGGAAGAACGTGGTGAAGGTGATCGTGGTGCCGGATAAACTGGTCAACATCGTGGTACGGTGACCGTATGCCCACAGAGACGCTGATCTCCGTAGAAGAATATCTCGCAACTAGCTACAGTCCCGATTGCGACTACGTGGACGGGCGGGTCGAGGAGCGGAACTTGGGTGAATGGGATCATGCTAATCTTCAGACCGCGATTGCGGCCTTCTTTCGGATGAACCGCAAGAAGTGGGGGATCAACGTGGTCGTCGAACAACGGGTCCAGGTCGCCGCGACGCGGTTCCGGATTCCAGATGTTTGCGTGGTGCTCGGCGATCCGGGCGAGCAGATTCTGCGGAAGCCGCCGTTTATCTGCGTCGAAGTGTTGTCGCCCGATGACCGCATGGTTCGTGTTGAGAAACGCATCGACGATTATCTTGCCATGGGCGTCGCTTACGTGTGGGTGGTCGATCCGCAGACGCGCAAGGCTTTTTCAGCGACCGCGGCGACCGGACTATGCGAAGTGAAGAGCGGTATTCTCAAGACCGAAAATCCCGAACTTGAGGTTCCGCTCGCCGAGCTGTTCGAATAGGGCCGGCCTCCGACAAGCCGGCCCTTCGAATCGCTATTGCACCGCGATGGTCGCGGTGGTCTGAGATTGCAATCCGTCGATGGTGATGACCACCGGCAGGGCGCTCCCGTTGACACTCGACGGCAACTGCAGGTTGATCTGAACCACGCCTGTGATCAGCGTCGGCGCGGCGCCGGCGTACAGAACAGTAGCGGGAACGCCGCCGACCGTCGCGGTCACCACGCTCGATCCCGCGGTCCAGTTCGCGAGCGGATAAAGCGGACTACTCGGGGTGACCGTCCCGTCGACGCCGCCGGGGTTGGTCAGACCGCCGCCGGTCAGATACAGAACCACTGCCGACCCTTGCGGGGCCGGAGCAGTCGCCAGCGTGGTCCCAAAGTAGGTCCCTCCGGCCGGACCGTTATACGGGCTGCCGGCCTGGGCGCTCAGATTGAGCACCGCTGCCTGGCCGGAGCCGGTCGCGTTCTGCACATAGATGCCAGGCGAGACGGGCACCACCGCCAGCTGATCGGCGGGCGACTGGATGCCGTTATAGGACACGATCATGCTTACTTCCGTGAATCCGGCCACTTCCCAGGGAACGATCACGTTGATCTGGGTCGGGCTCACGTAAGTGGGCGTACCGGGGGTGTTGTTGAAGAGCACCTGAACTCCGGAGAGCGTCGAACTCACGGTGCCCTGTGCATTTACGGTGAACTGCGTTCCGCCGGCGACGCAATTACTGGCCGGCGCTACACAGGCTGGGCCAAGATTGGTGCCCCTGATGGCGATCAACTCGCCGGGAGCAATCGACCCGAAGCCGAAGGTCGCGCTGTTGATGATCTGGACCACGGAGGGAACCGGCGCCGCCGTCACGTTCACGGTCACGGCGACCGTGATGGGATTCGCGAGCACGCCCGCCGCGGCGATGCTGATGGAACCGGTCAACACGGATCCTCCGACCGTGCCGGACGGGAAATTGGCCGGGATGATGGACACGTTGATCACCTTCGATAGCGCGGTCCCGGTGGTGCTGCTGGTGGTGTCAATCGACAGCCAGTTGCCGTTGCTGGTGGCCGAGGCGGTGAAGGCGACCGCTCCGCCAGTGCTCGACACGGTGAGCTGTTGCGCAGCGGGCGTGGCTCCGGTGATCTGATACGCGAAGGTCAGCGCGGCGGGCGAAACGGTCAGCGTCTGCGAGGGGGCGACCACCAGCGTCGCGTTCACCGTGATCGGCGCGGTGGCCGAATTGAGGAACGAGAACGTCACCGGGCACTGGTAGCTGTTCTGCGGAAGCGAATTCTGCTGGACGGAGAAGGACACCGGTCCGGTGGCCGGTCCGCTGGTGGGGTTGACCTGCAGCCAGCTGCATACCTGCGTGCTGGGGATGCTGGCCTGGAAGCTCGCGCCGGTGGCCGAACTGGTCAGCGTCACGGTCTGCGCCGCCGGCAATGCTCCGCCGGAGGGCTGAGTGAACGTGAGGCTGGTCGGCGCGACCGCGACCGTGGTGCTGGCCGTGATGGTCAGCGTCAACGGGATGGTGAGCGGGCTCGACGGAAGTTTGGACGACGAAATCGAAACGCTACCGCCGTAGACGTTGGGCGGAAGTGCGCCGGGATTGAACACCAGCTGCAGTGTGAGCGGCGTCGAAGTCCCGTTCTGGCCGAGGAACAGCCACTGCGTGCCGTCGCCGTTGCCGATCGAAGTAGCGCTGACGTCGGTCACCTGTGTGTTGGGATCCGTGCTGGTCAGCGTAATCGACTGCATGACTTCGCCGGAGCCTGCCGCAGCGGTCACGTTTCCGAATCCCAGGGGGAAGCTGATGTTCAGCAGCGCCGTGTTGCTGACGTTGATCGTCACTGGAATCGACAGCGTCTGAGGAGTCAGGCTGCTGGCCGGGTAACTGACCGTGACCGAGCCGGGGCAGACGCCGGGCGTCATGCCGGTGACGTTGGCGCTGACCGTGATGGTCGCGCCTTGGGTCGAGGTGGAGGTGGATGTAGCCGTAAGCCATCCCGACGGGCAGCCGGCAGACGTGGTCACGGACGTAGTTAGAAGAAAAGTGGTCGGCTGACCCTGGGTCAGCAATTGCACCAGCTGCGGCTGCGGCCCGGGCTGCGAGGTTTCCCAGGCGAACACCAGCAGCGGCGGACCCGCGCTGACCTGCGCGGTATTGCCGACCGTGAGACTCACGGTAATGACCAGCGAATAAAGATTCGCATCGCTGTTGTTCGGCCGCACGGTCAAATGGCCGGTGTAGGGTCCCACCGCGAGGCTCGCCGGATTAACGCTGACGGTGAGAGTGGCCGGCGTGTTGGTGCTCGATTCGGTGGCGGACAGCCACGACGAATCGGAGGCGACGGTGAAGGGCACCGACGTGGTCGAGGTGCCGACGGTGGTAACCTGCACGGACTGCGTGGGAGGCGGAGCCGTGCCGCTGAATTGCGAAACGAAGCTCAAGCTGTTGGCGGAAAGACTCAGCAGCGGATTGGCGCTGATGACCAGTTGCACCGGAATCGGCGCGAGCGCGGCTCCGCCGACAATGGCAATGGTGATCGATGTGTTATAGACCGCCGCTCCCAATCCGGATGGATTCACGCTGAGCGAGACTGGCACGGCCTGGCCATTGGTTCCGGTGGCGCCGCTGGTGGGGCTGATCACCAGCCAGGAAACCTGCGGGCTCATGCTGACCTGAAACGGCACCGACGCGCTGGTGGAGCTCACCTGCAGCGTCTGGGTCAATTGTCCGTTCGCGGGCGTGGTTCCGAGCTGATAGAGAAATGGCTGGAGCGTGGCCGGCGTCACGCTGAGCGTGGTATTGGGCGCGACGACCAGCGTGACGCTGATCACCGCTGAATCCGAGGTGGTCGTGCTTTGCACTGTAATGGTGCCTTGATACGTATTGGCGGCCAGGCCGGCGGGATTGATGCCGACCGTAATGGTGTCCGTAGCGGAGCTTCCCGTGTTGCCGGTGCTTTGAAACGGAACCAACCAGAAAACTCCGTTCTGCGTGCTGGTTGTAACGTTATAGCCGAGCTGCGCGCCGCTGCTCGCGATGGTCAACGTTTGGGTGGGGACGCTGTTTTCCGGCGTCCCGACGGTGGTCGTGAAACTCAACGACGCCGGAGTGGAGGAAAGCAGCGACGCGCCGCTGACGGTGACGGCCACAGTCAGCACGACATTGATACTCGGTTGGCTCAGATAGGAAATCGTGACCGTTCCGGTCGGCTGGGTGCCTTGCGTGAGATTGGTCGCGTTCACGGTGAGGTGCAGGACCACCTGACCGTTCGACGTGCCGATGTCGGTATTCCCGGTGGGTGCTTCCGCGATCTGAAGCCACGCTGCGGCCGCCTGGCTTACCTGGACGTTTAAGGTGGTGTTGATGGGATTGCCGCCCTCGCTGGTGGACACGGTGACCGGTTCGACCGGGCTGACGCCGCCGTGCTGTACCGTTACATCGAAGATGTTATTCGTGATCCCGGGGCCGGAAAGTGTGACGCTTTGTGCCCGCGCTGTGTCCGAAAAACCCAAGCAGAGAAGACCTGCTGCTACCCCCGATAAAACCGAAATGCGCCCATATTTTTGTTGACTCATCGTCTCTTATTCCTCTCGAGTGTCAAGCCGACCTGGCCTGTTGCGTTGCAAAAATCTGCAATTCCCGCGCCACCGGGACAAGTGAGAACAAACTTTAACGCGGACGGGCTCCCTCCAGGCGGCGGGATGGACCCCTTCTGGCCCGATCGCCGGGCTGGAACCGCCGGGCAGCCTGGGACGAAATCCGGCCAAGAATGTTTATAGCGTGCGGCGGCGCTTGCACCTTCAGATAAACTTGAGGCAGGAGCATGATCGCCTGTTAGATCCGCAGTCAAATTCGGTGTTTCGCGCGGTGTGTCTAGAGAAACGTTATCGCTCCGGCGACGGCGATCTGGTGATTTTCAGCGGGCTGAATCTGGAAATCGCGCGCGGCGAGCGCATCGCTCTGGTGGGCGAATCGGGCGCGGGCAAGAGCACGCTGCTCCATCTTTTAGGCGGTCTGGACAGGCCCTCGGACGGTGCGATATACTTCGGGCAAGATGACATCTGTCAGTTCTCGCCGGAAGCCCTCGCGGAATTCCGTAATCGGGAGTTGGGATTTGTCTGGCAGATTCACTCCCTGCTTGCCGAATTCACGGCGCTTGAGAACGTGATGATGCCGTTGCTGATACGGGGGCAAAGCCATGACGAGGCGGAGCCGGTATCTTTAGCGAGGCTGGATGAAGTGGGACTGCGGAACCGCGCGACACATCGCGCGGGAGAACTATCGGGGGGCGAGCAGCAGCGCGTCGTGCTGGCGCGCGCCCTGGTGGGAAACCCCGGTGTCCTGCTGGCCGACGAGCCCACTGGAAGCCTCGATTTCCGGACCGGCGCGATGATCATGGATCTGATTGAAGACCTGCATCGCGCACGGCGCTTGACCTCCATTCACGCCACGCACAATCTGGAGTTCGCGCGGCGCGCGGATCGGATCCTGAAACTGGAGCGCGGCGGCCTGAGTGAAACCGCGCCATCGTCGAATGTCAAAAGTGAGATAGACCGGGGCAAGAATTATGTTTGAACGTTATACCGAGAAAGCCCGCCGGGTGATTTTTTTCGCCCGCTACGAGGCCAGCCAGTTCGGCAGTCCCTGCATTGAGACCGAACATCTGCTTCTGGGGCTCCTGCGGGAAGACAAGGCGCTCGCCAACCGCTTCCTGCGATCCAGCGCGTCGGTCGATTCGATCCGCAAGCAGATCGAGGCGCACACCACCCTGCGTGAAAAAGTATCGACCTCGGTCGACCTGCCGTTGAGCCACGAATGCAAGCGCGTGCTCGCCTACGGCGCCGAAGAGGCCGAACGTCTCAACCACAAGCACATCGGAACCGAGCATCTTTTGCTCGGCCTGCTGCGCGAGGAAAAATGCTTTGCGGCCGACATCCTGCATGAGCGCGGTTTGCGCCTGTCGCAGGTTCGGGAGGAGATCGCTCGTTCGAGCTCTGAAAAAATGGCATCCAATCGACCCAAAGAAAGCTCTCTGCTCAGCGAATTCAGCCGCGATCTGACGCAGGCCGCCATGGATGGCCTGCTCGATCCGCTGATCGGCCGCGATTACGAACTGGAGCGCGTAGTGCAGATCCTGTGCCGCCGCACCAAGAATAATCCCGTCCTGATCGGCGAGCCGGGCGTCGGAAAAACGGCCATCGTCGAAGGGTTAGCCCAGCGCATCGCGGATGGCGACGTGCCCAGCTTCCTGGCGGACAAGCGGATTCTCGCGTTGGATCTGTCGTTGATCGTCGCCGGCACGAAGTATCGCGGCCAGTTCGAAGAGCGCCTGAAGACCATCATGAAAGAGCTGATGGAAAATCAGAACGCCATCATCTTTATTGACGAGCTTCACACGCTGGTCGGCGCCGGCAGCGCGGAAGGTTCGCTCGACGCGGCCAATATCCTGAAGCCGGCCCTGTCGCGCGGCGAAATCCAGTGCATCGGCGCGACCACTCCCGCCGAATATCGCAAGTCGATTGAAAAAGACCGGTCGCTGGAGCGCCGCTTTCAGGCGGTCAAAGTACCGCCGCCCAATGAAGCCGACGCGATCCGCATTCTGTTCGGTATCAAAGAGCGCTACGAAAAATTCCACGCGGTTGCCTACACGGACGAGTCGATTGAAAACGCCGTCTACACGTCAACCCGCTTCATTCCGGATCGTTTCCTCCCGGATAAGGCGATTGATCTGATCGATGAAGCCGGCGCCCGCGTGAAGCTGCGCCAGACGACCCTCCCCGGCGAGGTCGCCGACATCCAGAAGCGCATCAAGTTCATCGTGCACCGTATGGAGAACGCGATCGCCAATCACGAATTCGAAAAGGCGCGCTTCTATTCCGATGAAGAGCGCAAAGAACGCGAAAATCTGCGCCAGTTGCGCGAGAAATATAATCTCGACGACACTTCGACCGGCGTCGTGACCAAAGACGATATCGAAGACGTGGTGGCGCGCTGGACGGGCGTGCCGATGACCGCGATTCGAGAAGAAGAAGTCGCCAAGCTCCTGCGCATCGAAGAAGAGCTGCACAAGCGCGTCATCAGCCAGGAGAAAGCGATCTCGGCTTTGTCGCGGGCCATCCGACGTTCACGAGCCGGCCTGAAGTCTCCCAAGCGTCCCGCGGGTTCGTTCCTGTTCCTCGGCCCGACCGGCGTCGGTAAGACTGAAGTCGCCCGCGCGCTCGCTGAATTTCTGTTCGGCAGCGAAAAATCGCTGATCCGTTTCGATATGTCCGAGTTCATGGAAAAGCACTCGGTATCGAAGCTGATCGGCTCGCCTCCCGGCTACGTGGGTTACGAAGAGGGCGGCCAGTTGACCGAACGCGTGAAGCGCGCGCCCTATTCGGTGATCCTGCTCGACGAAATCGAGAAGGCGCATCCCGATATTTACAACATTCTTCTTCAGGTTTTTGAAGACGGCCAGTTGACCGACGGCCTCGGCAACACCATCGACTTCAAGAACACGATCATCATCATGACTTCGAACCTGGGCGCGCGGTTCCTCGAAAAGCGCAGCCCCATGGGCTTCTCGGCGCCGGGCACCGGCGTTCCGCAGAAGGTGGAAGACCAGGTGATGTCGGAGGTGAAGAAGGCGTTCAATCCCGAATTCCTGAATCGCCTGGACGAAGTGATCCTGTTCACCTCACTCACCGACGAAGACCTGCTGAAGATCATGGCGCTGCTGGCGGACTCGATCAACAAGAATCTGGAAGCCAAGCAGATCAGGATCCACCTCAGCGCGGACGCATCCAAGTACATTCTGGAGAAGACCTGCGCCGACCGCAGTTACGGCGCGCGGCCTTTGCGCCGGGCGCTTCAGAAATATATCGAGGATCCGCTGAGCGAAGCGCTGATCCAGGGCTCCCTGCCGCGTCCGGCGGAGCTCGATGTATACCTGGGCGAAGGCGGAATTTATTGCCGCCAGATGCAGCCGCAGGAGCAGCCGGTGGGCGCGCCCGCGGACGAAGCCATTCCGGCTCCGGGTACGCCGCTGTTCATGTTCGAATAACCGCTACGCTTTGGCAGGGAATCGCGACTCGTGGGGGCAAGGAGTCGTGGTGAGTCCACTGAACTGGGATAAAATTGTTCAGACATAAAGGAGTCACCCACAATGGAGCCCACCAAACCCAAGCTTCCGAGCGAAGCCGTCGAACTGTACAACCTTTTTATTCACGGCGTGATCAGCCGGCGCGCGTTCATGGACGGCCTGCAGAAATTTGCGGTCGGCGGTCTGGCGGCGGCCGCGATGATGGAAGCGCTGCTGCCGAACTACGCGCAGGGCCAGCAGGTCTCGAAAACCGATGAGCGCATCAAGGCCACTTATGAAACCGTCCCATCTCCCAACGGCAACGGCAGTATCAAGGGATATTTCGTGCGGCCGTTCAGCGCCGACACCCGCAGCGCGACCCCGGCGAAATTGCCGGGGATTATCGTGGTTCACGAAAATCGCGGCCTGAATCCGCATATCGAAGACATCGCGCGCCGTTTCGCGCTCGCGAATTTCATGGCGTTCGCGCCGGACGGCCTCACTTCGGTCGGCGGATTTCCCGGTGACGATTACCATGGTGGCGAGTTGTTCCGCAAAGTCGACGGCAAGAAAATGACGGAAGATTTCGTAGCCGCCGCGATGTGGCTGAAGGCTCGCCCCGATTGCACCGGCAAAATCGGAGCCACCGGTTTCTGCTACGGCGGCAGTACCGCCAACACGCTCGCCTGGCGCCTGGGAGCCGATATCGCCGCGGCCGTGCCGTTCTATGGCGGCCCGCCGCCCAAGGACGACATTCCGAAAATCAAGGCGGCCGTTCTGGTCCATCACGGCGCGCTCGACACGCGGCTTGCGTCGACGTGGCCAGCTTACGACGCCGCCTTGACGGAAGCCGGCGTCCCGCACGAAGGGTACATTTACCCGAACGCGGTTCACGGTTTCAATTGCGACGCGACGCCGGAGCGCTATAACAAAGCCGCGGCCGACTTGGCCTGGGGCCGCACCATCGACTGGTTCAACAAATACGTGCGCGCGTGACATTCCGTCCGTGCGCGTTGACCGTGCGCTTCGCCCCGAGCAGTCCAGAACCGCGCGCGTAGGCGTCTGGGGGAAAACTCTGGACGTGCTCCGCTTGCTGACGCGCGCGGTTCTGCCTGTGGTCACTCGACGCCGCGACAAAACGGAACCCCGACCATGAGGGAGGGGAGCACGTCCTGGACACCCAAGAACTACTTGGCGAGTGTCGCCGTCGCTTCGTCGAGCAGATCCGCTTCTCGCGTCAGAATCCTGCCCGCGCGCTGGATCTGCTCGTCGGCTTCCTGCCAGCGTTTCTGTTCGATCGCTTCCCGAACGCCGGGCAACGTCTTCACGCCGTAGCCGGTATAAAATCCGGGCGCGTAAATCATGTTGCGGAACCAGGGCCGTCCGGGTAGCCCCGCTGAATCGGTCAGCCGCCGTTCGCTCTCGATCAACATGGCGTTCACCGCCTTCACGTTCGACGGCGCTGCCTTCATCCGCGCCGCGTCGTAATGCTGCGCACTACGCGTTAACGCGTCGATCCCATTCTCAAGCGGCGCAAAGTTCAGATGCGGAGGCACCGGGTCCTTCGGCGGCGGAACGTATTGCTTGCGCGGATCGGCCGTGGCCGTGAACACGCCTTCGTCGATTTCGCGATCGCGCTCCTCGATCTGCGCCCGTTGGTCGGCATCCAGTTTCTTCAGCTCGTCAATGTAGCCGCGCACCGTCTCGCTGAAATCGCCGAATTGAAACGGCAGCAGCGTCGCATCAGCCAGCCGGATGACCGCGGTCCCCGCCGTTTGCGAAAGTGCCCGGCCGTACACGAAATCGGTATCGGCGAAGTGCGTGTACCAGTAGAAATCATCGTAGATCGAATGATAAACACCGCCTCCGCCGCCCTCCCCGCCGTAGCCCAGATTGACCGACGCGACGCCCAGATGATCGATGAACACCGTGTAATCGGAACCCGATCCCAACGCGCCGATGTGCAGGTCGGGACGCCTGCGAATCCCGGCCTTCGCAGCCGCCGGTGCATGTTCGATGCCGCGCAGCTGCGATCGCTTCCATACCGACAGCTTGGTCTCCGGGTCCTGAATATCCTTCATCACTCCGTTCATGAAATTCTCGAGCGAGTGCGACCCCTGCACATTCAGAAACCCGCGCCCGTTTCCATCCGAGTTGATGTAGGCGACCGCATGCTTTTCAAGATCCTCGGCATGCGTCTCGGCCCATTCCGTGGAACCGAGCAGCCCCGGTTCTTCGCCATCCCAGAACGCGTAAATAATGGTCCGCTTCGGTTTCCAGCCCTGCTTCAGCAGTTCGGAAAGCCCGCGCATCTCTTCCATCTCGGCGACCGCGCCCGAAAGCGGATCTGCAGCGCCGTTGACCCAGCCGTCATGATGATTGCCGCGAATCACCCACTCGTCCGGATATTCGGAGCCGGGAATGCGCACGATCACGTCATACAGCTTGTGCTGGTCCCAGTTGAATTTCAGACGCATATGCACCTTCGCGGGACCCGGACCGACGTGATACGTAATCGGCAGAGCGCCGCGCCAGTTCTCCGGCGCGACCGGCCCTTTCAACGCAGCCAGCAGCGGCTGCGCGTCGCCGTACGACATGGGAAGCACCGGAATTTTGGTAAGCGTTTTCGCTTCGCTCAGCGGCAGCCGCTTCGCGCCGGGAACCGCGCCGATGCCCGGCGTGAGAGGATCGCCGGGATACAGCGGCATATCCATCACGCTCCCGCGCTGCGCGCCGTCCCGCGGGCGATCGGGACCGTTCGGGAACACGTCGCCCTGAAAGTAACCGTCATCGCGTGGATCGGAATAGACGATGCAGGCCACCGCGCCATGCTCGGCCGCGACCTTCGGCTTGATGCCGCGCCAGGACTGCCCGTAGCGCGCGATCACGATGGCTCCGCTGACCGAGATGCCCATCCGCGCGAGCTGTTCGTAGTCGGCGGGGATGCCGTAGTTGACGTACACCAGCGGCGCAGTCGCTTCGCCGTCGATCGAGTAGGCGTGATAAACCGGAAGCTGCTCGCTCTGCTGATTGGAGGTGGGGTCGATCGCGATGGCCGGCTCCTGCAGCTTGGCGGTGAACTTGGTCGGCTCGGTCATTTCCACCAGGCGCTCTTTGGGAGTCGGAAAGAGCACGTCGAAATTCTCAATGTGCGCATCCAGGCCCCAGCTTTTGAGCTTCGCCAGGAGCCACTCGGCATTGTCCTTATCGTAAGGCGACCCGACATGATGAGGCCGCGCGGAAAGCCGCTGCATATAATCGCGCTGATTCTGCGGGCTGGGGATGGCTCGGAATTTCTCCTCCCAGGATGACGAATCGGCCGCAAACAAAGATGCGACGCAAAGAAAGGCAAGGCACTGACGCATGTTGTCAGTGTATCGGAAGAAAACTATCTTGGTGCGGATGGGCGGTCGAACGCAGGAGTGCGTTCCCGTCGTTTGGCCGTAGTGCTTTGCATTCGCTACAGTTTACCGCTTGGCGATTGTCAATTGGCAGTAGGTGATCTTTTTTCTTGACAAGAAACGCCGTCAGCCATAGGATCGCTACAGCGGCAACGTGCCGCACTTGACGGCGTGGTGGTCCTCACGGACTCCCACGCCGAAAGCTTTTTCTGGGCCAAAGAAATGGCACTTTTCGACTTTTCGCAAAACCGCAACTTTGGAGGAAACAACGATGTTTGACGATTCCTGCTTCTCGAACGAAGTAACGGATTTTCGCAAGCTCCGAACCGGTCACGCCCGACTGAAAGTCGTCGCCGCCGACGAAAAACGACGGATTCTTTTTATCGCACGAATTCTCCAGAACCGCCCTGGCACAACCGGAAAGATTCGATTCGACAACAATCAAGATTTCTACATCTCTTCCAGGACCGTGGGAAATCAAAAAGTCTCAGTTTTCTTATGGACCCAAGAATTGGAATTTCGCTGGGTCTGGCAGAACCAGATCGATAGAATCCATGGGTGGTTGGAAAGCGCAAGGCCCGCAGACGTGATCGTCTTCGGCGGTTTCGTCCAGAGGAATCGGGACGCCCGCATGTTTGGAATCATCCATCTGTTTTTCTACTTGCAAGACAGGAAATCGTGAAGCGTCTCCCCGAATTGGGATTCGTACAACTTCAGCGACTCGTCGGGATGCTGTACGCCAGTTCCGACGAGATCGCAGCTTGAGAAAACCTCAGAAACACGAGCCGCATTGCGCAGATGTGGCATCACGTATCCCACCTGTGTTAATTTCGATGTGTGGGCAAGAGACGGCCACCCAAGCGGACCGTGCGAAAAGTCGTCGACGATACGAACCTATTGAAGCGCCCGAGGAAGGGAGCCACCCTGAAGGAAGAAGTTTGGGAAAACGAGGACGGCGAAGTTGTGAAGTACAGTCTTGCTTACATCAACACTCGGATTTGCGGATTGGACAATGGCCGGGTGCTCGGCTACGACAACAGCCACGATTACCATCATCGGCATTTCATGGGAACCGTTGAGCCTGTAAGGTTCGACGACTACGAATCCCTATCCAAGCGCTTCCATGCGGAAGTTATCGAGTTGTGGAGGAAGGAAGATGAAAAAAGAAACTAAGAGGAAATCCGTCAGAGGGTCCGTTGACGTGCGGGTTGGGACCGGGACGGCTGAAGAGTTTTTCAGCCGATCTCTGGAGCGAGCACGTAAGTTGGACCGGGGCGAGAAACTTCCTGCCGAAATCAGGCTGACCTTTGAAGACCCAGCAGATTTGATGCGTGTCCTTTCTGCGGAGCGCATTCGGGTGCTCTATACCGTTCGTGAGACGCCTGGGCCCGTCTCCGATCTTGCCAATATTCTCAAGCGTGACCGCAAGGCCGTCAGCCGGGACGTGAAAATCCTGGAATCGTTCGGATTGGTGAGAATTCATGCAGAGCCGAATCCGGGGCACGGGTTGATGAAGATCGTCGAGGCGCTTGCGGCAAAATATCAACTTGTAGCCACGATTTAGCGGGTTCGTTTGAAAAGGGACTCCATGAGCCAGGGGACCCGTTTTCAAAATTTCGGCCCCTTACCCGCCGAATTCCTTCCCGAGCAACGAGTGGGTCGGCGTAATACGTTTTTTAAGCGGGAACCCATTTTCGAAATTTCATTGTGGTTTCCTGAAAACAAGGGCGGCGGTCAAAACCGTTGGGCCTTCTCGATTGTGCGCTCCGCATTCGAAATGTAATTTGGGTGCGCCCCCCGTTTGGCGAGGATCGAGTGCGATTACGGTGCGGCCCTGGCGACTTGCAAGCGGGGTACAATGTTATGAGGAATCATTTGAGCCTCTGAATGTTTTAGGAGTACCGGGACGAACTATCGGCGTGGATTCCGGTTGAATGGCTGGTCAAGCTCCATTCCAATCTCCTGGCAGGAGCCTTGGCCGCTTGGTGAACGGTGCTGGTGCGGCGTGCTCACAGTGCTCTGCCTGGCCGCAAGAAACATGTTCCGATGGGGGACGTTTCATGAAAATGAAGAAAACCAGTGCGAAGTCCCAGCAGATCAGGCGTTGCCGCGTGATTCGACCGGGAGAAGCTAAAGCAGATGGAAAAAAGGCCCTGGACGTTTGTGGGCGATAGCTGTCGTGGAAGGCCGATCTAAAAGTGACGCACTACGAGGTCGCGAGCTACGAAGCCAACTGCAAATCGTTGAACAGGAACTTCAATCGCTAACTTTGCCGTCCGGAGCCAAGGCGATGCTGCGGATGAGATTTTTGGGTGAAGACGTTTGGACAAAACTGGAGACCGACACCAGGTCAATTCCAGTCATTGCCCTCGTTACGGCGGCAAGCCGCAACGGAGGAAACAACGCCCCGGTGATCGTTGAGAAGAACTGGAATTCAAGTTGAAAGGAAATCGTGATGGGCC